>NZ_QJKD01000001.1:0-621535 GCF_003201875.1 Hungatella effluvii
AACATTACTATATTTCGTGAAGAGAGTACAAAGTGCCACAAGCCCAGTATTTCAAAGGGGTTGTGGCACTTATACGTTCATTCATGTGTCAAAGACGGGAGTATACCACATAACGAGAATAATAACAATATCGTCTTCCTAATTCAAAAGACAGGCCTTTCCCCTGTTTTTCCGGGAGAAGGTCTGTCTTTTTTCGCTCTCAGCCACACAATTAAAGCGCTCCGTCCCCTTTCATGGAATCGTACTGCAAAAGACCGGCAAAAAATGTGAGCGCCATGCCCTGTCCCCATCCCTGAATCCATTTATGGGAGATATTGCGGTAGCCTTCCCTGTCCTTCATGACAGCGGTGCCTCCGGAGACATTCATCACGCGGCCATCCTCTGTCACATTGGCCAGAAGGCCCTGCACCGTTTTGTTGACATATTTTAAATAGAGAGGGTTCTTTTTCGCCAGCATCGCCGCGGCAATCCCGGCGGAGGCCGACACTTCCTCGTAGGAATCGTTATCATCCAGCAGCGTGCGCCATAAACCGGAGTCCGTCTGGTACAGCTTCAGAGCCGACAGCTGCTCGTTTAAGCTTCCCGCGATCTCTAAATACTCCGGATATAAATAACACTCCGGGAGAATGTGTGCCACCTGGGACATGGTATACGCCGCCCAGCAATTGGCCCTTCCCCAGTAGAACCCGCTCATATGGTCCTTTGTGATATGGTTATAGCCATGGTACCACAGCCCGTTCTTCTCATCCTGTAAATACTGGATGTGCCAGTACCACTGTTTCAGCGCATCCGCTGTCAGCTCCGGTCTCTCAAGCATTACTCCAGCTCGCAGCAGAAAGAGCGCGGCCATGAAAAGCGTATCCGCCCAGCACTGTTCCGGAAAGTCATTGTCAGCCGACACCGTGTGCTGAAGGACATGGTCTCCGAACCGGAGCGCCTCATGTTCCAGATAATTCAGTTTGGCCTCTATGATATCCTTATAGACCTCCTGGCCGGTGTGCTGATACAGAGTCAGCAGCACGTGCCCCATGGCGCAGGTGTTAACAGTAAAGTCGGGAAGCCCCAGACTGATCAGTTCATCCACCCGCTCCTTCATAAGATCCAGATACTCCTGTTTTCCCGTTGCCTCATACGCCTCCGCGATTCCGTAATACGCGACGCCGCAGGGCCAGTCCCAGGTCATATCCATCCGCATCGTCCGTTCCACGATCCGGTCCATAGTCTGTTCCATACAATTTCTGTCAAATTTCAGTTTTCCCATCTGCCTGTTCCTCCATCTTCAACCGTCGTTTGTGCCTTGTACCTTCTTCTTTATCCCTTCAGCCCGCTGGTACTGATTCCCTCCACCAGATATTTCTGGAAGAAAATAAAAATAATTACTGACGGAAGAATGGATAAGGAAGCCATGGCAAACATTGCGCCGTAATCCGAGGAAGAGCCCGGATCGCAGAACAGCTTTAACGCAAGGCTGACCGGATACTTAATGGACTTATTGACGTAAAGCAGCGCGGAGAGGAAGTCATCCCATCTCCACATAAAGGAGAAGATTCCTCCTGTAACAAGGGCCGGTGTGATGAGCGGCAGGATTACTCTTCCGAATATCTGCGGGTAGGAACAGCCGTCGATCTTGGCCGCCTCGTCCAGTTCCTTCGGTATTCCGTCGATAAAGTTCGTCATCAGGTAAACGAAAAATCCCTGAATCGCAAAGAAATACGGCACAATCAGCGGTAAGTAGCTTCCCACCCAGCCCAGCTTCTGATACCAGAGGTACTGCGGGATCATTAAAACCTGCGCCGGAAGCATCATGGAGAGCAGCATTGCCGCAAACAGTATTTTCTTTCCCTTGAAATCAAAACGTGCGAACCCGTACGCCACCACCGCAGATGAAATCACGGTTCCTATCGTGGCAACTACGGAGATAAACAGTGAATTTTTGAAGAATACCAGAAAGGGAACCTTGGCAAATCCCTTTAATCCATTGATGTAATTATCCAGTGTAAACGGATTGGGAATCAGGCTTCCTGCCGTCTGGAAAATGGTTTTGGTCTCCTTAAAGGAACTCATGAACATCCAGATCAGCGGATAGATCATGAGAATGCCAATACCGAAAACAATGACATGGTATACGACATCGCGAATTCTTTTCTTTGCCTTCATGATTAAAGCCCTCCTTCGTATACCCAGAATTTCTTCGTTGCAAACAGGAACAGTGTGATCATTCCGATCATGGCCAGCATAACCCATGCCAGAGCCGCACCGTATCCGGTGTTATAGAACTCGAAGGACTGCTGGTACATATACACCGTGTAAAACAGTGTGGAATTCATCGGTTTTCCCTGGGTGATGATGTAGCTCTGCGTAAAAGCCAGGAAACCATTAATCATCTGCATAACCAGGTTAAAGAAGATCGTCGGCGTCAGAAGCGGCAGTGTAATCCGGAAGAATTTGGAGATGCCGTTCGCGCCGTCCACATTGGCCGCCTCGTATAACGACTGCGGAATCTGCTTTAACGAGGACAAAAAGATCAGCATGGAAGAGCCGAACTGCCACACCGCCAGGATAATCAGTACCCAGATCGCCGTCTTCGTATTGCCCAGCCAGGACATGGTGCAGTTGATGCCGACTGCCTGAAGCAGCTTGTTGATCACGCCGTCCGTGGCAAACATACGCTTCCACAGGATAGCGACCGCAACGGAGCCGCCGATGATGGATGGCAGGTAGTAAGCCGCCCGGTAGAATCCGGTCATCTTCGTGCTCTTGAGCAGCAGCATCGCCACGATCAGCGCAAATAAAAGACGCAGCGGCACAGACACAAATGCAAAGAAGAAGGTAACCTTAATGGATTTATAGAACGTTTCATCTGCAAACATGGTCTTGAAATTCTGCAGGCCCGTAAAGACAGGCGGAGACAAAATATCATAGCTGCAGAAGGAATAGTACAGTGAAATTCCCATCGGCACTATCATGAACAGCAGGAACCCGATGGTAAACGGCATGGTAAAGATGATTCCCGCCGTGCGCTCATTATTCATTGCTTTTTTCAGCATTTTCATAGATCTGCTCCTTTTCCCAATCTCAATTATTTCTCAATCTCGATTATTTCTCAATCTCGATTATTTCCCATTCTCAAGAAAAGGGCGCCCCGTAAGTCAGATTATGCCGAAATAGGGACACCCTCAATATGTTTTCAGTTTACAGCCTGTTATTTGGCCTTTTCTGCCATGATCTTATTTCCCTCGGTATAAAGCTGTTCTGCCGCTTCCTCCGCAGTCAGTTCGCCGTAGCATACCTTTTCACCCAGCTTGTTGATTAAGTCGGATACCTCTGCGCTTCCGTTCGGATACGGAGGGTTGATCTGAGAAGAATTCGGTGTTACCACATCATTGATGAAGCTGATTACCTTCTGATCGCTCTCAGTCAGAGACGGAGCCAGTTCCTCGGCAACCTTGGAAGAGATCGGCACGCCTCTCTCGGCCAGAAGAATCTCGTTGCAGTCCATGGAATTTGTCCAGTAGTCGATAATCTTAGCACCGGTAACCGGATCCTTGGAATCCACCGATACGGAGAAGAGCTGGGACGGTTTTAAGAAGTTGGACTTTTTCGGGTCTTTCGACGGCCATGTGGTCAAGTCTAAATTTATGTCCTCCGGAGCTGCGTTGGTAAACGCCGCATACTGGTTTGACCAGCAGAACGCTACCCATGACATGGTTTCCGGGCTGGAACCGTAGATCAGAGGATCCTGCTCAATGGAACCCGGAGTCAGCTCTGCAAATACGCTCGGTTCAATGTACCAGCCTTCCTTCACGCCATCCTCATATACTTTGTAAAATGGTACGAATTCGTCTGCGCTGTCCACGCCCAGCTTCCCTTCGTCAAAGAGCACGTGGCCGTCATAGCCGCGGATCATGGCCTGTAAGATTTCCTGGGAGACGCCGTATGCCATGTTGGTCTTGCATCCGGTCTTTGCGTAGATTTCCTTGCTGACTGCTACGAACTCGTCCAGCGTCATGTTGTCTTTGATTTCCACTCCCGCCTGGTCGGTGATGGTCTTGTTGTAGACCATGGCCGGCGCGTTGATGCCGATTGCGATGGAATACACCTTTCCGTCAACCGATCCGGAATTAATGATGTCCTGGCTGCAGTTGTCCACATTCAGGGTGCCATCCTCGATATAAGGAGTCAAATCCACCAGAAGATTGTTGGAAACGTACTGATCCAGGTAAGCGTAATCCATCTGGATTACATCGGGAAGCGAATGGCCTGCTGCCGCGGTCGCCAGCTTATTCCAGTAATCAGACCACTCGGAGAACTGTCCGTCGAATGTCACGCCAGGGTTCAGCTCCGAATACTTATCGAGCGCCGCCTGAGTCCTCTCGTTTCTCGTCTGGTTGCCCCACCAGGCCACCGTCAGGGACGCGTCGCCGGAAGCCGCTGCCGTCGTATTTTCAGCCGCTGCACCTGCGGTTGTCTGAGAATCTGCTCCTGTGGTGCTTCCGCTTTCCGCCGTGCCGCCGCATGCCGCCAGAGATACCGCCGCCATGGAAGCGGCCAGGACTACTGCCAATTTCTTCTTCATTTTCATATCCTCCATCTTTTTCTGAAAACGGTGTTGCTCTTCCGTTTCGTTTGTAAGTTTATTATAAACTGGTTTCCTCCGATACCGGTATAAATAAAACCGACTTCCTTTTAGAAAAAACCGACTTTCCTTTCCGAAATCTTGAGTTTGCAATGCAATTATTATATACTGTCCATGTACCATTTGTAACCATGCTTTTCTACTTCAACCGAAATCTTAAATATAGAAAGAAGCAGGTCAATTCTCATGAAAAAACGGGCAGAAACCTTAAAAGCAAAGCTCCTTACCTTGTTTAAAAACCTCTCGCTGAGATGGAAGATTTTCTTTATTGTACTGTTAAACGTCGTCTCTCTCCTACTGTTTTCCCTCATTGGCTTTACCATACTGTCAAAGACCTATAATGAACTGCTCTACCGATCCATTGCGGGAAATTTGAGTTTTTCAGCAAATACCATCTCTGCAAATTTAAAGGATGTGGAGCGCCTGTCCTCCATCATCCTGTCGACGCCATCCATCCAGACATCTCTCTCCGCGATCCACGAGTCGGATGATGCCGTGGTCCGTTCCAATGCTAACCGGAGCATCAACACCGCCCTTTCATCCTATTATGAGACATTCCGGCAGAACGGCGTCTCCTACATCGTCCTGTATAACGATGCATTTTCCAATACGACCAACTGGGCCGCCTACGAAAGGACCGATTCGGCTTTTATCCATAATGCCCTGGAGAATGCGGAGGCCGGCGACGGTGCGGTCAGCTGGACCACCGGAGGCGGCAGTACTTCCGGCCTCTTTCTCGGAAGAAATATCAGGAAAATCGAGGCGCTGGATTTCTCCACCATCGGAAGGCTGCTGATCTACGTGGATACCGACAGGCTGATCAATACGATCAACCGTTCCTTCCAGACCTTCGATACCGGCTACTACATTCTGGCAGACGGGCCGGACACCATCTACTCCTCGGCCGGCCTCTCCAAAGACCTGGTAACCCAGACGCTCCAGCTGGAGGACGACACGTATCAGACCCTTCGGGTGGACAACCACACCTATTTCGCAGTGAGCAGCAAGATTCCGTATTACGACTGGCGCTACATCAGCCTGATCCCGTTTGACTCCATCATCCACTCCATCGGACGCTCCGCGAAAATCATTCTGGGCATCATGGTGCTCGGCATTCTGATCGCCCTTGCCTTAACGCAGTGGCTGATTTACTCCATTCTGCGCCATTTCAACGCACTGATCGTTAAGATGGATGGATTCAGTAAAAATGAGCTCACCCTGGAGCAGTCCGCCTACGATTACAGCGTCCGAAACGATGAGATCGGACGGCTTCACCAGCGTTTCGACCGGATGGCCACCCGGATCCGGACCCTGGTGGACACAAATTATAAAAATGAACTGCTGCGCAAGGAAGCCCAGATCAAGGCGCTGGAATCCCAGATCAACCCGCATTTCCTCTATAATACGCTGGAATCCATCAACTGGAGGGCAAAGGCGTCCAAAAACGCGGAGATCTCCATGATGGCAGAGTCTCTCGGAACGCTGCTCCGCTCTACCCTCAGCAATCACGAGTCCCTGGTGGAACTGGACTACGAGCTGGAGCTGGTCCGCGCCTACATCACGATACAGAAAATACGGTTCGAGGACCGCCTGGACTTTGTCTCCCTGGTGGCCGATGATCTGCATCATATCCTGATGCCGCCGCTGACCATACAGCCGCTCATAGAAAATGCCATCCGCTACGGCATGGAAGAGATGACAGAGACCTGCCACGTGGAACTCCTGGTGCGCCACGAAGGCGATAAGGTCCTGATCCGGGTTAAAAACAACGGTTCCGTTTTTGAAGAAGACCTTCTTGAAAAATTAAGGAGCCGGGAAAAGCAGCCGAACGGCTTCGGCATCGGTCTCATGAATATTGACCAGCGCATCCGTTTGCTGTTTGGCGATGCCTGCGGTCTTGAGTTAAAAAATGAGGACGACTGCGCAACCGCTGATATCCATATACCATTTCAAGTCAAGGAGAACCAATCATATGCTGAAACTGATCATTGCAGACGATGAACGCATCATTCGGGAGACCATATCCACAATTATTGACTGGAGCCAGTATGGAATTGAACTGGCCGGTCTCTGTTCCAACGGAATCGAGGCCTACAACATGATTTTAGATGAATCTCCGGACCTGGTCATCACAGATATCCGCATGCCGGGCATGAACGGGCTGGAGCTGATCGGCCGGATATCCGAGACGGATCTGGATACCCAGTTCATCCTGCTCTCCGGCTACGGGGAATTTGAATACGCCAAACAGGCCATGAAATACGGAGTCCGCCACTATCTTTTAAAGCCCTGTAATGAGCAGCAGATCATTGACGCCGTAAAGGAAAGTGTCAGCGACTGCTACGCCAAGCGCCAGGCGCGCCGGATATTGGACTCCCAGTTCAGCCAGGCGGACAGCATCCGCCACAATGTAGTCTCCAGTATCATCAACGACGCTCTCTATCTGGAGAAATCGCTGGATGAGATTATTCCCACCTATGAGCCCTACATGGATTTTTACTTTACGCCCTACCGTCTGTTCTACATTTACTATCTGGAACAGGAGAATCTGGAAGAATTTCTGGGCCTTCTAAGCGATTTTGCCCAGAACTGTCTGCCGCAGGTCAGCATCTACGGAATCTATGTGCGAAATACCTTTTTGATCTTCTGTCAGGACATCTCTTTTGACTTCGGCCAGCTGAAGGCGAAGCTGGACCGCGTCAGCTTAGAGGGCCAGCACACCAGCCTGGAGCTTCAAATGGAGACGTATTCCGACTTAAAAGGCCTGTTCGGCGTCGTCCTCGAGAAGATCCGCAGATTCAGCACCTTTTACTACGTAAACAATTACCACGCATTATGCACCTGCAATTATACCGCAATCACCCAGGAAACTGAAAATTACTGCCGCGCCATTGCCGAGGGCAGCGCCTCCGCCATGGAAAGCCTCATGGAACTGATCTCCGATATCATGGACATCCGTTTCCTCAAACAGCTGTCCGGCAGTATGTTCCTGAAAATCACGCTCGGCAACCCGAATATATCCGGCTCCGGCCTCACGGAGTGGCTGATGCAGGCCGAGGGGGAGAGTGATCTTGACGCGCTGAAGAAATCTGTCTTTCAAAAGCTCACAGAGCTTATGGAAGGCTGCTCCAGAACGGAAACTGTCAGCAGCATGACCAGGCAGATATTTACATATATCAGGGAAAATCTGGAGAATCCCAACCTGACGCTGAAATATATAGCGGAGCAGCAATTATATATGAATGTAGACTATGTATCCAGAAAATTTCAGAAGGAGACCGGCATACGCTTTTCCGATTACCTGACCAATGAGCGGATTCAAAAGGCAAAGGAATACATCGAAAACGAGGAGATGGACCGGATCTCGGATATTGCCGAGCGGGTCGGCTTCGGCAACAATCCACAGTATTTTTCCCAGCTTTTCAAGAAAAAGACCGGCATGGCCCCCAGCGCCTACATCACCGGCTTACGCGGACCGTCCGGCCCAGCGGAACCCAGTGCATCCCAGCGTAAATACACCACTATATAGCACCCGCTCTCCACGCCAGGCGCACGCCTGCGAAGCTAGTCGTAGCGCCCACTACACCGTCGCTTCGCAGACGCACACCTGACGCGGATATCAGGCACTATATAGTGGTGTATTTACGCCGGGATGCACTAGCGTATTTGAAAATTCATTTCAGGAGGAACTTTAAGATGCAGTATCATTTTCAGCCATTTTTTCACAATACAGCCGCAGACCATCTCACGGCTGACTCCGACCGGCTTGACATACCGGAGCTGTCAGACGGCTTTGACCCATCGCTTCTTTCTTTAGCCAACGGCATCGAAGGAAGTATGATTCCCTACAGCTATATCACAGAACGGCTCCCCTGCGGGCTCTACGCGGTTCATATCGCACTGACCGCCGTTCAGGATGTGGAACAGCTCTTTCTCTTCACCGGACGGAAACTTCTGCGTGATATCATCTCCCTGAAGAAGGGGGACCGGTACGAACGCACCTTTTACCAGTCCGTAGCCGGCATCATTCCACGCTACCACGAAGCGTACTATCCGGTGGAAAACCTCTTTGTTACGCTCTGTACCCCGGAGCCCGGCGCTGTCCGGATCGAAGCCTGTTATGCCGAGGCAGCTAATGTGTCCGACGGCGTAACGACAGTCTATCTCTGCGGGGATTCCACCGTCACAGACCAGTCCGCAGAAATCCCCTATCTTCCGGGTGCCTGCTACGCCTCCTGGGGCCAGGCACTTCCCGCGTTCTTAGACGGCAGAATAGCCGTGGAAAACCAGGCGCACTGCGGGCTGACGACGGAAACCTTCCGTCAGGAAGGCCACATGGACATCGTGAAGCATTTTCTCAGACCGGGTGACTTCTGCCTGATCCAGTTCGGCCATAACGACCAGAAGCTTCCCCATCTGCGGGCCGACAGGGAGTATCCCGTCAATCTGCGAAGATACATAGAAGAAGTCCGGAACCTCCGCGGAATCCCCGTGCTGGTGACCTCTCCCGGACGCAACATCTGGAAAGAGGACGGCACCTACCATGAGCTGCTGGCGGAACATGTGCAGGCGGTTAAAGATGTGGCCGTTTCCACGAATACCCCGGTCATCGACCTGCATGAGTTCTCGGTACGCTTCTATGAAAAGACCGGAATGGAACGCTCCTGCGGGTACTTCCATCCCGGTGACTACACCCACACCAATGAGTACGGGGCGTGCCTGTTGGCTTCCTGCATCGCAGCCGGACTCGGCCGGATATTTCCCGAAGTATTTCATGTAACCGCCGGTCCCTCCGACTTCACTCCTCCGGAAAATCTCTGGGATCTGCTGGACAGCCAGAACAACCGTGCAGGCAGTACGGAACAGAAGGAACAGTTTGATGCCATGGAAAAATCAACTGCTGCGCTGTTGAAAGTGTTGGAAGAGGCGGTTCAGGCACCATCAGATGAGTGACAGACGCCGAAGGTGAGTTGTGCGGAATCTCTGGAATCATTGATCCGAAAGAAAAGCGGGAGGGCGCATCAGGGACGGCAAGGCCGGTCTTCTTATGATTCCTGACACGCCCTCCCGCAGCAGATTATCCGGAATTTCACCGGTTGCGGCTGTATCCAATAAATGCCTGGAAGGCTTCTACATCTGTATTTAAAATTAATGTTTCGTCAAATCCTATTTCATCAAGCAGCTTTTCAGCCAAAACAAAATTTCCTACATCACTGGGATCATGGGCATCTGAATTTACAATGACAGGAACTTCAGACTGCCGGCAAAGCGCAAGCATGATCTTGTAATTTTCCACACAGTTCAAACGCTTATCTTTTTTTCTCAAAGAACTGTTGTTTATTTCTAAAGCAACGTGATACTGTTTTGCGGCTTGTACGAGTCTTTCATAATCCAGTGGTGTATGATCATCATCCGGATGGGAAACAAAGAACACTTTGGGATGCTTCATACACTGAATTATATTATCCGTATTTTTAATTTTTCCCTCATTTTTATAACACTGCGTATGGATTCCTGCTATTGCATAATCCAACTTTTCTATATATTGCTGCTCGAGGGAAAGCAGCCCGCCTTTCAGGACGTTTATTTCACAGCCATGCAAAATTTCCACGCCATACAAATCCCTGGGTATCGCCTGAAGATTATTATAATAAAAGGGATTCACCGTTCCTGGAATGCCTGGCGCATGTTCACTTATCCCCAGCAGCTGTAAATGTTGTTCGCTGGCTGCTTTCGCCATTTCCCGAATCGTGCCGTAAGCATGACCGCTGGCTATCGTATGAGTGTGAATATCTAATAAGAAATCTTTTTTCACAGTACTCTCCTTTCATTTAGCTGGACAGATCATTTATCCGTATTACTCGTTTCTGTTCAATACAAAGTATGCATCATATTTCGTTCCATCATGTCCGATTAACTTTTCGTCTGTATACTTAAAACCCAACCGCTCTAACGCGCGTATTCGCTCTGCTGCTGCGGCAATGGCTTTTGCAGCAATTTTATCGCAATGAAAAAGTGTATACGCGGGTTCAATGATCATTCCCAATATTTTTGTAATTTCGCCTGCTCTTTCGTAATCGCTCCGGATATCCAATCTGAGCAGTCCGCAGTCCGTAAAACAGTCCGCAGCGTGTATAATAAAAGTCGTCACCGCCGCAATTATCACTGTTAAAAAATAATACTGCAGCTTTGTCAGAATAAACCTTTAACAAATCGGATTTATCCTCCTGACTGGTCATTCTCAAATACAGGGCAATTTTCATAGACATCGGTCATGACGCGCCTCCCTCAAATTTTCATTATTTATACTTAATTCTATCACATTTTAGAGTGCGCGGATATGTCTGTAAAGTTTTTTCCTTTGACGGAACATTTTTCCTGAAAGTAAAACAGGACATTTCATCATCTGAAATGTCCTGCAAACCGTTCCATCACGAGTGTTTCCAAATCCGCTAATGTTTCCACCGCGTTGATATCATTCCGCAGTTTTGCCGAATGGGGCAGTCCGGCCGTATACCAGGCCATGTGCTTGCGCATCTCCCGGATTCCCAGATACTCTCCTTTGTGTTCCACCGACATCTTCGCATGGCGCAGAACCATGTTCTGCAGTTCCTCCATGGATGGGGGCGGAAGAAGTTCCCCCGTCTCCAGGTAATGGAGCGTTCTCGAGAAGATCCACGGGTTGCCCTTTGCCCCTCTCGCAATCATAATTCCATCGCAGCCAGTCTCGTCCAGCAGCGCCTTCGCATCCTCGGGGGCAAAGACGTCTCCATTTCCGATGACCGGTATCTTCACGGCTTCTTTTACCCTGCGAATAATATCCCAGTCTGCGATCCCGGAATAATACTGTTCCCTCGTCCTGCCGTGAACCGCAACCGCAGCCACGCCGCAGTTCTCGGCCATCCTGGCAAATTCCACCGCGTTCACATCGCTGTCCGTAAAACCCTTGCGGAACTTCACTGTCACAGGCTTTTTTACAGCCTTCACCATGGCGCCAAGAACCGCCTCCGCCAGCTTGGGATTCTTCATCATCGCTGAGCCTTCGCCGTTATTAACGATCTTCGGCACGGGGCATCCCATGTTGACATCGATAATATCAAAAGGTCCCGGCTCGATGAGCTTCGCAATATCCGCCATAATTTCCGGATCGGAGCCAAACAGCTGAACCGAAACCGGACGTTCTCTCTCTTCTACTTCCAGGAGCGCCTTCGTATTCCTGTTCTTATAAAGAATCGCCTTCGCGCTCACCATCTCTGTCACCACCATGCCGCAGCCCTGCTCCTTGCAGAGAATGCGAAATGGCAGGTCGGTTACCCCTGCCATCGGCGCCAGAATCAGATTATTCTCAAGTGTTACATTACCAATCTTAAGCTTCACGATTCCTCTTCCTCATCAATCTCTTCTCCCAGATAAAAGACCCGGTAATACATCTCCAGGGCCTCCAAAAGATCCCTCTTTTCCATCTGATACTGTTTGATTTTCAGCACGCTTCCTATTTCGTCAAATAAATAATCCGTCTCCTCAGCCGTCACTAAAAACTCCAGAGTACCATCCTCTTCAAATTCCAGAGTCAGAATTCCGCCCACATCCTCTGTATACAGCACACACATAATCTGAAGCTCCTGCCGTATGTTCTCAGGAAGATTGGAAAACTGTTCATTAAAATAGTATTTCTGCTCATAGGAATTGGCTCCGCATAATACGATACGATCCTGTTTCTCCTCTATCATAAAAACACCGTTCCTTCTATGGTTATTTCATCCGAACGTAGTATATCACAAGACAGAATGAATGACAATAGCTCCTAAAAATCCGTAGTACACCTCTTCACCAGTCTGCAGGGGACCTGGCTCTTCTGTGCCACCGGTTTTTCCTCGCCCCGCAGAACCGCCATCATCTGATCCGTGGTGATGGCGCAGAGCTCTTCTACCTTGTTGTCAATGGAAGAAAGCTCGGGATCACAGCAGATGGAAAGTGCAGAATTATTAAATCCGGTGATGCAGAGTTCCTCCGGAATCTTTAAAAGCTTGGCGTTAGCGTATTTGATCGCACCCACAGCCAGGCCGTCATCCGTGGCCAGCACGCTGTCGAAATTCAAATCCCGCCTCTCTAAAAGAATGTCTCTCACCGAATGGATCCGGTTCTTTACATAAAGCTTTAAGTCCCCCAGCACAGGCAGTCCATGGTCCTTCAAGGCCGCCTCATATCCCGCCAGCTTCTGATTCGCACTGTAAGAATGGGAATCACACAGAAACAGAATCCGTCTTCTTCCCGCCTCAATCATCTGCGAAGCCACGTCATAGGTAGCGCCGTAATCGTCGCTGAAGGCACAATACACATGATCGCCCTTAATATAACCGTTAATCATAAATACAGGAACCGTCTTCGCCGCATTCCGCACGTAATCCGCCTTCCGGTCGTCTCCGCCCTCGCCGGCATACGTCGATCCTACCAGAATCAGCGCGTCGATCCGCTTATTTAACAGAAGACTCACATACTTTTCCTTATTCTCCTGCCGGGATCCGCTGCAGCAGAGAATACAGTCATACCCGTACTCATGCAGACGGCCTTCCAGGTGAAATGCCGCCGATGCCATATAGGAATCCGATACATCCGGGCAGATAATCCCGATGGTCTTCATGGAGTCCAGTCCCAGACCCCGCGCAAACACGTTTGGCGTATAACCGTTCTCCTCCATGATGGCGCGGACCCTCTGTTTTGTCTTCTCGCTGACACGCGGGCTGTCGTTCACCACACGCGATACGGTGGCAATGGACACCCCTGCAAGCTCTGCTATATCGTAAATATTCATTTTGAACCCTCTTTATCCTGATACACCGACGCTCTGGAATGCAGTGCGAAAGCGCTTACACTTTTTCTTACATTATATCTGATCCATTCATGAAAAGCAACCGTATTCTTTTTATTTTCCCTATTGACGAAGTGACAAAAATGGTGTATGGTTTATGTAAGTACTTACATTCCATATCAATTGGAATATTTAAATTGTAACCCTGAAGCCGTGCGCCGTGCATCTTCTTGTTTTCGAAAAGCGCGAAAACAAGAAGCCCGGGCGTTCCGCCCTATGGTAGTTTATACAGAAAAGTGTTTATACAAGCGAGCTTGTAACACACTTTTCTGCACAAACTGCCGCACAGCTGAATCGTTACATGGAATTGCAGAAAGGAAAGAACGATTATGCAGGACTTTATTAAAATTCACTCCGGGGATAATGTAGCTGTAGCCTTAAAGCCGCTGGCCTCCGGCACCATCGTGACTGTGAATGATCAGGCGGTCACGCTCGTCTCCGATATCCCTCAGGGACACAAGTTCGCTTTAGCCGACATCGCAGAGGGCGCTTCCGTCATGAAATACGGCTGCGCCATCGGAATCGCGAAGGAACCGATTTTAAAAGGAAGCTGGATCCACACACACAATTTAAAGACCGGGCTGGGCGATCTGCTCACCTACTCCTACGACAAACAGGAAACTGCTCCCACGCCGGCGGAGGAACGCTTCTTTAACGGTTATCGCCGACCGGACGGAAAAGTCGGCGTCCGCAACGAGATCTGGATCATCCCAACCGTAGGCTGTGTCAATAACGTTGCCCAGGCCATCGAGCGCCAGGCAAAAAGTCTCATAAGCGGAACCGTAGAAGATGTGGTGGCTTTCCCACACCCCTATGGCTGTTCCCAGATGGGTGACGACCAGGAGCATACCAGAACCATTCTGGCCGATTTAATCAATCATCCCAACGCCGGGGGTGTCCTCGTTCTCGGCCTCGGATGCGAAAACAGCAACATTACGGAATTAAAACGCTATATCGGAGAATATGATGAACGCCGTATCAAGTTCCTGGTAGCACAGGAATCTGATGATGAGATCGCCGACTCTCTGGAACTGATCCGCGAACTGGCCGCTTATGCCGGCAGCTTCGAACGGGAAACAGTCAGCTGCAGCGAACTCATCATCGGCATGAAATGCGGTGGATCCGACGGACTCTCCGGCATCACAGCCAACCCCACGGTCGGTGCGTTCTCAGACATGCTGGTGGGCGCCGGCGGAACCACGATACTGACCGAGGTTCCCGAGATGTTCGGGGCGGAGACACTGCTCATGAACCGCTGTGTCAATGAAGAGACCTTTGAAAAAACCGTTCATCTGATCAATGACTTCAAAAACTATTTTACCAGCCACAATCAGACCATCTACGAGAACCCGTCTCCCGGCAACAAAAAGGGTGGTATCTCTACCCTGGAGGACAAGTCGCTGGGATGCGTTCAGAAATCCGGCAGCGCTCCGGTCATGGACGTCTTAATGTATGGAGAACCCGTTCATACAAAGGGCTTAAACCTTTTAAGCGCCCCTGGTAATGACCTGGTCGCCTCCACCGCGCTGGCTGCCTCCGGCGCCCACATCGTACTCTTCACCACAGGACGCGGTACGCCGTTTGCCTGTCCGGTCCCAACCATGAAGATATCGACCAACACCGCGCTCAGCACGAAGAAGAGCAACTGGATCGATTTTAACTGCGGCAGACTGGTAGAAGACACGGATATGGATACATTAAAGAATGACTTCTTTGATTTTGTCCTGGAGGTTGCTTCCGGAAAGAAAGTGAAATCAGAAGAAGCAGGCTTCCATGATATGGCCATCTTTAAGCAGGGAGTCACACTATAGAAATCATATAAAGGAGAGTATTTCAAATGGAAAAGTTATGTTATGAGACACTGGAGAAACAGGGCTACGACGGATATTTGTTAAAGGACGCACCGGAACGTGTGCTGCAGTTCGGCGAAGGTAATTTCCTGCGCGCTTTCGTGGACTATTTTATTGATATGATGAACGAAAAGGCAGGATTTCATTCCAAAGTCGTTTTATGCCAGCCCATCGCTCCCGGACTTGCCGATATGATCAATGAGCAGGAAGGCTTATATACTCTGTTTTTACGCGGTTTTGAAAATGGAAAGAAGGTCAATGACAAGCGCGTGATCTCCTGTGTCAGCAGATGTTTAAATCCCTATCAGGATTACGACGCCGTTCTCGCCTGTGCGGAGAATCCGGATTTACGTTTCATCGCCTGCAATACAACGGAAGCCGGCATCACCTACGATCCGGCCTGCAGCTTCACCGATGTGCCGGCGGACAGCTATCCCGGAAAGCTGACCCAGTTCTTATATAAGAGATTTGAAACGTTCGGAAAAGAATCCGGAAAAGGCTTTGTCATCCTCTCCTGCGAGCTGATCGACAACAACGGAAAAGAGTTGGAGAAATGCGTCCTGCAGTATGCGGATCAGTGGAAATTAGGAGAAGAATTCGTCAATTGGATCAAACAGGAGAATATCTTCTGCTCCACTTTGGTAGATCGGATCGTAACTGGATATCCGAGAAATGAAGCCGCTTCCATCTGTGAAGAGCTTGGCTACCAGGACAACATCATCGACACCGGAGAAGTCTTCGGATTCTGGGTCATCGAAGGACCTGAGAGTTTAAAAGAAGAGCTTCCATTTGAGAAGGCCGGTCTTCCGGTCCTCATCACCGACGATCACAAGCCATACAAGCAGAGAAAGGTCCGTATCTTAAACGGTGCTCACACCTCCTTCGTCTTAGGCGCATACTTAGCCGGCCAGGATATTGTCCGTGACTGTATGGAAGATGAAGTGATCTGCGGCTTTATGAACAAGACCATTTACGATGAGATCATCCCGACTCTGACGCTCCCGAAGGAAGAGCTTAAGAGCTTCGCCGCTTCCGTTACGGAGCGTTTTAAGAATCCATTTATCGACCACGCGCTGCTCTCCATCTCCTTAAACTCCACCTCCAAGTGGAAAGCACGCGTTATGCCTTCCTTAAAGGGCTATATTGCAAACACCGGCAAGCTTCCGGAATGCATCACCGCTTCCTTTGCATTCTATATCGCATTCTACCGCGGAAAGCAGCTTACCGAAGACGGACTGATTGCAGCGAGACCGGCCGGTAATGAATACACGGTAAAAGATGACCGCCCGATCCTTAAGTTTTTCTACGATCACAGGGAGGACGATGCAAGGACTCTGGTTCACGCAGTCTGCTCCAACGAAGAATTCTGGGGTGAGGACTTAACCGCCATCGCCGGATTCGAGGACGCCGTCGCTGGTTATGTGGCGGATATCTGGGAAAAGGGCGCTTATGAAGTGATGAAGGGTTGTCTGGATAAATAGTATCATAACGAAAAAGAAACAGGGCAAATGCACGAATCCCCACGCGATGCATCTGCCCTGCTTTATTATTCCACACCCTGGCTTCTATTCTTCTTATTCCTCTCACGTCTCCACACGGATCCAACACCTTCCGGCTTCTCCCTTCTCCATACAGAGAACCACTTCCCATCCCTCGAAGCCACCGTTCAGGAAGAAAATCGGATTTACTTCTTCCGGTTCCCTGTCCAGCTCCAGAATTACGTGTCCGCATTCTCCGCAGATCCGGAATCTATTTTTTCCATTCAGACATTCCAGTCCGCCCTCATGTTTTCCAACCAGCGGGATCACCCAGCGTACCTTTTCAGCACACTCTTCCACGACTGCACGGATCATAACCCCGGACTCCTCCATGTGATAACAAAATCTGTATGCTCCGTCCCGTCCGGAAGATACTGCCTTCTGCGACCGGTCTGTCAGATGTCCGCAGGCCTCAAGGCAGACTGCCATTTCGCTCATGGCAGCGTCACGTTTAAAGACGGCTCGGTAATCATATGCACTCGATAAATATGGTTCCCCGCAAGTCTCCAGCCTCATCGTCATAGGTCTGTGACCGCTCTTTTTTAAGGAAAGCTGACCATTGGTGGGCTCGATCAGAGCGTACTCAACGGTGGAGGAAGCCATAATCATTCCCGCATTTCTGTGCCACAGCATGGTCATCGTTCCTCCCGAAGCATGGCCGCCCGGCTTATATTCGATATCGTATGCCGTCACCGTTGCAATAAAACCGCCCCGCGCCATCCGGTATGTGTCAATTACCGGCCAATATTTTATTGGAACCAGGTGCTCCGAGGGAAGCTCTGACGGAGTTACATTCACGGCTCCGGAATCCAGGAGCAGCGCCAGGGCCTTTGCCTTGCAGAATGTATGGTGTACACAGGGCAGCTCCCCGTGCGCATAATAATCGGTGCCTCCATAGAGCAGGCCGTCATGGGTACACTGTTTATATAACTGAATATTCCGGTATGAAGCCTCCGAAAATACCGGTTCCTCATCTCCCAGAAGTCCATAGGCCAGCTGACAGCCATCGGAAGTCCTGCTGCCCCAATAGCTCCATTTGTAGTTTCTTGTCCCTACCGTATTATCCCAGCCTCCATCCGGGTTCATAAATTCCAGATGCGCCCATAGCATGCTCTTTACCTCAGTACGTACCAGCTCATTTTTCCTGATTGTTCCATAGGCCAGAAGAGAAGCCAGACTCTCTTCCACATTATAGCCGATGTCCACGGGCCTGCAGCCTTTTGGTGACACCTCGTCCCTCGGCTTCCCCTCTCCAAAAAACAGACCTTCTTCCGAAACATACCGCACACAAAAATCTGCCATCTCATCCGAACGCCTCAGATATTTTTCCCGCTGAAAATACGTCCCGGTAAGTGCCATCGCCTCCGCGCAGGCGGCATGGTAATTGATATTGACATCAAACTGCGGCGTGATCGTCTGAAAGACCCATTCCGCCGTCGTATATAGCCGCTCTTCCCACAACTCTTTCTCCTGTTCAGAAAGCAGGGAGGCATGAAACTCCAATGCATGGGTCAAAGCAATCACAGAAAAAACGGTAATTCCCGCCCAGTCATTCTGAGCGTCATTATAGTAGCTTCCGTCATCACAGAGCAGATTCTCACTCCACTGAAACAGACGTTTAGCAGCGGTTAAATATTTCTCCTCGTTTAATCGGTCTGCCAGAACCATCATCGGATAGATCGCGTCATGGCATCGCCCATGGATCATCATACAGGATGGGCAGAAGATGCCGCCATCAAGACGTGGATTATTCTCCTCTTTAAACTGAAGCCCGATCAGCCCGTCACACCAGTTTTTTAACAATTCCATGTACTCATTTTCTACATTCATGACTCTGTTCTCTCTCTCAATCTATGTGATATGTCATCCCGTCAAGCTCCATATGAAAACCGGACTTATCTGCGTACAGGCCGCGGACGTCCACGTTGCATTCCGCCCTCACAGGCAATAAAACCGTGGCAAAGTACCGTGTCTCTTCATCACTGTTTCCCCCTCCATCTTTCAAACCGTCATATTCCTTCCTGCATTTCTCCTCCTGGAAATCCAGAATAAGTGAGGGGCGTTTCTGATCCATCACCTCTGAAATCCACCCATTGCGTAAAGATGGTTTCATTCTGCCGTCTCCTGCAATGATTAATGAAGGGGCTCCTGGCTCCCAGAAGACAGTTGTTTGTCCGGCCGATCTTCCCCTCGTATAATTAACCTGAAAATGAAGCTCCACACAGTCCTCTCTCCCTAGCCCCTCTACCCGGTCAATCACCGCAAGGAACGGCTGCACCTCTGAAAAACCGGTAATCAGGACTCTCTGGTGACGGTATCCTTCCAAAATGTGTTCTGCCTCAATCCGGTACAGCCCGGGATTCCGTCTGTTTTCCAGCGAAAACTCCGTAATCTTTCCTCTCCCCTGTTCCCCGTAGCTCCATGAGGATCGGTATTCAAACGGCTCTTTTCCATTGACAGTCAATGTGGTATGGGAAAATGCCGACTTAAGCAGTGCCCTCTCCGGGATTTCATTATAAGTAAAACGCCCCGGATCCGCGATCATATTTCTGCCATACGCCGTAAAGTCGAATCCCCCCGGATCCATATGCGCGTGAGAGTTCTGCACCGGAAGGCGGCAGGCAAAAAACAGGCTGACAGCCTCCCTGTCCCAGGCAGTACGAATGCAAACCTGTGACAGAGGCTTAAACCATGCCGTCAAGGGGAGTCCTGCCTTCCAGCTCTCCTTTTCCCCCTTTCTCATTCTGTTTTCAAACTGCCTCATCAGCTCTTCAAACCGTTCCGGAGCCGGACAGTCCCATATGCAAGATAAAAATACCCCGCGCACGGTATCCTGGCCTGCAAGCCGCACTGCCATCTCTAAAAGCTCTGTATCACCAAACACGAACCACCCGTACAACACACTCTTTATTGGAGCAGCTGTCGCATCCGAATCCCCCCACGGCACCCCCACGCCTGTAGGTCTGCACGTATGAAGCGTATAGATAAGTGCCTGGCGAAGCCCTTCCTCAAATGCTCTGGTAAAGCAGACGTTTCCATTCTTTTCTTTAACCGCCAGAAGGGCACGCAGCAGCAGTACAAGGCACTCATTATGATAGTGAGGGCAGCCTTCCAGCTGCCCCCCGCCCTCTGTATACTGCCTCGCCAGACAGCGTTCCAGTTCCGCCGCGGCCAAAGCACGCCATTCTCCTGCCCCCGTCAGTTCCGGAAATTTACAGGCTGCAAATAACAGTCCGCACATCTCCATCAGATAGTGGTTATGGTCCGCTCCCGGATAGAGACGCGGGCTTACAAACTCCAGCACCTCAGCGTGTTCCGTTACGGACTGCCGCAGTCCTTTTCTGATCTCTTCCGTCACATAAGGAGTATCTTCCAGACAGTCCCCGATCAGATACCAGGACAGGAACATGCGAAAGCCCGCTTCCAGGCTTCGCCAGGGAGCATACTTCGGCTCCCCCGCGTCAAATTTATCAATTAAATCGGCTGTCTGCGATTCTTCGGAATATACCCCCGCACCGCTTAACGGTATAGCAGGCCTTTGGCAGGCCTGCACCCAGTCTTTAAACTCTGTCGTCACCTTACTGGCATACCTTCCGTCTCCCGTCAGCATAAATGCCTCGATGAGCGTCTTCCAGTGTCCCATCCGGTTTAGGACAAAGACAGCCTCCCTGTCTTTCTGCGGCGTCGGATTCTCCTTCCACATCGGCGGATTCCCGACAAACACGGGACTTCCGCCGCTTCCCGGAAGGATCAGCATCCCCTCCAGCGCCAAATCAGCTTCACAAATTATTTTATTTTTCAAATCAGGAATGTGTCGATTAATAAAGGATGCGGTTTCAATCAGACGTTGATTCATGAAGCTTCCCTGCCTTCCTGTATGGCTTTACTCTGCGAGTATCTTCGGTATTTCCTCATTCAGCTGGGCAATTCCGTCATTGACAGATACGGCCCCTGTCATGATACTGTCATGTACCTCGTTTAAAGCAGTATCAATCTGAACGGTCTTTTCATGGACCGGCATCTCTAAGTAAGTGTTTGCCGTATGAAGCGCTTCCCGGCTCTGCTCATCCTGCGGAAAGCCATCCATCGCCGCAAGTTTATCAATGACCGCTTCGGTCTTAACGGCCGGGATAGAACCGCTGTCCGCCACGATCTCCGCGCCTTCCGGTCCTGCCATAAATTTGATGAATTCCCATGCCTCTTCCTTGTGATCGGACATGGCCGGAACTGCAATTCCCGTGATCGTTGCAATGGTAGATCCCGCTTCCACACCCTCGGGATGGGGCATTTTCGCGATTCTCCAGTTGGGAATCTCTGTAAACTCTCCGCTTTTGATTTTATTGATAAATCCGGAAATCTGCCACGTTCCCATGATATACATGGCCACATTGCCCTGGGCAAATGCAGACGAATGATGAAGTCCCGTCGTCTTGAGTTCCGCATAGTTATGGCATACTCCATCCTCCTGCTGCTTTAACACCATCTCATAATACGGTTTCAGGAAATCGTACGTTCCATCCACCATTGTCTGTTTTCCCTCCGTCAGTCCAAGGCATTCCACGCAGGATCTCCAGGTATGGTAATGAGTGCCGTAAACCTCTTTTCCTGGTGTGGTATCCGTCACTTTTCTGGCAAGAGCATCATATTCTGCCCAGGTCATATCGTTGGTCGGACACTCTGCTCCGGCTTTCTCAAATAAGTCCGGGTTATAGTAGAGCACCCAGAAATCACTTCGAAACGGCAGCTCATACAAATTTCCATCGAGTGTCACCTGGTCGGTCAGACCGCCATATCCGGATAAATCAAAGCCATCCCGCTCAATATATCCGGTAAGGGGTTCCAGTACTCCTTTTTTCACCAGTGTGGAATAGCCCGGAACATCCTGGATACACACCATATCAAATTCCGTGTCTTTTCCGGTCAGTTCAATGCTCAGGCTGGTCATATAATCCGTTCCGCCCGCGCTTCCCAGGTCCACCAGCTCAATCTCTGTGTCCGGATGAGCAGCCTCATATGCCTCTGCCATCGTCTTATAATAGAAGACGGAATTTAAATCCCATAAGGCCCATTTAAGAACCGTTTTTCCTTCTCCCTCTGCCTGACCGGATGTATCAGCTGCTGTATCCTCCGACTGTTTTAAGGATCCTCCCTGATCGCTTTTACCACAGCCTCCGAGTGCCGATGCCGCAAGAATTCCGGCCAATACCAGACTCAATACTCTTTTCTTATACATGATCTCTTCCCCTCCGTATCTTTTTTTCATACCAGCCATTCGCTGTACCTGTATTATATAACCTTGTCCCCTCCTGTTTGAATGGAAAAACATTCAAAATGTTTCACTTTTTTACTTTCTTGTACTTTCAATCCGGAAAAGATATACTTTTTTCTCAAATAAAGTAATTTTTTTAGATTGTATTCAAATCAGCCTCAAAATGATGTAGAATCAACTTATTATAATAGGAGGAAGGAACCATGCGAAAAAACAGCCTGCTGAAATCTATCCGCGGCAAAATCACATTCTTCACGGCGGCCCTCACCATCACGCTGACCGTACTGGCCGTCACCATCTGCTTTTATGCGTTTCATTCCTATCAGAAAAAGATGATGATCCGTTCCTCAGAATTCAATCTTCAATCCATTGCAGACAACACCTCGGCGGACTTAAACAATATCCTGTCATTCGTAAAATGGTGCTGCTCCAGCAGTGATGTTGCCGAATATATGGATACCATCCACGGCCAGGGAACACTGGGCCAGATATCATCAAAAAATCCCCGGGTGGCGCAGATGGCATTTGATACGTATGACCGGATCTGGGAAGAATATACCCTGCATAATCAATCCAACTACATCAGAAGACTTATCCTGTCCTCAGATAATCCTCTGGCCTATATGCAGATGTTCTACTCTTCTGTTCCCGACCGTGCAGATGCCGCTTCCCTGATTGCCTCCCAGGATTTCTTCATTCCGCTTTACGAAGCATCGTCATTTCAATGGGATGGGCTTGTACAGAACCCCTTCAACAGGATCAGTGATGAATTCATCATACCAGTGGTTCGACCCATTTACAGCGGCGAAAGCAGCCAGACCACCGGCTGGCTCTACGTAGAGATCTCTCCAGAGCTGATAACAAGCCGTCTAAAAGCCTATCCGCTGGAATCGGACAGCCTTCTCTACCTTACCATCGGCGAGAAGAATTACCTCTGTGATAAGGGTACACTGACGGAATCTCCCTTTGAATATCAGCAGGTGTCCGATTTAACAGGCAGTACCATAAGCACCAGTTCCAAAGCCATGGAAGCCATACTGCCCGGGCTCGGAAAACGCACGGTTCTCACCTGTTCTCTGGGAATTTCCGACTTTCAGCTTACAGAAGTCCTGTCTGTCAGGCGGGACCGTGCCCAGCAGACTCTCTATACCTGTATGATTGCTGGAATTCTGTTTGCCGCGCTTTCCTTCGGTGTCGTTCTCATGTACTTTTTAAACCGGACGATCGTAAAGCCGGTTCACCAGCTCCGCCAGAACATGGATTCCATCTCCCGCGGAAATTTTGATAAAAATCCCGATATAGAATGGGAAAACGAGCTGGGAGAAATCGGGAAAGGGATCAACGACTTATCAGAGAATGTTGTGAACTTAATGAACACCAGGATCGAGCAGGAGAGGCAGAAAAAGGATCTGGAATATCAGATTCTGCAGAGCCAGATCAATCCGCATTTTCTCTATAACACCTTAAACTCCGTCAAATGGATGGCAACCATTCAGGGAGCCACGGGAATTGCGGACATGATGACCGTACTGGCCAGGCTGCTGAAGAATGTGTCCAAACGAAGCGAATCCATGATTACGCTTAAGGAAGAACTGGAGCTGGCAGGCGATTACTTTCAGATTCAGCAGTACCGGTACGGCAGCAGCATCTCTATCCGGTACGAGATCGCTTCTGAAGATTTATTCGGCTGCATGGTACACCGTTTTTCTCTTCAGCCACTCATCGAGAACGCCCTCTTCCACGGTCTTGAGCCGAAACGTGCTCCTGGCACAATTTCAGTATTTGCTTCCTCTGCGGGCTCTGGTGAGACGAAAGATCTCGTTTTATCCGTCACCGATGACGGCATCGGAATGTCACAGGAGACGATTGAAAAAATAATATCCGGTGAGTCTCTGGAAGGCTCAGATTTTTTTAAGCACATCGGAATCAGCAATGTAAATAACCGGATCAAGTATGACTTCGGCGACAGCTACGGAATCACGATCACCAGTGAGCCCGGCGTCTATACCACCATGACGATTCGGATACCCTATATCCGTAAAGAGGAAGGAGTGGAAAAACAGACATGATAAAACTATTGATTGCAGATGATGAGCCGCTCGTTCAGATTGGCATCAAATCCATGCTTGACTGGGAACGTCTTGGCATCGAGATCTGCGGTATCGCGACAAACGGAGAACATGCCCTGGAGCTGATCGAGGAGACTTCCCCCCAGATTGTCATCACAGATATCCGGATGCCGGTCATGAACGGGCTGGAGCTCATCAAGTTGTGTTCAGAAAAATATGGCCGGCTCCCACTTTTTATTGTTCTGACCAGCTATGAGGAATTCGGTCTCGTAAAGGAAGCGATTCATTATGAAGTGATTGAGTACCTGGTAAAGCTGGAATTAAGTGCAGACAGCCTGAAAGCCGCCGTGGACAAGGCCGTCAAGCGCCTGGAGGATATCCGCAAAGCGGAAGACCCGCAGGCAGTGCTCTTAAATCAGAGTATGTCGGAGAAATTTTTTATGCGGCTTTTATACAATTTATTTGACAGCCGGGAACAGTTCGAACTCCAGGCACGGGATTTGAAATTTCCATTTCAGGATTTTTCCTACCAGGCTGCCTGCTGTGAAATCTGTGAGTCTGACCGATTCCCATTGACCCGTGAACAACTGGCCCAGCTCTATTCCGGCTGTCTCCAGATGATCCGTGACGTCCTGACCCGATACTCCAGATGCCATCTCGTGTCTCTGGATCAGAAACATTTTGCAGTCATCTTCTGCCTGCCTTCTGGCGAAGAGTCGGGCGATCTGACGTCCAGAGCTTTAGGAGATGCCAGTTCCATTGTCCATACTTATTTTAATGTGAACTTAAGAATCGGAGCGGGGACTGCCGTGAGCACTCCCTTTGCCGTCAGTGAGTCATATCAGGAAGCGCGCGAAGCCGCCAGAAAGGCTTCCGACAGCCAGCCGGTCATCAGCTTCTCATCCTCTTCCGCCAATTTGCTCCAGAGTTCCTTTAATCTGTCCATCTTTAAACGGGATATGATCCGTTCCTTTGAAGAATTTGACACCGATGTTCTCTCCAGGACGTTAAGTTCCATCATCGAACTGTTTGCCTCCCATCCCAACCGCTATCTGCAGGCCATTGACGGCGCCTGCAACATTATGTACCTGGCCATGTCTCTCCTGCCGGAGGGCGAGGTGAATCTCTCAGAGATCTTTGAAGGCTGGAACGGCTCCTACCGTTCCATTTACCGCTGCAGCAGCGTAGAACAGATCACGGTATGGATGGAAACTCTGCGGGATGGGCTCTGTGAAATATTGAAAACGCGCAAGAAGACGTATAAAGACCATATTGTCACCAATGTCAAGCACTACATCAACGACCACATCGAGGAGCGCCTGACCTTGAATGAAGTATCTGACGTGTTCGGAATCAGCCACAATTACTTAAGCGTCCTGTTCAAGAAAAACTGCGGCATTGGTTTTTCTGAATACATCACTCAGATGAAGGTCACCAGAAGCAAAGCCATGCTTCTGGAAGAGAATTTAAAGATCTACGAGGTGGCCGACCGTCTTGGCTTTGAGACCTCCTGCTACTTCAGCAAGGTCTTTAAAAAGGTGGAAGGCGTGTCTCCACGGGAATTTCTTCAGGAAAAGACGCTGGCCCCGGAACCGGAGCTGTGAAACAGTGAATGCAGTACCAGACCCGGCATGAATGAACCTTCACTGTGTTCATCCATGCCGGGCTTTTCTTTTAATTGTCCGTTCAGAGTCCGTCAGTCAATCAAACACCGTCTTCCAATTCTTATCCGCATACGCGTCAAAGCACATCTCGATCTGCTCCTTCGTATTCTTATCCTCGGCCAGCACCGGCAGTTCATCCGGGGAAAACCACCCGCTCCCTACCGTCTCGATGTTCTCCGCAAACTCACCATCCACGATCTCGCATAAAAAGAACACCTTGCAGATACCGTATGGATATGCCGGCGGATTATGGAGTCCCTTATCGTGAAGCGCCACCACGCGCACCGGAACTACCGTGAGTCCGGCCTCCTCCAGCGTCTCCTTGACGGCGTTTTCTCCCACCGTCTTATTCACATCCACCCAGCCTCCCGGCATGGAATAGCGTCCGTCCATCTCCTTCACCAGAAGGATCTTTCCAGCCTCGATGATGGCAGCTCTCGTATCCAGCTTCGGAGTCTGAAATCCCGTCTCGCTGCAGAATAAATCCGTCACCCGCTCCTTTGACAGGCCGGTATAGCCGCTCATGATCTCTCCCGACAGCTCCCGGATCCGCTCAAACCGCTCCAAGTCAAACCGATCCTTTGAATAAGTGACGCCCGCCTGAGCGATGAACTGAAGCTCCATGGCCCAGGAAATCCATTTTCTCCCTTCATCCTCTGCGTCCAGCCGCTCCAGAACCGACCGCACGGAGGCAGGATCCGGGAAATAATAATCCGCGTGGATATGCCTCACGCTGACGGCTCCCCACAGAGCCAGACCACAGGAGGTCTTCGCCGACCTGGCGCATTCCATGTCGTAGATGCTGTCCCCGATGTAAAGCACCTCCTCCGGTCTCGCTCCGGCCTTTCTCATATAGCACTCCAGGGGCTCCGCCTCCGGTTTGTGGCACAACGTGTCCTCCTCGCAGACGACCGTATCAAAGTATCCGTCGAGCCCCAGACGCTTAAAATCCCGTTCATACTCCGCCCGGCATCTGCTGGTCACAACGCCCAGATGAAACCCATCCGTCCGCAGCCGTTTTAAAAGCAGTTCGATTCCATCAAACACACGGACGAAATCTCTCAGAGCCGCCAGATTTTCCTTCCATCGCAGGAGCATCTCCTCCTCATGACCGGTTTCCAGCCGTTTGAGAGCCGCTGCTCCCGTAATTCCAAGACAGAATGAGAGTTCTGAAAATTCTTTTTCAATCCCCGCGTGTTCTCTCAGTGTTTTCTGAAATGACTGAAGGATTGCTTCCTCCGTATCCAAAAGCGTACCGTCGACGTCGAATACAATATGCTGATATCTCATTTTCTTATCCTCCTGTGTATGATACTATTTAACCATATTCTGTACCCTGGAGCAAGAAGAAAGTTACCGTTCACAAAGGCTGGAGGAAACTGGAACCCGAAAGCAGCGGGCCGGACAGCCGCCGCCGGGAGCGAAGGCTGAACTGCTGCACAATAATAAGGAAAAATGCATAATTGCATTGTAATAGTACACAATTTCCTGTATGATAAAGAAATAACAAATATCACAAAAGAAAAGGGGAACAAGTATGTTAGAGACTTTCAAAAAGCACGTAACAAAAAACCTGATTGGACGTATTGTCCTATCAGCCATCATTATCGGTGCCGTCTTCTTTTTCAGCGGCAAATCAATCCTGATGTTTTTAAAAGGTCCGGTACCGATTACGGCGGGCATGGACTATGACGCTGCCGAAGGCACCTTTGTAAGCTTTGATGCACAGTATATTATCGATGAATATGTACGTCAGACCGAGCGCAATACAGACACCAAAAAAGAAAAACTGAAAAACATCAGCTATTTTGTCTATTATAAGGAGGACGGATACTTTTTCGGAATCGAGGTTCCATCTTCCCAGGAGGAAGAGATGAACCAGTATATTGATGATACGATCAGCTGGTTAAATGAAGAGGTGAGTGAACTCACCAATGTCAAATCCGTTAAAGGAACATGGACAGCACTCACGGGCAAACGGCTTCAGTATTATCAGGAGCAGATCACCGATGATCTTGGCGCAGAATTCCTTGATATGGCGCTTCCCTATTATATTGACACGAATAACGTTGGAGAACGTACCTATGTCTCTATCTACATCTGCCTGGCGGTTATTGCCCTGGCTATTATTTTTCTGATTTACAGCCTTGTTCAATACTTTACGGGCAGCAGCCAGAAAAAATTAAAGAAGTATTTGGAAGCCAATCCAACCGTAACCATGGAGAATCTGGAAGCCGATTTCGCGTCCGCCACCGCGGTATCCGGCAATATCTGGGTTGGAAGGCGCTGGACCTTCCGGATTGCCGGTATCTATGCAGATCTTCTTGAGAATAAGAATCTGGTCTGGGGCTATTACTACTACCGTTCCGGACGCCATTCCGAGAGCGCTCTGCGTCTGTATGACATCAACCAGCATGAACACAGCCTGAATGCATCGGAAAAGCAGGCTACTGCCGCATTAAATATCTACAAACAGCAGCAGCCGCACATGGTGATCGGCTACCAAAAGGATCTGGAGCAATTATATAGAAAAGATTTCCAGGGCTTCTTAAACCTGCGCTATAACCGTCCTGCGGAAGAATTACAGACTGCGCTGGATGAACCGTGGAACTACACGAATCCAGAAGAATAATAACAAACCAATGATGACTCGTACGCGCTGCGCACGGGTCATCGTGACAAGAACAGGAGAGCGCCATGCATTACGACTGCTTGATTGTAGACGACGAGACAGCAATCGCCAGTTCTACCTCGGAATACTTTAACTTATTTGAGCTGTCATCAGCCTATGTAACCAGCTACGAATTGTGCATTAACTTTTTAAAAGAGAATACGGTCTCCCTTCTCCTGCTGGATATCAATCTGGGGGATCAGTCCGGTTTCGGACTCTGCAAGAAGCTGCGTGAACAGACGGATATTCCGATTTTGTTCATCAGCGCACGCACCAGCGACGACGATATCCTGACTGCGTTAAACATCGGCGGAGATGATTACATCACCAAGCCGTACACCTTAAGCGTTCTGCTGGCCAAGGTAAAGGCCGTCTTAAAGCGGTGTGCACGGACTGTGGAAACCGGTCCCCTGCGGATCGCCGATGTCGAGATCGACCTCTCCGCCCACAAGGTAAGTGTGAGCGGAAAGCCTGTCAAACTGAAGGAGATGGAATTCCGGCTGCTTGTTTATCTGGCACAGAATCTTGGACGCGTCGTCACGAAGGAAGAGCTTCTGGAGAACGTCTGGCCGGACCCCTATGTGGGCGAGGGCACCTTATCGGTCCACATCCGCCATCTGCGGGAGAAGATTGAGAAAGATCCCAATCACCCGCTGCTCATCTTAACGGTATGGGGTACCGGATACCGCATGGAGAACGGAGAATGCGATGATTAAGAAAAAATGGACGTTACTGTTTCTGGTTTCCTGGCTCCTTCTCGGCGCCGTCTTTCTGTTCCGGCTTTTTTCCTCTCTGGAGATGCCGGCGATCGATATGGTTTCCATCAACCGCATCGAAAAAGAGACAGCCGCCCAGTGGGAACGGGGAACTTTTTTTAAACCGGATTCCTGTCCCTACGATTACACGGTCGCAGACCTCTCGGGAGCCGTTCTGTTAAAGACCTCTGCCGCCGCTCCTGAAACCATGACAGAGGCGGTCCGCAGGCACGATACCGTACTGGATATCACCATCGGTCAGGCCGTGAAGGGCCATGTGTTCATTGCCACCGGATACGACGCTGCTCTTCTGAAAGCAAAAAAAGAACTGGCCTTTTTTGCCGTTCTTCTTCTGCTGCTGCCGATGATTCCTATTTTGATCTATACCGCTTATTTAAATCATGCCGTTTTAAAGCCGTTTCGGCGGATGAAAGATTTCACCCGGCACATCGCCATGGGCGATCTGGATTTCCCCCTTCCCATGGACAGAAAGCACGTGTTCGGCGCATTTACCGAAAGCTTTGACATCATGCGGGATCAGTTAAGGGAGGCGAGATTTAAGGAAGCAGAGGCGAACCGGAGCAAGAAAGAGCTGGTTGCTTCGCTGAGCCACGATATTAAGACTCCTGTCGCGTCCATTAAGCTGACCAGTGAGCTTCTGCTGGTTACAGAAAAAGAGGAGCCAGTCAGAGAACGCCTTCAGACCATTTACCAGAAATCCGACCAGATCGACCATCTGATCACCAACATGCTTCAGGCCTCTTTAGACGAGCTGGGGGAACTGACCGTAAATCTGTCGGAGGCGAGCAGCCGTTTAGTCGAAACCATGATCCGGGATGCCGATTACTGCGGCAGAATAACGTCATTTACGCTTCCCGGCTGCATTCTCCTCATCGATCCGTTCCGCTTGGAACAGGTCATCGGCAACATCTTAAATAACGCCTACAAATACGCTGGAAGCGATATAAACGTGGTGTCTGACTTAACAGAAGACGGTCTGCGCATCGAGTTTATGGATTACGGAAAGGGAGTCCCCGATGAGGAACTCCCCAGCCTCTTTACCAAATTCTTCCGCGGCTCCAACTCAGACAAAAAAGCCGATGGCTCCGGACTTGGACTCTATATCTCCAAAAATCTGATGGAGCGTATGGGCGGCATCATCGAATGCAGGAACCGCAGTGACGGTTTTTCAGTCATTCTCTATCTTCCGCTTCGCCATCCCGGTACCTGACCGTGCGTCAGGACCGGGCCGGCCTCTGTGTTCCGGGAACGCTGTGCAGAAAGCAATTTTCAGACACGCTCTAATCCGCATAACGGACCGTAAACGCGGCTCCCGCTTCGCCCACCAGTACCACTCTGCCGTCCTCCGGGAGATAGAACGGACGGTCCTCACTCAATGTCCACGAACTCGATACACATTTCATGTCGCGGCCGGTATGGTCATACACGTACCATGCGCCGTTCTCCGGTTTTTCGATGATAACCGGACGTTTCTGATTCCTGTCTCCGGTGGTAAACCAGATCGCCTCCCCGTCTGCTCCGATGGTCCGCTCACTGTCTGCATCAGGAAACGCTTCTGCGTCCGCTGCTGCAATATAGCGGTAGCTTCCCGATTCCAGATAATGTTTCCCATTCTCCTTTGTCCGCGTATAATCATTTAAATCGCGGCCCGCCTGCCCCGGAACCTCCGTAAAAAATCTCGCATGCGCCTCATCCGTGACCTCTGCCATACGCAGCTCCAGATTCTCAAAGGAAAGAATTCCCTTCGGTTCGTCAAGCAGCAGAGGCTTTACCATGAACCGTTTCAGCCACGCACTGGAATTATACTTTTCGCTTAAGAGATAATACTCCTGGCCATCCAGCGCCTTCCAGGCTGATACCGCAGTCTCCGACGGCGCGTTTCCGGTATACCGGGTGCCGACAGGAAGATATGTGGCCACACGGCCAAGGCCAGGGTAGACCTCCATGCTTTCTGCCATCAAATACTCTCTTCCCTTTTTTCCTTCCTGGAAACTCAGTCTGGTTCGCCCGATCCGGCCGCCGCTTCCCTTCGACAGCTCTCCCGAGGCACTGATATAGCTGCCGTCCGTAGAGTAGAATCCACCGTCTTCTCCAAGTCGATAGACCTGCTCTCTCCGTCTTCCGCTTCCTTCGGAGGCAACTGTCATCTCCCCTTCGCCGGAGACCGAGAGTTTTAACAGATCGCTGCCGGCGTACCATCCGGACCGCTCTGCCAGATTTAAGCCCGCCTCCTCTCTGTGGCTTACACTCTCTTCATCTCCCCGCTCAATTCTTTGGACCTCGTCCAGATACGTCATCACAATCTCCTGAACAGCCAGCTGGTTCAGCGTGCTGGATCCGCCGCTGGTAAGCACGGCACAGGAAATATTCTCTTCTGGAAGAACCGTTAAGCTGCCGTGATAGAAGTTCGTATCGCCGCCCTTAACAAGGGCTTTTATCCCATAGCGGCTGAATGGATACGTATCCACGCTGTCCCATCCAAGTCCATAGGATAAGGTCGTATCATAGCCGTTCGGATTGATCTCCTCGTTGTAACGGCTCTTTTCCATGGCAAGCAGCGCTCCGTCGGACAGCAGTCCGGCATTTCCCGCTCTGTTATGCATAAATATTTCTGAAAAACGGCACAGGTCCATGGCCGTCGCATAAATACCGCCGCTGCCGATCACGTTGGCATTTTCCGGCGGGAGTTCCTCCCCGCTGCCCTCATCGTATATCTTCGCCAGGCGGCCCGACAGATTACCGCTCTGAGGCGTCTTGAACTGTGTCAGGCCAAGACTTTCCGAAAATTCCCGGTCGATGTACTCCGTAAAGCTAAGTCCGGTCACCCGCTCCACCAGTATTTCCGCCAGTGTAAAGCCATCGTTGCAGTACACCTGGATATCGCCCGGATCGGATTTCAAACGCTGCTTCTTCAGCCGCGCCAGCAGCATATCATGATTTTCCGTATCGTTGTCTCCCAACAGCATGGCGTTATTTAACGTGCTGCCAGGAAGCCCGGAACTGTGATCCAGGAGCATTTCCGGCGTTATTCTGCGATATCGCTCATCCGCCATCTCAAACTCCGGAATGTATGCGATGAGTGGTTTCCTGAGATCAAGCTTCCCCTCATCGGCCAGCCTCATGACCGCAGCCGCGGTCACCACTTTACTGGTGGAGCCGATCCCGTACATGAGGGGCTCAGCCGCAGCCTGCACTCCCACGCCTTCCGCCCCCGCCGGTACCGTCTCTTTCGCCAGGCAGGCCTCCCGGCCGAAACCGTTCATTCCGGAAAATATTGCCGCAGCCGCCAGAACTGCGGTTACATGGTACCATCTCTTCTTCATCCTCATCATTCCTCCGTCAACAATCCATATACTGTGATTCCCCTGATTTTTCCCGCCAGCACCATAGAAACCGCAAATGCAAATACTACCAGAGCGAAAGCCATAAGAAGAATCAGCCACGGCTCCACTACAAAATTCATCTCCGAAATTCCCAGCTGTTCAAATAAGAGACTGGCCATGCGGTTCACCGACAGGCAGGCCGCAAGGGAACCGGCAAGCGTTCCGCCCACAGATGCAGGCAGAAAACTTATGGCGATCTGTTCCATCAGCTGTCTGTCCGTATAGCCCAGAGCCTTGTAGATGCCGAATTCTCCTCTCCGCCTTGTGAGCATCGACTTGATCACCATATAAAGCACCAGCACCACCAGAAGCACGGTTCCCGTGATGATGAGGGCTGCCATCATGCGTGTGGAATCGGCAATACTGTCCACATTGGACACAAAGAGCCGTCTGTTGTTTTCAATCCTGTCTATCTCATAATCGTTTGTATCACCGCTTAAGACGACTTCGCCGTCTACCATCAGGGCATACTGGGCGCTGTCCACGCCGTACATGGAAATCAGGGCGGCGAGCTTCTCTTCCGCCTTTCTCTTTGCCGCGGCCAGCGCTTCCTGTTTTTTCGTGCCGGTATCCATGCTTGTGCCGGTGCTGCTGTCCGTGTTGGGATTTATGCCGTTATCCGTGTCTGTTCCTGCATTACCGATCGCCGCAGAAGGCGAAAGCACACGGAAACTATGCTCCATCCTTCCGATAAACGTATCAATATCCAGTCCCGGCTCTAAGTACACCTGAATGGAATTCTTTTCGTAGTACGGCTTCACTCTTAAAAGTCCTGTCTCATGCATAAAGCAGATGCGGCCGAAGTTATTCATGGTCTGTGTCAGCCCGCAGATCACATATTCAGCGGAAGCTCCGTTTGAAGATACCGCGATGGTATCCCCAATCTTCTTTCCCCAGCTCCTGGCGAGAAGTCCCGTCACCACGATCTCATTATCGTATTCCGGGAAATTCCCTTCATAGACCTCTACCATTTCCAGTTTACCGAAGTCGTCCGACACGTAGCAGCTTAACAGTTCGCCCTCCACGCTCAGGGACTCCATCTCATAGAGGCTCACTTTTCTGACGCCCTCCATGGCGCCGATCTTTTCCGTCAGTTCCTCATAATTTTCGTGAGGTGCCTTATAGACCATGATATCGCTGATCTCATATCCTGTCATCTTAAGCACCAGCTCGTCGTTGATCCCCATATTCCACCAGGTGATAAGAGAAAACGCACTGGCAAATGCAATGCCGGCGAAAATGATGCCGACCATAAGGTACATTTTCCGGTTAAAAGCCATGCTCTTTAATCCCAGCGCCATGGAGAGAGAGCCCCGCGTCCGTTCCAGCGGGAAATGCTCCTTCTTGAAGCTGTGGGATTTGATGCCGCCCCGCAGCGCCTCCACCGGAAGAATTCTGGCTGCTGCCGCCGCGGAACGCCATGCGACGAGCACCACTACAGCCATGATAAAGGCCGCGCTCAGGATATCGAAGCCGATATGTCCCCCGCTCCTCCAGGTAACGCCTACCGAGCTTGTGATCAGCCCTCCCAGGGCTGCGATGATCCCATAGGAAAGGGCGATCCCCAGCACTGTTCCGATCATTCCGATGATAACAAACTCCAGAACCACCGACCACCGGATCTGTCTTCCCGTATACCCCACCGCTCCCAGCGCTCCAATATTACGCATCTGGGAATCAATATGATTGGAAATCCTGAATTTCATCACTATCACAGCGACAATCACCATCAAAAACGAAAATACAAACAGTACCACGGAAATAATGGTAACCACCATGGTGGTTCCGTTTCTCATGTCGTCGATGGTTATTTCCATGGCCTTCGCATCCATGGAAATCGCTTCAATATTTACGTCCGTATTTTTCTTAAAATCCGCGATTAATCCTTTTAAATCAGCCTGATCCTTCACCCGCACCAGAAGCATATATCCGCCGCCCTGCTGTTCGTACAGTTTTTCATACGCCTTCTCCGGCATATAGAAATTCACCATGCTGCTGACCGAAGAGTGAAGCCAGGTGGACTGTGTGAAGCCCGCTATGCGGAAATGGTAATCTTTTTTATTATAATTCAGGATCAGCTCATCCCCCAGTCCATATCCCATGTCCTTCATAAACACCGGAATGTAGACTGCCTCATCCTCCTCCGGCACCTCGGTCTGCTCTGCCACGAAGTAGCCGCCGATCTTCCTGCTGCGGTCCATATTTAAGAAGTTGGCGGAGATAACGCCGCCTTCCGGGAAGGAGGCCATATCCATCATTACAAATTCATCCGTCTCTGCGGTTTCCACCCTCGGATCCTGTAAGAAAAAGTCGAGATACTCTTCCCGGTACTCATTTCCCGTAAACCGGACCATGTAATGCGCTCCGCCCAGCCTGTCGTTTTCCATGTCGTAAAAATGGTTAATTCCCGCCAGCAAAGTGAGTCCCACATTAAAAATGGCCACTGACAGCAGTATGAGTACGCCCATGGAAACGGCCACACCCTTTTTCTTTCTGATATTTGCCATGGCAATCATAAAAACCGGCATCTTACCACCCCATTTCCGTCAAAAACGCGTTCAGCTTCTCATGACGCGCCATATCATTGCTGGTATACGTCCCCAGCCGGCACTCGCCGCAGATCATACCGTCCTTCAAATAGACCACCCGGTCTGCCCGCCTCGCAGTCTTCACATCGTGAGTGACGACAACAATGCTCTGGCCCTTCTTATTCACATCGCTCAGGGTATTTAACACCTGCTCTCCAAACGCCGAATTTAAGGCTCCTGTTGGCTCATCTGCAAATATCACGGCCGGCTCATTGATCAGTGCCCTCACAATGCCCACCCGCTGAGCCTCGCCGCCGGAAAGCTGGGACGGAAACTTTCCCCAGTCCTCTTTCATAATTCCGACTTCGCCCAGCAGCTCCTTTGCCCTGGCTGCAACGGCCTTTTTATCCCTGGACACCAGAAGACCGCAGGCCAGCACATTGTCCAGAACACTCATATTGTCCAAAAGATGAATCTGCTGAAATACAAACCCGCAGTTTTTCCTGCGGAACACAGCCATATCGCTGATTCCCAGATGGTTAATCTTCACATCTCCGTACATCACCTCTCCCAGCGTCGGCTTATCCATTCCCGACAGCGCGTAAAGCAATGTGGACTTACCCGAGCCGGAAGCCCCCATAATCACGGTAAAGTCTCCTTTATAGATACTCAAATCCAGATTTTTAAGCACATGCTGCTGCCTCCCGCCGCTGGAAAAGCTCTTACACAATTTATCTGTCTGAATAACGATTTCTTTCATCGTCTTTCTCCCTTCTATATTTGAACATTCTATCTTAAATGTTCTGCTTTAAAACTTCTGTCTCTTTCCTCCGATACCACCATTATAAATGGCCGCTGAAAAAAAGTCCTTAGAAAACTGCTGTCAAATTCTTATCAGTTTCTTAACTGAATGGTATTTCTGTGGTAAACTGGAGAAAGACAGAAATACAGAACGCCTGCATTCGTCACGCGTTTGAATTTCAATTTTTTAGGAAACCCTCCACTATAACACCAGGATTCTTGGTTATGATATGATTATGATATTAAAACCGGAGGCAGCTGACATGATAAATACTTACTCAACTTCCGATATGGCAAAGCTTATCGGAATCCATCCCAATACAGTGCGGCTTTACGAAGACCTGGGGCTGATTACGAGACCGGAGCGAAAAGCCAACGGTTACCGGGTATTCACGGATCACCACCTGACCCAGTTTCGGATTGCGCGTCTGGCCTTTCAGGTTGAAGTCCTTCAGAACGGCTTGCGGAAACAGGCGGCTGCAATCGTAAAGTCGTGTGCATCCGGAGACATCGATAAGGCGCTGCTCCTCACTGATATCTATCTGAGACAGATCAGCGAAGAAAAACTGAATGGGGAGACGGCCATACAGATTGCAGATCAGATCCTTTCCGGGCATACGCTTATTTCCGATAACCGGCTTCTCACGAGAACACAGGCCGCTCTTTACCTGCACATCACCGTGGACACACTGCGCAACTGGGAGCGCAACGGACTGCTGGAGGAAGCGAAAAACCAGAATGGTCGCCGCATATACACAGCCCGCGATCTGGAACGGCTGATTATCATCAAATCCCTTCGCTGCGCCAACTACTCTCTTTCCGCCATCCTGCGGATGCTGTCTGCGCTGTCCCTCAATCCGGAGGCCAGTATCCGTGATGCCATCGATACGCCGAGGCCGGATGACGACATTCTGACTGCCTGTGACCACCTTCTTACTTCTCTGGAGCAGGCAAGAGAGAACGCGGAACAGATCATTATACTTTTATCAGAACTGAAAAAATCAGAATCAGTCGACCCACGCGCGGGAACATACAGGAGCACCGACGATTTTTCGGCTCCATGTCAACCGGACAAATAAAGCCACGGAATGACAGGATTTTATTCCGTTTATGCGTTACTATCATTATAGTCACTGCACGAAACTCATGAAAGGTACACTCTGATCGCACGTAAAGCGTCCAAGCGACAGACGCGAAGTGCTCATAACCAGGAGGCAGGAACAATGGAATGGACAGAAAGTTTAAAACGTTCAATTAATTTTATGGAAAACCATCTTTTGGAGGATATCAGCCCCGACGATGTGGCCACTGAGGTACATATCTCGTCGTTTTATCTCCAGAAAGGCTTCAGCATCATGACCGGTTACTCCATCGGAGAGTATATCCGATACCGCAGGCTGTATCTGGCCGCACTGGATGTCATTGCCGGAAGCGCTAAGGTAATTGATCTGGCTTACCGGTACGGATACGACACACCTGAGAGCTTCACAAAGGCATTCAGCCGTTTTCATGGAGTTTCGCCGGCGCAAATGAAGAGAACTACCAATAAAATCCACACGTTTTTGCCTTTAAAAATAACAGTTTCAGTACAAGGAGGAAATGACATGGATTATGCAGTAGAAAAGATGAATGTATTTTCGGTAATCGGCTATGAATACGAGGTTCGTTATGACGATTCCTATCAGACAATTCCGAAACTTTGGGATCAGTTCTGTGAGCACTTCGACCGCGGAGAAAATTCTCCCGAAGTACAGCAGGCAATTGACATCTGTAAAATCGGGGAATTCGGCATCTGCATGGACGATAATCCCGGCGGAGGCACCTTTCACTATCTGATTGCCGGCCATTACAACGGAGGCCCTGTTCCCGAAGGTATGAAGGTTTTCGAGATTCCCGCCGCGGAGTGGGCAAAATTCCACTGCACCGGACCGCTTCCCGGCTCCCTGCAGGCAGTCAACACAAAGATTTTCAAGGAATGGCTTCCCGGCAACCCGGACTATGAGTTTGCCATGAATATGAATATCGAATGGTATTCCATGAGCGACTGCAGTCAGCCGGATTATGAAAGTGAAATCTGGATTCCGGTTAAGCGTAAATAAGCATTTCCAGTAAAGCAGCCATATTTAGCAGCAGAATTTTGCAGCAGACAGCAGCAGAGAAAGGGACGGTCCTGTTAAGACACGTCCCTTTCTCTGTTCCATTCGACTCAGTCCGATGATATCAGCGCTCGTTATTCCTGCGTCCTTTCCCCCTCAAAACTCTCTAAGAATTCCCTTGATTCCACCGCATTTTCCGGTGTGCTGTCCTCGATCGTCATTTGAATATACGGTTTTTCCTTCCGCACAAAATCCATGATGGTATCGTATTTCATGATTCCGGTACCCGGAGCGCCGGAAACGATTCTATCATCTTTCACGACGAAATCTTTCATGTGCAGAACCGCGGTGTACTCTCCCAGATCCTGAATCGCCTGAGTAAAGACAGACTCATAATCCCTGCTATTTTCCACAGAAAGAAGATTGACCGGATCCAGAATGATCTGGAGGTTAGGAGAATTGATCTCCTTCAGAACCCGAAGCGCCTGTTTCGAATCGTAAACAATGTGACTCCAGACCGGTTCGATAGCAAGAATAACGCCAAACTTTTCCGCACACGCTACTACCGGGCGAACATTCGTTATAAATGTCTGAAGCGCCTCTTCCGTATGGCACGCCGGTTCAAAGTGGTAATCCGCGTTTGGAGCCCCCGTCTCTGTTCCCACCACACTGCATCCTAAAATAGAAGCAAACCGAATATGAGCAAAGTACCGTTCCTGTATCTTCCTCAATTCTTCCGGATCCGGATGGGCAAGATTCAAATAGCAGCCCAGGACTGCGATGTCCACATCGTACTTTGCAAACATCTTTCTTAAATATGTAGCGTACCCGGGTGTCAGCGCTGAATTGGCAACAGAGTGTTCCATCACCGTCTTTGCAAGCGCCAGATGGCCACAGGTAAATCCCTGTTCATGTGCTTTCATAACTCTCTGTTCCAGTGTTCCTGGTTTAATATCGTGTAATCGAATTCCTATCTGCAACTTCATTTCCTCCTTATCATGAACACACTGCGTGTTCTCTCTATGCCTCTTCAAAACAATCAATATTACTCATAATAAACGCATCGCCCTTCTGTCCGGTAATCGTAACGTTTTTACAGATCAGCGTATCCACATTCATGACGGTAAATCCCCGTCTGGAACAGGCCTCTACCCCTTCCATCATGGCTGGAACGCCTTCTCTTGCCTGTTCCGCAAAGGAGATCTCCACATTTTCCAGTTTGATCTTATGGATCTTCTGCTCCGGCAGACCGCAGAGGAAAGAAGCCGCCACATGGCAGTCCGATGCTTTAATATCTTTAAAGGACAGGTTTTTAATCTCCGGTGTCCGCTCGTCCACCGGCAGAGCTTCCCTGCACTGCACGTAATCCGTCCTTCCATCCGGATCACAGAAATAGAAGCTGTTGACCACAAATGGAGTCATGACATTCTCCATAATTATATGTTGAAAAGAAATATCAGACAGAACCGAATCCCTTCCTCTTCCGCGCCTGGTTTTCACCCGGAGACCTCTGTCAGTGCAACGGAACAGACAGTCCTTCACATGCACCGCCTTTACACCGGCTCCGACCTCGCTTCCCACCGTAACTGCACCATGGCCATTTTCCATCAGGCACTGGCGAATCTCAATATTCTCCGACGGAGTCTTATAGCGGCGCCCCATATAGATTTTTCCTGACTTTATGGCAATGCAGTCATCTCCGAGGGAAAAATGAAGCCCTGCAATCTCCACATCTCTGCACGATTCCGGATCCAGTCCGTCTGTATTGGGCGAGTCCGCGGGATTCTTAATATCCAGATCCAAAAAACGCAGTCCCTGGCTGAAATACGGATGAAGCACCCAGGTGGGGCTGTTCTTCAGATGAAATCCCTGAAGCGTGATGCTCTTACACCTCTCCAGAAATACCATACGCGGCCGGAAAGCTCCCCGCATTGTTCCCACATCATTCCACCAGTTCTCAAAGGAGGCCTGGCCATCCACCAGTCCCTCTCCATAGATTACCACATCTTCCACTTCAATTCCATTGATAATTCCAGCAAACATGGGAAGAGGATTTCCCTCCCACGTCCCTAAGTTATAATCCGCTGTCTCATCGTAGCTTTCAATCATACCTGGAAATCTTGGATATCTGAAGCGGTCGGTATCCGCCGCCAAAACAGCTCCGGCTCCCAACTCCAGCCTGATATGACTTTTTAAAAACAAACTGGTAATCCGGTATACTCCCTTTGGTATCAGCACGCGTCCATTCTTCGGACATGCCAGAATCGCCGCCTGTATAAATCCAGTATCATCCTGTATCCCGTCTCCCTTTGCTCCGATCTCTTTGACATTGAGAGTCACAAATTCATAATCCGTACGGAAAACGGTTCTCGCCTCTTTCCCGTCCCGCTTTAAGCATACCTCATACTCCGTATCCGGATTTAATCCAAACAGACTGAAAATCACCCGGTTTGTCCTCTTATAAAGGCTTCCGTTTACGTAAATCTCTCCCTCGGTATCAAATTCAAAAATCCGGCCTGCCTCTGTCTCCAATGTCGCTGACCGGGCGGTCGTACAAATCACCTTTAGCTCCATGTTCTTCATCCTCGCATATCAACAGACCATTTTTCCCTGTCTTTTTCAAAGACCAGGTACTGTGCCTTCAGCATATTCCCAAGTCCATCTTCCTGTTCCTGCTGCACTTTGAAGCATCTCCAGACCCGGAGTCCAGCCTCTCCATATTTTTCACGGTTTAATATCCCCATGTTGCACGCCTTTAAAACTGCGTAGCCAGACCAGGCCTTTCCGTTATTCAAATGCGCTTCCGCACTTTGTACTTCCGTATTTTGAACTTCTGCCAGCATTCCCTGGCGGACTACCTGCTTAAACAAATCACACAACGCCCTGTAGTATTCATAGATTTCCATTGACATCTGATCAATTGTATCAATCAATGCGGCAGCAGCCTGACCTGACCACGCCTCTTTTCTCTCAAAATACGCTGCGATCTCTCCATAGTGGGCCTTCTTATTAAATAGAGTATCATACTCCGCATAAAAGGGCATGGCCGTCTCACTTATCACTTCTTCCCCACTCACCAGCCGGTTAAAAACAAGATCTGCCGCATTCCGGTATTCCCGCTTCCCAGTCTGCCTCAGTGCAAACAGATATGCTCCGGCTTCCCTCCCGGAGAGAAGGTTTCCGCCTGCCGACAGACCGGTCCTGTTGATTCGTTCCAGAACACGATCTCCATATCCGGCTGCGCCCGTTGCCTGGTACATCTGCATCAAACCGGACAGCTCATAGATATCTTCCATGATTTTACATCTCCTCATCATTCATTCCCGCGGTGCATAACAGGGCTCAGCTCATATTCCATTCCCAATTATGTAATCGCTTACATCTCTGTTTCTTTATTTTAAATCAGTAAAATAACTGCATTTTTAGTTTATCATCATTACCAAATACTGTCAATGTGTAAGCGCTTACTCACAGGATAAACTTGTAAACTTACAGAATTATGAAAAGCTGCTTTCGTCATTAACTTAAGCTGGGATTTCGGGGGGTTCGTTCCGCCTCACGAGGAACCACACCTCTTAATAATTCTGTAAGTTTACAAGTTTATCCTGGCTTACGCACGAAAATAAATTACAAATACCTTTTGCTGCGAAGATACCTGCTGCCGTACCAGTCTCTTCTATTTCAAAAGCAGTCCGCAGACAGCGCGTCGTCCCCCATCGCTCCAGGCCTGATATTTACGATCTATATGGTCCTCAAACTGCGGGTCTGAAAATTGACTCAAGATTCCCTGACAATGTCACATTCATTTTCCTTTTCCCATAGCCGGATCGTCTCGACAGCGGTCCTTGTATACCGGGAAACTTTCTCATATGGCTCTCCGTTTTTCCGCATTTCGATAGCAAGTTCTCTCAGCGTTTCACTTCTGCCTTTTTCAATTCCTCTTTCGATTCCTCTTTCGATTCCATCATTTACAAGCATCTGCCCCAATAATGTCATGGAAAATTCCTCCTTTACTTCTTCTAAATCTTTCGAGTCCAAAAACTTCACAGCCAGTGCGTAGAGAACCGCCTGCATCTTCGCCCCTTCATCAGCCGTAATTTCTGCGGAGGTCTGAAGCAGACGATTTCCTTCTATAAATCGCTCTTTTTCCGGCATATTCCCGGACATCAGCGGCGCCAGCAGTACCGGAATCACATCTTTCCGATCAATGCTCTTTCCCGCCTGCTGCTTTTGCTTCAACTGATCATACAGCTGATCGGCGTTCCAGTCTTTTAACCGCACAGGAACAACCCGATACGTATTGATTCCCTCATGAAGCTCGCTCAGAATCTCCACTGCTTATACCAGTTCCGTGGGCGCAATCCCCTTAACCTCATAGTCGATCCCAAGATATGGAAGCAGCACCTCCCCAAAATACGTGACAGCGGACTTTAGAATCATGTCCTCCAGCGGAAGATTTTCCGGCGGAACAGGTGCATTGCCAACGCCTGATACGCCAGCCATTGAATCATTCTTCCTCTTTTCTTGCATATAGCCTCCAAACCAAGCTATATAAGAACCTATCTCCATAATAACAGCATTAAAACCGACAGACAATAACCCTGCTTTCCATATTATTTTCTATTGAAACTCTATAACACTCTATAACAAATCAGGAAACATCGTCAGAATCGACGCAGGAAAACCAGATGCCGGACGGCACTATGACCCGTGAATACGGAACAGAATTCTGGATATGGTGATAGCTTCTTATGGAAGGCTATTATCTGTTTTTACAGTACTAATTACTTGTTTTTATAGTATATCATGCATTCAATCATTCCGCAAGCCCATTTTCAATCAAAAAGGAGAATCCCCGCCGCCTCCATACACCAAACACCGTGTATCGTCTGCGGGAATTCTCCCAACCCTTTTACCCGATTCTCCTAATCCTACAGTCCGCCGACCGGTAAACCCATGCTCCGCAGATTACCGAACCAGCATTCTGCTGATCTGATACTGATCCTCCGGAATATCCTTGTGCATATTCAGTGCTTCCTGAATATCGAAATCTACGTATTCGCCGTGCTTGTAAGCCACAATGCGGTTGCTTTCGCCCTTGCATAGAAGCTCTACCGCCTTCGCACCCATGATGGAAGCGTAAACTCTGTCCTTGCAGGTAGGCGCACCGCCACGCTGCATGTGGCCCAGAATCGTTGCTCTCGTCTCAATGCCGGTTGCCGCCTCGATTCTCTTCGCCATGGAAGAAGAATGGCCGATGCCCTCCGCGTTAATGATAATATGATGCTTTTTGCCGCGTTTTCTGTTCTCGATAATGCGGTTAATCAGCGCCTGCTCGTCGCCGTCGTAACGCTCCGGAAGAAGAATATCCTCCGCTCCGTTGGCGAAGCCGCACCACAGGGCAATGTAACCGGCGTTGCGTCCCATAACCTCAATGATACTGCAGCGCTCATGGGAAGTAGATGTATCACGCACCTTGTCGATGGCCTCCATCGCCGTATTCACAGCAGTATCAAAACCGATGGTGTAATCGGTACATGCGATATCCAGATCGATGGTTCCCGGAAGTCCTATGGTATTAATTCCAAGTGCGGAAAGCTTTCCCGCTCCGCGGAAGGAACCGTCACCGCCGATTACCACCAGACCGTCAATCCCATGCTTCTTACAGATATCGGCGCCCTTTTTCTGGCCCTCAGCCGTTGTGAACTCCTGGCATCTGGCTGTATAGAGAATCGTACCGCCGCGGTGAATAATATCCGACACGCTGGTACTCGTCATATCAACAATTTCTTCCTGCAGAAGGCCCGCGTATCCTCTCATGATGCCCTTTACTTCTAATCCTTTATGGATAGCCGTCCTGACAACCGCACGGATTGCCGCATTCATTCCTGGTGCGTCACCGCCGCTGGTTAATACGCCGATCGTCTTTACTTGTTTTGCCATAGTAACTTCCTCCTGTTTCTGAATATCTTTTATAGTAAACTTTTTCACTCATACCAAATCATACAAATTGTATTCTAATTCATTTTCCTTATCTTTTCAACTGTTTTTTCTACAACCTTGACATTTTTTTCACCAAGTTTTTCAGTCAAAACAGAGACAAGTTCATTGGAAGCACTTACATTTCTATTGGCCGGTAAAACCTTTTTCGCCCGCTCCTTTTCCAGATAAATGATCACAGTGTCGTTTCCTTCCGACTCTTTCAGTTCTGAAAGGATTTCGGCCTCTCTGGCCATGTAAACATCTTTGTCGGGGAACTTCAGCCACAGCTCCTTTGGAAGGCTCTGAAAGGGGATTACGCGCTCACAGATGACCTTTCCGATGGGATCGTCCCCGATGGATGCGCGGCCCTGGATAAATACCTTGGCATCCTCCACAAACAGCTCCCTTTTGCTCTCATAATCCTTTGGAAATACGATTACCTCCACAGAACCGACTAAATCCTCCAGCGTGAGGAATGCCATCAGCTTATTGTTTCTCGTCGTCTTCACCGTCTTGCCTGTGATCATACCGCCGATGGTCACATAAGCGCCATCCTGGACTCGAGCCGCTTCCGTCTCCTCATCCACTATGAAATCTATGGTAACCGCGGTGATATTATTCCTCCAGGTCGTCTCATAAGCCTCCAGAGGGTGGCCGCTTACGTAAATTCCAAGCGCCTCCTTCTCAAAGGCCAGAAGCTCCTCCTTCGGAAATTCTCCCACATTGGGGAAGGTAATCTGGTACCGTGTCTTCTCTTCCTCGCTGGCAATGTCGAACAGCGTCAGCTGCCCCTCCATGGAGTTCTTCTTCTCCTTGCTCCTCTGGTCCAGAAGCTCCGGCGCCACCAGGACCTTCTGCTTCCTGGTTCCCGGAAGGGTATCCAGCGCACCCGACTTGATGAAGTTCTCCAGCGTCCGCTTGTTGACCTCCTTATTGCTCATGCGGTCCACAAAGTCCTCGATGGAGGTGAAAAGCCCGTTGCTCTCCCGCTCTGAGACGATCAGCTCCACGACGGATTTCCCCACGCTCTTGATTGCCGAAAGGCCGTAGCGGATGGCGCCTCCGGAAACTGAGAAACCGCTCTCCCCTTCATTAATATCCGGCGGAAGAATGGAGATCCCCATCTGCCGACAGCTTAAAATGTACTCCGAAACCTTGGTCACATTATCCATAACCGAGGTCAGCAGGGCAGCCATATACTCCTGCGGGTAATAGTATTTTAAGAACGCGGTCTGATAAGAAACCACGGCATAAGCCGCCGCGTGGGACTTATTGAATGCATACTTTGCAAAATCAATCATCTCATCGTAGATATGATTGGCAATCTTCTCATCGATCCCGTTGGCGATACAGCCCATAACGCCCTCTTCCGAATTTCCGTAAACGAAATTCTGGCGTTCCTTTTCCATGACCGACGTCTTCTTTTTTGACATGGCTCTTCGAACCAGGTCGCTCCGGCCCATGGTATATCCGGCCAGATCCCGCACGATCTGCATAACCTGTTCCTGGTATACGATACAGCCGTAGGTCGGGCTTAAGATCGGTTCCATCTGGGGGCAGTCGTACGTTGCGGACGAAGGATCATTCTTTCCCTTTAAGTATTTGGGAATGAAATCCATAGGGCCCGGACGATAGAGGGAAATACCGGCAATGATGTCCTCAAGGCTCTGAGGCTTTAACTCCTTCATGAAGCTCTTCATCCCCGAACTCTCCAGCTGGAACACGCCGTCATCCTTTCCAGTTCCGATGGATTCCAGCACCGCCTTATCGTCGTAATCGATATAATCCATATCGAGCGTCACGCCGCGGTTCTTCTCCACAGCCTTCACCGCATTCTGAATAACGGTCAGCGTCCGAAGTCCCAGGAAATCCATCTTCAGAAGCCCCAGTTCCTCCAGTGTGGTCATGGTGAACTGTGTCGTGATCGTACCGTCAGCTGCCTTTGAAAGCGGCACATACTCGTCCACCGAGGTACGGCTGATAACAACTCCGGCCGCATGCATGGAGGTATGTCTTGGCAGGCCTTCAAGACGCATGGACATGTCGATTAAATATTTGACCTCCGGGTCCTCATTATAGGCACTTCTTAAATCCGGGCTCTGTTTTAATGCCTTCTCCAGAGTCATTCCCAGATCACCCGGTATCATCTTCGCAATGGCGTCGCATCTGGCGTAAGGCATGTCCAGAACACGTCCGACGTCGCGCACCACGCCCTTTGCCGCCAGCGTACCGAAGGTGACGATCTGCACGACCTGTTCCTTGCCGTACTTTCTCACCACATAATCGATAACTTCCTGTCGCCGTTCGAAGCAGAAGTCAATATCAATATCAGGCATGGATACTCGCTCAGGATTTAAGAACCGCTCGAACAGCAGGTTATACCGGATGGGATCGATATTGGTGATCCCCAGACAGTATGATACGATGCTGCCAGCCGCAGAACCACGCCCCGGACCCACGATGATGTCCTGGGATCTGGCATAATGGATGAAATCCCATACGATCAGGAAGTAATCCACGTATCCCATGGTATGGATTACGTCCAGCTCATACTCCAGTCTGGCCTTCAGCGTACCGTCGTCGTCAGGGTAATGCTTCGTAAATCCTTCGAAACAGAGCTTGTTTAAATATCCCCAGGAGTCGTAGCCCTCCGGCACATCGTACCGGGGCAGCTTCGTCACGCCGAACTCGATCTCCACGTTGCAGCGCTCGGCGATATCATGTGTGTTGTCGATCGCTTCGGCAGCATAGGAGAAGAGTTTTCTCATCTCCGCCTCGGTCTTGCAGTAGTACTGGCCGCCCTCATACCTCATGCGGTTTTCATCGGTTACCTTCTTACCGGTCTGAATACACAGAAGGATATCGTGCGGTGTGGCATCCTCCGCAAATGTATAATGAATATCATTGGTCGCAACCAGCTTGATGCCGGTCTCCCTGCTCATGCGCAGCAATCCCTGGTTCACCGTATGCTGCGCCGGAATGCCATGGTCCTGCAGTTCCAGGAAGAAATTCCCTTCCCCGAAAATCTGCTGGTAGCGGAGCGCCGCATTCTTTCCCTGCTCGTACATCCCCCGCTCGATATAGCGCTGTACCTCGCCGGCCAGACAGGCGCTGAGGGCGATGATGCCCTCATGGTACGTCTCCAGCACTTCATAATCAACGCGGGGTTTATAATAAAATCCATCGACGAAGCCCTTGGACACGATCTTCATCAGGTTCTGATAACCCTGGTTGTTCTCGGCCAACAGCACCAGATGATAGTAGCGGTCCTCCCCGTTCGTGGTTTCTCTGTCAAATCTGGAACCGGCCGTCACATATACCTCGCATCCGATGATGGGTTTGATTCCCACCTCTCTGGCCGCCCGGTAGAAATCGATCACGCCGTACATGACGCCATGGTCCGTGATAGCCATGCTGTCCATGCCCAGCTCTTTTGCCCTCGCCGTCAGCTCCTTAATCTTACAGGAGCCGTCTAAAAGGCTGTATTCCGTATGGACGTGTAAATGTGTAAATGCCACGTTTCTAATCTCCTTTGTTTTATCTCTTATATCTCGTCAAAATTATTTTAACATATCCTATTCGTTTATTATAGCATATTTTTTATTTACGCGCGGGATTTTTCGTTCAGGGGAAATATAACCAAAAACAGACATGAATCTCCGCGGCCTTCGCGGAATCATTCATGCCTGTTTTCCTTTTCCCATTTGGAGCTATAAACACTCTCTAGTTGTTGCTCAAATATTTTTCAATATCGGTAACGGCCTGGTTTTCATCTGCACCATCAGCAGAAATAGTAACCTGCTCTCCTGCTGCAAGACCCAGGGTCATCATACCCATTATGCTCTTCGCATTTACTTTTTTGGTATCGATCTCCACGTAAATACTGCTTTCATACTGGCTGGCTACCTGTACAAGCATGGCTACCGGCCTGGCCTCTAATCCTGATGCAAGTTCGACGGTGACTGTTTTTTTTACCATAATTATCCTCCTCATTCCTGTGAACGGACCCTATTCCATTCTGCTGCGTTCGCTCCTGTCCCGCAGTTGCTCTGCTATATCGCAGAGTTTCCTAAGTCGGTGGTTTACTCCTGATTTTCCAACAGGAGGGTCCAGAGCTTCCCCAAGCTCTTTTAATGTAGCTTCCGGTCTTTCTACCCGCTCGCGCGCAACTTCTTCCAAATTCTCCGGCAGGTTTTCCAGGCCTATTGTATCTCTGATATATTCTATATCCTCTATCTGCTTCACAGCAGCTGATACCGTTTTATTGATGTTGGCGGTTTCACAGTTTACCTGACGGTTTACGCTGTTGCGCATGTCCTTCAGAATTCTGATATTCTCCAGCTCCATCAGTGCTACCGGCGCCTCCATCACGTTTAAAATATCGACGATCTGACTGCCTTCCTTGATGTACACGATATAGTAACGTTTTCTCTTAACAATCTTCGCCTCTAAGTCAAAGGTGGCAATGATTCCCTGAAGCTGCTTCGCCTTCTCCTCTGTTGCACATACGATCTCAAAATGATAGAATTTCTCGGGATCACTTAAGGACCCCGATGCCAGAAACGCCCCGCGGACAAATGCGCGCCTGCAGCATGACTGCTGAATCACCACATTCTGAACCACATTTAAATTTTCCCCCACCTCTCCATGCTCGTCAAGGAGCTTTGCGGCATGAAGCACCCGGAGGGCATCCTCATGCTCCCGGATTGTCACCGTGTATGTACGGTTTTTATTTAAATAGGCGTTCCTTCTAATAGAGACATCAGTAACTATATTAAATGTTTTTTTCAATAATGTAAAGTACTTTCTTGCAACTGCCACATTTTCCGTGTGGATTTTAATGGCATAATGGTCCTCTTCCGAGATTATGATCTTTCCACAAAGGCTGATGATCGCTGCAATTTCGGCAATCTGGCAGTGCCTCGCCGGGCTTAACTGCCTGGAAAGTTCGTCTTTTACTTTGGAGGAAAATGACATGGCAGCTCATTCCTTTTTTCTTTTATTATCCTTATCAATGTCACGGTGCTCGATCTTTAAGCCAAATTCCCCGTGGGCTTTCAGCTTCCCGTAGACCGCCTTCGCGATGGTCACCGAGCGGTGCTTCCCTCCGGTACATCCAATCGCAATGACCAGCTGGTTCTTTCCCTCCAATACGTAGCCCGGAATCAGAAATTCCAGCATATCGTACAGTTTATCCAGGAAAATGGCCGCTGTCCCGTTCTGCATCACATAGTCCCGCACTTCCCTGTCCTCACCTGTCTTCGGACGCAGTTCGTCCACATAATACGGATTCGGAAGGAATCTGACGTCAAAGACGAGATCTGCATCAGAAGGAATTCCGTATTTGAAGCCAAAGGACAGAATCGTGATGTACAGATTCTTATAGCTTTCATTTGCCATAAAGATCTTTTCCAGCTCTGCCTTCAGTTCCTTTGTCAGCAGCTTGCTGGTATCTATAATATAATCCGCCTCTTCCTTTAAAAATGCCAGTTTGAGGCGTTCCTTCTCGATACCGCTGTCAATCCGGCCCTCTCCCGCAAGGGGATGGATCCGTCTCGACTCCTTATACCGCTTAATCAGTGTCTCACTGCCTGCATCCAGGAACAGGATCTCATACGGGACCCTGCTCCTGGACCATTCATCAAAGATCCGGTTAAGTGCAGACAGTTCATCCCCGCTGCGGATATCGATCCCCAGCGCGGCATCCTTAATACCGCCCTGATTGCTCAGGGTCAGCTCGGCAAATTTTTCCACCAGAGGAATAGGAAGGTTATCCACACAGTAGAACCCCATGTCCTCCAGCATCTTCAGCGCACTTGTCTTACCGGCGCCTGACATGCCTGTCACAATTACCAGTCTCACAAAAAGTCTCCTCTACGCCGTTTTAAAATCGTCCCAGCGTCTTTACTTCCATCTCCAGTTCCACTCCGGAATGTTCTTTTACTCTTCTCTTCACATCCTGGCAGAGCGTCATAATATCCGAAGCCGTGGCATGGTCTCTGTTAATCACAAAACCGCAGTGTTTCCCGGAAACCTCCGCACCGCCCACACGGTATCCTGCAAGGCCCGCCTCTTCGATCAGTTTCCCGGCAAAATTGCCGGCCGGCCGCTTAAATGTGCTCCCGGCACTGGGAAACTCCAAAGGCTGCCTGCTCTTTCGCCTGCCCGCCAGATCGTCCATATACGCCTTGATCTCATCCCTGTCGCCTGGCTTTAAGCGATACCGCGCTTCCAGCACAATATAATGGTTTGCAGGAATGCAGCTGGTCCGGTAGCCCAGCTCCAGCTCCGGCAGAGAAAGTACCTTTTCCTCGCCTTCCATGGTCATAACCCGGACTGATTCCATGATATCCTTCGTCTCAGAACCGTAGGCGCCCGCGTTCATCACGACGGCTCCGCCCACCGTACCTGGGATTCCGGCTGCAAATTCAAAGCCTGTGAGCCCGGCCTCCAATGCCGCCTTCCCCACCCGTGAAAGGGATGCTCCCGCACCAGCCGTGATCTCACACCGGTCACTGTCCACACGGCACCCGGAAAATCCGGCTGTCATGGATATGACCACACCATCGAAACCGCCGTCTCCCACAAGAAGATTGCTTCCATTTCCGAGAATGCAGTACGGTACCTCTTCTCTCCGGCACAGCCGGATCACTTCTCCCAGTTCGCGCGCGTCCGCCGGACTTACGTAGTAGGCTGCGGGACCACCGGCGCGAAAGGTCGTGTGTCTGCTCATTTTCTCTTCCGTCTTCACATGGCTGCTATCTGACACTTCCAGCAGTTGCTCATAAAACATCGTCATGAAACACCTCAATCATCCTGTTTTCTTGACAGGTTTGCCTGGACGCGGTTGTATAATTCCTGTGCCGCGTTGTACCCCATCTTCTTCTGTCTGTAGTTGACAGCCGCCGACTCCACGATGATGGCGAGATTCCGTCCCGGACGGACAGGGATGGAATGGCAGACCACACGGTTTCCAAGGAACTCCGTATACTGGTCTTCCAGTCCCAGTCTGTCGTACTCTTTATCCTTATCCCAGTCCTCCAGCTTGATCACCATGTCGATGGCCTGGGTGTCCTTTACGCTCTCCACACCGAACAGCGTCTTCACATCGATAATACCGATACCTCTCAGCTCGATAAAATGTCTTGTAATTTCCGGAGCGCTTCCGATCAGAGTCTCATCGCTGACCTTTCTGATCTCCACCACGTCATCCGTTACGAGACGATGGCCCCTCTTTATGAGCTCCAGAGCCGCCTCACTCTTACCGATTCCGCTCTCGCCCATAATCAGGACGCCTTCGCCGAATACGTCCACTAAAACGCCATGGATGCTGATGCATGGAGCCAGTTTTACCTTCAGCCACCGGATGATCTCCGCCATCAGATCGGAGGTCGTCTGCTCCGAAACAAGGCAGGGCACGCCGTAATGGTCGCACAGTGCGATCATATCCTCATCAGGATCCTGGTTTCTCGAATAAACCAGACACGGAATCTGACTGGACAGAAGCTTGTCATACATCTCCACCTTGCGGTCATGTTCCATCTGTCGGATGTACTCCTGCTCCACATAGCCGATAATCTGGACCCTCTCATTATCGAAATGGTCAAAAAAACCTGCCAGCTGCAGCGCCGGACGATTGACATCCGGATGGCTCAGCACGATTTTCTCCGCATCGATCTCCGGTGTCATGTTCCGGAGGTTCATTTTTTCAATTAACTCTGTAATCGCAACTCCATGCATGGTCTCATGCTCCTTTTCCATCTGTTTTTCTCATACTAACACAGATTTCGTGTTTTGAAAAGAGATAAGAGGGAGGAAATTCCTCAATCCGCCCCAGGTCCCCTTGCTTTCCGGTCCTGCGCTGCCGGCTCCCTCTGGTTTGATTAGCGAGATAGCCAAGCCAACAAAACACTTTCCCTCCACACTTTTAATGAAAGAAGTCATAGACGCTCTTCGCCGATTTACCATTCATGCCCGGTGTGGCCGTCAGGGACTCTATGGACGCTTCTTTTATGGCTTCGATATCCTTGAAATGACGCATCAGCGCCTTGCGGCGGGTGGGTCCAATGTCGGGGATATCGTCCAGGATGGAATGGACCTGGCCTTTGCTGCGGAGGCTGCGGTGGTATTCGATGGCAAAGCGGTGAGCCTCATCCTGGACACGGGTGATCAGCTTGAAGCCTTCAGAACGCTTGTCGATGGGAATCTCCACATTGTTGTAGTATAAACCGCGCGTTCTGTGGTTGTCGTCCTTTACCATGCCGCAGACAGGGATGGAAAGCTTCAGCTCATCGAGTACCTCCAGGGCGATATTGACCTGGCCGCGGCCGCCGTCCATCATGAGTAAGTCCGGGAATTTTGTGAAGCTGCCGAACTCCTCGTCCACGCCCTTTTCCTTTAAAGAAGCAGCTTCATCGAGACCGTGGGAAAAGCGGCGCGTAAGGACCTCACGCATGGAGGCGTAGTCGTTGGCGCCTTTGACCCATTTGATCTTGAATTTGCGGTAATCGTTCCGCTTGGGCTTGCCATCCTCATAAACAATCATGGAACCTACCGATTCGAAACCGCTGATATTGGAAATATCGAAGGCCTCGATCCTGTGGACTCCGGTTATGCCGAGCCAGCCGCAGACCTCGTTCATGGCGCCGATGGTCCGCAGCTCCTCGCGTTTGATCTTCTCTTTGTCCTGGGAAAGCACCAGGGCAGCGTTGCGTTCCGCAAGCTCTACCAGGCGCTCCTTCTCCCCCTTCTGAGGGACGACGAGCTTCACCTTCTGGCCGCGTTTGGCGCTGAGCCACTCTCTGATGATCTCGCTGTCCTCAAGCTCTGTCTGAACCCAGAGCTCCCTTGGAACGAACGGCGTGCCGGCGTAAAACTGCTTGACGAAGCTGGTCAGGATCTGCCTGTCATCCTCTGCCGTGGCAATGGTAACGTGGTAATGCTCCCGGCCGATCAGACGGCCTTCCCTTACGAAAAAGACCTGGACTACCGCGTCCTTGTCGTCCTTCGCCATGGCGATGATATCGCGGTCCTCCATACTGCTGCTAGTGATCTTCTGTTTCTGGGCCACCGCCTTGACGCTGGTCAGCAAATCCCGGTATTCGATGGCTTTTTCGAAATCCATCTCGTCCGACGCCGTCTGCATCTTTTCCTCCAGCATGGAGATGACCGGATCGTATTTGCCGCCCAGAAAATCAAGGGCCTGACTGATGGCCCTTCCGTACTCTTCTTTATTAATGTATCCCTGGCAGGGCGCCGAGCACTGCTTGATGTGGTAATTTAAGCAGGGGCGGTCCTTGCCGATATCCTTCGGCAGATTGCGGTTACAGGTACGGATCTTATACAGCTTATGGATCAGATCAATCGTATCCTTAACCGCTCCTGCGCTGGTGTATGGCCCAAAATACTTACTTTTGTCCTTTTTCATGTCCCTGGAAAATAATACCCGGGGAAAATCCTCGTAGACCGTCACCTTGATATACGGATACGTCTTGTCGTCCTTTAACATTGTGTTGTATCTGGGACGATGTTCCTTGATTAAGTTGCACTCCAGAACCAGGGCTTCCAGCTCCGAATCCGTTATGATATACTCGAACCTGGCGATCCGGGAAACCATCTGCTCAATCTTTGACGTCTTATTCCTGCTGCTCTGGAAATACTGCCGGACCCTGTTCTTTAAGCTGATGGCCTTTCCCACATAGATGATCTCATCCCTTTTATCGTGCATGATGTAGACCCCCGGCTGGGCGGGCAGTTTCTTTAGTTCTTCTTCTATATTAAATCCATTGTATCCGGATTGCTCCACGTATTTGTCACCTCAGTCTCGCTCCATCGTATTTCGTCTGCATCTCCAGATAATTGACGGCGGCGCGGTACATGCCTTCCCGCGTACCCGTTCCGCTTCCGATATCCAGGGATTCGCAGACGGCCGCAAGCTCCTCCTCGGAAAATATCTCACGGCGTTCTTTTAAAACTTCCAGCTTTTCATAATACGTCTCCGCGTCTAAAAAAGCAAGAAGAATTTTACTGGAAACAGCTGTTTCTTCTTCGGATTCCTCAGTCTCCGTCAATGCCGCATGTTCCCCACTCGTTTCTCCCGCCGTCTCTTCTTTAAGTTCGACCCGCTCAAACCGGTATTTCTGCTTCACCTCCGGATATTTCTCATGGTCCACTTCGCTGATGAACATGGACAGCGGCCGCACATACGTCCCAAATGTGCCGTACAGCGCCTGGTAAACCACCATCCTCTCTCCTGTCTCGGAATGTTCGGCTACTGTAATGATCTGATACAGCTTATTCTTAAAATGCCTGTAACATTCTCCTGGTTTTGGTATTCTGCCCATATGCGTTTCCTTTCCTGATTTTCTGTCATACCTGCGCAGTACCGCGCTATTCTCCTGCCCCGCCTGTCGTGACGATCACAACATTGGGCTTGCTTCTCTTCTCTCCCTGCGCCGTTGTCTCCGGCTGGGCGGAAGCGGCCTGATCCGTGGCCTCTGTTTCCGGGTCTTCGCTGGTCTGCAGTTCTTCGCTGGCGGATGTCTCATCCACCGGCGCCTCTGTCTCCTCCATCGAGGTCTCTTCAGAAGGCTGTCCCTCCTGCGGAAGCGTCTCCTCCGGTGTCGGCGCCGTCTCCGGCTTCGCCGCTTCTGTCGGCGGCGCTGCCGTCGTTTCCGGAGGCAGGGCCGCTCTCGATTCGGCAATCTTCTGATCCTCCTGGCTGGCTTCTTCCGGTGAGAGAAGGCCATCCCACGTATATTTGTTGGATGCGCTCCAAAGGATCCATTCATCGTATCCGGCGTCATAGACGGCCTGAATCTGGGCCCTCACCTCGGCGGGACCGTATTTGATGTAATGCTGTAAATAGGAAGCGGTGAAATCCTGGAGCCACGGGCGCACGATGGCATGGTCCTCCCCCGCCGCCGTCACAATGGCCAGATCCTGCTTCGATTTCATCAATGCCGCATGGATCGTATCGTAGGGCTGAGTATCCGGATGCTCGATTCCGAAATTGCCGTCGCCGTAATGGGACGGATAAATCATCGGGCAGATATAGTCTAAATGCCTGGCCATATCATTATACACCTGGCCCACCGCATCCGCGTCAATCTTACTTCCGATAATGGTGCCGAAAACATCGGCCGAAACGAAGATGCCCTCCGCCGACAGCTTGTCATAGGCATACGTAATAAACTCCGTGATGATGTCCGTCTTGGAGCGTCCCTTCGTATCCGCCTCATCAAATGCGACCTGCTTCATGGTGCTGTCCGTGGCAAACCGGATATAATCAAACTGTATCTCATCAAACCCGACCTTCGCCGCCTGCGTGCCCACTTCTACCAGGTAGTCCCAGACCTCCTGGCGGTAGGGATTGACCCAGGCCAGCCCCTTATTGTCGCGGTGAAGGCTGCCATCCGCGTTCTTTAAGCTCCACTCCGGCTTCTTCTCAGCCAGATAAGGATCGCGGAAAGCCACGACCCGGGCGATGGTATAGATGCCCCGGGCCTTTAAATCCGCCATGAGCGCTCCGATATCCCTGATATACCGCTCCGATGCGCCGATCTCATTGACCGTAGGCGCATCATCCATGGAAAATGTAATTCTTCCGTCGTCGTTCTTCACATCGATGACCACCGCGTTAATCTCCGTCTGATCGATCTTGTCAAGAATCGCCTGAAAGCCTTCTGATCCTGCCATATATCCGGAAATATAGACGCCCTTCACCCGAACCCGTTCCTTCTGCGGTTCTGCCGGTTCTGTCTCCTGCTGGACTTCCAGCGTCTCCTCCGTGGTTTCTCCGCTCATACTCTCTGTTTCTGTTGTCTCATCCGTTTCCGGCAAGTCGGATACCTGCTTATATTTGCTGCATCCCGTAACCGCCAGCGTACAGACAAGTACTGCCAAAAGCCATTTTTTCATATTATTCCCGTTCACTTTCCTGATGGTTTTATGGTATTCTCCTGTAACATTTATTTAATATTTTACCACATTTTGTAAAATTTACAAACGTGTTTTCGTTTTGCCATCTTAATCACTCTTTTTGTAAATTATATTTGACATTTAGTCTTTTTTAGTGTACTATGTAGGTAAGAAACGAGAATAACGCAGAAACTGGAGGTGGATTTTTATTGAAGAACAAACGGATGAAAATTGCCCGTGTGGAACACGATTTATCACAGGAGCAGTTAGGGGAACGGGTTGGCGTCACGCGGCAGACCATCAGTATGATCGAATCCGGGAACTATAACCCGACACTGAATCTCTGTATCGCAATCTGTAAAGAACTGAACAGGACACTGGATGAATTATTTTGGGAGGTATCAGAATGAAATCACTGTTTAAGAAACGTATCGTAGATGAACGAATGGAACTTCAAAGTCTTAGGAATGCCAGAAAGAGCTGGAATTTTCTTCTCCTTGCAACCGGCTTCTGCCTTTTGGCGGAGCTTCATTTACTCCAATGGGAGCTGAAATACATAGCACCGCAGGCAGTCGTCGTCCTTGCCGCGTCTGTTTATAATTTATTTCTGGATGCCAGGGACGGCAACATTTACACTGCGGAAAATGCGAATCGCAAAAAGCTGTTCCTGCTCTACTTCATCAGTTCCCTGGCAGCGTCACTGATTATCGCCTACAGCTTTTACGTCCGCTATTCCCTCACGATAGCCGTCATCTCTTTCCTTCTTCTGTTCTTTTTCATGTTTGGGCTCATGTACCTGGTGGATTCCCTTATTTTCCGCATCGGGAAAAAAAGAGCGTTCAAGGATTCCGAAGAGGAAGAGTAGCCGCGGCTGGATTGTTCCCGCCACAAAACAGAATATCAAAACCACGGCATACAGAAGGAGAAGGCAGACGCCTTCTCCTTCTTTTCATAACCGTTCCTCCACCGCCGTTCTAAAAGCTACAGCAAATGCACCGCCACAATCAATCCTGCAAATACAATGGAGACCATGGAGGTAAGTTTAATCAGAATATTAATGGAGGGTCCCGACGTATCCTTAAACGGATCGCCGACCGTATCTCCCACGACCGCGGCTTTATGCTGGTCGCTTCCTTTTCCGCCGTGGGCTCCGCTCTCAATATATTTCTTCGCATTATCCCATGCTCCGCCGGAGTTGGCCATCATGACCGCCAGGACGAAGCCGGTCACGGTATTGCCGGCCAGCAGGCCTGCGACACCATTCACCCCCAGCAAAAGCCCGACAACGATGGGAATGATCACTGCGATCAGAGCCGGCGCCAGCATCAGCTTCTGTGCCGATTTCGTGCACATATCCACACAGGCGGCGTAATCCGGTTCCGCCTTTCCCTCCATCAGCCCTTTGATCTCCTTAAACTGCCGGCGCACCTCGACCACGATAGACTGAGCGGCCTTTCCCACCGCATCCATGGTCAGGGCGGCGAATAAAAACGGAAGCATGCCGCCGATGAACAGGCCGATTAAGACTGTCGGATTTGTGATGGTCAGATTCAGCGCGATATCCGGATTCAGCTGTTTGACCTTATCAATATAAGATGCAATCAGCGCCAGTGCCGTCAGCGCAGCTGAGCCGATGGCAAAGCCCTTTCCGGTAGCCGCCGTCGTATTTCCCAGAGAATCCAGGGCATCCGTCCGGTTTCTGACCTCAGGAGGCATATGAGTCATCTCCGCGATTCCTCCCGCATTATCGGCGATTGGTCCATACGCGTCGGTTGCCAGCGTGATTCCCAGAGTCGAAAGCATGCCGACCGCAGAGACTCCGACACCGTAAAGCCCCATGTTAAAATCTGCGTTACCGCCCGAACAGTAATAGCTGATCAGGACCGACACACCGACGATAATCACCGGAGCTACCGTAGAAAGCATGCCGAGAGACAGTCCGCTGATAATCACCGTAGCCGCCCCCGTCTCACTGGACGAAGCCAGATCCCTCGTCGGCCGGTACGAATCCGACGTAAAATATTCCGTAATCGCACCGATCAGAACACCGGCGACAAGACCGGACAGCACCGCCGCATAGATCCCGATGTGTTCCGGAAGCAGGAGGCGGATAATCACATAGGCCCCCGCCACCACCAGAACAGCGCTGATATACGTTCCCAGCCGCAGCGCCTTTAAAAGGTTTTTCTGTGAGGCGTCTTCCTTTGTCTTTACGAAGAAGGTGCCGATAATCGATGCGATGACGCCGAATGCCGCCAGCATCATGGGAACGGCCACGCCCTTCACTCCAAAGCCGGCCGCAACCGCCAGCGCTGCGGTAGACACGATCGAGCCCACATACGATTCATACAAATCTGCGCCCATACCAGCCACATCGCCTACGTTGTCGCCTACGTTATCCGCGATAACAGCAGGATTACGGGGATCATCCTCCGGAATACCCGCCTCTACCTTACCAACCAGATCGGCTCCCACATCGGCCGCCTTCGTGAAAATACCGCCGCCCACACGGGCAAACAGCGCCATACTGGAGGCGCCCATTCCGAAGGTCAGCATATTGGCCGTAATCTGTGTGATCCGTTCCGTCTCCGGAAGCGAATGGAACACGGTATTCAGGATAAAATACCAGATCGTCAGATCGAGAAGTCCCAGCCCCACCACGGTAAAGCCCATAACAGAGCCTGCCGAGAATGCCACTTTGAGGCCCTTGTTCAGGCTGCGGGAAGCTCCCTCCGCCGTCCTGCAGTTTGCCATCGTCGCGGTCCGCATTCCGATAAACCCCGACAAACCGGAGAAAAAGCCGCCCGTTAAAAATGCAAACGGTGTAAAATAACTCAAAAAACCGCCAAACGCCATACACAGCAATATGATGAAAACGACAGCAAAGAAAATGCCGACGCCCAGATACTGCCGTCTTAAATAGGCGCCGGCACCTTTCCTGACCGCAGTAGAGATTTTAATCATCCCAGCGCTGCCCTCCGGCTGTCCCTTCACCCGGACAAACATACAGGCAGCATAAATCAGAGCGGCTATGGAACCAATTGCTACGACATACATAACATTCATGGTACCCCTCCTCGTAATAACATTTTGTTGAAATTGTTTAGTTTCAATTTCATTATAGTTCTTTATATGGGCGGATTCAACAAATATGCATGAATTTTTTCAACACCTTAACGGACAGAAGCCCGGCGGGGAACCGGAGTGGAACTACATCTTCCACATCCTGCTTCCCGCCGGGCTTCTCCCTGCATATGCCGGCTCAAAAAAACTCTTAATAAGTGAGCACCTCCGGCCCCTCTTCCGTGATCAGCACCGTGTACTCCCACTGTGCCGACAGGCTTCCGTCTTCTGTATAGATGGTCCAGCCGTCTTCCTCGTCCTGAACCACATCGGGCCGTCCCGCATTTACCATCGGTTCAATGGTAAAGATCATGCCGGGAACCAGAAGCATATCCGTTCCCCGCTCTCCGATATGGCTGACCCACGGTTCCTCATGGAAATCATTCCCCACGCCGTGGCCGCCGATCTCACGCACTACCGTAAAACCATTTGCATAAATGTACTCGGATATGGCAGCTCCTATGTCGCCCAAATGGCCCCAGGCCCGGGCTTCCTTAAGCGCTAAGTCTACGCTCTCTTTCGTCACGCGTACCAGCTTCTCCGCCTCCGGCGACACGTTTCCGATGCAGTACATTCTGGAGGCGTCTCCGTAATAACCGTCTAAGATCGTCGTCACATCCACGTTGATGATGTCGCCCTCCTTCAGGATCCGGTTCGGATCGGGAATGCCGTGGCAGACCACCTCATTGACGGAAGTGCAGACGCTCTTCGGGTATCCTTCAAAATTAAGGGGAGCCGGGATGCCGCCCATCTTTATCGTATTTTCATGGACCAGGGTGTTGATATCCTCTGTGCTGATACCCGGACGTATGAACGAATCCACCAGATCGAGGATCTTCGTATTCACCTCGCCGGCCTTCCTGATTCCCTCGATCTGCGCCGGAGTCTTGATCATGTAATGCTCCGGCACCAGATCACCCATGATACCGTAATTTTCAATCTTTCTGTCGAACGCCAGATGGCAGTTCTTATACTTCTTTCCGCTGCCGCACCAGCAGGCGTCATTTCTTCCTAACTTTAACATCACTAATTCCTCCATCTTCTCTACAACGTTTTATCACGTTTTCTCTCCGTTGTAAAGAGCGCTCCCGATTATTCTTTTAAGACGGCTTTTACCCGGCCGTTCTTCTCTACATTATCATTATATGGGTCGGAGGCCACGATATCCCCATCTTCCAGTCCGGAAATAATTTCTACCCGGCCGCCCTCTCTTCTTCCGGTTTCCACAGTCTTTAATACCGCTTTCCCATTCTGTATGAGATAGACCGCGCTTCCATTCTCCGCCGGTATTACGGCCGCCGCGGGTACGGAAAAGACCTCCGGGGCGGTCACGACGTGAAAGGATACATCCGCTGCCTGGCCCGCTCCCGCGTGCTCCGGAAGTGCTGTGGGCTTTAACTCTACGGTACACCGGTTCTCTTCCAGGCCGATGGAAGACATCTGTTTCTCGGCTGTCTTCGCGATAAAGCTCACCTCGGCTTCTCCCTCGCTTCCGTCGGCGTAAATGACTTCCGCCTTAAGCCCGGGTGTCAGGGCGGCTGCATCCTCCGACAGAACAGAGGCGGAAAGTTTCATGTTGTCCGGGCGGTAAATCTTCACCACTGGCTGATTGGGCGACAGATAGGCGCCTTCCTCCGTGTATACCTCCCACAGGACACCGTCATAGGGCATCTTAACCGCACCGGGATTCACGGTATCGTCGAGAAGGGCCAACTGCCTTTCGAAGGAAGCAATCTGCTCCTGGGAATGCGCCTTCTGCTCCTCGGAATTATCTTCCTTCGCCTGTGCGTATTTCTGGTAAGTCAGATCCAACTGGGTCTTTAAGGAATCCAGGTCTGACTGGGCGATGAAACCGCCCTGCTGCGCCAGCACCACCCCGTTGTCGTAATTCTTCTTCGCAAGGCGGTACTCGCTTTCCGCCGCCTTAAGGGCCGCCGCTGCCGAACCATTGGAACCGTAGAGACGGTCGTACTCCTGACGGGCCGCGCTCAGCTGCTGCTTAAACTGCTCTCTCTGAATGTCCAGCGTCGTCTGGGAGGTGGTATCCGTCTTTAAAAGGATATCCCCCTCCTTTACCTCCATTCCCGGCAAATACGGAATTTCCGAGACATTGCCCGCGGTAACGGAATTAAGCACCATGCCTGATACGGGAAGTATGGAGGCCGAAACGGTAAACTGACGCTCCAGGTTTCCTTTTACCGCCTGCTCTGCGGAAGCTTCCACGGGTTTTAAGAGCACCGCCGCATACGCGCCGATACTGATCACGGCAATGGCCGCAAGAAATATCCATTTCACTTTTCTTTTCATCCTGCACCTCTATTCCCGTTCCCGCAGAAGGTCTGCCGGAACTATTTTTTTCAGTTTTCGAAGCATCATCATGGAGCTGAACCCGACAGAGACTGCGGTCAGCCCAATGGCCTGCAGCAGTGCCTTTCCGTCGATAAAGCTGGGGATTGTATACATATCCGAAGCCATAGAGACCGAGATCAGCTGGCTGGCCCCCATGGACATGGGAATTCCGATGAGCACCGCGCCCGCGGCCAGCAGCCACTGTCCCGTGGAGATTACATCGAGACATTCCTTACTCTTTAATCCCAGCATCATCAGGGTGGACAGCTCCCGCTTCAGTTCCTCGAAGCTGATCAGGGAACTGATGTAGATGACTGCAAAGCTGATGATAACGCCCAGCATGGACATGGAGGCCATAATGGCGCTCATGCTCCCCATCATGGACCGGTACTGGGAAAGTCTGTCCTGGCGGCTCTGGATTCCAGACACAGCGGCCGCATCCTCGAGACGCACCCGCAGCTCCTCCTGAACCGTGAGCGGGGCCTTCAGAAGAACGGTCGTACACACATTGCGGTAATCGCTGATCCTGCCAGCGCCGCCGAAGGACATATAGGCGGAGCTCCCCATATACTGGGCGATCGTGTCCGTCACTGTGACGCGGCTGAGCCGCTCCTTGGGATAGGGAACCTTCACCTCTATGGTGCTCCCCTTCTTCACGCCCATGACGTTCGCCATGTGCTCCGATATCACGATGCCCTCTTCCTCCGGATACGCGCGGCTTCCGTCCTCCTTATACAGTCTTGTGAGGGAAGCCTCCGGCGAAATGGCCTGGATGGTGCAGTCCGTCTTTCCTCCCGGCCCTGACAGGGTGACCGCGAATTCCAGCATCCCCTCCGCGTTTTCCACCTGCGGATGCTTTACCGCCTCCAGGGCATCCTCTAAAAGAACCGGCTGCTCAAACTGAACCATGATGTCCTGTCTCTGCGTCTTCTCCCAGTAATCGAAGATAAAGACATCAAACAGGGAGTTCATGGACACCAGGGTAGCCGTAATCATATAGGCAAAGGCGATACCGGCCACCGACATGGCTGTCCGCCGTCTGTTTCTGGAAAGGCTTCGAAGCGCCATGACGCCCGGAACCGTAAATAGGTTTAAAAAACCCGGAATGCGCTCCAGAAATGACTGTCTGGCCGACTTGGGAGACGGAGGACGCAGCGCCTGGGCGGGCTTCATCTTCCCGATCACACCGGCGATTATCCAGGAGGTGCCGGAGCAGAAGATCCCCGCCAGCAGGATGCCTTCCAGCAGATAGGATACCGAAAGCGGAGCCGTCACGTCCGGCAGGTTAAAGTATACCCGGTAAAAGCCCGCCATGGGATCCGCCAGGGCATACCCCAGAAGCCCGCCGAACAGCCCGCCGAGCAAACCGGTCACTGCTCCGAAGCCCATGTAATGGAGCCTTATTTTCCTCAATGGGATTCCAATCGCCATCAGGGTTCCGATCTGGGTCCGCTGCTGCTCCACCATACGGCTCTGCGTGATATAGAGAATCACTCCCGCCACGGTCAGGAAGAGAACTGGCACCACGCCGGACATTTTCTCCAGCTGCTTGATCTCCTCGTCAACCATGGAGACGGCCAGCTGGTCCTCCCGGGCATAATGGGATATGAGACCGTAGGGCTTCAGTGCCTGTTCGATCCGGTCCTTCACGGCCTCCCAGTCGCTGCCGGGCTCCAGCTTAAACAAAAAGCTGTTACTATGGCCTTCCTGGCCGAACATCTGGGCCATGGTCCGATATGAGGTAAACGCCGCGTCGTACACGGCAGGACTGGGATACAGTTCATTCATATTGCGGATCATGTAGATATTTTCCGGCGTCAGGCCAATTCCTGTGATCTCCATAGGAATCCTCTTTCCTTCCACGACAATCTCCATCGTGTCCCCCGGATTTAAATTTCTGGCCTTTGCAATGCCGTCGCCGATGACAATCTCCTTTTTCCCCTCTTCCGGCAGAGTACCTCTGGATAAAACCGGACGGTTCATCTCCCCCTCCGACCAGGATACGAGATGGAGTTCCACGTCCTCTTCGTATCCGTATACCCTCGTGTCCTTCACAAGCCGGGCCTGCACCGAATCGATGCCGGGTATCATTTTTAAAATGCCTGCCTCGGAGACTGGTGAATCGGTCACCTGGGCAAAGCCGTCGCAGAATTCGGACTGGGAAAAGAACATATCCCGGGATTCGGCCAGATTGTCGTAGCACAGCTCCAGCACGGTAAAACCGCAGAAACCGATGGCAACGATCAGGATACACAGTATGTAGGCCGTCATGGATCTCTTCATGTCGCGAATCATTTTTCTCAATAAAAGTTTCGTCATATCCGTCCCTTTCCGCCGCTACCAGTCCAGTTCTTCCGCCTGGCATGGATGCTCATTGACCGTGATACGCTGCAGCCTTCCGTCCTTCATGTGGAAGACGCGGTCCGCCACACGGACCATCTCCGCGTTGTGGGTGATGGTCATGACGGGACAGTTTAAGCTTCTGCCCACCTCCAGGAGAAGCTTTACGATGGCCACGCTGTTTTTGCTGTCCAGCGCCCCCGTCGGCTCGTCGCACAAAAGGAGGTCCGGCTTTTTTACAATGGCCCTGGCGATGGAGACCCGCTGCTGTTCTCCGCCTGACAGCTGGGCCGGAAAGTGTCTCTCTCTTCCGCCCAGCCCCACCATGGCCAGCACCTCCTTCGGGTCCATGTGCTCCTTCACAATACTGGCCGCCAGCTCCACATTCTCTACGGCATTTAAGGAGGGGATGAGATTGAAAAACTGAAATACGAAGCCTACGACATCCTTCCGGTAGTCGGAGAGCTGGTCCGCCGTATATCCCGTCAGTTCCCTGTCCTTGTACCAGATCTCACCGCCTGTGGGCTTATCCATCCCGCCTACTATATTTAGAAGAGTACTCTTTCCGGAGCCGGAGGGCCCCAGTACCACGATAAATTCTCCCTGTTCCACCTCGAAGGTGACATCCTTTAAGGCGTCCACCGCCACGCCCTCCCCTTCATACCGGACGGAGAGATGATCCGCTCTGATTACCGGTTTTCCTGCTGCCATTCTATGCCTCCGTTTTCTGATATTCTTCTTTATAAGCGATCTGCTTCAGCCATTTTTCCCAGACATAGAACTTTTCCATGATTTCCTTCATGGAAATGGACGCGTTGGATTTTCGCTTGTCATGGAGGTACCCCTCCGTCATCCAGACCAGCATCTCGTAAATTTCCATCGGTGGGACATCCGGCTTAAACTTGCTGTAGTCTACATTTCTGAAATACTTCCTGAAGGCAGACGAAACAGACTCCATCGTCGCCCGGTTTAAGTCCTCCTTTACGATTCCGTCTTCAGAGTAATATCCCCGCACCATGAAATCAGCCAGATAAGGCGTCTTCTCCAGCACTTTGATCTTGGCCTCCGCCGCCATCTCCAGGAGCTCGAAAAAATCGGTAACTGTCTCCCATCTGGCCACCTTACCGCCGGGCGCGTTTCCGCTGCTGGCGGGTTCATCTCCACTGCCGCCGTTCTCATCTCCCATGACCTGGTTAATGATGAGACTGGCGCAGTAATCGAACAGATACAGGTACAGCGACTTTTTATTGTGAAAATAATAGAATAACAGCCCCTTGGATATCCCCGCTTTTCTCGCGATCTCGTCCGTCACCGCATGTCTGTAATCATTTTTTGAAAATACCTCCAGCCCGGCGTTGATGATCCGCAACTGTTTTTCCTGAGGAAGCTCATAAAACTGTTCATTCATCTTCCTGACCCCCTTAACCTGTTTGGTTTAACCGATCTGGTCAGTTTTATTGTACCGCATTGACTGTATTTTACAACCCCCTGCAAGACCTTTAAATAATCATTTTTTCTCAGAAACGGAAAAATTTCCCTGAGCTTTCCATAACAGGCGGAAAAAGAGGAAGGGGAGAACGAAATAACCGTGGTAATTTCATTCGTTTTATGATACAATCGGTAAGTATTATGAGCAGGAACCCGTCGTTTTTAACGATATGGGGGCTTTTTGCGTGCTTTTTTGCGGGTAAACAGCCTCTGAGGACATAGATTCTAAAGAATAAAAAGGGGTACGAACATGAAAATCGGATTTGATAACAACAAGTACTTGCAGCTGCAGTCTGAGCACATCAGGGAGCGGATTAACCAGTTCGGCGATAAGCTGTATCTGGAATTCGGCGGAAAATTATTTGATGATTATCACGCCTCCAGAGTCCTTCCGGGATTCGCACCTGACAGCAAGTTAAGCATGCTGATGCAGCTCGCCGACCAGGCCGAGATCATCATCGCCATCAATGCCGCAGACATCGAGAAGAACAAGATACGCCACGATCTCGGCATCACCTACGATGTGGATGTGCTCCGCCTGATTCAGTCCTTCACGGACCGGGGGCTCTATGTCGGCAGTGTCGTCATCACCCAGTACTCCGGACAGAAGGCAGCCGATCTCTTCAAGAGCAAGCTGGAAAAAATCGGCATCCGCGTCTACCGCCACTACATCATCGACGGATATCCCAGCAATGTATCTCTGATTGTGAGCGACGAGGGATACGGCAGAAATGATTATATCGAAACAGCGAAGCCGCTCGTCATCATCACGGCGCCGGGACCGGGAAGCGGAAAGATGGCCACCTGCCTTTCCCAGCTCTACCATGAGAACAAGCGCGGCATCAAGGCCGGATACGCCAAGTTCGAGACCTTCCCGATCTGGAATATCCCGTTAAAGCATCCGGTAAACTTAGCCTATGAAGCGGCTACCGCCGATTTAAATGACGTCAACATGATCGACCCCTTCCATCTCGACGCCTACGGTGTTACCACGGTAAACTACAACCGCGACGTGGAGATTTTCCCTGTGTTAAGCGCCATCTTCGAGGGAATCTACGGCGAATGCCCCTACAAGTCTCCTACCGACATGGGTGTCAATATGGTTGGATGCTGTATTATGGATGACGAGGTATGTGCCGAGGCTTCCCGTCAGGAAATTATTCGGCGCTACTACCAGGCGCTGGCCCGCCTGGCCAAGGATATGGGCAGCAAGGATGAGGTCTATAAGATCGAGCTTCTGATGAAGCAGGCCAAGATCACCACCGACTTAAGACGTGTTGTCGGAGCGGCCAACGAGCGGGCGGAAAAGACCGGCTCCCCGGCGGCCGCCATGGAGCTGGATGACGGAACCATCATCACCGGCAAGACAACCAATCTTCTCGGCGCCTCCGCGGCCCTCCTGTTAAATGTGGTCAAGGTACTGGGAAACATTTCTCATGACATTCATCTGATCGCACCTTCTGCCATCGAACCGATCCAGAAGTTAAAGGTCAATTACCTGGGCAGCAAGAACCCTCGTCTCCACACCGACGAGGTGCTGATCGCCCTGTCCGCCAGCGCGGCCACCGATCACAACGCACAGGTCGCCTTAGAGCAGCTTCCAAAGCTAAAGGGCCGCGAAGTTCACACTTCCGTCCTGCTCTCCGACGTGGATACGAAGATTTTCAAGAAGCTGGGTGTCAATCTGACATGCGAACCGATCTATGAGGAGAAAAAGATTTACCATTAATTCAGGAAAATAGAAAAGGAACGGGCGTCGCGGCCGGGTATCATCGGCTGCGGCGCCCGTTTTCCTGTCCGGAAATGCCCGGCGGCTAATGGCTTTTATTCATTTTCCTGCAATGCGGATTCCCATTTAACACGGAGAAGCAGGACGATGGAGATCGCCGCCGCCATGTAGTTGGAGAATAAATTCCCCCAGAATACGGAATAATAGGCGAGGAAGCTTTCCGTTGCCAGTATAAACAGGTAACGGAGCAGCCATATTCGCAGCAGCCCCACCACCATCGGAACCTTTGTCTTTCCGAGGCCGATAAACGCCCCCTGAACTACCATGCAGATTCCGAAACCGACGACGGAATACGTGTAAATATGTAACGCGTGATTTGCAATCTCCAGCACATCCTGCTGGCGCGTAAACAGGGTCGTCAAATGGGACGAGGCCGGTACTATAATGGAAATAATAAGGAAAGCCGTGATCATGCTGGCCACGCATCCGGTCAGAGTACACTTCTTCGCCCGTGCGCCCTGTCCCGCGCCCACGTTCATACTCACCATGGTTGTGATGGCAGCGCCGAAGGAGCTGGGCAGGTTAAAGCATACTGACGTGATGTTATTGGCAATTCCCTGACCGTTTAAGACAACAGGACCGTATTTCTGGGTCTCATTGTTGATGAGGAAGAAGCCGAAATTCAGCATCAGGCTTGTCACCATAGCCGGGATGCCGACGCGGATCAGCTGATGGATCAGGACTCCGTCAAACCGAAAGCCCTTCAGGGTCAGCTGGTTCTCTCCCTTCTGGATAAACAGCTCATAGAACATCCAGATACAGATGAGCATATTGGCGCAGAGCGAAGCCATGACACAGCCCACAATCCCCAGGCGGAGCCAGACGATAAAGACTACATTAAAAATTATTTTTAATACCAGCATCAAAACCATCCGGATAAATGTCGCTTCCGGCCGCCCGGTGGCATTCATAATAGCATTATAAATGCTTTCCAGGAAGGAAAACGGAAGAACCATGGCATATAAGGCGATATAAAGCCAGACATTATGAGAGATTTCCTGATCCACATGGCCCGATATTGGAAACGCGATGAGCACCAGAAGCGGCGCGATGCACAGGCCGAGGCAGAATGCGAAAACCACGGTCTGAGTGCTGATATGCTTCACCCGCTTAAAATTCCCCTGGCCGAAGGTCTGCCCGATGATGGCCATGGCGGCCACGCTTAAGCCCTGGGCCAGCGCGGTCATCATGTTTATGATCGGCTCGCTGTAGGTAACGGCGCTGGCCACCAGCGTACCCGCTACATTATTGATGAAAAGACCGTCGGACAGCGGCATCAGGGACTGCACCACGCTCATCATCAGGGTCGGAAACGACAGCATCATCAGAGTTCTTACGATACTGCCGTTCAGGATCAGTTCACGGCGTTCGGCCGCGCCCGTTTTCAATATTCCAGTTTTCATGTTCCACACATCTCTTTCTTTTCTGTACAATTAAAATGTCACAAATTCTAACTATAGCACAATTTATCTGTTCCTGCATCCTGCTTTTTCCATTTTTAGCAGTTTGTTAATATCCCCGTAACAGTTCAGACGGCGGGAAAATTGGCGCAGGAAGCAGCGTCAAGCTTGCTTGTAAGCGGCTTTATGCACCAATTTTCACATCGGATGAATATCCGATGCTTCTTGACCGGCTTTTTCGGTCAAGAAGATGAGCCGTCTGAACTGTTACATATTCCCTCTTCCCTTTCGCCGCCTCGTCTTAACGCTTTTTTATCCTTTGTAAAATCGGCGTTAAGCTTTTCATTTTCTATAGATTTTTCACGTCAGTCCGTTATAATCGAAGTAAAGAAACATTAAAATCCACGTAAAGTGAGGTAAGACATGAATGGTATGACAATCCCCATATCTGATTTTTTAACAGGACTCTCGTCCAGCCCGGCGTTTGCCGTTACCACGGTTCTGACGCTGGGCGTTATTCTGGTCAACGGCTGGACCGACGCCCCTAACGCCATCGCTACCTGCGTCTCTACCCGGGCCATCACCGCGAAGTATGCGATTCTGATGGCGGCCGTTTTTAATTTTCTGGGAGTTTTTCTCATGACCATGCTCAATCAGAGTGTGGCCTCCACCATTTACAATATGGTCGATTTCGGAGGCGACAACCACCAGGCGCTGATTGCGCTCTGCGCCGGGCTGACCGCCATCGTCGCATGGGCCGTGGCCGCATGGTGGTTCGGAATTCCGACCAGCGAAAGCCACGCCCTGATCGCCGGCCTGTCGGGAGCCGCGATCGCCCTGCATAACGGCGTCGACGGAATCAATGCGTCCGAGTGGGTCAAGGTTCTCTATGGCCTCCTGCTCTCCACTGTTCTCGGCTTCGTCTCCGGCTGGATCTCTGTCCGGCTGGTGGAACTGCTCTTCCGGGACCGCGACCGCAGAAAGACAAACCGCTTCTTCGGAGGCGCCCAGATTGCCGGCGGAGCCGCCATGGCCTTCATGCACGGCGCTCAGGACGGCCAGAAATTCATGGGTGTCTTCATGCTTGGAATCTTCCTGGCCCAGGGAAATGTGGGCGAAGGCCATTTCTCCATTCCGGTCTGGCTGATGGTACTGTGCAGTATCGTCATGGCGCTTGGCACCTCCGTCGGAGGTTACCGCATCATCAAGGCGGTGGGCATGGACATGGTGAAGCTGGAGAAATACCAGGGTTTTGCCGCCGACTTAGCCGGGGCCTTCTGCCTCTTCCTATCCTCCATCGCAGGGATTCCGGTCTCCACCACGCACACGAAGACCACCGCCATCATGGGCGTGGGGGCCGCAAAGCGGATTTCCTGTGTGGACTGGGGCGTCGTGAAGGAGATGGTCCTTACCTGGGTCTTAACATTTCCCGGCTGCGGTGTCATCGGCTTTTTCATGGCGAAACTGTTTCTCTGGATCTTTTAGGAAAAATGGAAGATATCGGGAGATAAATAACGATCAAACTATAAACAGCAAATAGAAAAGGAGTCAGAATCATGACAGGAAAACGAGATCATTTATATTTTGAACTGCTTCAGGAAGGCGTCCGGTATGCGGTTGAAGCGGCGGCGCAGCTGCAGAACGATTTAGAGCACTTTGATGCCTCCGTGTTAAATCAGCAGATTGATACCATGCACGAGCTGGAGCACCAGGCCGATTTGACTAAACATCAGGCGATGGAAAAGCTGATCCGGGAATTCATCACTCCCCTGGAGCGCGAAGACATTCTGGGTCTCACCAGCGCGATCGACGATGTGACAGACAGCATCGAGGATGTGCTGCTGCGCCTCTACATGTTTAACATTCATGAGTTAAGGCCGGATGCCCTGGAATTTTCCCGTATCGTGGCACAGTGCTGCGCTGCGCTTCAGGATTTGATGGATGAGTTTCCTCATTTCCGTAAATCGAAAACCATAAGGGAAAAGATCATTGAGATTAACCATCTGGAAGAAATTGGAGACCGCCTCTACACGGAAGCCATGCACCGCCTTCACACAGAGCGTCCGGATGCCGTGGAAATCCTGTCCTGGACCACAATTTATGACCGGTTCGAAAAATGCTGCGACATGTGTGAACACGTAGCCGACTCGGTGGAACTGGTAATATTGAAAAACAGCTGATGGTACAGGGCGCCGGAGAATGACTCTTCAGCGTCCCTGTGTCCTTCCTGCAAAAATCCGAAAGGGAGCGGTATTTCACATTCCCTTTCCTGCAAAGTAAGCTTCATTGAACAGAACGGCCGGGTGATCCGGCTTTTTCTTTTTGGACTTCTCATGGTACTCCAATGCTTTTTCCCTTTCTCCCAGCCTGTCATAGCAGACACAGAGCTGAATATCCGGTATGAAATCACTGCAGTCCGGATTCACGAAGGCGCCGCTTTCCTCATTGGTCTTCTGATCCTTCGCCCGCAGATACCAGTAAACGGCCTGTTTCAAGTTACCCTTGTCGCTTCCCCCCTGTTCCATAAACCATTTTCCCGCCTCACAGCAGAGTTCCGGGCGGGGCAGGTCGTAACGAAAGCTTCGGAACAATGCCTGAAGGGCTTCTTCCCGTTTTCCCATTCTGGCGTAGCAATGGGAGAGATCCAGACAGGCACTGATATTATTTTCAATCCATCCTCTCCCCTCTTCCAGAAATGTCAGAAACATGGCCGCAGCCTCTTCATAACGCCCATGATAGAACAGCTCCCTGGCATAGTAAAACTGATGTCTGGGATCCGTGATCCCTCCATGTTCTTTCATGGTCTCATAGATCTTCAAATTGCGGTCGGGATCCGAAGGGTGCAGCTTTCTGTGGCAGACGGCCGCCTTGCCATAAAGGATGGTCCCGGCCGGTGTGATTACCTCGTGAACCGCTCCCTGCCAGAGAAATCTCCTGCTTCGTTTCAGAAGGCGCTCCCGGTAATACGTCATGGTGGGGTTCCCCTTCTGGTCGAAGGCCACCTGATACGGCATCATGACGACATCCGTGTTCCCATCCAGCTCCTCTTTCATCTGCTGAAATTTCTTCCTGTCCTCTTCTTCGATCACGTCATCCGCATCCAGCCACATCTGATAATCCATAGTCGCTTTTGAAAAGGAAAAATTGCGCGCTGCCGAGAAATCATCAATCCACGGAAAGTCGTATACCGTGTTCGTAAACCGGCCGGCAATTTCCTTTGTTCTGTCTGTGGACCCCGTGTCCACAATGATGATTTCATCCACGATATCTTTCACACTCTCCAGGCACCGCCCCAGAACGTCCTCCTCATTCCGTACAATCATACACAGGCTCACCGTCGCCATTTTATCTCATCCTTTCTGATTTTTATCCGATAAATACGCATAGGCTCTTACGGTTATCATATGCAAAACACAGCCGGAACGAACCTTTCGGTTCATTCCGGCTGTGTTCAGACTTCCTTCTGCTATTGATAGATGCTGGCTTTTATTTCCTGAATGATCTTATCGAGGCCTAGCTCATTACACTCACTGATCAGCCCCATTGTAACAAATTTCTTATAAGCCGCTGTCAGACTGCTCCGGTCACCGGATTCAGTCAAGCCGATCATTTCATCAATAAAAGCTAAAATTTCACTGTCCGCATCTTCCTTCTTCGAATAGTTCTCATATAACACCTGCAGTTCCTGGGCCAGCGGCCCGCTTACCGCATTTCTGCTGACGGTTTTTACTTTAGCTGGTGTCGTATCCTTAGCGTTGTCTTCCTCTGAGCTCTTTACTGCCTTTCCATTTTCATCAAACAGAATCTCTACTGCAGTGCCGTCCTCTGTCAAACTTTTAACTGCCTCGTAAAACCCGACTGCGGAGTCCTCATCATGAGCTGAAAAAGAAATAATATCTCCATCCAAAAGCTTCATATGAACCATTTTCTCTGCGTTGCCGGTCCGATGGTACAGCAGCCACACAGCGGCAGAGGCCGCCAGGGCGATCAACATGCACACAACATGCGTACCCGCTAATGCTATAAATAGAAGAATAAGGAACAGTTCCGCCGGAAACGGTTTCACCGTCAGCTCCCCCAGCCATACCTGGGAAATCCCTGATGACCGCACCATATGATTTTCCCAGCTTATGAGACCATCTTTTATCTGTATGTTAGAAATCTTATACTGAGTTTCCTGGTTTTTTCCTGACATAATGTATCCTTCCAAAAACGAAATCACACTTCTCCCACAACTGTTGCGATTAATGTAGGATTTGCTATTATTGCGCTTCCCCCCATATCAAATTCTTCAATATCCACTAAGACGCTATAGATACAGCATTTCTCTGCCGCTGCATTGTGGTCATACACAGACAGCGTAAAACTATTCGCCTCCGAACATACTTTATCCCGATCGTATAATATCCCTGCACTGACTGGAACAGTAACCCCATGACCGCTTTCCTGCCTCAAAATTTGAAATCTCAGCCGCAGTTTTAGTTTCTCAGCAATAATATTACAGGAAAAAGCCAATTGGATCAGTATATTTTTATAACCAGAGGTATCCAAACTAAGAGAAGCCACATGAAATGTGGCTCTCTTATCTGTTCCTTCGGGCAGGACAACTCCCCCAAAATCAGCATTTTTAATGAATATATTTTCTTTGCGGCATACATCTTCAGAAGAATGTGGGCGCTGTTTCATCTGGGGGAAAGGGTATTGCCCCACATTATATCTTGGCTGATTGAATTTCGGGGGAATGCAGTTACATGTTCCAGAACCTGTTTGACAACCATGTCCAAATAGCCTGTAATACATTGCTGCTCCTTTTAGCTAATTAGCAACCGGTAGCGTTATCGACAACAATAGCTCCAAGAGTCGCATTGTTAATAGAAGTAACACCAACCGTTGCAACACCTGCAACCGTTGCAACTACACTGTAAGTGCAGCATTCTGCCTCGCAGATATCGCAGTCACATACGAAAAATGAGAATGAATCACTCGCAGTAACAGCAACGAGGCGGGAGAACGTCCAGACAGGACCAACCGGAATCGGAACCAGCTGATTTTTACACTGTTTGAAAATCTGGAAATTCAGGGAAAGAACTGCCGCCGTAGTAACAATATTGCTGGCAAATTCAAACTTAATGCAAGGTTTACGGAATCCTTTTGTATCTACAGTTGTTGTAGCAACTGTAAAATTAGTTCCTGCAATCGTTGCCAGAGGAAGAGTCACCGCACCAGGACAGCCACATTTTAATGTTGTTCTGTTCGGAGCGAGAGCTCTGCATCTTTCACATTCACAGTAACATTTGCAGTCACAATCGCAGGATTCTCTCTGATCACACTCACAGTTATTATAGTTCATATCACTCATAATGGAACCTCCATATTATTTCTTTTATTAATACCCTGATGGTATACTACAGTATATTTCAAAAATGGAAAAAGGTGACATATCGGAATTTGGGCATCTTGCCTGTCCTTTGGCTGGTGGGGACATGAGGGCGGCATGGGGGGTGTGGGGACCCGAAGACAAATTGATTGGGCGACCAGGATATAGGGGAGGATGGGATTTGGTGGGATTGAGAGGCAGAATTTTTTTTGGATTAGTGGCAGATATTTTCAGGGGCGAGGCAGATTTGAGGGTGGGGTGGAGACAGTTTTTTGAAGAATTATAACGATTTCCGAAAAGCAAATTAAGGTATGAACTGGAAGGCTAATAAGGGGGAATCAGCAAATGGGGTGAGGCGTGGATTCAGATACGAATTGAAGGTATCGTGAACAGCGTTTAAGGTATTCTTAACAGGCGGATTCTTAAGAATCCGCCTGACTTATGTGGTCTGTTTTAATCCAGACCATTTGCTTTTCCTTTGTTTATTGCTGCTTATTAATCTGATTTACAGACCAAACAATACCACTGCCGGAACCACCTAAATTCAGCCCGATCGTAAGTCCGTTTGCTACATAGTAAAGTCCGATGATATCACCAGCATTTAGCTGTACCTCTCCAGCCAATGTTACAGTTCCGCTGCCCAAGATTGTTCTTAATGACAGTATCAGCGCAATATTAACATTTAAGATAGGAAATAAACCTGTAATTAAACTGGTCACCGTCGGTGAACTTCTCTGTACAACAAATGCAGGGTTAATTCCCGCCCCCAGTGCGATTGTGATTACCGCTGTCGTTGCATAGTTAATTGTCGCTTCTATAATATATCTGCCTGTGGCCGGCACAGTATAATTTCCAGTCGCCGGATTAAAATTTCCACCGTTGAAATATGGGGCGGCCACCGACCAGCCAGTTAGCTGACTGCTGGCAGATACACTAGCTGTTGACAGAAATGCTGAAAAACCTTCACTCGTGACAGTCGGACCGGTGGCGCCTGTTGGGCCGGTTGGGCCTATGATGCCTTGCGGGCCTGTTGCTCCGGTTGGACCTGTTGGGCCTATGATGCCTTGCGGGCCTGTCGCTCCGGTTGGGCCGGTGGGGCCTGTGATGCCTTGCGGGCCTGTCGCTCCGGTTGGGCCGGTGGGGCCTGTGACGCCTTGTGGTCCGGTTGCTCCTGTCACTCCCGTTGGTCCTATATCCCCTTGTGGACCCGTAGCTCCTGTTGATCCTGTTGGCCCTTGCGGTCCGGTTGCTCCTGTCGCTCCCGTTGGTCCTGTCACTCCTTGTGAGCCTGTTGGGCCTGTCGCTCCTTGTGGTCCTGTAACTCCTGTCGCTCCTGTGGGACCCATCGTCCCTGTAGGACCTGTCGCGCCCTGCGGGCCGGTTGCTCCTGTCGCTCCCGTAGGACCAGTCGGACCTGCTGATCCAGCATTTAATACACTAATACCAGCATTAACCGGAACCACATCTGATAGACTGACCTCCGTAGCTAATGCATTTCTTAATGAAATACTAAAACCTGCTGTAACTGTCAAAACTGCCGAGCCAAATATCTCTCCATTTTTTATTCCACTGCCAGCGGTATAACTACTGGAAGGCGTTTCGTTAGTCACAATCGAAAAACTTGGACCGAATACGCCAAGTGCTGTTTTGACAGTCACAAACCATGATACATAGTATTGCCCCGCATTTATAAACGTTATCATACCATCTGCCGGATTATACGTTACATTGGTATCAGAATCAACCAATATTTCGTTAAACAATACAGCGGCATTTGCAGATACTATAAGGGGCGTCGTATTTTGTAACTGTAATCCTAAACCAGCCATTATAACACCTCTTTTAAAACCTTTTATTCTTAGCCATATTTAAATATGGCTTATACTTTAGCCTCTACTATACGCATACTCGCCTGAACAGTTATATCTGATAATGTCAGTGCCGCACCTGATTGGTTTACCAGCTGCATTGTAAATGGTAATTGACCAGCCGTTACTTGAAGAATCGCATTCCCATAAAATTGTCCCGGTATGGATGGCGGTGCATAACTTTCGCCAATTATAGTGGACGTCGTAGCATTAACCAAGTTTACTACTACAAAATCAAGATCTCCTGATCCGTCTAAATTCAACCACCAATCAACAAAATATAAACCTTCTGCCGTAATTTCAATTGTCCCAGCCGTATTTGTGATATCCGGAGTTAAATTTGTAAAGACTGTATCAAAAGTAAATACTCCTCCATCCGCAACATTGTTTCCCAAACTATTTTTAACTTCAAGCTGAATACCACCAACCACTCCTGATGGACCTGTTACTCCCGTTGCCCCAGTCGGGCCTGTTGCTCCGGTATTTCCTTGCGGTCCTGTTGCTCCTGTCGGGCCTATATCTCCCTGTGGTCCTGTTGCTCCCGTTGCCCCAGTCGGGCCTGTCGCTCCGGTATTTCCTTGCGGTCCTGTTGCTCCTGTTGGACCTGTATCTCCTTGTGAACCTGTTGCTCCTGCCGGACCCGTTACTCCCGTATTTCCCTGGGGGCCTGTCGCTCCGGTAATTCCTTGCGGTCCTATTGCTCCTGTTGGACCTATATCTCCTTGTGGACCTGTTGCTCCCGTCGGGCCCATTGCTCCCGTTGCCCCAGTCGGGCCTGTATCACCTTGTGGCCCTGTTGCTCCTGTCGGACCCGTTGATCCGGTATTTCCTTGCGGTCCCGTTGCTCCCGTCGGCCCTATATCTCCTTGTGGACCTGTCGCTCCCGTCGGGCCTGTTGATCCGGTATTTCCCTGCGGACCTGTTGCTCCTGTTGAACCAGTTACTCCCGTCGGCCCTATATCTCCCTGTGGACCTGTTGCTCCCGTTGAACCAGCGGCACCCGTCGGCCCTATATCTCCCTGTGGGCCTGTTGCTCCCGTTGATCCGGTATTTCCCTGCGGACCTATCGCCCCCGTTGCACCAGTTACCCCCGTTGGACCTATATCCCCTTGTGGGCCCGTCGCTCCGGTTGCACCAGTGGCACCAGTTGGGCCAGTGGGACCCCCCTTACCGATATTGACTACTGCAATTCCAGCCATAACTTCTACATTATCATTAAGCCGAACTCCGCCGTTCGTCACATTTCGAAGTGTCAAACTAAATCCGGCACTTACATTGAGAAGTGCAAAGCCGGATATTTCTCCTGTTTTTATACCGCTTCCAGCCGTATAATACGTAGGCGTGGCTTCATTGGTCACAATAGAAAAGCTTGGCCCAGATGTGCCAAGCCCCGTTTTCGTCACCACAAACCAAGATACATAATATTCACCTTCCTGCACAAAGGATATTGTTCCATCAGCAGAATTATAAACTACGTTTGGATCATCGCTGACAAGCGTCTCATTAAAAAGGACCGCACCGCCTACAGCGATATAATCAGCAATAGTATTTTGAAGTTGTAATCCTATATCGGCCATAATATCACCATCCCTAAATTCTATATAAATCGCAATGTTTCATTGCGTAAACTTCTGATTTGATCAATTGCTTTTGTAAAACCAGCCTAGCAAGTAATTCCTGCAATCACAATATTAGCCTGTACCGAAGCCTCCGTGTACCTCACGGTATCTCCGCTTATATTTACAAGCGAGAGTCTTCCCGGTGTTTTTCCCGTCGTAATAAGAGCTGTTCCTGACAGCTGACAGGTTACCTGTGAAGACGAACTGACTGAGATCATGACATTGTTAACTACCACACAAAAATCAATACTCTGCACAGTCTCTGCCCCGTCAATAGCCACCTCCCAGGAAACATAGTAGCTTCTATTGGAAGGTAATGTGAACTCTCCCGTCATATCATTATATTGTATTCTTGGATTTGACTGGTTTACCATTTTATCAAACACGACATTGGTGTTGTTCTCTAAAAGCGCTCTGGCCGCCCCGCGCAGCTGTACCTGTACACCACTTAAGTTACAGGACCTCTGTTCCGGAGGACAGACGGGACAACAGCGCTTGCAGCCGCATCTGTTACAAGAGGTGTTCTCACAATTCCTCACATCACCGTGTCCGCGGTTATCATTATCATTGTCCCTAAGCATCACGCATGTTCCTTTCCTGATTAAGCTGCAAATCAATATGCTGCATGAATGGAGCTGCCAGGTATATCGTGCCATGCAGCCGAAACCGATATTTTAAATTTACTCCATTCCCAGGCGCCAGCTGTTTCGTCCCTGTAATCAGACACACAGATGGATCAAATACACCTAGGCTATTATATGCGTAGGCTTGTATTATGTCACAAACGCACATTACCACATTTAAGTCATTTACAATCTGCTGAAACATATCTGAATAAATGATTTTCAGCATACTCCTGTTTTTCATCAAACCTATACAAAAAACACCGGCAGTTCAACAAAGTATGAACTGCCAGTGTTTTCTTCACCCATTAATACAAGGAGACATTTATTCCTTTGCTTCTATTTTTCTTTATGATATAGCTACACCAGCACTTGCATAACCTACAACACTGTTTACAAGATTAAGGCCCGTAGCCGTAGTTGAAAATACAAGTAAGAGACGTGTATTCATTGTCACCGGGATTGAAAGCCCTGTCGTCGACCCACTGGAGATATCACCAATGGAAATGAGACCGCTGAGAGCTGGAGCCAACGTAACAACTGCCCCTGCAATCGGTGAGAAAATGTTATTCGGTGTCGTAGATTGATAAAGCTGTGCCCGGATTGTAATTGTCGAACCTACTAAAGACAATGCCACAGTACTGCTGAAAAATGCGGACATAGAAGTGATCACACCATCACGCGGTACTGAAAATGCAAAGTTTGTAAGTGTTCCGGCCGCATTTGTTAAATCGATTGTTGTTCCCAACACACCAACACTTGGTGCGCTGTCTCCAAAACCAATCAATGATGGAATACCAGCTAATCCGCCGAGAATTGTTGTCATTGTAATTGGTAATCCAGACGAATACGGAATAATTGCACTGCTTCCGGCTATACCAGCTGCTCCGGTTGCCCCGGTTGCTCCGGTTGCTCCTGTTGCTCCGGCTGCTCCTGTGGCTCCCGTGGCCCCGGTTGCTCCGGCTGCTCCGGCTGCCCCTGTGGCTCCCGTGGCTCCTGTGGCTCCGGCCGCTCCGGCTGCTCCTGTGGCTCCCGTGGCTCCTGTGGCTCCGGCCGCTCCGGCTGCTCCTGTGGCTCCTGTTGCTCCCGTCGCACCATTGGCTCCTGCAGTTCCGGTTGCTCCTGTTGGACCTGTCGGGCCCGTGGCTCCGGTGGCTCCGTCTGCTCCAGCTGCTCCGGTGGCTCCTGTTGGGCCAGTGGCTCCGGTGGCTCCATTCGCACCAGCGGCTCCTGTCGCTCCCGTTGCTCCTGTGGCTCCATTCGCTCCCGTGGCTCCGTTAGCGCCTGTCGGACCTGTTGGACCTGTCGCACCTGTAGCTCCATCTGCTCCTGCGGTTCCAGTGGCTCCGGTCGCACCTGTAGCTCCCGTTACTCCGGCTGCTCCATTTGCTCCTGTTGCTCCGGTGGCTCCGGTTGCACCCGTTGCTCCGGCTGCTCCATTGGAACCAGTTGCACCTGTCGGGCCAGTCGGACCTGTTGGACCCGTCGCACCCGTGGCTCCTGCCGCTCCTGCGGCGCCAGTCGCTCCAGTGGCTCCTGTTGCGCCTGCGGCTCCGGCTGCTCCGGTCGCTCCCGTTGCACCCGTGGCTCCTGCCACTCCGTTGGCTCCGGTTGGACCTGTTGCGCCGGTTGGACCTGTCGGACCTGTTGGACCTGTCAGGCCTGTGGCTCCCATCGGACCTGCGCTTCCGGTTGCACCTGTGGCACCTGTGGCTCCGGCTGCTCCAGCCGCTCCAGTGGCACCTGTCGGGCCCGTGGCTCCTGCCACACCATTTGCGCCTGTGGCACCTGTGGCTCCGGTAGCTCCGGTGGCTCCCGCCGCGCCTGCAGCTCCAGTCGCGCCTGTTGCTCCAGTTGCTCCGGTTGCTCCAGCGGCTCCGGCGGCTCCTGTTGGGCCTGTCGGACCTGCCGCTCCATTCGCTCCCGTTGCTCCGGTAGCTCCTGTCGCACCTGCAGCACCATTAGCTCCTGTTGCTCCGGTCGGGCCAATCGGGCCTGCGGCTCCGGTAGCGCCAGTTGCACCCGTTGCACCTGCGGCTCCATTCGCTCCCGTTGCTCCAGTTGCACCCGTCGCACCTGCGGCTCCGTTTGCTCCCGTTGCTCCAGTCGCTCCGGTAGCACCTGCCGGGCCATTCGCCCCCGTTGCTCCAGTCGGACCGATTGGGCCTGCGACTCCAGTAGAGCCAGTCGCACCTGTAGCACCAGTTGCTCCCGGGCTGCCTGCTGCCCCTGTTGCTCCTGTTGGACCGATTGGGCCGGTTGCTCCGGTTGGACCTGTCGGGCCTGCGACTCCTGTCGGACCTGCAGCTCCTGCTGCTCCGGTAGCACCTGTTGCTCCAGGAAGCCCCTGAAGTCCGGTTACACCCTGGGGACCCTGAGGACCTGTCACACCGGCAGGCCCCTGCGGACCTGTAACGCCCTGAAAACCTCTTGGCCCCTGCGGACCCTGCGGCCCTGTTGCCCCACGAGGCCCCTGCGGACCTGTCGCGCCCTGAGGCCCTCTCGGCCCAGGACATCCCTGCGGACCCTGCGGCCCCGGAAGACCCGGAAGTCCCTGCGGTCCTCTCGGTCCCTGAGGCCCTGGACAGCAGTGGCACATGTTATTACCACAGTTATTGCCGCAATTACTACCGCAATTACCTCCACAACTACGATTTGATACATTCGGACAGCCTGGACGGTCTGCATACGGCGACTGCTGTGAAACAGACTGGTACTCCTGTTGTCCATCGGATATATGGTTATCGAAATTGGGGATCCCAAACGGGCCCCCCGCCTTCGGATAATATTTACAACTCATAAAAAACCTCCTGAATTCTCTTTCCATTATTATTCTATGTCCAACAGGAAAAAAGAGTTCTAGAGGTTCCGTTCACTTCCATTGATCAAGGCAAAAATAAAAGGGATCACAGCTTCCTGCAATCCCTCTTTCCGCTTAAATCTTTTCGAACCGTTCCACGTCCGTTACAAATATCGTTGCTCCGCCAAGCTCAACGGTCATTGGCATCATCATATATCCTGCTGAAATAGATGCAATATTCGGTGCCGGAACATTACAGGTTATCTTCTGTCTCTTTCCACAGGTATCCTTAATTAAATTAATTACTTCCTCAACCTTGTCATCATTCGTACCAATCATCAGGGTAGAGTTGCCTTTCTTCAAGAACCCACCGGTAGTAGCCAATTTCGTTACGCTGAAGCTGTTTTCATTCAGTACATCTGTCACACGGTTTCCATCGTCGGAACTGACAATTGCATAAACTATCTTCATATCAATCACCTCGTTGTCTTTCTTGGCAAATATATAAGCTGGTTCTATTATAAAGCATAATCAGGAAAAATAAAACAGCAAATCACAAAATAATTATCAATTTTCTGTTAATATGTAACAGTTCACAGCCCCGTCGTCCTCTGCTTCCCGATCTGCCCCGGCTGGCTCATGGGCCGTTTCCAGTGACTTTGCAGGGGATTAGCAATTCTTAACGCGCAGGATTTTTCGTTCAGGGGAAATTCCCACCTGTCTGAGCGCAGTGAGTTTGGGAATTTCCCCTGGTTTTTAGAAAAATTCTGCACGTTTAGAAGTGCTTATCCCCGAAACTGGAACTGGAAACGGCCCATGAGCCAGCCGGGGCAGACCGGGAAGCAGAGGACGACGGGGCTGTGAACTGCAACGTTAATATTCAAAATTCTTCATCTTTTCTGCAAGCTTTCGATAAACCCAGGTCTGCATCCATGGCTCCTTTGATGCATTGATTCCATCCTCCGTCAAAAACCAGCGCACATCACTGTTTTCATCCTCTTTTTCATGCAGATTTGCTTCTTCATCCGCCTCCAGCAGATAGGTGATGTTCAAATGAAGGTGAGACGATACATAGCTTCCATTTTTTATATGACCGGACACAGTCAGTATCTCAATAGAAAAGATATCTTCGGTGACAGGGCTCACAGAGCGAAGCCCGCTCTCCTCCATCACCTCTTTTTGAGCCACCAGAAGCAGGTTCTTCTCTCCATCCGCATGACCGCCCAGCCAGGCCCACGAATCGTAAATATTATGATACGCCATCAATATCTTATTGCGCTCACGGTTTGTCACCCATGCCGAGGCCGTCATATGAACGTCCTTGCTCTCTCTCGTATATATCAGATCCCCTCGCTCCAAAAACTTCAGAATCTGTTCCCGGTCTTTTTCTTCCTGTTCATTATAGGGTATGTAGCCCATTAACGCTTCCCGCAAATCCATCTTTTTTTCCCTCCATCCACCATTTTTTAAACTTTCCAGTCATAACTCGTCTTTTTTTGCTTATATATTGAATAAGAACCTTATTAAACGAGGATATTTTATGGATATAACAACATTTCATTACTCAGATCATACTCCGTATCCACCCATAAAGGTGGACGGCAAAAATCCCCAGTATGCGGCCGCGATTCTTTCCAATATCGGTTCCTGCAACTCCGAGATGACCGCGGTCAGCCTTTACTTTTATAACAGCCTGGTCACCAGGGAGTACTATCACGACGTAGCCGAATGTTTCCACCGGATCAGCATTGTGGAAATGCAGCACCTCGATATCTTCGGTGAACTGGCTTTAAAGCTGGGAACTGACCCGCGGTTATGGAGCTATAACAAAGGGCGCATGTATTATTGGTGTCCCGGATGCAACCAGTATCCGACGCAGATTCATGCATTGCTCACCAACGCACTCGAAGGAGAGATCGAAGCTATCCGCAAATACCATGCTCAATCTGAATGGATTGAAGATGGACATATTCGGTCAATTTTAAACCGCATCATCGCGGATGAAGAGCTTCACGTCAAGATATTCCGTTCTCTCTTATCCGAGCTTTCCATGCCGGAACCGGAACCGCAATCGGAGCCGGCCGAATCACCGGAGCCCACTTCGCAGGTTCCTACATAATGTGTTTCTTCGTCTCCTGATCCAGTCTGTCACGCAGTGCGGCCATCAGCCCGTCTTCACGAAAATAGGCTGCGCCGTACTGCAGATTAAATTCATAATCAAAATCGGAGGGATTCATCCCCTGATTATGCTGCAAAATAGTTTCCGCCTTATCCAGAGCCTTCACCAGATGGGCTTCAGGAGAACTGTTCTCGTTATACTCCTTCCAGATCGCCATAAAATTATCACGATCCTTATCCGGGAGAAATGAAAACAGCCGTTCCACAGACCGCTGCTCCTCCGCATGCTTTTGCTGTTCATCTGGCAGCAGGGCGGCCGATATATCACCGTCATACAGCTCCCCCAGATCATGGATCAGGCACATGAGAAGTGCCTTCTTTCCATCCAGTTCCGGATATTCGTCCAGCATCAGAGCGGCAAAGAGAGCCAGCCTCCAGCTGTGTTCAGCCGTGCTCTCCTGTCTCCCTGCAGATCCCCACGCCGTGCGCAGTACATTTTTCAAAAGCTCTGTCTCCTTGATAAAAGCCAGATACCGGTCAAGCCGTTCTTCCTCCATCATTCATCCTCCATCCTGATTTCCACACCCTCCTGGTGCTTCCTCTCCATCTGATGCCGATTCTTTCGATTTTCCACTGTGTCAAATATAATCGAGAAATCGTAATCTTCCGGATAGAGCTCTTCTGCTGCGACTAAAAGCTTTATCCGTTTGTGATTGATCCATATCTTCCTGTCCTGCAGCTGCACCTGGAGGACCCCCTTCTCATTCACCGTTCTGCATACAATTCCCGTCTTTTTATCCGGCAGAACTAAAACACTGTCGCCAACTGTAAACTTCACAGCCAGTTCCTTCTGAATTCCCTTTTCTTCCTTCTGTTTTCGAATACGGGGGCCTTCCGGAAGAATGACATGTTTTTTCTTTTTGCCTCCGCGCTCCTCCTGAAGCCGCTCTGGTTTCAAATTGCCGTATGCAGCCTGTTCCGCCCTTAAAAGCATGGCGTCCGGCATACCTAATTTTTTAGCAATAAACAGAGCGCAGCTTTCTCCCGCTTCTCCCTGTACAAGCCGGTAAAGCGGCTGCAGGGTCTCCCGGTCAAAGGCCATTCTTGCATTCTCAACACCATCGGCCGCTTCCGCATACCCCTTCACCTCCGGATAGTGGGTCGTAACCAGAAACAGACATCCGCACTGCCTCAGACTCTCCAATATGGCAATGGCAATCCCCATTCCCTCCGCCGGATCCGTACCGGACCCAAGTTCGTCCAGAAGTACCAGACTCTCCGGTCCTGCTTTTTTCAAAATATCCAGCACATTTGTAATGTGAGCGGAAAATGTGGACAGATTCTCAGATATATTCTGTCCGTCTCCAATATCGCACAGCACCTGATTATTCATACAGAGACTGGCTTCTTCACATGGCACGTGAAGTCCGCACTGCGCCATGATGCAGAACAGTCCCACCGTCTTCATCGTCACAGTCTTCCCGCCTGTATTGGGTCCTGTAATGACGACTCCATTTCCCCGGTCTCCGAGTTCGAAGCTCAAGGGCACTGCGTGTTCCCGGCTCATCAGCGGATGTCTGCCGTTCCTGATTCGAATGTTCCGTTCCATGTTGATCTGCGGTTCTTTCGCCTCCATAACGGCGCTTAACTTTCCTTTGGCGAATATATAGTCCAGCTTCTCAATCAATCTCTTGTCGGCTTCGAAAACCTCCCGGTTTTCCGCCACCATGGCCGTCAGTTCATAGAGAATTCGTCTCGTTTCATTCTCTTCTTCCATCTTCAGCAGCTCCAGCTCTGAATTCATAGAGGCAACCGCTTCCGGTTCGATAAAAAGAGTCGCCCCTGTAGCGGACTTATCAATCACACTTCCCGGCACCGATGACCGGTAATCCTTCTTTACAGGCAGACACATCTTGCCATTACGGTTCGTCACGTAATGATCAGCAAAACAGTTCTTCCTGCTCTTTAAGATTGAGTCCGCTTTAGCCCGGACCTTTTCCTCCATACGGATCATGTCCTGCCGCAGACTTCTGAGAAGGCGGCTGGCTCCGTCCTCAACCCGTCCCCCTCTGACAGCTTCCGCGAGCTGCTCCCTCAAGTGCTCCAGGGGATCCAGTTCCTCATCATAGCAGGCCAGACTCGTGTTTAAATATCTGCACCGGTTCAAAAAGTCCTTCAGGCGTTTTACCGCCGTCAGCGTCATACCGACCGATTCCAGCTGTTCGGCTGACAGACAGCCGTCCTGTCCGACTATAATCAGGATGTCATCCACATCACCCATGGACGCAATCGGCGGCATACCTGCACTTTCAATAATCAGTCTCGCCTCTGTCGTATCTTTCTGACTCTTCCTTACATCGCCCTCGTACAGATACGGTTCCAGGCTGCGTATTCTCTCTTTTGCTGACTTTGTACATGCCAGTTCTTCCAGTTGTCTTAATATATGGTCAAATTCTAATGTATGAAATGTGTTGTTCATTGTTCTTTCTCCTGTTTTATTGTTCATTTACCAGCAGCAGCCAGGCGGCATCAGAAGAGGAATAGACGGCAGCTTTTCTTATTACGAATAAAGAGTCCGGCTCGCCGGACTCTCGCGCCGGAGCGCGGTTGCCTCAGCAACCATACTTCCTTAGCGCGGAGTGCGCATCCTGCCCGGAGGGCTTTTTGTGTAACAGGAGCACTTTCCTGTTACACAAAAAACTGCAGGATCATAGGGCTGGCTATGTTCCTGCAGATAACGATTCATCCTTTTCGTGTATATCACTGCCATTCACATCCCTATGGTCTAAACAGGTACACAAAATAGAAAGAAGATATTGCCTTACAAAATCAATCTTCTCTTAAGCTGTTCCTGTTCCCGCTATTCTCTTTCTATGCGCCATATTCAGATGCAATTAACAAACACACACTTCCAATCATTTTTATTTATCGCTACTATATCATGTCAATCTGAAAATGTCAACGGAATTTCCTTCCACCTTCTATCCACCACGTTTTCAGCATCTGGAGTTCTTTCACATTCAGGCAATTTTTCAGGGTATGATTCTCGATTCGGGAAAGGCACTCGTCATAGTCTATCCACATGACAGATTCTACCTCTTCCTTCTGAAGCTTCAGCTTATCCGCTTCTATCGGCCTTGTGTATACATAGACTCTGCAGATTTCATGGTTGTCAATTACCCATGTCTGAAGACACGGGCTTGCAACTCAACTACACGTAGTACGGCATGTGATTCATGCCTCCTGCCTCAAACGTTGGCTACAATAGGCTGATTGACGACAGCCCGCCTGCTTCGGCTATGCCTGACAGGCCTCTGCAAACAGAGTATTACATCCTTTACGGTAGATATTGATGGCCCCTGTCCGGTCGTCATTACTCCGGTAACCGCATACCGTACAGCAAAATTCATGCTTTCTCCTGTTACGGTTGGCCTTTGTCGTATTTCCGCAGACCGGACAGCTCTGGCTGGTGTACTTCGGGTCTGTCGCAAGGACTTCTGACTGCGACAGCGCAGCTTTGTATTCCAGCATCTCCCGGAACTGGCAGAATGACCAGGAGACCATGACGTACCGGGATTTTAAACGGACGTGTTCTGTGACAGTGCGTATCCCCGTTAGATCCTCTATAATAAAAAGCGTACCTGCTCCATACTGTGAGATAAGTGCCTTCGTAACCGCGTGATTTACCGCAGTTACGTAACGGGTTTCTTTCTCACGGAGCTTTTTCAGCTTCCGCTTTGCTGATTTTGTTCCACATGCCTGCAGACGCTTCCGCAGAGCAAGGACTTTTGCGCGCTTTTCCTTGACCGTGCGGCCGGAAAAGAATCTGGTGTTCCCTTCATCGTCAAAGGAAACTGCCAGATGGTTCACACCGAGATCAATTCCAACGACATGGTTTAAGATATTCCTGTTCTCTGCTTCCAGAGTAACCGGTATATGCAGATAGTATTTCCTGTTTTTACGGATCAGTTTAGCAGTGCCAAAGCGTCCACCGGCAGAAAACCAGTGTTCCATCCCTTTTAATTCAAATGGGATATGCAGCCTGCCGGAAAGGGTATTTAAACTGACGGACTGACCTGATATGGAGTAATCCCGGTTCCATACCAGATCATACTCAAAGTTTCGAAAAGATACTTTCGAGAAAGGGTGGCCATTGCTTTTCATGGATTTATATTTCGCAAGGACGGTCTTAAATACACTCTGAGTCATCTGAGAGCGGAGTCCGAACTGCTGTCTGACCGGGTAGAGTATAAAGCATGGTCTAATTCGAGATAGCGGATTCCCTCCCGTCCAAAAACGAAAGCGGAGACGAAGTTCAGTACATCCCGGATAACGGACAGTGTCTTGTTCAAAATCATCATCTGCTCTGATGTAGGGTATAGTTTGACTTTAGCAGTAATTGTAATAGATTTCATAGATTTTGAACCTCATAACAGATTATTTCCTGAGTACATTTTACCGCAAATTGGAGTAAAAAGCAAACAGATGTTTGAAACCATCCGCATCCCGTTCATCCAATAGTTCCAGAGAACTGCCATCCAGTACTGCCTGAGTCAGCCGCTCCCCTTTATAACAAAGCTTCAACGAAAAGAAAGGCTGGTTATTCTGCAGCAATTCAAAGAAGATCAGGTCGCCTTCCCATAGACTCAGTTCCCGAATCTGATCCTTTTTTACCCATTCAAGCTGTCCTTCCCGGCAATCACCGATCGTCCCCTCATAGCGGTCAGCTGTATACAGACACATATACTCTTCCGGCCAACGGTCAGAAACGAACGTGACAAGGCCGCGGAAACGCCATCTTAAGAGTGTGAGTCCGGTCTCTTCCTTCACTTCCCGAAGCAGACACTCCTCCGGACTCTCTCCCTTCTCAAAGTGGCCGCCTACGCCCAGCCACTTATCACGGTTCATATCCCCTTCTTTTTTCACCCGGTGCAGCATCAGATAGCTGTCTTCCGTTTCGATATAACAAAGTGTTGTAAAATTTGTATGCGGCATGAAATTTACTTCCTCTTCCCCAAAATTGATAAACGTACATCATCCACCATGACAGAAGTATAGTCTATGGTATTTAAATAATCCAGTATCTCCTGCTTCTTTCCGGAAATACAGTAGTTCTTCGTGGTCAGTACCGCCTGCTCCCTGGTCTGATCCAGCAATTCCTTCACTGGTCCCACCGTTGTAGGATATACGTAATACCGTCCTTTGCTTCCCATACGAAGGCCCAAAGCATTCAACAGCTGCGGCTGTGACAGCAGATATTCCAGATTCCCCAGATACTCCTGCTTTAACTCTTCATCTGTCATTCCCACCCGGTCGCGTTCGTCCTCTCCCATAATGCTCTTTCTGATCGTAAGACCACCGCGTACCTTTCCTTCTTCATTATATATTTCCACCCAGTTTACCTGGATCGGGGCGTCAATCACTTCAGATACCGGTTTCGCTGTCCTGATACTGAGTGATAAATGAATCACACTGGAATCCGGCAGTTCTTCCATCTCTTCCTTAAGCGCAGCCTTATCCTCTTCGCTCATCAGTCCGTAGCCATAACGGTTCGCAGTAACCGTCGTAAGATTCTGAGGATCCTCAACCGCAATTCTGCCCCAGTTCACATTCATCTTAACATTGGGAGGAAGGCCCACATATATGGGACTGCTGGTGTCCAGAACACTCATTTCAATTACGTAACGGCCAAATCCACGATCCTTCAGGCTGGAATCGTATACCGTTACATATGGCTGGGCAGTTTCATAATAAACCCTCATATATTTCGTAAATTCATTCTCGTATGCCGCCTCAGCCGATGTAAACAAGGGGCGCGGATTAAAACTGCAGAGTTTCATCACAGGATTAATGATCAGAAGCAGCACCGCCGCCGCAATCGCCACTGCGAAGAGCGTGCGAAGACTGATCTTTGTAATCCTTCTGTTAATCTGACGCTCGATCTGCCTCTCCAGGCCTCTGTCCTCCATAACATAACATTCTGGCAGATCATTCAAGCCTTCTGCCAGTTCATCAAAATCCTTCATGATCTTTCACCTCCAACAACCTCATGACCTGTTTCTTTGCACGGGACCGGATCTGCCGCACATTCTCTTTCGTGATTCCCATGGATCTTCCGATCTCCTCGTCGCTTAAATGAAAATAGATCGAATCCAGCAGCACTTCCTTATAGTGAACCGGAAGCGTGGTAATCGCTTCCAGTAAAAGACGCTTCTCCTCATCCTGAATCAGATCATCCAGAATATGATCCTCCTGCCTGATAAGCGACAAATCAAAGCTTCCTTCATCCACCAGACGGTTACGCCTCTTCCACAGGTTGAAATACTCATTCTTCAGTACCTTGGTAAGCCAGTAACGCAGACTCCCGCCTCCCTCATAAGACAACAGCGCTTTTAAAAATGTGGACTGCACCAGGTCTTCCGCATCAGATCGGTTACCGGAAAGAGACAGTGCATAGACATAAAGCGGCCTGTAAAACTGCCTGTATACAGTTGTAAACTCGTCCTGTTCCATGCCCCTTCCCTCCTTCTGACTATAAAACAATCCAGCCAGAGATTTGTGACACTTTGGGTGAAAAAAATTTCAAATTAATTGGTGATTGCCGTATCCTCATTCATTCCTGCTTTTGTCTCCGGTATTCTGCCCGCAGTCCCCATGACTTCCAGAGAAACCACGCAGTTTGTTTCCTTTCCGTCATACAGTACCGGAATCTGGCAGATTCCTTCCTGCTCCCAGTTGCAGCTGCTCAAATCAAAGGTGAATTTCGATAAATCATATTCCTCTTCAGAAAAATAATTCTCAGCCCTGATATCCGGCTCCTTTCCAACCTCTGTTTCTGCATAAAACGTGGTTTTCGTCCCCTGGTCAAACAGCGGATCATTCTTTCCGGTCAGATTTCCGTACAATGCTGCCAGAATAATTACCAGCACAATCGCGCTGAACAGTGTTATATGAATTTTCTTCATAGATTTCCTCCTTGCCTCTCAAACAGTCCGAAACGGCATATTTCTCCGTCGGCCGGAAGGTCAATGTTTTCATTATAAACATTTGCTTTACTGATGTAAAGTTTCGTGGTATATTTTGTAGGAACTGTTACGAACTATTTTGAAAACAAAAGAATATAAGAATTGAAGGTTATAAAAATGAATACGAATACGATTCAATGGAAAAATGGGTTAAAAGACGGAATCCCCATCTGTCTCGGATACTTTGCGGTGTCCTTTACCTTTGGCATTATGGCTTCCGGCGCCGGTCTTTCCCCCTGGCAGGCAGTCATCATGTCCTTTACAAACCTGACATCGGCGGGGCAATTTGCGGCGCTGGGAATCATTGCGGCGAAGGCGCCGTTTATGGAAATGGCCGTGGCACAATTTATCATAAATCTGCGATATTGCCTTATGTCCTGCTCTCTTTCCCAGAAGCTGGACGAAAAGACGCCATTTTTTCACCGTTTCCTGATCGGATACGGTGTTACCGACGAAATTTTCGGAGTCTCCGTGTGCAGGCCTGGAAGGCTGAGTCCATTTTTCAGCTACGGCCTGATTGCCGTCGCAGTACCGGGCTGGACTCTGGGTACTCTTCTCGGTGCGGTTTCCGGAGATTTCCTGCCCCCTCGTATTTTGAGTGCACTAAACGTAGCCCTGTATGGCATGTTTCTTGCAGTTATTATCCCTCCCGCTAAGGGAAACCGGATTTTATCAGGGGTTATCGTGGTATCCATGGTCTGCAGTCTGATCTTTGCAGCAACACCGGTATTGAATACCATTTCATCGGGATTTAAAATTATTATTCTGACACTGCTGATTGCAGGGGCGGCCGCATATTTATTCCCGGTAAAAGAGACAGGGGAGGAACAGCATGAATAACCGTATCTATTTATACATAGTCGTCATGGCGGGAGTCACTTATCTGATCCGCGTTCTCCCCCTGACCCTGATAAGAAAAGAAATTAAAAACACTTATATCCGCTCATTTTTATACTACGTGCCGTATGTGACGCTGTCTGTCATGACGTTTCCGGCAATCTTAACCGCCACGGCAAGTGTCTGGTCGGCTGTGATTGCCCTCATGATTGCTATTTTCCTGGCTTACAGAGGAAAAAGCCTTTTTGTCGTATCACTGGCTGCATGTGCGGCTGTATTTCTGACTGAATTATTCCTGTAGGGATCGTTTGGGGCAGAGATCGTTTTCACATCAAACAGTCTCATAATTTCAAACAGAAGAGCAAGTGGATTTCTGTTTGAAACCATGAGGCTGTTTTTATCATTCTGCCATTTTATTATGAATAGTCTTCAAGATCAACCATTCCATTTAATATAATTTCTTTCATGAATTCCTGCATCTGATATTCATGATCAAAAGTAACTTTCCTCTCTTCCGCCATTCTTTCCCTGTCCTCTGAACAGCCATTAGATTTCCTGGAATCTTCCGGAAAAAGTATCAGATACGGCTTCCCGGACACTGGATCAATCTCTTTTTGTATTTTGTGTATGGAGAAAACATACTCTCCTCTTTTCTCCAAAGAGACCTTCATATAACTGATTTCACTCATATTCAAACACCAGGCGGGCTCTTTTAAATAAGCGTATTCTTCTTCCAGGAAAACAGGATGGCTCCTGTCTTCTGAGGCCAAAAATTCAAATACCAGTTTCATCGTCCCACTAGGTATCCGCGTTTTCGAAGACAGAAGAGATAACTGGCGAAACGTAACGGAGGCGCTGGTTAGAAATGTGTCATCCACACATTGATTATGACAAATAGAATGAATTTCCTTCCGTATGGATGGGGTTCTCAAAAGGGAGGCGATGGGGATATTCTTTCGTTCCAGAATTGGACGTTCCTGCATAATAGTGCTCCTCTCCTCGTTTACACGAAAGTTATCTTGGTTCGTAAATAAGATCCGTTATGCCGTTATATAATTGGGTTTTGATGCATTTTAATTTAATTTCCCCGTCTGCAGGCGCCCCCACCGGACTCGCTGTCCGCGGAAATAAAGGAAGGCCGGAGCCTAAAATAGTTGGTATGACGGAGATATGGTATCGGTCAATCCTATTTTCCCTTATCAGAGGCTGAATTATGTTCGCCCCGCCGCAAATCCAGATACCTTTTCCATCTTCCTGTTTCAGTGCGGTTACCAGACTGCAGACCTCTTCCTTCGTAAACTTTATTTCTTCCGTTGAAACCATGGTCCGGTGAGTCACAACATGGGTTGTCAGCCCACGGTATATCCATTCATCAGGTGACAGCTCAGTTGTCACCTGATGATACGTGTTCCAGCCCATGACGACTGTGTCAATGTCTTTGATGAACTCATGATAGCTTTCCATATCGTCATAATCCGGTTCCTGACCGGCCAGCCAGTCTACGCTGCCGTTTTTATCCGCAATATAGCCGTCTAAGCTCATGGCGATGAATAGGGTTACTTTTCGCATAGGGTACCTCCGTGGGTGGATGTTTTTGATGTCTTGTTTGATAATATAGTATACTAATTTTTATATTTTATCAAATACTTTACTCAATACAATCGTTAATTCATCGAAAAGCGGAGCCCCTTCGGCCTCCGCTATCCAAAACTTTATTCTCTACATGCAACAATAAGATAATCGTGATTATAACGCAGTTGTCTGAAAAAGGTGATTCCGTCCCGTACAGAGTATGCAGGAGTCAATGCCCAGCGTTTTTCCAGATCCACTCCATAGACACGATAACCACTTAAATCGGCATCGACACTCATCGGCCATGAAAACGGCATATAGATAACAAGTTTGCTCTGATCATCATTTGCCGCGCACACAATCTCCTCACAGGGATTGTTGTGTATCAGATCAGATGCTGGTTTCAAATCATAAAGCCCGATCATATCTGCAGCCAGTTTTGCAAATCCCATGTCGTAGGCTCCCGGCAGGCGTAAGTCATCTCGCCAGTCATTTACCAACCCCAAGTCTCCTCTTTCACTGCAAAAATTCTGATTCTGTCTCCATAGCCACACACCTCCAGCACCATAGGTAAATCCTGCGTTCGCTCCGCTCAACACTCCCTGCCAGAAAGCTCTCCGTATCCATCTCTCATCAAACCTGCCCTGTGACCGGTCGAAGTATATATTTGCTTCATAACTGGTCTCACTGTTGTATATGGGACGTGAGACCGGATAGGAACGGATATCCTGTGCCAGCGTACGGTTTAGCTGTGGCTCCGAGTATACATGTCCCGGCTGATACATATAAAAATCCAGTTCCGGAGCCTCTATCAGCTGTGCAGGCAGTACTACCTTGGGCGCAATATGCAGCGTCGTAAGACAGTCCGGCGCCAGATTCTTTGTGACCTGCAACGCTTTGTGATAAAACGCCACAGTTTCAGGGTTGGCTCCCATCTGATCCTGAACCGTATCATAATGAACCACGTCCTCGGATAGATTTACATCACCGCTTACCAGAAATACAGGATTGTATTCCCGCAGTCTCGGGATCACGTACTGTAAGAAATGCTCCATCTCAGCTATTGTCATAGGCTGATAATATGGTTTTTCCTCCACGTTTGTACGACCTGCGTCCCTGATCCCCTGCCAGGTACCCTGAACGAAATTCCCCCACAGAAGTACAATCATGGGCTGCATCTCTCGTGCTGCCATCTCGTCGAGATACTGGCATACATGGTCAAAATACTCTGTCCGGATGCAGGAATAGTCAAAACGGCCTTCACTCGTAACTGTAAATGGATGAATCCATTGACGTGGTGTGCAGGAATGGCGCTGCGGCAGCAGATTCATCTGTACCGCATTAAAATTCTGCTCCCTGCGAAAATCAAGATACTCACGCCATTCTTCCAAATCCGGATGGGTAAACGCACTCCAGTTTGTATCTGCCATCAGAAACAGCGGCTTACCGTCCTTCATAAAATAATGTTTATCCGGTGATATTGTAAGTTTCATATTAATTCTCTCCCCAATTATTCTCTTCGCTCCAGCCTTCCTTTTTCACGTAATTATCTTTTGCTTTTACAAGATCCTCCTGAAGAACCTGAGTATACTCCTCCAGACTCATCTTGTCCTGTAAATACAGCTGTCCATACATAACGGAATCATCAAAGAACTGCTTGTCAAAATAAGTCTCATACAATTTTAAAGGCGATACGTCATTTTTAAACTGCAGGGCCTGCAGCATAGGATTTTCACTGTTGACTTCTACATTTTTTACCGGAGTAACGCCCCACAGCTCATTTACGTAAAGGCTGGAATCCTCCTGGCCTGTCTTGAATTTCAGGAAATCCATGGCCGCCAGCAGCTGATCCCCTGTGGTTGTGGTCGGTATACAGATATTTCCCTGGGGTGCCCCTCCAATTTCATATGCAACCCCGGAAGAATCCGGATGGCTCTCTGTCCCGAGGGTCGGAAATTCTGTTATTCCAATCTCAAAGGACAAATCAGGATTACTGGCCATGATTTTTGCATAGGATCCGACCGAAAAGGTCATGGCAATCTCTCCCCGCATGAACTGTTCCAGAGCCTCATTATTATCCATAGCGGTGTAACCCGGATACCAATACTGCGAAAATTCCTTAATCAGCGGGTAAATATCCTTCCACGGCTTCTGTGTAATGTCAATGACTCCCTGGTCTACACCGCGGGCTATTTCATTGACTTCGATCAGTCCGGTTCCGTTAATATCCAGATCTTCGATAAACCGGGTAGCCAGCGGATCCATCATGAGACGTTCAAACCAGTGGTAACCACCACCTTCCGAAACCTTCATACCGACTACCATTGGAGTAATGCCTGCTCCCTGCAGCACCTTACACGTTTCCAATAACTCAGCAAATGTGGACGGCATCGTATCAATTCCTGCTTTTGCCATCAGATCCTTATTGTAAAACAGCTTGCAAAGAACCCCATTGGTTGGTACACTGGCGTATTTTCCGTTAGTAGGATCCATCACCTGCGCCATTACCGACTCCTGAAATGTGCTCATCCAGTTCAGATTATTGTTGTAAGGGTTGGTTTCCTGATTCAGATAATCGGTCAGATCAATCACAGAACCATCGCGCAGATACTGCTGCCCCCAGGTATGACGAACCAGGAACAGATCCGGAGCGGTGCCCCCCATCAACTGGGTCTGCAGCCACGTCTGATACTGGTCGCTGGCAATGTATTCGTATTCAATCGTAATATTAGGCTGGTATTTTTTATATAGCTCCAGCGATTTTTTCAGGTATTCCTGTCCTTCCGTACTGTTATGTTCCCAGGTTGCCCACTTAAGTGTAATGGGCTTATCCGGATGCCAGTTTCCATCCGCCTGGCCTGTATTTACCGCCTCCTGTGTCGTTTCTGGTGATGCCTGGCTGTTTTCCGTCTTTTCTCCGCATCCGGTTAAGGCGGTCAGCGTAAGTGCTGCCACTGTCATTGCTAAAAATTTCTTCCCCATTTTCATTATAATTTATCCTCCTTAAAATAATAAACACTTTATCATGCTTTCACTGCCCCTGCAGTCAGCCCTTCCACAAACGGTTTTGTTGCAACTGTAAAGATGAGAAGCAGCGGGATCGATGCAATTACGTATGCTGCAAAACTGACGCCCGGCATCTGATAGGTACTGGCTATCACCTTTGATACCTGCAAAATTACCGGACGCACCTTCTCGGCATTGGCTGATACCAGCGGCCATATGTAGTTATTCCAGCTGGAAATCAACGTTGTAATACATACAGTAGCCAGAATTGGTTTGCTGAGCGGCAATGCTATGTAATAGAAAATTTTAAAATCACCGGCGCCCTCAATCGTAGCCATTTCAAACAGGCTCTGCGGCAGGGATTCCATATGTGTCGTGATCAGGAATGTAGATAATATCGCAAAGGCCGAGGAAGGCGGCAGTATCTGCACTGCATAAGTATTTAATAAATGCATTTTCTGTGAAATAATAAACTGAGGAATCAATATGAGGAAATATGGCACCATCATCATCATCATCATAACCATGAATAATAAGTTTTTCCCCTTAAACTGGAATCGCGCAAAGGCATAGCCAGCCAGCGCAGAAATAATCAGGGTAAGAATTACGTTACCTGCTGTTACAATCAATGAGTTTATAATGCTTTTGTATATTTGTCCAAAAGCAATGGTATAATGTTCAAAATGCAGCGGCAGACTGAAAAAATAGAGATTCTGATAAATCTGTATATTCGTTTTCAGGGAAGATACCACCATAACAAATAAAGGATAAATAGTAAGAAAAAGTATAAAAACCAGTGTGCCATGCACAAGCAATCGATTTATGTGTCTTTTTTTCATGAGACTTTCTCCCTCCCTATTGACTGTCAACGCCTTTAATATACTTCATATTAAAGGCGGTAACACCTAATGTAAACAGAAACAGTACCGTTCCCATGGCACATGCATATCCCATGTTATAATATGAAAATGTCTCATTATACATATGTAATGCCGGCACCATGGTGGAATCCCCCGGTCCTCCGTTTGTCATGATAAGGACGTGTTCAAATGCCTGGAATGTCGATATGATTGTAGTTATTATCAGATAGCGGAACTGTCCTGTCAGCAGTGGAATATCGATGTAAAAGAGCCTGCTTACCGGACCAATACCGTCAATTCTGGTCGCCTCATAAATGCTGGTATCAATACTTTGCAGTCCTGCCAGAAAGATCAGAAACTGAATTCCTGCTACCCATGGAAACTGGTAGAAGATCAGAGCCCCCAAAGCCGTCGCCTGCTCCCCAAGCCAGGAGTGCATAAAATTTTCAAGCCCCAGTGTCGATAGTATACCGTTAAGAAGCCCATTGTAATCGTAAATCCAGCGCCATAACAGAATCATCACCACACCAGGTACCACCATGGGAATGATGAGCAGATATTTATATAAGTTGCTGGAAAACTGACGCTTCACACTCATTACCAGCTCTGCTACCAGAAGCGGAACAGTCACTACTTTAAGTACAGACGTTACCAATAATATAAGAAGGTTCACCAGCGATTTTCCAAACGTTGCATCGGTAAGTAGCGCTATATAGTTCTGGATTCCGATAAACACCGATATCCGTCCGCCGTCCCATTCAAAAAATGACCGATAGATCGCATAAACCGAAGAATACAGTTTGAAAACTCCAAGAAGAATAAAGAGTGGCAAAATATACAGGTATGGTTGCATCTTTCGCATAACTCCAGTCGTTCCCAGCCTTCTCCGTCCTGTTTTTTTTGTATCCATATCCGTCTCCCCCTGTCAGTTTTTAGAACCGTCGTGTCCGTCTGTGCCTGGCAACGCTGGATCATCCGGTTTTTCTGCAATTATTTCTTTTACATATGCAGTCAGGCTTCCCGGCTTTGCATATTTTTGAAAACAGCTGCAAAACCACTCCCCTTCCAGTGCGGTTCTCACCATTTCCGGATCCAATGCCTTCAAAATATCCACAGGTTCCTTACACAATAAATCCTTTACCTGATTAAAAACTGTACCGTTTTTACTCTGAATATCCCTCATTTCCACGGGGTAGCCGCCCCCGCCCTCACAGGAAAACAGCTTATCAAAGATATCCTCCAATTTCAGTTCCGCAGCCCATCCAAAGTCCTTGGCAAAAGGCAGTGCAACCGCGTTTCCATTATTAATCTGTGTAAACAGATATGCATCTGACGGGTCTGTAATATAACCGCAGTTTACACCCGGATAACTGTTTAAAGACATACAGGCCCCCTGTCCGGAACCGCATCCTGTAATTACAAAATCGACCGTCCCTGTATTAAGAAGTACAAATGCCTGGATGCCCAGATGGATATAGTTTAGCACCGGCTGATCATTGTCTGTTCTCATCCCCGTATTGAACCACTCCACATGATATTTTGCAGCACTTTTTTCCAGGGCTCGTAAAATCAATGCATTTTTACTTGCCTGACTGAATTCATTCATCAACGCCACTCTCATAATTTATCCCCCTGTCACGACTGCCTGTTACTCCATATAATTTTTCTACGGTCTCTTTTATTGATTTTTTATCTAATCCATACAATGCTCTGTTGCAGCCGATTGGATTTCCCTGAGGATAACAGTCCGGTATTCCAATACATTTTAACCGGATTCCCAGTCCCAACTCTGCCGCGGCCTGTCCGACCGCGCTTCCCAGGCCTCCATAAACATTGTGCTCCTCAACGGTTATAAAAACAGAGTGATTTTCCGATAACCGCCTTAATAAATCACAGTCCATCGGTTTAATGGTCGCCATATCCACCACCGTAATGACAGGACCGCCCTGCTGCAGAAGTTCTTTTCCTGCCGCCATCGCTTCTGACACTGCCTCACCAATGGCGATAACTGCAATATCCCTTCCTTCCGTCAATACCTTTCCTTTTCCAATCACAGCCTCGTAGCTTTCATCATATAAATTCGGAAGCGGATTCCTGTCCAGCCGGACATAAGCCGGTCCCTTGATGCCGGAAAGCAATTCTATAAATTTGGCGGCAGAAACTGCATCTGCCGGAGCAATCATGATACTTTCCGGCATGGCCCGAATCACCCCGATATCTTCCAGGGAAAAATGCGTTGATCCTGCCTGCCCTGCGCTCATGCCGCAATGCGTCCCTATAATCTTTACATTTGCCTGGTTATAGAATACATCCGTACGGATTTGTTCACAGGCCCTCAGACTGGAAAAGACAGAAAACGTATGGACAAATGGCTTAAATCCTTCATGCGCCAGCCCTGCTGCAATGGATACCATGTTTTGCTCCGCAATACCGACATTTATAAATCTGTCCGGAAAGCGTTTCTCGATTCTTTTAAGCTTACAGGATTCTGCCAGATCCGCCGTTATTATAATAATCTGTTCATCATTCTCCATTAACTGTTCCAGCTTTCCTGCCGATGCCTCCAGCTGCGAAAATAAAGAGACTTTTTCTTTCACCTGCATGTTCTGCTACACCTCCTAAAATGCAAACATTTCATTGAGTGCCTCTCTGGTTCCTGATATGTAATGACAGGCTCCTGTTCCCTCAACTTCCCTAATCAGTCCATGGCCTTTTATCGTATGAGCGATAACCGCATAAGGCCCATCCCCTTCTTTCCTGAGGCGTAAAAACAACTGATTCATCTTCTCTGCATCATGACCGTTGGTTTCCTCTACCTTGAAACCAAAACTGCTCCATTTGCTGTCAAACGGTTCCATCTGAACCATCTGCTCCACCGGACCATCGCATCCGATTCCATTTTGGTCAATAATAGCAACCAAACGTTTTAATTTCTTCTGGCAGGCATACATGGCGGCCTCCCACACACTGCCCTCACAGCATTCACTGTCACCCAGAATACAGTATGTGAAATATTCCTGCCCCTTCATCTGTCCTGCCAAAGCCATACCCACTGCAAGGGAAAGGCCATGCCCCAGTGAACCGGTACACATTTCCACTCCAGGAACCAGATGCGCATCCGGATGGTTCATGAGACGGCTTCCCGCCGCTCCGAAGCTGGCAAGCTCTTCAAATGGAATAAATCCGCTGGCCGCCAACGCCGCGTAGAGAGCAATTCCGGAATGCCCCTTTGATAAAATAAGCCGGTCCCTCCCCTCCCACTCCGGATTTGAAGAATCATACTTCATAACTGTGCCATACAGGCTCGCAAGAATATCTGAGACAGAAAGACTTCCCCCCGCGTGCCCGCCTCCTGAAGAACACACGGCCAATTTTATTCCGTTCTTTATTTGCTGTGTTAATTCCATAATCATTCCTCCGTTTTTTGTTCCATGATCCTATTCAATTCGCCTCGGCGAATTGGTGTGAGCGGCCATCATACTTGCATGACATAATACCTTTGGGCGTTCTGCACATCCGCCGGAGGCTTCAACATTTCCGCTTCTGAATGTTGACATTTCGTCGAACATATCGGCAGTTGTTTTCTCGCCCTAACTGAATTAAACCATACTTGACTGCTTAAAGTCAACCACTTTTGTTCCTTTTTTGTTCCTTTTTTGTTATTTTTGTCATATTATACAATCTTTTTGTTCCTGTTTTGTTTATATTTTTGTTCCTGTTCTGGAATAATTGTATTGACTTTTCCCCCTGCTTCATCTAAGATAAATAACATGAATAAGAATGATTTAATAACCCAGGAAAAATTAATTTTACAGCAGATTTATATGGATGAGCTTGAAGTAGGCGATACAATTCCCTCTGTACGTGAACTCCAATCCCGTCTCTGTTTGTCGCGCAATTCTGTTCTGACGGCAATTCAGTCTCTGAATGAAAAGGGGATCATAAAAAAAGGGATGTCTCCCCGTCAGGGATACCGGCTCTGTGAAAAACCAATCGGGGTAAACAGCAAATACAATCGGGGTCAGGAACTGTCGGTCCAGTACTTGCTTCCTTTTACTACCTGGAATTACACGATCAACAAATATCTGTCTAATTTCGAAAGCATATTTTCAAGACACGGAATCAATTTAATCTTCAGTAATACCCATAATTCCGTGGAAGAGGAAGGCCGTCTGCTGGAAACGATCTACTCCAAGCCGGCTTCTCTGCGTCCTGATTTTCTATTTTTAACTACCTGTGACAGTACTGAGAATCCCAACCTGGCGATGCTTCAAAAAATGAATGAAGAACTGCCCTGTATTCTGATCGACCGGTATTTTCATGGCCGGAATTTTCACTATATCGGTGTAAGCAACAACTATATTGGAAGCCGGACCGCTGAATATTTACTGCAAAATGGCCATGAGCACATTGCTTACATCAAAGCCTATGGGAAGATTTCTACTATTCATGACAGATTTTCCTCCTTCCAGACTGCTTTGGATCTTTCTTCGATACCATTGGAAAAGCAGAACATCTTCTCGCTGACTAACGCCAACGTCGGATCAATTGCAGATATTCAGGGGGAAATCGACCGTATAGGCGCCAAAATTTTATCGCTCACCCCGCGTCCAACAGCTGTTGTATGCAGTTTTGACCGTATTGCAGTTGCTCTGATTAATTTTTTCGTCAAAAACAGCGTACGTGTACCAAAGGACATCTGTGTGATCGGCTGTGACAATGACGTTGATGTAGGAGCCATGTCCCCGCTCTCCCTGACCACGTTCCGCCATCCTTACCGTGAGTGCGCACGCGAGGCAATCGCACGTATGGAAGCTGTAAAAAATAATCAAAAGGCTCCGCCGCACGCGGTGGAATTTTTTTCAGATTTTATCATAGGAGAATCTACGTAAAACAAAAAGCAGGATATGGCTGCCGAATTACATACGCCATATCCTGCTTTTGTTTCATTACACTATAACACCGTTCAAATAAAGAATCCGCCAAGCATGGCACGCTGTCCCTCGAAGGGTTTTCATTTCATAGGACAAACATTCCTATAAAGTGAAAAAATAATCAATCTGCGCTTCTCCTTCCGTATATAAATAAGAGCCATACATCGGTATCGTGCAGCACATGACCCGTCTCCCTCCTGGAACCAGGATCTGATAGCCGCTGTTCGACTTGACACAGGCAGGCCTCTTTGATTTTGCACCGAAAGAGATATACTTCGCCGTGGTCTTCAAATCAAGCCATTGCTGGTCGACCGCCCCTCTCGCCTTCAATACCTCTTTTTTGCTCCAGTCGAAATAGGTCCACGTCTGATTCCTGGCAGTGCCTGCAATCTGTCTTGGCAGTGAAGGATTTTCGCTGAGAAGAAGTATCTCTTTCTCAGTATAGAAAGAGATTCCGCCGTTTCTCTTGTCGATCCGCAAGAGCAGCTTTCCAAATTTCACCTCTACACGGCCTTTATCTTCCCTGTAATTCCATTTCAGCTTTGGTGTGGGCTCAATCTCTGCCGGTATCTCCGGAAGCTGGCCTAATGACTCCCCTGCAAAGCTGATTCGAACCGTGTTCTCGGATATCGGCGTGATCCGAAGAACTCCGCAGGCATTCGTCACCTCAACATAGCTTTTATTGCCGGTCACCCATCGTACTGCCAGATTTAATTTGGAATGGCCCAGCGGCCTTAAGCTGTTCGTACCAGGAATTACTCCAAATTCCGATTTCTCTGACTGGCTATTTGCAGCGCGTGCTTTTTCTGACCGCTTCTCTTCGATGGAATTCTGAACAACGATTCGCTTCGGTCCGATGCGGTTGCGCAGCTCCATCTCAAATTTTCCATGGGATACGCGTTCCAGTTCTATTTCCCTGTTGGTTTTGGGCTTCTCCTCACGCACCCGCCTGGCAGGCTGCTCCTGCCGCACGACTACGTACTTTCGTTTCTTCTCCTCTGATACGGTGGTACCAATCAAATCTGTCAATTTTCCGGAATAAAGCACCACCAATTCATGGAGCGCTCTCGTAGCCGCCACATACAGCAGTCTCGCAAAGCCATCCTCTGACGGATAATTCTCCTCACTGGCATTAAAAAGGAGAACTGCATCAAATTCCAGACCTTTTGCATATTCGATCGGCAGAACCATAACACCGCTTCCAAACTCTTCCGTTTCCGCATCAAACTCCCGAAGTTCTACTTTTTTCCGCAGCTCTTTCGTTAATTTGCTCACTTCCTCTTCGTCTCTGCAAATGACTGCAATCGTTTCATAGCCCTTCTTCTGCCATTCCAAAATGGTGCCCGCGGTCTCTGCAATCAGCCGTCCCTCATCCTCGCACCCCGTCGTTCGAACTTCTTTTCCGTGGCGGATAATCGGCTCAACCGGATAAATAGGAAAATTCCCATGCTGCAGAATATTCGTTGCGAAATTAGAGATTTCCACCGTGTTTCGATAACTTTTTCTCAGCAGCCCGAAATAATCAAATTCCCCTGGCAGCATGAGGCTCCTGAGTTCCTCCCAGTCTGTCAGTCCGTAATCAAAATAGATGTTCTGGGACACATCGCCCATGATGGTATACGTACATTTACTGAGGCAGTATTTTAATGCCCCATAGGCCATCATGCCAAAATCCTGCGCCTCATCGATAACCACATGGCTTGCTTCCTGGATGACCTCCGTCTCCTTGATTCGTTTATACAGATAAGCCAATGCGGCCAGATCATAGAGATCGAAGGAATTTCCAGGTGAAGGAATCCTGGTTCCTTTTTCCCTTTGCTCTGCCAGAAAACTGTCATACAACTCAAAAATGGAACCCTTCCACTCCCGTTTTCCGAAATAGGTCTGGTAATACTTCAGAAGTGCCTTCTGCTCTTCCGGCGGATACGTATAGTATCTTCCATATATCTCATTCTCCACCTTCGCCATGAGGTGCTCCGTCAGCTTGTCCAGCTTGTCAGGAAGCGACAGGTAATCAAACTTCTTAAGCAGCCCCTCAATGGAGCTTCGGGTCATCAGCAGGCGGTGTGTTTTCTCCGTATAGACGTCCTCCAACGGAATATAGCTCCACTCGTAGCGCCGGCAAAACGCTTCCAGATCATGAAACCAGGAAAAGCTGCCTTTTACGCAGGCTGTTTTATCTTCCCTCTCCAGTTTTTTAATCGTATATTTCCGCTCATCCCAGTCCTCATACAGAAGCCGCGTAAACAACTGCTCCATCGTCATCTGCGATACGCCGTAAACGTCCAGATCCGGTAAAATACCCGTGATATAGTTGAGGAGAATCCGGTTGCTTCCAATAATGTAGAAATCCTTTGGCTGAAATTCCAGATCGTAGTTGTACAAAATGTAGGAAATGCGGTGCATGGCCACAGTCGTCTTACCGGAACCGGCCCCGCCCTGTACAATGACATTATGCTGCGGCCTCTTACGAATGATCTCATTCTGCTCCTGTTGAATCGTTGCAATGATATCATTTAATACGGATCGTTTATTCCTGGCAAGGTATTTTGTCAGCAGATCATCATTGGCCACTACGTCCGAATCGTAAAAATCCTTCAGTTCATCGTTTTCGATTTCGTAGGTGCGCTTTCTGGAGAGATCGATCTCAAACGCCCCTTCTCCCTTTACCGAATACGTACACGCTCCAAGGGAACTTTCATAATAAACCGATGCGATCGGCGCCCTCCAGTCGATGACTACCAGTTCCGCGGAATTCTTTGTAATTGCTGCCTTTCCAATGTAGTAACATTCTTTCTTTAACAGACTGGCATCAGTAAAATCAATTCTTCCGAAATACGGCTTTTTTCTGCTTCGCTCCATGCGGAGCAGTTCCTGCCGGACCTGCTGGAATCTGGCGTCAGTATTGAACCACAGCGCCAGACCCTCTTTGTCCTCAACATCATAAATTTCCTTCAGTTCATGCAGTTCATCTGCTAAATTCTCAACAGAGGACCTCGCCTGATTTAAATTCCTGTCCGCGATGGCAAGAATTTCTGAAAGTGTATTTCTCTCATCCTCCAGGGTGACTCCCGGTATACTCTTTGTCTCTGTCTGATTTTTCTGTTTCATGCCCGTCTCCCTTCTTCTTTCTGCGCATATGCTGCAGTTCAGACGGCTCATCTTCTTGACCGAAAAATCTGGTCAAGAAGCATCGGATATTCATCCGATGTGAAAATTGGTGCATAAAGCAGCTTACAAGCAAGCTTGACGCTGCTTCCTGCACCAATTTTCCCGCCGTCTGAACTGTTACGTGCATATTACTATCTTAGCAAAAAAAAGAAAAAATGGTAGACTTGTAATAAAAAATTATGTATAATGGATAATGAAGTGTGCCCGGAGATCCGTCAGGGCATTTTTTTATTTCCAATCACACTCTCGAGTTTTTACCTTCTTTCAGCATTTTCGTTTAATCCATTATTTCGCTTCCACATATTCCACGCATCACGGCTGCATGAAATCAAACAGGCTCATCTGTTTCCCCATACCTGGATCACGCTGTTTTCCCGCATTTTCCCGCGTTGTCACTTCCTCTGGAATCGCTTTCAAAAACGGTGACGGTTCCTGCGATGTAATCAGGAGCAGTTCATCCTTGGCACGGGTCATACCAACATAGAACAGACGTCGCTCTTCGGCTTCATCGATATCCTGCTTACCGCTCTCCAGTGGAATCAGCCCTTTTCTGACTCCGCACATCAGAACCACTGGAAATTCCAGCCCCTTTGAGCCGTGCAGCGTCATGAGTGTCACGGAATCCGATGTATACGTTTTGCCTCCGCACCGTTTTATATCACTTTCCTGCCCAAAGGTCAGATTATCGAGGAATTCAGCCATATTTTTATAAAAAACAGACATGGAGGCCAGCTTTGCCACGCCCTCTTCTTCCTGCAGATTCATATCCGAGACCCAGGCCTCCAGAAGCTTCTGCGGCTTTTCCTTTTTCATCTTTTTCCGGTACTTTAAAGCCGCCGCATCGAAAATACTCCCGGACATTTCATCCTCCGGCAGCTTCCATAACAGCTTCAAGCTCAGCCGGCGCGCCGTCCGGTCCTCCGGGTTAAGAAGCGCTTTGAAAAAGCAGAGCGTTCCCCGCACAGCCGGTTCCATCAGGAAATCTTCCCTGCCGGCAACCACATAAGGAATTCCCTCTTTTTTCAGACAGGTCTCCAGAAGTTCCGCCTGTCTGTTGGTACGGTACAGCACGGCAATGTCCGAAAAACTTCTGGCTCTTAAGTCATCCCCCATTTCCAAATGCCCCTGCGCGTCCAGCATATCGATTCCGCCGATCAGGCGGTTAATCTCTTTTGCCACAAAGATATCCTCTGACATCTCCCCGGACGCCGTCACCAGGCGCACCGGAGTACCAGCCTGCCTCTGCGGAATCAGTCTTCGCTCCGGTCCATCGTTTTGTGAAATCACGCCGGAGGCCGCCTCCAGGATCTGCGGAGTGGAACGGTAATTCTGTTCCAGACAGATCGTGGTTATCTGAGGATAGTCCTCTCTCAGCTTTTCAAAACATCTGGCATCCGATCCCCGGAAAGAGTAGATCGCCTGATCCGGGTCTCCAATGACAAATAATTCTCTCCCACCCTTATTCCATTCCTGAATCAGCCGGTACTGAACAGGGCTGATATCCTGGAACTCGTCCACCAGCAGATAAGAGAATCCCTGGCGGAGCGTTTTGTTCTTCCCCTCCTCTTCGAATAGGTGAAGCGTTTCCAGAAGCAGATCATCGAAATCCAATATCCTCTGCTCCTTCAGCTTTCTCTGATACGCCTCGTAAGCCTCTGCCGGAACCGATTCCGCCTCTTTTTCCAGTCCGCATTTTCTCGCGGAAACCTGCCGCAGGAACTGTTTGGCCGGCAGGTTCAGCTCCCGGTCTGCAATGATCTCTTCTGCGGTATCCTTCATCTCCACTTCATCGGCCAGAGTAAACTCCATGCCTGATTTTTTTAGGATATCGTAGCAAATGGAATGAAAGGTTCCGATTCTCATGCGGCTTACGAATCGTTTTCCGCCTAACTGGCTTTCCAGGCGCTCCCGCATCTCCCTGGCCGCCTGATTGGTAAATGTAACGGCAGTCATTTCCGTCGGTTTTACCCCTCTTCCCTCCAGAAGATGGAAGGCATGGGACACCAGTGTCTTCGTCTTTCCCGTTCCAGGCCCTGCAGCCACATTGATGGTGCGCGAGATTGCTGTCACAGCGGCCTCCTGCTGCGGATTCAGGCCGGACGTAAGCTGATGAAAGGCCGCTTCGTCTCCGCCTGCGTCAACAGTTCCCCCTATACTCTGTTTCTCCCCTTGTTCTGATAAATGATCAGGAACCGCCACTGCAGCCGCAGCCGTCTCCATGCGTGACAATTCGGCCATCTCGATTCCCGTAAACAGGCTGAGCTGTCCGTCCATTCCGTCCAGTTCCACCTGATCGAATAAGCGTATGGTCCCGTATTCTCCGTCATAGCCCGGACGGCGTTCCACTTTTCCTTCACGCAGTCTGCGGATTCCCTCTGCCGTCAGGCGGCCGGAGACCTTTTGGATATCTTCAATCGGAAGCTCCCTGAGAATCGAAAATTCTGAGCCGAGTGCGGAAAGCATTTCATAATACTGATTTTCCACCTTCCGGCTGGCCGCTGAATGCCCGTTGGATGCGGCGATCACCTCCGGCAGCGGAACCAGGCTCTCAAATGCCTTCGCTCCCGGCAGCACGAAGCCTTCCTCCCGGTCCGCCAACTGCTCCACGCGGTGGGAAACGCCTATGGTCAGTTTTCTGCCGCAGACAGGGCATTTACCGGAGTATTTTTCCGCGTCCAGAGGGCTCAGGCAGAGATGGCATTTCCGGTGGCCGTCATAATGGTATTTCCCTTCTTCCGGGAAGAATTCGATGGTTCCCATCAGCCCCTCTCCCGTCTGTATCGCCGTTTGCAGCCCTTTATAGGACAATTCCATATCGAGTAAGTTCGCTTCCCGCCCCAGCTTTGCAGGGGAATGAGCGTCTGAATTGGACACCAGCTGATAGCCGTCCAGCGCCGAAAGCCGCCAGTTCATGGGCGGATCGGAGGAGAGTCCCGTTTCCATGGCGTGGATGTACGGAGTCAAATCTTCATAGCATTCTTCCACCGTGTCAAACCCTGAAAATGCTCCAAACAGGGAAAAATGCGGCGTCCAGATATGCGCCGGAATATAGATCGATTCAGAATTGAGTTCCAGCATAATTTCCAAAAGATCATGGCAGTCCAGACCCAGGATGGGACGCCCATCGGAATGAATGTTGCCGATCGTTTCCAGTTTTCTTGACAGACACTCGGCCGCCTCCAGCCCCGGAAGCAGAATCACACTGTGCACTTTCCGCACCCTGTCGTGTTTCTTGTAAATGGAACTGATCTCTCCTGTAATCACAAAGCGCGGCGCAGCTGCAGCACCTGCCGTTTCATCTTTGATCCGGTACTCCTCCTTCAGCACATAGAGCCCATCCTCCGCCGGCTCCAGCTTCTCCTCCAGCTCCTGACGCCATGCCGGATGGGTAAAGTCCCCGGTACCGACAATGGAAATCCCTTTTCTCCTGGCCCATAAATCCAGATATTCCGGTGTACAGTCTCTGCTCGTCGCCCGCGAATATCTGGAATGAATATGTAAATCCGCTATATACATAATTTTTCACCTGCTTTTTGTCAATATATGGTATATTATAGTCTTCTTTGGCAGACGGCGCAAGAAGGTTTCCGGGCAGGGACTCATAAATCCTCTTCATCACAATTTTTTCACATTTTCATCAAATAATCTTCACATTCATTGGGTATATTAATACTCGTAAACAAGGTAAACACCTTTTCAACATAAAACTTTTTTTCATACTCAAAGCCGGCAGGATCCCCCTCTTGCCGGCTTCCTCCCTTTTTACGGGAACTTTTAAAGAGATGCCAGGCCACCTGCATCTTCTGCAAATGGCCTGGCATCTCTTTATTTTTCAAACTCCAGATTCCACAAGGAATCCCGGCATTCATTCTTTATTCCAAATACTTCTTCACATACTGCCCCGTATAAGACACCGGATTTGCAGCTACTTCCTCCGGGGTTCCCTGGGCAATCACCGTACCGCCCTTGTCTCCCCCTTCCGGACCGATATCAATGATGTAATCCGCAGTCTTTATGACATCTAAATTATGCTCAATAACGACCACGGTATTGCCGCCTTCCGACAGCTTCCGCAGAATCTCGATCAGCTTATGGACGTCGGCGAAATGGAGTCCCGTCGTCGGCTCGTCCAGCAGATAGATGGTCTTGCCTGTCCCACGCTTGCTTAACTCCGTCGCCAGCTTGATACGCTGTGCCTCACCGCCGGAGAGCTCTGTGGAAGGCTGTCCCAGCCTGATATAGGAAAGTCCCACATCGTACAGGGTCGCTATCTTTCTCGAGATGGAAGGCACGTTCTCAAAGAACTTCAGCGCCTCTTCCACCGTCATATTCAGCACGTCATAAATACTCTTGCCTTTATACTTCACATCCAGCGTCTCACGATTGTACCGCTTTCCTCCGCAGACTTCACAGGGAACGTAAACGTCCGGCAGGAAATGCATCTCAATCTTAATGATACCGTCGCCGCTGCACGCCTCACACCGGCCGCCCTTCACATTAAAGCTGAAACGGCCTTTGGAATAGCCCTTTGCCTTCGCATCCGATGTCGATGCAAACAGATCACGGATCAGATCGAATACGCCGGTATATGTGGCCGGATTCGAACGCGGGGTTCTTCCGATCGGGGACTGGTCGATGGCGATGATCTTATCCAGCTGTTCCACTCCTTCAATGCACTTGTGCTTGCCTGGAATAGTCCTTGCCCGGTTTAACTTCTTCGCCAGCGATTTGTACAGAATCTCGTTCACCAGAGAACTCTTTCCCGAACCGGAGACACCGGTCACACACGTCATCACACCCAGAGGGAATGTGACGTCGATATTCTTTAAGTTATTCTCCTTCGCTCCGCGGACGGTCAGGTAGCCGGTCGGCTTTCTGCGCTCCTCCGGAACCGGAATCTTGATTCTGCCGCTTAAGTACGCGCCTGTGATGGAATCCTTGCACTTCATGATCTGGTTTGCCGTTCCGACGGCTACCACATTGCCGCCGTGCTCGCCTGCGCCCGGACCGATATCGATGATGCAGTCCGCCGCGCGCATGGTATCCTCATCATGCTCGACCACCAGCACACTGTTTCCCAGATCCTTCAAATGAAGCAGCGTTTTCAGCAGCTTGTCGTTATCTCTCTGATGAAGGCCGATACTCGGCTCATCCAGAATATAAGCCACGCCCACCAGGCCGGAGCCGATCTGGGTCGCCAGACGGATACGCTGTGCCTCGCCTCCCGATAAGCTGCCGGTGGCGCGGGTAAGGGTCAGATAATCGAGGCCGACGTCGATCAGGAACGTCACTCTGGCCCGGATCTCCTTTAAAATCAGGTCGCCGATGGAATGCTGCATCGGTGTCAGCACCAGCTGGTCTAAGAACTCCCGGAACTTGACGATCGACATATTGGTCGCTTCATAGATATTCTTATCTCCCACCGTAACCGCCAGAGACTCTTTTTTCAGTCTCATGCCGCGGCACGTCGGACACGGGGTAATCCGCATAAAGGTTTCATACTCCGCCTTGGATGCCTCGGAATACGTCTCGCGGTATCTGCGGGCCACGTTCTGAACCAGGCCTTCAAAGGCAACATCGTATACGCCTTCTCCACGCTGGCCCTTGTAGTGCACCTTGATCTCCTTTCCATTCGTTCCATTAATCAGGACGTCATGGATCTCCTTCGGATACTCCTCAAACGGGGTATCCAGGTCAAACTTGTATTCCCTGCTCAGCGCCTCTAAAATGGCGCGGGTAAAGCTTCCCTTATCGGTACAGGACTGCCATCCCAGCACGGTGATCGCCCCCTGATTGATGCTCAGGCTCTTGTCCGGAATCATCAGGTCTTCATCAAATTCCATCTTATATCCCAGTCCGAAACAGTCCGGACAGGCCCCGAAGGGATTATTGAAGGAAAAGCTTCTCGGCTCCACCTCGTCAATGCTGATTCCGCAGTCCGGGCAGGAAAAGCTCTGGCTGAAGGTAATCGGCTCGCCGTCAATCACATCCACGGTCATCAGCCCGTCGGAAAGCTCCATCACGGTCTCAATGGAATCGGCAAGACGCTTCTCAATCCCTTCCTTCACCACGAGACGGTCCACCACGATATCAATGTTGTGCTTGATGTTCTTCTCCAGCTTGATTTCCTCTGACAGCTCGTACATGCTGCCGTCGATGCGGATTCTGACGTAACCGCTTCTCCTGGCATGATCCAGAACCTTCGCATGTTCGCCTTTCCGGCCTCTTACCACAGGGGCAAGAAGCTGAATCTTCGTCTTCTCCGGCAGTCCCATGATGTGGTCCACCATCTGGTCCACCGTCTGCTTCTTAATCTCCCGTCCGCACTTCGGGCAATGGGGAATACCGATTCTCGCATAGAGAAGCCTCATGTAATCATAGATCTCTGTCACCGTTCCCACCGTAGAACGCGGGTTGCGGTTCGTGGACTTCTGATCGATGGAAATGGCGGGGGACAGCCCCTCGATGCTCTCCACATCCGGCTTCTCCATCTGCCCCAGGAACTGGCGGGCATAGGAAGACAGTGACTCCATATAACGCCTCTGCCCTTCCGCGTAAATCGTGTCAAACGCCAGAGAAGATTTGCCGGAACCACTGAGACCCGTTAATACCACCAGTTCGTTTCTTGGAATATCCAGAGAGATGTTTTTAAGATTGTGCTCATTGGCACCTCTGATTTTAATATACTGCTTTGCCATACATATGACTCCTGTCTGAAAGTATGAAATAAATAATCATTACTATATGATCTGTGCTGCTTCCAGCACTCATTCTAATGGTCTGCCATCTCATAATATCACAGCTTTTTCATTTTTGCAAACATTTGTTCGTGTTTTCCATGATTTTCTGTTTTCCCATTTTCGGGAAGGACAGGCCCCTGTTTTCAGCAGGAAAATAAAGGGATTCCGCTCACATAAACCACACCCTCTGATTCGTCACCGATATCGCAACCGCCCCCGCATTCAGCGCATTCATCACGTCCTCCTTATCGGAGATCAGGCCGCCTGCGATGATGGGTACGTTCACGGTACTGCACAGCTTCTTGATGATCTTCGGCATCAGCCCCGGCAGAATCTCCACCGCGTCGGGCACCAGGGAGGCGCACTGTTTTTCGATATTTCCAAAGGCCATGGAATCTATCACGAAGATCCTCAGGATTCCGAACAGCCCCAGCTCCTTGGCCCGCTTGACCAGCTGGGGTTTCGTGGAAATGATCCCGTCCACTCCTGTATGCTCCCGGATAAAATCGACAGCCACCTCTTTATTTCCCAGTCCGTTGATCAGATCCATGTGCACAAACACCATTTTCCCGGCGCTTTTTGCGATCTCCACATACCGGCCCACACTGCAGATATCGCCAAACAGCAGAAATATAATCTGGCTCTCAGAGTATAAGCATTCTTTCAGCCCCGTCTCATCCTTTACCGCGGCGATTACCGGACAGTCCTCCAGTATCACTCTGAACTTCCTCTTTTTATCATCAATCATCTTCTTCCCCCTCATCCAGTTCCTTCATCAGCTGCGGAAAGCTTTCCCGCTCAAATTCCTGAATCGATATTGACTTCTTATTCGGATTAGCGAATACGAATGTCTTATCCACATTCTCCACGTAATTCTGAATCTTATCATTGGTAGCGCTTATGATCGCCTGGAAACCGAGGCCGCGGATCAGTTCAATACAGCTGGCCACCTTCTCCGCATCCATCTTGGAAAACGCCTCGTCCAGCACCACCAGCCGGATCGTCGGATTTCTCCGGACGCTCTCCGGCATGCTGATGCGGTACGCCTGCGCAAAGCTGGCCAGAAGTGCCACATAGAGCGGGTTCTGCCCCTCGCCGCCGGAATTTTTCTTGATCATCTTACTCAGGCGGATCCGGATTACCTCATCCTCATTCTGGATCAGCTGCTGCATATCGAAGGATAAGTATGTCCGGTAATCGGCATACTTGTCCATATTGCGTTTGGCCTCCTCCATCTGCTCCGGTGTCGCGTTATCCGGCGGGATAAAGACGTTAATCAGTTCCTCAATCAGTTCCCCGTACTGACTCTCATGCTCCATCGTGAACAAATTCATCTGGTTGTCCACGGCTTCACTGAGCTCGTTGGGATTGACCTCCAGGGAATCGTCCATAAACATATCGTAAAAACGGCCGTCTGCCCCTTTATTTTTGCCGATAACAAACTGGTATTTATCCTTGCCGAAATCGAGGCGGCTGATGATGCGGTTCAGCTCATCCTTTCGCTGAAGCGCCTCCCGGATAGCGCTCCTGATCTTAAACATGAAGTCGTCCTTAAAATGCTCCACTGCCGACCGCGCCTGTTCGGCCGCGATCTGGCGGTACTCCTCCAGATGATCGCATTCCAGAATCTCCATCAGCTTCTCATATTCCCGGTTGTCCCTGGACGTGATGGAGAAATTCCGGTTCGGATACTTTCTCGCGTACTCTCCCCTGGCGTCCATCAGCGTCTGGAACGCCTGGTCCCTGGCCTCCGCCGCAGCATTCAGTCTTCCGGTAAAGGTATCCTTAAGTTTCTCATACCGCGGATTTTCTTTTCCAGCCATGTACTCTGCAAACTCTGCCTCCAGCAAATCGTCCTGCATGAATTCCCGGTCCTTTGCCAGCAGCTCCTGCTCCACTGCGGTGACCGCCTGGGCCATCTGGGTGATCCTTGTGTTGATCTCGTAGATCCGGCGGCTGACTGCGTCCCGCTCTCTCCTCTTGCCGTCGGCAAGGGCTGAAACCGCGCTCCGCTCTTTCTCCCACTGGTCCACATTTTCTTCTTTCAGTTTTAAAAGCTTCTGCTCCAGCCTCTTCTTTTCCTTCTGCCGCTCCTTCAAATCTCCCATATCCTTCTGCCACTCCAGATAGACGGAGATCTCCTCGCTTAACTGCTCCAGGCTTAATACGGCCTCGCATTCCCTGACCGTCGTCTCTTCCGGAGCCCGCTTTTTCTCCATTTCCGACAAAGCTTTCTCCAGAAGGCGGATTCTCTGTCTCACACTGTCCTTACCGATATAGGCGGATTTCGTGTACTGCTCCGGATTCATCTGCTGCAGCCGGAAAGTGTGGTAGACCATACAGTCCGGCGTCACGCCGATGCGGCAGCCGCGAAGCTCATCGATGCTCCTGCACTTGACCACCTGACCCAGAAGCCGCTCCAGATACGGCTTTAAATACGCCTCCCGCACCTCAACTTCCTCGCAAAGCGCATCTTCCAGAACGGTCGGCGTATCCTTTCCGGCTTTTTCCGTATCGAGAACGGCCACGCGGAAGTACTCATTTTTGTCCAGCTCACTGTATATTCTTAAGGCATCCTCCGCGTATGCCGGCGGCACCACGAGGGAAAGCTTATTGCCTCCCAAATATCCTTCGACCGCATTTCTCCACTCCTCGTTGCGGATATCTAAGAGATCGGCCATGACGTGAACCTCCACAGCCTTCCCCGTCTCCTCCAGCAGCCTTCGCTGAATATAGGACCGGGCATGCTCCAGATACTTGGGATACGCCTTGCTTCCGGCCTTTAACTGAGCCAGCTCCTCTTTCAGCTGGCGCTCCTGGCGCTTCAAATCGCGAAGGATGGCGGCGGCCTCACTCTTTAAATCCTCCGCCTCCTTCCGCATCTCTGCAATGGACTTTTTTAAACGTTCCAGCTTCTCCCCATCTATGGTGTTTTTCTCAAACTCCTCAATGTCCCAGATCGTCTGATTCGACGTGGTCTCCTGGTCGATCCATGCGTTTAGACGCTCCGCAGTCTGGCGCCATTTGACCTCGCTCTTATTTAAATGCTCCAGCAGCTCGTTTAAGGATTCCAGACGCGTCTTTAAATCCTCGTATCCGGTGGAGGAGATCCGTTTCAGCAGTTCCTCTCCCTGGGCGGTCAGTTCTGCGATCTGTTCGTCGAGGCCGTCCTTTAAGCGCTCCTGCTTCTGAAGATCGTCTCTGGAAAGCGCCGCCTTATCCGTCAGTTCTCCGGCCCTTTCTTTCAGTTCCAGAATCTCGAGTCTGCCCGTGAAGTAACCGTTTTTCCGGATATTCTCTTCCTTCTCCAGGACGAGGCCGTACTTCTCCTGCATCTCCTTCAGGATCGAAATCTCTATGTAGGTGTCTTCAATCTTCTTTCTCATGCGCCCGTACTGCATGACGCTCTCCTGCATGTCATCGATATGGATATCCTGTTCCATACAGATATATTCCTTCACGAAATCTTCCAGGCGGATGTTCATGCGGAACGGAATCGCCCGCTTAAACAGCAGCGGAAATTTCTCAGAGTCCAGGCCGCCTAAATACACATCGTAAAGCTGCCTGCGGAACCGTTCGTTGTGAGAAGTCGCGAAGTACTCTTCTTTGCCGTAATGGCTCTGTAAATAGCCTTCCACCTCCGCGATGGACATCGTCCGTCTGGCCGTCCGGTAACCGCTGTCCCACAGAGGCCCGCGGTGCCAGAAGAAACGTCTCGATATCTCATTGGTCGATGTATCCACATCGAATACAATGCCCACACACTGGCATTCTTCCGTATCGGTGCGCTGCAGCTCCAGAACAATGGTGCTGGAGAAATTCTGATTTCGCAGGTAAGCGAACTCGTTGTTCTCTCCAATGTTCACCATGCCCCGCAGATACTCAATCAAGTTCCGGTCGGAGTCATCTGCGGCCGCCTTATTAAAGAATCCGCGGCCATCCGTGTTGGCATAGAGCACGATCTGCATGGCGTCGATCACCGTGGACTTTCCGCTCCCTGAATGCCCGGTAAAAAAATTGATTTCCCGGTTAAAGGACAGCGTTTTGCGGTTGATATAATGCCAGTTATTTAAACAGATCCGGGACAGGGCCTCAAATCTCTGATTCGTCATCGTTCTCTTCTCCTTCGCCAAATGATTCCAGCAGCACCCGCACATCGTCGCCAAACAGCACCACATTGATGCACGGATAGATAATCAGTCTGCTGTCGCCATTTAAATCTTCCAGCAGGTCCAGCGGCTCCACCACCTGGTATTTTTTCAGCAGGGTGACCGCCCTTCTGATGTCGGTGGGCGACGGCTGCTTTTTGAACAGCCGGTAATTTCCCAGCTTCTCATGCATTTCTCCCAGCGACGTGTAGATATTGACGCTGGTGGAGACCGTGGCCATCTGCTCGTCGTAAATCAGCTTTAATATCAGTAAATAAAGAGTGGCAAGCTTCGGAAGCTTGTCGCCCACCAGGGTCTCCCCCTGGATGTAGATGACTCCCATCTGGCTGTTCTCCACCACCGACACGCCGCTGACGGCAAAATACTTCCGCAGAAATTCCAGATGCTTGTTGCAGATCCGAAACTCCCGGTTATTGGTAAAACGTCCGGAACGCTTCTCGTATTTCCGTTCCAGCACAAACGTCTGACGAAGCAGAAGCTTAACGGCTTCCGTTACCTCCTGCTGCTCTTCCGGCAAAAGGCAGTCATAATAGGGGAACCCCAAATTTACTGTCGTCTGTTCCTCGTACCCCATTAAGATTTCCTCCTTATAAATGTCAGCTTCGGATAACGGTATCCTCCGCTCTCTATCATCTCCGGCTCTCCATCCGCTTCTTCCACCCGGTAGAGGCTCTTTCGCCTGGTGGAATAGTCGTAAGCCAGAATCAGTTTCTCAAAGTCTTCACCAGAGCGAACCGAACCATCGGTTACCTCCATCCGCCCCTCTTCCATGTTCTCCTCGATGAAACTCTCAATCTCTTTTTTGCTGTAGCGGTTTTTCAGCTTATTTAAGTTCAGGATTTCTTCCCTGGAAAGTTCCTCCGCCTCTTCCTCCGCCTCCAGATTCCCGGTGAAGTCGGCCTTTGGCCGTCTCCGCTTGTATAAGGATTTCTCGGACAAGATGGTCATCTGCGACAGATTCATGTGCTCTCCTACCTCCCGGATTCTTTCCTCCTGCTCCTCGCCCTCGGATAGATGGTTCAGCAGCTGTATGACCAGCCCTTTCATATTATCATCCTGGTTAAGTAAGTAGTTAAGCCTTGTCACCGTGGCACGGATATATCTGGAATGCTCCCGGTCCATGTTGGATATCCGGTGTTCAATGCTGTCGAAGCCCCTCTCGATCTGGTCCAGCTTCTCTGCGATATCGGCGGCAGATACCTTCCCTCCGCTCCGTCTGCTCATCTGCTCCATCCATTCCGTGTCCTCCCGCATGGCCGCTATCCATCTCTTGATATCGGTCTTATAGAGGTAAAAATTGTCGGAGGTCTTTAAAATGTGGTATTTCTTCTTCACAATCTCCTCCACATACCCCTCTAAATGATCCCGGAGCAGGTCTTCATACGTCTTCTGTTCCAGCAGGCTTGCAAAGAATTTGTCCATATTATGCAGCATATCCTGCAGTGTCTTGTTCAGCCGTTTCGTATTGACAAATGCCGTATTCAGCAGGCTGATGCTGGCCCTCGGATCATTCTTTAAGGAAAACAATATGGCGTAAACATTCTGAATATAGATCTGCGTCTCATCCTCATCCTCGCTGTCGAGCCGCAAAAAAGCCTCTGTCATGACGGCGGCGTAGTCCGGAATCACAATATACACCGTCATAGAGGCATAATCATCCACTTTTCTGAGCCATCCGGTCTTTAAAAGCCAGTTGAGCACCCTCGTGGCCGGCGGTTCCAGCGTATCCAGTTCATCCTCCAGCTCATCCTGCCAGATCACGTACCGTTTCTTTGCAAAATACTCGCTTAATACCTGGATGCAGACCTCACGGCTCAAAAAGTAGTTGCTGTATTCATATTCCTCATTGATTCTCAATAGTGCTTCTATGTAGGTGGACCGGTTCACCGAGCGGAACAGCCCCCAGAACCGGTCCGGTATTTCTTCCATCAGTTTCTTATTCTGTTTCATTCTTTATGCCTCCGCAGCTACATTCCGACGGTTCTAAACGCGTTTCATCCTGGTGCCGCCGGACTTAAATACGTACTATATAGTGCCTGATATCTGCGTCAGGTGTGCGTCCGCGAAGCGACGGCGTAGCGGACCCTACGACTAGCTTCGTGGGCGTGCTCCTGGCGTAGATAGCGGGTGCTATGTAGTACGCATTTAGGTCCGACGGCACCAGTTTCGTTCCCGCTTCATCTGCTGCTTTTTCTCATACATGGTAAAATCGGCGCGGCGAAAGGCCAGATCGATTCCGCACTCGTCCTCCCTGGACCAGCCGACCGCCACCGAGACGGGAAATCCAAGCTTCGTCTCCCCCTCCTCCAGCTTCTTCTGAAGGCTGGCTGCAAAATCCTCCAGCTCTTTCCCGGTAATCCGGCCGGACAGGGCACAGAACTCGTCGCCTCCTATGCGGTAGAGCTCTTCCTTATCCTGAAAAGAAGCTTTCAGGGCATCTGCCACAAAGATCAGGGCCGCATCCCCCTTCTGATGCCCACGCTGGTCATTGATCCGTTTTAAATCATTTAAATCGGCCACCACCACCATAGTACCGGAAATTCCGCTTCCGCGAAGCGCCTCCATCCTCTTTTCAAAGGCATTTCGGTTGGGCAGGCCGGTCAGCAGGTCTGTGTAAGCCATACGCTCCAAAAGTTCCCGTTTCACGCCTTCTTCCCGCTCCTCCACGATCTGGCGCACCGCGTAATAGACCAGAATGCAGAAAAATATCACCACTCCGATCTGGCTGAAATAGGCCGAGCTGATCTCCGGGCTGCACACGTAAAACCGCACAATATCAAGGCAGGCAAATACGGCAAAGGACAGGCAGGCTGCCATCAGCTGAATATCCCGCACCTTATCCCTGTGCAGTATGCGCCAGATAAACTGGAATAGGAGTTCCGCCATAATCAGGACCAGAAGCACATGGGCACCCATCAGACTCTCGATAAAATCGCGGATTCCGGCAATCTGAAGGACCGATACCACCACAACGTTGATACAGGACAGCCAGTAGAGCAGATTCAGCCATTTGTCCTTCGAAAAGCTTTCATAGGTCAGAATAAACCGGATACAGGTCGGCGGAATCAGATAAAAAAGAAGAAAGAGCATATTGGACACAAGCGGCGCCCGCCCCCACAGGATCTGGTATCCCCCGGACTCCAGCACGAGCCACATGCAGGTCACCAGCGAAAAAAGGCAGAGACAGCGCAGCTGATACGTCACATATTGTTTCTTAAAGCTGAAACTGTACGCCAGCAGCAGAAGTGCCGCCAGGATAATTGCAAAGTTAAAGATCATCGTCGGCATGCATTCATGGATAATCTGAAATACCAGTGCATTCTTAGTGCCGATATAGACCTGGTTCAATTGGCCGGAAAGGCCGCTGTAATAGTTCTCAACTTCGATGGAAAGAGTCTTTCCCTGGCAGTCATTCGGAAGTCTGGCAATCACCCACGCGTTATAGGGCGCCTCTCCAAATGGAGTCTTCTGGCCATATCCGAACTCCTCTATCATCTCCCCGTCCAGGAAAACCCTCACGTACTGGTGAACAGCACGAACCATGACCGAATTGCCTCTGGTCCCGTATTCACCAAGCGTTATGGAATAGCGGACCGGAATCCCCTTTTGCGGAGAAAATGGCCCCGGCAGATGCGACACTGCCGTTTCTCCCTGATATTCCATACTCCAGTCACCGGTAATCACCACCGGCTTCTCACTGTCAAAGCGGACATCAGGAGCCTTCACGGTACCGAGAAGCCATATAAAAATACAGAAAGAAAACGCCATCACAAGATACATGACGGCGGACTGGCTCCTTCTGTCACTTCCCGCTCGCTTCTTTTCCATGCCCGCACACCTCATTTCGTTCAAAGGTTACAGGAATATTATAACAAGAACACGGACTTGTGACAATCGAATTCTTTATTCAATCCATGACTGAACCCATAACTGGTTTTATAAGTGGCTGCAGCCCGCCGGCCTCAGCTTCCCGGTCTGTCCAGCTCTGCTCATGCTCCGTTTCCTGTGACTTTGCAGGATATTAGCAATTCTTAACGCGCAGGATTTTTCGTTCAGGGGAAATCCCCACCTGTCTGAGCGCAGCGAGTTTGGGGATTTCCTCTGGCTTTTAGAAAAATTCTGCACGTTTAGAAGTACTTATATCCGAAACCGGAACAGGAAACGGAGCATGAGCAGAGCTGGACAGACCGGGAAGCTGAGGCCGGCGGGCCAAGGCGGTAACCACAGGTCAGAGATTATCTCTCATCACCCTGCACGGATTCCCATAGGCAATCTTATCCGAGGGAATATCCCTAGTCACGACACTGCCCGCTCCGATCACCACATTATCGCCGATCGTCACTCCAGGCATGATAATCGCACCGCCGCCAATCCACACATTGCTGCCGATCCTGACAGGCGCCGTCTGCGTCTTGCAGAATGCAAAAGAACCATCCGCTTTCACCTCACCAAACCGTTCTCCGGCGTTCGTGGGATGAAAGGCCGTATAGATCTGCACATTGGGCGCAATGAGGGCGTTATCACCGATGATAATCAGATTATCATCCAGAAAGGTACAGTTCATATTCACTTCGCAGTTATTGCCGAAATAGATGTTATTTCCGTAATCCACATAAAATGGCGCCGTTATCCAGAGATTGGCGCCGCGTCCCCCCAGCATCCGTTCTAAGATCCTTTCCTTTTCAACAAAATCTTCCGAATCTGCCCGGTTGTAATCGCGGACCAGATTCTTGGCCTCGTGCCACCGGTTCAGCAGCTCGCTGTCACCGCAGTCATACAGCTGTCCTGCCAGCATTTTTTCCCGTTCTGTCATACCTGCCTCCTTTTTTCATATCAGTGGTACATCCGCGCCACTTCCGCCGCCTCTCTGGCGATTTCCAGTTCCTCATTGGTCTTAATGACCAGCACATTCACCCGTGACGACCCATCTGAGATCCGGAACGCCTCTGCCTCATCCCTGTTCTTTACCTCGTCTATGGTTATCCCCAGATATTCCAGATAACTGCAGATCTCCATGCGGATATCGGAATCATTTTCCCCGACACCTGCGGTAAATACTATATTATCAACGCCATTCATCGCTGCCGCATAGCTGCCCACGTATTTGGCCACCCGGTAGGCAAATATCTCCCGCGCCAGAGCCGCCTGGTCGTTATACTTGATCTCCGCGTCCTTCAGCTCCCGGAAATCACTGGAGAAATTCTTGGAAATGCCCAGGACGCCGGATTCCTGATTGAGAATATCCAGTACCTGCGCGAAATCCAGATTCTCCTTCTTCGCCAGAAATTCCAGCGCTCCCGGATCGACATCTCCGCATCTCGTTCCCATGACCAGCCCCTCTAACGGTGTAAATCCCATGGAATTGTCCACTACCTGCCCGTATTTCACCGCACAGATGCTCGCTCCATTTCCGAGGTGGCAGACGATGGTCTTCACCCGGCCCGGGTCCTGTCCCATAAATTCTGCGGCCCTCCGTGAGACATACTTATGACTGATCCCATGAAAACCGTAGCGGCGGATCCTGTGCCTCTCATAATACCGGTACGGAAGCCCATAGAGAAATGCCTTCGGCTCCATCGTCTGGTTGAACGCCGTATCAAATACCCCCACCATCAACGTATCCGGCATCAGTTTCCGGCAGGCCTCCACGCCCACCAGATTCGCCGGATTATGGAGCGGCGCAAGGTCGTTGCACTCCGTCATGGCCTGGGTCACCTCGTCTGTGATCACCACGGAACCCGTAAACTTTTCTCCGCCATGCACGAGCCTGTGTCCTATCACATCGATTTCCCGAAAATCCTTTATCACGCCTTTTTCCGGGTCCGCCAGCGTGTCCAGCAGCGTATGTACCGCCTGCGTATGGTTTTTCATCGGCACCGCCTCTTTTAAGGAAATACCCGTCCGTGTCCGGTAGGTAAACCGTCCGTCTATGCCGATCCGCTCACACACCCCCTTCGCCAGTACCTCCTCGTTCTCCGAATCTATCACCTGAAATTTCAGCGAGGAACTGCCGCTGTTAATCACCAAAATAGTCATATCCGCTGTGCGCCCCCTTTCAGCCGTATCTGTCACAGTTTATTATACTTGACTTGCTCCCTGTTGGCAATGAAAAACGGGACGCTATATAAAACGGCACCCTCGGATCCGCATTTTATCTGCCTGCCCGAAGATGCCGTCATTTCTCCCTGTTATACCGTATCCGCTTATGCGTCCCAGTCGGTAAAAGCAACGCTGACCATACCCATGCTGCATGAAACCTTATAGAAATTGGAATCCCCGGCGTTCATGGTCTGACTTCCGCCGATTCCGCTCAGTTTGTTGTCCCCGATTCTGACCTCGCCCATTCCCACGGAGGTACGATAGCCGTAGTGCTCCGGTTCTTTGATGTATAAGCGGACCGATCCCATTCCGCAGTCCACGGAGCACTTTCCATACAGCTCGCCCCGTACCACAATCTCTCCCATTCCACATGTAATCTTTGACGCATAACTGATAAAGTCCTTCATGGTCACCTGACCCGCTCCCACGCTCAAGGTACTCTCACCGGCTGTAATTCCCGTCCCGGTCAGCGTTCCCGCTCCGATATTCAGCTTCACCTTATCAAAATGATACCCCTTGGGAATGGTAATGATCATCTTTCTCTTCGAAAATGTATTTCTTCCGATCCGCAGAATATTTTTGTCGGTAATGTCACGAACCGTCCAGATTCCACCCGATACCTCGCTGATGATATCGCCCTCCTGATACCCCTCTGTTTCCAGGCTGAAGTCGCTGCCGGTCCTAATAACTGCAGCACACGCTCCAGCTCCGACAATCAGCTCACTGATACTGTGCATGCCGTCATTCCTGGACGGTATCATAAGCAGGCTCTGGAATCTGGTCCGCTCGGCTTCTCGCCCCCGCTCCGGTTCCCGTTTCTCAGAATCATCCGGTCCCATCGTAAAATTCACCTCCGGTTCTGCATCACGCAAACCGTCCGTGTCATGTACACTGCCGCTCTGTATGCCCAGAAGTTCGTCCGTACTCACTCCCAATATCTGTGATAATGGAACCAGTGTCATAATATCCGGACAGGAAATCCCCGATTCCCATTTACTCACAGCCTGTGCCGATATTCCCAGCTGTTCCGCAAGCTGTGCCTGGGTCATTTTTTTCCGTTTTCTTAAATAAGCAATTCTTTCTCCCATAGTACCCGGGACAAATTCTCTTCGCTCCTGCATCATACGATTCTCCTTCCGTCTCAGCGTCTGATTTTCACCGCGGTCTGTTGCGCTGTACAATTTTAAGATATCCTTAATCCACCTCAAAAATCAAGCAACCAGCGGTTGTTATCTGCAAAAATCAGCAAAAACAACCGCTGGTTGAGTTTCTAAAACCAGTATATCACACTTTTATGCGTAGAGCTTAATTTATTTTCCGTTTCAAAACAAACACATAAGTCCCTTCCTTTAAAGAAATCTCGAACGTTTCAGCCAAAACAAATCCGTTGGCCGGCGCCATTTGCCTAACATAACCCGCGTTATGGGAATACAGAATCATGACACCATCATCTTTCAAAACACGTTTTACGGAAGAAAAAAATTCCGCATACAGGTTCCCGATCTCCTCCTCCGTCTTCCGTCCAATCTTAAAAGGCATATTTGTTATGATCTCATCAAACAGATACTCATGCTTAAAATCGAAAAAATCCCGGTTAATATAGTGGATAATCTGGCCTGCTGCCTCCGTATTTTTCCTGGCCTTTTCTACGGCCTCCTCTAAAATATCCAGGCCATACATGGTATTGCTCTTCACTGCCTTGTGGCGTTCGATCAGCATCGTTCCCACACCGCAAAACGGGTCCAGCACCTGTGCGCCCTCTTTCATATAGCGTTCTGCCAGCTTAACCGTCAGCGCCGCATTGACCGCCTTTAAGCTGGTTGGAATCACTTCCTTCCGGTATGAAAAGCGCTCATCCTTCAGGGTAAAAAGTTTAATCAGGACATTGCAGTTTCCTTCTTTATTTTCAATAAGCCGTAACTCAAACTCATAATTGGAGGTTGTATTGATAAGCTTACGGCCGGACAACTTTTCTATTTTCGAAGAAAGTCTCCGTGTAAACGCGCTCTTTTTGCTGTGATCCATCCTGCACTTAAGCTCAACCCTGAAATAGTACGGCGGATTTCCCTCATGGCTCCTTGCCAAAAGCTTCAGAAGGTCAGATTTTACAATCATTTCCGCCGCTTTTTCCGCATCCATGGGGCAGGTTGGAAGCCCCTTTATGCTGAATAAAAGCTCCTGATACGTCCTGATCTCAGCCAGCCAGTTCAAATTCGGGACTCTGGCCATTACCCCGGCTCCAAATACCTTTGTTTTCGCATGGGGTTCCAGCCGCCGCAGTTCTTCTCTGGTAATCTCCTGAAAATTGCGGTTGGTCAAAAGCACAATGTCGAATGTCTCATCCTGTCCGCAAAACGGGTGCAGCAACACGCCTTCCCTGCTGATTATCATGGAAGATAACTCGCGGATTTCTTCCGTTATATGTTTTTCGTTCTCCGGAGTCAGCTTCATTTCCGCCAGCTCGTCCAACCGTTCCTTAAAAAATGCAAGGTACCGCCCATAATCGAAATTCTTAACTGCATTCAGATAGGAACTCTTGACAAACAACTGCTCCTCTATCCTGTATGCATGCAAAATGGGAACCAAATACTCCTGACTGCCCAAATCACCCATGAGCAGTGCAGCGTTCTTTCTTATTTTGGCATCCCCGTCCTGCAGCAGCAGAATAAGACGCTCTTCCTCCCCTGATATGCAGGTAATTGCCGCCTCCCTGCCTCTTCCTTCTTTCATATCCTGTCTCAATTTACTTAAATTCTGCCGAACGTCCTGACCCTCTGTGATCTGATTCCAAGTCTCTTTTATCATATTTCTCCTTCTGTAAGCGCTTGCTTTCCTATCAGTATACTATAATTTTCCTCTCTTGTCATGAATCAGCCGGAAATATCAGCGCCGAAAGGCGCTTTTTTTTAATCAGGTCATTCGATACCTTTTCTTTAAAATTTATTTTTCCACATCGTGCTGCCCTTTCTTTATTTTTTCTATACATCATAGGCAGGTGGGGCCTTCGTCTTTTTCTTACCACTTCTGGCGAATTCAATAGCCTGTCATTTCTTTTTCTCTTGTGTTTAATCAGATAATGTTGTATAATTTTGGTATGTTTTGGATACTATTTAATTCTTATAATGATAATTATGAGAATATATTTATATATTTCCCATATATTATTTACTATTTTTTATATTATTCTTCTGAGAGCTTGTACCCTGCGCCTCCTTTTCCCTATAGTCTTGATAAACAGCTGCAGCCACACCTGTTTTTTTGTACTCATAATTATCATTATCTGCTTAAGCCATTATATCCAGAGCACATATAAAGGATTGATAAGATGACAAGGAGGTATCGGATATGGAGAAAAAAGGAGAAAAAAAGACAACTCACAGGCGATTGCTTGTCACACTGGTTTTAATGATGAGCCTGGCGTGGAGTATGATTGCCATGGCAGGCAAAACAGGCTGGCAGCAGGAGGAAGGCCTTTGGCATTTTTATGACAAGGACGGGGTTATGGTTTGCGATGAATTTAAGAAATCAGGTAATTCATGGTTCTATCTCAATGAAGATGGTGTGATGGTCACAGGAGAACTGATCGAAAATGGTGACGATCTCTATTATGCCAGCGAGGCGCCGGACCCGGAGGATCCAAATGACAAGCGGATAGAGGGCGCGTTGGTGTCGAAGCAATGGGTAGAAATTGGCAGCGGCAACTGGTACTTTTTCGGAAGTGACATGAAGGCTGTCAAAGGCCTTAAAACGATTAATCAAAAACTCTACTTTTTCGGAGAAGACGCGAAAGCTTTCCAGGGACTGCTGCAGATTGACAGCGATACCTATTATTTTGGAGAAGATTATGATGCCTGGAAAGGCTGGCTAACGATTGGCAGTGACTGTTATTATTTTGGAGAAGACTTCAGGGCCTATAAAAACAAAAATGGAGTGACTATCGGCGGAGTTAAGTATTCATTTGACAGCGACGGAAAACTTATGGAATTTGCAACTCCCAGTGTCGCGACAGCCAGACAGGCGCTGGAAAGCCTGACGTACAATGTCGATCAGGAAGACGCCAACAGTGAGGACGAATGCATCGATTATGTACAGAGCTACGCCCAGGAATATCTGGATCAGATACCCGGCAGCGACAGTATCTATATCAAAGCCAGCCCGAGCGACTGTACGCCGGCAGTGGCAGGTACAAGCTCCAAAAAAACAGGCACTGACGGCAAATTCAGATTTAAGTTTCTTATTACTCTCGATACCGATGAAGGGGAGATCGAAGGGATGACCAGGCTCCTGACTCTTACAATCAAAGCCACCCCTTACCATTCCAGCAGTTCGGGAGGCAGCTCTTCCTCAGGAAACGGTTCTTCCTCGGGAAGCAGTTCTTCCTCAGGAAGCCGTTCCGTAAACCAGGCGCAGCAGTACTTAGACGCAGTGGCCAGGCATTATACTGTATCCGGTACCTGGGAGGAGGATGGCGGCAAATGGAGACTTAAGAAACCAGACGGCTCCTATCTGACAGAGGCCTGGGCCTATCTCAACGGCAAATGGTACTATATGGGCAAGGATACCTATATGATAACTGGTCTTGCTGCCATTGGCGATCAGGTCTTCTACTTAAACCCCATAACCGGCGAGATGATGACCGGTTGGCAGCAACTGAATGGAACCTGGTATTATTTCTGTACAGACAAAGAGGGCAATCAGGGCGCCATGCTAAAGGACATCACCACACCTGACGGCTACCATGTTAATGAAGACGGCGTCTGGATTCCATAAAATCCGGATTAATACTCTTCCGGTTCTATAAAATTATGTAGTCAAAAGGGCGCCGCAAAATCATGATTTTGCGGTGCCCTCTGTACTCCTGCTTATATCTAAAGAGCTGTTCTCATCGGCCCAGCAGTTCGATCAGCCTGCCATGCGCCTTCTTATAAGCCAACACGCCATCCTGCTCCCTGCGCTCCCTGGCCCCCTGCTCCAGTTTATCCAGGCCGTCGAATGACACGAGATGCGGTTCCAGACTTAAAAATCCTTTATAGCCGGAAGAATCCAGCATGGACAGAATCTCCTTCACATTACCGTCGCCATCCCCCGGAAGCACGACCTCGCCGTCTTCCTGAAGGGCATCCTTAATATGTATATAAAAGATATAGGGTTTCAGCATCTCATATGCCTCCAGCGTATCCTGGCCACACTGGACAAAATTCGCAAAGTCAAAGACACATTTAAAATGATCTCCGTAAAAGGCCTCCATCAGCTCCAGACACCGGCTGGCGATATCGCCGTAAATCTCCTTTTCATTTTCATGGAGAAGAACGACCTCCTGTTCCACAGCATAGTCCACCATTCGCTTCATTCTGGAAAATACCTCTTCCTTATACTGCGCTGGATCTTCCCCTTCCGGTATGTAAAAGCTGAACATGCGGATATACCGTACTCCCCACAGCTTTGCCAATTCCACAACATGCCGGTATGTCTCGAAATGCGGTTCAAAGTCATCGGTAATCTTAATCTTTCCGACCGGTGATCCCACAGAAGAAACACGGATACCAGCCGCCTTCATCCTCTCTCCCAGTTCGGAAGCCTTCTCAAGGCTTAAGTCTGCCACGCCGGTTCCATCGGCGCTTCGAAGTTCTACATACTCCTGTCCCAGTTCCTTTAAAACACTTAACTGTATATCAAAATCCTTATTGATTTCATCTGCAAATCCAGAAATTCTGCAGTCACTTAACATTTTTTCACCTCTTCAATTTTTCCTGCTGTCTCATAAGCCTTCAGCATGAGCCAGACAGTGTTCTTAATCTGTTCCAGACCAACGGAAAATGGTTTCCCCTGCTCCACGCTCTCATAAAAGCTGTGAATACAGTCCATATGTCCAGCCCCCCAGTAGCTCTTGCCGAGATGTTCCCGGCCCGAGTAATCGATCGTTTTCGTCTCCCCATCGCTGCCCGCAATGGTGACTTTCAACTCCTCGATCCGGACCCTGGCCTTCTCGCATTCCAGTTCAATCATGGGAGGAACATCCGCCACATAGCCGGTAGTAGCATAGAAGCATGCCTTTTCTTCCCCGTAAGAGATGTAGGCCTCCATCGTGTCCTCCACCTCAATAATGCCTTTTAAATGGTGATTGGAGGTGGAGGCTTCCATGGTCAGAGGCGTCTTTCCGATCAGATACTGGATCAGGTCAAGCGTATGGATGGACTGATTGATCAGAGCGCCGCCGCCTTCCTTTTCAACCGTTCCGCGCCAGCCGCTCTCCGTATAGTAGCGTTCCTTTCTGCACCAGGTGACCAGGCCCCTGGCTCCCAGGATCCTGCCGAACTCACCGTTCTCAAGCCGTTCCTTCACCGCCGCAACGCTGGGATTAAACCGGTTCTGAAAGCAGACGCCCAGGGTTGCCCCGTTGTTCGCCTCTTTTTCCGCACGCTGAAGCGTCTCCCACTGCTCCTGGCTGATGACCGGGGGCTTCTCCATAAATGTATGAATTCCCCGCCTTAACGCCTCCGCTGCCATGGGCGTGTGAAGATAATGGGGCGTACAGATATGGAGGACGTCGATCTCCTCCTTCTCCAGCATCTGTTTCCAGTCGGTATAGGGAACTGCACCGTACTCCCGGGCCATAGACTCCGCGCGTTCCGGAATTACATCTGCCACGGCAGCCAGTTTGCAGCCTTCCATTTTCATGATCGATTTCGCGTGTACTGCGGCAATGCTGCCGCATCCGATGATCGCACTCTTCATTTATGCTTCCCTCTTTATCTTCTCTCTTCTAAGCCTTTCCACTCCCATAGGACCCCTTTGTGTTGAAGGTTATCTCATTCACATGTTCCTTTTTCCGGGAAGCGGCTCTCTTCTTATTCAGTTCCTCCAGGAACAGCTCTTCGTCGAAGGGAATCTCCACCGGGCGTTTCAGCCAGCTGGATAAATGCATGGCATTGGAGAGTGTTAATCCGTTAATTCCTTCCTCTCCGCCCGCGATCAGCGGTTCTCCTCTTAAAATGGCTCCTGCAAATGCCCTCAGGACTCCCACATGCTGAAGATTTTCTCCGTCTGTCTCCACGTCGATCCAGCTTCCCTCAGGCTTCTTAAAGCCTTCCGTGGCAGTATAGCAGTACTCTCTCTCATTGACATCCAGCTCGTAAACCTTAATCTCCTCATTTTCGCAGACGATCTTTGCCTTTTCCAAATCCACCTCAAACCGGTTGGTTCCGGGCGCATCTCCCGTTGTCGTCACAAATACGCCGGTTGCCCCGTTCGGATACTCCAGATACGCCGTCACATCGTCTTCCACCTCAATATCATGCCATTTGCCCTCGTGGCAGAAGGCCTGAACCGACTTCGGCATGCCGCAGATCCACTGAATCAAATCCAGATTGTGAGGACACTGGTTTAAAAGGACACCGCCGCCCTCGCCGTCCCAGGTAGCGCGCCATCCGCCGGAATTGTAGTACGCCTGGGTTCTGTACCAGTCTGTGATGATCCAGTTGACACGCTTGATGGCCCCGTACTGGCCGCCGTTCACCAGCTCATGCATCTTCCGGTAGATGTGGTTCGTCCTCTGATTGAACATCATTCCAAATACCAGATCGTGCTTTGCTGCTTCCTCGTTCATCTCCCGTACCTGCTTCGTATACACGCCCGCCGGTTTTTCACACATGGCATGAAATCCCCGTTTTAAAGCTTCCATCACATACTTCGGATGGTCGTAGTGTGGAATCGCCACCAGAACGGCGTCCATGTCCGAATAATCCAACAGCTCCTCCGCCGTTTCAAAAATCTTCACATTCTCCGGAAGAGTCTCCTCTGCCCATTGGCGTCTCGATTCCCGCAGGTCAGCAACCGCCGCCAGTTCTATCTCCGGCACTTTCCCATCTAAAATACTCTCCACATGGCCGCTTCCCATGTTACCAATCCCGATAATTCCCAGCCTTACTTTATTCATGATCCTATCCTCCTTCTACCTGTATCCCAATTCCGCAAGATTCCGCCAGCTCTTTTCCAGGCAGACAAATGGATTCTCCAGACACGTATCCTGTTCCACCAATGCGTATTCGCAGTCAGTCTTCTTAAGCGCCTCTAAAATGGCGGGGAAATTCATGTTTCCTTCCATCACCGGAGCCATGACCTCCTGACCGTTCACGATGCCTCTGTCCTTTAAGTGAACACAGGGAATCCGGTCGGCCAGACGCTCGATCCACTGGCACACATCACCGCCTGCCGTCTGTACCCAGTACGTATCCAGCGTAATTCCAAGCTCATCAGGGGCAAATGCGTCCAGCAGATAATCCATCAGATACGTTCCCCCTGTTTTCTCAAACTCAAACGCATGATTGTGGTACATGAGGCGCATTCCCGCTTCCTTAATCATACGGGCCGGTTCCTTAAAATCAACTGCAAAACGCCTGATCCAGTCCGGGTTCCTGTATTTCTCCGGCATCGATCCGATACCAATATACTTACATCCCATCACCTCGTGGTCGCGGATCAGCTGCTCCGTGTCCTTCCGTATCCTGTTTATATCGCTGTGGGTCAGCACGATCTTCAGTCCCATCTCGTCGGCAATTTCCCTGGCAGTCTGCGGGGTGATCCCGCTGCCTGTGGCCGACATCTGTACCGTCTCATATCCGATCTCCGCAACCCGTCTCATGGTCTCCCGAAAATCCGGAACCGTCTGTGTAAACAGCCTGACTGTATAAAGCTGTGCTCCTGTCTTCATAAATCATTACCTCCTGCATTCATTTCTGTTGCCTCTATCATAGCGCTCTTCCCGCAAAAAATGGATTGGTAATGATGAAATAAAGTTTGCAAATATAGCCCTCCCTGATATACAATAGAAGCAGCCAGCATCGATTTTGCTTATGCGCACATTTGGGAGGAACTGCTTCATGATCTACGAATCCGCCCCGGCCCCCGTGTCGGGAAAAGTAAATTTTACCACCAGTCATATGAAAAGCGATACCTTTGAAGTCCATTACCACTCCTGCTATGAGATCTACTATTTTCTAAAGGGAGACGCCGATTATATGGTAGAGGGCCGGGAGTACCATCTGACTCCCCACAGCCTGATTCTGCTGTCCCCCTACGTTTTTCACGGAGTGAGGGTGAATTCCACGACGGATTACGTCCGCTGTTCGGTCCATTTTTCGCCGGAATCGGTCATTGCAGAGCGGCGTGTCCTTCTGCTGTCCTCATTTCCGGGAAATAAAAAAAGCGGACCAGGAGAAGTGTTCTACGAACAGACGGAAGAATATGGCCTTTACGCCTATTTTGAACACTTAATCTGGTCCCAGAAACAGCCTGCTGCCTTAAGCGGCGCCTATTATGCCATGTTCTTAGAAGCGCTCCTGGCTGAGATTTCCCTGATGTGCCAGACTCTGCGGCCCTCTACGCCTGACAGCAGCGCCTCCGGCACCATAACGGATATCATCCGCTATTTAAATGAGCACTTAACCGAGCCAGTCACACTCGACGAACTGTCCGGCCGTTTTTTCATCAGCAAATACTATATGAACCGCGCATTTAAAAAGGCCACCGGCACCACAGTCATGGATTACTTAATCTACAAGCGCATCGTCATGGCCAGACAGCTCATGCTCAACGGCTTCACGGCGGCTGACGCGGCCAATGAGACGGGCTTTGGAGACTATTCAACCTTTTACCGCGCTTATAAAAAGGTGATGGGATGCCGCCCCGGAGCGGACAGGACCGGAAAAACGTCCCCGAATCCCCATGAAACAGGGAAAAAAGTGCAGGGAACCGATATTTAACCGGTCCTCTGCACTTTCTTCTATCCGTTCCCGCACGGCTTTTATTCGTTCCCGCACAGCTTCCATCTGATTTCATCGTAAAACTTAAACACATACTGATTCGGCGAAAGCCCGGACACCTGCCCGTCTCCCGTTTCAATCACCGTCCAGGAACCGTTTTCAAGCTCCGCAAAATCGACCGTATAAAAATGGCTGTCCAGCACCGGAATCGCGTTCACCTGTTCCATGGGAACAACGGGCCATCCCTCTTTCTGATTGGAATTCGGGCTGAGCGTCAGGAGTTCCCCGTTTAAATAAAACGCCCTGTATTCATTGGTCATACTGTCCCGCCTCTTCAGTTCCACATATTCCTTTAACACAATGCCTCTCACATATAAATCTCCGCGCATTGCCTGAAACCTCCGGGCATATTCATCCAACTGCCCGTCATCGTACGATGAGTCGAAACAGGCGGGGAAATCCGTCCCCTTCACCGATTTCACGTAGTCTTTCATCATAAAACGGGGAAATGCGTGTTTAACTTCTCTCCAGTCGATCGCCTCCCCTTCCGGATATACTCTGATTCCTGGAGTATAATCCGCAATCGCCGGATAAGCCAGCGGGAATTCATGGCAGTTCTCGTATTCCGCCGGCGTATTGATCAGGGTCAGATTCCGCTCCTTCAGCGCCTCAAACAGCCTTGCATACGCTTCCGGCTGCAGCATCCAGCCCCGGTAGATGCATCGCTCGTCGTCACCTGCCGCCTCCGCCGGATACAGCCTGAAAGGTTCTCCCGCCACGAAATTATCGTAATTGTACAGCACGGCCTGAAATTCAGGAAATTTTACCGCCTCCTCGTACTCCTGGCGGTAATCCGCATCCACTTTTTTGATGTCAAAGTAGTCGGCCGGGTAGAGTATGGTTATTTTCATGGTTGTATGGTTCCCTCCCTCCGCTTCACAGATACCGCACAGATGGTATCCGCATTTCCCGTGTATGGCCTGCCTGCTGCATCATCAAAAAATACAATATCTTCAAAGCCAGCATCCCGCAGCTCTTTCTCCATGGACTCCACGGTATAGATCTGATTCCAGTTATTATAGCACTGACACGCGTCTTCCGTTACGATCACATACTGTTCAACATAGTTATTCGTCTCCGGATACTGATAATTCCGCTGGATACAGACATGGGGTTTTCCGGACCAGAATCCCCGCTCCAGATACTCTACGGATTCCATTTCCCTCAGTTTTTCCCTGTACTTCTCTGAATCCCCATCCAGAATGAAAATTCCGTCTTTCTTCAGGGCTCCATACACGTTCTTTAATAGTACTTTCCTGTTTTCCGGCGGAAGCACGCCATAATCGCAGTATATCAGAACGGCTGCATCGAATTCCTCCCGGTAATCCATTTCCAGATAATTTTTATAATGATATCCGATCGGAAGCCTCTCCGCCTCCGCGTGTTCCCTGGCATACTCGATGGAACGCCTGGAATAGTCCAGCCCTGTGACCTGGAAGCCCTCTTTGCAGAATCGCTCTGCATAGAGACCGGGGCCGCAGCCTAAGTCCAGCAGCCTCATGTCCGGCCTGACCTTACAGTACTGTGCGATCCATTTCGCTGACTGTTCTATAAAATCATAGTGCCTGGAAGCCGCGTCGATCTCCGGATCGAGATGCGCCTTCAGCATATACTCCGAAATATGTTCGTCATCCCAGAATGGAGCGGAGCTGGGCGCATAGAGAGATGGTTTTTCCTTTAAATAGTTGATGAATTTGCTGTACATAGAAACCTCCGTGTGAGTTGTCACTTACTGTTATGACGGGTATTCTTTCAGTATACCTTTTTTCCTATGGAGATAGCAACCCTATGTTGAAGGCAGAACCATTCTTTCGCTGCTGTTTTAGTGACTGATCAGGTTCTTCTGGCCGCCTCCTCACAGTATTTTCTGATCTCGAACAGGGTCCCTTCCCGGTTCTCTATCATCCGCTCCACTTCCGCCTTATACTCCGGCGGACAGATATTCTTAACCGCCTGCCTGATCATTTCTTTGGAATGGCGGTCGTCCTTTTCGAATGGAACCACATCGCAGGTCTTCTGGTACCAGTCCAGCAGCAGTTCTTTCATTTCCATGATTATTTCTGCATACTCCTTCGCATGAATCCGGTTCATCCTCTCCTGCGGATCCAGCCGCAGATCATAGAATTCGTCATCCTCGTAAATACGGCGTATATATTTATACTGCTCAGTCCGTATCATCGCGGCTTTTCCATGAATGACAGAATCCGTCTGCAGCTTTTGCCTTGGATAGTATTCCCCCATCACGGTCGGCAGATTTTTATCATCATGAAATTCGTCACAGTGTATCTCGTCCTCATTTCTGCCTCCCTCGCTGCACACGTAGTCCCGAACCTTCACGCTGCGGTCCGCCAGATTACTCTGAAGCTTTCTTCCGAACTGGCTGTGATCCGGAGCTACATCGGCAAACGCCATGGCGGTCCGGTAGAAATCCACCAATTCCACCATCTGGTCACTGATTCCTGCATCCACACCGAAGTCCTTTGGAGGCTTGATTAACAGCGGCACCCTGACGAGACAGTCTTCCATCATATTCTGAGCCTTTTCCACGATCCCGTAATCTCCTGTATAATCCCCGTGATCACTCAGGAAAAAGATGGCCGTGTCCTCATAGATTCCCGCCTCCTTCAGCCCATCACACAGCCGCTTAAACTGCGCATCTATCTTACTGCACATGCCGTAATATACGCCTCGCAGTTCCTTATAGTCTTCTTCCGTAAAATCCTGCATTCCCAGTTCCTCACGGATTCTCCTGTGAAATAACGGCTTTTTATCCCCGGGAACCGCCTCTGCAATTCTTGGCATAACCTTCTCTCTGTCGATCCGTGAATAATAGGGTTCCTCCACCCGGTATGGCGGGTGGGGATAGATAAGTCCCAGAAATATGCAGAGCGGCCGGTCATCTGCCGGTGATTTCAAACGGTCGATGGCCGCATCTACCGCCTCGTCATCAGGGGTATAGTTAAGCCCATGCTCATCGGTCGCCAGTTCCCCCTTATAATGGGAATAAAAATACTTACTTCCCGGTTTTCCCCTAAGTCCCGGGTTTACCGGCCCTGGTGCGGGAGGAACATTACCTCCATAAAAGATTTCGGTGGCGTGCCTGGAAAAGATATCATCATCCTGCCCGGGAAGCAGATCGTTTCTGGTGTTCATCCAGACGTAATAGCCGGCCTCCTTCAACTCGCTGAGCAGAGAACTCTCGTGGCGGTGCAGCATATGACGCATGGTCCTGTGTCCGTGTACATGGGGATACAATCCGGTAAAAAAACTGCATCTGCTCGGCGTGCACACCGGATTCTGACAAAAGGCATAGCGATAGCTCACAGCATCTTCTCTGATCATTTCATCCAGAAAAGGCGTTTCCGCACCAGGATTTACCCCCATATGGCCCAATGCATCATAACGCATCTGGTCGGGATTAAAGATGACTATGTTCGGCCGCTTTTTCACATTTCTTTCCTCCTTCTTCCGCGTTTTTCATTTCCCAATACCGTCTGAATTTCTCCGGCATGGGCTGATTCGTGGTAAGATACTGCTTTGGAAGCTGCGTAACGGAGCGCGGCGGTATCCATGTTTCGCTGGAAACCCACGATTTTTGTCCCTGAAACTGCGCTACAATCTGATATCCGTCCTCACGAATATTCTTCTCTTCCACGATCCTGCCGGCGCAGACGTTATGGAAGGCAGCTTCGCGAAGTTCGTCAGCAGCCTCCGGGAACTCTGCAATCCGGTTATAAAGTTCCCACGGATCGCTGTCCGGGCAGATAAGCAGTTCCTCCTCCGGATGGCTGACATAGGAGATCAGTTTCCACTTTCCCTGACGAATCATACGCCCATAATCCGTTCCCCTGCCATAAGGGAGATTAATCCATTCGGCAGTCACCGCGCGATTCTCACGTTCTTCCCCTCTTTCCAGTTCTGGAATCAGGCTGACCCCATCCTGAAACGGAAGCTCCCGTGCACCGGCCAGCTGACACACGGTCGGTGCTGCGTCCAGGAGACTGACCGGAGACCGCAGCCGATTTCCAGCTAAGATCCCGTCTCCTGACACGATCATAGGGATCCGTACCGCCGCCTCATACAGAGACTGTTTCCCATAAAATCCCCGGTCACCGGCATGATCGCCATGATCTGACAGATAAAAGAAGATTCCCCGTTTCCCATGCCGGGAGAGATAAGTGTCCCATGCCGATTTGACCTGGCCCAGGCAGTGATCTTCGAATTCTATCAGGCCCCAGTAAGCAGCACGGACGCCCTTAACCAGCTCCGGCGTTGTATCGCGAAGACGCCCGGCATCCTGCGCAGAGGCCATAATATCCAGTGTTGGCGGCAAATCCGTACGCATTCTGTACTTATCGTACAGCTCTGTAGGTGCAATATAGGGAAAATGAGGTGCATACGTTCCCACGACAACACACTGCGGTTTTTTGTGAGGCTGGGATAAGTAGATTTCCGCTTCCCTTATCACATAACGGTCGTATTCCTGCACCGGAGAATTCCCCCCTCCGACGGCGTGAATACAGCCGCCCTCCGTCATGACTGGAGCCATCGGCCCCATTCGTTCCCAATACGGAGCCATTGGCCCTATCGAGACAGGTGTGATGTCCCCTGCAATCCGCTTCGTGAATCCGTGGCGCTGGTCCTCCCCTTCAAAATGCATTCTCCCGCACAGAACGGTTTCATAGCCGGCCAGAGCCAGGAGGTGAAGAAACGTAGGCATTTCCGAAGGGATCGAACCGCGGTTCGTATAAACGCCGGTGTGAACGGGAAGCCGCCCTGTCAGAAAAGACATGCGCGCAGGAACACAGAGCGGACACGACGTATAGGCATTTTCAAACATCGTTCCCTCAGATGCCAGTGCATCCAGATTGGGAGTCTCCACCACCGGATGCCCCGCACATCCCATGACTCTGCCGTCGTGCTGATCGCTTAAATAAATCAGAATATCCGGTTGTGTTGATTGGTTCATAGTCCTGTCCCGATTCATAGCCCGGTCTCCTTTCACAGCTCGGTGCGCCTTCACTGGAAAAATGTAAAAGAGAGCATCTCCATGTGCCCCGCCCCCTGATATACGAAGTACAGTTCACGTTCCTCTGTAAACCGGACCTCTGTTTCCGCATCCGTCCAGTCATCCGCAGGAAGGATCGGAATGCTAAATCTCTGTTCTCTTTCCGTGCCAATCAGAAGCGTTCCCGCCGCATGGCCGCGATATGTGACACGGATACCCGCTGCGGATCTTAACTCGATATACTTATATCCGATCCGTGTCCCGTCCTTTATGCCTGTAAGAAAGTGCTCGCCGCCCATGTCCGTAATATTGGGAAAATCCGCTGCCTCATTTCCCCTTCCCTTAGACGGCATCATCGGCATATGGCCGTCCGTCAAATTGCAGCAGATCACTGCCGGATACGTCCCCTGTCCTGCCAGAGGACCGTTGTTTAATCCGCTGCTTGTGATGGTAACCTGCTCAATCCGCCCATTTTTATCTAAGAATACCGGCTCCGCACAGCCCTGCCGGTTATAGGCATTGGTATGGGTGTGGCGGTGGTAGAAGATATACCATTGATCCTTTACACAGACCAGTCCTCCGTGGTTATTTCCTATCGCCATCAGCCGGTCTTCCGTTTTTCGTCCCTCATAGCCGATATCCCCATTGCTGACGATGACTCCGCCGAACAGAAAGCCTCCCATGGGATCTCTGCTTACCGCATAACAGAGTTCATGTGCGTGGACCGAGGAATAGACCAGATAGTAGAGCTCTCCGATTTTTCGAATGGAGGGCGCTTCAAAATACTCGTGTCCCTCGAATGAGGTTCCGGTTCCATATTCGGAACTGGGAAGCACTACATACGGTCCCCGCTTCACGGTCCGCATGTCGGCCTCCAGCTCGACGACGCTCCCTCCCGGCATCTCTGCTCCCCTGTATCTTGGAATCTGCAGGGTTGTCGGCGCAAAGCCATAATAAAGATACACCTTACCGTCCTCAACCAGAACGGCGGGATCGTAAGGAAGATTCTCACTTAACAGCCTGCCATCGGGGTATGCTGCCTTCCCGTAGTATTCATACCGCCCCGCCGGTGTATCGCAGACTGCTACGGAGATGAAGTCACAGAATTTCAGGCAGTAATAGAGATAATACCTTCCATCCGGTCCCATACAGACATCCGGCGCATAAAGGCATAAACTGCCATCCGGATTGTCCGGATCCTGGTCCTTTCTGTAAATAACGCCCTCATACCGCCACTCCGTAAGGTCACAGGCATCGGCGGAGTAGCAGACATAGTCCAGTTCGCAGAATTCATCGCCATTTTCCCGGTCATGAGAGCCATATAGGTACAGCCGGCCGCCGAATACGTGAGGTTCTCCATCTGGTATATACTCACATAGAGGCAAATACGGATTACAAATCTGTTTCATGGACAGCTTCCTCCCTCTTCCCCGGAATATAATCCAGTCCAAACCGTTTGTATAAATACTTCGGCGCGTCGTTGTCCTTTAACAGACCGATCAGCGCCCTTTCCATTCTACCTTCTGTCTCTGCGTCCCGGAACGGCTTCTGCTGGCCGGGATCTGACTGCAGATCGAACAGAATATCGTGTTCCAGCTTCCCCGGATTGCGGGTTGGCATAACCGGTATCTCCATGACCCTGCAGCCCCTGGTAAAGGAAAAGCCCTCGTGCAGGCGCATTTCCCGCAGTTCGTCGTGGCTGAACATGCCCACCATATGGGTCGGCATCAGAGTATATTCCAGGGCTTTCTCCTCCGGATTTCTCACAGCCCGCATATAAACGGTCTTTCCATCTGTTACACAGACCGGACCTCCATGTACCCCGTATATTCCGTATTGGCGAACCGCTGCATCCAATTCTATCACCGGGCCCAGCGCCTTCCCCTTCATCCGCTCCGGAACAGGCAGTCCGAAGAATTCCAGGATTGTCGGTGCCAGATCGATGGTCTGCACCAGTGACGTTCTGTGCTCTCCCGCCGTTTTATACCGCGGGTCCCAGATAAACAGCGGAGTATGCGCCACCTCGTTGTATTCCAGCGTATTGTTTTTTGCCCACCAGCCATGCTCACCCAGAAGAAAACCGTGGTCGGTATTCACGATAAGCATGGTGTCCTTCCACATATCGTATCGATCCATACGGTCTAAAATCCGGCCCAGACTCCTGTCACAGAACTGAGCAAGTGCGTAATACTTTTTCTGCATCTGTTTTATGGTTTCCGGGTCTTCATGCGCCTCAGCATAGGGAGGCCAGTCCGGAACAAACGGACGGTCCGGATCGAACCAGGCGGCCTGATACGGTTCCGGGGAGTCGAACGGTTCATGGGGATCAAAGGTTTCAATCTGGACATACCAGTTGTCACAATCGATGTTATCCTCAATGAAACGGATTCCTCCGTCAAACGTCAGCGTCTGGGGATACTCCTCCTCCTTTCTCATCCGGGTCCGGTTGGCCATATTCTGCCAGCCGCTTATCTTTCTGATATTCTGAAGCCGTTCCGGCTGAGACTCCGGGCTTAAAAGAACCGGTGCAAATTCCGGTTCTTTCTTTGAACAATCTCCCACCCATGCATCAGATTCCTGTCCTCTGTAGCATTCCCATGTAGAAAAACGCGGGTGATAGGTAGCGCCCCCATCCTCCATATAATGGTAATGGTCTGTGGAAAGATGGGAGTGAATACCCGCCTTTTTAAGCATCTCCGGCATGGAATCATCAAACGGCTCCATTGGTCCCCAGCTTCTGTGCAGGAAATTGGCCCTTCCAGTGTGCAGCTCTCTTCTGGCCGGCATACAGGGCAGACTGCACACGTAGCTGTTGTCAAACATGACCGTATGCCGGGCCAGCCTTTCAAAATTCGGCATCGGAACCTTTTTCTCTCCAAAACAGGGAATTATGTCCCGCCTCAGTGAATCATACATAACCATAATCGCTCTCATGATAAAGTCTCCTATTAAACCGCCTGTCTGGTCTGCTGCGCCAGCCTGATCCGTTCCCGCTTCTTCTTCGCATAGGAGAACTTATCCACGTTCATCCGGTAAATCATGAAGATCAGAAAAAGGGAATAGACAATGATATTCTGCACGCTTCCTTCCAGGGAAAGCTTCGACAGTCCCAGAATCAGCAGCCTTACACTGACTGCCCCCGACAGCACACCGAGAATTGGGTTGCCGACGTAAGCTCCGATGAACACGCCGAGGAACAGCGGAAACATGTTGCTGAATACACTTCCATTGCTGCTCATGCCCAGTACTGGTGTCAGAGACCCCTTGTACGCTGTGTCAAAAACTCCGGCGCAGGCTACCAGCGCGCCTGCCAGCGTATAGCAGATGACGCAGTTCACAAAGATATTGATTCCCGCATCCGACGCCAGCTTCTGGTCGCCCTGAATCGCCCGTCTCTTATAGCCAAAGCTGCTGTACTGAAACAGAAATGTCATAATGAGCAGCAGCGCCGCGGCAACCGCCAGAATAAAGGTTACATTTGACAGTATGGATACCCCCGATTTTCCGTATATCATCAGTCCCTGCTGATTGTAAGCGCCGAAGGAAAAGCATTCGAAAATCAGAGTCATGCCGATTCCCAGTACCATGGGAAGAATTCTTAAATTTACAAATAGCAGTCCCACCAGAAGTCCGCACAGAGCGCCCACCGCCATACTGAGCACGAGGATCCCGACTCCGCCCAAATGAAGCTGCAGCGCCAGATTACCGCCGAATACGCACCCCATATACATCTGCGCACCCGCTGATAAGTCCATGCGGCCGGACAGAAGATTACAGTTTAAGGCCAGGGCAAAGCAATAGCATGTGAGTCCCGTCCGAAGCAGTGTCTTTAAATCCGTGATTGTACTGACCGTCCTGGTACCGGCGATGCTCAAGTCCAGCACATTCATAACAGCAAACACAATAAGGGGAAGACTGATCAGCTGTATTACATTTTTTATCCGATATTCCAGAGTCCTCTGTTTCATCCTACTCTCCTTCAATCCGCATTATTTACCCAGGCGCTCCAGCGTACTCTCATACGTCATGCCATTATAAACCGCCTGTACATCGTCCGCAGTCAGGTCCGGATTCATTATGCCCAGACACTGATTAATCATGCTCTCATCCATGATCCATTTGTCTCCGCCCTTGACGTCCCAATTGGCGCACGTATTGATCTGATCGAGCGTGTCAAGGGACCACATGCGGAAGCTTAAAGTCCTCTTTTCATTTTCACTGCTGTCATTTAAAGCGGCATAGCCGGTCAATGCATTATAGACGGATATAAAACCCATGCTGCTCACCAGACTGGTGGATTTTAAAGAAGCCATATTCAGAGAAGAATTCCCGAACTTATCCTGTGTGTTAAACGCATTGATCAACGATTCCGACATCGACGCGATTGAAGCCACCTTAATATCCTTGTCAAAGTTCTTTTCCACCTCGTCCACTACAACCGCGGTCTGCGCATAGCTCTGTCCGGAATGGATCAATACGCCGTATTTGCCGGTCTGAAGCGCCGCGCTGACTCCTTCCAGCCATCCTTCCATGCCGCTGGGGCTTCCCGGATAGATGTAAATGTTGATTCCCTTGTCGTTGGCAACCTCGATCGGAGCAGACGTCTTTGCCAGGTTTTCCACCGTATCTTCAAAGGTCAAATTATATTTGCTCTGCAGAGCCGACAATGCAGCAATCGCCGTCTCGAGATGCTGAATATTTCCGGAAAATGCCAGTGAAGAGGTAATCATAAAGCCCTCGCTTCCATCGTCAGAAGCATTGCTTGAGAGCCAGTCCCGGAAGAGTTGTCCGACATGCTCATTGTCGGCGCCGAAGCTTCCCTGGAAGGTCTCATAGCCGCCTTCAAACGCACCGTCAACCTCTGGTATTCTCGCCGTGTTAATCACATACTGCATTCCGTACTCCTCACAGACCTGCGCCATCTGATTGGCGTCCACCGAACGGTAGGAAATGATGGCGTCGCAGCCTGCGTCTGCACAGCCCTCGATAAAGGTCAGCTCATCATCGGTGTCCTTACACTGCTCTGAAAATACGAATTCCACGTTATAGCGCGACGCCAGATAGTTTTCATAATAATCGCGGCGGATCACGACCTCATCGATGGCCTGCGGTTCACATACGCCGATCTTAAACTTCTTGAAGTCCTGAGGAGTCTTTGCTCCGCCTTCTGCCAAAGAGGCTTCTGTCGCAGGCGCCGTTGTCTGTGCTGCCGTCTCCACGGAGCTTTCCTTCCCGGAACATGCGGTAAGCCCTAACACCATCGCCGCACAAAGTAATACTGCTGTTAATCTCTTTTTCATCTTTCTTCTCCTTCTCCATTTCGCGAATCCTCGATTCGCGTTTTTTATACCTGCTGTCTGGTCGGCAGTGTGGACGGCCGCTCAGAGTTTAAAAATACAAGAAGCAAAAATACGATCCCCCGGACTCCCTGTATGGCTGTCGAAGATACCCCTGCCATGAGAAGTCCCTTATTTAAAGCCGATACCGTGAGCGCCCCCATCAGCCCCGCGTAGGCGTTGGACCTTGCTCCGCCAAAGATAGACATGCCTCCAAGGACTGTAGCCAGCATCACATCCATACCCATACCGCTTCCCACCTCCGTACTGACTGATCCGGTCCGGATGATCGTAAAGATCGCGGCCACACCGACTCCGATGCCCGCCATGAAGAAGCTGACATAGGTCGATCTCTTCGCGCTGATTCCCGTCTGATCCGCACAGTTTGGATTTCCGCCTACGAAACGCAGCCGCCTTCCAACCGGAGTGAAATGGTATACGATAATACAGAGTATAAAATATCCCAGAAACATTGCATACCGGAATCCGGCATTTTCCAGCATTTTACAGACACTGTAATCCACTTTCAGGGAATCCGGTCCCAGTATTTCGCTGACAATCGCACTGTACAGCTGGATCATCACAATGGCTACCGTAACCGTTTTTATCTGAAACACCACGCTGAGCGTACAATTGAATACCATCAGAATAATGCCGACGGTAACAGCGGTTACCACCATAAGGGCGATATTTCCCGTCCTGTTATAAATCAGCGCGCCGATGGTAGCCGCCAGCGCCATGGAGTTCCCCACGGAAATATCCAGGTTCCCCGTCGTATAGATAAAGGACACCGCGGTGGCCATCGTACCGATGATGAGCGCCTGATTGAAGATTCCCATCAACACGTTTCTGCCAAAAAAGGCCCCCTTCGTGACGCCTCCGAATAAAGCGACGATCAGCACCAGGATGATAACAGAAAACACCAGAGAAAAGGAAGGTTTGTTTTTAATTATTGAAATCCTGTCCCCCGCCTTCAGCTTCGGAACATCCTTTTGAACAGCAAGTTCAGCCATCTCTTCCACCTCCCTAAATCATGCACTCGATCAGTTTGTGCTGATCGTAGCCGTCTTTTCGATAAAATTCTCCGTTGACCTTTCCATCTCTGATAACCAGCAGCCGGTCTGACATGCCGATCAGCTCTGGCATCTCCTCACTGATCATGATAATGGATTTTCCTTTCTGCTTCATCTGGTAAATCAACTGATACATGGCCGCCTTCACTCCAATATCTACGCCTCTGGTGGGGCAGTCCAGAATCAGGATATCCGCGTCATCCGCTATCCATTTTCCGAATACCACCTTCTGCTTGTTTCCTCCGGAAAGCGCCTTCACCGGCTGCAGCATATTGACACACTTGATTGCCAGCGAATCAACCTGGAGCTTCGCATACCGTCTTTCCTTCCGGAAGGAGAGAAACGGTCCGAACAGCCGGTTCTTATCGAGGCCTGTGCTTTGTATATTGGCCGCTATGGATGCGTTAAGTTCCAGGGACTCCGTATCTCTGTTCTTTGACACGTATCCCATCTTGTTCTTAAAGGCCGTCTGCGCGTTTTTCACCACAGTCCCTGTCTTCGTGAGAACTACCTGTCCATCTACCACCTCCTCCAGTCCGTAAAGCGCCTTTCCAAGTTCGTGCATACCACATTCCGACAGACCTCCAATGCCCAGAATCTCTCCCTGATGAAGCTCTAAGTCGAAACAGAGCAGCGCATTCATGGTGGTGATACAGTCTGCCTTCAGCACCACTTCGCTGCTGTATTCATCCTTGTCTACCCGGTAGTAGTTTCCTTTGATTTCCCGTCCCACCATCTTGTGTTTGATGTCATTGCTGTCAAAATCCTTCTTCTCCATGTTGTCAATGATCACGCCATCCCGCAGAATTGTCAGCGTATCGCAGTGTTCCATAAGCTCTTCCAGATCATGGCTGATGAAGACGACCGCCCGGTTCTCGTTTGCCGCCCGGTGCATCAGATTATAAAGAATGGTTCTTCCGCTCTGCGACAGCGCCGTGGTCGTCTCGTCTACCACAAACAGGTCCGGATTATTGTACATGGTCCCGGCAATCTCGATCAGCTTCCTGTCCTGCATGTCATACACTCTGGTCGGCAGCGCCGGATTTATGGTCGTCACCCCTATTTTCTCTAGTGCTTTGGCCGCCTCCGCGTTCATTTTCGCCTTGTTCATGAAGACGCCGTTCTTAAACGCCTCATAATTTCCCAGAAAGATATTCTCTGCCACGGTAATGTTCTCAATCGTCCCTGCTTCCTGCACTATCATGCCGATTCCCTGTTTCACCGCTTCCAGGCTGGTAGACGGTTTCCACGGCTTTCCTTTATAAAACATTTCCCCGCTGGTAGCCGGCTGAATGCCTGCGATAATGGAAGAAACTGTAGATTTTCCCGAGCCGTTTTCCCCAATCAGCCCCCGAATCTCACCGCGTCTGATGGTGATATCCACATGATTTAAAGCCACGGTTACTCCGAAGTTTTTGCACATGTCCTTTACTTCCACCAGCACTTCGCCTTTCTCGTGCATATTTCCTTCTCCTTCCTCCCCCGCTATGAGCACTCCTGCCCGGAGCACCCCACCGGATCTTTGATAGTCCTCATTATATCGGATTTTATTCCCTTCTGCCGCACAATTAACGGCCGTTTATAGTCAAAAAACGACTTCGGCGCAAAAAAAGAACAGCCGGTTTTGCAAAAAACTTCGGCTGTTGTTCTTTTTCAGACTTTTTCACCTGTCGCGCTCTTCCTGCGGCGTGTGTCCCATCACTTTCTTATATGCTTTGGAAAAATGGCTGAAGTTGGAATATCCCACCTTGGCCGCCACGAAGCTGACCGGAAGGCTGGTGGTACGCAGAAGCGACTGGGCCGCCTTAATCTTCTGTTCAATTATGTACTCCTTCAGCGTCATTCCCGTTTCCTTCTTGAATGTCCGGGTTAAATAGTCCGGATTTAAATGCACCAGTTCCGCGATGGTTCCACGCCTTAGCTCCTGCTCCAGATTTTCTGCCACGTAGGCCATCACCGTCTGCACCAGCGCCTGGGCGTCATCCACCTCCTGCTCCGGATGACAGCAGGAGGTGACAAAGGAAAGCAGGCGTTTCATGGCATCTACGGATTTCATCCCATTGCGGTAGAGCTCCAGTTCTTCTGCTGTTTGAAAAAGCTCGCATACATTTACGCCCTGTTTCCCAAATACGGTATACATCAGCTGCATATAATCCTGGTAAAAATAGAGCAGCGTCTTCTTATCCAGAATCCCCCGGTCCGCCAGGTCATCCAAAAGCTGAAACGCCTGCTCTTCGACTGCCTGCGGATATCCCTCCTCATACAGGGTCTCCCACTGTTTGACTGATACCAGACGGAATACATACTCCTTTTTCTCCTCCTTACCGGATTCAGGAAATACCCCCTGCTTCAGCGATACATTGTTCTCTTTCCGTTCTTTTAACTGCCGCCAGACTTCGCTCAAATCCGAGAGCGGCTTAAGCTCCGATAGATAGCAGGCGATCTGACACCGGAAAAACTGTCTGCATACACTGCTTAAAAACATAAACTGCCGGCTTAGGCTGTCCTGGGTAATTTCTTCATCCGAGGTGGACTGAATCACCAGCAGAAATACATTTTCCTCGATACAGGATAACGCCACCTTCTGGTCATTTGGCAGAAAGATCTCATTGAGAATGTTATGAAGGCTTTGTTCCAGCAGGTAATTGTCCCAGTCCTCTTTCTTTCCCACCCACTTCACGATCTGAATCAGCACCGCATGCCCCTGTCCCGTAAAGTCAGGCAGAACACCCAGGCCGGACAGATTTTCAATGTCCAGGTAGTTGCTGTCTCCGTACAGGTAATTGCGGAGTGCATTGGACGTAATATTTTTCTGCTGGCGCGTGAACGCCTTTCCCTTATAGATGGCGTTCTCGTTCATCTGCTTCTGTTTTACCGCTTCCACCGCCTTCTTCACAGTGGCCGCAATGGTAGGATACAGAGCCGGCTGCACTACATAATCAAACGCTCCCAGGCGGATCCCCTCTCTTGCGTAATCAAATTCCGCGTGGCTCGTCAACAGGATACACAGGGTTTTCATCTTCTTTTCCTTAACCCAGGCCAGGAGCTGTAAGCCGTTTTCCACCGGCATCTCGATATCGCACAGCATAATATCAATGGGCCGGCTGTTTAAGATCTCCCTCGCCTCCAGGGCATTATAGGCTGCAAATACTTCGTCAATCTGCAGTTCCTCCCATGCGATCCCCTTTTTAAGGCCCTCGCTGACCGAAGGCTGGTCATCGACAATCAGCAGTTTCATCATTCGTTCCCCTCTCCTCATATCTGTATCATCAGGTTAATTTTCGCTCCGCCCTGGTTGGAGAACTGAACAGCGAAATCTTCTCCGTAAATCAGGCGGAATCTCTGGATGACATTGCGAATCCCCACCCCCGTCAGGGCAGCAGTCTCATCCAGATGGTGGTTCAGCTCACTGAGCAGTTCCTCCGGAAAACCGGGTCCATTGTCGCGTATCACAATATCCGCCAGGTGCCGGCCATCCATCTCCAGGGACCGTGCATCGATCCTGATCTGCAGTGTTCCGTCCTGGGCCATACCGTGTTTCATACAATTTTCAATCAGAGTCAGACAGCTGACCGGCGGTACCTTCATCATCCTGACGCCCTCATCCATGCTGATATGTATCTCTGCCCGGCCGCTTTCTATGCTCCGATGCAGTTCAATATAGTTCTCGCACATCTGCATCTCTTTTTCCAACGGGATCAGATCGCTCTGCTGATCGAACACATACCGCAAATGAGTGCCTAAATACACCACGGCTTTCTGAATCTGCCCGATCTTTTCCGACTGCGCCAGTCCAAAAATACTCTTGAGACAGTTCAGGAAAAAATGAGGCCGGATCTGCATCTTCAACGCGTACAGCTGTGCCTTTTCCCTGGCAATCTGCTGCTCGTAGCTCTTAATCTTCAGTGTGGTGATCTCCGAGATCATATGGTTAAACGCCTGCTGTACCTTCTGGAATTCGCGGCCGCCCTGTTCTTCCACCCGCACATTTAAATCGCCTTCTTCTATCTTCTGCATGGCCTGTACCAGAGAATCCATCGGACGAAACAGAATGCTCTTTAAATACCCGATCAGAATCCAGACCGTCACAAATCCCAGGGCAATATACAGATACGGGCTCATATACAGAAATTTTAACACCACACTGCTGTTATAGAATTCTGATATGAGCGCAACCTTAAAATGGATCAGCTGCTTCTGCACCACCATATAGTTCTTACTGTTGGAGAAATAGTAGTCCGAATCGTCCAGATAATTCAGATAAATACCATTCTTCTGAACGAAGTCTTCGTTAGAAAAGATCTCCTGGTTATTAAAAAATACGATTTCGCCCTCATAGGAATAAAAGAGTTTTGCATTCTTGGAGGCCTGAGGCAGATCGTATATTCCCACTACAAAAGTGTTGTCCCGCTCCATGACTCTGCACAGAAATGACCGGCTTCCGATCCTTTTTATAAACCATCCCAGAGGAACCTCCTCCTCTTCCAGAAACGTTCCGAAGGAATCTGTAATTTCTTCCTTCACAGAGCCGTAACCGACAATCGAGTTAAATACGCTGCCTCTGACGCCTGTACCGGTATCGTACAGCAGATACGCCGCAACGTCCTGGTTGTCCTTCAGTTCCTCCGAAAAGCGGTCCATAATCTCCCCCACAAACGGGCTGCGGCCCGGATCCCCCCGCAGAGCGAGAAACTGGTCAAATGCATCGTTATGATACACCGTATTTGTGATAAATACCTCCGAACGCTCGATTTCGCTCTGGAGCGTATTATAATAAACCTGCAGGCTGGCATTGTTCGATTTGGCAATCTGCTGCTCTATCTGCTTTATTGCCATCCTCATTCCGGTTCCGAATACCAGCGAAAAGAGAATAATGACGCCGAATATAGAAAACAGAATCTTGTGTTTCAGTAGAATTTTATCTTTCATACTTCCCCCCGTGTTAAATAGAAAGCAACTGTAATCTGGTATCTTACATTATAGCCAAACATCCGATCTTCTTCAATGAGAAAAGTAAACGGATTCTGATTCCGCGCTGCCAGGCAGACTTGCCCCCCCCAATAAAATCTGTCTCCAATCAAAAAAATCCCCCATAAAAGGGAGGAAGCCGGTAAGAGGGGGATCCTACCGGCTTTGAGTATGAAAAAAAGTTTTATATTATTAATAACGTTTACGAGTATTACTATAACCAATAAATGTGAAAAATATTTGCCCTAAATGTGAAAGAAATGTGAATCTTAAACATTCCTCTGATAAAGAAGTCCCCTGACTTCATACGAAATCAGGGGACCTGTCTCACTTCTTATCTCTTCAATTCTTATCTCTTTACTCCCATATGGAACATCTCATCAGATCCGGATTTCTCTTCCGTATCCGTTGTCTCCTGGGACGGTTCCTTTGGCGCAGTCTCTTCCGCTGCGGGACTGCTCAGGACTGCTTCTTCCTTCTTATCGTCGAACGTGTCCTTATGGCTTACCACATCGTCCATCTTGTCGGCATCGGTCTTATCCTTCTCCTCCGGCTCCGGTATTCCCTTCATCTCTCTGAAGATCTTCATAAATTCCTTGCCGGTGATGGTCTCCTTCTCGATTAAGAACTCGGCGATCTTATCCATCACATCGCGGTTATCAGACAACAGAGCCTTGGCTTCCTCATAAGCTTCCTTCAGCATCTTCATGACCTCGTTGTCGACTTCGGCAGCCGTGGCATCGCCGCAGTTCATGACCGTACGGCCGGTTAAGTACTGGTCTTCCTGAGTCGCTAAGCCCATCAGACCAAACTTATCGGACATACCGTACTGAGTAATCATGGCGCGGGCCATTCTGGTCGCCTGCTCAATATCGTTGGCTGCTCCCGTGGTCACAGTATCAAACACAAGCTCCTCCGCTGCTCGTCCGGCCAGGGCCCCGACCAGCATGGCGTGAAGTTCTTTCTTCGTATTTAAATATTTTTCTTCCTCCGGCACGTGCATAACGTAGCCAAGGGCGCCCATGGTTCTCGGAACGATGGTGATCTTCTGAACCGGCTCCGCGTCCTTCTGGAGGGCGCTTACGAGAGCATGGCCAACCTCGTGGTAAGACACGATGCGGCGCTCTTCCTTATTCATGATTCTGTCTTTCTTCTCTTTACCCACAAGCACGACTTCAACCGCTTCAAATAAGTCTTTCTGGGCGACGGCCTGTCTGCCGCTCTTAACCGCCAGAATGGCTGCCTCGTTGATCATGTTGGCAAGATCCGATCCAACCGCGCCGGAGGTCGCCAGCGCAATCGCGTCGAGATCGACACTCTCATCCATCAATACGTCTCTGGAATGAACCTTTAAGATATCCACACGGCCCTTTAAATCCGGCTTATCCACGATAATCCGGCGGTCGAAACGGCCTGGACGCAGCAGCGCCGGGTCTAATATCTCCGGACGGTTTGTCGCAGCCAGAACCAGAAGTCCCTTGGAGGAATCGAATCCGTCCATCTCGGACAGCAGCTGGTTTAATGTCTGTTCACGCTCGTCATTGCCTCCGCCGAATCTGGAATCACGGCTCTTACCGATGGCATCCACCTCATCGATGAAAATGATACAGGGAGCAGACTCCTGGGCCTGCTTGAATAAGTCACGCACACGGGAGGCGCCGACACCCACGAACATCTCTACGAAATCAGAACCGGACAGCGAATAGAATGGGACATGCGCCTCTCCGGCTACCGCCTTGGCAAGCAGGGTCTTACCTGTACCAGGAGGGCCCACAAGCAGGGCGCCTTTCGGCAGCTTTGCGCCGATCTTCGTGTATTTACCCGGATTGTGAAGGAAGTCTACGATCTCCGTCAGCGACTCCTTCGCCTCGTCTTCACCGGCTACATCGCGGAATGTGACTCCGGTCTCTTTCTGTACGTATACCTTGGCGTTGCTCTTGCCCACGCCCATGATACCGCCGCCTCCGCCGACTCGGCGCATCATAAAGTTAAGTAGAATTCCCATCAGACCAAACAGCAGCAGATAGCTGACAATGGTCTGGATAATGAAGTTGCCATCCTTACGGATCCTGTGCGTATCTACGCCGGCTGTCCGAAGTCTCTCCGCAAGTGTTAAATCATTATCCATGCGCACGGTATAATATGTTTTCCCGGGCATGTATCCTTCCCAGGTGCTCTTCGGCTCGATTGTAATTCTGGAGTCCTCGACGCTTACGGCCTCTACCTGCTTCTCATCTACCATGTTCATAAATGTATCATAGCTGAGTTCTTCCGTGGTCCTCGCTGAGAGTGCGTTGTGCAGATAGGACAGCCCTGCCACCGCAATTAAAAAGGTAACTACCCATGCAATAATTACCTGTGCGTTCTTTGGCATCTTACTGTTATTATTCTGATTGTTGTTGTTATCCATATGTGTAAATTCTCCAATCCGGATATTCTATACCCATTCTATATCATTATAGTGTCAGTCTCTCCATAAATCAAGAAAAGAATTATAAAATCCTTATAAAGAGATTTTCATTCCATGGTATTTTAAGACAAATTTTACACTTAATAATCGAAAGTTTTTTCATGAAAATGTGGATTTCTGAAATAATTAGTTGTATAATATCGTTTTTATTAAATGACACATCCCCAAAAAACCTTAAGGAGGTACCATTTTTATGCCAGTGAAATACGTATTTGTCACCGGTGGCGTCGTGTCCGGTCTTGGCAAAGGCATCACCGCAGCATCCCTTGGCCGTCTGTTGAAGGCGCGCGGCTATCACGTCACCATGCAGAAATTCGATCCCTACATCAACATCGACCCCGGCACCATGAATCCGGTCCAGCACGGTGAGGTATTTGTCACCGAGGACGGCGTGGAAACGGACCTGGATTTAGGCCACTATGAACGGTTTATCGACGAAAATCTGACGAAAAATTCCAATGTCACCACCGGCAAGGTCTACTGGACCGTTCTGACAAAGGAACGCCGCGGAGACTTCGGCGGAGGCACGGTTCAGGTGATCCCCCACATCACCGACGAAATCAAAAGCCGTTTTCACCGCAGCGGTGAACAGACCGCGTCTGGCGTCTCAGACTGCCTGCATTCCGATGACATGGAGATTGCCATCATCGAGGTCGGCGGCACCGTCGGAGACATTGAGAGCCAGCCGTTTTTGGAGGCAATCCGCCAGTTCCAGCACGATGTCGGCCATGAAAATGCGATTCTGATCCACGTAACCTTAGTTCCCTATCTAAAAGTGTCCGAGGAATTAAAGACAAAGCCCACCCAGGCCAGCGTCAAGGATTTGCAGGGTATGGGAATCCAGCCGGACATCATCGTCTGCCGCTCCGAGCTTCCCCTCGACGACGGAATCCGCAGCAAAATCGCCCAGTTCTGCAACGTTCCGAAAAATCACGTGCTCCAGAATCTCGATGTGGAGGTACTCTATGAACTCCCGCTGGTAATGGAACAGGAGCATCTGGCCGAGGTGGCCTGTGAGAGTCTGCGTATCCCATGTCCCCAACCGGATTTATCCGAGTGGAGTTCCATGATCGAGAGCTGGAAACACCCGCAGAAACAGGTGACGGTGGCTCTGGTCGGCAAATACATCTCCTTACATGACGCCTATATCTCCGTTGTGGAAGCATTAAAACACGGCGGTGTGGCTAACCATGCCAGCGTATCCATCCGCTGGGTCGACTCCGAGGAGGTAAACGATGGTAATGCCGCCGAGATCTTTGATGGTGTAAACGGCATCCTCGTGCCCGGAGGCTTTGGAAGCAGGGGAATCGAAGGGAAAATCTCTGCCATCCGCTGGGCGCGCACCCATGGGATCCCGTTCCTCGGTCTCTGTCTCGGAATGCAGATGGCAATCGTGGAATTCGCCCGCGACGTCGTTGGCTACAGCGACGCCCACACGGCTGAGTTAGACCCTGACACCGGCCATCCGGTCATCCATCTGATGCCGGATCAGAACGGCGTCGAGGACATCGGAGGAACCCTGCGTCTCGGCTCCTATCCCTGTGTGCTTGACAAAAACTCCAGAGCCTACGCCCTATACGGCCAGGAAACGATTCACGAGCGCCACCGCCACCGGTATGAGGTCAACAACGACTACCGCCAGGCTCTGACCGAAAACGGCATGAAGCTGTCCGGCATTTCCCCGGATGGACGGATTGTCGAGATGATCGAGCTTCCGGAGCATCCCTGGTTCGTCGCCACACAGGCCCATCCGGAATTTAAATCACGGCCAAACCGTCCGCATCCACTGTTTGCCGGCTTTATCGAGGCGGCGCTTAAAAATCAGGATAAATAATTCCCCAGTTATCCTGTCGCCCACATAAAATAAGAATATTGGTTATACTATCAATATCATTGAAAATGGGGGCAGACACGATCGTGACTACGGAAAAAGCAGTAATACTTTTAAGGGCATACGCCGCCTGCATGTTGAGTAAAAATTGCTCCGACTGTCCATTTCAGGGGAAGTGTTCCGGCTGGACAGAGGAGCTTGTGCTTCAGGCATTGCATCATTTAAATACGGAGTCCGAAGGAGAACAGCGCGTTTGACTGCGTTCCTGTGAATAAAAGAACGGACAGAAAAAAGCTGGCAAACAGCTTTCTCCTGTCCGTATTCTGCCGCATTTATGGAGGTGTTCTCCATTTCGGCCCGATCTCATCCATGAGGTACTAAAGCCTATGGAATCACTCTCCGTATCGTCACCGGCTTCCGGTAATTCCAGGTTGAAATCTTGATGCCGCTTCTCCGGTTGGCCGCATGGACGATCTTTCCGCCTCCGATATACATGGCGACATGATCGATCGTGCTTCCGCTGGCATAAAACAGTAAATCTCCCGGCTGCATGGCCGTGGAAGAAACCGCCAGTCCCTCCGCGGACTGTTCCCTGGAGGTTCTGTCTAAATGAATGCCGGCGGCATGTTCCATGACATACTGCACGAAACCGGAGCAGTCGGCTCCCGTATTCGGGTTTGTTCCGCCCCACCGGTATGGATTGCCGACGAAACGCACGGCGTAGTTCACCACCTGCTGGCGAAGGGAATTCTCCACTTTTTCCGCCTCCGGAATGGTATAAGCCACCACCGCGTTGCCCGGCACGTAGGCGTAGCCGTCTTTTTCACCGTAACGGATCTTAATCCAGCCGTCTCCCGCTCTGGAGAGAAAATCATACGTCTCTCCCTCGTGGATACGGCCCAGGATCTCCGAATCCGTATCCGGAGCGCTGCGGACCCTCAGGGTATCCGTGTTTACGCGGAGCATGAGTTTCATATCGTAATAGGCCGATGCCCTGGCAGCCTGTCCCACGGCGAGATACTTACCCGAGACGTAGCCGGTCACCTGACCCGACTTTATCTTATACCAGCCATGTTCCATTCCCAGCACGCTGCATCCGGCATGGCTGTCCATTTTTCCTACTATATCCGCGTCATTCTTTGGTTCTTTTCTGATGTTCAGGGAATCCTCCACCATGGCTACGCCAAGGTTTTTGAAAATATCACGAAAGGTTCCGAACACCACTTTTTCTTGCGTAAGACCGGCGGACACCGCCTGGCTCTCCGTTTCCTCCACGGACTCCAAATGCTTGTCCATGGCCGTCCCGAATCCCGCTATGGAGTTTCCGGACGTGAAGGAAGGTTCCGGCTTCGCCGCCTGTACATCTGCTGTGCCCAGGACCACGGCGCTGCCGCAGGCCAGGCAAAATCCCAGCATTTTCCATGCTTTGTCAGTCATTATGCACATTCCTTCGCAAGTTATTATTCAGATTTGTTGAAGCTGTTTATGATAAATGAGTTATCTGCTGATCTGACAGGTTCTTTAAATACGCCAGAGCGTAATCCCTGTCTCTTCCTATCTGCGCCTTCAGCTGCTCAAGTCCGTCAAATTTCTTCTCCGGGCGAATAAAGATAAGCAGCTGTACTTCTATATTCTTCCCATAAATATCCTCATCTATACCAAACAGAAATGTCTCCGCTCCCACAGGGGATACCCCGCTTACGGTCGGCTTCCTTCCGATGTTCGTCACTCCCCCGTAATAAGTACCTTCTACATAGACCTTTGACACGTAAACGCCAAATGTCGGCAGATGTTTTTCAGGCGGCGGCAGAATGTTGGCCGTTGGAAATCCCAGGACGCTTCCCCCGATATGATTTCCGTGCACCACGGTTCCGTGGATGGCATACGGCTCGCCGAGAAGCTCGTTCGCCTTCTCGATATTTCCGGCATCCAGCTCTTCCCTCACATACGTACTGCTGATATCCCGGTTGTCATCCTGTTCCTTGTGGATGACGATGAGCTCGTACCCGTATTTCGCCTTCCAATCTTCGAGGCGGTCCGCATTGCCGGCCCCCTTATAGCCAAAGGAGCAGTCCGTTCCGACGACGATCACCCTGGCATGCATGCGCGAAACCAGGATATCCCGCACAAAGTCCTCCGGTGCCATACGGGCCGTCTCCTTCGTAAATGGATACTCCACTAAATAGTCTATGCCGATTCTTTCCAGATTATTCCTTCTCTCCAGATTGGTGGTGATAACCGTCTGTTTCTTTCCCCCCACCAGGCTTCCCGGCGTCATATCAAAGGTAAATACAGCCGTCTTAAGGCCGCGTTCCGCCTTCACCTCCAGCATCTGCTTCAGCAGCTTCTGATGGCCCCTGTGGCGTCCGTCAAACTTGCCGATGGTCACGACCGCAGGCTCCTGAATCTGAAAATCTGTTGTTTCGGTTATATATTCCATCATTTGTTTCCTCCCAGAAAAACCTTCTGAGGCTTCAATACGTTCTTCTCCCGGTCCAGGGCGTAAATCCCGATAAACCGCCCCTGGCTGTCGTAGACCCTGACCGGGCTGTCCTGCGCCGGGGAGTCTCCCTCCGCCTGATTGCGGTAGAACGGATTGCCGTTATGGACCAGCTTATCAAACTCTTCCTTCATCGTAAGAGCCGGATACTCTAAAAACACGGCGTCAACGGCAAGAATATGATCCGCAAGTCCGCCGTCATCCCTCCGCTTTTCTATCTCGGAGAGCGTCAGGCTGTCCTTCAGTTCAAACTGGCCGACTCTCGTCCTCAAAAGCGATTCCATACAGCCGCCGCATCCCAGCTTTCGTCCGATATCGTAGCAGAGCGTCCGGATATAAGTCCCCTTTGTGCATGACACCGTCATGGTCACTCGGGGCAGGGCGATCTCCTCCACGGAGATATCCAGGATCTTCACCGGTCTCGCCTTCCGTTCCACTTCCCTGCCGGCCCGGGCCAGCTCATAGAGCTTCTTCCCATCCACCTTCAGCGCGGAATACATGGGCGGCACCTGGTCGTAATCGCCCAGAAAACTTAAGACTGCCGCTTTCACCTCTTCCTCCGTCACCGCCACCGGATATTCGGCGAGCGTCACGCCCGTCGTATCCTGCGTATCGGTCTCGAGGCCCAGCAAAAGCACGGCGCGGTAAGTCTTCGTCCGGTCTGCCAGCAGATCGCAGAGCTTCGTGCCGTTTCCGAGACACACGGGAAGCACGCCCTCCGCCATGGGGTCCAGCGTGCCGGTATGTCCGATTTTTTTCTGTTTTAAAATACCTCTCATTTTCGCAACAACGTCATGAGAGGTATAGCCTTTTTCTTTGTATACATTGATGATACCGTCTGCCATCTTTAAGTATCTCCATTAATTTGTACTGAAATCCGTGCGGATAAGTTGTTGACGACATCGTGAACACTGCCGGCCATGGTACATCCTGCCGCCTTCACGTGGCCGCCGCCGCCGAAATACACGGCGATCTTACTCACATCCAGATCATTGGTGGAACGCAGGCTCACTTTATACTCGCGGCAAGCCGTCTCGTACATGAAAATCGCACACTCCACGCCCTCCGTAATCCTCAGCTGGTCGATGATTCCATCCATATCGGCGCTGGTCACGCCGTAGAAATCCATGTCCCTCTTATGAATCACGCTGAAAATGCAGCGCCCATCCAGGAAGGTAATGCTCTCCAGAAGCGCACGTCCCAGAATCTGGTTCTGAATATACGTTTTCCGGTAAAAGCTGTTGTCAATGATGTGGGGGAAATCGATTCCCTTTGCCATCATCTTTCCCGCGATCTCCATGGTCCTTGCAGAGGTGCAGTCGTATTTAAACACCCCTGTGTCGTGGATAATACCGGTGTAAATACATTCCGCCACCGCTTTGCTTATTTTCTCTTCCTCCAGAAGGCCGAAGAGGACCTCGCAGGTAGAGCTGGCTTTCGCTTCTACAATATTCTGTCCCGCAAATCCGGTATTGGTCACGTGGTGGTCCACGCAAATACTTTTTTTGGCGCTGTTTAAGTACCGCACCGCCTCACCGAAGCGGAGCATGTCACTGCAGTCCAGGCAGAGGCAGAGATCAAACTCCGCCTCCACTGAAAAATCACTGCAGATACATTGAATATTCTTTAAATAACCGAATTTTATGGATGGTTCCTCTAAAAAGACGGTCACTCGGACATCAGGATAATGTTCTTCCAGGTAGTTGTACGCTGCCAGACAGGATCCGATACAGTCTCCGTCCGGGCGGATATGGCCGATGATCGCCATCGTCTCTACATCCTCAAGCATAGTATCAAAAAAGCTCATGGAAACACCTCCTACTCTTTGATATCTTTCGTTACCTCGTCAATCAGTTTCGACATATTTACCCCATATTCGATGGACTGGTCCAGAATAAATTTGATCTCCGGAGTATTCCGTAAATTCACTCTTCTGGCCAGCTCGCGGCGGATATAGCCCTCCGCGCTCTTCAATCCTTCGATGGTCGCATTGCCGGCTTCCTCGTCGCCTAAAACGCTGATATAAGCCTTGCAGAATTTCAAGTCCGGAGTCACAGAGACTGCAACCACCGTCGTCATGGGATGGATTCTCGGGTCCTTGATCTCCAGGCGGATAATCTCGCTCAGTTCTCTCTGAACCTCCATATTGATTCTTGTATTCTTTATACTGTTTTTACGCATGTTCTTCCTTTCGTTTTGCCGCTCCGCCTTCCGGCAGGATTCCCCGGCTTCCACTTAAGTCCTAGCGGGGAACCTCTACCATCGCGTAAGCTTCAATCATGTCATCTTCCTGGATGTCATTGAACTTCTCAAATACAAGACCACATTCGTAACCTGTCGCAACTTCCTTCACATCATCCTTAAATCTCTTTAAGGATGCCAGCGGGCCATCGTAGAGCTGCTCTCCTGCACGTGTAATACGCACGCTGCAGCCTCTCTGGAACTTACCGTCCATGACATAGGAACCTGCGATGGTACCGACGCCGGAAGCCTTGAATGTCTGACGCACAATGGCGTGGCCGATCACCTGCTCTTCAAAGATCGGATCCAGCATGCCCTTCATGGCCGCTTCCACATCCTCGATTGCCTGATAGATTACCTTGTACAGTCTCATATCCACTTTCTCGCGCTCTGCTATGGACTTCGCCGTCACATCCGGCCTTACGTTAAAGCCGATGATGATGGCATTGGAAGCAGATGCCAGAGATACGTCGGATTCGTTGATGGCGCCAACGCCGCCGTGGATTACCTTTACCATAACTTCTTCATTGGACAGCTTCACAAGACTCTGCTTCACTGCTTCCACAGAACCCTGTACGTCAGCCTTGACGATGATCGGCAGTTCCTTGATATTGCCGGCCTTGATCTGGCTGAACAAGTCATCCAGTGATAACTTAGCTTTTGTATCTTCCAGTAATTTATTCTTGCCTTCAGAGATAAATGTCTCTGCGAAGTTTCTCGCTTCCTTCTCGTTTACAGTTCCTACCAGAACCTCGCCTGCGTTTGGAACGTCACCCAGTCCCAGGATTTCCACAGGTGTGGATGGACCGGCCTCTTTGACTCTGCGGCCCTTGTCATCCATCATGGCACGGACTTTTCCGTAGCAGGAACCTGCGGCAACGGTATCTCCTACATGGAGAACACCCTTCTGTACCAGAACGGTGGCAACCGGGCCTTTTCCCTTGTCAAGCTCTGCCTCGATGATTAAACCTCTGGCAGTTCTGTTCGGATTGGCCTTCAGCTCCTTCACCTCTGCGGTTAAAAGGATCATCTCCAGAAGCTCCGGAATACCGTCCTTTGTATGTGCAGATACCGGTACAAATACCGTGCTGCCGCCCCAGTCTTCCGGAATCAGTTCGTATTCGGATAATTCCTGTTTTACTCTGTCGATGTTGGCGCTCGGCTTATCGATCTTATTGATTGCCACAATAATCTCTACGCCGGCCGCCTTCGCATGGTTGATCGCCTCCACGGTCTGCGGCATCACGCCGTCATCCGCTGCGACTACCAGAATTGCGATATCTGTGGACTGAGCGCCTCTCATACGCATGGCCGTAAATGCCTCGTGGCCTGGTGTGTCTAAGAAGGTGATCTTCTGTCCGTTAATTTCCACCATGTAGGCGCCGATATGCTGTGTGATACCGCCGGCCTCTCTGGAGGTTACGTTTGTCTGACGAATCGCATCAAGAAGGGAGGTTTTACCGTGGTCAACGTGGCCCATAACGCATACGACTGGCGGTCTGGCAACCATATCGGCCTCGTTCTCCTCATCCTCTTTTAAGAGCTCTTCGATGACATCCACTTTTACTTCTTTTTCGCAGAGAACTTCGTATTCCATAGCGATCTCTTCCGCCTGATCGAAGTCGATCTCCTGGTTCAGGGTTACAATCTTGCCCTGCAGGAACAGCTTTTTAACGATTGCTGACGGCTGAAGCTTCATCTTCTCCGCTAATTCCTTGATCGTCAGGACCTCCGGAAGAATGATCGTCTTAACGACCTCCACCTTAGGCTCTTCGTGTGTCGGCGGCTGGATCGGCGCTTTAAATTTGCCGCCTTTGCCCAGATTCTTCTTTGCGTCGTCGTCCTTGTCTCTCTTGTCGAATCTATCGTTCTTATAGGCGTTTTTATTGCCTCTGTTGCTCGTTGGTTTTGCCTGGATCGGTGTATCAAAGGACTTGGCTCCTCCGTCTCTGCCTGTTCCCGGACGTCCGCCCGGTCCCTGCGGTCTGCCTCCACGATTATCGCGGTTGCCCTGATAACCGCCCTGGCCCTGCGGTCTTCCATCACGGTTGCCCTGATAGCCTCCCTGGCCCTGCGGTCTTCCGTCGCGGTTTCCCTGGTAGCCTCCCTGGCCCTGCGGTCTTCCATCACGGTTGCCCTGATAGCCCTGGCCCTGCGGTCTTCCATCACGGTTGCCCTGATAGCCTCCCTGGCCCTGCGGTCTTCCATCACGGTTGCCCTGATAGCCTCCCTGGCCCTGCGGTCTTCCGTCGCGGTTTCCCTGATAGCCCTGGCCCTGCGGTCTTCCGTCACGATTGCCCTGGTAGCCCTGGCCCTGCGGTCTTCCGTCGCGGTTTCCCTGGTAGCCCTGGCCCTGCGGTCTTCCGTCACGGTTTCCCTGGTAGCCCTGGCCCTGCGGTCTTCCGTCGCGGTTTCCCTGGTAGCCCTGGCCCTGCGGTCTTCCGTCGCGGTTTCCCTGGTAGCCCTGGCCCTGCGGTCTTGCAGATGAATTCTGATCGGAACCGGTATGCTGCGGCTGCGCCTGCGGTGACTGGCCTGCGGGTGCCTGTGTCTGCGGAGCCTGAGTCGGCTGAGTCTGAGTCGGCTGAACCGGCGCTGTCTGGCTCTGCGGTGCCTGCTGCGTATTTACTGTGTTATCTGCTGCTTCACGCGGCTGGACACTCTGACCGGATACCGTGTTGTTTCCAGCGGTTCTCTGCTCATAGCTGCCGCCCTGATTCTGCGGTCTTCCGTCACGGTTTCCCTGATAACCCTGGCCCTGCGGTCTTCCGTCGCGGTTTCCCTGATAGCCCTGGCCCTGTGGTCTTCCGTCGCGGTTTCCCTGACCCTGCGGTCTTCCATCGCGGTTTCCCTGGCCCTGCGGACGCTGCGGCTTCATCTGCGCGTTCTGCGGACGGAAAACTGCTGCTATTTTCTTTTTGTGCGGCTCACCCGCGCCTGCTTCAGTTCTGGCCGAGTCATCACCCGCCGGCTTCTCGGACGCCGGTGCGTTCTGCCTTCCTTCGCTGCTTTTTCCAGCTCCGCCCATCGCTTTTCTCACGATAGACGCCTGGTCATCCGATATATTGGATGAACTCTTTAAATTTATATCGTGCTTTTCCAGGATATCCAGTATCTCTTTACTGCTGTCTTTTCCCAGTTCTTTTGCCAGATCATATACTCTCATACTTACTACCTCCATTTGTATTCAATAGTTTCACGACTGCTTTTGCGAACCCCGCGTCCAGAATGACAAGGGAAGCTCTCATTTCCTTTCCCATTGCATGACCGATCTCGCTCTTTTTACCGAAAAAGTAGATTGGAACTTCATAGTAAGTACACATATTGGTGAACATTTTTCTGGTGTTGTCAGATGCTTCCTCCGACACGATCACCAGGAATGCCTTTCCACTCTTCACGGATTTCTCCGTCATAAATTCTCCGCTTGCAGTCTTCCCGGCCTTTGTAGCCAGACCAATCAGATTAAGAACTTTCTGTCTGTCATCCAAGCTGCTCCATCTCCTTTTCCAACGTTTCGTATACTTCCTTTGGAATCGCCGTCTTAAAGGAGCGTTCCAGACCCTTGTTCTTAACTGCTTTCTTAAAACAGTCCATGGAGGGACACAGATATGCGCCGCGCCCGTTCTTCCGTCCGGTCGCATCCAGCACAATCTCGTCCTCCGCCGTCTTAAGCACACGAATCATCTCTTTTTTACTTTTCATCTCACCACAGCCGATACACTGTCTGAGCGGTATCTTCTTTGTACTCACGTTTCAATCACTTCCCGTTTTATTTTTCCTGGCTGTCTTCCTCTAAGCTGTCTTCCTCTAAGCCGCCGTCCTGGTAATCTTCCTGATCGTCTTCCTGGTAATCCTCCTGGTATTCTGTGTCTCCATCTTCCTGATAATCGCTTTCGTAATCCTCGTAACCTCCGTCTTCCTGATAATCCAGACCCAGTTCTTCGAATAATCCCATCTCTCGGGCCTGTGTCTCACTCTTGATATCAATCTTATATCCTGTCAGCCTTGCTGCCAGTCTCGCGTTCTGGCCTTCTTTACCGATTGCCAGTGAAAGCTGGTAATCCGGTACGATAACCTGAGCTTCCTTTGAATCCTCGTCAGCCACCACGCAGATAACCTTTGCCGGGCTTAATGCATTCTCAATTAAGTATGCCGGGTTGTCGTCCCAGTTGATGATGTCGATCTTTTCGCCGCGAAGCTCATTCACGATGGCATTCACCCGCGCGCCGTTTAAGCCGACACATGCGCCTACCGGATCCACATTCTGGTCGTTGGATTTAACGGCGATCTTCGTTCTGGAGCCTGCCTCTCTGGCAATGGCTTTCATCTCTACCGTTCCGTCCTTTACCTCTGCCACTTCTGATTCAAATAAGCGTTTTACCAGATCCGGATGGGTTCTCGATGCGGAAATCCTCGGTCCCTTCGGAGTATCCTTTACCTCCAGAACGTACACCTTGATTCTCTCCGTGGCCTTGAATACCTCGCCCTTCACCATCTCCGCCTCATTTAAAATGGCATCGACCTTACCTAAGTTAATGCTGACATTCTTCCCTAAATATCTCTGTACAATACCGGTAACCACTTCCTTCTCCTGGCAGTACCAGTCGTTATACAGAGCTTTTCTTCCTTCCTCACGGATCTTCTGGAGGATCACATTCTTCGCATTCTGCGTGGCAATACGTCCAAACTTCTTGGAATCGATCGGACACTGTACGATATCTCCCACGTCATATTTCGGATCCGTCATCTTGGCTTCCGCGAGGCTGATCTGAAGCAGCGGATCTTCCACTTCCTCCACCACTTCCTTCTCCGCGTAAACGGAAAAGTCGCATGTATCGCGGTTCATGGTCACCTTGACATTGTCCGCCTTGCCAAAGTGGTTCTTGCACGCCGTAAGAAGAGAATTCTCGATCGCCTCCAGCAGGGTATCTTTGCTGATATTATTCTCTTTTTCCAGAATATTCAGTGCTTCTAACAGTTCCTTATTCATTTTTTTATCCTCCTACTCTCATCCATCATACTGTTTAGAAATCAAATGCCAGCCGGATTAATGCGATCTCCGGGCGGTTGAATACAAGCTCGGTCCCGTCTTCCACCGTGACAGTCACGGTATTTTTATCATATGCTTTTAAAGTACCCGTATAATCCTTCTGTTTATTCATCGGTTTGTACAATTTAATATCCACATCTTCTCCAATACTTCTGTCAAAGTCCTTATCTTTCTTAAGCGGCCTTCCCAGCCCCGGTGAACTCACTTCCAGAATATAGCTGTCCTCGATAAAATCCTTCTCGTCCAGCCATTCTCCCAGTCTTCTGCTGACGACCTCACAGTCATCAACCGTAATTCCGCCTTCCTTATCTATATAAGCACGCAGATACCAGTTTCCCGCCTCTTTTACATATTCCACATCAACCAGTTCAAAATGATATTCTTCCATCAATGGAAGCAGGTAGTCTTCCGTTTTCTTTTCATAGGTCTCTTTTTTTGTCATGTTCTTCCCACCTTTCTGCACAAAATTGAAAGAGTGGACTCTCGCCCACTCTTTATCAGTCTTCTATCATGTTATCGGTACGATTATAGCACTGTTTTCCAGCCATTGCAAGGTTTTTTTTAACTTTCCCCGTAAAACCGTCGTATTTACGCCATTTCCGCCTCATTTTGCGTCTGCTGTGTGCAATTTTTTCTTCCTATATTAATATTAATCACTCCGCAGCGCATCGATAGGGTTTAAACCTGCAGCCCTTCTGGCAGGCATATACCCGAAGACCAGGCCAATCGCCGCGGAAACACCAAAGGAAACGAGAACAGCCGGAAGTGTGGCGGCCGCCTTCATGTGCATCAGACTCCCCGCGGCCGGAGTGATCACGCATCCAAGTGCGATGCCCACCAGTCCTCCGATGGAGCTGGTGACCGCCGCCTCAATGACAAACTGCTGAAGAATGACGGATTTTTTCGCTCCCAGGGACTTTCTGATCCCGATTTCCCGCGTCCGCTCCGTCACCGATACCAGCATGATGTTCATCACGCCGACGCCGGCCACCAGAAGGGAAATCCCCGCGATTCCTCCAAGTGCGGCGGACATCATGGACATGGTGGACTCCATGGACTTTAACATCTCGCTCATGGAACTGATATAGAAATAGTCGGGCGATTTATACCGTCTCTGTAGAAATACGGTCAGAAGGATTCTGGCCGCCGCAATCTCCTCCACCTTATCCACCGTTATGATATACTCGGACACATCGGCATTCTGATTCATTAAGAGCGCCGTGGTATATGGCAGAAGGGCGCGGTCATCCGGACCGCCCTGCTTTAGCTCGTCTTTGTCCCGGCGCTGCAGCACGCCCACCACCTTGACCACATTTCCGTCAAACCGCACGCTCTCCCCCACCGCCGCCTCAGCGCTTCCAAACAGGCGCGCGGCGGTGAAGTACCCCAGCACACAGACAGGCTGTCTCGACGCAATATCCGAATACTGGATATACCGGCCCGCCTCCAGCTTTTTCGCGTCAATGCCGTAAAACTGCTCGCTGACGCCGGAAATCCTGGTTTTGGTCAGCTTATCAGTCTTATGCTTGATCGTCGCCTTCACAGGGACCTGCGGAGATATTTCTTTATAATAAGCCCTGTTTTTGTCGTAAAACGCATATAAGTCCTGGGGGGAGACCGACCTGGTGGGTGTATTGGTCAGCTGTACCTGCAGCTGATTGGTCCCCATGTCTGAGAAGCTGGCCCTGATGTAGTTCATCTGCCCTTCCACCAGCCCCACCAGAATGATGACCGAAGCAACCCCGATGATGATTCCCAGCATGGTCAGGAAGGAACGCATCTTGTTGCTCAGGATATTTTTAATTGCCATCTTAAATGACTGCCGCATAGTCGTTCACATCCCCGTCAAAATTAATCCTGCCGTCGTGAATCCGGATCACCCGCTTGGCCTCCAGGGCAATGGAGTTGTCGTGGGTGATCATCACGATGGTATTTCCTTCTTCGTTCAGCTGCTTTAAAAAGTCCAGAACTTCCCGGCTCGTTCTGGAATCCAGGGCTCCGGTCGGCTCATCGGCCAGGATCAGGGAGGGACTGCCCGCCAGCGCCCTGGCGATAGAGACACGCTGCTGCTGGCCTCCGGACAGCTGTCCCGGCAGATTCTTATACTTATCCGCCAGACCCACCCGTTTCAGTGACGCCATGGCACGTTCCCTCCGCTCTTCTCCGTCAATTCCGGCGTAGATGAGCGGCAGCTCCACATTTTCCAGAAGCGTGCTGCGCGTCAGCAGATTGTACTGCTGAAAGATGAAGCCGATCAGACGGTTGCGGATACCAGCCAGCTGGTTGTCTGTCATCTCCCCCACGTTCTCGCCTTCCAGATGGTACGTCCCGCTGGTGGGCACATCCAGCGCTCCGATAATGTTCATCAGCGTGGATTTTCCGCTTCCCGACTTTCCCACAATGGCCGTCATCTCTCCCTTTTCGATCGAGAGGGAAATGCCGTCGTTGGCCCGCACCTCCTCATCCCCCATTTCGTATATTTTATAGATATCCTGCAAATCAATCAAAGGGCCCATAGCCGCTCCTCCTTTCCTCTTATTGAGTGTTCTTACAGATCTAGTGCCATTTCTTCTCCCATACTCTCGCTGCCTGGAGCACTGTCGAAGCCCTGAACCAGGTAGACCTCATCCCCCTCTGACAGGCCCGATGTGACCTCCACCTGCTCGTCGTTCATGATTCCCGTTTCCACCGTCACCTCTCTGAATCCGGCGGGCACCTCCCCCTTCGCCTCCTTCACCGAGGGGTCCTTTATATAGACCACATTTCCCCTCATCAGGCTGGCGGCCGGGATGACCAGCGCATTCTTCGATTCCTCCAGAAGGATCTTTCCGTTGACGTTCATTCCCGGCAGAAGTCCCTTCGGGTCCTTCACCGTTACGGAGACAGGGTACGTGGTAATTCCGTTGTTATTGGTGCTTTCCAGGCTCACATTTTCCACAATCCCCTGGAAAGCCGCATCGCCGGCCGCTTCCGCCGTGATGTCCACCGTCTGTCCCGCCTTCACCTTCGATACGTCCAGCTCGTCGATGGACATGGAAAATGTGATGGAGGAGAGGTCGTAAATCACCGCCATCGCCCCGTCGCCGCTTGTCTTGCTGGTGATCTTGTCACCGGCCTTCATGTTCTTGCGGATGACGGTTCCCGATATGGGTGCCGTGATGGTGTAGTTATTCATGCTGTTCTTCGTACTCTGGATCTTATTATTGGCGGAATCCATGGCATCCTTTGCGCTGTCCAGCTTCTCCCGGAAGCTTCTCATCAGCTTATCAGCCGATTCCCGGTCGAAACGGAAGATGGGAGTCCCCTTTGCCGCGTAATCGCCCTCTGAGACGAGAAGCTGTTCCACAGTCACGCTGTCCGGCAAATCCGCGCTCAGTATCGTCTCGACAACCGGGCTGAAGGTTCCCTCCAGGCTGCTGCTGTAATCGCCCACCGTCGCGGCCGCCGACTGTTCCGTGGTTAAACCGCCCGGATTGGCCGCCTCAATGGTCACATAGCGCACAATCCGGCCGCCCGTCAGCGTCTCATCCTTTGCGCTGACTGCAGTCACGGTTCCTGGTATCTGTTCTCCCGTGGAAGACAGAGTGGCAAGGGCCGCGCTTCCCGCTCCGATGGCCGCCGCTTCCGCAGAAAGGAAGGGAACCTTCAGCCGCATGACAGAATCGTCCTCGATATCTGCAATCTTCGTTCCGCTGGTCACCGTCTCGCCTGCTCTTATGTAGATCTTTTTGATATATCCGCTGTCCCCGGAGCGGAAAACACCGTCGTTAAACCGGCCCTGGGCTCTGGAATAGTCCTTCTGGGCGTCTTCCAGATTCCTCGCCGCTCTTTCCACGGAGTTCTGCGCGGACTTCATCTCCTCTTCCATGCTGCTCACATCGATCCGGTAAAGCACCTGGCCCTTCTCCACCTGATCCCCCACCTCGAAATCGGCGCTGGTGATCTCGCCCTCCACCAGCGAGGATACCTGATAGGAATTCCTCGGCTTCAGCACTCCCGAGGAGGAGAGTCTGGAGCTGATGTCCTGCCGCGTCACCGGCGCGGTCATCGCCTCGGTCCCCTTACCCGCCCCGGCGCTCCGCACATGATTCCTTAAGGCCGCGGTTCCCGCCGCTGCCAAAAGCGCAAACGCTGCTGCCACAATGATTACCGTTTTCTTCTTTTTCCTGTTTTTCATGGCCGTTCTCCTGTCAGTCTTCTAAATAATCCAATACTGTGTACGTTTCTGTACCGTCCTCTTTCACAGTCTTTTCATAGACCAGCGTGACCGTGTCCCCGACCCGGACATTCCCGTACATGGAGAATGCAAACTGCATCTCCGAACTGGTAAGCAGATACTGCTCCCCGCTTTCCTCCAGCATCACGGCGCTGGGTGACATCACGTCCACGGAGGTATAATAGACATTGGAGACCGTTCCCCGGACGATTCCGCGCCTGCTGTCCGACGAATCCTCCGTGTAGGCCCAGATGCTCTTCGATCCCGGGTGATAGTAAAGCAGCACCGCGCCGCCGCTCTCCACCGCGTCTTTCAGTGCCGAGACCGTGGAGGACTCGCCGTTGATAAACACATTGGCCTTATCCAGCTTAAATGGAATATAGCTGGATAAGCTTCTCTTACTGCGAACCAGTTTGGGGCCCTTCAAACCGTTGTCCGCCATCTTTAAAGGATTGATCTCTCCGTCGGAGGTCAGCTCGCATCCGAACAGTTTGCCGTAGATATCGCCGCCGTCTTTCGGCTTTGTCTTTAACAAATTATAAAACAGGTTGATACAGTCCCCTCTCGCCAGCAGCTCTGCCGCTTCCCGGTTCACGTTCTCGTCAAGCTTCAAAAAGCGGTACTGGGAGATCCTTCCTCCCGCCTGGCTGCCGGCAAAGTCTTCATCCTTATACCCCAGCAGTGCCAGAATACCTCTGACCGCGTCCTGAAGTGTGACGTTCTGGTCCGGTTTAAACACGCCGCCCAGATAGCCCGTCATATATCCTTTTTCCACCGCCGTTTTGATATAGGAGGCGCAGGCGTGATCCTTTCCGACATCCGCGAAGACGGAGCTGCTGCCTTCCGGCGGCACCGAGCTGCCGTAGGGGGAGGCCAGCACAACCATCTTTGCATATTCTGCCCTGGTAACGTTTTTTTCCGTGTTGGTCACGTTCATGATCCCGGCCATGCCCACTACTTTCTTTTTCAAATCCATATTAACGGCAGCCAAGGAGGTCATCGGATATACCGCTGTAACCACGATACAGGCTGCCGTCGAAGCTGCAAATAATCGTCTGTTCATCAATTGTAATCCCTCATTTCTCAGAATAAATTCATCTGCATTATAACGTGTAAGGCAGCGTTTTTCCATAATCTGGGGCTCTTATTCAGTTTTCTTCAGAATTAAAAAAGCACCGGCCGAAATGACTTTTCAGCCATTTCAGCCGGCGTTTTTTTCTTTCCTCGGCGCTAAGCTTTTGGTAAAAACAGCGTCACGGTAAATCCATCATCGTCTTCTGTTGTATCGAAGGATCCTTCGTGCTCCTTCATAATCTTTCCGCACGTCTTAAGGCCGATTCCTGAACTCTCCACCAGGGCGCCATCCATCCTTTTCCGGTTGTGGATCGTAAGCCGGGCACCTCCCTTTGTCTGCACACAGGCAATCGTAACAGGGTATTCCCTGGCAGCATACTTCGTCAAGTTGGAAAAGAGGTTGTCCACTACCCTGCGGAATAAATCCACGGAAACGTAGTAGATCCCATCCATCTCTTCTATTTGAAAATTCACCGTAAATCCCCGGCCCTCCAGTGCAAATGCACTCTCTCCCACCGTCTGCTGGAACAGAGCCGACCCGTCCACCGGCTCCATGGCCGGTTTTTCCTCCCTGCCGTACACAAGAAAATATTCAAACAGACGGTCTGACATCTCCTTGATCTGCATGGCCTTCTTCCGGCTGGCAGCAATAAAATGCTTCTGCTGGGCGGCGTCCTCCGTCTCCTCCTCATCCAGCAGCTCCAGATATCCCAGCAGAGACGTGAGGGGAGAACGTAAGTCGTGAGACATGGCAGTCACCAGTTCCTGATTGGCTTGTCTGGCCTCCGCCTCCTTCTGCTCCCGCTCCAAAATGGACATCCGCATCCGGTTGATCCCTTCTGCCAGTTCCCCCAGCTCGTCGCTTCCCTTGACGGAGACAGCGTACTCCATCTGGCCGCCCTCCAGAATCTGAAGCTCCTTCTTCAGGAGTTCGATGTAGGAAGTCTTTTTCTGTATCAAATGCAGAAATACGGTAATAAAGAGCAGGAATCCGCAGATCACAGAGATCCGGTCCGCCCACTGGTAATAGCGGTATTCATAGAACGGCATCAAAAGCACAGACGCCGTTCCGTCTGCAAAGGTAAAGGTATATGCGCCGTCGTCCGATACCGGCATGACCTCCGTCTCAGCTGCATCCTCTTCCGGAATGATTACATTTTCCACATCAAAGGGATACGAGGAATAGATTACACGCCCGGAACGGTAAATGACCATCGTCACATACGCCTCCCTTTCAACCCACTCGTCCAATGGGCTCAAATCGGAGAGTGCGATGCTATTATCCTTAATATACTGCTGCAGCGCTTCCTCCGTCCGCACTTTCTGCCGCGCATAGGCTTCCTGGGTACTCTGCGTCCTGTCAATCCAGTCATAAGCGGTCGTATGAATTCCCATATAGAGAAGAAATGCCGCCGCCATGGCGATGGCCACTGAGGCCATTAACTCCGCCCAAATTCTGTTTTTCCATGATATTTTCTGTTTTCTGCCGGGCCGTTTAATCAATGCGGTACCCCCTTCCCCATACATTCCTGATGCAGCGCGGATTCTGGGGATCATCCTCCAGCTTTTTTCTCAGATTCCTGATGTGGACCATCACGGTGTTGTTCGATGAAAATAAAAACGGCTCATTCCATACCGCCTCGTAAATGTCCTGCGTGGTATACGTCTTCTTACGGTTCTCTGCCAGAAGGAGCAGAATTCGGTACTCGATATCGGTCAGCAGAACCCGTTCCCCGTTCTTGTTGACTTCCTCTGTATCCGCGAAGATTTCCAGCCCCGGCAGGCTGATCGCCTCTCTTTCCGTTCCCTTCTTTCCTTTATATACACAGTAGCGGCGCAGCATGGCATTGACTCTGGCCTTTAACTCCACACTGGAAAATGGCTTGACCAGATAGTCGTCTCCTCCCGCCGCAAATCCCTCTTCCTTGTCCCGGTCCTTGGATTTGGCCGTCAGAAACAGGATGGGAGCCGATGATTTCTTTCTGATCTCCCCGCACGCCTCCACACCGGAGCATCCCGGCATCATCACGTCCAGAATGATCAAATCGATCGTGTGATCCGCCTTTTCAACCGCCTCGATACCATTGACGGCCTCCACCACCTCATAGCCCTCTCTCGTCAGTAATATTCTTACAACCTCTCTTATCTCAGGATCGTCGTCTGCAAATAGTATTTTCTTCATCACGGCACCTCCGGGGTAATTATAACCCGGCTGTCTTTTATTTTCCATCACCCGGACGTATCCTTAAGCATTCTTAAGAAAGCAGTATAAAATCTGTCAGGAATCCCCGCGGGACGGGTAACGTCACGCGGGGATTGATTGATTGGTTTATAGGTTTATTTTGTTTTCACTATTTTTGTTTTGCTATTTTGTTTTTGCTATTTTGGTCTTTGCTATTCTGTTACCCGCTATTCTGTGATCCAGGCTCCTGTATTGTCCAAACGGTATCCATCCGGCGTTACCGTGTCAGCCAGCATGCGGCCGTCTTCATCCAGATAGTACCATAGCTCTCCAGCCTTGATCCATCCGGTTGCCATGGCCCCGGACTGGGGCATGAAATAGTGCCACGAGCCGCCGATATACTTCCAGTCTTCCGCCATCATTCCGTTTTCATCGACCCAGTACCACTGCTTTCCTTTGTAAATCCACTCCGACTGGTAAGGTGTTCCATCCGGGTGACAGAAGCTCCATCCGCGCTCGGATTTTGTCCAGCTTCCTGTTGTTTCCGGAATGGAATTTGATGAATTTTTCCCGGTCTCTGAGGTGGTGGTGGAATCGTTGTCAGAGGAGGGAGGGGCTGGGGTGTTTGGATTACTCGGGTTGTCTGGGTTGCTTGGATTATCCGGGTTATTGGGATTGTCCGGGTTGCTTGGGTTATCCGGGTTATTGGGATTGTCCGGATTGCTTGGATTATCCGGGTTGCCTGGGTTATCCGGATTGTCTGGGTTATTCGGATTATCCGGGTTGCTTGGGTTATCCGGGTTGCTTGGATTATCCGGATTGTCTGGATTATCCGGGTTGCTTGGATTATCCGGGTTGTCCGGGTTATCTGGGTTGTCCGGGTTGTCCGGGTTGTCCGGGTTATCCGGATTCCCCGGCGTCTTTCCGCCGAACTCCATCGCTCCGATATCCGGCCGCAGCCCGGCAAGGTTCTCATTTCCAAAGAAATCCCTGTTATATTCCACGCCGTCTATCTTCGGGAAATTCATTCCCACCACATAGTCAATACTTCTGCCGCTCTTGGCTTCCTCGTAAAGTTCCCTCGGAGAATATTCTCTTCCGTCTACCGGTTCTCCGCCTCCGAAATACATCAGCGCTTCTTCCATCGTCACGCCGGCGTCAATCAGCACGGAACCTTCGGTCAGCTGATAGCCGTCCAGTTTGCCTGAACTTCCTGTCACAGGCTGCTGCGTTTGATTGATTTCCGGCGCAGTGCCCGGGGCCTTCATCCCGGCCGCATCGGCTTTTATTGCCTTGGAATCTCCGGCCGGTGACTCCATTCCTCCGATATAAGCGTTGTTATACAGTTTTAAATGGTCTTTCAGTTTCGCCGTATCTCCGCTTTCACCGTAGAATACCTGTCCCTCCGGATATTGGAAGACATTGTTGAACGCATAGATTTCATTCACGCCCAAACCGGCTCCTGTGTTGGACAGATAGAAAACGCCTTTAGGTATGGTGCGGTCCGAGTAAATGGTATTCTGGTAGATCATCGTTCCCTTCGGACATCCCTGGGCAAACTCGAAGGCCTTGTCCCTGTCATTCTGGCTGATATTGTAACGGATTGTAGCCCCTGTGTGGGGATAACCTCCCATGATCAGCATAAAGCCGCCTTCATTGTTATGACTGTAATTGTACTGCATGACGGAATTGGAGGAGGCGTGATCGCAGTCCAGCCCCTGGCCGTCCTGTACACTGTGCGTATCATAGGCTTCATTATATTGAATCACAGTATTAGCCGCCTCAAATGGCCAGATTCCTACATTATAGCCCGTGTTCTGATAACGGCAGTCGCGCACCAGATTGTGTTCAATCAGGGCTCCATCGGTATCCCGCACCGTAATTCCGTCGCCGCCGATCTTTTCCATATAGTTGTTTCTCACCACCACATTAGTGGAAGGATACCAGTTCACTGGAACTCCCGGAGAATTCTTCTCCCACTGGTTACACCAGGAAGAGCTGACAAGCTTGATTCCCGATCTGTCCACCCGTTCAAAGGTACAGCCTGCGATCAGCACATCGTCGTATCTGCTCGGAACCCCGGTCAGCTTTCCTCCCCTGATATCCGCCTGTACATCGAAGAAAATACCTCCGTTCCATTTAAGGTTAATATTGCCGTTGATATCGTGAATATAGCAGTCCGTAATCGATATACCGGACGCCGTTCCGAAATCCTTGATGGACACGTTTACAGCCCTCAGAGCCTTTGACCGGTTATTGCTGTTGTTTAGCCCGAAATCAGTCTGATATTCGGAAGAGAGGTTGGTAATTTCCAAATCTGATATGGTTATGTACTCCTGATTAAACAGAGCGATTACGTTTTCCACCGCTCCGCCGCCGTCAAGGCGCGGCAGCTCTCCCTCACCATAAGCGCCAATTATAATTGGCGCCGCTTCGCTGCCCATTCCGTTAAATACCAGCTGCTGCTCCCTGAACACGCTGCCGCGTTTTAAAAGGATCTGGTCACCGGGAACAAAGGTGCCGTACTGTTTCATTTTTCCGAGGGTTTTCCATGCTTCCACTTCAGAAGTTCCTGCAGCGGCATCATCTCCCGTTTCTGAATCAATATAGAAGGTCTGCGGATTCCTTAACGTATCTTCTTCAAACACCGCCATAATTCTCAGAGTCTGGTAATCCCCGGCCGGCACGGTAAGCGTATCACCAGCCACCACGACCTCCGGGTAACCCTCTGCCTGATACTCCTTCAGACGATACCCCGCCTTAGCCACAGAAGAAAGCGTGATCTGCTCTCCCTCCGAGGCTTCACTCACATTTGCAGATGCCGCTCCTGTTTTATAAGCGGAATCCACCTCACCCTGGTAAATGGAAACCACTTCCACAGTCTTTTTCTGAAGAATCCGTTCAATCATCAGGTTGTCAAAGATCACCGGCGCACCGGCGCTCATATTAAACAGTCCCGCTCCGGGAGCCATGCCTGACCATTCGCCGCTGTTATCTTCCAACACCATTTTTTCTGTTCCGTCGATTAGAAGCACGGCTTTCCCGTTATTTACCTCGATCTCCACATGGGAATACGCACTGGTCAGCTGAAATGCACATTTCTTCAATTCATCGTTCTTACCGTCCTGAAACCTCCGGAACATAGCGCTTCCCTGGGAGTTTACCGCCAATACATAACGTTCATCAAACGCTTTTCCATTTCCTGCAAAGGCGATCTGTAGAGTTCCGTTGTTGGCTCCGGCCCTGCGCACATCCACGGAAATCCGGTAGCCGTCGCCTTTCGCCAGCTGATCAAAGACACCTGGATCCACCAAAACGCAGTTGGCTTCTCCTGCCTGAGCATCCAGAATCAGCTCCTCATCTGCGATTTCTGCGCGATCTGCATCTTTAATAAAACCATACTGCCCGTCTTCATTCAGTTCCGCTCCGAAGTCATCGAAGAAAATCTCGTCTTTTCCCGGCTCCCGTGTCTTAAAATACGCTGCAACCGTCACATTTCCAAATTTTTCATTTAACTGGAACTTGTGGTTAATAATGGGCATCAGCCCGTCCGTCGGTGTCCCATCCTGTCCCCAGGATGCGTAATGATCGAATACATACCCGTGTTTCGCTTTTGCCTGCAGTGTGATCGTATCTCCTGAGTATCCGGTCTGCCGGTCTGCTGTCAGCGTTCCGCCGCGGCTTGTTCCTTCCGGGTCATCCACTCCGTCGGTCACTGTTTTTAGAGCGACGGTATACTCTTCCCCCTGCGGCGCTTCATCTGTGGAAACTACGAGATTGTCCACAGCGAAATCCTGGGCCGGATACTGGCCCGCGATTACGATATATCCCTGCTCCATTTCCTCAATTTCATCATTCTCCGCTGTAATGATTTCCTCACCGTCCAGGTATGCAGTAATCTTCCTTCCGCTTACTTCTATGGCGATCTGGTACTCCCCCTGACTTAAGGCCGGAAAATGAACAGAATTATATACGGTTCCTCCATTTTTCTCCAGATACACCAGGTTCCTCGGGAAATCGAAACGCAGCTGCAGCCGGTCCCCGTCATAGCCTTCCGCCGCCTTAAATCCGAATTTCGCATTGCAGTTCGTATTTCCGCCTCCGATCATCAAATCCGCTTCCAACAGAAAATCGTTCGCCGGGATCTTCATCTTCGACCCCATACGGTTATTGGGCCCGCCACCCTTTATCACACCCTGCCCTCCGGTGAAAGTTACCACGGCCGTGTTATTGACGTTCCAACCATCACCGTTGTCAAACGTCTCTTCCATCAGAATTCGGGAAAGCGTCATGGCCTCCGCCCTCATGGCTGTTGACGGGGTGGCCTTCTCTGCCTCTGACGGAGTGGCTTCTCCCGCTTCTGACGGAGTTGCTTTTCCGTCCTTAAGACGCTCTGTTACAACTGCCGCCCTGGCCGTCATGCGCCCTGGAAATCCAGCGGCGCCTGTACCGCCCGGCAGTCCCCCGGTGATCAGCACTGCACTGAGCAGTGCGCAGCAAACTCTTCTCCCTGTATACCTCATATCCATCCTCCTGCTATTCATTTTTGCCTCCGGTCACTGACTTTGCAGTCCGCAATCCGCTTTGTCAATTCCTGTTCAAACCGTTCCGCAGCGTACTGATCTGCAACCGCTCCTGCCACTTCCTCAAATGGAATAACTCTTCCCTTTTCTCTCCTGACACAATTTAACAGCTTGTCTTCCCCATTTTTTCCAGTCCAGCGATACTGTCCTCCTTCCTCCAACTGCATCAAATGTTCTGCCAGTTCTTCATCCGATTCCGATAGCCCACGCATACTCTCTGCCTCCAGAACCACATTTCCTTCATATATGGTGCGTCCCTCCTGCCGAATGGTATATTCTGCTTCAATCGTGTCCACATCCATATAATTTTCCTGATGAGTTTCATAATAGCGGATCAGCTCAGACGAATCCGTTTTCTCCAGAATGCGGGTTCGCAGCATCCGTTCCCGCTCCCCCGTAAGTCTGCGGTAATACTGAAGCGGCGTATATTCAACCGGGCCATACAGGACCCCTCCTTCAGACTGAAGCTTCTTTCTCTCTCTATTTTCATTTTCCAATGACTGTATCAAATCATCATAGGAAAACTCATCAGCCATACCGCCCTCTGCCGCCCAGCTCCATATTTCCCTGGACCGCACCGTGCGCTCCAGACTGCCGTCATGGAAAGCCAGTTCCTCTTCGGATACTGGCTCGCCATTTATGGTAAGCGGTGCCTTTTCTTCGTTTAACTGCTTTGCTAAAATAAATATTATAACCACTGCTGCAAAGACTGCCAGGTATGTTCTTCTTTTAAACAAGGCATCCTCCCCTTTTCTTTTTCATTTTAATTAATTATTTTTTATAATTATTATAAAGAAGAGAATATGAAATTGATATTGCTTATTTTCCTAATATTTCAAGTGTGTTTTTGTATATTTTGAACAATTGTATTCTTATCTCGGTAGATAATATAATTATATTTTAAAATCAATATGAGCGTTTTTATTTTATTCTCCTTAATATTTCTTACTTTATTTAAGTTTTCTGTATCTTTTTTAGCATTATTTGCTTATTATTTTAAATTATCTATTTCATCTTTTTTGCTCTGATCCTTTTTGACCCCGCTTCCAAACTTCTGTTCCGTACTTGCAACTTCCCGGACTTTGTACATATCATAACACTATATCAGATAAATCTGTTATACAAGGAGGACCCATGAAGCCAAAACTGGAAGTTTGTGGGGTCAGCTACTCCTATCATTCCCTCGAGGGTGAGACTCTGGCCCTTTCCAATATATCATTTACGGTAGATAACGGGGAATTCATTGCCATCGTCGGGCCATCCGGCTGTGGTAAATCCACCCTGCTGTCCATGTTATCCGGTCTAATCGAACCGGATGAAGGAGAAATTATCATTGACGGAGTCCCGCGTACAAATTCCGGTGCGGGCATCGGATATATGCTGCAGCGGGACCATTTATTCGAATGGCGTACCATTTTAAGCAACGCCGAATTAGGGCTGGAGATTCAGAAGAAACTGAACGACAGTTCCAAAAAGAAATTACATGAGATGTTAAATACTTACGGACTTGAGGCCTTTAAAAATGCCCGTCCGTCTGAGCTGTCCGGAGGTATGAGGCAGCGTGCGGCTCTCGTCCGTACACTGGCCCTGGAACCGGACCTTCTTTTATTAGATGAACCATTTTCCGCTCTGGATTACCAGACGAGACTGGCCGTCTGCGATGATATCAGTTCGATCATAAAAAGTACCCATAAGACAGCCATTCTGATCACTCATGACTTATCGGAGGCCATCAGCGTCGCCGACAGGGTCATCATTCTGACAAGCAGGCCAGGAAGAATGAAGGGCATCGTCCCTGTTTCCTTTGGAGAGGGCTATGTAAGGCCGTTGGAACGCCGGAATACTCCGGAATTCTCCACTTATTTTAATCAGGTATGGAAGGAGCTGCAGACCCATGATTGAGACACATCCAACTCTGGCACAACAGGAATTCATCGCCAAAGAAATGCTACACCGCCGGAATGTCCGGATTCTGCGCATCATGCTGCTGGTGCTCCTTCTCGCTCTGTGGGAACTGTGCGCAAGACTCGGCATTATCAATGATTTTATCTTCAGTTCTCCCTCCAGAATGACCATTTGTTTTATAGGCATGGTGAAGGATGGCACAATCTTTCTCCATACCGGCGTCACAGTTATGGAAACACTGGTAAGCTTTGCCCTCGTCGTCGTGGTCGGTCTTGCGACCGCGATTCTGTTATGGTCCAGCCGCAGTGTATCCGAAGTTTTAGAGCCTTATCTCGTCATGCTCAACAGCCTTCCGAAATCGGCTCTGGCCCCAATCCTGATCGTATGGCTGGGCAACAACATAAAGACTATTATCGTGGCCGCTATCTCTGTGGCCGTCTTTGGTTGTATCATGACGCTTCACACCGGCTTCATGCAGACAGACCCGGATAAAGTCAAGCTCATCTATTCCCTCGGCGGAACAAAAAAAGATGTACTCACTAAGGTCCTGCTGCCCGGCTCTGTACCTCTGATTATCAGTAATATGAAGGTAAACATCGGACTCTGCCTCGTCGGCGTTATAATCGGCGAATTTTTGGCGGCAAATAAGGGGCTGGGGTATTTGATTATCTATGGCAGCCAGGTCTTTAAAATGGATTTGGTAGTCATGTCAATCGTTATCCTTTGTATTGTTTCGGCAATTTTGTATCAGGGGATTACGGTGTTGGAAAAGCGAATGAAATAAAAGATAAAAATCAGGACTCAGAATCCTCTCTGTCAAAAGATGATTCTGAGTCCCTCTTCTATCATTCTCTACACGACTGTCGTCATCGTCCCTGCTCTCGCAAAGTCGATTTCGCAGTCCAGCGGCTCCCCATTCAGGAAACGCCCAATGTCATCAAGCACATGGCTGGTGACTACATACCGTCTGTCTGCCGTAGGCCCCGCCGCATGAGGCATTAAAAGGACTTTCTCACACTCCCGAAGCGGAGAGTCCATGGGAAGCGGCTCTGTTTCAAATACATCAAGCGCCGCCCATACCGGTCTCTCCTGCAGTACAGAGACCAGCGCCTCCTCATCGATCAGCGCGCCGCGTGCCGTATTGACCAGCAGCGCGCCGTCTTTCATGCTGTTTAAAAGGTCTGCCCCTATGCTGTGCTTCGTCCTCGCTGTCAGACTGCTGTGAAGCGAAACGATATCACAGGTTCGGAAGATTTCTTCCGCTGCCGCCGCCTCGATGCCTGCCTCTGCAAGTTCTTCCGCAGAAATATGACGGGATGAGACCATGATCCTGCATCCGAACGGCTTTAGAAATTTCACGAGATACTCCGCGATCATCCCGTATCCCACCAGCCCTACGCTGCGGCCCAAAAGGCCTCGCGTTCCGATAAGAGAAGGCCATTCGCCGGCAGCCATGCGGGCCTCATACTCCCCGATTTTTCTCAGGGAGCAGAGCATATAAGCGAGGACGCCTTCCGCCACACTCTCCGCGAATACCCGGTTGCCGCTGCAGACCCGGATCCCCCTCTCAAATGCCGCGTCTCCCACCATAGGACGCACGGATCCGCCAATATGGGCGATCAGCTTCAGTTTGTCCGCATATTTCAATGTCTTCTCATGAAAAGGCGTATTTCCCCAGCCGCTGATACAGATATCGACTCCTCTCAGTTTTTCCGCCAGTTCTTCTTCACCGTACTGCTCTGTGTTCGCGTTCCACTCCACACAGCCCAGCCGCTCCAGACGTTCTCTCAACTCTTCAGAAAAAAAGCTGTCCCGCACCTCTCCGTCTGGTATGGAGACCAGAATTTTTATTTGTTCCGATTTGTTTGCCATGGTGTCTCTCTCCTGCATATTTTTACTTATATAATAAGGCTTGTGACCAGCACAGCTCTGCACTAGGAAGCCAGATGCTCATCCAGCTGCTTCCACAATGCATCAATAATGTTCTGAAGGCCTGCCTGGTAGCACTCTTCCGTATTGACCTTCAGCATCTCCCGCATGGAATCATAATTTCTCGTTCCATCGCTTAAAATTCCATGATACTTCGTCTTTGACACCTTTTCTGACACGGCAGTCACCTGTGCGACATAGGAGGCCAGATCCACGTCCGTCACATCAAAGGCAAAACCGCACACCGGCTGGCTGACATAGCTCTCCTCTTTCAGCTCATACCGGCGGTATTCCAGATTTTTTCCAGTCGTCAGTTCTGAGAAGGTAACATAGGATGGTGTCCATGTAAATGCATAGCCGGGAAAGGAATCCGGATAAGCGCTCAGTGATATGTAGGTGCCGTCTTCCGTCAGTTCATAGTCCTTTCCCTCGATTCCCATTTCGAAAAGATCATGGTTCTCCTTTGATAAGAACAGCCAGTTTAAAAACCTCATCGTATCGTCCTTTTTTGTAGATGACTCCGGCACACAAAGGCCGTTATTGCTCATGTAATTTGTCACGATCGCGTGGTCTTCCATCTCTCTGATTCTGTCATCCCACACGAATTCTCCTTCTACCGCCTCAGGACTGTACTTTGCCATCTGCGTAAAATTATTTTCAGCCTCATCGATTGTGCCGATATAGGACGCCGCCTCACCTGCCCAGTACGGCATCTTCTCGTCGGAGACCGTCATGGAATCCGGACTGATATATCCCTTTTTTGCCCAATCGGCAAATTTTTCGTACCGCTCCACCGTAAAATCGTAATTCCACCCCTCTGGGAAATCTTTAAATGCCTCATCCCCTGCACCCGACGGCGCAATGGCCTGAACCGCGCCATCCTTTACATAGAAAAACAAGTCGATTCCCGCGCTGGCCACCTGCATGATTCCCGCTTCCGCGGCGCCCGGATAATAGGCACCAGAGGTAAATAACTGCCAGAATCCACGGTTGCTGCGGACGGACACGGGAAGAATATTCTCAGATTTGGCCTTCTCCCAGTACTGTTCCAGCTTTTCATAGCTGTCAATCTGTCCGATTCCCCACTGATCAGCCCAGTCCTGACGGTAATGAACGACCTGAACACCGTTTCCATAGCCACGAATCAATGGGATGTAACACATTTTTCCATAGTATTTATTATTCTCCATGACCTCCGGAGCAAATGCCTTCTGTAATCCCGGATATTCCGGATTGTTAAAATATTCCGACAAATCCGCATAATAATCATCGGCTGCCAGTACCCGCAGATTCAGCCATAAAGCGTCATAAACAAGATCGTAATCGGCTCCGCTGATAATCTCCAGATTCAGTTTTTCTTTATAGTCGGCATTTTCCACCCAGGTAAAATTGAGTTTGATATTCAAATCGTCCTTTGTCCGTTTCAGGAACTCCTCGTAAACCTCCTCGAAGCCCTCCGGTCTGGAACCGCGAAACATGATGTTCAGAGTCACTTCGTCCGGAGTTTTTTCGTCCAATCCTCCTTTTTCCGATCCTGATTTTTCTGAAACTGCCGATGTCTTCTCTTCTTTTTGGCTCTCCCCGTTCCCATTCTTTCCTGCGCAGCCGCCAAGCGACGCCAGCATGGCAAACGCCAGCACACAGGCCAGCAATTTTTTTCCTCTCATAAAACCTCTCCTATCCGGCAGCAAATGCTCCCTTGCACTATTTTTTCATTGCACGTAAAATCATCCGGCATAAATATTTTTGTTCTGTAAATGCAGGGTCCCCAATTAGTATAAAGCTTTGGATCCTTTAGCTCAATCGTTTCTGTTTCTATTTTATATAATTCTTTCATCTCCAGCCTTCCAAGCCCGCCGATTTCTATAAAATGCCCCTTAATCACCGGTTTTTCCCTGGTCATAAAGCTGGAGTAAGCGTCACGAGGAACGGCTTTGCAGGTATCAGTAACCGTAATTCCCTTATTTTTATCAAACTCCACTCTGCGCCGGTAGCTCCCCACACTTCCGCAGGGATAGCAGCCAGACAGTTCCATCTCGATTACAGCCCGTTCTTTCGTAAACTCTGTTCGTTCCGTCTTTGCCGCATACTCCGGTCCCGCCATCTGCATGACCGATCCAAAGGTCATCACATTGTGGTATGCAGACTGCAGATACCACAGTTCATACCGCCGGTCGGAAAATGTCTGGCCAAAATAAACAGCGGGACCCACATCGATGAGAAGCGGCTGACCATTCCGGTACACAGTTATGCTCCCCGTGTCGTTGTGATTATGGCTGTCGTCATTTCCGCCCGCTTTCACAGCCAGAAAATATTCCTTGTCTCTGGCCAGAAAGAGCCCTATGCTTTCATAATAAATATCCCGTATCCGAACCGGTCCTGCGGACTCGAAAGCCGCGATCTCCGCTTCCGTAAAAGCGGCCTGGAGCTTATAAAACAGATTGGTCTCCCGCTTCATCAAAAAGTCCGGATCCCGCCTGTGATCCTCCGCCGCATACTGCATCATATCAAGATTTTTTGTATGCTTTCCAAACAGATACTCCCTTACACCGGACCGGTTCAGCCGCGGCGCACAGTCCGCAAAGTTTGCATAGTAACAGTCCGCAATATGAACGTCCAGTATAAAGGCCGCAATATTTTTTATTTTGGTATTCTCATAAATACTTTCCAGGTATCCGTTTGTTACCTGATTCAGCACTTCTGCCGCACCGAAAAAACATAATCCGGCGGTGCGGTAATAGGCCGGACCTTCATCGCAGCCCCCATCTTCTCCATAGCTGTCCAGAAAACAATCAAGCCCCATGGCCGCCTTGACTGCCGCCTTTTTTCTTACTTCCGCCTCCGCTTTGGTACCTGCAAGAATCGCAATCAGTGTATTCTGAGTGCACCATGGAGTCCAGTTATTTACCCGAATCCCATTTCCGCCTGTCCATTCAAACGAATCATGAAGGTAGGGAATCGTTATTCTTCTCTGTATCTCCATGTCAATTCTCCGGCGAATCAGCGTGCTCACTGCATCCAGCTCCTTCTCCAGCAAATAGGATGTCATGGCCAGGAGCGCCCCCGTCTCACAGGCAAATAAGTCCATAACAGACCTATCCGGATCCGGGAGGCATTCAAAGGACTGGCCCGTTTTCCGGTTATGTGCAGGTACCTGCCAGCCGCTCTCCTCACAAACCGCCATGATTCCATTAATGATATCATCAAGAAAACGCCCCTCATACTCCGCACATTCCGCCATCACAAGATCCGCGAGAGCGCGGCGCCGGGAAAAATACAGCGCGTCAAACTCCGTCTGATTGCCGCTGCGGCAGAAGTTCATATACTTAACGGCGGGAAGGAGCGGATAAACAAATCCGAGATACCCTTCTCCTGCTTCAATCAATGCCCTGCGGTATGCTTTCGGAACTGTTTCCCACGCCCTGCGGTCAGCCGCGGGACCGTATGGCCGGAAACAGGAAACCTCATCGATCTCGTTTACAAGTTCTTCTATCATCGTTTTCGCATCCTTTTATGCCTGTTTCATGATAATTAACCCATCTTCCGCTTAAGGAAGACTCATAGATGGACAGAACTGCCCAGATCGAGGGATAGGCTTCCCGGGCATTCAGCCAGAATGGTTTTTGCTCTCTCATACAGCCGTAGAAATCTGCTATCAGCGCCTCATGGCTGTTGCCGTAGACCGCCTTTGCTCCATTGGTTACAGGAGCCGCTTTTATGAGAATCTCCACATCGTCTCCGGTTGTTCTCCAGAGAGAGTTTCCTCTCAGTTCCAGCCTTCCTTTTTCCATGGTTATGACGATGGTCGGCGGATAATCTTCCACATTGTTATTGCTTGTATGAAGCAGTCCGGTACAGCCATTTTTAAACTGAAACACCGCATGGGAATTGTCTTCAACTTCGATAAAATCTGCATTAAGCTCCCGTGAAATACTTCCTTTTACCCGCGAAAATGGTCCGCACAGGCAATACATCAAATCAATCGTATGGACCGCCTGATTGATCAGGGATCCGCCGCCTTCCATCTCCCAGGTTCCTCTCCAGTCACCATCTGAATAATAGTTTTTATCCCGCTTCCAGCAGACGTCTGCTTTCAGCCCCAGAATCTTTCCCATTTCTCCCGACCGTACCATTCTTACACACTCCCGCGTCGCAGGATTATAGCGGTTCTGAAAGACAAACCCCAGTCTGGCATCGGCCTCAGTCTCCGCCAGAATCCGCGCATCCGCTTTCGTCACAGCCATGGGTTTTTCGCAAAGGACATATTTTCCCGCAGCCAAAGCCTCTCTGATCATCTGCGGATGAAGGAAATGGGGCGTCAGTATATGCACCGCGTCGATGTCCGGTCTCTCCAGCACCTTCCTGTAATCGGTCATAATGTCAGGAATACCGACTCCGTATTCCTGTGAACGCCTCCTGGCCCGTTCCTCATCTACATCGCAAAAAACGGTCACTCGCTCTTCCTGCCTTTTTTTCATGGCCCTCAGATGCGGCCCGCATATCCCCCCACATCCGATCAAGGCAACTCTTACTTCCTCTTCCATCATTCCTCTTTCCTTCCTGTTTGTTCTTCTGCATGGTTTTTGCTCCATACTCCTGTTGTATCGTTTCTGTATCCCTCCCATGTGTCTTTCACAAGGGCCTCAAACCGGTCTTCTGCCTCCTGAAACAGCAGAATCCGGTAACGAAGGCAAAACTCCTGATCTTTCGCCATAAATACTTCTTTGTCACAGGCTAGAGCCGGTCCGAAAAAGCCGTCGTCCCGCGCCTGCCATGCCACAGGATATCCCGGATTCCCCGGATGATCAAAAATGGCGAAGCCATGTTTACAGCCTGATACAAGGATTCCAGCAAGACAGCACCAGGGACTGTGTTTCCACAGTATCTCTTCCTCGCTGATCCCCCCATTTCCATTGATTAAGCAGCCGCCCCCCGATAATGGCTCGAGAGCCGGATTGCCCCGCATGGCCATGAAGCCGAAGAGATTCCGGCCGATTACCGTGTCCTTTGTGGGAACCAGCCGCATTTCCACATCAACCAGTCTGCTGCTTTCGTCCCCCCGATAGAAGGTAAGGCTGCGCCGCTCCTGAAGCAGCACCTCTTCCTCCTGAATCCATTCCAGCTCCTCCCGTATTTCCGCTGTCAGTGGCCCACCTTTCAGAAGCGGAAAGTTCTTGTGCCGGATTACCCCCCTGCCGTCCTCCTCCCAGAAATTCACTCCGTTTACATCACGGCACCCAAACCAAAGCCCTTTATGATGGCGGTGGCTGTCAGTGGGGTCGGCGGATCGTCCGATCGAGACTACGTTTCTTCCGTCAACGGTACGCAACGGATAGAGATACCCCTGTTTTCCGTCCCCAAAATGGTATGTGGCAACCAGCTTTCCCTCCTGCCAGACGTGAAGCTCTCCATCTCTGGAAGACAGCGGACTCACTTCCATGTGCCAGACCGGCGCGGGCAGCGGCCTGCTGCTCTCATCCAGCACAAGATAGTGGTAATTGAAATAGGGAGACTGCAGCGCCTGCCCCGAACAAATCACGTCAAAGGTGAGGAGGTAGACTGAACGAGCCGCTAAAGGGAAAAACACGAGTTCGCCTCTGCTGTCAAACGGGACGCCAGCCCTGCAGCAAATCCTTGCTGCGGGTCCAATTGATATTCCCTGCGCCTTTCTGCGCGCTCCCAATTCCTGCTGCTCCGGAAAAAACTGATACGGCACATTCTTCCCGCTTTTCTTTTCGCACAGTGCGATACTTCCTAAATCGATGACTCCTGTACCGGTCAGTTCATCCGGTAAAAAAGATGATAGATTTACCGTCAGCCGAATCGGTACCACCCACCGGTCTGTCTTCACAGGCCTTTCTAATTCCAGCTGCACGGATATCTGCCGCTTATCCATGATTCTCATCCCTCTCATTTTTTTGACCCGGATATCTGTCACAACCGGGGTTATTCCAAACATATACCGTCATCTCATAAATTTCAATTTTCAAACTTACCAGTTCCGTTATTTGTACTTTTTATACCTGGCTAAAAGGAGCATACAATGGGTATAAAATGCCTCAATCGGGTATGAAATGTGCCTTTTCCATTGAAACGGACCGCACTTTTTTGTAGAATAAGGGAAACACCTATTACAGTAGAAGGAAGGCGGCAAAATGTTCACAACATTTCGGGAAGCAACAGCAGGGTTTAAAAAAAGCAGATTTTTCAGGAAGACCTTCTTCACCTGCATTTTCGTGTCCTGTGCTCTGTTTTTTCTGTTTTTATTCTTTATCATAACGATGATCAACACCAAGTATAAAGAGAATATGACGGCAGTGAATGACAGCCAGGTTTTGAGCACTGAACGGACCATCTCCGAGATTCTGGAAGACGTCTATCTCCATACCGGAACACTGGTATCCAACAATGCCCAGGTTCTCCGGCTGCTTTACGGCCCGCCTTACGATATGAATACCAAGATCAATTCCATTGATACACTCTCATCCGTAAAAAGCAGCAGCCGTTATATCCACTCCGTTTATTTTATCAACTTTAATGCGGACTATATTTTGACCAACCACGGCGCTTATACGACGGACACCTTTTTCGATCAGGAACTTTTGGGAATTTTGGCTGCCAGAACGCCTTCCCTCTCCCCTGTGCTCTTCAGTCCGCGGCTGGTCAACAGCTACAGCCGGTACTCGAAGGAAATCAGTGCCGGAAAAGAAGAACCGGTCTGGTCTCTGATCTATTACTCCAATCAGGCGGGGGCCATGGTGATTAATATCGATGCGGAGGCACTTCCTACCGGCGGTCTCACCCTTCTGAACCGTTCCGGCCAGGTGCTGGCTTCCGACGGCAGTCTCCCGTTTGCCTCCGAATACTCAGACCCGCAACTGCTCTCCATGATTCAGGAGAATCCGAGAAGCTCGGGCCATTTAATTCATCGGAGGGACGGCAGCCGGTATACGGTAAGTTTCTCAAGGGAATCCAGCCTCGGACTTATAACCATCAAAGAGGTTCCCTACTCGCTGATTGATACCACCAATGGCCTTCTGACCGTGACCTTCTTTGTATCGCTTGCGTATCTGGCCGCATGCCTCGTAATCTCCTGCATGGCCAGCATCATTTTATACCGCCCAATCGACACCCTGACGCATTCGGTTATCAGTGCGCTCCCTGAGCCGGACGTCCAAGAGCATTCTGCCGGATCGCCGGATGAATTTACCATGCTGAATTCGATTTATTCCAATATGCTCCAGAAAAATGTCACGCTGGAACAGCGCATGAAAACGTATAAGAATGACCGGAAGCTTAAAAATCTGCTTCATTTTATCCAGGGCAGCTCGAATGCCGTCACTCCGGCCGCCTATACGGAGATTTCCATGATGTTTGACCGGAAAGACTATATGATTCTGATCATGAGCCTGGATCAGGGCGGTCATTCCACGGAAACGCCTTACGAAACGGAGCTCCTCATGTACGCCATAAGCAATGTGGCCGATGAACTCTTCACCGGCCACTACACCTTCTGTCATATGGAATCATCCTTCAGCAAACTGATTTACGTACTGAACTTTGACGAATACAATGAAATTCTTCTTAAGGACTGCTTAGATCAGCTCCAGGATTTCATTACACATCATTTTAAAATCAGCTTCTCCGTCGGCGCAAGTTCTGTCCTCCATGATATGGATGACCTGCCTTCCGCCCGGTCTGAAGCAGAAAGCGCCTTAAACCGCCGTTTCATCGACGGCCCCGGGTCCCTTCACTTTTATAGCAGTCTGGTTCTGGCATCAGAAGGAGGGCAGAGGTATCCGGAGGACTCAGAAAAGGAAATCATCAACGGAATGAAGCATATTGCACCGGATAAGACAGCGGCTGCTCTGGACGCGTTTTTCGCCAGAATCCGGGACTACGACTATCCCAGAGTCGTTCTTTATCTCATGATGCTTCACTGTGCCATTCAGGAATTTGAATATGCAAATGGGCTGGAGCCCCTCCCGCTGGAGCCGGATGATATCACCATGTTTTCCAGAACCCTGGTGGAATTTTCTGCCATGTTCCAGGATCGCTGCCTTAACGCCATCGCAGCCGTAAAGGCTTCCATGAGCAGTACGGATGAAAAGGCGCGTCTGATTGCCAAAGTAGAGGCACTGGTCGATTCCCACATTTACGATCCCAATCTGTCCGTTATCTACCTGGCCAATGAGGTGGGGTTATCTGTCAATTATCTAAGGGGAATCTATAAGGAAAGAACGGGTATCTCCCTGTCCTCTTATATCAACCAAAAGAAACTGGATTTAATCTGCGGCCTGCTGACAACCACGGATTTATCAACACAGGATATCAGCGACCGCATGGGATTTACCACGAAGAATTACTTCTTTACTTTCTTTAAAAAGAACATGGATTTAACACCGACACAGTATCGAAAGCTTCACTCTTAACCTTTGACGGAACCAACCGTCAGCCCCTGAACAAAATACTTCTGTAAAAACGGATACAGGAAAATGATCGGACCGATCGTCACAACGACTGCCGCCATTCGGAACCCGTATGTCGGCAGTGTTTCCTGCGCATTCAGTGCGGTTGCCGGAAGCGTGCTCGCATAATTTACTTTTCTCAGGATCGACATGATCAGATACTGCAGGGTATACAGCTTCTCCTGGGATATGTATAGAAGCACCTTATACCACTCATTCCAATAGCTTAATGCGTAAAAAAGGCCGATGGTGGCAATTCCCGGCGTAGATACCGGAAGAATAATGCGAAAAAGAATCATAATATCGTTTGCTCCGTCAATTTTGGCAGACTCTGCCAGAGAGGCTGGCACACCGTTAAAAAAATTACGCATCAAAAGACAGTTGTATGCATTGACCATGCTGGGAAGTATCAGGACCCAGATGCTGTTTTTCAAATGCAGAATCTTCGTAATCATCAGATAATTGGCTACCAGACCGCCGTTAAACAACATGGTAAAGTAGATAAACATAGCCAAGCCGCCCCGGATCGCCAACTTCTTCACACTCATGGCATATGACACGCCACAGGTTAGGAGCATGGAGAGAATGGTACCCACCGTTGTCGTAAAGACGGTCACCTTATAGGCAGAGAGAATGTCCGATGCCTGCGCCACCATCTTGTAGGATGCCACGGAAAATCTGGCTGGAATTATGTTGTATCCTTCTTTCACCAGAGTGACCTCGTCCGTAAAAGACGAGCCCAGCACCACCAGAAACGGAATCAGGCAGAACACGGAAAACAGCGTGATAAACAGGTAAAAAGCCGTATTAAGAGCTCTGTCTCCCTTAGATTCTCTAACTTTTCTCATATCTCATTTCTCCTCTCTCAAAACAGCGCCGATTCCGGATCTGCTTTTTTCGTTATAAAGTTTGTAATCATTACCATAACAAAGCCCATTATGGACTGATAGAGCCCCACCGCCGAGGACATCCCCATATTATTGGCCTCCACCAGCTGGCGATACACGTATGTATCGATGACATCCGTGGTCGGATACAGCACCGAATTGTTGCCTACCAGGGTATAGATCATACCAAAATCTCCGTTAAAAATCTTCCCCACGTTCATGATAAAAAGAAGAACCGCCGTGCTCTTAAGAAGCGGCAGGGTCAGATATCGGATGCGCTGGAGACGGGACGCCCCATCGACTCTTGCCGCCTCATACATCTCCTGGTCGAGACCTGTGATGGCAGCCAGATAGACGATTGAACCGTACCCGGCCCCCTGCCATACACGCAGAAACGTGAGCAGTGCAGGCCATACCCTGGGACTCTGGTAAAAAGGAATGACATCGAACCCCAGAAATGTAATGAACCGGTTAATAATTCCGCCGTCTGTTTTGAGAAATGCCTCCATGAGCAGGGCAACAACCGTCCAGGAAATAAAGTGGGGCAGCAGAATGACGGACTGCGATATTTTCTTAAACCACCTGTTAGACACCTCAGAGACCGCCAGCGCGATCAGTATGGAGCATACCATTGTAGAGATTATGAATAACGCATTCAGAAACAGGGTATTAAATGTGATCCGAAAAAAAGACTGGGATCCAAAGAAGAACTCAAAATTCTTAAGTCCAACGAATTCACTGCCAAAAATTCCCTTCGCCGGACTGTATTTCTGGAAGGCGACCACCAGACCACAGAGGGGGGCATAGGAAAAGATGCAAAACCACAGGATCGCAGGGGCACAGAGAATAAGAAGGAACTTGTTACGCTTTACGTCAAAACGCAAATTTTTGAACATCGTGTCATCTCCATTTCTTTCAATTGTTTTTATGTGTTTTGTCCTCACAAATATCTGACCCTCAAAGCCTAACAGATCTGTCACGGAAAGGTAATCCGAAAAGTTAATGAACTTCTGCTTCAGTATATTTTATAATCCGGCGCTGTACTGTACACTTTTTAACGATCTGATTTCGAATGTTAATGAACCGCTTGTTTCATATTTCTTCTCATCCTATAATTATGGCAGCAATTACAGGGAGGGCTGAAACATGAATTTTAATTCCATCTTTTCTTACGACAATCCTATGACCCGTTTTCTCGCAAAACTGGGAAAGCTTTTATGGCTCAATATACTGTGGCTGATTACAAGTCTGCCGCTCTTTACGCTCGGCGCCTCCACCTGCGCGCTCTATTACACCACCTTGCGCCTGGTCAGGGACGAAGAAGGCTATCTGACCAGGGAATATTTTCATGCCTTCCGGAACGGATTCCCCAAAGCCTCTTTCTTCTTCTTTTTCATTGCCGCTGTAACCGCGGTCTGCTGTACAGACTTTTTCTACTTTGGAAAAAGTGAGCTGTTGGCACTTAGATTTCTGGCATTTCTCATCGCCGGTTTTCTGCTTTTCTTCCTGTTCGCTGCCGTCTACCTTCTGCCTCTGACAGCGCAGTACGACAATACCATAGGCGGTACCTTTCGGGCCGCCCTGGGAATCGCCTCCCAAAATCTACACTGGTCGTTCTGTCTGCTGATCTTAAATGTGGCACTGCCTCTCGTCATCCTTTTCCGCTTTTTGCCTCTCATTGTATTCGGACCGGCACTTCCGGTCTTTCTTCAGTCTTATCTTCTAAACCGAATTTTTAAAAACTGCTCAGTCAATGAAATATAAAACAGCCTTCTGTGCTGCATATTCCGCACAGAAGGCCCTTTTACTAATATCTATCCAATAAACTCTGTCTTGCCCTTAAACCGGTACCGCAGGCTATTCTCCCCACCCGCAATTTCTATCTTACCATCTCCGCCTCGCCGTATCTCCACTTCTCTCATTCCCTCATTTTCATACTGGAAGGAAGTAAAGTCGTCTTCATACAGGGTATACGCCCCCTCTTTCCGTCCATAGGAACGAATTGTCATCTCAAACACCGTATCTTCTCTGACGCAGAGAACCGGTTCTGCCATGGGAACTATGGCGCCGTCTCTCACAAAAACAGGAATAACCTCCTCTTTCGCCTGTACGGATAATCTCCGTCCGCCCTCATAGGGCTGACCGTCGAAAAAGCCATACCACAGCCCAGCCGGCAGGTATACCTCCCTCGAATCTCCATCTTCCAGGGTCAGCGGACACACCAGAAGGTCCCTTCCGAAGAAATACTGATCATCGATACCTCGTGCCTCATAATCCTCCGGGTCCTCAATCGCCATGGCCCTGACAGGCGGTATTCCGAGCTCATGATACTCCACAAAAGCGCTGTACAGGTATGGAAGCAATGACATCCGCAGTTCAAACAGCTTCCGGCAGGCATCCATGTAAAACGCCCGTTCTTCCATCGCCTCGTTTTGCAGATTCTTCTCTATACACACCTGTTCCCACGGCGGATTGGGGATTCTCCAGCAGTTTAGCAGTGCCTGCGGCGAAAATACGATCGTCTCCACTCTTCTTAACAGATCTTCCCCACTCGCGCAGTCCCTCACCTCGGGCGCCCACAGCATGCCCGAAAAGGAGGCGGTAACCATTCCTCTGATAAATTCCCGGTGTCCGTATAAATCGGAATACAGGACAAACGGAAGCGGTGCCGCGAGAGCCCCGGAAGAGCGGACTGAAGACAGCGTCCGGATCCCCCTGTTCTTAAATGCATTGAAAATCAACTCCTGATACAGCACACCCACCGCATTATGCATCTGTTCCCCGTCCATACCGGAAGGAAATTTTGTGGAATCTGGAAAGGACCAGTTAGAGGGATTGAAATCCGAATTATCACACTCGTCCAGCTTAAATCCGGCTATTCCATTTTGAATAAACTGCTCTTCGTGCCAGCCTGCAAATATATTGCGGGCCTCTTCCGTCGCAAAATCCGGCACCAGACCGTTCCACACCTCATAATCCCCGCTGTAATCCAGCAGCTTCTCATAAAACGGTGCAGCCGGATAGACAAAAATATGTTCCCAAAGATTCACGTGATACCCCTCCTGGTTCAGGGTATCCACCATTTCCTGATGATTGGGAAACAGATATCCCCACTCATACGTACAGGAATACGAGTGTGAATGCCATCCCGGTTCGATCCCGATCACGTCCACCGGCATTTTATCCTCTCTGAAGCCTTTTGCCAGCTTCTTCACATGGTTCTCATCACTGCCCCCGTATACGCGGTACCACATACCGAGACCCCACATGGGCGGCAGACAGCCGCCTCCCGAAAACAGGTTGTACCGCATCACGGCTTCCTTCACGTCTCCGGCAAAGAAATACAGATCGATACCGCCCGCCGCCGGAATCTCAATAATGACCTTCCGTTCTTCCTTCGCCCGCTTGAATGCGTACAGCGCAGATTCACTGAATTCCCGATGCGGTATGTTCACCTCCCGTTTGCCCGCAGATGTCCCTTTTTCCGTATTCGTCCCCATATAAAAAGTGGCGTACCGGTACGTATCCACCAACAGCCCGTATCCCGCCGTCGAGACGTAAAACGGAGCCGGTGCATGGCTCTCTCCCGTATCCATCCTGGGATCAGAATTCACCTTAACGTATCGTTTTCTGCCTGCTGCATTGAGACTCAACAGCTGAAGACCAAACCCGTAGATGTCCTCGTCCGTCTTCATGGGCAGCGTCACCGTAATCCCGCGCGCTGTCTGCTCAAACTGAATTTCTGTCTCTTCAAACGGCAGGGCTGCGGCTCCGTCTTTCCTTCCCTTCCCCAGCCGTTCAAGCGCGCCGTCCGCCATCTCACTTTTCCTCATGGAAACGGGCGTAAATGGTTCCGGTTTCTGATACGTTATCTTATAAATGCCTTCCGCAATTTTTTCCATCTGCTTTTCCTCTCCTGCTACCACAGAAATACGTCCTGCCCCTTCAGCTTAAGCATTGCCTCTATAAAGAAATAGTCCCCGTAAATAATGGGCATTTCATGATCCTTTTCATTATGATAGGAACCGGTGCATTTTGTCAGGAAGCAGTCGCTGTCCATACTGAAATCACAGTGTTCCCGGCATAATGCATGCAGAAGCTTATGGGCAGCCCTCTCGTACAGCTCTTTTTCTAAGTCTCCCACTTCTTTTGCGATCTCCAGCAGGCCGCAGGCGGCGATCGCAGCGGCCGTATCGTCATACCACAGAGGCGCTGCCGGCTGCCTGAAATCCACCGGAATCAGGCCGTCTTCGGGGATATTGGCGATAAAATAATGGGCAATCCGCTTTGCCGTATCTAAGTATTCCTGCTTTCCGGTATGGCGGTAGCTCATGAGGAAGCCGTACAGTCCCCACGTCTGTCCTCTCGTCCAGGAAGATCCCTGGCCATATCCCTGGCCGCCGTAATCCCGCACCATTTCCCCTGTAAACGGATCGAATTCCACAATGTGGCGTACCGAGCCATCCGGTCTCACAAACGTTTCCATAACCGTATCTGCGTGCATTTTGGCTATCTGCTCAAACCTTGGATCCTTCGTTTCTTCACTGGCCCAGTACAGCAGCGGAATATTAAATAAGCAGTCAATAATCGCCCATCCCCTCGTATCATCCTGGCTGCCCGGAATGTCATTCCAGGCGCGGATAAATTTTCCCACCGGATTGAACCGGCCTGCCAGAAGATTGGCAGCGTGCAGCCCCCGTTTCCTCGAATCCGGGTTCCCTGTCAGACGGTAATCCGCCACTGCGCTCGGCAGGAACATGAAGCCGACGTCATGATGCAGCCCGTAATAATCGCTGAAACACCGGTCCAGCTTCTCCTCCGAAATCCGGGCGATTTCCGCATACTTCTCATTTCCCGCCGCATGGTACATCTGCCAGAGCATGCCCGCCCAGAATCCGTTGCACCACCAGTTCAGCCCATCATCTGCCGAAAATGTCTGATCTTCCCTGCTTCTGTCATCATGAACACCGTTTTTGGCCGTATAGGGAATCTTGTTCCTTGACCGCTCACTGACCAGATCCATTTTTTTCACAATTTTTTCTACTGCCTCATCGATCCAGGCGTTATCCTGCAGACTTATCATACTATTCTCTCCTGTTCTCATCCTGTTTTGCGGCTCCGGCCCAAAACCTCCGCCGGGGGGGCACCGCTTTCGTGTAACATTGGGTTCACCATTAAAATAGCAGAAGGAGAAGGGAAAAGAAACTGCATTTTTTAACTATTGAGTACACTTTTTATACATCCTTTCCCTTATTCTTCACTCGCAGGTTCTGATTTTGACTTTTTGTCCTCATCTTGCTTTTTTCCTCCCTCTAACGTATTATAAGGATAAAGAAAGGAAAGGAAAAACGCCATGACAGAACCGAGTATAGAACAGATCAGAATTTTCAGGCTTCGCTCCCATCACCTGGATGCCGTGTACTGGAAATCGGAAACAGACCGGCTGGTGGGTGCGTGCGGTATGCAGAACACGCCGCCCGGAGCATGGGAAACCGCACTCTTTAACCGGATGCCGGACTGTACCTTATCGGATATGGAACACCTGCTGTATGAACAGAAAACGCTCCTGCAGGCATGGAGCTACCGGGGCACGCCGGTCGTGTTTCCGTTTTCGGAGAGCAGTGCTTTTCTGTCTGCGCTCATACCGGATGAACCGGAGCCATGGATTTACACGCAGGGAATCGCTCTGGCCCTCGACTTCCTGCAGATGGATTTTGACAGCCTGCTCGAAATACTGAAACAGGTAATTCCACAGCTGGACGATCACGTCATCGTCAGCAAGAGCGCCCTTGATCAGACTCTGGCCGGGTGGATGACACCTCTGATTCCCGTCCAAAAACGGGAGCTATGGAATCAGCCCTCCATGTACGGCAGCCCCGATATCCAGACCGTCGGCGGGGCCGTTGTCTCCTTTCTGCTTCGGCCGTGTGCTTTTCACGGGCTCGTTGTATTCGGAAAACGGGACGGGATCAGCCCGACGTTTACCTCATTTAAAAACTGGACAGGCAGCCCTCTCCCCCCGGATCGTGATGCGGAAAAGAAGCTGGTCCGAAAATACCTGCATTGCTATGGACCGGCGACCGCCGATATGTTTGCAAGCTGGCTGGGCTGCTCCGGCAAACAGGCGCGGCGTATGTGGAACACCATTTCAGAAGAAATGGAGCCTGTCACAGTCTTCGGAAAAAAGGCATTTATCCTGTCAGAGGACAGGGAGCGCCTCTTTGCTCCGGCCTCTTTTACCGGGAATCACCCGGGAGATTTGCAGAGGGACCTCCTGCTGCTCGGAGGGCACGATCCTTACCTGGACCAGCGTGACCGCGCGGTTCTTCAACCCGATAAAACACTTCAGAAACAGATCTGGAAGCTTGTGACCAACCCGGGAGCGGTTGTATACCGCGGGGAGGTGATCGGAATCTGGACAACGAAAAAGAAGGCCAAAGGAATGGATATCAAAATGACCCTGTGGACCGATGCCGCCGGGAAAACGCCGCTTCAGAATCTTGCAGAGGAATACGCAGCGTTCCGGCAGCAGGCGCTGATGAACCTGGAAATCGCTCAACTTTAGACCAGTATATGGTGGTGTCTGCCAACAATTCCGTTCCAGCGCATCGACTGCCGGAACATTCACATTCTTCAAATTCCAGCAGACAGAACCACTGCACGAGGTTTGAAAGAACAGATTTTCTTCTGCCTTCAAATGAGCCGTATACCGTTTCCCGTACCTGACACACCAATCGTTACAATTCTGATAAAATGATTCTGCCAGAAGATCAGTAAGAATCTGCCAGTAACGATACCGGAACTGATGGTAACCCTCCTTCTCCACAAAAAGGAGTTCCAGTTTTTCCATAACGTCCTCGTGATAGAGCTTTTTATAGCGCTCCCCCGCCTCCTCGCACCATGGAACGTCCCCATTTTTTATGGAAACGCCGTGCCCGTAGAGAAATCCCACTTCATCGCTTCTCTGTCGAAGGTATTAAACTGACGGACCTCATGCCACTCCACACGCCCGTTTTCATACTGCATCCACCGGCACCGGCTGTCTGGAAAATGTTCCAGCACTCTGCCGTCGGCCGATCCGGACGGCCATCCGTTTTCATCGTATATCCAGAACTGCAGGCCGATCTGCTTCGCGTGTAAGATCAGCCGGGACAGAAGTTCCAGATACTCCTCACTCATATATGCCGGAATCCCCGGATAATATCTGGGATGAAAGATCGTCCCGTGAAACCCCATTTCTTTCATGTCGGACAGCTGCCCCATCATACGTTCCGGTTTCAGACGATCATTGACCGCCCAGAATGCGAGAAAATTCAGCTCATTTCTCATATCCGTTCCTCACTTTGCTGCATATTTTACTGTCTGTCTTTCCCTTGTGTAATTCTGCCCCATAACAGGTTCAGTCCAAATCATAAATCTCTTCCTTCAGGCATCTGCATCCTTCCACCAGATACTTTGGCCGTTCATCCTCATGTACCGTTGAAACCATTACCTGCGCCAGAATGAGATTCTTCACATTCCGGATATCCAGATGAGTGGTCCGGCTCCAATCCGGATAATAGTTTTCACTTACTTCGGCTTCCGTTTTGCCTGTATCCGTCCAGATATCCGATTTATTACCCGCTGCATAGCTGGTCTTATTCTTTGACTTATGGTCCGCCTTATACTCTGTCTTAGACTCCGCCTTATAGTCCGGTACCTCCGGATATCTCTCCGGAATCTCATCCAGCCGGACTCCTCCGATCGCCGTATAATCAATGTTCTGGAACACCAGATTTTCAATCGGATGATCCTTATTCGCATCCACCCGGATTCCTCCGAATTCCGGTCTCCCCATAACATCGTCCTGGAAACGGTAATGAATCTTTTCCATTTCTTCATCGTCCCTTGCAATCAGCCCGGAAATGGTTATCCTCCTAAGCGTTCCGATTTCCGGCATTTCCTTCAGTTCCACGGAAGACCCAATCTCCTGCATGCGCTTGTTCAGCAGAATGAAGACTGGCCTGCTCACATTGTGCATGGTGTTTCCCAGAATACAGATATCCGAGATATTTCCGCCCTCGGTGCACTCGATCTTAATTCCCTCCCGCCATACATTCTGGAAGGTACAGCCGGAAACCGTCACATTTCTGATATCCCCGATGGATTTGAGGCCAATCCGGATTCCCGCACAGATGGAGGTAAAATGACAGTCCGATATGTGGACATTTTCCACGGGATACTCCCTGCTGCCCGCCTGAAGGCAGAGATTGTCATCCGTACCGGATATCCTGCACCGCGCCACAAAGACATTTCTGCATCCATCGAAATCGAGGCCGTCTCCATTGTATCTCTTATCGTTGCAGATCTCCAAATCTTCCACCCAGATATTTTCACTATCCAGAAATGCGGTTGTCCATGCGGCGGACTGATAGAGCTTTATCCCCTTCAGCTTCACATCGCGGCATCTCAGGAAACGAATCATCATGGGGCGGTAAATGCTTCCCTCATTCGGAAAGCATTCCGCATTTCCGTCGATGATCCCTTCCCCCATAATTCCGAAATTCTCCGCCTCCTCCGCGTAGATGAAACAGCGGTCCATGTCATGCTCGTTGACATAGCGGTTGTAATGAGTGTCCGTCCCGTACGCGGCAATGGAACCGCTTGCTGTCAGCTTTGCCGACGCCGTCACGATCAAATAGACGCCCGACTTCATATACAAAGTCCCGGAGATGAATTCGCCTTTCTCCAGCAGAACGTACCCACCGCCCTCCTGGCTGCACCGATCGATTGCCGCCTGAATCGCTTCCGTGTCCAGACTCTTTCCGTCCCCCGCTGCGCCAAAATCTTTTACTAAATAAAATGTTTCCATATTATCTCTCCTTCGACTATCTTCTCTCTTTTTTAATCATTATAAGCCGTATCCTGAAAATTTGAATGCCGCTTTTTTTAGGTTTCCATGCACATTTTTCAGGAATCTGTCTGTTTCTTTCTATTACAAAAACTAATCCCGGCAGCAATCCCCTGTTTTTATACTTTCAGGCTCCCGAATCTTCTTTTATAATGATAATGGCAGCACGAATACCATGATTATGAAAGCGGGGTATCATTATGACTTACTCTTATAAACAATTTTTTCGGCAGATCTATGAATCCGCCCCTCCCAAATACGCCTGCACCGCACCGGATGCCGCTTCCTTTCTAATCTGGAAGGACAAATCCAGAGACCATCTCCAGGAATTACTCGGCCTTTCACGTCTGGAGCAGTTTATTGCCGATTCTGCTCCGTACAGCAGGGAAGCAGAGCTTTTAAGTACCTTTCAGGAGGACGGATATACCCGGTATAAACTGAAAATACAGACACTGCCGGATGTTTTCATGCCTTTTTACATGCTGGTTCCAGACGGACTTTCGGATTCCCGGCCTCGTAAGACCATGATCGCTATCCCGGCCCACGGTGCCAGCAAGGAAAGTGTGGCCGGCGTTCTCACCGCTCCCGGAGTCAGGGAAAAGCTGGCGTCCGATCCCAAGGAGAGTTACGGCCTTCAGCTGGTCAAAATGGGCTATACCGTATTCTGCCCCGATCCCCCGGGATATGGGGAACGCTTAGAGCCGGTCTCCATGGAGGATCGTACCTTCCTCGGCGATGTCTTACCGAATCCTCTTGGCTCTTCCTGTAAAAATCTGACCATGACCGCGGAAGCCCTGGGACTCACCTTTGCCGGACTCGCCCTGTGGGATCTGATGCGGCTCGTCGATTATACAGAGACACTTCCCACGGTCGATTCGGAGAGACTTGGCTGCTGCGGCTTTTCCGGGGGCGGTCTCTATTCCATGTGGCTTGCCGCCATGGACGACCGAATCCGCCTTGCAGTGATCAGCGGGTACTTACACAGTGCAAAAGAAAGTATACTGGAAACCCATTTATGCCCCTGCAATTTCGTTCCCGGACTGTGGCGTGATTTCGATCTGTGTGACATCGCCTCTCTCATCGCTCCCCGGCCCGCGTTCTTTGAAAATGGACTCCAGGATGTGCTGAACGGGCCAAAAGGCATTGATGATCCCATCAGCCAATTCCACAAAATCCAGAGAATCTACTCCCTGTTCGGCAAAGCCGGCCATGTGCGTCACCGCACCTTCGACGGACCGCATATGTGGTATGGACTGGGATACGATTTCATAGACGAATACCTTTCATCTTCTCTGTAGTAAAATGGCGGGAACGTTAAACCGGACCATGATTGATTGTCCACTTTTCGCTCCCGCCTTTTATCTGCTTTTTTTCGGCTTGCCCGCCGGTCTTTTATCTGCCTTTTGGCTTACTTCCCAGCCACTTTATCTGCCTTACAGGCTTACTTCCCAATCATTTTATCTGCTTCCGTCTGCATGAATTCCAGAATTTTATCAAGTCCTGCCGCCTTCTGACTCTCTATATACTTATTGACGGCCGCGTCTACATCATTGTTTTCCACAATGCCTGCCAGGAGCAGCTTGCCCTGCTCATCGTATAACTGGTCTCTCTGTGCCAGTTCTGTCTTGATGCTGCTGGTTCCAGGGTTAAATCCAGTCAACGGAGATACGACAAGGCTGTCCTTTTCGAGCCATTCCTTTTCCATTTCCAATGCCTTTGGCGTTATTTTTCCTGATGGCTTATCAAACTGATCCCTAACAAATGGCCAACAGAACCAACCCAGGAATGTAGAATTCGCTGCATCCTGCCCTTCCGGAAACTGAATGGAACCATCTTCACCCTTCACATACGTTTCCCCTTCAATTCCATACATGAATAAATCATACGCATCCTCATCCGTGTTTAACAGTTCCAGCAACATCAGAAGACGCTCAGGATTGGCGGCGTTCTTATTAACGGCAAATGCATTATTCAACGGTGAATCATAGCGATACTTTCCATCTGGATAAATTTCCGCGTATCCCAGTTCTGCATCCGGAATATTGAACACAACGCCCTGTACGGCATCCCCATAAAGCCCAACCTTTGCAAATGTCTTGCCGTTTTCAAATAATTTTGTATCCGTTTCTGACAGTTCATTTTTAGATACAATTTCTTCGTTATACCACTTGTTCATCCAAGTGACAGCCTCTTTAAACATCGGAGTCTCTTCCACAGCCTCCAGCACTGGCTTCTCTGCGTTTAAGTCAAACGTCAGTGTATGATAATTCATGTTGTCCATTTCATATTTTGCATGGAGTATAGCCAGCACATCGCTGTATGTATTGCCTCTCGGGAAACCTGATTCGAATATTGTAATATCCGGAACCTTTGCCTTAGCATCCGCCAGCATGGCATCCAGATCCTCGATCGTCTCTAACTTCGAGGTATCAACTCCATACTTTTCCGCCAGATCTTTTCGGTAAAACAGTATGGCCTTGGAGCTCTTCTTTTTCGTCCACGGCATGGCCACCAGCTGGCCGTCGATGCTGCATGCCGTCATGGATCCGTTTTCCTGATACGTCGAAAAGAGCGACGGCGCATACTGCTGCATAAGTTCATTTAACGGCATCAGACCACCCTTGTTGGACATTTTATTATAGAGCATCCAGTCCGAAACATACATTCCGTCAAAATCATCTCCGCCTGCGACCAGGGAGGTCATCTTATCCTCATAATCGCCGAACGGCACGTAATTGAACTCGATCTTATCAATATTCAGTTTGTCTTTATAAGTTTCGCAAAATTTGTCCAGTACCTCCTCCTGCGCCTGATACTTATCGCTGCAGGACCACAGCTTCAGCGTCACTGGTTTTAACTCCGCGGGAGTCTCTCCCACCTCTGTCTTTGCCGCGGTGCTTCCCTGTGTCTCCTGTGTTTTGGACCCGCACCCCGCAAGTCCTGTCATGCACAGCGCAGCGGCCAGTGCAATCGATAATGCCTTTGTACCTGTTCTTTTTTTCATTGTAACCTCTCTCCTTTTGATTATTATATATTTTTTTGTTGCGCATTGCAAAAACATCTGTATTATTTTGCAGTGATACCTCTGTCAGGGTTGCAGTTCACAGCCCGTTCGGTCTCTGCTTCCCGGTCTGTCCCGGCTGGCTTACGCGTAGTTTCCAGTGACTTTGCAGGGGATTAGCAATTCTTAACGCGCTGGATTTTTCGTTCAGGGGAAATTCCCACCTGTCTGAGCGCAGCGAGTTTGGGAATTTTCCCTGGTTTTTAGAAAAATTCTGCACGTTTAGAAGTGCTTATCCCCGAAACTTGAACTGGAAAACGCGTAGGCCAGCCGGGACAGACCGGGAAGCAGAGACCGAACGGGCTGTGAACTGTAATCCGTCAGGTATTCTCACCCTTTTACAGCCCCTACCATAATGCCTTTTACAAAATACTTCTGTACAAACGGATAGACCAGAATAATCGGACCGATGGTGGCGATACAGGTCGCCATCTTGATTCCCTCCGATGGTATGCTCCCCGCCGCCTGCGTGATCGCGTTGACATTGGAGGAGGAGCTTAAGAACTGAATATTGGAGGTGATCGTTCGCAGGAGCAGCTGCAGCGGCTGTAAATCCGTGTTGTCGATCAGCATGATCCCCAGCCACCAGTCATTCCAGTAGTTTAAGCTGATAAACAGGCTGATGGTGGCGATAACCGGTTTCGCCAGAGGCAGAATAATCTGGAAAAAGATCCGGTATTCCGACGCTCCGTCGATTTTCGCAGACTCCACCAGTTCCGCAGGAATGCTCCGGTAATAGTTTCTCGTCAGGAAAATATACCAGGCATTAGCCAGATACGGCAGAATCAGGGCCCATACGGAATCCTTCAGATGAAGCATATTCCGGCAGACGATAAACCACGGCACCATTCCTCCATTGAACAGCATGGTAAACAAGACGAAGAAATTGAGAGCCCTGTGATACTTCACGCGGTCCTGGGAAATGGGGTATGCCGCCAGCGTAATCACCGCAACACTCAGAATCGTTCCCACCACAGTTACAAAAATTGAAATCTTATATCCATTTAAGATTCTTCCCGCGTCCGCCAGAAGGATCTTATACGCCGTAAAATCGATCCGCCTTGGAAACAGCGAGTATCCGTATGATATAATATCAGCTTCCGGCGTCAGTGAGCTGACCAGAACCAGCCAGAACGGCACGATACAGATGAGTGCGCTGACCGCCAGCAGGATGCTGATGGGGAAATTTTTCCATGACAGCTTTTTTCCTTGTTTCATCATTTTCTCCTCCCTTGCTATGAGCACTTAGCGCCTGTCTTTTAGGCGCTTACGTGCGATGCATGTCATCTCCACTTGGCGAGGTTTTCCACGAACCTAGTGGAGTGACTTAAAACAGTGCTCCGTCAGGATTGTGCTTTCTTGCCAGACGGTTCATAAAAAGCAGGATTGCCGTGGACAGCACCGACTGGTAAAGCCCTGCGGCCGACGACATCCCCACGTCTCCATTGAGCCTTAAGTTACGGTAAATGAACGTATCCAGCACATCCGTGGTGGAATAGAGCTGCGCGTTATTTCCAATCATGGAGTAGAACATTCCGAAATCCGCGTTCATGATTTTGCCGCAGTTCAGCAGAAGAAGCGTAATTGCTGTCGGTGCCAGCAGCGGCAGGCTGATGCTCTTAATCTGCTGCCATCTCGATGCGCCGTCAATCTTTGCCGCCTCATAGTACGTCGTATCAATACCGCCCAATGCCGCTATGTACATGATCATGCCGTACCCTGTCATCTTCCAGACACGGAACACCACCAGGATCACGACCCACATCTTCGGGTTCTCGTACCAGTTAATGGCCTCCATTCCAAACAATTTGAGCAGTGTATTCAGACTTCCGTGTTCATAGTTAAATAAGTTATAGGAAAACAATCCTACCACAATCCAGGAAATGAAATAGGGGAGAAAGATACCAAACTGCACGGCAGATTTAAATTTCTTCATCCTCAGTTCATTAAACATCAATGCAAATCCCAGTTCGAATACCAGTCCGAATACGATAAATAACAGATTCAGCAATATCGTATTCCATGTGGCCCTTGTCGCCGATCCCGACGAAAACAGATATTCAAAGTTTTTCGTCAGCGGTGAAATCCAGGGGCTTCCGAATATTCCGTCCGCAAAGTTAAAATCCTTAAACGCCGTTACCATGCCAAACATAGGCAGATAATTAAACAGAATTAAAACCGCGGCGGCCGGAAGAAACATGCTGTACAGAGCCCTGTTCTTATAAAGTTCCTTAAAAAATCCCTTTCCTTTCATATCACTTTTCTACTCCTTTCCTGCTCCCTGCATGATTTCACTATACGCTCCCAGGCATGCCTCCGTAAACTGCGGATACTCCGTAATGGCTTCAAAAAGCGGGGTTTTCAGACTTTAAAATCTAACACTTTACTCTCATTTCCAAAGATCAGCCCTCCTGACGATTGATTCCAGGGCCGCTTTTCGCTATACTGATAGCATAGAGAACTATTACGATTGGGGTAAAAGAGATATGATAAAGAAATTGATTGGTGGCCAGAATTATTTCAGAAAGATGCTCAGCACATGCCTGCTGGTCATCTCCGTCACAATTTTCATCCTGACGGTATTTTTTTATCAGAGATACGCGGATTCTCTCTCTAAAAATCTGTACGACGGCCAGGAAAAAAATCTGGAAAAGAGCGCCCGCACTATGAACGATCTGGTCAGTGAGATCTCACAGCTTTACAATACCGTCATCCTGGATTCCAGAGTTGTCGGCTTCAGCTCACTGAAGGAATTCGATCCGGCGGAGAACTACGCTACGTATCTGATTGTAAAGAAATTCTACAACATCAATCCATACGTAAACTCCCTATATATATACAACGCCATGGCAGACGACGCCATAACCTGCGGCTCCTACCGTTTCAACCTCGATTACTGCTGGGAGTATTTAAAAGAGGCAAAGAAGGCTTCCGTCTTCCCTTCCCCTTTGACAGGAACGTCGGAAGAGGTTCTTACCTTCGCCTATCCGGTCTATGCGGACAATTTTGATGAGCTGAGCGGAGGCATCTTCATCAATCTGGATATGAAGAAGCTCTCGGAGCACGTGCTGGGAACCGGTTCCCAGACGGGTATGGTTCTGGGGGATAATGGTATGGTTCTGCTCTCCGACTTGACGGAAGATTTTACCTCAGATCCGGAAGCCTGCGAGGCGTTCCTCGCTTGGCCCGGTCTGACAGAGGGCGAATCCGCCAGCAGCTTAAGAACCTTTCACGGAGACGATCATTTATGCGCCTTTTACAAGGATCCCGCCCAGAATTTCACCTTTTTAAGCGGTGTCCCATACAGTGAAATCGTCGGCCCCATGAAGGTTCAGAGAAACTTGTCTCTGGCTGTGGCAGCGGCGATCTTCCTGACTGCCATTCTGCTGCAGTATATCATTACGAAACGGCTCTACCGGCCTTTGGAGGCGATTACCGAAGAGCTCCGGGATTCCAAGTACGCCGGCGGCTCTGACATGGATGAATTCTCCCTGATCCGCCACGTCTATGAAAATGCCATCGATGAAATCAGGGAGCTGGAGGAGGAAAATGCCTTCTATCAGCCCCGCATGAAATCTGACTTAATCCGTGGTCTGGTTTTGGGAAACCGCGATATCGCCCAAACGAAGGAGCTTCTGGAAAAGAATGGATGGGAGATTCCCTTTGACGGAATGTTTTTAGCCTGTTTTTTCATAGAGAACAGTGACAGCAGCGATCTCCTTGCTCCCATTGTGCAGACCAGGATCAGCCAGCATCTTCACGAAACCTTAAGCCCTCTCTTCTACACAGAATGTGTTCCCGTCGCCTCTGACCAGGTCATCTGTCTGATTAATACCATAGAGGACATTCCCATCACCTTCGATGAACTGGTACGGCTTCTGGAAGCGGCTAAGGACCAACTGCTTACAGACAACCATCTGGTTTTAACAATCAGTCTCGACGGCGTGACCAGTGGAATTGATGATTTGAACCGTGTGTACCGGCGCGTATTGGAGCTTAAGAACTACCGTTTCGTGCTTGGTACCAATCAGATTATCTATCCGGGGCGCGTGATGGAACTGATGCCGGAATACATGACGTATCCCGATAAGCTGGCCGATGAGATTCTCGCCTGCATGCTGCACGGAAAACAAAAGGAATTCACGGAAAATGTTCAGGAGTTTCTTTCTATTTTAAAGCAGTATTCCTATCAGCCCGCCTCCCTGCTGTTTAACCGGCTGTACTTAGACCTCCTGTTCCAGATGCAGAAATTAAACGCTCCCGACAAGGACTCCTATTTATCTGCCGAGACGCTCCACACTCCTGCCACTCTGACGGAAGGGGCCGGCGTCCTCCTGACCATCTTTGAATGGTACCAGGAACGGAAGGCCGCAGCCGAACAGTTAAAGGACAACAAGCATTTTGAACGGATTGAGGAAAGCAGAAAGTACATTGAAGAGCACTATAATGATTACAACTTAAGCGCCGGAATGGTGGCCGAGTACTTAGGCTATTCCACCAATTACTTTTCCAGAATCTTTAAGTCCATCACCGGCTTTTATATCAATGACTACATACGCCAGATCCGCATCGTTAAGGCTCAGGAGCTTCTGATGAACAGCGATATGACCATCACCACCATCGCCGAGGCAACCGGATTCTCCAATCCGAACTACTTTTATTCCATATTCAAAAAAGAGACAGGACTGACGCCGGCCGCATATAGGAATGCGGGGCAGAGGAATGGGTAAGGATTGGGGATGTGGAGGATGGGAATTATCGAATTTTTCACTCTATTTTCATGTTGTATTTACTCTCATGCGATGTTATAATATTTTTGTATAATTGATTATAGAAGTCAGAGGATAGTCTGATGGTTTCCTTCGGAAATAACCGCAGGAGGACATGTAATATGAATACACTTGAAGTGTTGACATTAGTGCTGGTGATCTTTGCCGCACTGACTTACATAGAAAATCATCAGAAAAGAAAATAGCTATCCTCTACTCGCAATAGAGGATAGCTCATAACTATAAATTATGCACTTATCCGAAGCGCAATCATCAGACCAGAAATTGTCTTTTGATTACTTCTAAGTAAATTATACACTGGGTACTTGTTTTTTTCAAGTACCCTTTTATATTTTTCTCAATCATATTCAAAAAATTAATACTCATCACAGCCAAAATCCATGATAGTAGTCTCCCCCAAAGTATGGTACAATAAAAAATCCTATCCTTCCGCATCACAATAAAGCCTTTTCCCTCCATCACTCCGCATCTCACCCGTTCTTCACCCGTTTCCTGTAATTGGAAGGCGTCTCTCCGTAAATTCTGGAAAACAGCTCCGAAAAGGCTCTGCTGTCCCGAAAGCCAACTTCCGACGCTATATCCGCAGTTTTTTTATCGGTGGATACCAGCAGGTTGATCGCATGTTTCATCCGCACCTTATTTAAGTAATCCTTAAAATTCTCTCCGGAATTTTTCTTAAAAAAGCTGCTGAAATAGTAGGGATTCATATGTATTTCTCCGGCCAGCACCTCCAGTGTCAGGTTCTCGCTGTAATGCCTCTCAATATACTCTCTGGCATGGATAATATCCTTTTTCTCACTGCTCACGACCGCCTTTTTTATCCGCTCCTTATACTCCTTAAAGTATCCTTCAAACAGGCCCGTAAGGCATTCATAGGACTCGCTCTGCCTCGCCTGCTCCAGAATATCCTTAAACTCCACGGGCATTCCATCAATGCCCATGGTTTCAAACCGTTCCTCTATGATACGAATCGTGCTTCCGTAGTGGAAGCAGGCGTCGTCCCTTCTTCCCTCCGAAATCAGGCACACCAGACGACGGAAACGGGCGGCCGCATCCGTAAACGCCTTTTCATCCTGGGCCACCATCCCTTCGATCAGCTGATTTCTCACTTCCCGGATCTCATCGAGTGTGGCGGGCTTCTTAAAAACCGGCTCCCCGGCATGCAGAACCGGAACCTTAATCTGGCTGCTGAAATAGAAATATCCCGTCATGGACAGACACTCTTCATACGCCCTCGGTATCTCCCCCATGGAGTCGACCGGATTACCAACAATAAAACCAAGCTGGCAGCGCGGAATGTGGAGCTGCACCTCTGCTGCCTCCAGGATGGAATCGAGTGTTCTTCCCGTCTCCTCCTTCTCCGGATTCTTGAGCACCATAACAATGTGGCCATTTTTTAAGAAAACAATCCCCATCTGCCGTTTTTCCAGATATTGCTCCAGAAAGCTCAATACCGAAAACTGAATCAGCCTTCGCTCCTGTTTCCCGGTCTGTCTGCTGTAGAGAATTTCCGTCAGGATCGGTAAATATCTGCACTCTTCCACTTCCACCAGCTTATCGTACGCCGCCGCTGGCCCCTCTTCCTCCGGGCAATCCGGGTGCTCCGGGCTGCCGCCTTCGCCATCTGCATCATTTTTCAGCATGGTGATGCATTTCTCCAGCGTCTCCACCAGTTCTTCGCGGATAACGGGCTTCAGCAGATAGTTCACGGCGCCGTACGTCAGAGCATCCTTGGCATACTGAAAATCCTGGAACCCGCTGACGAAGATCACCTTTGTCTCAATCCCCAGCGTCTTCAGTTCTTTTAAAACCTCGATTCCCGTCTTCTTCGGCATATAGATATCGAGAAGCGCAATATCCGGTTTTTCTGTGAGAATCCCATCGAACGCAGATTTCCCGTCTTCGTATTCCCCCACGATCTCGATGCCCAGACGGTTAAAATCCACAAGCTTCTGAATTCCTCTTATGATCACGGGCTCATCGTCCGCCAGAATCATTTTTATCATTCCTCTTCTCCCCCTTCTTTCCACGGCATGATAATCCGAACCATGGTTCCGACTCCGGGCGTGCTGGTGATTTCAATTCCGTACGCCTCTCCGTATAAATACCGCACGCGGTCGTGCACATTTTTCAGGCCGATACTCTGCCAGTTGTGTTCATTTTTAATCCCCGGCTCATTCCCCTCCAGAAGCAGCTTTAGCTGTTCCAGTTCCCCGGTGCTCATACCGGCGCCATTGTCCATGACCGAGATTTCCATGCGGTGCTCCACATGCTCCGCCTCGATCATCACATGTCCGGACCCGTCCTTCGGTTTGATTCCATGGACATAGGCATTCTCCACGATCGGCTGCAGAATCAGCTTGGGGACGTGAACCTCACTGAGTCCGTTTAAATCCGCGGTAAAATGGACTTTCCCCTTGATCCGGCAGTTTAACAGATAGACATACTGCCTTGTGATCTCCACCTCTTTTTCCAGCGGCACCATGTCCTGCATGGGGCCAATCATATAGTGGATCTGGCTGGACAGCGCCTCGATCATCTCAGATACGACCGTATCATCCTTGTCCAGCGCCGTCATCCGGATAATTTCCAGCGTATTATAGAGGAAATGCGGATAAATCTGGGATTTCAGCGCCGTCATCTCCGCCTCCGCCTGCTTCATATGTGCCACATAGGACTGATTGATATAACTCTCCAGCTCCTTCGACATCTGATTGAACCGCTTCGACAGCACCCCAATCTCATCCCCCGAGGTTACAGGGAGGCGAACCTGAAAGTTACCGGTCTCAATCTCCGACATCTGTTCCATCATATTCCGAATCGGCTTTGTCAGACGCCTGGAAAACCACACCGAACCGCCCAGCAGCGCCGCCAGAGAGGCCCCGATGAACACATACATCATCGTCTGCATACGTCTGATCTTCTCATAGGCGGTCGCCGTCTTCATCGTAATAATCACCTTCAGCCCGCTGGCATTATACGGTGTATCCACGACGAACTCTTCCTTCGTCTCCTCAAACCGGACTCCCTCCGACGTCAGATTTTTCCCGATCAGCGACTCATCACTGCTGTAATAGCAATTATTTTCCCGATCGCACACATAGACCTGGTCCCTTGCATTTAGATTCAAATTCTTAAACGCCGCCTCCATCCGCTCTAAATCCACATCGATAAACAGCGTACCGACATACTCATAATTCCCTACTGCCCCCGATAAATCAAAGTAATTCCTGGCCAGTGTAAAGACCCAGGAATCCTGCATACGAAAATAATCGTTCTTATGAGTCAGAATCAGCATCAGATTCTTACTGTTCCGATCCAGTCCATCAAGCCCCATCCTGGCGTTAAACACCATCTCTTCCTCCGAAGGTATATTCCTCCGCGACCGGTGAAACGCCAGCTTCTCCCCCCGAATCCCCTCTCCAGCAAAATGAGTCCCGGAAATATAACTGTCCACCGCCTGGACATTTCCCAGAAACACCATCATGCTTTTATACCGGTTGGCCTCCATATACTCCGGATCCTCACCAATCCCATAGATAATCCGTCTCAGATTATCATACGACATATAATTAAACTGAAACTCCCCCTCGCTGGAATAATTATAATAATAAGGCATCTTCGACACCCCATTATAGCTCTCCATCATATCAGCCAGCGACTCACTCACATAAGACGCCGCCTGAACGTAATTACTCCTCAAAGAATTACCATACTCCTTAAACATCCGGTTTACGATCACCGTCGAGAGAAAAAGCATGGGAATTAACCCCAGCGTAATAATAACGAGACAGAATTTCTGATACAGGCTCAAATTCCTTTTCCAGCGCTTCTTCATACTATTTCCTCCCCCTTACTCCCCAAAACTATTACCCACCATTATACCATACATTCCATTTAACCTCAATTTCCACCCCATCTTCCGCCCTTCCCTCCTCTCGCAGCCAGTACACAGCCCTTCTCACCTCACGCAGCCAGTACACAGCCCCAGCGCTTGCGGAGAGCCCGGGGACGGCAGGAGCAGAAGATTCAGCAGCTTCCTTTTCCGAGGTACGCAGGACCTTAAGCAGGAAGGCAGGAAAAAAGGGTGGTGAAAGCAGGCCTCAAAGCCTGCTTTCAAGCGCACACGGAGGAAAAATCCTTCAGGATTTCTTCCGTAGTTTGCGCGATCCGCCCTTTTTTCCTGTCTTCCTGCTTTAGAGCGTGTTTGAAAATTCATTCCTGCCATCTGCACGCCCCACTTTGCGGCATATTTACCCCTCATTCGGTCAACGTAGCCCACTACGCTTCCCTCATTCGGGGAAAATCTCCCACAAAGTGTGACGCACATCTGTCAGAAAGCAATTTTCAAACACGCTCTGGTTCCTGCCACCGAGGAAACAAGAAGCAGCTGAATCTTCTGCTCCTGCCGTCCCCGGGCGCTCCGCAAGCGTTGGGGCGTACCCCCTGGCACATTACCCTTTTGCAGCCCCCGCCGTAATCCCCTTCACAAAATACTTCTGCAGCAGCACAAAGATAATGAGTGCCGGAATGATGGAACAAACCGTACCTGCAAACACAATATCCCACCGCGCCGTATACTGACCGACAAAGGAGTATACCTCAACCGTAATCGTTTTCGCCCGGTCTGAAGGAAGAACGAGATACGGCATTAAAAAGTCATTCCAGATACCGAGTCCGTTTAACACCACCATGGAAGCAGTACACGGTCCAAGAAGAGGAAATGTCACCTTCCAGAATGTCTGGAACGGATTGCACCCATCGATCTGGGCCGCCTCCTCGATCTCTAAAGGCACTCCCTTTAAAAAGCTGCAGTACAGCAGGGAGCCGAAGGCCACTGAGCCTGAGATATAACAGGCGATGGGGCCTGCCAGATTGCCGAACAGTCCGAACATCTTCATCTCTTTAAACAACGGAAACATATAGAGATGAAACGGAATCATCATGCCTGCCAGAAAGTATGTATAGATAAATATAGTCGTCCTCGTCCTGCGCCGCTCCATCGCATAGGCCGCCATGGGAACGATAAAGACAATCAGCACTTCGGATACCAGCGTTAAAACCACACTGTGGAAAATGGCAGTCACAAAATCCGACTGGGCAAATAAATCCTGAAAGTTCTTTAAGTACAGCGTAGTTGGCAGAGACATGGGATTCTTCAGGATTTCGCCGTTGCTCTTAAATGCGGATATAATCGCAAAGAATACGGGAGCCAGGAACAGAACGGCCAGTATAATCGTCGCGGCAAAGAGAATACCGTTTCCCGGGCGTACTTTCCGTCTGCTGGCTTTAATTCCTACTTCTTTCATTATAACTGCACCTCCCTGCGTTTTAGAATACTCTGCTGGATCGCGTTGAGAATCAGAATAATAAACAGGAGCACGATGCCGACCGCCGTTCCGAAGCCCTGCCGGCCTTCATTAAAGCCCACCTTATACAGCAGGTACACGATGGTCTCTGTCGTAAATCCGGGACCGCCGTCCGTCATGACGGAGATCTGATCGAACACCTTCAGACCGTTGATCAGGGAAAGTGTCAGATTGATGGTAAATGCACCGGAGATCAGAGGCAGTGTGATTGCCTTGAAACGCTGAAGCGGTGAGGCGCCGTCGATAGCCGCCGCCTCCACCACATCGGTGGGTACACTCTGCAGCGAGGCCAGGTAGATAATCATGTAGTAACCAGCGCCTTTCCACACCAGCACGACACCGACCATGATCAGAGCCAGCTTCGGATTCCCCAGCCAGTCCTGGCAATACTCGCCCATTCCCAGCGAACGGAATATCGTATTGACCGCTCCGAAATTGTAGTTGTACATGATCTTCCAGATAAAGCCCGACACGATGCCGCTGATCAGTACGGGAACGTAGAAAGCGCTCCGGAAGAAATTCTTTCCCCATCTCACATTATCCACGATCAGCGCCAGGATTAACGCCATGCTGTTTTCCAGAATCGATATGAACGCGGTAAGAATCACCGTATTCTTCAGTGCATTTCCAAAACGGGCGCTGGTAAAAATCTCTTTGTAGTTTGCCAGCCCGACAAACTTGACGACCGGATTCAGTCCGTCCCATGAGGTAAAGCTGTAATAAACGCTGGCAATCGTCGGCACGATAATAAACAGCGTAAAAAACAGGAAAGCCGGTGCGATAAATCCCATTGATACGAAATCAATCTTTACTTTTTTCTTTCCCATCTGTCCCCATCCCCTTTCCTTTTCTTATCTAAGGGGCTGTTAGAGAACCATTCCGGCTCTGTAACAACCCCTTTTCCATCAGTTTCCTGTTATGTTCCGCAAAGCATCATTTTCGCGGAGCATATCTCTATTCCGCACTCTTCAACGGGTTAAAGCTCTGCATGGCAACCTGCCACGTCTTGTTTAATTCCTCACATGCGGACGGAATATCCCTCTGTCCCTGGATTATTTCAATCGTTGTCTTATACATGAAATTTCTGAAATCCGGAGGAAGCTCATTTTCACCTACTCGTCCGTTCCACATCAGACTTAAATCATCCGCCGTATTCGTAGCCTCGATTACCTTCAGCATAACCGGAGCGGCAGCCAGATCCGGGGTCTCTACGGTAGAAGGAATAGCATTTAACTTATCACAGAAAATTTTATAATTATCCATTTTATAGAAGAAGCGGATGAATTCCTCTGCCGCGGCTTTTTTATTCGGATCCTTTGCAGATTCTGCAGAAATCGCCAGACCGCCAGCGCCACCGCCGCCTACAAGGCGGGTCTTTCCGTCTGGACTTGGCACTGCAAACCATCCTAATTCAAAATCAGGGTCTGCATCTGTGATCTGAGAAAACATATGAGTACCGGAGTACATCATGGCCGCCATGTCGCTGACCAGGAATGTTGTAATCTGCGCATCCGGGGTTGATACCCAGCCATCCTGAGCGTACTGGAAGATATCCTTCATTTCTTCAAATGTTGCAGTTATAGCGGGATCAGAAAAATCCTTTGTTCCCTCATAGCAATGCTTGATAAAGTCAGTATCCTGGCTCATCACCTGGTCATTATATGCCTTATAAAACCAGAAACCCATATGCCAGATATCCTGACCGCCAATAACCAGAGGCGCCATATCACCCTTATCTTTTATTTTCTGGCAAAGCTCCATGAATTCATCGTATGTCTTCGGCTCTGTGAATCCGTTATCGTCAAAATACTTCTTATTATAGATAATTCCCTGCGTATTCTCACCGCTTATTGGAGCGGTATAAGTCTTTCCGTCAAATGCAACCGTCGTCTTAAATAAGGAAATAATATCCTCCGGCAATGGCTCCAGCATGCCTGCGCGTACATACATTGGGGTATCCCGCATTTCCATCACATCCGGAAATTCGCCAACACTCTCCTTTGTCTTTAAGAACTCGCTGTACGCCCCGCCGTTGCCCGGCTGAATCTTCACCGTGATATCCTGATACGTTTCGTTAAAACGGTTGACAATTTCATTCATAGACGCCTTGGCTCCCTCGTCACCATCCGCGAATATGAAGATCAGCTCTGTCGGCTCCGTCACGACGGAAGTGTCTGTGCCTGCTGCCGTCGTATCTGATTCGGTCTTTGCCGCCTCCGTTTTTGCCGCCTCGGTCTTTGCCTCCGTTCCCGCAGCAGGGGCCTGTGACGCACCGCCTGAAGAATCCTTGGAACCACAGCCGGCCAGAAGTGTTCCCGCCATGGCTGCACATAATACAGAAGCCAGTAATCTCTTTTTCATGTTGTATCCTCCTTGCTATGAGCACTTAGCGGACGCCTTTTGGCCGCTCACGTGCAATACTTGTTTTTTCTTTCTGTCATAACTATATCAGGAAATACATTCCGAAAAAACTCTGTTTTTTAAGGTATTCATGCAATTTTTAAAGATCGTTGGCAAAATCCGATAGACAGCGTAACCCAATAACGATACAATAAAGGCTGAAAGGAGATCTTCTTCCATGAACATAGAAACACTCATAAACGCCGATTTCAGGGGCTGCATCCAGGCAGTCCGACACGGCGAGACGATATTTGAAAAGGCATACGGATTCGCCGACCTGGCCAACCGGGTCCCAAATGAACCCGACACAAAATTTGCAACCGCTTCGGCAGGAAAAGTGTTTGTGGCGGCGGGAATATTACAGCTGATCGAGCGGGGACGGCTGAATTTCAGCGGCCGCATCGGTGATTTACTCGACTTTGACTTAAGAGCCATCGACCGGAATATCACCGTGGAGGAGCTGCTGACCCATACCTCCGGCATACCGGACTACTTCGACGAGAGTATCATGGAGGAATACGAGGACTTATGGAGAGATTACCCCAATTATAAGATACGCTCCAACAGGGACTTGCTGCCGCTGTTCCTTGATAAACCCATGATGTATCCCCGCGGAAGCCGGTTTCAATACAACAATACCGGTTTTGTCGTGCTGGCCATGATCCTGGAATCCGTGACAGGGGCCGCGTTTGATGAATACTTGAGAGACAGCCTGTTTATCCCCTGCGGCATGACCTCCACGGGATACTATGAGCTGGACCGGCTCCCGGCCAAATGCGCGTCAAACTATATCTATGATGCAGAAACGCAGACGTACCGCACTAACATATTCAGCGTTGACGCAAAAGGCACGGGAGCGGGCGGCGCATTTACGACGGTCGGCGATATCGGACGGTTCTGGGAACACCTCATGTCCGGCAAAGTGATTTCCCCGGACATGACTGCGAAAATGATCGAAAATCACAGCGGCGATGCGCGGTGCTACGGATACGGGATCTGGCTGCGGGAGCAAAACGGAATCTATTTCCCCTATTTTCAGGGCAGCGACCCCGGAGTCAGTTTTATCTCTTCTTATAAGAAAGAGACAGAGACTGTGGTCACTCTGGTCAGCAATTATGGAGATGATGTCTGGCAGCTTCACAGAAAGCTGACAGCGGAATTGTATTAACCACAGACGGGCTTTTTCTTTAAAATTTGAACTCTATTGTTAAAATATGGACTTACGTTTCCATGTTGCAGTCACTATAATGATACTCAGCACAAGAAGTTTCTAATAGAAAGGACTGCAAAACACATGAACGCAAACATAATTACCAATCCAATTCTAAGAGGATTCCATCCCGATCCCTCCATTGTCCGGGTGGGGGAGGACTATTATATCGCCACCTCCACCTTCGAATGGTTTCCCGGCGTACAGATCAGCCATTCCAGGGATTTCATTCACTGGGAGACCCTGGGCGGCACGCTGAATGACCCGGCCATTCTGGATCTGAAAGGGGTGGGGCCATCCCAGGGCGTCTGGGCCCCGTGCCTGACCTGGGATCAGGGGACCTTCTATCTCGTATTCACCATTGTCCGCTCCTTCTACTGCAACATGTACGACACCCACAATTATCTGGTGACCTCCAAACATATCATGGGACCCTGGTCCGCGCCTGTTTCATTAAGTGACTTCGGATTCGATCCCTCTCTGTTTCACGACACAGACGGCCGCAAATACATGGTCAGCATGGTAACGGATCATCGAATTCCACAGAAATATGCGGGCAGAATTATTTTGCAGGAGTACTCCCCTTCCGAACAGCAGATGGTCGGACCGGTAAAGGAAATCTATCAGGGAGATAAAATCTTTCTGGAAGGTCCGCACATCTTTAAAAGAAACAGCTGGTATTATCTGTTTTCCGCGGATACCGGCACCGGGGAGCTGCACGGTCAGACCATTTTGCGTTCCCGGAGTGTCTGGGGGCCGTATGAAATGTATCAGTCTCCCATCATGGAGAGAACCGCCGACACCGAGGCTTTTTCCATTCTTACCACACGCCATCACGAGGACTATCCCCTTCAGAAAGCAGGCCATGCCGATCTCGTGGAAACGCAGAACGGCGAGTGGTACGCGGTCCATCTCTGCGGCCGCCCCCTCTCCAACCGCACCGAAGCGGACCGACGGCGATTTCCCGGCTGCCGCCGCTATCCCCTGGGGCGTGAAACAGCGGTTCAGAAGATGCGCTGGACCGTGGATGACTGGCTCGTGCTGGATAACGGGACGACGCTGCCCGATACTAAGGTGCCCGCGCCGGAGCTTCCGCCCTGTCCCTGTCCGGAAATACCGGCGAGGGACGACTTCGATCTCCCCAGCCTCGCTCCTGTATGGCAGTCGCTGAGGGTTCCCATGAATCACACGCACATTTCCCTGACTGCACGCCCGGGATGGCTTCGCATGTATGGAAGGGAGGGACTGGCTTCACGCTTTACGCAGACGCTCATCGCCAGAAGATGGACGGAATTCACCTTTGAGGCATCGGCCCGGATGGAATTTCATCCCGAGGTGTTTAAGCAGATGGCCGGGCTCATCTGTATGTACGATACGGATAATTACTTCTATCTGCATGTGACCTTTGACGAAGATTCAGGGACCTGCCTGACCCTCCTGAGAGCGGAAAACAGAAGCTACTCCTATCCGGCCGGCATTCTGCCCGTTCCCGCCGATGCCCCTCTGCTCCTTAAGGCCGCGGTGGATCATGACACCATTCGTTTCTTCTACAGCCTGTCGGACGAGCAGCATTTCGTCCCCATCGGCGCTCCCATGGACTGCAGCTTTCTCTCCGACGAGGCTTGCGAAGAGGGCTGGTTTACCGGAGCTATGGTCGGAATCTGCTGCCAGGATCTGACCGGAGGTGGAGTCTATGCGGATTTTGACTGGTTTGAGTACAGAACAGATTCATTTCAGTGATAAAAAGTGTCTTGACAAAATAGTCAGTACTGAGTATACTGTAATTACTCAGTACTGACTATTTTATATGAGAGAGGAGGAACTTGTCATGATCCCGCTTTACATCCTCGGCCTGCTGCTTCGATTCGGCCCGCAGCACGGCTATCAGATTAAGAAACTGTTGGAAGAACAGTTAGAGGACTTCACCCAGATCAAGCTGCCAACTGTCTATTACCATTTAGAGAAGATGGAGGCCGCCGGCCTGATCGAAGCCCACAGGGACCGGCAGGGAGCCAGACCCGAAAAAACCGTATACCAGGTCAGTGACGCGGGAATCGGCCGTTTCAATGAGCTGCTGGCCGAGACACTGAATATGCAGTACCGCCCTACGTTCGACAGCGACGCCGCATTCTATTTTTCCGATCATTTGGACAGCACCACACTTTTAAACAGTCTTTCCAGCCATGCGGCGCACTTAAAAAAGGCGCTGGAAACCATCAGACACCACCGGGAGGAGACCATGGCAGCCATTCCGGAGCAGCTAAGGATACCGGCCGGCATTATATTTGAACACCATATTCTCCATTTCCAGGCGGAGCTTGAGTGGGCGGAACAATCGATCCGTAAGTTTGAGGAGGCAGATCAAGATGAAAATGAGAGTCATTGAAACCAATGTGGGAATTCAGAATGAAGTAACCGTAGAAATGTTTGATTCCTTTGCCCGCACCATGCGTGACCGTGGCTGGAATGGGGTGGATTCCATGATTGCCTCAGGCCTCCGCGGCGGAGACATGCTGGAAATCGGCCCCGGCCCTGGATACGTCGGTCTGGAAATTGCGAAGAAGCTGACTCCCGATTCCCTCACCGGATGTGAGATCAGTCCCGCCATGCTCCAGTTCGCCCGCAAAAATGCGAAGAATTACGGGATCGATGCCCGGTATGTCCAGGGCAACTGCATGGAGATGCCATTTGAGGCTGAAAGCTTCGACAGCGTCATCTCCAACGGTTCCCTGCACGAATGGGAAACCCCGGTTCGCGTCTTCAACGAAATTTACAGGGTGCTCCGTCCCGGCGGACGGTACTGTATCACCGATCTCAGAAGGAACGTAAATCTGCTGGCCAGATACCTGGGGCTGGCAACCGCAAAACCCAGGGCAATTCGTCCGGGATTTATTTCCTCCTTAAACGCAGCTTATACGGTGGGCGAAATTACAGAGCTTCTGCGCAACTCCGATTTAAAAGGAGCTATGGTAACGACCGATTTCTTTGGGCTGTGTATTTCGGGGGAAAAGAAGTAAAACAACAGCAGCCGCAGTATTTATCTCTGCGGCTGCTGTATACGGCTGTCTATGGCTGTTCCAGTAAGCAATTGTTTCAATCCACGCTCGATCATTTCACAGAATGCGACTACATCTTATAGATGCGCGGCTTGACTTCATGTAGAGGTGGGGGAATTCACGCTTGTTTTGTTAAAGCAGTATCACTCTTTTCCCATCATAATCAATCTCACAGCTTCCGCCCTTCTTTAGCCGTCCGAACAGCATCTCGTCTACCAGGAGCGGCTTGATTTCCTGACCGATGATCCGCTTAATCTCCCTGGCTCCGTATTCGCGGCTCACGCCTTTCGCCGCCAGGTATTTCCGGCACGCTCTTGACAGGGTCAGCTCCACGTTTTTCTCCGCCGCCTTCCGGGCCAGATTACCGAATTCTTTTCCCACAATCCGGTCCGCCATGGCCGCATCCAGCGGACGGAAAATAATGATCCGGTCGAGGCGGTTTCTGAACTCCGGCCGGAACACGCGCTTCACCTCATCGGTGATTCCTTCCTCATTGAGCTGCCGTCCCCCGAATCCGATGGAGGCGCGGTCGGCCTTTTCCGCCCCCGCGTTGGAGGTCATGATTAAAATAACGCTGCGAAAATCCGCCTTCCTGCCCTGGTTGTCGGTCAGCGTTGCATAATCCATAATTTGAAGCAGAATGTTATAGATGTCCGAATGCGCTTTCTCGATCTCATCGAGCAGGAGAACACAGTGCGGGTTCTTCCTGATTGCTTCCGTCAGAAGGCCGCCTTCCTCATATCCCACGTAGCCCGCCGGCGAGCCGATCAGCTTCGCCACCGTATGTTTTTCTGCGTACTCGCTCATATCAAACCGCACAAGGCGGATTCCTAACACCTCAGCCACCGACTTTGCAAGCTCTGTCTTTCCCACTCCGGTCGGCCCGACGAACAAGAGACTCCCCACCGGTTTATTCTCCTCGCTCAGGCCCGCCTTCGACAGCTTGATGGCATTGGTCAGCTGATCCACCGCCGCCTCCTGACCGAAGACTCTGCCCTTCAGCTCCCGCTCCAGGCGTGCCAGTTTCTGCCGTTCCTCCGTCTCCACCGTCTGCTTTGGAATCCTGCATATCTTCGCCAGCACCTCTTCCACCAGCTTCTTATCCACCACCTGGATCTTCTTGTTTTTCGGATGCAGCTCCAGATAGGCCCCCGCCTCGTCAATTAAGTCAATAGCCTTGTCAGGCAGATACCGCTCGTTGATATACTGTTCCGAGAGACTGGCCGCGTGCTCCATAGTCCCCTTCTGGTAGCGGACATGGTGGAATTTTTCATAGTACGGCTTTAGGCCATTTAAGATCTCCACCGTCTCTTCCACCGTCGGTTCCTTGATATCGATATTCTGAAAACGCCTTACCAGGCTCTTATCCTTGGAAAAATACTTCTTATATTCCTCATAGGTGGTGGCCCCGATAAATTTAAGCTTTCCATCTGTTAAATACGGCTTCAGCAGATTGGAGGCGTCCATGGATCCGCCGTTTACCGCGCCGGCCCCTACCAGATTATGAATCTCATCGATATAGAGAATGGGATTTTCTTCCTCCTTCAGCTCTTCCATCACCGCCTTGAGCCGCTTCTCAAAATCGCCCCGAAACTGGGTGCCCGCCAGCATGGATCCCAAATCAATCCCGTAGATTCTGGCATTTTTCAGCTTCTCTGGCACGCGGCCCTCATTGATTCTGGCCGCCAGCCCATACGTGATGGCCGTCTTTCCCACACCGGGTTCCCCCACATGGAGCGGATTATTCTTCTGACGCCGGCACAATACCTGCATGGTGCGTTCCAGCTCCGCCTCCCTTCCTATTAAAGGGCAGCTGTTTTTCACCTCATCATTGATGCAGACGGCGTATTGAAGCAGGATGCTCTCCCGCTCCTCTTCCGCATCTTCCTCATTATCCATATCAGAGGTTCCGCCTGCTCCAGCCCCCATTTTTCTCCCAGAACCATCGGTGCCCAGTTCCACCAGGATATCCACGCACTCCACGCCCTGCATCTGAACAAAATACGCGCCGTAGCTCTCCTCCAGCTCCATCATGCTGTACAGCAGATGCGGCAACTCAATCGTATCGCGGTCTGAGGAAATCGCCTTCCTTGCCGCCTCCTCTATGGTCTGGCTCAAGCCGTAGCTGACCTCGATACCGCCTTCCTCCTTCTCCACAGTGTCCATCTGCTCCAGGTACTCCTCCAGCCGTGACTTTAACTTTTTCACGTCGCCTCCGCAGCTTTTAAACGCAGCCTGGAAGGCGGGCCGGTCTGCGAGCACAAACCACACGTGCTCCGGGGTCACATACTCGTTTCCCCTCTTCCCCGCATTTAAAACTGCGTCATTCAGCAGCTCTTCCACTTCTTTTGCTATCTTCAAATTTCTTCTTCCTCCAGTCATAATCGGCAGCCTTTATCCACATCCTGTCTTCACCGTAATCTGCACAGCGTCGTACTATGACTCCACTTCCACCCGGAACGGATATCCCTGCTCCCGGGCAATCTTCACCGCCCTGGCCGCCTTCGTCTTTGCAATATCGTAGGAATAAATCCCCACCACAGCTTTCTGTCCCTTATGGACCGTCATCATGATGGCTACCGCTTCCTCATAATTCTTGCGGAACACGTCGATGAGAATCTCCACCACCACATCCATGGGCGTAAAATCATCGTTGTACATGACCACTTTATACTGTTTCGGCTGTTTGAGCCTGATTTCTGTTTTTTCTGACAATCCTGTATTTGCCGGCATACTGTATCATTACCTCCTGATCCGGATCATTTAAACTCCATTTTAATCCATCATGCATGGAAATGCAAGCGGTAACGGAAGGCTGGGAATCTCCTGATCAGCTCTGTTTCTGCTTCATTTTTTATTTTTCGTTTTATCTCTTGAACCCAAAAAATCTTTGTGGTACGATAACCTCATTCCTATTAACAGTGAGGCTTACCAATGACAAAAGAAAATATACTGCCACTGGCCCGCAAAGCGGCCCGCATACTTTTTACCATATTTCTTATGACGGTTCCATGTATATCCTATTTTTTATTTGAGTATGTAACCGGCAATCTGGCGACGATCCCTTCCTATATGGCCGCCCTGAACATCGGCTGGATTTATATCCTCTATCTCCTGGTGTTTGCGGCGAGCGGACGGACCAGAATCGCCATCCCCGTCGTGTCCATTCTCCTGTTCATCCTCTCCCTGGCCGAGGCCTTCGTGGTGTCTTTCCGGAGCCGCCCCATCATGTTTTGGGACATCCTGGCCTTTGGAACAGCCATGACGGTTTCCCAGAACTACGTATTTACCATAACGAAGGCCATGAAAGCCGCCGGGGTGATTCTCCTCGTCATCAATATAGCCGCAATTGCATTTCCAAGACGGATCTCCGGCCGCAAATACAGGCTTGCCTTCGCAGGCACGGCGGCCGCTGTCATCGCCGCCTACGGCGTATGGTTTTTTACATTTCTCATGCCTTCCTGGGGCCTGGGAATCAACATGTGGGAGGTCAACGAGACCTATAAGGAATACGGTTACGTCCTCTCCACAGCAGTGTCCTTCCGCTATGCAGTGAAGCAGAAGCCCGCCGGATACGGCACATCACAGATAAAACGGATCTATAACGATTACAAGGCGGAAGATGTCCTCCTGGCCTCTGCCGAGGAGGTGGCACTGAGTGAAGATATCACCACCCCGGTCAATATTATCTGCATCATGAATGAGAGCCTGTCCGACTTACGCACAGGCGGTTCCTTTCAGACGAATCAGGCGTATTTCCCATTCCTGTACAGCCTGAAAGAGAACACCATAAGCGGAAGCCTGTGTGTTCCCGTCTTCGGCTCCATGACGTGCAATTCGGAATTCGAATTTCTGACGGGTGATTCCATCGTTTTCCTGCCTTCTAACTGCAGTGCCTACCAGTTCTACATAAAACCCGGAACCTACAGCCTTGTCAGCACCTTAAAGGACCAGGGCTACCGGACCGTCGCCATGCATCCTTATCCGGGTGAAAACTGGAACCGGGATACGTGTTACAAGAATATGGGATTCGACGATTTCATTGATGAAACCCGCTATGAGGAACGGGATTTTCTGAGAAATTACGTGAGCGACCAGTCCGATTACGAGAACCTGATCAAACAGGTGGAGAATAAGGAGAATCCTGCCGACCGCCTTTTTCTGTTCAATGTGACCATGCAGAACCACGGCGGCTATGAGGGAATCTATGACAACTTTCCGCAGGAGGTGTGGCTGACCGGCTCCTTAAAGGATAAGTATCCGAAGACCGACCAGTATTTATCACTGATGAAGCGTTCCGATGAGGCCCTGGAATACCTGATCCGATACTTTGAGGCCAGCAACGAGCCCACCATGATCGTGATGTTCGGCGACCACCAGCCCAGCGTGGAGGACGAATTTTTCGATGAGATCGCAGGCATGCCCAGCGCCGATGTTCCCGCCGGAGACCACTTAATGTGGTATGAGACGCCGTTTCTTATCTGGACAAACTATGAATCCGGATCGGAAGAGAAAGGGAAGATGAGCGCCATCTATCTCGCTTCCGAGCTGCTGGATCAGGCCGGCCTGGATATGACGCCGTACCAGCGTTTTCTGCTTTCCATGGAGGAAACACTGCCCGTGATTCATCCGCTGGGCTGCTATGATGCCTCGGGAACCTACTACGCCTGGGAGGAGACCGGCGCTGATAGTTTTCCGTACTGGGAAACCATCAGGGATTATGAATATCTAGTTTATAATCATAGCTTTGATCCGAAAAAATATAAGGACATGTATACTACAGGTCAGTAGTGCAGGAAACTGCCGCAAATGCAAAGAGCACGCATCAGATAAAGGAACTTCCGTCATTCTTCCGGAAGTTCCTTTATCTGTTTCATCATCTCCTCGGACACCGAATCCAGCAGATAATTTTTATGCTTTTCCCCTGTCTTTCTCTCCTGATACTCCTGATGAACCGTCTCGCTCAAACGGCGGATCTCTTCCTTCAGCTCCCTGGCCGATATCAGCCGGCAGCCCTGGCCGTGTATGATAATCTGTTCCAGATGGTCCGAAGTAGCTACTGTCACATCGTATTTTCTTCCGTTTTCATGAGCGAACTTCTCAATATACTGGTCCGCCGTCTCCGCCTCCTTTGTAAAGACCACCTGGATGTTGTGGTAGTCCAGGCACTCAGTCACATGGCCCTGTACCCGGTAGGCGTCGAACACGGCAATCAGCCGGCATTTCTTCATGCCCTGGTAATTGCAGAGAATATCCAGGAGTTTTCCTCTGGCACCGTCAATGGTTTGCTCCGCCAGCTCCTTCAATTCATCCCATGCGAAAATGATGTTATACCCGTCAACCAGAAGATACTCTTCCCTGGGGGCCTCCTTTTTATAGGTCCTCACCGCAGGAACGCTGGTTACAGGAATGCGGAAAGATTTCTCCCGGTTTTTCCATCCGGACTTAGCCCCGGAGGAATTTCCCCGACGGTTGGCGTAAAAGGTGCGTTCCAGAATGGCATCCACTTCCTCCGTGCCGATCCATTCCCTGTCACTCTCCGGCTCATCGTTCCGGCCGTTCGCCGCCTGACCTTTTCTGGCGGCAGCTCCGGCTAGCCCGGCTAGTCCATCCGCCCCCATGTCTTTCTGCGGTTCCAGACAACTTTCCAGATGCATATACTCCGGGACCTGGTTCCATTCCACTAAGAATCCCGCCCCGTGGGCACAGAATACGGACCCGGCCGGGTTCGCCATGTCTCCGTCCGGATCATAGCCGATTGCGGCCACCACTTCCTCCGTATTGTGGCACGGCCCGTAGCCGGAAAATGTAAATGACAACTGTCCCGCGCCGCCCGTATAGGCGGTTACCTCTTTCTGATATCCCCCCATGCAGGCCGCCGGGGCGCTTCCGGTGAGAACCGCCCGGTCTCCCTCCATGACAGGAGGCATCACTTTCCCTGCCATGCGTTCCACATCGCTCATCGCCCGTCCCACGTAACGGTCCGGAAGTTCAAGGCGGAAATCGTAAAATGGTTCCAGCAGCATGGATTCCGCCTGCATCAGTCCCTGGCGGACTGCCCGGTAGACAGCCTGGCGGAAATCGCCGCCCTCCGTATGCTTTAAATGGGCCCGCCCCGACATCAGCGTGATCTTCATATCCGTGACCGAAGAACCCGTCAGCACACCCTTGTGCTCCTTCTCCGCCAGATGGGTCAGAACCAGCCGCTGCCAGTTTCTTCCCAGAATATCCTCGCTGCAGGCGGAAGCAAACTGCATACCGCTCCCTAGCTCCCCGGGTTCCAAAAGAAGATGGACCTCCGCATAATGACGGAGCGGTTCAAAATGCCCCACGCCCTCCACCGTGTTCGTGATCGTCTCCCGGTAGACGATGCTCCGGTCTCCGAATTCCACACAGAGACCGAAACGTTCCTCGATTACGCTTTTTAAAATCTCCATCTGAATCTCGCCCATAATCTGGACATGGATCTCCTTCTTACTCTCCTCCCATGTCAGATGCAGCTCCGGATCTTCCTCCTCCAGCTCCCGGAATTTTGGAAGTACGGCCGCCGCATCGACGCCCTCCGGCAGCCCGATCCGGTACGTCATCACCGGCTCTAAGAGCGGCATGGCCGAGGCCGCTTCGATCCCCAGCCCCTGTCCCGGAACCGTTTTGGCAAGCCCCAGCACGGCGCAGACGGTACCGGCCGGCGCCTCCCGCACTGTCTCGAATTTCTCCCCGGAATAGAGGCGGATCTGGTTTACCTTCTCCTCGTCGATGATCTCCCTCGTCAATAAGCTGCCGCCCGTGATCTTCATATGGCTCATGCGGTTTCCCTGAGCATCTCTCGATATCTTGAAAATCTTCGCTCCGAATTCCTGTGGATATTCAGGCGTTTCCGTGTACTCCTCAAGTCCCTTCATGAATTCCTCCACGCCCGTAAACTTAAGCGCAGAACCGAAAAAACATGGAAACAGGCGCCTGTTTATAATCTGCTCCCGTATCCCGGCCGCCTCCACACGGCCGGTCTCCAGATATTCATCCAGCTTCTCCTCACTGGTCATGGCAATCTGCTCATAAAAATGATCCGTTCCGGCCTCTCCGAAGTCCACAAAGGTTTCCTTTAAGACTTTTCTTAAGTCATCCAGGATAGCCCCTTTACCCAGCCCTGCCAGGTCCATCTTATTGATAAAGAGAAATGTGGGAACCCGATATCTGGCAAGAAGACGCCACAGCGTCCTCGTATGCTCCTGCACTCCGTCCGTTCCGCTGATCACCAGAATGGCGTAATCCAGCACCTGCAGGGTCCGTTCCATCTCCGCCGAAAAATCCACGTGCCCCGGAGTGTCGAGAAGCGTCATCTCCATATCCTTCCACTTCAAAATGGCCTGTTTCGAGAAGATCGTAATCCCCCGCTTCTTCTCCAGTTCATACGTATCGAGAAACGCGTCCCCCCGGTCCACCCGTCCCATTTTCCGGATGCTTCCGCCCATATAGAGCATCGCCTCCGACAATGTCGTCTTTCCCGCGTCTACGTGGGCCAAAATACCGACATTGATATGTTTTTTTTGTTTATCCTCTGATCTGTCATTCATAAAAAATGGCCTTTCCTATCACCTATGCTACCGCATTTGCATTAATCTGCTCAATTACATTCCGAATCCCCAGCCAGAGATTCAGATCTGTAAATATCTCTGCCACACTGCCTTTATCCGTAAAAGGAGATTCCTGCAGTACAGACAAATCTTTCATTAAAACTTGTCCACCGAATACATCCACTTAATGGCAAATTGCGTTTTCAATTCGTTTTTAGCGGTTCCTGATTTCCGGGGTTGCTATCTTTGTGTTCCGCAAAACTTAAAAATTATTACATTTCACTTAATCCAGAACTCATGATAGTAAAGTCCATTTTTGTACCTTTAATCTGGCTCCCCATGTAACTTTCTATAAAATCAAAATATCCATCTGCTCCAGATCGCTTTTCCCATGTGTCTATTGAATCTTTAATCCTTAACAGACACATAACGGGAAGTTTATAATAATTCTTAATAATATCCGGTGTTAATTCATCTGTCCTGTTTTGCCGCTTAAGAAGTTCCTTTACTTCTACATTCGTATTTGGATCAAACGCCATGAGAAGCGCATGTTCCAGTTTTTCATTGTCTTCATTTCTAAAATTTCTCAGTATCTATCACTTCTCCAGTACAATTCCCTTTTATCTCAAACAGTACCAGTGCAATGGCTTCTCTCAATCGTCTGCTGTTTGATAACGGGAATTTTCGATGTATTTTCAACACATTTCCTTCCAACGGCAACAGAAGCATAGAATAAGCGTCCTCTTCTCCTTTTTGAATCTTACCAAATTCTTTTTCCATCTGTGAATAGATCCTTTCGAACTGATATAGCTGCATGTATTTCTTCCTTTCTTTATCGTAACTTTTTATATTTTCTGCTGCCATACAATCTTCCAAGTATATATGGCTTTCTGTTTTATCTGCATGATCCTGCAAGTATTTTCAACCCACTCATTTCGTTCTTTCTTCATATACATGAAACCTTACCTTGTGTAGATCACATCTTTATCATGTTAAATTATCCAAAATATTTTTGAAATAACGAATCAAACAATATTTGGGTTTCGTCTAAAGTCTTCTGTATCATAACTTTTGATTTGTCGGTTTGGGCAACGAATGCGGCGAACAGGTTTTGGAGTTGTAATGGGGGCACCATCAATTTCAATGTGTTGATGAAGTTGAAATTCAGCCCCGCTTTTACAGCACTTTGGTTTTTAGACTGAAACTGCTTTTTTCCGGCTTCACTCTCCATGTAATATGCAACATATAAAGGGCACACTACAGTTTTGTTCAACCTGATGCATGTCATATGCTGATGTGAGAAATTCAATATGTTCCGACAACTCGCAAACGGACCATCCCATAGGGTTCGTTTCCGGATCCCCAAACATCTCGACAAATCGGGCTCTGATGAGGGTGTCCAGTTCTTGTAACTGTTGCTTTCTAATTGCAATAATTTTTACAACTTTATCTATTATATGAATACACACCCTCTGCTCTTCTATTGAAATTTTCTTAATCTGTATTTCGCCAAGTGCATTCTTCGATATAGCCTTAAATGGAATACCTACCATTTTAATTGCCTTCCATCAATCATCCTGTCTCCAACCTGTACTTCACCAGCAAAAATACTTTGATACGGCAATCCAAGCATTGCACTTTCCTTCGCATGAATATTATCTGTGTCATCCAAATCATGAATAAACATCATATAAGTCATCTGTTCAATGACATCCAAAGGATTGGTTAGACCTCCTGTCCAGAATATCTCCCATAAACTGTCATTTTGTTTTTTAATTCGCCTGTAATCACTACTGTTCTTCCTCCCAGTTCCAAGTATATTTGGTATATCGTCCATTTCCTATTTTAATAATTTTTCTTTGTTTTATCAATTCTGCAAGTGTACGCTGAATCGTTGTCTGACTAACTCCCGGTACTCTTTCCATGATTTCTGATTTTGTAATTGTACCAATATGATTTTTTATTTCTTCCGCGACACGACTTGGTTTTGCTATTTTCTTTTCCTCAATCAGTCTTGTTCTGTCAAAAAATTCTCTGTATGCAGCCGCAAGTATCCCTAACAGATAAGTCACAAAAGGCAGATAATCATTCTCTTCCTCATGCCATTTTTGTGAACTTTCCTGCAGTGCATCATAATAAGACTCCTTTGTTGCTTCAATCAGCTTTTCAACACTGATATATTTTCCAACAATATATTCTGACTTGTAAAGTAAAAGCAATGTCAGTAAGCGGCTCATTCTTCCGTTTCCATCCCGAAATGGGTGAATGCACAAAAAGTCGAGAACAAACATCGGAATAAGCAGCAGCGGGTCAGCTTCGGTATTGTTTACAGCGTAATGATATGCCTCACAAAGTCTATCGATTGCTTCAGGCGTCTCCCATGCCGGTACCGGGCTAAACCGAATAAACTTGTTTCCTTCCGCCTCCTCCTCTTCAATCAGGTTATCTGCACTCTTAAAAGCGCCGCCGATTCCTGTATTCTCAAATTTATACAAATCCCTGTGAAGCTGTAAAATAAATGTACTTCGAACAGGTATATGCTCATTATTCTCATGAATGATATTTAAAACATCTCTATAACCGGCAATCTCCCTTTCATTCCTGCTCCTGGGCATTGTCTTATCTAAAACAATTTTTTTTAACCGATCGTCTGACGTATAGATACCTTCTATTTTATTAGAGCTCTCTGTACTTTGAATTTTTGCAACATTTACTAAGTTATTCAGTATATCTGCATGTCTGCTTACAATCAATCGCTGCTCACCTTTATATTCATGAATTGTAGTTAAATATACTACCACTTGCGGTGTAAGTAGTTTTTTCCACTTTTCCTGATAATCATAGTTTCTCATCTATCTACCTCAAATTTAGTATTAGTGAAGTTTTCCATTTTCTTGACCTAATTATATCATTGATTTATGTCATAATCAATAATAATTTAGTCTTTTTAGCCAAAATGACTAAATTGAATTTCAAATTGCAATATTAGATAAAACGCAAAGGACAGGATCTTTTGGTCTGTGCGAAACTGATCTAACACTATTTTGAAAAATTCAGCTTTTTTAATATGGTCATTTGAAATAATTACTGATTATACAGTTGTTCCTGTAAAAGAGATGCAAAAGCAGGCATATAACGCTGGCAAACTTTAACGCTGCATCTACCGCTCCAGTTAAATATTCTTCTCAAAAAGACTTAACAAATCTCGTATAATCAAAAGAGGGTGTCACCCCAGCAATTAAAAATCACCGGGCGACACCCTCTCCTCATTACGCAAAATAGTATATCTTTTCAAATGAATATCTGATTACATGAAAGCGGTCATTTTACCCCCCAATACTTTACAGCTCATAAAAACACTCCTTATCCCCCCAGGAGCAGTGTCTGCACGCCGGATTTCTCCCATTTTCCACCAGATTCCGGAACTTTTCGGCTTGTTCTCCCCGAAACAGTGCCTCAAGCGGCTGTTCCCGCACATTCCCCACGGAAAAGTCGGTAAAATCAGTACAAAACGATGTCTCCCCGTTCCACATAATATGGAGATGACGCCATGGGGAAAGACAGGGTCTCACGATTTCTCCGGAACGAACATGCGGCAGATACCGGACCTTAAAAGCATGCGTCCCGGGCTCATCCAGGCGAAATCCGGCCTTCTCCATCTCCGAATTCCCCTCACCACTCTGCCTCCACGATTCAACCGCCTCCGCTTCGATGGAAAATTCCCGTTCCATCACGGCTTTATATTCTCCAATCTCCCGGCCGTTTAAAACGATCATATCCTGAAGCAGCACCTCATCCACGGGAAAATCCGACAATTCAGCAAAAAACTCCTTCAGCTGCCCTTTCAGCTCCTCTGTCAAAACGGCCATACAGACCACCGGCAGCAAAGGCGCCGCCCTCTTTACCGCAAGCAGATTCTCCCGGATCTTCCGGAATGTTCCCGCTCCGCGGATACTGTCATGGAGCTGCTCCGGTCCGTCAACAGACACGTAAATCTTGTCCAGGCAGTCCGGAACAGTCTCCGCATGCCGGTCCAGCAGAGTCCCGTTTGTAACGATTCCGACCCGGTACCCCCGTTCATGAAGTGTGGAGGCGATCTCATCAAAGCATGGGCTCATGAGCGGTTCCCCGCCCCAGAGCATGACCGATGGCTTCTTTCCGGCGGCCGCATCCAGCTCATTTACGATCCCAAGCCACTCTTCCGTTTTCAGGGCCATGCTCTCCTTGCCGTCACGCAGCGCGCTGTTTTTCCTCTGTCCGCAAAACCAGCAGTTTAAATTACACTGCCTGGTCAGCTGTAAATGAATCATCTCCAGTCGTCGTTCCATCTCACTCTTCCTCAAAATATCGCATCTCCATCAGCCTCTCCTCGATCAAACCAAGCTGGGAGCTCATAATATCGGGTGAATACAGGGAACGGAGCCCGGCGATTCCCAGTTCCTCCATAGCCCCCGCCACCCGGTCATTTGCCCGGTACAATGCCTCCAGCGCCTCTCTCACATTAAATCTGCCGGGAGAAGTCGGAGCAGGCGGCCATCTCGCATCCGACACCCACCCTTCGGTAACCGCCCGAAAGGCCGCAGCCAGCGCTTCATTCTCATGCCAGTCGATCTGCCTATAGGCGGCGATCCCCTCGATCCCCTCCAGAATCATGCGGCAGACCGGATCCAGCTGCAGCGCCTGATCCGTATTCAGCCATGCCTTTGCCGTTCCCCCGTGCCACGCAGCCCCATTTTCAATTTTCAAAATGGACAGGTTCTCCAGAAGCTCTGCGGATTCCACCACCTCCGAAGGTGTCGCCGGAACAAATCCGCTTTCTATGGACAGGTCCATGATTTCCTTAAACCGTTTCAAGCTGTCGCCTTCTTCCTCAAAGAACCTGGCCTGATTAAACTGTTTGACATAGAAGTATGCCGAACTTCCTATGTATTCCGCATCCTCGGCATACGGCATGATAAAGGAGCCTGTCTCCTGTGCACGTGCGTTCCAGCGGCAGAACATGGACTGAATCTCCTCATAGCGGACCGCCTCGTTTCTCACGCCCTCCGTCGCCCCCATCAGATACCAGAGCAGCAGATTTGCCATACAATCGGAACGGAAGATCAGCTTCAGCCCGTTATCACAGATAGAGGGATTCGTCAGATACTTTAAATACTCCGGCTTATCCTTTATATATTCCTCGATAAGAAACAGCTGGTTTTTATTGCTGTGCCCCTGCACGTCATAGCACAGTCCGGTGGCCTTTCTTATCTCGGGAAATGAGAGGAAGAAGGAATCGGCGTCCATAATGAGTGTCTCGATTCCCACCTCCCTATAGATGCCCGGAATCTGTGCGTTCCAGCTGCATTCCGGATTCCATCCAACCTTCGGGCGGATTCCCGTATAACGCTCCCATGTGTCCAGGCTCCTTAGCAAGGTATGCACTGCCACCTCACGCGGCACATTTCCCATCATCAGATGTGTATACGGGGATGCCACCGGCTCCACCTGACCGTCCAGAATCAGCGCCTTCAGCTTTTTCATGACCTCGGGAGCCAGCCTCTCTATTTCATCCAGCGTCTTGCCGCTGGCCTCAAATCCTATTTTATACTGATTGTCCCGAACCAGGTCAAACAGCTTTTCATAGCAGTTTTTCACGACCCATTCCCGCCGTTCCATTTTCAGCTGGGAATACTGGATGTTCGCATGTGGAAGAAAAATAACTTTAGGCCTCATAATTATTTGCTCCAATCAAAGATTATTTTAAATACATCCTCGCCCTTCGCCATCTTGTATTCAAATGCCTCCGCACACTTCGATACCGGCCAGATCTCCACCGGAAGGCCGTTCGTATCGAATTTCCCCTCGCTGATCCAGGTAAGAATCTGCTCCTTACAGCCGGGCGCCAGCGCACAGGACATGGAAATTGTGCAGTTCTTTGTAAACCAGCGGTGATAGCTGTCCATGATGATTTTCTCCGGATAATCCCCCTGCCAGTGAATATGGCCCGGCGCATCGTCGGTTCCCCAGCCGCCGTCCTTCAAATATTTATGGAGAATACCTGGCACCTCCGCATTGCCGGAGCACTCGATGATCTGATCCGCCATGGCGCCTCCGGTGGCCTTCCTGATTACCAGTTCCGCTTCAAACGGATCGGTCACAATATCCACATACTTCTTCGCAATGTCACGCCTGAATTTATTCGGCTCAATGGCAATGACTCTCAAACTCGGATTTACGATCTTTAAAATCTGCATGGCGCTGATTCCCACCATGCCTGCGCCGCTCACCACGATTGTCTGTCTGCCCTCCAGATTCAGCATCCGGATTCCCTTTAGGGCCACACATGGAAGATAAGCCAGCACACCGTCAATATAGGAGAGGTTTTCTGGAATCTTAACCATATAGTCAAACGTGTCATTCGTGGTATCGGAATCCTTTACCGTGTATTCGGAGCCGCCGCCCCATGCGGCACAGACATCACCGTATTTCCGGCATTCGTTAATCATAACCCGGTCTCCCGGTTTCAGGCTTCCATCGCTCTCTTCCCCTGCCGCAACTACCTCACCGGCGGTTTCATAACCAGGCACCAGCGGATAGTAGCACTGTTCCGGATGCTGAAGTCCCTTATAGGTCTTCATATCCGTTCCGCTGGAAATACTGCTGTAATACGTCCGCGCGATATAGGCATCCTTTTTTGGCTCCGTCAGAGTAATTTCCCTTAAGCGGACCTCATATGGTCTCTCAATTACGACGGCCCTTGTCTTCTTATAATCGTAAATAGTACTCATAGCCAGACCTCCTTCAAAATAGTCTCCAGGTACTGTTTGCTGCGCCTGGTCCCTTCTTCTATGTCCTGTGGTTCCTCATATTCGATCATCAGGGTATCCGTCCATTTCAGGACCGTTTCTATGGTGCGCTTCCAGTCTCTCTTCTCATCTCCGATGGCTCCAGGTTTTAAGTGACCGCCCGGCAGCTTCACAAAATCCTTGATATGGGCATAGGCGATGCGGCTGCCGACAAGCTCCGCCGTCTCTTCCACGTCGCATCCTGCAATGGCATAGAGATTGGCCGGATCGAAGACGAATTTCAAGCTGTCATCCGTTTCCCTGAGAATTCTCTTTAAACACCCGGTCTCCGTGGCTGCCGAATGGAAATGAACCACCCCATCCGGATACGCCATCACTCCCCCATGGGTCTCCATGGCTGTCACCACTCCATGCTCCTTTCCATACCGGGCTACCGTGTTTAACGCATCTATCATACGTGAAAAGCGCGTCTCATCCACTTCCCTGTAAGGCGTAAAACCGGCAAATATCCGCAGCGTTTCCACTCCTAAAAAGGAACAGATATCGATTACCCTCTTAAGCTTCCCGATATCCTCCGCTGCCGCGTTCCCGTCTTCAAGCGTAAAGTCATTGCCCGTCGCCGCGGTATCCAGAGAAATCCCAAATGCTTCATACTCCTTCTTTACCTGCTCGAGAAGACGTACATCTGCGTCTGTCTGCACATCCGCAGGCGAATTGGCGATTCCCAGTTCCAGGGAAACGAGCCCCAGGCGCCTTGCCAAGTCAAGCTGCTGCTGCAGTGTAAGCTCCCGAAAGCCCCACGCAGCCGCTCCGATTCTAATCTCCTTCATGCCTCACTCATCCTTTCACCGCTCCCGCGATCAGTCCCTGAATCAAATATTTCTGGAAAATCAGATAAATAATAATGATTGGAATACACACGATCATGGCTCCGGCAAACGCCGTCACATAATCCGTATTTAAATATCCGTTTACCACCGAGTAGAGCCCTGCGATAATTGTCCTCTTCTCCGGCCTGCTCACAATGGTAAATGCCAGCACAAACTCGTTCCACACCCACATAAACTGATAGAGAAGCACGGTGGCCAGAGCCGGTTTCGCCAGAGGAATGGCAATGTTGGCGAAAATCTTAAATTCCCCCGCTCCGTCTATCTCCCCCGCCTCGTAAAGTTCATACGGGATTCCCGCAAAAAATCCCTGAAGGACAAAGACTGCGAAGGGCAGGCCGCCCGCCGCATAGGTCAAAATCAGTCCCGCGTGGGAGCTGCCGAATCCCAGCTTTCTTAAGACAATGACGATGGGAAATATGATCATTCCAGCCGAAATCGTTTGTCCTGCCAGAAGATAAATCAAGGTCACCTGGCTTAAATTTCCCTTATACCGGGAAATGGCAAAAGCCAGCATCGTCGCAAAAACCAGCATCAATAACAGAGAGAAAGCGGTAATCGTCACGCTGTTTTTCGTGAGAACGGCAAAATCCGCTTTCTGCCACGCATCAGTGTAATTGGAAAACAGGAACTTTTCCGGAAGGCTCCAGGGCTTAGTCATCAATTCCTTTTTAGATTTAAAGGAAGAAAAGAAGACCCAGATAATCGGGATCATCGTGACGCTGAATACCATCGCAAGTACGAAACCTAAAAATAACTTTTTTACTGTCTTCATGCTGTCCGTCTCCCTTCTCAATCCGCAGTCCTGTTCTGTATTTTCATCTGGATAAAGGAACAGATGATCACAAACAGGGTCAGTGCTGAGATGATTGCCATCCCGTATCCGGCGTTGGAATTCGTAAATACAGTTTTATACGAATACGTAAGAATCATCTCCGTGGTATAATACCCCGGCCCTCCTTTTGTCATTGTGTATATCAAATCAAAAACTCTGAATATATCTATAAATACTAAAACATAGACAATAGTGATAATTCGTTTCATACACGGGATGGTGACATTTCTGATCACCTGCCACCTGCCTGCTCCGTCCAGCACCGCGGCTTCGATCAGATCGATGGACACGGACTGGAGACCCGCAAGAAACAGAACGAAATAGACCGGAACCATCTTCCAGAGAGAGGTAAAGGTCACCGCATACAGGGCCGTCTTCGTATTGGTAATCCAGCCTGTGGCCAGCCCTCCCAGTCCCACCGCCTTTAATATCTCGTTTAAAATACCGTACTGCGGATTATAGATCCACTTCCAGAGAAACACGGTTACAATCGTCGGTATCATAGCCGGCAGGTATGTTACGGTCCTCCAGAAGGACTTTTTCCTCGTGAAATTCTCAACCAGATAGGCGACGGCAAATGCGGCCACCGGAACGACGATCAGGGTGATGATTCCATATTTAATGTTGTTGAGAACCGATACTCTTAAGATGCTGTCATACAACAGATTCACATAATTCTTAAATCCCGTAAACTGCGCGTCCGCCAGATTCACGATGCCGTTCCAGTTGGTAAAGCTGATATAGAATCCCAAAAATACGGGAAATATCCAGAACACGGTGTACACGGCCAGCGCAGGAAGGGAAAACATCAGAAAATATTTTCGGTTCCTTCTCTCTTTCATAAAGTGTACTTGAAGACTCAGCTTTAGACATGAGAGGGATTATGCCCCTCATGACTCCTTTGTGAGCTCCTTCTCCTTTTTAATAATTTTCAATTGCTCAAACATCCGCTTGCATTTCACTCTATTATTATGTATAATATACTCATATTTAAAGTTAAGCAAGAAAGAAAACCGTTATGTAATCGCAGAGAAACACCTGATTACAAAGGCACTTATCTCGACCCTTCCAGTGCAATATATATTGTACTGGTTTTAAGAGAGGAGCCGGATGTATTAATCCGGCCCCTCAATTTAACTAGGAAAGTGAAGATTCCCCCACTGATATGAAGTCAAACTACACATCTCTATAAGGTGTGGCCGCACTCTGTGAAATTACCGAACGTGGATTGAAACAAACGCTATTTCTGAGCCTGCTCCTCTTCCCAGATCTTCTGGACATGATCCAGCACACCGGCCGGAGTCTGATTTCCCTGAATCATCTCCTGGATGCCCTTGATCATATTATCCAGTACCTTGGAGGACACCATGTCCAGAAGGTAGAAGGAATCTGCGGTTCCCGCGCCCTTTAACTGCTCTGCCGCTGTAAGGAGAGCCGGATGGGTAAGACCTGCGTTCCATTCATCCACATTGACTATCTTTCCTAATTCTGTTACATCACTCTTCTGAACCTTTTCACCAAATAAAAATGCCAGTGCGTCCTCGGCTGCCTCCTGATTCTTCACATTTGCCGGAATACACCACATGCTGCCCCAGGTAACCGACACACTCGTCTTTGGATTCTCAACAAAATCCATCTTTTCAATGATATTGTACTCGAAATCGTCTTCCTTCGAAGAATCGATAGCCGATGCCATGCCCGTGTGAGCCGTGTACATGCCGGCCTTTCCCATAACGAACTCGGCAATCGCGTCATCGTCGGAAATATAGTCGGCGCTGGACTTATCGATTACGCCGCTCTTAACCATCTCATCGACAATCGTCATTGCTTCCACCATGGAAGGATCGTTGTATTTCGCCTCGTTATTATAGGCTTTGATCAGCAGGTCCGTACCCACAAGCTGAGCCTGTACCTTAGCCAGAAGATCTGGTGCACACCAGTTCCCGCCGCCGGTCACAATCGCTTTGTACCCATTGTCATTTAAAGTCTTCGCGGCATTTGTAAGTTCCTCAAGATTTGCAGGCTCTTCAATTCCCAGCTCCGCAAACAGCTTCGTGTTATAGAAGATACAGCTTGTATTTGCAAAATCCGGGATTCCGTACACGCCATTTTCCGGATTATTGAGCGGGCCTGCCCATGCAAGCGCGCCTTTGTTGTAATTCCAGCCCTCTTTTCCAAGGAAACCGGTCAGTTCCATGAGCTGTCCATTGGCGGAATATTCGTTGAAGGTCGTCTTCATCAGCTGTACAATCTCCGGTGGATTATCCCCCATCAGCTCCGCCTTCACCTTGTCGTCATAGCCCTCTGAGCCGTAAAACTCCAGATTGATCTTTACCGGATTGCTGTCATCTGCGTTGTACTCGTCCACAAGAACGGGCCAGTTGGAAATCTGGCTCTCCGACCATTTAATGAGGACTCTTACCTCCGGCCTTTCCGCCGGCTTCTCACTCTCTGATGCCGCCTGCGTCACAGCCTCTGTCTCCTTTTTCTCCGCAGCCGTAGTCGTCTCTTCCTTCGTGGCAGGCGCTGATCCGGTCGATCCGCATCCGGTCAGGGCAGAAAATGCCATTGCTGCTGTCATTACGAGTGCCAGTGTCTTTTTCTTCATTTCCTTCTCCTCCTGTAATCAACATTTTTAATATGGTTCATGAATAGTTTCAACCTCATCTGTAGCCTTTTAAAACAAAGAAACCGCGGTTTATAGTGCACTCTGTTTATTTTTTATTGATTTGGAAACTTATTTTTGTTAATATTATAATATAATAAAGATTCATCAAAAACAATATGTTTTGTTGTATTTTATATAAAAAATGTTGTCTTTCAGGAGGGACTTATGCAGAGAAATATGATAGAAATCTTTCGAAAGAATATTTCCGGGGAATCTTCATCTCTTTCCTTTGGTTTTGCCGGCCGGGAACAGTGTATGGGCAGCCACTCCTTTGGTCCCGCCAAGAGGGCCCATTATCTGATTCATTTCATTATAAAAGGAAAGGGTGTCTTCTTTGCTGATGAGAAAAAATACGTATTAAAACAGAGGGACATGTTTTTAATCCGGCCCGGAGAGACAACATTTTACTATGCGGACGAGGAGGATCCCTGGGAATATGCGTGGGTCGCATTCGTTGGAAGCGATGCGGCACAGATTACGGAAAGCTGCGGCTTTGCCTACAGTCCCGTGGCGACCTATCCCGATTCTCCGGAACTGATCGAATCCATCGACGACATCATCTGCCACATGCAGTCCGGTGATGAAAACGATTACTACCTTCTCTCCCGGCTGTACAACATTTTTTACCATCTCTCCAGACCGGTCATCAACACACAGAACGCATATAAAAATGAAATTGTCCGCCGCACTGTAGGCGTGATCCGGAGCAACTATTTTGAGAAGCTCACCATCCAGTGGCTGGCCGACCAGGTCCGGGTTGACCGGACTTATCTTTATCGCCTGTTTAAGAAAGAAGTCGGTGTATGCCCCAAAGAATACTTAACCCAGTACAGGATCCGTATGGCCACGGTCATGCTGTCCACGACAAACCAGTCCATAAAGGAGATCAGCTACGCCTGCGGTTTTACCGACACCTCCCTCTTCTCCATCTGCTTCAAAAAATACTTAGGCTTCACGCCCCAGCAGTTCCGGAAGATCGACGGAATTCAGCAGCTTTCTTTCCAGATGATTGAGGATGGACAAAAGTAGGGAAAACAGCGGGACCGGTTGAACTGTAATCAGGACAACAAAAAAGGAGCCTGGCAGGTTCATCCCCTGCTCCAGGCTCCTTCTCCGGCAGCAATCCGCTCCCACAGAAATCTTCTTCGATACTTAAGTTCCGCATAATCCGTAATTTTCTTTAGATAAACGCAGTCCGACAAACCTCCCGCGACACCCACAACAGGCAGTCCCTGTACAAACTTCATATACAGAAGTTCCTCCGAGAGCCGGTTCGCCGTCTTGCGCATCAGAACCTTCTTCTCTTCCAGTCCGCCGGTTCCTTCGATCCAGCGGTTAATCCGCTCGTTATCCTCAGCCAGTTCCCCGCCCCGTTCCAAAGCAGTCTTGATAATCTCCAGCAAAAACTCCTGCTCCCGCTCGGACTCGTAGGCGTACCCGTAACTGACGGCAATCTCATAAAGGCTCTTCAGAATCACGCCTGTAAACAGGGGGATATCCGGTATCCCGATTCCGAAGACCCCTGTGCCGATTCCCTCCACTCCGGAAATCAGCAGATTCTTCGTCTTAGACACACCCGCCTGCTTCGAAAATGCCTTCAAATTCTTCCTGTTTTCCTTCAGACCGGCGGCATAAGCGTTCAGTTTCTGCCTGTACTCCCCGTCTTCCTTCCGGTACGTCTTATTGATCACCGTTCCGCCTTTTTCGAAAACCAGCTGAAACGCCTTGTAAAACGCGGCATCCAGCGTTCCCTTTAACTTCTCCGGGACTACCCGGTCCAGCTTCTGATTGATGATCGACGGCCCCTTTTCCTTCTGCCGTTCCACGAAACGCGCCTCGCTCTTCTTAAGCGCGGCCCACTCCTTTTCCAGCGCTGTACTCTTTTTCCCCGGACGCTTTCCCGGAAACTCCATGTTTAATACACCTCACTTCCAAACGGCATCAGAGCCAGCTTCGCCAGTTTGAACTGCTGAAGTCCAAAAGGAATTCCAATCACCGTGATGCACAGCACCACTCCGATCAGGGCCGACTCGATCGCTAAGGGCAGCCCAGACACAATGAGCCAGATTAAATTTAAAAGAAAGGATCCCGCGCCGTCGCCATACCGGACCTCTTTTCCAAACGGAAAGAAGCTGAGCGCGGCAAATTTAAAGCACTGCATCCCCACCGGAATGCCGATAATCGTAATACACCAGAGGCAGCCCGTAAGCGTCCAGCTCAGTCCGCTGATGAAACCGCCGAATATAAACCAAAGTAAATTACCAAGACAACCCATATCATCCCTCATTTCTATTTATTCCACTACACTGTACCATCCCGCCGCACGCTGTGCAATCCCTGGACAACAGCTTTTAGAAAAAAATAAGGGTTCGCTAAGAATTCTCTTCGCTTTCGTAGCAGTTCCGCCTTCGCTTCCGGCAGCAGCCAGTCGGCCTGGCGCTTTCGTATCCCGGAGCTTTCCTGTGACTTTGCAGGGTGGTTTTTAGAAAAATCCTGCACATTTAGAAATGCTTATGCCCGAAACCGGAACTGGAAAGCTCCGGGATACGAAAGCGCCAGGCCGACTGGCTGCTGCCGGAAGCGAAGGCGGATCTGTTACTCGTTTTCCTCTCCGGACCAGACGGCGTACCACTCCAGACAGAGCTCATGCCAGACAGCGGCCGTTTCCTCATACCGGCGGCAGAGCTCCGCATATTCCGATTCCTTGTCCCACCTCTTTCCAGACCAGAAGTCTTCCGACACCATCCACTCCTGTTTCATCGCTTCCTTCGCCGCGTACAGTTCTCCTGCCTGCGCTCCGGCCGGAATCATTTTTTCGGATACCAGACGAAGCCGCCAGTCGATATACGCATCCTCCGCGGATATTTCCCTAAGTCTGTGACGCTCCGCCTTCGGAACCGCCCTCATACCGGCGATCAATGCCTGTTCCTCTGCCTTCATCTGGGCCGCCAGACCGCCTTCTCCCTCCGATTTTCGCTTTCTTTCCAGGTAATGTGCATAGCCAAACGGGTAATACATCACCGACTGATTTTCAAAAATCAGGAGTGAATCGGCCACCTCGCTCAAAAAGTACCGGTCATGGGATACGAACAACAGCGTTCCGGTATAGGCGCGGAACGCGGATTCCAGTGTTTCCTTCGCCTGAATATCCATGTGGTTCGTCGGCTCGTCCAGAACGAGGAAATTAGGTCTGCTCTGCAAAAGCTCTGCAAGCACCAGCCTCGCCTTCTCCCCTCCCGAGAGAGAGGATACAGATCTCTGTGCCACGCGCCCTCCAAACAGATAGGCCCCCAGGATGGTGCGCGCCTCCTTTTCCGTCAGGGCGGGAAATAAGTCATGAAAATGATCTGCCACTGTTTTTTCAGACGTCACCTGGGCCGAAAGCTGATCAAAATATCCCATGGTAATATTGACTCCGACAGACATTTCCCCGTCCAGCGGCGGCAGGAAACCTGCAACCGTCTTTAAAAAGGTCGTCTTTCCGGAGCCGTTTGGCCCCAGGATGCCGATCTTCTGTCCCCGCCGGATTCTCAAGGTGATTTCCAGCAGGGCTCGGTCATAGCCGATCTTTAAATGTTCCGATTCAAAGACCCATTTGCTGCCGATTATGAGCGGCGTCAGTTCCCCGGTAAAGATATGGATATCGTCTTCCTCCGGCTTCTCCACCCGGTTCAGCCGTTCCATGGCCTTCTTCTTCGCTCTGGCAAACGACGCCTTGGTCGGTTTGTGTTTAAACCGTTCCACCACGGAATTCAGCCGCTCCAGCTCCTCCTGCTGGCTCTCATACGCCTTTTTCTGCAAGCTAAGCTGCTTTCGTTTCTGCTCCCTGTACGCGGAGTAATTCCCCACATAGCGGGTAAGCTTCCCTCCCGCCACTTCATAGACCACTAAAGCCGTCCGGTCTAAAAAAAAGCGGTCATGGGATACCATCACCACTGCCTTGTCATACTGCCTTAAATACTCCTCCAGCCACTGCACCGTCTCTAAGTCCAGATGATTCGTCGGCTCATCGAGCAGCAGAATATCCGGTTTTTCCAGCAAAAGCCGGATCAGTGCAATCTTCGTCTGCTCTCCTCCGGAAAATTCCGACAGCTTCTTTTTCTTATCCTCTTTTGAGAATCCGAAGCCGGTAAACAGGATGTCATACTCCCGCTCATAGTCGAACCGTTCCCGGTCCCATTCCGAAAAAATTTCGGAGCTGCTTAGGCCTGTTCCATTTTTACCAGCGACCTCTCTTCCAGGGCAGCCCTTAAGGAGTTCCTCCTCCACCGTGCATGACGTATCACCGAAAGGCTGCTGCCTCATCATGCCCACGGTAAGTCTTCTGGAAGCCATGATTCCCGGCCCATTCCGTTTATCGTCCCGGTCCAGGGTAATCTCACCCGCAATGAGCCTCAGAAGAGTCGTCTTTCCCGCCCCGTTCTTTCCGGCAACTGCAATCTTTTCCGTTCCCCGTATTTCAAAATCAATATGGGACAGTATTGGCACTCCGCCGGCGCTCACCGTCCCATCCATTATCTGGTATAACATAACAATCCCTTTTTTCTGTTTTATTTTATTTCTGCCTCTTAATCTTATCACACCATTTCCGCCGGCGCTATCCCTATTTTGCACCGATGACGCGGGATTTTATACCCATACCTCCGTAACGTGCTGTCCAAAGTTTTTTGTTTCTTAGAAAGCACTTTCCTGTAATAAAAAAGACTGTAATAAAAAAGAAACCCGGAAGAATCAATGATTCCGCCTGATTTCTTTTCCAGCCAGCTTCTTTTCCAGCCCATTTCTTTTACAGCCTGTTACCTTTCACTAACTTCTTCGTTTTTCAATGGCAGCCGTGACTTCCATGGTTCCCATGGCTTCTGTGGTGTCCTCGCTGGCTTCCGTTTCCCGGTCCGCAGTTCTCACTGTGATACGAGCAGGTTCCACCCTGGCACGTTCCACGATAGATCACTCCATCATGCTCATGGCAGGCCTCTGTCTCACAGCCTTCCACGGCACACGACTCATACCGGTCGCAGACACGTGTCGATGCCAGCGCCGGAAACGCCATACTCAATACAACAGCAGATGCAAGAATGCCGGTTACTATTTTCTTCATAAATTCATTTCCTCATTTCATTTTTTATTCTCGTTTAAAGAATACGACGGCTCTCTTCCAAAATGTAGGGTCTGAAAAAATTTTTATTGATTTACATAACCTGGAAAAAGCTGTACAATGGCATGGAACAGGAGGTGGAACCGTGAACGACATTGAAAACCGCATAAAAAAAGCTCAGTCCGATTCCGCAGAGCTTGAGCAGCTTTTAGGCGACTATCTGCCTCTCTTAAAAAAGCAGGCCGGTGCGGCCGCATCTCCGCTTCTGGATTATGAAGACCGGCTCAGTCTCGCCATGCTGACTTTTGTCAGCTGCGTCCGCCAGTACACGGAGAACAGGGGCAGCTTTATCTCATTTTTCTCGGTCTGCTTTCATAACCGGATCAATGATGAAATCCGCAGGCAGAACCGGTATTGGAAGAGTATTCAGGCGCCTGGTTCCGATGCGGCCGAGCTGGAAGCCGCGGCAGGGAAAGCCTCCTTAGAGGCCTACGACAGGGAACAGGAACGTCTCTCCCTCTGCGAAGAGATTGACCGCCTTTCTGATGCGATCGGCGTATACGGCGTCGTCTGGAAAGATCTGCCCCGTATTTGTCCCAAACAGGCGCGTGCAAAAGCCACATGCCGCCAGTTAGCTGTAGCCGTACTTTTAAATCCGGAATTTCACACCATGTTTTTTGAACAGAAAAAGCTCCCGCAGGCACAGCTTGCCTCGGCCCTCTTTATCTCTCCGAAAACCATAGAAAAGCACAGGAAATACATTGTAACTCTGATCATCCTCTTATCCGGAGATTATCCCGGAATCAGAGCGTTTCTTCCACAATACAGGGAGGTGATACCGATTGAAGATGGGAATTATCATTGAAATAACAGGAAAAGAAGCTGTCATAATGAAAAATGGCGGAGATTTCGTCTCACTCCCGGCTAAAGAAGGCTGGAAAAAGGGGGATATCGTCCCTATAAAGACGAAACAGCGATCCCGCCGTTTTCTCACAGCCGCCGCTGCCATCGCCGCCTGCCTGTGCTTCGTAGTAACCGGAGGCGGTTACCACTATTATTATGCACAGGCGGCTTTAATCAGTGTGGATGTCAATCCTTCCATAGAACTGTCCGTCAACCGCCTGGACCGCGTAACCTCTTCCTCGGCGCTCAACGAAGATGGGGAAGCTCTGCTCTCTAGCGTCCGGCTGACCGGCATGGAGTGCGGGGAAGCGGTAAAAGAATTGCTGCAATCCGAAAGCGGAGAACCGTATCTGTCCGGAAATAAGAACGTGGTAGTCACCGTCTACTCAGCCAATGAGGCCAGACAGTCCCGGCTTCTGGAGGAAATCCGAGAGACGGCGGATACTACCGTGACCACGCTGCGTCCAGACGGAAATACGGAATACCGGGCTGTGACCTCCGAGGAGGTGGAAGCCGCCCATTCCTGCGGAGTGACCGCAGGCAAATATATTTACCTGCAGAAGCTGGAGGAGGCGGCACCTGAAACTGATATTACCCAGTACAGCCATTGCTCTATCGATGAAATCAAGGAACACATTTCCAACTGTGAAAACCGGCACCAAACGGATTACGAGGAATCCGGGAAGGCGGGATCCGGATCGAAATATTCCGGGGCCGAACACTCAGATTCAAGGCATTCGGTTACGGAGCACTTGGATTCGGAACACTTAGATTCAGAACACTCGGATTCAGAGCACTCGGATTTGGAACGTTCAGATTTGGAACACTCGGATTCGGAACACTTGGATTCAGAACAATCAGGTTCGAGGCATTCGGTTTCGGAAAAATCAAATTCGGAACAATCAGATTCGGAACGCTCCAGGATGGGGCACTCTGATTCGGGACACTCTAATTAGTAACACTCCGGGACGAGGTGCTCTGTTCAGGAACACTCCGAATTCGCTTCCCTGACTCATAAGTTCCCGGCTCACACACCTCCGATACCGCCCCAAAAGAATCCCTTGCCAAATACAGCCAGAACTGCCATATCGCAACAGAAGTTAAGGGGGTACCAAACATGTTAGGCTTATATATTTATCCGCCGCCGAAAGGAACCGAATACACAGCGGCCGATCTTGAACAGCCGGATAAAGTTATCGAGTTATTCGGCTACTGCGGTATTTTAGAAGGCCTGATCACCAAAGAAGGCTGGGACTTTCTAATTTATTTATATGGGTATGAAAAGCTTTTCGAGATGGATAAGGTTGGAATGTGGTTTGATGTTGAAACGATCGAAGAGTATATGGAAAATGTTCAGTATGAAAGAGCGATCTCACCCGATTCCTAATGCGGCACATTTCCCTGAATGGAGACGAAAAATATGTATTACCAAAACTGGTCTGAGTTAAAAAAATTTAATCCTGTCAAAGACGGAAAATGGGATCAGGAACTCTTGTATGAATATCTGGTATCTAGTTGTTATAAAAATTTTGAGCGGCCGCTTAATGACTTTTTCAGTTCCTACCAAAATGATGAGGGTTTGGCGGAATTACTCTTTGACTTCCTGTTGAATGAGGAGTATGATGGTTCCGAATCACAAATAGGAGCGGCATTTTATCTCTCTAAATTTGATAAAACAATCCTAAAAAAGAAGAAAGATTTGCTATTGCAGGCCCAGCAGAATCCCGTTGATTGGAAACGCCCATTTAAAGATAACAGTTATCTGGAATGGCTTTAAGTTTTATGCTTTAAGTTTTAGACTTTAAGTTTCAACCTTTATGCTTCCCCCATATTCCAGTCCTCCCCTCAAAAAACAATCAAAAAATCAAACCATAAGGAGAAAACAATATGCAGACTATCATCATAGTATTAAACCCCGGTAAACTAATAAATCCCGATCTGGACTTACGCTATCTCATACCAGACCGCGTCAGCGAAATCACAGAAGGCGCCATACGTGATAACGGTTACGATTATATTGACTGCGAAGGCGCCGGCCCGCTGCTGGGAATATGGCTCGAGACAGAGAACGCCGCCCAGAGCTGGCCTGTCATTGACAAGCTGTTCCACGAAGAGAAATTTTTAGACAACGACTTATCCCAGTCAGCAGAACTATATATTTCTGAAAATGAAACAGAAGACCTGGAAAACTGTACGCAGGTTTTCCCCGCATAAAAACCAGTTTTTCCTCACAATAATCCCCATATAAAAAGTCGAAAACTGCCAAAATAATTCTCAGCAGTTTTCGACTTTTTTACAGGGAATCATGCGTGCGCGCTCTCGCTCTTCTGTCCCGGACCGACTGAATCACCGGCACCAGGAACATGGCGATAATACCCCCGGCAAACCCATTGTTATAAAGATTCATTCCTCCATAGACGATTCCCACGTTCAGCGCCACAGATGCGTGCAGGAATCCGGCCAGCACACCCGCTACCACGCCGAACTCACCGGCGATCGGAGCCAGCGTCGTGGAGAGTAAAAGGGCCAGCATGGCGCTGGGATCGGAGATATTCCACGTCTTCACAAAACTTCCCAGAATCACTCCGGCCATAACCGGAAGTATGTTCCTCAGATGCTTTCCCGTGGCACTGAATCCGACGATGGTAAAGATACCTCCGATAGTCGGACCGTTCAAATCTCCCCCAACCAGCAGCACAATCAGCGTGGAAGCAATTCCATTGACGCCCATGTTAAACAGTGTCGGCGCAAAGCCCTCACTTTTCACGTAATCGGTGCCGCTTAAGCCATACGTCTTCCAGATTTCCATATACCGCTTCCAGACCGACTCCGCGATGAGGCAGGAAAACACGATCATACCGCCGAACAGCCCGAGAAGCAGTCTGGCAAAAAGCACGTCATTTCCCGTGGACCAGATCAGACGAGCCTCCGTCTGTAGCCCAAAGGATCTCATCAGAGAGACGATAACCGTCGCTATAATTCCCGATGCAAAACCCACATTGTAAAGGGAGTAGCCCTTATGGGAGTAATGAGTATGTGTGGAAAGCGGCGGCAGTACGAACCCGATGATTATCCCCACAAGTATGCTGAGCGGCAGCCTTACGGCCAGCGGCAGATGTCCCACCGTCATAAGCTGGGTAATAATCGGTGACAGGCTGGTTCCATAGAAACCAACATAGATGTACCGCGTAACTGAGGTCTTATGATAGAAGGCATAAAGACAGACCCCCATCATGATCGACCAGATATTTAAGATATTCTTTCCGAACAGAGAAAAACCAAACATTAGAAAGCAGGAGGTAATCGTGTGGCCGCTCATCTCCATCCCCAGATAATAGACAATGGCAATGGAAATCAGAGCCATCACACCGGCGTTGACAAACGCGGCCCCGATTCCTCCGATCGCAATATAATCCGTAATCAGGAAATCCGGTTCCCTGATAATCGTAATAATTCCCTTTAATACTTCATTTACCGGCTGGAGAAACAGTCCCGCAGCCATAAAATAAACCGGCACCAGGGCAAGAATCAGAAACTTTGTCCGTCTTGACAAAGGTCCGTGATTTCTGAACTTGTGTAATAATTGTCCTGTCATGTCGTTTCCTTCCCATATTACTTAATATCAGTACCGGATTATTTTATCATACTATTTTATCGGTGAAAAGCGTTAAAAAAAGAACAATATCCGGCAGCGGTACCGGATACTGCTCTTTTATTATCTGCGCCTTAAATGCATTTCATGTATCCTTAATGTCTCTGTTCTCTGACTATTTTCGTAAGCTGTATCACCACAGTCGGTATTACCGCCAGCAGATAGACCAGTCCGATCTGGCTGCCGGTCAGAGGTGCGACGGAAAACAGTCTTTCCAGGAACGGTACAAACATCACCAGACTCAGGAGTGCGACACCCGCCAGAAATGCACCCAGACTGTACCAGTTTCCCGAAAATCCAATTCGGAAGATCGAATGGCTGCTTCGGCAGTTAAATCCGTGGAACAGACGCGCCAGTGTCAGCGTACAGAACGCCATGGTGCTGGCGACCGCGGCGCCGCCCTGGTTCAGTCCCAGATGGAAGGCTGTCATGGTACAGACAGCGATCAGACCGCCCTGCAGAAACAGCTTCATCATGAATTCCTTTGTCAAAATTCCCTCTTTCGGATTTCTCGGTTTCTGAGACAGCAAATCCTTTTCCGCCGGCTCCATACCGATTGCGATGGCCGGAAGCGAGTCCGTCAGAAGGTTGATAAACAGCAGATGTACCGGTGCAAACGGAACGGGAAGCGCCATGATGGACGTGTACAGTACCGACAGGATCCCCGCCATGTTGCCTGATAATAAAAACTGTATTGCATTTTTGATGTTTCGGTATACGTTACGGCCGTTGGCCACAGCCTTGATGATGGTTGCGAAATTGTCGTCCGCCAGAATCATGGAAGCCGCATCCTTGGACACCTCGGTTCCCGTAATTCCCATGGCTACACCGATGTCTGCTTTCTTAAGGGCCGGCGCGTCATTGACGCCGTCTCCCGTCATGGATACGATATTGCCTCGTCTCTGCCATGCATCGACAATCCGGATCTTATTTTCCGGAGACACCCTGGCGTAAACGGATATCTTCGTAATCTTCCCATCCAGTTCCTGATCGCTCATGGCGTCCAGTTCCGTTCCTGTAACCGCCAGATCGCCTTCTTCAAAGATACCGATCTGCTTCGCAATGGCCGTCGCCGTGATCTTATGGTCACCGGTAATCATAACCGGGCGAATTCCGGCCCGTTTGGCGTCGGACACGGCCTCTTTCGATTCCTCCCTCGGCGGATCCACCATGGCTACCAGTCCGAGGAATGTAAAGCCGTTCTCCGTTTTTAAGGAGAGAACGTGGTCGTCTTCCACCTCTTTATAGGCAAATGCCAGCACACGCAGACCATTCTGGGAGAATTCCATATTCTGGCGGTTGATTTCCTCCCGGTCTGCCTCCGTAAAGTCCCGGATTCCTTCCGCGGTGCGGATATGGGTTGTCCGGTCTAAAAGGACATCGACAGCGCCCTTCGTCAAAATAGTAGGCACACCATGCAGTTCATATTTGGTACTCATCAGCTTTCGGTCGGAATCAAAGGGAATCTCTTCCAGCCGAAGCATCATTGTCCGCAGCACATCGTCATTGACGCTTACTTTTCTGGCCATTTCCAGAAGGGCATACTCGGTGGGATCTCCGATTCCCTTACCGTCAACGAGGGTGGAATCATTGGTCAGAATCGAATCGTATAAGATATAACGGTGAAGCTGTTCGTGCAGATCCAGTTCTTCCGGACGGAATGTATTTCCGTCAATGTAAATCTCCTGGACCGTCATCTTATTCTGGGTCAGGGTTCCTGTCTTATCGGAACAGATAACAGAGACGCACCCCAGACTCTCTACCGCCTTCAGTTCCTTGATGATAGCGTTTTCCTTTGCCATCTTCTGCGTTCCCATGGCCTGCACAATGGTTACGATGGAACTGAGTGCCTCCGGAATCGCCGCCACGGCCAGCGCCACGGCAAACATCAGAGAGTCGAGAATCGGCATTTTCCGGTATAAGCTTAAGGCGAATACAATGGCACAGATGACCATGATCACCGCCGCCAGACGTCCGGAGAACTGGTCCAGACTCACCTGAAGAGGTGTCTTCTTCTCCTTTGTCGCATTCATCAGACTGGCGATCTTACCGATCTCCGTATCCATTCCCGTTCCTGTCACCACCACCATGGCCCTTCCGTAAGTGACAAGGCTTCCGGAATATACCATATTGGTCCGGTCCGCCAGAGGCATCTCGCCGTCGATCGTCCCTTCCTCCTTATCCACGTTGGTCGATTCTCCTGTCAGGGAGCTCTCATTGACCTGAAGCGAATAGTTGTTTAAGATTCTTCCATCGGCCACCACCATGTCTCCCGCTTCCAATAGGAGAATGTCGCCGGGAACCACCTTGGCAGACGGGACCTCGATCTTCTGACCGCCGCGGATCACCTTTGCATTGGGTGATGAAAGGCTCTTTAAGCTCTCCAGGGACTTCTTCGCTTTTTCATGCTGTACGGTTCCTAAGATCGCATTCAAAATAATAACCGCCACGATGACGATGGTGCTCTCCACATTTCCCGAAAACATGGAAATAACGGCCGCCGCAATCAGGATCACCACCAGAAGATCACAGAACTGCTCCGCAAATACTGCAAGCACGCTCTTCTTCTTTCCTTCCATTAACACATTTTCGCCCTTTTCAAGGAGAAGCGTTTCCGCCTGACTGGCTGTAAGCCCCTCCTTCGTCACATGCAGTTCCTTTAATATTTCCTGTTCGTCTTTCTGATACCAATCCTTCAAATTTTCCTCCATTCTGCCGTTTCCAAAAAAACGGCTCTGCATCAAACATAAGCAGAATCCACAAACCGTCCGGTTCACCAGCCTCTCGCGCTGGAGCGAGGTTGCTTCAGCAGCCAAATTTCCTTGGCGCGGAGGGCGCATCCTGCCCGGAGGGCTTTTTATGTAATAGGAGTACTTTTCTATTACACAAGAAAGAGTCCGGCGAGCCGGACTCTCGCGCCGGAGCGCGGTCGCTTCAGCGGCCATACTTCCTTAGCGCGGAGTGCGCATCCTCCCGGAGGGTTTTTATTTCATAGGACGGACTTTCCTATGAAATAAAAAAGACTTTTAATGTACCTATTATTAAGAAATAACCCATTTCTCAAAATAAATACATTAAAAGTCTGGTAACCAACTGTTGGTATGCATCACCAGACTGTTTTCACAGCCAGGATGTTGATGATGCACTAAAACTACTCCCTCTTAATGAATCTGATTCAGCAGATGTTTCGTATTCGATTTGTGATTAGTAGTATATCCGTTTTCGTAAGGGGTGTCAAGGCATATTTGACATTTTTTCTCATCTGAGGCGATCTTCACAGATTCTTAATCTCGCCCCTTTGCCCTCTCTTCCCATGGAACCGTGCTGTTCACCAGTTCTGCAAAACGCTCCTGGGACGGCGCTTTCCCCTTGATTTTGGGAGGAAATGTCTCCTCAAATTCCAGGAACGCCGGATCTGTCACTGGCGGAAGCTCGTAGGCCGGTCCTTCCGAATATCGGCCTTTTATCGATGCCGCGGCCTCCGGTTTCAGCAAACAGGCCAGAAGCGCCGCCGCACACTGATTCTCCCCGTTTCTGACGCCGTACGTTTCCGCAGGCACAAAACCTGTCTTTGAATAGTAATCCGGGTCTCCGTAGATAATAATAACGTCAGCTCCCATGTCTGCCGCCAGCTTCTTCGAGGTTTCAATGAGCCGTTTTCCGATCCCCTGCCCCTGATAAGCCGGCAGGACGCTGATCGGCCCAAAGGTCACTGCCGGATGAGTCGTTCCATCGTCACACTGAATCTCCGTGCGGGCATACATGATATTTCCGACAATCCGCCCGTCCCGCACTGCCACGAAATCCAGCTCCCGGATAAATTCCGGCCTCTCCCTCATAAGATGTGCCAGATAATGCTCACAGCATCCCGGCTCGTGGACGTTCCAGAATGCCTCTCTCGTCACTTCCTCTGTCTCGCGGTAATCCCCAGGTCTCTCGTTTCTGATCATTACATCCATTTGCCGTCTCCGTTTCCATTTCCCTTTCAAAGGGAATTATTTATTCACACCAGGGCCAGTTTATTTCAATCCACATTTAGATCCCCGCCAGCTGCATACCCTAAAAAAGTTCCTGCCAATCTGATTATATATGGAGCCGCCCTTCCAGTCCCTCATAATCGACCGTAACCGTCCTTCCATCCTTCATCTCCAGAACAACAGGACCGTAAGCCCCGCATTTCTCTTTATCGGTATAGGTGATGCTGCGGATCGGGAAGAGGTCTTCATCCCGCCATTCTTCCTGGCTCTTCTTTGTCAGAATTACGCTGATCATCGCATACGGAAGATATTCATAGTATCTCTTCCTGCGGCTGACGCCATACATGATGCAGCTCTGTTTCGTCACGGCGCTTACGCCCTGTCTCGACATGATTTCAATGTCATCGAATCCGCCGTAGATGACCATCGCCATCTGCCCTTGTGAGGACTTTAAAAGAATGGCCTTGGCCCCCGTCTTCTGATCCGTGCGGATTCTCACATCGACGCCCGAACGGTCCACATCCGGCATTCCATAGGAGCCCAGCGTCAGGGTATACGGCTTATCCGGGATCCTGGTCCTGTCCACGCGCACGATGCCGTCCGCCACCGGAAAATCGGCCAGATCGATCGACGCCTTGTTCTGGAAGGTAAATTCGAATTCAAAATATTCTTTCCGGTAGAGCACTCCATCCTTCACACCGCCGTACATCAGGATATTCGGAATCAGGCTCTTCACCCTTCCGTCGTAGGTCACGCTGTACTGCATGGCCTCGATTCCCTTGAAATCAAAGTCTTCCCATAAAAACTGGCTGTTAAAGGACAGTCGGGAGTAGGTATTGAGGGATGGATTCTCTTTCTTCATCAGGACCTTCGCCGTCCTGAATTCCGTAATTCCGGTATCCTTATGATTATCCACCACGATTCCCGGACCGTCGAGCACCGTGGTTCTCACTTCCCTGTCCTTCATCTCCTCCCAGACTCCGTTCGTCTCCGTATCGGTCCAGAACGGATGGTCCTCCGGAAGCGCCAGGCAGACGAATGCATTGGCGATCCAGAAGGGGCTGGCTGCGCAGCTGTAAGTCTGAATCAATGGCTGGAATGGCCCGTAGAAGCCGAGGCATGGTACGCCCTCATAGAAACACTCCTCCCTGGAAGCAAACTGCAGCACGGCGCCTGAGGCGATCCTTCTGGCCAGTCCCGGCTCCGCAGCCGGATTCTTCAGGAGGAAATTAGCCGCCAGCGGGGCCGATGCCGCACTTCTGTAGATGCCGCTTCTCCCCCACATGGTCACGTGGCCCTCTTCATCAAACATGCGATGGAAGGTCTCCACCAGACGGTTGGAATATTCCTCAATCTTCGCCGCTACGTACGGCTCCTTTTCATAGCCGTACCACTGGTTCCACAGCGGTCCGTACACATGAAAGGCCCATGGACAGTAATAATCAAATAAATGGCCGTCGCGGTACCAGCCGTCCCCCGCGTAATAGGAGAGAATGGCGGCCGCATGATCCCGCATCATTCCATGATCGATCGGGTATCCCTCCCTGTCCAGAAATGCCAGAATCAGCATGTTGAACAGACGCCAGTTGTGGTGGCCCGTATACGAGTGGCCGAAATTCGACAGGTAATCCGCAATGCGGTCCTTCTCTGCCTTCGTATAATTCTCCCAGATTACTTCCCGGCACATGGACAGGCCGATCACCAGGGATGCACACTCACACGTGTGCTGGAATGCCATCTCCCCCTCCTGCGCCTCCGGAAATATCTCCTCCACCCGAAGCAGATAATTGGATGTTCCGGGCGTAACGGAGAGAAGAATCTGTTTTGAGTAATACTCCTTAAGAGAGTAACCTCCCGCCGCTGCCTCCGGCTCGTTATGGAGCAGCGGAGCAGCGATCAAAAAGCTCCTGGCGAGTCCCTCGAACCGTTCCGCCGCAATTCTCCATTTCGGCCCGTCCGGCTGCGGATAGCTGACCTTTGTCTCATGGCGCAAAACCACGATCGGATCCTCCAGCTTCTCCACATGCTCAAAAATTCCCTCCAGGAAAAAATGGCTGATACCAATCCAGTGTTCTCTTGTCATTCCCGTATAGGGACTCCGTTTCTCATCCGGATTTTCTACTGTAAACTTCATCGTTCTTCCCCTCTCCGCCTCTCAGCTCTTCTCTTTTTTGTATACACAGACACCGCCCACATACGTTTCCAGCACGGCAGTGTCCTTTATTCTGTCGGGTGCGCACGCCCTGATGTCCCGTTCCAGCACAGCAAAGTCCGCCAGCTTTCCCACTGACAGCGTCCCCTTTTCCTGTTCCTCAAAACTGGCCTCCGCACCCATGGAAGTATAAGTGGATATCGCCTCTTCCACCGTAAGCGCCTGCTCCTTCAGAAATGTCTTGGTCCCATCCAGTGTGGTGCGGGTCACCGCGCACTGAATTCCCGCCATGACATCCGGCCTCTCCACCGGGCAGTCCGACCCGTTAGAGACTGAGACTCCCATGGATAGCAGCGTCTTAAACTGATACGTCTCTCCAGCCCGCTCTGCTCCGATCCGGGCCTCCACGATATGATTGTCGTAATCGAGAAAAATGGACTGAATGTAGGCGTGCAGCTTTAACCTCCGAAATGCCTCCAGAAGCCTGCCCGTCGTAATCTGGCAGTGGACAATTCCATGCCGCCTGTCCATGCGGTCCGGATTAGCTTCCACAGCCCGTTCATACGCTCTCACTGCCATCTCCATGGCGCCGTCCCCGATGGCGTGTACGGCGATCTGCATCCCCGCCTCATCGGCCAGGGTGATCAGCTTCTCCAGCTCTTCCTGGGTGTAGATGGCGATCCCTCTCTCATCCGGGTTCTCCCCATCCTCGTAAGGCTGACTGAGAAAAGCAGTTCTGGCCCCCAGGGATCCGTCCGACAGAAGCTTCAGCGGCCCGATTTTAAAATATGCGCTTCCCTGGCCTGTGCGGTAGCCGCGCGCCAGAAAATTCTCCAGCTGCTTCATGGTCGGAAGCAGGCACTGTTCGTAGACCCGTACCGTCATCGCGCCCTCCCGTTCCAGTTCCCGATACGCCTCCAGCACCGTCTCAAAGGGTACACCGGGAAATGCCGCCAGATCATCGGTCTGGCTCGATGTGACGCCGCGGCTGTTCAAATCCCTCATGGCCAGACGGAGATACTGTTTCAGCTCCTTCTTCGTCGGCTTCGGGATGCTCCCATGGATCAGATCCACGCCGAATTCCCTGAAAATCCCGACAGGTTGTCCATCTTCATCCATGTCGAAACAGCCGCCTTCCGGCTGTGGTGTCATCCTCGTAATCCCGGCGGCCTCCATGGCCTTCGTATTGGCACAGGCAATGTGGCCGCAGGCGCGGATCACCAAAATGGGATGCTCCGCGGACACCCGGTCCAAATCGTACCGGTTGGGAAAACGTTTCTCATCCTGAAAGTAATCGTGATTCCATCCCCGGCCTACCACCCATGTGCCCGGAGCAGGCTTTTCCTTTGAAATAAAATGGGAAAGGGCGGAGCACATCGATTCCAGGGACGAGGTCGCCGCCGTCAGATCCACAAGCTTCAGCGTGTGGCCGTAATTCAGCAGATGCATATGGGAATCGTTAAATCCCGGAACGACAAAATGGCCGTCCAGATTATGGTACACCGCATCGGAACAAGTCTCCAGATCAGTAAGGTTCCCCACGCCGGCAAACCGTCCGTCCTCGACGGCCATCGCCTCTGCGTCTCTCCCGGTTCCCGTATAGATAACTCCATTATAATAGATTTCCCTCATTTTTTATATACCTCTCTGAAAAAACAGGCAGCAAAACCGGATATTCTCCGTTTCTGCCGCCTGTCAGATTTTTTTAGGAATTTCTTCTGTCGGAATCTCTTCTGTCAGAATCTCTACGATCAGAATCACGTCTGTCAGAATCTCTTCTGCCGCCGTCGCGTCTGCCGGAATCTCTTCTTCCGGAGTCTCTTCTGTCAGAATCTCTTCTGCCGCTGTCCAGGGTTGATACATCCACATTGGGATCCATATCGCCTGGCTTCATGCTTAAGTTGATTCTTCCCATCTTATCGACTTCCATAACCCTTACAGTCACTTCATCGCCGATATTTACCGCGTCTTCCACTTTCTCTACGCGCTTGTCGGATAATTTGGAAATGTGAACCATACCATCCTTGTTCGGTGCCAGCTCCACAAATGCGCCGAAGTTCATAATTCTGACAACCTTGCCCTTCATGATGGCGCCCGCTTCGATGTCTGTCACGATGCTCTTGATAATCTCAATCGCGCGTGCAATCATCTCCTTATCGGTTCCGCATACGGATACGCTTCCGTCGTCGGAAATGTCGATCTTAACGCCGGTCTCCTCGATAATCTTATTGATTACCTTACCCTGCTTGCCGACAACATCGCCGATCTTCTGAGGATCGATGGAGATCTGCTCGATCTTCGGAGCGTACTTGCCAACCTCTGTACGCGGCTCTGCGATTGCCTTTGCCATAACCTCGTCAAGGATGTAGATTCTTGCTTCTCTCGTTCTTCTGATGGCCTCTTCGATGATCGGTCTTGTCAGGCCGTGAATCTTGATATCCATCTGAATCGCGGTGATGCCCTTGTGAGTACCGCCAACCTTGAAATCCATGTCGCCGAAGAAATCTTCCAGACCCTGGATATCGGTTAATACGATATAGTCATCATCGGTATCGCCGGTCACCAGGCCGCAGGAAATACCTGCTACCGCGGATTTGATCGGAACACCAGCCGCCATTAAGGACATGGAGGAGGAACAGATGCTGGCCTGAGAGGTGGAACCATTGGATTCCATGGTCTCGGATACGGTACGGATTGCATATGGGAACTCTTCTTCTGATGGAAGCACCGGAACAAGAGCTCTCTCTGCCAGCGCGCCATGGCCGATCTCACGGCGTCCCGGTCCTCTGGATGGCTTTGTCTCGCCAACGGAGAATGACGGGAAATTGTAATGGTGCATATATCTCTTGGATGTCTCCATATCGTCGATGCCGTCTAATCTCTGGCTCTCGGATAATGGAGCGAGTGTACAGATGTTTAAAATCTGAGTCTGTCCACGTGTAAACATGGCGGAACCGTGTACTCTCGGGAGCATATCGATCTCAGCCGCCAGAGGACGGATCTGATCGACAGCACGGCCATCCGGACGCTTGTGGTCTTTTAAGATCATCTTGCGGACAGTCTTCTTCTGATACTGATAGATGGCCTCTCCCAATACTGCCAGCCATTCTTCCTTATCAGCAAATGCCTCTTCCAATTTAGCGGTAATATTTCTGATATTGTCTTCTCTTGTCTGCTTGTCATCTGTGAAGACCGCTACTTCCATCTCTTCCTGCGGAACGATCTCCCGGATGGCTGCGAATAATTCTTCCGGAACCGCACAGCTGATGTAGGTATGCTTCGGTTTTCCGCACTCTGCCACGATGGTGTCGATAAATTTGATCACTTCCTGGTTTACGGAATGAGCCTTAAATATCGCTTCGATCATGATATCTTCCGCAACCTCATTGGCTCCTGCTTCGATCATGATTACTTTTTCTCTGGTAGAAGCGACTGTGAGCGCCATATCGGACGCCTGTTTCTGCGCCTGAGTCGGGTTCACAACCAGTTCACCGTCAACCATACCGATCTGGGTCGTCGCACATGGACCGTCAAACGGGATATCGGATATACAGGTCGCAATCGCGGAGCCTAACATAGCGGTAAGCTCAGGGCTGCAGTCCTGATCTACGGACATAACGATGTTGTCCAGTGTCACGTCGTTGCGGTAATCCTTCGGGAATAACGGTCTCATCGGACGATCGATAACACGGGAAGTCAGAACGGAATTCTCAGAAGCCTTTCCCTCTCTTTTATTGAAACCGCCAGGGATCTTACCTACTGCGTATAATTTCTCTTCGTATTCTACACTTAACGGGAAGAAATCGATGCCCTCTCTTGGCTTGTCAGATGCTGTCGCAGTCGATAATACAACAGTATCTCCGTAATGCATAAATGCAGCGCCGCTGGCCTGCTTCGCAACTCTGCCAACTTCTACCGTTAAGGTACGGCCGGCAAGTTCCATGCTGTAACTCTTGAACATGTTTGAATCTCCTTTTGATTATAATTAATATATATATTATAAGCAGAGGAGGGCCGAAACTACTGATCTGCGCGCAATAAGAATCAATGCCGCTTATTACGCGTACATCAGCGGTCTCGGATTTTCCCTCCGCTTTTAATACGCACGTTTCATTTCTCTGATAATAGACAGATAGGGTGGAGAAGTTTCTCCACCCTAAATGGTTTTATTTTCTGATTCCTAACTTCTCGATTAATGCACGGTAGCCGTCTAAGTCAGTCTTCTTTAAGTAGTCAAGAAGTCCTCTTCTCTGTCCAACCATCATTAAAAGTCCTCTTCTGGAGTGATGGTCTTTCGGGTTCTTCTGAAGGTGATCGGTTAATTCTGTGATTCTCTCTGTTAAGATTGCGATCTGTACTTCCGGTGAACCTGTATCGCCGGCCTTTCTGCCGAATTCTTCGATAATTGCTGCTTTCTTTTCCTTTGAAATCATGATGATTTCCTCCTTAATTTTCAGTCTCACCAAATACCAGGCGCTGGTTGGAGTTTCCAAAGCGCTGAGCATTGGCGCGTTTTCATACCGATCTAGTTTATCATAAGCTGTCCTCTGTTGTCAATGATTTTTTCCGCAGTTCTCCCCCATCTTTTCTGTTTTTTTATAACAGTTCAGACGGCGGTACCTGGCCGGCGCGGTTTTCGTTTCCTTTTGAAAATGTCTGCAAAAGGAAGACGAATCGTGGTACCCGCAGGAGTAGGCGATCTCGGTGATCCGGTATTCCGTCTGCACCAGCATCTCCTTCGCTTCCTCTAAACGGTACCTGTTTAAATACTGCTTCGGCGACACTCCCGCCTGACGCATAAAGATACGGTAGAGATACGTCCTGTCGATTCCTACGTAATCGGCAATCTCGCTTACCTGGATCGGATAACTGTAATTATGGCGGATAAACGCAACGGCCCTCTTAAAATAGCCTTCCTCATCCACCGGGACACCGCCCTTTCCGGTCCTTAAAAGACAGGCCATAATTAAATAGAAGTATCCCAGAACCCTCTCCCGGTTTTCCTCCGCGCTTCCAAAGGAGCCAAGCAGCCCTTCAAACCAGCCGGAGACTGCGGCGGTCTCGCCCATGGCACATACGGGCAGACGGCGGTCCGGATAGTACCGTTCCAGCAGCGTTTCCGCCTCGTCACCGTCAAATGCAATCCACGCGTAACTCCACGGTTCCTCCAGGTCCGCCCGGTAATACGTCACCTCTCCCGGCCTGATTAAAAACGCTTCCCCTTCCTTTATCTCATACTCTCCATATTCCGTCCTGTAAATCCCCTTTCCCTTCAGGACGAAATGAATCAGCTGATGGGACCTCACCGCCGGTCCGAAGAAATGCCCCTTCTCACAGTCCTCCCTGCCGCAATAGTATACCTTCACGCTTCTCTCTCCCTTTTCGGATGCAACAAAATGACAATAAATCCGAAACAATTTTTCTATCTTGTTTTCCTGTCTCATTATATACTTTCTTCATAAGCAGCACAACAGAAAAATGAAGAAAAAGAGGAGAATCATCATGGTAAAAATTACGTTTATGGGCGCCGGCAGCACCGTATTTGCAAGAAACGTCCTGGGTGACTGCATGTGCACCCCGGCTCTGTGCGACGCAGAGATCGCGCTGTACGACATTGACGGGGATCGTTTGAATGACTCTTACGTCATCCTGTCCGCAATCAACAAAAATGTCAACGAAGGCCGCGCCTCCATCCACACCTATTTAGGCGTGCCGAACCGGAAAGACGCGCTTCGTGACGCCAACTTCGTCGTAAATGCCATCCAGGTCGGCGGCTACGATCCGTGTACCATCACAGATTTCGAGGTTCCGAAAAAATACGGTTTGAACCAGACCATCGCCGACACACTGGGAATCGGCGGAATGATGCGGGCGCTGCGCACCATCCCTGTACTGGAAGATTTCGCACGCGATATGGAGGAAGTCTGCCCTGACGCTTATTTCCTGAATTATACCAATCCCATGGCCATGCTGACCGGATATATGCAGCGCTATACGAAGGTGAAGACCATCGGATTATGCCACAGCGTTCAGACCTGCTCGAAGACCATTTTAACGGAGCTGGGTATGGAGGATAAGCTGGAGGGCCGCACCGAGCTGATCGCGGGAATCAACCACATGGCATGGCTCTTAAAGCTTCACGACAAAGACGGCCATGACCTCTATCCCGAGATCCGCCGCCTCGCTGATCAGAAAAACAGGGAGGAGAAGCACAAAGACATGGTGCGCTTCGAGTATATCCGCCATCTCGGTTACTACTGCACCGAATCCAGCGAACACAATGCCGAATACAATCCACTGTTCATCAAAAGTAAGTATCCGGACATGATAGAGGACTATCAGATTCCGTTAGACGAATATCCGCGCCGCTGCATCAGGCAGATCGAAGGATGGAATCAGGAAAAGGAAAGCATCCTGAAGGATGGAGCCATCACGCACACCCGTTCCCTGGAATACGCTTCCTATATAATGGAAGCAGTCGTCACCAATAAACCGTATAAGATCGGAGGAAATGTGCTCAACCACGGTCTGATCAACAACCTCCCGGCCGACGCCTGTGTGGAGGTTCCCTGTCTCGTGGACGGCAGCGGAATCACGCCATGCCACGTAGGCGCTCTCCCCACGCAGCTGGCCGCCATGAACTCCAGCAATATTTCCGTCCAGCTTCTCACCATCGAAGCGGCCAAAAACAGAGACCGACGCACCATTTACCAGGCGGCCATGATGGATCCCCATACCGCCGCCGAGTTGAATATCCCGGACATTATCGCCATGTGCGATGAGTTGATTGCAGCGCATGGCGAATATATGAAGGAATATTAGAAGCACCGCTGTAATACAGGAAACAGCCGCGGCAGATAATTCACGCCGCGGCTGCTCTGTTTTTCCCTAAAAACCATTCTTTTCCTTGTGCATTATGACGAAAAATAAAAATTTTTGTAAGCCCGTCTCCTAATTTTCTCTTCAAATACCAAATGGGGAAGCTAAATAAGTAAATTTCCATCGGTTCATTAAGTAATTAATTACCTTCCCCTGTTTCCAGACTCTGAACAGAATCCCTCATCACCATCTCTCCCCGGACCAGCACCATATCAGGAAGGCTTTCCGAACCCCACATCAGGCGGAGACCGGCATTCACCGCGCTCTCCGCGATTCGGTGGGCATCCACGCGGATCGTGGTTATGGCCGGAGTTCCTGCCGTTGCAAATTTGTTGTCGTAAAAACCCGTCACGGAGACATCCTCAGGGACACGAAATCCCTGGGACTCCAGGTAATGGATAAAATAGTATGCGGTCTCATCATTGTTGCAGACAAAGGCCGTGGGCATGTTCTCCGGGAGTTGGAAGACTCGTTTCGGCATGGTACCGGAGACCTCGTCCCGATCCTCAAGCACCCAGTCCTCCTGATAGGGAAGGCGCCTTCGAATCACGGATTTATAATATCCCAGATACCGGTCCTCAATATCGCTGGTCGCATGGATGCTTCCCACAAATCCAATCCTGCGGTGTCCGATGCTGTATAAATACTCTGTCATCTGGTACGTGTCGTATAGCATGTCCGCAATCACCGCCGTGGCTCTGTTGGCCTTGCTGTAAAAATCCACATACAAAAGAGGCAGCCCTGCGGCGTCAAGGGCACGCAGATACGTCCGTCCCAGCCATCCCAGGACAAAGATAATATCTACCTTCTCCTCTCTTACAAAGGCCGGGATGTTGCCCTCCTGCTCGTCCTTCACGGAAATCATCTCCAGCATGGCATAGTAGCCCCTCTGCCGCAGAGATTTGACAATGCTCTGATAGATATCCCAGTAAAAGGACTGCCCCGAAGCCACAAAATGGTCGGCCACCAGGATACCAACCGTGTTCGTCGCGCTTCCGCTGCGCATGCTGTCCCTGTTTCGGTATCCCAGTTCCCTGGCCGTCTCCTTGATCTTCTTTTTCAGTTCCTCGCTGACACCGTCTTTATCGGCCAGCGCCTTTGACACCGTCACCGTGCTGACCCCAAGCATATTGGCGATATCCTTCATCTTAATTCCTTTTTTACTCACATCCGTATCCCCTTCTCCTTAAATTAGCTTAATTATACGATATTTTTAAGTAATTTACAACACAGTATTTTAGTTAATTATTAGCATCTCTGTTTTCATAAACGAGTCTGTTTTATGTGTAAAATTCGATTCCTCTTAACTTTGTTAATTTATTGACACAGTTTTGTGTCACTGCTATACTCCAGGCATCAACAGCATTTACGGAGGTAAATCATGGACGAATTAATCGGTACAGAAGGGCGCCTTCCTTTTAAAAGATGGGTGTCCCTCAGTTTTCAACATTTATTTTCCATGCTCGGCGGCCTTGTGGTAGCGCCGCTGATCATCGGAATTAATCCTTCCGCCACGATGTTCTGCAGCGGTGCCGGAACACTTTTCTATCTCTTTATCACCAAAAAGAAAATGCCCATATTTCTGTGCACTTCTTTTGCATATACTGCTCCGCTTCTGATTGTGCGGGAAAAATACGGAGTTGAGGGCATGATGTTCGGAGTCCTGACGGCAGGCCTCATGTACGTGCTCCTCTCCCTCCTGGTGAGGCTCTGCGGAACCGGATGGATCCGCAGGCTGATGCCTCCGGTGGTCACGGCCTCTGTCATGATTGTCATCGGCCTCTCGTCCGCACTTACTGCGGTCGGTTGGGCGGGATACAACGCCTCGTCCGGGGCTGCCGCGGCATTGGAACCGTCCATGCGCTTAAAATGGATTGCCGTATCCACAATTACACTGCTGGTCGGAATTCTGGGAACCACCTGTTTCCGCGGCATTTTTTCGGTAATCCCCGTAATGCTGGCCCTGATCGCCGGCTATGTGGCCTCTCTCGTACTGGGCGTCGTCTCCCCTTCCGCCATCGCGGAAGCCATCTCCGGTCCGGTATTGGCGCTGCCAAAGTTCTGCCTGCCCCGGGCTAATATGGAAGCGGCCTTCATGACAGCTCCGCTGGCGCTGGTTACCGTCGGGGAGCACATAGCCGATGTGACGGCGGCCGGAAACGTATGCCGCCGGGATTTCATTCATGATCCGGGCCTCCACCGCTCCCTGTTTGGAGATGGGGTGGCCTCTGTGATCGCCGCCTTCTTCGGCGGTGCTCCCGTTACCACCTACAGTGAGAACATCGGGATCATGGCTCTGACCAAGGTCTGCTCCGTATCCGTAGTCTTTCTGGCTGCCTGCATAGCCATCGTGATCTCCTTTTTCGCTCCGGTGAACGCCGTTATCACAGGGATACCCACTCCCGTGCTGGGAGGAATCAGCATCCTGCTGTTTGGAATCATCGCCATAACCGGAATCCGCATCTATATGGATGCCCATATCGATTTCAGCAGCAACCGGAACGCCGTCATCGCCTTGTGTGTCATCGTTCTGGGACTGGGAGGGGCTTCCATCAGTTTCCATACAGGCGGCCTGTATTTTGAAATGCCTTCCATCGCCGTCGCCACCTTTACCGGTATTTTTCTGAACCTGCTGCTTCCCGGAGACAGGAACCAGCCAAAACCCGTGTGAGTTTTACAGGCCCAGCCTGTATCAAATATATTTATAAGGAGGATTTACCATGTATCAGTTAACAAAGGATTTATTCCGCATTCCAATGAAGGCGGAGGAAGTATTGTGCAGCACGGTCTATGAATCGGAGGCCCTTAAGGAATTTACGGAGGAACCGGTGAAATCGCCGAAAATCGAAGAAGTTTACGGCCACTTGAAATTTCCGAAGGCGCCGGCAGACCGCCCTTACGTCTACGCGTCCTTTATCACCACCATAGACGGAAAGATCGCGTTTCAGGATGCCAGAGACAGCGCCCTTCTTCAGACGAACAACTTTCTCGACAAGACCGGCGGCAACGCCCCGTTTTTCGTCTTCATGCTCCAGCGGGCCGCGGCCGATGCGGTCATCTGCGGCGCCGGAACCATGAGGGAGGAGCCGAATATGACGGTTCACTTATACGATGTGGATTTAGAGCAGGCGAGAATTGACAACGGTCTGCCGCCGGTTCCGCTCAACATCATTTCCACGCTGGATGGCACCGATCTTCTGTTCGACCACACCATCTTCAAAAAGGACGAAGTTCCGAAGATGATCAACACCTCCCCTGTCGGCTGGGAAGTCGTCCGTGAGAAATGCCAGAACCCGATCTTCCTGGTTGGCCCCTACCGCACCATAGAGGACGTGGACTTTGTTAAGCTTGACCGGCTGCTGGAAGAAAACAAAGGAAAGATTCCCGTCGTCGTCACCGGAGAGGGTGCCCAGACCGATTCCAACATCCTGTTTCGAATCCTTCGCCATATGGGAATCGAGCGTCTCTTGATTGAGACACCGGTATATACCCACCATCTGATGATGAACGGCCTGATGGATGAATTGTTCTTAAACTATGCCTGTATTTACGTGGGGGGCGGCGCCATGTCCATCGGTCTTCACTCAAAATCATGCACCTCAACAGACCATCCGCACACAAAGATGCTGAGTATTGTCAACGCAAAGGCTTCGCCTGACCACTGGTTCTGCTTCCGCGAAGCGGTCATCCACGGTGTAAAGGGAAGGGAATAGAGCGAACTGCAAAAAAGGAGAAAAGGAAACCATGAAAAATCAGTCAACCGTTAAAAACCTTCTGGGCGGACTCCAGTGGGCCCTTTATATGATTTCCACGGGTATCGTCATGCCCGTGGTCATCGGGCAGAGTTATCACTTAAGCCCGTCGGATGCCAGCATGTACATCCAGGTTACGCTGCTGTGCATCGGCCTCGCCACGATCACACAGGCGGTCTTCGGTCACCGCCTCCCCATCAACGAAACGCCCTGCGGCCTCTGGTTCGGCATCTTTACCATGTATGCCACCATCGGAGTCACGTTATTTGGTTCGGAATCGGAAACGCTTCGCGTTCTGGAATTCTCTCTGATCCTGTGCGGTGTATTCGGATTTATTCTGAATATGCTGGGTGTCATTGAGAAGCTGGAAAAGTATTTTACCCCCACCGTCGTCGGAACAAACCTGCTTCTTTTAGTGGCCCTGTGTTCGAAATTCTTCTTCCAGGCCATGACATCCGTCTACGGCGACGGTTACGGAATGAATTTGAAGGTGGTGCTCTGCTCCGTCGTCATCATAGTACTGACCTTTTTCCTGATGAACACCCGGTTAAAGGCCTATTCCGTCCTGATCAGTATCGTGGTGGGCTGGGGCCTCTACACGCTGCTGGGACTGTCCACCCCCTATGAGATGCCGTCACAGCTGGTGCGCATGCCGAGAATTTTCCCCTTCGGACCACCGCGGATTGAGCTGTCCATGATTATCACCTCGTTCTTATGCACCCTGCTGCTGGTCACAAATTTACTCAGCAGCATGAAGATCGCCCAGCAGATGGTCTCCCAGTATGATGAGGTGGCCACCGGGCGCACGAAACAGGCAGGCAACTGTTTTTCCTTTATCTATATCCTGCTGGGCTGTTTCGGTGTCACCGGACTGATCCCCACGTCGGAGGGCGGCGGCTTCGTCGTAAGCACCGGCATGACAAGGACGAAGCCCCTGATCATCGGCGGAATCATCATCGCGGCGATCAGCTTCTTCCCGCCGATCACCAGCCTGCTTTCCATGATACCGGAATCGGTTGGCTATGCGGCCCTCTTCGTTCCATTCGTAAGCCTGTGCGGCTTCTCCATTGAATGCCTGGAGGGCGCGGAGGACAAGAAGAGCATGTATCAGACCGTAGGACTTTCGGTGCTGATCGGCATCGGAATCATGAACGTACCCGGAACCGGATTTACCATGGCACTTCCGGCGTTCCTGTCCACATTTTTAAGCAATGGCCTTATTGTTGGTACCATTATCGCATTGATTATGGAAGTAATCAGAATTCATAAAAAAGAAAAGGAGAATTGAAATTATGAGTCGTTTAGAAGGAAGAGTCGCAGTCATTACAGGAGCAGCATCAGGAATCGGAGCCGGCATGGTGAGACGCTGGCTGGAAGAAGGGGCCTGCGTGGTTGGCTGTGATATCAAAGACTCCATGCCTGTAGAACACGAGCGCGCCGTCTACGTGAAGGGAGATTTAAGCCGGTATGAGGATGCCAAAAACGTGATCGACACTGCCGTAAAAACGTTTGGAAAGATTGATTCCATGGTGAACTGTGCGGGGATCGCCCTCCTTGGCGGTCTGGAGGACTTATCCGTGGAAGATATGCAGAAAGAATTTGCTGTCAACGTCTTCGGCATGTTCCACATCTGCAAGGCCGCTATCCCGTATTTAAAGGAACAGAAGGGCGCTACCATCGTCAACATCGCCTCGGACTGCGCATTTAAGACCATGAAGGGCTGGATCGGCTACGGCCCCTCAAAAGCCGCTGTGATCCAGTTAAGCCGCTGCATCGCCATGGAATATGCGCCCGATGTCCGCTGCAATATCATCTGCCCTGGCATTACAGAGACTCCTATGATCACCTGCCGTTTTGAGACCGCAGAAGATCCGGCCGCCTTACGCGCCAGCTACGAGAACCAGTATCCGATGAAACGAATCGCCCAGGTTTCCGACATGGAAAACGCCGCCCTCTTCCTCTCCACAGAAGAAAGCTCGTTCATTACAGGGGAAACAATCTGCGTCAGCGGCGGGAGCCAGATGGAATAGGCAGAGTGTGAAATATATCATTCATAGCTAGATGTGTCAAGTGGTCAGCCGTATTAAATTTTATAATACGGCTGATCCCTATTTAATCAAATGAATCGTCCCCTCATCATTCATTTTCTTCACAATGGTAGCGATAACCGGAAACGTAAAGATCCCCAGCACCCCGATCAGCTGCGCCCCCGCGAAAATACACAGCAGAGTGACAATCGGATGAAGCCCCACCTGCTGTCCGATCACCTTCGGTTCCAGAGTCTGTCTGACTATAGTGATAATCACATACAGAACAAAAATCCCCACTCCGAGTCCGGTCTTCCCAATAATGCAGAGAATAAGCGCCCACGGAATCAGGACCGTTCCGGTTCCCAGTACCGGAAGAATATCGACCACAGCCACCAGAAATGCCAGCAGCAGCGGCATCGGAATCTTCAGCAGCACAAATCCCAGATACAGCTCAGCAAAGGTAATCGTCATCATAAGAGCATAGACCCGGAGAATCTTCCAGATCGTCGTTCTCGCCCCCGCCGCAGTCTCCGCAATCATCTTCCTCTGCTCCTCTTTAAACTGCCGCAAAACAAAGTCCCAGATCCGGTCATAATCGATTGTAAAGAAAAAGGACGAAATAATCGTAAATATCGTCTGCACCAGAATCGCCGGAAATCCCACGATCCAGGAGGCCCCCCAGCCGATCAGAGTACCTGACACAGTCATAATCCCGCTCTGCAGGGCATTTTCCAGGCTGGCGGACATCTGACTCACCCAATCCTGATATTCCGGGAAGCTGACCACGATCCGTTCAAACAGAATTCCCAGTTCCGGCTCAATCACCTCCACATAAAACTGAGGCAGCTTCCCGGCCAGGTTCTGAATAAAGGTAACGACATGGCTCGCGGAAAACAGCGCCGCCAGCACCAGCAGCCCATAAAATACCAGAAGTACCGCGATCGACACCAGCGCACGCTTTCCTCCTGTCTTCTCACACAGCTTTCTGATCAGCGGCGACAGCACGGCCGCCACCGCAAGTCCCAAAATAAACGGGAAAAACATGGGAACAAACCGCTTCATCACAAAGAGAAAAATCCCTCCTAAAATGATAAAGTAGATAAAATTCGTTATAAACCGTTTCCTGGCTTCCATCCTGCGTTTCTGTACTGCACTTTCCTTACTCTCTTCCATATTTGGATATCCTTCCCTTCCTCATGCATCTTATTATGATTTTGTCCAATTCATGCACAAAAAGGCACAACCTGCCATAAAAAATGCAGGCCATGCCTTTTCTTATCATTTTTATCTCTGCGTCGCTGTCGGCGTGGTTCATTGTTTCCTCTTATCGTCATAATTTGAGCAGGCGTCTGCACGTCCACCGCTTGATGGGGTATACCGGACCGAAGCCTGCATCTGACGCCATTATAGAAACAGAAAGCCCTTTCGTCAAGCGAACTTAAGGAAGCTTAACGACATCTTTACAGAGAAAACAGTACTTCCTCCGCAAACGCAGTCTTCGCCATCTTTCCTGCCAGTTCTCCTCGTAAAACCTCCACGCTCTTTTCAGCCAGCTTCCCAGCCTTTACAACGCACGTCCCTTCCACAAACACCATGTCCACATTGGAGGGGCCGGCGCTGTAGACCAGAGCCGAATAAGGATCGTAGATGGGGAACATATTGGCGGAGCGGGTCTCCACCAGAACCAGATCCGCCCGCTTTCCCACTTCAATGGAGCCGATCTTCTGTTCCATATGAAGGGCCTTCGCGCCACCGATCGTAGCCATCTCCACCACCTGCCGTGCCGGAAATGCGCTCCGGTTCCTCGTCTCATTCTTATGGAAGTTGGCAAACAGCTTCATCTGCGTAAAAAGGTCCAGCGTATTGCCGCTGGCCGGCCCATCGGTGCCGAGCCCCACAAAAATCCCCAGTTCCCGCATACGGCTGACCGGAGCGACGCCCTTGGCCGCCTTCGTGTTGGAACCGATACAGTGAGCTACCGAGGCCCTCCTCTTTGCAAACAGCCGCAAATCCGCTTCCGTCATCTGGATGCAGTGTGCAGCCAGCGTATGTTCCCCCAGAACTCCCAGGGAATCCAGATATCCCGCCGGAGTCTGTTCAGAAGTCTCCCGAAAATAATCCATCTCATAATCCATTTCCGCCGTATGAAGGCTGAAGGGAGCCCCAAACGCATCATCCAGCTTCCAAGCCGCCTTAAGGAGGCCGGCAGAGCAGGTAGTCGTCCCATGCGGCGCCACACAGGCGGAAATCCTGGTATGGCCCTGGTACTTCTTCATGAGGCTTTCCCCATAGGAAAGTGCCTCATACGGGTCTTTAAAATCACAGGCTTCCTCTTCCATTATGGTTTCTCCCGCAATACCACGAATCCCCATCTCATCCATGGCACGTGCAGCCTCCGCCTCGAAATAATACATATCAAAAACTGTGGTGACCCCGGCCAGCAGCATTTCCGCCGCGGCATATTTCGTGGAAAGATAGACGAGCTCGGCATCCATGGCCCTCTGTTCCATAGGCAACAGAAATACTCTCAGACGGTCCCTGCAGTCGTCGCCCAGACCCCGAAACGGAATCATCCCCATATGCGCATGAAGGTTTACCATACCCGGCATGAGGATTCCGCCCTTCCCGTCGATCAGACGGAAACTTTCCCCTGTTTCATCGTCCATTTCATCGTCCCTTTCCTCCGCAATCAGCGCCTCCAGCATATCCATCGTTCCAACCGCGGTGATCTCTCCGCCTTTCCATGCGGCAAACCCGTGTTGTATCACTTCGCGCGTTTCATTCATCGTCACCACAGCTACATTCGTAATAATTGTACTCACTGTTCCACTACCTTTTCTTCCTGTATCTGAAATGCTTCTACCAGAGGAATTTTTCTCTGGCTCTTCACATCGAACATACCCTGATCGCTTAACTTGAGCTCCGGAGACACCAGAAGAGACAGTGTCGAAATGGACATAATGACATTGTTGTTCACATAGCCCATTCGCTCGATCTCTCCCCTCACAGCCCTGATCTCTGCCGCCAGCTCCGGAAGGCTCTTATCGGATATAATTCCACCCACCGGCAGTTCTGCCGCCGCTGTCACTCTGCCGCTGCTCGCCGTCACATAGCCGCCCTGCATATGCACCACCTCATTCTGTGCCAGAACCATATCTTCCACAGAATTCCCCAGCACCAGCAGATTATGGCTGTCATGGGACCACGTAGTCGCCACGGCCCCTTTCTGCTCCAGCGCGTGTTCCACGAATCCCCACGAGACATTTCCATTTTTCCCATATCTCTCGAAAACAGCTGCCAGGCACAGCCCCGCCTCCTGCCAGCAAAGGTTTCCGTCCTGTACAGGGATTTCTCTCTGAACATGCTTCGCCCTGGTTCCAAAGGTCTGGATCTGCATCACATTCACCACAGCGGTTCCAGACAGGTTTGATACCTCACTCCCGCTTGGCTTCCCGGACAAAGCCTCTTCCCCGCACTCATTCCGGCACGCTTCCTTTCGGCACTCTTCCTTCCGGTACTCTTCCTTCCGACACTCTTCCTTCTGGTACTCTTCCTTCCAGAAATCATCAACTGGCAATATAAAATCCGATGCCAGGGCCAGCCTGCACTTCACCGAACTGTAAAAATGATCAGGAAACCTTTTTTTCAGACTGTTTTCCAGGACCTCCGCCGCCGCGTCCATACAGCGCTTTCCGTCTTTAAAAACCGCTTCCGGCACAAAGCTTTCCAGGTCGGGAAGAACGACGAAATCCGCCTTCTTCCCCGGCGCGATGATTCCCCTGTCATCGAGATGCATTCTCCTGGCCGGAGTAAATGTAGCCAGATAAATTGCTTTCTCTGCCGGCATCCCCTTCTCCACAGCCAGCCTGACAATCCGGTTCAAGTGTCCTTCCATCAACCGGTCAGGCATTGTGTCATCGGTTACCAGTGCAATATTTTCATAGAGCTGCTTCCGTTTTACCACTTCCACAACTTCCTCTTTCAAAGATTTCTCCTGCAATTCCAGAAACATCCCCATATCTGTCTTCTCCAGGACCGATTCTGCCGTCTGTTCCGTATGATCCGCATCCACGCCCGCTCTGATAAACGCCGCTAAATCTCCGCCCGACAGCCCCGGACAATGCCCTTCAATTCTGACTTTTCTGCCGCATTCCCCGCAGACTTCCAGAAATCTTTTACTCTTTGTATCCCCTTCCGCCACCAGATCTTTAAAGTTCATCACTTCCCCGAGACAAACCACCCGCTCATCCCGCAGAAGCTCCCGAAGTTCCTTTTCCCCAAACTCTGCCCCTGATGTCTCCATCTCTGTTCTGGTAGCCGGAACACTGGACGGAATACCATAAAAAATATCCAGCTCCGTCTCCTGTTCCATAAAACTTAAAATCCCTTCGAGTCCAAACACATTGGCAATCTCATGAGGATCCGCCACCACAGTTGTGACTCCAAACGGCACCACGGCCCGTGAAAATTCCTCCGGATACGTCATCGAGCTTTCCACATGCATATGAATGTCCACCAACCCGGGAATCACAAACTTTCCGGTCCCATCAAAGACCGACTCCGCTTCCCATTCCCCGCGCCGTGCTCCCACCCGCTGCTCCGAATCTCCCACAAAATCAGAAACAGGAGAAACGTCAAAAAACTTTCCTCCTGTCACTGCAATATTCATTCGTTCAAAGCACTGCCTGAAAGTCCGATAAACCCAGGCATTCTCTATCACCAGATCCACTTTCACAACCACAACACCTCCTTCATTCCCGTTAGCCAAAGTTCTCCAATTATCCCGCTTTTACTCCTCAGCCCACTTTTTAATTTCCTTCTCTCTGTTTATCCGGCTTTTTTACAGCCTCGTTATCTTTCAAATCCTTTATCTCATCTTTTTTTAATTTCTTTTTGTCTCTTTATCTTATCCCTTTTCTTATCACTTTCTTCTCATCAGTATCTCCGCCGTCCGCCATCTCCTACAGATCCCCTTCGTTCACAAATTTCTAATGCCGCCTGCCCCAGCGGACTTTTCACAGCCTCGCCGGAAAGCGGGCGTGGGAGACGCGGGCAGAGAACGGGCGTTTTGCGTATGCGGGTCGATGTGTCTTAGCCTGGAGAAGTGCCGGAGCAGGGGGCTGCGGAGGGCATACAGGGCCCAGAGCAGAGCGGACACGGAGGAGAAGCCATCAGGGCTTCTCCGTAGTTTCCGCGGTCCCCCTGCGGAGGTACTTCTCCAGGCTTAGACACATCCCCCGCAGGAGCTTAGCCCGTGCCCTGCCCGCGTCTCCCGCGCCCGTTTTCCTCAACCCCTTCGCAAAGTCCGCGCCCCCTTGCCATCACCAAAAATTTCTGAACTAAGAATTAATAATCCGATTCCACTGATCAATCCACTCTCCCAATATCGGATTCACAAACGAATAATCAATCACCTTTGCGTTCTCCGCCGCATCGCCATACGTCATATTTGCGGACTCTTCCTCTGTAAATGCTACCTGGTTATTTGTAGGCGCCTCATTCAGCGCTTTTCCTGTCTTGGTCTGGAGTTCCTGGCTCAGTCTGTAATTGATGTACTCATAAGCCAGTTCCTTATTTTTCGAGTTCTTCGTAATGCTGATCGTATTAAAGTTCGCATATGTCACATCAGGAGTCACGTAGACGAGGCTCTGATCCGCCGCCTGAATCGTCGGCACGCCGAAATCACCAACAATGGCCGCAGAAATTTCTCCGGATGTAAACATATTAATCAGGTCCGAAGACTTCGCATACGTCTTCACGATATTCGGTTTCAGTTCCTTAAGCGCTTCAAAGGCCGCGGCTCCCTGATCTGCTGTCACGTCCGCCCCTTTGTAATCACTGGCCATATACACCATGGCCGGTCCAAAGGTTGTAGTGATATCCGGTATGGCGATCCGTCCCTCGAGTCTCGCATCCCAAAGGTCATCAAAACTCTTAATCTCAAATCCCACATCCTCCGGATTGTACATGATACCGATGCTGTTGATGGTATAAGCGACACCCTGTCCCGCTTCCGCCATCTTCTTCGCAGCGCCGATCAAATACTTGCTGTTTTCAATTTTGCTTAAGTCGATTGGCTCAAATAAGCCTTCCTCGATTCCCTTCGCTGTCATGGCCTGAGACAGCTCGATCACATCAATGACCGTTTCCGAGTCTGCTGACAATTTTGTATAACGTTCATTGGTGCTTCCTGTCTCCGTTACAATTTTGCAGCCAAATTCGTCCTCGAACGGCTTATAGACTTCCTCCTCGGATATATCCTCGCTGAGTCCATAAGTGGAGAGAATCAGTTTCTTCATACCCTCGTCATTTTTTCCGCCCTCTGCAGAGTTGGAGCTTCCACAACCAGTAAGCGCCAGTGCTGCGCAAAGAGACAATGCAATGATTTTCTTCATAATAATAGTACCTCACTTTTCTCAATTATTTATTTACTGTAACAGTTCAGACGGCGGGAAAATTGGCGCAGGAAGCAGCGTCAAGCTCGCTTGTAAGCAGCTTTGTGTACCAATTTTCACATCGGATAAACATCCGATGCTTCTTGACCGGATTTTTCGGTCAAGAAGATGATCCGTCTGAATTGTTACCGTTTACTAAAATCAGTTTTTCTTCCGGCAGGTACAGGCGAACCATCTGGCCCTCTTCATACGATTCATCCGCTGTTCTGTTCACCAGAAATTTTCCGGCTGCGGTATTTACCTCATACTGATAGCTCTTTCCCAAAAAGGTGCGCACTCCCACAGTTCCTGCCAGCACATTTACGGTCCTGTCTTCTGTATCCACCAGAATATCTTCCGGTCTGATCGTTCCGGTAACCGTTTCTTCCGACGGAACCGTACCATGAGCCGTCTTCACGGAAAATGCCTCCCCGCCGTCTGTCCGGTAAATATCCCCGCCCTTATGAAGCGTAAGGAAATTCTCAAAACCGATAAACCTCGCCACAAACTCCGTCTCCGGCCTGCTGTAAATGTGCTCCGGTGTGTCATACTGTTCGATCACACCGCGGTTCATAACAGCTACCTTATCTGAGATGGAGAAGCACTCCTCCTGGTCATGGGTGACGAACAGAGTGGTGATTCCCAACTGCTTCTGAATCCGTTTGATCTCCATTCTCATATTGATGCGCAGCTTGGCATCTAAGTTGCTGAGCGGCTCATCGAGCAGCAAAAGCTTTGGCTCGATCACCAGCGCCCTGGCAAGAGCGACTCTCTGCCGCTGTCCGCCGGACATCTGCTGCGGAAAACGGTTCGCGAATTCCGTGAGTCCGCACACTTCAAGGATGTTCTTCACCTTTTTGTCCATTTCCGCCTTGTCCAGCTTCCTGATTTTCAAACCGAACGCTACATTATCATAGACTGACAAATGAGGAAACAGCGCATAACTCTGAAATACGATACCGAAATTTCTCTTATGCACCGGCACCTTTGTTAAATCAGTTCCATCCAGAGAGAAGATTCCGCCCTGCGGTTCAATAAATCCGGCCACCACCCGGAGCGTCGTCGTCTTGCCGCAGCCGCTAGGGCCTAAGAGAGATACCAGTTCGCCCTCCTCTACCTCCAGATTCAGTCCCTTTAAAACCTGTTTTTTCTTATCATAACAGACATCAATATCCTTAAGTGTCATAAATGCCATCGTTTTTTCCTCCTCATTATAAGCACTCCGCGTGCCCCGCTTTCCTGCTGCCCTGCTACTTTGTCAGCGCAGCGATTCCCAGCGTCTTATCTACAATTACCATAATGATGACCGTGGCCGCCATTAAAAGCACAGATACCGCCGATACGGTCGGGTCATAATTATATTCGATATAATTCATCAGGGTTGCCGGGAACGTGGATACCCCCGGACCGGAAAGAAACATGGATACCGGAATATTATTGAAGGAATTGATAAACGCAAGCATAAAGGCCGCAGAAATTCCCGACGTGATATTCGGAAGCACCACCTTGAAAAATGCGGAAATCTTGCCGCAGCCCAGGCTCCACGCTGCTTCCTCCACCGAGAAATCAAACTGATCCAGACTCGATCCTACCACCCGGATCACATATGGAAGCGTCACCATGAAATGGCCTGCCAGAAGTCCCGCATACACCGGAATTCTCAACGACAGCACAAGAAACTGGTAAAGCACAAAACCGATGACAATACCCGGAACAATGGTAGGCGACAGGAACACCGACTTTAAGATCCCTTTTCCCTTCATCCCGGATCTGGCCAGCGCGTAGGCCGCCGGAATTCCCACCAGAAGAGCGATAAAGGTAGCCAGAAACGCAATCTCCAGGCTCGTTAAAAACGATTTCCGGAAGGATTTCAGAGAGAAGACATTGAGAAACCATTTCATGGAAAATGACTCAATCGGAAAAGTTATGGCATTTCCCCCGCCAAACGCCGTCACGGTGATGATGATGAGCGGTATAATCAGAAATGCAAATACCAGCACCGCAAAAATCGTGAGCAGTTTATTCTTACGCATGGCTTCCTCCTCTTCTGTCCAGCCTGTTTGCCAGAGCGTTAAATCCTTTGATGACAATCAACGTCACAATAATCATAATCAGGGATATGACCGCCGCTCCATTCCAGTCACCCACAGTCATGGCGCGCTGGTAAATAAAGGTCGACAGCACCATATTTTTATTGCCGCCCAGCAGCTGCGGTGTAGTATAGGCTGTCAGCGTTCCGGTAAACACAAGGATACCGCCTACAATAATTCCCGGAAGGCTCATGGGAAAAACAACCTTCAGAAACGCGGTAAACCGGTTGGCGCCCAGGCTCTGAGCGGCTTCCATCATATCGTCCCCAATGTTCTCCATGACACCAGCCACCGTAACGATCATCAATGGAAGGAATAAGTAAACAGAACCGATGATAATGGCGAAATCGGTATATAATAATTTCACCGGTTTATCCGCAAATCCCGCGGCCATCAGAAATCGGTTCATAATCCCATTGCTTCCCAGGATATTGATCCATGCGAAGCTTCGGATGACAGAATTTGTCATCATCGGGAAAATGGAAACTGCAAGAAGGATTCCCCGCCATTTTCTGCCGCACCGGCTGATAAAATACGCGGTCGGAACACCTGCCGCCATACATGCCGCCGTCGTAATAACCGCCACCTTCACGGTCCTTGCGAATATCTTCAGATAATACTCGTCCAGGAAAAAGTCCACGTAAGAGCTTAACGGATACTCACCGGCAAAGAGCGTGGGGACCAGAACCTTCAAAAGCGGAAGAAACAGACACACCACCAGGATGACAAGTCCGGGCACCACCATAACAAATGCACTACTTTTCTTCATCTCGACCTCTCCAAATTCATTTTTATTTCCGCGGGCAACGAGCCGGGCGGGCATGCTTGCATGTCCATCCGGCGACTGCCGCGAGAGTCACCCCCGCAGCTTGCTGCGAGGCTTGACTTATTAGTTTAGTTAATCCAACGATGTACATTTATTATAAAATGTGATATACTGTACGTCAAATACATATAATCTATAATTTTTATGCAGTAAAGCTATAATCCCCCATTGATCCATTTTCTTTCACCCAGGAGGAGTCCGCCATGGAATTAAAAGAAGCCCGCTACATTCTCGCCATCGCCCGCCACAAGAGCATCAGCAAGGCGGCCGAGGCCCTGTTCATCTCCCAGCCTTCCTTAAGTAAATATTTAAAAAATTTAGAGCAGCAGCTTGGAACCCGCCTGTTTGACCGGATTGGAAACGGCTACTTCCCTACCTATGTGGGCGAGCGCTATCTCCATTACGCGGAAAAAATCGTAGAATACGGCCTGGAATGGGATACAGAGCTTGATGATATTATGCACCAAAACCACGGCCGTTTAAACATTGCGATTCCGATCATGCTTGGCAACAGCATAATCGGCCCCACTCTGCCGCGTTTTCACAAACAATTTCCCCACGTAACGGTAAATATGATGGAAGAAGTCAATTTCGTCGCGGAGCACACCCTTAACGACCATACCGTGGATTTAACCTTCTATAATGTTCACGAATATCCCAGGGATTTAGATTATCAGATTCTTGGAAAGGAAGAGATGGTCCTTGTACTCTCCGCTTCCAGCTCCGCGGCCTCAAAGGCTGTGGAAAGAGAAGGCTTCAAATACCCATGGCTGGATTTACGGCTGCTTGCGGAAGAAGACTTCATCCTCCTCTATCCCGACCAGAATACAGGAGGCATCGCCCTGAAACTGTTTTCCGAATATGGAATGGAACCTCATATCCTGATGCACACCCGCAACAGCGAGATGTCCATCCGCCTGGCCATGGAAGGCATGGGCGCGGCCTTCGCACCGGAGAGCTATTACCATTATTTAAAGAAACAGTCCAGTTCTCCCTGTGCATGCTTTTCTATAGGAAATGAAAAAATCGAAAACACCCTGATCGCTGCTTATCAGAAAAACCGGTATCTGCCCCAGTATGCGAGGGTTTACCTGGATATGATACGGGAGTATTGTAAGGGAAATATTGTAAGGTAAATATTGTAAAATAAAAAGAGAGAGCGATTCTTAAGAGTGGCAGATTTGGAATAACAGAGCAGAATTGACGAAGATTGGCGGGATGAGTATATTGGAATACGGCGATCGAAATAAATGAGGAGTAAATAATGTCGGAAAATGTCAAAAATCAAAAGGGGCTGCAATAAAAACTGCCATTGATTTTACCTTGTTTTTATGTTAAAACAACTTTGTATAATTGTACAATGGTCAGAGGATAGTCTGATGGTTTCCTTCGGAAATATGCGAAGGAGGATATGTGGTATGAAAACACTTGAAGTGTTGACACTGGTGCTGGTTATCTTCACAACACTGACCTACATAGATAATCGTCAGAATAGAAAATAGCTATCCTCTATCACCAGTAGAGGATAGCTTGTAACTATAAATTACACAGTTATCCGAAGTTTTGATCATCAGACACCACAAATCTTTTGATCACTTCTAAGTACATTATACCCGAGGTACTTGTATTTTACAAGTACCTTTTTAGATTTTATCCATATTTTTACCGTTTCTGTTTTACTTATGATACCTCCAGTGGTATGATAAATAAAATCGCTGTAAGGGAGGCAAATCATGAAAGAAATACAGACCACCGCCATCGTCGGCATGGGTGCGCTAGGCTTATTATACGGAAATCAGATAGCAGCAGAGCTCGGGACATCTGCCGTCCGTTTCATTGCAGACAAAGACCGGATTAAAAAATACAGAGAAATGAATTTTACTGTCAACGGGGAGCGCCGTTCCTTTCCGGTTGAGGACTGTGAAACGGCTGCCCCTGCTGATTTTATAATCGTTGCAGTCAAATACAACGCGCTTCCCGCTGCTTTGGATACCATGAAACACTGTGTAGGGCCGGATACCACCATCATCTCTGTCATGAATGGGATCAGCAGCGAGCAGATAATCGGAGAACGATACGGTCACGAAAAAGTACTCTACTCCATCGCCCAGGGCATGGATGCCATGAAATTCGGAGCCGCCCTGACCTACACAAAATTCGGGGAACTGAGAATTGGTGTCCGGACACCGGACCAGGCTGACCGCTTAAAAGCCATGACTGACTTCCTGGACAGGGCGAAGATCGCCTATGTGGCTGAAGACGATATCCTGCACCGCCTGTGGGGGAAATTCATGCTGAATGTCGGTGTAAACCAGACATGCATGGCGTACGAAACCACCTACTCCGGCACCCTGACGCCAGGCGAAGCACACGATACCATGGTAGGCGCCATGCGTGAGGTCATTGCCCTTGCTAAAGCGGAGCATGTCAATCTGACAGAACAGGATTTAGAGGATTACATCAGACTGCTGGAGACACTTTCCCCCGACGGCATGCCGTCCATGCGGCAGGATGGGATTTCGCACCGCCCATCGGAGGTGGAAATGTTTGCCGGAACCGTAGGCCGTATGGCTAAAAAACATGGCCTCTCTACACCTGTCAACGACCGGCTGTATGAAAGAATTAAAGAAATGGAAGCGCAGTACTCCTTATGTTTGTAAAAAATGAAGCAATAAGACCGTGTATCCCGGCTGGTATTGATTGGCCAGCAGATACACGGTCTTTTGATTTACATTACTTTTCGATTTTTAAATCCATACTTCCAGACCGAAAGCCCTCCAGATCCAGAGTGATATATAGAAATCCCAGTTCCTTTAGGCCTCTGATTATCTCATCCTTTATTTCCAGTACCCTTAAGAAGGCATTGCCGTCTACCTCAATCCGCACAATGTCACCGTGCAGACGCAGACGTACATTGCCGTCAATCTGTGCTCTCAAGCGTGCCTCACCTTCCGCAATTCTTTCCAGCACCCCATAATCAATATCCGTATCATAAGGTATTCTGGTTGCCATACACGGTGTAGACGGCCGGGAAGCCACAGAGATTCCATATTCTGCCGCCAGCTCCTTTACCTCCGCCTTCGTCATATGCAGTTCGGCCAGCGGGCTGATAATCTCCAGTTCCTTTAATGCCTGGATTCCTGGGCGGTAAACGTGCAGATCGTCTTCATTCGTCCCGTCAAGGATAATCCGGACACCCCTCTGTACTGCAAAATCCCTGAGTCCCTGGAACAAGTGGCGTTTACACAGATAACAGCGGTTTACCGGATTATGGCGGATTTCCTCCTGTTCCAGTTCATCTACCATAATAACCTCATGAATTCCGCCCAGCTCCTTCGCCACACGGCTCGCAATCTCTAAATCACAGGAAGGATGAAGCCTGCTGTCGAAGGTCACCGCGTAGACTTTTGTCCCATTTTCCCTGGCCGCATCCGACGCCGCCTTTAAAAGGAGGCTTGAATCAACACCACCGGAAAAAGCAAGGCAGATGTCTTCTTTTCCATACTGCGCCATTGCGCTTTCCAGCTGTCTTTTCTTTTCTTGTAAAAGAACTGTCATTTTATACTCCTTTGCTGTTCCTGCTGTCTTCATGAAAGTATTTCATCTAATGTCACAAGAATAATATTGTCTTCCTGAACGGCTTCCTGTATCACACCATCCGTAAATCCGCTCTTTGAAAACAGCAGATAAAAAGTCTTCTCCCGTTTTCTCCCAAAAACCTCTGCCCTTTCCTTAAGTCCCCTCAGAACTGATAAATCCAGCATTTCATTTCTCCACTTGCATTCACAAAACAGGTAATCGTCCCCGTCCTGAGCAACTAAGTCAATCTCTGCCTGCTTTCGTCTCTTCGGATCGGTTCCCCACCAGCGTCCGATGGCGGTAAATAAGACAGGCAGCTTTCCTTTACTGTTTTGATGCAGCAAATAATCACGGCAAACTCGTTCAAATACAATCCCCATATAATGATTGAAGTCCGGTTCTATGCGCCGTTTCCACACAATCGCCTGTGCATCGGTCTCTAATAACGTTTTGTTGTCCGAAACATAGCGGTACCAGAAACGGAACATAAAATCAGATATCCCATACAGCGTTTTCCTGGAATTCTCTTTTTCTCCAAACGGAGTCTCTTTATAGACAATTCCCAGTTCCCTTAACGTACTGATGTATTTTAAACATTTCGAAGAATCTTCACCTGTTTTTAAAGAAATTTCATTTGCTCTTGACGCTCCGCCCGCAATGGCTTCTATCACAGCACAGTAGACCCCCGGTTCTTTCACCTCCTGTCTCATCAATAAAAGAGGTTCTTCGTACAAGTATCCGGTGGGTTTTAAAAAGGTGTCCATGATATTTTCTCTGATGGATTTATCCGGACGCACCAGTTGTAAATACATCGCGGTACCGCCGAAAGCACCATAGAGTAATAGCTGTTCCTCTTTGCTGAATCCCTTCAAAAACTGTACGCTCGTTCTGTAATCAAATGACTTTAGATGAAGCTGTGCGGTTCTTCTTCCAAAGATCGGACTCTTTGAACCAAGCACTTCTTTTTCCATAAATCCCATATAACTGCCGCACAGAACGAAAAAAAGTTTACCATGCTGTAATTTATGGTCGATCAAATGTTGAAGAATCGAAAGCAATGACGGGGTCATGTCCGCCAGGTATGGAAATTCATCCCATACCAGCACCAGTGGTTTTTCCATTTGTCTCTTATGAATATAGGTCAATGAATTTTCCCATGACGAAAACGGTTCCAATGACGTTTCTCCATAGTGTAAGAACACCAGCGCTGAAAACTTATCTAAATTTATTTTTTCATTACTCTGTTCCGCCGAATAAAAAATAGCTTCCTTCCCTTTGCAGAACTCTTTTAAAAGTGTGGTTTTTCCAACACGCCTTCTGCCATAAAGGACAAACAGATGAAAACGGTCCTCACTGTATAACTGGTTCATATCGGAAAGTTCATTTTCTCTTCCTATAAACATAGACTGTCCCCCTCAGATTTGCATTTATCGTACTTTCAAGTAAGTTACTTTTATGTCAGTAAATTATCAATATTATTATAAAACTATGACAGATAAAGTCAAGGGCTCGGCTTTATTCTTTTTTATCGTCCCGCCTTACTGTTACTATTCAGACGATTCTTTAATATTTTTCGGGCTGATCGTACGTGGTCCGGGCGGCTCTTTGGATTTCATAATACACTGTCTGAAAATCCACAGCATGACATTGGCAGATGGCACGCACACTCTCATATTCCGGATAACAGAACGTTTTCTCGTTTCTGGTACAGATTTTGACCGAGGCATTACCAAACCGGGTCTCGACTTCCGCCTTCCTTCTCTCCAAAATAGTTCTGGAAACCGGGTAGCGGCGTACACCGATTGTCGTCGTATGTACAAAGATCAGATCTTCCATCTTTTCGATGTCATTTTCCATGCAGAGTGTGGAGAGCAGATAGGCCGGCCGGTTTTTCTTCATGTAAATGGGCGTGTTCCACACATCCAGTGCTCCTGCGGCGAACAGTTCTTCCATCACAAATCCCAGCATCTCACCGCTGCAGTCGTCTACATTGGTCTCCAGCACCCAGGCCTGGTCATTCTCCTCTTCATTCGTCTCAAGAAGCATGGCGCGCAGTACATTGGCATGATCGAAATCCTTTTTACCAGCCCCCATGCCAGTCTTTACGATTCTGCAGGAAGCAGGCAGTTTTTCTCTCGTCCGGACCGCCGCCGCGATGGCTGCTCCCGTAGGCGTCACCATCTCCCCCTCCTGATCCGTCAGCCGCAGTGCAAGGCCGTGAGCCGCTGCAATATTAGCCGTAGCAGGCACCGGTACCGGTATCACTCCGTGCTGACACCGGATCTGGCCATGTCCCTCCGCCAGCGGAGATACCACTACGTCCTTCACCCCCAGATTGTCGAGGCAGACTGCCACACTGATGATATCGACGATAGAATCAATCGCCCCAACCTCATGGAAATGGACTTCATTGATGGGAAGGCCATGCGCTTTCGCTTCCGCCTCCGCCACAATAAGAAACATGTTCCTGGCCAGTTCCTTTACTTCTTCCTTGGAATCCAGGCGTTCAATAATCCCGTAAATATCCGAAAGATTCCGGTGGATGTGTGAATGGGAATGTCCATGGCTGTGAGAGTGCGTATGCTCATGATCATGTCCATGGCCTTCCCCGTGCTCGTGCCCGTGTTCGTGCTCATGATCATGCCCATGGCTCTCTCCACACTCATGGTCATGCCCATGTTCATGCCCCTCTTCCTCCAAATGCACATCAAAATCATACGCATCCAGCCCGCATTTCACCGCCCTGCCAAAATGGAGGTGGTATCCCTCCACGCCCAGGCTGCCGAGTGCCCGCTCCAGAACTTCTCTGTCGGCGCCAAGATCCAGAAGCGCTCCGACCGTCATATCTCCGCTAATTCCCGAATTACATTCCAAATACAGTATTTTCCCCATTTATTTCACCGCCAGTCTGTTTATTTGTGTTGCCAGATAACCTGCGCCGTATCCATTATCGATATTTACCACGGAAATCCCGTTCGCGCAGGAATTCAGCATGGTCAGGAGGGCTGAAACTCCGTGGAAGCTGGCGCCGTAACCGACTGATGTCGGAACCGCAATCACAGGGCAGTCCACCAGACCGGCCACTACCGTTCCCAGGGCCCCCTCCATTCCGGCCACCGCAATGATGCAGTTTGCCTTCATGAGTCGATCCCTCTGTGACAACAGGCGGTGGATTCCCGCCACGCCCACATCATAGATCCGGTCCACCGCGCAGCCGAAATATTCCGCCGTCTGGGCTGCTTCCTCCGCCACTGGAATATCCGCAGTCCCACCGGTACACACCGCCACGCAGCCCTTTCTTTCCTTATCCTTCTTCTCCACCTTCAGAATTCTGGACACCGCATCGTACTCGATCTCCGGCACCACCTCTTTCACCAGAAGAAACTGTTCCGCAGACGCCCGCGTTCCCAGAACCTCACCATCCCGCTCATAAAACCGCTTCATAATCTCCACCAGATACGGATCCGGCTTTCCCTGACAGAACACGGTCTCTCCAAACCCGGAACGCAGCTTCCTGTGATGATCCAGTTTGGCATATCCCAGGTCCTCATAGGGAAGATCCTTTAAAAGTGCCTCTGCCTCTGCCACATCCATCACTCCACTGCTCACACGTTCCAACACCTTTTTTACATCCATCGCAATTGTATCCTTTCTCCTTTTATCGTTTCCGCTGTGCAGCATTATTCCAGTGCTGCCGAACATTGTGCTGCCGAACCTAGTGCCGCCGACCCCAGTGTCGCCCGGCACTACAGTCTCAGCATTTTCGTACAGATCCGTTCCAGCAGCGCATCCGAATGACTCACCGCCAGAAGGCCGATTTCTCTGTTTTTCACTTCCTCCAGAAGGAAATTCCACAGCTGGCTCTGGGTAATCAAATCCAGCATCGTGCTGATCTCATCCGCCAGAAGGAACCGCGTTCTCTGTCCAAGCGCCCTGGCAATGCAGAAACGCTGGAGCTCGCCTCCGGACAACTCCGAAGGGTACCGGTTAAGCCAGTCCGGCTCAATTCCCAGACCGTCCATGATCCTCTGTTCCACCTGATCCCCCTCTTTTATAACCTCTCCCATCTTCCACCTGGGATTGACCGACAGCTCCGGATGCTGCCATATCATCTGCACCGGGCAGTAACCCTTCCAGGCAGAAAGCGGTTTTCCGTCCAAAAGCACTTCACCGCTGTCCGGCTTCTCATATCCGGCCAGAATCTTGCAGAATGTCGTTTTTCCAAACCCGCTGGGTGCAATGAGCCCCAGGCGATCCGTGCTTGTAAGCGTCATACTCAAATTGTTTAAAATCTGTCTGTTTCCATTGTCATATCGAAAAGAGAGCGCTCTCGCCTCCAGCTCCATATCTTCCGTTCCCTCCTTCCGCGGCTTTCCGGCATCTCACCATGCCTCCGCGAAGACTCGTATATTCCACCTCTTTGCCGCAGGTTCCATCTGCCAGTTCACACCGGGACGCATACGGACATCCGGACAAAAATTCCTTTCCGTAAGGCTGACTGCCCGAAATCGGGACGAAACCGTGCTGCGGCATAGCGCGGAACAATGCCTTCGTATAGGGATGGCGAAGTCTTTCTTCCTCCTCAAAATCAGATACCGGAGCCTCCTCCACATTGGTTCCCGCATAGAAGACAACAATCCGGTCGGCCGCCTCTAAAGCCAGTTCCAGATCGTGGGTGATCAGGAGGACTCCCGCTCCCTCGTCCGCAATCTCCCGAAAATGAGAAAGTACCCGTTTGGCTGCTTCCATATGAAGTCCCGGCGTAGGCTCGTCTGCAATGACCAGTCTCGGTTTTTCCATCACCGCCGTAGAAATCAGCACACGTCTCGTCATGCCCCCGGAAAGTTCAAACGGATACAGTTCCTCCGTCTCCTTTCCAAGTCCATAGCGTGCCAGAACCTCCCTGCATTTCCTTCTGGTTTCCGAATCCTTTTTGCCTTTCCTCACAGATGCTCCCGCCTTCATGAGCGGATCCAGATAGGAAACACTCTGAGGGACAAGAACGATCTCCCGGCCGCGCAGGGCTCTTATTCTCTTTTCCGTCAGCTCCATCCCGTCATAATCAATGCGCCCTCCGGTCACGGCGTTATACGGAAGGATTCCCAGCACGGCGTGGACCAGGAGGCTCTTGCCCGAACCGCTGGAGCCTACCACCGCCACCATTTCCCCTTCCTTTACCGTAAGACTCAAATCACGAATTGCGGGAAGCTCTATCTGGCGAAAGCCCCTTTCATACTGGGTAAATTTCACCGATAAATGTTCCACGGACAGAACTGTTTTTCTCTCTTCCATCGAACCTCTTCCATCCTTTCAATTTATTCCCGCGGGCAGCGAGCCAGGTGGGCGCGCTTGCGGGTCTATCTGACTCTCGCGGGATATTTCACTGATGTGCGTGTGCCGGATCCAAAAGCTGACTGATGGTGCTTCCCATAAAATGAAACAGCAGCACCACAAAGACCAGAAACAATCCCGGGAAAAGGGCGAGCCACCATTTTCCCATGGCGAGATATTTCATGCTTTCCGACAAAATGACGCCGATGGCCGGCTGTTCCGGCGACAGTCCAAAACCCAGAAATGTGATGCTGGCTTCGTGCAGTATCGCATGGGGAAACATCAGAACCAGCCCAACGAACAGCTGCGGAATCAGATGAGGCGTCATATGTTTAAGCGTAATTGTAAGCTTTCCCTGTCCCAGTTTTTCCGCTATCTTTATGTACTGGCTCTGCTTCAGCTGCAGAACCTCTCCGCGGATCAGGCGTGCAAGGGAAGTCCAGTGCGTCAGCGCAATCCCAGTCACAACACCCCAAAATCCCTTTCCCAGTGCAAAGGAGATAAGCACCAGCAAAAGGATATGAGGAATTCCCATGACCAGATCGATAAGCCCAATGATCAGGCCATCCGCGATTTTCCCCATGGTCGCGGCCAGAATTCCCATGAGAAATGCAATCACCGCGCTGATGGCCGCCGTCAGAAGCCCGATCCGGATGCTCATGGAAAGTCCCGTTATGGTACGGACAAACATGTCTCTCCCCATCCAGTCCGTTCCAAATGGATAAGAGAGACAGGGCGCCAGATTCTTTCTGGAAAAATCCGTCACCATGGCAGCCTCCGAAAGGAGCTGCCCTGCCACCGTAATAGCCGCCAGCATCAGAATCGACAGGCCCGCGAGAAGAATCATCATCTTCCTCCTGTTCATGCCTTTGCCCTCCTTCTGATTCTTGGGTCCACGACGCCGTAAAGCACATTGGCGGTGAAATTCCCTGCAAATACAATCGCTGCGCTGATCACGGTAATTCCCAGAAGCAGCGGAACATCTCCGCCCAGTCCGGCCGTCACAGCCGCCTGTCCGATTCCCGGATAAGAGAATACCTGCTCCACCAGAACGGAGCCTCCGAAAATTTCACTGATCGAAGCAAACTGCAAAGTCATGGCAGGCAGTATGATATTGCGGAGACCGTGACGCAGAATAATCTGCCCCTCAGACTCGCCTCTTGCCTTTGCAAACAGCACGTAATCGCTTTCCATGGCCTCGGCCATCTTCTCCCTGGTATGCAGTATGATGTTAGACAGCCCGGTGATGGAAAGCGTCAAAGCCGGCAGAATACCATGAGCGATTCTGTCGGTAACAGTAACTCCGGCGGCCTCCACTCCAATTGGAACACTTAAGCCAATCGGAAGCACCTTCAGCCATACTGCAAAGATCATAAGCAGAACCAGCGCCAGCCAGAATGCCGGCGTGCTGGCCGTCACCAGCGCATACCCGGTAATAACCTTGTCCACCGTTTTACCGCGATTCGCCCCCGCCACCACTCCGAGCAGCAATCCTGCCGCACCGGATATCAGCCAGGCAGTTCCCATGAGCCATAAGGAATCCTTCAGCTTCACTGAGATTACATGGGACACCGGCTGGCGGTAAAGCAGGGAAGTCCCCATGTCGCCCCGGAAGAAATCCTTTGCCCAGGAGACAAACCGCTCCATCGGCGGGGTATTCATCCCCCAGTATTCCTCCAGCTTCGCAATCTGTTCCTGGCTCATGGATCCCAGCGCAGTCTGCCCTACATTCGTCTTAAGCGGATCAAGAGGAGACGCCGACACCAGGAAAAAGGCCGCCGCACTCACCAACAGCAGAAGTACTGCCATCCGTATTAAATTTTTAAGAATAAACCATGGCATGCTTTTTTCCAATGCCGTACGCCTCCTGAATTTCCTTTTACTTTTATTTTCTTTTACTCTTACTGCTTACTTCCAGCTCCACTGATCCACGTTATTTACAATAGACCATCCGTGACCGTGAGGATGCAGCTTCTGCTGTGCCACAGCCAGATCAGATTTCGCCCAGTAAAGGTGGTCAATATTGACGAGCCAGATCCACGGAATATCGCCCTGTTCCGTAATACCGGTCTCTCCGTCCCACTGCGCTTTCTTCCACAGCTCATAAGACTCCTCGAGGCTGCTGCTTGCCAGTGCTTCATCCATATAGCGATCCACGGATTCGTTGCTGTATGGAGAGTATTCCGCCAGCCCTGTATCCTTCATGGTGTGGTAAATATTATAAAGCTCCATCGGCGTATGTGCTCCCCAGCCCCATATCAGCGGTTCTGCCTGTGCACGGTCATAGGCGGTATCCCAGCCCACGCCTTCCGTCTTCACATCGATGCCGATCTCCTTCAGCTGGTTTGCCGTATCTGCAGCAAGAGCCTGTCTCACAGAATCACTGGCCGGATACATCAGCGTAAAGCCAGCCTTTTTGCCGTCCTTTTCCCTGATTCCGTCATTTCCTTCTGTCCATCCGGCTTCCTCTAAGAGCGCCTTCGCGCCTTCCGCGTCATACTTTGTTTCTGCCGCGTTATTGTACCACGGCATCTTGTCGCAGACACTGTAGGCCGGGCTTCCGTAACCGCTCAACACATTTTCAATCATTTCGTCTCTGTTGATGGCGATATTGATGGCCCGTCTCACACGCACATCTGCGGTAAAATCGTTACCAATGGGATTTCCATTACCATCGCTGCCTCCCGCTGCTATAGCCGGAAGATTGAAGCCGCGGTTGTCCACTGTCTCGAAGGAAAGCAGATCATAGCCTGAAATGGTCTGATCTGAATAAGAAGCCGCCGTATAGGCAAGATCCACCTGTCCGGACTGCACCGCCGCAAATGCCGCGTCCTCTTCCATAAACAGCACAGTCACCTTCTTCATCTTCGGCGCTTCCCCGTAATAGTCGGGATTTGCCTCAAATATCACCTGCTGTCCTCTGTCCCACTGCTTCATAATGTAGCGGCCGGATCCGATCGGGTGCTCTCCGTAATCAGCGCCATACGCGTGCTCCGGAACGATTCCCACGATTGCCATGGTATACGGCCAGATCGAATAGGCCCGTTTCATGTGGAAAACCACGGTCATGTCGTCCACCGCCTCAGCGGAGTCCAGCATGGTAAAATCATTGACTGAGCTCGTACTCTTCAGCGTATTATATGTAAATGCCACATCCTTCGCAGTCAGCTTCTCTCCGTCGGTAAAGGAGACGCCGTCCCGAATCTTCACGGTCCAGGTAAGTCCGTCATCGCTGACGCTCATATCGGTAGCAAGGTCGTAATCAATCTTTAAATCCGCTGTCGTCACGGTCAGCGTGCTCTGAATCAGCGGCTCATGCACGTGTTCTCCCGCGCCCCATCCATAGGCCGGGTCAAATCCCGCCTCCGGCTCCGAGCTGGGCCCCATCACCACGATTACGCTGTCTTTACCCGCGCCTGTTCCTTCGGTCGTACTCTCTGTACTGTCCGCCGCACTCTGCTCCGTGCGCTCTTCCTTTCCTTCCATCCCCGTTGCTTCCTGACTCTTACCGGCACTGCATCCAGTGATCACAATCGCTGCCGCAGCCAATAAAACCGCTGTTTTCAGTTTCCATCCTCTTTTTTTCATATTTCTTTCCCTTCCTGTTTTCTGCCGGCAAAGTCTCATAAAATATAACAAACCAAGTATAACAGGAGATGCAGCAGCGGTTTTAAATATAGCGTAAGGTTCTCTGCGCAGACGTTTTCGCGTACTATCCTAAAGGAATGATCTGCAAAAATAAAAATACCAGGTTCAGGCGTACTCCTTGGGAATACTCATACCTTCCTGGTATCTGATCATCATTCTATTCGCTTCTGCTCTGCTGACCGGTACCCCGGTTACTGCGATTCCTATATCGGTTGTATTGTTACACACTTCCGCTATTGTACCGTTACACAATCATACTATTATTTCGTAACGTAGTATTGTCATATTTTATCTATATTTGCTTTCTTCCAATGCCATGCATTTCTTATGCCTGCAACCATTCTGTTTCAGGGTGGTGACTTCAGTCAGCCGTTATAGAAAGTATACGAAAAAAGAGGGAAAACGTCAATCATATTTCACACAAACGTTTGATGAAAATTTGTGTTCTCTCATTTCTGTTTATTATCATCTGTCAAATGATGGTCCGTCAATCCAGACCTTCACTCCTGTCGCGTAAAAATATCTCCCGCCGATAACCACCATACTTCAGCGCAGTTTTTACCGGTTTAAATCCCTGCTTGATGATATTCTGCCTGCTGTACCGGTTTTCCGGGTGCACCGTACACATAAAATAACGGTATCCCTGTTCTGCCAGTTCCTGCTCCGCGTGCTGCATCAGTCTTTTCTGGAGGCCTGCACCACGGTACTCCGGAAGAATTGCCACGGAATCCATATGAGCCACCAGCAAAAGCTCCGATTCCGGAAGGCCAATATCGCGCCCCAGATTTTCCTCGGAATCCCCTGGAAATGTCGTAAGTAAAATTCCAGCCACCGCGCCCGAGGGCTGATGAATCGCCTTATAACCGACTCCGTTGCTGTATTTCAGCATTTCGTATGTGTACTCCGCATTATCGGCCGCAAACCACTCCTTCTCCTCCATCGCCTCATATACTTCCTGAATAATGGAGGCAAAAAGCTCATAATCCTTCTCCTCCGCCTTCACAATCTCAAATGTCATTTCGTCTCTCCTTCAACCTGTTGACCCGCTGCCTCTCTGACCCGAAATCCCGGGATCCACAGCGGTCTGTATCTTTTCATCAACCAAAATACACCGTAGCCCAGAACAGCGCCCAGCGTATTGAGCCACAAATCATCGATGTCCGTCCCCCTCGCCTGGGGCAGCTGACAGATCTCCACCGTAAGCGAAAAAAAGAAGCCCGCAAAGGCCGCTTTCTTTAAGGACTCCCCTTTCCAGAGAAGCGCTGCAAAAAAGCCCGCCGGCATGAACATCACGATATTGCCTGCTATATTAATCATGGGATAAATCCAGTTTCCGTCAGACAGGGCTATCCACGAATCCACAATAATGCGGAACGGAATCAGATTGACCCTCGAAAATCCCTTCAGACCCACAAAACCGGTAAGCCCGCCATCCGCACTGCGCGGAATGACAGTAATGGATGCCAGACCCGCCATAAAGAGCAGAAAGCACCACAGTCCTGCCTCATGACATACCGTGGTGCTCCTGTGACTCTTACGCAGCCTCCGCACAGCGATTAAACGGACGATCCATATGACCGGTACTGCATACGCCATGTAAGGCGCCATATTCCTTATGTATGCCAAAACAGCGTTCATACAGCGGTACGCTCTGTTTCCAATTGTAATTCCTGGACGTTTCCTCTGGGAACGTAATTCTCTGAGGCCCGCTGTGCTGCTTTGCTGCGGCTGTACATTCCCGCTCCCAGCAGTACAAGAATAATACAAAATGCAATCAGCATGACTTTGTTATACAGATTCTTATCCTCCATCTCCCTGTCCTTTCCTGCCTTCCGGCACGCTTCACTCTTTTCTTTCAGTGTATCACAAAACAGGCGCCATGTCTCTTTCCGTTTTCTTACATCTTATACAACAATATTTTTCGTATACCTGCAGACCGGGTAGTTGGAGCAGCCATAGAATGGTCCGAATTTGCCATTTCGTTTTGTAAGCTCTCCCCCGCATCTGGGGCAGACCGGAATGTCCACGTCCTTCAAAAGTTTTCCCATATGCTCATAGCAGATCTGGTTCATCACGCAGTCGTTAAGCGCCCGGTGAGCCCCCTCCGAACTGATCTTAAAATACTCCGCCAGATCCGTAAGGCGGTAATGGGAAAGCCCCGGAAGGCATGCTCTGGCCATATATAACGTATCTATAAAATCGTTGAGCACTGCCGTCCCACACACCTCGCCGGCCACACGGTTCAGAAACAGAAGATCGAAAGACTGAATATTATGGCCGATCAAAATCTCTCCGCCGATAAAGTTTAAAAATTCCGGCAGGATATGAACGAGCCCAGGCTCATTCTGAACCATCTCATCGGTAATCCCGTTTACCTTCGTGGCCCCTGGCGGAATGGGACGCCCGGGATTCACCAGCCTTGAAAAAGTCTCCACCCGTTCATGATTCTTCACCTTCAGGGCGGATATCTCGATGATATCATCCTTTACCGAGCTGATTCCCGTAGTTTCCAGATCAAACACCACATAATTGTCCACATATTTGCTGAGCCTTTTTCCTTTGTTTCCCGCTGCTGCCATAATCGTTTCATCCTTTCCGTATATCAGCTTCCTCTTTTTCCGTAATTATACCGGATTTCCAGCAGGATTTCCACCAGAAACTTTACCTCTGGTGTTTTAATCTGGAGAAATCAAACACCAGTCCCCTGCACACCCTGGAACCCAGCGCACCGGAAAAAGAGGCCAGATCCATATCACCGTCATCGAAATAATAGACGTAACCGTGATCCCAGTCCCGATCCACGATCCAGTACTCTTTCACACCGGCATTCCGGTATCTGGTCAGTTTGATCCGGTAATCCATATACTGGGACTCCGGCGCTACTACCTCGATCACAATCTCCGGCGCCCCGTTGCAGCCATGCTCCGTCAGCTTTCCCCGGTCAAGAATCACGCAGAGATCAGGGATCAGATAGGTCGTCCCCCCTCCGGCCAGAGTAAGGCCAAATGGAGCCGTACGCACTTCACAGAGTCCCGGATTCTTTCTCCGGTACTCCTCAATCATTTCCTTTAAAATTCTGACAATCCGCTGATGCCACCGTTTCGGTTTCCTCATAATATAAATCCGGCCATCAATCCGCTCGGCAAGCGGTTCCTCTACAGCGTTTGCACTTCTTTCTCTTGTATTACACTCTCTTGCATTACTTTCTTCTGGCACATCTTTCACACTTCAGGCCTCGCTTTCTTAAGACTCCACGCTCCATACGAATCCATTTCCAGCCTCATGTCCGATTATATCTTGTTTTGTAGTAAAGTTTACAATTTTATCTTGTTTTTAATTTGGTACAAGAGAAGACTGTTCCTGATCCGCTTGCCGCCCCCTTGCTTAACGCTCCTACAATTATACTTGTTTTCCCAGAGTACTTCCAGTTTTTTTTCCTCTTCCCCCATTTTCAATGCTTGTCACTGCACAAAAAAATCACCGGGCCGCTTCGCTCAAACTCTTTCTCAGTCTGGAGTAACACCGGTGATTTCAATATTTAGTTAATCAGATTAATGGATTGCAACCATCTGTGCCGCCACTGTTTCCGCTTCTTCCGTAGAGAAGTAGCCACAGTCTTCCATGCGTCTTAACACCTGCATCTGGCGTTTCTCCGCCAGAACGGGATTTTTAGTCGGCGCATATCTGGAAGGCGCATTCGGAATTCCCGCCAGAAGCGTGCTCTCATACTTACTCATCTCTTCCGGCGCCTTACCAAAATAACCTTCGCTGGCATCGGCTACGGTGTAATACCCGTCTCCGTAATAGATTGTATTTACATACAGCTCCAGGATCTCTTCCTTGCTGTAATTGCGTTCAAGATCAAAAGCCATGAAGACCTCAGCGGCTTTCCTGGTCATCTCCTTTTCCTGGCTGAAGTAAAGATTCTTTGCCAGCTGCTGGGTGATGGTGCTTCCGCCCTCCACGAACCTGCCTGCACGCAAGTCATTAAACACGGCTCTTCCGATGGCGATGAGATCGATTCCCGGGTGATTGTAAAATCTGTGGTCTTCCACAGAAACCACTGCGTTCACATACACCTCCGGCAGCTCTTCAAATGTCGTATAATGTTCCTTATCCTGAATGGACTCGACTTTATCTGCCAGACTCATCTGATCCAGCGCATTCCGGTACATGGAGTATCCCTTACCGGCAACAACGAAACCGGAACAGATACAGAGTACCATTGTCAGAACGATAAACCATTTTAATAGTTTCATAACCTTTATTTTTTTCATTGCATCTGCTCCTTTCTTTTTGGTTTCAGACTTTTTTTGTTTTACTGGTTCTATTGTAACAGATTTTTAAACGGAAGACTTTAATAAACCCTTATAATAATCTGACAGATTCTGGCAAATACTGACGAGAATCTGAACAATTATTACGAAAAACAACATTCTCCCCTGTTTACAACAGGAAAACAGGCGCCGTTCTGCCGCACCCTCTTTCTCTGTGCGGCAGATCGCGCCTGCTCTATCTGTTTAATAAAAATACGGACACATTTCTTTTCCTGGTACCACAACCTCAAACCATACGTAATCGATATAATCCCCGCTCTTCATCGGAGATACGATGTGAGCCACTTCATTGGGAATGCAGATCCAGTCACCTTCTCTGACCTCCACTTCCTCATCCTGAGCCTTAAACAGGAATGGATCCGTCCCTGGAAGTCCATAAAACCACTGGTACAATTCCGGATGCGTGTGTGGTTCCAGCCTCGCCTCCCCAGGCCCGGTCACTTCTCCAAGGCTCATCCGGCTCACATAGTACTGGTGAAGAACCGCATAGGACTTTAATTCCGATGCCCGGAACCCCTCGATGTACAGATGCCAGTTGGAATGCGTATGAAACCACGGCAGTACAATGTGGTACATTTCATGATGCTTCCAGTCTTCCTCGCTCATCCTCTGGCTAAGCTCCAGATATTCCATCTCCGTATCTGTCTCGATCAAATACTTCTCGTGGTCAAAATCCGGGCAGAACAGGCACCTCTCCGTAATTTCATATACCTGGCTTCCGCTTTTGATCCGGCCTGTTCCCTTAAAGATGAAAAGCGCGGTGACACGGTCTGCGTAACAGGCAGGCCATACCTGTGCGCCGGCCTCGATCCTGCATTTATTCGTAATGATTCCTTCCATCGCCCCCGGCAGCATCTCTCCCCGGTAATAGCCTTCAGAAACACGATGAAACAGGATATCTTCTCTCTTCACGTAGGAAATAACATTCATTTTTCTTCCTCCTGTCAGTCCTGTGCCTCGGTGAGGCTTCCATTATGAATCTGGCATAGATAGTATTTCTGCAGATCCTCATCCGTAAAATATTCCACCCAGACATAAAAGACTTCCTTCCCGGGCTTTGCCAGAAGCTTATGGTCCTTTCCAGCATAGATAAAGCTCCAGTCACCTGGCTTCTGCGGCTCTGTCTCTTCCTCCACTGTTAAATCAAAGTCCGAATTGCCCAGGCAGTAATTCCACTGATGAAGAAGGCCGTGTCCCTTCTCATCCGTCCCTTCCCCAATTGCCTTTACCACTCCAATGGATACGTGCCCTAACTGGAACGGCTGAAGAATGCTGTAAGACCTTGTATTTGGCCCCTTGCAGTCCTGATCGTACTGTACTCCATCCGAATATTTGCTGAAAAATGGAAGATGCAGATTCCATTTTTCATAAAACTCCCTGTCCCACTGATTCATAGAAAAGGCAGCCATGATGAACTCGCTATCTTCTACCGCGTGAACCGTATATGGAACACGTTCGAAATCCGGAATAAAGAAGGAAGGTTCTGTTATGTTATATAAATCATACGGTGTCGTTATATATCCTGTTTTTCCATTAAAAATAAGAATGGTAATCTTCTCCCGATCCAGTTCAGGCGTTACGCTGCAGCCTGCCCGCAGGGAACAGCGGTAAAATTTTGCATTGACCGCATCAGCTCCCGGCAGAAGTTCTTCCTGCGCGTAACCAAACCCGTTATATTCACGCCTGGCCTTCTCCGCCCTGCATACAAAATTATCCATCATCAAAATCCCTCCGTCTGATATATTCCGTGTTCACTGGTATAGAGTTCCACCCAGACATAATACACTTCTTTGCCTTCCTCCGCACACAGACTATGATCAAGTCCCGCCGGAACAAAGCTCCAGTCCCCTGCTTTCTGGTGAACCTTCTCGTCCTCCACGGTCAGGGTAAAATCGGAATTTCCCACACAATAGTTCCATTGATGAACCTCGCCATGGCCCTTTTCTATGGTTCCTCCCTCCGCTGAGCCGCCGCCATGAACCACACCGATCGTAAGCTTTCCCAGTCTCCCAAAATCCCCGAACAGTACGGATTTTGACCACGTTCCGGCTGTCTTGCAGCTCTGGTCATATCCATAGCACTGCCTGACAGTTCTGAAAAATGGGGTATGTACCCTGCACTCTCCCGCTCTCACACGGTCGTAGTCATTCATATCTGCCGCGCACATAATAAATTCCATGTCTTCTACAGCATAAACATAATACTCCGCGTTTTCAAAGTCAGGAGCGTAGAAGCTAAGCTCCTCAATTTTAAATCCTCCATCTGTTCCGGCTACGTATCCCCTCCCCTTTCCGAAGATCAATACCACGGCCTTGTCCGCATACCGGGGCGGAGTTACCCTTGCTCCTGCTCTCAGATAATACTTGTAATTCCGTATTCCTTCCACTGTGTCCGGCAGAAGTTCCACACACACCGTTCCATCACTGCCGTACGCCTTTTCGAAAGCGGCGTCCTCAAAATTCATAATTGCCATGTCTTCCATCCTTTCCTGCGCCAATGGCTGTTTAGTTATATTTTCCAGCGGCATAATCCTTGAATATCTCCGCATATCTGGCAGTAAAATCTTCCCTGGATATCTGCTGATTTACGTATCTGGACCAGATTTCTTCCAGGTCAGTCGCAAGAACTGCCGGTGTGAACTCCCACATGGATTCACTGGCCTTTCCAGCCGCCACATGATCCAGCACATCGACCGCGATACACGGAAGTTTATCTGAAATTTCCAGAGACACGATGGATGTCGGACTTCCCATTGTCTCCTGATGCCATACACGGGCCGCCTCCGATGATATAATATAGGAAAGGAAATCCTTAGCCGCCTTCACATTCTTCGACTGGCTGCTGACCCCTGCACACATGGTCTGGATCTGTAAATGATTCTTGTCCGCATCGTTGGAGCACGGAATCACATCCTGCTTAATATGGTTCATCAGATCCGGATTCACATTCATGATATTGGGATACTCCCAGCTACCTTCGCCTGTCAGCATGGCCGCCTCTTCCAGGAAGAACGCATTTCTGGCCGTCCATTTGTCAGTCGCTGTGGCGTTTGGCTGAGCATACTGAATGGCGATGTCATAGTAATCCAGGAATTCATTCATCTCCGGATCATTCGCCAGATCCATATCCTCTCCGGCCAGCATCTTCTGAATAAAATCGAGTCCGCCGTTCTCTTTGTTGCCAAGCCATGTCGGTCCTACCCAGTTAAACAGATTCAGATTTGTCTCCGCCCATTGGTGCATAAAAGGCTGTATTCCCGCGGCTGTCAAGTCCTCGCACAGTTTTTTCAGTTCATCTCTGGTTTTCGGAACCTCTTTCCAGCCTGCTTTTTCAAGCAGCGCCATGTTGTAAAGAATTCCCGTCCCCTCCAGATAGATCGGCGCCACCACAACCTTGCCGTTAACAGTGCCAAGAGTCTTCTGATCCTCTGTAAACAGTTCATACGCAGGGAAGTCCGTGCTTAAGTCTGCCATATAGTTGTTCCATTCCTTAAATGGTTCCCCGTAATTCGTTCCGATGATATCCGGAAGCTCTCCTGCTGCAGCTGCGGCTTTCAGCAGGTCATTATAATCCGAGGTGGACGGAAATGTTGCTTCAATCGTACCGATCTCCGGATGCTCCGCCTTATACGCCTCGATCAGAATATCAAAGTTGTCGGTCCACTGTCCCAGCGGCATGGTTACCGTCAAATCGACAGAGCCATCCGCCGCCTTTTCTTCTGTGGGCGCAGGTGTCTCAGCTGTCTGCTGCTCCGACTTCGTCTCTTCTGCCGCCTTCTCCGCAGCAGCCGTCGTGACAGGCGTCGTCCCCGCTTCTTTTCCCCCGGAGCACGCCGTGACAGACATCGCCGTAAACATCGCCGCCAACATCAGAGAACTCACTCTTTTCTTCATAAGTAATACCTCCTTCTAAATAATAATTTAACCAACAAGGGATTTTCCCTTCGTTTTCTCATACGGACGCGCTAACCTTTCACCGCCCCTGCGGCCACACCATCAAGCACCTGTTTCTGCGAAAAAATGAAGAAAATAAACAACGGCAGGATTGAAAGGGATATTGCTCCCAAAGCCGTGTCCCAGGCAAAAAATGCTTCATTAAACAGAGACTGCATGGCTATCTGAAGAGTCCTGAGCCCCTTTTTCGTCAACAGGAACTGCGTCATTAAGTAATCATTCCAGTACGTGATGACATTGAGTGAAGCTACCGTAAATACCGTTCCTTTAATCAGTGGGAATACAATGGTCCAGTACGTCTTAAGCGGGCCGCAGCCATCGATCCTGGCCGATTCCTCAATTTCATACGGGACTGATTTCACCGCCCCTGCAGTCAGAAACATGCTCATAGGCATGGAGAAGACCCAGTTGCTGATCACCACGCCATAAAGATGGTTGGTGAGCTTCAACAATCCCGCCATCTTTGCAAATGTAATCATAATCCCCTGAAACGGCACCGACATGCCCGCGATGATGATCAGATACCATGCCTTTGTAAATCTGCATGGATGCCTCACGATCCAGTATCCCATCATTCCGGCAAACACAATGCTGCCGATATTGGAGAAAACTGCTATGATCATGGTATTTTTAAATACAGTGGAGAAATTCAGCCTTTTCCATGCCTGCTGGTAGTTGATAAGCGTAATCTCCTTGGGCAGAGCACTGATATTTTTTGCAATCTCCGAATATGGTTTAAAGGAGTTCAGCACTACCAAATACAGCGGGACGATGACGATCGTCACACTGACAGCCAGAATGAGTAACGATACTCCGATTCTTATCTTTTCCGAACGCTTCATTACAGCTCCACCTCCCTCTTTGAGGTTGCATAAATCTGGATCATGGTAATTGCAACAATGATGACAATAAAGATACAGGACTTGGCCGCACCGTAGCCAATCTGGTTCGACCGGTAAGCCGTCGCGTAAATATTCATGGTAACGCCTTCGGACGAACGGTAAGGATTGCCGTCGGTCAGCGATATATTAGTATCATACAAAAGCATTGTCCAGTTGATGGCGATAAACAGGCACTGGGTAATGGAAGGCATAATCATGGGAATGATCACATTTTTAAGCACCTGCAGCGGTGACGCCCCGTCTACGATCGCCGCCTCCTGTAAATCTCCTGGTATTGAGGCAAAGCCCGCACTGTAGATCAGCATCAGATAACCGGAGAGCGTCCAGGTAAATACAATGACCAGAGCGGTAAAGGAAGACTCCGGTGTCGTAAACCAGTTTTGGGAAAACCAGGAAAGCCCGGTGGCCTGCCCAAACTGCACGAATGCATTCTGAAAGATAAATCTCCATAAGTATCCCAATACCACTCCTCCGATGATACGCGGGAGGAAAATGACAGCCCTCCAGAAATTTCTGAATGGGATGGGCTTCGACAGAATATAGGCCCAGCAAAACGCAATCAGGTTGGAAAACAATACCGAAAGAGCGGAGAACCGGATGGTAAACCATACTGATTTCCAATATCCCTTGTCCTGAAATGTCCGGAAGTAATTATTGATCCCCACCATCCCATACGTCTGATCAATTCCATTCCAGTTGGTAAAGGAGTAATAGATTTCTCCAAAAAACGGAATGACGAACAGCGATGAAAACAGCAGGATTGCCGGCCCCATAAAGATAAAATAATACTTGAACTCTTTTGGCAGCTTTCTGCTTGTGACCGCTGCCGGCTGTATTTTTGCTTCTTCCATAAGCTCACCTCTAACTTTTCTTTATTTTTTCCGGTCTCTTTAATCGCATTATACTTCCTGCTAACATTTTCATGCACTGTCAATTTTTACCTTTTGGTGCACTATTTTGACATCGTCTTGCAATGATTCAGACTATTCATTATAATAAGTTTAAACATTTCGAAAGAGGATCTGAGTATGAAAAAACATTTTATCAGCATCAATACCCGGTTTATTACGCTGCTAGCCCTGTGCACGATCGCTCCCATGCTGATTTTCTCCTTTTATTTCTATTCCTACGAGAGATCCCGGGCACTGGAGCAGTACAGACGGGAGTCTGAGATCAATATGTCCGTAGCCATTAAGAATATTGAATACTATATCTCCACCTGCGTCTCCTCTGCCAGAACAGTTTATTCCAATCCTGACCTGCATAATATTCTCTTGAAAGGCAGCCCGCAGGACTTTGTCTCCCAGGAATTCACAGAACCGGGCCGAATCTTCAGCTATATGCAGGGCATTTATACCGTTGCCCCGAACGCCAGGCAGATCCGTCTCCTCTCCTTCCGTTTAAATAAAAGTTTTCTGCTCATCACAAACACACTGCAGAAATCCATGATATCCTTAAATGCGGCGGAAGCGGAAAGGCCCACGTTCTCTGAATATACCGACGTTACCATCGAACCGGTCCATCCCATGTCGACGTACGGTCACAGAACCTACTATTCTTCAGGAAGTCTCGATACGGAGGAGGTCTTTACGATATGGCTCCCCATTTACAGCATCTCGGCAGAGAAACAGCTGCTCGGCGTCCTTTCCATTGATATGCCGGCTACGTTTATCTACGATAACTGCTGTCTTGCCTATAAAGAAGGGGAATTCGTCTGTATCGTTAATTCCGATGGAGAAATGATACTTTCCGGAGCACCGCAATCCGGGGATATCCTGCTTTCCGATCCCATAGTAAAAAAACTTCTGGCTCCCGGCCACGATACGTTTCATTCCTTTACAGAGGACGGCGTTCTATATCTGAAATCCAGTTTCCCTGCCTCCTACTTAGACTGGCATATGATGAAAGCTGCGCCGGATGCCAGTATCTACAGCAGTACTGATTTACAGCTGCGTTTTCTGACCACTACCTTCCTGCTGGGTGTGCTGCTTGCCACTGTGCTCAATTCACTTACGCTGACCAGACTTACCGGACCGCTCAAAAAGGCCACCCGTTATTTGACAAAGGCGAAGGGGAAGTCCGGTGATTTTTCGAAATTCCAGCTCTCGGAATATTTGGAATACCGCCAGAATGATGAGTTAAAAATGCTGTTTGATTCCATGCAGGAAATGATGGATTCTATCCAGCACTATACCATCCGCCAGTACAAAATGGAATTACTGCAGCAGGATACAGAGCTTAAGATGCTGCAGGCTCAGATCAATCCACACTTTATCCATAACACGCTCCAGTGCCTGGCCAACAACGCTCTGGCTAACAACGATCTGGCCCAGTACGACTATATCACAGCATTGGGCCAGATGATGCGCTATGCCATGGAAATCTCCCAGACCGTCTCATCGCTGGGAGAAGAGCTTGACTATGTATACCGTTATTTTACACTGCAGAAGATGCGGTTCTGCTCTTCTGCGGAATTTAAGATATGCCCCGTCTATCCCAGGCTGTTTCTTCTCCCGAAGATGACACTGCAGCCACTGATTGAAAACTGTATTTACCATGGCGGAGTTATGAAAAAAACGGATGGCTTTATCGAATTTACGGCAGAAACAGAAGGGGATTTTTTCGTTCTCTCTATTTGCGACAATGGGCAGCCGATTGCGGCAGAACGGGCGCTGGAGATGCAAAAGAGCTTTTCTATGCAGAAGGACTGGTTTGTGGAACGCTATGCCCAGCTTGAAACCGCCTCCAACTACCGCTCCCTGGCGCTCGGTTATTACGCGGACGGAATTCCCAGAGAGCATATTGGCATCAACAACGTTTTTATGCGCCTGCTTTTTCAATTTGGGGCAGACTGCACCATCGAGATCCTCGCTAACGACCATGGCGGTACCACCGTTCGGCTTAAGCTCCCGGGCCAGCCGCAGGTCTCCGCACCCGACACAATTTATTTTTAGCTCATATAGAGGAGGCATGATTTATGAAGGTACTGATTGTGGACGATGAGCCTCATCTGATCCATGCGATCAAGGCTTTGGTTCCCTGGCAGGAATATGACATTGATAAGGTTTTCTCTGCTACCACGGCCGCAGAGGCCCGCGAACTGTTAAGCCGTGAGCAGCCGCAGCTGGCTTTCTTTGATATTATGATCGGAGATGAGCGCGGAACCGATCTTATGAATTACGTCGTCGAACAGAAGATTTCCTCCAAAGTCATTGCCATATCCGGTTACAGTGATTTTGAGTACGTCAGAAGCATGCTGGTCTTAGGCTGCGTTGATTATCTGCTGAAACCCCTGGAACGGACCGCCCTGCTGGCGGCAGTTGAAAAGGCAGTCAATACCTGGAAGGAGGACCGCAGGAAAAACGATGACGCCCGGTCGCTGCTTCATCAGATCAATTACTTAAGTTCCGAACGAAGACACACGCTTCTTTCCCAGCTGCTCTCTCCCGCGGCCAGCCAGGCGGCTTATCAGGAGCTGTCCTCCTTAAGCGACAGTTTTTCCAAAGCCGATACCTGCCTCATCTTTTACAGTGATTTAACATTTTATCCTTCAGAGGAGGATGCCGCCTTTCAGCGCAGCTTCACAGCATTTTTTGATATGATGAAAACAGATTTGGAGAGCCGCGGGCTGGGCGCTGCAATTCTGCGCCATTGGAATCCCCATGATGCCGCAGTGATCCTCTATGGACGGACAGACCGGGGGCTTAACTCCGTTCAGACGGCCGTCTCTCATTTCCGGCGACAGTCCGGCTATCCTTTCCACTTTGGATGCTGTTCCGGCAGCAACAGACCGGAAGATATTCTGTCAGCCTACGATTCCGCCCGCAGAGCCTTCTACAGTATGGAAGTCAATCAGAATGGCAGGACTCCTCTCATCGTCGGGCTGCCAGGATTTTTCCACACCATTCCGCCCGCAGATGACAGAAATGAGGCACAGCTTCTGTCATCCATCATGCTGAATGAGGAAATGGCGATAACGGCCAGTGTACAGCAGTGGCTCTCCGGCATGCTTCTTTCTGCGCCGGTCACTTATGGTGCCATAAAAAGAATCAGTACCGATTTTGAAACTATGTATTCCCACTGGTGCGGGTACTTTACAGAACGCTATCCCGGTTTTACACCTGGTAACGCCTCAGCCCTGACTCCCTGCAGTCTCTTCGACGGATCTTACCATTTCCAGGCAGAACATGCAGCCAGCCGGTGCAGGGAAATTTTGATGGAGCTGGCTGCAAATCTTCATGACGTCTGTCGATCCGGCGATGTTTTCCGACAGATCGGCAGCTATCTGGAAATCAACTACAACCAGCCCTTCGATCAGACGGAATACGCAGAGCTGTTTCACATGAACAAGGATTACCTGTGCAGAAAATTTAAGGAGGCTTACGGCGTGAGTATGGTAACCCGTTTGAATGAAATACGAATCGGGCATGCAAAGAAGCTGCTGCGCTCCAGCAGCGCTAAGATTACTGATATTGCGATTCAGATTGGGTATAATGATGAGAAGTATTTTATCAGAACCTTTAAGAAATGTACTGGAATGACGCCAAATGAATATCGTCATAGTAAGTGACGGGGAATTTAGGGACAGGAGGGGGGAGGCGGTTTTTGGGGGGAGCTAAGTCCGCCATGCACCTCATGACCTGCGGTCATTCGGTCGCGGGCTTCGCCCTATGAAAAACGGCACACAAAAAATTGCTTATGTGCGAGCACAACGCAATTTTCTGCATACCGTTTTTCGCATGGCTCATTGCCTACGCGGATATCACAATCGCCTGGGATAAATGCCTCGGGGAATCTGCATCAATCCCCTTCTTTTCTGCAATATAATAGCCTATAAACTGACCGATGAATCCAATAATTGCCGCATTCTGCGTATCGTTATAGCCATATGGCAGGTCGAGGCAGTAGTCCGCGTCTTTCAGATCTGCGGAAGCCGTGTTTCCGATTGCCACAGTCACTGCTCCGTATTCTTTCATCTGCGCGAGGAGCTTCGCATCCTCTTTTACGGTTTCAGAATGGCTTAAAAAGATAATCAGGGTGTTCTCGTCTACCAGGCTCATCGGGCCATGGCGGTATTCCAGTGAGAAGTAAGCCTCCGAATTGGAGAGTCCCATTTCCTTCATCTTGTTCATACACTCGTTGGCGACGCCGTAGTTAATGCCCTGGCCAAGCGTGATAAACAGATTCAGTCCCTCATGCTCCGTGATGATGCTCTTTGCCAGATCATCCATCTTCTTTAACGCGTCTCGGGCGCTGTCGCCGTAACCGGCCATGGCTGCGATCTCGTCCTTCTTACCGCCTGCATACATTGCCATGACAGCTGCCAAATACACCATGCTGGTGAAAGAACGGGTCATGATTACACTGTCCTCCGCCGTATCCGGGGAAAGGATCATAAAGTCATTGTAGAGCGCGCTGTCCTGATCACAGGTAATTGCCAGCGATTTTACACCAGGATAGCTTCTCACTTTATCGATGGCCATGCGTACTTCTGTCGTATAGCTCTTTCTCGTAATCGGGAGTACAAGCACCTTCCGGTTCTTTACAAAGGTCTCCGGGAAATAATAGAGTTCCGAACAGCACACCGCTTTCGACGGTATCGCGTTGTAGCTTGAAAATGCGTGGGCCGCTGCCTGGGCCAGATAGAGGCTGGTGCCGCAGCCGGTGAAGATCAGCTCATCGTAATCTTCTGCGAATACCTTGTCAAGAACACCATAGATGTCCCCAAGCGTGTTGTTGATTGCCTCGAATGACTCCGGCTGTAAGTAAATTTCTTTGTATGTAACTTCACTGTTTCTCTTTTCCATTTTAATAAGTCCTCTCTTTATTTTGTAACAGTTCAGATAGCTCATCTTCTTGACCGAAAAAGCCGGTCAAGAAGCATCGGATATTCATCCGATGTGACAATTGGTGCAGAAAACCGCTTACAAGCAAGCTTGACGCTGCTTTCTGAGCCAATTGTCCCGCCATCTGAACTGTCACGTTATTTTAAGCTTTTCCTTCAGAACCGGCCAGACGGATAATATCCTTGATGTCTTCTGTCAGCCTGTCATTGGCAAACTGGGACAGTTTCCAGGAATGTCCCTGATGATCCAGTGTTTTTAATCCTTCTTCGTAGTGTTCCACGTATTTATACCGGATTTCAGTACCAAAATTAATCTTTGCCACACCCAGCTTGATCGCTTCCTTTACAATCTCTTCCTTCATTCCTGTGCAGCCATGAAGCACCAGCGGAATATCCGTGAATTTTCTCACTGCCTCCAGTACCTCTAAATGAATATCCGGCTCTCCTTTGTAATAGCCATGGGCATTACCAATGCCAATCGCCAGGGAATCGGGCTGACACATTTCCAGGAATTCCTTCACTTCGCAGGGATCTACAATATTCTTATTTTCCATCACTGTCCCCATATTGTCAAGACGAAGGAGTTCTCCGATTTCCGCCTCCACCGGCACACCAAAGCATTTTGCCACCTTGATTACCTCATTGGTCATAGCAGCATTCTCTTTGATCGGACTTGTGGAACCGTCGATCATCACGGAGGTAAAGCCTAACTTCAGAGCCTCCATACAAATGTCGAAATCAGCACCATGGTCCAGATGAATGGATACAGGGACTGACACCTTGTCGGCACACCACTTGCAGACCTGTACAAACCAGTCATGACCAGAATAAGCGCCAGTAGACACATAGTGCGCCAGAATGATGGGAGATTTCATCTCCTCGGCCGCACGGCATGCAGCCCATATGATATCGTAGTTTCCGCCCTGCGTATTGAGTGCTGGAATGGCATATCCGTTTTTGGATGCCTCAATTAGATTTTCTTTGTTAGTTACAAGCATAATTTTCTCCTTTTTCTTAACCTTTTACGGCTCCAGCTACCAGGCCCTTAATCATATATTTCTGGAAAAAGAAGAATACAATCACCATAGGTATCGTACCTACAATGGATATCGTATTGATCAGAGACCAGTCATAGGAAAGCTCGCCCAGATAGCGAAGCGCCACGCCTGCGGATAATGTCCGAAGCGAGTCTGTCTGTATGAGTGTGGATGCGTGTAAATAATCATCCCAGGACAGCAAGAATGCGTAAATACCAACTGCCAGCATACCGGGTTTCACTAATGGAACAACGACTCGAAACAGTGTTCCAAACCGGCCTGCTCCGTCTACACGGGCCGCCTCTTCCAGTTCTCTCGGAATCCCGTCATAGAAACTGGACATCAGCATGATAGTGAACGGCAGCTGTCCGGCAGCAATGGCCAGGATCAGTCCCGCATGGGTATTAATCAGATTAACATCTCCAAGTATTTTATACAGGGAAATCAAACGGCTGACAACCGGGAACATCTGAGCGGAGGTAAATGCTGCAATAATCCATTTATTCCACTTAAAGTGGAAACGGGACAGTGCATAACCGGAAATAATTGCCATAAAGGTTGTCAGCAGCGCGGTGGAACCGGCTACAATAAAGTTGTTCTTATAATAGGTAAAGAAATCATTATCCACAGTAAACAGATTGATATAACTCTGGAATGTAGGATTTTTCACAATAAAAGTCGGAGGGAATTTGTACGCCTCCATATTGGTCTTAAAGGACGTCAGCAGTACCCACAAAAGGGGGAACAGCAAAAAGACGAGAATTATAATTAATACCACGTATTTTATTACGCCATTAAGGATACGTTTCCGTTTCATAAGCTTTCCATCCCCTCTACATGTCTTCGCTCTTAAAGATGCGGTTATAGATATAGACTACGATAATCATCATCAGCATCCAGACGGTTGTAACCGCTGCTCCTGATCCAAAGTTATTAGAGACGAAGGCTTCCCGGTAGCTTAAGATCGCCATGGTGGTTGTGGAGTTGTTGGGGCCGCCGCCTGTCATAGTCCAGAACAGGGGGAACTGTTTGAAGTTCTCAATGATGGACATGGATACCGTAACCTTGATCACACTCTTCATGTATGGAAGGACAATACGGAAAAATCGCTGAACGCCGTTCGCTCCATCAATCTTTGCTGCTTCCTGCATATCCTCCGGGACATTGGCAAGTCCGGCGAGAAGAAGCAGTGTGGCAAGTGGAATCTGCTTCCACAATGCCGCTACCGATACACCAAACATGGCCGTAGCCGGATTATTTAAAATGGCAAAATCCGTGATTCTTCCTTTTGTTAAGATTCCTACGAAATACTTAACCAGACCGTACTGAGGCTGGAACATCCACAGCCATACAAGACCTGATATCAGTGTCGGAACCACCCAGGGAACCATCATAATACTCCGGATAAACCTTGAAAATTTCACATTACTGTTAAGAATCAGTGCCAGAGCCATACCGAGCACGAACTGAGCAATAACCACTCCAAAGACGAATGCAAGGGTGTTAGTCATGGACGGAATCAGCTTTCCGTTGGAAAACAGCTTTGTATAATTGGCGAAGTTATTCCATACCCCTGGCTGCCCCGAAATAATATTTCTCACCTTATAATCGAAAAAACTTCGGTAGATTGAATCCACAACAGGAACCAGAATAAACGAAACTGTTGTGATAATGGCTGGAATCATCAGCGCGATTGCAAATATTTTATCACCCGTCTGGCTCTTCCAGAGGGATTTCTTAATACCTTTCTCCATCGTTACAACTCCCTTTATATATTTTCCCCATATACATTGATACCTGGTCCCAGAAGTCCTGCTAAGTCTCTCTGCCCGCCGCCCATAACTGGCTCCTTAGCACCATCAATTCTTGGATCCACGTACTGTAAAAACCACAGTTCCATCTGCTTCTTCATATCCTGTATCATATCCTGATACTGTTCATCTTCGATTCCGTTATGCGTCTCCCCCGGATCCGCTTCCAAATCATAGAACTCGTCAGGACCATATGGATATCTGTGTACCAGCTTATACTTCCTGCTCCTTATCATGCGGACCGGCCCATACTCATCGAATACAACAACTCTGCTATCTTCATTCTTGTGCTCCTGTCCCATCAGTGCCGGCAGAAAACTCTTTCCCGGAAGTTTATCCGCCTCGTCATTCTCAAATCCCAGATATTCCAGGAGAGTAGGCATAAAATCGTATCCGCTGTGCATCTCATCACATACCTGGTCCTCCGGAATACGGCCCTTATGACACATAATGAAAGGAACCTTTACAGAAGAATCATACATATTGAGCGGGAACGTCCCATTTCCCTTCCCCCAGATTCCATGATGACCGCAGTTAAAGCCATTATCACTGGAGAAAATGATCAAAGTATCTTCCATCAGGTTCTCCTCTTCCAGCTTCTTTAAAATACGCCCCACATTATCATCCATAGCCGTAACCGCTGCAAAGTAACCGATCAGGGACTCTCTGGGCTTTTGATATCCTGCGAGTACTTCTGTCTTTGCCCACGGATGCGTCTCTCCCTGTGGACATGTCTCAAACGGACAATCCTCATAAAGATCCGTATACTTCTTCGGATGGCAGTCAATCCACGGAGAATGGGGAGCAGTATAATGCACGCTTAAATAAAATGGCTGTTTTTTCTTCTTTTCTCTGTCTATGAAAGATATCGCTTCATCAGTAATAATATCAGTTATGTACCCCTCTTCCTCCACCTTTTTTCCTTCCCGGAACATTGGTGCGTTATAGTAGGGGCCGCCCCCCTTCTGGTGTGCATACCAGAAGGAGAAGCCCTTCTGCGGATGGCCGCCGTCGCCTAAATGCCATTTTCCGCTCAATCCACAGGTGTAGCCTTCTTCGGCCAGGATATCCGTATATCCGCGGTGATCCTTTAAAAACTCAATCGCAGCCTGGGAAGCGCCTCCGTTTCCCCCGCTAAGATAATCTAGAATTCCGTGTTGTGACGGAATCTTTCCTGTTAACAGAGAGGCTCTGGCAGGAGAACAAACCGGTGACGTACAGAAAAAGTTGTCAAATCTCACTCCCTGTTTCGCCAACTTATCAAGGTTTGGCGTCCGGATCTCGTAATTGCCATAACAGCCCATGGACCAGATTCCCTGATCGTCCGTCAGAATAAATACCACGTTCGGTTTCTTTCCTGCCATATCTTTCTACCCCTTTTCTCTATCCTTGATTCTTATACTATCTTTCATTCCCTATGGAAGCAGCGGCTGTACGGCCGTCTTAAATCCTTCGATCGCCGTATCCACGTCCTCTCCTCCTACCGTTACTGCCTGTGACAGTGCACATAATTCCAGGTTAAACTCAGATAATGTTGGGAACATGTAAACCGGTTCTGCCTTCTCAACAGAATCCCCAGCACCATTTAAAATCGGGCTGTTCTTAACAGCTTCCATATCCTTCATAGAATTTTTCGCCGGAAGAGCTGGTGCAATGTTGGCAATATAGTCATTTAATACTTCAGGTGTAATTACGTACTGAATAAAATTTTTAACTGCTTCTACATGTTCCGGTCCATTGTCCACTGCTGCAAAGCAGTGAGACTGAAGTGTCGATGCACCATCGCCGTTTCCACCCTTTAACGGCTCTGCCGCTGCAGCAAAGTTCACTACATCCGGATTAATGGATTTTGCACCGTTAAAGCCCCATGAATTATCGTAATACATAGCTAACTGACCAAGTGCAAATAAGTTTCTTAAATCCTTCGGTTTCGCGTTCTGCGGATTGTACCCCTTTTGATCCAGAAGTTTTAACATCTCCAGGGATTCTTTAAATGCAGGATCGTCAGCAGTAAGCTTGCCGTTATCGTCAATAACCTTTCCGCCAAAGTTAGCTGCAAACGCCTGAATAGAAGAACCAATTACGATAACAGACGCTGTCGGCTGCCCAAACGCATATACTTTATTTCCATCATCCGTTGTCAGAGTTGATAGTTTCTCAGCCATTGTAAGCATCTCGTCATATGTTTTCGGCGGCTGCTCCGGATCCAGGCCGGCTTTCTTAAACAACTCCTTGTTGTAGAATAAAAGGGACGGTGATACATAAAGCGGCGCTCCGTAAACCTCTCCATCGATGGAGTGTGCCTCAAGAATGTTCGCATAGTAGTCATTTAAGAAGGATTCATCCAGGACGTCCTTCATCGGCATTGCCAGACCAGAATCTACCAGTGCTGGCAGCCAGATCATCTCACTGAAAATACAGTCCACACGGTCTCCGCCGCCTGCCATGTTGATAACCTGATTTAATATCTCTCCATAAGGTGCTGTTACCCATTCGATCGTTACATTCGGATATTTCTCTTCATATCCGGCCTTTACGCTGCTCCAGAACTCATCATATCCCTTTTCCAGAACGGCGTAGTTGGCAATCTTTAATGTAACCTTTTCTCCGCTTCCAGCTTCGGTCGTCTTCGCCTCCTCTTTTGCTCCTGCCTCTGTCTTCGCTTCCGTGTCTGCTGCACTCCCCGCCGTACTGCCGCCTCCACTGGAACATCCTGTGGTTAATGCCATAACACATGCAAGTGCCAGTGCTGCCAGTCTTCTTTTTTTCATTGTAATACCCTCTCTTTCCTCATTAAAATATAGTTTTTAGAGTTTCTATATTATTAGTCCGGAAACATACACACGAGTGTATATTCCCGATATAAAATGGTTTCCCATTTTATAATTTCATAATGCTGCTATGCCTTCTTAAGTGCTTTCACGAACGATCAGTTTCGTCTCAAATGTCGCATTTTCCGGCATCTTACCCCCGATCATCTGAACCATCATATCAATAACAGTTCTGCTTATCTCTTCCCTCTGCATCTCCAGTGTAGTAAGCTTAGGTGAACAAAACTGGCTGATACTGGAATTATCAAATCCAACAACGCCGATATCCTCAGGTACCCGTTTTCCAATTCCAATCGCCGCCTGCATGGCTATACAGGCTACCATATCGTTACGTCCCATCATTCCATCCACATACTCGTGACTCCGTAAGTAATTCGCCACAGTCGCAGTCAGTTCCTCTTCCGTATGGCATCCGGCTATTACTGTACCATCGCCAGCCTCCAGGCCGTAATCGTGAAGCTCATCTAAGTAACCGCTGAGTCGCAGGTCCGATGGACCGCTGACATTTCCCCGCCTGCTGATACGATCAATGTAGATTATGTTCTTTTTTCCTCTGCTGATCAGATGGTTTACACCTCTTCTCGCGCCGGAATACAATCCGGAAGCCAGCGTCGCCACATTCTCAGGCAGAGTATCGTGTTTCTTATGTTCAAACAGCAGCACCGGAATTCCGGCCTTACTGAAGTGTCTTACATATTCTTCCGGAAAGCTGATAGAACTGATAATGATTCCATCATACTGGCGGCTTATGACCTGTGAAACAAACTCCGGTGTATTTCGGTTGGCGCAGAGAGAAATCAGAAATCCCGCTTCATACGCATACTTATCCATCTCGCTGACAATTCTGCTGAAATATTCATTTGTGATCTGATCTGCAATGAAAAGCAGCTGATTACTTCGTTTTCCCTTTAAAGCTCTCGCCACATTGTTGGGCCGGTAGTGCAGGGCCGCAATAGCCTCTTCCACTCTCTGCCTTTTATCTTTCGCTACATAACGATTGTTATTCACGACATACGATACAATGGTTTCGCTCACCCCTGCAGCCTTTGCCACATCTGCTCTTGTGACCCGCTCACTGTTTTTCTCCATACGTTCTTTTCTCCTTGCCGCATACACTGAAACTCCAGTGCTGTACTTTTATTCAGTATACCTCTGTATGAGAAATAGTGTCAATGACCACAGTCAGCTTTTACATCTCAATAACCGGAATATGAAGCAATGCACAGATCCCCTTCATGGCTTCCGCCACATCTTCCCAGACAATGCTGTAATGGTGAGGCACTCCCTCTGCTATAATTCCTTCTATGATCTCTCTAACCGGCCGCTCCACTTTTACACTGGCTGTTACGCCTTTTGTACAGCGATCCATTGCAACTGCTTCTCCGCTAAGGAGAAAGAGTTTATATGCTCCGTCAATATTACAGAACCTGGCAACCGTCACCTTTCCAGGCTTCAAGGCACCATAAAAAGCGGTTCCCTGTCCGGCCAGCGGATGGTTTCTGATTTCTACCTCATACTCCTTATTAAATAAAGATGGAGCTGCATTTCCACAATGCCAGAAGGTGATTACATTCTTCTCCTCATCGATATTAATTAAATCTGTAATAAAACTTGGCTCTCCCGTGAGATAATACTCTGTCATCTGAGCCAGTTCTGCATCGACATCGCCTTCACAGCCAATGGTAATCCCATCATCAGCCAGCCTTCCCAGCACTGCACACGGTGTCGTATGTAAATTTCCCATCTCCGGCCAGCACTTAATCGCTGCAAAATCATAATGCTGTTCTGTCATTACATCTTTTAATGCCAGGTACAATCTGGAATGATTCTCCATATGACCCTTTGGCAGGTTCTCTGTATCATAAGTTTCTGCCATCTTCGCCATATCTGCCTCATATACTTCCGCCGGCAAACGATCCATCTTATCGAAAACTACTTTCAAATCGGTCTCTTCAATTTTAACTCCAAAGGTCCTTCGAATCAGCCCTTCATCGAATGCGCAGTTATAAAATGCTGTCGGACGGTATCCCAACAGGCCTAATGTCGTATGCTTTAAGGACTTAACCGCTCCATAGGCACGAAGAAGATTTATGACTTTCTCTGCTGCCTTATCCTCTTCCCTGCTTCCGTAAACCGTGTGACAGGAGACTCCCAGCCGTCTTAATGCGGCTGCATTCATTGTCATGGAACAGAGTGCATTGGAATACAGTCTGTCCTCCCTTTCAAAGGGGACTTCATACGGTGCCCAGAGGATAATCGGTTTCTGAAGCATTTCTGCAAGATAAGAAGCTACATCATCACCAGTAAACGCCCCATATACAAAAACGATGACATCGGCTTCCTGTCGCTTGAATTCTCTGACCGCCGCTTCTACGGACTCACTTCCGCTGCCAAGTTCTGGCGCACGGACTACTTTTGCTTCCGGCATCTGAGCTTCGAGCCAGTCTCCGTACTCTTTGTTTCTTTGCTCAGGAATCTCTCTCGGCCATCGTCCTGAACAGGTTGTTATAAAACCAATCGTTAACTGCATCTTATTACCTTCCCCATTTCTTAGTAATTTGCACAATTATAATTTATATCAACTCGTGTGTATATATCATTTTTACCATATCTTAATGTTGTTGTCAATACCTTTTTTTTAATTATTTTTGTTTTAAGAAGCATGGCAAGCCAAGCTCTAAAGCCTCAGCACATAGTCCACATACTAAGTCCCCCCTTCCCGCAAGCGACAGGGAATTTGACCCTCATGGAGGTCGTCTAATGATCAACTTTCCTATAAGCAAAGCGGCAGCACGTTCCTTATTTCATTCACGTGCTGCCGCTTGCTAAACCTTTGATACCACTGGCCTATTTTATGGCAGCAATGGCTGAACAGATTTCTCAAAATCTGCTGCCGCCGTCTGGATCTCCTCATCCCCCATCGTCACAGCCTGGGCCAGAGCGCAGAGTTCCAAATTAAAATCTGCCACTGCCGGAAACATCAAACTGGGAGAGAGATGGTTTACTGTATCCCTGGCGCCTGCCAAAAATGCGTTGTTATTCACTCCCTCCATATGTTCCATGGCTTTTTTAGCCGGGTACGCTGGTGCGATATTTGTCATGTAGTCTTCCATTACTTCAGGAGTAATCACATACTGAATAAAATTCTTAACCGCTTCTTTTTTCTCCTGGCCGTTGTCAATTGCAATAAAACAGTGGGACTGTGAAACTGTCTCACCAGTTCCCCCGCCTCCAGCCAGTGGACATGCAGTAGCTGTAAAATCTGCTGCTGCCGGATTAATAGAAGTGACACCGTTGATTCCGCCAGTCTTATCATAATACATAGCCAACTGCCCCAGTGCAAAAAGATTTCTTAAATCCTTTGCCTTTGCATTCTGGGGATTATAGCCCTTTTCATCTAACTCCTGTAAAAATTTAAAGGCATCAACGAATCCAGTATTTTTCACATCCAGCTTTCCATCGGCATCCAAAATCTCGCCGCCAAAATTCTTTATCAGCCCCTGCAGATAAGATCCCACTACAATCACCGATCCTGTTGGAAATCCGAACGCATATACCTTGTTTCCGTCAGATGACTTTAACTGTGACAACTTCTCTGCCATCACCATCATTTCGTCATAAGACTTCGGCGGCTTCTCCGGATCCAGACCAGCCTCCTTAAAAAGTTCCTTGTTGTAAAATAATACCGGCGGAGTCAAATACAGAGGAGCTGCATACACAGTGCCCTCCATAGAATGTGCCGCTAATGCATCCGGATAATAGTCATTCAAAAAATCCGAATCCAGTACCTGATCCATAGGGGCCGCCAGTCCGGCTTCAACCAACGACGGAATCCAGATATCCTCACCAAAGACACAATCCACTTTGTCTCCGCCTCCCGCCATATTAATAACCTGGTTTAAAATCTCACCGTAAGGTGCTGTCACCCATTCTACTGTTATATTGGGATATTTCGCCTCATATCCCGCTTTTACATTCTGCCAGAATTCCTCATACCCCTTTTCCAAAACTGCATAATTTGCAATCTTTATGGTTACCGGACTTCCCAAATCCGATCCTGGAGAGTTGGCAGTCGGTGCGCTCTCCTCTGTCATTTCGCTGGATTCCTCACTGTTTTCCTTGTCTTTACCAGCTTTTTCCTCCGCGTTAGCATTAGTCTTTGTATCTGAATTTAAATCTGCGCCACTCTCCTGTGCAGTATTATGATTTGCACAGCCCGTCATCAATACCAGCAGACAAGCCAGTACAAGCGCTGACATCCTCCTTCTTGTCATAAGTTTCCTTCTCCTTTCTAAACACAGATCAACTCACAGTTTCAAATAATTCGCTGAGATTCATCAATGCACGCGGTACATGAAACGCTACCCTGTGCTTCCCACCTTTATTTTTGCGAAGGGGCGTCCCTTCCCGGTCCAGAACAGGATACCAGTCTCCCCCGTCCTCAGGTTTAAAATGCGTCTGACAGAATTGATGAAGCTGACGAAACTGATCGATCGAAGTCTCGTTCTCTGTCAGTACCGCTGCAAGAGCAAGAGCATAAAGACTCTCACAGTTCACCCAATCCACCTTGTCATCCGCCTTAAGCTCTCCTGTATCCGTCCTTACTGTATCCTCTCCCTCCTTCCCATAGCAGTCAAACCGATGAATCACACCCCCATGTGTCCGGTCAACTGCTGCTTCAGCAGTATCTTGAATAATGCTGAGCGCACTCGAAATTACAGCATCATCCGTTCCTCTTGCATAATCGATGCAAAACCACATTCCTTCAAAAATATGTCCAGGGTTGACAATTCGCCCCTCCGGAGTATCCCACACGCTTCCATCTTCTTTAAGACTTTCCAACAGATATCCGCTCTCATTTTTCCCAAAGAAATACAACAGTTTATGAATACAGAAATCAATAAACGGTCCTGTGACATCTTTTCCCAGAACTTTTTCCGCTATCATGGACGAATGAACAGCAATCATGTATGGGGAATGTCTCTCGATCCCCTTCTGCCACACATGCGGTTTTATATCCCGGAACTCAGGATCCATAATATGATTTCTAGCACAATCAAATGTCTCCCTGATCAGTACATAATCCGTCTGGTCTCCCGATGAAGATGCATACTGTGCCAGCGCGATCAGGGCAAATAGATCCGTAAAGATGGTTGTTGTTCCTTCAATCACCCGTTCTCCATCTTCCGACACCTCATAATACCATCGGCCCTCCCCGGCATATGCATGGTGAACCAGAAAATCACGTCCCAGCTTTGCCAGTGAAAGCCACTTATCCTCATGGCCAGAATATTCATAATAGGCAGCAAACATATACGTTTGGCGTGCTTGAGCCCATATATTCTTACGCCTGGAAACCAGTTCCCAATCCTCGCCGAAATCAGTTATATAACCTCCGGTCGGGTCCACAGTATGCTTCGCCCACTCTTCCATAATATCTGAGAGCTGACTTCTATACATGGCCGCCAGTTCCCTGGCCTCTTCACTTTTTATCCCCGTTACCATACTAATCCTCTCTGAACGTACTTAATCAAGAATCATTTCTGCGGCCTTCTTAAAGTCTGTGATTGCCTTGTCCACATCCGTCTTTCCAACGGTCACCGCCTGAGCCAATGCACAGAGTTCAAGATTTAAATCACTGTTCTGCGGAATGAAAACCTGTGTCTTTGTATTTGCCTCAGAACCGGCAGCCCCCTTTAAAATCAGACTATCATCCACTGCGTGTTCCATAGATTTCTTAGCCGGGTATGCAAGCGTCTCATTAGACATACGGTAACTCAGATTATCATTCGTTATAATATATTCAACAAGCTTTTCTACAGCTTTCTTTCGTGCATCTCCATTATCCACCATCATCAGGCAGTGGGACTGTAAGATACTCTGTCCCGTACCGCTGCCGCCTTTTAAAGGCTTTGCTGTAACCGTAAATGCTTCCGATTCCGGATTGATCGGTTTGATACCTGCAAATCCCCATGACTGATCATAATACATGGCCAGTCTGCCCAGAGCAAATAAGTTTCTCAAATCCTTCAGCTTTGCATTCTGCGGATTATAGCCTTTCTCATCCAGAAGCTTCAGCATTTCAAAGGCCTGCTTAAATCCTTCATTGTCACAGCTTAACTTTCCATTTTCATCAAGCACCTGGCCTCCAAAATTGAATACCATGCTCGTCAGGGAAGCGCCCGATACCGGCACCGATGCAGTGGTCTGACCAAACGCATATACCTGATTTCCATCTGCGTCCTTTAATTCAGAAAGTTTCTCTGCGCACTTAAGCATCTCGTCATAGGTAGTCGGAGGATTCGACGCATCCAACCCGGCCTGCTCAAACAAATCCTTATTGATGTACAAAATATACGGTCCTACATATAATGGAAGAGAATAAAGCACCTGATCAACTGAGTGTGCTTCCAAAACATTAGGATAGAAATCCGCCAGATACTCCGCCGACATAATGTCTGATACCGGACATGCTATTCCCGAATCCGCCAAAGTTGGAGTCCAGTCCAATTCACCAAAAATCAGGTCAACATACTCGCCACCCCCTGCCATATTAATAACCTGCTGCACCATTTCCCCAAACGGCGCCGTAATCCATTCAATCGTTATATTGGGATTCTCCGCTTCAAAATCTGTTTTAATCTTTTCCCAGAAGGCACTGTTTCCTTCCTCCAAAACCGCGTAATTAGCAAACTTAATTGTAACCGGCTCCTCCTGGCTCTCAGTATTTTCTGTGTTTGGAACCTCCGTCTTTGCCGTCTCTGCCTGACTTTCTTTTGTTTCCTGGTTGACCGGCACCTCAGCAGTCTCTTTTCCCCCTTTTTGACAGCCCGCTGTAAAAATCATTGTGCAGGCAAGTGCAAGTGCCATCCATCTTCCTTTCTTCATGTAAATCCCCTCTCTTTCTTAGTACTGAACACCGTTTTGCAGCCCCTATATATACACACGTGTGTATATAGGGTATATAAAATGGTTGACCATTTTATTTTTACCCCTACTAATATTGCAAATGATTTTTCTAAAAACCAAACATTAAGCTGAGTTGTATTAGGATTCGCCAACATGGCATTTTATACAAATATATTATAATAAATACGTGTGTATAATACATATTTATCATATATTATATAACTTGTCAATATGCTTTATTATACATTACGTCAAATTGCCTATATTTATATATTATTTTACTTTTTCTTCTACTTTTTTAATTCATTAAAAATTTTATAAAAAAGCCGGATGCCGTACGTACACGCCCATATGCAGCGGAATTTGTATGATATATCATCTTTGCTGCCACTCCTTTCATGCTGTTCGCAATATTGAATATGTATCACCGAAGCCCGCCCTGCACCACAATCACCACTCCCGCAAATGCCATAAACCCATACACACACTTTCTCATAACATCAATGTTGATCTTCTTAACAATCCTGCTTCCAAGGACACATCCGGTTAAGATGGCGGCAATCCCGAATCCCATTAGAGGGATCAGTGATACAGTCAGAAAGCCATTGCAGATCCTGGATATCAGGTTGAAAATTACCGTGAAGGAAAAAAATGCATTCAGGGTTCCTAGATACTCTTCTTTTGTATCCGTCGCTGCCAGATAAAACAGACTGGCCGGCGGCCCGCTGATTCCAAATAAACCGCCGCAGATGCCAGCCAGGGCGCCGCATCCAAACTTCATAAAGAATGTCGGTTTCACCGAAAGCTTGCCTGAAAAGGCAAAGAAGTATACCGACAGTAAAATCAGAAATACACCGAAAAATCCTTTCAGCTTTCCCGCGTCCACATAGGCGGAACCATGGATCGCAAGTGTGCTGGTAACCAGATAAACGGCGGCCGGTATTAGGATGCTTTTATAATGCACCGCCTTACGGTATCTCCAAAACATGGAAAATGACAGTGTCATGGTTATGACATCGCTGAGTGCCGGAGCCGCCGTCATATTTAGAATAAGCGGAAGAAAAATCATGATGATTACTGCACCGCCAAATCCTGTAACTGCCTGCACAAGTCCTCCGCAGAAGGAGGAGAAAATTACTATTAGTACCTGTTCCATCGCATCTCCCTTGCTGGTTGCTGCCCGCTGACCGATACCCGATACCCCGCAGTGCACCTCGGTTCCGCTCCGCTACACCTCGGTCACGGGCTTCGCCCTATGAAAAAAGCCAAAGGAAAATTTGTTTATGTGCGAGCACAACACAAATTTTCCTTTGGCTTTTTTCGCACTGCTCATTGCTAACGTGCAAATTGATAAATATTGTAAATATTGATAAATATAATCACAATCATTAAAATGATGAATAACTTGTCCACCACTTTGGAATCAATTTTTTTATTGATAATCCGGCCGCTCATTCCACCGAGAATACCGCCGATTACCATGAGCACCAAAAGCCAGATCGTGAACTCTGGTACAGTTCTGGTGACCAGGGAATTTATCAGGCTGGTAATCTGTGAAAACAGAATAATGTACAGGGAATTCTGGGCCGCTGTTTTTGTTTCCATGGAAAAGAAATAGAACAGGACAACCAGATTGATCGGGCCTCCTCCGATTCCCAGGAAGGAGGAGAAAATTCCCAGCACGATACCTATGACGATACATAATACCGCATTCGTCACATGGAGCGTTTTTATCTTATCCTTTTTTAGCGTATAAATCAGAGTTCCCAGTGTGATAATGAGCAGACATCCTGCCTGAACTGCTCCCACCATATCTTTATTCACAAACATGTCGGAAAGCGCCTGGAACATGGATTTTCCAACTACGCCTCCAATCGCGGCACCAATCGCTAAAGGTGTCCCTGTCTTCATGTCAATCAATGATTCCCCGCTCATCTTTCCCTTGATTACGGAATAGCAGGTCATGGCCAGCACCGTACAGCCTGACAGGAAACTGATGGTTGAAACGCTTAAGACTCCAAATGCGTCAAGCGTAGGCTTTATGATAACACCTCCGCCAATTCCACAGATCGCTCCTGCTATGGATGCCCCGAAGCTGACAATCCAGAATAAAATATAAAGATATCCACTCATTATCTAACCGTCTCTTTCTCACTCATTTTTATATATTCAGTGACACTCTTTCCCCTTAACTAAGGTACGCACAACATTACATTCCTCATCCAAAAATACGAGATCCGCATCCTTGCCTGGCTCGATGGAGCCTACCCGGTCATAGACACCGATCAGTCTGGCCGGATTCTCTGTCAGCATCGGAATGATATCCGTCAGAGAACGTCCCGTAAATTCCAGAAGATTCTTAAGCGCCTTTCCGGTTGTCAGCGTGCTGCCTGCGCGGGTTCCGTCAGTAGCCAGCTTCGCATCGCCATCCACTACCACCACGTCATTGACTCCCAGCTTATAATTGCCATCCGGAAGTCCGGCGGCCATGATGGAATCCGTGATCGCAACCACACGGTCCAGCCCCTTAATCTTAATGATAAAGCGGACTGTGCCCGGATGAAGGTGTCTGCCGTCACAAATCATTTCACAGTACACATCGTCATCTTCCAGTACAGCTCCCCAGATCGCCGGGAAATGCTGATGCAGCAGCTTCATGGCATTGCCGGTATGAGTTGCCCCTAAAGCGCCGTTTTGTATGGCTTTTCGCGCCGTATCATAATCCGCGCCTGAATGGCCGATGGCAACCTGGATACCCAGGCTCTTGATGTAGGGGATGAAATCTACGATGCCTTCCACCTCAGGCGAAACCGTAATATAGCGGATATCTCCTTCCGCCTCTTCCTGGTAAGCCTTTAAAAGCTCCATGTCAGGCTTCTTTAAGAGGTGCTCCGGCATGGCTCCTTTGTAATCCGGGCATAAGAATGGTCCCTCCAGATGGATTCCCATCAGATTCGCACCATGATGCTCCGTCTTCTTCCATTCTTTATACATATCGATGGCCTGCATCGTCTGCTCTTTCGTATCCGTAAGGACGGAACAGAGCCAGCTGGTCGTTCCCTGCGAAGCGAAGAAACGGCAGATTTTCTCAAAGCCTTCCGCGTCCGCCCCATTGACATCCACGCCCACCGCTCCGTGGGTGTGAATATCAAGGAAGCCGGGAACCACACGGCTTCCGCCGGCATCAATTACCTCGTCACAGGACTCTCCCCCACAGCCGCCCATACGGGCAATCCGGCCGTCTTCCAGCAGAAGATCCAACGCCTCAAAACGGTGGTTGTGATAGACAGATGCATTTTTAATCAATGTTTTCACTGAAAAACCCCCTTCCATAAATATTACTGTCCGGCGTAAATACCCCGGCATTGCTTAGAACGGCCCGTCAGCCACAAGGTTCTGCCGCTGTAAGGCCGTTCCGTCATTGTTTTAATCAGAAATCATCAAACACCCTTTAGTGGTGCATATGAGCCGCACAGGCACAGTCTTCCGCGCCCTTTCCCTCATATACGTCATCCTTCATCATCAGATGAACGGCTCCCAGCTTAAATGTCTGCGGAAGAGCAAGAATATTCGGATTCGGTCCTACAAATTTCTTCTTTGCATCCTCCAGCGCCTCTTCGATGGTTGCTCTCGTCTTAAGTCCCATTCCTCTTGCATATCCCGGATCCTGAGCGCCGCAGAGATAGATTGCGGAAGTGTTCATCTCCGCAATGTGGCCGCAACTAATCATGGAGAAGCCGTGGAATGGATGGAACGCGTTGCAGTAACGATACTTTCTGATATACTCCTCATTGGTTGCAAAGTACTCGCCATAGCGGTTCATATCCGGAAGTGTATTCATATAGTCGTGCTGGAACATATCGTACATTTCTCTAAGATACGGCCACAGTTCATCGTGGAAGTATCCGTTGCAGAGAGAAGCGCAGATAATTACACAGTTATCGCTCATGATTCTCTTATGTCTGATGACCTGGGCGGAAATAGCCTGAAGCAGCATAATCGGATTGGTTCCCATGCCTTCTCCGTAGTGGAAGAACTGAGGCATACCAAATACCATGACATCGTACTTCTTCTCTGCCCACGGTACATACGTTCTCTTGTCTGCCATGATCCAGGAGTGAGGCTGCATTACCTTTGCGTATCCGCTGTTGATCTCAATCTGTCTGGATTTCGTATCGAGAACCGCGTCACAGCAGAAGAACTTCTTGCCCATGCATTTCTCCATGTGCTGTCCGATCTCGTCAAACTTTGTTCTCATCAGAGACGTACCGCTGACCGGAGTAAAGTCCTTCCGGTGCATAACCTCCGGCACATGGTGGGAGGCAATGGAACGCCAGTGCGTAATTCCTGTCGCGCAGTGCTTGTAGCCGCCTGAATATCCGCCATAAGGATTGCCCTGTGTATGGCCGATCAGAATAGCGACATCACTGTCGTAAACGTACTTATTCATCAGAACAGGGTCGCCTCTGTCCGTGGTTCCTAAATCTACCAGATGATCGTAATCCTCGCTGTCGTGATTGATGATCTGATGGGTATGCCAGAACTCATGGAACAGCTCGTCGCCCAGTATATTATGAATCTCCTGCTCTGTATTCTTCCGGTGAAGGCCGTTGGAACAGATCAGTAAAATGTCCTTCTTCTCCACACCAGCCGCATACAGCTCGTCCAGAATCAGTTTAATGGATATCTTGCGGTGAGACGTCGGCTGCTCTCCGCCTTTTACACGGTCTGGGAAAATAATGGTAACCTTGGATCCCTTATGTGCCAGTTCAGAGAGGGGTTCCATACCCATAGGGTTCCTGATGGACTTTAAAGTCTCCTCTACCAGACGGTCCTCCGGAATATATGCCGGATCCGGCACGGTCTCACCCGGAATAAAGATGTCAGTTGTATCGGGAAGTTCTGCCGCCATAAGGCCGGCGCCGTATTCAAATGATAATTTCATATAAATTTCCTCCTGCTTTTGATTTGCAATCAATGTCCCATGTAGGTTTTAATGATTTCCAGATACTCTTCCGGGTAAAATCCAATCTCTCCCTGGAATCTGGTCAGTGCGATAAGCCCGCCGTCCATTACCGGAACGGAAGCCAGCATCTCTGCATTATCCACCTTTAATCCACCGCCGTACACAACATCGCATCCATCGGTAATTTCCTTAATATAAGTGCCGATCATGGTGATATAGTCCTTATCCGGCGGAATCTTTCCAGGTCCGATGGCCCAGATCGGTTCATACGCAATGGTGACCAGGCTCTTATCCACGCCTTCCAGGCCGACAGTAATCTGCTCCTTTAATACCTCTTTCCATCTCTCCTGCTCTTCAGAGGACTCTCCGATACAGTATAACACAGACAGACCGGAAGAAACAGCCTTTTTTATCTCCTGATTCAGCAGGCGGTTCACCGCTTTTGTATCCGTCACTCCGGCTTCCGCCAGGATTCCCGCCTTGTCTTTTCTCTCTTCACAGTGGCCGATAATTGTCGTGGTGCAGCCGATGGCTTTCGCCGCATTAGCCGTCCTGTTGGTGGTAAATGCGCCAAAATTGCCGTGGGCCGCCGTATCGTCGCGGTATACGCTCTGGCATCCAACCTTAACCGGACTGTCCTCACACAGTGCGCCTGCGGCCGAAATCAAGTGGGCCTCCGGAAAATACATGGCAAATTCCACGTCTTCACCGGCATATTTTTTTAACTGCTCCTGGGTATTGGATACAATAAAGCTTCCCCACTCGCCAATGGGAGCAATGCTGTTTACCCCGCCGTATTCCTTCGGAATATCAAATCGTTTCAAATTCAAAAAAATGTGTTTCATCGAATCCCCTCCTTTTAATCAGTACTGAGCATGCTGCTCATATAATTCTCTAAAATCAATAAAGTCTCTCAGCTCCGGCCCGATCAGAGGTCTGCACCAGCGGATAAATTCCTCTGTCACATCATTGCCTCGTTCGTTCATGCAGGACTCCGGAATGGTCCGTTCGTACATCATGACTTCCTTAATCGGTATCATCTCCGTGTGCATGCGGTATACACCGTCAGCCTTCTCCGACTCTTCATCACGGATAAATCCGACCATGACGCCGCTCTGGCCCGCTACTGCCGCCTTTAACGCCTCGCTTCCTGCAAGAACCGCTTCATCCCGGTCCACGGGAGACTGCCATGCAATCGACGCCCTTCCGCAGATACCCGGCTTTTCGCTTCTCGCCTTAATTCCCAGCTTCTTAATGACCAGTTCTGCTAAATAGGCGCTGACATCTCCATAATACGTGGCCCTTTCCGTCTTGAAGATCGGAGGAACAATGGGCTCTCCCGCTTCATTTTTCAGGCCCTCGCTGACGACTACTACGACTCCGCCCTTTTCTTCATGGATGCGTTTTACATCCTCTAAAAATTCCGCCTCATGAAAAGGCCGTTCCGGCAAATAGATCAGATGCGGGGCATCCCCAGGCTTTTTCCTGGCCAGTGCCGATGCCGCAGTGATCCAGCCGGCATTCCGTCCCATGGCCTCAATGATGCATACGTGAATCGGAAGGGATTTCACATCTACGCCTACCTCGGCGGTCGTGGCCGCTATGTATCTCGCTGCGCTTCCAAAGCCCGGCGTGTGGTCCGTAATTGCGATATCGTTGTCAATGGTTTTGGGAATTCCAACGACACGGATATCCTCATTCTTACAAACCTCGTAAACACGTCCGCATGTATCCATGGTTCCATTTCCGCCATTTAACAGCACATACTTAATCTCATACTTCTTAAAAATGGCGACCATGGCCTCGTAATCTTCCTGCTCCAGCGCATACCGGGACGATCCGATCGCCGTGGCCGGAGTTTCCAGAAGCAGCTTCAGTTTCTCCTCCGGAAATTCCAGAAGATCTAAAAAACGCTCCTTCAATATCCCTTCGCTTCCCCCAATCGCTGCATAAACCTTATCAATTGTTCCAATTTTCTTCGCTTCCTCTATCACTCCGTAAAGGGAAGAATTGATTACCGCTGTTGGCCCGCCTCCATGGACAATCAAAACATTTTCCGCCATGCTTTTCCACCTTTCTTCTTTTTATTTCTTTTTATGTTTTTGCGTACTTCAATGACTTTATATTAACACATTTCAGAGGGGATTTGCGAAGTTTTTACTCAAACGTTTGCGTGCAGAAATGGAGTTTGTATGATGATGTAAAAAAGAGGATCATGGGATTTATTTGTGAGCAGAGGATCTATGATATGAGTTATAAATACTTTTAATCTATGTTTTTTATACTTATCATTGTTGTTTTTCTATAGATATGCTATACTACAAAAAGGAAGAACCGTGTTACAGGGTGGCGTTGGCCTTCATTCTTTAGAATGGAGGTGATGTCTATGAAATTCGATTTTAAAGACCTGATGGTCTTTGGAATGTTTATTCTAGCGTTGCTGACATTTATGTATTTGATCTGTCACTGACCTACATAGAAAAACCACCCCTGAACTTTGGCCGAGCGACGAGGTGGCATTTTCTAAACTCTCATAAGGTCAACCCACCTTGTGGGCGGTTGTTCCTCTTTGTATCTACAATATATCATATTCCCATCAATATTTCAAGGATGCTTTTATATTTTTACTCTTCTGCGGAGTATTTTCTCTCAATCTCCCGATTTTCTTTCGAAGAACGGTAAATATCCAGAACAAGCCCCAGTGTACGTTTCGCATCCTCAGGGTCTGTCTGTACCGGGGTTCCTTCCCTTAGACAGCGGTAAAAATCCCGGATCTGAACCTCGTGATAATTTCCCCAGTACGCCTCTCCTTTTACCTCCGGCCCGACGGATGGAGACACGGTTCTTGGCTCCCGGCCCTTCAACCGAATGACTACTTCATTCTCTGTTAAAAGTGCCGTTCCATGTTCCCCGCTTATCTCTACCCGGATGGGGCTGTTGCTGGTGTAGTAATTGCATGCGAAAAACGAATAAACCGCACCGTTTTCAAATGTAATGGCTGCGTCCGCCACATCCTCCACCTCAATATTGGTCAGGATTCTCCGGTCAATATGACCTTTCACCTTTACCGGTTCGCAGCCCATCAGATAACGAACCAGGTCCAGACTGTGGATGGCCTGGTCGATGACCACACCGCCGCCCTCCTTCTCCCAGCTTCCCTTCCAGTCACATTCATAATAGGAAGGCGGCCGCCACCAGTTCAGCGTGGAGAACGCACCTGTGATCCGTCCAAATTCCCCATTCTCTATCATTCGCTTTACTTCCTGAACGCCTTCAATATAACGGTTCTGAAATATGACGCCCAGCTGCCTTTTATTTTTCTTCGCTGCCGCGATCATCAAGTCAGCATCTTCCAGTGACAGCGCGATAGGTTTCTCTGTCAGCACATGAAATCCCGCTTCCAGACATGCAATTACATGCTTCTTATGTAAAAAATGGGGAGTCAGGACGTGAACCACAGACAGCGGCTGCCTCAGCAGATCCTCCAGCCTGTCGGAATAACCACAACCGGGAAACGCTGCGGCCAGCTGCTCCGCCCGGCTTAAATCCTTATCCACTGCAAAGACAAGCTCTGCTTCTTCCTTCATATTCTCAAACGCGGCCCTGTAAACCGATGAAATCCTGCCGCATCCAATGATACCTGCTTTTATATTTTCCACTTGATTACGAATCCTCACTTATTTTATACAATACTTACTCCTTGATAAAGAACTGTTTGATTGCCAGAGCAGCCCCGCCTCTGGCACCTGTGAAGGGATTGAAATCGATAAATTCAATCTCGATCTCCTGGTCATTCAGACCAAAGATGTGTTTCTTGGTCTCTTCCAGAAGCCGCCTTCGGTTTCTCTTTACCTTCATGATATAGCCGTCCACAATGACCAGCGGCGGGCTGATCAGGTTGATGATATTCGCCAGCGCCACGCCGAGATACATGACTGCCTCCTCCATGATTTTTACAACCAGCGTATCATTGCATTCCTCCGCCATGATAACGTCCTTCATGGTCATTTCCGCCGGGTCGGGGCACAGCTCTGTCAGCATCGTGGAGGCGCCTGCGGATACGGCCGCTTTACACCGCTTGAGAATCGCCCGTTCACTGGCCATCTCCTCCAGACAGCCGTTGTGGCCGCAGGTCTCGCATTTCGGACCGTTGATTTCCACTACCATGTGGCCGGCCTCGCCGGTGCTGGCATTTTCCCCTGTAATCATACGGTTCTTTACCAGCAGCGGGCATGCAATACCATAGGAAATCAGATAGTAAGCAAAGGAATCCGGTCTCAGCGTCTTTCCAAACATCTCTTCTCCGGCCGCCCTTATTCTGGCGTTATTTTCGATGAGTACCGGGACCTCCAGCCTTCTCGTCAAGTCTCTGGCTATATTTTTATTATTCCAGTTTGTCTTGAAGCTTTCCCTCAAGACACCTGCCTTCGCTTCCACAAAGCCCGGCAGCCCCACGCCTACGCCAAGTATCTTTTCCATATCCACTCCGCTCCCGGCGATCAGCTTATCAATACTCTGAGCAAGCGCGTCCATTTCCTCCACATACTCCCCATTCATGGGAGGATATTTCACGCTGATTTTCTCATTTCCATGGAGATCCAGCATGCAGATTGCCGTCTGATAGGGATTTAACTCCACTCCGATGGCATATCTGGCATCTTGGACAAAATCAATTTTTACCGGTCTGCGCCCCAGGGAACGTTCTTCCACATCGGAAGCGTCCGCCGGGAACTCATACACCAGCCCTCTCTCGATCAGGGAGGTCACGTTCGTCGTAATCGTAGGAGGAGTCAGCGACAGCATCTCTGCAATCTTCCCTCGCGATATAGGGCCGTACTTATAGATAATTTCTTTTATCAGAGCCTCGTTCTGCTTCTTGACTCTTGGCAGATTTGTACCACGTGCAGTCATCTTCTCCTCCTCCCTGTCTCAGCCTTTGATCCCGGAGAAAGTAATTCCTTCGATAAACCGCTTCTGGACAATAAAGTAAATGATAATAACCGGCAGGGTAATCATCAGCGCCGTAGCCATAAGAAGTGACCACTCTGTCTTATACTGCGTGGTAAACATCTGCAGCCCGATGCTGAGCGTATACCGCTTCTCATCGCTTAAGTAAAGCAGCGGTCCTAAAAAGTCGTTCCAGGAGTTCATAAACCGGAACAAAGCTACCGTCAACACGCCCGGCACGACCAGGGGCAGCATAATTTTCGCGTAGATATAGAATTCCGAAGCTCCGTCCACCCGAGCCGCATCTTCCAGATCATGGGGAAGATTCATAAAAAACTGCCGCAGCAAAAAGATCATGAATGGCCTTCCGAAAAAGGACTGGATAAACAGAGGCACATACGTTCCGGTCAGACCAATTTTATTAAACAGGATAAAGGTCGGAACCATCGTGACCTCCTGGGGAATCATCATAACCGCTATGGTGATAAAAAACAGCAGTTCACGCCCCTTCCACTCCAGCCGGGACAGCCCATAGGCCACTAAGGGGCAGGCGACCACCGTTCCCAGCACATCTAAAACCGCGATCACGGCTGTATTGCCCATATAGCGGAAAAACGGAATATAGTTTATTGCCCTGGCAAAATTCTCCCACATGACCGGATTCGGAATCCAAATCGGCGGATTCACAAGTACCTGCTGATCCGATTTGAGTGCAGTGGAAAGCATCCAGATAAAAGGAAGCAGGAAGAAAAAACCCAGCCCAATCAGAATCAGATGGATTGGAAGCTTTTTTAACCGTTTCATTATTAAATCCCTCCTATTCGTAACGATTCAGCCGTGCATCTTCTTGTTTTCGAAAAGCACGAAAACAAGAAGCCCGGGCGTTCCGCCCTATGTCAGTTTGTACAAAAAAGTGCTTATACAAGCGAGCTTGTAACACACTTTTCCGTACAAACTGCCGCACGGCTGAATCGATACTTCTACTCTTGATAATGCACCCATTTTTTTGAAGTACCGAAGATCACAATGGTGAGAACCAGAATGATCAAAAACAGAATCCAGGCCATTGCCGATGCATACCCCATGTGCATGTAGCCAAACGCATTGTTGTACAAATGCATGACATAAAAGGTAAGGGAATTAACCGGATTGCCTTCACCGTTCGTAAGTGTATAGGGCAGTGTAAAGGTCTGCAGGGCGTTTATAACGCCCATGACCACATTGTAGAAAATAACAGGTGTCAGCAGCGGCAGGGTGATGTTGCGAACCCGCTGAAACAGGTTCGCACCATCGATCTGCGCCGCCTCGTAATACTCAGGTGATATATCCTGAAGGCCTGCCAGATTAATGATAATGGCCTGCCCAATTCCCCAGGAAGCGATCAGCACGAGCGCTGGCTTTGACCAGGTTTCGCTGGCCAGCCAGGGAATCGATGCAATTCCAATCTTATTAAGCAGACTGTTAATGATACCATAATTGGAATCCAGCAGCCAGCGCCACACCGTGGCGGTAGCAACGACCGGCACCAGCGTAGGGATAAAGAAAACGGTGCGGTAGAGACCAATTAACCGGATCCTGGAATTGAGCAAAAGCGCAATGACAATTCCAAGAATAATATTGACGGGAACACTGAGCGCCGTGAAATACAGGGTGTTCCAGATACTCTTCCAGAACAGGTTATCCTTTACAAGTTCTTTGTAATTTGCCAGCCCGACAAAGGTTCCTCTGTTTAACACACTATAGGATGTAAAGCTGTAGTAGATGGAGGAAAGAAGCGGGTAAGCATAAAACAGGAGCAGGCCAAGAATCCACGGTGCCGTAAACAATAACCCCATCCTCGATTTATGGGCCTCAATACCACTTTTCTTAACAAACCTTCCCTGCGCCCGCCGTACATTGCTGCCACTCTTCAATGGTAATCACCTCTTCTCATTCAAGTTTCTTCAGTTCTTCATTGATGGAGACATCCAGGGCTTTCATCAGGTTCTCAGGCGTATCCTTTTTGTTCAGCGCCGAATCCAGTACCTGGTTTAAGTTATCCCACAGCATCTGTCCGACAGGTACCGGCGGGCGAATTTTCGCAGTAGATATGTAGTCCATAAATGCCTTATAGTTATCTTTGGAGCCGAATACCTTCTCCGACACGCTCTTACACGGAGACAGGCTGGCGCTGTCTTCCGCCATGACGGTCTGTGCTTCGTCGCTCAGTATGTATTTCATAAAATCCATGGAAAGCTCCTGATTGCCTGCTCCGCGTGGAATTACGAACGCCCAGCCGCCTGCCCACGTCATATGTTTTCCCTCTTCCTTACTGGGGATCGGGCAGATTCCATAGTTCAAATCCGGGTTATACTGCGCCATGTTGGCAATATCGAAATTTCCTTTGACTGCCATGGCCACCTGTCCGGTCACAAACGGGTCCTGCGCTCCGGTACCGAGCCCCGCTGCAAATTCCACAAAGCTCTTTCCGCCAAATTTGTCAGCGATATCCACTTCCCACTGAAGTGCTTCGATATTCTCCGCCTTTGCGATCGTCAGCACATTGGCGTCGGCATCGTAGAAGTCCCCGCCAAAGTTCCAGCCCCAGGTATAAATCGGTTTACCCGCAAATAACCACGGAATGATACCAACCTGCTTATAGGTACTGCCATCCATAATTGTCAGCTTTTCCGCTGCTGCATTTAATTCCTCGATCGTAGACGGCGGATTCTCAGGATCCAACCCCGCGGCCGCAAATAAGTCCTTGTTATAGAAAAGTGCGCGGGTATCTCCATTGTAGGGAATCGAATAGGTGCTGCCCTTGTACTGGGAACCAGACTTGGCCCAGTCGTAAATGCCGTCAAAGGAGGTGCCGGAAGCCGCCATCAAGTCGTCCAGCTTTACAAGCGCATCCTGCTGGGCCCAGGTCGCAACCTGGAAATTATCCAGCAGCGCCATCTCCGGCGGGCTTCCTGCAGCTATGGAAGCCATCAGCTTATCCATGGTCTGTGTGTTGCCGCTGGCCTTATTGGCTACAAACTGAAGATTAATCTCCACATTCTTGTCATTCGTCTGGTTGTACATATCGACAACCTTTTCCATCGCATCCGTTCCCGGACCGGCGCCCCAGGTATGCCACACGGTCAGAACTGTCTTTTCCCCCTTTGAACTCTCTCCTTTCGGACTCTCTCCCTCCGTATCCTTTGCCGCTCCGGTAGTTGTCTCTCCTGCTAAAGCCTTCGTAGACTCTGTTTTTCCGGAATTATCTCCGCTGGATACTGTCGTGCCTCCGGCGCAGGCCGTCAGGGATGAGGCTGCAAGTAATGCGGCCATGCATGCGGCGAGTAAACGTTTGTTTTTCATATGAAATACCTCCTCTTTACCTTCTATAATTATTTTACATAAAGAAAGAACTGACATGATCTCTTGTCTTTAAGATTCCCCGTTTCACCTTATCCTCCGTGCCTTCCCAGACCGGATCCTCGTGCTCGATGCAGATGGCCCCCTCATACTTAATCTCATAAAGAGCATCCACAATCCGGCCCCAATCCAGTTCTCCCAGCCCCGGCAGGCGGTGTCTCCACCATTTCCCATTCTGTAAAACGCCGGTTTGCGCCAGTGCCTCCCGATCCACGACGGTATCCTTGGCATGGACATGGAAAATCCTGTCGGCAAACTGATAGATATTTTTATATGGATCAATGAACTGCCAGACGAGATGAGACGGATCGTAGCAGAGCCCCAGCTGCTCACTGTCCACCGCATCAAAAACAGCTTTCCACAGATCCGGTGAGGTGGCAATGTTGCCCATCATGGGGCAGTTCTCATAACAGAGCTTAACCCCATATTTCTCCGCCAGTTCCACAAACTGCTTCGCCAGTTCCACTACAGCAGGCAGACTCTTCTCCGGAGCAAATCCCATACCGCCAAAGGATTCCGCCGTAACACCGGTGGAACACACAATCTTTCCGATTCCCATCTCACCGGCAAACCGGATCCGGTCCCGAAGAGCGCTGCAGTGAAACTCTGCCTCTTCCTTGTCCCTGCTGAGGAAATTACGGCAGTATATCATGGTCCCGACCGATACCTTTCCTTCCCCCAGTACCGCGTCGAACTGTTCCTTGTCGAGAGGAATCGCCGGCCCCACATCTAACTCGCAGATCCCGTTTTCCCAGGCCCAGTCGGCAATGGTCTTCAAATCCCTGATCCCGACACCGGTCAGGCTGTTTGTTAAAAGGCTCATTCTCATAATATCTTTCCTCCTTGTTATGAGCACTTGGCGGTCGTCCTTTGGCCGCCTACGTGCGATACATGTCATCTCCACTCAGCGTGCCCCGCTTTATCGGGTATAGCGAGGTCTTTCACGAGCTTAGTGGAGTGGCTTATATATGAATAGTTTTACCGGTTTCGCAGGCCAGTAAAATCTTATCCAGCAGATCCTGAATATAGAGCGCCCGGTCAAAATTGCGGTCTGGCCGTTCCCCTGTCTGAATGCAATGGATGAAATCATTGATTTCGGCAAAAAACCATGGATCTGTCACCAGATCTGCGTCGACGGAGATGACCTCCGGCTTGCCTGTATATCCCCCGTCCTTTTCCTTAAACCAGACTTCCACTTCCGCAGGCCGGTCGTCCCGGAAAAGCATCATGCCGCCTTCTCCATATATCTCAATGGTATGTCTCGCCACTCCCAGCCGGCTCGCTACAAAGGAAGCCAGTGTTCCGCCCTCAAACCGGAGGTTAAATGCGGCGGAATCGTCGTTGCTTACCTGGCCCTGTCCCGGGTCAAATATCTCATCCCGCTCCGGAATGGAGCAGGAGACGAAGCCATTCACCTCGGAAACCGCTCCCTGAGAACCGTCAAACAGCCAGTCGCACAGATCCAGCATGTGGCAGCCAAAATCAGCCAGCGCCCCCGTGCCGGAAAGCTGCTTCTGCATACGCCATTCCAGCTTCACTCCGGGATTGGCAATCCTGCATCCGCCCAGTGTCTCCCGGTATGTAAAAATCTTTCCCATCTTACCGGACTGCAGAACCTGGCGCATATAACGGACCGCCGGTATTCCGCGATAGCTGAATCCGATCATGGCAACCGTGGAACAGCATCTAGCAATGCTTACCGCCCGGACAGAGCTTTCGGAATCAATGCTTAAAGGTTTTTCGCACAGCAGATGCTTTCCTTTTTCCATAGCCCGTACAGCCAGCTCTCCGTGAGCATAATTGGGAGTACAGATGCTTACGGCATCTACCTTCTCAAGCAGCTCATCGTAGTCAGAACAGATTTCCACCTCCAGATTTTTTTCCTTTGCCCACTGGGCGGCACGTCCAGGGACAATGTCGTAGACAGCGGTGAGGACACAGCCTGGATTCTGTAAGTAGCCCTTCGCATGATTGCCTGCAATCCCCACCGTATAGCCCGTTCCAACAATACCTACTCTAATTTTCTCCATTGCTTTCACTCCTGTATTTATATTTTCCAAGGGCTTCAAACATATAGCCCTTGTAGTTCTCCACACCTGGCTGGTCAAAAGGATTGACTCCCAGCAGCTTTCCTGAAAGGTAGCATGCAAATTCAAAGAAATAAAATAATTGGCCAAAGCTGTATTCATTCAATTCGTCAATTCTGATTCTGATACAGGGCAGACGCTCACTGTGCGCCTTTACGGTCGCCTCAAAGGCCGCCCGGCTGATGTCCGCCAGACTGGAACCATTCAAGTAATCAAAACCGTCCTCCACTTCGTCCGCTTCCACGGACACCGCATCTCCCTGCTCCTCAATGTCCAGAAATGTCTCAAACAGAATCGGCGTTCCCTCCTGCACAAACTGCCCGATGGAGTGTAAGTCCTCCGAGTATTTCACTGCCGTAGGATAAAGGCCTTTTCCCTGCTTCCCTTCGCTTTCCGCAAACAGCTGCGTCCACCAGCCGTAAAAGTACTGAAGCCTCGGTTCAAAGGAAGCCAGCATCTCCACACGGAAGCCCTCCTGATACAAGAGGCTGCGGATGGCCGCGTACTGAAATGCCGTATTTTCCTCTCCCTTTGTGTTCCGCAGTTCCCGTTCCATGTCTCCGGCTCCGGCAGCCATGGCGCGGATATCCATTCCGGCCACTGCCGCCGGGAACAGACCTACATTGCAAAGGCCCGAATACCGTCCCCCGATGTTCTCGGGAAAATCCAGAAAGGTATAACCGTAAATTCTACAAAGCTCATGCAGGCGGCTTCCCCTCGTTCCAGTAGCAAAAACCCGTCTTTCGTATCCGGTTCCGTTTCTCTCTTTCAGATACTGGCGAAGAATCCGAAAACCGATTCCCGGTTCCAGCGTTTCGAAATTTTTCGCTATGACATTCACATAGACAGATTTGCCTTCCAGCTGCTTTAGAAGCTGTTTCATATACTGGGACGATACGTTGTTGCCTGCATATAAAATCTTCATAGGGCCGCCGCAGGAAAGTGCCTCGACCACGGCTCTCGCCGCCTGATTGGAACCGCCGATTCCAATCACCACCAGGATTTCACCATCTTCTCTGACTCTTCCTGCACAGGTCTCTATTTCCCGAAGTTTCTCCTCTCCGGCCCATTCGTCCACATGAAGCCAGCCCAGATTACCTGAATATCTCTCTTCCCCAGCCTGTGCCCTCGTCAAAATATCTGCTTCCTGTTTCATATACTGTTTCAGCCTGCAGAGCGTAAATCGTCTCTCCGCGTCATAGAATTCTAACCGCATCGTATCAATCACCTTTCAAGTATTTTTTCACTTTTGTGTCGGTAATTACTTATTTGTTTCGTTAAGTGATATTAGTTTTTTAATTTAAATAAATATTAGCATCCTGTTTTGTGTTTGTCAATAGTGTTTTGTATTATTAATACATTTTTAAATCGCATTTTCTTTATTTTATCAGCATTATTATATATCTTTCCCAGCACTCTTTTGTATTATTAATACATTATTTATATAAAAGTTCACCAACTGTCTTCTTTAATCGTCAATAAAACCAGCCATTTATGCCCTATCAGACAGCCTCCAACCCATTTTTTCATGAAAGACTAAGTTTGTTTCTCTTCTGCTGCAGGATCGCTCAAACGTATAAGTGCCTGTGAGGTAAAACACGCCCAGCCGTATGGCCGCTTTGATCTGTTTTACGTAGTGGGAACCGCTGGCCTCCCTGCTCCCTCGCCTTTCTGCAAAGAACGCATGACTTCCCATGATAACTGTGGTAAACTATTGGCATATCAGCGGAAATGAGGGGGAAGCCATGTCAAAGAAAGCATATACGGAACAGGAACGGGAACAGGTCGGGCGCGATTTGCTGTCTGTGGGATTGGAAATGCTGTCCCAGCGGGGACTGAAAAATACCAGACTGCAGGACATACTCCAGGCAGTCGGTATCTCGAAACCGTTCTTTTATGGAAACTACTATACTTCATTGGCGGAACTGGTGATCCATATTATCGACTATGAAATGGCACTTTTACTTCAGACGGCGAAAGACAACGCCGCGCGGCAGGATATATCATTGGAAGAAAAAATCAATCGCTTTATTCAAACGGCTGTTCACAGCCGCCAGCACCATTTCTTCGTGATGACGCAAGAAGAGGAGCTGTGGGTACACAAGCACTTAAACCCGGAAGACTTTGATATTTACCAGCAGGGACAAGTGCAGTTTTATGAGCAGCTCCTTTCCCTCTGGCATATTCCAGAAGAAAAATGTACGCCGAAAGAGCTTGGCAACCTACTGCTTACCGTGGTTTTGATTTATAATTCGGCGGCCAGATCGCTCCCGTTCTTCTTCCCTGAGGAATTGGAACGGACAGCCCAGGCCCAGGCAGCAGCCCTTTCCAGGTATCTATCCTCTCTTGTGTAAAGCAAGTCAATAAATAGAAAAACAGCGCATCGTTTCATACGGTGCGCTGTTTTTCTATTTATTGACTTGCCATTTTCCAGATATTCAGGTATAATTTCATTTAAATACTATTTAAATCAAAAAGTAATTAAGTGAAAGGGACATAATTATGGGATTGTTTGGAAAATTATTCAAAGGGCCTGAAGTAGATATGGAAAAAAGCGATGCTAACCGCAAAAGGATGCGCTCCCTGTTCAACCAGTTAGTGGAACACGGAGAAGACTATAACATTCTTTTCGGCTATACAGAGGATGTGGGACGTTTTAATTACGGACTGGTTCACGGCAGCAAAACGAAAATCGGCAATCTTATTGTGGGCTGGAACGAAACCAGCCAAACCATTGTTGTTGTGCCTACCGTTCCTGATCTATCCGAAGGCGGCGAACCGGTGATCTACCGCCGGAGCGAAATTCTCAAAGCCTATCAGAACAAGTACCCTACCGATGCATTTATCATTTATCCGGATCGGAAGGGATACATCGGCATCAATGTCTGCGACTGGCTGGAGGACGAAAAACTGTACGTCTATGTTTCTCAAGAAGCAGAGGTAAAGGCATTCACCGACTTTTTCCTGAATCATTTCAAAACAAAATAAAGAGGCACTCAGATGCCATGTCTTTTTTAATACGGCTCAAACCGGTGGTATTAAAAGGCAGCTGAGTGAGGAGATACAGAATGAGCGATTTATATACAAAGCTGATGGAGCGGGTCATGCCATTCCTCCAGGCCAACTGGCTGCTCTTTCTAATCGTGGTCGGGGCGCTGTTCCTGCTGGGGGCGATTTTTCGCTGGAAATGGGTCTGTAATCCCCAGGGCGGCAATACACAGGGCTTTCCGGCCTTTGTCTACCGCAATTTTGGAGAAAAGGGTTATCGTGTCATCACCGGCATTTCCGGAGCCGCTATTATCCTGTGCAGCGCAGTACTGTGGTTGTTGATGTAAATGATAACAATGATCCGGACGCATTTCTGCAGAGGAAATCAAAGAGTTTAAGACATAAAAAAAAGAGGCTGTGACGAAGGTGACGCGGGTTCAGCGCCCCTAAAATATAAAAAGAAAAAGGAGTTTTAAAGTATGGGACTATTTGGATTTGACCCCTTAAAAGAGGCTGGTGGCTGGGAATCCGCTATGACCGAGGAAGAGATTGCCGAGATGGAGAAAAAAGGCTATGATATGTCCTCGGTCCGCAGCAAACAAGAGAAGATTGCCGCACAGGAGGAAACTGATGAGGCCGCTTTTATGGAACAACGCAAAGCAACTGCTGTCGCTACCGATGTGAATCAATTGATTTCCTATCGAGCCACGCCTCGGAGCACCGAAAGTGAGTTTTTCAAGGATGTGGCTGGAAAAGCCCCTCTCTTTGGCAAGGAGAAATGGCGCGAGAAGTTTGCCAACGCTCCCATGATCTATGGCGCGGTGGTACAAGCAAATACCGCCCTTTGGCTCCCCGGCACAGAAGCCTTTCTACCCGCTGTTTTTGTGTTTGCCCTGGACAGCGCCCATATTTATGACGTGGAATGGCTGACGGCCACGGCTGAAAAAATCAGCAGCATGAAAGAAAGCTCCCACGTTCCAGCCGACTGCCAGGAGTTTATCGGCATCCTGCGGGACTCCCAAAGTGAGTTCTGTTTCCCTCTGGGCGCTTCCCTGAGCAGCGGTGCGGATGCGTGGTGCGTGACCTACAAGTTTGAAAAACAGACGCTCCTGCCCGGAAACCGTCTGCCGGAGGATGGCATCGTGCCATTTCTTCTGGAAGTGAAGCCAAAAAAGCAAATCCCAGTCCAGCTTGCCGCCATACCGGGAAAGTATTATAAAGTGTGAACCATTGAGAAAATAATGAATGGCCGGCTCCGCGAAGAAGGCCATGAACTTTAGCGGGACTGACATAACGTAATTATGCGTCTTAAAAGCCAGACGGTGGTTTTGAAACTAACTATTTCAAGGCCACCGCCTTTTTGTTTGCTTTGATTTCTCCCTGCATTATATTTTTTCGATACCTGTCTTTCCGCCGCCTATTATTCCGTCGCCTGTCTTTCCGTTATAATCTCCCTGTTCTCCCGGGAAGAACGGTAAATATCCAGAACAAGCCCCAGTGTACGTTTCGCATCCTCCGGATCTGTTGGTACTGGTCTTCCTTCCCTTAAACAGCGGTAAAAATCCCGAATCTGAATCTCATGATAATTTCCCCAGTACGCCTCGCCCTTTACATCCGGTCCAACAGATGGATATATGGTTCTCGGCTCCTGACCCTTTAGCTGAATCAGTACTTCATTCTGCGTTAAGAGCGCGATTCCATTTTCCCCGCTGATTTCCACCCGGATCGGGCTGTTGCTTGTATAATAATTACACGCAAAAAAGGAATAGACCGATCCGTTTTCAAACGTAATGGCTGCGTCTGCCACATCCTCCACTTCAATATTGGTCAGGATTCTGCGGTCAATATGTCCTTTCACCTTTACCGGTTCACAGCCCATCAGATAGCGGACCAGATCCAGGCTGTGAATGGCCTGGTCAATGACCACACCTCCGCCTTCCTTTTCCCAGCTTCCTTTCCAGTCACACTCATAATACGAAGGGGGACGCCACCAGTTTAATGTAGAAAATGCTCCGGTAATTCGGCCGAATTTACCCTGCTCAATCAGCTTTTTAACTTCCTGAATTCCCTCGATATAGCGGTTCTGGAAGATAACGCCCAGCTGCCTTCCGTTTCTGTCTGCCGCCCTGATCATGGCGTCGGCATCTTCCGTCGTAAGGGCTACCGGCTTCTCTGTCAGAACGTGAAATCCTGCATCGAGACATGCGACCGCATGCTCCTTATGTAAAAAATGCGGTGTCAGAACGTGAACCACGGACAGGGGCTGCTTCAGTAAATCTTCCAGCTTATCCGAATAGCCACAGCCAGGAAACGCAGCAGCCAGCTTCCTGGCCCTGCATACTTCCTTGTCCACCACGAAGGCAAGTTCTACCTCGTCCTTCATATTCTCAAACGCAGCCTGGTATACAGAAGAAATCCTTCCGCATCCAATAATGCCAGCTTTTATCTTTTCCACTTGCTTCTTACTCCTCCACGTAACTGTTCAGGACGGCTTATCTTCTTGACCGAAAAAGCCGTTCAAGAAGCTTCGGATGTCCATCCGATGTGAAAAACAGTGCAAAAACAGTCTTATAAGCGAGCTTAACGCCTGCTTTTGCACTGTTTTTCCCGCCGTCCTGAACTGTTACTCCTTAATAAAGAATTGTTTAATTGCCAGAGCCGCACCGCCTCTGGCCCCGGTGAGAGGATTGAAATCGATAAACTCAATCTCAATCTCCTGATCGTTCAGGCCAAAGATATGCTTCTTAGTCTCCTCCAACAACTGTCTCCGGTTCCTTTTCACCTTCATAATATAGCCGTCCACAATCACTAACGGCGGGCTGATGAGATTGATGATGTTGGCCAGTGTTACGCCCAGATACATAACCGCCTCCTCCATGACCTTCACCACATATGCGTCGTTGCACTCTTCCGCCATCAGCACGTCCTTCATGGTCAGTTCCCCGGTGTCCGGACAGAGTTCCGTCAGCATTGTGGCAACGCCATCATTGACTGCGGCTTTGCACTTCTTAAGAATGGCTCTTTCGCTGGCCATCTCCTCCAGGCAGCCGTTGTGGCCGCAAGTCTCACATTTGGGGCCGTTGATGTCCACTACCATGTGCCCCGCCTCTCCTGCGCTGGCATTTTCTCCGGTAATCATCCGGTTCTTCACAAACAGAGGACAGGCGATACCATAAGAAATCAGGTAGTATGCGAAGGAATCCGGCCTCAGAGTCTTTCCGAACATCTCCTCTCCTATGGCGCGCGCTCTCGCATTGTTCTCGATCAGGACCGGAATATCCAGTCTCCGCGACAAATCTCTCGCTATGTTTTTATTATTCCATTCTGTTTTAAAGCTTTCTCTTAAAATTCCCACCTTGGATTCCACAAACCCCGGAAGGCCCATGCCCACTCCGAGTATCTTCTCCGGGTCCACGCCGCTTTCGGAAATCAGCTTATCAATATTGCGGGCAAGCGTATCCATTTCCTCAACATATAATCCTTTCATGGGCGGATACTTCATGCTGATTTGTTCATTCCCCCGCAAATCCAGCATACAGATTGCGGTCTGGTATGGATTCATCTCCACTCCGACAGCATATCTGGCGTCCTGAATAAAATTGATTTTGATCGGTTTACGTCCCAGGGAACGCTCCTCCACGTCAGAATCCTCTGCCGCAAACTCATAGACCAGCCCCCTCTCGATCAGGGACGATACATTCGTCGTGATCGTCGGCGGAGTCAGCGACAGCATCTCTGCGATCTTGCTCCTCGATATAGGGCCGTACTTATAAATTATCTCCTTGATCAGAGCCTCATTCTGTTTCTTAACTCTGGGCAGATTCGTTCCGCGTGCAGTCATTTTATTCCCTCCAACTCCGTATTCTATCCCTTTCATTATAGTGAATTTCAGGACATATTACAAGCAGAGGATACGCAAAAGCCTTACGTATCCTCTGTCCGGCGTATTATTTTAATGCTGCATAATCTGCCTCTGTATAATCCTTAAGCGGATCCCAGTTCGGGAAATCAAAGGTTGCGTAATCGAGGCCGACAGCTTCGGATGCTCTCTGCCATTCCACGGTGGAAGCCTCTGACAATTTTTTCAGTTCACTTGAATAGTCTGTAATACTCTGGGAAAGCACCCCCTGTAAGATGGCTCCCAGGCTCGGTTGTACGTCTTTTACTTCCGCATAGAAGTCATATGCTTTTTCGTCTCTTGTTGTTGCTGCAGGTACCACCTTTGCTATTTCACTTGCAACTTCGTAATACTGCTTCATAACTTCATTCGTCATATATTTTTCATTGACGCTCGGTACGATTGAAACATAGTTACCGTCGGATACACAGCCGGACTGATATCCGTAGTCTTCATCAAACAGAGCCATTAAATATTCCGCCGCCTCTTTCGGATGCTTGGACTGTTTATAAAGTCCCATCCACGGAGCACTTTCTACCTGCTGAACACCGCCCTTTACTCCACTGTCCGGAACAGGAACTGCCATTACTCCATATTTTAAGTCTGGATAACTCTGCGCCCACGGTGGAATACACCACATACCCTGGCAGAGGAAACCTGCCTGTCCCTGAGCAAACATCTCCCTTGCCTCGGGAGCGCTGATATTCACAGTATCCGGATGAATACTTCCGTCAGAAACCAACTGTTCCATCAGTGCCATTGCCTCATTCATGGCTTCGCTGTCATATGGAGCCTTCCCATCTACAGTCAGCACCTTGGCATTGGGAGCGACTTTTCCACCTCCCACAGCAGCTAAGGAGCGAGCCAGAATATCCAGACGATTTAGCTGTTTTCCGCCTTCAATCAGACCGAATACCTCACCGTTCCCTGTTTCTGTTATCTTTTTACACGCCTCTGCAAATTCAGAATACGTCTCCGGAACCTTGGTAATACCAGCATTGTCCAATACATCTTTGTTATAGAAGAATAAACAATTTACGACCGGCATATTTTCCGGAATTGTATAGAGTTCTTCCCCCTTCATAGTCACTCCCTCTTCAAAAACAGACGGATCCAGTGTATTTAAAAATTCCTCTGTCACGTAGTCATTCAGCGGCTGGTACCACTCTTCCTTCAGTGCGGTGCTTAAGGTCATGCCTGTTGGAATCGGGAATAAATCTGGTCCATCTCCTGATTTGATCATTGTAACAATCGTATTCTTAAACTGATCAATCGTCAGCATCGTGTATTCGATGGTGATATTGGGATGATCCTCCATATACTTCTTGTTAAATTCCTCTCTTCTTGCCAGAGAACTGTCACTCCAGTCCACAATCCGCAGGGTAATCTTTTCATCCGATTCAGCCGCCGTTGTATCAGAACTGCTGTCCTTAGACGAAGCTTCCGTCTTCTCCTGTGTGGGTGCTGCTGTTGTGTCGCTTCCCCCCGTACTCGGCATCGCACAGCCCGTCATGGCTGTTACCGTCATTGCAATTGCCAGTGATAATGCCCCCATTTTCTTCAGTTTCATAAAATACTTCCTCCTTTTATTTATGTTTTCCAAGCGCTTGAAACATATAGCCCTTGTAATTCTCCACTCCCGGCTGGTTAAATGGATTTACCCCCAGCATGCTTCCGGAAAGGTAGCATGCAAATTCAAAAAAGTAAAACAACTGGCCAAAACTGTATTCGTTCAATTCTTTAATCTTCAGCCTGACACATGGAAGCCTCTCACTGTGGGCCTGAAAGGTAGCTAAAAACGCAGCTCTGTTGACCTCCCGCAAATCCGCCCCGTTTAAGTAATCAAAGCCGTCGTCCACATCGTCCGCCTCAAGAATCAGTTCCTCATCCGGATTTTCAATATCCAGAAATGTCTCAAACAGTACCGGAGTCCCCTCCTGTACAAACTGGCCGATCGAATGCAGATCTTCCGAATATTTTACAGCCACCGGATACAGCCCTTTTCCGTCTTTCCCCTCGCTCTCCGCAAACAGCTGGGTCCACCAGCCATTGAAATACTGATACCTCGGTTCAAAGGAAGCCAGCATCTCCATGCGGAAACCTTTCTGATACAGAACATTACGGATTGCGGCATACTGGAAGGCGCTGTTTTCTGCCCCTGCTGCCGTCTTTAAATTCTGCTCCATATCCCTGGCGCCGGATACCATGGCACGAATATCAATTCCCGCCACCGCGGCCGGGAACAGCCCGACATTGCACAGGGCGGAATACCGTCCCCCTATGTCTTCCGGGAAGTCAAGAAATGTATAACCGTGAGCCACACACAGCTCCTGCAGCTCACTTCCTCTCGTCCCGGTTGCGAATACCCTGCTGTTGTAGTCTGCCCCATAGCGTTTTCTCAGATACTGCCTGAGAATCCGGAAACCGATTCCCGGTTCCATCGTCTCAAAGTTCTTGGCAATGACATTTATATATACGGATTTCCCGTCCAACTGCGCTAAAATCTGCTTCATATACGCGGAAGATATATTGTTTCCGGCGTACAGAACCTTTACCTTACTCTGGTTAGGCAGCGCACAGGTCACTGCCCTGGCCGCCTGATTGGAACCCCCGATCCCGATTACCACGAGGATATCCCCATCGTCCCGGACCCTTTTTGCGAAAGTCTCGATCTCAGCAATCCGCTCTTCTCCGGCCCACTCATCCACGCTGAGCCATCCAAGACTGTCACGATACTGCTCTTCTCCGGCCTGTGCCCGGGTCAGGATTTCTTTCTTCTGTCTCATGTACTCGTTCAGCTCTTCACAAGACGCCTGCCCGCTTCCGTCATAGAATTCCAAATGTACCATACCGATCACCTACCCAAGAATTTCCCGAACATACGAAACTGCCTTCGTATACCGTTCAAAGTCTACCTTTCCTTTTTCATATTCAATGACCGCCCAGCCATTGTCTCCGAAATTCTTTTTTATTACAGACAGGAGTCTTTCATAGTCCATATTGCCCTTGCCCAGGTCCACATAGTTATCCTGTTTCTCAGCAAATGTCCTGCATTTTTCCATATCTTCTTTTTTAAAGTCCCGTAAATGAACGTATGAAATTCTGTCCGGATACTTCTCTAATAAATCTGCCGGATCCCAACCGCTGCCGGCCGCCCATCCGGTATCCAGTGCAAACCGCACCTCCGGAGCATGATGAATCAGCGCCATAAACAGCAGGCCATCCTGGTCAAACTCCCAGCAGTGGTTATGATAGTTGATGGAAACACCACTCTCCTTCGCCTTTGCTGCTATCTTGTTCAGTTTTCCAGCCATTTTCTCAGCCGCTGCCGGATCAGATAATCTCGGATCTATGCCTTCTTCTGGATGCTGCGATGGGTCGTTCTGAGCCATGCCTGTAAAAATAATATTCTTATTCGGCATAACCTGCAGAAATTCCACTGCCTTCCCAACCGCCTCCTCCACCTTCTGCGGATCATCCAGCAAATCGGTCCACAGCGCAGATACATGAAGTCCTGCCAGCTGCAAATGATACTGATCCAGCAGTTCCTTTAAATAACTGCTCTTTTCGACTCCGAAGAAACGCGCGCCGATCTCCACGCCCTGGCATCCGGTCTTCTCAAATTCCTTTAATACTTCTTCCGTTTCCTTTGCGATCCTGTCGGTAAACAGGACGGCATGACAACCTATTTTCATTCTAAAAATCCTCCTGGTCTATTCAAAGTCGTAACAGTTCAGACGGCTCATCGTCCGAGCTGTTACTCAAAATCAATGGGAACACTGCATCCGCAGTCTGAAGACTCCTGCAGCGCGTCGATCAGCTTCTGAATATAAACGCCTCTCTGGAAGTCTGTATCCACCGGCGTTCCTTTTTCAATTGCATCAATAAACTGTTTTATCTCAAAATAGAAATTGATTGCAAACGGTGTTCTCGGAACATTTTCATTGATCAGATACATCTCCTCCGGAACCTTTACGCACTCCGGCGCGCCTAAATATCCGCCCTCCGGATCTTTCTTCTGGATCTGCAGTGAGAAATGGTCGGCACCGTCAAATACTGCGTTTCCGCCGCTGCCGTATACCTCCACCGTATGTCTGCTGCCGATTCTGCTGGCCGTGTAGGAGAGCAGGACGCCATCCCTCGTTCTGGCAGAGAACATGGCCACATCGTCGTTATCCACACTGCCCCTGCCGTTCCCATGTACCCGGTCGCGTTCCTCCACCATAATACCGCTCATGCATTGTACCTCGGTGATCGGTCCCGCCGTGTCGCGGATCAGCATATCGCCAATGTCCAGCATATGGCTTCCAAAGTCCGCCATGGCTCCAGGTCCCGATAACTCCTTCTGCATCCTCCATTCCAGCTTTACCTGTGGATTGGCGATTCTGTTTCCGCCAAGGGACTGGCGAATATAAAATATCTTTCCGAGGGAGCCGTCATCGATCAGCTTCTTCAAATACATATACCCGGGAATTCCGCGGTAGCAGAGCCCGATCATGCAGACATTGCCGGACATTTCCGCATAATTTAACGCTTTCTGGCATTCCGCCGCATCGACTCCAAACGGCTTCTCACACAGGACGTGTTTTCCCGCCTTCAGAGCCTGAACCGTTAATTCAATATGGGAGGCATTGGGGGTACAGATGCTGACTGCATCCACCAGATCCAGAAGTTCTTCAAAGCTTTCGCAGGCCCTTGCCCCCTCCAGTCCGAATTTCTCTATGTAACCGGCGGCTCTCTCCCTGATAATATCGTAAACAGCCGTAATCTTCGCCTCCGGCACTCTTAAATACCCGTCAATGTGGTTGCCTGCGATTCCAATCGTATTTCCAACTCCTACAATTCCTACTCTTACCATTGTTTTTCTCCTCTCAACGCTTTCCTATAAATGCCTTTAAATATTCTTTTCCAAGTATCAGACCATTCTCCACCAGTTCCAGCGAATCCTCGTAATCCGGATCCTCGTGTTCGATGCTGACAGTTCCCTGATATCCTGCTTTTTCCAGTTCTCCGGTCAGCTTTCTCCAGTCCAGAAGTCCATGGCCCGGAATCCGGTAGCTCCACCAGCTGAAATCTGTCAGAATTCCGCACTCCTTCAACCGCTCTTCTTTTATCTCCGTATCCTTGGCATGGACATGGAATATCCGGTCCCCGAACTCCGCCACCGGAGCATACGGATCGATAAACTGCCATACCAGATGGGAGGGATCATAGGCCAGCCCCACCATTTTGCTGTCCAGCCGTTTTAAGATCTCTCTCCACATCACCGGAGAAATGGCGATATTTCCCATCAGCGGGCAGTTCTCAAAGGCCAGCTTTACATTCTTCTTCTCTGCGTATTCTACAATGGGAGCAAAGGTCTCCACAAACTGATCCAGGCTCCGGGCCGGTGTCCTGCGGATCGAATCCGCCTTGTCATAGATTCCCTCCTCCAGGGTCTTATTAATGCCCGTAGAAGTCACGATCTTTTCTATTCCAAGATCGCCTGCAAATGCAATCCTCTTTTTCAGTTCCGCAATATGCGCTTCTGCTTCCCCGCTGTCTGTGCTGAGAAAATTTCTGCAGTAGGTAAGAGATGTTATCGCCACCTTCCCCTTCTCCAAAACCCGCTCAAACAGTTCTCTCTCCATCGGAACGGTAGGTCCCACTTCCAGGTCTTCAAAGCCCTGGGCCGCCGCCCATTCCGCAATTTCGTCCAGATGCACCATCCCTTTTTTCACAAGGATGTTTGTCATAAAACCAAGTCTCATCTTATTCCTCCTCGTTATGAACACTCATTAACTCTTAACCGCTCCCGCAATGCCTTCCACGAAGTATTTCTGCAGACAGATAAACAACAGAATGATAGGAATAACCGCAATCACGCCGCCGGCCGCGATGCCGGTCCAGTCAACGGTATTTTCACCTTTAAACGCGTACAGTCCGACAGCCAGAGTACGGGAAGACGGGTTGTTCAGCGTCAGTACCAATGGAAGCATAAATGCGTTCCACGCCCAGATGGTCTCCATGATGACTACAGTAGTTGCAATCGGCTTCGTCAGCGGCATCATAATATTAAAGAAGGTCCGAAAGAAATTACAGCCGTCCACCTTTGCCGCCTCTTCCAGTTCTCCGGGGATCTGCTCGAAAAAGCTGGAGAAGAGAAGAAGGAAAATCACGTGAGCGCCGCCGGCCTGAGCCAGGATCAGCCCCAGTTTCGTACCGACCAGCTTCATGCTCTTGATCACCTCATAGGTAGGTATGATCGTACTGACTAACGGTATCGCAATGCTGCTCATGAAAACCATCATCACCACTTTCTTACCCACGAAGTTATATCTTCCCATCGCATATCCCGCGAGCATGGTCATGATCAGCACGAGGAATACCGCGAAAAATGTTACAATTACCGTGTTAATGAAGTATGTATCGAAATGCGCCTTCTCCCAGATTCTGGTGACATTGTCAAAGGTGGGATTCTGGGGAATCAGTCCCAGTTTATTTTTAAAGAATTCGTTCTGGTCCTTGAAGGAAGCGGATATCATCCACAAAAACGGATAGATCCATGCCAGGCCGATTATCAGCAGCAATCCATGATTCAGCAGGGTCTTCACCTGTCTCTTTGCCTTATCTCTGTTCATCTATCTTTACCTCCTGATTTCCTGACATCTATACGCGCCTGCTGTTCAAACGCGCCTTGATGATATTTAACACGACACCGATCACAATCACAGCGATTCCAAAGAGAATTGCCGCCGCGCTGGCATATCCCAGTCTCGGCATTCCAATCTCACTGGAGAACGCCGAACGATAAACGTAAGTGGCTATAACATCGGTCGCATAGAAAGGGCCGCCTTCTGTCATCGTCTTGACAATATCGAATACCTTCAGGGAATTGATCGCGCACAGGATTGCGATGATTCCACCGACCGGTGCGATAAGCGGAAGGACGATATGGATAAATGTCTGGAATCTGGTAGCTCCGTCCACGGTGGCCGCCTCGTACACGTCCTTCGAAACGCCCTGAAGTCCAGCCAGCCAGTAGATCATGTAAGTACCGCAGTCTTTCCAGAGAGAGATGAGTACCAGCGTCGGCATGGCGTATTTTGCATTTCCCAGGAAATTAATCGGCGTCTTGATCAGATGAAGCGTGACCAGTAAATGGTTAATCGGCCCCTGGACACCCAGCAGGAAGATCATGATGATACCGACGACTGACGCTGTGGTGACAACCGGTATAAAGTACATGGTCCGGTAAACAGTTCTCCCCTTCAGCGCCTCGTTGTTCAGCATATATGCCAGGAACAGCGATACCGCCAGCTCTAAGGGAACGATCATGATTGTATATTTGAAGCTGTTGAAAAAGGCATTCCAGAACAGCTCGTCATGAATCAGTTCCACGTAATTCTGAAGTCCGATAAAAGCCGCATGGCTCGTCAGACCCGACCAGTCCAGAAACGAGTACTGGATACTGCAGATGATGGGATATCCCTGAAACAGGATATAAAAAATAAGTGACATTGACATAAACAGCCAACACCAGCCGTTTAAGATCAGCTTCTCCCGGCGTTTATTCCGTTTTGTGACAGCTTCCACTCCCATATTCTCCGTCTTTGCTTTCATAATCCACCTCACAGATAAAATTTCTTACGGTTTGAATTAGTTTTTTAATTTAATTAAATAATATCATTGTGCCTATTACTTGTCAATATATTTTTTAATTTTTTATATATTTCTCACAAAGAAAGGGCTAAAACCACTTATGAAGTCCTGGTTCATAAGCAATTTCGGCCCTTTCCAAATTAAATTTTACTGCTAAAATCCTGTATAGTGCTGTCCTACCTCGATCACACGGTATACATCCACACATTCCTGGAACTCTATTTCATGCTGCTGCAGAAAGGTGCAAAACTCCGACCAGTATTTTCCCGCCTCTTCCCGCTCTCCTGCTGCCAGATAAAACAACGCCTTACCCAGACGCCTGATGTATTCGGAGTGAAACTCCAGATGAATCCAATAGCTCCGGTTCTCCTCTCCGCAGCTTTTCGCGTGTTCCTGGATAAACGGCAGAAACTCATGCGCCATTTTTTCAAGCGTCGCCATGCGGTCTGCCACGACACGGTTCTCCCGCGGTCCCTTTCCATTGAAATAATCACAGCTGCATAAGGCAGACACCGCTTTTAAGTACTCCCGTACCCGTTCGCCCTCAAGTCCATATGCCGCCGAGAAATACTCTTTTTCCAGCCGCTCCTCAGAAAGGAACGGATCAAACAGCTTCTTTCCCATAATGTAGTTCGGCAGTGCATTCGGAAGCGCCGCCCGAAGCTCCTGGCAGCTGATATATCCGTTCAGCCCCATATCCCCCAGCCGCTCTATATCATGGCCGATGACCTCCGCCAGCCTGACATAGCCAAAATCTCCGTAATGAGCCCTGCCCAGCGGATAATCATAGACAAAGCTGTCCCCGTGAAATATCTCCTGCCACGCGCGCAGAAAAGCCATATTCTCATTCAAGTCCACCGGAAGCCGGATCTCATTTCTCCGGTATGGCATAACGGCTCCATACTCCGGACGGATTTGGTATGACTCCTCAAAAGTACGGCTGATCGGCGCAAACATCAGCACAAAACGGTCCGGGTTCTGAAAGCGCTCCTTTTGGGGCGGCCATAAAAGCTCCTGATACAGCAGAAATACGATCCGCATGGTGCTCCCCGCCTCCGTAAGCTTTTGGTCGGCCAGATTTAGTATTCTGACGTACTGGTCGGAAGGAAGTTCCATCTTGCAGGAATCACACTCGCAGACGTTGTTGTACTCATCGGCCAGCCATACGTGAAGATAATCGATATCCGGATTCTGAACCGCATACCGGACAATCTGATCGGTAAATGCCTTCATTACCGTTTCATCGGAATAGCAAAGATTTGTATTCATTGGAATTCCATGAAACAGCGCCCGTGTTCCATTCAGCTGCGCCATCATGCCGGTCTCTTCTCCGGTTGGATTCCGAGATGCTGGCTTCCACTCCACTGCCGGAAATCCGATTACGTCACCGGTCCATCCGTGCCCCACCTGATGAAGCTTCAGTCCCCTCCGTTTCATCTCCCTGCGAACGGTCTCTGTATATGCTTCCGCCCGGTCCATATTAAATTCCTCCTCCGGAAGCAGCGGATTGTTTTCATGATGGTACCATCTGGCCATAAAGGTATAGGGAAGCTTAAACTGAAGGAAAAATGAGTTATATCCCATTTTGGGCAGCCAGTCAATGAAGTCCAGGATGTTTTCCAGCGAATCGGCACCCTCAATGCAGACTCCCCGATGGCGCAGGGAAGCCGTCTTTTTCTCAGTCATCGAAAGTGCATCCAGCCCGGACAGCGGCTCGATGACCTCATACTTCTTCCCCGGCCGCAGGAAATGACAGCCGGCAGACTGGAGCCAGGAGTATACACCGATCAGCACACTGCACGGACTATTTCCGGCGATCACGCCGCCCTGTTCTCCGGTATCAATTACATATCCATCCGGAGCCATCGTGGATTGTTCCGTTTCATGACAGCTTTCCCCTCCTGCTGCCAGTTCCAGCCTCAGCCGATAGCTTCCCTGCAATTGAAGCGCATCGCTCTTCTCCTGCATCTTTTTCCAGTAATCCTTCAGTTCCTTTTCCGCAAACTGAAATACCTCGTGATTTTGATACGCATTATCTATGATTAATTCCAATTCATGACCCCCTTTCCCCTGACGGGCAGTCTAAAAATGTGTGTCCCACATGCCGCACCAGACATCCTCGTCGTATTTCCCCTCGAACGGAGCCAGCCCCGCAATACGCTTTACCGTCTCATCCACCGTTTCCGGCGTATCATTGTATGCGTTTACGAAGGCCGGTACTCTCGCCACATCGACGAGATGGTTCGTATAATTAAAGGATGTAAACACCGTGGGAACGTCATGTATGTACCAGGGATAACAGCTCGACATTGGATGCGGCCAAAGCAGCCTTACTGAATTAGTCTGTGCGAAGCTGGTAATATCCGCAAAGATCATCACCGCGTCGTACTTCGCCTTAAAATCCGCTATTTTCCCTTTATTGACGGAAGATACCATGAGCTCCGGCTCATAGCCGTATTTCTTTAACGCTGCCAGAATCCGCTCCGTAATCTGATCACTTCCTCCCGACTGAACTCCCTGGCCGTAGGAAGAATTCAGACTTCCCACATTGCCGGACAGGGCAAACACCCCGATCTTTTTATAGACCTCCGGAGACAGAGGAAGCTGTCCCTTCGTATTCTTAACCAGTGTGACAGCCTTCCGCGATGCCTCTCTCGCCGTCTTCAGATGCGCTCTGCATCCGATTCGCCCCAGTGCCTCCTTTCCCGGATGAAAACTGCCGCTCTCTTTCCTTCTGTGAAGCCCGATCGCCGCTTTGCAGGCCAGGATCCGGTAAATTGCCTCCGTAAGCCGCTCCTCTGTCACGATTCCCGACTTAAGGCCCGCTTTCATCGCCTCCAAGTCCTCTTCAATGTCATTGATTCCCAATATCATATCGCAGCCGCAGGCAATCGACAGAGGTATTGCATCGAAACGGCTCATTCCGTAATATCCCATCATCTTCGTCTGATCGGTTACTACCAGACCTTGAAACCCAAGCCGGCCGCGCAGAAGCCCCTCGATTAGCTCTCTGGAAAGGCAGGCCGGCTGCATATCCCGTTCTTCCAGCTGCGGATTCAGCTTCTTCTGATAGGCGGGAAGCGTAAAATGGGCCGCCATGATGCTTAACACACCATGATCAATCGCCGTCTGATAGATTTTCCCATACGTCTCATCCCACTCTTCACAAGTCAGGCCATTGTTTGAAATGGCCAGATGCTGGTCTCTCTCTTCCCAGCCATCCCCCGGGAAATGCTTCAGGCACGGCACTACGCCGAACTCCATGCACCCCTTATTATATGCCTCCACGCAGTCGCTGACGAACTGCGGGTCACTGCCGTAGGCCCTCGTATTAATCAGACTGTTTCTCCAGTTGCCATAGATATCCCCCACCGGACCAAACGTCCAGTTATACCCCACTGCAGATGTCTCACTGCCTGTAATCCGCCCCACCTCATAGGCATAACGGGCATCTCTCGTCGCCCGGACCTGCGCCCCGGAAGCCACCAGGGTTCCCCCTTTCAGCGCGCCGTTAGGACCGGACTCACAGTTTCCCGCGTAGAGATAAGGAATTTTTGCACGCTCCTGAAGCTCTGCCATGATATCCTGAGCCTCCTCGTTGCCATAGAGTGCGGCCCTGAACGGTATGGCCGCAAGCGGATACTCTTCCAGGAACTGAATCAGCTCCTCCCTGCTTTTTCCCATGAGCGGGTCTGCAAAGAGCTGGCATACCTTTTCATGCGGCGTCATGGCGGCCTCGGTTTCCTTTACCCACCGCTCCCCTGCTTCATCCAGATAAAACGGATTTCCCCTTAAATCAACCACTTGATCTGCCTCCTTCTCCTGAGTTTATTTTGATCGTCTAATTTATTTAATTAATTTAATTAAATATTATACTGTTTATGGACTTTTGTCAATCGGGGATACCATTTTTTTCTTTTATCTTTCATGACATAGCGAAAAAGGCCATCCCTATAAACAATATATATGGAAAAAGCACCCCATAGAAAAAGCCCGGCATCACTCCTTCTCAGGACCTTCTGCCGGGCCAAATAACAATCTGTTTAATTCTTCTTATACCGTTCAATCATCTCTTCCAGCGTCACCTGCTCCACTAACGGCGCCTTGCCGAAGGAGCCGAACTGTACGATCAGCGTTCCGACTACTTCCTTTACGCCGCGCTCAACGCAGTTTACAATAGCCGCCACATCGTCGTCCGGGATTGTTCCCTTCATAACCGTATCCATGATCGGGGGAAGGAATACCCGCGGGTCAAACTGGCTCTTCTTAGCCTCCAGCAGCTCGTAAATCCCGCCGATGGACGCGCTGGTACGAAGCTCCGGATATTTTACAAACAGCTCCTTCATATTTCTTGTGACTGCCAGACGGATATCCGTATCCACGTTGATCTTATTGATGCCGCACGGAATGGCTGCCTGCAGCTCCTCGATGGAAATACCGTAGGCATTCGTCAGTTCTCCGCCCAAAGCGTTAATCTCATCTACTATGTATTTTGGCACCGTGGAGGAACCATGAGATACGAGTGCGCCGAAGATGCCTTCATGGCTTAAGCACTCTCTGATCGCCGTGGCGATCTCTTTTCTCAGCTTTACGTCTTTTCCCTTGGAAGCGCCGTGCATGGTTCCGTAGGAGATGGCAAGCGCATCCACGCCGGTCTTACGGAAGAATTCCACTGCCTTTAATGGGTTAGTGTAGGTGGAGGACGCGGAGAATACATGATCTTCCACGCCGGCCAGAACGCCCAACTCTCCTTCTACGCTGACGCCTCTCGCATGTGCATATTTTACCACTTCTCGCGTCAGATCCACGTTCTCGTCAAATGGCAGGGAGGAACCGTCGATCATAACAGAGGTATATCCGCCCTCGATCGCCGCCACACAGGAATCGAAATCACGGCCGTGATCTAAGTGCAGGACGATGGGAATATCCGAATCTGCCCCATATTTCTTTACGGCGTCCGCGATATTCTTCGCGCCGATCTTCTTGTCTTCCAGTGTCGCATTCATAAAGTCGGTACGGCCGCCCATAAAGCCGTTTGCTAAGTCTGCGCCCTGTAAAATGGCCGGGGAACGGAACATCTCGTGCACTTCAATGGCTGCTTTTGCCTGGGCTACCGCGTTTACATTAAACGCCCCCTGGCCGAAACCGTATTTTATCGTTGCCTCCATCAGAGGTCTTAAGGGAATCAATGGCATTGTCTGTATCCTCACTTTCTTTTCTGTTGCCAGTCTGTATCAATTACTTTGTTTTTCTCAGTCCGTCTTTGTATCTCTCAGTCCGTCAGCGCTGCCACGTAATCCGTCAGTGTCAGCGTTATATCCGGATGATTCTGCAATAAACTCACCGGGAAATCGGTGGACGGTTCCCCGTAGGCCGTGCGGCGCACGACCGCTCTGTGCCAGTTGCGGAACACTCCCAGACGGATCTTTCTCGCGTGGGCGATTTCGTAGATTCCAATCGTCACACAGTAACGCGGCATATCCTCCAGCGCTCCGCCGAAATCGCCGATGGCGTTAGCCGTTCTCGTCTCCGGTGTAATGGTGAGAACCCTCGTCTTCTGCGCCAGAAATTCCTCCGGTGAAAGAGACGGATCTGCCTCGTTAAACGCCACATGGCCGTTGATGCCGATGCCGCCGAAGGCAATATCGACGCCGCCCAGCTTCTCGATCAGTTCCGGTATGAAGCCCACATTTTCAGGGTCCGGGAATACTCTCTGCTCTTCCGGCATGATGAGTTCCGGTTTGATCTTCGTATAGACAGTCCGTTCCATGAAGCCATGGAAGCTTAAGGGGTGATCCACGGGAATCCATTTTTTATCGTCGTCCAGATACTCGTCCATGTTGATAAACCAGGTATCCTTAAGACTTAAATTCCTTTCATTGACCATGTCTACGAAATAGGGGTACTGACCAACCGGGCCGACCGGGCAGATAAATACAGTCTTCTTACCCGCCTGATTGTTTGCCTCGATCTCTTCAAACATCTCCTTTGCCATCGCCTGGAAAACCGTGGCGTTGTCCGGCATGCAGATCAGCGGGAGCCTGGGTTCCTTTAAAAGCTGCTCTTTGTTGTACTGGTAATATGCGTGACTCATCATTTTCCTCCTGTCTACTGTCGGAGGGACTGAAAATGCGTTAAGATATGCATTTCGCCATCCCGCCTTAGAAAAGAGAGTGTCTCTGAATTGGAAATAGAATTTCCGGGACACTCTCTTCACCTGTGTGTTACTTTTTACTCTTACTTGCCTGCTTCAATCATGTTATCCAGCATAACGTAATCGGCTACCGGAACTTCTTTCTCTACTGCGCCGGCCTTGATAAAGTTATCCTGCTGAATCTTGTAGTAATTCTCAACGGTGCCGTCTTTGGCGCCTTCCGCTACTTCTTTTCCTGTCAGCCAGTCTGCGTCGCCGCGCTGTGCGTAAACGCTGTCGTAATCGGTTGCTGTCTGCGTGGATACGTACTTGGCAACTTCATCGTAATGATCGTCTGCAGCATAGTCCATGGCTTTGAATAAAGCCCTTGTGAAGCGCAGGAGCTTATCCTGGTTCGCGTCTGCATACTTTGGTGTTGCAATCCAGCTTGCAAGGGATACTGTCGTATCAGAGAAGGTTAAGTTGTCACAGATCTTTGTGGAATCTTTTACTTCCTCTAAAATCTTTAAGCTGTTTGGTGACCATGTGGCACATGCGTCAACACCGCCGGAAATCATAGCGGTTACGATACCGGAGGCGTCCATATCTACAGCTGTGATGTCATCCATGGTCATGCCGGCCTTTGTCAGGCTGTTGACCAGAATATCTTCACTGGAGGTACCGGAAGAATAAGCAACTTTCTTTCCCTTTAAATCTTCAACCTTTGTGAATCCAGGGCCGCCGATTAAAGCGTCGCCGTTGGAGATATGGGACAGAGCGAAGATCTTCGCCTGGCCGTTGACACAAAGCTTATGAGCGCCCTGTCCGATGTAGCCGACATCGATGCTGCCGGACTCCATGGCTGCGATGATGGTAGGGCCGTCTGCGAATTCTACGAGATTAACGGTGATGCCTTCCTCGTCGAAAAAGCCTTTTTCTTTTGCCGTCATCACGGACCATAAGCTTCCGTAGTTTGGCATATATGCCACATTCATGGTGATAGGCTCTGCCTTGGCTTCTGTAGGAGCCTCTGTTGTCTCCTCAGCCTTTGCCTCTTCCTTTGTCGTCTCCGCCGCCGCGGCCGTTGTCGTCTCCGCAGGTGCCGCTGTTGTTGCCTCTGTCTTGGTGCTTCCGCAGCCTGCCAGTGATGCAGCTACCAGAGCCGCCATAATTAATGGTAACGCCTTCTTCATAATGTTTTCCTCCTTTAATGGTTTTTATAAAACATTGAGTTTTTTATAAAATATTGGTTTTTATAATGTTCCAATAAACACTCCCTATTTACGCACTTCCAGATATTCCTGATAAACCTCGCCCCAGATATACGTCTTTAAATCCAGGAATGGAAGCTCCATCTTCATCTCCTGCGTACGCGGATACGGAAGATTGATGTCCACAATCTTTTTGATGCGGCCCGGTCTCGCGCTCATGATAATGACTTTGGTGGCCAGAATGACGGCCTCCTCCACATCATGGGTGATAAAGAAACAGGTCTTCTTCTCTTCCTGCCACGTCTTTGTAAGTTCTGACTGAAGCTGGGTCCTCGTCTGCGCATCCAGAGCTCCGAAGGGCTCATCCATGAGAAGCACTTCCGGCTGTACCGCATAGGCTCTGGCGATCGCCACCCTCTGCTTCATACCGCCTGACAGCTCCTTCGGGTATGCATCCACGAAATCTTCCAGTTCCACCATCTTGATGTACTTCATGGCGATTTCCCTGGCCTGTGCGTCGTTCATACCTTTTAATTTAAGGCCAAACATAACATTCTTTAATACGGTCAGCCATGGGAATAAGGCATACTGCTGGAAAACCACGCCTCGTTCCGTGCCTGTGCCTTCCACCTTCTTGCCGTCTACGTAAACGGCGCCGGAGGTGGCCGGGAGAAGGCCTGCGATAATATTCAGCAGGGTAGACTTTCCGCATCCGGAAGGGCCGACCACGCAGATAAATTCATTCTCCATAATATCTAAGTCAATGCCGTTTAACGCCACCATACGGCCCTTGCGGCCTTCATAGATCTTCTCCACATGATCGATCTTAACCTTTATATTTCTCTCGTTTCCTGCCATCCCGTGAACTTCCTTTCCAGATATTTGATGATCTTTTCACTCGTAATTCCGATGATACCGATGATAATGATGTAGAGAAGCATCGGCGGAACATCGAAGCTGTTGTTTAAAGAACGAATTCTCATACCGAGTCCTGCTACGGCACCTGTCGATTCTGCGGCGATTAAGGTTGTCAGTGCAACGGATACGCCGAGACGGACTGCCGTGATGATAAATGGGGTGGTTGCCGGGAAAATAACCTTCACAAAAATATCTCTGTCTTTTGCTCCCAGAACCCGGGCGGCCTTGATCAGTGTCTCATCCACATTGCGGACACCCTGATAAATGGTAACGCACATAATTAAGAAGGTTGCAAGCCAGATAACGATCACCTGCGGCTTTCTGCCAACACCTGCCGCAATAACAACCAGCGGTACGTATGCCAGTGGCGGAATGTTACGAATAAACTGAATCCATGGTTCTACTATGTATCGTACCGGGCGGTACCAAGCCATCATAAATGCAATCGGCACTGCGGTGACAAATCCAAGGATAAATCCCAGAATAACAGAAATCATACTGCTTGAAAAGTCGTTCCACAGAACACCTCTCTCAATCATGGTTTTCAGTGACTTAATTACTTCCGGAAGAAATGGAAAGCTTCTCGCTGTAGACGGATTGACCGAAAGCCAGAACCAGAGTATCATGGCAACCAAAAATGAGATAAGCAGCCAGCCCCAGTTTGGTATAGCGGCAACGATGTCCTTCTTCTTTTTGTTTTCAGAATTTCCAAAAGACATTTGTAAATCCCCTTTCTTTGTGATTTTTCCCAATACACGCATCTATTTCATGTGTACATTATAACACATTGTATAAAAATAGCACCCCTTATTTAGTCAAACGTTTGCGTAACCGTAAAGATAAAACTTCACGCAAACGTTTGACCATTCACCTATGGCATTTTGTCCATTTTTCGTGTATACTTATGATAAACTGGCATAAATAATAAGGATGTTAAACTCAAGTAAAGGGGGCTGGTTTATGACACTGAAAGAAATCGCCAAAGAAGCCGGCGTATCCATCTCCACGGTTTCCCGAGTCATCAATAAAAACAGCACAAATGCGGCCAGCAAAGAGGTGCAGGACCGGATCTGGGAGATTGTGAGGCGCACGGGATATACGCCCAACAGCACGGCCCGCGATTTGAAGATGGGAGGCTCCGATTCTCCCGAACCGCTCTCCCGCTCGATTGCCTGTCTCTTTGCCCGGACAGAGGATTCTAAATCGGATCTTTTTTTCTCCACGCTGGCACGAAGTATTGAACAGGAGGCGTTTAAGCATAATTATGTGCTCAAGTATTCCTTTACTGCCATTGACATCCATCATCCCAACACCTTCCGTCTCATTACGGACAACCATGTGGACGGCGTTGTCGTGCTGGGACGGTGCGATAAACAGACGCTCAGTTTTTTAAAGAAGTATTTTAACTGCGTCGCCTATACCGGTTTGAATATTCTGGATGCAAAGTACGACCAGGTCATCAGTGACGGCTACCAGGCCTCGCTGACCGCTATGAACCACCTTATGAGCCTTGGCCACACGCGAATCGGATATATCGGGGAGACCAGGGATGAGGACCGCTACACCGGATACTGCACCGCGCTGAACACAGGCGGCATTCCCTTGAAGAAGGAATACGTAGCAGATGTCCCTCTGTCATCGGAAGGCGGCTACCGCGGCGCCAGACAGCTGATTGACCGGGGCGCTGATGTCTCCGCCCTCTTCTGCGGCAATGATGTGACAGCCATCGGAGCCATGAGAGCCATACAGGAAACTGGATGCCGGATTCCGGAGGATGTCTCCATCATCAGCATTGATGATATCGATACGGCCCAGTATCTCTCCCCCATGCTGACCACCATTCACATGCCGGTGGAGGAGATGGGACAGATGACGGCGAAAATCCTGATTGACCGCATCGAGGGCGGCCACCGCCTTCCGATCCGCATGAACCTGCCCTATTACCTGGCCAGCCGCGAAAGCTGCGGTCAGTACCATCCTTCCAGAAACTTAGCAAAATCAAAATAATTAATTATAGAAGAAAAGAGGTAAATTTTATGCTCGTAACGATCTTTGATTCCAACGGATCTGCTGTCATCGACAGCATCGGCGCCCAGTTAATCTCCTATAAGGACAGTACCGGAAAAGAATACATCTGGCAGAGAGACCCGAAATTCTGGAACCGCTGTTCCCCGCTGTTGTTTCCCATCGTAGGAAACTGCCGGAACAACAAGACCATCATCGAGGGGGAGACTTACCATATCGAAAAACACGGCTTCTGCCGCGATGTCGATTTCCAGGTCACCAGACAGTCCGATACCATGGTTACCTTTGAGATTCACGATACGGAAGAGACGAAAGCCATTTATCCATACTCCTTCTGCCTCTCCTTAACTTATGTCATTGAGAACGGCATGCTTTCCATGGAATACTGCGTAGCCAACACCGATGACAGAACCATCTACTACTGCCTCGGCGCTCATCCCGGATTTAACTGTCCGATGGAGGAAGGCGCTTCCTTCACCGATTACGAACTGGAATTCGAAGAGGACGAGACCGCATCCAGCATGGTCTACGATCTGGAACATTTACAGTTTGACCCCTCCCACAGAGTTCCCCGTCTCGATCACAGCCGCAGGCTGCCGCTCACAAGGGAGCTGTTCAAGGATGACGCTGTATACTTTGACGACTTAAACTCAAGGAAAGTATCCATCATCAATAAGAATACGGGACACGGAATTGAGGTGGGATTCCCTGGCTTCGAAACAGTCGCATTCTGGACCCCTTACCCGGCAGAAGCCCCATTCCTGTGCGTGGAGCCATGGAACGGTTCCGGTATTTACGCAACGGAAGATGATGAATTCGTCCATAAGAATCATGTACAGAAGCTGGAAACAGGGAAAAGCAAAACTTACGGTCTTACCATGAGGATTATCTGATTGGAATGGTCCAGATAATTCAGGAAAACAGATAAAAACAAATAATCGGGAGGAGACAGCCTTTTCTTTCACTGTCTCCTCCCGATTATTCCGTTTTTTCTATCACACAACGCTGAAATTTTCCTGGGTAAACTGCCTGTATTTCTCCATAAATAATTTTCTGCGGCTGCTGCTGAGATAAAGCTTCTCGCCGTTTGCCATATGAATCTCATCCCCCTCCATGCTGCTTATCTGCAGCATATTAATCAGGTTATACTGATTAATGCGTGCAAAATGGTAATTGGAGAGCCTCTGCTCTTCGACATCCAGCCTGGCCTTAACCCGTATCTTTTTCTTTCCAAGCACCACGCTGGTCTTCCTGTCATAGGATTCCAGAAAGCAGATATCCTCCATGTTGTAAACGATAGGCTGTCCATTAAATACCGCCGTATATTTTGCACGAGACAATTTCTTCCATTGGTCCTTACGTCCGCAAATATAGATAATTAAACTCTCCTTTTCCTTCTGCTTCAGCTGATCGAAATCGGATTCCTTTGTTGCCCCATCAGAATCTGTATAGACAAGGATTGCATGATACTTTTTTTCCTCCGCGGCATTTAGCAATTCTGCCATAGATAAAAAATAGTCTTCATTTAACAGAATCCCTCTTTTTTTCCATTTCTCAAAATATTCTCTTGCATTATCCAGCTGTGACGTATTGCCTGCGTACACTGCTATCTTCATGCACGCTACCTCCGTAATTTCCTGATATCATATAATTTTGAGATCTCATATTATATAACGTTTTTTTCTTCAGGCTGTGACGTGCAATGCAAGATATTCTGCAAGTTACGCATAAATATAACGAAACTCCTCACACTAACATCAGTTACTTTTGTGAAAGGAGATACCTATGGAAAAAGATAAAAATGCAATCAGTCAGCCCGATGATTTCGATGTTGATATCCAGGCGTGTTCCACCATGGACTGCACCGGCCTTATCCCTGCCCTGCCTGAAACGGAGGCGGAAAAAGAAGCTTACGAAGACTTATACCCTTACATCACCCACGCAAAGAATACTGCGGAAGACAAATAAAATGACCGGGAATGGCGAACACAACCATTTTGTGTCCGACACTCCCGGTCATTTTTCAGCGGACAGGAGACGTGGTTGACACGAAATATCAAACCTCCCGCTTTCTAGCATACATGATAGCAAAAGTTGAATCTCTTACACTCCTGAATAAGCAGAGAAACCGCCGTCAACCGGAATAACCACGCCTGTGATGAAGCCGGCTGCCTCATTGTTTAACAGGAACAGAAGTGTTCCGTTTAATTCTTCTGCCTCGCCGAACCGTCCCATTGGAGTCGCTGCCAGAATCTTAGCAGTTCTCGCAGTAGCTGTTCCGTCCTCGTTAAAGAGAAGCTTTTCATTCTGCTTTGTCACAAAGAAGCCAGGCGCCATGGCATTTACACGGATGCCAGCCTTGGAGAAATGAACAGCCAGCCACTGGGTGAAGTTGCTCACAGCCGCCTTCGCGCCGCTGTAGGCCGGAATCTTCGTCAATGGGGTGAAGGCGTTCATGGAGGAAACGTTTAAGATGTTGCAGCCTTCTCTGCCGATCATGTCTTTTGCGAATATCTGTGTCGGAAGCAGGGTTCCCAGGAAGTTTAAGTTGAATACAAATTCCACGCCCTTCGGGTCTAAGTCGAAGAAGGATATGGTATCCGCCTCGATGTCGCCCATCTCAAAGTATTCCTTCGTCGTCTGTGCCTTCGGATTGTTGCCGCCTGCGCCGTTTACCAGAACGTCACACGGACCTAACTCAGCCAGCACCTTTGCGTGAACCTCTTCCAGGCTCTCGCGCTCCAGAACGTTTGCCTTATATGCCTTTGCGGTATGGCCAGCTGCCACGATGTCCTCTGCAACCTTGCCGGCCGCCTCTTCGTTCAAATCGAGAACCGCAACCTTTGCGCCCGCCTCAGCCAGTGTCTTGGCAAACATACCGCATAAAACTCCGCCTGCGCCTGTAACAACTGCAACTTTTCCTGTTAAATCCGTTCCAAATGATAATCCCATAAGTCATTTCCCTCTTTCTATTTTAATAATCGTTGATTTACAAATCATTGATTTTCTGTCTCAAGATTTCTAATTTTGATTTTGTCTTACATCTACCGGCTCATTTTGCCGATGGCTTCCCACAGTCCGTTTAAATAGGTGGCGCCCAGCGCTCTGTCGTAGAGGCCGTATCCGGCTCGTCCTGTCTCGCCCCAGATCATGCGGCCATGATCCGGACGCATATATCCATCAAAGCCATTGTCATAAAGCGCCTTTAATATGGCAAACATATCAAGGGAACCGCAACTGGATAAGTGCGCTCTCTCCTCGAAGCCCTGGTTGTTGTCCAGAACCGCCACATTTCTCGCATGAACGAAGTGGATTCTTCCCATTGCCGCATATTTAGCCGCCATCTTTACCACGTCGTTCTTATTGGAGCAGCCCAGGGAACCGGTACAGAGGGTGATGCCGTTGTGCTTATCGTCAACCAGCTTTAAGAAACGGTCTAAGTTCTCCTCGCAGGTGATGATTCTCGGAAGTCCGAAGATGCTCCAGCAGGGATCATCCTCGTGGATTGCCATGTTTACGTCACACTCCGCAGCTACCGGAATAATGGCTTCCAGAAAGTATTTTAAGTTGTTCCATAAGTCGTCTTCCGACATGGCGTTGTATTCGGATACCACCTTCTTTAAGCCGTCTCTTGTGTAGCTGGAATCCCAGCCGGGAAGTGTTAAATCGCTGTCGCTCTCAAGGGGGTTTACCTTATCTACCTGATCCTGATAATAGACCAGTGACGTGGAACCGTCCTCCAGCACATGGTCCAGCTGAGTTCTTGTCCAGTCAAAGACAGGCATGAAATTATAACAGATGCATTTGATTCCCGCTTTTGCAACGCGGCGGATATTCTCGCAGTAGTTGGTAATGTACTGGTCTCTCGTCGATTTGCCCAGCTTGATGTCCTCGTGAACCGGAATGCTCTCGATCACCTCAAACGCAAGGCCCGCATCCTCGGTTTCTTTTTTAAGCTTTGCAATGCTTTCATTGCTCCATACCTCGCCGACCGGAACGTCATATACGGCCGTTACGATGGAATGCATGCCCGGGATCTGGCGAATCTGCTCCAGCGTTACCTTGTCATCGTCTCCGTACCATCTGAATGATAATTTCATGATAAACCTCCTTGAATATTAGCAATTTGTCTGCAGCCCATCATCTCGCTGCCTCATGACCTTAGTATAACAAAATCTGTTTTGAATACCATGGATTTAGTTGCCGTTCACATTGCAAAAGTTGCGGTTCTCTACTATACTATATATAACGTAACAGACTTCGCCCATTATCTTTGGAGGTTTTTACATGAAAAAAGAATTATCTACCGGTTTTAATACCAGACAATATATGAATTCCGGGGAATTTGAGGTATTTTTTTACAATGATATGGATCTGGATCATGTGGTAGATCATACCCATCCCTATTATGAGATCTATTTTTTCCTGAACGGAGACGTGACTTATGAGGTGGACGGGAACCGGTATGAGCTGCAGTACGGCGACTATCTGATGATCCCCCCGGAGACGAGGCACCATCCCATCTTCCATTCCACCGGGCAGGACTACCGCAGGTTCGTGCTCTGGATCAGCCGCCCCTATTATGAGGCGCTGGCGGCCAGTTCCGTGGATTTTGCATACAGCTTCCTCCATGTGGCAGAAAAAAAGCAGTACCATTTCCGGACGGATTTTATCACTTTTCAGGATCTCCAGGGACGCCTTCTGGACATGATCGAAGAGATGAGGGGAACCAGACCGTTTCGTGAGACATCAGCCCACTTGATGGTTTGTTCCTTCCTGCTTCATTTGAACCGGATTACCTACGACTTGCTCCACCAGGTTCCCGCAGTCTATGAAAATGTGCTCTATTTAAATGTCTGCGATTATATCAACAACCACCTGGACGAGGATCTGTCCCTGGACCACCTGGCGTCATTCTTCTATGCAAGCAAATACCATATTTCCCACGTATTCAAGGATAATATGGGAATCTCCCTGCATCAGTACATTTTAAAGAAACGTCTTCAGGCAAGCAAAAATGGAATCCTGTCAGGGATTCCATTTGGCGAGCTGTACCATCAGTACGGTTTCTCAGATTATACAAGCTTTTACCGGGCGTTTAAAAAGGAATTCGGTCTCTCACCGAAGGAATTCAGGGAGCAGAAGTCCCTTCCGGAGGGTTATTGAGCGTTGGCTGGCGATTCTGTACCTGCCAATTCTGTGTCTGCCCAATCAGTGCCTGCCGCCCCTCTCCTGACAAAACGCTGCTTCCCCACAGCATCTCGCCTAACGGCTCTCCTTCTCCCACCGGTTCCCGGCCCGGACATAGATCACACTGCTTCCATCCTTTTGTGTCAGCAGAACAGAAGTATCCTCCGTTCCCCAGCTGATGGAAGCCAGATCCCTGACCAGATAAAGATCGGGGCACTGATAGATGGCGCCGCCGCTTTCTGCATCCTTTATAGTAAAGCCCGCGTAGACCTTTCCCAGCAGCGTCTTCGTCTCTGAGGTCAGCAGAAGTCCGTTTTTCTCCTCTGCCGTCGTCTCAAATTCTGTCGCCTCGCTGCTGCGGTACGTGTGGTATTCATCATAGACATTCATGCCAATGATGACACCCGCCACAGCCAGAACCGCCGCCACAGCCAGTATAACCGGAAGCCGCTTCTTATGAACGGCCCCGTACGTTTTCACAACCTTTGATTTTTTGTTCATCCGAACACTCCCTGTATAAGCACCATGTAGATCACGGTTCCCGCTCCGATGCTCAGAAGCGAATTGCCCTTCCAGACATGGAGAAGCACGATCGCCGCGACCGAAATTATCTCCGGCAGCGCATGCGGCCAGGAAATAAAATTAACGCCTTTTAAACAGTATACCACCAAAAGCCCGATTGTAGCATAGGGAAGTGTTGTTCCCAGAAAAGTAATATATCTGGGAGTCTTCTTTCCTGCCGGAAACAGAATAAAAGGAAGGAATCTTGTGAGCAGCGTGGCCGCCGCCATCACAGCTATAATCGTAATTCCCTGTACGGTATGTCCGCTCATGCCTCCATCTCCTTTCCACTCTTCTTATAATCCCATGTAATCGCAGCCAGAATCAGAATCATGGCCGGTATGATAAATGCGCTCTGTCCGAATATCACCACGCAGAGCGCCGAAGCCGCCACGCCGGTTAACGCGGCTTTATGTCCGTGCCCTGACTTCCACTGGTCAACAAATATGACGACAAACAATGCCGTTAAAGCGAAATCCAGCCCTGTGGTGTTAAACGTAATCAGACTCCCCAGCAGCACGCCGATGACGGTTCCCGCCACCCAGTAGCACTGGTCCAGGATAGAGATCCAGAAGCAGACCCAGTATCTCGGAATGCTCTTCGGCGGCTCCTCATGGCATACGATGGAAAATGTCTCATCCGTCAGTGCAAAGATCAGATACGGCTTTAATTTCCCCGCGTCACGATACTTGTCCAGCATGGAAAGGCCATAAAAGAGATGTCGGGCATTCAGCATCAGGGACATTAAAAATGCATAAATGGGATTCACCATCGCCGTCAGAAATGTAATTCCCAGATACTGCAGGCTTCCCGCGTAGACAAACACGCTGATGGCGAGGGCCCACCAGATACCGAAACCGTTGATGTTCATTAAAATTCCATAGGCGGTTCCCAGCACAAGATATCCCGCCATCACCGGCACCGTCCTGGGAAACGCGTACTTCAAAGCTCTTATTCTCTCTTGATTTTCCATGTGTTATCACCTGTTCACTTGCTTTTTTTATGTATATTGTTTACTATATTAATGTAGAAAAGTGATTTTGTCAAATACAGGAGGTTCACGATGGATTTGATTTCCCAATATGATTCCTGCACGCTCTGTCCCAGGAGCTGTATGGTCGACCGCCGCACCGCTGGAGCGAAGGGCTTCTGCGGCTGCGGCGATACCGTCATGGTGGCCCGGGCGGCCCTTCACCAGTGGGAGGAGCCTTGGATCAGCGGAATCCACGGAAGCGGCACAGTATTTTTCACCGGATGTACCCTTCGCTGCTGCTTCTGCCAGAATTACCCCATCAGTCAGGAGGGACTGGGAAAGGAGATCACGGTCCGGCAGCTTGGCGATATCTTTCTTCGCCTTCAGGATGAAGGCGCTCACAATATCAATCTCGTCACCGCCACCCAGTATCTTCCCTCCGTCATCTCCGCCCTGGATCTCGTAAAGCCCAGGCTGTCCATCCCCATAGTCTATAACTGCGGCGGCTACGAACGGACAGAAGTGGTAAAAGCCCTTAAGGGCTACGTGGACATCTGGCTGCCCGATTTGAAATACTACAGTTCCCGGCTGTCCGCCCGCTACAGCAAGGCGCCGGACTACTTTGAAAAGGCATCGGCCGCCATTCTGCAGATGATCCGGCAGACCGGGACGCCCGAATTCACTTCCTGTCACGATCCGGAAAACCCCGATGCCCCCGCATACACGCTTATGAAAAAGGGCGTCATCATACGCCACATGGTGCTGCCCGGGGCGAAGGACGATTCCATGTTACTGCTGCACTGGATGAAGGAACATCTTCCGGAAGGGAAGTTCGATGTGAGCCTGATGAGCCAGTACACCCCATTTTATAAAAGCGGCGGTTTTCCGGAGATCAACCGCCGCATTACGTCGTATGAATACTATAAGGTAGTCGATACCGCCATTGAGCTGGGACTTGTCCATGGTTTTATGCAGGAAAAAAGCAGCGCAAAAGAAGAATATACGCCGCCTTTTGATTTAGAAGGGTTGGAAAGTACGATAAATGTATGATATGATGGTAATAATCCATAAAGTGTATGCTTCGGAAAGGACTGCCAATATGAACAGAAAAAGAACTTTACCAATAGGGAATGATGATTTTGCAGAAGTACGAAGAGATAACAGTTATTATGTTGATAAAAGCCTGATGATAAAAGACTTTTTGAGAATGAATGATAAAGTGGCGCTTATTGCCCGTCCCAGAAGATTTGGAAAGACCATTAATATGACAATGCTGCGGGAATTTTTTGATATTACAAAAGACAGCAGAGTAATATTTAAGAACCTGGCAATCATGGATACAGAATATGCCGATCAGATCAACTCCCGGCCGGTTATCTTTTTTACAATGAAGGATTGCAAAGGTATTACCAGTAATGAGATGCTGCTTTTTGTAAAACAACAGATATATCAGGAGTATTTCCGATATGAAAAACTACTAAAAAACAAACTTACGAAGGGATCGCTGGAGGCTGATGATTTTTATGATATGATTAAAATCCTGCGTAATCCACAGTCTCACCATGCGCTTTTTACGAACTCCATACGGTTGCTGACTCAGGTTGTGAGTAATGCATATGGCATACAGCCTATTCTTCTAATTGATGAGTATGATCAGCCGATTATAAGCAGCTATGAATATGGTTATCATCATGAGACCGGTGTATTTTTCTCGAATTTATATGGAAGCGCTATGAAAGGAAATCCGTATCTGGATCAGGCTCTGCTTACCGGCGTCCAGCGTATTGCGAAGGAAAGTATCTTTTCTCAGTTTAACAACGCCAGGGTATATACGGTGCTGCACAGACAATATGCCCCCTATTTTGGACTGACCGTTTCTGAAACAGAGACTCTTTTAGCTGAATATGGCTTAACCCTGGATGAATGGGTACAAAAGAAGTATGATGGTTACCTTTTTGGCGGCATAGAGATGTACAATCCATGGTCTATATTAAATTATGCCGATATAGGCTCATTGGATAACTATTGGATTAATACTTCTTCCAATTTCCTTGTAAAAAAGGCATTAAAAGCCGCAGATCACAGATTCTGGGAAGACTTCGACCGTTTAGCATCAGGCGAGGAAATCCCCGTTTGGCTTACATTAGAGACTTCTTATATAGAGAGGGACAGCAATTACAGTTTATGGGGGCTTCTTGTAAACTCCGGTTATTTAACTGCCCTCCGGCGGGTAGACGAAAATACAGCGGTAGTAAGGATTCCGAATGACGAAGTGATGTCTGAGTTTCAGGTGTTGATTTCCGAACTGGCCGGTGTTAACGGTCTTGATCTGAAGCGAATGCTTTCTTGTCTGGTAAATAGGGATATGAAACCGTTTTTTGAACTTTATCAGAATATCGTTATATCCTGCACCAGCTATATGGATGCGAAAGAAAATGCTTATCATATGCTGTTCCTGGGAATGTGTATCACGCTTCGTGGAGCCTACAGGGTAACCAGCAATATAGAGGCTGGATTTGGCAGGAGTGATATCACACTGGAATCGCTTATGCCCTCTCATAGTCATGTGATTATAGAATTCAAGCAGGGTGATGATTTGGAACGGTTGAAGGAGGAGGCACTGCAGCAGATTCTTGATCAAAAATATTATATAGGATTACAGGGAGATATTATCTGTGTGGGACTGGCTCACGATAAAAAAAGATGCGAGATGGTATTTAAGGAAATTCACTGCGAGGCAGGCAGGTTATCTGGCTAAAACAATCATCGGGCAGCAGTGGGTGGAGTAAATCCACCCACTTTTTGTACATCAGAAACCTAGCACAGCAGGAACCGGAATCCCTTTGCCGGTTCCACCGATACTGCCGTACCGTTCACCAGGAATTCTTCCGCGTCCCTCACCCGGATTTCCCCATACTGGCTGTCTGTAAACGCAGCGCTGCGGTCCCCGTTCCATTCGATTTCCATCTCTTTTAAGCTCTTCTGAAATGCCTCGAAACTGCCAAACTCTTCCTTCGACCCGCATTTTACAATCACGGCGTGGTTTAATCCCTGAGATACCAGTTCTTTCCCCGTGTTGGCTCCATAGGCCGTCATCTCATAACCGTTGGAAAACCAGCTTCCCAGATATCCGTCACCGGATTTTGCAAAGAACCAGCTGCCGTCGCAGGCATACGCTTCATACTCATAGACCGGCGCGTAGGCATGGATGTAATGTACGAGTTCGTTGGGATCGATGGCGAACACCATGACCGTTAAATTCCGGTACCGCTCGATCCACGGCATGGTTCCATTGCCGGCCCAGTAGCTGGGACGGTTTTCCCCGCTGAAGACCCGCTCTCCCGGATGATTGACATAGAAGATCGCCGGACGTTCCTTTCCGAATACCACATTCATCAGATGCTGCTGATGGCCGTGACGGAATGGCTTAAACCGTCTGACTCCCGCCGTTAAGTACTCTCTTGTCCGGTAAGTGTTGATCTTTACCCCTGCGATTCCCTGGTCGGTTTCCATGGCCACCCCCTGTCCTGGCTGAGGACGGCATTCCATTTCGTAGTCCTCCGGTTCGTAATCGCTGATGGCGTATAAACAGGTGGCATTGCCGTAATAGGTGCAGTAGCCTCTCCCCGTAGACACCCAGCTCACAAAATTCGGTTCGACCTGGAGCCGCGTCTTGATGGTCTCCTCGTAAATTCTTCCGTAGGTAGTATTCATCACACCCTCAAAGGAGTTAAATCCGATGACCTGCATGGTGAAATCCAGCGCCCTTTTAGCCTTCTGCCGGATTTCCTCATCGGGAGCGTTCAAATACAGGCTGAAAAATCCGATCAGATCGATGGGAATATAGGTTGCCGAATTCCACTCCGCGTAACCGTATGCAAAAAAGTTGTCGAACCATGCAAGCACCCGCTTCTTCCCGATTTCAGACTGCTCCGCTCCCGTTCTGCCGCTGACGGTAAATGTCTCTTTCCCGAAAATACAGCCCCAGAGATACTGGGAAACGTGGAACAGGAATGCGTGATTTTCGCTGAAATACCACATCACGTCATTTCCCGGTTCGTCGATCCAGTACCGGAAATTCAGCACCATCGCTTTGATCCGCTCCGCCTTTTCCGGTGTCAGAAGATTCCGGTAGCGGGTCATCAAGAGGGTAAATGGCGCGAGGCTGAAGTCCGCGCAGTCGTCGTGGCGCTCGACTTTTTTGCAGGCCAGATCAAAGCCCTTCTCCGCATTGCCGTTCCAGCCCTTTAACAGCTCCAGGGAGGTAATTACGGACTGGAAACCGATCTCGCCGTTCTTCACCAGGAATTCCAGGGCCTGCTGCTTCCTCTCCCCGATCGTCGCCGCCGGCTCCAGTACGATCCGGCTTTTCGGAATGATCCCGACGAATAAATTTCTCGGTACCACGTAGTTCCCCACCGTTAAGCAGGCGGAGATTCTTGAAAGCCGGATGCTGCTTTCCTCTGTCTCAGCAAATACCAGGTAATCCTCATCCTTTTTCAGCGTCATTTCCGAATGTTCTATATCGGAAAGCTGCATTCCGGTTCCGCAGGGACTTGAAGTTAAGTATACCCTGGTGTCGCCGTCCAAAAGCGTCCGGTCGTAGCAGAGCCGGACCTCTCCCTCCGTATACATGTCCTGCTGAAAATAGCAGCTCTTTAAGATTTCCTCCGCCTTTTTTATCTCCTCCGGCTGTTCGGTCACTTCCACACTGCCTTCCACCGGTATCCCGCCCTTATACCGCAGTTCAAAATAGAAGAAGACATCCCGTTCCGCCAGTTCATCCGCGTAAACCTTGATTTCATTAAGGCCTTTTTTCAGAAAAAGGTTCACCCGGGTGTGGCCCGCGATATTTCTGGTGTAAGGTGTATAGCAGGCCTGTTCCCCGCCATTCACCCACACTCTGACTCCGCCGCAGGTATAGAGATCGAACGGGTAGCTTCCCTCCTCCTCCGCGCGCACGCCCGCCTTCGCGTGGACGTATATGTAATGGGGCGTGTGAAGAAACGTGGATAAGTCAATTCTGTTATTCTCAAACGGGAAATAAAGATTCTCGTACGGGCCGTCATACCTGGCCGCCTTTTTGATCCTTTCTTCCTTTAAAAATGCCTCTCTGACCGGATACACCACCTGAACATAGGATTCCTCCATGTTCACCTCGGCCTCAAAGGATTTCTTCGGGGAATGGAATGGTTCCTTCCCCATGGCTGTCACATTCCATCTGCTGATTGTCTCGTCATATCCGATCTGATACGTTAATTCCATGATTTTTTCTCCCTGAATGCAGTACTGGGATATGAAAGAAGCTTTCATATCCCATGTGCCTGATGATAAGTATTCAAAATAAACTTTCGCTTACTCATGAACTCCTGTAAGATTCTCCAGGAACTGAGTCACTACGTAATCCATGACGCCGTCCGCGTCAAGCTCGCCTGCGATCGCCCGGTCGAGTGCATCGCGCAGTGCGTTTCCTGTATTTTCACCGCTGTGCTCCTGCTCTGTGATGGACTGGTCATACTGAGGCTGTTTGATCGACTCTGCGATTTCCATGTTGAAAATATTGATTCCTTCGATCTCGTAGTCTACTTCTACGTCCTTCGTTCCCGGCAGATAATTGCCGGTCTGGCAGTAGAGGGAGTAATTCTCCGGCTGATAGAACCATTCCAGAAACTTCTTCGCCTGGTCCTCCATACCTGAGCCATCGAATGCATACAGCCAGTTGCCGCCCAGGCAGGTTGCCTTTTCCTTCTCATACGGCATGAGAACAGGCGTCCACTCGAAATCCTTAATATTCTGCGTATAATCTGAGATAACCCAGTTGCCTGCCATATGGGCCGCTACCGTACCTGTCTTAAATACGTCCTGTGCATTCTCTGCGCCGGTACCGATGGATGCCTTGGAAATGCCGCCCTCCTTAAACATATCGAGGAAGAATTCCACGCCCTTTTTCGTATCTTCACTTCTGAAGGTGACCTTTGTCGAGTCGTCCGGATCGAAATACTTCATGCCGAACTGATAGAGCACGGTTCCGGAGCGCTGCTGAGAGTGGTCTATCACGAAAGGAGTCGTGATCTTCTCATTCTTTTCCGCTACCTCTTTTACTGCCGCGGAGAACTCGTCCCATGTCCAACGTTCCTCTGATGTGGTCGGATAGGAAACTCCCGCCTCATCAAAGGCCGTCTTATTGATAACCATACCTACTGCCGTATCATTTACATCTGTACCGTAAAGCTTGCCGTTCCTGACGCCGCTTCGGTTGAAGTTGTCCGGATCAAGGGAGGTGTCGTCCAGCGGAAGTACGTAATCGATATACGTATCGAAGTTTGACATCTTGCAGATCGCCGGCAGATTACCTGCCTTAGCACGGTTTTTGATCTGCGTCTCCATATCGGCGTATGCAATCTCATTGACAAATGCGCTCACGCCCTGGTCCTTGTGCTCCTCGTTGAACTTTTCTACGACAGCCTTCATCGCACCGCCTTCCAGCGTATCGTCGGCAAGCAGAATCTCCAGTTCCACATTTCCTTTTTTTGCGGACTCTTTGCCGGAGCACGCTGTCAGCATGATCATTCCTGCCAGTGATAAACACACTGCGCCTGTCAGTAATCTTTTTCTCATGAATCTTTTCCTCCTGATTTTTTCATATGATTTGATGTTTTTTTCATTGATTTTTTCTCATTGCTCTTTTTACTGCCGATGTCTTTCGCGGTTATCCCTTAACACCGGACGACATGTTGGCGTTCATAATCTGTTTATTGAAGACGATAAATACGATCAGAATCGGAATCATGGAGAGAACCGCTGTAGAGAGCAGAACCGTCCAGTTGACCGCCTCCGCACCGGACAGCGTCCTGAGTGCAAGCTGAAGCGTATATTTCTTCGGATCACTGAGTGCGAGCAGCGGCCAGATATAGTCGTTCCATCTCCACTGGAAACTGAAGATCGCCAGAATCGCTATCTGCGGTTTACAAATCGGGAGCATGATTCTCACAAAGATGGATCCTTCATTGGCGCCGTCGATCCGCGCTGATTCCATAAGCTCTGTCGGTACCGTGATAAAGAACTGCCTCATTAAGAATACGCCGGTCATGGTTCCTACGGTCGGTATGATGCAGCCCCAGAGGCTGTTGTAAAGGCCGAGGGTATTCAATACGGTAAAGCTTGGACTCATAATGACCTCGGTCGGCAGCATGGTCGTCGCGAGCAGACACATAAACAGGACATTCAGCCATTTGTACTTATATTTTGCCAGCGCGTATCCGCACATACAGCTCATTAAAACGGTGATAACCGTGGCAACCACAGTGATAAATGCGGTATTGCTGGTGTATCGGATTAAATCAAACTGCTGAAGCGCAGTCGTGTAATTCTCCAGTGTAAAATGCTCCGGCAGTATGGTCAGCGGATAATTAAATAATTCCGATCCATCCTTAAAGGAACTGATAATCAGCCATATGACCGGGAAAATCCAGAGAATGGCGAAACCAAATGCGAACACATATTTTAAAACTTTATTTGTAGTTTTCACTTTTCTCCACCTCCCTAATCATTGCTCTTGTCGCTGACCTTCGTCTGTACGAAAGAAAGGATCAGCAGGATTACAAACAGCACCATGGAAACGGCACTCGCGTATCCGACCTTGTTCTTGGTAAAGCCGGTTGTGTAGATATACTGGATCATGTATGTCGTGGCCGTACCCGGACCTCCGTTCGTAAGGGTCTGCACCATGGCGAACACTTTGAAGGAGGAAATCACGGAGAGAATGATGACCATGAAGGAAACCGGTTTTAAATGGGGCAGAATAATATGCTTGAATGACTGCCATTTGTTTGCCCCGTCTAAATTTGCCGCTTCCAGCAGCTCTCCCGGAACCTGTTTGAGCGCCCCGATGAAAATCAGCATATTCGTTCCGCATCCGGACCAGATGCCCGCAATGATCGTGGTAACGAAGGCGGCCGTCGGATTTGTCGCCCATTTGATTCCATCCAGCCCGATACACTGAAGCAGGTAGTTGATGAGGCCGAAGCTCTCGCCGAAGATCCATCTCCAGGTAAGACCGACCATGATGGTCGAAAGCAGGATCGGCCAGTAAATCAGGATTCTTAAGATCGTAATGCCTTTGATTTTCTCTGAGGAGAGTAAAAGTCCCAGCCCCAGCGCCACCGCGTAGCCCAGAGGCACGGAAACGATGGAATAAAGGATCGTCTGCCACAGGGTCTTATAGAATTCCGGATCCCGAAACAGCTTGATGTAATTGCTCAGCCCGACGAAATCCATCTGCTTAAACCCATTGTAATTGGTTAATGAGTACCAGACACCTACTATCGCAGGCGCTACGAAAAATACCAGAAAGAACAGGATATTGGGCAGACAGAAACCAAATGCCCAAAGCTGGCGCGTGTCCCTCTTCTTTCTTCTGGCAGGCGCAGCCCCCGCCGTGTTCGTATTTGCCATTATTTTACCTCCCTTGTCAGCTCTTTTCTCGCTTCAATCAGATACAGGATCGCCATCGCCTGCCCGTAAGGCATCGGACGGATCTCAATGTCCTTGTAAAACTGCTTCTCTTCCCTTCCCATCGGGGTTCCGTAGGATACCTGTCCTACCACGCCGTCCTCGCTGATGTAATCCATCACAGCTCCCAGCGGCTTCATTCCGCATTCTGCAAAGGATTCATCGATCAGTCCCATGTGGGCCGCCTTCAGCATACCGTATGCAAAGCCGGTCGTTGCGCTGGTCTCCAGATAGGAATCACTGTCGTCGATCAGCGTATGCCACATTCCGTTGTCCGCCTGGTAGGTCTTTAAGGCTTCCACCTGGTTTAAGAGAGTCTCGGTCAGGAGCCTCCTGATCACCGGCTCGCAGTCGTCTCCCAGGATCCCGATCAGCTCCGGAATCGCGATCGTAACCCAGCTGTTGCCTCTTCCCCAGAGCCCTCCGGCGAAATTATGCCTGCCGTTGAAGGTCCAGCCATGGAACCACAGCCCTGTCTTCCGGTCCTCCAGATATTTTTTGTGGAGTTCGAACTGATACTGGGCCTCCTCGATGCACGCCCTGTCATTCATCATTTTCCCCATTCTGGCAATAAAGAGAATGGTCATAAACAGAGTGTCGTCCCAAAGCTCCTGTTCATTCAGCGTATCGGAGGTGAGATGCTGGAATCCGCCTTCCTTTGTTCTCGGAAGCTCGGTCAAAACCTTTTTAAGCCATTCCCTGCAAGTCTCCCAGTAAGTCTCATTCTTTGTGTATTCATACAGATATGTAAGTGTCAGCATGGGTGCCGTGGTGTTGATGTTGCAGGATGGAAGGCCGTCGGCAATCCGCTCATCGTAATACCGTTTCAGCATGGCAAGCGCCTTCTCGTCCCGATTTTCCTCGAACTGCTTCCAGAGCCCGAACAGCCCGACTCCCTGAGTCCATTCCCAGAAACGGTATTTCTGTACGTCGTCTCCCGCCAGGTTATCGGTTTTCATGTTCTGAAGGAAAATATCATCATCATCGTAAAGAACTTTTTCAAATCCATTGATGAGACATTCCAGTTTTTCTGTAATTTCCTCCAAAAGCATGTCTTTCTTTTCTTCCAGATTATTTTTCATCATCATCTCGCTGTCTCCTTAATCTATCTATATTATATAGCCAATCATTCTGGCAAGCTATGCAATTATTGTTAGAAATAGAGTAAAAGTATTGCATATCTTGCTCAAAACGGCTATTATGAATATTTCCGTTCGCCGCCCGCTGTCAGTCTCCGCTGCGCGGCCTGCTCTGCCGGCGGCGAACGGAAACTATTTTACACAAATTTTAAATACTTTCTCCAGTGGTGTATACTCATTGCAGTACACCGTAAATCCGGAGTCGTTGACCTCTTCCCCGGAATAATGTCCTTTAAACTCATGACTTCCAAATCCCGGGCCCATAACAAGCTCTCTGTCGCCGTCCTTCACCTGTAAACAGCCATCTCGCAGAATCATGCCGCTTCCGGCCTCTGCCTTCATATAAAAATGTTCATTTTCAACCGTTGTCCCCGCGGGTATGCAGATCTCCAACCGGAGAGGAAGCCCCTTTAAGCCGTCCGCCTTCAAATGAAGTTCCAGACCCTCGGGAAGTTCCCGGATCTCCAGCCTCGTGTTCAGCCTTTCCGGAAGCAGCTTCTTCCTCTTCGTCTGGTCCATCTCCCACCAGTCGGAGGTGTTCTGAGGCTCGTTAAAGTGAAGATAGTACCAGGAATCAAACGCTTCGCTCAGCACGCAGCCCTGTTCGTTCACTTCCATCGTCTTCGGGACGAAATTCCGCTTCTCGCAGCAGCTCTCGCCGATCTTCACACAAACAGCCGTACTTCCCGTCTTGAAAAACAGGAAGGAACTCTTTCCATTCAGAACCGTATAGGTATACTCCTCTTTTTTCACCCGGAGAACGCCCGAGTGTCTGAAGTATTTCCGGTAGGATTCCGCAAATCCATATCCCGTAAATTCATGCTTCATCATCTCGTCGTGTGTCATAATTACCGGGAAGCAGTCCGGCGCGATATCCCCGCGTTCCATATTATCCTTCACGATCTTATGCGCCGCACTATCGAAGACCCCGTCGTCCCCCAGACAAGCCGCATATAAGTACTGGTAAAAGTACTTGTCTGCATATTCGGCCCTTCCCTTATCCTGACGGGACGAGTTCTGTGTGAAAATGGTATCGTCCGGGTCGATATAGAGAAGCATCATATTCAGATTTTTTCTTGCGTAGTCGTAATAAAGCTCCTCGCCGGTCTCCTGTCCAATGGCAAACATGGCGTTATTGACAACGGCATTGTAATTACCGGTGGAACGCTCGGCATACTCGCCGTCCTCATCCTCATCGACTCCCTCGGCCAGATACTGAGCCGCCCGTTTTTTAAGGCTGTCTGCGAACGCCTCGTCCTCTGCGAATAAGTTAGCTCCCTGCATAAGTGCCGCGGTTATGCCCCATCTGTGATTTGGCGTGTGGAATCCGCCGTCACGGATTGCCTTTAACGCGTCATGCATGATTACGAGATATTTTCTCTTCAGAACCTCTGTCCTGTCTCCGTCGGTTCCATATTTTTCTAACAGACGGTATCCCAGGATCAGCCTCTTGAAGCAGAAGGAAGTATCGGCGGCGGACTGGAAGTTACAGGTAGGATAATCAAACGATCCATTTTCCCGCTGCATTCTCCGGACAAAGCCGCATGCCAGATTGATCGCGTCAAACAGTGCTTCGTTCCGGTAAAATCTGCTGTCTTCCTTAAAATAAACAGACAGCGCCGTAGCCATATGGTAGATGGTCGTCTTCGCCTCCGCCACATCACCATGCATCCCACCATACTGGAGGCTCTCCGGATTCTTATCCTGGCTTCTTAAAAAGTGATCGGTTCTGATCTCGGCGCCCTTCATCAGGTGTTTTATATAACGTTTCATTTCACATTCCTCCAAATATATTTTTGCAGTGCTATGTAACAGATATTAAATCCGACCATACAGGCTGGCAGTATCATAAAGCTTAACCGGTATCCGATCGCCCCTGTAATCACCCCGAAGAACAGGTTGAAAACAATATCCGCAACCGTCGCCACGCTGATAATCGCGCCTGTTCTGGTCGCCACTACCCCAGCCGGATAGATCTGCTGAATCAGCAGTACCATGGTCGGGTAGAGCACGGAAATTGCCAGACCGGATATGCTTAGAAGCAGAATTCCATTTTCCCCGGTCAAAATGCCCGCACAGAACAGCAGTGTTCCCACCGTTCCAAAGATCCGGATACTTTTCACCGTTCCCATTTTCTGGACCACCGGCGCAAAAATCAGCCGCCCGGCCGTCATTCCGCCCCAGAACAGGGATAAGTAAACCGAGGCTTTGCTGCTTGGAACCTGGAACGCCTGAATACAGTACGAGAAGAGCCAGTTCATGATTCCGTGCTCCCCAATGAAGTAAAAGCCTATCATGGTGCACAGGAGGATGAATACTGCCGGTTTGGGATTCGCCTGCATGGTGGGGGCTTCCGATTTGACTTTGGATTGCAGGTGTTCCGGCTGCCTCTCCCCACCCAACGGAATTAAAATAAGGAGGAAGCCTGCGGCCGCTCCGATCAGCAGCAGAAGGATGCTCACACTCTTAAACCCAGGATAGCTGAGACCATACCGTCCCAGCACAAACTGGCTGCCGCTGGTTCCTATTCCCTGAATAAAGAAGAAAATATTCACCATCAGCCCCGCATATCCGCTGAAAACCACCGGCGTTAAAATATTGACTGTGGTATTTAAAAGTGTCGATGCTCCCAGCGCAAAAAACATGGAGATCAGAATGCAGATATAGCTGTCGGACACCACGTTTAACAGCATGGACAGTACCCAGATTGCCGTCACTGACAGTACCACCGTTTTCCGCCCAAACGTATCCAGAAGCTTTCCGCCCAGACTCAGAAACAACAGGTTTCCCACATAGCTGATGGTAACAATCATGGACAGCTGGGTATCGCTGAGCGCATACCGGTTCTGAAACACAGGGGCGAATATACCTCTGAGGGAATCGCTGGAACCCAGCCCGAACATCAGAACCGCAAAACACAAAAATGGAACTGCTTTTTTCCACGTCTTCATTTATTTATCCATATCCTCCCGCTTTTCGATCTGTCTTATTCTCTATTTCATAGTAGAGTATATAGAAAATGCGAAACAATATCTATTCCCTTCTTGCTCTTTTTTTCATTTTTATATTACATATTTTGCTTTTTTCCCCGATTTGTAGTAAAATAGAATCAGAAGAAAAGGAGAAATTTTATGATGAAACCATACTCTGATTCCGTCTTAAACTACGAAAAGGGGTTTTCAATCATCATCAATGAACTGAAAACCCCAGTGGAAAATTCCATCTGCTACTATTTTGATTACGATGCGCGTTCCTACTCTGTAAACATGTCTTTCCCGCATATGCACATGTTTTACGAGATCATGATTCTCTTAAGTCCGAAGGCGTATCATTTTATCGCAGGAAAACCTTACTCCATCATAAACAATGATATCGTCCTGCTGGCTCCGGCCATCCTGCACCAGACGGAGTACTTACCGGGTCCTCCCAGCGACCGCATCATCATCAATTTCATGGTTCCCAAGCATCTGCTGCTCCACCCGGAAGGATATGACAGGATTCTATCCATCTTTAACGATCCGGTCCCGATTTTCCGTTTTGACTTAGAGCGCCAGAAAACGCTGTTCCAGCTCATCAACCAGCTTACGGAACTAAGCCATACCGTAGAAGATCCCGCTGTCAGAAATATGATGATCAACAACAAATTCACAGAATTTTTGTTCACGCTCTACCAGATGCGGAACGAAAATCTCTATGAATACAATTCCGAGAGAAGCATCAAAGAGAAAATATATACCATCACCAACTACATACAGACGCATTATAACGAGGATCTCTCACTGGCGTACCTGGCCGACAAATTTTTTATCAGCTCCTTCTACCTGTCCCACCAGTTCAAGCTGGTGACCGGCTTCACCGTCGTGCAGTACATCCAGCAGACCCGCGTCAAAAACGCCCAGTACCTGCTGCTAAACACCAGCCTAAAGATCACCGACATCGCGGAAAAGATCGGTTTCTCCAGCTTTTCCCAGTTCAACCGAGTCTTCCACCGATTCTGCAGCATGTCGCCGTCCGATTATAAGACCTTTTATAATGAGAATGCGATGCGGGTGAATGCGCCGATGATGTCAACGAAGAGTAATTTATAGTGAGAAAAGCGTGGGAATACCGTTTGGAGTTGGTATTTCCACGCTTTATTTTTCTTTTCATTACCTCTGGCAGGGCATTCCGGGATCGCCTTCTGCACCCGGAAGCATTTTTTCTCCCCGGATCCACGTTTCATCCACGCATACATATTTGACACATCGGCGGTTACCAAAGCTGTAGGCCGCATGGATTTTTCCGTCTTTTGACTGCATCATAACGGGATATTCATATCGGCGGTTATTGATATCATTAAATTCACCGACGAACCCTTCTCCCAGTTCAATGATACGTTTATAGGGCCATGTCTTCCCACCGTCATCTGAGATCGCAAAGGTAACCGGACAGCGCTGATTCGGCCAGACCGTCTTCGCTGTATCATCATTGAATTTTACCGGATTGTAAATAAGAGCCAGACTGCCGCTCTGTAATTTTATCGAAGAAATGGAAGAATTGTTATTGGGCAGGCAGGTTGGCACCGGACTCGTCCATGTATCCCCATAGTCTTCACTGTATGCAATATAGATGTGATCCGCAAAACGGCTTCTGAATAAAGCTGTCAATTTCCCCGGAGCCACTTCCATCAGATTGGCATGCACACGGCCGGCACTGTCTGGTATTTCTGTCTCCCGCCATGTCTTTCCCTCATCATCTGAAATCTGCACCACAGTGATATCACTGCCATTTCTCGACTCATCCGGAAAGCAGATCCAGTTTCCAAACACCCATCTTCCATTAGATAAAATCTGTATTTTCTGACGGCAGAAGGAACCCGGCCGGGAAAACATGGTCTCCGTAGGCCCCCAGGTATAGCCGTTGTCCTTAGATACTTTTCTCCGTATTTCGGCCGTATACTGCAGATTAAAATTCGGATTGTCATCGGGTGTCCGGGAAGTCTGTGCCGTATACATCAACCAGATTTCTCCTCCAGGTGTTAAAAAAAGAGAAGGATTCTGCTCTGACCGGGACGGATCATCCGAAACGATCTCTCCCACACTCCATCTGCTTGTCTCTGCCTTTAACCGGGACACGGCAATGCTGATGTCCGCATTTCCTTCATCACTCCCTGCAAACCAGCAGGCCAGCAAATCACCGTCAGGCAGTTCCAGAATATCTGCCGCATGCACACTGTCAAACTGGTTGGGAATCAGCGCCTCTATCGTATCCAGCAGATTATTGTGATACAGTCTGCCATCCTCTTCTAAACGGTTCAGTTCCACATATTCTCTCATAATTCACTCCTCACTCTCTAGCCTTTTACTGCCCCAATCATAATACCTTTTTTAAAGTATTTCTGAACAAACGGATATACCATTACGATCGGCAGCATCGATACAAATATGGCCGCAGCCTTCAAATTCTGCTGATTTAACGTAACGCCATTTAAAATAACGTTTTTAAAAGCCGTACTCGTTCCTGCATCCGCAATTACTACCTCTTTTAACACCTGCTGAATCACCTTAAAATTATCTGTTTTCAGATAAATCTGGGGAATCAGATATTGATTCCAAATAGATACCGCATAAAAGGTTCCTATGGTTGCCATAATTGTCTTCGACAGAGGAAAATACAGCCTGGTCAGAATCGTCCAGTCATTGGCCCCATCCACCACAGCAGCCTCCTCCAGCTCTCCCGGAATTCCTTCAATAAAGGTCTTTGTTATAATCAGGAACTGCGTATTGATGGCACCCGGAATAATCATGACCCATGGATTATCGATAAATCCCAGTTTATTATAAATGATATACTGCGGAATAATTCCGGCATCAAAGACCCATGTAACGATGAAGGCTCCCATCAGGAGATATCTGCCTTTCAGCCTGGGCCTGGAGAGCGCGTAAGCGGTCACATAGGTTGTCAGTATCGCAACAATTGTTCCTCCAAAAGTATACAGAAATGAGTTTCTAAGCCCGGTCCATACATGGAACTTTGTGCTTCCCATGATATATTTAAAGGCTTCTAAATTAAATCCCTTCGGGAGAAAGCTGACCTCTCCCCTCTGAAGATACGTTCCGTTGCTACATGCTACAAAAAAGACATACAGGAAAGGATAGATACAGATCACTGCTACCAGCAGCAGGATTATATTATTAATAATATCAAATACCTGCACTTTTTTTCTTTTCATGCTCCATTTCTCCTTTCCTAAAATAGTCTTGTCTCAGCAAATCTATCCGCCATTTTATTCACGAAACTAACCATGACAAAAGCAATCACAGATTTTAATATATTCACTGCCGTTCCGTAGCTGTAGTCCGGGAATCCCTTGGATTCAAAGGCGATTCTATATACGTAGGTCTGAATAACATCGGCCGTATCATATACACTGCTGTTGTACATCAAAAGAATACGATCCAGATTAACCGTGAAAATGTTTCCTACACTGATAATCAGCATGACTATAATGGAAGTAGAGATGCAGGGCAGTGTAATCCGTAACATTTTATCCCACCGGTTCGCGCCGTCCACTTCTGCTGCCTCATATAAAGAAGGATCGATATTCATCATAGCTGCAATATAAATAATTGCAGAGTAACCGAATGTCTGCCATATTTCCAAAATCACGTACAGTGGCCGGAACCAGCCTGGCTTGGCCATAAAATTAACGGAGCTGCCCCCCAGACTCCTGATGATGTTGTTCACAATTCCTGAGCTTGGAGAAAGGATCGTATAAAGGATACTGACCATGACTGCCGCTGATATAAAATAAGGAAGAAAGCTCAAAGACTGCACTGTAGACCGAACCCATTTCTGCCTGATCTCATTAAGAAACAGAGAGAAAATAATCGGGATTGGAAACACAACTACAATTGTCAGCACAGCCAGTATAATGGTGTTCATAAAAACCTTGGGAATATAGGGATCTGTGAAAATTCTTTTAAAATTATCCAGCCCTACCCACTTACTTCCCAAGATCCCCTGGAAAGCACTAAACTTTTCAAAGGCGATTACCATACCTCCAACAGGTCCTATTTTAAACAGGATAAGACTCAGAAGGCCGGGAAGCAGCAGCAGATATAAAATCCAGTTTCTCCTGATATCCTTTACAAACCTCTGTGAAAAACTCCCCTTTTTCCGCCGGGGCGGCAAAGCCGCCCCTCCTTTTTTCTTTCCAGCCATCCTGATCTCCTTTCCAAACTTAATTATCGAATGTTGCCCGATAAGCGTCCAGCTGAATCTCTTCAATCCTGGACAGTCCAAGACTGTTCATCTCATCCTGGAAGGCTTTCCATGTATCTGCATTGAATTCCTTATTTCCTGTGACAAAAGATACGATACCGGCAATTTCAGCATCAAAGACCGTTGCTACCAGATTGGATAATTCCTCTGTCTGTTCTGCTGTATATTTGATATTGTAGGACTCCATCATATTTTCTTCCGTATTAATCCTCTGTGCCGCTTCTGCAATCAAAGGAGAATTCCATGCAAAGAATGCCTCATTATCAACCGGCTTGCAAACGGTAAATCTATCACTTAAGAAAGACCATCTCTTCTCTCCTTCCGGAGTTGCCTCTTCCTTGGCATAATCAACGATAAACTTTTGGGAACCGTCGCCTTCTGTTTCGAAGCTTTCCCCTTCTACTCCATAATTCGCTAAGATAACGCCATCCTCACTGTAAAAATAATCAATAAAGGTAAGAATTGTTTTGATTTTCTCTTCACTGCACTGAGCATTGACAGCCGTAACACATTCTTCATTATATTTACAGCTGCTGGTCCCTTTTAATACTTTTCCATTTTCATCCTGGAACATGTTCATAACACCCATCTGATAATCCGGATCCGCATCTACGCCGCCGTTTGCCATAAACCATTCGGCTCTGTTGTAATAGTCGTATTCAAAGGTTCCATTTCCGTTGATCATTGCAGCTTCCCAGTCACCCTCCGTACGGGTATTGGCAGCAAACTCCGGATTGATCAGCCCTTCATCATACCAGGTTTTCATAGTCTCTACCATGGTATATGCCCTGTCATCCATAATATCCAACGAACCATCCTTCTGATGACCTACATATATTCCGTTGGATTCTTCCGACGATATATTGCTGGGGCAGCCGAACCATGCAGCAAAACGGATAGGATTTTCTCTGCCCTCCAGAGGATAGTAGTTCGGGTTGTCCTTTCCATAATGTGCTTTCAGCGTTCGCATGGCTTCTGTAAAATCTTGAACCGTCTTAATCGAATTTACATCAATGCCTGCTTTTTCGAGGTGATCGGCACGGTAAGCCAGATAATCCGTAAAAATAGGGGATTCCTTTACAAGTCCATAGATCGCTCCGTTCTCATCTGTGACCAGAGCTGCGTAATCCGGGTTGTCATCGATATACTTCTGCAAATTAGGCGCGTATTTTTTTATGTAAGGAGCAAGATCCACAAATGCCCCCTGCGGTCCATAAACATTGGTCTGTACCAGCTTGGTCATCACCGCATCCGGAAGAGTTTTGGAAATAATTCTCTGATCTACCTCCGCATACACGTCATTAAAGTCATCAGGTCCTTCCACATATTCTACATGAATTCCCGTATTTGCTTCTGCCGCGTCATACCATTTGAGTTCTTTGATCCAGTCTACATAGGTATTTCGCATAAACATGGTATAGCTGTTGCCGCCGTCGGCTGTATCCTTTCCATCATTTGATTTTTCAGTTACTGATTCTCCCCCCGTGTTTGCTGTACTCCCCTGCTGTTCCGCCGCCTTGCTTCCACAGCCAGCCAGCATTGTTCCCATCATTGCAACAGTCAAAATTACAGATACCATTTTCCTTCTCATTCTCGTTCCTCCTGGGATAATAATGTTGTTGATGTACTTTTTCGCCTGCCATCCGCGAATCTCACTGCATAATCGATCGCATTCAACAGGCTAAGTTCATTTGCAGTTCCGGTCCCGGCCTGATCAAAGGCCGTTCCATGATCCACGCTGGTCCTTATAATCGGAAGTCCCAGAGTGATATTCACTCCTTCCACCGCGTCCCATTTCTGTTCTTCCTGATTGTATACAAATCCGACGACCTTGAGTGGAATGTGGCCCTGATCGTGATACATGGCAACCACCACATCGTACCAGCCCCCCCGGGCTTTTGAAAATATGGTGTCGGCCGGTATCGGGCCCTCCGTATTGATGCCTTCCGCTCTCGCTTCCTCAACAGCCGGAATAATCTCTTCTATCTCTTCTCTTCCAAACAGTCCATTCTCACCGCAGTGAGGATTAAGGCCCGCGACTCCAATGCGCGGATTCCCGATTCCCATGTCCTTACACGCCTGTTCCGCAATCCGGATGACCTCTATAATCCGGTCTTTTTTCACGCGGTCACACGCCTCTCTCAAGGCTACATGGGTGGACACATGTACCACCCGCAGATTTTTATGTGCAAGCATCATCGTATATTTTTCGGTTCCGGTGAACTCCGCATAGATTTCCGTATGTCCGGAATAGTGACGTCCCGCCAGATTAAGCGCTTCCTTATTCAGGGCATTCGTCACGGTCGCATCCACCTCCCCGGCCATAGCCAGCCCGATGGCCTTTTTTACATACTGAAAGGCAGCTTCCCCCGCCACGGCGGACACCTTGCCGATGGCCAGCGTCTCCGTATCCACGTTCTTCATGTCTATGACATCGATACAGCCGGGACGGTACTCTCCTTCAGACGGATTTTCAATTCCATTGATCCGGATCGACCGTCTGCCGACTATCTGTGCCGCGTTCTTCAGGACACGGACATCTCCAATCACCAAAGGGCGGCATTTTTCACTGACCGGGTGATCCGCCAGTGCTTTCACTGTTATCTCCGGACCGATTCCAGCCGGATCACCGAGTGTTATGCCAATTAATGGTCTCATAGTTTCGTTCCTTTCTACTCCATTCCAGCTTCTCGGTTTTCATCGATTACACGTCTTATGGCCTCCAGTCCCTCCGGGGAGATTCGGTCAAACGGTGCGCGGCATTTACCGACGGGATACCCCAGCATTGCAACCGCGGTTTTTACGATTGTATTGGGATTTCCGTATTTGAAGCAATCCCGGAAGGAACGAATGGAGTCCTGAGCCTCTCTCGCTCCCTCTAAATCTCCCTGCATAAACCGCTCATAGATGGCCGTCATCGTCCCCGGATAGACATTGGCACATCCTGCGATACCTCCGCCGCCTCCTGCAAGCAGGTTCCAGTATATCAGGGAATCATTGCCGGAAAGCACCGTGAAGTCCTTCCCCCTCGTTCGCTCCAGATACTGGAGCATATTGTCAAAGCTGCCGCTGGAATCCTTGGCTCCTGCAATGTTGTCGACCTCGGACAGCCGCTCTACCAGAGCCGGAGAAAGGCTGTTGCCCGTTCTTGCCGGAATGTTATAGAGGACCACCGGGATTTTTACAGCCTTTGCCACCGCACAGTAATGTTCATACAGCTCTTCATCGGACGCTTTGGCAAACCACGGCGTAATCACAGACAGGACATCTGCCCCCAGTGACTCCGCCATCCGGCACATCCGGATCGTATCCTTCGTCCCGATGCATCCGCTTCCCGCATAGACGGGAACCCGTCCGTCCGTTTCCTGGATTACGATGGACAGAACCCGCTCCTTTTCCTTTTCAGTCAATATGTAGCCTTCTCCGTTTGTTCCGAACGGAAACAGTCCGTGTACCCCCGCCTCGATCAGGCGGTTCACCTGCCGTCTCAGTTCCGGTTCATTGATGGATTCATCCTCATTCATCGGAGTGATGATGGGAGGAATAATACCTTTCAGGACAGTCATCAAATTTCCCCTCTCTCGTATCAAGTGCCTCCCGGCGTATTTACGCCGGGAGGTACTAGTCTGCCGCGCCCCATTCTATCCATGCATTACTTCTAAATACAGTCTGCGGGCATCCTCGTGTGTTATCTCTCTCTTATTATTATTCAGCAGCCGTTTTACATCCATTCCGGCATTCACCAGCTCTTCCAACGCATCCGTCCCAATCCCGAATGTCGACAGAGAGGACGGTATTTCCAGCCGCCGGATAATTTCCTCCATGCGTTTCAGGAGCCTGTCCGCCTTTTCCTCGTCTGTTATCTGCAGCTCTTTTCCAACAACCGTATCATACAGTTCTGCAAATTCCTTCAGACAAGCCGATTTATTAAACCGCATAACCGGGAGCAGCAGCATGGCATTGGAAACACCGTGGGGGATATGATACTTTCCTCCCAGCGGATAGGACAGGGCATGTACCGCGGTGGTCCCCGATGAGGAAATCGCAGCGCCCGCGTAAAATGCGGCAATTAACATATTTGTCTTTGCTTCTTCCGCCTCTGGATCTTCACAAGCCGCCTCGATATTGTCAAAAATCAGTTTTGCGGCCTCCTTCGCAAACAAGTTGCTGAAAGGGTTCGCTTTATTCGAAGTAAAGCATTCCACCGCGTGCGCCATTGCGTCGACTCCCGTAGCTGCCGCGATCTTCCTGGGAAGATTCTTTAAAAGGCTGCCATCCAGAATCACGTAATCCGGGATCATCTCCGGGTTCACGATACCGACCTTCAACTGCTTTTCCGGCACTGCCACAATGCTGTTCATCGTAGCCTCAGAACCGGTTCCTGCTGTCGTTGGAATCATGAGCGTTGGAACACACTTTCTTCCAAGCCCCGGATCTTCCAGCAGCTGTCTGACTGTCAGAGAACCGTCGGCCGTAATGGAAGCCAGTTTTGCCACATCCATGACGCTTCCTCCACCTGCGGCCACGATGAAATCGGCGCCTGTCCGGCGAAAGCGTTCCATTACCTGCTCCGCCTCGTCACAATTCGGTTCGGCAGGCAGATCTGTGATCACCACCGTCTCTACCCCGGCCTCATTTAAAATTTCCAGCGGAATCTTTAACAGACCGGCCTGTTCCACTCCCCGATCCGTAAACAGGGCTGCTTTCTTAAATCTTCCTTCCGTAATTTCTCTGATCTTACGGAGTGCTCCCCGGCCGCTGTAGACAGCTCCCGGCATTGTAATTGAATAATGATCCGGCATTTTTTCTTCCTCCCCCTAAAACGCTGTGTTTCACCAGTTGTTCCACTTCCATTAAAAGCTCCCGATCCCCAAAACCGCCCGACTTCGAGATGATCCACTGATCTTTTCCTTCCGTCCGTATTGAGGACAGGACCGTTCCCTGCTCCAGTTCCTGGTAAATGGTGATCTCGCCGCAGCACATCTCGGTGATAAATCCCGCCAGCGTGTCTCCGCCAATAATCATGAAGGTGGCGTCCAGCCCCATCTCCAGAAGCTGCTTTAAGATCTCTCCCAGCGTCTTTGAGATCGTCACCCGCGCTTCCTCCAGCGGAATGTGGTTCTCCCTCCGGTATTCCGTCACCTTTTTCGTGTCGGAAATCCCCGTTTCGATCACACAGGTGATTCCTGCTTCACAATCCTGCTTCAGACCGTACAGCCATCTCTTTCCTTCCTCAGAGCTTAAGTATCCTGGAGTAAACTGCTGGTCCGGAGTCATGGTAATCCGCTTCATGCCGTTCTGTTCCGCATATTCAATCTGTCTCTTTGTAATTTCATTTATGCTTCCGCAGATAATGATCATCCTATCTGTTATAACAGGAATTTCCATCTTACGTATTTCCAATTTCAGGAAATCTCCCAGCACCGATGCAAAACCAGCGCAGCCAGCCATGACGCCCAGACACTTCTGTTTCATCAAATCCTCTGTGATCTTTTTTATCTGCGCTTCACTCGACGCATCAAAGATTCCAATCTCCTTACCCCTGCCTCTCTCGTAGTGTCCACTTTCCTGATACAATACGGTTTTTACTGATACACCGCAAAACAACGCTTCCACGCTGGGCGATACCACCGGTTCAAAAGGATCGCGTCCGAATACGCTCTCGTGAATAGGAACCCCTTCCACATAATGGACTCCGCCGACTGTGATCCGGTCCATGGCCGGCAGCGCCGGGATAAACGTAAGATACTGTTCTCCGCTGGCCAGGAGTGCTGCTTCCAGCTCTTTTCCGATGTTTCCTCTGAGTCCGGAATCCGTTTTCTTATAAATATAAGGAACTCCCGCATCCCCCGCCCTCTTTACCACATCGAAAACCTTCCGGTACGCTTCCTGGCCCTCCAAATGTCTTGTCTGTGCATCGATCACCAGCACTTCCGCCTGTAGCCGTTTCAGTGTCTCCTCGTCCTCAGGAAAATAATTCAGGACTTTCGTCGTCATTCCTTTCCCGGCAAACTGCACTCCGGTATCAAGGGCTCCTGTAAAATCGTCTGCAATTACAAGAAGTTTTATCATTTTGTCTACCCACCTATTATTGTTTCATTATTGAACATTCTTTTTCCTATGGTTTCTTGTTTTTCCCTTCGTTTGTTTAATAATACCAATTAAAACCGAACTATTCAAGAATTCTACTGCTATTTTTTCAATTAATATTGTTTTATTTTGAAACATTATAGTTATATATTGTTTTTTATTATTTACTATGCTATATTTGTTTTAAATAGAAACACTTTAATCAGAAATATTTCATTTTGGGGAAAGGCAGGAGTTTTTAATGGATAAAAAAACAAAGATACTGGGAATCGCACCGTATGAGGGTATGAAAGCGCTGATGATGCGTCTGGCCGGACAGCGGGATGATATCGATCTGACTGTGTACGTCGGCGATCTGGAGGCTGGGGCCGAGATTGCTTCCAGGCACACTTTCCAGGATTACGATGTTATCTTATCCCGGGGCGGCACCGCCGAAATGATTTCTTCCATTTCCCCGATTCCTGTAGTGGAGATTCAGCTCTCTGTATACGATATTCTCCGCGCCATCAAACTGGCGGAAAACAACAACGACCGCTATGCAATCGTCGGCTTCCCCGGTATCACCAAAAATGCCCGTTTTCTATGTGATTTATTGCAGTATACCATTGACATCTACACCATCCATAATCCGGAAGAAGTAAATGACACGCTCACCCGCCTGACCACAGCCGGATACCGCATGGTTTTATGTGATGTTGTGACGAATTCCCATGCCCAGAGACTGGGGATGCGCTCAATCCTCTTTACTTCCGGTTCGGAAAGTATCGAGGCGGCATTCGATCAGGCCGTCAAAACAGCCGGTACGTACCAGGCCCTGATTTCCAAGGCTGAATTTTTCCGGACGCTTCTGGAGGATTATCCGTATTATGTGTTTGTCTACAGTGAAAAGGAAGAGCTGATCTATACCTCAAAAGAACATAATTTTTCACCGGCCGTGATGACCGCCATGAAAAACTATGTGACGGAAATTCTTTCCGAGAACAGCAAGAAATTTTACAGAGATGAAGGCGATCTGCTGGTTGCCATCAAGGGAGTCAGAAAACTGATTTACAAGCAGACTTACGTTGTCTATTACGTCAACACCCGGAAAGTCCCTCTGTCTCTCATCAAAAATGGAGTCCGCTATATCGACAGGAGCCAGGCTCTGGAACAGTTTTATTCCAGCTTCTACGGCCTCACCAACCCATCCGGAACCTATACGCCTTCTCTGGACCAGATGAATCAGACCGGTGCTCCCGTCATGATTCTCGGGGAAGACGGTACAGGAAAAGAAGAGATGGCTGCCTTTATCTATTCCCAAAGCAAATTTCAAAATAAGCCAATGGCGATTATCGACTGTTCCCGTATTACGGATAAGAGCTGGCAGTTTCTTACCGGGCACACCAACTCTCCATTCAGCGATACGGATACCACCATCTATATCCGTGAACTGGAGTTTCTGTCTGACCAGCAGTTTAAAGAGCTGTTTTCCATCATTCGGGATTTGAATCTGCACCGGCAGAACCACATGATCTTTTCCTGCACCACACGGGAAGGCGAGGAACTGAATCAGAATTCCCAGCTTCTCATGAATCACTTTAACTGCCTGTCCTTCACCCTCCGGCCGCTCCGGGCTAACAAGGACGAGATCCCGGATCTTGCCAACTTATATATCAGTAATTTAAACATGCAGCTGGCCCGGGAAATCGTCGGTCTGGAACCGGAAGCCGTCTCCCTTTTGAAAGAATACGGCTGGCCCGGCAATTATAATCAGTTCAAACGAATCATGACGGAGCTGTTTGCCATAACAGATACGTCCTACATCAGAGCCGCCTCAGTTTCCAGGCTTCTGCTCAGAGAACAGCCCGCCATCATCTCCGGCGACGGCATTCCTCTCGATTTAAACCGGACCCTGGAAGAAATAAATCTGGATATCGTGCGCCACGTTCTCTCCGAAGAAAAAGGCAACCAGAGCCAGGCCGCCAAACGGCTGGGAATCAGCAGAACCACGTTGTGGCGGATGCTGCAGAATATTGTGTGAATCCGCCGTTTAAAGAACGCTCTGACTGCACATCAGGTTTTATTTTACTGGTTACAGATCTGTCAAAAACGGTTATTTGGGGTATTTTATGTAAAACACAACAAAACAACCTTATTAATAATGAAAAAAAGATAATTTTTGACGATAAAAGTAAAAATTCAATTATATCTCCTTGGCAATTTTTCCCTTATACTGGTGAGACAAAGGTGTCACCTCTCATCTCTTTTGCTTATTGATTGAGAAGGCGACACGATCAAAGGAGGTCGTTTATGAGAAAGTACAGGCAAACGAGACGGTACAGGTCCAGGGCTGCGGCATTATTTCTGACTGCTGCCATGGTTGTACAGGCAGGGGCTCCGGCTATGGCGGCACCATGGTATGGTGAGATGATGTCCGCCGAATCGGTAACAGGTTCCGGCAGAAAAGCGAGTCCGTCTGAGGCGGACAGAGAGGATGACGGGACGAAAGCGACGCCGTCTGAGGCTGGTAAAGCTGAGAAGGCGACGCTGAGCAATGCGAAGAAGAACAGCAGCATTCTTCCTAATGGCAGTTTTGAGGAGACATCGGTTACAAATGCAGGATGGAAATGGATATGGAAGGATAGTATTATACCGGCGGGATGGGGGACATGGGCCGCGACACCGGGAAATCAAAAAATATTATATGAAATTGTAATTGATAAAGATAATGCGAAAGAGGGGAACAACTATTTACGTATTAATTCCGGGGATAAAACCTCCCGGATTAGTATTAATTATCCAAAGCTTCCTGTTGATCCAACCTCGGAGTATCAGTGTACGTTTTGGTTAAAGGCTGAGAATCTTCAGGTTACTTCTTCCAAGACATCTGGACTTTTTGTAAGACTGTCACGTGTCAAAAAAGACGATGGTAAAACTGAACTTAATGTTGAGCTGCCCCCCATCAAAAAAGATACCGACGGCTGGGTACAGTACAGTCTCGTAACCAAAGGCCTCCCGTCTTCTAATACGAACGGATTACAGATTGATATTTTCTCAGAATATATGTCAGGTGAAATCTGGATAGATGATGTGCAGATTGTACCGCTCTACAGCCTGAGTCTGGACAAAAAAGATGTATCAATATTTACTGGAGCTACCTTGCAGTTGGAGGCTGTCTTAACCGAAGGAATCGATGAGGAAATCACCTGGTACTCCAAAAATCCTGAAATTGCAAGTGTTGACGAAAACGGATTGGTAACCGCTCATAAGATGGGTCTCACAGAGATCGTTGCCCAGACAGATGAACTCCATGAGGCTGTATGCAGAGTCTCCGTAGAAGACGCCGATCTTCGCCCATACTATAAGCCGATCCGTGAGAACTGGAGAGACCGTCTGACCGGCAACAATATGGAAGATACCGAAGACGAAGTCTATCAGGCCATGATGGCTGATTTGACCGAGACCGCGCAGGAGAATTGGGACTCCATGAAAAAAGGTGGAAATGACAGAGACCTCCTGTGGGATGACATTGATTTTACATACCGGAAACAGAATGTCGCAACCAATGTAACAGAAGGTCTGGGAACCGGCTTTTCCCGGATTGAACAGATGGCTACCGCTTACAGCGCAAAAGGGAGCGTTTTGTACCAGAACGAGGATTTGAAGGAGGATATAATCGGCGCTCTGGAATGGGTATACGCAACCATGTACAACGACAATATGGATGTAACAAAAGATCTCTACGGAAACTGGTGGCACTGGTTTATCGGAATGCCTCAGAGCCTGTGCAATACGGTTATCCTGATGTATGACGATCTTGACCCGGAATTCATCGAACGGGAAGCCAAAACGCTAGAAACCTTTAACGAAGACCCCAAATACCGGTATCATACGGTCTACGGCAGTAAGGTTCAGCTTGATGCGGCAAACATAGTTGATACCTCTCTCGTATCCGCCCTCCGCTCTTCCATCGGAGAAACCGCCAAACCGATGAACATGGCAATGGAATCACTGATGAAAACCATTGGCTTTACGAGCGAAGGAAACGGATACTATGAAGACGGTTCCTATATCGACCATGAAAATCTGGCCTACAACGGTGGATACGGCTCCACGCTGTTAGGGAGTATGGAGAAACTTCTCTTTATCACCGCTGGCAGTCCATGGGAAGTGGATTCCGATAAACTGACCAGTATATTTCAATGGATCTGGAATGGCATCCGGCCTCTTTATGCCGATGGAGCCATGATGGATATGACAACAGGACGCGGCGTCGCAAGGCCATCTACCAATGAACACACGGTAGGAAAAGGCCTGTTAAAGCATATTTCTCACCTGATGAGCATTGCGCCGGAGGACGAAAGGAATGCATTGCGCACCTTCGCCCGCACAGAGATTCTGGCTGGCATGGAATACAAGAAAGACTATTTTACCGGTATGACCGTTGCCGACATGGCTGCCATGAAAAATATTATAACGGATGATTCCTTAGGCGAGGATGACGAAATTTACCACAAGAATTTTGGAGTCATGGACAAGGCTGTATACCACGGTGAAAATTTTGATCTGGGCATCAGCATGTATTCCAAACGAACCGGCAATTTCGAGTACGGCAACAAAGAAAATAAGAAAGGCTGGCATATGAGCGATGGCGCCCTCTACTTATATAATGGAGACCAGGCACACTATGCGGACGTTTACTGGCCTACCGTCGACCCTCACCGTCTGGCAGGCATCACCACAGATCACACAGAAGGGTTTATTCCATCCGACGACAGTTGGAAGCCTCACACCAGCACGAAAAACTGGGCAGGCGGATCTTCCGTCTTGAACCAGTACGGGTCTGTAGGCATGGATTTTGAAGGGGAGCTCCCCACTGGAGACATCTCCTCACTAAAAGCAAAAAAATCCTGGTTCACATTCCCGAACGGCGTAGCCGCCCTGGGAGCAGGGATTACCTCCAAGGAAGACAAGGCCACCGAAACAATTGTAGATAACCGGAAGGCAATGAAAGACGCCGCCAATACCGTATGGGTAGACGGAAAAGAGGCGGAACTCACCGTTGGCGATTCTGCTGTCATGCCTGCAAGCTGGGCGCTTCTGGAAGGAAATAACGGCAAACAGCAGAACATCGGATACTATTTCCCGGAAGAAACCGAGATTTCGGTGCTGAAGGAGACCAGAACCGGTAACTGGAAAGATATTAACGGAGCAATCACAGCAGGAAGCGCAAACGACTACGAGATTACCAGAAGCTACATCAGTTTTGCCGTGGATCATGGAACCAATCCGCAGAACGAAACGTACAGCTACGTCCTTCTGCCCGGCAGAACTCCGGACGAAATGGCTGAGTTTTCCGAAAATCCGGAAGTAACAATTCTCGCCAACACCCCGGAGGTACAGGCTGTAGGGAATACGAAATACGGAGTCAGCGGCTATAATTTCTGGACCGCCTGTGACCCGGAAGACCTTCCGGTTTCCGCGAAGACGCCCGCCTCCGTTACTCTCGCAGAAGAAAATGGCCTTATCACCGCCGGAATCTCCAACCCGACCCAAAACGGCAAAGATACCATCATTGTACTGAACAGCCTCTATGAAACGGTTGAGGCAGAGGACGGCGTGACCGCAGCCCTGCAAAACGGTAAAACCATTATCACCATAGAAGGCGCAAAAGATTTGGGAAAAACGTATACCATCGTTCTGGAAAGCCTGGACAAGAAACTGGCACACTGGCAAAGCGAGATCGAAAGTGCCACAAGGGCAGAAAAGTCAAATGTAGAAATGATATTAAAGGAAGTACAGGCTCTCGACACCGCACACTTTAATGAGGAACAGACTCTGCTCATCACCTCAGTCATCGAAGCTGCAAAAGAAAAGCTGGCGCTGATGGATTCTGCCGATGAAATTATGGTTCCAATCACTGGTATTGATGAAGTGACTTATGAAAATGCCGACGCGGTCGAAGAACTTCTGAAAAAATACGAGAATCTGACCGAAGAAGAAAAATCCGTTTTAAGCGAATCCGATCAGGCAAAAATCAGGGAACTCCTGGCAGGCTTTCAGAAGGAAGAGATTAACACGACGGCTGACGGTATAACGGTAAAGGCCGCAAACGGCACAATGGATGTGCGTACCCTCTTCCTCCTGACCAACGAATCCGATTCCATCGGAATTTTCCAGGAATCACTGTCCGGGACCGCGGCGCTCCTGACCTTATTCAGACCAGAACTCCTTTTAAAAGGCAAAAACTTAAGCCTGAATGACCATCCGGTGCGCGTCACCGCAAAAGCACCCGCCATAGAATCCGGTCAGAAAGGAACCCTGAAACTGTACCGTTTCGTTCCAGCCGCAAAAGCACAGGCTGCGGCCGCTCCTGAGGAGGTCACCTATACCACAAACCATGACGGCACAATTACTTTTGAAATAAACCGTGATGCCATCTATGGATTTGCGCTGGACAAAGACATGGCTCCTGAACCGGAACCCGATCCAGATCCGCAACCGGATCCTGTGCCTGATTCCAAACCGTCAAATGACCGGGATACTTCCACTTCTAATGTATCCGACGGTACATGGATTCTGGATACAAACGGCTGGTGGTTTAAACAATACAACGGCACCTGGCCGTCGTCTCAGTGGAAATGGATCAAGGGCTGCTGGTACCATTTCAACGAATCCGGCTACATGCAGACCGGCTGGATTCTGGATCAGAACCTCTGGTACTATCTGAAGCCCGACGGCAGCATGGCCGCCGATGAATGGATTTTTTACAGGGACCGGTGGTACTATTTTAACCGCAGCGGCGAAATGGCGGCAAACACCTCCGTAACATGGAAAAACGTCGTTTACCATCTGGGAGCGGATGGGGCAATGGCAGAATAAAAACAACACAAAAATCCCCTGGAGCAAAATAACCCGCTCCAGGGGATTTTCCTCAGCTATCTTCCTCCGCCGTCTTCCCCAGTCATACAAGCCGCAATCCTGTCCACTTCCATCTTCGGCGTCCTGTCCGCATACAGCAGTCCGTTGGTCTCCTGTTCCACGTCAGTCAGCTGGGTATAGCAGAAACCGGCCAGACCTCCGATCCGGTTCACCGCGCCGGTCAGTTTCGACAAGCGCTCCGCAAATGCTTCCGGCCCTGCCGCCTTCTCGTTATATCCCCAGGATTCCGTCTTCCCATCTTCCATGGCGATCCCGCCGAACTCCGACAGAAATACCGGCTCACCGCCATAGCTGCGGCCTTCACTCAACACCATTTTTCCAACCGCAGTCCATCCCATCAGTGCTTCCATGTCGCGGAACTTCTCTGCCAGGACTTCTCCGTCGCTCTCATAATCATGGATCCCCACAAAATCGGCCTTTACAGCTTCCCATCCATCATTCGTGCTGACGAGCCGGTATGGATCCAGGGCCTTCGTATAGTGGTAGAAGGTCTCGGCAAAATGCTGCTGCTCCTGATCAAACAGGACGTTTCTGATTCCCCAGCTCTCATTGAACGGAACCCACGTAATGATGCAGGGATGATTGCAGTCTCTCGCTATTACCTCTCCATACTCATGCAGCAGCGCGCCCATACCTTCCCGGCAGAACTCATAATTGGACGGCATCTCCTCCCACACGAGAATTCCCATATGATCCGCCAGATACAGGAAAACCGGATCCTCGATTTTCTGGTGCTTCCGCACGCCGTTAAAGCCCATGGCGCGAACCATCTCCAGATCCTTAAGAAACGCCTCGCCATCCGGCGGCGTCATGAGGCTGTCCGGCCAGTATCCCTGGTCGAGAACCAGGCGCTGGTACAGAGGAAAGTGGTTAAGTAAAACGTGATTCTCCTTCACCTCGATGGTACGCATCCCAAAATACGTCTCCACCCGGTCACAAGCAGATGCCCCTTCCAGATATTCAAGCTCCAGATCATAAAGCACCGGCTTTTCCGGACTCCAGAGATGAACGGTATTGTCTATGGGATCTTCCTGACGCACGGCTATGATAAATTCAGGACGCTTTCCCTTTACCGCCACGACACCCGTTCCAATTTCCCCGCCTTCAAACTTTAATTTCCATCGCACCTCTCCGCAGGCATCAGGTTCCGCAAAGCTGATTTTCACTCTCACCTCACCCTGATCCGGCAGCGGAATCAGCCGGACATGTTCCATACGGCGCGGTCCCGTAATCTCCATCCAGACGTTCTGCCATATTCCGCTGGTCGCCGTATACCAGCAGCGGTCTGTCTCGATATTCCAGTGCTGTTTTCCCCGGGGCTGGGCTGTATCATAGCTGTCACGGCACATAACTGTAACTCTCGCCGTTTTGTCCGTCCGGCTTACAAACGGTGTCATTTCCACGGAAAACGGCGTGTGTCCGCCCCTATGGCCTCCTGCCCACCGGCCATTGATCCATACAACCGCTTCATAATCCACGGCCCCGAAATTCAGCCACAGCCTGGCATCCTCCGCCTGCTCTTCCCATGTAAATTCCCGCTCATACCACAAGCATGGGTGCCCTTCCGTTTCCCCAATACCGCTTTTCCGGCTCTGGTAGCAGAAAGGCACCGTAATTTCACGCTCATAGGCATGGCCGTTCTGCCAACCTTCCCGTATACCGATGTTTTCATCGTCAAATGCAAATTTCCAGGCTCCATTCAGGCTCTTCCAGCCCCTCCGGTAAAAGTCCGGCCTTGGGCTGGCCATTTTTTCTCTGTCAATCATTGTGATTCTCCTCTATCTCATTTTCGTAACAGTTCAGCCTCCGCTTCCGGCTGCTGCCGTCTGGTCCGGCGCTCCTGTTTCCCGGATCTTTCCAGTTCCGGTTTCGGGCATAAGCATTTCTAAACGTGCAGGATTTTTCTAAAAGCCAGTGAAAATCCCCAAACTCGCTGCGCTCAGACAGGTGGGGATTTCCCCTGAACGAAAAATTCTGCGCGTTAAGAACTGCTAATACCCTGCAAAGTCACAGGAAAGATCCGGGAAACAGGAGCGCCGGACCAGACGGCAGCAGCCGGAAGCGGAGGCTGAACTGTTACTCATTTTCCCCGTCCAAAAACATGGGATCACACCCATACCGGCCCATCCGGTTTCCATAGATGATGCATCCGCCGCCTTCCGTCTCTACCGACACTACCGTGTTTTCTTCCACTTCCACCGGTATATCATACCGGAAGCCATAACCATACGTCCCCGTCCGGCGGTACGAGACAATCCCGTCTTCCGCCGCCTCTGCATTGGAAAACAGCGCCCTCTTATCCCAGGGCTGATCCGGAATTATCAGTTCCCCGCACAACTTTCCCTGTACGTAAATCCGAACTTTCGACGGATACTTCCTCTCATCCGTCAGCCTCGTTCCTTCCAGACATTTGCAGGAGGAAAGCTCAAGCCGCAGTATCTTATTTCCACAGTATCCCTTCGGCACCGGAATATGCCAGGAAGCGCGGCCGCTGCCTGCCGCCCACCATACGCGGCGTTTCTCCATGCTTCCCCTGCCGGTAAAGCCAGAAAATACTTCTCTGTCCGTGTTCTCCGGATTCCAGTAAAATGCCTCCGGTCCTGTCTCTTCTTCCGTCACAACTTCAAACTGCACATCGTGCTCACACAGAGTGGCGCCGCGGTCTGTGATCCAGGCAAACAGCCAGGCTCCCTTAATCCCCTCCGGTATCCTCACTTCGATTTCACCCGGTTTACCTGTTTCCAGCCATGGAATACCCATATTAACCTCACCGCCGTCCAGTTCCCGGTTCCACTGCCCCAGAAAATCAACACCAGCCAGGCTCCAGTGCACCCGAATATCACTGTCTCCCGGTTCCCTTCCTCTGATCCCGCCGTAAACCGGCACCTTTACCACCTCTCCCGTTTTCACCACGGTCAGCCAGGGCCTCGCCAGAAAGATAAAGTCCGCCTGATTGGCCTGCTCGTATCCAGCCGGCGTCATATCCCGATGCATCAGGCCGAAATCTCTTCTGACACGCAGAGAGGTAAACGGACTGGTGTCCTCATTCTCCTGAGAGGCCAGATTCATACGCACGTATCCCGCAAACCGGCAGATACGGACCAGGCGTTCAATATCATTGGTGTGTACAAACTCGCTGATAATGACCGGCTGCCCTTTCTGACAGTCCTTTCCTGTAAATACCGTCTCCTTCAACGGGTTCCTGCAATTTCTCTGAAGGAGATCGGCCACCATTTCATCCTTCATCAATTGCCGGTTTTCCTCGTTATAACAGTTAAACGCCGATCCCGGGTAATTCTGTTTATCCAGCCGTTCAAAAAAGTCCATCGCATCCGCAAATTCTGTCGGATAGCTGTGATAGTCCAGAATATCCGTCTCCCCGGTCTTTCCATAACCCGAATTATCCACCACCAGAATTCCTGGCGCCAGCCGTCTATACGTCTGTGCCGAAGTGCGAATCCAGTTCTGGGCCTCATCGTTATCCCATGGGCTTTGCTCGTGATCTCCGAGAATTCCCCATGACTCATTGAACACAGAACACATAACCACACTGGAATGGTAGTTCTGTTTCCTGGCCATAGCCTTCAGCCGCCGCAGATGCAGCCCGCGCCACAACGGATCCTTCCACGTCCCATAGAAACAGGAAGGAACCTCGTCCCATACCAGAACCCCCTCCCGGTCACAGGCGGTGTACCATTCCGGCTCATTGTCCTTGATGTGCATCCGGATCATGTTGTATCCGCATTCACCGGCCGCCTTTACATCGAAGGAAACGCTTCCCGGTCCCTCTCCCGTCAAAGAAGGATACGTATAGATCCCCCAGGGATTATACCCCTGGTCCAGAACGCCGCGGAGATAGACCGGATTTCCGTTCACTGTCACATACGCAGTCCCGTCCTTCACCGTCTTCTGCCCTACCCTGCGAAAGGAAACCCAGCGTTCATACGTTCCCCCAGAGCCGCTCTCCCCACCAACCGACGCGGAGAGTACATACCGGTTCGGTGCTCCGGGTTCCCACTGCATAAGCCCTTTTCCAAAGATTCGAAATGCAGCCTCCGGTATACCGCGGCTATTAATCGTTAAAGGCTCCAGCGCTTCGATCCTTACGTCTTCTTCTGGAATTTCAAGATTCATTTCTAAACGGCAATTAAAATCAACCGGTCCGGCCAGAACACGAAGAATCTCCAGATATCCTGCTTCCGTTTTAAACTGAGCCTCTTCTGTCCGGCCACAGTCCTTTACATAGACAGTCATGCAGTCATACGCCTCGCCGTATGTCGCATCGAAATCCACGGAAAGCCGTGTCTCTCCAAACTCGAGTACTGCCTCCGCGTGCCCCTCCGGTGCGCGGTAAAGGAAATCCAGGCGGTATACAGTATCTTTCTCTGTGTCCCACTTAAGAGTTCCGGAATCCACGCTCACCTCCGACATGGTCTCCGGATTCCCCTCGGCTTCTATTCTTCCGCCAAAACGGATTCCGCCATCCTCTTTTCGGTAATCATCCACCAGAATTTCGCTGATCCGGACTTTCTTCTCTTCCTCCAGCCAGACATTCTGCCAGATTCCGGGGCTGTCTGTAAACCAGAATCCCTGCTTTCCAAAACAGCATTGGTCCCCTTCAAACGGATACAGAACCTCCATGGTCAGCGTATACCTTCTGCCTGCCTTAAGCCGCCCCAGGCGAAGACGGCAGGGCGCATAAAAGTCCACCGTACAGCCAATTTCCTTCTCATCCAGCCATATCTTCGCAATTCCCGATACAGCTCCCAATACCAGCTGAACCCTCGTTTCCTTTTCCACGGAAATCTCCGTCTGCATCCAGGCTGTCCGCCCCTGTTCTCTCCAGTTACACCGAAACGAAGAGGCCTGATGCAGAGAATTGTCATCGGCCAGAAATTCTTCCCCAAAAGCCCGCAGAGACTGCCAGGAACCGGGAATCCGGATTCTCTGGTCAAAGGTATGCCTGCCGGGAAGATACCATTTCTCCTCTTCTCCCATTTCCAGCGGATCCATGGTGAATTTCCACACGCCGTTTAAGGAAGCTAAGAAACAGTCATTTTTTAATTCTCCCTGTGGAATCATTTCGCGGCTGTCCTGCTGCCAGTATGGCTCCAGGCACCATCGGTATTCGCTGCCCCCATGTTTCACCGGAAAATGGCAGAATCCCTGTCCTTCCGCCCCACCAATCACCTCATAATCCCCAGAAGGCAGATATCCCAGATCGAAACGCCCCCCATCGTCGGTAAGCCCGCTGTGTCCTGAAATCCCGGCCACGTGGAGCCATACCCGAGGCAGCGGCCGGCCCTCTCCGTCTACGCAGGCTCCGGCCATCCGCTCCCCATTTTCCCGGCCACTCATCCGGTATTTTCCCAGCACAGCCCCTGACTTCGGAGATGCATCGCAGTCATTCACGGCCATTACCGCCAGCCTTGCATACGGCTTTCTCCATGGAACTTCAATCGCCGTGCTGTCGATCAGTACTTCGCCGTCGCAGACCACGGAAAAGCCTTTCTCCGCGGCCTGAAATCCCATCCTGAACGGAGGCTCTCTCGTAAATGGTACGGACGCTGCCGAATACCACCGTCTGGGTCCGTCATAGCGAAACGTATCTCCCAGCGGCACGCCGTTGGGGATCCGCACCTCCAGCCGTCCATTACCCACGACGGCCAGAATATAACGGTCAAAACAGCCGTCCCCAAAGTAAAGGCCGATTCCCGCTCCATCCTGGATATTCAGGATCTCTGTCTCAAACCCGCAGGAAGCCGCGTCCACAAAAAACGAGGATAGAAGCAGGTGGCCGTTTCTGCATCTGTCATATTCCTCCAGATAAATTGTGCCGTCCTCCCGATAATGGCAGAATAAGTCCGCCGGGCTGTTCATATTAATAAAATTCCACTCGACATGATTGAAGTATTCTTCCATGCTTCTATCCCCGTTCATTTAATTTTTATTTGTCTTAATTCTCCACTTTCGCCATCTCATCGATGAATTCCTGTTCCATATTGGCGAGCGCCTCCTCCGGAGTCACCTTCCCGGCCATGGCTTCCTGAATATGGAATTCCATCACATCGTTTAATTTAGATGAAATGTATGGCACGTCCACGTCGGCCAGCGTCTTTGCATACTGGAAGGATTCCATCAGCGCACCGTACAACAGACTGGACTGTGCGACTCCCGGCACCTCGTATGTGGAGGTACGGCACGGGTCCATGGTATTTTCAATCTTTAACAGCTCTCCATCCTTTGAGGTCATGAATTCAATCAGTTTCCAGGCCAGTTCCTTGTTCTGGCTTCCTGCCGATATTCCAACTCCCCATCCTCCAAGAACAGGAGTTTTACCAGGAGCGACTGCTACGCCGATCTTATCCTTAACTGCCGAGGTATCCGACTGACATGTCAGCCACAGGCCAGGCCACTGCTCCATCATTGCGGCATTGCCGTTTGCAAAGAACTGATTGGCCTCGTCCCATCCCATCTGCATCCATTCCTTTGGAGCATACTCCTGAAGCTTCAATACGCGGTTTAAAGCGTCAATGCCTGCTTCATTGTTCATGTTAGGCTTTAAATTCTCATCCACATCGTCGCCGCCGCGGTTAATCCACAGCAGTCTGGTACAGCCCTTCAGCATGTTCGTGGAATAACCATAGTCCACAGGAGATTCCGGATTGACGCTCTTGGTGAAAAATTCCGCAACCTGCATCATTTCCTCATTCGTTTCCGGAACCTTCAGCTCGGTCTCATACTTCTCCTGATACGCCTTCTTCAAAGACTCATCCTCAAACAAATCCTTCCGGTAGAACAGAAGCTCCACATCCGGCTTATAAGGAATCGCACAGAGCTTGCCGTCATAGTTTCCATATGTATCGAACAGACCCGGCAGGAAATCCGAAGTATCGTAGGATTCGCCTGCATACTGGCTGATCATGGTATCAAGCGGCTCTATCTTGTCCGCCTTTGCGAAGCTGTGCAGGAAAGCGATGGGCGCCAGCACCACGTCATACCGCTTCGTATTGTTTAAATCCAGCTGCAGCTTATCGGTAAACTGCTCGCCGGGAATTGATTCCACCACTACCTTGGCCCCTGACAGCTCTTCAAACAGCGGAACCACATCGCTGACCGCCTTTTCAAAGTCTCCGGACATCACCGGAACGGTAAGCGTCTGACCTGCATACTGGCCGTGAAGCGTTCCATCCAGGTTCATATTGTCCAGCGTTTTACCAAACTTTTCAATCGTTTTCTTTTCAGAGGCTTCCGTCCCCCCAGCCGCTTCTGTAACAGCCGCCGTCTCCGCGGTCGTCTGCATTTCCTCCGACACAGCCACCTTACAGCCGGTCAGACCTACTGCCGCAACCGCCGTACAGGCCGCTGCCGTTGCCACTCGTTTCCATAATCCGTTCCTTCTCATCATTACTTTCCTCCTCGATTTATACTTCTATTTAAAATTTCATGTATTGCTCTTTTATCCTTTTACGGCGCCTGCCATCGTGCCCTTCACAATATATTTCTGTGTCGTCATGGATAATATCACAGCCGGTATCATAGCGATCACACCCGCAGCAGCCAGTGAGCCGGAAGGGGTATCCTTATGAGTCTGTACCATGCTGGCAATTCCTATGGGCAGCGTCTTCTTTGCATCGGAAGACTGGAGCACCAGTGCCAAGCCGAATTCATTCCATGCGCCGATAAACACCAGAATCGCAATTACCACCAGCCCCGCCTTTACTAACGGCAGCGCGATTTTCGTATACATTCCGTATTCCGTACATCCGTCGATCTCGGCCGCTTCATACAGCTCATCCGGTATTTCATAGAAGAAGCTGATGGACAGCCAGATCGCCAGAGGCAGTGCAAATGATATGTATGCCATAATGAGTCCTGTCATCGTATCCAGCAGATGGATCTTGCTGTAAATGATGTAATACGGGATCGTGTAAACCAGAGCCGGAATCATCCGGACTGCGATTACACTGTTCTTGATGATTTTATTTCCCTTGAAATGGTACCTGGACAGCCCGAAGCCTGCCATCGTAGCCAGCGCCAGGGAAATAACCGTCGTGCTCACCGCCACCAGCATACTGTTGGAAAAGAAGGTGGCGACGTAGGATTTCCGGAATATCTCTATGTAATTATCGAGATAGAGCGTATCGATCCACAGGATCGGCCGTTCCACGAACACCTGCGCCTTTGTCTTAAACGACGTGATGATCGTCCAGTAAACCGGAAAGAAAAACAGCACGCCCAGTAAAAGCAGAATGATGAGAAGTCCCGCAGACTTTACTATTTTCTTCTTCATGGTCATTCCCTCCTATTCTTCTTTGCCGGTAAGCTTCATAATCAGCAGGGAGAACAGCACAATCAGCACGAAGAAGATAAACGCGCCTGCTGATCCCTCACCCACGTTATAATACCGGAATGCCATTTTGTAAATGGTGGACGCCAGCGTTTCTGTGGAAGTCCCGGGTCCGCCATTCGTCAAGTTGTAGACAATATCGAACATCCGGATCGCGTCCATGAAACGCATGGTCAGCACCAGGACGGTAAAGTTACGAATCAGCGGCATGGTCACCTGGAAGAATTTCTGTCTCCAGTTCGCTCCGTCGATGGTCGCGGCCTCTAAAAGCTCCTCCGGGACGGTTTTAAGCGCCGCCATAAAGATAAGCATACACAGCGGTGTGGTGGCCCATACCTCTACGATGACAAGCGCGATTCTGGCCGGAACCACTGCGGACAGCCATTCCACCCGGTCAAGCCCCATGGAGACCAGCAGTCCGTTGAGCACACCGTAAATGGGTGAAAACATCAGCTTCCAAATGGTAGCAATCACGATAGGAGCGATCATCATGGGTATCGTAAACACGGTCTTCATCACTTTGGATATCCTGGGGAGAAAATTCGTCGTGAGGACCACTGCCAGCGTCATACCAAACAGGAGATTCAGCGCCACAGCGGATACGGTAAATATAAATGTCCAGCAGGCGGAATCCAGAAACTGCTTATTCGTCAGTACGCTCACGTAGTTTTTCAGTCCGATAAACCGTATGGTATCTGCATTCATGGATGTGTTATAGTGAAAAAAACTGATCCCAAACGAATACAGCATTGGTATAACGGAGAATACAACTAAAAATAATACCGCCGGAGAGATAAATACAAAAGCCGCTACCCGTTTCGGCTTATTCAGTCTCCTGCCATTTCCTTCATACATTTGCAACACCTTCCCTTCATCTGGACTCATTATACTATTTGAGCAGACTAATTAATATACTAACCTTAGTATAAAATAAATTACCTTCTAATTTTTCTCTATATTTACGCTCTAATTTGAATATTTTTTACAATATACTTGCTTTATTTTCCCAATATAACTATAATAATGGTATGCATTGCCCTTCAACCCCTTATCCGTAAATAGTATACTAAGTAAGGAGTAACCTCTTATGAACAGCATTCCACTCTACAAACAGATCATAGAAGACATTCTGTCCAGAATCCACGATGGAAGCCTGCAGCCCGGAGACCGTATCCCCTCAGAGCGGGAACTGGCGGAACAGTATTTAGTGAGCCATATCACCTCCAAGAACGCGCTGGCCGAGCTCGCGGACAAGGGATATATCACCCGGCAGAAAGGCAAGGGCTCCTTTGTAAGCCCCATGGAACAGCTGCAGATGATCGCAGAGTTTAACAGTACCGTCAACCACCGGACAATCTTAAAGTCAAAAACCATCGGTCTTATCATGCCCTCTATGAAGACAAGCATCGACCAGCAGCTTCTCAACTGTATCGAGGAGGAATTAAACGCCACCGATTACATTCTGGCCGTCACCATCACCCGGGAGAATCAGGAGCTGGAATCGGCCGCCATCCATAAGCTGAAGGAGCGCGGTGCCAGCGGTCTCATCATCTTCCCGACAGAGCATGAGATGTACAATGAGGATATCTTAAAGCTGAATCTCACCGATTTCCCATTTGTGCTCATCGACCGGTATTTAAAGGGAATACGGTGCAGCTGCGTCTATACGGATAATGAAGAAATCACCAGGACAGCCGTCCGCCATCTCCTCTCTCAGGGAATCGCGCATCCGGCCTTCCTGTCTCCCGACAGCCATAACACGGTAACCAGCGACCGGCTGTCCGGTTTTAAGGCGGCGCTGGAGGAGGGCGGCTGTCTTCTTCCTCCGGAGCATCAGTGCCTGATTCCGCTGTCCGTCACGGACCCTGCTGAAAAAGAAGCGCTTCTGGCAAGGTTTCTCGACAGCCATCCGGAGATTGACGGCCTGTTCTGTGTCAACCGAGAGTTTACAAAATACATTTCCCATATCCTGGACCGCCGCGGCTGGTGGGACCGTTACCGGATTACAGCCTTCGATTATCCCGACGATCACCGCATCTCCTATATCAGACAGGACATTCCCCAGATCGCCAGAGCGTGTGTAACCAGGCTGATCGAGTTAATTCAGGGAAAGAGGGAATATAGTCATATAGTCGTGCCTGCATCGTTTGTTCCTCAGAATCCCGTATAAGAATAAAGAGTCCGGCGAGCCGGACTCACGCGCCGGAGCGCGGTTGCTTCAGCAACCATATTTCCTTAGCGCCAAGTGCGCCTCCTGCCCGGAGGGCTTAGGTTGAAAGAAAAGAACAAAAAAAGTCGTAACTTAACAAGAGCACCAGTAAGCTGCCGCCCCAAAAGAAACTATGGAATAAAGGGTATCAGGCCATAGCAGGAGGGGTAATCACATAGCCTCGTTTCTCTAAACGTTTGATGGCATTTCTGTCATACTGTTCCTGAAATTTCCAGTACATTTCTTCAGGAATAGCGGAATAATCCGTATCGGCAGGATTAAATACCTCCTGCTTTTGGAACATGTGGTAAATGCATGTCAACACCATGCGTGCAATGGCGATGATTGCCCGTTTATGACCACGACGTTTTTTTATACGGTCGTATTTGTCTCTGAAGTAAGGAATTTTACTCTTGATGGCAGCATTTGCACACTGAACCAGCAGAGGCTTTAAGTACACCCCGGCTCTTGAAACATGGACACTCTTCTTTTTACCGGCACTTTCGTTATTCTCAGGAGTCAGTCCAGCCCAGGAGCACAAACGCTTTGAGGATTTAAATACCGCCATATCCACCCCGATTTCAGCAATGATAAAGGTTGCAGACTGCTCTGTAATTCCAGGAATTGTAGTAGCCAATTCGATAAATTTATGGTAAGGTTTAGCCAGGTCGGAAATCGTTTCTTCGAGAGTGGAGACGCACTCATTGATATCATCGAAATGCTTTCTGCAGACCTTAATCTTAACGGATTGGTCACGGCGCAGTTCATAACCGATTATGGAGGTTACAACATCATCTGCCTTGTCCTTTGCTTTTTTACGAAGCAGGGATTTACAGTATTCGGGGTCAAATACCTCACAGGTCAGGATATAGTCAACGATGGCGGTCGCTGATTTTCCAAAGGTATCTGAGTGGACGGATGCAAGGGCAATGTTGGAAACCGTAAGAGCATTCTGTAACCGGTTTTTCTCACTGCTGCGGTGACCAATCAGTTTCTGTCGGTATCGGAACAATTCCCGAAGCATGCGGATTTCCTTACAGGGGATATAACTGGAAGGAACAATATCAAATTTAAACAGATCAGCAATCCAGGCGGAGTCCTTGTCATCGGTTTTCTGTCCTTTAATAGCCCTGACATACTTGGGGTTAGCAACGACAACGTGACAGGAATCCTCCAGGATATTAAAAATTGGAATCCAGTATTTGCCGGTGGATTCAAGACAGACCTCAGTGCAGTGGAAAGAAAGAAGCCATTTTTCCAAAGCTTTAAGGTCAGAATTAAAAGTGGCGAAGCGCTTTCTGACATAAGAAGTAACGCCCCTGTAGTCTGTCAGAGCAATGGTAGCGACAAGAAATTTCTTGTGAACATCCATGCCACAGCAGACAAAGTGTTTGATGGATAACATAAAAAGGCCCTCCTAAGTAAACTAGACAGACATTGACTGGCTGTCCAGCAAAGAAAGACCTAAGGAATTGCTTTGACAATGATTAGGTTACGAGCTCAAGGCGTCACTGGTTTGTGCTTGAAAAGGCAGCCGGCACATGTTTTTATGCGGACTTGATCCCAAATGGAGGAACCGATTCTACTTCCTCCTCCGTGCTCTGTAGTGTATCTGTCTGAGGAGAGTTTAACATTAAAAATAAAATAGCGGAAGCACAAACTTGCTATTTCATAACTGGTTTGTGCCTAAGCGAAGCGAAAGGAATGAGAGTTTTTATGTAATAGGAGCACTTTTCTATTACATAAAAAAAGATCCTTATTCCGACTGCCGGCTTTCTCACCGGCCATCAGAAAAAGGATCTTTATTCATTTTCTTTTACACAAAAAGACAGATAGAAACGGGTACCGATTGATTTGACATTCATCCGATACCCGTTTCTACACTATCTCATCCATTGGACTTGATACCTCTTTTCTCTCATGTTTTTTTGTACCTGGTACTTTCTCTAACATGATCTATATGAAATTTTCCCTCTCTCCGCTGCTCTTCCGCCTCATCTATGTTTTTCGTTTATTCTCTTTCTTTTCATTCTTACTATCTGTTCATCTTTTCGTATTTCAAAATTTTCTTTCATTCCTCATTATACTTTCTCGTCATATAACAAAGATGATTATTCTTTTGTTCTACTGCTTGAAACAATCATAGTTCTTTAAACATTTCATAGATTTTATCTTATTTTTTTGATATCAGCTCTTTGATGTTCCTCTTTTGCTTTTATCTTATAAGATTGGTTTTTTTAGCATCGGCAGATCGGTTTTTCCTTTTGCCTAATTTATAATTTTTATTATAAATTAAGCTAAATTACTGTTTCTGGTGGACTGTACCTCCTTCTTCTATATTTTTGATTCTTAAGAGTTTGTTTCTTCTCCTTTTTCTTTAGGAGTTTTTGTTTTCTTATCTCTTATCTTGGCTTTATTATAGCGGATGCGTTTTGATTTGTCAATACTTTTTCTTTATTTTCTATATGTTATTTGCTAATTTTCAAATTGTATGCAATTATTACAATTGTTTCTATTTTTATACCCATTACTTGCCGTATATTCAACACTATTTTCTGAATTTTCGCTAAATTCAATCACAGGCACCTATAGACGGATTGTCTGCCGCCTGTTATAATACTTTAAAATAATTGCAGCAGATCCAACCAGACTCATTCCGGAGGTGTCAGAATGGAGAATAAAGATATTGTAACCTATTTCTACGAGACCGTAGTCTCAGAAAACCTGCTGGATCAGGTTACGCAGTACGTCTCAGAAAACTGTGTTGTAAAAGCCGGAGAAACCATCATTCACGTGGGTGTCGACGGTATGAAGCAGCATCTTATTGATGTAAAAAAGACTTATCCCGACTATACGATGAAAATCATCAAACAATACACCGATGGTGACTACGTGATTTCAGAATTTATCATGGAAGGGACCCACGAAGGCGAATGGATTGGAATAAAGCCGACACACAAGAGACTCTCCTTCACCGGTGTTGATATCGACAAGGTCATCGACGGGAAGATCGTCGAGCATGGAGGCGCAGTAAATACCTTCGATACATTATATGAGCATCATCTTATTAAGCCGGTATAGCAGAATCCAGTCAATGCAAAACCGAGTGCCGGCTTCAGGCCTGTTACAAATCCCTGCTTAATTTCCATTTCCCCCTGAGATAAAAGCTGAGTGACAGCGCCGTAGCGATCGTCCAGCCAATGGGCCACGACATCCAGATCCCGTCCGCACCAAACGGTCCGGCAAGCACGAAGGAGATCAGCACGCGTAGAATCAGATCGGCAAATGTGGCGATCATGAAACAGCCCATGGCGCCGGATCCCCGCAGCACACCGTCCGCCATCAGTTTCGTGGCAACCACCACATAAAACGGAGAGACGATCTTTAAAAATGTAACGCCAGTACTCATGGCCTCTCCGCCTGTCTGCTCCATAAAGATGGTCACCGCCGGACCGCCGAAGAAAAAGAACAGGATTGTAAAGGGTACGGCAACGCAGAACGCCATGAACCATCCGGCCTTGAATCCGCTCTTTACCCGTTCCTCCTGCCCTGCGCCGATGTTCTGTGCCGTAAAGCTGGAGAGTCCGTTTGCCAGCGTCGTAAACGAGGTAATCGTGAAGGTATTGAGCTTCACTGCTGCGCTGTAGCCGGCAATCACCGAGGAACCAAAGCTGTTGACCAGTCCCTGAATAAACATGTTGCCTACCGAGATAAAGCTTTGCTGGAGAATGCTGGGGACCGCAACCACACTGATCTTTTTCAGCATATTCCAGGAGAACAGCGGAAAGCTGCCCTCCGTCTTTACCTCCGCAATTCTTTTATGTACGGTCAGAAGCGCCAGCACACAGGCCGCTCCCTGGGCGATAAAGGTCGCCCACGCCACGCCCGCCACACCCCAGTGAAAGACGATGACGAAGATCATATCCAGCAGAATATTTCCCAGAGAGGAACCAATCAGGAAATAGAGCGGCGTCCTGGAATCTCCCAGAGATGTAAAGATGCCTGTACACACATTATAGAGATACAGAAACAGAAATCCGCCGATATAAATTCTTAAATACAGCGCTCCGTCCGAGAAGATATCGGCCGGCGTCTGAATCAGGTTCATCACCGGGCGGCAGAAGAGAAAGCCCAGAGCCATCAGGCCGAGACTCAGCGCAATACAGGCTATCAGCGTCGTGTAGATGGCCGTCTTCATCTCCTTCCACCGTTTTGCTCCGAAGAGCTGGGAAATGACGACCGCACAGCCGATGTTGCTGCCTACCGCCACTGCCATAAAGATCATGGTGATGGGATAAGACGCCCCAACGGCTGCCAGAGCCGCCTCACCTGCAAATTTACCAGCCACCACGCTGTCCGCGATATTATACATCTGCTGAAATATTACGCTGACAAACATGGGGATGGAGAAACGCCAGAGCACTGACGATGGTTTCCCTACTGTTAAATCCTTTACCATTGTTCTACCTCTTTCCTCACTTTTCCATACAAGGATAGATTATACTACTACTTTCAGGCGATTTTCAATGGAAAATTCGTTTTTATTCCGGTCTTTGTAACTGTTCAGCCCTCGCTTCCGGCAGCCGTGGTCGCTTACCGTTCATGGTTGTTACAACGAAACGGCCACCACGGCCATGCCGTACGGTTCCAGTCTCACCGTCTGCCGGCCGTCTTCCATCCGAATCACGGTTTTCCGTTCTTCGCCGCTGTTATTAATCACCACCAGCTTACCGGAGGCCGGATACCAGGCGCATTCCGTGTCGGGGCTGTCCGTCAGATATTTCTGGTTTAAATCCATGCCCATTCCGCTTACCATCAGGTTTAAGAGCATCCTGGTATTTTCCGGCGTCACCTGGAAGCTGCTGAGATAGAACGCGGTGCCGCTGCCAAAACGGTGAGACGTGATGGCGGGCAGGCCATCCTTTTCCTCTATCACCTCCGTGTCGGGGCCTGTGAGACAGATACCTTTTCTGCCGCGCACGGAAGCTCCCGCCGGTATCAGACCGGGTTTCTCCGCCAGTTCATACTCCCAGCGTCCATGACACACCTTTGCCCCCGTATCCTCGTCCACTCCCAACACAGAAGCCAGACGGAAATACGCGGATGCCCCGGGTGCTGCCGACGGTTCGCCTACTCCGATGAGCACGCCGCCCTCATAGACCCAGCGTGAGACCGCTTCCGTGACACCACTGTCATTCCAGGCCATCCCGCCGCTCCAGGCGCTTCCCGCCGTCCCGGCATTGATCAGAACATCGACGCCTTCCAGGCGTCCTGCCTTTACATCTTCAAAATTTATAAATTCCACCGAAACCGGAAGCCCTGAGAGAGCCTCGTTGATATGGATCAGGTCATGCATATACGTTTCGTGAAAATGACCGGACAGCGTCCAGGAACGAAGCTTTCCCCATGAATGGAGCACCGCAGCCCGAATCGGCAGTGTATACACAGCGCCCTCTTCATGGAAGGACTTAATCCGCCGGAAATCATCCGCGATCGTCTCCATATAGCTGCAAAAGTCGGGGAAGTCTTCCACCAGATGCAGATATCCGCCAAGACCGATCCGGTCAATCTTTTCCCTGAGCAGTGCGCGGCGCACGTGGATCCAGTACTCTTTCGCATCGCGGACCGGGTCTCCTCCCTCGCAGAACGTGGGGGCTCCCCCCAGACCAACCGGGAATAAGTAGGGATGAAGCCTCAGTTCATGCGTCTCCACCTCTGCCCCGGCGCAGAGCCGTACCTCATAGCCGGAAAAGACGCATTTGATCAGACCGTCAAAGCCGAATTCCTTAAAATGGTCGTTATACGGCTCCACTCCCACCCAGCTGTCATCGTAGAACACATACGCCTTCTTACCGTAGCTGTGCACCAGTTCCACCAGGCGTTTCCCAAAGTCCACAACGAAACGGTTTACAAAGGCCATATAATCCAGCTGATGCCTGGAAGGCGGCATATGGGTGACATGAAATTTCCCCTGGTTGATGAAATCCTCCGCCGTCAGGCCGTAGCCGTATTCCGCCTCAAACGCCTTCAGCATCGCGGGGCTGACCGTAAAATCATAGGAGCCCCAGTCTGTAAATAAATTTCTCTTCTTTTCGCTGCTGCCCCACATCCACACAAAATTATAAAACAGGGAGGTAAACCGGACTACCGTCGTCACCGGATGGGTATCGCACCAATTCTCCATCCAGCCATAGAGATATTCCCTGGTCTCCTCGTGGATTGGATCTACCGGCATCAAATGCTCTTTCTCCCAGTTATTTGTCACATGGTTGTACATCGATATTTCTTCCCAGATCCGGTATGCCAGGAAATTCACCGTATAGTCATGAAATGGATGCGCTCCCTCAAGTACCACCGATCCGCTGTTTTTATCATAACGCCAGCTGGCGCGGGATACCTCCGTCTCCTCCGTGCGGTCAAAGACCTGCCAGTAAGCGAACGCTTCCGGGCTGTCGTTTATAGTAAACTGTTCGGTAAAAAAATCCTCCATCAGGTCAAACGTCAGTACCCCGCCAAACGCCGTCTTCGGCTCTGTCACGAGAAACGTCTGCTGAAGCTGGTCCGGATGGGCCTCCGCCCACTCATTGTGATCGCGTATGAGGCAGATGGTGGAATAGATTCCATATCCCGCGCCTGTGATCTCCTCCGACAGCTCCGTGCCGTCACTGTCTCTGATCACATCGGCGCCCCAGCGTTCCGCCAGCTTGAGCGTCAGCTCCTCATAACCGGCTTCCCCCGGCAGTGTAAAACTTCCCTTTGTCTTCTCCATAATAAATCTTCTCCTTCCTTTTCTTTCTTAATTATATAAAAACAGCCGCACTCATTCCAGTCAGAGTGAGGCAAAAACTTTGCATTTTCAATCATTTACAGATATAATGGGATCATAGAAAAGAAGGAGGAAGTTCCCATGCCCAGACACAAAAGACCATACATTGAATTCCGTGATTACAACCTGTCCTCCCGCTTCCCGGTTCTCCTCTTATCCGGGGAAGAATGGCGGATCTCCGACGTGGCCTCCCCCCGGCTTCATATCCACAACTGTCTGGAGATCGGGCTCTGTGAATCGGACAGCGGCACCATGATCTTCGAAGACACGAAACGGCCGTTTGGGGCCGGTGATCTGACTGTTATCTCCTGCGACGTTCCCCACACCACCTACAGTTCCCCTGGTACGGCAAGCAAATGGTCGTACCTGTTTGTCGATCTTACAGAGCTCTTAACGCCATTGTTTTCGGGATCGGATCTTCGCATTTTCAACCTTTTAACGATTCTGGAGCACCGGACCAGCCTGATTTTAAACGAACGGGATTACCCGGATATCCACGCCCTGACGGCGCAGATTATGAGAGAGCTTGAACGAAAAAAAGACTATTATGATATCTCGGTGCGCGGTCTCTTCCTCACGCTTCTGACCGATCTTGCCAGGGCATACCGTCAGATTGCTGCATGGGCAGAAAAAAAAGATGACCAGCCGCCTGAAAATGCGCTGGTCATCGCTCCTGCACTGGAATATATCCGCAGTCACTACATGGACGATTTTTCTATGGAGTATCTGGCTGAACTCTGCAGCTTAAGCCCGGCTCATTTCAGAAGAATCTTCTCCTCCGTCATGGAGACCAGTCCGCTTAAGTATCTGACAGACACCCGGATCCGCCAGGCCGCCTCCCTGCTTCGCACGACGGAGGCCTCTGTGCTCTCCATCTCAGAGGAGGTGGGCTATCGTTCCGTGTCCAGCTTCAACCGGCAGTTTCACGACACCATGGGGCAGACACCACGGGAGTGGCGCCGCCGCATGTCGATCCTGAAAGACCAGTCCGTCATGAAATACCGCGGCTTCCTGGTTCCCGAAACGCTAGTGACTCCTGACGTATAAATCAGGGCTTAGATTTCAATGGCATTTTCGCTTGTTTTACGAAAGATATCCATAAATTCTTCGCCGGTAATCGTTTCCTTATCCAGTAAATACTCTGCTATCTCGTGCAGCTTTCCTTCGTTCTCTTTTAAGATCTGAAGGGCCTTCTGGTGCTGCTCTCTGACAATCTTTATCACTTCCTCGTCGATCAGCTTCGCCGTATCCGGTGCACAGGCCAGTGACGTATCGCCGCCCAGATACTGGTTCGTCACCGTCTCTAAGGCCACCATATCAAACGCCTCGCTCATGCCGTACCGGGTCACCATAGCCCGTGCGATTCTCGTCGCCTGCTCGATATCATTGGAAGCTCCGCTGGTCACGGAATGGAAGATCAGCTCTTCCGCCGCACGGCCGCCGGTGAAGGTGGCGATCTTATTGAGCGCCTCATCCTTTGTGAGCAGATACCGCTGCTCCTCATCCACCTGCATGGTGTAGCCCAGCGCACCCGATGTTCTCGGGATAATCGTAATCTTGTGTACCGGCGCGGAATTGCTCTGGCATGCCGCAACCAGTGCGTGTCCCACCTCGTGGTAGGCAATGATCTTCCGCTCGTTGACGCTGACACCGGAATCCTTCTTCTGGTATCCGGCGATAACCACCTCCACGCTCTCCTCTAAATCTTCCTGAGACACGAGCTTTCTGCCCATGCGGACCGCCCGTAAGGCCGCCTCGTTGACGATATTGGCAAGCTCTGCGCCGCTGGCGCCCGCTGTTGCCAGCGCCACGTCATGGAAATTCACATCATCGGACAGCTTCACATTCTTTCCGTGTACCTTCAGGATCGCCTCGCGTCCGCCAAGGTCAGGAAGTTCCACCGGAATTCTCCGGTCGAAACGGCCCGGACGAAGCAGCGCCTTATCCAGTGAATCGGGACGGTTGGTGGCCGCTAAGATAACGACTCCCTTCTTTCCGTCGAATCCGTCCATCTCGGCCAGAAGCTGATTCAATGTCTGCTCCCGCTCATCGTTGCCGCTGAAGCCGCCGCCGTCACGTTTCTTACCGATAGTATCGATCTCATCGATGAAGACGATACAGGGGGCCTTCTCGTTAGCCTGTTTAAACAGATCCCTTACCTTGGAAGCGCCCATGCCGACAAACATCTCTACGAATTCCGAACCGGAGATAGAGAAGAACGGCACGTGTGCCTCACCCGCTACGGCTCTGGCGAGAAGCGTCTTGCCGGTACCAGGGGGGCCAACCAGCAGCGCGCCCTTCGGAAGGCAGGCGCCGATATCTGCGTACTTCTGCGGGTTATGGAGGAAATCCACGATTTCCTTTAAGGCATCCTTCGCCTCTTCCTGGCCCGCCACGTCGGCAAAGGTCTTGCCGGTCTCCGACTCCGCGTAAATCTTAGCATTGGATTTTCCAAAAGTCATGGCATTACCGCCGCCCATACGCTTCTGCATCTGCTTCGCCATCATATTCCCAAGGAATACGAAAATCAGAATCGGAAGAATCCAGGTTAAGAAAAATGACAGCAGCGGATTCACCGGCTCCACAATTGTCTTCTGGAAATTGATTTCTTTATGAGCCAGAAGCCGTTCTGTCAGCTGTTCATCCGGCCACGGGCCTGTCTTATACGTCGCGTATATCTCTTTTCCGTTCCTGTCCTTCTCGCCCGTGTTCGCAATAAACTGGATCTCCGAGTCCGTTCTGGCGACATCTGTCACCTGCCCTGCGTCCACCTTCTCAAGGAACGTACTGTACGGCACCTCGATCACGGCTCTGGACTGTATCCACGGCACCATCAGCGCGTTGAACAGAATCATGACGATCATGACGATTAAATAGTAGTATATAAATGGTTTTTTTGGGCTTTTATTGTCGTCCTCATTTTTGATACCCATGCTTTTTCTCCTTTATCCGCCAGTTACTTATTAAGAGCCTCTTCCACAAATGCTTCCGCATCCCGGAAATCCTGTTCATCGGGATGAAGCATTCCCTCCTCGTACGCGGCTATCATCGTCCGGATCTGGGGGGAATCGTTGATGGCCTGCATCTGTTTGTAACGGTCCAGTACCTGCAGCATCATCTTGCCGCCGCATAGGAAACAGCCCAGATACTCATTATCCTCCGGCACAAAAACGGACACCCGGTTCTCCACCTGTTTAAAATACTCACTGCTTCCGCCCATCCCGCAGGTCCCGAAGAGAGCCACCTTCTTCCCGTGCAGACCGGAAAGGAACTCCATCACACGGCTCCCGCAGGTGCCTCTGTCATTCCAGAAGCCCACAAAATACGTATCCGCCTCCTCGTCACGCAGTTCCTCCAGCCTCTGGATATCCTTCGAACGGCCCGGTATTGAATCGAATATTTTCATCGCTACTTTTTCTGTATTGCCTGTATTGCTTGTATAAACAACCAAATAATCCATGATCCTGCCTCCTCGCTATGAGCACTTAGCGGGCGTCCTTTGACCGCTTACGTGCGATGCATGTCATCTCCACTTGATGAGGTCCTTCACGAATCTAGTGGAGTGGCTCGCTATGAGCACTCAAATTCCTATAGTAATAAAATATACCTAAAATTCACATATATCAAGATCAAATCGGAAATGTTTATCTACTTTATGTTTTTTTAAGATTTTATTGTTTTTATTTTATATCTTTTCAGAATTTTTCTGTGAATTTACGCACTATAGACAGGTCTCTTTTTCCATCGATGCTCCCGAAGGCGTGAGAATCAGTTATCGCTTCACCGGTTCCAGTCCCGGGAGATAGCCTCTGTCATGCCTTCCACCGTGAATCTGGCAGCCGTCACATCTGCCTTTCTTCCGTGCTCCTCCAGCTTTCTGGCCGTAATGTCACCGATACACACCACACGAATCCCGTCCAGAAGTGCGGTCACGTCTTCACCTGCATTTTCAAAGAAGGCGTCCACTCCGGAACCGCTGGCAAACGTTAAGTAATCCGCTTTTTTGAGGGATTCCGCCATTTCCTTCGTCCCCTTTCTCCGCTCTGCCACATCGTAAAGGACGATATCATCGTACAGGATTCCGGCGCTGTCCAGAATCTCAACCAGTTCCGGCGAGCCTTTTCCTGACCTCGGGATCAGGAGGCGTTCGCTCTCCTTCACAACGCTCTTAAGACCCTCGGCAAGGGCGGCCGCGCAGTATTCCTCCGGCGTGTAATCCGTTGTAAACCCGTACCGGAGCAGTTCCTTTGCCGTTCCCTTACCCACGGCGGCAAACTTCGCATGGCCGAGCCTGCGGTTATCCCTTCCGCTCTCCAGAAGGCCGAGAAAGAATTCACGCACCGCATTGGCGCTGGTAAATACGATCCATCCGTAATCCGCCAGTCTCTCATAGGCGTTCTTCATCGCCTCGCCGGACCGGTGGGATTCCAGTTCCATGCTGAGGACACACTCTGTGCAGGCTCCCGCCTCCTCCAGACTCTTTCTCAACTTGGCTGCCAGCAGATCCGTTCCGGTCACCGCCACTCTGACACCTTCCAGAGGCTCGTGGTATGTGGAAGCGAAATCCAGCGCAGTCACTTCCCCCACAGCGATGATGGCCGGAGTTCCAATCCCTTCCTCCGTCACCCGCTGTTCAATAGTGTCAAGCGTTCCGCGCACGACGCGTTGCCCCGGCAGCGTGCCCTTTTCGATGACCGCCGCTGGCGTGTTTCCCGGCTTTCCGTTCTCCAAAAGCCCTTTTACGATCAGTGGAAGATGAGTCAGCCCCATGAGAAAGATCAGGGTGCCCGAAAGCTTTGCAAACTCCGAGAAATCGAGAGGCAGCTTCCCCGCCTCCGTCATGGTATGGCCGGTCATGATGTGAAAGCTTCTGCTGACAGCCCGGTGCGTCACCGGAATTCCCGCCGATGCCAGGGCGGCAACGGCCGATGTGACTCCGGATACCACCTCAAAAGGAATGCCTTCCCGGGAAACAGCCATCACCTCTTCACCGCCGCGTCCAAAGACGAAGGGATCGCCGCCCTTTAACCGAACCACGTTCTTTCCCTCCCTGGCCAGATCCACCAAAAGCTGATTGATCTCCTCCTGCTTCATGTAGTGGCAGCCCGCCTTTTTTCCCACATATATCCTTTGGCTCTCCTCTGGAACCTCATCTAAAAAACGCTCAGACGCCAGATGGTCGTAGACCACCACATCACATTCCCGCAGCCTCTTTAACCCTTTTTCCGTAATCAGTCCCGGATCTCCAGGGCCTGCTCCGACCAGAAATACTTTACCCGTTTCCTTCATCTCTATCTCAGTCCTTTCGCGGCGCGTTCCGCAAGAAGATCCAGCTCCCCGGTTCCGCCTGTCAGATACACACGCTTCGTTTCTCCGTCCCGTCTGTTGATTCCAAATACTTCGATCTGTTCGTCCCTGATTCTGGAGTACACGCCGATCGGTTCGTGACAGCCCGCCTCCAGCAGCTTTAAGATCTTCCGCTCCAGTATGAGGCACGTCTTCGCCTCCTCGTCCTGGATGCGCACCGCCAGCTCGCAGGTCCTGTCCTCGATCCGCCCCTCCACGGCCAGAATTCCCTGTCCTCCGGCCGGAATAAACGTCTCACAGTCAAAGTAATGAAAATCATACGTCCCATTTGTCTCAAAATACTCCTCCAGGCCGTCAGCCGGAGGATTTACCATCTTCATGCGTTTCAGGCCCGCAGCGGCCAGAATAATCGCGTCATAGAGGCCTTCATCCATCTTTCTGATCCTTGTCTGGATATTTCCCCGGATATCCTCACACCGCACAGCTGAACCGGGCCACAGCTTCTTTCCCAGCGCCTCGATCTGGAGCCTCCGTCTTAAGCTGGAGGTACCGATAACAATCACTTTTTTCGCGCTTAGGTCGGTTCCTGCAGGCGTCATCAGCACGTCTCTCGGGTCCTCTCTCGGGGGCACGGCCACGATCCCCAGTCCATCCTCCAAATCCATGGGAAGATCCTTGGCGCTGTGTACCGCAAAGTCAATCTCGCCCTTTAACAGCGCCTGCTCGAATTCCGTCACAAAGACGCCCTTTCCGCCAAACTCCAGCAGAGGCTTATTTAAGATGCGGTCCCCTTCCGTCACTTTCGTCACTGTCTCGACTAAAAGTCCCGGCTGAACGCCTTTCAGCGCTTCCGCCACCAGTTCTGTCTGTACCATCGCCAGAGCGCTCTTTCTCGTCCCGATACGAATCATCTTATTCATGGTCCTTCTCCAATTCCTCTAACTTTCTGTCAATCAACTGCTCCGCCTGTTCCCTGGTAAATGTTCCGCCCTGACGGATTCCTTCCTCAACCATCTCTTTAAAGACCGCGGTTCTGACAGAAAGGATGGGCACCCGCTCCTTCACCAGCTCCCGGTACGTCCCCAGCTCTGCAGCCAGTCTCCCGAAGCCCTCCGGAATCGCGGCACGGAACTTTGCCTTTAAATACTGTGCGATGGTGGGACTGCTTCCTCCGGTGGATATTCCCACGGTAATATCCTCGTCCTTGATCAGGGCCGGGAAAATGAAGCTGCATTCCTCCCTGACATCCACCACATTCACCGGAATCCGCCGCTCTCTGCAGACCAGGGAAATCCGCCGGTTCAGTTCTTCATCCGCCGTGGCCGCGACCACAAAATCCACGCCGTCTAAGTCTTCCTCCTGATATTCCCGGCAAAGAAGCGTTACCTTTCCGCCCGCGTTTTCGCCGTACCGTACCATACGGTCCGTCATCTCAGGGGACACGACGACGATCTCCGGTCCGTAGTCCAAAAGAACCTCTACCTTCCGGCAGGCAACGATTCCGCCTCCGACGATTAAGCATCGCTGCCCCTCTATATCCATAAAAAATGGGAAATATGCCATTGTCTTCCTCTTCTTTCTGTGTTTTAAGACCTGTCTATTTTATCATAAAATTCTCATTTAGGACAGATGTATAAAACAGGGGTTTTGTAACAGATGTATTGAAAGTTAAAATTCACTCCCCACCAGGGGCACCGCAGTCCGGTTCGGCCGGGCAGGCTTCCTCAGCCTTTCCAGTTCCGGTTTCGGGCATAAGAAGTTCTAAACGTGCAGAATTTTTCTAAAAACCAGGTGAAATTCCCAAACTCGCTGCGCTCAGACAAATGGGAATTTCACCTGAACGAAAATTTTGCGCGTTAAGAACTTCTAATCCCCTGCAAAGTCACAGGAAAGGCTGAGGAAGCCTGCCCGGCCGAACCGGACTGCGGTGCCCCTGGTGGGGAGTGAACTTTAACTATTGAAACAGGAAAATACCATAAAAAAAGCGGGAATGATTGAGGGAAAATTGGACTCACTTTTGGGTTAAGGGATGTGAGGGGGAATTTTATACCAATTTTCGGGGTGCGTGCCTGGGAGAAGTCCATGGGGATGTCTCTGAGGAGGCACAGTACGCTCAATTTTCCTGCTTTTCTATCGTAACAAATCGCGCCGGGTATCTATGCAGCGTGCATCATGTGCAGCAGCTCTGCGTACCCCGGTGTTTCAATGAAACAGGGAGGGCGCGGTGGTCTGATGTAGATGGCGCGCCCTCCCTTTCCATTATTAAGCACTCTCGGAAACTCCCTTGCACTCATCTTTGTGGCTGATTTTCCGCCATATGCACACAAATTTATTCAACGTACACGCCGTGTACGCCTCGTAAATTTGTGCACATCTGACGAAAAATCATCTCACAAAGCTGAGCACAAGGAGTTTCCGAGAGCACTCTTATTTATTTCTGTGTAAATGTATAGTTTGCTGTTTCAGCCGGGCCGGCATGCTTGTGCTGGGAGATCGGCATAACGTGCATATTGCCTCTCTGCTCGTTCTCAGCCCAGTAAATATCGTCTGCCATCTTTGCTTCCGGATTGAATTCAACACCCTCGAAGATATGTTTTACGAACTCTTTGTATCCGACACGGTCGATTAAGTGACCGCCATGTAAGTACTCCGGCTTGTAGTCTAACGCCCATGCGGAGAACTTCTGCCAGTTTCCGAACATGCCTAAAACAACATCCTCGGTTACCCAGTTTAAGAACAGCTTGCCTGCACGCGGATTCTGCTTGCCGGTACGGCCGCCTAAGGTTACGCGGTAAAGCTTCTTGGTGCCTCTGGTCCATGCGCCTGTCGGGCAGATCAGGGAACATTCGCCGCAGCCTACGCAGCAGCATGCGTCCTTGTCAATCTTTCCGTTGGCATTCAGGCTCAATACGCCTGTTGCATGGTGCTCACACGCCTCCACACAGGAGCCGCATCCGATACAGCGGTCAATATCATAAACCTGCTTGTTGACACCCATAACACCGAAATCGTTAAAGTTTGCCTTTACACAGTCGTTTGGACATCCTGCGACAGCTACTTTGATGTGGTAGTGGGACGGGAAGATCAGTTTCTCGATCTTGCGGGCCAGCTCATAGGTGTTGATGTTGCCTTTGATACAGTGTGCGTTGCCGATACAGGACATGATGTTACGGGCGCCGATTGTCGGGTAGCCGTAGTCATCGGATTCCATATCCACGTTACACATCTCGATATCAACATCGGAGATGTATTTCTTGATGTATTTGTTTACTTCTTCGATATTCTCAAATTTGATTCCAGGAATGTTTAAGGTCTGTCTTGTACCCATGTGGAAGGTGCCGTTGCCCCATTTCTCACAGATTTCCTGAACCATGGTTAAGTGTTTCGCTTCGATTAAAGCGCCCGGAACACGGAGCTGAAGCATGAACTCTCCCGCTACTTTTGACTGTCTGAAACAGTTGATACGTACTTTTTTAATATCAATATCGTGATTCATTCTCTATTCGCTCCTTTCCTTAGTCAACCAGATATTTGGCCTGTGTATAGTTGAATACCGGGCCATCTAAGCAAACATAAACCTCGTCGATACGGCAGTGGCCGCATTTGCCGACAGCACAGGACATCTTACGCTCGAAGGATACCCAGATCTTCTCTTCCGGAACGCCGCATTTAACAGCTTCCAGGCCTGTGAACTTCATCATTGGCGGCGGTCCTACGATTACTACTTCGTAATCGCCGTCAAACTCGGAAAATGGAACCTTGGAAACGAACTCGGTTACGAAACCTGTGTTCCAGCCTTCCTTCTGATCTCTGTCCAGTGTATAGAATGTGGTAAATCTGTCGTGCCACTTATCAAGGTCGTTCTTGAAGATGATGCCTTCCTCGTTCTTGAATCCGCTGATTAAGGTTACGCTCTTTACGTAATCAGGATTGTCATAGAACATGTTTAACATGCTCTTTACAGGAGCCAGACCAGTACCGCCTGTGATAACTACCACATGCTTGCCCTGGAACTTCTCTACCGGCCAGCCTTTTCCGTAAGCGCCGCGAAGGAATAAGGTATCGCCGGCCTGCTTCTCGAAAATCTCATCGGTTACTTTACCAACGGAACGGATCGTGAAATCCATCCAGCCGTCGCCGAAAGAGCTGACGGAGATAGGAGCCTCTCCTACCTTCGGAATGGAGAGCTGTAAGAACTGTCCGTGCTCCGGTTTAATATCGGTTGCAACTTTAAATGTATATTCATGTAAGCTTTCTCTCTTAACTTCAAGAATCTTGCATGCAACAGGTTTTACTATGTTATTCATCTCTTCGTCCACCTCTCCCTATTTATTCTCTTCTGCAACGATTTCATCGATCGCATTCGCCATCTTCTTTACAGTAGCAGCGATGGAAATGTATTCTGGACATCGGTCGATACATCTGCCGCAGCCTACGCACATATGGTAATCCTGGAAACGTTCCTTGTAATCATGGAATTTGTGAAGCACTTTAAAGCGCATTCTGTCTCCGGCTGTGTTGCGGAAGCTCATGCCGCCGGCCATATCGGAGAAGCCCTTAACCTGACAGGAAGCGGTTGTTCTCTTTCTCTCGCCAACGTTGGCATTTTCATTGTAGATGATGTCTGTGGTGGTGAAGCAGGTACAGGTGCTGCAGGCTACGGTACAGGCACCACAGGAGATACAGCGCTTATTGTATTCATTCCACATCGGGTGGTTCTTTAACTTGGTTAATACTTCCTTGTTCGGAATCTCCGGAACATCAACGGTCAGCTGATTCTTCTCTACGTATTCCGGCTTAAATCCGGTCTCGTTCTTGCCTTCAAAGTAAGGAGCGAACGCGTCATCCTTCACATCCAGGCTTAACTCGCCTTCGCCGAAGCGGACTGCCATGGAATAATCCTCGGACTTGTTGGTACCCATGCTTACGCAGAAGCAGGTATCCCATCCTGTGGTACATTCCATCATAACGATTTTCACTTTCTCGTTCATGCGCTTATAGTACATGTCCTCGAAGCCGCCGTTACTTAAGTATATCTTCTCCTGATGATGCTGTGCATGGATATCACACGGTCTCATGAAGATTAAAAGCTTCTTGCCTGTAGCCTTGCTCTCAATGTACTCGTCCTCTGTGAAATAGAACAGGGATTCTGTGATCGGGCTTAACACTTCTTTTGCAGGGAAATCGGACTTATCCATGTACTCGATCTCTTCTACAGTGTTAATCTTGTCATACTTGATCATATCGGTGTCGGAATATCTTCCTTTTCCTACAAATCTTTTCGGTGCCCAGATTTCGTATTCATCCTGGAGCGCTGCAAAGATCTTGTTCGCTTCTTCAAAGCTTACTTTGTAACCCATTGCGTGTATCCTCCTTTTTTTGACTCCTTCAGTCTCGTTGGTATGATAAAGAAATTGTTTAGAAGTTTACTGTAACTCCTGTATCATATTTCTTTTCATCGATGGTAACGGTAACTTTATATGTTCCTTCTATTCCCTCACCGCTGACAGGGAATTCCACGGCTCTCTCATCGTGTTCCAGGAATGTGCCTACGCACATGGCCAGGAACGGGCGCTTTGTGGTTGGAACAAAGTAGTGACGCGTCGGGCTTCCGTTTTCGCCCTCTAAATTCAGCATGACCAGCGTGCCCTTTTCAAAGCTTGCCTTAAATACAAGGCGGTCCGCTTCCTTTGCAATCTTCGTCTTATAGGAATCCGGGACCATGCCGCCGTCTTCTGCAGGTACTTCCGTCAGGAATTCCTCGGTCTTACCGATGCTTCCAAGAACCTCCCCGCGTCCGAAGGTTACTGCATCGCCCTCGTCGTATAAATGGAGCTTCTCCGCACGGTAATAGTTGGCCGGCAGATGCATCTCATACAGAACGACATCGTCCTTCACCTCCACGGTGATGGAACTGAGTTCAGCCGATCCATCGTCGATAGCCGCCGTCATACCTGCGCCAGGCATGTTCATCCATTCTCCGTTCAGCTTGCCGATACCGCCGGAATGAACGAGATAATGGCCTCTCTCATAGTACTCGCAGTTACATATGTAGCAGGAGAAGAACTCGGCGCCTCTCTCTTTTCCGTACTGCCATACCTGCTCGATCGTCATGTTGTCCGTGTCGATGTGATAAATAACACCGCGGGAGAAGTTATCCTTCGCGTCGACGTAGTGCTCCTTTTCCTTGGAACGCCAGTGGCCGTTGTCGAAGCACATGATATCACCGTTTGGAAGCACCATGCAGGCATGCTGCTCATACTGCCAGTCGAAGTCTCCGCCGACCGGTTTGAAGAAATACTTCTGCATGTCTTCCGGCCAGCCGGTCGGATCACCGATGATCCAGTTCAGCTTCCCGGTCTCAAAATCACGGTTGATGATGATATCCTGATGGCGTCCGGAGAAGGTGAGAGAATTCGTCTTCTTGTCGTACCATACCGCATTGTTATGGAACCAGTCATGCGCATCCTGGCTTCCGGAGCCGCCGACCGGGTAAACAGGAAGTACGTCCTGATGATCCCATTCCTTTAATATCTCGCCGGTATTTCTGTCTACCATGACGCAAGCATCTTCTACGGTACCACGGGCCAGATACTGGGTCAAGATTAAAATATCGCCATTCTCCATCTCCCACTCATCATGGTGATAGCCGCCCGGAATGCGGAATTCCTTATAGATCTTACCGATCATACCCATCTCGTAGATGCCGGTGGTATGGTAAGGCGGAGCCACCAGACGGTCGGTTCCCACGAAAAGGCGTCCGTTGCGGACACGCTTTAAATCAAAGGCAAGATTCAGCGTGTTATACCAGCGCGCGTCCCCTGCATAGTCATAAGCCGCCGTATAAGCCGGTGAAGTCGGACTTACCATCATGACGTTGTCTTCCATGTACTCCGGCGTGGTCTCGATGGAGGTCGGCTTCTTTAACTTTTCGGAAGCCCTCTCTGTCACGATCTTAAGAGTCGCGTTCTCCCCTGTGCTCAGCTCGATGACTACGGTATTCTCATAGTCCTCGTACAGGCCGTATATCGGAAGAACCATCTTCCTTGCGTCTGATTTCGGGCGGTACATGTAATCTCCCGCCGCCTCTTTTCCTTTCACCGTCACCTTGGCGAAAGCCGGTCTTTCATTCTCAAACATGACAAGCGCGGTAAGAGGCGCAATCAGATATGGATTGAGCACAACGAAAGGATTGACGATGGTATGGCTCTCCTTTTCGTACTCAGCCAGAAATTTTGATTCCGCCTCATACTGCTGGTCAATGATATGTTTTACTTCTTTGTATAAAACTCCCATAAACCCTCCTGAAAACCTGCGAAGAGGGGGGACGTCTTTCAATCACGGCCCCCTCCTGCAGTCTATATGTGTCTTCCTGCATCCTGTAACAGTGTCAAATCCTGATTAACAGCTTATCGTAACGCCTGTCTCATACTTCTTGTCATCGATGATAACGCGAAGATCATAGGTACCTTTTAATCCGGTCTTATTGATATTGGTTCTCGTATTTCTGTCGTCGGAATCGAGGAATGTACCGCAGCACATCGCCAGGAACGGAACCGCCGTAGTGGAGATGAAGTAGCGGTGAACCTCTTCGCCCTGCTCTAACAGAAGCATAACCAGCTGGCCTTTCTCGAAACGGGAGAAGAAGGTGAAACGGTCGATCTCGTCTTCGATTCTCGCGTTGCAGCTCTCCGGAAGCATCTCGCCTGACGGATCTAACGGGATCTCGGTATCGAATTCCTTCGTAACGCCCATCTCGCCTAAAATCTGGCCCTTGCCAAGCTCTAAGTTGATGCCGTCGCTGTATAATTTCAGCTTCTCGCCGCGGTAATAGTTACCCGGTACGTGTAAATCAAGCATCTTCTTATTGTCACAGATCTCAACCGTGATACTCTCCAGACGGCCGCCCTGATCCTTTGCAAATGCCCCCAGTGCCTCGGAAGGATTGCCTTCTGTGTCGTATGCGATACCGCCGGAATGAACCATGTAGTGTCCTTCGTTGTAGTACTCTACGTTACAGATGTATGGGGAGAAGAATTCTGCTCCTCTGTCCTTGCCGTACTGCCATACCTGCTCGATGGTCATGTCATCGGTGTTAATTTTGTAACGAACGCCTCTGGAGTAGTTATCCTTAGCTGCCAGATATTTCTCCGGGTTCTTGGAACCGTAGTGATGGTTGTCGAAGCACATAACATCGCCGTCAGGTGTGATGACGCAGGCGTGCTGCTCGTACTGCCAGCCGAAGTTATTGCCAACTGGTTTGAAGAAGTACTTCTGCATCTCTTCCGGCCATCCTTCCGGATCGCCGATGATCCAGTTCAGTTCTCCGGTCTCATAATCGATGTTTACCATGGAATCGATGTGACGTCCGGAGAAGGTTAAGGAATTGGTATTCTTGTCGTACCATACAGCGTTGTTGTGGAACCAGTCATGGTCAGACCAGCTGCCGGACTTGCTTACCTTCTTCGGATCGAGGAACTTCTTGTAGTCCCAGGTCTTTAAGATCTCGCCTGTGTTGCGGTCGATCAGAACGCACATATCTTCTACTGTCTCGCTGGTTAAATCGTCTGTCAGGCTTAAGAGATTGCCGTCCTCCATCTCGAATTCATCGTGATGGTAGCCGCCCGGGAGACGGAATTCCTTGTAGATCTTTCCGCATGGGCTGATCTCGTATAAACCGGACATATAGTAAGGCATCTGGATTACCCGGTGGGAACCCATGATTAAGTTGCCGTTTTTCAGTCTCTTCACATCGAATACACATGGAATCGTCATATGCCATCTTGCATCGCCTGCGTAGTCGAATCCAACTGCCAGATCCTCGCCTGCCGGAGATACTAAGATGATGTTGTCCTGTAAATACTCAGGAGTCGTATCCATGGAATAGATTACTTCCTTGCCGTCAAACACATCCGGTACATCGATGGTGATGATGTTAGACTCGCCGCGGTAAGCTCTGATCTCAACTCTGTTCTGATAATCGGAATACAGACCTACGATCGGAAGCACGTGCTTCTTTGCCTTCGGGAATGTGTGGCTGATATTGCCCTGTGGTGTCTTGCCAAGCACGGTAACGGTGATGGCTGTTTCCTTATCTGTATGGAAACATACAACTGCGGATAACGGATTGACAAGATAAGCATTATATTTTACGAGCGGATTGGCAATTGTGTAATTGCCTGCTTCGAATTCCTTTAACATCTCCTGCTCTGCTTCGTACTGTCTGTTTACAATATGATCTTCAAATGAATATTTTACTGACATGATGATACCTCCCCGTATCTGTTCTTTATAGTTAGGTTCTAATTTAAGATCTTACTTATGTTCTTCCACCAGCTTGATAATAACCGGTTTCTGCTGTAATCCCTGAAGACGTCCTACTTCCTCGCCTTCCTTTAAAAGAACCAGGGTTGGGTATCCTGTCACGCCATATTCTGCTGTCAAATCTTTGTTCTGGTCGAAATCAACCTTTAAAATGGTTAAGTCGTCGCCGAATTCCTTCTCTACATCTTTCAATACAAATCCCAACATCTTACAGGGTCCACAGGTGGTTGAAAAAAAGTCCGCCAGTACCAGGCCTTTTCCGGCCAGTTCCTTAAATTCTTCGCTGTTTACTTCCTTTAACATAATCTTTCTTCCTTTCCTTTTGTATGAACTCCACACTGTTTTCCCATTCTAAACATACTAACTCTATTCTATTGCAAAATAACAATAAAGTAAAATTCTAAATTTTTATCTTACAATAAAATTCCGTTATCGTTCGTCACAGGAAAACAGGCGGGCATGAATCGTTGTTTAATCTTCTAAATTCTGAACGTAGTGGGAAGCTTCCTGAGCTGCGATCGCGCCATCCGCACAGGCGGTGATAACCTGGCGCAGGTTCTTGGTCACACAGTCTCCGGCTCCGTAGATACCGGCTGTCTTTGTGTGCATCTTCTCGTCTACTTCTACATAGCCGAACTGGTTTAACACGCCTAAATCCTTTAAGAATTCTGTGGTCGGTGTGAGTCCGATATATTCGAACACGCCGTCACAGGAAACCGAGTTTTCCTCTCCGGTCTTCGTAGACTTGAAATGAACGCCGGTCAGCTTCGTGTCTCCGGTAAATTCCAGGATATCCTGGTATGGATAAACGGTTACGTGGTCCATGGCGCGAAGCTTGTCGCAGGCCATCGGATCAGCCGTCAAATCAAACATGGTTACAATCGTCAGTGATTTTACGATACCGGCAAGGAATATGGATTCCTCCACCGCGGAATTGCCTCCGCCGATTACCACGACGTCACGGTCGCGGTACTGGGCTCCGTCACAGATGGCGCACCAGCTGATTCCGTTGCCGCGGAACTTATCTTCTCCCGGTATATCGAGGCATCTCGGTCTCGTTCCGGTAGCGAGGATAATGGCCTTCGCCGTAAATTCCTTGTCATCCTCCTCACAGAGGACTCTCTTTACTTTTCCTTCGTCTGTAATACTCTTTACCGTGCCGTAGTCGAACGCGATATTGTCAAACTGCTGTGTATGCTCAAACATCTGATACGCAAGCTCTGCTCCGTTGATCGTTCCGACCCCCGGATAGTTCTGAATTTCATTCGTATTGATAATCTGTCCGCCCGGGGCCAGCTTGTCGAGAAGCAGAACATTCATATCCGCTCTCGCCGCGTAGATTGCCGCCGTCATACCGGCAGGACCCGCGCCAACAATAATTACATCATACTGTGCCATGATACATAACTCCTTTCTAAACTTACATTAACAGATTTGCTAACGGGACACCGATCACAAGAACGATAATCAGCTCCAGTATTACAAATGGAATCGTATACTGGTAAACGTACTTGGTCGGAACCCATTCCTTGTTGCTGTGCAGGATCGCCGCAAACGGGGAAGCTGCCGGTGTAATAGCCGCCGATAACAGTACAAAGATAATTAACAGCGTAACGATCGGTGCCGGGTTGGCTCCGGTCTGTGTACAATATGTAACGATAACCGGCTGCAGAATCATGCCGATTACCAGGCTGTTGCAGAGGTTGGTTAAGAGAACCGCCATCGCCATTAAAAGAACGGTGAAGACCATCGGTGACATTCCCTGGAAAATCGGGGAAAGTACGACGCTTAAGAAAGCGGAAACACCGGTATTGTCACTGGTCAGCACGCTTCCCAGCAGGATCGCAGCAACGATGATAAAGTATGCGCCCCAGTTAAAGTTGGTGGCCATGACCTGCGGAATCTCTAAAACGCTCTTTCCATTGAGACGGATCGCTCCTAGAACAGCTACCATCAGAAGAGCCAGACCGAGGCTGTTGGAGGAAAGAAACGCCATTCCCGGTAAAGTTGGGAAAAGGCTGGGAAGAAGCATACCCAGAATCAGAATCACAAAACTTATGCCGATGACCTTCTGTCTCGGTTCCATAGGCGGAAGCGGGTTCTTATTCAGCATATCGACATCGTAATTCTTTAACTTTGTCACATCCGGGCGAATGACAAACTTTGCAAACAGGATATTGGCCACGATCATAATGAGACCAAGTATAATGGCCACAGCCATGTAAGCCGCATTATTGACAACAATCGGACCTCCCGGAAGGTTTGCCGTAATGTTGCTGAAATTTGTGAGCAGCGCCAGACCATTCTGAGCGAACGGTGCCATCGGGAAACCGATCAGAGCTGCGACAACCACCAGGGTCAGCATGACACGTGGCAGCGCATCGCCCTTCTTATAGCCAACTTCCTCAAATACATCATAAAGAACCGGCCAGAATAAGAAGATCGCAGTAAACGGGCTGATAAAACCACCGAGGAAGTAGCAGCCTATACAGATTACGAACATCAGCAGCCAAGGCTTGCCATTCGTGAATTTTCTCGTTAAAAAGAAACGGCCTATGTATAGTGTGATCTTATAATATACAAGACCGCCTGCCATGATCAGCAGGAAAAATACCTGAGCCACAACCGGTGCTCCGAATGCTTCCTTAAGCAGGCCCGCCATCGGCATATAATTGGATAAGCCTACCATAGCAATGGACATCAGGCTCCCCCAAAGCGGATCTACGAATGTCCAAAGATAAAGTGTTCCGATAAAGATTCCCAATACTTCCATACCAACCGAAGTAACTTCCGGGAGATTCAGCGGGAGGAAGCGGAAAAATACCATAATTCCTACACCGATCAGAGAATGAATTAAAAACATTTTTTCTCTCTTACGCTCATTTTGATTCGCCATGTCTTGAAACCCCTTTTCTACCATATTGTGAAAAATATAACAATAAGGGCACAACAAAACCCGAAAGCATCTTTTACTAACTTTTCCGGCTCATTTACTCCCCTGCATTGTTGATCTAATTTTATCATATATCTGCTCATAGAAAAATAACACAGGTTATAAATCTGGTTATTTTGACAAAATTATGATATACTAAATCCGATCTTTTATTACTATCGCAAGGAACGGAGAAAACATGAAGGAGTCGCTCTTAAAAATCATCACAGACAGCGGAACGCGTGTCACAATGCCGAAGGACATTGTTCTTAATAAAAAGTATGACAAGTATATATCAAACTATGTGTATCTGTTGGAGGAAGGCATCTGTGCACTCAACAGTATCACGAAGCAGGGAGAGGAAAAAGTATACTTATACTTCCGCCCATACCGCCTCATCGGCTTTAATCAGTTTGTTGTAAGCGCCGAACGGCTCAATGCCAGTGCACCGGAATTCTCGGTGGTCACAAAGACAACATGCACGCTGTGTCAGATTCCCTACTGCACCTTTCAGGAGCTGGTCTTGAAGAATACGGAATTCAACACATTTCTCATGGAGACACTGGCAGACAATTATAATGACGCTCTGATCCATTTCCACTTGATGCAGGAGGAATCGGTTGTAGTCCGGCTGTGCCATCTGCTTTTTGAAGTGTCACAGCTCCGGGGCGGGACGAGGATTGTTCCCCGCTTTTTTACATACGCCGAGATGGCGAAATATCTAGGCTGCCATTCCGTAACCGTATCCCGGATCATGGCAAAGTTAAAACAGAAGGGATATGTGTCGAAGACACCGTCAGGAATTGCGATTGAGCAGGAGGAGGCACTGCAGGAACTGCTTAACACGGAATCCCGCTTTCAATATTGAAAGCGGGATTTTTTAGAATGTTTTATTCGATTTGACAAATACGCTTAATCCAGTCAAATAATTCTTCCGGATCATAGTCACCTGCGTGGGGAACTCCCCATGGCAGCTGATAGTCCACTGCAACGCCCCTGCCTCGCAGCGCCGCCGTCAGCATGGCTGAAATCGCCAGAGAGGTGTCCCTGTCAGCGGCTCCGTGGCGGATTCGGAAATATTTTGCTTTCTTTGCCGCACGATCCTGAATGTAATTCATGGGGTTCATCCGCTTAATCTGTCCTTCTTCCGCTATTTCACCAGAAGCTTTTGTATACTTCAGCGAAAATGGAGTAAAATGACGGCGTGCGGTAACAGGAGAACCAAAGAGTTCGTTTTCCGGCGCAGAAAGGAACACATCGTCAAATGCAGGGGCCGTCTTCATTCTTGTCCGGTACCTGATGAAGGCCGCCCAATCCATTCCCGTTGGCTGACCGTCTTCTATCACCAGCCAATTTAATGCTGTCAGGTCGGTGCCGCGCCCCATCTCTCTTCCTGCCGACTGCAGAATATATTCCACAATGTAATCTTTAAAGCTTCCGTTTCCGTCTTCCCTGAGAAAAAGCCATTCTCCGGAATCTCCCGTCAGCTTCAGACTGTTTAAATAGGGAGGAAAAAGTGTTTTCTCCATGACGGAAAGCATGTTCTGCGCCTCCGTCATAACGCCCTCCCGATCTCCCCAGTGATAATCACTGAGTCCGCCAAACTCCCATTCATACGCCATATCCGCATGCTCCAGATTTGTAATCGGACAGTAGCAGGAGGCAGCATACACATCATCCGTTTCCTTTGCGGCTCCGATTTCCTCTAAATACGGCTCATAATCCGGATGGTTTCCAGTTGCTCCTAAAAGGGCGGATAAGGCGCCCCCAGCGCTTGTCCCGCTGGATATGATTCTCTCCGTGTCGCCGGGAATTCTGTCCCGATTATATTTAAGGTAGCGCACTGCAGCCTTCTGATCTACGATACAAGCGGGCGCAGTTCCTGTAAATACGCCATTTTCATCTCTCAGGCCCCGGCCTCTGGCACCAGGGGAGACTACGACATAACCGTTTAATATGGCATAAAATGAGGCGTTGGGCTTTCCACTGCGGTCTAGACCTGGTTCTTCCGGGAGCCCTGGCATATAGCCTCCCACTGTATTTGGTAAAAAGACAGGCGGCTTTTTTACCGGCGCCTTCCCCTTTGCGTCTCTATAATACTGTTCAGGCACAAATATACTCAGCCTTTGATGCTCTGTATCCACCGGATTTCCGACATAGACAATGTTTTCAAAGGCACGGTACTCGATCCGTTTTCCTTCCAGGCAGACTTCCCGTACAGTGTAATTATTTTCGTTAAATTCAAGAGATATGTTCATTGAGTTCCCCCGATCAGTTATAGAGCCAGGAAGAAGCTTCCTCCGTATACGTCACATCTCCCGGGAACACGATGTAATCGTCCTTTGTTCTGACATTCTCGATTCCCTTGCGATAGACATAATAGTTTGTCTTATTCATGAGGGGGTAGATCGGTATATTCTCCATAAAAATCGATACGAGCTTCGATACCTTTTCGTCATCCCCATCTTTTAGTGCCTCTGCCAATATATTCTGGAATTCATCATCATCCCAGAAACCACGGATATTCTTATTGCGGTTTACCTGATTGCCAAAAAAGAACAGTATCGATCCCTTGGTAGTATATTCGTTGATCTGCATATCCCATGTATCTTTCTGAGTCAGCAGCGTATTATAGGAGCCTGCATCAAAAATACTGATTTCCACTTCTATGCCAATCTGCTGTAAATACGCCTGGATTATTTCAGCTGCTGCTTTATGAGTGCTGACATCATCTGTAGCAAGCCTTAATTTTAACTGTCCAGGCTCAAATCCCGCTTCTGCCAGATATGATTTTGCCTTCTCCAGATCAAAGGCATAGGGATCGCTGGTTTCCAGATCATCGTTCCATTCCGGATTGTTGGGGGTTACCACGGAACAGGCCGGATGGGCAAATCCTTTATAAACAGCAGCCACAATTGCGGTATTATCAATCGCACAGGAAATAGCCTGCCTCAGTTCCTTATTACTGCAGACACTTCCATCCGAGCTGTTAAAATAAAGGCTGGGCGTACTGCTGGTTTTTACTTCAAGAACATCGTAATCACTGCTGTTCATCAGGCCTTCCAGCTCTGTTAACGGCGGATCGTAGACGAAATCCACATCACCGCTCTCTAAGGAAATAGTTCTCTGGGCTTCTTCCGGGATGAACTTATAAATGATGCGGTCTACATTTCTCTGCTGAATTTCGGTCTGCCCTGCGTTCCAGTAGTCCTCATTTTTCTCCAGCACCACTTCCACTCCCGGTGTATATCCAGTCACTTTGTATGGTCCCGTTCCTATCGGAGTGGTAATCATCTGGTCTTTGCTCTCCTCGAAATCTGCCTTTGATACAATATCAATCCTCGTAATATCATTCCAGAACAGCACGTTCTGCTGTAAAATTGGGATTATCATGGTGTAATCATCCGTAATCTCAATATGATCGTAATCAATGTTGGTGGTGTGACGTGCAAATTCCGCCGAGTTCTTTGCGTATTCCAGGCTGAACTTCACATCCTCTGTCGTCAGATTTTTACCGGTATGTGTGGCGATGTTATCATAGAGAGTGATCTTTAAATGAAGTTCATCCACCCACTCATAATCCTTTACCAGAAGCGGCGATACCTCTCCATTGTAGTCCCACTCAAACAGCCGCTCATAATAATTCATGCGCTGCTCCATAAACGCCTGCTGATTAATAGTAGAAGGCTGTAAACTGGAGGGATCGTTGGTGATCTCCATGACGATGGTAGACTCTCCCTTCTCCTTTCCTCCACTCTCAGCCACAGCTGCCTCTGTGCTCTTCGCATCTGTGATTCCTGATGTCTCACCGCTGCCTCCACAGCCATTCAAAACGCCTGCTGTCATTGCCGCCGCCAGCAACAGAGATACCATTTTTCTTCTTTTCATGAACGTTTCCTCCTAATTTATCTCTTTTACCCTGATACAGGATACAAAATGATTTTCGCTTAATTCTGAAAGCTCCTGAGGCTTTTTACATGCCTCAGCCGCATAGGGGCAACGCGCCATAAAGCGGCAGCCCGGTTTTGGCTCTATCGGGGAAGTAACCTCTCCCGTGAGTTTTACAAATTCTCTCTTTGCATGGATATCCGGGACTGGTATGGCGGACAGCAGCGCTTTTGTATAAGGATGAACCGGATTCCGGAACAGCTCCTTTGTCGAAGCCCGCTCTACCATCTGTCCAAGATACATGACACATATTTCATCCGATATGTAACGCACCACGGATAAGTCATGTGTAATAAACACGTAGGTCAGTTTTCTCTCTTCCTGCAGATCCTGCATTAAATTGAGAATCTGTGCCTGAATTGACACATCCAGCGCCGAAACAGGCTCGTCGCATACCACAAAATCAGGGTTTAAGGCCAGAGCTCTGGCAATACCGATTCTCTGCCTCCTGCCTCCATCCAGTTCATGGGGATAGGAATTTCCCAGGCGCCGGTCAATTCCCACAGTCTCCATAATCTTTGCCGTCTCCGTCTCTATCTCTGCAGCGGAGTAGTGCTCCGCCAACTGAAGCGGCTCCCGGATCGTCTCAATAGCAGTCATACGGGGATTTAAAGAAGCGAACGGATCCTGGAAAATAATCTGCATATTCTCCCTCAGCTCCCTGAGCTTCTTGGCATTAACCCTGGTCACATCCTCCCCCTTAAAGATGATTCTTCCATCCGTGCTCTCCAGCAGGTGGATCATCGTTCTGCCCAGTGTAGATTTTCCGCAGCCAGACTCCCCTACGATCCCTACAGTCTTTCCTTTTTCTATGGAAAAAGAAACGTCATCCACCGCGTGAAGCATCCCCCGCGGAGTCTTAAAATACTTTTTCAAATGGTGTACTTCAATAATGTTTTCCATGTCATGTAGCCTCCTTTCTTCCGCGTCCGCACCGGGTATAATGGCCGGGTTCCACTTCTTCAAGCGGGGGAATCGCTTGTTCACACGCTTCAGACGCATATGGACATCTGGTATGAAACTTACAGCCTGTTGGAGGCGCCGTCGGGTCGGGCACCAGTCCATGGATCGGAGTCAGTCTCGTCTGGTCATCTGCCAGGCTAGGCAGGGCCGCAAACAGACCTGTCGTATAAGGATGCAGGGGGCGGTCAAAGATATCCTCTGCCGTTCCCATCTCCACAATCTCACCAGCATAGACGATGGCCACATTATCACACATCTGAGCGACGATTCCCAGATCATGCGTAATCAGGATCATTGCCGTATTCAGCTGTTCTTTTAACTTTGTCATCATCTCCAGCACCTGTGCCTGTATGGTGACATCGAGAGCGGTCGTGGGCTCATCGGCAATCAGCAGTTCAGGATTGCAGGCCAGTGCCATGGCAATTACAACTCTCTGCTTCATTCCACCTGAGAACTGGTGGGGATACTCCCCGTACCGCTCTCCCGGTATTCCTACCATTTCCAGCATCTCAACCGCTCTTTTTACGGAATCTCTGCCCTTTAAGTTTTCGTGTATCTTCACTACCTCGGCAATCTGGTCTCCCACTGTAAATACGGGATTTAACGCCGTCATCGGATCCTGAAAAATCATGGATATCTTCTTTCCCCTGATCTTCCTCACTTCTTTTTCTTTCATAGCCAGTAAGTCTTTCTGGCCGTATATGATCTTTCCATTCTTAATCTTCGCCGGCGGATCTGGAAGAATACTCATGACCGCCTTTGCTATAGTCGTCTTTCCAGCGCCGGTCTCTCCCACCAGTCCCAGGGTTTCTCCTTTATTCACGGTGAAAGACACGCCGTTCACGGCATATACCGTTTCCTCACTCAATGTATACCGGACCTCTAAGTCCTCCACGCTTAATAAAGCGCTGTTTTGATGATTTGCCTCCATGGCTGCCCTCCTTCATCAGTTTTTCAGTCTGGGATCCAGCGCATCCCTCAAACCATCCCCAAGCAGGTTCAGTGACAGCACCACAATCATAATGGTAATGCCCGGATAGATGATCACGTGGGGATTACTGCGGATATAGCTTCTGCCTGCGGAGAGCATGGCCCCCCACTCTGCCTGAGGCGGCTGTACTCCGAGCCCAATAAAGCTTAAACTGGCTGATGTCAGAATAGCTGTGGCTACGCTCATGGTTGCCTGTACGATAATAGGTGAAATAGCGTTTGGAAGTACGTGTTTGAAGATAATTCTCCGTTCTCTTGCGTTGATAGAGCGAGCCGCTTCCACATATTCCATCCCCTGTACATTTAAGCAGGATGCCCGCGTCATACGGGTAAACCCCGGAATCTGGGAAATCGTCAGCGCCAGGATACAATTCATATATCCGGGGCCCAGCGTGGCCGATATCGCAATAGCCAGCAGGATAGCCGGCACTGCCTGAAGCACATCCAGGAGACGCATGATCACCATGTCCACCTTCCCTCCATAATAGCCGGACACAGCACCCAGAACCACTCCCAGTGCAGCTGCCAGCGCCACAGAGATGAGTCCCAGCGTCAGGGAGTTTCTTCCGCCGTAGATCAGCCTGCTCAGCATATCACGTCCCAGATTGTCTGTCCCCAGCCAGTGTTCTCTGCTTGGACCCGCAAGCGTATTGAATAAATCCTGTTCCTCATATCCATACGGAGCGGCGACCGGCGCAAAAACCGCGAGAAGAGCGGTTATGATAAGAACGATCAGCCCGGCAACTGCCAGTTTGTTTTTCGCCAGACGCTTCCATGTCATAAAGAACATACTCTCTTTTTTCTTCATCTTATCCATCGTCTACTCCTTATTTTACAGTCTTTGCGGTCTTATATCGCGCCTTGATTCTCGGTTCTATGTAGGCATACAGAATATCCACTGCCAGCATGACAAGGCTGAATGTCAGTGCAATATAGAGGACACTGCCCTGAATGACTGGATAATCCCTCTGATTGATTGCTGTAACCATATACATCCCGAGCCCGGGTATGGAAAATACCGTCTCTGTCACCACAACACCGCCCATCAGCCAGCTGAGCGTTCCTCCCGCCGCTGTAACGACAGGAATCAAGGCATTTCTCAACGCATGGACATATGTAACCTTGAATTTTGACACTCCTTTTGCCTTGGCTGTAACAATATAGTCCTGCCTGATCACCTCCAGCATACTGGAACGGGTCTGTCTTGCAAGACCTCCAGCCGCTCCAATTGCCAGGGAAATACAGGGAAGCAGGGACTCCTTAAACGTCCCCCAGCCACTGGACGGAAGCCAGCCCAGCTTCAATGCGAAGACGATCGACAGAACAAGTCCGATCCAGAAGCCAGGCATAGAGGCGCCCACCAGAGCTGCCACCATGGAGGCATTATCAACCCATGTATTTTGATGGGTTGCAGCCAAAACACCCATAACCGTGCCAAACAGTACCGCTATGATGGTACTTTCAACCGCTATGGCAAAGGATACCTTAAATCGGGCCACAATTTCCGTTGAGACTTCTTTTTTGTTTACATATGAGACGCCGAGGCTCCTGTCCACCAGAAGCTGCTTCAGATAATTGCCATATCGGATCAGATACGGATCATCCAGTCCCCATTCATCTCTTAACTCCTGCACCTCCTCTTCTGTGGCTTCTGCTCCCAGAAGATTCCTGGCTGGATCTCCGTTGGCAAAATAAAGCAGTGTAAAAATCAACAGCGTCACTCCAAACATAACGGGAATCATCATCAATATCCGCTTTCCTATGTACTTAATCATAACTCCTTCTCCACCTCTCCTTTTTTATTTTCCTATTGCTAAAATACTTTGCGGTTCCTCCCTCCATTTCTTGTCTATTTCAGATAATTCATGATGCCTAAAAGCAGTTTGCTTGTTTGTTTTTACTGATTATACGCTATGAGTCTTATAAGTGTCCAATATTCATTTTCAATTTGTATATAACATTTATTTTATATTAAAAAGCTTAAAACTTAAGCATCAAACCACTTGACGCCCAGCATCTTCCTGATTAAGATAAATATAATCTCATTTATTTAACAGGAGGAAGGTTATGTCTTTGCAACGTAAGAAAATTCTGCAGGATTACGTACCCAAACAAATACCCACAGAGAACAGGAAAGGCTGTCAAACAGAATATATCTATCAGGGAGACTGGTATGTCTGGGACTGCACTCCCGATACACTGCGTTCCTTCCGGCTCCGTGCTCTGGCCGCCACGCTTCTTACGGTGTGCTTTTTCCTGTTCGGTGCCCTGCAGCGGACAGTCTGCAACACTGTTTCTTTTGTCGCTATCCCTTCGATTTTTTCCATTCTGGCCCTCATGTTTGGAACCTATGGACTGTTTTCCCGTTTTCTGCGTGTCTCAAGGCTGCAGGAATATGATTTCCGATCCATGCATTTTAAGGTACAGGCCGGATTTGGAGCCTATACCGTCTTCATTCTGCTTGCAGCTGCAGCCTGCTTCTTTACCATTGCCTCCGGGAACTTTTTTTTCATCGGCAGGGAACTGTTCACTGCATGCTGCTATCTAATTTGTGGGGTATTATCCCTCGCCATCTGCCTCTGTTTTAAAAAGCTTCCCTACCACAGGGAATATGGCGGACACTACAGATGAGACGCAAGGCACTCTTTACGCAACTCAAAGAAGACGCGGCTGTAATCGCCGGTAGTTCCGACAGATACAGCCGCGTCTTCTATCAAAGCATATCCGATTTTTTCTCTGAACGCTTCCCCTTCGCTGTCTATTCCCGTATATCGCTGCTCCCTCCCATTTTCTCTTTTACGTAGCTTAGAAATTTTCTGTTTGCCTCAGAATCCAATGTTGCATCCGACCAGTACAGCTTCGTTGCTGTCTCCTTTAAATTCCCTGCTTCAGGAATTAAAACAATCTTATCGCACTTTTCGTATACTTCTTTCCAGGTATTGGGAATAAATCCGAACACATTTCCCTGAGAAATATAATGTAGTTTATAAAAGGCGTCATTTGTCACAAAAGCACACTTCGGAATAAAGCCGCTCATAACACATGCTTTATATTCGCTTTCATACCCCCCGTCTTCGTCCTTTAAAAAGCAGAATTTCTCATCCTTAAGCTCTTCAAAGGCAATCGACTCTTTTTCTGCCAGCGGGTGATTTTTCGGAACGATTACGTAATCATGGCGGGAACCGATTGTCAGCTCATGCCGGAATAGAGGAATTCCCTCATAGGCAAGGCCGATAATAAAATCAAAAGCCGAGTAGGCAAACGGCTGGCTCATGGTGCTGCCATGGACATTAAAGCCTACCTCTGGGTTTTCCGCAGAGAAGCTTCCAATTAGCGAAAACATTTTCTCATTGTAATTCATAAAACCGATGTTAATCCGTTCCATCAGGGCCTTTTCATTCGTCGGCACCTTGCATTCATTAACCAGGTTTAAAATCTGCCTCGTCATATTGAGAAAATACTTGCCGTAGCTGTTTAAAACAATCTTTCTCCCGTTCCGGTCAAACAGCTTTACTCCCAGTTCTTTTTCCAACCGTATGATACAGCTGCTTAAGGACGGCTGGGAAACGTGCAGTTCCTCTGCCGCTTTTGACATGCTCTGATACTTTGCGATCCGCTCAAAATACTGAAGCTGCAGCAATTCCATTTTACTCTCCCCCTTTAATTTTAACTCATTCTAATTCTTTTATTATATCACCGTAATAATTCTTTATCGAGTATAATTTTCATTTTATATGGTAATTGACTTTCCGTATTGGACAGATGAGAAGTCTCGTTTTTATAATAGAGATATCAAAAATAAGGAGGGTTATATGTCTGATATGATTGAAATGAATGAAACCCTGGAATGCGATGTTCTCGTGGCAGGCGGCGGTGTCGCGGGCCTTATGGCAGCCATTGCAGCGGCCGGGGAAGGAGCCAGAGTAATCGTAGCAGAAAAGGCCAACTCAAAGCGAAGCGGATCCGGTGCCACCGGAAACGATCATTTTCTCTGCTACATCCCGTCGGTCCACGGTGATGATCCGGCGGAATTTATCAATGAAATGGAGGCATCGCAGATCGGTGGAAACAACGATATGGATCTTGTCCGCAGATATGTTGCTGAATCGTTTGACCGCGTAAAGGACTGGGACCGCTGGGGTGTCGGAATGCGGGAGCATGGGGATTGGGAGTTCAACGGCCATGCAAAACCCGGCCATCTCCGCGTCTGGCTCAAATACGCAGGAAGGGAACAGAAACCAATCTTTACCCGTGAGGCGTTAAAGCGCGGCGTGACCATTCTAAACCACCATCCCTTTGCCGATGTCATTACCGACGGAAACAACCGGGTCGTTGGAGGAATCTGTATTGATGTCACAGACGAAGTTCCAAAAATGCAGGTGATACGGGCAAAAAGTGTAGTTTTGGCCACTGGAAGCGTCAACCGGCTTTTCGGTTCCAAAACCATGGGTTGGATGTTCAATAACGCTGGCTGCCCTTCCGATGTCTGTACCGGTAGGGCAGCCGCCTATCGCGCCGGTGCCAGACTTGTTAATCTGGACCGCACAGGAACAGGAGCTGGCTGCAAATATTTTAACCGCGGCGGTAAGGCCACATGGCTGGGGGTATACAGTGATATTGAGGGGAAACCGTTAGGCCCCTTTGTAACAAAACCCTCGAAAGAATACGGCGATCTGGCCGGTGATATCTGGCATGATATGTTCTCCATCAAGCGCCGCCAGGGGGAACCCGTATTTATGAACTGTTCCGAATGTACGGATGAACAGCTGGATTACATGCTCTGGGGGTTAAGCAACGAGGGAAATGTAGGAACCCTGGATCATCTCGCTCTGGAAGGCTTTGACTTCCGAAAGCATATGGTAGAATTTGACTGTAAAGACGGCGGCAGTATCGGCGGCGGCATTGATATTTCTGTTGACGCCCAGTGCACGGTTCACGGCCTCTTCGCCGCCGGGGATGAAACAGGAAACTTCCGGGCTGATATGGGCGGAGCAGCCACCTACGGACATATCGCCGGGATCAGCGCGGCCTGCTACAGCCATGGGCAGACTCCTTTCCCGGCAGAAGAAACGGAACTTGTGAAAGCCCGTGCAAATCATTACAGCGAAATCATCTCACGGGACGCCGATACTGCAACCCCCGACTGGAAGGAAATTAATGTAGCTATCCAGCAGGTCATGACCGACTACTGCGGGCCGGAGGTAAGGAGCGAGCATATTCTCACTACCGGATTGAGTCACTTAAAACGGCTTCAGAAAAAGGCAGCCACAGTACACTGTGCGAACAGTCATGAATTCATGCGCTGCCTGGAGGCCGAGGATCTGGCACTGTTGGGAGAACTCGCCTTTGTCAGTGCTATCGAGCGTAAGGAAACCCGAGGCAAACACAATCGCGTCGATTACCCCTTCACCAACCCGCTGCTTAACAACAAATTTGTAACAGTCGAAAAAATAAACGGAATCCCCATCACCGGCTGGCGGGAAAAGCACAAATAGAAAGAGAGGTACGGATTATGCCACCAATTATAGACAAAAAAAAATGTATTGGCTGCCATACCTGCGTCGATATCTGCCCTGTAGATGTCTATGGTCTGAAGCAGGCGAAAAAGCAGCCTCCCGTAATTCAATATCCGGACGAGTGCTGGCATTGCAATGCATGTGTCTTTGACTGCCCGGTGAAAGCCATCTCCTTACGGATACCAGCGCCCGCAGCCATGGTCTTTGTAAATGCACCAAAGAAAGAATCATAATAAAAAATGGTGTCATCTGCATTTTACCGTTGCAGACAGACACCATTTTTTTCATTTATTTCTTAATCACTTACATTACGTCACAATTTTTCTTTACAAAACCTTGCCTAAAAAGCCCTTAAGCCTCTCATTCTCCGGATGCTCGAAGAATTCCTTCGGTTCATTCTCCTCCAGAAAGTATCCGCCGTCCATGAACATGACGCGGGTGGCAACTTCTCTGGCGAAGCCCATCTCATGGGTAACCACTACCATGGTCATCTTCTCGTTCGCCAAATCCCTCATAACGTTTAACACCTCGCCTACCATCTCAGGGTCGAGTGCAGACGTCGGTTCGTCAAAGAGCATGACGTCCGGGTTCATACACAGGGCACGGACAATGGCGATTCGCTGCTTCTGTCCGCCGGATAACTGGTTCGGATATGCATTGCACCGGTCCGCTAAGCCGACCTTGTCGAGGAGCGCCATGGCCTGGTTCTTTGCCTCCTCCTCGCTCCGTCCCTGAAGCTTCACCGGCGCCAGGGTCAGATTCTTTAAGATCGTCATGTGCGGAAACAGGTTGAACTGCTGGAACACCATCCCCATCTTCTGGCGGTGGCGGTCGATATCCGTCTTCTTATCGGTAATATCAGTTCCCTCAAACAGGATATGGCCCGATGTCGTCTCCTCCAGTCTGTTTAAACAGCGGAGAAAGGTACTCTTTCCAGATCCGGAGGGTCCGATTACACACACGACGTCACCTTTGTAGATGTCAACCGTGATGTCCTTTAAGACTTCCATGCTTCCGAATTTCTTGCCTAAGTTCTGTACCTGAATCAGAGGCTTTTCTATACGATTTTCTCTAGTGCTCACTTCTGCGCAGCCTCCTCTCCAGTAATTTTACAAGGTAAGAAAATATCATAACCATGCAAAGATAAATCAGTGCCACCGCGATCAGCGGCATAAACGCGGAATACGTACGGCTCTTGATGATGTCGCCGCCCTTCGTCAGATCCTGCAGACCGATGTAACCGGCTACGGAAGTCTCCTTCAGCAGCACGATAAACTCGTTGGCCAGCGTCGGAACCACGTTTTTAAACGCCTGCGGCATGATGATATACCACATGGTCTGCGCGTAGTTAAAGCCTAAGCTCCGCCCGGCCTCAAACTGGCCTCTCTCGATGGAGCTGATGCCGCTTCGGAAGATTTCGGCCACGTAGGCGCCGGAGTTGATGCCGAAGGCCAGAATCGCCGTCGGGACCATACCCGGATTAACCGTGACAAAGACAACAAAATATACGATCATCAGCTGAACAACCACCGGCGTTCCGCGGATTACCGTCAGATATACGCTGCAGACTGCATTCAGTATCTTCAGCCTGTGAGTGTTCTCGTAAGTAGAACGGATAATTGCAACCAGAAATCCCAGCACGATTCCGATGAGAACTGCAAAAAATGTAATTTTCAGAGTATTCTGCAGCCCATCCGTGATGTATTTCCAGCGGTTGTCCTCTATAAAATTCTGATAAAAGTCAGCGACTAATTTTTCCCACATGGCACTCTTCCTTTATATTATTCTGCGGTAATATACTTATCAACGATCTTCTGTAACTCGCCGGATTCCTTTAATTCCTTGATCGCGGCATTCATCTTCTCAAGCAGTTCGGTGTTGCCCTTCTTTACAGCGATTGCATACTCTTCCTCTGTAAATGCTTCGTCTAAGATCTTTAAGCCTTCGTTTTCCTTCACGAATACCTTCGCAGGCTCACGGTCGATGATAACCGCGTCGATCTTGCCCTGGTTTAAGGCCATAACAGCTTCCATGCCCTTGTTAAATCTCTGTACTTCCGCGTTCTCGATGTCGTCCGCGTAGATATCGCCGGTTGTACCGGTCTGAACACCGATCTTCTTGCCTGTTAAATCATCGGGAGAAGCGATCGGGCTGTCTGTTTTAACAATGATTACCTGAGCTGCCTGTGCGTAGGTATCGGTAAAGTCCACATTCTTTAAACGGTCTTCGTTTACAGTCATACCAGCTGCCGCAAAATCAGCCTTTCCAGACTGGATCGCCGGAATCAGAGAATCGAATGCCATATCCTGGATCTCCAGTTCCACTCCCATCTGCTCAGCGACTGCTCTTGCAATATCGGCATCAATACCAACAATGGTGTCGTTCTCGTGGTACTCATATGGCGGGAACTCAGCGTTCGTTACCATAACGATCTTGCCGCCGGTGCTTTCTGTCTTCTCGGCCGCTGCCGCTGAGGTATCAGCCGCATCTGCTGCCGTGGTATCTGCTGTTGTTGTGGTTTCTGCTGCCGCTGTTGTTGTTTCTGTAGCGGATTTTGAACTTCCGCAGGCGGTAAGTGCCGCTGCCATGCATACGGCCGCCGCAAGTACTATTACATTCTTTTTCATAATGAATCCTCCTCATTATATGCACTTTTTTTGCATAAATATAGAAATAAGTATCAGTTATACATTATATAGCATTTTTGAAATTATTCAAGTCTTATTTTATCTGGATTCTCAGTGACTTATCCCTTTATGGCTGGTGGAAAGTGAAAAAAGATGGCCGGAATATTTATAATATTATAAAAATCCTGAAAAATTCCGCCTGTTTATGCAAAAAGCGCCTGGAAATCCTTTCCATTGGCGGATTCCAGGCGTTTGAAGAAGTAGTATTACGTTTTATGTAAATGGTATTGCTGTTTCATATTATAAATAGATTTGTTTTATAAAACTGCTTTCATGAATCTGATTTATAACTTTCTTTAAGTTTATGATCATGATGTCTCTATTTTGACTTTCTGATCCGGCTTTAAGACTGTCTGTATTTTTACTGCACGTTTTCCCAGGAATTCTGTCTCTTCAAATTCCGCTATCTTTCCGCTGTCCGTAAATTTCGGTATACCATCGGTGATCAGGGTAAGCACCAGGGTCACCTGATGATCCACGCGGCTTGTCACCGACGCGGTCACCGCATCTGCCGTTTTCCGGTAAGTAAAATCAAACTTGCCGCTTCCTGTCCTAGCATCGTTCCATTCAAAGCTGCTGCCCGGCGAAAATGGCTCGAAATTCAGAGTCTTCGACGGAGCGTCGTACCGGACTCCCAGAATCTGTGTCATAAAGAGGCTGGCAAATACTCCGGCCGCCCAGCCGCATTTCCCGCAGCAGTTCAGCCTGACTACGTCGCCGGTCTTCGTATCGCATTTGTATGGCCACCACCACCAGGAACCGTCCAGATCACAGAGGCGTTTCAGCTCTGTCATATAGCCTCTTTCCCCATTCATGGTCTCCTCATCCACAACTCCGGAAAATGCTGTGGTGTAACCTGGGAAAGTTGCACCGGACTCATGGCCCCATTTGATGCCGCGGCACTCGGTTCCGTAGGTCGGATTTTCTTCACTGGCAGAAAATCTGGCATAATTTCTCACAACAGGATCGTCATACGTCTTATATCCGTAAAATGGAATCAGCGTCGTATCAGACTCTTCCCCGTCATGCATCATCAGGTTGATCTCATCTCCATTTATTATATCGGGATAAAATGTGAGAGCCTGATCCACATACTTCTTCTCATACTCTGATATCGGATAGCGCGTCTGCGTCTCAGGTGTCAGTCCGCCGATCCCCTCTAAGTACTGGGGGCCAAACCTGCCGTCGGTCACCATGTAGGTCTCGATGGCCTTTTTAATCTCACCGGCAATTTCCCCGTATTTCTTCTGTTTCTCCTGGTCTTCAAACACCTCGCCCATCAGCCGCGCCATGCCGTTAAAAGCCTTCCACGCGCAGATATTCGATCCGGTATGGTATTTTCCCAAGGCGAGCGCATCGGATATCCACACGGTCGAAAACAGCCACACGTCCCCCTCCTTTAACGCCAGCACCTCTTCTAAAATCTCTTCAAAGACTTCCACAGTCTCCCGGTGGGTCAGGAAAAATTCTCTGTCCGCCGTCGCTTCGTAATACAGGACTCCCATTAAGACAGAGGTCAGGGAATTACTCAAAGAATGGGCCGCTCCCCCCTGGTATTTCGATCCCTCCGGACGAATCCCATGCTCTGTAAACCACAGGCAGGACTGACGGAAGAAGTCGGGATTCAGCACGCTGAGAGGGAGACTGGAATAGTACATGTCTTTCATCCATATCTGTCTCGTAGCCGGAAATGTACCCCAGTTGGAACCGCAGATCGCGCCGTCTCTGTCCATACCGAAAGCCGAGATTCCCTGGTATACGGCACGTTCGAAGATGGCGGCGGTCAGCGGATCCCCATCCATCTTTAAGATGCCCAGCATCCCCCGGAAGCAGGAAAGCGTCTCATTCAGCCAGTGAAGTGTCCCCGCCTCTTCGATCTCTTTTACTGCGCCGCTCTCGCCGGGTGCGTAGATTACCATGGGGAACCACGCGCCGCCCCCTTTTTTTAAGTGGAATGGAACTGCCGGTGTAGTCTGGCCGGATTCGCTCATCTGTCCCGCTTCTGTCATCGCCCCGCATTCCACCATCTTCCCACTGGCGTCGGGAATGGTAAAATAATCCTTATCCGGGGAAAAGTCTGGCGGAATCACGGTTCCCTTTACATCACCGTCTGTTGTATTTTCCAGATACAGCCCGTATACGAGGGCGCGCGGCCTTCTTTTGCCATCGGCTGAAATGGGTGCGTACGAAAGGACCGTAGCGGTGAGGCGGGGATGGGTAAAGGCTGCTCTCGGGATCAGGTTTTCCGCCAGATCGGACTGACACGGCAGAGAGCCGTCTCGAAGGGACACCTCCTGCCCCTCCACTGTCAGTCTGAAATAGAACGGGCCTGCCTGACCGAAGTCTTTGGAGACCCACACACCCGGGATATCATCACAGGTGTAACAGCCCCGGTAAAAGGTCACAGTCTTCAGAGTTCCGAACTCGTCTGCATTTGCAAGGACCTTGTTATTGGATATATCATAGGAAAATGTTTCGTCCGGCAGCTTCTTCGCATAATAGCTTTCCCGGTTTCCGCATTCATATTGACCGTCCTTTACAGCGACGGAAAAAAACGGATTGACTGGTGCATGAACCATGTCTTTGATACTTGTAATGATATCTGTAATCATGTTTATCTCCTCCAAAATTGTTATCTGACGCTCTTATCGTGTTCACATTCTCAGCCCTTGACGCCCGACATGGTGATTCCTTCGATTAAATACCTCTGTCCGACGATGAATACCAGAATAACGGGTATCAATACGAGGCAGGCGGCCGCCATCATCAAATGCCACTCTGAACGGTAGGAACCGGTAAAGAGCTGAAGTCCCAGTGCCACCGTGTACTTTGCCTCATCATTTAAATAGACCAGAGGTCCCAGAAAATCGTTCCATGTGTTCATGAAGGTAAAGAGTCCTACCACAGCCAGGGATGGCTTTGTAATCGGCAGTATAATCCTGGTAAAGATCTGAAAATGGCTGGCGCCGTCTAAATATGCCGCCTCATCGAAATCCTTTGGAATCGTCATATAGAACTGACGCAGCAAAAAAATATAGAATGCTCCGCCGCCGAACCAGGCCGGGGCAATGAGCGGCACAAAGCTGTTGGTAAATCCGATCGCCCTCCACATCAGGAAGGTCGGAATGAGGGTAACTGCAAACGGCAGCATCATACTGGCCATGATGCAGGCAAATACCACATTTCTCCCTTTCCACTTGATTCTGGCCAGTCCGTAGGCACAGATGGAGCTGGTAAGCATCGACCCGGCCACGACCAGAGCCGCGATGAAGAGGGAATTTCTGTAATACGTAAAGAACGGCAGAACCTCAAATACCTTCTTATAGTTCGACCACATCAGCTTATCCGGTACCCATTTGACCGGCACCATAAAGATTTCTACGGGAGTCATAAGGGAACTTCTCACCATCCAGACCAGAGGTACGATGCAGAAGAGGCTGCCTGTAACCAGCACTGCGTATGTAATCAGCTTTCCGACTGTTTTCTTCGTTTTTGCACTCAACATCACTCACCTCCATAGTAGACCCATCGGTTCTGAAACTTGAACAGAATTGCGGTCAGTATCATAATGATCACGAACAGGATCCAGGCGATTGCACAGGAATTGCCCATGCGCATAAACTGAAAGGATTCCCGGTATAGATAATACACGTAAAAGAGGCTGGCATTGTTGGGCCCCCCCTGCGTCATGACGTAGGACTGGGTGAAAATCTGGAATCCATTGATAAAGCCCATTACCACATTGTAAAAAATAGTCGGAGTCATGATGGGAACGATGACATGGAACAGCTTTGCCATCACACCGCCGCCATCGATCTCCACGGCCTCGATCAGCTGCCTCGGAACATCCTGCATACCGGCCAGAAAGATTACCATGGTGGAACCCGTTGTCCACAGGTTGACGAATACCAGGGTCGGTAAAACTGTGGATTCCGAGGACAGCCATTTATTCGGCGGCAGTCCCACCGCTTTTAGCAGGGTGTTGGCTAGACCCACGTCCGGATTGAATATCCACATCCAGATCGCGCCCATAGCTACGATCGGAATGATGGAGGGCAGATAAAAAAGTGTTCTGAAAAGCCCCTTCCCCTTTACGCTTTTGTTTAAAAGTGACGCGATTAAAAATGCAAATATGATCGATGTAGGGACGGAAAGGACTACGTAGATGACTGTCACAGTCAGTGATTTATAGAAGTAGGGATCCTGCCCTGCAAACAGCCGCACATAATTATCGACGCCTACAAAATGACTCTCCTTCACAATGCTGTAGTCCGAAAAGCTCATAATAAAGCTGATAATCATCGGTATTGCGGCAAAAAAAAGAAAGCCCAGGATACAGGGAAGGCAGAACAGAAAGCCGGCCACGTTTTCACGCTTTTCCCTGTGGGTCATCTTGATTTTTTCTTTCATAGTGATACCTCCTGTCTCCGGCCGGACCGCCCCGCCGGTAAGGCGGGCCGCCCTCTTCTAAATGACGGCCCGCATGCCGGGATTACCTCATCCGCTGTGGTCTGTGCGGCAATCCTGCTATGTATTTCATCAGGAACGGTTTCCGGAGTACGTGCCGTCCACCAGCGGATCTACGCTCGTCTTGATTTCAGTCATCGCCTCCTCGGCAGTCTTATCCCCCGCCCATACCTGCTGCAGGGCTGCCTTCACCATCGTATCAATTTCATTGAAATTTTTTACATCGATTTCTGTCGCAATCACCTGATGATCGTAGGTGGACTGGACAACGGCATCCTTAAAGCCTTCCGGACGTGCCGGGAATTCCTCGGAAGCCCAGAAATCAAGCTTCTCACCGTCGGTATAGTACTCTTTATGAACCGGAAGCCAGATACTTCGGAACATTTCCGTAATCTCGGCAGAGCTTTCCGGGTTGGTGATCCATTGATACAGCTTCAGCGTTTCCTCCAGATGCTCTGTCGCCTTGAAGATGATCAGGGAACCACCGTCAAAGAATGTTGTATAATTCTTATCAATTGGAAGAACACCTACGCCCCAATTGATGCCTGCCTCGGCCAGATCCAGATGGTTCCAGCTTCCGTCGATGTACATGGCAGCCTGTTTGGACGCCAGTGCGGTCGCGGCCGCCGGCATACTGTTGGACTGAATTGCAGTCGGTGCAACGTGGTATACATTGATCAGATCTGCAAAATTCTGGATTACTTCCGCCGCTTTTGGATCATTTAAACCAAATTCTGTCATGTCTTCATTTAAATAAGCGCCGCCGTTTGAGTAGATAAATGGCATGTATACATTCCAGTTCGGCGCAAACATCACACCGTACTGAGTGATGTTATTGGCATCGAAATTCGGGTCTTTGGCGTTGCGTCCGGAGGAATCCAGCGTCAGTTCCTGAGCCTTCTCCACAAATTCCTGCCAGGACCACGCATCGGCCACCTTCGTCGGCGGTGTATCGATGCCGGCGTCTTGAAACAGGTCCTCATTATACATAAGCGAAAGGGTGACATTGGCCATAATCGGGCCTGCGGACTCTGTCGGCGACCAGTTCCACCAGCAGGTTTCCAGATAATCGTCCACGGAAACCTCCGGATCGTCTTTGATCAGATCGTAAAAGTTATAGATCAGGCCATCCTCGCCAAACTGGCATTTCCACGATGCGGAATAGCTGATATCCGGCGTCTCCCCCGCCGCGATCATCGCGTTTAGCTTTGTCAGGAAATCATCGCTCGGAATATGCATGGCCTTTACCTTAATATCCGGATTGGCTTCCTCAAATGTCTTTACCGATGCCTCGATCGCCGTCTTCTCAGCGCCGCTTCCCCAGTAAGTAAAAGTGATCTCCACCGGCTCCTCTTCGGTTTTTCCCGTGGCTGCCTCGGTTTTTCCTGCCGTACTGCTCTCCCCTGCAGTCGTGGCATTTCCTCCGCTTCCTCCACATCCCGTGAGGATCATTGTCCCCGCCATCAATAGTGCCGCCAGCTGTTTCAGATGATTACGCTTCATTTTAATTACCTCCCATATTTTTCTGTTTACTGTCTTTGTTTCGATAACTATATTTTAATGGAAGGAGGAGGGGACTTCTATATGGTTTTTGTTGGAAAACAGCACTTTTATTGTTTGTTAGCTGGAAAACAAAAAGACCGCAGAAACTCGGGAAAACTGTCTCCCGTCTTTTACGGGAAAAAGTTCCTGAATCGTTCTGCGGCCTTTTATTTATGGCGGCACTCTCAGACAATTGATTTATAAATAATCTTTATGCAGATCAATGGGGCCGCCCTATTTCGGAATCGTAACGACCACAGCCGTCCCTTCTCCTAACTGGGAATGGAGGGAAACGCCGTAAGCTTCCCCGTAAAGGATCTTAATCCGCCGGTCCGTGTTGGCCACCCCGATGGAAGTACCGGTGAACTTAAGCACCTCTTTTACTCTCTGCTGTGTCATGCCAGCCCCGTTGTCCTCCACGGTGAAACAGATATTCTCTTCATCGGTTTCCGCACTGATTTCCAGGATCCCTCTTTCCTCGGAATTCTTAAAACCATGGACAATGGCATTTTCAACCAGAGGCTGTAAAAACAGCTTGGGGACCTCCTTCTCCATCAGTTCCTCCGGAATATCGAAATTCACCTCAAACTGATTCTCATATCGAATCTGCATAATTTCAATGTAGCGTTTCAGCCAGTCAATATCGTCTTTTAAATAAACCAGCTGCTTTCTGCTCTGGCTGGTATACTGGAGCATCCGCGACAGATCCACGATCATACGGCTGGCCTTGGGAGTGTCGCCCGCCAGGCACGTCCAGTTGATGATGTTTAAGGTATTGTACAGGAAGTGGGGATTTAACTGGATCGTCAGAATCATGATCTCAAAATCCTTCTGCTGCAGCTTCACCTCGTAATTCTCGTAAATCAACGCCTTTATGTTGCGGCTCATCTCATTGAGTTTCTCATAAAAGAAAGAGAACTCATCTCTGTCGTCATAGGTGATGAGACTGCCAAACTGTCCCGTCCCCACCTGATCGATCATATGTATCGTTCCGTAAATCTTCCGGTTAATATAGCGGGAAATCATATAGGAGGAAACAGCGGACAGAAGCAGAAGAATCACCATGATGGCGATGATATAGCTCCGTATGTTTCTTTCCACATCCTGGATCAGCAAATGTACCGGTACCCGCGCTACCACCAGCCAGTCAGTAATCTCGCTCTGGGCGTACGTTACCATGTATCTCTCCCGCCCGTCTTTCTCCGTGGTATACCCGGAATTTGTCCCCTTCTTTAAGGTTCCCAGCCAGTCCGCCTGATAGCGGCGGCTGGCACCATAGGCGGGATCGGAACTGCAGATCACATTTCCTTCGCGGTCAATCACCAGATAATCCGCGTCACTTACAATGTCTTTCGCTCCATAACGCCGGATCAAAGACATGAGAAACTCTTCGGTATAGTTGATCACCAGAATCGGTTTCTCCACAGACTCACGGAGCCGTTCCACCCGCCCGCTGGACACATCACAGAAATTCATCTGGCATACCGCAGTAAAGAGGGAACCGTACTCCACCTGCGCATCCGTCAGATTGTTGATCCCGAACATATCGGTATAACTGTAAGTCGGAATCCAGCAGACCGATCCTTTCGCCTCCCTGGCTTCCTTCTCCAGTCTGGAATTCATAAAAGCACCTTTGGGGTAGAAGTTTTTGTCCTCCTCCCCGAACCTAAAATAGGATGTAACCAGATGAACGGAATAAATATTGCTGCCCCACGGCTTATATGCATTTAAAATAGCCGTAATCCGGGAGTTGGCGTTCATGAGGGACACCTCATCCGTCTTGTCCAGATTCTTGAAAATCTCGTAGAGACGCGAATCGATATTCAGCTTCTGAGCGAACTCATCGATGTAGTCAAATTCCTTATCCACGATCACACTGCTCTTTTCCACGCTTTGCATGAAATATCCCTGGGCCTGCTCCGTAATGGATTTGACGGAATTCCGGTAAATCAGGATACTGAAAATGATGAGCGGCACGATCGTGAGAACCAGGAACAGAACCAGCAGCTGGGTCCTCAGTTTCCAGTATATTTTTCTCTTATGCTTCCATTTTTCCATAGGACATCACTCCGTTCTGCCGCTCATTTTCCGGTATTCCTCGGGTGTCATGCCATAGTAACGCTTAAACGCCCGGACAAAGTAGTTGGCGTCCCGGTAACCGGTAAGAACCGCGATATCCCGGACCCTGGATTCTGTCGTAAGCAGCAGTTCCCTGGCTTTCTCCATCCGCAGCCGGATCAGATACTCGGAAAATGTGCTCTTATACGTATTTTTAAACAGCGTACTGAAATAGGAGGGGTTAAAATGGTATTTCTCCGCAACGCTTTCCAGATTAATCTCATCCATGTAATGATTTTCCAAATACTCTCCGCAGTCTGTCATGATATCGCGCCCTTTTCCCTCCTTCTGGCTGTTCAGTTCCTTTCCCAGGTCCAGGAAGAAGGCGTAGAGACTCCGTTTCAGCAGTGTCAGAGTCGCCGACCGCTGGAGGCTGCTGATCTGTAAATTCGCCTCTTTTTTAAAGCTTCCGGAGATGAGAACATCGAGATTTCTCATGATCTGAAACAGAGCAAATATCACTCTCTGCTTTAGCAGCACCGGGGGCGAAAAAAGCGTGCTTACTCCTTCATCGATCTCCGCGGCCAGAAGTTCGTAGGCGTTTCGAAGTTCTCCCCTTTTTAGCCCTTCCACAACAGGCAGAACCGAGTAGGTAACCGCATCGGAATTCTTTCCAATCCGGCCTCCGATAGTTTCCTCCGAAAGAAGTGTCCCCGGCTCATAGAATTCGTACTGGCTGAAGCGGACCGCCTCCTCATAGGACTGAGACGCCTGCTCGTAGAGATTGTCCGTCATGGAACCGGGAGAGCAGACCAGTCTGCAGAACGACTGTACAGATCTCATATGGCCCTCGATGGCGGACCACCGCGCCCCGGTCATGGGCTCCTCTGTCAACAAACAGACCGCCATCATATCCGGCTGATGCTCCAGAAAGAAGGGATAGGAAGAATTCGGGTCGAGGGACTTCTTCATCTGATACTTCAGATCTTTCCTCTGCTCCTCGCTCAGATCTCTGCCGTCGCTTACCACATGGCAGCAAATAACAGTTCCCGGCTGTTCCAGCTGGAACATGTCCTTCAGTTTCTCTTTTCCGGCAAAATCCGGCTTCTGGACAAACAGGTTCATCAGATGATCCATATACACGGGCATCGTCTCTGTCAGACGGCTTTCAATACTTTCCTGCTTGCTCCGGCTTTTCTGACGCTCAGAAAGCCTTTCTGTGACCTTTGTCAAAACCATCTGAATCTCGTCACTGTCCACTGGCTTCATAATATAATCGGCAGCCTGGTATTTTAATGCCTCTCTGGCATAGTCGAACTGCCCATAGCCGCTTAAGATGATTACCTCCACCTCCGGATTTTGTGCCTTCGCCGCCTTTAACAGTTCCAAACCGTCCATATTGGTCATTCGTATATCGGTTATAATAATATCGCAGTCCACCAGTTCGATCACTTCCAGAGCGGTCACACCGTCATCCGCTTCCAGAAGCATATCCTCCGGCCTCATGGCGGTCAGAAGATTCATCAGTCCTTTTCTGTGGTCTGCTTCATCGTCTACAATCAGTATTTTATACATGGCTTATCCACATTCCTTCAGATGTCGGTATTGGTGGCAGACTCTCTCTGTACGATTTCGATTTCTACTCCGTTTGGATCTTCTATCAGCATGCCGGTCCATTTCAGTTTATCCACCCGGACAGGCTCCATCAGCACATTTACCCCATATGTGGTACACCGCTTAAACAGAGCTTCGATACCATCCGTTGTCAGAGCCATATGGCGATAGATTCCTTTCTCATCCGACGGCTCCGTATGCGCCGGCTTATCATTGTAGTACTCAATCAGTTCCAGCCGCGTGCTGCCATTTAAGCAAAAATATGTAAGTCTGTGGTCCCCCATATCCACATCATACATTTTTTCAAGCCCCAGCACCTCCTCGTAAAATGTAAAACTTGCTTCTCTGTCCGCCATGTTTACGGTAATGTGATCCAGCCCTGTAATCATGATCATTTCTCCTCCTTTTAATTTTCTAAAAATTATTTACAGTTTAACATGAGTCTCTTTCAGCTGTCAAACGCAGCCGCCGCAAGATTCCCATTGACTTATGCCACCACTGGAATTACACTTTAGAAAGACACAAAACGGACTGAATAAACATTTAACTGAGGTAATCACAATGAAAGAATTTATTATAAAAACAGCATGGCCCATGGTTCCGCCCAGGCCATATTCTGCTTTTCATATCTGTATTATGGCCGCGGGCTTCCTGGCGGCTGTGCTGACGGCTTACTTTCTTTCCAGGAAAACAGAGAGGAAGTTTTTTATTCGGCTGCTGTTTTTCTGCGGCGTTATCCTGACCGCAAGCGAGATTTATAAACAGCTGTTCCTGTATTACGTGGTAAATCAGGAGAAATACGACTGGTGGTATTTCCCGTTTCAGCTGTGCAGCCTTCCCATGTATTTCTGCCTGCTCCTTCCTTTCGTAAAAAACAGGAGGCTGCAGCTGATCATTCTGACCTTTATGCAGGATTTTAACCTTTTAGGGGGTATTATGGCTCTGGCGGAGCCCTCCGGCCTGCTGCATCCTTACTGGTTTTTGACGCTGCACGGATTGCTGTGGCATATCCTGCTGATCTTTATTGGGCTTTTGATCGGATTTTCCCATGAATCTGATACCAGTTTTACCGGTTACGTCAGCACACTGCCGCTGTTTCTGATCTGCTGTGGGATCGCTACACTGATTAATGTGACGGCCAAACCTCTCGGGCAGGCAGATATGTTCTACATCTCCCCCTACTATCCCAACAATCAGGCTGTATTTTACACTATTTCACAAAAGATTGGCGTGCTTCCGGGAAACATCATTTATCTCCTTTCGATCTGCACAGGCGGCCTCCTGTTTCATATGATATTTGCCCTTCTTTTCAGGCATGCAGCCAGGAGTTAAGTCACGTTTCTTCACCCGCTTATGGCCTGGTTCATCCGATGATGACTCATAGATTCCAAAGGATTTGACATTTTTATTCCCAATTGACATTTCTTTTCGGAAGTGTTATCATATTGGTTACAGTTTAATTATTGCTGATTACAGGAGGAATATTATGTCAGATAAAATAGAAGAAAAAGTACAGGAAGCGCTGGGCAGACATAACCGCGGGTATAACTGCTCTCAGTCTGTTGCATGTACATTCTGTGACGAGCTGGGATTTGATGAGGAAACCATGTTCCGCATAACAGAAGGTATGGGGCTGGGTATGGGCAGCATGGATGGAACCTGCGGGGCTATCGGTGCCGCAGCCATTCTGGCCGGTATGAAAAACAGTACGGTCCATCTCGATCATCCGGATTCCAAGGCGGTCTCCTACAAAGCCGCCAGACAGTGTTTAAATGAGTTCAAGGATCAGAACGGAAGTGTTATCTGCCGCGAATTAAAGGGCGTGGATACCGGCAGCGTACTCCGCTCCTGCAATGACTGTATTGCTGATGCAGTTCGAATCATTGAGACGGAGCTCTACGGGGAAGATGCGGAAGATTCAGAATAAAACTCGGAAAAATTTCAGAATAAATCTTATAAAAAATGTTGACACCTGATTTTTCGTATGTTATTATGCCATCAGAAGACAAAACAAAATATAATATGACGTCAATACCATGTTAAGTTTGAATTATGAAGTCAGAACATGGATTGCCGTCCCCATTTTAATGAACCATATGGTTTACTGTTTCTGGAACTAAACAGCCCACCATATGGTTTTTTTGTTGCCTTTTTTTAGTCAGTACTCATTCAGGGAGGTTATTTTATGCAGAACAAACAGGATTTTATGAAGACAAAGCCGGTATTTCCGCTTTTACTTTCCATGGCGGCGCCTATGGTACTGTCCATGTTAATCCAGTCACTTTACAACATTGTAGACAGTATTTTCGTGGCCCGGCTGGGAACGGAGGCCCTGACCGCGGTCTCTCTCGTATACCCGCTCCAGAATATTGTCCTGTCTCTTTCCGTCGGCGTCGGCGTCGGAATTAACTCCGTCATCGCCAGAAAACTGGGGGAACAGAAGCCGGAGGAAGCTAATAAAGCCGCCTCCATTGGAATGGGGCTTACATTTATTCACTGTATCCTGATCATTATCTTCGGTTTACTGGTGACGAAGCCATTCCTCTCCATCTTCACCTCCGATCCGCAGACGCTTGCATGGGCCTGCCGCTACTCTTATATCGTCCTGTGTTTCTCTGCGGGAAGCTTGATTCACATTTGCTTTGAGAAGATCTTCCAGTCTGTGGGAGCCATGTTCCTGACCATGATTTCACTGCTGGTGGGATGCATCACTAATATTATTCTCGATCCGATCCTGATTTTCGGGCTGTTCGGCCTTCCTGCAATGGGAGTTACAGGAGCCGCGGTGGCAACCGTGACCGGGCAGTTCTGTTCTCTGTTTGTTTATCTGATCATCTATGGCAGAAAGGATATCGGTATTAAGATCAGCCCGAAATACTTTTCTTTTGACAAAAGTACCATTGTACAGATATACAGCGTTGGAATACCGTCCTCCTTAATGCTGGCCGCACCTTCCCTCATGTCGGGTATCTTAAATTTCATGCTTGCAGGATTTTCTGATATTTATGTAGCCATCCTTGGTATTTACTTAAAGCTGCAGACGTTCTTATACACGCCTGCTTCCGGTATCGTACAGGCGCTCAGGCCTATCGCGGGCTATAATTACGGAGCCGGTGAAAAGGAAAGGCTTCATAAAATTATCCGATGCAGTATGCTGCTGGTTGTCGCCATTATGACAGCAGGAACTCTGGCAGCCCTTGTCTTCCCCCAGCAGATCTTCGCTGTCTTTATTGATGATCCGGCACTCATTGGACCGGGAAGCATGGCTCTGCGTATCATCAGCCTCGGCTTCATTGTATCCACGGTCAGCGTCGTCTACGCCGGACTGTTTGAAGCGTTGGGATGCGGGAAGAAATCCCTGCTTATCTCATTGATACGGCAAATTGTCATCATTATACCTCTGGGTTTTATCTTGTCACGTATCTGGGGGCCGGTCGGTATCTGGGTATGCTTCCCGATCGCCGAATTCCTGGCGGCCGGAATGGCAAGGGTTATGGTGAAAAAACAGAATTTGTAGTATCCTTTAATCCTTCAAATCCTGAAGCCTGCTGCCGATCCGCAGAATGGCATCTGCGTCCTCTTTTCCCAGGAATTGTTCCATCTTTTCCTGCATCTGCTGCCAGATGACCGTGGCTGTATCCAGGGCGTGCCGGCCTTTCTCCGACAGGGTGAAGGTCTTTCCATGGCCTTCTGCCCCTTCGATCAGACCGCGAGACTGGAGCGGTTTTATATTCCTGACCATCGTACTCCGATCCAGCCCCACCTGCTCGGACCAGTGCGTGATGTTGGCCTTTCCCAGTCTCGATAAATTGACCAGAAGATAGTACTGCGAGATGGTCAGTTCTGCCTCTTTTAAGGCCGAGTCATAGAACTCGGACATCGCGTTGGCACTTCTTCTTAGATTTGTGCAGTAGCAGGTACTGTTATACAATTTAGACATAAGCAATCTCTCCTTCTGTCTTTTATTTTACGCGTGAACAACTCCGCGGTCAAAGAAAATATTTTTCCCGGAGATGGATATCGGAATTCCCAGCCACACAGCATCGTGTCCGTACTCCATCTCGGCGGCTGTCTTTCCCACGGAGTACATGATGCGGCAGTCAGTCTTATCCGATGCGGCGGCCGAAACCGCCGATGAGACTGCTATACCGAGATCGACATAGGTATAGGCACAGTTTCCGCCGGAATCTTTACAGCCGCCGCAGTCTCCGAAACCGCAGTAACCACAGTGAGAGACGCCCCGCTTCTTTCTGTCTGTTCCGATTAAAACGACGGCATGGGCAGCGCGGACATTGCCGGCGTCGCGGCCATACCATGTGTTCATTCCGTCCCCCATCTCACGTCTGCCGACTTCTTCCATCTTCTTCGCCAGATTCTCTTTCTCCTCCCCAGTCAGCACCAGCGTATGCAGGGTGTCCCTGCCATGGGCTTTGGGCGCCGTTCTCGCAGCAGCACACATTCGGGCGGCTGTCTGGAGAATTGCTTTTTCTTCCATGTAATCGCTTTGGTATAGCATGTCTTTTCCTCCTTGTTGAGTGTTATTTTTAGATATATGTATATACACCGTGTATATACATATTATAATCTTTTCTTTACCTGCTGTCAACGAAAAAAAGCGGATTCCCATAGAATCCGCTCTTCCTCCTAAACTCTCTCATACAAAATTTCATCAATCCGTCTCAACTCTTCCTCGCAAAACGTCAGCTTCTCCATCGCCTTTAAATTCTCCACGATCTGTTCCGTACGGCTGGCTCCGATTACAACCGAGGTCATTCCCTTTTTCTGAAGAACCCAGGCCAGCGCCATCTGAGCCAGGCTCTGGCCGCGGCTGTCGGATACCTCTTTTAAATGCTTCGTGATCACCGGGACGGAACCGGTCACATGGTTCGCATTCAGGAACACGCTGGCGCCGGCGGCTCTGGAACCGTCTGGAATGCCATCGATGTATTTGCCTGTCAGAATTCCCTGGGCAAGCGGTGAAAAGGCGATTGCTCCGACGCCATTTTCATTGAGCACATCGAGAACGGCCTCATTTTCACGGTGAATCATCGACAGCTGCATCTGATGAATCAGACAGTGTATGCCCATGCCTTTCAGAATTCTCACCGCCTCCGCCGTCTGTTCCGCGTTATAGTTGGAGATTCCCACATAAAGCGCCTTTCCGCTCTTTACGATCCCTGCCAGCGCATCCATCGTCTCTTCCATCGGTGTATCCGGGTCCGGCCTGTGGTGGTAATAAATATCCACATAATCTAAGTTCATGCGCTTCAGGCTCTGATCCAGAGAAGCCACCAGATTCTTCTTGGATCCCCACTCCCCGTATGGTCCGGGCCACATATAGTATCCCGCCTTCGTCGAGATAATCATCTCATCCCGGTAAGCCTTTAATTCCTGATGGACCACGCGCCCGAATGTCTCCTCCGCGCTTCCGGCCTCCGGCCCGTAATTATTGGCCAGATCAAAATGTGTAATGCCCCGGTCAAATGATTCCAGCAGCATTTCCCGGCAATTGGTAAAATCCGATGTATTTCCAAAATTATGCCACAAGCCAAGGGACATGGCGGGAAGAAACAGGCCGCTCTTTCCGCATCGGATGTATTTCATTGTCTCATATCGTTCCGGTTTCGCAATGTAATTCATATTTTTCTCCATTCTTAAACCGTTAGGTCTAAAATTCCGCCAGTTCGTCAAAATTCCGTTTCAAACCATCGGCCAGCACCCTGGCATCCTGTCCGAATACCACCCACTGAATTCCTTTTCCCATGGCTTTCGCGGCTTCTTCCTTCGTTGCTCCGATGGCTGCCCCCAGCGTTAAGCCTCTGGCTCTGACACGCCGGCAGATGTCATCGTATACCTCTGGAAGCTCATACTTCTTCTCCCCGGTCTGGCCCTTAATCGATCGGCCCAAATCCGCCGCACCGATGAAGAGAGAGTCGATTCCAGTCACCTCCATGATTTCATCCAGGTTCTCATACCCCTCCAGAGTCTCGATCTGCATGATCTTATACACACGCTCGTATGCCGTCTGAATGTACTCGTCCTCATCAATCAGACCGTAGCGGATGGCTCTGATCGGTCCCTGGCCCCGCACGCCGCCATGATCCGGGTAGGAACAGGAACGGACTGCCTCCTTCGCCGCCTCCGCGTTATTGGTAAACGGGAATATAATACCGTCCGGTCCCATATCGAGAATCGCTTTCATCGCCTTCGCATCGACTCCCGGTACCCTGACAAATGCCGCACAGCCTGCTCCCTGCGCCGCTACGATGTGATGAAATATCTCCTGTCTGTCCAGGGGCCCGTGCTCCGCATCTATCCAAACATAGTCATATCCAATATATCCGGCCATCTCGCTCACCATGGGATCGGCCATGTTTAGGAAAAATCCTTTAACCAGCTTTCCTGCTGCTATCTTCTCTCTTATTCTGTCAACCTTGTTCATTATTTGTCTCCATTTCCGTCCGAATCCTGCGGACATTTCATTTAATATAAAATATGGGCTGCCTTATCCCTTTACTGCCCCAAGTGTCACACTCGATAAGAATTTATCCTGGAACATGAGGAATACGATGATTAACGGGATTGTGACCAGCGTACAGCCGGAAAGCACCAGCTCCCAGGGCACCGAACGGGCAGAATCCGTCTCGTTCAATGTCGGGAGAATAACCATGATCGGCATCAGCTTCTGTTTCGTCAGCATGATCTTGGGGTAGAGAAGCTCATTCCATTTGCTTAAAAACTGCAGAATCGCCAGCGCTCCAATGGAGGGAGATGAAATTGGGAGGACGATCTTCGAGAAGATTTTCCACTCTCCTGCCCCGTCGATTCTGGCGGCCTCAATCAGGGAATCCGGAATCGACATCATATACTGACGCATCAGGAACATGGCAAATACATTGGCCGCCCCCGGAATGATCTGAACCCGGTAAGTATTCAGCCATTTCATCTTGGAAAAGATCAGGTACAGCGGCGTGATGTTCAGCTCTGCCGGGATCATCATGGTGATCAGAAGCATGAGAAACAGCACATTTCTTCCGCGGAATTTAAATTTGGCAAAGGCATAGCCTGCCATGGAAGCCAGAAGGCAGGAAAGCGCCGTGTAGCTGGCTGCCACGAAGATGGAGTTTCCAAAGGTCCGCAGAATCAGGCCCGAATTGAAGTTCAGCAGGCGCTTAAAATTGGCCAGTGTCGGATGAACCGGAAATCCGGCCGAATTGCCGTACAGCTCCTGGGCTGTCTTTAAAGAGCCGGAAATCATGATAAATACCGGAAATACGGCTACAAAGCAGGCCATCATGACAACCGCGTTCAGCAGGATTATTTTTCCCTGTCTTTTCGTCATTCCTCATCACCTCCCAAAACTTTAAGCTGAATCAGCGTCAGCACCAGAATCACAGCTACCAGAATCCATCCGGCCGCCGCCGCCATCCCGAACTGGCCGCCGGACATGCTGTTGATGATTAAGTTGATATAGGGCGCTACCTTCATGGAAGGATCGTAGTTCTGTGCCAGCAGAAGGTTGGGTTCCGTATAGATCTTAAAGGAACCGATGGCATTGGTGATAAACGCCACCATAAAGGTCGGCTTCATCATCGGAAGAATGATGTGCCATAAATTCTGCAGACCGCTGGCTCCGTCGATGGATGCGGCTTCCGTGATGTCCTCACCGATGGTCGTCAGGCCGGACAGATAGATGATAAAATACCAGCCGATACCCCTCCAGGACAGCAGCGTGACCACAGTCCAGCGCATCCAGGCCGGATCGGTCAAAAATGGAATCGTCTTTCCAAGGATCTGATTGATGACGCCGACTCTCTCTCCAAAGATAATCTTAAAGCAGAGGGAACTGGCAACCACCGCACAGATCTGCGGAAGGAAAATAAGTGGTTTATAGACAGAACGCATCCGTCCCACAAACTTTGATTTGACAGCCAGAGCCAGTAAAAAAGAGAAGGCCATGGTTGGAATGAAGCTGAAAATAAAGTAAAAGACTGTATTCCCCAGACATTTCCACATCGTGTCATAGTTAAAAAGATTTTTATAGTTCTGCAGTCCCACCCACTTTGCCGCACCGTAACCGCTGTATTTGAAAAAGCTTAAGCCCAGAGAATACAGAGCGGGCCAGAGAAAAAACAGCAGGTAAATGACCATAAACGGCAGCAGAAACAGATAGGGGACGGCAGATTTTTTTAATTTATACCGGTTCAAATTGTCGATGCCTCCTTTGTTTTCGCAAGTGACGAGCCAGGCGGATCGTTCCGTATCACTGGCATTTTTCCAACAAGAAAGGCGACGAAATGCATCATCGCCTCTCTTTATACAAGTAAACGCTCCCGCTATTTATTCATACGGATTGCCGATCTGATTGATCATATCATCCTGCGCGGCCTTCAGCGCTTCATCAAGTGTCATATTATCCTGTAAATACTCGTCAAGATACTGGAGAATAATCTTCTGCTCCTGGGAGGAAGCCGGATTATACGGGAATATCTTTAAATATTCCATGGCTTCGCTGTTCACCTCGCCTAAGCTGCATGCATAATACTCGTTGCCGCCATTGTAGTACGCATCGTCAGCCGCGGATTTTAATGCAGGAAGTACGCCGGTTACATCGAAAATAATCTTGGCCGCGTCTTCGTCAAAGCACATCTTTGTCATCACTTCTGCCGCCAGCTCCTTATTCTTGGCCGCCGCCGGAATTACCCAGATTGCTCCGCCGGCATCAGAACCTTCTCTGATCTCTTCCGGCCACGGAGCCATAGCCCATTTCCCCTTCTGGCTCTCAAGGTTGAAATTCTTAAAATCGGTCTTAAACCAGCCTCCGATGAGCTGAGATACAATTTCACCGTTGTCAAAGGCAGGAGTCCAGTCCGCCGACCATTCAGCCGCGCTGGACATGACGCCGGAATCGTTCAGCTTCTTCATCCGTTCAAAGGTCAGCTTTACGTCCTCGTTGGAAGCCAGATTATAATTGCCGTTTTCGTCACAGAATCCAGCTCCTGTGCCGCTTAACATCATCATAAAATCATAGCTTGTGGTCGGTACATTGTAATTTTCCATGCAGGCGTTGGGATACTTTTCCCGGATCGTCTCACCCGCTGCGATAAATTCGTCGATTGTCTTTACCTGACGCACGTCAATGCCGCATTCCTCAAAGATGTCTGCGCGGTAAAACCATACCTTTGGCTTTACCTCCCTCGGCAGTGCATAATACGTGCCGTCGTACTTCATAATACTTTTCGCTGCGTCAATGATCTTGTCCTCATATTCCGCAATGTAGTCCCCCAGCGGATAGAGAACGCCGGCCTTGGCAAATTCCGGGAGCTGCGTGTAATTAAGGCGGACAATATCGGGAACATTCTCGCCGGAGGTTAGAGCCAGTCTCAGCTTGTCAGCCACATCGCCGTCTCCGCTTCCTCCCAGCTGAACCTCAAAATCCACCTTTTCTGCCAGATCGGGGTTCTGTTCCAGAAATTTCTCATTGATCGTCTCGTAGTTTTCCGTAGACGGAAATACCATCATGGAGAGAGTCGTCTTTTCCCCCGAAGCCGCGCCCTCTGTCGTCTCCTTCTTCTCCCCCGCCTGGGCCTGTGCCGTGGTTTCTCCTCCGGCTGGAGCCTCACTTCCTGTCCCACAACCGGCAAGCATAGTTCCCACCATCATATAGCTTAAAGCCAATGCTGCAATTCTTCTCCTTTTCATAACTCATGTCCTTTCTATCGTGGTTTTCAGTAATGATTTCAAGTTAATACCGGCCGGTATCTCTCTTGTTGTAACAGTTCAGCCCCCGCTTCCAGCAGCCGCTGTCCGGCCCGGTCCTTTCGTTTTCCGAGCCGTCCAGTGACTTTGCAGGGTATTAGCAGTTCTTAATGCGCAGAATTTTTCGTTCAGTGAAAATCCCCACTTGTCTGAGCGCAGCGAGTTTGGGGATTTTCACTGGTTTTTAGAAAAATACTGCACATTTAGAAATGCTTATGCCCGAAACCGGAACTGGAAAGGCCCGGAAAACGAAAGGACTGGGCCGGACAGCGGCTGCCGGAAGCGGGGGCTGAACTGTTACTTTGTACCCCTATTATATTGGATTTACAATTTTCTGAACATATGCTAATATTACTATATTCTTTAAAATCCTACGATTTATTTCTGTATTCTGTGCGAAAGACGCAAAAAAGGGGGGAAATCTGTGTTTCATTTATTAATTGTCGAAGATGAAAAACGGACACGGGAGGGATTGTGCCGCCATATCGACTGGAACGGAATCGGTGTCGATCCCGTAACCGCTGTCGCGGGCGGGATGGAGGCGCTGCTTGCCGTGGATGATATCAAGCCTGATATTCTGCTGTCCGATATACGGATGCCTCATATGACAGGAATTGAGCTGGCGACCATTATCCGAAAAAAATTTCCCAGATGCAAAATCATTTTCCTCAGCGGTTATGCAGATAAAGAATATCTGATGTCTGCAATCGAGCTGAAGGTGGTTAATTACATAGAAAAACCGATCGACGTGGTTGAGATACGGAAAGCGGTATCAAAAGCGGTCATGCAGCTGGAATCCGAGCAGAAAGAGGAACTGATACACGACGGATTTCAGAAAACCCTTCCGATTATCCATGAGGAGATCGTCTCCGCCCTCGTTTCCCCAGGCCTGGACTGGCAGAGATTCAGTCAGGACTTTATCCCGCTCTATTTTGAGTGGACTAAAATAGGGAATTACTCCCTGTCCTGTATCCGGCCCGTCAAAAAGCTGGCCGGTGATGCCGGTGCCAGAGCCTTTCTCTCTTCGGTTGCCCGAGAACTCGAGCAGGCGCACGGTCTTGCTCCGGACGATTACCTATTAAGCCTTCGTTCTTCGAGAGAGGCCGTACTCATTTACAGGAATCTCCCCCCCTCTGTTATGACGCGCATCCTGGGGGACCTTCAGGCTTCCGCATCAAAATCCCAGCTTCCGGAGACGGCGATCGGAATCAGCTGGCCCTGTCTCTCCCTGACGGAGATTCCCGAACTCTATGCTGCGGTATCACGGATGACCGAATATGAAAGCTTTTACTATGAGAATTATGGGACGACTACTTTTGCGGAACCGCTGCCTTTAAAAGAGGTTCCCAAAAATATCTTTCGTCTGAAGGAACTGACCTTATCCGGTGCGGAAACACTGTTTGACACTCTTGCCCGGGAAAAGTATACGGACATTCCCTATATTCGCGGTGAACTTTACAAGATTTACATGATGACCATAGAAAAAAGCTGGGATGAAAGGGTGGTGTCCTGGGATGCGTTTGAGACGCTTTCGCTGGCGGAATACAGGGAGCTTATCTATTATGAAGTCAATACCATCCAGCTTTTAGGCGGCGACATCTACGATATTAAGATTAAAAATGCGGTACATTACATTCTGTGGAATTACTCCAATCCCGACTTGTCTATCAAGGTCATCGCAGATCACGTAAATTTATCGCAGAATTACTTAAGTACGCTGTTCAAAAAACAGACCGGGGTAACCATCAATGACTTTCTTCTGAATATCCGTGCGGAAAAAGCGTGCCGCCTTTTAAGTGATACGGACTTAAAGCTTTATGAAATTGCGGAAAGGATAGGTCTTTTGGACGCCAATTACTTAAGTACTGTCTTTAAGAGGCAGTACGGTGTCACACCGACACAGTACCGCAGGACTACGGCAAAATTTCCGAGAAGGGAGAAAATCCATGAAGGTGATTCATAACATCAAACGCTGTTTTTCTTCTATGAATTATATGAAGAAGCTGTTTTTCTCCTATTTCCTGATTATTTGTCTGATTCTTGTGATCTTCTCTTCGGCCAGCTCCTACTATTCATCAAAATCGGAGACGAAGCAGGCGCTGTATACGGCTAAGAACATGCTGCTCCAGACCACGGAATTTCTCGGCTATAAGGTAACCTCCATCAAGAACATCATCAATGTGATCAGTGCAGATGAGACAATCCAGACCCTGATTGCCTCCAGCGATGAATTTAACAGAGAGAGTCAGAACAACTGGATTATATTAAGCACGACGGCAAAGAGCATCATGTACAATGCCAATACGTCTAAAGATATCCATAACATCCGCCTCTTTGCGCCAGGCGGCCCCATTTCCTTCGAAAACAGCAAGGAATTCGGCCAGCTCACGGAGGAAGAAAAAGAGCGCTGGTATGAACGCTCCTCCGAAAAAGAAAATATCAGTTCCCTGTGGCTTCCCGCTTCGTTTTTCAGCTCCTCCGATAAGCTCGGGGCCATTACCTACGTGAAGAAAATCCCCGATTCCAAAAATTTAAATCAGTATTTGGGAACCCTGACTGCCACGATCAGTAATTCTGCGTTTAAAGACGTAGTTGCCCAGGCGGCTACTACGCTGGGTACCTCTGTCCTCCTCTACAATTCATATGGTGAGACGATTATGTATCACGGAAAGGAGGACTTTTTTACGCCGGCAGATGTCGAAGCGCTGCATTTGCAGGCCGCTTCGGACACGGATTCGGAGCTGCAGCAGATTAAATTTAATGGCAAAAATCACTTTATTGGAATCCAGCCGATCAGCGGCTGTGACTGGACTCTGGCTATTCTGACTCCTTCCTCCGATATCTTAAGAGCGACGAGACGTTACCAGCAGCAGACCATCATCCTGGTCATTCTGTTGATCGTTCTCCTGATTCCGGTACTGTACCGGACCTCGAAGCAGTTAAGCTCCCGCATCTACGTGTTGAAGGAATACATCTCCAGAGCCGTCAGCTCTAACTTTGAGATCGAACCGCTCTGCAACGGTACGGATGAAATCGGTGTTCTAACCAACAGCTTCAATGACATGGTCCGGCAGATCTCCGGTCTCCTGAAGGAACAGTACAAGCTGGGTTATGAAATCAAGGATCTGGAATTTCAGGTTCTCCAGTCACAGATCAATCCCCATTTTCTCTACAATACGCTGGACATGATCTACTGGCTGGGAATCGATAATGAGGCGCCCGATGTGGCGGAGGCAGCAAAAGAACTGGGACGTTTCTACATGCTGAGCCTTGGACATGGGGAGACCATCGTCTCCCTGAAAAATGAGCTGGACCACGTGGCCGCCTACGTCAACGTCCAGAATATGCGGTTTGAAGATCATTTTAAGCTGACCATCGATGTGCCGGAAGAGCTATACGACTATAAGATTATCAAAATTATTCTCCAGCCGCTGGTTGAAAATGCAATCCTTCATGGAATCCGCGAAAAAAGTTCGGAATCTGGAGAAATTACCATCAGGGCTGGGCTGGAAGACGGCGTGATTACCATTTCTATTGAAGACGACGGGATCGGAATTCCAGAGGAGAAGCTGGGGACACTCCTTACCCGCGGGGAAAAGAATTCCGGCTATGGAGTATGGAATATTCATGAAAGAATCCAGCTTTCTTACGGAACGCAGTACGGCCTTCGCTACACGAGCCGGCCGTATATCGGCACAACGGTATTTATTACATTTCCGGCGCTGCTGTAAATGAGAGACACCGTTATTTTTAAGCAGGAAAAAGGAGTGGAACGCATAAAAATGGGTCCACTCCTTTTATAATGATTTGTTATCTAAAATCTTCTGCTGCCGACAGCACTGTGATTTGCTTAAACTGCATTTCCCTTACTCCGCTTTCATCGTTTCCAGATTACCGGCGTTTTCATTCTGGCCGGTACTTTTCTTGCCGTTATCAGAATTATCACTTTTGAAATTTTCACTTTCGGAATTATCAGTTCCGGCCTTTTGGCTGTCAGGCCTGCCATTCTTATTCAGTTCCTTTAACGCCGCCTTTACATCTTTTAAAAATGCATTCCACTCGTCTTCATGGGCCACATAATAACGAGGGCAGTCTTTTCCTGTGGCATCGTAATGGCGGATCACATCTTTTTCTGTCAGATCCAGTTCCCAGCAAAGCCAGGAAGTCAGCTTCACCAGGGAAGCATATGTATCACCGGTAAACTTTCCATCCTCGCCGGGATGGCAGTTCTCAATCGAAACCGAGTCCAGATTCTTTTCCTTCGATGTGGAATAGGCGATTTCATCCAGTGGAATTCCCTGAAGAATCTCCCCGTCAAGCCCTATGATAAAATGGCTGCTGGCCGAGGTCGCCTTATCTCCCTTCTGATCTTTTAAATTGTTGAAATAATTCCAGTTCTGCTTTGCAGTCGTTCCCGGATTCGCCACGTAATGAATGATGATCTCATTAACCCGGTTCATCTTTGTTCCCGGCCTGGAATACGGATTCACTTCGAAGAAATCCTGCGTAATCCAGTCAGGAGCGACAAGGGCGCTTAGATCGATAGCTCTGCGTTCTATCCGGCCTTCCATATACAGACTGAGCGCTCCCAGAACGGCTCCGGTCAAAAGAGCCAAAAATGCGGAAAAGAGGCCAAATAAAATCCTCGCTCTCCGGCGCTGCCGTTTCATTCTTTTCTGTCTTCGTATCCTGGAACGTCTCCGCATCTCAAGATCTTCGTATCTTTCATTATCCCGATTCATTTGTACCGGCTCACCTCGCCCCCATTTTCTCTTACATAAGTGTAAGTCGTGAAGGCCTGAAATGTCAACAATCATACTATTAAGCTTTTATTACAAATTTCACCGGAAATTCTTATTGTTTTGTAACATATAAAAACAACAATCCCTTCCTGTGTATATAATGATAGTGTAACTGTATTTTATTTGAAAGGATAATGATCATGAATTCATATAATAAACAATGTCAATGCCGCTGTCCCGGCTGTTGTCCCGGCTGCCCTGGCTGCTGCCACGGCCCTGCTCCGGAGCCATGCCCTTGCCGGGTCGGACCGACCGGAGCTACTGGGCCAACTGGACCGACCGGAGCTACCGGGGCTGCTGGTCCGACAGGGCCTACGGGGGGGATGGGTGATACTGGACCTGCTGGACCAATTGGGCCCACTGGGGTGACAGGCCCTCAGGGAGTTACAGGGGCGACCGGGGCGACCGGAACTACGGGACTGACTGGAGCTACGGGGCCTACCGGTTCCACTGGAATTACTGGACTTACTGGAGCTACGGGGCCTACGGGGCCTACTGGGGTCACTGGCGCTACTGGAGCGACTGGCCCTACCGGACTTACTGGTGATCCTGGGCCTACGGGGGGCACTGGGGCTACGGGAGTTACTGGGGCGACCGGGGCTACGGGATCCACTGGCACTTTAGGACCCACTGGGCCTACAGGACTTACTGGTGATCCTGGGCCTACTGGGCCCGCTGGCGCTACTGGTCCTACTGGCCCAACAGGACTTACTGGTGATCCCGGACCTACTGGACCTACCGGCGCTACCGGCCTTGTTGGTCCTACTGGGTCTACTGGATCTACTGGCCCAACTGGACTCACCGGGGATCCTGGACCGACTGGAGTTACTGGACCTACCGGTCTTACCGGCCCTACTGGTGCCACCGGACCTACTGGACCTACCGGTCTTACCGGTCCTACTGGTGCTACCGGATCCACTGGCGCTACTGGCCTTATTGGCCCTACCGGACCCACTGGTCCTACTGGCGCTACTGGCCTTATTGGCCCTACTGGCCCTACTGGGCCCATTGGTCCTACTGGCCCTACTGGTCTTACCGGTTCAACTGGCTCCACCGGACTTACCGGTCCTACTGGCCTTATCGGTCCTACCGGTCCTACCGGTTCAACTGGCTCCACCGGATCTACTGGCCCAACTGGCCCAACCGGCATTACTGGTCCAACCGGCTCCACCGGACTTACTGGTGCTACTGGCCCTACTGGTCTAACTGGCGATCCTGGCCCAACCGGACCCACTGGCATTACTGGCCCAACCGGTCCCACTGGCATTACTGGCCCAACCGGAGTCACCGGCTCCACTGGCCCAACCGGTTCCACCGGAGTCACTGGCCCTACCGGCCCCACTGGCCCGACCGGTTCCACCGGAGTCACTGGCCCTACCGGAGTCACTGGCCCAACCGGCGCCACTGGCCCGGTACCCGACGATATATTTGGATCTTTTATCAATTTCGCCGCACTGTTTACAAATGCCACATTGATTCCCATGGGGATCGGCGTTGCCGATACAACGGGCAATATTGTGCTGACAGATCCGACGCACGTTACGCTGGCTCCCGGTATCTACTCTATTTTTTATGAAGTATCTGCCTTACTTTCAGATTCGGGCTATATGCAGATTACGCCCTTCTATAATGGCGCGCCTCATATCGAGTATGGTATCTACTTCATGACTAATTCCGGGCGTTCCAGTGCATTCGGTTCTGTATCATTTATCATTGAGGTTCCTACAGAAACCGCATTCAGCTTAACCTTCAACAGCCCCGTAACTGCCAGCGAAGGCACACTTACCATGGTAATATTTAAACTGAGAAGAGATTTATAATGCAGGACTTCCACTAACTACTAAAGCGTGCCCCACACAACTTCAAAGCCGGACAACGCATTGGCATCAACCATACCATGTGCTGTCCGGCTCATTTATTCCCTCTTTCTTTATCAAACCCCTTATCAACGAATTCGACGCATATAAGGCATTATATTCACAATAAATCACATAATTAATTACGCAATGCAACATTGGCCTCTTCCCTCATCTTCCCCGATGCCAGAACTCCCAGGATCAGCAGAATCGGGAAGACCAGCGCCGCGAGAATGCCGGTACGCAAATCATCTCCGAATATGCCAGAGATACGACCCACCAGAAGTGGTCCGCCAGCGCAGCCAATATCGCCGGCCAGCGCAAACAGCGCGAACATGGCGGTTCCGCCGCCTGGAATCTTTTTCATTGCAAGACTGAAGGTCGAGGGCCAGAGCGCTCCTACCGCGAATCCACACAGGGCGCAGCCGGCCAGGCTTAAAACCGGCCACGGCGACAAGGAAATCATCAGATAGCTCACCACACAGAGTCCGGCGCTTCCCAGCATGATCTTCTCCAGCGAAAGCTTCTCGCTGAATTTAGCAGAAACCACACGGGAGGTTCCCATAAAAAATGCAAACGCACACGGTCCCGCCAGGTCACCGATACTCTTCGACACGTGCAGAGCCGACTCGGCAAACGCGGACGCCCACTGGCTCACTGCCTGCTCACTGGCCCCCGCACAGATCATCAACACCATGAGGATCCAGAATACCGTCCTCCCGGAGAGCGTCCGGATTGATAGGCCTTCCTCTTCTTCTGCCAGCGTACGGATCGGCACAACCATAAAATACAGCGCATTTGCCAGCGGCACGGCAGCCCAGATCACAGCCAGCAGCTGCCATTTGTCGATGCCAAATACGAAAAAGAACGCAGTCGAGAGAATTACTACCCCCATATGTCCCCAGCAATAGAAGGAGTGCAGCAGGCTCATGGCCGCTTCCTTCTTCTCTGTCGGGCACGCCTCCACGATCGGGCTCACTAAAACCTCAAGCAGACCGCCTCCGATGGCATAGAGGATAATCGACGCCATCAGCCCGGGATAACTGTCCGACATGAGTCTGGGCAGAAATGCCATTCCGATCAGCCCCGCCGCGGCCAGCAAATGGGCTCCCACCATGCAGATCCGGTACCCGATGCGGTCCACAAAATGGGCAGCAAAAAAATCCACAAGCAGCTGAACGCCAAAATTTATAGTAACCAGGAACGATATCTTTGCCAGAGATATCCCAAAGCTTCTCTGAAATGTCAAAAACAGCAGCGGTGCGAAATTGTTTACAATGGCCTGGGTAATATAACCGATATAGCAGGCGTTTAAGGTATGTTTGTAGTTTTGTCTGATCTTGGTCGTCATGATTCCTGCCTTTCTCTGTTACTGTTCAATGTCCGCTGACCACTTCCGCCGTCCGGTCTGCCCGGTTGGTTCGCGCCCCGTTTTCTGTGACTTTGCAGGGTATTAGCGGTTCTTAACGCGCAGAATTTTTCGTTCAGGGGAAATGCCCACTTGTTTGAGCGTCAGCGAGTTTGGGCATTTTCACTGGTTTTTAGAAAAAATTTGCACGTTTAGAACCGCTTATGCCCGAAACCGGAACTGAAAACGGGGCGCGAACCAACCGGGCAGACCGGACGGCGGAAGTGGTCAGCGGACCGTGAACAGTAACCTTTCTCTACAGTACTTCGAATTCACAATTCAATATTGTCTGATAAATCTCTTCCTCATTGGAGCACTGCTCCAGATCATGGATAAACGGCGTGGTCTTCACCATACGCATCAGCGTCACGACCGCCGGAATGTGCTCTTTCGAGTCCCGGCTTGCCAGGCACAAGATGACCTTCGCCTTCTTGTCCCCAAAGTGAACCGGCTGCCGGCTGACCAGCAGGCTTAAGCTGGTCTGATGGATCCCCTCCACCCCTTTTCCATGCAAAAGTGCGAAGGAATCGTCCGATACCGCGTAAAATCCCTGTTCTTCTATGAATTCTATCATATTATCTGTATAAGTGCTATCTATAAATCCTCTTTTTTCCAACAATGCCGCACTCGCCCGCACCGCGGCCCTCCATTCGTATTCCTCCGTCACCAGCCGGATACAGTCAAACTTCAGGAAACTGCTGAAGCTCTTGGGATTGTGCACCGTCTTTACCGTCTGGTATCCCAGCTCCCGCTCGATGACCTCCATCACTCTCGCCCTGGTGGCCGCGTCCAGGAAGCCCAGCTTTTCTTCAATGGAATAGTATCCGGAAAGTATGGTTTTCCTGGGAATATCCAGCTGCTCGATGGCCGTTTTATCCTCCGGACGCAGGATAGGATTCACCACAATGCATGGTCTCGGGAGGCTGTTGTTCAGCCTGATGGTCGACAGCACATAGTCGATGCCGGCCCAGTCCGGGTAGGAAGACAGTTTATAGATGGGAATCGTATCCATAATATGAATCTGATACTCGCTGAGCAGAGACTCCTTAAGCATGGTAGTAGTGCCGTAGCCGTGGCCGCAGACCAGGAGCACTCTCTTATAGGGTGCACTCTTCATCCGCTTGATGCTGGCCATGAAACAGACCGTCAAATAGACAACTTCGTCCTCATTCGTAATATCTTCCAGCGTATCGATCTCTCTGCAGACGGAAGTCATCACCGCGTACAGCTTCCGCTCCTCCGGCCCCAGCAGAGAAATCATATTGTCATTGATCTCCACGTGGTTTCTGACACGCTGAATCAAAGGAATCATATGGTTTAAAAGCCCTTCCGCCAGCGTCTTATCCTTATCAAACGGCATATCGAGACGTTTTGACATGGCGGATATCAGGGAAAATGTCACCGACTGCGCATGAACCGGGTCTACATCCGCACTGCCTCCCGCCATTTTATTGGTAAAATCATACATTTTCGCCATCATGCACACGTGATTCTCCGACACGGGCCTCCCGATGATTTCCTCCAGCTTTTTCGCAAACCGGCCGTAGACTTCCGTGTCAAACTCCGGCATCACCGTGATGTCGAGAGGATATTCCTTGTCGTGGAGAATGAACCAGACCAGAACCACGATATTGGACATATACCAGAGATAGGAACTGCTGGTCAGAGTACAGCCCAGTTCCTCCAAAAGCCCGTCGACCACCATCACCACATTGGCGATCGACACGCCCTCAAACGCCTTGTGTATGATATGGATACAGTAAAACTCGTAGGAATTATAGTTAGTAAATGGATTGATCAGATAATCGATATACTTCCTGAACTCCTGGTTCATCAGAGTGGTTCTCTTAAGCTTTGGTCCTGCCAGATAGAAATGACCAGAATAGCCGATTCCCATCTCGTCCTTTTTCAACTCCTCATCCAGCGCAGCCATATCATTTTTCACAGTAGATCTGGAGACGCCAAACTGTTCGCTTAGCTGGTTGATCTTTAAATCCTCATTTCGTATCATCAGAATCAGGAGCAGGATGGACATGCGCTCCCTGCTCGTGTAGACGACCTCATTGCCATCCTCTAATCCCTTTAAATCCAGATTTGCCGGATATTTCAGCACTCCCTTAGAATGTTTTTCAATTTCAGGCAGGTGCTCCAGCGATAAAATGTCGTTGATCCGGTCCACATCGTAGCGCACGCTCCGCTCCGACACTCCCAGCTCCTTCGCCATCTCCTTGTAGGTGGATTCGCCCTGCGTTTTCAAATGACGGATGATATTCAGCATTCTTCCGTTAAACATAGTCTTTTCCCCTGCGCGGCCCCGCCGCTCTTCTTCTCTCTAAACGCAGATAACAGGACAAGAGAAGATACTCCCCATCTCCTCTTTGTCCTGTCTCTCACGTTATGTATAATCATGCTCCCCTGAATGCATTACTGAAATGTATCCTGAATCTTTTTCATAACGGCGTCTGATTTCTTAATTAAATCGGACACTCCCATCTTCAGAACTTTTTTTCCCTTAAAACGGTCCAGCCCTTCCAGAGCCACGTCATTGACCAGAATCACGCAGGCCGCCTCGTCGATATCCTTCTGCTTTAACTGATTCTCCACACCGGCTCCGCCCTGTGTCTCGATGATTACGTCAATTCCCAGTTTCTGTCCGGAAAGCTTCAACGCTTCCGCTGCCATATATGTATGTGCCACACCTGATGGGCAAGATGTAATTCCTACTACCTTCATTGTAATATCCTCCTTGAAATTTTTCTATTATAATTCGTCAAATGTGATCTCATCGAGTCCGTCGTCTTCTGCCGCCGCTTTGACCGCGGAATCGTCAGTATTGTTCTTCTTTAATAAGTTTACCATAATTGCAGTTACAAATCCACCGGCTAATACGGAAATGATATACCAGATTCGTCCCTCAACAACCGGAAGTACAATGAGTCCGCCCCATGGCGCATGGTTTAACACACCGGTTAAGAAAGGAATGATGTTGCCGACGACTGCGCCCACAATCAGGGACGGAATAACACGTAACGGGTCATTGGCTGCAAATGGAATCGCTCCTTCTGTGATTCCCACACATCCCATCAGGATAGCCGCCTTGCCTGCTTCTTTTTCTTCTGCATTGTACTTCTTCGGAGCCAGCAGGGTTGCGATACCCATGCCGATCGGAGGCGTACAGATCGCCACACCGACACCGCCCATCAGATATGGAAGTGTATCGACCTGTGTCTGTGCAAATAAGGTTGCCACTTTATTGATCGGGCCGCCCATGTCAAATGCGGTCATGGCGCCGAGAATCGTTGCTAACGGAACTCTGCCCACATCGCCGAGACCGGAAAGCCAGGAGGTTAAGGACTGCATGATAAATGCGATCGGTGTGCCGATCCCCCATACGATGATACCGCCTGTGATAAAGGTACCAAGCAGCGGGTAAATGAAAATGGAGCCCAGTGTCTTTAAAGAAATCGGAAGCTTAATCTTCTTTAGCTGTTTTACCACAACACCGGCAATCAGACCGGCCGCCATACCGCCGAGGAAGCCGGCGCCCATGGAATTGGCGAGATATGCTCCGATCATACCAGGGGCCAGACCGGGTTTATCCGCGATCGAGTACGCGATATATCCGCCCAGAACCGGAACGAACAGTGTCAGGCCGCCGAGACCGATCTGCGCAAGACCCGCCAGCCAGCCCTCGGTAGGAGTTGCCGCTCCTGCCGGATTTAACATAACCGAGATGGAAAACAGAATACCGCCGGCTACGATAAACGGAATCATGTGGGACGTACCAGTCAGAATGTGCTTCTTTAAAATCTTAATTTGCTCTTTCATTTTCTTACCCCTCCAATACTTCCGTTAAGATGTCAAATACCTGATCCTTCGTGCTGCTTCTCAAGGATTCTCTGAATTCCTCATGCATCAGCTGTCTTGATAAATTCGCCAGGATCTTCATATGTGTATCTCCCGCCTCAGAAAGCGGTACTGCGATGAGAATGATCAGATCCGCCGTCTCCCCGGTCTCTTCGTTCCAGACCACCGGCCCTGCTGTTCTCGCAAATGCCACGCTCGCTTCCAGAACGTGGTCCGTCTTACCGTGCGGCAGCCCCATGTCGAAGCCCACATAGGTCGGTGCGATGGCTTCCCTCGCCAGCACGTCCTCGAAAAACTCTTCCTGATTCGTGATCTTTCCGGCTGCGTCCAGTTCCTTCACCAGAACGCTTATTACGTCCTTTTTTTCCGCCGCGTCAATGTCAAATACGATGCAGTTCTTATTAATTAATTTACTCATTGCAAACCTCCTGCCGGCTTCTGCCGGTTATTAAAAATTCCTTTGTTCCAGGCCTGGAAGAATTTGTTTGTTCCTTACATGCCTTATCATAATCCAGTTTACGGAAAATGAAAAGATAGAACATTTGCAAAAAAAAATTACAAAAATTTGCGGCCCTCCGTCCAATAAAAAGACGTCAAAAATATCGGCTGTATTTAAATGTCAGCCGATACTTTGACGCCTTTTTTCTGTTTGCGTTAATCCACCCTGCCTTCCGCCACAAGTGCAGCCACTCCGCGGATATCCGCGATCACGTAGTCCGCACCGGCCTCCCGGTAGCGTCTTTCGACTTCATCCGCCTTCGCCCTTCGCTCATCTGCGGATAACGCCTCCCATTCCGCCTTTGTAAGCCCCAGCTCCGAGCTTCCTTCCACGATTCCCACCGCGGTAACCCCCGCGTTTTTCGCCTCCAGAATATCGGATATCGTATCTCCCACCTTCATGACTGCATTTACGGAGGTGACCTTTAATGCCTCCATGTTCCGGAAGATCATGTAAGGATAGGGGCGCCCCACATGCCCGGTGGAATCCGGCGTAAACAGGCAGTCAGGCTCATAACCGGCCTTTTTCGCCTCCCTGGTGACTATGGCCATCATCTCATCCGTATATCCGGTTGTCGATCCGATCCGAATCCCCGCAGCCCTTAATTTCTCCACGGTTTCAAGCACATACTCCTTCGGTTCGGCAAACTGATCCAGCACCTTCATTAATTTATCCAGGAACAGATCGTGCATGGCGTCCGCATCGCTGTCCTCCGGCTCTCTTCCATGGATCTGTACGAATTCCCGATGTATCCGGTTCATCCTCAGCATTGTCTTAATATGATCCCATTTCAGCATTCCCATGGGCTTTCTGGTCTCCTCCATGGTCGGCTCAACGCCAAACTCCTTAAATACCTCAATAAATGTCTGCACCGGCGCGAAACACCCATAATCCACAGTCGTTCCCGCCCAGTCAAATATAACCGCTTCCCATTTCATAGATTTAATTCTCCTTTTCCTTCCAATAATCAGCCAGAATCGCACAAAGCTTTTCCATGTCTTCCGGATAGATTTCTCCAATATTTCCCACGCGGAAGGTTTCCGCATCGGTCACCTTTCCCGGATATATGGCGTATCCCCGCTCCTTGATATAGGAATACATCTCCTGAAAGCTGCAGCATTTATCTTCCGGATAGAAAAACGTAGTAATGATCGGTCCCTGATGTTCCGGCCCTACATAGGGGCGGAATCCCAGCTGTTTTAATCCCTCAATCAGTATGCGGTTATTTTCCGCATATCTCGCGTGTCTGGCCGCAATGCCGCCTTCCGCCTCCAGCTCCCGGATCGCCTGTGCAAATGCGAGAACCACGTGGGTTGGCGAGGTATAGCGCCATTTTCCATCGGCTTCCATACATTTCCACTGGTCATACAGGTCCAGGGACAGGCTCCTCGCCACGCCTTTTGCCGCTTCCAGCGCGTCACGCCTGCATATGATAAAGGAAAAACCTGGAACACCCTGAATGCACTTGTTCGCGCTGCTGACTATAAAATCAATGCCCCATTCACCGACAGGAATTTCCATGCCGCCAAAGCTTGACATGGCGTCCACAATCATGATTCTCCCCGCCGCCTTTACGACGCGGCTCACAGCCTCTATATCATTTAAAACCCCGGAGGTGGTCTCACTGTGCACCATAGCAACATGGGTGATCTGCGGATTATCTTCCAGCATTTTTTGAATAACCACGGCATCGGGAATCTCATCATAGGCGGTCTCGTACACCGTACAGGAGATTCCCGCGTGGTCCGCGATCTCCCTCATACGAAGCCCGTAAGAGCCGTTCGCCGCAATCAGTAAATGATCCCCATCCCCTATGGTACTCGTCAAAACGGATTCCACGCCGAAGGTTCCGCTGCCCTGCATCAAAACGGCCGTATACTCCGGTTCCTTCACGCCTGCCAGCTCTAAAAGCTTCTTGCGTATCCACTGTGTTATCTGCTTATAGTCGTCATCCCAGGTGCAGTGATCCACCATCATCTCTCTCTTCACGGTATCCGTGGTGGTCAGTGGTCCCGGTGTCAATAATTTATACTGTATCATGCTTCTTATTCCCCTTCTTATTTTGATTGCCTTTGCATATTCCTTCAGCGCCTCTGCATTTTACTCCAATACCTTTGCATTTTCCGACAACTGCTGATGCTTCTCCAGAAGCCCAACCGTCAGCTTCTCCGGAAATACCATAGGGTACGCGGATTTGTTGGCAGAATCACTGCTCTCTCCCTCATATACCGGCAGCGGGTAAGTCTTAAGCAGCTCCTGGCGGCCGTTTTTGATGATGCATTCCGCCATCTCCATGGCCAGCGGATTGCTCTCTGTTCCCTTATCGACTACTGCGACAGACTCAGTCAGTGAGAAGTTGCCTTCCGGCGGGTCCACATAGTCCACAGGAAGTCCATCCGCCTTGTCCGCGACGGCCTGATGGCGAAGACCGAAGCCCACCCCCACCTCTCCGGCGCGCACCTTTTTAAGCGGCGCGGAGCCTGAGCTCTCGATATGATCTCCCGCGTTCTGATAGATGCCGGCGAGAACCTCCGTCGCCCCCTCCTCTCCGTAAGCGCTGACCAGCGCCTGGATGAGCAGCCATGCAGTGGAAGAACTCTTTACATCGGTTACGGATACCATTCCCGCATATGCCGGGTCCGCCAGGTCCTTTAAGCCGGTCGGCATCGGCAGGTTATTCTCCTTTAAAACCTCCGTATTTACAAAAATGGTTCCTTCCTGGGCCGTAATCGGTGTATAGAACGCCGGGTACTCGGCAAGGGGCTTCGTCTCAAAGGACAGGTCCTGAAACATCTGATTCGTCTCCTGTGCGCTGTCTAAATAGAAGGAACTCATGGTGACCAGATCAGCCTCGATATTAGTTCCCTCCGCAAGAAGTTTTCCGCCCAGCTCGGAGGTTCCAAAGGACTGAAGAATGTATTTTCCCTCGTAGCCATTACCGTCCAGCGCATTTTTCATGGCCTCTATGGCCTCGTCGTCCGCATTCGTATAGATTACGACTTCCTGCGCCTTCTTCTGACATCCGGTGAGCGCGGTCATCGCGCCCAGGGCACAGACCATGGCCAGTGCTGCCGCTCTTTTTCTGTTTTTCATATTCTTACTCCTCCTGAATTTTCCTGTTTTTTTCTGATCCATTGCAATATTCTGCCGGCCTTCGCCTCTTTCCGATCCGTCGCCAGCCAGGAAAACAGCGCCCTGGCCGCCAGGTTCGTGAGCAGGATAAAGATGGACAATACAAAAATCTCATTATATTTCGTGTAATACTGCAGTTCCTTAATCTTCGTGGTGATCACCATCGTCCGGGCTCCCGCGATAAAGATCACGGCGCTGACCGTTACCATGGCGTTTACAAAATAGTAGCTGAATACTTCCAGAATGGTAGCCATGGCATTGGGCGTCACCACCCGCACAATCGTCTTCAGCCAGGTGTCCCCCATGAGCATGGCCGTCGTCTCCCAGGATGCGTTCATTTTCGCCAGAGAGTTTTTCATCATCAGATACGGCGTGGAAAAATAGTGAATCACATTGCAGATGACGATGAGGGTCAGGGTATTCTGCAGGGAAGTACCTGAGAACACCAGCATATAGGCGATACCCACCACCATGCCCGGTATGGTATTGGTAATCAGGGATATGTTCTCGATCACCCGTTTCACCTTTTCCGGCAGATGGCTCCGCGCCGTGGAAAGGGCCGCTCCATAGGTGGTTAGAGAGCCGGTAAGCGCGGTTAAAAATGCAACCAGCAGGGAATTCTTATACACTCCCAGCAGACTCTTATCGCTCAGAACGCTCTGCAAATGCTCCATGGTAAAGCTGACCCGGTACGGCCATTCTTCCACAAACGGCACCACGAAGATCACCGCGAACACCGACAGCACCACCACTAAGACCAGGGCGCTTCCCAGGCCGAGTATGCCGTCCCTCAGCCGGTTTCTCCGTATTTCTATCACGGAGATTTTATTGTAGCGGATATTGTATTTCTCCAGATAATGCAGCAGCGTGATCGTGAGCACCGACGGGATCAGCATCAGAATCGCAACCACAGAACCGCGGTTAAAATTCGGTATGCTGCCCAGCATCTCATTGTAAAGCACTGTCGCCACCACCTCATACTTCCCTCCCACGGAGGCAGGAATCCCATAGTCCGTAAAGCACAGGAAGAAACACTGTACAAAGGAGGCCGCCAGCGTCCCCAGCAGCGGCCGGGCCACCGTCCGGAAAAACGTCTGCCACGGATTATCCCCCATAATCCGGGATACAATGGAGAATTTCTTGTCTATGTATTCCATGGTGTTGGACACCAGCAGAAATGACACCGGCAGCGTATAGATTAAATATCCCAGCAGCAGCCCGTAAAAGCCATAAAGCTCGAACAGCTGTCTTCCGAACAGCCTCGTGATCAGTCCCTGCTTTCCAAAGGAATAAATAATGGCAAATCCATACGTAATGGTCGGCAAAAGCATCGGTATCACCGCCGCCCGCCGGATCAGGCTTTTATAGAAGGAGGGCAGATTGCTGTAATGAATGGTGTATGCAAGCAGAAATGCCAGCAGCGTCGAAAGGATCGCGCAGCACACCGATATCTGAATGCTGTTGCCGAACGCCGCTGCGAATCCCCTTCCTGTCAGAACCTCAAGGTAATTGCCGAAGGTCAGAGCACCGCCTTTTTCAAGGGACTTATAAAACAGACGGCAGAGCGGCACGATCAGAAAACCAAGGAACAGCAGAGTGACCGCCAGAAATATCCCCTTGATCTCCACTTCTTTCTTCTGTTTCATAACGCTACCCTACTCTCACTTCCATGATCGGTGCGGCCGTCTGTTTAAACAGCGTGAATATGTGGTTGCGCTTGATCACCAGCTGGTTTAAGATGAATTCCTTCACGAAATCATTTTCCGGAGTCTCGATGATCTCCTCCGGCCTTCCATATTGGGAGATCCTGCCCTGATTGACGATCAGCACCTTATCCGACAGCGTCAGCGCCTCCTCGGGGTCATGGGTGACGATGATGGTAGTCAGGTGGTAATCCCGGGCGATCTGCCGGATCTTATCCTTGATGGATTCCTTGATCACACCGTCCAGTGCGCTGAGAGGCTCATCCAGCAACAGAATCCTCGGTTTCATCACCATGGTTCTCGCCAGCGCCACTCTCTGCTTCTGTCCTCCGGAAAGCTGCTCGATCTTCTTATGCAAGTGCTCCCGCAGCCCCAGCAGATCAATCAGTTCCTCCACCTCCTGCGGCGTCGAGATCTTCGGGTTATTTTTCAGGCCGTAGGTGATATTCCGGTACACGTTCAGGTTTGGGAACAGGGCGTAATCCTGAAATACGATGTTGAAGCCCCTCTGTTCCATGGGCATATCCGTGATCGCTTCCCCGTTGAATATGATCTCCCCTTCATCCGCCCCGGTCAGACCCAGAATCAGGTTCAGGAGCGTAGTCTTTCCGCATCCGGAGGGACCCAGGATCGAGACGATCTCGCCCTCCTCAATATTCAGGTTGATATCCTGCAAAATAATATTTCCATCATACGATTTTTTCAGATTCTTAATCTCTAGCATAGAAACTCCTCTCATGGTTCATATATGGCGTGTCTGCCTTGCCGACGTCTCTATGAAACCATATTTTTCCTGCTTTCAACTACCGTCTTATTGAAAATTCTCTGTAAAATGGGCGTAAAAAAAGCTGTAGAATTTCTACAGTTCGAAATTCTACAGCTTATATTTTTTCATCACTTAAAGCTTTGCGGGCTGCCCGTAGGCCTGCTTCCGTATTACCCTGCTGCTCTCATCCAGCTTTCCGGTATACCGCTCATAGTCGCTCAAAAGAATGGCAATATAGATCATATCCACCACCATGAGCTGCGAGGCCCTGGAAAAGATGGCGTCGCCGTACAGAAACTGCCGGTTGCTGGTGCACAGGACCAGATCGGAATACTGTTCCAGTAAGGTATGCTCAAAATTGGTGATGGCGATCGTCTTCGCTCCGGCCTTTCCGGCCATCTCCATGGCGTCCACCGTATTTCTGGAAAATCCCGAGTAAGAGATGCCGATCGCCACGTCCCCTTCCGAGAGGCTGGCCGCGCTGACGCTCTGCATATATACATCTCCGTAAGCGATGCAGTGGATTCCCAGGTACATCAGCTTCGTGATCAGATCCTGCGCCGTGCAGGAGGAATTCTCCACGTAATAGACGGCGATTTTATTCGCCCCGGTAATCGCTTTTACTACGTCTTCCAGGATATCCGGCGTTATGCTTCTTATGGTCTTCTCGATCTGTCCGATGGTGGTTCCGATGATCTTTGCCGGGACATCGCGGATGGTGTCGCGTTCGGAAAATGGAAAACCGTACAGAAAACGGCTGCCCTCCTCCTGTTCACTCCCCGCCAGTTCATACCGGAAATCCTTAAATCCCCGGTAGCCCAGCGCCTTCACAAACCGCATGACGGTGGGCTGGCTGACTCCTGCCCCTTCAGCGATCTTTTCCAGCGTTAAATCCTTTAAGTTCTCCCCGCATTTTAGCAGATAATCCGCCGTCTTCTTCTCGGATCTGCGCAGCACCGGATAGGACCGGGTAATCTCCTGTTTCAGTCTCTGGTTCATTGACGCCTCCCATTATGTAGAAATACTACAATTTTACGTCAATTATACGAAGATCCAAACAGGCCAACAAGACAGGTTATGTAAAATTTACCTATAATTACTGCATTTTCACCGTCTCGCAGAACTCCTGCAGCGTCCGGTGCAGCTGGCCCTCCGCCGTCTCGTCACAGAGCACGACAATCTTATCGCCGGCAAGCAGCTTCGTATCGCCTCTCGGTACGAATTCCGCCTCTCCCCTCATCAGGGAGACGACGAGACACGTCTTCGGCCATGCGATCTCCGATACCTTCATGCCCTCCGCCGCGCTTCCATGGAAGATCATGCCTTCCACCAGCACCTTTTCTCCGGTCAGAACCGCCTTCTTATCCGGATTCTGCTTCGCCAGCAGACGATGAAGGAGCTGGTCGTAAACCGGAGCACACCGCATGATATCCGGCACCAGATACGCAGCCAGGGACACCATGGACAGCGTGAGCAGATGGGAGAAGGACCCCGTCATCTCACTGATTAAGATAATTCCCGTAATCGGTGCGCGGACAATGGCGGAGAAGTAACCGGCCATACCCAGGATGATAAAGTTGCCCAAAAGCCCGTCTAAAGAGCCGCTCACCATTCCCACCGCGTTGAAGTAGATGCCTCCGATCACGGCTCCCATGACGAGAAGGGGCAGGAAGATACCGCCCGGAGCTCCGGAACCGAAGCTCACCATGGAAAATACGAATTTCAGCACAAACAGCAGACACAGGGAGCCCATCACCATTTCACCGGAGGAGAGCACCTCCACCAGGGAATGGCCGCCGCCCAGGACGGACGGATAAAGGAATCCGAACACCCCGGCCAGCATAAATGGGATCAGCAGCCGCATCGTCTGTCCCGGAAGCTTCTGATACAGGTCCTGGGATTTGGACAGGCAGGTGTTATAGACCACGCCCATCAGCCCGATGATGACTCCCAGAATAAGCACATGGCCGTATGTGCCTAACGGCATCATATGGGTAATATTAAAAGTAAAGACCGGTTTCAAGCCGAATACATTTCTGGAAACAAAGTCTGACGTAATCGATGCCGCCATGGATGACAGAAGGATCTCCGGTGAAAAATGCTTATGAATCTCCTCTAAGGAGAACAGCACACCCGCAATCGGCGCATTGAACGCGGCAGATAAACCGGCGCTCGCACCGCAGGTCATGAGAAGCTTTTCCTCCGTCTTCACCCGCTTCGTAACCCTGGAAAATCCCTTGGCCGCCATAGCGCCCAGCTGGATGCTGGGACCCTCGCGTCCGAGAGACAGACCACATCCCAGACCGATCAAGCCGCCTGCCAGCTTAGCCAGCAGGACCCGCCACCAGCATTCGTCGATCTCGCCCATGATCTCGCCTTCCACCTGTGGAATACCGCTGCCCGATATGAGCGAATCCCATTTCAGAAGCATCGCCACAATAATGGCCGCCACAGCAAGCACCACAAACCACACCGGCACAAACCACGTATGGGTCCTTCCATAATTCAAAACAGAATTCAGGAGTATTTCCGCATATCCCAGCAGGTAACGGAATGCCACCACCACCACTCCTGAAATAGCGCCCACGGCGACCCCTTCCAGTATCAGTGCATAACGAAAACTCCGATAACGGTTAATCGTATTCGTAACCGTATTCTCCGACCGCATCTTACGTTCCCCCTCTTTACTCTCTTTTAACATTCCAATCCTTTCGTTAAAAACGTGTTAATTTTTCTATTGACAGTATTTGATTATAACGCGGTGATCTTCAGATAGCAAGGAAATTGTTCACAATTTGGCCACATATTCCCTTGAAAAAAGTATTATGATATGGATATGAAAAAGAAAGTGGTGAGATTTTATGAAGCAACACACACATCGATGGACCGGGCTGCTCCTTGCCGCATGCCTCCTCTCCATCCTTCTCTCTCTTCCGGCCTTTGCCAAAGAGAAAGAAAAGATCGATAAGATTCCTCTCAATTTTTCCTCCTCCATAACAGCGGGGAAAACGGGCGGAGAAGTATATGTCACGGTCGATGATCCCTACTACGCATCACACTGCCGGATCGTCAACACGAAGATTGTCAATCAGCCGGATTCGGCCTGGACAGCCGGAGTATCGCCGGAAATCATGATTTCCCTCCGCGCGGAAAGCGGGTATTATTTTTCTTCTGCACAGGGAGAGGCGTTCCGTTTAACCGGAGCCGGCGCCGTATTCGACCGGGCGGAATTTCTGGAATCCCAGTCTGTTCTGCATGTGACGGTCCATTTAAATGCTCTCTCCGATCCGGAAGCGGCAGTCGTTCTCACTGGACTTTCCTGGGATAAAGGGACCTTCACCGCACTCTGGAACGACGACAGCAACGCCCGCTATTATCAGGTTCAGCTGTTAAAAGACGGTCAGCCGGTGGGCGCCATGGTGACTACCTACACCAATTACAGCCGTTTATCCGATAAGATAGCGGGAAAAGGCAGCTACAGCTTCAACGTCCGCTTCGTCGACAACGCCTTAAACCGAAGTGAATGGATCACCTCTGAGACCTGGGAGATCAGCGCTTCTGAGGCCGCCGTGCTGGGGAACGGGACAAAAAGCACGTACGGTCCCGGCACCGTCTCCTCCCCCGGCACCGTCTCCTCCCCCGGCAGAGCCGTGGGAGAATGGAATTCCGACGACGCGGGATGGTGGTTTGAGCACCCGGACGGAACGTGGACCACGGACGGCTGGGAATACATCGGCGGGGAGTGGTATTATTTCGATCACTCCGGATACCGGAAGAGCGGATGGATTCCATGGCAGGGTACCTGGTATTACTGTGACGAAGACGGGATCATGCTGAAGAACGCGGAGACCCCCGACGGATATGAAGTCGGCAGCACCGGCGCGTTAAAAGACAAATAAAAACCCCGGTTTTATCTTCCTTTCCCATGAGACTGTTCTCAGGGATTCAGGAGATAAAACCGGGGCTTGTCATATGCACACGAGTCATGTCTTTTTACTGCATGATCCGGGTTCTTTCCCGCCATTGGGCTTACGCCGCTTTTCCGATTAATGATTCCGGGGAAAATGCCGTGCTGTGGCATACGATTTCTACCGGTTTTCCAAGGCCAACATTCATAACGCCCATCAGTGATTTTCCATCGATTACAAGATGATTGTAACAGATATCCACATCGAAATCACAGGCTTCCGCTTTGTTTACGAATGCAACCATTTCTTCCACGGTTGAAAATGTATAAAACATGTTTTTCATTTGGAGCACCTCCCTCTCTGTTTGATGATTTTATTTTACTCCTTATTTCGACAAAATAACATACGATATTTTTACGAAATGTTGTAATATTTTAAGTTCTTTTCTAATCTTTCCCGGGTTTAGAGTTTTCATACATAAAAAAAGAAAAATTCTTTCATTTTTTTACGAGAAAGGACTACACAAAAAATGAATTATCGTGTATAATGTAGAAGTTCGGGTTTCGGCGGTCACATATGGCCGGAAGAACAGAATGCTCTGGAGACGTATCGAAGTGGTTGTAACGAGCCGCACTCGAAATCGTGTAGGTCATTTCGCATCTACTCGCCAAATCTTCTTGATTAATAGGTGTTTCCGTGTTATTATTACCTTCGGGAATCAGCGTATTTTACGCTTTTTCTACGCTTTGCATCTGACAGGTATATTAAGGGTGCGGGGCATAAATTAAATATGGAGTGGTATCGAAGTGGTCATAACGGGACTGACTCGAAATCAGTTGAGCCTCTTTTGGCTCCGTGGGTTCGAATCCCACCCACTCCGCTCTTAGCCTGTTTGCGGTCACTTTTCGCGACAGGCTTTTTTATTTCTGGTTTTCTCGAAGAAATCACCTGCAACCCTCCCTGTCTCAATTTGCGACGATACGTCGAGATGTGCATAAATATCTGCCGTTGTCGCAAAAATACTGTGACCAATCCAGACCTGAATTTGCTTCATCTGCCTCCATTCACCATCAATAAACTCCCACAGGTATGTTTTAGATCATAAAAACAAATCTTCTTCAGGCCGTATTTCTCGATCAGCACATCTTCACCAACCGCCACAAACTTACCAGTATCGTAGTCCCTCTAATACAAAGTTTTGCCTTATAATTCCAGAAACAGCGATTATTTTCTCTTTTGCCCGGCCTCACCCAACCGGAGATTAGAGAATACAATCTTCTTAATTCATGTCCGGGCTCATCATAACCACATAGTTCCAGAGCTTCACATAGCAAAAGTTCTGAAAGATACAATATTCCAACCCGGATTCTGCACCCGCATTAATGTCTCAATATAAAAATAATCTCCCCCACAAACAGTATTCATCAACGTTGCTACTACTTTTTCTGCTGTAAATAGCGTTCATACTCCTTCAGCAATTTTTTACATTCCGGTCTACTCCTGATATTTAATATCCTGTCTGACTACTTCACAGTTCTCAATGATGTATGGCTCCCGCTCGTCCGCTTTCTCCGAAGAGAGTACAATTCGGTTCAACTCCAGGCCCCTGACATTTCTGATATCCATAAACGCGGCCCGGCTCCAGTCCGGATAGTAATTTTCTGAGCTCTCCGCCTCCGGCTGTGTCAGACGGTCAACGACAGGGGGATAGAACGCAGGAATTTCTTCCTTTTTCACGCCACCGGCCGACTGGTAGCGGATATGATCGAGGGTCATCTCCTCGATCGGATACGCATCGTTGGCGTCCACGCGGATTCCGTTGAACTTTGGACTCCCCATCGCGTCTCCACTAAAACGGTAGTTTATTTTCTTCATCTCATCACCGTCAACAGCCGTTATATTCGAAATCATGATCCGCTTCATTGTGCCAATCGCGGGGATCTCTTTCAGCTCGACGGAGGTGCCGTATCCCTCCAGCTCGAACCGATTGTTTAAAATTATAAAGACCGGTCGTCTCACGCTGTACATGGCGATATTCTGGATCAGGATATCCGTGATATCACCGCCTTCGGTGCACTCGATCTTAATTCCCTCCCGGTATACATTTTTCATGGTACAATTGGAAATCACCACATTGCGGATGGTTCCGACGGACTTCAGTCCGATCCGGACCGCCGCGCAGGTGGAGGTAAAGGAGCAGTTCGTAATATGTATCTCCTCCACCGGAAATGCTCTGGAACTGGACTGAAGGCAGAGGTTGTCATCGGTTCCTTTCATGAAGCAGTCGGAGACCCACACATGGCTAGAGCCGTCGAAATCCAGTCCGTCCCCATTATACTTCTTCTCATTCCATATATTCACCCCTTTTATCCAGATAAACTGGCTGTCCAGGAATGCCGTCGTCCACGCTGCCGAATTGTAGAGTTTTAAATTTTCCAGTCTGACATTTTTACATCGGAGCAGACGGATCATCATGGGTCGGTAGATACTTCCCCCATTTGGAAATGCGTCCGCGTTCCCATTTATTTCTCCATAGCCGGTCAAACCGATATTCTCTGCATCCTGCGCGTAGATAAAACAGCGGTCAAGGCCGGTTTCGTTGCGGTAGCGGTTGTGATGTGTGTCGTCTCCATAATCCTCGATATCGGGGCTTGCCATCAGCACCGCGCACGGCGCAATTTCCAGATAAACTCCGGATTTTAAATACAGAGTGCCGGACACGTATGTACCTCTTTCCAATATTACTTTTCCGCCGCCCTCCTGAAAGCAGCGGTCGATCGCAGCCTGAATCGCCTCCGTGTCTTTCGTTTCTCCATCCGCTTTCGCGCCAAATTCTTCAACATAAAACTTCATACTGAACCTCCGGCTTCTTTCATCCTAAAGTTTTATATACTCATACTGTTATTTGAACTGTTGTTTTTCATCGTATAAATACGCCACTGATTTGGCGTCATACCTGTAATCGATTTAAAGCTGGTAAAGAAGTGGCTCTTCGTCTGAATACCCACGCTGTACATAATCTCATTTACAGAGGACTTACTGTTTTCCAGAAGTTCTTTTGCCATTTCAATTCGGGCATTCAGAAGATAATCTGATAAAGAAATCTGATAATATTCTTTAAACAACTGTCTAATATATTTTGTAGAAAAAGATAGACTATCCGCAATCTCATCAACATTCAAAGCTGGATCTGATATATGATTATGAATATAATCTTCTATCTGTAAAGCTATTTCATTCCGGTTTGTTCCTTTTTCAAAGGTTATTACCTGCATGCTGATATCAAAAAATATATCACAGATTCTGTCCAATGCTTCGTTAATCGTTGCACAGTCTGAAATCTCATTCTCCATTTCCTGCAAACTCTTATAATCCGAATATCGGTTCAACTGGCTGATGATATCAAAATAGTAGAATAAAATTAAGTACCGGCTTTCTTCATATGGCAGGCCCCGAAGAGGCTGTACCAGCTCCTTTAGATTTTCAGACAGTTCTTCTGTCCTCTGCAGCATTATATTTTCTCTGATTTTTTTTATCAAAAGAGGGGACGCAAAAGGAATATTGTGAGCGTTGATGTATGCACCATCTGCTTCCATATAAACCTTATCTTCTCCCAGAAGAAACTTAAGCTTTGTCAACTCATATGTTCTTTTGTACACTGGAAGAATATCTGTATAAATAGAGACAAAAGGACTTATTGCAACAGCCAGTCCCAGATTAAACCATTTTTTCACCTGTTCCTCTATTTCTTTCAGATTATCTATCGGATTAACACTATCTTTATTGAAATCATTTAAAAGAATTGTCACGTGATCACTTCCCATATCAACCGCCAGCGGTTTATAACCTTCGGCAGTCAGAAGTTCTGATGCAATGTTGATAATTCCGCCTTTCATAGCCTTTCTAGCACCATAAGAATTTTCCTGTTCAAATGACAATTCCTTTTCAATGCGTATTACGCAGATGATCATATTTACATCATCATTCTCCCACTTTTCTTTTATGAAGTCCTCCATATCATCGAAAAGTTGGCCATTTAACAGCCATCTTCTGATTTTATCCTCAGATATCATTTCCTCGTAGCCACTCAATGATTTTTGAAGGGTATCAACATTGTGTACCAGATAATCAATACAGCCTCTAATAATCTGAAATTCTGTTTCCGGTAATGTTCTATTTGTTGCTTTTTCTTTTTCATCGGGTCGGAAATACAGCCGGCTTATATCACTTGCCAGTTTATTATATGGTTTCAAAGTACGTACTAGCATCAGAAAAAGCATGCTTAAAGGAATCGCCATTAGAAATACAATAGATATTAGCAGACTGTTTCGCAGCATATCTGATGATCGTACAAATTCCTTTATATTAACACTGCATGAAAGGCTGAGATTTTGATTATAAAAATATTGCTGTTCAATTACTAAAATATATTCTGAATTTTTACTGTCAACAGGCCGTTCGCCTGCAATTACATTCTCTCCACCATACAGCAATGCCAGTTTTACATAATCTTCCTTCCCATATCTTGTCAGCATACGATTCAGATACTGCGTATCATAAAGCACTACTACAAATGAACCATTTCTTTGCACCTGAACAGGCAATACCAGTGCCAGATATGTTATTCCCTTAACTTCATGATAATAAAAATAGAGATAATTCTTTCTTGTAAGCTGAAGGCTATCTATCCACTCTCTGTCATAAAACTGACTAATTGGAGCAATTCCCTCTTTTGTATTTAAAATATAACCATTTTCGTAGTTCACAATATAAATATCATCAATATTCTTCTCTGATTTTCTTGCGTTCTGAATTGCATGAAATGCATTTTGAGAAACTATTTTATCTTCCTTACCAGCATGCATAAAAACACGAACGTCGCTGTCCTCATATATTTCCTGTGCATAATACTGATAATTTTTTAAAGTCTGTTCCAAATTATAGAATATTTCTTCTGACTGACGTGTATAAAAGTCTGTTGTCTGTTTTACAAAAAATGAGGTGACCAGATTGGACATCAAGATAGAAAAAATCGCTAATACCACCGCAATAATCAGTAAAATTATAACAAATATTTTGATATAGGTCTTCTCAAACCTTTTCATCCCCGCTGATCCTCCCCCCTGGCATCATAGACTGCCTGCTACGTTGTCTATGATGCCATACCATTATAATTTTTTAGAAAAATAACTGCTTCATATGTTTATTATGCTCTTTCATTGCTTCTTCACCCCATATTCCAGTTGCCTTATTAACCAGGAATCTGCTTGATTCATTCAATGCATTTCCTTGTATAATATCATTTTCCCGGAACAAAGCCATAAGAATTTCCTTCTCTCCCGTTCGTTCTCTGTCATATACTGCCGCAATCGTTCCATCCGGTAATATACACGCATCCGGATATGCAACATCACTGCGTGAATCCAGAATCAATTTGTATGGAAAAGTTCTACCATTATCCATTGACAGACCAGCACATATATGTGAACGAAATCTCCATGAGGTAATTATCCTGTCACCATTAGGCAGAATAACCCAATCATTTTCATTCACTTCCCGTTTATTCTCTGGCGGATCATTTCCTATCATCAGCAAATTCCCTGACGGCAACTTCCTAACATGGAACCGTGAAGATGGAATATGTTTAAATGCAGAAAATATTTTTTCCTTCGTCCAGGTTACTCCCCAATCAAAAGATTCACATATACCAATTCCTGTTTCTGTTCTTAGGAAACCCTGCAGATGTCCTGGTGAGATTTCCACCAACATGTGTTCATCTCCACTATAACGCGGACGATCTGTCGGAAGATACGATTTCATATAAAAAGTCTTTCCATCATCTTTCGAGCTCATTATAATGGCTTCCCGTGGTTTATCTGTTTCTCTGAAATAGGACTGATCAGGGAGTTTTACGTGATGCAGCGGACATAAAGAAACCGGCAATAACCATTCTCCATTGCTTAGCCCCAAAGGTTTATTCATCATAATACCATCACAGATCCGTACAGGGTCACTCCATTCCGGGTCTGAAACTTTTGGATTCTCCGTATAGATAGCCCAAACACCTGATCTACCGTCAAAATAATCATATGACTGAGACCAAAATAACCACAGCCGCTCCTTCGGATCCATCCATAATGCTGCATCATAAGCTCTAACCTGTCCAGGCGGATCAATAATCATACTGGGCGGCCCAAACGCACTCTCAGCTGCTGATGCTACCATTATATAATTATCCCTGTCCTCCCACTGTCCACCTCCATACCACGCCGCCCAGAGCCGACCGTTGGAGGCACAGGCAATACTTGGAATTCCCTGAAAACATCTGTTATTATCACTATATCTATCATCTGGATTTCTAATGATTTTTCCCGCTTGTAAAACCTGGTCCATACAATAAGCCTCCTATAACTGTCCAGCCAAAAACATATCGATTTGCTTTTGAAGTTCTTCCTGAACCGCCTTTACATTATTATAATCCTCTGCTTTCCACTTTTCCAGACACTCGACAGGATCCATGACTCCATTTAAAAGAGCTGATACATATTTTCCTTCAATCGTTGAATGCTGTGCAATCTGATTTTGTACACTGGTTGGATCAAAGACAAATCCAGTAAGCTGGCTGGTCTTAAAGTTATCTGAATTACGGAAGAATTTTTCTGCTTCATACTCCTGTTCTGTAACATACGACGGAATTCGGTCTAAAACAGGATTCCATATCCATGCATAGGGATACCATCTATAATTATTACTGATAACTTCGTATTTATCCTCTCCAACAGGTTTCCAGTGGACCCCTTCAATTCCATAAGCCAAAAGATCGTAATTTTCTTTCTCATGTGCCCATTCCAAAAACATCATGGCTCGTTCCTTATTCTTGCTTGATTCCGGAATACATAAAAAGTTCCACGCTTTATAGTCCGTTAGTAAAGAATCTGGCTCTAAATCATATAAAATGACACTCTCCAGCTGAGCTTCCGGCTGTATCGATTTTATGGCAATCTGTTTACTTTGTTCTACGGTTAAATCCATTGTAGAAAAAACAGCGGCTTTTCCCTGTGTAATCAAATCTCCCTGTGTTGATAATATATCCGGATTAATCAGCCCTTCCTGGTAGATCATTCGTGCCTCCATAATTTCTTTCCACAGAGCATCATTCTCATCAATATCAAACAAATTATATACCTTTCCATCATCGTTTTTATAATACAATACCGGCGAGTCAAATGCATCAGATACTTTATAGTAATCGGGTTTTCCTGACATTTTCAAGAGCAGCGCCGCCCATGCTGTAGGCGCACTATTGCCGGACATAATCGGGACCATTTCAGGATAAGCTGCTTTTACCTTACGGGCAAAATCCAATAATTCGGCTTTCGATGTAATCGGTGCTATTCCCATTGCTTCCCTGATATCTTTACGAATTTCGTAATGCGCTCCTTGTTTAAATTGCGAGGAAAGTGGAATACAGTAATATTTTCCGCCATATTTATTAGCATCAAACATCTCTTTCCCTCTCATGGAATACACAGCTGATCCATATTTGTCTAATAATTCATCCAATGGTGCATAATAACCATTGGAGATATGGGACTGCATTCCTCTTGCAAGATTGTCCCATATTAAATCAATTTCCTCGCCGGCTGCTAATGATGTTTCCATCTTCTGTTTCATATCACTGAATGGATAAAAAACCACATTTAGCTTTATATTTAAAGTATCCTTCATTCGTTTTTCAGCCTCAGCTATCACCGAATCCATATCAGCCGGCCGGTCTCCCGGAAGTACAATCTTCAACGTAACCGGATCTAGCTGTGTGCCAGTCGTACTATTGCTCTCCATCTCAGAACCCACAGATATCTTTGCTGATTCTGAGGAATTATCATTATTCCTACCTTTAACTGCACACCCCGCAATAACAGTAACTATAATAGCTGCTGCGATTAATAAACTCCATTTTTTCATCTGTAATCCCTCTCTTTCTTTTCTTGTAATTCTTTGAACGTTCAGTAGATTCGCACTTCACGATACGAACTCCTTTGCAGAACCGTGTGTACGGCTATCCCCAGTTGACTGAATAGTCATAGTGAAGTATGATTGGGCCTCTTAGACTATGTAAAATTTCAGAGATCTATAGTATTACAACCCTGGGTGTTCCACTCGCCAAACTATCCGCCCTTTTCCTGGCGCACTTAACCTTTAACAGAACCTATAGTAATACCCTTTACGAAATACTTCTGTATGAACGGATACACTAAGATAATCGGTCCAATCGTCGCACATACTATCACCATTTTTAATGAATTGGCAGGAACCGCAACGCCAAGATTTCCGCCCCCCATATAAGCTGCCGTATTCATATTAGAAATCATCTGACGAATCATCATCTGCAGCGGATGAAGTTTGTAATCATCAATAAACATCAATGCATACCACCAGTCATTCCAATAACGAAGCGCAGAAAATAACGTAATAATTGCTGTAGTAGGTTTTACAATAGGTATAATGATTCGGAAAAACAACTGCAAATCATTCGCTCCGTCTATATAAGCCGCCTCATTAATTTCTCCCGGAATTTCTTTATAGGAAGATACAACAATAAACACGAAAAAAGGATTCATAACTAATGGCAAAATCATTGACCAAATGCTGTCCTTTAAACCAAGCCAATTAGCTATAAGCAAATAACTCCCCACCAATGATGTACCAAGAAGCATTGTAAGATAAGTAATAAAAGAAAATGTATTTCCATATTTCACCTTCTTACTGGCCAGAAAAAATGCATAAGTCATAGAGACAAAGACCGATAGGGCAGTCCCAATTACTGTTATCAATATTGTAACCATATAGGATCGATATATCTGCGGCGTTTTTAGCAAATACTGATATCCATCTAAGGTAAATGCCTTGGGAATTAGCTGAAAACCGTATTTGCTAATACTAGCCTCTGTTGCAAATGAATTAATTAAAACCATCCAGAAAGGTAAAAATGTAAATACTGCAAAAGCTAACAAAACCAATATGACTATACCATTGAATATTTTATCACTCTTTATTTTTTTCATTGATAGTTTCCTCCTGGAGCCCCTAAATCAAAACATGGCATTTTCTATACTATATTTTTTAACAATCTTATTAAATACCAATATGACGAGCAGGCCCATAACAGATTGATACAAAGAAACAGCCGAAGCCATCCCAAAATTTCCCATCTGACGCAAAGCACGGAAAGAATATGTATCAATAATATCTGTAGTTGGAAAAAGGATCCCGTTGTCTCCTATAATACTATAGATCATTCCAAAATCGCCAAAGAAAATACGGCCAATGCTTAATAAAAGTAATGTTATGAATGTATTTTTTATTAATGGAAGAGTAATATATAAAATCTGTTGAAATCTGGTAGCTCCGTCCATTCTTGCACTCTCATAATACTCGGGAGAAATCGATACAATTGATGCAATAAAAATAATAGAATAATAGCCAGCAAACTTCCATACGTAAAATATAGTCAATAAAAACGGCCAAAGTTCAGCGTTCTGATAAAATCCAATCTTATCTCTTCCCAATCCCGATAATATACTGTTTATCAAACCATCCGTTTGATTTAGCATAGCGTAAACCATCATGGATACTACCAGCCAGGAAACAAAATAAGGAAGAAATACCAATGACTGAACCACTTTTTTAACAAAACGGCTTCTCATCTCATTAAGAAAAACAGACATGATTACCGCGATTGTCAGAGTCGACACAATAAATAAAGCATTAAGAAAAAGTGTATTAAATGTTACTGTCAGCCAGTCCTTTCCCATAAAAAAAAATTTAAAATTCTCCAACCCACACCATTTGCTTCCCCATATGCCTTCTGAAAGGCGATAATTTTTAAAAGCCAGGATATGCCCTGTTATGGGAACAATGGAAAATACCGTTATAAATATTAATCCAGGCAAGCCCAACAGATAGATAAACGGATTTTTCCTGATATCTCGTATTAACCCCATTCATTATACCTCCTTGAGTTTTTCACAAACAAGCCCGGGTTGCTTTGTTATGCAGCAATTATATGCATATTCTGTCCTCTATATCAAGTCCTCATTTTGGAATCAAGTTCTGTATGATGATAACATCAAAAAAGGCTGTAGTTATATGGATATTCTCTGACTCATCACAGCATTAAAAATAGATTTGCAAACAACATTCAGAAACTCCGGAATAATAAAAAAAACACCGCTAGCATCTCAATTGAGAGATTCGCTATGGGTGCTTTTTAACTTTGTATATTTATGATGACTTCACGCTCTCATATTCCGCATATAAAAGAATCTCTTTCTTGCGGCCAACCGTAGCAAGCCAGTATTCCTGTAAATCTTTCGAAACTATCAGTGAGACCTCTCTGCATAGTTTTTTCTATGATTGTCATACATGGGCAATATATATTTATAACCTGCTAAATGCCTCTCTATTGACTAATCTTTTTCTGCATTTACATGAGAAGAACACCAGAAATCATCTTTGATGGCCTCTGGTGTTCTTTTTATTTATTTCTGAATAAATTCTTCAATAAACTTAGAGGCCACGGCTCCATCCGAAGCGGCTGTAACGATCTGGCGCAGCGGTTTTGTTCTCACATCGCCGACCGCAAATACACCCGGTACGTTCGTCTTTGTCGTCTCGTCCGCGATGATATATCCCTGTTCATTTCTCTCCACCTGTCCTTCAAAAACTGCGGTGTCAGGCACTCGTCCAATCGCTACGAAGACGCCGTCGCAGGCGATCTCCCTCTCCTCCCCCGTCTTCACATCGGCCAGGCGAACTCCCGTCACCTTCTTCTCGTGTAGAATTTCTTCAATACGGCTGTTCCACAAAAACTCAACCGCGCTGTCCTTCAGCGCATTCTGATATACCATGGAAGCGCGCAGTGCGTCTCTCCGGTGAACGAGATATACTTTTTTACAGATCTTTGCCAGGAATAACGCATCCTCCGCCGCGCTGTTGCCGCCGCCGGATACCACGACAGTCTTGTCTTTATACCGCATTCCGTCGCATACCGCGCAGTATGCCACTCCGCGGCCACGCAGCTTCTTCTCTTCCGGCAATCCCAGTTCTCTCGGTGAAGCGCCTGTGGCGATCACCACTGTCTTTGTGAGAAGCTCACCGCCTGTAGTCGTGATCTTCTTCGGCTCAGCCTGAAGATCCACACGGATCACCTCGTCGAACGCAGTCTCCGCTCCAAAACGGTCGGCGCCTTTTTTCATCTTTTCTCCCAGCTCGAAGCCGTCGATTCCGTCTTCAAATCCAGGATAATTATCTACCTGGCCGGTAGTCGCCATTTGACCGCCCGGTGACAGCTTTTCCAGCACCAGGACCGACATGCCGCTTCTTGCACAGTAAAGCGCCGCACTGTAGCCGCCGGGACCTCCGCCAATAATGACAACGTCATATATTTTATCGTTCATATCGTATTCTCCTTTTGTGAACAGTTATCGTTATGTTTAAACCGCGCCGTTCTCTTTCAGCCAGTCCTCAATCTCTGTCATGGAACCCGGGTTGATGAGAGGCTCGCTCGCCTTGCCGCCCTGATATACGATCAGTGTCGGGATCGTCTCGATCTCGTGCTTCTCCTCCAGTTCCGGACTCTCATCGATATCGACCTTGCCCACCAGAAGCTTTCCTTCATACTGTGCCGCCAGACGGTCCACCACCGGTCCGAGTCTGCGGCAGTAACCGCACCACGGCGCCCAGAAATCCAGAACCACCGGTTTTTCCGCCTGAAGTACCTCTTTGTCAAAATTATCTTTATTAATTGTCATGATATCCATCGTTGCTGCTCCTTTCCCTCTGCTGTAACTACTGTTATTTTCTCAGATACAGTTCATACTGTAATTATATTAGTTACAGTATGAACTGTCAAGGGGTTTTTCATAATTATTATCAATTTTCTAATTTATTATTTTCCATCGTAACAGCCGCGTTCTCTTGCCACCCCACTTTCCGCTTGCTATAATTATGATATCCAATTTCCGAATAAGATCATCGAATCAACACACACTGATAAATTGAAAGGAGCCTTCATCCATCATCGGCAAAGCTGTCTCACGGATGGAGGATGGAACAGGGCAGAAAGGCGGTATCCATGTCAGTCATTAAAATAACCGGTGCGTATGAAGGCAGTCTCAAACACATTTCCCTGGAAATACCGAAAAACAAGCTTGTCGTATTCACCGGTGTCTCCGGTTCCGGCAAGTCCACACTGCTCATTGACGTCCTGTTTCAGGAATGTCAGAGACAGTATCTGGAAGCCATGTCATTACAGGGAATTCAGAAGCCGAAGGTGGATCGCATACAGGGCGTGTCGCCTGCGATTGTAATTTCCCAGACAGACAGTAATAAAAATCCACGCTCCACCGCCGGAACTGTGACGGATGTCTACACCGATCTGCGCATGATCTACGAAAAGCTGGGAATCCGGACGTGTCCCTTCTGCGGGGAGACCATCTCAGCCGCCGACTGTAAGGAGACGACAGAAAAGATCGGACAGGATTTCCACGTCTATATGGACTGCTGCCAATGCGGCAGGCGGATGGACAAAATTACCCGAACCTTCTTCTCCTTCAATACGAAAGAGGGGGCCTGTCCCACCTGCGAGGGACTGGGGCGGATTCACGCCGTCAAAAAGGAGGCCGCCGTCGACGAATCGCTGTCTCTGGAGCAGGGCGCGGTACGCTGCTGGGAAAAGCAGTATGGAGTCTACCAGACCTCCATCCTCTACCGCGCGTTTCAATATTATGGACTTCCCGATGGCTCCGATATTCCGGTAAATCAGATGCATGAACTCCAGAAGGCACTTTTATATGAAGGAGTTGAAAGCCCCCTGATCAAACAAGCCTATTCTGATCTCAAACCGCCCAGGACGACAGCGGCCGGGAAGTTTGAAGGAATCTTCCCTATTCTTCTCCGGCGTCTGTCCGAAAAGAATGGAGATGCCGGAATTCTGGACCCATACTTCGATGTCATCGAATGCCCGGACTGCGGCGGAGAGCGGCTGTGCGAACTGAGCCGCAATGTAACGGTTCACAACCTGCGTCTGCCTCAGCTGTCCGCCTTTTCCTTTGAACGGCTGTATCGTTGGATCGGCGAACTCCGGGCGTCTCTGACAGAACGCTGTCTGGAACTGGTAAACGCTTATCTGCTGGATATTGAGACTAAACTAAACCGTTTTATCCGGGTGGGGCTGGGCTATCTCACGCTGGACCGCCAGGTGATCACCTTGTCAGGCGGAGAACTGCAGCGGCTGCGTCTCGCCGCCACGCTGGATTCTGATTTGTCTGGAATCATCTATATTCTGGATGAACCGACCACCGGACTTCATCCGAAGGATACTGCCGGAATGATGGCCGTTCTGAAGAAACTGAGGGATTTGGGCAACACAGTCCTTATCATCGAGCACGACGTCGATGTCATGGCATCCGCGGACTACATCATCGACATGGGCCCCGGAGCCGGAATACACGGCGGGGAGATCATTGCCGCCGGGACTCTGGAAGAAATCATGGAGCAGCCCCATTCGGTGACAGGTTCTTATCTCTCCGCTCCCCACCCCGGCCGGACTACGTTTCGAAGCCCCAAAGGCACGATATCAATTTCCAATGCGGAAAAATACAATCTTCAGCATATTTCCGTCGATATTCCGACCGAGTGCCTCGTTTCCGTCACGGGTCCCTCTGGTTCCGGCAAATCCACACTGATCTTCGAAGTACTGGCAAAGGGAAATCAAAGTACAGAACAAAACCGCGTGTCAGGGCTGGAGCGTTTCGACCGGATTGTGGAGATCGGACAATCCTCTGTCACCAGAATGAAGCGTTCCAATGTGGCGACCTTTTCCGGTGTCTACTCGGAGATCCGTTCCGTTTTCGCCCGGACTGACGGCGCGGCAGCCGCGGGACTGACGGCCAGGCATTTCTCCTTCAATACGCCAGGCGGCAGATGTGAAAACTGCGAAGGCCTGGGATATGTCGATAATTCCATGCTGTTTTTCGCCAACACCACCATCGTCTGCCCGGTCTGCGGCGGTAACCGTTTCCGTCCGGAAGTACTGGCCGTAACGTATAAAGGCCTGTCCGTCAACGACGTGCTGGATCTCTCGGTAACAGAGGCACGCTCCGTATTTTGTGACTGCCCGAAGATTACCGGAATCCTGGAACTTCTTCAGGAGGTGGGTCTGGGCTACCTCCAGCTGGGACAGTCTCTCACCACGCTGTCGGGCGGCGAAGGACAGCGGCTGAAGCTCGCCAGAGAGCTGACCGAATGCCGATTAAACGGGCGGAACCTCTATCTGCTGGATGAGCCCACAACAGGCCTTCATCCAAAGGATATCGAACATTTCCTTATACTCCTGGACCGCCTTGCCGACGCCGGAAACACCGTGGTCGTCGTGGAACACAACCAGCAGCTGATCGAAAACAGCGACTGGGTCATCGATCTCGGCCCCGATGGCGGAGATTCCGGCGGGCGCGTTATGTTTGAGGGAACACCGGAGGAGATGAGGCTGCGCGGGAAAAGCATTACGGCGAAGTATCTGCACCGGGCTCTCCTCCAGCATAACGGTCATTGGTAATGAATTTCTTTACCGATGTTGAAGTGCGTGCTCCTGTTCGTTATAATGGTTCATGAACTTTAACGAAAGGAGTCTGAAATATGGAAGAGCATCAGGTATCGATTGATTCAGCAAAATGTGTTGGCTGCGGTGTATGCGCGAAAGTATGCGCTGCACATAACATTACCATCAATCATAAAAAAGCAAAAACATTATCAAATCACTGCCTCATGTGCGGACAATGCAGCGCGGTCTGTCCAAAGGAAGCCATTTCCATCACCAATTATCCTGTGGAACAGATCGAGAAAAAGGAAGAGAGCCGTCTGAATCCGGACGATGTGTTAAATGTTATCCGTTTCCGCCGAACCATCCGGCAATTTAAGCAGAAAGAAATTCCCAGTGAAGTAATCAGCCAGATTCTGGAAGCGGGCAGACTTACGCATACAGCGAAAAATATGCAGGATGTATCCTTTATCGTGCTGGATCGCGAAAAAAATCGTATCGAGCAAATGGCGGTCAGCCTCTTTCAGAAGTTAAAGCCATGGGCAGATTTGTTCAGTCCCATGGCAAGAAATAATAAGATTGATGACAACTTCTTCTTTTTCAACGCGCCTGTTGTCATTGTCATTTTGGCAAAAGATAAAACAAACGGTATTCTCGCAGCACAGAATATGGAATTTGTCGCGGAGGCTAACGGTCTCGGCGTACTGTTCAGCGGATTTTTCACAATGGCGGTTAATGCTTCCTGCAAAATAAAAAGGGCGCTGAATATACCAAAAGGAAAACGAGCCGCCATGACCCTGGTAATGGGTTACCCGGCCGTTAAATTTCTCCGTTCTGCACCGCGTGAAAAATTAGACGTCAGTTATCGATAAGGAGGCCGGTAATGGCAAAAGAATGTGATGAGAACCTGTTAGAAATCGTTCACGGCTTTCAGAAATGCAGAAACGCATTTACCGCCATTGGCGATGAAACAAGACAGCTGATCCTGCTGGTGCTGTTGGAAAGCGATCTGTCCGGAATCCGAGTGGGTGAAATTGCAGAGAAAGCACACCTTACAAGACCCTCCGTTTCCCATCATCTGCAAATATTAAAGGAATCCGGGATTGTTGCAATGCGGAAAGAGGGGACGAAGAACTACTACTATTTAAGTGTAGACGGAACGCAATGGAAAGAGATTGCTGATTTGATCAACCTCATTTATGCGAGCATACGTCATATCAGTTCGCAGCCATAAAAAACAAGGCGAAAGGTGATTACTATGATCTTATATTTTTCAGGGACAGGAAACAGCGAATACGCTGCAAAGAGAATTGGCAGAGAGCTCCGGGACGAGGTTCTCAATTTGTTTGAAAGAATCCGGAACCACGATTATTCAGAAATACACTCAGACAGCCCGTGGGTGGTCGTCGTCCCAACTTATGCATGGCGGATTCCGCGCATCGTACAGGAATGGCTGGAAAACGCGGCGCTGACCGGGAACAGGGACATTTATTTTGTGATGACCTGCGGCGGCAGTATCGGGAATGCAGGCAGATACTTAGAAAAGCTTTGTGCTGCGCGGAAGTTTCACTATCTGGGTTGCGCCCAGATCAAGATGCCGGAAAACTACATTGCGATGTTTTCCACACCGACACGGGAGGAGGCACTGGACATCATCCAGCGGTCTGAAGCTGTAATTGACAAAGCCGCCCTTTCGATTAAGAGAGGCGAGCCCTTTCCACAGCCTGCCTTGACCGCTCAGGATAAGATAAACAGCGGTATTATAAATGATATTTTTTATCCGGCGTTTGTTCATGCAAAGAAGTTTTCCGCTGCCGACACATGCATATCCTGCGGAAAATGCGTCAAAGTCTGTCCGCTGAACAACATCCGGCTCGAAGCAGGAAAACCGGTATGGGGAAAGAACTGTACGCACTGCATGGCCTGCATCTGCCGCTGTCCGGCCGAGGCCATAGAATATGGGAAACACAGTAAGGGAATGCCGCGGTACGTTTGTCCAAAAAATAGTACAGCATTGCGTAAATAACGGTGAAGTCAGTGCCTGATATCTGTGCAATGCTGTACTAGAGTGTGTTTGAAAATTGCTTTCTGACAGCTGTGCGTCACACTTTGTGGGAGATTTGGCCCCGATGAAGGAGGCGTAGTGGGCTACGCTGACTGAATTGGGGCTAAATATACCGCGAAGTGGGGCGTGCAGATGGCAGGAATGAATTTTCAAACACGCTCTAGGCAGGCGGCACTCCTCTTACTCTATTGTTTCATCATTCTCACCAAAGGTCTCCACACGAAACACTACGGGGCGTATTCCATCCGTGCAGCAGACGATGGTCTGTCCGTCTTTCCGGTTCCACGGCTTATACGTCCCGCCTGCTGCTACGCTTGTGACACTGTGGTAAATGTCAATCCACGCCCAGGGACAGAATCCCTCGGGCATCTGCGCGCCTCCCTCAAAGACAAAGCTGTCTCCCACGTTCAGCAGGGCACAGGGTCCTGCTTCCCTGCCTTCCGTTAAGTATGCATCGGCAAAATCCGGATAAAATTCTTTTCGAAGAACCGTTATTTTTACTCTTTTCATCTTACACCTCTGTCTGCTGTAATCATAAATTCTCCGGGTACATCAGGATTGTCCCAGGCCGGATGTTCATCAAATCTTTTCAGGATAAACTTGTTGTTTATGACGGCGTTGACAATCTCGCTGACAGTATATTTCCTGTAGCTGCACCGCGGCATCTGCTGTCTGACACTGTCTTCGTAAAAACGCGCGTGAGCCATCTCTCCCTCAAAAACGGCAGTTGAGAAGTAGCTCATGGATGGCTGTTCCAGATTCAGGATATCCGCAATCTTGGTAAATGGGTGGAAATCGCTGCATATCATCGTTCCGCCCGGCTTCAGCAGCTCGTACATAACCCGCATAAATGCGTCGATATCATGGAAATAATGCAGCACACCGCCCTCCATAAAAACCACGTCAAAGCAGCCTCCGTATTTATCCATATCGATCTCCAGCACATCGCATACCTCATACTCCAGATGTACTTCTGCGGCTTCTGCCAGCTCCATCGCATACCGCCTGTTATCCTGTGAGATATCGAATACGGTCACTTCCGCTCCCAGCACGGCCAGGGGAACCGCCTTCTTTCCGCAGGAACCGCAGATATTGGCAATCTTTCTGCCTTCATACGTTTCAAAATACGCAGAATACTTTTTCAGCATGGCGGCCGGATTCTCCCTGATTTTATCTGCCTTCTTAGAAGGAGGCCCCTCTTCCTTAAGCCAAAACTCGTAAGCGTTATATTCCCATGCGCGTTTGTTTCCGGAGCTGTAATCCATCATAAATCCGCCCTCCCTATTCTGATTTTCCTTCATCTGCGGTCCCATTTCTTCTATAATAATCAATATCATATCAGATAACCGTCCATTTTACTACATCCCGATCATATCAAACGCGTGAACTTACTCATGTGTTATACACGAGCTTCCTCTGCGCTTTAGTCAGCTTCTTTTGGTTCTTACTAAAATAATGCGGCATGCTGGAGCAGCAGCCTTCTGAATCCATATACAATCCGTCCGATTTATAGTCCAGGCCAATGACCTGCTCCGGCCAGTACGGCAATATTTCCATTTGATCACAATTGGAATCACGAGAATGCACCGGCAAAATTTTCAAACAACATCACCAGATCGTCTGAGTCAATCATTCGGAAATGGAAAAGGAAAAGCCAGATGAATCCTGCATGATCTCTATCAGATCCTTGCGTATTTTTTGCCCCGAAATACAGGAGGCAGCCCGCCTGGATCGCCTCCTGTATCAACACTTTCTATTCTTTATTTCACTGCGTGGGCCGGCTGATAATCTTCCACAGACTGGATCACTTCCCGCTTGATCGTTCCCGACAGGAAGAACGACATCTTCGCACACGCCGGGCCGATCAGCTCATAGAGCACGGAGGAGGACAGGATGATGGTCAGGAGCAGACTTCCGATCTCTGCCGGGAGCATTCTCTGTCCAAGGAACGCAAGACCGATGGCAACGCCGGCCTGTGGAATCAGCGCCAGGCCGATATAGCGTTTCATGGTTACAGGCATTCCTGTCATGGAGCATCCGATGTAAGCACCCGCGTATTTTCCAACGATACGGATAAAAAAATAGCTGACTCCTATGATTCCTGCCGTCCGGAGCGCCGTCACATTTAAGTTCATACCGGAAATGATAAAAAACATGGACATGACCGGCGGTGTAAAATGGTTCACCTGCTTAAACAGCTTCTTATCATTGGTCACATTCATATATGTCGCACCGAATACCATGCAGGACAGAAGGGGCGAAAGCTGGAAGAATGCGCAGATACCCGAGATCCCCAGCAGCATCGCCACCGCCAGAATCAGGCGGTTATCCTTGCTTCTGGCCGGAGTCAGCAGCTTTGACAGCACAACTCCGCATAAAAATCCGAGAATCAGTGCCATGAGATTCCAGAAGATGGGAACCATCACATCCGTAAATGAGATATGGCCGCTGGTTCTTGCATTGACCACCGCCACAACGGCACTGAAGGTCAGAAGGCATACCACATCGTCCAGAGCCACCACCTGCAGAAGGACATTGACAAAATCGCCTCTCGCATGGTACTGATGGATGGTCATCATCGTACTGGCCGGAGCGGTAGCCGTGGCAATGGCCCCCAGAATCAGCGCGAAGTTCCATGACATTCCGAATATCATTCTCATGCTGATCGTCACGAGAACACCGGCCGCCAGCGCCTCGAAGATCGTGATGATAATCACCCTGATCCCTGCTTCCTTAATTACTGCCTTCTTAAAAAATTTCCCAACGCCAAACGCAATAAACGCCAGCGCGATATCACTCATAAATCCCATATGACCCAGAATATCCGACGGCACCATCTTTAAGCAGCATGGGCCGATCAAAACTCCGGCTATGATATAGCCGCTGACGTTCGGCAGCTTCAGCCGTTTCGTAATCCTTGTGACAATAAATCCTGCGAACAGTATGATAGACAGCGAACAGAGCACTGCTGTAGATTCATCCATTTGACTGTATAAAAGTTCCATAAAAACATCCCCTTTTTCCCCATTTTTGTTGATACTATATGATTTTTCTCCTTTCTATGGTACAATTATAGCAGTCATATGTATAATAGCAAATTATGGTATCTATTGTATCTATAAATTTTTATGATAGGGGTGTGATGTTCATGATGGATTCCAAACTGGAAACCCTGATTAAGGTCAATGAGACACGCAGTTTTACGAAGGCGGCCGAGCTGCTTTCTCTCACGCAGCCGGCAGTCAGCCAGCATATCCGGCAGTTGGAACAGGATCTGGGCGCAACGCTCTTCATTCGGGGCGAAGGCCCCCTGAAACTGACGCAGGAAGGGGAAATCGCGATAAAGTATGCCAAAAGGATTCAGACGCTCTACCAGAATCTGGAGCAGAGTCTGGGCGATCAGAAGCGTCACATCACCAGGCTGTCCGTCGGAATCACCCACACCTCGGAGAGCAATATCATGGTGGAGGTCCTGGCACGTTACAGCAGCCTGAACGCAGGCTGCCGCATAACTATTATTTCTGACACCATAAATAATCTTTATAATAAGTTAAAAACTTACGAGCTGGACCTGGCAATTGTCGAGGGAAAGATCGTGGATAACAACTTTAATTCCGTCATGCTGGACACGGATTCCCTGATCCTGGCAGTATCCAACCACAATCCCCTCTCTAAGAAAAGCATTGTGACGCTGGAAGAGCTGAAAAAACAGCGCCTGATTCTCCGCCTGCCGGATTCTGCCACCAGAAACTTATTTATCTCCCACCTGGAGAGCAATAACGTCTCTATCGATGAGTTAAATGTGACTCTGGAGGTGGATAACGTGGCCACGATCAAGGATTTGGTGCGAAGAGACTTCGGAGTGTCGATTCTGGCGAAGAGCGCATTTGCCTCGGAACTGCGGAAGGGAAAGATGACCGGACTGCCAATCGAGAATCTGAGCATGACGCGGGAGATCAATATGGTTTACCATAAGGATTTCGAGCATACGGATCTATTGCAGGAAATTACTAAGATTTACTATGAGTACTCCAGAAGTAAGTATACTTGAGATTGTTTTTTCGGGAAAAGGGATTAAGAGGCACACTGCCACAGAGGAGAGGCGGGAAAGAAAGGGACAGTGCTTTTACTCTCGGTTTTTCTCCCCCTCCCAGTCTCCAAACGAAGGGACTTGTACATCATAGGACTAGATATCGGGAAACTCCTGTCCCGCCTTTTTATTAATACGCCAGTAAGTATCCGCTGCGTAGTATGAACTGGTGGACTGAACCATTTCGTGTCAAAGTAAACTAACTCCTTGTTATCTCTTTCATCATTATATAACAAGTTGTTCCTTTTTTGTAGAAATCAGGCAGAATTCCCACACATTGATACCCCAATCCCTCATAAAGCTTTTTCGCTTTTGGATTAAAATCGTCCACGGTAAGAAAACATTTTGTTGATATATGATCAGAAGCATTCTCTTCAAAATACTTCATCATCTGCTTTCCAATGCCCAGGTTACGGTATTCCTCTTTCACAGCGATAATATGCAAATATGGATAACTGCCAAAAACGCCATTAGGCATATAATAAATAAAACCCAGAATTTTCTCATTCTCATCGATTGCAACAGATACCCCTGTTTTCAATATTCCATTCGTAAGCATTACTTCCGCTTTTTCACGATTGGTGAAGTAGGTTCTTCCCATGTCAGAATTTTGCAGTATTTCTATGCATTCTTCGATATGTTTCACTTTTGCATTGATTATTTTTATATTCAATTCCTGTATCCTCCACAAAGGGAACTTTAATATGGCCCGTTACTCCCGTGCAATTATGATTGGGAGGAGGCGGGTTTGTTTACAATATAGATTCCGATGCAGACCAGGAACAGGGCTCCTGTGGCAGTCAGCCCGAAGGCCTGTTGTCCTTCGCCCAGGAACAGGGCTGAGAGGATTACTCCGAAGACCGGGTTCATGAATCCGAAGACGGCGACTTTGGAGACAGGATTCAGTTTCAGCAGGATTCCCCAGAGGGAATACGCTACCGCCGAGACGGCTGCCAGGTAGAAAAGCATGGAAATGGAAGGCGCTGTCCACACACTCACGCTTCCGCCGGTGAGATATCCACAGAGAATCATGATAATTCCACCGAGCAGGAACTGCCAGCCGCTGAGCATAACCGGATTGTCCTCCCGGGAATAGCTTTTTATCAGGACGGAGGAGACCGCATAGGCGATGGTCGAAAGCAGGATGAAGCCTTCTCCGGTCAGGGACAGGCTCATGTCCAGTCCGCCCTGGTTGATGTTGATTAAAACAACACCGGCAAAGCCGGCGATGCAGCCGATGATCTTGTGTTTGTCCAGCTTTTCCTGGCGGAAAATAAGGCTGGCTATGAGAATAGCTACAAATACGTTGGAGGCCTCAATAATAGAGGCCTTCACCCCTGTCGTGTGGGCGAGGCCAACGTAGAAAAAGAGATACTGGATGACGGTCTGGAACAGGGACAGCTTTGCGATCCGGATCCAGGAGGTCTTCCGAGGGATTAGAGGACGGCGGTTCATCAGGCTGCCAATGAGAATCGTCAGCAGACCTGCAAGGGTAAAACGGCAGCCGGCAAATAAAAGCTGGCTGGAGATGTCATTGCCGTCAATCAGAAATAGTTGATATCCTATCTTTATACATGGAAAAGCGCTGCCCCACAGCGCGCAGCAAACCATCGCTGTGAGGCAGACGCCCATCGTAGTCGTTAGAAACGCACTTTTCCGGTTCATCTTACAGTTCAATTCCTTTTAACTTGATGTAATCTTTAATGAGCTTCGCGGTCTGCTCCAAATCGAATTTGCTGGTATTGATAATCAGATCGTAATTGGTCCAGTCCTCCCAGCGGCCGCCTGTATAGTAACGGTAATATTCCTTGCGCTCTCTGTTAATCTTCTTCACACGTCTTGCAGCCTCTTTTTCGTCCACTTTATCCACTTCCATGGTACGCTTGATCAGGGCCGGGACATCGGCATAAACGAAGATTTTTACGAGGCCTGGCACGTCCACGTCCTCGCGGCTTAAGATGTAATCAGCACAGCGTCCGGCGATGATACAGGACTCCTGGTATGCCAGTTCCCGGATAACCTCGGACTGGAAACGGAACAGATTCTCGGGTTTCACGATATCGCCGTCTGTAGACGGCTTCCCCAGCTGCGGCTTCATCCCGCTTACAATCTTATAAAGCAGGTTATTGCCCGCCTTTTCATCGGCCAAACGGAAAAATACCTCTCCGACTGCACTCTGCTCCGATGTCATGGTCAGTATTTCCTCATCGTAAAAATGTATTCCCAGCTCTTCCGCCAGCGCTTTGCCTACGATCCGGCCGCCGCTGCCGTACTGCCGGCCAATGGTAATGACCAGATTCTGTTTTTCCTTCATGATACCTTCCCCCTTATTGTTCTTCCATAACCGTATCAAAACAGATGGCTCCGTATGGGCGGATGCTCATGCGGTAAGCATTGCCTTCTCCGAGGGCCTTCTCGATGTATGCCACGTACTCTTCCACCAGATCGTTTGGCAGCATAGCCATGATAACCCCTGCGAATCCGCCCCCGTGAACACGGCACGCGCCGCGCTGTTTCCCGGCGATGAATAACTCCGTAAGCGCCAGTGCGACAGTGATCCCCTGCTCCTGATAGGCGCTGTTGGTAAAGCAGTTCTGAAGCCATTTCCAGGAGGAATTGCCGGAAGCCGTGATATTGTTTAAGAAATCGGAAAAACGGCCTTCCTTTAACGCCTTTACTTCCGCCTCCACACGCTTGTTTTCCTCAAAGAAATGAAGGGCGCGCAGCACAGAACGGTCTCCCGCATACTCTCTCACTTCCGCAAGGTTTCCAATTACCTCATCTTCAGTAATCTCAGCACAGACCTCTTTTCCAAAGAATTCGGCCACTTTCTTCATCTCGATCGGCACAGAGGAATAATCCGCGCTTAAATCCGCATGGCCCTTTCCGGTATTGACGATAATCAGGCTGTGATTCTGGGAGCTGAAATCAAAATCGATCTTCTCCACAACAGGAGAAGCCGGCTCCAGAAAATCGATGGTGATGAGACCGCCGACCGCGCAGGCCATCTGATCCAGCAGTCCGGATGCCTTGTCCCAGTATACGTTTTCGGAATACTTTCCAATGTGGGCGTAGGCTACGGTATCCATACGGCCTTCATTAAAGAATGTATTTAAAATAGAACATAAAAGCATCTCGAAGGACGCAGAGGAGCTGACGCCGGCCGCGCTGATGACATTACTCGTAATATAGGCATTAAAACCGCCGACCTCATAGCCGGATTCCTTAAAGCCCTGAAGAAGTCCCTTCACCAGGTCAATCGTTCCGGCTTTTTTATCGCTGGGGGATAAATCATTCAGATCAATGATAAAGCTCTGATTAAATGTTTCGCTGATAATATGTACCTTGCTGCTGTTGTTCTTCGCAGCCACGCCGACACAGTCTAAGTTAATGCTTCCTGCAAGGACTTTTCCATGGTTATGATCCGTATGATTGCCGCTGATTTCCGTACGTCCCGGAGAGCTGAACAGGGTCACGTCTTCTTCCGCAAATTTTTTCTGAAAACTTTTCACAAGATTCTGATACCGTTCTATATTGGCATCCACCGCCGCTTCGCCGTACAGTGCGGTCATAAGCTTCCTGGATTTTTCAGATTCGAGCATTTGGATTGTATCGCATACTTTCATGTCACATGATCTCCTTTTTTTCCATACATTTTCAAAATATCAGAATACCTCCGACACCTGCGCCGCGGGAATCTGCTCTTTGACAAAAGTATATCATAACTTACGAGTCTTCTACAATATAATATTTATCGAAATCCTATAATTTCATTTGACGCTGTTCCATTTCACAGTCTCACCGACTCACCGCTCCGGTCTGTCCCGGCTGGCTCATGCGGCCTTTCCTGTGACTTTGCAGGGTATTAGCGGTTCTTAACGCGCAGAATTTTTCGTTCAGGGGAAATGCCCACCTGTCTGAGCGTCAGCGAGTTTGGGCATTTCCCCTGGCTTTTAGAAAAATCCTGCACGTTTAGAACCGCTTATGCCCGAAACTGGAACAGGAAAGGCCGCATGAGCCAGCCGGGACAGACCGGAGCGGTGAGTCGGTGAGACTGTGAAATGGAACTTGACACCCGCCCTGCCGCTTCCTTATAATGAGGAAGAACTCAAAAGGCAAGGAGGACTTTTCATGTACTGGAACGAAAAACCGTACCATTCCCTGGATTATGAGATGAAACGTATCTATGGTCATAAAATATATAAACTGGCATTAGACGGCGGCATGACCTGTCCGAACCGCGACGGCACCCTGGGTACGGACGGCTGTATCTTCTGCAGCGGCGGCGGTTCCGGAGAATTTGCCGAATCTCTGTCCGCCCACGTATCCGTCACGGAACAGATCGAAGCGGCTAAGGCCCGGGTAGAAAAAAAGATGGAAAAAGCCCGGCCCGGAGCTTCACCGGAATATCCCAAAGGCCGTTACATTGCCTATTTCCAGTCCTATACAAACACATACGCGCCGACTTCACGCTTAAGGGCGCTGTTTACTGAGGCCATCACTCATCCGGACATCGCTGTCCTGTCCATTGCCACACGCCCCGACTGCCTTCCGCCCGAAGTAATCGCGCTTCTGTTAGAGTTAAACCGCATGAAACCGGTCTGGGTGGAACTGGGCCTGCAGACGATTCACGAGGAAACAGCGCGCTTCATTCGCCGCGGCTACCCGCTATCTGTCTTCGAAGACGCTTATCAAAGACTCCATGACGCCGGTCTGACCGTGATCGCCCACGTAATTCTCGGCCTTCCCGGGGAGACGCCCGCCATGATACAGGATACGGTCAGCTATCTCGGCCGCTTGGGGGAACACGGCATTGACGGTATCAAGCTGCAGCTTCTGCATGTGCTGGAAGGAACCGACCTTGCTGTCTTATACCGCGCAGGTGGTTTTCAGACCTTTTCGCTGGAGGAGTACCTCGATCTCGTAATCGACTGTATCGCTCTTCTTCCGCCGGAGACGGTGATCCACCGGATCAGCGGCGACGGTCCCAAAAAACTTCTCGTAGCCCCCGTGTGGAGCGGAAACAAACGGCTTGTGCTGAACTCCATGGCAAAGCGCTTCAAAGAACGCGGCGTGTGTCAGGGGGACCGGTATTTGAAGGGGCAGACGGATTGAGCAATTTCCCCGCTCCATTCATAAACAGAAAAAATGGCGGTCTCTTTATACCAGAGCCGCCATTCTCTCAAACCCATACTCATGCAGGACAAGGTCATCATCAATCACCTCGTCATACACTCCCTCTGCCTTTTTGAAACCATTCTTCACATAGAGATTAATCGCCGGTTCATTGATATCCACAACAAACAGCCTTAAGTATTCAGCCCCCAGTTCTCCCGCCCGGGCAACCGCCATGTTAAGTGCAATACTGCCGATTCCCCTTCTCAGGTAATCGACGTTCACTCCAAACCGGTCAATGTACAGGGCCTTCCCCTGCTCATCGCTCCAACTCACACAGTCAGCGCCAGAGGCTGAGCTGCACAGAGCAAATGCAGAAACAATTCTCTCTTCTTCCGTGAGAACGTAAAGGCGATTCCTTTCAATATCTTCGGCGAAAAACTCACAAGGATATATTTCGTCCCAGATTGGGACTCCATTTTCATTCATATTTCGGATGATTTCTTTATATACTGCTTTAAGCTGCGGTAAATCAGCCATTTCAGCCAACCGTAAATTCATGTCACTTCCCTCAGCGCCTGTCGTATTCTTTTACGCTGTCTTTCCTTCAATTTTCTAATTACCAGCCGTCCCATCCCGCACGACGCCATTTTCATCAATGGACACACCGAATGAAATCCCCTGCATGTACTGATAAAACTCAGCCTTTTTTCCCGGATCGGTCAGTTCCTTTGTAAATCCGGCCCCGGAAGTGCCTGGAACCAGGGATAAATTCACCTGATTCTGTTCCAGATCCACATCAGCGCGCAAAAGTGCGGTCTTCGGAATGCTGCTTCCAAAGATAAAATTGCCGAGACTGTATACAATCGGCTTTCCCTGATAGTATTCAATCCCCTGCAGTACATGAGGATGGCTTCCAATGACGAGATCGGCTCCCGCATCGATCAGCTGTCTGCCAAGGGTCCGCTGGTATTCCTGCGGCTTTTCGTCCCGTTCGATTCCCCAGTGCATGTACACCACCAGATAATCACAGTATTCCCCGGCCGCTTCGATCTCTTTTAAGAGTATGGTTGGATCGTATCCGCTCACCATTCCCGGCTTTTTGCTGTTAGCCACCCAGGAAGTATCGGGATACACCCTTGAGGCTGCCAGGAAACCGATGGTTCTGCCGCGCACCTCGATGGTCTCCAGCTGCTTCGCACGGTCCATGTTGGCACCGGCGCCTACATAGGGGATTCCCGCATTCTCCAAAGTCGTACACGTATCCACCAGTGCATCTGTTCCATAATCCAGTGTGTGATTATTGGCAATCGTCACGATATCGATCCCCAGTTCATGCATCATGGAGACCCGCTCCGGCGGTACACGAAATGTAAACTGTTTATCCGGAGCCGGCGTTCCTCTGTCGCTGAACGGGAACTCCTGATTCGCCATATAGATGTCCGCCCTGCCGATTTCGTCCCGATATGCCTCATCCAGCACTCCATGTATGCCCCCTGCATTATCATATGCGGTTAATACATGACTGGAAAAATATACATCCCCACTAAAAAGCAGATGAACGACAGGATCTTCCGGTTCTGTCTCCGCCACTGCGGCCGTACTTGCCGCTTCCGTTTCCGATACTTCCAGCTTTAACACTTCCTCCGAAGCCGCCTCCGGAGCCGAAGCTGCCGTCTGCTTCCCTTCCTGCGCCGCGGGAGCCGCCGCTGTCTCCCGACCGGAGGCAAGAGTCTCCCTTATGCCGCCTCTCTGTCCATCCACCGCAATCCATACGAGGAGTGCCGCAAGGAGAAATACCGGAAGGATTATCAGCAGCTTCATTAATAAATTCGTCCGTTTCATCCCTTCCTCCTTAATACATTATCGAATGATTCATGATAGAAGCCTGATTCATAACTTTTTCTGCAAATATTTCCGTTTCTTCCTTATTTTTCCCATCGTAAATCCGTTTTCCATTACAAAAGTACGTTTCTTTCATAACCGTTAAGTCATGATACTTCAAAAATACTTTATAAATTTCTGATGCACCTTCCAGAATTCCTGCCGTGGTAAAGACAGCTACACACTTTACCTGCTGTGGGGACAGGCTCTTTATATACTCTTTCAGTGTCCTGGGAATCTTTCCCCAATAGACCGCACCTCCCAAAAATAAGATATCCGTTACTCCTTCCAGCGGAACTTCGATGGATTCCGCCTGGCAGCCCGCCACCGGGGCAATGGCTTCCGCGATTACTTTCGTATTTCCTGTTCTGGAATAATAACGCACTGCTGTCTTCATGCTTCCCGCTCCAATCTCTTGATAGTCTTTACTAATATTACACTGAGACTGTGTATTTGTCAAATTATGCCAGCAGTGGCCGCGCTTATGCTTTATATGCGCATGACCGTTCACACCTCCATGACAAAGAAAGACCTTCGCAGCTATCCGATTTCAGGACAGCCGCGAAGGCCTGATTCACATTACCCAATATACTTGCATTACTATTTTACTATTACTATTTTATCATTACTGTTTCATTATACTTCGTTCTATATTCCTGCTCCAAAGCACATGTCTGGAGGTTATACCGCCTACAATGCAACGATAATTCCGCCGTCACTGGCATATACCGTTGCCACTCCGGCCGTCTCTGTAATGATGACATCCTTAAATGACGCCTGGCGGCACATCTCGTTCTTCACCACCTCTGCGCGCTCGGGATTGTTGCAGTGGGCGATAATAAGTACCTTGTCTTTCGTCTCTCCTGCTTCCCGGATCGCGATATCGGCCATACGCGTAAGGGCTTTATTGATCCCCCTCGCCTGATCCAGCTTGATGATCACACCGGAATCAGCTCCCATAACCGGCTTAATGTTCAGTGCGGTAGCAAAAAATGCCTGAAGGCCGGTCAGACGGCCGTTCTTGCGCAGCGTGTCCAGACTCTCCAGTACGAAATATGTTCTCATATTCTTAATAAAGCTGCGTGTCTTCTCCTCAATCTCTTCAAATGGAAGAGATGCCTGACAGAGTGACTGGATATAGAGGGCGATGTTTAACTCCCCGGAAGAGGCGGAATCGGAACTGAAGACCGCGATGCTCTTCCCTTCCTGGCCGTGTTCCTCCTCATAGAGCTTCTTCGCCAGTACAGCGCTGTTGTACGTTCCGCTTAAATGCTCAGACAGTGTAATAACAAATATCTGCTCCGCGTCGCATTCAAATGCCTCCTTAAACCTCTCAGGCGACGGACATGCGGTCTGCGGACACTCACTGCTGCTTCTTACCAGCTCCAGAAACTTCTTCTGGTCAAAGGTCTCATCATCTATTACCTGGGTATGCTCTACCTGCAAAGTAAGGGGAATGATCTGAAAATGCGGATCTTTCTTTAAGTCAGCCGTTAAATCCAGACAGCTGTCCCCGATAATCTTATAGCTCATATTCTATTTCCTCCTGACATATAACTTGTCATGTAGTATTCATTACTATATATTATAGGGAAGCCACGGTGGAATGTCAATAGAATATTACTCCTGAACTTCCGCATTTTGCATCTGTTTCCGGAGATCCGGGCCATTCGTTCCGTTTTCGTCCATAAGAAAGCCGGTAATCTCATTCAGGCTTTCAAAATCTGTAAAATCCACCTTCCTGCCAAATGTCTCAATCAGCCCCTGTGTCTCGGAATTCCGCTCTTCCGGCGGAATCTTCTTAACCCTGCTGTACAGAAGCCCCATCATCGCCCGGTGTGCGACGGACAGCCTGGAGTAATCCATGCCTCCTCTCAGATGAAAGAGCTTCGCCTCGGCCCAAAGCGGGTCCGCCAGCTGCTTCTTTATAAAATTTCTGATATTGCTGACATTGGTCTCATCGCTTGGGTCTGACAGCCCTACGGTGACCACCAGAAGCTTCGCGGCCGGTTCCTGGCGAAGCAGCTTTGCCGTGTGGCCCAGACCGAGAATCAGCCCGGCATAGATCCCTCCCAGGTGTATGACCTCTTCACAAGAAGAAAGAGACTTTACCTCCTTGCAGTTCCTGCACGGTATTCCTGTCCTTCGTGACAATTCTTCCGCATAACGCTTCGTCGTTCCGTATTTGCTGCCATAAATAATAATTCGATCCATATCATTCCTCCTGTATCTCTCTTTTTCCTGTAACCGTTACGTTGTCTCCTTCATCGCCTCTTCCGCGGCCTCCAGGCCGTCGATTCCATCGTACAGCTTCATAAGCAGCGTAAACAGCTGCTCCATCTCCCGATCCGTGTACCCCTGAAACAGACAGGCAAGTTTCTGTCCGTGAAGCGCTGCAGTCTGTTCAAAGTACTCGCCCAACCGTTCCGTCGGAAGCAGAAATGATGCCCGCTTGTCATTTTCGTTCTGTATGATTGTAACGAAACCCTTCTGTTCGAGAACTGCGGCCAGCTTCTTGATATTCTGCCTGGAGCATCCCAGCAGATCTCCCAGCTGGGTGAACGTCAGCCGCTCCTCCGACTGCCGCACCATGGTCAGCAGCATAAACTGTTTAAGCGTAATGCCGGAGCTGCTCTTATCGAATATGGTCTGAAGCCTGTTTTCAGCAATGCACAGCGTGCTGAACACGGCTTTCTCCTGCCTTTCTCTTGTACCTTTAAATCGTCTGATGAGATCTGAAATCTGCATGTGTTCCTCCATATAGTAACTTGTTACCTATTTGTCGTAAAGGGGAGGACAGGAAAGTCCGCAGGCTTCCCTGTCCTATTTTCCGGCTGGTCTTCATGAGATCAGCCGGTTCGTCTTATCTGTCTGTAGATCAGTCGTCTTCCTGTGCGCCTACAACCCCCGCCGTACTGGCGGCAGTCGCAACAACAATCACGACGACAAAGAGGATCAGCAGAATAATCCCTCCAAAAAATGCCAGCATAAAGGTCGTACCGTCATCTTCCGAAGCCGTCTCTGCGGCAGCTGGTTCCGCGGCAGCCGCCGCGTTTTCCGTCTCCGCATGAGAGATGAGCACCGCACCCGGGGCCGCTCCTGCTAATACTCCGATGGCCAGCGCCAGCATAAGCCGCAGCACTGCCTTCTTTATCTCCCTTATCTTGTCCGTCATAAGAATCTCCTCCTGGTTACTATACAATCATAGTACCTAGTATATCATAAGGGAGCGGAAAATGGTATCCCCAATCATTCTTAGTTTCTTATTCCACTTCTTTCCCCATATCTGCCATGAGGATCATGATATCGTTGCTTCTCGCAATGAATTTCGTCATGCGCTCCGGAGTCAGGGATCCGTGGCTTAATGCAGCCAGGTCATACAGCTGCTCGCAGATTTCCTGGATGTGGCCGCCCTCTCTGTGATTCAGAACGTACTGAACCAGCTTATTGTTGTAGTTGAGCACCAGAGTCTCACCGCCGGCTCCAAACATGGACGGATCCATACCCGGCATGGTGTACATCTTCATCATCTCCTGCATACGGCGGCTGTCTTCGGAGACCGTAATCATGGAAGAAACGGCTTCATTTTTCAGTTTTTCCACTTTTACTTCCAGTTTATCGTTGCCAAGTGCCTTCTTGAACACCTCTGTCAGCGCGTCCGCATCGCCCTTCATGGCTTCCCTGGCCTCTTCCGTCATCTCTTCCTTAAAGCTGTCTGATAAGTCTGAGTTGATAGCCAGGAACTTCACATTCTCATTCTTCTGCTCCAGGAAATTGATGAACGGGCTGTCGATATTCTGAGTCATATAAACCGCGTCCATGCCTTCCTGCTTAAACATATTGATGTACTGGCTCTGTTCCTTCTCGTCTGTGATATAGAATACGGTGTTCTCGTGCTTTTCCTTATTCTCCTCCAGGCAGTCGGCCAGAGTCAAATACTTGCCTTCCAGATTCTTGAAAATGATATAATCATTCATCTTTTCAGCGAATTTCTCGTCCTTTAAGCAGCCGAATTTGATAAATGGATTGATATCATCCCAGTACTTCTCGTAATTCTCACGGTCAGTCTTAAACATACCGCTTAACTTGTCCGCTACCTTCTTTGTGATGTAATCGGAAATCTTCTTGACAAAGCCGTCGTTCTGCAGCGCGCTTCTCGATACGTTAAGCGGCAGATCCGGACAGTCAATCACGCCCTTCAGCAGCATTAAGAACTCCGGAATTACTTCCTTGATGTTGTCTGCGATAAATACCTGGTTGTTGTAAAGCTTGATTACGCCTTCCAGGCTGTCATAATTTAAGTTCAGTTTCGGGAAGTATAAGATTCCCTTTAAGTTGAACGGGTAGTCCATGTTTAAATGAATCCAGAACAGCGGTTCCTTGTAATCATGGAATACCTTGCGGTAAAAGCCTTTATACTCTTCCTCTGTACACTCGTTCGGATGCTTGTTCCACAGCGGGTGGATGTCATTCTCCGGAACGGGACGCTTTAAGATCTTATATTTTTCCCTGGCTGGAGAAATCTCTACGACTTCTTTTTCGCCGTTCTCATTCTCTTTCTCCTCGGTCTTGGCTTCCTCGACGATCGTCTCGATAATGGTGTCTTTCTCGGTCAGCTCGTCCTTCTCGATGGTATCATACTGCGGTTCAGCGGAGGAATTCTCCAGATAAATCTCCACCGGCATGAAGGAGCAGTACTTCTCCAGCACTTCTCTGGCGCGGTACTCGTTGCAGAACTCCAGACTCTCTTCATTCAGGTACAGCTTAATCGTGGTTCCGAAAGAGGTCTTATCCCCCTCTTCCATCTCATATTCCGTGCCGCCGTCGGATTCCCAGTGAACCGGCGCCGCACCTTCCTGATAGGATAATGTATCGATCGTCACCTTATCCGCTACCATAAACGCGGAATAGAAGCCCAGTCCGAAATGGCCGATAATCTGATCCTCATTGGCCTTGTCCTTATACTTCTCCAGGAAATCCTGTGCTCCTGAAAATGCGATCTGGTTGATGTACTCATCCACTTCTTCCATGGTCATACCGAGGCCGTTATCGGTGAAGGTGATCGTCTTATCGTTGGAATCCACCGTCACGGTAATCTTAAATTCTACGTCCTCCGGCTTCTGCCACTCTCCCATGACCTCAAGCTTCTTTAATTTCGTGATCGCATCGCAGCCGTTAGACACTAATTCACGGTAGAAAATGTCGTGATCCGAATAAAGCCACTTCTTGATAATCGGGAATATGTTTTCGCTGTTAATTGTCAAACTACCTGTCTTTGCCATATCCATACACTCCTTACTCTTTGCTGTATATTTTTCCATGGTTTGCCATGGTTTCTCACTCTTTGCCTGCAAAGAGTATTTTAATACTCCATTTTCCAAATGTCAATAGAAAATTAGCACTCATTTTAAATGAGTGCTAGTAATCGCCTATTCCTCCTGGAAAATGATCTCGTTTTTCTTCAAAAAGCTTCTCACCGCCTGATCCCATTCCATATCCAGGGTCTTGTCCAATGTAAAAATCGAGACCGATGTGCCGGTCACGCAGAACAGTTTTCCTTCCTCATAACGAATATTTAAGTACAGGCCATTGACCTGATCCGCCTTCAAAGGCATCTGATGGCCAGTTACAAACTTATCCACTGCCTGAGGCGGCATCTGCAGCACAATCTGGAAGCTGCCCGGAAGCTTCTTCCCCTTAATCAGTGAAAAACAGTATGGCCGGATCATCTTCCAGGAAGACAGTTCTTCCATCTGATTCTCCTCCAGCTCCTCTTCAGAATAATACCCCTGGCGGATATGACCGTCGATGGTAAACACATTAAAGGTAACAATCTCCGCTTCCTTGATCAGGAAGTGATCAAAAGTCTCTCCCACAAAGAGTTTGGCTGTAAATTGTCTGATATCTTCAATTCTTAATGCTATCATTTCACATTCTCCCCGTATTCTTCATGCATTTAATTCGCCAAAAGCTGTCCACGATCTCATATTCGATGATCAGGTCATTTTTAAAAATGGGATCGTCTTTAAAATGCGCCCTCACCGTAAGATCCTGCCACTCATACGGCGTTTCATTCCAGAGTAAGAAGCTCTCGACAAACAGTTTATGGTCGACAGAAAACTGTTGGATACACTGCATGGTAAGCGATACAAATTTCTGCCCGGTAACCGGTGCGAAGACCTCCTCCGGGACACCGGAAAAGGCCACCAGAACCGCGCCGCCGGAATGCGGCCCCCGGTAATAACAGCAATGCTCCGCTAACCCACAGGCCACTATGGACAGTGAATGGCCGTTAAAACTGTCCGTCAGTTCAAATTCCGCAGTCGTAAGCGGCTCAAGTCCCCACTTTTCTCCCGCGGCTCTCACCTGGTTCGCCGTCTGAAGAATCTCATCTGGAAAACCATTCACATTTTCCCAGCCCCACAGCCACGTATTGGAAGAAGACGCCTCGCTTCCAAGAAACTGCAGGGGATACTCGTCTGTTCCAAAAGCGATCACGCCCCGTGAAAAATCCACATTCCAGTCCCGGTCCTTTACAACCAGATCCCTGCACGCATCCTGAACCGCCATCACCTTGCCGAGGCAGGCGGAAAATACGAGAAACCAGCTGCTCCTGTCAAATTCACAACAGGTAAAAGCCGACTTTCTATTATGATCCCCATTCCCATCAGTTCCCGGAGTCTCCGCTTTTTTTCGATTTTTAAAGAAGTTCATTTTGCTCCTCCTCGTCTGTATTCCGCTTCGTTCTCAATGGAACTATTTTACCATAGAAGGCGCGGGGACGCCATTCGTATTTTCCCTGGTAACAAATATTTATAACCTTTGGAAAATCATTTTTAAATCAGAAGAACCAATTCCCACCTCTTCCACTTTGTGATATACTAAAAGCTGTAATTACACAGAAAAGAGGTCAAACCTATGAATGATATGAAACAGCTGGAGCGGCTTATCTCCGCTTCCGTATCCCCGTATCACTGCATCATGACGGCCGCCGCTTCCTTAGACGGCGCCGGATTTACAGAACTCTCCCTTTCCGGTTCCTGGAAACTGGAGCAGGGACACTCCTACTATATAAAAGCATACGATTCGACGCTCATCGCATTTACCATCGGCGAGCTGGCGGATCAGACGCCGAAGCTTAAACTGGCCGCCTCCCATACGGACTGGCCCTGTCTGAAATTAAAGCCTTCTCCGGAGGTAACTTCAGGACGGTACGGAAAACTCAACACAGAGGTCTACGGCGGACCGCTTCTTCACACCTGGTTTGACAGACCGCTGTCCATGGCAGGCAAAGTCTGCGTGACCAGTGATGCGCCGTCCGGCACGAAAACCATATTCGTGGACTTTAAGCGCCCGGTGCTCACGATTCCAAACCTGGCGATCCACATGAACCGGGAGGCCAATCAGGGCGTCGCTGTCAATCCGCAGGTTGACATGCTCCCGCTCTTAACCTTAATTAAGAGTGACCTGGAAAAGGAAGATTTCTTCTTAAAGGCTCTGGCCGCCGAAGCCGGTGTGGAAAAGCAGGATATACTGGACTACGAAATCTACGTCTACAATACGGAGAGCGGCACTTTATGCGGACTTGACGGTGAATTCTATTCCGCTCCGCGTCTCGATAACCTGACCTCCGTGCAGGCCTGCTTAAGCGGTATCATGAACAGCACTGCCGGAAATGAGATACATGTGATCGCGCTTTACGACAATGAGGAGATCGGAAGCAGCACGAAACAGGGAGCCGCCTCGCTGCTCATGGACCGTGTGCTGGAAAAGCTCTTCCTGTCCCTCGGCTGCTCCAGAGAATCCTACTTAAACGCCCTGTTTGACGGCTTCATGCTGTCCCTCGACGTCGCACACGCGATTCATCCCAACCACAGCGAAAAATGTGATATCAAGAACCAGATCCTCATGGGAGACGGAGTCGCCATCAAGCTGTCGGCCAGCCAGTCCTACGCGACCGACGCGACCAGCACGGGAATGATTGAAAGCATCTGCAGAAATGCCAAAATTCCATACAGGAAATTCTCCAACCGTTCCGATATGAAGGGCGGATCGACTCTCGGAAGTATTTCCTCCAGCTATTTAACCATGCGCACCGTGGATGCGGGAATCCCGATGCTGGCCATGCACTCCGCCAGGGAGGTCATGGGGACTGCGGATCAGAAAGCACTTGTTGATCTGGTGACTGCTTATTTTAACAAAGCAAACATGGATTGAAAGACTTGAATAAAAAACAGGAAACAGGGGGCGCCAGCTGATGGAGCCTCCTGTTTCCTTATCTCGTTCTTCTGCGCTCAAGCCCAACCGCTATTTACAGGCTATTCATAGATCTTCATCGTCTCCGGCACAATCTCTCTGCCGGTTTCCAGCGGTGTGGTCGATGTACGGCTTCCTTCCCAGTACCGGTATACATAGGTGCCGGAAAATAAAAGTCCCGCTGCAATCAAAAGGACCATAATAAACTTAAGCACCGTGACAAAAACTGCCTTCCCCCTGGTACTTTTGCGCTTCCGGCTCCTGCCCCGGCTGCTCCTTCCCCCTTCTGCCATGGAATGCCCCTCTGCTTTCCTTCCCCATTATGAATTGGGAAAATGTTTTCTGTACAAGTCAAAAAAATTCGTGGTCGTCGTCTTATCGTCAATGGAAAACTTAATTCCATCCCAGATATCGTTGCTGAATGTAACCGGATTCTCTGCCTTGAACTGATCGTATATCTGCCCGAACGCGTCCTTTTTCCTCTGCTGGTACAGGTTATCCTTTCTCGCCTGTGTGGCATCCTCGTCGTAGTCGCTCACACATTTGATGATGTAGAACATGCCGTTATCCTCCACCACCGGGCTGATCTCGCCTGCCGTCAGGGAAAATGCCGCATCCTCCAGCGCTTTCCTCGCTTCTCCGCGTCCCAGCTGTTTCTGAATCTCGTTATCCTCTGAATACTCCCGTGCAATGGCTTCGAAGTCCGCCCCGTCTTCGTTCACCTGATTCAGCACGTCCTGGGCTGTATTCCCGTCTGAGAGGACGATCTGGTCGATGGTTATGACCTTTGCCTCACTGTCGCTGATCTCCAGATTCATATCCTTTGTCAGTTCACTGACCACCTTGTTGGAAAGGAAGTATTCCTCATACATCGTCCGCACATCGTCCTCCTTCACCCCCATGTACGTGATGTCATCCTCGGTCAGAGACTCATAATACTCCTCCGACAGCTTCCGGATCTCCTCCTTCTCGGCGCTCGTGATGATAATCTCCTTATCCTTTGCCAGAAGATTCATCCATTTCATCTCCTGAAGGAATTCCTGGGCCTGCCCCAGCAGATACGTCTCAAATGTCTCCCCATCCGGCAGTTCCACGCTCCAGATCTGGCCGGTATATGCCTGCTGGTAACGGTTGCGCTCAGTCGCCACAATAATCATGGACTGCGGAAGTGTGTATGCCTTCATTTCATTTACCTCTGAGACCATGGGAAGCCCCTTGGCGCAGCCGGTAAGAAGCATGGCGGCCAGAACAGCGGCCAGCGTTTGTTTCACTTTTTTTCTATATTTAAAATTCATGGACAACTCCTGTATGAATGAAAAACTCTCCAATGTGTTATGCGAATAGTATTATACCATGTCCTTCGGCCATGATTCCCTCCGGGGGATGCGCACGGTTCGGTCTGTGCTTTGCCATCCTCCGGACGGCACCGAACCGGCGCCAGTATAATGTCTGCCGCCATTATACCATACTTTCTGTCACGATTCTACTTCCCTGATTCGTTTTTTCTACCAGAATATGGCTGCCGATCTGTTCTTTCAATTCTTCCACATGGGAAATGATTCCAACCATACTGGAACCGCCGCTCAAAGAGGTCAGAATCGCCACCGCCTGTTCCAGGGATTCTGCATCGAGAGAGCCAAAGCCTTCGTCCACAAAGAGAGCTTCCACCTGGATGCCTCCCGCGTAGCTCTGTATCACATCGGAGGTCCCCAGCGCCAGTGCCAGCGCAGCGTTAAACGCCTCGCCTCCCGACAGGCTCTTCACGGAACGGCGCTTGCCCGTATACTGGTCAAGCACCTCCATCTCCATGCTCTCCTTACTTCTCCTGTCTCTTGTTCTGTCCAGCCGGTGCAGTTCGTACCGCTCCCCGCTCATCTTGAGAAGGCGCCGGTTTGCCGCCCGGAGAATGTCCTCAAAATAGACGGATAGGACGTACTGCTCAAATACCAGATTCCGGCCGTTATATCCCCCGGCCGCCCGTTCCAGTTCACGGACCACGCTGTACTCTGTCTCCAGCTTTTCCTTTTCCTCCAGATGGCCTTTCAGAGTGGCCAGTGACTGCCGGTTCAAAACCAGAGCCGCTCCCGTCCGTTCTTTTTCCTTGGCCGTCTGCCTGCGGTCTCTCTCACATTCCGTAAGCGCCGCTTCAAATCCGGATAGTTCCACCAGCTCCGTCTGTTTTGGAACCCGGATGGCCGCCTTTAACTGGGAATAAGCCGCTTTCTGCTTTTCCAGCTTAACCGCGCAGTCCTGGTAGGCCTTTTCACACTCCCGGATCTCTTTTTCTTCCTGTTTTGTCTCTTCTTCCAGCAGGCGCAGCCTTTCCTCGATTTCGAGAAAAGCCCGCTCTCCGCCGTCCGATAAATCCATAGAACCAAGGTTTTCTTCCATATTTTTTACGGCGCCCACCAGCGCCGCCGCGTCGCTCGCGGCCGCCGATGCCTTTTCTAATGCCGCCTCATAGTCCGCCTTCAGCCGCCGGATCTGTTTCTCGTCCGGCACCTCGCCTTCCATGGACGCGGGAGCCGGATGGACAGTGGAGCCGCAGACCGGACACGGAAATCCTTCCACCAGATCCCTTGCAATAATTCCCGCAGCCGCTTTCTTAAAACAGTCATCCTGATATTCGTAAATCCGCTTCTTTTCCTTTGCTTCTCCATCGAGCTTTAGATACTTTTCCTGCCGTTCAACCAGCTGTCTGCGCGCGGCCTTCCATGCGGCAAGCCCCTTTTTCTGCTCCTCCAGCACGCGTAAATCCGACTTCTTCCCCTCCAGCTTTTCCCGGCGGGCGGGGAGGCGGCCGTATGCCCTGGCCAGCTCTTTTTTCTGTTCTTTTAAGCCGTCCCGCTCCTCTTCCAGCTTTGCCAGGGTCTTCCTGTCACTTTCATACTTTCGGACTGCCTGGTTGCCGCTTCGCAGCTCCTCGATCGCCCTCACCCGGTCCTTATAGGTCTGGTCCAGTTCTCCCAGGCGGGAGGCCAGTTCTCTCTCCCGGTTACCCAGCCGTTCATTTTCCTGTTCCACAAATCCCAAAAGCTTTCGGTAATTCCGGTTTTTCTTTGATTTCAGTTCTTCCCAGTCCCCATTCTCAATGCGGAACGTTCCCGTGATCTCGTCCGCCCGGTGCTTCACCTCATCGATCCGGCCGTTTAGGGCCTTCACTCTGGAGGACAGCAGCGCCGTCATCGTATCGTAGATCCGAGTCTGGAAAATATCGCGGAATATCTGGGTTCTCTCTTTGGAGCTGGACACAAGAAGCTGCTGAAATTCCCCCTGGGCGATCATGGATATCTGGCGGAACTGGCGGTAATCCAGTCCCAGCAGTTCCGTCACCCGCTCCGTCACCTGCGTGCTTCCTGAGGCCAGAAGCGCCTCTTCTTCGTAGAGCTCGCCGCCCTCCAGTTCCGTGGTCATTCCCTCGCCCTTAAGCTTCGGTCTGTCATACTTTGGATTTCGGGTAACCCGGTACTGCTTTCCTCTATGGGAAAAGGTGAGCGTCACATACGTGGGTGTGGAAGCGTCCGCAAAATCGCTCCGCAGACTGTCCTTCTCCCGGATGCTTCCGCTGACCTCCCCGTAAAGAGCAAAGGTAATTCCGTCAAATATCGTGGTCTTTCCGGCGCCGGTCGGTCCTGAGATCAGAAACAGCCCCCGCTGCATGGCCTCAAAATCTGCCCGTTCCACACCTTTATAAGGCCCCCATCCGCTCAAAACAAGCGCTGTCGGCTTCATGAAACCTCCTCCTCTGCCTGTTCAGCCGTCTCCCTCATCACGGCTTCCTGCTCTTCTGACATGGTCTTTCCCGTAACAAGCTCGTAAAAATCCGCAAACAGTCCATACGGACCCTTTTCCTTCATAATATCATCATGGATCACGGTATCGTCCTGCTCCACCGCCCGTTTTTCCCATTTTAACTGCATGATATTGGGATAGACGCTTCGGAGTGTTCCGATCGGATCCAGCAGCTCCGTCTCATCCGTTAAAACCGCCAGGATATAGTCCTCCGGATCCGCCGCGCTCACAACCTCCGGGAGAATTAAATCTGCCAGACGGCCCCTGATCTTTCGCATATCGTGGACCGGCGTCAGCGGAAGGCGTTCCAGCGTGACCTTCCCGTTCTCTCCCACCTCACCGTACAGCACCGACTTCCGGTGACTGCACTCGGAAAAAGAGTATTTTACCGGCGAGCCGCTGTAGTATACCGGATTCTTCCCGATCTGCTGGCAGCCGTGGATATGCCCCAGAGCCGTATAGCAGAATGGCTGAAACAATGCCGCTTCCACCTGATCCGTTCCGCCCACAGACACCCGTGTCTCCGAATCGGAGAGCTCCGGCAACAATCCCTGGTTCACCACAAACTGATGGGCCATCAGAATATCCCTTCCTCCGGGACTGTATGTCACATGGCGGAGAATTTCCTCGAAGCTCTCTTCAAACGTCTTCATGCTGCCCTCGCACCGGTAGAGGGACCTAACCTCCGCCGGCTTTGCAAACGGAGCCAGATGAACACGCACAAAGCCCCACTGGTCGGGGATATCCACGAACCGTACCGGAGCTTCCAGCTTTCCCTCCAGATAGAGGCCCCTCTTTTCCAGAATCCGGTTGGCAAATCCGATACGCTCTCCACAGTCGTGATTCCCGGCAATGGCCAGAATCGTCACTCCCATTTCGGACAGTCCGGTCAAAAACGCGTCAAACATGGTTACTGCTGCGGCAGGCGGCACGGAACGGTCATATAAGTCACCACTCAAAAGAACGGCATCTGCCTGCCGTTCTTTTACGTAATCCATGATCTGTTTCAGTGCCGCTTTCTGTTCCTCCAGCATGGAGAATCCACTGACGGTCTTGCCAATATGGAGGTCTGATGTATGAATAAATCGCATCCTCGTTCCCTTTCGTCCCTTACTTCCCTGCTGATTCTTACGTATCCAACGGGGCTTATACCAAAAGCTTCAGAATCTTTAACACGCCGTCGTTCACATTGGTATCCGTCTGAAACCTGGCTGTGGCTTTCACCTCCGGCCTGGCATTTCCTACGGCAAAGCTGTAGTACGCCTGTTCCAGCATCTCGATATCATTTAGCTGATCGCCGAAAGCCATCGTCTCCTCCGGTTTGATCTCCAAACTGTCCTGTAAAAGCTTCACGGCCTGTCCCTTGTTGATTCCCGGCTTCATGCAGTCCATCCACATATCGCCTGCGATGGTAATCTTAAACCTGTCTTTGTATTTCTCTCTCAGCTCCCTGGTGTATTCCTCCACCTCGGTCTCACGGTATATGGACACCTTGATGAACTGGGAGTCCACCATCGTCAAATCCGGTACCTGTTCCACGCGGAACTGGTATCCCTCCACCAGCCAGTCTACAAACTCCTGCTTCTCCGTCTCTAAATAGACCACATCAGGGCCGCTGAGCATCACCTCAAGGCCCTCCATCCGGCGCACATCGCGCACCATATCCATCACCGTTTCCCTGTCGATGGGATTTAGAAATAAATTCCGGCCATGGCAGCCCACATAGGCTCCGTTGTCGGATAAGTAAAATACTTTTTCTTTGATTGGTCCGAATATCGACTCAATGCTGGCCCATTGACGGCCGCTGGCAGCCGCAAACTGTACCCCGTTTTCTCTAATTTTCATGATCACATCGAGAAGCTCCGGGTTCATCTCATGGCTTCCATCCGGCACCAGTGTGCCGTCGATATCGGATACGATCAGTTTAATCATCCGTTATTCCTCCTTGCTGTGAGCGTCAAAAGGCTCTTCATTTCCTGATAAACACGTCCTACAGGCAATCCTACTACATTATTGTAATCCCCGTCAATCCCTTTGATGTAAGAAGCGAATTTTCCCTGAATTCCATAAGCCCCGGCCTTGTCCATGGGTTCCTCTGAAAAAGCGTATTCATGGATCTCCTCAGCCGTCATCGGATAGACATGCACATCCGTCTTCTCTGCAAATGTCTTGCGGGCCCTGCCTTCCTGGCCGCATACGATCATGGTCACTCCCGTGTACACCTGATGGGTCTTCCCTGCCAGAAGCGCAATCATGTGCTCCGCATCCTCATGGGTCTTAGGCTTTCCCAGAATCCGGCCTTCCGCGGCCACCACCGTGTCCGCACCGATCACAATCGTGCCCTTCGCACAACGCTCCGCCACATCAGCGGCCTTTTGAAGCGACAGCTCCTTTACAACCTCCTCCGGCCTGTCGGTCGTTATCTTCTCTTCCAGCGTGCTGGGAATAATCTCCGGCACGATTCCTATCTGTCCTAACAGTTCCCTGCGCCTCGGTGACGCGGATGCAAGAACGATCTCTCTGTCTTCAGTCAAACTATCTGCCTCCTGTTCTGTTTTAAAAGCCCGGCCGTCCGGATTCTCACACATAAGCACGGCACACATGCTCACAACCGGACACGTTACCACGCTCACATCTGGGCGCGTTTCCAAGAATGAAATAAGCGGGACCCTTTACGAATCCCGCCAACCATCAATATACTTTCAGACGCCCCACGACTGACACGCCTTCCTCTTCTTCCATCTCCGCGGCCTTAAGCTGATACCGCATGGTGTATGTAAAATCCGCTACATAGAAGGATAAGAGTCCCAAGGCCACAAGGCGTTCCAGACCGATCGGAACAACATCCACCAGCTGGCTTACAAACCCATTTAAAAACTTGAAGAAAAATAATCCTAAAAATCCCCAGGCAATACTGCTTTCCAGACAGATAATGCCCTTGTAATTGAATGGCTTCTGGCTGTAATCCCACCAGAATGCTCCGAACAGCTTAATCATAATGTGCGCCGTCACAAGTTCCATGGAAGTTGCCATCACCACGGAAGCAAAATACAGCTCCACAGGCTGTCCTGCCAGCGGTTCCAGAATCAGGCAGGCCCCCAGCGCTCCAAAGCCATATATGACACAAAACGGGCCATGTCCAAATCCCCGGTTCAACACCGGTCTCCGGTTCTCATAGCTGAGCACGGTACATTCCAGAAGGTAACCGATGAAACTAAACGCGAAAAACCAGTTAATCGTATGGTAAATCGTCATATCCATTGTACCTCCAACTTTAACAGTTTTTTAACTTGTTAAAGTATAATATGGATATCTTAAGAAATCAAGAATTAATTTCTTACGATTCACGGAAATATTCCGACTTTTTTAATAATACTGCGCCATGAAAACGGCGAGAGCAATGCCAAGAATGGCACCTGCCGCCACCTGAAGCGGAGTATGTCCCACATATTCCTTTAACTTTTCCTGCAACACCTCTCCGCTTAACTTGAGCGGATTCTCAAGCAGTATGCTGTTTAACAGCTTCGCCTGCTTTCCTGTCTCCCTGCGGACTCCCATGGCGTCATACATAACCACCATGGAAAGGATAAAACATACTGCAAACTCAAAAGAACCGACGCCGTAATGCAAGGCGGCGGCGGTCGTCATTCCACATACCGTTGCGGAGTGGGAGCTGGGCATACCGCCCGATCCCACCAGCCGCTCCGGATTAAAGCTTTTATTCAGGGCAAGGTCGATGATTGTCTTCAGTACCTGAGCTACCACCCAGCCGGTGACAGCGCTCATCAGAACCTGATTTGCCAGTAATTCGTCCCAAAATGTCATGGTTTTCTCCTGCTTTTTGTATCAGAGGATCCATCCAGCCGGTTAAGCGGTTCTTCCCGCTCTCAGGCTGTATAAAACCCACCTTTTTACTCTGGCGGCCGTCTCTGCCAGGCCGCAGAACTTATCCGCATAAATGATGGCCATCCCTTCCCTGCTCTTTGGCGGAACCGGGGTAAGCGGCCACATATGGCGCAGAATCATGTCCTTTTCCTTATCCGTTAAGTCAAAGTACTTCTCTGCGTTGGCTAACGCCCTGCGCGGATGGGTAAATCCGTGAAAGTGTTCTCCCGTCTCCTTCGCATGGGTATGCCAGTCGTATAAGAATAAATCATGCAGAAGTCCTGCTCTGGCGGTCTGTACATAGTCCCATCCAAAGCGGCGGCAGATCCGGTAACTTAAATAGGATACCTTGATGCAGTGCGCCTTACAGGTAGTATCCCCATGCTGCATAAAATAATCCATGGATTGAAACACAGGATTTTCCAGAATGTCCTCTACACACGCAAGATACGCTTCATCATCCTCATACCGCTCCTGATTGATCCAGGAAGAGTCCTCCGCCCAGCGGAGCACCTCCTCCTTTTCTTCCCGAGTAAAACACTTGTTTTTCATGCTATGTCCGCTTCCTTCTTTATCTGAACTCAATAGCCAATCAGCCAGTCATACAGTTCCTGATACTTGACAGCCGAAGTATTCCAGGAATAATCCATCGCCATCGCGCGGTCTATGATCTTATTCCACTCCCGCTTCTTATCATAGTATATGCGCTCTGCATAGCGAATAACCGCCAGCATCTCATGAGCGTTGTAATTCTGGAATGAGAATCCGGTTCCACGGTTCTCAAACTCGTTATACGGTTCCACTGTATCCTTCAGACCGCCTGTTTCGCGGACAATCGGAACGGTTCCGTAGCGAAGCGACATCAGCTGGCTCAAACCGCACGGCTCAAATAAGGACGGCATCAGAAATGCGTCGCAGGCCGCATAAATCTTATGGGACATCGGCTCGGAATAGAAAATATTCGCGGATACCTTGTCATTATACTTCCAGTCGTAATGGCGGAACATATTCTCGTACCGCTCTTCTCCAGTTCCCAGCACAACCAGCTGGATATCGTCCTGACATATCTCGTCCAGAACACACTGGATCAAATCGAGGCCCTTCTGGTCAGTCAGTCTGGATACTATACCGACCATAAACTTCCTGTCGTCCTGGGGCAGTCCCAGTTCTTCCTGCAGGGCCCGTTTGTTCTTTATCTTTTCCTTGCGGAAATTCTTTGCATTGTACTTCTGCACAATGTAAGGATCCGTCTCTGGATTGAAATCATCGTAATCAATGCCGTTTACAATACCACGCAGGCTGTTTGCACGCGCCCGCATCAGGCCGTCCAGCCCTTCGCCATAGAATGGCATCTTGATCTCCTCGGCATACGTCTCGCTTACAGTGGTTATGGCGTCGGCGTAAACAATGCCGCCCTTTAACAGGTTGCCATCCTTGTATGCTTCAAGTTTATCTGGTGTAAAGTAGTAATCCGGGAGGCCTGTCAGCCTCTTGATCGTCATGACATCCCACACTCCCTGGAACTTTAAGTTGTGGATGGTGATAACCGACTTCATGCTGCGGAAGAACTCTCCGTCATGGAACCGGTCTTTTAACAGGACAGGTATAAGCGCCGTCTGCCAGTCATGGCAGTGTACCACATCCGGCTGAAATCCAATTACCGGAAGCGCTGACAATGCCGCCCTTGAGAAAAAGCAGAATTTTTCCAAATCACAGTACCAGTCGCCGTATGGCTTTGGTCCGTTAAAATAGCCTTCATTATCAATAAAGTAAAAAGTAATTCCCTCGTATACGTACTGAAGAATTCCAACGTATCTGCTCTGTCCCATGTAATCCATGTAAAAATGGTTTACATACTCCATGTCGTTTCTCCACGACTCTTTCATACACAGATACTTGGGAATCATAACCCTGACATCAAAATATTCCTTATCAAAACATTTGGGAAGGGAACCTACTACATCAGCAAGTCCACCGGTTTTAATAAAAGGTACTGCCTCCGATGCAACGAATAAAATCTTCTTCATCAAAAAACCTCCCTCATTTACAGTCACCCCTGAGGGCGCCACTCTTTGTCTTATAGTATACTGCATTTTGATTAAATAAGGAAGTATATTTGTGATAGATTTTCTAAAGTTTTTTGTAATCCAGTCTTATTTTATCCGCAATCAGGGCGATAAATTCGGAGTTTGTCGGCTTGCCTTTTCCGGTGCTGACGGTATATCCGAAGAGATCATTGATCGTATCCATCTTGCCCCGGCTCCACGCAACCTCGATGGCATGGCGGATCGCACGCTCCACACGGCTCGGCGTTGTCTGATGCTTCTTGGCTATGGACGGATAGAGAATTTTGGTAACGCTGGTTAACATTTCCTGGTCCTGCACGGAAATAACAATGGCATCCCTTAAGTACTGATATCCTTTGATATGAGCCGGGATGCCGATTTCATGAAGCATTTGAGTCACGTCATTTTCCAGATTCTGTTCCATGTACTCATTCTTGTTCACATATGGCTTGACCTTCTTCATGCCTGAAAGTCCCGATGTTTTCGCTTTCCTGTGTCCGACTCTTCTGACTTTATCGACAACAATATCTTTATTAAAAGGCTTCATGATGTAATAATTGGCGCCCATGCGGAACGCATCTTCGGTAATATTCTCACTTCCGGCCGCTGTTACCATAATAAACGACGGCATCTTAGTCAGTGCTGCATTGCCGCGCACGCGCTCCATCACCGTAATTCCGTCCATTCTCGGCATAATGACATCCAATAAGACAACATCAGGGCTCGTTTTTACAATCATGTTGTAAGCATCTTCTCCATTATCCGCCTTCCCGACGACATGGAAATCCTCCTCTCCCTCCAATATATCGTTTAACAGACTGAGCGTCTGCAGGTTATCGTCCGCTATTGCAATACTGATTTCCGACATCTTCCTACTCTCCCTTTCTTGTTGATTGAATGATTAGTGTAAAGCCATTATAGACTTGCCCCCGAATTGCCGCAATGGAATTCTGTCGCATTTTTCGACAAAAGGCGGGCGTTTTTCCCACATTTTCCTCCGATGGCCCCCGAAGTGAAATAATCACCCTTCGATCCAAATCCAGGCCTGGTCACAAAATCCGACAGACTTCATTTTTATGTAAATGTTGAAATTTGTGGCTCGGTGTCGGGAAAAACCTTCTTGCGTGATTATCGGAATATTCTACCATATTATGGTGCTTTTTGAAAGGTATTAAGATTTATTTCTGACATTAAAACGGCAAAGGCCCAGTAATTCGGGAACCTTTGCCATTCTGTGTTAAATAATTGTTTATTTATGTTGAGAGAGGAGCCTGTCCTGCAGGGCCTCGACCTGGCAGGCAGTCTTTAAACAACCCCCAACAAAGCCAGAATCATAGCGAGTGCCAGAACCAGAAGCATGATTATATTAATATTGATTTTCTTCATCTGCGCATATAAGCAGCCCAGAGTCAGTGACAGAGGTACCAGCCCTTTGAAGATAGAATCCAGATACGTCTGAACCGTAATTGGATCGGCATTCTCAACGGGAATGGCAAGCGCACACTTAAAGGTAACTGTAGATGCCACCATCGCTCCGATCATAACAAGGCCCAAAATACTGGCGGCCTTTGTAAGGATCTGTATTGTTCCGCTCTTTTGCATATCCGATAAAAACGTTGTACCAAGGCTGAATCCCTTATAGGTTAAATAATACCGACAGATAAATGCGGGCACATTAAAGATGAGAAGGAAAGAGATCGGAGCCAGAATTGAACCACTGGCAGCAAAAGTTATTGCAATACTCGCGGCCAGAAGCCGTAGGACTCCCCAGAAAATCGAATCGCCGATTCCCGACATTGGTCCCATCAGGGAGGTCTTTACCGCGGATATGGAACTGGTATCAAAGGTACTGTCTTCCGATGCTTTCTTCTCCATGGATGCAACCAGCCCCATACAGAAGGTGGACACGTGTTGTGTCATATTAAAATATGTAGTGTGGCGCATCAGTGCCTGGCGGTAGCCCTCCTGATCATCCTTATAGTAGCGCCGAAGAGCCGGCAGAATGCTGTTAATAAATCCAACGGCATGCATTCTCACCTGACCGCCGCAGCGGCCTGATGATAAGAACATGGATCTCCAGAAAATGGAGTTCAGCATCTTTCTGTCTTCTTTTGACATTGTGTTCTGTTTCATGCGAAGAAATCCTCCTCTCTGTCAACTGGTGTTACGGCTGTTCTGGTCTCCTGAAGCTTATGAAGCTCCATATCCCGCAATGCAACCGAAATTACCAGAATAATTGCCAGTGCCGCAATGGCGACCTGCGGAAGTCCTAAATATACAACCATAATGAATCCCAGGAAGAAATAGATTGCCAGCTGTTTGTTCCAAAGCATTTTCATGAGGATTGAAAGACCCACTGCCGGGAGGAATTTTCCAGCGGTATTAAGTCCTGTCAGAACTACTGCCGGAATACTGTTAATCGCGGCTTCGATGGCTGCGCCGCCTGCCAGCAGACCAGCGAACATGCATAGAGCCACGATAAAGAATCGGATAAACCACATCGTAAAGTTCATGGTAATAAGACCCTTATCGTTGCCCTTTTCAGCGAGGCGGTCGATAATAGGCGCTGTGAAGTTATATAAAACATTGTTGATAATCATGAAAAGGAAGGCTGAAAAAACGCCAACCGGAACGGATAAAGCCAGCGCCGCGTCCGCGCTGATATTTTCCATGGTTGCCATAACTACTGCAAAGGTTGCCGCAGCTGCAGGCTCTGCCGAAATATTTCCCCCAATATTCACAGAACCCATGAAGATCGCCTCGACCGCGGCTCCCACAATGATTCCTGTCTTAATATCCCCTAAAAATAAACCCGTGATAAATCCGACCACGATTGGCCGCTCCGTCATGGACTGTGCAAACAGCCAGTTGCCTCCATAACAGATAAAATACGCTAATGCTGCTAAAAATGCACGTAAAACCATTTACTGTTTCCCCCTCTCTGATCAATGCCCCTTTAACAGGTCTTTTACCGGTTTTTTTGCATCACTTGGTATTACCTGCTGATATGCAGGAATATCCATAGCAGCCAATTCTTTCAGCGCCTCCAGCTCTGCCCTATTCACAATGATTGTACTTGATAATACCTGTTTCTCCGATGACGGTGACGTATCAAACCTGCCGACATTTGCCACATTTACCGACTGTATCATGCCCGGACAGGCCTTTACGATTTTCACCGCATCAGCGATACAGTTTGTTAATACGAAAATACTGCTCTCTGTCGCTCTCGGATCATGGAACAGTTTAACCGCATCATCCACAGTCTTGATTAAAAGCTTGATTCCTGTCGGAACCGCCATCTGCAGCGACACGTTCGTCACTTCATCTGTCACCGCCTTGTCATTAGCCACCACAATTCGGTTGGTTCCGAAGGCTTTGCTCCAGACCAGCGCGATCTGACCGTGAATCAGACGGTCATCAATCCTTAACGATGGTATCATTGTCTTACCTCCTCCTAAAAAAAGTCATTTTCTGTTGTGTATACGTGATTTTTCTTCAGCTCTTCAAGCGATATGACCTCCGGCTGAGCCATCTCTATCATTGCCTTTATTTCTTCCGGTGTCTTCACATCGTCCTCCACCAGAAGGCCGACGAGAAGCGGCAGATTGACATTAGTAACCAGAACCGTCCTCTTATCGAAACCGTCTAAGGCGGCCATCACCTTCTGATTTACGCTCCCGGCTTTGATATCTGTAAATATGTATGCCTCATCCCCCTCCTGCATCCCACCGAGAAACAACTCCAAATCACGCTCATAGTTCTCATCTGCCTCCCCAACATATGCATCGATAACTGTAATATCATCCGCTTTATTCAAAAACAGTTTCAGCGCCGATTTTAATCCACTGGCTATGCGGCCATGTGTTGCAATCAGTATATGTCTCACTCACACACCTCCTTTCTCCTCGTATGATTAAATCAAAGCTATGTAACGCCGGATTTCCGAATCTGGTGTATGGACAAAATACTGACTTTTAAAATTCTTTCCGCTGACCGTATTTTCAAGGATATCTCTGTCCACCTCCTTTAAGACCGTCATCATGTCTTTTGACACCTGCCCCTTAACCCTTTCGAAGCCTTCCCGGAACTGTCTCTGAACCGCTCCCCGCTCAGGCGGATATCCGACTCCGTGGCGGCAGGAAAACAGTTCCCGGAACACGTATTTCAGATTCAGATCCGCACACCATCCAAAATCTTTAGCAAACGGCATGGAAATGGCATTTCCACTGTTAATCTGTGTAAACAGAAAAGCGTCGGCAGACTCCTTCACATAGCCACAGTATACATTTGGATAGATATTGGAGGCCAGGCAGGCTCCCTCCCCCGTTCCGCACCCTGTGATGACAAAGTCTGCCGTTTGACTGTTCAACAGAATCGCTGCCAATAATCCCGCTTCCACATAGCTGATCACATAGTCCGGATCATCCTCGCTCATACCATAATTAAATGCCTCGTGCCCAAGAGGTTCAACCGTTTCCTTCAGTGTCTCAAAGATCAGTCTGTTTTTCGATACCTGGCTGCTCTCATTAATTAAAGCAATTTTCATATTGCCGTCTCCTTTCGGTCAGTCGAATTCCGCTCCCGCCGTTCTCTCAAAGGTATAACGCATGCTGGAGCCAATCATACGCATATAACTCTTAATAAAATCTTTCATGGCGTCTTCACAGCGCATGCACAGATCCATATAGCCGTATTCCGGATTCTCTTTCAGCGCCTGGCCTGTCTCTGCTACCGCATGGGCCATGACATCTGTATTTACATTGATCTTGTTAATTCCGCAGGCAACCGCTTTTCTGATATTCTCTTCCCCTGCTCCGCTGCCTCCGTGCAGCACCAGGGGTATATCAAGCGTATTGGCAAGCAGAGTAAGACGCTCAAAATCCAGTTTTGGAATCATCCCCTTCGGATAACTTCCATGGGCCGTACCTATGGCGACCGCCAGACAGTCGCAGTGGGTCCGCTTCACAAATTCCCTGGCCTGTTCCGGATTTGTATAATAATCACTGTTGGAATCATCACCCGCGTCCGCATTACCCACATGGCCAAGCTCCGCTTCACAGGATTTACCGCATCCGTGGGCCAGTGCTGCAATCATCTGTGTACGCCTGACATTCTCCTCAAAATCGCAGGATGAGGCATCAATCATGACGCTGGAAAAACCAGACTGCAGGGCCGTCACAAAATCCTGATATGCGGCTCCATGATCCAGGTTAAAAGCCACCGGTACCGCCGCACGTTCCGCTATGGAACGCACCATGGGCGTCAGTACATAGCTGTGTCCGTGCTCTCTCATCTGTCTTGGAGAAATATTTAAGATAATCGGTGAACACTCCTCCTCAGCACTCTCCACACATGCCTTAACCTGCTCCATATTTACACAGTTTACAGCCATCACTGCATATTTATTTTCATGAGCATGGTTCAGCATTTCTTTCATTGAAACAAACATATTACAATCCTCCCTTTTCCTTGTTTCTTACCAGTTCGGCAGCGGCCGCGGCAATATCTTCGGCTGCCATGTGAAATGCATTCAAAAGTTCCTCCACATGGCCAATCTGCCCGAAACAGTCCTGCACTCCGATCCGTTTCATCGGTCTTGGCAGGTGCTCCGCCAGACATTCCGCCGCAGCGCTGCCAAGTCCATTGTAAATACTCCCATTTTCCGCAGTCACCACACAGCCGGTCTTTGCTGCGCTCTCTATAATAAGCCTGGTATCCAAAGGCTTTATTGTATGGATGTTGATTATCTCCGCCTGTATCTGCTGTTCTTCCAGAAGCTCCGCCGCCTTAAGCGCCTCCGCTACCATAATTCCGGACAACAGAATTGTAACATCACTTCCTTCTCTTAGTACAATTCCTTTTCCAAGTCTGAAGTCAGTCTCTTCCTCGGTAAAAATTCTGGTGGCATTGGGACGGAACAGCCGTATGTAAACAGGTGTTTCCAGATTAATAATCTGCGGAAAAACAGCTCGCAGCTGCCGACTGTCAACCGGTTCAAAGATTGTCATTTCCGGAATACTTCTCATGATTCCCACGTCATCCATGGCCATATGAGTGCCGCCGTTCAGCTCGGTGGTGATGCCTGGATCCGAACCGCACATTTTTACATTGCAGCCTGCGTAGGCCACGCTCTGGTTTATCTGATCACAGCAACGTCGGGAAGCAAATACTGCAAAGGTATGTGTAAACGGTATTTTCCCCATGAGTGACAGCCCTGCAGCTACGCAGATCATATTGGCCTCTGCGACTCCCACATCAAAGGTCCGGTCCGGGAATTCCTGCTGAAACTTGTCCGTAGAACCGCTTTTCATCAGATCTGCCTCCACGATTACGATGCGCGGATCTTTCCTGCCGTACTCCACAAGAAGGTCTGAGTAAACCTCCTTAAGCGGTCTTTCTTCTCTCTCATAGATCATAGACACACCTCCCGGCCTTCTATTTCTGCCAGCGCTTTCACATACATTTCTTCCGTGATATTCATACTGTGGCTCTCCAGTTTATTTTCAGCAAAATATGCTCCCTTTCCCTTTGCTGTATTTAAGATAATCATGGACGGCTTCCCCTTTGTTTTTCGGGCTGTCTCAATGGCGAAATCAATTGCTCCAATATCGTGACCATCAATACTCTGCACATGCCATCCGAATGACTCCCATTTCTTATCCAGAGGCTCCAAATCATTCACGTCCCCGATATATCCGTCAATCTGCATCTTATTATAGTCGGTAAATGCAATAAAATGATCCAGTCTTCTGCTTCCTGCAAGCATTGCCGTCTCCCAGATTAATCCTTCCTGGCTTTCCCCATCGCCGATGATTGCATAGATAAAACAGTCCTTCTTATCCAGCTTCGCCCCCAGTGCCATCCCTGCTGCTGCCGCAAACCCTTGTCCCAGGCTTCCCGTCGACATATCGATGCCTCTGGTCAGCTTCCTGTCACAGTGGCTCGGAAGCATGCTGCCGAAATGGTTCATGGTCTCAAGCTCGGAAGGATCAAGAAACCCCCGCAGTACCAGGGCCGCATAAACCACAGGTCCCGCATGGCCTTTGGAAAGCACGAACCGGTCCCGGTCGTCCCACAGCGGATCATCCGGCCGCACATTCATCTGTTTAAAATACAGGACACTCATCACCTCGCAGAGAGACAATGCGCCTCCAATATGGCCTTTTCCGACCTTTGCAATACTTGTAAGCGTCAGCTTACGAATCTCTTTTGCCTTTTGTTCCAGTTCTTTATTTTCTGCACAGATCATAGAAACAACTCCTTTTCAGTAAACCGATTTTAGCAGGTCAAACACCGTCTCTTCTGTCATGAACGCAGGCGTCAGCGAAAGCTGTGGATAATAATTCATTGCATCTTTCGCAATGCCTGAAAGTTCCTCTGCCTTCGTCCCGATTTCCCTCAAAGCGACCGGCATCTCCAATGATCTCATAAGATCACATACACCATCTGCCAAAGCTTCCACATCGATATATCCCAGTGCCTCCGCCAGCGTCTGCATCTTCTTTCCCGCCTTCTCAACGCTGATTCGTATAAAAGCCGGCAGCGTAACGGCACATCCGGTTCCATGAGGAACGTGGTATCTTGCTGTCAGCGGATAGCTCAGCACATGTGCCCCCGTAGTCCGTGTCTGCCCGAATGCAAGTCCCGCCAGAAGGCTGGCAGTACATAAATTCTCCCGTGCAGCTCCATCTTCCGGCAAGCGGTACGCTGTAAGCAGATTATCGAGAATCAGCTTCATCGCCTGTACAGCAAAGGAGTCACTGATCGGCTGGCTGTTTAAATTCCAATAGGCTTCTATAGCATGGCAGAATGCATCCATGCCCGTATTCGCAGTCACGCTGCGTGGCATAGTATAAGTATATTTCGGATGAATTACGGCAAGATCGGCATAAAATTCCGGACAGACCACCGGTCTCTTTTCTCCCGTCTCCGAATCGGTATAGACCCCCACATTAGTGACCTCGCTGCCCGTTCCCGCTGTAGTAGGAATCAGAATCAGACGAACGGTTCGTTTTCCGAAGCTTTTCCCCTTTCCTGCATAGTCTCCGATCACACCGCCGGATGAAGCCAGACAGGCCGCCGCTTTGGCTGTATCCATACTGCTTCCTCCTCCGATTCCAATTACAGTTTTAGCTTCATGCTCCCGGATCATAGCCGCACATGCATTCACTGTATCTGTCGATGGATTCGGCTCAACCTTTGAAAAATAGGAAACGTCTGCATTTCCCAGTCTGTCCCCTGTCCGCCCGGCTACCCCCGATTCATAGAGAAATGGATCGGTCACTATGACTATGGATTCCCCTGCGATTTCTTCTCTGATATCCGGTTCCGCTTCTGTGAAAAGAATCCTGACGGGCATCCAGTATTGAAAACTTGAGTTCTGATTTTCCATTATTTTCCTTTCTTTCGTTTTTATTTCTTTTTTCTGTTTGTTAGTTTCTTTTCTCGACTTTATCTTAGCTGTTTTTTTATTTTTTGTCAATATTCATTCATTTTATCGCTATATTTTTAGTTATTTTTACATGTATGTAAATTATTTATGTATTTTTATTTGCTTTTTATATTTCGTTTTAATCGTTATTTATTATTTTTCCTTCACTTTCTTTTCTTTTTCAAATGTATACCATCATTTTCACTAATATTTTTGGATTTTATTTTGCAATCGAAATTTTTATCTTACTTTTTTTTCGTTTTTCTCTTGTGTTTTTTACAAAAATCATGTATTCTAAAATTAAATAGAAGAAAAAATAATATTAGAAAGTATACTTATTTCATTTTTTGTGTTTATATATGGGATATGAAAAGAAGTGAATTAATAATTGGAAGATTGAATTGGAAATACGAGATAACTTTAGTTGTTATTTCAAAAAGATCAGAGTAAGAAAGGAAAATAAATGACTTATGAACAGCCGAGAAAAATATATTCTGCAGGCTCTGCAGAAAACCGGGTCCATATCCCTGTCTGAACTGTCCAGTACATTGGGTGTTTCGCTGGTAACGATAAGAAAAGACGTAGCAAATCTGGAGGCAAAGGAACTTGTCTCCAGACAGCATGGCAGCGTTTCGCTGCCCTATCAATATGAAAACAATCAAATCCCCTTCAGTCTTCGTGAAGCGTTTAATGAACAGGACAAAAAACTGATTGCCAAGGCCGCCGCCACGCTGATTCATCCAGATGACGCCATAGCTCTTGATTCCGGGACCACTACGTATATGATCGCCAACGAAATCAAATCCTTACCACCGGTCAATATCGTTACCAATTCTATCCGGGCCGCCATGGCACTGGAGCAAAGCCACCATACCATATTTCTCGCCGGAGGCCAGGTGCTCAGCCGCAGTATGTGTACCGTCGGCCCGGAGGCGGAAAAGATATTTTATCAGATCAGACCTGATAAGGTGTTCATCGGCACTACTGGTATTTCAAGTGATTTAAACCTGACTGCTTCCTTAAATATTGAAGTAGGTGTAAAGCAGGCTATGATTCAGGTCGCAAGGCAGGTGATTCTTGTCACTTCCAGTCAGAGTTTTCACAGAAACCGGATGTTTATCTTTGGGAGTGCCTCACAGATACACTGCATTATTACAACGCATCCCGAGCCACCGGCGGAGATTCTGGAACAGATCGCAGAGCATAATATTCACCTTGTCTACGCGGATGATCCCGAATCCGTGAAGAGTCTGGAGAACTGGGATAAGAATATGGGAAGGCGGAACGGCATATAAAACTTCTTAAATGTACGCAAAGATCGAGGAAGCTCAGAGCGGCATCCTCGATTTTTGCGTATTACATATTTTGTTCCTATTATTCTGCCGCCTCCAGCATATTCTCAATAAAGATCCCATACCCTCTCGTACTATCCTGAATAAACACATGAGTCACCGCCCCAATCAACTTCCCATCCTGGATAATCGGGCTTCCGCTCATTCCCTGCACAATCCCCCCGGTAATTGCCAGCAACTCCGGATCAGTAACCTTAATCACCATTCCCTTATTCTTATGCGTCGTTGTATAATCCACCTTCTGAATCTCGATCTCGTAATCTTTCACAACACCAGAAACATCGCTTCTTATATAAGCAGTCCCCTTCTTAACATCCTGGCGGTATCCGATTGGTATCGCGTCTGCTTTTGCGGTCTGCTTAAACCGTTCATTGACCGTACCAAATATTCCCTCTTCCGTATTGGAATGAATCGTTCCCAACACCGATCCCGGACCGTAGTAGATCACTCCGCTCATGACTCCCGGCTTTCCGAAAGTTCCCTTTTCGATTCCTAAAATGGAAGTTTCATATAGTGCGCCGTCCTCAATCTGGACGACTCCGCCTGTGTCACTGTCGCTGATCCCATGTCCCAGCGCCCCAAAATTACCATTCATGTCAATATAAGTCATGGTTCCAATACCCTGAGTATCGTCACGGACCCAGACGCCCAGCTTCGGATTTCCATCCTCTCCCTCCACCGGAGTCATCTTCACTTCGATCTCCTGATCTCCGCGCCGGACTGCCAAAACCGCCTCGCTGGTACCATTTTTGTTTAATTCTGTAACCAGCGCTTCCTTATCCTTTAAAGGTGTTCCATTAAATGCCTCAATATAGTCCCCCGACTGAAGCACTCCAAAGGCCGGCTCTACAATCATACCGTCTTTCTTCGTTATATCCCCCGTACCAATCACCATAATCCCATCAGATTTTAAGTAAATTCCCACTGGAGTTCCGCATGGAATGGCGTATTTCGTATCCACCACATCCACCTGGATATCCTTTAGCTGGAGCCAGCCAAAAAGCTTCAAGCCAATCTTGTAGCTTCCCTGATTTTCTGAATATACAGAAAACGGCTGGTTCACGGAAAGGTTAATCTGATCCGTCGGAATATTGGAACCATTACTTAAAACCACTTCCTCACTGTCTGAAGACAGCGTCACTCCAAAAGGCATGGAGAAATGAAACTGCTCTTCTTCTTCAGCTACGACATTCAGCTTGTCCGGTATCACCCACTTCATATAGAAATAAGAGAAGCCGATGCAAAACACCAGGCTCACCCAAAACGCAGCCACCACATATCTGTGGAATTTTTTTCCCGTCATCTCACATACCTCCTTATAAAAAATGAAAGGAGACAATTTTTTGCTCCTTTCATAGTATGTGAGAAATCGGTAAAAACACTCTGTCATATTTTAGTTGTAACTAATTTCTTTTAAAACCAGAATTGATTTTACGTAAAATCGTTCTTGTCAGAATTTGCATACATTTTTCTCTGTTTGAACATAATTATTAACGGATATTCCCGGATATCCTCTCATCCACTTTTTCTGTTTATAGCGTACCACGCTGGCCAGGGCGGTCAGGCTCCATGTAAATCCGGTCGTCAGCCAGACTCCCCACATGCCGATCCCGGTAATCCTGGTCAGCACCATGGAAAAGAAAAAGCGGCAAAATACCTCAACAATTCCATTCATCATGGAATAGGCCGCGTCTCCGGCTCCATTAGACAGGCCCCGGATTAAGTAGATCACACCCAGCGGAAAGTAAAAAAAGCTTGTAATTTTCAGCGCATTTACGGCGATATCGAGAATTTCTGTATCATTGCCAAACAGCCGTAAAATCAAATGACCGCCAAAACGCATGAGAAAAAGCATGACCGCGCTGAAACCGGCGGAAAAAATAAGTCCGGTCCTTAGCCCCTGTCTTACCCGCTTAATCCGGCCCGCTCCCATATTCTGGCCCGTAAACGTCGAAATGCCGGAGGCCATAGAGCTGTATGGCTGGCCGATCAGCTGTTCCAGCCTGGTTGTCATGGTATATGCGATAGCCACACTGGGACCAAATCCGTTGGCAACGCCCTGAAGGCAGGAGGTTGATACGGCTATAAGCGCATTTTGAAAGGTGACCGGAACACCGAGACGGATACACTGGCCAAGAATGTCCCGATCCAGAATCATATCTTTTCTTTTTACTTTAAAGTAAGGATTCACCCGAAAAGCAAAAATCATACATCCCACTGCACTGGTTCCCTGAGCAATCACGGTTGCTATCGCCACACCATAGACTGCCATATTAAAATAGAGAACAAACAGCAAATCAAGTCCAATGTTTAAAAGACTTGCCAGCACGAGAAAAATCAGTGGTGTTTTCGAGTCGCCCAATGCCCGCAGCATGGCTGCGACTCCATTGTAGGCTGCCACTGCTGCCATTCCGCAGGATACGGTTCTTAAATATGTAACGGAATCCCCAATGTATTCCGTTGGCGTCCGGAGAAGCCTGAGAGCCGGTTCTGCCAGCAGATATCCCATTCCTCCCATTAACACAGACACGACTGTCAATAGAAAAAATCCGTTTATAATCGTTTTTTTAACTTTAACTTCCGACTGGGCTCCAAAATACTGGGCCATAATCACGCCAATTCCAAGGGCCATCCCGGAACACAGAGAAAAGAAGAGGAAATTTAAAGAATTACAGGCCCCCACAGCGCCTAATGCCCGGGCGCCGACGTAATTACCGACAATAACAGAATCCGCCATGTTATAAAATTGCTGTATAATGTTTCCAACAAGCATGGGAGCCGAAAAGGCCAGAAGCTGTCCCGGGATATTGCCGGAAGTCATATCGTGTACATACTCAGACGCCACATTTATCACTTCCTTCCGAAAAATCATTCACTCAGTTCAGCGTAATTGCAATTTCTTCCTGCCGTCTCACACCTTCCTGCTTTCCGCCTTCTTGCCGCTTCCTTATTTCAAAGTTTTTAACCACTCCATCAATCACTGCTTCGTAGCGCCCGTTGAATCCGCATACTTCCACCCGCCCTGATTCATCGGTGCACTTTACTTCGCTGGTGTTCCATTCCTCTCTTATTAAATGTCTCAAAGCCTCATAGGCCGGTTTTTCTGAATTATCCGTTCTCACCAGACCGGCCGGAGCACCCAGCCACGCGCCGTCCTGAAATGCCCACGTGGTAATGGCTTCCACATGGGGATCTGCAAACAGAATTCGGTAAAATTCTTCTACGTTTTCAGCCTGTCTTGTTTCTCCCTCCGCCGTAGTCGGCCATTCTGCGATCTGGTAATCATTTAAATCTTCGATGTCAGGCGGCATCAGATGACCGGAAATAAATGTGTTTTCTGTAAAATGAACAGGAAGTCCAAAACGCGAAAACCGTGCCAGCACCTCAAGAAGCTTTTCTTTTCCCCAGTATCCCTGATGCTGATGCGACTGAATCCCAATCGCATCAATGGAAACGCCCGCTTCCAGGCACGCCTCTATTAATTCTTCATATTGGGGGCTGGTATTAAAATCATTTAAAAGCAGCACAGCGCCTGGATTACTGCGTCTCGCCTCTCCAAAAACATCCGAGACCAGCTGTACCCGTCCCAGTTCCCTGCAGATGCGGGTGATTCCATTATCATATTTGTCAAATACCGGCATGATTACGACCTCATTGATCACATCCCACATATCAATCAGTCCCTGGAATTCCGTAACCTCCCTCCGGATCCGCGCCAGCTGCTTCTTCAAAATGTCCTGATTGGCAAGATTTAAAAGCCATGGCGCTGTCTGGGTATGCCAGCACAGTGGGTGTCCCTTTACTTTAACGCCTCTCTCTTTCAACCAGAGAGCTGCCTGCCTGACCGCTTCCGCTCTCGTATTTCCTTCTGATGCCTCAAACTGTCCCCAATAAAACGGCAGCGTCGCAAAGTTAAAAAGTTCCAGCCACTTCTCCATGCGTTCTTCATAGAATGCCCGTTTTTCCGGTTCAGAATCACGGTCTGTGATGTTCAGCGTCTCAAATGCGCCGCATCCAAACAGGAAACTGTGACCCGTCTGCCGGATCTCCACCTCCCTTTTACTGACCGGACTTCCATCCGGCCTTTGAACCGTTATCACAACACTGTTTTTCCGGTGTTTCAAATAATCAGTCTTCTCCATTTTGAATCCTCCCACTTCTTATATTTTTTATCCTCTCCATATTGTTTTCTCATTCCATATCGTTTCCCCATTCCTTTACCGCTTCCCATACCCTTTCAGCGCAACGCCAATTCCTGTCCTCGTTTCCCAACTATCCAATCCCCACAATCCCCGCAGCCGCCACTACAAACGGAATCGTTATGATGCAAAGCAAAGTGGTAACCGTAAATATCTGGGATGCATATGCTCCGTCTTTTCCATATGTGAGTGCAAACATGGTACAGCAGGCGCCTACAGGACAGGATGCTGCAATTAACGTTGTCAAAAGTAAAACCGGGGAAAACGGCAGAAACTGAAACAGCAGAATAAGACAGAATGGAATGATCAGCAGTCTGATCATGGATATATAATAGATTCTTACATTTCCAACGCAGGAGCGCAGACTGGTCTGCCCCAGCGCGGCTCCAGCAACCAGCATGGCCAGGGGAGTATTCATACTCCCGATGCTGCTTAACGCTTCGACCACCGTATCCGGGAGAAGTATCTGAAACGCAAAGCAGAACAACCCCAGCAGCACTCCGATAATAGCAGGAGAACAGAGATTCTTTATGGTTGTACGTCTGTCCGCTTTTCCCGTCATGAGTATCACGCCGTGAGTCCACAGAAACAGATAAAAGATCGTGAGATAGCCGGTCAGATAGAAGACTCCTTCGCTTCCAAACAGACTGTTAATCAGGGGGATTCCGATAAACCCGCAGTTGGAATAGACGGCACACAGCCTTTCGATCTGATAATTTTTATTTTCTTTTTTTCGGGTCAGAAGACCTGACTTGCCGCCTGCAGGGATAAGCAGACTGCAGACTGCGATCTGTAGAGCAAAACAGAGCAGCCCAAGAAGAAATGCCAAAATCAGATTTCGGATCAGCCTGCTGTCATATTCCATCTGGTAAGACACGAATATGACAACAGGATTGACCAGAAGCAGAAGCAGATTGGACAGTTTCCGGTTGCCCTCTTCATCAATCAGCTTCCATCGGCAGCACAGGATTCCGACAGCTAAAATGAGAAACATAACGGTTATTTTCTGAAAGACGATTCCTGTCATGTACTCCTATCCTTTCCCGAATAGCCGGATCAGAATTTACATACATTCTCCGGTTTTCCCTGAAGATATGCGTAAACATTATCAAACTCTATTTTTGCTCTCCGAACCATTGCTTCCTTTGTAGCAAAGGCGACATGAGGTGTCAGGAGAACGTTCTTTGCACTGCACAGCGGATAGTCCGCGGGAATCGGCGGCTCCATATCAAACACATCGATGGCGGCTCCAGCGATCCTGCCTTCATTCAGCGCCTTTGCCAGAGCCGCATTATCAACGATCGGCCCCCTTGCGCAGTTAATCAAAATTGCATCTTCCTTCATTTTCTCAATCTTTTCTCCGTCAAAAAATCCCTTTGTCATTTCATTTAACGGAAGATGAAGGGATACAATGTCACTTTCCTTTAATAAGGTATCGATATCTGCGAAGCGGATCCCGGCTTCCTTCCACTCTTCCTTTTCATGGCGGGAGTATGCCAGCACCTCGGCGCCAAATGCCTTGAACAGTCTTGCTGTCTTAAAACCAATCTGGCCGCAGCCTACGATGCCCACAGTTCTGCCGCAGATTTCCGTTCCGACAAGGCCAGCTGCAGTCCTGCCGTTTCTCACCGCGAAATCACCTTCCAGAATCTTTCTCATCACAGTTACTGCCATGCCTACAGCCAGTTCTGCCACCGACTGGTTGGAATAACCGGCACAGTTGAGAACTTCAATATTCTTCTCCCTGCAGGCTGCAAGTCCCACATGATCGATTCCTGTAAACGCCACTGCGATCACTTTTAAGCTGTCACTGGCCTGAATTACTTCATCAGGATAGGGATTGTTGGCAATCATCACTATTTCCTGTCCGGCAGAACGTCTCTTCAGTTCTTCCACGTCAGTGGTCTTCGTATCGTAATACGTAAATACGTGCCCTTCCTTTCTTAAGCCCTCTGCCAGGCTGTTGATCATCTCTTCCGGTACACCGATTGGCTCCAATAAACTGATATTCATTTCTTTTTCCTCCAAATTATATTGACTCCCGCTAATGAATGCGGGGTATTTCACTGACTACATGGACGGGTATCCCCGCCGCATACTTTTTTAAATTCTCTGCTGCAATCTTCATCAGACGTTCTCTGGCTTCCCTCGACGCCCAGGCAATATGTGGAGTGACAAGAATTCCTTCCACATCCAGAAGCGGGCTGTCTGCCCTCATAGGCTCTTCCTCCGCCACATCGACCGCAGCACCTGCTATGGTACCGTTTAATACTGCTTCTTTTAAGTCGTCCTCACAGATCAGAGGGCCGCGGGAGGTATTGATTACATATGCGCTCTTCTTCATCTTTCTGAATGAATCCTTATTCATCATATGCCGGTTCTTTTCTGTCAGAGGACAGTGCAGAGACACGAAATCCGAACTGCACAACAGGGTCTCGAGATCTACCACTCTTGCCGTCCCTCCCGGCAGCACACCGGGACCAAGATGGCCTGATGTCACCAGGACCTTCATGCCAAACGCCTCTGCCAGAGCTTTCGTCCGCTCCCCAATCCTTCCGTACCCTACAATTCCAAGGGTCTTTCCCGCCAGTTCTATGACTGGCTGCTTCCAGTAGCAGAAATCCCGGCTCCGCACCCAGTCACCATTCCTGACGCTCTCCTGGTGCACGCCAACATGGTTGCAAAGTTCCAGAATTAACGCCATCGTATGCTGCGCCACGGAATCAGTACTGTAGGCGGGCACATTTGTCACGGTAATGCCGTGTCTGCCGGCTGCCTCCAGATCCACAACATTATATCCGGTGGCCAGAACCCCTATATAACGCAGATTCCCGCACTTCGCCATCGTCTCCGCAGTCATAGGCGTCTTATTGGTCAGCACCGCCTCCGCAGTGCCTATTCTCTCCAGTATCTGTGATCCCTCTGTTCTGTCATAGACTGTCACCTCACCCAGCGCTTCGAATCCGCTCCAGCTTAAATCCCCCGGATTCTCCGTATATCCATCCAATATTACAATCTTCATTCTCTAATCCTCCAGCAGAGCCCATGCACGGTTAATCACCCGCTTCGTATTGGCCAGTATCAGATCCCCGTCTTCTCCTGGCCGCAGCGTCACCTCAAAGGACAGCACCAGAGGATCATCCTTCCTAAAAAAGCCCTCTTCCTTCAATACCTGAAAGAAATCAAGCAATTCAGGAGTGTCGTTGGCACTGCCCGGATATCCAAATCTCGGATGCTTATCACCGTATCCGTCACACCCTTCCTTCACCACCGCGTTTCCAATATGAAGATGGGTAATGTACGGTCTCAGAGTCTGAATAACAAACCGGCTCGTCTCATATGTGGTCGGGAAATGGGACAGATCCACCAAAAGGCCAAAATTCCTGCAAAAGCATCTGATTTCAGAGGCAAATCTCGCGGCATAAGGCGCAGGCCCTATGAGCGCTTTCTTATCCATATCGTAATCAAATACTTCCAGATTTACAGTCATATTTTTTGACGCTCCGTATCTGCATACGGCCAGTGTGGTTTTTTTTAGCTGTTCAAAGGCCTGTTCCCTCGTCTCCTCTTCCCATGCGCCGGACAGAAATGCAATTCCCTCCGCGCCAAGGTATTCCGCCTCATCGATGGAAGCGCAGAGAAAGGCTTCCGCTTCCTTCCGCTCTTCCTCCACAAGCGAGTTGGGATTTAATCCACGGCTTAAGAGCCCTGGCTGCGCGCCGAAGCATACAGTCATATGAGACTGGGCAAGAAGTGCCTTTGCTTCTGTTCTTTGTGTCTCGTTTTCGACCGACTTCACTTCTATTGCGTCAAAATAATCGTCGCTCAGGATCTTTTTTAACGGTTCTGTAAAACCATACTGGGCTGGCGGGTAACTCATCCATAGTATGGTTCCCATCCTGAAATACTTATGAATACTGTCTCTCATCGGCACTTCCTCCATCCTCAAATTCTATTCTCAGGGCATCGTACTCTGCCAGGCGGTCCAGCAGCAGAAACAGGGTTCCATTTTCCTTCCGCCACGTCACATGGCCTCCCATAAGACTTATAACACTTACCGGTATTTTTTCTGTTGGAATCTGCAGGCTTACCTGTTCCACCGGCAGCGGATCGAAAAATGTGAGACCAAAGGCGCCGCTGTTATTAACCAGCTGGATCAGGATATGACCACTGTCATCCTCAGATACGGTGACCTCTGCCATCGGTGTTAAGTCCGCAGCCACACTTACCAGGCCGCAGTGCTCTGTAAGAATATCTCTCATGATTCCAACTGTATTGGAATGGCCTGTTTTACTGTAGAAGCTTCCAGGAAGCCAGGGAAGAGTGAAATATCTCCCGGAACCGTACGTATAATCAATCAGGCCGGGATAGTCCCATACTTCCCGGGAATAACAGCATTCCGGCGGACCAAAGGGCTGAAGGGGTATCAGTTTTAGAAAAGTCTTCGCCGCTTCGTCCCACTCCAGGAAAAAGTAGGTGTCTCCCACTGGAACCGCATCGATGGCCTGATGAGAAGGAAATGCCTGTTTTTCTTCTTTTTCCAGAAGCAGCTGTGCAGACATGGCCTGCCGGTCTTCCTTTTCTAATTTCAGAATGCCGGAGCTTCTAAGGAATTTCGTACCTCCGCTTTCGGCGGGGGACTCTCTGATCCGGTTCTGCCCCGATGCGATTACGGTTCCGCCCCGCAGGACATATTCATCAATCCGATCTCCTTCCTGCTGCTCCAGTTCCCCCTCGTCAGCGAGAATTACCACCCGGTACCTGCTCAAATCTGCCTGCTTCATCGCGTCAGGCAAGATCTCCGCAAACGGAATATGTGCTTCCGTCAGAACGCGAATCCAGCCTTTTTCTTCTTCCGTGGCCACCCATCGGTCCTTTCTTCGCAGCAGAACACTGGCAGTCGAACGAAGATTCCGGTATACCGCATCATGTTTCTCACGAAATGCAAAAATACGTTTTACGGTTTCAAATGCGCTTCTGTCCGCCGCCGTATCAAGCCTTCCAATCAGATAGTAGTCCAGGGCTCCTAAGTTCGCCATATTCTGCCACAGACGCATGGCATGCAGAGCAGGACTCACCGACGCGTGGCGCAGACCGTAACCAGGATAGCTTACAGAGGTATTGGAACAGATAATTCCGGATGTGCCGTCACCAATGATTGCCCGGCAGTTGCTGGAAGCATGGTAGATCCAGTGGGGCAGGCGTGTGCTTACCTCTGTAGCCGCTTCAATCCTGGCGTAATCTACGTCGTCAAAACAGATCTCCCCGCTTATCCCCTTCAGGAAACCTGCCATCTTTTTCCGGTAATCTGTAAGCATGTGTTTCTGAAAGTCCTCATACTCACGCCAGGCAGGATCCTGCGAATCTCTTTGTTCCGGAAGTTCTTTTCCCGAGTAATTCCGAAACGCTTCGCGGCAGCTTCGGCAGTGGCAGAATCCATAATCCCGAAATTCATAATCCCTTGTCTGAAAGCCGCCCATGTTGCAGTACAGACCATCGAATGGGATCCGTCCGAAAAGCTCTTCCAGAATTTCAAAGGCGTATTTCTGCTGGTAATCTCCGCAGAGACACGTCTGGACAAAGCCATTTTGTTCCATTACATCGCCGTGTTCCGTTCGAAATGCCCATTCCGGATGCATTTCGTACACGTTTCGCCTTACCTTTGAAAAGTCGGCTCTGGCAATCACCCGTATACCATTTTCATGGCAGAGTTTCACGATTCTTTCCAGGCTGTCCCCTGTCAGATACGGATTTTTGCTGTGATACGGCAGTTTCGTATCGTATCCCGCGCTGATTCCCGCCGCATTGAGCAGGACAACCGTAGCATGGAAATCTTTTAAATCCGCAGCATACCGTTCCGCTGATAAATCCTGCATATCGATTTCCCGGAGATTCGTCTGAATCAGCCTCCACGGCTCTTCCTTCCACCATGGCATAATCTTCCCTCCCGTCCCTCACTGATTTTCAGCCAGCTGAATATCCAGCTCAGCCCACCGGTCAAAATATTCCGGATCTACATAGCTGCACAGCCTTGCAAACCGCTGTGGTTTATAATACTGCTTTATAAATGACGAATACATTTTCCAGTGCCCGGCACAGTCTCTTAAAAGTCCGACTGCCGCCTCTTTCTCCTGGTACCGCTCCGGATCGATGCGCCAGACGCATAAATGAACAGCAGCCTTCAATTTATCAGAATAATAGGTTCCCAGATATGCCAGCGCTCTCATATCCATGAGAAGACGATAAAGCCCGCATCCCATCTTACAACCTTTTTCCAATAATGCAACTTCTTTTAGCACAAATTCCGAATACTGTTTCATAATCTGTGCAATTTGAAGAGGCGTGACCACATTTACAGTCTGCCCTTCCACCAGGAGGCACTCTGCAAACTCCTTAACAGAGATACATCCGCCTTTCGGCATGCTCCCACATGCCATAAATTCATTGATATCTGCAAATTCCAGTTTTCTTACCGGTGGATGCTCGAGGCTGCAGCACATTTCCGGATACCACTGAAAATCGTAGTCGTGCCAGTGAACCAGATGAAATGTGCTGATAATCCGTGATGCTTTTTTCCATACGGCACTCAGCCTCTTTCCCTCTGTTCCATACACGCGCTCCAATTCTCCGGCAAAGAATTCCTCTTCACAGTTTATATCATAGGAAAGCTGGCCCCACAGCCACATTTTGTACCACATCTTTCGTATATAGAGGGGATGCGTCTGATCTATCCGGTCCATATAATCGCGCCCCCAGGTAAATCCGTCCGCACCGAGACAAAATCCCGTTATCCTTGAAACCGGCATATTCCTTAAATACTCTCTTGCAAAATCCGTATCTCCCCAGCGGAACATATAGTAATCATCGTCACGGAGTGTAAACCAGAACCTTGTCTCCGTATCATGTTCCTTTATAAAATCCGGGAAAAACTGCGGTTTTACCGAGGAATGCATATGTGCCTGGGAGTACTTAAAACTGATCTCAAACCTCCCCGGAAAATCACGAAACTTCTCTTCTATCTCATGGAATGCCGCATACTGCATCCGATGAATAAACCGGATCTTCCTGCCCGGATGGCATTTCAGACAGTCTTCCACCGCCCTTCCGTAGGTATCCCTGATAAATGCAATATCTGTGCCGTCTCCGGCCATATACTCGCCTGCTGTCACGCCGATTCCTGCCAACAGGGGATACGTCTCCAGCATAGCGCGCACGGCATGGTACACGTAATCTTTTGTCACAGGATTATGCTGATCGGAAGTCAGCGCGTACGGACTCTCTTCCGTACCATAGACAAACAGATTCCAGGTAAACAGATACACTTCGATGCATCGGTCTGCGGCGCAGGCCATAACCCGTTTCCAGAAATCCATCTTCTCATCCATGGACATCTTCTTTACCGGATACAGCCCTTTCTTCATGTCCTCTGTATACATCTTCCATCCGCTCATCTCCGGCTGAGGAATAATTACGGACCGCATTACATCTTCCAGTGCGGTAAGCGGGTACTCCGGGATCCTCACCATAGAAGGAAAAGGAGACAGAGACCAGAGGGAAAGGACGTTGTAATGGTACTCCGCCATAGCGTCTAAGTATTCCTGCCAGAATTCAAAATTCCACACATCGGGGATTGTTTCGAAGGCGGAGTCTGATGCATCAGAATAGCTGGGCGTTCTGGCATCCAGAGGGATGTTAAACTTGATCCCTCTCTTTCGTATGTACGGCGTCACACTCCTGTCTTTGACACACTCCGCCCGGCCATCCGCGTTAGCCAGTGCCCGGCCCAGATCCAGCAGACCGTACATCATGCCGGCCCGGTCTGAAGCCGCGATTCGAAAACCGCCATTTTCCCGCCTCAGCCGGTATCCCTCTTCGGGGCACCTCCTGTCTTCTTCCAGGGAAACAGACAGATCACCGCCGCTGTTTGAACCCTCCAGCCATTCTCTCACTTTTCCGGCGGCGAACTGCACAGGCTGTTCTTCCGCCATACTGCCGTATACGTAAAACATCTTACTCCTTTAACCGCTCCAGAGTGGAGTCCGGCTCATATCCCAGATTCTCGTAATGTCTGCTTCTGACCGCGATATCGTCTTCCAGCTGGGCGCGTGCATACTGTATCACTTCCTCCGCGTATTCAATGGGAATCACCAGAACACCGTCGTCATCTGCACAGATGATGTCTCCCGGTTTCACGGTAACACCGGCACATTCCACAGGTACGCCGATGGCGCCGCGCTCCACTCTGCCATAAGCATGAGTAAAGGTTCTTTTTGTGCAGAACACAGGCGCATTTTCCAGATTCGCTTCATACGAATCCCGGCATCCTCCATCAATCACGGCACCCTCAATTCCTTTTTCCATCATGGTCATGGCAATCTCTGATCCCCACACACCACCACGCACACCGGCCATGTCGATGCAGATTACCATATCGCCGGCATTCTCTTCCGTCACGGTATCCACGAAATTATAAATATTATCACAGCCCTCTGCCAGTACTTTTCTCCATTCTTCCACGCTCGTGCAGCGGGTCACCGCGCTCTGTCTCGGAAGAAGTTTTACCGTATGGGCATACCCCTTAAACTCGATTCCCGGCCGGATGGGCCGCATGGTTTCAGCCATTGTTCCCGTATCGACCAGCCCCAGCGCATCCATACCATCAGACAGATCGGAACATCTGTATTTTCTTATTTCTGTAATCAATTCCTTTTTCGTCATATTGGTTTCCTCTCCTTATCCTTTTACAGAACCGGCCGTCAGGCCCTCGATAAAATAACGGTTAAATATCAGATATACAATAATCATGGGAATTAACGCGATGGATGATCCGGCCAGCATTAAATTCCAGGATGATGCCGCTTCTCCCGATCCCTTTAAGTTCATGATTCCCACGATCAGCGGCATACGGTCCGGATTCGACAGCGTAAACACCATGGGCATCAGATAATCATTCCAGGAATGGCGGAACTCCAGAATCGCTATCGTAGCAATCAGAGGCTTCAGCAGCGGAAAAATGATTCTGCGGTATATGCCAAAGAAGGAACAGCCATCCACCTTGGCCGACTCGTCTATCTCTCTCGAGATGGACCGGATATAGGACCGGGTGATAAAAAGATTCGTCACATTTAACCCAAATACCCGGATTATAATGACGCCCCATAAAGACTTATTGATGCCGAAAAACTTGGCGATCACGAAGGTCGGATAAAGAGTCAGGCTTCCCAGTGACACAAACATGGATGAAATAACCAGTCCAAATAAAAGATTCTTTCCGGGGAAATCTCCCCGCTCAAATACGTATCCGGCGATCGTGCTGGTCACAATCGTACCGATGACAATGGTCCCCGACATAAACACGGAATTCACGGTATATTTCTCGAAATCCGCCAGATTCCACGCCTGAATATAGTTATCCAGAACAAATTTCCTTGGAAATAAACGGTTGCCTTCGGTCAGCAGTTCCATATTTCCTTTAAACGAACCCAGAATCGTATAGAGAACAGGAAAAATAGAAATGATCAGGATTACCGTAAGGACCAGATAAACCAGTGCGGATGATATTAATTTTTTTCGTTTGCCTTCGCTCATATGTACACCCCTTTCCAGTCCCCTAATCAATGCTGTGTCCGATTTTATTGCTGCACTTCATGTATACGGCGGAAATACCTGCCAGAATCACACCCGTTACGAGTGCCATCGCGGAAGCGTACCCCACCTCTACGGTTCTTCCGTCATATCCAAAGAAATACTTGAAAACATATGTCATAACCACCTCGGTCTTGCCTGCCGGCTGGCCGTTGGTGGAAGCGAGTATCAGCTCGCTCATCTTTAAGCTTCCCACAATCGCCATTAAGAGTACCGCCTGGAAGGTCGGCCCTATCATCGGAAGCGTGATGTAGAAAAACTTCTTAAACGGAGTAATTCCGTCAATATCCGCACATTCATACAGTTCTACCGGAACACTCTGGAGTGCCATGAGGAAGAAAATCATGTTGATTCCGAAATTATTCCAAACAGAAGCCATTCCCAGCACCAGCATGGCGGTGCCCTTATGGCTGAACCAGCTGATCGGCTTTTGAATCCATCCAATACTCTGAAGCATGCCGTTGATGATTCCGTTAAACGAGGCAAACATCAGCGAAAAGATGAGGCCGGTTATGGCTGTGCTGATGATCGCCGGAAGGAATAAGGCAACCCTGAACAGACCTGTAGCCTTCAGCCCCTTGTTTAACAGTACTGCCAGCAGAAGAGCCAGCGGGATTTCCACAGCCAACTTCCCTAACGACAGGATAAAGACATTCACGATGGACTGCCAGAATGCAGGATCTCTTGTAAATACCCTGACAAAATTATCGAGACCGATCCAGGTTTCCCGAAAACCGTTTGACTGATAGAAAGAGTAGCGCAGTATGTATACAATCGGTACATAAGTAAATATTACAAATCCCAGCATCATCGGCGCCAGCATGGCGATTGCCTGAATGGAATCCCCTTTCAGCCTGCGTCTCTTTCCGGGGAGCCTTCTGTTTCTCTCTTTTCCCATTTTATCCACCCCTGTCTTATACCGGCAGCAGTCTGTTCTGCTGTTTTAACATGGTCTGCAGTTCCTTCACAGAGATCTCCGCCGGAGTCACCTGGTCTCTGACTGCAAGCGCCGCCGCCATACCTGCCGCTTCTCCCGTCATCATGCAGAGCGAAATCGCACGCACGCCGCTCTCAGCCACGTGATCCGCACTGATACACCGCCCCGCAGTCAACAGATTAGTGACGGATACAGGAAGCAGACTGCCATACGGAATCTCAAACGTTCTCTTGTCCACAACCGGTTCATAGATATGGCCTTTGTAGCCTTTTCCTTCCACCCTGCCGTCTCCATCCATATAGGCATCCGGTGCAAGCATGTCATAAAATCGTGGAAATACTGCTATTACGTCATCGAAATGGCGCTGACTCTCCATATCCTCAATTGTCAGATAATACTTACCCAGAATTCTTCTGCTGTCACGGAAGCCAATTTCCGGCGATATGGAGGCGACTTCGATTCCTTTCAGCTCTTCAAAATGCTCTTTTAAATAGCGGTAGATATCCATGACATACTGTCTGCATTCCAGTTCTCCCTTTGTCAAATCCCCGGGATCCGTAGGATCCAGGCCATAACAGCAGGAATAATTCACATAAGAGATCACCCCTCCTCCAGTCAGCCTTCCAAACGGCAGATCCTGGCGTTTACAGGGGAGCCCCGTCCTGCCGGCCCGGTAATCCTCCTTAAATATCCGCCCGATTTCAGAGAGCCGGTCTCCATTCTGCAGCAATGCATTCGTATCGGCGCCTGAAAGCCGCAGGGAAACGGTTCCCGGCTGGCAGAGTCCATCTTCCTTTCGTCCCTGCTCATATGGAATTCCTGCCGCAAAGGCCACATCACCGTCGCCGGTGGTATCAATGTAGATATCAGCAGTTACTGCCATCGGACCTTTCTTTGTCTGAATCAGAATGGCAGCAATCCGGTCCTTCTCCATGATCACTTCATTTACAAAGGAATGAAACAGGATTTCCACACCCGCTTCCTGCACAAACTCATCCAGGAACACCTTCAGATACTCGCTGCTGAAACACGTCTTATTGCGTTCCCGCAGATTATCATTCCCATATTTCTCATAACATTTTTTTTCGATTTCGGCATAAATCCCCTCTGATTCGAAACCCGTCCCCTTAAGGAAGTAGTTGCAGTTCTCCACATAACACGCCGTAATATTACCGCCAAGGTACGCCCGTTTTTCGAGCAGAAGCACCTTTTTCCCCTGACGTGCAGCTGACACGGCCGCTCCTACCCCCGCAGGACCGCCTCCTGCCACGACGATATCCACATGCTTCCAGACCTCCAGGGCCTGTTCTTTCCTGATTACCTTCATTTTTTAATCCCCCGCCTCCTGCATTTATAAGAGCCGCATCCTTAAATTTTCTGCAGTTTTAAGAATACGGCTCCTGTTCTCACTATCCTGGTATACTATTTACTTTTCTCCGGTGTTACCCCGTCCTTCAGTGAGTAAAGCGCCACTATTGCCTGATCGGCCTTCTGCAGGGCGTCATTGTAACGCTGATCGATATCTGCCATAATCGAATCCACATCATCGATATCCGCGTTGGCCCAGATATTGGCAATGGCCTCTCTGTAGGTAGTGCCCTCCACTGTAATTAAGGTATCCGGAACCGGCGGCATAGCAAATATCTCATCAAAATCAGCAAATGCCTCCCAGCCCTTTAACTCCGGCTTATTTGCCGCCATCTCGACCGCCTGTGATCTGACCGGAATATATAAGCCGTTTTCATACATCTCGGCTGCGTTCTTGTCTGAATAGAAGAATTCCAGCACCTTCAGCACCTTCTCCGGATGCTCTTTGGCCTTTGTACCCACACATAAAAGGTTTGTTGGATTTCCGAAACGCTTATAGGTTACCTGATCCTCGCTGAACTTCGGAATATCAATGACTTCCCAGTCACATACAGCCGGGAACTGAGTCGTATAAACTGCACAGTCGAAGCTGGCCGCACCGATCATACCGATATTGCCCGCTGCAAACTGAGCTCTGATGCCATCGCCATCCAACGTCTCAAATCCAGGGAACACGCTTCCATCCGCTACCATCTGATCAATCGCCTTAATCATCGGATTAAATGCGGAATAATCGAATTTTTTCGCATTCCAGTCATACCCATAGTGACCTGCGTTCTGTCCTGCCGGCATGGTATAGAAGGAACTGATCGTCCATAGCGTGCTGGAAAGTCCCAGGCCGTACGCCTTTCCTTCCGAAGCCTCTGTGATCTTCGCTGCCACCTCCCTTACTTCATCCCAGGTCGTCGGATAGTCTGCTTCCGTGAGACCAGCCTTTGCAAATAAGTCCTTGTTAATTACAAATCCATATGTAGTCAGGTTATAAGGCAGTGTGTACGTCTTGCCGTTAAATACATGGGACTGGTTCGCCACCAGATCCTTATACTGTTCCAGAAGTGCCACGCTTCCCGGAAGTTCCTCGATCGGAACCAGGAAGCCATTGTCCACAAAATCCTGCATCCACTTTGAATCCGAACGGAATAAGTCGGGAGCTTCTCCCGCCTGGGCTGCAATCTTAATCGTATCGGAGTACTTGTCCCCGTAAACCTTGTAATCGATCTGAATTCCCAGTTCTTTTCCTTCTCCGTTGTTAAAATCCGCAATCTGTTTTTCTCTCACTTCCTGCTCATGGGCATTATCAGACCATACGGTGATGGTTTCCATCTCCACTGATTCTTTCTTTTCCTCAGTCTGAGCCGTTTCCGTATTCTCTGCCTTCCCCGCCTCGGTGCTGTTATTCTGCACCTCTGTTTTTCCGGAGCTTCCACATCCGGCAAGTATCCCCGTTACCAATACCGTTCCTGCTAAAAGAGCTAAAATCTTCTTTTTCATGTTCTCCTCCTTCGTGTACCAATCCATATTTTCCTCTTGCTTCCCCAGTGCAGCGTAATTTCTATACCCTCCTTCCGGCTGTTTGTTTTTACAGTTGAACTCTACTTTTGTTAATCAAAATTATATATTATTTTACAAAATAAGTCAAGATATTTTTATATTTTTATGTTATTTTTCAAAATCAAATTTCATTTATTAAAATTATTTTTCCAAAATCCATTGACAATGATATAGGGCAGCCGATATGATATACTCATAGCCCAATAAAGTATGGAATACTATGAACACGAAGTAAGGTCTTCCACGAATTTCGTATTTATGGTATACTAATCTTCAAGAACAGAAATGGAGGCGGATCATGGAAGAGACAGAACATTCAAACCGCTTTGCAAAGGACAATCAATCGACTGACAAGGTATTAGCCATTATAGAACTGCTTTCCTGCAGCAAAGAGCCCATGAGACTTATTGATATCTCAAACCAGTTAAATTACAACACCAGCACGACTCTGCGTTTCTTAAATTCATTGGAACGCAACGGCTATGTCTACAAGGACCGTGAAACATTAAAGTATCAGATGACTTACAAGTTATGCGGCCTTGCCAGCCATATCAGCAACCGGACCGGCATTGTGGAAATCGCATCCGGTCCGATGAAACAGCTGTCTACCAATCTTGGTGAATGTGTCTGCCTGGCGGTAGAACAGGACTATACTGTAGTCTACGTTCACGTCGCAGACGGTCCCGGCCAGATGCTGCGGACCACCCAGCGGATTGGCAGTCAGGCTCCCATGCACTGCACCGGTGTCGGCAAGGTAATCCTCTCAGAATTCCCGGAATCTAAGATCGATGAGATGATCCGGCTGAAAGGTCTTACCCGTTACACCAGCAATACCCTGGTTACCAAGGAGATGCTCCTTAACGAGTTGCAGCTAATCCGGAAAAGAGGGTACGGCTATGACAATGAAGAGTGTGAACTCGGCGCCCGCTGCATTGCCTTCCCACTGCGTGACTACAACGGTCAGATTATAGCAGCATTAAGTGTTACAGGTCCGCTTGGCCGTATGACAGATGATTTTATTAATTCTAATTTCCGGACAATCCTGGAGGCTGTCCAGGATATTTCCTACCAGCTCGGATATCACAGCTAAGATACAAAAAGAATCACCGGACAAAAATCCGGTGATTCTTTTTGTAAAAAATACAGTTGCCTTCTCTATTTCCTCTCCCCCGCCAGCCTCTTCATCTCCCTGGCGTTCTCTCTCACTGCTTCGGTAATCTTCGCGCCTCCCAGCAGCCTTGCCAGCTCATCCACCATCTCGTCCTCCGCCAGCGGCCGGATCGTAGTGGTGGTCCGCCCATCCGAGGCCGTCTTCGCGATCTCGTAATGCGCATCGGCCATAGCCGCAATCTGCGGTAAGTGGGTAATGCAGATAACCTGATGGTTCTTTGCGATGTAAGAAAGCTTCTCCGATACCATCTGCGCCGTTCTGCCGCTGATTCCGGTGTCGATCTCATCAAAAATCAGAGTGGGAATATCGTCGGTATCCGCGAGCACGGTCTTGATAGCCAGCATGATTCTCGACAGCTCGCCGCCGGAGGCCACCATGCCCAGGGGCTTTACGCTCTCTCCCGGGTTCGTGGAGATCATGAACTCCGCTTCGTCAAATCCGCCGGCGGTAAAGTGGCTTAAACGGCTGAATTCCATGGAAAACTCCACATCGATGAAATTCAAGTCCGTGAGCCCGGCTTTGATCTTCGCCGTCAGCTCCTTCGCCGCAGCCTTTCTCATCTCGGACAGCTGCCCGCAGAGCACCTCCAGCCTGCTCTCCGTCTCTTCCAGCTCCTGCTCCGTCCTTTGCTTTAAGGCATCGTAATCTTCCAGCTCTTCCAGACGCTTCCTCTTATTCTCTAAATTCTCCTGAATCTGCTCCGCCGTCTTCCCGTACTTGGCCTCCAGATTGTGGATCACATCCAGCCGCTCCTCCAGCTCCCGGTACTCCTCCTCGTCGAAGGACATGTCCTCCATATACGATGAAATCTCGTGGCTGATATCGCTCAAAATCGCGTCGGCATCAAACAGCTGATCCCGGATGGCCCCCAGCTTCTCATCGAAGGAGGCCACATGCTCCACCTCTTTTAAGGCGTAATCCAGCGTATCGGTGTTCACCGCCGCGTAAGCGGCCGACAGGCTCTCCGCGATCCTTCTGGCGTTGGCAAACAGGCGGTAGCGGGCCGTCAGCTCCTCTTCCTCCCCGTCTTTTACGTTCGCCCCCTCGATCTCATCAATCTCAAACCGCAGAAAATCCATCTCCCGCAGGCGGGATTCCTCATCCATGTGAAACGAAGCCACCCGATCCTTAAGCCCGGTATAGGTCCGGTACAGGCCGGCAATATTCTGTTTTAGGTCATGTGATTTTCGCTCGTGGTATTTATCCAGAATTTCCAGATGCTTGTGCTTGTACAGCAGAGACTGATGTTCATGCTGACCATGAATATCGATTAGAAGACCGGTAATCGTCTTAAGCTTTCCGACAGTTACCGTTTCATCGTTGATCTTGCAGAGGCTGCGCGCGGGCATGATTTTCCGGGAAATGATCACGGTTCCGCCCTCATCCGGGCAGACGTCCATCTCCTTCAATACGCGCACCTTGTCCGGCTCCGTTACGGTAAATAAGAGTTCCACATAGGCATACTCCGTGCCCCTGCGGATCATGTCCTTCGGCACCTTACCGCCCAGCGCCATGGTGACTGAGCCGATGATAATCGACTTTCCAGCCCCCGTCTCACCCGTTAAAATGTTAAGCCCCTCCCCGAATTCGATATCCGCCTTTTCGATCAGGGCCAGGTTCTTCACATGTAATTCTGAAAGCATGGCACGCCTCCTTTATCCTGCGATGAGTTTTTTCAGTTTGTCCATCACCAGAATGGTATCGTCCGCGCTGCGCACTGCGCACATGATCGTATCATCCCCGGCAATACAGCCTACGATTTCATTAAAATGAAGAGCGTCCAGGGCAGCCGCCACGGCCATGGCCATGCCCGAAACAGTCTTGATGACGAGAATGTTCTGCGCCATGTCCATGGACATGTACCCGTCACGCAGAATTCTGATGTACTTGTCAGAAAAGGAGCTCTGGTTCTGAAGCACCACGTACCGCTGTTTTCCGGACTCCGACTGAACTTTTGTCAGCTTCAGCTCCCTGATATCTCTCGATACCGTCGCCTGAGTCACGGCAAATCCGGCCTGGTTTAAGTATTCCGCCAGTTCCTCCTGGGTCTCAATCTCATATTTTCCGATGAGTTCCACAATTTTGCTGTGTCTTTCCAGTTTCATAATGTGCCCTCCTATATGCCAGCCATTTTATTGCGCAGGTTGTCAAGAAATGATACATCTTTTAATTTTATAAGAACGGTCTTCGTCTCCGACCGGTGTATCTCGATGTAATCCCCGGAATGCAGCTCCGCGGCCGTGTCCCCATCGTAGACGGCAGCCTGGCTCGTTCCCGGGTCGCCAAGTATTTCAATCCGTATCCGCGCGTCAGCGGACATGACGATACTCCTGGCATTTAATGCGTGGGAACAGATGGGCGTTAATACCATCAGAGTGGAATCCGGAACTATGATCGGTCCCCCGGCCGACAGATTGTACGCGGTAGATCCTGTGGGGGTGGCTGCGATCAGCCCATCCGCCCGGTATTCATTTAAGAATTCATGGTTGACATAAACCCGAAAATGAAGCATTTTCAGCCGTTCATTTCTCGTGATAACGATCTCGTTCAGCGCGATGTCCTCATACAGACGGCCTGTACTGCTGTAGGCCCGCCCGTTTAGCATCATTCGTTCTTCCAGATGATACTCGTCTGCCAGAAGGGCATCCAGAGCCGTATCGATCTCCTCCGTCCTGGAAATCTGCGTTAAGTAACCCAGGGTTCCGCGGTTGATTCCCAGCATGGGAATATTTCTGCCCGCTAAGTCCCTGGCCGCCTGAATCAGGGTTCCGTCTCCGCCGAGCGTGATGATGCATTCCGTCTCCGGCGGCACCATGGAAGCGTCCGTATAATGGTAATCCCCGCCCCGTCTGCCGTCCCCCTTCCCGATCAGACAGGAAGCGCCATGACTGGTCAGATAATCGCGGATCACCTGCGCCGTCTCCTTCGCCCCCTGTTTCTCGGGATTCATGATGATAAAGAACTCTTTCATAACCTCTCCTTATTTTCCCTCGCTCAGTTCCTGATGCGCGGCTTCCACAATTTCCTTCGGCGCCACAGGCACGTCGGGAAAATGCTCTCCTTCCGGATGGTTCTTCAAATAAAGGAGATATTCAATATTGCCCTCCGGCCCCTTGATCGGAGAGTATTCTAAATGAAGCACCTCAAAGCCAATGGAAACCGCGTAGGCGATCACCATCTCAATCACTTCCAGATGCACGCTCTTCTCACGTACCACCCCTTTTTTCCCAACCTTCTCACGGCCTGCTTCAAACTGCGGCTTAATGAGGCAGACGATCTCGCCGTCTTCCTTCAAAAGCTTCTTCACAGGCTCCAGCACCTTCGTCAGGGAGATGAAGGACACGTCGATGGATGCGAAATCGATCTTTTCCGGGATCTCGTCCGGCGTCACATAGCGGATATTTGTCTTTTCCATGCAGACTACCCGCTCGTCGTTCCGAAGCTTCCAGGCCAGCTGGCCGTGTCCGACGTCCACGGCATAGACCCTTACAGCCCCGTTCTGAAGCATGCAGTCGGTAAAGCCGCCGGTGGAAGAGCCTACATCCATACAGGTCTTTCCCTCCAGCATGACGCCGAAATGACTCATGGCCTTTTCCAGCTTAAGTCCGCCACGGCTCACATACTTTAACGTATGACCCCGCACTTCAATATTCGCGGACTCATCGAAGGTGGTTCCGGCCTTATCTTCCTTCTGACCTTCCACATAGACGATTCCGGACATGATCACAGCCTTCGCCTTCTCCCTGGATTCCGCTAAATTCCGTTTCACTAAAAGCACATCTAATCGTTCTTTCATGCCTTCTTTTCCTCTGTATTGATAGTCTTCCATTCCATATTCTGACGCTCGGTATCGAGATATTCCTTCTTCATCCTCCAGATCACGGAGTCACTGTCGATTCCCAGACCTTTTCTCAGAAGCGATACATTGCCGTGCTCCACATAGCCGTCCGGAATGGCGATATTCATCACCTTCACGTGCGGATAGTGCTCGTGGATATACCGGGTGACCATGAGGCCGTAGCCGCCCTGAAGGACATTCTCCTCCATGGTGACGATCAGCCAGTGGTTTTTCGCAAGGCGGTCCACCAGCTCCTCGTCAAACGGCTTGACAAACCGGCCGTTGGCCAGCGTACAGCTCCAGCCCTCTGACTTTAGCTTCTCCCGGACGTGCTCTCCCGTACTCACCATACTGCCCACGGCCAGAAGGGCAATGTCCTTTTCCTCGTACAGCATCTCGCCTCTGCCGTATTCGACAGGCGCGTTAAATTCCTTCAAGCCTCTGTAGGCCTCTCCCCTCGGATAGCGAATGGCAAACGGCCCACCGAAGGACACGGCAAATTCCAGTCCCGCCTTCAGCTCCCATAAATTCTTCGGGGCGAAGATGCTCATGTTCGGGATTGCCGATAAGAAGGATAAATCAAAGATTCCCTGATGGGTCTCGCCGTCGCTGCCGACCAGTCCGGCACGGTCCACGGCAAATACCACAGGCAGATTCTGGATACAGACATCATGCAGAATCTGATCGAAGCCTCTCTGTAAAAAGGATGAGTAGACCGCCACCACCGGCTTCAAACCGCCGGCAGCCATCCCAGCCGCGGAAGTCACCGCATGCTCCTCCGCGATTCCGACATCGAAGAACCGTTCCGGATAGAGACGGCTGAAACGCTTGAGTCCGGTTCCGTCCGGCATCGCTGCCGTCACCGCCGTGATCTTTGGGTCCTTTTCCGCCAGCTGACAGATCGTCTTGGAAAATACGTCCGTATAGCTGGGATTCTTTTTCTCTTTTTTCGATTCCCCTGTGAGCACATCAAATGGTTCCACACCATGGAATCTGGACGGATTCTTTTCCGCAGGCTCATAGCCTTTTCCCTTTTTCGTGATAACATGGACGAGAACCGCGTGGTCCAGCTTTTTCGCCTCTTTGAGCGCTCTGGCCAGGGCCTTGACATCATGGCCATCCACCGGTCCCAGATACGTGATTCCCATGTTTTCAAACAGCATTCCCGGAATCAGGAGCTGCTTGATGCCGTTTTTCGTACGGCTGATCTTGTCAATCAGTTCATCTCCAATTACCGGGATTCTGGAAAGGATATTTGTCACATATTTCTTCAGATCCAGGTATCCGTCGCCGGTCCGGATTCCATTTAAATACCTGGACATTCCCCCGACATTTTCGGAAATGGACATGTTGTTGTCATTTAAAATAATGATGAAATTCTTCTTCATGCGGGCAGCGTTATTCAGCGCCTCATAGGCCATACCGCCGGTTAATGCACCGTCGCCAATCACAGACACGACGAAATGGTCCTGTCCGGAAACATCCCTGGCCTGTGCAAGACCGAGTCCTGCCGAAATAGAAGTAGAACTGTGACCTGTATCAAAGGCGTCGCAGGGGCTCTCCTTCCGTTTCGGGAAGCCGCTCATCCCGCCGTACTGCCGCAAATCGTCAAACTCACCCTTTCTGCCGCTTAAGATCTTATGAGTGTACGACTGATGTCCCACATCCCAGATGATCTTATCCTTCGGCAGATCAAACACGAGATAAATAGCCATGGTCAGCTCCACGACTCCCAGATTGGAAGCCAGGTGCCCTCCGGTCCTGCTGATCTTTCCGATCAGAAAGTCCCGTATCTCCTGTCTCAGTATATCCAGTTCTTTCCCCGTCAGTTTCTTGATATCCTCCGGGCCATTGATTAATTCCAGTATCATAATTTAACCAGATCCTTTTACTTTTCCCGGCTCACCAGCATGTGAATCAATGCCTCCAGGAATTCGTTTTCCCCTGGCAGTTCATGAAGGATTCGGACAGCGTCGTCGGAAATCCGGGCCACGTCCTTTTTTGCCTTCTCGAGCCCCTCCAGGGTCACATAAGTGGTTTTATTGTTCTTTTCATCGCTGAGTACCGGCTTTCCCAGCACTTCCATGCTGCTGGTCACATCCAGGATATCGTCCTGAATCTGAAATGCAACGCCGATGGCCGCGGCCATCTGTTCCACCAGCCGGGTCTCCTCCTCGTCAGCGCCGCCAAGCAGCGCGCCGATCATCATGGAAGCCTCTAAGAGAGCCCCCGTCTTTAAATGGTAGATAAAGTCCAGCTTTTCATGAGGAATGGGTTTATTAGTCAGCTCCACATCCACAGTCTGCCCACCTATCATGCCATAGATTCCTGTTTTCTGCGCCAAAATTCCGATACAGCGGCCCACGACCGCCGGATCCTCCGTCATGGCAAATGCCTTTGCCGCAGTCTCCACTGCGTAAATAAGCAGGCTGTCGCCAGCAAGAACCGCCATGTCGTATCCGTACTTCACCCATGCGGTCGGAAGCCCTCTCCGGAGTTCGTCGTTATCCATACAGGGAAGGTCGTCGTGAATCAGGGATGAGGTATGGATCATCTCGATGGCCGCCATAAACGGTTCGACCACCTCCCGGCTGCCGCCAAACAACCGGTATGTCTCCTCCATCAGCATGGGACGCAGCCTCTTGCCGCCGGCGCGCACGCTGTAATTCATGGCATCGAGAACGGTCTTCTGATATCCATCCGCAGCCGGAAGATAATGCTCCACCACAGCTTCCACTTCCCTCGTTCTGGTCTCCAGCATCTCATTAAAGTTCATGACTTTCACCATCTTCCTCCAGGACAACAATCTGTTTCTCTACCTTGTCTATCTTTTCATTGCAGGATTTCACAAGCTTCATTCCTGCCTCATAATATTTAAAGGATTCCTCCAGAGAGCTTTCGCCGCTTTCCAGCTTACGAATAATCTCCTCCAGCTCCTGAAAGGTCTCCTCAACGCTTTTCTCTTTCTTTGCAGCCATTCGCATCTGCCTCCTTACTGTCCGATGTCTTCTTTACCCTGGTACTGTGCTGCGGATTCACTGTTATTATGCAGCGCCGTACCAGTTCCAAGCTCCGCAGCAGCAGTGCCGGAAACCACAGCATCGATCCGTCCATCGCGGATTCTCATCTGAATAAGATCTCCTTTTTTCACCTGTTCCACCGACTCGATCCGTCGGTTCTTATCATTGGTCAAAAAGCCGTAGCCGCCGCCGATCTTCTTGAGGGGAGACAGTCCATCCAGCCTGCTGCTCATAAGCTCCAGGCGATGCCTGTCCCTTACCGCCTGCTTTTCGATGAGCTGCCTTAAGCGGCTTTCCGCCTCCACGGCACGGTTCCTGTCTGTCACAATCTGGGAAGCCATCCTGTTTTTCAGCTTTTCTTCCAGATCGGCCGCCCGCTGCCTGTTTTCCCTCACCTGGCGTCGCGGGTCAAAAAGCTGAAAACGGAGCCTGAACTGCTCCGTCTGATAGCGGTAACGTTCTAATTTTCTGGCCGCGGATTTCCCCAGGGCGTCCCGGTATAATTCCACCTGCCCTTCAAACTGGCTGTAATCAAACACCGCCAGTTCCGCCGCCGCGGACGGTGTCGGCGCTCTCATATCCGCCACATAATCTGCGATCGTCACATCGGTCTCATGTCCCACCGCCGAGATCACAGGCGTCTTACAGGCAAAGATGGCGCGCGCCACGATTTCCTCATTAAACGCCCACAAATCCTCGATGGAGCCGCCGCCTCTTCCCACGATGATCACATCCAGTCCCAGGCGGTCCAGCGTCTCGATTCCTTTTACAATGCTGAATTTTGCGTTCTCGCCCTGAACAAGGGCCGGATAGAGATAGAGCTGAACATACGGATTCCTTCGTGCGGAAATGTTCATAATGTCCCGGACCGCCGCACCTGTCGGGGCTGTTACGATCCCGACCTTCCTGGCATAGCGCGGGATAGGCTGCTTGTACTCCGGGGAAAACATTCCCATCTCCTCAAGCTCGTCCCTCAGCTTCTGGAACCGTTCGAATAAATCTCCGACGCCTTCCTTCGTGATCTCCTGAGCGTAAAGCTGGTAACGGCCATCCCGCTCATAGACCTCGACGCTGCCCTTCGCGACCACCTTCTGGCCTTCCTCCAGCTTAAACGTCAGCCCTTTCCGCTGACCGGCAAACATCACACACGCGATCGCCGCCCCCCTGTCCTTCAGGGTAAAATAAATATGGCCGGACGTATGATACTTACAGTTGGACACCTCGCCCTTAATGGATATGCGGTTCAATGCAAAATCCTGGGCAAACATATTCTTAATATAAGCATTGACCTGTGAAACGGAATATACACTCGCCATAGGCCATTACACCAGTTTCGCCAGAACTCCGTTGATAAACGCCGGGGATTCATTCCCGCCGAACCGTTTCGCCAGTTCTACCGCCTCGTTAATCGCTACCTTTTCCGGTACCTCTTCATCGTATAAAATCTCATATAACGCAAGGCGCAGAATCGTCAGCTCCGACTTACCCATTCTCTTCGTCTTCCATCCTTCGGCCACAGCATCGATCTTCTCATCCAGCTCCGGAATCTTCCGCATAACGGCTTCCGTCTTGGCTTTTAAATAGCTTTCATCTTCCGGACTCATCTCCACATCATGAAGAATCTCATCTACCCCCTCCGGAGTCGTCTCATCTTCCTTCGGCTCGTCAAAATACCGGTCTATCTGCTCCTCTTTTTCCTCTGCCGGATAGAAATCGGCACAGAAAAGCATCTTAAAGCAGTGTTCACGCAGTTTACTCCTGGTCATGGTTTGTGGTCCTCCTGTATGGTAATTCGTTGAATTTATAATGATTCATTACTTGGCATATTGGGTTTATTATACCTTAATGCGCATTTTTCTACAATACTTTTTCAGGATTTTGTGGCGGACGGACACCGAGCCTTCCGGCGTTCCTTATAATACAGGCCTGGACCTTCCTTTCTTCCGGTAAAGAAAAGCCGCAGCGGGATCGCTGCGGTTTTTCAAGTTCACTGCCGGACAATGATATTATACGGAACGCTCCTGTCTCCAAGGATAAATACCAGACGGTAAGTACCGGGAGTAATTTGATCTGCGTCAGGCACAGTGATATGGAATGTCTGGGTACCAGTATATTGTGAGCGTCCGCCCTCGGGCAGTCCACTGCTGCTTACATTCCAGTCATCCATTTTCACGTAAGAGCCATTCTCCTTTTTGTAAAACTCTGCCTGCACCGCAGTTCCTTCTGCTGCATTTTTAACAATATAATCTGCATAAACTATCATTTCCGATCCAGGAGAAAATAATCTTTTCCCCTCATGGGTAAAAATCTTCAATCCATATTCCGGATTTTCTTCTGCCGTATAATCAGTTACGGCAGACGTGATTGCCGCTCCGCCAGAATTCACTCCTGTTGAAAAAAGCTGTACCGATACGCGGTTTTCGCCCGGAGGTAATCCTACGGTATCTGTAGTGCTCATGGTAACAAAAAAGCTTCCCTTCTCCAGATCGCTCAAGCTGATGGGCAGATAAACCCTGCCGCCAACCGGATAGTAATTCTTTTCTCCGACAGTGAATACCGTTCCGTCCGGGAAAACGGTTCCGTCCTCAGGCTGCATTACCGCCGCCGCCCCATCCAGCATACGGGTATCGTTTCTAAGCGCCACCTCCAGCTGAAACGTATGCTCACCGCGGGAAAGACCATCGCCCCCGCTTACGGTTAAAGACACGGACGAATTATTTACCGTAAAACCGGCTCCTATGGAATCTGCACTCTCTTCATTGCGGAGACGAAGGCTGTACTCATCTGCGGTTATCCCGTCCGACGAGTCAAATTCCATGATAACAGTAATCGGATTGCTGCCTGTCTCACCAGTCAGTTTACTGCCGGCCCACATCTTCTCGAATTCATCAAGCTTAATCTTTTCGTCCTGCTCATTTCCCGTTACACGGTATGTATAAAATGGCTTCCCCTGTTCTGTCAGAGTCAATTTCGTTCCCGCCGGAAGCGGAATTCGTTTTCCGGACTTCTGCAGTTCGAGCCACAGATCCGCAGCATTGTATGGCTTTCTGAGTATAAACGATGCCGTCACCGAACTTTTAGGAGAGATCATAATATTTTCTGCTGCCTCGAAACCATTATATTGTTTTCCGCTGGCTGTCTTTATTTCGGAAACCGCTGATTCTTCCCAGTGAACATTCAGTTCAATGGTAACCGTCACGCCGCTTCCATCCTGCAAACTTAATGCCAACACATCAATATCGTTCTTTGCCGTAAATCCGGGCGCGTTGTAAAGGGTAAACTTTATGGCCGCTTCATACCGGCTGTCGGTTGATCCAATTCTCACGGAATCCGCTTCCGTATAGCCGCTCAGGTCATAACTTTCTGCCATCAGGTCCGCGCTGTGCCATCCCTGACTCTGGATCGGCTGCATGGCGACTGCTATGTTGTACCCTGTAAGCTTCGTTTCAGAATTATAGCTGCATAATGCGGTTGTTCCCTTAAAATCGGTCTTCACGCCTGTTAAATCCAGCGTTCTGCTCATTCCGGACGGTATCACCAGCTTCCCCGTGTAATTGCCGCTCTGTGTCGCGTAGAGTTCCACACTTTGATCGGACAGCGCAGCCGCCTTCGTGACTATTTCTATATTCAGGGTGGTCGTCTCTTTTTTTACATTTCCCTCGTAGCGTTCGATCTCGGCAGCCACAGTCCCTAAGTCCTGACTCTTGGTAATCCCGTCGTTATCATAGGTCAGGTACAGCGTAATCTTAGGTACCTTTCCCTGACTGACAGAGCCTGAACTTTTTCCGATAATTGTATAGGAGGAACCCGAATTGGCCGTATGGGGTGAAATGATATGATCCGCATCTGAAATAAGCCCGATGTCTGTGCCTATGCTCAGACCGAAACTGTTCAGCGGGTCTGCCTTAATCTTATTTTTCTCGGTTTCACTGTCAATAGAATCGTCGGATTTAATCCAATTTCCCTCCTTATCCTTTGCGGTATCTGCAAGCTTAACTGCGGCCGGAATCGTGATACTGCTGATTTTATAGACTGATTCATGCTCCGCAGGGGGCAGTTCAACCGTGCCTGATGCAACAGAAAACCCATCCGCCGGCCCGTCTTCCAGCTTTTGCGCTGTCAGTACGGTTTCCCGCACAGCGCTGGCATTGGCCCCAGCCACCTGCCAGAAGCGGAAGCCCTGGTCAATGACATTCGTATACCCCAGTTCTCCCGACTGATCGGGCAAGGCAAAACCTCCGTCGTCCGGATTAGCATCATTGTTCTTGATCCGGGCGTAGGCATAGGCTTTTGCGGTCTCCTCCGCAAGCAGGTACGAATACCCATTAACCGCTCCATACGTTTCCGTTCCAGAATCGGCCGTTGATTTATGAGAGACAAGGAATACGGTACCGGTTGTCAGCATAATTGTATTGGAAATACTGGAAAGCTCCTCGTACTTCACTTCTTTTATTCCCGCCTCCGTAATCTGAACACTCTTATAATTAGCCAATTCAATGGAAGCGGAATCCAGAACCAGCGTACTTCCGTTTGCCAGTACCAGACTGTTTCCCAATACGCCCAGCTTCTTCTGATCTTCCTCCGTTTTTTCCAGATCTCCAATCCGGTTTAAAGAATACAATGCCGTCTGATTACTATTGGCCGCATCCGACTGTCCGGATAAATGGATATGAGAATTGATGAGACGAACCTGGTCTGCCCTCTGGATCGATGTAAGAGTGCTGCTGACGCTGTCCAGATTCCCGTTAGCGTCCGTTAGCTTTCTGCCATAATTAGCCACGGTTACCAGTCTGACGGAACCGGCGTCACAGGAGGCGCCGCTGCCAAATACTCCGCCCGAAATACTCATTTTACTGCCGTCCTGATCTCCGCCGAAATCATACCCCTTTCCGTCTATATAAATATGTGAAAATCCTTTTACAGTTATGGTCGTATAATCCGGAGTATCTCCGCCAAAATCACCGCCGGCATATACAGAGCTTTCCACAGATAGATCGGATGCCTTCAAATCAGGTTTTTCACCCGGATTATCCTTATAGTGCTGGCATGCTCCTATCGCCTCCACCCCTATATGCACATGAGTCGATCCATTCGTAATCCCCTGGTAGCCGCCGCCGAATACCTTGCCGCTGACCTTGCCGCCGACAAAGTTAATAAAAATCAAATCTTCAGGGTCGCCTTCTTCCGGCCCGTCATTGCTGAATTCACTGCCGCCGTATAAATTGCCGCGTATCCAGCCCCCCGTCATGTTGACGGTGGATCCGCCTAAGACATAGCGCTCGCCAGCCTTGCCAAGTGCTCCTCCATAAACAGAACCGTTAATGGTTCCATCTTCTATTTTAATGTTGGTTTTTCCCTTAACCAGGCCTTCGCTTCCACCTCCATAGAGATTTTTCTCAATAATCCCACTGGTTATGGTCACTGATGCAGAACCGCTTATCTCGGCCTTTTCTCCGCCGCCATAGACGTATCCCTGTATCGTTCCGCCAGTGATGGATACGGAGGCATCTCCCCGAACCAGACCTTCACTTCCTCCTCCATAGAGATTACTCTCGATGATCCCATTGGTTATGGTTACTGACGTGGAGCCGCTTATCTCTGCTTTTTCTCCTCCGCCATAGACGTGTCCCTGTATCGTTCCGCCGGAAATGGATATGATGGTTTTTCCTTTGACCTTCGCATTTTTTCCGCCTCCGTAGACATTTCCCTTTATGCTGCCGCCACTTATCTGAAAATGAACTAAAGAGCCTTCCTCAATACGGGCACAGTCATCGAATCCGGTCCGGCTGATTCCTTTACCGCCTCCGTATACATTTCCCTGAATCGCTCCCCCGGAGATGTTCAAGGTCACATTTCCTTTCAGATATGCATTCTGGGTGATATCATATCCGGGCGTCCCCGTTGTGTCATGCCCGCTTCCGCTCGTATAAACATCTCCTGTTATCTCTGCATTGTCTTTAATTGTAATTGTTACGTCACCTGTCAAGCTTCCGAAATCTTTAGCTAACGTTTGATTGGCATCATTTTCTGCAGTAACACTGGCATCCCCGCCAATACCTGCTGCAAAGATATTTCCTACGACGCCCCCGGAAGCAGTAATCCTTACTTTTGATATTTCACTCCCACTGCTGGTAACATAGGCTGCGGAACCGGAACCGTATACATTATCCACACTTCCCCCCGTTATATTGATATCCAGTTCACCGGAAAAAGTTGGAATGCTTTTATTTCTGCCCGATCCTGCCCCATAGATGCTTTTGACCGTTCCGCCTGAAATATTAAGGACCGTTGTTCCGGAATACGGAGATTTGATCTCAGTAAACCCTTGACAGCCGCCGACCAGCTTATCTACATTTCCCCCTTCTATGTTGATTTCCACGTCTGCATTTTTTATTTCTCCACTGGCGCTGCCCGCAATAATAGTCGTTACATCTGCACTCCCCCCTACCGTAATAACGGCTTTCTTCTGCTTAACATCGACAGAGGGCTTACTTCTTATATAACCTACAATTCTTGTGATTTTTCCGGCGTATACACTAATCTCTCCTACATTTTCAGTGATGTCATTCTGTCCGGATCCATACAAATAGATGCTTGAACCAGTTGTAACACTGCTGTTAATTCGAATATTATGTCCGTTACAATACATATGATCCAGGTTCAACAGTTTAACAGAATCAAAGATAATTTCCTCGTACTGGTAAAAATCATTGTTTGCACTGTTTGCGTGATTCGATAATTCTATTTTATCATTGATACCTTTAATTGTGACAGGGACTGGATTGTCTGATAAAAAATTCCACTTCCATTTATTTTGCTCAGGCACCGAACTATTCCCTTTATAGGTATAATTTTGTGTCAATATAATCTGGTTACTTTCAACAGTTCCTCCGTATTCCCTCTTTTTTAGCCGCAATGCTGCCTCTTCCAACGTCTGAACGGCCTGATCGCTGGATTTTCCGGAATTGCTGTCTTTGCCATTTAACTGATCTACATAAATTATATTGATATCCTCTACCGCAGCCACTGCGTCTGAATACAGCACAACCGCCTCAGAAGCAGAGCGCGAACGTGTCAGTTTCACGGGAGTCATCACACACCGGTAATATAAATCAACACGATTTTCTTCAAGCGCGCTCTCGTATCTTGGAGTATCGGCCCCCTGAAGCTCCGTCCAGCCGCTTTCTGTCTCTATGTCACTGCCATCGGCTTCCGATGGGGTAGCGAAATGGGCAGAGTTCATGATTGTGATCTTCTTTCCTTCCTGCTGTTCTATATCCCCGGCACGATCAGTAACCTGCCACTGGTACCGGTACATAAATCCATCCGGATTTTCCGGTATCTTCCCGGTGCTGTTATCGATGACGGTATACACTGCCGTGTTCCCTTCCCGCTTCGCTTCCACGCGGAAATGATAGTTTTCGGCCTTTTCCCATACCGAGTACAAACTCAGATACTCTGCCTCCACCGCAGAAACGGCCTCCCCGGGAGTTCTCACCCGGCCAGGTCCCTCCCCTTCTAAAGTCCAGCCTTTAAACGTCTCCTGGTAAAATTCGTTATCCTCATGGAACAGACTGATCTCTTCCGGACATTCCGGCAGAAGAATCTGTTCATCCCGGACCGGCAGTTCCATCTCTGCCATATCATCCAAAGCAACCGTAACAAGTCCGTCCGCCACTTCGTATCCGGCATATTCCGCCGCATCCATGAAAGTCTGATTGTCCTGAGAACAAATCACAAAACCTCTCTGATCCTCATAAAATATGGTCTCCGGGTTTTCGATCTGTTGTTCCGTTATGTACTCTATGGCGTATTCCGCTTCATCCTCCAAGGGATTTTTAATCTTCCTTCTGCCTTTGTCTGTGGTGGGATCCGTTACTGAGGCTGCTTCGTTTACTACTCCTGGCATTGTTTCCGCACTGGTCTCTGTTTCCACACCGGTCTCTGTTTCCACAGCAGCTCCAGTCTCCGCTTCGAAATCTGTTTCGGTACTGTTTTCTGCTCCGGCTTCGGTATTCGTTCCGGTACCATTTTCTGTTCCAGTTTCTGTGTGTGTTCCGGCAGCACTTTCCAGTTTGGTTTCTGTGGAAGTTCCGGTACCATTTTCTGCTCCCGTTTTCGGGGGCGTTTCCGTATCACTTTCTGTTCCAGTTTCTGTGTGTGTTCCGGCAGCACTTTCTGATTTGGTTTCTGTGGAAGTTTCGGTACCATTTTCTGTTCCCGTTTCCGGGGGTGTTCCGGTACCATTTTCTGCTTTGGGTTCTTCGGGTGTTCCGGCACTATTTTCTGCTCCCGTTTCTTTGGATGTACCAGTACCACTTTCCGTTCTGGAATCATCGTCATTTGTCTCAGCCGTTATTGCACCTTTGCACAACAGCGGCTGGAGGTGGGGTATAATTCCTGCATTCAAAGTCGGCGGCGTATTCTTACTATAAGCATTGCTTGGACTTGATTTTTTCGCAGCATTGGAAGGTGTCGCCTTCTGTTCTTTTTCTAAAAGTTCCCAATCACTGCTGACAATTTCCCCGCCTTCAAATTCATTGATTACAACAGAAAATCGGGGAGCGTGTTCTGCGTCTCTGCCTGAAAACGCATAATCACCAATCCCCATGATACTCTCCGGAAGCCTCAATTCTCCTTTCAGACCTCCAAGGTTATAAAACAAACAGGAACCAATATAGGTAATGCCATCTTCTATCATCAGAGTGTGAATCTCTTTTGCATACTCCAGAAATGGTGCGCTTTCCCTGGTAAAATCGTTTGTATCACCTGTACCCTTTAACGTCAGAACACCGTCTTCCAATTCAGCGGTCACACTCTCACCCACATGGAATTTTTCTGTTCTGCTCTCTGTTGCATAGGCAAGTATGGACTCAAAATTCAAATTAGTCAGCATAAGACAGATGATCAGACCAACAGCAATCCACCGCTGCCGGTGATATCTCCGCCTGTTCCTTCTGTTTTGTATCTGTTTTGTGTCCATAGTTATACCTCCGACTTTATGAATAACAGGAAGCCTTTACTCGCTTATCCCGCCAATCGTGATAGAATCTGCAAACTGACCGCCTGCGGTAAGATTCAGGCTGGTATCTGACTTCAGCAGAATCAGAGAATACACTCCGAGCCCCGGTGATGTATAGATAAATTCACTGCCATTTAATTTCACCCTGTCATCGGCCTGATTCACCGTAATTTGATCTGACAATATCTGAATTTTAATATCTCTTGACGAATCGGCGCAGATCATTGTCAGTACTGCGGCGGCATTGCCCACGTAATCCTCCACCGTATACTGATTACCCAGACCTTTTTCAAAAACGGCTTTTAACGTTTTTTCGTATGGGGACATCGATTTTACGGTTACGGTTGTCACCTGGTCATTTTTAACCGGCGTCACGGTAATCTCTGCTGTAGTCTGTGAACCGGAGGAAAGCTTACCGGATTCAGGCGATGCATTTCCATTTGTTACCTCTATCTCATATGGGATCTCTGTCTGGGTTATTCTTTGAGAATCCGCGTAATTAAACAATTGCACCGTGAAGCTTGCTTTATCCGGATCGATATAATATTTTACATCCTCCGCCTCTTCCTTCAGAAGATCGCTTGTAAAATAGAATTCCTGGGGTGCAATGATTCCGCTCTGCGCTTTCCTGGACACGTAACGTGCCGCAGTGACACTCACTCCGGCCGTCAGTGCGGTCAACAGTACTATTCCTGGAAGAAACCGCAGCAGACGCCGGCTTTTTTCATTTTTATTCATTCCCTTTGTCTCCTCATCACGGACTGACCGGGGTCGTCTGTTCTGCCTGAACGGTCACTGTTATCAGGTCTATCTCATCGGCAAATTCTGCATTGCTCACGGGCAGCGAAACAGTTAATACATAAGTATGTTTAGTTTCTACGGAATGTGGAAGAAAGCCGCCTTCCAAGACGGCTTTCCCATCCGAGAAGCTCAGTACTCCAGTATTCACTGTATTTCCTAATCCGCTGCTCCCTGATTCCTCTTTTGCAGAAAGTGTAAATTTCAATGGCAGATTGTCTGTGGTTTCGACTGTAATTGAATAGTTCTGCCCTACCTCACTAATCTGGCCCTCTTTTGTATTGGTAACAACGAACTCATATTGCTGTGCCGAGTCATTTCCCGGCTTCATCCCATTTATATCGATCTGAAATTCGCTGCTGTCGCTTCCCCACAATGCCACAGATGCCACCGCTCCGCCCTCTATTCGGGTTCTGTATCTGGCAAGGGTATTTGGCAGTATCGTCATTGTGACTGCACAAAACAGTAAGATATATCCTATGATTCTGGCTCTTGTCAGGTGCTTTTTCATTTTCATAGTATCCTTCCTGCCTATGGTATTTCTGCTTATTCAGTGCTCATTTCTCTCAGACTTTCGAACCGTCTGACCGGGAAAGCATACGAACAATACCACGGCCAGTAATAGGAGAAGCCTGCCGGGAACTGTACGAAAAAACATGAAAATATTACCAATACCCGGAATTATAACTGTCACACGGCCTGCAATCTGGTCCGTCTGGACCGGGACACGGTCAGCCACATTGTTATAATCACCCTTCGTAATAATGCCATCCGCTGTATTTTCAATAAAACGATGTGTAATCAGGCTGCCGTTATCCCAATAGCTGATAATATCCCCTTCCTGATACAGCTCCTCCCGATGGATAATCAGAAGATCCCCTGCCGATATGACTGGTTCCATGCTGCCCGTCAGAACAATAACCTGGGAATAGCCAAAGATGGCCGGTAATTGATCCTTCCATATTATATTTGAAAATAACTGCCATGCATTGATTAAAACGACAATTACTATCAGGATTAAAACAACGTTTTTACTCAGTTTTCTCAAAATGTTCCTTCTGCTGCCAGTCTCTGCATTCCAGCTAAGCGCTGCATCTGCCGCAGACGTGTCGTCAGCTTTCCTCCGCATGAATTTTCATATTCAGTATATAGGTATGTTCCGTACCGCTGCCGATACGGGTATCCTCTCTGTCATTTCCTACCGGCGGCCAGATCCAGTCCAACCGGTATAATTCACTCGATTCAGCGGATATTTCCGTGTTTAAACTCAGATCTGTACCGTTACTTTGCAGAGTACCGGAAACCGACCGCTTCGTCTGCTTATTTCCAGCGTTATCCATTGGGGTCAGCGTGAAGGAAAGCGGAAGATGAAGTCCATCTCCTTCTGACATGGTTACCGTTACGTTCAGCGGAGTACGCCGCGTGTTCTGCAGCCGGAATAAGTAGTATCCGGAAGAACCCGGTGCAATTTTGCTTAGCTCTCCGCCGGTGTCGGTGCGGCTGAAGAATAAATCAATGGTACAGTTCTGCGTCCACTGTGCATAAGATCCATCCGTTGTCTGCCCGGAAACATCAAGGACTCCTCCATCAGGCTGCGTCGGTTCTTCCGGTTTCTCAGGTTTTGTAGAATCAAGATCCGAACCAGATGAGTTACCTGAACCCGATGGCTTTGATGGCATTACCTGGTCTGCCGGGAAAGTTGGTTCTGTTGGATTCTCCTGTTCTTCCGGAGATTCTGGAATTTCCGGAAAACGGTCTGACGCTCCCGGTCTCCCAACTTCTTCGGAGGATGGGGCAGACGTATCACTTCCAGCTTCACTTTCTGTCTCCGGCTGCTTAGAGATTCCGCCGCCGATAGGACTGATAATTCCGTCTCCAACAACAACGCCGGATTCGCCCGGAATCTCTGCAGTTCCATCCGGTTTTATAATCTTCCCTCCAGGCTCAATCACCGTTCCGTCAGGCAGACTTACCGTTCCATCTGCGTCCACCTTAATATCACCGGACTCCATCGGCTGTTTTTCTATCACGGTGTCATCTGTGAGTATAATATAGGCAGTGTCATCCGTCTTGCCTCCCGGAAATACTACGTTCCCATCGGGCAGATGCACGTTGCCACCCGGTGTCACGATTACGCCGTCTCTGACATTTGCACTTCCCGTGGGTGTGACAACGTCTCCGTCACGAGTGGAAAAGGTAAAGTTTTCTGAGTCAATCCTCATACTCTCCTGATCCAGTTCAATAACTACTTCCAGCACCCGTACATCGATGGATAGTTCAATCGCATACGCCCCATTTTCCGTCAATTGAATGGACACGTCTTTCTCTTTTCTGCTGTCATACTGGATATTGATCTTTCTCTGTACCTGTACTTCTCCCTCATCAGTGAGAATGGATATGGTATGCTCTCCCTGCGGCACATTGGGAAATAAAAAACCGCCTTTTGAGTCTGATACGGTTGTAATCGGATCACTGTGCAGTTCGAGGCGCCGTCCTGCTGCCGGCGTACCATCCGTGTATGCCACAATACCGGAGAGATGAATCACTGTACGGTTGTCCGTGCTCTCCGGGGTCAGTAAGATCGTATCGATCAGCTGTCCCATAGAAGACGGTCCGGCATTGCTGCCTAATATGTATCCCACCAGACTGGATGTCATCAGTGTAAATAAAAACAACAGCAGGATCAGTACCAGCCATATTCTGCTGTTATCCCGTCTTTTTACATCAGATCCCGTTTTTTTCTGTTGTTCCATGGCATGAATCCTCCTTTAGGGAAAATAGTGCATTCAGCCTATGGCAAAAAATACGGTTACCCATACTCTTTGCCGAGGGCTGAAGGCCCTCGCAGAAATACCCCGGCACAGGGGGTAGTGCTTTTTATGAAGTTGGTGCGGTAGGGGGTTGCTGCGTACCGGTGACAGTAATATTCAGTGTGATAGTACTGCCTTTATAGTCATTGTCATTTTTATCCTGTGGTGTATCGATTGGCCATTTCCATTTCACAGTAACTGTTTTATTCATAGAATCACTATATGGGATCTCTCCCTTCATTTCACTACCTAATGTATACTCATCATTACCTACTGTAAATTTAAGATTGGAAGGTAAACTACTACTGTCAGATTTTTTTATTACCAGGCTGTAATCAATTCCCACCTCGCTGCCAGTTCCATCAACCACGATCTCAAAAGAACCTTCTGTCCCAGGTGCAATCACACCCTCTTTAATAGTACCTTCGTCATAACTGGCTCTGTTTACAGTACTTCCCAAATCAATATCCGTCATTGCTGCCTCTTTGCCATTCGCTTTAAAACTCCAAGCCGCCACCGTAGCCGTGGCGCTCCCTGTAACCTCCGTAGCGTACTTAGCCATCGTCCCGCCTGTCAGGCTGGTAGTCACAAGTGTCATTGCCACTGCCAAAGCGCCAAGACAGGAAACATACGATCTCTTCTTCATACTTAATCTCCTCGCTTTCCATATAATAGGGAACCGCTTAGCTGATAACAGAACATCGTCAAGGTACGGTTCCCTGTGCCTGTGACATTTAGATTTATCCCGGGCACTCCCATACCCGGTTCTGTATGGCTCTCCTACGCCGTGCCCATAGAGCAAGAGCCAGTCCATACAACTTATCTTCTTACATTTCGTTACATACACGAAATTATCAGACCTTAACCTTCATGGTACACGGCCCTCCCTGCCCTCACGTTCCGCTTTCAGGGCCGCAAGCTCAGCCTCCAGCTGCGCGGTATGGGCCGCTTCCTCCCGGTCAGCCCGGCGCCTCCGCCAGATATCCCAGAGAAGGAAAAGAAGCAGGGGACAAATAATAAAGAGTATCATCCCTGTAGTAGTCTGCATAAACAGGATCATACTGCCCAGGCCCCCGATTCTTCCGCCCTTCCAGATGCCCTGTATCTGATCCGCAGTCACTGGCAGACGGTCTTCTGTATTATTGGCATCGCCCTGGGTTACATATCTTACCTCTCCCTCCTCACCTGCAGTCACGCCTGCGATACGGTGCGTGATCGCCTTTCCAGAAGAAAGGTAACAGATTACGTCCCCTTCTTTCAGCAGATCCGTATTCGTATTATGTATAAAAATCATATCTCCAACCCGAATCACCGGTTCCATGGAACCGGATAACACCACGGCAGGCTTGATGCCAAAAACACCGGGAAGCTCATCAGGATTCCTATAACTTCCGACAATTAAAATCAGATTGATGATAATAACAGGAATGAGCAACACACACAGTACCGCCCCTGTTACCGTAGAAACTATCGTGGAGGTCTTTCTTTCTACGCTCATGGAATTCTCCTTCCGGCTCTTGTATTCAGCTTCGGGCAGACTGGATTGAAAGGCGCTCGCAAATGTATGCTTTAAGCGTACATTCATTGTCTCCCCTGTATACGGCATAAAATAAAAGCCAGCCTCATACTACACAGCTGACTTTCTATCCACAGGCAACTGGCTGGCATTCCTTCGACTTATTCTTCAAGGGATATTTCCCGCCGCTTCTAACATTTTCTTATGTTTTTAGAATACTTCTTTTTACCGGAAATAACAAGATTTTACACCGTTTTGGCAATGCCATTTATGTGGCAATAATGATGCCATTTTCTCTTTATTGGAAAATACAATTCAGACTACCCAAAGTATCATGAAGGTTTATCCAGGCGATATTCTGGCATTTTTGATGCCAAATAAATGGCATTGCCAATATCTTCCATTATCTTGTCATTTACAATTAAATGAAGTATTCTTTGCAAAGAAGAGAAATCACACATATGCCATTTTCCTTGAATTGTACTCTTTTGATATACCATGAATTGCTTCCACAGCTAAGCGGTCTACGATCAGATAAAACGGAGGGTTACATATGAAAGTAATAATTGCTGGCGGCTCGGGTTTTATGGGCAGTCATTTTGTTCAGTATATGGCCGGCAAATACCCGGAAAATCAGATTATTAACCTGGATACTTACGAGGATAAGCAGAAATTAAGATCGATGGAAGATATGGCTAACTATCAGTTTATGAAATGGAATTTGACCAACCGGGAGGCAGTTTTTCATCTGCTTGATACGGTAAAACCCGATATCATCATCAACTTTTCACAGGAACAAAGAGACCCCTGTGACATGGATTCATACGCGGAAAAGTCGGAGACAGCAGCCATAAATCTTCTCGATGCCTGCCGCACCTGCGGTATCAGACGGTATCATCACGTATTATCAGAAAAAATCTATGGCACACGTCCGCCTTATCATACCCCTCACATTTTTACAGAAGAATCTCCCATAGCTGTGTCAGACGCATTCTCCCCAGTGATGACAGACACGGATATGACCGCCCGGATGTGCCATAGATTCGATGGTGTTCCAGTTACTATTTCACGATGTTCCAAAAACTATGGGCCTTATTGTAACCAAAATGAATTCCCTTTCACGGTTGTCAGGAAAGCACTGGCTGAAGAAACGATAATTCCAGAGATAGACGGAGAAACCATAAACGGCTGGCTCTATGTAGCGGATCACTGCCGTGCCCTTGATCTGATTATAAATGAGGGAAAAGACGGTGAGATCTATCATATTGTCAGTGAAAGTGTGCTGACGAAAACCGAAGCCGTTAAAACAATATTAAGGATTCTGAACAAACCGGAAGATCTTATTTACTGTTCTAAAGATAATGGGAATCATAGCAGACAATCTGTACCAGATACTTCAAAAATCACGCAGGAGTTAGGCTGGGTCCCCTCCTATGATTTTGAAACGGGTCTCAGGAAGACGATCCTCTGGTACATGACTCATCAGAATTGAGACTAAAGCGAGGGATTTTATGCAATTCTATGAAAAACTTATATTTTTACAAAATCTCACACAAGTTACGAATCGAATGCTGGCACATGAAATTCAGGTTGACCCCTCACAGATCAGCCGTCTGCGCACCGGCGCCAGAGGAATTCCGCGCAACCGCGATCTCATTAAAGCCATGTCCTCCTACTTCGCAAAACGGTGCAACACCGAATATCAGCGTCAGGCGCTGTCCGGAATGCTTGGTATTAAGCAGGCGCTCACCCTGAAAAAGGATCAGCTGTCCGAAATACTCTATTATTGGCTCTGCGGCGAATCCGCCGAAGTCGGTCGTTTTATCCGAACCTTTGAATCTCTCACCTTTGGAAATCCGGCCGCAGGCATACCAGCGGATCCATTCAGGCTAAACATTGATAATGCCGTCTATTACGGAAATGACGGAAAACGATCGGCCATGCGCACGGTTTATCAGCATTTACTGTCGATGGAAAAACCGTGTACGATTTACATTCTGTCAGATGAAGCCGATGACTGGATATCCGAAGATATAGAATTTTCCCGCAGCCTTCAGGCCTGGGGGTTAAATCTTTTGTACAGAGGGTTTAAAATTTTACAAATTGTCCCTCCTGCCGCGCCTTACAACCTGGCATTTGAGTCATTAACCCGCTGGCTTCCGCTCTATATGACCTTCCAGGTAACTGCATATTTCTATCCCCGGCTACGGGACAGTCTGCATCGGCGGACGCTCATCGTCGTGCCCGGAGAAATCACCATGACTTCAAACTCCGCCGCGCATCAAACCATCAGTACCGAGACAATGCTGACTACGGATACAAGGCTGACTCTGGCATTTGCCTCTCAGTTTCAGGACTACATATCCCTTTGCCGCCCCATGCAGATTATATATACTGAGTCTCAGGGACTAATGTACTGTTTTACCAGTTTTTTATCATTTGATGGGGACCGTATTCAAAAGCTGCCCTCTCTTTCCGCAGAAACAGCACCCCCTGAGCTGATGGCCTACTGCACGGAAAAGCAGGCCCATCCCGACCTGTTGAAACTCAGTAATCTCTGCCTTCAGGAATTAACCCTTTCTAAAAACAGCAGCAAACCATATGTATTTATTGATCTTGTGTATCTTGCCAGTGCAGAAGATGTAAAAAGCGGCAAAGTCCCTATTCTCCTGTCTTATAATAACGTTGACTCGCCTCCGCTTTATTACACATCTGAAACTTATATTCTGCATTTAAAAAATATTCTGGATATTTTAGATACATATGATAATTACCATTTTGTGCCCGTTAATCCAAGAGCCCAAAAGGAAGGTACGCTTATGGTAAAAGATGGCCATCGAGTTCTTCTGGTACGTGGATTTCATCCGGTCTCCGTCCTGGAAATATCTCAGCCTGAGATGATACAGCTCTGTCGGGAGTATTTATACAAAATGGCAGAGCAGATTGGATACAGCGGAATAAACAGAGCCAAAATTATTTCTCAGATAAAAAAAAGGATTCGGGAACTTCAGGTTTAACCGATTCTGTCCTCAGTATCCGGGTCATGGATGGGGTTTGGGGGTCAAATGCAAAAGCATTTGGCCCCCATTCATAATGAAATATTTACAAAGACTGGTCATTCGTCCTGACGAAATGGAAGGTGATCCATTTCTCTGTTCTCTCTGTAAGTATCATTATAGTTCAATTCCCCATATATCACTATTCCATTTCTGCCTTTTTATATCACAATCCTGCCAACCAGAGACATTTTCCGTAGTTCGTCCGGCTTTTACAATATTTAGCTTTGCCATTTTTTAGCTTTTGACTCCAGAAAGCTTTGACCTGACTTAAGCATTCACCATATACTCTCGGATATTGTCCAGCACCTTCTCACTCAGAAGGCCGAATGCCTGCTTCGTCCTGCCTGCGGAATAGTTGACACAGAATACTCTCGGATGGTTTAAAAGTGCTCCCGTCGGATCGCCGATGGCTCCAGCCGTATCACAGGCAAAGTAATTCGTTCCCCCATCCAGCCAGTTCTTTAAATCTTCCGCCTCAAAGGCAGGCCCGATGGATGTGTTGAACAGGATTTTCCCATTGCCCAGCGCCTTGAATTCCTCCTCGTGCATGAGAATCACATTCTTATTTAAGCAGGCAAATACCACCTCGGACTGCTCCAGCAATTCGGGTAACGGACGGTAGACCATACCTTTTGCGTCATACCCCGGCTTCCTGCTCCTGCTGTAATAGGAAACCTCGGCGCCCATAAATTTCATGGCCTCAGCGATCATGCCACCGGAAACACCCATTCCCACCATGCCAACCCTGAGTCCCGTGATCTCCACCGGCATCTCTTTCCACATGGGACGGTCATAGCCGTGAAGAAAACGCACCAGCTCACAGATCGCGTATTCCACGACTCCCCTGTCGCCATAGTCCCGGATGCCCTTTACGGTAACGCCATGCTCCTCCGCCCAGACAATGTCCACGTTGGCGCTCTCTTTGGAATACAGACTGCAGCACATGCCCACATAGCGGACCGCAGGGCAATGTTCAAATACATAGCGGTTGATTTTTGATGTATAGCTGAGCAAAACGCCATCCGCGTCCCCGATTCTCCTGATAATCTCATCATCATCCGCCGGCACGTCGCCGTACATGACGACCTCCTCCGCATACTGATGCAGCTCTTTTTCCGCCTCTTCCACCAGACTTACCGGCTCGATGGCCACTAATTTCTTAAACATATCCCGTCCTCCTTGTTTCGTCAAAATACGATCGGTGACACCAGATTGCGAAGAACAGCCACGACGCTCCAGCCCGCGATCGCACTGGTGTCGGAGTAGATATCGACGACCGCCTTTACCCCCTTAATTTCTGCCGTAATCTTATGGTCATCGCCCACAAATCCGGGAATGCTGTGTATGTTTACCTTTGTGTGTTCCGGACCTGTTGTAGCCAGAGAAGCCGCCACTGCCACATTGACCTTGGTAGGCAGAAGTGAAATCGCTTCCTTCGCATTGCCCGCGAATACCTCGGTACCCTCTGTGTCTGTCATCAAATGACCTTCAAACAGAGGCGTATTCTTCAGCGATTTCGGCCCCTTCCTCGTCTCAATACCGGATACCGCATCTCCCATCAGAGAAACCGTCCGAAGCACATCAAAACCACCCACCGCGCCGGATGCGATATGGACCTTTGTCCCATGCTCTACGGCTGTGTTCTTCACTTCCTCATAGAAATCCGCGTCCGCAAATGCACCGATCGACAGAACAATGATGCTGGTTCCTGCACAAAGAGCCTTAACGGCCATCTCTTTTACCGCGGCAACAGAAGCCGCCTCGGCTATGTAATCCGGTTTCAGCGCCAAAAGCTCATCCACATCCGCACACGGCCTGCATCCCGTTTTTTCCGCCAGAGCCTTCGTCTTCCCCTCATTGCGGCCCGCGATTCCCACCAGCTCGTACTCATCCAAATAACCGTTTTTCCACGCATCTGCAATAATTCCTCCCAGATACCCACTACCCAGGATTCCAAGTTTCAATCTGCTCATGATAAACTCCCTTCGGCCGCCTGTTGGGGCGGCAGTCTTTACCAGCCTAGTATACCATGAAATTCCTTTATTCGGAACCTCTCTTTTCCTGAGAGGTTCCGAATAAATCAAGCTTACACGTTCTCTCCGTCCGTCTTCACAAGTCCCTCCGGCGTCAGCTGATAAACGGCAGTACAGACCTCTTCGATATATTTCCGGTCATGAGAAATGCTTAATATGGCTCCCTGGTACTGGCGCAGTATCTTTCGGATCACAGGTCCCGACAGCGGGGAGAAATTACGGGTCGGCTCATCCAGAATCAGGACATCGGCCCCCGACAGGCTCATCTTCAGCAGAAGAACCTTTGCCTTCTGGCCGCCGGAAAGTTCCGACATTGGATGAGTCATTTCATCGACGGTATATTTCATAGAGCCCAGATACGTCCGGATGCGTGTCGTCTCCTCCTTGTCTCCGGTCACGGACAGAAAGTCCACAGGCGTCCGGTCCAGTTCCAGAATATCCTCATAATTCTGCGGCATATAGCAGGCCCGGATATCGGTCCGGCTTAGAAGCTGCTCTGCTATCTGTTTCAGAAGCGTTGTTTTTCCCACGCCGTTTTTTCCGGTGATGCAGACCCGCTCTCCGCCCTTAATCCGCAGAAATATATGCTCAGACAGAAGACGCGGCACCTCTTCCTTCGAGGACGGCGCATAAAGCCGGTCCAGGGAGAATTCCAGAACAGTTTTTCCGGCAGGCATTTTTACCTTTTCTCCCACCTTAAAGAATATTGCATCCTCGGTCTCCGGTATCTCCGTTCTGTCTAATGCCTCCCGTTCATACCTTTTTTCCAAAGATTTCACAGCTCTCATCTTCTTTTTGAGCAGATATCCACCGTGTGGGTTCTGACGGGTTATGCTGTTTAAATCGTAATTCACCGCCTGCTCGATCCTTCGGAATTTTTCCTGCCGCTTCTTCTCTTCCCTGCGCTCACCTAAAGCCCGCTGTTCCTGGCTTGCAAGCTGCGCCGCCCGGTTTGCCTCGTACTGGCGATAGCCGGTTTTCGCCACACTATAACGGCTTTCCGTCTTTCGCTTCAGCTGTTCTATATGAATTACCACATTTGCAGTCCGCTCGATCAGCGTCTCATCGTGAGAGATAAATAATACCGGCTGCGGCGCTTCCAGAATCAGTTTTTCCAGCCATTCCAGCGTTTCGATATCAATGTCATTGGACGGCTCATCCAGCAGCAGAACGGAAGGCTGTGCCATGAGAAGCCGCGCCATCTGCGCTTTCACCTTTTCCCCGCCGGAAAGCGTGTTCATCTTCTGGTCCTGGTAGAAGAAATCGGACGGCAGCTTCAGCTGCCCTGCTAAACGGGTCACTTCCCTGGGCGTCTGCATCCCAAAGGCGTCCTCCCCGCAAAAATATTCATATACGGTTTTTTCTTTTTCTTCCGCCGGAAGCTCCTGCGGCAGATAACCCGGATGCTCTCCCGTGCAGATTCGCTCTCCCTGCGTCTCCGCATAACCTTCGATCAGCCGGGGATCATAAATCCACTTTAAAAGAGTGCTCTTTCCATTTCCCTCTTCCCCGATCAAAACCACCTTGTCCCCGGGATTTAAGACAAAGCTGAAATCCTTTAATATTACCCTTAAATCCTTTTTGTGTGTTATGGTCAACTGTTTAATCTGTAACATAAAAATCCCTCCTGGCCAATCGTCCGGAAGGGATTAAAGATTCTATACGTATGAGGAAACGAGCGCAGAAACAAAGCCTGCACAAACTCATGTCTGTACGGAATTTTCCCTGATGACCGGACGAAATGGCATAGAATCCCAGGCATCTTCTCCGCACTTTTCCAGTGGGGCATGCCCTTTAACTCAGTGTTTCTCAGCCTTTTCTTCGTCATTATTTTGTCATCATCTTCCGACAGAACCTTCTTTCCTGTTTTAATATTTTTAAATGGTGCTATCCGCAGTATACGATAGAGTGAGAGGATTTGTCAAGGGGAAATTAGTTACTTTAGTTATACAAATAAATACATAAAAAGATTAATTGCTTAGGGTAAATGAATGAAGGCTGATGTTCTTTTCTCCCCTGTATCTGAAGTAGAGAGCTCCCAGGCTGTTGAAAGCTCGATGTAAGACGTACGGCTCTCCATCCGGTACATATTCCCATGACGGAAGATAAGGGTTAAATCCTGGTTTTTTCATTGTATGTTTATTCTCCTTTTGCTGAAACGGGTCATAAAATCACATTAACCCTTTAATCCGCTGGTGGCAATGCCTTCGACAAAGTATTTCTGTGCCATGAAGAACAGGAGGATCAGCGGCAGTACGACTACGAAGGAAGTGGCCATAATTTTCCCCCAGTTGATCACGGATTCGGAATCCAGGGATAAGCGAAGCGCCAGAGACACGGTATATTTCTTCCCTGAGTTGATAAAAATCAGGGAATTAAAGTAGTCGTTGTATGTCCACATGAACTGGAATAGTGCCGCAGAGAACAGGGAAGGCTTCATGAGCGGCAGAATAATCTGCATCAGCGTGCGGAATGTGCCGCATCCGTCTATGTATGCGGACTCATCCAAATCCCGCGGAATTCCCCGCAAAAACTGCACCAGCATGAAGATAAAGAACGGATAGCAGGCCAGCGCCGCCAGCGCGTAAAAGGGGATATAGGTGTCAATCCAGCCGAATTTGGCAAACAGCGTGTAGCGCGGAATGATAATGACCGCGTTTGGGAGCATCAGCGTTGCTATCAGAAGGGAAAACAGCGCCTTCTTAAATGGAAAATTAAATCTGGCAAAGCCGTAGGCCACAAGTGTGCTGGACACCAGTGTCAGAAGTGTCACGGGGATCACCAGCCGGAACGTGTTCCAGAAATAGGTGGCGTACGTCATGGTTCCGCTTCCCTTCCAGCCGTCGATAAAATTCTTCAGGCTGTAATGGCTTGCCAGCAGCCTGGTGGAACCAAATATTTCGTCATTGGTCTTGAAGGCCGCAAAAAACATCCAGAGAATCGGGTACAGCAGCACCAGTCCGATCACTGCGATTACAAGATAGGATAATACGGTCTTTACAGTCTTTTTCTTCGTTTTTCTATTCATCTTCATCCCTCTTCCATCAAAAGCTTCCTTCGTCGTCATAGTGGACCCAGACAGACGAGGACCGGAACAACAACATGGTAACTGCTACGATCATGACAAAGATGGCCCAGGAGATGGCCGAGGCATATCCCATTTTAAAGTAAGAAAAGCCCTCTTTGTACAGCTTCATGCCCAGCACATAGGTGGATTTCACCGGACCTCCCTTGGTAATGACGAAGGCGGAGGTGAAGTTCTGCAGCGCCTGAATCGTCTGCATGATCAGGTTAAAAAATATGATTGGGGTGATCTGCGGAAGCGTAATCCGGAAAAAGCTCTGAATCTTTCCCGCTCCATCGATGGAGGCAGCCTCGTATAGTGACACCGGGACCTGCTTTAAGGCTGCGAGAAACATCACCATGGAAGAACCGAACTGCCAGATCTCCAGGGCACAGATAGTCTTTAATGCATATCTTGGATCACCCCAGAACTGAATGGCCGGCAGGCTTAAGCCCGTAAGCAGGGCATTAATCACTCCATTATCAATAAAAAGTGCCTTCCACAGGACAGAGACCGCCACGCTTCCGCCGAACAGCGACGGTATGTAGTAAAGCGTCCTGATCAGGTTGATTCCCTTAATATTGCGGTTTAAAAATACGGCAACCGCCAGTGCCATGACCAGCTTTCCGGGCACCGTGTACAGGGTATAAACCACGGTCACCTTCACCGAATTCCAGAACTCCGTATCCTTGGTAAAGAGATAGCGGTAATTTTCCAGACCAGTCCATATCGGGCTGGAGCTGACCTGATAATTGGTAAAAGAATAGTAAAAAGAACATAAAAATGGATATATCTGTAGAATAAGCATTCCCAAAATCCAGGGCATCAGGTAGAGAAACGCCTGATAGTCCCGTTTCTTATACCGTTTGGGTTTCATAGCTGTCTGGTTTGCTGCCATAATATTTTCCCCTTTATTTATAGAAGAGAGCTTTTTGAGCTCCCTTCCTGTTAAATCGTATGTATGGTTTTGATGGTATTTTGCCGGTTCTGCCGCCGTTTACTGAATGCCGGAAATATAATTGTTCAGCAGGCTGATGGTCTCCTCAGACGCGCTTTCCGGAGTTGCCACTCCGAAACCAACCGCTTCCACCTCATCGGTCACGATCTGCTTGGCTTCCGCGGCTGAAAAATACTTGTCGTCAACCATTCCGCTGTAGCTGCCGGCCACATCCGCGGCCTCTGACAGCAGCTTGCTTAAAGAACCGTCCGCGGTACAGATTTCTCTGGCCTTTGCAGTCGGAGGAACACTTCTGGTGCAGCCCAGGGTCTCCATGGCCTTCTCATTGTTAAAGAAATAATCTAAAAATTCCACTGCCGCTTCCGGATTTTTGGATTTGGCGTTAATTGCTATAATCTGCGGGCAGTTTGCATTCCATGCATCCACATCGGACCCCTGATACAGAGGAAAGAGACCGGCTGTGTATTCTGCATCCGCATTGGCAGCTGCCAGGGTTTCCATGGTTGACATGTAGGTAAAGCTGCAGACGTATTTTCCGGCAATCCAGTTGGGATCGGACTGCATATTGTCTCCGGAGTATGCGGCCGAATAGGAAGCCGGAGCGATCACTTCCTCATCGTACAGGCGTTTCACAAAAGTATAGACCTCCTGCCACTGCTCGGGTGTTAAGTTAATCTCCTTCGTGTCCTCGTTGATAAACGTCTTTCCGCTTAACTGTTTCGCATAGTTGTTGGCCAGAATATTTGCCACATAATCCTTGTTGGAGCAGATTAAGTACATGGAATCGTCGTACTCTCTCACCTTTTTCGCCCAGGCAAAGATATCGTCCCAGGTATACTGGGTGTGAAAATCGATTCCGATCTGATCTGCAAGCCCCTGGTTTACCAGAACCGCACCGCCGGAAATTCCGGTCGGGATTCCGAGCTGCTTTCCATCATAGAAGCCGTTGATTCTCAGCTTATAGTAGTTTTCGTCGAAATTGGAAAAATCAAAGCTGGAGGTATTTAAATCCAAAAAGTAATTGGTCTCGTCGGAAACCAGCGCCGGCATGAGCCCCGGATCGATCTGGATGATATCGGGCGCCGTACCGCTGGCAAGCTGAGTCGCCAGTTTGTCTGCATAGCCGTCCGAACTTCCGTATTCCGGCTCAATTGTAATATTGGGATTCAGTTCTTCAAACTGCTTAATCACATCGAGCGTGGCCGCAAGGCGTTCCTCACCTCCCCACCAGGAAAAACGCAGTGTAATCTGCTCCGTACCGCCCTCCTCTTTTTTTGTGGTTTCTGTTTTCGTGGTCTCTTTATCCTCTGCCGCGGCCTGACCCTGTTCTGCTGCCGTATCCACAGCAGCAGTCTCAATTTTTCCGCCCCCACAGGCTGTCAATAAACTGGCTGCCAGACAGAACACCGCTGGTAATGCTAAATATTTTTTCATGAAACCTTCCTCCATTTTCTTGTTTGGACGTCCGGACCGTCTCACCTTTTGATACTCTTATTTTATAATGAAACCAGGAGAAATAAAAGGCGTCCGGCTTTCTAAAATTCTTCTTAAATTGCGATATCTGCGAAAAATGGTATCATTCCTTTTGATAATCCAAAGGAATGATACCATCTCTTATACTTTCATCTTTTCACAGGGAATATAGAAGCTGACCGCGGTTCCCATCCCTTTTTTTGACCAGACACGCAGGGCGCTTTCCTCTCCATACCGGAGCACGAGTCTCCGGTACAGATTAGCCAGTCCGATTCCTCCCGTTTCATCACTCGAAAAGCGGCTCTCCAGACCGGCCTTCTCTTCTCTGGTCATCCCCGTTCCGGTATCCATCACACAGCAGCGCAAGCGTTCTCCCCTTTTCTGAATGGATACCTTGACGTATCCCTTCTGCTTCGATCCGCGTATTCCATGGAGCAGGCTGTTCTCCACCAGCGGCTGTAAGAACAGCCGGAACACCGCGGCGTCCATCACCTCGTCATCGACCTCATAGTAGATGATAAACTGGTCGCCGAACCGGAATTTCTGAATGGCCGCATATTTTTTCAAATACTGGATCTCCTCCTCCACCGTAACCGGCTCCCCGGGGTCGCTCAGCGCATATTTCAGGATATCTGAGACGCAGCGGATAATCGTGCTGACCTCCTCCGGACTGGCCCCCTGCTTCCGTACCTCCATATCCACGGTCTGAAGCGTATTGAACAGAAAATGGGGATTGATCTGAAGCTGGAGTGCCATCATTTCCGCGTGTTCTCTCTTATATTCATTTTCTTTTAACTGGGCGTTTAAATGATTGGTATTCAGGAACAGATAGATGATGTTATTCATGATTACATCGTATTCGTCCCGGTTGCTGTTTTCCGGCTTTGCCACCGGCAGCCCCTTCTCCGCCTCGTTGAACACAGAAATCATATAGGATATCTGATCAAAGGACCGCTTCGTCGTCAAATACGCCAGGAACACCACCACACAGAGATCCAGGACCAGAAACGCAAGGAATGACTGCAGCATGGCAAAAATGCTCTCAGTTCTGGCCTTTGAGGAGATCGCTGACACATAATATACTTCCATCGCATCGTAACTTCCCACGCTTAAGAGACAGGTGCCGTTCTGAGTCCTGACCCAGGTGCCGTCCATTCCCTTCAGATACTCCTGCCACCCTTCTCCATACTGTTCCTTCAACCGGGCAAAGTACTTCCGGTCTCCGTTCCCACCGCTTCCCACTGACTGTTCCGCCAGCACATCGCCGTCCCTGTTTACCAGATAGATCGTCTCCTCATGACCGGAAATCTGCTTTGCCAGAATCTCCTCCAGCTTCGCCACATCGATATTTACAACAATACAGCCCTTCTGTAAAAGAAGGCGTTTGTAAATACTTAAAACGGGAATTACCTGATCCGCTCCCAGGGATATCTCCCGCGGCGCAATATAACTGCTGCTGTCCTTTGCAATCTCCCGGTAAACATCGAGCCAGGAGGAATCCGCACTATCATCTATGGTGTGAATCCCCTTGTCCGAAGAAAAATACCGGGCCGCGCCGTCGGTGTAGAGATAGATAGACTCCACATACTCATGGGAATCCTTGATGCTCCGCAGGATGGCCAGGAGGCTGTCGATGTTGACCGCATCGCCGTAAGCCATTTCGCTCTGGGACAGGATTCTCTTTAGTGACAGGTTCATCCGGGTCGTGCTGGTCAGCAGATCGTTTTGGTATAGGACATTGCTCAGGACCAGATCAAAATTCACATCCACCGCATCCACCGTCTGCCTCCCCTGTCTCTTTAAGTCCCGGTCTATCGTCCGTAAATTCAGTACGCAGAACGCCGTAAACAGGAGCGTCATCGGCAGGAGCATCATGCCCAGATAAATCGCTACACGCTTGAAAAAGAACTTTTTCTTCACTGCCCTTCCTCCGTCTTTGATTTTCGGTATTCCATCGGAGTCATTCCATAGTACGACTTAAACGCCCTGGAAAAGTTCTTCGGATTGTCGTACCCGATATAATAGGCAATGTCATAGCTCTTATAACGAATGTCCTCCAGCATCTCCTTCGCCTTTTCCATTCGAATGGAAAGAAGCGTATCCGAAAAGCTGGTTCCATTCTTCTCTTTGAAGATCTTAGATAAGTAAGCGGGGCTTAAATTCACCTTCTCAGCCGCCCCCTCCAGGGAGGCATCCTGATAATGCTTCATCAGATACTCCCTGACGCCGGACACGATCTTGTCGTAATACCCTTTGGGAAGCTCCACCTTCTTCTGGCTTCTGGCATCCAGCTGCTCCTTCACCCGTCCCAGACATTCCAGAAGCATGGCATAATCCACCGGCTTCAGCAAAAAGTCCTCCACCCGGTTCTGAATCGCCGCCCGGAAATAGTCATAATCCTGATGGCTGCTGAATAAAACCACCTTCACCTCTTCCTTCTCTAACAATCTGCGGCTGAGCTCAATGCCATCCATATCCGGCATCTCAATATCGCTGAGCACCACATCCACCTGATTGTTTTCCATAAATTCCAGCGCTTCTACTGCGCTGGTAAAGAGACCTTCCACGGAAAATCCTATGGTCTTCCACGGAAAAAGCATCCCCATCCCTTCTACAATTTTTTCCTCGTCATCGATAATAATCAATCGGTACATATCCCTTTATCCCCCGTTAAAATCAGCCTTACGGCTTCCCTGCCACAGCTTTTTCACTATCTGCATTATAACATACCGTCTTTAAAAGGCAAATGCGGATTTCACCAAACGAAGGGACTTCCAGCACGCTGTAAACAGATTTCACCAATCAGCAGACCTGTTTCTTTGTACAAAACGCCCTTTGAAATCCGGCATTTATCTATGGTAAAATAGATCCGGACCCTATACTCAATCTGACTAAACGAGGACATAACCATGACGAAAGACGACGCTTTAGAACTGATCGAAAGAATGCCGTACATACCGGCCTTTGTGATCTCCAACGAAAGAAACCGCTTAAGCGCCCTCCGGGCCGCGCAGAAATCCGACGATCCGGTTGAATGGATCAAGGTCATTAAAACCATCTATATCTGCCGGAACGACCCGAAAACCGGGAGGCGCCCCAGCGACGACGAAGCCGCCACAGAACAGCAGGCAAAGATACAGCTCCAAAACCTCCTTGTTCCCGCCCTGGGCCTGGATCCGGAACAGCTGGATTCCTTTATTGAAAAACACCTCGCCAATATGTGGTAAACGGTATACCCAGGCGATCGGAAAACGCTTCCCGCTTCATTGGCCGGAAGCGTTATTTCACACGCACCGCTACCTTCACAACGTAATCCTCTGTGTCCCTGACCGTCAGTTCATCGAGGAGAAGGTCCTCATACCACATCTCATCCAAACGGATCCCCCGTTGTTCAGCGAAATCCCGAATAACCGGATACGCCTTCCCCATGTCTCCGTCGTACCCCCGGTAATACAGTTCCACGTAGGTTCCCGCCGGCTTCACATACGGTTTCAGCGCCGAAATGCGCTTATCCAGCCGCGTATAGACACTCCGGTAGCGGTCGTATTTCCCTGCCTCTAAGTCTTTGCCCAGACAGACCGCGCCCACGGCGTTCATGCTGATATGGTACTGCTCGCAGACCCTGACATGGTGTGCAATCTCCTCTGCCAGCTTCCGTTCCCCCGTGATATTCACCTCGGAAGAAAATAAGTACTCCTGGCCTCTCTCCGCCAGCTTCGGCTTATCCACCTCGGCCTCCAGCGCCTCCTTAATCGTCGTTCTCTCCCACTCCATAAAACGCTTCATATTTTTCAAACGCTCAATCTCCTGGTCGATCTCCGCATCCTTCTGATCCACCAGCGCCAGAAAATGCTCCGGCGACCGGTTCTCCATATACTCCCTGATCTCACTGAGAGGCATCCCCAGCTTCTGCAATGCCCGTATCACCTCAAATGTATCCATCTGCCAGACAAAATAATACCGGTAATTATTCTCCTCATCCTTCACCGCCGGCGAAAACAGACCAATCTCATCATAGTGAAACAGCGTATGCTTCTTAACCCCTAAAATCTTCGCAAACTCGCCTGTCGTAAAATATAACTCCGACTGTTTTTCCATATTGTGATCCCTTTCTATACTCAAAGTTTTCATTCATTTCTGTGTCCTCCGGTCAGAGGAGTAAAAGATAAATCTCCACTTGACTATCGGCCTACCCTATACCCTATGATAGTCCATGCGGCTGAAATTTACAAGAAAATCAGGAGAAATAGTATGAATTATTCACTGGCAAAAAAATTTACATTTGGTTCCCTCATGATGTTTGCACTGCCGACGACCATCATGATGATTTTTACCTCCCTCTATACAATTATTGACGGAGTCTTTGTATCGCGTTTCGTCGGGACTAATGCGCTTTCATCCATCAATATCGTTTATCCCGCCATTAACATCGTGCTCGGCATTGCGGTCATGTTTTCAACCGGCAGCTGCGCCATTGTTGCAAAGAAGATGGGCGAAGGAAAACCAGAGGAAGCACGGGCTGCCTTTACTTCTATTATATATTTGAATCTCATCGTCGGAGCCGTAACGGCGGTTCTCGGCAATCTCTTTGCTGTACCGCTCGTACGGCTCCTGGGAGCCAGCGACCTGCTCATGAGCGACTGTATTACTTATATGAGATGGCAGATGGCCTTCGCTCCGGCGCTGATGCTTCAGATTCTGTTTCAGATGTATTTTATCACGGAAGGGCGGCCCGGACTGGGACTTTTTCTCACGATTCTGGCCGGCTTAAGCAACGCGGTTCTGGATTATATTCTCATCGTCCCGCTAAAGCTGGGCGTGGCTGGCGCGGCCATTGCAACCGTTACCGGCTACATGATCCCCGCTGTATTCGGTCTGATCTACTTTGCCGTTTCCCGCAAGGCACTGTGGCTCGTAAAGCCCCGTCTTTCCGCGGCAGAATTAAAGGAAACGCTGATTAACGGTTCCTCGGAAATGGTGACCAATTTATCCTCCGGCATTATCACGTTCCTGTTCAACCTCCTGATGATGCACTACGCAGGAGAAGACGGCGTCGCGGCCATCACCATTATCCAGTACTCACAGTTCCTGTTAAATGCACTGTACATGGGTTTTTCACAGGGCGTCTCACCTGTCATCAGCTACAATTACGGCAGCCGCAATACGAAGCAGCTAAAGCAGGTGTTTAAGACCTCCCTGATCTTTACCGGTGTCACTTCGTTCCTCGTATTTGCCACAGCGCAGTTGGCTGGCGGGATTATCGTAACGATTTTCGCACACCCCGGCACAGCCGTATACGATCTGGCCCGCCACGGATTTATGGTGTTCTCTTTCGGCTACTTATTTTCCGGAGTCAACATCTTTTCGTCGGCTCTGTTCACCGCTTTATCTAACGGCAGGGTATCGGCTGTAATTTCTTTTGTGCGCACGCTGTGCCTGATCGTCTTATGCTTACTGCTCCTTCCTCTTATTATGGGGCTTGACGGAGTCTGGCTTGCCGTTCCGGCAGCAGAAGCAGGAGGGTTCCTGCTCTGCCTTTTCTTCTTGAAAAGGCATGCAAAAACATACAGTTATATTTGATTTATGGCCGGTCTTTCAATCCCGCGCATGTCCCACGGTCAGTTTATACCACCCGATCAGAAGGACTCCCACAAGCACCACCGCGTCCGCAGTCAGAATCGTGGTCACATTTTGCATCATTCCATTCACGTAAAAGATTGTAAATGCTTCTACTGATAATATGACAAAACACAGGCAGTTGGTCACGTAATCGCAGATGGTATCACTGAAGCAGAACAGACGGAGTGTCAGCCATCTCCATATAAACTGACGTAAAAAAAATCTTATGATGATACAGGCGGCGGGATACACAAAAATAAATGCTTTTCCAATCTGACGGCTTATTTCGCCGTTATTCCACTGAATCGGAACCTGGGATGGCAAATGCGGATATGCAAGCAGCGCAAGCAGGAAGCACACCGCTGTGATTCCGCCCCATGCCAGCAATCCACCCCACAGATACAGGAAACCGACCGAATCCAGCCGAAAGACCTTACTGTTACTTTTCCAGTAATCTTCCAGCTCTGTCACGTATGCTTCCACCTCTAAATCATCATACGTCATTTCCTTTTCGGTAAGCATCTTTTTACATATATAATGGTATTTCTCCAGATCTGCGATTTGGCTCTCCAGCGCATCCGCTTGTCTTTCAAGGACCACCTGCAGGGATACCTCGTGATCGATTATGCGGTGAATATTTTCCAGTGAGATTCCCAAGGTCCGTAAGTATGCTATTTTTTTAATGTTCTTTACATCCTCTTCCGTATACTCCCGGTATCCATTCCTGTTATTTCTGACAGGATGGATCAGTTTTTCTTTTTCGTAGAAACGGACACTGGAACGTACAATCCCTGTTTTTTCTTCCACTTCCTTAATTGTCATGTCGTCTTTTCTCCCTTTTTTGCTGTTTACTATAAGGTATAAACAGGGTTCACAGTCAATAGCTTATGCATAAATTGTTTGAAATACTTATATTTGACGAAAAAAGGAGCCTTCTACTCCTGCCCGGTATGGCCAGGCATGGAAAGCAGAAGACTTCCCGTTATGATGATCAGCGCAGCCGCACTTGCCGAACAGAACACGGAGGCAGTAAACGCGCGTATCATCTCCACATCCCACCGGGTCTTTGGCAGCATGGCTATGTCAAAGAGATTCTCTTTTACCTGTGTGAATTTTTCCGTATAGAAGGAAAAATCCGACCACCGGGATGGAATAAACTCTCCCGGAAAACGGAAGCCATACCAGAGCAGAGCTGCCACGCCTCCAGCCATCACCGCAAAGGAAAAAACTTTCCGCAGCCGCAAATCAGACTTTCGAAAACGCCGCGCACGCCGCATCAAAATCCAGAAACAGATAAGCAGGGCCCAGCCGGGCAGCGTGCGGCAAAACCTTATCATGGCATAGTAAATGCTCCCATTAATTCTGATTTCATGTCCCGGCAGTCCGAAGCGCATGATCATCTCTTCCGCCTGTCCCTCAAGCCCCTCCTGACCGGAATAAGAAAAGGAAACGTTGGGAAAAAACTCTGTCTCCAGCCGTTCTGCCGGAAGCATCACCATGGGATAGGAGGCGGCCGTCACTCCCCGAATGACAAACCTTTTCCCCTTAACGGAGATCCAGCTGCCGGTCACATCGGTGGAGCCGAACAGTTCCCATGCCGTTTTACTGCTGACGACACATCCATCCTCATCATCTCCAAAGCCATACGTGCCGGCCACCAGCCGGTCCTTCACAATCTGATCCATCTCTCCCCGGACCATGATGCAGGTGACATCCTGCTTAAAATTCAGCACTGGATTTTTGGCCTCCACATAGTACTCCACGTTCCATGCCACGGTCTCCGGGAAGTTCTCGGCTTCAGGCTTTAACCCGGCTTCTTTTATTTGCTCTAAAGCCTGCCGGGACACCCCCTGTCCGTGGTAACGGATCTGGATATCACCGGCGTATGGCTCTATCTTCTCTCCCTGCCACAGGGAAACGCCCCACAGAACCGCCGACAGAAGCGCCACCAGAAACACGCCTTTTAGTCTGGCGGCTCTGCCCGTTCTGTTCCATGTCTTAAAACTGTTCATTGTTCTCTCACTCTCCGGATATTCTGACACGGTCGCCTGCCTCGATGATCCTGCTGCTGGATACGATCAGCTGGTCCGTATTGCTGAATGCACCCTGCACGGCTGCCTGGGTGCTGCTCTTTTCCAGTAATTCCACGGGAATCTTTTCCGCTGTCAGCTCTTCGCCTAGTATCGTCTTCTGCGGTTTTACCACCAGGATGTAGTAACCATCCGATTCCTGCCTGAGCCCTGCGATGGGAATGACCTGATTGTACTGCTGGGATGTCAGATTAAGCGAAAATGCGGCCGTTGCTCCCAGAACCCCCGTGTCCTCCTGGACCGAAGCGGTAAAATGCGCCTGTTCTTCCTCCGATAAGAAGTCCACGCTGTCCACCACCGCCTCATACGTTCGCCTGGACTCTCCGTACTGCAGGTTGATCTTCGTTCCCGCCGTAATCAGTTCTCCCAGCTTTTTGTCTACCGTTCCCTCGAATTTCAGCCTTCCGTCACCTATGGCCACAAGCTCATCACCCGTCACGGTCTTTCCCGGGACGACGGCCAGCTCTGTCACCACACCGGATACCGGAGCCGTCACTTCACCGGATGCTGCCTCCAGTGCTTCCAGGGCCTTTAACTGTTCCTCCGCCTTTGTAATATCCAGCTGCTTCACCTGGCGGTCCAGGCCGGAGGCGGTCTGCTCCTTTTGATTTTCAGCGGCCGTCACCGCATCCCTGGCCCGCGCGTTGGATACCGCGAGTTCAGCCTGGCTGAGCGCTTCTTCCAAACTCCTCACGCTCTTCTCTCCGGCTTTGATCTGCGTCTCCACCGCTTCCACCGAGGACTCATAGCTGCTCTTCAGCGCTTCCGCCGCGGTTCTCCTTCCGGCGCTGACATCGCCGTAATCTTCCTCGGCGCTGTTTAAGGCCGCTTTGGCCTCCTCCACGTTAAGCGACTGCTCTTCCCGTACCTCTTCCAGGTCCTCATTTGCACGGTCCAAAGCTTTTCTGGCTTTCTCGATTTCCTCGTCTGAAGCCCCCTCTTCTTCCAGGCGGTCCAGCTTCTCTTCGCAGTCGGTCACCTCGCGCTCCGCCTTCTTGACCGCGCTCTCCTTCTTCGCCACAGCCGCGTCGTAGGCCCGCTCGGCGGTCCGGTACTGCCGTCTCGTCTCCTCCTCCATCTCTTCCTCGGACTGGGTCATGCTCTGATTGTAGTCGCGCTTGAGCTTTGCAAGCTTTTCTTCGCTCTCCCGCCTCAGTTCCTCCAGGTCCTGATATCCGAAATCCAGGGCCCGTTTTGCCGCATCCAGCGACTGAATGGCCAGCGTCTCCTCGGATATGCCCGGTATCTGTTTCGAGCGGACCTCGGACTGAGAAAACTCCAGCTTCATCTTTTCGATGGAAAGAGCCAGTTCCTCCTTTTTCTTCTGAATGCCCTCCAGCTGATAGGCGAAAAGCACCTCTCCCACCTCCACCTTCTGCCCGGCCGTTTTTCCGACGGACTGGACCTTTAACCCTTCCTCGGGATTTAAGTATGTGATTCCGGAGGCGAGAAATTTCCCGTCCCCTTTGATTTCATAATTTACATTTCCCATCTTGCCGTAAGAGGTGCCGACCTGCGGCACCGTCAGGGAATCCAGGCTTCTGGAAAGAACGGTAAAGACCGCCATGGCTCCAAGAAACATAAGGAAACCATCTCTGCACCATTTTCGTATTTTTTTCCTCTCCATCTGTCTACTCCTTTATCCCTGATACCATAATTCCCTGCTCCAAAAAACTCTGCCCGGCCAAAAACAGAAAGAGCGGGGGCGCCATAGCCGCCACGGAGGCCACCCACGCCACACTGACCTTATCCGCCGTAATATCCGGAAGATAGAGGGACAGCGGCCAGAGCGTCCGGTTCTTCAAAAATGCCATCGGCGCCTCGATGGCATTCCAGCTCTCTAAAAAGCCCAGGATTCCTGCCGACATGATTCCCGGGAACCCCATCGGTATACCGATCCGAAAGAACACCGCCCCTTCTCCCGCCCCATCCAGACGCGCCGCTTCCAACAGAGACGGTGGGATCGAGGAAAAAAACTGTGTCATGATAAATACCGGAAATGTGGAAAATATCCCCGGAAGGATAACCGCCAGATGGGTATCTAAAATATGCAACTGGTTCAGTACAAAGTAATCCGGGGTCATCAGAACCTGAAACGGGAGTATCATCAGTATGATATATCCCATGAACAACAACTTTTTCCCCGGAAATGAATACATGGCAAACGCCCACGCCGCCGGAACGGCCACCAGCATCTGGCCGAACAGTACAGCCCCGGTCTGAAGGCAGGAGTTCCAGAACATCACGAAAAATCCCGGGGAATCCAGAAGCAGCTCCACAAAGGGACTTAAGGTGGGAAAGTCCGGAAACAGGGTGACTTTCACAGCTCCGGTTCCGCCGTTTAACACCGGACCGAACCGGGACAGCATTTCCCCCTTGGACAGGAAGGAATTTCCCGCCATCATGAGCAGGGGAAGCCAGATAAACAGGCAGATTACCGACAGGATAAGCCTTCTGACGTGCGGGAGAATCTTTTTCTCCGGCATCCGTTCTCTCAACCATTTCATGTTTCACCTCTCCTCGAAGCCAGCCCTTTCGTGATAACCGGCAGAGCAACCACCAGCAAAAGAAGGACGGAGGCCGCACTCATCTTCTGGATATCCAGAGTCACGAACCAGTGGTTAAACAGGTGCTGCAGCATATAGATGCTCTCGTGGGGATACTCCCCTGCGATTAAGTACGCTTCCCGAAATACCTTAAAGGAATTGAACACGGAAAGGGATACCACCAGAAATGCCGTCTTGGAAAGGCCCGGCAGCGTCACGTATAAAAACCGTGCCAGGATGCCCGCTCCGTCCACTCTGGCCGCCTCGTAAAGTTCATCCGATATAGCCGCCAGACCCGCAACCCACAGAACCACATCGTATCCCAGATTCTTCCACACGTAGGTAAAGACCAGCACGCCAAAGGCCGTGTCTCCATTGATCCAGTCTATCCCCGCCATGCCGAAGAGCGCGGTGATCTGGTTGACCATCCCCTGTGGATGGAAAAACAGCTTCCACAGCAGGACGATCGAAGCCACGGGAATGGCAAGCGGAACGAGGAGACTCGTCTTAAAGACGGTCCCCCCCTCCTTTAATCCCGCGATCAGCATGGAGCAAAACAGTGACACCAGCACCAGAAGCGGTACGCAGATCACCAGAAAGCGGATTGTGTTAAAAGATGCCAATCGAAACGCGCTGTTGCCGACCACTGTCACATAGTTCTGCATGGCGACGAAACGCCCACCTGCCGCCTCGAAAAATGACCTGCGGACAACATCCACATACGGGAGCAGGACAAACACGGCTGTCCCCGCCAGACTCGGCAGAAGGAACAGATACGCCTTCCGTGCCAGACGGCCCGACTGTGTTTTATTCCGCATAATACAGCTTCGCCTTGTTTTCAAACTGCCCGGCCGCCTCGGCCGCGGTCTGTTTCCCTTCAAAATATCCCTTTGTTTCACTGACTATCATCTCCAGCAGTATATCGTCAACAGAAATGGGGGTACGGAGCTTATCCAGCATTCCCATAATCTCTTCCTTCTTCTTGTCGTCCGGATACTCCGCGCTCAGCGTTTCACCGCCGTCAAAGCTGAAACTGATGCTCACCATGGAAGCCCGTTCTTCCCAGGCACCGGAAGCCGTGACATTTACGGTAAAGCCATCGTTTAAATCCCCATTCTGAACCTTCGGTGACAGGGCAAACTCGACAAACTCTCGCGCGGTCTCCTTTTCCTTACCAAAGCTGGTGACCCCCAGGAGTCCCTTCGGATAATAGATATCATTAAACTGTTCCATCTGGTAGCCATACTTATCAATGATTGCCGAAGGTGTCATAACATCCATCATACCCGACAGTTCCACCAGAGAAACCTCTGTGCTTTTTGTCAGCAGGCCGTAATCACTTAGCCCGGTAAAGCCTCTCGTTTCCACGGTATTGTATACCTGGCCGCGGCCGCCGTCTTCCGATTCATCGAATATCCCCCTGCTTCCGCCGGCATCTCCCGCCAGCTTCGCGGTTTCCAGAAGAATTCTGACTTTCTCCGTATCCAGCTGCCCGACGTCTTTTCCTGCCAGCTCCGGATAGTAGAGATAGATCATCTGCCTCAAAATATTTTCATAGATGGTCTTTGGGAAGAGAGCCTTATCGGGATTCGCTTCCTGCCACGCCCGGAGAGTGCCGATCGAGGTCATCTGGTTTACTGCCGTCCCGCTTCCGTAGATAATCGGAATACTGACACGGACCGGGTACTGATAAACACTGCCACCGGAACCGGTGAAACTCTCCGCTATGTTGGGGTATAGCTCTCCCGCTTTTACCATGGGAGTGATAATATCGCTTAAATCTTCCAAAACCCCTTTCTCAATATAGGATTCGATGGGAAGCCCATCCAGCACCAGCACGTCGGCGCCGTTGCCGTTTAACAGTTCTGCATTTAATGAACGGATCGTATCGGATTTTAAGGTGCTTCCCGACTCGCTGGCTCCGTCGATCAACTCAACCCTGACATCGGGATGTTCCATCTGGAAAAGTGAGGCCGCCTGTTTCACTGTCTGGTTTTCAGAAAGGTTGAGGCCGTATACCGTAAGGGTTTTGGACGGTATGGCCGGCATTTCCGGATCATACGTATAGCGGGCCAGTTTCTGTTCTTCACTCTCCGTGTACCATAAGTAAAAATCATTGTCGTTTCCGACGAGAAGACGTTTTACGTATGCGCTGGGCATGCTCATGGAATTCAGGGAGCCATCCACGATAGTCTCCCACATCGTTCCCTGATCCGCCATGTGATGAATTCCTTTGGCATTGGCAAGGTAGAAATCATCTCCGTCTCCGCGGGCCAGACTACCGTATACATCTGACTCGTCGGTTTGGAACGGAATCACTTCCTTCTCCGCCAGCGATTTTAAATCGTACCGTAGAAATCCCCTGTCGCCTGTGGTCAAAAAGCTATTGGCTGTCAGCGTGTGGCTGTCACAGAAATTGCTGAAGGAAGACCTCTGAGGAAGCTTTTTTTTCACAGTGCCGTCTGCCCCTACGACAATTACCTGATCATTGGATGGAATGAATACAGTGCTGTCATCGCTGACATACAGTCCGTTCAGCAGTACCATGGCATCCTCAATTCCCGCTGAAATCTCCTGCATGGTCTGCCCGTCTGCAAATTTTACAAGGTGTGCCTTGTAATCCTTATCCGAATATATCACATACAGAGTTCCATCCGGTCCATAGGCGGAATAAGCTAAATAAAAGCTGTCCATAAGTGACGTTACTGGAGAAGCTGTATCTTCTCTCCAGGATGAACCGTCGTAACGATAAGCTTTCTTTTTTCCTTCTACTTCCTGTCCAACTAAGGTAAACATCACCAGTTCCCCGTTCTGGTCCTGGATAATATCCAGAACACGTTCCGTTCCATCTTCAAACGGATATGCAACCGATTGCTCCACGTAACGCCCCTTTGCAACATCCGCGGCTCCCGGGTCCGCAGTCCCTGTTTGTTTTGTACTTTCCTTTGCACCGTCTGCGGCGCCATCCTTCTGTTCCTTTGCGCCGCATCCGGCGGTCATGGCCGCCATGACCGCGGCCAGCGCCAGCGCCGCGGCTCTCTGAATCAAATGACTGTTTTTCATCTTCTTTTATTCCTTTCTCTCAATCCTAAACATTTATACGATGTCTTTATTCTGTCTCCGCCCGATAGAGCGTCACCTTCCCTGTTATGGCCTTTACAGCGGCCAGGATATCCTGTGCCCCGTTAAAATAACCTTCCGATTCTTCCGCCATAATGGACAGAACCGTGGGATCCGGTACGACCGGATGATCCAGGTTCGGGATCATATCCAGCAAAAGCTTCCTCTCTGATTCCGTAGGATAATCCCCATAGATCATAAGCCCATCCTGGCTCCCCGTCCCATAGCTCATCATTATCTGCCGCTGCTTCCATCGTTCCACACCAGCACGGGTAACGGGGAAGCCATCCTTTACGTCCTCTCCCTGTATCTGTTCCGACAGCAGGAAGGCAACAAAGCGTTCCGCCGTCTCTTTCTGCCTGCCGTTCCTGTTAATGGCGACCCGTTCTTCCGGATAGAAGGTACGATTGACTGATTGAAGCTGATACCCTTTTTCCCTCATGACCGCAAACGAAAGGCTCATCTCCGCCATTTCCCGCGGAAGCTCCAGGGAGGCCGCGTTGTCTCCCGCCATTATCCCCAGATGATCCGGAGTGGTAAACCCGTTCTCAGCGACCAGATTATACCGTTTTCCGGCTCCGTTATCCTCGTCCTCCGGATACAGAACGCGTGCGCCGGAATGCTCTCCGGTCCGCATGGCCGCTTCCAGAAGGTCTGTAAGCTCCTCTTCCTTTAATTTTCCATCATCATCCCAAAGCTCCTGATCATACAAACATGCAAGGCGGCGGAGAATATTTTCATATACAGTCTTTCCACTTACAGAGCCGGCTCCCGGCGATTTCTGATACTCCAGATACGCCTGCAGGCTGGATAAACTCGCTGTGGCCTCAGCTTCCCCATATACAACCGGGAACAGGACCCTTACCGGCACCTCGTAGACAGATCCGTCGTTTCTCCGGAAATGGTCGGTCAGGTTCCGGTATATTTCCCCACTCTCTGTAAACGGCGCGAGAAGTTCGCTCATATCCTCCAGAATCCCTTTTTCTATATAGGACTTTCCCGGAAGGCCGTCCAGTACGAGAACATCCGCTCCCGCTCCGGTCAGCAGCTCCTCGTTTAAGCTTCGGATGATATCCGCATCCGTCATCCCTTCCATCTGCTTTCTTCCGTCGAGCACCTCGACACGAATATCGGGATTTTCCATCTGGAACCGTATGGCTCCCTGACGGATCAGATACTTCTCCGACAGATCGAGACCGTATACGGTCAGCGTCGATGTCGGAACGGAAATGGTATCCGGATCGTATACATAGTGTGCAAGAACTGGATTACCGTCTTTCTCGTACCATACGAAAAAATCGTTATTTTTACCGACACATATCCTACTAATTCTAATCCCCGGAAGGCTTAAGGAATTCAGGCTGCCGTCCACGATGGTCTCCCACATCGTCCCGCCGAGCGCCATGTGATGAATTCCCGCCGCGTTGCAGAGATAGATATCGTCGTCTTCCCCGGCTGCGAGGCTGCCCTCCGCGTCGGAATCCCCCGTCTGGTAAGGAATCGTCTCCAGTTCCTTTCCTGTCTTCATGTCATAAGCCAGAAATCCTAAGTCACCCGCCGTTATGTACGTATCCCCCACCAGTGTGCTGCTGCTATTCAGCGTGCTGTTTCTCTTTTTTTGGTACAGATGGAAGGCCACCCCGTCTTCCGGCTTCCAGACCACGGTCTCTCCATCCATCAGGGAAAAGAGTACCTCCCCGCTGTCTGCCGCCAGAAAATCGGAAACATTATAGATCCCCTCCTTTTCAAACGCAGGATCTGCAAGCCGCTCCATCTCCCGGCTGCCCCAGGCTGTCTTTCCGATGTATCTGTCATCCCCCTGTGTAAGGTAGTAATACGCCGCGTCCTTCGTACCATCCATATTTAAAATCATGCTGCCTTCCGGAATGCTGCTGGTGAGGCCTTCATCCGTTTTCCACTCTCCCGTATCTTCCAGCCGGTAAATCCTGTTTTCCATCTCTAAGTTGTATGTGAGAACCAGAAGATCTCCTTCCGGAGAAAGCATCATAGCTTCCATCATCTCTGTTGATGGATCGAACGGAAATGTCAGTTCCCGCTCCACATACCGTCCCCTGGGGACGTTGGAGTTATCACCGGTTCCTCCATGATCGGCCGTCGGCGCATCCGCCCCGCCCGGCTTCGGGCCGCATCCTGCCGCCATCACAGTTACCGCGGCCAGTATCAAGAGCCATGCGGCGGCTTTCCGTGCGGTCATTCTTTTTTTTCTGTCCATCCCTTTTTGTCCTTTCTGCCATTCCGGATTTGCCTTTAAAGTAATCATACCAGAGAAATCTCTAAAAAAACTGGAAACGGCTGGTTTAACCGCAATCAGAGATTAATTTTTCTTTACTACTTGCTAACAAATCAGAGTACAGAAAAAGTCCATCTAATCTCTGACAGAGACCAGATGGACTTTGCTTCCCGTATATTCTCAACTAAATGTTGAAAAATTTATTACTCTCGCTTAACTCCAAAACTTTAGACTTTTCAACATAAACTTCATCCACTTTATCAATTCGTTCTCTCAAAATCGGCATTATATATTGTCCTTCTATATTTTGAGCTATCTGAAAGATAGTTTTCAATTGATTAATATGTGTATTCTCCATTTTATCGTGAATCACAAACTGAGGCGCTTTAATTTTCATTGTTATTGCATACTGCATGTATGCTAAATCAAACGCAACAATCACTGCCTTCTTTTTTTCAGTACCTACATTTCCCCCCAAAGATGCTATACTAATTGGAAACTTATTTTCTTCTTCCCAGTTTTGATTATATGCAAGAAGATATTTCTCGCCATACAACCTTTCACAGTAATCAGAAAAAATTTGATTGAATATCTTTATCTTATTCTCAACTTCTGAACCATCCATCTTAGACTCAATATCTTGTAATCTTTCATTTAACTTATCCTTTACTTTATCTTGCTCCTCCAATAAAGTTATAGAATTAAGAATTTCGCCTTTCTTCTGTGATAAATCTTCAATCTTTCTATTCAGAATATTCAGTTCATCCAGAAGCCCTTCATCCAGTACCTCTAAGGTTACAGTCTTTTTTTCTTTTAACAAATCATTTGTTTGATTTTTATAGGTTTCTAATAATTCTTCTTTCGTAGAAAGCTGATCTTTTATAAAATTGATCTTATTTTGAATCATGGCGTTATGGAATTTCAATACATCTTCAAACTTCTTTTGTAACTCAGGAATATATGACTTTGCCTCCGTATAGATTTTCTGTAATATATTTAAATCAATATTACTCTTTTCCTGAGATAATTGTGCAATGCTATTTTTTATTGTAGATATTTCAAATTCAGTTAGCTGCATTTTTTCCTGCAACTCATTAATTCGTGAAGAAAGTCTTCTTTTTGTATCTAATTCATCTTTATATTCATCAATGTAAGATATACTCTTCCTCTTAGCATAAAATTCCTTCAAATCATTATTAACTAATTCTAAGCTTTGCTTTAATACACTTAAGGAGCCTATACTCTTACTCTTCTCTAATGCCACAATTGCTTTTTGACAATCGTTCAATTGTGAAACAATTTCTCCCTTTTCACTAACTAAATCCCTGCCGTATATTTGAAATAACACACAGTAAATAGTGTCATATATCTCTTTAGACGTCATAGGCGGAAGAAACTTTATCATGCTGTCTTCTGACGTATTTGAAAGTCGGACAAACTTTGGTATAAGTTGGCGGAATGTAGGTCTGGGTTCCTTAATTCCAAACAGAATTTTTTTTAATTCTGACCAAAACTCCTGTTCAGGAAAATCAATCTCACCAATATATTTTTTTCCTCTTGGGAATAAATCACGTTTAACGGAACATCTATAATTCTTTTCTGTGTCCAGAAGCAGTAATTCAGCCTGCACCTTATGCGATACTAAAAAATTTTTGACAACCTGATTTTCACTTCTCGTATCGGAATCATAATACAAATCTTTGACGGATTTCGCGCCTAAGCATAAATCTATAATTTTTATTGCAGTAGTTTTCCCTACACTATTTCCACTTTCACTTGATTCATTCGAAGTATTATCTACAATCAAACTTAAACCGTTTAGATTAAATTTAATATCCCTTACAATTTCTTCAGCAGGCGTCATTTTGCGCACAATCAACCGCTCTATTAACATAGATAACCCTCCTTTCCTGTAATTCAATTAATGATTGTATAAACAACCAATCTAATGCATAATAAAAAAAATCTATATGAATATTCTGATTTATCTTTTCTTTTACCTTATCATATAAATCATCTAATAAAAAATTGGGATTTTCAGATAATATTTCGATAATTACAGCGCCAAGATAATAGAGTGACAGGGCCGGATCACGTTCCTTATTTATAATCATATCGGTTTCTCCAGAATTTTACATTCCATAAAACAGTAACAGACAAAACAGGCTATACCAACTTCTATATCTTCTATGCAAGCTCCATCAGAATCGGAATCTTTTATAGTACTTAAGATTTTTTCTTTTGTTTTATCAATCAGGTAATCAGAATTTTCTTGTACTTTTTTAAGATCATCCTTCTTAACATCTTTTAACTTAAATAAGAGTTCTCCTTTTTCCTTTAAGTACCATATATGTACACATCGCAAAATCCTAGCTTTACTCCCCAGGTTAGAGTTATCATATACGTTTAATATATTATCACAATACGTATAATACGCCGAAAATTCTCTTATAACAAATTTATATTTTATGACATGGTTATATTCTAATTTTTCATCCGGTTTAAATTCCTTCAAGGCATCTGCAGCATCCGGCAGATCACTATCATCACAGGCAGACCCAAGTGATTTTACAACGATTGAAATTAATGATGGGATTTTTTTCGTTTCATTCAGTGTTACATAGATATTACCGGTATTATTTGCTACCATGATCCCCTGATTAATACCACTGTTATCTATTTCCATCTTTTCATTTCTTGCCATTTCTCATTTCTCCTGTGTTTATACCACTCATTATACCACTATTAGTTCCAGTATTTTTAATATCAATCTTCCCTGTATTCTTAATATTGCGATTCTTTTCTTCACGTATTTCTTTAAGAATTTCTCTTGCCTCATTCTTAGCCCGAATTGCAACAACAGTTGATACTACCGTCGCACACGTTCCTATTATTGTCAAAATCAGCATTATATTATCCATTCACCCCAACTCCTCTCATATGACTCAGGTAAATAATACCACATTTCAGGTAAATAGTCCATTGCCAATCCTTTTCTATATTTTAGATTTTTAGATTTTTTAGAGATTTTTCTGTTATAATATTAAGAAAAATATCAGACACTAAATATCTGTAAAATAAATAAGAAAGCAGGGATCACAGACATGAGAATCTTACTGGTAGAAGATGATAAAATACTGTGCAGCACGGTAGCCATGCAGTTAGAGCAGGCGGGATATCAAGTAGATCAGTGTTACCGGGGCGACGACGCCCTCTACTACGCGACGGAGTATCCCTACGACGTGCTGATTCTGGACCGGATGCTCCCGAGCCTGGACGGATTAAGCCTCTTGCAGGCCATCCGGCAGAAATCCGTCATGACTCCTGTCATCATCACCACTGCACTCGACGGTGTGGGCGACAGAATCGACGGGCTGGACGCAGGCGCAGATGACTACCTGGTCAAACCCTTTGCGGTAGAGGAACTCTTAGCAAGGATCCGGGCCGTCACCCGCAGACCCGGACGAACTGCGGACACCGCGAATCTGAACCTCGGCAACCTCTGTCTGGACGCGGTCAAGCATGAACTCACCAGAGACGGCGCCGCCTCCGAGACGGTCACTCTCTCCGGCCGGGAGTCGTCGCTTCTGGAGTATCTGATGAGAAACGCAGGCCGTACGCTACCGCGTAATGCCATCCTCTCCTACGTGTGGGGACCGGATTCTGAGGTGGAGGCCGGCAATCTGGACAACTACATCTATTTTTTACGCCGGCGTTTAAAGGCGCTTCATGGAAATGTGAAAATCCAGACGGTCCATGGCGTCGGCTACCGGCTGGAGGAATTCCATGATTAAAGAGCTTCGAAAAAAACTAACCCTGTTATACACCGTAACCACGGGAACCATTCTGACCCTGGTAGTCGCAGGACTCCTCTTCTACAACCTGCGCGTATCGGAAAAAGACGCGCTGCAGACCTTCCAGAATCAGATCGTAGCCGTCGCGTCCCGTATGCAGTACGGTTCCACCATTTCCAGAAGCTGGCTGGCCCAGACTGAGGCCTCAGAAAAGCTGATCATACATATTGAGGAGAACCGGGAACCATTTCTCTATCCCGGTTCCTGGGTTCCGGCCACGGACCGGCAGACGCTCATCGACCGGGCGCGGGAAGAGGCCCTGAAGGAAAAAGTCAATCCAGCGGTGCGCCCCGTCTCCTCCTCGGTCATTCAGAGCTCGGTCTTCACGGTAAAGGGGGAACAGGGGGACTCCTATTACGGCACAATCCTTATATTTCCCACGGCCAAAGGATATCAGAGCCTGACGCTCCTGGGGTACCGGACTCCGGGCGCCGCTTTAATCAGGAGTCAGGGCCCCCGTTTCCTGCTGTTCGATATTCTGGGAATCTTCGCCCTCTTTCTCGTCAGCTGGTATTTCGTTGGGAAATCCCTGGAGCCGGTAGAGTTGAGCAGAAAACGCCAGAACGAATTTATCGCTTCGGCTTCCCACGAGCTTCGCTCCCCCCTGGCGGTCATCGAATCCAGTGTCACCGCCATCGACGCAGTAGCGGCAGCTCCCCCGCCCTTACAGTCGGCGGAATGTTCGGGAAGTCCTCCTTCCCTGCGGTCGGCGGAATGTTCGGAAAAACAGGCCCAGTATTTGAAAAATATACGGAGCGAATGCAGGCGCATGGCGGCGCTTGTGGGAGATATGCTGCTTCTCGCTTCCTCGGACGCCGGCAGCTGGTCCATCAAACAGGAGACAGTGGATATGGATACGCTTCTCATCGAAACCTACGAGCTCTTTGAACCGGTCTGCCAAAGCAGCCAGATCCGGCTTTCCCTTGACCTGCCGGAAGAGACGCTGCCCCATGTAACCGGCGACGCCTCCTGCTTAAAACAGCTGCTCACTATCCTTTTAGACAACGCCGTGTCCTATACACCGGCCAATAAAAAGATCACCATAAGCGCTGCAGTGAATGGAAAAGATATAACCGTCTCCGTAGCAGACCAGGGGTGCGGGATTTCCGCCGATGTCAGGGCACATATCTTCGACCGCTTTTATCGGGGTGACACCTCCAGGACGGACAAACGCCATTTCGGCCTTGGCCTCTCCATCGCCAAAGAGCTGACCACGCTTCACGGCGGACGGATCTTGGTGGACGAAACGGAAGGCGGCGGCGCAACCTTCCGGGTGAAGCTGCCTGTCGTGGGGGAAAATGAAGGGAAGAGGCTGTAAACGTATAAATTTGAACAGGAGGAATGATTATGAGAAAAAAGAAACGATTAATTTTGATTCTTGCAGCGGTCCTGATGGCGGAAGTTACCTTTCCTGCGTACGGAGAAACCAGACCGCTGACGCAGCCTGAATTCATGGCAGCATGTAAGCAGGAGCGTTTTGACTATTCGCGTGTCATAACGCTCCCCGAAGAGGGAACCGGAGAACAGAAGAAATATGAAACCCACTACAAGAATGTGATCGTATCGAACAGCGGAACAACATACCGGGAAAGCCCGTACGGTCCAGGCTACCGGAGCATGAAGAGCGGCAAGCTTTACATGGATATGCCGGAAGGATATGAATTGTCTTATGAGTACAAGATCAGGGATGAAAGTAACGGGGCCGGGACAGAAATAACCGTTCCCGGAGACACCATTTTAACATTTTACAGAGCAGCGGCGGCGGCCGAAGTCAAAAGTCCGGGGGAACAGTATACCTATATTAAAAATGACCCGGCAGAAATACCGGTAGTGCCCGATCTCCCTCAGGATTATAACTGGCGCAGCCATGATGAGGAAACCCTGATGGTATCCTCAGTTCTCACTGTGCATTCCCTGGCGAACGGCAAAACGGAAAGCTGGGAGTCACAAATTACGTTCGTGACAAATCTGGATAAAAAGGAGCCGGACTGCTATTACCTGATCCCTACCGACTTAGAAGCCTATACCGTAAAGGCGGGCGACAGTCTGTGGAAGATTGCAAAACAGTATTATGGCTCTCCAAAGAACTGGCAGTATATCCTGCATCGAAACGGTGACACGATAAAGGATGCCGACAGGATCTATCCAGGCCAGCTGCTCGTTATTCCCAATGAAGATGCGTGGCAGTGAATGCAGGTGTAAACGCCTGAAATGCATGGCGTTTACATCTCTTTATTCAGCGCCTCCCGGTATTCACTGGGAGTCATCCCGGTAAACTGCTTAAATACCTTGCTGAAATACCTTGGATTCTCATATCCGGCCATCATGCTGATATCAGACACCTTCTTTTCCGGGTCGGTCAGCATATTGAGCGTGATTGTCTCATTGTAATGGCGCCGGATAAACAGCTGGACCTCCTTGATCACTCCGCCGCCCAGCTGCACCTCATCGGAATCGTTCAGCTTCTGCACCAGCATGGCGGCATAGCCGGTCATACAGTCAATAGTCATCCGGTAATTGTCGCAGAGCAGAATCTTCTCCAGCATCTTATTCAGCTGGCCGTGGAGATCTATGCCGTCCCCCTTCATGCCCTGCAGCAGCCCATTCAGCTCGATCAGACACCGGATACATACGGTCTGGAACTGCATCACGGTCATTTTCTGCGCGCAGATACTCTCCAGTGCGGATTCCAGCTGGGAGACCGCACGGCCGCGCTCTTCAGGATTAGCCAGGACGCCAACCAGCTCCCGGAGGATCTCCTGAGTCTCCGGCAGGTCCTGGGAAAACAGGGCTTCTATATTTTTATACCAGATCATCCCCATTTTCTCGCTGGCCCGATGATAGCGCAGGGCCTTACCGGACTCCTCATAGGCTTCTCTCAGCGCCCCGATTCCATGCTTGAACCGGCTGATTCCGCAGGACCACTCCAGCCCCACCTGACAGGTCTGTTCCAGGATATCCACAAAGTGGTCGGCCTCCGGCACAATAGCCACGATCTTCGCCCGGAAAAGCTTCTTTTTCTCGAGTATCTCCTCCTCGGACAGTTCACGGCTTAAAAGCTCCATGGACAGTCCGTGCCACCATTCCAGTACGGGAAGCTGATATTTGGACGCACCATGCTACGGCTCCAGCACAATGGAAAAATCGATTTATGGTGAACATTACGAAGGCGTAATCCAGTTTGAGAAAGCGTCGGACTGGATCGAGGAGATTTTCCTTAGCCGTTTTCCTTGGCAAACTGGCTGTTATACAGCTTTGCATAGAGCCCATCCCGGACCATCAGCTCCCTGTGGTTTCCCACCTCCCTGATATCTCCGCCCTCCATATACAGTATCATGTCTGCGTCCTTGATGGTGGAGAGTCTGTGGGCAATCACGAAGCTGGTGCGCCCCCTCATGAGAACTGCCATGGCCTCCTGAATCAGGACCTCTGTACGCGTATCGACGGAGCTGGTCGCCTCATCGAGAATCATGATCGGGCTGTCCGAGAGGATGGCCCTGGCAATGGTCACTAGCTGCCGCTCTCCCTGGGCCAGATTCGTCGCCCCCTCCTGCAGCCTGAAATGATACCCGCCCGGCAAGGTGTGGATAAAGGAGTCTGCTCTGGCCGCCCTAGCCGCTTCCATCACCTCTTCATCTCCTGCCCCCAGTCTTCCGTAACGGATATTTTCCATGATGCTGCCGGTAAACAGCCACGTATCCTGAAGGACCAGGCCGAATACAGCCCGGAGGTCTTTCCGCGTCATCTCCCTGATATTTATGCCGCTCACGCGGATTTCACCGTCGTTCACATCATAGAAGCGCAGCAGCAGATTGATCAGCGTGGTTTTTCCTGCACCGGTGGGACCGACGATAGCCACCTTACTTCCTGGCTTCACTTCCAGGCTCACATCGTGCATCAGGGTGTGGTACGGCAGATACCCAAATTTTACGTGTATGAATTCCACAGATCCATCCACAGGCTCAGGGATCACCGGGTGTTCCGGATCCGGACTCTCCTCCTTCTCATCAATGAACTCGAATACCCTGGCCGCTGCCGCCGCAGTGGACTGAAGGATGTTGGCGATCTGCACCGTCTGGTTGATGGGCTGTGAAAACTGTCTTAAATACTGGATAAAGGACTGAATCATACCGATGGTCATCCGGTTGTCGATGACGAAGGAGCCGCCCACGATCACGACGAACACGTAACCCAGATTCGCCATCCCCTGGGTAACCGGCATCATGGTGCTGGACATAAACTGGGACTTCCATCCGCTGTCATACAGGGTCCGGTTGGTTTCTGAAAACTCGTCGATAGTCTCTTCCTCCGTACCGTAGGCGCTGACAATGGTATGGCCCGTATACATTTCCTCCACATATCCATTCATCTCCCCCAGCGTCTCCTGCTGGGTCTTAAAGTACTTCTGCGAGGCCCCTGCTATCTTCATGGAAAACACAAGCGCGAGGGGGACGGTCACGATACCGATCAGCGTCAGCATGGGGCTGATATAGAGCATCATGGCCAGAATGAAGATGACGGAGGTAACCGCCGTCACGATCTGCTCCAGACTCTGCTGGAGGCTGTTGGATATGGTGTCCACATCGTTGGTGATGCGGCTGAGCACATCCCCGTAGGAGTTCGTATCAAAGTAGTTCAGGGGAAGCTTCTGAAACTTCCGGTCGATATCATTTCTCAGGTCACGGATTGTTTTCTGGGAGACCCGGACAAGGATGACCGTGCTGATATACTTGAAAATCGCATACAAAAGATAAATGGAGGCCAGCAGAATCAGTATGGTGATGAATCTGCGTATCTCGCTGTAAACCGGCTCCCCGCCTGTCACAAGCCCTGCCAGCGCATCCGTCGCCCGCCCCAGCACGAACGGCCCGAAGCTGTTAAAAAGGGAGGAGAGTATGATGCAGATTACGGAGATGGTCAGGCCTTTGCGATAGGGGCCCATAAACCGGAGCAGACGCCGGAAAACGGCATCGGAATCCGCTTTTTGATTGTGGGTTCTAGACTTCATCTTTCTCTGCCTCCTCCTGGGTAAGCTGGGAATACACGATCTCCCGGTATACCTCGCAGCTCTTCATCAGTTCCTCGTGCCTGCCCTGGCCAACACAGCGGCCATCTTCCAGCACCAGGATTCTGTCCGCATTTTTTATGGTGCTGACTCTCTGAGCCACCAGAATCACGGTGGCCTCCTTCGCTTCTGACAGCAGGGCCTTTCTCAGCGCCGCGTCTGTCTTATAATCCAGCGCGGAAAAGCTGTCGTCAAAGATATAGATTTCCGGTTTTCTGGCAATCGCCCTTGCGATGGCGAGACGCTGACGCTGACCTCCCGACACATTGGCTCCGCCCTGGGATATGGGGGCGTCAAAGCCGCCCTCCTTGGCAGTCACAAAATCATAGGACTGCGCAGTCATTACGGCGTGCTCCACATCCGCCTGGTTCGGCTCTTCCTGACCATATCCCACATTTTCAGCAATGGTTCCCCGGAAGAGAAACGCCTTTTGGGGCACCAGTCCGATCTTTCCCCGAAGAATTTCCAGGCTCATCTCCTTCACATTTACCCCGTCTACCAGAATCTCTCCCTCCTGTACGTCGTAAAACCTGGGAATTAAGTTGATCAGGGTGGATTTGCCGCTTCCCGTGGAGCCGATCACGGCCGTAACTTCCCCCGGAGAAGAATCAAAGGATATGTGCTCGAGCGCCGGCGACTCCGCATTGGGAAAGGTAAATGTCACATCCCGGAAGGAAACGTATCCCTTTATCCCCGTCTCTGTCACCGCTCCGTCACAGTCTGCAACGACAGGTACCGTGTCCAGTACTTCATTGATTCTTCCCGCGGATACGGCCGCCCTGGGATACATGACAAATATCATGGACAGCATCATCACCGACATCATAATCTGCATCACGTACTGGATGACGGCAATGATATCGCCAATGGGGATCGCCGTATGAATATTTATGATCTGGTAGCCGCCGAAGGCAATTAAAGCAACCATGGTTGCATACAGAATCAGGCTAAGCCCGGGAATCATGATCCCCATGACGCTGTTCATACGGACGGTATTGACCATGAATTCGTCATTAACCCGGCGAAACCGCTCCTCCTCAAACTGCTCTGTTCCAAAGGCTCTGGCCACACGGATTCCCGTCAGCTTCTCCCTGGTGACCAGGTTGATCTCATCCAGCTTTTCCTGCATTTTCTTGGACAGCGGAGATGCCAGCCGGGCAATGATCAGGACAAATGCGATCATGACAGGAAGGGATACAATCAGGATCATCGACATGGTCACGCTCTTGGCCAGGGCCAGCACCACTCCGCCGATACACATAATAGGCGCCATCAGACAGACCTTCAGAAGCATATTCATAAAGGTCTGAACCTGAACGACATCATTATTCGTTCTGGTAATCAGGGATGAGGTGGAGAATCCGTCAAATTCCGTCTGGGAATAATACTGCACCTTTCGGAATATCCGGCTCCGCACATTTCTTCCAAATCCAACCGATGCCAGGGACGCAAAAAAACCGGTTCCCACGCTGCACAGGACCCCCAGCAATACAAACAGCAGCATGGTTCCCCCGATGGACACGACCCGGACTTTATCTCCCGCCGGAATTGCAGTGTTGATTACCTCGGAAAGATACATGGGCAGCGCGAGATTCGCGGCCACGGAACCAATCACGGTCAGGATCAGCAGCAAAAGTGCCCATTTAAACAAAAACAATTCCTTGTACATTTTTTTCATGCCAGACCTCCATTTTCTATCTGGTCACATTATGCGCGGTTTTATGGTGTTAAATACCTTTTTTGGGGGCAGGCAAAGGAGAAGGGATAAAAAAATGGCTTTTACAGCAAAAAAACACCGGTTAATCACAGACTAACCGGTGTTTCAAACTATATCTTATAAATATCTCACAGAAGTCTTTTATGGATTCGTGCAGGCCCCTTTTTCATCGAAGGAGTAAACCTTTCCTCCAATCTCTTTGGAAGCCGTCTCCATATCCCCATTCTGATTCAGATAGTACCATTTTCCGTCCAGCCTGATCCAGCCTGCGGCCATGGAACCGTCTGCATTTAAGTAATACCACTTGTCTCCGGTGAATAACCAGCCGGGCTCCCCGGTCACTCATATCCCGTTTCCTTCATCCAGAGAGGAAGCAGGCGGCTTACCACCTCGAACAGCAGGCGGTCCTCCTCTCTCTGCAGGTCACAGCCCCACAAATTCTCCATCAGGCTGATCCGGTAACGGATGGTGTTGACGTGGGCGTACATGGCGTCCGCCGTCTTCTGGTAGTTAAAATGGTTCTGCACAAAGCAGCACATGGTATCCGACAGCGCATCCCGCTTCTCTTTCGGGTATTCCATCAGCTTGTCAGTCATCTGTTCCAGGATCCGGTTTACCGCACTGCCCGGCTTCGGATATTCCAATATTCGGAATATCCCCAGTTCACTGTGAAAGAACACGCGCCTGTCCGTATTGGTCAGATTCCCCACTTCCGCGGCGTGGCGAGCCTCCCCGAGAGCCTGATCCATCTCAGACGCACGATACCGGCCGCTGATCCCCATAATGATATCGTCATCGCCAATCCCGATTATCCCTTCCAGCTGCTCCGTCACCTTCATGACATTGTCCGTGGAGACAAACAGCAGCAGATGGGTCTCGTCCAGAAAACAGTAACGCAGACTCTTTCGAAAGCTGCGGTGAAGCCGGTATCCCAGATACCCCTGCTGCTTTAAGATGCCCTTGTCTCCCCGTTCCAGCAGCACGATTCCGTATCCTTCTTCCGGAAATACCCCGGCGGGAACTGCCGCCGGCCGTATTCCTTCATAGGACTGCCTCATAATGGCGCTGATGCCCTCCGACGCCGCCGGCAGATCCCGCGTATACCATGACAGAAGACAGGCGTAGTCGAGCAGCACATGGTCTTCCTCCGTAAACGCCTCCTTGCCCCGTATCTGAAGCAGATGGCGCACCTCTCCGCCAAGAGTTATGGAGCTGTGAATAAAACGAAAACTGCTTCCTCCCTCCCAACTGAATTCCTGAATCCCCGGAAAAGCCGCCTTCACCGGCCCGCGCTTCCACCACTCCGGATAGAAAAACGCTTCGCTCAGCTCAGGCGTGTCCGGATAGACCTCATAATCCTGGCGAACACTGTAGACCCACTGGCCGCCGCAGCGCTCATTCAGCGCCTTCAGAAGCTCCAATATGTCCCCATCACACGCCAGGTTACGCAGTCTGTACTGAAAACAGGTAATCGACTCCATTTCCACAAGCAGTCCCCCTTTTACTATCACAGATATCCCATCGCGCTCCATTGCGCAATCGTACTATCTTAAGCATAGCGCCCCGGGGGCAAAGAGTCAACTGCCGCTTCCTGTAATCACTTCCTGTTTTATCAGATGCGCACTGCCGTTTTATACGCAGTATGGAACGCGTCCAGAATCTTGCCTGCCTTCACACAGTCTCCGATTTCATAGACCTCCAGATCCGGTTCTCCCGCAAGTGTATCGTAGAACGCATGGCGTGGTTTCAATCCTACCGCGATCACCACGCTGTCCGCCGGAAGCTCAGTTCTGCGGCCGGTCCGGTCATTCACTCCGCGCACGCCCTGATCTGTGACCTCTGTCACCCGCAGTCCCGGAATGACCGCGATCCGGTTTCTTCCGATCTTTTCATAATAGGCGATAATATCGGTCACGGCACAGTCGGCCATGATCGCGTCTTTCATCTCCACAATGGTCACTTCGTGGCCCTTTTCGGCCAGATCGATGGCAGTCTCCGTACCGATCATTCCGCCGCCCACGACCACCACCTTTCTGCCGATCTCAGGATGGCTGTCCAGGATGGTAAGGGCATTGATCACATTTTCCCCATTGATTCCCGGGACCGGCGGGATCACGGGTTCGGCTCCGACCGCCGAGATCACCGCATCGTATCCTCCGGCCTTCACCATCTCCGGCGTCAGTTCCTCGCAGATAACCGGAATCTCCAGTTTCTCGATCTGATGAATCTGATAATCGATCAGATGCCGGATATCTTCCTTAAATTCCGGAGCAGACGCCTCATGGAGATAACCGCCCAGTTTTCTTTTCTCATAGATGGTCACGTCATGGCCTTTCAGCTTTAAGACGCGGGCCGCCTCCATTCCCGCGGGGCCGCCTCCGGCAATGACGACTCTCTTCTTCGTCTCCGCAGGTTTTATGGCAAGGTCTTCTTCAAAGCCCAGCACCGGATTTACCGCGCACATGACGGTGCGGCCCAGGAAGGAGCTTCTCTGCAGACAGCCCTCGTTACAGCGGATACACGGCCGGATATCCTCCGGACGGTCTTCCATCGCCTTCTTCACCCACTCGTTGTCCGCCCACATCGGACGTCCCAGCGTGATGAAGTCGGCCTTTCCCTGCTCCAGAATATCTTCCGCATACTGGGGAAGTGTGATGGAACCAGAAGCCATGACGGGAACGTGCACCTCTTTCTTCACGGCCTCGGCCGCCCATACATTGTAACAGACAGGCATGGCCATCGGGCTTACCTGATGGATCATGGTATGGTGATCTCCGCCCGAAATATGGAAGGCGTCGATTCCCAGCCTCTCCAGTTCTTTTGCATAGTAAATGGTATCTTCGATGGTCATCCCATCCGGCTCATAATCCGTACCGGACAGACGGACCGTCAGCGGGAAATCAGGCCCCACCTTCTTACGGCAGTTTTCCACGATCTGTCTCAGGAAACGGAACCGGTTTTCTCTTGATCCGCCGTACCAGTCGCCTCTTTTATTTGTAAAAGGAGAAAGGAAATTCGTGATTAAATAGCCGTGAGCCGCGTGGATTTCCACCAGGTCAAAGCCTGCATCCACGGCGCGCTTTGCCGCGTCTCCAAATGCCTCGATCAAAACCTGAATTTCATCGATGGTCAATTCTTCCGGGATCGTATGGAACTGGTCATAGAGCATGGGCCACGGAATTGGGGAAGCTGATTTCATTGGCGGTCCCAGGAACCGCTGGCGGCCGCAGTGTTCAATCTGGATTCCCGCTTTCGCGCCATGGTTCTTGATGCTGTCCGCCAGCCATCCCAGACCGGCGATGTGCTCATGGCTGCTGATTCCGACCTGACAGTGGCAGGACTTGCTGGCAATGTCGTCAATATAGGCGTACTCTACAATTACCAGACCGGCGCCGCCGTCGGCCAGATGGGTGTAGTGATCCACCAGTCTCTGGGTCACCGTACCATCCTTGTTGCTGAGTCCCGTCGTCTGAGGTGCCTTTACCAGACGGTTCTTCACTCTCAGAGTTCCGATCTGCCCCGGTTCAAACAGCTTTGGAAACATTTTCTTCATTGTAATTCACTCCTTTTCTTTCTTTTTTATCGCATCTAACATCTTTTCCTCTGTTATGGGAATCTCATGGAAACGGATTCCCGTCGCATGGTAAACCGCGTTGGCGATGGCCGCCGCCGTCGGCACCAGGCCGCATTCTCCGACGCCCTTCGCTCCGAAGGGACCGCTTGGCTCGTTGGTCTCCACGAGAATCACGTCGATATCCGGCGTCTCCAGCATGGTCGGAAGGTAATACTTGTGGAAGCTGTCCTGGGCCTGCCTGCCCTTCTTGTCATAGACAATCTGCTCGCTTAAGGCGTAGCCGATTCCCTGCAGCACCGAACCGTGAATCTGCCCTTCCACGATGTCCGGATTGATGGCCCGGCCCACATCGTGAGCCGCCGCCAGATGAAGGACCTCGATCTGCCCGGTCTCCATATCCACCTCCACCTCAGCAAAATGAGCGTGCCACGGAGGCGCGTTAAACGGCACGGTCTGGCCGATCCCGATAATCTGCCGGTTAGCTCTGTGAATCAGATGGGCCGCTTCCCCCATGGTCATACGGGGTTCCCCATCCGCAAGAATCATCCCGTTTTCCAGAGTCAGTGTTTCCGGCTCTGTCTTCAGCTGTTCTGCGGCAAATTCCAGAATCTTCTGCTTCGCATCCCGTCCTGCCGCCTCCACCGCGGTTCCCGCCGAATAGAGCGTTCTGCTGGCATGGCTTCCGATGTCGTAAGGGGTACTGGCCGTATCGCCGAAGACGATGCTCACCTGATCCATGGGTATCCCCAGAGAGGATGCCGCTACCTGCGACAGCGTGGTGGCGATTCCCTGTCCCATATCGGGGACGCCCACCGCTAAATTGGCGGAGCCGTCCTCCATTACCGCCAGATAGGCGTTGTCAAATTCTACTGCAAAAGGCCAGGAGTTGCTTACATGGGTTCCTGCCGCCATTCCGATTCCCCGCACTTTCCCGTGTCCCGGGTTCTTTAAAAGGCTGTCCCGGTCCGCCCATCCGATCTTCTGCGCCCCCTTTTCCATACACTCTGCAAGGCCGCAGGTGGCACAGGGATACGGCGGAAGCCATGGTGCGTAAGGAGTCATGGTATTTTTAAGCCGAAGCTCCATTGGGTCCATGCCCAGCCGTTCGGCCATCATATCGACCGTAGACTCCACCGCGAAGTTTCCCTGCGGGTTGCCAAATCCTCTCATGGCGCCCGCGGTGGTGGTGTTTGTATAGACGCAGAGACCGTCATAAAATACGTTGGGTATCTGATAAATACTTATGTTGGTCACGCCCAGAACCGCTGTCACGTCGGGTCCCGCGTTGGCGTAGCCGCCTGTGTTTAAAACGGCATTCAGATACAGAGCCTGGAAGCTTCCGTCCCGCTTCGCTCCCAGCTTCACCGTAATATAGCCGGAATGCCTGGTGGTCGAAGCGATAAAATCCTCTTTTCTGTCATAGACAAAACGCACCGGCTTCCCCGCAAGCATCGCCAGCGCCGCAGCGATAGGTTCCGCCTTGCCGCTCATCCCCACATGGGAGCCGAATGCGCCTCCAATATACGGAGGGTTCAGCACACGAACCCGGCTGGCCGGCATTCCGAACAGCTTTGCCAGCAGATTTTTTAGCGGATGGGGGCTCTGGGTCGTGGACCACACCGTCAGATGCCCTGACGCAGAGTAATCGGCTACCGCGGCCTGGGTCTCCAGCTGACAGTGCTTCACCACCGGAAGTTTAAACTGTTCCTCCAGTATGATATCACTCTCCGCAAAGCCCTTCTCTAAATCCCCCATGGGAAGCTTTGCCATGCCGGCAATATTATTTCCGATAAAGCAGGGATGAACGGCCGGTGCATCCGGCTTCAAGGCCTCCAGCGGATCGAAGACTGCGGGCAGCTCCTCGTATTCCACCCTGATCAGTTCCAGCGCTCGTTTTGCCGTCTCCTCCGTGTCCGCCGCAACGGCAGCCACCTCGTCACCCACATAGCGCAGCTCCCGATTAAATATCTGTTCATCTTCTACCGGAACTGCGGGCGGGTTCGCCTCGCTGCAGGAGCTGTTAAAACAACATTCCGTCGTATTTTCATATGTAGCCACGGCGCGTACTCCAGGCAGTTTTTCCGCCTCCGCCGTATCGATGGACACGATCCTGGCGTGTGGATACGGGCTTCGGAGCACCTTTGCGTGCAGCATACCGGGAAGCTTTAAATCCGTGGTAAAGGAAGCCACTCCGGTCGCCTTTTCCAGGGCGTCAATTCTTGGCAATGGTTTTCCTATTTCACCTTCCGTCTTCATCCGTTTCACCTCCTTCTATCAGGGACAGTGCATGGGCCGCCAGCTCCACGGCCTGTTCTATTTTCACGTACCCGGTGCAGCGGCACAGGTTGCCCGCCAGAGCTGTCCGGATCTCCTCTCTCGTCGGATGGGGCTTCTCATCGAGCAATGCCTTGGCTGACAAGATCATCCCCGGCGTGCAGAAGCCGCACTGAATGGCTCCCGCATCGATAAATGCCTGCTGGATGGGGTGTGGTTTTCCTGCTGTCTTCAAACCTTCTATGGTAACAACGCGGCGGCCTTCCACACGCGCCGCCGGAACCATACAGGAATTGACCGCTTTTCCGTCCAGTATCACGGTGCAGGCCCCGCATTCGCCCTGCCCGCATCCTTTCTTCGTTCCGGTGAGTCCCAGCCGGTCCCGCAGCACATCCGCCAGCAGCTCAGGCGGCTCGATCTCCACGCGGACCGGAACTTCATTTAATATAAAGGACAGTTTCATCACTGCTCCACCTCCTTTTCCCTGCCTTCAGCATCGGTGAGCGCCTCCGATAAGGCCCGTTCCACCATCACCGGAAGTACCTCCTCCCTGTAGTGCTTCGAACCGCGGATCAGGCTGTCCCTGGGATTCGCATTCTTTAGCGCAAGCCTTCCTGCCTCTGAAAATACTTCCTTTGCCGCCGCTTTTCCAATTAAAAAGCGTTCCGCCTCTATCGCCCGCACCGGCCCCACGCCGACCGGGGCCATGGCTATGCGGCACCGTTCCACCATGCCGTCCCTGATTCCGAGAAATGCCGCCACACAGACCATGGGAAGCGCCAGAGCCTTCCTCTGTTCCAGTCTGGCGTAGCCGCTTCCCTCGCCGGGCTCCGCTGCCGGAATGAGAATCTTTGTGACAAGACTCTTCGTGCTGTCAATCGTGCTTTTTCCAAATCCGGCGTAAAGGCGGTCCATGGACAGCAGCTCTGTTCCGTCCTCGCACATCACCTCCACCGATGCCCCCAGGGCTGCCAGAGCCACCGCGCTGTCCGCCGCCGGCTGGCCGTTCACGATGTTGCCGCCGATGGTGCTGCAGTTTCGAATCTGATTGGAGCCGACCGAATGAGACGCCTTTGCCAGCGCGTGCGCGTACCGTCTGATCAGGGGACTCTCTGCCGCCTGATTATGGGTGACTGCCGCGCCGATTTCCAGCCCCCCGCCGCACAGCTTCATCTCAGACAGCCCCGGAATTCCCGTGATATCCACGAGACAGTCCGCCTGATACTTCCCGCTCTGCAAATCCAGCACCAGATCGGTTCCGCCCGCTATGATCCTTCCGCGCCCCTCATATCCGGCCAGCAGGCTCAGCACCTCTTTGGCCTCCTTTGCCATAACGTAATTCTGTACCATTAGGAAATCAATCCTCCTTTCATATTGCCGTTTTCCGTTTCATTTGCATAATTTTATTATATCAGCTTCCATCGGCCGTCATCTCCAAAAAACAACCGGACATTTTTGTAGTTCCTATGGGAATCGTAACAGAATTTTCATAAATCCTTAAAGTCTTTTTTCCCCTTCAATGGTAGAATCAACCATTATAAGGAGGAGAGTCTATGAAAAAGAAAGCAGTATGGACTGCATCTGTCCTGGGAGCCGCGGCATTTCTGGCGGCGTTCTGTCTACTGGTGCCGCGCCGCTATCCGGTTCCCGCGGATACGACCATCGGAACCCGCAGCATCCGGTACGAAGACCGGCCCAAGACCGCCGCTGAGATCACCGTAGCCCGTTACTTCCTTAACCAGATAACGGGAGATTTTAAAGAAATGAAGAAACTTCTTCCCAATACGGAACTTGACAGGATCACGCTGGAGAATGAGAAGGAAGCGTTCTTAAAGGGCGAATCCATGGAAACCTATATTATACGTTCCATCACAACCCTGGACCGTGAACAGTACGCCGGAGACAACGAGGCGTTTTCCTATCCCAACGCCGAAACACGGGCGCGGCAGGAGAACCTGAAGGATTATGCAGTCATTCATGTGGAATTCTATCAGAAATGGAATAATAAGGCAGAGTCGCATGCACCGCAGTGGAACTCCGGAGAATGCGGCAGGAATTTCCTGGTGGGCAAAAAAGCTTTGGATAAGAATTATAAAATATATGATTTTGGAATGATGATGTAAGGAGGAAAGATTATGGAGATCACTCTGACAAAGGCCAAACTTTCAAACTGTGAGGAGCTCTACAGCCTGCAGACCGCTTCCTTCCGCCCGCTTCTGGAGAAATACCAGGATTACGATTCCAATCCCGGCGCGGAGACGAAGGACCGTACACTTCAAAGGCTGAAGGATCCTTTTTCCGATTACTATTTTATCAGTTTAGAGGGTAAGCATATCGGTGCCATCCGCATCTGCCATTTTGAAACATTATGTAAACTCAAACAGCTGTTCATCCTTCCTGAGTTCCAGGGACACGGGTATGCACAGCAGGCCATCGAACTGGCTGAAGCCCTGTATCCGGAGATTCCGAGATGGGAACTCGACACGATCAGCCAGGAGGCGAAGCTCTGCCATTTGTATGAGAAGATGGGGTATACGAAGACTGGTAAGGTGGAGAAGATTAAGGACGGGATGGATCTTGTCTATTATGCCAAATATGCATAGATATGGGAAATCAGCGGTTGTAGTATGCAACAGCTGATTTCCCATACTGATTTTTATTTCCTATACTGATATTTATTGCGGTGAGTCCGCCGTCTCCCTTCCATCCGGCACTGCCCATGGCTGAAGCACTGACAGAAGCTCTGCATCATAGTCCAGACCAATGCTGTAGCTGTACTCCTGGCTTGGGAGGGTTCCCTGGGGATAGGATATCTCCAGATGATCCGGGAAAAGAAGGATATACTCTGGCCGCAGAGCTGCCTCCATCTCTTTGCGCAGCGCCGGACTGACGGTGCCGGGGGCATCTAAAAGCCATTGCCGGGCCGCGTCCTCTGGCAGGCTGAATAAGTCCCAGTTGCTGTATACGGCACCCGTCTCCCGGTTGAACACGGCCCCGAGCCGAAGTTCTTTAGCCTCCTGGCCGTTTACCGGGAGCGTGACCGTTGTGATAAAGCTTACAGCTGTATCATTGGACGCCGAGGGCGTGATCTCCTGACGCACATGGCGTTCCTGGTACGCGGTCCCATTCTCCCGGCAGGTCAGGTAATCCCCGTAGGCCTTCTGAAGCTCTGCCTCCGTGTCGTAGAGCAGTCCCTGTTTCCCGTAGTAATCGTCTATGCCCTTCCGCGCAGATTCACTTAAATCATTGTAGCTTACCGTCCCGGCCACATAGCAGTTGGCAGGTCCAACGGTCTTATAGATGGTCAAAAGTCTGGTTCCATCCGGCAGTCTGTAGCTGTCGAAGGTATTGTGTTCGTCCTGCCACAGGTCCGCGCGCTCATCTCCGGGAAGGGAGGCGGCGTTTTCCTGGATCAGATACAGTGTCTCTTCCTCCGGAACGGGAGCTTTCGAACAGCCCGTCAGGAATACAAGAGACAGGATCAGTACTGATACATAAATTTGCCTCGCTTTCATGGGTCATCCTCCTTTATAATTCTGGTCGTCTGGAGTACTGAAGCGTGTCTGTAAGCAGCTTTTGCGTCACGCTCCAGAGTGTGTTTGAAAATTGCTTTCTGACAGCTGTGCGTCACACTTTGTGGGAGATTTGGCCCCGATGAAGGAGGCGTAGTGGGCTACGCTGACTGAATTGGGGCTAAATATACCGCGAAGTGGGGCGTGCAGATGGCAGA
>NZ_QJKD01000001.1:621633-768078 GCF_003201875.1 Hungatella effluvii
TTTGTGGGAGATTTGGCCCCGATGAAGGAGGCGTAGTGGGCTACGCTGACTGAATTGGGGCTAAATATACCGCGAAGTGGGGCGTGCAGATGGCAGAAAGCAATTTTCAAACACGTTCTAACACTATGTTATACTCAAAACGGGAAAATGTCCACTGTTGTTACTGCAGGGAGGCCGTTAGGTTACTGTTCAGCTCGTCTCCGGAGCCCTTATACCAGCGGCCGGATCTCGTAGTCCTCCATATTCACTTCTTTAAATTTCGATCGCTGGAACCGGTCCTTCAGTCCATATGGAACGGTACAGTCAAAGATGGTCTTACAGCTGATTCCCCGGTCCTTAAGCATTGGATTGTATTCCGGCCCCTCGGTCGGGTCCAGCGGATGGCAGCGGACTCCCGGAATCGTGATGGTATCCACGTCTCCCTGATAACGGGTGTTGAGCGCCCACAGCACATCGTCTGAATCGAAAATATCCACATCCTCATCCACCACGATCACATGCTTCAGCTCGGGAAATGCGGTGAGGGCAATGAGCGCCGCCTGACGCTGCCTTCCCTCGTCGCTGGGAACCTGTTTGGCGAACTGTATGACCGCCATGTACTTACCGCCGCCGGAGCGGTGGGCGTAAACATTTTTCACGCGCCCGGCAAGCGCCTTCTCTTCCATGGTCAGGATGCTGGCCTCCGTCGGGATTCCCGCCATGCTCACGTGTTCCTCGCTGGGTCCGATGCACGTCTGGATGATTGGATTTTTCCGATGGGTAACCGCTTTGATCTTTATTACCGGAAGCTCGCCCGACACGTGGCCGGTATATCCCGGGAACTCCGGCATGGCCTTTCCCGTGTTGGTGTTGATGTCTTCCCGCATCCGTTTTCCGGCCACCAGCTCGCCCTCGATGACAAACTCCGCGTTGGCGATGGCGTACTCGTCAATGGTCCGGCATTTTGCCATGCGGACCGGCTTTTTGCGGAGCGCGCCTGCGATGGACAGCTCATTAAAACCCAAAGGCGTTGTGGGCGGTTCGAAGCAGGAAGCGATCTCAATGGCCGGATCCACGCCGATGCTGATGCTGATCGGCAGATTCACGCCTTCCCGTTCCGCCTTTTCCCGAAATGCGTCCAGGTGGCGCACCCCAGGGGTAAAAAACATGGTCATCTCATCCGCCGACTGCAGGCAGAGACGGTGAATGGTCACATCCCCTTCCCCCGTAACCGGATCGGAGGCGTAGCACATTCCCATGGTGATATAAGGACCGGCATCCTCCTCCGTATTCTGAGGGGCCGGGAGAAGCTTCCGAATATCGAAGCCCTCCTCCGATGCATAATGGATTTCCTCCTGGCACGGCACGTCTCCGCCTGCCGTAAACTCCGGCATAATGGGATTCGCGGCCGCATCCTTTAAGAGAAAGCCCAGCTTATCCGGCGGACAGTCCAGCAGACAGCCCACACGTTTTCTGGAAGCTAAAAGGCCGATCAGCACCTGCTTATCCGGGAAGCCTTTGATATTACGGAAGAGGAGCGCCGGTCCCTCCTTTGTCGGACGCTTTACCGTACCGCCCGCCCCGACATAGCGGTAAATTCCCGCGACTTCCGCGTAGGAATCCACCTCTGTATCTGTAAAGGCGATCTGATTCTCGTACTTTTTCAGTTCCTCCACCGCACTCCGTAAATCTTCAACCATTCTGATTTCCTCCTTTTTCTTCCTTCTGCTCTTGCTGATTCTCTCTCAAACCGGCGGCGATCCGGTGAGCGCCTTCTTCGCACAGCGCTACGACGCCGGTGATCTGTTCCTTCGTGATTCCGTCCACATGGATGCCGGCCAGCACGGCCAGTCCCCCGGAAACCACGGATTCCAGTTCCCGATAAATCAGTTCCGTCACCACGCCTTCCCTGTGGCCCTCTCTGGCATTTGACAGGCATCCGCCTCTGTCCCCGAAGGCAACGGCTCCAATATGTCCCGTATCACCGCCCGCTGCCAGCACCAGACAGTCGGTTCCCATCCGGAGCACCTTAAACTGCACGGAGACTCCGTGGCCTGTCATGGTAAAATCCATCAGTTCCTCAAACACGGTCCTGCACCTTCTCTCCCCATCGTTTCGCGCCTTCACAGGGAATCCTGAACTGGTCCAGAATCTTCATAATCTGGTGATTTACAATATCCTCCACGGTCTCCGGAAGGTTATAAAATGCCGGCATAGGCGGCGCTATGACAGCCCCCATCTGCGACAGCTCATACATATGTTTTAAATGAATGGTATTAAGCGGCGTCTCACGGGGGCAGATCACCAGCCGCCGTCGTTCCTTTAAGGCGACGTCACATACGCGGGTGATTAAGTTGTCCGCGTATCCATTAGCGATTCCCGACAGCGTCTTCATGCTGCACGGCAGGATAATCACGCCATCCGCCGGATAGGAACCGCTGGAGATGCAGGCCGCCAAGTCGCGGTTATCATAGCTGTGGTCCGCCAGGGAAAGGATATCTTCTATTGTATATCCTGTTTCAATCTCCAGATTTACCCGGGCGTAATCGCTGAATATCACATGGGTCGTCACTGACTCTGTCTTTTTTAATGCCACCAGCAGCTTTACCGCGTATATAGTTCCGCTTGCCCCTGTCACTCCGATAATCAGATCCATGAGAGTTCCTCCTTTTGCTGTCTCTATTGCCGTTTAGAGGGCCGTTGGGCTGTGAACTGTAACGCTGCCCTTGCCTTCCCCTTCACTGTACCGGAAATCGCCTGTACAATCAATTCATTTTATGGTATCATTGTTTCCATAACGGAATGATTGAACGGAGGCGGAATATGACATTGGAACAACTGCAGTACTTTGTGGCGATCGTGGAAAGCGCCACATTCTTTGACGCGGCGGAAAGCCTTCATATCGCCCAGTCCACCCTGTCCAAACAGATACGGAATCTGGAACTGGAGCTGGACGTCCAGCTGTTTGACAGAAGCCGCCGCCACGCCTCCTTAACGGATGCCGGGCGCATCCTCTATCCCGATGCGGTCAAGCTGTTAAAAGGCGTTCAGGGAATGAAGCAGCATCTTGCTCCATATCAGGACAGCCGGAGATCCATCCTGCATTTGGGAGCCCTTCCCATCCTGCATCAGTACCGGTTGAATCCCGTTCTGAGGCAGTTTGCCGAGTCTCACCCGGAGATCACCCTCATGATCGACGAGGTGGAGGATGAACCGCTGCGGCAGGGCTTCCGCCAGGGCAGCTATGATCTGATCATCGGCCGCCCGGAACTGCTTACCGGCGTGCAGAGCACATGCCATCTGCTGGCTCACGACCGGCTGGTGCTTCTGACTCCCGCTGGCCATCCGCTGGCAGGCAGACCAGCCGTTCCCTTAGAAGAGCTGTCCGGAGAATCGTTTATTCTGATGCATCCCAGCAGCAGCATCTACCGCCTGTGCCTCACGGCCTGCCAAAAAAAAGGATTCCAGCCCGCTGTCACCCGGACAGCCAAGATAGAATCCATTGTCAGCGCAGTCGCCGCCGGAGAGGCAGTGAGCCTGCTTCCTTACAGCAATCTCGATGTATTCCGCCATGAAAATGTCGCAGTGATCCCGCTGCAGGAGCCGGTCGCCGCCGATGTCGTCCTGGCCTGCGTGTCCCCGAAGAAACTCCCGCTCTGCGGCAGGACACTCTGGAAATACTTTTCCGCCTGAACCATTTTAACAAAAAAGGAAGCTGTGCAGAATTCTCACTCTGCGCAGCTTCCTCTCTCTTTTCACGTTCTTACCGGTTTTCTTCCATCGACACGCCGGCGATCTTGATGTTCACATCCAGCACGGTAAGCCCTGTCATGTTCTCAATCGCACTCTTTACCTTGTCCTGCACCTTTTCACATACTTCCGGAATGCTGAAGCCGTACTTGATGTTTAAGGATAAGTCAACGGATACGTGCTCTTCCGTTACTTCGACTTTAACGCCCTTGGATAAATTCTTCATGCCCAGCTTTCCAACCAGTTCATTGGTAATGTTGCCGGCCATGGAATCCACGCCGTCTACTTCTGTCGCCGCAAGGCCTGCTATGATGGCTACTACTTCATCCGCAATCTGTACTTCGCCGATTTTATCTTTTTCATATACTTTATGAGTATTTCTGTTCTCTGTCTCTGCCACAATGATTCCCTCCTGTTTTCAATTCGATGTGTTACTTGGATTATAGACTATTATAACAAAGACAGCCACAGTTTGCAAAACATTTTTCTATTCCTGGCCCAGAATACCCGCTTCTAAGTCACTTAACATCACATCGGTGGCTGTAATGCCGCCTTCCGCCAGGTACCATACGGTTGGTGTCAGATAGACGATATGTCCGTTTTTGTATGCTTCCGTCTTCTTCACCAGCTCATTATCCATCACTTCCGCCGCGAGCTTGGCGCCTTCCGTGTTGATTGCGGAATCGCGGTCCAGGACAAAGATGTAATCCGGGTTTAAGGAAACGAGAAGCTCGAAGGAGGATTCATTGCCGTGCGTGGAATCCACGTCGTTGGCCAGATTGGTGAAGCCGACTTCATTGCCGATCAGGGAGCAGCGGCTTCCATCACCCAATGTGTTGAAATTGCTGCTGGTCACCATTCCGATGACTGCTGTCTTTCCCTCGGCCGCCTGGCGGAGCGTCTCCACACGTGCATCGAATCCGGCCAGTTCTTCCGCCGCCCGCTCTTCCTCACCGAAGATGGAAGCGATCATGGCCGCGTTATTTTTCACACTCTGAATCACGCCTTCCTCATAATCCACCGCAGTGTATACGACAGGAGCGATCTTCGACAGTTCGTCATACTGCGCGCTTAAACGGCCTCCGATGAAGATCACATCCGGCTCGCTGGCCATGAGCGCCTCCATGTCCACTTCCTTTAAGGTGCCAAGATTTACGATATCCTCGTTGTTGTTATACTCCATCAGATAATCGATTTTGGAGGATTTCGGCATTCCCACGATCTGGGCGCCCAGATCCCAGTTATCCATCATATCAAGCACCGCCATATCCAGAATGGCCACGCGCTCCGGATTATAGGGAACCTCCAGCTCCACCTTTTCGCCGTTTCCATTCAGCGTCGTCACGGTGACGGATTCCGGTGTCTCCGAGGCCTGTGCATCTTCATTTTCACCTTCCCCAGAGCCGGACTGGGACTCTGTATCTGTGGATGCGGCTTCGGAAGAAGTCGTCTCGCCGGCCTGTCCGCCTGTCGTTCCTGCCTGTCCGGCGCCCTGCCCGCAGGCTGTCATGGAAAGGGCTGCTGCCATTGCAAGTGTCAGTAATGTCATTTTTTTCATAGTTAGTATCTCCTTTTTTGGGTTAGTAATAGATCGACAGTGGTTTTCCTTCTATTTCCAGAATCTCGAAGTCCACGCGGTAGATTTCGGAGAGATTTTCCTTTGTCATCACTTCCTCCACCGTACCGAATTTTGATATTTTTCCATCCACGAATGCGCAGATGTAATCAGAATAAAATGCCGCGTAATTGATTTCATGCAGCACGAGAATCACGGTTTTTCCCAGTTCATCACACAGCCTCCGGACGATTTTCATCATGTTGGTGGCGTGGTAAATGTCCAGGTTATTGGTCGGCTCATCTAACAGGACGTACTCCGTATCCTGCGCAATGACCATGGCTATGTAGGCACGCTGGCGCTGGCCGCCGGACAGTTCGTCGATGAACCGGTCCTCAAATTCCTCCAGTTCCATGTAGGCGATGGCCTTTTCGATGATTTCCTCATCCTCATCTGTAATCCGATTGCCGCTGTAGGGAAAGCGGCCGAAGGCCACCAGCTCCCGGACTGTCAGTTTCATCTGGACGTGGTTGCTCTGAGTCAGGATAGCCAGCCGCCTGGCCAGCTCCCGGCTCTTCCATTTGGAAATGTCCTTTCCCTCGAAATCCACCGAACCGTCATCCTGTGCGATCAGCCTGGAGATCATTCCCATAACCGTTGATTTTCCGGCTCCGTTGGGGCCGATCAGCGAGATCACCTTTCCCTTCGGCAGTTCGAAGGAGACGCCGTCCACTACGGTTTTTCCATTGTATTTTTTCAAAAGTTCTTTGACAAACATCGTTATGACCTCCTTATATTGTTTTTTTCACACCCTATGCGGAACGGCTTGTTCGCAGCAGCAGATAGAGAAAATAGATTCCGCCTCCGACAGTAATAAATACGCTGACCGGGATGCCGTAGGCAAATACCTGCTCCACAAGCAATTGGCCGCCTGCCAGTATCACCATACCGATTAATGCCGAGCCGGCGATTAAGTAGCTGTGGCGGAACGTCTTAAACAGCTGTCTCGATAAATTGGCGATAATCAGGCCCAGGAAGGATATCGGGCCTACCATGGCGGTCGCTATGGCGATAAACAGTGTCACCCCCAGAAGCAGTCTGCGCACGGTGCGGTCATAGTCCACCCCCAGATTAATCGCCTGCGCCTTTCCCAGTGTAATGACATCCAGCAGCGCCAGTTCCCGGCGCAGGACAAAAAGCAGAGCTGCAATCAGGATCAGGGAAAAGAATATAATTTCCGTGTTTACATTCGTAAAGCTGGCGACCAGCGACGCCAGAAGGCTGTCGTACTCGTTGGGATCCATGATGCGCGTCAGCGTCGTCTGCATACTGGTGAAAAAGGTGGACAGCACCGTTCCGGCCAGCAGGACATACAGCACATTATGGCTTGTCTTCTTAAATAAGTAGCTGTAAATGATGGTGGCGATGATCGCCATAAGTACCAGATCCACCGCAAAGGAAAGGTTCGTATTGCGGGCCAGAAGACTGGTGGAGCCGAAAAAGAACACAACCGCCGTATGGATCAGCGTATAGAGGGAGTTCATCCCCAGCAGGCACGGCGTCACGATGGTATTGTTGATCACCGACTGGAAGATGACGGAAGCCCCGCCGATGCAGAACGCCGTGATCAGCATGACCGCCAGCTTTGGAATCCGCAGGCTCATGGCGTAGCTGAAATATTTCATATTCACATTCAGAAAGAGATAGAGCACGGCGGCGGCCGCTGCCAGCAGCGATAGGATCACCAGCTTCTTTCCGTTGATGTTTCCGGTCCTTCTGCTCATTTTTTCCTGCTTCATGCCTCCGTTCCTCCCGTCTGCGGCGAAGGTACCGCCGCGGCTCTCCTTTTCCCGAAGGGAAGGGTGATGCTTTTCCGGCCGTGATTTAACCGGTAGATCAGCATACCTACGAAAATCACACTTCCTATGACACCGATAATCAATTCTATCGGCAGCTCATAGGGGGTGATCACGGTCCGGCCGATCATGTCGCAGACCAGAACAAACAGCGCTCCAAACAGGGCGGTATCCAGCAGAGTCCCCCGTATCCGGTCGCCTTTAAACATCGCCACCAGGTTGGGCACGATCAGTCCGATATAGGAAACGCTTCCGACGACGACCACAATGCTGGCTGTAATCATGGCGGCGATGCTCAGTCCCAGAAAGAGCACGACATTGTAGTTGACACCCAGATTTTTTGAGAAATTCTTCCCCATTCCAACAATATTGAAATGATTGGCAAATAAAAAGGCCAGAAGCACCAGCGGAAGTGTTAAATACACCAGTTCATAGCGTCCTCTGATTACCAGGGAAAAATGTCCCACCAGCCAGGAGGAAAGGGCCTGTGTCATGTCGTATTTATAGGCCAGATAACTGGTCATGCCTCCGATCACATTGCCGAACATGATTCCCACTAACGGAACCATGACCACGTCCTTAAACTGGATTCTCTGAATGAAGCAGACGAATATCCACGTCCCCGCGATCGCCGCGATAAAAGCGAAGACGGCCCGTCCCCACAGCGAGGATGACGGCATAAACAAAAGCGCCAGCAGAATACCGAACTGCGCCGAGGAAATCGTCGCACCGGTGGTCGGGGAAACGAATTTATTCATACAGAGCTGCTGCATGATCAGGCCGGAAATACTCATACCGACTCCGGTACAGAGTATCGCCAGAAGACGGGGCAGCCGGGATATCAACAGGATCTCCACCTGTTCAAAATCCCCGCGCAGCACGCCTCCGAGGCTTATATCCATGACACCCAGAAACAGTGATACCGCCGACAGAATGACCAGTGCTGCCGCCAGAAGGATGGTTAGAGTCTTTGGTTTCATTTTGGGTTCCTCCTCTCAAATCAAATGATGTACAGGGTTTTAGTTAGCTTAAACTAACCAGAAAGGCAAAAAAATACAACTCGCAAGATATCACATCACATGCATACTGGACTTACATGTATCTCACACCGCGCGCTGCCCTAATATCATAACACAGGGAGTTAGCCATAGGCAACTCCATAAAATGCACAAACTTTTCTCAATAGCAGGCGGAAAAAACAGCGAAATCCGGAGTCTGGAAATAGATGGAAAAAAGAAACAAGGACGTGAAAAAGCCATATGCGGCTTTTTCGCATCCTCGTTCATTCTTTCAGATTTATTCGCGCCTGGGTGCTTCATTTCCTCTATTCTTCCAGCTTCATCAGTGTGATCACAATATTCTCTGCTCCCACTTCCGTTTTGCGCTTTACGATGTCCTCAATCTGGGCGCGCTGCGGATCGGTAATGCTGGAAGCGTTGATGACGACGTCAACCTTGCCGCTAGTAATGCTTACAACCGGATCGGAGAAGCCCTTTGCCATCAGAAGAGTCTCTGCGGCATTCTCTTTCTCGGATACTGCGGTCATGTCGATCATTTCCTGAATCGCTTCCTGTTTGGCAGCTTCTTCGATGTTCTCATTGTTGATTAAGTTCATCAGGGTCTCTTTGTTCTTGGCACGGACCTGCTCTCTGCTCAGCTGCACGTTCGCTATGTAGTCGGATACATTCATACCGCTGGTTAAGACCGCTTCACCCGGATTTTCCAAACCGGTTTCTAAATCGCCTGTCGTCTCATTGGCTGCCAGCTGTCCGCCTTCCGCCGCCGAATTGTCGGCTACATTGGTGGTGTCCGCTGCTGCGTCTCCCGCCACGCCTTCCTGATTGCTGGCCACTGCGCTGCCGGAGCCATCTGTCTCCTGAGCCGCCAGACTCTCGTCGTTAGGGTCATTGTCAAGGCTTGCAATCTCCTGGTAATTTCCCGGGTCGCCTGTCAGCGCCTGGTTCTCGGCCAGAATGTCCTCATCGGAAATATCCGTCACACCGGCCTCGTACACATCAGTTCCCGACGCCATTTCCTGCTTCCCGGCGTAGTTTAGGTATCCGGCAGCTGCGATCATGACCGCCAGCGTTGTGATGATAATCTGATTTCTTCTGAACAGTTTCTTCATATTCATTTTCTTTGAGGTTCTCGGGACTTTGGATTCTCTGATATCTTTTAAGCTTCTCATTCCTAACACTCCTTCTTTATTCCACCCTCTTTAATACTTTTATTTTATGTGGCGGCAAGTCAAATAATGCTTCCATCGCGCCTGAAATTTCAGCTTTTACAGTTGGACTGCCTCCGCCCTGGGCGCTGATGATGATTCCTTCGATTTCGGGACGGATCTCTTTTTCCACGATCGGCGCCGTATTTTCCCCGGTTCCGGTCAAAATTGTACTTTCCTGCTGTTCCGCGCTGCTGCTCTTCCTCGTTCCGCCGCCGCTGTCCTGTTCCTCAGTGCTGGAGCTGGAGGTATTTTTGTCCACACGCAGCACCTTCTCCTCGGAAGACTTGAGCACGATCATCACGTCAACGGTCCCGACTCCATCCACGGTCTTTAGAATCTGCTTCACCCGCTGCTCCAGCTGCTGTTCATAGGTGCGGTCCGCATTTGCGGCCGCGGCGACCGGTTCCCCCGCTTCTGTCACCAGCCCTTCCTGTAAGGAGGCTTCTGTCCCCGAAGCGGCGTCTTTTAACATCATCTTTTCCGTCTCCGGACCGGAAGGAATCGTGAGGACCAGGAGCAGAAGTCCCACTGCCAGCAGAATCAGCCATTTATCCTTACCTATTTTCCAGTTGAATTTCAATGTCCTGTTCCTCCAAATCATAATATTCAGAAATGCGCCGTCTCAGACCAGCCAAAGCAGAATTTTCTTCCTGCCGCTTATCAGGCTGCCCCGCCGATGCACCGACTGTCTCCGACACCTCCTCGCTCCCGCCGTTCAGTTCCACGCGGATCCGTTCCACCGGTTCGATGGGTTCCACAGGATCTACCGGTTCCACCGGCTGGATACCGGAACTACTTCCGCCCTGATCCGCCTGCCCGGAGCTGTCAGGAGCCAGCCGGAGACTGACAGATACCACGTGGCCGAAGGTCTCCTTCTTCTCATCCCCGTCGATCCCGGCCTCGGCCTTCCTGCAGACGAATCCCGACGATTCCGCCATGGTGCGCAGGTCATTTTCCACCGCCTCCTCGTACTGGCTCACCATGCTCGCAAGCCTCACACCTTCCATGTCGGTGAGCTGGGCCGAGAGTTCCGACGCCTCCTTCTGAAAGCTGATGGACTCGAAGTAATAGGCCAGCTTGTCATCCAGCCGCAGGCCGCCTGTAAATGGTTTTAACACCAGCAGAATGAGCACCATGCCCGCAAACAGCCGGAAATATTTTTCATACTTCTTATCGGGAAGAAGATTGGTTACCACTGTCATAAAGATCAGATAATATGTGATATTTCTGATCCACTCATATAAACCTTCCATGTCAATCACCCTGCGTAATACGTTACATTAGTGGAAGCGCACACCACCGCGATGGTCACCACGAACAGCACGATAGCCGAAGCCGCGATGGACAGCAGGATTCTGTGTCCCTTGGCCATATCCGAAATACAGGATACAATCCTTTTATCGCATACCGGCTGGAGGACGGCCGCCACACACTGATACAGGAGCATGAGAATCACCAGCTTCATCATGGGAATCAGGGTGATAATCACCAGGATCACCACTCCGGCGGCCCCCATGGTGTTCTTTACCAAGACACCCGAACCGATGACCATCTGCGTCACAGCGCTGGCTCCCTGCCCCACTCCCGGTATGATTCCGATCAGCTTCTGGACCGCCCCCGTTTTCATGGAATCCACATAGGGGAGCACCAGCCCCTGGATCAGGTGAAATCCCAGCACGATCCCCACCATGGTCTTAAGGCTCCAGGTAATCACGTCGCTTAAGAGCTCCGTCAGCTTCGACAGGATGTCCTCCTTTGCAATATGGCCGGCCATGACGAGAAGCGCATAGACCTTCACCATGGGCAGAAGGACGGAGGCGGTAATCGTCTGAACCACCGTGATGGCAAACAGCGTAAATTCGTAGGATGCGACCGCCGAAACGCTCCCTCCCGCAAATGCCGCCGCCAGAAAATAGGCCGGCATCAACGCCTTCATAAATCCCAGAATCTGATTGACCACATTTCCTGCAATGGTAATACTCGTAAAAAAGCTGGCCGCCAGATAAGTAAACAATAACAGGTAGGTGACAAAGAATCCTGTTTCCGATATCTGACTTCCTGTAAAAACATTGGAGAAGTTGGCAAACACAGCGCCGATAATTCCCAGAATTATGATCTGGCCCATCATATGGCCGTTATTTCTGACCTCCGAAAACAGCGCATCGCGGAGCCCCTCCCCAATCTGCTCCATCACATCCCCCAGCCTGCCCGCCATGATGTCCTTCATCATCTGTTTAAAGGACAAGTTCCAGCCGCTCGTCCCCTGAGAGTTAATATAATCCTGAATCTCCGTTAAGTCATACTGTTCCAAATCCATGGAGACCTCTTTCGTCTCCGCTTCGTCCACTGTCTCCCCGGAATCGGCAGGAGACCCGCCGCCGTGCTCCGCCGCACAGCTGATCATGACCGTGGACAGCCCACCTGCGAAAGACAGGCCTCCCGTTCCCGTCAGGGCCACCACCAGGGCCAGAAATACGGCTGTTTTATACAGATGCCCCGTCATGACAGAAATACCTGTAGAGTCTCGATGAGCGCTAAGAGAATGGGCATGCTAACGGCAAGCACCGACAGTTTGCCGAAGATTTCGATCTGTGTGCCCACTGCGCCGTATCCCGCATCCTTGCAGATTCCGGCGGCGAATTCCGCCACGTAGGTGATCCCGATCATTTTAATCAGGGTGGACAGATAGACGCTGTTGATCCTGATATAAGACTGAACCTGTTTGATGGTATCCAGAATTGTGGTCAGCTTTCCGACTCCGTAAAAAAAGATGAAAAATCCGGCCGCCATCACCAGATAGGTTCCGTACTCCCCTTTCATGCCCTTCAGCGCAACGGCCAGAAGGACTGCCGTGATTCCGACTACGGCTATGGTCACTACCGTCATATTCTCATTACCCCTACAATGCAAACAGATTTTTAATGGTTTCAAACAGCTGATAAATGTAAGGCACCAGCCAGAACAGCACCAGGATTAAACCAGCGAGACTCGTCAAAAATGCCTGTTCTTCCCGCCCGCTGTGCTTAAGTACCTGGCAGATGACGGAAACCAGGATTCCAACCGCCGCTATTTTAAATATCAGATTGACCCCCATGCTATCCTCCTTATAGTCAAACATCGCCGTCCGGCGTGCTAATACATCATAATCGTTATGAAGATGCCGCCCATAATACCAAGGCTGGTATAGAGACGGCTCCGTTCCTGCTTATGTTCCCTCAGATAACCGATAGATAGATCCAACTGCTCCAGATAGAGGAGAATCGTCCTCTCCTGCATCTCCAGGTCCAGATATCCAAGATGCTCGCCCAGCCCTTTCAAACTCTGCCTGTCCTCTTTCGAAAGACAGAAGGCTTTGGGAAGCTTATCGATCTCCTCCTGCCAGATATCGTAAAATGGCTCCCCCCGCTGTCCCTCCATCCGCTCGGCCACCCGGATAAACAGGTCGCCGATCTCTCCTCCGCCCTTCTTCCCCGTCCGATCGAAGCTTTCAGGGAGCGCGGAGCGGGCGTATACAATCTCGCCTTTCAGCAGGAAGATCATTTTTCTTAAGTGTTCCATGGTTTTCAGCCGTTCTCCCCACTGCCCCGCCATAAAAAATCCCATGCCGGAGCAGGAAATCACGACGAGAACGGCTCCCAGAATTCTGATTCCCGTGTTATCCATACGCCATGCACTCCTCGCTGTTCCATCTTTTTCCCATGCGGTGGACTTCCGCCTTATAAAGCTGAGTCCCGCGGGAATCGTAGATCTGATCGATATTGCCAATCTTTCCTTTATTATTCAGCACGATATACCGCTCAAAAATCCGCTCATCCACCAGTCTTCGTAGCACCGGCTTCTGCTTCAGATCATCGATGGAACTGCCGTGCACCGTGGCAATCAGCTTGCATCCGCAGTTCATAACGTACTCCATGGCCTCTAAGTCTTCCCTGCTTCCGATCTCATCGACAGCTATCACCCGCGGCGACATGGTACGGATCAGCATCATCATGCCTCTGGCCTTCGGACAGCAGTCGAGAATATCGGTGCGGATTCCCAGCTCATTCTGGGGCATTCCCTGGTAGCAGGCGCCGATTTCCGACCGTTCGTCCACCACTCCGACCGTCATGCCTGCGTGATCCTTTGTCCCGTTGGAAATCTGCCGGATCAGATCACGGAGCAGCGTCGTCTTCCCGCACCGCGGCGGCGAAATGATCAGAGTGTGCAGAATTTCTTCCTTGTCATAGAGATACGGAAGAACCGGGGAAGCACATCCCTTCACCTGATGAGACAGTCTTACATTGATAAAGGAAATAAACTTCATCGTCTTGATTCCCGACTCGTCCAAAATGGTTTTACCCGCAACGCCGATGCGGTGGCCCCCCTGGATGGTAAGAAATCCCTGCTTCATCTCTTCCTCAAATGCATACAGGGAATAATTGCTCATGTATTCCATGGTTTCCTTTAACTCGCCCCGGCTCACCAGATAGGCATCCCGGCAGTCCCGGCTCAGCTGTCCCAAACGGCTTATGTAGTACTCTTCATTCTTATAGACCATCAAAAGCGGCGCCGCCACCCGCAGGCGGATCTCCTGCACTTCATCAAAGTCGACGGCAACCCGGCTTAGAATCTCTCTTATATTCTTCGAAAAGATTTTTATGAGCTCGTCTTTTTTCTCCACCTTCATCCCTCCTCTTACCTCAATATATGTGAAGGGGGACAAATTATGACGGGGAATTATTTTCATTTTCAGAGGCATATGGTATGATAGCGGTACAGAATATCAGGACAACGAATGGAACATAAGCCGCCGGGCCGTACAGGCACGGTGCTTCACAATGGAAAGGAAGAACGTGAATGAAGAAAAAGCTGTTGCTGGGATGTGTCATTGTAATTAGTATCTTATCCTCTGCCTGCCATATGGACCGGGCTTCGAACAATACGGCAGATTTCACGCAGGAGCCCTACGCCAATCAGGAAGAAACGCAGGAAGGCGATCAGGCAGAAAACGCTTCCCCGCCAGAGAAATCCTCCGGTGCAGAGGACCAGAGTCCGATTTCACCGGATGGTTCTTCCTCTGGGGCAGCTGCTCTAAAATTTGATATAAAAGCATTGAAAAACCTGGATGCCGACACTGAGCTGATATCCAGCAGGTATTTTAAGGCAGGCGACGTGCGGTCCGCCATATCCTTTACACTCACACAGGATTGGATGGATTCCAACCGTCTGACCTGCGACTTCCTGTCTCAGGATAACCAATATGAAAGCTTCTGGAATGGGATTGCTCAAGCGGCCGTTGATACGGACAATGGAAAAATGGATTACAGCATCATACCTGAATTCCACGACGCAGCCCAGGGTAAAGGAACGTGCCGCATTACCTTCTATTTAAATGACGCGGTTCCACATATTACAGTTGACGGCGACGCTCGTCTGGAGGGGGATTACTATTCCTTCCAGCGTTCATTCAGCAGGCCGGAGGTATTCACCCGTTATTTAAGCAAAGCTGATTTGTACTTATACCCGACCGAGGACCTGTGGCTGCTCAGAAATGAAATTTATGCGGCGCATGGACGGAAATTTGATTCCGAGGTCTTAAGCCAGTATTTTTCCGATAAAGCCTGGTATCACGGCCTCCTGGATCCGGACAAATTCTCGGATTCCCTGCTTTCTGATATCGAGAAAAAGAATATTACGCTGATTCGGGGACTGGAAGAGGAACCTTTTGACAAAAGAAATATCATAGACGGAATCGATTATGCAGGCGAATGGGACCGCCTTCCGCTTGCGCCTTACCTCTCGTACCTGCATACCGGCAGGGAAACCGGGCTGTCCGCAGACCTGACGAAGGCGAAAGATATGGGCGTGTACTACAGCGCTCCCGGCACGATCTCTGTTCCCGCCTCCATGACGCAGGAACAGTTTTCTGCAGTACAAAACGGCGGGGAAGCCGAAGTGGTTTTAAACGCGCTGACCGGCGAAAGCCAATTACTTTCCCTGGATCCCAACGCAGGGGACTCGAATTCATACGGCTATCTAATGTATGACAAGGGAACAACGCCTTCCTCACACGGCAGTGAAACAGGAGTCATCGCAGATCTGGAAAATGGAACCTATACTTTGTGGCAGACCAGCGCAGACACTGTGATGAAGACGGTATATGAGGGGGACATTTACATTCTGAAAGGGGCCGTGACAGGCGCTTATACCAGCCTGGCAGAAGCATCGAAAACTCAGACGGAGATCTGTGCTGGTACATCAGAGAGTGGCTGGGAGACGGAGGCGCTGGCTGACAGCAGCGTACTTGGGAATGCGCTTTATTATAATAGTAAGGGGTATTTTACGGCGGTTTATTATCTTGGGGATTAGAGAGGATATTGTTATCAGAAAAAGAGAACCTTTAGAAGCATTTGCTTTCTGAAGGTTCTTTTTGTTGTGATGAGAGATTGGAAGGGGGGATATGGTTATTTCAATCCATATATTCCTCGAAATTTCAAGCCACACCTTCCTCGCAGAAGGTGACGGAGACATATAGTCATGTATTGCCAACAATTCAATTTCAATCCACACCTTCCTCGCAGAAGGTGACCTGTTTGTGTACGATTTGGTCATATCTTTCTTTTATTTCAATCCACACCTTCCTCGCAGAAGGTGACAAATCATACCGGGCAGGCCCGATACATATATCCTATTTCAATCCACACCTTCCTCGCAGAAGGTGACGGTATCTAAACCATGTTTTTTCTTATTATTAATCATTTCAATCCACACCTTCCTCGCAGAAGGTGACACTGCTGTTTAAAAACGTGCTGCAGCCATTAGGATTTCAATCCACACCTTCCTCGCAGAAGGTGACCATTCACCAGTCATCACCTCAACTTTCATCGTATATTTCAATCCACACCTTCCTCGCAGAAGGTGACTTGCTGGTCGGTCAATACCCTGTGATTATGCAGAATTTCAATCCACACCTTCCTCGCAGAAGGTGACGTTCTCAACGGGTACAGGAAAGGAGGCGAATACATTATTTCAATCCACACCTTCCTCGCAGAAGGTGACAAAATAAAGTGGGAATTATGTAATGGATGTTTTTATTTCAATCCACACCTTCCTCGCAGAAGGTGACGGAAGAAGCCCCTCGGAATCTGTACGATACACGGATTTCAATCCACACCTTCCTCGCAGAAGGTGACTCCGGAAAAAGAAATGGATATCCTCAATAAGCAATTTCAATCCACACCTTCCTCGCAGAAGGTGACCGGAGAATGAAAGAAATCTGGGCTCAGTACGGAAATTTCAATCCACACCTTCCTCGCAGAAGGTGACGAGGGAGACATCACCGGACACGACCGGGCAACAAGTATTTCAATCCACACCTTCCTCGCAGAAGGTGACACCAAGTTTTTCAAAATTACTGATAACTTCCTCATTTCAATCCACACCTTCCTCGCAGAAGGTGACCTTTTCCTATTTTATGTACTGTGCCATCATGAGATTTCAATCCACACCTTCCTCGCAGAAGGTGACTTGACCAATTATTATGAGGGATCGGAGCGTAAGATTTCAATCCACACCTTCCTCGCAGAAGGTGACGCTGGATTACGCTCCAGATGTACCCAGGCAACCATTTCAATCCACACCTTCCTCGCAGAAGGTGACTAAAATAGCAAATCCAGAATTAGGAGTCTGAGCAATTTCAATCCACACCTTCCTCGCAGAAGGTGACTTTTCAAAACGCTATGCATCAGCACCGGGAAAGATTTCAATCCACACCTTCCTCGCAGAAGGTGACCATACAAGTGCAAGCACTTTTGCGGGATTAAGGAATTTCAATCCACACCTTCCTCGCAGAAGGTGACACAAGAGCTAATAGACCGATTACAAAAATTAAGCATTTCAATCCACACCTTCCTCGCAGAAGGTGACGATGAGTATGGATCTGTATGTCTTTGGAATATGCATTTCAATCCACACCTTCCTCGCAGAAGGTGACACCGGAGACGGAACGTTATCCAGAGTTTCGGAAATTTCAATCCACACCTTCCTCGCAGAAGGTGACGGAGCTGCCGACCATAGACCTATCCCTGACCGTGATTTCAATCCACACCTTCCTCGCAGAAGGTGACAGCAATTCTCCACAACATTCCCCCACTACCCACCCACATATTTAACTATATTGTACAATATTTTTCAGAAAAATCAATAGTTATCTTCCTTCTGCTTCATACTCCCTCATTTTCCCAGTGCGAATCCCCCAGTATTTTCATGTTTACTTGAGATTCGCACCAGCATTTCACTTCCTTATCTCCCCATCTTCTAAAAATCCCTTCACAATTAGACAGCCTGGCAGTCTGCCACAAGCACTTTCACAATCTCCGACACATACATAGTATGATAGTCTTTATTCGGATAACATTTCTGATCTATTTCCTGATCCAATAAATTTTCAGCCGGCATGGGATCGGAGTACAGTTTCCGCAGGACAAAAATCATATTTGCTTCCTCGAATGCTGTGGTACCGTCGATAAAATAGGGCGTCAGACCTGCCTCCTTCACTTTATCGCAGTCACGTCCGGACTTTGTTCCGCAGATGTTCAACGCCTTTCTGTACTCCTTATCATAAAAAGATACGGTAAACAGCTCATTGGCATCGACAAATTCTTTCGTATAGCGCTGAGGCCGGATATAAGCAGTAATCACATTCTTGTTCCACATAATTCCCATTCCGCCCCAGCTGGCCGTCATTGTATTAAAATTATTCTCATCGCCCGCCGTGATCAGCATCCACTCAGTGCCAATCTTTGTAAATGGATTAAAATTCAGTTCTTCCACTGCTATCTTTTTAAATCCCATAACATTTTTCTCCTTTTCTCAATGCTGGTTTCATTCTACAATTGCTATGATTCATCTCTTCTCTCCAGAACTGCTGAATATATATATTTTATCATTTTCTTCACTAAAGTCAAATACTCCCTGTAGTGTATTTGACCCTCGCAGCAGTCGCCAAATGCTCATGTAAGCATGGCACTTGGCTCGCAGCTCACGGGAATCAACCTCCAATTCTCCAGACTTCGCAGCAAAAAGCCGCTGTATCCTTCGCATTTCCATGCTCCGAACACAGCGGCCCTGCCCGCTTGTCATCCCGGCTCTTCTTCTCTTCCCCGTTCTGCAGATCTGCTATTCCATACGGATTTCGACACCTGTCTCATAGATTTTGTCTTCCAGCAGCACACGAACCTTCACATTTTTACTCATCCCGCATTTATTGACATACACATCAACATTTCTGGGATCATTCTTCAGAAATGTTCCGACACACATTGCCTCGAAATTCTTCGCAGCCGACGTGTTGATATAATAGCGGTGCGCTTTGCCGTCTTCCTCTTCCAGCAGGAGCATGGCCAGCTCCCCCTTCTCAAAGGTAGCATTAAACAGAATGCGGTCCTCCTCCTCCGTAACGGAAGCCTCGTAATGCTCCGGAATCAAATCCCCCGTACAGACAGCTGGAATCTCTGTCTCAAATTCTCCTGTTCTGCTCATGGAACCAAGTGTTTTCCCTGCTCCCAGTTCCGCCGTCTCACCGGCATAATACATCGGCAGCTTCTCGGCACGGAATACATTGGAAGGTACGTGCAGCTCATAGACTACCTCATCATTTACCAGTTCACAGGTAATTGCATTCAGTGTACAGCCCTCACCGGTTCCATCCATGCTCCCCAGCCCCTCTAACGGTTCTCCATCCTTATAGGCAATTCCCCCGGAATGTACCATATAGCGGCCTTCATCGTAATATTCCACATTACAGATATATGGTGAAAAGAAGTCCGCGCCTCTCTCCTTTCCATACTGCCATACCTGTTCGATAGTCCGTGCCTCTCTGTCGATATGGTAGCGCACGCCTCTGGAATAGCTGTCCTTCGCCTTGCTGTAATGAGCCTTTAACTTGGAACGATAGTGACCGTTATCGAACATCATAATATCTCCGTCCGGGCACACCACCACGCCGTGCTGCTCGTAAGACCACTCAAACGGTTCACTGATCGGCCGGAAGAAATACTTCTCCACGTACTCTTCCGGCCAGCCCTCCGGATCTCCCAGAATCCAGTTGAGGGCTCCTGTTTTGAAGTCTATATTGATCACCGCATCCTGATGCCGGCCGGAAAGCGTGATGGAATCCGTCTTCTTATCGTACCATACCGCATTATTATGGAACCAGTCGTGTGCGGAGGCCGATCCGGACCAGGTCGTCTGGCAGTCGTAAGGCAGAATCTCCCTGTAGTCCCAGGTTCTCACGATTGCTCCCGTCTGGCGGTTGACAAGGACCAGCACATCTTCTACAGTATCCCGGTCCGGAATCTGAGACAGCATCAGGATATTGCCGTCTTCCATCTCAAAGGTATCATGGTGATAACCGCCCGGAAGCCTGTATTCCCGGTATATTTTTCCGTGTACCCCCATCTCGTACACACCACTCACGTAATACGGCAGCTTGATCAGCCGGTCCGTACCGACAAGCAGATGGCCGTTCGCAAGACGCTTCATATCAAAGCAGACGTTTACCGTCAGATACCACCTTACGTCCCCGCGGTAATCACATGCCAGCGCATCGGCCTTGGATGTCTGTGTCAGAAAAATCACATTGTCTCCCATATGCGCCCCGCTGCCCTTGCAGAATGTGGGAACCGGCACTTCTGGGGGAAGCGGCTCGGTTTTAATCATAACCGTCTCCCGTTCTCCTCCCGACAAAATGAGCTCCACCGTATTTTCGCAGTCCGCATACAGACCATAAACTGGTAGAATATGGATCGTATCGGCCGGAAATGTATGGCTGATATCGCCTTCCGGCTCCTTCCCCTTCACCGTCAGCGTGACCTCCTGCTTTACAGCGGTCTTAAAAAGAATCATCGCCGACAGCGGAGAGATCAGATACGGATTTCTCACTACCAGCGGGCTGGACGCCGTGTATGCTCCCGCCTCGAATGTCTCCAGAAACTTCTGTTCCGCTTCCGCCTGCTGTGTAATCAGGCTGTTTTTCTTCTCATATCGAATCATCTGTTATCCCTTCCTTCCCCATTATCCCATACATTTCTTCTTATACGCCGCCGCTGACTGAGCGGCCACTGCGCCATCCGAGCAGGCGGTCACGATCTGCCGGAGGAGCTTGCTGTTACTATCACCGGCACCGAAGATTCCCGGCACCGCCGTCTCCATCCGCTCGTTCGCTTCAATATAACCGTGTGATTCCAGAATGCCGAGACCGGCAAATGGTTCCGTTACCGGCTGAAGTCCGATATATTCGAACGCACCGTCTCCATGTGCTACGATTTCCTCCCCCGTTTTGCTGGAAACCGCCCGCAGGCCGGTAAATACTTCTCCAGGCAGAAATTCTTTGATATCAAACCACTCGTGGACTTCCACATTAGGCAGGGACTTCAGTTTATCGCAGGCCATCGGATCTGCGGTGAGATCAAGCATGGTTACCACCGTCACCTTTTTTGCCATTTCAGCCAGGTAAATGGATTCCTCCACCGCGGAATTACCTCCGCCAATCACGATGACCGATTTATCCCGGTATTTTGCGCCATCACAGATGGCGCACCAGCTAATGGATTTTCCTGCAAAATCCAGTTCATTCGGCACGTGGAGCATGCGCGGCTTTGTTCCCGTAGCCAGAATGACTGCCAGGGAACGGTATGTTTTTCCTTCCGCACACGTCACTATTTTTATGGTACCGCAGCCGCCGTCTTCCCGTTCCTCTGTCTCGATTTTCTCCACAGTGCCGTAATCGAATTCAATTTCCAGAGCCTGGGTGTGTTCAAACACCTGCATCGCCAGATCGGCTCCATTGACAGAGCTGAAGCCCGGATAGTTCTGTATTTCATATGTATTGATGATCTGCCCACCCGGCGCCAGTTTATCCAGAAGGAGAACATCAAGATTCGCTCTCTTCGCATAAATCGCGGCCGTCATCCCGGCTGGTCCGCTTCCCACAATGATCACGTCATATATTTTCATGTTCCCTCTCCTATCTCAAAAATCCAGTCATCATCCAGTACGGATAAATCAGAAGCGCCAGGAAAATGATGCTGAGTATCGTGCGGACAGTACAGAATTTCATGGCTTTTTTCATATCAAAGACGTCATAGCTGAACAGAATCAGGAACAGCGCCCATTCATAGGGGAAGAACAACTGCTCCACGCCCCATACGAAACTGAAGGTGGTTCCCACCACGCTGAGTCCCAGCTTCGCCGCAATGTCGATAAAGAGCGGTGAAAATGCCGCCATACCGGCCAGAGGAGTCATCATCATATCAGTGATCACACCGGTCAGCCATGCAAACAGGATCAATCCAAAATTTCCGACATTCTGAAGAATCGGCATCATCAGCTCGCTCACCAGACCGGCTACGCCAACCGCATTTGACATGCTTCCGATCGCCATGGTTGCCGCCACGAAGAATACCATCGGGAAATTCACCTGCTTCATATCCTCGATATCCGCAACATCCACTCCCGGAAGGAAACAGGCGATCACAGCCAGAATAAAGAGCCATCCTGCGTCAATTCCCGAAAATACCATCGCAATAACGAGTAAAATCAGGATAACCAGAAACTTGATTTCCTTTTTCGACATTTTTCCGAGAGATTCCTGTTTTTCTTTAAAATACTCTTTGCCGTCAATGGAGGCATCCTGTTTAAACAGAATCCGCACCATGATCAGAAGAACGATCAGCCATAAAAGCATGACGGGAAAGTTACTGATAAAATACTGCATCCAGCTGACGCTGTTTCCCGTTTCCTTTAAGTAGGAATTGACCAGCTGAAGGTTCTCGCTTGCGGATAAATACAGCCAGGATGGTGCGATTGCCGCCACGAAACCGGCAAACATGATTCCGGCTCCGGTATTGCTGTTCTTTGGTATCTTTAACGCGTTGTAGATTCCAAAACACAGGGCACAGTAGAGGGCGACACGGCCGGTCATATTGGGGACCAGAAGCCCCACCACGATACCGGACAGTGTGATTCCCGTTATGATCCCCTTATAGGAACCGCCGGATTTTACAATAAAAAAGTACGCGATCCGCTGCATCAGCCCGCTTTTCTCAAAGATCACGGAAAGCGTCAGACCGCCCAGAGACAGCCATACGACCGAACCGGTCCACGGTGACAGGACGACATTGGCGGGGGCCACTCCCCAAAGAATCGCTCCTACCGTTAAAAGCAGGCCGGAAATATAAACCGGAAGCAGATTCATCGCCCAGGTCAGAATCGCCCACGCGGTGCACACGAAAAACTTTCTCATTTCCAGTGAGACGGCCTCCGTCTGCGGAATTGCAAAGTAAAGGATGCAGGGAACTCCGATTGCGATCCCCCATTTTATAAAAAACTTCAAATCAAACACAGTCTTTTTATCTGCTGTAATCCCCTGTTTGTCCATATTTTCCCCTTCTCCATTTCTATTCAGCTTATGCCCTGCGGCAGTGCAGCCCCAGGGCATATTGGTCTTTATTTTTCAATGGCCTTAAATGCTTCTGTCTGTGCGGTCATTCCACGTTCTGATGCGAGGCGCTCGATGGAGGAGGCGCCGAAGAATCCGTCGATTTCAGGCACATGTTTGATTACGTAGGCGGCATCCTCAGGATCTGCAATCGGGCCGCCGTGGCAGATAACCATAATATCCTGGCGCACTTCTCTTCCCGCCTTGATAATCTCCCTGATCTTTACGCAGCAGTCGTCCAGCGTGAGCGCCGTCTCCGCGCCGATGCTTCCCTTGGTGGTCAGTCCCATATGGGCAACCAGTATATCCGCTCCGGCTTCCGCCATGGCTTTTGCCTGCTCCGGATCGAAGACGTATGGACAGGTGAGCATATCCAGCTTGTGTGCTTCACGGACCATGTCAACCTCCAGTCCGTATCCCATTCCTGTCTCCTCCAGGTTAGCTCTGAATTTGCCGTCAATTAATCCTACGGTCGGGAAATTCTGCACTCCGTTGAATCCCTGGTCCTTCAGCTGTTTCAGAAACAGGTCCATCACACGGAAGGGATCTGTACCGCAGACACCGGCGAGAACCGGAGTGTTTTTCACGACCGGAAGCACCTCGGAGCCCATTTCCTGTACGATCTTATTGGCATCGCCATACGCCAGCAGCCCTGACAGGGAACCGCGGCCAGCCATCCGGAAACGACCGGAATTGTAGATAATCAGCATGTCAGCTCCGCCCTTTTCACTGCATTTCGCCGTAATTCCGGTTCCTGCGCCAACGCCTACCAGGATTCTTCCTTCTTCCACCTCTTTGTGGAATTTCTCCATGATCTCACTTCTTGTCATTCTGTTCATTTTTAAATCCTCCTTGTTCTTATGCTTCTCTTTCCATAAGTTCCATTAATTTTTCAGCCGCACATACGGCAAATTCCTTATCGTTGATGTTGTAATCCAGTTCCATGATCTCAACAGCGTCCCGGTTCACCCCGTCACGCAGCGTCTGAAACAGCACCTGATCTTCCTTTGGTCCGTAGAATGGCTGGCCCTCCGCGTCGATGGCCGATACGCCTTTTAACGGAAGCAGCAGCGCAGTCTTTCCGGAAGCCAGATTCAGCTTCTGAGACAGCTTTTCTCCAACCTCTCTATTTTCATCGGCCGTGGTCCTCATCAGGGTAACGGTCGGGTTATGTTTATAGAGATTTCTTCCCGCAAATTTCTGCGGAACCGTATCGAACGGCCCGAAATTCACCATATCCATGGCCCCTACGGAAACCACCTGGGGAATCCCGCCGCGGGCTGCCGCCTCACAGCGCGTCTGGCCTGCTGCCAGGACTCCGCCCACCACCTCGTCACACCACTCCGTCGTGGTCAGATCAAGCACGCCCTTAAAGAATCCGGCGTCCGTCAGTGCTTCCATCGTCCGCCCCCCGGTACCGGTCGCATGAAATACCAGGACTTCATACCCATGCGTCTCCAGACACTCCTTTGCAAATCCAACACACGGCGTCGTAACACCGAACATGGTCGCAGCAACCAGAGGCCTGTGATCTCCTGTCTCCGGCTTCAGCTCCTCTTTCAGTCTCACCATTCCGCAGACGGCAAGGACTGCATTTCTGAAAATCACCTTTGAGATGGAATTCAGCCCGGCCACATCTACAATGGACGGCATCATCACAATGTCGCTGGTGCCCACATACTGTTCCACGTTGCCGGAAGCCATGGTTGACACCATAAGCTTGGGAACTCCGATGGGCAGCGCCCGCATGGCCGGAGTCACCATGGAAGTTCCCCCTGAACCTCCAAATGACAGAATCCCGTCAAACCTGCCTTCCCTGTACAGCTGCAAAACCAGTGTCTCCATTCCTTTTGACAGCGCCTCTGTCGCCATAGCCCGGTCCCTTCGTTCCACAATGGCGCGGATATCGTATCCGGCCGCGGCTGCCACCTCCGCATTGGACACGTCCGGCGTAAACTCTGGTTCAAACACACCGGTATGTATGGTTAATGCGTGCAGCCCCAGCTCCTCAACCAGCCCCTTTACGTAGAGATATTCCTTTCCTTTCGTATCAAAGGTTCCTGCGATTGCTATTGTTTTCATGTAAACCTCTCCTTCTTTTCAGCGAAACCCGGCCGTGATTTTCGCTGTATTTCTATCCCCGTTTTTGCTTTCCTGCTACAAATATATTGTACACTTCCCTCATTTCTGAATAAATGTTGTTACTTTATCTTCTCTTGTGTTTATATTTCTAAATGTTGTTGTTTTTATTAACTCTCCTTGTGTTTATATTAGATTTTGAATTTAAAGCGATTTGCAGCACCTGGAGATGCGTTTTCCCGCTTTTTTACTTTTGGGGACAAAAATGAGAGGCAGCGGTACTTTTGCGGTATCGCTGCCTCTCTGTTCATGATTTGATCTTTTTTCAATTATATAAAGTGATCTTCTATTTCATATACGCATTGATTTCCTATACGCACAATCTTTCTTAGCGTTCCATATAGAAAGTAATAACCTCCACATTTCCATCCATCTCCTTATTCCCAGTATGAAATCCACATTTTTTCGTATAGAATGCAATGTTCTCCTCTTTATCCGCAGGCGTTTCCAGCGTAATCCGCTTCCAGTCAGGATAAACAGACAGCATATGCCGAAATGCTTGTGAACCGATTCCCTTCCCCTGATATTCCGGAATAATACATAAACACCCCAGATGGTACTGTCCATCTCCTCTGTTCACGAGAGAAATCACACCAACAGGGACTTCCTTACTCAAAATAATGTATTTGGGAAATCCGGCAATGGATAATTCCATCGCTTCCTTCGTCTTCCCATACGCCGGGCATTCCCCGCAGCGAATGTAATCCGCATGGAAGGCCGCATTATACATTTCAATCAGAAGTTCCGCGTCGTCCTGCACGGCTTTTCTATAATTCAGTTCCATTTTATCCTGCCTTCCATCATAGCCTCATTTGGCTTACGATATTTTCCACCTGCATATCCAGCATTTCCGCCACGTGTTTGGCGACAGCATGATGCCCCGCCGGATATCAGTCCCCTCCTAAAGTGTTGAAATTATCTGAAATTCCTATTCGGATTAACTCCTCGATGTATTTGGGCGTAAATGCTGCATACCGATCAGATACGTCAAATGGTATTGCCAGATCGCGTACGCCCTTACGGCTGTCTTTTGTAATTCTTAAAACCGGACAATACATATTGCAATATGCAAGAAAGGAATGGTCATCCGCCAAGATATGGACCACCGGTTCGCCCCCGGCCCCCTCCTCTGCAAACCACCAGTACACGTTCCCGTCTATCATAATTTTCCGTTTTCCTTTTTTACTGACTCCCACAACTCCTCCTTTTTATGAAAATACTTCCGGCTTGACTCCCCGTTAGAACTCCAATAGCGGAATGACATTTATGACCGGTTCCTCATATGGGTGAATCTTTTTAACCGTATTGACCGCACTCTCTGCCAGTTCAACCGGACAGCGCACCTCCATTTTGACTTCAGTGCCGCAGCATATTTCTCCAATTGCCCCGTTAAAGGGATTGCTGTTTTCCAATGGTCTCCACGTCCCCTTTATACTATGGTAAGAGACCACGTGATCGTAGTTACCGACCCGGCATGCACCGATCCGCACCAGCGCCTCCCGTATTGGTTCAACATACGCTTCCGGCACGTACAGTTCCATTTTCACATTTTTCACATTGATAGTCATAAGCTTCCTCCTGAACGCAGCTGCATTTTCCGTGAAATACTGACACTTCATTTCAAAAAATCCACGATCCAGCCCTTGACTTTTTCTGGCAGAACGTGCATATGCCCGCTGTCCTTTAATTCATATACCTTACAATTTGGAAATAGCTGTTTTGCTCTGGGCAGCACCTTTTTCGCCGGAAATAAACAATCCTTTTTCGAAGCAATGACAAGTGTTGGAGCATGATATCCCGATAGTTTCCTTCTATCTATATTTGTCGGCATACCGACTTTTGTTTTTACATGTTCAAAGCTGTCTTTTAATATATCTAAGGTGTCTTTATCAAGAACCTCTCTGTGTAATGCCATATAGAGCGCAGTCTTAATCAGATACTTCTCCTTCTTCGTAATGCGGTACTGTAATAGAGGTATCATCATTCTGACAGAGGATACCGGCACCGCGTTATGGATTCCGGCAGGTACAATAAAAACGGCTTTTTCAACTTTTTGCGGAGCCGTACATATTAGCTTTGCCAGGATACCGCCGCCAAACGAGCCCCCAAAACAGGCAATCCTGTCATATCCGATTTTTTCAATAACCTCGCCTGCCCATCGCCCATAGTCGTATCCTCTGGGAGACAGACAGACTTCATCGCTTTTTCCCGGATGTCCGATTGTGTCAACCGCAAAAATATGGAAATCCGCTAAGAGGAAACGGCATAGCAGCAAATTATAGGAAGAGGTACTGTTGCCGCCATGAAAAACGAGTAATGGCCTTCCCTCCTTGTTTCCCGTATCAATGATATGAGTCTTGCCGAAGGATGTATCTGCATAGATATCGGAAAATGGCAGCTGCAGTTTCGCAAGCTGCCTGTCGTATAATTCCAGCGATTTTCTTCGTCCTTCCTCTGATTTATATATGCTCATAACCTTGCTTCCCTTTCCTTGCATATTCCACCGGCGGAATGCCCGTATACTTCTTAAACATTCTGGAAAACTGGGCGTAATCTTCATATCCCACCATGGCGGCAACCTCCTTGCAGGAGGCATTTTTCTGTTCGAACAACTCCTTCGCCTTGTTCATGCGGAACCGCACCAGATACTCTGTGAAGCTGCATCCAACTTCCTTCTTAAATTTGACACTTAAATAAGAACCGGACACGTGGGCTACCACCGCCAAATCTCTCAGCTGTATTTCCTTCATATAGTGCTCTTCGATATATTTTTTCACAAATTCCACGTAATCGCCCGGATTCCAGTTTCCGTTAAGAAGTTTGGACATGGGGTCCTTTTCGTCAAAGCTTCCGTAGCTCTTGAACGCCTTCGTCGTATTTAAAATCGCCCGTTCCGTAGGAATCCGGTCGAAGGTTGAACCGCCTATGTAGCCCTGACATTTTGTATTCTGGTACAGATACAGCATATCAATCGGCGTATTGGCCGGTCCCGCATAGATCATCTTTATGACATCGCTTCGAATCTCGTCACTGGCATTAAATATCTCGTCCGATATCTTTCTCGCATCATTGATGGAGATATACTTTTTCGCCCCCAGAAATCCGCCCTTGGTCAGCCCCAGATGAGCGCAGATCACATCGGCTCCGGCCAGCGTCATCTTCCTGGCCTGCTCCGCGTCCACAACAAAGGCAATGGTAAATAAATCAAGAAAGTGAGCCAGCTTAATGGCCTCCACTTCCTTTTCATAGGTATTCCCCTCTTCGCTCAGTGCTTCCCCGAACTTCCCGTCAATCAGTGACAGCGTCGGGTAATTTACAACGCCGGAAAAACCATTTTCACGGATCTTTTGCAGATAATCATAGAGATTGATCATCGGATCACTGGCAAACAGGCCAAAAAGCACTGGCGTATCCCTTATGATCGGCAAAAGTTCATTGCAGCCCATATCCATCACAATCGTGTTGCTGTCGCCATAACACAGGTAGCTGGAGAAGGAGCTTCTTCCCATAATCCGGAACTTACCGGCGCTCAGCGCCAGAAGTAAATCCGCCCCTCCCATAGCCGAATATCTGGCAGTCATGCCCGAGCCTGCCACCGTACCTATAATGTGTCCATTTACGTTGATCTGCGCACGAAGGCGCTTTAGAATTTCATTTCTGGGAATCATTTTGCCTCCTGGGAGTATATCATGTTCCTTGTATTTTACCGCGTTGCGGGGGAAATGTAAACGTGTTGAGAGAAGATTGCTTCCTCTGTCAGTACAAAAAAACCGGGGGCTTCCGCCCCCGGATCACTATCCATCTGAAAATATTCAACATAGACTACACTCTTCTATATTCCAACGGCAGGTCATAGCCAAACGTCCGTTTTCCATTCACCTCGAAGGTCTCCGAGACCTCCAGCACCTCACTGTCGAATCTCTCCTCCAGCTTAAATTTCAGCACCGGTGAAAACATGCTGACACCTTTGCCGACAAAGGCTCCGTTCTCCTCACGATAAATGATCGGTGTGAACTTCTCTGAAATCTTCAGACTTTCCAGTGCCGTCTCTTTTAAGTTCTCGCAGGTAAAGTTCTCCTTCGTGTATCCCTCTGGTATTTCGTAGGAAGTCAGCTTGATGCCCCCCTCTTCCTCCGTAAACAGGAACAGATGCGGCATCGCATTCGTCTTGCCATCCGTCGTATAATAGCTCTCCTCCAGAACGAATACACCCGAAAAATCTGCCGGCAGCCCCGTTATCCGGTCATTGCACACGGTATTTCTATGTTCCGCCCTGGGATAACCGGTGATCCCTTCTCTTTCGAACCGTTCCAGCTGCTGCGAATTATCAAAATGGCCTGTTAAGTAACCAATAAATTGTTCTATCATCGTCATATGGCATTCTCCTTTCGTATCATATCATTCTCCAGAAATCAGCCATATCATACCACGATAGTAGGAAACTGTAAATAATTCTCAGGGAAAGATCACAAAAGTTTCACACTCTGGCGATCCTGCCTATTTATAATCGTCTACGTCAAACTCCCGGTCTTTGAAATAGTATTTCCGGTCCTCTTCCGTAATGTAGCGGATCACGCGGCAGGGATTACCCACGGCTATCGCATTATCAGGAATATCCTTTGTCACAACGCTGCCGGAACCGATTACAACGTTATTGCCGATATGGACGCCCGGATTGATGACGGAATTCCCGCCGATCCAGACATTATCCCCGATCGTCACGCCGATACCGTACTCATATCCACTGTTTCTCGAATCGGGATGAACCGGATGACCAGCCGTATAGACCGCCACATTGGGGGCAAACATGACATTTTCGCCGATTACCACCTTTGCAACATCCAGGATAACACAGTTGAAATTCGCATAGAAATTATTTCCGGCTTCAATATGGGTTCCATAATCACAGCGGAACGGCGCCTCCACAAAGATATTCTCACCCGTTTTTCCGAATATTTCGCGGATCAGCGCATCTTTCTCTTTTTCCGCCTCTGGGGGCAGATTATTATAGCGGTGAACCCGTTTTCTGCTCTCCTTCCGCTCCTCCTCGAGTCCGTCCTGCCACGCCTTATATGGCAGTTCACTTAACATTCTTTCTCTCTGATTCATCTTTACTTCCTCCTCATTCTATCTCTATTCCATTTCTTCCCACAACGCTTCCAGTGCCAGCCGCTTCATTCCTTCTTCGTAATCTCGTTCCAGATTTTCTGCGAAGATAATATCCATATGGAATTTCCCTTCCAGAAGCCTCTCGCTGTATGCCCTCAGCCGCTCCTTAAGTTCCCCTGTAAAGAAATCACCATAAAATATGAGAGTTTCCGGAGCTACCGTAAACCCATACACCGCGGTCAGCAGCTTTAAGTTCTCCAGGACGTCGCCCTCTCGCCCGTAATCCAGCGAATCCCATGAAACCGGCACGGGAAGGCCGGCGAGCTCGCCAGCGCAGTGGGACGTTCCATAATAAATCTTCCCCTGAATTACGAGTCCTGCGCCCGGCGGATAAATTCTCGGGAGATAAATTCCCGCCACCGTGGTCTTTTCCACGTCCCCTTCCCTGCAGGCGCCGTAGGTCATGGCATTGATATCGTTCTCGAAGACTACCGGAAGATGGTAGCGCTCCTTATAATGGGCCATAAATTCCGGCCCGATGAGCGCCTGGTAATCATGAATGGTCACCACATCATCCACAACCTCCCCCGGGAGTCCAAACGCCAGCAGACCTGTTTCCGGGAAACGGCCTATTACATCGTCAAGAACCGCCTCAAAGCTTTTCACCCGGATTTCGTCAAAATACTCTTCTTTCCGCCATACACACTCGCCCATCAGATTGACGATAGCCAGATGCATCAGATTTCTCCCTTCACTCTGATGGCCGTACAACAGCACCGCATACCGGTAATCCGGCCGGTACCGGTACCGTGCGCTGGGACGTCCTCCCCCGGAAGGGGCCAGCCCCGACTGCACAACCTCACCTGTCTTCAGAAAATCTTCCAGAAGGCTGTTGATCGTGACCACACTCAACCCGGTCCGGTCCGCCAGCTCAGGCTTGGTCGCCTCCTTACACTGCCGGAGAATCCGGCGAAGCTGCCGCTTATTCAATTCCTTCATCAGCTTTGCATCCGCTCCCATGCGCGCCTCCTTTTCTGCTCGGAAGTTCTATATTTTTTCTTTAATAAGTGTTCTTTATAAAGTCTCTTTAATAAGTTATCACAGAAAAAGGAATCTGTCAATCAAATTTGCTTTGAGTCAAATTCCTTTTTGTAGTATACTCAGTATAAAATAAAACCTATTCTACAGAATCCGGAGGAACCTGATATGTGGTTTTGGATTTTTATGTTCTGCTGCAATTTACTGATTCCGTTGATGATGATCATCTTCGGCAGAACCATGTTTAAGCGGCCGCCGTCATTCATGCAGCCGTTTAATAATCTTGAATATAATCGTTCCCTCCATCACCAGCGGCTGGGAATGTGCGAAAAATACAATTCCGTCGGCCGGAGAGAGAATCTGGCTGATCACTTCCCCTTCATAGGGGTCGATGATCTCCGCCAGCACCTCACCCCGCGCGGCCTCTTCGCCCGGCCGGAAACGAGGTTTATAGAGTCCTGCCCGGTCGGTCCTGACGCTGGCGAGATCGCTCTCCTCGATCACCGTGGCGATATAACCGCTGTGGCTCTGATAGCGTACCATTCCCATCCGGGTGAGGAAGCGCAGCACCGCTGCCACCGCCCGCTTCGCCGACTCTTCGTCAATCTTATCGGTAGCACTGGAGTACACGGAAAACGCATTGGTCTGGTTCATCTGCCAGTTATAGTTTAACGTCGTCGTATCAAACGGACTCACCTTCCGGACCACCACATAGGGCAGACCGAATAGGTTCGCCAGGCTCGGGTTCTGGTAGCCCGTGTCCATCATCCGCACATGCGGTACAAAGTCGCCGGGTATGTAGAAACTCGTAAACTGTATGCCATAGTGATACTGACGCGCCACATCGAAGACACCGGACGCGATCCGTTTCGTCGTCTCCCCGCCTGGGTCCCCCGGATACATGCGGTTAATATCGGTATCATCGGTCGGCCAGAAACGCTTGCTGATATTCATGGAGGATGGGTTGACGGAAGGGATCACCAGAATCTCGTTATTTTTTACGATCGCTCCCCGCTCCTCCAGCTCCTTTAATTTCCTGACCAGCTGGGAGCAGATGTAGAGCTGCTGGATTTCATTTCCACGGCAGGCTCCCACGATGCAGGCCGATTTCTCACCTTTTCCGAAATGATATCCGTAGATATTCATATCCGCCCGATACAAATTCTTCAGGGTATAGATGACTTCCTTCCTCATTCGCCCTCACCTCCCAGCACACGTGCAATCAGAGAGCCGTTGGAGACCACAGGATATTCCCGCAGTGTAAAGATCATGCCCTCCACCGGGGATACCACCGTCTCCAGAACAGTCCCGTCAAGAGGATTTAAGATCTCCCCGATCCGTTCCCCCGCTCTCACTATCCCCTGGTGCTCCATCGATGGAAGGAAGATTCCCGCCGTATTGGCGTGAACCAGACCGATTTTTCTGTTATCCGAGGTCATGGGTTCCTTCGGAGCGATCGTCTCCCCTTCCCAGATGCCGAGCCGCTTCATCAGACACAGAATCCCCTCCGTCAGCCGGAGTCCGTAGCTCTTCGTAATCCTCATGCCCACGCCCATTTCCACCACAACCGTAGGCACGCCACAGGTATTCAGCCCGTGGGCCAGAGTGGATTCCAGGACAGTGGCCGCCCCGTGAACCCAGATAAAATCCGTATTAAGCAGCTTTGCGTAGGGAAGCAGCTGTTCGGCCGTCCCCTCACTCATGCGCACCTGCAGGATCTCACGCAGGAAAATATTGCTGGCATGAATATCCACACAGAAATCCGCTCCTGAAATATCTTCCATAATCTGCGTGGCGATATGCTCCGTCACCGCGCCCTCTTCACTTCCCGGGAATATCCGGTTCATGTCGATATCAAATCCGGGGACGCCTCTCGTAATGGAATCCACGCCCAGCGGATTCATGGCCGGATAAATATCCACGATCCCCTTTACCCGTTCCTTCTGTTCCCTCAAAATTCGGTTCAGCTCGTAGCAGACATACTGTCCCTCCAGTTCATCCCCGTGTATGCCGGTCACGATGCAGATCCGTTTCTCATTTCCTGTCATTTTCTCCGGCTGTATTCTGTTTTTAAAGATCGTAAGCCGCTCGTCAATGGCGAGCCCTACGGATGCCACAGTCTCTATCATTTATCTCATCACCCTTTTCGGAAGCTGCGCGTATCAAATGCCTCCCGGCGTAAATACGCCGGAGGGCACTGGTTTCTTTTCAATTCCAGTTAAGGATACCGCAGGCACAAAAAAAGGTCAAGCAAAAGGCACAGGAATCAGAAACAGGACCATACCTCCAGCGCGCAGGCCATGACTTTCAGCAGACCTGATGTCTCGAGAAAATGTATCTGCATCCGCCAACGCCGGCAGCCGCCATCACAACCGCAACGCCCCCGACTGCAATCATAAGCGGAATGGTCAGCCCCGCCGCCGTAAAGCCGCCCACGCTCATGACTCCCGAAACGCTGATACTGTTCACAGGAAACAGCATCAGTATGCGCCTCGCCGCCTCACTCCCCGGATTTAAAAACATGGGAGCCAGATAGGTGACTGCCGCCAGGATAATGGATACGAAGGAGGTCGGACAAAGGACTGAAAACAGCAGAGTAAGCCCGGTCACCGTGATGGTAGACATCATCGCCAGAAACGCCGTTATAAGCGCCGCCTCATAGCATTTGAGCGGCTGCGCAATCCTCGAAAATACCATCAGCTCGCTCAGCTGGATGTCTGTATTCCATCCCTCCAGTCCGCGTCCGACGGCAAACAGCAAAAATCCCACCAGCAGAATTACCGCTTCCATCGTGATGCTGAAGCAGAACGCAGATATCACCTTTGCCAGGACGCACCGTTTCTTCCCATACCGCGAGGTCAGAATCAAGGCGTCCATCCCGCTGGTATACTCGTCGGAAAAGACAGGTGAAACGATAATGACCACCAGAATTCCGGACATCAGAACGATATACATCATGCTGTATAAGAAGGATTCCCACCGGCTGGACATACCGATCACCGGCGGCTCATCAAATTCCGGAAATACCTCCTGCACCGTTTTGCCGTTCCACGTGCCATCCCGCTCCGCAAACAGATTCGCAACCGGATAATACGTATTGTTGGACACGTCCCCCGTCGTCATCCCATCCGTTCTCGGAAACGCAGCCAGAATCGCCTGCACCTTCTCATCGGTCAGGGGACCGGCAAAACGGTTTGCAATCTCCGTGTTGTACCGCTCCGCCTCAGTTCCGTAAATCTGCTCCCCCTCCTGTGTGACGGCCCATTCATTTCCAAAGATCCACGACCAGAGCATGGTGGCGTAAATAAGGGCAAATGCCCCCAGCGCGATGAAAACAAGCTTCTTTTTTAATAATTTAGAAAATTCGAATTTTATTAATTGTTTCATCATCTATTCTCCTCCTCAAAATAGTACAGGTATAAATCTTCCAGAACTGGTTTCACCGGAACGGCATTACCCGCAGGCTTACGCTCGGAAATCACCCGCAGGATAGAAAAATCGCCGTCATTTCTCAGATTACCAATGGTATATTTCTCATTCCAGCGGTCCGCTTCACTGGCCGGTACTCTGCATTCCCAGACAAATCCCGTAATCTCCTTCGTCACTTCTTCCGGTTTTCCCTGATGAACCAGTTTCCCCCCTTTCATGACGAGAATCTCATTGGCAATGTATTCAATATCGGAGACGATATGGGTGGACAGCAGCACAATCTTATCCTTTGAAAAAGAACTAATCAGGTTTCGGAACCGCACCCGCTCCTTCGGATCCAGCCCCGCGGTCGGCTCATCGAGAACGAGGATCTCCGGATCATTGAGCATGGCCTGTGCGATTCCCAGCCTCTGTTTCATCCCGCCGGAAAATGTCTTGATCTTCTTATTTTTCACCTCGGACAGCCCTACCAGTTCCAGAAGTTCCAGTGTCTTTGCCGCCGCGGCGCTCTTCCCCAGCCCCTTCAGCGCCGCCATATACATCATGAATTTATTCGCCGTAAATTCCGGATAATAGCCAAACTGCTGGGGCAGATAACCGAGAACCATCCGGTAGGCGTCCCCCTGTTCCGAGATGGGCCGCCCGTCGTAGAGCACCTCCCCTGAAGTCGGTCTCAAAATATCGCAGATCATGCGCATCAGCGTAGTCTTCCCCGCCCCATTGGCCCCCAAAAGTCCATACACCCCCGCTTCCAGGGTGAAATCCATGCGGTCCACCGCAATTTTCGCTCCATACTGTTTCGTCAGTCTGTCTATCCGAAGTTCCATATGACTGTCTCCTCTCTATCCATCTGTTTTATTACCCCGTATCCGCTCACAAGCAGGAGGACGAAGCCCGCTATTCCGATACCCGCCGCCATTCCCACCGAAACCGTAACAGACAGCTCCGGAAGATACTGCCTAAGCATCAGGATTCCTCCCGCCATAAAAATCCCCGCCGCGGTGAGTACATACCCGCTGCAGTGGCGTTTCAGCACTTGAAACAGCCCCAGATATACCGCGTTCGACACCTGGAACGGCAGAAGCAGGGCGAGGACAGCCTCCGTAAATCCGGTTCCCCGGCTTCCCACAGCCGCCATCAGAAAAATCAGGAACACGCCGTCCACCGTTCCCAGAACCGCCATCTTGGCAGCCATCAGCTTTCTTAAATTAAAGCAACAGCTCTGCTCCAGTTCCCACATTCCAAGGCTGAAGCTCTTTGTAAGCTCCGGAACACAGATCACCCCCAGAAACGGAATCATGGCCGACAAATTCCAGAGATACCATTCCTCCGTCTGCCTGCCCGAAACCCATATGGCCAGAAGCAGAAATACTGCCTGTAAAATCCAGACCGACGGCGATATAAACCGGGCCAGCCGCCACATATGGTGCCACATGCCCGGAGCCGGTGTCAGGCGCTTCTTATCCAGCTCCTCACTTAAAAGAACCCGTAATTTCTGCTCCTGAAGCGCTGTCATATCCGGCGCCTCGTGCTGCCTCAGCGCGCTTCTCATCGCTCTCTCCTCATCGGAGACTCCAAACAGCCATTTCATATCTGTAAATCACCGTCCTTTCCTAAGAACTGCTTCATCTTTTCCATTCCCTGTTTCAATCGGGATTTCACGGTGGGGATTCCCGCCCCCACGACTGCGGCGATTTCCTTCAGCTTCATATCATAATAGAATCTTAGAATAATCACATCCTTCTGCATCTCCGGAAGCCTGTTTAATGCCGCCTGTACGCTGTCCCGCATTTCCGCCCGGCGGTATCCCTCCTCTTCCTCCTGTACGCCTTCCAGCGCCTCCTCTTCCATGGTTACGAATTTCCTGCTGCGAAAGAAATCGCTGCACACGTTCCGCGCAATTCCAAAAATCCAGGCCCGGAAATGATTCCGCTCCGTATACCCATCCAGAAACCGGATCACATGGAGGAACGTCTCCTGAGTGCAGTCATAGGCGCTCTCCGCGTCTCCCGTCTTATAGAAACAGAAATGGTAGATTTCCTGATAATATTCTTTTACCAGGGTCTCAAACAGCGCCTTTTCCCCCTGTTTGATCCTCCTGATTATCTCTTTCTCATTCACTCCCTGTCACCGCCCTTTTTCTGATTTCTGCCCGGTTTTGTCTGGCTTCCTTTGTGTTACATATAATATAACGCGGAAAACTTAAGAAAGGATTTAAATAAAATGGAAAATTTAACAGAAGGAGGAGGTTTCAGAAAAACACAAAGGGCGAAAGCATCTTCTGCTTTCGCCCTCCCGGCCTTTCTTAAGCGGAGCCGGCCGCTTTCTCATTGCTGTCACATGATGATCCGGCGGCAGACAACTGCAAACCGCTCAGAACAATCACCTGCATTTTTCAGCAGTGAGTATATAAGACAACGGAAAACCCTTTCCGTCATACACTTCAGTTAAGCCGATATCATAATCGAACTCCTTCAGCCTGACGATCCTCATCTGCGAATCGCTGGCCGCGTTGATTATGGCCGACATGGTATGGGAGAAACTGGTGAATGTCTTTGACTCATACTGCTCAGACATATATCCCATCCCCTCGTTTTCGATCCATGGTTCATTTCTGAAATAAGAATAGACAACTCTGTTTAAATGCTCCCTGTCAAATTCAGGCTCGCCCGGCATGGGCAGCATGTTCATGACTGGGTGAAAATCATGGATCAATAAGATACCGCCTGGCTTTAGGCAATCCGATACCTTCTGAAACAGCGGCTTCAAATCCTCAAACCATGTAATCGCTCCGATTGTAAACAGGATAAAATCAAAGCTGTTGTGATACTTCTCATCAATATCCAGAATATTGCACGAGACAAACCGGCAGTTCGAAATGCCTGCCTTTTCAGCTGTTTCAGACGCCTGTGCGATGATATTTTCCGCAATATCAAAGCCGGTTCCGCTCTCCGCGCCAAGCTGCATGAGAGACAGCAGCTCCCGCCCGTTATTACAGCAGAACTGTGCAGCGCTCTTTCCTTTAAAATCCATGGAACGAAGTTCCGCCGCCATGTCCTCACAAAAAAACGGGAGATCCTCGTTCAATAAACGCTTATAGTTCTCTTCTCCCCAACCATCCTGTTTATGGTCAAATGCCTCTTCCCAGGCTGCTTTATTATTTCCTATATAATCCATCTTCTGCTCCTTTGGGAGAGCTACCCTAACGATGCCCTCCGCTTAAATAAATTTTTCAGTTCCATACCGTTACCTCCTTTCATATTTATTATTACAATACCAGCATGGTATTCTAACCTGGTTACTACTTAGAAACAGCCGCGGTCATCAAGCGCCGCGGCTGTTTCCATACGTATTTCATTTTATCATATTTTTTAGGGAATTTCTATATATTTTCTGTATATTTATGAAACTCCGAGCCGAATAGCTCTTTTTTACTCCGTATCCTGGTAAGGCTCCAGATACCTTAAGACCTCATCCAGAAACAGCTCCTGAGGCTGGCCAAACGATTCTTCCCGATACACCAGCAGATACTTAAGATCATAACGCTGGTCCATCTCGATCGGGTATAGCGGAGTGCTGAACAACGGATTCGTCATGTCCAGAGAAACACGTGGAACCAACTGGATACAATTTCGCTTAATCGTATACAGACGGGAAACGCCCACATCCCCCAGGCAGGTAATGGACTTGGTATAGCCCCGTTTCCGCATCTCGCAAAACAGGGACCAGTAAACTAAGTCCTCCGCCCGGACAAAACCGGTGGCGATCTCGTAAGGCATCATATCCTCCAGCGATACCTGATCCCGCCCATATAGAGGATGCTGTCCACTCACCCCCACAACCAAATGAGATTTCAGAATATCCCAACTGGTCAGCTGGCTGTACTCCACCTTTGCCCGAACGTATTTTTCATTAAACTGATTGATCTGAAAAATCCCAAGGTCCAGACTGCCGTCAGAAAGTTCACTCAGTATCTGCCTCTGGTTGTTTCCTTTCAGCGCCACAGAAATATCCGGGTAGTGTTCCTTTAAATTAACAGCTGTGTTGCCCAGAATATTCATGCAGCAGTATCCGTCCCCGCCGACAGTTACATTCCCCCGAATCTTTCCGGAGACTCTTCCCCGGACGTCCTTAATATCATCCATATGCCGGCAAATAATTTTGGCATTTTCCAGAATATACTGACCTTCAGCCGTGATATGGACTCCCTTACTGCCCCGCCGCAGCAGCTCCACGCCGAGTTCTGTTTCCAGCGTCTTGATCGATGTGCTGATGGATGACTGCGATGTATATAGCTCCCGGGCTGCCCGGGAGATGGATCCATATTTTTCTACCGCAATCAAATATTCCAGTTGTGTCAGCTGCATATAATGCCCCTCCATGATGGACTCTGAGTACTGTCCTGTACTCCATTATATCAAAACCTGCTTCCACTTTACAACTGTAACGTGCCGGAAATTATAATCCAATGAAAAAACTTTTTTCTCAACAAATATCCATCGCATCGTTTCCCAGCCATTCCCACGTACGCCCGGTCCGGCGGTAATCTTTCCCGGTCAGCCTACTGGCCAAAGTCAGAAACGCCTCAGTAACCGGCACCTCCACACCGCACTTTTCAGCCAGAGAGACCAGCAGCGCCACACCGCAGCCTGCATCTTCCGTAATATACCGGTGATGCAGGCCATCCGGACCCGAAAGATTACGAAAAGCCTCCAGTTCTGGATAGGTTCCGCGCTCTTTCAGCATGTTCATAAATGGCCGTACCGGCGCAGCATACCATTCCATCTCCAGTGCATTCAACACCCAGCTTCGCTCCTCCTCCAATAGTTCCAGACATCGGATATAGGCGTCATTAATACCATCTGTAAAAAGTGCAAAATTTTCTTTTTTCTGCTCGATTCCCCCCAGGTTCAACAGCGTACCGGACAGATGAGTAAGTATATTGGGAGAATTTAAGCAGTTCTCCACCAGATTAGCCCCGGCTGTTAAAGAAAACAGATCCCCGAAACAATCCAGAGCCTTAAGCGTATCCGATGACGGAAACGCTGCAGCCCGCTTCTGCCCCGGAGGCATCGCAGACACATAGCGGCCCGGCTCCATACGCCGGCAGGCCCAAAGGCACTCAGCCATCTCAGCCAGCAGGCCGTGATTTACCCCTTCCCTTCTGAACACCCGGTGAAATACCACAGTGCCCAGATTACCTGGCATAAGAAGAATATTATGGTCTGCGCAGACCCAGGGCGCCATCCATGCGGCGGTCTCCTCCTGCCGTCCACTGGACACACATACCAGAACCCTCTTCGCCTCCATGGCATCTGCAATACTGTAAGTCAACACTGCGGGGCAAAGTCCCGGGATCAGACCGGGACCTTCTACCACAATTCCTTTCCGGGCAATGGCTGCAAAGTCTTCTTCACACTGTTCTTTCCTGTCACACAGAATCACGTCATAACCATTTCCGGTTAGCCAGGCTGCCGTAACGGCCCCGGCAGCCCCAGCACCCACAACTGCAATTCGTTCCTTCATATTTACACTTCCCTATGACTTTTTCTGTATTATTGTTTCTGCCGTTCTTCAAAACTTGTCAGAGGAAAAATACTGCGCTTCTCAAAAAGGAGCCGGCATAAATCCCGATCACTGCCAACCATTGCATACAGGGCAGTTTTTCCGATAATCTCAATAGAATCGTCTATCGTTGCTCCCAGAACGCCCTGGTTATTGGCAATTTTCACATTGCTCAGCGCCAGATCGGAACACTCCAGCGCAACGCCCGTTCCCGAAGAAATACGCAGGGCGCAGGCCAGTTTTGCCCCGTCACACACGACACCGAACACATTGGGGATAGTATTCTGCATGGCGGCGGCCACCTGCTCGTAAGTCCCCTTTCTCATGAGAGTAGCCCCAGCTGCGACCCCCAGGGCTGCAGCCACCTCACAGGAACACATCGAAGGCGCCTTTCCTATACGGTGAATAATCGATATGGCGGTCAGATAACTGAGAGCAATCCCCCGCAGCAGGTCTGTCTCCTCCAGATTAAAATCTTCGGCTATGCTGACCAGGGGCATAGATGCGGCGATTCCCACATTCCCCTTATTTCCGCAGGTCATAGCCGGGTGACTGACACCAGACATGCGAGCCTCACATCCGGCAGCCGCATACGCCTTCGCCCTGGTAATATAGTTCTGGTATTGGCTGTGGTATAGCTCGTATCCGATACCCGCTCCCAGACGATCTTCCAGCGTAGCGTCAGCAAGACGGCGATTATAGGTCACTGCCTCTTTTAAAAATGCCAGTTCTTCTTCCTTTAAGCCGGCGGCCATATCATAGAAGTCCTTCACCTTATATTTCAGGATCGGCAGCCTGCCGGACTGGGCCGAGATATCCGGCTCCAGCTCCAGCAGAATTTCACCATTACACTCCTTCAAGATCAGTCCGTCACTGCGCTGGGAGACCACGGCCCGTCCGGTTCCCTTATCTGTATGTACCGCAATATCGCAGTAAATCTCCAGTTCCTGTAAATTCCATTGTGGATTCACCTTCACGCGTTCCGCTACTTTCCTGGCTCTGGCTTCTCCTTCTGGCGTCACGGTATGAAGCACTTCAAGGCCCGCATGAGGGTCTCCGCACACCGCCCCCAGAGCGATGGCCATCTCCACGCCCAGCATGCGGGAGCCTGGAAATGCAACGTCGTCATTCTTCGCACTCATACACCAGTCAAGCGTGGCATCGATCGATTCGATCTCACCACCGATGGCGTCATATGCCTGTGCGGCACAGAAGCAAATCGCAATCGGTCCGGTACACCCCAGAGCGGGCTTAATTTCAGCCCGCAAAATACTATAAAGTTCCGTATCATTCATTTCTGAATCCTCCTTAAAGCTTCTGCATTTCCGTATGATCCCTGCCATCTATTTTTTGAATGGTCATGGACAGAGAATTCCACAAAGGATTTGTATAGGGATAGTCAACGCGTTTATGCAGCCCCCTGCTCTCTCTGCGTGCCAGGGCAGACAGCAGGATTAAACGGCCAAGGGCCAGAATATCAAATGCTTCCAGGGCACGCATCAGCTCGTGGGAGTTTGCACATTTAATCCGCCGGCGGGCAATCTGATTTAACTCCTCCAGATAACACACGCCGCTGGAGAGAAGCGTTTCTGAACGCGGCGTTTCGATGCTCGCGTAATCCCTCATAATGTTCTGCACGGCATGATTTAACTCCTCCCAGTGAGATCCCTCCTCACGCTCCATCAGCGAACTGTAAAAGCTCTGAGCCTCCAGGACCTCGGGAGCACCGGCAATGTCTGCAAATCTGTCCACGCCTTTGACGTACTCGGAGGCATTTTCCCCTGCAATCCGGCCGGTAACCGCTGCTCCGCTGACGCCGCAGAAGAAGTTGCCGCACTCATCGCCGGCGCTGTATAAACCAGGCGTACTGGTCTCGCATTTTTCATTGATACAGGTGCCGCTGTACTGGATATGAGGCAGATAACGCCCCCATTCAATCATATCTTCCTCCAGATGAATATCCTGCTGTTCCATCGCATCCAAAAGCGAACTGATCCCTTCACTGTAAAAGCATTCTTTCATGTGCTCCATGGTATCCGTCGGATTTTCCGTGCAGTCCATAAAGACAGGGCCGGTACCATTTTTCTTACTCAGGTCAAAGACTTCGTGACAGATATCAGTGGTAATATCCTGCTCGCCCGGTTCCGGCCGGCCGACAATTCCTACGGCATTTCCATCCGCGTCGCAGCAGGCCCCGATCCAGGTTCCCTTCCCTCCGCGGACAAAGTAGCGCGGTCCGATATGCGCTCTGGGCTTATCGAAATTGACCATGGCGGCGCCAATCTCGTAGGATGCCACCCGTCCGGTACCTGTACCTGCCGGGCAGTTCGCTACGTTGAATAAGCAGGACGGTGCAGCGGAGGGATAAACGCGGGCACCTGTTCCGGTAACGCTGATGATACTCTTGGCTTCATACAGGGTAATCTCCGGTTCCGATCTGGATATATCTATGGCAATGGCGCCCACCACACGTCCCTCCCGGGAAATATAACGGGTGACGCTGGTTCGGTTATCAATCACGACACCGAGCCGGCGTGCCTCATTTGTCAGACACTTTTTCTGGTCGCGTCCATCTATTTTCAAAAAGCAGCGGGGATGACCAGGCAGAGAGTGACCTTCAAACACATACTCATCACCAAAGGGCCGCATATTGATGCCCCATTTTTCCCAGTCCTTCACGATCTCAAAGGAACGTTCCACGAATACCCGCTGAACCTTGGGATCTGCGCCTTTGCACATTCCCAGTTCCAGTTCGTGCATATAAGATTCCACACTCTCGTGGTATCCCGGAATATAACAACCGAAATGGTCATTACCGGTTGCGCCTCCGCCGCTTCGGCGGGTGTCGGCCTTCTCTGCCACAATGACCCCGGCCCCCCGCTCAGCGGCCGCGATGGCTGCCATCAGTCCGGCGGTCCCGCCGCCGACAATCAGTATGTCACACTGTTTTGGTGGATTAACCCTAATCATTCCTGGCACCTTCTTTCTTCGTATTACACTTGGGTCTCCGCAGCAGCATCATGGGAAGCGGATAATGCATGGAGATCGCTCCGACCGGACAGTCAAATTCACAGGCGCGGCAGTGCCAGCACTCGTTGGGATAAAGGACCTCCGGTATCTGCCCCTTAACAACCGGACCGTAAACATCCAGCGGGCATATCTGCGCACAGGTCGTGCAGCTGATACATTTTGTTTTGTCAATTACAGGCGGCATATTTAAAACTCCTTTCCATAAATATTCTTGATTACAGACCAAAGATCCCGGCCACGATGGAGATGACCAGCCAAGCGCTGATACAGGCCATTGGGCCAATTTTCCAAAGCCTTCTGGTACCAATCCACTCATTGCCGTTAATTAAGGCCGCGGTTGAAGAGCCGCTGGGGAATAGCACCGAAATATGGACACACATAACAACCGTAACTACTGCGGCAGTAGGGTTCATTCCCACGCTCTGTGTGGCGGCAAAGACTGCTGCCATCAAGATCATTCCCACAGGGCCGTTGGTCATCACATTCGTAATAAGCGTCGCAGCCAGACCGATAAGCAGGACAAATACGAAGGCTGAAGTGTTTGTGGCCAGCGGATTGATAATCGCCTTCAGCGCCGCCGGAAAGCCGCTCGCTTCATTGCTCATGGCATTCGCTACCGGTATTGCAGCTGCCAGCAGCAAAATGGAATTCCACTCGACATTGCCTACCATCTTTTTGAAATCAATGATGGGGGCCCCATCAATGCGGATCAGACACATCAGCATGACCAGCAGAATACAGATTCCTGTACTGCCGATTTTCTTCAGAAATGCAATGGCAAAAAATGTGGAGTTCGGGAAAAATCCCGGAAGCAGCATCATGACCATCAGCATGACCAGGAAGAACAGGACCACCTTCTGCACTCTGTTCATCTTAATTCCGTCGTCCCCCACGAGCGACCGGGAATCCAGGTCAATTAAACTGCTCATATCCGGCTTAAAAATCATTTTTGCTCCAAGCAGATAAACGATAATACACAGCACTGTCGCCAGGATTACGATCAGCATATACGGCCCCAATGGTATAGAATGGCCGGCCAGGCTCTCGTAAACTCCCATCACCAACAGTGGGATGGATTTAAATGGGATAATACAGTCACCGATCTGAGCGACAAACGCAGTACCAAAAATCAGGATCAGCGGGTAACTGTCGCCTTTTTTGAATCCGCACTGCTCACTGATTACATAAGCCAGACTCCATCCAATCACAATGGTGGGAGTTGCACTGGTAACACCTCCAAGAAATGCCATGACCATCAGGAACACAAAGGTAAACACCCAGGGCCGGCCTAATACCATTTTTCTGGTAATGCTCCATACGGCGATAATCCGCGAGAGTCCGTAGTGTGCAAAGGTTCCGCAAAAAATAAAAATAAAGAACATCAGCACTACGTTGGCTTCACCGAAACTGGACTTGATCACTTCTCCTGCAGTCATATACCCGGTCTGCATCAGCGCAATGAGGCCGGCCAGGCTCGGCCAGGCGATTCCTACAAAGATCCATCCATACACCATTCCCAGGAAAATCCCCAAAATCTGCATTCCCAGAACTGTGATTGGATCTATGGGCGGCAGATAGCCGAACCCAAACATAATGATCAGGCAAACCGCAGAATTAATATAGTATTTTACGTTCCTGCTTTTCTCTGTTGCTGTTAAATCAGCAGCCATCTTTTTATTCCTCCTCCGTTATTAAAGTAATTCCTCCTGCCGGTCACACGGCCGTACATTGACCGGCGTTCCCTTCTTTATCCCCCTGTTCCCCCCTTTTTTATTTATACAAAAAGTCTAACACTCCTCTGCTCAAATGAAAAGAATCGAATATTGATACGAAACCATCAAAAAATCAGATAGCATGATTTAATTATAACCTCACATTTTTACCACTTTGAGAAGTCACTCTATTTACCGCTGGCTCTTTCTCTTAAATGGCATAGAAAAAGCGGCGTTTCTGCTTCCTCTTTATGAGAAGCAGTAAACGCCGCTGCAATGGTATATTGTAGATAATAAACTCTTATTTCCTGTGGTGTATTTCCTGTCCTTTATTTCCTGTCCTAAACGCTCTTCAGCTCTGCCTTATTCACCTTTTTTCTGCCTGCCGCACTGCTGACCGCATGATACACGAGACAGATGCCAATCGTAACCGCCATATCCGGCAGTGTATTTCCCACCGGAATGTCCACACGCATCAGAATCCGGTAGAGGACAAACCCGCATGCCCAGATCACCAGGTTGGGTACATGAAACCGTACGGTTCTGAAATCATTTTTCAGGATAAACGTATCGGCGATCTGGATCGCAATCATCGGTGCGAACACGGAACCAATAAGATACAGAAAATTAGTAATATTGTCCATGGGGTATACGATGGCTGCGATCGTACCGATCACTGTTACCGCGATGGCCGCCCATTTCTCCTTAACTGCCCTGGATATTACCGTGCTGGAGACACCGGCGGAAAAAGCGTCCAGAAACGTAGTGGTAACCGTGGAGAGAACGATAATGAACAGCCCGGCAACGCCCAGCCCCGCTTTGACCATAATCACTGCGATATCGTATGTACCGGTAAAGAGCGCCGCTCCCATTCCTATAATATACATGAAGCAGCTAACCACACCGTAGACCAGTGTACTCGCAAACGTTGCCTGAAACGGCTTTTTCGCCTCTCTCGTATAATCGCTGATTAACGGAAGCCAGGACAGCGGCATGGCCACAGACAGTTCCACCGCCGCACCGAAGCTCATACCTTCTTCTGATACGATGCCGCTTCCGCCGTGGCTGGAAAATATCACCTTTCCAAGAATCAGCGTCAGAATAAACAGAAGTGCCATGGCCACCGTGTTGAGTTTTCCCAGATTTTTAAGTCCAATCAGGATCCAGACGATGATCAGGCCCCCGATCACGAGACACCAGACCCAGGCGCCGGTGCCGTAAATGCTGTTAGCCGCCAGCGCGCCGTCATAGATCATGATCGCGGTCCATCCCACCAGCTGCAGAACATTTAACACGGCAAACAGGAGGCAGCCCTTACTGCCGAAGCTAAGTTTTACCGTCTCCATGGCGCTGAGCCGTTTCATGCCTCCGATAAGACCGGCGAAAAACAGCATGGTACAGCCGATTAAATGTCCCAGCAAAATGGCGGCCAGCCCTTTTTCAAACCCCAAAGGAGCCAGATACGTTCCGGTCAGAATCTCCGCAATGGAGACACCTGCTCCAAACCAGATCAGGCCGTTGTTTAACGTGCTCGTCCCTTTATTTTCCATCGCCATACTCCCCCTCAATGGCAAACGCATGGTTCATGGGGCCGCTTCCCTTTCCCAAATCCAGCATATCTCCGAGTGCGCCGGATAAATACGCCTTCGCCCTGCGCACAGATTCCGCAAGTCCGCGGCCCTTTGCCAGGTTAGACGCGATGGCGCTGGACAGCGTGCAGCCGGTGCCGTGGGTATTGGAAGTGGCAATCCGTTTTCCATAGAACCAGAGATTCTCCCCATCCGCATACAGCAGATCATTGGCATCGTTAAGCTGATGGCCGCCTTTGCAGAGAACGGCACAGTGCCAGGTATCCCCTACCGACTTCGCAGCCCGTTCCATATCCTTATCTGACTGAATCGTCATACCGGATAACACTTCCATCTCCGGAATATTGGGTGTGATCACATCCGCCAGCGGAATCAGAACTTCCTTCAGCGTGGATATGGCCTCGTCGCTGATCAGCTTCGATCCCGCCGTCGCTACCATGACAGGGTCGAGGACGATATTCTTCGCGTGGTACTGTTTCAGTTTTTCTGCAATCACTCTGATCAGAGCACTGGACGAAACCATACCGATCTTCACCGCATCCGGGAAAATATCCGTAAATACATCGTCAAGCTGCTCTGCCAAAAATTCCGGAGTCACCTCCATGATACCTGTTACGCCGGTAGTATTCTGGGCTACGACAGCCGTGATGGCGCTCATACCGTAGACCCTGTGGGCGGTCATTGTCTTCAAATCCGCCTGAATTCCGGCGCCTCCGCTGGGATCTGTCCCAGCGATTGTTAATGCTGTTTTCATTTCTTTTTCTCCTATTCGCATTATTTTTGTTAAGCGACCGAAGGTGGTGCCCCCAATCTGCCGCTGGCTTACGGGACGGTTCCGCCATAATATATTTACGGACGTTCACCGCCTCATTCTATTTCATTTTCATTCACCGTCTCCGGAAGCAATCCGGTAAAAGGCGGGGAAATCATTGAAATCCTTTAGATAGTAATCGGAAATCTTCTTTAACGCTTCCTGATCCATTCCGCTGGCCTCATCATATACTCCTGCAACCGCAAATCCTGCATGTTTCGCGGTTACTGCCGCATGGAGGGCATCCTCAAACACCCATGTCCGCGTTTTCTCTGTTCCCAAACAGGAGAGAGCCTCGTAATAGATATCCGGCCGGTCCTTTCCAGCCCCGACCTCCGTGCAGGTAAATATCTGCCGGAAGAACGTCTTAAGACCGCATCGGGAAAGCGCCGCCTCCACTTCCTTCCGGCTGCTGGAGGTCGCCGCAGCCATCACAAAACCGTGTTTTCCAAGCTGGGTAAGAAACTCCGGAACCCCTGCTTTCGGAAGAACTTCCTCCCTGTAATACCGGCTTACGTTTTCTTCCACGCCGCTTACAATTTCCGCTTCGGTCTGTGCCAGGCAGTACTGCTCCCTCATATATCCGGCCGCCTGCTCCATACTCATGGGAAGCAGATGTCTTCCAAGCCCCGGTTCGGCCTTGATGCCGAGGCGGGCTAAATACCACTCTCCGGCATGATCCCACATGGACATGGAATCCAGAAGTGTTCCGTCGATATCAAATATAACTCCCTTCATCGGTCGTTCCTTTCTCTGACTGTGTGATACTGGTTTTTATTCCTTTTCTGTTATAGCCGCGGCCACGCATTTCAACCTCCTGGCGGCCTCCTCAATATCGTCCTCAGCGAAGATGGCACTTACGACAGCTACGCCGCAGATACCGCTTCCTGCCAAATGCTTCATATTTTCCGCTGTAATTCCGCCGATCGCCACAACCGGGATATGTACCGCCGCACAGATGTTCTTTAACGTCTGACCGCTTACATCGCTGGCATCTTTTTTCGTACCCGTGTGGAATACGGCTCCTACCCCCAGGTAATCGGCTCCGTGCTTCTCCGCCAGAAGCGCCTGTTCCACGGTCTGAGCCGACACACCGATAATCTTTCCTTCTCCAAGTCTCCGGCGGACATCTCCGGCCTCCATATCACTCTGCCCTACATGGACGCCATCTGCGTCCACGGCTGCTGCGATCTCTACGCTGTCGTTGACTAAAAACGGCACTCCATAACGCCCGCACAGCTCCTTGATGGACCTGGCTTCATCCAGAAATGCCTCTTCCGACAGATCCTTTTCTCTTAACTGAATCATTGTGGCGCCGCCCTTCAGCGCCTTTTCCACCTGACTGTACAGAGTCTCCTCTCCCAGCCAGCTTCTGTCTGTTACTGCATACAGCAGAAGGCTGCTGCTGTTTAGCAGGCTGTTACTGTCTAATTTCATACCTGGCTCCTTTCTCCAGTGTATCGCCATCCATCCGGTAAATCGCGTCAATAATCCGGTTCCGGTATGTGGCATTTCCCTCATAGCTTTCCAGATGGCTCCATCCGATCTCCCCCGCAAGTCCCATGGCGCAGACAGCTGCTGCCGCTGCCTCCAGACGATTGTCCGGGTTTGCCGTCATATATGCGGTCATAAGCCCGGAAAGCTGACAGCCGGTTCCGGTAATCTGACCCATTTCCGGCCGGCCGTTGCGGATCACGTAAGTGCTGTTTCCGTCAGATACCAGATCAATCGCACCGGTAACCGCGATGATGCAGCCAAGGCCAGCCGCCATTTCCTTCACAAATGTGACAGCCCTGGAAAGATTGTCCTCCGTTACAGCGTCTGCCGCATCCGCATCGACGCCTTTCGTGCGTCCGAAGCCTCTGGCCAGTGTCTTGATCTCGGAAATATTTCCGCGGATCACATCGAAGCGTACTTCCTTCATCAGATTTAAAGCCGTCTCGGTCCGAAATGTACCCGCTCCCGCTCCAACCGGATCCAGCAGGACCTGATGGCCCAGCTCATTGGCTTTTTTTCCGGCCAGCAGCATGGACGGAACCGTATTTTGATTCAGCGTGCCGATATTAATGTTTAAACCGCCGCAGATTGTGGTGATGTCCTCCACATCGTTCCTGTCATCCGCCATAATCGGACTTGCTCCGCAGGCCAGCAGGATGTTGGCTACGTCGTTTACCGTGACGTAATTTGTGATGTTATGAACCAGCGGCGACTTCTTTCTGACATTTTCCAGACATTCTTTTAACATGATATTCTCCTTCTCTTCTTTGGTAAGGACTATAAAAAAAGCTGCAATAACACCCACAGGTATCATTGCAGCATAAAATACATGCTTTTCTATGTTCCCTACGTTGGCATTATCCAAATCAGGTTAATGGGTCAAGGCAAAACAGCCTACTCTCAGCCCGCTTTCAGCGAGCACCCCGTTTTTGATTACAGGTACATTATACTACGATTGGAGATTAATTCAAGTATAAAATATTTGACACATCTCTCGAATATTACTGATTGATTTTCATATTACATTCTGTGGGACACCATTGAATATCAAAAAAAGCACCGCAGCAAGGTCGTTAAGAAGACGCTGACGATTCCCGAATGGCTGAATAAAGCGTCATCGAATGCCGGTCTTAATTTCTCACAGATTCTTCGGGAGGCGTTATTAAAAAGGCTTCAGGCAAAGTGAAATTTGCCTGAAGCCATGACAAAACATTTATTTTTTTAATATATATCTGGTAGCTCTTGCATTGCCAATTACCTCAATTTTGTTCTGATTCAGCAGGGATTTAAGGACCTTCCTCGCAGGAAATCCAGAACAATTCAGTAGTTCTTCCACATCCTTTCGGTTTATTTCTTTTTTCTCACGCAGCAGCCTCAATACTTTATCTTCCGCCCCCATATCACTTATGGTTTGTACATTGTAATTTTGATTCGGAAGGATTGTTACAAAAGAAGACGCCTCCACCAAAAAACTGGGGGAAGAATTCTCGCTATAGCTTTGCATAATTCTCTGTATCCCAGTACCATAACTCTCCACCAGTTTCAGACGGTAAAAAATATTTGCCAACACCATATTTCTCGATTGGGATACACCGTGCAGAATATCCGCCAGTGTAATTCCCTTTACCAGGCCTCCAATTGATACAAACTCAATCCTGTCATCAAATATATTAATGATAATACTGCCAGAATAATCATAGTCCCGGTGCACAATCGCATTCAGCAGCGCTTCACGAATGGCATATTCAGGATAATCAAAGTGCTCCACCCGTTCCAATCCAATAAAATCAGCATGGACATTATTAATTAAACTAATATATTCATAAACATTTTCCAGTTGTTTAAATACAGAGCCGTAAAATTCCTTTCGTGTTTTAAATCTGGTTTTATCCATTCCTTCAAATACCGCGCATTTTATACTGTGTTCGCACTGATCCGATAAAAGCAGTGCCGTGTTGGTATAATATCCGTCAGAATCTATCAGGCCCAAAGTACGTTTATTCTCCTCTGTAAAAGATACTTTTTTTTCTTTAAAATAATTTTCTGCAAATTGAAAGGTTAAATCCTGATTTATGGAACGCACATGGTCATATGTGAGCCCATCACTCTGACGTATCATATCGCGTATCATTTCTTCACTCGCTGGTACAGAAACTACGCCATGCCTGACATAAACACCACTGGGCTTCAAACCTTTGTCGGTAAGGTGATACGGAGGTCTTCCACCTCGTGAAACAGTAACATGGATCATTTGTTTCGCGTCAATTTTTATCGTTTCTATCGTTGTAAACGGAATAAGATCTGGATGAATGCCATCATGGATCATACTGCTGATTCGTTCCATGTCTCTCTCACTGTTTTCTACTCCAACGACAGTTCCATCTTTCGCCACTCCTACATATATTTCTCCTCCATCCGTATTAGCAAAAGCGATGATCTCTTTTTTGAAATCATTATTTATTATTTCCTTCAATTCCAATCGACTGCTTTCTGAAAAAACCATTATACACCTTCCATGCTTTTTTCTTATTATATCACGATCAAATCGCGATTTCAATCGCGATAAATCGCGATAATTATCGTAATTCGTCTACTTTTTGTATTTACATCATAAATGTAATCGTTTCTTCACCATGTGCTATTTAAAAAGGCCTCAGGCAAAGTGAAACTCTGCCTGAAGCCCTAACTGCTCCACTCTATTTGTTTTTCTCTCTCAACTCCGCTTCATAAGCGATGTATTTCTTATCTCTCTCGATCCAGTCCTCCATCTTGAACGGCGTAAAGATATGGCCCATATCGTAGAACTCATCATTTTCTGTATAAACTGTATTTTTATTTTTAAAGTTCTCACTGAAGTATTCCATCATGCCCTTTGTCGCACCCTTCATGGCAGCATGATTGGATACAAGCTGGAATCCCCATTCCTCCATCTGTTCCAGGGTCGCGTCCGGAACTCCGTTTGTAGCGTGTACGTCCGGATAGAAATGGTAGCCCGGAACTTCTCTGGCAATTCTCCTGCACTCTTCTTCACAGCCAGCATGGCAGATATTCTGGATCATGGTAATTTCTGCTCCTGCTTCCACCCCCATCTTCGCACGAAGAATTGCTTCTTCCAGTCCCAGGCAGAATGGATTGTCAGCGATCGCCCCCGTCTGTGCAGCACCGCCGCCCTTGCAGTCCGTACGGGCAATAATCATGCAGTCGGTTCCCTTAACCGCATCTACCGCGGCGTGAACATTGGCGGCCCAAAGCTCTCTATCCATATATCCACGGCCATGTCCATAAAAATAGTCAACCGCTACCCCACCGGAAAGTGTATCCTCAATCGAGATTGCCATGGCTCCGGCCTCCGCCAGTCGCTTGCAGTTGCGATAAACCGCCAGTGGTGTTCCACCGCCGTTTTCTCCATCCACGATGACCGGAAGTGTTGTAGAACCTGCAATACGCTCCGTAGCCCAGATATACTCTTCCCAATTGTACAGCCCGGCAGGAATACCATTCATGGCAAATTCCAGCTCACAGCTGCTGATCAGGCACGCATTGTAGCCGCACTTCTCCACCACACGGGCAGAAACGCAGTCATAAATACACGGTGCCCAGATAAATTCCTTTGCTTCCAACAGCTGTCTGATTGATTTTTTTGCTGACATAATCCTTCTCCTTTTTCTTCTGTTAATTTATAGTTTCCTAAATCAGTTTTTATCCACATGATAACATGCCACATAGTGACCGTTCCCCACATCCTTGAGATCAGGAGGTGTTGTCCTGCACTTTTCAGAGGCATAAGGGCATCTCGGATGGAACGGGCAGCCGGAAGGTGCGTGAATCGGACTCGGTACCTCCCCCTTCAGCAGAATACGTTCCCTCTTCTGTTCCTCATAGTAATCCACGATTGGAATCGCGGACAAAAGCGCCTGCGAATATGGATGCATTGGATTTTTATAGAGTTCAACAGCTTCCATCATTTCCATTATCCGCCCCAGATACATAACCGCTATCACGTCAGCGATATGGCGGACCACAGCCAGATCGTGGGCAACAAAAATATACGTCAATCCCATTTCCCGTTGCAATTCTTTAAACAGGTTGATAATCTGCGCCTGAATGGAGACGTCCAAAGCTGATACCGGCTCATCGCAGATAATAATTTTAGGATCACAGGCCAACGCCCTCGCAATACCCAGACGCTGTCTCTGCCCGCCGCTCATCTCGTGGGGATACCGCTCCCCCATCTCCTCTGACAGACCAACCTTTACCAGAAGTTCATTCACCTTATTCTTGACCTCATCGGCTCCGTGATAGCCGCCCTCTTCCACCAGCACCTCCCGGATAATGGAAAATGCCTTCTGCCGTGGATCCAGCGAGCCAAACGGATCCTGAAATATCATTTGAATATCTCTTCTGCAATCCTTTAGATGACTCCGGTCCATAGTGATTAAATCCTGTCCCTCATAGAGGATTTTCCCCTCTGTGGGCTTGTTAATCTGTAAAATACATTTGCCGGTAGTCGTCTTACCACACCCCGACTCTCCCACAATTCCCAGGGTTTTTCCCTTTTCCACAGAAAAGGAGATATCATCAACGGCTTTTACCACGCCGCCAGTTTTTTTCATAAAACCTTTCGTAAGCGGGAAATACATCTTCAAATGTTCTACTTTAAGGATCGGCTCTTTTTTCATCTCTCTACTCACTCCCCGCCCTCCTTTATATCCAGATGGCATGCTGCAAAATGTCCACGCTCCCCCACTTCCTTAAATTCCGGATAGTTTGAATTTTTGCATTTATCACATGCATAGGGGCATCGCGGCATAAAACAACAGCCTTCCGGCAGCTTTGCAAGGTTGGGCGGCGCACCGTGAATCGGTATCAGATCCTGCTCCTTGTCATCGTCCAGCCTTGGAACTGCCTTAAGAAGCCCCATGGTATACGGATGTCTCGGCCTGGTGAGCAAGTCCTCCGTTGTTCCGCATTCCACAACCCGTCCCGCATACATAACGTAAATTCGCTTCGCATAGCGGGATACCAGTCCCAGATTATGGGTAACAACAATCAGAGACGTCTTATACTGTTTTACAACATTAAGCAGCAGTTCCATTACCTGAGCCTGCGTCGTCACATCCAGAGCAGTCGTCGGTTCATCCGCAATAATCAGCTTGGACCTGCATGCCACTGCAATCGCAATCAGCACACGCTGGCGCATTCCTCCGCTCATTTCAAACGGATAGTTTTTCATTCGTTCTTCAGGGTCCGGGATTCCTACGGCTTCCAAAGACTGTATCCCGATCTTCCATGCTTCTTTTTTACTGACCTTCATATGAGTGCGGATCACCTCTGAGAGCTGGTTTCCGACTGTAAAAACAGGATTCAGCGCGGTCATTGGTTCCTGAAAGATCATGGATATCTGTGCCCCCCGGACCGATCTCATATCTTTTGATTTTGGTTTGTACTCCAGCAGATTCTTGCCTTCAAACCAAACCTCTCCTCCCAGGATTTTCCCCGGTGGATCAGGAATCATCTGCATTACGGACATCTGCGTGACGGATTTTCCGCATCCGGACTCTCCTACGATAGCAATGACCTCTTCTCTGTCCACATGGTACGATACACCCCCGACCGCTTTGACCTCACCGGAAGGAGTAAAAAAAGATACTTTTAAATCTTTTACATCCAATAATCTGTTCTCTTCCATCACAGTTTCCCCCTTAATCTAGGATCCAGCGCATCTCTTAAGCCGTCACCAATAATGTTAAAGGCCACCACGATCAGCGTGATACAGACACCGGGAAGCAGTGCCAGCATAGGGTTGGTGAACAGGTAAGAATATCCGTCCGACACCATATTTCCCCAGGAAGCCGTCGGCATCTGAATACCGATTCCCAGAAAGCTCAGCGTAGATTCCAGCATGATGGCAGAGCCTAAATTTGTGGCAAACATGACAATCATGGAAGGAAAACTGTTTGGCAGCAAATGCTTTAATATAATCTTGTAGCTCTTTATATCGGCCAGCCGAAGCGCTACGATGTAATCACTTTCCTTAATAGAAAGCACGATTCCATACATAAGCCTTGTAAATCCCGGAATCAGACCAAAACTGATAGCAAATATCAGCCCCCCCAATCCGTGGCCGGCGACCAGGCCGATGACAATAGTAAACAGAAGTGGTGGAATAGAAAGCTGAATATCCACATACCTCATAATAATAAGCGCTGCCGCCTTTTCATAATAACCTGCCAACAGCCCAAGCAACATTCCGATGATGGCCGCAGCAAGACAGGAAAACACGCTGGCCAGCAGGGAAATTCTGGCGCCATACAGAAGTCTTGTAAAAACATCTCGCCCGTAGGCGTCAGTACCAAAAATATGGCCGTTCCCTGATGCTTTAAGCGCATTGTTCAACTCGATAGCATTCGGATCGTAGCGGCCAATCACAGGAGCAAACACTGCGCCGGCAATGAATACAAATGCAATCACTACGGAAATCTTGATGATGATTCCCCGGCTGAAAAAGGTTCTTAAGAATGATTTTATTTTCGTATTCTTCAAGCGTTATCTCCCCTTTCCACCGGTTAACCGGATTCTCGGATCTACCAGGCCATAAGAAATATCCAATATCAGATTACAGACCACTACAAAAAGTGAAATCACAAAAACTGTTGCCTGTACGACGAGGTAATCCTTATTCATAACTGATACCATGATCAGACGTCCCATGCCCGCAATGGAAAATACCTGCTCTCCCAGAAGAGAACCGCCTACCAGTGACCGAACCTGAAGCGCAATCAACGTAATAACCGGAATCAGTGAATTCTTCAGGGCATGTTTATATTTGACTGAACTTTCAGACAGCCCGTTGGCTCGGGCCGTCCGTATGTAATCCTGGTTTATTACCTCCAGCATATTTGTCCGGACCTGCCTCGCAATGGAAGACAGCGGCCCAAAAGCCATGATGGTGACAGGCATGACTGCCTTTGCCACATATTGTCCAAAATCCTCAAAGGGGCTTGTATATCCCATTAACGGAAGCCATCCCAGTTTTACTCCGAAAAAGTACATCATCATGATACCAATCCAGAACACCGGAATTCCATTCATCGTGGTCATTAGAACCGTCATGATCTGGTCCAGGGCAGAGCCACGGTGCACCGCACACAACACACCGATCAGAATTCCCAGAACCAGTGAAATAATCAGTGCTGGAATCGTCAGTGACAATGTGACCGGGATGCGGGTTGCCAGAATCTCTCCAATATCCTGATTCAGCACAAGCGAAGTCCCAAAATCACCGCGAAGTGCATTTCTCAGCCAGAGTGTATACTGTACGACAAGAGGCTTGTCTAAATTGAGTTCCGTTCGTGTTGCCTCTACAATCGCTTCATCAGCCTCCGCGCCCAGCATGGCACGAACCGGATCGCCGGGCGTCATCTGCATGATTAGAAAAGCAAATATGGAAATGGCAAATACGGTAACAATCGACAACAAAACCTTCTTGACAATAAACGTAATGTAAGAGTTCATTGTCTGTCTCCTTTATTTAAAGTAAATACCCGTAAAATCCGGGAAGTTATCATTATTGGCGAAGCAGTGGGCATCTACCAGATCCTTGTTCATCATGGTCACATACGCCTCACTCATAACCACCGGATAGCCCAGACAGTAGTCGTCGATAATCATTTCCTGAGCCTGGAACTCGTATTTTAACATCTCCGCCGTATCAGATGCCTGCAAAGCACTCATGATCGCATTGTCTAAATCATCCGGATGCAGCTTGCATTCCTTCAGCATCCCAACGCCTTCCCTTGCTCGTTTGGAGAAGTTGGAAACCTGCTGATTAACTAAGTTCGCGCCAAATCCATGGCCTGCGAGAATCATACCCTCGTCAATATCGTAAATTCCCTTGGAGGTCCAGATTGCCGTTTCCTGCTCTTCAATATTAAGCGTAATTCCGACTTCCTTTAAATATCCCTGGATTGCTACAAGATAGCTGGTCAGCGCCTGATCCACTCCCGCGTAAACCGTTGTTGTAAACCCATTTTCATAACCTGCTTCCTTAAGAAGTTCCTTTGCCTTCACTGCATCATATCCATATCCTTTGACTGCGTCATTATAGAAAGGAGTTCCCTCTACCGCATATTCCTTTGACACAAAGGTAATGCCAAAATCAACGTTTTCAGCAATACTCTGAGAATCAATAGCATAGCTGATTGCCTGTCTCACTTTTACGTCCGCTAACGGAGAACCTTCCACATCACTGGCAAAGATCAGGAAATAAATACGGTAATTCATCTTATTTGCCGCTCTTTCAAATCCGGCCTTCATCATGGTGTTCTGGAAAGAGGTGCTTCCACCGAAATATGCGTTGATATCCCCATTTAACAGCGCCGCCTGAGCACTCATCTCATCGGCAATAACCTTCGTTTCTACACTATCTAAATATACAGTCGCATCTTTATTCCAATAGTTCTCGTTTTTCTTAAAGGTCTTGGAATCGTCATTTACCCACTTGTCAAGTACATAAGGACCGGTTCCTACCGGATTCTGCATACACCATTCTTCACCGTTCTCGTCAAACGCTTTCTTTGAATACATAAGCCCTGGTACACTGTTTAAAGAATACGGTATCTGGCTGTTCCACTCATTCAAATGAATGACTACCGTATAATCACCTGTTTTTTCAAATGAATCGACGCTTCCAAAATGAGTGCTGGAAGTCTGGGATTTTTCCTTGAAATTCTCGAAGTTCCATAACAGAACATCTGCATCCAGGTGTGAGCCATCTGAAAAATACACATCATCACGAAGTGTTACAGTATAAGTAAGATTCTCCTTATCTCCTTCCAGAGATTTGGCTAAATAACCAACCGGATTTCCTGCATCATCCAGTTTAATCAGCGGTTCATAAACCAATCCCCAGGTCACAGTCTCCTGATTGCTTCTGATACGCCATGCGGCGGCCGTCATACACTCTACACTCATCCCCATTTTTAGTGTGCCGCCTTCTTTCGGCTGTCCGGCCGCATCTGTCTGTGCCTCAGTCTGTACGGTCGTATCCGTCTCCGGCTTTGCCTGTTCTTCCTTTGTTGTCTGACCTTCGGGACCCGTGGTTGTCGTACTGCCGCTGTTTCCCCCGCATGCGGTCAAAGAAAATGCCATTGCTGCTGCCAGTAATACTGCTGTAAATTTTTTCATATGTGTGTACTTCCTTCCCCTTTTCCTTTATTGGAATATTTTGTTCACATGTTTTTACTGGAACAGAATCAGTGCAATCACTTCCAGCGGTTCTTCCCCCACCGCATCCAGACCGTGTCCTTCTCCTGCACCGGTAAAAGTTACATCACCCGGCTTCACAATCTGAACTGTTCCATTGTCATTAAATCGGCCCGTTCCCTTCAGAATGTAATAGGTCTCGGATTCCTTCTCGTGGATGTGATAACCAATCCCTGATCCCGGCATTACCGTGGTATGACCGAAGAAACGCCCCTTATCATACATTTCCTCCGGCACCTTCAACAGCTCTTTGCAGGAAATTGTCCCTGGGCCATTAAAAGGACTGGGCTTTTGTTCTGTAACCAACTCTTCCGCTCTCTTAACCATCTCTCAGCTGCTTCCCCCTTTCTCTTCTCTGATCTTAACGAGTTACATTTCCATAGTTTTATAGCCTGCGCATTAATGCATACTTGATATATATCTGTAGTATACAACAAGATTATTTTGTTTTCAATGCTCAAATAGTAGATATACAAGCAATATTTTTGTGCATTTTTTACATATTATCATTTTTGTTCTTTGATATATTATCATTTAAAACAATCTCATACGTTCATTATAGAAGATAAACCACTATAAAGCTCCTGTAAAATAATGGTAATTTTTAAAATATTCCTCTTAAATAATGCTTGTTGTTTTTTCTTAACCGTTGTATAATATACTTATTGTATACTTTGCACCCAAAGAATAGGAGCGTAAAACCATGGCAGCAAACAATCGGGATTTAAAAAATAAAGCTTACGAAACGATAAAGGAGAGGTTACTGGACTGTACCTACGAGCCGGGAACGCTGCTTAACGAGGCTCGCCTTGCCGAAGATCTGGGATTCAGCCGCACTCCTGTCCGTGAAGCCATCAGCAGGCTGGAATCAGATGGATTTGTAAAGATCATGCCTAAGAAGGGCATTTACGTATCAGATATTTTACTGAGCGATGTACTGCAGATTTTTCAGACCAGAATAGAGATCGAGCCGGTTGCTCTCCGTATGGCTGCCCCTTATCTGCCGGAGAGCGAACTGATCCAGTTCCGCGGAAAGTTTCTGGAGGACTTCGAGGATATTCCCAACAGCTTCCGTCTGGACACTGCCATGCATTTATTTATCATTGAATACTGCGGAAACCGTTACATTATTGATATGATGCACAGAGTTTTTGATGATAATACGAGAGTTATTATTGCCAGCAAGCAGAACCGGGTACAGATCCATGATGCAAGAGAAGAACATATGGAAATTCTCGATGCACTGCTGGAAAAGGACGTTGATAAGGCCCAGTCTCTTATGAAAACGCATGTGGAGTCCTGCCGCCGGGCTGCTCTCGATTACTTCTATTCGCTTCAGGCTTATAATACGACTCCGCCAGAGACTTATAAGAAGCAGCTAAAAGACTGGAGCAGTTAAAAGACTTTCGCAGTTAAAAAACTGAGATTAATAGGATTTGAGAAAGAGACGCAGACTCAGTATACACACAAAAAAGTCAAAAATAGGAAGGGCGGGCTGCATATTGCCGCCCGTTCTTCCTATTTACGACGAATTTTATCAAGTATCTGCCTTCACCGGCATCATATAATCAATCACGACTTTTTCTCCCCTCGCAAACGGTTCCGAATAACGCTCATGGGTATAAATCTCACACCAGTAAAAGTTGTCAAAGTCAATGGTTCCGCCTGTTTTCTCAATCGCTTCCGTAATCAGCAAGTAAGCGGAATCAAGGATTTCCGCCACATTGCTGCCCTCAATCTGAACATAAGCCGCCCGGCCTTTGGGTATGTGTTTTACAAACAGTCCCTCTGGTATATCCGTCTGCATCCGGACAAAGTCGCCTATCACTATCTTAAAATTCATTCTGTCGCTAAAGTCGTACATAAGTCCAATTCCGTCATTTTCATCTATGTCATCACAGCATTTGACGTCCGTCAGCCTGTCCAGTTTTTCAATCGTATCTCCCTGAAAGAATTCCTGCCATACAAAGCCGGCGTCGGAAAAGCTGGTTTCCCGGGGCAGGCCCACCATGAGCCGTCCGGGCGTTTCCTTATAAATGATGCGTTTCATTTCAGCCATAATACGCTTTCCTCCTACAAATCTCATATCTGAGAAATTGATCGGAAGATAATCATTTAGCCGGGCATTTTTCATTCTGGCCTGTGAAGGCGTAATCCCATGGTGCTCCTTAAAGGCACGGGAAAAAGAGGAATGAGACTGAAAACCATATTTTACCGCTGCGTCAAGAACAGAAATATCCGTATTTTTAAGCTCGTATCCGGCCAGTGTCAGTCTTCGTTTTCTTACATAATCAGAAATGCTGATCCCCGAGATAAAATTAAAAATACGCTGAAACAACGCGGCCGGACTCATGGCTATTCTGGATATTTCATGATAATCGATTTCACAGCCATCAGGAATTATTTTTTCCAAATACAGGATTACGTCATTGAATGTTTTGCTGCTGTTCATAATTACCTCCGTCACTCCATATATTATCAAATTTACCGGCCGTTTTCTTTACATTTCGCGTACGGATTATGTCACTTTATGACTATCCCCAGCCGCTTCGCCAGTTCCGCCGCCTGGTATAAATCCATGACCGCCCCCCGCACCTCAGAACACTCATCGGAAAGCACCAGCCCCTTGATATCGCAGGTGGTAAAGTCCATTCCTTTAAGGGGAGTCTTAAAAAAGCTGGCATTCTGAAGCCTGACCTGACTGAACGTAACGCCTTTGCACTTGCACTGCGCGAAATTACCATTTTCTAAATCGGCATCTTCCACCCGGAAAGATTCCAGCTTCGAATCGTCTAAATTCAAATACTGCATACTGCAGTCCGTGATCGTCACATCCTTTAAGCTGCTCTCTGTCATCCTGGCCCCCGTCCCCTTTGACCGCTGAAATGACACCCGTCTGAGAAAGCTGTCGCGGAACAGACAGTTGGAAAAGTTACAGGAGATAAACATCACATCGCTGAATTCCGCCTTTTCAAAATTACACCTCTCAAAACTGCAGTTTTCAAACTTTACTCTGGAAAAACACAGGCCGGAAAAATCTTCCTCCTGCGCAGTCATATTCTTTAAATATGCATTCTGGATCCGCTCGTCCTCTTCCCTGCTTTGATGAAGAAACTCCGTCTCCTCCGACACAAGTTCATATACTTCGGGCAGCCACGGCTCCGCCAGTTTAATTCCCGCCATACGCTTATTCCTTCCTTTCTGACACGTTCTGAATTGCACGATGCTCATAGTATATCATAAACACAACATTCGCAAAAGACCTGACTGCTTCCGCATACTCATACTCCAGTAATTCCCGCAGGAAATGTCAAGATTATATTTCTTATTTACGTTAAGATCATCTCATCAATCATCCAACACAGGAGGTATTCATTTATGAAATCAATCACAACACGAACGCTGGAACTGAAAGGAAGCAGTTATGAGATCGGACAGGCGCTGGGACGCATGGCAGCCTCCATTCCTCCGATGAAGAATTACTATACATCCGGATATGAAAACTTCGGTGAAGCCGAAGCCAGGCAGGCGGAAACGCTGTTTGCCCGTTGGTGCCCGGGACTCAATGAGGAGCTTTCCGGTTTCGCCGGCGAACTGAACGTCCCTCTGGAATCTGTCATCTATTATGCCATGACCTATTTAAAGCCTAACTGCAGTCACTTAGCCCTGCTGCCGTCCAAATCCTCGAACGGACACCCGCTTATTGCACGCAACTATGAATTCAACGACGAACTGGAGGATTTCCAGTTGATTAAAACCAGTGTGGAAGGGAAATATACGCATATGGGCACCAGTGTCTTAAGCTTTGGACGGGAGGATGGCTTCAATGACCAGGGGCTGGCCGTCACCATGAGCTCCTGCGGATTTCCGGTCGGCGCCGACAAATGTATGCGCCGGCCTGCATTGGAGGGCCTGCAGTACTGGGCGGTTATCCGATCGCTTCTGGAAAACTGCCGCGATACCAGGGAGGCGCTCCTCTTTTTAAAGGGCATGCCCATCGCCTACAATCTCAATCTGATTCTGCTGGACCGTTCCGGAAATGGCGCCCTGGTAGAAACACTGGATGGCAGAATGGCGGTCCGTCAGCTGGATGAAACCTCCCCGCTTTCCTACACCCACGCCGCCAACCATGCCGTAATCCATGAACTGGCATCCTTAGAACCGGAGGCCATGGTTCATTCCCTGAAGCGGTATGACTATATTAAGAGCATTGCAGACAGCGCGGAAACACTCACGGTCAGCCAGTTAAAATCCATGCTTCTGGCTCCCTATCCAAACGGGCTGTGCTGCCGTTTCTATCAGGATTTCTTTGGCACAACAAAAAGCATGATCATCGACCCGATGGATGGTATAATAGAATTATGCTGGGGTGGACGGGCAGAAAACGGCTGGCATACGTACCGGCTGAGCGATCCGCTCCCCGCTTCGGAAGAAGTGATCTCCATCTCCTGTGAACCCGCGGCTCCGGATATGTTCCGTTTCGTCCCGAATCCATTCGCATAACCTTAAAATTCAGCCAGATTGTACCAACATACGCTGTCTACTCGTGCCGCCTGACCTGGCAGAAAGGAGCCTGACCATGGACTATTTAAAAGCGCTGGAACGCGCTATCCTCTACATCGAAAATCATCTGGGCGAAGACATCAAAGTCGAAGACGCGGCTGCCGCGGCCGGATACTCCTACTACCACTTTACCCGGCAGTTTAATGCCCTGCTGGGTGAAAGTGTGGGCAGTTACATCCGGAAGCGGCGGATCGCCAAAGCCGCCAAGGAGCTGCTCTATACGGACAAGCGGATCCTCGATATCGCTTTAGACTGCGGATTCGAGTCTGCGGAAAGCTTCAGCCGCGCCTTTAAGTCGCTTTACCTCACCAGCCCGGTCTCCTACCGGAAGAACCGGCTCGATCTGTTCATCGGATCCAAGCCGCAGCTGGAGGGCGAACGCCTCGCCCACATCACGAAGAACCTGACGGTCCATCCCGTCATTGTGGAACTGCCCGATATCATGGCCGCCGGTCTGCGCGGCAGCACCACGCTGAACGATAACGTGCTGCCCGGCCTCTGGGCTGCCTTTATGGAAATGTCTCAACAGATTCCCCACCAGATACCCGGCGGGAGAGGCTTCGGCATCTGCGAAGCCTGCGGCCAGGGCAACACGCTCTACAGCATGAATGGGGATGTTCTCTTCTCAGAGGTCGCAGCGGTAGAGGTGAGCAGCTTTGACGGCCTCCCTGCGCCATTTGTTCCAAAGATCATAAAAGGAGGGCGCTACGCGGTGTTCACACACACCGGCAGCCTCTCCCTCCTTCAGGACAGCTATTCTTATATCTGGGGCACCTGGTTTCTCGGAACGAATGAGAAACTGGATGCGCGGGAAGATTTTGAAGTATACGATCAGCGCTTTTCAGGATATGACAACCCGGAATCCCAGATTGATCTCTATATCCCAATTCTCTAGTACTGCATTACACAATGCAGTACCAGCACCTCGCCGCGCTCATCTCCAGCGCAGCTCACACAGACCGCACGCGGGCATGGACAGCCTTACAAGGCTCTCTCCCCCGTTCCACTCCATGGTCTCCGTCACTTCACCGCGGCAGTTTTTCACGGTAACCGACACCGCCCTTTCCGGATCCAGAATCAGTATTTGCTCCTGGGCGTGCAGGGCGTTGACAAAGTAAGTGATTTCCTTCTTCCCAGCCGGACGGATCACTCTTCCCGCGGAATAGTGAACCAGAATCTCCTCCGTTTCATTTTCCACGCTCACCTCCGGATAGAGGTTTTCCGGCTCCTTCGCATGGATCACAGTCGTCTGCAGCAGTGCTCTGTGCTGTCTCATGAAATCCAGCCAGAACCGGAGCATCTCCGTAATCCCATCTTCCAGATCCGCCAGGCGGACCGATATCTGGGGAACACCAAACAGACAGCTTAAAACCTGTATGGCTGCGGCCTCCGGGGTCTCCCCACGGTTCCACATCAGCATATCCGAATGGACGGCGCTGTGTCCGCAAAGGAGCCGCAGATCCGCACAGCCGACCCGGTTGGTCACCGGAGAACAGGGGCAGTCCGCGACGCGGAACATATTTCCATACCTGCGCATGTTGGGTCCGATGTAGCGCTGCCGGAATTCAATCAGCAGATTCTCGTTTTCCTTCCGCAGGGTCTCCCGCACGCTGGTCATAAACACGTCCAGCGCCTCCTGGATATCCCCGTAATCCATTCCATCCTTCCACACAGGAGTGCCCTCTCTTATATAAAACTCATCGATAAAATCCAGCTTCAGCCCATCTAAATCCCATTCCCGGACAGCTTTTAAATAGACTGCCAGCAAATACTCCCGTACCTCCGGATAACGCAGATCCAGAACTCCGGCATGCTGCCGCTCGTCGTAGCAGAGCAGTTTATCGGAGAAACGGTCCCAGCAGCCTGTGTTCTTTCCCACAAACGGCACGGAAAACCACAGCATATACTTGATCCCCATGGCGTGGACCCGCCGTATATGCTCTGGAAAATCCGGAAATTTCCCAGGCTCGGGTGCCCAGTCCCCGCAGAACGCGTATCCACGGTTATTATCCCCGGTCTGCCAGCCGTCGTCCACGATAATCGTATCAAAGCCCATTTCCGCAGCGCGCTCCGCCTCTTCCTCAACAATAGCGGCGTTGATATCCTGATGCCAGGAGTACCAGAAAGAGTACACCGGCTCTCTGGCCGCGTCCGGCACCTCCATGACAGGCGGCATTGCCTCCTCCCACCACTGCCTCACCTGATCCAGCGTATCCCAGTACGGAGCATCTTCCTGCGACTCCCACAGCCGGAAGGAATATCCCGCGCTCAGCTTCTGCGGGCTCAGAACGAACCGGATCTTAACGGCCATCTGGCCGTCTTCCTCATGCACTCCGGCATTCATATTCACTTCCTGGCACAGCTCCGAAGCTGCGATCGTATGCCTGTTCCTGCTTTCGGAATTGAAGAAACAGACGACAGGAGCCGAGACGGCTGTCATGGACGCCACCGGCCTCTCCCAATCCGCCTTCAGCGCCCGGTCGGCACGGCAGTTCGGATGCCACCGTCCGCAAATGTCGAGAATGGGAAAGGAATAACGGATTTCAACGGCAGTTCCCATATCCGAAATACGGTCTGACTGAAGCTGAAACTCCGTAACTGTCCTTCCTTCCCCCTTTTCTGTCACCGAAGCGGTACAGGATACAGCCGCCTCCGAAATCACCTCAAATTCACCAATCTTCAAAATACCTTCCATCTCTCTTCTCCTTTCAGTCTGCCTGCTGTGTGTCTGTATCAAACGCTTACAGCCCGGCGTCCCTGTCAAGGGGGCGCCGGGCATAATGTCTGATGTGTATGCGCGGGGAAACGCATTTTAGTTTTCATCGCTGAACAGTATTTCCGCCAGCGCCCCCACCAGTACCGCATTTTCCTCTATGCTCTGTATAGTCAGAAGCGCGCCGCCACTCTGTTTCTTTACCGCCTCTAATATCGCTTCCTTCTTATCATATGAAATCTGCGCCCTGTTTAAAATCTCGAATGCCTGATCTGCCCGGTCCATAGAGGCCATCTTCATATCGCTTCCAAATCGCACTTCTATGGTTTTTACGGAAGGGATTCCCGGAAGCTCCAGAGTCAGATTTTTTCTCACCTCATCGTAGGAGACAACCGCGTCCATGCGCTCTCCTTCGACGGTCACTACCGGAACCACATACTCCACATTCCGGAAATTCAGCTTCCACGAACGCATTTCCGGAACCGCGCTCCGATAGCCTTCGACACCGCCGATTACGAAACGGGTAAGCGGGCTCCACTCCAGAGAAAGCCGCGTTGCTGCCCACCTGTCATCATTTTCCCCATCTGTCTCTGTTCTCCCGTCGTCTTCCCATACGTTGAAACAGCCGTCCGCACCAGGGAAAATATCGACTGCCATGCAGTTCGGATTTCCTGTGCCTCCCATCCTGTCAAGGCTTCTGGGAATGATCGCTCCCGCCTTTGCAAGCACCGGCATCTGCTCTAAGGTGCGATAAAGCATCATCTGTTTTCCGCCCTGATATATCCGGGAATTCTGATAATCAAACCAGATTCCAGCCGGAATCCAGGCTTTCACGCCCGCCATATCCGCCTCTGGTTCCATCCGCTCCGTAATGGGCACAGCCAGCAGTTCCGAACCGAAATAATATTCATTCGGGAACTCATAGGCCTCCTTCTGTTCCGGCTCCTCCCAGTACAGCGGCCGAACCAGAGGACACCCCTCGAAGCTGGCCCGGCGGTTCGCGGTATAGAGATAGGGGATCAGTTCATGACGGAGCCGCAAAAAGTCTCCCATAATCATCTCGGCCCGCTTATTGAAATTCCAGGGTTCCTTACCGCTGAACGGATTGGAGGTGCTGTGAAGCCGATTGATTGGTGAAAATACGCCGAGCTGCACCCAGCGCGCCGCCAGTTCATCATCCCTGGCCCCCATCATGTGTCCTCCGATGTCATGACTCCACCATCCATATCCTACGTTGCTTGCCGCAGCCGTAAAATACGGCTGAAACTGAAGACTCTCCCAGCTTATGATGGTGTCCCCGGAAAATCCGACGGGATACCGATGGCTGCCAATTCCCGCATACCGGGAAAATGTAAGACCCGCGCCGCCCGCCCGTGTGCTGTCCAAATAGTGGTAATGGTTCAGCATCCAGAGCGGATCCAGACCGGGAATCCTGGTTTTCTTCCCTTGCTGCCAGTCCACCCACCAGAAATCGACGCCGTCCTCTTCCATCGGATGGTGCAGCACATCGAAGTACGCCTCCAGAAACGCCCGGTCCGTCACGTCGAACTCCACCGCTGTCCCGCCTGCCGGGTCGATTCCCAGCGCCTCCGCCATTCGCGGATACGCCTCCTCATGAGCGCGCACCCCGTCCGCCGGATGGACATTCAAGGTAACCTTCAGCCCCTGTTCATGGAGCCACGCCAGAAACTCCGGCGGATCGGGGAACAGCTCCCGGTTCCAGGTATATCCGGTCCATCCGTTCCCATATTTCGGCGGAATATCGACCAGATGCCAGTCCATATCGATGACTGCCACGGAAAATGGGATCTGCTCTCTTTGAAAGCGCACCATCAGCCTCTTATACTCCTCTTCCGTATATCTATGGTACCGGCTCCACCAGTTTCCAAGCGCCCAACGCGGAAGCAGAGGCGTATTCCCGCACAGCCTGTAAAAATCGCGGATACATTCCTGATAGCGGCGGCCATAACCGAAGAAGTAGAAATCCAGCCCATCTCCTCCGCGCGGCGTAACCCAGCCGTCCTCTCCAATGACCATGGAACCGCTGTCATCAATCACAGTCCAGCCGTCTCTGGAAATCATCCCGTGCTCCAGAGGAATCGCGCCATCCACCTCATCCAGCGTGCGCGCAGTTCCTCCCAGATCCTTGCTCTCGTCTCCCCAGCGCCATAAGCGGCTTTCTCCCGTCTTCGGATCAACGATCGTTCGTATGCTTAATCCGTCTTCAGCAAACGTCCCGCCCCGGTAACGCAGCTGCAAAAACTCCGTAGTAATCGTCAGGAAACCGCCGTTCCATGCGGCTTCATATTTCGGAACCGTAAATTCCCGGTTCATCACGATCTGCGTGGCCCGGTCCTCAAAGATACCGTTTTCGCTGTACTCCATACGAATCAGTGAGGACGTCAATACGGTGAAACGGCAGTTCGGCCCCTGTACAATGGCACGTTCCCTGCAGGCCGGATTTCCATATCTTTTTATATCTCTTACCATGTGATCTCCTTATTTCAGAAAAGCCGTACAGGTATCTGTACAGCTTTCCCTTTTTATTAAAAAATGCTCTGGTTTTCCATTAATTCACGCCGCACGTATAGGACCAGGTCTCATTTTCTCCCAGCTTCACCAGCCGTTCCTCATTTTTCCATTTTACCAGCAGTGACCGCTCTTGAGCAAGCAGATTTTTCACGAAAATGGTATTTCCCGCCACCGTATATTCAATGCCGTACTGCGGATTTTCCAGCCTCACTCTTCCGTCTCCGGCGAGCATCGGCTCTATCTCTAAATCAGCCTGAAGCGCAAACCGCACACCCGCGTACCCGGCGATCAGATTCCAGATAAATACGCAGGGATACTCGTAATAATGGGCCGCTCCGTGCCAGTTTTTCTCACTGAGATAGTAAAAGTAATTCATGTCATACCGTTCTCCCATCCGGTATTCGTCCATCCTGGCCTGACGGCAGACCGCCAAAAGCTGTTGTTCCAGAATATCAGTTCTTCCCTTTTCTCTCCAGTAGGCAAAATCCCAGCACCAGTATCTGGCGGCCGCACAGAGGTCATACGGGCCTCCCGAACCGATCTCCGACTCTGTATAATCTGAAATTCTGGCGGAAACGAAGCTGGGGAAACGCTGGAACTCCTCAAAACACGCCTCCATCAGACGGTCCACCCCCTGCTCCTGATCCGGATTCGTATAATGAAACAGCGCCGGAAGCTCATTTGCCAGAAGGTGGATATGGTCATGGGACACCGAATTTCTGTCCACCCAGTCGATAAACCGCTTCTTCGACGCATCCCAGAAGCCGGTGGGAAGCGCCTGCACCAGGGCATCCTTCAGCAGGCCCGATACGGCCCGGTAATGCGCCTCCTGTTTATCCCGTTTTAAGACCGCTTCCAGCCCGGCCATGATTTCAAATGATCTGGCCGCAAGCGCCTGGGCCATACATTCCCGACCGTCCTTGATCACCTGATCCTCGTAATAAACGTCGGACCACAGCCGGCCCTGTCGGTCGATACAGCTCTCCACAAGGGACAGGGAGTTTTCCAGCCCCTCGATATGGCCGCGAAGCCAGTCATCGTCTTTAACAGCGGCGTAATAAAAGCATGCAGATTCAATGATTTCGATATTCCCGGTCACGAGAAACATCTCCGCGTTCTCCGAGTTATCCAGGCTGTTCCGCCTGACATGGTACTCTCTGGCTCCGTTCGGCTGAATGGCACACGGATCACGGAACGCCTGCTCCGGGTCCTCCGCCATCAGCTTAAGCTGCAGTTCCATCATGCGCCTTACCACAGCCAGATCCAGTTCATCCGCCATGGCCAGGCGTCCCTTGATCTGGAATTCATGGTCCACATCCGGGTACGTTCCCGCATAGGCGCCCTTCTGAAGCGTACTCACCACGTAACCATCGCTGTTGGAATACGATTTCGCCCTCGTCCGTTCCACCACAGAGGGCAGAAGCGTTTCCCAGTAAAAATGGTAATACGTATCCCGGAAGATATCCCCATTTTCGAAGTCCAGCTCCATGGAATTCCCCATCACATCACAGTGCGGCGGGCCGTCAAATTCTTTCCATGCCAGCTGGGATATAGCATCCCCTATATCTGCTGAAACGGTCACCTCCATTTCATCTGCACTTATGTGAACCTGAAATGGCTCTTTCGATGTCACCTCATAGGAGCGGTACTTCCCCTGCCCATGGAAGGGCAGGATAAAGCACCGGGTAACGGGCGGGAACTCCACCGCGCCGTCGTAATTATGGATCAGATACGGATCTCCCTCTTCCCTGCTGATGCAGTAAATGAGTGGTCTGATTCCGCCGCAGGTAATCTTTTTCTCAGTCATAATCCCTCTTATTTTGTCTTATTCTTATACTCTTCCGTCCAATAAGCTTCCACCTTATTCATCCCCAGCTCATCGATCTTCTGAATGAATTCCTGGTACACGGACTCAAAGTCCTCGGTAAAGATCATTTTTACGGAATACTGCTGCAGGAGGCTGAACGCTTTCTGTCTGATAATTCCCTCTTCAGATTCCGGTGACGGGTCCTGAATATCCAGTTCCGGACGGAATTCCACATACTTTCCGAACTGTTCATTGAATTTGTTCATTCTCTCATCCTGGTCGTTCCACCACGGCAGGTTCCACAACAGCTCGTTGCAGGCAATCCAATACTCGCCCAGTCCATTTCTGGAGGCAACACCGCCCCAGTCCGCGTTCTTATCCTTCACATACTCTTCCAGCAGAACCGGTTTTCCATCTATCATATGCCACTGGGCGCCTGCTACCGCGTCCTGATACGTATCGCCTTCAATGCCCCATGATACGTCGCTGTGTCCTTCTACAGATGCCAGATATTCCAGGAAACGGATCGCTCTCTCAGGGTCCTTGCAGGTCTTCGGAATCACGGTCGCCAGCCAGCCGGCTCCCGTTCTGATCTGTCCGTATGTCTCAAACGGAGGCAGAATCTCGTAGGTAGTATCCGGGTTGTCTCCGGGCACCTTCTCGCCGTCGGAGATCGTCCAGCAGTAGGAAATCACATCGCCCTGCTCAATCTTAGCCTTTCCTACATCCTTGGTGTCAATGAACGGATCTTTTGTCAGAATTCCTTCCAGATACATCTCATTTAAATACTTCATCGGTTCTTTGAACTTGTCGTCGCGGACCACCCACTGGATTCCCCCGTCCTTCTCTGAGAAGTCGGTGCTCAGCCCCATCTGGATGCCATAGTGGGAAAGCTTCGCGCTCTTTCCGAACTCATCGGCGGACATGCTTCCATCGGCGGGATAAAAACCGATTTTATCCGGATGGTTTTCCTTCATCTGCTTAACAGCGGCGATGAATTCGGTCATATTCCTGATCTCCGGACGGCCAATCTCATCGTAGTAATCTTTTCTCACCGTAATAATTGGCTGGTTCGTTCCCACGATCTGATCGTACTCTCTCGCGGCCTTCTGCCATGCTTCACCCTGAATCCATGTGGTAAACTGATACGTCTTCCCATCCGCCATCTGATAGTTGCTTAAGATTTCCTTTGGAAGAATTTCACGCATCTTCGGCGCATACTGGTCGATCAGCTCGTCGAGCGACCACAGCATCCCCGCCTCGGCCATCTTCTTTAAGGCCGCGTCATTTTTGTCCAGAGTCAGGATATCGGGCAGCTGATTGCCGGCGATCATCATGTTCAGCTTCTGGCCGTCGTCAACTACGGGTTTCATAAAGTTTAAATCAACGCCTGTCTTCGCGGTCACACGCTCTGCCGTGGCATCGTTCCAGTCCAGCGAAAACCAGGAGAAGTTGGCGTAATACCCTAATTCTATGGGCGAGGTGTCTTCTTTCCATTCCAAATCTTCCGGATCCTCCTGCCAGCCGATTCTCTCCCAATCCATCTCAGACTGGAAGTTCGATGCAGCCGCCTCCGGCGCCTGTGTCTGCGGTTCTGCTTCCGTCGTATCCGCTGCCGCAGTCCCCGCTGTGGTCTCCTTAACCGTACTCTGGCCGCCCCCGCAGCCTCCCAGCATACCTGCTACCATTGCAGAGCACACCATGCATGATAATACACGTTTCAACTTTCTCATATTCCTTCTCTCCTTTATGTATGGTTATTGATTTACATTGCTTTCGTGCATCTTCTTGTTTTCGAAATGCACGAAAACAAGAAGCCCGGGCGTTCCGCCCTATGACAGTTTGTATTGAAAAGCGCTTATACAAGCAAGCTTGTAACACACTTTTCGATACAAACTGCCGCACTGCTGAATGGGTACGCTTATTCTTTCACCGCTCCCAGCATCATTCCCTTTAAGAAGAACTTCTGGACGAAGGGATAAATAATCGTTACCGGAAGAATAGACACGATTAACATCGCATACCGGACCGACTCCATGGTGGTACTGCTCTGCGACGGCACGGCGATCATCTTCTGCAGCGTCTGCTGCGCCTCAGCCAGAGACATGGCCCGCATCAGGACGGCCGGCAGTGTCATCAGGCTCTCGTTCTGGATAAAGAACGCCGGGTGAAACCAGTCGTTCCAGTGCCAGACCCCCACAAACAGCGATACCGTGGCAATCACCGGCGTTGACAGCGGTATGATGATCTTAAACAGGATCGTAAAATATCCCGCTCCATCCATCTGCGCCGATTCCTCCAGCGCCGCCGGCAGTTCCCTGAAAAATGATATAAACAGGATGATATAGTAAAACTGAAAAATGTTAGGCAGGATATAGACCCAGAAGGAATCCAAAAGCCGCATCTCCCGGTAAAGGAGATAGGACTGCACCACTCCGGCTGAAAAATACAGCGTTATGACGCCCATAATCATATAGACCTTCCGCCCCTTTAAGTTATCCTTGGACAGAGCATACGCCGCCATGGCCATACAGAAAACGGCCAGTACCGTTCCCACAATACTTCTGAGCATCGTCATAATAAAGGCCGGATAGATCGCCTTGTTCTGGAAAACGATCTTGTAATTCTCCAGGGAGAATTTTCTCGGCCAGAAGTAAAGCGCCTGTTTCGCCGCATCCTTGCCGTCATTAAACGAATAGATCAGACAGTAATAAACCGGATATACGGTCACGATCAGAACCAGAATACACAATACAGCAGTAACGATATTAATGATTCTGTCCTCTCTCGATCTTCCTAATTTCATTCGAAGCATATCGTCACCCTCCCGTTAAAAGACGCTCTTTCCAAATACTTTTTTTGATATTTTGTTGGCGGTCAGAAGAAGCGTCACCGAAAGTACGGACAGAATCAGATTCCCCGCCGCCGCAAAGGAAAACCTCAGCTGGTTTAAGCCTTCATCGACAATGAATTTCTGGATTACATAGGATTTCGAATAGTTAAAGGCATTTCCCAGCAAATACGACTGGTTGAAGTTGGAAGCCACCGGTCCGCCGCTCAGTAAGTTTCCGCAGTTCATAACGAAAAGGACTCCGGCCGTCCATGCGATAGACGGAAGCGTGATCTGTGTGATCCGTTTTAGACGCCCGGCGCCGTCCACGGCCGCCGCTTCGTAGATATCCTGGTTGATGCCCGCGATAGCCGCCAGATAAATAATCGCATTCCAGCCGCTCTCCTGCCAGCAGTCGATCCACACGCCGATCCACCAGAAATACTTGGAATCCGCCAGGAATTCGATGGGCATATCCGTAATATGAAGTCTCATCAGAATATCATTGATCAGTCCCTTGCTGTCCAGAAACACGATCCAGAGCGTCGCTACAATGACGTAGGACAGGAAATGCGGTAAGTAGCTTCCCGTCTGGGTTGCCTTCTTCAGCCACTTGAACGGCACCTCATTGATAATGAGCGCCAGCAGAAGCGGCGATGTAAACGTAAAGAAGAACTTCAGGAAACTCATTCCCAACGTATTTTTCATGGCGAGATAGAAGCTCTCGCTGGAGAACAGCTCCTTAAAATACTTCATTCCGGCAAATGCGTGGCCGAAGAATCCGTCGGTCAGCGAGTAATCCAGAAAAGCATTTGCCAGTCCCATGACCGGGATATAGGAAAAAATAAAAAAGAAAACCATGGCAGGAATCACCATTAACTGCAGTTGAAACTGCCTCTTTCCCACCCTCTTTTTTTTCGGTAACTTTTTCATAGACACATACCAAGCCTCCTCCATCTGACGTTTTTTCACGTTGCAAAACTAAAAAAACGCTTTATAATTGAATATTGGGAACATTCCCGTTTGCCATACAGCATACCTTACCAGGTGCTCATAGTACACCTGCTCACTAAGCTCGTGAAATACCTCGCTAAGTGTTCCGGTATGACTCGCACTAGGTTCGTGGAATACCTCACCAAGTGCTCATAGTATATCACATGGTTTTTGTAAAAGAAGTACACGTTTTTTGGAAATAGTATAATAAATATAGTTGTTTTCACGTAACAATCATACTTCGGAGGTCCTGCAAATGGGAATAATCAAAAAAATGCATTATAAATCGAAGCTGATTCTCTGTTATCTTGTCCTTGTCTCATTCCCGCTCATACTCTGCCTTGTCCTGCTGTATCAGTCTATCGTAAAGCCGGTCCGGGAAAACGCCGTGAGCGCCATTGATCAGAGACTGGATCAGGAACTGAACACCATCAATTCCAAGATAGAAAAAATAAGAAATGTCTCCTATTTAGTCTCCACAAACACGGTCATCAATAAGTTCTTCGTCCCCAGATTTTACGGTGATCTCGAATTAATCGAGATTCTAAATAACGATATTTCGCCTCTGCTCTCCTGGCTGGAAGCCTCCAGTCCAGAAATATCCTACTACCACTTTTTCACAAATAACCCCTCTATTCCGGAAACCCAGTACCTTCATCAGTACGATGACTACCGCTCAGAGCCGTGGATGCAGGAGATGGAGCATACCATTTTTGACAAGGGCTATTACCTGGAGCCGTGCCACATAAACCGCAGCTACAGCTACGGCTACGGCGGGGAAGACCAGATGGTCTATTCCCTGTTTTATCCTCTTCTGACCTCCAGTAATTTCCTGGAGGTCTGCATCAAACCATCCGTATTTTTCGAGGATATGAAAACCATACCGGCCATGGAATCCGGTTTTGTGGCGGCGGTAAACAGCGACGGAAAGATTATCTCCGACCTCCCGGCAAAGGTTACCGAGGATTTCCGCCTTTCCCTGGAACAGAGACTTATGGAGGGAGACTGTCTCTCTGACAGCGATGAAGGCCCGTTCCTCGTCTCCCTGGCGCAGACAGAGTATCTGATTTCCATCAAGCAGATCGGTTCGCTGGACAGCTGGATCCTGTGCGCGGTTCCCAATGCCGAGATCGTCGGCCCGGTTCTAAAGGCTCAGCAGTCGTTCACCCTGGTGATTTTAGCAGCAGCCATCGGCATCGTGCTGCTCTCCTACCTCCTGTCCACACTGCTGATCCGGAAGATCAACACAATTATTGATGCCGTACATAAGATTCAGGAAGGCGATTTCCACGTCGCCATCCCGGTAAACGGGGAGGATGAGATCGATCAGCTGGCCACAGACATCAACTATATGTCATTCAAGATCAATGAGCTGATCAACCGGGTATACAAAGCCAGGATGCTGCAGAAGGAGACGGAGCTTTCCGCCCTCCAGGCCCAGATCAATCCTCATTTTCTCTTTAATATCCTGGATACCTTTAAAATGATCGCCATCATCCATGACCTGGATGATTTCTCCGACAGCATCGCCGCCCTGGGGAATCTGATGCGCTACAACATCTCCCCGGCCAGCTACCACTGCACGCTGGAGCACGAGCTGCAGATCATCCGGGACTATATCAATATCCAGAATTTACTGTTAAACAACCGGGTTACCCTGCTCCTGTCGGTGCCGGACAATCTGCTCCGCTTTGAGATTCCCAATTTTATTCTTCAGCCCATTATTGAAAATTCCTTCGTCCATGGATTTGAGAATAAGCTGAGTGAGCTGATCATAAAGGTGACCATTTACAGGGGAGATTCCAGCATTATTATTAAGATTGAGGACAATGGAACAGGTATCAGCGGGGAACAGCAGCAGACGCTTACAGCTGCCATGAAGAAGTCCACTGAAACACTGGAGGTCGAACCCATATCCCTTGAACCGCAGGAGAGGGAATCCTCCCGATCCGGTAAAAGCATCGGCATTCTCAACGTAAACCTGCGGCTCTTCCTCCTTTACGGAAGGCACTATTCCTTTACTTTTTCCTCCTCGGACTTAGGCGGCGCCTGCAACACGATCTCCCTGCCCGTCTCCATACCAACAAAGGAGCAGGAAGAAAATTTTCTTAACGAACGGAGTAAGTTATGACACTTTTGATTGTTGAAGATGAAGATATCATAAGAAAAGGACTGATCGTCACCCTGCGAAAGCTGGAGATGGACTTTGAACATATCTACGAGGCCGGTGACGGAGAAGAGGGGCTGCGTCTCTGCCGGGAGCATGCTCCTGACATCATCATGACCGATATTAAAATGCCGCTCATGGATGGCCTGACATTTATCCGGGAGAGTCAGAAACTGCTGCCGGAAGGCCAGTTTATCATCCTGAGCGGCTACAGCGATTTTGAATACGCCCGCACGGCCCTTCAATACGGAGTCAAGGACTATCTGTTAAAGCCCAGCACCAAGAGCGAGATAAAAGAAGTGCTCACCCGGGTGATTGGACAGCTGAAGGAACAGCAGTCACTCCGCCTGGAACTGACGGAACGGATCCACACCTACGAAAAAAAGCTGAACCGTTTCCAGGAGCTGCTGCTGGGCAATATCCTGTCCGGCCGTTACCCGGCCGGGGAGATCGGACATTTCCTCTCCCACTACTCCATCGCATTTCCGGAGGAGTACATGGCGGTTGTCTGCATCAAGATCACACCTGTTGTTTCTTCAGACGGGTCCTCGATAGACTATAAAAACCATTTTCTGTGGATCGTCTCCCTGTTTGAGCCCTATGCCGCCGTTTACCAGGCGGATATCCTGTCCGTCTATAAATGCCTGCTTTTCAACTTTTCACGCCTCGATTCCGGTTACAGCCAGAAGATATGGCAGAATATAGAGGAAGAAATCCGGGTATACGGCCAGAAACATGGGCTGCGGATCTGCCTCTCCATCAGCCGCGTGGAAAGTTCCAGGGAATCGCTTCCTGCCATGTATCAGCAAGCGTGCATGCTGCTGCATCACCGGCTCTTCCATCAGGAGGCCGTGGCATTTTACCCAAAACGGCAGCGGAACACGGAGGCACGAACTCCTGTGATTCCCTTAACTATGATCGAAACGCTGTACCACTACTTCATTGGGAACAGCCAGTTCGATCTGCGCCAGAACTTCTACAGCTTCATCCATCACATCCTCAGCGTAGAGAATTCTTCCCCCGGCTACGTCTGTGACTGTCTCGACAGGCTGAAAGATACCTTTGCCCTTCAGGCCGCCAAAGACGGCCTCGAACCGGAGAGCGCCTACCGGATCGAATTATCCGTTTCCGAAGCCATGACGGCGTGCGATTCCCCTGATGCCCTGATGGATGCGCTCTATGCACGTCTGATGGATTACTGGAAGCGGAAAAGAGACGGAGCCGCCCCTGCCTCCCACATGGCCTCCTCTCCGGTAGACCAGGCCATCGCCTACATGGAACAAAACTATTACCTGGATCTGGATTTGAGTATGATCTCCGACCTCATCTCCATGAACAGCAGCTACTTCAGCTCTCTGTTCAAAAAGAAGACCGGCCTGAATCTGATCAACTACCTTCAGAATGTACGGATTGAAAAATCGAAACAGCTTCTTTTGAACACCAATCAGAAGCTGTACGAAATATCAGAAGCTGTTGGGATCCCCAACGTCAAATATTTCTGCAAGCTTTTTAAAGACTACACGGGCCTCACCCCCTCTGAGTTCCGAAAGAAGGAACATTCTTCCTAAAAAGAACAAAGGAATCAGAACGCCTCCTGTCAATGAGGAGTGTCTGATTCCTTTTATCCGGCAGTTCTTCGCAAATACACATATCTGATCTCACGTCCGTGGGAAATCTCCTGCCTTCTAACAACAATCATGCCAGGAAGGAAAAATCTCCAAAATCGATGGACAAATCTCCATAAATGCCCACTGGAACTGTATCGTGCAGACCATATATCCCTATATCCGGATTGTCGCCGTTAAAACAGTACGTCAGGATTCGTCCCTTTAATGGATCAACGATCCAGTATTCACGGACGCCTGCCGACCAGTATTTATTCAGTTTCGTCGAATAGTCTTTCTTCCCTGTGCTCTCGGATATGATCTCCAGGACAAAATCAGGAGCACCGGTTACGCCTTTCGCTTCCACGCGCGTCTGATCGCAGATGATCATCAGGTCAGGCTGTACCACCGTTCTGTCATCTGAGTCCAGAAACACATCAAATGGAGCAAGAAATACATCGCAGGGTCCCCCCTTTCTCCTGATGTACTCTTTGATCTGAAAGTACAGTTCTCCGACAAGCTTCTGGTGAATGAGGCTGGGAGATGACATATAGTAAAACTGGCCGTCAATTAACTCGACCCTGACATGATCCGGGAGCGCGTAGTAATCCTTCAGGGTATACGATCCGTGAACCGTATAATGAAAAGCTTCTTCCCGCATGGTGCTGACATACGGTCCGTCTTCGCCGCGGTAAAACGTCATCCCCAGAACCGTCTCCAGTGCGAGTATCGTATCGTACTGCGGCGACTTGGTAGCTCCGCTGAATATCTTATTAATGGTTCCCAGCGGCACGCCGGACCGTTCAGACAGCTCCTGGTTTGTCATTCCCAACTCTTTCTTTCGTTTTTTCATCTTCTCCAGATTCATCATAGCCAATCTCCTTCCTCAGTTTTATTTACATCATTATACCATTTTTACCTTTTACGGTCAAGCTTTTCCGATATAATACGGTAATATTTGTGTGCCAATTTTCCCGCCGTCTGAACTTATTTATTCAAGCACCACGGTCAGATCGTCTTTCAGGCTTTTAATTTCACAGGCGTCAAACCGGGAGGACAGACCTGCGGCATCGTGCCTGTCTCAGGGACCGACAGGACAGGCCAGATTCCGATTACCAGACCGTTCCTGACCTTTTCCCGGCAGAGCTTCTCCTCCGATTTCCACACGTTCTCCTCTCTGTCCAGCTTCACCACGACTCCCTGGCCGCACCAGCGCTTCACCATGCTTCTCGATACTCCCAGCCGGTCGGCCAGCAGGCTGTCTAGTCTCAATACCATGGGAAACGGAACCTCCAGTTCAATACGCCGGAAGCCTTCCTCTGCTCCCGTTTCAGATTCCGCCTCAGCCTCTATCCGGAACCCGCCTTCCGGTGTCACTGCTTCCGCTCTGTTTTTTACAAATAAATCCATTCGTCTTCCGTATGACTCTGCCAGCAGGCGATCGTTTGCCTGGAAGCCGGCGTACACCTCTTCCGGTATCGCACTCACCGGGCTCCGCTCAAAAATGCTCATATTCCAGGTGGTACTGCATTTCTCACAGCGGTAGATCAGCCATACATCCACGTTTTTTCCATTAGCGTTTACACGGAATTTCATGCTATTTATAAATTCACGTTTTTCTTTACATTTCGAGCAATTCCGTCTCACCGTGGGTACGGCCTCCGGCACAAGCTTCCAGCGTTCTCTTCTTATTTTTTGAATATTGTTCTTCATAACAGTCCCTCCAGAAACCACTCTAACACGGCTCCGGACGAAGGCATACCTCGTCGTCGGTTCTGCCTGAAAGACGCGGCACATCACACGGTGGGGGATCGGGAGGAATACAGAACCAGAAGTCCTGTGAAATAAAAAAAACGATACACCATGATCCGGCACATCGTTCTTTCCATTTTTCTGTTATATTTCTACTGTTTTTTTTCTTTATTTTTTTCTGATAAGATAATTCTCTGAATGCTCTTTTCCGAAAGGAAGTACTCCTCCGCCAGCGTCTTCACACCGAATCCATCCAGATATCTACGATAAATCTCTTCGTTGCGGGTCTTAAGCTCTCCCCGAAAGGAGGTTTCTTCTCCCCACTTCTTCTTATTCTCTTCTTTTCTGGGAATGTAGACGTATCCCCCATCCATATATTTCTGGATTGCTTCCACCAGTTCTTCCGGCAGAACCTCCGTTGCTTTCCGATAGCGCATCGCTGCCTCCTAAACATATTTTACTGTCAGGAATAGCAAAGGCTATACAATTACTCATATTATCTTTCACTGCATAGGCCTGTTGCTATGCAGTCTTAACCTCTTTCATCATAAAGAAACGGCCCCCTCTCTATCTATTTGCATACAGGATCGTTGTGTTCTCCTGTCTCCATACCACTTCCACCTCAGTAAAACCAGCCTGTCTTAACAGACGCTTCTGATTATCCATGGTACACGGCATGTCAAAATGGTAATATTCCCCTTTAACAAGCTTCAGTTCTTCCTCCAGGCGCCTTTTCTCCGCAAAGAAATAGTCCTCCTGCTCCTGCGTTTCCGCCATGTAGTCACACTCGATATAGCAGCCGCCGGCCTTTAAGGCACGCCATAATTTCTCATACAGCCCCAGCTTCTCCTCATGGGTAAAATGATGCAGTGTCTGAAAGGAAACCGCGGCATCATACCGCTCTGTCCCCAGCTCGCAGGCCATGTAGTCCGCCTCGATCAGAGTTACATCCCGGTCGGAATACTTTTTCTTCAGCCGTTCCAGCATCGCGGACGTCAGATCGATTCCTGTGACGGCAATCCCCGGGTTTCTGGTCCATATTGCCTCCAGCTCCAGTCCGGTTCCGCATCCCAGATCCAGAAGTGTCTTCGTCTTTTCCGGCACGAGCTCCGCCATCTTTAAATAGCCTTCCCGGCACCCTTCAACCTCATGAATCATATGATCATCATAGATATCAACCTGGCTGTAAAGAAATCCGTCATTTTTTCCATGCTGTCCACCTCCCGGCCGCAATTTTAAAACCAGTGCGGTGAATGTTCCGGCACGCCCCAGCTTCTTTTCCAGTATACTCTGAAGACTTCGGGAAAAAAACCTCAAGTTTCCGGCAGAAACAACTTTAAGCCGGCTTTCGCACACAGACACTGTGTCGAGTATACAGAAGTTTGCTCCGCCTGTCAACACGCGGTCTCTCTCCAAAATTTTCCTATTTCCTCTGCCGACAGTTCTTCCACAAATTTCTTCTTTATTTCCAGGAACTGTTCCAGCTCCAGCAGAATCTGAAACAGCACCGCACGATTTTCAAATTCTTCCCGAAGCTCCGGAAGGGGCTGCTCCCGCATAGCCTCCTTTACCGCGTCCAGAGCCTCAAGCAGTCCTACGGCGTTGTTATACTCGTGAAAGCCCCCGCTGATCCGCTCCATCAGCGCTGCAATCGGCTGCGCCTGGGAAGGCAGTTCCCCCAGATGCTTTAACTCCCCCTCGATCCGTCCCAGGACAAATGCCTGTGTCCGCCTCATGTTCATATACCGGAGGTAGTATCTCGTCTCAGTGAGAAGCTTATTCTCCATGTCCTCATACGCGCTCTTCTCCCCCTGTTTCAGCTCTGCGTCAAGCTCTTCCAGAAGGGAACGAAGCGTCGGTTCACCGTCTGCCAGCCCGGCATCTCCGCCCTTTCCGGTGGTCAGCTGTCCCGCCATCTTTCGCAGAATCTCCTTCATATGGCTCTCGATCCGACGCTGGCTCGTTCGGATTAAATGTACCTTTCCGGGAATATAGAGATTGAGAATCACACCGATTCCCGCGCCTACGGCCAGAAGCCCCAGTTCATTGGCGATATTGGCTCCCGTCATGGAACGCTCTGCCAGGAAATGAGTCATCAGCACCGTATTCACAGAGATCCCCTCCTGCATTCCAAACGCCATACAGGCCGCAGAAAAGAACAGCAGAAAGACGCAGACCGCCAGGGGGCCGTACCCAAAGGAAGAAAAACCTGCCGCGGAGATGGCCAGTGCCATGACAAATGACAGCAGCCGGCGTGCCACCACCCGGATCGTCTCCTTCTTTGTATCCTGAATGCTTAAAAGTGTGATCACCCCGGCGGATGCGCTGTAACGTAACCCCATACGCTCCGCCAGGACGATAGCCAGGCCCGCGCCCACGGCGATTTTGATGACTTTTACATAATCCGGCTTCTTCACGATTTCACTTCCTCCTGACGATTCTTATAAATCCAGCTCTTTTTCATTCCAGTTCTTTTCAATTCCTTTTCTTTTCATTATTACCTATCAACCATTAAAATACAAGTTCTGTCTGGAATTTCAGTCTGTTTTACGTATTGACCATAGTTTTTTTCTGTGATACGATTTTACGGGCAGCACAATACAGTCAGAAAGGAAGCACCTATTCATGAACATTGCAGCACTCATGCAGTTAAAAGAAGAATGGACCTCATTTAAGGTACGCCATCCGAAATTCCCCTCCTTCATGAAAGCGGTCCGCGGACGCGCTCTGACCGAAGGAACGGTCATCGATATCCGGGTGACGGCTCCTGATGGAACCGTACTGAATTCCAATTTGAAACTGAAAAAAGAGGACCTGGATCTGATTTGCCGGATTCATGAGCTGATCTGATGCATAATGGTCCTCACAGTATTATACTTCTATGGTCTTCGCCGTCTTATTCAGGAAACGGTCGTAGACGACGATCTGCACTTCATGTGTTCCGGCAGACAGTCCGGGGATATTCAGCTGAATTTCCCCATCAGCAACCGTCCCGCCGGAATACTGAAATATCCCATCCACGAAGATCTCCGCCTTACAGGCATTTTCTGCAGTCTTATACTGTATCTCCAACTGGTCCCCATTCCTTCCTGCCTCCGCCTCCAGTGACGGCCCATTTCCGGCTTCCAGTTGTATACCGCCCAGTTCCGGTTTCCTGATTGTAAATTTCTTTCTCAGTTCATCGACGTACGCTCCCTTTACACGGATCGCCTCCAGTTCCCCCGCTTCCGTATTCTCCCGCAGCAGATTTAAATAACCGATGCTCTCAGGGTCCCATCCGGTTACCAGGGAGCAGATGGTATCGACCGCCACCGCATCCGTTCCTCCCATGATGACGCCCATATTCATTTTATCGGTCTCTTTCCGCTCGTGCGACATGGGAACCGGTCCGCTCTGAAAGCCCTGAAGGCCATCCACGATCACGTAATTCACCGGTCTGGCCATATAATAGTCGTAAATCCACCGGTCCAGCTCCCCGTCCGTGATCTTGTGGGATACCATGGCCGTCTTGCTGGGGTTATCGGGCGCCACTCCGTATAGATTCCCCGGCGGCGTGCCGATGCTCACATTTTTGATTCCGCCCGTGACCACCACACCGGAAGAGGTCTTTAAGGTGGGAATGCTGATTACCACGTCGGCCTCATAAAGAATCCGGTTGAAATAATACGTTTTATGGAGCAGACCGTCCGGCAGCTCTGCCTTTACCACCTCCGGCGCGTCAAAATCCTGCCACGCCCCGCAGTCTTCCTCCAGACAGAGGAACCCATCCACTCCCTCCATATAATCCGGAGTGTAATGGAAATATTTCATCACCTCTCTGGTCGGCCCCGTCGCCGATCCTTCCATGATATAGACCTTTCCATCCGGATTTAACTCCCTTACCATTTTTAACACGGCCTTTGTGACACGCCAGTCCACCGTTATCCCGTTGACCTCCTGATCCAGCAGTTCCCCCGTGGAATCCACAATCATCTGGACCAGATTGGGTTTCAGTACCACGGTCTGCCCATTTTTCACGACAGTTTTCAAATCGGAGGCCGCCGTCCTTACCATCGCTTCGATTTCCTCCTCCGTGATATCGGCGGCCCTTGTTTTCTGCGATTTGGCAATCGTGACGGTTGAGCCGTGAAACGCGGCTTCTTTTATGGTTTTCGCGGCCGCCCCCTGCTGATTTCGCGGCACTTTCTGCTCCACCGGTATTGTTTGTTCCTGGCCGGTCTCCCTTTCCGCCACGGTATTCACCGTGGGCGCCGCCTGTGCCGGGCGGATCTGGCATCCATTTAAAAGTGTCATGGGCACCGCCATATAGATCCATAATTTCTTCATTTCCGTACCCCTTTTCCTCTATGCTGTACATCCGTTTTTTGTCGAATTGTGTCAGTATTGATTCTACAGGGGGCATGCATCAAAGTTGCATCATCCAATCTTTTTTTTTCAAACTGATGCATTTATGGAATGACTTCTGAAACTGATTCGTGTATAATGTAGGAAACAGCAGCTACAGCAACTGGATTCCATTGCAGCCTCCGGCCTAAGGAGTTACCATGAATTTTCGTAAAATAATATCCCGGTTTCAAAATTCGATCTTTGCACGGTCCATACGCCATGGATTGACACTCGCTATCCCATTTCTGATCATGGGATCATTTTCTCTGCTTCTCTATAATTTTCCCATTGACAGCTATCAGATCTTTCTCGCCTCCTGGCTTGACGGAGCCGCTGCGGAGCTTTTAAACACCATTTATATGATCAGTCTGGGTTCCCTGGCCCTGGTTCTTACCATCACCATCAGCATCTCCTACGGACAACTGGCTGAGACAGACCAGCTGCTGCTCTATCCCGTGGTCTCTGTCTGCTCCTATCTGGCCTTCTGCGGAGGAATTGAGGATCAGACGGACTATATCTTCAGCGCGGAATGGGTCTTTACCGCCATGTGCATTACCCTGCTGTCCTGTATCCTGTTCCAGCGGCTCTTAAAGCTTGGACGCCGGTTCGAGAGACTGCACACCACGGGAGCCGACTATCTGTTTAACACTTCGATCCAGAGTCTGATTCCTGTCATTGCCATCACTCTGCTTTTCACAATTACGGGATATTTCGTCCGCATCACGTGGAGTGACAGCAATATCACGAATTTCGGTTCCTACCTGTTTCTGGAACTCTTTGACGGAATCAGCGGGAATTTGTTTGGAATCCTACTGTATGTGATTATCACACACGTTCTCTGGCTCCTGGGAATCCACGGCACCAATACGCTGGAGGCCGTCTCCAGACAGTTGTTTGAGCAGAACGTGGGGATCAATCAGGCCCTGATGACGGCCGGAAATCTCCCTACGGAAATCTATTCCAAGACGTTTCTCGACACCTTCGTATTCCTGGGAGGCTGCGGAACCGCCTTAAGCTTCGTCCTTGCGCTCTGTATCGCCTCGAAGCAGAGCCATAACAGGAAGATCGCCCATGTGGCGCTTCCCTCTGTGCTGTTTAATATCAGTGAAATCGCCGTTTTCGGTTTCCCGATCATCTTTAACCTGACGATGGCGGCTCCATTCATCATCACCCCGGTCGTCCTGACGCTCACCAGCGCACTGGCCATCAGTCTCGGCCTGGTACCCGCGGTGACCCAATCCGTGGAATGGACCGTTCCCGTTCTGCTCAGCGGATTTAAAGCCACCGGATCCATCGCAGGCAGTTTGATGCAGCTGTTCAACCTTGTGATTGGAGCGCTGATTTATATCCCGTTTATCAAACGCAGTGAAAAGCTGGAGACTGGCAAATTTACACAGGCGATCCACCAGATGGAGGCAGACATGGCCGCAGGTGAGAAGCACGGGAATCCGCCCAGCTTCTTAAGCCACGATTACCCCTGTTATTACTACGCCAAAAATCTCGCCATGGATTTACAGAACGCCATAAAACGGGGGCAGGTTCAGTTATACTATCAGGCTCAGATATCTCACGACGGAACGCTTCATGGAATGGAGGCTCTTCTGCGCTGGAAGCATCCGGTCACCGGATTTATCGCTCCGCCCGTGCTGGTAGGGCTGGCCTATGAAAATGGCTTTTTAGATGAACTCGGCTACTATCTGATTAAACGCGCCTGTCTGGACGCCCAGACCATGGAGGAACTTTTAAAGAAAGACGTCTATCTGTCCGTCAATATTTCCTCCAAGCAGATCAAGAGCAATGGTTTTTTTGACACGGTTCTCACTCTGATCCGGCAGTATCCCGCCGATCACATCCGCCCCGTTTTCGAGATCACGGAACGTGCGGCAATGGAAATATCGGATGACTTGAAAAACGAGATGGAGCACTTGCGGAGCCAGGGCGTGGAATTCAGTTTGGACGACTTCGGAATGGGCCATAATTCCCTTATTCAGCTGCAGGAAGGCTCCTTCGATGAGGTGAAATTAGACGGCAATCTGGTATCCCAGCTCATGACCAATAAGCGCTCCCGTGAAATTGTCTCCGGAATCATCAAAATGGCCCGGAATTTAAACTGCCGTACCGTCGCCGAATTTGTGGAAACCGCGGAACTGCGCGATGTCTTATCGGAGCTTGGCTGCTCCATCTACCAGGGCTACTATTACAGCCGCCCTCTGCCGCTGGAGGACTTCATGGATTATATCACCCGGCTGCCCGAAGAAGGAAACGCTTCTGATCCTCAATAATTCACAGAAGAAGAGGAATGGCCGGCATGCGAATCATCATGCCGGCCATTCCTTATTTCAAGTCAACCACCAGATACTGATCGGAGACGTCAAACTCCCCCTTCTCCATCTGCCTGACGCAGTACTGAGACACGTATTTCACGACCGCGTACATGACCGGCTCGAACAGATAGATTTTCTTCTTTCCTTCCGGAGTTTCCACGGTCACACTCTTTACGACATCCTGCAGATAAAACAGCAGTTCGTCCTTCTTTGCATACAGAATCCGGTCATTTTTCAAAAAGCACATCACATATGCAGCTTCTGCCAGAAATTCCTCTTCCCCTGGAGTGAAGGATATCGAACTGCCGCCATTCTCACTGCCGGTTACATCAGCGAAGCCATCGGTCAGCATTACCATTCCATGGGCCATCTCCACGCCCTTTTCAGAGAGCTTCGGGCTGTATTTTCTGCACTCCAGATCCAGTCTGCGGCATTCCTCGCTGCAAAACAGGGGAATTTCCTCCTGGTCTATGATACCTGAGGAGATCAGTCTCCAGAGATTCTCATCTAACTTCTCATAACCGGTGATACGGATTCCATTTCTCCTGCATTCCTTTATAAAGGAGACGCCATGATTTCTGTAACCCGCGGTTTTGGCCCTCTCTGTGATTCTGCAAATCAGGATACCGTCCCGTCCCAAGATGGTAATTACCAGCGTCCCCGAGCGGGAAGTCATATCCAGACGCACTTCTCCTATTTCCTGCACGGAATACTCCTGCCGTTTTTTCACGATTCCTCTGATCTGTATCCTGCGATTCTCCAGAATCACTCTTCCCTGCCATCTGCAGGCCGCCGCCAGAAAGCTCAGGGCGGAAATACAGCCCAATGCGGTTATGAGGCTCCGGCTCTCCAGCCATTCCACGGTAAGCATCAGCAGAAGTCCAAAGACCATACCGACTGCATTCAGTACGGAAACACGCTTCTCATAGATTCGCAGCACGATCCGCCTTTCTGTACTGTCAGGTATCCGGTATACACCGATGGGCGGAATCACCTCCACGCCTCTCTGGATCAGCCGCCACAAGAGCCTCTCACACTCTGCCGGCATCTCGTATACAGTAAACAATTTCCCCTCTGCGCCGTAAAAGACACAGCCGGATATTCTCCACTTCACTCTCGTCACATCCTTAAGTGATACGATTCGATCCGTTCCAAACAGCCGCCGGATCACCACCGTCTCGGGATGGACGGTAAGAGACCAGGAGCCATAGGCGATCAGGTAGATTCCGGGCACAGAAAACAGGATCAGAAAGAGAAGCATAATCCCAATGGAGGCCGTCGGATTCCCGCGCATTCTCGAATACAGGCAGAAAGCAGCCATCGCGATTCCAAAAACGATACTTGCCGCCCCTATGTATATACAGCCTCGCGGACCGTGTATGGTGTATTGCTCTTCCTGCTTTATTTGCCTATTCCTGTCTTTCATCTGCATCCGTCCCATAATTTTCTTCCAGATACGCTGCCCATGAGCGATAAAATTCCTCTTCTGTCATTTGAAATGTCTCTTCAAGCTTTTCCGGCCGTCTGACCAATTCCATCAATTTTCCGTATCCATATCTTGCAGTCACATACTCCACCACTGTGTACGAATACTGATACCCGTCCCGCCGAAAAAACTCCTGGAAGTCAGCCCCGGTGTCCAGATCGGCCAGTGCCGGCACGCGGTTGTTCTTTAGCCCCTCCGAGACCGTATTTCGAATCCATGCTTCATGATTGTCTTTCCCCTCGTAGGAGGCAATTCCCTCGTCGAGCCATCTGGGGATGTGTGGGTTTATCTCTTTTATCAGAACGTGTGTAAACTCGTGAACGACAGTGTTTATCACCTGTTCGTAATTCGATCCCGGCGGCGGATTCAGCGGCGACGCTATGACTGTTTTCCCCGCCGCAATTCCCCCTCTTATCCATTCAGGGGCGTCCTCGATTCCAAGGGCCAGATTCAATTCCGCCCGATCCGAGCATATCTTGACTGTCGTTTTCTGTTTCAACTCTCTGCCTGTCTTTTCTGTTATATCGGAGTATCGCTCTTCCAGTAAATTCAGCACCTCTTCTACACAGGTCCTCTCGCTCTCATGATACTCTGCAATAAAATGACTGCTCTCACATACAAAGTCCATTTACCTGATCCCCTTTTCTTTTTTTCTACTCCCCACATCCCCAGCTCTCTGCGAATCCCAGACAGGCAGCTGCAGCACAAACGTACTTCCGCCCCCATCCGTGTCCTTCACCGTCAGTTTTCCGTGATGCAGCTTAACCAGCTCTGCGGCGATGCTCAGCCCCAGCCCATAATGCGATTTGTCATTTCTGGACTTATCCGCGCGGTAGAACCGGTCAAAGACTCTTTTTTTATCTTCCTCCGAAATGCCGCAGCCATGGTCCTCCACCTCGATGAACACGTGCTTCGCGTCCGACCGGACAATAACGGCGATCGTACTGCCCTCCGGTGAGTAGCTGGAGGCGTTATCCGTAAGAATCGTCATAAGCTGCATCAATCGCTGGCGGTCCCCGCAGACCGCCGGCAGTTCTTCCTCCTGCATCCTTAATTCAAACGGCTGATTCTTTTTCCTGCACAGCTCTGCCAGGGCATCGTAGTTCGATATCAGAAATGTATCCGTCATCAGAGGTTCCGTGCGCATGGTCCAGGTTCCCGCGTCCGCCGAAGCCAGCTGCAGCAGATCATCGATCAGTACCGTCATCCGTTCCCCTTCCTTCTCGATTCCGGGCAGAAACTGCTTCGCCTTCCCCTCATCCATGGAAACCGCATGAATCCCCGCACGTATTACGGTAAGCGGCGCCCGCAGTTCGTGAGAGGCCGCCGCGATAAATTCACTCTGTCTTTTAAGGCCAGTCTCCAATGGCTTCAGACTGTGGTTCACAAAGGTACGGCAGATAAAAAACAGAATCACCAGCCCCATCAGATTTACCGAGAAATACAGCAGTACGGAATTCCGGTAAACCTCCTTTTCATCTGTCAGTGCTTTCAGGATCAGTATCTTCTGTTCCGTTCCATACGCTTTTTTCAGATAGATACTGCCGTAATAGTGTTCCCTCTGGTCCCCATATATGGAATAAACCGGACTTCTCACTTCTCCCGGCTTACTTCCCGGTATTTCTTCGAAAAATCCGTCCTGCTCTGCAAAATGATTCAGCTTTTCAAACAGCCTGTCCCTGTCGGTCAGAGGCTTCCAGGCGCCTTTAAATGACAGCGGAACAGAATTACTGGACACAGAGATCATCATATTCTCGCTGATTTCACTTTGAGCCAGCCACATATGGGAGATTTTATTACTGTCCCTGATCGTATCCACCACATTGCCAAATACAGTCTGATACTGGCTGATATTATTCGTCTCGTACTGCTTTAAAGACAAGAGAAGCAGACCGGTCACAATAAGACTCAGCAAAAGACCGGTAGCCAGCACATAAGCGCCGACCAGTTTTCTCCTTAACTGCTTTACCATGGCCGCTCCCTTCTTCCCTACTGCTCCGGCTGCTCTTCCAGAGAATATCCTACAGACCGGACTGTTTTAATAGTCACACTGCTGCCCACCTGTTTCAGCCTTCTTCTGAGAAAATAAATATAATTATCCAGATTCCCCTCTTCCACCGCGCTGTCAAGTCCCCATACCCGGTTCAGCAGCAATTCTCTCGTAAGGATCTGTCCCCTGTTCCTGATTAAAAATTCCAGCAAATCCATCTCCTTTTTCGAGAGCTCCACCTTTTTATCCTCTTTCCATAACACCCGGCTGGACAGATTCATAGTTACATCCCCACATGCCAGCTGCCGGTCAAACTCCATCCGTACCGGCCGCCGTTCCAGCGCCCGGATTCTGGCAAACAGCTCTTCCGGTGCGAACGGCTTAACCAGATAATCATCTGCCCCCGCGTCCAGACCGCCGATTCTGTCTTCTATGGTGCCGAGAGCCGTCACCATAATAACCGGTGTCGCAATCCCCTTCTGTCTCATGCGCTGCAGAATCTGTATTCCATCTATTCCAGGCAGCATCCGGTCCAGAATCACCACATTGTATGCCTGCATACCCAGATAATAAAATGCTTCCTGGCTGTCCTGGCAGATATCCGCCGAATAGCCTTTCTCCTCCAGCCAGAAACCCATCAGCCGGCATAATTCCATATCATCTTCCACCAGTAGTATCCTCACAGCGCGTTCTCCTTTCTGCGTTTTATTCCTGAAGGTATAAGGTTATCTTCGTCATCAGTTTCTTTGCTGCGTCCTCCAGGGATGCGGTTCCGTCAAAGTAGTCTTTTGAGTATTCCAACAGGATCTGTTTCACTTTCCAGTTCCTGCCGGCGGAATGCTTCACGGTTTTGCAGAACTCTGTCATCCTGCGGCGAAGCGGCTCGGAGGGCCAGCCAATTTTCATATCGTATGTTCTTCCATCTGCACCGGGGATAATTCCTCCGTATGCATCCACTGACGTTCTCTCCACCGTACATAAAAACTCCAGCGCATTCTGATTTACTGCAAATCCATCGTAAAAGTCGGAGCGCTGTACGTCTTCCGACAGAACTGTCTGCAGAAATCCAATTGCCAGATCCTGATTCTTACTGGCTTTCGTAATTCCTATGGTGCCATACGGTACATACGTCTCATTGATCAGGATAACGTCCGCTTCCAGTTCTCCCTGGGCCTGCTCGATAATGGAAGCTCCCTGCCCGAATTCATAAAAGCCATTGATTTCACTTGAATACAGATAGGTACCCTTTTCCAGGAGCCCCCATATGCTGGACGGCCGTTTTTCCCTCGTTCCGTCTGAGACTTCGCTTCCATCTATGATCCGCTTCATATTGGTGAGAAATTCCGTTAATTCCGTTTCCCCGACCACATCACCTTCCTTTACGATATCATTTAAAAATGCATCTGCGTAAAAAGAAAGAAACGCATCCCTGTCAACCGTCCCGAATACCTGCCCGGTCTCATGAGCCTGAACAAAATCAGCCAGCGAAGATAACTGCCCCGCTTCCTTAAACGCCTCTCTCCTGCCGAATGTCATAGGAAGCCCGATTCTGACCGGCACAGAGTAAATCCGTCCATCCACCCGGCTCTCCTCCGCAATATTGGCCAGAAAATCACCGGAAGCAGTCAAACGCTCTATTTCGTCTGTAATATCAACCAAAACGCCTTTTTCGATGTAAGATTCCTCTGACAATCCGTCTAAGATCAGAATATCTGGTCCTTCTCCAGCAAGCAGTTCGGCATTTAATATTCGGATATAATCGTCAGCGACTGCCGCTGACCCTTCTTCCAGGAGAGGCTGAAAATCGATTTTCACGTTGGGATTCTCAATCTGATACTCACTGACCGCCTGACGTATGGTATTGTTGTCGCTCAGCGAAAATATGGTAAGCTCTTTTTCCGGCTCTACCGGCATATCCGGGTAATAAACGTAATGGGAGAGCTTATTGGTTTCATCCATGGAATTGTAATAGACAAAGTAATCCTCCTGACTGCCCGCCGCGAATCCTGCGGCATAATATTTCGGGGAACCCATGGTATTGCTCTTTCCCTCTATAATCTGCTCCCAGATTCCGGAACCATTTTTCAGGACCTGAATTCCAGCCACTGACAACAGACTTATATCACCATTCTCTCTGACAAGGGCCCGGGTTCCAAAGTATTGATTTAAGTCCAGCGGATATCTGGTCTTTTCTTTGCCGTCTTCTCCGTCATATAATATCAGACTTTTGGAAGCCTCGTCAATGACATAAAACTGGCTGCCGCTGGCGAAGTAAGAGCTGCCATCACCTGGCAGCTCTGCCAGCTTCTGCTGTCCGGCCCCGTCATATAGGTAAATGTTATTTCCAGATGAGAATATCAGGTTGCCATTTTCCAATGCGGTAATGGATCGCGGGTAATACTTATACCCATACTCGCTGGTCTCAAGCAGAACAGGGAGATCGAGTTCCTGTCCATATTCCCAATCCCCGGCCGCGACAACATGGTGTCTGCTGATAACCTCCTGGTCTTCCCCTTCCGAATAGACCGCATACATGTTGTGGTCTTCTCCAAAGGTAATACCAATGCTGCTGTTTTCATATTTAAGACCAAGCTGATTTAACCATCCACACTCCTTTTCCTCCCAGGTCAGATCCTCAGACAGCAGGTATGCGGTAAATTCTGCTATTCCATTCTTTTCTTTCCTGGCAAACAGGACCGGTCTCCCAGCCGGTCCTTCTAAAAAACCGAGTCCGGAATCATATGTGACTCCAGCCGGCAAAGGGACTTCGCTCTCCGCATACCTTCCCAAAGCCTGATTCTTCTGCGTTCCTGCTGCGGCTCCTTCCGGATCGGATATGACCTTCCCGTCTCTGCCGCACCCATACAGGCTGGCTGCAGCCGCCAAAATAAGGGTCATCTGCAGCAGCACTCTTTTTATTCTGTTCTTTCTCATTAAATACCCCTTTCCGCCGGACACCGGGAAGAAATGTCCTCCCTGCCGGTGCTCATCGATGCATTTCTCACGAAAGTCATTGTATCATTCCTTTCTCTAAATCATCTCAAATATGGAAAAGTACGGCAGAGTTAGAAAAATGGCATAAAAACGTAAGAAAACTTTATTTGAATGATATCATTATTTGTAGTAGATTAGAAACATATGAAATATAAACCGGATACACTGCATAAATGTACAGGAAGAGGGGAGACGAACAAATATGAAGCGAATAGTTTGTGCCGTATTAAGCGGTATACTGGTTATGGGAAGTGTCGGATATGGGGGAATGGTCAGCTACGGAGCGCCATCCTATTCAGAAGCCAATGCGGTGGGTCCTGGTATCAAGGCATCCGTAGGCTTCAACGATTTTCTGGATCAGGAGGTATCAAATCCCATTGTAAAGCCGGCCGATAAGTACTCATACGATCAGATGGAAGCCGATATCCAGTCCCTCAAAAATAAGTACGGAGATAAAATCACCGTAAATATCATCGGTACTTCACTGGATGGAAGGAATATCTATGATATTATCCTGGGCAATCCCGAGGCAAAGTCACAGATTCTTATGCAGGGAGCGATTCATGCCAGGGAGTATATGACGCCTCTGGTGATGATGAGCCAGTTGGAATATGCCCTGGCCTTTTACGATACGGGACACTATAATTATAAATCGATTGCCGATATGCTTAAAAAAGTGGCCATTCATTTTGTACCCATGACGAATCCCGACGGCGTATCCTTAAGCCAGTTTGGAATCGAGGCCATACGCTCCGATGTGCTGAAACAGGTCATAAGAGACTGCTATACACGGGATGGGAATCTGAAAAGAACCGCGGATTCTTTCGAAACGTACTTAACAAAGTGGAAAGCAAATGCCGGCGGCGTAGACTTAAATTACAATTTTCCATATGGATGGGATGAACTGGCCACAAAGCTGACGGAACCTTCCTCTGCGAGCTACAAGGGTCCGGCTCCTTTCTCCGAACCGGAGAGCCAGGCACTGGCTAAACTGGCTGACCAGTATCCGTGGGCCATCACAGTCAGCTACCACTCCCAGGGCCAGGTCATCTACTGGACCACAAGCAGTAATGGCGCGGAGATGGCCTCCAATACGCTGGCTGAGGCTGTCTCGGTCATGACCGGCTACCGCATGGACTCCAGTGACGGCAAAGGAGGCTTCAAAGACTGGATGCAGTCGAGAAGCGGCGCAGTCCCCGGCGTAACACTGGAAGTCGGAAAAACACCGTGCCCCGTTCCGTTTTCAGAGTTTCCTGAGGTGTGGAAACAGAATAAGGGAGTCTGGGTGCAGGTTCTCGATTATGTTGTCCGGCGTATCTAATCCGCCATACAGAATCCCAGGCCACTTCAATAAAGAGGCCTGGGATTCCCCATAAACTACCGTCCTATACTTCTGATAACTTTGTTTTTCAGAAGCCCAATACAGATAATACCTCCGCCAGCGGCTTACGTTCCTTCACCGCCCCGATAGACGATTCAGCAGATCCCGGTAATAGAACCTCCCTGCAGCTTGAGTTAAGTGCGGATTCTGAATCATTCTTACATCCAGTCATTATATGCTATCTTCATTGATTTTTAAATGCAAAATGCAATATTTGTAATTTATGGCAAAAAAAGAAGACATCCCCCATTGGGAACATCTTCTTACAAGCAATCCTCCCTCTCTCCGTCACTTATGATACGCCTGTCCGTTCATAATCCGGTAACCTCTGTAAATCTGTTCCAGGAGAATCACCCGCATCAGCTGGTGCGGAAATGTCATCCGGGAAAAACTCAGCAGATAATCGGCCCGGTCGAGGACCCGCTTCGAGAGCCCCAGGGAGCCGCCGATGACGAACACAATCTGGCTGGTTCCCGACACGCCCAGCGAGGCGATTTTCTCTGACAGTTCCACGGAATCCAGCATCTTTCCCTCGATCGCCAGGGCGATTACGTAAGCTCCCTCCCTGATACTGGCCAGAATCCGGTCCCCCTCCTTCTCCTTAATCTGATTTTCCAGTGCTTCTCCGGCGTTGTCCGGGGTCTTTTCATCCGCCACCTGGATAATCTCCAGTTTACAGTACCGGCTCAGCCGCTTACTGTACTCCTCGATCGCGGCGGTGTAAAATTTTTCTTTTATCTTTCCAACTGTGACCAGCGTTATCTTCATGTATCTTCCTCTTACTGTTTGACTGCCCGGCTATCCGGCAGGTTTTTCTTCATCGCCTCCAGAACTCTGCCCGCCACCTGCGCCGCGGATTTCTTCCGCTGGGTTTTCACCCGTTTTACCACTTTTCCGTCCGGCTTCCGGCTGATTCCGTAGGTGATCCTTAAGAATTCCTCCACCTCGTTCCAGGCCTCCCGGCTCTCCGGAATTAAGTCCATCCCCATCTGGAATACATGGAACATTCCCTCATAGACGGATAAACGGCGGCGTACGCCCGCCTGCTTCAGTTTATCCGCAACTCCCAGCGTATCGCTTAAAAGGACCTCATAGCTTCCCACCTGCATGAGCACCGGCGGAAATCCCTGAAAATCTCCGAATAACGGCGACAGATACGGATTCTTCGGATCGGCATCTCCGATATAGGAAGAATGAAACAGCATATTGTCGGTGGAATTACCAAAGAGTGGATCCGTCTCGTAATTATCCGTGTAGCTGGCGCCGCTGTTGGTCATATCGGCCCAGGGGGACATGGTGATAATTCCTCCCGGCAGAGGAAGCCTGTTATCTCTCAGATACATGACCAGGGCCAAAGCGAGTCCGCCACCCGCGGAATCTCCCGCTACGATGATATGATCCGGTTCGTACTCCTTTTCCTGGATCAGCCATTTGTAGGCGTAAACCGCATCCTCTAATGCAGCCGGGTATGGATACTCCGGAGCCACCCGGTAATCGATCGTGAGCACATCGCCGCCGAAGCTTAACTTGGAGTACCGCACCGCAAATTTCCGGTATATATTCTTCATGGGACCGATATAGCCGCCGCCATGCAGCTGCAGTATCACACGCCCCGTAAAGATCCCTTCCGGCCGTAAATACTCCATCGGAAACTGTTCCGTCTCCACGATTTCATACTCATAACCGGCAGGACAGATCCATGCCGGCTCCACCGGATTCTTTCTCAGCTCTCCGCTCTGAATCGGCTGCTTTAAGGATGTCTCCATCACGTTCTGCATCATGTCACGCACAAGATTTCCCCGGACGCTCACTCGTTTATCTCTCATCTGTTTTATCCTTTCTTTTCAGCCGTCTAACCGCTGTCGCCCCGCCATTTACTCCATTTATCCCTGACCCGGTTCCCCCGTCTTACAGATGAAATCTCCTTTTCAACTCCGTCTTCACGCTTCTGTCGCCCCACTTGATGGTGACAAACAGAATCGCGACAGTGACCACCACGGTTATGAGCGCCATCAGAGGGCGTGTCACCAGTCCGGCCGCCCATAAAATGACGGGAATAAAGCTGAAAATGGTGATCGCAATCTGGTACATAAAGTAACTCTGCCAGTTTAACCGGTTTACTATAATCAAAAATACTACCGCAAGGTCCGCAAACAGAAGTGTGCTCGGAATGCCATAGTTCACCGACCAGCCCGCGTATCCCGTAGAATGGTCGATCATAACCAGAAGCACCTCCGCCGCAATGGTCTGCAGCACAATTTTAGAAGCCAGATTCGCGTGGCGCATAATCGAATACCTCAGAGTCAGCGCCACATAGACGATACAGCCGATGGCTATCACTGACCACATGGACCCTGAATACGTGGCGTAATTGACGATACCCAGTATGGCCGCCACAGCGAACAGAATGATGTAAAAAGAGTTGACCACTTCCTTCCACTTCTTCGGATCGTACTGAATCCGCGGATACATCGCCTTATCATCCCGGGAATCCGGCACACCGTTGCTCTCCGTCTCCACAGAGACTCCCAGCTCCCTCAGAAAGCCGAAAAAGCGGTCCTGAAGCCTCGTATCCTGAAAGACCGAGGTAAATGTCACCACCACATGTTCGCCGTACGCACACACGGCGCACTTCATGGGCTGACGCTTTGAGACACCGATCATAAGATGGAAATGCTCGATCTCCTCCTCATACCCTTTTTCCACTTTGATTGGGCCGATATTAGAGAGTGTCATGGTATAAGCCCTGTCGTTTCTGCGGAAAATCACATTCAGCGCCCCCCATTTCATGAAAAGCGGGGCGATTCTCAAATACCATTTCTTTTCATTGGAAACATTGTAGGAGATCGTCTCTTCCAGCTTCTCCTTCGTAATATTTTCATCCATCTGGCGGCTTACCGCCTCCACCACCTCGGAAAACTCATGCTTTTTCCCGTCTGCCAGAAACTCCAGCAGCGTGACCGCGAAGAAATTGGCCATGGTCTCGGAATCGAAAAATGCACGCAAATTGATGGGCAGGCTGATCCCGATGGACCGGTCTCCGATTCCCGCATCCTCATACTCCAGATAAATCGCCCAGATCAGGGCAGCGGCAAGAAATTTCGTAATGCTTACACCGTAAGACTTGCCGGCCTTTTTCAGTTCCGCAAGGTTTACATAACCATGCAATACACTCTCCTCATCGAGAGGAAGCGGATCTCCATTTATATGAAATGCTTTCCGAGTACTGTATTTTCTGCGGGCAACCTCTTTGTAGTTGCGCACATAGCTGTCCTCCACGTTCATGGAGACATCGGACGATATCTTCTGCGGAGCCGGATGACCGGTCCTGCCGTCGCGGGTCAAATCCAGGTACCGGTAAACCAGCGCCTTCAGAAAATTGACCGCTCCCAGCCCATCCGTTACCGCATGAAACACCTCCAGATTGATCCGTTTCTCATAGTAGCTGACCCGGAACAGATAGTAAGGGCTGGTGCGCGGATCGATATACTTGCACGGATACGTGGTTTCCCGCTCGATCACCGGCATCCGTTTATTCGATTCAAAATAGTACCAGAAAAAACCGCGTCTCAGCCTCACCGCAAAGCCTTCGAACTGAGGCAGTATCTCCTCCAGCGCACGCTGAAGCGTTCCCGGAACCACCTCTTCCTTTAGTGTTGCCGAAATCCTGTATACATTACTCAGATGTTCATTGGCAATGACCGGAAATATCTTCGCCGTATTGTCAAGACGTCTCCATCTCTCCCCCTGTGGACTCTTCTTCATCGTTGAACCCCTATCCTTTCCAACTGTCAAACTTTCCTGAAATGTCAAAGGTAAATGGCCGTTACAGTTCACAGACCTGTCGATCTTTGCTTCCCGGTCTGCCCCGGCTGGCTTATGCGTGGTTTCCAGTGACTTTGCAGGGGATTAGCAATTCTTAACGCGCAGGATTTTTCGTTCAGGGGAAATTCCCACCTGTCTGAGCGCAGCGAGTTTGGGAATTTTCCCTGGTTTTTAGAAAAATTCTGCACGTTTAGAAGTGCTTATCCCCGAAACTGGAACTGGAAACCACGCATAAGCCAGCCGGGGCAGACCGGGAAGCAAAGATCGACAGGGCTGTGAACTGTAACATATGGCTCTGTTTTTAAAACTCCAGAAGCATATCATACCAGACGGCTCCGCCGTGTACCGACCCGGATATCCCCAGACTGCGGTAGCCGAATTTCTCATAGTAGCGGATCAGACGGTCCTTGCAGGTCAGGATCATGCCCTTTTTTCCCCGCGCCTTCGCCGTTTGAATCAAGTGATTCATCAGATCGGCCGCGACGCCCTGCCTCCGGTATTCCGGAATCACGTCCAGCCCGAAAATGCTCTGATACATCCCGTCCGCCCGGTGGAGTCCGCTGTCCTCAAACATCTCATCCCGTATGCTTCTCTCATCTGTTACACAGCCATTAATAAAACCAATGATTCTCCCGCACTCATCCTCTGCCACAAGAAAGCTTTCCGGAAATGTTTCGATCCGCTTCCGAAAAGACTCTCCTGTCGCGGCCTCTGCCGCAGGAAAACATAAAGCTTCCACCTCTGTGACCTGATCCAGGTCCTCTGCTTTCACGTTTCTGATTGTATATACCATCTTTACGACCTCTTCTCATCCTTCACATTTCGCCGCCGCATACTCCCGGCGGATGAAAGAAAAGGCGGAATCTGCGGCGTCAGACCTGCAGATATCCTCCTCTTCCATCGTTTCTTCCATCATCTCTTCTTTACTGGGCGCGGAAATAGTAACCGACGCCCCATTTCGTATGAACATATTTGGGATCGCTGGGGCTTGGCTCGATCTTCTCACGGAGACGCCTTACATGGACGTCCACGGTTCTGACATCGCCGGAATCCATGGCCTTGTTACCCCACACGTACGTAAGCAGCTGTTCCCGGCTGTAGACCTTGTTCGGATTACAGGCCAGAAGCTCCAGCAGATCGAACTCCTTGGCTGTTAAATTAATCTCTTTTTCACCAATAAAGACGCGGCGGCTGTCGCGGTCCAGCTTTAAATCACCGGAAGTCACCACATTGGACTCGGCCCGGCTTTCCCGTCTGCTTTTCTTCGTATTTCTCCGCATAATCGCCTTGATTCTGGCCTTTACCTCCAAAATATTAAACGGTTTCGTTATATAGTCATCGGCGCCGTACTCCAGCCCCAGAATCTTATCCATGTCGTTGCCCTTTGCCGTCAGCATAATGATCGGCATCTCGGAGAACTCCCGGATGGCCTGGCAGACCTCATAACCGTCAAACTTCGGCAGCATCACATCGAGGAGCACCACATCATACTCCTTCTGCTTCGCTAAATTAATGGCTTCCTCTCCGTCATAGGCGCAGTCCACTTCCATGTTGTCCTGCTCCAGACTGAACCGGATTCCCTTCACAATCAGTTTCTCATCATCCACTACTAAAATACGTGCCATGTCACACCTCTATCTTCCACTCACACTGTTATGTCATCTTTGATCTTTTCAAATGCCGCATCCTTGATACCGGATATCTTCTTGATATCCTCAATCTTCTGAAACCCGCCATGGCTCTCCCGGTAAGCGATGATATCGTCGGCCTTTGCTTCTCCGATCCCCTTTAAGGTCATCAGCTCTTCCCTGGTGGCCGTGTTCAAATTCACTTTCACTTTTTCATTTGCCGTACTGCCGCCCGCGGTCTTCCCCTCCGGCATGATCACACCGGCGCCTGCGCTGCCCGCACCATGATTCCCGCCTTCGGAATCAATCCCGTAGCGTTCCGCCCCATCGAGCGATTCGCCATCCGGAACCACGATCTTCATGCCGTCGCTGACAACCTGAGCCATATTCAGATACTGCGCCGCCGCACGCTCCGTGAATCCGCCTGCGCGCTCCACAACCTGGAAAATCCTGCTTCCCTCTTCCATCTCATAAACCCCCGGAAGCACAACTTCCCCGCAGATATGTACGTAACAGACAGAAACCGCCGTCTCTTCTGAAACCGGGATCTCCGTCTCTTCTGATTCCTTCGCGTTCCCATAAGGATCAGAATCCCCCGTCGCATCTTCCGCCTGACTCGTCCCCGCATCACCCGGGGCATTCATAACCGGCAGTTCCCCGGATTCCCATCCGTCCTGCATTCCATCACAACTGTAGCATACGCCTGCAGCCAACACGCATATGAGTATTACAGCCATTTTTACTGCCTGATATCTATATTTCATGATATCCCTCCTCTTTTCTCAGGGAAAGGATACCATCTTCAGCCTATGTTACTATTCTACAAAAAGATACCAGTAAATACAAGCACTATTTCCACTTTATCTGCGGCAAAGTAACAGTTCACTCCCCACCAGGGGCACCGCAGTCCGGTTCGGCCGGGCAGGCTTCCTCAGCCTTTCCAGTTCCAGTTTCGGGCATAAGAAGTTCTAAACGTGCAGAATTTTTCTAAAAACCAGGAGAAATTCCCAAACTCGCTGCGCTCAGACAAGTGGGAATTTCACCTGAACGAAAAATTTTGCGCGTTAAGAACTTCTAATACCCTGCAAAGTCACTGGAAAGGCTGAGGAAGCCTGCCCGGCCGAACCGGACTGCGGTGCCCCTGGTGGGGAGTGAACTGTTACGCGGCAAAGCCAGTACCCAGTCGAAAAAACGTCGGTCATCCGGAGGCACAGGCTGGAACGGGATCTCCATGTTCCCCGCTCCGCCCCTGACTTCGGATACCCAACGTTTTTTGCATGTTCCTTCTAATTAAATATGATGATACCAATCACCGCGACAACAGCTCCAAGCAGTTTCTTCCATTCAAATCCGACCTTTTCCACTCCGAAAAGACCGAACAGTTCGATTCCGTATGCCACGATAATCTGAGAAATGACGATGATGAGAGCCGCCTTCGCAGGTCCCAGCGAGCCCATACTGCGCACTACGGTATATGTGATAAAGGCGCCGATAATTCCGCCCAGAAGCATGTACTTCGGTTCCACCTGCAGGATTCCCGAAATATTTTCTCTCCCTGAAAAATACCAGATGACAATACAGGTGATAAACGCTGTCAGCTGCACCCACCCGGCTGACACCCAGATGCTTGTCTGCTTCGTGACCCCTGTATTTAAAACTCCCTGGATGCTCATCAGCGCTCCTGAAATCAATGCTATGATAAAGCCTGTCATAGAATAACCTCCAAATCTGTCATGCATTTCTAATCTTTCCTTTATCATGCGCAGAATTGGAACTTCTATTCATACTATACCATTGTATCATCCTTTAAAAGATCCATTAAATTTCCCTTACAGATTTTCATGGCTCCAACCGTATAGGCCAGCCCGACAAAAAACATAACGAATGCAGTAAACATTAAGACAGGAACAACCGGAGCTTTCTTAAGATAGTCTGTCAGAGAGATTCCGCTGGCATTCACAGCCATCATTACCAGAGGAATATTGACCAGAAGGCTGAAGAGCAGCGGATTCAATGTTATAATAAGCGATTCTGTCAGCAGTATTTTTTTCACGCCGCGATAGGAGAGACCGACTGACATATATCTTGCAAACTCCTTTTTTCTCTGGTATATCTGCCCCAGCGCAACGGAAAATACATTGGATAAACCAATACTGGAAAACAGAACTGCCAGAAATCCCATAAAAAGCCGCAGGCCATCTCGTTTGATACGTTCCGTGCGTTCTTCCTCCAGACGGCTGTCCAGCGTATAATGCGTTTTTCCGGTAAGCAGTGTCCGGATATCGGAAAGTACTTCGTCATGCTTCTGCTCCGATACGGTTTTTATGTTGAAATACACGGACCGGGCAGGAAATTGTTTTTTCAACTTTTCATAGTCGTGTTCCGATATCACCAGCGTTAATGCATACTGCTGCAGCTGCTCCTTCCAGTCCGGAAGTGTCTCTGTAAACAAAGCGATGGTCACAGGAATCCCGCTGTTTTCCCCTGAACCATCCTTCAGTTCCAGTGTGACCGGGTGATCCTCCTTTAGAAATGGTATATATGTTTTATTCCTCCAGCCGCTGTTTACGCTGTCCCAGATTAAATTAACCGCTACTGCCTGCTGCTGTGCCAATGCCGGGTCCGCCGTATTGCCGTAATATTCTGCAAAGCTTTCATGATCCAGCACATAGACCGGTATGTCTACCAGATAATTGCCGTCGTCACTCTTTATAATCTGGTCATTGAGATTCCCGATCCCTGTCTCCTTTAGTTGACTGCTGAATAATTCCTCTGGAAGAGCTGCCTGTGCCTTAAACCTCCGGTAGGTCAGACAGCTTTTTACTCCTTCTATTTTTGTAATTTCATCGGTAAGACCGCTGTCAGCCCCCTCCCTCTCGTCGATGCTTAACAGAAAATCCCATTTGTCGCGGTACTGATTAAAATACGTATCCTCTGTAAATATTCCGGATATCGTCTCAAGATTTAAGAAACTGATAAAGGCAAAAAAAGAAAGACCAAGAGACAGCGTTGTCGTGCGAAATGCCTTCCTTCTCGCATAAATGGATTTTCTCGCCAGTTCGCCGCAGCAGCCAAATAATGCCGAGAAAATCCGGAACTGACGCATTCGCTCCACTGGTGCTTCTGTACCGTATTGTATTGCCTCCAGCGGTGATATCAGGCTCAGCTTCCTGGCGGGAATCCACGCGGAAAGCCTTACAGTAAGATAAGAAAATACAATGGCTCCTGCCGAAAGAGCAGGCCGGTACCGAAACCATAAGTCATATTCTCTAAAACTGTCTCCTATTACATAAAAAAACTTCCATACCCCATAACTGAGCCCGACACCGGCCAGGGTTCCCACCGCCAGCGGAACCAGTGACAGTACCACGGCTTCACTAACCAGCACCGATTTAATCTGTGCCGGCGTCGCGCCTACGCTCTGCAGGATGCCCAACTGATGCATCCTGGCATTCATCGTGACTTCAAATGCATTATGAAGCATCAGAATCAAAGAGGTGCTCGCTATAATCAAAATAAACAAATACGCAACAATCAGCGGAGTAACCGCCTCATCTACCGATCCTGTCTGCAGAAAAAGCTGGTATTTCTGATCCATCCACAGGTTATAAAAGAATACGCTGAGAAACGAGAGCAGCATGGAAGCGAGGAGTGCGGACGCCATGATAAAAATACCGGCTGCCTTATTATGCTTCATATAATGGACCGAATATATTCTCCACATACCATACCTCCTTACCGGATTTTCTCATCCGAAGCAATTTTCCCGTCTTCCAGGCGGATCAGCCTGTCCGCCTGCAAAGCGATATTCTCATCGTGGGTAATGAGAATCAGCGTCTGTCCATACTTCCGGTTGGAATGCTTCAGCAGTTCCGTAATCTCCTGGCTGTTTTTGCTGTCCAGATTCCCAGTAGGCTCGTCTGCCAGTACCAGCGCGGGAGCATTAATTAAGGCGCGTCCAATGGACACCCGCTGCTGCTGGCCTCCGGAAAGCTGCCTGGGCAGATGGTTTTTTCTGTCCTCCAGCCCCAGAACCTCAAGCAACTCCTCAAGCCTCTCCTCATTCACCTTCTGCCCGTCCAGTTTCAGCGGGAGCACCATATTTTCCACAACATTAAGGACAGGGATCAAGTTGTAAAACTGGTAAATCAGCCCTACCTGTCTGCGCCTGAATATAGCCAGTTCTTCCTGGTTCTTTGTATAAACTGATTTTCCGTCAACGTAAATTTCTCCGGATGAGGGCCGGTCTACACCGCCAATTAAATGAAGAAGCGTGGATTTCCCAGAACCCGATTGTCCAACTATAGCGACAAATTCCCCTTTCTGCACAGATAAGGACAGGTTCTGCAAAGCATCTACCCGGCTCTCGTCTTTCCCATACACCTTGCATAGCTTCTCTATTCTTAAAATCTCCATAGCGTTCCTCCTTACTTTTTCCGATAGTATACCATGAACCCGGTGACGCGTCCGTGACTGTTTCATTACAATTTTGTCACTGAATGAATCTCCCGGCAATCGAAAAGGGAGCTGTTCAGACAGCCCCCTTATAGAAACGAATTGTAAATTTAGCTCCGCCCTCCCTGCGGTTTTCCACCTGAATCGTGCCGTTCTGCCGATGAACAATCATACGTGAAAGTGCAAGCCCGATTCCGACATGATCCGTTCCGGAATCTTTTCCCCTGTAGAAACGCTCAAAAAGATGGGGAATATCCTCCAAAGCAATGCCTGGTCCTGAATCAGCAATCACAAGTTCCGTATAGACTGGATTTTCGTCTCCATAGATTTCCAGCTTTCCCTTCTCAGGCATGTGCTCCACACAGTTCTTGATCACGTTTCCTACCGCTTCTGCGGACCAGTATAAGTCCCCTGTAAATCCTGTGTTCTCCTTTATGGACACTTTGCACGTAATCTCTTTTAAATCTATCAGGATATCCACCGGACTTAATGCTTTTTCCACCACCTCTGCGGCGAAAATCCGTTCACTCTGAACAACAGCCGTTCCTGACTCCAGCCTGGCCATTTTTAACAGAGAAGCGACCAGCCACTCCGTCCGTGACAGCAGCCCAATGACTTCCCCGACGTATTTCCGTCTCTCCTCCGAAGTCAGTTCTTCCCGCTGCAGCCTTGGTACAATCATGCGCATCGAAGTCAGAGGAGTCCTGATTTGATGTGAAATATCCGCCAGGGAATCGCTCAAATATCTGGCCTCCTGCTCCAGAGCATCCGCCTGCTCCTTCAACCGCAGGGTCACCTTATAGATTTCACTTGTCAGGAGGGCCAGTTCTCCCTCCTTATCCGGAATCAGATCCATACGGTAATCACCATGCAGAATACGGTCCAGCTGGTAATTTAACTCCGAAACAGTATCGTATCTCTTTTTTGTAAATGCCAGGTACCTTACAGCGCAGACCATACTTACGAAAAGAACATACACTGCAAAGACTGGGTGAAACAATGCAGCTCCCGCCGCCGCAGCCAGCGTAAAAAAGAACTGGAAACGAAAAACTTCTTTTACCTCCGGATTTCTCAGCAGTCCCATATCAGTCTCCCAACCTGTAGCCCAGCCCGCGAACCGTCTTTATGATAGCCGGATTTGATGCATCCGTCTCTATCTTATCACGAAGCCGTTTGATATTAACGGTCAGTGTATTATCATTCACATAATCCCCGGCAATGTCCCATAGTTCCTCAAGCAGCCGCCCCCGCGACAGCACCTGGCCGGGATGGTTTAAAAAGACCAGCAGCAGCCGGTATTCCAAAGCAGAAAGCAGAATGTCCTTTCCACTTTTACTGACAGAAGCTTTTACCGCATCCACTCGCAAATCTGATATTTGAAATACCGCCGGGCTCTTCCCATACCTTCTAAGAGCATTTTTAATCCTCGAGACCAGCTCCAGCGGCTTAAATGGCTTGGACACATAATCATCCGCCCCTAAATCAAACCCAGTCACGATACTCGCTTCATCACCCATAGCTGTCAGAAAAATTACGGGAATATCCCCTTTTCGTTTTATCACATTACAGAGAGAATATCCATTTCCATCCGGCAGTGCAACATCCAGCAATACCAGATCAAAAGTTTCCCTTTCGATCGCCTCCAGCGCGGCCTTCCGTCCAGACGCAGAAAAAGATGCAAATCCCTCTTCACTCAACAGGATGATCAGATTTTTTACAATCTCAGTATCATCTTCCACAATTAGAATTCTGCTCATTTCCTCCACTCCCTCTGTCAAATTTTTATGCTCCTGTCTATTGTACCATGGAGGGGAGGATTTGTCCCCTTTCATTCTGCTTGACACTTTACGTATTTTGCGATATACTCACACACGTAAAAATAAAACAGAAAAAGACACGCTAGGGGAGCCAATTGGCTGAGAATGGAATTTTTTACATGACCCTCACTACTTGAACCGGACAATGCCGGCGTAAGGAAGCAGTATGATCCATACTTCATCAAAAGTAGTCCCCTCCTGTGTGTAAACAAAGGAGGATTTTTTTATGTCATTTTTCTTAACCTACGCGGCGGACAGCGAAGAGTATTTACTGAAGCCCGCCGGCTATGGCCTGCTCATCATTTTGCTGGCCGCACTGTTATTTGTCATCTATAAGCTGGGGAAAGTATCCCTTAAGACGCAGAAGATGCAGACGAAACAGCTTGTTACCTGTTCCGCAGCCATGGCTCTCGCAGTCGTGACTTCCTACATCAAGGTGGCGTCCCTGCCCTTCGGCGGCTCCATCACCTTATTTTCCATGATGTTTATCTGCCTGATCGGTTACATCTACGGAGCAAAAACCGGCCTGATCACCGGAATGGCCTACGGAATCCTGCAGTTTCTCATCGAACCGTATATCTTCGCTCCGCTTCAGGTGCTTCTCGACTACCCGATGGCCTTCGCCGGACTGGGACTGGCCGGGCTTTTCAGTTCGAAAAAGCATGGTCTGATCATTGGTTATCTCTTCGGTATCTTCAGCCGTTATATCTGCCATGTGCTCTCCGGCTACATATTCTTTGCCGCTTATGCACCGGAAGGTATGAACCCATTTTTATACACGCTGGGATATAATGCCACCTACATCGTACCGGAAGCAATCGCAACCGTTGTTATTCTCAGCCTGCCGCCAGTGGCAAAGGCAATTGCGCAGGTGAAAAAGCAGGCGATCAGTTCTTAAACCGGTTCTATTCATATTATAAAAAGAAGGTAAGGGCTGCGCCGTGTGGCGCAGCCCTCTTACCTTCTTTTATCTTGTCTTACTATGCTAATTGCTGCAGCTTCTCACTATGTTTCGAAATCACCTTCTTCATGATTTCTACATCAGCCTCCAGAGCTGATATTTTTGCCGCTTCACGTTCATAACGCTTAGCCGCAGGAACATAGTTTTCTGCCAACAGCCTTAGCTGTGGTTTAATATCATTCTCTATGTCAAGTTTAATATTCTGAATGTCATTTTGTAGTGGCTCAAGCTTTGCATCGAGTAATCCCGATATCGCAAGCAGTAATTCATTATCTACCATAAAATCACCCTATCCTTTTTTGGCTGCCCGATATGCTATGGAGAAATTATAACATTTCAGCAAGCTTGCTGCAAGGTCATTTTATATTTTTCATTCACCCTTTTCTCGCTGCCGCCATCACCAGATGCTTCGCAAGCACGGCCGTCGTTACCGCGCCGATGCCTCCCGGAACCGGCGTCGCCATGGAAGCGGTTCCTTCCAGCGTCTCGAAATCCACATCTCCGCAGAGTTTTCCGTTCTCATCCACATTGATGCCCACATCGATCACCACCGCGTCTTTTCCCACGCTCTCTTTATCAAGCATCTTTGCCCGGCCCGCTGCCGCCACCAGAATTTCGGCGTTCCGGCAGGTCTCTCTTAGATTCACAGTCCGTGTGTGGCAGATGGTAACTGTGGCATTTTCTTTCAACAGAAGCATGGACAGCGGTTTCCCGACGACCATGCTGCGGCCCACGATCACCGCCCGCTTTCCGCTGATCGGAATCTCAAAGGCTTTTAATGTCTCCACCACCGCCTCCGCGGTACATGGCGCATACCCCGAGCTGTCCCCGGCAAACACCTTTGCGATATTTTCCGGTGATATTCCGTCTAAATCCTTTTCCGGATCGATCATGCGCTCAATCTCTCTCTCGTGGATCTGCTTCGGCAGCGGACGGAGCAGGAGAATCCCATCGACCTCCGGATCCCCGTTGATCTTCTGGAACTCCGCCTTAAACGCCTCATCACCAATGTCCGCGGGATAGGCATAGACTTCAGCGGAAAGGCCAAATGCCGCCATCTTCTTCACCGCCCCCCGCTCATACGACAAATCGTCCGGATTCTCACCCACACGGACGATGGCAAGCTTCGGTATCCTGCCGCCGCACTGTTTCAGCATCTCCGCTGTCTGTTCCTTTATCTTTGCAGAAACCTCTGCACCTTTTAATGTAATCATCCGTTTAATCCTCTCATTCCCGCGCTGTCAGTCTGTATCTTCCTTTTCTGGCGGCACGTCTCAGCGCAGCGCGTTTTCCACCTTATGATAGACCGCATCTGCCGCTGCTGTCCCGGACCGCATCATCTCGTCTGCATGCCGGTTCAGTTCCTCTGCCTTCTCCCTGTCTTTCATGGATTTCGTATTGATCCATACGTTCATGACAGCGCCGGTTAAGGCCGTTCTGATAAACTGCACGCCCACGCCCACGTCGCTGACCGCCATCCGGCTCCCCTTTTCCGCCAGAATATCCATGATATCCAGAGCCTTCCGCGCATCTTCCATCACGTGAAGCGGAACGAGACTCGCCGTCAGGAGATGGCCCTCCAGCACTTCGGCCTTTCGTTTTTTCTCCTCATCCGTAGTACCTGGCAGACCGTAGGCTGCAGCCAGAGGTGCGAACACCCGCGCATCCTCGTCGGCCAGATGAAGAAACTCTGCTTTCAGAGTTTCCAGCTGCTCTAAAAGCTCCTTCATCTCCTCCTCCACGTCCGCATATTTTTTCTTGCCGAGAGTCAGATTAATCACCATCTGCCCCAAAGATACCCCTGCTGCACCGCCCAGCGCAGCCGCACCGCCGCCGCCGGGAGTCGGTTTCTTCGATGATAATTCCGCCAGAAATTCTTCTGTCACCATTTCCTTTATCATAATTTCCTCCATTCCTGTGTGCTTCACCAAGTGTTTCCAGTATACCATAATCAGGAAATTCGTGAAAGGCTATTTTTCCATGCTCTCATTCAGAGACGTAATCCATGCTTCGATCGCCTCCGCCAGGATATACTGCTGCTGCAAAACAGCCATGCCCGTTTCCGGTATCCCCGGTGTATTTCCCTTTCGGTCAATATTCTCTTCCAGATACGCCTTCAGGATCTTCACATTGCTCTCGATCCTGCTTAAGCATTCCTGCTGTTTTTCCTGAGACAGGCTGGTTAAATTTACGATTACCGCATTGAAATCCAAAAATATATGGATCGGGCCGGACGCGATCTCCAGCATAAGCTTTTCGAATTCCTGCTCTCCGGCTTCGGTCAGGGTATAGACCGCCTTCTCCGCCATTTTCCCCTCTTTCACCATGCTGCTCTGGATATAGCCCTTCTCTTCCAGCTGAATTACTTTTTTATAGATGGAAGGCGTACTGATTTTCACCCACCGCGAGATATTGCGGTATTCCACCAGCTTCTGAATATCATAGGCACTTAAGGATTCCTTCTTCAGAATTCCCAATACGATCAGATCTATGGTCGCCATCATGTCCTCCTTATTTCCGCTTGACATATACTATAAATTATAGTACTATGTCTTCACGGCCGCATTTACTATACTTTATAGTACTATATTTTACATTTTGTGTCAATAGAAGGGAGAATGAATCATGAATGAACGTAACAGTAAAATGGAACTGCTAGGCAGCGCTCCAATACCAAAAGCGCTTTTAGCAATGGGGCTTCCCACTATGATCGGCATGATGATCAATGCGCTTTACAATCTGGTGGACGCCTACTTTGTCGGAGGGCTGGGAACCAGCCAGATGGGGGCGATCTCTGTCGCATTTCCCCTGGGACAGGTTGTCGTGGGACTGGGCCTGCTATTTGGAAATGGTGCCGCCTCCTATATCTCCCGATTGCTTGGTCACGGGGAAACGGAGACTGCGGACCGGGTTGCCAGCACGGCGCTTTTCAGCAGCATCTCCGTCGGCGCAGCTATAATTATCTGCACGATCCTCTTTCTAAGACCGATCCTGCGGCTCCTGGGCGCTACGGAAAGCATTCTTCCCTATGCGGAAATCTACGCAGGCATTTACGTCGTCTCGTCCATCTTCAATATTTTCAATGTCACCATGAACAATATCGTAACCAGCGAGGGGGCCGCAAAGACCACGATGTGTGCGCTTCTGACAGGCGCTGTGTTAAATATGGTTCTGGATCCTGTTTTCATCTACGTCTTACACCTGGGAGTCGCCGGCGCCGCAATTGCCACAGCCATCTCCCAGATCGTTTCCACGGCAGTTTATCTCTGCTATGTGTTCAGAAAAAAGAGTGTCTTCAGCTTCAGCATAAAAAAATGCTGCTTCTCATCAGAAATTATGTCAGAAATCCTTAAAATCGGAATTCCTACACTGGTTTTCCAGCTGCTGACCAGCCTCTCTGTCACCCTGATCAACTTAAAGGCAAGACCATACGGCGATTCCGTGATTGCCGGTATGGGAGCCGTAACGAGAATTATTTCCATGGGAAGCCTGATGGTATTCGGCTTTCTGAAAGGCTTTCAGCCGATTGCCGGATACAGCTATGGGGCGAAAAAATATGACCGCCTCCATGAGGCGATCAAAACTTCTATAATATGGTCAACCATCTTCTGCGCGGTCTTCGGGTTGGGGATGGCGCTCTGTTCCACGGCCGTCGTCTCCCAGTTCACGAAAGGCGATGTGCAGATGATCGAGATCGGCCGGCGTTCGCTGGCGGCAAACGGTATTTCTTTTCTGCTCTTCGGTTTCTATACCGTCTATTCTTCCCTGTTCCTCTCTCTGGGAAAAGCGAAAGAAGGCTTTATACTCGGTGCCTGCAGACAGGGAATCTGCTTTGTGCCTGTCATACTGCTTCTCCCATTCCTCTGGGGAATAAACGGCATTCTCTACGCCCAGCCGGCTGCAGATATTATCTCTGCCATAATCACCGTGTTTATGGCGGTGCGGCTCCACAGGGAACTGAACAGAGCAAGGCCTTAGCTTTTGTATCTACACGCAGAGCAGAATGCCGGGAAGCCATAGAACGATTCGATTCTGGCGCCACCGGCATTCTGCCTGCTTCAATTTTCCCGTCCTGCACTGCCCCATGGATTTATTCCCGCGGGCAGCCAGCCCGGTACCATGACTCCGTGTGCATCACAACACTACTTTTTCAAATATCTTTCTGCCAGATCGTCAAACTCCATACGGCATTTTACCTTTCCGCACTCCGCAGCCATGGGGCCGAATACTTCCAGAGTCATTTTCGCACGCTCCTTCCATGTGGCCGGATCGACGAAATCAATGGTTCTCATATTGTGAAGCCGGTCGGCCAGCGCGATTAAGACCACCCGCTCATCACAGCTTACGTATTTATCAAATGCTCTGTATTCCTTCAGAATCTCATTCATGGCCGGTGTGACAGCCGGGTCAGACAGATACGTTTCCGGCTCATCTGCCATTTCCCAGATATCATGAAGCAGACCGGCACAGACCGTGTCCTCATCGGCCCCCATATCCGCCAGAATCAGTGCGGTATTAAGGGGATGCGTCACATAGTCGTCCCCCGAACGGCGTTTTTTCCCTTCGTAAACCCGTTCGGCCAGCTCGTAAACGGCCTCCAGATGTTTTTTCTCATACTCCGTTCCGGCTTCGTACAGCACCTCAAAAAGCAGTGCATAAATTTCGTTTGGCAGTGCGTGAACCGGCGTTTCTCTCAGATAAAGTCCCATATTCTCCCAGTCTCCTTTCTCTAAAGCCTCTCCGACATGAAATGCACGGAGGAGTGCGGGAGAATACCCAAATTGTGCACGAAAGGCCCTGGTGAAGCCGCTGTGCGTCTCATAACCGTAATCCAGCGCGGTATCCAGGATTTTTCGCCCTTCCCGTATTTCCCTGGCCGCTCCGAACAGGCGCTGCTGTTTTACGTAGTCCATCAGGGTAACCCCCATCTCCTCCCGGAACATCCGGGAAAAATGGAAGGCCGAATACCCGAACTGTTCTGCCAGCCCCTGTACCGACAGCGGCTCCTTCGCATGCGACCGGATATATAATGCGCACTCCATAAGGATATCTTTCTGTCCCAACACTCTCACTTCCTTTTCTCGTGTCCCACGTGGTAGCTTTATTATACCCGATCGATCCGGCCGGCGCTGTTCCGCGATTGCTGAAATCTTTATCGCATCATGCGATTCCTGTATTTTTTTTAGTCCCTGTTCCTATTCCATTGATTTCCTGTTCTTCTTCTGATATACTCATCTCGGTTTCAGGAAGCTCTGCCTGAAAACTACAAAACAAAGAGAATGGGACACGATAACAATGATTAAGAATTACGTATCACAACTAAAATCTGAATTTCAAAACTACAATGGCGCTGACTGCATGAAAGATCTGATGGCCGGGCTTACGGTCGCGGCGGTTGCACTGCCTCTGGCGCTTGCCTTTGGCGTAAGCAGCGGATCCACAGCCGCGGCCGGCCTCGTTACCGCCATTATTGCAGGTCTCGTCATCGGCGCACTTTCCGGCGGATATTACCAGATATCCGGTCCTACGGGCGCCATGGCCGCCATTTTAATTTCCATAATCGCCCAGTATGGAATGCAGGGCGTTTTCACTGCGACACTGATCGCCGGGATTCTGCTGGTTCTGTGCGGGATCTTTCATATCGGCAGGCTGACAAGCTTCATTCCTGCACCTGTTATCACTGGCTTTACATCCGGTATTGCCGTCATCATCGCACTGGGACAGATCGACAACTTCTTTGGAGTTACCTCCGAGGGCTCCAGCGCCGTCGTGAAACTCCTAAGCTATGGACATCTGGGCTTCCCTGTCAATATACAGGCGGCGGGCCTGGGATTCTTCGTTGTCCTGTTTATGGTTTTCTTTCCTAAGAAATGGAACGCGGTGGTTCCCGCCTCTTTTTTGAGCATTATTCTTGCGACCATTCTGTCCGTAAGCCTGAAGCTTGACATCCAGACTGTCGGCGCCATCCCGAAAACACTCTTTCTGGACACCCGGTTAGATTTAGCTGCCATTACGCCTGCAAATCTCAGCGGATTAATCGGACCAGCCGTCAGTATCGCCATGCTGGGAATGATCGAAAGTCTTTTGTGCGGAGCCAGTGCCGGTAAAATGGCAAATGTCAGGCTGAACAGTGACCAGGAGCTGGTAGCACAGGGAATCGGCAATATCATCCTTCCATTTTTCGGTGGAATCCCCGCCACAGCGGCCATCGCTCGTACCAGCGTCGCATGGAAATCCGGCGCCCGCACAAGGCTTACCGGTATCTTCCATGCGCTGGGGCTCCTGGCCTTCATGTTTATCCTCGGACCCGTGATGGCAAAAATCCCGCTGTCCGCCCTCGCCGGCGTGCTGATGGTCACCGCTTTTCGCATGAACGACTGGCAGGAAATCAGGTATATTTTCTCCCATCATTTCAAGGGAGCCGCCGCCAAATACATCATCACCATGGCTGCCACAATCGTATTTGACTTGACAACCGCAATCCTGATCGGCGTCGTCACCGCATTGGTTCTCCTCGTCAGCCGGCTGGCAAACATCGAGATAAATTATGAAAAGGTGGATATGGACCGGGTCCGCAGCACAGATGCGGCTCTTGCAAAGGAATACGACAACGCAGTCGTCGCCTATCTGACCGGCGCTGTCATCTTTGCCAATACTCAGGCAATCGAAGAAATAGATGCCTGTACGAAAGACTATGACACAGTGCTGCTGTCCATGCGCGGCGTTTCCTATATGGATATCTCAGGAGCGATTGCATTTATGCACGTCCTGTCAGATTTACAGGCAAAGGGAAAACGCATTCTTTTATGCGGCGTTCCAGGCAGCACAATGGCGATGCTGAAACGCTCTGATATCTATGATATGATTGGTGAAGAGAACTTTTACTGGAGCGTGGAAAAAGCGATTTTACATAGGGAAGGCTTACATTGAGCCTTCCTTATCTTTATGCTTCTTTGCCTTTATGCTTTCTGTTCTCTCTGATTACTCCTTCCATTTCTCCTACCGCAAATAATGGGAGGTTAAGCAGCCTTTCTTCTGCGCGGTAATCTGCCATGGACACACGCAGGGCCAGTTCCGGCAAAAATTTCTCCCTGTATGTTTTCAGACTCTTTGCCCTTAAATTAACTTCTGCTTTCACTTCCAACGGCACAACGGTTTCTCCATTATCGACGAGAAAATCGATTTCACAGGAACCACGATCATTTGTATAGTAGTAAATATTCAAATTCGGAATCGCTGCAAGCTGCTGCATTACATACTGTTCGGTCAAAGCACCTTTAAACTCTGCAAACAACTCATTTCCGTCAAGCAGGGTTCTCTGCCCCAGGCCAGTCATACAGCCCAGCAGACCTACATCTAACATAAAAAGCTTAAATGCCTTCAAATCCTCATAGGCCTTCAGTGGAAGACCGGGCTTTGTGACACGGCTCACTTTATGAATAAGGCCGCAGTCAGAAAGCCACATAATCGCAGTTTCATAATCTTTTGCCCGCCCTCCTTCCCGGACAAGTCCATAAACAAATTTTTTATTTTCCTTTGCCAGCTGAGACGGTATGCTGTTCCAGATCATACGGATTTTTGGCACAATTTCATTGGGCGCGTGTTTGGAAAAGTCCTGTTCATAAGCAGTCAGAATAAGCTGCTGCACCCTTCTCACCTCACTAAAATCCTTATTTTCGGAAAAATGTAAAACGGCCTCAGGCATTCCGCCCACAAAATAATAATACTTCAGGGCATCGATAAAAGTCTGCTTAAATGCTGTAATCATAGAAAAATCATGAGAGGACAGCAATTCGGCAAAACGGCCGCTGCCCTCTGCCATTAAAAATTCTTTAAATGACAGCGGATACAGTTTTAAAAAATCCACTTTACCTACCGGAAATGATGTTCCGCCGTGTAATGCTATTCCCAGCAAAGAGCCTGCGCAGATAATGTGGTACTGTGGTGCGTTTTCACAGAAATATTTGAGGCTGGCGAGGGCCTTCGGAACTTCCTGTATTTCATCAAAGATAAGCAATGTATTAGATGGTTCTATCTTCCTTCCGGCATAAAGTTCCAGCCCCAGTATCAGACGGTCAGTATTTAAATCTTCTGCAAATAACGCCGCCATTCTGGAGTTAGAGTCAAAGTTAATGTAGACGGTATCCTGATAAGCCTCTTTTCCAAATTCTTTCATCAGCCATGTTTTTCCAACCTGGCGCGCCCCCTCGATCACTAACGGCTTCCGGTATTTATTTTTTTTCCATTGATAAAGACTTTCTATTGCCTCACGGTACATAAGTTCCTCCTATGAAAAATTCGATATCTACTTAATAAGTATACCCGTTTTTACAAAAAATGCAACGTAACAAAGATACTTTTAACATTTATATCTATGTATTTTTGAATATAGTCACACTTTTTACAGTCATCTTTATAAGATTTTAATACCAAAAACAGTGGAATGGATGCTTACCATAAAAATGAAACGTGATTGGCGAACACATATTTTTTGTGTCCGGCAATCACGTTTCATTTTCTTCTATTCCAACACAGCCGTCAGCCGCCTGACCATCTCATCCACATGCTCTCTCTCTATAATAAGCGGCGGTACAAATCGAATAATATTGCTTCCCGCGCTGATTAACACCAGTTTTTCTTCGAGAAGCGCCTTCTGTACGATGGGACCGACAGGCATTTGGAACTCCAGCCCCTGCATCAGCCCCCTGCCTCGGTGGCCGGTAATGCAGTCAAACTGTGCAGCCAGTTCTTCCAGCTTCTCCCACAGATAGCCGCCCACTGAATTCACGTGATCTACAATCCCGCGTTCTTCGAAAATACTTAACACCGCGCTGGCCGCCGCCGTTACCAGCGGATTTCCTCCATAGGTGGTGCCGTGGTCTCCCGGGACCATAGCCGAAGCCGCTTTTCCGGAAGCCAGAAATGCGCCCACCGGAACGCCGTTTCCAAGCGCCTTGGCCACAGTCATGACATCCGGCTTCACACCGTACTGCTGCCATGCAAACATGGAACCGGTACGACCCATACCGCACTGGATCTCGTCGAGGATCAGCAGCATGTCGTGTTCATCACACAGCGCACGGACTCCCTTTAAGAATTCCTCTTCCGCGGGATAAATGCCTCCCTCACCCTGAACGGTCTCCATAATAACCGCGCACGTATTCTCATGAATCAGCGCCTTCACGCTGTCCAGATCGTTGAAATCAGCGAATTTGATCCCCGGGATCAGCGGCTTAAACGGCTCCTGGTAATGGTCATTTCCTGTGACAGACAAGGCCCCCAGGCTTCTTCCGTGGAAGGAATGGCGCATGGCAATGATCTCGTGGACACAGCCCTCTCCCCGCTTCTCTTCGGCCGCCTTATTGTAGGCGTACCTTCTGGCAATTTTCAGAGCGCCCTCAATGGCTTCGGTCCCGCTGTTGGTAAAGAACACCTTATCCATGCCGGAAGCCGTCAGGAGCTTTTCTCCCGCTTCGATGGAAGGCACATTATAAAATAAATTAGAGGTGTGCAGAAGCTTATCTACCTGGGCCTTCACCGCCTCATTGTACTGTTTATCGTTATATCCCAGTCCCATAACCGCGATGCCCGCTCCGAAATCGAGATATTCTTCCCCTTCCGTATCGTAAAGAGACACACCGTCCCCATGGTCAAAAATGACCGGATACCGGTTATACGTCTTATAAAATTCCTGTTCCGCCTTTTGAATATATTCCTGTTTATTCGGCATGGTAATACCTCTCATCTCCCGAATTGATAATCGCAGTTCCAATACCTTTATTTGTAAAGATCTCCAGCAGAAGACAGTGCGGAATCCGTCCATCCATAATATGTACTCTGGAAACGCCCTGCTTCATGGCATCGATACAGTTCTGAAGCTTTGGAAGCATTCCTCCTCCGAGTGTTCCGCTGCTCACAAAATTCAGCGCCTCATCAATAGTCATTTCCGAAATTAGAGATTCTTTGTCCTCAAAATCTCTGTAAACACCTTCGACATCCGTTAAAAATGCCAGCTTCTCCGCCTTCATGGCCGTCGCAATGGCGCAGGCCGCGTCGTCCGCATTGATATTGTACGTCTTAAATTCTTCGTCAAATCCCACAGGACAGATGATCGGAAGGAAATCCTTTTCCAGAAGGTCATAGATAATCTGCGGATCCACTCCGGTGATATCGCCCACATAACCGATATCCTCGCCGTCCGCGTATCTCTTTTTACACTGCAGCATCATGCCGTCCTTGCCGCTGATACCGACCGCCTTCACGCCCAGTTCATTCACCAGCTGCACCAGGCTCTTGTTCACCCGGTTAAGCACCATCTCGGCGATTTCCATGGTCGGTTCGTCCGTCACACGCAGACCGTTAATGAACTGCGGCTCCATTCCCACTTTGCCGACCCATTTGCTGATTTCCTTGCCGCCGCCATGGACGATAATCGGTTTAAAACCTACCAGCTTTAACAGAACGACGTCCTGAATCACATGCTTCTTCAGTTCTTCATCCACCATGGCGCTGCCGCCGTATTTTACGACGATAATTTTCCTGTTAAAACGCTGAATATATGGAAGCGCCTCTATCAGGACTTCCGCCTTCTGCATGATGCTTTGATCTAAATCCATTTTTCTGCTCCTCCCAAATCGACTCCAAATTCTTTACCCAAATGCTCGATTCCCTCATTAATCTCTTCCCTGGAATACTGATGCGAATCGAGAAATTCATCATCGTATTCATTTAAATGCAGATAAAATGACGCCGCCATTTCGAAATACTCGGAACTCCTGTCCTCCAGTTCATCGAGCAGGATATTCTCCGCCTCGTTGATCTGACCTGCATCCGCCATGGTGATCAGCTTCTTGTACAGATTGTCAATTACTGTAAATTCCTCATCTTCCGGCAAAACGTAATTGATATCGTCTTTTCCGAGAATAAGGCGGGCCAGAACTCTCGCCATATCCTTTATCATCCGCATTACGTAATCATCTTTTACAGCCATCGTTCATTCTCTTTTCTCACAAAATATCAGCACTGCGTTTTCTGTCAGGAACGGTAATCCGCGTTTATTTTCACATAGTCAAAGGTCAGGTCACAGCCCCACGCCGTAGCCGAACACGGTCCCATCTTGATATCGGCCGTGGCTGTCACTTCCGGTTCGGAGAGGATCTTTGTGGCCTCCTCCTCGCTGTAGGGAAGTGCCACTCCATTTTCAATAATCTGGAGTTTTCCCGCCGCGCTCTCGAAATATAAATCTACTGACTCCGGGTCGAACTGGGCTCCGGAGTAGCCCATGGCGCAGAGGATCCTGCCCCAGTTTGCATCATGGCCAAAGATAGCGGCCTTTGTCAGGCTGGAGGTGATAACCGATTTAGCCAGCGTCACCGCCTGTTCCTTCGTCTCCGCCCCCACAATTTTCACTTCGAACAGGGCCGTACATCCTTCTCCGTCGCCAGCCATCTTTTTGGCGAGCGTCTCATTGATGATGTTTAATGCCTTTACAAATGCCTCATAGTCTTCATTTTTCTCTGTAATCTCCGGATTCTCCGCCATTCCGTTGGCCAGCAGAAGCACGGTATCGTTGGTGGAGGTATCTCCGTCAACGGAGATCATGTTGTACGTGTCCTTGATATCCTCACGGAGCGCTTCCGTCAGAAGCTCCTTCGATATGGCCAGATCCGTGGTCACAAAGCTCAGCATGGTGCACATATTCGGGTGGATCATACCGGAACCTTTACACATACCGCCGATGGTCACCGTCTTTCCTCCCACCGAAAACTCCACAGCCACCTCTTTATTCACCGTATCGGTGGTCATAATCGCCTTCGATGCGGCGGTTCCGCCCTCCAGGGTGTCGGAAAGCTTCGGAGCCATGGCTCTGATTCCAGCCGTAATACGATCCATGGGAAGCTGCATGCCGATCACACCGGTAGAAGCCACGAGAACTGCATTTTCCGGTATTTGTAAAGTCTCCGCGGCCGCCTTCGCCGTCTCCATACAGTACCCGTACCCTTCTGCTCCAGTACACGCATTGGCGATTCCTGCATTTACCACGATGGCCTGCGCATACGGAGAACCGGCTACGACCTCCTGATCCCATTTTACAGGCGCCGCCTTTACGATGTTCGTCGTAAATGTTCCCGCCGCCTTACACGGCTTCTCACTGTATATCATTGCCATATCCATGCGGTCTTTATACTTGATTCCCGCAGCCGTCGATGCGGCCGAAAATCCCTTTGCAGCAGTTACGCCGCCGTCTATCTTCTTCATCCCTTAAATTCTCCTCTCCTTCATCTTATGGTTGCCATTCACGGCCCCGCCTGCCCTGCACTGTCCGGTCTGGCCCTGCCGGCTGACGCGGCCTTTCCGGTGACTTTGCAGGGGATTAGCAATTCTTAACGCGCAGAGTTTTTCGTTCAGGGGAAATCCCCACCTGTTTGAGCGCCAGCGAGTTTGGGGATTTCCCCTGGTTTTTAGAAAAATTCTGCACGTTTAGAAGTGCTTATCCCCGAAACCGGAACCGGAAAGGCCGCGTCAGCCGGCAGGGCCAGACCGGACAGTGCAGGGCAGGCGGGGCCGTGAATGGCAACGTCTCATGAGCACTCCTGTTACTCAATGAATCTGGTAATATTTTCTTCATTCAATGTGAAATCATAGTAATTCAAGTCTTCCCGGAACGTCCATCCGACTTTTCTCCAGAATTTGTTTCCGATTGTATTGGATTTAAATGCAATCAGGCTCACCTTGTTGATTCCTTCCGCCTTCAGCGCCTCCATGGCCGCCAGCGCCATCTGATGGCCGATTCCGTGTTTTCTGTATTTTTCAGCTACACAGACATGGTACATACAGCCTCTCCGCCCGTCATGGCCGCAGAGGATCGCTCCAATCACCATTCCGCCATCTTCCGCCACCACGCTGGTAGATGGATTTCTCTTTAAAAACTTCTCCACGCCTTCTCTGGAGTCATCTAACGTCCTGATTCCAAAGCCTTTGATTTCAGACCATAAATGCCAGACCTGGTCGTAGTCGTCTATCGTCATTGTCCTGATTGTCATACGCTCTTCCCTTACTCTTTCCTCCCATATTCGCAGCGAGTACTCCCACAACCGTTACGGAAACATGGGAACCAGCTTAAGCCCCTGATTCTCCGGAAGGCCAAACATGATGTTCATATTCTGAATCGCCTGTCCTGCGGCTCCCTTCACCAGATTATCCATGGCTCCCATCATGACCACGCGGTTTGTTCTCGGATCAATCTTGAAGTTCACATCCACAAAGTTGCTTCCTTCCACCCATTTCGTCTGAGGCGCCTCGTCGCGGCTGAGCACTCTCACGAAATACTCGTTCTCGTAATATTTATCGTAAATGGCCTTTACCTCTTCATATGTAACGCTCTTAAGCAGCGTCCCGTAAGCCGTCACGAGAATGCCCCGGTTCATGGGAACGAGATGCGGTGTAAAGCTGATGGTCACAGGCTTTCCTGCCGCAAGCGAAAGCTGTTCCTCGATCTCCGGCGTGTGGCGGTGAACGCCGACACCGTAGGCCTTAATGCTCTCATTAACCTCGCAGTACAGGTTATCGACCTTGGCCCCGCGCCCCGCGCCGGAGGTTCCCGACTTTGCATCGATAATCACCGTATTCGGATCGATCAGTCCCTCCTTCACCAGCGGATAGACCGACAGGAAGGAGCAGGTGGGATAACAGCCCGGATTGGCAATCAGACGGGCGCCTTTGATCTTTTCCCTGTTGATTTCCGGAAGTCCGTATACCGCTTCCTGAATATATTCCGGTGTCTTATGTTCTATATTATACCATTTCTCATACACCGCCACATCCTTGATCCGGTAGTCGGCGCTTAAATCAATCACCTTAGCTTTTGATAATACCGCTTCATTCATGAGAGACGCACAGAATCCCTGGGGCGTGGCCGTGAAAATGACATCGGCCTGTTCTGCCAGCGCTTCCATATTATCATCCATACACGCGTCATCTACAAACTGCACCATATTTTTAAATACCGACGCGTATTTCTGGTCCACATAGCTTTTGGATCCATACCATGTAATTTCCACATCGTCTCTCTGCAAAAGCAGCCTTGCAAGCTCACCGCCTGCGTATCCGGTTGCTCCCATGATTCCTGCTTTAATCATAATTATTCTCCTCTTTTATCGGTATTACCGTATTGATTTGCCGGCTTTCTATATTACCCTGCCCTGATTTGCCCTGCCTTGATTATAGTAACTTTCCTCTCGAAATAAAAGTACCTTTTTCTGTTTTCTGCATTCTTTTTTATACAGCCTCACCCGATGATCTGTTTTCTCCGGTGATGATAGTTCATAATTATACATTGTAAATGCATATTATGCAAGTTTTTTTTGATATTTTTTATTTTATGCTTGCATTTTCCATAATAATGGTGTATATTTATGAAAGTTCAGGAAGCCAGGAAACAGATCCGTAAGGCTTTCAGGAAATGTTCACGATCTATATTTGTCACTGCACTAAGCTCGAAAATACCTCGCTAAGTGCCAGTGACATGTATCGCACGTAAGCGTCTACAAGACAGGCGCTAAGTGCTCATAACAAGGAGGAATCTTAATATGAAAGAGAAAGTTATTTTAGCCTATTCAGGCGGACTCGACACGACTGCTATTATTCCGTGGTTAAAGGAAAATTTTGATTATGAAGTTGTCTGCTGCTGCATCGACTGCGGTCAGGGCAACGAGCTGGAGGGCCTTGAGGAAAGAGCCAAATTATCCGGCGCTTCCAAATTATACATAGAAGATTTAGTTGATGATTTCTGCGACAACTACATCGTTCCATGCGTTCAGGCCAATTCCATATATGAGAATAAATATTTACTGGGCACCTCCATGGCTCGTCCGGCCATCGCCAAGAGGCTGGTTGAAATCGCCCGCAAGGAAGGCGCTACCGCCATCTGCCACGGCGCTACCGGAAAAGGAAACGACCAGATCCGTTTCGAACTGGGCATCAAGGCTCTGGCTCCTGATTTAAAGATTATCGCTCCATGGCGTATGACCGATGTATGGACCATGCAGTCCCGTGAAGACGAGATTGAATACTGCAGGCAGCACGGTATCGACCTTCCGTTCTCCGCAGACAACAGCTACAGCCGTGACAGGAACTTATGGCATATCAGCCATGAAGGTCTGGAACTGGAAGACCCGGCCAATGAACCGAATTACGATCATTTACTGGTTCTCGGCGTTTCTCCCGAGAAGGCTCCGAATGAAGGCGAATACGTTACCATGACCTTTGAAAAAGGGGTACCGGTCAGCGTAAACGGCGAAGCAATGAAGGTTTCCGATATCATCCGGAAATTAAATGAACTGGGCGGCAAGCACGGCATCGGCATCGTTGATATCGTAGAAAACCGTGTAGTAGGCATGAAGTCCCGCGGCGTCTATGAGACTCCCGGCGGAACAATCCTGATGGAAGCTCATCAGCAGCTGGAAGAGCTGGTGTTAGACCGCGCCACCATGGAAGTCAAAAAAGACATGGGCAACAAATTTGCTCAGATCGTATATGAAGGAAAATGGTTCACTCCTCTCCGTGAGGCAGTGCAGGCTTTCGTGGAATCCACGCAGCAGTACGTAACCGGCGAAGTGAAATTCAAGCTTTACAAGGGCAACATTATTAAGGCCGGCACCACAAGCCCATACTCCTTATACAGTGAGTCTCTCGCGTCCTTTACTACCGGCGACTTATATGATCATCACGACGCCGACGGCTTCATCACCTTATTTGGCCTCCCATTAAAGGTCCGTGCCATGAAGATGCAGGAGCTGGAGAAAAAGAACGGGAAATAAAACGGAATGGAAATATCAGTTTATTTCCCAAAAACAGCAGAATATTAATACAGTCAAACGGAGCAGGCATCCATGTCTGCTCCGTTTTTATCCATTTATTTCCCGCACAGCGATCAAACTGCTTAAGGATTATAAAGAATCATATGCAAAACCGCTTTCTCAGTCCCTGTATTTCTGTATGAATGCGGATTGTCTGCCTGAAACCGTATGCTTTCTCCTTTTACGACCGAAAAAGTCTGCCCCTCCACATAAATGGCAATCCTTCCTTCAAATACAGTAATAAACTCTGTTGTCCCCTTCAGATGCGGATCTGATTCCCAATAGCTGTCTTCATCCAGTTCCAGATAATAAACTGCAAATCTGCGATTCTCATCATCCGGAAAAATGGAATAGTTTTTAACCTTTCCACTATCTTCCAAAAGAGGCTGTACTTCTGAAGTCCTGACTATCTCATATGCACGTTCGGGGCGCACGGTAAGGGCGTCAAACGGAACCTTCATGCCATTTGAAATCTTCCATAATGTAGACAGCGTGGGATTACCTTCCTCCCGTTCAATCTGGGCAAGCATACTCTTGCTCACACCGCTCAGTTTAGAAAGTTCTTCCATACTAAGCTTATTCTCTTCACGAAGCCGTTTAATATTTTTAGCAACAATCGTGTTCATTGGGTCCATAAAAACTCCTCCTTTCCATTGACATTATATCGCACTTATTATATTATTATATCGTACATGTGCAATATATTTTTCATCTTATATTATTATATAGTTCATTCCGCGATTTGTAAAGAGAAAATGAATGTTCAAAGAATAAGGAGGTTTCATATGTTCCGTTTATATGATTTTCTGATTTACTGTTTCATTACCGCTTATACGCCTGGGGCTAATAATCTATTGTCTATGAGCAACGCCGTACGGCTCGGTTTTCGAAGGAGCCTCCGTTTTAATTTCGGCATCCTTGCAGGCTTCTCGGTCGTCATGGCTGTCTGTACCATTTTCAGTGCTGCGCTTTACTCCCTGCTGCCCAAAGTAAAGCTTGTCATGCAGATTGCAGGAGGAGCCTATATGCTGTATCTTGCATGGAAGGTTTTTCGAAGTACTGCCGATTTAGATACCGACAGAAAAGACGAAACCGGTTTCTTCTCGGGCATGATCCTGCAGTTTGTCAATCCTAAAATATATATTTATGCAATTACCACGATGTCACTCTATATTCTTCCTGTCTTTCACTCAATAGGAGCACTGGCAGGATTCGCCGTACTGTTGTCGCTTATCGGTGCCTCCGGTTCCTTCGTATGGGCATTGTTCGGGGCTGTCTTCTGTAATTTTTTCTCCAGACATACAAAGGCTGTCAATCTGGTTATGGCGCTCTTACTTGTTTACTGTGCTGTTGCACTGTTTTTATAACGGATGATCTATCGGCTCTCCAGTGCATGTTTAATCAGCTTCATCCACCTTTTCGTATAGTGGTATCCTTCCTCCATACAGCTTTCCATATATTCAAAGGTCAGAAGGCCGGCCCCCGTTTTTAGCTCTGGCTTCAGCAGAAAGATTTCTCCGCTGGACCTGCATTCCTTTAACTCTCTGCTCATAATAGAAAAAGAATGGGAGGCAATTTCCAGAATGGACGTATCATGGGGAGTCTTATAGTCTGCGCCGATGTCCACTGCGAGCACCCGCTTCACACCGGCGGCCATCAGCAGGTCAACAGGAAGATTATTCGTAACTCCCCCGTCTACCATACAGTAACCGTTTATTCTCCGGGGCTGAAAAACGGCAGGCACGGAAGCGCTGGCCATCATAATTTCACAGAGCTGTCCTTTTCTCTCCCATCTCACGTTCTCCTGGCGCCGGGCGGCATCGGTAATTCCGCCTTCCATCAGGTTCGTAAATGCAATGGTATCTCCGCTTTTCAAGTCTACGGCCGGGATCAGTACCTTGCGTGTTAACTCTTCGATAGCGGCCCCCTCTGTCAGCTGACACAGAAAGTGCATCAGTCTGTTTCCCTTAAGCAGTCCTGTAAGCGATACCTCCTGTCCGGTAAAAAACTGCGGTAAAAGTTTGATAATTCCGATAATGTCCGGATCAAGAAATCTCTTTCCGTGCCGTGACATCCACTGCACCACTTCCTTCATCATCCCAAGGTCCACTCCCGCCCCATAGATTCCAGCCACAATTCCGCCTGCGCTGGTTCCGGCTGCGATGTCCGGCAGCAGTCCTTCCTCCTCCAGCGCCAGCAGGACTCCCACATGGGCCGCCCCTCTGGTTCCCCCTCCGGCAAACGCTATCCCATAATCCGGCATGTCTTTTCCTCTTTGCTATCTGTCCAGGTTTTCAAGATAATGTATGCGGGAATGGGATGTTTCATGAGTCAGGGTTCACCGCTTAGCTTTATGATTTCCTGAAGAATATCCTTGCAATTGTCCCCGTCCTCTGGTATTCTAATTCTATCAGCCATATTCTGGCATATCTATTCATCTTCCGTTTTCTTAAACGGTCTAATACCACATCTGAAGGAGAATCCCTATGAACGAAGCTATGTTGAAAACATGTATGGAGCAATGCAATTCTACGTCTGAAAATGTAGGCATTTTTGTCGACTTTGACAACATCTATTACAGTCTGAAGGAATACGGTGTCAATCCCGAAGCGCCTGAATACTGCGTCTTTTCGCTGATGGAGCGAATCTATTCCATTAACAAGATCAGAACCCTGCGGGCCTATGCCGATTATGACCAGGTAGGCGTATCCTTAAAACATCTCCAGGAAATGCGGGTACAGATTAAGAACGTCTATGGCAATGGTCTGGAAGAAGAGTACCGGAAGAACGCCTCCGACATTGAACTTTCCGTGGATGCCCTTGAAATCTACTACCGTTCTCCCGAAATCGATACCTTCGTCTTCCTCACTTCCGACAGCGATATGATTCCCATCATGAGCCGCCTCACTTATAAAGGAAAGCACATCCACCTATTCTGCATCGATGATCACACCTCCCATTATCAGGATATTTCCCGATTCTGCCATTTCAAATGCGATCTGCTTACCCTCTTTGAAATTGATCCCCAGCGAAAGAACCCGGAATTCTGGACAGACCGTGCTCTGACCGAGATTTCTGCCTGGTATTCCGTCAGAAAGAACAGCGACATGATGCTGGGCGGTAAATGGCTGAACAGGCTTTTGTGTGAGAAACTTCAGATCTCATCCCGTGCCGCCAGCCGCATCATCACCTATTTAAAGGACAATAATCTAATCCGTGAAACCTCCAATTCCGCAGGCCACACCGGCTTTTTTCCCGCTTCCTCCCTTTAAGCGAACTTGTAAGTCAAAAGTAACAGTTCACTCCCCATCAGGGGCACCGCAGTCCAGTTCGGCCGGGCAGGCGTCCTCAGCCTTTCCTGTGACTTTGCAGGGTATTAGAAGTTCTTAACGCGCAAAATTTTTCGTTCAGGTGAAATTCCCACTTGTCTGAGCGCAGCGAGTTTGGGAATTTTACCTGGTTTTTAGAAAAATTCTGCACGTTTAGAACTTCTTATGCCCGAAACTGGAACTGGAAAGGCTGAGGACGCCTGCCCGGCCGAACTGGACTGCGGTGCCCCTGGTGGGGAGTGAACTGTTACAGTCAAAAACTCCGCAGCGAACAGACTGATAGTTTAGTCTTTCATGATCTCTGTGTTTATGATAAAATAAAAGGAGACGTACAAATGGAAAAACGAATTGAGTACCTGAATCTGGAAGATGATTTCCTGTTTTCCAGAGTCATGAGCGATGAAGAGATCTGCCGCATTGTACTGGAGAAGCTCCTGAACATCTCCATTAAAAAGATCGTCCTTCCGGAACAGCAGAAAACCATCGAATTACTGCTGGACAGTAAGGGCGTGAGGCTTGACATTTATGTCAATGATGATGCCGGCACCATCTATAATTGTGAGATGCAGCGAGGAAAACGCGGACAGCTTCCCAAACGCAGCCGTTATTACCAGGGAAATATCGACCTGGATGCGATTTCTAAGGGCGAGCCCTATACCAGCCTGCGACGGAGCTACATTATTTTCATCTGTACCTTTGATCCATTTACAGAAGGCCGACACATCTACACCTTTCAGAACACCTGCCTCGAGAGTCCCGGACTGCTTCTGGGAGATGAGACAACAAAACTGTTTCTTAATACAAAGGGGACCATTGACGACATAGACGAAGAGATGAAAGAATTTCTGACCTACATAGAAAACACCACCGACGTCTTCGCCCAGCAGGCTAAAAGTTCACTGGTTAAAAAGATACATCAGAGAGTCCTTAAAGTTAAGCAGAGTAAAGAAATGGAGGCGGAATATATGACATTGCTGCAGAGAGACAGGGAGAATATTGAACAGGGCGAACGTAAAATGGCCGCTCTCACCGAACTTCTCTTAGATCAAAAACGTACTGACGATTTAAAACGCGCCGTCAGGGATACTACCTATCGGGAACAATTATATAAGCAATTTAACATCCTCTAACAGGATCATCACCAGTAAAAAAACGCCGCTAGCAACGGGGCAACGAATTTGCATCACCGCGAGCGGCGGGGTTTTTGACCCTCGCGGCAGTCGCCAAATGGACGCGCCAGCGTGTTCATTTGACTCGTTGCCCGCGGGAATAAAAAAAGGGGAAACAATAGCATCATGCTGCCGTCCCCCCTCTTCCAGTATCAAATCTATAAAAATCCATTCGGCATATCGGAGCCATTTTCACGCTTCGATGCTTCAGCCGCGCAGCTGCCCCTACCAGTAAGGCTTCCAGTCTTTCATTCTCCTGGTCAGCGCCTCCATATAAAAGTAGTCGCCCCAGGTGCTGCATTCGTCCACTCCCCTGTTTATACACGTATTGTACGCGGAATCGCGCGCGTACGTTCCGTGGAGTAAAAGGCCGTTGGAACGGGTCTTATCCGTGTTGGCACAGTGATCCATCAGGGCACAGAGCATCTTGTCTGCGGCTGTTAAATACTTCTCCGCTTTCGCTTTATCCAGATAGCTGCTCATCTCCAGAATTCCGCAGATGGCGATGGCGGAAGCCGAGGAATCACGTGGTTCCGTGCTTCCCGTATCGAAATCAAAATCCCAGTATGGAACCAGATCTTCCGGCAGATGGGCGATAAAATAATCGGTGACCTGGCAGAACAGATCCAGGTATTCGGGTATTTTTAAGTACCGATAGCTCAAGGCAATGCCGTATACTCCCCAAGCCTGGCCCCTGGCCCAGGCGGAGCCGTCACGGTTTCCCTGATGGGTAACGCCGTGGTCCGGTTTTCCGGTCACGGTATTGATAAAATACGTGTGGTAGGTGGAGCAGTCCGGTCTCATCACACACTTCATCGCCGTCCGGATATGGTTTTCAGCTTTATTGGCGTAATCGGGATTTCCGGTAACCTCGCTGGCCCAGTAAAGCAGCGGCAGGTTCAGCAGACAGTCAATGATCAGACGGTATTCCGACGGTTCGTTGACGTTGCCCCAGGCCTGGATAAAGCGGCCATTCTCCCGGTAGCGGCCGGCCAGATGATCCGCAGCTAAAAGTGCTGCTTCTCTGGCATGGCTGCTGCCGGTCAGCTTATAAGCTGCCACACAGGAAAGGCTGTAGAGAAATCCCATATCATGGTGATTTACATCGATTTTCTCCCGGATTCGTTTCAGGAAGCTTTCGACCTGAGATTCCGCCGCCTCCTTAAAGCAGGCCTCCCCTGTATATTCATAAGCCAGCCAGATCACGCCGGTCCAGAATCCGGTTGTCCATTCTACGTTTTCTGTCAGCAGATAAAAGCCGCCCTCGCTGTTGGAACTCTCAAAAAATTCCGTGAATTCCGGCAGGTTGGACCGGACGATCTCCGTGGCTGCGTCCATGTACTTCTTTCTTTTCTCCGCATCCGTTCCCGGATACTGACGGATTCGTTTCATCGTCTGCGCCATATTCTGTCTCCTCTCTCACCGCTCCTCTTTTACAGAAGAAACGGGTCTCTCGTTTTCCTTAAATAGGATCTTATTACCGCGTCATAAGTTTCCGCTATGGCGTCCTGCTGATCCAGTTCGACAGGATTTAACTGCAGGGGATCTTTCTTATTATCGTAAAACAGCCGTCTCTGCGTTTCAGACGGAGATGTCCCGTTATCAACGACATAGGTGATATCCTTCGTTCTGATTCCGCGCCAGCCGAACGCCTTGTTGTTTAATCCCAGCTTCCGGTACTCTTCCACCAGTTCAGGCATGCCCGGTATCATACAGAGAAAAGCGTGTTCCGGTTCCTCTTTCATGGAGGCCCCACGGGCCAGGGACGCAAAGCTTTTTCCCTGAACCGTATCTGGAACGGCCACCTCCAGCAGTTCCAGAAGTGTTGGCATGTGGTCCTGGCTGGCGATCAGGGCGTCGCTGTGCCCCTTTACAACCTGTGGCCCCCTGATATAGAGAGGAATCCTGATGGACTCGTCGTACCAGATGTTCTTTCCCATCAGGCCATGAGAACCCATACAGTCCCCGTGATCGGCCGACAGCACTACGATCGTGTCCTCTGTCAGGCCTTCCCGGTCCAGATACTCCATGATCCGGCCAAAATTATCATCCAGTCCTTCTATGGCTCCGTAGTACTCTCCGAACTTCTTCCGGAACGCCTCATCGGTTCTCAGTTCTTCCGGGACGTTTCCACGGAATACAAGTTCTTTTCCCCGGTAACGGTCCGCATATTTTTCCGGAAGCAGATCATAGGGAGGATGGGGCGGATTCCAGGAAAGGAACAGGCAGAATGGCTTTTCCTTATTCCGGCCGTCCAGATAATCCAGCGCAATATCCGTCTCATGCTCCGGAGACCATTTGGCGCCCTCTTCCTTTTTCGGTTCATCCTTCCAGTAATGGGGCGACAGATGTTTATCCATCGCTCCGTAGGAATACCAGTAATCAAAGTGATGACGCCGTTCTCCCGGAGGAGTGAAGGCATCCCAGTTCACCGCACCGGATTCCGGATTCTCGTGAAAGTTCATCTCGCTCGCGTCGAGATGGTATTTGCCCACATAGGCAGTCTCGTAACCATTTTCATGAAGGACATCGGAAATGGTTACCTCCTGCGGCTTTAACATGACGGTCTCATCCAGGCCAATCTTACAGTTGGTCCACATTCCGCAGCAGTACGGATATTTTCCCGTCAGCAGAGACGCCCGGTGGGGCGAGCACAGCGGGTACGTGCTGACTGCGTGGTCAAACGCTATGCTCTCCCCGGCAAAACGGTCCATATGAGGCGTACTCACATGGTCCTCTCCCGCCGCCCCAATGGCCTGGGCGCGCCATTGGTCGGCGAAGATGTATAACAGGTTTTTCTTTTTCATCTAACGGTCTTCTCCCAGGAAAGTATCATATGCTTTCTGATTGATTTCCAGCGCGCGGTCGATGCCTCTGGCCTTCAATTCTTTGATAAAGGTATCATACTCAGAATCGAAATCATTGACACCGAGAATCCAGGACTGGAACTTTTCATCGACATAAGGCTTGATGCTTGCCATAATGTTCTTATACTCGGTCTCATCATCAGAGGTATACTTTAACGCCATTTTTCCATCCAGGTAAGGCGGAAGAGAATCGTCAAACCACTCATCATGGCCATTGTACAGCTTATTCGCCTCGATTCCGTCTTCCTTCATGGTCGCATACTCGTAGTCTCCATCCTGGCACATGCCGATCCGGTACTGGGCGCCGATGGAACGAAGATATCCAATTGGTGTCAGTTCGGACTGAAGTACCGTGTCGGTAAAGTGTTTGCTGCCATCCGCATCTCTTGTAAAGGTATCTCCCTCGATTCCCCAGTTCATTAAGTCGCTTCCTTCTTCTGTGAAGAAGTAATCCATAAATTTAATCACGGTTACAGGATCCTTGCACTGGGAGGAAATTCCCCAGCCCACACCCGGATATCTGGATACACGTTCCTTTACAACACCGTTCTGATCCGCAGGCGGTGCGATGGCTGCCATCTGGAAGCCTGGAATGGTCTCCTGAAGCGTGGAGTTATAGTTTGCCGTACTCACCCAGTCATGGGTACAGCCGCCGAGATCGCCGCCCAGCAGGGTATCTCTGGAGGAAGCGCCTCTTGTGAAGATTTCAGGATCAATCAGTCCTTCCTGGTACCATTTGATCATGTTGGAAACGCCTGTCTTGAAGTTCTCTTCCAGCGGTTCGTATTTCATCTTTCCGTCTCTCGGATAGAATTCAAGGCTGGTATCCCAAAGATACAGATACTCATCCGGCTGCTTCCAGCCGGCGCGGTCGAACAGCGGAATCTCGTCCTTTAATCCGTTTCCGTTGGGATCCTCGTTGCGGAACGCATACAGCACATCGTGGAGTTCATCGACGGTGGTCGGCGCCTTTAAGTTTAATTTATCCAGCCAGTCCTGTCTGATCCACCAGAACTCGGCAGCCTTGAGCTCCTGATTTTTCGGAATCTGGTAGATATTGCCGTCCAGAGAGTATGCCGTCTGGCGGAATCTGGCGTCCTCGTCCAGCACCTTCTGGATATTCGGCGCATGTTCCTTGATCAGATCGTTTAACGGAATCATTCCGCCGTCGCGTCCCAGCTTCTCCAGGGAGGAAGCGTCTACGTAGCCGATGATATCGGCCAGATTGCCGGAGCTCATCATCAGGTTAAACGCCTCTTCTTCGTTGGAATTGGAAAGGGAAATGGTTCCCTTCAGACTGATATTCGTTCTCTTCGCAGCTTCCTGCCATACCTGCCAGTTCGAGTCGAACGGCATGTTATTGAAATTTAAAAATACGGTAAATTCTTTTGGTTCCTTGCTCACGAGGCTGTCTTCCAGCGTTTCCTCTGTCTGGGCCTGGCTGGCGCCAGACTCCCCTTTTGCCGCCTCTGTGCCGCTTGTCTCGCTCTTTGCGGAACAGCCCGCCAGTGTGCCGGTAAGCATTACTGCCGCCATTGCCGCCGCCATAAGTCTTCTCTTTTTCATTTTTGAAATACCTCCTTTTTGTTGTAACTGCTATGATAAGTTAACCCTTCACTCCTCCAACGGTGACGCCGGTCTTAAAGTATTTCTGTACAAACGGAAATACGATCAGCATCGGTACAATGGCTATGATTATCATAGCATAAATTACCGTGGTTGGAGAACTTAATGAATTCTGTGTTACGATTGCCGCCTCCGAAGCGTTGGCCACCCGGTCTACGATCATCTTCTTTAACAATACCTGAAGGGGCGCCTTCCTGTCGTCATTTAACAGCTGCATGGCCCAGAAGTAACTGTTCCAGCGGTTGATCGCGTAAAACAGTCCCACCGTAGCCAGCGCGGGCTTGGAGAGCGGTAAATAAATCTTGAAAAATGTAATAATATGGTTGGCTCCATCGATAAACGCCGCTTCCTCCAGTGCCTCGGGAAGCTGTTCGAAGAAACTCTTCATAATAATCAAGTTGTATGTGTTGATCGCAAACCCAAGGATAATGGCCGTTCTGGTATTTAACAGGCTGAAATCCTTGAAGGTTAAGTACATGGGGATAATTCCCGCGTTAAACCACATGGTGAATATGGTAAATAAGGTGAAGAACTTGCGGAAGACCAGCTTCTTTTTACTGAGGGCGTAGGCCATGGTCGTCGTAAAGAGCATATTTACCACAACGCCGGCAACCGTGTAAAAAATAGTGTTTCCGTAGGCCAGCCAGATGCCGCTCTTCTTGATGGCTTCCTTATAGCTTGCCAATGTAAAATGCCTGATGGCAAACATGACATCGCCGTTCTCCACGTAATACGGCTGACTGAGCGATGCGATCAGCACGTAATAGATCGGATAGAGCACAACCAGGCTGATTACAATTCCAAGGATCGCCATGCCTGCATTAAATACCTTTTCGCCTGTTCCAATTACCTGTCCCTGATGGATTTTTTTATTTTTCATCTCGCGCCTCCTTACCAAAGTGCCGTATCGGAAAGCTTACGGCTTAACCGGTTGGCCAACGTGACAAGTACCAGGGCGACAATTGCCTCAAACATACCGACCGCCGTAGCGAGACCGTAGTTCCCATTTTCAAATCCCAGGCGGTAGGAATAGGTAGCAATAATATCCGCTTTGGCAAATGTAGATGGCTGATACAGAAGGAGGATGGCCTCATATCCTACTTTTACCATCTTTCCGATATTTAACACCAACATGGTGACAATCGTCGGAAGAATCGCCGGAACGGTAATATTCTTGATCTTCTGCCATTTTCCGGCTCCGTCCACGGTGGCCGCTTCATATAACTGCGGATCGATTCCCATGATGGCCGCAATAAAGACGAGCGCATTGAAGCCTGCGTTCTGCCACAGGGTCATGATCGTGTAGATTCCTCTGAAATACTGAGGCTGTACCATAAAGTAGACCGGCTCCATTCCCAGCTTTTCCAGAATCATGTTGACGATACCGGTACTGGGAGACAGGAAGTTGACCACGATACCACAGACAACGACGACCGATACGAAGTGCGGAAGGAGTGTTGTCATCTGCGTCATCTTGCTGACAAACTTGTTCTTCATCTCCGTAACTGCGACCGCCAGGATAATCGGTATCGGGAAACAGACGACCAGCTGCCAGAAGGAGATCATCAGTGTATTTTTCAAAACCCTCAGAAAATCTCTTCCTGTTAAAAAGGTAATGAAATTGTCCAGTCCCACAAAGGTGCTTCCCGAGATTCCTTTAAAGATGTTGTAATCGTAAAAGGCAATCGCCAGACCGGCCATAGGCTTGTAGGCAAACGCCAGGAACCACAGCACACCCGGGAGCAGAAGAAGATATAAATCCCAGTTCTTTCTGACTGAGTGCAGGCAGGATTGTTTATTTTTGTTGCCGCCCTGTTGCTTAAACATTTGTAACTCCCCTCTCATATTCAATTAGTGCAGGAATAAATTTTCTGACACGCTCTGGTTTTACAGAGCTCATTCCCGCTTCTGAAATCCACTTTAAACCCGTTCATCCGGAAAAGTAAATCACTGTTTTTCAGGTCATCTGCAATAGGATTGCTTTTTTATATTCATTTTTCAACTCATCACCAATTCACCCGATTCGCGCCATATGATTGATTTTTACAGCTCATTCCCTTATACTCGGATTACATGCTTTTAAGTAAGTAAACAAATGGGGGTATACACAATGCAGCAAAAAAATATTTTAATCATCATCTGCGATCAACTTTCCGCCACGGCATTAAGTGCCTACGGCAATACATATTCTTCCACGCCGAATCTCGACAGTCTGGCGGCCAGAAGCGCCGTCATGGAGTATGCCTATACTTCCTGTCCGCTCTGTCAGCCGGCCCGGGCCTCGTTCTGGACCTCGCGCTATCCCCACCAGACCGGCGTGCTCTCCAACCTGCCCGATCAAGGCTTTCCAGCGGTCTCCGACGATATTCCAACGCTGGGAGAACTGTTTTCCCATGCCGGTTATGATTGTGTGCATTTTGGCAAGACTCATGATTATGGGGCATTGAGAGGCTTTAAGGTCATCGAATCCGAGGAAATCCATGTCCCGCGGACGAATCCGGCCATAAAATTCGATTATGAGACGTATCTGGACATCGACACAACGGAAAAGTCCGTCCAGTACCTGTCTTCCCGGCCGGAAGGGCCATTTCTCATGGTCTCGGACCTGCAGAATCCACACAACATCTGCGCCTACATCGGCGAACACAGCGAAGGGTACGGTGATTTCCCTCTGGAGCGGGAGCTTCCTCCTCTGCCGGAAAACTTTGATTTCGACGATATTGCCAACCGGCCGGAATTCATCCAGTATCTCTGCTGCGCCCACAGAAGGCAGCGCCAGGCCAGCGGCTGGAAGGAAGATGATTTCCGCCACTATCTTTACGCCTATTATTACTACCTGTCCATGGTGGACAAACAGATTGGTCAGATTCTCGAAGCACTTTCAAAAAGCGGTGCCGCGGATCAGACGATGGTCGTATTCCTGGCCGATCACGGTGAAGGGATGGCGTCTCACCACCTTGTGACAAAGTACGGCGCTTTTTACGAGGAGACGAACCGGGTACCTCTCTTTTTCGCGCTTCCGGATGGGGATAAAGAGTCTAGAATCGGCGGCGTAACCTCTCTTCTGGATCTGGTTCCCACGCTTTTGGACTATGCGGAACTCCCCTGTCCTGACGGACTGGAGGGAATATCCCTTATGCCTCAAATCACGGGAGTAAAACCACATTCCGACCGAACCGCCGCAGTGGCGGAATGGTATGATGAATTCCGCGATTATACCGTTCCCGGGCGCATGATCTGCGACGAGGATTATAAGTATATCTGTTATCTGGAGCCGGACAGCGAGGAGCTTTATGACATGAGAAATGACAGATATGAAAAAGCCAACCTGGCAGGTAAACCGGAGTACTCCCCGATTCTGGAAAAGTACCGTTCCCTGCTTAAACATCATCTGGAAAAGAGCGATGATCCTTTCTTCACACTGAAGACGGCAGGCACCGGGGGCTACCGCCGCCATCCGCTGGGATTTGAGCATCATCAGGGTCTCAGCGCCGTGGAGAAATACGCCCTAGCATGACCTGCACGAAATACCTTACTGTTTCGCTGGTCTGATTTTCCGGGAGCACAGACACAAAAGCCTCAGCGTAGCCCCACTACGCCTGCGTTTTTGCATCTGCGCTCTCGAAAAATCATCCTCACCGAACCAGCAAGGCATCTCGTGCAGGTCATACTAGAGATTAAACGAAAGTAGATGGTCTGACGTTATGTTTTCATCTGGTATCTATAAAAACCGTTTGTATAAAATCCTGATTTCTACCGGTACCATAGTGATAGTCCTGCTTGCGGTGCTGTCGGGCAGCTACCTTCACCTGCAGCAGAAAAGCAGCTATATCCACAACTTATCAAATTCCACGGCAGCGCTGGAGGCCAATTCCAACATCGCCATGAATCTGATCTCGCGGGCAGTCAATGACGTCAGCCGTGATAAGAGCATTACGAAATGGGTCAATTCATCCTCCGCCAACGATTTCTATTTCAATTCCATCACCGCCTTAAAGCAGCTGCGAATCATCACCACTGACTCTTCCATGCTCAATTATGAGCTGGCTGTGACGACGGTAGGTCCGCTGGAATTTGATGGAAAGTCATACGGCATGGTCCTGGACCAGTCGGGGACCGTGGACAGGGATAAATTTTTAAGGCATGTAAAGGGGCTGACAAAAGAAGAAATGGAGGCCATGGAACAGCATTTTTCCGCTTCCAACCGCCCCTTCAGCCTGCCTCATTATGAGAATGACCGTCTAAAATCCGTTTACTATATCGTAAAGGATTACCGATATTCTTCCAGCCTTCTGTGTTTTGTCACGATTCCGATCGAAACGCTTACAGGCTCTGCCAGGCCAGGTCAGTTTCTGCTTTACAGTGACGACCAGCTGCTGGCGGTCAGCCATCGGGAAGCCGATATGTATGAGCTTTTTTCAAATATAATGAATATGGGTATGGAGGCAGCCGATTCCGGAATCGGACAGCAGGAATTCTTCAAGCTTGGAAAGGAGTACGTATTTCCTACAAGCCTGCCTGCCATTGGCTGGGAAATTGCCTATGTCTATGACAGCTACATGCTGGGTTCCGGCCAGATTGTATTCTTTCTTCTGATTCTGGTCACGGCAGCCTGCATTTTCACCTTTTTAATCGCGCTGCTGGTGGAGGCGCTCTATAAGCCAATCCGGGAAGTCGTGGAGGATTCCATGGATTCCCCTGAGGCTGGAAAACCCATCGATGAATTTAAGATTTTACGGCAGAATTCAGAAAAAATAAAATCCTTAAGCAAGACACTGATGGAGGCCATGGACGAGAATGAACGCCTCGCCTCTCAGCAGCAATACCGCCGTCTGCTCTTCGCCCCCCAGCCGGGAGGCCTGGCAGAATGCGGAGAAGAGCCGGAAGAGGATTACAGCGTGGTGGTAGTGGAGTTCCAGCCTGTAAATGAAGGCTCCTCCCCCAGCTGTATCGTTATTTTAAAGCAGTATGTCCATGAGTTTACCATGAACGTGCCTGACATGACATTCGTGGACCTGGATTCCACACGGTGCGCCATGATCGTTAAAAGCGGTAACACAGACGAGATTCTCCTGCAGCTCTACGAACTCCTCCGCTATCTGACACAGAAGCCCGAGGATGAGACGATCAATCAGTGGATTGCCTTAAGCAATCCCAGAAACGGCTTAAACCGAATCTGGCTGGCCTATCAGGAGACGCTGCGAATCCTGGAATACAAGCACGTATACGGCCATACCAATATCCTGACCTTTGAACAGATCCGTTCCGTGGACGCGGTCACATATTCCTACCCGCTCTCCATGGAGAACCGGATGGTCCACTGTATCGTAGAAGGCAAAGAGGAGGCGCTCCAGATCTTCGATCAGCTGATCCGCACGAACCTGGTAGACAAAACGCTGTCGATCGAGTCGATTCAGAGCTTCGTCTATGTCCTGATCGGCACACTGGGCCGTGTCTTCCAGGAACTGAAGACATCACCGGAAGCACTTTTAAAAGAAGATATCAATTTTATGTATCTGTATGAACACTGGAGTGATTCGGTCACCATCACCACCTTAAGACACGCAATTCAGGACATTCTGACCGCGGTAAGCTGCCGGGGCGAAAACAACGATGAGAAGCTTCTAAATGAGATGATCCGTTATATCCACACGAATTACACCGATGATATCATGTTAAATGACATGGCAGACCAGTTCAACATCTCCCCCAAGTACTGCGGAATCCTGTTCAAACAGCTGAGCGGTCAGAACTTCAAAGACTACTTAAACCGCTACCGAATCGAAAAAGCCAAAGAACTCCTCCAGAAAGAACATGGTATTAAAATCGCAGAATTAAGCCTGATGGTCGGTTTCAACAGCGCAAACAGTTTCATCCGCGTGTTTGGAAAATACACCGGAGTTACCCCAAAGGCCTACATGGAATCCTTAAAAAGTTCCAGTATTAGCTGATAAAATATGCAAAACTGCATATACTATTTATATCAGTTGTTTTAGCAGTATATTTATTGACTTTTATGCTGATATCGTATACACTATTTAAAAGAGGTGATGATTATGAATATCAGAAGTGCACTTGAAAACACAATTCCTATTTCCCAATTCAACCGTGGATTGGCTGGAAAAATCTTTGAAGAAGTAAAACGTTATGGCGCCAAAGTTGTCATGAAAAACAATGTTCCTGAATGCGTTCTCCTTTCTCCTGAAGAATATATCCGACTTTTGGATGAAACAAATGATGCACGGCTCTTAGCCATTGCAGCACAACGGATGTCCCAATTTAATCCTTCCACTGTTATCTCCCAGGAACAAGTGGATCAGGAATTGGGATTCACTCCTCCCGACTATGAAGATACGGATAGCATTGAATTTGAATGAGTTGGAGTGTCAAATACCTTCCTGAAGCCCTTGAGGACCTCCGCAAACTGGATGGCAGCCAGAAAATACTGATTCGGAAAGCAATTCAGAAAGCCTGCAAAAATCCATTACCTGAAAGCGAAGGCGGCTATGGAAAAATTCTGGGAAACAAAAACAACAACAATCTTTCCGGTTTTTTAAAAATCAAACTCCGTGGTGCCGGTCTGCGTATCGTATATCAGCTCATTCGTTGCAGCGATCATATGCTGGTTGTTGTAATCGGTGTCCGTGAAGATGACGAAGTCTATGAGCTCGCACAAAAACGTATACTGAAACATGATTTATAAACAAAAAGAAACGGCAGGCACCTGCCGTTTCTTTTTGTTTGTATAACTGTCTGCATCTTATAGAGCATTTCCCAAAATCTTTAATTTCCAGCCGCATAATAAGCATCAATCCCATCCGCGATTCCCTTTGCGATCTTCGCGCGATACTCATCGGTGGCCATCTTTTTATCTTCCTCTGCATTGCTCATAAATCCCATCTCCACAATGGTAACCGGGGTTTTGCACCAGTTGATTCCACTCATGGTATCGTTCTCCTGGACTCCGCGGTTTTTAAAGTCTGTGGTGTCACAGATGCCCTTTACCACGGCCTTGGACAGAGCGGAACTCTTGCTGTATAAGTTTCCATTATAGGGGTTCTTCGATGTCTGGCACATGGTCAGCGCGCCGTGAACACTGGTATCGTTTAAAGAGTTGGCATGAACGCGCACGAAAATATCCGCACCGCTCTTGTTGGCCATCTCGGCCCGCTCTGCGTTGCTGATATTCACGTCATCCGTTTCCCGGATCATATAAACCTGATATCCCCGGCCAAGCAGTTCTTCCTTGAGCTTTAAGGAGACCGCAAGCGTCAGCTTATATTCGGGGATCCCCGTCGCATTTCCCTGCGTTCCGGAGGCAACCTTGGCCTTCTTCTCCGATGCACCCGGTCCTATCGGTTCTTTTTCTGAATTGCCCTTCGCCTGATGTCCCGGATCGATGGCAATGATCTTGCCGGAACCGGAGCCTGTGACTGCAGGAGCCGTTGTCTCCGGTTCCGGAGCCGGCTGTTCCTTTGACACAAAGCTGGAGGATATGTAACACTCCTGATCCTGATAGATGATACGGCTCCAGCTGTCGCTGTATCCGGTCCGTTTTAAAGCCGTTCCCCTGGAAACCGTGGTGATCACCGCACCGCCCGTTCCCGCGCTCTTTCTGATATTAACCTGACTGCCGGTCACGTATACGGTTTCATCCACCGCCGTAAAAGCGGGAGCCGTCTCCGTAGTCACAGCGGCCTCGTGGGCGCTTGTCCCCGCCTGTCCCCCCGGCTTCTCTGTCTCGTTTTTTCCATTCCCGGTCTCATTCTCAATAGAAACCGCTGCCGTCTCTTCTCCATTTTCCAGTGTGATATCACCAGAAGCCTCTTCCAGTGTCGGCACCTCGACCGGTTCATACTTCCTGCCGCATCCGGCCAGTGTCAGGAGGCACACAAGCGCGGTAACGATATAAATTCCGGTTCTTCTCTTCTTATTCACAGTATCGTACCTCCTCCGGCAACGTAAGTATCTGTATAAAACACGACGGCCTGCCCCGGTGTAATCGCCCTCTGAGGCTCATCAAACCGGCATTCCACCAAATCCTCGCCCACTTCCCGGATGGTGCAGGGGGCGCCTTTGTGGCTATAGCGGATCTTTGCGTTTACCCGCATCTCACCGCCGTGAAGTCCGTCGACCGCCATCCAGTTCAGGCGGTTACAGCGGAGCGTATCGGAAAAGACATCATCCGAATTTCCAATGACGACTTCGTTCGTCTCCGGCCTGATTTCCGTGACAAAGACGGGATGGCCCATGGACAGGTTTAATCCCTTCCGCTGGCCAACCGTGTAGTGGGTGATTCCTTCATGCTGTCCCAGTACATTGCCATCCAGGTCCACAAAGTTGCCTCTCGGCAGTTCTTTCCCCGTGTTTTCTTCAATAAATTTGGCATAATCGTGATCGGGGATAAAACAGATTTCCTGGCTGTCCGGCTTATGGGCGACCTTTAAATTGATCCGGTCCGCGATTTCGCGGATCTGATCCTTGGAATAGGCGCCAACCGGCATCAGCGTATGAGCCAGCTGGTACTGCGTCAGATTATAGAGCGCGTACGTCTGGTCTTTCGCCGCCGTAACGGACATCCTCAGCGCGTACCGCCCGTTTTCCAGCTGCTCGATTCTGGCATAGTGGCCTGTGGCAATATAGTCCGCTCCAATATCCAGGCTCCGTTTTAACAGCGATTCCCATTTGACATACCGGTTGCAGGCGATACATGGATTTGGGGTGCGGCCGTTCCTGTATTCATCCACAAAATAGTCTATTACATTTTCTCTGAATTCCTCTTTGAAATTCATCACATAATATGGAATCCCCAAATCCCAGGCCACGCGTCGGGCGTCGTCCACCGCGCTTAAGCCGCAGCAGCCTCCGCTCTCCTCCACGGCCTCTTTCTCTTCGTCCTGCCAGATCTGCATCGTGACGCCGATGACATCATAGCCCTGCTCCTTCAGCAGCCATGCTGCCACGGAGGAATCCACGCCGCCTGACATTCCTACTACTACTTTTGGTTTATTCATCGTTTCACATTCCGTTTCTTCTGCCGGCATCCGGTTCACCGCCGGCTTTAATATTCTTCTTCCACTTCTTCCTCACCGATATCTGACTTCGGTTTTTTCAGCCCCTGAATCTCGATTCCGTTCTTCTGGGCGTAATCCCATAAGGCCGCGTGAATGGCTTCTTCTGCCAGTAAGGAACAGTGTACCTTAACTGGCGGCAGTCCGTCAAGCGCCTCACACACCGCCTTGTTCGTTACTTCCATCGCTTCCTGGATTGATTTGCCTTTCACCATCTCGGTTGCCATGCTGCTGGTAGCCACCGCTGCGCCGCAGCCAAATGTCTTAAACTTTACATCGTTGATGATTCCGTTCTCATCAATATCGAGATAAATTCTCATGATATCGCCGCATTTCGCATTTCCTACCGTACCCATGCCGCTGGCATTCTCTATTTCTCCTACATTTCTTGGATGCTCGAAATGATCCATAACTTTTTCTGTATACATTTTAATTTTTCTCCTATATTTAGTAATATATCGACAATTTACGTAAGCTTATTACCGATTCTGCCGCTTTACAAAGTCCTCATATAACGGTGACATGCTGCGCAGCTTCTCTACGATTTTTTTGATGGATTCGACCACATAATCCATCTCTTCCATAGTATTATCGGAATTCAGCGTCAGTCTTAAGGATCCGTGAGCAATCTCATGAGGCAGGCCGATGGCCAGCAGCACATGGGATGGGTCCAAAGATCCCGACGTACAGGCAGAACCGCTGGAACCGCAGATTCCATCCATATCCAGCATGATGAGTAAGGACTCTCCCTCGATAAACTGGAAGGCAAAGTTCACATTGTTGGACAGCCGGCTGGTTCTGTGACCGTTGATTCTCACATAGGGAACCTCCGCCATCACGCGTTTCATCAAATAATCGCGCAGCTCAGACTCTTTCCTCGTGCGTTCTTCCAATGTGTTCATGGCGATCTCTACGGCCTTTCCAAAGCCAACGATCCCCGGAACGTTCTCGGTGCCGCCGCGGCGCTTCCGCTCCTGGGCGCCTCCATGCATAAAGGAACGCGTCTTGATTCCGGTACGGATATATAAAAATCCGATTCCCTTAGGGCCGTTTAACTTGTGGCCGCTGGCGCTCATCATATCAATATGATACTCATCTACATTGATCGGAACGTGGCCGAAGGCCTGAACCGCGTCTGTGTGGAAGATAATTCCGTGCTCTTTCGCGATCTCACCGATCTCCTTCACCGGTTCGATCGTTCCGATTTCGTTGTTGGCAAACATAATGGAAATCAGGATAGTGGTGGGGCGGATTGCCTTCTTCAGTTCATCAATTTTGATGACACCATTCTCATCTACGTCTAAATAAGTCACCTCGAAACCGCGCTTCTCCAGATATTCGCATGTGTGAAGAACCGCATGGTGTTCAATTTTACTGGTAATAATATGATTTCCCTTCGCCTGGTAAGCCTCAGCCGTCGCGGCCAGTGCCCAGTTATCGGACTCGGTGCCTCCCGCTGTAAAGTAAATCTCATTGGTTTTTGCTCCAATGGCGTCTGCAATCGTCTCTCTGGAACGGTTGATCGCCTTCTTGGATTCGTTGGAAAACTCGTACACGGAAGATGGATTGCCATAAAATTCCGTAAAATACGGCAGCATCGCGTCCACAACCTCCGGCCGTGTCTTTGTCGTAGCTGCATTGTCAAGATAAATAAATCGTTTCATAATTGTTAGTTCCGCCTTTCTGTAGTCCTAAAGTTAAAAGCTTCATCTACATTTTCTATTATACACAGATTTCCTATAATTTCAATAGGAATAGTTATCGTTTTTGTTACAGTTTGGTCTTCCATCTTTCTGAAAGCTAAGTGAAAAATGTCATGAAGGGGACTCATTAGAAATATATTATAATAATTCCCATATCATGGAGTTTTCATGAAGGATTCTTTAAAGATTTCCCAAAAACTTTCGCCAAGAAAATATGCCCTGTTTACGGGCACTCTCCTCCTTACTTCTACAGGGCTCATTACCCGCGTGCTGGGGTTCTTTTACCGAATCTTTCTTTCCAGAACCATCGGTGCGGAAGGACTGGGGCTCTACAACATGGTCCATCCGGTATTCGGCATCTGCTTTGCCCTGTGCGCAGGGTCCATCCAGACGGCCATCTCCCAGTCCGTTGCCGCCAATGTAAGGAAAGGCCGTTCCATCTTCCGGACCGGCCTCGTCATTTCCATGTCAACCTCTTTTGTCCTGGCCTGGCTCATCATCCGTTTCCAGGATTTTCTGGCCGGCAGCATCCTGATGGAACCGCGCTGCGCACCGCTCCTCACCTACATAGCCGTCTCCGTACCCTGCGCCGCCATCCATGCCTGCATCAACGGTTACTATTATGGTATGCAGCGTACCCGGGTTCCGGCATTCGCTCAGGTGATTGAACAGTCTGTCCGCATCGGCGCCGTGTTTCTGATTGCGGATATAATGCTGGAAGCCGGGATCGAGATCACCGTCCAGCTGGCTGTGGCCGGCCATCTGATCGGCGAGATCGCCTCCACCCTCTATACCGTCGCGGCCTGTCAGTTTTTCCCGCCGAAACTGCCGGATGGCACCTACGCAAAGAATACGGATTCCGACGGCCGCCGTTTTTCGGCCGCAGCCGATTCCTTCCGCCGAACCGCGCCCGCACTCATGACGCTGGCTCTGCCGCTCATGGGCAACCGCCTCATCCTGAATATTCTTTCCAGCGCGGAGGCAATCTGGATTCCCGGTTCCTTAAACCGCTTCGGCTTATCAAGCTCCGAGGCCTTCAGTATTTACGGTGTCCTTACGGGAATGGCTCTGCCATTTATCCTGTTTCCCTCCACGATCTTCAATTCGCTGGCCGTCCTGCTGCTTCCCACGGTAGCCGAGGCCCAGTCAGAAGGAAACGAACGGCGGATCGCAGGCACCATCTCCATGTCCCTGCGCTACTGCCTGTACGTGGGAATCCTGTGCATCGGAATCTTCACCCTGTTTGGCAACGATCTGGGCGTCAGTGTCTTTAAGGATGAAAATGCCGGCTCCTTTATCATGACCCTGGCATGGCTCTGTCCCTTCCTCTATCTGGTCACCACCATGGGAAGCATCTTAAACGGCCTTGGAAAGACCTCCACCACGTTTATTCAGAACGTGACGGCTCTATTCGTCCGCCTGGCCTTCGTGCTGTTTGGCATCCCGAAATTCGGAATCATGGCGTATCTGATCGGTATGCTGGCCAGCGAGCTGCTTCTGGCCCTGATGCACATCTTCTCCCTGAAAAAGCAGGTCTCCTTCTCCTGGAATGCATGGGATATGATTGTGAAACCAGCCCTTCTGATGGTGATGGCGATCGGAATCTACTATGCGGCAAGCTCCGTCTGCGATCCGTTCGCGGCGCTTCCGCTGTTTATCAAAACCGGCTTCCACATCCTGATTCTGTCTCTCTGCTATCTTCTGCTACTGGCCGGAGCCCATTTCTTTAAGAGGGAAATTCAGGCAGAGTAAACAGAGTATAACTAAAGAGTCCGGCCCGCCGGACTCTCGCGCCGGAGCGCGGTCGCTTCAGCGGCCATATTTCCTAAGCGCGGAGTGCGCATCCCCCGGAGGGTTTTTGTTTCATAGGATGAACTTTCCTGTGAAACAAAAAAGGCGGTTACTTCCATGAGTATTCCATCTCCTGGAGTAACCGCCTCTTTTTGATCTTCCCACGCTCTCACATTCCCGGGCCAATCGACGTAATCATCCCGGTTCCGGCGCCACTGCTGCTTCCCGGTGCGGTCGATGAGCCTGGCCCTGCCGTGGAATTCGTGTTCTGCGTTCCCGCGGAGGGCGTCAGCGGCGACGGCTCCACGATCGGAATATTATCATTTCCGCCTGGCACCGAAGGGCCGGAGGGCGCAGATGGGTTCTGAGTATTCGAGGAATTCGAGCCGTTCTGTCCCGTGGGCGTGTTTTCAGGTGACGGCACCGATGCCGCCTCCTTAGTCTGGCTCTCGGTCTTTGAGCTGCTTAAATACTTCTTATATATATATGCGTCCCCGCCCTTATAGGAGATACGCATCCAGCCGTTGGCGGACTGGCCCGTAACACTGACCTTCTGGCCCGTTCCAAAGCTGGTGAGAACGTCGGACTTCGTCGTATAGCTGGCCCGTACATGGACGGGCTGAGTCACATACATGGTCTTCTGAACCGCGGTTACGGTGTAGACCGGCATAGCCTCTGTCTCCCTGGTCACCGACTCCTGAGACGGAGCAGATGTTTCCGCCTCGGGCGATGTCTCCGTTTCGGAGGACGGTTCGGGATCCGTCTCATTCTCTATCTTTATCGCATCGGTCTGCGCTTCCGTCGTCACGCTCTCACTGGCCGCGCCTTCCTCTGTACTCTTTGTGTCTCCTCCGTTCAAGACAGACGAGCAGGATGTGATCATCACAGCCGTTGTCATTGCCAGGATAATTCCCGGATACTTTTTCATGTCGGTCACCTCCGCCTGATTTTCAGAGTACTCTCCGAAACTCAGCCACAAAGAGGGGTGCAGGGGAGTTTCCGGGAGTGCTCATTCATCCTGGTTCAATACCAGATGCTCTCAGTATATCATCCCGGCCGACGGTGTGCAACATCCGGCGGGCCATCTTATTCTGCATCTTATTTTGCATCTTATATTTCACCTTATTTTGCAGCACGATGCCAGATTAAGAAAAATACGGCGCCAAGCGCGCACATTCCTGCCCCGCAGAACATAGCGGCCGGAAGGGCGGCCTGAGCCGCCGCGCCGAACAGCAGATTGGTGGCGATTCCCGTTCCCTCCGACAAAACTGCGTAAATGCTTAAAACGGTGGCGCGGTCTGCCGCCTTTACGTGGCGGTTCTGTATCTCCGTCTGAAGCGGCACGAAAAGGCTGGCTGACAGGCGAAGCAGCACAACGCCTCCCACCGCAAGCACACCGTTTCCGGTCAGGGCCAGAATCACACAGGAGACGGAGGCGGCGCCAAATAAAAGCAGGGCAAACCGTTTCATCCCAATTTTCCTCGTAAATCCAGCTGAACAGACTCCGGCCATTCCGCTTACGGTTACAAGGATATAGATATATCCCATATTAGCTGGAGCTATCCCGCACGCCTCATATTTCAACTGGTTTAAAAACACTGTGATGGTCTGATTCGTCTCCGCCAGAAATGCCATGCCCACCAGAAGGAGCAGGAAGCGTTTATCACTCACCACTTCCTTCAAACACGTCAGGAACCGGCCTTTCACCGGCTTTCTGTCCTCTTTTTCCTTTACTTCCTTTAGCCCGAAGGCCAGCACCGCCGCGGCCGCATACGTCAGTACGGTCAAAAATCCGGCCATCCGGTAATCATCGCCGATAGCGACAGAAAAGATCAGAGCCGCAGCCAGCAGGCCTGCGGTATTTAAAAGGTTATACACGCCGAACACCTGGTGGCTCTCCCCCTCGCGGCATGACAGGTACAGCAGGCTCACGTCACAGCCCGACATGCCCGCCATCACAACGCTCAGCATCACCCGTTCCAGAAGAAATCCGCCGAAACCGTCGGCCTTCCAGAACACCACCTTGGATACCACATAGATCAGGGAACTGATCACCAGAGTGTTCTTATATCCGATCCTGTCGGCCACTACGCCCCACGGCATCTCCAGGGCGATGCACAGGGCAAGCGATATGCTCTCAATTAAAGTTATTTCAAACACGGTAACTCCCGCCGCCTGCCGGTAGAGCGTGGCGATCGGTCCGTAAAACACCATTCCCTGCAGGAGGGAAATCCCATACATCAGATAGATATTTCTTTTTGTTTTCATACTTTCTGCTCCATTTTCATCGATTTCACAAATTTCATAACCCGGCGCCCGTTTTACGGTACGCAAAATAAGCCCTGTGATCTACAGTGCCAAAACGCATGGTAATTCTGAAATTGTTATTTTCTACGTGGGATTGTATGGATTAAAAAAAGAATGGGTTTTCATAAAGGACCTCCGTGGCAGGCCGTTCCTTCTGAACAATGATAAAACGGCTGCTGCAGGGTAATTATTATCAGCCTGCGTTTTTTAGTATACCATATTTTTTAGATGCTGTAAAGGAACAGACTCCATACAAAAAAAGAGGATACGGAAAACCATAACGCTTTCCGGGCGTTTGACACATCAATCAATCAAAAAGTGCTGCAAAGCCTTATTGCAGGCTTATTTTTTTGTCAACTTTTTTGCTTTAAAATATAGTAATATTTAGTGATATGTGCTATAATGGTGTTGAGGTGATTATTTATGCGGGTTACTACATCCAGATCAAAAAACTCAGAATCCTTTTACATTACCAAATCCTATACGAATG
>NZ_QJKD01000002.1 GCF_003201875.1 Hungatella effluvii
CATTCGTATAGGATTTGGTAATGTAAAAGGATTCTGAGTTTTTTGATCTGGATGTAGTAACCCGCATAAATAATCACCTCAACACCATTATAGCATATATCACTAAATATTACTATATTTTAAAGCAAAAAAGTTGACAAAAAAATAAGCCTGCAATAAGGCTTTGCAGCACTTTTTGATTGATTGATGTGTCAAACGCCCGAGTATATATGTAGTATGCTGAATCTATCGTTTCGCACGGACATTCTGTCCGCGAAAATCTGATAATCTATGTTTTAACAAGTCAAAAAATTATCCAAATGCAGTGAAAAAATTGAATAGAGGCGGGTGATGCGGTTTGGTGAATTAAGATGGATACACTTGAATCTGTTGTCATATTAAAATATAATAAAAGGAGAACGGTATGAGTGAAATCGCATATCAGAATAAGGACGTTACAGCGAAAGTGATGGCCGAAACCCTGAAAGGAAAAAGCCTGGCGGCGTTCGGACTTCCGCACTTGAAGATCATGGATATTCTGCCGACGAATCTGCCTGCCATTGAGAGCAATGAATTAAGGCTGGATAATTTATTTTTGCTCAGTGATGGGTCACTGGCGATTATCGATTATGAGTCGTCATTTGACAGAGAAAATTTCGTCAAGTACTTAAATTATATTGCCCGGGTGATTAAAAGGTTTGCAGTCCGCGGAGAACTTAATCAATTAAAACGGGTGAAGATGGTGGTTATCTACACTGCAGATGTGGAATGTGCAGAAGAAATATATGATCTGGAGGGGCTGATTCTGCTGGTAGAGTCGGCGTATCTTGTGAATCGAGACAGTGATGAGATATACAGGCGGCTGAAAGGAAAAATAGAATGGGGACAGCGTCTGACTGAAGAAGAAATGATGGAACTGATGATTTTGCCTTTGACAGTAAAAGGGAGGACTGGTAAGCAGGAGGCTATTGAAAAGGCAGTGGGGCTGGCGAGAAATTTGCCGGAGAAGGAGGAGCAGTTAAAGGTTCTGGCAGGAATTTTAACGTTTACAGATAAAGTGATTGATAAAATGTATGCCAAACGGCTGAAGGAGGAGATGCAGATGACACTGGTTGGACAAATGCTTATGGATGAGGGAATTCAGAAGGGCAGAGAGGAAGGCCTCCGGGCTTTGATTCAGGATAATATTGAGACCGGGATTTCCAGAGAGCAGATCCTTGAGAAACTGCAGAAAAGGTTTCAATTGAGTGAAGCTCAGGCAGAAGAGTATTACAACCGATTTTCAGAAGAGTCATGAATGGAAGGGACTTCCATGATAGAAAGTAAATAGAAGGAAGGCGGTATTTTTGGCGTTTGTTGAACTTAAGGATGTGAGAAAAAGCTATCATATGGGCGAGATCACCATCCACGCGGTGGACGGAATCAGCTTTACCATAGAGAAGGGGGAATTCGTGGTAATCGTGGGTCCCAGTGGTGCGGGAAAGACCACAGTGTTAAATATTCTCGGAGGGATGGACACCGCCACCTCGGGGGAAATCCGGGTGGACGGCGTCAACATTGCATCATACTCGGAGAAGAAGCTGACGGGTTACCGGAGGAATGATATCGGCTTTGTATTTCAGTTTTATAATCTGCTTCAGAATCTGACAGCTCTGGAAAATGTGGAGCTGGCGCTTCAGATCTGCAAAAATCCCCTCGACGCGGAGCGGGTTCTGGTCGATGTGGGACTGGGAGAACGGCTTAATAACTTCCCGGCACAGCTTTCCGGAGGGGAGCAGCAGCGGGTGTCCATTGCCAGGGCGCTGGCGAAGAATCCCAAGCTTCTGCTCTGTGATGAGCCAACGGGGGCGCTGGATTATCAGACTGGAAAGGCTATCTTGAAGCTGCTTCAGGATACCTGCAGGGAGAAAAAGATGACGGTGATTGTCATCACCCATAATTCGGCGCTGGCGCCGATGGCTGACAGGGTAATACAGATAAAGAACGGGAAGACGGGGAGTATTGTGCTGAACGAAAGGCCGCTTTCTGTGGAAAAGATCGAGTGGTAGGGGAATATACGTGTAAGACCGGCTGGTACGGACTGCTGGAAGAGACTGCTGGAATGGACTGATGGATCGAGGGCGGATGGTATTTGAATGAAGAACGCAAAACGCAAGGACTTCATGGTGGAAATAGGGCGCAGCATGAACCGGTTTTTATCGATTCTTTTTATTGTTGCGCTCGGAGTTGCGTTTTTTGCGGGAATCCGCTCCACAAGACCAGACATGGAGCTGTCAGCCGATGCCTATTATGATGAAACGAATTTGATGGATATCCGCATAGTCGGCACCCTGGGCCTGACGGAGGATGACGTGGAGGCGGTGCGCCAGCTCCCGGAGACGGAGTACGCGGAAGGCGCCTATACCACAGATGTGCTCTGCGAAGGCGCGGACCGGGAGAAGACTGTGCGGATTTTTTCGATGAGCAGATCGATCAACCAGTTTACACTGCTGGAGGGCCGGATGCCGGAGCGGGCCGGCGAATGCATGATGGACAGGGGAAAGGCGTATCAGGGACAGTTCGCACTGGGGGACACGGTAAAAGTCTATTCCGGCACGGATGATGCGCTTTCCGACACGCTGAAATACGATACGTTTACAATCGTGGGTATCGGCATGTCTTCCCGGTACCTGTCTCTGGAACGGGGGACGACGACCATCGGAAATGGAAGTCTCGATACTTTTATGGCTGTAACACCTGATAATTTCAGCATGGAGGTATTTACCGACATTTATGTCCAGACGAAGGAGGGAAAAGCTTTTCTGTCCTATTCGGATGAGTACCAGGACTATATGGACCGCGTAACGAAAGAGATTGAGGATACGCTCTCAGAACCGCGTTCTGCCGTACGGTACCGCGAGGTGACAGACGAGGCGAACCGAAAGCTGAATGACGCCAGAAGAGAGCTGACGGAAAAGACGGCGGAGACGGACCGGAAGCTCGACGACGCGGCCCGGCAGATCGCAGACGCGCAGAAGAAGATCGACGAGGGAAAGACAGACATTTTAAAAGGCCGGGCGGATCTGGAAAAGGGGAAAAATGATTTAGAAAATGCAAAAAACGATCTGGAAGACGGAAAGCGGACGCTGGCGGAAAAGGAGCAGGAGTTAGAGGACGCCAAAGTGACACTGGCAGAGAAAGAACAGGAACTGGAAGACGGGAAAGTGACGCTGGCGGAAAAGGAACAGGAGCTGGAGGATGCCAGGAAGGAAGTTGCCGACAAGGAACAGGAGTTGGAGGACGCCCGAAGGAAATTCGACGAGGAGCTTCCGGGAGCCCGTATGGAACTGGATGATGGATGGCTGGATTATGAGATCGGGCTGGAAGAATACGAAGAGGGAAAGGAAGAGCTGGAGGAACAGCAGGAAACCCTGAAGGAGGGCTGGAAAGAGTACCGGAAGAACGCGCCGGAGGTGGAACGGAATTTAAAGAAAGCCTTAAATGGGCTTCTGTCCATGGGCATTCCCCTGGATATAACGCCTTCTGAGATCGGCCGCATCCAGGTGGAGGACTTTTTAATTGATGCATATGCGCCTTATCTGGAGATGATACCAGGCGGTGAGGGGGCGCTTCTGGTGGAAGGTGTACATACGATACAGGCCTCCTACCAGGAACTGACTTACGGTGACACGGCCGTGAAAGAAGGAAAAAAGGAGCTGGCGAAGGCGAAGAGGGAGCTGGCAAAGGGGAAAAAGAAGCTGGATCAGGGCGAGATGAAGCTGAAAAACGCCCGGCGCAAGCTGGATGAGGGAGAAGAACAGCTGGCGGATGCCCGACAGAAGATCATAGACGGCGAGCAGAAGGTGACGGATGCAAAACAGGATATTGCCGATGGCGAGGGAAAGATTGCGGATGCCCACCGGGACATTGCCGATGGAGAAGTGAAAATCGCGGATGCCCACCGGGACATAGCAGACGGAGAGGCGAAGATTCCGAAGGCGGAGAAGGATATCGCAAAGGGTGAGGCGGATATTGAGGAGGCGCAGAAGAAGCTGGATGACGGCGAGGCGGATTTGGCTGAGGCGAAGGTCAAGTATGAGGATTCCAGGCAGGAGGCGGAGGAAAAGATCGCGGATGCTGGTAAGAAGATTGACGACGCCCAGAAGGACATTGACGATATCAAGGAACCGGAGTGGTACGTGCTGGACAGAAACGCGATCCAGACGTATGTGGAGTTCGGCAGCGACGCGGAACGGATCGGGGCAATCGGGAAGGTATTCCCCTTCATCTTCTTCCTGGTGGCGGCTCTCGTCAGCCTGACCACTATGACCCGTATGGTGGAGGAACAGCGGCTGCAGATCGGAACGCTAAAAGCGCTGGGATACGGGAAATGGAGCATTGCCTCCAAGTATATCGGCTACGCCCTGGCGGCCACGCTGGCCGGAAGCATTCTGGGTGCGGCGGCGGGAGAGAAGCTGCTTCCCTACGTCATTATGACGGCGTATTTTATCCTGTATGAGAATCTTCCGGTTATGCTGACTCCGTTTAACCTTTATTATGCGTTTCTGGCCTCCGGTCTGGCTCTGGCGTGTACGGTTCTGGCAACCGTATTTTCCAGTTACAAGGAACTGCTGTCGTCGCCGGCGTCGCTGATGCGGCCGGTACCGCCGAAGCAGGGAAAACGGGTGCTGCTGGAATACGTGACACCGCTGTGGAAACGGCTTAAGTTCATACAAAAGGCCACAGTGCGCAATTTGTTCCGCTATAAAAAACGGTGCCTGATGACAATCTTCGGTACCGGCGGATGCATGGCGCTGCTCCTGGTGGGGTTTGGTTTAAATGACTCCATTTCCACACTGGGCGAGAAGCAGTATAACGATATCTGGACGTACGATGTGCTGGTACAGACAGACAACGAGGCGGATGAAGCGGAGCAGAAGGCGCTCCGGTCCTTTGTCTCCCAGGGAGATGTAGACGCGTGGCTCCGGGTGGAGGAAACCATCCTCGATGTCTCGGCAGGCGATGTCACGAAGGAAGCCTATTTATTTGTTCCGGAGGACTTGGAGGAGGTGGACCGGTTCGTCCACCTGCGCAGCAGGGAGAGCCGGGAGGCGTATGTTCTGGATGACGACCACGTGCTGATTACGGAGAAAATGGCGGGGCTGTTGAATGTAAAGGAAGGCGATACCATTTATCTGAAGGAGGATGAGGGGGTGCTTTATCCTGTGGTGGTAGGAGGAATTACAGAAAATTATCTTCATCATTACGTGTATATGACACCGGCTCTGTATGAAAAGGTCTATGGAAAGGCGCCTGAGTATAACACCATGTTTCTCGATATAAAGGATTTGAATGAGGAGACGCAGAACCGGCTGGGGACGGAGCTTCTGTCTTTCGATTCCGTGATGATGGTGACCTTTATCGGCACGATGCGAGGGCAGATCAGCGATATGCTGGACAGTCTGAATGTGGTAATCTGGGTACTCATTATATCGGCGGGGCTTCTGGCCTTTGTAGTGCTCTATAACCTGAATAATATCAATATCAACGAGCGCCAGCGGGAACTTGCGACAATGAAGGTGCTGGGATTTTACAATCCGGAGCTGGCGGCCTACGTATACCGGGAAAATATTATGCTTACCATACTCGGGAGCATGGTTGGCATCGTGATGGGATATTTCCTGCACCGCTACGTGATGACCACGGTGGAGGTGGATATGCTGATGTTTGGGAGGCAGATCAGACCTATAAGCTACGCTTATAGTGTTTTGATGACTTATGCGTTTTCCGCGTTCGTAAATCTCGTCATGTATTATAAGCTGAAGGGAATTGATATGGTGGAATCGCTCAAGAGTGTGGAATAATCACGTTTTTTGTGTTATACTAAGGGCACTTAATAAAAAACAGACCGGAACACCCCGGCAGGATGCGTCCGGCCCGAGGTGTTCCGGTCTGCGAAAGAACAAAAACAGAGGAGAAGCATTATGAAAAATACGGCATTAGTGATTATGGCGGCAGGCATCGGAAGCCGGTTCGGCGGCGGAATCAAGCAGTTGGAGCCGGTAGGACCCAGTGGTGAGATTATCATGGACTATTCGATTCATGACGCGCTGGAAGCCGGATTTAACAAGATCGTGTTCATCATCCGGAAGGACCTGGAGGAGGACTTTAAGGAGATCATAGGGAGACGGATCGAGAAGATTGCCCCTGTAGAGTACGCGTATCAGGAACTTACCGATCTTCCGGCTGGATATGAGAAGCCCGCAGACAGGACGAAACCATGGGGAACGGGCCAGGCGATTCTGTGCGCGAAGCAGGTGATCCATGAGCCGTTTATCGTCATCAATGCGGACGATTATTATGGAAAAGAGGGATTTAAGAAGATCCACGAGTACATGGTGAATCAGATGGATACGGAATCAGAGGTATTCGATATCTGCATGGGCGGATTTATCCTGGGAAACACATTGAGTGAGAACGGCGGAGTTACCCGCGGAGTATGCCAGGTGGACGATAACGGCGTGCTGATCGACGTAACCGAGACGTATGAGCTTCAGAAGGACGGGGATGTGGCGAGAGGCCGTGACGACGACGGCAATCCGGTGGAAGTGCCGATCGGCCAGCATGTGTCCATGAACATGTGGGGACTCGCCCCGGCATTTTTAGAGGAACTGGAGCGCGGATTCCCTGTGTTTTTAGACGGCCTGAAGGAGGGCGACATCAAGACGGAATATCTGCTTCCGAGGATTATCGACCGTCTTGTACGTGCGGGACGTGCCCGTGTGACTGTTCTGGAGACACCGGATAAGTGGTTTGGAGTTACTTACCGGGAAGACAAGCCAACGGTAGCGGCGGCGATTCAGGAACTGGTAGCAGACGGCGTTTATCCGGAGAAGCTGTTTGCTCGTTAGGTATGGGGATTCTTTTTTGGGGGGAGTTACGCCGAAAAATCGGGGAGCGGTCAGGGGCGGGGGAACCATGTTTGTTTCGTGTCCGTCTTGCTTCCTACTCGCCATAAGAAAGTCCGAGCCTGGCGTACACACCAAAGGAAGGTGTGTTCGCCAGGCTCGGACTTTCTTATGACTCGTATCCAGATGCCGGCACACTGAAACAAACATGGTTCCCCCGCCCCTGACCGCTCCCCGATTTTTCGGCTGTGTACTGGCTTCGCTGCAGAAAAGAATATATCTAAACTCGCTGTTTGGGAGATTGGCGATTACTGTATGGTGGCTCTGTAAGTGAAGGCGGCGATGGGATTAACGATTCAGTTCCGTATTGTTCAGAATACTTCCCAGCAGCTTTCGGTCGGATTCTGTGGTGATGATTTCCGAGATTTTCTTCTTGTTGAACTTCTTTAAGATGCTGTGTACCTGGGACTTCACCGTGCTCATCTCCACGCAGCGCATCTCGCAGATCTGGCGTTTGTTATAGCCAGTGGAGAGCAGATATAAGGTATCCAGCTCCTTTGGCGTCAGGGTGGAGAGGATGTTGAGCATGAAGAGAAAGCTGCTTTCATAAGTCTTGACCCGGCGGAATTCGCTGCGTATTTTGTCTGCGATCTCCGGGCGGATGGGGGACTGGCCTCTGTAGGCGGACGTGACCGCGTTTACGATCTCCTCGTTTGAGGCATTTTTTAAGACGTAGTCGCAGGCGCCTAAACGGAAGGCGGAAAAGACCAGCTCATCCTCCTCGTAAACCGTTAGGATAATGATCTTGATATCCGGCATCTCAGCCAGGATTTCTCCTGTGGCGCGGATTCCTGCGTCTTTGGCTTCCATCTCGATGTCCATGAGAATGACGTCGGGATTTAGTTTTCTGGCGGCTTTGCACGCCTCCTCTCCCGTTCCCACGTCGGCCACGACCTCGATCGCGGGACACTTCTTTAAGACTGCCGCATACCGTTTGCGGATGGGGGCCACATCTTCTGCAATAAGTACTTTTATCTTTTCTTCCATGAATGAAACCTCTTTTCCTGTTTGAGACGGATATGTCCGCAGATTGTCAGTGAATTTCAGACGCGCTCCGGTGTGATGTTCGGAAGCAGGACCTCCACGGTAGTGCCGGCGCCCAGGGTGCTGTTTACGACGATCTTTCCCTCGTGTGCGTGAATGACCTTATAGGTCAGAGTCAGTCCGATTCCCCAGTGTTTGGAATAGGGATGGGAGGAGTAGAAGGGAAGAAAGATGCTTTCTAAATTCTCCTTCGATATGCCCTTTCCCGTGTCCCTGATATCAATCGCAATCCATTGTCTGGAGCTGCCGAGCGTAACGGCCAGCTCCTTTTTTTCGTTTGGTGTGTCCTCCATGGCATCGATGGAGTTCTTGATGATGTTGTGAAGCGCCTGTTCCATGTAGACCGGATCCACCATGGCCAGAATCGGCTGGGGCGGAAGGTTCAGCTGGACATTTATGGACTCCAGCTCATGGGAAAAGATGGCGAGCGTCTCCCGGATCAGAGTCTGGAGGGAGTACTGCTTTAAGCTCAGCTCGCTGGTCTTGGTGCTCCGATGAATTTCGTCGATCCTTCCATAGAGCGTTTGACAGCGCTTCAGGATGCTGTCCGTCGTCTCCTTTACCTCATTCCCATCCTCTGCGTTTAAGGCCAGCGTCTCCACCTCGGACTGGATAGCCAGAATCTCATTTTTAATGTAGTGGCAGAAGATCTTCGATGTCGTCTCGGAGGAGCTGATTTCCTTGGAGATACTTAGCTCCTTGAGACTGGCCTGTCCGGAAAGCCGGGTCAGCATGTAGGCGCAGTAGGTGATGACGGCCGCGGCCGGAACCAGAATATAGGGCAGCGCCCGGTAAATGAAGGCATTGCTTCCGAGCTGCAGGGAACGGTAGGAATAAGTTCCTGCGATTCTGGAAACCTTTAAATAAAAGTCCGGTGAGGAAGAGATAAAGTAAATGTATACAAACGCCAGGGTGGCGTAGCTGATGGCCAGAAACAGGTGGTTATAGCGGAACAGCTTTAGCTTCGGTGCTTTGATAAACGCAGCCAGGAGCCCCAGAAAGCACAGGAGAATGACCGCAGTATTGATGGTGTGGGTGACCGCATATATTCTGTCCTCTAAATAAAGGTACTGCTGCACCGTCAGACGGGCCGGGTATAAGAAGTAGTAGGCCTTTAAATTCGTATAGGGATCATAGAGAATGAACTGCAGGAGGCAGTAGACCCATACGGCCCGTTTAACCGCCTTTTGAACCCGTAGGGAAAAGGGCTCGTAAAAATGGAAGACGAGATAAACGCTGATGATTAAGATACTTAAGCTGGAGGCATTCATGATCCGTATGATGTTGCTTTTTCCAATATCGATGAAAAACAGCCATCTCCACAGGAAGTCGGGAAGGTAAAAATAATCCTTAATGAGATTATAATAGTAGGTATCCTTTGAAACGTAGAGAATGATGCTGCAGAGCGCTGCGAAGTACGGCAGAATCAGAATCATGAGAAAATCATGATTTCCTTTCAGCCTCTGAACCAGTGTAAACAGGATCAGAATGAACAGTAATAACAGCAGATAGAACATAGTTTACCCCTCCCTTCCATGGCTAAATAGTAACACAAATCATTCCCGGTGAAAAGGAGGATAAAATTTCAACCTGTCCGGGGGTGAGAATACGTGATATCGTAAGGGTATCAGAAAACAGGAGGGGATTTGAAATGAAGTTAAGAAAATTGAGCGCGGTACTACTGGCAGCGGCACTGGCAGCGGGAACACTGGCCGGATGCAGCGGGGGAAAAGAAGCGGCCACAGAGGCGGCTTCCGGTGAGAAAGTGAATTTAAAGTTCTATATCTGGAGCGATGGCGAAAACTACACGAAAGAGATTGTAGACAACTACAACAAGAGCCAGGACAGTGTCAATGTGGAAGTGATCAGCATGCCGAACGAGACGTACGATGACAAGCTGAAGGTCATGCTGTCCGCGGGAAGCGACGCGGATTTAGTCAATGTCCGTTCTTTGGACCAGGTTATGCAGTTTAAGGAAGCGGGCGCCATGATGGATATCACGGATCTGGTGAAGAACAGTGACCTGGATATCAGCAAGTTTGGTTCCATGTGGGATACCTGCTATCCGGATGGTGTGATCACCGCACTTCCCATGAGATCCAGCTGCTGGATGCTGTTCTACAACGCAGATATTATGAAAGAAGCCGGCATTGACATGTCGAAGCAGATGACGTGGTCCCAGTATGGGGATATCGCAAAACAGCTGACAAGCGGAGACGGTACGAAGTACGGCGGCTGCTGGGTGGACTGGAATATCTACCAGTGTATCGGAACCCAGAAGAGCGTTTACTTAAATGACGACGATATCTCTGCGGTAAAAGACGGACTGGCTACCCTGGGCAGATTTTTCCTGGAAGATAAGTCTCACGTGCCGTTAGCAGAGGTAAAGGCCAACGACAGCCAGTATTTATCCGATTTTGAAAACGGCAGAGTGGCCATGCTTCCCAATGGCGAGTGGCTGATCAACATGCTGATGACAGACGAAAAAGACGGCAAGACGGATGTCAACTGGGAAGTTGCACCGCTTCCGATTCCGGAGGGCGCGGACCCCGGCGCAACCTGGGGTGCATTCCAGTTCGCTGCGATTCCGAAGGATGCCAAACACCCGCAGGAGAGCTATGATTTCTTAAAATATTTATGCGGTGAGGGCGGTTCCGAGGTCCTTCCGAAATACGGCATGCTTCCGGCGTACGGCGGCGATGCGGCCAAGGATGCATTTGACGAGGTGGTCGGCAAGGAAAGCGTATCTTCTGTAGCTTTTAATTCCAAGAAGATTCCGGAGGCGCCTTCTTATGAGAAATACAACGATTTAAAGGTTGCATTTGCAGAGAATGCGGAATTGTATCTGTACGGGGAAAAGACGCTGGAAGAGACCATGGATAAATTTGAGCAGCAGAGACAGGACATCATGAGTAAATAATCTGTTGGGGAAGCAATCGCAGATCTGATTGTTTCCCCATATGTGTTCATACGACACGCTCTAGAGAGGATATGGATATGGAAAAGAATAATAAGATTAGGAAATACATAAAAGGATATCTCTTCATCCTTCCGAATTTCATCGGCTTTTTCGTCTTTATGGCACTCCCCATCATCATGGGGCTGGTGATTTCCTTTACGGATTACAACGGATTCAGCCAGTTTAATTTTGTGGGGCTGAAAAACTATATCGACATGTTCCACGATGAATATTTCACGGTATCGCTGAAGAACAATCTGGTCTACACTCTGGTGACGGTGCCGGGAACCATCGTGTTCGCGCTGCTTTTGGCCGTGGGTGTCAATAAGGGGATTAAGGGAAGCAGTCTCTTTAAGACCATGTTCTTCCTCCCCAACATCAGCTCTATGGTTGCGGTCGGTATAGTCTGGGCCATGATCTTCAACCCGACCCAGGGACCCTTAAACCAGGTGCTGATGGCCCTCGGCGTGGCAAATCCGCCGCAGTGGCTGTCCGCGACGAAGACGGCGCTGGGCTCTGTCATGGTGGTGGCCATCTGGAAACAGGCGGGGTACTACATGATCATCATATTGGCCGGTCTGCAGTCCATACCGAGCCAGCTCTATGAGGCAGCCTCCATCGACGGTGCAAACAGCGTGGAAAAGTTCTTCAAAATCACACTGCCCATGCTGTCCCCGACCATGTTTATGGTCACCATTTTAAGCATCATCAACTCCTTCCAGGTATTCGATCTGGTCAATATCATGACGCAGGGAGGACCGGGGCGCTCCACCAATGTTCTGGTTTACCGCATCTATCAGGAGGGCTTCCAGAAGCTGCAGTTCGGATATGCGTCCGCAATGGCATATTTCCTGTTCATCATCATCATGGTTATAACCCTGATTCAGTTCCGAGGACAGAAGAAATGGGTTAATTACATGTAAACCGGGGAGGGAAAAGAAATGATGACAAAATCGTATAAAACAAAGACGAAGGTATCAAACGGCATTCTGTTTGCGGTCATGCTGCTGTTGGGAATCTGCATGATTATCCCGTTTGTATGGACCCTGTCGTCTTCCTTTAAAAATAACAATGAAATTTTCGCGTACCCCATCAAATGGATTCCGGAGGTATTCCGGTGGTCCAATTACGCGGAGGTATGCGAGCGCATTCCGTTTGTTACATACTATTTAAATACTTTAAAACTGGCAGTGATCGTCACCGTCGGCCAGGTGATCACCTGTTCCCTGGCAGCCTACTCCTTTAGCAAGATGCAGTATCCTGGCCGGGATAAGATATTCCTGTGCTATCTGGCAACGCTGATGGTTCCATGGCACGCAATCATGATACCGCAGTTCTTAATCATCAAGACCCTGGGACTGAACGACTCTCACTGGTCCCTGATCCTGATCAATATATTCAGCGCGTTCGGTGTGTTTTTACTCCGTCAGTTCATGATGGGGATTCCGGAGGAGCTGTCTGAGGCGGCCAGAATCGACGGGGCCGGAGAGCTGAAGATCTATTCTCAGATCGTATTTCCCATGTGTAAGCCGGGGCTGGCGACGCTGGTCGTGTTTACATTTAACTTTATGTGGAACGACTATATGGCTCCGATGATTTACCTGACATCCGATAAGCTGAGAACCATTCAGATCGGTCTGGCCTCCTTCCGTACCCAGTACGGCTCGGAGTACGGCCTGATTATGGCAGGCACGGTGTGCGCCCTGATTCCGATGCTGCTAATCTTCATTGTGGGGCAGAAATATCTGGTGGAAGGAATCGCATTCTCCGGTTTGAAGGGGTAAAACGTATGGCATTTTCTGATAAGGTATCGAAGATTTTATATGGCGGAGATTACAATCCGGAGCAGTGGACGCCGGATATATGGGAACAGGACATGGAACTCCTTAAGCAGGCCGGAATCGATGTGGTGACGTTGAATGTCTTCAACTGGGCGTCACTCCAGCCATCAGAGGAGACGTATGACTTCGCGGAGCTGGATGCGGCGGTGAAGCGGGTGACGGAACAGGGGATGGCCATCTGTATGGCCACCTCCACCGGGGCTCATCCGGCGTGGATGGCCAAACGGTATCCCGAGGTCCTGAGAACGGATTTTGAAGGCCGCAGGCGGAAATTCGGAGGCCGTCATAATTCCTGTCCCAACAGCCCTGTATTTAAGCAGTATGCAAAGCGGCTGGCCGGGAAGCTGGCGGAGCGCTACCGGGAACAGAAGAATATCGTGCTCTGGCATGTGAGCAATGAATATGAAGGCGCGTGCTACTGTGAAAACTGCGAGAAGGCGTTCCGTGTCTGGCTGAAACAGCGTTATGGAACCATTGAAAATCTGAACCGGCTGTGGAACACGAGATTCTGGGGGCATACCTTCTATGACTGGGATGAGATCGTGGCCCCCAGCATGGTGAGTGAACATTTCGAGGAAGCCAGAAGCATGTATCAGGCCATAACACTGGACTACAAACGGTTTAATTCGGACAGCATGCTGGCCAATTACCGGGCGGAGGCTGAAGCCATCCGGGCACAGATCCCGGACGCCTGCATTACCACAAACTTCATGGGCGCGTATAAGCCGCTGGATTATAAGAAATGGGCGGCCAGCCTGGATGTCGTTTCCTGGGACAACTATCCGGCGGAGGGGGCCGATCCTGCCGCTATTGCCATGAACCATGATCTGATGCGCGGGCTTAAACATGGCCAGCCCTTCCTACTGATGGAACAGACGCCCAGCACCTGTAACTGGCTGAACGACAACCGCCTGAAACGCCCCGGCGTCATGCGGCTCCTCAGCTATCAGGCCGTAGCCCATGGGGCGGATACGGTGATGTTTTTCCAGATGAGGCGTTCCAGAGCGGGATGTGAGAAGTTTCATGGGGCCGTCATCGACCACGCAGGCCATGGAAATACCCGTGTGTTTAAGGAGTGTCAGGCTCTTGGAATGGAACTGAAGGCACTGGGCAAAGAGGTGGTCGGAGCCCGTGTTCCGGCAAAGGCGGCGCTGATCTTTGACTGGGATACGTGGTGGGCGCTGGAGTGCTCGGCAGGTCCCAGCGTGAGGCTTGAATATCTGGAGGAGCTTCAGAATTACTATCGGGCTCTTTCAAAGCTTCACATTCCGGTGGATATAATCGGAATGGAGGACGGCTTTTGTGGATATGAACTGATTGCTGCTCCGCTTCTGTATATGGTGAAGGACGGCGTCTCCGAGCGGCTGGAGGAATTCGTGAGGGCCGGAGGGACCGCGGTTTTTTCTTATTTAAGCGGATATGTGGATGAGAATGACCGGATTACTCTGGGCGGTTATCCGGGAAAACTCAGGGAACTCACCGGAATCTGGGTGGAAGAGACCGACTCCCTGCCGGAAACGGAGCAGAATTCCTTCTGCTATGAAGGGAAAACCTATTCGGCCGGACTGCTGTGCGATATTATGCACACGGAAGGGGCGGAGGTGCTTGCCCGTTACCAGGAGGACTTTTATGCGGGCACGCCCGTTATCACCAGAAACCGGTACGGAGACGGTCTGTCATATTACGTTGGAACACGGTCCGGAGAGGACTTCTATCTCAGGTTTTTCACGAATGTGTGTAAGGAAAAGGGGCTGCGGACAGCCTCCCATGATACGGTGGAAACAGCGGCCGCCTTATCGGAAAAGGGAATCGAGATGACGGTGCGGAAAAAAGACGGCGTGGAATACCTGTTTCTATTGAACCATTCCGGGAAGAAACAGGAACTGGCGGTCTCTGTCGGCGGAAAGGATCTGCTGAGCGGGAGGGAGATCTGCCGTGGCGAGATGTTTGCGGTTGATGCGGCGGGGGTTATGCTGGTGAAAGTATTTGTATAATACAGGTGAGGACAGGAAAATGGAGCAGAGACAGCTGATAGATTTGTTAAATGATATGAGCCTGGAGGAGAAAGCAGGACAGCTCTTTCAGGTAACCGGCGACTGGTTTGACGGCACGGAAGCGTTGGAGCAGACAGGGCCGGAGGCGGAGGAGACTGCCAGGATCAGGAGAAGATACGGCCATCTGGCTGGTTCTGTGCTGGGGGTCTATGGAGCAGCCAATATAAAAAGAATTCAAAGTGCGTATATGGAACGACAGCCGCACCATATTCCCCTGCTTTTTATGCTGGATATCATCAATGGGTATAAGACCATCTATCCGATTCCGTTGGCACAGGGCGCCATGTTCGATCCGGAATTTGCCGGCGACTGTGCGGCCATGGCGGCGAAAGAGGGGGCGGCGGGAGGGCTCCATGTGACATTTTCTCCTATGGTGGATCTGGTGCGCGACGCCAGATGGGGGCGCGTGATGGAATCCACGGGGGAGGACGTGTATCTAAACAGTCTGTACGCGAAGGCAATGGTGGAAGGCTATCAGAGGCCGCAGGGAGGAACGGATTCTCTGGCCTCCTGCGTCAAGCATTTCGCAGGATACGGCGCGCCGGAAGGCGGGCGGGAATATCAGACGATGGAGCTCTCCGAGGAGACATTTCATGAATTCTATCTGCCGGCTTATGAGAGCGCCGTAAAGGCCGGAAGCAGAATGGTTATGACCGCATTTCAGACGGTGAACGGGATACCCGCAACCGTAAACAGAGAACTGCTCCGGGGAATTCTGCGCGGTGAAATGGGATTTGACGGCGTGCTGATCTCGGATTACGCGGCGATCGGAGAGACGGTGATTCACGGTGTCTCCGAAGACAGGGCGGATGCCGCGCGCCGCGCGCTGGAAGCGGGAGTTGATATCGATATGATGTCCGGCGTATATCCGGAGTATCTGGCCGGACTGGTGAAGAACGGAACGCTGGATGAGATGCTCCTCGACGAGAGTGTCCTGAGAGTTCTGGAGCTTAAAAACTGGCTGGGACTGTTTGAGGATCCCTTCCACGGAGCCGACGAGGCGAGGGAAGCCCGCACGTCTCTCTGTGAAGAACACCGGAAGCTGGCGTATGAAGCGGCGGTGAAATCCTTCGTACTGCTTAAAAATGAGGATGCCGTCCTGCCGCTTTCCCCGAAGCAAAAGATCGCATTTATCGGTCCCTACACCGATTCTCAGGATATGCTGGGCAGCTGGTCCTTTACGGGAGGCGCCGAAACCGGGGCGGTAAAGACCATACGAGCGGCTGCGGAAGAAGCGCTGGCTGGCTGGTCCGTGACATACCATACCGGCTGTCCCGTGCTGGCTCCGGGGACGGTGCTGGAGGGCTTTGAACGGTATAAGCCCTGCGGCGCGCCGCAGGAAGAGACAGACCGCTGGAGGGAGGAGGCTCGAAAGGCCGCAGAGGAAGCCGATGTGGTGGTCATGCCCCTCGGCGAACACTGCTTTCAGTCAGGGGAAGCCGCAAGCCGGGCATTTATTGAGATTCCAGAGATCCAGCAGGACTTATTCCGCGCGGTTTCCGAAGTAAATCCCAATGTGGTGGCTGTGGTATTCAGCGGCCGTCCTCTCGATCTGCGCGTTATTTCTGAGCGGGCCAGAGCCGTGCTTTCTGTGTGGATGCCAGGTATGGAAGGCGGCCGGGCAATTATCGATGTGCTGACCGGAACGAGAGCGCCTTCGGGAAAGCTTCCCATGAGCTTTCCTTACTGTGTGGGGCAGGTACCGGTCCATTATGACAGCCTGATGACGGGACGGCCTTACCGAAAAGGGAAGCAGGAACGGTACGTCTCCAGGTATCAGGACATACCCGCCGATCCGCTGTATTTCTTTGGCTATGGTCTGACCTATACGAGCATGGAGCTTTCTGAGGTCCGTCTGAGTAAACACGAGCTGACGCCGGGGGAAGAGATCGAGGCGTCTGTGACCATAAAAAATACAGGGAAACGGGAAGGAACCGAGACGGTTCAGCTCTATCTCCGCGATGTAACCGGCAACACAGCGAGGCCGGTGAAGCAGCTGAAGGGCTTGAAACGCATCACACTGCAGCCGGGGGAGGAGGCAAAAGTGGCTTTCTCCATCGGGGAAGACCAGCTGAAATTCTTTCAGAAACCAGGATTATGGGACAGCGAGGCGGGAGCATTTCTCGTCTTCATAGGAACGGACAGCAGGACGGAGCATTCGGCGCTGTTCTGGCTGAAAAAACAGGAAGCATCAGAAAATACTTGAGAGACAGGAGGCACCGGAAAAACATGAGAACCGTATTGATCCTTATGGATACATTAAACAGAAGATTTTTGAAATCCTATGATGAGAATGCGGAGGGGATTACGCCGTGCATGGATGCATTTGCAAAGGAGGCAGTCCGGTTTGATAATCATTTTATTGCCTCCGCCCCCTGCATGCCGGCCAGGCGGGATATTTTCACCGGCCGTATGAATTTTCTGGAACGCGGGTGGGGAGGAATGGAGCCCTTCGACCGGACGCTTCAGGGAGAACTGCGGAAACATGGGGTCTATACCCACATTACCACGGACCACGCCCATTACTTTGAACTGGGTGGGGAAAACTACTGTTCCCTGTTCGATACGTGGGACTACCACCGCGGCCAGGAGAATGATCCCTGGATTTCGAGGGTGAATCCCCCATTTGGAGAGCCGCAGGCCTACGGCCGCAAATCGGTCCAGCATCTGTTAAACCGGCAGGAATATGCGCGCGGGGAGGAGACGTATCCGACTCCGGCCACCTTCCTGTCCGCCTGCCGCTGGGCCAAGGAGAACCGGGGAGCGGATAATTTCTTTCTGATGGTTGAGGCGTTCGACCCTCATGAACCGTTCGATGCACCGGACGCCTACCATGAACTGTATGAGGATGATTACAGCGGAAAGGAGTTCAACTGGCCGGGGTATGCCCCTGTCACAGAACCGGAGGAGGCCGTATGCCATCTGCGGAAATGCTATCTGGCGACCATGACCATGGCGGACCGGTGGCTGGGCCGTTTCCTCGATGCCCTGAAGGAAAATGGGCTGTATGAGGATACCCTGGTGATCCTGACCACGGATCACGGTCATATGCTGGGAGAACACGGATTTACCGGAAAAAATTATATGCACGCGTATAATGAGATGGCTCACATCCCCCTCTTCGTAAAAATGCCTCAAGGAGAATGTGCCGGAGAGCATAGAAAACAGCTGACTCAGAACATCGATCTGATGCCGACAATATTGACGCACCACGCTGTTCCGGTTCCGGAAACCGTAAAGGGAAGGGATTTGTCAGAGATGATTCTGCGGCACACACCTTCCAGGGAAGCGGTAATCTATGGCTGGTTCGGCCGTGCGGTCAATGTATACGACGGCCGCTATACGTACTTCCGGGCGCCTGCAAGGCCGGACAATAAGCCGTGTTACCAGTACTGTGCCGTACCGACGACGCTGTGCCGGTTCTTCGGTGAAGAGTACGCGACGGAAATGGAGATGGGGCGTTTTCTTCCCCATACGAGATACCCGGTTTACCGTATACCGGTTCACAATGAAACGGACTGCATGGGAGATTTAAGCTTTATAAGAGACTCCTGCCTCTGCGATCTTGAGCAGGACTACGCCCAGGAGCATCCCATAGAGGACGAAGAGCTGGAGGCGGCCATGTGCAGGAAGCTGGCCGCGGAAATGAAAGAGGCCCAGGCGCCGTTGGAACAGTATGAGCGCCTCGGGCTGTCGGAAAGGGGGATTTGAGGAAATGGACAGAAAGCCCAACATCATCTTTTTCTTTTCTGACCAGCAGCGCTGGGATACGGCCGGATGCTACGGCCAGCGTATGCCGGTGACCCCGAATCTGGACAGGATGGCAGAGGCGGGCGTGTGCTTTGAAAATGCCTTTACCTGTCAGCCAGTATGCGGCCCTGCACGGGCCTGTCTCCAGACCGGGAGGTATGCCACGGAACTGGGCTGTTACAGGAATAACATCGCCCTGCCTCATGGGGAAATGACTTTGGCCCACTACTTAAAAGAAGCCGGATACCGGTCCGGATACGTAGGAAAATGGCATCTCGCCTCCACCGGCGGTGATTCTAATGAACCGCTGGAGCCCGGTGTGGAATACGTCTGCCGGGGAGTTCCAAAGGAGCGGCGGGGCGGCTATGACGATTACTGGGTCGCCTCGGATGTGCTGGAGGCCACCTCACACGGTTACGGCGGCTTTCTATTTGATGCGGAGAACCGGCGGGTGGAGTTTGAGGGATACCGGACTGACGGGGTAACCGGTTTTGCCCTGGATTATATGAGGACATGGGATAAGAACCAGCCGTATTTCCTGTTCCTCTCCCATATTGAACCCCACCATCAGAATGACCACCGGCGCTTTGAGGGGCCGGAAGGCTCGAAGGAGCGGTTCGCAGGATTTAATGCGCCAAAAGACCTGGCGTTTGCGCCCGGAGACTGGGGAAGTGACTGGCAGACCCAGTATCCCGATTACCTGGGGTGCTGCAGCCGGCTGGACTACAATCTTGGGAGAGTTCTGGCGTGTGTGAAGGAAATGGGGCTTGAGGATGATACGGTTATTATTTATGCCAGCGACCATGGATCCCATTTCAAGACGAGGACCGTGGAATATAAGCGCTCCTGCCATGATGGCAGCATTCATATTCCGCTGGTGATATATGGAAAAGACGCCTCCGGCACCGCTTTTCTGGGCGGAAAGAGAGAAGGGGGGCTAGTCAGCCTCATCGATCTGCCGTCTACGATTCTGACCATGGCGGGAGTGACAGTACCGGAAGGCATGAAGGGCCGTCCGATTCAGGAGCTGTTGGACGAGAAGAAGCGGGAGAAGTGGCGGAATGAAGTGTTTCTGCAGATCAGCGAGAGCCAGGTGGGACGGTGCATCCGGACGGAACGCTGGAAATACAGCGTCCGCGCGTACGACAGGAAGCCATGGCTCGATGCGGGAGCGGACACGTACCGGGAAGAGTATCTATACGATCTGGAACAGGATCCTGCTGAACTCGTCAATCTGGTCTGCTCGCCGGAGCACGAGGCCGTGCGGGCGGAAATGAGAACCAGGCTGATTCGGAGAATGGCGGAGGCCGGAGAGAGGGAACCGGTGATTCTGCCGTCATTCGGCCACACCACCATCTCTCTGGGGGCGCTGGCAGTGCTGGAGGACCTCGTCTGCCATCCATTTACCTCTGAAATGATGAAAGAACTGCTTCCGGAAGGACTGGTGGAGAGCGAAAACTGGGAACGAGTCAGGAAAATGCGTGTGAAGGAGGCGGCAGAAACCGTTTTAACGCCTGGCGGACAGGAATTTACAGACCGGCTGCTGGAAGAAATGGAGAAGCTGGAATTTGGATGGAGACAGGAAACAGGTGAGTAAAAACCGAGGAGGAACCATGGAATTTGTAAGAGTAAAGGGAAATGAATTTATTTATCAGGGACAGAGCATACGGTTCGCCGGGCTGGGCATCGGGAGCTGGCTGAATCTGGAACACTTTATGCTTGGAATCCCGACGCCGGAAAAACAAATGAAGGAAGCATTTACAGAGGTGTTCGGACCGGCCCGGTCGGCCCGGTTCTTTGATGATTTCGTCTGCTCCTTCTGCACGGAGGAGGACTTTAAGCTTTTGAAGGATACCGGCATCAACCTGATCCGTGTGCCGTTTAACTACAGACTGTTTCTGGATGATCAGAATATGGAGCTGCGGAAGGAAGAGGGATTCCGCTATTTTGACCGTCTGCTGGGCTTCTGCCGTAAGTATGAGATCTATCTTCTTCCGGATCTGCACAGCGTTCCGGGCGGGCAGAATCCGGACTGGCATTCTGATAATCAGACGGGAACGCCTGCGTTCTGGCATTACGATGTATTTCAGCAGCAGATCATATCCCTGTGGCGGGATATTGCCGCCCGTTACAGGGATGAGCCGTATCTGCTGGGATACGACCTTTTAAACGAGCCGTTTCTCATGCCGGCGGCGGACGGAAAGCTTCAGCAGTTTTATGAGAGGGTGACGGCGGCGGTCCGTGAGGTGGATGAGAACCATATTATTTTCCTGGAGGGGGATTCCTTTGCCATGGATTTCTCCTGTTTAAAGGAAATCAGAGATGAGCAGACGGCACTGACCTTCCATTTCTATCCCACCGTTTGGGAGGCAGACTTATGTGATCCGGGTTATCCGCGGGGCGAAAGGCAAAAGGTGTTTGAACAGCGTTTCCGCACCATGCTTGATGGCCTGCTGCCCTTTAACCGTCCGCTGCTCTGCGGCGAGGCCGGGTACGACATTGCGGGTCACAGCCTGGAGCATGTGATGGAGATGGTGGAGGACACGCTGGGCTTATTCTGCCGGTATGGCGTATCCTGGACCTTATGGTGCTATAAGGATGCGCAGTTTATGGGGCTGGTATATCCGGGGGATGACTCTGAATGGATGAGCTTTGCAGGGGAAATGCGGACAAAATGGACCCATTACAGGGAAATGGAGATGGGGAAGTCTCTGGTGGAGACCATGTGCGCTCTTTTTCCGGGAGAGGTCGATGAGGCGCTGAAATACAGGCTCCAGTTCCGCCAGCGCGCGCTTCTGTATACGCTTCAGAAGGAACAGCTATTAAAACCGCAGCTTCGGGCCTGGGGCTGGGAGAAAATCCGTCATATGCCGGAATCTTTTCTGTTTGAAAACTGCGGTTATTATAAAGCGTATCAGGAGCTTTTGGCTGTTTACGCCAACGCGCTTAAGGAGAGCGGGAGGGGGAACGGGGATGACGGACCTTCGGTCCGCCGCATACATGCCCTTTAATTTCTGCGAAGGTATTTATCGCTGGCGGATTCTGTATTTGCGGGCGAAGTCTATGGGGCAGTAGGACAGCTTTGCCTGCCTCAGACCGGGATCACCAAGATCATCCTCGCGGTTTATCAGGACGGCGTCAGGAAATTCGTGGATGAGAAACTGCTGGTTGATAAACTGGTACAGCCCTTTTATCTCAGGATTGGCCTTCTCAATGTGTATGACAGCCATCTGCTCCAGGGGATTGCAGCTGCCAATGGTAAATGCCTCCAGGGTACCGTCTATATAGACTCCGGCCATCGTGATATCGAGGAGAGAGCAGCAGCGCAGAATCTCATGGATGCCCAGAATCTCATGCTCCAGCTGGCCTTCCATGCGCTCTTCCCTGGCGACACCCCAGCGTGCGAGAAAACTCTTGATCTCGGCGCCTTCCGCACAGGTCAGCCTGCGGTATTCGAAGCGTCCCTCCCAGGTCCTGACGAAGGAGTTGACCAGATTTTTCTTCTTGTGCAGCTTTCGGCCGGCGAGAGAACGAAGGGCATCGCCGGAATATAAGTAGTCACGTGCATCCTCCAGCTCTTCGACATCGAATTCGTCCTCCGGCAGGTTCAGGAGGCGGACAGCGGCCTCGTCGGCCAGGAAGATATTTAGCTTTAATCCCAGGGTTTGATTAAAATAGTCCTTCAGCACATCGAAGGAATGGGACAGGCCGGCCGCTTTACAGATGGGAAGGGCCGCGTATTCCTTTCCGTCCGCGGCAATACGAAGGAAGATCGTATTATCATCTCCGACCGCGTAACGTACCTGATAGTAATCTTTCCAGAGGAAAAGGCCTAAGAATACGCTGTCGCAGGTCTTGTTTTCTCTGAAGGTAAAAAGGGGTGCCAGCGTCTTCAGCGCGCTGGAGTCCAGATCTTTAAATTGCAGTTCCATATATTTCCTCACTTTATCGTTCAATGTTCTTGCTATTCTCCTATCATTTCCAGATAAGGCATTTGCCATTCTGTAATTATGTGGACAGCCTGATTTTCCAAAAGGCCATTATATGACAAAAGTGGGATGAAATCCACTGCTTTTTTATGGCAGATCATTCAGAACGGCAGATTGGCCTTTCTTTAGAGACGTTCAGCCTTCGCTCCCAGATGAAGCAGCCGGGAGCGGAGGCTGAACTGTTACGGGGGAAAATACCGGTAAACAGAGCAGCAACAGGAAAAAAATGTTTTTCCCATCACATCCCGATAAAATGCGCATAAGATGGTTATGTATAGAAAGAAGCAGGGAGTGATAACCGCTGTGCAGGATAATTTAGAGCATACTTATGGGAATAACTTCCAGGTGCTGGAGCCGTATATGCTGTACGGAGACAGAAGCGCTATGGAGAATCTGCCGAAGATGCAGAGGGAACATATGTTACAGGATTTAGAGTATCTGCAGGGAATGTATCCGGGACATATGAAGCGGATTCAGGAATACGTGATGGCAGCCTGCGATCGTCTGGATTATAAAAACAGTCCGCTGTATGATGAATTTCCGGACCGCCTGATGGTGAATCAGGTGTGCGATTCCGTATGCCGCCAGATTCTGGAGGACGGAATTATAAACGGAGCAGAGCTTGGACTGCAGAATACATCGGAACAGCCGGGAGAAGAGACTGCGGAAACGGTAGAAGAGGTGGAAGAAGTAGAAGTGTACGAGGTAAACAGCGTGAACACCCAGGATGCGGATTGGAGAATGCAGCAGGTAGTACCGCAGACTCCGACGACATGGGGCCCGCCGTCAGGCCAGCGCCCACCGTCAGGTCAGCGCCCGCCGCAGGGCCCGCCGCCATGGGGCCCGCCACCCGGTCCGCAGCCACCACGTCCACCGCAGCCGCCACGTCCGCCGCAGCCACCACGTCCGCCGCAGCCACCGCGTCCACCGCAGCCGCCGCGTCCGCCGCAGCCGCCGCAGCCACCACGTCCGCCGCAGCCACCGCGTCCGCCGCAGCCACCACGTCCGCCGCAGCCGCCACGCCCGCCGCAGCCGCAGCCACCGTGGGGGCCGCCGCCATGGGGACCGCCGCCACGTCCGCAGCCGCAACCACCGCGCCCGCCTCAGAATCCGGGAAATAACTGGCTGAATGATATTGTAAAGATTCTGCTTTTGAATGAGATGCATCGCAGACGGTGCCGTACAGGGTTCTGTTTTTAAAGCTTCGCTTTTCTGAAAGAATCACCTCCTGGACTGACCTTGGATAACGGATCAGGGATTACGGCAGCAGGATATGGGATAAGGCCCGGGATTTCCTTTTATTACAGGATATCCCGGGCCTTATTCCGTGTTACGTCTGCGAGGCTGGTCGTAGATCTGCTGGGTCGCCGTTGCCGCTGTCATTGTCGCTGTCATCGCCGTTGTAACGTCTCTGGCGGAAAGCAATGTTCAAACATGCTCTAAGTGTGAAACAGGTGCGGAAAGGTGAGCTGCCTTCCCTTCCATATATTTTCTTTCCCCTTCAGCAAAAAGAGCGTGTCCTCCTCTTCTTCCGTGGGAACGCAGGTGTCCCTGGATACTGGCGAAAAGCCCAGATCTGCAAATTCAGTGTCTTCTTTTGCTGCCGCGGAGAGAATGGCCTCCAGTTCCTGATAGGGATCGCAGAAGATATCGTAACACGTCATAACCGTATCCTCATACTCCGCTATTATAACCGCACCAAATTTTTTCAAATAAAATATACAGTTTTTCATAAAACTGATAGAATAAAACATTAGAAGCTCAAAATTGTTTACGACTGTCATCTGTGAAAAAGGATTGGATTTCAAATAGCAGGAACGAAGCAGTTCCCTGTCGGCACTGCATTCCATATTCAGCCTTCTCATGCCGCCGGGATTGGGAATCACCCGCCGGCGGAACTGATACGTGGATTCCCTGATAAAGCCAAATCTGGGATAGAAGTCCAGAACGGAGTCATTGGCAAAGAGAAACATGGCATCGCACCGGTCCCACCAGTCTTTTAAAATCTCACTGATCAGAATACGCGCCAGCCCTCTGCCCCGGTATTCCGGATCCGTCATGACAGTCCCCAGCTGCACATACCTCCGCATTTCCCCATTCCACAGGATATCCATGGGGTTGACGGATACATTTGATATCACTTTCGTCCCATCACGCAGCGCATAAGGGACATTTTTGTCAGTCCAGAACCCCTGGCGGTACCATTCTTCAAACGTAAATCCGAATGTTTTCGCCGTCAGTTCATTGTAGGATGCCCGAACTGCGTCGTTTCCCCTTACAGACTTGTCCAGTATATAACGGTCAGTCATCATCCCATCCTTTCCGCACAGTGCAGCACAATGGCACATGCGCCGGATTAACTCGTTGTTATCAACCGCGCTTCAGAAAACAGAGTCAGTTTTTTGCTGCGGCTTTCAGACTTATAGTATAGAATCCGGATCATGTGATGTCAAATATTTTATGTATATGGACTGTAAAATGGCCAGCCGCTGCAGATTTCACCATCTTCCCAATCTTTTTCTTAATTCCTCCCTGATTTGTGGAACAATGTTCCTTTTTTTCATCTCCGCAATTATTTTTTCGAATTCACCTTTTGGAGCAGGCGGTATCACCGTGTCACAATACCTGTCCACACATTCAAATTCCTGCAGCAGCTCCCTTTCCTCTTTTGGTGTGAGTTCCCCCGTGTTTTTTCTTATCATGCCGTATCAATCCTTTCTATATCACTAATATATTACATAAACGGACAAAATATGACTGGATTAAAACAGTAAATGAATATTGCTCCGTATATAGAGCAATTATAGAACCTGGATAAGATAGAATCAATTGAAAATGTTCGTTATAAGGAGCAAAACAGGATGGAGCAGAAGATTAAACAGGATATTGTAATCGGTTATAATATCAGAAAATTACGGAAACGGGCGGGACTTACGCAGGAACAAACTGTGGCGCGGCTGCAGTTGATGGAGTGCAACATAACAAGGGGAAATTATGCGAAAATCGAAGTCGGCCTGGCGAATATCCGGGCCACGGAAATGATGGCGTTAAAACGGATATTCGGAGCTGACTACAGCGAGTTCTTTGTACCGATTCCGGATCAAAGAAAATCCTGATATTTTCGGAGAATGCCGGCTTTATCCCCCTTCCCGGCTGCAGGTTAATAAAGTTTTAAGTTGTAGTTTTGTTGGATATTGTATAGAATAAAAGGGAAACATAGGGAAAATAGAGGAAGTCTGACATGAAACGATTAGGGAAAAAGATAGGAATACTATTTATTATATTTATAGCGGCGATCGCAATCTACTTTGTGTGGAATCAGAAAAGAACGGAAAAACCTGACTCCATTGTTTATACTGCTATGGATGAGGCGGCTCTTCCGGTGGTCTCGGCCACCATGTTCGGGAGAGACGTTAATTTTCTGCACGGTTATACGCAGGATATGAAGCAGGCGGTGGCGAGAGATTCGCTTACCGTCCTTCCGTCTGACCGCGCGTTAAATATCCGGATCGCGGACTTTGGCGGCAGCATACGCGGCATCAGTTATGAGGTGAGAAGTCTGAATCTGGAGCGCCTCGTGGAACGCACGAGCCTGACTGAATGGGATACGGCGGATGGGAAGACGACGGCTGTGCTTCCTATTCAGAATCTTCTGTCCAAGGACAGGGAGTATTTGCTGATCCTCTCTCTGGACACGGCGGAACAGGGCGAGGTCCGCTATTACACCCGTATTCTGTGGACGGACAATGAGAATGTCAGGGATATGATAGACTTTGCCGTAAACTTCACCACGAAGACCTTTGACTACGATCAGGCGAGAGAGCTGACGACGTATCTGGAGACAAATGCGACGGAGGACAACAGCTCTCTGGGTCACGTGACCATACGTTCCAGCTTTTCCCAGCTTACCTGGGCCGGCTTGGACGTAAAGCCTGTCGGGGATATCCGTGTGACTCTGAAGGATTTAGACGGAATTATGTGTACTGTCCGCCTGGATTACCAGATAACGAGGACTGCGGAAAACGGAATCAACGAGCTTTACGAGGTGGAAGATGATTTCACCATGAAGTGGGACAGCAAGCGCATTTATCTGATGGATTTTGAGCGAAATACCAACCAGATTTTTTCCGGACAGCGCGATCTGTTTTCCGGCAAGCGTATTATGCTGGGGATCATGAATGACAGTGAAGTCCGGACGGAAGCGAGTCCGGATGGACGCCATATCGCATATGTGGTCAACAGAGACTTGTGGTCCTATGACCAGTCCTCCGAGAAGGCGGTCAAGATATTCTCCTTCCGCAGCGGTGACGAAGATGAGATCCGCAACGGCTACGACCAGCACGATATCAGGATTCTGTCCATCGGCGATAACGGCGATGTGAATTTTATCGTTTACGGATATATGAACCGGGGGATTCACGAGGGGGCCATGGGAATCGCCATGTACCAGTACAGCAGTGACGAGAACGCCATTAAAGAGAAATTTTTTACGCCTGTGACCCAGTCCTTTGAGATGCTGAAGGATGACATCGATAAGCTGGCCCATCTGGGAAGCAACGGTATGCTGTATATGATGGCGGACCACGCTGTCTACGGCATCGATTTAAACAGCAACGAATATATGGTTCTGGCAGATTCCCTGACGGATGGAAGCTTCGCGGTGAGCAGAAGCGAACGGCGTTTCGCATGGCAGGAGGGCAGTGATCCCTACGGCTCCAGGGTGATCCATCTGATGGACTTAGACACGGGAAGCAAGAAGGAGATTACCGGGGAAGACGGCAGTCTCTGCCGGCCTCTGGGCTTTGTCGGCGATGATTTCATCTATGGCCTGGCGAGGGAAGGCGATATGTGGATTGAAAACGGACGTGTAAAGGATGCCCCCATGTACCGCCTGGAGATCATGGACGATACGGGAGCGATCGTCAACCAGTACGAGTATCCCGATACGTATATTGCCGATGTGGAGGTGGAGGAGAACCGGATTCGTCTGACGAAGATCGCGGGGACTGGAGAGCAGTCCTATACGAAATTAAAAGATGATATTATTGTCTGCAATGAGGAGCTGAAGGAAGATCCGTTAAAGGGGATCGGCTGGTACGCATCTGAAGACCGGAGAAAGCTGTATTTTGTGCAGCTCGATAAGGAGGCCGCGTCTCATGACGTGAAGGTTTCCGTACCGAAGAAGATGGCATATGAGTCCGCCGAGGTGGTGGAGTTAAAGTCAAATGCAGGGCCATCAGAAAGTCTGTTTTACGCCTATGGCGCCGGCCATTATCTGGGAAGCAGCAGGAGCTTTACGGAGGCGCTGAATCTGGCATACGATAAGATGGGCGTGGTGACGGACAAAAACCAGGAGATCGTCTGGAACCGTGTAAACCGTTCGCCTGCCCGCAGCATCAAGGATCCGGAGAACAAGGGAGCCCTGCTGATCCGCCATATGGACGAATTCAGCGGAAGCATGCATTACGATGACGGAATCCTGATGCTGGATGCCCGCGGCTGTATCTTAAATCAGGTTCTGTACTTTATCAGCAAGGGCTGTCCGGTGGCCGTCTATACGGAAAACGGCGGTTACGAGCTGATCAGCGGATACGATCAGTATAATGTAACCATTTATAACCCAACGACAAAGGAAGCCCGTAAAATGGGCTTAAACGACGCCTCTCAGTATTTTTCAAATGTCGGAAATGACTTCGTCTGCGGCGTTTTTACGGAATAAGAAAGTGCGTTCTCTTTACAAATCCGCAGGATATGTTATAATCATTAAAGACACAAAAGAAAAACTTAATAAATTTGTAATAGATTAGATCATAATCAGAGGTGTGGAATGGAACAATATATTATGAAAGGCGGCAATCCGCTGGCTGGAGAAGTAACCATCGGCGGAGCCAAGAATGCTGCCCTGGGTATTCTTGCTGCTTCCATCATGACGGACGAAGACGTTGTTATCGAGAATCTTCCTGACGTCAGGGATATCAATGTATTACTGGAAGCCATCGAGGAAATCGGAGCTGATGTTGAGCGTATTGACAGACATACCGTCCGTATTAATGGGAAGTACATCCACGAAGTTTCCGTGGATGACGAATATATCCGTAAAATCAGAGCCTCTTATTATTTTATCGGGGCTATGCTGGGCAAGTATAAGAGCGCTCAGGTACCGCTTCCGGGCGGCTGCAACATCGGCAGCAGGCCGATTGACCAGCATTTAAAGGGCTTTCGCGCGTTAGGTGCGGAAGTGAAGATCGAGCGCGGCGCGGTGATTGCGCATGCCATCGATTTAGTTGCCAGCCATATTTATCTGGACGTGGTCTCTGTGGGTGCGACCATTAATATCATGATGGCGGCAACCCTTGCAGAAGGACAGACCATATTGGAGAATGTGGCGAAGGAACCCCATGTGGTTGACGTGGCGAACTTCTTAAACAGTATGGGAGCCAACATCAAGGGAGCCGGTACGGATACCATCCGTATCAAGGGTGTAAGAAAGCTTCACGGCACGGAGTATTCCATTATTCCAGACCAGATCGAGGCGGGCACCTTTATGTGCGCTGCGGCGATTACCCGCGGTGACGTTACCGTAAAGAATGTGATACCGAAGCATTTGGAGGCTATTTCAGCCAAGCTTCTTGAGATGGGCTGTGAAGTGGTGGAGTTTGACGACGCGGTGCGCGTGGTAGGCAAGACACTTCAGAGACATACCGATATCAAGACACTGCCGTATCCGGGATTTCCGACCGATATGCAGCCGCAGATGACGGTGACACTTGCACTTGCTGAAGGAGCCAGTGTTGTAACCGAAAGTATTTTTGAAAATCGTTTCCGCTACGTAGATGAGCTGTCCCGTATGGGCGGCAACGTAAAGGTAGAAGGCAACGTAGCCGTTATCGATGGCGTCAAGAAGCTTACCGGAGCATCTGTGAACGCGCCTGACCTGCGTGCGGGAGCGGCGCTTGTGATCGCAGGACTCGCGGCGGATGGCTATACGATTGTGGAAGAGATCGGATATATACAGCGTGGTTACGAGTGCTTTGAAGAGAAGCTTCAGGGGCTCGGCGCGATGATTGAAAAAGTGGATTCCGAAAAAGACGCGAAGAAATTCAAATTGAAGGTCGGATAAGTGAGTTAGAACAGCAGTAAGGGGAAAAGGGAGGAGCGCTGTGTTGAAAACAGGTCATTTGATTTTCAATACGGCCGCTCTTGTTATGAATCGATATAATAATCGTGCAGAAACAGGATTGCAAAATTTGGATAATCGTGCTATACTGTGCAAGGTAAGGGGCATTAGCGCAGCTGGGAGCGCGTTCGCTTCGCATGTGAAAGGTCGTGGGTTCGAATCCCATATGCTCCACGGTAAGGGTCTGGTAGATACCAGGCCTTTTTCTTTTATGCGTGATCGGAAAGCCTATACTTGCCTGCTTATGCAGAAAGCTGTCCGAGGAAATGATTTTGTACGCCTTGCAAAAAAAGAGAGTGTCACATCAGCCGGTATCGTTGATGTGACACTCTTTTTGTCTACTCCACTCTGTCGAGCAGGGCCAGTGCGCCCTGATAGTCGGCCTGTTTCTCCAGCAGTCCCCGGAAGAGTACGGCTGCTTTCTCCTTTTCACCCAGTCCCAGAGCTCCGAGCGCCCGCAGATAATTGCAGTACTGTGTGCTGCGCAGCTGGATATCATCCTGGAAAACCTCAATTTCAGGAAGGGATACGGCAAAAAAGTCATAGGCTGCCTGATCAAATAAATGTTTTTCTCCATAAAAGATCAGCTGATGGAATGCTTTTCTGGCAGCTTCGGGCCGTCCCAGTTCCAGATTTGCCAGACCCTGATAGAAAATAAAGTCCGAAGGCTGATCGTTATAGTATAGTACGCTTCCCGGTTCTGAAGGACCCGAGGCGGCCAGGAGAAAATACTCAGTGGCTTTTTCTTCTTCTTTCATTTGACGGTAAGCGATTCCCATGTAATAGTGTGCTTCATTGTCAGGCACATTGGGCAGCTTTCCCTCACCCAGGTTTTCCGGATAGGAGAGCGTCGCTGTCAAACAGGTCAGGGCATCGTGAGGGCGTCCTGCCTCCAGCTCCCGGTGAGCCAGCCGGATCAGCGCATAACGGTACTGGGCGCTTGCCTTGCCTTCTCCGCCTTCCCATGGATGGAAACGGTGGGTGCAAAGCGCATCCAGGGCAGCCTCCCATTTCCCGGTACAGTTCAGCAGGGTTATATAGCGCAGATACAGATCGTCGCGGTCACGGACCAGATCAGGCCGGGACTCCAGCCGTTCCAGTCTCTCTGTATTAGACTGGTTCAGTCTGGCCGCCAGCTGATCGTATTCCAACAGAAAACGCGGATAATCAGGATCAATGGCGCAGGCCGTTTTCATCTCCTTTTCAGCCCTGGTTCCATCCTGCAGTTTGTTATAGCAGGCAATGGCCAGATTCCGGTGGGCTAAGGCTAAAGAGTCTTTCTGTTCCACGGCTTTCTCCCAGTGGGCGATCGCGGATTCATACTGTTTCTTATCGTATAACAGGTTTCCAAGGTAGTAGTGAGCCATGGGCGCCTCAGGCAGTAACCCGACCGCTGTTTCCAGAATACGTATTTCCTCCACACGATTGGGGAAACAGTAGTCCGGCGAGGTCGTTTCCGCCTGGGTGAAGCAGGATATGGCTTTATCCGGATCGTTCAGTCTGGTATGGATATAGCCCTGATAGTACTGACACATGGGATTGCTGTCTTTGCAGGCATTGAGAACACAGAGCGCATCCTCATAGAAGCCGGCATTTACATAGTCCAGAGAGACCTCCAGGTAATTGTGGGATTCTCCGCGCATCTTTTCTTTCCAGTAGTCAAAGCGGCCGTCGTATACAGCCTGTTCATAAAGACAGCTCATATAAAGCGGATCAATCTCAAGACTTTCCTTTAACAGGGCGGAGGGATCCAGTCCGAGCTTGCGAAGGAGAGCCGCTTTTAAGGATCGGGCCTTCATATTATGCCAGTTTCTGAGCATGGACTTAGAGGCGAAATCCAGTGCATCCTCGTACACGCCCTTCTCCGAGGCCAGACAGGCCAGCCAGTAAAAGGCGGAGCTTTGTGTTTCTGCGCTCCAGGTGGCCTTATAGAAGGCATCGTAAGCCTCTTCCTTCTGTCCGTCGGCCATCAGGGCCAGACCCAGGTTAAACCAGCACTCTCCCGAATAGGGATTCGGATTCTTCCACGTCTGCTTTTTAATGGCAGCCCGGAAATAAGGGATGCTGTCTTTGATACGTCCTCTCTTATAGAGCAGAAGACCGTAGCTGTTGTTCAGACGGATATCCGTGGAATCCCTTTTCAGCCCCTCCAGATAATAATCCGCAGGTTCAAAGGTGGCGTGACGGTACTGTTCCAAATGAGTCCCGGCCAGATACAGCTCTTCCGTGGACTTCATTTCCTCCGGGGATTTCATCGGTTCCGCCGGCTCTGGTATCGGCTCGGGCTGTTTCTCATAGACGGTGTATTCCACTAATACTTTATTCCCACAGGAAACCGTCACGGTGCAGCCGCTCAGCCTGTCCGGCGCGGGGAAGGAAGCTGCGTAGCTAGTTTCCGGGCTTAAGTCTGCGGTGCTCTCATAAAGAAGGGCTTGGGGATTTTTCTGTGTAACCTGGATTTTTGCCTGTTCATATACGCCGGTCGCGTAAACTTTTAGAACGGCAGTCCCATCCGTGCCTTCAGACAGGCTTACGGCGGCCTCTCTGGTGGCGTTTCCTACCCGTCCCACCCCTTTATATGGCATGAAATACTGTACAAAAGTCTTTTCCTCGTGAGGCTTCAGCCATGTAAAATCAGGCTGGTTGTCGGTGAAGACGCCGGTCATCAGCTCAATATAGGGTCCGTCGGTTTCTGTTAAATTCCTGTCCCAGGTACGGCCGAAGTCGCCGTTTCCCCAGGTCCACTGTTTTTTGCCTGGAGAGACATGGTGATCCGCGACATGAAGCAGTCCCGCTTCCAGATTCTCGTCGTAATTTCCGATAAAATCATAATCGGAGTGAGCGGCCATGTAGGATGTCGGAACCTTTACATTCTTATAGCGGGAGATGTCCACACCTGCGGAATAGTCACATTTGTAATACTCACCTGTGGCGATGGGAAATGTGGAAACAGCCCGTTTTCCATGGTCCATGACTGCATGTACATCCGGAGGAAAGACGGAAAATGTATCATCATTAACCGGAACTGCGGGATTTGCCCACCACAAAAAGGTCTGGGGAAGATCCGTATGATTATAAAGCTGGCCTTTGATTTCAATATAGGCTTTTCCCGGATAAAGGGAGATAGCGGCCATCCCTTTTGTGCCATACATCTTGTCCGTCTCACCGACATATATGGTGCAGGAACCGTCGTCATTGGAGGTAAATGTATAATCGACTGGTGAGTAGGTGGATGGCCTGTGATGCTGGGGCCAGTTAAATTCGATTCCGCCGGAGATCCATGGTCCGGTGAGCCCGACGAGGGCGGGTTTGATCACATGATTGTAATAGACAAAATCGTACCCGTTCGTCTTATCATAGGCCCTTTGAATCCTGCCGCCCAGTTCAGGAAGCACACAGACCTTTAGATATTCGTTTTCCAGATATACGGCACGATAGGATACATCCTTTTTATCGTCCAATACCTTTTCAGTGACAGGAAGGGGATATACCTTGCCCGTGCTTCCCTGATAAGCTCTTTTTTCAATAAATAAAGGACTTTTTTCCGGAGGAGCCATCGAATAGGTAGGGATGATACAATCCTCCTCCCAGATTCTTACATGTTTTGCCATAATAAATCCCTCTTTCTACTTTAATTATAACGCTATTTTATCATGGCAAAAATAGAAATAGAAATGCCTTATCATGAATAAAGATGGACAATATTCCGCAAATATGATATTCTCGATTCATGGATAATTTTATGGGATGGAAAAGAGACGGGTTTAAGGGAGAGCGGATGTTTGTGCTTCCTACGGAATCCTTCCGGGATTATGTGGAGCATCCTCAGGTAAGAAGAATGTATCTGACCGATGTGGGATTTTTCCCCTGTGCGGCGCACCATTACCGGGAGAGAAGAGATGGAATTGAAGAATTTATCTTCATTTACTGCATGGAGGGCAGTGGTACCATTGAAGTAGCGGGCGGCAAATATGTGCTCCATGAAAATGAGGCGTTCTGTATTCCGCAGTTTACGGGACACCGTTACTATGCGTGTGAGGAAGATCCATGGAGTATATTGTGGGTGCATTTTAAGGGAGAGGACGTCCAGTATTTCCCCCTGATGGAGTATCGTGTGGTAAAACTGAACTCTCAGAATGCCACGAACCGCATGCTGTTTCTGTTTGAACTGCTGTTCCGGGTTCTGGAGGCGAACTATACTCTGGGTAATTTCATCTATATTTCACAGGTCCTGTCCCTGATTCTGGCGGAGACCTACGACCGGGAAAAGCACAATTCGACCCAGGAACAGAACCGGCACGTGACCAATGTGATTCGGTATATGTACAAGCATTTGAATGAAAATCTTACGCTTAAGATGATTGTGGATGAATTTGAGCTGTCCAGGAGTTACCTGAATTCTATTTTTCAGAAATATACCCGCCATGCGCCTCTGGACTTCTTTATACATCTGAAGATGAAAAAGGCGTGTGCCATGTTGCGCACCACCGACATGTACATCTATGAAGTGGCTCAGAATCTGGGGTACTCAGACCAGTATTATTTTTCCCGTGTATTTAAAAATGTGGTGGGGATGTCGCCGAAGGAATATAAAAACAGCGACTATTTTCATTATAAAGAATGACGGGACTGGAGGGAGGAATGCTGCGTGAAAGTAAACGAAAACCGGATCGCGCCGGAATCTGAATATTTTGTTTATTCTCCCAGTGCGGTGGCACGAAATACATTTTTCTATCCAATATGCACCGGACACTTTATTTATGAACCCCATTACGAGCTGCGCAGGACCTCCTATGACAGCTATTTGCTGATGTACGTACAAAAAGGGCAGTTTATACTGGAATATGAGGGGAAAAAGCAGACGGCCGGTATGGGCAGTTTTGTCCTCCTGGACTGTTACCGCCCTCATGCCTATTACTCAGACACGGGATGGGAGAGCATCTGGTGTCATTTTGACGGGCAAATGGCCAGGGCGTATTACGATCTGACGGTGTCTTATCTGGGCAATATTTTTACGCTTGTCGATGATTATCCTGTGCTGAATAAGATGACGGCCATTTATCAGACCTTTGCACAGGGAAGGCCCATACGTGAGGCGCTGTTGTCCAAGCAGCTGACCGACATCTGGACCGCTCTTCTTATGGATCAGGCGGAGCGTCCCGGATCCAGGAAGGTTGGGAGAGTCTCCGTGTGGGACGGGGATTCTATTGGAATGGAAAATGTAATTTCTTATATCAATGAGCATTTTACCGGAAAAATTACGATTCAGACGCTGGCCGAACAGGCGATGCTCAGCCAGTACCACTTTATCCGCATGTTTAAGAGCTATACCAGTTTTACGCCTCACGAATACATCGTAAATATCAGAATCAGCGCGGCAAAGTATATGCTGAAGAACACCGGCCTTTCGGTAAAGGACATAGGTCTGGACGCGGGTTTTCCCAGTGAGAGCGCGTTCTGCACGGCTTTTAAGAAGAAAATGGGGATTACACCTACGGAGTACCGCAACAGTATGGCATAGGGAATAACCGCATTTTTTTGAAACAAATTCCGCAACATTAGGAAATACTTCTGCTTTTGTTTATAGTATAGTAAAAACAGTTGCAGCAGTTACAGAAAAAGGCTTAAGTATTTCAGCAGAAGGAGCGGGACATGTATTATTCATTAGAGGGGAATTGGAAAGCGGTTTTAAGTGACGGAACAGAGGGGGATATCAGACTGCCGGGAACGTTGGATGAAAACAGGCTGGGGCATAAGGATCTGGGTCTGAATCAGTGGCATTCTGACGCAGAGAATGGCGGCGAAGGGTTTAATCCCGATGCGCCCATTGCCACGCGTTTTACCAGAAAGTATACGTATGAAGGAGAGGCGCTTTTTTCCCGCAGAATATCCTTTAAACAGGAGGAGGGGGAACGGGTCTTTCTGGAGGCGGAGCGATCACGCTGCCTGAAATTGCTGGTGGATGGCAATGAGGTGCCTCATTTTATTCCGGCATCCATCAATACGCCTCAGGTGTTTGAGGTGACGGGAATGCTGGGTGAGGATACAGAGCTGACCCTTGTTTCGGATAACAGCTATCCCGGACTGCCCCATGATGCCATTGTATTTTCCTCGGCGGCCACGGATGAGACACAGACCAACTGGAACGGAGTTCTGGGATACGTGAGGCTTCGCACGGAAAAAGAGGTCTTTTTATCGTCGCTGCGGGTATACCCTGTGCAGCAGACCCTTACGGTGGCAGCCGATCTGTCTGTGAGCGGGATGGGGCTGAGGGCTGCCGGTATGGAGGGCGGCACTGGTATGTCGGAGGCGGACGGTGCATGGCATGGTACTCTGACGATTCGGTCGGAAGCTCTGGCGGAGACGTGTATTACCATTCCCGTCACGTTATCGGAGGGTATGAATGAGTTCAGAATAGAGGGACTTCCTCTTGCTGAACATGTAAAATGCTGGGATGAATATGAAGGCAACTTGTATGAACTGTCGGCACTGCTGACCGGAGATGAAGAAAAAAGGGTGACCTTTGGAGTGCGGGATTTCGGGGATAATGGAAAGGGAAGACTCGCTCTGAATGGGAGAACCATTTTCCTGCGAAGCGAGGCAAACTGCGCGGAATTCCCGGAAACCGGCTATACGCCTATGACGGAAAAAGAATGGACAGACATTCTGAATACTTACAAGGCTTATGGAATTAACTGCGTCCGTTTCCACTCTCACTGCCCATCGGAAGCGGCGTTTGCGGCGGCTGACCGGCTCGGTATGATGATGCAGCCGGAACTGTCCCACTGGAATCCCAATGACGCCTTTGAGTCCGGGGAGAGCTTTTCCTATTACCAGCAGGAGCTTGCCTTGACGATCCGATGGCTGGCCAATCATCCCTCTTTTGTTATGCTTACCTTTGGCAATGAGCTGTGTACCGGCGAGACGGGGCGTGAGCGGATGAGCCGTATGCTGGAGCAGGCGCGCGCTCTGGACAGCACGCGGCTGTACGCGAACGGATCCAACGTACATTATGGAAGAATTGGCTGTGATCCGGACAGCGACTTTTATACGTCCCAGTCTTATTTTGAAGCGCCTCTGCGCGGAACCTTTGCAGGAGAAGCAGAGCCGCAGAAGAAGACCGGGCGTATCCGCGGGTATATTAATAATCAGTACCCCAATACCAGAACTAATTATGACGCTTCGATGGAGAAACTGCGGCAGACATTCCAAAAGCCTGTGTTCAGCTTTGAGGTGGGACAGTTTGAGGTCCTTCCGGATTTTGAGGAGCTGACCTCTTTCCAGGGAATTTCTGATCCGGCAAATTTCCGTATAATCCAGGAAAAAGCGGACATGCTGGGGCTTTCCCCTGTGTGGAAACGGTATGTGGAGGCATCGGGGGAGCTTTCCCGCATTGGATACCGGGAGGAGATAGAAGCAGCCATGCGCACGAAAGAGCTGTCCGGGATTTCACTCCTGGGGCTTCAGGATTTCCCGGGACAGGGGACGGCGCTTGTAGGCATGATGAATTCCCATATGCAGCCCAAGCCATATCCCTTCGCCAGACCAGAGCTGTTCCAGTCCTTCTTCAGAGACCAGCTTCCTCTGGTACAGATGGAAAAGTATACGTACTGCGCGGATGAAGTGCTGAAGGCGGACATTCTGGCGGCGAATTTCGGCAAAAAGGATGTCTGTGAAAGACCTGTGTATGAGTTAAAAGGAAGCGGAATCTCAGTAGAAGGGACGCTGCCCGAAGCTGACTGCCGGATGGGAGAGCTGAGCCATGCCGGGACATTGGAAATTCCGCTGAATATGGTTAAAAAAGCAGCCCGCCTCGATTTGACCGTAAGAATTGGAGAGATGAGCAATACATATCCGGTATGGGTTTATCCTGCCGAAAATCCAGTGTGTCCTGAATCCGTCTATGAGACAGGGCGTCTGGACAGCAGGGCGAAAGAAGTTCTGGAGGCAGGCGGGCGTGTGTACCTGACACCGCCTTCCAGAGAAGAGAATCTGCCCCACTCCATTCGGGCTCAGTTTACTACAGACTTCTGGTCTGTCGGTAATTTCGCTGCTCAGGAGGGCGGCATGGGGCAGCTCATTGATGAGAAACACCCTATATTTGAGGAATTTCCTACGGAATTTCATACAAACTGGCAGTGGTGGCCGATGGCCGGCCAGCGGGCGGTCATTCTGCCTCAGCCGATGAAGGCGATTATCACGGAGATGGACAGCTATGCCTATATGCGTCCCATGATCCAGCTGATGGAATGCCGCTGCGGGAACGGAAAACTGATGCTTTCCTCTCTGGGACTGCAGGAGCTGCAGCAGTACCCCGAAGCGAGGGCGCTTCTGTCTGCCATTTACCGTTATATGGACTCAGAAAGATTTGATCCTGAACAGAGTATGGAGGCGGAGATCATTGAGGAACTGGTAAGATAAATATAGTACGCGGTATTTAGAGGAAAAGGGCTGTCTCCCGGATTATGGGAGATGGCCCTTCTCTGAGTGTGGCGACTCGTGAAAAGAGGGGGACCGCGATCGTTTATAATACTAAAATAGTAAGAAAAAATATCTTATAAATGAGCAGAATGACGAATAAATGACACTTTCAAAAAACGGAGCAGTGTAAAATAATCCATCAAAAGGAAATATACATCATTTCTGTTGTGCATAAATGATGATATACTTGTTTTATTCAAAGCAGGCAGGAACCTTCAAGGGTTCAGCAAAAAATTAAGAAATGGTAACTGTTGACAAGTTTTACAAGCCGCTGCACTAAGCGTCCAAAGGACGCCCGAAGAGTGACAGTGGCATGTATCGCACGTAAGAGACCAGAATACAGCCTCTAAGTGCTCGTAACGAGGAGAAGGAAAGGAGTAATTGTTATGAAGAAAAGAATGTTTGCTATTTTGCTTACAGCGGCCATGGTGATGACGTCTCTCAGCGGCTGCAAAAGCTCTGACAGTGGTGACGGTAAAAAAACGACGGCTGCGGAAGAAAGTACATTATCTGATACCAGGGGCGGAGACGGAGAGGAAGTGACTCTGACCATCTGGGACTGGGACGAAGCCCATCTGACTCATATGACGGAGTGGTATCATGAGCGCCATCCAAATGTAAATTTTGATACGCTGGTAGTCTCGACGGACGATTACTTCCAGAAGCTGCAGAGCGCTCTGGCCAGCGGAAGCGGCGCCCCCGACATCATATTGAGTGAGATCGGTTACAGAGGCAAAGTGTTCGATTTAGGTATTCTGGATGACCTCTATAAAGAACCGTATAATGTAAAAGCGGATGAGATGTTTGACTTTGTTACCCAGCTGGGAGCAGGGCCAAACGGTGAACTGTACGGCGTGGAACAGCAGATCTGTCCGAGCGGTTTTGCATACCGCAGGGATCTGGCCAAAGAATATTTGGGAACGGATGATCCGGACGAAATAAGCGCCATGATTTCCGACTGGGACAAGGTATTTGAAGTTGGTGAGCAGATCAGGGAAAAGAGCGGCGGCAAGGTAACGATATTCCCTGGAATGACAATATTTCTGAATGGTATTTTAGTGAACCAGAATGTAAGCAATTATATCGATGGAGATACGGTTGACCTTACAGGACGGTATCAATCCGTTCTGGAAACGGCAGCCCGGTTTAACCAGGCGGGACTTCTGGGAAAACAGGAGGATAATACACCGGCATACAATAACAGCTATTCATCGGGAGAGATTATGTTCTACCCCTGCGCTCCATGGAGTGTAAAATGGGGAATTGCCAGCAACGATCCCAATGGTTCCGGCAACTGGGGACTGACCAAGGCTCCGGGAAATGGATATACATACGGCGGTACATCGGTAAGTATTTATTCAGGAAGTAAAAATAAAGAAGCTGCATGGGAGTATATCCAGGAAGTCTACTGTACGGGAGACGGTGTGAAGGAAGCATACGAGCAATATGGCTTCATGACAGGCTTCAAGGCGCCGTATGAAGATGAGAATTCCTATTTCTTCTCAGAAAAAGGACAGTATGATGAGTTCTTCGGCGGCCAGAAGCTGGCTGATTACTTTATCAATACAATCGCCGTTACGACTCAGGGCCAGGTTCAGACCAGGCATGAGGCAAATGTGAAGACCGCTCTGAGAAGTGTGGCTGCCCAGATGACTGCCAATTCATCCATGACAGCGGATCAGGCTCTGGAAATACTGAAAACAGAGACCCAGACACTGATTCCGGGCGCGACCTTAAAATAGAACGATTAAGGGAAAGCTGCCGGGAATGGCAGCTTTCCTGATTATCACGGCGGCTCATGCCAGTATACTGGTAATCGTTCAAACAGGAGCAAAACGTAAAATGCACAGATTGGAGCCAATCATGAATAAAAAGAAAAAAAGTGCCCTGCATAAAGCGGGTAAATGGCCTTATCTATTTTGCCTTCCCTTTCTGTCTGCCTATTTTCTGTTTAGCATGTTTCCCATGCTGTATTCTTTGAAAATCAGCTTTTATGACTGGAATGGTTTTGGGACAAAGACCTTTGTGGGAATAAAGAATTACCTGGATCTGTTTACCAAAGACCCTCTGTTTCTCAAATCTCTTGGAAATACAATTATTTTAATGGCGTTTTCCACTCCCATTACCGTGCTGCTTGGCTTAGGCGTTGCCTATCTTCTCTTTGATATTGGGCGGGGCAAGAGAATCTATCAAACCGTAAATTTTTTCCCGTATATTACAACGCCTGTGGCAATCGGCTTCATCTTTTCTTACTTATTCGACTGGCAGTCGGGATACGTAAATAAACTGTTGATCTGGCTGGGGGCTTTAAACGAACCGTTTTTCTGGCTTGGAAGTGAGATCGCTTCTAAAGTAATTATAGTAATCATGATTGTGTGGCGGTATCTGGGATACTACATGACCATTTATCTGGCGGCGATGACGTCCATTTCGTCAGAGGTATACGAGGCCGCAGCTGTTGATGGAGCCAGTAATTTTAAGATATTTACAAAGATTACCGTGCCCATGCTGCGCAATACGACCAGATTCTTAATTATCACATCTCTGATCGGCGGCCTGCAGATGTTCGAGGAACCTAAGCTTTTATTCAGCGGATGGGCTTCTCTGGGGAACGGGCAGACCGGAGGCCCCGGCCACACGGCTCTTACTACCGTATGGAAATTCTTTAATGACGCATTCAGTCAGGATTCCAGACTGGGTTACGGTTCCGCCATGGCCTACACACTGTTTGTCATAATCATGCTGTTTTCTGTGGTTGGCTTCAGACTCAGCAGGGGAAAGGATGGGAAAGGTGAATAATAAAGCAAGAAGACGTATAGGTTCCGTTGTAAAACAGCTCCTTCTGATTTTTATGACACTGATCATGTTTTTCCCGCTCTACATCGTATTTATCATGGGTACCTATTACAGTGAAGATATATTTAAGGCAATGCCGATTCTGCCGAGCAGCTATCTGCTGAATAATCTTCGCATGGTCATCTCGAAGGGGTATTTTCAGGCGTATTTAAACTCTATCATCGTTTCTGTCTGTTCGGTAGCGATCAGTGTGCTCATTTCCACAATGATTGGCTTCGCCCTTGCAAAGTACAATTTCAAAGGGAAAAAAATCATCTTTGGGTTTGTCATGGCTATTATGATGATACCCGGACAGATTTCACTGATCGGCTACATGCTGGAAATGAGAACGCTGCGGCTTTCCAGTACGCTGCTTCCGCTGATCTTCGCATGGGCGGCTCATCCGCTGGGCGTGTTTCTCATGACTCAGTTTATCAGTGACGGGGTACCGGATGAACTCCTGGAATCGGGACGGCTGGACGGCTGTTCGGAGCCGGGCATCTTTTTCAGGCTCGTTGTTCCCTGTGTAAAGCCGGGGATTCTTACACTCTCCACACTGGTATTTCTATGGTCCTGGAACAATTACGTGCTGCCGGTTATCATGATTAACAAACAGGAACTCTTCACGATTCCGCTGATGGTAAATAACCTGTCCAATTCCTTCAGAAGCGACTATGGCGCCATCATGTGCGCACTGGCGCTGTCTGTTCTGCCCATGATCGTGATCTTCAGCCTCTGTTCCAAAACATTTATCAAAGGAATAGCGGCAGGCGCGGTAAAAGGGTAGGTGCGTCCAGAACATTATAATATAAGGAGCAAAAATTATGGCATTGGAAAGAATAAGCTTGAAAAACTGGAAATTCAATCTGGGAGAGGAAATGATCTGTCCGGAACAGGCGGCAGAAGTGTCGGTTCCTCATACGTGGAATGTGGAGGAAGGGACAGAGGATTACTGGGGAACCGGGTGGTATCGTTATACCTTTATCCCGGAGGAAGACTGGAAGAATAAGAGAGTACAGATTCTGTTTCACGCGGTCTATCATGACGCCTGTGTCTGGCTGAACGGCGAGGAAGTGGTCTGCCACCAGAACTCCGGTTATACTCCGTTTGCGGCAGAACTTACGGATTATCTGAAGTTCGGGGAGGAGAATCTGCTTTCGGTGAAGGCGGACAATCGTTTCTCTCCTGACATGCTCCCTTATGATAGGAGCTTCGACTGGGCGAATGACGGAGGTCTGATCCGGCCTGTGGAACTGCTGGTTACGGGCGGAAGTTTCCTGACCAGTCCCCAGGTGACGGCCAGGCCTGTGATTACGGTAAGTGACTGCCGCCAGGACGGAGGCAGCGCCGTATTTGGCTTAAAGGCCGGAATCAATGGAAGAATGTCTGAGCAGCATACTCTGGAATGGGAGCTGTACGAGGGCTGCGATGGTGCAGAGACCCTGATGACCGGAGGCTGCGAGGTATGCAGGGGAAGCGAGGCAGAGATTTCCGGGAGACTTCTGGATTCTATAAGATTCTGGCATTTCGACAGTCCCAGCCTCTATACGCTGAAGCTGGTGCTGAAGGCGGAGGACGCTGTTACAGACCGGCAGTCCATTGTCTTCGGTTTCCGGGACATTCATGTGAGAGGCAGTCAGATTATACTGAATGGAGAGCCGGTCCGTCTCACCGGTACAGAGTGGATGCCGGGCTCAGACCCCGCATGCGGAATGGCAGAACCCAAAGAAGCGCTTGAAAAAATGCTGCTCTGCCTGAAGGAATCCAACAGTATACTCACCCGCTTTCACTGGCAGCAGGATGATTGGGTGTATGACTGGTGTGACCGGCATGGTATGCTGGTGCAGGAGGAGGTTCCCTTCTGGGGGGCAACCCCTTCCATAGCAGGGGAGCAGCAGTGGAAAATATTTAAAGAACAGCTTCAGGAAATGGTAAGTGCTCACCGGAATCATCCCTCTGTTTTTGCGTGGGGTGTCGGAAATGAGCTGGATGGCCAGGCGGAGGAAACGATTCAGTACATCAAGGATGCAGTGGCTTATACCCACCGTATGGATCCGGACAGGCCGGCAAATTACGTCTCTAACTCAATTTTCAAAGCTCCCGCGCTGGACGGAACCGCACACGGGGATATCATGATGGTCAATGATTACATCGGAACCTGGCACGGAGATCTGGACCAGTATGGGGAATGGGACCGTATTGTTGCCGCCAATCCGGATAAACCGGTCATACCGTCTGAGTTCGGCCTGTGCGAACCTGCCTTTTCGGGAGGAGACAAACGAAGAGAAGAGATTTTTCTGGAAAAACTGAGCTGCTATAGGAGTTATCCGAACATTGCAGGAACCATTTATTTCTGCCTGAATGACTACCGGACCCAGATGGGGGAAGACGGTGAAGGAAAATGGAAGAAGCGGGTTCATGGTTCCGCCGGGCTTAAGGGAGAGGCGAAGCCTTCCTATTACGCCGTGCAAAGAGAGTATGCTCCGGTAGAGGTATCCGTCCAGGAGGGTGGGATTACTCTGATATGCAGGGATACTCTTCCATGCTATGAGGTAAAAGGATACCGGATGAGAATCGGGACACAGGTGTTTGATATTCCGGATCTGAAACCGGGGGACCGGTGGTGCATGCCTGTGGAAGGGATCGGGGCAGAAGAAAGAATTGAAATATTCCGGCCAAATGGCGAACGGGTTAAGTAGGGGTAAATGGTGAAAGAGGCCATCATATCATCAGATGGCCTCTTTTGTTGTTCTCCGCTACCCGCACCACATCCGGCCCGCCAACGATGATCTTCTCACAGAAATCCGGAAACAGACCGGTCTCGACGACGCCGGTCAGCGATTTTAACTGTGCTGCTTTTTCCCTGTAATCCATGGACGGATCACCGGACAGGTCCAAAATATAGTTCCAGTTGTCGGTCAGAAATGGGATATTGCCGTTTGCGCGCCGCCGCCCCCTTTGACGGACCAGAAGCTACTGTCCACGCCGTCTACACCGTCGATGGCCAGATCGGCGGCTGGTGCAGTGTCGGCTGAGAGTAGAGGTATCCGAAACTGGCTGGCCAGAAGCCGTGTCTTCTCTGAGGTCGGCAGGGCGTGAATGACGAGTCCTTCGCTGACCAGACGGGCAATTTCCTGTATCAGATAATATACAGTCGTGCCGGTTCCCAGGCTGATGACCATACCATCCCGCAGTTCACCCGCGGCCATGACGGCCGCGGCTTTTTTCTGTTCTTCTTTTGTGAATGGTACCATGGATTCCTCCTTATTCCAGCCAATGGTGGCCAAAGGTGTTTAAGAGCGTTTCCGCCTCCCTGGGGCCACGGGTTCCGGGGAGATAGGGATGCAGCGGCAGATTCCGGGAGGCCGCAAGCTGTTTTAACTGTTCAATGTAGTTCCAGCTGATCTCGATCTGATCCCACTGGGAAAACCAGGAACGTTCGCCTTCGATACAGGCGGTGAGGAGCCGTTCGTAGGCCTCCGGTGTATTGACCTGATTTTCTAAAATACAGTTCTGACAGAAGTCCATGCTGGCGGTAATCACCTCTTCCGAATCGCCCGGCCGTTTGATGTTGAACCGGAGATAGATGCCTTCCGTCGGCTGAATCTTGATCAGAAGAATATCGGGCTCTGTTTCGGGATCGGGGCGGCGGAAAATGACTGCCACCTCAGTTTCACGAAGCCCGGTCTTCTTGCCGGTGCGGATATAGAAGGGCGTCCCGTTCCAGCGGTCATTGTCGATAAAGAGCCGCATACAGGCGTAGGTTTCCGTACCGGAATCCGGGGATACCAGAGGTTCGCTTCGGTAGCCGTCGTACTGTCCCAGGATGAGGGACTGCTCCAGATCTTCCGGCGCCACCGGCTTAAGTGCCCTTAAGACCTCCAGCTGCCGCGCGTGCATCTCCTCGCTTGTGAATGCGCCGGGGCGTTCCATTGCCAGAATGGAAAGTATTTGAAACAGATGGTTCTGCACCATGTCCTTGAGGGCTCCGCTGGCATCGTAATAGCCCCCGCGGGTTTCCACTCCCACGTCCTCCAGAGCGGAAATTTCCACCGCCTCGATCATTTTCCCGTTCCAGGCATTTGCAAAGACCGGGTTGGAAAAACGGATTGTCTGTATGTTCCGTATCATTTCTTTGCCGAGATAATGGTCGATGCGGTAGATGTTTTCCGGACCAAAGCACGATTCCAGCTGCCGGTTTAACTCTTTTGCCGAGGACAACGTTTCTCCGAACGGCTTTTCAATAATGATTTTTCCTTCTTTTAAATTTGAAATCGTCTTCAGTCCAGCTGCAATGACGGAAAAAAAGCGGGGGGCGACGGCAAAATAGAAGATATGGGACGCCGCCTGCACTGCCTCATACGCTTGCCCCAGTCCTTCATAGGCTGTCCCGTCGGAAAAATCCATCCGGTAATATTCCAGATGCCCGGAGAAGTCTTCAAAAGACTCCTCCGAATAGGGAAGACGGGAAAATTTGCGGATCCAGTCCCGGGCCAGGGCGGTATAGGAGGCGGTATCGTAATCGCGGCGGCCGATCAGAAGGATCTTGCTGCGGGCGGGCAGTTTTCTGGTCCGGCTCATGGTATACAGAGCCGGAAGCAGCTTGCGGAAGGTCAAATCGCCGGTCCCGCCGAAGATTGTAATGCAGATGTCATACTTCATGGCCGGCCCTCCATTCGTGATGGAATATGCCTTTCCTGTCAGTGCGCTCAAAAGTATGTGCGCCGAAGAAGTCGCGCTGCGCCTGAATCAAATTGGCTCCGGCCGCCTTCGCGCGGAAGCTGTCTAAATACGAAACTGCGTTAAAGAATGCCGGAACAGGCAGGCCCGAGGAGACGGCCAGGCCTGTGGTCTTCCTTAAATTCTCCTGGTACCGGTTGATGCGGGATAAGAAGAAATCGTCAAAGATCAGACTCTCCAGCTCCGGATCCTTTAAAAAGGCTTTGGTAATGTCGTTTAAAAACTCGGCCTGAATAATGCAGCCGGCGCGAAAGATGGAGGCGATGCTGCCGAGGTCTAAATTCCAGCCAAAACGGTGGGAAGCATCCTGCATCAGCGAAAACCCCTGTGCGTAGGCGATAATTTTACCCGTATAGAGCGCCTCGCGGACCATTTCTGCAAAAGCCTGCTTGTCTTCGACGGCCGTGACTGCCGGGGCATGGATCAGGGAAGATGCCTTTTGGCGCCGCTCCAGATGGTTTGACATGACGCGGGCATTGCAGGCAGCGGTGATCATGGAGATATCGACGCCCTGTTTCAGGGATTCGATGCTGGCCCAGCGGCCCGTTCCCTTCTGTCCCGCACTGTCGAGAATATGATCGATGATATCCCCGTCAGCCATGTCGTCGGCTTCGAGGAAAATGTCGGAAGTGATTCCGATGAGATAACTGTGCAGTTCCCCCTCGTTCCAGGTGCGGTAGATGTCCGCCAGCTCCCTGTTGGTGTAGCCGCCGGCGTACTTGAGCAGGAGGCAGGATTCGGCGATTAGCTGCATGTCGGCGTATTCGATGCCGTTATGAACCATTTTTACGTAATGTCCGGCGCCCTCGGGGCCGATATAGGCGCAGCAGGGTTCATTTTTTGCCTTAGCGGCAATGGTTTCGAGGATCTGATGAACCGATTCATAGGCTTCACGGGAGCCGCCGGGCATGATGGAAGGGCCGAACCGCGCGCCTTCCTCCCCTCCGGATATACCGACGCCGAGGTAGCGCAGCCCCTTTTCTTTCAGCAGCGCCGCGCGGCGGTTCGTGTCTCCAAAATAGGAATTGCCGCCGTCCATGATAAAATCACCTTCCTCCAGAAGCGGAATCAGCTGGTCGATCACGGCATCCACGGGCGCGCCGGCCTGAATCATCAGCATGATTTTTCTGGGCCTTCTAAGGGCGGAAACCAGTTCCGGCAGACTGAAAAAGGGGATCAGATTATGATGCGGATGTTCTTCCATGACCTTCTGCGTGACTTCAGGACTGCGGTTATAGCCTGCAACCAGGTAGCCGTGATCAGCCATGTTCAGGGCGAGGCTGCGCCCCATGACGGACAGGCCGATCAGGCCAATGTCCAAAAGCTCGGGAGTGGGGTCTGTCTTATTAAAATTTTCTTTCATAGGTTGTACGTTCCTTTCTTTAAAAGCTGTCAAAAATGGGTGATCGATTCGTTTAGACCGCCAGAACCCCGGCCTCAGGAGCCAGGACCACGGATACGGCCTCGGGAGCCGGGACTCTGGAACACAGTTCGGTAAGCGTGCCGGTGTCTGGATCCAGCCGGAAGCTTACCAGGCCGCCCTCATAGCGGTTGACTGCCAGCAGATATTTACTGTCACCGGTGATTATGAAATCTCTGGGATAGCCGCCGCCGCTTTCTGTCTGCTGAATCTTTTCCGCTTCGAAGCCATGCAGCCGGTAAACGGTTATAAGGTCCGCGTACCGGGTTGACAGATAGAGAAAGCGTTCATCGGGAGAGAGGCGGATGGCCGCGGATATGGCGGCCGGAGACCAGACTCTGCCCTCCGGAAGAAGGCTTTGTACGCTCTTTAAAGTGAATTGCGGGCCGTTTCCGGCCTCGTACAGGAACAATTCATTGGAGAGTTCGCTGACAAGGAAAAAACGTTTGTGAGCCTGGTCAAAGACGCCGTGTCTTGGACCGGTGCCCTTCGGAAAGGTGATGGAACCGGCTTCGGCAAAGTCTCGGTCCATATCGAACAGCAGGATCCGGTCACGAAGAAGGCAGGGAACCATCATAATGCGGCCGTGAAACAGGATCTGGTGGCAGCCCGCTTTATATCCGGCCTCTAAGCGTTTGTAAAGGGTAATGCCGTGAGGTTCTTTCTGATAAATGAGAATGCTGCCCTCATGGTAATTAGCCGTATAGATAAATGTGTCATCCTGAATGACGTAACAGGCGCTTCCTGTCTCCTCGAATAATTCGCCTGTCAGCCGCGGGCGCTTTCCTGCGGTATCAAGAAGGCAGACACCAGCTTTCCCGTCTTTTACGATAGGTGAAGCAAGCTGCCCGTGATATAGGGACAGGTATTTGGAATCGGGGGCTGTATAATACAATTCCGGTCCGGTTATGATACCCGTATCAGAATCAAACTGAAAACGGTAAATACCGTCACTTTGCGCAGAGAAGTATGTTCCGAGATAACCATTTTGTACTTGCAAACTTTTGCCTCCTGACTTATAATAAGATGTGTAATAAAAATAGTTACAGTTTCTGGCTGTTATTATAATGATTACAGTTAAGAATGTCAATGGTTTTCCTATAATTTCTATAGGAAAGGAGGAGATTAATACGATATCACTTATTTTGGAGTATTTTGGCAGTCATATGGGAGACTATCTTACCGTGCTCCGGGAGCACGTGGTGATCAGTCTCATGGCGCTGGCCATATCTGTGCTTCTGGGAATATCCATAGGATATGTCTGTGTCTGCACTCCAAAGCTGGAAAAATGGCTGGTTGGGACATTTCAGACCCTGCGTATCGTTCCCAGCCTGGCGATCCTGATTCTGCTGATTCCATTGCTGGGAACAGGAGTGAAACCGGCTCTGGTAGCGCTGGTATTGCTGGCGGTTCCGCCCATACTGCTCAATACAGTTACAGGGTTGACGGAAGTGCCGGATTTTATGCTGGAAACGGCGAGAGGATTGGGAATGACAGAAAAGCAGGTGATGTTCCGCGTGAAGTTTCCGATGGCATTTCCCCTCATCATGACCGGTGTGAAGACCGCCATGATCGAGATCGTGGCCAGTGCCGCCCTTGCGGCTAAGATCGGAGCGGGCGGGCTCGGCGGCCTGATATTTACCGGCCTGGGCTTAAACCGCCTGGATCTGCTTCTGGTGGGAGGCATCTCCGTGGCCCTGCTGTCCCTTGCATCGGGAGCGATTCTGGATGGGATCGAAAAAATGCTGACGCCGTATCTTCGGACGGCGCCGCGCAGAAGGAATATAAGAGAGAGAAAGAGAGGAATCATATGAAAACACAGAATAGAATCAAGAAAATAGCTGCCCTGGCTCTTGCCGGCGTGATGGCGGCAGGACTGACCGCGTGCGGGGGATCCGCTTCCGGAGGGGAGGCCATCCGGGTAGGCTCCAAAGATTTCACCGAGAGCCTGGTGGTCTCGGAAATCTATGCGCTGGCCCTGGAGAATGCCGGTTATAAGGTGGAAAGAAAACAGGATATCGCGGGATCGGTCGTTCATACATCCCTGATTAATAATGAGATTGATCTGTATCCGGAGTATACGGGAACCGGTCTGCTTTCAATTTTACAGATGGACATGATAACGGATCCGGAGGAAGTATACCGGACGGTTAAGGATGAATATGAGAAGCGTTTCAGCGTGACATGGCTGGATTATTCGAAGGCGAACGACGGACAGGGACTGGTGATCCGGACGGATGTGGCAAAACAGCTGGGGATCAGCACCATTTCTGATTTACAGGAGCATGCTCCGGAACTGCGCTTCGCCTCTCAGGGGGAATTTGACGCGAGAGAGGATGGCCTCCCGGCGCTGGAAAATAAGTACGGCGCTTTTGACTGGAAATCCAGCCGTGTATACGACGGCGGCTTGAAGTATGAGGTGCTTTTAAATGGAGAAGCCGATGTGGCGCCTGCCTATACGACGGAAGGGCAGCTGGCAGAGAAGGACAAGTTTATACTTCTGGAAGACGACAAACAGGTGTGGCCGCCGTATAATCTGGCTCCGGTGGTCCGTGACGACACGCTCGCAAAGAATCCCGAGATTGCGGATATCTTAAATAAGATCAGCGCATCTCTGGACACGGATACGGTTACCGCGCTGAATGCAGAGGTTGATGTGGACAAACGGGAGTATGAGGAAGTCGCCCAGGAATATTACGATACGATTAAATAAGGAGAGGAGGGACTCATGTCTCAGACTGCCATTGAATTTCAGAATGTAACGAAACAATTTGACAACGCCGCTCTTCCTTCGGTGGATCAGGTCAGCCTGACCATCGAAGAGGGCGAGTTTATAACGATTCTCGGATCATCTGGAAGCGGAAAAACCACTCTTCTGAAGATGGTAAACCGCTTATATGAGCCAACAGGTGGAAAGATATTTCTGTTTGGTGAGGACATATCCACGGTGGATGTGGTAAAGGTGCGCAGACGGATCGGTTACGTCATACAGCAGATCGGTCTTTTTCCCCACATGACCATAGCGGATAACATCTCCGTGGTTCCCAAACTGCTTAACTGGGATAAGAAACAGACCGATGAGCGGGTGGATGAGCTCCTTAACCTGGTGGGACTCCTGCCGTTGGAGTTCAAACACCGGTATCCATCCCAGCTGTCCGGCGGCCAGCAGCAGCGTGTGGGGCTGGCCCGGGCGCTGGCGGTGAACCCGAAGATTATGCTTTTGGATGAGCCGTTCGGAGCGATCGACGCGATCACGCGCATGAAGCTGCAGGATGAGCTTCTTCGAATCCACGGAGGGCTTAAGAGGACCTTCCTGTTCGTGACTCACGATATCAACGAGGCGTTCAAGCTGGGAAGCCGCGTGATTGTGATGGATGAGGGAACGGTCAGGCAGTTCGATACTCCCGCCCGTATCGTGAAGAATCCGGCGGATGACTTTGTGGCCTCCCTGATCCAATCGGCCAGGGAGCAGGAAGAATTCTGGAGGATGACCATTGATTGAATATGCGTTAAAATATCCCGAGAAACTGTATGGGGCGCTGGGGCAGCATCTGGTACTGGTCGGCGTCACGCTGGTGCTTTCTCTGGTGCTGGCGGCCGTGCTGACCGTCTGTGCCATGTATTATAAGACCGTGTCAAATGCCCTGGTCCATCTGTTTTCCGTAGTCTATTCGATCCCGAGTCTGGCCATGTTCGCCATGCTGATTCCCGTGACAGGGCTGGGAACGAAAACGGCTTTGATTGTACTTACTCTTTATAACCAGTACCTGCTCCTGCGCAATTTCACGGCAGGTTTAAATGGTGTCGATTCCGCCATCATCGAGGCGGCCGCGGGAATGGGGATGACGACCATGCAGATCCTGTTAAAGATCCGTCTGCCTCTGGCAAAACGGTCCATCTTTACAGGAATCCGCCTCGCCATTGTCTCGACTACCGGAATCGCCACGATCGCGGCTACCATCAACGCAGGCGGCCTGGGCACAATCCTTTTTGACGGTCTCCGGACGCTGAATGTGGTGAAAATACTTTGGGGAACCGTGTTGTCCGCAGGTCTGGCTATCGCGTTAAATGCAGGGCTGGAGCGGATTGAGAGGAGACTTTAGACGGCGGGGCGAGGTCAGCTGTTCACGCCGTCCTCCGGTTGGCTCCGGCTCCCGAACAAACTGTATTCCGACAGGCGTCGTATGGAGGTGGCGTACTCGGAAGGCGTCATCCCCGTCAGCTTCTTAAACTGTCTGGAAAAGTAGTGTACCGAGGTATAGCCGAGCCGGTCCGATATCTCGGTAAAATTTAAATGATTGTCGCGGATCAGCTGTTTGGCCGTTTCGATCTTCATGGAAGAGAAATAGTCGATCACTCCGCACCCGTGCGCCTCCCGGAAAATCTTCTGGAGCTGGGAACGCCCTGTCAGCGTATCGTGGCAGATGGTATCGATGGAGAGACACTCTCCGATGTGTTCCTCCATGTAGCGCACGATCCGGCTGTAGGCGTCGCTCTTAATGCGGACCTCCGGCTGCCGCCGGGGCCCGAACTGTCCCGGATTTTCAAAATATCTGCGGTAGAGATGAATGATCAGTTCTTCCAGATAGTTGGCGATCATCTGCTCCGCCCCGAATGCCAGAGGGGAGGACTGCCGTACCAGTTCTTCCTGATAAGGGTCGTCCATCCGGCCGGAAAATGCGTTGCGGGCTTCTATAATAATTCTTGCCAGCAGCTCCCGCTCCGTCTCTGAAACGGTGAGCATTTTCCCCTCAAATGCCTTCATGCAGGGAGAATGACACTCAAATCCAATAACCACCAGGTTCGGCGCCACTTCTCCGTTAGTAATGATGTTATGGAATTCCCCCGGTTTGTGGAAGATAATATTTCCACGTTTCAGCGGGACTCGTTTCTCTCCAGCCATTACGTCAATCACGCCCTTGTCCACACAGACAAATTCCCAAAAATCATGACTCTCACCCGGAAATGAGAAATTACTCATATATTCGAAATAGTGTATGGAAATGACTTTGCGTACAACGGCGCTGGTCCGGAGCACCGTACTCTTGTATTCCATAAACGCCTCCTTTCAGACGTACGTACCATTCACAGCCCGCGCCACCCCCTGTTTCCCGCCCTGCCCCGGCTGTACCTGTGTGAAATGTGAAACGACTCCGTTTCGTGTTTACAGTATATCATATTCTGTGGTAAAATAGTAAAATGTGTACGATAATGCAAATAAAATGGCAGATAGTGCAAATATATTTTCCTGTGTATTCACTATACTGGAGTTAGTAAAACGTGTTCGGCAATCAAGTCACTACGGACTGCCGGGGCGAGTTGAAAATAAGGAGGTAGTTGCGATGACTAAGAAACCAGTTCTGGTAATTATGGCAGCAGGGATGGGGAGCCGTTACGGCGGTCTTAAGCAGATTGACCCGGTAGACCCATACGGTAACAAGATCATTGACTTTTCTATTTACGATGCGGTGGAAGCCGGGTTCGAGAAGGTGGTATTCATTATTAAAAAGGCCATCGAAAAAGAGTTTAAGGAGCAGATCGGAGACCGCATGGCGAAATACGTGCAGGTGGAATACGTGTTCCAGGAGCTCGATAAGCTGCCGGAGGGCTACAGCGTACCGGAAGGCCGTGTGAAGCCATGGGGAACGGCTCATGCGATTCTGTGCTGCAAGGATGCGGTAGACGGACCGTTTGCAGTGATCAATGCCGATGATTACTATGGCAAGAGCGCATTTAAATCCATTTATGACCAGCTGGTTGAATATTCAGACAACGAAAAGTATCAGTACACCATGGTGGGCTACAAGCTTTATAACACTTTGACGGAGAACGGACATGTGGCGCGCGGTGTCTGCACCACGGACGAGAGCAGCCATCTGGTGGATATCCACGAGAGAACCAGAATCGAAAAGCACGGCGACATCGCGGAGTTTACAGAGGATGACGGTGCGACCTGGACGGAACTTCCGGAGGAGACCATCGTTTCCATGAATATGTGGGGCTTTACGGCCAGTGTTTTAAAGGAGATCGATGCCAGATTTGCCGCCTTCTTAGATCGTGAACTGCCAAAGAATCCGATTAAATGCGAATATTTCCTGCCATTTGTGGTAGATGAACTGTTAAAAGAGGGGAAAGCCGACGTGACGGTGCTGAAGAGCATTGACCGCTGGTATGGAGTTACTTATAAAGAGGACAAGGAAACGGTTGTGAACGCCATAAAGGGGCTCAAGGAAGCCGGATTCTATCCAGAAAAATTATGGGAGGAAGCGTGATGGGAGACGCACAGTGTGGTAAAATCAGAGAGGCCATCGACCTTTTAAGCTTTGAAGGGGAACCGATTTCCTGGGAACGTTACGGAAGCGGTCACATCAATGACACGTTTCGGCTGGTATGCAGAGACGGTGAGAAGGAGCATTTATACATACTCCAGAGAATCAACCATGAAATCTTTACCGATCCGGTGTCTCTGATGAGAAACATCGCCGGCGTCACTTCCTTCCTGCGTGAGAAAATCATCGCACAGGGCGGTGATCCGTACCGTGAGACATTAAACATCGTAAAATCCAGAGACGGCAAAGATTACGTGACAGACAGCGACGGAAATTACTGGAGAGGTTACTTATTTATCTCTGGCGCCACCTGCTTTGACAAGGTGCGCAATCCAGACGACTTCTATCAGAGCGGTAAGGCGTTCGGCCATTTCCAGCGTCAGCTGGCCGAATATCCGGCAGAAGAGCTGACGGAGACGATTGTAAACTTCCATAACACACCGGTCCGTCTGGAGACATTTAAGAAGGCGGTGGAAGAGGATGTGTGCGGACGCGCTCATCTGGTGGAAGAGGAGATCAAGTTTGTCATGGACCGCGCCGATGAGGCCGGAGCTGCCATGAACATGCTGAAGGAAGGAACGCTTCCGCTCCGCGTAACCCACAACGATACGAAGTTAAACAATATCATGATTGACGATGTTACGGGTGAGGCCCTGTGCATCATCGATCTGGATACCATTATGCCGGGACTGTCCATTTTCGATTTCGGCGACTCCATCCGTTTCGGCGCCAATACAGCCGATGAGGATGAGCCGGATGTCAGCCTTGTTTCGCTGTCCCTTCCGCTGTATGAAATCTATACAAAGGGATTCCTGGAGGGATGCCAGGGCAGCTTAACCCAGGCGGAGCGCGATATGCTCCCTATGGGTGCAAAACTCATGACCTTTGAATGTGGTGTGCGTTTCCTGACTGATTTCCTGCAGGGTGACACGTATTTCCGTATCAGCCGTGAGAATCATAACCTGGACAGAACCAGAACCCAGTTCGCTCTCGTTGCCGACATGGAGAAGAAGTGGGCCGATATGGAAGCGATCGTGTGTAAATATTAAGGATATCAGGAGGAAAATAAATGAGAATTTTAGTGACCGGAGGCGCCGGATATATCGGAAGCCATACATGTGTGGAGCTGTTGAATCAGGGACAGGAAGTCGTTGTTGTCGATAATTTATGCAACTCTTCAGAGGAATCCTTAAACCGGGTAAAACAGATTACAGGAAAAGACGTGACCTTCTATAAGGCAGATTTACTGGATAAGGCTGCTATGGAGGAGATCTTCAGCAAAGAGACAATCGATGCGGTGATCCATTTCGCCGGCTTAAAGGCAGTAGGCGAATCCGTGGCAAAGCCGCTGGAATATTACCATAACAATATTACCGGCACGCTCGTTCTGTGTGACGTGATGAGAAACCATGGCGTGAAGAAGATCATTTTCAGCTCCTCTGCCACCGTATACGGAGACCCGGCGTTCGTTCCAATCACCGAGGACTGCCCGAAGGGAAAGATTACCAATCCATACGGCCAGACGAAGAGTATGCTGGAGCAGATTCTGACTGATTTACATACCGCGGATCCGGAATGGAGCGTGATTTTACTCCGCTACTTCAATCCGGTGGGAGCTCATAAGAGCGGTCTGATCGGAGAAGATCCGGCAGGTATTCCGAACAATTTAACTCCATACATCACCCAGGTTGCCGTAGGCAAACTGAAGGAAGTGGGCGTATTCGGCAATGACTACGATACACCGGATGGAACGGGTGTCCGTGACTATATTCACGTCGTGGATCTGGCCATCGGCCACGTAAAGGCAGTCGATAAACTGGCTCAGTCCGAGCCGGACGTACGTATCTACAATCTGGGAACCGGCAAGGGCTTCAGCGTGCTTCAGATGATCGAGGCATTCTCCAAAGCCTGCGGAAAACAGATTCCATATGCAATCAAACCAAGAAGACCTGGTGATATCGCCGAGTGCTACGCGGATGCTGCACTTGCTAAGAAGGAACTGGGCTGGGAAGCAGAAAGAGGAATTGACGAGATGTGCGAGGATTCCTGGAGATGGCAGTCCAATAATCCGAACGGATACAGATAAGATTGATCCCGGGAAGAAGAGATTCTTCCCGGGATATTTATTCCCGCGAGCAACGAGTCAGGTGGGCGCGCTTGCGGGTGATCGTGACGGATTTTTCAGGCTGTTATACCACGCCTCGACTTCTCCCGGCGTTTTGCTGTTGATAAAAACGGTGTATTCCGGCAGATGAATGGCCAGTATAGGCTGGACATTCCTGTAAATATAGAGCCGGCACTCACCAGTCTGATTCCCGTAGAATTTGCCGAGAAGATAGTCGTTAGTGGCTGCGCCATTGGTCCGGCGGAGCGGTTCTTCCGGAAGGCTGTCGAGGAGCTCTGCCTCCAGAATATCGTCTCTGGAAAAGGAGATATCATACATCCCTGCGGTTACCTCCACGTTGGCGCCGCGGAGGGAAAGCTGCGGCTGCACAAAATCCATCCGCACAAAGACGGCGCAGATCCAGACGAGGAGAAGGACGGTCCCCGCCGTTATGGTGCCGGTTATGGCTTTTGCAGCCGGTTTGGCCATGTTCATGCTGAAGTTGGCGCTGCACATCCGGTCCTGAACGAAGAAACGTTTATCGTCAGGATTGCTGTACCAGCCATTTTTCCAGTACAGGTCATCGTCTACCAGGAGCGGTGAGCGGTCGGCGGACAGGATATCATTCCGTTTATTTTCCAGCCACAGGATGGCGGCGGTAATCAGCACGATTACGGTGATCTGAATGGCCAGGAAGAGGAAGAATTCCAGTGTAGTTGTCGAACCGCGTACGGCCAGTGGAATCAGCAGAATGGCCATGGAGAGAAGCAGGAGGTAATTGGAAGCGATCCACATCCCGGACCAGACACGCTTCGTTAAACGGTTGACTGCCAGATTGATCTTACTGTCATTGCTGTATACCACGTTTTCCCGGTGACTGTACCAGACGTGTACGGACCAGAACATCGCTTCCGTGAGAAGAACCGCGCCCGGTAAAAGAAAGCGCAGATAGCTGTCTCCGAAATATTCCCGGAGATGAGGAAGGAAAAACAGCGCCAGGATGCTGGCCAGAATTACCGGTAAGTGCCACCAGTGGGAAAACGGCAGCTTTTCAGACACGGAGGAGACTGAGGTATCCACGATCACCGTCCGGACGGGCTCGCCTACAATCCATTTCTTTGATACTTTCAGGTCATACATGCGGCGGTGGGCAAAAAACAGGAGCCCCATGGACACGATGCAGAATTCCAGGAGCCAGAGTGTCCAAACGATCATAAAGATGGAAAGATGTCCCAGGGAGAGAAGCGCGGCTCCCGTTCCTGCCACCAGATTGATGATGTAAAAATTCCGGTTTGCTTTCCTGTAATGAGCGGTCAATGCAGCGGTGCCTTCATCCAGAACCGCCGATTCCGGGACATGGACACCGAATATCATGCCTTCCCGGTAGCGGTGTTTTCCACCGTAAACTGCGGCAAAGATTCCCACGATGCTCCAATCTGTGATTAAGAAAATGACTAATAGCGCAATATCCATGTCTGTCCTCCGTTGTTTCTGTCAGTGCCCTTATGAATGTGTCTTTATGAGCGTATCCTTATGAATGTGTCCTTATGAGTGTATCTTTATGATGGCTCGATCGCCGGTTCCATATGCGCAAAAATTTCTTCGCAGATCGTCAGAAATTCCTTCTTATCCATTCCCTTTAAGCAGGCTTCGGCTCCGATCAACTCCAGCTCTTCCTTTAGTTTTTCGCGGTACTGTAAAGTCGTGTCCTTCATCGGACGCACGGTCGCGCCGTTTCTCCGGTCTATCTCGATAAAACCTTCCGCACGGAGAATCTGATAAGTCTTGTTTACCGTCATAGTGTTGACGCCCGCATCGAGGGCCAGCTGACGTACCGTAGGAAGCTTTTCACCGACTTTCAGTTCCCCTTTTCCGATTCCGGTAACAATCTGGTTCCGCAGCTGGACGTAGATAGGGACAGTGCTGGCCGTGTTCAGACGAATAATCATGGAATTACCTCCTTTCTGAAATAAGTATTATTTGTATTATATATAGTAATACAAATAATACTTATTGTCAATAGAAACAGAAATGGCCGCCGGACAATTCCGACGGCCATTCGTATGACTGTTACAGGGTTGGATAAACCAGTTCGTGCAGGAGTTTAGGAAGCTGTTCCTCCATGTTTTCATCGCCAAACTGGCAGGTGCCGACGTTCTTGTGACCGCCGCCGCCGTATTTTAACATCAGGCTTCCGACATCAAGAGACGCGGTACGGTTTAAGACGCTGTAACCGACTGCGACAGAGCAGCCGATACCGCCCTTTCCATTGACGATCCATGCGGAAATATTCTGCTCCGGATACATGCTGTAGATCAGGAAACGGTTGCCCGTATAGATGGGATCGACTCCCCGCAGGTCTGAGATGATCACATCCTGTTCCACTCTGGTATGTTTGGCAATCATGGCCATGAATTTCTCTGTCTGCTCAAAATAGACCTCGATCCGCTCCTGTACATCCGGAAGATTTAAGATTTCCTCGGTGTTCATGGTGCGGCAGGCGTCGATCAAACGCTCCATTAACTGGTAGTTGGAGATCGTAAAGTTCCTCCAGCGTCCCAGGCCGGTTCTCGGGTCCATCAGAAAGCCGATCAGTATCCATCCCTTCGGATTCTGGATTTCATCGATGGTGAGGTGACCGGAGTCCACCTTGTCCACGGCCTCCATCATCTCATTAAAATGAGAGAAACGCTCATTTCCGCCGTAGTATTCGTATATAATCCTGGCACAGGAAGGGGCCAGACGGCTCTCTCCTTTGTATTTGCCTTCCAGCTCGAGCCTCTCGAACTCGCTGGAATGATGGTCGAACCAAAGGCCGCAGCCTTCTACAAAGGGGACATTTGCCAGACAGTCATCCTCTGTGATCTCGACGAGACCGTCCTGTAAGTCCTTCGGATGAGCAAATTTCCAATGGTCGATGACGCCTGCCTCTTTTAGAAGAGCGCCGCAGACGAGACCATCAAAGTCAGAACGTGTTACTAATCTCATGGTTTCATTTCCTCCTGCTTTTGACATTTTCGTACATTTTATGTAATTACTGCCTCTATCATATCACTTTTGAGGGCAGTTGAACAGTGAATAAAAAAGTTTGCTTCCTATGGAAAATGCTTGACAAGGCTCTTTTCATACGATAATATTAATATCGCAACAGAAGTAACAGGAAACAGAATAACAATTGAAAAGTACGTAATATCCCTTATTCAGAGTGATGGAGATAAAAGGATCTGTGAAGTCACGGCAACCCCGGCCTGAATGGCGCACATTGGTGTGCAGTCAGGAGAGGGCGGAAGGTGCCAACCTGAGCGAGAAATCGAGCAATAAGAGGATTTGATACATGATTTATCAAGTCCGCATTGCTGCGGGCTTTTCTTTTTGTTATTCCCGCGGGCAGCGAGCCAAAGTCAAGCTTGTTTGAATTTGGCGACTGCCGCGAGGGTCAGAAAACCGGCAGCTGGCTGCAGGTTTTCTGACTCCCCCATGTACATAAGGAGGAAATGACAACATGGAAAAATTATTATTTACATCCGAGTCCGTGACGGAAGGCCATCCGGACAAAATGTGCGACCAGATTTCCGATGCGATTCTGGACGAGATGTTAAAGCAGGACCCGATGAGCCGTGTGGCCTGTGAGACTTGCTGTACCACAGGTCTTGTACTGGTTATGGGTGAGGTGACCACTCACGCATACGTGGATATCCAGAAGGTAGTCCGCGAGACGATTCGCCAGATCGGCTATGACCGCGCGAAATACGGCTTTGACTGCGATACCTGCGGTGTGGTCGTATCCCTGGACGAACAGTCCCCGGATATCGCTATGGGCGTAAACAAGGCTCTGGAAGCGAAGGAACACACGATGTCTGAGGCTGAGCTGGATGCAATCGGTGCCGGCGACCAGGGCATGATGTTCGGTTTTGCCAGCAATGAGACGGAAGAGTATATGCCTTATCCGATCGCCCTGGCTCACAAACTGGCACTCCAGCTGACGAAGGTGCGCAAAGACGGCACGTTAAAGTACCTGCGTCCGGATGGAAAGACTCAGGTTACGGTGGAATACGATCAGAATGGCCGTCCGATTCGTCTGGAAGCAGTGGTTTTATCAACCCAGCACGACGAGGCCGTTACTCAGGAGCAGATTCACAAGGATATCAAAGAGTATGTATTTGACGCCATTATCCCGGCTGATATGATCGATGAGGAGACCAAGTTCTTCATCAACCCGACAGGACGTTTCGTTATCGGCGGACCGCAGGGAGACAGCGGACTGACAGGAAGAAAGATCATCGTGGACAGCTACGGCGGATATGCGCGCCACGGCGGCGGCGCCTTCTCCGGTAAGGACTGCACCAAGGTAGACCGTTCAGCGGCCTACGCGGCCCGCTACGTGGCTAAAAACATGGTGGCCGCAGGTCTGGCGGATAAATGCGAGATTCAGTTGTCCTATGCCATTGGTGTGGCACATCCGACTTCCATCATGGTGGATACGTTCGGAACGGGTAAGTTAAGCGACGACAAACTGGTTGAGATCATCCGTGAAAACTTTGACCTCCGTCCGGCGGGAATTATCCGCATGCTCGATCTTCGCAGACCGCTTTACAAGCAGACTGCCGCATACGGACATTTCGGAAGAAATGATCTGGATCTGCCGTGGGAGAAGCTGGATAAGGTGGAGCTATTGAAGAAGTATTTATAAAGGGAATAACGCGATCACTCCGGTGTCCGGCCGGGGTGGGAAATTAGTGAGAAAAGACAGGTGAGAAAGAATTGGCAAAGCGTCTCAAAGCGCTTGAAAGATTCCTTTTCACCTGTTTTTTGTGTGATAATCCGTATGGGCCTGACAAGTGACTATCCTCCCGAGCGCCGCCGCGTGACTTTCCGCCATGAATATGTTATAGTCAGCTCAACAGATTATTAGGGGAAAATAAGGGATACATGAGCGTACAAGGACGCATGGTATCCATGAGAATGGAGGAATCGCTATGGGCTGTGATATACATCTTTTTGCAGAAGGGTATACCGCTGATGTTCGTAACAACGCGCTCCGGAACAGGGGACCCGGTAACCGGCGCTGGAAGAACATCGAACACTGGTATCGGGACGATGTGTGGGCGGATTTAAGGATTCAGGGCGATGGCGGCTTCAGCCGTCGTGATTTGATCGATGGGCACCGCGATTATGGGTTGTTTTATCTGCTGGCCGGAGTCCGGGGAGAAGAGGAGGAAATCTCCTGGCCCCCGATTGCGAAGCCGCGAGGCCTGCCGGAGCAGATGGACGAACTGGTTTTTCGGTATGAGACAGACGAGATGGAGATCGGAAGCATTGACTGCCACGATCTCTCCTGGCTGACGCTGAGAGAACTGAAGGAAAGCGGTTACGGAGGACGATTGCCGTTAAAAGGCTGGGTCAGGGAAGATGAATATGAGAAAATGCTGGAGTTTGATGCGGCTGGTAAACCTTACCAGCTGGCGTTCTGTGATGAAAAGAGCAGGGAGACACCGGAGGCCGGGCTGGTCTACCGGGAATGGCTGGGGTACTTAAATCTGAACCTGACCATGCTGATCAGCCGGCTGGAGGCGCTGAAAGAGGAGTGGAGAATCAAAAGTGACGATGAGGTACGCATCGTGTTCTGGTTTGACAATTAGAGAAAGGCCCGCAATTCAGACGGAACTGGAGCTGGATGACGGAGCCGTGAGAATGAGCGCACTCCAGGGCGGCGCAGAACCGTCAGTCAGACCATTTGCAGTGATTCCGGCCGCATGCGGCGGAAATGCATACGTAAATCAGTACACGGTTCGGAATCTGGAGGCAAACGGCCTTCTGCTGACCGATGAAATGATGACAGAAGGGAACGGCAGTTTATAAAGGGACAGGCAAATTTTATAATAGTTTTATAAATGCGGTCTTCATTCTGTGTTATAATATTTTTGTATAAAATGGAATACTATAAGCAGAGGAGAGACGCACGTTGTGAAACTAAAATTAAGAACACGTCTGGCGGTCGCTTTTGTGATCATAACCGTGGTGCCGCTGGCGCTGATTTACGCGGTTGTGGCGGGACTCAGCAATTATCAGATGAAATCGTTCCGCAAGGCGTATAATTTAACGGAGCAGGTAAATCTCTTTTCCGGCAATTCCCTTCAGATTTTTAACCGAATGACGCAGGTTGAACAGAAAGAAATCGAGAAGATTTTAGACAGCAGCCCGGAGAAGTTTAGTGATATGGAATATATGCAGAAGCTGAATGAAAAGCTGTCGAATAAATATGCATATATGATTGTACGAAAAGACGACCAGATCGTATTTGACGGAAACAGTCATGTGACTCAGGAGCTCCTCGATCAGCTGCCCAAGTATGAAGATGTGGACAGCAGCATTGACGGAGCCATCTATCTGGATGGGGATACGCAGCATCTGGTCAAGCAGATGGATTTCCTTTACCCGGATGAGGGAAAGGGCAGCGTGTTCATTGTATCCAATGTAGACGGACTTCTTCCGGAGATTAAGGCCATGATGGCGGAGATGCTTCTGGCGGTAATTCTGATCATCGTGTTTACGGACGCGATCCTGATGATGTGGGTCTACAGTTCTGTGGTACACCCGCTGGGGCGGCTCCAGGAGGCCACGAAGAAGATCAGGGACGGCAATCTGGATTTTGCACTGGAAGTGGAGAACGACGACGAGATCGGCCAGCTGTGCCAGGATTTCGAAGAGATGCGCATGAGGCTGAAGGAGAACGCGGAAGAGAAGATCCAGTATGACAAGGAAAATAAAGAGTTAATCAGCAATATTTCTCACGATTTAAAGACCCCGATCACAGCCATCAAGGGTTATGTGGAAGGGATCATGGACGGAGTGGCGTCCTCACCGGAGAAGTTAGACCGGTATATACGGACCATTTATAATAAGGCGAATGACATGGATAAGCTGATCGATGAGCTGACGTTCTACTCAAAGATCGATACGAACAAGATTCCGTATACATTTTCCAAGATCAATGTGGCAAGCTACTTCAGAGACTGTGTCGATGAGGTGGGGCTGGAGATGGAAGCGAGAAATATCGAACTGGGATATTTCAACTATGTGGACGAGGACGTGATGGTCATCGCCGACGCGGAGCAGATGAGACGCGTCATCAACAATATTGTCAGCAATTCAGTGAAGTATATTGACAAGAAGAGCGGAATTATCAATATCCGCATCAAGGACGTGGGAGATTTTATCCAGATTGAGATTGAGGATAATGGAAAAGGCATTGCGGCTAAAGATCTGCCCAACATTTTCGACCGGTTCTACCGGACAGACTCTTCCAGGAACTCCTCTCAGGGTGGAAGCGGTATCGGGCTTTCTATCGTAAAGAAGATTATCGAGGACCACGGCGGAAGGATCTGGGCGACCAGTAAGGAAGGCATAGGCACAGAGATACACTTTGTGCTAAGAAAATATCAGGAGGTTATTGCAGAATGAGCAGGATACTGATTATTGAAGACGAAGAGAGCATTGCAGAGCTCGAGAAGGATTATCTGGAACTGAGCGGCTTTGAGGTGGAGATTGAGAATGATGGAGAAGCCGGACTTACGAAGGCTCTTCATGAAGACTTCGATCTGCTGATTCTGGATCTGATGCTTCCGGGCGTGGATGGATTCGAGATCTGCCGCAAGGTCCGGGAAGTGAAGAACACCCCGATTATCATGGTATCTGCGAAAAAAGAGGATATCGATAAGATCCGCGGGCTGGGACTGGGCGCCGACGATTACATCACGAAGCCATTCAGCCCAAGTGAGATGGTAGCACGTGTCAAGGCTCATCTGGCCAGATACGAAAGACTGATCGGAAGCGGAACCCCGGATAATGAAATTGTCGAGATCCGCGGCCTGAAGATTGACAAGACTGCGAGACGCGTGTGGGTCAACGGAGAGGAAAAGAGCTTTACAACAAAGGAATTTGATTTGCTGACCTTCCTGGCACAGAACCCGAACCACGTGTTTACCAAGGAAGAACTGTTCAGCAAAATCTGGGACATGGAATCCATCGGAGATATCGCTACAGTCACGGTTCATATTAAGAAGATCCGCGAGAAGATCGAGTTTAATACGGCGAAGCCGCAGTATATCGAGACGATCTGGGGCGTGGGGTACCGGTTTAAGGTGTAAGACGGGGCGATAACAATGAAGGAAAAATTATATGAAATACCAATGAATGACGCGATGGATGCGGATGACGAATGTCCATTCTGTTACGTGGAACGGAAAACGGAGCAGGAGTTAATGGACTTTGTCCTGGGTTCCTGTGCCTCGTATATGGAGAGTGATACGAGGGAAGCGACGGACAAGGCGGGATTCTGCCGGGTCCATCAGAAGAAGATGTTTGATTATGGCAATGCACTGGGGAACGGATGGATTTTAAAGACGTATTATAAGAAAATGATTCAGGAGATGAAGTCCGAGTTTAAGGATTATACGCCGGGAAAAACCTCCATGATGGACCGGATTACGGGAAAGGCCGGAAAACGGGACGGCGGTAATGGGAATCCCATTGAAAAATGGGTGAACGAAAAGGAACGGACCTGCTATATCTGTGATCGTTTTAATCAGGTCTATGAGCGATATATCGCCACATTTTTTCATCTGTACAAAAAGGACGCGGCCTTTCGGGAAAAGGTTAAGAACGGGAAGGGCGTCTGTCTCCATCATTTTGCAGAGCTGTGCGCAGGGGCGGACCGGTATTTAAACGACGCTGAACGCAGAGACTTTTATCCCATGATTTTTGATGTGATGCAGCGCAACATGGAGCGCCTGTCCGCGGATGTGGACTGGTTTATTGAAAAATACGATTACTTAAACCGTGATGCAGACTGGAAGCAGTCCAAGGATGCCATTCAGCGGGGCATGCAGAAGATCCGCGGCGGATATCCGGCGGATCCGGTTTACCGGATGAAATAGGATATCGGATGTGCCGAATCATATAGGAAATAGAATACAGGATATGCCTGTCAGGGATGGACATATTAAACAAAAAGCTGCCTGCTTATCGGAATGATAAACAGGCAGCTTTTTTACGTATAAAGACAGGGAAAAATAGTTGAAAATTATACGATATAAACGAAAAAAATATAGTTATTTTACTTTAATTGACACTAATTACTAAAGGTGCTATGTTAAAAACAAAGCTGACCGTCAGATTTTTAAACCAGGAGGAACGGGTATGGAAAATGAAATGTACCGGTATCAGAAAGTGAAGCAGGATCTTCTGCAGGAGATCAGGCACATGGCCCCGGATTCCAGACTGAAGTCCAGGCCGCAGCTGGTAAAACAGTATGATGTGACACGGACTACCATAGACAAAGCCATTTCGGAGCTGATAGGGGAGGGATATTTATACGCAAAAAACGGAAGCGGAACCTATGTTTCTCAAGGGAAAGAAACGGAGACAGAGATCATGTTTCCTTCTGCCAGCTGGGGCGTGATAATTCCGGATATTCGCAAGGATGTCTATCCGGGCATGGTTAGAGGAATTGAGGATGTGGCAAATCGTTATAATGTCAATGTGATTATTGGCAATACGGATTATGAGATGGACAAGCAGGATGAATATATCAGTAAATTTATCAGATCCGGAATCGGAGGACTGATTATTGTACCTACTATCCATGAATCTGGGCGGATTACCATGTTTACGGAGGCCAGAACAGCGGGAGTCCCTATCGTCTTCTGCAACAGAGGGGTGTCAGGCTTCGAGGCGCCGCTGGTGCTGTCCAATGATTTTTACGGCGAGTACATAGCTGCAAAATATGCGATTGGCAGCGGATATAGGAAAATAGCATTCTTAGCCCGGTACTGGTATTCTACATCCAGGGCGCGTCTTCAGGGATATTTAAGCGCTATGACAGAACACGGGATAGTACCGGAGGAAATTTACTACAGTTATAATGGTCAGGATAAGATTGATGTGGAAAAAGCGGCAGAAGAACTGTTGGTGAGGCCGGAACGTCCTGATGCGATTATGTGCTTTAATGACAATATAGCAGAGATTGTATACCGGGTTGCGGAGCGGCTGGGGATTGCCATTGGAAGCGATTTAGGACTGATCGGCTACGATAATACGGCGCTATGCGAACAACTGCCTGTTAAGCTGACTTCAGTCAGTTTCAAGACTTATGAGATAGGGGAAAATGCTGCAAATCTTTTGTTGGACATCACCAACGGGCGTCAGATATCCGAGAAAAAGATGGTTGTTCTGCAGCCGGAACTTGTGGTGCGGCAGAGCTGTTTGGGCAGGAGATGCCGGACAGGAGAAGCGTTGGCATAGCATCGTACTGTTTTGTACAAGATTACGGCGATGCTTTACCAGTTTAGAATGGAGGAGTTTATATGAGGAAGGTTGTTTCAGTAATATTGGCAATGAGTATGGTTTTATCGCTTTGTGCATGTGGCAGGAAGGAAGAAAAGACTGCCGCGTCAGAGACGGCGGCGGAAACAAAGACAGAGGCCGTTGTGCAGGAGAAAACTTCTGAGGCCACAACAGAACCGGTTTCTGAAGCAGAAGCAGGACTGCCGGAAGGACCTGTGGAGATCCAGATGTGGACAGATTTTAACGTTAGTGAAGAGGTGCTGCAGGGAGTGATTGACAGATTTGAAGCGGCTTATAAAGATCAGGGCTATACCATCGTTCTGGATAAGTTCGCGGGTTCAGACCGGGCGACGAAGCTTTCACTGGCAAAAGAATCCAGGACGCTGCCGGCTCTGTTCTTATCCGCATGGTTTACTTCGGCAGACGAAGTACATCAGGGAAATATTCTTGATATTGATGATATTGCGCAGACGGCGAAAAGTGATATTTACCCATCAACGTATGACGCAACCTGTATTAACGGAAAGAGTTATATGATTGGCTTATATCAGTCGTACTTTGGATTGCTTTACAATGCAGATTATTTTAAAGCGGCCGGTCTGGAGGAATTCATTCCTGCGAATGAGCTGGAAATTGCGGCATGGAGTCTTTCAGATTTCCAGGAAAAAATATTGCCGGCGCTGGCAGAGCAGTTTAGAGGGACGGAAAAGTATCCGCTGGGACTTTTTGCGGCTTCTGTACAGGCGGATACCCACATGATGAACTGGCTTAGTATGTATGGCGGACAGATGTGGAAAGATGGAAGGAGCAATTCTGGTTCTGATGAAAAGGTAATAAAGGCACTGGATACCATGAAGGCCTGGACAGATGCAGGATACACCAATACAGATGTTGCTACCAAGGACGGCACCGAGGTTATGCCTGATTTCCAGAACCAGCTGTGTGCCATTTCCCATGGTCAGTACACCAATTATGTAGCAACCAAAGGAAAGATTGACAGCGGAGAAATCGAGAAGTTTGATGTCAGGCTTGCTTCTGTTCCGGCAGAGGATAACGGGAGCGACAGAAATATCATGGCCAGCTACATATACGGTGCCTGTGTTATGAACAATGGAAAAGAAGACGAAATTGCGGTGGCCAAGGAATTCCTTCGCTGGCTGCTTCAGGATAAGGAGAGCTTGACAGCAATTAATACTGCCGGTACTCCATGCTTTAAATCCATTGCAAAGTCCGTGGAGGCGGAATATCCGATTTATGCCTCTTATGAGAAAATGTCGGGGAATCTCTGGGATTTTACGGGAAATGTACCAGGCTTTGTAGAGACGAGAAAGGATTTGTTTCCGGCGATCCAGTCCGTATACTCGGGAGAAAAGACGGCGGCCGATGCGCTGACGGAGTATTCTGAAAAAGCAAACAAGGTAATTGATGAATATACACAGAATTCTCTGGTATTAAATCCATAAGCAGATTGGAAAGGTGACTGCCATGAAACGGAAAAAACTGATGGCAAATCTGCAGGCGTACCTCTTTGTGGGACCGTTTGTGATCTTGTCAGTAGTATTTATGATTTATCCCATCATCAGTGGGTTTATCAGCAGCTTCTATACCACGAGATTCAGCCGCAATGCATTTGTGGGGCTGGAAAATTACATAAAAATATTTACGGACGACATTTACCTGATAGGAATCCGCAATAGCGTGCTGTTTGTGATAACCGTGGTACCGCTGCTGATTATTATGGGAATTTGGATATCAGGGGCGATTTTTGACAAGCTGCCGTCCTATATCTCGGCGGTGAGAGTCTGCCTTTATATTCCTGTAATTGCGTCCATGGTGGTTATGTCCATTATCTGGCGGTTCATACTGGATTCACAGTCCGGCCTTGTGAAATATTTTAGCATGGTGTTCGGGTTCGAGGCGGTTAACGTCCTGGCTGACAGGACGTGGACCCTCGTGCTTTTGATCTTTATTCTGTTTACCATGAATATCGGTCAGAGTGTGATTCTGTATGTGGCCGATATGATCGGAATATCAAGGGATTTAATCGAGGCCTGCAAGATTGACGGCGGTTCCAGACTGGATATGTACCGCTATGTGCTGGTACCGTTGACAAGGCCTACGACTGTTTTTATCTTTATCACGCAGACTGCCGCTGTAATCCGGGTGTTTGTTGTGATACAACTGCTTACCCGCGGAGGCCCCAGTTACCAGTCTACTACGATGATGTATCTGATGTACCAGCAGGCCTTTGAACAGGGCAACACAGGCGTCGGATCTGCAATCGGAGTGCTGCTGTTCCTTTTTACCCTGGTACTTGTACTTTTACAGCAGCTGGTCACCGGAAAGAGGAAGGGGGGCTGATTATGGCTGGAAGATTTACTGTAAAGCTGAGACATGCATCCAAATTTGACTTAGTGTCCAACGCGCTTATTATTTTATTTTGTTTCTTTTCACTGTTTCCTGTCTATTGGCTGCTTACCGGTTCTATAAAATACTCTTCGGATATTGTGAAGATTCCACCGGACTGGATTCCTTCCAGAGTGACTGCACAGAACTTCCTCCACGTATTTGAGAAGAATCCGGCATGGCATTGGATGTTCAACAGTGTAGCAATCACTGTGATTACGGTGGCTCTGCTGGTGCTGGTGTCCTCAGCGGCAGGATACGGATTGTCGAAAATGGAGTTTGTGGGCAGGAATATTATTTTTGCTTTTATTATTGCAGCGCTTTTGATTCCAAAAGAAATATATATTATTCCGCTGTATAAGCTGATGGTGAAGTTCCAATGGGTAGGGACGTACCGGGCGATTATACTGCCTGATGTGGCAATGCCTTTCGGTGTTTATCTGCTGAAAAATTTCTATGACTCCATTCCCAATGAGATTATGGAGGCCACTGAGGTAGACGGCTGCAGTAAGATGCGCTTCTTTCTGGAATTTGGACTTCCACTTTCCAAACCGGGTATCGGGGCACTGGCGATTCTGTCGGCTGTCCGAGTATGGAATGGTTACTTATGGCAGCTGGTGAACGCTACAGATAAGTATTCTTATACACTGCCGGTGGGAGTGGCAAAGCTGTTTGACACTACGGGAGGCGATGTGGATTACGGGCTTAAATTCGCCGGTGCGGTGCTGACTGCCCTTCCGCTGTTTATCATTTTCTTTTCCTTCCAGAAGTTTTTTACGGAAGGAGTATCGGCCGGTGCGGTCAAAGGTTGACATAAAAAATAAAGATTTAGAGGTAATGGTATGAATAAAAAATTTAAAGGTATTTATGCGGCCTTATTGACCCCATTCGATCAATACGGCCAGGTGAATGTAAAAGAGATGAAAAAGCTGGTTCGGTATCTGATTGGAAAAGGAATCGACGGGTTCTATGTGGCAGGAAGCAGCGGTGAGACCTTCCTGCTCTCTCTGGAAGAACGGAAACGGGTGCTGGAAGCGGTGCTGGAAGAAAATAACGGGGAGAAAACGGTGTTTGCACATGTGGGTCATATTTCTACTGAATTTGCAAGGGAATGCGCCGTACATGCCAGGCAGGCCGGTGCTGACGCAGTGTCAGCCATCAGTCCGTTCTATTACAAATTTACCGCCGATGAGGTGAAACAGTACTATTTTGATATTATGGACTCCAGTGATCTCCCCATGTTTATTTATAATTTTCCCAGTCAGTCAGGCTTTTCCCTTACAACTGATTTACTGGATGAGTTGTGCGCCAACGGTCGTGTGGCAGGAGTGAAGTTTACCTCCAATGAGTTTTTTCAGATGGAGCGAATGAAGGCGGGACATCCGGAGCTGACCCTGTTTAATGGATTTGATCAGATGTTCTTATCAGGTCTGGCGGCCGGAGCGGATGGCGGAATTGGGAGTACCTATAATATTCTGGCGCCAGTGATACGGAAAATCTATACTGGTTTCTTAAGTGGGGATATGGAGACAGCCAGGGAGAATCAGGCCCGCGTCAACGAAGTAATTTCGGTTACCAGAAAATATGGAACTCTGAAATGCATCAAGGCAATTCTTCAGATGGAGGGCATTGAAATGGGAGAAATGAGACGTCCGTTTCTGCCTCTGCCGCAGGAAGCCATGGACAGTATGCATCGTATCTGCGAAGAGTTTGTGAGACAGCCATAAAGACGGACCGGGGGTGTGAGATGGAACTGTGCGAAATGCCGTTTGTGCTGGAATTGAACAGAATTTCCTACCTTATGAAAGGAGGAAATTTATTAAAAGAGTTTTTTGGATACAGCGATCCGGACTGCCGGTACTCCCAGGTCTGGCTGGCCTCCACGGTGAGATCCGCGCTAAACGGAGGGCGGGAGGGGCTGTCTGTGCTTAGGAAGGATTATGGAGGGGATTATCTAAAAACGGTGCTGGAAAGGAAGCCAGAAGAATTTCTCGGTAAGGAACATGTGAACAAGTATGGCGCTTCACCCGCTGTACTGGTCAAACTGCTGAATTCGAAAACACGCCTGCTGGTACAGACACATCCGACGAAGGAGAAGGCAAAAGCGTATTTTGACCTGCCGTTTGGGAAAACAGAATGCTGGTATGTCCTGGATACAGTCAAGAATCGTACAGCGTATATTTATGCAGGATTCCGGCCGGGAGTGACGAGGGAATGCTTTCGATCTTATATAGAAATGCAGGAAACTGAGAAAATTTTAAACTGTCTGCACCAGTTTACTGTCGCTCCAGGGGATGTGGTCTATATTCCTGCGGGTACGCCCCATGCCTTGGGAGCGGACAGTCTGGTGGCGGAAATTCAGGAACCGGTGGATTTGACACTGCGGGCAGAGCGAATCCGCCCGGATGGCAGTGTGCTTCCGGAAGAATCGCTTCACGGAGGATTAGGAATGGCCGTTCTGCTTGACTGCTTTGATTTTACCTGTCTGGAACGGGAGCAGGCGGGTAAACGGTATTTTGTAAAGCCACAGACGCTGGCTCAAACGGGTGGAACCAGGGCTGTTTGTTTGATTGGCCCCAGTACCACGAAGTGTTTTTCCATGAACCGGGTTACCTTGTCGGGGGGAGGGGAATACAGTGCCCAAAACCACCATTTTGTAATTGTATTTGCTGCAGCGGGCAGAGGGGAACTGATGGTTGGGGGCCAGTCACTTAAGATAGAAAAGGGGATGGAAATCTTCATTCCTTATGGTGTCAGGGAATACCGGTATCGGGCGGAAAACTCTCTTGAGGTTCTGGAGTGTTTTCCGCCGGAGTAAGAGGAGGGGAAGGACAGATAAAACGGAGTACGGATCGGCTCAGTCCCTGTCCGCTTCCCCCTCCGGGAAAATAATTTTATAAACAGGAAAGTAGATCACCATCTGTACCCCTCCGTTAATCACTGTGATAATAAGATTATACACTGCTGGCGGCAGATAATTTCTGCAGACGGGAACGTAAAAGGACATCAGCAGACTGCAGGTGACCGTGATGACGATCCAGGCTGCCGCATACCAGGCCATCTGGTACCAGATATTTCCGTGGGAGTGAAAGGCAAAATTCCGCTGCATGGGAAAGTTCACACACTGAGCGATCAACAGAGTGACTGCAAATGCTGAAAAATAGCCCATACCTCCCAAAGCATCTCCGGTAACCGGGTAATTAAACACATAGGTATCTACTACTCCAAACTGCAGGTGAATAAGCTGGCATGGGATACTGCACCAGTCTGTGGCCCGGTAAATGATCCCGGGAAGAAACGTCAGCAAAAGATACTGCAGAAGCGTTACCAGCAGGGAAAATAGATAGAATTTTATAAACTGGACCAGCATTTTTGCCAGCTTTGGATGGCTTTTTTCAAAGGCAGACCAACCGTTTCTGTTTATCGCTGTCGTATTCATTCTAAATCACTTCTTTCTGTAATTTTTATCCGCGTTTCCCCGGTATGGATGCCGTCGGCAGCTGACAGATGGATTTCGCCTCCACTGCCGGCCATGACAATTGCCAAAGCTTCGCCAAAGTACGTATCCGTGGTGTCGGAAAGCCAGCCGTCACTGTTATACGGACAGGCGCTGCCAAGAGCCGTCAGCTGCCCGCCAGTGACAGTGACTCGCACCCGGTGACGCTCCAGGGGCTTTATGACGCCGTTTAAATCGGTGTATTTCAGGCGGATAAAACAGAGTCTTCCCTGAGCAGTTTCGGTTTGGTCGGGAGTGGCTTTTAATACGGTTTCCTCTCCCGCAGTCATAAGCGATGACCGGGCGATTTCTTTTCCGGAGTGATCGTAAGAGATGGCCATGATCTCTCCGTTTTCATAGGCTGTATGAAAAAGGGTGCGGCATGTATTTTTCAACACTTTCTTTCCAACGGATTTACCGTTAATTAGCAATTCTACGGAAGCAGCCCGTGCATACACCTCGATCTCCGCCCTGTACCCTTCACAGCCGCGGAAAGACCAGCTTTCCAGTGCATTTGTCATCTTCCAGGCGGAGGGAGAATGCTTTTCTCCAGTATGATTAACCGGCCGGACGGCAATAACAGGCCCTTTCTCCAGTTCGAATGCGACACGGGTATAGGCCGCTTCTGCCAGAGGCCTGCCGGTGAGATCGATTCTTCCGGATCCGGCCGATATCCAGCCAGGGCCGTGAGAAAAGTCGGGGGCATAGTCTTTATACTCCCATGCGCCGATTCCGACTTCCCCCAGATAATCCATACCGGCCCACACAAAATCCCCGATGATACGAGGGTTCTTTTTAGCCAGCTCCCAGAACGCATACGCATCCTTGCAGAAGGTTTCGCTGCCCAGAATCAAACGGTTCGGATATTTTTTTAAATCATGGCAGTATCTCAGGATTCCGTAGTTGTATCCGGCAATATCCATGGAGGCAAAGGCGTCTCTCGTCCTCACATCACAGCCGTGAAGGGTGGCGCCCAGTTTCATGGTATTGTCACCCAAAAGCCCAGCCAGATTGTTGAAGAACTCACTGCCCACCGCTTTTGGTTTTCCTGCCTTTTTGACTTCTTTTCTGGCTTTTTTGTCATTGTAGACGCCAAAGCCTATGGAGCTTAGAAAGTTAAAGAAAATGTTAATTCCACAGGTTACAGGGCGGTCATCCAGGGTATGTAAGTATTCTGTCATGTCCTTTGTCAGCTGTATTCCTTTTCTCTGGGCTGTTTCAGAAACTTCATTTCCTGTAGAATACAGGATTACACTGGGGTGATTGTAGTCTTTATCCACCATATCCTTTAAATCTTCCCGCCACCAGTCCTCAAAATATCGGACGTAGTCATATTCAGTTTTGTGGATGTACCAGGCATCCACATACTCGTCCATGACAAGCATACCCTGCCGGTCACAGACATTCAGGAAGGCTTTGGAGCAGGGATTGTGAGCGGAACGAAGCGCATTGTAGCCGTTTTCCATCAGAATACGGACCTTTCGTTCCTCAGCCTCGGGATAAGCGCAGGCGCCCAGCAGACCATTGTCATGGTGAATACAGGCGCCGCGCAGAATGACGCGTTTTCCATTGATGCAGAGGCCATCGCTTCCATATGATATGGTGCGTATTCCAAATATTACAGTTTCTTCATCTGTTCCGAATGTTACCCGGCAGGTGTACAGTTCTCCTTTTCCGGGTTCCCACAGTCTGGCATTGGGGATTTCTGCTTTCATGACAAGCTCACCGGTGGTAAAAGCAGAGTGGCTGAACACGTCTTTTCCACCGTCAAAGACGGAAACGTTCACTGCGCCTTTACCCTCCGTCATTATCCGGATCTCAATGACTGCCGGATGAAGGCTTACGGTGCGGATTTTTACACCGTTTAAGAGGATTCTCTGCTGGTCTGAGATCCACATCACCACCGGACGGTAGATGCCGGCGCCGGAATACCAGCGGCTGTTTGGCTGGTCACTGTTTCTTGCGATTACCTGTATTTCATTGGCTTGGCCGAAGTTTAAATAACCTTCTGTATCTACATAGAAATTGGTGTATCCATACGGACGGAAGGCTGCTTTTTTTCCGTTAAGTATTATTTCTGCGTTATGGTAAACGCCTTCAAATTCTAAAATAATCTTTTTACCTTCGTACTCCTGCGGGATGTAGAAGGTTTTGGTATATAAATAGTCATGGCCCTCGTACCAGCCGGTGTTGATGCCGCCAGGGCTTAAGGAAGAACGAGCTTCCTTAAGCATGGCGTCATGGGGGAGAGCGGCCGGAGTGGCCGTCTCCTCCGATTCCAGGTGTCTATAGAACCACCCGTCGTTGAACGCAGCAGCTTTCATGGTGGTATATTCAACTCCCTTCTTTTACCTGCTTACAAAAACTTGCCGCAATGCAGGCTGCCATAGTCAGTACGTAGAAGACGACAGCAGTGAAAAATGATGCGTGAAGAGGCGCAAAGTTGGCATTATGGGCGGCAAGACCGCCGAGCCATTCCATTCTGCCTGTGATAAAGCGTACCAGACAGAATGCGGACAGTAAAGCTGCCAAAAATGAGGCTGTGTTATAATAAGTTTTTCCAGTTTTCGTCTGATTGAAAGCCATCACGGCCAGCTGGACGGCAATGGCGGCCACTGTCAAAAGATAGACGGAGCCAGGGGTATTTTCACCGTCCTGTGCCATCATGGCGTAAGAGATCATGGCGATCACCGCCAATATGACGGAGGCGGCCGAGATATAGAATCCCGCTGCTTGTTTCTTTAAAAAGTGATTCATCCTATTTCCCCTCCTTATTTCTACGGTTCCGGACAAGAATCCGTGTATTTACCAGGTACAGAATAAAGCTTACAGCCGCCAGTGCGGCCAGGGCGATACTGATGCCGTTCAGCGCTGCTTTCCACCAGGGAGTGACTCTTACGATGGTAGAGTTGGAGGACACTCCGTTCATGGCATTGCTATTTACATAAGTGTAGAGAATCCTGTGACAGGACTCACGTACTCCCGACAGCAGCGTTAAGTCATTTTTCAGTGATTCTGCATTAATGGCGGAGAAATCACTGATCATGTTGTCAAATGCGTTGGTTCCGGAGGTGATGGAAGCGTAAGGGTACATTAAGTCACTAAATGCAAAATCTGTGATCGTATAACCTTCAAATCCCCATTCGTCCCTCAGAATGCTGACCTGAAGCGGTTCAGAATAGGTGACATGTGTAACTCCGACACGGTTGAATGCCGTCATGGTACCCATGGAGCCGCCCTCATCTGGGAGGAAGGCTCCCTCGAAGGCGCGAAGCTGGATTTCCCGCGCAGCCTGCTCATTCATAAAGGTAGCCACACCCTGGCGGTTGGTTTCCTGATCATTAAAGGCAAAATGCTTTGGCCCCGCTACGCTGCCGTACCGCTGACCCTCCGCGCAGATTTCCGCGGCCATTAAGTTTGTGAGCATGGCATCCTCAGAGAAGTACTCGTAGTTACGGCCTGAATACGGCGTGCGGTGAAGATTACAGCCGGGCGCCCAGATCTCGGTATAGCCGGACCAGAGGGAATCTTCCCCATTCACTCTTCCGCGTTCTTTCGCAAGCTCAGGATTAAAGGAAGCGGCCAGAACCGGCTCTGTGCAGAATGTGGTAAAATTGTAATTGCGTATGTAATCGGATTCCGTACCGTCGATGTGGTAGACAGCTTCCGTATCCGTATTGAATTTGGCATCGTATCCAATGGGGCCATCCTTGTCGAGGCTGCCGCCGTAGTTGATGGTTGCGACAGGAGTCGTGTGCTCGCAGGCATCTGTGACAAGCTGGGCCATCTCATCCGCTGTCATCTGGTTTAAGATGCTTTCCCAGAGCTCGTCGTCGTAGGCTGCGCCGCGCATTGTGATTAAGTTATAGCTTGTTTCCGCAGAACCGGTCACAATCGGGGAGGTATCGGAAGATCCTGCCTCGTAGATTTCAGTGGTCAGCCAGGGAATCATCTCAGAGGTTGCCTCCAGTCCGTCATAGCCATCGGACCAGGTTCCGCTCCAGTCATTTCTGGAAAGGTATGTGACGGTTCCCGGCTTCCAGTAATTATAATCAGCATCCTCCAGCTGATTGGTGATTTTAGTCTCTCCGTCAAAGGCAAAGGAGTAGTTTTCCATATCGCTGTCTGTTTTCGACCAGTGATATGCGTTCCCAGCATTTCCGTCGTAATCCATTCCTTCCCCGGATGTCATACCCTTTGCAGCCAGAATATGGTTCAACGCATCATGGGCGCCGTTGCCGATTGAAAAGTAGTAGTCTCCTGCTTCCATGATGTAGGTTTTTGCGTTCTTGTAATCGTAGCTGGCCAGATATTTTAAGTCGATGTCGATGGTGAGTGTCTCCGATTCTCCAGGCTCCAGAGTCTGAGTCTTGTCGAAGGCCATCAGCTGAACCGCCGCCTTTTCTACCTGGTTTGCCCTGTCATAGTCCGTGTAGGGCGACTGGGCATATATCTGAACCGCATCCTTTCCGGCAGTGGTTCCGGTATTGGTCACAGTAACTGTGACGGCTGCCGATTTGTTTTCCTCATCCACCTCCACACTGTCCAAAGTCTGGGTAAATGTGGTGTAGGACAGTCCATAGCCGAATCCATAGGAGACTTCATCGTCATAATTCCAGGAATCACTGCCGTTTGATGCACCTGGGGCCGAATCTGCGCTGCCCGCACCCAGTACACAATCCTCATACCGGGTTTCATAGTATTTATACCCCAGGTAGATGCCTTCCGCCTGAACCAGATAGTAGCTCCCATAGTTTCCCAGATTCTCCGCCTCTGCATTGGAAAAGGTAAAGCTGCCTGCGTTTTGCCAGGCAGGGGAGGAGACGGAGCTGACTGCATAGGTATCGGGGAGGTGGCCGGAGGGGGTTTCTCTGCCTGTAAGGATATCGGCTACCCCATAGAGTCCGTGGGTACCCGGTTCGCCGATCCAGAGTATGGAATCGATATCCGGGTCCTGTTTAAGCGGTTCGATCTCCATGGCAGCAGAGCCGTTTAAGATAACGATCACCTTATCAAAATTCTGCTTGGCCTCATCGATTAAAGCCTGTTCCTCCTTTGTGATGGATAGACTGCCTTCTTCTAAATCGCTGCCTTCCCCTTCCAGACGACAGAGCATGACAATGGCTGCATCGCCGTAGGAGGAATAGCTGTCTCTCCAGCCTTCAAAAGCTGCTGATGCATCCGCCTCCAAAGCACCTCGGGACCGGGTGGCCAGCTCCACCTTTTCATTATCCCAGGGACCGCTGGTGGTGACGCTTCCGTCCCGTCCGGTGGAGTCGATCACGCAGTTTTCGGGGATGCCGGTTTTTCTATACCACTCCCGAACCGTCTCATTAATGTGGATGCCGGATTCTGTAAATACCTGGTAAATAGGCACAATCTGGTCTGTGTTTTTGATAACGCCTCCGCCCTGGGCACCGGCATAGACAGGGCTGACGCCGCCGATGCCAAATACGGTGACGTTGACGCCGCCGGTTCCCAGCGGCAGAGCATTGTTCTCATTTTTTAAGAGCACCGAGCCCTCTGCTTCAATTTGTTTATTCAAGTTCTCCCTGTAGTCCACCAGTTCCTGGGCAGATGCGAAACCAGATTGAAAATAGACGCTGCTTTCTGCTTTCCCTGAATCTACGCTGATTACCCTTGAGGACTGTGTGCCGAAAATAGAATTAATTCGCGCCTCCATGGTGCCGGCAATCGATGTCCCGCCCAGCACGACTGCGAGAAGACAGCAGCTCGTTGTGGTAAGCCCATGCCATAGGCGCTGTGATGTACTTGTAACCCTCATAACCTTCCTCCTTCATATGATAATTGCACATTAATATTGAAGAATAGAATCATTTGCGTTCAATATTAACGTGAAAAATAAATAAAATATATCCTGTCGAGCTATATATTATCATATAAATTCATAAAAAAAAGGGTTCTCTCGCAAGTGGCGGAAACTTCCGCGTAAGTGGTCGGAAAACAGAAAAAACGTGTACGATTTGATGAAATCGCACACGTTTTTTCTGCCCTTTATCTGTTATATCAATGGAAATAGGAGGTTTAGGGAGAAGATATTATCTGCACTCTGGATAGACATGGTCCCACCGTATTTCTCTGTAATAAAGCGAATACTTTTCAGACCATAGCCATGGTAGGCGCGGTCGGCTTTTGTGGTCACCGGAAGGCCGTCTTCAAAGGTTAGCGGTCGGTCAAAATAGTTTTCCATGTGGATGACGAGACAGTTGGCCCTGGCTGATACATTCATGCTGATAATTCTTTTTTCCTCATCTGCTAATCCGCAGACGCTTTCGATCGCATTCTCCATCGCATTGCCGAATAGGGAGCAGATATCTGTGGGACTGATAAAGCCCAGGCGGCGGCCATCGACAATATAGCTGAAACGGATTCCGAATTTCTCGCAGTAGAGTCCCTTTTCCGCCAGGATAACATCGAGAGAATCGTTGCCTGTTTTAGCAAAAGCGTCATAGATCATAATGGCGTCTTCCAGTTCTTTGATACTTCTGTCATGCTCGCTCTGGCTTTCCGCGTAGCGCAGGGCGGAAATCTGGTGTTTTAAGTCGTGGCATTTCAGATTGATCAGTTCGATGGTCTCTCTGGAAATAGCGTGCTGCTCCTGTTCCATATGGAGAACCTGCTTCATAATCTCATTTTGTTTTTGAATATTTCCCCATTCGAACATGCCGAACTGGAGAACAAGCAGAAGAATACAGCAGAAGCAGTCAAATAAATTACAGCCGATAGTTTCTGTTTCTGTCATGGTGGTCCAGAGGCTGACACAGTATACCATAAACATGGAAAATAGGGTAAATGCAGTCAGGTAACGGTTTTTGACGGCGATATCCTCTCCCTTTTCCAGACGGCGTACAAAAACCAGATAGAAGGCGAGATAAAGGATCACGGCCAAAAACAGCTGGACGAACTGGCTCGTCATGGTATCACCGAGTGAGAGCGCCATATCGAATATTTTCGATACTGTGTGGACGAGATGCTGGATCACACAGGCTGCTGTTCCGTAAAATGCCAGGTATTTAAAACCGGGGATTTCGAAGCAGTACCAGATCAGGACGAGTGATAGTACCAGCATGATTAGAAAACCAAAGGTAAACCAGTTTCCCACACGAAATCCGGACCAGAAAAAACTTTCAGGCAAAAGATAGGGAAGCAGACTGTAAACCGCTGTACCGGCAATGATCGTCGGCCAGAAGTTTTTTTGACGTTTCAGCTTTAGACAGAATAACAGCTCTGCGGCCAGAATCTGAATATGAAACGAATTGAGAAACAGCCAGGTTTGTTTGATATTGCCCATCAGAAACCACCTCCCATATAGTCAGCCAGATTTTTCATAAAATCCTTTTTGCGGCGCCGGCTGATCGGAATCTCATCATCACCGATAAGGATAGAATTGGGGCGTACCTCTGTAATGTGCCTTAAGTTTACAAGATAACAGGAATTGCATTTTGTAAAATTGCAGGGAGCCAGAATCTCCTCTAAGTTCTTTAACTGTCCGTATGATTCGTATGTATGGCCCTCTGTATGATAAATTAGAGTGTGATTGATGACTTCTATATAATAGAGGTCGCGGACAGAAACTCTTTTTATTACATCTCCGGTATTGATGGTTATCTTTGTGTCCTTATGTTTTTCAATATAATGGATCACCCGGTTCAGTTTCATCTCAAAGTCGTAGTATTTCACTGGTTTTAAGATAAAATCGAGGGCGTTTACCTCATATCCCCGGATAGCGTACTGCGCCATGCTTGTGATAAAGATTAACGCTGTATCTTCATCGATCTTCCGCAGTTTTTTTGCCGCCTCCATGCCATCCATATGCGGCATTTTAATATCCATAAAAATCACATCGTAAACAGGCAGATAATCGCTGATAAATTCCAGGCCATTGTTAAAAAAGACCAGCTGACAATCCGTATGATGGGTCTGCTGGTACCGTTTTATGTAATTTTGTAATAAGGAAGCGCTGCTCTCGTCATCCTCAACGATTGCAATTTTAATCATTCGTTTCCCCTCCCCCCAGCGGTGGCAAATGGTTAATGGCAGTAATCCACCGCTATCAGTATACCATCCCGAAGAGCGGCGCGCAATAGAGCGCCGCTCTTCGGGAAATGGAAGATAAGGAGGGGGTTACAGTGCGGACCGCAGACTAAAAGTGCTCTGCAGCGGAAACAGTTTAGGCCATGATAAAAGATGCATTAAATCTGTCTTTTCTGTATGGATCATAAAATCCGTCGCTGATATCCCAGCCCTCGAATTCCTCTGGTGAAAAGAGCAGATGCTCTTCCCGGTGAGAGCGGATTGGAAGCTCTCCGATCAGAACGCCCTTTTTAGCCACCCGAAGAAGTTCTTCCGTGGCCTTTTGGGCATATGTCTTATTATCAAAATACAGAAATACGCCGTAGCAGATCACCTTGTCAAAGAATTGATCCTTAAACGGAAGGTCAGCCGCTTCACCGACCAGTACCGGGTTATGTAAAAGTTCGATGTGGCGTCTTACGAGAGTGGGAGAATAGTCGATGCCGGTATAGTCACAGTCCAGATACTGGGCCAGTGCGCCTGCACCGCAACCGACTTCCAGCACACGGTCCTCTTTTCTGATATCGAGCCGGCGGATAATCTCTGCGGCTACTTCTTTCATGTCAACCTGTGTCCTCTCATATCCATCAAATTCCAGAAGGTTTTCAAGGCCTCCGGCGGCCCTGCCCTTACGAGTCCAAATCTGTTTCCAGGTTTCTGCTTCCATGGTCGAGTTCTCGCTTGCGACTGCCTGTGATATAACGGGAGCGGTTACTGTGCCGTTACTGTTTTTCTCTGATCCAATCATGACTAATCCTCCTTGTGTTGTGCTAGTATTCAAAACTTGTTCAAAAAATATAAAATTTATAAATTATTGAACATCCTAACAGCAAAAAAGCAGTTTGTCAATAGCATTTTACATTAAAATATTTTTACGCCTTTTTCTTTTCCTTCATAATCAGAAAGATACTGATACACATAGCCGCCAGCTGGGAGATCGGTACTGAGAGCCATGTTCCGCCGATCCCTGTCATTTGCGGCAAAATGAGCAGCAGCAGGAATAGGATTATTACTTCCCCATAGATCATAATGTAGGCCTGCAGGTCTTTGTCCGTAGCGTAGAAATAGGCCGTCGTCACCCTGGATATGCTGACAAATAAGTAACCGCTCAGGAATATAGGGAGAATATCTGCAACGCGTGCTGTAATCTGGGGAGAGGCGCCGAACAGCGCGGCCGCCTGTCCTCGAAGGAGAAACAGCACTCCCATACACAGGAGTGAGACCACGGCGGCAAAGCTATACGCCAGGTTACGGAACTGTTTTGTGCGGTCGTGACGGCCCTCACCGTAGGAGAGACTGATCAGCGGCTGACAGCCGTCACTGACACCCTGCAGCAGGAGGATGATGACGGCGGAAATATAGCTGACCGGCGCATAGCAGGTGACAGCCGCCGCACCGCCTGCCAGGGCCGCGCTTTTATTGATCAGGATCAATGTGATATTAGGTGAAAATGTGAGTCCAAAGGGAGATAGGCCTACCTTCAGAATCGTTTTAAAGAGAAATGTACCATCTTCTCCAAACCGGAGCAAAGGTTTCTTCTTTTTCGCAATGAAAAATGCCACGCACACCAGAAAGGTTACCGCCTGCCCAATAACCGTCGCTACGGCGGCTCCCATCATACCGAAGGGAAGATGCCATACGAACAGGTAATCGAGAAATATGTTCGTTAAAAAACCTGCGATCATAGCGGCCATGGCCGAAACTGCGCCTCCCATATTGCGAATGAAAGGGACAAGCCCCGTTCCCAGAACCTGAAAAATGGCTCCAAAAGCAATATAAAGAATGTATTCCCGCGCCAGCTCCCCGATCGCGCCAGACGCACCAAAAAAGCGGAGGACCACAGGGGCGCTTAACAGCAGCAGCGCGGATAAAAGAATTCCGGAAATGGTTAACATAATGAGAGACATACCAAAATACTGGCGGCCCCGTTTATGATTTTCCGTGCCGGCGCTGATGGCGTACTGGATTGCGCCGCCCATGCCGATTCCGGTGCCGACGGCCTGTAAAAAAGCTGTCAGCGGGTATGCAATATTGACTGCGGCCAGGGCGCTGTCGCCCAGGGCGTTGCCGACGAAAAATCCATCGGCGATGGCATAGACGCCCGACAGCGCAAAGGCCAGCATGGAGGGAATGACGTAGTGAAAAAACTCTTTATGCAGTTTCATTTGAGTCTGTCTCCTTAAATAGTTTGTTATAGAGCGCGGTGCTCTCTAACAGTGCACTGGCATTCTCCTGGCCCATCTTTTGCCAGACGGACCTTTCATGGGCCTGAAGATCGGAAGCAGTAGCTTCCATAAATAACCGACCCGCGTCAGTCAGCAGAATGACCCTGCCCCGCCGGTCTTCCTCCGAAGGCACAAGTGTAATCCAGGCGCGTCCGGCAAAGTTTTTCAGGATGGTGTTGACCGTCTGTTTCGGAAGCTGCCAGTGGGTGCAGATGTCTTTCTGAAGACACGGGCCGTCCGGCTCCATGATGGAAAGGATAACCAGGAGTTCATAATAGGACAGACCACGCTTCTTGGCCCATTCTTCGTACAGGGCGCTGGTTTCCCGCCAGAGTACGGTGTAGTGTTTTAGCTGTTCCGTCAGAATATCGTACATGATTGTGTTGACCTCCGTTTTATAGATGAATAGTCCGGTGACGGACTAATTGTAACATGCAGGGAGAATTTTTGTCAAGGAAATATTTTGTGAATATTTTTGTTTAGATGGCTTATTTTCAGAGCTGGGGGATTTGTGACTTGCGGCAGCTTCTTCTATAACATATAATGGGTGGGAGAGGTGCTATGAAATGGAAGAGATATTTTGAAATGGAAGAGATAGGACGACAGGAAAGAAATGCATCAAGTACTGCGATAATATAAAGGACAGGGGGGGATTGCCAATGCGTGAACTCGAAGTTCAGCTTTCAAAAAAGGATATTCTGCGCATGATGTCGGATATGAGGTTTAAGAAGGACGGGATGAAGGAGTCAAAGATTCAGGCTGTTATGCTTATCATAGCCGGAACATCCCTGATCTATACCGTGGGTGTTATGCTGCTTGGCGGTCATGACCCGTCTATTTTCTGGTGGCTAACCGATCTGTGCGCGGGAATCGGGCTGTGGCTTGGCTTTGCCGTGATGATCACGATTTTCATTAAAACGGTTCAATACTTCAGAATTATAAAAGGTCCGCTTATGCACAGGCAACTGGTTCGGTTTGAAGAACATCGGATTGAGATGTGTACGGAGGAAGGCGTAAGCTGTTATCCTTACGCCTCCATTTTATATGCGGAAAAGACGAGGCATCAGATCCTGGTTTATATGAAACGGATTGGGACGGTAAAGACGCTGCTGACGCTTCCGGATTCTGCGTTTACCGGCGAAGCCGAAATGGACTGCTGCCTCGCCTTTCTGCAGGAAAAGCAGCAGCAGGAGGCCTTTATGGATCCTCTGGACCAGCAGGCGGAGATCATATGTCCTGAAGAACAGGTATATTCCTTTGCATTTATTCAGGAGGAGGCAGAATGGCTGGATGTGCTGACTGCGGGCAAGTATTATATGATGCGGACGAGGTATGCGCTTAAAATACCAGAAAGCATGACTATGATACTGTCGTTGTTTCTGGTTACCGGCGTTGGAATCTTTTCATTTATACGGGACAGAGATCCGGTGACTGCCGCGGTCTATGGAATTTTTATTATTCTGTTTATTGGTATGGCTTATCAGATGTTTTGCAGCAGGAAATGGATTTACCGCGGCGTAAAACGAGCCTTAAAACGCGGAAAAACGGTGCCGGACAGGACTGGGCGCCAGGTAATTTCCTTCGACCGGTCGGGAATCAGCCTCTGTACGGATAAGGAACAGTGGAACCTGACTTATCCCACGATTTACAAAGTGGTGGAGAGCAAAAAAGAGGTATTTATTTTTACGAAAGGTCCATATTTTTTGAATATTCCAGTTTGGGCATTTCAGACAGAGAGGGAAATGCTGGAGGTACTGAACTACTTAAGAGCGCGCGGGATTTGCGTGTTACAGAAAAATATATAGTCGGGATATCATGGATATAAAGAAAACTCCTTGACATGAAAAAATATTTCTGTTATAGTTTAAACTTGTGAAACGAGAGGATGAAGGTCTGAAACGTATACCTGACACCTCTCGTTTTCTTTGCGAAAAGTGTGTGTGCGGCCGTCGGCAACAGGTGAACCCGGCAGGCCTAGAAAGGACTTATTTATTTATGGAGACATTGAGATTTGACGAATTACAGTTAGACGAAAGAATTTTGCGGGCAGTTGCGGACATGGGATTTGAGGAGGCTTCGCCGATTCAGGCACAGGCAATTCCGGTACAGATGGAGGGCAGGGACATCATTGGCCAGGCTCAGACAGGAACCGGTAAAACGGCCGCATTTGGTATTCCGCTGTTACAGAAAGTGGATCCGAAATCCAAGAAACTTCAGGCGATCGCCCTGTGTCCCACCAGAGAACTCGCAATTCAGGTGGCTGACGAAATCCGTAGATTAGCAAAATATATGCACGGTGTCAAGGTTCTTCCAATTTATGGAGGACAGGACATTGTTAAACAGATACGTTCTTTAAAAGATGGTACCCAGATTATCATCGGAACACCGGGCCGTGTGATGGATCATATGCGCCGCAAGACGGTGAAATTTGACCATATTCATACCGTAGTCATGGATGAGGCCGATGAGATGCTGAACATGGGCTTCTTAGAGGATATGGAGACCATCTTAAGCCAGCTTCCGGAGGAGCGCCAGACTGTGATGTTTTCCGCCACCATGCCTCAGGCGATCGCGGACATCGCGCACAAGTTCCAGAAGGAACCGGTGACTGTGAAGGTGGTTAAGAAAGAACTGACCGTTCCGAAGGTAACCCAGTATTATTATGAAGTAAAGCCGAAGACAAAGGTAGAGGTTATGTGCCGTCTGTTAGACATGTACGCACCAAAGCTTTCCGTTGTATTCTGTAATACGAAGAAGGGCGTGGATGAACTGGTACAGGCACTTCAGGGACGTGGTTATTTCGCGGAAGGTCTTCACGGTGACTTAAAGCAGATTCAGCGTGACCGGGTTATGAACAGCTTCCGTAACGGAAGAACGGATATTCTGGTGGCCACCGATGTGGCGGCCCGCGGAATTGACGTAGATGACGTAGAAGCCGTATTTAACTACGATCTCCCGCAGGATGACGAGTACTACGTACACCGGATCGGCCGTACCGGCCGTGCCGGCCGTGAGGGGATTGCATTCAGCTTTGTCGTTGGAAAAGAAGTTTATAAGCTTCGCGATATCCAGCGTTACTGCAAGACCAAGATCATACCTCAGGCGATTCCTTCCTTGAACGACGTGACAGGAATTAAGGTCGATAAGATTTTAGAGAATGTGGCGGACACCATCGAAGAATCCGATTTAAGCGAAATGATCAATATTCTTGAAAAGAAGCTGCTGGAAGAAGATTATACTTCCCTGGATCTGGCAGCCGCTCTGTTAAAGATGATGATGGGCGAAGAGAGTGAGGACATTGTCGACACAAGAGAACCACGGTCTCTCGACGATTTAGACAGCTATTACAGCGGAGGAAGCCGTAATGGCAACGGACGCGGAAGAGGCAGAAGCGGCGGCGGCCGTGACAGCCGGTATGACAGCGGCCGTGAGGATATGGCCCGTCTCTTCATCAATATCGGAAAGAACCAGAACGTGAAGCCGGGCGACATCCTGGGAGCCATCGCAGGCGAGTCAGGAATGCCGGGTAAGATGGTCGGAAGCATCGACATGTATGACAAGTATACATTTGTGGAAGTGCCGAGAGAAAACGCCGATGCAGTGTTGAAGGCCATGAAGGATGTGAAGATTAAGGGTAAGAATATTCATATGGAAAAGGCTAACGGCGGCAAGGCGAAATAGGAAGCCGGAGACGAATTGGCGGTAGTAGGCCGGTGAAGTCTGGATGGCGGTTAGATAGAGCAGTTGATGAATAGATGATAATTAGGAAGGCTGATAATTAGGGCAGCTGATAATTGGATTAGCTGTTAATTAGGGTAACTGATAATTAGAATCGTAAGAAACGGTTGTGTAAGGGCGTAATGAAGATCGCTCGTATACAGCCGTTTTTGATATGAATAAGTGGTTTGATGGTCTGATCTGGAAGAATAATTATGCTGTGTAATTTTGATATTTGGCAGAGACGGAGATATTTCTTGCGTATTGAAAGGAAAGAGGATAGAATAAAACTTAGCCGAAAGAAATTCATATATGCTGGAATTAAGGTGATATTCGGAGTATGCTGCCGGGAGGACGACAGGATGTCTGAAAGACGGATACGCGTTTTGCCAGTGTATTGAGATGGAATTAAAACGAATCGTATAGAACAATCGGGGAGAACAATTAATATGGAATGGAAAAAGAATGACAGGATTCAGGTGACAATAGAGGATATGGGAGATACAGGTGAAGGAATCGGCAAAACCGATGGTTACATCTGGTTTGTGAAGGATGCAGTAATTGGAGACGAGGTGGAAGCCAAGGTAATGAAGACAAAAAAGTCTTATGGCTTCGCCCGCTTAGAGAAAATCATCAATGCGTCGCCAAACCGTGTGACGCCGCGATGCCCGGTGGCCCGCCAGTGCGGCGGCTGTCAGCTCCAGGCAATGGACTACAAAGAACAGTTAAATTACAAAGAACGGAAAATATATAATAATATTACACGAATCGGCGGATTTGACGAAGTTCCGATGCTGCCCATTATGGGGATGGACGAGCCATGGAGATACCGCAATAAGGCACAGTTTCCCTGGGGACTTGATAAGGACGGTAAGATTATAACCGGATTTTATGCAGGCCGGACACATGCCATTATTGAAAACGGGGATTGCCTGCTGGGGATTGAGGAAAACAGAGAGATACTGAAGATAATCAAAAATCATCTGGAACGCTACCATATAAGACCATACGATGAGGCATCCCATTCAGGCTTAATCCGCCATACCCTGATTCGAAAGGGATTTCATACCGGCGAACTGATGGTATGTCAGGTGATCAATGGAAAAAGCCTGCCTCATCAGGATGAGCTGACAGAGCAGCTGTTAAAGATACCGGGAATGACGAGTATTTCGATTAACATAAATCGTGATCAGACAAATGTGATACTTGGAAATGAAGTAATCAATCTTTATGGGCCAGGTTATATTACGGATTCGATTGGCGGCGTGAAATACCGCATTTCCCCGCTGTCATTTTACCAGGTAAATCCGGTGCAGACGGAGAAACTCTACTCCACAGCCCTGGAATATGCGGGACTGACTGGCGGAGAAACCGTGTGGGATTTGTATTGTGGGATCGGTACCATATCACTATTCCTTGCACAGAAGGCGAAGAAGGTCTATGGCGTGGAGATCGTGCCGCAGGCTATCGATGATGCCCGGGAGAACGCAAGGATTAATGGGATAGAGAACGTGGAGTTCTTCGTTGGAAAAGCGGAGGAGGTACTGCCCCGGGAATATGAGAAGAACCAGGTATATGCCGATGTGATCGTCGTGGACCCGCCGAGAAAAGGCTGTGATGAGGTCTGCCTGGATACGATCGTGAAAATGGGACCGAAGCGGGTGGTCTATGTCAGCTGTGACTCGGCTACGCTGGCGCGGGATATGAAGTATCTGGCGGAGAGAGGGTATGAGGTGGCGAAGGTGAGAGGGTGTGATATGTTTCCGCACGCGGGGCATGTGGAGACCGTAATAATGATGCGGAATTGTGGGTTGAAGGGAAAATAGAAGGGTTAAACCACAAAATATAGTGAAAAATAATAAGAAATTGGTTATTTAGAGTATTATTATGAATGTTTGAAAAATATGGGGGATGAAGATGATTAGAGGTAAAGGGGCAATGGTCTATCACTATTGTGATTTAAATGCATTTTTAAATATTATAAAAACAAGAAAATTATGGTTATCTGATGTTAAGAAAAGTAATGATTCAATTGAAGGTAAGTATTTAGCATTATTAATGTTACAGTCATTAGACAGTGGAATAAAACTTGGATTTTATGATGATAAGGTTTATGAAGAATCAAACGTTTTGGAAGCAGCAGAAACATTAAATTCTTTTTTAAATAATAAGTCATTTCGAAAGTATATTCCAAAAGGGTATACCATAGATTCATTAGAAAAAATAGAAAAAGTAATTGAACAAATAGCGGAAGGAAAATCAAGTATTTTAATGTACACAACTGAAGACGGAATTACTAAAGTTGAAGTTACATTTGATAATGACACGGTGTGGCTCTCGTTGGATCAGATTGCAGAGCTATTTCAAAAGAATAAGTCTACAATATCCAGGCATATCAAAAATATTTTTTCAGAAGGTGAGTTATTGGCGGAAGCAACTGTTGCAAAATTTGCAACGGTTCAAAAAGAAGGGTAGACAAAGTTCTAAAACTTAAAACAATGTTTTACTCGGATTCCATAACGTATTTAGGATTTGATTCTGAAGCTATAAACAAAATTATTTAATTTTGATACAACAAAGAATTTACATTATAAATAAAGTAAACAAATGGATAAAAAGGAAGGAGAATAATCGTTGAAGTGCAATAACTGCGGCGGGAAAATGGTCAAATGGAAATACCTGGATTATGAGGAAATGGAGACTTATTTATTGAGTGAAGAAAAACAGTCAGCCAGCGCGGGTACATATGAAGAATGGCTTAGGTCACTGCACGCAGACGAACTGGTTTTAACTTCCTTAAAAAGGATAGATTTCAGCGGAGAAAAAGAGAAGTATTACGTAAGGGTAGTAGAAAAGACAACAAAGAACGGTATAAAACTGAAGCATCTTACTAAAATATTTCGTTATGGAACAGGGGAGGTCAGATATGAGGGGAAAAGCAGATTTGCTCCAACTGCAATATATAAGATACTCCCGATTGATGAAACGATCGGCAAAGTTATTCGAAATTACTGCAAAGATGATGTGAATTTTGACATTGATGTATGAAATAACCTTATAACAAAAATACGAGAAGATTGCGATCAGGGGGATAAATAAGATGGCGTCTGCTATGAATTTGAAAGAGTTTACATTAGCTGTGGATCAGGCAGCGCAGAATATGGATCAGGGACAGCTGCAGCTTTTGATTCACAGTATTGCGCGAAAAATACCGGAAGAGAACCGTAAGGATTTTATGGGACTCCTTAAAACTGTGCAGGGAAGCAGTACCGCAGAGTGCAGCGGAGGCAAACTGAAAATTGATATTAAAAAAGCAGATGGAATTGAAATCAAAAGGGATATGGAGCGCCTGAAGAAACTTTTCCATGAGATTGAAGACGAAGAGATATGCCTGCAGGCCGATGGTTACGAAGATTATTCCATGGGGTATGGCGGTGATAACTGGGTATGGGAGTATGAGGAAACGGATGAAATAAAAAAGGTTTTCGAGGATTCCGGCAGACTGCTGATACGCTGCGTCAATGACGGATTTTATCACGAGGCAGTGGAGCTGTTTAATATTATGATGGAAGCAGAGGTAACGGTTGAAAACGACTGGGACCCGTTCACTATGGGACTGGAAGAATTGCTGGATGAAGGATTAATATCCGTAAATCTTGAAAATCTTGCACTTCATGTTTTGTTTGCGGTATATCAGAAAGCGGCTCCGGAAGAGAGGGCGCGGGTGCTGTATGATTATTTTTCGATTTCGTTTTTTAAGAACATAAATTTGGAGAACATGCTGAGCCTGGGAAAAGAAGAATTGAAAGACTTACCACAGTTCTGGGAGACGTGGATTGCTCTGCTGTCGGAAACACCCGGAGATACAGCACAACGGCTATTGGAGGAGGCTGTTATTTACCAGCATGGAGAAGATGGATTGTTGGCGGCAGCGCGCCTGGCTTGTGAAAACCATCCGTCACTCTATTTGAGAACGCTTCAGGCGCTGGAACAGCTTCATGATAGTGAAAAATTACTGGAGATTGGAAAAGAAGCCCTTGAAAAAGTAAATAAAAAATATGTGGTACGCAGTGAAATCGCATTGAAAACTGGGGAAGCGGCTATTGATTTGGGAGGCGAAGAGGATGCTAAAGTCTATTGGCTGGAAGCATTCCGTTCTAATCCGTCTCCAGTGAATTGCCTGCGGCTTATGATAACAACCCAAACTCAGGACAACTGCCGAAAAGCCATGAAGGAGATTATAGATCAGCCGCACTCTTATAGCGGCCGTGAATATAATTCCGTAAAGGAACTGGCTGAAAATCTTGTCACGGCAGATCATAAAAATATACTAAGATTTCTGAACGGTGATTTTGACTTCGTGATGAATCAGTGCCGCCAGATAAAAGTATCCCTTGGCTGGTCTTCAACCTTTATGAAATGTGGGATTTCGTTACTGCTGCTGTTACTGTTAAAAGACGATGATTTAAAGCAGGGGTGTAAGAAACTGGCAGAAGCTGCACGCTGTTACATGAACTTCGATGCAGAAACTTATTTTAAAGGTACCGGACATGCAAGGGAGTACGGCAAAAACCGAACCGTTTCCCCGAATGAACAGAAGATTTTCTGGCAGTGTTTTCGTCAGTGGAAGACAGAATTTTCTGTAACGGATGAACAGGCAGCACTGTATTTAGCGGATTTAGAAACAATTATCGATAAAAGAGTAAGGGCAATTATATCCGGTCAGCACAGGGCGCATTATGGCAGTGTGGCAGTATTGGCGGCAGCTTTGGGCGAGGTAAAGGAGTCTCGTGGAGAGGCGTCCGCCAAAGAGGCAGTCCTGCGGAAGTATTGGGAAGCGTTTCCACGGTATTCAGCATTTCATGCAGAACTGAGAGAATATGGGATGAAAGATATGCGGAAAAAGAAGACAAGGTGACAGGACGGAGGATTCATATGGCATATAAACCGGAATTATGTCCGGCAGCTTTTGAGATTTATGAACAGCTAAAAGAAGAGTACGGTTTTAGAAGAAACAGATAATTCAGAAATTAAATCTCAACCCCATGAAACCCCAGAAAATTCCGCGCCGCCCGAGACAGCGGATACTCCTTATTAATAATAAACGCGCTGGTAATAAACAGATTGTCATCAGAAAAATGTTTCACTGCCAGATCCTTAATCTGCTGAAAGTCGGCAGTCGTCAGCGAGGCCAGCGCGACGGTGCCGAAGGATCTGGCCCACTCGATGGCGGTTGCGTTGGATGAGGTAATGATAGAAATATTCGGCGCAAGCAGGCGGTGTCCAAAGGAAGAGCGGACCAGGTCCAGGCAGTCAAAGGGAACTGCCAGCGGGTAATCAGCCAGTTGAGCGATATCGAGAATATCACCTTTTTGCATCAGAGGATGATCTGGTTTACAGATAGCGACGATCTCCTCTTTCTCATAGGGATAGACGGCCAGGGATGCATAACCAGGGAGGCTGGAACGTATGAGGCCGATCTCCGTTACGTGGTTTAGGACATTGGGAATCGCAAAATCACTGGGAATTTCATAAAAATCAAAATTGACATTAGGGTAAGCCGCCCGGAAATCATCGAAGAGATGGTGCAGAAAATAGGCGGAGTTTCCCGCAGGGATTGACAGCTTTAGCAGTTCGGAAAAAGCTGTTTTTTTGTTGTGAATCTCGTTGTGAAGTTTCTCCTCGGCCTGGCAGATCTCTCTGGCATGCAGATAAAAGACGCGCCCTGCATCGGTCAGTTCCAGTTTGTGCCGGTTTCGGATTAGCAGCTTCGCTCCATAATAGGCTTCTATATTTTTTAACTGATTGCTCAAAGATGGCTGAGCGATCAGCAATTGATTCGCCGCGGCCAAAATACTTCCGCATTCCACAATCGCAACAAAATTTCGGTAAGACTCTAAAGTCATAGAGCAACCCTCCTCATTAATATAATAAAAATATTATATAATATATGTAAAAATGATAGTTTTATTATATTAAAAAATATGCTACAATGCAAATTGTTTTTAAAAATGCATGCTTATAAAAGATATAATAATTATAAGCAATACTAATTAATAAAAATAAGGGGGACTAAAGATTACGATGAATGCTTTACTGACAGATTTACTTGCCGTATTTGGTGTTGTTTTGAATGCGCTTCCTCAGGGACTTTTGGCGCTGTCATTTGGATTTGCAGCTGTCCCAACGGCGATGGCGTTTTTTATTGGAGCAGCAGGAAATGTAATTACGGGAAATGTGGCGCCTATCTCATTTCAGGCGGAGACCATAACCTATGCGGGAACCAGCGGCAGGAACCGCTCGGAGCGGTGTACCATGATCTTTATTGGTGCGGTCATTCTTGCGGTGGTCGGCGCTTGTGGGATGCTCACAAAAATTGTGGATTTTATTGGGACAGATATTGCGAACGGAATGATGGCCGGCGTGGGGCTGATTTTGACGAAAGCGGCTGTCAACATGGTAAAGGAAGATCACATTGCCGGCGGAGTGTCGCTGGCTGCGGCTGTTATCACTTATCTTTTGACCAGATCCAGCGCCAATACTCTGGTTTATACAATTGTTATTTCGGTTATCGCTTCCAGCATTGCTTCTGCGGTTCTGAATAAAGAAAAGAAGAATATTGTTATTGTCGATGATAAATTTAAGCGGCAGAAATTTACGATAAACGGAACGGTTATTTTTGGAGCACTCGGTATGGTATGCTTAAATATCGGGTCCAACATTTCCTTCGGGGCAATTACTGCCAGCATGGCGGGGGCAGATACTTTTAATGTGGATCATTTAACCCTGATCTCGTCCCTTGCGGACATCGGCTCCTCCTTCTTCGGCGGCGCGCCGGTTGAGTCAATTATTTCCGCTACCGCAAATGCGCCCCACCCGGTATGGGCCGGAGTTGCGATGATGGTAGTGGTAGGCGTGATTCTTTTAAGCGGCCTGCTTCCGAAGATCGGCAATTACGTTCCGTCCTCGTCCATCGCAGGCTTTCTGTTTGTGCTGGGCCTGTTCAAGACATTTGTGCTGGATGCGCCTGCGGCGCTTGCGGTGAATCCGGCAGTGGGCGGAAGTGCACTCGTTGTCACGGCAGTCTCCAATCCGTTTCTCGGAATGCTTGCCGGAATTGCAGCCAGAATTATTGGAATGTAAAGGAGGAAATTATTGATGAAAAACTATGAATTAAATCTATTTGGTGTGAAACGGAAACTGCCTTTTATCGATCTGGAGGATAATCTGGCATTTGCAAGTTTTGTCATTATGGGGGATACGGAGCTTATTATGGCCTGCGCGCCTAAGCTCGCCGAGAAGATCGGGGATGTGGATGTCATTATAACCGCGGAAGCCAAAGGAATTGCGCTGACCTATGAAATCAGCAGAATTCTTGGAAAAAAAGAGTTTATCGTTGCAAGGAAAAGCATCAAATCCTATATGAGCGGAGTCGTGTCGGTTTCGGTACACTCCATTACGACTTCAGGAGAGCAGCACCTGTACCTGGACGGCCATGATGCAGAGAGTCTCAAGGGGAAAAAGGTGTGTATTGTGGATGACGTCATTTCCACCGGAGAATCGCTTTACGCGCTGGAGGCACTGGTGGAGAGTGCCGGGGGAATCGTCACCAAAAAGGCAGCAGTGCTCGCGGAGGGAAATGCGGCGGAGCGGGATGATATTATCTTTTTGCAGAAACTGCCGCTGTTTCAGAAAACAGAAGATGACGAATATGAAATCAAGGAGTCATAGGGGCAGAAGAAGCTTTAAATAAAAGCAGATATCATATCATTCCAGAGGGAATGGATCATATCTGCTTTTTATATCAAAACAATTCATAAAAGCGTGTTTTGAAGGAATCGAAGGAATCTCTTTAAAACAACAATCCAGTCAGTATAGAAGAAACAAAAATAAACATTGATTATAAGCAAAAACGCCTTATAATAGAGATTAAGACAATTCAAAAGCAATAACAGGAGGTATTCTTGTGACAGACAGATTGGAAACGGACCGATTGATTCTCAGACCATGGGATGAGGCGGACGCGGAGTACTTATACAACTATGCAAAGGATGACAGAGTGGGCCCCATCGCGGGATGGCCGGTACATACAAGTGTGGAGAACAGCCGCGAGATCATTAGGGATGTCCTGTCGAGGGAGGGAACGTATGCGGTTGTTTTAAAGGAGACCATGCTTCCGGTGGGAAGTATTGGATTGATGGCAGGCAAAGACAGCAATCTCAATATTCCTGATACAGAAGCGGAAATCGGATACTGGATCGGAGTTCCTTATTGGGGCCAGGGGCTGATTCCGGAAGCGGCACGCGAACTGATTCGGTACAGTTTCGAGGAACTGCATATGGAGAAGCTGTGGTGCGGATATTTTGATGGAAATGAGAAATCCCGCCGTTCTCAGGAAAAGTGCGGCTTTCTTTATCACCATACCAATGAAAATATCCATTGGGAACTGATGAATGATACCCGTACAGAACATATCACCTGTATGACAAAGAAACAGTGGGAAAAGACAAATACACAGAGAGTTAAGGCAGAATTATGATATTTCAACTGATGGGATTAGCGGTGATGCTCCTTTTTTATGGGGTTTATTTTGGAAAGATGGCGGCTCAGAGGAAGCAGGGCATACAGACCGATCACATTGCCAAAGGCGGAAAAAAGGGACGTCTGTTCCGGGTGGAAATGGCTATGAAGGCGGCGACTTATGCGGTCCCTGTTGTGGAAATCATAAGCCTGCTCTCAGGGACCAGCCGGATGCCGGCTTTGATCAGATATTTGGGGGCGTTGGCAGCATTTGCCGGAGCGGTGTGTTTTGCTGCTTCTGTTTATACAATGCGGGACAGCTGGCGGGCCGGGATACCGGAAGGTGATAAAACGGAGATTGTGACGACTGGAATCTACAGTATCAGCCGCAATCCTGCATTTCTGGGATTTGATCTGGTGTATATCGGCTTGCTGCTCATGTTTTTTAATCCTGTGTTACTGGTGTTTTCGATTTTTGCAATGGTGATGCTGCATATGCAGATATTGCAGGAAGAAAAATATATGACAGATACATTTGGCGGCGAGTACGAGAAATACAGAGAACACGTTTACAGATATATAGGGTCGAAATGAAGATATGGAGGGAATACAAATGAAACGTGAAATGGGTATAGCAAAATGCGGGCTTGCCTGCTGTCTGTGTTCGGGGAACGACACATGCGCAGGCTGTAATTCCGGTGAATGTCCGGGCCGGGACTGGTGCGAAAATCGGAACTGTTCCATGGAAAAAGGAATTGAAGGCTGTTACGTCTGTGACGAATCCTGTTCAAAAGGGCTGCTGGGCAAAATAAAACCGCTTGGATTCCGCACATTTATTCAGCGATACGGCGTGGAAACGCTGCTGGACTGCCTGGAACGTAATGAAAAGAATGGAGTCCTATACCACAGGGAGGGCATTAATGGGGATTACGATGATTTTGAAGATGTGGAAGCACTGATTTCCTTTATCCAGTCTGGAAAATAAATCGTAACGATGGTAGACAGGGAGACTCAGAGAGGAACTGCGGTATGAGTCTGAACAGTGCCCAGACTGATCGCGTATAATTTAGGACTGTCAGGGAGAAAATAGCAGGGTAACAATCAATCACAGATCATTCATAGGGGGTGTATTTGCAGCTGCAAATATACCCTCTTTTTACAGAAAGGAGGTGGTCCTGTGGACAATCATAAAAATATACCCAATAGATTAATCAATGAAAAATCGCCTTATCTGCTGCAGCACGCTTACAATCCCGTGCAGTGGTATCCCTGGGGCGGGGATGCGTTTGAGAAAGCAGTGCTTGAGGATAAGCCTGTTTTCCTATCTATTGGGTATAGCTGACCTGTCTACAATGACGTACATGCCACTGGTGCCATGTGATGGAACAGGAATCATTTGAAAACAATACGATCGCTGAGCTTTTAAACAGGGAGTATATCTGTGTAAAGGTGGATCGGGAGGAACGGCCGGATGTGGATGCTGTATACATGTCAGTCTGCCAGGCCATGAATGGACAGGGTGGATGGCCGCTCACGATTATTATGACGCCTGCGTGCAGACCGTTTTTTTCGGGCACGTATTTACCGCCTAAAGCACGGTATGGTCGGGTTGGGCTGGAAGAGCTGCTGACTGCGGTGGCAGGGCAGTGGAAAACGGGCAGAGGAAAACTCTTAGACAGCGCAGGACGGATCGAAGCGTACCTGAAAGAACAGGAGCGGGCGACAGTGTCGGCGGAGCCCGGAATGGATCTGGTGCATCAGGCATTTCGGCAGTTTGCAGGCAATTTTGATAAGAAGAATGGAGGCTTTGGCGGCGCACCTAAATTTCCGACACCCCATAATCTGCTGTTTCTGATGGAATATGGAACGAGGGAGAAGAAGCGGGAAGCTTTGACTATGGCGGAAACAACGCTGGTACAGATGTACCGGGGTGGAATTTTCGACCATATTGGAGGCGGATTCTCCAGATATTCTACGGACGAAAGGTGGCTGGTGCCGCACTTTGAAAAAATGCTTTATGATAATGCGCTGTTGGCGCTGGCTTATGTGGAAGCCTTCGGCCTGACCGGCCGTGAGTTATATGGAGGCGTGGCGCGGAAGATTCTTGCATATGTGGGTGCGGAACTGACGGATGCACAGGGCGGATTCTATTGCGGACAGGATGCGGACAGCGACGGCGTAGAAGGAAAGTATTATGTTTTCACTCCAAAGGAAATATGCAGGGTCTTGGGCGAAAACGCAGGTACGGCATTTTGTGACCGTTATGGGATTACGGAGCATGGAAATTTCGAAGGAAAAAGCATACCGAATCTGTTGGGAAATGAAGCGTATGAGGAAGATGTAAAAGCAGGAAACACAAAAGCGGAACAGGCAGAAAACGAACTGACAATAGCTGACCTTCAAAAACTATATGAATACCGAATCCATCGGACCCGGCTTCACAAGGATGATAAGATTCTGGTTTCCTGGAACGGCTGGATGATCTGCGCGTTTGCGAAGGCCGGAGCTGTGCTGGGTGAGACGGAATATGTGGATCTGGCTGTGCGGGCGGAAGCATTTATCCGTAAAAACCTTGCGAAGAACGGTCGGCTGATGGTGCGCTATCGTGATGGCGATGCTGCGGGAGAGGGAAAGCTGGACGATTATGCCTGCTATATTCTTGCATTGCTGGAGCTTTACAGGGTGACCTTCCAGGAAGATTATCTCGCGCGTGCGTCCATGTGGGCGGAAACGATGATTGAGCAGTTTTTTGACCGGGAGCGGGGCGGATTCTATCTTACGGCAAAAGACGGGGAACAGCTTATCGTGAGGACAAAGGAGACTTATGACGGTGCGATGCCTTCTGGAAATTCGACTGCTGCCCGGGGACTTCAGCAGCTGGCTCAGATTACCGGGGAGTCAAAATGGCAGGAAATACTGGATCAACAGATGCATTATCTGGCCGGCGCCATGGAGGGATACCCAGCCGGGCACAGCTATGCGCTGCTGACAATGATGAGTGTTCTGTATCCGTCAAAAGAACTGGTTTGTACGACTTCACCTGCTGTCCGCGATGCAGAGCAGAAAACTCTGTTTAACCGTCTGGCCTATCTGTCAGAAACGGTGCCGGGACTGGCCGTCGTGGTGAAGACTGCGGACAATGAAATGGAACTGGCAAAGCTGGCGCCATATACCAGAGATTATCCGGTGCCGAAAGACGGTATGCTGTTCTATCTCTGCAGCGGCAGCAGATGTTTGCCTCCTGTAGAGAAACTGGAGCAGTTGATGGAGAAATGGTTATGAGCTTAAAAGACAGAAACGAAAAAGAGATGTATGGGGAAGAGCAATACAGAAAAATAGAATCACATCTCCTTCTGGACAACCGTCCATCCGAGTATCTGGAGAAAGTAGGAGAAACGGAAGAATTTAATCATTTCCCCTTCGATCTTCTGAAACGAATGAAAAAGACAGAGCAATCACCGAAATACCATCCGGAAGGCAACGTATGGATTCATACGATGATGGTGGTGGACGAGGCGGCTAAGCGCCGGGAACAAAGCCAAAATCCGCAGGTATTTATGTGGGCTGCCCTTCTTCATGATATTGGAAAGCCGTCCGTTACCAGATTCCGGAATGGAAAGATCACCTCCTACAATCATGACAGGGAGGGGGCGGAACTGGCGCGGGAGTTCCTTCTGGTCTTTACAGAAGATGAGGCGTTTATTGATGCAGTCTGCGGGCTGGTGCGATACCATATGCAAATCCTGTTTGTGACAAAAGGGACAGCACGCGCACAGCTGAAGGAGATGAAGCGTTCCGTGGACATCCGGGAGGCGGCGCTGCTGGGACTTTGCGACAGGCTGGGACGCGCCGGTGTGGATATTGAGAAGGAGAAAGAGAGCGTCATGGCTTTTCTTCAGGTATGCGGCGTTCCAGGAAAGGATTTTGATTTCATCTAATAACCGGGCTGAAGATAATACCTCTTATAAAAACAGCAAATTAAGCGGCATAGGCAATATTGGCTATGCCGCTTTGTTTGCTGCGGTATATCGGACTTGAGATTTAAACAGTGATCTGATATAGTGTAACTATTTAGAAAAATAAATTTCAGAAAACAGTGATGAAACAAAGTATAAGCAGGAGGCAGCCTAAGCCGGATGCGCAGGGCTCTGCCTGGCGGTTCTGTGGAAAAAGAAAGAAGGGGATATTGAAAATGGACGCTGTAAATATCAATATTGAGGAGCTGGAGCACCATCTCCGGCAGGCAGGAAAACTGTTTCAGGATAGAACGGCCGCCGGGCAGGTTCAGACAAAGGGAATTGCGGATTACGTAACAGCAGTGGATTACGCGGTACAGCAGTATATTCAGGAGCATTTAGAGGTCTCTTATCCTCATATTCAGTTCTTGAGTGAGGAAAAGGCAAACCAGGAAATCGATCAGTCGGGTCTCGTGTGGGTGCTCGATCCAGTGGATGGAACCACCAATCTGATTCACGATTACCATACCAGCTGTATTTCCCTGGCTCTGATGGGCGGGGGAGAGGTGGTGCTTGGTATGATCTACAATCCCTACAGCAAGGAACTATTTCAGGCGAAAAAGGGCGGCGGCAGCTATTTGAATGGGGAACGGATTACGGTAAGCGGTGCCACGAAGATGGAGGAAAGTCTGATTGCCATAGGCACCTCGCCTTATCACAAAGAAATGGCAGATGAAAACTTTGAGCTGTTTAAACGCCTGTTCCTGGACTGCCAGGATATCAGAAGGAGCGGTTCCGCAGCCCTCGATCTCGCACATGTAGCCTGCGGGAGGCTGGAAGGCTATTTTGAAATCGGCCTGAAGATCTGGGATTTTGCGGCAGGTATGCTTTTGGTGCGGGAGGCTGGCGGAAGCGTCCTGGATTACAGCGGAGCCCAGGCAGATACCAGCATGGTTAATAACATTGTGGCGGGCAATTCTGAGATATGCCGTCTCTTGGCGTCTAAATACTTATAAAATCGGGTTTGGAGGGATACGGTATCCTGGGGGCCTGTGCATTTCCGGAGGAGGAATGATTGCTCCGCATCATGGCAGCTAAATTTGCTATTGAAACTATATCATTTTCTTCTGCCCAGCGGCCTTGGCAAGAGGATTTTCGATCAGATCCACGAAAGGAATCTACTATTTTAATGGTTAAAATATCGTTCAATCAGTTGGTGATTGAGCGGTATTTTTTGCCGGTCAGCAGGAGATTGACTCTGGGGCCGATCGTACAGTTTAACCGTCGGGCGATCATGCCTACCAGGACAGCGGCCACGATCGTCCCCTCCCTCACTCCGGCCAGTTCCCTGTAAAGGATGAGTCCGATGATGGCTGCGGCCACAGTGATCGAAGTATCGAAAGCCACCTTGGTCCTGCCGAAATCGGTATGAAATGTCCTGGAAATGGCGTTGACGAAGCATTCACCTGGCAGCATGACCACGCCTGCGGCCATTTCCATAAATACTCCGAAACCCAGGATGCCGCAGCCCAGCAGCAGGCATACCACCTTGGCAGCATAAACATCCGGTGTCAGGAATCCCAGCAGTTCCATGGTCATGTCAATGAACCAGGAAAACAGAAAGGACACGGGAATCTGCAGCAGATACTGCCGGGGAAAATCCCTGCGCAGCAAAATCATCTGAACCAGGATGAGCACAATACTCATATACAGAGTAAACATCCCCAGTGTGGGGGCGAAGCCGAGACTTAATGTATAGGGAACGCTGGATATGGGTGAAGTCCCCAGGGCGGCCTTGGTTATGAAGCTGACGCCGAACGAGTTAATAAAAAGCCCGGCCAGAAAAAACAGATAACGTCTGCACCATTCTCTTCGGGTCATTGCAGTACCTCCAAATCAGTCATATTGCGGCATAGGGAAATTAGGGTTTCCTTGAGTGCGTCCATCTGAGGGGCGCTTAGTCCGCCGCAGATTTGTTCTTCACATTCCTGAAACACATCCATTACTTCCCTTTGCTTTTTCCAGCCAAGCGGCGTTAAATAGACGTGGAATGAGCGGCGGTCGCCGCCTTCGGTTCTGCGTTCAATTAGCTGTTTTTCCTCCATACGTGAAAGAAGGCCGGTCAGCGTGGCCGGATCAATCTGGCAGCCCTGGGCAATCTGCCGCTGCACGCTTCCGTCATGAAGCCCGAGATAGTCCAGAATTTTAGGCTGCCCGGGACCTAAATCGCTGAGCCCGCTGAATACCTTTTTCTGAAACAGAGAGTGGGCTGCCATCAGTAAATAGTGAAGACTTGTATCCATAATACCTCCCCCAAGATAGAACCAGATAAAAAGTTTGTATAGAAATAATTTGTATACAAACTATTAAGAGCCAGATATTAGTCTAGCATAAATATTTGATTTGTCAAGAACAGCCTGTCCGGAGCTAACCAGGAATATCAAATATAAAACATAAAAATATAAATTATAAAATATAAATTATAAAATATAAAAACGGCCGGTTAGGCGGCCGCTTTTAATTCAGAACATAAACTTGTTTTAATCCACGCTCGATAATTCCCCTATCCACTCACACAGATCCCCTATACCTCCAGCCAGTCAAATGATGCCGGTTTATTTAAGCGTACCAGGGAGACCGCTTTTAGATCGCCTCCGGACGCAGCAGGCAGTTTCACTGCGGTAATCCGGCTGTCATCATATGTTTTAAAGAAATATTCTTTTGCGGTAAGATCGATAAACGCCGTGTACTGTGTATAGCTGGGAGTACCTCGGGAGGTCATGACGGCCCCTTTTGGGATGGTGACACTGTCCATTATATGAAAACAGGTGTTTACAGCGGCCTGTCTGTCAGCAGGAAGCGGAGTGTGACTCTTGAGCCATGCGGTCCGCACGAATCTCGACGGCGAGGTGTAATCCCCCGGAAGGCCAAAGGTTCCCCCTCCCTGTCCAAACGGCGTAAGCTTTACGGAATCCCACTCCCTTTCGGGGGTTTGGTCCGATGTCACATTCATGTAATTGCGTAGATTGGTCAAATGCCATGAAAGATCGGGGCTGTTGGTCAGCACACCCATGGGATTCTCCATGATGTGTAAGCCGTCCGCAGTTTTTTCCGCGACCATACATTTTCCGCTTTGATCCGCCATGATCCAGTGAAGCGGAGCGATGGAGTGGGTGACAGAATCTTCCGCTCCTACGATCCTGACAGAGCGGAGCAGGGATGCGGCCTGATCTACGGAGGGGCATAATCCCAGCAGAAAATTAACCACCTCCAGGGCAGTAATGGAAAGTCCCTTAGAATCCGGTGAGGCGATGGGATCGTAAACAGCATAACCAGGGAAATACAACATTGCAGCCGCAAACCCCATCTCGTTGACGCCATCGGCGAATATGATCCGTGAGATATCCTGGCCGATTCCCATAAAACTGTATTGATTCCTGATCTTGTGAGTGTTCAGGAGATTTTTCCACTCATACCCCTTTGGAATAAAATACAGCTCCGGCTCCAGTTGATAGGAAAAATCCATGGTGCGGCCAAAATATGCTTCTCTTTGCGGTGTCTGGACAGTAATTGCGGTGCACATTTCAATTCCTCCATGTCGGGTAACAATAAGATATGGTTATGTATATTCCCGCCGCCGCATAAATATTCAGCCAGGTATATCATCAGGAGGAATACGGCAGAGATACCGTAAAAGCAGAGCCGCCGCCGGGGCAGCTGTCCACCGTGACGGAGCCTGCGCAGAGCTCGACAATCCGTTTGACCAGGGCCAGCCCCAGGCCGTTGCCTTCCATATTCCGGTTGCGTTCCCCCTGATAAAATTTGTCGAAGATATGGTTTTGTATTTCTTTTGCCATGCCAACACCGGAGTCTCTGATTTCGACGGAAACGAAATCAGGGGCTTTTTCTATTTTAACGGATATCGTACCATTTTGAGGCGTGAATTTGACCGCGTTGGAAAACAGATTGGTCCACACCTGGTAGATCAGATCCTCATTCCCATAATATTCCACCTCGGGCAGGTCGATCTCAATATCCAAATTCTTTGCACTCCATAATGGCTCCAGGGACAGCACCGCCTGACGCAGCTGTTCGTCTAAGGAAAATAAGCTTTTCTCCGGTAAGATCTGCTGGTTTTCCAGCTTGGAGAGCCTCAGGATGTTGCCGGTGAGGGACGAGAGCTGCCGCGTGCTTTCCAGAATCCGGTTGGCGTACTCGTGGAGTTCTCCGTTAAGCGGTGCGGAATTCAACAGGGTAGCGTAGCCCTCGATGGCCGAAAGCGGGGTTTTAATCTCATGGGAGACATTCTGAATAAAATCGCTCTGAAGAAGCTCCATGGAATTTAATTCGCTTACCATCTTATTGAAATTTACATTCATCTCTGTCACTTCGGGAGTTTCGGACTGTTCCGGCAGGCGCACGTCAAAGTTGCCGGAGGCAACCTTTTTAAGTGCGGCAATCAGCCGTTCAATGGGGATAAAAAATGTCCTGGAAATCATAAATGTCAGAAATATGGAAACAACGACTGTGGCAGTAGCAAGCCCCAGCATTGGGAGCCAGGCGGCCGGCCGGCTGTATTGATCGGGAGCCGAGCGGAGGCTTAGATACGTCAGAAAACCGGTGGCGAAAAAAGCCATCGCCATAATCAGGGTAATTGTGAAAAAGAATGCGACGGACAGCTTGAACTTACGGATCATTTCAGCACCACCTTATATCCCAGTCCGCGAACCGTGACGATCTCGAAATCAGGATTGTCACAAAAACGCTTGCGAAGCCGGTTGATATGGACGTCTATGGTCTGGACATCGGATGTACTGCCCCGGCCCCAGATCTCATCCATGAGCTGAAGGCGTGTAAATATTTTATTAGGATAGGAAACAAGCTTAAACAGTAAGTAAAATTCCTTCTGAGGGAGCATCAGAGGGGTGTCACCCACAGTCACGGTGAGCGCGTCATAATCCAGTACGGTACCTGAAAGCACCAGCTTTCTCTCAGACTCTATGTTCGCTCTGCGCAGCAGCGCCCTGACGCGAAGAACCATCTCATTAATATCGATGGGCTTTGTCATGTAATCGTCGGTTCCCAGTGAAAATCCCCGGCTCTTTGATGAAAAATCATCCTTTGCCGTGATCATTAACACCGGAAGCATGGGATTGCTTCTTCTCAGCAGTTCTACAAATTCATACCCATCCATGACAGGCATCATGATATCGGTCATGATTAAGTCAATGTGTTCTCTCTCAATCACATCCCACGCCTCCTGGCCGTTATGCGCCAGAAATGTGTCATATCCTTCCTTTCTCAGTGCAATGCTGTACAGCTGGAGAAGTGACGGATCATCCTCAATAATTAAAATTTTATGCATCAGCATAGAATTCACCTCCTGTTTATGGCGGGAAATAATTCCCGCCCACTGATAAGACGGCCGCTGTGCGGCCAGACGTTCCATTTCTTCTATTATACATGACCAACATGAATTAAAGATGAATGAAACGGCAATAAAACAGGAAAAGTGTGAAAAAAGTATGATTTCATGTTGCGTTCATCATGAGTTTAAAGAGGGTTCATCCAGGTGTGATAATATGTCATAAGCCGGAATTCAAAAGGTTTCAGCCTGAGGGCTGTCAGACTCATGGAATTCAATAAAGGAGGATAACAGATGCCGACGCAAAGATTTACCCGGTTACAGGAAGAAAAAAAGAAGAAAATAAGCGAAGCGGTCATTCACGAATTTCAACGGACTTCCTATGGGGAACTTCAGATATCAAAGATTGCCAGAAGCGCCCACGTGTCCAGAGGAAGCCTGTATACATATTTCCGTGACAAGGAGGATATGTTCCTGTTTGCATTAAATCAGACGTGGAAAACCATGCTGGAATACAACAAACGAAAATTAATTGAAAACGGCGGCGACTACTGGGAAATGATGTTCTCGTCGCTGCAGTACCATTTGAGAATCTGTAAGACCAACCAGATCTACCGCCTGCTGTATCTGGCCTCGGAAAATGCGGTACTTCCGTATGAGGCAGCGTTCAGCAGGAAAAGGGATGAGGAGTACAGGAAATACAAAGAATGGATCTGTGAACATACGGCGAGAGACAGTTTTAAAGATCTGACGGAAACGGAATTCAGTGTCCTGCAGGATACCTGCCAGTCACTGCTCATGGTATCCGTTCAGATGTATTTACATGACAGCAATGTGGAATCGGTAATCGAAAGAGATTTTAAGACCAGGCTGTTACAGATAAAAAAGGGAGCATGCTTAAGCAGGTGATTGAGAGGAGATAACCATGAAAAAGGGAATTATTACAGGATGCGTCGTGGCGGCGGTCCTGTGTGCAGTAATCGTACCAAAGCTGTTGACAAAAAAAACATTTGCGGAGCCGGTGTCTGATCCGGTCGTGGAGGTGGAGAGTCCGAAAAACGGTGATATCATCCTGTCTTCCGGTCTTGTGGGAAGTGTGGAGCCGGAGGAAGTCGTCTATATCTATCCAAAAGCATCGGGTGATGTCACGGAGGTGAAAATAAAGGCAGGCCAGACTGTGGAAGCCGGGCAGGTCATCTGTGTGATTGATACGAAACAGATTGAGAGCGCCAAAAGTTCGCTGGAGTCCGCACAGCTTGCGTTAAAGCAGGCAAACGAGGAACTGTCGAGACAGTCTGTTCTGTATGCCAGCGGAGGAATTTCCGAACAGGCCTACAGCCAGTATCAGGACAGTGTGAAATCAGCGCAGATTTCCTATAATAATGCAAAGACCAATTATGACAACCAGGTATCCTACAGCCAGATCACGGCCCCCATCACCGGAACTGTGGAAGTCTGCAATATAGAAACCTACGACACGGTTTCCCAGAATGACCTGATCTGTGTTATCTCCGGAGAGGGAGCGCGGATCGTTTCATTCTCCACATCGGAGCGGATCAAGAAGAATCTGACAGAGGGGGACCATATCATTGTCGAGAAGGACGGAGAACAGTTTGAAGGGACGATCTACGAGGTGAGTTCTATGGCAGATTCGTCCACAGGGCTTTTCAAAGTAAAGGCGAGGCTCGATGAAAATATGGATGAAACGAAGCTTTCCACCGGTTCGATGGTGAAGCTGTATGTCGTATCGGAGAGCGCACAGGATGTCATGATGGTTCCGGTTGACGCCGTATACTACGACGGCGGGCTGTCCTATGTCTATACATACGACAGGGAAACAGGAACACTGCATAAGATACAGGTGGAAACAGGACTGTACGATGCGGATTACATAGAAGTGAAGAGCGGTTTAAACGGAGAGGAAGAGGTGCTGGTAACCTGGAGCACGGAGCTGCATGAAGGGACCAGGGTCCGCTTAAAGGGGGACGAATGATATGGGAATTACGAAATTTGTCCTGAAACGGCCGGTTACAGCAGTATTGTGTATCCTGTGCCTGATTGTCTTTGGCTACCAGGCTATAACCGGAGCCACGCTGGAGCTGTCACCGGATATGGATATGTCCATGATGATCGTCTACACCTCCTACTCCGGCGCCAGTCCTGAGGATGTGAGCGAGCTAGTGACGAAGCCCATCGAGGAAAAAGTGAGTACGCTGAGCGGCCTCGACTCGATTTCATCTACCTCAAGCGAAGGTACCTCCATGATCATGCTGGAATATGAGTACGGCACAGACATGGCGGAGGCGTACGATGATTTGAAGAAGCAGATTGATATGGTTGTGCGGGAACTGCCGTCTGATGTGGAAACGCCTACCGTGATTGAGATGAACGCAAATTCTTCCTCGGATATTACGATGGTTATTGACAATCCAGAGAAAGATAATCTGTATGATTATGTAAACAATGATATTGTTCCCGAGTTTGAGAAGCTTTCCGATGTGGCCGAGGTCGTGGTGACAGGCGGTGCAGAAAACTATATCAGGGTGGAGCTTCTGGAAGAGAAGATGAAGCAGTATGGCGTAACCATTTCTTCCATTGCAAGTGACATTAAGGCTGCGGATATCGCTTATCCCGCCGGATCTGCAAAGGTGGGAAGCCAGGAACTGTCTGTATCCACAAGAATGAACTACGATACCGAGGAGCTGCTTAAGGAAATCCCGCTTACAACGGGAAGCAGCGACGTCGTATTTCTGGCCGATGTAGCCAATGTCTACACAGCTTCGGATGACGAGGACAGTGTTGCGCGCTATAACGGCAATGACACCATATCCGTGCAGATCACGAAGCAGCAGAGCGCAACGGCGATGAATCTTTCCTCCGCTGTGGAAAAAGTTATAAACTCTCTGGTAAGACAGGACCCGGCGCTGAATATCACCGTGGTAAGCGACAGTGCGGATTCCATTGTGGACTCCCTGTTGTCGGTTGTAGAGACCCTGGTGCTGGCTGTCATTATTTCCATGGTAATCATCTGGCTGTTTTTCGGGGATATTAAAGCCTCCCTGATTGTAGGAAGCTCGATTCCTGTATCCATCCTGGCATCACTAATCGCCATGAATCAGATGGGACTGTCCTTAAATGTCATTACGCTGTGTGCGCTGACGCTGGGCGTCGGCATGATGGTTGACAACTCCATTGTAGTGCTGGAGAGCTGTTTCCGGGTTTCAGTAAACAGAGAGTCAGGGCTGATTGAGTATATGAAGGATGCCCTGGAGGGAACGAAAATTGTTGGCGCCTCTGTTTTGGCCTCCACGGTGACCACCTGTGTCGTATTCCTTCCGCTGGCGTTTTTAAACGGAATGACTGGCCAGCTGTTTGGCCCGTTAGGCTTTACAATTGTATTCTGTATGGCGGCGTCTCTGCTTTCTTCCATTTCGGTGGTCCCGCTGTGCTATATGCTGTACCGGCCGAAGGAGAGAACAAGGGCTCCGTTATCCGGGCCAATCGTGAGACTGCAGGATTTATACAGAAGCGCCATGCGTGTGATTCTGCCGAAAAAGAAGACCGTCATGCTGACTTCCGTCCTCCTGCTGGTTCTCTCGTTTTTACTGCTTACGCAGCTGGATATGGAGCTGATGGCCTCCGATGACCAGGGGCAGGTGTCAATATCGGTAGAGACGAGGCCGGGACTGGAGACCGCGGGCGTGGATCAGGTACTGAGACAGATAGAAGAAATCATTTTCCAGCATTCGGACCTGGATTCCTATATGACCACCAGCGGAGGAAGCGGCATGATGAGCGGCGGAAGCTCGTCGATCACGGCTTACTTAAAGGATAACCGATCCATGTCCACGCAGGAGGTTGCAAGCCAGTGGAAAAAAGATTTGCAGGATGTGGCCAATTGTAATATCACGGTAGATGTCGGTGGTTCCATGAGCATGATGTCTTCCTTTGGAGAGAGCTTCGAAACCATTGTCCAGGGCGCCGATTACGATGAGGTAAAGGCCGCCTCCGATGCGATCGTATCAGATTTAATGGAGCGGGATGAGGTGGCAAAGGTTCACTCCGACGCAGAGAACTCCTCCCCCGTGGTCGAGATTACAGTGGATGCCATCAGGGCCAAGGCTGTTGGACTGACTGCTTCTTCCATCGGAAGCACGATCAACCATATGTTAAGCGGAATCGAGGCGACTGAGCTTGACGTGGATGGAGATAAAATATCCGTCATGGTAGAGTATACAAAGGGAACGTATGAAACGCTGGATCAGATCAAAGGAATTGTGCTGGACGCAGGGGCCAATGGCTCCGTTCTGCTGACAGATGTAGCGGATATCGGATTCAAGGACAGTCCGGCCTCCATCAAGCGTGAGAATAAACAGTATAAAATAACAGTTTCGGCCGATTATACCGAGCTGGCTACCAAACAGAGTATGATGACCCTGAACTCGGAGGTGGTACAGCCGCATCTGTCCGAGACGGTTACCACGGGCATGAATTCCATGGATCAGTCCATGAATGAAGAGTTTTCCGCCCTGTTCAGTGCCATTGCAACCGCAGTATTCCTTATATTCGTGGTTATGGCGGCACAGTTTGAATCACCGAAGTTTTCACTCATGGTCATGATCACCATCCCGTTCAGCCTGATCGGATCCTTCGGCCTCCTGTGGCTGACTGACTGTAAGATCAGTATGGTTTCTCTGGTAGGATTCCTTATGCTGGTCGGTACCGTGGTAAATGCCGGTATACTCTATGTGGATACGGTCAACCAGTACCGTGAGACCATGGACCGGGACACTGCCTTAATTGAGGCGGGAGCCACAAGGCTGCGTCCGATCCTGATGACGACGCTGACAACCATTATTTCCATGATTCCGATGGCCATGGCGATGGGGAATACCGGTTCCATGACTCAGGGGCTGGCTATCGTTAATATCGGTGGCCTGACCGCGTCGACAGTTTTAAGCCTTCTGATGCTGCCGGTGTTCTACAGCATCATGAGCCGTACCCCGAAGGAACAGGAGGCCAGAGAGGAAAAGAAGAGGAAAAGGAGCAGAAACAGGAGGAAGAAAGGAAGGGCATCGGATGAGGAGAATGAGTAAATTAAAGATCCTGCTTCTGGCCGGCGTCATGGGGATGAGTCTCCCCATCACGTCCATGGCCAGTCCCGAGTTCTCCCGAACTGCCGGGGAATGGAGCAGTCTCCGGGACAATGTGCTGGAGTACGGGGAAATTGCGGACCTGATTCATGAATATAATGTCACAGTCCAGAATAACCGGTACGAATACAATGAGTTTATCAAGGACTATGGAAAGAAAAAGGATGATGTCGCCCAGGCGTACAGAGATCTTGCGGACGATCTGGAGGCGGAGAAATCCGGGGACGACAGCGCCATGTCCAGAGTGAGTGATTTACAGCTGGATATCCAGGCAAAGCAGCTGAGAGAGCAGGCGGATGACAACTTGGAGGACAGTGAAATCCACTATCTGTCCTATTCCCAGGCGGAAGATAATCTGGTACTGTCGGCGCAGTCGAAATTTATCTCCTATTACAAGAACCAGCTGGAGCTGGAGGCGGCGGAAGCTCAAAAAAAGACGCTGGAGAATACAGAGACCCTGACGGCTGCAAAACGTCAGGCGGGTATGGCCACGGAGGCAGATGTTCTGAGTGCGCAGGAAAGCGTCCTGGAACAGGAAAAAACCATTTCCGGCTTAAAGCAGGAGATTGAGCGCACGAGACAGGAGCTGATCATCATGCTTGGCTGGAAGGGGAGCGACCAGCCGGAGATCACGGGGCTTCCGGACAATATCATGGCGGAGCTGGATTCCATAGATTTGCAGGCGGACCAGGAGACTGCGCTGGAGAAGAATTACACGCTTCGGATCAACAGAAAGAAACTGGAGAACGCGGATGACGCGGACAGCAAGGCTAAAATCAAAAACACGATCAGCGGAAATGAAAGACAGATCGAAGTTTCCGTTACCAATGCGTGGGAGGGACTTCAGACAGGGAAGCTTTCCTATGAACAGGCCGTAAGCGATGCGGCGGCGGAGGCCAGAAACATGGAACAGGCGGTTCAGAAATGGTCGGCCGGGATGATTACAAGGTATGACTACGAGCAGCAGCAGGCTGCTCTGACAAAGAAGGAGCTGGCTGTGAAGACTGCAGAATTAAATCTGATAGATCTTCTGGAGACGTACCGGTGGAATGTAAACGGCCTGGCCAGTGCGGAGTAGGAGGGAAAATGGCAAAGAAAAAAAGCGTGCGAAATGCGTATATCTGTGCCGCGCTGGCCGGTATCCTCGCCTGCTCCGGCCCAGGCAGCATGACCGCATGGGCGGAGGAAGAGCTGTATCAGGCAGTTGACGGAAATCAGATTGCAGAGGAACGGCTGCGGGATCAGACAGTCGAATATGAGGAACTGGGGAGTCTGATCCATGCTAATAACGTAACCGTTCAGAATGCGGCCAGCGGTGTCGAAAACAGCAGGAAAACGTACACAGAGGACCTGGAATATCTTCGCTCTGAAAAGGCCAGTGCCAGGTGGAATAAGGATGAGGCGAAGGACGAAGGAGATATGGTAAGCTATGCGGAATATGCGTCCTACGAAGCCGTCTACAAATCCTCGATTAAGAGTTACAACAAGATGCTGGACCGGTTAGATCAGAATTCCACGAACAAGAGCAGGGTGATGCTGGAAAAGCAGCTGACCAATGCGGCGCAGAGCCTGATGATGTCGTATCAGTCCATGACGCTTCAGAAAGAGTATTTAGCCACAATGGAGGAATTACTGCGGACTCAGTATGACAATGCGCAGACACGGCAGCAGGCAGGCCTTTCGACAGATCAGGAGGTAATGACGGCCCGCAGCAGCTGGGAGTCTGCCAGAGCTTCACTAAAATCCATGAAGTCCGGGGAAGCGGCCATTTATCAGAATCTTTGTATCCTTTTGGGCGTTGGAGAAGAAGGGGAGGTGACGATTCAGAAGATACCTTCCGTGGACGTACAGAAGATGGATGAAATGAATCTGGAAGAGGATACGAAGAAAGCCATCACCAATAACTATGATATCATCAGTGAACGAAGCCAGTCTTCCGGAAGAAGTACGGCGGGTGTCAACAAGAAGACGCGTACAGTGGAGGAGATGGAAGAGAAGCTGACCGTGAAGATGAACCAGCTGTATGAAGATGTGCAGCAGGCCAAAACTGCTTACGACGCCGCAGAGGCCGGAAATTATGCCGCGGATATTACGTGGAACAGCGCTCAGAAAAAGCATGAAATGGGGATGCTGAGCAATGACGGATATTTGCAGGAACAGATTCAGTACCTTCAGAAAAAGAATAATTTTGAGTCTGCGGAGCTGAATCTGTTTCAGGCGCTGGAGACTTACTGGTGGGCGGTTAACGGTATTGCAGATTTTTAAGAAGAACACAGGGGCGGTATGATTACCGCCCCGTAACTGTGTGATAAATGGTAATAAACCCTGTAATGGTCACGATGGCGACCATTACAGGAGTGATAAATTTGATTAAGAAAACCCAGGCCTTTGCGAGCTTGAAGCGCACGCCGTCCTGTTCGATTTCCGCGATCAGATTCCTGGGGCTCCATTTCCAGGCTACGTAGTAGCACATGAAGATGCCGCCCAGCGGAAGAAAGATGTTGTCCGTCAGCATGCAGACAAAATCAAATATATTGTAATTCAGTATGGAGATATCCGCCAGTGGTCCAAAGGACAGGGAACTGGGGATTCCAAGCAGGAAGATGGCCGTGGCTAAGAGAAGCACGGCTTTTTTTCTGCTCCAGTGCCACGTACCCATGACGAAGGACGCGCATACCTCAAGAAGCGCTACGGCGCTGGTAACAGCGGCAAAAAATACCAGTAAAAAGAACAGGGTTGCAAAAACAGTGCCGCCCTTTAATGCGTCAAAAACTTTTGGAAGTGTGACAAAGATCAGGCTGGGTCCGGAAGCCGGCTCCAGGCCGCTGGCAAATACGGCCGGAAAGATGGCAATTCCGGCCAGCACGGCGATGGTGGTGTCCAGCGCGGCGATATTGATACAGCTCTTCGGGATGCTGACCTCTTTGGTTAAATAGCTTCCATAGGTGATGGTGATACCCATGCAGAGACTCAGGGAATAGAAGACCTGTCCCAAAGCCGCGCTTACCGAGGTGATGTTAAATGCGTCAAATTTGGGTGAAAAAATAAAGGCAATCCCTTCTCCGGCACCCGGCAGTGTAACGCCGCGGATGATGATGACGATCAGTATGACAAACAGCGCCGGCATCATGAATTTACTGGCCTTTTCGATTCCGTTTACGCCGAAATAACAGATCAGGCCGGTGATCAGCATGAATAGGAAAAACCAGATAAGCGGTTCCACCGGCTTGGCCGTAAATGCCCCGAAATCAGCGGGGGCCTGAAATGTGGTCGCATAGCTGACAAAGTATTTGATAATCCATCCGCCGATAATGGCGTAATAGGACAGGATGACGAAGGCCGCCAAAACACCGAAATAGCCCACAATCCTGGCATGCGGATGAATCGTATCATACGCCAGAACCGGATTTTTACCGGTTTTCCGTCCGAGGGACATTTCCGTGATCATGACGGGAACGCCCAGTATGCAGATAAAAAACAGATAGGCGATAAGAAACGGAAATCCGCCGTTACGCCCCATGAGATACGGAAACTTCCAGAGATTCCCCAGGCCGATGGCTGCGCCGGCGGTAGCCAGGATAAAGCCCATCTTGCTGGCCCATTTGTTGTTTGTTTTCATAAGTCCATAACCCCCAATTATATGTTCTTTTCTCGTGTGTACACGCCGAAGGCCAAGGCCTGAAAATGGGCGTGCCGATACACAGCCTTTCTATTATACTGAATAATTGGGGAAATAGCAATTCTCAATTGAGGCCAATAGAATGGCTGCTGAGAAAAATAGACCAGTACGCTGTATTGACTGGTTCCTTTTTTTGTCGTATTATAACGGTGTTATATAACACTGTTATAAAAAATGCTCGAACCAGAGCAGAATTGAGGTAATAAATGGGTACCCAAAACAGAGATACGGCTGCGGCGATTCTGGAGGCCAGCAGGAAAGAATTTATGGAATACGGATATGAGAAGGCATCGTTACGGCGGATCGCCAAAGAGGCCTCGGTCACCACCGGCGCAATCTATGGCTATTTTGCAGGAAAGGATGCGCTGTTTGCGGCGTTGACGGAAGATGCGGCGGAGGAACTGGTGGAACTGTATACAAAGGTGCACAGCGACTTTGCGTCGCTTCCGCCCGAGGAGCAGCCGGATATGTTAAATGTTGTGACGGAGGAGTGTGTTCCGTGGCTGGTGAATTACGTCTATGACCATTTCGAGGCGTTTAAGCTGCTTCTGTGCTGCGGCGCTCCCGGCTGCGGAGAACGCTTCTTTGACCGGCTGGCCGAGGTGGAGGAGCAGTCATGCCATGATTTTGTGGCGGCGGTAGAGCAGATGGGTTATCCGGTCCCCAAACTGGGAGACGCGTTGATCCATATCGTGTGCAGCACCTTCTTTCGGCAGATTCAGGAGTTTGTAGACCACGATATCCCGCGGGAAGAGGCGATGTCCTGCTCTCTCATATTAAGCCGTTTCCAGCATGCGGGGTGGAAAAAGATTTTGAATCTGCCTGACTAGTACAGCATTCACCGGAACTTATGCAACGCTGTACTAGTCAGGAATGGCAGACAGATAGGTCAGATGAAGTAGTACCTATAAATAGGAACGTATCCCGCCATTAAGTTAGTTAGAACTAACTAGACTGTGAGTTACGATGCGAGTTGCGATGTAAGTTACAATGCGAGCTATGATGCGAGTTGCGATTCAACAAAAAGGAGGATGAAAAATGGAAAGCAGTAACAGGAAAATCATGACACGGCTTCCGGAGACAAAGAAAGTCACGCTGATGACCTTTGCCGGAAAGTACCGGTTTCTCACGGGGACCGGCTGCGTCTTATCGGGAATCAGTTCCGTAGTTGCGCTGGCGCCCTATCTGTGCATGTGGAATGTAGTGAAAGAGGTGGTTCTGAACTGGAATACCGGTCTGGACGGCCGAAGTCTGGTTCATTGGGGCTGGCTGGCGGTGGCGTCTTCCCTGATCAGCATGCTGTTTTATTATGGAGCGCTCATGTGCACTCATTTCTCGGCCTTTCGCACAGCCAGAAATATGAAGACCGCGGCGCTTCATCACCTGACAAGGCTGCCCATCGGATATTTCAAACAGGAGGGGAGCGGAAAGCTTCGACGGATAATCGACGATGGAGCCGGCCAGACGGAGACGTATCTGGCCCATCGGCTTCCGGATCTGGCAGGGGCTATTGTGACGCCTGTCGCCGTTCTTGTGCTTCTCCTGGTATTTGACTGGAGATTCGGCCTGATCAGCCTGGTTCCGATGGGCGTGGGCGTATTTTTCTTAAGCCGCATGATGGGAACCGGGATGGCGGAGTGTATGCGGCAGTATCAGAATGCCCTGGAGGATATGAATAACGAAGCGGTGGAGTATGTCCGGGGAATTCCGGTGGTTAAGACGTTTCAGCAGAGTATATTTTCGTTTAAGAGCTTTCACGATTCGATCCTCCGGTATCGGGACTGGGCGGTGAATTATACCATCTCTCTGCGCATTCCCATGTGTGCCTATACAGTCAGCATCAACGGGATTTTTGCAATACTGATCCCCGCCGGAATTCTGCTGATCGGTGATATTTCCAGAGGAGCCTCCTATACGGCTGCGGCGCTGGACATTATCTTTTATATTTTATTCAGCCCGATCTGTGTGGCAATGATGGATAAGATCATGTGGACCAGTGAAAATACCATGGCGGCCAAAGACGCCATGAACCGCGTCTTAAAAATTCTGAAGGAAGAGCCGCTTTCCGAGCCGCCCGCGCCGAAGAAGCCAAAGGATTATACGATTCAGTTTCAGGATGTGACCTTTTCTTACCGGAAGGGAGGAATTGCAGCTCTGGATAAAGTATCCCTTACGGTTCCGCAGGGGGCTACCGCAGCCGTGGTGGGCGCTTCCGGCAGCGGCAAGACAACATTAGTAAGCCTGATTCCCCGGTTTTTCGATGTCAATGGCGGAAGCATCACCATAGGAGGCATTGATGTGCGTGAGATCAGTACGGAGGAGCTGATGAAAATGGTCAGCTTTGTATTCCAGGACTGCCACTTATTTAAGGATACCCTGCTGAATAACATACGGGCGGCCAGGCCCCAGGCTGCGGAGGCCGAGGTGAGGCGGGCTCTGGAAGCCGCACGGTGCGAAGATATTATTGAGAAAATGCCGCAGGGTCTCCATACTGTGGTCGGCACAAAGGGAGTCTATTTATCGGGAGGTGAGGTACAGCGGATCGCCCTGGCGAGAGCCATCTTAAAGGATGCCCCCATCGTTCTGTTGGATGAGGCGACCGCATTTGCAGATCCTGACAATGAGTACCTGATTCAGCAGGGATTCGAGAAACTGGTAGAAGGCAAGACGGTTATCATGATCGCCCACAGGCTGTCCACCGTCTGCCGTGCGGACCGCATCTTTGTGATGGAGAAGGGACGCATTGCGGAAGAGGGAAGCCATAACGCGCTTCTCGCCTCCGGCGGACTGTACGCCAGGATGTGGGCGGATTACCAGAGGTCAGTAGAATGGAAGGTAGGTGGAAAGGCATGAGTAAATATCTTCAGAAAAAATTTGCGTTGAGCGGGCAGGGAGGAAAAGATCTGACAAAGGCAATCTTTTGCTGTGCCCTGACGAATATCAGCCTGATGTTTCCGATGGGAATCCTGTTCCTCTTTATGGAGCGGCTGACCGGCCCTCTCGTCGGCCTGGAAGCCCCGGACATGGGAATCGGCGGATATGTGGGAATCAGTGTGGTTCTGCTGGCGGTGATTGGCTTCTTTGAGTGTCTGCAGTACAACGCCACGTTTCTCTCTTCCTATCAGGAGAGCGCCAATATGAGAATCAGGCTGGCGGAACGGCTTCGTATGCTGCCGCTGTCATTTTTCGGTAAAAGAGATCTGGCCGATTTGACGACTACCATTATGGCGGACTGTGCATTTGTGGAGAAGGCATTTTCTCATTTTATTCCGGAACTGATAGGGGCTTTGATTTCCACGGTGCTGATCGGAGTTGGACTTCTTGCCACAAACTGGAGGATGGGAATTGCGGTCCTGTGGGTGGCGCCAGTGTCATTTCTGCTGGCTGCTTTGACAAGACCGCTTGTGGACCGGATGGAGCGGAGACAAAAGGGGAAAAAGATCGCAGCCTCCGATGGCATTCAGGAATGCATCGAGAATATTCAGGATATCCGGGCCAATAACCAGAGCGCGGATTATCTGAAGAAGCTGGATCAGAAAATCATGGACGTGGAATCCATTACGGTTAAACTGGAGCTGTTAAACGGCACGCTGGTGACCTCGGCTCAGATGATTCTAAAGATCGGCATGGCAACCACGGTTCTGGTGGGAGCGTCCCTTCTCGTTTCCGGCTCTATAAGCTTTATGATCTTTCTGATGTTCATGCTGGCTGCGACCAGGCTGTACCAGCCGCTGAGCGGCTGCCTTCAGAATCTGTCTGCCGTGTATTCCACGCTGCTTGTGGTAGAGCGGATGAAGTCCATCGAGGAACAGAAGATTCAGCAGGGGAGAGAGGACGCCGCCTATCGTGGGTATGATATCGTGTTTGACCGGGTGGGATTTTCCTATAAGGAAGGGGAACCGGTCCTGCGGGAGGTGTCCTTTACCGCGAGACAGGGGCAGGTTACGGCTCTCGTAGGCCCGTCCGGAGGCGGCAAATCCACCAGCGCAAAGCTGGCCGCACGGTTCTGGGATATCGATAAGGGAACGATCACCATCGGCGGCAGTGATATCAGCAAAATAGAGCCGGAGACGCTGCTGAAGAGCTTCTCCATCGTATTCCAGGACGTGGTTCTGTTCAACAATACGATTATGGAAAATATCCGCCTGGGCAGAAAGGGCGCCTCCGACGAAGAGGTTCTGGCGGCAGCCAGGGCAGCCCAGTGTGAAGAATTTATTAGCCGTCTTCCTGAGGGCTATCAGACCCGGATCGGAGAAAATGGCTCCACCCTTTCCGGAGGCGAACGGCAGCGGCTGTCCATCGCAAGGGCTCTTTTAAAGGACGCACCAATCATACTCATGGATGAGGCCACGGCATCCCTGGACGTGGAAAATGAGACGCTGGTCCAGGAGGCCATCTCCAATCTGGTGAAGGATAAGACTGTGCTGATTATCGCCCACCGGATGCGGACTGTAGCGGGCGCCGACCAGATTGTCGTACTCAAGGACGGATGCGTGGCGGAACAGGGAACGCCGGAAAAGCTGCTTGAGGATAATGGGATTTACCGTCATATGACGGAGCTTCAGAATAGAAGTTTGTCCTGGAGTTTGTAAAAATTTAGAAGTTTGAGAGAGTCATTGCCGAACAACGGCGGCTGATGATACAATAAGTAATCATTATTTAAAAATATGAATGGCACATCTTTTACCAATTTGGCGTAATACGTAAAATACCCGTTTTACGTATTACGCTGTTGTCCATGATTCAAAAAGAATATAGTCATCTTCCGTTTCAATCAGATAATCGAAAGCGTTCCAGGCGTGAATATCACCGTATCGAATGATAGAAATAATACGTGATGGAACTGCAAGATCAAGTATTTTATTCTTAATATCGAATCCTTCTATGGTATCCGCCTGTATATATTTGATACTTGAAGTACCTCTACACGAAAAGTATTCTGGTATCCAATTGTTTTTTAAGTGCTGTTTCCATTCACCAGTACTAAAATTATTCTTCCACGGTTTTCCTGTTTTCGGCCATTCTTCATGATCATATAATGAATAGATAAAAAGGGCAGATACTGCCATTTCCAGGGAATTGCACAAAAATTTTGGAATTGCACAAAAAAAGGCCCCTTCTTCTCTGGCATCGCGGGAATATACACGATTGCTGCGTATGCTGTCTTTATAATTTTCTACAGCTACTTTTGAGGCTAATTCAGCAAAATAATCTATATCACAAAACAACTTACCCACTGTATTTAATATAAAATCAACCTCCTGTTTCAGTTTACATACTCAAAGTGTCTGTTATAAATTGCCTTTATTTCACATCTTTCGGCTAAGGTAAATATTTTTTATTGCCTGTATAGCTATTTCAGGTGTCATAAGACGGCAAAGAGTTCTATAGGGCTACCCCGCAAACCCTCATGAAATGGGTATTTTCTCAAATTCCACGAACAATGCGGCATAACCTTGAACACATGGTTTTGTAAGGTTGGGCGCCATCTTGGCACCACAAAATAAAATATCAGCAAGCCCTTCAGAGGCGTTTTATACCCCCGAAACCGGGATAGGGTTCCCATGCGGTACAGCCGGGGGCTCACGGAAAACAATCGTGGCAAGCAGGGCAGGAGTATGGCACTCCCGCAAAACGCGTAGCCGCTCCAGCTGTGGCGCGTTTGACAAGGCGGCGTAAGCGGCCCTTGCCGGGGGATTGAGGGCGGCCCTCAACAAGCAGATTTTACTGGTTTTCGCCGGGGTGAAAATCGCAAAGTGTGTATCACTTTGCCCTGTTTGCCAATATTGAAAACAGATAAAAGGAAAGTACGTATTATACCAATAATGTGTACTTGAATAGGCCCAATAAAATGGAAGTTATCAGGCTTATACTAAGTAGATTAAACATCTGATACCTCAAAATTTAATGTACCCCTCTCGACACCGTTGACAATTAGCGTAACAGAATGAATTCCGGGATAATGCTTCCTTGTGCTTGCATCTGCAAAGGAATGTGTTTTACTATAAGATTTTTTTTCATTTTTCCTCAACGTAGGCTCGGATATTTTAAATATCCTTCGGGAACGCGTGCCGTTTGCTTTCACATAATCAATGCCATATTCCAGCCGTACCTTGATTTCCTTATTATTTGCTACAATTCGGAAAGAAAAGACCATATCCTCTCCAACGCAAACAGAAGCGGCATTCAACGAGAAGTTATCAATATTTACGCAATCGGCATCTGTAAACCCGAAAATGCCTAATACATCCCTGTTACCCTTTTTAAGAAGTGTCCTGCATCCGTGCTTTATAATCCAATCGGTATGCTCATTTTTACCGTACCAATCCTTTGCAAGTCCTACTATTAAATCGGGATGGTTTTTTGAAATATCGTTTAGATTGTTTGCTACACTTTTGCGGACATACAACGATGGGTCGGCTTTCAGCCTCTCTAAAATTCGGAGAACTGGCGACGGGTCTTTTTTGAAACTGGTCAACGCCTGTCCCCAGGGTAGCGCCGGACGGCACCCCTCGCTGGCAAGCCGCCGCACATGTTCGTTGTCATGCTCCGCCCAGGAAGCCATCTGCGCCATCATTCTGACTTCATGCTTGATAATAAATGGCCTTACAGCAAATTCTGCCGTCGAATATTGCGTATACCGTTCCAACGCAACCATTGATAAATCCCAATAGCGCTCATCTTGACCATACACTTCAACGAAATCGGGGAAGTAAAGCAGGCCGGAATCCACATTTCCAACTGGATAATCCGTAATAGCCTTGTCCAAAATACCGAGAGCATGTTCGTAATCAGGTGGCAGATATTTTCCTAAATTGATAGTGATGCGCCGCATACGGGCCTTCAATTCCAATGTATGCCATGTTTCGTCCATAACGTCGGTAATAAAATCATCGGCCGGAAAGGTTGGATATACGGCGTTTACGCACATAGCAAGTTCATGAATTGTATTGTAATTATAATATCGATCCTTCATTAAATCAGGCATATACTTCCTCTTTTCTAAGGGGGACTGTCTAAGGTTCGCTACTTACGACAGGAAACTTCTTCTTAGGACTAATTCACAATTTCCGATTTGTCGAGTGCGCTTTCTCCGCCTAAGGCGTACAAACCCATAATCTTTTTTCATTTTAATATGACCGCATGGAAATGTCAAACAGCTCATTTTGTTTCCTTACTTCATGCTGCAGCTCATAACTCGGTTTGTTTGCTTGGGCACCATTTTACCCTTTGCAGGACGGTTTCTCACATGGCAGAAATGCTGATTTCATTGGCCTTTCCGGCTGGAAAAAGGATTTTATGGTTCCTTTTTGGTTTCCGGAAATATGAATTTTGCATATAAGTGATCCGCCCCACACAACTACCCGCGTTTTATCAGGAAATATCTGTAAAAAAACAGTATTTGATGGTAGAATGGTTATTAACACAAGCAAAGTAACTATTGCAAAGACGGGAGACGATCATATGGAGAATCAGAAAATCAGAATCATAAAGAAAAACAACGATTTTTCCCTGGAATACCAGCCTGGAGATATTTTTACGGTAGACAGCACCTGGTACGGAGGGGTCAACGTGACCAGCAAATCCGGAATTCCGCTGTCGCTCGACCGGGAAGAATACGAGCTTTATCAGGAGGAAGAGGAGCCGCGCCGCGAGATCGACCGGTATTCCTATCACCTGGGCGCGATAGACAGTTTCTGTGAGATGGTGGCGGCGGGGGTAAAGAAGCTGGCCATGAGCCACCCCTGTGCCACAAAGGAGGAACGGGATTTATTTCTGCCGGAGGTGAAGCGGATCTGTGATTCGTACGGGATACGGTTCTATCCGGAGGATGAAGCGTTTCTGACGGACTTATTTCCTGAGGAGCTGAACCGGGGGACGTATAACTATCTGTTTTACAGCGCAGACGAGGTGCTGGAATCGTATCTGGGTCTGAAAGAAGAGCAGAAGCGGCTTCTGGAAAACGGCACTTACACCAGACAGCAAAGCTATGAGACTGCCAGGAAATTCGGGCGGCTTCTTTCCTATACGGAGGAGGGAACCAGGCGGCTGATCGAGAAAACAGAGAAGCAGAAGGCGGAAGGAGACACGAGCCATGGCTGATCAGAAGAATCAGGAACGCTGCCAGGAAGTCGATGATTATATCGCCGGTTTTGAGGCTCCGGTGCGGGAGCGGCTGGAGGCGGTCCGATCCCTTGTCCTGGAGACTGCCGCCGGATGCAGCGAGAGGCTGGCGTGGGGCGCCCCAACGTACTACTTAAACGGATATCTCTTACAGTTTGCCGCGTATAAGAAGCATCTGGGCTTCTACACCACCCCGGCCACGCTGGAGCATTGGAAAGAGGCGCTTTCCGGTTATAAGACAAATGAGAAGAATACGGTGCAGTTCCCTCATAATAAGGAACTGCCGCTGGATCTGATGAAAGAAATGATTCTGTTCCGGATCCGTGAGAAGGAGACTGATGCGGATGGCTCTGTTAAAATGTAAGATGTGCGGCGGAACGCTCACAATTGATAAAGACAGCAGCCTGGCTGTCTGTCCTTACTGTGGGACGAAATCCACAGTATACGATCAGGACAGAAAACTGTTCGAGCAGTTTCAGACCATGTTTGCGGCTCTTTTGAATAAAGATGCAGACGCGGGAAAGACGGAGGAAGGCTTCTGGGTGGAGGCCACGGACGAGGAGCTGGTCAGGGAGGATGGGGAGATTATTGCCATCCGCTGCCTCTGGAGGATGAAGGCCGATTTCTGTACCGTGTATGTGGCGAAGAAGAATGTGATTTACACGTTTGATAAACAGTATGAAGCCTATGCGGACCGTTACATCAAGATGGTTTCGGAGGTGAAGTATCCGAACCGGGAGATGGAACAGGAGCTGAAAAACTACATTCCGCAGGTGGTGACCCACTGCCGCCTGGAAGACGGAGGCCGCATGGTGGCTATAGAAAAGAAGCCGGGCGTCTATCCATTACGGCTGTTAGGCATTCTGCTGGACCGCCATGCGGCCTGGGTGATCAGCCGGCTGGAGAATTTGTGCTGCCTCCTCTCCTATAGCGGAATTGTTTTAAATGGCCTGACACTGGACAATTTATTTGTGGAGCCAGCCACCCATCAGATTTACTTATACGGCGGATGGTGGTTCGCCGGATATCAGAACGGAACGATGAGCGGAATCTCCGCGGACGCAAGAACATGCATCTACAGGAAATACCTGGAGAGCAAGCGATGCCATTTCTCCACGGACTTGGAATCGCTGCGTCTTGCGGCGGCAAAGCTGCTGGGATGCGAGACAAGGGAGGCGGTGGAAGGCCTTCTGACTCTGCCGGAACCGTTCCGGGAGTTCCTGCTGGAGCCGGCAGCAGGCAGTGCCGGAAGCGATTTTGCCGAGTGGGACAGAGTGCTGGAGGCCTCGTACGGGGAACGGAAATTCATTCCCCTTCCCGTCACGGATGAGGAAGTCTACAGCTAGTACAGCTTTGCATCATGGCAGTATACCGGAATAAAAGATCTATCACATATGCAGGAGGAAACAGTATGGGACACGGAAGTTACCAGAGTAAGGATTGGAATAATTTAAGATCAGCAAGAAACATCAACCAGAATTCCACGGTGAACGATATTTACCGTTCCAGGCAGATGAGACCGAATCTGGACCCCAACGGGGTGAAATACCGGGAATCGTGTGATTCCATGGATAATCCGGCGTCCACCGCAATTATTTTCGGGCTGGATGTGACGGGCTCCATGGGATACTTATCGGAGGAGATCGCCAAGGGCGCCTTAAACCGCACCATGCTGGAGATCTATGAGAAGGAGCCCGTTACGAACCCGCATATTATGTTCCAGGCCATCGGGGACTCCAAGACGGATGATGCGCCTCTCCAGGTGACCCAGTTCGAGGCGGATATCCGGATTGCGGAACAGCTTTTGGATGTCTGGTTCGAGGGCAGGGGCGGCGGCAACGGCGGGGAGTCTTACCTGCTTTCCTGGTATTTTGCGGATAAGCATACGAAGATTGACTGCTATGACAAACGCAGGGAAAAGGGATTCTTATTTACCATAGGCGACGAGCGGTGCCATAAGATTCTGACGAAAGCGGAGATCAAGCGTGTGTTTGGAGATCTGGCTTTCCGGGATTACAGCGCCGAGGCCCTCTATGAAAAGGCCTCCCACAGATATGAGATTTTCCATATCGTGATGAAAGCCGGAGCCTACAAGGCACAAAACAGCGGGGAAGACTGGAAGCAGCTGATCGGATCCCGGGCCGTAGAGCTGGATCCGAACGACCTGGATGTGCTTCCGGAGGTCTTTGTCAGCCTGATGCAGGCGGCCAGAGGTATGGAGACAAAGGCAATTACCGCGCAGTGGAGCGGAAAAGCCGCGGACGTGGTTGCGGAAATTATAAAAGATATCAGAAAAGAAGAGGGAGAGGGCTTCCTGACATTTTGACATGGGTGATTACGGGAAAGAGGTAAAAGCGGTTATCGGCAAGAATTTCGGTGACGAGGGAAAGGGAAAATGCGTGGACCTCCTCTGTGCCGAGGCCATGGAACAGGGAAAAAAGGCTGTTGTAGTGCGTCATAACGGCGGCGCGCAGGCAGGCCACACGGTGGAGGGGAAAAATTTCCGGTTTGTATTCCACCAGCTGGGGAGCGGCTGCTTCAGAGAGACGCCGTTTTACTGGAGTGAGACATTTCTCCCTGATCTGGTGAAGCTGGGGGAGGAGGCAGAAGCGTTTGAGCGGATACGCGGTGACAACGGGGCCGGGCATGACTCGGTGGCCGTCTATGCCAACCCGGACTGCGTCTGTGTGACCGTCTTTGACGTGCTGCTGAACAGTCTGGCGGAGGAGCTTCGGAGGGAGGCGCGCCACGGCTCCTGCGGCATGGGGATCTATGAGACGGTCCGCCGCGCCAGGTCGGTTACGGGCGGCGCAGTGACCTTCCGCCTCGGTGATATGGAGGGAAAAAGCACGGAGGAGATTGCCGGGATGCTGAAAAGGATCCGGGACTGTTACGTACCCGGACGACTGGAGGAACTATGCAGGGAGCTGGACGGCGGCCTGGAAGCGTCCTTTGACCGTCACGGTGACTCGTGCGCAGAGCGTGCGGGTGATCGTTGGGACAGGCTGTGGGATCATGAGTGGTTCCGGCTTCTGCGTGATGACAATGTGCTCTGGAACGCGTCAGATCAGATGCGGGAAAATTTTAACCGCTACGTCATCACGGCAGATCCCAGCCAGGTCTTTGAGCCGTTCGATACGGTGATATGCGAAGGCGCCCAGGGGCTTTTACTGGACGAGGACAATACGGAGTACTATCCTCATTTGACGCCGTCCCACACGGGACTGTTCAATGTGAGCCGCCTTCTGGCATCGGCAAGAATCGAGCCTGCATCGCTGGACGTCCGCTATGTGACACGGTCCTACGTGACGAGGCACGGCGGAGGGCGGCTGGATCATGAGTGCCGGAAAGAGGAGATCAATCCCTTCATGCAGGACTTAACCAATCTGCCCAATCCCTGGCAGGGAGAGCTGCGGTTTGCAAAGCATCCTGACGTGAACGGGTTCTTTGCCCCGCTGGAAATGGATCTGGGGAATTTACCCGCACGGTTTAAGAATCGCCTGTGCGCGCGGATCGAGGTGACCCATCTGGATGAGACAGACGGGCGGATTCTGTGCTGCGGCGGCTCCCGGGAACTGGAGGAGTTTCAAAAAGAATGTGAGAACATGGGGAAGGAAGTGCTATGTTTCAAAATATAAAAGAAATCTGGTTGACAATCTCTCTGAAGCGGAAGATCGGCTCTTTCGCCGTCATGGTAATCCTGGTCATGGGGCTTTCCGTGGCCTTTAATATTCGTATTATGGATTTCTCTCTGGGCAGTTTCAATGTCATTCTCGACGATAATTCACGGTGTCACGATTTCCAGGAGGCGATGGAACTGGAAATAAAGGCGTTTGAAGTGTATGTGAGAGACCGCACACAGGAAAACAGGGACGAGTATATCCTGGCCTGCGTCAGGTCGGAGCGGTGTCTCCGCTCCCTGCCCTTCGATTATGAGCGGATCGGCGAGGAACGGTATGCCAGGACCTGGAATGTGAAGAATGGTTATGAGGGGTACTTAACGGCCCGCGATCAGCTGCTGGAGATGGATTCCGGCTCCGAGGACTTTATTCCCCGTCTGTACGAGATCTATGATATGCAGTCTTACATTCAGACCTACGTCAGAAGACTGGTGCAGGTAACCTTAAAAGAGGGAAATGCGACCTACCAGGAGAAGGTTCCGGTGTTCTACCAGCTGCCGTATCTGATCCTTCTGTTCTCCGCCGTCATGATGGTGGTGGCTTTATGCCTGACGAAGCTGCTGTCTGGCGCCCTGATCGATCCGCTGGTCAAGCTGGCCCACACCTCCAGGAAGATTGCCAGAAATGATTTCAGCGGCAAGGACATAACCGTTGAAAATAAAGATGAGATGGGGGAACTGGTCAGCGCCTTTAACAAGATGAAGCACGCCACGGAGGGGTATATCAACACCCTGAAGGAGAACAACGAGATGGCTGAGCTTCTCCACAAGGAGGAGCTGGAGAAGATGGAGATGGAGAAACGTTTGGACGCCACGCGGCTGGAGGTGCTGAAGAGCCAGATCAATCCCCATTTCCTGTTCAACACGTTAAATATGATCGCATGTACGGCAAAGCTGGAGGAGGCGAAGACCACGGAGCGGATGATCGCCAGCATGAGCAACCTGTTCCGGTATAATTTAAAGACATCGGAGCAGATTGTGCCGCTGGAGCAGGAACTGAAGGTGGTGGAGGATTACATGTATCTTCAGCAGATGCGTTTCGGCAGCCGGATCGGGTATGAGTGCCGGATCGATGTGGATGCCAGGCAGGTGATGATCCCGGCCTTCACGCTGCAGCCGGTGGTGGAAAATGCTATTATTCACGGCCTGTCGCCAAAAGAGCAGGGCGGAAGGGTCTTTTTAAAGGTGTGGAAGGACGGAAACAGCGTGATAATCTCCGTGGCCGACACCGGCCTGGGAATGGAGGAGGAGACGCTGGAGGAACTGGTGGCCGCGCTGAAGAACAGCCACACGGCAAAGGTGGGCATAGGCCTGGGTAATATCTACCAGCGGATTCAGACCATGTACCAGAACGGCGGCCTGAGGATATACAGCAAAAAGGGGCGGGGAACCGTCATTCAGATGACGATACCGCAGGAGGAAGTATGAGTATGTACCGTGTATTAATTGCAGATGATGAAATGATTGAGAGAAAGGTTCTCTATAAGACGCTTACGGAAAATCTGGGGGACCAGTGCACGATTTTCCAGGCGGAAAACGGGCGGGAAGCCCTGCGGGTCTATGAAGAGGAGAAGATTCAGATTGCCATCTTAGACATCGAGATGCCTGGAATCAACGGAATCGAGGCCGCGCAGAAGATTCGGGAGCAGGACGGGGACTGCTGTATTATCTTCCTGACTGCGTTTGATGAGTTCGCTTATGCCAAAAGCGCCATTACGGTTAAGGCACTGGACTACCTGCTAAAGCCGTATGACGAGCAGGAACTGATGCTCGTCCTGGAGGAGGCCATGCGGCTGACCGAGGGGCGGATGAGGCGAGAGAGAGCCGCAAAAGAGAAGATGAACGCAGGGGCATATTCCGGTACCGGACCAGACGGCAGATCTGCTTCCGAGACGGCCGGATGCGATGGAGGCGTCGCGGAAGCATCCAAAATGACGGGACGCGACGGAGGCGGCGCGGAAGCTTCCAGGGATGAGGGTGAGGATTTCGGCAGCATCCGTCTGTCCAGAGTGGCAGAAATCATCGACAAGTATATCCATGAGAATTACATGTTTGACATATCCATGCAGGACATGGCCAGGATGATGAATTATTCGGAGGCCTATTTCTGCAAGCTGTTCAAACAGTGCTTTAATAAAAATTTCACATCCTACTTAACCGAATTCCGTGTGGCGGAGGCGAAAAAGATGCTGGAAGAGCCGACGGTGAACGTAAAAGAGATCGGGAAAGCGGTCGGATATGCGGATTCCAATTACTTCGCAAAGGTTTTCAAACGGATTACAGGGCAGAGTCCCACGGAATACCGTATGGTTATTTTTCAAAGAATGTAAAGAACGTGTTAAGAAGGTGATTGTTAGAAGTGCATAAATAAAAACGAAATATAGGTTAAAATAATACTATGATTCACAATTATTTACCGTTTTCACGGAAAAGAAATCCTCTTATAATGAACTTAACGTAAAGAAAACGTTAAGAAACACACAGAAATGTAAAAAGAGTGTTAAGAGGAGGAATTGTGACATGAAGAAGAGATTTGTGAGCACAGTGTTATGCGCGGCAATGGTAGCGGGTTCCCTGGCGGGCTGTGGGTTAAAGACACCGGAGACGACGGCGGCGCCGGCACCTGAGACCACCACGGCAGCGGCGGCTGAAGAGACGAAGGCAGCAGCAGAGGAGACTGCAGCGGCGGCAGAAGCTTCCGACACGCCGGAAGTAACACTTGTTTATGCCGAGGTAAACCCGTTAGACACCATCGTCGGACAGATGGCAACCGCGTTCAAGGAGAAGGTAGAAGAGCTTTCCGGCGGGAAGATCGCCATCGACATTCAGGCCAGCGGTGTTCTCGGTTCTGAAAACGATGTCCTCGACACCATGCTGGGCGGCGGCGGAACCATCGACATGTCCCGTATCTCCGCGTTCGCTTTGACAAGCTACGGCGTGGAAAAATCCGTACTTCTGTCTATTCCGTATACATTTGTAAACCGTGACCATTTCTGGAATTTCGCCAACAGTGACCTGGCGCCGGAATTCCTCATGGAACCGCATGACAACGATCTGGGAGTAAGGGGCTTATTCTATGGCGAGGAAGGATTCCGCCATTTCTTCACGGTAAAAGAGATCAGTGGCCTGGAAGACTTAAAGGGCATGAAGTTACGAGTATCCAACGACCCAATTATGAACGGTATGGTTCAGGGCCTGGGTGCCAATCCAACCGTTGTTTCCTTTAACGAACTGTATTCCGCTCTTCAGACCGGCGTTGTAGACGGTGCGGAACAGCCGATTGCAAACTACAAGTCCAATGCGTTCCAGGAAGTTGCGCCGAACTTAATCCTTGACGGCCACACCCTTGGCGCGGTTCAGGTTATCATCACAGACGAAGCATGGGATAAGCTGACGGAAGAGCAGCAGAACATCCTGATGGAAGCAGGAAAATACGCATCTGATTTCAACAGAAAGATCTCCGAAGAGGCAGAGAACAAGGTCCTGGATGAGCAGAAGGCAGAAGGCATCAATGTCATTGAAGTGCCGGATATCACCCCATGGCAGGAAGCCTGTAAGGATATCATCGATTCCTCTACAGCAGACAACAAAGAACTGTATCAGAAGATTCTCGATATGAAATAAACTCATAAATTGTTGCTGCAATGGAAATGGGCACAGAGGAAGATTCTTGTTACGCCTCTGTGCCCCGTTCGTTCCGGGGCATGTGCGCGAAAGTGTGCATGCGGCCGTATTGGAAAGGGGATCAAGATGCCGGGTATTTTTAATAAAATTGATAAGATTAAACCTGCCTACGATGCCACCTATCAGTCTGTCATGTTCTTATGCAAGCTGCTTCTGGTCGTGGATATCCTCATTACCACCATGTCTGTAATTGGGCGGTACGTTCCGTTTATTCCGGATCCAGCATGGAGTGAAGAGGTGGTTTTAACCTGTATGTCCTATATGGCGGTGCTTTCGGCTGCTCTCGCAATCCGGAGAGGCGCCCACATCCGCATGACGGCTTTCGACTCGTATCTGCCGAAAAATGTCGTAAAATTTTTAGATTTATTCTCTGACGCGGCCGTTCTGGCCCTGGCGCTGATCATGATTTTCGTCGGTTGGAAGTATGCCAGGGGAATCGGCTCCAAGGGTTCCTACGTGAGTATGCCGAAGATCTCCAGATTCTGGATGTATTTTCCGGTTCCTTTAGCGGGTGTGGCCATGATGATTTTTGAGCTGGAGGCAGTATACAATCACATCAAGAGCTTTTTCGTAAAGGAGGCGGACCAGTCATGAGTGGAGAAACATTAGCAATTGTCGTTTTACTTGTCAGCTTTTTTGTCATGGTTTTTCTGCGTTTTCCGATTGCCTACGCGGTGGCGCTTTCCTCCGTGTTCTGTCTGCTCTCCCAGGGACTTCCGCTGACGACTATCTGCCAGCAGATGGTAAAGGGAATCAGTTCCTTCAGCCTCATGGCGGTTCCGTTCTTTATTACCATGGGCTGTCTGATGGGCTCCGGCGGTATTTCGGAGAAGCTGATCGCGCTGGCCAACGCCTGCGTCGGATGGATGCGCGGCGGCATGGCAATGGTAAATATCGTTGCCTCCTATTTCTTCGGAGGAATCTCCGGTTCCGCGGCAGCGGACACCGCGTCCCTCGGCACAATTCTGATTCCAATGATGGTTGACCAGGGGTATGACGACGATTTTTCAACGGCCGTTACCATCACCTCATCCTGTGAGGGTCTTCTCGTTCCTCCCAGCCATAATATGGTCATCTATGCCACCACGGCGGGCGGCATTTCCGTAGGAAGCCTGTTCCTGGCCGGATATATTCCCGGTGCGCTGCTGGCGGTATCCTTAATGGTGGGATCGTATATTATATCGGTCAGACGCAACTATCCGAAGGGCGAGAAATTCAGCATTATCAACCTGCTTAAGCAGCTGGGCGTGTCCTTCTGGGCACTGGCGGCGGTTCTGATCGTGGTATTCGGCGTTGTCGGCGGTGCGTTTACGGCGACGGAGTCTGCAGCGGTCGCGGTTATCTACAGCCTGGTTGTCAGTGTGTTTATCTACAGGGGGCTGGACTGGAAGGGCGTCTGGAGAGTTCTCGGCGACTGCGTCGACACGCTGTCCATCGTGCTGATCCTGATTGCCACCTCCAACATCTTCGGCAACTGTCTGACACGCCTCCACGTTCCGGTTCTGGCAGCGGGTGCGATCATCGGCCTCACCGATAATCCAATTCTGCTGGCTCTGCTGTTAAACTTGATTCTTCTTGTACTTGGATGTATTATGGATATGGCGCCGATCATCCTGATCGCTACGCCGATTCTTCTCCCGATCGCCACGTCGATCGGTATCGATCCGATCCAGTTTGGTATTATGGTAATTCTGAACTGTGGTATCGGGCTTTTAACACCTCCTGTAGGCGCGGTGCTGTTTATCGGATCCGCGGTATCCAAGACGCCGATGGAGCGGGTTGTCAAGGCGACGCTGCCATTTTACCTGTGTATGATCATTACGCTGATGCTGATTACGTTTGTTCCGGCCTTCAGTATGTGGCTGCCCATGGTATTGGCGAAATAACAGCGTTTGGCGGTTCGGAGGTGCGAGTGATGAAATATAAGTATACCTACAGGAATACCGCAGGCGAACTGTGGCAGCTTTCCATGTATTATACGTACGGTTCGATGGTCGGGATGTGCAACCTGATCTTTACGGCAGCTGTGATCGCCCTGACCATCAATAAATGGAATACAGTCAGCAGTGTATGGCGGTTCCTTCTGCTCCTCGCCTGCTGTCTCTTTACGGTCATCCAGCCGCTCGTCGTCTGGAGAAAGGCCGAAAAACAGGCTGCCGTGATCAGCCGGGATACGGAGATGGAGTTTGGAGACACGGGAATCCGCATCCGGGTGGGTGACGAGAACTCGGCGATTCCATGGACCGCAGTTAAAAAGATTTCTAAGAAACCTACAATGATTGTCCTGTTTTCCGATACCACCCACGGTTACGTGCTTACGAACCGGGTGCTTGGAAAAGACCGGGAGGCGTTTTATAACTATGTAACATCAAAAAGTGCTGTATAGAGGGAACATGGCGGAAAGGAGGGACTGTGCTGTGAAAATAAAGACGGCTGCTCTGTTTGTCTTTGCAATGGTTATCCTGGCTGCGTGCGGCGGCCGGAAGGAAGACCAGACAAAGGCTGTAGATCCGGAATATGTATTTACGTATGCAGAGAATCAGGCAGAAGACTACCCCACAACACAGGGGGCCTACAAATTCGCCGAGCTTGTGGAAGAGAAGACCGGCGGGAGAATTGTGATCTCGGTCAACGCACAAGGCGTGCTGGGCGATGAGAAGACGGTTATTGAACAGATGCAGTTCGGCGGTGTCGATTTTGCCCGTGTGTCCTTATCGCCGCTGGCAGAATTTGTTCCCAGGCTGAATGTGCTTCAGATGCCGTATCTCTATACGGGAAGGGAACACATGTGGAAGGTCCTGGATGGGGAGATTGGCGACGATTTCTTAAATTCCTTCGATGGCTCCGATCTGGTAGCCCTGTCCTGGTACGATGCGGGAGCACGTAATTTCTATAGTTCGACGAAGCCGATCACGAAGCTGGAGGACATGAAGGGCATGAAAATCCGTGTCCAGGAGTCGGAGCTGATGGTGGGAATGATGGAGGCGCTGGGGGCCACCGCGGTGCCTATGGCCTACGACAAGGTCTATTCCGCCCTTCAGACCGGGATTATCGACGGGGCGGAGAATAACTGGCCTTCCTATGAGTCCACGGCTCACTATGAGGTCGCCAAATATTATACCATCGATGAACACACCCGGGTTCCGGAGCTTCAGCTGGTATCCCAGGCCACATGGGAGAAGCTGAAGCAGGAGGACCGTGATATCATACGCGAATGCGCCCAGGAATCCTCCCGTTATGAGAGGAAGCTGTGGGAGGAGCGGGAGCGGACCTCTGAGGAAAAGGTACGGGCGACAGGCTGCCAGGTGGTGGAGCTGCCTCCGGAAGAAAAGGCCAGATTCCAGGAGGCAGTCACGTCCATGTACGGCAAGTACTGTGCGGAGTATGTGGATGTCATTGATGCGATTGTTGCAGAGGGGAAATAAATGGCTTACCATTTATTTCCCTATTGCTTTTTCCAATTCACTGATCATCATGGTTATATCCAGCGGTTTTACCAGATAGCCGTTCATGGAGGCCTCGAACGCCTTCTTCCTGTCTTCCTCGAAGGCGTTGGCCGTCATGGCCAGGATGGGTACTGAGGCGGAGTCCTCACGGTTCAGGGCCCGGATTCCCCTTGTGGCCTCCAGCCCATCCATGACAGGCATGCGGATATCCATCAGAATGGCCTGATACGTTCCGGGTTTCTGATCGCGGAAGCAGTGGATGGCCGCTTCCCCGTTCCCGGCGACATCCACTGCGGCGCCGTTCATCTCCAGGAGCGTCTTTGCAATCTCCTGATTGAGCTCGTTGTCCTCCACCAGGAGGATGCGGGCGCCCTTCAGAACGGATTCCTGAGTCCGCGTCTCGACTGCGGCCGGTTCCGCGGAGTCTTTTTTGTCCAGCTTCGAAAAGGTATCGTAAATGACCGAACGGAACAACGGTTTGGCGATGAAGTAGTCGATTCCGGCCTCGCGGGCCTCCTCCTCAATGCCGCGCCAGTCGTATGCCGTAATCATGATAAGCATGGTGTCAGGGCCAACCAGGTGGCGGATTCGCCGGGCGGTTTCGATGCCGTCCATACCGGGCATCTTCCAGTCGATCATGGCGATATCAAACATCCAGTTCTCCCCGATGGCCTTTTCCACTTCCCGGACAGCCCGGATACCGGCGTCCACCCACAGCGTTTTCGCCCCGATATCGTCGAGAATCAGGGAGGTCTGCCTGCCGACGGAAGGATCGTCGTCTACCACCAGTACCTGGAAGCCCTTTAAGAGATTCTGGCGTTTCCGTTCCCATTCGTTCTCCTCATCGTCGGTTACCAGCTGGAAGGGAATGGTGACGGTGAACTGGCTTCCTTCCTGCTTACGGCTCATGACGGAGATGGTTCCGCCCATCAGCTGCACGAGGCTGTAGACGATGGAGAGTCCCAGGCCGCTTCCCACGTTGTTGCGGGCGTTGCCGGGGGATTCCTGCTCAAAGGGCTGGAAGAGACGCTTCATAAAGTCTTCCGACATACCGATCCCGTTGTCCTCAATGGTAAACTGGATATAGGCGTATCCGTTGGTTCTCTTTTCTTCCGCGATATCGACGCAGATCGAGCCTCCTGGCGGCGTGAATTTCAGCGAGTTTGACAGGAGATTCATGAGAATCTGCTTCATGCGCAGCGAATCCCCGATATAATGGCTTTCCAGAGGTTCCAGGTGACGCATTTCATAGCCTATCTCCCGTTCCAGCGTCTGCGGATAGATAATCTGGTTGATCTCCTCCACAAATGCCGTGAAATCGAAGAGGTCATGAGCGATTTCCATCTTATCCGTCTCAATCCTGGACATATCCAGAATGTCGTTGATCAGGGAGAGGAGAAACTTAGACGAGGTATCAATTTTCTGGAAGCAGTCCTTTACGGTCCTGGTATCGTTAAGCTTAACCTGGCCGATGGTGCTCATGCCGATGATGGCGTTCATCGGTGTCCGGATGTCGTGGCTCATGCGGGAGAGAAAGTCCGATTTGGCACGGCTGGCCGCCTGGGCTGACGCGAGGGCATCCCGGAGCAGCTGTTCCTGACGGGCCTGTTCCTGCCGCAGTTCATCGAGGAACTTGATCAGACAGATCGTCAGAACATCGTCGCTGAACGGATTCTCCACGGCAATCGCGTGGATAGAAAGCCAGTGGTATTTGCCGTCCACTGCCCGTCCCTGCAGTTCCATATAGACTTCCTGTTCTCCGGCTGCAAAGCGGCGAAGAAGGGCATCACGGCGGAAGGCATTGGTAAAATCAGCCTGGTAGGTGCTGTAGATTCCCGGAATGCTGTCAGCCTGAAGGTCTGTATAGCGGCCTTCCTCAGGAAATTGATACTCCAGCTGGTCATTTACAAAGCAGTGGTACGTGTCCTGAGTCAAATTGACGCTCACGATCAGAGGATAGGCAGTGCAGATCGCAGCACGCAGCGAACGGTTTTCCAGAATCCGCTCCTGTTCCTGAGCCTGCTCCAGACGCATCTGTTCGGTAATATCGGTAAATACCGCCTGGATGACCTCCAGACCGTTGCTGTTGATGATTCGTCCCATCACCACATTGATCCAGGCTTCCTCCCCGTCTTTTTTGATGCAGTGACGGCGGTAGGAGGCGGACTCTCCGTTCAGAGTGAGACGGTCTAGCAGCGCCGAAATCCAATCCTGGTCCTGTGTGTCAACCTTTTGGAGCGGGTTCCTGACCGCTTCGCGGTACTCCGACTCCGAGGCGTATCCGTAAAATCGCCATACCATGGGGTTGACCGAGATGATGCTGCGGGACGGGTCGGTGGAAAACTGGAGGATACCGCAGGGAAGCGTATGGTACAGCTGTTCCAGAAAACGGGTCTGATGTTCGTATTCCTGTTTTTTCGTGTCCAATGCGGATTTCAAACGCTCGAAGGCCTGGCGGCCCGATTCCAACGGAAAGAGTTCGTCGTCCTGAATCTCCGCAAATGGAACTGAGTTATGAATATGTACCGTTTCCAGGTCATCCCCTTTTTCGCGGAAAACGAAGGTAGCCCTCTGCTGGGTATTTAAGTAGGTCTCGGATTCGGGCTTGCTGATCAGACGGCTGACCGCCTCGCATAAGTAGGAGCCGCCTAAATCGATGGAATGATACTGTTCCTCGTACATGTCGCAGGCGATCATCCCATCCCTGCCGCTGCGGAAAACTGCGGCTACTGCTTCTTTTCCTTCCGCCTTCTGGTGTTCTCCGCCGCCAAGCCATACGATGTCATCTGCAAATGTCGAAATCATAAATTCCATGTCAGAGTCGCAAAAGTACGTAGTCAGTATTTTGCGGGCCAGTGACTCTATCTCAGCCAGTGTTTTCTTACCCAAAACAATTACCTCCCGGTTCAAACCTAAAGTATATTTCTTTTATCATAGCACAGTTTGATAGAGGAAGAAAGTGCGTAGGCCGGGAAACCACGAAAAATAAGGGATTTTGCCTTTGACATCGGGATAATAATTGGATACAATATTAAATATAAAAAGAAAGCCGGGTAAGATCAATGTACATGTGTGCCAAATGTAAAGTTTACGCCTGCAGTGCAGGAGAGAAGAAGGCGCTTCCTAAAAACTGCCCCATGAGAAATGAACCGCTCTTGAAGGAAGCGCTGTCCGAGTATGAAAAACCGGAAAATCACGATTTTTACGTGACTTCGTCGGAGATAGAGAGCCTGGGATACGGTCAGTGGGTGAGAGTAAAGGAAACCATAGAATTTTGCAGACGTATGGGATACCGGAAGCTTGGCCTGGCGTTTTGCAGGGGCCTCCGGAAGGAGGCGGAGATTGTGTCGGATATCCTGACGAGGCATGGATTTACGGTGGTATCCGTGATCTGCAAGGCCGGAGGGACAGACAAGAGCCGCATCGGAATCGCCGAGGAACGGAAGGTCCATCCGGGCGAATTTGAGCCGATGTGCAACCCGGTCTTTCAGGCCAGACTGCTGAACGAGCAGAAGACGGAGTTTAACATCGCGCTGGGCCTGTGTGTGGGCCATGATTCCTTCCTGTATAAGTATTCGGACGCATTTGTCACTACGCTGGTGGTCAAGGACCGCGTTATGGCCCATAATCCGGTTGGTGCTTTGTACTGCTCGGAGGGGTATTATAAAGAGAAACTGAACGGATAATACACGATACCGGAAGAACAGGAGTGATAACATGGAGACAGTGAGCGCAGTACAGACAAAAGATTATATCGTTTCCGTCATACGCAGCGAGATTCTGGCCGGCAATATGAGGCCGGGCGAGGAGCTGACGCAGGAACTGATCGCGGAACAGCTGGGGGTGTCGCGCATGCCGGTCAGGGAAGCGCTTCAGTCTCTGGCGCAGGAAGGCCTGATTGTGCGCCTCCCCAACCGCCATATGCAGGTCGCGGCCATGGAAGAGAAGCAGGTGAGGGACACTTTTCGCATGGCTGCCACCATGGAGACGGAGATCCTGCTGATGATACCGGAGGAAAAGAGGGACGAGCTCCTTCTCCGGCTGTCGGAGCTGGCAGAGACAGCGGGAAGCGGAGAACGGAAGGCCGCCGCCGGGGCCGAGATGGCCTGGCATAAGTATGCACTGGCCAGCCTCAGGAATTCCTATATTCATCAGCTGTTTCGGCGCCTTTTAGACAGCTACGTTTCCTATGCGGTCGAGAGATTAAAACGGGGAAATGCGGCTGCGGAACTGCTGACTGATGTGGGAGCCGCGCTTGCGAGCGGGAACGAGGGGGCGTTGAGGGCCGCCATGAACCGTTACTACGGCCGTATGGCGGACTGCCTGCTGAACAGTAAGGAGGAAACTCATGAATAATCTGGGAAAGGTAAAGCTGCTTCCGGCCCGGGAGCAGGTAGCGTCTATTCTGAGAAAAGCTATTCTTTCCAGGGAGCTGCAGGAAGGGCAGGAGATCACGCTGGAAGGAATCGCCGAGCTGGTGGGCGTCTCGACGACACCGGTGCGGGAGGCATTTCAGATTCTGGCCAGAGACGGGCTGATCAAGCTGCGCCCCAACAAGGGGGCCGTAGTCCAGGGGATCAATGAAAAGACCATCCGGGATCACTATGAGACGAGGGCCGTCCTGGAAGGGGAGGCCGCGGCCAGGGCCAGCGCCGAGGGCGTGGATTTATCCGCGGTGGATCAGGCGTATCAGATCGCTGAGAAGGCGCTGGAGGACAACGATTCGGCGGAATATTCCAGATATAACCAGGCATTCCATATGGGAATCTGGGAGGCGGCGGACAACGAGAAGATGAAATCGCTTCTCTCCTCCATGTGGAATGGGCTGTCCATGGGACACAAGGTGACGGAAGAGGATTATGCAAAGATTTCCATCTACGAGCACAAGAAGATTCTCGACGCCATGAAGGCCCACGACGGCAGCCGGGCCAGAAAGCTGATGAACGACCATATTATCAGAAGTATGAAGAACATCCTCACCAGATTCGAGACAGACTGATGGGATCAATCAAAGGTTGGAGATGCCGGAATTGATGGGATCAGCCAAAGCCTGGTAAGGCGGAAGTTGTAAGAATTGAATAAAAAGCATCACTGAAAATCGTACAAAACAACGAAATCAAACAAACGCCTTGACAAATGGATCTGCCGAGGCGTATGATTAGGATAACAAATGGATACATTATCATATATCAAATATCAAGAAGTGTATCCGATGAAAAGGAGGGGCTTTATGGATCCAGTAGTTGTTACACTGTTGTTTCTCTTGTTTGCCATTGTGATGTTCGTGTGGGAACGGATTCCGCTGGCAGTCACGTCGATGATCGTGTGTATTGGCCTTGTGCTCACGGGAGTGCTGAGCACGAAAGACGCGTTTGCGGGCTTTACGAACAGCAATGTCATTCTGTTTGTGGCCATGTTTATTGTCGGGGGCGCGCTTTTTGAGACGGGAATGGCCAACAAGATCGGAGGCGTGGTTACAAGGTTTGCAAAGACGGAGCGCCAGCTGATCGTCACCATCATGATCGTGGTGGGCCTGATGTCGGGCTTCTTATCCAATACGGGTACGGCGGCCGTATTGATTCCGGTGGTAATCGGTATTGCGGCAAAGTCCGGGTATTCGAGATCCAGACTTCTGATGCCGCTGGTATTTGCGGCAGCTCTGGGCGGTAACTTGTCCCTGATCGGAGCACCGGGCAACTTAATTGCCCAGAGCGCCCTGCAGGAGATGGGAATGAGCTTCGGTTTCTTCGAATATGCCAAGATCGGCCTGCCGATGCTGATCTGCGGCATCATCTATTTTGCAACCATCGGTTATAAATTCCTGCCGGACAAGACACCGACCGACGGGGACAGCACCTTCGATGAACAGGTGGACTACAGCAGCGTTCCGAAGTGGAAGCAGAGCGTATCCCTGGTTGTCTTAGTCTGTACGATATTAGGAATGATCTTTGAGAAGCAGATTGGAATCAAGCTGGAGATAACCGGATGTGTCGGCGCGCTGATCATGGTCTTAACCGGAGTTATCAGTGAAAAACAGGCCTACAAGGCCATTGATATGCAGACGATCTTCTTATTCGGTGGAACGCTGGCCCTTGCAAAAGCGCTGGAGACCACAGGAGCCGGAGCAGCCATCGCCGATTTCGTGATTGGACTTCTCGGTAAGAATGCGTCTCCGTTCCTGCTGCTGGTAGCCGTATTCATGATTTCCTGTGTGCTGACAAACTTCATGTCCAACACAGCGACGACGGCACTGCTGGTTCCGATCAGCGTCTCGATCGCAGCCGGTATGGGCGCGGATCCGAGAGCCGTTCTCATGGCAACCGTAATCGGCGGTTCCTGTGCCTATGCGACACCGATCGGCATGCCTGCCAACACCATGGTCATCTCGCCAGGCGGGTATAAATTTATGGATTATGTAAAAGCAGGGCTTCCGCTCATCGTGGTATCCACGGTTGTGAGTCTGGTGCTGCTGCCCATATTCTTCCCATTCTATCCGTAAGGACCGGGAAGGAATGATTTAAGATACGTACTGTACATAAGCGGCCCGCAGACAGCCGCAAAGTGCTCATAACAAGGAGGATGTAAGAAATGAACAAGGAACAGGCTGTTGCACAGATGACAGACACCATGGCGAAGTTCGTGGCTTATTCGGGAAAGGTACTGCCCGACGACGTCTATGCGAAATTGGAAGAACTGAGAGAGAAGGAGACCAGCCCGCTGGCTAAAACCATCTATGATACCATGTTTAAGAACCAGATGCTGGCAAAGGAGCTGGACCGTCCCTGCTGTCAGGATACGGGAGTCCTGCAGTTTTTCGTGAAATGCGGGGTCCATTTTCCACTGATGGGAGAACTGGAGGCGCTGTTAAAGGAAGCGGTGATCGAGGCCACCATCAAAGCACCCCTCCGCCACAACAGTGTGGAGACCTTTGACGAGTATAACACCGGCAAGAATGTGGGAAAGGGAACGCCGACCGTATTTTGGGAGATCGTCCCGGACTGCGATACGTGCTGCATCGATACATACATGGCGGGAGGCGGCTGTACACTTCCCGGAAAGGCCATGGTGCTGATGCCGGGAGCCGGATACGAGGGAGTGACCCAGTTCGTCATGGACGTGATGACCAGCTATGGACTGAACGCATGTCCGCCTCTTCTGGTGGGCGTAGGTGTGGCTACCTCCGTGGAGACGGCGGCCCTGCTGTCCAAGAAGGCGTTAATGAGGCCTCTGGGAACTCACAATCCCAACGAGAGAGCCGCCTCGCTGGAACGTATGCTGGAAGACGGGATCAATAAGATCGGCTTAGGGCCCCAGGGCATGAGCGGAAGCTATTCCGTCATGGGTGTGCATATCGAGAATACGGCCCGCCATCCCTCCACCATCGGCGTGGCGGTTAACGTCGGATGCTGGTCGCACAGAAGAGGACACATCGAGTTTGATAAGGATTTAAACTATACCATCACATCTCATAAGGAGGTAACGTTATAATGGAGAAGAAGGTATTAACAACACCGCTTCGGGCGGAAGATCTGGAAGATATCCATGCTGGAGATATTATATACTTATCCGGCCATATCGTAACCTGCCGTGATGTGGCACACCGCAGACTGATCGAGGAAGGCCGGGAGCTTCCGGTCGATGTGAGGGGCGGAGCCATCTTTCACGCAGGCCCTATCGTAAGGCCCATTCCGGGAACCGATGACGCGTTTGAGATGGTATCAGTAGGTCCCACTACCAGCATGCGTATGGAGAAATTTGAGAAGGAATTTATCGAGGAGACCGGAGTCAGGGTCATCGTCGGAAAGGGCGGCATGGGAGAGAAGACCATGGAAGGATGCAGGGAAGGAAAGGCGATTCACTGTGTATTCCCAGCCGGATGTGCAGTCGTGGCCGCCACCTGTGTCGAGGAGATTGAGGACGCACAGTGGCGTGACCTGGGCATGCCGGAAACGCTCTGGGTGTGCAGAATCAAGGAATTTGGCCCTCTGATCGTCTCCATCGATACCCATGGAAGAAATTTATTCGAGGAGAACAAGGTGGTGTTTAACCAGAGAAAGGACGAGGCAGTGGAGGAAATCTGCCGGCACGTCAGCTTTATCAAATAAAAAATAACCTGTTTTCTGCCGGAAGAAGGCCGGTTCGCATCTGCTGCGGACCGGCCTTCTTTTCTGTTTGCTGTATGGGGCAGAATGGGGAAATATTCTTCCTTCGGGTCGTTTTATTCGGTGTCTTCCTCTTCATAAGGGATATATTCGCGGGATTCTCCGATTCCCTCATCGTAGAAGTATGCCGGTTCCCGGGGCGTCTTGTTTACACGGAGCTGAAAGACGTCGAAACGCTGGTAGGCTCCCGCGATGTCGTGGATTCCCTTTGCCGTGATCTCGTTTGCAATGTCGCAGTCGGCGTAAATAATGCCTTCCTGATTATTCTCGATCGATGGGCAGCACGGCTGTCCATTAGGGCCGGCAATCATGGTCAGCGCCCAGGACTGGTTGTGGAGCCATTCCTTTAAAGCGGGATCGCCCACGGACATCTGCTCCATGGCATCCTCGTCGAGGGACGCGGAAGAACAGATATTGAACACCTTTGCCTCAAATGCGTGAGCACAGGTGCGGACGCGCAAGCAGTCGGCGTAGTTGCCTTTTTCTCTGTTGGTTGGCCAGCAGGGCGGATAAACGGAGATATGAACCTGCTCTCCCTGGGCTACCAGGGCGTAACGGGCCAGAGTATTGGAATTCTCGCCGCAGATCAGGGAACCGATCCGGCCGATCTCCGTGTCATGAATATTGAGTGAAGAGCCGTCACCGAACGCCCATACCAGCTTTTCTCCCCAGGTGGGAAGAAGCTTTCTGTGGTGGCCGATCATATTGCCTTCCCGGTCGAACAACAGAGTGGTGTTCCACATCGTCCCAAAGTTGGCCGTGCTCTTCTCGCAGATGCCGACGGATAGGAAGATGCTGTTGTCACGGGCAATTTTCTGCAGTTCATGAAAGGCAGGTCCTGGAACGGTGACTGCATTTTCAAACAGTCTTTTGTAAAATGGATGCTGGTCTACCGGCGGCAGGAACAGGCACCAGAGCGGGAAGGTAGGAATAAAGGATTCCGGGAATACCACGAGGTCTGCCCCGTTATCCTTAGCTTCCTTTGTCAGACGGGCGACCTTCTGAACCGTCGCATCGCGGTTTAAGAATACGGGTGCCGCCTGAACGGCCGCGGCTCTTAATTTAGGCAGTGTATCACCGATGGTATGAGTAACTTCTTTGACTGCTTCTTTTTTAGACATAATATCTGCACTCCTTTTCTCTTTGTTGTATGTTTGACTTGTTTTATAAGCGGCGGATTAATACACCGCCGTCTTTCTACGGAATCAGTCCCAGAATCTTCCAGTAGGGCACGCTTGCGGTCAGTGCCAGAATGCTTACGATGTGGAAGACCAGACAGAATGGCACCAGCATGGTATGGCTGAGTTTCTCATCTCCGCCGGCCGAGTTGAACGCGGCGAGGAAATTGATGTTCTGATACTTGGTAAAATACGGATATACCACGCAGTAGGCCGCCATGGCCGCGATCCATGGACTCATGCCTGCCTGGAGACAGAACGGAGTCAGGATTACGATAAAGAGCGTGTAGCAGGTGGTCATATCCACAATGATGAAACGTGCCAGCAGGGCGACTGTGGCAATGACAAAGACGAATAAATACGGATTGCTGATGAGACTCGCCATGGAGGCTCCGAAGGTATTGCCGAGCCAAGTGTCGATTCCCACGGTGGTGATGGCATTAGCCAGGTTGATGGCACCGCCCATAAATGCGATAATGCTCCAGTTGATACGGCTGTTATAGTCCTTCGGTGTAATGACGCCCAGGGCCAGCAGCGTGGACATACCTAATACCGCAGTGATGGCTGCCGGAATGTTTAAGGTGCGTTCCAGAACCCAGAAGAAGATACAGGCAACGAGCACGATCAGTGTGATCTTTTCATTTCTCGACATGGGGCCTAAGTCGGTCAGCATCTTGTTGACGTCTTCCTTTGTCAGCTTCGGCGCCTGAGTGGGCCGGTAAAGGATCCGGATGGCGAAGTAGCTGGCAATGGTACAGATAATGAGCCACGGGAGCATGGCACGCAGCCAGAACATCCAGCTGAACTGAGCCTGTACATTTTCCGGGAGAAGTCCCATGATGATGTAGGAAAAGAAGGAGGCGCTCAATACCGCCTGACTTAACAGCGTATAGCCCGCGTACATGGCGGACCACATGCCGGCCATACCCTTGGAGCGGTCCTCAAAACCCAGTTTCTCACCGATGTCGGTGGCCATGGCGCCTACGATAGATACCTTGGCGATGGTGGAGGGAATAAACGGTCCAATGATGACGCCGGACCCCAGCAGGGCCAGAACCTGTCCGTTAAAGGTTGGCGGGCAGACACGCATGATCCAGAGCGCGACTCTTGCCAGCAGCCCGCTCTTGGTTACGGCGGCGCCGATTCCCATGGCCGCGATGAGCAGCCAGACCGTGGTTCCTGAGAAACTTCCAAATGCCGTTGTAAACGGCACAATTCCTAAGAGAACCCATGTACAGCACATGATGAAGATGCATACAAAATCGGGGATTGCATTGGTCATCCAGTTGATAATAGCCCAGATTAACAGACCCATTGTCCACATCGCCTTTTGCTCCAGCCCCCCGGGTGCGGGAATCAGGGCGATGCCAAGGCCCACAGCGATGGCGACAGCTTCGCTTATGAGCTTCTTTTTTGTCTCTTTTGTCATGATAAAAGTACCCCTTCCTTCAATAAATGAATGACTGGGCACAGCCGTCAGTACTTCACCGCAGCAGCATCATCCCCCCGGATAATCATGGTTCCTCCTCTCTCTTGCCCGATAGATTTGCGATAGAAAGTAAGTATCTGTGCCTTCTCCCAATTGCATATTGCAATAGTGACAAAAATATTTGCTATATAAGGAATTATATGTGCATAACGCCATAATGTAAAATACTAATACATTTATAGACTTATGCCTTTTTTGTTATGTATCGGGGGAAATGATTGATGCAGCGGGTGATATGAATGCAGGCATGATAATAGCCTGAGGCAGAAACCCCAGGCCAGTGTTGGTGTGTCTATTTTTCAATTCGCCCGGCGAATTGGTGCGAGCGCCGTCATGCCCCGCATGACATATTACCTTGGGGCGCTCTGCACATCCGCCGGAGGCTTCGACATTCAGAAGTGGATTGCACCACCACTGATTAAAATTTGCCTTAACCCGCCACCTAAGAGGTAGGGGAATCTGCTTGTGAATGTTGAAATGTCTTAAAATAATCCTGAACAAAGTCGCGGAACAGAATTGCAGCAGGAGAGAGATACCCCTGAGCGCGCCAGGATAAGTTGATGTAGCGTCTGCACTGCGGGAAGGAGATGGGGACCAGAACGATGTTCTCCGTATCCATACCCTGCCAGGTAATAGAAGGGATGAAGGAGATGCCGATGCCGGCGCGGATCAATTCCCGGACGGTCTCCGGGCTGTCGCTCTCCAGCACGACGGAAGGTTCGAAGCCGGCTATCTTGCAGAAGGTGTCGGTGATGGTACGTAAGCTCTTTCCCTGCTGGAGGCAAATGAATTCCTCACCCGCCACCTCGCTTAAGTTTAAGTTCTCCCGTTTGGAGAGCGGATTGGACTCGGGCAGGGCCAGGAGAATCTCTTCCTCAATCAGGGAGGCGGAATGATCCTGCGTACACGGCTGCATGGAGGAAAACAGGGTCAAGTCACATCCGTCGGGTTGATTCTTGGTCAAGTCTTCCTGGATAATCTGAAGCCGGATGGAGGGATATTCATGTTTAAACGCCATGACCAGTTCCGGAAGAAGCTTGGAAGCCGCATAGAGGGAGAGTGTTACGGTCCGGCTGCGCTCCCCGGCCGCATCGCCGATCTCCTGCTCGATGTCTTTCAGCTCCTGAAGAATTCGATTCGTATGGTTTAAAAGAATCTCGCCGTAGGAATTCAATATTATGTTTTTCCCGGAACGTTCAAACAGCTGGACACCCAGTTCCTTCTCAAGCCGGGAAACCGTACGGCTTAAAGAAGGCTGTGCTACGTGGAGTTCTTCGGAAGCCCTGGTGATGTGCTGAAGCTCTGCGACTTTCTTAAAATAAGTGAGAGAATGAATGTCCATGAATACGCCTCCTTATATAACATTTTAGATATCGTTATGTAACAAAGTATATATTGGACGTTATAAAAAGTCAATGCTATTATTTTTTTATCAGGAACGCATTTTAAGAAAGGGGAGAGCGCATGATTTGGGATAAAGAACGCCGTTCAAAGGCGGAACGGATGGAGAAGGCTGCCGGATATGCTAAGGGAAAGCGAGTTGGGACGGGAGAGATCATTCCATTTTTAGAGAGTATTTTAAGGCCGGGTGACAGAGTCGTGCTGGAGGGCTGCAATCAGAAGCAGGCCGCATTTTTAGCAGAGGCGCTTACAAAAGTAAATCCGGAAAAAGTCCACGATCTGAATATGATCATCCCATCGATTTCCAGGGATGAGCACCTGGATCTCTTCGACAGAGGGATAGCGTCGGAAATCAATTTTTCTTTCGCCGGGGTACAGAGCAGGCGGCTGGCGGAAATGGTGGCGGAGAACACCGTGAAAATCGGGGCAATCCACACGTATCTGGAGCTGTACGGCAGGCTTTATGTGGATCTGACGCCCAATGTCTGTCTGATTGCCGCGGACAAGGCGGATTCAAACGGAAACTTATATACCGGCTACAACACGGAGGAGACGCCCATGCTGGCGGAGGCGGCCGCATTTAAGAGCGGGATTGTCGTCGCACAGGTCAATGAGATCGTGGGAGAGGGGGACCTCCCGCGGGTCGATATTCCGGGTGGATGGGTGGATTATATCGTGAAGGCAGACGAGCCGTATCCAATGGAACCGTTGTTTACCAGAGATCCGGCCCGGATTCAGGAGGCCCATATTCTGATGGGTATGATGACGATCAAGGGAATCTATGCAAAGCACGGTGTGGAAAGCCTGAATCACGGCATCGGCTACAACGGCGCGGCGATTGAACTTCTGCTTCCCACCTTTGGCGATTATCTGGGACTGAAAGGGAAAATCTGTACCAACTGGGTCTTGAATCCCCATCCCACCCTGATTCCGGCTGTGGAAGCAGGCTGGGTGAAACAGGTATGCGCCTTTGGCGGAGAACTGGGTATGGAACGGTATACCGCCGCGAGATCCGACATCTTCTTTACCGGAAAGGATGGCATGCTCCGGTCTAACAGGGCGGCCGCCCAGGTGGCAGGGCTTTACGGGATCGACCTGTTCCTGGGAGGCACACTCCAGATGGATTATGAGGGGAACTCCTCGACCGTGACGGGCGGACGGCTCAGCGGCTTTGGCGGTGCCCCCAACATGGGAAACAGCACCGGCGGGCGCCGCCATACGACAAAAGCATGGCGCGACATGGCTCCACTGACCGGTTCCATGGCCTCCGGGCGGAAGCTGGTGGTTCAGATGACAAAGAGCCAGAGCAAATACGGCCCGGCCTTTGTGCCGGAACTGGATGCCGTTAGGATCGGCAGAAAGGCCGGCATGGATGCGGCTCCTGTCATGGTCTACGGCGAGGATGTGACCCACGTGGTGACGGAGCAGGGAATCGCCTATCTCTACCAGGCGCAGAACGCAGAAGAGCGGACGAAGATGCTGGGCTGTATCGCTCAGGGAACGCCGGTAGGTTCCATGGTGGGGAACGGGGAGATCGAACGGATGCGGAGAGAAGAAAAGGTGGCGTATCCGCAGGATCTTGCCATTTCACCTGACGCGGCGAAGCGTGAACTCTTAGCGGCGAAATCTCTGGAAGAGATTGCCGATCTGTCCGGCGGTTTATACCGTGTGCCGGAGCAATTTAGAAAAAAGTCTGAGTGACGGTCTGGAGGGAAAAGGAATTGGCTACAAAAAAACAGGAAGAACTGTTGATTTTAAAGAACAAACTGCGGATGGGCGGCGGTGAAAAGGCCATGGATAGGCAGCACTCGGCCGGGAAGATGACCGCCCGGGAGCGGCTGCTGGCACTGTTTGATGAAGGAAGCTTTGTGGAGACGGGCTTATTTGTGAAACACCGCTGTACGAATTTCGGCATGGAGAAGAAGGAGTCCCCGGGAGAGGGCGTCGTGACAGGCTATGGAACGGTGAATGGAAGGCTTACATACGCCGCGGCCCAGGATTTTACTGTGATAGGCGGTTCTCTGGGAGAGATGCATGCGGACAAGATTGTAAAGACGCAGGAGGCGGCCATGAAAGCGGGAGCCCCCATGATCTGCATCAATGACTCGGGGGGAGCGCGCATTCAGGAAGGTGTGGATGCCCTGGCGGGCTATGGACGCATTTTTTATAACAATACCATGGCTTCGGGGGTGATTCCCCAGATATCCGTAATCATGGGCCCGTGCGCCGGCGGCGCTGTGTACTCGCCGGCCCTGACGGATTTTATTTTCATGGTAAAGAATACGAGCCAGATGTTTATTACCGGTCCTTCGGTAATCGCGGCCGTTACGGGGGAGTCGGTGACAGCGGAGGAGCTGGGGGGAGCGAGGACCCATAATGCGATCAGCGGGGTGGCCCATTATATGGCGGAGGATGAGGGCAGCTGTATCCGGCAGATCAAAGAACTGCTGGGCTATCTCCCCCAGAATAACATGGAGAACCCGCCGGAAATGGATCTGGGCGACGACTGGAACCGCATGGCTGAATCTTTAAATGAGCTGATACCCGAAAATCCGGGGAAGCCCTATGACATGAAGGCCGTCATCGAAGCCCTGGCAGACGGCGGTCAGTTCATGGAATACCAGGAGTATTTTGCCCCCAATCTCATTACCGGATTCATTCATATGGGAGGACGGAGCACAGGAGTGATTGCAAACCAGCCGAAGGCCATGGCGGGCTGCCTGGATATCAATGCCTCCGACAAGGCCGCGCGTTTTATCCGCACGTGTGATTCCTTTAACATACCGCTCCTTACACTGGTGGATGTGCCGGGATTTCTGCCCGGTACGATGCAGGAGCATAATGGAATTATCCGTCACGGCGCCAAGATGCTGTACGCTTACAGCGAGGCGGTGGTGCCGAAGATAACAGTAATCACGAGAAAATCATACGGCGGGGCCTATATTGGAATGTGCTCCAGACATTTGGGAGCCGACGCGGTCTTTGCGTGGCCGGATGCTGAGATTGCGGTAATGGGAGCTGATGGAGCTGCTAACATTATCTTTTCCAAAGAGATAAAGAACGCTTCCGACGGAGCGTCCAGGCGGAAGGAAAAGATCGCCGAGTACCAGGAGTCGATGATGAATCCGTATGTGGCGGCCTCCAGAGGATATGTGGATGACGTCATCATGCCGGCCGAGACGAGAAAACGCGTCATCAGCGCGCTGGAGGCGTTCCGCGGCAAGAGGGTTCAGAAAATGCCGAAAAAGCATGGAAATATTCCACTGTAGGAGGTGTGTCATGTTTGGTGATAGTGTGACTGTGGCGGATACGCTGTTGATTTCCGGATTCAGTATACTGATTGTGTTTCTGGTGCTGCTTCTGCTCTCTTTTATGATTGATTTCTGCGCCTGGCTTTTAAGACGGCGGGAGGGTGCGCCTTCCTCACAGGAGCCTGGCGCCGGGCCGGCGGCTGGGAACAACAGCGACGCGGTGCTTGTCGCTGCGGCGGTTGCGGCATATCTGGAGTCGGATCCGGACGAAATTGTGGTGCGGAGAATTACCAGAGTGGAAGACTGTGACAGCGCGTGGGCCAGAAATGCGCGACAGGAATCCATACGATAAAGAACAGGAAAAGGAGTTAAAACCATGGGAATAAAAGTATTTCGGATCGTGCTTGACGGTGTGGTTCATGAGGTGGAAGTGGAAGAGATTCACCGGGAGGTACAGGGCGGCGGTTATGCGGCGCCGGCGGGGGCCGTTCCGCAGAAGCAATCCGCAGGAGGAACTCGAGCCGCTGCAGAGCAAAAGAGAAGCGATGCTTCCGCAGGCGGCGAGGTGATCACCGCGCCTCTTCAGGGAATCGTTCTGGCGGTTTCCGCAGCTTCCGGACAGACAGTAAAATGTGGGGAAGTGCTGGTCATCATCGAGGCAATGAAGATGGAAAATGAGATTATCGCCCCGCGCGACTGCACGGTGACCTCCATCATTACCTCAAAAGGCGCTTCCGTGGCAGCAGGGGATCCGCTGCTTGAAATCTCTTAAGGAGGCTAAAAGGATGAATGGAATTTTACTGGAGTTCTGGAAGAGCAGCGGATTTTCACAGCTGTTTCAGTGCGATACCGTGCTGTTTGGCCTGCATCTGCCCGGCGAACTCATTATGATCGGAATTGCCTGTCTCTTTCTCTATCTGGCGATTCATAAGGGGTATGAGCCTTATCTTCTCATTCCCATTGCGTTCGGTATGCTTCTGGTTAATCTTCCGAAGACCGGCCTGATGGCCGCCGCGGTGGGGGACGAGAATGGAGGCCTTCTATATTATCTATACCAGGGAACAAATTTAGGAATCTATCCGCCGCTGATCTTTCTGTGCATCGGCGCAGGGACGGATTTCGGCCCGCTGCTGGCCAACCCGCGGAGTCTCCTTTTAGGGGCTGCGGCCCAGCTGGGAATCTTCTTAACCTTTATCGGAGCGATTATGCTGGGATTTGTAGGACCGGAAGCCGCCTCCATCGGAATCATCGGAGGTGCGGATGGGCCGACGGCGCTTTATTTAACCAGCAAGCTGGCCCCGCATCTGCTGGGAGCAATTGCTATTGCGGCCTATTCCTATATGGCGCTGGTACCTATCATACAGCCGCCGATTATCCGTCTTCTCACGACAGAGAAAGAGCGGAAAATCAAGATGGAGCAGCTGAGAGCGGTCGGTAAAACGGAGAAGATCGTATTTCCTATCGTGGTAACCTTATTTACGGTACTGCTTCTGCCGTCGGCAGGCGCGCTGATCGGTATGCTGATGCTGGGAAATTTAATAAAAGAATCTGGCTGTGTCCCACGCCTCGTGGACGCATTACAGAATTCCCTGATGTATATTATCTCTGTCTTTCTGGGAATTACTGTTGGGGCAAAGGCCAGCGCGGACGCATTTCTGCGGGTGGATACGTTAAAGATTATTGTTCTGGGCCTGATCGCATTTTCAGTGGGAACCGCCGGCGGTGTGCTGCTTGGTAAGGTGATGTGTAAACTGTCCAATGGCAGGGTGAACCCCATGATCGGCGCCGCAGGCGTCTCCGCAGTCCCGATGGCGGCCCGCGTGGTGCAGAAGGAAGGCCAGAAATACAACCCCTCCAACTTTTTGCTGATGCATGCCATGGGCCCCAATGTGGCCGGTGTCATCGGCTCGGCGGTGGCGGCCGGAATGCTCCTGTTATTTTTCCAGTAGCAGGAAACGTCGGTCTCCGATCCGTATGTCCGCCTTTCCTTCCCAGGGCAGATCGGTGAGACAGACAGCAGGCCCGGATACATGTCCGAGAACTATTTTTGCCAGTAGATTTTTGGGTTCAATCCATTGTATAATAAAAACAGCCGGCAGGTCATGGTATGGCCTGCTTTCTGATTTTACTTTATTGGATGGAAGGAATTTAATTATGCCAGAGAATAAAAATGGTTTGGAAATAGAGATGACATGTAATAATGAAGAAACATCATCAAATACAGATCAGGTGTCCCCCAACGGATTCCTTTCGTACGCCATTTCTCAGGAGATCGTCCGTGCATTGGAGCTCCTGGGGTATCACGAACCAACGGAGATACAGCGGGAAGTGATCCCTGCGGTTCTGGAAGGAAAGAATGTGGTGGCGCGGTCCAGGACGGGGACGGGAAAGACGGCGGCATTCGGTATTCCGCTCTGTGAGAAGATTGTCTGGGAAGAGAATCTGCCTCAGGCGCTGGTGCTGGAGCCCAGCAGGGAACTGGCGGTCCAGGTGAGCAGCGAGCTGTTTCACATAGGACGAGGCAAACGCCTGAAGGTCCCGGCGGTCTTTGGCGGCTTTCCGATTGATAAGCAGATACGCACGATCAAACAGAAGTCTCACATTGTCGTGGGAACTCCGGGCCGTGTCATGGATCTGATTCAGAGGGACTGTTTAAAACTCACCGGCATCCGGTATCTGGTCATCGACGAGGCGGATCTCATGCTGGACATGGGGTTCCTGGACGAGGTGAAACAGATCATGGCTCTTCTGCCGAAAGGCGGAACGGTTCTTCTGTTCTCAGCTACACTGGATGAGAAGGTGCGGCTCCTGGTGGATGAGTATATGGCGGACGCCGTCATGATTGCCCCGGAGGCGGATACAGAGGAAGAAGAACCCGCGATCTCCCAGGCGGTATACCGCACGGACCAGGAAGAGAAATACGACCTGCTGAAACGGGTTCTGATTCTGGAAAATCCGGAGAGTTGCATGATATTCTGCGGAACCAGAGAGATGGTAAATGTGCTCCTTCAGAAGCTTAAGAGAGACCGGATATTCTGTGGGATGATTCATGGAGAAATGGAGCAGAGGGAGCGTTTAAAAACAGTGGACGCTTTCCGGAGAGGCGGATTCCGCTATCTGATCGCCACCGATGTTGCGGCCAGGGGGATTGATTTCGATAAGATCGATCTCGTGGTGAATTATGATTTCCCGGGCGGCCGCGAGACCTACGTACACCGCATCGGCCGGACGGGAAGAAACGGAGAAAAGGGGAGAGCCGTAAGTCTCCTGTGCGAGAACGAGGAGCGGATGCTTCATATGGTGGAAGCCTATATGGGGCGCGAACTTCCGATGACTTCATGCCCCGAACCGGATGAGGAGACGACGAAGGCCTTTTGGGCGCGGCAAAGGGAGAGACGGGCCCCGAAAGCACAGAAGGGAGCCGCCTTAAACGCTGGAATCATGCGTCTTTCCATCGGCGGCGGCAGAAAATCGAAGATGCGAGCAGTGGACATTGTGGGTACAATCTGCAACATCGATGGGATTCGGGCGGAAGATATCGGTATTATCGACATCAGGGAAAGCCTGACATACGTGGAGATTCTAAACGGTAAAGGTCAGGTGGTACTGGAAAAGCTTCAGGAAAAAGCAATTAAGGGCAGGCTGCGGAAAGTGAGGATCGCGCGCAGATGAGTATGACGCTGGTGGATATGGCATGCATTACGCTGCGGGTGGCGTGCTGCTTAGGCGTATTCGCATTTTTTCTGTTTTGTTCGTTTCAGTCCCGGCTGAAGCTGGGATATGGGAAGACGGCGGCGCTGGCTTTCTTTTATATAGCAGTTACAGCAGCAGTTACCATTTTATTTCTCGTTCCGGGGGCGGTCTTCCGGGAATATAACATTTTAGGGATCTGTTTGTGGCTTCTGATGGCAGTTGCAGTGTTCCGGCTTGTTATTAAGGGGAGCGCCTTTGAGATTCTTTTTATTATACTGGTGACGCTGAATTTATATGTGAATATTGTGGCGATTGCAAAAGTGATCGGGAATCTGCTGAACCTGGATTCCGCGGCGGAGACGACGAAGATGGTGCTGGTGCTGGCCGTTTTGGCGGCCTATACGCCTCTTTTGTGGCTTTTAATGGCAAAGCTGTATAAGCAGGTGATTGATTTTCGGCTGTCACTTTCTTTCTGGAACTATATCTGGATTATTCCGGCGCTGACGTACTTGATATTCTATGTGAAAATTGTCAATGATTACTGGATAACCGGGGTCCATACGGGGCCGGGTGACGTGGTTTTCGTGATTCTCTGGTCGTTTGCCACCTATGCATTCTTTTACGTGACGCTGCAGATGTTAATTCAGGCGTACAAGGGAATTACGGCGGTACAGCAGGCGGAAACGGTTTCGGCCCAGCTCACGCTGCAGAAGGAGCAGTACGGTAAACTTCTGGAGAGTATCGAAAAAACGTCGCGGCTGAAGCATGACTGGCGGCACCATCTCCTGTCCATCAACGGATTTGTGGAGGCGGAGGATATAAAAGGGCTGAAGGAATATGTAAAAGAGCTGATTCCGGAGTATATAGAGGGAAAAGAGATTTCCATCTGCCGGAACCATATTGCCGATGTCATTCTGCGCCATTATGCGGGGGCAGCGGAGGCAGCCGGGATCCGGCTGGATATCAGCGCGAATCTTTCGGAGATACCGGATGTTTCCGATATGGATTTGTGCATTCTTTTCGGCAATCTTTTAGAGAACGCGCTGGAGGCGTGCAGCGGTATGGAGGACGGCGCCGGTCATGTGGAGATTCAGGCGGAGATGAGGGGGAAACAGCTGGTTCTTCAGATTCAGAATACATATCAGCGGGATGTGATTTTAAAGGAAGGGAAGTATTACTCCACAAAACACAGCGGAGTGGGGATTGGTCTCTCCTCTGTGGAGAAGGTTGTGGATAAGTATCATGGAATCATGCGGGTCAGCTATGACCGCATAATTTTTAAGGTCCAGATTCTGCTTTTCTGAATAGGATGCCATTAGAACATCATATCAGATGGGAGAAATCTATGAATCGAAGAGTATTGTTGGAACCGGCGGCGGAGACTGTCTGTATTGAGAATTCAGTTCCGCCGCTGATTTTTGAACTGCCGCCGGAAGAGGGACGCCGGGTGCTGGAGAAGGCCCAGGACGCGCCGGTCTACATGTATCCGGCCCAGGTGGAGGCTTCCATGGTCGAGACAGGCCATTGGGGAAGCATTCCCGTATACCGGGTAACACCGATAAACAATGAATTTGCAGAAAATGTGATTTTCTATATTCACGGAGCCGGATGGGTATTCGGGAGTTTCCATACGCATGAGAAGCTGGTGAGAGAGCTGGCCGCCAGGACCGGATGTACGGTCATTTTCCCGGAATATACCCGGTCTCCCGAGGTGTGTTACCCGAATGCCATTGAGCAGTGCTACAGCGTACTCTGCCAGCTGCCCCAGCTGTTTGAACAGATGGGAAGAGGGCTGAATGGTAATACATTGACCGTGGCCGGAGACAGCGTGGGCGGTAATATGGCGATCGCCATGACGCTGTTCTCCAAATACAGAAGGGGGCCGGCCATCCACAAGCAGCTTCTCTATTATCCCGTGACCAACGCCTGTTTCGATACGGCGTCGTACTGTGAGTTTGCGGAGTGCTACTACTTATACCGGGCGGGTATGATGTGGTTCTGGGATCAGTACACCACATCGGAATGCTGCAGAAACCAGATCACCGCCTCCCCGTTGAGGGCATGTACCGATCACCTTACCGATCTTCCGCAGGCCATGATTTTAAACGGCCAGGCGGATGTGCTGAGAGACGAGGGTGAGGCCTATGCCGAAAAGCTGCGGGCGGCAGGCGTGTCAGTGACGGCGCTGCGTTTTCAGGCGATCATCCATGATTTTGTCATGCTGAATGTGCTGGATCAGACCAACGCGTGCCGGGCGGCGATGGACGTTTCCACAGAATGGATCAACAGGAAGAATATGGAGTGGTACCAGGACAACGAAGAGCGGTCAGCGGATCAGTGATATAGGGAGAGTTCCCGTTTCTGTATGAGTATTTCTGCGTAAACGGGAACTCACATGGTGAAAGTGCGTAGTGAATGCACAACGAATAAACATTTCGTAAAATGCGCGATCAGGATAAAATGACATGGAGGAATGGTATGATGAATAAAAATACATATTTAAAGCTGCGTCTGGAACGCCAGCATTTCACAAAGCCCGCCGGGAAGAAGGAATATGGAGTGCTTTTTAAGCAGATGTCTCCCGTACTCTGCGTATACTGGAGCTGTCCGGGCTCTCCGCCGGAGCTTTTATACCGCGCGGCATTTGATGACAGGAAGTATTGCTATAAGATGAGGGGAAGCCGTACTATTATGAAGGGAAGATTCCAGAACGGTAATATCGCCTACATTTATGCGGACGAACTGGAGCTGTTCGCGGCTGTCTACCGGAAGGACAAGCCTCTTACGGACACAGAGCTGGAGCTCTATGAACTTCTGAACCGGGAAGGCCCGATGACGATCCATGTGATGAAGGAGTTCACGGGTATGCTGACGAAGGAGATCACGCCCGCCCTGCACCGCCTGCAGGAGAAATTCCTCGTATTCGAAGATCAGGCGGACAGCGAATGGGATCGCGCCTGGTATCCGTTCGAATCCGAGTTTCCCGATGTGAATCTGGAACGGTATACAAAGGAGGAGGCGGAAGAGGAGCTGATAAGGCGGTTCGTGTGGCTGAACGTCTGGATTGACGCGGCCATGGTGAGGTCCTTCTACAGGCTCCCGTTAAAGGAAATAAAAGGCGTGCTGGAACGGCTGGCATCAAATGGAACGCTGGCGCCGTATGAAGGGGGATACGTTCGCAGAGAGGACTTACAGCTGCTGGTGGGGGTACCGTCTGATACAGTGGAGAATGCGCCAAAGAAGGTGGAGAAACATTCCGTTTTTATTCTCCACAAAAATGATTTTCTGGTGAAGTCCAATGAGCACTGGCTGAAGGATACATTTACACACCCGGAATACGATGTTCTGGGATATCTGCTGATTGATGGTGCGTTTAGGGGATGCCTGCTGGGGCATTTCCGGAACGGGCCCTTTGAGCTGGAGGACGTGGCGCTTTGGGCAGAAACAGAGGGAGAGGCACCGGTTTGTCTGAGGAATGAAGCTGCTGATGGATTAAATGAGGCATTAAAAGAGGATATTTTAAATGCGGTGGAGCTTCTGTATGATCCCGAGATTAGCCCGCTGAAGCGGTATATGGGTGAAATGCTGTAATATTTCAATTCGCGCTTGACTCTCACACTGTGGTACGGTCTATAGTGATATTGAGCTCAAAAACACATATATGTGAGGTGACAATATGTTAAAGATTGGTGATTTTTCAAAGCTGTCGAGAATCAGTATCCGTATGCTGCGCCATTATGATGAAATTGGCCTTATGGAACCAAGAGTAGTCGATCCCGCCACCGGTTACCGGTATTATGGGGAGGACCAGCTCTCCGTGGCGGGGCAGATCCAGAGCCTGAAATCCATGGGATTTGGCCTGACGGTTATCCGTGAAATCTTAAACTGCTGCGGCGGACCGGAGGAAATGGAAAAGTTTCTCCGGGTTAAGAAGAGAGAGCTGGAGGACCAGCTGGGCGACATCGGTACGAAGCTGCAGCTTCTTGATAACACCATCAAATGGATCAGAAAGGATGGAAATATGATGGATTATCAGGTAACGTTAAAAACTCTGCCGGAGAGGTATGTCGCAAGTGTCAGAAAAGTGATTCCGGCCTACGACCAGGAGCAGATTTTATGGGGAATTCTTCATGGAGAGACGGGCAGCCAGAATCTGCAGATGGCATCCCCGGGGTATGGCTTGGCTATCTTCCACGATGAAGGTTACAAGGAGCAGGATGTGGATGTGGAGATTCAGATCTCAGTTGAAGGAACATGCAAGGACACGGAGCATGTGAAATTTAAAACTGTGCCGCCTGTGCTGATCGCTTCTGCTACTTATCAGGGAAGCTATGCACAGATTACCAGAGTCAACGAGGCGGTAGCCCGCTGGATTCACGACAACGGTTACGAGTACGAGGGTGCTTCGTTCTGCATCTACCATGTCAGCCCCCACGACACATCGGATCCGGAGAAAATGGTGACGGAGGTGTGTTATCCGGTGAGGAAGAAATAGATAAGGAAACAAAGGCGGATGGGATATGCTGAAACCAGCATACCCCATCCGCCTTATTCGTCTGTACCAGGCCCCGGCGGCGCCAGCAGAACCTGGGTCAAATCGCCGCTCAGGCGTATTTCCCATCCATCAAAGCCGGAGGGCGGCTTTAAAAATGATTCCCGGTCCGTCTCGGTCAGCTGCCGGTAGGGAGGAGCCGCCTCGGCAATTACGATGGGAATGCCGGCGTCGTTGGGGCTTACATAGCCGGAGCCGTCGATCTGAATCCTGGAACCGGCAGCCAGCGGCCCCACGATCCTGACGATGGAGTTTCGCGAGGAGAGGTAGACACCGTTTGTGATAACCCGTGTGTTTTCGGCCCGGAACTCTCCGCTGTTGTAGATGCCCGGCGCGTACAGGGAGGCGGTATTCGTGCCCTCACCGCCGAAATCCCCGGTGGAGGAGAGGGTGACGCTGGACTGCTCTGCGTTATAGATGCCGCCTCCCGCGTCCGAGCTGTTTCGGCTGACGGTGCCGCCGGTGATCAGCAGGGCCGCACCGGGATCGTTGTAGAAGCCGCCGCCGTAGACGGCATGGTTATCCAGGATTTCACCGCCGCTCATGGCAAATACACTCCTGTCACGGAGCCAGACGCCTCCGCCGTAGCGGGAGGAACGGTTGTCATGGACAGACCCGCTTAAGAAGGTGAGGCGTGACTGCCCGGAAGCGGCAATACCGCCTCCGCGGGAGGAGGCCGTGTTATGGCTTATCTCGGTCCCGTTTAACGTTATGACGGCAGGCAGGTCAGCGGCGGTGTTTTTAAACCAGAGTCCGCCGCCGGACCCGGATTCGCCGCTTTGCGCCGTATTGTCAGACAGGCGGCTCTCAAGAAACGTTACGGCCCCGCCGAAATTCGTGAGCAGATAGATGCCGCCTCCGGTCCCTGCGGTATTGCCGGTGACAGCAGATTCGGTGATCAGGAGGTCCGCTCCCGCGGTGGGTGCCAGACAGCAGATGCCGCCTCCCGTCCCTGCGGCCGTATTGGCGGCAATTGTGCCGCCGTCCGTCACGATCATACGGTCTCCGCAGTTTGCACCGTAGAAGAAGACGGCGCCTCCGTGAACGGCTGTGTTACCGGAAAGAACGACTGATCCATCCAGCACGAGAAGCGAGGGCGCGCTGTCTCCCGGCCGGTATCCGGAAAATGAGATGCCTCCTCCTGCAAAATGCGAAACATTGTCCGTGATCCGCGCCTGTTCCATGACGGCCAGGGTACCGCCGAGGCAGGGGATTTCGGAAGTGAAACTGAGTCCGCCTCCGTTCAGCGCCGAATTGTGGTCGATCACGGCCTGGTCTGAGATGGAGATGCAGTCGTCGGGACTGCTTAAGGAGACCGCCGCCCCGCCGCCGTTTGCCCGGGTGGAACAGCCGGTGATCCTTGCACTGCCGTTCATTTCAAATCGGTTCGTACAGCAGGTGCCGCCGCAGATCCGGACCCCGCCGCCGTCGCTGTAGGATCTGTTGTTTTTTAACACGGACTGAGTATCCAGACAGAGGGAGCCATCCGTCACACAGATGAGGGAACGCGCCAGCACGGAAGCCGGATCATGGTCCTCCGAACGACCGTCGAGGGTGATGTTTGCAAGCCGGAGGGCGCCGCCTCCGAAGATCCGGAACAGAAAGCCGTCATAGCCCGGATCCTTGAACAGCGTATGAAGGGAATACGGCGCAAGACTTTCTATTGTAACATCATACAGGATATTCAGCTGGGAAGTGAGGGGAATATCAGCGGTTATCTGTATGGAGGGTTCCTGACGGCACAGCGCGGCGGCCAGCTGTGCCTGATTCGATACGTGTGCCATGTGGCTTCACCTGCTTTCTCATAGATATATCATTTTATGCGGAGGCCGAAGCGCGTGATACCGGAAGAACAGGGGAAATTGTCATTTCCAGTCCGGGATGCTATAATAGAATCCATTAAAGAATAAATAAGAACTGGGAAAAAACTGGATTGGGGAAATATGAAAAAAGTCTGGAAAATGGAACGCTACCGTAACGCGTCCATTCAGAAAAAACTTACTTTATCGACATGGGTGGTGGCAATTATACCGATTATGATTATATTTGCCATCGTTTTTTTCGTGTTCATAAATGTTAGCGTGGAGAATTCAAAACGCCAGTCTCAGATGCTTTTGGATAAGACGGTGGAAGAACTGGATTCGTATTTCGCACAGGCGCAGGAGGGCATGAATCTGATGGTAACGGACATCAATGTACAGAATACCATCGATGATTACGTGATGGGAACCTATAAGGAAAGGCTGGATTTAAGAGATTTTATCAGGAACCGCCTGACCAATATGAGCACTGTGGGGAGACGAACAGGCGCGATATCCATCTACATTAAGGAGGCCGATAAGACGTTTTCCAGAGACTTTTCCGACAAGGATCTATCGGCGGCCTGCGCCGGTGCGCCCTGGTTTGAGGCGCTGCTGGCGGGGGATACAGCCTTTGTCCGGGAGGACGGAGATTCCCTGCAGGACGGGAGGCCGGTTTGGATTCTGGCGTCCAATATTGTCAGCGTCAAAAACGGAGAGGTCCAGGGCCTGGTCTATGTGGAGTTGGATAAACAGAAGATGATTCAGCCTTTTTACGATCTGGTGGAGGGCAGCGGAGATGAGATCATCTGCAGTGGAAACGAGATTATCTCCGACGCCTACAGGGAAGGCGGCCATTTCGTCCCGGTGTACTCCTATTCCTCTGCCCTTGGGCAGGACGTGGAGTTCCGGCTTCAGTTAAAGGAACTGCAGAGAGGCTACGGCGCGGCTCTGAGTTATTTCCTGATCGGCATGGTAGTCCTCATTATCCTGATCTATCTCATCGACAAGCTGCTGGCGGACTGGTTTTCCAGGAGAATCATCACGCTGCGGGATGCGACGAGGGAGATCGCCACGGGGAATTTAGATGTGGTCGTCTGCGATGACCATACCGATGAGATCGGAGAACTGGTACAGAGCTTAAATACCATGGTAAAGGATATGAAGCGCCTGATTGAAAGCGAGTATATGGTCAAAATTGAAAGCCAGCAGGCTACCCTTACGGCGCTTCAGAGCCAGATTAACCCTCATTTTATCTACAACACGCTGGAGAGCATCTCCATGCTGGCGCTGATTCGGGATAATTATGAGATTGTGGATATGGCACAGGCATTTTCCATGATGATGCGCTATTCCATGGAGCCGTCCACCCTTGTGGCGGTCAGAGAAGAGGTGGAAAATGTGCGGAATTTCGTGACGATACAGAAAATCCGTTTCCCGGACCGCTTTCTCGTGGAATACGCGATAGATGAGGAGTGCATGGCGGAAAAGATTCCGAGACTGACCATGCAGCCGCTGGTGGAAAATGCATTTAAACACGGTTTCGAGGATACGCCGGAACACAAGCGCCTGCTGGTTTCCGTTTTAAAGCGGCGTGGTTTCCTCGTAATCAGGATTTTTAACGACGGTATGGCGGTTCCGGCAGAGCGTATCGCCAGAATCAGGGAACTGTTAATGCCGGATAACCAGGAGGAGACTCTGGATTGTTTTGCGCTGCGGAATTTAAGCAGGCGCCTGAAGCTTCTGTTTGGGGGAAAAAGCCGGGTGACGCTGCGTTCGGGAAATGGCATTGGAACGATTGTTTCACTGAGAATTCCGCTGCGAAAAGAGGGGGAAGAGGACGATGATAAAGATTTTGATCTGTGACGATGAGGCGATCATACGACAGGGGATCAGAAAGATTCTGGAGAATTTCTACGGGGATATCGAGGTGCGGGAGTGCGGTGACGGCATGGAGGGATATAAGACCATGGCTGTGTGGAATCCGGACGCGGTCATCACGGATATCCGCATGCCGGTGTTGGACGGGCTGGCCATGATTGAGAAGGCGCTGGCCGCGGGAATTACGACCCAGTATGTGGTAATCAGCGCGTACCGGGATTTTGAGTATGCCAGAACGGCGATCCGATGCGGAGTGCGGGAATACATTTTAAAGCCGGTCAACCGTTTTGAACTGACAGACTGCACTTCGCGCCTCCTGGGGATCAGAGAGCAGGAGGAGACGAAGGAAGAGAAGGGGACGGTGCCGGAGGAGAGCGGAAGCATCGGCAAGGCGGTCCAGTACATAGAAAATAATTTTTACCGCAACATCAGCCTGGAGGAGGTCAGCCAGGTGGTTCACATGAACACGGCCTACTTCTCCACGCTGTTTAAAAAACAGACGGGGAAAAAGTATATCGACTACGTAACGGACTTGCGCATGGAAAAGGCGAGAAAACTGATTTTAAATACAGATTTAAAGATCGTAAATATCGCGGAAATGGTAGGATACAGCAGCACAAAGCATTTTGCACGAATTTATAAGGAGAAATACGGAGTCACACCCAATGGGGAGAGATAAAGTGCACAATAATCATGCATAATAAACTTAAAAACTATAAAAACAGCACTAAAACTAAATTTTGGGTCCCTTCTCTTTTGATCAGCCTCTGTTATAATGAGAGTATAAAAGTTAAGCGGAATGAAACAAACCGAAATAGAAAAAAGGAGGATTTTTTTATGAAAAAAACGCTTGCTGTTGTACTGTCAGCCGTAATGGTCAGTGGGTTAGCCTTAAGTGGCTGCGGAGGTAACAGCACATCAGCCACCACTGCCGCGCCGAAGGAGTCAACGACTGCCGCACCGGCGGAGACGAAAAAGGAAGAGACGAAAGGGGAAGCCGCATCGGGAGAACAGGTGACGATCACCATGAGCAACTGGCTGGAGGCGGAGGAAGCCACTTCAGATATTTTCAAAGAACTTCTGAATGATTTCATGGCGGCCAATCCCGATATCAAGGTGGAGTCCCAGGCGATCCCGTTCAACCAGTATAAGGATCAGGTCTTAATCGCAGGAACCTCCGGCAATGCAGCCGATGTCATCATGGGAAATTCTCAGATGATGAGCGCATTTAACGGAGCGGGAATCCTGGCAGAACTGGATGATCTGGCCTCCGGAGATGTGCTGGACGATATTTATCCTGGCTATTTATCGGGAACGACGTATGGCGGAAAGGTAAAGGCATTATCCTGGGCGCCGCATCCGATCGCCATGTATTACAATAAGGACTTATTTACCAAGGCCGGTTTAGACCCGGAAAAAGCGCCTGCAACCTGGGAAGAGATGACGGAAGCCGCGAGAGCCATTGCCAAGCTCGGAAAAGACGAAGCAGGCAACACACTCTACGGCCTGGGAATCCCAACCGGCAAGGTTGCCCATACCGGTACCGTGTTTAACGGCATTTTCTATACGTACGGCGGTCACTTTGTTGACGATAGCGGAAACGTTGATTTAAATAACGAAGGCAATGTGGAAGCGCTCACGTGGACCAAACAGCTGGTGGATGAAAAAGTGATTCCGGCAGGTCTGGAAATCAAGGATTTAAGAGGTTTATTTGCATCAGGCCAGATCGGCATCATCTTTGACGGCGACATGGGCCGCAGCGCATTCAGAAGCAGCAGCGGACTGAACGAGGAATTTGACAAGAAGATGGGAATCGCTGTGATTCCGGCAGGAAAGACAGGACGCAGTGAGACGGTGTATACAGAGCATCAGCTGGGTGTATTTGCAAAATCAGAGCATAAAGAAGCAGCAGTCCGCCTGGTAGAATATTTAATCGGCAAGGATGCCATGGTAAAATACCACAAATCCAATGCAGTGCTTTCCGCAAGAAAATCCATAGCGACTCTTCCGGAGATGAACGAAGATTACTTCATGGAAGTATTTAACAAGCAGTCTGAGACGGCCAGCCCGCTTCCGGCTACCAATGCGATGTTTGACAATGCCATGAATGAGGTGACAAAGGCGATCGAACGGATCGTTGTCAATAATGAAGATATTAAAACCGTACTGGAAGAAACCAATAAGACGATCAAAGAAATGTACGGTCAATAAGAATGGAACTGAACTTATCAGTCTGAACGATCACTCGCCCGCACTGCGCGCGAGCCACCGTAGCAATCAGGAGCGGCTGCAGATCATCCTGCATCCGCTCCCTTTGTATCTATTGGAGGTTGTATTATGGGTGAAATAACGCGAAAAAAGAAAAAAATCAACTGGTTCATGGTGATGCTTCTGGTACCCGCTCTGGCGATGCTGACAGTCACCATCATCATCCCGGTATTTGTCGTGGTTGGAATGAGCTTCTTTCATTACAATCTGCTGGATATGAGCAATATCAAATGGAACAATTTTTCCAATTATAAAGCGGTCTTTTCCGACGCGGAGTTTATCCGGACCTTTGGGAGAACGCTGGTCTATGTGTGCGGGACAGTCATCGCCCAGTTTTTTATAGGTCTGGGGGTGGCGCTGCTGCTGAATAGCGGAAGCCTCAGGGGGAGAAAGGTGTTCAGAAGCCTTTTATTCCTTCCGTGGACGATCCCGTCGCTGGTGGTGGCGGTCACCTGGATGTTTATCTTTCAGCCGCAGTACGGCATTGTCAATTACCTTCTGGGCCTGGGGGATTACAGCGTCCTGGGAAGCCCGAAGACGGCCATGCTGGGCGTTATCATTTCGGCGGTATGGAAACAGATGCCCCTGATGATGATCATGCTTCTCTCCGGACTGCAGACCGTGCCGGAGGACTTAAAAGAGGCGGCGGAGATCGACGGAGCCACCGGAGCACAGAAGTTCTGGTGCATCACAGTGCCGTGCATCATGCCGGTTGTGAAAACGGTGACGCTGACCTCTATCGTGTCGAATTTCCAGATGTTCGTTCTGTTCTTCACCATGACAGGAGGCGGTCCGGTCCGCGCGACCACTACGCTGCCCCTGTATACGTATGAGACGGCATTTTCGGGCTTCAATCTGGGCAAGGGCGCGGCGATCGGGGTCTGCTGGCTCGTGTTCCTGGTAATCTTCTCTACGGTTTATAACAGGATTCTTTCTTCCAAAGAAGTGGAATATTAGGAGGTGGGCAAATGAAGAAGAAAACTTATCGGAAAATTCTTATGTATGCGGCGATTCTGGCCGCCACGATCTGCTTCGTATTCCCTATTTACTGGATGCTGCTCACATCCTTAAAGCCCAATGAAGCGATTCTGCGTCTGCCGCCCCAGTTTCTGCCGGTAAACGCCACGCTGGCCAATTATAGGGGGATTTTAACCGACGGAAAATTCCTGATTTTCTATAAAAATAATATCATCGTCTCGGGAATTACCACACTGGTGACGCTGACGCTGGCAGTGCTGGCAGCCTATGCATTTTCCCGGTACCGGTTTAAAGGCGACAAGTTCGTGATGATGCTGTTTCTCTCAACGCAGATGTTTCCGGCCATGACGCTTTTAATCGCTCTTTACAACATGTATTTCCGTCTGGGCCTGTTAAATACGTATACGGCGCTGGTTCTGGCCTGCTCCACCAATGCGCTGCCCATGTCGGTATGGATTCTGAAAGGCTTTTTTGATACGATCTCCAAGTCCCTGGAGGAGGCGGCCTACATCGACGGCTGTTCCAAGGGGAGAACCCTGGTGCAGGTGATACTCCCGCTGGTTAAGCCGGGAATCCTGGCTGTGGGCCTGTATTCCTTCCTGATTTCCTGGGAAGATTTCCTGTGGGGCTTAACGTTGGTGAATAAGACGGAGATGCGGACGCTGGCCTCCGGTATTGCCATGACGTACCTGGGGGAATACAACTACGACTGGGGCCGCGTTATGGCCGCTGCCGTGGGCGCCGCAGTTCCGATTCTCGTGATCTTTATTTTCCTTCAGAAATATATGATCGCCGGTCTGACGGCCGGTGCGGTGAAAGAATAGGAGGCAGTTTATGAAACAGAGACAGAACATTGTATTTTTCTTTTCCGACCAGCAGCGGGCGGATACGCTGGGCTGCAACGGCCAGCCGCTTCCCGTATCGCCCAGGCTGGATCAGTTTGCCTGTGGGGACGCGGTGAATTTTGCCAATGCTTTTACGCCCCAGCCAGTCTGCGGACCCGCCAGAGCCATGCTCCAGACGGGACTGTATCCGACACAGACCGGCTGCTACCGCAATGCGGTTTCCCTGCCGCCCGGCCAGAAGACGGTGGCTAAATATCTGCGGGAAGCCGGATACCGGGTGGCTTACGTGGGGAAATGGCATCTGGCATCCGATAAAGATGAGAACCATTATGAGACGGTTCCGGTGCCGGCCGAGAGGCGCGGCGGTTACGACGACTACTGGATGGCGGCCGATGTGCTGGAATTCACCTCTCACGGATACGGCGGATATATCTTTGACAAGGATGGAAATAAGCTGGAGTTTACCGGATACCGGACCGACTGTCTGACGGATTATGCGGTGCGCTATATTGAGGAGTATGAAGATGAGAAACCATTTTTCCTGATGGTTTCCCATATCGAACCGCATCACCAGAATGACCGGGCCGATTACGAGGGGCCGGACGGAAGCCGGGAGCAGTTCGCAGGATTTGTCCCGCCCCCGGATCTGAAGCCTGGGGAGGGAGACTGGGAACGGTTCTACCCCGATTATCTTGGCTGCTGCCACGCCCTCGACCGGAATTTTGGCCGCATTGTAGATGTGCTGAAGGAGCGAGGGATCTACGAGGATACCATGGTGATATACGGCAGTGACCACGGCTGCCATTTCCGCACCCATGCAGACGAGGTGGCGGAAGGCGGATATGATGACTATAAACGCAACAGCTTCGAGGGAACCATACATGTTCCGCTGCTGATCAAAGGGGCTGAATTTGAAAAGGGAAAGCGGGAGGAGAAGGTGGTAAGCCTTTTAGACCTGCCGAAGACGATTCTGTCCGCCGCCGGATTCGATACAGAGCTTCTGGGACTCCAGGGGCGGCCGCTTCAGGAGGCGTGTAATCCCGACTGGGAGGAGGCAGTCTATATCCAGATCAGTGAGAGCTTTGTGGGCCGCGCACTGCGCACAAACCGGTATAAATACGTGGTTCACGCCCCGGACCGCGATCCATGGAAGGAGAGCGGAAGCCCGGTTTATAAGGAAAAGTATCTGTTTGATCTGGTCAATGACCCGTTGGAAAAGGTGAATCTCGTCAATGACCGGGCGTATGAAGAGATAAAGAACGCGCTTAAGGAGAGACTGATCCGCTTCGGTGAGGAAGCGGGAGAAACGTTTATCGTAGAATGTTAATTGGTGATTTCAAGTGAATTGTCAAGGCGGCAGGAGAGCGGGTGAGTTCTTTTGCCGCTTTTTCATTACATAGGAAATTCGTCCTATGAAATAAAAACCCTCCGGGAGGATGCACACTCCGCGCTAAGGAAGTATGGCCGCTGAAGCGACCGCGCTCCGGCGCGAGAGTCCGGCGAGCCGGACTCTTTATTCTAGAGAAGAATTGGGAATATACTATTAAACATAAAATCGATCAAGCGCTGCCAGGGAGAGAAATCCACTTGCATTTCCGGCCGCTGTCTGCTATACTATTATCCGGGAATGAGGTCTCCCATGGTAGTGTAATATTTACCAAAACCGCTTATGACGGCTGATGGCTTCTGCATTGTGCAGGAGTCACCAGCTTTTTTTGTGTCTCTCCTGCAGGTCAAACACGCCCTGAGGTGCAGCCATTTTGCAGTGCTGCGGGTGGAAATAAAATACAGGAATTCGGAGGTTGCAACGTATGCTTACAAGTTTATCACTGGTTTTTCTTCTGGGAATGCTGCTCAGCTGGGCATTTCAGAAAATCAGGCTTCCCGGGCTGCTGGGAATGCTGCTGACGGGCATGATTTTGGGGCCATATGCCTTAAACATGCTGGATGGATCTATTCTGGGTATTTCGGCGGATTTGCGCCAGATTGCGCTGATTATTATCCTGACGCGCGCCGGTCTGTCCCTGGACATTCAGGATTTAAAAAAGGTAGGGCGCCCGGCCGTGCTCATGTGCTTTGTACCGGCCTGCTTTGAAATAATTGGAATGATCCTTTTGGCGCCGCGGCTTCTGGGAATCTCCATATTGGACGCGGCCATCATGGGAGCTGTGGTGGGAGCTGTGTCTCCGGCCGTGATCGTTCCCAAAATGCTGAATCTGATGGAGAAAGGGTACGGAGTTAAAAAGAGCATCCCGCAGTTGATTCTTGCCGGAGCATCGGTAGATGATGTGTTTGTCATTGTTATGTTTACGGCGTTCACCGGGCTGGCGCAGGGCGGAACATTTTCACCGGCCAGCATCCTGTCGATTCCGGTTTCCATTGGAACGGGTATCGTGGCCGGCGGACTGGCCGGGGTCCTTCTGGCACTGTTCTTCCGAAAGGTTCATATCCGGGATTCCGCCAAGGTGGTGATTCTCTTAAGCATCTCATTTCTGATGATTGAACTGGAGAACCGTTTGAAGGGATATGTGCCTTTTTCAGGTCTGCTGGCAGTTATGAGCATCGGCATTGCCCTGCAGAAAAAACGGTATGAGGCGGCGGCCCGTCTTTCCGTCAAATACTCCAAGCTGTGGGTGGCCGCTGAAGTATTGCTGTTTGTTCTGGTGGGAGCAACCGTAGACATCAGCTATGCGATGAAGGCAGGAGCCGCGGCTGTAATTTTGATTTTCGGCGTTTTGATTTTCCGTATGGCGGGCGTTTTTTTCTGTCTGCTGGGAACGGATATTAACAGGAAGGAACGGCTTTTCTGCATGATTGCTTATATGCCGAAAGCAACGGTTCAGGCTGCGATCAGCGGGGTTCCTCTGGCTATGGGACTGGGCTGCGGTAAGATTGTTCTTACGGTGGCGGTGCTTGCGATTCTGATCACTGCACCGCTGGGAGCGTTTGGAGTTGAACAGACATATAAGCGGCTGCTAAAGGCTGAATAAATGAACATTTTATAATGCAGAACCGATATGAGGGGCAGGATTTGAGGAAATGTGGCCGGGATAGAAGGCTGTAAATAGTAAGAAAAAATGGAATTGTGATGCTTTGCGGTAAATCGAATGATTTCCGCAAAGCATTTTTGTTTTTCTGGTATACAAATTTTATTCTAAGAAAAGCATTAATTAGAAGTAAAGTGTATAAAAGTAATAATTACTTATAAATATAGTGTAATCAGATAAAATATATAATATATGAGGTGTTGACACAAAATTAAAAAGCTGATATTCTGAGAATACATTGACAGATCTATATTTATACAGGGGTGTATTTATGAAGAGAATATTGGGGTTTTATATTCCGGATAAGGAAGAACGAAGAAAACGGGATGATGAAGTGCTGCATCGTTATTTCCGCTACGGAGCAAAGCACAGGGACAGGGTAGGAGAGCTTTTGGAAGAACTGATTCCGGGAGAGAAGCGTGAACATCTGATTCTGTATTATATGCAGATCAAAGACCGGCTGGAAACAAACGAGGCGCGGACATTTGAGGAGGCGGTAAAGCAGATCAGGCGTAAGTATATTATTATTTCAGCGAATGATTCAGTAAACCGATATTACAAGGCGGTCATGGAAGCGGATGCGGCGATTCATGAGGATCTGTACTTTCCATGTGCAGACGAGATACGAAAGATGGTTGAGCAGGATGGGAAAAATTATACTGTATGATCCGGAAAAACGGCTCGCTGGACTGGGAGATTCGTTTTCTGCCGGAGAAACGGCGGATCACAGGACCTTACATACGTTTACGTCAGAAGACCAGCTGCTCTTTTACTTAGAAGAAGTGGACGAGGATGTAGATATTCTGATTGTAAATCTGGTGCGTCAGAAGGAAAAGGGAGCAGGGCTTGCAAGAATGTGCAAAAATAGAATTCATCATTTAAAGCTTGTTCTGGTGATCGACCGGCTGGAAGGGACGGAGCATTTATTCGAACTGCAGCCGGACTCTCTGCTTTTCTTTCCTCCGGATCAGGATGATTTCCAAAGAACCATTCTGCGCCTGGAACAGATGGCACAGCAGGAGTACAAGCGGTGCCTGACACTGGTGACGAAAGGGAAGATCTACCGGATCCCATACCAGAAAATTCTGTATGTGGAGAGCAGGGGGCATCAGCTCAGCGTAAAAACATGGGAAGAAGAGATACGGGCTTATGGGAAGCTGGATGACCTGCTGAAGCGGCTGCCGCCGTATTTTCTTCACTGTCATAAGAGCTATCTGATTAATTCAAACTACGTCCGGCAGCTGGAGATGTACCGAATTCGTCTGGAGGGGAAAGAGGAATGGATCCCCGTCAGTCAAAAATATTATAAGATAATCAAAAATACCCTTCTTGCCGAGGCAGAATGATAAAAATGATGTTTCCGCCCTCGATTTTGCAAAACCCCCCAGATAAAAATAACAGGATATATAATGACAACAGAATATAGTTTACCGAGGTTAGTAAATAAAGTTTACTTACTAAAAAGCGAGGAACGACATGAAAGGGCTGAATCTGTACCTGATCAACGGGATGTACTGGATTACAGCATCTCTGTATCTGCCTTTTATTACGATGTATTTTTCACAGAAAGGGATGGATTCCATGCAGATCGGGATTCTGTCGGCACTCCTTCCGATTGCGTCTCTGACGGTACAGCCTCTATGGGCGGCACTGGCAGACCGGACGGGAAGACGGCGCCGTGTCCTGATTTTGCTGAATCTGTGCTGCGCGGCGGCAGTTCTGCTCTTTCCCGGGATGGGTTCCTTTGGTGAAATCCTGGGAGCGGTTACCTGCTATGCATTATTTAACAGTGCGGTGCTTCCGATCTGTGACGCATTGGTGGTGAGTCAGGCGGAAGAAAAAGGAATCAACTTTGCATGGGTCAGAATGTGCGGGACGGTCAGTTATGCAGCTATTGTTTTGGGCATGGGATTTTACTTGAAAAAACATATGAACCTCATGTTTTATGGAAACAGTGCATGCTTTCTGTTGTTTACACTGCTCTGCCTGACGCTGCCAAAGGACAGAAAAACTTTGAATGCGCAGGAGCAGGGAGGACGAGGTCCGGAAGCTGATAAAACCGTAAAAAAGGCAGGGAAAGGTCCAACCTTTCAATCGAAGGAAATTTATCTGATCCTTCTCTTCGCCTTTGCCATGCAGTTTGGAATCAACTACTATTCGGCCTTTCTGGGGGTATACCTGCTGGAACTGGGATACAGCCAGTCGCTTCTGGGCGTGCTGAACTGTATTTCGGCGCTCAGTGAGATTCCGGTTTTGCTGCTGATTCACCGGCTGTCACGCCGGTATAAGGAAACCGTGCTGCTGACTGCGGCTGTAGGCTGCATGGCCTTAAGACTTGTATTGCTGTCCGCCGGGAACGTAGCGCTCATGGCGGCGGCGCAGCTTTTGCAGGGGCCTTCGTATATGGTGTGCTACTTTGTCTGCGTCACTTATATCAACCGCATGGTGGTGCCGGGAAAGATATCCCAGGGGCAGAGCACGCTGGCGTTTGTCCAGATGGGGCTGGGCAGTCTAAGCGGCAGCCTGCTGGGCGGAGTCCTGGCCAGTGTGTACGGGATAAAAGAGGGATTTTTGATTATAGCTTTTTTACTGCTGGCCATAACGGCCGCGGCAGGCATAACGGCAGGATGGAGAAGAACGTGAAATGAAGATCAGGAGAATGGGAACACTTCCGGATTGTACCGATGTTCAGGAAGTGGTGATTGCGAACGAATCCGGAATGGCAGCCCATATCATTACTTACGGTGCTGTCATTAAGAATCTGAAGGTTCCGGATGAGAATGGGAATATGGATGATCTGGTGCTGGGACAGGATACGCTGGAAGAATACAGAAGGAATCCATCCTGCAGCGCGGCTGTTATAGGCCGGGTGGCGAACCGGATCAAGGGCGGTGAATTCCATGTGAACGGCCGGGGGTACTGGCTTGAACGCAACGACCGGGGCAATTGTCTTCACAGCGGAAGCGCGGGCTACGCATCGAAGAATTTTCATATAGCAGCTGGCGGAGACGACTGGGTTACGCTGTACTGGAAGGATTCCGCAGCAGATGGGTTTCCGGGCAGTGTCTCGCTTGAAGTCACCTACCGTGTGACGGCCGATGATGCACTCGATATTCGTTACCGGCTCATACCGGAAGAGGATACTCCGGTGAACCTGACTAATCATGTTTATTTTAACCTGTCTGGCGGGAAGGATGCAACTGTTTTTAACCATGAGATGAGAATAATGGCTGATTTCTATACGCCGGTAACCTCAGACAGGATTCCAACCGGAGAGATCCGGAAGGTAGCCGGAACGAACCTGGACTTCACCAATCGGAGAACGTTAGGCGAGGTGCTGAACGAAACGTCAGGCCTTGATGATAACTATGTGCTGCGCGGCTGGGGCTATCGGAAAGCAGCGGAGCTATGGCATGAAAAGAGCGGAAGATGGCTGGAGGTCTATACAGACCAGCCGGGGATTCAGATATATACGGGGAACCACTTTGACGGCAGTCTCGCCTGTAAAGGCGGTGTACGCTATGAGAAATATGCGGGTATCTGCTTCGAAACACAGGGATTTCCCAATGCAGTCAACTGCAGCCATTTTCCAGGCTGTATTGTAAGAAAGAACACGGTGTTTGCCTCAAGGACAACATACCGGTTTCACATCGGACCGCAGCCGGGAGGGAATGGAAAGTAAAGTGAGGATGATTCACCATGCTGGATGCAAGAAAGGTGAAGGCAGAAAAGCCCAGGAATATCAAGCGAAGAAACCAGAAGGCGATTGTCGCACTGCTTCAGAACAATACGGAGATGACAATTCCGGAGATCGCTGAGCGGCTGGAACTGAGCAGGACATCAGCCACTCAGATTGTAAATGAACTGTGCAAAGAAAAGGTATTAAAGAAGGTGGGCACCAGGGACGCGACGACTGCCGGGGGAAAGCCCCCCAGAGTTTTTTCCATGAATGCATCATTCCGTTACACTATTATTGTAACTATAGGGAACGATTTTATCAGCTGTAATATTTCCAATATGAAGTGCCGCGTCATTCAGAAAAGAGTGCGGGATATCGCTGATATCAGCAAGTGGAATGGCTGGAATCTGGCGATGGAGGTTACCGTGGCTGAAGTGAGGCTTCTGCTGAAAGAAAGCGGTATCCGCAAGGAACAGATTTGTATGATGGTAGTGGCGTGCGGGGGCGTTGTTGACAGAAAAAGAGGAGTATGTATGTTTCCTATTGGAACAAAGCGCAGGAACGATTTTCCCGTTTGCGAATTTCTTCGGACAGAACTTCAATTTTCATTTCCAATTATTATTGACAATGTGGGACGTTTTCTGGGGTACGCAGAGTTGTTAGAGGACCCATCCCTGAATCACAAGACAGTGGCTGCATTATTTATGCACTCCGCGGGCAGCGTGGGAGGCTGTGTGATTGAGAAGGGGGAACTTTTGTATGGCAGGCACGGTTATCAGGGTGAATTTGGCCACCTTCTGGTAGAGACACATCAGGGCAGAGCGTGTGTCTGCGGAAACGACGGGTGCCTGGAGAGTATGATGTCACCGGAATCCTTAAGAGCGATCTGGAAAAAGCATGCGGCGGCGTATCCGTCTGTCATCCTGGACCGGCGGAAAGCAGGGGATATCCGGGAAGTCTTCCGGGAGGCCAATGGCGGTAATCCGCTGGCCAGGGTCATGGTGGATGAGTTTGCCGTTTATGTGGCGAGAGCGATTTATAATATCGTTCTGATGTATGATCCGCAGCAGATTATTTTACAGGGGCTGCTGGCTTACGGGGGAGAATACTTTGAAAAGAAACTGAATGATCTGGTAAGGATTTTTCCTTCCTATGGCAACGCAGAGACAGGGATAGTCACATATTCGAAGATAAGCGATTCAGACGGAGGATTTATAACCGGGGCGGCACTGTACGCGCTGAATACCTGTCTGTTTGGTGACAAATACCTTTTCGATATAGAGCAGTAAAGAAACTTGGGGGATTATTAAAATTCACATATAAGAAAAAGGAGGAGGCAGTTATGAGGTACAAGCATTTTAAGAACGCCGATGTATCCGTCTCGGCACTGGCGGTGGGCACCTGGGCGATCGGCGGCCAGAATTATGGCCAGGTTGACCGGAGTGATTCGGTAAGAGCGATCCGGACCATGATTGACCAGGGCGTCAACCTCGTAGACACAGCGCCGTGCTATGGAAACGGTGCGTCTGAGAAGATTGTGGGGGAGGCACTTCGGGGGATTCCGAGAGATCAGATTCTTATTTCCACGAAATTCGGCCTGATCACAGACGTCTATTCCGGCGAATACATAAAACACGCCAGCTATAAGAGCGTCATGCGCGAGGTGGAAAGCTCTCTGATGAATCTGGAGACGGATTACATCGATTTTTACTACGTCCACTGGCCGGATGTGAACACACCCATTGATGAGACCATGGCGGCATTAAACACACTGAAAAAACAAGGTAAGATACGGTTCATCGGCGTATCCAATTTCAGTGAGGAACAGATTCTGGCAGCAGAGGAATACGCCAATATTGATGTTCAGCAGCCCCCGTATTCCATGGTAAACCAGAAGTTTACCGGTCTGATGAAGTGGGGATATGAAAGAGGAATCGATTCCATGACCTATGGCTCTCTCGGCTCCGGAATACTGGCGGGTGCGATCCGTACCATGCCTGATTTCAAACCGGGTGATATGAGACTGACATTTTATGATTTCTTCAGGGAACCGGTATTTTCAAAAATCATGGAATTTTTAAAGACCATGGACCGGATCGCCGAAGGTCACGGTGTCCCCGTGGCGCAGGTGGCGCTTAACTGGAGTACCCAGAAGGAATTCGTGGGAACGGCGCTCTGCGGTGTCAGAAATGAGCAGGAGGCAGCCCAGAACTGTAAGGCGTTCGAGTGGAAACTGGCCGAGGATGAGATCGCAGCTTTGGACCAGGAACTGGTAAGATTAAATATAGGTTTTTAAAACGGGAGGAAGCATATGAAAAAAACAGTTAAAAAGGCACTTGCATTATCCATGACAGCAGCATTATTTATGACAGCATGTTCCCAGAAGGCGGCGGAGACGCCTCCCGCCACGGCAGGAGGAGATACAGGGACGGCGGCCACAGAAGCGGCAGCCGCGGCCACAGAAGGCAAATCAAAGGCCGAGCGCTCAGTGGCAGGTATGACATGCTATATGTATTCCGATACCCATATTGCCAACGTACGTAATACTGTGTTAAAAGCAGCGGAAACAGGTACTGTTGCTGTCGAGACTTCCGATTCCCAGTTTGACGTGGGCCTTCAGATGAACGCCATGGACGCGTTTGTGACAAAAGGCTGTGAATATCTGGTGATCAACAATATCAATACCAATGCGAAGGATCAGGTTATCGATGTGGCGCGCAAGGCGGACCTTCCGATTATTTTCTGGAACACCGATTCTCCTTCGGACGAAGAGATGGATTCTTACGGCCCCTGCTATTTCGTCAGCTCTGCGGCCGAGCAGTCCGGTGTCGTGCAGGGAGAGGCTGCGGCAAAATACTGGAAAGAGCATCCGGAGGCAGACCGCAATGGAAACGGCAAGATGGATTACGTCATGCTGATGGGGCAGATCGGAAACTATGATACGGAGATGAGAACCAAGTATTCCATCGATACCGTCAAGGAAGCCGGCGTGGAAACCAACTGCCTGCTGGAGGTTGTCTGCGAATGGCAGAGAGCGAAGGCGCAGGATCAGATGGCATCCGTAATTTCCGCTAATGCGGATGATATCGACATTGTATTTGCCAACAACGATGACATGGCCCTCGGAGCAATTGAGGCGTTGAAGGCAGCCGGATACTTTACTGACGAAAGTAATTACATTCCGGTACTCGGCGTTGACGCGACCAAAGTAGGACTTCAGGCACTGGAGGACGGAACGATGCTGGCAACCTCATTAAACAATCCGGTAACCATGGGGAAATGTATCTATAAGATCCTGGAACTTCTGGAAGCAGGAGAAGAAATCACATCAGAAAATCTGGGGTACGATATTGACGAACACAAACGGGTATGGCTGGATTATGTGGCAATAACCAAGGATAATCTTGAAGACGCGGATCTTTCAAAATACGAATAGTCGCCAGTCCTTTTTTGGTGGACCGGTATGTATCATACCGGTCCACGCTCATTGTCACGGCTATTTCTGCGGACCGTATTCCGGGCGGATGTGCCTGCAGGCCCGTCTGGCGGCTGCCGCGAAGGGATGACCGTATAAACAGAAGCAGGAGAAGACAGTATGGAAGATAAGAGTATCATATTGGAAATGAAAAACATCAGCAAAAGCTTTCCGGGTGTAAAGGCATTGAACGGCGTTTCTTTTACGCTGAGGCCAGGAACGGTACATGCTCTGATGGGAGAAAACGGCGCGGGAAAATCAACTCTGATGAAATGTGCTTTTGGCCTGTATGATCCGGATGAGGGAGAGGTGTATTTTAAAGGAGAAAAAGTACACTTCGATAATCCCCGTCAGGGTTTGGAAGCAGGAATATCCATGATTCATCAGGAACTGAATCCGATCCGCAGAAGGAGCATAGCGGAAAATATCTGGGTAGGGCGGATGCCGGAGAAGAAGATAGCGGGACTCTCTTTTATAGACCATAAGAAGATGTATGAGGAGACGAAACGGCTTTTTGACCAGCTTCATATGAACGTAGACCCCAGAACACAGGCGATCGAACTTTCGTCATCTGTGCTGCAGCTTGGTGAGATTGCGCGTTCGATCTCTTATGGGGCAAAGGTCATTATCATGGATGAGCCCACATCATCTCTTACAGAGACGGAGACCGCTACGCTTTTTGAAGTAATCCGTAAGCTGACCTCGGAAGGAATTGCTATTGTATACATATCTCATAAAATTGATGAAATTCTCAAGATATCCGATGAAGTGACAATTATGCGTGACGGCTGCAAGATCGGGACGTGGCCGGCGGAGGAACTGACAGAGGAACTAATTGTAAACCGGATGGTGGGCCGTCAGATGGATAACTGGTTTCCGGAACTTGACAACAAGCCAGGAGACGTGGTTCTGGAGGTCAAGAATTTCACCTCCCCCAATCCAATGTCGTTTCAGGACTGCTCGTTTCAGCTGCGCCGCGGGGAGATCCTGGGGCTGGGCGGACTTGTGGGAGCACAGAGAACCGAGCTGATGGAAGCGCTGTTTGGAATCCGAAGCGTTCAGTCGGGCGAGGTCTATAAGGACGGAAAAAAGATTTCCATCAAGTCATCGGCGGACGCCATTGCCAATAAAATCGGACTTCTGACGGAAGAACGAAGGGCGACGGGAATCATACCGGGGGCAAGCGTGCTGGACAATACAGTAATTGCAAAGCTTGGAGAATACAGCAATGTCATGGGAATGCTGGATTTGAAAAAATGCCGCCAGGATACGGACGAGTATATTAAAACCATGAATATAAAAACACCGACCAGGGACACGAGAATTGCCGATTTATCGGGCGGAAACCAGCAGAAAGTGCTTCTGGCCAGGTGGCTGCTGACAAACCCGGATATTTTAATTCTCGATGAGCCGACTCGAGGAATAGACGTCGGTGCAAAATACGAAATTTATACCATCATGCTGAATCTGGCAAAGGAGGGAAAGTCCATCATTATGATTTCCTCAGAGATGCCGGAACTTATGGGAATGTCAAACCGGGTGATGATCATGTGCGAAGGGCATGTGACCGGTTTCCTGGAAGGAACGGACATTGATGATTCCAAGATTATGCAGTTTGCCAGCAAGGTGAGTTAAATCTGCCGGGGGCGGCGGTGGGTACGTCCGGGCCCGGATAAGGAGAAAGGATTGGTTAATATCATGCAGACGAAGCAGTTTGATATAAAGAAATGGGCGCAGAACAATGCGATCTATCTTGTCTTAATCGCAATTATTATATTGATAACAGTAAAGAATCCGGCATTTCTGTCCCTCCGTGTATTTCGAGATATTTTAATGCAGTCTTCAACGAGACTGATTATGGCAATGGGGTGTATGTTTGTTATTCTGTCCGGTGGTGCGGATCTGTCCGGAGGCCGTATGCTCGGAGCGGCGGCTGTCCTGGCAGGGTCACTTGCACAGATGTCCACTTACGCCAATAAGTTTTTCCCTAATCTGCAGGAACTTCCGATTATCGTTCCGATCATTGCCTGTCTTCTGATGGGGATGGCTATGGGGCTGTTAAACGGAATCGTAGTGGCGAAATTAAATGTTCCCGCTTTTATTGGCACGTTGGGCGTTCAGCTTATCATTTACGGTGGAATCTCTATTTACTATAACATGGAGCCCAACCGTTCCCAGCCATTAGGCGGTTTTTTAAAGACATACTCAAAGCTGGGTACCGGGTCATTTTTCGGAATACCATACATATTAATCATCGCGGTAGTTCTGATGATCGCCTGTCACATCGTACTGAATTATCACCGGTTTGGAAAGACGCTGTTTGCCGTTGGCGGCAATCAGGAGGCGGCCAGAGTTTCAGGAATCAACGTCCAGAGAATTATTATGATCGTCTATATTATTGCCGGGGCATTTTATGGACTTACAGGAGCGCTGGAGGCGGCCAGAACCGGCGGTGCTACGAACAATTATGGGCAGGGCTATGAACTGGATGCCATTGCTGCCTGTGTGGTTGGCGGCTGTTCCGTAGCCGGAGGTGTCGGCGCGGTTCCTGGTGTAGCGATTGGCGTTACGGTATTTACTGTAATTCAGTACGGAATGACCTTCGTAGGAATCAATCCATACTGGCAGAATGTTGTAAAAGGTGCAATCATCGTAATTGCAGTAGCTATTGACGTTCGTAAATATGCAAAGAAACGGTAAGCGTTTCTTCGCGGAAAGGATAACTTATGATTCGATATACACAGGACAGAACGATCGTACTCGGTCTGGTTCCGGTCCGCAGGGATATGTTCCCGCCGGAACCGGCAATTGCTTTAAAGGACCGGGTGGTAAAGCGGTTTGAAGAGATGGCGGAAAGTAATGGAGATATTCATCTGGTAACCATAGATGCGGTGGTCGACGGCGGCATGCTCTGGGATCTTCGCGATGTGGAAAAGGTCGTGGATTTATTCCGGGCGGAGAAAGTAGATGCGATCGTCTTCCCGCACTGTAATTTCGGACAGGAGGAGGTAGTCGCAAAGACTGCTGCGGAGATCGGAAAGCCGGTTCTCTTATGGGGGCCGAGAGATCCTTCTCCGGAGACGGATCAGTCCGGCAAGACCGGCCCGAGAGATTTCGACACACAGTGCGGAATGTTTGCAACCTCCAGAGCTCTCAAGCGTTACCATGTTCCATTTACCTACATAGAAAACTGCTGGCTGGACAGCCAGGTGCTGGACCGTGGTTTTGAAGAATTCCTGCGGGTGGCTTCCGTTGTAAAGGCATTCCGTGGCATGCGTATCGGTCAGATCGGAGCGCGGCCGCGGCAGTTCTTATCTGTCAAGATCAATGAATCGGAGCTGCTTTCCAAATTCGGCATTGAAATTGTCCCGATCTGGCCGGAGGAGGTAAAACGTACTGTCGAGAAATTAAAGAGAAATATGCCTCTGTCACCGGAAGGCTGTGAGCTTCCCATGGGACAGCCGCCTCTTCCGCCCGGAGAAGGAATGTTATCAGATCCCAGGATCGCCGATATCGTGAAAGAGATCAAGGAAGCTGTGGACTGGTCTTCGATCGGCCACGAGGCAGTGGAAAAGATGGCATATTTAGAAGCTGCCATTATGGATCTTGCCTCAGTGAACCGATGTCAGGCGGTAGCGGTGGACTGTTGGGGCTTCTCCCAGGATTCCTATGGAATCCCAAGCTGTTTTGTGCTGGCGGAGTTGTTTGACCGGGGATTGCCTGCGGCATGTGAGACAGATATTCATGCGGCAGTTGGCGCGGTTCTGCTGCAGGCAGCAGCCAGATATACCACTCCGGCGTTTATCGCTGATGTCACCATACGCCATCCGGAGGATGATAATGCGGAACTTCTATGGCACTGCGGGCCCTTTGCAAAGTCACTTGTGAGAAAGGGAACGGTTCCGGCTGTCAGAGAGTGTAAGGGAATGTATGAGATCGAAGGCGGACCGCTTACTGTGGTACGGTTCGACCAGGATGATGGAAACTACATGCTTCTGGCTGATGAAGGCGAAGGTACAGAAGGTCCAAAGACGACTGGAAATTACGTCTGGTTCAAAGTGAAGAACTGGGTGAAATGGGAGAAAAAGCTGATGTATGGACCGTATATCCATCATGTAAGCGGAATTCACGGCAGCTTTGCAAAAGTACTAAAGGAAGCCTGTAAGTATTTAGGCCCGGTCGCACATGACAGCGTCGAGCCCGTGGAAGAGATGTAGGAGGAAAATGGAATGCCATACGTAAAAGTAAAAGAACTGCTGGCAATGGGAAAAAAGAACAATGCATGTGTACTCGCGTTTGACGCCGCGGATATCAATATGATTAAATCCGTGATTAAGGGTGCGGAGACAGCCGGAAGACCGGTGATTGTCATGTTGTATCCCGGTATGAGAAATATCATGCCCTTTGGTGTGTTTGCGGAAGTGACCAGATATTACGCAGAACGTGCATCTGTCCCGGTAGGGCTGCATCTGGATCATTGCAGCGATTTTGACATGATTCTTGAGGCGATTCACGAGGGCTTCCCATCGGTGATGGCAGATGGCTCCGTACTTCCGTTTGAGGAGAATGCGGCGTTTACAAAAAAGGTGGTGGAAGTCGCCCGGAATTTCGATGTTGATGTGGAAGGTGAGCTGGGACATGTGGGAACGGCAGCCGATTCCGATGAATTCAGCCGGAAGGAGTTTTTTACCAGACCGGACGAGGTCAGGGAGTTTGTAGAGAAGACGGGAGTCACCTCTCTTGCCGTGTCTTTCGGCAGTGCGCATGGATTATATAAGAGCACACCGAAACTGGATATCAATCATTTAAAGACCTTGAGCGCCGCTACGGATATTCCGCTGGTTCTTCATGGCGGTACCGGTATTCCGGATGACCAGCTGGCGCAGGCCTTTTCCAATGGAATCAACAAGATCAACATCGGAACGGAATTCTTCAATTTAAATACGAGGTTGAATCAGGAATTCTATGCTCAGGACTTTTCAAAGGCGGATCCCTTTGGGTTCCCGGAGTATATCCAGCCAAGGCTGACCGAATATATTGCGGGCAGGCTGGAACTTTCGAAAATCGTATTGTAAAAGGAGTCTGTCATGGAGAAGGTTTATGATGTAATTGGGGTGGAAAATCCAATCATGGATTTTGCGGTGAGCATTGACCGGCTGCCAAAAACGGATTCCATGAGTGTCATGCACGATTATTTATGGCAGTCCGGAGGAAACGCCTCTTCCGCCATTGCAGCGCTGGCCCGTCTGGGGGCGAAGTGCAGTATGCTGGGAGTGGTGGGTACCGACGAATTCGGTACATTCTGCCGTGATGATATGGTCCGCCACGGTGTGGATGTCTCTCATTTGTATACACAGGAGGGAGGGACGACCTTTACCATCTGTCTGGCAGAGGAAGAGACAAAAGGCAGGAGTTTTCTGGGGAAAATGGGTGTAAACGGAACCCTGACCGACGTACAGGTGGATGAGTCTTACATCGCAGGGGCAAGGTATATACACACCAGCATGATTGAATGCTCTGCAAAGAAAAGAGCTGTCGAGTTAGCAAGAAAGAACGGGGTTCTTGTATCGGTAGACGGAGGGGCGTATACGGCCGAAGCGGACTTCCTGGTGACAAACTCTGATATATTGATTATATCGGAGGAATTCTACGGCGCGCTGTTTGACGATGGGAATTACGTGGAGAATTGCAGACGGATGGTTGAGAAAGGGCCGCAGATCGTCATAGTGACGCTGGGATCCAAAGGCTGCGCAGGGGCGGACCGGTCAGGGAATACATTCAGGCTCCCTCCGTTTTCAGGACACAAAATCGTCGATACGACAGGAGCCGGAGATGTATTTCACGGAGGCTTCCTATACGCACACAGTCAGGGCTGGGAGCTGGAATACTGCGCAAGATTTGCAAGCGCGGTATCCTACATTAACTGTACCAGTTTGGGCGGCAGGGTGGGAATTCCTGACCGTGCCATGGTGGAACAGTTTTTAAAAGACAACACGATCGACTACTCCGGTATTGAACCGAGAAAGGCATTCTACCGGAATGTGATGAAATTTAACAGGGAAAGAGATTTATGAAAACAGAAGAAGGAATCCGCAGCTCTCATGTGGGGATTAATGTCTGTGATCTGGATAGAAGCATCAGGTTTTATGAGTCTCTCCTTGGCTTTCAGCTGGTTAGCCGGATTGTTCTTGAGGATGGGCTCAGAATCGGATTTCTCGAGCTGCCGGAGGCTGCAGGCGGAAGGCATTATCTTTGAGACGGAGAAGCTGTTTAGGAAGGAATTCTGGGAACACGGTATGAAGTTTGCATTCTTCCGGGGACCGGATGGGGAACGCCTGGAGATTGCAGAATATTAGGAGGGGCTTCAACATGGACAGAAACTTGTATCAGAAACTATTGGTAAGCTTGAAAGCAGGGGAAAGGCGGATCTGTGCAGACGGGGCAGTGATTGCGGTCCGCAGCTGTTATGACCGGGAGGAAGGCTGTCTCGATCCGAGGACGGAGGCTGCTGCGACACTGACACGGGAAGATTTCGAGACGCGGGCTGGCGAGATTGACCCGGAGCTGTTAAGAAATCAGGACAAGCTGCTTGGAATGGATAATCCGGAGGGGCATACCCTGCTGGAACAGCTGCGATATCAGTTCGGCTGGAGGACTCTGGACCGGAGTTCCGGAGTCAGAACAAGATTTGTCTCTATGGATCAGGATGGATACAGAGGTGTGAGGTGGATCTATACACCGGAGGACGGTAAAGCAGAAAAGCCATGTCTGATATTTATTCACGGAGGAGGCTTCTTCGGAGGCGATACACTGACCGTGGAGAATCAGTGTAAGCGTTTTGCCGAACTGGCAGATGCCGTTGTTATCTCTGTAGACTATCCGCTGTCGCCGGAAGTAAAGTATCCGGTCGCATTTCACATGTGCTGTGAGACGGTCCGATGGGTATGGGAAAATGCAGGCATGCTCGGCGTAGACAGGACGAAGATCGGGATTTCCGGAGACAGCGCGGGCGGAACCATGGCTGTTGCGGTAACTCTTTGGGACAGACAGGAAGGGAATGGCTGTATTTCCTATTCAGGCCTTATTTACCCGTCTGTCGTGTGGGACCCGGATATGAGTAATCCACACTATGTGTGGAAGAGAGAAATGTTTGACAATCCTGGTGGAAACCGGATTATTGAGGAACAGATCGAGACGACCGGAGCGATGAAAAGAGAAGTATGCGGCTGGTATTTTGAGGATAATGAAGATATCCACACTCCATATATCAATCCGGTCGAGGGCGATTTTAAGGGATTCCCGAAGACGTTAATTATGACTGCGGAATATGATTACTTAAGACCGGAGTGCGAGCTGTTCACGAAGATTCTGCAGGATGTGGGAGTGAGCGTACGCCATATCCGCTATGGAGGAATTGTTCATGGCACCTTTGACCGTCTGGGCTACGCCCCTCAGGTTGAAGATATGCTGATGGAGATGGCGGCGGATTTCGCCTGCCTGTGAAGGAGGGAATGTAATGAAAGAGATTAAGGTACGGTGTCTGGGCGATGAGGCGTTTAGAAAATATGGTGTATATCAGAAACTGACAGCCGATGCGGAAATGAAGAACAGAGTGATTCCGTGCGGAGATTTTTATCCCGATTTACTGACACTGGATTTTGGAAAAACTACCCTGCCTACGGTTTCCTGCTGTCATGTCTATAAACAGGAGCGGATGGTCGTAGACTTTCTGGAATATCATAAATATACGTGCGAAGGCCTGGTTCCCCTTGACGATGATGTGATTATCTATGTGGGCGTACCGGAAATGGGAGAACTGAGGATTGAGAATCTGGAAGGATTTTATATTCCCAAACACACCTTTGTAAAACTGAATCCAATGATCGTCCATGGAGGACAGTATCCGGTGAATGAACCGGAAGCTCATTTAATCTGTATGCTTCCAGGAAGGACATTTCAAAACGATATGGTGTACTTAAGGATTGAGGAAGAGGATAAAAAGGGTGTACTGATTATGTAGGAGGGAAATGCTCATGTATAAACAGAAGGTTATACTGGGGGTAGCTCCGGTTAAGAGAAGCTTTCTAAGCATGGAAGAAGCTGTTCGCCAAAAGAAGCGTTTTATGGCGGTGATCAGAAGAACACTGTCCGAATCAGTGGATATCATTGATATTGATGATATCAGCGAGAACGGAATCTGCTGGAGGACGGAGGAGACACCCGCAATCGTGGAGAAATTTAAGACTGCCGGGATTGATGCGCTCTTCCTCCCGTTCTGTGATTTCGGAGAGGAACAGGTAGCGGCACAGATTGCTGCATCGTTTCATCTGCCAGTACTGATCTGGGGAGCCAGGGACGAGAGGCCGAATACGGACGTAAGCCGGGGACGGGATACCCAGTGCGGAATGTTCGCTGCGACTAAGGTGCTCAGGCGCCATGGTGTGAAGTACAGCTATATTTATAACTGTGAGACGGAGAGCGATGCATTTGCACAGGGATATGACCGGTTTATCCGAACGGCGGCTGTGCTGAAGGCGCTTCGGAACCTGCGTCTGGCAAAAATAGGCGACCGCCCGGTTCCGTTTATGAGCGTCATGACAAATGAAGCCGATTTGATCCGCCGCATGGGGGTTACTGTGATCCCCATCTCCCCTGCTGAGGTAAGCAGACGGGCAAAGAAGATCGTGGAAAAGAAAACAGAGGATTTTCTTTCCTACTACAACGATCTGACTGCGCGTATGAACACGGATGCGATGAGAGAGGAACTGGTGGAAATGGCAGCGGCCACGAAGCTGGCGCTTTCAGAGCTTATGCGGGAAAATGACTGTTCCGTGGGTGCGTTTGAATGCTGGTCCGCCTTTCCTTCCCTGATAGGTGTATGCCCGTGTGTGGCGCTGGGGGAGATGGCGGATGAAGGGTATCCTCTCGCATGTGAGGCGGATGTAAATGGAGCGATTACCCTTGCTATTCTGCGGGCATGCAGTCTGTATGAGAAGCCGCCGTTTCTGGCTGATCTGACAATCCGCAATCCGATTCATGACAATTCAGAACTGCTGTGGCACTGCGGCCCATTCCCCTATTCTTTAAAGGCGGAGGACAGCCCGGCCGCACTGGTGGACGGACAGGAGCGCTTTCGGATGAGGCCGGGTCATATGACTACATGCCGGTTCGACGACGCGGAGGGAAAGTACTATCTGTTTGCCGGGGAAGGCGATACGACGGAAGGGCCGGAGACCAACGGAACCTACGTCTATCTGGAAGTAGACGACTGGAAACGGTGGGAAGAGAAGCTGATGTTTGGTCCATACATTCACCATCTCGGCTGTGCATACGGCTCTTATAAGCCGGTATTAAGAGAGGTGGCCAGATATCTCGATATCATATTCGATGATGCGGATGTCCGGGAAACTTACAGCCTGTAAAGGAGATGGAAATATGAAATTCGAGAATGTGAAGAATGTGGAACGTCTGTTTCAGATAATACGGGATGAATGCAGCGGAACAGTGGAGCTCGTGTCCTCCGAGGGAGACCGCATCAATCTAAAGTCCAGGCTGTCCCAGTATATTTCAATGGTACGGCTTCTGGATACGGAATTCGTAAAGGAACTGGAGCTGGTGGCTTCCGATCCGGCGGCTGTGGATCGGCTGCTGCGGTTTATGCGCGATGGCGAGTGAGATGTTACGAGGAGGTAGCCGCACTCTGCGATATTACTGAGCGTGGATTGAAACAAAAACACAGAAAGGCCTAACTCTTTTTCAAAAAGGGTTGGGCCTTTCTGTGTTTTTGTTTGCACTGTGACTCGTGCGCAGCGTTCCGGTGTGCAAGCCCGGCTTGCCGGCTACTCTGTATTTACAGAATATTTATAGCAATCACTGGAATCGCCTTGGAATGTTTATACGGAGTGATGATAGAATAAGAATCTGTTACAGAACAGATTAAGGAGGTAAAGGGCATGATGGACATTTGCATGATAGGAACTATTTTAGTCAGTTGTATTCTCATGAAATTGTTCGTAAACTGGTGCGATTCCCAGGTGGATCCGAAGACAAAGAAATAAGACGTGTAAGCGAATAAAAGGGAATGCAGCACGAAAGATTTACGAAGAGACAATTCGGCAGACAAGGAGTGAGCGGTATGGTGATTTTAGGCGTTATCATTCCGGGATTGGCGGCATATCTAGTGTATGCCCTGGTTAATCCTGAGAGACTGTAGGGCAGAAGATATGAGGAGGAATAACTGAAATGTTTCAGATTATGATGACATTGCTTATCTATATGATCCTGGTAATCCCCATTGGAATTTATCTGTATCATGTGGCAGCGAAGCAAAAGACGTTTGCAGATCCGGTATTTGACAGGATTGATAATTTGATTTACAGGGTTTGCCGGATCAACCGTGAAAGTATGAACTGGAAGGTCTATGCACTGAACCTTATTATGACCAACGCGGTAATGATTTTAATCGGATATGTGGTACTTAGAGCGCAGGGGCTGCTGATGCTGAACCCCAACGGAATCGGAGCTATGGAACCAACGCTCTCCTATAATACGATCATATCCTTTATGACCAATACGAATCTCCAGCATTATTCCGGTGAGTCGGGACTATCCTATTTAAGCCAGGTGGCCGTTATTATATTCATGATGTTTACTTCGGCGGCAACTGGTTACTCAGCCTGCATGGCATTTTGCCGCGGTCTGTCGGGGCGGCCTATGGGGAATTTTTATGAGGATATGGTCAGAAATACTACCCGTATTCTGATCCCACTCTCCTTTATCGTCGGCCTGATCCTAATCTGGCAGGGGACGCCGCAGAACTTCCAGACGAATTTCACCGTACATACGCTGGAAGGAAAATGGCAGGATATTGCTACCGGTCCGATCGCGGCATTGGAATCCATTAAGCACGTCGGTACCAACGGCGGTGGATTTTTAGGGGCAAACTCTTCCACACCGCTGGAGAATCCGACGATTATTACCAATCTGGCAGAGCTGTATTCCATGATGATACTGCCCGGAGCCTGTGTGATTGCCTTTGGACATATGATTGCAGACAGGCGCAGGGGAACCGGTAAAAAAACTGTTTTCGGCAGTCAGGGCAGAACGGTATTTGCGGCAATGGCAATTATTTTCCTGATCGGAATCGTCGTTTGCTATACAGCAGAGAAGGCGGGAAACCCCATTCTGGCAGGCGTCGGATTGAATCAGAGTATGGGCTCCTATGAGGGAAAGGAAGTCCGGTTCGGTATCGCCCAGTCGGCTCTTTTTACCACAACGACAACCTCTTTTACCACGGGAACGGTTAACAACATGCATGATACGCTGACCCCCCTGGGTGGCATGGTGCCGCTTCTGCACATGATGCTGAACTGTGTATTTGGAGGTAAGGGCGTAGGGCTTATGAACATGATCATGTACGTGATTCTTGCGGTTTTCCTGTGCGGATTGATGATCGGCCGTACGCCGGAATATTTAGGAAAGAAGATCGAAGGAAAGGAAATGAAGCTGGTTGCCATCTGTCTGATCGTGCATCCGCTCCTGATTCTTGGCTTCTCCGCACTGGCTGTTGCAACGCCGGGAGGATTGGCAGGTATTACAAACCCTGGATTCCATGGGCTGACACAGGTCTTGTACGAGTACGGCTCCTCCGCCGCCAATAATGGCTCCGGATTTGAAGGGCTCGCTGACAATACCGCATTCTGGAACATTACGGCAGGACTGGCCATGTATTTCGGACGTTTTCCGGCAATTATCATTCAGTTGGCAATCGCAGGCAGCATCCTTGCAAAACGCAGGGTAAATGAGACAATCGGCACACTCAGAACGGATAATGTGATATTTACACTGATACTCGTATTTATCGTATATATTTTCGCGGCGTTGACGTTCTTCCCGGCACTTGCCCTTGGACCGGTCGCAGAACATCTGACGAACTGGTTCCCGTTATAGAGTTGAGTTTAGGAGGCAATTTCAAATGTCAAAAAAGAGACAACAGTCAACAAAGTTTATAACGCGTGACATATTAAAGAGTTCCGTATTTGGAGCGTTTCAGAAGCTTGATCCCAGATATATGCTTAAAAATCCGGTAATGTTTGTGGTGGAAGTCGGATTTCTTATTACTCTGGTTCTCTGCTTCGTCCCCAACCTGTTTGGAGATGTGCAGGCACTTGCTGGTAAGCTTCCGGCAGCGTCCTTAAGAACCTATAATGTGATTGTGACGCTGATCCTTTTTATTACGGTCTTATTTGCTAACTTTGCCGAGTCGGTGGCTGAGGGACGTGGAAAGGCCCAGGCGGAGACGCTGAAGAAGACGAAGAAGGATACGGTCGCCCACTTACTCTGGGACGACGGTTCTGAAACGGAGGTTTCCGCTTCTGAGTTAAAGAAGGGGGATGTGGTCATTGTAAGAATCAATGAGCTGATACCCAATGACGGAGAGGTAATCGAAGGAATTGCCTCCGTTGATGAGTCCGCCATTACCGGTGAATCCGCTCCGGTAACGCGTGAAGCCGGCGGCGATTTCTCGTCAGTAACCGGGGGCACCACGGTGGTGTCCGACTGGCTGAAGATCAAGATAGCAGCGGAGCCGGGCGGTTCCTTCCTCGATAAGATGATTGCTCTGGTCGAAGGGGCATCCAGGCAGAAGACGCCCAATGAGATAGCTCTTAACACCTTGCTGGTCGGCCTGACCATCATATTTCTGATTGTTATAGTCTGCCTCTATCCATTTGCGGTTTACTCCGGCGTTCAGATTCCGGTGGCAACCCTTGTGGCGCTCATGGTCTGCCTGATCCCCACTACTATTGGCGGTCTGCTCTCCGCAATCGGCATCGCCGGGATGGACCGGGTGACGAGGTTTAATGTCATCGCCATGTCGGGAAAAGCGGTGGAAGCCTGCGGTGACGTGGACACCATGATTCTCGATAAAACGGGTACCATCACCTTTGGAAACCGTCTGGCTGCGGATTTTTATCCCGTGGAAGGCATAGACAAAATGGATTTAATCGACCTTTCCGTTCTCGCTTCCTTAGAAGATGCCACACCGGAGGGAAAATCCATCACGGATCTGGGTCATAAAATGGGCAGCCGCGTTGAAAAATCGATGGTGAAAAAAATGAATTTTATTGAATTTACAGCTCAGTCAAAAATGTCCGGGGTGGACTTATCTGACGGCACCAGGATCCGTAAAGGTGCGGGAGAAGCCGTAAAAGAGCTGGTTTTGGCCGAAGGCGGTAGAATCCCGAGGGACCTGGATAAAATTGTGGAAGAGATCTCGAAACTGGGCGGAACACCGCTTACCGTCTGCGCCGATCATAAGGTTTACGGCGTCGTCTATTTAAAGGATACGGTCAAACCTGGTCTGGCGGAACGTTTTGCCAGGTTAAGGGAGATCGGAATCAAGACGGTCATGTGTACGGGAGATAATCCCCTGACTGCGGCCACCATTGCGAAAGAAGCCGGCGTGGACGGATTCATCGCAGAGTGCAGGCCGGAAGACAAGATAACCGAGATTAAGAAAGAACAGGCAGAAGGAAAGATCGTAGCCATGACGGGAGACGGCACCAACGATGCACCGGCCCTGGCGCAGGCGGACGTGGGGCTGGCAATGAACTCGGGCACACAGGCCGCCAAAGAGGCCGCCAACATGGTAGACTTAGATTCGGATCCGACGAAGATTCTGGAGGTGGTCGAGATTGGAAAACAGCTTCTGATCACAAGAGGTTCCTTAACGACCTTCTCTGTTGCAAATGACGTGGCAAAGTATTTTGCAATCATACCCGCCATGTTCCAGCTGGTGATTCCGCAGATGAACATGCTGAACATTATGAAGCTGACGACCCCGTACAGCGCAATCTTGTCGGCGCTGATCTTTAACGCAGTCATCATCCCGAGCCTGATTCCGATTGCCATGCGCGGCGTGAAGTACAAACCGATGCGTTCGGAAAAAATGCTGCTGAAAAATATGGGAATCTACGGTGTCGGCGGAGTGATCGTGCCGTTTATCGGCATCAAACTGATCGATATGATTGTGGCCCCGCTGCTGGCCGTGCTGGGCCTGTAGACCAACGGGCAGAGAAGCGTATGAAAGGAGATTTGGATGAAATCATTTATGAATTATTTTAAAAATGCATTGATATGCACCATTGTCCTGGGTGTCCTGTGCAGCGTCGTGTATCCGGCGGCGCTGACACTGGCCGGGCAGGCATTTTTCCCGAAACAGGCAAACGGCAGCCTGATTGCGGTTCAGGCGGGTGGACAGGAGCAAATTGTAGGTTCGAAGTTTGTAGGACAGCAGTTCGAGGATTCCCGTTTTTTCCATGGGAGAGTGTCCTCTGTAAACTATAACTGCTACACGGATGAGGAGAAAGAGGACGGCAGTTACGGCGGTGTATCTTCCGGATCGTTTAATTACGCAAACTCCAATCCGGATTTAAAGGCACGTGTGGAAGAAGATATGGCGGCCTGGATGGAGGCGCACCCGGATGTGAAGCAGGAAGACATTCCTTCAGACCTCCTGACCGCTTCCGGTTCCGGACTGGACCCTCATATAACGGTTCAGGGCGCGCGGGTACAGGTTGGGGCAGTGTCGAAGGCCTCCGGCCTGACGGAAGAGGCGCTTAATGATATCATTGACCGAAACACGACGGGAAAGCTTTTGGGCATATTCGGAGAAGAGACGGTCAACGTGCTGGGATGCAACCTGGACATTGCGGAGGCATTGGGCATGATCATCAGTACTGCACCGGAATTTACGCAGCGCAGTGCTGGAGAGCAGGGATAGGGTTATGCAGGAAAATGACACGCGTCCTGATCCGGAAGTGCTGCTGGCCAGGCTTAAGCAGGAAGAGCAGGAAGAAGGCGGCCGCGGAAAACTCAGAATTTATCTGGGCTACGCGGCCGGTGTCGGAAAGACATATACCATGCTGCAGGCCGCCCATGAGGCTGCGGACAGCGGAGAAGACGTGGCAGCAGGTTACATAGAGCCTCATGTCCGCCGGGATACTCAAAAGATGGCCGAGAAACTTGAGACGATTCCGCCGCTGATGGTATCATACAGAGGAACAAAGCTGAGAGAATTTGATTTGGATGCCGCTTTAAAACGCCATCCCCGGATCTGCCTGGTGGATGAGCTGGCTCACACCAACGCTCCCGGCCTGAGACATATGAAGCGCTACCAGGATATCGAGGAACTGCTGGACGCGGGAATCCATGTGTGGACGACCGTAAATATTCAGCATCTCGAAAGCTTAAACGACATTGTAGGAAGTATTACCGGAATTACCGTGCGGGAAAAGTTCCCGGACAGCGTGTTTGACCACGCCGATCAGGTTAAGGTAGTGGATATAGAGCCGGAGGAGCTGTTAACCAGGCTCTCAGAAGGAAAGATTTACAAAAAAGAGCAGGCGGAGCGGGCCGTAAACCATTTCTTTACAAGGGAAAAGCTGGCGGCCTTAAGAGAGATCACGCTCCGGCGTACGGCTGACCGGGTGAATCATCTGGCGGTAGAAGAGAAGAAAAATCGTCAAAAGACGGGAGACTATTATACAGGAGAGCACATACTCACCTGTATTTCTCCTTCCCCGACCTGCGCGAAGGTGATCCGGTCAGCGTCAAGGCTGGCCTACGCATTTCACGCGGAATTTACGGCTCTCTACGTCGAAACGCCGCAGATGTCAGGGGCGTCTCTGAAAAATAAGAAGGCACTGGAGGACAACATACAGCTGGCGAAGGCTTTGGGTGCGAAGATTGCCACGGTATACGGGGAAGATGTCGCATACCAGATAGCCGCCTACGCCAGGGTGTCTAATGTGTCAAAAATCGTCCTGGGAAGAACGAATCACCGGATCATCCTGGGACAGACCAAGGGGACTCCGGCGGAACGGGTGGCGCAGTACGTCCCCAATCTGGAAATTTACATTATACCTGATGCGACAGCGGCTGGAAAACGGCGTGCGCTGACGATGAGTGACTTCGGGCAGAAAATGACCGCGTATAAACCTATTTACATTAATACGCTTAAGATTACGGCGTTTACCAGCCTGGCCACCTTTCTTGTGTTCCGGATATTCGGGATATGGATGGCGCGGGAACATGTGATCATGCTCCTGATTATGGCATTTATTATTGCAACGCTGCTCACAACTGTCAAGCGCCAGTCCCAGGAACTGATAAAAAAGTCCCATCGTCTGGAGATTCTTCTGGAAAATTCTTCCCGCCTCAGAAGGTGCGTCACGATCAGGGATGTAGAGAATGAGGTGGCGGAGCGAATCGTTCAGCTGATGGATTTATCGGTCATCTTTTATTTACGGGGAGAAGGGGATCATACGCTTCCCTTCAATGGACCTGATTTTTATCCGAAAAAGGGGGTGGCGGCATCGGAACTGGAGTTTTTTAAGGAGCAGCAGGAGACGGCCACGGCCGGATGGGTGATGAGCAATGGAAAACGGGCCGGATGCAGTACGAGCGCCCTGCCCAGCGCGAAAGCAATCTATCTTCCCGTGAGACTGGATGAGACCGTCTACGCAGTGGTGGGAATCTATCTGGAAGAGGGAAGGGGAATTGCTGAATTTGAGTATGGAATCATCAGTGCGATGCTGAATGAGGCGGCGCTGGCATTCTCGAAACGGTACGGTGATTTCTGGGGATATAATCCCGGTATGCAGGTGGAGCGGAAGAACGGGCAGGCGTCAGCCCCTCTCCGCAGGATGTGAAAAACTCCCGTTTAAAAGCGGGAGTTTTCCTCTTATCTATATCAAGGCCTTCATGGAAGTCGGAAGTAAATCACGTTCTCTGTTTATTTGGAGGAACAAAAAAACAGCGCTTCATGATCTTACTCTCTCTTACCGCTCCTGCAGCAGCAGGATAACAGCATACATGGAAAGCTAAAGCAGCAGTCACCCTGCGGAAAGCAGAGCCCGCGCCGGCAAGGAGGATCAAACCGGTAATGCTGTTGTGGCGGCTGTTGCGGAATCACTCACGATAAATCTTCTATATGATTGGGAAGAAGAGCCGCAGGGATTTGTCCTGCTGATATATAGTATGACAGGCTGTACCGTTTGGTTACGATCGTTCCAAAGAAGCCTGTCCTTTCGTCTGCCGCGTGCCATGAGCCCCCTCATTTTCCCCCTGTTTTGGAGTGCGTACGCCGATTACCAGGAAAAATACTGACAAATGCCTGCATGATGTGCTATAATAGAAGTAAATCAAAATTGATGCCTTCGGATGCAATCACTTCTGAAGCATCTTTTTTTTATTCTCAGACGCGGTTTTGTCTCTGAATGATCGATTTGGCGGTATCTGTTGGTTGGTTTCAAAGGAGGTAAAAATGTATCAGGTAAATGACCATGTTGTCTATGGAAACTATGGGATCTGTGTGGTGAAGGCGATTGGAAAGCTGGAGATGGATTCGGCTGCGAAAGACCGGCTTTACTATACACTGGAACCGTTGTATTCGGAGAAAAATACAATCTATACCCCGGTGGATAAAAAGGACGCTACCATGCGCTGCGCGATTACGGAACAGGAGGCATGGAATCTGATTGACGGAATTCAGGGACAGGAGATGATACAGGTCGCCGATGAGAAGAGAGCGGAACACGAGTACAGAGAAATTATGAAGACAAATGAGTGCACGGGATGGAGCCGGATTATCAAGACCATCTATTTGAAAAACCGGAAACGTCTGGAAGGCGGAAAACGGTACACGGCGAAGGACGACGTCTATTTACGTCTGGCCGAAGACTTTTTGTACCGGGAACTGGCTGCGGCTCTTAACGTAAATAGGGAAGATGTGGAATCGATCATATCGGACAGGGTAAAGCAGCTGAACTGATGTGATAAGACTGCCCCGCAGAAAAACATTTTTCTGTCAACTTTTTTGATGGCAAAAAAGCAAAATGCATGGTAAAATAAGAATAATTGTGTGCAGTTAAATCCCCCGCAGCGAACTACGGGGGATTTGCCCCGTGAACGGCAGTGCCCGATAAAGAGGGGGGAGGCTGCCATCAGACGGAACGACAGGCTCGTTACCCGTGGGAGTCAAAAACCCTGCTGCAAACAACGGGAATCAACAAAAGTCGAAACAGAGGGACAAGAACAATGAGGTTTATCGGAAGCAAGACATTGCTGCTGGATCATATCAGAGCGGTTGCAGAGGAGAAGGCGCCGGACGCCCGGAGCTTCTGCGATATTTTTTCGGGAACAGCGGCTGTGGCGAGACATTTTAAGCAGTGGTATGAGGTGTATTCCAACGATCTGCTGTATTTTTCATACGTACTGCAGCGCGCTACCATAGAGAATGACAGTGTGCCGGAGTTTGGACGGCTGAAGGAAGAGCTGGGAATTAAGGACCCGGTGGAATTCTTTAACGGAAAAGAGACCCGGGACATGGAGGACCTGGTGCAGGAGAGACGTTTCTTTCAGAATACGTACGCCCCTACAGGCGGTCGTATGTATTTAAACGATGACAACGCCCTGCGCATTGACTATGCCAGATGTACCGTGGAGGACTGGAAGACCGCGGGACTGCTGGATGAGAATGAATACTACTATCTTGTAGCCTGTATCGTGGAGGGGATCCCGTTTGTATCCAATACTTCCGGTACGTATGGTGCGTATCACAAGAGCTGGGAACGGCGCAGCTATAAGAAATATGAGTTGTTCCGGCTGGATGTGACGACGAATCACAGGGAGAACCGCTGTTACAACGAGGACGGTGCCGAGCTGTTAAAACGGCTGCAGGGCGACATCCTCTATGTTGACCCGCCCTACAATGAGCGCCAGTATCTTCCGAATTACCATGTTCTGGAGACGGCGGCCAGGTACGACTACCCGGAGGTGACCGGCGTCACGGGACAGAGGCCCTATGAGAATCAGAAGTCGGAATTCTGCATGAAGAAGAATGTGACCGACGCCTTCGAACGGCTCATCAGCAACGCCCGTTTTCAGCACATCATCTTAAGCTACAGTACGGATGGTCTGATGACGACGGAGGACATCGAGAGAATCATGAAGACGTATGGAAAACCGGAGACATTTCACATTTATGAGATTCCATACAGGAGATATAAGAGCAGAAAGGTGAAAGAGACCGAACGCCTAAAGGAACTGCTCGTTTACGTAGAAAAGCAGGTGGAACCATGTATATAAAAAGCCCGCTGAACTATACCGGGGGCAAATATAAGATCTTAAAGCCGGTTCTGGGCGCGTTTCCGCGGCAGATCGGCAGCTTTGTGGATCTGTTTGCCGGGGGCTTTAATGTGGGGATCAACGCATCAGCGGACCGCATCTTCTGCAACGATCAGATCACGTATTTGATCGGGATGTTTGGCATGTTCCGGGAGACGGAGACGGAGGTGCTTCTTACGCGCATCCGGGGGCTGATTGCCGCGTACCAGCTGACCCAGCAGAATAAGGAAGGCTACCTTGAACTGAGACGCCACTATAATGAGAGCAAAGATTTGACGGAGTTATTCGTTCTGACCTGCTATGCGTTTAACCATCAGATCCGTTTTAATAACAGCCACGAATTTAACTCGCCCTTTGGAACTAACAGGAGCTCCTTCAACGGGAATATCGAGAAGAATTTAACCGCCTTCTGCCGGGCCCTTAAGGAGAAGGATATCGTATTTTCCACCACGGATTTCCGGGAGATGGATTTGGGATTCCTGGGAGAAAATGACCTGATTTACTGTGATCCGCCATATCTCATATCCACCGGCTCCTACAACGATGGGAACCGCGGATTCCGGGACTGGCACGAGGAGGAGGAGGCGGCGCTCTTAGGGCTGCTGGACCGGATGAACGGTCAGGGAACGAGATTTGCGCTCTCCAATGTCCTGTATCACAAGGGACTCTCCAACGATCTTCTCATCGAATGGAGCAAAAATTACCATATCACCTACATCGATAAGAGCTACGCCAACTGCAACTATCATTTTAAGGACAGGGACGCGGTGACGGTGGAGGTTCTGATTACCAATTACGTGCCGGAGGGCGCGGAGGAATAGAAAGCGTCATGCTATGTGACGCTTTTTTCTATTGACTTTTTGTAGGCCGTCTTCTATAATTACATTAACGATAACATTAACGTTAATGTAAAAGGAGAAGAAATGAGAGAAGGAGTGGTTTTCGATGTGGAGGAATTTACCGTTTTCGATGGTCCGGGCCTTCGGCAGACCGTATTTTTAAAGGGCTGTCCCTTGAGATGCAGCTGGTGCCACAATCCGGAGGGGTTAAGCGGGGGTCCCCAGCTGATGGTCAGTACCGCCTCCTGCACTGGCTGCGGGAAGTGCAGGGAGGTGTGCCGGCATGAGACTTGCATCAGCTGCGGAGAATGTATTCCTGTATGTCCGCTGCATTTAAGACGGATTGCAGGCGAAAGGATGACCTCGGGGGAATTAATCCGGCGGATCCGAAAGAGCAGTGATTACTACGCCCGGTATGGCGGCGGAGTGACATTTTCGGGGGGCGAACCGCTTATGCAGGCGGACTTTTTGACGGAAGTCTTATGTGGTATTCCAGATGTTCACCGGGCTATAGAGACCTCTGGTTACTGTGAGGAGGATGTCTTTCGGCGTGTGACCACCCATCTGGATTATGTGATGCTGGACATCAAGCTGTTTGACGCCGCCCTTCACAAAATGTATACAGGAGTAAACAATGAAAGGATCTTAAGAAATGCCCGGATACTCTGTGAGGGGGAGATTCCGTTTGTTATCCGCATCCCGCTGATTCCGGGCGTGAATGACAACGAGGAGAATTTTAGGAGTACTGCAAAGTGGATCGCAGGGGCCAGGGCACTGATCAAGGTAGAACTTCTGCCCTACCATAAGACGGCGGGGGCCAAGTACGCCATGGTTGAGAAGGAGTACAGGCCGGCCTTTGACCCGGAACAGGCCGTGTGGGTGTCACAGAAAATATTTGAAGAATATGGAATAAGGAGCGAGGTATTATGACAGAGAGAATTGAGAGGATGCGTCAGTTTTTTGTGGTGGATAAGGGGCAGAAGGCCATGTGGCAGAAAGAGGAGAACCCTTACGTGCTGGCGGAGCAGTTTGCAGCGGAACAGACTCCGGATGTGGACCGGGCGGCCAGGCGGCTGATCTATGTGCTGGATAAGGAAGTGCCGGTCTTATTCGAGGATGAGCGGATTGCATTTACCAGGACAGTGACAACGATTCCGGAGATTTTTACGGAGATGGAGATGGAGGAACTTCGGAAGGAACACTGGATCCACGAAAAGGGAGACGTGTGTAATATCAGCGTCGATTATACGAAGCTGCTGAATCAGGGCTTTGATGCGAAAAAGGCGGAGCTGGAAGCGCTCAGACAGCAGTTTTCTCAGGTGGGGGAGGCAGCAAAGGCACATTATATAAAGCTCCAGATCGATATTCTGGATCACGTGCTTGCCCTTGCCGCCAGATATCAGGAATTGGCTGAAAAGAAAGGGAATGATGTGGTAGCCAGGACATTAAAGGCCGTACCGGCGCACGCGCCGCAGAGTTTTCTGGAGGCGCTTTCTATGTTTCGGATCATCCATTTTACGATGTGGTGCGGGCGGAACTACCACAATACGGTGGGACGGTTCGACCAGTATATCTATCCGTACTTAAAGGCCGATCTGGATAAAGGACTGTATACGGAAGAGAGTGCGCTGGAGCTGCTGGAAGAATTCTTCTTAACCTTTAACCGGGACAGCGACTTATACCCGGGCATGCAGCAGGGAGATAACGGCCAGAGCCTGGTGCTCGGGGGCCTGAATGAAGATGGTTCGGACAGCTATAACCTTCTGTCGGAGCTGTGCTTAAAAGCCAGCCTTGAGCTGAAGGTGATCGATCCCAAGATCAATCTCCGCGTGCATGAGAAGACACCGCTGAGTACCTACATACTGGGAACACAGCTGACAAAGCAGGGCCTTGGCTTCCCCCAGTATTCCAATGACGACGTGGTGATTCCGGGTCTAATGGAACTGGGATACGAGAAAGAAGATGCCTGCCGCTACGTGGTAGCCGCCTGCTGGGAATTCATCATTCCGGGCGCTGCCATGGATATACCCAATATTGAGGCGCTTTCCTTCACAAAGGCCGTCTCCGATGCGGCTATGGAAAAACTGGAGCAGTGCCGGTCCTACGATGAATTCGAGAAAATGGTCCGGGATAAAATCAATGAACAGGCCGATGAATTATGTAAACGGGTGAGCGGAGTCTACCTTTATCCCGCGCCGTTTTTATCTCTGATGATGGATGGCTGCTGTGAAAATGGAACCGATGTGTCCCTGGGCTGCAAATACAACAATTACGGTTTTCACGGAACGGGTATCGCCACGGCGGCGGATTCCTTGGCGGCTGTAAAGAAGTTTGTCTTTGAGGAAAAGAGCATGGAGGCCTCTGCGCTGGTGAAAGCCCTTGAGAATGACTTTGAGGGCGAGGAACTTCTCTGCAACCGTCTGCGCTATGAGTCCCCCAAGATGGGCAACAACGACGATTACGTGGATGAGATAGCGGCCCGGCTGCTGAATGATTTTGCCGATTCCCTAAAGGGACGGGTCAATGACAGAGGCGGCATTTACCGGGCGGGAACGGGTTCCGCCATGTACTACATCCGCCATGCCGAGAACCTGCCGGCGACGCCTGACGGAAGGCGAAAGGGGGAGGGCTTTGGCGCCAATTACTCTCCCAGCCTGTTTTCCAGATGCAGGGGTCCTGTTTCCATTATCCAGTCCTTCACCAAACCGGATTTAAAACGGGTGATTAACGGCGGCCCGCTGACGCTGGAGCTTCATGACACCGTGTTCCGGACAGAGGAGAGCTGTGCCAAGGTTGCGGTGCTGGTAAAGTCCTTCATGGATCTGGGCGGTCACCAGCTTCAGCTGAATTCCGTGAACCGGGATACCATGCTGGAAGCACAGAAACACCCTGAAAATTATAAGAATCTGATCGTGCGTGTGTGGGGATGGAGCGGTTATTTTGTGGAACTGGATAAGGAGTATCAGGATCATATTATTCAGAGGATGGAGCTGATGCTGGCTGTATAGGGGAAAGACGAGAATGGCAGAACGTGGTATCGGATGATATAGATGAAACAGGGGCGTGAGGATCATGACAGGTATCATGATTCCCACGCCCCTGTTTCTGGTTGGGGTGGTGATGCGGGCCGGCGGCCTTTCTTACGTCTTTCTTCGCAGTTTGTCGTTCTGTCCCATATTACAGGGAATTCTGACAAACGCCGTCGTCCCCCGGTCCGGCTCGCTGTCAATCGTAAGCATATAATGATCCCCATAGAGCAGCCGCAGCCTGTCGTTAACATTTTTCATGCCGTAGCCGCTCGTCTGCACGGAAAACAGATGGTCCACAGCGTCCTTTTCCATACCGCAGCCGTTGTCCTCAATCCAGATGGAGATGAAGTCCATCGTCATGTACTCCTCCTTTTTCACGGTGACGGTCAGTTTTTTATCTTTCTTCAGACTGTTCTTTAAGCCGTGGTCGAGCGCATTTTCCACCAGGGGCTGAAGGATAAAGTTGGGAAATGGGGCACCCGATAAGGAAGTCTCGATGTTGTATACAACGTCGATGGACTCGCTGTAGGAGAAAAGCTGTATTTTTACGTAGGCCTGGATATTCATCAGTTCATTTCCCAGTGTGGTGATATCTTTTCCCTTATTCAGAGCGGTTCGGTAGAAGGTGGACAGGAGGATGACCATCTCGCTGATATCGTTCTGCCCGGACAGGATCGCCCGGCTGTTGATAAGTGATAAAGAGTTATAGAGGAAATGTGGATTAATCTGTGCGTACAGGATTTTCTGTTGATAATTCTTTTTTTCCAGCTCATGTTTTAAGTTCACCATAATATAGTGGTTGATTTCCCCCATCATGTGTGAAAATGTGTGAAAGAGCGTGCCGATCTCGTCGTGGCGTTCGCTCACAAGGGAAACCGACAGATCGTTCATATCCCCGGAACGCACCTCGTCGATCTTTTCGGTCAGGTCCTCGATCGGAGTGACAATGGAGATGGAGATGATTAAGACCATAACTCCGAGGAACAGCAGGATAATCCAGCCAAAGGCGTAGGTGCCGCGTGTGATCGCATTTACCGCGCTGTGGATCGAGGTATAAGTCTTATAGTAGCAGATGTTCCAGCCGGTCTCTGGTATGAAGGAGGTCAGCTTTAGATACTGAGTATCGGACATATTGGCCAGAAATGGAGTCAGCTCCTCCTCCGGCAGATCAGAGGTGGAAAAGATCAGGCTTCCATCCCGGGCCGTAACTACTACATCGTATTTATCCTCCGAGAGAGATAAAAATGGTTCGAAGAACAGGTCATAATTGATTCGGAAGGAGAGGTAGTTGGAGTTCTTGTACTGTCTGATATCCCCGATCAGTCTGGTGGAGTAAAGATACGGTTTGCCGTCTTCCATAGAGGAGACCCAGGTGGGAATATACTGGTTATGCACCTGGGGAAACCAATCCTTCTGATACAGGCTGTCCAGGCCCAGAATATAGTTATTATAGGGATGGATATCGCCGGAAGAGTAGATCGTGATCGCCTCCAGATCCGGATACAGGGCGTAGTAGGTGAGAAAAAGGGGCTCGATGGTGTCGGAATACGCCTTGTACATTTTAAAGTAATCATCGTTGTAGCTGGTGTTTAATACCTTCAATATCGCGTTGTTGTTAAACATGAAGTTAGAGAGGTTGTTATAAGTGACAAGCTTATTGTCAACGGAGCTGACCGCCTGCTCCAGGGCGAGTTCGGTCAGGGAACGTTCTCTTTCCAGTATGATCCGGTTGGTGTAGCGGTTGGAAAGGATGATGTAGCACAGAAATGGAAGCGCTCCCATCAGAAGGAATATGATCAGTACCTTTCTGCGGATCCCCAAGTCCAGAAAGCCCCGTTTGATTCGTTTCAGCGTATTTGTCATCAATGAGTCTCCTTCTGACGGTAATTTTCCGGGCTTTCCCCATAGTAATCACGGAAACGCTGGGAAAAGTAGGAGGGATTGGGAAAACCGACGGATTCGGCTATTTTGTTGACTTTCATCTCCGTCTCCAGGAGCAGACGGGCGGCCTGCTCCAGCCGGTATTCATTGATGAATTTCATCAGGTTGCACCCGGTCTCTTTCTTAAACACGGAACAGAGATAATTGGGGCTTATGTAAAAATGGCTGGAGATGTCGTTTAAGGACAGTGGCTGGGCGTAATTCTGGCAGATATACTGCCGGATCTTATCCGATTTCAGGCAGGTACCCTGGCTCCTTTGGGCCTGGCTGCGAAGTCTTCCGGCCAGATCGTAGGTCATATCCATCAGCTCCACGATGTTGGCGGAGCCATAGATCTTTTCCGCCACTTTATTTAAATCCGGCTGCTGGTCATCTGGAAGATAGCGGATAATCTCCTTCATCAGCTCCGTAAAACAGTATTTGACAAAAATAAGGGAACGGGTCTTCTCGTGTTTTAAGGATTCGAAGAGATCCTCCAAATGAAGCATCAGAGAATCGTAGTCCTTCAGACGCAGATCGTCGGATACAATATCAATGGAAATGTGGCCGGAGGCGGCATAGGGGTGGTCCGGGCCGTCCGGCAGGAAGATATTCTGATCCGGAAAGAAAAAGTGGTTTTCCAGCCGTTCCTCCAGCTGTGTGTAAACCTGGCTGATGGAGCCGTTGTCGGGAAGCGTCTGAAACGCTACGCAGCATTTCTGATGGAATTCCTTTTCGGCGCACAGGCAGACCGACTGCGCACAGGAAAAGAGAAAGGCCCCTTCCTTGAAAAACAGAATGCTGCGGGACGGATCGAGATTCAGATAGTCGAAGGGGACGGTGAGAATACCTGCCAGCTTTTCCTGAAATAAAATTCCTTCCAGACTGAAAAATTCATTGTCACATTCGACTAACATGAGGCCGGTATAGCGGTCTTTCAAAAAGGGCGTACTGTCCGCAATCATACTGGATTTACCGTTGACGGCCAGCCAAAGCATATGATTTTTTAAAATCTTTGCCTCACTGCGGCGTGTCCTGAGCTGGCGGTTGGTCTCTTCCACACTGTTTATGACGCGGGTCATGACAGAGACGAATTCATCAGGAATTACCGGTTTCATCAGATAGTCTTCCACTCCGATGGTAATGGCGGTTTTGGCATATTCAAAATCATTGAAACCGCTGAAAATGATGATTCTTGTATTCGGTGAAAGTTTTCTCACCTCTTTGGACAGCCCCAGACCGTCGAGAAAGGGCATGCGGATATCCGTAAAGAGAATATCATAATGATTTTCAGGTTTAAAAAAAAGCTCCAGAGCATCCTGACCGTTTACCGCCGTGGTAACCTCGAGAGGCAGTTTGTATTTCTTTATAAGAAATGTGATACAGTCAACATCGAGAACAGAATCATCGACAACTAAAATCTGATACATGGCTAACACTCCTTCCAATCGCGTATTTCCATAAATTCATTCTATCAGATTTGCCGGAAGGAAAACAGTAGTAGGACATAAAAGGGTAATTTTGTGATAGGAATGCGAAAAACCTTGTATATACAGGGAAAATAAGAGGGGATATAATAAATACATGAAACAAAACGCTGCTTAAGGCGCCGTAAGCAGCCAGGGTTGAAGAATAATAAAAACGGAGGTTACCATGAAAAGAAGGAAAAAATTAGTATCATTGTTACTGACTGCATGTATGGCAGGGAGCTGTTTGGCAGGCTGCGGGGGAAATACGAAGGCGCCGGAAGAATCTTCTGTTAAAAATGAAACTACAGCGAAGGAAGTACAAAACGAGACGACCGAAGGGGCGGCTGTGGGCACAGAGGAGGTAGATCCTTATGGGCCGGTCAGCGAGGAGAAGACCGTAATCCATGTGGGAAGAGCGGAGTCTGCCAACGTCACGTACCCGGACGGTGAAGATTCCCACAACAACTACATCGTAAAATATCTTCAGGATCAATTGAATACAGAATACATATATGATTTCTCTGTTGACGACGCTTCTTATCCGACGAAGGTTGCCATGGCCATCGCATCGGGAGATATGCCGGATGTTATGAACGTAACGTATACCCAGCTGGTTCAGTTAGTGAACGCCGGTGCAGTGGAGGACATGACGGATGCCTTTGCAACGTACCGTTCCGACGCATTAAAGAAATGCTTTGATTCGACCAACGGCATGTCGGAAGGTCTTGCAACCTTCGACGGAAGGCTGATGGCCATTCCTGATATCCAGCCTGGTATGGACAGCGTTCCTCTCGTCTATATCCGCGGCGACTGGATGGAAGAGCTGGGATTGGAAGAGCCGAAATCACTCGACGACATTGTGAACATTGCCAGGACCTTTATGGAGAAGAACCCTGGCGGCAATGTGACAGATGGAATCGCTGTGGGTCTTTCTTCCGATAAGAAGCTTGTTCAGAAGAATGGGGGAACGTGGCATGTAAACGGACTGTTTACCTTATTTGATGCCTATCCGAAGATGTGGATCAAACAGGATGACGGCTCCGTGGTATACGGTTCCATCACAGAAGAGGCCAAGACGGCTCTCGGTGAGATCAGATCGCTGGTAGAAGAGGGCATTATCGATCCTTCTTTCGCAGTCAGAGACTCCGAGCAGTGTGTGGAAATGATCAGCAACGGCCAGGCCGGCATCTTCTTCGGTGCATGGTGGTCAAACCAGTGGCCGGTAGTATCCATGCTGGAAGGCGCGGCTGACTCCGTTAAATGGAATTCCTATGTAGCTCCTTTGAATGCGGAAGGCAAACTGAATGTGCCCATGAAGAGCCCGACCACCACTTATATTGTAGTGAAAAAAGGCTGTTCAGAAGAGATCAAGGAAGCAGTCGTAAAGACCGTGAATTATCAGTATGATTTAGACCAGTCCCAGGCTGAGAATGTGCGTCCAAACGGTATGGACTCACCATTCTCCTGGCACTATTATCCCATCAATGTCCTTCACTGTGACTATGATGCCAAGGAAAAACAGATCCAGTCAGTGATGGACTGCATCGACGGAAAAGTGGCTTACGACGATTTAAGCGGTGATGGAAAGACATGGTACAACGGTTATACCGCGGTTTTAAAAGACGGCTTCAGAAAGACCGTGGAGAAAAATATTTCCACTGCCAACGGCTGGGGCTGGGCCAACGGCGCCTGGACCGTGCAGAGCCAGGCTGACAAGCTGAATCTTCAGTATGCCGCAAGCTACGCAGATTCACCATCCATGGAATCCTTATGGGCGACCCTGGAGACACAGGAAGATGAATTCTATTTACAGGTACTCACCGGAAATACCTCTGTCGATGAATTCGATAAATTCGTCAGCCAGTGGAAGGCTCTGGGCGGTGATACGATTACACAGGAAATGACGGAACTGTCTGGTGCCAATTAAAGACGCCGGGTAAAGGAGAATCAGAAAACCGGAGGCCCAAAACCTCCGGTTTTCAAAATCGGGATGAACAGGAAGGAAGTTTCGTATGGGAAAAGTAGCAGGAAGGAAGAGAAGAAGAAAGGAAGGGAGACACGTCACCATAAGGCAGACATACCAATACCATCTGCTGATGCTGCCAGGCTTTATCATATTGTTTATTTATACGATTATTCCGTTTTTCGGGAATATTATGGCATTTCAAAATTATCAGCCGATCATGGGATTTTTAAAGTCCAAATGGGTGGGGCTTGCCAATTTCAAGCACATGCTGCTGCTGCCCGATACGGCCAGGATATTCCGGAACTCGTTCACCATCGCGGTGGGGAAACTGGTACTCACGATGGTGCTGTCCATATTCTTCGCCATTCTTTTAAATGAGATTACCAGCGTGAAGTTTAAGAAATCGGTCCAGACCATCTGTTTTCTGCCGCATTTCCTGTCATGGGTGATTCTGGCAACGATATTCAAGAATCTTCTGGACACGGGAGGAATCTTAAATCAGGGTCTTATGAGTCTCGGAATCTTAAAGGAACCGTTAATGTTCCTAGGCTCCAATAAGCTGTTTCAGGGCGTGGTGATCAGCACAGACGTGTGGAAGGAGTTCGGCTACGGGGCCATTATCTTCATTGCGGCCCTCATGGGCATTAATCCGGAACTCTATGAAGCGGCCTCGGTGGACGGCGCAGGCAGACTGGCGAAAATATGGCATATTACGCTGCCCAGCATCCGCGTCACCATTGTCATGGTAGCTACCTTAAATATCGCCAATATCTTAAACGCAGGCTTCGACCAGATCTATAACATGTACAGTCCGGTCGTCTACCAGAGCGGAGATATTATCGATACGTATGTATACCGGTTGAGTTTCGTCAACGCCCAGTACTCACTGGCCACCGCCATCGGGCTCTTAAAGTCGGCGATCAGTTTCATTATGATTGTCACGGCGCATAAGATGGCTAAGAAATTTGCCAATTATCAGATCTTTTAGGGGGGATAAACCATGAAAAAATATAATACATGGCAGAACCGGGTGTTTGACTTCTGTGTCTTTCTGCTTCTGCTTATCCTGGGACTCAGCTGTTTAATCCCTCTTTTGCATGTCATTGCGCTGTCGCTCAGCAGCAAGACGGCCGCCCTTTCGGGTAAGGTGACGCTCTGGCCGGTGGAACTGACCTTTACACCGTACAAGGTTCTGATGACCGATCACAAATTCATGCAGGCCATGTGGATCTCCGTACAGCGGGTGGTCTTAGGCGGTGCGATCAATCTGGTTCTTACGGTAATCACTGCATTTGCCCTGTCCCAGGACGAATCGGATTTCCCGGCCAGAAAGGTGTATATGTGGTTTATGATCTTCGCCATGCTGTTCGGCGCGAGCCTCGTCCCGTGGTACTTCGTCATAAAGGCGACCGGGCTTATGGATACCATATGGGCGCTGGTAATTCCCGGAGCACTTCCGGTTTACAACACCATTCTCCTGATGAATTTCTTCAGAAATCTTCCGAAGGAGATCAAGGAGTCGGCCATGCTGGACGGAATCACCCCATTCCAGATGATGATGCGTATCTTCGTGCCGTTAGCCAAGCCGGCGATCGCCACTGTGACCGTATTTTCCGTGGTATTTCACTGGAACAACTTCTTCGACGGCCTTCTGCTGATGAATACGCCCAGCAACATGCCTTTACAGACCTATATCCAGACTCTGACCAATACGACGGTCAGCGTCATGAGCTCCTCATTAACTCCGGCGGAAATTGAAGCGCTCACCTCGCTTAAGACGTTCAACGCGGCGAAGATTGTCGTGGCGTCCCTGCCGATCGTAATATTCTATCCATTTATGCAGAAATTCTTCGTCTCCGGCCTGACGCTGGGGTCGGTGAAAGAGTAGGCGTATCAAATAAAGGAGATTTAATCGTATGAGAATCAAACGTATGGCAAGCGTGCCCCTGCTGGTGCACGATCCCTATTTTTCTATCTGGTCACCAGCCGACTGTCTCTATGACACGGACACAGCTCACTGGAGCGGAAAGGAAAAACGACTTTACGGCCACGTCACCGCGGATGGAGAACGTTTCCGCTTCCTGGGCGGTGAGGACGGCTGTCCGGTCATCCCCCAGACGAGCCTGGAGGTTACGCCGACCGCGACTACCTGTACCTTTGAAAATGAGAAGCTGAGGCTTTCCGTTCGTTTTCTGTCACCGCTTCTGCCGGAGGATCCGGTTCTGGTCTCCAGACCGTGTACCTACATCGATTTTACTGTAGACAGGAAGCAGGAGGTCTCCGTGAAGATTGATTTTACCATTACCGGAGACTTAGTCTTCGATACGCCGGGGAAAATCATTGGCGGAAGCCATGAAAATGAGACGTATCATTTCCATTATGGTACTATGAGGAAGGCATTTCAGACACCTTTAGGACACAGTGGGGACCGGATTACCATAGACTGGGGCGATATGATTCTGGCCTCGGAGGACGAAGCCGTCACAATCTTCTTCGATCCGGATTACAGTCTGCTAAAGGCGTCTGCGGAGCTGGGGACCGATCAGACAGCGTGTACGGTGATCGCCGCCTATGACGATCTGCTCTCCATCTTTTACTTCGGTTCCTGGCAGAAGGCCTATTGGACGACGAGATATGAGACCATTTTCGATGCGGTTGGAGAGAGTTTCCGTGATCGGGAAGAGGTGACCGAAAAGGCGGAGGCATTTGACCGGAGTCTGGAGGAGCAGGCCAGGAGTACAGGCGGGGCCGACTACGCGTTTCTATGCAGTATTTCCTACCGCCAGGTCATGGCAGCCCATAAGCTGATCGCGGACCAGGAGGGGAATCTCGTCTTTCTTTCCAAGGAAAATGACTCCAACGGGTGTACGGGGACCGTCGATATCAGCTATCCATCCGCCCCCATGTTCCTTCTCTTTAATCCGGAATACGTGAAGGCCATGCTGCGGCCGGTCTTCCGTTTTGCCGGCTGTCCGGTGTGGGAGTACGACTTTGCGCCGCATGATGTGGGTCGGTATCCGTATGCGGCAGGCCAGGTCTACGGACTTGGAAAAGAAGGGGAAAACCGGGAATTCTGCTACGATAACGGCGCCATTTTCCCGTTTTACTACGAGTATCCCGCGGGGCTGTCCGTCTACGATGTGAGGGACCAGATGCCGGTGGAGGAATCCGGCAATATGATGATTTTGACGGCAGCGGTGTGTGAACTGGAGCGTTCGGGGGCCTTTGCCGCGCCGTATTACGAGGTGCTGAAAACATGGGCCGGATATCTGCTCGCATACGGTGAAGATCCGGGAGAACAGCTCTGTACCGATGATTTTGCCGGCCATCTGGCCCACAACGTAAATTTGTCGGCAAAAGCGGTTATGGGAATCGAGGCCTTCAGCAGAATCGCCGCCTGTCTCGGAGAGGAAGAGGAGGCGAAAAAGTACCATGAGGAAGCCGTGAGGATGGCACAGAGCTGGGAGAAGCGTAGTGCCGCCGGCGATCACTACCGTCTGACCTTTGACTGTGAAGAGTCCTGGAGCCTGAAATACAATCTGGTGTGGGATCATTTCTTTGGAAGCGGTCTCTTCAAGCCGGAGGTATTTGAGAAAGAGACGGCGTTTTATTTAAAGAAGACCAGTACCTTCGGTGTTCCGTTAGACAGCCGGAAGACGTACACAAAGAGCGACTGGATTCTCTGGTGTGCCTCGTTTGCACCTGATCGGGAGGCATTTTACCGTCTGACGGCTCCGGTAGCGGAGTATGCGAGGTCCACAGAAGACCGTGTACCGTTTTCCGACTGGTACGATGCAGAGAGCGGAAGATACTGTCATTTCATAGGAAGAAGTGTTCAGGGCGGCATATATATGCCGATGCTGATAGAGAATAGGAAGAAAAAACAGGAGGCTTAAAGCATGAAAAAAGCGGTAATTAAGATTGACAGGGATTATAAAATCGGCCCGATCGACAACCGGATCTACGGTAATTTCATCGAGCACATCGGCAGAGCGGTCTATGGAGGAATCTATGATCCGGGCCATCCGCTGGCGGATGACATGGGATTTCGAAAGGATGTGATCGCGCTCACAAAGGAACTGAAGGTTCCCATTGTGCGGTACCCGGGCGGCAACTTCGTCTCCGGCTACAACTGGGAGGACGGAATCGGACCGAAGGAGCTGCGGCCGAGGAGAACGGAGCTGGCATGGTTTGCCATTGAGGACAACCAGGTGGGGACGGATGAGTTCTGTGAGTGGAGCCGCCGGGCAGACACGGATGTGATGATGGCCGTGAACCTGGGGACGAGAGGCGCGGACGCCGCCCGCAATCTGGTGGAATACTGCAACTTCCCGGGAGGCACCTACTGGAGCGATCTGCGAATCAAAAACGGTTATCGAGATCCCCACGGTGTGAAACTCTGGAATCTGGGAAATGAAATGGACGGCCCGTGGCAGATCGGCCACAAAACGGCAGAAGAGTACGGACGCGCGGCCTGCGAGACAGCCAAGGTCATGAAATGGGTGGACCCGTCAATTGAGCTGGTGGCCTGCGGAAGCTCCAACTCGGGTATGAACACGTGCTATGAGTGGGAGGCTACAGTGCTGGATCATACCTATGACTTTGTGGATTACGTTTCTATGCATCAGTACTACGGAAATGAGAAGAACGATACGCCCAGCTTCCTGGCCAATACCATGGATATGGACCGTTTTATCAACCACATCGTCTCTGTCTGCGACTACATACAGGCGAAGAAGCGCTCCAAAAAGGTTCTGAACATCTCCTTTGACGAGTGGAATGTCTGGTATCACGCATTTGCGGACAATGCCAAAGCGGAGAAATGGAGAGAGAAACCGGCGTACAATGAGGATCAGTATAACTTCGAGGATGCTCTTTTGGTGGGCGGCATGATGATTACGCTCCTAAAACACGCCGACAGGGTAAAGGTCGCCTGCATGGCTCAGCTGGTCAATGTCATCGCGCCGATCATGACGGAAAACGGCGGCAGGATCTGGAAACAGACAATCTACTACCCATACCTTCACGCTTCTCTCTACGGCAGAGGAACAGCCTTAAATGTGCTGGTGGACGCTCCTAAGTACGACTGTAAGGAGTACACCGATGTGCCGGCTCTCGAGAGCATCGCAGTGGAGAGCGAGGACGGAGCGTATGTAACCATATTTGCCATGAACCGCGGCGAGGAGGACCTGGAAGTTTCCTGCTGTCTGCGGGATTATCCGGGCTGCCGTGTGGAAGAGTTCATCACCATGGCGGGATACGATTTGAAGCAGTATAATACGGCGGACCAGCCGGACCGCGTGATTCCGCAGTCCTCCAGTGCCTATGAGATGGAGGGAGACTGCCTTACGGTTACGTTCTCGTCTTATTCCTGGAATGTTGTGAGGGTGAGAGTGGGGAAATAGATTTAATGAATTGAAACAATATCATAATTTACAGAGGCGGCTGAACCATATTCATATAATTGGTTCTGCCGTCTTTTAAACTTATCCTTTCTATTCCAGATAGTTCTAAACGTTCATTTTGAATTTCACTGTAAGAAAATTTCTTTCATATCCAAACGTTGGAACAGACGCGCATTTTCTGATTAATTGATAATGAATGGTAAAAAATGGATATCCAGGCAAAACGAAAAAAAGCGGTCTTCTGTATGGTATAGTTATGATACCGGAATACAGAAAACTGCTTTTTATCTCTCCGCCTGAATTCTGTCCATCACACATTTATGCTCTTTGTATATCTGTTGAATAATATGAATACTGCTGGATAATGGTTTGCTCAGATACTTATTTTTGTGATAGAGCAGGAGTGTTTTTCTGGTTCCCTGAAATTCCATGACAGGAAACACATGCAGTGATTCAAAACATTTTGGCTGAGTATCATACAAGTGCTTTAAAAGCATGGGGGTACTGAAAAATACACCATATCCTTCCGCGCAGAGAGATACAAGAGAGCTGGTCAGTGATGTTTTTATGCGCATAAACGGCGGTGTACCATTCTGGACGAGCTTTGATACGATCGCTTCGTGCAGGCGGCTGGAGGCAGGATGTAAAAACATTGGAACATGGGAAAAATCGGTTACAGAGACACCCTCCATAAAGGCTGTTTTACAGGCTGGATATTGATCACTGAAATATTTGCGGAGCAGCCCATCCGAGATAATCAGATACAGGTCTTCCGTTTCCAAAGGAACGATTTCACATAAATCTGAATCAAAATACTCATATTTTGAGACAAGCGGGAGTGCAAGGTCAATCTCGTTATTTTTAACAGCCGCAGATAAATCAGGAGATGTTTTTTCAACCAGATGTATGGTCATGTTCGGATATTCGCTGGAAAAATGCGGAGTAAATTCGCAGACAAATGCTGTCGACCTGTTTGGCGGCAGTCCAATGGTAATTTCGCCAACAAATTCGTCCTGCATGGTAATAAACTGGTTCAGCAGCTGATTCTCCCGGTCTATAATATCTCGTGCTGCCTCCAAAAGCATCTGTCCGGAGGGCGTCAGCTTCAGAGATGGTTTGCGTTCAAACAGTTGTACCTTATAGGTACTTTCGAGATGCTTGATGTGAAGACTTACAGCCTGCTGAGAAGTATAAAGAGCTTCAGCGGCCTTTGTAAAGCTCATTAGTTCCGTCACCTTGATAAAGCATTGAATATCGGTCATATTCATAATTAGGTTCTCCTTGCATAAAGACAAGTTTTTTGTTGTGACTTTGACAAAAAAAACAATATTTTCTTTTAATTTTAAACGAATTATAATGGAAATACAATAAAAATTTTTGTTGATAACAGAGAATGAGAAGGAGAAGATTATGATAGTCGGTTTTATCGGTTTTGGCGAAGCGGCATCGTCCATCGCGCTGGGGCTGCGCGGAGAAGGTATCGACAGAATGGTGTGCTATGATGCCATGCAGGATGATGAACGTATGAGTGAAATCATGAAGGAGAGGGTAGCAGCCTGTCAGGGAGAAAAAGCGGAGAGTGCTGCAGCGGTATGCCGGAAATCGGATGTGGTGATTTCAGCGGTTCCTTCCAACTATGCAGTATCCGCTGCTGAAGATGCAGCGGCGGGAATCAAAGAAGGACAGCTCTTTCTGGATGTGTCTACAGCGACACCGATAGAAAAGAAAAAGATCAGTGAGATGGTAAAGGCCATGGGAGGCCGGCTTATTGACGGAGCGATGATGGGGGCATTGCTAAAGAGTAAGCATCAGGTGCCGATGTTGTTGAGCGGCGATGGTGCGAAAGCCTTTCGGGATAAAATGGAGCCATACCATATGTGCCTGGAAGTCGTGGAGGGGGAGGCCGGGACTGCGACGAGTATTAAGTTCATACGCAGCATTACAGCAAAAGGACTTAGCTGTTTGCTGATTGAATCACTGCAGGCGGCACAGCGGTTTGGCGTGGAGCAGACGATTGTAGACTCGTTTGTGGATACTTTTGGATCAGAATTCATTGGAATCATCAACGGATATGTTTCGGGGGCGATCATTCATGCGGAACGGCGTGAACATGAGCTGAAAAATGTTGTTGATTTCTTACAAAGTGAAATGCTGCCATATACAATGGCTGAAGCTACTCGGACAAAGCTGCAGTGGCTGGCTGATCATCATGTGAAGGATAACTTTGAATCCGGTGTTGCCCGTGATTGGAAAAAGGTATTGGAGGGATGGAAACTGTAGCACATACCGATAAACGCGTTTAAAAGGAGAAGTGAGTGATTTGATAAAGATTAATGTTCCGTTTAGAGACAAAGAATGCAGTCTCAAAGCCGGTGATTTGATTGAGATGAGCGGAAAAATATATTGCGGCCGTGATGCGGCACTCCCACATGTCGTGGAGCTGGCGAAGAAGGGTGAGCTATCGGAGCACGGTATTGATCTGGAGGGGGCTGTAATTTTTCATACTGCGGTAAGCTGTGCCGGCATAGCGCCAACTACTACGAGTAAGCCGGAAATTGAGGGATCGATTATACCATTATCAGAAAAAGGTGCCATGTTCCATCTTGGTAAAGGCAGGCTCCTTCCTGAGACCATTGAGGGATTAAAAAAGAATAGGGCGTATTTTCTGATTACTCCGCCGGTATCTGCATTACTGACTGCTTCGATGAGTGAATGCCGCGCGGTACTGCATCCGGAATTTGGGATGGAAGCATTCTATGAGATTACGGTTAAAGATCTTCCAGCAATTGTTGCAGTGGCTGACGGAGAAAGTGTTTTTTCGAATTAGGGGGGACATATGGTATTTTTAAATAAAGTGACAGATGATGTCGCTCGGACGGTGGTAGATGCAAGCTCTCACTGGCGAGACGATCAGGTTGCCTGCTGGAAACAGGCATGTGCAGAGGAAGAGATTCCACATGCAAAATGGGCAATGGAAAATTTTATTAAAAATGCAGTTGTTGCAGATAAGAAACATTGTGCATTGTGCGATGACACAGGGACGCCGCACCCGTTTCTGGAAATTGGAGATGAGGCCAGCCTTCCGGCTGGATTTCTGGAGGCAATGGAAGAGGGAATTAGAAAAGGATTAAATGACCTGCCGGCGCGTCCGATGGGAGTACGCGGAGATGAATTAGAGCGTATTTCACAGTGCAAAGGCCTATATGACGAGCCTGGTATGTTAAAACCCGCTCCTACACAAATCCGCCGTATGGCGGGAAGTAAAATTCGTCTCACCGTCCTGATGCTTGGAGGAGGACCAGAGATCAGGAGCAGAACCCAGGCTTTATTTCACATGCATTCTCTGGATCATGTAGTTGAGGAGATGATCACATGGGCGGTTCCGCAGGTAGCAGCGCTTGGATGCCAGCCGTGTACACTGTCATTTGGCCTTGGGCGTACGGCGGTGGAAGCCTCTTCACTCTCTCTTGAGGCAATGAAGGACGGACGTTATGATGTGCAGAGTGAGATAGAGAAACGCATCACGGACGCAGTCAATGGAAAGGGGATTGGACCGATCGGTTTGGGTGGTGCCAGTTCGGTGCTTGCTACATTTATTAAAATCGGAGACATGCGTGCGAGCGGCTTCCGGGTGGTTTCGATGCGCCCGAACTGCTGTATGGAGATTCGTAAAGCATCCTGTGAATGGGAGACCTTATGATAACGGAAACAAAGTCACTGCACTAAGCTCGTGAAAGACCTCACTAAGTGCCAGTGATATGTATCGCACGTAAGCGGCTAAAAGACAGCCGCTAAGTGCTCATAACAAGGAGGAGAGTATGAGAGAACTAATTCAAGGGGCATATGATCTTCATGTGCATACAGCCCCAGATGTGCTGCCAAGAAGACTCGACGATTTCGAGATGGCACAGCGGGTAATGGACAGTGGGATGGCTGGATTTGCAATGAAGTCTCATTACTTTTGTACGGGAGAACGCGCTGCAATGACCAGGAAGCTTTATCCCGCATGCGATGCGGTGGGGACAATTACACTAAATGGTTCGGTAGGGGGAATCAATCCTGCAGCTGTGGAGATGGCAGCACGCGCTGGTACGAAGCTTGTCTGGTTTCCAACCAGTGATTCTGCGCATGAGCAAAATCTTACTTTGGGAGAGGACTGGAATCCGGATAAAAAACTTCCGTACTGGGCGCAGGTGGTACTGCAGATGCGTGAAGAGGGAATTGACAATCCGGTTATCCGCGTGGTCGGTGAAGACGGGAGGCTGACAGAAGCAACGCATCAGGTTCTGGAGGTGATTGCAAGACATCAGATGATCCTGGCAACGTCGCATCTTTCACATGAGGAGACATTTGCTCTTGTAAGGGCGGCGAAAGAACACCGGGTAGAGCATATTATTATTACACATGTGGACTTCCCAACCACATTTTACACGGTGGAAGAACAAGTGGAACTGCTGCGCTGCGGTGCTTATATGGAACATTGTTTTGTTACATATAATTCTGGAAAAGTAGACTTTGAAGTAGTGTTGGAACAGATACGTGCGATTGGAGCCAGCCATATCATTCTCTCTACGGATTTAGGACAGAAAACAGGAATATATCCGGATGAAGGTCTGGAGCAGTTTGTGACAAGCCTGTATGATCGGGGTATTTCAGAAGGGGATATTAAGAAAATGACATGTCATAATCAGCGGATACTGCTGGGAAAAGCATAACTGACATCACTCGCAATATTTATCACAGATAGAACAGGGGGTTTCAAATGAAGAGAAAGAATACAGGTTTGGCGATGCTGGTGTTGGCAGCTGTTTTCATGACTGCAGCATGCAGCCCGACAAACAGTACAACGGGGAATTCCGGCAGTACGGCGGCCGAAGGTGCTTCAAGTGGCGGAACACATTATGACCTGACACTGGGAACCGCGGCCAGTACTGGTACTTATTATGTTGTCGGCGCTGCAATTGCTAATGAAGTCAATACAAAGAATCCCGACTTAACGGTTGTGGCACAGACTACAAATGGAGGGGTGGAGAATGTAAACCTTTGTATGTCAGGAGAGATGGATCTTGGCATGACAAACGCAGATGCTGCCTACTGGTCATCGCATGGAGGCGGCAGTGGTTTTTATGAAATCTATGCAGAACCAGGCAATGTAAAAGGCGTTATGCGTCTGTATGAGAGCCAGGGGCATATGATTACAACGGCAAATTCAGGTATCGAGACGTATGAGGATTTAAGGGGCAAGACAGTTTGTCTTGGACCGCCAAGCAGTACGATTCCCGCTATGTCTATCGCAATTTTGGAAGCTTACGGTATCAATACTGATTCGGATATCAAAGCGGTTTACTACTCCATTGACGAGGGGCTCGAGAAACTGACGGATGGTGTGATTGATGCTACATTTTTTGTCGCCTCGGCACCAGCATCGGGTCTTACGAGTGCTTCTGCTACCTCTGATTTAAAGTTTGTTGACGCAGGAGAGGAGATCCTTAAGCAGGTAGTAGAGAAGTACCCATACTATACCGCTGCGACTACAAAAGAGGGGGCATATCCAAATATGAATTCCGTGAATACACTGAAAATATATACGGAAATCATTGCATCCGGAGATGTTCCTGAAGAGGCGGTCTATCAATTTGTGAAAGGGGCACTGGAAGGACAGCCTGATTATGTAGACGCACATGTGGCATGTCAGGAAATAAATGCGGAGACTGCAGCTTCTGCGGCGGCCAAACTGCATCCTGGTGCGGCGCGTTACTACAGGGAGCTGGGATTAGTTGACTAGAGCGTGAACTTGTGAAAGGAATTGTTTATGACAGAAAAATTAAAACACCAGAAGATGGTAGATATGATCGCACTTGGCATGTCTGTAGTACTTTGCCTGTTCCATATGTTTTCTGCCTCCTACGGAACTTGGACCTCCTACGTCCTGGCGGCGGTTCACTGGGGCTTTATTGGGAGTTATATTGTACTCAGGAAGCCCACAAAACTTAAGTATATCGGACCAGTGTACGATGCCGTTATTATTATGCTGACGATTTATACCTGTTATCATCAGGTTGCCATGCAGGAGCGTCTGGTCACGCAGGCAGGACTTTATACCACAGAGGATATCATTGTAGCGGTAATCGCTGTACTGCTTGTGTTGGAAGTCGGACGGCGGGCTGTAGGGAAGATTCTCCCTTTAATCGGGGTTGCGTTTCTTCTGTACTGCTATTTTGGGAATATGGTACCAGGGCTGATGAAGACAACCAGGTTTACAGTGAACCGAATTGCGATTTTTATCTATACCTCCAGTGATGGAATCTTTGGACAGACCCTGTACGTGAGTGCGAAGTATATATTCCTGTTCATTTTGTTCGGGAGCATTCTGGAACTTACAGGCGCCGGCGCATTTTTCGTGGATTTGGCATTTGCGTTTGTGGGTAAGGCGAGGGGAGGCCCGGCACAGGCTGCGGTTTATTCCAGTATGCTGATGGGAACTATCAATGGCTCAGGGGCCGCAAATGTAGTAACGACAGGTACCTTTACCATACCACTGATGAAAAAAATTGGCATTCGGCCGAGTACTGCGGGCGCCATAGAGGCAGTCGCATCGTCTGGCGGCCAGATTATGCCGCCGGTTATGGGGGCCGTGGCATTTCTGATGGCTGAGATGACAGGGATCGACTATGCCAAGATTGCATTGGCGGCGTTGGTTCCGGCAATTCTTTATTATATGACATTGTCATTGTCAGTATATTTGATTGCCCGCAGAGATAATATTGCGGCCGGCAATCCTGAGGATATTAAAAAACCGCGCGAAGTATTGAAAGAAGGCTGGTTGTTTATTGTTCCTTTGCTTGTACTGGTGGCACTTATCATTTCAGGCATGAGTGTTCAATTATCTGCGTTTTACAGTATTATCGTAACATTAATTGTTGGTTTTATTAAAAACCGCAGGAATATGACTGTTGGAAATATATTAGGAGCCTGCGAAAATTCGGTGAAAAGTATCGCCCCGGTAGCGGCTGCATGTATATTGGCCGGTATTATCATGGGCTCCATGAGTCTTACCGGTTTTGGACTTAAGATCAGCAGCCTGATCGAAATGATATCCGGAGGAAATTTATTGTTTGCACTATTGCTTTCCATGGCAGCCAGCCTTCTGCTTGGTATGGGACTTCCGACATCGGCGGCATATATGGTATTGGCGGTATTGGTTGCTCCTGTATTGCTGAACCTTGGAGTGAGTAAAATGGCGGCACATTTGTTCTTGCTGTATTTCGGCGCGATTTCTACAATTACACCTCCTGTTGCACTGTCGGTATTTGCTGCTTCCGGAATATCAGGGGCGGGGGTATGGGAAACTGGCTGGGATGCGCTGAAGCTTGCATCAACCGGATTTATTATTCCATTTATCTTTGCCTTTGATAATAGTCTGCTGCTGATGGGAAATCCGGGAATGATTGTGATTGCAGTAGTCACCGCAGTCATAGGCTGCATGATTTTGTCAGTGGCAGTGTCGGGATGGCTGGTACATAATTTGAATGTAGGTACAAGACTGCTTTTACTGGTTGCGGGTGTGTGTATGATTATTTCAAATCCGTTATGGATTAATGCGGCAGGTTTGGCGCTTGCCGTTATCGTAATAGTTACGGTTTTAAGAGCAAATCAAAACAATACAAAAACTGAGGGGTATGTTAATTATGGAAAATTATTATGAGTTACCGGAATTAATTTCTGAAGATCTTATTGAGCGCGCATCTAAGCTGAGCTCAGCAAATATTTGTGATGGTCTAAGCAAGCTTGGACTTCTTGCGGGCCGTTGTATGAGCGGACAGATTAAACCGGTTTCAGATAAGATGAGTGTTGTCGGGACCGCTTGTACTGTGGAAACAAAAGATGGTGACAATTTGCCGCTGCATGTTGCAATTTATAACTGCAGGCCCGGATATGTAATTGTTGTAAGTGGAAAGGCCTTTGAAGAGAGGGCTTATATGGGTGACTTGATGGGCGGTGCGGCAGAGGCAATCGGTGTGTCAGGAATTATCGTCGACGGATATATACGTGACAAGACAGGTCTTGATGAAATCGGAATGCCGATGTTCAGCAGAGGTTATAAGCCGGCGAGTCCGGCAAAAAAAGGACCAGGAGGATTGAATATCCCAGTCGAATGTGGCTCTGTCCTGGTAAACCCGGGAGATTTAATTGTTGGAGATTATGACGGAGTGGTGGTTGTACCGAGAGAAAAAATAAAAGAGGTTTTAGAGGCGGCAGAAGTAAAAGTTGCCTACGAGGAAAAAAGGGTAGCCGCTATCAATGAGTACAGGAGATGCAAGACAGAAGGTTCTGATTTGCCGGATTTGACACCTGCATGGGTTAAAGAAATGATGGAACAGAAACGGGAGGCATAATTATGCCGCGAATTCAGATTCAAATGCTTAAGGGACGAACAGCAGAGCAAAAACGGCGACTTGCTAAAGGTGTAACAGAAGCGGCGTCGGAAGCTCTTGGAATATCACAGGAGCGCATTTCACTCATTATGCTGGAGGTGGAGGAAGATCAACTGGCACACGGTGGCCTGTTATGGTGCGACAGAGAGGTGAAGCCTCCGATTTAATGACGGAGATAATTTTAAGCCCTCATAACAGGAACTGATATGCTGGTGGAAGGAGGAAATAAGCCGGGCTCATGATTGAGTACCGGTTTTTCCTTTTTTATGGGGAGTGCAATTAAATTTGTCCGTTTCGGCTGGAATAATGACTCTGCCCTTGTGTTTCCACATGGAACAGGATATAATTTTTATATCGTATGTGGTGTGTAAGGAGGATTTCAATGCAGAAAAAGCCTTTGCCTGTAGGAATTGATGATTTCGAAAAGTTAATTAGAAATAATTACTACTATGTAGATAAAACTCTTTTTATCAAGGAACTGCTTGACAAAAAGGGGGAGGTAAATTTGTTTACCCGGCCGAGAAGGTTTGGCAAGACCTTAAATCAAAGCATGATCCGCTTCTTTTTTGAGAATACCGGAAGCCTGGAAGGAAATGAAGCGAATCAGGCCCTTTTCAAGGATATGCAGATCATGAAGCAGGGAGATCGTTATACGCAGGAGATGAGCAGTTATCCGGTTATCAGTCTGTCTCTTAAATCCTCTAAGCAGCCGGATTGGGAATTGGCCTATGGCTGTTTGAAGGAGGAGATAGGAAGAGAATACTTAAGACACCGGATTGTGCTTGATTCTTTGAAGGTACCAGAGCAGAAAAGAAGATATGAGGATATTATGAATCTGAGTGGAAGCCAGCAGGACTTTGCCACATCGATTCGCTTTCTTTCCGAGTGTCTGTATCAACACTGGGGGAGAAAAGTCATCATTCTGATTGATGAGTATGATGTACCGCTTGAAAATGCCTGGTTTTCAGGATTTTATGATAATATGATAGGATTTATCCGATCGGTGTTTGAATCTGCGCTTAAGACGAATCCCTGTCAGGAATTTTCTGTTGTTACAGGCTGTCTGAGAATTACAAAGGAATCTATATTTACAGGTTTGAATAATCTGGATATTATTTCAATATTAAGCCGCTCTTATGATGAGTACTTTGGTTTCACCCAACAGGAAGTTGACAGGATGCTGCGGTATTATAATCTTGACATGAAAAGAGAGCTGATTAAATCATGGTATGATGGGTACTTGTTCGGTGATGCAGAAGTTTATAATCCATGGAGTGTGACAAACTATATCAAAGCACTGACTGTTTTTACCGATGAACTGCCGACGCCATACTGGGCCAATACAAGCTCCAACAGCATTGTTCGCAGTCTGGTAGAACGGGCGGATATCTCTGTAAAGGAAGAACTGGAGATTCTGTTAGCCGGCGGAACGATAGAAAAACCTGTCCACGAAGAAATTACGTATGACAGCGTATACGATTCAGAGGATAACTTATGGAATTTTCTGTTTTTTACGGGGTATTTAAAACAGATATCCAGGAAGATGGAGAATGAAACCCAATACCTGACAATGGCGGTTCCAAATCTGGAAGTTAAGTATATTTTTAATAATACAATCACCAAATGGTTTCGCGATCAGATAAAAGTAAAAGATTTATCGCAAATGTATGCGGCCATGCTGGAAGGGGATGCCGATCAGTTTCAGGCAGAGCTATCCGGACTGCTTCAGGAGAGCATCAGCTATATGGATACCCAGGAAGTTGGTAAGTCCCCCTCACTTTCGTTCGGCGGAAAGTATTATCATGGTTTCATGATGGGTGTATTAAATAATCTAAGGGATTATCTGGTAAAGTCGAACCGTGAGAGTGGAAATGGGCGTCTGGATATACTGGTACGCAGCCACAATGTGTCAAAAACGCCAGTCATCATGGAACTGAAAGTATCCGAGACCTATAAAGGCATGGAAAATGCCTGTGACACAGCAATGCAGCAGATTGAAGAAAAAAAGTATGATTCCAGTCTGCCTGAGGAGGGATACACCGATGTTCTGCTCTATGGCATTGCATTCTTCAGGAAGCAGTGCAGAATTAAGGTACATCGCAAACAATTTTAAAAAGTGCCAGTTCAGACGGCGGGAAAATTATGATTGCGTAAAGACATATGGAACTGCAGTTTCGTTTTGCATAGGAAACTGCAGTTCCTGTTTTTTTAACAGATAATTCTCCCAATCTGCGCTCTATTTTAAAGCGTACTTCCGGCTTTCTGCTTGACGCACAGTGGAAAAAAAGATATACTTTCATTAACGTTAATGGAAAGGAAGTACATCATGAACAGAACCATATTTGGAGCAGCAGAAGGAGCGCAAGAAGTCAGCCTTTTTACACTGAAAAACAGAAACGGCATGGAGATCACCATGTCGGATTTAGGAGCTGTGCTGACCAGAGTTATCGTGCCGGACCAGGAGGGCCATCCGCGCGACGTAGTATTGGGATACGAAAGCCCGGAGGAGTACCGAAAGAATACGAATACATATTTCGGCTCAACAGTAGGGAGAAATGGTAACAGGCTGGAAGGCGCCGCAGTCACCCTGGAAGGGAAAGTCTATCATATGACGCCCAACGAAGGGGAGAACAATCTTCACAGCGGCCCTGACGGATATCAGATCCGTATGTGGGAAGTGAAGGAGACGGCAGAGGACAGGAATGAGGTTACGTTCGTCCTGGAGAGCCCCGACGGCGACCAGGGATTCCCGGGTAACTTAAAGCTGGAGGTCACCTATGCGCTGACCGATGAGAATGAGATCCGCATCACCTATAAAGGCGTGTCGGATGCAGAGACTGTATTTAACCCGACGAATCACAGCTACTTTAACTTAGGCGGCCACGACAGCGGCACGATTTTGAATCATGTACTGACTCTGATGGCAGATTCCTATACGCCGGTCAGAGATTCCGCCTCGATTCCCACCGGCGAGAAGGCGGATGTGACGGGGACTCCCATGGATTTCCGACAGGGGAAAGCGATTGGCCTCGATATCGATGCAGATTTTCAACAGCTACAGTATACCGGAGGATATGATCACAATTTCGTAATCAATCAGAATTCCGTCTCAGACGATACCACCACAGGTCTTTATAGAGCCGCTGTCGTTGTCTGTTCTGAGAGTGGGATTACCATGGAAGTGGATACGGACAGACCGGGTGTCCAGCTGTACGCAGGGAATTTCCTGAAAGAAGAGCCTGGAAAGGGCGGCGTGAAGTACGGAAAAAGATGTGGATTCTGCCTTGAGACCCAGTATTTTCCCAATGCAGCCAATGAACCGGCTTTTGCATCTCCCATCATAAAGGCCAATGAGCCGTGCGTGACGGAGACGGTATACCGCTTTAAAAGCCAGGGGCTTAAACAGGGCGGAGAAGGCAGATGAAGAAGAGAAGACCGGCCGTCACGTTAAAGGATATTGCTGCGAAGACCGGTTACAGCGTCAATACGGTTTCTAGGGCGCTGAGGGATAAAGACGATATCGCAGCCCCGACAAGAGAGATGATTCAGAAGACTGCGCAGGAAATGGGACATGTAAGCAACACGCTGGCGGCTTCCCTGCGTCTGGGATATACGAATACCATCGCAGTGATTTTAGGAGACATCTCCAATCCTCATTTTTCCATTATGATGAAGGAGATCGAGGGCTATGCGTGGAAAGCCGGATACACCTCCATTCTGTTTAACACCAATGAAAATGAGGAGCTGGAGCTGGCGGCGATACAGTCCGCTCTCAACAAAAATGTGGACGGTATTATCATCTGTCCGGCACAGAAGACACCGGACAACTTAACTTATTTAAAAGAGTCGGGCGTTCCCTTTGTGCTGATCGGGCGCCGTGACGAAGCATACAGCTACGTGGTCTGCAACGATGAACTGGGCGGGTATCAGGCGACGAAGGAATTACTCTCGGCCGGCCACCGGGATATTCTGCTCCTTCATGGAGCCACCTATATATCCAGCGCCAGGGAGCGTCTGGAGGGCTACTGCCGGGCGTTTCGCGAGGCGGGGGTTCCCGTGAATGAGCGGCTGATCCGCCAGGTTCCGGTGGTTTCCGACGGATGCGAGGCTGTTTTAAGGGACCTGGAGAACGAGGGACAGGAGTATACTGCGATCTTTGCCTTCAGTGACATGCTGGCCTGGGAGGCCTGGTGCTGTCTGTTAAAACGCGGCAAAATGGTGCCAAAAGACTGTTCCATCATTGGCTTCGACCATATTGAGTCGCGGTTAAAGCTGCCCCTGGGCCTGACCTCTGTCAGCTCCTATAAGGGCAGGATGTCCGCCATGGCCGCACAGATTCTGGTGGAACAGATACAGGGAAGTGCAGAGATCAGGCAGGCGGTGATCGATACAGCGATTGCGGCTGGCGGGACGGTCAGAAATAGAAACGAGTATAATTAGACGAGGACAAATAAATGGGGATTATGCATTCGGAATACAGAGACAGAATCAATCATTGGATCAGGACCCTGAAGGAAGATTTTTATACCCCGGCAGGTACGCTTGACTGGGAAGTATTTAAGACGATGGAGCAGCTGAGCTTCGAGGAGGCCGGCGAAAGAACGTATGAGAGGGTGGAACCCGGCTATACCTGGGGCGATACCTACGAATATGCGTGGTTCCGCACGAAACTCACGCTGCCGGAAGAGACTGCCGGAAAGAGAATTGTACTGAACTTATGTCCGGGCGGAGAATCTACGGTGTTTGTGAATGGTTCAGCGTTTGGCACGTACCGGGCTGACTGGGTGAAACAGCCCCACCATTTTCTGGTGGATAATACACTGACCCGGGAGGCGAAACCGGGAGACGTATTTGAGATCTGCATGGAGACATACGCCGGCCATTTCTACGCAGAAGCCCAGGACAGCGGCTGTTCCACCGGTCCGGTTCTTCCCGGACTTTACAGGGACGAGCTGGCTGAGGGAGCAAGAAGGACGCTGGGAGAAGGAACCTATGGAATCTGGGATGAAGACGCATACCAGCTTTTTATGGATGTGGAGACACTTTCCAGCCTGCTTAAGACCCTGGATGAGGATTCCCTGCGGGCGGCCAGAGTCGCGGAGGCGCTGGAACAATTCACACTGCTTGTGGATTTCGAGCAGGAAAAGGAGGCCAGGAGCCGGGATTACCGGAAAGCCCGTGCCATGCTGGAGCCGGTGCTTTCCGCTGTCAATGGCTCTACGATGCCGGTATTTTCCGCGATTGGAAACGCCCATCTCGATCTGGCATGGCTGTGGCCCATGGCGGAGACCTACCGGAAGACGGCCAGGACATTTGCGGCACAGCTGCGTCTGATGGAGGAGTATAAAGACTACAAATTTATCCAGAGCCAGCCGGCGTGTTATGAGATGTGCCGGAAATACTACCCGGAGCTGTTTGAGGAGATCCGAAAAGCAGTGAAAAACGGCCAATGGATCGCAGAAGGAGCCATGTGGGTGGAGCCGGATACGAATATGGCGGGCGGTGAGGCGCTGATCCGCCAGCTTCTGTACGGCAAGGCATACTATAAAGAAATGTTTGACGTGGACAGCAAGATGCTCTGGCTGCCGGATACCTTCGGCTACACTGCGGCGCTTCCGCAGATTCTGAGAAAATGCGGCGTCGATTATCTGGTCACCCAGAAGATATTCTGGTCCTACAACGAAGGCGAGCAGTTCCCCTACCACTATTTTTCATGGAGAGGAATGGACGGAAGCGAGATAGAAGCCTTCCTTCCTACCAACTACACGTATTATACGTCCCCGGAAGAGATGAACACCGTGTGGAAGAAACGGGCTCAGAAGCGGGATCTGGATACGTTTCTGATTCCGTTCGGCTACGGAGACGGGGGCGGCGGTCCGACCAGAGATCACATCGAGTTCATAGAGCGTCAGAAGGATTTAGAGGGCGGTGTCCGCATCGAGATGGAGAACCCGGTCGATTACTTTGAACGCATGGAGAGCCGGGGCGGCCCGGCCAATACGTATGTGGGAGAACTGTATTTTACGGCTCACCGCGGCACCTACACTTCACAGGCCGCTATCAAGAAATGGAACCGCAGAGCAGAACTCACCATGAGAGACTTAGAACTGTGGGCATCCGCCGCCGCATCCATGGCAGCAGGGCACGGCACAGAGAGCATTTCCGGGAACAATACGGAAAATGCCGCGGGCAGCGCTTACCAGTACCCCGCAGAGCAGACGGAACGCTTATGGAAGGAAACACTGCTGAACCAGTTCCATGATATTCTCCCCGGCTCCAGTATCCACCGGGTATACGAGGAAGCGGAACGGTCTCTTGGCCGCGTCTGTAAGGAAGCAGAAAAACTCTGTGGAGAAGCAGTTTCAAGCCTGATAAAAGAGGGCGATGGAATTACCGTGTTTAACTCCCTTTCCTTCCCGCGCATCTGTCTGATCGAAGTTCCGGAGGAGTACGAAAAAGGCTGCAGGACTCTGGAGGGTGAGGCAGTCCCTGTGTATACCGATGGAAAAACAGTTACCGCCAGAGTGGCAGTCCCGCCGATGGGCGCGGTTACGGTTGTTCCGTGCGAAAATGAAGAGACGATACCTGGAGCGATAAAAGAGACAGCGCCCGCGGCGGTGAAAGGGACCGGATCCGTTCCGGCCCCATCCTCAACTCTGGCCGTAGTCATACCACAGGGGGACGGCTTCGTGATGGAAAATGACCGGCTCCGGGTAACCGTTGCCTCCAACGCGGAGATCACCTCCTATGTGCTGAAGGAGAGCGGAAGAGAATTTGCCAGGACACCGATGAACCATTTCCGCCTGTTTAAAGACGTGCCGAGAAAATTCGACGCCTGGGATATCGATTCCAATTATGCGGAACAGGAAATCGGGGGCGCCTTCGATGTGCACGTAGAGATTGTCTGCGCCGCAGGCGCCAGAGCAGCTCTGAGGGCGGCAGGAAAGATTGGCAGTTCTTCGTTCAGCCAGGATATCACTCTGGCTGTGGGAGAAAGCAGGCTAGAATTTGCGACGGAAGTTGACTGGCGCGAACTGCACAGGCTGTTGAAGGTCAGCTTTCCTACCGTATTATACGGAGAGTATGGGATCAATGAGATGCAGTTTGGCTATGTGGAGCGCCCGATGCACCGGTCCAGGGCGTATGATAAAGACCGTTTCGAAGTGTGCAACCACCGGTACAGCGCCGTGTGCGACGGCGGCAATGGATTCGCTGTCTTAAATGACTGTAAGTACGGAATCAGTATGGAGGACGGAGCACTGGAGCTGACGCTTCTCCGCGCGGGAGCCTGCCCGGATATGCGGGCGGATAACCGGATTCATACCTTTACGTATGGAGCGGCGGCATGGAATGGAAGTATCCAGGAGAGCGATGTGGTCAGACAGGGGTATGAGATGAATGTAACACCTCTTGTCGTAATCGGAAGAACAGATACCTTCTCATTGGCAGAGACCGGATCAGACCACGTAGTGATCGAGGCCGTGAAGCTGGCAGAGGACGGAAGCGGAGATGTGGTTTTACGGCTTTATGAATGCAAGAAACGGATGGATTCGGCAGCTGTAAAGATCAATCTTCCGGTGAAATCCGCATGGCTGTGCGATATGCTGGAGAATAAGGAAGAGGAAGCAGCTGTGACGGACGGCGTCATCAATCTGGACTTCAAGGCATTTGAGATAAAAACAGTGAGAATTGCTTTAAAATAATGGAAACAGGAGGCATCTCATGACGATTCAACAGCTCCAGTACGTATTGGAAATCAGCAGGACAGGTTCCGTATCGAAGGCGGCAAAGACGCTCTACCTTTCCCAGCCCAACTTAAGTAACGCCATTAAGAACCTGGAAAATGAGCTTGGAATTACCATATTTGAACGGACACCCATGGGGATGCAGCTGACGGCCAGCGGGATGAAGCTGGCGAAAAAGGCCACCTCCATCATGGCGGATATTCAGGAGATTACCAGCGGGATAAGCCAGGAAGAGGACTGTCTGTTCCGGCTCGTATACCCCCGTTACGTGCCTGCCTTCGAGGCCTTCTGGGATTTGTGTACCGATTACCAGGAGATGGCTCATCTTCATTTTTCCTGTTATATCGGCGACGGGGAAAAACAGGTGGAGGCGCTCTACAGAAACCTCTGCGACCTGGTAATCTATCTTGAGACAGGATCATCCAGCTTTGCAAGGCTCTGTTCCGACCTCCACGTGAAATTTGTAAAGCTGAAGGATGTGTGCTTCTATGTGCAGCTGGCCGAAAACCATCCGCTGCTCCAGAAGCCGCATTTTGATATGGGAGAGCTGAAAAACTATCCCTATGTGGCGTTTTCGAATATCTATGAGAGAGATGCCAACTGGATGCCCTGGCAGGATATTGTTAATCCGAACCGGCTGATCTGCGTTCAGTCCACATCCTCCCGGGTATCGCTGGTCTCCAATTCCCTGGCGTTCAGCATCGTGCTGCCCCATTCGGAGGAGTATAACCGCGCCCATCACGTAGTCAGCATACCCTTTGACAACCGCCAGCTGGAACTGGGATACCTCTATCCCATGGACCGTGGTTTGAGCGATTACGCCAAAGAGTATCTGGAGTATTTTAAGAAGAGAATCAATTTTTAATTATAAAAACGCTGTGCAGAGACTGTCTGCCGGCGTTTTTGTTTTATAAAAAATCCAGCCTGTAATACAATGATTTTCAACATTATTCAATATCACCATATAGATTGTTTATATATCTCCATAAATGAATCATATTTCCTCCTGAACCCGAGTATCTGATAATATTAACTATAACAAATGCACAGAAGGAGAGGGGAAAATGGAAGAAAGACAATTAATTCATGACATCGTGGCAGAAAAGGCAGATATCATTGCCGGAATCAACCGGGCCGTGTGGGATTATGCGGAATTTGGTTATCAGGAAGATCAGAGTGCGGAGAAGATCAAGGCGGTTTTAAGACAGGAAGGCTTTGAGGTGGAAGAAGGGGTGGCGAAGATCCCTACCGCATTTGTGGGAAGATACGGAAGCGGTAAGCCTGTCATCGGAATTTTGGCCGAGTATGATGCTTTACCAGATTTAAGCCAGAAAGCCGGATGTGCGAAGCCATGTCCCATCGAAGGAAAAAAGTACGGACATGGATGCGGCCACAGCGCCCTGGGGGCAGGGGCCGCAGGGGCGGCGATTGCGGTGAAGGAGTATTTACAGAGGACCGGAGTGACGGGAACCGTGGAATTATACGGATGTCCGGCCGAGGAGACTGGATTCGGCAAGGCATTTATGGTAAAGGAGCACTGTTTTGACGGCATCGACGCGGCGTTCAGTTGGCATCCGATGGACGGCAACATGTCCATGTCGGTGAGAACGGTAGCCTATTATAAGGTCCGGTTCGATTTTAAAGGGACGACCGCCCACGCGGGAGCAGCTCCGGAGCTGGGGCGCAGCGCACTGGATGCCTGTGAGCTGATGAATGTGGGCGTGAATTACCTGCGGGAACACATTATTTCCGATGCCCGTGTGCACTATGCGTATTTAGACTGCGGCGGAGAGGCCCCCAACATTGTACCGGATCACGCCTCGCTTCTTTACTTTATCCGTGCTCCAAAGCTCGTTCAGAGCGGAGAGATCCTGGAGCGCATGAGAAAGATCGCGGAAGGCGCCGCGCTGATGACAGAGACGAAGGTAAGCATCAAGGTCCTGGGCGGCTTAAGCGACACCATTCCCAATCCGACGCTTTCCATGCTTTTATCCGATGCGTACTTAGAAACCGGCGCCCCGGATTTTGGGGAAGAGGAATTCGCCATTGCGAGAGACTTCCTGGCCGCCATGCCGCAGGAACAGAGAGAGCGGGTGGTGAAAAACGGAGCAAAGCAGAACGGAATCAGCGAGGAAGAATTTGCGCAGCGTCCTCTCAATACTTTTATTATGCCTTATACGCCTGCCATGAGAGACAAAGTGATGACCGGCTCCAGTGACGTGGGAGACGTGAGCTATCAGGTGCCGACCGCTCAGATCACGGCGGCGACGGGAATCCCGGAGACTGGCGCGCATACGTGGCAGATGACGGCGCAGGTGGGAACCTCCATCGGTGACAAGGCCAGCCAGGCGGTAGCGCGTGCGATTGCCCTGGCCTGTGCGAAGATCTATGGAAATCCGGAGATCCTTGATACCGCAAAGAAGGAACTGGAGGAGGAAACCGGCGGCGTATACCTTTCACCGATTCCCGAAGGAGTCCAGCCAGGAGAGATTTCCTAACCAGGAGAGAGTTCCTGACCGGGTGATGATCCCTACCATATAAAAAGGAGAAAAGAATCATGACATTTAACGAAATAATGAACAGTCCGCTTCTCTACGCGTTAGTCGGGGCGGGAATCGTATATATCCTGATATTCTGCATAATTACACTGAGAAAAGCATACCGTCACGGTCTGGAAATCGGCCTGACAAAAGAGAAACTGAAGACGGCTATTACCTCATCGGCCATCTATTCCATCGTCCCCTCCATTTCCATCGTCATCGGTCTGTTCAGTCTGGCGGCTGTTCTGGGGGTCCCGTGGTCATGGTTCCGCTTATCCGTGGTGGGCTCCGTTACGTATGAACTGATGGCGGCCGATATGGTAGCCACGGGAGCCGGCTATGAATCCATTGCTGCGCTTAACGCGGCGGGAGATGCCTCCATCGTCGGTACCGTCATGTTTGTTATGAGTATCTGTATTCTGGGTGGTATTGTCGGCGTCCTGATCTTTGGAAAACGGGTGCAGACCAGTCTGCAGAAGGCGAAAAACACACATGGAGCGATGGGCGCTCTCCTGACAGGCGTGCTGTCCCTGGCTATCATCGAAGCATTCCTTCCGATTCAGATCATGAAGGGACCGGTCTATCTGGCGGTAGTCGTCACCTCCTGCGTGATCGTCATGATACATATGGCTGTTATTAAGAAATTTAAGATTCTCTGGCTGCGAAATTTCGTCATGGCAGATACGCTTTTGCTGGGCATGGCATCGTCCCTTTTGTGGGTCAGGATACTTGGTTAATGGGGAAAAGGAAAGGAAGGTATTATCATGGATAAAAATTACGAGACAAGCATCCACCGGACCGGGCGCATCGGCGTTATCATAGCAATCGGATTTATGATGGGAATTCCTGCGGTCATATCCACGGTCTACGGCGTATGGCCGGAGAGCATCGGACAGATATTTGCAGTGGGAGGCGGACTGCTGGCGGTCTTTCTGCCCACAAACATTGCAGAGGTACTAAGCTACACGCCGATCCTGGGCTCCTCCGCGTACTTAACCTTTTTAACCGGTAATGTCATGAACTTAAAGATACCGGTGGTCATCAACGCCCAGGTGCTCACAGACACCTCGCAGGGCACAGATGAGGGAGACACGATTGCGACGATCGGCGTCGCGGTTTCCTCCATTGTTACCACACTGATTATTGTGCTGGGAGTTATTCTTCTGGTACCGCTCCGCCCGCTGCTTACGAGTCCGGCGGTTCAGACGGCGACTCAGTACCTGCTTCCTGCGCTGTTCGGCGGAATTCTTTTAAGCTTTGTCAATGACGACTGCGGAGAATACGAGGCAAAGGGAAAATCACTCACCATGATCTTTCCGCTGATTCTGGTGTTTGTTATCAATGCATTTTACCCGCTGGGGGGCAAAGAGGGATTCGTAGTGCTTTTGTGTATGGGTGTCACGGTTGTCTGTGCCATGGTGATGTATAAGACAGGGATCATCAAAATGACGCTGAAGAGCGAGTTAAAGGCCAGAAAGAAAAATTAATGGGAATGCAGGGAGATGAATAATACCCTGATTAAAAAAGATGAACGTCCACTCATTCAATTGAGCGGGTATTCATCTTTTTTGTCTATATTGTACAATTATTGCGCTGTTATCGTATATCCTTCACATAGACATCATATCTTCTGCGTGTTATGATAGGCTTAAATAAAAGGTAATACCTATTACCCATTACCTAATACTATTAAACAGGAGGATTCTATATGAGTTACCAGAGCCATGAATACTATTTAAGACGTGCAATTGAGATATCCAAGGAGGCCCGTGCTGCGGGCAACACACCCTTCGGAGCGCTTTTAGTGAACAAGGACGGAGACATTGTGATGGAGCAGGGGAATATCGAGATCACAGACAAAATCTGTACAGGTCATGCGGAAGCAACTCTGGCAGCGCGTGCATCCCATGAATTTACAAAGGATTTTCTCTGGGACTGCACCTTATATACCACAGCGGAACCATGCGCAATGTGTGCCGGCGCCATCTACTGGGCCAATATCGGCCGCGTAGTTTATGGCATGACCGAGCGCCGTTTGCTGGAGCTGACTGGCAGCAATGAGCAGAATCCCACCTTTGACCTTCCCTGCCGTGAAGTATTTTCCCGGGGACAAAAGGCAATTGAGGTGGTGGGACCTGTTCCGGAAGTGGAAGTAGATGCAGCCAAAGTTCATGAAGGCTATTGGGACTAGCAGGAGGACCTGATATGGATATGTTTTCTGAGAAAATAAGCCCTGGCAAGAACCTGTTGGTAGGCTTCCAGCATGTGTTAGCCATGTGCCCCGGAACCATTGCGGTTCCTCTTATCATGGGCGGCGCCATGGGGCTGGATGCCAGGACCACTGCGTTTCTGGTATCAGCCAACCTTTTTACCAGCGGAATCGCTATTCTGATACAGGTATTTGGTTTGAGCAAATACATAGGCTCCAGATATCCTATCATTCTGGGCTCCTCCTTTGCACCTCTGGCTCCCATGATCATGATTGGCAATACTTACGGCCTTCCCACCCTGTTCGGAGCCATTATGGTATCCGGTGTCCTGATCTTTCTTCTATCCTTTTTCCTGGATAAGATTCTTATGCTGTTTCCGCCGGTGGTCGTTGGTACTTTCGTTACACTGATCGGCGTCAGCCTGGCCCCTACGGCTATCCAGGATCTGGCCGGAGGAGCCGGCAGCAGTACGTATGGATCGGTACAGAATCTTCTGCTGGGATTTGGCGTTTTAATCTTTATCATCCTGGTGGAGAAGTTCGGGAAAGGAATCTGGCGGGCCATGTCTCTTCTGCTGGGGATTATCGGCGGAACTGTGGTCGGGGCTTTCCTGGGAATGGTGGATATAACACCAATTCAGGAGGCAAGTGCATTCCGGCTGGTGACACCCTTTTACTTTGGTGCACCGCAGTTTGAGGCGGGTTCCATATTGATTATGACCATTTTCTGTATTATAAATATGATTCAGTGCATTGGCGTCTTCTCTGTTTTGGATGAGATTGCCGGAACGCATACAGACAATGCCACTAAGATTAAAGGCATCAAGGCGCAGGCGGTTTCGCAGGTTATTACAGGAGCCTTTAACTCCGTCCCCTCCACCATGTTCAATGAAAATGTCAGCCTGATCGACCTCACAAAAATAAAAAGCCGCTCAGTAATTGCAACAGCCGGAGTGATGATGCTTCTTCTTGGCATATTCCCCAAGGTATCTGCGGTGATAACGGTTGTTCCAAAGGCAGTTCTGGGAGGAGCCACCCTGGCTCTGTTTGGCGTCATTACTTCGTCAGGCATCTCCATACTGTCCAAGCTGAATTTCTTTGAAAACAATAATTTCACGATTGTAGGAACCAGTATTGCCATCGGCGTTGGTGCTACCTTCACCTCAGATATTTTTGCAGGTCTTCCCTCCACACTCAGCATGATTTGCAGCAATGGTCTTTTTATGGTAAGCGCCAGTGCCATTCTTCTAAATCTTCTTTTAAATGGAAGCAAGGGTTTGAAGCGTTGACAAAGAGCCTCCCACCAACTATGATTAAAGAAAAAGGCAGGAGGCTATCACATGGAGTACCAGAAGCTGAACACACTGACACTTTCCGAGCAGGCAAAGCGTGAAATACATAAATATATCAAGAACATGGATTTAACCCGTAATAATAAGCTTCCCAGAGAAGAGGTGATGGCTGAGCTGATCGGTGTCAGCCGCATCACCATACGACAGGCGTTCAATGACCTGGCTTCAGAGGGCATTATCTTTCGCCGCCAGGGAAAAGGCACCTTTGTAAACGTAGATTCTCTCAATATTAAGGTTAAATTTAATCCTTGTATGGAATTTACTCAAATGATTGAGAACAGTGGATATACACCTTCTGTCAGGCTGCTGAACATTCAGAAAATCGACCGGGATGAAGCCATCTGCCAGCAGCTGCAGATGGAGAGCGGTGAACAGCTCGTAGTAGCGGAGAAGATGTTTCTGGCCGATGATACGGTATGTGCTTTCTGCCGTGATTATTTTAGTTTATCTCTTATCGGAGGGGAAGAGGCATTTCGTGAATTCAGCAAATATGAGAATTCCATTTTTCAATACATCTACAATCTTTCCGGTGAAAAAATCGAATGGGACAAAGTGGAGATCGATACTATTCTGACGACAGAGATCGAAGGGCTGGACCAATATGCAGATATGAATCAGCTGGGGTGTAAACCCTTTTTATACTTGAAAGGAATAAACTACAGTTCATCGGATCGGCCTCTGATTCATGCAAATGAGTATATAAACACGGCCATTATAAAGTTTAATATGATACGGCAGAAAAATATACGGTACTAAAAAAGAGGAATTTCAACTCAATGAAATGAGCTGAAATTCCTCTTTTCTATACCATATTTACTCAGATTCCCGTTCCACCTTGATCTCCCAATGGATCAGGAATGTCAGCGCCGCCCTTAGGGCGATAATCGCGGCCACCACGGCCACTTCCGACAACTGGCGTACCACCACGGTACGCAGGATCTCGCTTCCCAGTTTGAATTCCAGCCCCAGAGCCATGCCCTGGGCCAGATTCAGACGGATTGAGGGGTTCCGTTTCACGTAATCATAAATCCCGCGGAGCCCTGCCGCGATGATGACCAGAACTCCCATAAATTCGAACAGGAGAATGGTGATATCGACCACCTGCTGTAAAATTGTTTCTAATGCGTTTACCACGATGCGTCCTCCTGACTGCGGCGGGTACTGTCATGCGTAAGCGATGCAGCCCTAATTCGATTTCACTTCTTTCCAGTATTCATTATAAATAGAATCTACATCAGTTCCAAGATACTGAAAAACTTCGCAGTTTTTCAGAGAATCGGTATCCGGAAATACAGCCTTGTTGTTCTGAAGATCAGAATCAAGTAAATCAAAGGCACCCTTGTTCGGTGTCGGGTAGGTGATGTATTCAAAATTCTTCTTGGCGATTTCCGGGCGGCAGAGGAAATTAATCCATTTCTCTGCATTCTCCTTGTTCGGAGCGTTGGCCGGGATTACCCAGGAATCCAGCCAGAGATTGGTTCCCTCCTCGGGGATTACGTATTCCAGCGAGTAATCCAGTCCGAGATCGGCCACCTCCTGCTGAATGTAAAGCATTTCACCAGAGTAGATGACACCCATGGCAGCTTCGCCGCCGATCATCTTGTCGCGGACCTGATCGATCACATACGCCTGAACCAGAGGCTTCTGCTTGATCAGTAAGTCTCTCGCCTCGGCAATTTCCGCCTCATTGGTGGTATTCATCGAGTAGCCCAGAGATTTTAGCGCTACCATGAACGCATCGCGGACGCTGTCCTGCATCAGGATATTGTCCTTAAATTTCTCATCCCATAAATCGGACCACTTCGTCGGTGCATCCTCCGGGGACACCATGCTGGTGTTATAGAGGATTCCCACGGTACCCCAGCAGTAAGGAACGGAATATTTGTTGTCCGGGTCAAAGCTCCTGGACATATCCATATACTTGGAATCAATTTCTTTAATGTTAGGAACATTGTCAAAATTGATTTCAGCAAGCATGTTATTCTCGATCATCTTCTGAATCATATAATCGGATGGGCAGACTGCGTCGTATTTCACGCCGCCGGCTTCAATGACCGGGTACATCTCTTCATTAGTCTCAAACATATCGTAAATAACCTTGATCCCGGTCTCTTCTTCAAACTGGGAAATGACATCCTCGTCAATATACTCCCCCCAGTTGTAAACGTAAACTTCTCCGGCGCCTCCTGCTTTTTCGGCAGATTTGCCGCAGCCGCTCATGGTGACGGCGGATAATGCGGCCACGGCCAGGACGGCCATGATGGAACAAAATCTCTTTTTCATAATCTGTCTCCTTTTAAATGATCTTAATAAATGATCTTAATAAATGATCTTAATGTTTCTTCCGTTTCGGTGCAAAGTTGGTAATCAGTAAGAGAATCAGCACTGTTAAGAAGATGATGGTGGACAGCGCGTACATGGATGGCTTGATGCCGCGGCGTACTTCGCTGTATATTAACGTGGATAAGGTGTTGATGCCGGCGCCGCGGGTAAAATGGGTGATGATGAAATCATCCAGCGACATGGTGAAGGCCAGCAGAAAACCGGAGAGCACGCCCGGAAGGATATCCGGAAATACAACCTTGAAAAAGGCGTAGACCGGAGTTGCGCCCAAATCCATGGCGGCCTCATAAGTACTCTTATCCGTTTGTTTTAACTTCGGCATGACACTTAAAATGACATACGGAATGTTAAAGGTAATATGTGCAATCAGAATCGTTTTAAACCCGAGGGAGATTCCGAAGGCGATAAATGCCAGCATCAGGGAGATGCCGGTCACAATATCTGCGTTCAGCATGGGAATATTGGTGATTCCCATCACAATACTGCGGGGAACACGCTTCATATTATTAATGGCAATAGCTGCCGCCGTGCCGATGATGACCGCGATGATCGAAGACAGAAAGGCGATCAGCAGCGTATTGTAGAGCGCTGTCATGATGGTACTGCTGGAAAACAGCTCCGTGTACCACCGTGTGGTAAAGCCGCCCCACTGAGTCCTGGACTTGGAGCTGTTAAAAGACAGCACCGTCATGGTCGCAATCGGAGCGTACAAAAATACCAGGATGAGGACCAGATAAAAGTCCTGAACAAAACGTTTGAGTATACCAGTCTTTTTGCCCATCAAAATGCAGTCCCCTCCCCATTTTTATCGTATTTGGCGATCAGCGCCATACTGATTAAGATAAATATCATCATGACAAGAGAGAGGCCGGAACCCAGGTTCCAGTTGCTTCCCTTGGTAAATTCCTGCTCGATGACATTGCCGATTAAGAGGATCTTGCTTCCGCCCAGTAAATTGGAGATAACGAAGGTGGTAAGCGCCGGCACAAACACCATGGTGATTCCGCTGACGATCCCCGGGATGCTTAACGGGAGCAGGATGCGGAACAGGATCTGAAAAAAGTTGGCTCCCAGGTCCTGGGCGGCATTTATGACGTTGTCATCGATCTTGGACAGTACATTATAAATAGGAAGAACCATAAATGGCAGGAAGTTGTATACCATGCCGAGAATAATGGCTCCCGGTGTGTTGATTAAGCCCTGGGTCGGCAGGTGGAGCGCCGATAAAATTCCGTTGATCACTCCGTTCTTCTCCAGAAGCGTCTGCCATGCCAGCGTGCGCAGCAGGAAATTCATCCACATCGGCAGAATGAATATGAAGACGATAAAGCTGCCCTGGCCGATGCCCCGCGACCGGAGAATGAGGGCCAGCGGATAGGCGAGGATGAGACAGATAATAGTGCTGACGAAGGACAGCCCGAGGGACAGCCACAATGCCTTGGAGTGTTCCGCCGTGGCGATGGATAAGACATTCGCCAGAGTGAACGCCCCGCTTCTGTCTGTCAGACCATAAAATACGATCAAAGCCAGCGGAATGATGGTGAAACCGATCATCCACATGAGATAGGGACCGGATAATAATTTCTTACTCATTGACTCCCACGGCCTCCTCATCCTCTGAAGCCGGTTTGTTCATGATCTGGATGTCGAATGGATCCACGTGGATATCCACTTCCTGTCCGACCGGGAACATATCCGTGCTGTGTACGAGCCACTCGAAGCCATCCGGTGTGGTGACTTCCATCTCGTAGTGAACGCCTTTGAAGATTAAATGGGTTACGACGCCTGAGATCGAGCCCTGTCCGGGAGCCACTAAATCGATGTCCTCCGGACGGATTACCACGTCAACCGGCTTGTTGTTGCCAAAGCCCCTATCGACACAGACAAACTTCGCGCCAAAGATTTCCACCAGCTCATCCCGGATCATGATGCCGGGAACGATGTTGCTTTCCCCGATAAAATCCGCCACAAAGGCATTTTCCGGTTCATTATAGATGCTTTCCGGAGATCCCATCTGCTGGATATAGCCCTGGTTCATGACGACGATGGTGTCGGACATGGTGAGGGCTTCCTCCTGGTCATGGGTCACGTAGATAAAGGTGATTCCCAGTTCATTCTTTAAACGGATCAGCTCATACTGCATATCCTGGCGGAGCTTTAAGTCAAGCGCTCCCAGCGGTTCGTCGAGGAGCAGGACGCGGGGCTCATTGACGATGGCGCGTGCAATGGCGATTCGCTGCTGCTGGCCGCCGCTTAAGGAGTCCACGGTACGGTTTTCGAAGCCGTCTAAGTTCACCAGCTTTAAGGCGTACTTGATCTTATCCTGGATATACGTCTTCGGTTTGTTTTTGATCTTTAGTCCGAATGCGATATTTTCCGCAATGGACATATGGGTGAACAGCGCGTATTTCTGGAATACGGTGTTCAGCTGGCGTTTATTTGGCGGAAGGCTGGTGATGTCCTGGCCGTCAAAGATGACCGTGCCCTGATCCGGCCGTTCGAATCCGCCGATAATCCGGAGCGTTGTGGTTTTACCGCAGCCGCTGGGTCCAAGCAGTGTGACAAATGTATTTTCCTTTACGGAAAGATTTAAATCGTCCAGCACAACCGTGCCGTCAAATGCCTTCGTAATGTTTTTTAAATCAATTAATGGCTGACCCATGACCCTTTATCCTCCTCGTTATGAGCACTTAGCGGACGTCTTTTGGCCGCTTACGTGCGATACATGTAATTTAAAAGCTGGGCGGAGAGCTGACCCAGATTAAGACTGCGCCGGCCTTGCTGCTTAAATAGTGCTTTTTATCTGAAACAAAGTAAAAGGATTCCCCTTTTTTCGCTTTATATGTCTTGCTTCCTATATGAATGGAGATATTTCCCTGCAGGACGTAGCCAAACTCTTCTCCCTCATGCGGATTGTCGGGGTACGTTTCCCCGCCCGGCTCCAGTGTCAGAAGAATCGGCTCCATCATGTTCTTCTGTGCGTTGGGAATGATCCATTTGATCTCATTTTTCAGTTCCAGATCGTGCTTTTCAAAGTAATCTGTCTTTCCAAAGACGATCTGCTCCTCCGGAGTCTCGTTAAAGAACTCTCCGATGGAGGTCCCAAGGCACTGCAGGATGTCCATGAGAGTCGCGATGGAGGGGGAAGTTAAGTCCCTTTCCAGCTGGGAAATGAATCCCTTTGACAGCTCTGCACGGTCTGCCAGCTCTTCCTGGGTTAGGCCTTTTAAGATCCGAAGTTCTTTTAATTTCGCACCGATATCCATACGCTCCTCCTTTTAATAAATATAAGCCTGGAGTTTAGTTATACTAACTGATGATAATAATAACTAAAAAGTTTAGTAATAATAAACACACGGCAAAATACATTATACCGGATTTTATCCGTATGTCAATAGTTTCTCCTTAACAAAAATACATTTTTATGATATGATATTTTTAGTTTATACAAGGAACAATCCAGGAGGACGCGAATATGAAAGGAAAGTATATGGCATACGTAGGTTCCTACTCCTACAACGGCCAGGCAAAAGGGATTACGGTGTACGATGTGGACGTGGCCAAAGGCCGTTTTATACCGAGATGCGAGATGGAAGTGGACAACTCTTCCTATGTCATCGCATCGAACGACGGAAAGACCCTGTACTCCATCGCGGACGAGGGTGTCGTATCATTCCGGATTCATGAGAACGGGGCGATTACAAGACTGAATTCCGCTAATATCAAGGGAATGAGGGGCTGCCATCTGTCTACAGACGATAAGGACAAGTATATATTTGTATCCGGATACCACGACGGGAAGTCCACAGTGCTGAGACTGAACCCGGACGGAACGGTGGGTGACATCGTAGATGGAGTGTTCCACAAGGGACTGGGCAGCGTGGCGGAGAGAAACTTCCGTCCGCACGTAAGCTGTACGAGAAGAACGCCGGATGGCAGATTCGTTATGGTGGCCGATTTAGGGATCGACCAGGTAAAGATTTACCGGTTTGATGAAAAAGAGGAGAAACTTATGCTGGTGGATGCGCTCCGCTGTGAGCTGGAATCCGCGCCCAGATGCTTCCGGTTCAGCTCAGATGGTAAATTCTTCTATCTTTTATATGAATTAAAGAACGTAATCGACGTTTACTCCTACGAGACGGGCGAGCGCCAGCCGAAGATCGAGAAGATACAGACCATCTCCACGACAGGGCCGAAGGCATTATCCCAACTGACCGCTGCCAGCTCCATGCGCTTATCCACCGATGAGAAGCACATGTTCTGCGGCAACGCCGGCGATAACACGGTAACGGTCTATGACCGCGATTCAAAGACCGGCCTTTTGGATTATATCTGCTGTCTTCCCATCAGCGGCAGTTACCCGAAAGACATCTGTGTATTCCCGGATGATAAGCACATTGCTTCCATCAACCATGATAACGGCAGTATCACATTCTTTTCCGTGGACTACAAAAAGGGTCTGCTGATCATGAACGGCAAGGAAATCAGAGTCAATGAACCCAACAGCTGCGTGATCGTAAAGGTCAGCGACTGATTGCAGAAAATGGTATTTGAAAACCGGGGACCGGTCCGTTTGCACAATGGACGCGGGCCCCGGTTTTAAAAGCTGAGATAAGGAGAGATCATACATGGCAGGATCAACACTGGGGACCATACTGAAGGTAACAACCTGGGGAGAATCACACGGAAAGGGAATTGGCGTCGTGGTGGACGGATGTCCGGCGGGGCTTCCGCTCACGGAAGAAGACATTCAGGCGTGTTTAGACCGCAGAAAACCGGGGCAGAGCCGTTTCACTACCAAACGCCAGGAGGCGGACCGGGTGGAAATCCTTTCCGGAGTGTTTGAGGGGAAGACGACGGGAACACCGATTTCCATGGCTGTGATGAATACGGACCAGAGATCGAGGGATTACGGGAACATCATGGAGGTGTACCGTCCCGGCCATGCGGATTATACCTTTGACGAGAAGTACGGATTCCGGGATTACCGGGGCGGCGGCCGTTCCTCAGGCCGGGAGACTATCGGCCGTGTGGCTGCGGGAGCCATTGCGGCAAAGCTATTAAAGAGCCTGGGTATTACGGTATGCGCCTATACGAAGGCGGTAGGACCGTACGAAGCGGATCCCGCACAGTTCGATCCGGAAGAGATGTACAGAAACCGTCTCTACATGCCGGATGCAGGAGCCGCTGCTTTAGCCGAAGCGTATTTGGACCGTATGATGTCGGAGTGCAACTCTGTAGGCGGCGTGGTGGAGTGCGTGATCGACGGACTTCCTGCCGGAGTGGGTGATCCGGTCTTTGAAAAGTACGACGCATCTCTGGCAAAAGCCATCCTGTCCATCGGGGCCGTGAAGGGCTTTGAGATCGGAGACGGATTCCAGGCCGCGAAGTCGGTCGGTTCGGAAAACAACGACGCGTTTCGCATGGACGAATCCGGTAAGATAAAGAAGGAGACGAACCACGCGGGAGGAATCCTGGGCGGCATCAGCGACGGAAGCCGGGTCGTGCTGCGGGCGGCCTTCAAACCGACGCCGTCTATTGCACAGCAGCAGAAGACCGTGACGCGCGGTATGGAGGAGACGGATATCGAGATCAAAGGCCGTCACGACCCGATTATCGTACCGCGGGCCGTGGTGGTGGTGGAAGCGATGGCGGCGCTGACTACGGCGGACTTACTCCTTCTGTCCATGACATCCAGACTGGACCGGATTCAGGGATTTTTCGGAACACCAAATTATGAAACATACAATTAACAGGACCATACAATCAATCAAAACAGGAGAGAAGAAAATGAAAATAGCAATAGGAAATGACCATACAGCCCTTGAGATGAAGAATGAGATGAAGAAGTTTCTGGAGGAAAAGGGATACGAAGTAATCGATTACGGCACGAATTCCACGGAGAGCTGCGACTACCCGGTTTACGGAGAAAAGGTGGGCAGCGCGGTGGCAAACGGCGAGGCGGATCTGGGGCTCGCCATCTGCGGAACCGGCGTAGGCATTTCGCTGGCCTGCAACAAGGTAAAGGGAATCCGCTGCTGCGTCTGCAGTGAGCCGTATACGGCAAAGCTTTCCAGAATGCACAACGATTCCAACGTCCTTGCCTTCGGCGCCAGAGTGATCGGTGTGGAGATGGCGAAGATGATAACGGAAGAATGGCTAAATGCAGAATACGAAGGCGGAAGACACCAGAGACGTGTGGACCAGGTGATGGATATCGAGAGACGTAACCAGAACGCGCTGTAGTCCGGTGTATGGTATGAACGGATGAAAAAAGGAAAGATTACAAAGAGTCTCTATCTGTGGGTGCGGTCCTTTATCATCGTATCCGTCGTCATGATCGGCATGCTGGTGGCGCTCACGACCTGGATGGTAAAAGAGTTCTCCGGAGAGATTGAAGAGTTGAATCACGGCCTGACATCCGTGCTTCAGACCAGCATCGATATCCGCCTGAATGATATCGACAGTTTTGCCGCCCAGCTGCAGATGAACGCTGTGAACCTGAAGCTGAGCCGCTCAAAGGAGCTGAGTGAAATTGACAAGGATTTTCTCGTTCAGTTTTCACGCCAGCTCTATGATTACAAGCTTTCCAATACCTTTATTAAAGAAATATACGTCTATTATCCCCATTTGAACTATGTGGTTGGCGATCTGGGATACTTTGGAGCGGAGAAATACTATCTGCTGAAAAATGAGTTAAAGCTGGACGGATATGAGGAGTGGCTGGAGACGGCCGGCGGCCAGAAGAGAGACGGCTACAGCTTCATGCCTCAGGGCGACGGGAGCATGGAGCTGTGCCTGTTCCGCCAGCTTCCCTACGACTTATCCAGCGATAAAACAGCCATTTTGATGATTCTCATCAATAAATCGGAGGTGGAATCCATTCTCCGTAACGCAAATGAGGGGATGGGAAACACCATGACCGCGGTAGTTGCCGCGGATGATTCCGTCTATGCCAGCTTCGGCTCCGGAATTGACCACGCGGACTTAAAGGAAAGCCTGCAGGCAAACGGCGGAAAGCCGTTATTTAAGATGGAGGGCAACTACGGTTCCGTGATGGATTCAGATTATTACGGCATCAAATACGTCACCTTAATCGAACGGCGCAAGCTGCTGGACTCCGGTTACTTCATACGGAATATCGCCTATGTTTCCATCGGGCTGTGTATGATATTCGGCGCGGTCTTATTCGTCCTTCTGGGACGCCGCAACGCAAAGCCGCTGAAGGACATTCTGGATAAGGTTGTGAATAAGACGGATGAGGGCGGCCGTTTCCTGGATGATTACGATCTGATTGACAGCGGAATCAGCCGGATGCTGAAAATGAATGTGGAGAGCACCCGGAAGCTGGAGGAACAGAGGGAGGCCATAGAGGGCCTGTTCCTGTGCAATCTCTTAAGCAGCGAGGAACGCAATAATTCCGTGATTTTCGCATCCATGCAGAAATTCGGCATTCAGATGGAATACTCCCTGTTTCAGGTCGGATTGATTCGAAATCCCATGGGATTCAGCCAGGATGAGATTCACGACGCGGACGTGCGAATTCGCGGGGCGCTGAAGGAAAAAGAGGATATAGCCGTCATGACCGCCGAGTTTGACGGAAGCCTCGCACTGCTGTTCCATATGGAGCCGGAGTACGGAAAGGCGGAGATGCAGGCCATTGCCGCTGAAATATTAGACAGCCTGCATTCGCTGGTGGAATGCAGGATTGTGCTGGGCGGAATCTATGATTCCATGTCTAACATCATAACCAGCTTTCATCAGGCGCAGATGGTTGCGGAATTCTGTGAAAATGACAGGGGCCGCGTGTTCTTCTATGACGAAACAATGGTGGGAAGACAGGAGAACGCCGCTTATGTAAGCGTGATGCCGGAGTACGAGATGGCCATGCTGGAGGAGAAGTTCGAGGAGGCCGACCGGCTGCTGGATCTCCTTTTCAACCAGTATATCGGCACCGACCGCAACGTCTACACGAGCAGGGCGAAAAAATACGCGGTTATCAATCCCATTCTGATGGCTCTGGAAAACCACGCAGGGAGCTGTACCGAATACAGCATGGAGGAATACACCAGGAATTTATCTGAGGCAAAGGATGGACAGAAGCTGCTGAAGCTCCTTCACGAAGGCTTTGGCTATCTGATCCGGTGGCAGCAGAAGCGCCAACTGGATCAGAAGGAAAATATTGCGGAGCGGGCCAGACAGTACATCAGCCTGAACTTTGAAGATCCCATGATCGGACTTTACAGTATTTCCGACATGCTTGGCGTGAGCAATACGTATCTATCCACCACCTTCAAGAAAAAATACGGAATCGGAATCGCACAGTACATCAACAGTCTGAGGATAGAAAAGGCCAAACGGCTCATTGTGAATACGGACGAAAATATAAAGGAAATAGCGCTGTCCGTGGGCTTCTCCAGTGACGCCGCCTTTATCCGGGTGTTTAAACAGTTTGAAAATACGACACCGGGCCGTTATAAGAAAAAATAATGCATAAAAAAACTGATTAAAATCGAGATATTTTAATCAGTTTTTTTGATTTTCACCTAAATAATTGTGAATCAGTGAAAGAATTGTATATCACAGTGTCTCGAAATCTCTATATAAAACATTAGAGAATTAGAAAAACAGCACAAAAATAGAAAATATACAGGGAGTATTTTCGGTGTTATGATAGGGCCATCATCAAACCGATTGGAAAAGGAGGCAAAAACAATGAAAAAAAGAATGAGGAAATGTCTGAGTCTGGCACTTGCAGGGGTGATGGCCGGGATGCTGGCTACCGGATGCAGCGCCAATGGACAGAAGGATGCAGCGTCAGCCGGGGGTAATGAGACAGGGGGAACACCTGCCAAGGAAAATGTGGCTGCCGATAAGAGCACAGAGGGGGAGAAAGCCAGCGGAGAGAAGACGAAGCTGGTGCTCTGGATGCCGCCCTTCGGCACGGAGGAGTCTCTCGACAAGGAAGTATGGGGAGAGATCTTAAAACCGTTCGAAGAGGAAAACAACGCCCAGGTTTCTATAGAAATCATTCCCTGGAGCAATTACGAAGAAAAGTATTTAACCGGAATTTCATCGGGCCAGGGGCCTGATGTGGGCTACATGTACATGGAGATGATCAACGATTACATAAAAGCAGGCGCCATCGCACCGTTTGACGACTTTTTGACAGCAGAGGACAGAGACAATTTCTACTATCTCGATAAAGGTGTCATTGACGGAAAGCAGTACGCCATGCCGATCGTGGTGGGCAGCGCCCGCGTTATGTTCTATAACAAGGCAATCTTAAAGGAGGCCGGTGTTCAAAGTGTTCCTGAGACCTGGGATGAATTTAAGGATGCCTGCCAGAAGGTGGCGGCCATCGGCAAGACTCCGCTGCTCCAGCAGTGGGGAGACAAATCCAAGGGTGCCATGAACTCCATCTTCTTCCCCTATTTATGGCAGGCAGGCGGAGAGATCTTCAATGCAGACGGCACAAAAGCAGAGTTTGACAGCGAAGCAGGCATAAAAGCGGCCCAGTTCCTGGCAGATTTACGGTTTAAGGATGGAATCATGCCGGAATCCATTACCTCCATGTCGGAAGACCAGGTATTTGCAGAATTCAAGGCAGGCAACACGGCGTTTGTCATGAGCCCGACGAATCAGGGAGCGGGATTTAAGGAGGCCGGCATCGACTGGGGCTTCTTCACCTCCTTGAAGGATCAGAAGATGGGGACATTTGCGTCAGCGGACTCCCTGGTTCTGATCAGCGCCAGCAAGAATAAGGACCTGGCAGTGAAAATGGTGAAATACATGCTGAGCGGCCCTTCCATGACAAAATTCCATGAGATGGCGGCGTTTCCGCCGATCGCCAAAGACGAGGAGTATCACGATGACCCGGCGTTTAAGGCAGTATATGAGGACAACAAGGACGCTCTTATTACCCTTCCTGCCGTACAGGGTTCCGCAGCGGTCTACGATAACCTGTATAAGAACCTTCAGCTTATGATGCTTGGACAGATGACGCCCGAGGAGGCCTTGAAGAATGCGGCCGACTACGCGAACAACACGCTGTCACAGAACAGGTAAGGAAAGAAAGAAGCTAGGTGTCGCGGAAACATTCGCAGAAAATGTTCCGCGGCATCTTTTTAGAAAGGAGATCATTCGTTTGAAGGCGATATCAGAATTTATCAAAAAAAACATTGGATTTTTGTATGTGCTTCCCAGCTTTCTTCTGCTGGTGCTGTTTTCTCTTCTCCCGCTGTGCATGACCGGATATTTCAGCTTTACGGAGTACAGCGTGCTGAAGCCGCCGGTGTGGGTAGGCCTGAACAATTATAAGAGTATGGCCGGCGATCCGTTTTTCCGGCCGGCAATCCGCAACACCGTGATCTATACGCTTGTGACGGTTCCGGTTCAGACCGTGCTGTCGCTGGTGATAGCCAATCTGCTGGCCTCCCGGTTCCGGGGAAGAGCCGGCAATTTCTTCAAGAGCGCTCTGTTTATCCCGGTGATTTCCTCCATGGTCCTGGTCGGAACCGTGTGGAAGTTCATGCTTGCCACGGAAGGCGGTATCATCAATAACATCCTGGGGCTCGTCGGTATCGGCAAGGTAAACTGGCTGGGCCGGTATAATCTGGCTCTGATCAGCGTGAGCATTGTAGCAATCTGGAAAAATGTTGGGTACTTCCTGGTAATCTATTACGCTGGACTCATGGACGTGCCGAAGAGCCTTTACGAGGCGGCGAAGGTGGACGGCGCGTCTCCACTGCAGCAGTTTCTCTATATTACGGTTCCGGCTCTGAAGCCGATTACGTATCTGGTCATCACGCTGGGGACGATCTGGTCCTTCCAGGTGTTCGATCTGGTCTATACGATGACCGGAGGCGGCCCGGGAACAGCGACAATTACCATGGTAATGTCCATCTATCAGTCCGGCTTTAAACAGTATAAGATGGGGTATGCCAGCGCCATGGCGTTCGTTCTGTTTTTGATTGTCATTGTGATCTCGATCCTTCAGAAGAAGGTATTCAGCGGAAAAGGAGGGGAATAAGATGGAAAAGAAGGTACAGCCCGTTCTCTGGGCGGAAGCGGTTCTCCTTGCAGTGCTGGCACTGGCGGCGTTATTTCCGTTTGTCTATATGGTATTAACCTCCATGCGGCAGACGTATTCGATGGAACTGAATTTCGGTCTGACTGGATTGAATCTTAGAAACTATTCAACCATTTTCAAAAATTTCGAATTTGGCAAATATTTATTCAACAGTGTCTCTGTGGTGGTGATTGCCTGCTTCTTCAACGCCGTGATCTCCTCGACCGCGGCCTACGGCTTCGAAAAAAAGAAATTTGTGGGAAGCGAGCTTCTCTTTGCGGTCTATTTAGCCACGCTCATGGTGCCGTCCCAGGTGATCTTAATTCCGCTGTTTCGGATTGCGCAGAAGCTTCATCTGCTGAACACATACTTAATCCTGGCGCTTCCGGTGGTCAATGCCTTTGGCGTGTTCCTAATCCGCCAGTTTATCACCAGTGTGCCGGATGATCTGATCGAGGCGGCACGGATTGACGGCTGCAGGGAATTCCGGATCTTTTATTCCATCGTCGTTCCGCTCATCAAGCCGGTCCTGGTGTCGCTGACCGTGTTTACGTTTATCACTACCTGGAACGACTTCGTGTGGCCGTTAATTGCCATCACGAATACGAACCGGAGCACCCTGACGCTGGCCCTGGCCTCCCTCCAGGGAAATTACGCCACGAATTACGGCTTGGTCATGGCGGGCGCTACTCTGACATTTATGCCGCCCTTCATCCTGTACATTTTCCTTCAGAAGGAGTTTGTGGAAGGAATCGCCTTGAGCGGCGTGAAGGGCTGAGAAAGGAAGAAAGTATGGCCAATTATGAATTTATGCTGACAGACAGTCTGGAGAAGGTGTTCCCGGACAAACGGCCGGAGCGGCGCCTAGGCAAAACCATCACGGCCCTGGGTGGAGAGAGAATCTCCATGCAGCTGGCCTTTTATATGGAGTATGGCGGCTGTGAGCTGAATGAGCAGGAGATCACGGTAAGCTTTGAATCGGAGATCGCGGACCGCATCCGCATGCGAAAGGTCGAGCTGGTTCCGGCGGCCATGGCGGCGTACCGGGAACAGCTGGATGACAATTACTTATTCACAGAACCGTGCCTTTGCCCGGACCTTCTGACGCCGGTGCGCGGCGGAATCCTGCGGCCCTATGCATCCCAGTGGAGAGCCGCATGGATCGATCTTTTGGTCACGCCGGAAATGTGCGGCGGCTCTTATCCGGTAACTGTCTCAGTAAACAGAGGGACAGAGCTTTTATGGTCTGAAACGGTTACGATTTCGGCGGTTCACAGTGTTCTACCGGAGCAGCGGCTGATCTATACGGAATGGCTGCATGCAGACTGTCTGGCCGATTATTATAGAGAGGAACCATTTTCAGAAAGATACTGGGAGATCCTGGAGCAGTTTGTGCACACGGCGGCGGAGCATGGCGTGAACATGCTTCTAACTCCGGTATTTACACCACCTCTGGATACGCTGGTGGGCGGTGAGAGAACCACGGTACAGCTGGTGGGCGTGAAGAAAGAGGAGGGCGGCTATACCTTTGATTTCACACTTCTGCGGCGGTGGATAGCCATGTGCAGGAGAAAAGGGATCAAATATCTGGAGATTTCCCACCTGTTTACCCAGTGGGGAGCAAAGCATGCGCCGAAGGTGATGGCCCTCGTGAATGGGGAGAAAAAACAGCTATTTGGCTGGGATACAAAGGCGGCTGGCGAGGCTTACCGCGGATTCCTGAGCGCTTTTCTGCCGGAGCTGAAAGGCGTTCTTAAGGAGGAGGGGATGTTTGAACAGACGTATTTTCATATTTCAGACGAACCTCACGGGGAACAGATGGAGACCTACCGCGCGGCGAAGGAGAGTATCTGGCCGCTCCTGGCGGACTGCCATGTGATCGACGCGCTGAGCAGCTTTACCATCTATCAGGCCGGAGTGGTGGAACATCCCATTGTCTGCAGCGACTTCCTGGAACCATTTTTCGAGGCGGGAGTGGAGGATCTCTGGACGTATTACTGCTGCGTCCAGGGCCATGAGGTGAGCAATCAGTTTATGGCCATGCCGTCAGCCAGAAACCGGATTCTGGGGGTTCAGCTGTACTTGTACCGCATGAAGGGATTTCTGCACTGGGGATACAATTTTTATAATTCCCAGCACTCAATTTCCACAGTGAATCCATATCTGGTCACTGACGCAGGCGGCGGTTTCCCGGCGGGGGACCCGTTCGTCGTCTACCCCGCGGAAGACGGGACTCCTTACGAATCGCTTCGCTTTATGGTCATTACGGAGGCAATGTATGATCTGAGAGCCTTCGAAAGGCTGGAGGAGCTGGCTGGGCGGGAATATGTGGAGCGCCTGATCCATGAGGGGCTGGAATATCAGATTACCTTTAAGAAGTATCCGAAGGACGCGGAGTATCTGCTGCGGCTGAGAGAAAAGGTGAACTGTGCGATTGATGAGATGGGGAAATAATTTGTTGGAAAACGCACTATTTCCATACGTTTGGAATTGTGCTAGAATAAAAATATCACAAAAAACAAAACTGCATCAAACGGTTTAATTAAGTGCTTTATATCTGCATAGATTTGCGATCCTGAACTTGACCGCATGGGCAGATGCAGCGAGGGCTGAAATCATTTTCCTGGATTGTGGAGAGGGTTTGGATATGCATTCTTATGAACTTGATATAATGAAAATAAGAAAAAGAAACTTTTTAGTAGTATTTTTTCTTGCTTTATTACCACTAATATCGTTGACTGGTTATCGGTTGTTTTCGATTATTGTAGAGTTAGCAGGCTCGATGAAAGATGGGGATATTATTTCAGGTGTAATAGCCTTTCTTTTGAGGATATTTGTTGAAACGATTGTATTGATAATCATCTCTGTTATATGGATTGCAATCTGTTGCTACATCCCATTAAAAAAGCTGCATGGTTTTTATTGTGAAAATATTTTTACGCAGGCGGTTTTGCGCAACTCCGAATACTCCTATGTGCACTATACTGAGCGATTGTTGAATACAGCAGAACTGGTGAAAGCGAAGATTATACCTCCGTATACCAGCTGTAAGCAAAAAGAAGCGGAATATCTGGTAGGCAGATACAAAAACATCGATTTTGAAATCGCGCCGCTCACCTTATCCTATGGAAAAGGACCGAATGAGGAGATTGACGGCAGCATCGTTGTGTTTACCGGCTTAGCAAGTCTGTTTCATAACGAAGATTTTGTGCAGGTATCTTGCAGCACAGATGAGGATGTCTTTGCAGAATACCTTCCCCAAAAACGAGGGCTGGAGGTTAAAAAGAAGATTTCCATGAATCATAATAGAAACTGCCTGTTTATCGCACCGAAAAATCAGAGGATTTCCGAGGAACAATTTGTATTGTTGGAGCATCTTGTGAGGGAACTTTCCGAACAGGTGAGAACACATTTTTATATAATATTCGCCCAGAGTCAGGTATACTTTATCAACAATGATAAAAGTCTTATTATTAATCTTCCTTTGTGGCACAGTATAGAAAAAGAGATTCAAGATGTGGAGAAAAACGGGATTGTTAACATAAATCTGTTTATCAACACATTTATCCGTGCAGCAGACGGGCTATCAGCTTATCGCCGATAGTCCGTTTTTTGGTGTCATATCCTGCTTGCCGGCTGCACAATCTGAATGTTCTTTAATACTGCCTCATTGGGGGTCAGCCTTTATGAGGTATCCTTTTTCCCATTTTACTCCATATACCCGCCCTTCATAGGCGATACGGCGTGTTCAGAAAAGATTTTCAGCACACCGGAGGTATATTTGGCCGGTTTCGGCGTCCAGTTTTTCCGGCGCACGGCCAGTATGGCATCCATTTCCTCCGGTGTTTTCTTCTCGCCTCTGACTCCGATAATCCGGAGAATTCTGGCGGGAATATCGATTTCAATTAAGTCATCCTCTTCGATCAGGGCGATCGGTCCGCCCTCCGCGGCTTCGGGGGATACGTGGCCGATGGCCGGTCCCCTGGAAGCGCCGGAGAAACGCCCGTCGGTGATGAGCGCAATGCTCTTCGACAGTTCTTCATCGGAGGAAATAGCCTCAGTGGTGTAGAACATCTCCGGCATACCGCTTCCCTTCGGGCCTTCATAGCGGATGATGACGGCATCTCCCGGCCGTATGGTTTTGTCTAATACGGCGGCGATGGCCTCTTCCTCACAGTCGAACGGTTTTGCCTTTAACACGGCCTGGAACATTTCTTTCGGAACGGCGGAATGCTTCACCTCCGCACCCTCGGGCGCCAGATTGCCGCGAAGGATCGCTATGGTGCCGTTGTCTCCAATGGGATTTTGGAAGCTTCGGATGATGTCGGTGCGTTTTCTTCCGACCTTCGCCAGGTATTCATCACATTTCTCATAGTAACCGTTTTTCTTTAAGTCTTCCAGATTCTCCCCCAGCGTCTTGCCTGTGACGGTTAAAACGTCGAGGTGAAGCATGCTCTTAATCTCCTCCATGATCCTGGGAACACCGCCGGCATAATAGAAATACTGGGCCGGCCATTTGCCTGCGGGGCGGATATCCAGCAGATAGTGGGCGTTCCGGTGCATACGGTCGAAATAGTCCGCGTCGAGTTCATAACCGAACTCATGGGCGGCGGCCGGAATGTGAAGCAGGGAATTGCTGGAACCGGATATGGCGGCATGCACCATGATGGCATTTTCAAAGGATTTCATCGTTACGATATCGGTGGATTTAAGTCCGGCCTCTGCCAGCTTTACCGCCTGTACTCCGGCATCGTAGGCCGCCTTCTTCAAATCTTCACAGGTGGCGGGCATCAGAGCGGTGCCCGGCAGCATGAGACCCAGCGCTTCGGCCATTACCTGCATGGTGGAAGCCGTTCCCATGAAGGAGCAGGCGCCGCAGGAGGGACAGGCGTGCTGCTTGTACCAGGTCAGCTGGTCCTCTGTGATTTCCCCCCTCTGGCATTTGGCACTGTACATTCCGATCTGTTCCAGCGTGAGGAGGTCGGGACCGGCGTCCATGACGCCTCCGGTTACGATGATAGAGGGAATCTTCAGCCTTCCAATCGCCATCAGATGAGCAGGAACCGCCTTGTCACAGCTGGCAATGAAGACGCCTGCGTCAAATGTCGTGGCGTTTGCATGAATTTCGATCATGTTGCAGATGGTGTCCCGGGAAGCGAGAGAGTAGTTGATCCCGTCGTGGCCCTGTGCCATGCCGTCGCAGATATCGGTGGCAAAATACCGTGCTCCCTTGCCTCCGGTGTGACCTATTCCCTTCACGGACTCTTCCACGAGCTCCAATAGATGAGCGCTGCCCGGGTGGCTGTCTCCAAATGTACTTTCTACTATAATCTGAGGCTTCGATAAGTCATCCACTTTCCAGCCCATTCCCATACGCAGCGGATCCATCTCCGGCGCAAGTGCGCGGACCTCCTGACTCTTTAGTTTCATAGCATTTCCTCCTGAATTCTATGTTTTTCCTGGCAAAGGCATAATACGTATGATGTATTTTGTAAAACCAAAATACCATACTCGCAGGACAAAGTCAACAAGGCATTGGAAAAATACAGGATAAACTTGTAAACTTACAGAATTATTAAGAATCGTGGTTCCTCATGAGGCTGAGAGGGATTTCGCGGTTTCCCCTCCGCCAGGGAACCTGGGCCGGAGCGCTTCCCTGGCGGAACGAAAACCCTGAAATCCCGGCTTAAGTTATTGACGAAAGCTGCTTTTCTTCTTTCTCCAGCTGTCGGAAGACTCTCCGGTTATAGATCAGATGCATGTACATGGCACATTTTGCGCCTTCTGCGTCGCGTTCAGCGATGCAGTTTACGATTTCGCGGTGAGTCTCGATGGTTTCCTGACCCAGGGCGCGGTTGGTTACATCGACAAACACGGCGATGGAGGAATTGATGACCGGAATCAGTTTTTCTACTACACTGTTGCCGCTGCAGGAGGCGATCATCGTGTGAAGACGGATATCGGCCTCCATGTGGTCGCGGCCGGATTTGATCAGCTCTTCAATCTGATCGCACTGGAGCTTCATCTCCCCGATCTGTTCCGGCGTCGCGTGATCGGCCGCCATCATGGCGATCTCAGGTTCCAGCATCAGACGTACGCTGACTAAGTCCAGCGCCAGCTTGGTCTTGTCTTTTACAAAGGTAAGTCCCAGCGGATCGTCGGTAATTCCCTGTCTCTCGGAGACGAAAGTGCCGGCGCCGCGCCGGATTTCCAGGATCTGCCGGGATACCAGGATCTTGATGGCCTCGCGAATCGTAGTACGACTGACGTTTATCATCTTGCCGAGTTCGAATTCATTGGGGATCTTAGCCCCTACTTCCAGATTGTTATCTATAATATAGTTTAATATGTAGTCGGCTACCTGCTCTGCCAACGGTTTTCCATTATAAAACTCTAAGCTGCTCACCCATTTTACCTCCTGTTGAATTGAGTTTATTTTAACATAGAACCGGCGTTTTGTCACCTGATGGCCGTTGAAATTGAAGGGTTGAGGGCTTAGAGAACGCCAGATCCATATCTGAAGAAGAGATCATACGTATTTAAAGAAAATATGCACAAAATAGAGTGGGATAATTTGTATAAAAAGTAAAATTATATGAAAATACTTGACATATTTATCCGGTAATGATATTTTATAGAGGCAAAGACATCATACGTATTATGAAAAAAGATAAAATGAAACAGGGAGGTATTTTTATTATGGATTATGTAGCTAATCCGGCGCAGCTGATAACTGCCACACTGGTGGGGTTCGTGGTACTTTTGTTCCTGATTATTAAACTGAAGCTTCATGCGCTTCTGTCGGTTCTCATCGCGGGAGTCATAATCGGAGTTGGAAGCGGTATGCCGTTTTCGCTGGTTACTCAGGCTGTCACGGATGGTATGGGCAACACCTTAAAGGGGATTGCGCTGATCGTCGGACTAGGTTCCATGTTTGGCGGCATCCTGGAAGTCAGCGGCGCGGCGCAGGCGATTGCCGACAAGCTGGTGAAGGTATTTGGTGAAAAGAATTCCGCATTTGCGCTGGGGCTTGCGGGCGTTATCATCGGTATTCCGGTATTCTTTGATCCGGCTTTCATTATTCTTATGCCAATCGTTTATTCCATTGCAAAGAAGACGAACAAATCTTTACTATATTACGTGCTTCCGATGACGGCGGGGCTCGGTATCGGATCAGCGATTCCGCCCACACCGGCTCCCATGCTGATCACGGGAAGCCTTCCTGTGGATCTGGGAACGGTCACGATCCTGGCACTCGTACTCGTAATTCCGAAATATTTGATCAGCTACGCGGTAGCGGTTCCGTTTGCAAAGAAAATGTATGTACCGGTTCCTGAAAATGCCGTTATGGCTCCTGAAAAGAAAGAGGGCACTGCGGGTGGGCCGTCCTTCGGCCTGGTTATCTCCATCGTGCTTCTGCCGATTCTCCTGATTTTAATCAGCGCATCCGCAGGTATGATGACCGCGGAGGGCGCCGGAATGCAGAGATTCCTGGACTTCTGCGTATTTATCGGCCAGCCGTATCTGGCATTAATCATCGCCAATGTGGCCGGAATCATCTTCCTGTGTGTGCGTAAGGGGATTACCATGGAGACGGTGGAGTCCGTTCTTGCAAAATCCCTTCAGCCTGTGGCCATGATTGTCCTGGTTACCTCGGCCGGCGGCGTGCTGCGTTACGTTCTGGATTATTCCGGGATGGGAACCCTGATCGGTAATGCCCTGCAGAATGCCAACCTTTCCATTATCCTTGTAGCCTATATTATTTCTACTCTGATGAGAATCGGCGTGGGCTCCACCACGGTGGCGCTGACTATGACACTGGGAATTGTAGCATCGTTTCCGCAGATTTCCACCTACTCTCCAATGTATCTTGCCTGCATCGGTATGTCCGCCATGTTTGGAGCGACCAGCTTCTCTCATGTCAACGATTCCGGCTTCTGGCTGACAAAGGAGTATATGGGAATTGATTTAAAGACAGCGTTCAAATCCTGGACCCTGTATGGAGGCTTCTGCTCCATCCTGTCATTTATCGTATTGTATGCCATCAGCTTTATCTGGGCATAGACGCAGAAAGAAGGGAGAATACATATGGCACTTTTAAATGTAGATTTTCACTCATACTACCTCGGAATGGATTCACCGCTGACCGTTCTTCTTCCTGAAAAAAGGGGAAGGAAGCCGGAGGCGGCCCCTGATAAAAAGTATCCCGTTCTGTATCTGCTGCACGGCCATGCAGACGACAACACCGCATGGATCAGAAAGAGCGATTTGGAACTGCTGGTCCGGGATCACGATGTCATCGTGGTTATGCCGTCGGCACACAGAAGCTTTTATACAAATGGAAAATACGGGCACCTGTACTTCGATTACATCACAAAGGAGCTTCCTATCGTTGTGAGCAATTTCTTTCCGGCATCCACCAGGAGAGAGGATACGTTTATCGGCGGTCTCTCCATGGGTGGCTACGGAGCCTTAAAGGCGGCGCTGTCCTGCCCGGAGCAGTACGCCGGTGTCGCCGCAATGTCGGCGGCCAACAGCCCCTTCGAGGCCATGAAGGCGGCCGGAACCATGTTCTCGGTCTCCGATTTTATGGATAATGTTTACCACATTTTTGGAGACGAGGAGGAGTATAAGGGATCGAAGGACGATCTGGAGTATCTGGCGAAACAGACAGCCGCATCCACAGTGCCCAAGCCGAAAATCTACCACAGCTGTGGACAACAGGACCCTCTTTACAGTCTGAATGTGGAATTTAAGCAGTTTATGGAAACGAATTGCCCGGACCTGGATTACCATTACTGTGAATGTGAAGGGAACCACAACTGGGGCTTCTGGAATCCACAGCTGAAATGCATACTGGAATATTTCGGACTGATTCCGGCCAGCCAGGAGAAGTCCGGTACGTGAGAGCAGAAAGCCGGGAGCCGGTCCGCAGATATAGTTACACTGCCGAACCGGTCCGCTGCTTTTGACGAATGAGACAGCCCGTGGTACAATCGCAGTATGGAGGGGTGCTATGATACATACAATCGATTTTTTATACGAGGTAAGAAAGTCAAAAGAGCTGGAACGGAGACTACTGGATAATATGAAAAACCGAAAAGAAGCGCACCTGCTGATTGGCGATTTTTCACTGGAATTCGATTTCGACAGACGCATGGTGAATATTTCCTGCATGAATCCACAACACTCCTTTTTCCATAAATGCCCGCCGTTAGACTGGACGTTTGAAGAAATGGAAGAGACTGTGAAGGCGGTTGTGGGGGATAAAAAATAATGAAATGTTTTTTGATGAGAGTATCTGAAATGCTTCGGCCGGATTCGGCGGCGGGCGTTCTGGTACTCTCATTTTTTGATTCATATGGGGCGGCGGCTTATGAAAAAGAAATTCCCCGGGAGGTGCACGTTGTCTTCCTGCATTTCGATGCAAAAGCCCGGACGGCTGTACGATTCTTTACAGACATCTTGGGTTCCAATCGTGATTGTGAAAAAAATGCTAATTTTTTAATAATAGTTATTGTTATTATTTTAACGGTGTGATATAATGAGACCATATTGGAGATACTCTAATTATCTGAAGCATTTTTTAGAACTAAGGTTTTACTTATTAAATCATGAACAGGAGGATATTCACATGAAAGAAACTATTGTAGTAATCGGGGCAAATCATGCGGGAACGGCGGCGCTCAACACAATCCTGGATAATTATAAGGATAAAGAGGTAATCGCCTTTGATTCCAACAGTAACATCAGTTTTCTGGGCTGCGGTATGGCGCTCTGGATCGGCAAACAGATATCGGGACCGGAGGGACTGTTTTACTCGGATAAGGCGGCGTTTGAGGCAAAGGGTGCCAAAATATACATGGAGACTCCGGTGACCTCCGTCGATTATGATAAAAAGATCGTCTATGCGGCCGACCGCGAGGGCAATACGTATGAGCAGCATTTCGACAAGCTGATTTTTGCGACCGGTTCACTCCCGATTCGTCCGGCCATCGAAGGAATGGAGCTGGAAAATGTACAGTTCGTAAAACTATTCCAGAATGCGCAGGACGTGATTGAGCGTTTGAAGGATGAGAGCGTAAAGCGCGTCGCAGTAGTCGGCGCCGGTTATATCGGCGTGGAGCTGGCGGAGGCATTTAAGAGAAACGGCAGGGGAGTGGTGCTGATCGACTGCGCGGAGACGTGTCTGGCCGGATATTATGACAGAGAATTTTCCGATCAGATGGCGGATAATTTAAAGGAGCACGGAGTTACGCTGGCCTTTGGAGAGACTGTGAAAAAGCTGGAAGGTTCCGTTCGCGTGCAGAAGGTAGTCACGGACAAGGGAAGCTACGACGCCGACATGGTGGTGTTTGGAATCGGCTTCAAGCCCAATACTGCACTGGGCGGAGAACAGATCAAGCTGTTTAAAAACGGCGCGTTCCTGACGGATTTATGTCAGGAGACCAGCATTCCGGGCGTCTACGCGGTCGGAGACTGTGCGACTGTTTACAACAACGCGATTCAGGCCACAGACTACATTGCACTGGCGACAAATGCGGTCCGTTCCGGAATTATCGCGGCTCACAATGCCTGCGGTACGAAGCTGGAATCCGTGGGCGTTCAGGGCTCTAACGGCATCAGCATCTGGGGACTTAATATGGTGAGTACGGGAATCAGCCTGGCAAAAGCCGAGAAGCTGGGAATCGAGGCGCTCGCCACGGATTTCGAGGACTGGCAGAGAGCGGAATTTATGGAAAATGGAAACTATAAGGTAAAACTGCGCATCGTCTATGACAAGAACACGAGAGTGATTCTGGGCGCGCAGATCAGCTCGGACTACGATATTTCCATGGTGATCCATCTCTTCTCGATGGCGATCGAGGAGCAGGTGACCATCGATAAGCTGAAACTGTTCGATGCGTTTTTCCTTCCTCACTTTAACAAACCTTACAACTATATCACCATGGCTGCGCTGAGCGCGAAGTAAGAAGGCCGGGAACGGCAACTGGTCCCCCGAATGAATGCAAAAAGTTACCTCCGGTAATTTACAACCGCCATGGCTCGTGTTAAAATCGAAATAGAAGACGGACAATACGAGAAGGAGGATAAGGATACATGAAAAAGGTGGGATTTATCGGAATCGGGATCATGGGGAAATCCATGGTGCGCAACCTGATGAAAGCTGGTTTTGAGGTGGCGGTTTACACGAGAACAAAGGAAAAAGCAGAGGATGTGATCGCTGAGGGCGCTGTCTGGTGCGAGGACGTGAAGACCTGTGCCGCCGGACGTGACGCGGTGATTACCATCGTGGGATATCCGAAGGATGTGGAAGAAGTATATTTTGGGGACGATGGAATCATTGCCAGTGCAGATCCGGGTACATTTCTGATTGATATGACGACGACCAGCCCGAAGCTGGCGGTCAGGATATACGAAGATGCCGCAAAAGCGGGTCTGAAGGCCCTGGATGCACCTGTAACCGGCGGAGACACAGGGGCGAGAGAGGGAACGCTGACGATCCTGGCCGGCGGAGATGAAGCAGACTTTAACGCGTGCATGCCGCTCTTTGAAGCCATGGGAAAGAACATCAAGTACGAGGGAAAAGCGGGCAATGGCCAGCATACGAAGATGTGCAACCAGATTGCCATAGCCGGCGCGATCTCCGGCGTATGCGAGGCTATGGTCTATGCGAAGGCCACCGGACTCGACGTGGGCCAGATGGTGGATTCGATCGGAACGGGAGCGGCGGGCAGCGCACAGCTTAAGACGGTAGCACCGCGTATCCTTGTTGGCGATTTTGATCCCGGCTTCTTTATCCGGCACTTTATCAAGGATATGAAGCTCGCTTCCGAGGAAGCGGAGAACGCAGGGGTTCATCTGGGCGTGCTAGACTATGTGCTTTCCATGTATGAAGATATGGAGGCGCAGGGAAAAGGAAGTCTGGGGACTCAGGCGCTGGTTCAGTATTACCAGTGGTAGAGGAAAATGAAGATATAGCAGAAAATGCGGAGGTCTGCCGGGAACAACCGGCGGACTTCCGCATTTTCCATTACTTATAAGGAAAGAGTTCAGCCTTCGCATACGGCAGCCGTATGCGAAGACTGAACTCTTTCCTTATTCGATTTTTCCGATGCCCGGATAATACCGGAACAGTACTTTTGCAATGATTTTATCACGCTTTACGTATTTATTCTCCCAGCGCCTGGCGTCTGCGGAGAAATTACGGTTATCGCCCATCATAAAGTAGGAATCCTCCGGCACTTCGAAGCGGACCGGCGGTTCCGGGTCCATGGGCTCCCGAATGTAAGGTTCGTCGAGAGGCGTCTCAGATCCGTTTAAATAGACCTTTCCATCGATGATAACAACGGTGTCTCCGGGCAGACCGATAATCCGTTTTACATAGTAAATGGTACCGGTCGGATCATCCGGAAAGTGAAAGATAACGATGTCGCCGCGCTTTGGATCGCCGAATCTGTAAGACAGCCTGGAACCGATGACACGGTCTCCGGTCATGATTGTATTTTCCATGGAGCCGCTTGGAACCTTGCTGTTTGCGATGATGAAGTTGTTCAGAACAAAGGCGATGACGGCCGCCGCAATAATAATTTTAATCCAGCTTATGATCTCGGCCTTCCAGTCAAATGCCTCGCTCTTCTCCAGTCTGTTATCTTCCTTTTTCATAGAGACCTTCTTTTCTATCCATATATTTTGTCCATAAGAGAGTTTAAATGAGTTTCCGGGATTCCGCAAGGGGTTTTCTTAAATGGTAAGAAAATATTCACAAACATTCCACGAAATGTCCATAAAAATATGGTACCGTTATTTTAAACAATCCGCTGTGTGGGGCATGGCGGAATACTTCGGGGGGAAGACGTATGGGAGAGATTATTCAGCAAAAGAGCATGAACAGCGGTGCAGAGGAGAATCCTGCACAAATGGACGCGGGAGTCAGAGCGGCGGAGAATGAGAGCGCAGTAATAGCGCCATCAGGACGGGGGGAGAGGAAGAAGCGGGAGATCCGGCTGCTTCTGGCATCCGGCGTCCTGTTTGCGTTATCACTGCTTTTTCAGCTTCTGGCCCGTCTTGTGCCAGGATTTGGAGAATGGTATGCAGTAACCGTTTATCCGGTTATTGTGGGAACACTGGGACGAATATCCGGGATTTTTCCATTTTCCGTAGTAGAGTCAGCCGTTTATTTCCTTATCGCAGCAGCGGTCTGGTATACGATCACTCATATCAGGCGGATTAAAATGGTTCTTGTGAGGGCGCTGCTTCTGCTGACGGGGATTTTTTTCCTGTTTACATTTAACTGTGGTGTCAATTATTATAGAAAACCGTTTTCCAGCTACTCCGGTCTGGAAGTCAGAAAGTCTTCAAAGGACGATCTTACAGAACTTTGCGCCGTGCTGACAAAGACTGTGAATCAGTACTGTGAAGACGGCGTCGGAGCGGCCATGGATATGAAGGATGCCAACCGGGAAGGCGTAGCGGCCATGAGGCGGCTGGGAGAACAGTATCCCCAGCTTGCAGGCTACTATCCCAGGCCGAAGCCGCTGGCGTGGTCGTATTTCTTCTCGGTTCAGCAGCTGTGCGGCCAGTATTCGCCCTTTACCGTGGAGGCGAATTACAACAGGGAGATGCCGGATTACAACATTCCCCACACGATCTGCCATGAACTGTCCCATCTGCGGGGATTTATGAGGGAGGACGAGGCGAATTTTATCGGCTATCTGGCCTGCATTGGTTCCGATTCTCCATCCTACCGTTACAGCGGATACTTAACCGGATGGGTCTATGCGACCAACGCCTTGGCGAAGACCGATATGGATGCGTATCTGGAGCTGTGCGGCGCTCTGGACGAGCGGGCCTGGGTGGATCTGAGAGGAAATAATGAATTCTGGGCAAGATATGACGGGAAGGCTGCGGAGGTGTCCAACCAGCTGAATGATACGTATTTAAAAATAAACAGTCAGGCGGATGGTGTGAAGAGCTATGGCCGGGTTGTTGATTTAATGCTGGCCTATGCCAGGAAACAGGCGGATTCCCTGGCTGGAGAAGAATAGGAAAACATGTAGATTTCGGAGGCTTTCTGTCGGAAAAATACGGAAAGTGCTGTGGGATTCTATTGTAAAATATGCATATGAATGCTAAAATAGACTCAGTCGAAAACCCCGCCGCAGTCAGCGGGGATATCAAAAGTGCAGCGCCGTGAGCGGTGGGTTTTCCGACCCTCGCGGCAGTCGCCGGACGGACCCGCAAGCGCGCCGTCCGGCTCGTTGCTCGCGGGAATAAACAGGGACCAGGAGGATATTGTATGGACAAAAAGTTGTATGATTTGATGGATTGGGCCGGGATTGAAGAGATTGTATATTCAGAAGCGGCGGACCCCCACAAGCTGCTGGGACCGCATATCACAGACGACGGGCTGCTGATTTCCGCATTCATACCGACGGCAGTCATGGTGACGGTCAGACTTGCCTCCTCGGGAAAGGAATTCCCGATGGAACTGGCAGATGAGGCGGGCTATTTCGCAGCGCTGATTCCGAGAAAGAATATTCCGGAGTACAGCCTGCTTGTGGTTTATGATAATGGCACGTCGGAGGAACTTTACGATCCGTATGCATTTTCACCGCTGTATACAGATTCGGACTTAAAGAAGTTTGAAGCGGGTGTTCATTATACAATCTATGAGAAGATGGGCGCACACCCGATGAGCGTGAATGGTGTAGAGGGTGTCTATTTTTCCGTGTGGGCGCCGTGCGCTATGCGCGTCAGTGTTGTCGGAGATTTTAATTTATGGGATGGAAGACGTCATCAGATGAGACGCCTGGGCGATTCCGGGATTTTTGAATTGTTTATACCAGGTCTGGCATCGGGATTGATTTATAAATATGAGATTAAGAACAGCCGTGGGGAGCCGCAGTTAAAGGCGGATCCGTATGGTAATTTCTGCGAGCTGCGTCCGAACACGGCTTCTGTCGTATGGGATACGGGCCGCTATGAGTGGCAGGACAACGCATGGATGAAAAAACGCGCGAAGATGGATTCTAAAAATCAGGCCATGTCCATTTATGAGATCCATCTTGGATCATGGATTCGGAAAGAGACGGAGCGTAATGAAAACGGGAACGATATCATCGGTTCTGAATTTTATAATTACCGCGAGATAGCGGTAAAACTGGCGGAGTATGTGAAGATGATGGGTTACACCCATGTCGAGCTGCTTCCGGTTATGGAGCATCCGCTGGACGCATCCTGGGGCTATCAGGTGACCGGGTATTACGCGCCGACCAGCCGGTATGGAACACCTGATGATTTTATGTATTTTATGGATTATATGCATGGGCAGGGCATCGGCGTGATTCTCGACTGGGTTCCGGCACATTTTCCGAGGGACAGCTTTGGACTGGCTAATTTTGACGGGACATGCGTATATGAACATAAGGACCCGAGACAGGGCGCTCATCCGCATTGGGGCACTCTGATTTATAATTATGGCCGTCCGGGAGTATCCAACTTCCTGATTGCCAATGCACTGTTCTGGGCGGACAAGTACCACGCGGATGGAATCCGTATGGATGCTGTGGCTTCCATGCTGTACCTGGATTATGGTAAAAATCCAGGGGAGTGGGTTCCTAATATTTACGGCGGTCATGAGAACCTGGAGGCCGTGGAATTCTTAAAGCATTTAAATTCTGTATTTAAAGGAAGGGCAGACGGAGCTGTTCTGATCGCTGAGGAGTCGACCGCATGGCCGGAGATCACCGGTGATATCAAGGAAGGCGCCCTGGGCTTCGACTATAAATGGAACATGGGCTGGATGAATGATTTTACGGGATACATGCAGTGCGATCCCTTTTTCAGAAAGCACCATTATGGAGAATTGACCTTCAGCATGCTTTACGCATACAGCGAAGATTTTATTCTTGTATTCTCGCACGATGAGGTGGTCCACGGAAAGGGATCCATGATCGGTAAGATGCCGGGGGAAGAACTGGAGACCAAGGCTGCGAACCTGCGTGCCGCATACGGTTTCATGATGAGCCATCCGGGCAAGAAGCTTCTGTTTATGGGCCAGGAGTTTGCGCAGGTTCATGAATGGAATGAGAATGCGGAGCTGGATTGGGGGATTACGGAACAACCGGTTCACAAACAGATGCAGGAGTATGTGAAGTCCTTAAATGAGATTTATGTAAACTATCCGGCGCTGTACCAGATGGATTATGAACCCGAAGGCTTTGAGTGGGTGAATTGTACGGATTCGGAAGAAAGCATTGTGGTATTTTTACGAAAGACGAAAAAGAAGGAGGAGACACTTCTGATTGTCTGCAACTTCGATACGGTACTTCATGAAAAATTCAGGATTGGTGTTCCGTTTGCCGGAAAATATAAAGAGATCTCCAACAGTGACGCGGAAAGCTATGGCGGCGAAGGCCGCATCAATCCGCGTGTGAAGAGCTCGAAAAAGGCAGAGAAGGACGAGAGGCCGGATTCCATCGAGATTACGGTGGCCCCGCTTTCCGTGATGATCTTTACCTGCACACCGGTGGAAGAAAAAACGGTTAAGAAAGCTGCCGGAGTGAAGACAGCGGCTGCAAAGACCGCCGGAGTAAAGGCGGCTGGAACAAAAGCAGCTGTAAAGAAGACAACGGTTAAAAAAACTGCTGTAACAAAAGCGGCAGATAAGAAGGCTGCGGCGGAAAAGATCGAGGACAAGAAGCCGGAGACAAAGAAGATTGCGGATAAGAAGGTCACGGTAGAAAAGATCGAGGACAAGAAGCCGGAGACAAAGAAGATCGCGGATAAGAAGGTCACGGTAGAAAAGATCGAGGACAAGAAACCGGAGACAAAGAAAATCGCGGATAAGAAGGTCACGGCGGAAAAGATTGAGGACAAGAAGCCGGAGACAAAGAAGATCGCGGATAAGAAGGTCACGGTGGAAAAGATCGAGGACAAGAAGCCGGAGACAAAGAAGATCGCGGATAAGAAGGTCATGGTGGAAAAGATAGAAGATAAGAAGCCTGTGGCCAAGAAAATCACGGATAAAAAGAATGAGAAAAAATAGAGGATTAGTAGTCTGAAAGTTGATTGGAGAGATATAAGGATATGATCACTGGCAGTTCAAGCGCGAGCGTTCCGGAAGAATCTCTGGCAGCCCTGCAGCAGGAGGTCCAGCAGAATTTAGAGCAGCTGAAGCCCAACGTTATGCTGGAGACGATGAAAGGCTGGATTCCGGGACTGATCGCATTTGGAATCAAGCTGCTGATTGCACTGGCGATCTTTGCCGTTGGTTCCAGAGTTATTAAAGTTATTTACCACATGCTGAACCGTTCTTTTACAAGGATGGATATGGAGATCAGTTTAAGGAAGTTTTTGCTGTCCGTGCTGAATGCGACCATGTACTGTCTGTTGGGATTCATCATTGCCGGGCAGATTGGTGTGAATTCAGCTTCCATTGTGGCTTTGCTGGGATCGGCCAGTATCGCCGTAGGCCTTGCTGTCCAGGGAAGCCTGGCAAACTTTGCCGGCGGGGTATTGATCCTGATGATGAAACCATTCCGGGTAGGTGACTATATTGTCTCCAAAGACGGAGAGGGAACGGTGCATACCATTGGTCTTGTCTATACGGTATTGAATACGGTTGACAACAAGCAGGTTGTAATTCCCAACGGAACGCTGTCCAACTCGCCATTAACCAATGTAACAGCCATGGACAAACGGCGTGTTGATATTAAGATTGGCATTGGTTACAGCTCGGATCTGAAACGGGCCAAGGAGATACTGGAGCAAATTTATGTAAACCACCCCTCCATCTTAAAAGAGGAGTCCATCGATATCTACGTGGACGATCTGGGGGCCAGTTCTGTCACCATCGGCGGCCGCGGATGGGTTGCCACGGAGGATTACTGGTCTACAAGATGGAATATGATGGAGCAGATTAAGCTTCGGTTTGATGAAGCGGGGATCGAGATTCCGTTTAATCAGCTTGATGTGCATATAAGAAGCGGAAATACGGAGACACAGAATCGCTAAATGCAGGGCCGGCTGATTAAATAATGCTGCAGGGAGGCTTAAGCTTCCTGTATCTGCCTGACACACTGCTCATTACAAAAATAACCGGGAGCGGCGTACACAAAATGCATGTGTTCGCCGTTCCCGATCATTTTTATGGAGAGTATCCGGAGAGCTGAACTGTCAGACTATGTGCGGTAAGCGGTGATCAAACGATTGCTTTTTCCGGTGCTCTTTGCTATACTCGAAGCAGTATATCTTATAAATAAAAATATTACAGATACTGTCCGGATTGGGAATTCCGGCGAAGGAGTACGGATGATGAAACGGGCATCAGTCGTGAAAGGGTTCGGGCTTTGGGCTGCGGTGAGCCTGATGATAATGGTAATGTCACTGCTTTGTATCACCTCTGCGGCGGCAGAGAGTCAGCCGCGTGTGCTTCGTGTAGCATTTTGCGAAGCAAAAGGAATTTCAGAGAAAGATCCGGATGGCAGCCGTCATGGCCTTGTGGTGGATTACCTCAATGAAATAGCCAAATACACTGGCTGGGAATATGAGTATTTCGATACAACTCCGGATGACATGCTCAAAGGGGTTGCCGCAGGTGAGTTTGACCTGATGGGCGGCAATTATTATCTTCCCGGCCTGGAAGAGTATTATGATTATCCTGATTACAACATTGGATACAGCAAGACGGTTATTTTTGCACGTGAAGACGATGATTCTGTACAGAACTATAATCTCAGGTCGCTCAATGGAAAAACCATTGGAGTGTATGACCGTGCCGTTGAAAATATCCGCCGGTTAAAACAATACCTGTCCATGAACGATCTGGACTGCACACTGAAGTATTATACCTTTGAACAGCTGGTGGATGGGAATCTTTATCCATATTTAAAGGATGGCGAGGTAGATTTACTGCTGGGTAACAGCGTGGAAGCAAAGCAGGGTGTCCGTGCGGTAGTCTCGTTTGATTCACAGCCTTACTATATTGTGACCAAAGCAGGAAATCAGGAGATTCTGGATGGACTGAATATGGCCATGGCGAAAATCGCAGACTCGAATCCAGATTTTGCGGCGGACCGCTATGCTACCAATTTTTTAAACGAGTCAACAGTTGATATTCGTCTGTCAGAGGAGGAAAAGGACTATATCCGGCAAAAGGGCAGCGTAACTGTAGCCATGCCGCGTAATTTTCATCCGTTGGCCTGCGAAACTCCGGATGATATGCATGACGGATTATCCTATGACATTTTACAGGAGGCCGCAGAGTTTACCGGGCTGGAATTTCATTATGTTCCAGCAGCCTCTTATATTGAGGCGCTGGATCTGGTGCGCCGGGGAGATGCGGATATGCTCGGATTTTATCTGGGAGGTGAGTCGGATTCCCTGGAGCAGAAAATGGTGCTCACCGCGCCGTTTGCCAGTTTGAACAGTATAATCGTGCGCAATAAGGCGTCCAGCTATCCGGGCAGCGAGCTTGTGGGCGCGGTGATCGAGGGGAGGGAACTGCCGAAGACTATCCGGGCAGCGGAAGTGAAGCGTTACCACAACATTAACGACGCTTTAAAAGCAGTGAACCGGGGAGATGCAGATTTTGTATACGGTCTGGCCACCTATATGGAGTATGAAATACAGAAGAGCCACTTTGCCAACGTTCTTCCAGTAACGCTGGTCAATGACCGCATGGATGTCAGCTTTGCTATGGCGAGACCGACGGATCCGGAGCTGCTGTCCATTATGAATAAGGCCATCAACAGTATATCTGCTGACAGGAGAGAGGAACTGCTGGATCAGAACATGGTTTCTGTGGGGACGGGCAGGCTTTCCATGACGGAGCTCATCTATGCAAATCCCCTGATGTTTGTGGGGATTTTAACGGCAGTCCTTTTAATTATAGTTACTGTGGTTCTGTGGATCAACCGGGTGCGGGTGAAGGCTGCGGTTATGCAGAGCGATTTGAAAAAGGCAGAGGCGGAGAGCCGTGCCAGGGGAGAATTCCTTTCCCACATGAGCCATGAACTGAGAACTCCGATCAACGCTGTGGTAGGACTGGCGGATCTGGCCGGAATGACAGAAGGAGTGCCGGATAATGTCCGGGATATGCTTGTGAAGCTTCGGGCTTCTGCCCACTATCTGCTGGATCTGATTAATGATATTCTGGACATGAGCCGTCTGGACAGCGAGAAGCTGACCATTGCCAGCGAGCCGTTCTCGCTGGAACGTATGCTTGATGAGCTGCAGACAATGATGGAGATGGACGCAAGGAGACGCGGCCTGACTTATCGGATCGAAGCAAATATTTCTCACGGGGGAGTTATTGGTGATGTCATTCGCCTTCGGCAGGTTTTAACGAATCTGCTTTCGAATGCGTTTAAGTTTACCCCGGAAGGCGGCACCGTGATTCTCCGGGTGACGGAGATGCCAGATGCGGATGAGAAGACGAGCTTTGAGGCGGCAGACTATGAGTTCCAGGTGATTGATACTGGAGTGGGAATTGATCAGAAAGATCAGACCCGCATTTTTGAAACCTTTGAACAGGTGGGGACGAATTACTCCAAGAGCCAGGGAACTGGTCTTGGCCTTCCGATCAGTCACAGCATTGTGCGGCTGATGGGCGGAGAACTGAGGGTAAAGAGCGAATCGGGCCATGGCAGCGAGTTTTATTTTACACTTACACTGCCCGCAGGGGCCCCTTCCGGTGCCGGGGAGAATATAAATCAGATGCCTGTCGGAGAAGAACTATTAAAGGAAATCAGGATTCTGCTTGCAGAAGACAATGATTTAAACGCTGAGATCGCCATCCAGCTTCTGGAACTGAAGGGCGCAGTGGTCAGCCGGAGCGAAAACGGCAGGCTGGCGGCGGAGAGATTTGCCGAGAGCGCACCGGGGGAATTCCAGGTGATTCTCATGGATATTCAGATGCCGGAGATGAACGGTCTGGAGGCTACGCGAGCCATACGGGCCATGGACAGGCCGGATGCGGCATCCATTCCTATCATAGCCATGACGGCAAATGTATTTAAGGAGGATGTAGATGCGGCCATGGAGGCTGGAATGAGTGCATTTGAAGGCAAACCGCTGGATGTGGAACACCTTTACCTGAAGATCTGCCGGCTGCTGGGGCTTGACACAGGATGTCCCAGGGAAGAATAGTGTGATGCGTTTAAAACAGAAAAACCCGTTTTGGAACAGTGGATTCCAAAGCGGGTTTTTTAACGATAGTTTGGAGGAGCACCGTCTTTGCTTTGAGGGCTTTCTTTTCTATTGAGAGGGAAGCCCGTTTTCTTTCTGCATCTTTCTGTAGAAGAACAGCAGGTGGTTCATGTGAGCCGTGCTTCTCTGGAATCCGCCGTTTCGGTTTCTGGCTGTCCAGAGAGCATAATGATTCTTCAGTATTTCATCCAGATCATCAAAGAGAATGGCCATTTCCCGGGAAAATGCCTGTGGGTCGTCCCTGAGAACCGTCATGGTGTAATAAAGATGGAGCCCGTGGCGGACCATGCGAAGGCCGCCAGCCATCTCTGCACGGATCAGCCCGGCATCGGCGCAGGTCAGGGATACATCGGAAATTTCAGCTTCCACCCGATCCAGATACTCTTTTATGGCGGCAAAGTCAATGCGGATGGCCGGTTCCCTCGGCGGAATGGAGTTTGTTCGCGCGATGTTGGCGGAAAGCGTCAGAAGCCGTTCCATCTTTGCATCAAATTCCTCAATGGATTCGAAGGTGTATTTGCTTGACATGACTGCAAAGGCCAGTGTGGTGTTGTACAGCGGCGCCTGTTCCAGATGGTAGTAGTTGCCCAGATCCCAGGCGGTCTGGAACGCGTTTTCTGTCGGGCTTTCATAGATAAAGCGGTTGCAGAACCAGGCAGTTAAATCGGAATCGCTTTCCGGACCGCTCCAGGAGCAGGCCGCAGTATACGCAAATCCGGGATAGCTAACACTTAAGTACTGCCAGTGGCCTAAATCACCCCAGTCAGTCGTGATAATGCCGCGTCCGCCGTATCGGACCGCGCAGGAAGCAGCATCCCGGATATTCTTCGCCATATTATCAGAACGTCCTGTTAAGGATCCCCAGGAACTGGTACCAGGGCAGAGACAGTAATTTAAACCGGTTTTCTGCATCAGCCTGGCGTGGTCTTCAAAATGAGCGTCGCCTTCATAGATCCAGTCCAGCAGGGTGGCGTCTTTTGGAAAACGTGATACACAGTCAGGGTGGTGCAGAATCTCATCGCCCCACATAAGCATCTTTTTGCCGTGGGAGGTGCAGTAATCATGGAGCTTTTCCACATACTGGAAGTACAGGTTCAAGCGGCCTTCCTTCCCGGCGGTCTCCTTATTCTTTCCCATGCCCAGTTCGAAGGGCTCATCCATGTTGACGTTGATGAAGCTGGAGACGGAAGCCTCCATCAGTGTACCCAGCAGCGTTTCAGCCAGTTCGAAGCTTCGGCCGTCACGGACATCCAGAGTCATCGGGGGCCGCCAGAAAAGATTTTCAAAGATGTAACCATCTTCGCATTCCGCCAGGCCGCGAAACTGCGGCTTTTCCAGCCATTTTTCCATGTGCCCCAGAACGTTCTGGTTGGGGACAAGATCGATAAAATGCGCTTTGGCATACAGGGAAAGTTCCCGGAACTCTGCCGCCGTTACCGGCGTCTCGTTGGTAAAGAGGTAGTGAAAATCCTCGTAATCGAAACTGAATCCCTCCATATACAATTGAAGATGGTTGATCCTCATGGAGGAGAATAAGTCAATCAGCCCTTTCAGTGTCTTCATGGAGGGGATTTTGTCGCGGCCGATATCCAGCATAATGCCTCGAACCGAAAGGGCTGGTTCGTCTGTAATCTCCGCACAGGGAAGCGTGCCGTGTGTCTGAGTGGACAGCTGAACCAGAACATTCAGCGCGTAGAAGAAACCGGCGCCGTCGCTGCAGGCAATCCGTATGCCGGAGGGGGTGATGCTGATCTGGAAGCCCTCCGGTGTACACGAAATATACTCAGCTGTCAGCGCGATTCCTTCCGGTGAAAAACCACCTGGAAATGCAGCGGCAAGAAGCAGGGAGGGATCGAAACCGGCAGCCCGGCAGGAGTCTGCAATCTCAGGCGCTGTAGTGACACTGCCGTAACTGATGGCGGAAAGCATAGTTTGATGAAACGTGCATTGTTTCGGTGATGGAAAAATTCGGTACATGATAAATACCTCCTAACATTTATCTAGTTGAGAGACAGAAAGCGGCAGTGGAAACCAGTTTACGGAAAAAAGAGGGGAAGATGACTCTCTGCCATAGAGAGAGGCCGGAGAAAACAAAAGGTCTACCGCTTCCACGTCGGTTAAGCAGAGATCCGGGGCGTCGTCACATGGTTCAGCGGTAATTTTGCCGGAAGAGACTGCTATGGCAAGTGTGGATCTGTCACCGATTTTCAGCGTGAGGCGGCCATCGGTTAATGGCTCTTTTTCCGACTTGATGGAAAGGAAGAAGTGGATCGCATCACTGTAGTTGAAGATACGGTAATTATCTTCTTCTTGTACCGAAAAACGTTCATAGAAACCGGATACTCCCCGGATTCGTTCTGAATCGTAGGGAGAAACTGCGAGTGTAAATGATTCACAGCCATGGAGCGCAGACCAGGCCTTCAGAGCAGAGAAGAGCAGCGTCTCATCCTCCAGAACCAGTTCATAGACATGATCCTCAGTACCGCAGATATAACCGGCTGCTGTTCCTTCCTGTTCCACGGCATATAACTGGCTGCCCCAGCTGGAACAGATGTCAAAGAAATCCTGGTCAGAACGGACTGTATGGACAGGAAGCGCGGAATACATGCGGCAGAATTCACCGATCTGCATGGTATTCCCGGCCTCGGCCAGGCGCAGCGTGAGGGGAATATCAGGATAACGGGAGGCGCAGTGGCGGAAGTTATCCCCATTGAATCGGTATTGCAGAGAATGACCGCCGGGCTCGTAGCCGTAATACTGATAGCGGTGGCGCCTTCCGGCCAGAATGCTCAGGGTAATGCCCTGTTGCTCCATATCTTCCACAGCCATGGCCATGAGCTGCTTCATGTAGCCCTTTCCGCGGCTGTAAGGATGAACCGAGACACTGCCTACAGTGGCGCAGGTGATGGTGTGCCCGTCATGCTTCAGGGTGATGGGGAGCACACAGACGACGGCCTTTATCTTACCGTCTTCTTTTGCCAGATAGTGGCACCACTCGGTAGGCCGGCTCTCGCCATAAAGTTTGGGTAAGAGGGTACGGAAGTTGTGAGGGGCCTGATGCATGCTGAATACCATGTTGATAAAGTCCAGAATCTCCGGAAGCTCTCCCGGCTGGCCCTTGCAATAGAAGGTCATGAGGCAAATCTCCTTTCTGTTTTAAAATGCATTCTGAAAATCTATAACGCTGTGCCACAGAATGCCATAGCAGCCAGGCTGCTGTTATCGGGAAACACCAAAAGAAAATATTCCTAAAAGTATGAAAAAAGCATAAAAACAGATTAAAATTTAGATATCATCCATGTTAGCACAATTTGGGAAGTAACACAATATAAAAGTAAAAAAATCAAAAATATTAGGAAAGTTCCATAACATACAGCAAATAAATACGGCATATTGACTATATTGACAGAAACGTAAGAAACGTGTACGATTAAGAAAAATATTAAAAAAAGTATGAAAAAGGAGATGCAATATGTCAAAGATTGTATTTATTCCTCTGGATGAGCGGCCCTGTAATTACGTGTATCCTGACTACATCGGAAGGCTGAGCGGGCTGTATTTAAGTATGCCCCCAAAGGAAATACTGGGAGACTTTAAGAGAGAAGCCGATGTGGAGGCTGTCTGGGAATGGACGAAGGAGCAGGTGAAAGGAGCCTCCCATCTGGTGGTGTCCATGGATATGCTGCTGTACGGCGGGATCGTGCCGTCGAGGCTCCATCACCTGCCGGAGGAGGTCTGTGCAAAACGGCTGGAGCGCTTAAAAGAGATTAAAAGGCTGGAGCCGGGGATTCAGATCTATGGTTTTCAGTTGATTACCAGGGCGCCGGCCAGGGATGGAAGCGGGGAAGAGCCGGATTACTATGAGGATTACGGATATCGTATTTTCCGCTATGGCGTGATTCGGGACAAGGAGTCGGTGAAGGCGGCCACACCGGAGGAGCTGGAGGAACTGGAGACTATCTGCCGGGAAGTGCCGGAGGAGTATTTAAGCGACTTTTTAGAACGGCGCAGAATTAACTATGGCAACCATATCCGATCCATCGAGCTGGTGGAGGAGGGCGTGATTGACTACATGATTATTCCCCTGGATGACTGCCGGGAGTATGGGTATGCTCCATCTGAACGAAAAAAACTCAGTTCCGTTATGGCAAAGAAAAATCTGCTTTCCCGTATTGCCATGTATCCGGGAGCGGACGAGATCGGCTGTACACTGCTTGCCAGGGCGGTTAATGGGCAGAGCGGCCTGATTCCAGCCGTCTATGTCGATTACTCCTCTCTGCGGGGAAAGACACAGATTCCATCCTATGAGGACCGCAGCATCGGTGAGACGGTTCTGTCTCATTTGCTGGCGGCCGGCTGCAGCGAGGCGGAGACCTCTGCGGAGGCGGACTTTGTGCTGGCGGTCAACCCGCCGACACCGTTCAGCTTAAAGCTGGAAAAAGAGATTCTTACCGACGATATTATTCTGGAAAGTGAGCGGAATCTGCCAGCATTTCTGGCGAGAATCAGAAAATACAGGGCAAGAGGTCTGGCGGTGGGAATTGCCGACTGCGCGATTCCTAATGGGGCCGACCGGGCGCTGATGCAGTTTTTATACGAGCAGGGCATGCTTGAAGAACTGGCCGCTTACGGGGGGTGGAATACCTCCTCCAACACCCTTGGAACGGTACTGTCTCATTTATGTGCGTGGAACGCGGCAGAGAGGCTGGGCCGTCTGTCCCGGGAGGTGCGGGAGATATCGGAAGAATTCCTGTTTTTCCGGTACCTGGAGGACTGGGGATATATGGCGGAGGTGCGCAGAGACGTTACCGACCATCTGACGGATATCGATCCGGCTTTGAACCGTCTCGATTTAAAGGATAAGGAACCGGTGGTTCGGGAGATTGTCAAGAAGAGGCTGGAAGAGTTCCAGGCAAAGTACTTTCCGAAGGAGCCGTACCGCTTTGACCTATGGATGCCATGGAACCGTATGTTTGAGGTGGAGATCCGGCTGACCAGATTGTAGTCCAAAGGAAATAAGCTGTGCCGGAAAGTTGGAGAGCAGCTGAAAATCAAACCGCGTTTTGTGGAGCCTGTAGAGCAGGTTAAAACACGCTCTGGGACAGCCCGAGGCGCGGTTTGATCTTTTTGCGGTAGTAGATTCCCATACAGACCGCGGCGGTTCCCCAGGTGACGGGATAGCCGAGATACAGTGTGTAGATGGATGGGAAGAGGGGGATCATGATGGTCAGCCATAGGATTCTGAGTCCGCATAAGTTCAGGATAGACAGAAGCATGGTGCTGAACGTATCCCCTGCGCCCCTGGCGGTTCCGATCAGGATCTGACACGTAATCAGCAGAATATAACCCGGTCCGAGAACCTGCCCCATCATGGCTCCAAAATGGACGACCTCCGGGTCGGAGGTGAAGAGCCGTAGCGGGCCCGCGCTGAAGAAGCAGAGCAGGATTCCCATGACGACGGCGTAGAGGTTGCCGAGCCACAGAAAGCTTTTAAAGCCCTTCTTCACACGGTCAAACTTCCTGGCCCCCATGTTCTGAGCGATGTAGGTGGTCGTGGTTAGGGACAGGCAGTTGGCCGGGAGCAGAGCAAAGCTGTCTACCTTCCCGTAAATGTTGCTGCCAGCCATGGCCAGGGAACCGAAGCCGTTCAAATAGCTCTGTACAATGACATTGGACAGGGAGGTGATGGCGGTCTGAAGCCCGGTGGGAATGCCGAATTTTAATATCTTTACCAGCATGGCCTGGTCGGAACGTATCTGTGAGGGAACCAGACGGTAAATGTCATCGGTATGAGTCAGCTTCCATAACACACAGACAGCCGAGACCAGCTGGGCGATTAAAGTGGCCAGCGCAACCCCCGGCACGGCCATGTGGAAGACGGTGACGAAGAGTATGTCCAGCACTACGTTGACCACAGAGGAGAGGCAGAGATAGTAGAGCGGGTGCTTCGTATCTCCTGTCGCCTGCAGCGTACCGGCTCCCATATTGTAAAGGATATTGAAGAGTGCCCCGAGGAAATAGACGCGCAGATAGAGCGCTGCGTCGGGAATGACCTCGGCTGGGGTGTTCATGGCGGTTAAAATAAGAGGGGAGAGAAGACAGCCTGCGATAGAAACCAGAATTCCTCCCAGGATACAGAACCAGAAGGACGTATGGACGGCTGAGTGAAGACGGGTGCCATCCCCTGCGCCGTAATACTGCGCGATGATGATTCCCGCACCGGTGGTCAGGCCGATGATGAAACCGATGAACAGATTGATAATCTGGGCGCTGGCGCCGATGGCGGCCAGCGCACCGCTGCCTACGAAATTGCCTACGATAAAGGAATCCGTGGTGTTGTAAAGCTGCTGAAACAGGTTCCCGATGATGAGGGGGCCTGTAAACAGCAGAATCGACCGGGTGATGGGCCCTTCAGTCAGTGAAGTTGATGAGCGCTCCTTCATAATACTGTCTCCCGCGTGTCCTGTCAGGTCTGGTCGCTGTCAGAAGAATCGGACTGGCTGCGGCTGATTTCGAGGTAATTATAAAAGGTGAATTTGCTGATTCCCAAAAGTTCGCAGATCTGTTCCCCGGATTTTGTGATGAGGAACGCGCCCTTCTGGTCGAGAAAACGGATAAATTCGATCTTCTCGTTTTTGTTCATCTCCAGGGCAGGCTTTCCGATCTGTTCCTGTCCCATCTGAATCAGATGGCTGAGAAGATTATTTACGTCGGGAGCGAAAATCTCCTCGTCGTTGGATGTAAAGTTATCAAATTGGTTGAACTGGCGTAAATAGCCTTCAAACTGAAGCGTCTCCGTGATATCCAGATTCACACAGATCGATCCGATGACGTCTCCCTGATCATTTTTAAGATAAATGGATGAGGAGCGCAGGATCTTTCCATCCTGTGTAGTGGTAACGTAGTTAAAACGGTCCCCATCCAGCACGGTGCCACGAAGGACCTCCAGTCCTAAGTTGCTTCCGCAGCCGCCTATGGAACGGTGCGTAATGTCTCCGTTGCGGATATCGACAATGGTATGGTTGTAATCCTTCGTGAGATCGTGGAGCACGACTTCACATTTGTTTCCAAAGTGCTGTTCCACTAATGTGAGGAGCTGCTGAAGTACGGGCATAATTTCATCAAGGGTTTTCATCGTATCACCTCTCAAATATGAAAAAAAATAAGAATATAGTTCCAAATACTGTTTGTAAATTCAGTATATCATATTAAAAGTTTTTAAACAATAGAAAAACCAGAAAAAAAGTATGAAGGTTACGCCGAAATCCCGGAGGGAGACGGCACCGCACCGCCATGTATATTCCGTGTCCGTCTTGCTTCCTACTCGCCATAAGAAAGTCCGAGACTGGCGTACACGCTAACGACGGGCGCGTTCGCCAGTCTCGGACTTTCTTATAACTCGTAACATTCCGCCGAACGTAGGTGAGGGGGACTTTCCGCTTCAGATGCCGGCACACTGGAATATACATGGCGGTGCGGTGCCGTCTCCCTCCGGGATTTCGGCTGTGTACTGGCTTCACTGGGAAAATGCCGAAATCTAATGCTGCAAATGTGTCCCGCAGCTTTCTCCGATAATCAGTTCCGGGGGGAAGGTGATGCGGGCGTTTTCGGTGGAGCCCTGGACGGCCTGGATCAGGGTGCGGACGACCATCTGTCCCCAGCGGCGGCTGTGGTGATGGATGCTGGTGAGGCGGGGGATCGTATAGTCGGCGAAGTAGAAACGGTCGCAGCTGATGAGAGCCACGTCGCGCGGGACTGAGAGGCCGTGGTCGGCGAATGCGCGGATGGCGCCGAGGGCCACATTGTCGTTCATGGTGATCACGGCGGTAAATGGCGCATTTCTGGATATAAGGGCTTCGGCGGCCTGGTATCCATCCGGGAGATAGTAGTCGGAGAGGGATATCAAATCCTTACGTACCTCGCGGCCTGATGCGGCGGCGGCTTTTTTGTATGATTCCAGGCGGGTCTCTGTAATGGTGACGCCGGGCTGGCCTCCGACGAAGGCGATATCTTTATGTCCCAGCGAAGAGAGATAGTTGTAGGCAGTCGTGACGCCGCTTCCGTTCTCTGAGTCAATAAAGATGCAGCCGGCGCCTGGAATCTCGCGGCCTGCCGCCACGACGGGAAGCGAGGCCGAAAGCTTGTTCAGCGCCTCTTTATAGGCGGGAGTGATTTCGACCATGTCCAGCTGTCCGCCGATGATCAGAATTCCATCCACCTTTTTATCCATCATCATACGGAAATATCCGGTCTCATCGATCGGGGCATCTCCGTGGTGAAAACGGGTGTTGCACAGATAGACGGAGTATCCCTCCTCAGCGGCGCATCTCTGGACTTCCTGAAAAATGGTCGCAAAATAAGGATTGGTGATATCCGGCAAAATGACACCCAGCGTCATGGTTCTCTTCGATATTAACCCGCGTGCAAGCGCATTGGGCGTAAAATCATATTTCCTGACGACTGCTTCAATCCGGGCTTTTTTGTCAGCAGATACCGGCACTTTGCCATTTAAAAAACGGGAGACGGTGGCGACCGAAACGCCGCTTTCCTGGGCGATCTGGGTAATTGTAATCGTTGATTTCATATTCTGCCCCTCCTAAAGATCTGATGAGCACTCCTGATTGAGTACTCCTGATTGATTTCCACGAATAAAGAATCGGGGGTCCTCCCAGTATATCACGAACGAAATAAAATTGCAATGAAACCCTTTTCACAAAAATACGAGGTTAAATTTATGGAATATCACGAATTGACAAGCGGATAATCGGATGGTATTGTAAAAATATGAAAACCTTTTCATAAATTTCAAGTGAAGAAAGGGAGTAAAGGGAATGAATACATATCTGGGAATTGATTATGGGGGAACGAAACTCATCATCGGAGAAGTCCGGGAGGATGGCGAGCTTCTGCGTTACAGGAGATACCCGACCGGGCTGACCGGGCAGGCGGAAATAGCGGCTCATCTGCTTCAGTGCCTCGATAACTATGTGGCGGAGGAAGCCCCGGGGGACAGAGTCCGGGGAGCGGGTATCGGCATTGTAGGGATCAGCGATTACAGAAATGGAATCTGGCATTCCGTGAATCATGAAGAAGGAATTCCAATTCCTTTGGCGCAAATGGTTGCCGATCGGCTGGGAGTGCCTGCGGGAATCGATAACGATGTCAGAAGCGCGGCGACGGCGGAGCTTCTGTGGGGCGAAGGAAAGAATTGTTCCGATTTTATCTATGTGAATGCGGGAACGGGTCTGGCTGCCGGATTTGTGATTGATGGAAAGGTGCTGCATGGGGCCCACTGTGATGCCGGGGAAATCGGCCACATGGTTGTGGATTACAAGAGCCGCAGGGAGTGTGTCTGTGGACGAAGGGGATGCTGTGAACTCACGGCTTCCGGAATAGGAATTCACAAGATGGTCGAAGAGAGGCAGGCGGAGGCTCCGGCGGAACTCCTGGAGCTGGGACTGAATGGGAGATATCCGGCGGCGGCCGTATTCCGGCTGGCCCGGGAGGGCAGTGATTTCTGCCTTTCCATTGCGGAGGAAGCCGCTGAGGTGCTCAGCTGTACCATTATGAATCTGGTGCGCATGTCAGATCCCGATATGGTGGTGGCAGGAGGCGGCCTGATGTCAGATCCGTGGTTTTTCCAGCGAGTGGAAAATCTCCTGGAGAAAGTGACCATGCGCCACGTATCAAAAGGATTCCGGGTATCCGGCTTCGATGCAGCATTTTCCGGTGTAATCGGCGCGGCGGCTGTAGGGTGCCTGAAGGCGGAAGCATTGGAGTCAAAAACAAACAATATCTAATAACAGGAGAATAAATCATGAAGATAACCATTGCAGAAAATGAAAAACAATTTGACGAAATAGCTGCCTGGAGAATCATCGGGCAGATTCTGGAGAAGAAGAATTCCGTAATCGGCCTTTCCACAGGGCAGACGACTACAAATATGCACAGAATTGTCAGCGAGCTGTATGGGCTCCATCCCTTTGACGTATCGGAAGCCGTGTTCTTTAACGTAGATGAACTGACGAATCTCCCTCGGAGCTATGCGGGTAGCTGCTATGCCATGATACGCAGCCAGCTGCTGGACCATTTAGGCGTGCCGGATGAGCGCTTTTTGATGCCTCTCACAGAGAGCGATGATTTTGAACTGGAGAGCAGAAAGTTCGAGGACAGTATCAGACAACACGGCGGTGCGGATCTGCAGATTCTGGGAATCGGCTGGAATGGTCATATCGGGATCAATCAGCCGGGAACACCGTTTGGCAGCAATACCTGGGTGTCTCCTATGGACGAGATATTCGAGGCAAGGGTGAGAAGAGAGACGGGAGTGCCCGACGGGCACGAACTGGGCGGTCTTACACTGGGGATTAAGACGATCATGCAAAGCAGGCGGATTATTCTGGCGGCAAAAGGAGTGCATAAGGCGGAGATTATAAGACAGGCCCTGCAGGGTCCTGTGACTGAAGCGGTACCGGCCTCCGTTCTTCAGCTGCATCCGAACTGCGAGGTGCTTCTGGATCGTGAGGCAGCGGATGCTGTATTAGCTTAATAAACTTTACCGGTTTTTTAAACTTTGCAGGAATATAAATCCCGGACTCCCGGCGGAATGCGGAGTGATGACAGAAAGGACGGAATATGCGGATGAATACAGAGTTTCAGCAGGAACTGATGGAGAGCGGCTACATTCACAGACCGCTGCCTCTCCACGAGGAGGCATCTCTGGAACAGGCGGAGAGAGAGAAGAAGGTGACGGCGAGGCGAACCGTGTGGAGCGGAAACGGGGAGGGCTGCTGCGGCAATCCTGTGTCCATGGAGCGCGGAACGGTGGAAACTGTCCGTATAGAAGAGGAAAATGTGCTGGCTATGGAGGCCTCTCTCCTGTGCCAGTGCTGGCCTGAAGGGATGCCGCAGGATGGGGACTGCGCATATTACGGCCATATTCATGCTGCATTTCCGGTGAAGGAGGCGGACTGGACGTCGTTTTACCGCGTACGCGCCCTGATCAGGCCGGAGTGCGACGGATCGAGAACGGTCAGCCTCTCCATGTATCTGGAAAATGACGGAGAGCGCAAAGTGCCGGACCGGTACCGTCGACAGGGTTTTCATATGATGAACTTAAATAACCACCAGTGGAACGACTGTATATGGGAGTTCCCGTCTCTGCCGCGGGACTGCGTGAGCGGATTTGGATTTCGCTACCGGATCAATGGCCGGGATACCGCCAGCGGCGAGAACGCTGTCTTCTATGTAAAGGAAATCTGGCTGGAGACCGTGGAAAATCCGGGAAAGGAGAGCGGATGGCTCCCGGAGTCAAATCGATTCTGCTATTCCACCTGCGGCTATGAGCCTGGTGCGTCTAAAAAGGCGGTGCTGGCTGCGGGGGCGGATACGGATACATTTACAATTGAGGACCGAAAGGGAGAAGTTTGCCTGGAGAAACGTCTGGAAAATGTGGCCTGGAAGGGAGAAAACTTCCAAATCGCGGATTTCTCAGAGCTGACTCAGGAGGGAGAATACCGAATCTGTGCAGGCACCATGGCCGGAGACTGGTTTCCGATAAGGGACGGTGTTCTGGAGGACGTAACGTGGAAAGGAATCAACTTCCTGTTCTGCGAGCGGTGCGGTTATCCGGTTCCGGGCAAGCATGGCCTCTGCCATATGGATACATACGCGGAGCATAAAGGCCTGAAGCTTTCCTACTGCGGCGGCTGGCACGACGCGGGCGACATGTCACAGCAGACGGTCCAGACGGCGGAGACTGTCGAGAGTCTTCTGGAGCTTGCCGCAGAGCGAAGAGGGAGTACGCTGCTGTACCAGAGGCTGATGGAAGAGGCCCTGTGGGGACTTGAATTCATCTTCCGGACGAGATTCGGAGACGGTTACCGGGCCACCAGCCTCGGCCTGATCCGGTGGACCGATGGAAAGACAGGCAATGACGATGACGCTTCCAATGTGCGGGTCCATAACCACGCCCTCGAGAACTTTATCTGCGCCGGAGTCTTTGCACTGGCTGCCGAGTGTCTGGGCGATTACGACAGGGAGCTGGCCTGGCGGTGTGCGGGGGCGGCAGAGGAGGACTTCGGATTTGCGCAGGAACGCTACCGGACCCATGGCATGGAACTGCCGCTTCCGTGGGAGCACACATACTCTTCCTCTGCGGCGCTTTATTACGGAGAGATTGTGACTGCTGCCGCCAGAATCTGGAAAGTGACGAAGAAGGAGGAATACGCGGAGGCGGCGGCAGAGTATGGAAGGAAACTTCTGGACTGTCAGGAAAAGGATTCCTCGAAGACGGGAATGCGCGGCTTCTTCTACAGGGACGAGACCCATCAGGATATTATCCACTATAATCACCAGGCCAGGGAACACGTTCCGGCCACGGCCCTTGTACTGCTGTGCCGTGTGCTGGAACACCATCCCGACAAGATCCTGTGGGAAGAGGGAATCCGCCTGTACGGAGAATATGTAAAGAATCTGTTGGGGTATGCCTCCCCCTATGAAATGCTTCCGGCCGGACTCTATTCGGAGACGGCGGAGGATCCGGATATTTTCCGCCTGCTTCATTTGCAGGCGGATTATGAGACGGAGAAAGATAATCATACGCTTCAGGTAAAAGCGGGAACCCGAGTAAAGCCGGGCTATGGAGTGCGCCAGTTCCCGGTATGGTTTTCCTTTCGGGGAAATACGGCGGTGATGCTGTCCGCGGCCAAAGGCGCAGCTGCTGTGGGCGGATATCTAAAGGATACGTTTCTGATGAAGGCCGCGGCCTCCCAGACGGACTGGCTGTTCGGCAAGAATCCGTTCGGACGCTCTCTTATGTACGGTGCAGGCAGAGGATATCAGCAGCTTTTCTCCACTTTTCCGGGTACCTGTGTAGGACAGCTGCCCGTGGGAATCGAGACGGACGGCAATTCCGATGTCCCTTACTGGCCCGGCGGCAATCAGTCTACCTACAAAGAAGTCTGGGTCACATCAGTTGCCAAATTGTTTGGAATAATTGCGGAAATATACAAAAATCAGACATAAAGTATGAAAAAGCAAACTAAAAAACATATAAAAAAAGAGGAGAAATTAAAAAAAGTAAGCGGTTAATTAAAAAAAGTGATAAAAAAGCCGAAAAAAAAGAAAAAAAATACTTGAAAACTAACAAAAAGTATGATATTCTAAAACTACCAAAAGAAAAAAAGATTTTAAAAAGCATAAAAAAAGTTTGAAAAATATGACGAATATTAATAACTGCTTTTATGCAAAGAAAAGGAGGAGAATTATATGAAGAAGAGATTTATGTCCTGCCTGCTGGCGACTGCTATGGTGATTACCTCACTGACAGCGTGCGGAGGCGGAAAGAGCACCACAACTGACACCACTGCGGCTGCAGGCGGAGACGCAAAAGAGACAACAGCCGGAGAGGCAGTGGGGGATACAAAGGTAGAGAGTGGTGACAGAAAGAAGGTTGTTTTCTGGTATTCCCATACAGGTGATGAGGCAACCTGTTTTGAGAATGCGATTAAGGCTTATAACGAGAGCCAGGATAAGTACTTTGTAGAGGGTCTAAGCGTATCCGATAAGCAGAAGATCATCGTTTCCATTTCCGGCAACGAGGCGCCTGACGTTATCGAGGTATCCAACCAGGATGTTCTTTCCTACGCCACCAACGGTCTGGTAGAGTCCATCTCCGATCTGGCAGCGGCTGATAATTACGATCTGCCGGGTGTATTTTCAAACCAATCCCTGGAAGCCAACACACTTGACGGCACCGTATACGGCGCTCCGCTGGCATCCATGATTATTCAGATGTTCTATAATAAGGACATTCTTGAGGAGATCGGTTATACAGAGCCTCCGAAGACCATGGAAGAGCTGTATGAGATGGCGATAAAGGCCACTGAGGTTGACGATAAGGGAACCATTACAAGACTCGGCTATCCGTTATTCCCGCTGGCAAGTGCAAGACAGGAACTGATCTATGCATTTGGCGGAAAGTGGTGGTCAGATGACGGATTAACCTTAACACCGGATGATCCGGCGATCCTCGACAGCCTTAAGATGAACATCGACTTCAGAAGCCAGTACGGAATTGAGAAGGTTCAGGAATTCGTAGCAACCGCCAACACCAACCGTTATACAGAGAACGACATGTTCTTCGCCGGAAAGCAGTTATTCCGTTTTGACGGAACCTGGATGGCAGCCATGATGAAGAATTTCAACTCCGACGTAAACTACGGCGTGGCCCTGATCCCTGGAACCGAAGCGCATCCGGAGATCGCAGGTACCAGCCGTTATGAGACCAACTCCTTAAGCATTCCGGTTGTAGCGAATGAAAAAGAGGGAGCATGGGATTTCGTTAAGTACTTCACAAACTCTGAGGCGACAAAAGAACTGTTAATCGGTATGGCAAACCTGCCGACACAGCTTGCGTTATATGATGATCCGGATATTCTGGCACAGCCGAACTTCGATATGTTTATTGAAGCGCTTAAGACAGAAAACGGCATCCAGTATGCTAAGATTGAAGATCTTGCAAAATATACTTCCTTAATTGAAGAGTATCTTGACTATGCTTACAACGGTATGCAAACACCGGAGGAGGCCATGAAGGGCCTTGCCGACCAGGCAAAGATGCTTCAGTAACCCATAGCTCAGCGGGTCACCGTGACAATCAGAATATCACATATGATGCCGCAGCACATATGTGATATTCGTATTTATTCAGCTATACGGCTGAATGGATACTGATATCCGGATCGTTTTCGCGATCGCACACATCAGAAAGGAGTAGTCCAATGTCAAAACCGACTGCCAAGAAAATGAGCAAATCAGAACGGCGGGACAATATCAATGGATTTCTGTTCGCACTTCCATGGATTATTGGATTCGTATGTTTCAGCCTGATACCGCTGCTCACCTCGTTTTACTACAGCTTCACGTCCTTTAACCCGGTGAAGCCGCCGGAATGGATCGGCCTTGAGAACTTCAAGTATATTTTCCAGGACCCGCTGGTTTTCAAGAGCCTGAGAAATACTCTGTTCATGGCCTTTGTATCCACTCCCATCAACTTATTCATTGCAATGCTCCTTGCTTCCTTATTAAATAGTAAGTTTAAGGGCAGAGGTGTGGCGAGAACCGTTTTCTTCATGCCTTCTATTATCCCGATGGTTGCGGCTACCATGGTATGGATCTGGATGTTCGACCCTACATACGGCTATATCAACCGTGTCCTGGAGATGGTCGGCATCAACGGACCGTCCTGGCTGGTTAATCCGGCCTACACGAAGTGGGCGCTGGTATTAATGGGTACCTGGTGTACCGGTACGACCATGCTGATCTGCCTTGCGGCGCTTCAGGATGTGCCGAACAGCTATTATGAAGCTGCCGAGATCGACGGAGCCAATGCCTTTGATAAGTTTTTCCGGATTACGATGCCGTGTGTGGCGCCGGTTCTGGTTTATCAGGGAATATTGAATATCATCAACTCATTCCAGTATTTTACACAGGTATATGTTATTATTAATGCAAGCTCCGGCGGCGGCGCCAGTAATGCCAGCGGCGGACCGGCCAACTCGATCTTAATGTATCCTCTGTATCTGTTTAATACGGCTTTCTCCTATATGAAGATGGGGCGGGCTTCTGCGATGGCATGGCTGCTGTTTGTCATTGTATTTGTACTGACACTGGTGATGACCAGGATCACGAAGAAGGTATCCGAGAATGGCGTAGGGGGTGAATAAGTATGAAAAACAATAGCGCGTATTATAAAAAACGTTTAAAACCGATTCCGAAGTATGTACTTGTTATTGTGCTGAGTCTCGTCTTCTTTTCACCGTTTTTAATCATGGTGACGACGGCCCTTAAGACAAACGCGGACGCCTTTCAGCTGCCGGTCAGACTGTTCCCGAGAGAGATCATCTGGAACAATTTCCCGGAGGCCATGGCGAAGATTCCTTATGTCAGATATATGATGAACACTATCTTCATCACGCTGCTTTCCGTAGTGGGACAGATGGTAGCTACCCCGCTGGTAGCCTACTCTCTTGCCAAGATCAAATGGAAAGGCGCCCCCATCATATCCGCTCTGATTATGGGAACGATGATGATCCCCTATACGGTAACCATGATCCCGTTATATAAGATCTGGTCCAGACTGGGCTTCACCAATACATATGTACCGCTGATTCTGCCGACATTCTTTGGCAGCCCGTTCTACATCATTATTATGAGACAGTTTTTTGCGGGTCTCCCCAACTCCTTAATGGAGGCGGCGAAGATTGACGGCGCAGGTGAATTCAAACGCTACATCGCCATTGCGCTTCCGCTTTCAAGACCTGCGCTGACAACCGTCGGTATCTATGCGTTTATCAATGCATGGTCAGATTACCTGGCACCGCTCATTTATATCAACAAGACAGAAAAACTGACGCTGTCCTTAGGCCTTCAGGGTTTCCTGAACCAGTACTCGGTTGACTGGACGCACCTTATGGCGGCGGCAACTATTTTCGTAATTCCGGTCGTGATCTTCTTCCTGTTCTTCCAGAGGAACTTCGTAGAAGGTATTGCAACGTCCGGTATCAAAGGCTAGCAGGAGCAGATTATGGAACATCGAATTACACTGAATGGCACCTGGAACTGGTGCAATATGGAATCGAAGGAATGGCATAAGGGGTCTGTACCGGGAACTGTTTTGACCGATATGATGGATAGTGGTCTCATCGAAGATCCCTATTGGCGGACGAATGAGTATGAGACACGGGAGCTTTCCCGCAGCGATTACCGATATGAAAGAGAGTTTGAAGTGCCGGAAAGCTTTTTCCGGGAAGATGAACAGTGCCTTGTGTTCGAGGGGCTTGATACGATCGCAGACATTTATTTGAACGATGAACTGCTCCTCGCGGTAAATGATATGCACCGCACTTGGAGAATTGATGTAAAAGGAAAGTTAAAGGCTGTAAACCGGCTGGCTGTTGCGTTCCATTCCCCCACCGCCTTTATCGAAAAGGCGGACCGGGAGGGAGATATCTTTTATGCTTCTACTGGCTGCATGAAAGGAAACGGAGCGCTCAGAAAGGCCCATTATATGTTTGGATGGGATTGGGGGCCTCAGCTTCCCGATGCCGGAATCTTCAGAAATGTCTATCTGTCCGACTTTTCCACCGCCCGTCTCGATGATGTGAGAATCCGCCAGGAACACGGAGCCGGCGGGGTGAAGCTGTCGGTTGAAAGCAGTGTAAGGAAGCTCAGCGAAAGTGACACGGCTGGAAGTGGTACGCTTGCATGTAAAATCACAGCACCGGACGGAACCGTGATATCCGTGGAAAAAGAGTTATGCATAAATGATACCATCGAAGCCCTGATCGAAGCCCCGCAGCTGTGGTGGCCGAACGGATACGGCGCGCAGCCGCTGTACACGGTCCGTGTGGAGTTAAGGATGTCGAATTCTGTTCTCGATGTGTGGGAGAGAACGATTGGTTTAAGGACCGTTACGGTCTGCACCGATGCAGATGAGTGGGGGAACCAGTTTGCCTTTGTGGTCAATGGTCAGAAGATATTTGCCATGGGTGCCAACTACATACCGGAAGACAATCTCCTTGGCCATTTGAGCGAGGAACGCAGTGAACGGCTGATCCGTGACTGCGCCAGGGCCAATTTTAACTGCATCCGGATCTGGGGAGGCGGTTACTATCCGGAGGATTACGTATATGACGCCTGTGACCGGTACGGAATTCTGGTCTGGCAGGACTTAATGTTCGCCTGTAATGTCTATGATTTAAACGATGAATTTGAAGCTAATATTCTGGCTGAGACGGCCGATAATGTGAAACGAATCCGCCACCATGCATGCCTCGGCTTATGGTGCGGCAACAACGAGATGGAATGGGGCTGGCGCGACTGGGGCCGTCTGGAGGGACACAGACCGAAATACAAGGCGGATTACACGAAGATTTTCGAGATGCTTCTGCCCCGTCTGGTAAAACAGGTGGATGACCAGACGTATTACTGGCTGTCTTCTCCATCGTCAGGCGGTTCATTCGACGATCCCAATGACTTTAACCGGGGCGACAACCATTACTGGGAAGTATGGCATTCAAACAAACCGTTTACGGAGTACCGGGATTTTTATTTCCGGTTCTGCTCGGAGTTTGGCTTCCAGTCATTCCCCGGTAAGAAGACGCTGGATAGTTTCAGCCTTCCGGAGGACCAGAACATCTTCAGCGAGGTCATGGAATCTCATCAGAAGAACGGCCTTGCAAATACCAAGATATTCTCCTATATTTCCGGCTACTATAAGTATCCGAAGGATATGGAGAGCATCGCTTATATTTCCCAGATTCTCCAGCTGAAGGCGATTCAGTACGGCGTGGAGCACTGGAGAAGGAATTGGGGCCGGTGCATGGGTTCCATCTACTGGCAGCTTAATGACTGCTGGCCGGTGGCTTCCTGGGCCAGCATCGATTACTATGGCCGCTGGAAAGCGCTGCATTACGGAGCGAAACGGTTCTATGCCCGTTTCATGGCTACTGCCTGTGAGAAGGAAGAGCTGAGTACAGAGATTGACTATTACATTCATAATGAATCCTTTGAGGAGAGGAAGGCCGTATTAAGGGTCCGCCTCATCGACCGGGATTTCCATACACTGTACGAGACGGAAACGGAAATTACGGCGGCGGCCTTCGAAGTGAAAAACGTGCTTCCCATGGACTTCGCCCCCTTCCTGGCAGAAGCCGGGATGAAAAAGAGAGCGGTGGCGGAATACAGCCTGATTGAGGGCGGCTGTGTGGTAAGCCGCGGAACCACGCTGTTTGTGAAGCCGAAATACTTTGACTTCAAGACTCCGGAGTACCGGATTTCTGTGACAGAGAAGGAAGATGTATTCTGTATTCACGCAGATGCCGATACGTATGTGAGTTATGCGGAACTGAGCCTGGATGGGTATGATGTCGTATTGGAAGAGAATTTCTTTGATATAACATCGGAAGAAGGCGTGGATATAACTGTGGATAAAAAAGAATTCCCGAACCAGGTAACGGCGGAGGAAGTGGCGGCTGCGCTCCACATCAGGAGTGTGGCAGACAGTTTTTAAGTGGAGGTAGAACGTATGCAGAAAGAATTACTGGATCAGTTGGAGACACCCTGCATTGTCATCAATATGGCCAGGACGGAGGAGAATGTGATCCGGATGCAGGCGGAAGCGGATGCGGCCGGATGCAGGCTGAGACCGCATATCAAGACACACAAGATGCCGCTTTTTACCAGAATGCAGCTGGCACACGGGGCTGCCGGCATCACCTGTGCCAAGGTCTCCGAGGCGGAGGTTATGGCAGATGGGGGAGCGGAGGACATTTTTATCGCTTACCCCATGGTCGGTGATTTCCGGATAAAAAGAGCCATCGCACTGGCCGGGCGTTTAAAACGCCTGATTCTGGCGGTGGACAGCATGGAATGCGCGGTTCCACTCAATGAGGCGGCAAAGGCCGCCGGCATTACCCTGGAGGTTCGGCTGGAAGTGGACACCGGAGCGAAGAGGACCGGCGTCCAGAGAACAAAGGCCGCCGAGCTGGCGAAGGAAGTCCATCAGCTTTCCAATTTGAATCTGACTGGTATTTATACCTTTAAGAGTCTGGTTTATCACGATGAGCCCACCGAGGATAAGGTCATTGCGGGAGCCGAGGAAGGTGATATGATGGAGGCTATAGCGGAAGAGATCAGGAAGGCCGGCGTTCCCATTGCCGAGATCAGCGCAGGCTCCACACCTACGGGCGTGGAGGTTGCGAAGACGGGAAAGGTGGATGAGATTCGCCCGGGCACCTATATTTTCAAGGATCACATGCTGTGCAAGGAGGGGGCGGCTGAGCCGGAGGACATTGCTGTCCGGATCTACGCCACAGTGGTCAGTACGCCATGCAGGGAGTATGCGGTGATCGATGGCGGCACGAAGACATTTCCCATGGATATTCTTCTCGATACGCCTCCCTACTATTACCCCGGATACGCACTGGTTGCCGGAAATGATGATCTTCAGCTTCGCCGTATGAATGAGGAACACGGAATTATTACCAGCAAAAAGGGAGACACCGGACTGAAGGTCGGCGACAAGGTGGAACTGATTCCGATTCACGTCTGCACCGCCATCAATATGCAGAATAAAGTTTATCTCTATGACGGGGAGACGCTGCGTCAGGAAGTGGTGGCCGCAAGAGGAATGCTGGTATGAGAACACTGATAAAAAATGGACTGGTCTATGATGGAAGCGGCGGTACGCCTTTCCGGAAAGATGTGCTTATAAAGGATGGATTCATTGAGGCGGTGACAGAGAGCGCGGAAGCGGCAGCAGCGGAAGTCATCGACGCGTCGGGGCTTGTCGTGACGCCGGGCTTTATCGATACCCACAGACACTGTGATATCGATGCCCTGTATAATCCTGAATTCGGCAGACTGGAGATGGCTCAGGGCCTTACGACGGTCATTGGAGGAAACTGTGGCCTGGCGCCGATTCCGGCACCGAAACAGTACCGCCGGGATATTTATGATTTTATCGAGCCTTGTCTCGGTATTGCGCCTGAGGAGATGGCCATCGAACGGTTTGGCGATTATCTGGAGGAACTGGGGAAACGGGAGCTTCCGCTTCATGTGGGCAGCTTGCTTGCGACAGGGACGCTTAAGGCAGCGATCAAGGGATATGGGAAAGGTCCGTTTACCAGACAGGAGATGGACCAGGCAAAAGCCTATATCCGTGAAGGGCTTGAGGCTGGGGCCGCGGGCCTTTCCATGGGCATTATGTACCAGCCGGAATGCTATTCCGCCCGGGCTGAGATGCAGGAGCTGATCAGCGCAGCCGCACCGTTTGGACGCCCTTTGTCCTGTCACATTCGAGGTGAGGGGGATAACCTGGTCTCTTCTGTGAAAGAGATTATTGAGGTCACAAAGGAAGCCGGGGTCCCCTTGAATATCAGCCATTTTAAGGCAACCGGAGTGAAAAACTGGGGCAAAGAGATCTATCAGGCGATCGAACTGATTGACGCGGCCAGAGCGGCCGGCCAGGATGTGACTGTGGATTTCTATCCCTACTGCGGCGGTTCCACCACGCTGATCAGCCTTCTGCCTCCTTCCGTGATGGAAGACAGCGTGGAGCTGACCTTAAAAAAGCTTAAGACAGAAAGCGGAAAGGAAGAACTGAGGCGGGAGATCTACCGGGAACATACAGGCTGGGACAATATGGTGACCGCCATAGGCTGGGAGCGTATTCTGCTTAGCTCCGTTACGAAGGAGGCGAACCGCAGGTTCACAGGAAAGAATTTCCGGGAAGCTGCATCCCAGGCCGGATACGAAGAGCCGGCTGATTTCTGCAGCGAACTTCTGGTAGAAGAACAGGGAAAGGTGGGAATCATCGTTCTCTCCATGTCCCAGGAGGATGTGGATACGGTAGCCCGGCTTCCATACTCCATGGTAATCTCAGATTCCCTGTACGGCGTGAGCGACTGTCCGCATCCCAGACTTTACGGTTCCTTCCCGAAGATTATCCGGGAATACGTCAGAGAACGCGGGGTTCTGACAATGGAGGAAGCAGTTAAGAAGATGACGCTTCTGCCTGCAAAGAGGCTTTCCCTTGATGGCCGGGGTATGATAAAAGAAGGTTACCATGCGGATCTTAACGTGTTTGACCCTGCAAAAGTAAGGGATTACGCGGTTTACGAAAATCCAAAACAGCTGTGCAGCGGATTTCAGATGATTATGGTAGATGGAACGGTTGCCGTTTCAAACGACAGGATATTGAAAAGAAACTGCGGCAGTGTTATAAACTTATAGTATAACAGAAAAATCAGAAGAATGAGGGAATGAATCATGAGTGATGTATATGCAAAGTTAAAAGAATTAGGTCTGGAACTGCCGAAGGCGCCTGCAAAAGGAGGCGTTTACTCATCCTCCAGAATGTTTGCAGGCAATCTCGTTTATATCTCCGGCTGCGGCCCGGTAATCGACGGTCAGGTGGCTGGCAAGGTTGGTAAGGAATTTACAAAGGAGGAGGCGTACGTATTCTCCAGGAATTCCATGTTAAATGTTCTGGCTGTTTTACAGGACCGCATCGGCGATTTAAACAAGGTAAAACAGGTTGTGAAGATCCTGGTTTATGTGGCAAGCGATGATGAGTTTTATGAGCAGCCATACGTTGCAAACGGCGGTTCCCAGCTTCTGGTGGATTTATTTGGCGAGGAAGCAGGGGCACCGACCAGATCTGCAGTAGGCATGAACGTGCTGCCGGGTAATATTCCGGTGGAGACAGAGGCTATTTTCGAAATCGAAGAATAGGTCGCAGGAGTACGAGATGGAACCGGTATATTTGGATGAGAGCAGGACAGATGAAGAGAGGGTGCGGGATCTGGTGTCACAGATGACGCTGGAGGAAAAGGTATCGCAGCTTCGTTACGATGCCCCGGCGGTAAAACGTCTGGGGATTCCCAGCTATAACTGGTGGAACGAGGCGCTGCACGGAGTGGCCAGAGCCGGAGCGGCTACGGTATTTCCGCAGGCTATCGGATTGGCGGCAATGTTTGATGAGGCGCTTCTGGAGAAAATTGGCGATGTGACCGCTCTCGAGGGGCGGGCAAAATATAACGAGGCGGTGAAAAACGAGGACAGGGGACTCTATAAGGGAATCACCTTCTGGTCTCCCAATATCAATATTTTCCGTGATCCGAGATGGGGGAGGGGACATGAGACGTACGGGGAGGACCCGTGCCTGACAGGACGCATGGGAACCGCCTACATTAAAGGGCTTCAGGGAAATGGAAAGAGGCTGAAGGCGGCTGCCTGCGTGAAGCATTTTGCCGCCCATTCGGGGCCGGAAAAGGGGCGGCATTCCTTTAATAGCGTGGTGAGTAAAAAGGATCTGACGGAGACGTATTTTCCGGCGTTTGAGCGGTGTGTGAAGGAGGCAGGAGTCGAAGGCGTGATGGGGGGCTACAACCGTTTGAACGGCGAGGCTGCCTGCGGGAGCCATCATCTGATCTCAGAGATTCTGAGGGAAAAATGGGGCTTCGATGGTTATTACGTTTCGGACTGCGGGGCGATCAAAGATTTCCATATGCATCACGGGCTGACAGACACGCCTCAGGAATCGGCGGCTCTGGCGCTTAAGAGCGGCTGTGATTTAAACTGCGGCGCCGTATATCTTCATGTGATGAGTGCCTATAACCAGGGGCTGGTGTCTGAGGACGATATCGACAGAGCAGTCACCCATTTAATGATGACGAGGATGAGGCTGGGAATGTTTGATCACTATACGGAATTCGATGAGATTCCGTATGAGGTCAATGACTGCGCCGAACATCACAGTCTGGCCTTAAAAGCGGCGGAGGAATCCATGGTGCTTTTAAAGAATGACGGAATTCTCCCTCTCGATAAGGCGAAGCTTAAGACTGTGGCAGTAATCGGACCCAACAGCGACAGCGAGGAGATTCTGAAAGGCAATTACAACGGCACAGCAACGGAAAAATACACGCTTCTGGAAGGAATACGGGCCGTACTGGGGAAAGATACCAGAATTTTCTGCTCGCAAGGCGCCCATCTCTACCGCGACAATGTGGAAAACCTCGCCGAGGCGGATGACAGGATCAAAGAGGCTGTTTCCATGGCGGTGCGGAGCGACGTGGTATTCCTATGCCTGGGCTTAAACGGCACACTGGAAGGGGAAGAAGGCGACGCCAACAACAGCTATGCCGGTGCGGACAAGGTAGATTTAAATCTTCCTGAGTCCCAGATGAGACTTTTAAAGGCGGTCTGTGAGACGGGAACCCCGGTAATTCTGCTCCTGTCTACAGGCAGTGCCATGGCGATAAACTATGCTGATGAACACTGCAGTGCGATACTGCATGTATGGTATCCTGGACAGATGGGAGGTCTGGCCGCGGCAAGACTGTTGATGGGAGAAGCAGTGCCTTCGGGCAGACTGCCGGTCACGTTTTACCGGACAACGGAGGAACTTCCGGACTTCACAGACTACAGCATGAAGGGCAGGACATACCGCTACATGGAACATAAGGCACTGTATCCGTTCGGATATGGCTTGAGCTACGGCGATTTTGAATACAGCAATTTGAAGGCGGAGCAGATCGAAACGGGACAGGTCAAGCTCTCTGTGGAAATTACGAACCATTCGATGTTTGAATGCGACGAGGTGGCCGAGGTTTACGTCCGGATTACGGATTCGGAACTGGCGGCGCCTGGGGGATCCCTGGCGGACTTTAAGCGGATTCATTTGAAAGCCGGAGAGTCTGCGGCTGCTGCGTTTATCCTTTCTGCCAAAGCATTTATGGTGGTGAATGAGGAGGGAGAGTTTGTATTTGACGGAAGTGCGGCGGTTGTCACCTGCGGAGGGAGCCAGCCGGACAGCCGCAGCGTCGAACTGACAGGAAAGACTCCTTTAAAACTGGACTTAAAGTTGGAGGACTTAAGATGGTAGAGCAGTACCAGGCCATATTGGCAGCGGAGGCGGCAGAACTGAAAAAACGTCTGCCTGAGGGCAAGCTGGCGGATATGTTTGAACGGTGTTATTTGAATACGATTGATACGACGGTAAAAGAACTGGAAGATGGCAGCCTGTTTGTCATAACCGGCGATATTGAGGCCATGTGGCTGAGAGATTCAGCAGCGCAGGTGCATCACTACTTGCCAGCCGCGGCCCGGCATGAGGAAATCTATGATCTGATCAGGCGGGTCCTTGAAAAACAGGTCTATTATATGAATAAAGATCCTTATGCCAATGCATTTAACGTCACCGCCAACGGACGTCACTATGCGCCGGATCGGTCAGGCCAGACAGACTGGACCTGGGAACGAAAATACGAGGTGGATTCTCTCTGCTTTCCGATTGCACTGGCCTTTGAACTGTGGAAGACAACAGGGCGTACGGACCATCTGGATTATGCTTTGAAAGGCGTCTGTGAGAAGGTCGCAGACCAGTGGGCCGCAGAACAGAACCATGAGGCAGAATCCCATTACCGGTTTGAACGGGATACGGATAAAGAGACAGAGACTTTAAAACGCTCCGGACTGGGAACGCCGGTTGCCTATACAGGCATGACCTGGTCAGGCTTCCGGCCCAGTGATGATGCCTGTACTTATGGATATTTGATTCCATCCAACATGTATGCAGCTGTGGCTCTGGACCAGATGTCTGATATTGCAGAAACGGTATGGCAGGATCATGCGCTGGCCAGCCGGGCAAAGCTTCTTAGCCAGGAGATTCGGGGCGGAATTGAGCGGTACGGAATCGTGGAGCACGGAACATATGGGTGTGTCTACGCTTACGAGGCGGACGGATTGGGAAATACACTTTTAATGGATGACGCAGGAATTCCGGGGCTTTTGTCTATGCCGTATTTTGGATACTGTGACGCATCCGATCCGGTATATCAGAATACCAGGAAACTGGCGCTCAGCAGTGAAAATCCGTACTACTTTGAAGGAACCAGGCTCACCGGAATTGGAAGTCCCCACACGAAACCCGGCCACGTATGGCCGATGGCTCTGATTATTCAGGCTCTTACAACGGATGATAACGCAGAAATTGACCGCTTGATTCATATGCTGGTGGAGAACGATGCGGGCACGGGATATATTCATGAGAGCATTCATAAGGACGATGAGATGATTTATACGAGGCCCTGGTTTGCATGGGTGAATTCGCTGTTCAGTGAGATGCTGATGAAGAAGGTTATGAGATAAAAGAGGAATTGAGACAGGCTTGCCTGTCTGGTTGACTGAAAGAAGTCTTCCAGGCGGGCAAGCCTGTTTTTGTGCCGTTCAATACAATTAGAAGTCATTTCCCTTACTGAATTTCAAACTCCACAGTCACCCGCGCCTCAACGCTTAACTGTCCCGGCTCGACGCTCATGGCTGCCGCGCCTGCGGCCATATCTTCAGTGGCAGCGTTCTTATAGGTGGAGTAACGGGCGATTTGGTTGTCGTTATATTCTTCTACATGGACCACCGGCCCCAGTGTGCAGCCGCCTGCTTCCGCAATGGCTTCAGCCTTGACTTTGGCAGAGGCGATGGCATTCTTAAGCGCCTGCTGGTATGACTCGTCATACTTGCTGGAAAGGTAGGTGATCTGGCTGATGCTGTTAATTCCGGCTTCGACGCTGGAAGATATCAGGGTTCCTGCCTGATCGATCGGAATATCGGACACGGTAATGGTGGTATTCATCTCGTAACCTGTGATCGTTCTTCCTGAATTCCAGTCGTAAATCGGATCAAGCCCATAGTTGGAGGTCTGAATCGAAGTTTCCGCAATGCCGGTACCCTTCAAAAAGCTGATAACATTTTCCAAATCTTTGCTGTTCTGCTCCTGGCATGCCTTCGCGTCTGCCGCCTGAGTGGTCACTGAGAAGACCAGTTCCGCCATGTCGGGGACGACCTTCACCTCCTCCGTACTCTGTACGGTGATTACATTATCTTTTACATTTTCTACTTTAATTGTGTCTGGAATGGGAGCGGAAGTGCTGCCCTGTGTGCAGGCCGTAAGGCCTATGGCCGAAACCGCGGCCAGAATAACTGCTGTCTGTGTAAAATGTTTTCTCATAATAAATCTCCTCCTTATTCTGTCGTACCTTCATTTTACACTAAATTCAAGAGTTTACTATTTCTTTTCTCTTAACATTACAGGTCGAATTCTTGAATTATCTCGTCGGTGTGGCACAGCCGGATGAACTCCCTGGCAGACGGCGTTAAATACTTATGTTTATGGTAAATGATAGAGAATTTACGGGAGAGCGAGATACCTTCCACTCTTTTTTCCAGGATAACACCGTTTCTGATGTCATCGGCGACCAGGAGATAAGGGAGAATGGAGATCCCAAGCCCCTCGGCCACCGCCTTGACAATGGCCTGCGTGCTGACACTCTCCCAGGCAGCATTCAAATGAATCTGAAAGCCGGTTAAGAGACTCTCCAATATCTCGCGTCCTCCGCTTCCCGGTTCTCTTAAGATAAAATTGTGCTGCTCCAGTTCCGTCAATGGAACCGCGTCTCTCGATGCAAGAGGATGAGCTTTGCCGCAGATCAGGCAGAGACGGTCGTTCATAAAGGGGTCCCTCACAATTAGCGGAGATTCCGGAATTCCTTCGATCAGTGCAAAATCGATCCTGTTGTTCAAAATACAGTCTTCAATATAAGAAGAGTTACGAACCGATACATTTACATTCATCTTGGGGTGCGTGGTCGTAAACTTCTTTACGAGGCCTGGGAGAAGGAAGTTGCCAATGGTGATGCTGGAACCGATACGAAGCGTACCCATGTGTTCCCAGTTACGGATTCCCATCTCCATCTCATCGAACAGGGAGACGATGTGGAGCGCGTAATCGTAGAACATCCTTCCCTGTTCTGTGACGTAGAGCCTTCGGGAGATCCGGTCAAACAGGCGGATTCCGTAGTAATCCTCCAGCTCACGGATAGCCAGGCTGACAGACGGCTGGGCCAGGTGGAGTTCTTCGGAAGCCCTGGTAATTCCATTGTTCTGGTAGACTGATACAAAGATTTTCATATGGCGGAGCGTCATAAAAATACCTCCTTGCGATCGGGTAAATTTGCGATACATAAGAAATACGTTATATACTTGATATAATAATACTATTTTACTTATTAATCAAGTGGAAATATACTGTTGGTAAGAGGAGGGAAGCAAAATATGAAACGAGAAAAAGGAATTTTATTGAAGCTGTTTCTATCCATGATATCGCTTGGAACTTTTACATTTGGAGGCGGCTACGTGATCGTGACTCTGATGAAAAAGAAATTTGCCGATGAATATCACTGGATTGACGAAAAGGAAATGCTGGATCTGATTGCCATAGCACAGTCCGCACCCGGAGCCATTGCGGTCAACGGTTCCATCGTAGTCGGCTATAAGCTGGCAGGCATACCGGGGATGCTGGTGTCCATACTGGGAACGATTCTTCCGCCGTTCGTGATCCTGTCCCTGGTCTCGATGTTTTATATCGCATTCCGCGATAACATCTGGGTCCACTCCATGCTGACGGGAATGCAGGCAGGCGTCGCAGCAGTGATAATTGCCGTGGTAATCGAGATGGGACATGGAATTCTGGTGGAAAAAAACAGGGTGTCCGTACTTATTATGGTAGCGGCCTTCATTCTTACATTTTTCCTGAACATCAATGTGGTATATGTGGTAATTGGCTGCATCGTGTTTGGAGCGGTCAGAACCTGGAGAGCGATGAAGAAGGGGGCGGTACAATGAGTTACATTCAGTTGTTTTTAAGCTTTTTGCAGATTGGGGCTTTCAGCTTTGGCGGAGGCTACGCGGCAATGCCGCTGATTCAGAATCAGGTGGTAACGCTTCACCACTGGCTGACAGCGGGGGAATTTAATGATCTGGTTACAATCTCCCAGATGACACCGGGACCGATCGCAGTCAATTCCGCTACCTTTGTGGGGCTGCGTATCGCCGGACTTCCGGGAGCGGTTATAGCAACCGCCGGTTGCATTCTGCCGTCCTGTATTCTGGTGTCGGCTCTGGCATACGTCTATACGAAGTATAAGAAACTCACGATGCTTCAAGGAATTTTGAATACCTTAAGGCCGGCTGTAGTGGCAATGATTGCGACTGCAGGAATGAGCATCATTATCACCTCTTTCTGGGGGGATGCCGGATTTTCACTTCCGGCGGTCATGTCCGGACTGAAGGTGGACGCGGTACTGATCTTTGCGGCGGCACTGTTTGTGCTTCGCCGGTTTGATATCAATCCCATTTATGTCATGGTACTGGCAGGTGTCTGTCAGACCGTTATTACAGCAGCAGGAGGTATGGTAGGATGAAAATCAGGATTAAAGAATGTGTGGGAAATTCCAGAATTTACGGGGAAGATGGAAGCATGGCAGGAACTATAGAGGGATGGCCCAAAAACGGTCCTGCCCGTGAAATATGTGGGACAGACGGTAATGTCCTTTACCGTATGAGAAAGGAAAAGGGCGGCTGTCTCATAGAAAACAGGACAAAGCCGCAGATGAAACAGGAAGTTACAATCTCCTTTCAATATGAGGAGAGCAGAGAATGCGGTAAGGGAGGTGGTAAAGGAGGCAGTAAAGGATATGGAGCGGCGGTCCTGTTTCGTGCGCCTCTGGCCGTGAAGGCGGTGATTCCTCTGACGGCAGGTGATGTGATGGTACGGCAGAACCGGAAACGGGAGATAGTTCTGGAAGATCAGAACGGACAGATCGGGCGCATTACCCGGATCGCCTCTTTGACAGGACATGAAGTGGAATGGGAGAATACACTCGATGTATACGAAGCGGCTGTGGTGTTTGCGGTGGCGGAATATATGTATCATGATGATGATATTGATGTGGTGTAGAATCAGGATTAGTGTTTAGCGCCTCCAAAGAGTCACAACTCTATGGAGGCGCTTTTACTCTCTGTGAAGTCTTAACTTCAAGCTTTTTCTCAATGTCTCTCCAACCATACAATTCGACGCTTTTACCAATAATCCCCTCTGCATTTTTAAATAAGAGGAATAATAATTGTAACATATGCATAAAATTATAGAATAATATTGTGGTATAGTGACAAAAATAGAAAGGAAAATAAAAAAACTCTTGCATCTCCCCGTACACTGTGCTATAGTGAAACCAAGGTTATTGGAAACGTTACCGATACCGTTGCCGAGAAGGTTCCCGGAAACAGTTCCAAAAGTAACGTAACACATAATATGGTAAGTACCTGCGGCAGAGAACGCAGATACGGAAGGAGGATATATATTATGAAACTAAGAAAACTGGCAGCACTTTCACTGGCAGCCGCTATGGCGGCTGGAACACTGGTTGGATGCTCTTCCAAACCGGCGGAGACGAAACCGGCAGAGACCACAGCGGCTCCGGCTGGAGAGACCACCGAGGCAGCAAAGGCGGAGGAAACTACTGCAGCACCATCCGATGCGAAGGGACAGATCTATTACTTAAACTTTAAGCCTGAGGTTGCGGATGTATGGGTAGAGCTGGCTGAGAAGTACACGGCAGAGACCGGTGTACCGATGAAGGTTCAGACAGCAGCGGCCGGAACGTATGAGCAGACATTAAAATCCGAAGTAGCGAAGAAAGAACCGCCGACACTGTTCCAGATCAACGGACCGATCGGATATAAGTCATGGGCTAAGTACTGCCGTGATTTAAAGGATTCCGATATTTACAGCCATCTGGTTGATAAGAGCATGGCAGTGACAGACGGCGACGGCGTATACGGTATCCCGTATGTAGTAGAAGGCTACGGCATTATTTATAACGATGCGGTTATGCAGAAGTATTTCGCACTGGACGGCGCAAAAGCAAAATCCATGGACGAAATCAAGAATTTCGATACATTGAAGGCAGTTGCCGAGGATATGCAGGCAAGAAAGGCTGATCTGGGCATTGAAGGCGTATTCGCTTCCACATCCTTCGCACCTGGTGAAGACTGGAGATGGCAGACCCATCTTGCAAACCTTCCGATTTATTACGAATACAAAGATGACAATGTAAGCGATAAAGACGCCATCGACTTCAAGTATTCCGATAATTTCAAGAATATTTTCGACTTATATTTAAATAATTCCTGCACAGATCCGAAGATGGTAGGCGCCAAGACCGTAGAGGACTCTATGGCTGAGTTCGCACTGGGCAAGGTTGCCATGGTTCAGAACGGTAACTGGGGCTGGAGCCAGGTAGCAGGCGTAGAAGGTAATACCGTGAAGGAAGAAGATGTTAAGTTCCTTCCGATCTATACAGGCGTAGCAGGCGAAGAGAAACAGGGCTTATGTATCGGTACAGAGAACTTCTTCTCCATCAACAGCCAGGCCAAGGAAGAGGATCAGCAGGCATCTCTTGACTTCTTAACATGGCTCTTCAGCTCTGATACAGGAAAAGACTATGTGACAAATAAGTTAGGCTTTATCGCTCCGTTTGATACTTTCGCAGCAGACGAGAAGCCAACCGACCCGCTGGCAAAAGAAGTTGACAGATATATGAGCAATACCGATTTGTACTCCGTATCCTGGAACTTCACATCGTTCCCGAGCCAGACCTTTAAGGATAACTTTGGCGCATCCCTGTTACAGTACGCTCAGGGCGGAAAAGAATGGCAGGCCGTTGTGGACGACATGAAGGCCGACTGGGCTAACGAAAAAGCGATGACCAAATAAGACTAAGGCAACAGACATGAGATGGGTGAGCGTAAGGGAACTTCCTCACCCATTTCTTTACTTATCACGGTGACTCGTGCGCGAAGCGTCCGGGTGATCGTCACTAGTACAGCGTTGCATAAGTTCCAGTGAATTCTGCACTCGCTATTCACGCCAGGACCACGCCCGCGAAGCTAACCGTAGGGTCCACTACGCCGTCGCTTCGCGGACGCGCTCCTGACGCAAATATCAAGTACATAATTCACCGAAACTTACGCAATGCTGTACTAGCTAAGAATCAGTATGAATGTTCAAGGAGGGTGCACCATGCAAAAATCCATTAAACGGTATTTTCCGATTTTTGTGCTGCCGACGCTGATTGCATTTATCATTGCATTCCTGTATCCGTTTATCATGGGGATTTATCTTTCATTTACGGAATTTACCACGGTAAAGGATGCGACGTGGGTAGGCATAAGCAACTATAAAAAGATATTTCTGGACCAGAACTTTTTAAACGCATTGGTATTCACTGTGAAATTCACCATAGTGTCCGTTGTTACAATCAATGTGTTTGGATTTTTGATGGCGTATGCTCTGACAAGAGGAATCAAGGGGACGAATTTATTCAGAACCGTGTTCTTCATGCCTAACTTAATCGGCGGTATCGTTCTGGGCTATATCTGGCAGCTGCTATTAAACGGTATTCTGGCGAAGTTCGGAGTCACGCTGTCCTTCGATGCGAAATACGGCTTCTGGGGTCTGGTTATCCTGATGAACTGGCAGCTCATCGGATATATGATGATCATCTATATCGCGGGCCTTCAGAACGTTTCTCCGGACCTGATCGAAGCGGCCAAAATTGACGGAGCTACGAAGACACAGACGCTGCGGCGTATCATCATCCCGATGGTTATGCCATCTCTTACGATCTGTCTCTTCTTAACCCTGACCAATTCCTTTAAGCTGTTTGACCAGAACCTGGCTCTCACTGCGGGAGGACCGGGCAGACAGACCAGCATGCTGGCACTGGATATCTACAGCACGTTTTACGGCAGAGTCGGATGGGAAGGCGTCGGTCAGGCGAAGGCGGTTGTCTTCTTCCTGATGGTAGCAATTATCTCTCTGACACAGCTGTATCTGACAAGGCGTAAGGAGGTGGAAAACTGATGAGCGGGAAAGCTAAAAAAGTGGAAAATCAGCAGATGGAAGTCAGCAAATCGACTGGCGCTGTGATGACGGCGTTCTTCGGCATACTTTCACTCGCATTTCTGTTTCCCATTTTCCTGGTACTGGTGAACTCCTTTAAGAGCAAGCTCTACATCAGCGACGCGCCGTTCCAGTTTCCTAAAGTGGGAACGTATGTGGGCCTTACAAACTATTTTGAAGGCGTAAGGAAGACCGGATTTTTCCCGGCGTTCGGACGGTCTCTGTTTATTACGGTGTGTTCCGTGGCGGTAATTGTGCTGTTCACCTCCATGACTGCGTGGTACATTACGAGAGTAAAATCGAAATTTAACAGTATTCTCTACTATGTTTTTGTGTTTGCCATGATTGTGCCGTTCCAGATGGTCATGTTTACCATGTCCAAGACGGCCAATGACTTATATTTAAACTCCATGTATGGACTTGTTCTGCTGTACCTGGGATTCGGGGCGGGGCAGGCGGTGTTCCTGTTCTGCGGTTTCGTAAAGGCGATTCCGCTGGAGATCGAAGAAGCGGCCATGATTGACGGATGTTCTCCCATTCAGACTTACTTTAATGTGGTATTTCCGATGCTCCGGCCAACCGCTGTTACAGTAGCGATTTTAAATGCCATGTGGATTTGGAACGATTATCTGCTTCCGAGCTTGATTCTTCCACAGGAAAAAGGTACAATACCCATGGTTATCCAGAACTTAAAGGGCGGATACGGTTCCATAGACATGGGAGCCATGATGGCCATGCTGGTTCTGGCGATTGTACCAATTATTATTTTCTATTTAAGCTGTCAGAAATACATCATCAAGGGTGTGGCTGCCGGCGCAGTAAAAGGATAAGGATAAAGGAGACACACGATGCGGGAATGTGGTATGTTGCTTCCGGTTGCCAGTCTGCCGTCAAAGTACGGAATCGGAGCATTTTCTAAAGAGGCATATGAATTTATTGATACATTGAAAGAGGCGGGGCAGCACTACTGGCAGATTCTGCCATTGGGACCGACCAGCTACGGGGACTCGCCCTACCAGTCATTTTCGGCTTTCGCAGGCAATCCCTATTTCATCGATCTTGACAGGCTGGTGGAGGAAGGTCTCCTTACAGAAGAGGAATGTGACGCCGCGGATTTCGGAGATAATCCGAGGGATATTGATTACGGAAAGATCTATTTTAATCGTTTTCCTCTGCTTCGCAGGGCGTATGAGCGCTGGCTGAAGGACGGACACACAGCGGCCGAAGCCAGGGAGAAGCTCTGGTCAGAGACCGTGGAATACAGCTTTTATATGGCCGTTAAGAACCGTTATAAGGGAAAGAGCTGGACGGAATGGGATGAAGATATCCGTCTTCAGAAGCCGGAAGCCATGGAACAGCTCCAGTATGAACTGGCGGATGAAGCGGGATTTTACGCCTTTCTTCAGATGAAGTTTGAAGAACAGTGGAGCGCGCTGAAATCTTACGCGAATGAGAAGGGAATCCGTATCATTGGGGATATTCCCATCTATGTGGCTTTGGACAGCGCGGATACGTGGTACCATCCGGAGCTGTTTCAGTTCGATGAGAACAGGGAGCCGGTGGCGGTAGCAGGATGCCCTCCTGATGGATTTTCAGCCACAGGACAACTCTGGGGGAATCCGTTGTACCAGTGGGAGTACCATGGTAAAACCGGATATCAGTGGTGGATGAGGCGTATGGAATACAGCTTCCGCATGTATGACGTGGTGCGTGTGGATCATTTCCGGGGCTTCGATGAATACTATTCCATACCGGCCGGGAGTGAAACTGCCATCCATGGAACCTGGGAAAAGGGACCCGGAATTGAGGTTTTCCAGAAAATGCAGGAAAAGTTTGGTAAACTCGATATTATTGCGGAAGATCTTGGATTTTTAACGCCATCTGTGTTAAAATTAGTAAAAGATACGGGATTTCCAGGAATGAAGGTACTGGAATTCGCGTTTGATTCCAGAGAGGAAAGCGATTATCTGCCGCATAACTATACGACTAACTGTGTTGTTTATACGGGGACTCACGATAATAACACCATCCGTGGATGGTATGAGGAGATGGACGAGGCCGACAGACAGCTTTCCGTGGACTATATGAACAATGCACACACACCCGAGGACGAGATTCACTGGGATTTCGTACGCCTTGCACTGTCGAGTGTGGCGAAGCTTGCAGTGATACCGGTTCAGGACTATTTAGGGCTTGGAGGAGAAGCGAGGATTAACACGCCTTCCACTCTGGGAGAGAACTGGAGATGGCGCATGCTTTCCGGGGAGATAAGTGACGAGATCGCGGTAAAGTGCCGGAAGATGGCAAAGCTTTACGGCAGGGTATGACAGGGGATGAGTATTTCTTATGGATTCTATCAATATTAAGGATATAGCCAGAATCTGCGGGGTTGGCGTGAGTACGGTATCACGTGCTATCAATAATCACCCGGATATCAATCCGGAGACGAAGAACATGATTATGCAGGCGATTAAGGAACATAATTATATTCCTAATAACAGCGCCCGGAATTTGAAACGCACGGATTCAAAGGCCATTGCAGTTTTGATCAAGGGAATCAGCAACCCATTCTTCAGTAAGATGATCCGCGTTTTTGAAGAGGAGATCCAGAAGAAGAAATACTTGTTTATCATGCAGCGTGTGGACGCCAGTGAGGATGAGGTGGACGTGGCGCTGGAACTGATCAAGGAAAAGAAGCCGAGGGGAATCGTGTTCCTGGGCGGATTTTTCTCACACAGCAGGGAGAAGCTGGAGCAGCTGACGGTTCCCTTCGTGCTGAGCACCATCGGAATGACGGATTCTCTGGAGGAATCCTCCTCCTATTCCTGGGTTTCCGTGGACGACTTTGCGGAAAGCTACAAGATGACGGATTATTTATGTAAACTTGGACATAAAAGAATCCTGATTCTGGCGGCGACACAGGATGATGAGAGTATCGGAAGGCTGCGGCTTGAAGGATATAAAAAGGCACTGGTGGACAATGGGATCGAGCCTGATGAAGAGCTCTGTGTGTTCTCTGAGGTAGGCAGGGACTGCTACACCATGGATTACGGATTCATGTCTATGAGCCGGATTCTGAGGGAGAAAAAAGTGGATTTTACGGCGGTCTACGCAATATCGGACAGCATCGCCATAGGAGCCTGCAAGGCGATTACAGAGTGCGGCGGGAAGATCCCGGAAGATTATTCTGTGGCTGGATTCGACGGGCTCGATATCGCTCATTATTACAATCCGACGCTGACGACCATAAGACAGCCGGTGGAGGAGATGGCTGAAAGCACCATAAAGATTCTGTTCGATGTAATCCGCGGGAAGGCGGGCCATCAGAAACGGGTGTTTAAGGGTGAATTGGTGGAGGGAGAGTCGACCAGGAGCGTTTGAGGCTGGTGGGAAAACGTAACACGGGATATTCCGGAATGGGATATTTTGTAACAGTTCAGCCTTTGCTTCCGGCTGCCGCTGTTACGATATTTTAACTATTTAATTAAATTCTAATTGACTTAACAGATGAAAAAGGTTTATAATAAAGGTACAAAAAGGCAGTCCACTCCACAGAGTGGCTTCCAAAAGATTAATTTCTATTAAAAAATAGTCACTGACCTTTGGGTGGAGGGTGACTATTTTTTTGTACCGTTTTTTCTAGCTATGTAAACGAGAATAGCAACGATAAGCATCGCTGCATTTATGATAATCATAAATTCTTCATAAGCAGACATATTATAGAACCACCTCCTTTCGGAGATGGAAGTCACCCGGCAGATGGACTGCCTGATTATATTATATCAAAATGGAGTTAAAAATACAATAAAGTAAAGTGAATAAATATTGATAAGAGTATGATAGGGAGGGAGCTGTAACTGACAGGAATGAAATGGACTTTTGTGATATCATATATTGCGTAATGTGGGGACAGTGGACTTATATAGAACACTGTCCCCGTTTTTTTGCGCACTTCTGTCCAATTTGCTTTTATCAGAATCAACCGGCCAGCCGTCTTTTCAGGAGTTCCAGATACGGCTCGTTTACCTGACAGCTTTCAAGTGCAAAGGACCTCATGATTCTGGCAATGTCATCGGCGGAACAGTTCTGAAATGCCTTGGCGTATTCCGGCTGCAGGACTCCGGCGCAGAAACTGGTGAGAAGAGCGTAGTTCATGCATTTCTGGAAGGTACCGAAGGTGTAGTTCGGCGACTCGCTTAAAAGTGACATGACGTAGCGGGTGAACTGTCCGGTAACCTCCTTGCCGGGGCAGGCGCTTCGCCAGGCGGTAAAGTTCTCTGCGCCAAGCAGACCCTTCATGCGCTGTACATCAGAGACTGTTTTCATGTATTCGCTCTCAGGATCTAAAGTGACCCAGCCCATGGTACCGCAGTCCTTGTACGTCCAGGTGGTCCAGTGAAGCCCCAGTTCATTGAAGGCCCGGAGCTGATCATCCATGGAGGCCAGCCGGTAAGGGATGTCATCGCTTCCGGTGCAGTACTGAGAACCGAATTCCCCTACCCACAGCGGAACCTGATGGATCTCGGAAAACTGCCAGCCTTCCGTCTCCTTTATGTGGCGGATCTGTTGGTCATAATCCCAGTAGCAGCCGGCCTCGACACGGTCATTGTGAAGCGTCTCATACTGGCCGGGATAGGCGCCGGGACCGAAGCTGGAGACGATATAATCGTGGGAGGAGTATACCAGATTATCGTCAAACGGAGCCTCCAGGCCGGAGAAATTATGGCCGTAGGAGTCGCCTTCTATGAAGATGATGTGGCGTTTGTCTATCTCTCTGATCCGGTCAACCGCAGTGTGGATGATACGGTTAAAGGCCGGATAATCAGAGGTAAAGTTTTCGTACATATTAAAAGGATAATCGCCGCTGCGGCAGCTGGAGCTTGGCTCGTTGAGAAGTTCATAGCCGGCCACGGCCGGACAGTCTTTGAAACGGGCCGCTATTTCCTGCATCAGGGCGTAATAGCGCCTCTGGTAACAGGCGTCAGACCAGAACAGGGAGATTCCCCGGTCATTATCGCTGTGCCAGTGGGTGTTCTGCCAGCCCTGAACGGCATGCATGTCAAAGATTACGTAAAGTCCGTGTTTTTCGCAGAGATTCACGGTCTCCCGGAGAAGACGGAAGCCCTCTTCTCTGTAAACAAATGGAGCGTCATCGGTCTCAAAATGCCGGTAGTTCAATGCCAGACGCACCACAGTAGCGCCCGTGGAAGCAATAAATGCCAGGTCTTCCTCTGACAGAAAATTGCGAATCATTTCCTGAAAAAAGTAAGTTCCGTTCTCTTCCCCCAGCCTTTTTTTCATATGCTCGCGAAGCGAGATCTCTGTTCCGGGGAATCCGTTGATAAAGTTCTCCATGTTCATCCAGCCGCCGACACAGGTGCCCCTCAAGTAAACAGGCGTTCCGGATTCCGTTACAATGCTCTTTCCTCTGGTTTTAAGGAATTCCATACAGTATAACTCCTTTCTGAAAACAAATGTTTATCTAATTTTACTATGAAGAAGTGGCGCGGACAAGATGAAAAAACATAAACATTAACAAAAAAATGGATAATAACAAAACAATTAACGAAAATGTTGATAAAAAAATCATACTTATTTTTTCTGGGGAGATGTGCTAAGATGCAATCATGAAGTTCAGATGACGCCGGCGCTGGCAGCAGAACTTGTAAATGAAAAATGGAGGAGTCTATCATGAGATTAAAAAAGTATTTAGGGGTTTTACTGAGCGGAATAATGGTACTTTCCATGGCGGCCTGCGCCGGTACGAATAAAGGGCAGATGGCAGCGCCGGAAAGTGGACAGACTGAGGGGACAAAAAAGGAACAGGCATGCTGTCTGCTGCTCTCTTCAAAAAGTACGCTGCTGAAACCTCATCAGTCATTACTTTGTGTAGGTGGAGGGGAAAACCAGTATGCTTGAAAGAGAAATATGAAAAAAGATCGACATAATGTTAATTACCATACATTATGCCGATCTTTTTTCGCTTATGAAGGGAACCAAAGTCCCTTACTTTGCACCAGAAAATCATATTTGTCATATACTTCGCCGTCTGTCGCATTGCAATACAAAATGTAAGTACATATAAGCTTACAAAATTGTAACTTGTGTGCAAAATAAACGTGCAGTGTTTGTATAAAAGGTAAAATAACATAATAAAACAATAAAAATAGAAAATAAATATTGCATATTGCATAAAAGTATAGTACCATGTAACTAACAAAAGAAATAAAATGTATGCATACAAAACGGACGCATTATGAATGAAGTTGGAGGAGGGGCTTATGGAAAAATTAAAGGCAAGGGAGAATGACAGGCGGATCAGGCGAAGCACGATTGAGGTGACGGCCGAGTACCTGATCATCGCGATTCTGGCGCTGGCGTTTATCGTTCCATTTATCTGGCTGATTCTGAGTTCTTTTAAAACAAGTCAGGATTTATTTCGAACACCGCCGAGGTGGCTGCCTGAAACATGGACGATAGGGAACTATATCCAGGGATTTACCGGATTTCCATTTCTAAAGTATCTGGGAAATACGTTGTTTATCATTGTATTTAATGTGATCGGCGGACTGTTCTCCAACTCTCTTGTGGCCTACGGGTTTTCCAGAATCAAATGGAAAGGAAGAAACGCGGTGTTCTATCTGGTCCTTATGACGATGGTTCTGCCGTTTCAGGTAACCATGATTCCATTGTTTCTGATGTTTCAGAAGCTGGGTTGGATCGGAACCTTTCTTCCGCTGATCGTTCCGTCATTCTTTGGAAATGCCTTCTTTATCTTTCTGCTGCGGCAGTTCCTGGTCGGGGTACCGTATGATATCTCGGAATCCGCCAAGATAGACGGGGCAAGCGAATTTACTATTTTTTACCGGATTATTATTCCGCTGGCAAAACCGGCGCTGACGACGGTGGCAATCTTTACCTTTATGAACTGCTGGAATGACTTTATCGGACCGCTGGTATTTTTGACGGATAACAAGCTGTATACCCTGTCCATCGGAATTCAGCAGCTGATGAGTACGAACGACCCGAGGTGGCCTCTGGTTATTGCGGTTGGAGTGTCGATGACACTGCCGATGCTGGCGATCTTCTTTATTCTTCAGAAATACTTTATCGAGGGAATTTCATTTTCCGGTATCAAGGGGTAATACTTGGGTTGATGCGTAAGGTTTGATGCGTGAGAGGTGACACGCAGATAGGAGTGAGATATGAACAGGAAAAAAACGAGGAGCAGTTCAAAGGCGGACAGACGGAATATTCTGACGGGCCTGGCCTTTATCAGCCCGTGGATCGTGGGATTTTTGTGCTTTACCTTATATCCGATTATGAATTCTTTGCGGTATTCATTTACGAACTATTCCGCACTTAAGGCCCCCAGATTTGTAGGGCTCGATAATTATAAGACGCTGTTTACCAGTGACCCTCTGTTTATGAAGTCCATAATGAATACAGGGTATATGATGCTGGTGGGCCTTCCCGTAATAATCATTGTAACATTCATTATTTCGGCAATTGTAAATGACCGGAGGCTGAGAGGTGTTTCTTTTATCAGGACATTATTCTTCATGCCGACACTGGTGCCGATGGTTGTGCTTTGTATTCTGTGGATATGGCTCCTTAAGGACAATGGGGCGGTAAACCAGGGACTTGCATTGATCGGGATCGATGGACCGGGCTGGCTGGCCAGTCCGCGGTGGGCGAAGCCGGGCATGATTCTGATGAATTTATGGTGCTCCGGCAACTTAATCATTATATTCCTGGCCGGTCTGCAGGATGTGCCGACAAGCCTTTATGAGGCGGTGGAGATCGATGGGGGTAATATTTTACATAAGTTCCGGTATATCACCATTCCTTTTATGAAGCCGATTATCGTGTACAATGTGGTCACTTATATGATTAAGCTGCTGCAGCAGTTCACGGAATCCTTCGTTATGACGAACGGAGGTCCCAATGATTCGACGACCTTCTTTGGATATTATCTGTATAACAATGCTTTCAAGTTTATGAAAATGGGGTATGCATCCGCAATGGCCTGGATCATGCTGGTAGCTGCGATGATTTTGACTTTTGTCATGCTGAAGGTAACCGGTTTTGGCAAAGAAGAGTCTTAACATACTAATAAGAAGGAAGAGAGGAAGAAAAATGGGAAGCGTAATAGAAACAAATGTAGTGTGTCAGATTGGACTGGTAGTCAATGATGTGGAGAAGACAGGACAGGCTTTTGCGGATTTCTTCGGAATCGAGAGGCCGGAGGTTGCGGATTCCGGCCCTGATGAGATCGTAAAGGCGGAAGTTTACGGGGAACGTTCCACGGCCTCCTGCAAGATGATGTTTTTCGATACGCCAACGGTTCAGATCGAACTTATTGAACCGGATGAGAAGCCCAGCGCATGGCGGGATATTCTCAATGAAAAGGGGGAGGGACTTCATCACATTGCCTTCCAGGTAAAAGATGCCGAGGGTAAGATAAAGACTCTGGGTGAAAAAGGATTTCCGCTGATGCAAAAGGGCAATTACGGAAATGGTTCGGGAATGTACGCCTATATTGATGCAAGAAAAGATTTGAAATTGATATTTGAGCTTTTGGAAAGCTTTTAAGAGAAGGAGATACGAGATGGAGAACTTAAAAGGAATTATTAATCCTAAGACCTGCTGTCAGGTAGGGCTTGTCGCCAGGGATATTGAGAAGACGGCGGCACTGTACGCGGAAGTGTTCGGAGTCCCCATGCCTGAGATCAATTCGATGCCGCCGGTGGAGATGGCACAGACAAAATTCCGGGGAATCGCCTCCGACACGCAGGCCAGGCTATGTGGATTTGATATGGGCCAGCTGTTTCTGGAGATCATGGAACCGGATGAATGCGACAGCTCCTGGAAGGAAGCGCTGGGGGATAAGGACGTGGTGTTCCATCACGTGGGCTTCATGGTCGATGATCTGGAGGAAGCCGTTGCATTTTTCGAAGACAGGGGCTGCCCGGTCAGGCACCATGGAAAATATCCGGGGGGCGAGTATCTGCTTCCGGAGTCCATGGAGAAGTATGGAATCCTGTTCAATTTGAAATATGAGCCGGAAGGCTGAAATGAATCATAAAAAATAAAAGGAGGAGTATTTCATGAGAAAAAGAGGAGCAGCACTGGTTCTTACAGTGGCAGTGGCGTGTAATCTGGCTGGATGCGGCGGTACGGCGGCCACAAAGAATGAAACCACGAAGAGCGATACCACGCAGAGTGAGACCACGAAGGAGGCGGGAGCACAGGTGGAGGAGAGTAAATCGGAAGCAGCGCAGACGCCGGTGGAAGGAGAGGTTGTAATCAAATACTGGTATCCGTGGGGGGGAGATTCGGAGACCTGGGATCTATGGCGTATCGAGGAATTTGAAAAGAACAATCCGGGCATAAAAGTAGAAGCTACGTATGTGCCGCCGGATGCGGGAATTACCAACGGAAAGCTGATGGCGGCCATCGCCTCCGGCAATGTACCGGACGTCATCTGTGCACCGAACCTTCTGACCTATCCCATGGCGGCCCAGGGCGCCTTCGAGGATGTGTCCGCGGCTATGGAGAAGCTTGGCCGATCCAGAGACGATTACCAGCCCAGCGTTCAGAGCCTGATGGATATCGATGGAGCATGGTACATCATGCCGATGGAGACGGACACACAGATGCTTTTCATTAATAATGAGAAAGCGGCTGCAGCCGGATTGGACGTGAGCAAGCCGCCGAAGAGCATATCGGAACTGGATGAGTGGGCGGATAAGATGACGGTGAAGGAAGGCGACGACTACACGACAATGGGCTTTATCCCATGGATTGATGGCGCGGAGACCGACGTTTACAATCAGGCATGGTACTTTGGCGCTCAGATTTATGAGGACGGGAAGATCAACCTGACCGATCCGGACCTTGTCGAGATGATGAACTGGCAGAGAAAGTATGCAGAAAAATATAACCCGGAGAAGATTAAATCCTTCGCTTCCGGTTTTGGAGGCGCATTCTCACCGGATCACGCGTTCTTTACAGGAAAAGTGGCCATGACGATGAATGGAAACTGGTTTAACAACGCAATCAAGCAGTATGTGCCGGATATGGACTATACGGTAGTGCCGATGGTAGTAAGCGACAGCCATCCGGAACTGTACGGCGGTTCCGTCCTGGGCGTCAATACGTACTGCGTGCCAAAGGGGGCGAAGAATATCGAGGCGGCTGTTCAGTTTGTTGATTACATTGCCAATGCATATATTGCGGATGACAACAACAAAACATGGTACAGCACCCCCACCAGAAAAGACGTAATCGATGAGCTGACTCTGGTAAAGGAGAATGACGAACGCTATTCAGTTATCAAGAATATGGTCTTTAACGAGCATTCCAATACTCCGGCGCTGTGCAGCATTCGAAGCGTTATGGGCCAGGAGCTGATCTCCGTCCGCGATAAGTGTCTTTATGAAGATAAGGATCCGGAGCCACTGCTGACGGATCTGCAGGGAAGAATGGAAAAGGAATTGCAGAACACGCAGTAGAGCAATATACAGATACGCTCTGGTGAAAAACGGGGCTGCTGCACTGAATCAGTGCGGCGGCCCGTTTGTACGCGGATGGAGGTAGAAGCTATGGATGTATTGGTATCGGGTGCGCTTATGGGGCTGGGCGCCGCGTTATGCAGAAAATTTTTAAGCGAAGGACACCGGGTTTTCGCAGGTGTGCTGCAGACAGAAGATTTTATGGAGCTGGAAGAACTGAAGGGCGATTCCCGGCTGATTCCCGTCTTGCTGGACGTTTCGGATAAAGACAGTATTGAGTCGGCGAGAGCGGCAGTCGGGAAATACACGGACCGTCTGGATATCTTGATCAATGTGGCTGGAGTGCTCTTAAACAGGGAGGGAACGATTCTGACGGACCGCTATGAGGATCTGGAGAAGACCTTTAAAGTAAATACCATAGGCCCTGTCTATATTTGCAGCCGCTTTTTCGACCTGTTGGCGGAAAGCGGGGGAGGAACCGTGATTAATATTTCTTCTGAGGTGGTCTCGATTGACGGAGTGGGGCCGAAGTACGCGGCCTACTGTATGAGCAAGACGGCAATAGCACAGTATGGTTTTATACTGAAGCAGACAGCCGCCGGGCTGGGTGTACCAACCCGCGTTTTTTCCGTTCACCCGGGGCGTATGAAGACGGCCATGGGTGCGGAGAACGGCCAGATTGAGGCGGCGGAGTCGGCCGAGGGTATCTATCGTCTGGCGGTAGGAGAAACGCTTGCGGATAACAGGGAAATCTATGTGGATTATCGTGGAACAGCAATGCTGGGACCGCATCCGGATAGAAGAAAGGAGTGACAGGATGGGATTTAAGGATGGATTTGTGTGGGGAGCGGCAACGGCTTCCTACCAGGTAGAGGGGGCTGTGACGGAAGGCGGCAGAGGTTTAACCGTCTGGGATGAATTTGCGCGCATTCCTGGTAAGACATTTTCCGGGCATACGGGAGATGTGGCGGCGGATCACTATCACCGTTACGTGGAGGACGTGGCACTTATGAAAGCGCTCGGGTTAAAGGCCTACCGCTTCTCCGTGGCCTGGAGCAGGATTCTGCCGCAGGGATACGGGGAGGTGAATGAGGAAGGTCTCCGTTTTTATAAGAACCTGGTGGACGAACTCGTTAAGAATGGAATTGAGCCGTATGTGACGCTGTTCCACTGGGATCTGCCTTACGGGCTTTACCGGATCGGCGGTTGGCAGAATCCTGCGATCACGGATTATTTTGCAGAGTATGCGCGGATCGTGGCGGAGTACCTGGGCGATAAAGTAAAACACTATATTACGTTTAATGAACCTCAGTGTTTTATCGGTCTGGGCCACGTGACCGGCGAACATGCCCCGGGAAATATCATGTCCCGGAGGGCTGTTCTGGAGATGGCTCATCATGTGCTTCTTGCCCATGGAAAAGCCACAAAAGTATTGAGGAAAGTGGCTCCGCATGTTAAAATTGGGTATGCGCCGACGTGCAGTGCCCATTATCCGTATACGCAGGAACCGGAGGATGTGGAGGCTGCGAGAAAGGCAACTTTTGATATCTGTCCGGACCCGGATAATTTTATGTGGAATATTCCCTGGTGGAGCGATCCTGTTCTCTTTGGGAAATACCCCGAGGAAGGGGTTCGCCTGTACCGGGATATTATGCCGGAGATGGGGGCCAAGGACTTGGAAGTGATCTCTGAGCCGATCGATTTCTACTGTCAGAATATCTATAATGGGAGCGCGGTGCGCGCGGATGGAAACGGCGGATACCGCTATGTCCCGCGTGAGCCGGGATATGCCCGCACATCCATCGGATGGCCGGTGACGCCGGAGAGTCTGTACTGGGGTCCCAGGTTTTTATATGAGAGATATCAGAAGCCATTTTACATCTCAGAAAATGGAATGGCGGCTCACGACAGTATTTCACTGGATGGAAAGGTCCATGATCCGAACCGGATCGATTTTCTGCAGCGGTATCTGCGCTGCTTAAAGAAAACGGCGGAGGAGGGGACTCCCGTGGAGGGATATTTTTTGTGGTCCCTGATGGATAATTATGAATGGTCGAAGGGTTACTCAGAGCGTTTTGGAATCATTCATGTCGATTACAAGACACAGGTGAGGACTATCAAGGATTCCGGATACTGGTACAGAGACGTAATAGCCGACAACGGCGATCATTTGTGATAAAAGGTTACTGTACACAGCTTGTACCGTAACGATAAAAGAGATTGTCAGAACCCAGGGGGTACGAAGATGAGGACAACACAGCAAGATATTGCAGATTATTTGAAAATATCCAGACTGACTGTTTCCAAGGCGTTAAATTATGCCTCGGGAGTCAGCGAGGAGACGAGGAACCTGATTTTGAGCACGGCAAAACAGCTCGGATACCGTCATATTTCTGAATGGCAGATGCAGGAGGCAGAAGTCCCTTCGGAACAGGAGGGAAACGTGATAATGTCGGATTTAAAACAGATTTGCCTTTTTTCAAACTTAAACTGTACAACGGACTCTTACTGGGCGCCTGTCATCAGCGGGATGGTCAGGACTCTGACGAAACGCGGCTATAATCTGAATCTCTGCTTTTTGGATCTGTCGGAGGACACGGATTTCGAGTTTCCGATTAACTTTAATCCCAGGACGGCCAGCGGAATCATTCAGCTGGGTAATTTTAAAAAACACCATATCCGCCGGATCAGGGAGTGCGGACTTCCGGTGGTGGCTGTGGATACGGTGGAAGACGCGTGGACGGAAGGGCTTTTCTCCGATGTCATCATGGGAGTAAACGAAGAACCCATGAAGGTGCTGATCGGCCATCTGGCGGATCTGGGACATACGAGAATCGGTTATGCAGGAGCCATAAACGGTCAGCTGACAAATAAGGAGCGTTGGCAGGGCTACCGGCGGGGGATGGCGGCCGCGGGTTTAAACGTGGGATCGGAGGACTTCTTTATCGGAGAGTTTCAGGAGATTGTACAGAAAATTGAGGCAGAGGAACGGCTTTCGCATTTGAAGAATTTCCCTACGGCGATGGTGTGTTTTAATGATGTTCTGGCCATTTCGATAATGCGGTATTTCCGCGCAGCGGGGGTAAAGGTGCCGGAGATGGTGGCGGTGGCCGGTTTTGATAATCTGAGCGAATCTCTGGCCGCGGATTTGACCACGGTGAGTGTAAACCGGGAGGAACTGGGGATGAGCGCTGCGGAGACGATCCTGTGGAGAATTGAGAATCCGGAACGCCCGTACCGGGTGATCCGGATATCGGGGGCGGAATTGATCGTTAGAAACAGCACCAGCGCTACCTGGTGTAAATTCGCCTTATAGAGCCCTCGCTATTTCTTAAGCTTGGGGGAAAGAGAAAATAGAACTCATGGATAGAGTGAAAACAGGTATTTTAGGCTGCGGTGTGATCAGCAGCACCTACATAAAGAACATACAGGAGCTGTACCGGCCTCTGGAAATCGTGGCGTGTGCGGACGTGGATACCGGGAAAGCTGAGGCGCGCGCCAGAGAGTTTGGGATAGAAACGTGGTCTGGCCCGGACCATCTGCTTGAGAATAAGGACGTCTCCATGATTATCAATCTGACGCCGCCTAAGTTCCATTATGAATTAAACCGCCGGATTCTGATGGCGGGTAAGAATTTATTCTGCGAGAAGCCATTTGCCTTTACCTGGGAGCAGGCGAGGGAGCTGACGGAACTGGCAGAGAAGCGGGGAGTGCGGATCGGCGGTGCTCCGGATACATTTTTAGGACCGGGGCTGCAGCGGACCAGGCTGCTTCTGGAGCGGGGAGCCATAGGACAGCCGCTCTATTTAAATGCGGCGATGATGTCCTGCGGAGTGGAAACGTGGCATCCGGCACCGGCTCAGTTTTACCAGGAAGGGGCCGGGCCGCTTTACGATATGGGACCATACTATTTAACTGCTGTCGTGGCCTTGTTTGGACCCATTGCGGAGATCAGAGCTATGGCGGCAACCGGATTTGAAAGGCGGAAAATATACAGCCAGCCTTTGGCGGGCGTAGAGCTTACCGTTGAGACTCCCACTTATTATACGGCCCTTTTAAAGCTTTCCGGCGGGCTGATTGCCAATCTGACCATCAGCTTCGATATCTGGAAATCTAATTTGCCGATGTTTGAAATATATGGAACAGAGGGGACGCTGTCTGCACCGGATCCTAATATGACGTCGGGAATGCCGGAGGTTATCAGGAAAGAGGCTGTGCTGGCGGACCGTAAAGCCGCAGCGGAGCCGTTAAACCGCAGCTTCCCGGATGAAGAAGAACTGAGACGGCTCTATCCCGAAACTGCGGAGTATATAAGAGGAGCCGGGGCGCTGGATTTAGCGATGGCCATAAACGAAAACAGGCCTGCAAGAGCCGGAATGGACCTGGTCTGCCACGTGTTGGAAGCCATAAATGGAATCATGGAAGCTGCGAAGAGCGGCGGGTGCTATTATATGAAGACAACCTGCGGGAGGCCGGAGCCTCTGAGGGAGGGACTCTCTGCGGGAGAAGTCAGATAGAATAGAGCGTAAAACTGAGTGTAAGAGCAGAAGTGAGAACAGAAAGCGAGAATAGAATATGAAGCTGGGATTAGCGTCGCCGCTGAAACATGAGACTCCAAAGGAGTGGGCGGCCAATATGAAAGCCATCGGCTGCGGCTGTGTTGTATTTCCTGTGGATTATATGGCGGGAGAGGCGGTTGCCGGTGCGTATGCCGAAGCCGCAGAGCAGGAAGGGCTTACAATCGCTGAGGTAGGGGCGTGGTCCAATCCGCTGTCACCGGATGAAGATGTGCGGAGTGAGGCTTTCACCCGCTGTGTCCGGCAGCTTCAGCTGGCAGACCGGATTGGCGCGTCGTGCTGCGTCAATATAGCCGGAAGCGCGGGAAGCCGGTGGGATGGGGCTTACAAGGAGAATTTTACAGAAGCGCACTGGAAGAAGACGGTGCGATCCATTCAGAATATTATCGATGAGGCGATGCCGGAGCGGACGTATTATACGCTGGAACCAATGCCCTGGATGGTACCAGCCGGTCCGGAGCAGTATCTGCGGCTGCTGGAGGAGGTGAACCGGGAGCGGTTTGCCGTGCATATGGATCTGGCAAACTGGATCACAAGCCCGGATAAATATTTTAACAATCATGAATTTATGGAGCAGTGCTTTGCAATGCTGGGAGACCGGATAAAAAGCTGCCATATTAAGGACGTATCCCTGCGGGAGGAATTTACCTTCCAGTTAAAGGAGACGGCCTGCGGAGACGGAACGCTTGATTTAAGGAATTATATCAGGCTGGCAGAACACGTCAATCCGGATATGCCGGTTATCATTGAGCACCTCAAAGGGGATGAGGAATACTTAGAAAGCCTGAAGTATGTCAAGCGCTTCGGTCAGGATATCCCATAGAAGGTTACAATTCATGGCCCCACCGCGGGCCTCTGCCGTCTGGCGCTGTCAGTTCACGCGCGTTTTTTTGTGACTTTGCAGGGGATTTAGCGGTTCTTAGCGCGCAGAATTTTTTGTTCATGTGAAATCCCCACTTGTTTGAGCAACGCGAGTTTGGGGATTTCACATGGCTTTTAGAAAAATCCTGCACGTTTAGAACCGCTTATGCCCGAAACCGGAACAGAAAAGCGCGCGTGAACTGACAGCGCCAGACGGCAGGGGCCTGCGGTGGGGCCGTGAATTGTAACCATAGGAAATACCTATATAATACAATACAAAATTTATATTTCCCTATGCTGTCGATCTATGCTATGATTATGGTCATAAAATCAGAGCCGCCAAATGCGAAAGTGGCAGCTGCCCTTTGCATGTGGCCGAACCGGCAGGGAGATAGAGAAATGAAAACAACAGATATATTTGCAAAGAAACCGGTGTTGTCCTTCGAGGTCTTTCCTCCGAAGAGAACCAATCCGGTCGAGACGATATACGAGACACTGGACAGTTTAAGAAAACTGAATCCGGATTTTATCAGCGTTACATACGGGGCGGGCGGCAGTGAAAACTGTAAGGCGACGACGGAGATCGCCTCCAGGATTAAGAATGAATACGGCATCGAGAGCGTGGCGCATTTGCCATGCATCGGTTTGAAGAGAGACGATGTAATCAGCCTGCTGGACGGATTTAAGAAAGCGGGAATCGACAATATTCTCGCTCTGCGCGGAGATATCCCAGAGGGCGGCCGCCCGGATGGCGACTTTGAGCATGCCAGCGATCTGATCTCCTTTATAAAAGAAAAGGATGAGTACAAGGATTTTAATGTGCTGGCAGCCTGCTATCCGGAAGGTCATACGGAATCGGAAAACATCCTGACCGATATCCGCAGCTTAAAGACCAAGGTGGACGCAGGCGCCGATCATTTGATCACACAGCTCTTCTTTGACAATGACTGTTTCTACCGGTTCCGGGAACGCGCTTCTCTGGCGGGAATTCATGTCCCGGTGGAGGCGGGGATCATGCCGGTCACCAACAAAAAGCAGATCGAGCGTATGGTATCCCTCTGCGGCGTAAGCCTGCCTTCGAAATTTACCGCGATTATGGAACGGTATGAGCATAATCCCGAGGCCATGCGTGATGCCGGAATCGCCTACGCGGTGGATCAGATCGTGGATCTGATAGCGCGGGGCGTTGACGGCATTCACCTTTATACCATGAACAATCCTTACGTTGCGGCGAAGATTCACGAGGCTGTCTGCCGCCTGCTGGCCGCGTAAGTAACCTTACCGGTCGGCCTCCGGCAGAATGGTGAATCCTTCTTCCAGAATCAGCGTCTTCAGTTCGCTGATATAGGAAAGTGAAATTGGGCTTAAAGGGAATTTATCGCTGCAAATATAGCCCACCCGCATCCATTCATCCGTTTGAAGCGGTACGGACACGATGTTGTCACCATTTAGATTGCTGTTTAGTATTCCGCTGCAGATCGTGTAGCCGTTCAGACCGATCAGCAGGTTAAACAGAGTCGCCCGGTCGCTGACGTGAATAGTCTTCTTATGCGGAGCGGTGCTTAAGATCTCCTCTGAGAAATAAAAGGAATTATAGGTTCCCTGTTCAAATGCAAGAAACGGATAGTCCTCTAAGTCATCGAGAGTGACCGCCTCCCGTTTGGCGAGCGGATGGGCGGAACTGATAAACACGTGGGGAGCCGCCTCGAACAGGGGCACAAAGGCCAGATGATGCTCCTTCAGCAGCTTTTTCAGCACCTTTTCATTAAACTGGCTGAAGTAGAGGATCCCCACCTCACTCCGGAAATTTGCCACATCTTCTATGATCTCGTACGTCCGTGTTTCCCTTAAAGTAAATTCATACTCATCCGTATCGATCCGGGAAATTAAGTTGACAAAGGCGTTGACCGCAAATGCATAGTGCTGCGTGGATACGGAGCAGAGCCGCTTCGCCGGCTTTCCGTTCGTATAGCGCTGCTCTAAAAGCTGCGTCTGCTCAATGACCTGGCGCGCATACGATAAAAATTCCGTGCCTTCGGCCGTCAGGGATATCCCCTTCGCTGTTCGGTAGAAAAGTTCAATACCAAATTCTGATTCCAGTTCTTTTAAAGCCGCGGAAAGGCTGGGCTGCGATATGTACAGCTGCCTCGCCGCCTCCGTGATCGACCCGCATTCCACGATCTTTATGATGTATTTCAGCTGCTGAATCGTCATAGGACACCTCCCATAGTTTTTTTCTATAATATACTGTATTTTTACCAAAAGTGCAAATAATAACGTAAAAATGGGCCTTTCGGGCGATATTTCGACCCGTCAAAACCGCAGAATTCGCCCGGCGGTCCGAAATTCCGACAAAATTCAATTATGGAAAAAATTACCATTTTTGGAAATTACCAAAATATGGTATGATGAAACAAGGTTTTTATATTCAGGAGGAGAAAAATTGAGAGGCTTACGATGGGATTATGACTTGCAGGAGAGAATTTATCAATTTATCGTGTACTTTGTTTCTGAAAATCTGTATTCTCCCACTATCCGCGAAATCTGCGACGGTGTGGGAAAAAACTCAACGGCTACGATCAGCCTTTATCTGGAGGAACTGGAGGATATCGGGAGGATTATTCTCGGCCATGGACCGCGGACGATTAAGCTGGTAGGATTTAAGGTCGTGGAGGAGTGTGAGCATTAAAACTGTATGAGAACTGAGAGGGGAGTCAAAAACCCGGGAGAGCATTTCATCTGATGGATTCAGCTGAAATGCTCTCCCGGGTTTTTGTATGGCAGTTATGTTGTTATTCTGCTGTTTCCAGATTGGCGTCGTTCTCAGCGCTGTCACCGGCGGCCGCATCACTGGCCTCGGCCGCTTCCTGGCTGGCCTGGGCAGCGGCTTCCTCCGGGTCCAGATTCTCGCCCTGCGGTGTGATCGTTACACGGGCTTCGTTGCCGATTAAGTCCTTTACACAGATAGTCAGATTCTCCTTCTGCATATCGAACGTGATGAGTCCGGTACTGCGGTCGATCGAGAGCGGAAGAATCTCCGGCGTGTCATCATCGTAAGCGTATACGGTGTCATAATTTACTCCGGACTGGGTATCCTCCAGACGGAAGGAAAGAACGCCGTCCTCGATGATGGAATCCTTTATGCTTGGCGGAGTATCATCCAGGACATTGACCTGTTCGGAAAATATATTTTTCATGCCGTTAAAGGCTGTTAAACTCACTTTTACGGTTCCGTTGGAGCCGAGTGTCGCCGTGTAGGTCTTGGAGGCAGTTTTGGTGAGCTCCACCGCGTTGCCGTCCAGCGTCACAGTCATCTCCTTGATGGGAAGCAGTGATTTTATCTTTAATTCCATGGTCGTTGTCGTAAAATTGGTGGCCTCACCGATAGTCAGATCACCCTTCGGAGCCGCGGTGACGAGAATAAAGATAATGGAATTAACGACAATAAATGGAAGCACATAAAACAGGAGGACCGTCATAAAGTCACTCCGTCCGGAATCGTGCCGGTTGGAGCCTCCTCTCCCTCGGTTCTGCCTGGAATTGTTGGTATATGGACTCATATTGATTAAGGTTCCTCCTCATGTTTTTTACGTTTCCTAGCATAACAGAAAAAAGCGTTTCTTACAAGATGATCTGTTAAATCGTAATAAATTGTGGTAATATATTAAGAAAGAGCTTGGAGCGGTAATGAATTTTCAGACAAGCTCCAGAAGGAGATGCCATATGGTTGACGATGCCGTAGCATTTGCGATGAAGGCCCATGAGGGGGCCTTCAGGAAAGGAACCAGAGTTCCTTATATCGTCCATCCGCTGGAGACGGCAGTGATCGTTTCCATGATGTCGGAGGACGAAGAACTGATTTGTGCGGCGCTTCTCCATGATGTAGTGGAGGATGCGGGAGTATCGGAGCAGCAGCTGGAGGCTTTATTTGGTCCGCGGGTGGCGGCACTCGTGATGGCGGAGACGGAGGACAAGACGAAGTCCTGGAAGGAACGCAAGGCAGCGACCCTTGATCATCTGGATACGGCGCCGAGGGAGAGCAAGATTCTGATTCTGGGGGACAAGTTAAGCAACCTGCGGTGCACGGCCAGAGATCATATGGTAATCGGCGAAGCAATCTGGGACAGGTTCAATGAAAAGAGGAAGTCGGAGCATGCCTGGTATTATAACGGAGTGGCGGAACGGATCAGGGAACTGGCCGGGTATCCGCTGTGTCAGGAGTATTTTGAACTTTGCCGGAAGGTGTTTGGAAACCAGTGAGTGGTAGCGGGGATGAAAAGACTGTTTGGGGGAATATCAAAGTTTTCGGTTAAGATGTTTTTGTTGATTGTGATCTGCGTGGTGATCCCGTTCGCAGGCGTATGTCTGTATATACGGATCAACATGGAGAACTTTATTCAGGAAAAACTGAGCGAAAGGATTATTCAGGATATATCGAGAGGAGAGCGCAATATTACAGAGGGGCTGGAGGAACTGGCCTCTCTTTCTGATGTCTTCGTATTTGATAAGGAACTGATCGAACGTATAGGGGATGAAAACAGAACGGAATTCGAAAATGTAGTCTATTTTAACCAGCTTCTGGATCAGCTCAGCATTTACAGAGGAAGAGCCGGCATGGAGGATGTAAAGGTCATTCTGTTTGACAACTATGGGCGTGTCTATTCCAACTGGAGCCTAAACTACAGAAATTATGAATTTCTTTTGAAACAGGACTGGGTTGCTGAGAGTATGAACCAGTGGGGCCATGTGACTTGGTCCATGTTCAGTCCGCCGTATATTGCGGAGGAAAAGGATAAGGGAGAAACGTACATATCACTTGCTAGATCCCTGATGGAAGACGGGACGACAGGGGACCGGGCAGGCACACTGATACTCAGCATGGAACAGTCCCGGTTCAGCGAGATGATGATGACCTATGCCTATGAGGATGATGTCGCTTACGTATGTGTGGATGACGGCCAGATTCTGCTGAACAATGACAAGGAGAGAAAGATTGGTGAGAGCGATTTAGATGCGCTGTACCGGCAGACCGCCGGTAAAAAAAGCGGGAATTTACGATGCAGCGCCAATGGAGCAGAGTATCTGCTGAATTTTTATACAATACCGAGGCCCTGGGTGTTTAACGGGCAGCAGATGAAGGTCTTTCATTTTACCGGGTATCAGGAAGTGCTGAGCGAGGTCAGCATGGTGACGAAGCGGATCAATGCCGTGATTTTAGTCATGCTGGTGCTGATAACAGCTATCTCCTACGCCGCGGTACGGCTTCTGGTGAGGCCCATCGTGGTTCTGACGAAAAAGATGGGAGACTATACGATCGAGAGCGAGATTTCCGGGATTGATACGGAGCGGAAGGATGAGATCGGCCATTTAAACCAGGCATTCTGCCGTCTGGATGGCAACATCAAGCAGCTGTTCGCCCGCCTGCAGGAGGAAAACAAGATCAAAGAGCAGTACCGATATGAATCGCTGAGGGCGCAGCTGAATCCGCATTTCCTGTTTAATACCCTGACGACAATCCGTTGGATGGCGATGATACGCGGCGCTCATAATATCGTGGAAAGCATCGACGCCCTGGCCAGCGTGCTGAATTACAGCATGAGCCGGGATGACCGCCTGGTGACTCTGGAAGATGAGCTGGACAATATTCGTAACTTTGTATACATTCACAATTACCGGTATCAGGACTACTGCAGTCTGGATATTGATATTCCAGATGAGATGAAACAGCTTCGAATGATGAAATTTATTCTTCAGCCTGTGGTGGAAAACGCGCTGATTCACGGGTATGACAAACAGCGGGAACAGATCACCATCCGGATATACGGATACACGGAGGATCAGATCCTCTATCTGTTCGTGGAGGATGACGGCATCGGAATATCAGACGAGGTGATTGAACAGTTTGAGACGTTTCGCCAGACTGCCGGAAAGGGAGACCGCCTGACGGGGATTGGCCTGACCAATGTGGACTCCTGTATCCGCATCACCTTTGGAGAGCAGTACGGACTGACACTGGAGCGCGTGGCGACACATGGAACATCGGTAACATTTACACTGCCGGTCATAGAGGGGGAAGACGATGAAAAAGGTCATGATTGTGGATGATGAGGTACTGGTGAGAATCGGCATAAAGTCCATGACATCCTGGGAACAGTATGGATATACAATTGTCGCGGATGCCTCAGATGGAGAAGAGGCGCTTAAAAAGATCCGGCAGTATGAGCCGCATATTATTTTGACGGATTTAAAAATGCAGCCTATGGATGGATTTGACCTGATCGCCAAATGTGCAGCGGACTATCCAAGAATACGGTTTATCGTTCTGAGTAATTACAATGATTTTGAAAATGTAAGAAAAGCAATGAAGCTGGGGGCTTATGATTACATTTTTAAACTGACAATTCATGTAGATGAACTGCTTAAGATTATGGATGAAGCCAGTATGGACCTGGACGAGGAGGAGATGAAGCCGAGGAGCGATACGAGCGAGGTGGTTTATAAGAACCTGGATGCCATCAAAAACAATCTTGTCAAGCAGGCATTAACGAAGAAAGACGGCTTTCTCGACGGTGTGCAGAAGGGCTTCGATGATATTCACTTAAAGATCGATTTCCGCAGGCCCTACTGTGCTGTGACAATACAGCCGGACAGTCTCGAGATCGTGAGAAAAAGAGGCGATTTCCTGGAAAATGATCTCTTTCTGTTCTCCATGGAAAATATCATCACCGAAATTTTGGGCCGGGGCGGCCGGGCCGAGGTGTTTCTGGATCCGGATCAGGACTTTCTGGTGGTGATAAACCAGGGAGAGGCCCAGGACTGGAAGGAATTTTTTGAGATACTGGAGCTTAAATTCGGCACGCTTGTAAAATATATTAAGCAGTATTACGGAATAGGAATCAGCGGCGCCGTAAGCGGAGAACTGTGCGGCATCGAGAAGCTGAAAGCAGCGGCAGAGCGGAACAAAAAGCTTCTGGGAGAGCGGTTTTTCCGGCAGACAGGAGAACTGGCCGCCGGACCGGTACGGGAATATGAAGATATGGTACTTCCGGAGGAATACCGGACCGCCCCGCTGGAGCAGCTGCTCTTAAACGGGGATTTCCATGGAATGGAAGATTATATGGAAAAACTGCTGCTGTTTTTCGAGGACAAGGGCTGCTGGCGCCCGGAGGATATCCGAAGACGACTGATGAAGGCGTATAAAAAGCTGAATCTGGGATTGTCGAGATATGGTATTGACGTAGAGAGCATCAGAGATGAAAACGGGGCGAATCTGGAAGATGCCATTGGCGGCTATGCGTGTTATAGAGATATTGAATGCGCGGTGCGTGAGCTGCTCACGCTCTATCGGAAGGAATATGAGAGTATGACGGGGAAGCCGTGCAGACGGGAGATCGCCCTGGTCAAGAGCTATGTCGGTGACCATTTGTCGGAGGAACTGTCCATTGTCAGGATTGGGGAGGTGGCCGGAATGAGCGAGAGCCGTTTTTCCCACGTATTTAAAGAAGAGACGGGAATCAGCTTCATGGAATATGTCGGCATGGTACGGATGGAGAAGGCGAGGGAGCTTTTGCAGAATACGGATTTGAGAATCAATGAGATCGCAGAGCAAATCGGTATTGCCAACCCCAATTATTTCAGCGCCCAGTATAAAAAAAGGACGGGACAGTCACCGAATGAGTTCCGCAGATCCCTGATGGAGCAGAATATGAAAGAAAAATAGCAGGATATGAGAGAACGCGGGAGAAGAAACACATCTTAGATTTGCCGGATGGCAGAAATCGGTAGAAAGACAGCAGGCAGGAATATGGTTCCTGCCTGCCTTTTTTGTTATAGTATAGACAGAAACAAAAGGCCGGCCAGAGTATGATAATAAACAAGGAGGAAGTAATCGTGAGAAATATGAAAAAAGTATGGGCGTTGGTTTTAACTACAGCAATGGCACTGTCCGTATTATCGGGCTGCTCCGGTTCCCAGAAGCCGGAGGCTGCAGCTGCATCCGGGTCGCAGGAACAAAAAACAGAGGAACAGAAGACAGAAGGAGAGAAAACGGAGGCGGCGGGAAACAGCGAGAAGGAGACGGTCACTCTGAGAATGTGGGGCGGCGTTCCTGCCGAGGCAGGTCCTCAGGCGGCCTGTGATAATTTCAATGAGCTGTATAAAGACAAGGGAATCCAGGTGGAGTACGAGCGGTTTGTGAATGACGACACCGGAAACCTGAAGCTGGAGACAAACCTACTGTCCGGCACTGGCGTGGACCTTTATATGACCTATGCCACAGACGTTCTGGCCAAAAGGGCAGGCGGCAATATGGCGCTGGATCTCACCGATCTGATGGCGAGAGACGGATTTGATTTGAAACAGTATTTCGGCAATATGGCGGAAGCGTACTTTGTGGACGGCAAGCCTTACTCCATCCCGACGAAACTGGACCAGTATGGAATCGTTATCAACAAAGACATGTTTGATGCGGCCGGCATTGAGATTCCGACCGAATGGACATATGAAGAATTTGCAGAGACCGCCAGAAAGCTGACTCATGGAGAGGGACAGGATAAAGTGTATGGAATGTTCTGGAATTCCCAGCAGGATCTCACATATTTGTTTACCTATCTGGTAGCGCAGACGAACGGTGGGGATCCGATGTATTTAAGCGGGACGGAAACCAGCTTTACCGATCCGGTCGTTGTTAAATCAGTGGATTTAATCAACAGCATGATGAATGTCGATAAGACATCCCCGACCCATACGGATTCCGTGACACAGAAGCTTTCTCAGGAGGGAATGTTCCTTACCGGAAAATCAGCTATGACAGTCGGCCCGTGGATGGTCCGGAGCATTAAAGACACTGCCACGTATCCTCATGATTTTACCACGGCATTCGCACCGTATCCGGTGGTGGAAAAAGGACAGAGAAACTATACCCAGGGCGGTTACGGCGATCATTTATGCATCAATCCGAAGTCGGAGAATATTGACGCGGCATGGGAATTTGCGAAATGGTACGCAACGGAAGGTATGATTCCGGTCGTGGAAGGCGGAAGAGTACCCGCAGCCAATACGTATAATCCGGAAGAGGTAGCAAAAGCATTTTTAAATGGAGCCGAAGATCACATTGACTTAGATTCCGCCATGAAGATTTTAATTACACCGGCCGATAATTACGCGGTTCCCTCTATTACGAACCATATCGCCGAAGTGAAGAAGGTTGCAACGGAAGAGCTTGAGAAGATCTTTATCGGACAGCAGACTGTAGAAGAAGGAATGGCAAAGGCCAAGGAACGCGCGGATGCCCTCTTGAAGTAGAGACGGACTACGCAGATTTCTGAAAGCGGCCGGAGGCTGGAAAGCCGGTCTCCGGCCATTCTGCGCAAAAAATCAGAGAAAGTGAAGGAAAGGAGAGAGGAAATCGTGAAAAGAAAGATGAGCAGACAGTTAAAAACAGATCTGGTGGGATATTCCTTTATCCTTCCCAATATTATCGGTGTTCTGCTGTTTACGCTGATTCCCATGGTATTTTCACTGGTGATCAGCTTTACGGACTGGGATTACACGCAGGGCCTGGGAAACTGGACATTTGTTGGAATTCAGAACTTTATCGATATGTGGAAGGATGAGTGGTTTATCAGTTCTCTGATCAATACGATCATCTTTGCGGTTACAGTCGTTCCGCTGACCATTTTTCTGGCATTAATACTGGCTGTTGTGATCGACAAGTACTGTGTCGGCAAGCTTCCCATACGACTGGCCCTGTTTATGCCTTATATATCCAATATTGTGGCGGTCGCCATTGTATGGGTGATGATGTATTCTCCCTGGGGACCATTTACCCAGCTGGTTAAATTCTTCGGAGTGGAGAATCCGCCGCAGTGGCTGGGAGACCCGAAGTGGGCGCTGCCCGCGTTAATCATCATGACCATATGGTCGGGTGTAGGCTATGCCAACATGATTTATACCTCCGCGATCCAGGGGCTTCCGAAGGATGTCTACGAGGCGGCCGATATAGACGGTGCGGGGGAGATTACCAAGTTTTTTAAACTGACGGTACCGTTTCTGTCTCCAACCACATTTTTCCTGGTAATTACGACGTTCGTTACGTCTTTCCAGGTATTCGCACCCATTCAGATCATGACGAGAGGCGGCCCGGGAACGGCTACGAATGTGCTCGTATATTATATCTACACGTCTGCGTTTACCTTTTATAAAATGGGATATGCGGCGGCTATGTCATGGATTCTCTTCCTTATCCTGTTTGCAATCACCATCATACAGTGGAAGGGACAGAAGAAATGGGTAAGTTATTAAGAGGGGAGGCGGAAATATGGAAAAACAGGAACGGTTTAACCGGGATAAAATGAAACGGACCGCTGTGAAAATCTTTTTCACCGTGTTGATTGGACTGGTGGCGCTATCCATGGTCACCCCGTTTATCTGGATGGTGTCCGCTTCCATGAAGCTGCCGCTGGATGTTATGAAGCTGCCGATCAAATGGATTCCAGAGTATTTTTATCCGGATAACTATAAAAAAGTATGGAATATAGGAGGAGTCGCGGCGCGGGATTACCATTTCGGGCTGGCATATTTCAACTCCATCAAAATCGCCGTCATCAACCTGACGGGCTCTGTCATCACAAGCACTCTGGCCGGATATGCGTTTGCAAAAATTAAATTCCGGGGTAGCAACGTGTTGTTTCTCCTGTATTTAGCGACGATGATGATTCCGAGTCAGGTGACGCTGATCCCCAAATTTGTGCTCTTTAACAAAATGGGGCTGACGGGCACGCATCTGACCCTGATTCTTCCCGGACTCATTACGATCACGGGAACCTTCCTGATGCGTCAGTACTTCATGCAGATTCCGGATGAACTCCGGGAGTCCGCACGGGTAGACGGGGCAAATGAGTATGTGATATGGGCGCGGATCATGGTGCCGATCGCGAAGCCAAGTATGGCGTCACTCGCTATGGTGGTATTTTTATGGAACTGGAACAGCTATCTGGAGCCGCTGGTATTTTTAAGCGACTGGAGACTGTATACAATTCCGATCGCATTGACGAACTTTATTGAAGAAAGCGTAACAGAATATAATCTGGTAATGGCGGCGGCCTCTTCCGCCCTGATACCGGCGTTTCTGGTGTTTGTTCTGGGTCAGAAATTCCTGGTAAAGGGGCTGGTGGCAGGGGCCGTAAAGGGATAGGAGGTATCCATGAACTACATAGAAGAACCGAAGAGAGAGATTCCGGTCGCCTGGGAAACACAGGTGCTGGTGCTGGGAGCAGGACCGGCCGGAGTTGCGGCAGCCATAACGGCAGCCAGAGAAGGCGCCCGCACCGTACTGATTGAACAGACCGGGGACGTGGGCGGAATTGCCACCGCAGGACTGATGAGTCACTGGACGGGCAATACAGAAGGCGGTATTTATGAGGAAATTCTGGAACGTTCTGCGGAGTGTATGGAGCGGGAAGGCCATCTTTTCAATGGCGGAGCCAGGCAGATCATTAATCCCGAGAGGCTTAAGACTGTACTTCTGGAAATGCTTGTGGAAGCCGGAGCCAAATTGCTCCTATACACCTTTGTCAGTGATGTGGTCATGGAAGGCGATACAATTAAGGGCGTTATTGTGGAGAGCAAATCGGGCCGTCAGGCAATTCTTGCAGATATCGTGATTGATGCCACCGGAGACGGTGATGCAGCAGCGAAGGCAGGAGTCCCCTGCTTTAAAGGCCGAGAGACGGATGGAAAGATGCAGCCCGCCTCTATCATGTTTAAGGTAGCGGGCGTCGATGTGGAACGGGGAGTATTTCCCGGTGGCTTTGAAGAGACGTTCCAGATTCCCGCCGGGGACTTACAGACGCTGGGCCGTCAGTATCTGCCGGAGCCGGCCGGCCACGTTCTGCTCTACAAAACCACTCTTCCGGGTGTAGTCACCTGCAACATGACAAACTGTACCGGAATTGACGGAACAAAGGCAGAGGATTTGACCAGGGCCACATTTGTTTGCAGGGAGCAGATGGACCGCATTGTCGATTTTTTGAGGAAGGTCGTTCCGGGATTTGAAAACTGCTATTTGATCAGCTCCGCCTCTCTGATTGGTATCCGGGAGACGCGGCATTTTGAAGGTGAAAGCACCATCACGGAGCAGGATATTCTGGAGGCCAGAGTATTTGACGATTGGGTGGTGACAAGGGCGAGCTTTAACTTCGACGTTCACAATTTGACAGGGAACGGCCTGGATGAAACGGGAAGCCAGAAGACGTTTAAGCAGAAAAAGGGATATACCATTCCCTATGGCTGCTTTGTTCCGAAGAAGGTGGAAGGTCTGTATCTGGCGGGGCGTGATATATCGGGCACACATATGGCGCATTCCAATTACCGTGTCATGCCAATCTGTGCCAATATGGGTCAGGCGGTGGGAATCGCAGCAGCGCTCTGTGTGAAAAATAAAAAACTGCCCAGGGAGCTGAAGGCGGCACAGGTACAGGAACGACTGTTGGAGCTTGGAGTGAGACCGTGACCACGCGGAAACTATGAGGAGGGAAAGCCTTGGAACAGATGCTTGAAAAACAGTATGATTTCGTAGTCGTTGGGGGCGGACTCGGTGGAATCTGCGCCGCCATAGCGGCGGCCAGAGGCGGGATACGAACCGCACTCGTACATAACCGGCCGGTACTGGGCGGAAATGCCAGCTCGGAGATGCGCATGCATATCTGCGGGGCGGACCACCATATGAGCCGCCCTGATGCCAGGGAAACCGGAATTTTAGAAGAAATCCTTTTGGAAAACAAAAGGCGGAATCCGGAGATGATCTACCCGATTTTCGATGCGGTTCTGTGGGAAAAAGTCCATTACCAGGAGAAGCTGGAACTCTATCTAAATACACAGATGACGGATGTGGTCTGTGACGGGGAGAAAATTACGGCCATCTGTGCGGAGCAGCTGACGACCGAAAAGAAGTTTTATATAAAAGCAAATATGTTTCTGGACGGAACGGGTGACGGTGTTCTCGGAGCGAAGGCCGGAGCAGAGTACCGGATCGGCAGGGAAGCAAAGAGGCAGTACAATGAGGAACTGGCGCCGGAGGAGGGGGATCACTGTACCATGGGAAATTCCCTGATGTTCTCCGCACGCGATATGGGGCATCCCGTCCCATTTGTCAAGCCGTTCTGGGCGAACACCTATACAGAAGAACAGCTGAAATTCAGGGATCACTCCGATGTGACCTCCGGATACTGGTGGATCGAGCTGGGAGGCGGTGAGAAACGTACAATTGAAGATGCGGAGCTGCTCCGCGATGAGCTGTTAAAGGCTGTCTACGGTGTGTGGGACCACATAAAAAACGGCGGCAGCCACGGCGCGGGATGCATGGAGCTGGAATGGGTTGGCTTCCTTCCGGGAAAGCGGGAGAGCCGCCGCCTCATCGGTGATTACGTGCTGACAGAGCATGACTGCCTGGGGGAACAGAATTTTCCCGATACCGTTGCATACGGCGGGTGGCCCATGGATATCCATACTGTCGAGGGCTTTTTAAATGAAGAGGATGATCCGACGGTCTGGAACAAGGTAAACGGGATCTATCCGATTCCATACAGATGCCTGTATTCCAGTAACATAAAGAATCTGTTTCTGGGCGGAAGAGCCATTAGCTGTACCCATGTGGCATTTTCTTCGACCCGGGTGATGGCTACCTGCGCTGTAGCAGGCCAGGCGGCGGGAGTGGCGGCAGCAATAGCTTTGAAAAAGGGCTGTACTCCATCCGGTGTTCTGGAGTTTATAGATGAACTGCAGCAGGAACTGTTAAAGCAGGACTGCTATCTGCCTGGGGTGAGGAACACAGACCCCAAAGATCTGGCAAGAACGATGAAGGTGAGTGCTTCGGATCAGACAGAGGGCTGTCCGCCGGAGAATGTGGTAAATGGAACCGCAAGAAGTGAAGGCGGGGCTTCCAATTGCTGGAGAGCGTCTATAGAAGGAAAGCCTGTCATCACGCTCACGGCAGAACAGCCGATGCTGGTGAAACAGATCAGATTGACACTGGATTCCAATTTAAGCAGGGAGATCACGCCTTCGATTAACCGTGCGGTCCTGAAAAGACAGGAGATGAATCCGCCGTCGGAGCTGATCCGGAATTATACCGTGGAATTTTTTCTGAACGGAAATTCCGTTAAAAGGCTCAGCAGGGAATCCATGGGCCAACGGCTTCAGATCATCGGGTTAGAAGACGAAATACGGTGTGACAGCGTCAGCATCAGAGCGGAATCGACGTACGGAAGCCCTCTGGCCTGTATTTTCGAAATCCGCCTGTATGCCGGGGAAGAATGCGGCAAATAACAGAAAATGGTATGGTCTGCCCTGAAACTGTGATATCAGGACGGCACCATACCATTTTCTTCGGTGGAACCGTTACAGCGTGTTCGCACGATCTGCAACATTTTTGTTAAAATTAATTACCTGATGCTCATAGGTTGCGCCCATCAGCGGAGAGGTGATAATAAAATCCGCGGTCGCCCTGGTATTGGCGATGGGAATATCATAAACCTGAGCGATACGGAGCAGGGCCTTCACATCGGGGTCGTGGGGCTGTGCGGTCAATGGATCGGAGAAGAAGATGACCAGGTCAATTCTCCCTTCTACGATTTTTGCGCCGATCTGCTGGTCACCGCCTAAAGGACCGCTGTTGTAGCCTTTCACCGACAGGCCCGTCTGGTCCGTGATCATGCGCGCTGTGGTGCCGGTTCCGCATAAGGTGTGCTGGCATAAGATGTCTTTATGTTCCTTGCACCACTCGATGAGGGAATGCTTTTCATTGTCATGGGCGATGAGAGCAATATTTTTCTGTTTCTCCAGTGTCAGTGTGATAAAATCTTCCTGTATCATAAGATTCCTCCTGTAAAATATAGATTCTGATGTCTTATCTGGTGGTATTTTCCTTTTTCAAACTCCCTTTTATCATAAATGATTTTTAAACAATTGAATAGTGTAAAATGGTAAAATTCTTTAAAAGAATTGAATTGTAAGGGGATATCAATTGGTATTGTAGGAAAGATTTAAGGAATTCAGGAGTTATTTGCCCGGAATCTATGCTATACTTAATATATCAAAATTGAAGATGCTTGCGGAGGTGGGAGAAATGAAGAGTATTAAATGGAAGATTCTGAGAAGAATCGGGGCGTTTGTTCTGGCAGCCGCGCTGATTGCCGGCGGACAGCCCTTCTGTTCCTGTGCGGATGAGGCTGCGGCAGAAGAAGAGATCGGACCGGGAATCATCCCAAAGGTGAATCCGGAGGATTTGACGCCTCTGGTGGTGAACTACAGCGCCTACCAGGACAGCGTGGGATGGAGTGAGGTTAAGGCCGACAACGACCCGCTGAAGGTTCAGACGGGAAGCTTTGCCAGCGCCATCCGCATGACGGTCTCCGGACAGCCGGAGGTCCTGAAGGGAACGCTTGCCTATCAGGTGAATATCATCGGCAAGGGCTGGCTTGACTGGGGAGAGAATGATGTGGAGATCGGAGCGGCTCCGGAACAGCTTCCGATTGAGGCCGTCGCCATGAAGTTTACCGACAGACTGGGCGAGTATTACGATATCTATTATTCCGTGTGGGAAAATGGCGCATGGACCGAATGGGGCATGAACGGCGCGGCGGCGGGAGCGGAAGGCTCCGGTATCCGTGTGGAAGGCTTAAGGGCCGCGGCTGTGATCAAGGGGGCCGCTCCGCCGGAGATAAAACCGGAGGGAATCGATCCTGCGAAGCCCATGGTGGCCCTTACCTTTGACGACGGGCCGAGCACGCCTGTGACCACGAGGATCTTAAACAGCCTGGAAGCAAATGGAGGCCGGGCCACCTTTTTCATGGTGGGCAACCGTGTCCCCGGAACGCAGGCGGTGGTTCAGCGCATGAACACCCTGGGATGCGAGGTGGCAAACCATACATATGAACACAAGTACTTAACAAAGGTGGGGGACGCGGGAATCCGTTCTCAGGTAGGGCTGACGAATCAGAAGATCGCCGAGGCATGCGGCGTGACTCCGACTTTGGTAAGACCGCCGGGTGGCTTTTATAATCAGGCGTCTCTGGATACACTGGGCTCCATGGGAATGGCGGCCATCATGTGGGACATCGATACGCTGGACTGGAAGACGAGAAACGCGCAGAACACGATCAATGTTGTACTGAATCAGGTAAAGGATGGGGATATTGTGCTGATGCATGATATTTACAGCACTTCGGCGGATGCCGCGGAGGTGATTATTCCGGAACTGGTGAATCGGGGATATCAGTTGGTAACAGTCAGCGAGATGGCCCAGTACCGGGGCGGAATTCAGGCCGGACACGTATATAATCGTTTCCGGCCCTGAGGATTCTTATGCTGCAGTATTAGCTTGGTATAATGCTCTGAAGTGAATACGTAATGGATAAGTCTTTTCTGGAATACGCTTTTTTGAAATTCTGGATAATCCGCTTTAATACCATCTCTCCGTTTTCATAGGTGGCTGTCGGAAGCAGCATAAGGTACTGGCTGACGCTGTACCGGCTGTAGATGTCGCCCCGGCGGAGAGAGGTGCGGATGGACTCACCCAGTTCATCCATGGCCCTCGTCTGTACGGAGGGCTTTAATAATTCTCCCTTTAAGTTGCTGATGGTGATCAGGCACAGGAAGATGGAGTCGCCGGTACGCTCGATGGCGCGGGTCTCCAGCTGATAGACATCCCGGAATACGGAAGGTTCACAGCAGAATGCGCCTTTTTCCTTGGCTCCTTCCATCAACGTCTCCTGGATCGTGCTTAAATCCATGGTGATGCCGTGCTTCTTGTCGCTGATCAGCTTATAAAGCTCTTTAAACCGAGCAGACGGAGTGATGGCGAACTCATTATAAAACATGTCATTGACATGCTGATAGTGTTCCATGGCCATATACTGATTGCCGCTCTGGTAAAGGGCGTAGATCAGATAGTAATGGGCATCCTCCTCATACTGGTCGATCGCAATGGCCTGCTGGCAGACGTCGATGATCGTCGGATAATCCTTCTGCTCATCGAGCAGCAGCAGCGTGCGGTGAATCAGATTCTGATAAAGGGTATGGTAATACGTATGGATCGGTACGACCCAGGATTCCCACTCAGATTTTGGAAGAAAATTACCCTTATAGAGGGCTACCGCCTCCAGACAGAGGGTGAGGCATTCCTCGCTGTTTATATCTGTCGCCTCGGAACGAAGGCATAAGTCCTCAAAACGGTCTGTGTCGGTGATGGTAGTCAGTTCTTTGGTCCAGCCGTAGGCCTTCCTGTTCTGAGTAATTAAGTCCTGAGGCGGAACTCCCAATGGATCTAAAAGCTTCCTGACACGGAACATCAGGGTCTTCAAAGCGCCGGCCGGGTTATTGCTGGCCTCGTCCTTCCAGAATAAATCGATCAGCTCCTCAACCGGGATGTTTCGGTCGCGGAAGGTAATTAAATACTCTAACAGGCTCCAGGGTTTCTTGGACTGGTTGTTCCGGTCCATGATCGTCTGGCTGCCTATCGTTATGGAGAATTCCCCCAACATATTTACATATATGATTTCATTCTTGTTATTCATGAGTATCTCACACTCCCATTTTCTAATATTAGTATAAAGAATAAAAGGAAAAATGTCCAGTACTGCTTGTGAAACATTTTAAATATGAAGGGAGGGGGCGGAAAAAGATTGAGATTTCACCAGAAATCATATATACTGTAGGAAAAAATACATAAAACCGAAGGAAAGTGACAGTATGAAGAAAAAACGTATTGCATCGGTCCTCCTACTGCTGGCCGTGGTGCTGGCGGCGGTAGCGGGAATAAAAACTTATGTGGATTACCAGGTGCGTGCTGCGGCTGAGCGGGAGTATGAGAGTCTTGCGGAACTGGCCAGAGAGACTGAAGCGCCGACCGAGATTTCGACCGAGGCCGAGACGGAAGAGACAGAGGCGCCTTACGTGTCGCCGATCCAGTTTGACGAGCTGCGAAAGATCAATCCGGACATTGTGGGCTGGCTTAAAGTCGAGGGGACTGAGATCGATTACCCTATCGTTCAGACCGGAAATAATGATACTTACTTAAATACGGACTTCGAGGGCAAAAAAAGTGTGGCTGGAGCCATATATCTTGATTATGAGAGTGAACCTGATTTTTCCGGCAGGCATAATATAATTTATGGGCACAATATGAAGAATGGAAGCATGTTCAAAGACATCGTAAAGTATAAGGACGAGGAATATTTCAAGGAACATCAGGATATCACCGTCTATACTCCGGAGTGCGAATACCATTTACGCCCCATGTCTGTGCTTTACACGGAACCGACCGGCATGAGACGGAAGACGAAGTTTGCCACGGAGGAAAGTTTTCAGGCGTATGTGGAAGAGATGACGAAGGGCTGTGATTTTGCACAGATCCCGGAGAAACCGCTGGAGCAGCTCTGGTCCTTCATCACCTGCAGCTATGAATTTAACGACGCCAGAACGATTCTGTACGCTTATGAGGTTGCCGAAGAATAGTTTCAGCGGCGCTCTGTAAAATTATAATAGTTCAGGCGTTAAACGAAATAAGAGAATCTTAATTGAAAAAAGAAAACATGTGTGCTATAGTACATTCTGATTCTGGAAAATCAGTTAGCAGTAAGCCAGTACTGCATTGCGCAAATACCAGTATTGAAAAGAGGAGATAAAAATATGGGCAAGTATTTTGGAACTGACGGTTTCCGAGGGGAAGCCAACGTAACGCTGACAGTAGAAGATGCTTTTAAAGTAGGACGGTTTCTGGGCTGGTACTACGGACAGAGGAAGAAGGGCGATGTATGCCGGATCGTCATCGGAAAAGATACGAGAAGAAGCAGCTACATGTTCGAGTATTCCCTGGTGGCGGGTTTAACCGCATCCGGAGCGGATGCTTATCTGCTTCACGTAACGACGACTCCCAGTGTGTCTTATGTGGTCCGCACAGAGGATTTCGACTGCGGCATCATGATCTCAGCAAGCCATAATCCTTATTATGACAATGGAATCAAGGTAATTAATGGAAACGGAGAGAAGCTGGAAGAGAGCGTAATCGTTGAGATCGAGAAATATCTGGATGGGGAGACTCCTGAGATTCCGCTGGCTAAACGGGATAAGATTGGAAGAACCGTTGATTTTGCCGCCGGCAGAAACCGCTATATCGGATACTTAATTTCCATTGCTACCCGTTCTTTTAAGAATAAGAAGGTGGCGTTAGACTGTGCCAACGGCAGCGCTTCTGCCATTGCCAAGAATGTGTTCGACGCTCTGGGAGCGGAGACTCATGTAATCAGCAACAGTCCCGACGGCCTGAATATCAATACAAAATGCGGTTCTACCCATATCGAGGTGCTGCAGGAGTTCGTGAAGGAGATCGGAGCCGATGTAGGATTTGCCTACGACGGCGACGCGGACCGCTGTATCGCGGTAGATGAGAACGGAAATGTCGTGGATGGCGATGTGATCATGTTCGTCTGCGGTAAGTACATGAAGGAGCAGGGCGCGTTAAAGAATAACAAGGTGGTTACCACCATCATGTCCAACTTCGGCTTATACAAGGCGCTGGACCGAGAGGGAATCGGATACGAAAAGACGGCGGTCGGTGACAAGTACGTTTATGAGAATATGGTAACTTATGGAAACTGTCTGGGCGGCGAGCAGTCCGGCCATATCATATTCAGCAAGCATGCCACCACGGGCGACGGCATCTTAACGTCCTTAAAGGTGATGGAAGTCATGCTGGAGAAGAAGGAGAGCCTGGCTAAGCTGGCTTCTGAGATTGAGATTTATCCGCAGGTGCTTAAAAATGTCCGCGTGAAGGATAAAGCAGCGGCTCAGGACGACGCCGTGGTGAAGGCAGAAGTTTCCAGGGTGACGGAAGCTCTCGGAGACAGCGGAAGAATCCTGCTCCGTCAGTCCGGCACGGAACCGGTAGTCCGTGTCATGGTCGAGGCGGCCGATTTGGAGACGTGTGAGAAGCACGTGGATCAGGTGATCGAAGTGATGAAGCAGCAGGGGCACATCCTGTAAGCGCATGTGACTGGAGGGGCGGCACCCCGGAGGCCCGCGGTCCGGAGGAGAGGAAGTAAAAGTTTGTTCCTCTCCTCCGGGCCGCGGGCTTTCTGTTTTTCCGGGAACTGGCCCGATTTTAACAGATTTTAACCGAGAACTCCCCTGTCCTCTTAGGCGGTGGGGTGAATCGGCTTCGGTTGTAAGGTGTGGTTACGTTCTTTGTAACTATATCGCAACAGCCGATAAACAAAGCTTGAATAGAACGGATAAAAAAGGTATTATATAATGGAGTTGGACAATAATGCGCACTCAGTATTCTTGCGGCATTATCACCCGGTTCTTGTTGTAAATAGCGGGGAAAAGTCTTTGATGATATTGTTTACGAAAGAACAAAATCCATTTTTGAGTATATTGCTCCTAAATATCATAACACATTGATGGAATGGAATCATGACCATGACCATGTGCATGTGCTTGTGCTTTTCCGGGCACATCCTAAATCTGAAATCAGCAAATTCATCAATGCCTGTAAAAGTACATGCGGCAGGCTGATTAAGAAAGTGTTTCCGAGCATAAAGACAAAGCAGTGGAAAGAGTATTTCCGGAGCCAGAGTTTTTGCCTTATTACAGCAGGCAGTGTACCGCTTTCTGTCATAAAGCAATCCATAGAATCGCAGGGAGGTAAGCAGTGAACAAAGCCTTTGTGTTTCGAATCTACCCAGACAGAGAACAGAGAATCCTGCTGGCCAAAACATTTGGCTGTGTCAGGTTCATCTGGAATAAGATGTTATCAGACAAAAAAGACTGCTATGAAACGACAGGCAAATCCTTAAAAACAACTCCTGCAAAGTATAAGAAAGAATATCCCTTTCTTTGTGAAGTGGACAGTCTGGCACTTGCCAATGAACAGTTGTCTTTGGAGAAAGCCTATAAAAACTTCTGGAACGGAAAAGGCAAAGTGGGATTTCCGAAATTCAAAAGCAGACACAGGGACAGGAGTTCCTACACAACAAATTACGTGAACGGAAATATAGAAATCGCAGACAGCAAAATAAAACTGCCAAAACTCAAATGGGTGAAAATAAAACAGCACAGGGATATACCGGAAGATTACAGGCTGAAATCCTGTACGGTATCACAGGACCCGGATGGAAAGTATTATATTTCTGTTTTGTTTGTATACGAAGAAACGGCCACGCAGCAAAAGATAGAAAAAGTAACAGGTTTGGATTTTTCCATGAAAGAGTTATATGTCGATGATCAGGGCCGCACACCTGAATATCCGGGATTTTACCGTAAGGCACAGGAAAAACTGGCAAGGGAGCAAAGAAAGCTGTCTAAATGTGAAAAAGGAAGCAGTAACCGGGCCAGGCAACGAAAAACAGTTGCCAAACTCCACAAAAAAATATCGAACCAGAGAAAAGATTTTCTCCACAAGCAGAGCCGGCAGATAACCAATGCTTACGATGCCGTTGTGGTGGAAAATCTTAACATGAAAGAAATGTCTGAGGCATTACGGTTTGGAAAATCTGTTCACGATAATGGCTGGGGGATGTTTATCCGGTTCCTGCAGTACAAGCTGACAGAAGCAGGAAAACAGCTTGTAAAAGTAGATAAATGGTTTCCGTCAAGCAAAACCTGTTGTGTGTGTGGAAAGAAAAAAGATGAACTTGCCTTGTCAGAACGAGTGTATCTATGCGAGTGCGGGAACATCATGGACAGAGACCAGAATGCAGCAATAAACATAAGGCAGGAGGGACTAAGAGTGTTAGGCATAGCCTGAAACCTTATAGCAACCGTGGGACACACGGGGATAGCTTGTTGATACTGTCGGGATTACCCGGCTTGAACAGGAAGCCCCCACTTCAAGAGAAAATCATCCAGTGAATGATTTTCTCTAAGTGGTGGGAGTATGTCACATTGTAAACGGGCTCAATTCATGATATGATAGGTAGTGCTATAAAGGATGCAAATGTTGAATGCATATGGAGAAAGGCCATTGTTTATGGATAATAAAGACTTTTCAAATTTAGGAGATCAAATCAGGGATTCAGTGCAGGATGCCATAGATTCCATGGATTTTAAACAATTGAACAGAACGATTTCGGACACGGTGAATTTCGCGCTCGACGAGGCCAGAAGCCAGATGCTGGGAGGGCTGGACGCAGCCCGAAGGAGGGATACCGGAAGCAACGGACGAAAGGGACCGGACAAAGGACAGGGCACAGGGCCGGACACAAACGCAGGCGCTTATGATACGGCCGCAGCTGCGGACGCAGGAAGATATGCGGGGAGAGACCGCGGCAGCTGGACGGGATCGGCAGCCGGCAGCGGCCGTACCGGGGAAAGAAGGCGGACAGGCTATGAGAGCCGCCGCTACACCACGGAGAGAACCACCACACGCGCGGAAAGTCCGGGGTACCGCGCCTTTCAGACCAGCGAGACGGCAGGGGAAGACCAGAGAGCGTACCGCGTCAGAAAAATGGCTCCCAATCCGGTTGCCATAAGACTGAATCAGCCAGGGCGCATTTCCGGGATTCTGTTTACCGTGTTTGGCGGTATTGGGCTGGGCGTGGTAGGAATCCTGTTTCTCGTGACATGGATTCTTGCCCTCGTGGTAAAACCGTTTTGGGGAGCCATTCTGGGATCGTCAGGGCTTCTTCTGGTGCTGGGATGCGTCTTCGGCACCATGCTGGGCACCGGTATCTCGACGAGAGGCCGTTTAAAACGGGCCGGACTTTATTTGAAGCAGGCGGGCAGCAGGCTGTTCTGCGATATCGAGGAGCTGGCGCGCAGCATTGGGAAGTCAAGAAGATTCGTTGTCCGCGATTTACAGAAGATGATTGAAAAGGGGATTCTGCCGGAGGCGCATATCGATGAGCAGAAGACCTGTCTGATGTTAAACGAAGAGACGTACAAACAGTATTTAAGCGCCCAGCAGTCCTTAAAACAGAGAGAGAAGGAGATGGCTCTTCTGGCTGAATCGGAAAAGAAGCAGAAGAAGAGTGCAGCGGCTCCTGAAGGAAAGAAAAAGGCAGAGGAAGATGAAAAACAGCTTCCGGAGGGCTTAAGAGAGATGATGGCCCAGGGCCATGAGTATTTAAGAATTCTGCGGGAAGCTAACGATGCGATTCCGGGAGAGGCGATATCCGGGAAGATATCCAGGCTGGAGAATGTCATCAGAAGAATCTTCGAGACAGTGGAGCGCCAGCCGGATCAGATGGAGGAGATGGAGCGTTTTATGGAGTATTATCTCCCAACCACGGTGAAGCTGGTAACCGCGTACCGCGATTTCGACAGAATTGAGATAGAGGGAGACAACATCGTCTCGGCGAAGCATGAGATTGAGGAGACACTGGATACGATCAATACGGCGTTTGAGCGCCTTCTGGATGATTTATACCAGGACGCAGCGATCGATATCACCACTGACGCCTCCGTGCTTCAGACGATGCTGAAAAAGGATGGATTCGCAGAAAGCGATTTTAGTAAAAGCGACTTAACAGGAGGGAAGAATCATGAGTAAAGACATCGAAACGATGATAAACGAGGCACCGGTGCTGACCCTGGACCCATTCAGCACATCGGAGCTTCCGGCGGAGAGCAGCCAGGCGGTGCCTGCAAAGATGGAGGAAGAGAGCTTGACAGAGTCCATTCCCGAGGCGGAGCTGACACCGGAGGAGCGAAAGATGATCGACAGTTTCGCGGCGAGAATTGATCTGACGGATTCCAACCTCGTGCTTCAGTACGGAGCAGGAGCCCAGAAAAAGATCGCTGATTTCTCCGAGGCGGCGCTGGATAACGTTAAGACAAAGGATTTGGGCGAGATCGGCCAGATGTTAAGCAGCGTGGTGACGGAGCTTAAAAGCTTCGAGGCGGAGGACGAGGATAAGGGCTTCTTCGGCTTCTTTAAGAAGAGCTCCAACAAGCTGGAAAGCATGAAGGCAAAGTACAACAAGGCTGAGATCAATGTGAACCAGATCTGCAAGATTCTGGAGAACCATCAGATTCAGCTTTTAAAGGATATTGCGCTGCTGGACAAGATGTACGACTTAAACACGACTTACTTTAAGGAACTGAGCATGTACATTCTGGCGGGCAAGAAGAAACTGAATGAGGTTCGCGGAAGCGAGCTGCCGGCTCTCATGGACAAGGCTCATAAGACCGGCCTTCCGGAGGATGCGCAGGCGGTCAACGATATGGCGTCTCTCTGCAACCGGTTTGAGAAGAAGATCCATGATCTGGAGCTGACCCGTATGATCTCCATTCAGATGGCGCCTCAGATCCGTCTGGTGCAGAATAATGATACACTGATGTCGGAGAAGATCCAGTCGACCATCGTCAATACGATCCCGCTCTGGAAGAGCCAGATGGTTCTGGCTATCGGAATCAACCATTCCGAACAGGCAGCCAGAGCCCAGAGGGAAGTCACCGACATGACGAACGAGCTGCTGAGAAAGAACGCCGAGGTCTTAAAGACGGCTACCATCGAGACGGCCAAAGAGTCGGAACGCGGAATCGTGGATATGGAGACCCTTAAGATTACCAATGAATCCCTGATCACCACGCTGGACGAAGTGGTCCGTATACAGACGGAAGGCCGCCAGAAGAGGAGAGAGGCGGAGACGGAACTGGCCCGTATGGAAGGCGAGTTAAAGCAGAAGCTTCTGCAGCTGAGCAATTAAACTTAACGAAGATTTTTGTTGTAACTCAATTCTGAACGTGCTATAATAGTATAACACTTTACCTCGGCAAATTCCGGGAGGGTGATTCTTATAGTAAAGGAATGATGAAGATGGGGTTAGACCTGTAAAAACCACGTTGTTCATTGTCAAGAAGTATAGCGTGATTTATCGACTCCAAAGCCCTGGATGAAGATAAAAGGGAATGAATCGAATAAAAATTATAATTTGGAGGAGAAAACCATGTTAAACTATCAGAGATATAAGCGGGTACCAGTAATCAATTATCCGGAGAGACAATGGCCGTACAAAGAGATTGAAAAAGCACCGATCTGGTGCAGCGTTGACTTAAGAGATGGAAACCAGGCGCTCATTGAGCCCATGGTTGTGGAAGAGAAGATTGAGATGTTCAACCTTCTTGTGAAGCTTGGTTTTAAGGAGATTGAGATCGGATTTCCGGCCGCTTCCCAGATTGAGTTTGATTTCTTAAGACAGCTCGTAGAAAGGAAACTGATTCCTGATGATGTGGTAGTCCAGGTTCTGGTTCAGTGCCGTGAGCATCTGATTAAAAGGACGTTTGAGGCTATTCAGGGAATTAAGAAGGCGATTGTACATATTTATAATTCCACCTCCACTCTGCAGAGGGATGTGGTATTTCACAAGAGCAAAGAGGAGATCAAGGAGATTGCCGTAGAAGGCACAGAGATGGTAAAGAAGTACATGGACGGTTTTGACGGGGAAGTGATCCTCGAATATTCACCGGAAAGCTTTACCGGAACGGAACTTGATTTCGCGCTTGATATCTGTACGGCAGTACAGGATACATGGGGAGCGACTCCCGAGAAGAAGATCATTATCAATCTTCCTTCGACCGTGGAGATGACGACTCCTAACGTTTACGCAGACCAGATTGAGTGGATGGACCGTCACTTCAAGAACCGTGACAGCATCATTTTAAGCGTTCATCCCCATAACGACCGCGGCACCGGTATCGCGGCCACGGAGCTTGCGCTTCTGGCAGGCGCTGACAGGGTGGAGGGAACTCTGCTCGGCAACGGCGAACGGACCGGCAACGTGGATATTCTGACCGTGGCATATAATATGTTCTCCCAGGGCATCAATCCCGAGTTAAACCTGGAGAATATCCGTGAGATCGTGGACGTATGTGAACGGTGCACCAAGATGGAGGTCGAGCCGAGACATCCGTACGCAGGAAAGCTCGTCTTTACCGCGTTCTCCGGTTCCCATCAGGATGCCATCAACAAGGGCATGCAGGCCATGCACGAGAGAAACCAGGAGCACTGGGAGGTTCCGTACCTTCCGATCGATCCGGCGGATATCGGCAGACAGTACGAACCAATCGTGCGCATCAACAGCCAGTCCGGCAAGGGCGGCGTGGCGTTCGTCATGGATACATTCTATGGTTTCAGGCTTCCGAAGGGAATGCACAAGGAATTTGCCGATGTCATTCAGGCGATTTCCGAGAAACAGGGTGAGGTTGCGCCTGAGCAGATCATGGATGAGTTCAAGAGGAATTACAGCGAGCGCAAGGAACCGATCCATTTCCGTAAGTGCCAGATTACGGAGGCCGAGGACGATACCGAGTTCTCAACACTGGCCAAGGTCCGTTATACCGACCACGGCGTGGAGAAGGTCTTTGAAGGCGTCGGAAACGGTCCTATCGATGCGGTGCAGAAGGGACTTGAGAAAGCGCTGGGAATTGAAATCCGGGTACTGGATTACAACGAGCACGCACTTACTTCCGGTTCAGGAGCACAGGCGGCTTCCTATATCCACCTGCTGGATGTGAAGTCCGGACGCGCCACATACGGCGTGGGCATCAGCTCCAACATCACCAGAGCCTCAATCAGAGGTATCTTTAGTGCGGTAAACCGTCTGTTTTATTAAAAAGAAAGAGATATAGCAGAAGCTGCTGCAGAACGACTGAGCGACCGGTCGTTTTGCAGCAGCTTTTTTGTTCACAGGAAAGTTCGTCCTATGAAACATACTCCTATTACTTTAATTTAACGGATACTCTGTGCCGTTGACAGAAATGGACTGTATCTCGGTTACCAGGATAATCCGGCCGAATTCACCGGCTATTGCAAGCTTTCCGCTGGGATTCCTCTGCCCGTATGTGGTGGTGACAAGCGGTCCGGTTATAGGATCTTCTCCGATGACAACGCCGCCGCCTCCGGTTATCGTGCCGCCTTCGCCGGAGTCGAAGGACATGGGCGTGATTAAATCTTCCTGTGATCCGTCCTTAAAGGTAAGGCTGATGGAAGGCGTGGGAAGTCCGCCGGAGGCAGCGCCTTCACTTCCGATAACCAGGAAGCCTAAGGGGGAGATCTGGAGCGTCTCAATCGTCAGACTGCTGTCAATAGCCTGATTGATGGTAAGCTCTGCAGCGGCCGCCGAGCCTTTGATATCCGATTCCAGGGTTAAGTTTCCCAGACTTTCGGACAGGGAGACTTTCATATTCCAGCCGGTACAGTCGGTCAGGGAATCCAGCTGAATGTGGTAAAAATGCTGGCTTTTCGATGAAAATTCCGTCAGTTCCGTGCAGGTAAAGGCCATAGTTTGTTCCTCCTGCTCAGGACTGGAGACGGGAGGCTGAAGCTCTACCTGGAACAGATTGAAAGGATCTGTTTTTTCGATGTCTTTGTCGGCCTTGCCGGATACGGTCTTCAGCGATACAATGAGGTTGATCTTGTAGCCGTCTGTCAGCATGCTGTCCAGCGCCATTTGCCGGGTGCCGTCCGTGACGGTAATTTCAGGTGTCAGAATATCCTGTCTGGCATTGTCAACCGTGTTTCCGTAGATGGAGCGGAAATACTCGAAGCCTCCTGCCATGGCAAACGCAGTCGTTGCAAACAGGCAGAAGACAGCGGCGATCGCCGCAATTTTCCATGTGTTCTTTTTCATATTTACTCTTTTCCCGGCCGGTGCGGCCGTTTTCTGTTCCGGATGCAGCTTCTGAAATACGATATCTTCTATGCGCTGCTCCGAGGGGTGCAAGTCTGTCATATTGGTCACTTCCAGGTCTTCCATATATTGCGGGTCCATCCGGGAACATAAATCACTGATTTTTATCTTTTTATTCATATTGATATCCCCTTTCTTCAAAGATCCCTTTTATCCGTTTGCGGCAACGGTGCAGCTTTGTACGGATTGTCGACTGGTTCATGGCCAGCCGTCTGCCGATGGCCTCGATGCGCTCACCCAGAAAGTAAAATCGGATAAAGATTTCCCTGTCCGGCTCGCCGAAGGCTTCCACTGCCGAATTGATAATCTGTGTCTGCTCCCGTTTGATGGCCAGTTCATCGGGATTTTCCCCGGCCTGCAATGTGATGATGTCATCATCAAAGGGCAGGGCAGCTTCTCCGCGCTTTCGCAGTCTGCTGATCGCCGTATTGCGGGCGGCCTGCGCCAGATAGGGGCGCAGCGGCCTGTCCTCCATGAGGCCGGCTGCATGGTTCCAGACGGACAGAAACACGTCGGCGGACAGTTCCTCCACATCCTCCACGCTCAGGATCCCCTGGGAAATGTTGCAGATAATAGCCGCTACATAGCCGGAATACTGCTTCATTAAGTCCCGGAGGCCGTCCTCCTCCCTGCGCTTTAGCTTTTGGATGATTTCGTAGTCATTCATGATATCCTCCTTTTTATGTATCTCACCTATCAGTACGCAGTCTGTCAGAAAATGTTTCAGTTTATTCAAACTTTTTTATTTCCGCGCAAGGCAGAAACGCAGAGACCGCGGCAGCCTTCCGAGAAAGGCGCCGCGGTCTCCAAATGGGTTTGCTGAGCTATAGCGGATAGATGTTCAGCCGTTTTATTTTGCCGTTCTCATCCGTCTCGGATAAGAAGGCGGTAACCGGTACGACGTGATCGTGGTAGGTAATAAAGTACCATACGGTATTATCCCCCACGTATTTGACACTGTGAATGGGAAATGGTCCCCCGTTGAATCCAAATTTGTGGTGGAACATCATTTCCACGGCCATCCTTCCTTCCAGGTGGATGGTGTCCATGCCGGCTTTTATAACGGACGAATCGTGAAGAACACCGTACTCATTAAACAGATCGGCCAGTGCCACTTCGTCGCCCTTTTTCATGCATTCAATATACTGCTCTAAGATTGTCATCACTTTTTCCTCCTTATTTAAATCTGCTCTGAACGAAGCAGGGCGTCAATGCCGCCGTCAACGAACAGAATGACTCCGTTGATGCCGCTTGCCAGTGGAGAAGCCAGGAACACAATTCCATTGGCGATCTCCTGGGCGTCCAGGAATTCCCTGCGTCCGTAGCGGGTCGGTATCGGGATTAATAAGGCGGCTTCCATCTGGGCGTCTGTCATACCCTGGGGCATCGGTGTCGTCGTGTTGCCGGGGGCCACAGAGTTGATTCTCAGTCCGTCTACGGCCCAGGAAGGAGAAATCCGACGGACCCAGCGGGCGAGTGCGTGTTTGGAGGAGCTGTAGCAGGACGGTGTCTGATTCCTGGGGATATCATCCGCCAGTTCCAGAATTCTGTCTTCATCCATGACGTTGGAGAGCATATCAACCCAGTCCATACGCACCGTCATGTTGGTGATGGAGTTGGAGGAGGTGATGACACAGTTGCCGCGTTTCTTCTTAAGTAATGGTCTTAAGCCTTCCGCCAACTGAATGCTGGCAAAGAAGTTCAGGGCAAATATCATCTTGGGCGGTGCGGTCGGGCCGACACCTGCATTACAGATCAGAACGTCGATTCCGTCGGGATACTTCTCAAAGACCGCCTCGATGGCGCCCTGGCGTCCCTCCTTCGTGGTCAGATCGGCCAGGTAGTCTCCGCCCTTATAATCAATGTTAAATACCTCATGGCCCTGGTCCAGTAATGTCTTTCGTACCGCTGCTCCGATTCCGGTTGTTCCGCCGGTAATTACATATGTACTCACGGTTCTTACCTCTCTTTCTCCCATCTGTTTCATGGTGATACCTAAATAATAGTAATTATTATTAACTTATGAAAATAGCATATCATGTCATGAATTGATTGTCAATTAAAATAAATATTTCACAATCTACGATTAAAAAAAGGACAAACAGGTATTGTTGTTGCACAAAAATGGTGGTAAACTGGGACTATAAAAAATCCTGCATAAGAAAAGCGGGGAAAGAAAGGAGACAGAATATGGCAAAATTTCAGTGTGGTGTGTGCGGATTTGTTTATGATGAGGAAAAAGAAGGGAAACCTTTTGAAGATCTGAAAGAATGTCCGGTGTGCAGGCAGCCGGCCTCTGTGTTTGCCCCGTTAAAGGAAGCAGAGGAGGAAGCTGCATTGACGAAGGAGGAGGCAGTATCCGCGGAATCTGTGGATATCGGTGAAAATCGGCCGAAGGGCCTGGAATACGATCCAAAGTATGCGAGACAGGACAGTACCTGCCGCTATATGAAAGAGATTCATGAGATGGCGGTGAGCGGGAAGACGATTATCGACGCCATGGGCACAAAGATGGCCATGCCAAATTGGGATGATATCCTGATTCTGGGTGCGCAGCTGAATCCACCGCCTTTGATGGAGCACGATCCGGTGAATATCACCACGGTGATCGGCAAGCGCGCGAAAAAGCCCATGGTGCTGGACGGACCGGTCTACATATCCCATATGTCCTTCGGCGCGATGTCGAAGGAGATGAAGGTGGCGCTGGCAGAGGGAAGCGCCATGGCCAGGACTGCCATGTGCAGCGGTGAGGGCGGAATACTGCCGGAGGAGAAGGCCGCGGCTTACAAGTATATCTTTGAGTACGTACCCAATAAATACAGCGTGACGCCTGAGAATCTCCAGGAGGCGGACGCCATCGAAATCAAGATCGGCCAGGGAACGAAGCCCGGGATGGGCGGCCATCTGCCGGGAGAAAAGGTAACTCCCGAGATTGCTGCGATCCGTAATAAGCCGCTGGGCAAGGACGTGATCAGCCCTTCCAAATTTGAAGATATCCGCAGCAAAGAGGATCTTAAGGACCTGGTAACCCAGCTGCGCCTTGCGTCTGACGGACGGCCCATTGGGATCAAGATCGCGGCGGGAAGAATTGAAAAGGATTTGGAGTACTGTGTGTTCGCAGAACCTGATTTTATCACCATAGATGGCAGAGGAGGCGCTACGGGAGCCAGTCCGAAGCTGGTACGGGATTCCACCAGCGTTCCCACGGTCTTCGCCCTGTCACGGGCGAGAAAGTATTTAGATGAGGCAGGAGCCGACATTGATCTGGTGATCACAGGCGGACTGCGGGTCTCCTCCGATTTTGCAAAGGCCATTGCCATGGGCGCGGATGCCGTGGCGGTAGCGTCTGCGGGCCTGATTGCGGCGGCATGTCAGCAGTACCGGATCTGCGGGAGCGGAAACTGTCCGGTTGGAGCGGCCACGCAGGACCCGGAACTGAGAAAAAGGTTTAATGTCTGTGCCGCGTCTGCACGTGTCGGCAACTTTTTAAAATGCAGCTTTGAGGAACTGAAAACATACGCGCGGATTACCGGTCATGAAGATATCCATGATATGACGGTGGACGATCTGTGCACGATTAACCGGGAGATTTCGGAATTTACGGATATCCGGCATGCGTAAGCCGGAAGACATATGAGATACATAAGATACGGCGGCCGTTGTTTACATTTCCGGGCAGATATAGTACAATGATGGGCAGATGATTACAGAACAGGAGAACACAAAACATGAAAAAGTATGATTACGTACTGGCAGGCAGCGGACTCTATTCCGGAGTCTTCGCATATCTGGCGGGAAAAAAGGGCAAGAAGTGTCTGGTGGTGGAAAAGCGGGATCATATTGGCGGCAATATTTACTGTGAGGACGTGGAAGGCATCCATGTTCATCGTTACGGCGCGCACATTTTCCATACCAGCAACCGGGAGGTCTGGAAATTTGTGAACGAACTGGCAGAGTTCAACCGCTATACCAACAGCCCGGTGGCAAATTATAAGGGTGAAATGTACAATATGCCTTTCAACATGAATACATTCAGCAGGATGTGGGGCGTATCCACTCCGGCGGAGGCGAAAAAGAAGATCGAGGAACAGAAGGCCTCAGTAAAGGGAGAACCGAAGAATCTGGAAGAACAGGCCATCAGTCTGGTGGGCATGGATTTATACCAGAAGCTGATCAAGGGCTATACGGAGAAACAGTGGGGCCGTGACTGCAAGGACTTGCCGTCCTTTATCATCAAGCGGATTCCAGTGCGTTTTACGTATGATAATAATTATTTTAATGACCTGTTTCAGGGAATTCCGGTAGGCGGCTATAACGTAATTATAGACAAGCTGTTCGAGGGATGCGACATCGAGACGGGAGTGGATTACCTGGAGAATAAGGAGCGGTATGACGGTCTGGGCGATACGGTCGTCTATACGGGGACTATCGACGCTTACTTCGGATACCGTTACGGGAAGCTGGAGTACAGAAGCCTGCGTTTTGAGAGCGAGACGGTGGACACCGATAATTATCAGGGTGTTGCTGTGGTAAACTACACAGACAGGGAGACTCCGTATACGCGGATTATCGAGCATAAACATTTTGAATTCGGAACCCAGCCTAAATCGGTGATCACCCGGGAGTATCCGGTGACCTGGAGTGAGGGCATGGAACCGTACTATCCGGTCAACGACGAGAAAAATCAGGAGCTGTTCCAGAAATACGCGGTCCTGGCAGATGGCGAAAAGAACGTGATCTTCGGCGGCCGGCTGGGCGAATACAAGTATTACGATATGGATAAGGTGATTGAATCGGCGATGAAAAAGGCCGGAGAGGTGCTGGGAGTATAAACGGGATCTCGGCGGAATAATATAGAACGTGATACAAATTCAGAGTGGAGGCCGCAGGAAACTGCTGCCTCCATTTGACACATTCGGGCAGGAAGCAGTTTCGATCCGCCTCCATTTTAAAGAGTTTTGGTAAGATAATACCGTTTTCCCGTGAGTGGATATTCTTCCAGCGCAAACACTTCACGATAACCGTGTTTTTTATAAAAATCCGGCGCCTGGAAGCTGAACGTATCCAGAAAGGCGTATTTGCAGCCCCTTTTCCTGGCTTCTATTTCTGCTTCCCCCAGAATCCGGCTGCCGATATGCCGGCCTCTCAAGGATTCATCCACCCATAAAAACTTAACCATAAGCCAGTTGCCATGGGTCTCTCCAATCAGCCCCGCCAGTTTCCTGCCCTGCTCATCTTCCAGATAGATGCCCAGTTCCTTTGGATTTCTGTCCTCGATTCTGGCCAGATTATATTCCAGCAGTCCCTGAAAGATTTCCGATCTGTCCTTTTCTTCTATCTTTTCTGTTATTTTAAAATTCATTCTAATCCCCTTTCTGATGTATGCTCCGCCTTCTGTGAGGCGGAATGGAAGTGCGGTGTGGGAGGTGCCCTTACAGTATAGGGGAAAGCCGGGCGGAGTGCAATGGTCTTTCTAAAGAATTCATGACATTTCCAGATGGCTATGGTAAACTGTATATATCAGCGGAAGTGGAGGTGAGGCCATGCCTGAGAAAGGACCATTGCATGCAGCCGCGATACTAATTGAGTAATTAACGATTCTTACAGATATGATGCTCAGAGCATACAAACGGTATGCTTTTCCCGCTATGCCTGTCTATTACCTGTATATTTTTACTCCAATCGTAATTTCAATCCTGTCTTTTATAAAGATAAAAATGCAAAACAGAATGCCGGTTAAGCTTAGCAGACTTCTTAATATCATAGTAATTATATTTTTTGTTATTGGGGTAAAGCTTTTTTATTATACGCTTGGATTCATGCATTTTATCAGCACGTACGTCTTCTCTGCTTACCTGCCGGAACTCCAGCCCGGGAAGACGATTCCCTGCATAAAACGGCCGGCGGCATGGAACCATTGAGTTCATATGCCGCCGGCCGTTTTATTCCTTGCAATTTATAAGGCTTCTGCACCGTCTGCCATCGCCTTAAGCGCCGTGATAAGCCTTAAGTTATCTTCTCCATTTCTGACTGCGATCCGCACATACTGTCTTCCGTTATGCAGCTTTGAGGTCAGATCCTTGATGAAAATATCGTGTTTCAACAGTTCGCAGGCAATCTCCCTGCTGGTGCGGCCTTCCGTGACCTCACACATCACATAGTTCGCCTGAGAAGGGATCGGCCGGAGAAATGAAACAGAGCTTAACTCCTTTATCAGCCCGCTTCGGTCTGCAGCCAGTTTTTTTAAGGATTCCCGGTAGTCTTTTTTATACTTTTCGCTGTTCTGCATAAAGAATTCGCCAAAGGAGTTGATGTTCCAGATCGGCGCCTCTTTCTTTAACAATGCGATCGCGGCCTCGTCGGAACTTGCCAGAACACCGAGGCGGATTCCGGGAACTCCATAGGATTTGGAGATGCTCTTTACGACGAAAAGACCGCTGTAGGACTGCAGCACCTCCTCGTTAAGCAGGGATAAGTCCAGGGCCTGCGTGTCTCCCGGCAGCTCTGCAAAGTCAGAAAAGCTTTCATCGATAACGAGGCGTATGGAACTTGTCCTGGCCCAGTCAATCAGCTTTTTAAGGCCTTCGCAGTCGATGTAATTGCCGCTGGGATTATCAGGGTTTATGAGAACCAGCGTACCGACCGTGTGGCCGGGGCTGTCGAAGTACCGGATTAAATCTTCCGCCGTGTAGGAGAAATCTTCATTATCTGGTGTAAAGACAACCGATAAAGCGCTGTCATAGCGATTGGGATATTCTTCAAAGGTCGGGCGGATAAAGCCTACAGGACCTTCCGTGTGTTCCATGAGTACCTTAATCAGTTCCGCGGCGCCATTGCCGATCACGATGTGCTCCGGCCGTACGCCGAAGTTTCTGGAGGCCAGCAGGCTGTTGATCCGCATGCCGGAGGGATATTCCGAGATCAGGATCTCAAAATTGGATTTCATCTCGTCGAGCATCTTCTGAGGCGGAAAATAGGGATTGACGAGATAGCAGAAGTCCAGCAGCTTCGGATAACGCCAGTGGCCGCCGTAGCGGGAGGCAATGGCGTCATACCGCTTCTGGATGGTGCCGGCAAAAAGGCTTTCCGCAATATCCAGATCCTGAATGTCGTCGATCTCATACCAGACCTCACCGTTCAGCCTTTTAGCCTTGATCTCCTTTGTCTCCAGAAGGGCGATGAGTTTGATGACGGATTCGTAGTATTCGTTGTTGCCCATGGCCTTCGCATACGCTTCCAGGAAGGGAACGTAGGTGTTGGCGGAAAAATGCTGACTGAATTTATAGATATTGACGGTCTTATAGTAACCGCCCTTGTCTTCGAACTTTAAGTATTTGCCCGGGATAAAATCCTTGATGGAATCGTCGTCATCCAGCACCATGCAGGTTCCGTCCATCCAGCTGGCGAACTTGTCCACCAGAGCCAGGGTCTCTCTGGAGTCTTCCATCAGAATATCTACCAGGGCTTCCTCAAAAATGATATCGGATTCAAAGAGCAGTGTATCCTCGGATACGAGATACTGTTTGGCCAGAGCCAGGGAGTAGATATTGTTCGTTTTGTCATAGACCTCATTGTTGATAAAGCAGATGGGAGTCTGTATGGCCAGCGTGCTGATATAGTCCATGAGCTTCCGGCCTTCATAGCCTGCCACAATGACAATTCTGGAAAGCTGTTTTTTATCGAGAATGCGCAGCGCGCGTTCAATTAAAGTGGTTCCATTCACCTTTACCATACATTTTGTATTTTCCGCGGTATATTCCTTCAGTCTCTTTCCCATACCTGCGGCCAGGATGATTGCCTGCATCGCGTTCCTCCAATCTGCGCCCGTCGCGGGCACTTCAAAATTCAGCTTCATTTTATCACAGGCGGGAGATGATTACAATGCGGAAACGCTGGGATTGGGATGAATGTGTAACAGTTCAGCCTTTGCTCCCGGCTGCCACTGCCCGTCCCGGTGCTTTCGGTTCCCAGACCTTTTCAGTTCCGGTTTCGGGCATAAGCATTTCTAAATGTGCAGGATTTTTCTAAAAACCAGTGAAAATCCCCAAACTCGCTGCGCTCAGACAGGTGGGGATTTCCCCTGAACGAAAAATTCTGCGCATTAAGAACTGCTAATACCCTGCAAAGTCACTGGAAAGGTCTGGGAACCGAAAGCACCGGGACGGGCAGTGGCAGCCGGGAGCGAAGGCTGAACTGTTACATGAATGCATCTTAAGATATTAAGAATTCTTACGATTTTCTTATAAAATTACGATTTTTCCGGATGCTTTACTTTTAAAAATCGCTATAGTATAATGATACTATCTGCTTTTTAGAGTATGGAAAGCCCGTTTCTTTCGGGAAAAAACGGATGTATCAGGAGGATAAGGATATGTTACAGGCATTGAAAAAGGTGGCGGGTGCCGTAGCGCTTGCCGCTTTCATGGTGTTAGGATGCATGACGGCATTTGCCGACGATGAGGTACAAAATCCACCGTCTCCACATGTTGTATATCAGGTATTTACCGATGGTCAGTGGAAGAATGAAGCCATGGACAAGCAGTCGGCATCAGATTCAGCATCGCCGGTGGAGGGCCTTAAGGTATGGCTCACCGGTGTGGACGGGAGTATTTCCTACCGCGTATACTTACACGACGGCGGCTGGCAGGGCTGGGTTTCTGACGGCGCTGTGGCAGGCGGAGAGAATACCGGGAATCAGATTGAAGCGATTCAGATGAAGCTTTCAGGATACGCAGGACAGGTATTGGATGTCTGGTACCGGGCTACTGTTTCAGGCAAAGAAAAACTTGGCCTGGCCATGACAGGAAGTCCGGCCGGAACCGTAGGAGAGGGAAAACCCTTGACGAGCCTGGAGGCGTACCTGACAGAAGTGAATCATAACGAGAGCGACGGGACACCGTCTGTCAGAACGAATCTTCCATTTGGATTCTATGATGACAACGGCGTAACACGCTACACGGATGTTCCGGGCGGTATTTATACCGGTTGGATTGATCATGACGGAGCACGTTACTATGTCCGGGACAACTCCTTCTTAACGGGCTGGCAGTATATAGACGGACTGAAGTTTTACTTTGATGAACAGGGAAAACTGGTTCAGGATCTGGATCCGATTATTGGAATTCAGAGCTCTTACGTGATTAAGATCAACAAGCAGTTAAATACACTGGTTCCATACGCCAAGGATGGCGATAACGGATACATAATTCCGGTTAAAACGATGTTATGCTCCGTGGGAGACGATACTCCGCTGGGGACCTTCCACACACCGGAAAAATACCGCTGGCGTCTTATGGTGAATGATACTTATACACAGTATGCGACCAGAATTACCGCTGGACAGGGATTCCTGATCCATTCGGTCTGCTATGACAAACCTGATATTTACACGATGCAGTCCGTCGGATATAACGGACTGGGCGTGGTACGCTCTCTTGGCTGTATCCGTCTGACCGCGGAGAATGCCAAGTGGGTATATGACAACTGCGCGATCGGCACTACGATCGAGATTTTCGAGGACCCGGTAAATGTAGGACCCTACTATAAACCAACCATTACTCCGATTCCGGTTGAACAGACATGGGACCCGACCGATCCGCTGGTAAGCGATGAGGTAAAGAATCAGGCCGCAGCGCAGCAGCAGGAAGAAGCTGCACGCCGTCAGGCGGAAGAGCAGGCAGCGGCACAGGCCGCAGCCGAGCAGAAGGCAGCAGAAGAAGCCGCAGTGAAGGAAAGACAGGAAGTCGGACCGGGCTTTGGACTGTAAAAGATGAAAGAAGTGCAGCATCAGAATCTGTTAAAGGCAGATTCTGATGCTGCTTTTTCGTTACTCCATCATAGCCAGCCGTATAAATTCATCCATTTCCCGCGTCTTCCATTTATCCTTGTGGTAGAAGATCTGGCGGTACATGGAGGCGTGAAAATCGGTGACATCGAGGACACAGGTCTGCCCCTTTGCGGCGCTTTCCATAACGGCGAAGCGTGGAAGGAAGGAGAGACCCTTGTTCTCCTCGATCATTTTAATGATAAATTCGGTATTGCTGATCTCCAGAAATGGGGTCAGCAGTATATTCTTCGTTGCCAGATAGCGGTCAAATGCGCGCCTGTAATTGGCATTCTTCTCCGTCAGGAAGAAGGGCTCATGAAGCAGCTCCTCCAGTTTAATCCCTTTCTTTCCGGCTAAAGGAAAGGAGGGCGAGGAGAGGAAGACCACCTCTTCCTTCTGTTCCATGGCCTTATACCAGTTGCTGTCATAGCGGGGCTCGTCCAGAATATAGATAAGATCCAGCTGGTTGTGTTCCATCATTTCGATCAATTCTTCCGGCGGCGCGGTGGTGATCCGTATCGCTACCTTCGGGTGATGTTCCCTGAAATAGCGCAGGATAGAAGGAAATTTCGAAAAACAGAGGGACTCAATGGTGCCGATATGAAGGGGATTTTTGAGTTCCGTTTCATCGCTGACGGACAGCTTCGCCCGATTGACCTCATAGAGGATATCGTAAGCGCTGGTCAAAAACTGGCTTCCCTGCGGTGTGAGTGTGACCTTTCTTCCGATCCGGTCGAAGAGTCTGGTGCCCAGCTCCTCCTCCAGCAGCCGGATCTGCACCGTGACAGCGGACTGAGAATACCCCAGGCTCTCGGCTGCCTTTGAAAAGCTCTGAAGCTGTGCCGCCCGGATAAATGTGCTCAACTGACGCAGTTCCATTTGATTTATGCCCCTTTCCAAGGATGATTCCGGAATATAATCTATTAAAAATATTCAATAAGTACATAAAATATATGAATTGGATTCATACATAATGCCATGATATAATGAGACCATAAAGATGTCAACCGTGAAATGAAAAAACAGGAAACGGTGCAGGGAGGTTATCATGTCGTTTATCAGTGTTTTTGATGTATTGGGGCCTAATATGATCGGCCCATCCAGTTCCCACACGGCGGGAACCGCTGTCATTGCCTATCTCGCCCAGAAGATGATCAATGGGCCGCTTAAGAAGGTAGAATTTACCCTTTACGGGTCATTTGCCAAAACCTACAAAGGCCACGGTACGGACCGGGCTCTCTTAGGCGGAATTATGGGATTTTCCACGGATGATACCAGGATCCGGGAATCATTCCGTATTGCTGACGAGCGGGGCCTTGAGTTTCATTTCATTGTAAATGATACGGAAACTGATATTTACCCAAACACCGTGGATATCCGCATGGAGAATGAGGCTGGCCAGGTTATGACCGTGCGCGGGGAGTCTCTGGGGGGCGGAAAGGTGCGGATCGTGCGCATCAACCAGGTGAAGGTGGATTTCTCCGGCGAGTACAGCGCCGTCATCGTCGTCCATCAGGACAAGCCGGGTGTCGCCGCCCATATCACAAAAGTATTGAGCGACTGCAGCGTCAATATTGCCTTTATGAGAATATTCCGCGAGGCGAAGGGACATACGGCTTACACCATTGTGGAGTCTGACAACCGCCTGCCCGAAAATATAACTGAGACCTTAAGAGAAAACAGCCACGTTCATGATGTGATGATCGTACAGTCATAGGAATGGTGCCGCCGTGTATCTGAAGCAGGCGGCACAGGTGAGGAGAAGAGAAATGATGGATTTTAAAAATGCCAGAGAGCTTCTGGATTTATGCAGTGAAAATCATTGTCCGATATCAACGATTATGCGGGAGAGAGAATGTGACCAGGGAGAGACGACATCCAAGGAGGCGGACGGCCGTATGAGGCGTGTCCTGGAGATCATGCGCTCATCCGCCACAGAGCCGATTGAAAAGCCAGGGAAATCCATGGGCGGCCTGATCGGCGGAGAGGCCCGGAAGCTGGCCGTACGCCGGGAACATGGACAAGCCGTATGCGGCACAGTCATGAGCCGGGCGATCACCCACGCCATGGCTGTCCTGGAGGTGAACTCCTCCATGGGACTGATCGTAGCGGCTCCCACAGCCGGTTCTTCCGGCATCGTACCGGGACTGCTGCTGGCCCTTCAGGAAGAGTACGGCCTTACTGACGACCGGCTTATTGACGCCCTTTACAACGCCGGAGCCATCGGCTACCTGGCCATGCGCAACGCCACGGTGGCGGGAGCCGTAGGGGGCTGTCAGGCCGAGGTCGGAATCGCCTCCGCCATGGCCGCGTCAGCCGCTGTAGAGCTGATGGAAGGAACCCCGGAACAGTGCCTGTACGCCGCCTCCACGGTTCTCATGAACATGCTTGGCCTCGTCTGCGACCCCGTAGGCGGCCTTGTAGAATATCCCTGTCAGAACCGCAATGCATCCGGCGTGGCTAATGCCCTGATCGCCGCAGAGATTTCCTTGAGCGGAATCAGGCAGCTGATCCCCTTCGATGAGATGCTGGCTACCATGTACTCTGTGGGCAAAAAGCTTCCCTCTGAACTTCGCGAAACCGCTTTGGGAGGCTGCGCCTCGACTCCATCGGCCTGTCAGTTGTGCCATTTATCCAGTTAATTGAGAGGCTTTACTTTTCCGCCCCAATATTGTAGAATAAAACGGAACATTGTTAGAAATTGGAGGCAGACGGATGGCAGGTTTTTATGAACCGGAGATCCTTTCCCGTGTACAGCAGATGGAATTGGAGATACTGAAGGATGTCATGGATCTCTGTGACAGCCATGGGCTTCTCTGTTTCGGCATGGCGGGAACGGCGATCGGAGCGATTCGGCATAAGGGGTTTATTCCGTGGGATGACGACATTGACGTTGCCATGCCAAGGAAGGATTTTGAGTGCCTTTTAAAGCTGGTGGAAGAAGAACTCGGCGATAAGTATTACGTCCTGAACTGGCGGACCAGTGAGAATTACCCGCTGATGACGACGAGGATCTGCCGCCGCGGCACCAGATTCGTGGATTCTCCCATGAGGGATGTGGACAGCCCTCTCGGAGTATTTTTAGATATGTATGTATATGACGATATACCGGATTCCGGGTTTCTCATGAAGCTTCAGGCATGGGAGGCCTGGTTTTTCAGTAAACTTTTAATTCTGCGGTCGATTCCCCGGCCGTATCTGGCCCAGACCGGCTGGAAGGCCAGGGTGATCACCGCCATCTGTATTGCGGTGCATAACGTGCTGAAGGGGCTCCGCATCTCGAAGCGGGGACTGGCGGCCCGCTGTGAGAAGATCTGCCGCCGTTACGAGGGGAAAGATACGAAGCGCATGGCCTTTTATCCGGATACGAATCCGTTCTGGAATGTAGTGGAAAAGGCGGCGTTTTCGCCGGGCATGAAGCTGGATTTTGAGGGCTTCAAGCTGTTATTTCCAAGAACAGAGCATGACATTCTCACCTATATGTACGGGGACTATATGCAGATGCCTCCGGTGGAGAAGAGGAAGACCCATTATCCCTACATTCTCGACCTGGGCGACGGAGCGGTACTGTCGGGAGAAACGGTCACAGACAGAGGAATGAAGAAGATATGAGATGGCTCAGACAAAGGATGTTCGGCAGTCTCCGTACAGGAACTGCCGAGGTAGAACGGCAGAATATTGCCTGGAACATGATCGGGAGCCTGATTTATGCCGGCTCCAGCATGATTCTGACTGCTCTGGTCAATCATTTAATCGGCCCGGAGCAGGGCGGTATCTTCGGATTTGCGTTCAGCGCATTTGGTCAGCAGATGTTTCTGGTGGCCTATTTTGGTATGCGTCCGTTTCAGAGCACCGATGTAAATCAGGCCTACACCTTTGGAGAGTACCGTCGTGTCAGGCTTTATACGTGTGTGGCGGCCGTTATATTCGGCATAATCTATATTTTCGTTAATTCGTATATCGTACCGGATGGATATTCACGCCAGAAGACGCTGGTGGTTTTTCTGATGGTAATTTATAAGGTTCTGGATGGCTTTGCCGATGTCTATGAATCGGAATTCCAGCGGGAAGGACGTCTCTATCTGACCGGGAAAGCCATGGCATACCGGACGATTCTGTCAGTAATCCTGTTTTTGGGCGCGCTTTATGCGACACAGGATCTGGTATTTTCCTGTATAATCGCAGTACTGGCCCAGGCGGCCGGGATTCTGTTGTTCGACTGGAACACCATGAAGCTGGTGCCTGGCGTGAACCTCTCGCGGGCGGCAGGAAAATCCCTGGCTCTGATCCGGGAGTCATTTCTTCTGTTTTTGTCGGTCTTCCTCGACGGTCTGATCTTTGCTATGGCGAAATATGCGGTGGATGCGCAGATGACCTCGATGGACACCGCCATTTTCGTGGCTGTCTTTATGCCGACCTCTGTCATCAATCTGGCGGCCAACTTCGTGATCCGGCCGTTTTTGACGAAGATGTCCTACCAGTGGGAGGAAAAAAAGTTTCACGAATTTACCCGGGATATAAAGAGGCTGGTGGCCATTATACTGGTATTAACAGTCATCGCACTGGCCGGTGCCTGGGCGATCGGTGTGCCGGTGCTGGGGGCGATCTCCAATGTGGAGCTGGCGCCATATAAGTCCGGACTTCTGTATATTATTCTGGGAGGCGGGTTCTTTGCGGTTATGAATCTGTTTTATTACGTGCTTGTTATTATGAAATGCCAGCGCAGGATTTTCTTTGGATACGTTCCTGTGTGCCTCCTGTCCGTGGTTCTGTCGTTTCTTCTGGTTAAGATCGGCGGAATCAACGGAGGGGCATTTTCCTATATGCTGGAAATGCTGGTGCTCATGATGTGCTTCATGGGTCAGGCATTCTATGTATTTCACAGAGCGAAGAAACAACAGGGAGGGTGTTGACCATGGACAAGGTGCTGGTGATCATACCTGCGTATAACGAGGCGCTCAATATTGAGCGTGTCGTGACGGGGCTTCAGGAGGAATATCCCATCTTCGATTACGTGATCGTCAATGACGGCTCTGCGGATGAGACGGCGGCTGTCTGCCGGCGCTGCGGATTTCATCTGATCGATCTGCCTGTAAATCTGGGGCTGGCCGGGGCATTTCAGACAGGACTCAAGTATGCGTACCGTAAAGGATACCGCTACGCGATCCAGTTTGACGGCGACGGACAGCACAGGCCGGAATATATTGAGGCAATGCGGGAAAAAATGGATGAGGGATACGATATTGTGATCGGGTCCCGTTTCGTCACGGAAAAGAAGCCGAATTCCATGCGCATGCTGGGAAGCAGGCTGCTGTCGGCGGCGATCCGGCTGACAACCGGAGCTTCCGTCACGGACCCGACCTCCGGAATGCGTATGTTTAATGAACGCATGATCCGTGAGTTTGCAGAAGGCTTAAACTATGGCCCGGAGCCGGATACGATTTCCTATCTGCTGAAGCAGGGTGCGCGGGTGGCGGAGATTCAGGTGACGATGGATGAGAGAATCCTTGGAGAGAGTTACTTAAAGCCTGTGAGCGCCGCTCGTTACATGGGGAAAATGATGTTTTCCATCCTGCTGGTGCAGAATTTCAGGAAACGCGACTGAGTTTCCGAGAGTGCTCAATAAGAGAAGGGAGAATGTACGATGACCGTTATACTTCGGTGGGTACTGATAATAGTTTCCATACTGCTGACATTTTTTGTGCTGAGAAAGATCCGTCAGTCCAAGGTAAAGATTGAGGACTCCATATTCTGGGTGATGTTCGCCCTGATGATGGTTGTGTTCAGCATATTCCCGGGATTAGCCGACATTCTGTCTGATTTCGTCGGAACGTATTCCACCTCTAATTTCATCTTCATGTTTGTGATCTTTATTCTGCTTGTGAAGGTGTTCTTTCTGTCGCTCAAGATCTCACAGCTGGAAAGCAGGGTGACGGAGCTGATCCAGCAGATGGCGCTCGACAGAAAAGAAGATGCAGACAGAAAGGAAGATGGAGGCGTGGAAACCTATCCGGATAAGAAGGGAGAAACGCGCGATGAACGCAGATACTGTTAAAGTTGGAAAGAAGAGAAATCTCCAAACTGCAAAAAAGATTGCGGGACAGAGCGGTCTGTGGATGGCGGTGGCCGCAATCCTTTTTCTTTTCATCGTCTTCGTAAAGCCGTATCACAATGTGATTGACGCCATTCCTTCTCCGGAATATGAGTCTGTGCGTCTTTTTTATATCTGGGTTTTACGTCTGGGGATCGTGTTTCTGGCAGTTCTTGCCGGAATACTCTGGATATACGGGAAGAAACCTGGCTGGTTGTTTCCGGCTACGGTCATCTGCCTGGGACTCTTTTACATGATGATTCTGCCGCCGTTTTCGGCTCCGGACGAACCGCGCCATTTCGTCAGCGCATACCGGCTGTCAAACCAGATTATGGGGAAACAGGCAGTGGCGGACGAGGCATTCCTTTCATCGGCGTCGGATAAGGAAAAGGAATACATTGCCCGGGGCGGCAACGTGCTGGTGCGGGAGCAGGACGGACGGGAGGAACCGTATGCCAGCGTGGGACGGGATTCCTACGCGCTGATGCTTAGGGAACTGTTTACGAAGGATGCAGGCAGCGGCACGACGGTCCGCTTTGAGGCGCCGGTGAATACGACGCCGGTGGTCTATTTACCGCAGGCGCTGGGCATTTCCTTTGCAAGAGTACTGCATCTGGGATATATTCCGCTCATCTATATGGGGCGTCTGTTCAACCTGCTGACATTTGCCGGCATGGCATGGCTGGCTGTCCGCATTATGCCGTTTAAGAAAGAAATGTTCATGGCCGTGAGTCTTCTCCCCATGACCCTCCATCTGGCAGCCTCCTTATCGTACGATACGTCGCTTATCGGACTGTCTCTCCTGTTTTTCGCATGGTGCTTTTATCTGGCCTACGAGAAGAAACAGATCGGAATCCGTGACACGGTGATCCTTGGACTTCTTCTTGTCCTTTTAGAACCGTGCAAAATTGTATATCTGCCGCTGGCGGGGATCTGCCTTTTGATTCCGGCATCGAAATTCGGTGAGAAGAGACGGTACTGGATCTCGGTAACTGCGGTCATTGGAGTGATGGCGCTGGCTATCTTTTTAATCAACAATGTGGTACTGTCCGCCTGGATTCAGGATACGGAAAATATAATCAGCTGGGAAGGCGGATCGGCCGGATATACGATCCAGGATATCTTAAAGGAGCCGTACCAGGCGTTCCTGATTTATTATGAGACACTGGTGACACAGTTTGACTACTATCAGGCCACCATGCTGGGCGGGTATCTGGGAAATCTGGATCCCAATCTGACGGTTCCGTATTTCTGTCTGTATCTGTTGTGGGGAATCTTGATTGTAAGCTCTGTCAGGAGGGCCGGGGATCACACTCCGTTTAAGCCCGGTCAGAAGGTGTGGATCGCGGTTCTTACATTACTGAGCTTCTGTCTGGTGCTGACCTCCATGCTTCTGGGCTGGACGCCAAAGGGCTTCACCTATATCGCGGGAATCCAGGGGCGGTATTTCCTGCCGATTCTTCCGCTGATTCTGCTGATGATTTATGGAGACAATCTGACTATTAAGAGGGATTATTCGAAGGGGATTTATTATCTGGAGTGTTTTGTCAGCATCTATGCGCTTGTGAGAATCTGCACTGTGATGTGTATCAGATGATGGGAGATAGCAGGCAGATGATAGATAGCAGAAATAAATAACAGAAAGGCTGGACTATGGCAGTAGAAACGATTGAAAAAAACCGAACAGTGGATGTCATTATTCCGGTATATAAACCGGATTCGGTATTTGAAACGCTTTTAGAGCGGCTGGGAAAGCAAAACTATCCGATTCGGCGCATTATTATTATGAATACGGAACAGTCTTTCTGGAAAGAAGATATTTATGAGACTGTCCCTAATCTGGAAGTACACCACGTGACAAAAAATGAGTTTGATCACGGTGGAACGAGAAACCAGGGAGCTTCATATTCGGAAGCCGATATCATGGTATTTATGACGGACGATGCGATCCCCGCGGACAGGGAGTTAATCGGAGCTCTGGTAAAGGGGCTGAGTCAGAAAGGGCCGTCAGGGGAATACGTGGCGGCGGCCTATGCAAGACAGCTGCCAAACCGTGACTGCGCTCCGGCGGAAAAATATACCAGATCCTTTAACTATCCGGCGGAAAGCTATGTGAAGACGAAAGGCGATTTAGAGGAACTGGGAATTAAGACATTCTTTGCTTCCAATGTCTGCTGTGCCTATGACAGAAAGCTTTTTCTTGAGGCAGGCGGATTCACGAACCAGACGATCTTTAATGAGGATATGATTTACGCAGGAAATGCAGTTCTCTATCGGGGGCAGGCGATTGCCTATGTTGCAGAGGCCAGGGTGATTCATTCTCATAATTATGGGTGCAGCGCTCAGCTAAAGCGCAATTTTGATCTTGCAGTTTCCCAGACAGACCACCCGGAAGTATTTGACGGGATCCGCTCAGAGAGCGAGGGAATCCGTTTGGTGAAGAAGACGTGTAAATGGCTCGTAGAACAGAAAAAGCCATGGCTGATCCCCGGAGTGATTGTAAAAAGCGGATTTAAGTATCTGGGATATCTGATGGGGAAACGGTATAGGAAGCTTCCGAGGTGGGTGATTATGAAAATAACGATGAATCGGGAATATTGGGGGAAAGTATCGGGATAATAAGGGAGTAAATAAAAATAGAGTATATAATACTGTTTTTTATTGTAAAACATTGCTATATATGTTAATATAAAGTTGGGTGCTGCCAAAACGGTAAGCGGTTCACCTTTCGCCGAAATGAGTACATTTTGAGAACTTCCCGTATTTTCGGAGGTGATACATATGTGGAAAATAAGAACGAAAGGGACAGATGATGCCAGTACTCCATCCAGCCAGTAATCATAGTTCCAACACTGCCTATTTTGCCATCTGCCGCGTTGTCGTCGGTCAGCGGAGGAACCACTCCGCTTCCCTCCTCCGCCTTGCAGACTGACAAAATATTCAGCACTGGAATTATGATTACTGACTGGATGGAGCACTGGGTATTGTTGTCGGGATTGTCGGTATCATCGTGACTGTGATCAGTATTGTAGTAACAGTCGTGAGTATCAGACATGATGACAAAAAAGACAGAATAAATTGACATCAAAAAAGCAACCGCTCGACTTCCCAAAGTAGTAGTTGCTTTTTTTGATAGTAACTATTAACCAAGGTGAACCGTTTGCTATGGCAGCACCTTTTTGTAATTACATTGTAGCAGAGTAGAATGATTGTGTCAAGGATTCTAAAATATAATGTGGAAAAAAATAAGAACGAAAGGACAGATGATGTTAGGGATTGTCGGTATCATCGTGACTGTGATTAGTATTGTAGTAACAGTCGTGATTATCAGACATACTGACAAAGAAGACAAGAAAGACTACTATCAAAAAAGGTGAGCCGTTTGCTATGACAGCACCTTTATGTGTTTACATTGTAGCAGAGTAAATATCATCTGTCAAGATGGGAAGATACACGAATTCTAAGGTAAAATCCCCCATCTAGTGGAAATTTAAGCTGAGTTGTGATAGAATGCTACAAGACAAGAAATGACAAAGTGATGTAAAGGAGCATGAAAATATGGGAAAGATAAAAGTAACACCGTGTGATATTAAAGGGCTTTATGTGATTGAACCGTCTGTATTTCCGGATTCCAGGGGATATTTTATGGAGACTTATAACCAGAATGATTTTAAGGAAGCAGGACTTAACATGGTATTTGTGCAGGACAACCAGTCCATGTCTGTGAAGGGTGTGCTTCGCGGCCTTCATTTCCAGAAACAGTTTCCACAGGGAAAGCTGGTGCGTGCAGTGCGAGGAAGTGTCTTTGACGTGGCGGTGGATCTTCGTTCTGATTCCGAGACGTACGGGAAATGGTTTGGCGTTGAACTGACTGCAGAGAATAAAAAGCAGTTTTATATCCCGGAGGGCTTTGCCCACGGCTTCCTGGTTCTGTCCGATGAGGCGGAATTTGCTTACAAATGTACGGATTTCTACCATCCGGGCGACGAGGGCGGAATTCTCTGGAGCGATCCGGAGATCGGCATCGACTGGCCGATCGAGGAAGGTATGGAACTGATCATTTCCGATAAGGACCAGAAGTGGAGCGGAATTCGGGATACATTTAAATTTTAACCGGAGAGGAGCGAACCATGGATTATCTGGTTTCCTTATGTAAAGAGATTGTACACAAGAGAAAATTGATTCTGGACCTGGCAAAGGCGGACTTTAAGAAGCGGTTTGTAGGTTCTTATTTCGGTATCGTGTGGATGTTTTTGCAGCCGCTTGCGACTGTGCTGGTCTATTTCTGCGTGTTCCAGCTGGGGTTTAAGAGCGTGCCGCCAGTGAATTATCCGTACGTGCTGTGGCTGCTTCCCGGCATCATGCCGTGGTTTTACTTTAGCGAGGTATTAAACACGGGAACCAACTGCCTGCAGGAATACAGCTATCTCGTTAAGAAAGTGGTATTCCGCGTGGAGATTCTGCCGGTTATCAAGTTGCTGTCCTGCATGATGGTTCATGGAATATTCGCCGTCATCATGATGGTTGTCTTTCTGGCCTATCGGATTCCGCCGAGAATCAGCTGGATACAGATTGTTTATTATACCTTTGCATGTTCCATGCTGTCTCTGGCCCTGACATACTGTACCAGTGCCATCAATGTTTTCTTTAAGGATATGGCGCAGATTGTAGGGATTGTCCTGCAGTTCGGCATGTGGATGGTTCCGATCATGTGGGCGCCGGAGAATTTTCCAGGTGCGCCGGAATGGCTGGATAAAGTGCTGAAATTTAATCCATTCTACTACATCGTGGCCGGTTACCGCGACAGCATGCTGACCGGGGACGGATTCTGGATGCGGCCGACACTGGGAATCTACTTCTGGGCGGTGACCATCATTTTGATGCTGATCGGACTGAAGGTATTTAAAAAGCTGCGGCCGCATTTTTCCGATGTACTGTAAGAGGCCCGAAATGGAGGACTAAGATTCGTGAAATCAAAAAATAGTGCGATTTCGGTAAAGGATGTTACAAAGATTTACCGGCTATACGAAAAGCCCATCGACCGTTTAAAAGAGGCGATGAGCATTACCCATAAAAATTATCACAGAGATTTCTACGCGTTAAACGGAATTTCCTTTGATGTAAATAAAGGCGAGACGGTGGGAATCATCGGAACAAATGGTTCTGGTAAGTCCACCATCTTAAAGATTATTACCGGGGTTCTGACCCCGACGACCGGCGAGGTGGAGGTGGACGGAGTGATTTCCGCCTTACTGGAGCTGGGAGCCGGATTCAACATGGATTACACCGGCATTGAAAATATCTTTATGAACGGCACCATGATGGGCTTTTCCAGAAAGGAGATGGAGGCGAAGCTTCAGGATATTCTGGAGTTTGCCGATATCGGAGATTTCGTCTATCAGCCGGTTAAGACGTATTCCAGCGGTATGTTTGTACGGCTGGCTTTTGCGCTTGCGATTAATGTGGAGCCGGAGATTCTGATCGTTGACGAGGCGCTGTCAGTAGGCGACGTCTTCTTTCAGGCCAAGTGCTACCGTCGTATGGAAGAGATCAGGAAGAACGGCACCACCATTCTGATGGTTACCCACGATATGGGCGCTATTATTAAGTACTGCGACCGCGTCGTGGTGCTGAACAAAGGCGCATTTATTGCCCAGGGAGAACCGGGGAAGATGGTTGATCTATATAAGAAGATTCTGGCGAATCAGATAGATCAGCTGGAAGACGAGCTGGTGGAACTGAATTCGGAGGAGATGAGTGATTTCTCGGGAGACAGCGCCGCCGGACAGAGGCGGAAGGCGGAAGCCCACAGCGGCCTCATGAAGGAAAAACTGACGATCAATCCCGCAAAGACAGAATATGGCGACGGACGGGCGGAGATCGTGGATTTCGGCCTTTTTGACGAGCGGGGTAATTTGACGAACCTGCTTTTAAAGGGCGAGATGTTTACGATTAAAGAGCGGATCCATTTTAACACCAGCCTGGATACCCCGATTTTTACGTATACGATCAAGGATAAACGGGGAGCTGATTTGACGGGAACCAATACCATGTATGAATCGGCGGATGTGAAGCCGGTGAAGAATGGCGACGAATACGAGGTGGAATTCAGTCAGAAGATGACGCTTCAGGGAGGCGAATATCTGCTATCCATGAGCTGTACCGGATTTGAAAATGGGGAGCACGTGGTATATCACCGCCTGTATGATATTGCAAATATAACGGTAATTTCCAATAAGAACACAGTGGGCGTCTACGATATGGAATCGGAAGTGAAGGTGGCCCTGAAACGGGGAGTCGCTGTACTAAGCGGTCAAAGAACGCCCGCTAAGTACCAGTGACATGTATCGCACGTAAGAGACCAAAAGACGGTCTCTAAGTGCTCATAACAAGGAGGAAAATGATATGGGGAGCATCAGTTCCGAAATAAAAGATCTCCTGTTGAAGTATCACGGCAACACGAAGCAGGCGATTAAGGAAGAGCCGGAGCCCGCATACTTCTATGCGTTATCGGATACCCGGGAAAATGTACTGGAATGGTATGATTTCAAGCCGGAAGCCTCTCTTCTGGAGGTCGGATCCGGCTGTGGGGCCTTAACCGGCCTTTACAGCAGACGTGTGAAGGACGTGACCGTTCTGGACGAAGATCTGGAGGATCTGGAAGTGAACCGCCTCCGCCATGGCGCCCGCGGAAATATTCAGTATGTGAAGGGCAGCCTTAACACGTATGAGGGCGGCGCATTCGATTACGTGGTGATGGCCGGATCCCTGAAAATGCCGTATGAAGCGCAGATTAACAGGGCTAAATCTCTGCTGAAGCCGGGCGGAACCCTGATTGTAGCGGTGGATAACCGTCTTGGCCTCAAATATAAGTCGGGCGTGAAACCGGATGAGACCTGCCTGCTTAAGATGGAGCTGACGGAGCTTCTGTGCAGTGCCTCTGACGGAAAATGCGGCAAACTCGAATACTATTATCCCATGCCGGATTACCGTCTGCCCGTGACCATCTATTCGGATGAGCATCTTCCTGCGAAGGGAGAGCTGGCTCACGCGGTTCTCGCTTACGATTATCCGGAGTATATCCGGTTTGATCCGGGAAAATTTTTCGACGAAATATGTGAAGCCGGACTGTTTGAAGCGTTTGCAAACTCATTTTTAGCCATATGGAGCAGCTATGAAGAAGACTAAGTACATTAAATACAACAGGACCCGCCGGGAAGAGTTTCAGATACGGACCTGTATCGTGGAAGAGGACGGGAAACAGTATGTGGAGAAAACGGCTTTAAACGAGCAGGCAGTCTCCCATATCCGGTCGATGAAGGAAAAATATGACCGTCTGACCGATCAGAGTCCTCTGGGCGTGGCCCTGGTGACGCTGGATCAGGAGGGACGCACTGCACGTTTCCCATTTCTGAAGGGGGAGACCATGGCCGAGATCCTGGGCCGCAAAATAAAAGAGGAACGTGTCCCGGTGGAGGAACTGAAGAAAGCCATGGAACTGGTCCTGGAGGTTCGGGAAGGTTTCTTAAGACCGTTTGTGGAAACCGCTGAGTTTGTCACGGTGTTTGGCCGGTATACGGGTTCAGAAGGGAAGGCAGAAGCTGATTCGAGTGAGGAACAGGACGAGGCATTTGTTGCTTCCAATGTGGACTGCCTGTTCGAGAATATCATGGTGACCGAAGACGGTCCGTGTTGTCTCGACTATGAATGGGTGTTCTTTTTCCCGATTCCGGTGCGCTTTATCCGTTACCGCATGCTGTATTATTTTTATGAGCAGTACAGAAGCCTTCTGGGAGAGACGACTCTGCCGGAGTTTATGGTGAATTTCGGCATCCGGCCGGAAATGATTCCGGTTTACGGAGAGATGGAACACCATTTCCAGGAGTATGTTCATGGCGAGAACCAGAAGATCTATCTGACGAATTACATGCATGATGTCCATATCATTCCGGAAGAAATGAACGAGGTAAAGCGGGCGGTAGAAAAGCAGCGGGAATGGGTAAAACAGCTCCATCTGGAGATTGAGGAAAAGGATTTGTCCATCCGCAAGCAGATCGAGCTGAAGCGTCTGACAGACAATCATGTGACGAACCTGGAAGTGATGATCGGCAATCTCCGCCAGGATAACGAGAACATGGCCCAGACGATTGCGGTCTTAAACCGTCATGAAGCCATCATTTTCAAGGTGAAGAGAAAGCTGGGAGAGAAATTCAACCAGAAGTTTCCCAAGGGAACCAGAAAACGGAAGATTCTGGGCTATGTGAAGAACACATTCTGCCATCCGGTGGAGTCCTTTCACTTATATACCACTCCCGAGGGGCGGAATCTCATTGAGGGAGACATGAAGATCGGCGAGGGATATCGGATTCATGGAAAACTTAAGTTTAAAGAAGAGAACGAGCCGATGGTATCCATCGTCATTCCGGTTTACAATCAGATTGACTATACGTATGTCTGTCTGGCATCCATTTTGGAACACACCACGGATGTATCGTATGAGGTGATTATCGCGGATGATGTCTCGACGGATGCCACTATGGAGCTGTCGAAATTTGTGGAACATGTGACCATCTGTAGAAATGAGACGAATCAGGGATTCTTACGCAACTGCAATCAGGCGGCGAAGGCGGCCCGCGGAAAATACGTGATGTTTTTGAATAACGACACCCAGGTCACACCGGGGTGGCTTAAGAGCCTGGTGGATTTAATTGAGCGCGATCCGTCGATTGGTATGGTGGGTTCCAAACTGGTTTATCCGGACGGGCGGCTTCAGGAGGCGGGCGGAATCATCTGGAGCGACGGTTCCGGCTGGAATTACGGCCGTTTGGACGATCCGGACAAGCCGGAATATAATTACGTAAAAGATGTGGACTATATTTCAGGAGCCGCAATTCTCTTATCCAACAATCTATGGAAACAGATCGGCGGTTTCGACGACCGGTTTGCGCCTGCGTACTGTGAAGATTCCGACCTTGCTTTTGAGGTGAGAAAGGCTGGTTACCGGGTGGTATATCAGCCGCTTTCGAAGGTAATCCATTTTGAAGGCATTTCCAATGGAACCGATGTGGGTGGTAGCGGCCTTAAGCGGTACCAGGTGGAAAATTCCGTGAAGTTAAAGGAAAAATGGGCGGATGAATTCAGGAAACAGTGTGTAAACAACGGTAATCCAGACCCATTCCGGGCACGCGAGCGGAGCCAGGAAAAGGATATTATCCTGGTGATCGATCACTACGTTCCTACGTATGACAGGGACGCGGGGTCCAAGACCACCTTCCAGTATTTAAAGATGTTCCTGGAAAAGGGATATGTGGTGAAATTTTTAGGGGACAATTTCCTTCACGAGGAGCCGTATTCCACCGTACTGATGCAGATGGGCATAGAAATCCTCTATGGACGCGACTATCAGGTGAAAATATGGGACTGGCTGAAGGAGCATGGGGGTGACATCACAGCCGCCTATTTAAACAGGCCTCATATTGCGGAAAAATACGTGGACTTTATTGAGGAACACACCAATATTAAGATGATTTACTACGGGCATGATCTCCATTTCCTGAGAGAGGGCCGGGAATACCAGCTGACCGGGGACGAAAAGAAGCGGGATGCGTCGGAATACTGGAAAGCCATCGAATTTCGCATCATGCGGAAGGCGGCGGTATCGTATTATCCGTCCTATGTGGAGCGCGACGCGATCCATATGATCGATCCCACAATCCGGGTAAAGGCAATCGTGGCCTATGTATTCGAGAAATTCTTGGAGTCAGTACCGGATGACTTTGATAAGAGGGAAGGGCTGCTGTTTGTTGGCGGCTTCGCCCATCCGCCGAATGCGGATGCGGTTCTCTGGTTCGCGCGCGAGATATTCCCTAAGATCCGCGAAAAACTGGAGGTTCCCTTCTACATCGTCGGATCGAAGGTGACAGAGGAAATCCAGGCCCTGGAGCAGCCGGGAAACGGTATCATCGTGAAGGGGTTCGTCTCTGAAGAAGAACTCTCCGAACTGTACCGTACCTGCCGGATCGTGGTAGTTCCCCTGCGCTACGGCGCCGGAGTCAAAGGCAAGGTCATCGAGGCGCTTTATAACGGCGCTCCTGTCGTGACAACCTCGATCGGCGCGGAAGGAATCGCGGAGGCTGAATCGGTCATGTGCATCAAGGACGCCCCGGAAGAATTTGCCGAAGAGACGGTCCGCCTCTACCAGGACCCGGAGAGTCTCCGTGAACTGAGCCGGAAAACGCAGGATTATATTCGTGAGTATTACAGCGTGGATGCGGCGTGGAGTGTGGTGGAGGAAGACTTTAGAAGAACGGAAACGATATAGTGTGAGTATATACGCGAGAAGATGTGAAGTATAAAATATTATAAAAAGCCAGTGACTCCTGTTATTTAAGAGCCACTGGCCTTTTTGGGCGGTCAGACAAGCGCTTTACAGTCAGACAAGCGTTTTGCGGACTGACTTTACGCGGCACTGTTTTTTGAAAAATGCAATTCCATAGTTAAGGACTTCTGTGTATCCTTCCTCTGGCAGCCAGTCGTCGTAATGGTTTACTTCGATCTGTTTCAGAGCGGCGTCACAGGCGGTCTCCATACCTTTGTAGGTATCGGACACCTTCAGCTCCAGAATAATGGGGGGCTTCGATACATTGAGACTGCGTATCGCAATGTCGTATCGTCCAAGTCCGGCCTCTCTGTTAGACGTTACAAGGTATTCCTTCAAATTCTCTAAAATTCCCAGAAAAAATCCGTGGTAGAATGCTTCTCCTCCATCCATATAGCTGATGGAGTTTATTAGCAGCTCCGACAACTCCTTCTGGAAGCTTTCCGCCTCACCGCTTAAAAGTGCCTGATAAAGAGCGGTCATATCCTTTGTTTTTATCAGATCACGAAACCAGTTCATAACCGTGCTGTTATAGATATACCGTACCTCTCTGTTGGGAATGGCCAGACGGACATATGGGATATCCTCTTCCATCCTGACAGAAGTCTGTTTCAGGTAACCGGTAAAGAACAGAAAATTCCAGAGATTATCTTCAGAATCATAGATATCTCCGTATGTGATGTCTTCATGAACCGGTTTTTCTATGATGCCGCCGGCTATAAGATTTTCGATTTCAGATTTTACCTGGAAGTCCGCCCTCTCAACAAGGTCCTTTACTATGGCATTGGAACTGGTATTTTTCCAATAAGGGGACGGAAATGCTGCCGGGTTTATTGACAGAGCTTTTACGTAATTAATCACGCTCCAGGGATTATAAACTTCGGCATTCCCGAACAGATATCCATCGTACCATTCCTTTAGTTCCATCTGCTTTTCCGTTCTGTGATAATCCTGGAGCATCTGATCGGCTTCCTCCTGCAGGAAACCAAAATGTTCTCCGTAGGCATCAGACAGAATGGAATGAATCTCCAGATTGTTCAGACCTGTAAAAATGGATTCTTTCGAAACCCTTAAACAACCGGTCATCACTGCAAATTCCAGGCATGGATTTGTCTTGAGCGCCGATTCAAAAACGGAACGGATAAAACTTATCATCTGGTCATAAAAACCCGCGAACCAGGAGTTTTCCAGAGGTACATCGTATTCATCGATGAGGATAACGGTTTTTGCATCGTAGCATTTCGTCAGACATTCAGAGAGAAAACGGATTGAGGTAGCGTATTCCTGTTCACTGCCTTCTTCTTTTGCTATTCTCATATATTTATCCCTTTCCAGCTCTAATTTTCCGCTGTCAAGAATCGATATATGGCGTTTGTATTCTCTGGCGATTTCTTCACGCAGGCAGCCGAAGGCCAGTTCATAGGAGGGCTGTTTCCCTGATTTTAAGGAGAGGTTTATGACCGGAAAGGCATTCATTTTTGCCAGATAAGTGTCGCCGGCTTCCATAATTTTCATTCCTTGAAATAAAGAACGATTGCGTTCATTCCATTCATTTTCACCTGTATTTTCAAAATAATACTGGAGCATGCTTATATTCAGTGTTTTGCCAAATCGGCGAGGACGGGTAAATAAGTTCACTTTCCCCTTCAGATCGAGCAGTTCCTTTATGAACCAGGTTTTATCTACGTAGTAGTAGCCACCGAGAATTAATTCATCAAAGCGATCAATTCCGACAGGTAGTGGTTTATATTTCATAAAGACGACCTCCTTTTGCCAAATCAATGGTATCGTATCCTTTGCTAATTATATCAGAAAGCCAGGGTGTTCTCAATCGTTTCAATCAGGTATTATGTAGAAGTACACTGCAAAATTATTTCAAAATCCTTAAGATGGTGGATTGTTCCCCGCAATCTATGGTATAATGTGATGCAAAATGGATTATTATGCAGTTTTGTAGCTGTTACAGATATTTTTATATAGCAGGAGGAAATCATACGATGCAGGCAGTATTACTGGCAGGTGGACTGGGAACCAGGCTTCGTTCCGTGGTGGCTGACAGACCGAAGCCCATGGCGCTCATTGAGGATAAGCCGTTTATGGAGTATGTGGTGCGGGAGTTAAAGAATCATGGAATCACGGAAATCATTTTCGCTGTTGGATATAAAGGCTCTATGGTGGAAGAATATTTTGGTGACGGAGAACGTCTGGGAATCAAGGTTTCCTATGCGTATGAGGAGACTCTGTTAGGCACTGCAGGAGCCATTAAGAATGCCGGCCGCCTGGTGACGGATGAGCGCTTTTTCGTCTTAAATGCGGATACCTTCTATCAGATTCAGTATGACCGCCTGGTGAAGATGAGCCAGGAGAAGAATCTGGACATGGCGCTTGTACTCCGTGAGGTACCCGATGTGTCGCGGTATGGCCGGGCTGTTCTGGAAGGAGACCGTCTGACTGCGTTTGACGAAAAGACGGAAGGTACCAGTCCGGGGACGATTAACGGCGGGGTTTATTACATGAAACGCGCCCTGCTGGACGAGATACCGGAGGGAAAGGTTTCCTTAGAGCATGATATGATTCCAAAATGGCTTTCCGGCGGGGAGAAGGCTCTCGGCGGAATTGTAAACGACGGATATTTCATTGATATCGGAATTCCGGAGGACTATTACCGTTTCATAGATGATGTGGAGAAAGGGGCAGTAACTGTATGATAATCAGAGGAAGAGCGCCGCTTCGGGTCAGTTTTGGCGGCGGAGGCACGGATGTGGCGCCGTTCTGCGTGGAGCAGGGCGGAGCGATCATTGGAAGCACGATCAACAAGTATGCGTATTGTTCCATCGTTCCCAGGAATGACGATCAGATAATTGTCCATTCGCTGGACTTCGATATGACGGTGAAATACAATACAAAGGAAAACTACGTTTACGACGGCCGCCTGGATCTCGTGACGGCGGCGTTAAAGGCCATGGACATCAAGCAGGGATGCGAGGTATACCTGCAGTGTGACGCACCTCCAGGATCAGGTCTTGGAACATCCTCCACGGTTATGGTGGCGCTGCTGATTGCCATGGCGAAGTGGAAGGGCGTTTATTTAGACGGTTATGCCCTGGCCGATCTGGCATACCAGGTGGAACGGGAAGACTTAAAGATTGACGGCGGCTATCAGGATCAGTACGCGGCTACCTTCGGCGGATTTAATTTCATTGAGTTCCATGGACGCAACAATGTAGTGGTGAATCCGCTGCGCATTAAGAAGGAAATCATCCACGAGCTGCAGTATAATTTACTGCTGTGCTATACGGGAAATATCCATGTGTCCGCCAATATCATCAAGGATCAGGTGAAGAATTACGAAAAGAAGGATGCGTTCGACGCCATGTGTGAGGTGAAGGCGCTGGCTTACGCCTTAAAGGACGAGCTCTTAAAGGGAAATTTATACAGCTTCGGCAAGCTGCTGGACTACGGATGGCAGAGCAAGAAGCGTATGAGCAGCAAGATCACCACTCCGCAGATCAACGAACTCTATGATGAGGCGCTGAAGGCGGGGGCTCTTGGCGGGAAGCTGCTGGGCGCGGGCGGAGGCGGATATCTGCTGGTATACTGTCCCTACAATGTGCGCCATAAAGTGGCGGCCAGGCTGGAAGCGGCGGGCGGTCAGCTGACGGACTGGAATTTCGAACTCAGAGGCGCCCAGGCATGGGTGACGGATGAGGAACGGTGGAATTACGACAGTGTGAAGGTGCACATGCCTAACGGAGACTACACATTTAATCTGTAAAACGGGAACCTATGCAATTTGAATAAAAAAATATATTACAGGAAGACGATGCATGGACAGAGTTATTTTTTTAGACCGGGATGGAACCATTAACGAAGAGGTGGAGTATCTACACAGGCCGGAGGATTTAAGACTTCTTCCCGGTGTGGGAGAGGCCATCCGGCGTCTGCGGGAGCATGGATTTGCCGTCGTAGTGGTGACGAATCAGGCGGGAGTCGCAAGAGGGTATTATGAGGAAGAAGACGTAACTGTGCTCCATGACTTTATGAATGAGCAGTTAAAAGAGCAGGACGCCTTCATCGACCATTTTTTCTACTGCCCTCATCACCCGGTTCACGGAATTGGGAAATATAAGACCGCATGTCACTGCCGCAAGCCGGAGACCGGAATGTTTCTCATGGCAGAGCAGTTCTATCAGGTGGATAAGGCCAATTCCTATATGATCGGCGACAAGCTGCTGGATGTGGAAGCCGGCCACAACTACGGCGTGAAATCCGTGCTTGTGGGGACCGGATACGGCGCAGAGACTGTGGCAGACATGACGGAGGAGGAGAAGAAGAACGCATTCGAACACTACTCCCCGGATCTGCTGTCTGCGGCGGACTGGATAATCGGAGAAACCACGACAAAACGCCCATAACAAAGTGCCCATAACAAAATGCCCTTAAAAAGGAGGAACAATAAGATGGAACCTATGAAGTATTTAGAGGAACTGGTGGAGCGGTATCCGGTACTTGATGTGGTAAAAGATGATGTGCAAAAAGCGTATGAACTGCTGGAAGCCTGCTATGAACAGGGCGGGAAGCTGCTGATTGCCGGTAACGGCGGAAGCTGTGCCGACGCGGAACACATTGTCGGTGAACTGATGAAGGGATTCGTGAAACGCAGAGAGGTATCCGATTCTTTTGCCGAATGCTTAAGAAACGCTGATGAGGTCCGGGGAGCGGAACTGGCGAAGAAGCTGCAGGGCGGCCTTCCGGCCATCGCCTTAACCGGCCACGCAGGACTTTCCACCGCCTATTTGAATGACGTGGACGGGGATCTGATTTTCGCCCAGCAGACGTACGGATACGGAAGGCCTGGCGATGTGCTGATCGGTATTTCGACCTCCGGCAATGCGAAGAACGTGATGTATGCCATGACCGTTGCAAAGGCCCTGGGCATGAAGACCATCGGACTCACTGGAAAAGACGGCGGAGCGCTGAAGAGAGAGGCCGATGTTTCTGTCGTCGTGCCTGAGACGGAGACATTTAAGATTCAGGAGCTGCATCTTCCTGTTTATCACGCCCTGTGCCTGATGCTGGAAGAACGCTTTTTCTAAATTCGGGACAGATTGGAGACTGCTATGACAGAAAAGCACTTTATGGATGGAATCGGTAAATGGAAGGATGAGATCATTGCCGCGGGACTTCTTATTGCGTTTGCCTTCTTCATAAACAGAGGAATTGAAATAAAGGGGCTTTATATGGATGACCTCTATCTGTGGTCCTGTTACGGAGAGCAGACCTTTGGGCAGTTTATATTTCCCATGGGGAGTACGCGGTTCCGTTTCCTGTATTATCTGGCCGCATGGCTGGAGCTGGCGGTAATCGGTAATCATATCGGATGGTTTGTACCTCTGAACATCATCTTAAACGGCTGTATCGCCTATTCGGTATACCGGTTTGGAAAGCGGCTGTCGAGAAGCTATCTGATGGGACTCGGATGCGGGTTTCTGTACCTCTTATCCAGAATGTCCTACTACCAGATCAGCCAGGTGTACGGGCTGATGGAGAGTCTGGCTCTGTGGGCGGCGCTGGGGATTCTTTACTGTCTGCTTCGTTACGTGGATGAGAAGGGGGAGGGAAAGAAGTACTTAATCCGGTCGTGCGTGCTCTATTTTGCAGTCTGCTTTATCCATGAGCGCTATCTGGCGCTGCTTCCCCTCATTTATCTGGCGATTCTGTATAAAAAGGGAAAAAAGAAGGCGTTCTGGTTTCTTCCTGCTGGAGTGTTCGCAGTGGTCATGGCGATCCGTGTGCTGACGACCGGAGGTGTAGCGCCTGCAGGCACGGGAGGGACCAATGTCGCCGAGACATTCAGCGTGATGACCTCCATACGCTATGCGATCGACCAGGTCCTGTATATTTTCGGCATCAATGCCGGACCGGGCCATCTAAGCGGCGCCAGCTGGACCGAGTCGCCGTCATGGATCCATGTGCAGATCATTGCCGCGGATCTGGTGCTGCTGGTGCTTGTGATACTGGCAGTCATCCGTGTGATCCGGGATAAGGAAGGCCGCCTTAAGTATCTCCGTGATATCAGCCTGTTCGTGGTATTTATCGCCCTCTGTATCGGCGCATCCAGTGTCACAATCCGTGTGGAGACGAGATGGATCTATGTGTCCATGACAGCCGCCTATCTGCTGGCCGCCTATTTATATGGGATGATAACGGCAAAGCCGGAACACGGCAAGGTCGTTGATATTAAGCGGGAAGTGAGAAAGGCAGCCGATAAAAAAGCGGGACGCCAGAGCGCGGTTCTCTGCGGCGGCCTGTTTCTGGTCTATATTATCATCATGTTTCCCGTGGAGAATTACTATCGGGGACAGTATCCCAACCTCTATTTCTGGGCCGACCAGCAGCGGTATAATTCGCTGGCGGAAGAGACGTATGAAAAATACAGGGACGAGATCTTTGGCCGGAAGATCTATATTATAGGTAATTCATACCAGATGAGCGATTTCACGGCGAGGACCTTCTTCAAGGAGTTTGACCGTGACAGGAAGGCGGAAGGAACGGAAGTTCATTTCATCGATTCCATCCATGATATCGGCCTGATCACCAATAATATGCTGGTGCTGAAGGAAGATCCGGCCCACAACGCGTTCCAGGATGTCACCGACTTTGTACGTAATTTAAAATGCGAGGCGGTATACGGATATTACCGGGACGGCTGGATGGACGAGAGCGCCGAAGTCAGGGTTATGACAGGTACCAGCGGAGTGATTAAATTGGAGATCTATTACCCGGGAGAACTGACAGGATCGGAGATCTCAAAGATTTCCCTGAATGGGGAACCGGTAAGAGATCTGGTCATCAATCAGAATACCATGAAGCTGGAGATTGAGGCGGAACCGAATCAGATCGCCTGCCTCCGGTTTGATAATAATTTTTACTTAAAGGACGCGGGAGAACAGAGAGGGGAGAAACGTTTCTCCATGATTGTGAACTTTGCGGCAGATTAGTGCCGCCCGGCGTAAATACTCCGGGAGGCACTAATATAACATTGCATGAGAATGAATTACCTGGAAAGGAACTTTATGAAACGCAGATACTATTTAACCCTCCTTCCCCTGGCCGGAATCCTGTTCGGCATGTGGTATATCCATATTGCGGCTTCCGATGTGATCTATTCCGATTATATCAGACTGGTGAACAGTTATCTTCCGGATGTGTGGAACCCGACGAAATTCTTTGTGCCGGATGTTCTCACCAGAATTCCGGTAAATTATCTGTCCCGCATCATCAATGTGGCGTTTTTCGGATTCAACACCATGTTTGACCGGGTGCTCGGCGTTCTTGCGCTGGGACTTTCCGGATTTGTCCTGGGAAAATACTGCCGGTTAAGGAAGGTGGGAGCCGTCTGGTTTACCATTCTGATGGCGCTGATGTTCAGTCTGAATAAATGGGAGATGCTGATCAATGGAAGCGGCTGGGCCCATTTCCTGGCCTTTGCCGGATTCTATTACCACTATCTCGTCATGGACAGGCTGTGGACCGGGGACGAGAAGCCGGGAGACAGAAAGCTTCTCGTGATCCTTCCGTTTGCCATAACCATCCTGACTGCCGGTCCGTACTGCGCTGTCTATTCTGTGGTGGTCATGATGGCATATGGCTTTATGGCGATTCTGGATTACCGGAAAACGAAGCGGTTTGAGAAAACGTATCTTCTCTATGCGCTGTGCACATTGGCGGCCCTGCTCCTTTATATGTGGAGTAATTCGCTTACGGTGGAGGATCATGCCGCGGCGGCCGAGGTGGGGCTGTTCACACAGCTTGCGCAGACTCCGGGCTTTTTTGTCCGGTTTATTCTGATCTCCTTTTCCTCCATGGTCGTTGGAATCGAGGAGGCAATTGCCGCATTTAAGGGCAATATCGTCCCGTTTGCGATTCTGGGATTTCTTGTGATAGCGGCTTACTTATACGCGCTGTATTTAAATTTCCGGTACCGGCTGTATGAAGAGTCAATGGTGCCGCTCATACTGATTGTATCGGGAGGGCTCAACCATGTGCTGATTCTCCTGTCACGGTGGATTTTTCTGGTTGATGACTATGGCGCCAGTTCGAGATACGCCCTGCAGTTTCAGGCGGGGATATTTGGAATTATATTGACTTTTGCGCTGTGCCGGAACGAGATGGTGATGAAAAAAATGGTGCGCGGAAAATACCGGCTGTTCTCTGCAGCGGTTGTTTCTTTCTGCCTGCTGTTTCTGGCCGGTAATGCGTATACGACATACCATGAACTGAAAAAGGCTCCGGATCGGAAAGGAACCTTTGAGATACGGGCGCAGATGGCGCTGAACTTCGAAGAGATGACGGATGAGGAACTGAGGGCCGGGTTTGAATACCGGACGACCCGCCCGGAAAGCGGGGCACAGGTCAGGGAGGCGCTGACGATCTTAAAAGACAACGGGTGGGGTGTCTTTAGGCCAAATAAATAAATTTGTAACTGAGGTGGAGAAACTGATGGAACGGACTCATAAATCTCCCCGCGGGAGGCGGGGCGGCAGCTCTCTGCAGAGCAGAGGGCTGGTTTTACTTCTGTGGGTGTGTGCCCTGGGGGCGATTGTGTATTCCGCGGACCAGTTGTTCGTAAAGGGAATCCTGTCCTGGCACAGGCAGCAGAAAGAATATTACGATATGATGGCAGAAGTGACTGCGCTCTTCTGCGTTTTTACTGTCCTGTATGGACTCATAAGAAGCCGGATTTTAAAGGCGGTCGGGACCGTGGCAGTTCTGTCCGTCTTTTTCTGGGGGCATATGGTATTTCTGCCGGTGGTGACGGCAGGCGTCTATCTGGCCTACTTGACTGTATTGGGAGAATTTTTTTGCAGAAGGGTCCTGAGGCTTAAGGCGTCCGACGGCGCAGCGGTACATTTCCTGTGCGGCTCTCTTCTTGTGATCCTGGTCTTCTGCCTGATGTCGGCCGTGGGAATCGGTGCCATCGGGTATCTGCAGGTATTTGTGGCAGCCAGCGGAATTCTTCTGGTGTTCTGGCGGTGTGCGCGGTGCGGTAAGAAAAATGTGGAAGAACCGGCTGGAAATGGCCGGGGAAATAGCTGGAAAAATAGCTGGAAAAATAGCTGGGGATATAGCCGGAGGTCCGGGCGGGAGAGTGAGAGCGGAATTTGGCTCATGGCGCTCTGCTTTGCATTTATCGTAACCATGTTCTGTATACAGGCCGGGCGCATGAATACCGCTCTGGATTTTGACAGCCTCTGGTACGGCGTCCGCTCCCGGTACGTGCTGGACAATGGAAACGGAATTTACGAAAATATGGGGACTATCGGAATCGTCTACACCTATTCCAAGGGCTGGGAAGTGATGACGCTTCCACTCGCAAATCTGCCCTCATACAGCTTCCTTCTTGCTTTTAATCTGTGGCTGACGGCGGGTGTCATATTTATGGCGTACCAGATTGCCCGTTTCTATATGGGAAAAGGCCACTCGACCGTATTTGCCGCTCTTTTAGCCGGTGTGCCGGGTATCATGAATATGGCCATCACTACAAAGACGGATATTGCCACACTTCTTTTCCAGGAAATCATGATCTATTATCTTCTCAAGTATTTGAAGGAGGGAAGAAGGGAGTGGAGATATCTGGCATACGGATTCGCCTCCTTCTTTCTGACATGGACACTGAAGCCGACGGCCCTCGTATTCTCTACCGCTATTCTCGGTATGAGCGTGCTGTTTTTGTTGTGGAAACGCCTGCTTCCGTTGTGGGGAGGGAAAAGAAAGGCTGGACAGGCCGGTGGGAAAGGGAATGCTGGACAAGGCGGCGCGCTGGGGCTTTTTCTCCTGTCGATTCTGGCGCTCGCCGGAATCTGGGCCAGAACTGTAATCATCACAGGACTTCCGGTGACCTCGGTGTTCTCCTCCATTCTTACGAAGCTTGGGCTGGAGATGAAATATCCCTTCAATGTCAATAAAATTCCTAACAGCGGGGCGGAGCTGCCTCTTGGCGAACAGCTTGTGAATTTCATCGAGCGGGCCTTCGGCTTTCTGCTTCGGCCGCTGGGCGTGGATATGGACCATGTGATTCTGGCCTGGGGTGGATTTCTGCTGTTTATCGTGCTTCTTTTGTGGATATTCAGTTTGTTTTACAGAAAAAATGTGGAAAATGATAGTGAAAGGCTGCTTTCGTCCTGGCTAAACGTAGTGTTTATCCCCTTTTTGATCGTCTGCGTAGTCAGTCTCTATATGCTGGTCCAGGTGGACGGAAATTACTTTATGCTGCTGTATGTCCTGGCTGCGCTTTACGTGATGCGGCTTGTGGTCCGGATCTCGGATAAGGCGGTGAGAAACGGGCTATGCGGTATACTGGTTCCTGTCATGTGTTTCTGTGCGGTGGTGTCCTCCCTGACAAACTGGAGCTGGGTCGTGGGATTTTCGCCGGTTTCCTGGAATCATCACGGGTACTACGACCACCAGGAGGCGAAGCACCAGGAAATGGTGGAAAAAGGAAACGGGCAGATCTGGGATATTCTTGCGGAAGACCCCGAAAACCGTCTGATTGCGGTGGGAGACCATCCCGGAGTGCTGGGATTCCCCTGCAATGCCCAGTCGTACGATGATATCACCGGTTCCTGGGGAAATGTGGTTCTGGTGAAAACCATGGATAATTTCGTGGAGTTTATGGACTATGCGAAGACGGATTACGTCTACACAGAGGCCGGATATATGGAAGAGGAGCAACGGTGTTACAGCCTCGTTCGCACGCTCATTGAATATGGCAAGCTGATTCCCATCTGTTATGAGGAGGGAAACATGCTGGCGCGGGTGGAGATCGACGGAGAATATACGGAAACCAGCCGGGCAGCATTGACAGAATTTGACAAATGTTATATAAAGAAGAATGTGGAATAGGCGGAAAGGTTGGAGTAGGAAATGAAGAAAGAAGTTAAAATAGGAATCGGGCTGGTATTTCTGGCGTTTTACGTGTTTCTGATCATGCAGTTCGGCAAGGTATTCGTGTATTATGACGATTTCGGATACTTATCGCTCAGCTATGGAAATACGGTGCCGGATGTGATTGGTTCCAATTATACGTTATCCCAGCTGCTTATCTTTATGGGGAAACACTACTTCTATTCGAATGGAAGGCTGTTCTATTTATTCCTGTTCAGCTTTTTAAATATGATAGGCGGACTGGCTGCGGTCCAGACTTTTATGGCGACCAGCGTTCTGGCGATTCTGATTCTGGTCCATTACGTGGTAATGCGCCATATAAAGCCGGATGGATGGCGCCCGGTGTTTCTGGCTGCTTTTATCTGCCTGCTCTATGGAACCATCGGAATTCTGATTCAGCGTCTGGGAACGTACTGGTATGCGGCCAGCTTTCTGTATGTGGTACCTACGGTTACATTTCTGGTACTGGCAGTTCTTTACTATGAGACAATTGGGGAGGAACCGGAGACCTGGAAAAAGGCAGTCTGCATCGTGCTGGCATTCTTCGCAGCATTTTCTCAGGAAGAGTGGCTGGTGGCCGTGATCGGATATATCTGCATGGTGATTGCCTGGAAGACTTTGAAGAAATACCGCGTCCGCGCTTACGATTTTGGAACGCTGGCAGCGGCTGTGGCCGGGGCGCTTCCGATTCTGACCTCACCGGCGGTAAAGATGCGTATGGACAACAACAGTGAGTTTTCCAATCTGCCGTTTATCCAAAAGGTAATGACCAACTTAAGAAATTTAATGAACCTGTTCTTTTCTTCCGATAATCAGAATTACCTGGCAGTGCTCCTGATGGCTCTGATGGGGCTTGGAGCCTATATGATCTGGAAGAAGATGAAGCTGCCTGTTTTAAATATCGTTTATCTGGCATTTTCCGCGGCCATCACCGTGTACCTGTTCCTGAAGCTGAACCGCCATGTCCTGGGGGCTGGCGGCCATTCTCAGGCGATGATATGGGTTCTGTTTCTCTACCTGATCGTGACTGCGGTACAGGTGATCCGTATTTTATATGACAGAGACCAGATTTTGATGGGAATGATATTCCTGGCGGCGATTCTGACACTGGCCTGCCTTGTGGTGGTGCCGGAGCTTCCCCAGCGGGTGCTCCTTCCGTTTATCTATCTGTCCTATACACTGTTCGGGTACTTATTCTGCCTGATCCTGCTGGAACGGAAGAGTGTGGTATGGGGGCTGGCCGGGCTCGTCTTCGTGGCGGCCGTCAGCATTCCCAACCTTAAGAATATTTACCGGGGGTACAGCATCAACTATGAAGTGCTCATGTATAACGATGGCGTCATCCGGGATGCCGCGGCCCGAATCCGCGGGGGAGAGGAGATAAAGAAATTAAAGCTTTATCAGAATCCCGACCGTCTGTGCAGCTGTGAGATGGTTTACGATGAGAATTTTAAGTATATGATATACTGGATGGACGAGTATTATGATCTGCCGTCCGAAGTGGAACTGGAGTATGAGCCAATCACTGATCTTGGTGCATGGCAGCAAACACACTGACTTAAAGGAGTATAAACTGTGGAGAAAAAATTATCGGTCGTCGTATCCTGCTATAATGAGGAACTGGCGCTGCGCCAGTTTTACGCGGAGACGTCGAAGGTACTGAAAAGCTTAAGCTGGGATTATGAACTTATTTTCGTCAATGACGGAAGCCAGGATGGCAGCATTGAAATTCTGAAGGAACTGGCGTCTGGGGATGAGAAGGTGAAGGTGGTAGATTTTTCCCGCAATTTCGGCCACGAGGCCGCTATGATTGCGGGCATGGACTACAGCAGCGGGGACGGAATCGTCTGTATGGACGCGGACCTTCAGCATCCGCCGGAATGCCTGCCTGGAATTATTGCAAAGCTGGACGAGGGGTACGATGTCATCAATATGGTCCGTACGAAAAATGAGTCCGCCGGCTGGTTTAAGAACTTTGCCGGAGCGGCGTTTTACCGGCTGATTAATATTCTCTCCGATGTGAAATTTGAACCGAACGCCTCCGATTTCTTTGCTGTATCGAAGAAGGCGGCAAAGGTGCTTAAGACAAATTACCGTGAAAAGGTTCGTTTTCTTCGCGGCTATGTGCAGAATATCGGATTCAGACGGACAACCATTGAATACGAGGCCAGAAACCGTGTGGCCGGGGAAAGCAAGTACAGTATCAAGAAGCTGATCACATTTTCCATGAATACGATCATGTGCTTTTCCAATCTGCCGCTGAAGCTGGGCATTTACGCCGGCGGATTTGCGGGAGTCCTGGGAATTATTATGATGATCTACACGATCTGGAGCTGGGCGGAGGTTGGAACACCCAGCGGCTACGCGACAACCATTGTGCTGATCTGCTTCATGTTTGCGATTCTCTTCCTCATTGTCGGGATCATCGGGAATTATATTGCGATTCTGTTTGCAGAATTGAAGGACAGGCCGATCTATATTGTGGGTGAGACGAAGAATTTCCCGGACGAGAAGGAATAAGAATAGATAGAAGTGTTTGAGCAGTTCTGCGAAAATAGAGAAAAGCGGGGAAAGTAAAGATGACATATAAAAAAGTGGATACGATGAACTATGTAGTGGCGTTTCTGGAAAAACTGGTCAATACGCCGAGTCCCAGTGGATTTACGGATGAAGTGATGGCTCTGGTGGAGAATGAGGCGGCCGGTTTTGGGTTCCTGTCCCATTACAGCAGGAAAGGCGGTCTCATCATTGAGGTTCCTGGGAATACGGATGCGGTTTTGGGGCTTTCCGCCCATGTGGACACGCTGGGGGCTATGGTCCGTTCCATCAGCTCCGAGGGAATGCTGCGCATCGTTCCGGTGGGCGGCTTTATGATGGAGAGTATTGAAGGGATGTACTGTAAGGTGCATACCAGAACGGGAAAGGTATATACCGGTACGATTCTCACAAAGGAACCGTCGGTTCATACGTATGATGATGCCAAAACCCTGGAGCGAAAACCGAAGAATATGGAAGTACGCCTGGATGAGAGAGTGAAGAGTGAAGACGATGTCAAAGCGCTGGATATCTCCGCCGGTGATTATATCAGCTTTGATCCGATGTTTGTCTATACGGAAAACGGGTTTATCAAGTCACGCCATCTCGATGATAAGGCCTCCGTGGCTGTGCTAATGGGAGTATTGAAGGAGCTGGGGGAATCCGGTGTGAAGCCGGAGCGTACACTTAAGATCGTAATCAGCAATTATGAGGAAGTTGGTTTCGGTGCAAGCTGGATTCCGGAAGATATCGAGGAATTTATTGCAGTTGATATGGGAGCGCTGGGTGATGATCTGGCTGGGGATGAATACCGGGTATCCATCTGCGCACTGGATTCTTCCGGGCCATACGATTACAAGATGACAAGCCGTCTGATCGAGATCGCTAAGGAGCGGGAGATCGGGTACGCCGTGGACATTTTCCCGCATTATGGCTCTGACGTGGGAGCGGCTCTGCGCGGCGGTCACAATATCCGCGGCGCGCTGATCGGACAGGGGGTTCATGCGTCGCATGGCACGGAGCGGACGCATGTGGAAGGGCTGGAGCAGACACTTCGGCTGATTGAAGGGTATCTTGGAGTGAACTAGGGCGTGCAGATGGGGAGGTCAGAATGGAAACGGTTCATTTAACCAGGGAGCAGGCGCGGCGTTTTTTGCTGCGGAGACATGGCCTTTTGGGCGGATACCGGTTTGAAGGAAAACGGGGAGTCCTGGAGTTTGTAAAACAGGAGGGCTGTATACAATTCGATCCGGTAAACGTATGCGGAAGGAGTCCGGAGCTGGTCCTGTTGTCCCGGGTAAAGGGATTTACGAAGCAGATGCTTTATGAGCTTCTGTACCAGGACCGGGTGCTGATTGATTACTTCGATAAAAACCTCTCCATCTTTGCCACGGAGGACTGGCCCTATTTTGAATGCTACCGCGACCAGCACCGGCAGTGGGAACGGAGCCATGCCGATATCGAGACGGTGAGTGAGCAGGTGAAAGGGATCATTGCGGAGCGGGGAGCGGTCTGCTCCGCCGATTTGGACATGCCGGGGAAGGTGCACTGGTACTGGAGCGATACGAAGCTTTCCCGGGCGGCGCTGGAACATCTGTATTTTACCGGTGATCTGGCTGTTCATCACAAAAAGGGTACGGTAAAATATTACGACTTGATCAGCCGCTGTGTCCCGGAGGAAATCTTAAACCGGAAGGATCCGCTGCCGAATGAACAGGAACACCAGAAATGGCGCGTTCTGCGGAGAATCCGTTCCGTCGGTCTCTTATGGAACCGCCCGTCAGATGCATGGCTGAATATTACAAACTTAAACGCTGCCGGCCGCCGGACTATTTGCGAAAGCCTGCTGAAAGAGCATGCCATCGTTCCCGTTTCGGTAGAAGGAATTCCGGAAACTTTTTATATGGCTAGCGAGGATCTGGAACTGGCGGAAGCGTGCGGAGCAGGGAAGAACTGGAAGAAAAGGTGCGAGTTTCTGGCGCCGCTCGATAACCTGCTGTGGGATCGGAATTTGATTCGCATGATCTTCGACTTCGATTATAAATGGGAGATTTATACTCCGGTAGAGAAACGGAAATACGGCCATTACGTGCTCCCGATTCTCTACGGCGACCGCCTGATCGGACGTATCGAAGCACCATACGACCGGAAGGAAAAGCAGCTAAATGTGAAAAATATCTGGTATGAGCCGGGAGTCAGGAAGACGGCAGAGATGCAGAGGGCGCTTAACGGTGCAGTGGAGCGGCTGGCTGAATTTAACCGGGGGGAAGTTAGCGGAAGTTAGCGGTTTTACCTTTCCGCCGCCGTAAATATATTTGCGATTCAGAATCATCTATAGTATAATTATATTTATGAATAAATATCGATGGTTCCTATAATGGCACTTATGAGAAGCGTATTTTCTTATAGGTGCTTTTTTTCATCAGATCTGATTCCGCCAGGTCTGTATTTTTTTGAAATTTTCCGGAAATTCCTGTTAATTTTCCGTACGTTGATAAACATAAGTGCCATTATAGGAAAAATATCCAATAACGGCGTTTTTATCAAACGTTTCGTGCGAAAGGAGCTCCTCAAAATGACTGAAAAAGCATGTTTTACCACTCTGGAAACAGATGAAAAGTTAAATTATCTTTATGAAGAGATGAGAGGATTGGCAAAGAGGCAGGACCAGATGATGGGGGATTTGGAATACATAGGAAAGCAGCTCAGAAGGGTAGAGATTATTCAGGATGACAATATTGCGGACAGCATTGCGGCCATGGTATCGAATTTCTCAGACATATCAAAAAAAATGGATCGTTTCATTAACATGGAAGCGGTCCTTCATACAATAAAGTCAGATGTGAAGATCATAAAAGAGCTTTAGAGTGTGTTCCTAATGCAGGGCCGGCTATTTGCCGGCCCGCTCCAGGTCTTTCTGAAATACGTTGAGATCCTGTCCCTTCAGAGCCCGTTCCAAAAGCTGGGGAACCTTCTGCGGATTGCACGCAAAGCAGGGGATTCCCATGGAGGCGATCCGTCCGGCAATCTGTTCATCGTAGTAGGGACGGCCGCCGTCGGCAATGGCGAGAAGGCAGATGACGGACACTCCGGAATCCTTCATTTCGCCTAGACGGCGCAAAAGGCCGGCGCGGCTTCCGCCTTCCATCAGATCGCTGATGAGGAAGAACAGAGTTTTCTTTGGGGTATCAATCAGCTGTTGGCAGTAGGCCACCGATTTCTCGATGTCGGTGCCGCCGCCCAGCTGGAAGCCAAACAGAAGATCAACTGGATCATCGCATTTTTCTGTTAAGTCCACCACATTCGTGTCGAAGGCCACGATATGCGTTTTTAAGGATCGGAGACTGGCCAGAATGCAGCTGATCACGGAGGAGTAGATCACCGATTCTCCCATGGAGCCGCTCTGGTCCACATCCAGGATCACTGTGTAGCGGTTGGACATATTTTTGGATGTCCTGTCATAAAAGTAAAAGCGTTCCGGGACTAGCTTCTTTAAATCGGGATTATAGTTCTTCAAATTCCGGCGGATTGTTTCCTTATAGTCGAGGGCAGCGGCTGATGGGATCGGGCTGTGGCGCCTCCGGTCAACCGCGGCGGTAACGGCTCTGCGGATATCGTCTGCCAGCAGGCGGTTAATCTCTTCCACGATCCGTTCAATAAAGGAACGGACCTGCTCCTTGGATCGTTTTGGTATCTGATCCTTCAGGGTCAGCATCATGGAAGCCAGATTTAAGTCCGGTTCCAGCTTTTCCAGGAGCTCCGGCTCGAACATCAGCTGTTTTAAGCCGCAGCGTTCCATGGCGTCCGCCTGGATGATCGATACCAGTTCCTTGTCGAAAAGCGATCTCACATCGCCCAGCCATTTGGAGACAACGGGGGCCGAAGGGCCTTTGCCTGCGCCGCGGGAGCCGAAGCCTCCGCCGGAGGAGGTATTGTCATAGATGGCGGCAAGCGCCTGATCCATCAAATCCTGTTCCCCGCTTAAGGAGGTGTCGCCCATAGCAGAAAATCCGGCCTCACTCTCCTCACCCAGAATTAACCGCCACCGTTTGATTCTATCTTCCAGTTCCATATATGTCACCTCCCATGTAACTTTTGAGCACTCTCGGAAACTCCTGTTCAGACGGCTCATCTTACTGGCCGAAAAAGCCGGTCATATTCCGTCAAAGTCAAAATCATCCAGCGAATCTATCATTTCCAGTTCTTCCGTCTTTAAGGCGCGGGTCACGGTTTCGGAGACCTGATCCTTGTTCACCTGCCAGATTTCCCCCAGATTCTCTGCCACATCGGCTTTTTCGCCTGGAGTAAAATCAGAGAATGCCCGCCGGAGAAAAAGGAGCGCCCGTTTGAACTCTTCCTCATCCAGCGTATCTAAGTAGCTGCTTAGTTCCTTCCACAGGCTGAGCCGGGCGATAAGCGCGTATCGGTTCTTTTTCGACAGCCCTGCAAACCATCCAGCGCCCATTTCGGCCGGAATTCCCTTTGAAAGCCGTCTCTGGACTTCCCGTCCCAGCTCCTCATCCTGCATGCGGCCGCGTTCCAGAAGAACAGCCGTGCAGAAACCGGAGATTCTGGTGTTTATATCATCCCGCGAGGCGATCTCCTCCATCAGGCGGACGAAACGCTCCTCATCCAGAAAATCATGGTGAAGGCAGACGGAATTTAACCGATCCACACTCCTTACAATCTGTTCCGCGGCGGGATCGTCGCAGAAACAGGCAGAGACCAGCAGCAGGCAGGCGCGCAGGAAAATCTGTTCCAGAACGGGAACCAGCGGGGCTGAATCGAGGCGCCGGATATCTCCAAAACGCATGACCACGGAGATGCTTTCCGCCGAAGCCGCAAGATCGGTCAGAGCAGAAGAGTCCGCGGCCAGGTGCTGCAGAATATCCGTGATATAAGCGACCATCTCAGGCATACCGCAAAGGTAAGATTCCTCCAGAAGCTTTGCGGCAGCGCTGATTTCCGTGGCATCCCTGGCCCGCTCTCTCATGGAAAAGGAGGCGGCCCCGGTGACCGTGTCCCCCTTCAGCGTGGCTTCAACCAGCTCGATCTCGACCTCCGGCGTCCATTTTACTGTCCAGGCCTCCGCCCATGTGGCGTCCTCCTGTCTGAGCGGCTGCAGCGTACCGAAGCCGATGTTTAAGACCCTTAAACGGTGCAGAAAAAAAGAACGGTTCAAGTCGCGGAAGGCGGCCGCTTCGGATTTTACATTTAGATTTTCACGAAGGTCCAGGGATATGCTTTCCGCAACCTCGGACCGGTATTTCTCCAGCCTTAAGTCCCGCAGGTTCCGGTAAAAATCATCCTGAAGGCTGGTGCGGCTCACCCCCTGGGGAAGGGAGCCTGTCACAGTCCCGATCTCCGTGTCTGCGGCGGCGAGGGCGATTTCAGAAAAATGTCCATGTCCCATGCAGGTTACGGCAGCGTCGCGCAGATCACAGAGGGCAGGCAGACTGTGTCCGCCTAAAGCGGCCAGAGATTTGGAAAGTTCGACCGCTTCGATGACTTCGGCGGACGAGACCATGAAGCCATGCTCTCTCTGATAGGTGGAAATGGAGGTCAGGTACGTATAGAGCGCCAGCTCCCGGTCCTGTTCCAGGAAAGAGCGCCAGACCATTCCGTAATAGAAGGGGGCCTTGTTACCGGCGCCGTATCCGGATCGGGAGGAGAGGCGGTAATAGGAGTAGGGCATCAGCGTCACGCTGCACTCCACGGCCGGAAGCTCTCCCCGCTCTTTGTCGGTCATGGCAGGGGCGTCGCTTAAAAGGCCTGCCGTATGGTACGCTCCGGTGACCACCACCGTGCGTTCCGGCGCGAAGCCTTCTGCGGCAGCCCGGGCAATCTGGCGGCGCATGTAAGCCTCGCGGACGAGGATTTCGGGCCAGTTGCTGTCATTTCCCGCGGTCAGGCTGCGCAGCTCTTCACCGAATACCGCGGCTCCGGCCATATATTCCTCCGGAGTCTGGCTGTGCTCCATGGTATATTCCCAGAATGCCTCATGACCGCCTTCTCCGCACTGGGAATCCAGCAGCCGGTATACGTCGCCGGAGCCTTGATTCTCTGAATCATCGGAAAGAGTGGTCTCCGTCACCGGTCTCTGAATGCCCAGAAATACGCTGGAAGGCAGATCAATGAAACGGCAGGGGACGCCATGGTCCTTCGCCCAGAGCACCGCCTGATACTCCGGTGAATATTCTGCAAACGGGTACAGGATCGTGCGGATGGGCGACTCTTTTGTGTAGGCCATGATCGCGATCGGCGGTTTTGTCTCCTCCCCTGCAATGTCGCCAAGGAGAGCGGTAAAATCGGAGGGGCCCTCCACTAATATCAGTTCCGGTTCCCTTTCGTCCAGGAGCCGTCTCAAATGGTATGCGCCGGCGGGCGAAAGATGACGGATTCCAAAACAAACCGGATGCTCCATCTATTTGTTCAACTCCTTACACTCTTTGTAAAGGCCAAGCCACTGGCTGCCGCGTTTCTTCATGATGTTTTCCAGATACTCCTTAAAGACCATGCTGTCCTTGTCCTCGTCCTTTACGATGGCGCCCTGCAGAGCGGCCGCCAGATCGTAGTCGGTAATCGTTCCGTTTCCGAAGCTTCCCGCCAGAGCCATGCTGCCGGCAAGAAGGGAGATGGCCTCAGCCGTGGAGAGTACTCCGGAGGCCGGCTTTAGTTTCTGTTTTCCATCCAGCGTCATCCCGCTCCGCAGTTCACGGAAAATGGTGCAGACCTTTTCCACCACGTCTGCTTCCGGGAGTCTGGCGTTTAATTCCAGATTGGCCGCCATCTGATCCACCCTGGTTTTTACGATTTCCATTTCAGAGGTTAAGTCTGAGGGCGTCGGAAGGACCACGATGTTGAAACGCCGTTTCAGGGCTGCGGACATCTCGTTGACGCCCTTGTCACGGGTATTGGCCGTTGCGATAATGGAGAAGCCTTTTTTTGCCGGCAGCTCGTAGGCCAGCTCCGGCACTGAAATCCGTTTTTCGGACAAAATGGAGATCAGCGCATCAGAAACCTCGGAGGCGCAGCGGGAAATCTCCTCAATTCTGGCGATACTTCCCGCTTCCATGGCGCGGTAGACCGGACTTTTGATCAGCGCCTCGTCGGAGGGCCCCTGGGCGATCAGCATGGCGTAGTTCCAGGAATACCGGATGTGCTCCTCTGTGGTGCCTGCGGTTCCCTGTACTACCTTCGTAGAATCTCCGTTAATGGCGGCCGTTAAATGTTCCGACAGCCATGATTTGGCCGTTCCTGGTTCGCCGATTAAGAGCAGGGCGCGGTCGGTGACGAGCGTGGCGATGGCGATTTCCACCAGGCGTCTATTTCCGATATATTTCGGTGTGATTTCCACTCTGCCGGCCCGGCCCCCTGTGATGTAGGTGAGCACGGAGCGGGGACTCATACGCCATCCGGATGGCACCGGATCTTTTTCCGAGGCGATCAGGGCATCGATTTCTCTCTGATACATTTCCTCAGCGGGCATACGCTGTACATTCTCGTTGTCTTGTCTGTTCTTTTCTGTTACCATCATTTACCTCCCAGGTGCTATATAATACCAGCTGCCTCATCAATCATTTTTCTCATCATGCTGCTGGAATCCCAGTTTTTACGGACAGCGCTCTTCACGGGATACGTGCAGATGAAATTGTCGATTTCCCGAAATTCCTGACGCTTTTCTTCTTCTGTCATGGGTAGTTGGTCGATCAGCTGTCTGACACGCCAGAAGCTGATGCCGGAATCCTCATTATTTTCCACGTAACGGGCCACCAGTCCTTTAAAATCAGTCCAGCCGCACTGGATAAGCGGTCTGTAGAGGACGCTGTTATCGGACACGATAAGAGCCTTTTTATAGAGATGACTTCCCAGAAGAGGCCGAACCTCGGGAGCGGCCATCTTGGCAAGCAGATGATCGCTGTCCAGCTTTTGCGGCGTTCCATTTTCGGCAACGCAGCTTATGCCCTCCCGGACTGGAACCATACTGCCGGTAAAGAATTCAAACCATCGGGGATCTAAGTTTTCTTTCAGCGGCCGCTGAAGCTTTATGAGACACTGCCGTCCGCCGCCTTCTCTCAGGGGAATGAAATACTCGTGGCGCCCGGAGCGTTCCACGTAATTGATCTGACCGAACACTGCCATCAGAGCAGTGGTGGCACGGCTTTTCTCCTCTTTCCCGATACCAAGAATACTGGTCTTAGGGAAACGTTCCCGATACTGGTCGTAAACCGTTTTGGCAGACATGGTCAGCAGATCTGCTGTCAGCGAAGCGGGATACCAGGCTTTTCCGTGTGTTTCGGCCAGCGTGCGGGCGCAGGTTATGAGCCGCTCATCGAGGCTGCGGGCGATGGATCTCGATAAAAGCTCCGGGAATCTTCCATAATAGCTCTTCTTATTCCAATCGGCTGCGGCTGCACGTTCATACAGGGCCAGGACAGAAGAGTCCGCTTTGCCGGTCAGGGCCTCGAGGAGAAGCTCCAGATGCTCTTTCTGTTCCTTTTTTTCTTTCTGCTCCTTCGTCTTATTTTCGGAACTGAGGTCAAGCTCATCAAAGAAGATATGGGCCAACGCTCCAAGGCGGGCTGAAAGGTGGTCGGAGCGCGAAAAATTCAAATATTTCATGGCCTCCCAGGGAGTGCTGTCCAGAAGGGTTTCTAAATACCGTTCTGACTCTGCGGTATCCATATGAACCAGAACCTGTCGGGCCACCTCGAGGCTGCTGCCTTTTTCTGTCTTCAAAAGGTCGAGAAGCAGGCCGGAATTCCTCTTGTCGAAACGGAGTGCGGATACAGCCTCCTCCCTCAAGTCCTTTTTTGCCCAATCCAGCAGGCTTATGTAGAAATCATTTTCCTTCTCTCCGGAGATCGCCTCGATGACACGAAGACGGCGTACCCGGCCTCCGTCACTGCACTCTGCAAAACCCTGTTTCAGGAGAGGAAGGAAGCTTTCATCCTGATGGGAGAGCCAGTCCTCCGCCAGAGCCGCAATCTCGTTGTAGCGGTCAGACAGGGCGGGAACCATGGCGGCCTGTACACGGTAATCGTCAAAAAGCTCCGGTGTGTTTTGAAGCGCTTCTGAAATGACGGCATATCTCCCGCCTCCTGTGCCTGTGAGGGCCTCCAGAAGAGGTTTTACTGCACGGAAGGGCTGGCAGGGGGAGAATGGCCGCATGGCCAGCTCCAAAGGAACGAGCGTGCCGGGAACGCCGCACCCGGCCTGCGTGCAGAGAATGGCTTCGGACAGCGCCAGCGTATCGAGCAGGGTCCTCGCCCGGTCTTTGCAGTCCGGGGCGATGGTCTGGGCGGCCATCAGATAAAGCTTTTTAATTACCGGAGATGCGTCGGCCAGAGGGGCGATGCTGTCTACGGCTCTTTTCAATCGAAAGTCTTCTCCGGCAAGCCGGACGCCTGCCGCCGCCGTGGCTTCCAGCCGTTCCTGAAGATCATATAATGCCTGAAGTTCCATAATTGTTCCTCCCTATTATTAATAAGAGTACTCTCGGAAACTCCTTGTACTCAGATTTGTGAGATGATTTTCCGTCAGGAAAGTCTTCTCCGGCAAGCCGGACGCCTGCCGCCGCCGTGGCTTCCAGCCGTTCCTGAAGATCATATAATGCCTGAAGTTCCATAATTGTTCCTCCCTATATTAATAAGAGTACTCTCGGAAACTCCTTGTACTCAGATTTGTGAGATGATTTTCCGTCAGATGTGCACAAATTTATGAGGCGTACACGGCGTGTACGTTGAATAAATTTGTGTGCATATGGCGGAAAATCAGCCACAAAGATGAGTGCAAAGGAGTTTCTGAGAGTGCTCAATAAAGCAGACGTACGACAGCCTGATCTGTGATGACAGCATGCGGGTGCAGACAAATGGCATGAAGTTCTGTGCTGTACCATAAGACACCGAAAAGTACCTGATTTTCTAAAAACCCGGGATCGGGAAGCTGGGTAAGTCTGAACACACCTGGCTGGTCGCCGGGGCGGTCCGCCAGCCTGATGGTAGTATTGTCGTGGTCCATCAGTCCCAAGGTGGTCTCATCAGTAAGTTCTTCGGCACTATGACCAATCAGAGCATAAGAAAGCAGACAGCCGTACCGTCCGGAGGAGAGTGTATTTTTCAGTTCATTTTTGGCAGTCTTAACCGCTTCTTTGACGGATGCACAGGCATGGGCCCGGACTTCACTCATAACGGCACTGGTGACCGGTTCGAATTCCTGACGGTCCCAGCGAATCCGGCGGTTTCCCGTACCCGGATAGTAGGAGAGGCAGGGAACCCGCACCATGTCGGATACCGAATCTTCTTCCTTTACATATTTTAATGCCTTCAGCGGGCGATAATGACAGGTGACGGAAAGCTCTCCGCTGTCTAAGTCGATCCACCAGCCCTGGTCCACCAGTTCTTTTCGGGCCATGTCGCAGGATTCCTGGAAGGAAAGCTGCAGGAGACGAGCGTTCTCCTTCTTTAAGCCCAGTTCATTTAAACGGTCAAGTGTCCAGATTCCGCCAAGTTCCTCGTAAAGGACGCTGTTCTCGTCTTCCACATTTCCCTGTTCCAGCTTCTCGGTCAGCCATGCTCTGGATTTCCGGATCAATGCGCGCAGCCGTACCAGCGTTCCGGCGGATTCAGCGATACCTCTTTCCCGAATGCCGTTTTCCACGCCTGCCTTTTCCAGATCCTGCATTTGCAGAATGAGCGTGCGGATCAGGCGCTCCGGGCCGGGCAGATAGTAGTCACCAAGCTGCTTTGCCAGATCCTGATACGTCTTTAAGGAACTGCCTTTTAATGTGGCAAGTCCGGCGTCCAGAAGTTCATTTACCATGGATTCCGCCATGGCGAGGCCGTCCAGCTGTTTTTTCAGTTTCTTTGTGCGGGCTGCAAGACTCGCTGGTTTTGAAGCTTTCGTGGACTTCTTTGTCTCACCGTCCGTGCGGCCTTTCTCTTCTTTTTTCTCCTCGCGGGCCTCTTTCCTGGCGCGTTTGTCGAGGATGGTCTGCGGAATCTCACAAGTTTCCCACGGCTCATCTTCCAAAAGCCTAAGCATCAGAGCCAGGCCATGTTTACAGGGAAACTGACGGCTGGGACAGCTGCAGCGGCAGACAGGCGCTGCTTCATCTATGAAATCGACGGATACGCTGTAAACGGAACTTCCGCTTCCCTTGCAGTCTCCCATGTAAAAGGTGTCGTCGGCGGAGCGGGCCAGGTGTGTAAATCCGCCGCTCTTTACAATCTTCTTTGCATTGGCCACAGCACTCGCGTTCGGCGCCATGGCTGCGATCTGTTGTTCGGTCAGATGCTTCATGATGCGGTCCTCCTGATTGGTAGATTCTTTTATTCCCGTGTCGCTGATATATGAGCCAGGCGGGCCTGTGCGTATGTCCGCAGCGGCTGCCATGAGAGGCTGATTCCATGGCGGTTGAGGCGGGAAATTAGCTGATCGTAATTTCGCTAATCAGTTTACTATGATAAGAGTATAGCATAACTTGATGCATTGGGGCAGAGGGGGAAGGGATTTTATCTGAAATTTATACAGTATAGAAATATTCGGATAGAATTATGCTGTTAGAGATAGAAGAAAGAGAGGAGGCAGGAGGGGCTGATGGGGAGGGAGGGGAGCGCGGTGGAGATAAGATATATCTGATAGAATGGATATGAATAAGAAGGGGCGTTGGAGCTGGAAATTAAAGAAACTTAGAGGCGAAGAGGAAAAGAGGCGAAGATGCAGAAAAGCAAAAAAAGCCGCAACACGGCAAGCTGATATGCACACTGTAATCGCTTTTGAAACGGCTGATCCGGTGTTACTGAACGAACCAGCCGCTGATTTACATACTTCATCAATGGCTCTTAAACAATATTTAAAGTATTTCCCCAAACACATACTTCCGAATAGCCCAGGCCACGCCGTCTTCGGCGTTGGATTTCGTTACATATTTGGCCCTTTTACGGATACAGTCCATAGAATTGCCCATAGCCACGGTCCAGCCGAATTCCGGAGTAAACATGGAGATGTCATTGTCGCTGTCGCCGAGAACCATGACGTCATCCAGGGAGATTCCCTTTGCCGCAGCGTAGGTCTTCAACGCGTTGCCCTTCTGGGCGGCAGTGTTGGTCAATTCTATATTATTGGGAAATGAAGAGGCAGCAGCTAAATCCGGGTAGTTGGTAAATGCCTCTTTCATGCGGATTACCAGATCGCAGTCTAAGTCGTTCCCACAGATTTTGTAGATATCCGCATCTGCGGGAATTTCACCCAAGTCCCGGACGAAGGTCATGGTATCCATGCGCTCTTTGGCGGCAGCCCGGATTTCGTCAGGAATTTCTCCCGAAAATGGGGCACGGCCATTTAAAAAGTCGTAAAGCTCCAGGATTTTTCTCTCCGGATCGGCAGTGGAGTAGCGGCCATGAGAGGTCAGAACATCCATAGCAGCCCCGAACTCTCCGAAAACGTGGCTGATATCCTTTAAATTCTGTTTGTTCATTGGAAGATTCACCATTTGTGCTCCGGTCTGGTCATAAATGACGGCCCCGCTCAAACAGATATAGCCACAGGTAATGCCGCAGCTGTCCATCATTCCTTTTGCATCGTGGTGGTCACGGCCGCTGCAGATTAAAAATTCCACGCCATAGTCGGACAGGCGGTGAATCGCGTCGATATTGGCCTGAGAAATATTTGTATATGGGTCAAGAAGGGTGCCATCCATGTCGGAGGCAATCAGTCGAATGCTCATTGGTACATGCTCCTTTATTGGTAAATGCTGATAAATAAGATTCCTTTCCATAGCTTATACTAAAAAAAGATATTCGTCAATGAAGAAACTGGTTCTGGCCGCAGCCATAGAAAAAACAGATTACAATTCAGAGGCCGGCAGGGCCGTGAACGGCAGTAAAAAATAGTGCTTGACCGTGACCTGACGTCACCCTGTATACTCCAGTTAGCAGAGTAAATGGTTAGCCACATAAAGGGTTAGCTGAGTATAAGCCTGGCTATGTAAAAATCAGGAGGAAAAGGAATGGGCGGTTTTAAGTTTGAACAGTGCGGGAACATAGAAGGGCTTTATCTCGTGGAGCTTCAGGTGTTCTCGGATGAGAGAGGATATAACCTTGAGGCATACCATGCAGGCAGCTTCCGGGAGGCGGGGCTGGACATGGTATTTGTGCAGGACAATTTATCCATGTCTGCGAAGGGGACGCTCAGAGGGATGCATTTTCAAAAAAACTATCAACAGGGAAAGCTGGTCTGTGTCGTGAGCGGAGAGGTGTTTGACGCAGTGGTCGATATCAGAGAAGGCTCCAGGACGTATGGCCAGTGGTTCGGCACCGTACTTTCCGCAGAAAAGAAGAACATGCTGTATGTACCGGAAGGCTTTGCACATGGCTTTCTGGTGCTTTCAGATACTGCTGTTTTTTCTTATAAGCTGTCCGATTATTACCACCCGGAGGATGAAAGCGGCATTCCGTGGAATGATAAAACCGTTGGAATCCGGTGGCCCATTCCGAAGGACATGACGATTCTAACCTCGGAACGGGACAGCCGCCATCCGGCTTTTGGTGAAGAAAGCGCTTTGAAGCCGAAAAAGAACCGGAATACAATGGAGGCGACGGTCCATGCAAATGTAATGGCTGAGACGAGTCGTGGCAGGATTTAGAAATTCTTTCAAAATAATGAATAGGGTAGATTGTTTGAGGATGTTTATGGTATACTAGGAACACTTAGTGAGGCAGAAAACCACGCATAGAAAGAGTAAAATATAATGAAGCCACATACATTTGCAGTCTGCGCATACCGCGATTCTCCATATTTAGAGGCGTGTATCCGTTCCCTGAAGGGGCAGAGCGTGCCGACGGATATTATTCTCTGTACTTCCACACCCAGCCCCTATATTATGGATATGGCGGACAAGTACGGCATTTCCGTTCATGTGCGCGAGGGAAAGAGCAGGATCATGGATGACTGGAATTTTGCGTACCACATGGCAGATTCCCGTTTCGTGACCATTGCACATCAGGACGATATGTATCAGAAGGATTATGTAAAGCTGCTTCTGGAGTCCTGGAAGCGGTATCCCGATATGACGCTGTTTACCGGCGGGTATACGGTGGTGAAGAGGGATACGCTTGTAAAGTTTGAAAAAGTAGAGTTCATCAAGCGTTTTCTGCGGCTGCCGCTGCGGCTCCGTCCGCTCAGCCACCTGCGGGCTGTCAAGAGGAGCGTGCTGCTGTTCGGAAACTCCATCTGCTGTCCGGCATGTACGTACAACAAGGAACTTCTGGGAGAACCGCTCTTTGATTCGCCGTACCAGTTCGCATTGGACTGGGACACACTGTGGAAGCTGGCGGGGCGAGGCGGCCGCTTTATCTGCATAGAACGTCCGTTAATGTATTACCGGGTCCACGAGGAGGCCACAACGAAGGCCTGTATTAAGGACAACAGCCGGGCGCGGGAGGAAGCGGAGATGTTTGCAAAGATGTGGCCTAAGCCCGTTGTGAAGCTTCTCATGCATTATTACCGCAGAGCATATGAGGAATATGAATAAAGAAATAGCCACTCCACTAAGTTCGTGAAAGACCTCACTAAGTGGAGATGACATGTATCGCACGTAAGCGGCCAAAAGACGTCCGCTAAGTGCTCATAACAAGGAGGATATACAGATGAAAGTAGTACTGCTGGCCGGTGGATTAGGAACCAGAATCAGCGAAGAAAGCCATTTAAAGCCGAAGCCCATGATCGAGATCGGGGGCAGGCCGATTTTATGGCATATTATGAAATACTATTCCGAATTTGGTTTTCATGATTTTGTGATCTGCCTTGGATATAAACAGTATGTAGTGAAGGAGTTTTTTGCGGACTACTTCCTTCACACATCGGATGTGACCTTCGATCTTGCCAATAATAAGATGGAGGTTCATAATAACTATTCCGAACCATGGAAGGTAACTCTGGTAGACACGGGCTTAAATACGATGACAGGCGGAAGAATCAAGCGGATTCAGCCGTATATCGGCGACGAGCCATTTATGATGACGTACGGCGACGGCGTGTGCACCGTGGATTTGAATGCCCTCGTGAAGTTCCATAAGGAGCATGGAAAGACGGCCACCATGACGACGGTGAACATCGCACAGATGAAGGGGGTTCTGGACATCAGCGACGACAACGCGGTCCGTTCCTTCCGCGAGAAGGATGAGAAGGACGCCAGCCTCATCAACGGCGGTTTCATGGTCCTGAATCCGGACATATTCTCCTATCTGGAGGATGACACCACTGTATTTGAAAAAGAACCGCTGCAGCGTCTGGCGGCAGAGGGACAGCTGATGAGTTTCCATCACACCGGGTTCTGGCAGTGCATGGATACGCAGCGTGAGATGCAGAAACTGGAGGCCTTATGGCAGACAGGAGCAGCACCCTGGAAGATCTGGGAAAACTGATACAGGAGAATAGAATTCATATGACAGAATGGACAAAGGAAATGTGGCAGGAATTCTGCACATTTTATAAAGGAAAAAAAGTATTGGTGACAGGACACACCGGTTTTAAGGGCTCCTGGCTCGTCCGGATGCTTGAGGAAGCAGGGGCAGCGGTGACGGGATACTCTTTGGAGCCGCCGACAGACCCCAGCCTCTTTTACGTCGCAGGGCTTCATAACACCATGGATTCGGTGATCGGGGATATCCGGGATCTGCCCCACCTGATGGAGGTGTTTGAGAGAACACAGCCGGAGCTGGTGTTTCATCTGGCGGCACAGCCCATCGTGCGGGATTCCTATAAAGATCCCGTATATACGTACGAGACGAACGTGATGGGCACGGTTCACGTGCTGGAGTGTATCCGGAAGAATCCATGTGTGAAGTCATTTTTAAATGTGACCACGGACAAGGTATATGAAAACAGGGAATGGGAATACGGCTACCGGGAATGCGATCCCTTAGATGGATTTGACCCCTACTCCAACAGCAAATCCTGTTCCGAGCTGGTGACACACAGCTACGCGAAGTCATTTTTTGCGGACGGCCATACAGCGGTGTCCACATCCCGGGCGGGGAATGTCATCGGCGGAGGTGATTTTGCCAACGACAGGATCATTCCCGACTGCATACGCGCGGCGACGGCCGGCAGAGAGATCGTAGTCAGAAATCCATATTCCACGCGGCCATACCAGCTGGTGCTGGAGCCGCTGGCGATTTATATGGCTATCGCCATGAAACAGTATGAAGATCTGAACTTTCAGGGATACTATAATGTGGGCCCGGACGACCGAGACTGCGTGACCACCGGTGAACTGGCGGATTTATTTACGGCTGCCTGGGGCGGCGGAATCACGTGGGTGAACCGGTATGACGGAGGCCCTCATGAGGCCAATTTCCTGAAGCTGGACTGCTCCAAGATTAAAAAAACCTTTGGCTGGAGCCCCCGCTATGGCGTGAAAGAGGCCGTGGAGAAAACGGTGGAGTGGACAAAGGACTATCTGGCAGGTGAAGACATGCTGGCTGTGATGGACAGGCAGATTAAAGAATTTTTTGATTACTGATCAACAACAGACTGAGAGGAAAGAAACAATGTTTGAAAATAAGACAGAACAGGAAGCGAGACAGCAGATCCTGGACATGGTGGGAGCTTACTGCGATACCTACCATAATAAAAAGGAGCCATTTAAGGCGGGAGACAGGATTCCCTACGCGTCCCGTGTGTATGACAGAAATGAGATGGTGAATCTGGTAGACAGTTCCCTGGAATTCTGGCTGACTTCCGGCCGGTATACGGATGAATTTGAAAAGGAGCTGGCCGGATATCTGGGTGTGAAGTACTGTTCTCTGGTGAATTCCGGATCTTCCGCGAACCTTGTGGCCTTTATGACACTGACGTCTCCGCTTCTTGGCGAACGCCGGGTGAAGCGCGGTGATGAGGTTATTACAGTGGCCGCCGGTTTCCCAACCACGGTGACGCCGCTCATCCAGTACGGCGCTGTGCCGGTATTCGTGGATGTGACGATTCCGCAGTATAATATCGATGTGACGATGCTGGAGGAGGCGTACTCCGAGAAGACCAAAGCCGTGATGATTGCCCATACCCTCGGCAATCCCTTCGATCTGGCGGCGGTGAAAGCATTCTGTGACCGCCATAATCTGTGGCTGGTGGAAGACAACTGCGACGCTCTTGGAACGAGATACACCATAGACGGACAGGAACGGCTGTCGGGCACCATCGGAGATATCGGTACCTCCAGCTTCTATCCGCCTCACCATATGACGATGGGAGAGGGCGGCGCCGTTTACACGAATCACCCGATGCTGAACAAGATCATCCGGTCCTTCCGTGACTGGGGCCGTGACTGCGTCTGCCCATCGGGAAGAGACAACATGTGCGGTCACCGTTTCGACCGGCAGTTTGGCGAGCTTCCGCTGGGATACGACCATAAGTATGTTTACTCACACTTTGGGTACAACTTAAAGGCGACAGACATGCAGGCAGCCATCGGATGTGCCCAGCTAAGGAAGTTCCCGACCTTTGTGGAACGCCGCCGCCATAATTTTGACCGGCTTCGTGCCGCGCTTTCAGCGGTGGAAGAGCAGCTGATCCTTCCGGAGCCGTGCCCGAATTCAAAGCCAAGCTGGTTCGGTTTTCTTATCACCTGCCGGGAAGGTGTGGACCGGAACGGAATCGTGCAGTATGTGGAGTCGCACGGTGTGCAGACCAGAATGCTGTTTGCAGGCAATTTGACAAAGCATCCGTGCTTCGACGAGATGCGTGCGGAAAAGACCGGATACCGGATCGTCGGAGAGTTAAAGAACACCGACCGGATTATGGCCGATACGTTCTGGATCGGAGTCTATCCGGGAATGACGGATGCGATGATTGATTATATGGCCGAGACCATTATAGAAGCAGTAAAGAAAAACAGCTAAACGAAAGAAGCCCGGATGTGGGGATTCATGGGGAGAAGGAAACCAAATGGAGAATTACGATCTTAAAAAAGTCCATGAGGCGAACCTGGCTATTTTGAAGGAAATTGACCGGATTTGCCGGAAATACAGGATAAAGTATGTTCTGGATGCGGGAACTCTCTTGGGTGCGGTGCGCCATAAGGGCTTCATCCCGTGGGATGATGATGCGGACGTGGCGTTCACAAGGCCGAATTACGACGCATTTTTGAAGGTGGTTAAAAGAGAACTGCCGGAGGGAATGACGTTGGTGGAGCCGAAGGACCTGCGGGACGGGAAGGCATTTTTCGATTTTACGGCCAGGATTATCTATGAGAAGAGCCAGATGCATGAGGATACGGAGGAGATGCAGTATTACGGAGGCAAGCTGAATCACCTTTGGGTGGATTTATTTACAATTGACGAGCTTCCCGCCAACAAGGCGGCATCCACCTGGACTCTGTTCCTGCACACGGCGATTTACGGACTGGCCATGGGACACCGCTATAAGCTGGACTTCGGAAAGTATGGCGTGATGGGAAGAATCTGCGTGTGGATACTGTCCACCGTGGGCAGGCTGATTCCCATGAGCGTCATCAGAAAGCTGCAGCATATGGCAGCGGTGAAGGACAGAAAAGGAAAGAGCCCCCTGCGCTATTACAGCAACTACCAGCCGGATTACCTGTATGTGACGCTTCAGAAGGAGTGGTGCGAGGAGACGGTGGATCTGTCGTTCGAGGACACCTTGCTCATGGCGCCCAAGGGATGGCATGAGGTTTTGACCTGGGTCTACGGGGACTATATGACCCCGCCGCCGAAAGAGGAACAGATACCCTCTCACTCCAGCATGAAAATAAAAATCATGGATTGATTACTTAATGTCTACTGAGCGTATAGATTGCTGGAAAATATTTCCAATCGGACATTATATCGACCGAATTCTACAATTTTTTTAGTTACACTAAAGAAAAAAGGAGGGATTCGGTCATGACGATATGTGAAGCAACCAGTAAGAGGATTGAGCAGCTATGCAGGCAGAAGCGTCTGACGGGATATTCTCTGACCTTTCAGGCAGGGATGCCGCCATCAACCTTTAAGAGTATTATGAATGGAAAGAGCAAGAACCCCGGAATCTGCAACATTAAAAAAATCGCCGATGGTTTTGGAATGACCATCCGCGAATTCTTTGATTCCGATATATTCAATGATCTGGACCAGGACGATTAATTCGCCCTGGTCTTTTCTTTTTCGATTTTATTTCCAGGTATCTCTCCGCCTTCGCAGTGGTCTAAATATTCCCTCGCATCCTTAAAGAAGCTGAAAAGTATCAACAGAATAATGATTCCGATGGGGAATGCCGCGATGATGGATACGGTCTGAAGATTCGCCATCGAGTTCTCTGAGAAAATGAGGGCAATGGGGAACAGCATCAGCAGTATGGCCCAGAACAGCTTCACGTGCTTATCGGGCTGGGCGTCGGACGGCAGTTCCTTGTAGGAATAGGACGAAGCCACCATGGTAAGGGCATCGAAGGAGGTGGCATAAAAGGCGATCATGGTGACTGCCAGCAGGATAAGCCCCAGCTTCGCCAGCGGAAGCGTCTCGAAGATGGCCATGATAGTCTGATATAAATCCCCGGTGGCTGCGTAGATGCCCATGACATCCAGATGTCCCTTCGTCTGCAGCGCCAGGCTGTAGTTGCCGAGTATGATAAAGGAGGTAAATGTTCCCGACAGACCGAAGCAGTATCCGCCGAGCACCGTCTGGCGGATGGTGCGTCCCTTGCTGATGGTACCGATGAAGAACGGGGTGGCTACGCACCACACCATCCAGTAAGCCCAGTAGAAGATGGTCCAGTTCTGCGGGAAAGACGAGGTGCGCAGCGCGTCGGTCCATGTGGACATGCCGATGAAATTCTGCACCATGTTGCCGATAGCCGTAACTCCCGTCTCAATGGTATAGCGGGCCTCTCCGCCGCCGATCAGCACGTAGAGCAGCAGGCCGAAGAAGAGCCAGGTACAGGAGGCCGCCAGCTTGGCGATGCCCTTCATACCAAAATAAACGGTGATGGTGTAGACGACACAGATGATGACAAGGATTAAAATTGTCAGCATGTTGGATTCCGGGATTCCGGTCACGCGGCTGATCGCCATGGAGAGCAGCGGAGTGGCCAGAGAAAATGTGGTAGCTGTCCCTGCCAGCAGTGCGAATACGGCGATCAGGTCGATGACTTTTCCGCCAATCCCATCCACGTGTTTTCCGAGGATCGGACGGCAGGCCTCAGAATACTTCTGTTTGGTGCGCTTTCTGACGTGAAGCATGAAGCCGAAAGCCACAGCCAGTACCATATAAAAGCTCCAGGGAATCGGTCCCCAATGGAAGAGGGGATAGGTGGAGGCCCAGTCCTGAAATGTCCCCATGTCTGCAATGTGCGGTTCATTGGCATAGAGCACCCACTCGCAGAGCGAGTAGAAGAGAATGTCGGCCGCAAGGCCTGCCGTAAACATCATGGTTCCCCATTTGAAATTGGAGTACTGCGGCTTCTCTATATTTCCCAGCTTAATCTTTCCGTATCTGGAAAATGCCATGTAGAGTGAGCAGAGAAAGACGCCGAGTCCGATCAGTAAGTAGTAGCTGCCGAATTCATTGCCGAGGAAGAAACGGATCGATGAAAGCACATCGGTCGATTTCTGCGGGAACACCATAAATAAAAGACAGAGTATAAGAACACAGATGAACGGGACGATGGTCGTAACCCAGTCCAGCTTCTTTATCAAGTATTTTTTTTTATCCTGGTCCATGATAGTACCTCCTAAATGTTCAAAAAAGTAAAAATAAATTTGATATTGAACATAATACCATGGTTATCCAGAAAATGCAAGAATTAATTGTGAAGATTTTCTGACTTTTTTCCAAAACCACTACAAAAATGAAGCCGCATCCGATATAATAGCCTCGTGCAGAAAAAAGGAGGACTGAAATTGATCATGAAGAAAAAAGTGTTAATTATATGTGGAATTACGGCGATGCTGCTGGCTGGCTGTACCAAAAGCAATATTGTGACAGGAGGGCCTGCGGAGCCGGTATTTGAAACTCAGGAAGGGATTGTGCTGGACTGGGGACAGATCGGAGATGATCTGGATGAGGAGTACTTAAATAACGAGGATTACCCGAAGGCGGTGAGCGTCAATTACAGCGTGGATCCGGATAAGAAGACCATCGATTTAACGCTGATGATGAACGCGGGAGCCACCCCGGAGGAGGCCGTGGCCTTTGCGAATGCGGTTGTGAGAACGATCAACGATGAGGCAGCAGTACAGGACTTCTCCATTGAGACCTCTACCGAGGATTCCTATGGCGGATTCTTCCAGGACTATACGCTTAATCTTATTGTTATGCCGGACGGCATGATGACGGATAAGTCCGTATGGCTGGTGAATATGACGATCCCGGCCGGTTCCAACGAGGCTATTGTGCCGGTAGAAGGCGCGAAGGTTATGGAGCCGACGTCTGCAGAAGAGGACATGGGCGAAGAAGTGGAAGACAGCGGTGAGGAAAGCCAGGAATAATCGATTTACCGAGACCGCGCAGATACGAGAAACAAAAGGTGCAGCAGCGAATTCCCTATTCGCGTCTGCACCTTTTAACATCCTGAGAATCCCAGAGCGTGTTTGAAAATTCATTCCCGCCATCTGCCCGCCCCACTTCGCGGCATATTTGCCCCAATTCAGTCAGCGTAGCCCACTACGCCTCCTTCATCGGGGTCAAATCTCCCACAAAGTGTGACGCACAGCTGACGGAAAGCAATTTTCAAACGCGCTCTAAGATACTGCCAGGCCGCTGTGGTAGGAGTAGTTGCCCAGTTCCTTTAACAGCGCTCCATGGTCCTGATGAGAGAGCGGGGTGGTTGATATCAGCTCTTCATTAAATAAGTAGAATACGTCGCTGCATTTCCGCATGGACTGGTGGAAGAGATCCGGGAACGATGCCTGGGAAGCCAGACGTTTATCCCATGGATTACACCAGGTCTCGTGATCTAAGTTCATGGCTCTGACCGGATCCGGCGGTATGTCGGTTACCAGCTTTTTAGAAGCGATGGGATTCTTCAAAAGCAGATTTTCCACCACGGCGATGCTGTTTCTTTTGCGGCTCCTGGGATCGGCCAGTGTGCGGCAGCCGATGCGCATGGCCAGAATGGAGCGGGATACCATCCGGGGCGTTACGCGGAAATTGTTCCGGTAGTTGATCGGATAGTAGGCTTCATTGATGCAGGACGAGAGGAAACCGGAGATAAACTGCGTCTCCAGTCCGTTTAAACAGATCGTGGCCGCCTGGTTAAACTGGGACGGCTTTTTCTTTTTATATTTCATAAGAAGAAGGGCGTCGATGTCATTCTCCAGCGTGGCATGAAGGCCATGGTAATAATTGCCGGAATTCTTAATGTCGTATTCGATCCGCCCATACACGTAGGGATGGCAGATGGAATCCGCAACGTAGTGACAGAAATAGCCGCTTAAGTAGGAGATGGCCTGCTCTCGCTGCTGCTTCGACTCGATGGTGGCCAGGTGGTTTAAGCATACGGCGAAAAAGGTGCTCACGTGGTTCTCGTGCATGTAGGAACCTACGTTTCGGTAGTCACGGTGGCGCAGGATCGGAATGTTGTAGAAAAACATATCGGGGCCCTGCAGCCCTAACTGATAAAGCCAGCGGTACTTGGAGATAATTCTTCTTAACTGGTTGTTCGGAAGATCGTTGTATGCTTTGACGCCGAGTAGATAATGGGTGGTAAATCCGGGCATTTGATCACCTCTTGATGGAGTATTTTGGGGACAGTCAGCGATAACCGGTGAGTGAATCGAAGGGACTGACGATCCCGGGCAGAGAAGCTGAAACGCAGACGTTCCGGCCGCCCTGGCCTATACGCACATTATACCACATCCCGCCTCGCATGGTGTAATATATAGTGTGATTTTTAATGGAAATTTTATTCCTGTTTATTTTTTATTCTTATATTCCGTGCTCTCTGCCTGGAAAGCGAAAGAAATCAGGGGAAACAGGTGCTCACTCGGCAGTATTGTGATAATATTACCTTTGAATAAGAGAAAGGGGTGTGAGACCATGTTTCATGGAAAAATGAAGGCACTGACCTTCAGCTACGATGATGGCGTGACGCAGGACAGGAGGCTGGTGGAGCTGTTTGACCGCTACGGGCTAAAGGCAACATTTAACATTAATTCGGAACTGCTGGGAAAACCCGGTACCCTGTGGCGGGAAAATATGTGGGTAGATCACAATAAGATCCGGCCGGAGGAGATCGGTGAGCTTTACAGGAATCACGAGGTGGCTGTGCATACACTGACCCATCCGCATTTGACGGAGCTGGAAGAACCGGAGATCATCCGTCAGGTGGAGGAGGACCGGATAAACCTGGAGCGTCTGACCGGAAAGGCGGTTGTGGGAATGGCCTACCCTGGCGGCGGGATCAACAACGATGAGCGGGTGGCGTCAGTCATAAGGAATCACACGGCCATGAAATATGCCAGAACCATCACCTCCTGCTGCCACTTTGATGTGCAGCAGGACCTGCACCGGTTTCAGCCATCCGTTTATCATATCGAGTTTGAACGGATGACAGAGCTGGGAGAGGCGTTCCTGAAATTACAGCCGGATACGCCGCAGATATACTATATCTGGGGACACAGCTACGAGTTTGACTACCATGACACATGGGGAAAATTCGAGGAATTCTGCCAGATGATGAGCGGCCGGGATGATATTTTTTACGGGACAAATTGTGAGGTTCTGCTGTCTGGTGTAACCGACAGCCTGTACCATGCATAGAACGTTGTCTCTCCGAATAAGTCTTAATAAAAGCAATTTGGAGCGGCATTGATGATACATAGAATTCATGAGCTTGTCTGGGGGCCATGGCTGCTGGTCCTGTTTCTGGGAATCGGCATTGTCTACACGGTGAAGTCCGGTTTTTTCCAGATTCGAAGGCTGCCGTACTGGTGGAAGATGACCATCGGCAGCATACGGGAAGAGGAACTGGAAGAGGAAGGCGCCGTGACGAAGTTCCAGACGGCCTGTACGGCCCTGGCGGCTACCATCGGGACCGGAAATATCGTGGGAGTGGCGACCGCGCTCACCGCAGGGGGGCCGGGAGCGCTCTTTTGGATGTGGGTGTCCGCCGCCATCGGCATGATGACAGGCTATGCGGAGACCATGCTTGGTATCCGCTACCGTTACCGGGATAAGAAGGGCAAATGGATCTGCGGTCCCATGGTTTACCTGGAGCGCGGAATGCATATGCCGTGGCTGGGAATGCTGTACAGCTTCTTCTGTGTCATGGTGTCTCTGGGTATGGGGAGTATGGTGCAGTCCAATTCCATCGCGGAAACCTTCCAATATACGTTTGGGAGCCGCCCGGAGGTGGTGGGAGTAATTCTGACCGGCATCGTCTTTCTCGTGATTTTTGGCGGAATCGGCCGGATCGCCATGGTTTCCGAACGGCTGGTTCCCATTTCAGCCGGGATTTACATGCTGTTTTCCATGGTGGTCATCATGTCGTGCTACGACCAGATTCCCGCCATTTTCGCCTCGATTTTTCACGATGCGCTGAAGCCTGGTGCGGCTGTATCCGGGGCTGCGGGATATGGAATCTCCAGGAGCCTTCAGTATGGCATGTCCAGAGGCGTGTTCTCCAATGAGGCCGGACTGGGCAGCATGGCCATTCTGCATGGAGCGGCTGAGGAGACGACGCCGGAGCAGCAGGGCATGTGGGCCATGTTCGAGGTGTTCTTCGATACCATTTTGATCTGTACCATGACGGCCCTTGTCATCCTGTGCATGACCGGTGGAGACGCGGCAGGCTCCGGATATGATGGAGCGGCTCTCACGGCCTACTGTTTTTCCAAGCGGCTGGGCGGCCTGGGAGAGTACCTTGTGTCGGCAGCGATGATGCTGTTCGCATTTGCCACCATTATCGCCTGGTATTATCTGGGACGGCAGGCGTCGGCCTATCTGGCCGAACGGCTGAAGGAGCACGGCCATTTCCTGCTTCTCTCCAGGATTCTGCGGGGAAAGGCGTATACGTTCCTCTATCTGGGCGCGGTGTTCTTAGGCTGTGTGGCCAGACTGGAAACGGTGTGGGAGCTGTCTGATATCTGGAACGGCCTGATGGCGCTGCCCAATATTGCGGCTTTAATCTTTTTAATGAAGGAAGTAACCTTTCCCAAGGGAAAAGAGGGGGAAATACAGACTGGAAAAAACTGATATGGCAGCAGCCGAAAAGAGCCTCTCCGCAGCGGAGAGGCTCTTTTTAAATATTTGTTTGAAAAAGGGAGGAGAGCTGATAATAAATTATCAGCTCGAGTATTATGAAAAAAATCTTATAAGCTATTTATTTGTTTACAATTAAAGTATATCCACGAATCATGAAGAAATCATGTTATTTATGTAAAAGGTTTTTGAATGAAATTTAAACAAAATGTGAACAAAAGCCTGACACGACCTGTAATGTGCCTTAACTGGTTTTAAATGCGCCGAAAAGAATTGTAAATACTGTCTTCCGTCTTGAAAAGCCGGGACAGATTTGGTAAAATACTTTCAGGTTGTACAGAATGCATGGTACAGAGAAAGGAAGAAATAATAATATGAATAATCCGGTTGTTACAATAACCATGGAAAATGGCGATGTCATGAAGGCCGAGCTCTATCCTGAGATTGCTCCGAACACAGTAAATAATTTTATAAGTCTGGTAAAAAAAGGTTTTTATGACGGACTGATTTTCCACAGAGTCATTAACGGCTTTATGATCCAGGGCGGCTGCCCGGACGGAAACGGAATGGGAGGCCCGGGATATTCCATTAAGGGTGAGTTCAGCCAGAATGGATTTACCAACGCGTTTAAGCACACCGAGGGCGTGCTGTCCATGGCCAGAGCCATGAACCCGAACTCCGCAGGCTCCCAGTTCTTTATTATGCACAAGGTTTCCCCGCATCTGGACGGTTCCTACGCGGCATTCGGCAAGATTACCGAGGGCATGGACATTGTGAATAAGATTGCCGATGTGCGCACAGATTACAACGACCGCCCGATGAAAGAGCAGAAGATTAAATCCATGACAGTGGAAACCTTCGGCACAGAGTATCCGGAGCCGGAGAAATGCTAATTAAGAAGTACTAATTAAGAAATGCTAATTAAGACAGAGGATGATTGTATGACAGAGGAACGAACCGTATTCATCAGCGGTACGCCGTATACTGTCACCATTTCCAGTGAACAGGAGGTCCTGTCGGCCGCGTATGCGGCAGGCGGGACCATCATTGGTTTATGGGACAAAAACAGAAGCGGTCAGAGCCTTGCTCCGGCGGACTACATTGTGGAATGCGTGGAAGACGCCGATGCGGAGTTTCTGGAGCGGGTGGTGAGAAGAAGGCTTCATATGCCCTGGATCATCGCAGAGACGGAGCGGCTGGTGATCCGGGAATTTACGGCGGAGGATGCCGCGTACATGATTCCGGAAGATGCGGGACCCGGTGATGAGATTTTTCACAGCAGAGAGAAACTGACCGCATATATCGACAGCCAGTACCGGTTCTTTGAATACGGAATCTGGGCGGTGGTGGAAAAGGAGAGTATGACCGTGATCGGAAAGGCCGGGCTCTTTCAGCCAGCCGGAGGATTCGTGAATGCGGAAATACAACAAACAGAGATCCGGCAGGCAGAAGTTCAACAAACAGAGTCTCAGCAGGCAGAACCTTCTCCGCCGCAAAAAAAAGAGGATACCCCGCTGGAACTGGGATATCACATCTTCACTCCCTGGCGGCGTTCCGGCTATGCGAAGGAGGCGTGCAGGGAAATATTAAATTACGGTACCGGCCGGCTGACGGGCCGCATCTGCGCGGTCATTGAGGAAGGAAATACGGCCTCCATACGCCTGGCCGAATCACTTGGCTTTCGTCTTACTGCTCAAAAATGTAGCGAATCAGCTGAATTGCTGTATCTGTATGAGGCGAGTTGCTCATAATGGTGAGGACAGGATCTTCCAGGATCAGGCCAGTCTTCTCACCAAAGGAGGTATCTCCGATGCGGATGCCGCAGAACGATTCCTGGCCGGTCTCAGCATTGGTGACCGGATAGAGGTAATCCTTTACCTGCTCGTATAAATCCGCGGGGAGGGCTTCTTCCAGATTGAGAAATCCGTCCATCTCTCCGTAATGGTCAATGACATCCGGGCGTCCGATCATGACGTCCAGCCCCTTGCTGGAAATCATGGCGGTCAGCTTTGCCAGCTCCGCGTAGGAATATTCGTTCATGGCCGATTCATCAAACGAAGGGGACATGGAATAGTCCACGTCGATCTTCGTATTTTCATCGAGACCGATAAAGGCGCGGAACCCCTCGTCGAAATATTGGTCTACAGTCAGCGCCTCGCTGTCGTAGCGGCTGTTTAGGACGGCGCAGCTCAGTGCGGTGTCGAACCTGTTGTTGTACATGGCGCTTCCGATGGAACCCACCAGAAATACCGCGATCACAACCCCGATGATGGGAAACTTATAGTATTCCCAGATATACCAGAATTTGTCTCTGAAAGACATCTCCTTAAGCTTGGCGGCTTCCTCATGCAGCCGTTCTTTAAAGGTAACATTTTCATAAGGTGTCATGGATAGTCAAACCTCTTTCGTGAATTAGTCGGCCCGGATTACACCGGTTCCGGTTGAGCGGCTGGCCAAAGACCCGGCACTGCAGTGCTGACCGATGCTCATTGTATACCACATTATACCACAACCCTGACGTAATAATTGTGAAATTTTCATGAAATAAAGAAGAACGTTTGCTTTTTGTGACAGGATTCGTTATAATACTCTGTAATGCTACTAGGGCCTGTTTGAAAATTCATTCCTGCCATCTGCACGCCCTAAAAAAAGAGAAGGGGTACGACTTATGCTGTCTGGTTTTTTTAATTATGATAATCCTGTCTGGCGATTTATCGGGAAGTTTGGAGATCTGATCATACTGAATGTTTTGTGGTTCGTATGCAGTATTCCCATTTTTACAATCGGTGCGTCGACGACCGCTGTATATTACGTGACATTAAAGCTTGCGAGAAATGATGACGGATACACGATCCGGTCCTTTTTCAAGTCCTTTAAGGAGAACTTTAAGCAGTCGACCATTATCTGGCTGATTATGCTGGCTGTGGGGCTTATTCTGGGTTTTGATATGCTGTTCTTTACAAGAGGCGGTTTTAATATGTCCCAGCAGTTTAAGACAGTCATGGTAACGATTTTCCTTGCAATGTCCATTATCTATCTGGCAATTATGACCTACATATTTCCGCTTCAGTCCAGATTTTATAATACAATTAAGAGAACGTTCTTCAATGCGTTTTTCATGTCCATCCGTCATTTATTTCAGACAATCGCTATCATTGTAATCGATGTGGCCGTGGTTGTGGCGATGGTGATGATTCCGCAGATTATGATGTTTGGCGTGCTCTTTGGATTCCCGCTTCTTGCGTTTATTAACTCTTATATTTTATCTCCGATCCTTCTGAAGTACATGCCGAAGGAAGAGCGTGAAGACGGCGAGATGAGACCGATTTTTGCTGATGAGGAAGAAGCCGTAAGGGCTGTAGGAACGGTAAAAGAAGATGATGTTAAGACAGAAGAGCCGACAGAACAGTAATAGATCATAAACCGGCTGTTTTATAATAGAAGAAAGCATTGTGATTCTGAGCAGAAAAAGTTCAGAAACCACAGTGCTTTTTTTAGAATTTGGACATGAGATGGACACAAAAAAGAGGTATAATAATTTTCAGTATGGTTGGTTTTTGAATAATCCGGGAGGTGGCATATGACGGAAGAGGAGTATGTTGTGTTTATCCAGCCTTATGAGGATGCGCTGAAGAACATTCGCGTCCGCGTCGAAGTGTTAAATGACGATTACCGGCGCAAATACCAGAATTATCCCATTCACCATTTGCAGGACAGAATTAAAAAGAAAGAAAGTATAGAACAGAAACTGGTGCGCAGAGGCTACGGAAGCGATGTGGAAGCTGCCAGAGACTGTCTGACCGATATATCGGGAATTCGTGTGATCTGCTATTTTGTGCGTGATATTTACGCGGTAGTGTCCCTGCTTAAGAAACAGACCGATATCGTAGTAATCAAGGAGTGTGACTACATCAGCAATCCCAAGCCTAACGGCTACAGAAGCTATCACATCGTGTTCGGCGTCCCCGTCTATCACACGGACGGCATGGAGTACTATCCCGTGGAGATTCAGCTTCGGACCATGTCCATGGACTTGTGGGCGAGCATGGAACACCGCATCTGCTATAAAGGCAGCCAGAAGCTGGAAGAGAAGGCAGCACAGGATTTTAAGGAGTATGCGGAATATTTAAAGAACATGGAAGAAGAGATGGAAGGGTACTTATGAGGTGAGCCTCAGACTTAAGTTACAGCCATACCCCCCGCTGGCGGTGTACTGCCGGCGGGGGGTATGAAGTATATAGATAATATGAGGGAAAGCGTGTTTATTTATCAATCCGGAATCCGGAGTATGCAGTCATCCCGTGCTCATGCATATCCAGTCCGTCCAGCTGTTCCTGATCGGATACCCGCAGGCCGATGGTCAGGCGGATCACGGTGAATATAAGGGATGCCAGCACCGCCGCGTACACAAGCACGGCTGCGACTCCGGTAAGCTGTGTGACGAAATTGCAGCCTTCACCGAATACGCCGGTAAGCAGAGTGCCCGCCAGACCGCAGCAGCCGTGAACGCCTACGGCTCCAACCGGATCATCCACACGTACCACCTTGTCGATAAATTCAATGGCCAGCACGACGACAAATCCGGCGATGACGCCGATGATGATGGCCTCGTAGGGAGTGACGACATCGCAGCCGGCGGTGATGGCCACGAGTCCGGCCAATGCTCCGTTAAGCGTCATGGATACATCAGGCTTACCGTAGCGGACCCAGGTAAATAAAAGGGTAACCAGAGTGGACGCGGCGGCCGCAAGATTCGTGGTGATGGCGATGTCTCCCAGAGACGTGGAGGCGGCAGTGGTGGAACCGCAGTTGAATCCGAACCAGCAGAACCAGAGGATGAACACGCCCAGGAAGCCCAGAGGAATGTTGTGGCCGGGAATTGCATTGGGTGTTCCGTCACTGTTGTACTTTCCAAGTCTGGGCCCCACGATTTTAGCGCCCACAAATGCACATACGCCGCCTACCATGTGAACGGCTGTGGATCCGGCAAAATCATGAAAGCCCATCTGGGACAGCCAGCCGCCGCCCCAGATCCAGTGGCCGGTTATTGGATAGATAAAGATACTGATGGCTGCCGAATAGATGAGATAAGAAGAAAATTTTGTCCGTTCCGCCATGGCGCCGGAGACGATGGTCGCGGCGGTGGCACAGAACACGGTATGGAAAATCATGAACACGCCGATGGGCAGCCCGTTGATCATTCCATCCGCATCCGCAAGGGAATAGGGATTGAAGAAACCGGAACCGCCGATGATGCCGGCAATGTTCTTTCCGAACATGAGAGGGAAACCGAGAATGAAGAAAAAGAGAGAGCCGAGAACGAAATCCATCATATTTTTCATACAGATGTTTCCAGCGTTTTTGGCTCTGGTGAAGCCGGTTTCGACCATGGCGAAGCCCGCCTGCATGAAATAGACGAGAAAAGCGCCGAGCATAGTCCACATAATATTCATCAACAAGGTTGTTTCTTCCATAATTTGATTCCTCCTGAACTGTTTTGGTAAATGCCGTCAGAATCCGGGAAACGGATGCAGAAAAGGGGATAACCGCTCACCTGCCGGCAAGCAATTATCCCCTTTGATAATTTTCGTAATGGATTCTGTATGGAATTTAAAGTGGCGTGGATGCATTTGCAGCCCATGATACAGCAAAACTGTGCCGTTACAGCGCCTCGCGTCCGTGCTCCCCGGTACGGATCCGGATGGCGTCCTGAACGTCATAGACGAAGATCTTTCCGTCGCCGTAATTTCCGGTGTTGATCTCATCGACGATTGCATCGATGATGGGATCCGCCAGTTCCTTTGGAATCACGGTTTCCACCTTTACCTTGGGGAGCAGATTTACATTGTACTTGGTCCCCCGGTACATCTGCGTATACCCCTTCTGATTGCCATAGCCCATGACGTTGCTGATCATGATGCCGTTGACTTCACAGCCCTCCAGAATCGCCTTCAGGCTCTCCAGCTTTTCCGGCTTAATAATGATTTCCAGTTTTTTCATACAGCATATCCTCCTTTATCGTGTTGACAACAAAAACGAGGGCAATTCCATAATGGAACGCCCTCGTTCGATATTAAACATTATACATTTCTGAAAACAAATGTCAAATACATTTTAAAACGGAAAAATTAGAAAAGTTTGTGAATTATTGACAAAATTATGGCGCCACAAAACTTAGAAAAGACTTGTGCTTTTTCTTCTTTCGTACTATACTTAATACTGTATACAAAATAACGAAAAAGTACAATTTGAAGAAATTAAGAAAATGCGAGGTATTTATGCCTATGATAAGACATCTTGGACTTAAGGCTTACGGAAAGATTAATCTGGGGCTCGACGTTCTTAAGAAGAGAGAGGATGGATACCATGAGGTCCGTATGATTATGCAGACAGTCGGACTTTATGATAAGATTGATCTTTACTTAAAGGAGACGCCGGGGATTACCGTCGAGACCAATCTGTACTATCTTCCGGTAAACGAGAATAATCTGGTGTACAAGGCGGCGAAGCTTTTGATGGACGAGTTCCACATCAACCACGGAGTCACCATTCACTTAAAGAAGTTTATTCCGGTATCCGCCGGGATGGCGGGAGGCAGCAGCGATGCAGCGGCCGTACTGTTCGGAGTGAACAAGATGTTTAACTTAGGGCTTTCCATGGAAGCGTTAATGGAGCGCGGAGTGAAGATCGGCGCCGATGTCCCCTACTGCGTGATGCGTGGGACAGCGCTCTCGGAGGGCATCGGAGAGATTTTAACCCCCCTGCCGCCTATTCCCCAGTGTCAGGTGTTGATTGCAAAGCCAGGCATCAGCGTGTCCACTAAATTCGTATATGAGCATTTGGATGCCGCTTCCCTGCGTCCGTCGGACCATCCGGATATAGACGGCATGATAGCAGCCATCCGGGAACGCGACATTTACGGGGCCGCATCTCTCCTGGGCAATGTTCTGGAGACAGTCACAATACCGGAATACCCTGTGATCGCGGAGATCAAGGACCGGTTAAAATCACTGGGAGCGGTAAATGCCCTGATGAGCGGCAGCGGACCCACGGTTTTTGGAATATTTACAAGCCCGAAGGCGGCGGAAGAGGCCTACGAGGAAATGCGTTACGGCAAGTCCGCCAATCTGGCGAAATCTGTATATCTGACTAATTTTTACAATACAAAGGAGGTTTCCCATGGGAAATGATCTGAAGGTGAACATGAATGAATATCTGCCGCTGCGCGATGTGGTTTTCAATACGCTGCGCCAGGCTATCTTAAAAGGAGAACTGGCTCCGGGCGAGCGTTTGATGGAGATTCAGCTGGCGGAGCGTCTGGGCGTTTCCAGAACACCGATCCGCGAAGCGATCAGAAAGCTGGAGCTGGAAGGGCTGGTGCTGATGATTCCGAGAAAGGGCGCAGAGGTTGCGAAAATCTCCGAGAAGAGCCTGCGTGATGTCCTGGAGGTAAGACGTTCTCTGGAGGAACTGGCCATTGAGCTGGCCTGTCAGAGAATGACAGAGGAAGAGGTTGACGCCCTGGAACAGACCCAGGAGGTATTTAAGGAGGCAGTGGCCTGCGGAGACGCCATGAAGATCGCGGAGACCGATGAAACGTATCACGATGTCATTTATAAAGGCACCGGCAACGACAGGCTTGTACAGATTCTTAATAACCTAAGAGAGCAGATGTACCGTTACCGCTTGGAATATATTAAGGACGAGGATAAGCGTCAGATTCTTCTTCTCGAACACGACAAGATCTTAAAGGCTGTGAAGCTGCGCCGGGTTGAGGAAGCAAAAGAAGCCATGAGGGAACACATCGATAATCAGGAGATAACCGTTTCCAAAAATATAAAGGAGCAGGAGGGCTAAAGAGGTATGATGACGTTCAAGGACCGGTATTTGGCAGGAGAAATAGAATTTGAGGCGATTGATGATTATGTGGAAGAGTGGAACGGCAGTGATGATCCACGTACTCTGGCCGGATTTCTGGGTCTTAATGAAGAAGAGGAAGACATCTGGATTGAGGAAAGTGATGAAGCCCTTCAGGCGCTTCTTGACAGTAAAAAATAAATGAGAATAAAATTTATAAAAAAAGTATAACCTTTATTGACAAGGTGACAACATGTCATTATAATAAGTGACAGGTTGTCACTTTTTGCATTTCTGAGAAGGCTGGCCGGGAGTAAAAGTGAGAACAAATATTAAGGGGTGAGAATATGCCGACAGAACGATTTAACAAATTGCCGGAAGAGAAGAAAAAAGCGATACGTGATGCGGCCATGGAAGAATGTATCCGGGTGCCTTTTGAAAAGGTGTCCATTAACAAGATTATCCAGAACGCGGGAATATCCAGGGGAAGCTTTTATACTTATTTTGAAGATAAGCGTGATGTAGTGAGGTACATATTCAGTGATACTGCGGATAAGCTGAAGGATTTCTGGACGACATCGGTAATCAGTAACGGAGGTGACTTATGGATCTCGTCAGAGGAACTGCTGGATCAGGCTATTTCCTTTGCTCAAAAAGGAAAGACGTTCCAGATGATGCAGAGCTTTGTGCTCTACCAGGATTTCGATAAATTATTTACTGAAGTCCACGGCGCGAACAACATGGGAGAGAAAAAGGGAAATGAGATACTGGCGGCGCTCTACGAGGTGACTGATAAAGAGAAATTCCAGAAAACGGATTTCAATTCGTTTGGTCTTTTAGTCTCCATGATTATGGCATGCGTTATGGAAAGCATAGGCTGGTATAACCGGCATATGGATAGTGAGGAAAATATTAAGAAAATTTTCCGGGAAAAATTAGAAATACTGCAATATGGAATTTGTAAACAGTAACTAGAATAATCTGTGTGATGAAGTGAGGAGTTCAGCATGAGTAAGAAGAAGGTAATAACAATTGCAGTCAGTGTGGTTCTGGTGGCTGCTGTGGCAGCTTTAATCGTATCCAATGTTGCCGGAGGAAAGAAAGAGGAGACTGTGGCGGAGGTGCCGCCGGTGGTATCCGTCGAAAATCCGGAGCTTCGGTCGATTGTGGTGAATACAGAGCTGATCGGTACCATTGAGCCCGACAGTATTGTATATGTAACACCAAAAGGAGCAGGAGAGATCATAAGCGTCAATGCCCAGACAGGAGACCAGGTGACGGCCGGTCAGCTCTTATGCGAGATTGATACAAAGCAGGTGGAGGCTGCCAGACTTACGATGGAGACGGCCCGCGTATCTTACGAGGATGCAAAGAGCAATCTGGACCGGTATTCAGTGCTTCATGCTGCGGGCGATATGGCGGAAGCGGATTTTCAGAAGCTGGCCGACAATGTAGAGCTGGCAAGGCTTCAGTATGAGAGCGCGAAGCTGGGGTATAACCTTCAGCTGGAGAGCAGCCAGGTTACCGCTCCGATATCCGGCCGGGTGGAGAGCTATAACGTTAAGGTTCATGATATGGTTTCCCAGCAGAGTCAGATCTGTGTGATTGCAGGTTCAGGAGATGGTAAGGCGGTAACCTTCTATGCTTCAGAGAGAATCATAGGCGGATTAAAGGCGGGAGATGCCCTTACTGTTGAGAAGAACGGTGTGGATCACGCGGCGTCTATCACAGAAGTAAGCTCCATGGTTGATCCGCAGAGCGGGCTGTTTAAAGTGAAGGCATCAGTTCCTGACGGAGCCGCCCTGGCCACGGGAACCTCCGTAAAGCTCCGTGTAGTGTCACAGAGAGCCGACAATGTTCTCACAGTGCCGGTTGACGCGGTATATTACGAGGGCGGAGATCCTTACATCTATACGTACGGAGACGGAGTTCTCCATAAAAATGCAGTCACAGTCGGAATTGCAGATAACAGCTACATAGAAGTAAAAGAGGGCATCAATGTCGGCGACCAGGTTGTCACCACATGGACAACAGAGTTTTATGACGGTTCCAAAGTCACCTTAAGTGAGAATCAGACAGCAGAAGACGTGACACCAGACGCTCAGACTGAAACAGAAGGTCAGACAGAGCCGGCTGATGCGAATCAGTAAGGGGGCGGAAGAATGGGAATTACAAAAAGTGTTCTGAAAAGACCCATCACCACCGTCCTGGCAGTCCTTTGCCTGTTGGTGTTCGGATTATCTTCCGTGTTATCTTCCAAGATGGAGCTGACACCGGAGATGAACTTCCCGATGATGATGATTACCGCCGTGTATGCGGGAGCCAGCCCTGATGACGTCAACGAACTGGTTACCAAACCGATTGAGGAATCGGTGGGAACCCTTTCCGGCGTTAAGAATATTCAGTCCATGTCCCAGGAAAATATCTCGATCGTCATGATGGAATATGAGTACGGCACCGACATGGATAAGGCATATTCCGATCTGAAGAAGAAAATGGACAATATCACCATGCCGGACGACGTGGATGTACCCAGTATCTTTGAGTTTAATATGAACGATATGCCGAGTATTACACTTTCTGTCAACGATCCTTCGGCAGACAATTTATACAACTATGTGAACGACGAGATCGTTCCTGAGTTTGAAAAAATCTCTTCCGTGGCCAGTGTGGATTTAAGCGGCGGCCAGGAAGGCTACGTCAGTGTCCGCCTGATTCCGGAGAAGATGAATCAGTACCATCTGTCCATGAACTCCATCAGCCAGGCGATAAAGAGCGCGGATTTCACCTATCCGGCCGGAAGCACCGGAGTCGGAAAGCAGGATTTATCGGTCAGTACCTCAGTAAGCTTTGATACGGTCGAGAGCCTGAAAAAAATCCCGGTAGTGGCGGGAAGCGGTAAGACCATTTACCTTGAGGATGTCGCGGATATATCCGAGACAACCGGAAAAGATACGAGTATCGGCCGTTATAACGGAGAGGATACCGTATCCTTATCCATCAACAAACAGCAAAAAAGCAGTGCGGTGGATGTGTCAAAGTCGGTAAACCGTACCATCGAAACACTGAAGGCAGAGCATCCCCAGCTGGAGATGATCGTGGTCAACGATACCAGTGATCAGATTACATCGGCATTAAGCTCCGTGACGACCACCATGGTTATGGCGGTTATCATTTCCATGATTATTATTTTCCTGTTCTTCGGAGATATTAAGGCGTCCCTGATCGTCGGAAGCTCAATTCCGGTATCGATTCTGGCGGCTTTAATCCTGATGTCGGTCATGGGATTTTCCCTGAACGTTGTCACCATGGGAAGCCTCGTTCTCGGCGTCGGTATGATGGTCGATAACTCCATCGTAGTTCTGGAAAGCTGTTTCCGTTCCCACAAGGGGCAGGGCTTCCGGGAATATATGGAGGCTGCGCTGGAAGGAACTGGTAAGGTAATCCAGTCGATCTTCGGCGGAACGGTTACTACCTGTGTCGTATTTATCCCTCTGGCTCTCTTAAAGGGTATGTCGGGACAGATGTTCGCGCCCCTTGGCTTCACGATTGTATTCTGTATGGCGGCTTCCCTGATTTCCGCTATGACGATTGTACCTCTGTGCTACAGCCGGTTCCGCCCGGTAGAGAAGAAAAATTCTCCGGCGTCGGGTCTTGTACGCATCATGCAGGACGGTTACAGAAAGATTATCGGAAAGCTTTTAAACAAGAGAAAAACAGTTATGGCGGTGTCCGTACTGCTTCTTGTCGTATCCTTCTTAATTGCAGGAAAGCTGGGTTTTGCCCTCATGCCTGATGTCGATCAGGGAACGGTAGCCGTAACGGTAGAGGTCCGCCCGGGTCTCAAAATTGAAGAGGTAGATAAGATTTTAAGCCAGGTAGAACAGATCGTTAAGGCTGAACCTGACAGAAAATCCTATATGGTTACTTATGGAGGCAGCGGCTTAAGCCTTGGCGGAAGCAGTGCTTCACTGACTGCATATTTAAAAGATGACAGGGAACTTACGACGAAGGAAGTCGTGGATAAATGGAAAAAGGCAATGCGGGATATACCGGACTGTAATATAACGGTGGAATCCAGCTCCATGATGAGTTCCTTCAGCAGCACCAATGATTTGCAGGTTATTTTACAGAGTTCTCAGTTAGATGAGCTTAAGGATGCCTCTGACAGTCTGGTTAATGAGCTTACGCAGTATCCGGGTCTCATCAAGGTGCATTCCGATCTGGAGAATGCGGCGCCGGTTATCAAGGTTCATGTGGACCCGATCGAAGCTGCCGCGGATGGCGTCGCACCGGCGTCTGTCGGAGGGCTGCTTAATAACATGTTAAGCGGTGTGAAGGCTATGACCATGGACGTAGACGGGAATAACGTGGACGTTAAGGTCGAATATCCGGAGGGAGAATATGATACTCTGGATAAGGTAAAGGGAATCACCATCCCCACACAGACCGGCGGTTCCGTGGCGCTTACCGATATCGCGGATATCGTTTATGAAGACAGCCCGGCCGGTATTACCCGTAAGAATAAGCAGTACCAGGTGACTATCACGGGATCCTTTACAGACGAACTGGCGACCAAGGAGCAGAAGGCGGCTGCGTTAAAGGATATCAACGATCAGGTGGTAGGCAAATACTTAAACGGCACGGTCACAAAAGCGCAGAACAGCGTTGACGAGTCCATGTATGAGGAATTTGGCGCTCTGTTTAAGGCCATCGCCATCGCTATCTTCCTGGTATTTGTAGTTATGGCGGCTCAGTTCGAGTCACCAAAGTTTTCACTGATGGTCATGACCACAATTCCGTTCAGCTTAATCGGTTCCTTCGGTCTGCTGGCGGCCATGGATGTGAAGATTACCATGCCTTCTTTGCTGGGCTTCCTGATGCTGATCGGTACGGTCGTTAACGCCGGTATCCTCTATGTCGATACGGTCAACCAGTACCGCTCAACGATGGATAAGAGGACGGCTATGATTGAAGCAGGCGCGACAAGGCTTCGTCCTATCTTAATGACGACACTCACCACCATCGTGTCCATGGTACCGATGGCAATCGGGTACGGCAGCAACGGGGAACTGATGCAGGGGCTTGCCCTTGTTAACGTCGGCGGTCTGACGGCTTCCACGATTCTTTCTCTCCTGATGCTTCCGGTCTACTACTCGATCATGAGCGGTAAGGTAGATACGACGCCCATGCCGGATTAAGGGCGTGCATCCGGGAGATTAATAAAATTGGAATAATGTGTCTTTGAACTTACGGGAGTTATATGGTAAGATAAGGATACAAAAAGCAGATGATTCAGACTGTAACATGAAATCCATCCGGTACGAGGTTAGGAGGACCAATTGATGAAAAAATGGAAACAGATTAGTGCCTGCTGTATGGCAGCAGTTCTGGCGGCTGCCGTTCCGGCGGGGACTGCCTGGGCCGGAAGCCCGGAATTTGCCAGAAGCGCCGAGGAGTGGGCAAAGCTTCGCGACAACGTCATGGAGTATGACGAACTGGCGGGGCTGATACATGAATACAATGTGACGGTACAGAATAATCAGCGTGATTATAACGATAAAAGAAATAAAAGCAGCGATGAGATCGCGCAGGACTACCGTGACGCGGCTGACGCGATCAGGAGCAGCATGTCGGGGGAGGACGACGCAGGCTCGATTCTCTCCGATGCGATGTCCGAGGCTCAGGCTCAGACTCTTGAGCAGCAGGCCGACGACAGCGTGGAAGACAGCGAGATATTTAAGATGACGTATGACCAGACGGAGAAGACACTTGTGTCCAATGCCCAGGCCAACATGATATCATATCACCAGAAGGTACTGGATCTGGAACTGAAGCAGAAAAATAGAGAGCTCCTTGCCGCCACCTATGATTCCGTGTCTCTTAAGATGAACAACGGCATGGCCACGCAGATGGATCTGCTGACTGCCCAGGAAAACTTACAGAATGCGGACGCGGCAATTTTAACTGCCCAGTCTGATTTGGAGAACACAAGGCAGAAGCTGTGTGTTATGCTGGGCTGGAGATACGACGCTTCCCCGGAGATAACGGATATACCATCCGCGGACAGCAGCAGGGTAGCGGCCATGAATCCGGCTGAGGACAAGGAAAAAGCGCTGGAGAACAATTATACGCTCCGCATTAACAGGAAGAAGCTGGCCAACTCCTCCAACAACTCAAAAAAAGAAAGTCTTCAGATGACAATAGACGACAATGTCCAGAGGATCGGCGCATCGGTTGATTCCGCATATAAGAATGTGATTCAGGCGCAGACTGCCTATCAGCAGGCGTCGGTATCCCTCGATGTGGCGTCAAAGAACATGGAAGCAGCGGAAAGAAAGATGTCAATCGGAACTATCAGCCGTCTGGACTACTTATCCCAGCAGTATGCGTATCTTCAGGCACAGACTGCCATGAAGAACGCGGATATGGATTTATTCCAGGCGATGGAATCGTACGACTGGAGTGTAAATGGTCTGGCAAGTGCCAGTGCAGGCATGTAACCGGCAGACAGGAACGCTTATCTCAGCCGGAAGGAGTAGAACATGAGAAAATGGAAAATGATGTTGTGCATGGCTCTGGCCGGTGCACTCGCCTTCGGAAGCCCGACTGCCGCATGGGCAAAGCTGTCAGACTACGATGCGGAGACTGCGGCGAGGCTGCAGGATAATAATCTGGAGTACGACGAACTGGAGAATCTGATCAGGGAGTATAATCCGGAGATCAGCTATGCGTACGGCCAGCTGGATTTCACGAGGGATGATACGGCGTCGACTGTCAGAGCAGTAAGAGATGATATTGAAGAAAGCGAATATAAAGATTTAGTCAAGGCCCTGAAGAAGCAGAAAAAACAGCTGGAGGCAATGCCTGACTCAGAGGAGAAGACGAAAGCACTGCAGGAACTGAATACCACGATCAAAGGGATGGAGGGGCTGATTTCCGCCCCGTCTTCCACAACCAAATCAACCGATAAGCAGCTGGAAAAGGCCAAAAAGCAGCTTGATACCGGTGTAAAATCAGCCTTAAAGGGCACACAGATGCTGATGATTTCCTACGATAATCTCCGCGCCCAGGTGCAGACTCTCGAAAAAGTGGTGGAACTGCAGAATGAAGCGCTGGAAGCAGCAAAGCTTCAGGCAGGGCTTGGAATGGCTACTGATACCGGCGTCTTACAGGCCCAGAGTGATTTACTGTCCACGCAGTCCCAGCTGGATAATCTCCGCAATCTGGCCGATAACCTGCGAAGCCAGCTTTGCCTTCTGACAGGCTGGAAGGTTGACGCAACACCGGAGATCGGCACTGTCCCCGCGGCCGACCCGTCCAAAATAGACGGGATTGATCTTGCAGCCGACATACAGACTGCCATTGGGAATAATCAGACACTGATTTCACAGCGCCATGCATCCTCGACGAAGTCTACCGCGGCAATCGATAACCGTCTGAAAAATATAGACGTGTCGGAGCAGCAGCTGACAGTTGAAATGCAGCGTTTATATCAGGTTATGCAGCAGAAAAAGGTGTTAAATGATGCGGCCGAGACCGCGTACCAGAAGGCGCTTCTCGCCAAAGGGGCGGCCGAACGCCAGTATCAGCTGAAAATGCTGAGCAAGCTTCAATACCTCGGAGCCGAGGTTCAGTACTATCAGGCGGAAGGCGCCAGGAAGTCTGCCGACACGGCACTGCTTCAGGCCATGCTTGACTACGACTGGGCGGTCCAGGGTTTTGTCTCGGTTCCTCAGTAATACAGCATCAAAAAGCATAGTAAAATGACGCAGTAAAACAGCAAAGATAGAGCACAGCAAAAAAGCTGTGAAACAGACAGGATGGGATCAGCGGTTAAGCTGTACCCGTCCTTCTGTTTTTCCACTGTCTTTTTTCAGAAGATCGAGAAGCTTTGAGCGTATCCGCACGTGGACCTCCGGCTGTTTTAGGATCAGCGCCTGGTAATCCGCAGCATCGAGGGACTGCTTTAAGACCTCTCTGGAGGAATCCGGAACGACGGCGTAGGTTGAATCGACAAAGCAGAGCGGAGGATAGAGGACACACCACCAGTTGTGTCCTTTTCCGCTGCCTATCTCCACCCGTACTGCGTCGTAGGTACCGCATGGGAACACCATATCGCCGTAAGTTTTTGTCGGAAAATAGCATTTTGTCACTTCCATATGTGCGGGATAGTCATATCCCTGGGCTTTCATGTAATCCTCTGCCTGCTGTTCTAAGCTGCTTTTATTGGCAAGAACATATTCTTTTGTGTCGTCCAGGGAGGCATTTTCTCCCAGCCCCTCATATATTGAATCAAGGAGCAGGGTTCTCACGCGCAGCTTCAGCTGCTGGTCTCCATCGGAATCACTGTTGGCAAGGACGTGGAACCGCAGAATTTCCGGTGCGATCCGGGCAGCCATGGCTTCTTCATTTCGGCGTCCGGAAGCCATGGTGAGCAGAAAAGCCAATAAAAGGCAGGTCATGCATAAGAATAAGTCACGTTTATATTTCATCAAAGAACCTCCAGTCTGCATTAAGAAAACTAAACTATCTATCAGTTGTAATTGTAACCATATGTGCTATAATATAAACACTGCAAAAAGGAAATTCCTTGGGCGGTAGAATGCTGCCGGAGGAATGAAAGTATGAGGAGAATGTAAAATGAACAGGAAAACAGCGGTCGTCTTATTCGGCGGCCAGTCATCTGAGCATGTGGTATCCTGCATGTCTGTGGTCAACGTCATCAATCATATGAATAGAGAGAAATACGACCTTCTTCTGATCGGAATTACAGAAGAAGGGCACTGGATCAAAACGGAATCGGTCAAGGATATTGAATCTGGTATCTGGAGGGAAGGAAAGACGAACGCAGTCATATCCCCTGATGCTACGAAGCAATGCGTCATCCTGACGGAGGGAGACCGTGTGGACTTTGTGAAAGTGGATGTCGTATTCCCGGTGCTTCATGGCCTGTTTGGGGAGGATGGTACCGTTCAGGGCCTTCTGGAGCTGGCCAGAATCCCATATGTGGGCTGCGGCGTGCTTGCGTCAGCCGTATCGATGGATAAATTGTATACAAAAATAGTGGTTGACGAATTAGGCGTGCGCCAGGCTGCCTACGTTCCCGTGATGAGGTCTGATTTGGGCGACATGGCAGCCGTTGTGGGAAGAGTCGAGGAGAAGTTCTCTTACCCGGTCTTTGTAAAGCCATCGAACGCCGGTTCGTCGAAGGGCGTGGCCCGCGCGGACGACAGAGAGGAACTAAAAGCCGCGCTTAAAGAGGCGGCAAAGCATGACAGGAAGATCCTGGTGGAGGAGATGATTAAGGGCCGGGAGATCGAGTGCGCGGTATTCGGAGGCGGGCTGGTTCCAGTGGAAGCTTCCGGTGTGGGCGAGATTCTGGCGGCCGCTGAATTTTACGATTTTGACGCCAAATACTATAATTCCGATTCCAGAACCGTTGTAAATCCGAATCTTCCGGGAGATGCGGCCAACGCGGTAAGAGAAGCGGCAAAGGCCATCTTTCAGGCTGTGGACGGATACGGTCTTGCCCGTGTGGATTTCTTTGTAAAAGAAGACGGAACCGTGGTGTTTAATGAGATCAACACGCTGCCGGGCTTTACGGCCATCAGTATGTACCCCATGTTGTGGGAAGCTGCCGGGGTAAGCAAGGACCTGCTGGTTGACCGCCTGGTAGAGCATGCGTTTGACCGTTATAAGCTCTAGGGCGTGTTGTAATAACACCCTGGAAACGGATCAAAACTTAAGGAGAGACACTATGGCAGACAGGAATTCACCCATAGGGGTATTTGACTCCGGCGTCGGTGGTCTGACCGTTGCGCGGGAGATTATGAGACAGATGCCGGAAGAGAGGATTGTCTACTTCGGCGATACCGCCAGAGTTCCATACGGCAACAAATCCGGCAATACGGTGATTCGTTTTACGAGACAGATTATCCGCTTTCTTCTGACACAGGACGTAAAGGCTATCGTCATTGCGTGCAATACTGCGACAGCCTATGCGCTGGAGGCGGTAGAGGGGGAACTGAATATCCCTATTCTCGGTGTTATCCATGCCGGTGCCAGAACGGCCACCCAGGCTACGAAAAATGGGAAAATAGGCATCATTGGCACGGAGGGGACGATACGAAGCGGAGTCTACACAAAGGTAATGATGGAAATGCGTCCTGACATCGAGGTAACCGGCAAGCCGTGCCCGCTCCTGGTGCCGCTGGTGGAGGAGGGACTTCTGCACGATTCCGTCACGGATGAGATTGCCTCCCGTTACTTAAGCGAGCTGAAAGGCAAATATATTGACACGCTGGTTCTGGGCTGTACCCATTATCCGCTCTTACGCTCTACAGTGGGACGCCTGATGGGACCGGAGGTGACTCTGGTGAATCCGGCCTATGAGACGGCTCTGGAGCTGAAAGCCGTCTTAACGGAGGCAGATCTGCTGTGTAGCGGCCCGGCAGAAGGGCAGGAACAGTATCTGTTTTATGTCAGCGATTTAGCGGAGAAGTTTACCGGCTTTGCGACGTCGATTCTTCCCGGCGCGGTAAAGGAAACCAGGCAGATCAACATAGAGGAGTTTTGATATGACAAGAGATGTACTGATTACCATAAGCGGCATTCAGTTTGCAGATGGTGACAGCAATGAGGTCGAGATGATCACTGCCGGAGATTATTTTCAGAAAAACGGCAGCCATTATATTCTATATGACGAGGTTATGGAAGGTCAGAGCGACATTATAAAAAATACCATTAAGATCCGTCCCCAGGGACTGGACATCATAAAGAGGGGATCCTCTAACGTCCATATGACGTTTGAGAAGGATAAGAAAAACCTTTCCTGTTATGCCACACCATTTGGAGAGATGATGATCGGAATTAACACGAACGATATCATGATTGCTGAAGATGAGGACAGCTTAAAGGTAAGGGTATCGTATTCTCTGGATATTAACTATCAGCATGTGTCGGAATGCAATATTAATCTGGACATTCATTCGAAGTCCACAGCGGATATTCATTTGAACAGTTAGAATCCCAACTGCCAGAATATAATACAGAACAGTCCATAACAGGATGGAATTAGGAAAGCGGCGTCAGGCTTCGGATCAGTATGGATCCGGAATCCGGTGCCGCTTGTTTTTCAGTACATGAAGTGAGTAAAGCTGCAAATTGACAGGAGGCCCTCTCTTTTGCGTACTCTTTTAGTAACAGACTTTAACGGCATGAAAAAAGCAGGTATGGATATTAGTTTCCATGCCTGCTTTGATTTACAAATTATTTGGAACTGCCTTTTGCCTTCTTATCTCTTTTAAACCTGTCCATAAATTTCTTCTTCTTCGGCGCAGCCGGAACCGCACCGCCGCGAATGCTCTTAATCTCGGTTATGTAGATACCGCTCACTACGACCTTAGCCTCCGTCTTGACTGGAAGAACATCGAATACCTTCGCATCTGCGATCAGCGTCATGACCTTCGGACCAATCTTGGCCTTTACGATCGGTACCTTCGCACGCCTCATGTACTTCGGCGTCTGCTCGTAAACGATCTTTGGAAGTCCGGCGTCCTTCAGCTTCATCTTTTTCTTGTCGATGACCAGCATGGATACGGTCTGTGCTGCCGCTTCCATAGCCTGCTGTTGTTCAACCTGGCGTTTTTCCAGCTTTCTACCGAGAAAATAGAGAACAGCCAGTACTACCACTAAGATGAGAAGAATCACCAGTAATACGTTTAAAATTGTGCTCACGGGGAATACCTCCAATAGTTCATTTTGTAAATAAAGTCTATCTGTAATAGTATAGCATTATATTATGGAAAGTGCAAGCAAAAAATGCTTGACACCTTGACAGGGCTATGATATTATGGAATGTGCACTATTGTGGCATCATGTGCCTTGAGGGACATTTATGCCCAAAAACAGAACCAATAGAAAGAAAACAGGGGTGAAACGTCAATGGAAAAAAGCAGAATGCGTCCGGTCCCAGCCGGTAAAAGCCTGAGAATGAGCTTCTCGAGACAGAAAGAAGTCCTTGAGATGCCTAACCTGATCGAGATTCAGAAGAATTCCTATCAGTGGTTCCTTGATGAGGGATTGAAGGAAGTCTTCGAAGATATCTCTCCGATCGCAGACTTTGCGGGTCACTTGAGTCTGGAATTTGTTGACTTTACATTATGTAAAGACGACATCAAGTATACCATAGAAGAATGCAAGGAAAGAGATGCGACTTACGCAGCTCCTTTAAAAGTCAAGGTAAGGCTTTGCAATAAAGATAAAGATGAGATTAATGAACATGAGATCTTCATGGGTGATCTTCCGCTTATGACAGATACCGGTTCCTTCGTCATTAACGGTGCCGAACGTGTTATTGTCAGCCAGTTAGTACGTTCCCCAGGTATATATTATGGTATCGGACATGACAAGGTAGGTAAGGAGCTCTATACCTGTACGGTAATTCCTAACCGAGGTGCGTGGCTGGAGTATGAGACAGACTCCAACGACATTTTCTACGTACGTGTAGACAGGACCAGAAAGGTTCCGGTTACCGTACTGATCCGTGCCCTTGGTTTCGGAACGAATGCCGAGATATTAGAACTGTTTGGCGAGGAGCCAAAGCTTTTAGCCAGCTTCGGTAAGGATACGTCCGATAATTACCAGGATGGCTTATTAGAGTTATATAAGAAGATCCGCCCAGGTGAACCTTTATCTGTTGATAGTGCAGAAAGTTTATTAAACAGTATGTTCTTTGACCCGAGAAGATATGATCTTGCAAAGGTCGGAAGATATAAATTTAATAAGAAGCTTCATTTCAAGAACCGTATCGTGGGCCACGTGCTTTCAGAGGATGTGGTGGATACCACAACCGGCGAGATTCTGGCGACTGCCGGCACGACTGTAGACAAGCAGCTTGCCGTAGATATCCAGAATGCAGCCGTACCTTACGTATGGGTGGAAGGCTTAGAGCGCAAGCAGAAAGTCTTATCCAACTTAATGGTAGATTTAGGCGCTTACGTGTCCTTCGATCCAAAGGACGCAGGTGTTACGGAGTTAGTATTCTATCCGGTACTTGAAAAAATTCTGGAAGATGTTGGCACGGAAGATGAAGAAGTATTAAAGAGCGCGATTCACAGAAGTTTGGGCGAACTCATTCCGAAGCATGTCACAAAAGAAGATATTCTGGCATCCATCAACTACAACATGCATTTAGAGCAGCAGGTAGGTAATGCCGACGATATCGACCATTTAGGAAACCGTAGAATCCGTGCGGTCGGCGAGCTGCTGCAGAACCAGTACCGGATCGGTCTTTCCAGAATGGAACGTGTGGTTCGTGAAAGAATGACAACACAGGATATGGAGGGCATTACTCCCCAGTCCTTAATCAACATTAAACCGGTAACTGCGGCTGTAAAGGAATTCTTTGGAAGTTCCCAGCTGTCCCAGTTCATGGATCAGAACAACCCGCTGGCTGAGCTGACTCATAAGAGACGTTTATCCGCATTGGGACCTGGCGGTCTGTCAAGAGACCGTGCCGGATTCGAGGTTCGAGACGTACACTACACCCATTACGGACGTATGTGCCCGATCGAGACCCCTGAAGGTCCTAACATCGGTCTGATCAACTCCCTGGCTACGTATGCGAGGGTAAACCAGTATGGATTTGTGGAAGCGCCTTACCGTCTTGTAGACAAGACCGAACCGGCCAATCCGATCGTTACCGACGAGGTCGTTTATCTGACTGCTGATGAAGAAGATAACTTCGTTGTCGCACAGGCGAACGAACCGCTGGATGAAGAAGGCCACTTTATTCATAAGAATATTTCCGGACGTTTCCGCGAGGAGACATCCGAATTCCAGAGAAAGAGCATCGATTTGATGGACGTTTCCCCGAAGATGGTATTCTCCGTGGCGACAGCCATGATTCCTTTCCTGGAGAACGATGATGCCAACCGTGCGCTGATGGGATCCAACATGCAGCGTCAGGCCGTGCCGCTGTTGACGACGGAGGCGCCAGTCGTTGGAACCGGTATGGAAGCCAAGGCAGCTGTTGACTCGGGTGTCTGCGTTGTGGCGAGAAATGCCGGTGTGGTAGAGCGTTCCGCTTCCAACGAGATCATCATCAAGAGAGATGCTGACGGCGGAAGAGACGTTTACCATCTGACCAAATTCAAGAGAAGCAACCAGAGCAACTGTTACAACCAGAAGCCGATTGTATATAAGAATAATCATGTGGAAAAGGGAGAGGTCATCGCTGACGGCCCGTCCACACAGAATGGTGAGATCGCCCTTGGCAAGAACCCGCTCATCGGATTCATGACCTGGGAAGGCTACAACTACGAGGATGCCGTTCTGCTCAGTGAAAGACTCGTTCAGGAGGATGTTTACACCTCCGTTCATATTGAGGAATACGAGGCGGAAGCCCGTGATACCAAGCTGGGACCGGAAGAGATCACCCGTGACGTTCCTGGCGTCGGTGAAGATGCGTTAAAGGATTTGGATGAGAGAGGTATCATCCGAATCGGCGCGGAAGTCCGTGCCGGAGATATCCTGGTGGGAAAGGTTACTCCGAAGGGAGAGACCGAGCTGACAGCTGAGGAGAGACTGCTTCGCGCAATCTTCGGTGAGAAGGCGAGAGAAGTCCGTGACACTTCCTTAAAGGTACCGCACGGCGCCTACGGTATTATCGTGGATGCCAAGGTATTTACAAGGGAGAATGGTGACGAGCTGTCCCCAGGTGTGAACCAGACAGTCCGTATCTATATTGCCCAGAAGAGAAAGATCTCTGTTGGTGATAAGATGGCCGGCCGTCATGGCAACAAGGGTGTTGTTTCCCGTGTACTTCCGGTTGAGGATATGCCGTTCCTGCCCAATGGCCGTCCGCTGGATATCGTTTTGAACCCTCTGGGCGTACCTTCCCGTATGAATATCGGGCAGGTTCTGGAGATTCACTTAAGTCTTGCGGCCAGAGCCCTTGGATTTAACATTGCAACACCTGTATTCGACGGCGCAAACGAGATCGATATCATGGATACCCTCGATGTTGCCAATGACTACGTCAACATGACCTGGGAAGAATTCCAGGATAAATATAATGACACTTTAAAACCCGATGTAATCGAGTATCTGGGTGAGCATCTGGATCACAGAGAACTGTGGAAGGGTGTACCGCTCAGCCGTGACGGTAAAGTAAGACTCCGCGACGGACGTACCGGTGAGTATTTCGACAGTGCGGTTACGATCGGACACATGCATTATCTGAAGCTGCATCATCTGGTTGACGATAAGATCCATGCCCGTTCGACAGGACCATACTCCCTGGTTACACAGCAGCCTCTGGGTGGTAAAGCCCAGTTCGGCGGTCAGCGTTTCGGAGAGATGGAGGTTTGGGCTCTCGAGGCGTACGGCGCATCCTACACACTGCAGGAAATCATGACTGTGAAGTCGGATGATGTGGTAGGCCGTGTGAAGACGTATGAAGCGATTATCAAGGGCGAGAACATTCCTGAGCCGGGTATTCCGGAATCCTTCAAGGTACTGCTGAAAGAGCTTCAGTCACTGGCTCTCGATGTACGTGTACTGCGAGATGATAATACCGAGGTACAGATTGCAGAGGCAATGGATTACGAGGAGACAGATTTACGATCCATCATCGAAGGTGACAGAAAATTCAGGGAAGAGGAACCTCTTGCTGACTACGGTTTCCAGAAGCAGGAATTCCAGGATGATGAACTGGTTAGTATTGATGAAGAAGAGGATGCAGACGGTATCGACGATTCTTACGAGGATTTCGATGACGCCGAATTAGACGATTCAGACGAAGAATAGTTGTGTATGTTAGGAAGGAGAACCGCTCATGCCTGAGAATAATGAAACTTATCACCCAATGACGTTCGACGCTATCAAAATTGGGTTAGCGTCTCCGGAAAAGATTCTCGATTGGTCCCATGGCGAGGTTAAAAAGCCAGAGACGATCAATTACAGAACCTTAAAGCCGGAAAAAGACGGTCTTTTCTGCGAGAGAATCTTCGGACCGAGCAAGGACTGGGAGTGTCATTGCGGTAAATACAAAAAGATCAGATATAAAGGCGTTATCTGTGACCGATGCGGTGTCGAAGTCACGAAGGCCAGCGTTCGTAGAGAGCGTATGGGCCATATCGCGCTTGCTGCTCCAGTTTCCCATATCTGGTATTTTAAGGGAATCCCGAGCCGTATGGGCCTGATTCTCGATATCTCACCGAGAACCCTTGAGAAAGTACTGTACTTCGCATCCTATATCGTACTGGATGCGGCGGATACAGGACTTCAGTATAAGCAGGTGTTATCTGAGAAGGAATACCGCGAAGAGGTTGACAAATACGGTTACGGCGCATTCCGCGTAGGGATGGGTGCAGAAGCAATCCTGGAACTCTTACAGGCGATCGATTTAGAGAAAGATTCCGAAGAGTTAAGAAAGGGACTGAAGGATGCCACCGGCCAGAAGCGTGCCAGAATCATCAAGAGACTGGAAGTCGTAGAGGCATTCCGCAACTCCGGCAACAAGCCGGAATGGATGATCATGACTGCGATCCCGGTTATCCCTCCGGATATCCGGCCGATGGTACAGCTGGATGGCGGACGTTTTGCCACCTCCGATTTAAATGATTTATACAGAAGAATTATCAATAGAAATAACCGTCTGGCCCGTCTTTTAGAGCTGGGCGCGCCGGATATTATTGTCCGCAACGAGAAGCGCATGCTGCAGGAAGCCGTTGACGCCCTGATCGATAACGGCAGAAGAGGCAGACCTGTTACCGGACCTGGTAACCGTGCTCTTAAATCCCTTTCTGATATGTTAAAGGGTAAGCAGGGACGTTTCCGTCAGAACCTGTTAGGAAAGCGTGTCGACTATTCCGGACGTTCCGTTATCGTCGTAGGACCGGAGCTGAAGATTTACCAGTGCGGTCTTCCGAAAGAGATGGCGATCGAGTTATTTAAGCCGTTTGTTATGAAGGAGCTGGTTGCCAACGGCACCGCTCACAATATTAAGAATGCCAAGAAGATGGTGGAGAGACTTCAGACCGAGGTTTGGGATGTACTGGAGGACGTAATCAAGGAGCATCCGGTTATGTTAAACCGTGCGCCTACACTGCACAGACTTGGTATCCAGGCGTTCGAGCCGATTCTGGTGGAAGGTAAGGCGATCAAGCTGCATCCGCTGGTTTGTACCGCGTTCAACGCGGACTTCGATGGTGACCAGATGGCCGTTCATCTGCCTCTGTCCGTAGAAGCACAGGCGGAGTGCCGGTTCTTACTCCTCTCACCGAACAACTTACTGAAACCTTCCGACGGTGGCCCTGTGGCCGTTCCGTCTCAGGATATGGTCCTTGGAATCTATTACCTGACCCAGGAAAGACCTGGCGCCAAGGGCGAGGGCATGGTATTCCATAATGTAAACGAAGCGATTCTTGCCTATGAGAACGGAGCCGTAACCTTACACTCCAGAATCAAGGCGAGAGTGACAAAGAAAATGCCGGATGGCACCGTGAAGACCGGTTCCGTAGAATCTACAGTGGGCCGCTTCATTTTCAATGAGATCGTTCCTCAGGACCTGGGCTTCGTAGACAGAAGCATTCCGGGCAACGAGCTTCTGATGGAGGTGGATTTCCACGTCGGCAAGAAGCAGTTAAAGCAGATTCTGGAGAAAGTTATCAACGTTCACGGTGCAGTTCAGACCGCTGAGACGTTAGACGATATCAAGGCGATCGGTTATAAGTATTCCACGAGAGCGGCCATGACCGTATCCATTTCCGACATGACCGTGCCGGAGAGCAAACCGAAGCTGATTGCGGACGCTCAGGCGACCGTTGACCAGATTGCCAAGAACTTCAGACGTGGTCTGATCACGGAGGAAGAGCGTTATAAAGAAGTTATCGATACATGGAAAGAGACGGATGATCAGCTGACTCACGATCTGCTTACCGGCCTTGACAAGTATAACAACATCTACATGATGGCGGACTCCGGAGCCCGAGGTTCTGATAAACAGATCAAACAGCTGGCTGGTATGCGTGGACTTATGGCCGATACAACCGGTCATACCATCGAACTTCCTATTAAGTCCAACTTCCGTGAAGGTCTGGACGTACTGGAGTACTTCATCTCCGCTCATGGAGCGCGTAAAGGACTTTCCGATACGGCTCTGCGAACAGCCGACTCCGGTTATCTGACGAGACGACTTGTAGACGTTTCCCAGGATATGATTATCCGCGAGGTAGACTGCTGCGAAGGAAAGACAATTCCTGCCATGGAGATCAAGGCTTTCATGGATGGCCAGGAGACGATCGAGGGTCTCGAGGAGAGACTGACAGGCAGATATATCGCTGAAACTATCACCGATCCGGACACCGGAGAAGTAGTTGTGAAGGCAAACCATATGTGTACACCGAAGCGTGCGGCTGCGGTTATGAAGACATTACAGAAGATGGGACGCGATTCCGTCAAGATCCGTACCGTTCTTACCTGCAAATCCCATCTGGGTGTCTGCGCGAAATGCTACGGTGCCAACATGGCTACCGGACAGCCGGTACAGGTTGGTGAGGCAGTCGGTATTATTGCCGCTCAGTCCATCGGTGAGCCTGGTACACAGCTGACCATGCGTACGTTCCATACCGGCGGTGTTGCCGGCGGCGATATCACACAGGGTCTTCCCCGTGTCGAGGAGCTTTTTGAGGCGCGTAAGCCAAAGGGACTTGCGATCATCGCGGAGTTCGGCGGCGTAGCTACGATCAAGGATACGAAGAAGAAACGTGAGATCATCATTACAGATAATGAGACCGGCAACTCCAAGACGTATTTAATTCCTTACGGATCCAGAATCAAGATCCAGGATGGCGTCTATTTAGAGGCCGGCGACGAGCTGACAGAAGGTAGTATCAACCCGCATGATATCTTAAAGATCAAGGGTGTCCGCGCGGTACAGGATTACATGATCCAGGAAGTTCAGCGTGTTTACCGTCTGCAGGGTGTTGAGATCAATGATAAGCACGTTGAGATGATCGTCAGACAGATGCTTAAGAAGATCAAGATCGAGGAGAGCGGAGACAGTGATGTGCTTCCGGGTACCTCCATGGACGTTCTTGATTACAACGATATGAACGAGGCACTTCTTGCAGAAGGCAAGGAGCCGGCGGATGGAAAACAGGTTATGCTGGGTATCACCAAGGCATCTCTGGCTACAGACTCCTTCTTATCAGCGGCTTCCTTCCAGGAGACCACCAAGGTTCTGACCGAGGCAGCGATCAACGGCAAGGTAGACCACTTAATCGGCTTAAAGGAGAACGTAATTATCGGTAAACCGATTCCTGCAGGTACTGGAATGAAGCGTTACCGTACCGTTAAGCTGAGTACGGACGGGGAAGAGATGAATGAAGATGAGATTATCCTTGGCGACGATCTTGCGATTCCCGTTACAGAAGAGTATTTAGAGGCTGAGGAAGTTCTGGACATCGATGATATTGATGAAGAGGACGTATAAAGCTGTCTGAGAATAATATAAGTCCCGGCGGACGGAGCCGGTTGGGCGTATGCTCAGCCGTCCGGCCCGCCGGGATTCTTATTTCTGCGGGTCACGAACCAGACGGAGCCTTCCGGCACATAGAAGAATGATTCGGAGGGGTGGAATAAACAGAACAGGCAGAATAGATGAATCAACTGCTTTCACAGGAGGTGAAGTTCATGGCAGATCTTATGATCGGAATCATTCTGATAGCAGCGGTGGGCGCGGTGATCTGGAAGAAAAGACGGGATAAAAAAATGGGAAAATCCGGCTGCGGAGGATGCTGCGGCAGCTGCGGGATGAACTGCCATCAGAGAAAAGACGATGGGAATGAGGAGACGGGGGACTGTAACTGACTGCCATATCCATATAAGTACGACAAAACAGAGATTGCGTCTTTCCAGAAAATATGATATCCTTATAATACGGTTTAAGAAACAGCGGTTCCGCTGACTTGCCAGGTCCGGTCATTTCGACAGAAGTTCCAGAATAAACCTGTACTATGATAACTGTATATCGATGGACTTTGCCTGTTTTTCATGTTATGATAAAAGACGAAAACTTGCCTGTCAATTAGTGAAAGGGGAGGGATAGAATGGCAGATCAGGAAACACTAGATGCGATTGCCGTCATGCTTGACGGACTGGAGACGCGGCTGTACCGGAAGCTGGACGAAAAGCTAGAAGAAAAATTAGAAGAAAAGTTAGAATTGAAATTAAAGCCGATCCGTACTGACATACTGACTTTATATGGAGAGGTACATGGTCTGAAGAACGAGATGGCCGATGTGCGTGATGATATCTGTGAACTTCGGAAGGATATGGATATTGTAAAGAAGCAGACTGTATACAATTACGATAAGATTATCGACAATTACGCCGCCATTCGGGAATTGCAGACTGTAGTGGAAGGAAAGATGGATAAACCGAGACTCGTTCAATAGGATGAATGGTATAAATTGAGAAAAAAGGCAAAGTCCGGGCCGGCCGGAGCTGCCTTTTTTCATTTTTTAGAATGTTTTAAAGAATTTCCTTGACAGAAAAATACAAAGTGTATATAATAATTAGGCGTGCATAAACGCGTCATGTTTTTGTGCAAGCAATCAGGCTGAAAGAAATACAGCAACCACAGACAATATCACAGGAGGTGAAAAGAATGCCAACATTTAACCAGTTAGTTAGAAAGGGAAGACAGACATCCGTAAAGAAATCCACAGCTCCGGCTCTGCAGAAGGGTTACAACTCTTTACAGAAGAGAGCTACAGATGTTTCCGCTCCTCAGAAGAGAGGTGTCTGCACAGCAGTTAAGACTGCTACACCTAAGAAGCCTAACTCAGCGCTCAGAAAGATCGCCAGAGTACGTCTGTCTAACGGGATCGAAGTAACAAGCTACATTCCAGGTGAGGGTCACAACTTACAGGAGCATAGCGTTGTTTTAATCCGTGGCGGAAGAGTAAAAGACTTACCAGGTACCAGATATCATATCGTTAGAGGTACACTGGATACCGCAGGCGTAGCCAACAGAAAGCAGGCTCGTTCCAAATACGGTGCTAAGAGACCAAAAGACAAAAAATAATAATTAGAACCACATGATTGAATTTCTAGTGCCGGATTGATGATATTGAACCTGTAGGTTGCAGGATTATATATAAGAGAACCGAGCGCGAACGCAACTTCAATGTTTGTGAGTACCTAAGATCTAATGAAAAGCTGTGGAACCTGTATCATGCAGGCTCGGGCGGCGATATTAAGGAGGGAAGTAACGTGCCACGTAAAGGACATACTCAGAAGAGAGACGTATTAGCAGACCCGCTTTACAATAACAAGGTTGTTACCAAGTTAATCAACAACATCATGTTAGATGGTAAAAAGGGCGTTGCTCAGAAGATTGTATACGGCGCATTCGGCCGAGTAGAAGAAAAGATGGGCAAACCGGCTGTCGAAGTATTCGAAGAAGCGATGAACAACATCATGCCTGTACTGGAAGTAAAGGCAAAACGTATCGGTGGTGCTACCTATCAGGTGCCGATCGAAGTTAAGGCTGAGAGAAGACAGGCATTAGCACTCAGATGGATCACTCTGTACTCCCGTAAGAGAGGCGAGAAGACCCAGGAAGAAAGACTTGCTAATGAGATTATGGATGCTGCCAACAACACTGGTGCTTCTGTAAAGAAGAAAGAAGACATGCACAAGATGGCAGAGGCAAACAAGGCATTTGCTCATTACAGATTCTAATAGGAGGAAAAAGCTTTGGCTGGAAGAGAATATCCATTGGAAAGAACCAGAAATATTGGTATTATGGCCCATATCGATGCTGGTAAAACAACATTGACAGAGCGTATCCTCTATTATACTGGTGTAAACTATAAAATCGGTGATACTCATGAAGGTACTGCTACCATGGACTGGATGGAGCAGGAGCAGGAAAGAGGAATCACAATCACTTCAGCTGCTACAACCTGCCACTGGACCCAGCAGGAACACTGCAAGGTAAAGCCGGGTGCCCAGGAACACCGTATCAATATTATTGATACTCCAGGCCACGTTGACTTTACAGTAGAGGTTGAGCGTTCCCTTCGTGTACTGGACGGCGCCGTAGGCGTGTTCTGTGCAAAGGGTGGAGTTGAGCCGCAGTCTGAGAACGTATGGCGTCAGGCGGATACCTACAATGTACCACGTATGGCATTCATTAACAAGATGGATATCATGGGTGCGAACTTCTATGGTGCCGTTGATCAGATCAGAACCAGACTTGGCAAAAACGCAATCTGTCTTCAGCTGCCAATCGGCGCAGAAGATGAATTTAAAGGTATTATCGATCTGTTCGAGATGCAGGCTTATATCTACAATGACGAGAAGGGTGAGGATATTTCCATCGTTGAGATCCCTGAGGATATGCAAGTCGATGCCGAGCTTTACCACACCGAATTAGTAGAGAAAATCTGCGAACTTGATGATGATCTGATGATGCAGTATTTAGAGGGAGAAGAGCCTTCTGTAGAGGAACTGAAGAAAGCACTGAGAAAAGCGACATGTGAATGTACTGCGATTCCGGTATGCTGCGGTACCGCTTACAGAAACAAAGGCGTTCAGAAACTTCTTGATGCAGTTGTAGAATATATGCCTTCACCGATCGATATCCCATCTATTAAAGGTGTCGATATGGATGGCAACGAAGTCGAGAGACATTCCTCCGACGACGAGCCGTTCTCAGCGCTGGCATTTAAGATTATGACAGACCCATTCGTGGGTAAGTTAGCATTCTTCCGTGTATACTCCGGAAGTATGAACTCCGGTTCTTACGTTCTCAATGCTACAAAAGGCAAAAAAGAGCGTGTTGGACGTATCCTTCAGATGCATGCCAACAAGAGACAGGAGTTAGATAAGGTTTATGCAGGAGATATTGCTGCTGCTGTAGGTTTCAAGACCACAACAACTGGCGATACTATCTGTGACGACCAGCATCCGGTAATCCTGGAATCCATGGAGTTCCCGGAGCCTGTTATCGATATCGCGATCGAGCCGAAGACCAAAGCTGGTCAGGGCAAGATGGGCGAGGCGCTTGCAAAGCTTGCAGAAGAAGATCCGACCTTCAGAGCGAAGACAAACCAGGAGACCGGTCAGGTTATTATTTCCGGTATGGGCGAGCTTCATCTGGAGATCATCGTAGACCGTCTGCTGCGTGAGTTCAACGTAGAAGCCAACGTAGGTGCTCCTCAGGTTGCTTACAAGGAGACATTTACTAAGGCTGTTGACGTAGACAGCAAGTATGCGAAGCAGTCCGGTGGACGTGGACAGTACGGACACTGTAAGGTTCACTTTGAGCCTATGGATGCCAACGCAGAAGAACTGTTTAAGTTTGACTCCTCCGTTGTCGGCGGTGCTATTCCGAAGGAATATATCCCGGCAGTCGGTGAAGGTATTGAGGAAGCTTCCAAGTGTGGTATTCTTGGCGGATTCCCTGTACTGGGTGTTCATGCGACCGTATATGACGGTTCCTACCATGAGGTAGACTCCAGTGAAATGGCATTCCACATCGCCGGTTCCATGGCGTTCAAGGATGCGATGCACAAAGCCGGAGCTATCTTACTTGAGCCGATCATGAAGGTTGAAGTAACCATGCCGGAAGACTACATGGGTGATGTTATCGGTGATATCAACTCCCGTCGTGGCCGTATCGAAGGTATGGACGATTTAGGCGGCGGTAAGATTGTTCGCGCATTCGTTCCGCTGGCAGAGATGTTTGGATACTCCACAGATTTACGTTCCAAAACACAGGGACGTGGTAACTACTCTATGTTCTTCGAGAAATACGAGCCAGTTCCAAAATCTGTACAGGAGAAGGTACTTGCTGAGAAGAACGGTAAATAATCCGTCGCTCCCAAAAGGGACTTTGGCAGACCAGAAAATCCGGGTACTAAATGGACTCCGAGCGGCCTAAAACCGCCCGGAATCCATCAAATAGGCTTGAAAATAGTGCATAAATAGCATATAATAAAAGACAGCCTAACATAAAAATTAAAGCTCAAAAGAGCACAAATTAAGGAGGACGTTATAAAATGGGCAAAGCTAAATTTGAAAGAAACAAACCACATTGTAACATCGGTACTATTGGCCACGTTGACCATGGTAAAACAACTTTAACAGCTGCTATCACAAAGACTCTTCATGAAAGATTAGGTACCGGTGAGTCCGTAGCTTTCGAGAATATCGATAAGGCTCCGGAAGAGAGAGAGCGTGGTATCACTATTTCTACTTCTCACGTTGAGTATGAGACAGAGAAGAGACATTATGCTCACGTTGACTGCCCAGGCCATGCTGACTATGTAAAGAACATGATCACTGGTGCTGCTCAGATGGACGGCGCTATCCTTGTTGTTGCTGCTACTGATGGTGTTATGGCTCAGACAAGAGAGCACATCCTGCTTTCTCGTCAGGTAGGCGTTCCTTACATCGTAGTATTCATGAACAAGTGCGATATGGTTGACGATGAAGAATTACTTGAATTAGTAGACATGGAAATTCGTGAACTGTTAAATGAATATGAATTCCCGGGCGATGATACACCAATCATCCAGGGTTCCGCTTTAAAGGCTCTTGAGGATCCGTCCAGCGAGTGGGGCGACAAGGTTCTTGAATTAATGAAGGCTGTTGACGAGTGGGTTCCAGATCCAGTTCGTGAAACAGACAAGCCTTTCTTAATGCCAGTAGAGGACGTTTTCTCCATCACAGGCCGTGGTACTGTTGCTACAGGTAGAGTAGAGCGTGGTACATTACACGTATCTGACGAAGTTGAAATCGTTGGTATCCATGAAGAGACCCGTAAGGTAGTTGTTACAGGTATCGAGATGTTCCGTAAGCTGTTAGACGAGGCTCAGGCTGGTGATAACATCGGTGCATTACTTCGTGGTGTTCAGAGAACTGAAATCGAAAGAGGACAGTGTCTTGTTAAACCAGGTTCTGTAAAGTGCCACAAGAAATTTACAGCTCAGGTTTACGTTTTAACAAAAGATGAAGGTGGACGTCATACTCCTTTCTTCAACAACTACAGACCTCAGTTCTACTTCAGAACAACTGACGTAACTGGTGTATGTGATCTTCCAGAAGGCGTAGAAATGTGTATGCCTGGCGATAACGTAGAGATGACCGTAGAGCTGATTCATCCAGTAGCTATGGAGCAGGGTCTTCGTTTCGCTATCCGTGAAGGCGGCAGAACCGTTGGATCAGGAAAAGTTGCTACAATCATTGAATAATCATGCGTAAGCAATGAGCAGTGCAAATAATGCGCAAGCATTGAGCAGTGCAAAAATAAATGTGAAAGTGCCCAGAGGAGAGCTAGCTCTTCGCTGGGCACTTTTGCATTTATTTTTATAGGGCGAAAGCCCGGAGCTTCTTGTCCGCCGAATTTGCGGACAAGAAGATGCACTGCGGAGTAGCGGGAGGCCAAGGGAGAGCTAGCTCTTCGCTGGGCACTTTTGCATTTATTTTTATAGGGCGAAAGCCCGGAACAGGAGAAATACCATGAAAATATTCATCAGCGCAGACATCGAAGGCTGCGCCGGACTAAGTTTCACCGATGAGACTCATAAAAACGAGTCTGTTTACCAGAGGTATGCAGAGGAGATGACAAACGAAGTCGTCGCAGTCTGCGAGGCGGCTCATGCCGCCGGAGCGGCCGCCATTGTCGTAAAGGATGGCCATGGTGACGCCTCCAATATCAACCCTCTTGCGATGCCGGAATACGTAACGCTGATCCGGGGGAAGAGCGGACATCCGTATAATATGATGTTCGGCCTTGACGAAACCTTTGACGGAGTATTTTTTCTTGGGTACCATGCGGCCGCCGGCAATCCGGAGTTTGCCATCAGCCACACCTCTACAGGAAACAGCCAGTACATTCGCCTCAATGGCCGCTATATGAGCGAGTTTATGCTCAATACCTACACGGCTTCCTCCCTCGGAATACCAGTTCTTTTTCTCTCTGGAGACGAAGCCGTGTGCCGGGATGCCAGAGAACTGGCGCCGCATATTTCGACTGCCGAGATCAAGCGCGGTGTAGGCGGTGCCACCTTCTGCATTCCGCAGAAGCTCGCAATAAAACGTCTCTGTGAAGCTGCCAAAATCGCTGTAGAAAACCGGAGAAAATCACTAATCCCTATAGTGGATTTACCGGAAGATTTTATTTACGAAGTGACCTACAAGGACTGGAAGAAGGCGTATCAGATGTCTTTCTATCCAGGTATGGAGCAGGTGGACCGTTTTACAAACCGTCTCAAAGCCAAATGCTGGATGGAGGTTATTACTGCCCACAGTTTTGTCGTTTATTAGCCATAATATCCACAAAGCGGCGTTTGATGGAGGTGCTCGTGGAGTTCCAGATGGTACCAATATTGTAAGTAAATTTAGAATTCCGTAATAAAAACTTTATTGCAAATGGTATTGCAATTAGGTATCATGGTAGAGTACATAAAGTTAGACAGCACGGAGGGAAACAGGAATGGATAGTAAGATGATAAGAAGAGGAGCGGCAGGCATTCTGGCTACAGTGTTGTTGTGCTTTACCGGTGTGTTTGCTTCATTCGCCAGCGTGGACACTGAGACTTCTGAAAACGCTGAGACACAGGGACCCAAGGTGGAATCATCGATCACCTCCTGCCTGATCAATCCGGATAAGAAAAGTGTGACGGTCAAGGTCACCAGCAGCGGAGATATGACCGGTACGGATGGAGTTCTCTATTTGGTGGAACAGAAGCCGTATCAGAAGAATCTGGAAGGACGCCTTGATTACGCGGGGGCCGCTTCATTTGGAACGGAGGTAACGTATCAGTTCCCGTTGAATGAAGGCACTGCGGAGGACCGGTTATACAGCAGATTTGTGGTAGCGGTCTGGGATGGGACGAAATACATCGAGGTCAGCGACCCGCACTATATCACAAATCCGGAGGCGGTAGCCCCGAACACAGCGGCGTTTAATGATCCTTTGACAAAAAAAGGGCTTAATATTGAGCTGAACATGCTGGCAGACGCATTTGATCTGGGTGTCAAGCATGTGGGAACGAATATTGCATTTCATCAGATTTTAGGTCAGGGTATTGACTATCAGTATGATGGTAAGATGTATCATTTTGACAAGCGGGTCATTGAAGATTACGATAGAACCATCAGTGCGCTTTCCGGCAAAGGTATGACGGTTACGGCTATCATCCTGAATGGATGGAATGATGCAACGCCGGATCTGATCTATCCTGGTACGAAGAAGTCTTCAAAAGCATTCTATTATTTATTTAACGCAGCAACAGAAGCCGGTTTTGAGCAGACCAAGGCTATTGCTTCATTCCTTGCAGAGCGGTACAACGGTTCGAATCCGAATCAGGGTAAGATATCCAACTGGATTATCGGTAATGAGATTAATAACCAGCAGTGGAATTACACCGGGGCCTGGGATCTAAACAGCTATGTTCAGGCGTATCAGGATGCATTCCGCGTGTTCTATACGGCAATCAAGAGCACCAGTGCAAATGACAGGGTCTATTTTTCCCTCGATTATAACTGGAATGCGGAGATCGACAACAAGTTAAAATACGGCGGAAAAAATATTGTGGATACATTTAATTCTATCGCCAACACGCAGGGACAGATGGATTGGGGATTATCTTACCATCCGTATCCGGCGCCTATGACGGAACCGGAATTCTGGGATGATGCGCAGACCGGATGGATTACCAATGACTTTAACTCCCCTGTCATCAACTTTGCGAATTTAAGTGTTCTTACAGACTACATGGCACAGGCTGCATTCCGTTCACCGACTGGAGATGTCCGCCATATTATCCTTACAGAAGAAGGATTTACGGCGAAGAGCCCGACAAGAGGAGACATTCCTCAGATTCAGGCGGCGGCATTTGCCTATTCCTATTACCTGGTAGATAGTAATCCATATATCGACGCCTATATCTTAAGCCGTCAGGTGGACGCGCCGTTGGAGGTGCGCAGCGGATTGGCATTTGGTCTGTGGGAGTGTGATATGAATCAGGGTGATACCATTGTGGCCACGAAGCGCCGTAAGATCTGGCAGGTGTTCCGTGACATTGATAAGAAGAAGTATACGCTGGAAGCTACGGAATTTGCAAAGCCGATTATCGGTGTCAACAAGTGGTCTGATCTTATTCCGAATTTCAGATGGCGTTCCATGGAGTAGAAGAGACGAAAGTGAACGAATAAGAGGTGGAAGTGATACCCGGGAAGATTTGTGCTTCCCGGGTTATTTTTATGGCAAGACAGGAGTAGATTATGCAGAATCAATCAGAACAGGGGGAATCAACCCTAAGAAATTGTATACAGAGAAACCAAAATCAACAGAGTCGGGAGATTAATCGGGAAACGCTGCCAAAGGGGGTAAACCAGGCAGAAATAATTTTGCAGGAAGTACGAAGCGATGAGTTGATCGATCGCCTGACAGAAGTATGGAGGCGCTCCGTCAAGATGACCCATCTTTTCCTGTCTGATCAGGAAATCGGGGAAATAGAGAAGTATGTCCGGGCCGCGCTTCTTGAAGTTCCCACTCTGGTGATTGCTATAAATGCAGAGCGGGAACCCATTGCCTTCATGGGTACAGCGGGAGAGCGTCTGGAGATGCTTTTCCTTGAACCGGAATTGCGTGGATCTGGTTTGGGCAGGCGGCTTCTTACCTATGGTATAGAGGAGCTGGGGATACGTGAATTGTGTGTAAATGAGCAGAATCCGCTGGCGAAAGGGTTTTATGAGCACATGGGATTTGAACGTTTCAAACGGACGGAGCTGGACGAGCAGGGAAATCCATATCCGCTGTTATACATGCGTCTGACGGAAAAGACGGCAGGCGAATCAGGCAATGAGGCAATCGATTGTCCGAAGAATGAGGAGTAAGTTCGATAAAAACATGTAGTTTATAAATGGGCTTTTTGAAAGCCTCTTCAAATACATTATAAAATATAGTAGGAAAAAGCATAAAAGCAACATAAAATCCAACCTACCCCAACATAAAAGGACGCCTCCCGTCAAATACCTGACAGGAACGTCCTTTCTATAATTGATCTTAAAATCCAAATTTCCTCCCTGAATACTGAGATCCAACATCTCCCATCACTGACTACCCACCTTAATATTACTGGTAACTCAGTGCTGCGTACGCATCCAGCATTCCCCCGCTCACCATTTTCCCGCTTAACTGGTCCATCTTTCGGCTGGAATTCAGCAGAATATTTTTCACGTCAGACAGTGAGATCTCGGGACGGTAGGAGTAGAGCATGGCGGCGACTCCGGTTACCATGGGGGCGGCCATGGAAGTGCCGCTCATAAAACCGTAATTATTGCCCGGCAATGTGCTGACAATATAGGTTCCGGGGGCCGCGATATCCACGCTGGCGGTTCCGTAGTTGGAGTCACGGCTCAAGCTTCCGTCGAATAACAAGTTGGCAACAGAGATTACATTGTCAAATGGGAACGATGCGGGATAGACCGGGTAAATGTCGGTGTCATATCCCTTTCCGGCGATGCCGCCGTTGCCGCAGGCCACGATGAACAGCATCTTCGAATTCTGCATGGTCTGGGCCAGCGCCTCGTTATAGGCGGAGGTTCCCATGCTTAAGTTACAGATGGTGGCGCCGTTGGCTTCCGCGTAGCGGATCGCCTGGATGACAGAGTCGGGCGATCCGGTTCCGTCACTGCCGCCTAATGCCTTTAAGGACATAATCTTTACGTAATTGTTATCGGTGATGCCGGCGATTCCGTAGGAACCGCGGACCGCGGCGATGGTGCCTGCGGCGTGGGTGCCGTGGCTGTCTTCTTCGCCTACAAAGATCTGGCTGTTGCCGGAATAGAAGTTCCAGCCGTGAACATCGTCTACGTAACCGTTTCCGTCGTTGTCAATTCCATCACCGGGAATTTCTCCGGGATTCGTCCACATGGCGCCCGAAAACTCCTGATGGTTATAGTCGACGCCTGTGTCGATGATGGCTACGACCACGGACCGCTTATTTTCGGACTGGTCATAGAGATCCCAGGCCGGCCGGATATTGATATCGACACCCGTTACCGCGTCGGTAACCGTGGACTCGAAGTCGCCGGGACCAAGGCCCGGAAGGCCGAAACCGCCTTTGCCGCCGGAATAGATATTGTCAGCGGCCTGAAACTTTGCTTTTATCTCGACGAGCTGAAATTCCCCGTCATTCTTTAATCCCCATTGATAGGTGGCAAACTGGTCAGCCGGGGATAAATTGACAAGGCCTGGCCCCAATGCGAAGGTCTGCAGGGACTGGCCGCTCTGGCTGACGGACAGCATGTCTCCCTGTGCCGCCTTCCAGGAGGCCGTTCTATTACTTCCCGAATCGGAAATGGATCCGGAATCGGAATCGGAAGTGGATGCAAAAGTCCATGGGATCACTGCAGACGCGGCGATGGCAAGGGCTAAAGAAAGACTGACTGCGCGCGTTCTTTTCTTCATTCTGATGATTCTCCTTATGCGAGGAACATTTTTCTTTAGTATACCATAATCCCGGAGCAAAGGAGTGGAAAAATATGTGAAAATTCCCTTAATATTTTCTCACCAGACCGGCCAGTGCGGTGGCAAGCGCCTCGTGGCCCTCTTTTGTAAGGTGCATATAATCGATTTTATTGTTTTCTTTTACGACGGTATTGGCGTCGAAATAGTGGCAGCCCATCAACTCTGCGATTTTTCTGTATTCTTCGGCTAGGCCTTCTGATTTTTCCGCACAGCCGCGGCCCATCGTAGCACCTACCGCTGTGGCCTCGTACTCTTTCTCGATGTTCTTGGGAGCGACCACAAGGATACCCGGCTTCTTATCCCGCCAGCAGTCGGTGGTGGTGATGGCCTTTGCGATGAGACGCTTGAGGCCCAGCGCAATGCAGGCAGCGGATGCGCCGAAACGTTCCTTGGTATCATTGGTTCCCAGCATGATGATCAGCAAATCTACGGGTTCGTGGCTCATGAGGCATGGATAAATATAATCCAGCCCGGATAAGCCCTCGTGGATCGGATCGTTAAAACAGGTGGTCCGGCCAGACAGGCCTTCCTCGAGAACGAGATAATCTTCTCCCAGCTTCTGTTCCAGAAGACGCGGCCAGCGCTCATTTTCATCAAAACGGCCGTCGTTCGCAGCACAGTACCCGTGGGTATTGGAATCTCCGTAGCATACAATGTGTTTTTTCATGATGTACTCCTCCTAAAAAAGAGAGGATGCAGCCTGCAAGCAGGTACATCCTCTCAGACTGATTTTAAAGTCTTTATAAATCTTTCGTATCCTCGACTGCTTTTCTGATATCGTGGTAGAGCTCTACCAGCTTCGGATCATCCAGTGCAACCGGAAGGAATGGAAGTCTCGGATCGCCCATCGGGCAGCCGTCCAAGGAGATGATTCCCTTTACTGCGCCGTGCATGGACGGGAAGGAGCAGAGACGGTAAATGAGCGGGGTAACCAGATTCTGCACTTCTCTGGCCTTTTCCCATTCGCCGCGGTTAACCAGTTCGTCCATCTTTAAGTATAACTCAGGCATGGCACCGTATGTACCGCCGATACCGGCATCAGCGCCCATCAGGCGTCCTGCGATGAACTGCTCGTCCGGTCCGTTGAATACGATGAAATCTTTGCCGCCGGCCAGCTTAAAGCGCAGGATATCCTGTGCCGGGTCGGAGGAGCATTTTACGCCGGCAACGCGCTCGTTTTCCAGCATGCGGCCGAACAGCCCCATAGACAGATTGAATCCGGTCAGCTGCGGGATATTATAAATGAAGAAAGGAAGATCGGCAGCCTCGGTAATTTTTGTCCAGTGCTGGTATACACTTTCCTCGCCCATGTGGTAATATACACAGGGAACCGCAGAGGTAGCATCGGCGCCTACAGCCTCCGCATGTTTGGCGAGTTCGGCGGAATGTCTTGTATCAGGACAGCCTACATGGACGATGATATTCATGCGTCCTGCTGCTTCCTTTACAACAGTCTCCGTCACGGCCTTTCTTTCTTCCGTATCCAGAAGGAAGCCTTCACCTGTACTGCCGCAGACATACATCTGCTTAATACCTTTGTTACAGAAATAGTTTACAACGGCCTTTGTCGCTTCTAAATCAACATCGCCATTTTTGTCGAACGGAGTGTTGAGCGCAACAGTAACGTTTTTGAATTTGTTGACATCATACTTGGACATAATACATACCTGCCTTTTCAATTATTATAATAATTCAACAGTATCTGTGTGTATCATATCATCATTACTGGCAGAAATCAATAAAAATAAAAACTTTTTTTTATTTAATGTTTGTATTGAAAATATTTTTTATACGTGCTATGATTAAAACAGTTAAAAATCCCAAAAAAGCAGTAAAAAATACAAGAGGGGGTATCTAATATGGATTATTCAGTACTGGAACAGGTCAGAGGTGGTCTGATCGTTTCCTGCCAGGCATTACAGGAGGAACCACTGCACAGTTCTTACATTATGGGCAGGATGGCATACGCAGCAAAAGAGGGCGGAGCAGTTGGCATCAGGGCCAACACGGTTGCAGATATTGTGGAAATTAAGAAAACGGTAGATCTTCCGGTAATCGGCATTATTAAGGAGGTTTACGGGGACTGTGACGTATATATCACACCGACCATGAAGGAAGTGGATGCGCTTGTGGAGTGTGGAGTGGATATCATTGCCACGGACTGTACCAATCGCATCAGACCGGACGGAAAGACTCTGGACGAGTTCTTTACAGAAGTACGTGCCAAATATCCGGATCAGCTTTTTATGGCAGACTGTTCCTGTTATGAAGAAGGCCTTCATGCCGCACAGATCGGACTTGATCTGGTTGGTACGACAATGAATGGTTATACGGATTATACAAAGGGAGCCAACCTTCCGGATTTTAATTTGATGAAGCATCTCGTTGAGACCTGCGGCAAGCCGGTTATCGCGGAAGGCGGAATCTGGACGCCGGAGCAGTTAAAGGCGGCTCTCGATACCGGTGTGCTGGCGGCAGTTGTAGGTACCGCGATCACGAGACCGAGGGACATCACAAGACATTTTGTAGCTGCGATACAGTAAAGAATATTAGGTATGACGGACAAAGAGGCCAGAAAAGTTAGTTTCTTTGTCCTTTTTCTATCAGGAGGAGATTGTTATGAGGATAGCGGCACTGGATATCGGGGGCACCTCCGTTAAGTCTGGAATCTGGAACGGACAGGACATTGTGGGGGTGAAGGAGCATGCCACCAATGCCAAGAACGGCGGAAGGTACGTGATGGAGCGGGCTGTGGAGATTCTCCATCAGTACGATGACTTTGAGGCCATCGGGATCAGTACTGCCGGCCAGGTGAATTCTGCAGAAGGCTATATCCGCTACGCCAATGAAAACATACCCGGTTATACGGGAATGAAGGTGCGGGAGATCATGGAGCGCGAGTTTCATGTGCCTGTCGCCGTAGAGAATGACGTCAACGCGGCAGCCATCGGGGAAGGTCAGTTTGGAGCGGGAAGAGACTTTAAGGATTTTCTCTGTATCACCTACGGGACCGGAGTTGGCGGCGCCATTGTCATGAATAAGGGAATTTATACGGGAAGTGCCTGCTCGGCTGGAGAGTTCGGCGGTATTATGATCCATCCGGAGGACAGCGTGTACGGGGAACCTTTCTGCGGATGCTACGAAAAATACGCTTCCACCACGGCGTTGGTGCGTAGGGCCATGGCCTACAACCGGGACCTGGACAATGGAAGAAAGATATTTGCCAGACTGGACGATCCGAAGGTGAGAGACATTGTGAACAGCTGGATCGATGAGATCGTGTACGGGCTGATTTCCGTGATTCATATTTTTAACCCATCCTGTATCGTTTTAGGAGGCGGCGTCATGGCACAGCCCTATATTCTGAAAGAGGTGAAACAGAAGGCTTCTGCCAGAATCATGAGCAGCTTCCGTAATGTAGAACTGCGCCAGGCGGAACTGGGCAACCGTGCCGGGCTGATGGGCGCGGCGTATCTGGCAGGTGCACTCTTGGAAAAGAACGGCCGGACTGAAGTGCAATAAGCAGAGCTGAAGTAAGCAATAGCGAAATAAGCATAATTGTTTCAAAAACAAATGCAATAATACAAAACTGTATACAATATCACGAAGGAATCTTTTAGATATTTGTAAACAGGATAAAAAATACATAAAATAAAAAATGGAAAAAATTTTTTTCTATTCAATGTTGACAAAATAAATTTTCGGTAATATAATGTGTTTATCAACAACAAGGGCGTGACGGATGAAGGACAAATGATCCATTGCGCCTTTTTATTTTAAAAAAGGAGGAAGTATTGCATGAAATTGAAAAAAATCTTTTCTTTAGGACTGGCAGCGGCGATGACGGCATCTTTGCTGGCAGGCTGTGGATCCGGTAACCCGGCGAGTTCCACCACAGCTGCTACTGCGGGGGGACAGGCAGATACGACAGCCGCACCTGCAGAGCCGGCAGCAGCGGGGGAATCGGGTGTCCTTTACAGCAACGGCGGCCCTACTGAGTTCTTCGAGACACCGTGGCTCAATCCTGGTACATACACATATAACAAAACCCTGTACGCACATCTGATCTTTGCCGATGAGAACCTGGCGCCGGTAACCGGTGAAGGAGATCTGGCTAAATCCTACGAGATGTCCGACGATGGAATGACACTGACCTTTGAGTTAAGAGATAATATTTTCTGGCACGACGGCGAAGCGATTACAGCAGACGATATTCAGTGGAGTATCGAGTATGCGCTTAAGACAACGGTGTTAAACTCCGTATTCCGTTCCACATTTGAAGCATTAAAGGGTGCGGCTGCCTATGAGGACGGCAGCGCCGAGCACATCGAAGGAATTGCCGTGGACGGCAGCAAGATTACACTGACCTTTGAGAAAGTCGCACCGGATGCACTGCTGACATTTACGCAGTTTGCTCCTCTGCCTAAGAAGTATTTGGCGGATACAGATCCGATCTCCTTACAGCAGGCCAAGTATTTCCAGAGCCCGATCGGTTCCGGCCCATTCATGGTAGATGAAGTTCAGATGAACAACTACACCACATTGAAGCCGTTTGACAAGTACTACGGCGGAACCGCGAACTTCACCATTCACTTAAATCCGAGTGCAGGCGACAGCGATGCGAACTTCGTAACGAATGCGAAGGCAGGCAAGCTGGATTACGCTTACACCAAGAACATTGCCGATGTCAAGGCGCTGGAGGGAACACCTGGACTTACCATCGACACTGTTAACGTGCGTTATACCCGTCTTCTGTATTTAAACAAGTTTGACAAAAAGGACGGCAAAAAGGCGCCTCTGGCAGACGAGAAAGTACGCCAGGCCATCGCTTACGCACTTGACATGAAATCCATCTTAGACGGCGTTTTCGAGGGAGCAGCACTTCCTGCAAACAGCCTGACACCAGACGGAGCGGACAAGGCAGACGGACTGAACAATTACGATTACAATCCGGAAAAAGCAAAAGAACTGTTGAAGGAAGCAAACTGGGATCCGAATACAGAGCTTGATGTTGTTTATTACTACACGGATCAGATGACACAGGATCTTATGGCTATCATTCAGCAGTACCTTGCAGAAGTAGGCATAAAGATGAACGCAAGACTGGTAGAAGGCGATCTGGCAACCATTCTCTGGAAAGCTCCGGAAGATCCGGTCAACGGACCGAGCGCAGTGGACTGGGATATGTGCTATGCGGCGAATGCAGCCTTATCCTTACACGAGTACTATGACAGATATCAGACCGGTTATTCCATCAATTCCCATACACCGAGCGATCCGAAGTTAGACGAACTCATCGCAGCCACCAACGCTTCCGTAGATGCAGAGGTACAGAGAAAGGCATTCTTCGAATTACAGAAGTATGAGAATGAGACATTATTCGAGCTTCCGCTTTACTATCAGCCAATCTTCCTGCTTCAGAGCGACAAGATTGTAAAGGGCGCAAAGCTTGGCAACCCGCAGTTTAACTATAACTGGGATATTCAGAACTGGGAAATCAAGTAACACTTAGGAGGTGCTGTTAAGGGATTGTATATCATGTACAGTCCCTTAACTTTTAAGAAAGGTGATAAAATGGCAAAATACACAATTAAAAAAATTCTTGGTATGATTCCCATGCTGTTGATCATTACGTTTATCATTTACTGGCTTCTGGATTTGACACCAGGCGATCCCGTTTCGTACCTGATGGACCCGGAGGCGCTTGCGAGGCTGACCGCCGAGCAGGTAGCGGCGCTGCGCGCGCAGTATGGACTTGATGATCCTTTTTTTGTCCGCTATTTTAAATGGCTGGGCCGCCTGCTGACCGGAGACTTTGGCTACAGTTCTTCCAGTGGAGTGCCTGTAATCCAGATTATGGCGGAACGGCTTCCGGCCACTCTTGAACTGGCCGTGGCGGCACTCTGCATCTCCACCGTATTAGGAAGTGTTCTCGGTGTTCTCGGCGCAATCTACAAGGGAACTATCGGCGACAACGTTCTGACCGTAGCCGGTATGATCGGCGTTTCTATCCCTCAGTTCTTCTTCGGTGTCTGTGCAATCTTAATCTTCGCATTAAATTTAGGATGGCTGCCGGTTGGCGGCCGAACGGATCCGACCGTGGTCAATTTCGCAGGGCGAATCAAGTATCTCGTCATGCCGGCTCTCGTTCTGGGAATCTCCATGACGGCGGGTGTCATGCGTTACGCCCGAAGCAGCATGCTGGATACCATGAACAAGGACTACATAAAGACGGCCCGAAGCAAAGGCCTCTCTGAATTCAGAGTGAATTTAGTACACGGCTTCCGTGTATCGCTGACTCCTGTTATCGTCCTGGTGGGCTTCCGCCTTCCGACCCTGATCGCAGGTTCCGTAGTTATCGAGACCGTATTCCAGTGGCCTGGAATCGGAAGTGCATTCAATACGGCGGTTCGTTCGCAGAACTACAATCTGGTCATGATGCTGGCGCTGTTATTCGTCTTCATGACACTGTTTGCCAGTACACTGGTCGACATCCTGACTGCCGCGTTAGACCCGCGTATTAAGCTGGAACGATAGGAGGGACGGAAGATGAGTATAAAATCAAAACAGCTGCATTTAAACCGGAAGTTTGACCAGATCCGACAGATGGAGGAATCCGGAGAACTGAAGAACAAGAAGTCCGGCAACCGGGCGCTACGAAAGCTTTTGAACAACCGTCTTGCCATCGTGGGCGGCGTAATTTTCCTGATCATTCTTCTGGCCTGTATCTTCGCACCGCTTTTAACCGGCTATTCGCCGAAGGCCGTGGATATGAAATCTATTCTGAAGCCGCCGTCAGGCGAGCACTGGTTTGGGACGGATAAGATCGGCCGGGATGTATTTGCACGAGTCCTGTACGGCGGCCGCATGTCCATCGCGATCGGATTCGGAAGTGCCCTGGGCTGTGCATTTATCGGCGTACTCTTAGGATGCTACAGCGGATACCGCGGCGGCTGGTTCGATAGGCTTATGGTCCGGATCTCCGAGGTGTTCATGTCCATTCCACAGCTGATTCTCGTTATGATGCTGGTTGCAATCATGGGACAGAGCGCGAAGAACATCGTGATTATCTTTATCATCTGTGGATGGGGTTCCTGTTTCCGTATGGCCAGATCCCAGGTGCTCTCCATAAGAGAAGAGGAATACGTACAGTCCTTAAAGGTGTTCGGACTCAATCCGTTTATCATCTGCTATAAGCATATTTTACCAAATGCGTTAAGCCCGATTATTGTCAATGTTACACTGAGTACGGCCATGTTTATCCTGGAGGAGGCTTCCTTAAGCTTCTTAGGCCTGGGCGTTCCGCTGGAGGTCCCGACCTGGGGCAATATTTTAAATGCGGCTCAGGATATGTTCACTCTTCAGAATAACTGGTGGATGTGGCTCCCAACCGGTATTGTGGTTTCCTTATTCGTCATGAGCATCAACTTCATGGGCGACGGCATCAGAGATACCACAGATCCGACACAGCAGGGCTAGGAGGCAGGATATGAGCGATAATGCAGTAATTTCCGTTAAAAATTTAAAGACGTATTTCTATACAAATGAGCGCTGCAACAGGGCGATCAACGGCGTTTCCATGGATATTAAAAGCGGCAAGACACTCTGTATCGTAGGAGAGTCGGGCTGCGGCAAGAGCGTGACGGCTACTTCCATCATGCAGCTGCTTCCCAAGCTTTCCAGGATCGAGGAAGGAGAAATCATCTATCACAGCGGAGACAAGCGCGGTGATATTAAGATCCACGAACTGGAAAGAAACGGAAAAGAGATGAGGGATATCCGCGGCAAGGATATCGCCATGATTTTCCAGGATCCCATGACAGCGCTGAACCCGGTCTACACGATCGGATGGCAGATTGAGGAGATGATCCGCTCCCATAACAAGAACGTATCCAAGAAGGAGGCCAGGGAAACAGCCTTAAAGCTTCTGACCGATATGGGAATCCCCAATCCTCAGAAGAGAATCGACCAGTATCCCCACGAATTCTCCGGCGGTATGAGACAGCGTGCCATGATCGCCATGGCCATGAGCTGTAATCCGAAGGTCCTGATCGCCGATGAACCGACTACGGCTCTCGATGTGACCATTCAGGCCCAGATTTTCGAGCTGATGGATCATTTAAAGAAGAATTACAACACGGCTATCATGCTGATTACCCACGATATGGGCGTGGTCTGCGAGCTGGCCGACGATGTCGCCGTCATGTACATGGGCAATATCATCGAAAGCGGCTCTGCGGAGGAGGTGCTGGATCACCCCACGCATCCGTACACGAGAGCGCTGTTAAAGTCCATCCCTGTTCTGGGAAGGGGCGCCGAACAGGACATCAACCCGATCAAGGGTTCCACGCCGGATCCGTACAACAGGCCGCCCGGATGCCAGTTCGCGCCGCGGTGCGACTACGCCTGCCCGGAATGCGACAAATGCATGCCTGAAGAGATACAGCTTGGCGGAACTCACATGGTACGATGTGCACGGTATCAGGAGGTGACAAACGATGGCAGATAAGAATCATGTTAAGAATAAAGAAGCGCTGCTTACAATCAAAGGCTTAAAAACGTATTTTCCGGTCAAGGGCGGCTTCATGGGAAAGACCCAGAGCTACGTCCAGGCCGTCAACGATATTGATTTGACCATCTATAAAGGGGAGACCCTGGGGCTGGTAGGAGAGTCGGGATGCGGAAAGACGACGCTGGGCAAAACCATCCTTCAGCTCTATAAGCCGACCGAAGGGGAGATGGTCTACGAATTTGAGAACGGCCCCCGCAATCTGGAGAAGCTGACCAGTAAGGAGATGGATGAGGCCAGAAAGAAGATTCAGATCGTTTTTCAGGATCCCCAGTCTTCCTTAAACCCGTCCTTTACGATCTACCAGTCCCTGTCCGATCCGCTGAAGAAATTCGGCATCAAAACGAAAGAGGAGAGAAGGAAGATCATCGGCGATCTGCTGGAAGCCGTAAATATGCGGCGGGAATACATGGACCGTTATCCCCATGAGTTCTCTGGCGGCCAGAGACAGCGTATCGGCATCGCCAGGGCGCTGTGCATCAATCCCGAGCTTGTGATCTGTGATGAGGCGGTCAGCGCGCTCGACGTATCCATCCAGGCTCAGGTGTTAAACCTGTTAAAAAAACTGAAGGAAGAGCGCAATCTTACCTATATCTTTATCACCCACGATTTGAGCGTGGTAGAGTATATCAGCGACAGAATCGCGGTCATGTATCTTGGCAGAATCGTGGAACTGGCTGAGGCGGATGAGCTGTACCGCAATACCGTTCATCCATACACCCAGGCCCTTCTCTCCGCGATTCCGGTTGCGGATATTCATCATAAGAAAAAGAGGATCATTCTGGAGGGCGATGTGCCTTCCCCGATGAATCCGCCAAGCGGCTGCCATTTCCACGGAAGGTGCAGCCAGTGTCAGGAAATCTGTAAGAATCAGAGGCCGGAACTTAAGAAATATGACATTGACGGGCGTGAACACTACGTCGCCTGCCATTTTGCAGAGGAAAATATCAAACATGCGGCTGAAAAACGAAATAAAATGTGATGTGCTTGTCATGGGGGCCGGGATCGCGGGCATTATGGCTGCGATCTCAGCCGCCGAAGCGGGGGCAGATGTCTGTATCGTAAGCGGTACGCGCATCTGCTCCGGCTCCAGTTTTTATCCGGGGACATGGGGCCTGGGGCTCGTGGGACCCGAAAGTGAGGCGGATGAGGAAGACTTAAAGTCCGTGATTTTAAAGGTCGGTGAAGGCATGGCAGACCCGGAGCTGGTCTCCGTTCTGGTCAGCCATATCCGCAGGGGGACGGACCGGTTAAAGGCATTTGGAATCCAGCTGAAGGAAGCTGAAAACAAAGGGGAGAAGGAGTTCATCCCCTGTTTTGATTATAAGAACAGAGACTGGCACGGGATTGTAAAAGACAGTGCCCGGGAGGTATTCCTGGCTCGGTTAGAGGAACTGGGGGTCAGATGCTTTCCGTCCACCCGGATCTTACAGTTTATCACGACGGACGGACGGGTAAGCGGCGCGGCGGCCTTGACGGAGAAAGGCGGACTGACCGCGTTTTCCTGCAAAAGTCTGGTTGTGGCTTCCGGAGGTTTGGGCGGACTGTTCCAGTACCGTCTGAACACGGATGACGTCACCGGATGCGGCCAGTATCTGGCGCTCCGTGCCGGTGCGAAGCTGGTAAATATCGAGTTTATGCAGATGATGCCAGGGTATCTGTCTCCGGCACCGAAGACGATCTATAACGAAAAGGTGTTCAAATACAGCAATTTCTGCCGTCAGGAGACGGGGCGTTCCATCTTTGAGGACTGGCGGAAGGCGGATTTGGAAGAGCGGATGGAGGTGCGTTCCACCCACGGTCCGTTTACCACCAGACTTCCGTCCGCGCCGGTAGATATCAGGCTGTTCACGGAATTTTTGAGGAATCCCAGGGGCGTCACGGTGACGTACCGGGAATCCTTAAGGGAGAATCAGCCGGAATTCATCAGGACCTACTTTGAATGGCTGAAAGAAGAGAAGCATTTGACGATCGACGATCCCATCCAGCTGGGAATTTTTGCCCACGCGTCCAACGGGGGAATCAGGATCGGACCGGACGGAAGCACGGGAGTTCCCGGCCTGTATGCCTGCGGGGAGGCGACGGGAGGAATGCATGGGGCGGACCGGCTGGGCGGCTTATCGACGGCTAATGGCCTGGTGTTCGGAGAGATCGCGGGGAAAGCCGCGGCCGGCTGGAGCAGCAGCATCTCCGGACCGGAGGAGGAATGGGCGGAGGTACTGCTCTCTGTCATTCCCAATGCCGCTTCCTATTTAAAACAGATTCAGGAAATGAATTTCGAATGCGCCATGGTGATTCGCAATGGCGCACGGGCGGAGCTTGCATTAAACCGATTGGAACGGATCAAGGAGCTGTGCAGATGTGAAGCGGGATACCTGGAAACGGGAGACGACACGGCGGGACTTGCGGTATCCTGCCGTCTTACCGCGGCGCTGTATTTATCCGAGTGTCTGATGAAGGCGATTCTGCTGCGAAAGGAAAGCCGTGGTTCCCATTATCGCTGGGATTACCCGGAGAAAAAAGAAAATCTCTCCAAAAGGATTTTATCGGTGTGGTATGATGGGGTGAAAACCGGCTGGGAATAATTTGTCAGTTAAAAAGAAAATTTTAAATTATATAATAAAAAATCTTTTTTTTTATTAATTGACAAACGACTGTTCCCTGGTATATTCTAATAGCAGAGGCGGCGTAGGCGCGACGGAAACGGCATGATGCGGTGCCGTTTCCGGCGTGCCTTTTCTTATTACGGTGATCCGTGCATCATGCATGGGCATCGTTGCAGGATTGCCGTTGGAAACATAAAGGGGGATTAAACATGCAAGGAGACTTTTTAACAAAAATCAGAGCAGAGTACAATCAATTTACGAAGGCGGAAAAAAAGGTGGCCGATTATATCCTGCAGAATCCGAGAGAAGTGCTTTTTATGTCGATTACGGATCTGGCAGAGGTATGTGAGGTTGGAGATACGAGTGTATTCCGCTTTTGTAAGACCATGAATTTGAAAGGATATCAGGAGTTTAAGATGATGCTGTCCTTAAGCCTTCACGATGGGAAAACGGGGCTTGGTCAGCTGGATGGCGACATCAGCCAGGAGGACAGCTTCTCGGAGATGGCTCAGAAGGTGCTGAACACGAATGTAAACGCGCTGAAGGAGACATTTTCACTGCTGAATGAGGAGAACTTCGATAAGGTGATCAGACACCTTCATGATGCGGACAGGATCTGCTTCTATGGAGTGGGTGCCAGTATGCTTACGGCCATGAAGGCGGCCAACAAGTTTCTGCGCATCGAGCCGAAGGTGTACTGTGTCCAGGATTCTCATATGCAGGCCATGGTAGCTTCCATGATGAGAGCGAATGAGGTGGCGGTGGTCTTTTCCTACTCCGGAGCCACAAAGGACACTATCCATGTGGCGGAACTGGCCAAGCGTGCCGGGGCGACGGTGATCTGTGTGACCAGATTTGTCAAATCGCCGCTGACATCATTTTCCGATGTGACGCTGCTGTGCGGAGCCAATGAGGGGCCGCTTCAGGGCGGTTCGACTTCGGCGGAGATCAGCCAGCTATTCCTGATTGATTTAATGTATACAGAATACTACCGTCGATACTTCGAAAAATGCAGCAAAAATAACGAAAAGACTTCTTCGTCGGTCATTGAAAAACTTTACTAACCAAAGAATATTCCTAAAAAAAAGAAAAAAAGAAAAATTTTTTTATTTCAGATTGACAAAAAGAAAATTCCGATATATAATAAATTCATAAACGAGAAAGGCGCTTAATTGCAAAAAGTATACAGATTGACCAAATGCCTTTGGCGTTAAATTGACTTATTATAAGGAGGAGTAGTAATGAAGAAAATTTTATCTCTTGGTTTGGCAACGGCTATGGTAGTTGGTACGCTGGCAGGATGTGGTGGAAACAAACCGGCAGAGACAACGGCAGCTCCAGAGACGACGACAGCGGCGGCAACAGATGCAAGCAAGGCACCGGAAACAACCGCAGCAGGCGGCACCACGGATATCGTATGGTGGGCATTCCCGACATTCGGCGTAGACACTGGATACGAGCAGGAAGTCGTTGATGCATTTACTGCGAAAAATCCTGACATTAACGTCAAGGTAGAGTACATCGACTTTACGTCCGGCCCGGATAAGCTGACAGCAGCTCTGACTTCCGGTACAGCACCTGACATTCTCTTCGATGCACCAGGCCGTATCATTGAGTTTGGAGAAGCCGGCTATCTGGTTCCTTTAGATGATATGTTAGACGAACTGAAGAGCGATTTAACCAGCCAGTCTCTGATTGAAACCTGCGTAGGCGCAGACGGTACCGCCTGGATGTATCCGATTTCCTCCTCTCCATTCTATATGGGTCTGAACAAAGAGGCTCTGGAAAAGGCAGATGCACTCCAGTATGTAAACCTGGAAGGCGACCGTACATGGACGACCGAGAACTTCGTAAAGATGTGTGAAGCGCTTCGTGACGCAGCTCCCACACAGGTTCCCGGCATTGTATACTGCGGAGGACAGGGCGGCGATCAGGGTACCCGTGCTCTTGTAAATAACTTATATGGCGCTTCCATCGTCGGTGATGACGGCAAATGGAATATCAGCGAAAATGGCGTAAAAGCTCTCACTCTGTTAAAGAGCATGTATGACAGCAAGGCAATCGATGCAGGCTTTGACATGGCAGCAGCAGATGAGCTTCAGAAGTTCCAGCAGGAGACTGCAGCGATGACATTCTGCTTTGGTACTTCCAGTGAAATTACATATGCATCAGATGACTTTACACAGCTTTCCGTTCCATTCCCATCAGAGAGCGGCAAACCTTCCTTAGAGTATCTGGTTAATGGCTTCGCTATCTTTGACAACAAAGATGAAGCACGCGCTGAGGCATCGAAAAAGTTCGTGAAATTTATCTGTGATGATGCAGAATGGGGTCCAAAGAGTGTTGTTAAGACCAATGCATTCCCGGTACGTACTTCCTTTGGCGATCTGTATCCTGGAGATGAGCACAAAGCGATGCTGGCTTCCTGGAGCCAGTACTATGGCCCATACTACAATACACGTGCAGGCTTTGCAGCCATGCGTCCGCTGTGGTTCAATATGCTTCAGCAGGTATTCAACGGTACCGACCCACAGGCCGCTGCTGACGAGTTCAACGCGAGTGCAAACAGCAACTAATAAAACACTAATTTATGAACAGCAACATTTACATGGCTTCCTTCTTCTGCCGGGTGCAGAGGGAGGAAGCCAATCTTTAGGGAGGGAGTGTAAAACACATGGCAAATACAACTGTTTCCACACAGAAACCCGGGCGTCCAAAAAACAAAAAAGAAAAAATGCCTGCACGCAGTAAGGTGCTTCAGCGCAGAGAGACATTTGTTTCATATATGTTCCTGCTTCCGGCGTTGATTTTCTTTGTAGGCTTTGTTATTTTCCCTATGGCGTCAGGGGTTATCACCAGCTTTACCAATGCCAGTTTTTCAGATCCGAAGGGAACTGCCGTAGGATTTGCCAATTACATACGGCTTTTTCAGGATAAAATTTTCTTAAAATCGGCGGTGAATACCGTTATTATCGTGGTGGTATCGGTTCCTGTTGTAACCGCATTCTCCCTGTGGGTCGGAACAGCCATCTATAAGATGCGTTCCGGTATCCGTTCCTTTTTCCGCTGTGTATTCTATCTTCCGGTAGTTACCGGTTCCGTCGCAGTTGTTGTAGTATGGAAATGGATGTTCGATAAGTATGACGGCCTTTTTAACTATATCATCAGGAGCTTTGGCGGTCAGCCGCTTCCCTGGACTTCCGGTGAGTCCATGGCCCTGTGGTGTATTATTCTGATCCTGTTTACGACCTCCATCGGTCAGCCGATCGTTCTTTACGTAGCAGCATTGGGCAATGTGGATGCCTCTATGGAGGAGGCTGCCAAGGTGGATGGAGCCAATAATTTCCAGGTGTTCTGGAATATTAAGTGGCCGTCTATCATGCCGACGACACTGTATGTGGCGGTTATTACCACCATCAACAGCTTCCAGTGTTTTGCACTGATCCAGCTTCTGACCTCCGGCGGTCCGAATTACAGTACCAGTACGGTTATGTACCTGCTGTATGAGATTGCATTTAAGACCACCAAGGAGTTTGGTTATGCCAACGCCATGGGTGTGGTTCTGGCAATTGTAATTGCGCTGTTCAGTGCCTTGCAGTTTAAGGTCATGAATGGTGGAACATCAGAATAGGAGGGGCGAAAGATATGGGAAATAAAAAGAAAGCAATAAGTCCGTATTATGTGATTACACTTATCCTCCTGGCGGCTATGGCCGTGTTCTTTCTCTTTCCTCTGTACTGGATTATCACCGGTTCCGTGAAGGAGAAGAGCGACATTATTATAAAGTCCGGTGAAATGGTAAAGTGGTTTCCTACAACGATTACATGGGATAACTACAGCCGGCTCTTTAAGAGCGGGACGAAGCTTTTCGGCATAGGCATGCCGATGGCAATCCGCTGGCTGTTTAACAGTGTGTTCATCTCCGTAGTGGCGATGGGACTTACCTGTATTACCTCTTCTCTGGCGGGATACGCACTGGCGAAGAAACGTTTCTGGGGCAAGAGCCTGATCTTCGGTCTGTTCGTATGTGCCATGGCACTCCCGAAGCAGGTTATTCTGATTCCTTTGATGAGACAGATGTCAGCTATGGGATTTTTGAAATCCGTATGGGGCTCCATGTTTGCAGTAATCTTCCCGGTTGTCGGATGGCCATTCGGTGTATTCATGATGAAGCAGTTCTCTGAGAATATTCCGACCTCTCTTCTGGAAGCATGCCGGATTGACGGGGCAGGAGAGCTGACAACCTTTGTGAATGTGGCATTTCCAATCATCAAACCTGGGTTTGGTGCGCTGGCGATCTTCACATTCATTAACTCCTGGAATGAATATCCGCTGCAGTTGGTTATGCTGACTCAGAATGAATCTAAGACCATCGCTTTAGGTATAGCCAGTAAGCTGAGCGAAATGTCCAACGATTTCGGATTAATTATGGCAGGTGCAGCTCTGGCCTCCGTTCCGATTATCATTGTGTTCCTCTGCTTCCAGAGATACTTTACGCAGGGAATTACGATGGGAGCGGTAAAAGGTTAAGTGTGCCGGAAACAAGCCGCACATTTATATCGGGTGCAGACGTACGCTGTAAAGTGATTGCGTGTGGATTGAAATAAAACTTCTTCATATAATAAGGAGAGGCTGACCGGAATGAATTCGGCCGCCTCTTCTTTTTTTGCAGCAGACTCAAACCAGACGGCAGAGCCCCGGGGTGGGAGGAAGCAGTAACTGTCTGGAGGTTTGCTGTGGGGATTATACTAAATATATTGCCTGTTCTTTTCCGGGTGTGATAGAATAAAATAAGTATCAGGACGGAGAGGGAGGTACGGTTTCTATGGCAGAGAAAACATTCAGAAATAAAATATACTGGTTTACCTTCCTGTTCAGCGTGCTGGTTATCTGGGTCCACTCCTATAACGCCGTACTGTTCCTGGGAAATACCGGGGCGGCGGCCTCCCTGGTGCGGCTGGAGCGCTTCTTCGGCGACAAAATCGCCCAGATCGCGGTTCCCGGATTCTTTATGATTTCTTCTTATCTCTTTTTCCGCGGATATAAACCGGAGATATTAATGCGCAAATGGAACTCCCGGATCAGGAGTGTTCTGGTTCCGTATATCGTGTGGAACAGTCTGTACTATTTCGGCTATGTGATCGGAAGCAGGCTTCCCTATATTTCTGATGTGATCGGTAAGGGAAAGATTCCGTTTGGCCTTTTGGAAACGGTTGATGCGATTCTGAATTATACCTATAATTATGTGTTCTGGTATCTCTACCAGTTGATTCTTCTTATTCTCCTGGCTCCCCTCATCTATCTCGCGGTAAAACGGGTCTGGCCCGGAATCGTGTTTCTGACGATCCTGCTGACAGGGGTCTATCTGGGGATCGATCTGCCGTTTCTGAACCTGGACGCGCTGTTTTACTATTCCTTTGCGGCCTTCGCGGCGGTACACAAAAAAGCGGTGGTGGAAGGCGTCTGGTCACGGAAACGCCTGATTGCGGGTCTGGTGCTTCTGGCGGCCGGCTGCATCTCCCTGCGGACGGATCTGCCTGGAAGCAGCCTGGGAGAGGCTGCGTCTGTTACAGTGGTCTACCGGCTTCTGGTCCCGGTCGGCCTGTGGCTCATGGTGCCGGAGGAGAGACTTTTCGAAGCCAGAGATTTCATGAAGAATAACTTCTTTTTATATGCGGTTCACTTTGCACTTGTCCGTCTGATCAACAAAACGGGAGCATTGCTGCTCCCGCCTGTACCATTTCTTGCTTTTCTTCTGTTCTTTTTAATGCCTCTGTTCGCCGTTGTCATCAGCTGGCTGGCAAGCCGTCTGATCCGGCGCTTTGCGCCTGTCGTATGGAGGCTGTTAAACGGGGGTCGATGACCACCGGCCTGAGGCTCCGCACGGAAGTACAAGGGCTGTCCTGGTAACCGGAAGACCCACCTCCTCCGACTGAACGAAGCCGCCGTGTTTGCTGGCCACCTCAATGGACAGCATGTAGGTTAAGACGGCGGGAGCCAGTCCCGTGGTGTAGGAGTTGATGAGATAGAAGAGCGGATCATCCGAGAGAAGCTGGGCACAGAGCCTGACCAGCGGATGAATGGATTCCTCGATCTTCCAGATCTCCCCTTTGGGACCGCGGCCATAGGATGGCGGATCCATAATGATTCCGTCATAGTGATTCCCGCGCCGGATTTCCCGCTCCACGAACTTGACACAGTCGTCCACGATCCAGCGGATGGGCGCCGATTCAAGACCGGAGGACTTGGCATTTTCCTTGGCCCAGCCTACCATGCCCTTGGAGGCGTCCACGTGGGTGACCGAGGCGCCGGCGGCTGCGGCTGCCAGTGTGGCTCCGCCCGTGTAGGCAAACAGGTTTAAGACTCTGATTGGCCGTCCCGCCTCCCGGATCTTACTGCCGAACCAGTCCCAGTTGGCCGCCTGTTCCGGAAACAGTCCGGTATGTTTGAAACTGAAGGGCTTCAGTTGAAATGTCAGCTCCTTATATTGAATACTCCACTGCTGAGGCAGATCAAAGAATTCCCATTCTCCGCCTCCTTTAGCGCTGCGGTGGTAATGTCCGTTCCTGTGTTTCCAGCCTTTCTCCGTCTTTGGGGTAGACCAGATGACCTGCGGGTCCGGGCGAACCAGCGTGTAGTTACCCCAACGCTCCAGTTTTTCTCCCTCTGAACAGTCTATCACTTCATAATCCTTCCAACCGTCTGCAATCCACATGCCACTTATCCCTGACCTTTCTGTATTCACCGTAAAATGCGTTCTATGATTCTATGATTATACTGGATAAGAGGAAAAGCGTCAAGGGAACGGCGTTCTGACCGGCAGACGATTTTTTTACGTAGTTACGGAGCGGTGTATTATCCATAATTTACGTAAAAATTGTAATAGAATTGAAAGATAATAATAGTTGAATAATTTCAGATAAATTGCTACAATGAATAGTGTAAAAAGGAGAATCCTGTAAGGAGTGACAATATGAAGAAAAAAGGTTTCGTTGTGCTGGCAGTTGCTGCGGTACTGACATTAGGAACTGCCACCATGAGCGCATGGGCAGCGGAAGGCTGGGCGCAGTCTGGAAACAGCTGGTCATACTATGATTCCAATGGATATAAAGTGACCAATGTGTGGAAAAAAGGCGCGGACAACTTATGGAGATATTTGAACGGCAATGGCGAGATGGCCGTCAATACATGGGTAGATAATACTTATTATATGGATTCTAACGGGATTCTGGTAACGGATAAGTGGATGAAGTTTCAGGAGTCCGGCAGCTCCGAGTATAAGTGGTATTACTTCGGAAGCAGCGGAAAAGCGATTATGGACAACTGGTCCAAGATTAATAATAAATGGTATTATTTCGATTCTAACGGTGAGATGCAGACCGGCTGGGTTCTGGATAACATGTACTACTGCGGTACGGATGGAGTAATGAGGACAGGCTGGCAGAAGCTGTTTCCGCCGGACAGTGATTACGATCCGGACCGCGTGTCCCCTGGAGACGAGGATGACGACGGAAAGCACTGGTATTACTTCAGTGACAGCGGCAAAAAGTATATGCCGAAGGAAACCAGCGGAGATTACGGTACTTATAAGATTGACGGCGTAGCTTACTGCTTCGATTCGGACGGCGCGCTTCAGACGGGCTGGAAGAATGTCGGAGTGGATAACGCAGATTATGACATTCAGAATTATAAGTATTACGATTCCAGCGGAAAGTTAAGGACCGGCTGGTATTCGATCGAACCGCCGGAGGATTTAAGCGGATACGAAGGTGATGTAGAATGGTTTTATTTTTCCAGCAACGGAACGCCAAAGGCGGGACCGAAGGAAGGAGAGGCCACAACACAGAACTTAACAAAGATCAACGGAAAGACGTATCTGTTCAATGACAGAGGGAATCCGGTATACGGTCTTCAGAAGGTTCGGATTGGAAGTACTTCGGAGTATACCTCCTATTATTTTGGTGACAAGAAGACGAGTACCATGCAGAAGGGAAAGATCAAGGTTACCGAGGGCGACGGCGATGAAGAGACGTATTACTTCAGCGACAGCGGCCGCGGCTATACCGGCGTTAAAGACGGATACCTCTATTACATGGGCAAGCTGCAGCGGGCGGAGGACGGCGTCAGATATGAGCCGATTACTATCCCAGCAGGAAACAGCTATACTACTTATGTGGTGAATGCTTCAGGCAAGGTTGCCAAGAATACGACGGTTAAGAATGCGGATGGTGTGAAGTACAAGACCAGCAGCAGTGGTTCCCTTATAAAGGTGGACGACGAGGGGGCTTCCGGAAGCTACCGGGATCCGATTGAACCGGTTTGGAAAGAATAAAATAAAGGATTCAGGGATTGGAGTTAAAAGACAGCTCTAATCCCTGAATCCTTTATCGTTTCATGCCGCCCTTTTGTGGTTGCGGCATTGGTTTCTTTTGGTCTGAATGAGCAGAAGACGGGGCTGCCTTTTCTTTTTCTCCGGAAGGCGTGGGCGTTTTCGTCTCCTGTCTGGGAGAAGAGAGGGCCGTACGGTCTTTTGCCGCTTCTTTGGTGCGATTGGCGCCGATTCTTGGTGCATCTGCTTTCTGCTGCAGATCACGAAGGCCGATCGGCCTTTTAAAATCATCCGGTACGGCGTCTCTCCAGGGGGCATTGGTGATATCGCCCACGAGCTGCTGAAGAGAGCCTTCTCTGTTATCACGCCTATTGTCCGATGGAACCATATTTTTTTCTGCCCGTTTTGCAAGGTCTGATTGATAATCTTTATGATCCTGACACATCTTTTTTGCGTCGGCACTGCCAAGGGAAGCCTTAAACCGGGTGAAGAAGCCGGGCTTTTTGGGCGGAGCCGCTGCACTTAAATCGCGGATACATTTTTCAGGAACGGTATCAGCGATGGCGTATTCCGGCATCACAAGGCTCTCTTTCAGCTTCTCGTGGTCAATCCCCATGCGTCCCATCATAGATGACAGCTGATAATTCGACATGGGAAGGCCGCATAGGGCGCTGTTGATATTTTCCAGCTCTTTGCCGGCCTCGGGATTCACCATCCCCTCCTTCAGTATGGTTCTGTAATGATCCGTAAATTCATTGACAGCAGATGCCAGTTTGTCATGAGGAATATGGGTGCAGTCTACAATTCTGCCGCCGTATTTATCGCCCATCTCATCCGTACGCTGTCCAAGAAAGCTTGACATGAACTCCGGAGTGGCTTTGGCATTGTGAGTATGCCCCTGCTGGTTGGTTACACCCGGCGAATCGGACTCGAAGCCTATCAGAAGACTGCTGCATTTGTTGGTGCCGCCTTTATCAATATGCATGTACATATGGCCGCAGCTGCCGTCATTCTTTAATGTCTGAGGTCCATTGGGGCCGTTTATTCCAGGATTCCCGGCTCCTCCAATGGCGATATTCATACCGTACTGATTTGCCATGCTGAACTTCTTTAATTCCTTAAAGTCATCGATAGAAGGGCCAGAGGATACCGAATGGGTCGCTGCTAAGCGGGGGTTCACTCCGGCACCCTTACCCATATCAGATCCTAATATGGAATGAAAGAGTTTATCCTGCTGTGTGCTGTTCCCGGGAGGAAAGACATAGGCAGTACGGGAACAGTGAGCCATCATGCTGGCCACAGGTCTGTCCAGTTCCTCCTTCTGAGGCGTGGAATCCGCTGTTCCGGCTTTTACCAGCTGAGCTTTTCCCAAATGGGTCAAAAATAGAGTTTTAGCGAGCATAACCTGCTTTTCTATGTTCTGTTCCACTTCGTGATTCAGCTTTTCACTGGTCAATCCCTCGTTCTGCAGGTTTTGAAGCCTGGAACTGTCCAGTGGTTTTAAGGACTGTTCCATGAGATGCGTGTTCATATAATCATCGTATCCTTTATAGTTGTCACCAATCGGATCACCGCTTTTAGACCGGAGAGAACATCCCAGGCGGAAGAGGGGATTCATGGCCTGATCCTTTAACAGATTATCTAAATCATGGGTTGCCGCAGGCACTTTTCCCAGAAGAGGCTGGCGCCTGCTCATGGCTTCCATATATCTTTTCGCCAGTTCCTCCCGCTTTTCAGGGTTTAGTTTTTCAAAATGTGAATAGTCACCTTTCCAAGTGCTTTGTAAATATTCCTCCTGCTTTTTTTTGCCCTGCCCATTCGTATCGCCTTTTCCTGCCATAGTATGTTCTCCTTTCGTGATTCTTTCGCAGCTTTTGATAAAATTATATAAGTTAAAAGTTTCAATATCAATTAGCTGCTACCGATACTCATGAAAAGCGACCGAAAGTATCGGGAAAGGAAGTCTGTACTTTTACAGAAGTTCCATATTTTTAAAAAAAATGCTTGCAATGTAAAAAAAAATGTGCTATCCTGTAAAGGCTGTGGCATGATAGCTGTGAAGCGTGAGGTTGCTGCCCAAGAGGCAGGTTTTCCGTGGAGCGAATGTCAAGTTAGGAAACTGGCGACAAGTCACTGTACAATTAAAGAATTCTGTTTCAAAAAAACGGAAAATCAGTGTGGGGTCCTGGAGGACACACACGGGAACGTGTACAGTCACCGCTTGTCGTACTTCTATTAAGTGCGAAAAGGAGGCGACTTTTTTTATGGCAAGTCAAGTAATGAGAATCACATTAAAGGCGTACGATCATCAGTTAGTTGATCAGTCTGCAGGCAAAATCATCGACACTGTGAAAAAAACAGGATCACAGGTGAGCGGACCGGTGCCGTTACCAACGAAGAAAGAAGTGGTAACTATCTTACGTGCAGTTCACAAGTACAAAGATTCCAGAGAGCAGTTCGAGCAGAGAACGCACAAGAGACTCATCGATATCATTACACCAAGTCAGAAGACTGTGGACGCATTATCCAGACTGGAAATGCCGGCCGGTGTATACATTGATATCAAGATGAAGAATAAATAATTTTTCTTCATCGCATCAATTAAGGTAATATCCTGAAGGGTTTAGATATAGAAGCAACACACCATTCCGCCGAACCTCGGTGAGGGGAACTCTCACATTCCTCCGAACGAAAGTGAGGAGAGTTACCAGTTCCTCCAAAGGAATCAACATCTCCGGAAAAGCCCGCTCTGAAAGCAGCAGAGGAAGCTTCAGATGGAGTCATAGTGTTCCACTTATATTGGACTGTTCTAGGATGATTGCAGAAGGGATCTTTAATCCCGGCAATCCGCTGTAGAATTAACAAACAGGAGGTAAAAACATGAAGAAGGGTATATTAGCTACCAAAGTCGGAATGACACAGATCTTCAATGAGGACGGAGTATTAACTCCAGTAACAGTTCTTTTAGCTGGCCCGTGTGTAGTAACACAGGTTAAGACAGCTGAGAACGACGGTTACAATGCAGTACAGGTTGGTTTTGTTGACAAGAGAGCAAAGCTTGTAAGCAAGCCGCTTAAGGGCCATTTTGATAAGGCCGGCGTATCTTACAAGAGATACGTAAGAGAGTTCAAGTTCGAGAATGCTTCCGAGTATTCCGTTAAGGACGAAATCAAAGCAGACATCTTCGCTGCAGGCGATAAGATCGACGCAACCGCAATCTCCAAAGGTAAAGGTTTCCAGGGTGCTATTAAGAGACACGGACAGTCCAGAGGACCTATGGCTCACGGTTCCAAGTTCCATCGTCATGCAGGTTCCAACGGTTCCTGTTCTGACCCGAGCAAGGTATTCAAGGGCAAAAAGATGCCTGGACAGATGGGTAACAAGCGCGTAACAATCCAGAATCTCGAGATCGTTAAGATCGACGCAGAGAACAACTTAATTCTGGTTAAGGGCGCTGTACCAGGACCGAAGAAGTCCTTAGTAACAATCAAGGAAACAGTAAAAGCAGCAGTTTAATGCTTTTATAAGAAAGGAGGAACACACAGATGGCAAACGTATCTGTTTACAATATGGAAGGTAATGAAGTTGGCACATTAGAGTTAAGCGATGCTGTGTTTGGTGTGAATGTAAACGAGCACCTTGTACACTTAGCAGTTGTCAGCCAGCTTGCTAATAAGCGCCAGGGCACACAGAAAGCGAAAACTCGCTCTGAAGTATCCGGCGGCGGAAGAAAACCGTGGAAGCAGAAAGGAACCGGTCATGCAAGACAGGGTTCAACAAGATCTCCACAGTGGACAGGCGGCGGAGTGGTATTTGCTCCAACACCAAGAGACTATACGATCAAACTGAACAAGAAGGAAAGAAAGCTTGCGCTTAAGTCTGCTCTTACAAGCAGAGTGAACGAGAACAAGTTCATCGTTGTTGACGATTTAAAGTTTGACGAAATCAAGACAAAGAAATTCCAGAACGTATTAAATAACTTAAAGGTATCCAGAGCACTTGTTGTTGTTGGCGATGACAGCACAAACGCAGTGAAGTCCGCAAGGAATATTCCGGCTGTGAAGACTGCATTTGTTAACACGATCAATGTATACGATATCTTAAAGTACAACACAGTTGTTGCTACCAAGACTGCTGTTGCAGCAATCGAGGAGGTGTACGCATAATGGCAGATATTAAATATTTTGACGTAATCCAGAAGCCGATCGTTACCGAGAAGAGCATGAACGCTATGGCGTCCAAGAAGTATACGTTCACCGTTCATCCGGATGCAAACAAGGCTATGATTAAAGAAGCTGTTGAAAAGATGTTCCCGGGAACCAAGGTTGCCAGCGTGAACACCATGAACTTAGAAGGTAAGACCAAGAGAAGAGGAACAACCTTCGGTAAGACAGCTAAGACGAAGAAAGCGATCGTTCAGCTCACTGCTGACAGCAAGGATATCGAAATCTTCGAAGGACTGTAGGATATTCGCCGTTACGGCAGTATTGGTCCTATATTATGTGATGAACATTATATCACGATAAAATGAAACGCCAGGCGGCGTTGAAGCATTTGCGGGCCATGATAACAGAGGCTCATGTATAAGTGCTTTTAGCAAGAAAGGAGAGTTACAACATGGGAATCAAAAAGTATAACCCATATACCCCTTCCAGAAGACATATGACTGGTTCTGATTTCAGCGAGATTACAAAGACAACTCCAGAGAAGTCCTTAATCAGCGCTACAATGAACAAGCAGGCTGGTCGTAACAATCAGGGTAAGATCACTGTTAGACATCGCGGCGGCGGTGCTAAGAGAAAATATAGAATTATCGATTTCAAGAGAAACTCCAAAGACGGCATTCCGGCAACTGTAATTGGTATCGAGTACGATCCGAACAGAACTGCTAACATCGCTTTAATCTGCTACACAGATGGTACAAAGTCTTATATCCTCGCACCGGCTGGTCTGACAGACGGCATGAAGATTATGAGCGGCGAGAATGCAGAGGCAAGAATTGGTAACTGTTTACCATTAGGCCAGATCCCGGTTGGTACACAGGTACACAACATCGAACTTTATCCGGGCAAGGGCGGTCAGCTGGTTCGTTCCGCTGGAAACTCTGCTCAGTTAATGGCTAAAGAAGGCAAATATGCAACCTTAAGATTACCTTCAGGCGAGATGAGAATGGTTCCGATCAACTGCAGAGCGACTATCGGCGTTGTAGGCAACGGAGATCACTCCCTTATCAACATTGGTAAAGCTGGTAGAAAGCGCCATATGGGCTTCAGACCTACTGTACGTGGTTCCGTTATGAACCCGAACGACCATCCACACGGTGGTGGTGAAGGAAAGACCGGTATCGGCCGTCCAGGTCCGTGTACACCATGGGGCAAACCTGCTCTTGGTTTAAAGACCAGAAAGAAAAACAAGCAGTCTAACAAGTTAATCGTTAGAAGAAGAGATGGAAAGACCATTAAATAATTGAAGGAGGTTAGAACCTATGGCTCGCTCACTGAAAAAAGGACCATTCGCGGATGCGTCTTTACTGAAAAAAATTGATGCTATGAACACAGCAGGACAGCATCAGGTAATTAAGACCTGGTCCCGTCGTTCTACCATCTTCCCACAGATGGTTGGACATACAATTGCAGTTCATGATGGAAGAAAGCACGTTCCGGTATATGTTACAGAAGATATGGTTGGACATAAACTCGGTGAATTCGTTGCAACCAGAACCTACAGAGGTCATGGCAAAGACGAGAAGAAATCCGGACGTAAGTAATAGATTGATTAGTTGAAAGGAGGCTTCACCAATGGCTAAGGGACATAGAACCCAAATTAAGAGAGAAAGAAATGCTCAGAAGGACACAAGACCGTCAGCAAAGTTATCTTATGCCAGAGTTTCTGTTCAGAAGGCATGCTTCGTATTAGACGCCATCAGAGGCAAAGATGCACAGGCAGCACTTGGTATTGTAACTTACAATCCCAGATATGCTTCTACTTTAATAGAAAAGTTATTAAAATCAGCGATTGCGAATGCTGAGAATAACAACGGTATGGATCCGTCCAAACTTTACGTAGAAGAATGCTACGCAAACAAAGGACCGACAATGAAGAGAGTAAAACCGAGGGCACAGGGCCGTGCTTATAGAATCGAGAAGAGAATGAGCCACATCACCATCGTGCTTAATGAAAGATAAGGAGGCAAATAATGGGACAGAAAGTTAATCCACACGGCTTAAGAGTCGGTGTTATTAAAGACTGGGATTCCAAGTGGTATGCAGAAGCTGACTTTGCAGACAATTTAGTAGAAGACTACAAGATCAGAACATACCTGAAGAAGAGATTATACAGTGCCGGCGTATCTGATATCGAGATTGAAAGAGCGTCTGACCGTGTTAAAATTATTATTCACACTGCAAAACCGGGTGTTGTTATCGGTAAGGGTGGTTCTGAAATTGAGAAGTTAAAAGCAGAAGTTCAGAAGATGACAGATAAGAAATTATTTGTTGACATCAAAGAAGTTAAGAGACCTGACAAAGACGCTCAGTTAGTAGCTGAATCCATCGCACAGCAGTTAGAGAACCGTGTTTCCTTCCGTCGTGCTATGAAGTCCACTATGGGCCGTTCCATGAAGTCAGGAATCAAAGGCATCAAGACTGCAGTCGCAGGTCGTCTTGGCGGCGCTGATATGGCTCGTACAGAGTTCTACAGCGAGGGAACGATTCCGTTACAGACATTAAGAGCAGATATTGACTATGGTTTCGCTGAAGCAAATACTACCTACGGCAAAGTTGGCGTTAAGGTATGGATCTACAAAGGCGAAATACTTCCAACTAAAGGAAATAGGGAAGGGAGCGGTAAATAATGTTAATGCCTAAGAGAGTTAAACGTCGTAAACAGTTCCGTGGTTCCATGGCTGGTAAGGCTTTAAGAGGCAATACAATCAGCAATGGTGAATACGGTTTAGTCGCTTTAGAGCCATGTTGGATCAAATCGAACCAGATTGAGGCAGCCCGTGTTGCCATGACCCGTTACATCAAGCGTGGTGGTAAAGTCTGGATCAAGATTTTCCCGGATAAACCTGTAACAGCAAAGCCAGCAGAAACCCGTATGGGTTCCGGTAAGGGCGCTCTGGAATACTGGGTAGCAGTAGTTAAACCAGGCCGTGTATTATTTGAAATCGCTGGAGTACCTGAAGAAACAGCTCGTGAAGCTTTACGTCTTGCTATGCACAAGTTACCATGCAGATGTAAGATTGCTGCTAAAGCGGATTTAGAAGGCGGTGATAACAGTGAAAATTAATAAATATGTAGAAGAATTAAAGGCAAAATCAGTCACAGAGCTGAACGAAGAATTAGTAGCTGCGAAGAAGGAACTCTTTAACTTAAGATTCCAGAACGCAACGAATCAGCTGGATAACACCAGCAGAATCAAAGAAGTTCGTAAGAACATTGCCAGAATCCAGACTGTTATGACAGAAAAGGCTAAACTGGCTTAAGCAGATATTTTTCATCTCAGTATGACACACACGACCGTGTGTAACATTGAAAGGAGTAACGTAGCGTGGAAAGAAATTTAAGAAAAACCCGTACGGGCAAGGTAGTCAGCAATAAGATGGATAAGACTATTGTTGTGGCTATCGTAGACCATGTAAAACATCCTTTATACGGCAAGATCGTAAAGAGAACGTATAAATTAAAAGCTCATGACGAAAACAACGAATGCAACATGGGCGATACAGTAAAAGTAATGGAAACAAGACCGCTGTCCAAGGACAAGAGATGGAGACTTGTTGAGATTATCGAGAAAGCGAAATAAATTATTTCCAGGAAGGAGTAACAGGCATGATTCAGCAGGAGACCAGGTTAAAGGTTGCCGACAATACCGGTGCGAAAGAATTACTGTGTATCCGTGTTATGGGCGGCTCTACAAGAAGATATGCTAATATTGGTGATATTATCGTCGCTACCGTTAAGGATGCAACACCAGGCGGTGTTGTAAAGAAAGGTGACGTAGTAAAGGCCGTTGTTGTGCGTACTGTAAAAGGTGCCCGCCGCAAAGACGGTTCTTATATCAGGTTCGATGAGAACGCTGCAGTAATAATCAAAGATGACAAGACTCCGAGAGGAACTCGTATCTTTGGACCGGTTGCAAGAGAATTAAGAGAGAAACAGTTCATGAAGATTGTTTCTTTAGCTCCAGAAGTATTATAGGGAGGTGTCGACTGTGCATAAAATTAAGAGAGATGACCTGGTAAAGGTTATCGCAGGAAAAGATAGAGATAAACAGGGCAAAGTTCTTCATGTAGATACAAAGAACAACAAAGTTCTGGTGGAAGGCTGCAACATGATTACAAAGCATGTAAAGCCAGGCCCTGGCAACCCACAGGGTGGTATTGTTCAGAAAGAAGCTGCGCTTGATATCTCCAACGTAATGCTTGTTGTAGACGGAAAAGCAACCAGAGTCGGCTTCGAAGTAAAAGACGGCAAAAAAGTCCGTGTTGCCAAAACAACCGGAAAAGCGATTGACTAATTCGGAGAGGAGGAATAAAAATTGGCTAGATTAAAAGAAACATATCAGAGCGAAATCGTAGAAGCTATGATTAAGAAATTCGGTTATAAAAACATCATGGAAGTGCCGAAGTTAGATAAGATCGTCATCAACATGGGTGTTGGCGAAGCAAAGGAAAATGCCAAGGTTTTAGACTCTGCAGTCAGAGACTTAGAAATCATCTCCGGACAGAAGGCAGTCTTAACAAAGGCAAAGAAATCTATTGCTAACTTCAAGCTCAGAGAAGGCATGCCAATCGGCTGTAAGGTTACATTACGCGGTGAGAGAATGTATGAGTTTGCAGATCGTCTGATCAATCTTGCATTACCTCGTGTACGTGACTTCAGGGGTGTTAATCCTAACGCTTTTGACGGCAGAGGAAACTATGCCCTTGGTATCAAGGAACAGCTTATTTTCCCTGAAATTGAGTACGATAAAGTTGACAAGGTCAGAGGTATGGACATCATTTTCGTTACTACCGCTAAGACCGATGAAGAAGCCCGTGAACTTTTGACATTATTCAATATGCCATTTGCAAAATAACAGGAGGAATATTCCATGGCAAAGACTTCAATGAAGATTAAACAGCAGAGACCTGCAAAATTCTCCAGCAGAGAATACAACCGTTGCAGAATCTGTGGACGTCCACATGCTTATTTAAGAAAATACGGTATCTGCAGAATCTGCTTCCGTGAATTAGCATACAAGGGTCAGATCCCAGGCGTTAAGAAAGCAAGCTGGTAAAATAAGGAAGGAGGCAATTCAAAATGACAATGAGCGATCCAATCGCAGATATGCTTACAAGAATTCGTAACGCAAATACTGCCAAACACGATACAGTAGATGTACCTTCATCCAAGATGAAATTAGCTATTGCTGATATCCTTGTAAAAGAGGGCTACATTAAGAAATATGATCTCGTAGAAGACGGTGCATTCCAGACAATCAGAATCACCTTAAAGTACGGCAAAGACAAGAACGAAAAAATCATCACAGGTATCAAGAGAATCTCCAAGCCTGGTTTACGTGTATACGCAAACAAGGAAGAGTTACCGAAGGTTCTGGGTGGTTTAGGAATAGCTATCATCTCCACCAACCAGGGCGTTGTAACCGATAAGGCAGCACGCGAACTCGGCGTAGGCGGAGAAGTGCTGGCATTTGTTTGGTAATTTAAGAACTACTGAAAACAGAAGAGGCGCAGACGCTTTTTCCGAAAATTTAAGGAGGTACACGGCATGTCACGTATAGGAAGAATGCCTATCGCGATTCCGGCAGGCGTTACTGTCACAATCGCAGAAAATAATAAAGTGACTGTAAAAGGTCCAAAGGGAACTCTGGAAAGAGTATTACCGGCTGAGATGTCCATCAAAGAAGAAGATGGCCAGATCATCGTTACAAGACCCAGTGATTTAAAGAAGATGAAATCTTTACACGGTCTGACAAGAACACTGATCAACAACATGATCGTTGGCGTAACCGCTGGTTACGAGAAGAAACTGGAAATCAATGGTGTAGGTTACAGAGCTCAGAAGCAGGGTAAGAAGCTTGTTCTTTCCCTCGGTTATTCTCATCCGGTTGAGATGGAAGATCCGGAAGGTCTGGAATCCACAATGGAAGGCCAGAACGTCATCATTGTAAAAGGTATCGATAAAGAAAAAGTAGGCCAGTACGCTGCTGAAATCAGAGACAAGAGAAGACCTGAGCCGTATAAGGGCAAAGGTATCAAATATGCTGATGAAGTTATCAGACGTAAAGTTGGTAAGACTGGTAAGAAATAATTTAAGGAGAGTGTAAAAATGGTTAGCAAACAGTCAAGAAGCGAAGTTCGCGTGAAGAAGCACACCAGATTACGTAATCGTTTTGCAGGCACTGCAGAAAGACCGCGTTTAGCTGTGTTCAGAAGTAATAATCATATGTATGCTCAAATTATTGACGATACAGTTGGTAAAACTTTAGTCTCAGCTTCTACAGTTGATAAGGAAGTAAAGGCTGAATTAGAGAAAACTAACAACGTTGATGCTGCAGCATATGTAGGTACAGTAGTTGCCAAGAGGGCTCTCGAAAAGGGAATCAAGGAAGTTGTATTTGACAGAGGCGGCTTCATATATCAGGGCAAGATTCAGGCATTAGCAGACGCAGCCAGAGAAGCTGGTCTGGAATTCTAGTAGAGAGGAGAATAGGGCGTTGAAACATACAATTATTGATGCAAGTCAGTTAGAATTAAACGACAAAGTAGTTGCTATCAAGCGAGTATCGAAAACCGTAAAAGGCGGACGTACTATGAGATTCTCTGCTTTAGTAGTCGTAGGCGATGGCAATGGCCACGTAGGTGCAGGCCTTGGCAAAGCCGGCGAAGTTCCGGAAGCAATCCGTAAGGGTAAAGAGGCTGCAGTTAAGAATATGGTAACTGTTCCGATTGATGAGAACAACAGCATTCCTCATGATTTAACCGGAAAATTCGGAAGCGCATCTGTACTTCTTAAGAAGGCTCCGGAAGGTACCGGTATCATCGCAGGCGGTCCTGCCCGTGCGGTAGTGGAGCTTGCGGGAATTAAGAATATCCGTACAAAATCTTTAGGATCCAACAATAAGACAAACGTAGTTTTGGCTACAATCGAAGGATTGACTCAGATAAAGACTCCTGAGGAAGTTGCAAAGCTTCGCGGCAAATCTGTAGAAGAGATTTTAGGCTAAGGAGGATAAGAAAATGGCAGATAAATTAAAAATCACATTGGTGAAATCCCCGATCGGCGCAGTTCCGAAGCAGAAAGCAACCGTTGAAGCTTTAGGCTTAAAGAAGCTTCATAAGACAGTTGAGATGCCGGATAACGGTGCTGTAAGAGGCATGATCCAGAACGTAAGACATTTAGTAAAAGTTGAAGAAATTTAAGGAAAACAGTAAGGAGGTGCAAACGATGGAATTATCAAATTTACAGCCTGCATTAGGATCCAAACACAGCGATAGCTTCAGAAGAGGCCGTGGCCATGGTTCAGGAAACGGTAAGACTGCAGGTAAGGGCCATAAAGGACAGAAAGCTCGTTCTGGTGCTCCGAGACCAGGGTTTGAAGGCGGTCAGATGCCTTTATACAGACGTATTCCTAAGAGAGGCTTCACAAACAGAAATACCAAGACTATCATTGGAATCAATGTTAGTGCTTTAGAGCAGTTCGAAAACGATACTGTTGTTACAGTTGAGACTCTGTTAGAGAGCGGCATTGTTAAGAATCCGCGCGATGGTGTTAAGATCCTTGGAAACGGAGAATTAACCAAAAAGCTTACAGTAAAGGTAGATGCTTTCAGCGAAGGCGCTAAAACCAAAATCGAGGCTTTAGGTGGAACCTGCGAGGTGAACTAATATGTTAAAAACGCTCCGTAATGCATTCAAGATCAAGGACATCAGAAAGAAACTTCTGTATACGTTCGCGATGCTGGTGGTTATTAGAATTGGCTCACAGCTGCCGATTCCTGGAGTAGAAACAGCATTTTTCAAAGATTTTTTCGCTCAGCAGAATAACGATGCGTTCGGATTTTTTAACGCCATGACAGGTAGCTCCTTTACCAATATGTCCGTGTTCGCGCTGAGTATTACCCCGTACATCACTTCTTCCATTATCATGCAGCTTCTGACCATTGCGATTCCGAAGCTGGAAGAGATGCAGAGAGATGGTGAAGACGGCAGAAAAAAGATAGCAGAATACACCCGTTACGTAACAGTTGCTCTGGCTTTAATTGAATCCATTGCTATGGCAGTCGGATTCGGCGGCCAGGGACTGTTAAGCGAGTTCAACGCAATCAGCGTCATTATCGCCGTAGTCACTATGACTGCAGGTAGTGCGCTTCTGATGTGGATTGGTGAGCGTATCACTGAGAATGGTGTGGGAAATGGTATCTCCATCGTCCTGTTATTTAACATCATTTCCAGTTTGCCCTCTGACGCATCTACACTTTATACCAGATTCATGTCTGGCAAGTCGGTTGCAGTGTCAGCGGTAGCTGCCATCATCATCGTGGCCATCGTGATTGCAATCGTGGTATTTGTCGTTGTCCTTCAGGATGGCGAGAGAAGAATTCCAGTCCAGTATTCCAAAAAGATGCAGGGACGTAAGATGGTTGGCGGCCAGTCCTCCAACATCCCGTTAAAAGTAAATACAGCCGGCGTTATCCCGGTTATCTTTGCTTCCTCCATCATGTCATTCCCGGTAGTTATCGCTCAGTTCTTTGGCAGCCGGATTAACTATGACAGCATTGGCGGACATATCCTTCTGATGCTGAATTCTTCTAACTGGTTCAAGCCGGAGCGTCCGGTCTATTCGATTGGTATGGTGGTTTATATCGCTCTGATCATCGTGTTTGCTTACTTCTACACATCGATTACTTTTAATCCGTTGGAAGTAGCGAATAACATGAAGAAGTCGGGCGGCTTTATCCCGGGTATCCGCCCAGGCAAGCCAACCAGCGATTACCTCAATTCCATTTTGAACTATGTAGTATTTATCGGTGCATGTGGTCTGACGGTTATATGTATCATCCCGATTATGGTATCCGGCCTCTTCAATGTAAGCCGCCTGTCATTTGGTGGTACATCCTTAATCATTATTGTCAGCGTTGTCTTAGAGACACTGAAGGCAATAGAATCTCAGATGCTTGTACGTTATTATAAGGGATTTTTGAATGACTAAAGGGCAAATCCAAGAGGAACACATTATGGCGTGTTTCTCTTGGTCTTTGTGCTATATGAACATATTGCAGGGAGGGACTGCTGATGAAGATTATCATGTTAGGTGCCCCAGGTGCCGGTAAAGGTACCCAGGCAAAGAAGATTGCTGAGAAATATCAGATTCCACACATTTCCACAGGCGATATTTTCCGTTTTAACATTAAAGAGGGAACCGAGCTTGGAATGAAGGCGAAGGCGTTTATGGATCAGGGCGGCTTAGTACCGGATGAGCTGACGATCGGCATGCTGATGGACCGCATCCAGAAGGAAGACTGTCAGAATGGTTACGTATTAGACGGTTTCCCAAGGACGATTCCGCAGGCGGAAAGCCTTACGAACGCTCTTAATGAGAGAGGACAGAAGATCGACTACGCCGTGAATGTGGATGTTCCGGATGAGAATATCGTGAATCGGATGTCAGGACGCCGCGCCTGCTTAAGCTGCGGTGCTACATATCATATCGTCTATAAACCCAGCAAAGTGGAAGGCATCTGTGATGTCTGCGGTGACAAGCTTGTCTTAAGAGAAGACGATAAGCCGGAAACCGTTAAGAAGCGTCTGTCCGTGTATCATGATCAGACACAGCCTCTGATTGACTATTATAAGGAAGCCGGCGTACTGGCAAATGTTGACGGAACACAGGATATGGAAAAAGTGTTCTCCGATATTGTCGCTGTTCTGGGAGCGTAATGTATGTCAGTTACGATTAAATCTGCAAGAGAAATAGAACTTATGAGAGAGGCCGGGAAAATCCTCGCGAAGACCCACGAGGAGCTGGCGAAAGCCTTAAAGCCCGGTATGACAACCTGGGATATCGACCATTTGGGAGAAGAGATCATCAGAAGCTACGGCTGCATCCCTTCCTTTAAAAATTACAACGGCTATCCGGCTTCTATCTGTGTATCGGTGAACGACGAAGTGGTTCACGGAATTCCCAGCAGGAAGCATTTCATAGAGGAAGGCGACATTGTGAGCCTGGATGCCGGCGTGATCTACAAGGGATACCATTCCGATGCGGCAAGGACGTACGGGATCGGTGAAATCTCCCCCGAAGCAGGCAGACTCATCGAGGTGACAAAACAAAGTTTCTTTGAAGGGATTAAATTTGCAAAAGCTGGCAATCATCTGAATGATATATCTTCTGCGATCCAGGCCTATGCGGAAAGCTTTGGCTTTGGCGTGGTACGGGATCTGGTAGGACATGGAATCGGAAGTCATCTCCATGAAGACCCGGAGGTGCCCAATTTCGCCGGAAGGCGGCGCGGCCTAAAACTGAGGCCAGGCATGACACTCGCCATTGAACCGATGATCAACGCGGGAACGCCGGAAGTGGTATGGCTCGATGATGACTGGACGGTTGTAACAGAGGACGGAGCATTATCAGCCCACTATGAGAATACGGTCCTGATTACAGAAGGCGAACCGGAGCTTTTAAGCCTGGTTTCGGAAGCCCATTAGGGAATTTGAGTGAGGACAGTATGGAGATCACGACAGGAACGATTGTAAAAAGCCTGGCTGGACACGATAAAGAAGAAGTTTTCTTCATATTAAGAGAAGAAGGCGAATATGTTTATCTGGTGGACGGAAAATACCGGACGCTCGACAAGCCGAAGAAGAAAAACAGAAAGCATGTGGAGACCGTTTCCTGCGAAGCGGGCAGTCCGGGCGAGAAGATCAGGGAAGGCCAGAGAGTCACCGATGAAGAGATCGCTCGTTTCATCAAATGTTTCAAAAAACAAAAGAAGTGAGTAAAGACACAGGTTGTCAGGAGGTAAGATTTTATGTCGAAAGCAGATGTTATTGAAATTGAAGGAACCGTTGTTGAAAAGCTTCCGAACGCCATGTTCCAGGTAGAACTGGAGAACGGCCATCAGGTGCTTGCGCACATCAGCGGAAAACTTCGTATGAACTATATCCGTATTTTACCGGGTGATAAGGTAACCATTGAGTTATCCCCTTACGATTTGTCCAAGGGAAGAATTATCTGGAGAGATAAATAAAAGTAAAAACAAGGAAAAAGTGCTTGCATTCGTATATGGAAAGTGTTATAATGCTATAGCGACTTTGTTGAAATACCGGGTGTATTATGCCCAAACGGCAGCACTGGTTGGTTTTATATAAAACACATTGCGGGTATACCTGGATGTCCTCATTTTGGGGACGCATAACGGAAAGGAGAATTGCTGTGAAGGTTAGATCATCAGTCAAACCGATTTGCGAAAAATGCAAAATCATTAAGAGAAAAGGCAGTATCAGAGTAATCTGTGAAAATCCTAAGCATAAGCAGAGACAAGGTTAAAAATTATTAATGGAGGTGTACTACACAAATGGCTCGTATTTCAGGTGTTGATTTACCAAGAGAAAAACGTGTTGAGATCGGCTTAACTTATGTCTACGGTATCGGTAGAACAAGTTCAAACCGCATTCTTAAAGAAGCTGGCGTTAATCCTGACACTCGTGTTAAGGACTTAACCGATGACGAAGTAAAGAGAATATCAGTTGTAATTGCTGACAGTCAGACTGTTGAAGGTGATTTACGTAGAGAAATCGCTATGAACATCAAGAGACTTCAGGAAATTGGCTGCTATCGTGGAATTCGTCACAGAAAGAGCCTGCCGGTTCGTGGTCAGAAGACAAAGACCAATGCAAGAACTCGCAAGGGCCCGAGAAAGACCGTAGCAAACAAGAAGAAATAAGCATTAAACTTAATGAAACTAAAACAGTGAATCACGTTACATGTTTTAAAAACAGGAATAACAGGATTCAAGAAATGAAGAAAGTAGGTTAGTTTAAAATGGCTAAAAAAGTGTCCACTACTAAAAAAGTGACAAAAAAGCGCGTAAAGAAAAACGTTGAACGCGGACAAGCACATATCCAGTCATCTTTTAATAACACAATCGTGACATTAACTGATACTCAGGGTAATGCCTTATCATGGGCAAGTGCTGGTGGTCTGGGATTTAGAGGTTCAAGAAAATCTACTCCATATGCAGCTCAGATGGCGGCAGAAACTGCTACTAAGGCAGCTCTTGTACATGGTTTAAAATCAGTAGACGTTATGGTAAAGGGTCCTGGTTCAGGCCGTGAAGCAGCTATTCGCGCACTTCAGGCATGCGGTTTAGAAGTAACCAGTATCAAGGATGTTACTCCGGTTCCACATAACGGATGTCGTCCGCCAAAACGTAGAAGAGTCTAATTAGGAGGTAATTACAGTGGCAGTAGATAGAGTTCCTGTTCTTAAAAGATGTAGATCCCTTGGTCTTGATCCAATCTATTTAGGAATAGATAAAAAATCCAACAGAGAATTAAAAAGAGCTAACAGAAAGATGAGTGAGTACGGCCTGCAGTTAAGAGAAAAGCAGAAAGCCAAATTCATCTACGGCGTTCTTGAGAAACCGTTCCGTAACTACTATGCAAAGGCTGAAAAGATGAATGGTATGGTCGGTGAAAACCTGATGATCCTTCTGGAAAGAAGACTTGACAACGTAGTATTCCGTATGGGCTTTGGAAGAACAAGAAGAGAGACCAGACAGATGGTTGACCATAAGAGCATCTTAGTAAACGGCAAGTGTGTAAACATTCCGTCTTACTTAGTGAAAGCTGGCGACGTAATCGAAGTAAAAGAGAAATGCAAAGGAAACGCCAGATTTAAAGATGTAGTAGAGACCACAGCAGGACGTTTAACTCCGGCCTGGGTTGATGTTGACCATGAGAATTTACGTGGTACTGTTAAAGAGTTACCAACAAGAGATGAGATTGATGTTCCAGTGAATGAAATGCTTATCGTCGAGTTGTACTCCAAATAATTGAAAGTCTGTTAAAGAGAAACAACAACTTTCGCCCGGAGTATGGGAAACTGTACTCCGGGCAAGGATTTGAGTATAAGACCCTCGATACAAATTACCCAAAAGGAGGGGCTATTAGTGTTCGATTTTGAAAAACCAAACATTGAGATTGCTGAAATCTCTGAGGACAAGAAATATGGCAAGTTTGTAGTTGAACCGCTTGAAAGAGGTTACGGTACGACTTTAGGCAATTCCTTGAGAAGAATCATGCTTTCTTCTTTACCGGGAGCCGCAGTCAGTCAGGTAAAAATCGACGGCGTTTTGCATGAATTCAGTTCTATCCCAGGCGTTAAAGAGGATGTGACTGAGATCATTATGAACATCAAAAGCTTAGCAATCAAAAATAACAGCGACACCAATGAGGCAAAGGTTGCATACATCGAGTTTGAAGGCGAAGGTGTAGTAACGGCTGCTGACATTCAGGCGGACCCGGATATTGAAATCATGAATCCGGACCAGGTGATCGCGACACTCAGCGGCGGCACAGACAGTAAGTTCTACATGGAGCTGACTATCACAAAGGGCCGTGGCTATGTAAGCGCAGACAAAAACAAGAGTGAAGATTTACCGATTGGCGTGATTGCCGTTGATTCCATCTATACACCAGTAGAGCGCGTCAACATGACGGTACAGAACACCCGAGTAGGTCAGGTTACCGATTTCGATAAGCTGACATTAGATGTATTTACAAACGGAACACTGGCACCAGACGAGGCGGTCAGCCTTGCTGCGAAGGTGTTAAGTGAACATTTAAATCTGTTCATTGACTTATCCGAGAATGCCAAGACTGCAGAAGTCATGGTAGAGAAAGAGGATAATGAGAAAGAGAAGGTTCTGGAGATGAATATCGACGAACTGGAACTTTCCGTACGTTCATACAACTGTTTAAAGAGAGCCGGAATCAATACGGTAGAAGAGCTGTGCAACAGAACTTCTGAGGATATGATGAAGGTTCGTAACTTAGGCCGCAAGTCTTTAGAAGAAGTGCTGGCAAAGTTAAAGGAGTTAGGCTTACAGCTTAACCCGAGTGATGACGCGAACAGCTAATTGCTCGATACGTAATTTATGGAGATTAAGTGCAGGATGCAGTAAGACCGAAGAAGCATGCGCCGGCGTTCCACAAATGGAGGGAAATAAGACATGGCAGGATATAGAAAGCTGGGAAGAACTTCCAGCCAGAGAAAAGCACTGATCAGAAGCCAGGTAACAGCATTATTACACAATGGCAAGATCGTTACAACAGAAGCGAGAGCAAAAGAAATCCGTAAAGTAGCAGAAGGACTGATTGCTCTGGCCGTAAAAGAGAAAGACAATTTCGAAACCGTTAAAGTAACCGCTAAGGTTGCCCGCAAGGACAAAGACGGCAAGAGAGTCAAAGAAGTGGTGAACGGCAAGAAAGTTACCGTATACGACGAAGTAGAAAAAGAAATCAAGAAGGATCTTCCTTCCAGACTTCACGCAAGAAGACAGATGTTAAAGGTACTGTACGATGTAACAGAAGTACCGCAGGCAGCAGCTGGAAAGAAGAAAAATACAAAGAGCGTAGATCTTCCAAAGAAATTATTTGAGGAAATCGCACCGAAGTATGTATCCCGGAATGGTGGATATACGAGGATTGTAAAGATTGGCCAGCGTAAAGGTGATGGGGCTATGGAAGTGTTGTTAGAACTTGTCTAAGCACTGAGCAGTGTCAAAAAAAGTCAAGAGAAAATTTTCGTTGTGCTTGCACATAAGAAAATTTTCTCTTGGCTTTTTTTGTAGGGCGAACGCCCCACACCGAACTGGAGCGGAGCGGAAGTGAGGTGTGCACTGCGGGGTCCCGGCTGAGAAAGTCTAAAAAATCCCCCAACGATGCGCAAGCGAGTCGTCCCTCCCCATTCCAAACACATTTTCTCCCCCCAACATATTCCCCCATCCCTCCAAATATGTTATGATACAAAAGAACGACAAAGAGCAATTGAAAAAAGAAAGAGGGCGGTTACAATGATAAAATACTACGAAGGCGACATATTCAACTCCGGGGCGGACATCATCTGCCACCAGGTAAACTGCCAGGGTGCGTTTGGGCGTGGAATGGCGGGCCAGGTAAAGAAGTTATTTCCGGAGGTAGAAAAGTCCTATAAAATTCTGACAAAGCAGTGGACAGAAGAAGCGCGGGGCAAGACGTCGGCGCTGTTGGGGCGGGTATCAGCCCAGCCGGTAGAAAAAGACGGCCGCTGGTTCCTGATTGCGAACCTCTACGGTCAGGACGACTATGGAAAAGGCGGAGTCTACACTGATTACGAGGCTTTAGAAAAAGCCATGGAAGAGATCCGCGAGTTTCTGACGGTACGCGGCAGAAACGAGACAGCCGCATTCCCGCAGGGAATTGGCTGCGGCTTTGCGGGCGGCGACTGGCAGATTGTAGAATCCATCATCAAGCGTGTATTTGAAGATTACCCAGGAGAAGTACAGATCTGGAAATACGACGGAAAATAAAAATACGGAAAATAAAAATATCGATACATACTCCCCATAAACCACCTAAACCACTATAAACCACCATATACCGGCCACAGAAGGCGCCTCCGCCCCGCAGGCATACTTTATGCCTGCCCCGCCTCCCCCCCCCGCCATACGGCCCGCTACAGCTGTCAAAACGCCCCTTCTGCCCGGCCCCTGGTAAAAAATAACTCCCCTGTTCCCCACTCCACCACCCAGGGAAATCTACAGCATCAGAAAGGATATTGGATGAAAAATAAATTTGTGATCGTGGATGGTTCTTCCATGCTGTCCACCTGTTATTATGCCGTGCTTCCGCGGGAAATCATGTTCGCCAAAACCGAAGAGGAAAAGCAGAAGCACTACGGAAAGATCCTGCACGCCGCGGACGGAACATACACCAATGCGATCTTCGGCATGCTGAAGACCGTTGCGTCTCTCATCAGGAAACAGGAACCCGGATATATCGCCTTTGTGTTTGACAAGACGAGGGACACATTCCGGCGGGAACTGTATGCGGAATATAAGGGGACGAGGGGGGCGACTCCCGAGCCTCTGAAGCAGCAGTTTGTCCTGATCGAGTCAATCCTTCAGGAAGCCGGATTCAAGGTGCTCTACAGCGACGACTACGAGGCTGACGATTACGCGGGATCCCTGGTCATGAAGTTCCGCAGTCAGCTGCCTGTGGTTGTTATGACGAAGGACCACGATTACCTGCAGCTGGTCAATGACGAATACAACGTTCGGGCCTGGATGGTGCAGGCAAAGCAGGAGAAAGCAGATGAACTGTACGAAAAATACTACGGCCCTTACGGCCTGACGAAAAAAGACGTCAACCTTCCGGAGAAGACGTTTGAGTTTACCGCGGAGCATGTGTTTGCTGAGGAAGGCGTGTGGCCGGAGCAGATCACCGATCTAAAAGGAATTCAGGGAGACACCTCGGATAATATTCCGGGAGTAAAGGGCGTGAGCAGCGCGGTGCCTCCTCTCCTGGCTGAGTATGGAACCGTGGAGGCCATGTATGAGGCGATCCACGACGCAGAGACGGACAAAAAGCAGCTAAAGGAGCTCCAGGATTTCTGGAAGGAGAAGCTGGGGATCTCCAGAACTCCCTACAAAGCGCTGACGAAGACCGGGGAGGACGGCGAACTGTGCGGCGAAGCCGCGGCCATGCTGTCGAAGCGTCTGGCTACCATTAAGACGGATATTCCGCTGGATCTGGAACTGGCTGATTTTTCCGTGGAACAGTACAAAGAGAAGGTTCTCCGCAAATGGTGTAAGAAACTGGATATCAAAGAAACCTCTGTATTCGGCTGAGCCATCTCAGAGCCGGCAAGAATTTCTGGTAAAAATTGACATTCTTGCAAATTAATTACTCAATTTTCCTCAAACGCAAGAATAAAGAAAGAATATCTTAAGTTGACGGTGAATTACCCCAGGGGCTATAATAATAGTAGGAAAAAGGAAAATGAGGATTGATTATAAAGAGTGGGAGGTATTTTTATGAAACGGTTTGGGAAACTATTGGCTTTGACCGCAATTGTGAGTGTGCTGGGCGTGAGTATACCATTTCAGTCATTTGCTGCGTCGAAGACGATATCATCAGTGACGATCTATGCGGGGCTTGAGGAATTGGAATCCGGAGAGAGTCTTCCGGAGGAGACGGCCTTTGAACTTAAGGAAAATTCCAAGGGTAACTATGTGTATACGAACAACAGCAGATACGAGGTCAGCGGCGTAGAGTGGATTACCTCTGAGTCGAAAGAGATGACGATCGGATATGAGCCTAAGATGAAAGTGGAGCTGCATGCCACCGATTCTGATGAGTACGCATTTAAAGGCGGCTATCAGTCCAGCAACGTGACGGTGAAGGGCGGAACCTATGTGTCGGCCAGCCGTTCCGGCAGCGACACCTTATACGTGACATTTAAGTTCAAACCGATCAAGGGTACGTACAGCTCCCCGGATGATGCCTACTGGAAGGATTCCGGATACGGCGGCGCCCGCTGGAGTAAGGTTGACAACGCGTCTGACGCCTATGACGTCTATTTATACCGCGGAAGTACGGTTGTGAAGAAGGTTGAGGGGCTTAAGGCCACATCCTATAACTTCTATCCCTACATGACGAAGGCCGGTACGTATTCCTTTAAGGTACGTACGGTTCCATATACCGAGAGTGAGAAGAAGTACGGAAAGAAGAGCGACTGGACAGAATCTGACGAGGTTTATCTGCCGGAGGAGAAGGTGTCTGACGGTTCGGGACAGGAAAGCGGAACGCCTGGAACCACCGGTCAGGTTGGCTGGATTAAGGACGGCAATAACTGGTATTTCAAGTATCCGGATGGAACTTACCAGAAGAACAACTGGGCCAAGATCAATGAGAAATGGTATTTATTTGATTCCAACGGTGCGATGCTCACTGGATGGCAGCAGAGAAATAATTTATGGTACTATATGAACGACCAGGGAGCCATGGTAACTGGCTGGGTCGTATCGAACAACAAGTGGTATTATTTAAATCCTTCCACGACTACAGGTGTAGAAGGCGCGATGCTTACAGGCTGGATCGCCTACAACAATAAGTGGTACTGCACAGATGCTTCCGGCGCGATGCTTGAGGGGTGGCGCCAGGTTGACGGCAGCTGGTACTACTTCTATCCAGGTGAAGGCTCCAAGGCGGTGAATACCACCATCGATGGTTTCCCGGTTGACGGCAACGGCGTGTGGCATAAGTAAAATCATCAGGAAAGGAAGATGACACGAATGCGAGGAATAAAGGGAAAGGGCAGATGGCTGATACTTCTGGGAGCGGTGTTGACGCTCGGCACCGCCATGACGTCCATGGCGGCGAAAAGTGTTAAGATTCGATTTGATAATGATACAAGAAGCGAATGGACGGAAGATGTCAAGGTACCGAAGGTCACGGTCAATTACGATGAAGTATCGCCGGAGTGGAGCAAGACTCCTGAGGAATGGGTCCCTGGAAAGAAGGTGACTGCTACCTTCACAATCTCCGGAGACTATGTGAAGAGCAGCTGCAGCGTGTACGGCGGCGAACTGGTTTCCGCCAAGGCTTTGGACGGCGAGACGACCATCAAGGCTACCTACGTACCGGTTGCACAGCTCGGAGCACCGGAATCTGCCGGATGGAGTGATGCTGCGAAGACGAAGGCTTCCTGGAAAAAGGTTGATCACGCTTCGAAGTATCAGCTTCGCCTTTACCGGGAAGATCAGTGGATCAAGACGCTGACCACCGGTTCCACCTCCATCGATTTACTGGAGTATTTACAGGATGGCTACAGCTATTACTATGAGGTAAGAGCCATTGCGAAGGACAGCTCCGAGGAGAAGTATCTAAAAGACGGTGAATTTACCGTTTCTAATGATTCTGTGGTTCAGGAGCTGGGAGACACATCGGGCCGGTGGTCCAATACGCAGACCGGTAAACGGTACCGTGATGAGAACGGAAATTATGCGGCGAACTGCTGGAAGATGATAAGCGGCAAGTGGTACTATTTCAATCAGGACAGCTACGCACTGACCGGATGGCAGAATCTGAACAGCAAATGGTATTATATGAATGATAACGCAGAGATGGTGACCGGATGGCAGCAGATCGGCGGCAAATGGTACTATTTCAACACAGGCGGCGACATGGCTACGGGCTGGCTTCAGGCAGAGCCTGGGAAATGGTATTACCTGTATGAAGACGGCAGCATGGCTGCGGATACGGTAATCGACGGTACGTACCGGGTAGATGCATCCGGACAGTGGGTGCCGTAAGGAATTCGTAATTCAGGAAAGACATGGTGAAAGGCGCCATGTCTTTCTTTTTTCCTGTCTGACAAAGAAGAATCGGGCTTATTATGAAATCCGGCTTGACTGTTAAGCAAATTTCATCTAAAATTATGTGACATATAAAGACAGTATATGACGTGACATTGTCCGCGTTTATCGCAGAAAGGTAAGCCATGGGAATTATAAAGACATCAAAGCTGATTTTCGATTATATCAGAAGAGATGAAGAAGAGAATATAGAAGAAGTAAACCGTGCCATCGACGACGTCAGCATCGAGATTAAGGAGGGCGAGTTTGTGGCGGTCTTAGGCCACAACGGATCCGGAAAGTCCACCTTTGCCAAGCAGCTGGACGCGATCCTGCTTCCGACGGATGGGACGGTGTGGATCCAGGGGCTGGATACTTCCAAAGAGGAGAATCTGTGGGAGGTTCGAAAGAAAACGGGGATGGTATTCCAGAATCCCGATAACCAGATTATTGGTAATATCGTCGAGGAGGACGTGGGATTCGGACCGGAGAATATGGGGATTCCGACCGACGAGATCTGGAAACGGGTTGACGAGAGTCTGGAAGCGGTGGGCATGACGGCATACCGCATGAAGTCGCCCAACAAGCTTTCTGGTGGCCAGAAGCAGCGGGTGGCCATCGCAGGTGTCATGGCCATGAGACCCCAGTGCATCGTTCTGGACGAGCCTACCGCCATGCTGGATCCCAACGGACGTCGGGAAGTGGTGAAGACCGTTCATGAGTTAAACCGCCAGGAAGGGATTACCGTGGTGCTCATCACTCATTATATGGAAGAAGTCATTCATGCTGACCGGGTTATCGTCATGGACGATGGACGGGTGGTGATGGACGGAACGCCCAGGGAGATATTTTCCCGGGTGGAAGAACTCAAGTCTTACCGCCTGGATGTGCCGCAGGTGACGGAGCTGGCTTATGAGCTTCAGAAGAACGGCGTGGATTTACCGGATGGGATTCTGACGCTGGAGGAGCTGATGAAATATCTGCTTCCCATATTTGCGGAGCGTTATCCGGACAGAGTGACTCTGGGAGATGGAGGATGCAATGGCAATTAAGATAGAACATTTAAATTACGTTTACGGACAGGGCACCGCGTTTGAACAGCAGGCGCTTAAGGATGTGAATCTGGAGATCCAGGATGGCCAGTTTATCGGACTGATCGGCCATACCGGTTCCGGTAAGTCCACGCTGATCCAGCATTTAAACGGGCTGATTAAGGCAACGGACGGTGCGATCTATTATAATGGAAAGAATATATATGACGACGGCTATGACATGCGGGCGCTGCGAAGCCGTGTGGGGCTGGTATTTCAGTATCCGGAGCACCAGCTGTTTGAGATCGATGTGTTTACTGATGTCTGCTTCGGGCCGAAGAACCAGGGACTGTCGAAGGAGGAGACGCAGAGTCGGGCAAGGGAAGCGCTTACGATGGTAGGACTCGATGAGAGCTTTTATAAGCAGTCGCCCTTTGAGCTGTCGGGCGGCCAGAAACGCCGGGTGGCCATTGCCGGTGTGCTGGCTATGGAGCCGGAGGTGCTGATTCTGGACGAGCCTACGGCGGGACTGGATCCGAGGGGACGCGATGAGATCCTGGATCAGATTGAACGTCTTCATCATGAGAAAAAGATGACGATAATCCTGGTGTCCCACAGCATGGAGGACATCGCAAAATACGTGGACCGGATTCTCGTTATGAACCACGGGGAGAAGGTGTTCGACGACACGCCGAAGGAAGTATTTAAGCATTACAAGGAACTGGAGGCCATCGGTCTGGCCGCCCCGCAGATCACCTATGTGGTGCATACGCTGCGGGATCATGGAGTTCCCATTGACAATAATATTACGACGGTGGAGGAAGCGAGAGACGAGATCCTTGCGCTGTTAAAAAAGGAAGGACAGGCGGCCTGCGGTGACGGAAGCCGCGGACAGGAGACATTATGTTAAGAGATATTACACTGGGGCAGTATTATCCGGTGGATTCCGTACTTCACCGGATGGACCCGAGGACAAAGCTGTTCGGAACCATGGTATTTATTATTTCCCTGTTTGTCGCAGACAGCATCGGGGCTTATCTGGTGGCTACGCTTTTTCTGGCCATGGCGATCAGACTGAGTCACGTTCCGTTTAAGTTCATGGTGCGGGGACTTAAGGCCATCATCTTCCTGCTCTTAATCAGTGTCAGCTTTAACTTATTTCTGACCCCGGGTGAAGTGGTCTTTAAGCTGTGGTTTTTAAAGGTGACGAAGGAGGGCTTAATGACGGCCGGATTCATGGGAGTCAGGCTGATCTATCTGGTGGTGGGATCATCGGTTATGACGCTGACGACCACGCCCAATGAGCTGACAGACGGACTGGAAAAGAGTCTTGGATTCTTAAAAAAGATAGGACTGCCGGTACATGAGGTATCCATGATGATGTCCATCGCACTTCGTTTTATTCCGATTCTGGTAGAGGAGACGGATAAGATCATGAAGGCGCAGATGGCGAGAGGCGCTGATTTTGAAAGCGGTAATATCATTCAGAGAGCCAAGAACATGATTCCGCTCCTTGTGCCTCTGTTTATCTCCGCGTTCCGGCGGGCTACGGATCTGGCTATGGCCATGGAGGCGAGATGCTACCGCGGCGGCGAGGGAAGAACGAAGATGAAGCCGCTTCACTATGCAAAGCGGGATGGTGTGACGTATCTGGTTTACGTCTTTTACCTGGCTGTGATAGTTGTGTTAAGAATCCTGATATAAGGCGGTTTTTAGAGAAGATGAAACGGATTAAGCTGATAGTGGCCTACGACGGCACAAATTACTGCGGATGGCAGATACAGAATAATGGGCGGACCATAGAAGAAGTCTTAAACGAGGCGCTGACCGCGCTGTTTCACGAGAAGGTGGCGGTAATCGGGGCCAGCCGGACGGATTCCGGCGTCCACTCCGATGGTAATGTGGCAGTGTTCGACACGGAGAGCCGGATGCCGGCGGATAAGGTCTGTTTTGCACTCAACCAGAGACTGCCGGAGGACATCCGGGTCCTTGCGTCGGAGGAGGTTCCCTTAACGTGGCATCCCAGAAAATGCAACTGCGTAAAGACGTACGAATACAGAATCCTGAACCGGAAGATCGAGATTCCGACGCTGCGGCTGTATGCCTATTTCTGCTATTTCCCCCTCGACGCAGAGAAGATGAAGCAGGCGGCGGCGTATCTGGTGGGAGAACACGATTTTACCAGCTTCTGCGCACCGAGGACCCAGGCAGAGGACATGGTGCGTACCATTTACAGCCTGGACGTCGTGAAGACGGGCGATATGATTACGATACGGGTCAGTGGAAGCGGGTTCCTCTATAATATGGTCCGCATCATCGCGGGGACGCTTATGAAGGTGGGGCTGGGAGTCTATCCGCCGGAGCATGTGGAGGAGATTCTGGATGCAAGAAACCGCGCGGCAGCAGGCCCTACCGCGGTGGCCAGAGGACTGACGCTGATCAGCCTGGAGGAAGAGACGGAGCTTCGCCCTGTCATAGCGGCTGAAAATAAGGAGTGGAAATATTCTCTGGATCAGACGAAGACGGTAAAAGAGAAGCAGTCATTTCTCACCATAGAGCGGTGCGTCCCGGAGGAGTTTGAACGCCTTCTGTTCCGGGTGGTGCACCAGGCTGTCAGGAACGGAGCGGAAACGGTTTATGTAAACGATCAGGAAGCCGCCGGGCGGATCGAAGCGGGCAAGGCATACGGCTATTACGTGTTTTGGCCTTCAGACGAGAAGGGCGGATGGTATGTGACCCACGACGCGCGAGTCTGGGGAAAGAGCGGGGAGGAGACCTGATTTTTAACGGAATTGTTACTTGTATACGGCGGAGGTTTTTGATATACTTGCTAAAATCTCCATGGCAGGAATGCCGGGACGGTTGTGATACAGCCGTCTTTTTTCGTGCAAATGAATATACTGCGGCGGGCCTTTGAATGCGCAGGGAGATAAGGGCGCTGCCGAAAAAGAGGTTTTGATATGACGGCGGACAGAACAAAGACACATGAGATACCGACGAGCGCCGGTGCTGTATTGATCACGATGGGTGTGGTGTACGGAGATATCGGGACGTCTCCCATGTACGTAATGAAGTCAATCGTGGCCGGCAACGGGGGATTGGGAGGAGTCAGCGACGAACTGATCTTAGGCGCGCTCTCCCTGGTCATCTGGACCATCACCCTGCTGACAACGATGAAATATGTGGTGGTGGCCATGCAGGCGGATAACCACGGTGAGGGCGGCATTTTCTCCCTGTACAGTCTGGTAAAGCATTTTGGAAAATGGCTCATCTTTCCGGCCATGATTGGCGGAGCGGCCCTGCTGGCGGATGGCGTGATGACACCGGCAGTGACGGTGACGACGGCGATCGAGGGGCTTAGAAGCATCTCTTCCATGGGGGAGCTGCTGGGAGACGGGCAGAATAAGATCATTTTTATAACGATAACAATTATTGCGCTGCTGTTCCTGGTTCAGAGAGCGGGCACCAGTTCCATCGGAAGGGCCTTTGGCCCTGTTATGGCAGTCTGGTTTCTGTTTCTGGCCGCGGCGGGGCTGGGGAACATAGGCGGGAATGTGGCGGTACTGAAAGCCTTTAATCCGGTCTACGCGGTGAAGATCCTGACCAGTCCGGCCAATGATGCCGGGATTATGATCTTAGGCAGCGTGTTTCTGGCGACAACCGGCGCGGAGGCGCTGTACTCGGATATGGGGCACGTGGGAAAGAATAATATTTTCCTGAGCTGGCCTTTCGTTAAGATCTGCCTGATTATCAATTATCTCGGGCAGGGGGCCTGGCTGATGGCCTGTAAATCTAATGCGGCGCTGGCGGAGATACCGGATATGAATCCATTTTTTCAGATGCTGCCGGAAGGAATCCGGCCCTTTGCCGTGTTCCTCGGCGCGGCCGCTGCAATTATCGCGTCCCAGGCGCTTATATCCGGTTCCTTTACGCTGGTATCGGAGGCGAGCCGGCTGGATTTAATGCCTCATATGCAGATCACATACCCATCCCAGCAAAAAGGGCAGATTTATATTCCGCTGGTGAATCAGGTGCTGTGGGTTGCCTGTACCGGAGTGGTTCTTCTGTTTCAGACCAGCGCCCATATGGAAGCAGCTTACGGTCTGGCGATTACGCTGACCATGCTGATGACAACCGTGCTGCTCTTTCTCTATCTGCGAAAGGTGAAGAAACTGGCTGTGGTGCCTTTCCTTTTCCTGGTCTTCTTCGGCGGTCTGGAGGGAAGCTTTTTCATATCCAGCTTAAGTAAGTTCAGCCATGGGGGATACGTGGCGCTCTTTATGGCTTTGATTCTGTTTGGGATCATGGTCGTATGGCATGAGGGGACCGGCATTGAGTCTTCCCAGGCGGTGCTCCTGCCCCTGCGGAAGTATCTGCCCCAGCTGGAAAAATTAAAAAATGACAGTTCCCAGGAGCTGTTGGCCGACAATCTGGTCTTCATCACAAAGGACAGTGACAAAAACAAGCTGGACAGAGACATTCTGTATTCCATCTTTGACAAGAAGCCAAAGCGTGCCAATGCATACTGGTTTGTGGGCATTACCGTCACGGATGAGCCCTATACCCGGGAATACAGCGTGGACAGCATGGGGACGAATTACATGTTCCGTGTGCAGCTTAAGCTGGGCTTTCGGGAAAATCAGCGGGTGAATGTCTACTTGAGGCAGATCGTGGACGAGATGGTGAAGAGCGGGGAGCTGCCGTCTCAGAAGCGCCGGTACTCCATCTATGAGCCGGGCGTCGTGGGGACCTTTAAGTTCTGTATGATCCGAAAGCTTCTGGTTCCGGAAAGCGATATCGGCCCCTTTAAACGGGCGGCGATATCGCTGAAATACGCAATCCGCCATTTCGCAGGCACACCGGACCGGTGGTACGGACTGGAGAATTCCTCCCTGATCATCGAGTATGTTCCGCTCTTTATCCAGATGAAGCCGGTAAGTCATCTCACGAGGGTATGACAGACGGGGAATATGAAAAACAATATTTTGTAAAAAACATCGAAAAAACCTTGATTTTATGGGAAAAAGAGGTTGACACACCCGGCTGAATGTAATATAATGTATAACTGTGACGTTAGACGAAAATGCTTATGCCAATGCCCCGGAGTGAGCGTTTTACGATATAGTTTTAATAATAACAGCAATTTAACAGGAGGTTAACCAATGAAAACTTTTATGGCTAGTCCAGCAACAATTGAGAGAAAATGGTACGTAGTTGACGCTACAGGACATACATTAGGACGCTTGGCTTCAGAAGTGGCTAAAGTATTAAGAGGAAAGAATAAACCGATCTTCACACCACATATGGATTGCGGCGATTATGTAATTATCGTAAATGCAGATAAGGTGAACGTATCTGGAAAGAAGTTAGACCAGAAGATTTACTACAATCACTCTGATTATGTAGGCGGAATGAAGGAAACAACCTTAAGAGAAATGATGGCTAAGAAGCCGGAGAAGGTTATGGAATTAGCAGTTAAGGGTATGCTTCCGAAAGGACCTTTAGGAAGAAGCATGATGACAAAACTTCACGTTTACGCTGGACCGGAACATGATAATGCGGCTCAGAAACCAGAAGTTTTAGAAATCAAATTTTAATTAAGGTACTGAAAGGAGGAAGTTATCATGGCTAATGCAAAATTTTATGGAACAGGCAGAAGAAAAAAATCTATTGCCAGAGTATATTTAGTACCGGGTACAGGTAAGATCACAGTTAATAAGAGAGACATCGATGAGTACTTCGGTCTTGAAACATTAAAAGTTGTTGTTCGTCAGCCGTTAGTTGCTACAGAGACCAACGATAAGTTTGACGTACTGGTTAACGTTCATGGTGGTGGTTTTACAGGACAGGCAGGTGCTGTAAGACACGGTATCTCCAGAGCTCTTCTTCAGGCAGACGCTGATTACCGTCCGATCCTCAAGAAAGCTGGTTTCTTAACAAGAGACCCGAGAATGAAAGAAAGAAAGAAGTACGGCTTAAAGGCAGCTCGTCGTGCTCCACAGTTCTCCAAGAGATAATAAGAAATATTATAAGAAAATTAACAGAACCCTTGAAAACTCAGTGTTTTCAAGGGTTTCTCTATGTTTAAAGCAATTATGTGAAAGCCTAAAAAGTTTTGAAAACATGTTCGTAACAGACAAAAAATGGGTATTTGAGATAAGACTTATATGGTGGTAGATCAACAAGCGTCAATAAAGGTTTGTCAGAAACATATTTGATTAGTGGCATTTTGGTGTCTGGGCAAAAAGAATAGGGAGTATCTCAATACAATTTATAGATTGTATTGAGATACTCCCTATGATAAAATGGACGCAAAGACAATCGTGTTGCAGGGTGAGTTGACTCCTATTCTTATAGAATGGGTGTGATGCTTATGAAAAATCATTTTGATTTTAAGGATATAATGACTTTTGGTCTGTTCCTTTTGGCATTACTTACATTCATTTTTTCGTTTTGTAAGTAGTTCTACATAGCAAAACCGCCCTTGTACTTTGGCGAGTAAGGGAGGTTCTTTAACTAAACTTATGGGTCAACCCCTTGTGGGCGGTTGTTCCTTTTCTATCTTTATAACATAACATGATATTAAATTCAATAGCCTATTTTGTGGGTTTGAAGTTCTCAAAGAGATAATCAGACAAATTACGAGTTCATTCAAATCCCGCAGGCGGTTTCGTCTGTGGGATTTTTTGATACAGCGATAAAGTGCGGGAGGTCTTATGCTTCAGATTGCCATTTGTGATGATGAAAAATATTACCGGGAAACCATCCGGTCGCTCCTCACGAAATACTTAGAGAAGCGTGGGCTAACGTACACGTTTTCCATATTTCTGTCCGGAGAAGAGTTATTGAGCCTGCCGGAAAACGCCGTGAAATATGACGTTGTGTTCATGGACATCAATATGAGCCGTGTGGACGGGATCGAGACGGCCGCCTGGATGAGGTCCCATCATTCGGAGACGGAGATTGTGTTTGTGACCGCATTTATTCATTATGCGCCGGAGGGATATAAGGTGGATGCGGTACGGTTTATCATGAAGGACACCCTGGAGGCGGCTCTTCCGGAGTGTATGGATGCGGTTCTCAAGAGAAAACGGCTGGAACAGGTGGAATTTTCCTGTGTGGAGGGGCATGTGAGGCTGTTTACGGATCGGATTCTCTACGTGGAGAGCCGGAAGCATAAGTCCATCTTCTGTTATCAGGGGGCGGAGCCGGCAGGCTACCAGGTCTATTTGAAGCTGGATGAGATCGAAGGGCGGCTGAAGGAATACGGTTTTCTGCGAATCCATAAGAGCTATCTGGTAAATATGAAGCATGTGAGGCGGATCAGCAATTATGAGGCTGAGCTTGACAGCGGGGAACGGCTGCCCATTCCGCGGCTCCGGTTCCAGGCGGTGAAAGAAGAGTATGCAGTATACAAAGGAGCGCTGTAATGGGGATTGTGATGCGAAATATCCTGTTGTGCCTGATGCTGGGGACTGGCTGCAGCATTTATTATGAAACGATCGTGCCGGTGCGGGTCTGGCGCAAAGCATGGGTGAGGTATACGGCGGTTCCGGCGTTTTCGCTGGGATTTCTGGTGATTGCATTTACGGAAATTCCGCCCTATATCCTGCAGCCGGTGAGAGTGATCGCCATCCTGTGGCTGGTCTCGTGGATTTACTTTCAGATGAAGGCGGTGCAGAGTTTGATTCTCTCCGTGCTGTTCTGCACGGCCATGTGGATCGTGATGGCCATTGTCGTGTCGGCCGTATACGCACTGCCGCCGGGGTACCGGGGACTTGAGATGATCGAGGAAGAGGTGTCCTACAGTGTTCTGCTGTGTCTGCTGCTGGTGTTTCATTTTCGGTACCGGAAGAAGATCAGCGGCCTTACTGGGGCGCAGTGGGCCAGGTTTGGGTATTTTCCCATATTCAGTATGATCGTGATCATGGCAATCAGTATGATGATGGGAAGCGGGGATACGGAGCGGTTGGTGGCAGTGGCCGGTTTTGGCGTTCTCAATGTGATTGCCCTGTATTTTATTGGAAATATTCTGGAGAAGGATGCCCAGGTGCAGGAGATGAGACTGCTCCAGGAACGCACACAGAACCAGATGGAGATGTACCAGAATATGCAGAGGAATTATGAACGGCAGAGGCGTGACCTGCACGACTATAAGAACCAGTTGACCTGCATCCAGGGCCTTCTTCTGGAGGACCGCAGGGAGGAGGCGCTCCGTTACGTGGAAACGCTGAACGGAAATCTGCGAAAAAACGCGGATTTTGTAAACACGAACCATGCGGTTGTCAATGTGGTGCTAAATCAGAAGTATCAGAGCGCGTTGGAAAGAAATATTACGATGCTTCTGTCTGTCAACGATCTGTCCGGGCTGACGATGCGTGAGGAGGACTTAGTCACGCTGCTTGTCAATCTGCTGGACAATGCCGTGGAGGCCTGCGAAAAGCTGAAAGAGAACCGGGTGATCAGGTTTAAGATGGTACTGGAGGAGGGGGAGCTGATCCTTTCGGTCAGAAATCCTGTGGCGGTGCCTGTCGTCATCGACGGAAAAAGAATTGTTACCACGAAAATGGATGGGGGCAATCATGGAATCGGGCTGCTCAATGTGAATGGCGTGATTGAACGCAGCGGCGGAACCTCTGCGCTGAGATGTGAGGACGGTTGGTTTTGCTTTTCTGCGATGATTCCGGCTACAGAGTAAAGGGGTTATTGGCGGAGTCAGTATTCTGAAGTTTATGATACGCAGTACTGGTTACCTGTTGAGGGGAAAAATAGAAGGAGGTGCCGGAAGGCGCCTCTTTTTGCTGCCGCACCGTCTGTTTGTGCTCTGGTTATTGTTCTGTGAGGCGAAGATTCCTATAATTAGGGGGACGAATCAGAGAAGCGGCTGAATCAGAGAAGCGGCTGGATCAGAGAAAGCGGCTGGATCAGTGAATCTGACGTTTCACGGAAAGGAGAGAGGGCAAATGAAGGGACTGAAAATGAGGCTTGTAATGGCAGCAGTGGTATGTGTCTGCCTGGCAGCCTGCGGCGGGAAGAGGAGTACTGCCAATGCAGAGACGCCGGAAGCGGCGGTTAAGTCGGCCATGGAGGCTTTACAGGCACTGGATTTAAGGACGTTTAATGCCTGCACGGATAATTATGTCAGCACCGACAGAAACTGGCTGGGGATACCGGTGGAGAGGAGATACCGGGTGTTCAACGAGCTGCAGCAGCCGGGGATCCTGCAGGGGGCGAAAGAGCGGTCTAATCAGGCGTTTGCGGAGAAAATGGTGGAGAATCTGACATGGGAGATCCTTGGGGAGACGACAGAGGGCGGCCAGTCTGCTATTACCTTGCGCATTACGAATACGGATATGTCCAACGTCATGGGATATTATACGGTTCATATTCTGGAGAAAATGGCGGGCGGCAGGGGAACCGGGATGAAAGAGCTGTTTGAAGAGATCGCGGAGTCTGATTACGACAGAGGCGGAGTCCTTCCATTTCTCGATGAGGCGGAAGGAAGTGTGACGACCGATGTGGAGGTGACGGTATGCCGGGAAAATAACAGATGGATTATGAAGATCACAGATCCATTTATTGAGGCGTTTATGGGGAATTTCGGAACAGGGGAATTTTCTGATGAGGTGAAAGTGCGTATCGATGAACTGGAAAAGGAGTATGAAAAGAAGATGGACCAGTGGGGAGAGGACTTCGGCAGCCGGATCGAGCAGTGGGTGGAAGGGATTTTTGATTAAAATACCGCTTGAATTATGGACCGGACTGTGCTAAAATCTATTTTTTCCTAAAACGCAGGAGATGGATGGAGCATCGGAAAGGAACCGTATGGAGTGGGAGAAATTGCTTTCAAAGGAACGTTTTTATCATTCGGGAGACAGGGAAGAGTCTGGCCGGAATGATTATGATACGATTATCAGGAGTACGCTGTTTCGGCGGCTTCAGGACAAGGCACAGGTATTTCCGCTGGAGGCGGACGATTATGTCAGAACGCGTCTTACGCACTCTCTGGAGGTATCTGCCATCGGGAAAAGGCTGGGAGAGCTGACATTCCGGCGGCTGAAGGAGAGGCGGACAGACGCCTGGTTTGAAGAAAACCCGGAAACAGAATTTTCAGATACGCTTCTGTGTGCGGGATTGGTGCATGACATTGGAAATCCGCCCTTCGGTCATTTTGGAGAATATGCGGTCCGGGAGTGGTTTCAGCGTTATTTGAAGGACATGGAGCTGGGCGGACGCAGCGTCACGGAGGTGCTGGAGCGTGAGATGGTGACGGACCTTTACTGTTTTGAGGGCAATGCCCAGTCGCTGCGGCTTCTTTCCAAAACACCTCATCTCGGGAGGCAGCAGGGGTTCAATCTGACGTACCGTGTGCTGGCGTCCATTATCAAGTACCCGGTCTCCTCTTTTGCCATGAAGAATGGCAGCGGGAGCAGCCAATACGGAAAGTTCGGATATTATGTGGCGGAGCGGCCGCTCTTTCTGGCAGTCGAGGAGGCTGTCGGGACGGCCGGGGCGCGCCATCCGCTGTCCTATCTCCTGGAAGCGGCGGACGATATCGCTTACCGGACCTCGGATCTGGAGGATGCAATGGTAAAGAAGATTCTGACATTTTCCCAGATTGCCGCTGTGCTGGAGGAGTATGTGCCCGGAGACGGCATAAGCGGAGAAGGAAGAGAGGAGATGACGGAGGCAGTTCTTCTTCTGAAGCAGATGTATGAAGAGGAAATTGCACACGGTGACCGGAAGATGGGAGGCGCTGTGGTCAGAAACCCGAAGCCGGAGCTGGCGGCCGTCCAGCGCTGGAACCGGTACGTACAGGAGATGATGATCGGGGACGCGGCCAGTTCGTTTGAGAAAAATTATGATGCGATAATGAACGGCGCCTTTGAGGGCGATCTGCTGTCGGGGACGCCGTCCGGGTGCCTGGTGGAGGCCATCTCCAGGCTCTGCGAGGAGGTGGTCTATACAAGCCCTGTGAAAATAAAGGCGGAGCTGTTCGGGCGCAGAGTCATCGATTCCCTGATGGGCCAGTTTATGCCGGCGGCAGTCAAATATGATACCGGCGAGGCAATGACATTTATTGAACGGCGGATTATGGATACGGTGTCGGATTTTTATAAATCCATGTACCATGCACAGGCGGTGGGAAAGAGCGAAGAGGAGAGACTGTATCTCAGAATTCTGATGGTAACGGATTATATCAGCGGGATGACGGATAATTATGCCAGACGGCTGTATCGGGAGTTGTTTTCCTGAGGCGGATGCGGGATTTAAAGCTATAGGCGATTGAAAAGGTAATGCAGAAGTAAGAAAGATGTAAGGTGCCCCAACCGGTATCGTGATGTATAATGAGGGTAAAGAAGGGACCGGAAGGGGGATATCCAATGAGAAAAACAGTTTTGTTGTGGATTGTGGCGGCTCTGACCGTGGGGATCACGGCCTGTGGGAGTGCGGAGAAAGCAGAAGCAGAAACCGAGTCAGAGTCAGAAGTGAAATCGTACTGCGCATATGTGATTAGTCTGGGAACGGATACGATCGAGGTGGATATTGCCGAATACATTACGGATGAAGACACGGAACGGATGAGGGAACTGGATCTGACCGAGGGGGATATGCCGGATGGATACTATATTTATAATCCGGATGAGACGACGGAGACGCTGCATTTGACGACGGAGACCAATTATACATTTATTGACTGGGGACGTGACTTTGTAGATGCGGATCTATATGAAGACCTTCTGATCAGCACCACCAGCCGGGAACTGTTTCGTAGCTATCTGAAGACGTATCGCAATTCGAGGCCGGGGATGCCGTTTTTCCTGGAGGTGGAGGACGGAACGGTTAAGAGTATTTTAGAGAAGCCCTTCATGTGATGGAGAGGGCGAGACGCGATTATTGGAATTGGATAATCACTGTTTCGCCCTCTTTTCTGGTATTATTTTCTAAAATATGTTAATATTTCTATTAGCGGTACATGATCCGGAAGGAGGCGGAAGATGGAGAAGAACGATATCGGTATCATTCACGGTACAGAATACCGGGCGATGACGAAGAAACTTCTGGAGTGGGCGGATCTGGCGGGAATGATTGGAAGTAAGGATAAAAAGATCGGTTTAAAGCCGAATCTGGCGGTGGCGAAGGCGCCGGAGAGCGGGGCCACCACGCACAGGGAGCTGCTGGAGGGGACCATAGAGTATTTGCAGGAACATGGATTTGGACGGATTTCCATTATGGAAGGTTCCTGGGTGGGGGACAGCACGAAGGCGGCATTCCGGGCGGCAGGATACGACCGGGTATCTGAAAGGTATGGTGTGCCTCTGGTTGATTTACAGCGGGATTCTTTTACGGAGTATGACGCAGCGGGAATGAAGATCAGCCTTTGCGATGCGGCGGCGGAAGTGGATTTCATGATTAACATGCCGGTGCTGAAGGGCCATTGCCAGACTGCGGTCACGTGCGCATTAAAGAATCTTAAAGGAGTGATTCCCAATTCGGAGAAAAGACGGTTCCATACTTTGGGTTTACATAAACCGATCGCGCATCTGAATACGATAGCGAGAAATAATTTTATTCTGGTGGATAACATTTGCGGGGATTTAGATTTCGAGGAAGGCGGGAATCCGGTGGTGATGAACCGGATTCTGGGATTTCTGGATCCGGTGCTGTGCGATGCCTGGGTCTGCGGCAGTATGGGGTACGAGACGGAGGAGGTGCCGTATATTGGGCTGGCAGAGAGACTGGGAGTCGGAAGCAGCGATACAGGGAGCGCCAATGTCGTCTTCCTGAACGAAGATGCAGCGGGAACAGCGAAATTTACCATGACCGGACGGGTGAAAAGGCTGGCTGGATATGTGGAACCGGAGGATGCGTGCAGTGCCTGTTATGGATCCTTGATCTATGCGCTGGACCGGCTGAATGACCGGGGGCTGCTCTCGAAAGGGGCTGGTCCTGTCTCGATCGGCCAGGGATGCAGGGGAAAAACAGGAAATACGGGGATCGGACGGTGTACGGAGCTGTACGAGCACTCTCTCGGCGGGTGTCCTCCGAAGGCGGTGGATATGGTGAAGTTTCTGGAGGAACATTGGGTTTCAGAACAGTAATAACAAGCAGAGCAGAAAGAAGGAAACAAGAATGGGACATTTGACAACGCGGGACGCATACCGGAACTTAAGCGACCGTATCAATTGGTTTACACAGGGCGCGCCTACTTCGGAGACCCTTTATAAAATACTGGAAGTGCTGTACACGGAGAAAGAGGCCAAATGGGTGGCACTCCTGCCTGTGCGCCCGTTTACGGTGAAGAAGGCGGCGAAGATCTGGCAGACATCAGAGTTTAAAGCGGAGCGGCTGCTGGACCATTTATGCGAGAAGGCACTTCTGGTGGACTCTTACCACAATGGAATCCGCAAGTTTGTGATGCCGCCGCCAATGGCTGGATTCATTGAATTTGCGTTGATGAGGACGAGAGGAGATATCGACCAGCACTATCTGGGGGAACTTTACTACCAGTATATGAACGTGGAGGAAGATTTTATCAAGGACCTGTTCTTTGCCACGGAGACAAAGCTGGGCCGGGTGTATGTACAGGAGCCGGTGCTGACCAATGACAAGACGAATCATATCCTGGATTACGAGCGTGCCACCCATATCGTGGAGGAAGCAGAGTACATTGGTCTGGGACTTTGTTACTGCCGTCACAAGATGTTCCACGCGGGCCATCCGTGTGAGATCAATGCACCCTGGGATGTCTGCCTTACGTTTGACAATGTGGCGCGTTCCCTGGCGCAGCATGGCGACTATGCGCGGTTAACATCCAAGGCGGAGGCGCTGGATGCCCTGGAACGCTCTTACGCCAGCAATCTGGTACAGATCGGGGAAAATGTACGGGAACATCCGGCATTCATCTGCAACTGCTGCGGCTGCTGCTGTGAGGCGCTGCAGGCGGCAAGGCATTTCAGTCCGATGCAGCCGGTGGCTACGACGAATTATATACCGGAAATATCCCTGGAGAACTGTGTGGGATGCGGTAAGTGCGCCAAGGTCTGTCCGGTTCTGGCCATTTCCATGGAAGATGGGGAGAACGGAAAGAAAAAGGCAGTGGTGAACAAGGAAATCTGTCTGGGCTGCGGCGTCTGCGCGAGAAACTGTGCGGTGAAGGCCATCGAACTGAAGAGACGCCCGGAGCAGATTATCACGCCGGTTAACAGCACTCATCGGTTTGTTCTTCAGGCGATTGAAAAGGGGACTTTGCAGAATCTGATTTTCGATAACCAGGCATTTGCCAATCACCGGGCGATGGCGGCTGTGTTTGCATCTATTCTGGAGCTGCCTCCGGTCAAACAGGCGCTGGCGAGCAAACAGCTGAAATCTGTGTATCTGGACAAGCTGCTTTCCCATCATAAGAAGTAATGGGAGGGAAGATGGGGAAGGAGACACAGAAGGAAATAATAAAAAGCATAATCCAATATCCAACCAGTAAGATAAAAACTCCGGAAAAGGGCTGCAGTTCCTTTTCCGGAGTTTTTATCTTACTGGTTATTTAAATGGTTCCCGCCGGTTTTAACGGATAGCAGTGATGCAGCAGCAGCTTGTCCTGAATCTCAGCAGTCTCTGCGTAAAAGGTTTCAGAGATTCTATTGGCGATCAGTTCCGCGTTCTGATTATCCACATCCGAAACCATGACGAGGTACTGACAGCTGCTGTACTGGGTGAAGACATCGCCGAGGCGAAGGGAATGCTGGGTGACGGACTTTAAGGTATCCATCTGCAGCTCCCGCGTTTGAAGCTTGGGGAAATCTCCATTTTTGTCGGTCAAAGTAAAAAGAATAATGTAGGCGCTTTCACCGCTTCGGCGCAGCCGGCGTTCTACAAAACGGTATATGCTTTTAAAGGTTTCATAGTCCTGGCAGTAAGCGCCGGAGGTCAGCTCCTGTTCCGATAATTCGGAACGGATTAATGCCATATCGATGTCGATACCTTTTTTTGCGGTGGAACGGCGTTCCTCGGCGGCGGTCAGAGCCGGTTTCTTATTCTTCTTCCGTTTTTCTGCCAGAAGCAGCTGATCGGCGCGGTCAAACAGATTTTTATAATCATCACCGGGCTGATAGAAGCTTCCGCATACAGTGACGGAAATACCGTTGATAAGCGGGCTGGTCATCTGGATTCCTAAAAGGCGGGTCCGTATCTGGCGGCACCGCTCATCTACAAAACTCTGGTCCTGGGCAAGCGGCATGTAGATGACGAATTCATCTCCGCCCACACGGCCCAGTATATCATTTTTAAAGGTCATGAGACTCAGGATCCGGACGACCTCCTGGATCACCGAATCTCCTGTAATATGGCCGTATCGGTCATTGATCTGCTTGAACTGGTCCACGTCAAGCACGAAAAGGACACCGGTCTTTTTTTCGGCCAGCAGCTGGTTGATTTTTGTTTCTGTAGCACCTCGGTTATAGATGCCGGTCAGCCAGTCGTGGCTGGCCAGTTTGCTTAAAATTTCGTTCTCCTCTTTCAAGGCTTCCAAATCCCGCTTCATATGTTGTTATGCCCCCTGTCACTCTGCCTTAATGATACACAGAACCCTTCTGCAAGTCAAGAAATATAGCATGGAATGCATGAAAAGAGGCACAAAGTGCATGCGCCATGGGAGATGCGGCTTGCTGTTTTGCAGGAAAGAAGGTAGAATAAATGATAACGGGAAGGCGCGTTGCAGATGGAAATGCTTCCGGCAATATGATATACTCGTAAGATGGCAGAATGACAGAAAGGAATGCAGAATTATGTATGATAAGCTGACAAAGAATGATATTCAGAAAATGCAGGAAGAGATAAATCACAGGAAGCTGGTGGTTCGGAAGGAAGCGCTGGAAGCGGTCAAGGAAGCGCGGGCCCACGGAGATTTAAGCGAGAATTTTGAGTACCACGCGGCCAAGAAGGATAAGAACCAGAATGAAAGCCGGATCCGGTATTTGGAGAGAATGATCAAGACGGCGCAGATCGTGTCCGATGAATCACGGGAAGATGAGATCGGCCTTTACAATACGGTGGATTTATATTTTGAGGATGACGACGAAGTGGAGACGTATAAGCTGGTGACCACGGTGAGGGGAAATTCCATGAAGGGTCTGATCAGCTCGGAATCACCTCTGGGCAGCGCCATTATGGGGCACAGGGTGGGAGACCGGGTCTATGTGAGGATTAACGAGAAGGCGGGATACTACGTGGTGGTGAAACGTCTGGAGAATACGACGGACGACGGGAGTGACAAGCTGAGAAGCTATTAAAGCCGCGGGAGGCGAGGTATGAAAAAAACACAGGGTGACGGCGGTCTTACGATAAAATATGCGGCGCTTCAGGGAAACTACTGGATGCTGTTTGGCTCGGTCTTTACGTTTATAGCGGTATTTCTGCTGTCCCGGGGATTTTCGGCGGGCGGTGTCGGGGTTCTGATGGCCCTTGGAAATATCACGGGGGCAGTCCTGCAGCCGTGGATCGCCGCTGTGGCGGATAAGAGTGAGAAATATACGCTGAAACAGCTGATGATGTGTATCACCGTCCTGGGAATTATTCCGGCGGCAGCGCTGGCGCTTGTACCGGGATCGCGGTACCTGGCAGCAGGGCAGCTCATGGTGGTTATGGCCGTGGTAAGCGTTCAGCAGCCTCTGGTCAATGCGGTGAACGGATATTACTTAAGCCGCGGGAAATCCATGAACTTCGGGATTGCGAGAGGAACGGGCTCTCTGGGATTTGCGGTTCTTTCCTGGATTATGGGGTATTTTGTGGCGTCTTTCGGTGAAAATGTGATCCCTATTGCCATCTGCTTCCTGCTGGTCACCATGCTGGCAGTGCTTTCCTCATTTCGGATGGAACGAGGATGGGAAGATGACGCAGAAAAGGATGAGAGTGCAAAAAAGCCATCGGAGACCTCATCAAAAGGAGACGTCATTTCCCGGACACACGGCAGCGGCTGGGGGCTGATCAGAAAATACAGGAAGTTTTTCCTGGTGCTGGCCGGCATTGTATTTTTGTTCGCTTTTCACAATATGGTAAATACCTATTTAATACAGATCATGGGGCGGTTTGGCGGGGACAGCTCTGATATGGGAGCGTCCATAGCCATTGCTGCGGTCTGTGAGATTCCGGTGATGGTGATGTTTTCGAAAATTGCAGAGAGAATCAGGCCCAACCGTCTGCTTAAGATCGCAGGACTCGGCTTCCTGCTGAAAGCCGTTGCAATCTGGATGGCCGGCAGTGTGCTGCTGGTCCATGCAAGCCAGCTGCTTCAGGCCCTGTCCTTCGCGATCCTGATCCCGGCCTCCGTTTATTATTCGGATGAAGTGATGGAAGAGCAGGACCGGGTAAAAGGGCAGGCCTTCATTACTGCGGCTATCACGGTCGGCGGAATGGTGGGCAATCTCTTTGGCGGAAAGATCATTGACGCGGCAGGGGTTCCGGCCATGCTGACCATTGGTGTGGCCTGCGCGGGAGCCGGCATGCTCTTCGTCTGGATCGGTGCGGTTCCGACGAAAGAAAGGGGATCAGACGGCACATTATGATGAAGGATATGACAAAGGGGAAGATACCGTCGGAGCTGATCCGGTTTTCGATTCCGCTGATTCTGGGCAACTTGTTTCAGCTGACCTATAACGCGGTGGACTCGATCATCGTCGGCAGATGGGCGGGGGAGAATGCCCTTGCAGCGGTGGGAACGGCGAATCCCGTGATGAACATTGTGATCCTGGGGATTACCGGTATCTGTATCGGGGCCTCGGTATTAATGAGCGAATTTTTTGGGGCGGGCCGCGGGGAACAGCTGAAGCGCCAGGTGTCCACCACGCTGATCTTCGGCTGCTTCTTTTCGGCTGTCGTGGTTCTCCTGGGAGTGCTGTTTTCGGCCCCGGTTATGAGGGCACTGCGGGTGCCGGAGGAGATCTTTGGGGATGCAGTGCTGTATCTGAGGATTATCTTTCTCGGAATGCCGTTTACCTATCTGTATAACGCGGTGGCGTCCGCCCTGCGGAGTGTGGGGGATTCCAGGACGCCGGTCCGTTTCCTGGCAATGGCCTCGGTGCTTAACGGCTGTCTGGACCTGATGTTTGTCGCCGGGTTTGGCATGGGAGTTGTGGGGGCGGCGCTGGCCACAGATATCGCGGAGGCGGTGTCTGCTGTCCTGTGCGTCGTCTACGTTTACCGGAAGGTGCCTCTGCTGCAATTGAAACGGGAGGATATCCGCATGGATAGAGAACTGCTGAAGCTGACGCTGAAGCACGGCTCCATTACAGCGCTGCAGCAGTCCTGCCAGCCCATTGGCAAGCTTCTGATCCAGGGAGCCATCAATCCGCTGGGGGTCAGTACGATAGCGGCATTTAATGCGGTGAACCGGGTGGATGATTTTGCATTTACTCCGGAACAGAGTATCTCAAGTGGTATGATGACGTTTATCGCCCAGAACCGGGGGGCAGGGAAGAAAGAACGCGTGAAGAAAGGCTTACGGTACGGTCTCCTCGTCGAAGCAGGATACTGGGTGATAATCTGCACAGCGATCCTGCTTCTGAAGGAGCCTCTGATGAGGCTGTTTGTATCGGAGGGAGATACGAAGATGGTGGCGCCCGGCGTGGAGTATTTGAGCCTGATGGCATTCTTTTATCTGATGCCGGCATTTACCAACGGAATCCAGGGTTTTTTCAGGGGAATGGGGAATATGTCGATTACGCTGGTCTCCACGCTGATCCAGATCACCTTCCGTGTTGTCTTTGTATATCTTCTGGTGCCGCGGATGGGAATGACAGGGGTCGCCTGGGCCTGTCTGATTGGCTGGAGTTTCATGCTCATGGCGGAAGTTCCGTATTACTTCTGGTTTAAACGCCGCCACGAGCTGTTAAAGAATTAAATCAATCAACTTTTGCCTAAATCGCTGCTTCTGTCTATGTAGGAGGTGTGAAGCATCTCCTCCGCGAGAGGGCTGAGCGGTTTTTCATAGAAATTCTTATAAATGGCTTTTATCTCCGGGTTTTCATGGGATAAACGCAGCTTCATCTGGCGGTCTCTCGCGTAGAGGCCATCAATTCGTTTCTGACGCAGCCCGTCGCCGGAGAAGTTCTTGTCCTTCGGCTGTCCGCCGCCGCCGATACAGCCGCCCGGGCAGGTCATGACTTCTATGAACTGATAGAATTTTTCGCCGCGTTTGATGCTGTCCAATAGGCGTCTGGCGTTGGCTGTGCCATAGACGACGGCAATGTCCAGCCTGGTTCCCGCGATGGTGAGAGAAGCCTCCTTCGTGCCGGCCAGTCCGCGGACTTCCTTAAGGTCATAGAGATCATCGGGGACCGGTTCGCCTGTAAGAGCAGCATAGGCGGTACGGACCGCGGCTTCCATGACGCCGCCGGTATTGCCGAAGATCACTCCCGCGCCGGAACCCTTTCCCATAAACGGATCGTATCCAGAAGGTTCCAGAGCAAGGAAATCGATGCCCTCCGCCCTGGCCCACTGGGCCAGTTCTCTTGTGGTGATGACGTAGTCCATATCACGCATGCCTTCGATTCCCAGCGTTTTGCCTGCGGAACACATCTCCTCACGGCGAATCTCGAATTTCTTTGCGGTACATGGGGTGACCGCTACGTTTACGATCTTTTTCGGGTCCAGGTTTTCCTGATTGGCAAAATACGTCTTGATGGTCGGACCCTGCATACCGATGGGGCTCTTGGAGGTGGAGAGATTTTCCTTGAATTCCGGATAGTACGTCTCCACAAATTTTACCCAGGCGGGGCAGCAGCTGGTGAGCTGGGGAATGGGGATATTGCTGCTGGTTAACCGGCGGATCAGTTCGTTGGCCTCTTCCATAATGGTCAAGTCGGCTGCGAAATTGGTATCCAGAACGTAATCACCGCCCAGGGCGCGAAGCAGTGCAACCATGCGGTCTTCCACAAAGCTTCCCTCTTCCATGCCGAATTCTTCTCCGAGCGCCACGCGCACAGACGGCGATGTGGAGAAGATGACGATTTTGCCGGGGTCGTTCACGGCTGCTTTTACGCTTTCCCATTCAGGAACTTCTGTAATACAGCCGACAGGACAGACATTGGCGCACTGACCACAGTGGATGCAGATGGCGGTGTCGCCCGTCTTTAACAGATCATAGTAGCCTGCGACTCCGATGGACTCGGTACAGACCGTTTTACACTGGCCGCATTTGATACACAATTCCTCATGCCGCATGACAGAGGGATTATCCGGCTCGATGGGGACCCGGATGTCGGTAAATAGGTGTTTGCTCATGTGAATATTCCTCCTGAGTACGAATTAATAACAGTAACTGTTATCGATTATAAAACTTCTGACATATTTTGTCAATGGCGTTCTCCTGTTTTTTATATTCGTTGGTAATGGTTCAGCCTTCGTTTGTGCCTTTTGCGACAGCAGATGGCGGCCAGAGAGCATCGTAAAGAAATCGTGAAGATTCGGGAAATGCCATTGTAAGAAAGGCGCGGAGGCGGTATAATTTTCTTGTAATTAAGGAAGCAGCCCCCCCAATAATAATGTTTCCATACAACACATTTCCCCGTCCGGGAACCACAGCCGCTGATTCAGCCGCTGTGGTTTTCGGGCGGGGGATTTTTATTTCATAGAAAAGTTCGTTCTATGAAATAAAGACCCTCCGGGCAGGAGGCGTACTCTGCGCTAAGGAAGTATGACCGCTGAAGCAACCGCGCTCTGTGGGTTTTCTTGACGGATAGGGGAATATTCGATACAATGTAGACATCTGTAATTACAAGAGACGGGAGATAAGAAGATGATAAAGAATATTGTATTTGATATGGGAAAAGTGCTGGTCGGCTATGACGCGGACAGAGTCTGCGGCCATTACATGGATGACGAAGAGGAGAAAAAGGCGGTCAGCACCAGCGTGTTCGTGTCGCCGGAATGGCTGATGCTGGATATGGGCGTGATTTCGGAGGAAGAGGCTTTGAAACGGATGCAGGCCAGACTGGAAACGGATCATGCGAAGGAGATGGCGGCCCTCTGCCTGGCGCACTGGCATGAGTATAACATGTGGCCTATGGAGAGTATGGGGGAGCTGGTTCGGGAACTGAAGGCGATGGGGTACGGAATCTACCTCTGCTCCAACGCGTCTGAGCGGCTTTTGGAATGTTACCGGATTATCCCGGGCATTGAATGCTTTGACGGAATCCTCTTCTCTGCAGAGGTGAAATGCGTGAAGCCGCAGCAGGAGATGTACCAGCATTTATTTGAAAGGTTCCATTTAAAGCCGGAAGAGTGTTTCTTCATTGATGATATGATGTTAAATATCGAAGGCGCCAGAGCCTGCGGTATGGACGGATACTGTTTTGCGGATGGTGACGAGGCGGCGCTCCGGGCTGCTTTGAAGCGGCTGAACAGGAATGCGGATTAGGGCATGATGGAGACCATGAATGTACAAGACAGAGATTAAAAATATGGATTTGGGCCAGCTGGCGAAGTCCGGCCAGTGCTTCCGTATGCGGCTCGCTGCGGAAATGGAGCATGGCGGAATATGGTCCGCGGCCGCCGGGGGACGGTATGTGGAAGTCATGCAGGATGGGAGCCATTTCCTGTTTTCCTGTGAGGAAGACGAATTTGAAGGGGGCTGGCGTACGTATTTCGATATGGATACGGACTATGAGGCGGTAAAACGCTCGGTGGACCCGGAGGATGAGTACCTGCAGGCGGCCATGGCCTTTGGCGGCGGCGTGCGGATTCTCCGCCAGGATCTGTGGGAGATGATCGTCACCTTCCTGATTTCACAGAACAATAATATTCCCCGAATCCGAAACAGCGTGGACGCACTGTGTGCGAGATTCGGGGAAAAGAAAACCGGTATTGGGCTGGTTTTGGATCTGGAAGGCTGTGTGAAAACGGTGGAGAAGACGTACGACCCGTTTCCGGAGGCAGGGGCGGTAGCGGCGGGAGGTCTGGAAGGGCTTGCCGGCCTGGGACTCGGATACCGGGATAAGTACATATGGACCATGGCGGAGAAATGCAGCGGCCCGGACGGCACAAAGTGGCTGGATGACCTGCGCGCCGCCGACTATCACACGGCTCACGGCATGCTCACGGCAGAATTTGGCATCGGCAGGAAGGTAGCAGACTGTGTCTGTTTATTCGGGCTTCACCACGTGGAGGCATTTCCGGTGGACACCCATGTAAAACAGATTGTGAACACTTATTATCCCGGCGGTTTTCCGCTCGAACGGTATCGGGGATACGCGGGGATTCTGCAGCAGTACATGTTTTATTATAAACTGAACGATAAGTAAGGCAGGGGATCTTATGGAAAAAGAGATGAGTTTTCATATCCTGGGCATCGAAGAGACGAAGGATGAGAACGCCGTGAAAATGGCTTACAGGAAGCTTCTGAAGGAGACGAATCCGGAAGACGACCCGGAGGGCTTTAAGCGCCTGCGAACGGCGTACGAGACTGCGGCGGCATATGCCGCGAATTCGGATGACGAGACGAAACCGGAAAACGGCGGCTGTACGGAGGAAAAGACTGCGGTTGACGCGTGGATGGACCGGGTCGGCGAGTGCTACAGCGATGTATACGACCGCGCCGATGAACAGGCGTGGAGGGAGCTTCTGGAGGATCCGGTCTGTGACGGTCTGGATACGTCGCTGGAAGCCAGAGAGCGGCTTCTGGCCTATCTGATGAATCACGTCTATCTGCCGCAGAAGATATGGAAGCTGCTGGATAAAAACTTTCAGATTGTGGAAGATATCGAATTTCTGGAGGAGAAATTTCCAAAGAATTTTTTGAATTATGTCGAGTATTACGTGGGACATGAGGGCTTCATCCGGTTCGAGTATTTCCGGCGCAGGGGCGCGGGGGAAGAGAATGTGGATGGCTATCTGGACCACTATTTTGCGGTGAAGAAAAAGATGGACAGAAATGAGGTCGAGGGATGCGGGCAGGAACTGGACGACCTGGCGGCGTTTGGTGTCTGGCATCCTTACGAGGAGGTGGAGCGCCTGCGTCTCCTGCTTGCGGAGGATGATGCCGCCGGTGCGGCGCGTCTCGCCGATGAGCTGGAGGAAACCTGCGGCGGTTCCATGAGAAATGACCCTTATATCTGGTCCTATATCGGACGGGCCCGTTATCGGGAAGGAAAAAAGGATGAGGCATATACCGTCTGGACCAGAGTGCTGAACGACTATCCGGACTATTATCAGGCCAAGTCCGGCGCAGTCTCCTGTCTGATGGAGAAGGGGCGGTTCTGGCAGGCCCGGGAATGGATGATGGAGATCCTGGAGCTGGACGGGCGCGATGAGGAGATACTCGGTCGGCTGAAGGAGGCCAATGAGGCACTGATCACAAGGCTTCAGGAAAATCCGGAGTACCATGAAGAGGCAAAGGACATCCCGGCGGAAGAGGGGGCCATTGAGCTGGCCTGGTGCCTGTTCCAGAATGAGAGGCTCGATGAGACGATACGGTATCTGGAGAACTATACACCGGAAGAGGGACAGGAATACAGCTACACTAATCTGTTCGGCCGTGTTTTATATCAGGCGGAGCGCTATCGGGAAGCGCGCCCTTATTTAGAGGAGTGGCTCCGTATGATTACCGAGACCGTGGATGACGGGACGCAGGAGAATCAGAGGCGGAGATCCAGACTGGGGCGGGCGCTCTATATTCTGGGCGGATGCTGTTACCAGCTGGGGGAACAGGAGGACGCGGCCGCGTATGTGGAACGGGCGGCAAAAGAAGCGGACAGCCAGCAGGAGCGTATGGGGTACCGTCAGTACCTCGCCCACATTCTCTGTGAGTCGAAGCAGTATGAGCAGGCGGTGGACGTCTGCGATCAGATTCTGGAGGAAGATGAGAATTACTATCCGGCCTATTTAATCAGGCAGGAAGCGTGCTATGAGCTGAGAAAGGGTCAGCAGGTTGTGGATGATTACCACCGGGCGGTAGGCATTTTCGCCGGATATTATAAGCCGTATCTTTTGGCTGCGCAGGTATTTTTCTATCATGACCAGTTTGAGGATGCCAAGGGAGTCATCGACCGGGCAAAGGAGAACGGGGTGGAGTTTTCCAGCTGCTTAAAGCTGTATGAGGTGAAGATTCTGCGCAATCTGGCGGGGAAGAAGGAGGAGAGGGAGCTTCCCTTAAAGCTTTGCGGGGAGTTAATGAAGGAGATAGAGGGTGAAACGGACATTGAGGATACTTCCGAGGTGGAATTCGAGACGGCCCTCCTTCACTGGGATAACGATGAGTTTCAGGAGGCCCTGTCACACATGGCCGAGGCTATTCGGAAAAATGCGGGCCGGATGCAGTACCGGCTGGTGCGCGGGAACATTTATCTGGATATGAAGAAGTACAATGAGGCACTGACGGAATACGCCGGCGCCGAGGAGGTCTATCGCAGCTCGCCCTCCCTTTATTATAACCGGGGACTGTGCTATGAGGGAAAGAAGATGAAGGTGCAGGCCGCCGAGAACTTTGAAAAGGCGCTGGAACTTCAGGAGGGGTATCGAGATGCCTGCGAGAAGCTGGCGGATTACTACCGGGAAAAATATGAGGATCAGTACAAACGGGCTGATTTTGACACTTCTATCGCCTATATCAGCCGTCAGATCGCGGTTACGGAGAACTGCTACTATCTGGTGCACCGCGGCCTGATCTATATGAACGCCATGGAACTCGACGAGGCCATACGCGACTTCGAAAAAGCGCTCGAGTACGTCCCGGAGGACTGGGCGGCGCATAACAACCTGGGGTGCTGCTATAAGTATCTGGGCCGTTTTGAGGAGGCCATCGGATATTTCGAGAAGGCCGTGGAATATATGGAGGACAGCAAAAGCCTGCTTCCGTACAGCAATATGGCCGACTGCTATGAGGCGCTTGGGGATTACCGGAAAGCGATCGAATGCTATCAGAAGGATCTGAAGCTGTTTCCGGATTACACGTCGTTCTGGAAGGAAATCGGCCAGCTTTACGCCTACCTTGGAGAGTATGACAGGGCGGAGGAGGCCTACGGCCAAACGAAGAAGATGGACGACTACTACAGCCGTATGGGTGATCTGTGGTTTTACCAGGGAAACGATAAAAAGGCCCTGCATTTTTATAAGAAAGGGATTGAGAATGCGGCGGCGGATAAGAAGGCGGAACGGCAGTCCGATTTAGGCCAGGCTTATATGGACCAGCTGCAAAACTATTCGAAGGCGGCGGCCTGGCTGAAACGGGCGATTGCCAGAACGACGGATCACGGCGATTTATTCGACTATGAACGGTATCTTGCGCGGGCGTATTACCTGATGGGCAAATACGGTCCGGCAAAGGAACATGCGAAGGCGGCGCTGGAGCATTTTAAGCAGTCCGGAGAGGGAACAGAGGAGGACTATCTGGCCTACGGCCCCTACAAACCAGCCCGGGAAGGTGTGATGGGCTGGCTGTATCTGGCGATGGGAGAACGGGAGAAGGGCATGGAGCTGTTCGGACAGATGGACCGGGGATACCGGTGCAAGGGCTGCCGCTACCAGGGCTGCTATGAGAAATACCTTTTCCAGGGCTGGTGTTACGAGACCATGGGCGATCAGGAGAACGCGCTTCTCATGTACCGGGAGGCGGCCCGGCTGAATCCCCATTCTATCGCGGTGATGTGTGCGCTGGATAATTTACAGAAGAGGGTGGACAGAAAGAAATGATCATTGGAATCGATTTGGGAACGACCAACAGCCTGGTGGCTTATTATACAGATGAGGGGCCGAAGATCATCCCGAACCGGCTGGGAAGGCGTTTGACGCCTTCCGTAGTCAGTATGGATGTGGAGACTCCCCCTCACATTCGTTCGGCGGAATGTGTGGAGACTCCCCCGCACGTTCGTTCGGCGGAAGGTGAGGAATATCAGATTTATGTGGGGGACTCTGCGGTGGAACGCGGACTGCTCCATCCGGAAAGTACGGCCAGCGTCTTTAAACGCGATATGGGAAGCAGGAAGCAGTTTCATTTGGGCCATAAAAGCTTTCTGGCTGAGGAGCTTTCCTCCTTTGTGCTCCGGGCGCTGAAGGAGGACGCGGAACACTATCTCGGGGAAGAGGTGACGGAGGCGGTGATCAGCGTGCCGGCCTATTTTAATGATGCCAGAAGGCGGGCGACGAAGCGGGCCGGGGAACTGGCGGGCCTTTCAGTGGAGCGGATCATCAGCGAGCCCACGGCGGCGGCTATCGCCTACGGTCTGTATCAGAACCGGGAACACGCCAGATTTCTGGTGTTCGATCTGGGCGGCGGGACGTTTGACGTGTCCATTCTGGAGCTTTACGATACCATCTTAGAGGTGCGTGCCGTGGCGGGCGATAATTTCCTGGGAGGGGAGGACTTCACGGCGGTTCTGGAGGACATGTTCTTCGAGAAATACCGGGAGCTTGACCGCCTGTCCCTGGATGAGAAGACGATTCGCCATATCCATAAGCAGGCGGAGTTGTGCAAGATCGGATTTACTGATGCCAGGAGCTCCTCGATGCACTGTAAGATCGGGGAGGAAATTATGGAATTTACCGTGGAGCTCTCCCGATACGAGGAGGCGTGTGAGGGCCTTCTGGAGCGGATACGGGGGCCGGTGAAACGAAGCTTATCGGACGCCCATATCCGGCTCTCTGATATCGACAAGGTGGTGCTGGTGGGCGGCGCCACGAAGAGTCCGGTTATCCGCCGGTTTGTGAGCCGGTTGTTTAAGATGCTGCCGGACACCAATGTAAATCCCGACGAGGCCGTGGCTCTGGGCGCTGCGATTCAGGGCGCCATGAAGGAGCGTAGGGAATCCATCAAAGAGGTGATCCTGACGGACGTGTGCCCGTTTACCCTGGGAACCGAGGTGGTGCGGGAATGGGAGAAGGGAGTGTTCGAAAACGGCGTGTTCTGCCCCATCATCGACCGGAATACGGTGATCCCGGCCAGCCGTACGGAACGGCTCTACACCGCCGGCGACAACCAGACGAAGATACGCGTCAATGTGCTTCAGGGGGAGAGCCGCTTTGCGGCCAATAACCTGTCGCTGGGAGAGCTGATGATCGATGTACCGGCCGGCCGGGCCGGTGAGGAGGCTGTGGACGTGACGTACACCTACGATATCAACTCGATTCTGGAAGTGGAGGTGAAGGTGGTCTCCAGCCAGAAGCAGGTGAAGGAGGTATTTAAGGGCAGCGATGTGGATATGACGGATGAGGAGATTAAGGAGCGGTTCGAGACGCTGTCCTACTTGAAGATCCACCCGAGAGACCGGGAGGAAAACAAGTATCTGCTGCTGCGCGGTGAACGGATCTATGAGGAAAGCATAGGAGAAAAACGGCTGTATGTGGAGGCGGCGCTTCATAAGTATGAGAAGGCACTGTCCTCGTATGATACGGGTCTTATTGATGAGGCGAAGAAAGAGTTTAAGAAGTTTCTGGAAGAGATTGAGGAACTGTAGAGACAGGGGAAATGCGGCTGAACGGCTGCATTTCCCCTGTGTTTTTCTGGTTAAGCTATGAGATGGCTCCGAGTGCACACTCATCAATTCGCCGGACTACGCCGCTGGTATACGGTTCAAAGTATTTGGGCCAGAAATGCGCCGTAGTGGTAAAGTCAATTGATATATGCTAGAATGGTGTCAACCTGTTAAGGAGGAAAAAACATGAATCGAATTGAGAAAGTGCGGGAAGCCGTTGACGCTGTCCTTTTAAACATCGCCGATGCCGGTGAAAGAAGATGCGGATATATGCATCTGTACGGGGTCTCCCAAGCCTGCGTGCTGATTGCCTTAAAGAGAGATGAGAACGCTGAACTGGCGGCGGTTAGCGGTATGCTTCATGATATTCACACGTATGCAACGATGGATCCCAGGGATCACGCGCATAAGGGATCGGCCATGGCCAGGGATTTACTGAATTCCATGAAGTGCTTCGAGGCCGGGGAGATTGACGTAATCTGCAGTGCAATCTATCATCACAGCAGCAAAGAGATAACCCACGCACCGTTTGACGAAGTGTTAAAGGATGCGGATGTCATGCAGCACTGCCTGTACAATCCTCTGTTTGATGTCATGAAGCATGAAACGGAGAGATTCGGAAAACTGAAGGAAGAATTTGGGCTGACAGGAAGGGAACCGTAGAATTTTTCAGCCATTGGTTCGGAGGAAATACTGAAAAATAGCTAAAAATCCCCTTTGGATTTTGTTACGTATCCGTATTGTGAAACAGTTCCATAAATGGTATGATAATACAGAAGAGGCCGGCAGCATGATGATGCCTGAGCCGGAAATCGATGACAGAGACAAAAATGACAGAGACAGAAGGAGTGGGAAAATGGCAAGTATCAGAGAGGTGGCCAGACTTGCCCGGGTGGCTCCCAGTACGGTCTCCCGCGCACTGAACGGGAGCGGATATGTGGCAGAAGAGACGAAGGAAAAGATCAGGGAAGCCGTGGATGAACTGGACTATGTGCCGAATCAGTGGATACGGAATCTTTATCAGCAGAAGACAGGAATCATCGGAGTCATGGCGCCTGAGATCGTGCATCCTTACTTTTCGTCACTGTGGAGTTTTCTGGAGCTGGAGCTGAACAAATACGGATATAACATGATGCTGTGCAATACGTCCGGCAAGAAGGATATTGAACGGCAGTACCTTGACACGCTGGAACGAAACCTGTTCGACGGGATGATTGTCGGAGCGGCCTTTCTTCCGGATAAATATTATGAGCAGATTCAGAAACCAATTCTGTCTCTGGACCGGATTATCCCGGGAATCCCCCTGGTGACATCGGATCACACACAGGGCGGCTTAATCGCGGCGGATAAGATGCTGGAGAAGGGCTGTAAGAAGGTGCTGAATTTAATCGATCCGCAGGCGAAGACCGTGGCGTCATCCCGCGGTGGATTGAATTTCATCAGGAAGATGCAGGAAGCGGGGGCGGAGGTCATCACGGAGGAGTTCCTGTGGGATGATGTCATCCACTACCCCAGAAGCATTCAGCGGACCAGAGAGATTCTGGCAGAATACCCGGGGCTGGACGGAATTATGGCCAATGACCTCTGTGCGTCGTCATTTTTAAAGACCGCAAGGGAGCTGAATATCAAAGTGCCGCAGCAGCTTAAAATCATAGCATACGATGGGACATACATTACTGACTTTAATTACAGGACGATCGCGTCGATCCAGCAGGACGTGGCCCTGATTGCAAAGGAGGCCGTCCAGGTACTGGTAAAGCTGATTAATGGGCAGCCGCTGGCGAACGAGGCGGTCTACGTGCCTGTGAGCTATAAAGAGGGGGATACGATATAGAAGGTGATCAGTGGAAATCTGATTTAAACCGCGTCTGGCCGGGAAACGGAAGTTTCCGGAAGCAGGCGCGGTTTTTAGATACAGGATGGGGAAGCAGGCACACGTAAAATATAGATCAGGAGGCCTTTTTTTGTAAATGTGCAATAAAATGACTGTATAAATTTAGTAAAAATGATGATTGTAGGAAAAATGTAAAAAAGTACTTGAAAAAATGCTTCGAAAGTTGTATATTAAGCACATGGAACAGTTCCACATATTGTGGAACTTTAAAAATAGGAAAATATGGAACAGTTCCATATTAGAAAATCACTCCACCGGATTCATGGTAAATTTATGATACCCGAAGAAACAGGGCACGCTGAGTGGAGATGACATGTATCGCACACAAGTGACCACAAGAAGGTCACTGGGCGCTCATAACAAGGAGGATATTTTTATGAAGGCAAAAAGAACAGCGGCACTCGGTCTGGCAGCAGTAATGGCGGCATCACTTCTTTCCGGATGCGGCGCAGGGGGCGGCAAATCGGCAAAAACAGAGATTACGATTTACCAGAGCAAGATTGAAGCAAACGAGGGTTACAAAAAGGCGATCGCAGCTTACGAGGAGTCCCATCCGGATGTGAAGATCAATCTGGAAGCAGTAACCGGCAACGACTTCGCAGCCTCCTTAAAGGCAAAGATGCAGTCCGATCCGCCAACCATCTTTTCCGTCGGCGGTTTCCAGGATTTAAAGGACTACGGCGATATTCTGGAGGATATCTCAGATCTGGAGGTGCTTAAGAATGCGCTGCCGGGAACCACGGATATGTTTACAAAGGATGGCAAGGTGCTTGCGGTTCCGCTTTATATGGAAGGATATGGATTTGTTGTGAACCGTCAGATGTTTGAGGATGCGGGCGTCGATTTTGAATCCATGATGACGTTTGAGGGCATGAAGGCCGGTTTCGATACGCTGAAGGCGAAGATCGACAGCGGCGAGATGAAGGAGAAGTATCCGAATCTGGAAGCGGTTATGGAATATCCGACCAAGGAGCTCTGGATCGCAGGCGACCACGATGTGAACGTGGCGTTGACTCACGACTTTGATACGGCAAAGACTGCTTACGACTCCGCAACTCTTCCGGGCACCGGTTTTGCCGACTATAAGACGATGGTTGATTTCCAGGCCAGCTACACCACCAACGCGGAAAATACCGCAAACTTAAACTCCGTTGATTATACTGCTTCCCTGGAAGGCGGACTGGCAATTGAGCGTGTGGCTTCCATCAAGCAGGGCAACTGGATCGCACCGGCAGTAGAGACGACGGATCCGGAAGTGCTGGCAAAGCTGGATATGCTTCCATACTCGGTTCCGGGATACTCAGACGGCAAGTATTTCGTGGGCGTGTCCGGCTACTGGGCCATCAACAGCAAGGTTACCGACGAGCAGAAAGCTGCGGCTAAGGATTTCATCAACTGGTTATATTCTGATCCGGCAGGACAGAAGATTGTAGTGGAAGATTGTAAATTCGTTCCTCCGTATGACAACTTCGGCGATTTAAAGGCAGGTGATCCCCTTTCTCAGAGAATCATGGATGCCAACGAGGCGGGAGATACCATGAACGGATGGGTATACAGCGGAGCTCCCAATACATGGGGACAGCAGGCAGCAGGCGTTGAAGTGCAGAAGTATTTAGCCGGACAGGCGACATGGGATGAAGTGACGGAGAGCAGCATTAAGCAGTGGGCGTCCATGCGCGAGTCTCAGAAATAGGATTCCCGGAAAGAGGAAGGTGTAAAATGAAAAAGAGCAAAGCAAGATTCTGGATATTTCTGGCCCCTGCATTGATTTCTTTTTCCCTGGTTGTTTTGATTCCAATGCTGATTGGCTTCTTTTACGCCTTTACAGACTGGAACGGAATCGTGGGAAGTGAAATTACATTCGTAGGTTTTCGGAATTTCATTGAAATATTTACAAGAGACAGTTCCTTCATGCACGCGTTTGGCTTTACTGCGCTGTTTTCCATCTGTGCAGTGGTGCTGGTCAATATCGTCGGATTTGCCCTGGCGCTTCTGGTGACACAGAAGTTCCGCGGTGCGACGCTGCTTCGCGGCATCTTCTTCATGCCGAACCTGATCGGCGGCCTGCTGCTGGGCTTTACCTGGCAGTTCATCTTCGTCTCTATTTTCGGAGCCATCTCCAAGGCGACCGGATGGCAGGCACTTAACGGATGGCTTGCCGACCCGGTCACCGGATTTGTGGGACTTCTGATCCTGACTGTATGGCAGTTATCCGGCTATATGATGATTGTGTATATCGCGCAGATTCAGCAGATTCCAGAGTCCGTGAAAGAGGCGGCCCGTATCGACGGCGCCGGTTACAAGGATATGTTAAAGAGCATTATCATGCCGCTTATGATGCCGGCATTTACGATCGGCCTGTTCTTATCCATCTCCAACTCGTTTAAGATGTTTGATCAGAACCTGGCGCTGACTCAGGGCGGCCCTTATAAATCAACGGAAATGCTGGCGCTGAACATCTACAACTCCGCATTTGGGGCCAATGAGTTCGGATTTGCACAGGCAAAGGCAATTATCTTTATGATCGTGGTGGCAGCCATCGGTGTTACACAGCTGGTGCTCACAAAGCGGAAGGAGGTAGAGATGTAATGGCAGAGACGAAGAATGTAAAACGTGATTCCAAAGGTGCTCAGAGAATTATTATGGGAGCTGCCGGACTTTTTCTCGGTTGTCTGTTCCTGTTCCCAATCTATATTCTGGTTCTGAACTCATTTAAGAATACGAAGGGAATCTTTACCGATGTCATCGGATTCCCGAACGCGGCTACCTTTACACTGGCAAACTACCCCAATGCGTTTGAGGCTCTGGAGTACATCAGATCTTTTATGAACTCCCTGACAATCACGGTGATCGCAACAGTTCTGATCCTGCTGATCTCAGCTATGGCGGCGTGGGTTTTAGTCCGGTATAAGACAAAGACCAGCAAGATTATCTTCTTCCTGTTCGCGGCCTCCATGCTGATCCCGTTCCAGTGCGTGATGCTTCCGCTGGTGGGATTTGCCAGCCGCATCGGAATCATGAACCCACAGGGGCTGATCTTCATGTACATGGGCTTCGGCAGCAGCATGTCCATCGTTATGTTCCACAGCTTCATCAAGAACATTCCGGAGGAACTGGAGGAGGCGGCTACCATCGACGGATGCGGTTCCTTCCGGCTGTTTTTCTCCATCGTGATTCCGCTTATGAGAACGATTTTAATCACGGTTGCGGTGCTTAATGTGATGTGGATCTGGAACGATTATCTGCTTCCGTCCCTGATTATCAACAAGCCGGGCTGGCAGACACTTCCGCTGAAGACCTACCTCTTCTTCGGACAGTTTGCAAAGCGCTGGGATTTAGCGTCCGCAGGACTGATCATGTGTATCATACCAATTATCATCTTCTATCTGTGTTGTCAGAAGTATATTGTTAAGGGCATTACGGATGGCGCGATCAAATAAATAGTAACTCATTAAAAGGAGAGAATTATGGCGGCAGAATGGTGGAAAAAGGCAGTAGTCTACCAGATTTATCCCAGAAGCTTTAAGGACAGCAATGGAGACGGAATCGGGGATTTAAACGGCATCACGGAAAAGCTGGATTATCTAAAGGAACTGGGAGTGGATGTGATCTGGGTCAGCCCGATGTATTGTTCTCCCATGGATGATAACGGATATGATATCTCTGATTACTATAAGGTAGACCCGATGTTTGGCACGAATGACGACATGGACCGGCTTCTGGCCGAGGCGGAAAAAAGGGGCATGAAGGTGATCCTGGATCTTGTGGTCAACCACTGTTCCGACGAACACCAGTGGTTTGTAAAGGCGAAGCAGGACCCGGACTGTGAGGAAGCAGGATACTTCTACTTTAGAAGGAAGGAAGACGGCGGAGAGCCGAACAACTGGAGGTCCAATTTCGGCGGCTCCGTGTGGACGGAGCTTCCGGATGGGCGGTGGTATTTCCATACGTTTTCCAAAAAACAGCCGGATTTGAACTGGGAAAACCCGAAGCTGCGGGAGAAAATCTATGAGATGATCAACTGGTGGCTGGAGAAGGGCGTGGCCGGATTCCGGGTGGATGCGATCACCTTCATCAAGAAAGACTTAACCTTTGCTTCCAGGGAGACGGAGGACGGCCTTCGCTACCCGATTGAAAATCTGACGGACTATCCGGGAATCGGGGACTTCCTGGCGGAAATGAAGGAGAAGTGTTTCGACCTGCACGACTGTATGACTGTGGCGGAGGCCCCGGGAGTGGGAGAAGAAACGTTCCGCAGATATGCCGGAGAGCATGGGTATTTCTCCATGATCTTTGATTTTACCTGGGAGAACATGGAAGGCGAGGCGGACAAATCTTCCGTGGAAGCCGTGGAGCGGTGGAAACAGAGAATTTTAAAGAGTCAGCGGTTTACCAGCGAGATTGGCTGGAACGGGCTGTTTCTGGAGAATCACGACCAGTCCCGCTGTGTCAACAAATACCTGGAAAAAGATCAGATTGGATATGCAGGCGCTTCGGCCATGGCTGTCATGTATTTCTATCTCTACGGGACCCCGTTTATCTATCAGGGGCAGGAGATCGGCATGACCAATGCGGTGTGGAACTCCATCGAGGAGATGGACGATGTGCGTGCAAAGGGAATGTACCGGGAGGCCCTGGAGCAGAAGAAGGATCCACAGAAGGTCCTGGAATACTTTGGAGAACTGGGCCGCGACAACGCGCGGACTCCGATGCAGTGGTGCAATGAAAAGAACGCCGGATTTACAGAGGGAACGCCGTGGCTGAAGGTGAACGAAAACTATCAGGACATCAACGTGAAAGCGCAGGAAGCGCGCGATGATTCCCTTCTGGCCTTTTATAGGAGGCTGACTGCGCTGCGCCATCAGGAACCGTATGCGTCCGTGTTTGCGGAAGGCACGGTCCGGCCGGTGATGGAAGAGCTGCCTGCGGTGATCGCCTATGAAAGGGAATGGAACGGGCGGACCGTAACTGTGGCTGTGAACTTTAAAAAGACGGAGCAGGAAATCCCGGCGATTAACGGGGCTTTGTCTGCGGCGGGGAATCCTACGGAAGGAACTTGCCTGCTGAGCAATGAGGGAGAGCCGGAACGGATCGGAGAGAGGTATTTGCTGAAGGCTTACCAGGCGGTGGTGTTCGATGGAAAAATGGTATAAATGATCAGACGTGGAATTCCGTCTGTGACAGAAGAAAGTGCTGCCCGTTATCGGACAGCACTTTTTGGCGTTCTGAATACCTCGAATCGTTCTTTTTGATTCCAGAAGGTATCCTTCCGGCAGTAAATCAGCAGCAGCAGCCCTGTAACGGCAAGGCATGCAGTTTCCGATACCAGCGGAGACCACCAGATTCCTGCTCCTCCAAAGATTCTCGTCATGACGATGAGGCAGCCTGCCATCAGGACAAGGCCGCGGCCGGCGGAGATGACGAGAGCCTCGGCGGCCCGCTCGACAGAGGTAAAGTAGCCGCTGACCGCGATGTTGAAGCCAACCAGCAGGAATGAGGCTGCGAAGATGCGGAACGCAGTCACGGAACTGTCGCGCAGAGCCTGCAGTTCTGGTCCAATGAAAATATCCACGATACTGCGTGCCAGGATGAAACAGGCGGCGAACGATACGGTACACACCACGCCGGCAGCCACAAGACTGTAGCGGAACAGCGACTTGCATTTATCAAGACTTTTCTGTCCGTAGTAATAACTGATCAACGGCTGCGCTCCCTGTGCGATACCGGTAGCGGACAGTACAACAATGTTATTGACATAGGAGATGATGGTGTAGCTGACCAGCGCATCCTGAGTCAAATACATCAGGATGACCTGATTGAATAGAAAGGTCACCATACCGGAGGACATCTCCGTAACACCGGAAGAAAAGCCGTTGCGCATCTGCCGGACCAGGATACTGAAATCAGGCTTAAAGCGTTTGAAGCTCAAAACGCCTTTCCCACTCAGAAAATGGTGCAGGTACAGAATAATTACCGTGGCCTGGGAGAGGCTGGTTGCAAAGGCGGCGCCCTGAATCCCTTTGTGAAGCACCATGACGAAAAACCAGTCCAGAATGCAGTTTTCCACAGCACCAAAAATAACAATCAAAGTTGCTTTTTTCGGGTAACCATCGGTCTTCAATAAAATTTCGAAAGAGTAGGAGAGCAGGTAAACGCAGGAAAACGGTGCAATCCAGGTTATGTATTGGATTACGTAATCGGCAGTCTGCTGGTTCGGCGCTCCTAAAAAACGGGCAAAAGACTCCCGGTTTAACATGACCAGAAGCGCAATCACCAGAGAAAAGATTACCTGTAGAACAATATTCTGTGTAAATACCTCGCAGGCCCGCTGATGGTGGTTCTCCCCCAGCAGTATCGAGACAATGGTGGAAGCTCCCACTGCAAACAGAAGGGAGAGCGCAAAGAGAAACGCAACAAACGGATAGGATAAATTTACCGCGGTAAGTGCGATTTCGTTGACCCCTTTTGCCACGAACATGCCGTCTACCATGGAGTAGAGTGAATAGACCCACTGCGCAAGAATGGATGGAATGATGTACCGGATAAAGTTGCTTTTTAAAGATTTGCCGTCCAGATTCATACTATAACCTCGCTTTTTTACTTGAAAATATTGCCAAAAATTTTGTGCTTTCAGTATAAACCCTGGTATTGTCCCAGAGTCAAGCCTTAAAGAAGGGCCTTGATAATATTTTGTAAAAACCGAAATTCTGTGATAGAGTAAGAGCAGAATTGCCAAATGTACAAAATGCAGATAGGGGGATTGTTTACATGGAACCAGACAAAGGAAAATATCGAATGACAAAGGAGAGGTATTATACCATAGGGGAAATCGCCAAAATGTATCATCTGGGAGTGGATACGCTTCGTTACTACGAGGAGAAAGGGATCCTGGAGCCGATTCGCGGCCAGAATGGATATCGTTATTATGACAGTCAGAGTATCTGGAGAATGAATGTAATAACGAATCTTAGAAATCTCGGTTTCTCGGTGCCCCGAATCAGGGATTACTTTCAAAATCATACTGTGGAGACGACTCAGGAGCTGCTTTATGAGGAGCTGGGAGTGATTGCCGAAAAAATAAATGAATGGACGAATCTGCAGAAAATGGTACAGGAGCAGGTGAGAACCATCAGACAGGCCCAGGCACTTGAGATTGGAAAAGTGAGGTCTCTGGAATTAGAACCCAGAAAGGCCTTTGAGATCCGTAAGGATTACAGTACAGACGAAGATATGGATCTTTTGATGATGCAGCTTCTGGAGCAGAATCACAGAAAACTTTATATGATTGGAAATAACCGGATGGCTTCCGTGATGTCTGAAAATGGCGATCATGCGCTTTTTGAGAGTGCGGTCATGTTTGATGAGGAGGGAGACATTGACATACCCGGAGGGACCTATTTATCGGTCTGCTACCATGGGGTGACAGACAGCCGCCGCCAGGCCGATATTATAAGGGCATACGCCTCCGAACATCGTATTGTCCTGAAACCGCCATTTATGGATCTGATGTGGATCGATGTCCATATATCCGCGGATCCGGCTGAATATATTTCGGAGGTGCAGGTCCGGGCTGAATGGAAGCAGGAGAAATAGAATAAACCGGAGGGAAAGTATAAGAGAATGCAGCAGACGTGTTTAGATATCATGACATGTCTGCTGCATTCTCTTTTTCTAAGCCTGCAGCTTGAAGGTCTCTCCTTCAATCAGTTTTGGAGATACTATGATATGGTGAGCGGCGTCCTTGCCGTCCAGAAGACTCATAAGTGTATTGATTGCATTTGTACATAGGAACTCTCTCTGGTTGTCAACCGTTGTCAGGCGCGGAGTGCAGGCAAAGGCAAAGTCAGAGTTGTTGAAACCGACTACCGGGATGCTTAAACCGGCGGTATTCAGAGCCTGAAGGGCGCCGACAGCCAGGAGATCATCTGCGGATAGTATGGCGTCAATTCGCCGCCCGTTTCGGATGAGCCGTTCAATTTTTTGCTGTGCATCCAGGATCTCATTGCTGTAAATTGGAATTGTAATGCATTTGGAAGTTGCTTTCAGATTGCATTTGTTTACGCCTTCCAGGAATCCATTCCTTTTTTCGACGGCACAGAAGGTGGTATTGTCCTCCAGATAGTAGATATGGCGGCAATTCCGCTTATACAACTCTTCGACCAGATTGCAGATGGCGCTTCGTTCATCACAGCGGATGCTGTAGACGGTTGGAACATCTACAAAGCCATTTAAGATTATAAGCGGAACCTGCTCTGAAACTTCTCTGTAGACCTCCAAATCATTGGCATCTCCGTAAGATGAACCAATTTCGATGATCGCATCTACCTGCTTTGCCATTAAAAATTCAAAATGCTCCCGCTGATAGGGGCGATACTCTCCCGAGCAGCACAGAAAAGAGCTGAAGCCGTGTTCGCGCAGCTGTTTTTCCAGCAGAGAGAGGATTTTTGCGTGGTTGATATCGTCCAGCTCGGAACATAGAATACCAATACTTTTGGTCGATTTGGAATTCAAACCACGGGCAAAAATGTTAGGGGTATAACCATGGTCTGCCATAACAGACAAAACCAGTTCACGCTTTTCCGGCCGTACATTTGGCTGGTTGTTGATGACTCTGGAGACCGTTGCAACAGATACTCCGGATAGTTTTGCAATGTCTTTAATATTCATAGAAGATATTATTCCTCACATTTATTTCCGCAGGGAGCGAGCCGGCTGATATACCTGGATGGTTTGCCGGTGACTCTGGCGGGCATTTCATTACGATATATAGAAACATCCACATTATAACATGCAAAAAGCAAAACATCCAGTAAGAATATTGATAACTAGTTACATATAGTTGCTGACTAAATCGGCTGAAAATCAATTGAAGAATGAAATAAATAGTAAAAATGCATATCAAAATACAAAAAATAATCAAATATAACAATGAATTGAACAAAACGTATTGACAAAAAGAACAAAAGGTTATAGAATACAATCGTAACAAATGAAACTAGTTACATAAAACCAAAAAATAAAAGTAAAAGGGGAAGAGAAATATCTCGGAAACCTGGAGAAAGGAAGGAGAATTGTGGCAATGGATATTACCAAAAAAGAAGACATCGCACTAGAATTTCATAATGGATACGCCAGGACGGAGGTGCTGAAAGGCGTTTATCCACTGGTAAAGACGTACAAATGTCTGCTGAAGGCGGGGCATAGGGCAGAGCCGGAAAGATATTCGGATAAAATACAGGTGTTCAGCTTTACAAGTGGTACTGGTTACATATGCGGGGAGAAGAAAGCTTATAACATTGAAGAACTTAGTTTTTACATTCCTGATTTTGATCGTGAAAGGTTTTCAATTTATGCAGCAGAAGACATGGAAATTGTACTGTGGGTTATCGATATGCTGGAATCGGATCGTGTGGCATATGAGGATACGCACATGGTTCTTCCGAGTTTTAAACGCTTTTCAGAATGTGAGCCTTATGACCAGAGCTGTAAGGGACCGCATACCCAGAGCTGGACGGTCATCACCGACGGCAATCTGGCGAGAGTGCTTATGGGGGTTGTAAAAGCGGAAGGCGAGGGGACGAAAGAGAGAGGCCACGCAGAGGTGGCGCAGTGGAATTACTGCCTTCCGGGGTCTGATTTCTATTTTACAGTTGAAGAGGAAACGGTAAATCATTATGAGGGGGATTTCAGCTATGTGACGGCCGGTCTGGATCATTCTCTGATCGCAGATCCCGGAAAGACTGTTTTTTATATCTGGTTTGAGCACCGGGTGGAAGAAAAGAAGATAAACCCACAAAGCTATGAGGTGAAATAATATATGCATTGAAAGGAGAAGGAAGCAATGCAAAGGTATTAATTTCCAGGGGTAAAGATTACAATCCGACAGACTATGTGAACGGACTGGCAAAAGAGGAGGTCCTTCCGGGAATATGTGATGAGATTGCTATGTATCGCTGTACTTTGAAGGGGGGACTTCGTTGAAGCCCGTGGTATTTGCGTTTGAAGAAAAAATGCAGATTTTTCTGTTCGTAGAAGGAAATGGTTACATAACTACGGATACAGAGGCCTATCGTATTGATGACCGCGCTGTATTTGTATCGAATTTCAACAAGAACGAGGTGCTTATAAAAGCTGGAACAAAAGATCTGACCTACATTCACATCGTGGGTGAAATGACCAGATGGGATCAGGAAAGAATGAAGATTGATCTTATTGTCCTGCCCCGCTTCCGCCTGCTGAAAGACTCCTGGGAATATGCGGAAGGCTTTACCGGAGATGCCGGTTCCAATATTAAAAGCCATATGGTTCTGGAACATGAATATCTTGGACGCTACAGTATGGGCTGGAACTGTGGAAAAGGACCTGCGTTTATCGGTACCCATGTTCACGAAGACCTTCTACAGTGGTACTTAAATATGCCGGGTTCCAGTTTTACTTATCATGCTGCGGATGAGACCGTGAATGTAGAAAGCGGTGATATCACATTTACCGAAATCGGTTCTCCGCATGGAAGTGAAGCGCCCGAGGGGCAGTGCATTGACTATGTGTAGTTTGAACTGGCAATCAACGGTTACCTCCATGATGACGATGTTTTGGAGAGAATCAAGTACTGAGAGGCGTTAATACGAAGGTTGAGAAGGGCGAGGTGGTTTGTGTAATCGGACCGAGTGGATCGGGAAAAAGCACATTTCTTCGCTGTATCAATAAGTTGGAGGCAGCCACAGGGGGCATATCTACTTTGAAGGCGGATTATCACGTTTCACTGGCAGTAGGCGGGAACAATGCGTTTGCCGCAGATCTGCCTGAATATAGAAGGCTGATGGAGAAAATAAAGAATCCTTCCGTAAAGTGTTTTTTTGAAACAGAAATTCTGCTGTTCAGCAAATATACGTTGCGGGAATGGCTTGGTGAACTGAAGGAGGCGCTGGTACATATTCATTTTGCAGATGCTAATGAAATGGGAAGCTGCAAAATAGGAGATGGCTGTCTGCCGATGAGACAATATCTGGGTGAAATCATGAAAAGCGGTTATCTGGGCGGTTTGAGCCCATTTTTTACGGAATTTTCCTGTGAGAAGAACCCTGTTTTGATCAGTTTGGAGCATGAACGGGTTTTAAGAGAACTTTTAGAGGAGGAGCTTTAAAATGCTGAAACGGGAACAGATTGCAGGGATGAATCAAATGTACCGGTTTTACTCCTTCGAATACTTTTTAAGCTGTATGGAAGCAACGGGGATAAGAAGCCTGGAGCTCTGGCTGGGATCTCCTCATTTCTGGATTGATACAATAGGGTATTTCCAGTGCCTGGAAAAGAAAAAACAGATCTGTGGTCATCGGCTTAAAGTTGTGAGTGCCTGTGTCCCGAGCATGGCATACCAGTATCAGTATGGACACGGGAACAAGGAATACCGGGACAAATCGTTTCTATTTTTTTCGAATGGAATAAAAGCGGCAGCAGCTATGGGGGCGAGAATTGCCGTTGTAAATTCCGGCTGCTGTGAGTTAGACATCCCTTTTGAGGAGGCGGTGAAAGGGCCGGCGGAACTTTTACACCGGCTGGGACGAGTGGCCGGGCAGGAGGGGGTTACCATGGCGATTGAATCCCTGACCGCCGATGAGACGAACATTGCAGACAGTCTTGCGCATACCAGGGAGCTCATCCGACAGGCCGATACGCCGAATCTGAAAGCGATGGCTGATACAGTCGCGGTCTATGCCGCGGAAGAAACCTTGGAAGAATGGTTTCAGGCTTTTGGAAAAGATTTGATTCATATGCATTTTATTGATGGATTTATGAAAAAACGTACCTATGATCATCTTGTTTGGGGAGATGGGGACTTTCCGCTTGCGGAAATGGTTCAATGTATGGAGAAATACGAATATGCAGGATACCTGACCCAGGAGCTGGAGTATGAAGCTTATTATGGAGATCCTGTGGAGGCGGAACGGAAAAACTGGAAAGCGCTTTCTGACACCGTGCTGTGTAAGGAATCGGGAGATACACGCTCTGGGGTTGGATGAAACAGAGCTTGCGTTTTGTGAAAGGCGGTGAGTGGTCTGTGCGTGCTCGCAGTAAAGTGATTGATATGACGACGGGATCGTCGGTAGGCTGTATTATGTACTTTGCATTGCCGATAATCCTGGGAAATCTGTTCCAGCAGTTATATTCTCTGACGGATGCGGTTATTGTCGGGCGGTTTGTTAATCTGAACGCGCTGGCGGCAATCGGAGGCACCGGCTGGGTGCGCTGGGCGATATTGGGCGTCTGCATGGACTGTACGATGGGGTTCGGCATTGTGGCATCCCGAAGGATTGGCGCGGGAGACCGGACCGGATTCAAAGAGGTGGTGGCAGCCGGTATTGAATTTGTTCTGGCAGCAGGGCTTTCTCTGACACTGCTGTCGTGTCTTTCTCTTGACTTTGTGCTGCGCCTCCTGCATATTCCAGAAAATATCTATGAAGATGCGAGACTTTATCTCTGGTATGCATCAGTCTCGATTCCGGTTGGGCTGATCTATAATATGGCCTGTGCATTTTTGAGGGCGGCGGGAAACAGTAAGGGACCGTTTGCGGCTGTCGTGCTCTCGGCAATACTCAATGTTGCCCTTGACCTGTATTTCATTGTGGACTTGCACTGGGGAGTCTGCGGTGCCGCCCGGGCAACTCTGATCGCGCAGACGGCTGCCGCTGTGCTGGTGTTGCTTCTGACGGTAAGGCAAGAACCGTTTCGTACTACGAGAAACAGCTGGAAGTGGAACCCGCGCATACTCAGGGAGACTTCTGCACTTTGGATTCCCATGCTTTTTAACAGTATAGCGATCTCGGCGGGAGGGGTGATTGTGCAGCGCTATATTAATTCCTGCGGCGCCATTGTGGCGGCGGGAATCGATGCGGGTGAAAAAATTTACTGTTTGCTGGAAACGGTAGAGAAGGCGGTTTGCTCAGCCATCAGTGTTTTTGTAGGACAAAATCTGGGGGCTATGAAGACGGTCAGAATCCGTAAAGGGATGAAAAGCATGACTGTGTTTGCCTTCCTCTTTGCGGCGTGGCTGGCTCTTGTTTTACTTGTGTTCGGAGATTCCCTGATCGGGCTTTTTTTGAATAAAAATCAGGATCCTGCTGATCTGAAAGAAGCCTATCACGCGGCCAGAGTGTATTTGAATGTACAGTGCGTTTCTATCTTTTTCATGGTGCCCATGCATTTCTACAGAGGAGCCGTCCAGGCGCTTGGGCATGCGGTATATCCTATGATAGCTGCGTTTCTGCAAATTGCCGCAAGGTGGCTTACGGTAGCGCTGCTTGTTCCTACGCTGGGGATGGTTGGAATGTGTCTACCTGATGGAGTCGCGGCGCTTGCCAGCCTGCCGGTTGTTGTTATACCGTATTTTATATTCATGAGGAGGCTGGAGCGGGAATGAGGAATGGAGAATGCTGAGCTGAGAATGCTGGGGCTGGTTTTAATTGAAAAGAGTGACAGATGATTGCGAAAAATCACCTGTCACTTTTTTCGTTATAGTAAAGCCTGCCCTGTGAAACAAAAAACTCTCTGTTCGTGCAAATGTTAAAAAAATAACGGCTCCGGGTGACAATATATTGTTATATTTGCATAAGAAAACAAGATTTTTACAAAAAAAATAGTGTTATAATAATAAAAAATAAAAGGAGAACCTGGAAATGAAGAGCTTTGAGCAGAAAATATTCCCATATCTTTTACTGGCTCCGACTATGATTATCTTCGGCCTGTTTCTGTTTTTTCCGGCGCTGAACGGCCTGTGGATATCGCTGACGAAATGGGATGGCGTTAATCCCCAGGTGTTTGTGGGGGTAAAAAACTATGTGACGCTTTTGGGCGATAAGAGCTTCTGGAACTCGTTTGTGAGGACGCTTATATTTACTCTGGTATCCGTCCCCTCGGTCTATGCGGCGGCCCTTGGACTGGCGGTTCTGCTGGCTGGAGGGATTCGCGGAAGCAATTTCTTCCGGGCGGTGTTCTACTGGCCGACCATGATTTCCACGATCATCGTCGGACTTACCTGGCGTTTTCTGCTGGGTGAAGATTTTGGCCTGGTCAATTACCTTCTGACTGCGATGGACCGGACGCCGGTCAAATGGCTGACTGATCCGAACAATGCCATGGGAGTCGTGATCTTTGTCACGGTCTGGAGCATGGCAGGCTACTACATGGTCATGTTTGTGTCGGGAATCAAGGCGATCTCTGAGACATGCTACGAGGCGGCCCGAATCGACGGTGCAGGCGCGTGGCAGCAGTTTCGGTTTATAACGCTTCCTCTGCTGAAACCCACCAGCCTTCTGGTGCTGGTTTTATCCACGGTATCGATCATCAAGACGTATCCTCTCGTGTATTCCCTGACCCAGGGCGGTCCGGCCGGGGCTACGAAATTCATGGTGCAGATGATCCAGGAGACAGGGTTCGAAAAGAATAAGATGGGCTATGCCAGCGCAATGACCATGGCGCTGTTTCTTATCCTGGCGCTGTTTACAATTATTCAGTTCAAACTGAATCAGGGAGGTGAACAGGATGCAGACTAAAACAAAGAAAATCTGTACAGAGGGGCTCAAATGGATTCTTCTTCTGGTTTTGACCTTTTTGTTTCTGATGCCGGTAGTCTGGGTGATCTGTTCTTCTTTTAAGAGCGTCGGCGAGCTGTTTTCCTGGCCACCCAGCCTGCTGGGGAAGAATCCGTCTCTGGATAACTACACAAAGGCCATGGCGGAAGGCCACTTTGGCATATACTTTTTCAACACGGTGTTTGTCAGCCTTGTGGCCACATTTCTGACCATAGTGGTAAATGTGATGAGCGGCTATGCATTTGCCAAGTACCATTTCAAGGGGGACAAAATCCTGTTTGGAATCGTTCTTGCAACGCTGATGGTACCGCTGGAAGTCATTATGATCCCCATTTTCAAGGTGATCGTGGCGACTCATCTATACAATAATTTGTGGGGGCTTATCATTCCGGCGGTCGCATCCCCGACGGCGGTGTTCCTGGTGCGCCAGTATTATGTGGGAATCCCGGATGCCTATATGGAGGCGGCCAGAATCGACGGTGCGTCAGAGCTTAATATCCTCTTAAAGATCATGCTTCCCATGGCGAAGCCGGTCATATCGGTTCTCTGTATCTTCTCCTTCATGTGGAGGTGGAACGACTATCTGTGGCCGAAGCTGGTAATTAACGGAAAGGAGCGCTATACCATCCAGCTGGCCCTGGCCAACTATTCGGGCGAGTATTCTGTGGACTGGAACAGCCTTCTGGCCATGTCCGTGATCTCGATGATACCGGTGATCATTGTATTTGTAACACTTCAGAAATATATTATCGGCGGCATGACTGCCGGAGGAGTAAAAGAATAAGAGGAGGGTCTGCTATGAAGTACTTGGAATATCCGCTGTTTGCGGAAGGGTATGTCAACCGTTTTCTGACCGCCGGTGTCTTCACGGAGGTTCAGCAGTTTGACAAGGTGAAGCTTTACGGCCGGGTGAATGAGTGGCTGAAAAAGGGATTTGCAATCCATGAAAATCCGTGCAGAAAAGAGTTTGTAAGAAAGAGACAGGAGAAAATGCCGGATTATCTGGAACTTGACGGGGCAGTGGACGGGAAAACAGTAAAGGTCTTTGGACAGACGCGCCCGCTCATTCCGTACTTTCCGTTCGGCAACACGGGCGTGGATAGCTCTGGATTCTATTACTGCCCGACCTGGCTGCGCATGTACAGTTATGTGCTGCTGGAAGCAGAGGCGGAAGGTGACGTGGAGTTTGAGCTGGAAACCTGCGGCGGTGTTACAATTTGGGTGGATGGGGCGTTTGTCACGGACTTTACCCCATTTACAAGGAACATGGTGAAGAAGACGACGGTCGTTTTGCCGCTTAAGGCGGGAAAAAACCGGCTTCTGGTCTGCCTCGATGATCTGGCGGAGCGGGACACGGACTACTATTTCCGCTTAAAACGCCTGGGAGACGCGTCGCTTACCATGCTGGTGCCGGTGAGGGATGAAGTGGATGCAGACGTGATCGGGCGGTTGGAAAATATGCTGGATCAGATGTATTTCGATAAGGAAGCGTATATCAGTGAGACGGTGAAGCTAAATATATCGAATCCATTTTCCTGTCCTCTGCCTGTCGCGGTAGCGGTAGCTCCGGGTGAATTTATCGAGAAGATGGAGGGGCAGGAAAGTCTGATGCGCGCCTTCCGCCATGAACTGGAACCGGATCAGAAGGTTCTGGAGCTTTTCGAGTCGGATGAGATCCCGCCGGGATACTGTTGCTTTACGGTGTGTGCAGAACATCGGGGGATTTCTCTGAAACGTAAGATTGGGAATCAGCTGGTAAGAAAAGAATTCTTAGAATATCATGAGGCTGATCTGGAGGATAGAAAACGCCATATCCTGAGGGTAATTACAGAGTATGCGCCGGAAAATACATACAAGGCGGCTGCGCTCTTAAAGCTGGGCCCTGAGACGGAACGTGCAGAGCGGATCCTTCTCACGGAACTTCCCGGCGTTTGGGCGAGAAAGGACTGTTCGGATTTCCATTTTATTATTATGCTGTATATTTACCGTACATTTTATGAGCGTCTGTCGCCGAAGATGCGGGAGGAGCTGGAGCTTGCCATGTGCGGCTTCCGGTACTGGATCGATGAGCCGGGAGATGACGTGATGTGGTTCTTCAGTGAGAATCACGCGCTTTTATTCCATTGCTGCCAGTACCTGGCGGGAAGCTGGCTTCCGGACAGAATCTTCACGGGCAGCGGGAAAACCGGGCGGGAGGCGAGCGCCAGAGGCGAGGAGCTGCTTCGCGAGTGGTTCGAGGACTTCTTCAAAGAATTTATCACCGAATGGAACTCCAATGCCTATATTCCGGTGGATGTGCTGGGCCTGGGCACGCTCTATAATCTGACGGAACCCGGAAGCGAGTTCCATCAGAAGGCAAAACGGGCTCTGGACATGATCTTCTGCTCGCTCCGGGTAAATGCGCACAAGGGCGCCGTGATGACCAGCTTCGGCCGCTCCTACGAAAAGGAAATGAAGGGAAATTTCAATGCGGGTACGACGTCTCTCCTCTATCTCGCCTACGGAGACGGGTATTTGAACCGGGCCTGCAATGGCTGTATTCCGCTGGCTCTCGGAGACTATGCGGCACCGGAGGAGTTTAGGCCTTACGGAGCGTTAAAGGAGAACCAGGAACTGATATTTAGGAATACTCAAGGGTTTGAGAAGCATGTGAATCTCTATCTGTATAAGAACGCTTATGCCCTGCTCTCGACTGCGGTGGGATTCAAACCATTTCAGAAGGGATATCAGGAGCATATTGTTCAGGCAGTGATTGATGAACTGGCCCAGGTGTTCGTAAACCACCCGGGGGAGTCATTCCCGTACGGCAGCGGCCGGCCTAACTTCTGGGCTGGGAATGGGATCCTGCCACTGGCAGTCCAATACCGCAATACGGCGATTCTCCGGTATCGGATTGGCAGGGAGGAAAGAATCGGCTATACTCATGCTTATATACCGCTCTCCGCATTTACCCGGTATCTTGGGGAAGACGGCGTCATTGTCCTGGATAAGGACGGCGCTTACATTGCGGTGAAGGCGATGAACGGGCTGACCATGCAGCAGGAAGGACCAAACTGTTTCCGGGAATTCATGAGTCAGGGCCGCGATAATGTGTGGGTCATTCGGGCAGGACGAATGGACGAGTACGGCGATTTGGATGCGCTGCTTGCTGCGTTTAAGAAAATAGAGATCCGGACAGACGGGGAGGAGACTGTGGTAAGGGATGAGAGGGGAACGGAGTTCCTGACCGGCCCGGATTTCCTTCTGAAAGTAAACGGAGAAACGGTCTATGACTATCCGCTGGACGTGGAGGGCAAATTAATTCTGGAGGAATGCGATCGTGGTTGAGAAACAGATTATGGAAGAAAAGCTGAATCTTGTATCGGACAAGATGATGATACTGAAAAATAATGGAATGAAGGAGAAATATCCGGTCAGCCTGATCGACATCAACTGTTGGGAATGGCCGCAGGGGGTGGGGCTGTTCGGCCTTTACCGGTATTATGAGATGAGCCGGAAACCGGAGCTGCTCACGTTCCTGACGGAATGGTATGACAGACGCATGGAGGAGGGAATCGTTGAAAAAAATGTGAATACGACTTCCCCCATGCTGACACTCACCTACCTTTATGAAATTACGAAAAAGGAGTCCTATCTCTCCTTAATTGGAGAATGGGCGGACTGGATCATGGAGGATAAAGGACTGATTCGGACCGGAGACGGCTGTTTTCAGCATATGATTACCGGCAATCCCAATGACTCGGAGATCCTGATCGACACACTGTTTATGACGGTGCTGTTTCTGGCCCGGGCCGGCAAGCTCTTAAATCGGCCGGATTATATCGAGGAAGCAAAGTATCAGGTTTTGTGCCATATTAAATACCTTCTGAATAAAAATGAGGGGCTGTTTTACCATGGCTTTAATTTTAAGAGGAACGACAATTATGGCGGAATTCTCTGGGGGCGGGGAAATTGCTGGTATACGATTGTGGCAATGGAACTGATCCAGGAAATTCCTATGGAGGAAGGGCTGAAACGCCATTTCCTTACGGTCTATGAAAATCAGGTGGAGGCGCTGAAACGGTATGCAGATCCGGAAACGGGGCTGTGGCACACGGTGATCGACGACCCGGATACCTACCTGGAACTCTCCGCCAGCGCGGCATTTTTAAGGGGCATTATGCAGGGCGTGAGGCTTGGAATTCTGAAGCGGGAAGCGTACGAGGGGCTCATAGAAAAGGCCGTGAAGGGGCTGCTGGACAACATCGGCGATGACGGAACGGTGAAGAATGTATCTTATGGCACCCCAATCGGGCTTGATAAGGAATTTTACAATAAAATTCCGTGCTGCCCCATGACGTATGGACAGGCACTGATGATACTGGCCCTTCAGGAGGCATTGACGGATTACTGGCATTAGAATGGAGGTTGTGACAATGAAAGAACGCGTATTTTTTGAAGAATTTGAATCTCTGTATTATTTTCATGGAAGTACACAAAACTGGTCGATGCAGGGCTTTCATTTTCACAACCAATATGAGATTATTCTGTTCTTAAGCGATGGGGCGCTGCTGGAAATCGGTGACCGCGTCTACCATGTGATGAAGGGCGATCTGTTTTTTGTTAACAACCGGGAATATCACCGCACCAGTGGGGCGGAGGGGCAGGAATACAACCGATACGTCCTGATGTTTGAACCGGAACTGCTGGAACCGATGACAAAGGCGTTTGGCTATGACTTTACCATGTTTTTCGAGAACAGGGGAGACGATTTCGTCCACAAGCTCTATCTGGAGGGCGAAAATCTGAAGCGGGTGGAGCGGCTCCTGGCCAGAATCGAGACGAATATAGGCAGCGGCAGCAGTGATGAAGCGTCTGTTAAGATCCGCCTCTCCATTCTGGAACTGATTACAGCCATTAATGAGATGTATAAGTTTTTTACGAAGGAGAAACACACTGCCGCGGATCAGGAGGAACGGAAACTGAAAGGGGACGAGGAGAAATTCCGGGACCCGATTCTGTACCGGGAGCGGGTGGAACAGATCAAGAAATATATCGCAACCCACGTGGAGGAAAAACTGGACCTGGATGAGATTGCGGGAAAATTTTATATGAACCGTTATTATTTAAGTCATTATTTCAAAAAGGAGACCGGGTTTGCGGTTCTGCAGTATGTGACGAACCAGAAGATTATTGCGGCCAAAGCACTTTTGAAAAAGGGCACTTCGGTTACGGATGTGGCGCTGAAACTTTCTTACAACAGTGACAGCCACTTTATCTCGGTGTTTAAAAAGAGTACGGGGATCACACCGAAAAAGTATGCACAGAATAAAAAGAACAATAATGTATGATTTTTGAAAGGAGAGAATCTTATGAAGAAATGGTTATCAGTTCTGCTGGCAGGGGCTATGGTATTGGGGACGCTTTCCGGCTGTTCCGGCGGGGGCAGGAAGACCGAAAATGAAGTAAAGACGTTGGATGTCGTCTGGTTCAGTGATGGAAAAGAGGGGGAATCCTTCATGAAACTGGCCGGCAAATATATGGAGGAGCATCCGAATATCAAGATCGAGCTGATCGAAGTTCCATATGCGGATCTCGAAAGCAAGATCAAGAACATGATCAACGGCAAGGAAGCTCCGGCGCTGGCCAGGCTTACGAATATCGGGCCGTTCCAGAACCAACTGGTGGATTTGGGCGGATACGTGTCGGACAAGGATACGTTCCAGAACAGCTTTGGCGAGGGGTTAAAGTTTGTATTTGACGGAAAAATCCTGGCGGCTCCCATGGATGTAACAGCCAATGGATTAATTTATAATAAGACAGCGTTTGAAAAAGCCGGTGTGGCTGTGCCGCAGTCAGAGGATGAGATCTGGACCTGGGATGAATGGAAGGAAGCCATGAAGACCGTGATGGATAAGAGTGACTGTAAATACGGACTGGTCTATGACAAGTCTCCGCAGCGTTTCACCACTCTGCTGTACGAGGCTGGAGGCAGCATGTTAAACAGCGATTTGACAGCGTCGAATTTCAATACAGATGAGACGAAAAGGGCGGTAAGCTTCTTTAAGGATCTGCACGACGAGGGAATTATCCCGACCTCTGTATGGCTGGGATCGGAAAACCCCAACAACCTGTTCCGTACCGGTCAGGTGGCCATGCATTTTGCGGGAAGCTGGATGATTGCAAACTATAAGGAAGAGATTACGGACTTTGACTGGGGCGTTACCTATCTGCCAAAGGAAGCGATCCGTTCCTCCGTACCGGGCGGCAAGTACCTGGCTGCTTTCCAGAACACAGGTGTGGAGAAGGAAGCTGCGGAATTCATTGAATGGATTTCCAAGGCGGAGAACAATGCGCAGTACTGCGTGGAAAACAGCTACTTATCTCAGGTTAAGGGCAATGAGAGCCTGGACTATGAATACGGAAAAGAATTCTTCACGATCTTCTCTCAGGAGCTGGCAGCTACAGGACCGCAGCCGGGTGCAGAGTGGGGCTACCAGGCATTTACCGGGGCGATTCAGAATGATTTGAGAGATAAGCTGATCGAGGTGCTGGCCGGCCAGCTGACGGTGGATCAGTATGCGGAAGATATGGACAAGCTGATTACGGATACGCTGGAGGAATTGAAATAGTTGGAAGAGGATGCCTGAGGGAAAAGAATAATAAACTGGGATCAAAGGAAATGGGTTTGTGAACCAGTGAGATGAGCTGCCGTACCGGATGAGGGGATCAGATGGGACGGCGGCTTTTCTTGGGTAAAGATGAAATTGAGCGCTAGGCCATAAATTGTAACGCCTTGCGAATTAATTTAGATTCTTTACTCCGTTAGGGATTACAAAGTAAAAAATTCGGAGTAAAATAATAAGTGAAAAGTACTCATGACAGGAGTGACAGCCTCCCAGCCTTCGCCGGTTCGCCGGAATACATAGGAAGGAGGTGGCGCCCATGACAGCATACGAGATCATAACGGTCTTCATAGGGATATTAGGATTATTGATATCCTTTGGTTGCCTGATTGTAGCGTTGATCGCCTTTCTCGATAAGAGAAATAAGCACAAATAAAATGCCCACCCTGTCAGCAGCAGGGTGGGCGATGTCCGTCATGGACATGTAACTGTTCATCTTGGGAGCATCCACTTTTGGAGTGAGTGCTTTTCCTTGTAAATTTATTATAAACAATACATCTTTAAAAATCAAGTAATTTCTGAAAAATCATCCGGAAAATTCCTCGGATGTTACTATTCATGGCCAATGTCAGTTAGCTAAGCCCATAACACTTGACATCAATGTCTAAATGTGCGGGTACTTTCACTGATTAATCAGCGAAAGTACCCCTTGTATTTATAGTGTTTTTTTCACTAAGTACAAGGAGGTATTAATTTATGACTTTTCCTTTCCGCATCAAAGAGGTTCTTCTCTTTGAAATCAAATGTATGGATTCGAAATAGGACAACTTTTCTAAACATCCGGTTCTGTTAACCATGAACTCATGAAATTCTTCAACTGCCATAAGGACATACCTATACTCTCCGCTTTCTATCAACAGTGCAGCAAGCTTTCCGACGATGTTTTACAGGAGCTGTTTTACCGTTTTAATTCCCATTTTGCGCCAACCTGTTACAAGGACAAATACGCCTTAGTACAGCATTGCATGTGAGTGTTCCTCTTTTACTTTTTCCAGGAATATGAAAGATGTGGCTTCCTAACATTTATAAATATAATTATCAAACTCCCCTAAAGGAGTATTGACAACATTTTGGCTACATGAAAAGGAAACAACCTGTTGTATGATTGCTTTGAATGGTTAAATAAAATATAATAACTATAAAAGTAAAAATAACAGTAAAAGTAAAAAACGATAAAAATATCTTTTGCATATAGTCGATAACGTTGTGTTATACAGAATTTACAAAATAACTTTGTTTGATTTGTTTAAAATAATGAAAAAGAAGATATTAAACTTAATTTAATAAATGATATTGACAACGCCGCGAAAGAAGCGTATATTAAAAAGCAGGAAGAGTATTGGAACTTCTAATGAGTAAAAATTAAACTTAATTTAATGGAGGAGAAAGGCATGAGAAAAAAACTGATCGGTTTATCAATCGCCACAGCACTTGGGATCATGAGTCTGACCGCATGCAAGAGCCAGCCGGCTGAAAACGCGGGCACCAATGGAGCCGCGGATACGACGGCCCAGGCAGAAGGAACGAAAGAGGAAGGCACGTCAAAAGAGGCGTCGGGGGATCGCGTTAAACTGGAAATATGGGACTGGTGGGGAGATGGTCAGTACAAACATGTAATTGAACAGCTCTGTCAGAACTTTAATGAGTCTCAGGATACATATGAGGTGGTGCATGTCAACTATCCATGGGGGGATGTATGGACAAAGGCATTGGCAGCCACCGCGGCAGGGAATCCTCCTGACGTGATTATTCAGGATATCCGTACCGTTACGCACAGGGCGGAAGCGAAGCAGGCGACGGACTTGACGGATCTGATTGCAAAAGAGGGCGATGGTTTTACAGACCAGTTTTATCCACAGCTGATGGATGCCATGATGTATGACGGACATGCCTATGGACTGCCTTACGTAACAGATACCAGAATTCTTTACTATGACAAGGATGCATTTGCGGAGGCGGGACTGGATCCGGAAGCACCGCCAGAAACATGGGCACAGCTTGTGGAGTATGCCAGAAAGCTGGATGTGAAAAAGGACAACGGTTCCTATGAGCGCCTCGGATTCTTCCCGGGAACCCTGGAGTGGAATGCATGGGCATTTACCGCAGACGGAAAAGATTATACAGACGCAGACGGCAATGTCTACGTGAACACACCTGAAAAGGTAAAGATGTTTGAGAATATTTATAATGATTTTTACCAGTATTATGGAAAGAAAGAACTGGACAGTTTTTCGGCTGAATTTGGCAATGGTATGACGAATCCTTTCGTCGCCGGCAAAGTGGCGATGTGGGTGAATACACCGACCGAATTTACAAAGGTACGCGACTATGCACCGGATAAGAATTACGGTGTGGCCCTGCTTCCGGCACTGGAAGAAGGCGGCGAACACTATTCCTGGGGCGGCGGTTTCTCTGTTGAGATCCCTTATGGAGCCAAGGATACAGACGGTTCATGGGAATTCGTAAAATTCATCACCAGCAAGGAATCACAGATTTACTGGGCATCTGAAGTTTACGATACCGTAGCGAATATTGAAGCATCACAGGATCCGTCCCTGATGGATATCCCTGTATTTAAGATGGCGCTGGAGGCCATGCCGACCACAGTCGTTACTCAGGACCGTCTGACTGCACCGGGCGCTTCCGACATCGTGCTTCCGTATCTGGATGAGATCATTCTGGGTAACAAGACACCGCAGGAGGCACTTGACGAGGCTCAGGCTTCAGTTGAACAGTTGGTACAGGACAGCAAATAACGGCGCTGGTAACTTTCTGTCACAGAGACAGGGGGAGACACAGGGGGGTGTCAAATGACAAAGATGAAACACACCATGACGAAGCGTGAAAGCAGAGAGGCGCGAGCGGGCTGGCTGTTTATCAGCCCGTGGCTGATAGGCTTCCTCTGTCTGACAGGAGGACCATTGCTTTTTTCGCTGTATGCATCATTTACGAATTATAACATGACTTCCAGAATGGACTTTATCGGGCTTTCCAATTACATAAAGATGTTTACTAAGGATCCTGTATTCTGGAAGTCATTGGGAAACACACTTTACTACGTGGCGCTGGCAGTGCCCAGCTCCTGTATCTGTGCGATTTTTCTTGCGACGCTGCTGAACCAGAAGGTGAAGGGAACACCGCTGTTTCGGATGCTTTTTTACCTGCCTACCGTACTTTCCGGTGTGGCGGTATATCAGCTCTGGATGCAGCTGCTGGCTCCTCAGAGCGGACTGATCAATTCCGTGCTGCGGCTGGTGGGAATCGAAGGGCCTTCCTGGCTCTCCGATCCGGCCTGGACGAAACCATCTCTGGTTATGATGCGGGTATGGGCACTGGGAACCAGCATGCTGTTATACTTATCTTCCATGAATTCGGTTTCCAGGGATTTGTATGAAGCAGCCGATATTGACGGCGCCTCGTTTTTACAGAAATTCCGTAAGATCACACTGCCGCAGATTTCCCCTATTATCTTTTTTGACATCATCACCAATATGACGGGTGCATTTCAGGTATTCCAGGAGGCGCTGGTCATGAGCAAGAACGGTAAGGGAGATCCGGCAGGGTCCCTTCTGTTCTATAATCTGCATATTTATCAGGAGGCATTTACCCATTACGACATGGGATATGCGTCTGCGATGGCATGGTTTTTGCTCCTGATTGTTATGTCGATAACCGTGGTCAATCTGATCGCATCAAAATACTGGGTACATACGGAAGAAGGTGAGACGTAATGGCTGCTGATACGAAAACAGGAAAGAGGGGCGGACTGACCAGCAGACGCAGGAAAAAGACAATCGTTAATGTGATCTGTTTTATTCTTCTGGCGGCCGCGTCCCTGACGGTGATCATGCCCCTGTGGTTCATGGTGTCCACCGCCTTAAAGAGCATGGATGAGATATTTACGTATCCGATTACGTGGTATCCCCACGAGCCAATTTGGAGCAACTTTAAGGACGCCTGGGTAAGCGCGGAATTTACCCGGTGGTTTTTCAATTCCGTATTTGTGGCGGCATTTGCCATTCTCGGCGGTGTGCTCGCTAATTCTCTGGTGGCCTACGGATTCGCAAAGATACGGTTTCCAGGCAGAAACATCATGTTCTCCATTATCCTGGCGACGATGATGATTCCGGAATTTGTGACGATGATCCCCCAGTACGTCCTGTATGCGAAGCTGGGATGGGTCGGCACGTATCTGCCGCTTATTGTACCGCAGTTTATGGGATCAGCATACTTTATCTTTATGCTCCGGCAGTTTTACGCGGGGATTCCCAACTCGGTCATTGAATCGGCGCAGATCGACGGCGCCTCCCATTTCCGGATCTGGAGAAGCATCATGCTTCCTATGGCCAAGCCTGCAATCATGACGGTGGTGGTACTCTCCTTTAACTGGAGCTGGAATGACTTTTTGAAGCCGCTGCTGTACCTGATGGATACGAAGACTTTCACCCTGCAGCTGGGGCTTAAGATATTCGTGAGCCAGTCCAATACCCAGTGGAACTACTTAATGGCGGCTTCCTGTATTGTTTTACTTCCGATTATCGTCGTTTTCATGTGCCTGCAGAGATACTTTACAGATGGCATGAATATCGGCGGAGCGGTAAAGGGATAGTTTATTGCTGCTGTTCAATCTGTTGAAGCATTTGGCGAATTGAAATATCATTTGCCCTGAAGTATAATGGTACTATGAGTTTCAGACAAATGAAAAGGAAAAGGAAGAAATATGGCAGACCAGAATAATCAGGTACAGCTCAAGAATTTTAACAGAAGAACAGTGCTGGGTTACATCAGAAGGAACGGCACGGCTACGAAGGCAGGACTCGCCAGCGTTACCGGCCTGACGTTTATGGCGATCAAGAAGATCCTGGCGGAGCTCCAGGAACTGAATCTGATCCGTGACGGACAGATGGAATCGGGCGGCATGGGCAGAAAAGCAGTATCCTATGTGATCAATGAGAATTACCGCTACACCATAGGCATCCATATCAATAAATTTATTACTGGTATTGCCCTCTTAAATCTGCGGGGGCAGATTCTGGCCATCGAGCGGTATTCCATGGATAAGGAATTTGAGAATCAGAACGATTTTGTGACCATGCTGGCTGAGGCCGTGAACAGGGTGATAGAAAAATCCGGTGTGAAGCGGGACGATATTCTGGGTATCGGTGTAGGCGCTCCAGGTCCTCTGGACTGTGAAAGCGGCGTAATTCTGACTCCGCCCAATATGCCGATGCTGGATTACCTTCCTTTGAAGGAAACGCTGGAGGGGAGAACCGGTTTTCCCGTCTTTCTGAATAAAGATACGAATGTAATTGCATTTGCCGAGTACTGGTACAGAAATAACCGGGACTGCTCCAATCTCGCATACGTGGAAGTGGATATGGGAATCGGCAGCGGTATCATTATCGATGGAAAGCTGAACGTAGGCGCCAACTGTATCGCCGGTGAGTTCGGGCATATCACCATTGATTTAAACGGTCCGCTCTGCAACTGCGGGAACCGCGGGTGCCTGGAGGCCATGAGCTCCGGCATTGCCGTACTGCGGATGCTGGGAGAACAGCTTGAGAATCAGAAGGACCACCCGCTTTACCATAAGAGGAATTCCCTGACGATCGAGGATGTGTTTGAGATGACGGACAAAAAGGATCTGCTCACCATTTCCATCTTAAACCGCTCCGCTTTCTATGTCGGAGTGGCGGTCAGCAATCTGATCAATACCTTTGATCCTGAGATGATTATTCTGGGCGGAATCCTGATACAGAAGTATCCCATGTATTTTAATATTGTCCAGGATGTGGCGAATCAGAGGAAGGTGAAGGGAGCAAAGGAAAACTATATGGCGGTATCTGTATTAAGGGAAAATGCAGGTGTCATTGGAGCCGGCGAGATTGTGACGGATCACTTCTTCAATCAGTTTGTGAACGAAGTGTTCCATTAAAAAGAGAAAAGAAGAAAAAAGGGGTTCTATGTTTAGCAGCAGAAAAATAACTCAGTGTGATCAGATAGAAGTGATTTGGGAGGACAGAGTAGTTTTTCTGCTGTCTCTTTCTCCAGAGGAGGGGACGGCGGGAGAACTGCAGGAGACAGCAGCGGAAGATACTGTGCTTATTACGGTGCGGGCGGAAAAGGAGACGAGGGAGCCCTGTTTTGGACCACAGACATATTTTGATCCCCGGGAAGGCCTTGTATACCATATGGAGCTTCCTGAGACGGAACGTTTCCTTGCCGTCTATCAGCATAAGGACTGGTGGGTCAGACCCGCTTTTTTTTCGGACATAAAAGCGCTTCCGGACAGGACGCAGCTCCTTCTGTTTCAGAACGGAGCCACGTATTTCGTCATTCTTTCCGTATGCGGGGAGAATTGCCGGACGGATTTATGTAGGGTGGAATCACACGAGGGAGATCATTCCCGGTCTGAGAACCGTTTGGCAGTCCGCATGGCGTCAAATGCTGGAAACAGAAACCGTATGGAAGACTTAAGTCTGGTGCTTGCCGGAGGAACTGACCCGTATCTCTGCTGTGAGAGAGCGGTTAAGACGGCTCTCGACAGGCTGGGGAGAGCCTCCATGTTCCGAAAAAACAGGAGGTTTCCGGAAAAACTGGATTCCTTTGGCTGGTGCACCTGGGATGCTTTTTACCACAGGGTTTCTCATGAAGGCGTGATGAAAAAGATGAGAGAGTTCCAGGTGAAGCAGCTTCCGGTAAAGTGGGTGCTGATTGACGATGGGTGGCTTGACGCGGATTACGATAAAAAGCTGCTGTTTGATTTGGACGCGGATAAAGGGCGTTTTCCGGAGGGCTTAAAAGGCTGTGTAGAGGAGCTGAAGGAAATCTGGAAGGTGGACAGCGTAGGGGTCTGGCACGCCGTCATGGGCTATTGGAACGGTCTGGCCAGCGGTTCTCCGGCGGCCCGGAAACTGAAAATGGGCTCCAGGGGGCTGCCGGATGGCCGGATTCTTCCGGAACCGGAGGCCGGAAAGGCATTTACCTTTTTTGAAACGTGGCATGAGTATTTAAAGAACCGCTGCGGCATCGATTTCGTGAAGGTGGACGGACAAAGCGCGGTCTCGCTGGCTTATGAAGGGTTAGAGACGTACGGACATGCATCCCGTGAGATTCAGAAAGGGCTGAACGCATCGGCGGCGCTTTATTTTGACAACTGCATCATCAACTGTATGGGGATGGCCAGTGAGGATATGTGGAACCGTCCCAGCAGCGCCGTAGCCAGAAGCAGCGATGACTTCGTCCCGGAGGTGCCTCACGGTTTCCGGGAACACGCGGTACAGAACAGCTATAATTCACTTCTTCAGGGCCAGTTTTTCTGGGGAGACTGGGATATGTTCTTCAGCAGCCATGAGGAAAACTGGCAGAATTCCATTCTCCGCGCGGTAAGCGGAGGCCCGGTCTATGTGAGCGACCGGGTGGGGGAGACGGATCCGGACTTTATCCGGCCCCTTATCACAGGAACAGGGCGTGTGATCCGGTGTGAGGACGTGGGCATGCCTACGACGGACTGTCTGTTTGAAAATCCGGCAGACACGCTGCGGCCGCTTAAGATATTTAACCGGTACGGAGAAAACTATGTGATTGGCGCCTTCCATATCTGCGGAAAAGAAGAAAACTGCCAGGGGAAGCTTGATAAGACCGACATTCCGGCACTTTCAGGACGAAACTGGCTGGTATACGATTATAAAGCGAGGACGGTTTGCAGACTGGGAGATGCCGGGATAAACTTTTTGCTGCCGGAAGGCGGGGCGAATCTGTTCCTGCTCGTTCCGGACTGCGGCCGGGGCAGGCTGATCGGAATACTGGAAAAGTATATTTCCTGTGGCGGCCTCCGAATCCTGCGCAAAGAGGAATGCCGTGTGACTGCCCTCGTTTGGGAGGCCGGCACGCTTGGCTTTGCAGCGGATCAGGGACCGTACCGGGTGCGGATTGACGGCAGGGAATGTGAGGCGGTCTGCCGGGGCGGGATGCTCTGGACGGTTCCGTGTGAAAAAGTGGACTGCCTGGTGGAGATAGAGTGGTATGGGAAAGGTGAGGTTGTGTGATGATATCTTTGGGAATTGATATAGGGACCACTTCGATCTGTGCGGTTCTCTATGATCTGACAGAAGATAAAATAATAAGGAGTGTAAGTGCACCTAATTCCTTTGTAAATACAGGAAGCTATCTTCAGGATCCGGATAGAATTGTATCGGTGGTAAAAGAGTTATATAAAGAATTGATGATGGAATTAAAGCTTTGGACCGGGGAACGTGAAACAAGAAAAGATGCGGTGCTGGCCGGAGTGGGAATATCCAGTCAGATGCATGGTATTTTGTATACAGATAGTATGGGGAAGGCGGTAACTCCGCTTTATACCTGGAAAAATGAAGATGGGAATAAGGAGTACCGCGATGGCCTGACCTATGCCCGTTATCTGGCGAAGGAGACGGGACTGCCCTTTTATACGGGGTATGGAAGTGTCACACATTTTTACCTTCAGGAGACGGGGCAGATTCCGGATAACGCGGCAGCGTTTGTTGGGATTGGAGATTATCTGGCTATGCAATTAACCGGAAGCCGAAAGGCGGTCGTTCATAAGACAACGGCGGTCAGCTTCGGAGGCTGTGACTTGGAGGAAGGCCGGTTTGAGCTGGAAAAACTCTTGGCAGCCGGCGTGGATATATCCTATTATCCCGCGGTTGCAGGGGCGAAAGATCTGACTGCCGGATCTGTGAACGTGGAGAGTGAGATGGATTTGACGGGCGGGGATCGTGTTGTGCCAGAATCGGTTCCGGTGCTTTATGCGGTAGGAGACAATCAGGCCAGCTTCCTGGGGGCTGTCAGGGATCAGGAGCATGCCGTCAGCATCAATGTGGGAACCGGCTCTCAAGTGTCGGTTTACAGCAAAGATTTTTACCCGGAGGCCGGAACCGATATCCGGCCCTGGATCGAAGACGGATACTTGTATGTGGGCGCCTCCTTAAACGGAGGAAAAGTGTATGAGCGTCTGGCTGCATTTTTCGAGGAGGTCTGCGAGAAATTTACCGGGCAGAAGATTGACGCCTACAAGGCTATGGAACGCCTGGCAATGGAGGAAAAAGAGACAAAACTGCGCGCGGTACCGACTCTTTATGGAAGCAGGAAAGAGATGGAACCGGGGCAGGAAGCGGGAATCTACGGGTTAAACCCGGATAATTTCCATCCGGAAGACTTCATCCGCAGCTTTACGGCGGGCATGGCCCATGAGCTGTTCTCCTTATACAGCACATTTCCGGACATGGTATGTGCGGGAAAGACGCAGATTGTGGCGTCCGGCAACGGGATTCGGAAAAATACGCTTTTGAGGGAAGACGTGGAACGTGTATTCGGTCTGCCGGTTATTTTTACGGACCGGGAAGAAGAGGCGGCGTCCGGCGCGGCGCTGTACGTCCGGCGGGCGGTCATTGAGGGGGGAGCAGAATGCAGATAATTGCTGGAATTGATATTGGAGGAACGAAGAGCGCCGTCTCCTTTGCCCGTTATGCGGACGGAGGAATCGAGATCCTGGATAAGGTGAAAAGGCCTACGAAGACAGACGATTACAGGGCAGCTTTCGAAGAGTATATCGGAATTATCCAGACACAGTTAAAAACGAATCCGGACTGGCGTCTTTGTTCTATCGGTATTTCGTGCGGAGGGCCGCTGGACGCGGAAAAGGGAGTCATCATGGCGCCTCCTAATTTGCCCAAATGGGATAACGCGGATATTTTTACACCCTTACAAAATGCGTTTCGCGTTCCGGTTATGCTGCAGAACGACGCGGATGCATGTGCGCTGGCAGAGTGGAGGCTTGGTGCGGGAAAAGGGACGAAAAATATGGTGTTTTTAACCTTTGGAACCGGAATGGGGGCGGGCATGATCTTAAACGGCCAGCTGTATCAGGGATCCACCTGTATGGCGGGCGAGGTGGGGCATATCCGACTGGAAAAGGACGGGCCTTATGGGTATGGAAAAAATGGTTCCTTTGAGGGCTTTTGCAGCGGCGGAGGAATCGCTAATTTAGGAAGAATGAAGGCGAAGGAAGCCCTGGAACATGGCATTGTTCCCTCCTTCTGTACATCGATGGACAGGCTTTCTGAAGTGGACTGTAAGGAAATCGGCAGGGCGCTGGAGGAAGGAGATGCCACAGCCAGGGAGATCTTTGATATCGTGGCGGAGTATTTAGGGAGAGGCCTTTCTATCCTGATCGATATTTTAAATCCGGATATGATCGTACTGGGCAGTATTTACGCCAGGCAGAAGGATGCTCTGGAACCGGGAATGCAGGCCGTGATCGCCAGGGAAGCCCTGGCCGCCTCGGGAAGAGCCTGCAAGATTGTACCGGCCACCCTGGGAGAGATGATTGGGGACTACGCGGCTGTTTCGGTAGGAATGAAAGCCTACGACGACTTTTACAGATAAGGAAATGATACGATGAAAAATAAAATTATGCTGATTACATACGCCGACAGCTTTGGTAAGAACTTAAAAGAGATGAAGGGAGTGATAGACCGGTATTTCAAAAGGGAGATTCATTCCATTCATATTCTGCCCTTCTTCCCGTCCTCCGGAGACCGGGGATTCGCACCGATCAATTACCGGGAGGTGGATGAAGCCTTTGGTACCTGGGATGACATAAAGGATATCGCCGGTGATTACGAATTGATGTTTGACTTCATGATCAACCATCTGTCCAGGAGAAGTCCGGAATTTCTTGATTTTATTGAAAAACATGACGAATCAGAATACGCGGATATGTTTCTGCGTTTCTGTAAGTTCTGGCCGGGCGGGGAGCCGACGGAGGCAGAAGTGGACTTACTCAATAAACGGAAGCCATGCGCACCCTGTGAAGAAATTACATTTCGGGACGGGACCACGGAAAAGATCTGGTGTACCTTTGATGATGAACAGATGGATCTGGATCTGCAAAACGAAGCGGCCTGGAATTATGTGGAAAGCACGCTGCGTTTTCTGATGGACCAGGGGCTTTCCCAGCTGCGGCTGGACGCATTTGCCTTTGCCACGAAAAAGGTGGGAACCACCTGCTTTTTCCTGGAGCCTGAGATATGGGAGATGATGGATCGGATTCAGCGTGTGCTGGATGAGAAGGGGATCCCCATGCTGCCGGAGATTCATGACCATTATACCGTGCAGCTTAAAATTGCAGAACACGGTTATGCAGTTTACGATTTTGTCCTGCCGGTCATGGTGCTCCATACTCTCTTTTCAGGCAGCAGCGCCAGACTCAGGCACTGGCTTTCCATCTGTCCCAGAAATCAGCAGACGACGCTGGATACCCATGACGGGCTGGGAACCGTGGATGTCGTGGATTTACTCTCCGCGGAGGAGCTTCAGGCCGTGGTCCGTCAGACTGAACAGTATGGGGCTAATTTTAAATGGGATTACAGCAGCGGAAATAGCGGCGAAAAGGTGGTGTATCAGATTAACTGCTCCTACTATTCAGCGGTGGGGGAGCGGGATGACAGCTACCTTTTGTCCCGCGCGATTCAGTTTTTTACACCGGGGATTCCTCAGGTTTACTATATGGGGCTTCTGGCAGGGGAAAATGATTATGAGCTGATGGAGCGCACTAACTATGACCGGAACATCAGCAGACATAACTATACATTAGAAGAGATTGACCGGCTGGCGGAGAAGCCGGTCGTAAAGAATCTGTGTGTCATGATGCGGTTCCGAAATGAATATCCCGTGTTTGACGGAGAGATGACTGTTCACGATGCACCGGACGAGTGTCTGTGGATTTCCTGGAGGGAGGGTCAGTATCGGGCGGACTTAAAGGCGAACCTTAAGGACCATTCCTTTGTGATCACCTATCTGGACCACGAGGGCGTGGAGAAGAAACTGGATCTAAATGTCTGCTAATCGGTGGAGAGAGACCACCTACCTGATAACCGGCAATACGCTGGAGGCGGTAAAACGGTCTGTATGTCTGGCGCAACAGGGAAAAGCAGTTCTGCTGGCGGTGGAGGAGACGTTTCTGGCCGCAGATACAGGCAGTTTTTTAAACTGTGAAAGCAGGGCGGAATGGAGGGCATTTTTCCCGGATTCGCTGTGGGAGAACGGTTATCTGCATCCGGATGGATATAAAAAGTATCTGGAGCAGTTATGCCGCGAACAGGGAGCGGCCTTCTTATACGGATTATATTTTGTGGATGCGGTCCCTGCGGAAATGGGCGGTATCGAGGTAAGATTTGCCTCCAAGGGAGGGCTGTATGGAGTCCGATGCCAATATCATGAGGCCTATGGACCGGAGAAGAATTCGGAAAAGACCGCTTATGCCGCCTGGATAACCGATGAGAATGCCGGTGAAAACAGAATCCTGAAGGCGCCGTTTCCCTGGAATCCGGCGAAAACGGAAGCAGAGAATCTGCTCGCCGGACGAAGAGAACTGCTCCTGGCCTTTGGACGTTCAAAGGCGGAAAATCCGGCGCTCAATCTGGGGCGGTTTGCATTGCGGGGGGGAGACGGCTTCCTGGCCGGTACAAAGCTGACGAAGACACATTTTGACGTGATCGTAGCAGGAGGGGGCACTGCCGGAGCCATGGCGGCCCTGTATGCCGCCCGGGGCGGTGCAGAGACTGTTCTGATCGAACCGCAGTACGACCTGGGAGGAACCTCCACATTAGGAGGCGTCAGTACCTACTGGTTTGGAAACCGTTACAGAGATGTGGAAGAGATTGATCGGGAGACGGACCGGATCGAGCGTAAGCTTGGAATCAGGAGAAGACCAGGGCTGTGGAGTGAGCATGACGATTTTCATGCGGGAGTCAGGGGATACGTGCTGCTAAAGCTGTGTCTTGACGCTGGTGTGGCCGTGGTATTCGGGCAGATTGCCTATGATGTGGTGAAAGAGGGGCCGCGCGTATGCGGCGTAAAAACCGCGGGGCATGAGGGAAAACAGACTCTGTGTGGTTCACTGGTCATCGATGCAACCGGTGACGGGGATCTGGCGTATTATGCCGGAGCGAGGACGGTCTACGGCTCCGGCCGAGACTGTTTTACCTACTGGGCTTCTCTGGCCCAATACACGGGAACTGACGGATACCGGAATAATTTTTCGTCTATGGTGATGGCAGCTGACCCGGAGGACATGACCCGGTTTACCGTTCTTGGAAGGCAGAGAGGGGAAGGGACGTTTGACCATGGGGCCTACGTGAGCATGCGTGAGAGCCGCCATATCATAGGGGAAAAAGTGATCGATCTGCGGGATTTATGCATGTTTCGGACATATGAAGACGGTATCTGCACTTTCTTTTCCAACTATGATCCAAAAGGAAAGCTGGATGCGGATATGGTATACTGCGGCTACCTTCCGCCTCAGGTGAAAATGCAGCTTCCCTTAAGGGCGCTGATCCCGATACATCTGGAGGGGTATGCACTGAAGGGATTGTATGTGGCGGGAAAGGCAGTCTCCGCTACTCACAACGCTTTTCCCGGACTGCGTATGCAGCCGGACCTGATGCATCAGGGGGCGGTATTGGGGCTGCTTGCGGCCAGGGCGGTATATGAAGGCTGTCTGATTGAAGAACTCCCCACTCTGCAGAGGAGAGAATGGATCAGGGAGGCGACGGGAGACAAGCTGACTCTTCCCGGGAAGCTCCGGTATCCATATGACGGCGGAGACAATCCTGACTTTGCATTTTATGCGGAACAGGTAACTGGAGACAGCCGCACACACTGGATTGATGTTCCATTTACGTATGAAGAGAAGGAGATAAGTCCTATCCTGGCTCTTGCGTGCGGTGAGAGTGAGAGGGTGCTGCCCTGTATCCGGAAGAGGATACGGGAACTGGAGGAAGAGGAAAACGGGCGGAACCGTGGAACACTGGCGGCTCTGAAACGGATGGCTCTGTTTCATGGCTGCGTGGATGATATGGAAGAGATTCAGCAGACTGTTATGAGAAAGATAAAGGAGACAGCACCCTGTCTGCCGGTGAGAGAAGGATCTGTGATGTGTGCGCAGCTTCTGCCGGATCATGGGGTGATGCCGGAGCTCGTGTATGACTTAAATCTGCTGTCATGGGGGACTGGATTTTCCATGGAACCATTTTACCTGGTGTTTGAAGCGCTGAAAACGGAAGAGCGGAATTACATGGATATCAGAAAAGGGACGTATTCCTATCTGGAATGCTTTGCCTATGCGGCCGAGAGAAGCGGCCGTGCGGAATTCATCCCTCTGCTGAGGAAACTGGCGGAACTGCCTGAATTTAAAGAGGCGCTGCGGGAAGAAAATCAGGTATCGCTGCTGGCGGAACGCCTTCAGACACTGCTGCTCCTGCTTTACCGGGCGTTAGCCGGGCTGGGAGCGGAAGAGGGGATAAAAGGTCTGGAGCGGTTGAGTACGGTTCGCTGTCTGGCAATCCGCAAATCTGCGGAGATGGGGCGGAAAGCCGTAAAAGAAGGGATTTTTGACAGAACAGAAAAAACATGGTGAGTGTATACGGAGGCGTGATGGAGAAAAAACAGCTCTATATGATAGGAAATTCCCATATTGATCCGGTGTGGTTCTGGGAATGGGAGGAGGGAATGCAGGAGGTAAAGGCCACTTTTCAGTCCGCCCTGGACAGAATGCGGGAATTTGAGGACTACAGGTTTACAACCACGTCCACAGCGTTCTTTCAGTGGATTGAAAAGCTGCTGCCCGATTTATTGGAGGAGATCAGGCAGCGGGTTTACGAGGGCAGGTGGGAGATAACCGGAGGCTGGTTTATCGAGCCGGACTGTCTTCTGCCCTGCGGAGAAGCGTTTGCCCGCCACGGCCTGTACGGCCAGCGCTATTTAAAAGACCGTTTCGGGGAAATCTGCCGGATTGGCTCCAATGTAGACAGTTTTGGCCACAGCGGAAACCTTCCGCAGATATTGAAGAAAAGCGGCATGGATTCCTATGTGTTCATGCGTCCCAGGCTGAATACCCCGGTTTTTCGGTGGGAAAGTCCGGATGGAAGCAGTGTGAATGCAATATGTCTCCCAGCGGAGTACACGACCTGGTTCAGAGAGCCTACCCTGAAAAATATAGGCGATACGCTGGAACGAACTAAGGGATACGACAGAATGGTCTGCTGCTATGGAGTGGGAAATCATGGGGGAGGACCGACGATCGAGAATATCGAGACGATCCGTGAACAGATGGAAGACTTTGACGGAGCGGATCTGCATTTTTCTTCCTTTGGGGAGTATCTGAAAGATATCAGGGACTGGGAACTGCCCGTGAGAAAGGGGCCGTTTGAACGAATAAATGAGGGCTGCTATTCCAATGATTCGGAATTTAAGCGTCTGAACCGCCTTGCGGAGGGCCGGCTCATAGCGGCCGACACCTATCTGGCCATGGCGGCTGCGCAGACAGGAGAGTGGTCAGAAGAAACTACAAAGATAGAGGAGCTGTGGAACACGCTGCATTTTAATGAGTTTCATGATACCATGGGCGGCACCACCATTAAGCCGGCCCGGGAGGAAGCGGTGATGCAGCTGTCGGCGGTATGCGCAAAAGCCGCTTTCATCAGAGAGACGGCGAAGCAGAGAATCGTAAACAGTCTGGATACCAGAGGCGAGGGATATCCGCTGTTCCTGTTCAATTCTCATGGCAAGGACTTTTCCGACTGCGTGGAGGTGGAACTGGAATGGTTTTGCCAGAGTCCTCTTAAGGTGTCAGATCCTTTCGGTAAAGAGGTTCCGTATCAGAGAATTCATACTGCGGCCAAAGTCCGCCACACGGTGCTGGGAGGCAGACGCCGCATCGTCTTTTACGCGTCGGTTCCCTCCTGCGGTTATGCCGTATACCGGCTTTCTAAAGAGGCTCCTTCTCTTGGGTTTAATCAGAAGATGGAAATTGATAATCCGGATCCCTATACGCTGGAAAACCAGTTTCTGCGGGCCGAATTTGATAAGGAAACGGGAATGCTGTGTGTACTGATGGATAGAACTACAGGATACGACGCCTTAATAGGCCCGGCTTCGGTCCGGCTGTATGTGGACGAGCGGGACGCGTGGGGCGGTCTGCAGGGCAGGCGTTACGAGGACAGAAACGTATCATTCCGGCTGGAATCCATCGACAAGGTGGAGAGCGGAAAGATCCGGGAGACCATCCGGGTCAGGCTTACTTATGAGGGGACGAGGCTGGAGCAGCTCTATACTCTGGGAGCCGGTGACCGGGAGCTCCGGGTAGAGAACCGGCTGTGCTTTACGCAGCCGTGCGCACTCTTAAAGGCTGCCTATCCGACTGGGGAAGACTGCATCGCAACCAGAGCGGAGACCGCGTATGGAATTGTGGAGAGAGTGCATGAGGCGGATGACGGGGAATACAGTATGCAGCGTTTTCTCGATGTGGCGGACAAAAGAGGCCGTGGACTCGCTGTCGCCAATGACGGAAAATATGCATTTAATCTGACAGAGGGCAGAACACAGATAACCGTGGCCCGGAGTGCCATTTACGCTCAGGGCAGCAGTCCTGACTGGGAGAACGAAATTGAGAGCTATGAATATATGGATATCGGAACACAGACGTATCACTTACTGTTAAGGCCTCACGGGGAGCGGCTTCCTGCATCTGAGCTGTACCGTATTGCAGAGAAAGCAAACGGTTCTTATGAGTATCTCATGGACAGCGCTCACATGCCGCTGACAAAAAACAGCCGTAATTCCGTTGTCTCCTCTTTTGTGGGAACTGACCGGGATAATGTGGTGGTGCAGGTTGTAAAGAAGGCGGAGGATGATGATGGCTTCATTATACGACTGCTGGAGCTGGAGGGAGAAGATACAGACTATCACCTGTTCCTTATGGGAAATGCGTATCCCCTGGCAATCGGGCATTATGAGATACAGACCATCAAAACGGACCGGGAAGGCAGAAGCATAAAAGCAGTGAATTTACTGGAATGGGAAGAGGAAAGGGAACGGAATGGAGAAAGATAAAAAATTATACATGATAGGAAATGCTCATATTGATGTTGTCTGGCTCTGGCGGTGGCAGGAGGGGCTGCAGGAGGTGAAGGCAACTTTTAAATCCGTACTGGACCGGATGAAGGAATACGACGACTTTATCTTTACCGGCAGTTCTGCCGCTTATTATGAGTGGGTAGAAGAAAATGATCCCGCCATGTTTGAGGAGATATGCATGCGGGTGAAGGAGGGCAGATGGGTGATCGTGGGCGGCTGGTGGACTGAGCCGGACTGCAACGCTCCCTGCGGGGAATCCTTTGTGAGACAGGGGCTTTATGGCCAGAGGTATTTTGAGGAAAAATTTGGTGTAAAGTCCGTCTGCGGTTATAATGTCGACAGCTTCGGCCATAACGGTAACCTTCCGCAGATCCTTAAGAAATGCGGCATGGACAGTTATGTATTCATGCGCCCTGGCCGCCACGAAAAGGGGATTGCAGGGGAAACCTTTGTCTGGAAGTCCGCCGATGGTTCATCGGTGCATGCGTTTCGGCTTCCCTTTGAATACTGCACCTGGCCCGACCAGATCGAAGAACATGTCAGACGGTGCGCCGGTGAGATTAAGAATTCCGGCGGCGGTATCATGTGCTTTTACGGCGTCGGCAATCATGGGGGCGGTCCCACAAAGAGAAATATCGACAGTATTCACCAGATGGATGCCAGACCCGATATGCCCGAGCTTAAGCTGTCTTCTCCCAATGAATATTTTGAGGACGTGAAAAAGAGCGGGAGAGATCTGCCTGTGGTCTGCGGAGGACTGTTCCATCATTCCAGCGGCTGCTACAGCGCAGAATCGAGAGTCAAGGCGTTAAACCGGGAGGCGGAGATGCGCCTGCTTATGGCGGAGCGTGTTTCCGTGATGGCAGGGCTCCTTGCCGGCGGAAAATATCCGGCAGAGGAGTATCGGAAAGCCTGGAAGAGCGTGCTGTTCAACCAGTTCCATGATATTCTGGCGGGGACCAGCCTGCGGGAGTCGTACGAGGATGCCGCAGAGGATTACGGCTATGCGCTTCACATTGCGGGAAGAGGTTTAAACAGTGCCGTTCAGTCCTTGTCCTGGCAGATAAATATTCCGATGGAAGAGGGGATGAAGCCTCTCGTTGTGGTCAATCCGAATGCGTTTGAGGCGAAGGCCGAGGTACAGGCAGAGTCCTGGACGTTCCAGGAGGGCACGGTGCTGCTGGACGAGAAAGGGAACCAGATTCCCTATCAGCTGGTGCAGTCTGGCGCATCTTTGCAGGGCAGATGCCGTATCTGCTTTGTGGCGGATCTTCCTTCCCTGGGCTGGAGGACGTACCGGTTTGCAGTCAGGGAGAAGGCGGAGACATTTCCGGAGGTGACTGTATCGGAGTGCAGTGCAGAAAATAAGTGGTTTAAGCTCACCCTTGACCCGGAAACAGGATATATTACCTCACTGTTGAAAAAGAGCGACAGTACGGAGTATTTCTCCGGTCCGGCGGCAGTCCCGGTTGTGATCAGGGATGAGAGCGATACCTGGTCTCATGCAGTGCGGATTTTTGATGATGAAATCGGCCGGTTTAAAGCCGTTTCTGTGCGCCTGATCGAGAGTGGTCCCGTTAAGTGCGTATTCCGTGTAACCAGCGTTTACGGCGACTCCAGAATGATTCAGGACTTCTCTGTTTTTCAGGATCTGGATTATATTACGGTTAAGACTACGGTAGACTGGCATGAAAAACTGGCCATGCTAAAGCTTCAGTTCCCCATGAATATGAACTATTTGCGGACCAGCTGGGAGATTCCATATGGAGTGGAACAGAGAGAGCCGGACGGTGAAGAGTACCCGATGCAGATGTGGATGGATCTGGAGGGAACGAACCCTGGCATGGAGACTTCCATGAATGGGCTGTCCATCTTGAATGACGGAAAATTTGCAGGCAGCGTGGCGGGAAAGACGGCGGCGCTCACCGTGCTTCGGAGTCCGGTCTACACCCACCATGAGCCATACCAGCTGCAGGAAAACCTGGAATATGTTTATGTCGATCAGGGAACGCAGACGTTTACGTACGGTCTCTATCCCCATGACGGAAGCTGGGAAAACGCGGCGACCGTGAGGCGGGCGAAAATGTTGAACTGCCGGCCGGCAGTCCTGTTCGAGACGTATCATGAGGGTAGTCTGGAGCAGAGCGGTTCCCTGCTGGAGGTCAATCAGAAAAATATCATTGTGGAAGTTCTGAAAAAAGCGGAAGACGGCAGCGGGGATTTGATCCTCCGGGCTTATGAGACGGCTGGCCGGGCGGTGAAGGCAGAAATCATAATCGGTGTATTGGGACAGACCATAGAGGCGGATTTCCAGCCATTTGAAATTAAGACTCTGCGGCTGCCGGGCCAAAAAGACGGAGAGGCTGTCTGGACTAACATGCTGGAGGAATAGAGGATGGATCATTTAAAACGGCTTCTGGAGCGGTATCCCGCTTTATGCGGCATGAAAGAGGAGATAGAACGTGCTTATGGCCTGCTGGAAACCGCTTATTCACAGGGTGGAAAACTGCTGGTCTGTGGAAATGGAGGCAGCGCGGCAGATTCCGACCACATTGTGGGGGAACTGATGAAAGGATTCTATAAAAAGCGCCCGCTGAGTGACGCAGAAAAGGATGGGCTGGGAGATCTGGGAAACCGTCTGCAGGGCGCGCTCCCTGCGGTCTCGCTGACAGGGCACAGCGCCCTGTCCACCGCCTTTTCAAATGACGTAGACCCGGAAATGGTATTTGCCCAGCAGGTGTACGGCTACGGAAGGCGCGGTGATGTGCTGATGGCGATCAGTACTTCCGGCAATTCCATAAATGTGGTAAATGCCGCCAGAGTGGCAAAAGCAAAGGACCTTTCTGTCATATCTCTGACCGGAGGTGCCGGGGGCCTCTTAAAGGAAATCAGTCACGTATGTCTTGCGGTTCCAGCACTGATGACAGCCGACATTCAGGAACTGCATCTTCCTGTCTATCATACGCTGTGTGCGATGCTGGAAGAACATTTTTTTCCGTGACAGACGTGGTGCTGGACGGCAAGCAGAGGAGGACTGGAACGCAGATGCGTTTCAGCCGCCTCTGCTTTTTTGGTTCACACTTTTATCACAGAAACATCAAAATATGAACACAGAATCAACACATTTATTTTTTACCCTATGTATTAACACCGAATATGCGAGGCGTGTGGTGAGGCCAGATGTCAGCGGCCATTTCCTGCGCCCGCGTAAATATAGAAATCAGGAGGAGAACGAGTTGATAGAAGTAAAGAATCTCGTAAAAGATTACGGCGGCCATCTGGCAGTGGATCATCTGAACTTTACCATCGAAGACGGTCAGATTTACGGCTTTTTAGGACCTAACGGCGCCGGAAAATCGACTACCATGAACATCATGACCGGTTATATCGGTGCTACGGAGGGAGATGTCCTGATTAACGGACACAACATACTGGAAGAACCTGAGGAAGCGAAGAAATGTATCGGCTATCTGCCGGAGCTTCCTCCTCTTTATGTCGATATGACGGTTATGGAACAGTTGGAATTTGCAGCGGAATTAAAACGGATACCGAAGAAGGAACGGAAAAGTGCCATCGGCGAGGTGGTGGAGCTGGCGAAGCTGGAAGACGTGCAGGGAAGGCTGATCCGAAATCTGTCAAAAGGCTACAGGCAGCGTGTCGGGCTGGCCCAGGCGGTGCTCGGTATGCCTCCTGTGATTATTTTAGATGAGCCGACGGTAGGCCTCGATCCAAAACAGATCATCGAGATCCGGGATATGATCCGGGAACTGGGAGAAAAACACACAGTGATATTAAGCTCCCACATCCTTTCCGAGGTCAGCGCGGTCTGCGACCACATCCTGATCATTGACCGCGGAAAGCTGATTGCCAGCGACACGCCGGAGAATTTGGAGCGTCAGATGGCCGGGGCCTCCGGCATGGAACTGCTCGTCAAGGGAGAGGAAGAAGAGATCCGGGAGATTCTCGAACCGATTGACGGAGCAGAAGAAATCGCGGTGAGCGAGAGCGGCGAGGAAGGTGTGAGGAAAGTGACCTTCCAGCTGATAGGAGAGAATTGCCTGGAAGACATCGATATCATTCCGCAGACGGACATCAGAGAGACTATTTTCTTTGCATTTGCAGATCGGAAGATCCCGATTTTATCCATGCATACTTCAAAGGCATCTCTGGAAGAAGTATTCCTGGAACTGACTGCGGACAATGCTTCGGACGAAGACTTCACGGCGGAGACGGAAAAGGAGGAAGTATAAATGGCGGCGATTTATAAAAGGGAAGTGAAATCGTATTTCCAATGCATGACCGGATATGTATTCATCGCGTTTCTGGTTCTGTTTGTCGGAATTTACTTCATGGCTTACAATCTGATGAGCGGTTATCCGTATTTTTCCTATACATTGTCCGGCATGGTAACGATCGTGATGATCGGCATTCCGGTTCTGACCATGAGAAGCTTTGCAGATGACAGGAAGACGAAGACGGACCAGCTGCTTCTCACAGCACCGGTCTCCGTACCGAAAATGGTCCTGGCCAAATATCTGTCCATGGTTACCGTTTTTGCGGTACCGGTCCTCATTTCCTGCCTTTGCCCGCTCATAATAAAGATGAACGGAACGGCATACTTAAAGACGGATTACGCGTCAATCCTGGCGTTTTTCCTTCTGGGCTGTGTTTACATTGCTATTGGAATGTTTATATCGTCCACCACAGAGAGTCAGATTATCGCGGCGGTGGGAACCTTCGGAGTTATTTTGCTGCTGCTTTTATGGCCCAGCCTCGTGAACTTCCTTCCAACCTCGGCTTCCGGTTCGCTGGTGGGTTTCCTGCTTCTCTGGACACTTTGCGTGGTGATCCTTCATCGGGTAACGAGCCATAACCTTCTGGCGTTTGTGCTGGAGGCGGCGGGAATTGTCGCCCTGGTGGGAGCGTATGTTGCCAAAAAGAGCATGTTTGACCGCGCTCTCGTAAATCTTGTAGAGAAGATTGCGGTTACGGATGTGTTTCAGAATTTTGCCAACAACTATATTTTTGATGCGGGTGGTCTCATTTACTATGCGAGCATTATTTTTCTGCTGGTATTTCTGACCGTGCAGTCCGTGGAAAAACGCAGATGGAGCTAATTACTCAAAACTAGGAGGCTGGAAATGACAAGAAAACTAAAAAAGGGCGGCTACGCGGCGATCCTTTCTGTGATCGTAATCGCGGCTGTCGTGCTGTTAAATATGATCGTAGGCCGTCTTCCTGAAAAGGTACGCCAGTGGGATTTGAGCGGTACACAGATTTATACAGTGGGAGATACGACGAAGGAGCTTCTCGCATCCCTCGATAAGGACGTAACGATTTACGTGGTGGCAGATCCATCGGCGGTGGATGACAGGATTACGAGCTTTGTTAACCGGTATGCGGATCTTTCGGATCATATTAAGGTAGAGAACGTGGATTCCGTCCTGCACCCGGATCAGGTAAAGCAGCTGAACGCAGAGAACAATACGATTCTGGTGATGTGTGAGGACAATGGAAAAACGGAAACGATCCAGATGAGCGATATCATTAAATATGACCAGATGTCTTACTATTATTACGGTCAGGCAAAGGAGACGGAGTTCGACGGAGAGGGCCAGCTTACCAGCGCTGTCTCCTATGTAACAAATGACGTGCAGAAAAATATCTATGTGACGGAAGGCCATGGGGAGACGGCGTTAGGGACGCTTACTTCCGATATGCTGGAAAAGTCAGGCCTTACGGTAAATACCATCAACTTGCTGACTGGAGGCGGGATTCCGGAGGACTGCGAGCTTCTCATGATAAATGCACCGGCAAGTGATCTTGCTGACGATGAGAAAACCATGGTGACAGACTACATGGATGGAGGCGGAAATGTACTTTTAATTGCCGGATATTCCGATAAGGACCGCCCCAATCTGAATGCCGTTATGACTGCCTACGGTCTAAATATGGAAAATGGCCTGGCGGCCGATACGAAGAGCTGCTACCAGAATAATCCCTATTACATTTTCCCGACTCTCGTATCCGGCAGTGAGATTACGACGGGAGTTGACAGAAAGAGCACTGCTCTGATCCTTCAGTCCGCTGCATTTAGCCAGCTGGAAACGCTTCCCGATGAGGTTACGGTAGAGCCGTTTATGGAGACAACGGATGGCGGCATGCTTGTCACGGAAAACGGGCAGACAGCGGGCACATACATTCTCGGGGCAACGGCGGTGAAAACACTGGATTCCGGCACTGCGAGACTGACGGTATTCGGTACGCCTTCTCTGATCGATGACGGATTAAACAGTACCTTTACGAATCTTACGAATCTGGACCTTTTTATGAACGCGGTAACGGCCAATTTTGAAGATGTGACCAACGTTTCCATACCGTCCAAGAGCCTTGAGGTGACATATAACACTGTGACTCATGGCGGCATGTGGGGAATCGTCTTTATTCTCGTCATTCCGGTGATAACCGTGGCGGCGGGACTTATGGTATGGCTGAAGCGGAGACGTTTATAGAAAGTAATTATTTAGCCGTGCGGCAAAAAGCACTCTCGGAAATAAAAATGGAGGCGTGGCAATGAAGAAGAATTACGGACTGCTTACAGGCTGTCTGGTGGTCGCGGCGCTGGGCGTTATCTATGCCGGTGTCGGGGCGTATCAGGCTCATATAAAGGAAAAGGAACAGCAGCAGGCGGAAAACGAAAAAATATATATGACCGATTTCTCTGAAATAAAGGCTGTTTCCTACGATAATGACGGAAATGTGCTGGCATTTACAAAGGCTGGCGATTCCTGGACGTATGACGGCGACGACCAGTTTCCGGTAAATACTACCCGTATGGATTCACTGGCAGGAACGGTAAAGAAGCTTCCAGCAGTGAGAAAACTGGAGGGCGGGGACGATCTGACCGCATACGGCCTGGATACACCGGTGCGGCGGGTGACCGTATCGGCGGATGAAGGGGATACGACCACCATTCTTATCGGTGATAAGACGGACGACGGAAACTATTATGCCGTTATCGACGGGCAGAATGTGCCTTATCTCATCAGCTCCTCCCTGTTCGATGAGACGGCTTACGGACTGGAGGATATGATGGCTCTGGAAGCGTTTCCGGCTGTCCTGGGGACGGATATCCAGACGATCACAATAGAGAAAAACGGAGTCAGCGAACATTATGTGAAGAAGACACTGGATAAGGACGGAACCATTGCCTGGTACCGCGGTTCGGACGATACGGAAGACAACAAACTGCCGAGCAACGCGGCGCTCAATGTGCTGGCAGATTCGCTGAGCGGCCTTGTGGTTAAGAGCTGCGCGAATTACAAGGTTACGGACGAAGAACTGGCAGGCTACGGGCTGGATCATCCGCAGGCGGTGCTGAGCTATACGTATGAGAAGGACGGAGAAGAGAAGACATTTACGATGGCGGTAGGAAATACAGGTGAGGATGGAACCACCTACTATACGAGGACAGAGGACTCCAAATATGTAAACGAAATCGATAAAACGACTCTGGATAAATGTATGACGGTTGATACCGGGAATGAGGAATAAAAAAGGATAATGAAAAAACGCTGACACCAGTTGATCACCACTGTGCATCAGCGCTTTTTTATTTCACAGGAAGGTTTGTCCTATGAAATAAAAAACCTCCGGGGATGCGCACTCCGCGCTAAAGAAATATGGCCGCTGAAGCGACCGCGCTCCGGCGCGAGAGTCCGGCTTGCCGGACTCTTTCCTGTTCTCCCCTTCCTCTCGGAATATCGTAAGAATAACTTAGTAAATAATTTCTTTCCGCAGTCTGCAAATGTAGTATGATAAAGATAGAAAAGGATAATCGTTTTTGGCAGATGGAGGTGAATGAAGATGATAAAACAGAAGCGGAAACTGTCCCAGAAACAGGTTCTCCTTATATTCTGTACAGTACTTGTCATTCTGACCTATATAGCGGCCACATTTCCTCAGCCCTTTCTTCGAAGGGGGACTGAAATCTATGGAATCCATTTCGCCTATACGGAAAACGTTCAGAATCCAAATCCCGGGAAGACACCGGGATACCTGGCGGAGGGAAGCAGGCTTCAGCCCTGCATAGACATACTGGGAGCGTATCAATACCGGCCCTGCGTTTATAAGCCCCGGAACGAGTTTGCAGAGGCGACGAAAGAACTGAGTGTTACCGTGTATTATACGGAATTTGATTACGATACGTATCTCTTTTATTCAGATGGAACGATTATGAAGTACCGGCAGGGGGATAAGTGGATGAAGCAGGTTCATATCGGTTATGGATTAGGCGGAGAAAAGGGCCGGGAGCTGTTTGAACGGCTGGCCGGGATCGCAGTACCGTTTGTATCGGATGAACAGGGCCTTCCGTGAGGACGGAATGTTACAGTTCACTCCCCACCAGGGGCACCGCAGTCCGGTTTGGCCGGGCAGGCTTGCTCAGTCTTTCCTGTGACTTTGCAGGGTATTAGAAGTTCTTAGCGCGCAAAATTTCCCCTGGTTTTTAGAAAAATTCTGCACGTTTAGAACTTCTTATGCCCGAAACCGGAACAGGAAAGACTGAGCAAGCCTGCCCGGTCGAACCGGACTGCGGTGCTCCTGGTGGGGAGTGAACTGTAACGACGGAATACGTAAAGGTAGAAACACAGGCAAGGCCATATTGACAAACACAGGTCTTTCCACTTACAATAAAGGAACCAACAGGGAAGAGAGTGGGGCTATGGGCGTAGATAAACGATATGAATTATTTTGTGAACTGTTAAAAACAATGGATGAAGGCGTCGACGCGATTGATGAATACGATTCTCTGCTCCATGATTATCACGGAACCGTCCTCTACCAGGCGGAGTCTCAGATTATCAAGGCTGTAGGGGACCAGCCGGGAATTACGGCCTCGGAACTGTCCAGGGAGTTTAATAAGACTAACAGCGCCTGTTCCCAGCTGATCCGCAAGCTTAAGAAAAAGGAATGGATCAGGCAGGAGCGGAACGAAAAGAATAACCGGGAGTATAATCTTTATCTGACAGATGAGGGGAAAGTTATCTATAAAAAGCACGAAGATTTTGAAAATGCCTGCTATGAAAGGACGTATCATATGCTGGATGAGATCTCTGAAGAAGAGATGAGGACGTATATCAGAATCCAGAATCAACTGAACCGGGCGTTTAAGCTGGATGTGGAGGAAAGCCGGCAGCTGTCGGGAAACGGCGGGGCCGATTAGATCCAGCGCAGTATTGCACAATGCTGTAGTACCGGGGCCGCAGCGAAAGAATATTTACTTTCGCAGCGGCCCTTTTGACTCTGTTACGTATGGATTAAGTGCGATGCTTTATCATAGTCCTTTTTTAGAACATAGATTCTGTATTCGGTTCCGGCAGTGATATTCTCGCCAAACTGCTGTATGGCGGGCCCGCGCGCTCCCATATTGCGCATGACGGTTCCCTTGGTATCGATGATATAATCAATTCCTTCTGCGGTTAAGATATCGCGGATCCGTGCCTGCTCATTTATGGAATAGGTAATAGCCAGTTCTTTTCGGTTAAATATGGTAATCATATCGGTATGTCCTCCATTCTCTGGTGACGGTTCGAAGGCTTCAAATGAATGGTTCATGCACTGAATTACATGTATCATACCATGCCTTACCAGCAGATTCAAGCACTGAAAGATTTAGATTCAAACACAGATAGATTCCTGTTGACAAACAGCGGGAGATGTATTAATCTGATGGTAGAACAAACGGTTAAGCAGATTAAATATTAATTGGCTTATATGAAGGTGATTAAAAAAAGTATCGGAGTAATAAGTGAGTAAATAACAACAGATGACAGGAGGCTGCAATATGAAGTATGATTTTGACACACTGGTAGAAAGAAGAGGCACACACTGCTGCAAATTCGATACCATACCGGAGGAAGCCGGGAAAAACGCCATTCCGGTATCCATCGCGGATATGGACCTGCCTTGTGCAGAGCCCATTATCCGTGCTCTTCATGAGCGGATAGACCAGAGGATTTTCGGTTACACGGTTTATGAAAATGAAGTCTGCAAAGAGGCCGTAACCGGATGGTACCGGAAGCGGTTCGGCTGGGAGATTGACAAAGATGATATATTCTTCAGTCCGGGCGTCGTTCCTGCGCTGGCATTTTTGATTCAGTTCCTGACAAAAGAAGGGGATGGGGTCATTATTCAGAGGCCGGTTTACCACCCATTTACGGGAAAAGTGGAAGCCAACGGCAGGAAAGTGATCAATAGTCCTCTGGTTAGAAAAGGCAGCACCTATGAGATGGATTTCGATGATCTGGATAGAAAATTCGCAGATGAGAATACGAAGGGAATGATTCTGTGCAGTCCTCATAACCCGGTTGGACGTGTGTGGAGAGAGGATGAATTAAGGAAGATTGTCGATATTGCAAAGAAGTATGATAAATGGATTATTTCAGATGAAATTCACGCGGACTTAACGAGAATCGGAGTTACCCATACGCCGTTATTAAAGCTTGCGCCGGACTACAGTGACAGAATCATCGTCTGCACAGCCCCCAGCAAAACCTTTAACCTGGCCGGAATGCAGTTTTCCAATATTATTATTCCTAATAAGGAGTATCAGAAGCAGTGGAACGAAGTGGTCTCTAACCGTTTATCCGTTGGCATGTGCAGTCCTTTCGGTCTGACTGCCATCATCGCGGCTTATACGGAAGGGGAGGAGTGGCTGGATCAGGCCAGGGCCTATATCGATGGAAATATCCGTTACATAGAATCGTTTGTAAAGGAGAATCTGCCAAAGGCAGCGGTAATGGACTGCCAGGGAACTTACCTGGTATGGCTCGATTTAAATGAATACTGCTCCGATCCTGAGAAACTGGAGGAGCTGATGGTCCGGAAAGCCGGAATTGTATTCGACGAAGGCTACATTTTCGGACCTGAAGGCAATGGATTCGAGCGGATCAACGCAGCGACCCAGAGAAGTACAGTGGAAGCGTGCATGAATAGAATGAAAGCAGCACTCGATACGCTATAAGGCAGAGAAGCAGAAAAAGAGGAAGTCCGATCAGTCATGTTTGTACAGACCGTCGAACCTCCTCTTTTCGATTACAGAAGACCGATCAGATGCCAGTATGGAATTCCAATTACCATCAGATACAAAAATGCCACCGCCATTTTCATGGCAAGCCCCTTCACAAAATCCTTCAACGACATCATGCCATAGGAAAATGAGATCAGGTAGAGTGCGTATTCATAGGGCAGAAGGATCTGATCCAGCCCCTGAAAGAAGGAATACAGCACCGGCTGTGGATTGATTCCCAGAGTCTGGGCAAGCTGGGCCAGCGGCGCTCCGAGGGAGGCCATGGCGGCCAGCGGTGTCAGCAGGAAATTTACAATCACAGCCACAAACCATACCGCGCCCAGGAGAACCGTCTCGTGCATCTGATAGAGGTACGGGAAGAGCATATCCGCCAGGATCTGGCCGAATCCCAGTTCCGTTGCAACCATACCGATGGTCATGCAGCCTGTGATAAAGAACAGAAACGGGTAATTGACAGTCCGGAAATCTTCTTCCCTGGAAATGCCAATAACCGGTATAAAGCCTGCGAACGCCGCCAGGATGAAGCCAAACATCATTTCCTGACCGCTGATTAAGTACAGGAAGAGGCAGATGATAATGACAGTCGCCTTCTTCTCTGCGGAGGTAATCTTCCCCAGCTTTCTCTGCTCTTCCTTATAATATGCCTTTCCACTGACGGCATGCTCTGGCCGGAACATCTTAGAGAGGATGAAAACCAGAAGCGGAATGAGCGGCAGGAATATGAGATTCTGTTTTAAATATTCCAGGTAGGTGATCGATATTTCCGCAGATCCCATCAAAACTCCTGTGTTGCTGGGATCGAAGATGAAGTAACCTGGAACCAGGGTCGAGAAGACACCGGTCAGCATGATGCCTGCGCCGGCCTTTGACTTCTGAATGCCGAGCGCCTTGCAGATACCGTAGGTAAATGCGGCAGTAACCGGGACAAAGCCTCCGGGCATGACTAAGTTGGAGATCATGCCAAACAGGAAGATTCCCCACAAAATACCGGTGTAGGTGCCGCCGGTTTTCACAATGCACCAGACCGCCACTCGCTTCAACAGTCCGATACGTTCCAGCGTGTTCGACAGGATAAACGCACCCAGGACCATCCATGGGATGTTGGTGGTCCACGGTCTGAAGACAGTCTCAAAGCCGATGAGCGACAACATGACATAACCGACGGGCAGAACAATGGCCGGTACGATATTGGGCAGAATTTCCATGGCAAATGTCATGACACCCCACACGGTAAGGCATAAGAAAAGCTTGATCGGATGACTGAAAGCCCCGGATTCCGGCATACAGAAGATAAGGAGCGGTACTCCCAGAACTGCCGCCCATTTAAGAATTTCTAATTTTTTTGTACTCATTTTTCCCTCCGTCTGGCTCGCAAGCCCCGGAGCTTTCCTCGCAAATAGTGGTTGGAAAAAGAGGTTACGGCCATTCTTTTGTTTGTCAAAAACATAACAATTATGGCCATATGTTATCAAAATGCGGGAGGTTTGCATATCAGTATCCCTTTGGGGGGATACAACAGAAAGTTGTAACCTGCCTACTGATGAGATTCCAGAAGCGCAAATCGTTTTCGGACAATAGTTAAAAACGCGGCAAGACATGGGGACAGCCGGTCCTCTTTGCGGTACAGAAGCTGGTAGCGGATGGCGGCGTGCGGGTGGCTTACAGGAATGACCGACAGCTTGCTTTTCTCCGCAAAGGAATAGTCTTCCTGCCAGTCCAGACGGTTGGTCAGCCCGTACCCCGCACCGTCCTGTACCATCTGGCGGAACAGCTCCGTACTGCTGGTCTCCAGAAGAATTCTGGGATTTCCGTATCCTTTAAAGAATTTTTCTGTGATAGACTGGTTCTCATATTGAATCAGTGGTTCTGTTAAGAGTTCCTCCGGCCGGATGATGCGTTTGGCGGAAAGGGAAGACTTCTGGGAGACGCATACAAGCATATCCGCCCGATATAATTCCTCATAGATCAACGAATCTGAAAGAGACGGATTCTCCTCCTCCCAGTCCCCGAACAGCGCCAGGTCCAGTTCTCCATCCATCAGCGCCTGGTGCAGCCATTCCACGCTGTGTTCGCTGACGGAAAAGCGGACGCCGGGATTCTGACGGACAAAGGTATGGACAATCGTATGGAGAACTTCATTAACTATATGGTAATTAATGCCAAGACTGAGCTGGCCGGTAAATGCTTCGGATACGGGCTCTAAGTATGGCAGCAGCGATTTCCTCATGGCATAGTGCTCTTTTACGATTCGTCCCGCGTATTCGGACACAATTTCCCCCACCTCAGTCAGTTCCACTCCGTAATAGTGGCGTTTCAGCAGCGGCGCGCCAATCTCTTCCTCCAGAGTTTTGATGGCGCGGCTTAAGCTCTGCTGGGATATATAAAGCTGTTTTGCAGATATATTGATAGAACGGGTCTGCGTTACATTCAGAAAATATATCAGATAGTCGATTCTCATACCTTCCTCCATTCACGGGGGATTCCAGTCCCCGTTTTCCTGTATCCTGTTATCATATCATACTGGACGGGAAAATGCCGAAAAATCGCAGTGAATAAGAAGAGGGTATCGTACCAGGCCGCCGCAGTGACACCGGTTTCCATGCCATGGCAGAAACATAAACGCGTTCTGAGCCCCATTTCTATAACTTCCATTTATAGTACTAATTCCAATCTCATATAGTATTTTGCAGAAAAATCCCGTAATATAGTTGAAAAATCCCTCTAAATGTTCTATGATGAAGAGAAATACATCAGCATGGTACAGTGACAGAACAGAATTGTGAAGAGGGAGATAGAAAAATGAATTATAATATAGCAGTAATTCCCGGGGACGGTATTGGACCGGAAATCATCAGAGAAGCTAAAAAAGTCTTAGACAGAGTCGGAAACGTGTACGGCCATGCGTTTTCCTATACCGAGGTTCTGATGGGCGGCGTGTCCATCGACGCATACGGTGTCCCTCTTACGGATGAAGCGTTGGAGACAGCAAAAAAAAGTGATTCCGTTCTTCTCGGAGCAGTCGGAGGAGACGTGGGAAATTCGAGATGGTACGACGTGGCACCGAACTTGAGACCCGAGGCGGGCCTGTTAGCAATCCGCAAGGGTCTTAATTTATTCGCCAACATCCGACCGGCCTATCTCTACGAGGAGCTGGCTCAGGCGTGCCCTTTAAAGAAGGAGATTATCGGTGACGGTTTCGACATGGTTATTATGAGAGAACTGACCGGCGGCCTGTATTTCGGAGAGCGCAGTACGAAGGAAGTGGACGGCGTCATGACCGCCGTGGACACCCTTACATATAACGAGAATGAGATCAGAAGAATAGCCATTAAGGCATTTGACATTGCCATGAAGCGCAGGAAGAAAGTGATCAGCGTGGATAAGGCCAATGTGCTGGATTCCTCCCGGCTGTGGAGAAAGGTCGTGGAAGAGGTTGCCAAAGATTATCCCGAGGTGACGCTTAAGCATATGCTGGTCGACAACTGTGCGATGCAGCTGGTAATGAATCCAGGCCAGTTTGACGTAGTCTTAACCGAGAACATGTTTGGAGATATCTTATCCGATGAGGCGAGTATGATTACCGGTTCCATCGGAATGCTGTCATCTGCCAGCATGAATGAAGGCAAATTCGGCATGTATGAGCCGAGCCACGGTTCCGCACCGGATATTGCGGGACAGAATATTGCCAATCCGATCGCCACGATTCTGTCAGCGGCCATGATGCTTCGTTTTTCCTTCGATCTTGACCGGGAGGCGGATGCTGTGGAAGCGGCTGTTCAGAAGGTATTGTCCGAAGGCTTCAGAACGGGTGATATCATGTCGGAGGGCTGCAGGAAGGTTTCCACCAGCGAGATGGGAGATTTAATTGCAGAGCGGATTTAAGAACGTACAAAGAAAAGGAGTGACAGACTATGAAGAGTGATTCAGTAAAAAAAGGCATGCAGCAGGCACCGCACCGTTCCCTGTTCCATGCCCTCGGAATGACGGAAGAAGAGATGGAGCGTCCGCTCGTCGGTATCGTCAGTTCCTATAATGAGATTGTACCGGGCCACATGAATCTGGATAAGATCGTGCAGGCGGTTAAGATGGGAGTCGCCATGGCAGGCGGAACTCCGGTCATGGTTCCGGCTATTGCCGTCTGTGACGGAATCGCCATGGGCCACATCGGCATGAAGTATTCCCTGGTTACGAGAGATTTGATCGCAGATTCCACAGAATGTCTGGCGAAGGCACACGCATTTGACGCTCTCGTCATGGTTCCCAACTGTGACAAGAATGTCCCCGGACTTTTAATGGCAGCGGCACGCATTAATGTACCCACAGTGTTCGTCAGTGGCGGACCAATGTTAGCGGGCCATGTGCAGGGCCACAAGACCAGCCTTTCCAGCATGTTTGAGGCGGTAGGCGCCTATACGGCCGGTACCATGACAGAAGAAGAAGTCAGGGAGTATGAGTGCAAGGCATGCCCGACCTGCGGCTCCTGTTCCGGTATGTATACGGCCAACAGCATGAACTGCTTAACCGAGGTTCTGGGCATGGGCTTACAGGGAAATGGAACGATTCCGGCAGTTTATTCCGACCGGCTGAAGCTGGCGAAGCACGCGGGCATGCAGGTTATGGAGATGTACCGCAGAAATATAAAACCGAGCGATATTATGACAGAGGCGGCCTTTAAGAACGCGCTCACCATGGATATGGCGCTTGGCTGCAGCACCAACAGCATGCTTCATCTGCCGGCGATCGCACACGAGGCCGGAGTGGAGTTAAATGTAGATATTGCCAACGAACTGAGCGCAAAGACTCCGAACCTGTGCCACTTGGCGCCGGCGGGTCCTACTTACATAGAAGACTTGAATGAGGCCGGCGGTATTTATGCCGTTATGAATGAGATCAGCAAGCTGGGACTTTTAAACCTGGACTGCATGACGGTAACCGGCAAGACAGTCGGCGAGAACATTAAAAACAGTGTCAACTTAAATCCGGAGGTAATCCGTCCGGTAGAAAATCCATACAGCAAGACCGGCGGCATCGCCATCTTAAAGGGCAATTTAGCTCCTGATTCCGCAGTGGTGAAGCGTTCCGCGGTGGCTCCTGAGATGCTGAAGCATGAAGGTCCGGCGAGAGTCTTCGACTGTGAAGAGGATGCGGTGGATGCAATCAAAGGCGGAAAGATCGTGGCGGGCGACGTGGTCGTGATCCGTTACGAGGGACCGAAAGGCGGTCCTGGCATGAGAGAGATGCTTAACCCGACCTCAGTCATTGCAGGTATGGGACTTGGCTCAGAAGTGGCGCTGATCACGGACGGCCGTTTCTCCGGCGCGTCGAGAGGTGCATCCATCGGCCATGTATGCCCGGAGGCCGCGGTAGGCGGACCGATTGCACTTGTCGAGGAAGGGGATATCATCTCCATTGATATCAACAACAACCGTCTCGACGTGAAGGTTTCTGATGAGGAGATGGCGGCGAGAAAGGCGAAATGGCAGCCAAGAGTTCCGGAAGTAACGACGGGATACTTAGCGCGTTATGCGGCTATGGCAGCACCGGCAAGCAAAGGGGCCATCCTAGCACAGTATTGCATAAATTCCTAAGTAATAGCACCCGCTATCTACGCCAGGAGCACGCCTGCGAAGCTAGCCGTAGGGTCCACTACGCCGTCGCTTCGCAGACGCACACCTGACATAGATATCGGGCACTATTACTCAGTTATTTATACAATGCTGTACTAGAGGTACCGGGGAAATAAGGGCACTCTCAAAGTCTTTGAGAGCACTCTATAAGAGAAAGGGAGTAAGGCGTATGAATAAATTGACAGGAGCAGAAATCGTAATTGAGTGCCTGAAAGAACAGGGTGTAGACACTGTATTTGGATATCCGGGAGGAACGATTCTCAATATTTACGATGCACTTTATAAACACCAGGATGAAATTACCCATATCCTGACCTCTCACGAGCAGGGCGCGGCTCACGCAGCTGACGGCTATGCGAGAGCTACAGGCAAAGTGGGCGTCTGCATGGCGACATCAGGACCTGGCGCTACCAATCTGGTAACGGGAATTGCGACCGCGTGTATGGATTCCATCCCGGTTGTGGCGATCACCTGCAACGTGGCTGTCAGCCTTCTCGGCCGTGACAGTTTCCAGGAAATCGATATTGCGGGCATTACCATGCCGATTACGAAATATAATTTTATTGTCAAGGATATAACGAAACTGGCGGACACCATAAGGCGTGCCTTCACGATAGCGCAGACCGGAAGACCTGGCCCTGTGTTAATCGATATTACCAAGGACGTTACCGCCAATTCCTGTGATTACGAATACAAGGCTCCGGAGCCGATCGAGCGCCAGAATTCGACAATCACTGAGGAAGACATGGAAAAGGCGCTGTACTTAATCCGCAATGCAAAAAAGCCGTTTATCTTTGCCGGCGGCGGCGCGGTGATTGCGGACGCGGCGGATGAGCTTAAGTCCTTCGCCCATAAGATCCAGGCCCCGGTGGCAGACAGCCTCATGGGAAAAGGTGCGTTTGACGGAACTGACGAGCTCTATACCGGTATGGTAGGTATGCACGGGACAAAGACCTCCAACTTCGGTATCACGGAATGCGACTTGCTGATCGTTGTGGGAGCGCGTTTCAGCGACCGTGTGACGGGGAATGCGGCCAAATTTGCGCCGAATGCGAAGATTCTCCAGTTTGACGTGGACCCGGCTGAGATCGACAAGAATGTGAAGACATACGCCAGCGTGATCGGAGATGTCAAAACGATTCTCAAGAAGTTAAACGCACGGCTCGACCCGGTCAACCATGACGAGTGGCTGGCTCATATCGACCGTATGAAGGATATGTATCCGCTCCGCTATGACAAGAACCTCTTAACCGGTCCTTATGTGGTGGAACAGATCTACGAACTGACCCAGGGCGATGCGGTCATCACGACCGAGGTAGGCCAGCATCAGATGTGGGCCGCCCAGTTCTACAAATATAAACATCCCAGAACCTTTGTCACTTCAGGAGGCCTTGGAACCATGGGCTACGGCCTGGGTGCCGCGCTGGGCGCGAAGATGGGATGCAAAGACAAGGTCGTTATCAATATCGCCGGCGACGGCTGCTTCCGTATGAACATGAACGAGATCGCAACCGCGACGCGCTATAATATCCCGGTTATCCAGGTGGTATTAAACAATCATGTGCTTGGAATGGTACGTCAGTGGCAGACCTTGTTCTATGGAAAGAGATATTCCCATACAGTATTAAATGATGCGGTTGATTTTGTTAAGGTAGCAGAAGGAATGGGGGCGAAGGCCTACCGGGTAACCAGCAAGGATGAGTTCATGCCGGTTCTTAAGGAAGCCATCGGGCTTAACATTCCTGTTGTTATAGATTGTCAGATCCATTGTGATGATAAGGTATTCCCGATGGTTTCTCCGGGAGCGCCGATTCAGGATGCGTTCGACGAAAATGATCTGAAGATTTAGAACCCTATCAAAGAGGAGGAAAGAGATATGAGCAGAGTGTACAATTTTTCCGCAGGACCGGCTGTACTGCCGGAAGAAGTCTTAAAGGAAGCGGCCGACGAGATGATGGATTACAGGGGATGCGGCATGTCCGTTATGGAGATGAGCCACCGTTCCAAGATGTTCGAAACCATTATCAATGAGGCGGAAGCCGATTTAAGAGATTTAATGGGCATTCCGGACAACTACAGGGTGCTGTTCTTACAGGGCGGCGCTTCCCAGCAGTTTGCCATGGTTCCGATGAACTTAATGAAGAACCGTGTCGGCGATTACATCATCACGGGACAGTGGGCAAAGAAGGCGTATCAGGAGGCACAGCTTTATGGAAAGGCGAACGCCGTTGCATCAAGTGCCGACAAGACCTTCAGTTATATCCCGGATGTTTCCGATCTGCCGATATCAGAGGATGCGGATTACGTTTATATCTGTGAAAATAACACGATCTATGGTACAAAGTACAAAACGCTGCCGAATACAAAAGGAAAAACACTGGTAGCTGATATCTCCTCCTGTTTCTTATCAGAACCTGTTGACGTGGAAAAATACGGTCTTCTCTTCGGCGGTGCTCAGAAGAACGTAGGCCCGGCTGGCGTGGTGATCGCCATTATCCGAGAGGATTTAATCACGGAAGACGTCCTTCCCGGAACACCAACCATGCTGCGCTACAAGACCCATGCGGACGCAGCGTCCTTATACAATACTCCGCCCGCATACGGCATCTACATCTGCGGCAAGGTCTTCAAATGGTTAAAGAACCGCGGCGGCCTGGCAGCGATGAAGGAGTACAATGAGAAAAAGGCGAATCTTCTGTACGATTTCCTGGATAACAGCAAGATGTTTAAGGGCACGGTAGAGAAGAAAGACCGCTCCTTAATGAACGTGCCGTTCGTAACCGGAGACGCCGATTTAGACGCTCTGTTTGTAAAGGAAGCAAAGGCGGCGGGCCTCGAGAACTTAAAGGGCCACAGATCCGTAGGCGGTATGCGTGCAAGCATCTACAATGCTATGCCGATGGAAGGCGTAGAAACGCTGGTTGCTTTTATGAAGGATTTTGAAGCCAGAAATGGTAAATAGGAAAGGGAGAGACGCGAATATGAAGAAGATATATTGCCTGAATGCCATTTCCAGCAAAGGAACGGCTTTGTTAAATGAAGAGTATGAATTAACCGAGAATATGAAAGAGGCCTCCGGCGTGCTGGTAAGAAGCGCTTCCATGCATGAGATGGAGCTTCCTGATGATCTGCTTGCCGTAGCCCGCGCAGGCGCCGGAGTCAATAATATTCCGCTGGACGCGTGTGCGGACAAAGGAATCGTGGTATTTAATACTCCGGGAGCCAATGCCAACGGCGTAAAGGAACTGGTAATTGCCGGACTGATGCTGGCCTCCCGTGACGTGGTAGGCGGTATCAACTGGGTAAAGGATAATAAAGAAGACGAAAATATCGCCAAATCCGTGGAAAAGGCCAAGAAGGCATTTGCCGGATGCGAGATTAAGGGAAAGAAACTGGGTGTCATCGGACTGGGAGCGATCGGAGCGGAGGTGGCCAACGCGGCTGCATCCCTCGGTATGGAGGTCTACGGATACGACCCGTTTATCTCGGTCAATGCGGCGTGGATGCTTTCCAGAAATGTAAGACATATCACCTCCGTGGAGACTATTTACCGCGAATGTGATTATATCACCATCCATGTGCCGCTGTTAGACGGCACCAGAGGAATGATTAAGAGTGAATCCATAGCCCAGATGAAGAACGGCGTGGTGATCTTAAACTTTGCCCGCGACGTGCTGGTGAATGAGGATGACATGGCGGAGGCGTTAAAGGCCAAGAAGGTTAAATGCTACGTGACGGATTTCCCGAACACGAAGTCTGTCAATATGGAAGGCGCCATCGTGATTCCGCATCTTGGAGCGTCCACAGAGGAATCCGAGGATAACTGTGCGAGAATGGCAGTCGAGGAGATCGTGGATTACATAGACAACGGCAATATCCGCAACTCCGTTAATTTCCCGGCGTGTGACATGGGCGTGTGCCAGATGGCAAGCCGTGTTGCGGTTATGCATTTGAATATCCCGAACATGATCGGCCAGGTAACCGGAACTCTCGCGGCCGGAAATGTCAATATTTCCGATATGACCAACAAGAGCCGTGATAAATACGCGTACACCTTACTGGATCTGGAGTCCACACCGGATGCAATGATGATTCAGAAGCTTAATGCAATTAAGGGCGTTTTGCGGGTGCGTGTAATTAAGTAATGAAGCAATTAAATGCAGCAGTTCAGACGGGGCATGGAATGATCCATGGCCCGTTTGGACGCTGGAGTACTCCCGAAAACTCTCTTATACCTGTCTGTGTGGCTGAGTTTCCGGGAGCACTCATAGAGGAAAAGGAGAAAAAATGGCTGTAGTAAAACCATTTCCGTGTGTGAGACCGGATAAAAGGTATGCTGCCCGTGTGGCCGCACTCCCTTATGACGTGTATAACCGGAAGGAGGCGAAGGAAGTAACCGCCGCCAATCCGAAATCATTTTTAAATATTGACAGGCCGGAATCCCAGTTCCCGGACGACATGGACATGTATGACGACCGCGTCTACGATAAGGCAAAGGAGATGCTTGAGAACTGGATCGCAGACGGGACTTTCGTGCAGGATCCTCTGGCGGCCTATTATATCTACGAGCTTACCATGGATGGAAGAAAGCAGACGGGAATCGTGGCGTGTTCCTCCATCGATGATTACGTGAATGGAGTGGTAAAAAAACACGAGAATACCCGTGAAGAGAAGGAGCTGGACCGGATCCGGCACGTGGATACCACCGACGCGCAGACCGGCCCGATCTTCCTGGCGTACCGTTCCAACCCGATGATCAATAAAGTGGTGAATTTAAAGACGGGCACGGAGCCTCTGTATGACTTTACCGCAGAGGACGGGATCCGTCACCGTGTGTGGGAGATCGACAATGCGGATTCCATCCAGACGGTGGAAGCGGCGTTTGCGGAAATTCCGGCCACGTATATCGCGGACGGCCATCACCGCGCGGCTTCCGCGGTTAAGGTTGGTTTGAAGCGGCGAGAAGAGAATCCGGACTATACGGGAAAGGAGCCGTTTAACTATTTCCTGTCAGTCTTATTCCCTGATGACCAGCTGATGATCATGCCCTACAACCGCGTGGTGAAGGATTTAAACGGCATGACGGAGGAAGAATTCTTAACCCGTGTGGAAGAAGTCGGCTTTTTAGTGGACTCAATGGGGACAGAAGGCTTTGCGCCTGTGGAAAAAGGAACCTTTGGAATGCATTTATGTGGAAAATGGTACCGTCTCACAGCGGCGGAGCGCTTACTTGACAGCGACCCGGTGAAGGGGCTGGACGTTTCTGTTCTCCAGGATCACCTGCTGGGCCCGGTTCTTGGAATCGGTGATCCGAGAGTCGATCAGAGAATTGATTTTATCGGCGGAATCCGGGGGCTTTCGGAGCTGGAAAAACGGTGCAGAGAGGATATGACGGTGGCGTTTTCCATGTATCCGACCTCGATCGAAGAGCTGTTCCATGTGGCCGATGCAGGCCTGTTGATGCCGCCAAAGTCCACGTGGTTTGAGCCGAAGCTGCGGAGCGGGTTGTTTATACATTTGCTGAGCGGCAGATAAGGGGGGCAGAAATTATGAATAATTTTGAATACTGTGTCCCCACAAAAGTGATTTTCGGCAGGGACACGCAGAAGCGTGCAGGAGAAATCATCAGAGAGTACGGTTTCCGAAAGGTTATGATCCACTATGGCGGCGGCAGCGTAAAGAGAAGCGGTCTTTTGGACCAGGTGACGTCATCTTTGGAAGAAGCAGGAATTGAATACATACTCTTTGGCGGAGTGCAGGCGAATCCGACGCTGTCTAAGGCACTGGAAGGCATGGAGATCTGCCGCCGGGAGAACGTGGACTTTATTCTGGCTGTCGGAGGCGGCAGTGTGATCGACTCCGCGAAGTGTATTGCGGATGGGACACCGAATCCGGAGATTGACCCATGGAAATACTTCATGAAGGAAGCAGTTCCTCCGAAGGCACTTCCGCATGGCAATATTCTGACGCTGTCCGCCTCGGGAAGCGAGACGAGCCAGTCCTGCGTGATCACCAATGAAGAGAATGGCCTGAAACGAGGCTTTAACTGTCCGACCCATCGGCCGCTTTTTGCTGTCTGCAATCCGGAGCTGACCTTTACGGTGAGCAGATTCCAGACCGGATGCGGGACTGTGGATATTCTGATGCATACGCTGGAACGGTATTTAGGCGGCACTACAAAGGACACGGCGCTGACAGACCGTATCGCAGAGGGGCTTATGAAGGCCGTCATAGAGGCAGGTACCGCGGCGGACTTAAATCCTGAAGATTATGAGGCGAGAGCGACCCTGATGTGGGCGGGAAGTCTTTCCCATAATGATTTAACCGGATTGGGACGGGAGGTCATGATGACGGTTCATCAGCTGGAGCATGAGCTGTCGGGGAAATATCCGGAGGTGGCTCACGGCGCCGGTCTTTCCGCGCTCTTCTGTTCCTGGGCCAGATACGTCTGCGGTGACGATCCCATGCGGTTCGCCCAGCTGGCTGTCCGTGTCTGGGATGTGGAGATGAATTTCGAGAACCCTCTAAAGACTGCGCTGGATGGCATTCAGCGGATGGAGGACTATTTTAAGAGCCTGAATATGCCGGTTCGGCTGACGGAACTGGAAGCTGACGTGAAGGATGAGGACTTTGACGAGATGGCTGAAAAGTGCACGAACTTTGGCAGACGGGTGCTTCCGGGAATCAGAGAGCTGGGGAAGCATGAGATGATGGATATCTATCGAATGGCACTTTAGGGGTGAAATAAGGCAGACGGAAAACGCAGCAAATCAGCGCTTTCCGCCTGCCTTATATACATCCCGGAATGCCTCCACCATGCGGTCATATGCAGCCCTTTCAAAACACCAGCCAGGTTCAGCCATCCATTGGATATGAGCCTCGTTTTGCATGTAGGGCTTCGTATAGTTGCGTCTTCTGCGAATCAGTTCCTCATCCCAGTGTGAGGAAATCCACTGCCGGTATTCTGCGCTGTCACACGGCTCACAGGCGATATTATCGCCGTACTGTTCCCAGTCCTCATCCGTATAGGCCTCCAGGTAAAGGATTCCGGAACGTTTTTCCAGATTGTAGTCTTCGTTCTCATGAGTCAGACGGCCCAGCTTTTCCCAGAAGACGAGATTTTCTGTTTTTCGTATTCTGGCCAGGATGACGATGCAGCTTAGATCACAGTCGTCTTCACAGACCAGAATCGGTACATTGAGGGGTTCCGGCGAATCAATCATTTCCCAGATGAAACGGTTGTCCGCCTTCCAGATCAGTTCGCCGGTCCAGGCCGGCAGAAGGCCGGTGAGGGAACCGAAGGGCTCTAAATCCGGACAGCCGCCTGCGCGAACCCACTCGTCAAGATATGTGACGATCGCCTTACCGTCGATAATCCAGTAGTACTCTTTATAATCATAGGCGGTCCGAATAAGGTCCAGCCGGATCGTATTAAGATGGGAACTGCGCACGGCAGTGAGCCTCTTTCCATACATCAGTTCCATCAGGGACAGGCCCAGCGGCCCGGTCAGCCTCTTTAAGACGGAAGCACGGAAAAGAGCCGTACCATGTTCGTACGACTCCAGTAATTCCACAGAGATACCGGCCTTTTCGGCCAGCTCCTGTTCCGTTAAATGATTTTCAATTCGCTGTTCTCTGATCAATGCTCCGGTTTTGACTGGATTCATGACTGGATCCCCTTTTTCTGTATGTGTGAATGCAGCCCCTTTCTTTATGCTAATCGGGAATATGCTGTTCCTCCGGCAAAGGGGCGTGGGGCACGAAGTTGTTCGGAATATCCGGGTCCTTCATGTCGTAAATGCGGTCGTACTCTTTGGTTTCCTGATTCTTGAGCGTCTCTGAGCGGTTCATGGACAGGAACTTTGTGAGTTCGTAGCAGTCCACCCAGATCTCGTTGTTTCCTTCTTTCTGAGACTCATCAAAAATAAGCTGGAGGCCGAAATGCAGGTGCGCCTCATCGATATTATTGGTGTTCTCTGTCCGGCTGTAACCGGTCCTTCCCAGATAGCCGATGACATCGCCGGCTGTGATGATGCTTCCCTGCTTGAGGGATTTATGGTAGGGATAATTTTTCCGTAAGTGCGCGTAATAGTAGTACCGCTTTCCGTCAAAGCTGCGGATACCGAGTCTCCAGCCGCCGTACTGGTTCCAGCCGATGGCCTCCACATATCCCGATTCCACTGCGATCACGGGAGTGCCGACCTGCCCCATCATATCGTGGCCCAAATGCTGGCGTTTGTAGCCGTAGGAACGGGAGACGCCGAAGTCGTCGTAATCCTGATAGGGAAATCCTTTGGCGATGGGAGAAAACGCTTTTAAACCATATTTTGTGACCCACACGCGGTCCGGGTCCGTGGTCCCGTCGGAGTTGACCGCCGGAGTGGCGAATAAAGGCGCATTTTCCGCGGCGATCTGAATGTCGTACTGACCGACGAGACCGTCTAAAACGGCACCGTAGGCCTGGCGGTAGTAGGTGTAATACTTCATGTTTGCCGTCAGCTCCTCCAGAGTTTTTCCGGATAAAAGCTGTTCTGCCAGCGCATCTAAGTCCTTGGTGGAGTATTTGGAAAAATCTCCGCCGTACCGTGTCCCTAAATAGGAGAGCAGATCCACCCAGTTTAGATGGGGGCTGGACTGGCAGGTGTTGACATCGTACCGGAACGCCTCCTGCATGGCCTTGGCCGTTACCTTAAAGTCTACCCATTTGATATACTTCTTCGCCTCGGAGGAGGTGGCTTTTCCGTCCTGGTTCGACGCCGGAAAAGAGAATTTTCCGCCTGGGGTGATCAGAAAAAGGGATACCAAAAGGAGCGTCAGTACGATGACCTCTATGTAAATAATAATGTGGTGCAGAGTCTCAGGCGATTCTGCGATTCGTTCTTTCCATGATTTCATAAGAAAATCTCCTCCATCTCATTCTATGCGGAAAATGGAGAGAATATGAAATTTTATGAAAGAGGGATGATCTCCCCGTCACGCGGAACGAAAATCCCGCCATGGAACAGCTCTGCCGCTTCTGCCGTATACCGTTCCCTGCGATGTTCCAGATCCGTGTCCTCGGTGTGCCACAGCACGATATTTTCCGCGTTCCTGTCTCTGGCTGTTCCGGCCGCGTCTCTGGCGGTGCTGTGGTGCTTTTCGTATGGTTTAAAACGGTCCCTGTCTTCATACAGGCAGAAGGCCTCATGAAGCAGCCAGGCGCTGTTTTCCACATAGGGGGCGCAGAGAGGATTCAATGGCTCATCCCCGCAGCAGGTGAGCTTCCTCCCGTCTGTGAGTGTGGCATTAAAGCCGAACTGTTTTGCCTTGGTGGAGTGGATGTCGAAGAAAGTGACATCCATGCCCAGTATCTGCCGCTGTTCTCCGTCAGAGACAGGAATCAGCACGATGCGGTCCCCGATGAGGCGGCACAGCTTCTCCTGAAGCGTCAGACGGCACAGGGTCTCGATGGCCGGCAGTAAGTCCTTGTGGCTGTATAAATGCAGCTGCCCCTCATAGGAGCCGTTTAAAATCTTTGTGCCGATGAAACGTACCATCCAGACGATTCCCAGTATATGGTCTGTGTGGCTGTGTGTGACGAAGATATGGTGGATGTGGGTCATGTCCACATTCATGTCCTGGAGAACTCTCAGAATGCCGTTGCCGCCGCCTGCGTCCGTCATGAAAAATTCCCCGTCCTTTTCTATGGCAAAGCACGTATTATAACACCGTGTCACGGCGGCGTGACCGGTTCCGAATACATATAACTGTTCCACTTTCTGCCTCCTGATTACAGACAGCCGGATTTGGGCTGTTCTGCGTATTGAATGCCGTATACGGCAAGATTCCTTGCTCCGGGGGTGTTACGCCCCTCTGTAAGTATGTTACTACAACTTAAAAAAACCTGCAAGTCCCATGGAGGCAGCATGGGGCTTTCAAAAGGCCAAATTTTATGTTACTATTACTTTATTAGAGATGCGGCTGCACGGTATGGAAATGGAAAGGAGGGACGGTCTGCGGTGATTCAGGCAGCGGCATGATGGGTGAGGAGAGAGGATTATGAGAGACTTAGCTTACTTGAAGCTGATGTCGCGGGAGTATCCGACGATCAAGGCGGCCTCCAGCGAGATCATTAACTTAACGGCGATTCAGGGGCTTCCAAAGGGAACCGAGTACTTTTTCAGTGACCTGCACGGAGAGTATGAGGCATTTATCCATCTGCTCCGCAGCGCTTCCGGTATTATCCGGGAGAAGATCACGGAGACATTCGGACATATTATTCCGGAAAAAGAAGAGGTGGAACTGGCTAACATGATCTGCTATCCCGAGCGGGTGGTGAGCCAGATGCAGCTGAAGGGACTGGCTACGGACGACTGGCAGAGAGTTGCCATTTACCGCCTGGTTCAGATCTGCAAGGTGGTTTCTTCCAAATACACCCGTTCCAAGGTGAGAAAGAAAATGCCGCCGGAATTTGCCTATGTGATCGATGAACTTCTTCATGTGGATTATAATGACGACAATAAACGGGTATACTACAGCGAGATTATCCGTTCAATCATCGACATCCGGGTCGGAGATAAATTTATTATCGCGCTGTGTGAACTGATTCAGAATCTGACGATCGACAGCCTGCATATTATCGGCGACATTTTTGACAGAGGCCCCAGGGCGGATATTATTATGAAAGAGCTGATGCAGTTCCATGATGTGGATATCCAGTGGGGAAACCATGATATTTCCTGGATGGGAGCGGCAACCGGCAACCTGGCCTGCATCTGCAATGTGCTGCGCATTGCGATCAGCTACAACAGCTTCGATGTGCTGGAAGACGGCTACGGAATCAATCTCCGTCCGCTTTCCATGTTCGCGGCCAGGGTTTACCACAATGACTTGTGCGAGCGCTTCGTTCCGCAGATTCTGGATGAGAATATCTACGATGCGGTGGATCCGGGGCTGGCGGCCAAGATGCACAAGGCCATCGCCATCATTCAGTTCAAGGTGCAGGGCCAGATTATCGGGCGCCATCCGGAGTATGAGATGGATGACAGGAGACTTCTGGAGGCCGTCGATTTCGATCGGGGCGTGGTGGTAGTGGAGGGAAAGGAATATCCGATGCTGGATCTGTCATTTCCAACGGTGGACCCTAAGGATCCGCTTCGATTAACGGCAGAGGAGGAAGACCTTCTTCATACGCTTCAGCTGTCATTTAAACACAATGAGCTTTTGCATAAGCATATCCGTTTCCTTTATTCTCATGGAAGTCTTTACAAATGCTATAATTCCAATCTGCTTTACCATGGCTGTATCCCGATGAAGGAGGATGGAAGCTTCGACGAGATCGTGGTGGACGGCATTTCCTATTCGGGGCAGGCGCTGATGGACTACGTGGACCGGAAGGTGCAGAACGCGTATTTCATGGCGGAGGAATCGCCGGAAAAGGAAGATGCCATGGACTTCATGTGGTATCTGTGGTGCGGGGCCAAGTCACCGGTTTACGGTAAAGGCAAGATGACGACCTTCGAGCACTATTTTATCGAGGACCCGGCCACTCATAAAGAACCGATGAATCCATATTACCGGCTCAGCGTCAAGGAAGAGACGTGTGACCGGATCCTGGAGGAGTTTGGGCTTCCAAAGTCGGGTTCCCATATTATCAACGGCCATGTGCCCGTTAAAATCAAGGAGGGAGAGTCTCCTGTAAAGGCGGGAGGGAAGCTTTTCATCATTGACGGAGGCCTGTCGAAGGCGTACCAGTCCAGGACCGGAATCGCCGGGTATACCCTGATTTATAATTCCAACCACCTGGCCCTGGCCGAGCATAAGCCCTTTGATCCGGAGAAAGAGAGCACGCCCCGGGTATCCATTGTGGAGAATATGCATAAGCGGGTCATGGTGGCGGACACGGATAAGGGTGTGGAGCTGGCGGGGCGCATTGCGGATCTGAAGGAACTGGTAGGCGCTTACAGAGAAGGCATATTAAAGGAAAAAGTAGAATAATTATGAAATTTTAATAATTAATTTACAGAAGATTCCTTTACGTGGCCTGGGGGAAATGGTATACTAGGAAAGGTCAGTTATTTTACTGAAGGAGGCTTCAATGAGCAGACAGGAGTTTTTACAGCGTTTGCGGGACACGCTGACCGGCGAAGTGCCTGGAAATGTGATTGAGGAAAATATAAGATACTACGACGATTATATCAGAACGGAGACGGCGGGCGGCCAGACGGAAGACGAAGTGACCGGCGCGATCGGAGATCCGAGGCTGATCGCTAAGACGATCATGGAGGCCACGGAGAATGCCAGAGAGGGCGGAAGCTACCAGTCTGCGTATGATACGTACCGGAACGAGGGCCAGACGGTATATGAGGAAGAGGCCGGACCGGGCCGCCATTTCCACTTTGTTGATTTGAACAAGTGGTATTGGAAGCTTCTGGCTGTGGTGGTGACAGTGCTGTTCTTCTTCATAGTCGCAAGTATTGTGACCGGTTTATTCAGTCTTCTGATACCTCTCATGGGACCGCTTCTTCTGATTCTTCTGGTGGTCTGGCTAATCCGGGGCCCCAGGCGGTAAAAAGAAAATTATTAAAAACAGATTATAAATATTACAAAAGTGTAACGGCAGTTATACCGGTGTTTTCGGTATAACTGCCGTTTTTGCCTGATTTTTGCTTGACATATGACGTTGAGTAGAGTATACTGATTTTTGTAACATTTGCGTAACATATTACATAATGATAAACAAACGAAATAAAAACGTAAGAATCAGGAGTTGGAAAAACATGGGGAACAAAACTTGGAAAGTGCTGGGGGTCATCGGCCTCTATGCGGTTCTGGCCTGGAATTCACCGGTTACCGCAAAAGCGGCAGAGATCGAAGTGGAAACAAGTACAACACTGTATGCGAAGATAGATGCGCCGGACGTCGTGGTACGGAAGGCAAAGAACGCGGGCGGAGAGGCAGTTACAAAAGTCTTACGGGGGCAGACTTATGAAGTTGCCGCACCGGCAGAAGGCGGCTGGGTAAAGATCAGCACCGCGGAAGGCGAGGGGTACATACCGAGCAATCGGGCGACCCTGATCGAGAAGACAAAGGAAAAAGTGGATGAAAGCGTGAAGCTGCGTCAGGACGTGGTGAATTATGCGCTTCAGTTTGTTGGGAACCGTTACGTATACGGCGGGACGGACCCGAATACCGGAGCCGACTGTTCCGGATTCACAAGATATATCATGCAGCACGCGGCAGGCGTTTCCTTGAGCCACAGCTCCAGAGCACAGTCGGGAGAGGGACGCAGCGTCAGCTACAGCGACATTAAACCGGGCGATTTAATTTTCTACGGCGGCAAGGGCTATATCAATCATGTGGCCATGTATATCGGCAACGGACAGATTGTACATGCCTCTACGGAACGGACGGGAATCAAGATATCCAACGCGACGTACCGGACGCCTGTCAAGGTAGTCAGAGTGCTGAACTGATATGGAAAATAATGGAATGTTATCCGAATGAAATAATACTTGACTGAAAAGCAAGATAAATGTATAATAAACGTAATGATTTTAACAATTACGTAATAATTAGAACGAAAAAGTAAAAAACAGGAGCAATGTCCCAATGATAAAGAATACATGGAAAACATTAAGCCTTTTGGCTTTCTGTGGAGCAATTGTACTTGCAAATCCGGCAGATGCCAAAGCGGATGAAGTTTCCGGACCAGGACTTAGTTCAGGTAATTATATCGCAACAGTTGAAGCAGAGACCGTGAATATCAGCACGGATGAGAGCGGCCAGGAAGTATTGATGGCAGCTTCCAGGGGATCATCATTCCAGGTCGTGGAAGACATGGGTGACGGATTTGTGAAAGTGAAGGTTAAGGATACATACGGTTATCTTCCGGTCGACGGGAATGCAACAGTTACCCAGACCGACGAGGCGACGATCGCCGCACTGGAAGCAGCATACGATGCTCCTGCGGAGTTCAGACAGAGTGTTGTCAATTACGCACTGCAGTTTGTGGGCGGACGTTACGCTTATGGCGGCAGTGATCCTCATACCGGAGTGGATTGTTCCGGATTTACGAGATACATCATGCAGCATGCGGCAGGTATTTCTTTAAACCGTTCTTCAGGCGGACAGGCTTCCCAGGGAGTAGCTGTGAGTTCTGACCAGATGAAGCCTGGGGATCTGATTTTTTACGGGAACGGAAGATCGATCAATCACGTAGCCATGTATATCGGCAATGGACAGATCGTACACTCCTCCACCTATAAAACGGGAATCAAGATTTCTCAGTGGAATTACCGGACTCCCGTCAAGATTGTCAATGTAATTGGCGAATAATGGACAAGCGGATAACTGGATTTTCGATAAGGGATATAAGACTCCCGGCACTGGCTGCCGGGAGTCTTTTGCATCCGCCGGGTTTAAAAATATGGTCAAAAAAAGGAAGAGCCCGGATAGGGGAGCTATCCGGGCTCTTCTGAGGGGAGTATAAATAATTAATAAGGATGAGGAAATCTAATTCCTCACTTTAATTATAATATAGGCAGATGAAAAAAGCAAAGTTATTTTTCATAATTTTTCGTATAATATTTGAGGAATCAGCCATACTAACCGTGTAACAAAAAATCCGACAGGAGGTATCATAAGATGTCTAATAACAACTACAATGATAACTACAACGATTGCAGCAATTCTTCCAAGAACAGCAATCAGAACAACAGCAAGAACAGCAGCAAGAATAACAGCCAGAACAACAGCCAGAACAGCAACCAGAACAGCAGCCGCAACAACAGCCAGAACAACAGCCAGAACAGCAGCCGCAACAACAACCAGAATAACAGCCAGAATAAGTCTGACTATTAATCTGTCTGGTGGTACGAAAATAAGGACTTGCCAATAAGTTCATGATTTCGTCGAAAAGCACAGGGAAACGATGCGAAAGCATATCTCCCTGTGCTTTTTGATTGTAAGGACGCCTTTCCTGCGGCCATGATCAGAAAGATAAACTTTTCACGGGTCGTGAATATAATGGTAATAGAAAGGACAGGTGATTGTATGTTCAAGACAATACCGATTGGTGAAGTCGATTATTATATAGAAAATGAGTACGATATGATGCTGATTGATCTGCGAAATGCCGCATCGTATCAGAGAGCCCATTTAAATGGGGCTGTCAATATTCCGTATGAGGAAATGGAGCAGAGAGTCTCCGAACTTCCAAAGGATAAAATGCTGGTATTTTACTGTGCGAGAGGCGGACAAAGTATGATGGTATGCCGCTATCTGGCCCGTATGGGGTATTCTGTGCTGAATGTGGCCAATGGAATCGCCTATTACCGCGGAAAATATCTGGTTCGAGGGTAAATTTATTGACAGATACGCCCTGTAAGACTTAAAATATACCTATTAATGCAAGAAGGAGAATTTACTTATGAAATATATGATTGCGTCCGATATCCACGGTTCCGCGTTCTATTGCAGAAAGCTGCTGGAAACGTTTGAGGCATCCGGAGCGAATCGCCTTGTTTTACTGGGAGATATTCTTTATCACGGACCGAGAAATGATCTGCCGAAGGAATATGCTCCCAAAGAGGTGCTGGCCATGTTAAACGGCTGTAAAGACAGAATCTACTGTGTCAGGGGAAACTGTGACACGGAGGTGGACCAGATGGTGTTGGAATTTCCTGTGATGGCGGACTATGCGCTACTGGCGATTGATGGAATCACCATCTATGCCACACATGGCCACGTTTATCATGAGAATCATCTTCCGCCCATGCAGAAGGGGGATGTGCTGCTTCATGGGCACACCCATGTGCTCCGGGCGGATCAGTGCGGGGATATTACAATCTTAAATCCCGGCTCCGTATCCATACCGAAGGAAGGCAATCCGCCGACATACGCGATTTTGGAGGATGGGGTCTTTCGGATCCTGGATTTCGAGGGCTGCGTGATTAAAGAGAAGAACCTGGGAGAATAAAGTGAAAAAAACATTTGAACTCATTGCGCCGTGCCACTTTGGCATGGAGGCTGTTTTAAAAAGAGAAATTACGGATCTGGGCTATGATATCACACTGGTGGAAGACGGCCGTGTGACATTTATCGGAGATGAAGAGACCATCTGCCGCGCGAATATATTTCTGCGCACGGCAGAGCGTGTCCTGTTGAAAGTGGGAAGTTTTCATGCGGAATCATTTGAAGAGTTATTTCAGAATACGCGGAGTATTCCGTGGGAGGAGTATATTCCTCAGGACGGAAAGTTCTGGGTTGCGAAGGCATCCTCTATTAAGAGCAAGCTGTTCAGTCCTTCCGATATCCAGTCGATCATGAAGAAAGCCATGGTGGAACGGCTGAAGAAGGCGTATGGCCTGGAATGGTTTCCGGAGAGCGGAAGCAGCTATCCGCTCCGTGTATTTTTGTATAAAGACGAGGTAACAGTAGGGATCGATACTTCAGGAGATTCGCTCCATAAAAGAGGCTACCGTACCCTTACCAGTAAGGCGCCTATCACGGAGACTCTGGCTGCGGCTCTGATCATGATGACACCGTGGAACCGGGACCGGATTCTGGTGGATCCCTTCTGCGGAAGCGGTACATTTCCGATTGAAGCCGCCATGATAGCGGCCAATATGGCGCCTGGAATGAACCGGTCCTTCCTGGCGGAAGACTGGAAGAACATCATACCGCGGAAGTTCTGGTATGAGGCCATGGATGAGGCCTCGGATCTGCTGGAGACAGAGGTGGAGGTCGATATCCAGGGGTATGATATCGATGGCGATATTATGAAGGCGGCGAGAGCCAATGCGGAGTCTGCCGGTGTGGATCATATGATTCATTTCCAGCAGAGGCCATTAAGCGCACTCAGCCATCCGAAGAAGTATGGATTTATTATTACGAATCCGCCTTATGGAGAGAGAATTGAGGAGAAGGAGAATCTGCCGGCGCTGTATAAGGAGATCGGTGAACGGTACCGCGCGCTGGATTCCTGGTCCCTCTATATGATAACCGCTTATGAGGATGCGGAACGGTACGTCGGGCGAAAAGCGGACAAGAACCGGAAGATCTACAATGGTATGATGAAGACGTATTTCTACCAGTTTATGGGACCGAAACCTCCAAAGCGGAAAACAGGAGATTGATTAGTTGAAAGCAGGAAAATGGCTGGGAACGGCGGCCGTTCTGGTGCTCACCGGAACCGCTGTACTCTGGATTAACGGCCGGTGGCCGACAGGCGGCTTCCGAGTGCCGGAATGGGCATTTACGGGTACCGGGGAGAATGGCAGAGATGCCGGTAAGGACAATGCGGATCAGGGGGATGCAGATCGAGACAATACAGATCAAGGCGATGAGGATCAAAACGATGTGGCTCAGGGCAATGGAAATGCGGAGATGGGCGGCAGAGAACTTAGCAGACCGCTGGAGTCGGAGACGGGGAGAGACGCCGGAACTGGCGGGGCGGGGAATGCCGCGAATCCGGTGCCGGAGGTGCTTCCTGTGGCCTATGACGGCCGTACAACAGGCCGGGCGCCTTCGATAAAGAACCAGGGATCTCTGGGAACCTGCTGGGCCTTTGCCTCTCTGATGGCACTGGAAGCACGTCTGCTTCCCAATGAGGTATACGACTTTTCAGAGGATCATATGTCCCTGAATAATGGTTTCTGCATTCCGCAGAGCGACGGAGGGGAGTACACGATGTCTATGGCGTATCTCCTGTCCTGGAAGGGGCCAGTCCTGGAGGCGGATGATCCCTATGGAGACGGTGTCTCTCCCGCGGGTCTGAAGGCGGTCAAACATGTCCAGGGAGTCGAACTGGTGCCAGGAAAAGATTATGAAAAGATTAAGCGGGCCATTCTGCAGTACGGAGGCGTACAAAGCTCCCTATACACTTCCATGACGGACGAGGAAAGCCAGTCCGTTCATTATAATGAGGAAAAATACGCCTACTGCTATATTGGGTCTCAGCCGCCGAACCATGATTCCGTGATCATCGGATGGGATGACGAGTATCCACGGGAGAATTTTAACACGGAAGTCAATGGCGATGGAGCGTTTATCTGCATGAACAGCTGGGGAGACGGCTTTGGCGATGACGGATATTTTTATGTGTCGTATTACGACTCCAATATCGGGCTGAATAATATTATCTACACGGATGTGGAAGATCCGGATTATTACGACCATAACTACCAGACAGATTTAAGGGGCTGGGTGGGGCAGCTGGGATATGGTTCCGATACGGTATGGTTCTCCAATGTCTATGAGGCGCAGGGGAAGGAGACCTTGGAGGCGGCTGGATTCTATGCCACAGACAGGCACTCTTCCTATGAAGTCTATGTTGTGAAAAATATGGGGGACGAGGAGTCCATAAAGGCCGGAGACGGTTTCAAGAACCGGAAGCTGGCGGCGTCAGGAAGTCTCGACTATACCGGATTCTATACGATTCCTCTGGAAGCGGATACAAGGGATGGACTGGAGCTGGAACCGGGGGAGCGGTTTGCCGTGCTGGTGAAGCTGACGACTCCGGACAGCGTCCATCCGGCCGCAATCGAATACGATGCAGGGGATGGAAAGACGATCGTGGACATCAGTGACGGTGAGGGGTACATCAGTCCCGATGGGGTGAATTTTACCAGGGTCGAGGAGGAGCAGAAATGCAATCTCTGCCTGAAGGCCTATACCACGGACAGGAAGTGAATCCGTTTTATGAAGGAGAATATACAAATGAGTGATAACAGGATCGTATTTGCCACTGGCAATGAAGGAAAGATGAAGGAGATCCGGCTGATTCTGGCCGATTTGGGAATGGAGATTTTATCCATGAAAGAGGCCGGGGCCGATCCGGAGATCGTCGAGGATGGGAAAACGTTCGGTGAGAACGCGGAGATCAAGGCGAAAGCGGTGTGGGCTGAGACCGGGGGGATTGTCCTTGCGGATGATTCCGGCCTGGTGGTGGACTGCCTAAATGGCGAGCCGGGTATCTATTCAGCCAGATATATGGGCGAGGATACTTCCTATGAGATCAAGAATCAGACCATTATCTCCAGGGTCAATGAGGCGGCCGGTGACGACAGAAGCGCCCGGTTTGTGTGCAATATTGCAGCTGTGCTGCCGGATGGAAGTGTTGTCCATACGGAAGAGACCATGGAGGGAATCATTGCAGAAAAAGCGGCGGGAAATGGCGGCTTTGGATACGATCCGATCCTCTTCCTGCCGGAGTTCGGAGTGACCAGCGCGGAGATTACCATGGAGCAGAAAAACCGGATCAGCCACCGCGGAAAAGCGCTTGAGGCGATGAAGCGGAAGCTGGAAGAGATCTATAAGGGGGACGTGCGATGAAGATATTAATTGTGAGCGATACGCACAGAAAAGACGATAATCTGAAAAAAGTGATTGAGAAGACATCGCCGCTCGATATGCTTATTCATCTTGGCGATGCGGAAGGCAGCGAAACGAAAATCGCCGGCTGGATTGGAGAAGACTGTGACCTGGAAATGGTGCTGGGGAACAACGACTTTTTTTCCAATTTAGACCGGGAGAAGGAATTAAAGATCGGAGAGTACCGTGTCCTTCTGACTCACGGTCACTATTATAATGTGTCTTTGGGTGTGGAGCGCTTAGAGCAGGAGGCGAGAGACCGCCGTCTGGATATCGTCATGTATGGACATACCCACAGACCTTTCTATGAGGTGCGGGGCGGTGTGACTATTTTGAATCCCGGAAGTCTGTCCTATCCCAGACAGGATGGAAGGAAACCGTCGTTTATGATTATGGAACTGGATGATCAGGGGAAGGCGCATTTTACTTTAAACTTTCTGGAGCCGCAGTATAATTAGTGGGTGGAGAATTAAGAAAAAGAGATTGCGGAAGAAGTGCTTGTAGTGAAATTTGTGGGCAGAAATGTGTAAAGGTATGTAAGTGGATTTGGAATGTTACAGAAAAATAGAATATTAGATACCTGTTTGTTTATAAAAAACGCTCCCGCAACGATATGCCGGAGCGTTTTCTGTTCAGGGGTTATATGGGGGATAGGGCAGACTCCAGTCTGCAGACCCGGAAGTCGAGTTTAGCGTTCAGTTTCGCATCATACTCAGCAAAGCGGGCATCCATCTTCACGTCCAACCTGGCGTCATACTCAGTAAAGCAAGTTTTCAATTTCCAATTTTTGGCCAGCCCTTCTATTATCTCCGGGCCGCTTGTCGCTGTATACGTTACCTGGCAGCAGTGAAAAGCCTCTGATGCAGCCCTGCCTCCAACGCCAGCACCTTTTTATAGTCCTCCGGCGTGTCCATATCTATGATGCAGGTCTCATCCTCCGCTGAAAAATACTTCGCTTCGCTGTTAAATGGTGTCAGTGCTCCTTTTAGTCCTGCATCGCCCTGATAAGACAGTATCTCCGGAATGCAGGCGGCCGAGATCACAGGTGGATGGCCTTTCCGCATGGAAAAAGAGGGATACAGGACGGGAACGCCCGAGCGGTGGAATTCTTCTATCAGGTCTTCTATCAGCGACCGTGTTACCAGCGGGTAGTCTACCGGCAGAATTAGAAATGCCGAAACCTCCCGGTCCAGAGCCAGAATCCCGGCCTTTACCGAGGTAAACATACCCTCTGCAAAGGCCTGATTTCTGACCGTTGTCACGCGGCTTCCGGATAAATGTGCTTCCACTTCATCTCCACGGTAACCCGTCACCACGATGGTCCGGTGGGTCAGGCCGTCAAGTACATCGGCCTGCCTGCGGATCACCGTGGTCCCTCCTATGGGCAGAAGAGGTTTTAAACGCCCCATTCTGGAAGAATAACCCGCGGCTAAAAGTATTGCTTCAATTCTGCCCATAAGCTTCCCTCCTATAATTCAATACTACATCAAGTCATTAACTGCGCGATTGCGTCACTGCCCTTACTCTTCAGTGGAGTTTCTGGCGTTTAACAAGGAGTTCCGTACCAGAGTCTTGGCAATCTGTACTTTATAGCCATTTTTAGAAAGCGGAAGCGCTCCCTGAAGGGCGATCTCGGCCGCTTCAGCGGCCAGTTCCCCAGTGACTGCTTTTCCGATGATATAAGCTTCCGCCTCCTTGGCACGCAGCGGAATCGGAGCGACGGCGCCCAACACAATTCTTGCGTCTGTGACGACGCCATCCTGCACCTTGTAGGCGGAGGCGACGCTGACTACGGCGAAATCATGAGAATCCCTGACACGGAACTTATCATAACCGATCCGGTAATTCTTTGCAGAAGCCGGGATTCGGATTTCCGTTAAAATTTCGTCTTCTTCTACCAGCCGGCAATGGGATTTTTTCATCATTTCCCCGATCGGTTCTCTGCGTTTATTAGTTATAATTTCCGCATCCATTGCGGTGAGGACGGTTGCCACATCGGAGGGGTTCACGGCGAGACAGCCGCAGTTAAAGCAGCGTTTTGCCTCTTCCTGCACCTGCTCCAATGTAAGGCCATAGGAATCTTCCAGATGAAGTCCACGCTCCTCTTTCGGGCGTTCCGGCAGCCTGGCGGCCTTCGAGTGGCCGGTACAGGAGGCGTCAAAGGTAATCAGCCCGCCAAGTGGGTGCCTCACGTCCCCTTCCGCTTCACCGGTCATAAAGCAGTGGACTGCGACAGAAGCTTTCTTGCCGTCTGCAATGGCGTCTACCACCGTTTTCGGTCCGGTCGTGACGTCGCCGACCGCAAAGACTTTATCCACACTGGTTTTCATAGTCAAAGGATCTACGGAAATCAGCCCGCGGCTGACCTCCAGCTCCAGCGCCTCACCCAGGAAGGAGAGGTCGGTTTTCTGGCCTACTGCCATGAGGATGGAACTGCCATAAAGTATGGTAGTTTCGTTTTCGTCGTAGGATGGGGCAAAATGCCCCTGTTCATTAAAGACTGCAGTACAGCGTTTCAAGACAAGCCCTGCGATTTTCCCATTATCTCGAAGAATTTCCTTTGGTCCCCAGGAAGGGAGGATTGTGATGCCTTCTTCTCTGGCTCGGTTCAATTCCTCTTCACTTGCCGGCATCTGGTCTTCTGGTTCCAGGCATGCCATAACCACGTTTGCAGCGCCCAGACGTTTCGCTGTGATCGCCACGTCCACTGCCACGTTTCCGCCGCCGACAACGATGATGTCTTTGCCGATCTTGCTTTCCATCCATTTATTGACTTCAATCAGAAAATCCAGTCCGAAGGTGGTGAGTTCTTCCCCATCGAGCCCGATCAGAGGCCGTTTCCAGGCGCCTGTATTTAGAAAGACACTGTCATACTGTTCCACCAGATCATTTACCGGGATGTCTTTTCCAATCTCAATGCCTGTCAGGAATTCGATCCCCATGTGTTCAAGTGCGGAAATTAAGTTTCTGACGATCTCCTTTGGAAGACGGTATTCCGGAATTGCATAGCGGAGAAGTCCGCCGGCTTCCTCCATTTTATCGTACACCCGGACGCTGTGTCCGCGGCTCCTTAAATAGAATGCCGCAGTCAAACCGGCGGGGCCGGAGCCTACGATGGCAACGCGCTTGCCGCTGTCTGTCTTTGGAGGTACCATAAAGCGGTCGCTGTGTTCCAGGATATGGTCACCCACATACCGCTCCATACCTCCAATGTTGACATTGTCGTCGTACTCCTTCCGCTTGCAGTTCATCTGACAGAAATGGGTACAGACACGGGAGGTGACGGCCGGAATCGGGTTAGCCTCCAGCAGGATCGATGCCGCGCCATCCAGATCGCCGGCGCGCAGCTTTGCAAGGTATTCCGGGATATCCACATGGGCGGGACAGTTGGAAGAACAGCCGCTTAAGTTTACCTTCCTGGCTCCGAAAATGGAGTGGTTCTTATTTTCTCCGGTCATGGCGTTGCAGGTGTCGCCCCCCTTGCGGAGGCACTGGATTCTGCCGCCGATTTCATCGGGATAGCGGTAGTACCAGCACCGGACTTCCTGACAGAGATTGCCGCCGATGGTGGCAAGGTTGCGGATTAAGGGAGTCGCCACACTTCTCGCGGCGTCGGCCAGCGCACCGTATTCCTGCTGAATCAGAGGTGAGGACGCAATATCACAGAGTTTGGCGGTCGCACCAATCTTCAGGCCGTCTTCGTCCTCCACGATGTGGTCCAGTCCTTCTATGGATTTGATATTCACAATTGTTTCCGGGTAATCCGGTTCTAATTTATGTTTTAAGACACTGAGCAGATCCGTTCCGCCTGCGATAACTCGGGCATTTTGCTGTTCTTCTTTTAAAATGCCGGCGGCCTGGCTTAAGCTCTCTGCATCCGTATGGTTAAAATTTTTCATTTGGTGTTCACCTTGCCTTTCCTAACGCCTTAAGGATGTGATCCGGTGTCAGAGGATAATCCATAAGCTGAATGCCGATTGCATTGGAAACCGCCATTATGATGGCGCCCGGTAACGGAGCACCGGATATCTCACCGACTCCGATTCCTCCAAATGCGCTTAAATCATTGGGGGTCTCTTCAATATGGGTTTCAAAGGTCGGAAGATCCGGGAAGACTCTCCACTTAAAATCAACCAGGTTGTTAGTCAGGAATTTTCCTGTCTTTTCGTCCAGAATCATCTCCTCGTTGATGGCGCTGTCGCTTCCGCAGCTTCCCAGGCCGCCTTCTAACTGCATCTTTAAGGAATATGGATCGATGACCTGCCCGACGTCGGTTCCCTCTACTATACGCACAATTCTCACGTCACCGGTGTCGGTATCCACTTCCACCTCGACGAATGCGATCATGAAACACGGCTTGGAGTGATCCATTTCAAAGACGCCATGGCCTGTAATGGTGTTCATGGGCCCTAATACAGCAATCCATGGAAGCGCGACTTCCGGGTTGTCTTTCATGAAAATGATTCCGTCACGCGTATCCAGCATTTCGGCAGGGCAGTGAAGAATGGCCGCCGCGCCTTCCAGAAGCTGTGTTCTGGCGTTTCGGGCCGCGTCGCCTACCATGCGCCCATATACAAGCGTTCCTCTCGATCCGGCCAGTCCCCAGTCCCATGGATTATCCTGGCTGTCAGGTGTAGAAATGGTTACTTTATCCAGCGGCAGATTTAAAATTTCAGCGGCCATTTTTACTACGGCTGATCTTTGACCCATGCCGGATTCGGCGATGCAGACATTGATATTGGCAGTTCCCCATCCGTCCAGCTTGACGAAGGCTTCGCCGTGCAGCATTCCGCAGTCGGCGCTTCCATGGACACAGCAGCCCGCCCCGTACTGTTTGCTTCCCACAGTCTTGTACGGTTTCAGCCAGCCGGGGAATTTATCCTTCCAGCCAAAGTGTTCGGCTGCGTGATCCATGACATCGTTATAACTTAAGAAATGGTTTTCCCACCAGTGGCCCTCAACCCAGTAGTAACCTCCGTTAATGTCACACATATTTTTTTTGAAGAAGTCTACGGGATCCAGATTCATCTTCGCCATGGCCATAGAGAGAACCGGAACGAGAGACGCATAGGATTCCTGTCCGCCAAATCCGCGGATACCGCCGGAACGGCAGCGGTTGGTGGCCACCAGATGAGGCTGATAATTCCAGTGTTTGCATTTGTTGAGCAGCAGCATGGCGCGTCCCAGACCATTAGCAATCTGGCCCTGGCCGAAATCGGAGTGAACGCCGGAACCAACCAGCCAGGTTCCCTCATAGGCGTGAACTGTTCCGTCGGCGAGCAGTCCCACTTTAGCGGTCAGACGGCTGCCTAAGCGGAGCATATAGGTGGACAGATGCGCTTCCTTTGAGATGACCAGCTTCACCGGTCTGCCGGTAGCTTTTGCCAGCGCGGCACAGTAGAGCCCTTCCATGGGAACCGTATTCTTACTGCCAAAGCTTCCGCCTACATTGGCTGAGATGACGCGTACGGTGACACCGGGCATGGCGAGCTGCATGATCATTTTTTGGATGTTGGGGCTCTGAAAACTTCCCTTCATGCTGCACTGGCTGGGGCCATCCCACCAGGCCACGAGGCCCGGACTCTCAGCAGGAAGCGGATTGGAAATTGTCTCATACCTGGAGGTGCCTTCTACGACGACAGCACATTCCTCAAAGCCCTTTTTTGTATCTCCCATGACCAGCTCCTGCAGGGCCTTGGGGCCGAAAGGCGGGCAGCCGCGCTCGATGATATTGCCTGGGAACTGCTCGTATAACTGCGGGGCTCCGTCAGCAATGGCCTCGTCCAAGTCATGGACGGCGGGGAGTACCTCATATTCCACTTCGATTAAATCGGCCGCCTCCTCGGCAGTCCGGTTTGACGTGGCGGCAATCAGCGCCACCGGATCGCCGACGAAACGCACATGACGGTCCAGAATCCTTTTCTGAGCCGGCATACCTGTAATCCAGTCAAAGACATTTTCGTAGGTCAGGATAGTTCTTACTCCAGGCAGCTCCAGGGCTTTGCTCACATCAATTTTCTTTATCATGGCGTGAGGATGAGGACTCATTTTAATCCGGCCGTAGAGCATTCCGTGCATATGTATGTCGTTCGCGTACTCCGCGGATCCTGTAACAATGGCTTTGCCGTCTATTCGGGGAGTCGGCTTGCCCACATATCTGAATTCCTTACCCATATCATTCACTCCCTTCTTTGGCGGCCTGCTTCACGGCCTCCAGCACCTGGTAATGGCTGATGCATCTGCAGTAATTTCCGGCGAGAGCTTCCTTGATCTCTTCCTCATCCGGATGTGGGTTTTCCGCCAGCAGAGCCTCGGTTGTCATGATGATTCCCGGTGTGCAGTATCCGCATTGAAATGCGGAGTGGTCTACAAATGCCTGCTGTACCTTATCCAGTTCGCCTGTATTCGGATCCTGGAGTCCCTCGATGGTACGGATGTCGGCGCCGTCGCACTCAATGGTCAGCACCGTACAGGACGGTATAGCCTTTCCGTTCATGATGACGGTACAGCAGCCACAGGCGCCGTCATCGCAGGATATCTTGGTTCCCGTCAACAGAAGGCGCTCACGCAGTGTCTCTGCCAGTGTGTCTGCAGGAGCAATCTCCCCCACTGCATTCCCCACACCCAGCTGGTACACATCACCATTGACGGTGATTGTGACCGATTTTTTGTTTTCGCCCATAATTTTTGTAACCTCCTTACAATGGTATTTATCAAACTCGACAATTGACTAAAAAAGTGAAACGTTATTGACAAAAATATGTCATTATGCCTAAAATAACTATAACACAGGTGTGAGACAGGTAATCTACAAAAAGTGAGCCATGTTTTTGTAGGGAAAGGAGCTTCGCCGGAAATGAAATTAAAATTGGAGTATCTGGCCGGATGCGGGACTTTTTCAGAGTGCCGATTCCGGACACCGTTTTATGAGAAAGAGGTTAGCGGCCTGGCTTTTATTTGCAGGTCCGGTCCGGCAGTGTGGGAGCCGCAGAGTCTGCTTCTGGTATGCGCCGGCCTGATTCCCGGTGGGGGAGAGCAGCTGGCCTTGTGGCTGGATGAGCGAAAAGGCCGTGGGGCAGTCGGATTTCTCGCGGATTTATCCGGGGAGGAAGAGGAGCGGATTGATGCGCTGGCAAAGGCATGCCGCGAGCGGGAACTGGTCTTCGGTACTGTGGCAGCGGACCGTTTTGTATCGCTGATAAATGAGTATTCTCATCTGATTGCATCCAGGACGGATGGAACCGTAAGAGCGTATGACAGGGTATTGGAGGACCTTCAGCACCGGTTTTACATCAGCGGAACGGATTCTCTCTTAGACGGCCTGAGTTACTGGACCGGCTGCCAGGCGGTACTGATCGTGGGCCAGGATACATTTGTGAAGCCGCCGGTTCCCGTGCTGAATGAGGCTGTTTTCTATCCGGCCTACTGGCGGAAGGAGCCGCAGAAGTCCCCGTTATCCCATGTAAGCCTCTATTCCTCGTCGTATTCGGAGAAAATGCTGCTGCAGGCGGAGCTGTTTAAAAACCGCCTGCCATTTGGCGTGCTCTGCCTGATTGGAGAAGAGGGCAGATTCGAGCCATCGGATTATATACTTTTAAACTACGCCTCCATTCTCTGTACCGGTATCGACGATTACAAACGGCGTTCCCGCCGGATTGAGGCCGCGATGGAAATGATCTGCGGCGGCCAGATGCCGGATTCCTCCGTGACAAACCTGTTTCCGGAATCCGGATATGCGCTGGTGCTTCGGGATCAGGAGACAGACGATGCGGCGGACGGAAAAAAGGAGTATTTGTCTTATCTGATTCATCATTATTTTCCGCAGCAGCTCTGTTACAGCTTTTCGGCGGAAGGGAGTCTGCGGCTGTTTGTATCGACGGAAGACGTGGACCATTTTGGCCGCCGTCTGCTGGATATTTTAGACGGCGCCGGCAAACGGTGCAGGGCGGGAGTGAGCCGGTATTACACCATTTCCCAGGCGGTTACCGCTTTCTTTGAGGCGGAAAGCGCGGCCCATATCGCCGGACTTCTGGAGTACGGCGAGCGGATCTGCTATTACCATGATTTAGGTATCTACCGGCTGCTCAACTACCCGGAGAATTCATGGCCTATCAACCAGATGCTGGGGGAAATGGACGAGCTTCTGAATCAGATGGATGAGGAAAAAAGGGATGTCCTGGCGATGACCGTAAGGGTCTTTGTCAAATGTAAATTCAATTACCAGAAGACGGCGGACAAACTGTATACACACGTTAATACTGTCCGCTACCGGATTAAGCTGATCGAGGATTTGTGGGATGCGGACCTCTCCAGCGATGAGGGGCGGCTTCTGTTCAGCGTGCTGGCGAAGCTGCTTCCGCTGTGGATGAAGAGCGGGTGTTATAGTGGGACGTTGCCAAAGGAGGGGGAGTGAGGAGGGGACGCCTCAGAGCTTGTGGAGAGTAGGAGGGAGGCAGGGACGAAGGGGGGCGTGCAGCTGGCGGAAATGAATTTTCAGACACGCTCCAAAGTGGAAAGGAGGGAAAAAGGGTGCTTCGGCCTGAAGGAGACAAGGCGGAGCACCCTTTTGATAAAAAGTATTTGTTTTTAGTTTTCTTTCCAGCCGTCTGGCAGGTAGTTTAGGGTGTTGGCAATCATATCGTTTACCAGAGTTTTTACTTCTTCCTCTGATGCGCGTCCTTTGACAAGCGGGTCGGCCAGGAAGGCTTCGCAGACGAGGGCACGGTCGTATGTAAGTGCAGCTTTTAAGATTCTTTCATGATTTTCTACATGAGGAGCGATTAAGGTCTTTACCTGCTCCGGTATGGTGCCGGCGACGATGGGCTGGATGCTGTCTAAGCTGAATACGGCGTTGGTTTCTACCACGGCGTCTGCCGGGAGATTGGCAATCTGAAGGGCGGTATTCGGGATGTTGACGTTGCTGATGGAGCGTTCCAGGCCGCATAAGGACTTGATTAACAGGATTCCTTCCTCTCCTGACGGTTCAAGCTTAATCTCTTCCTCACCGGATACGAGGCGGTGGCTGCGGTCGAGGCGCTTCTGCAAATCAGCTTTTCTCCAGTCTACTGTGGTCAGGCCGAATTTCCAGGAAGATACGGTCTCGGGATCTTTTAAATACTCACCGCCCGGCATGAACTCCGCCAGATGACGGTCGCCTGCGGCGGCAATGAGGCCATAGCGGCGGAATAAATCAAATTTAACGCGGTGGGCGCAGTCAAAGGTGCTGTTGGCCCAGTTTTTGTCTGGCTCGTTGTAACCTTCTTCGTAGTGGCTGTCGATGTAATCACGGTAAACAGGGAACAGATCGATTCCTTTATAGGAAGCCTTGTCGAGCCATGTAAAATGGTTGATTCCCAGCACGTTGATGTTGATGTCACGGCGGTCAATTCCGGTCAGACCAAGGGTTTCCTCGCAGATGCCCTTTAATACCTTCTGGGTGCCAAATACTTCATGGCAGCATCCAAATGCTTTGATCTGCGGGAACACATGGTAGAGAGTCTTCACACATAAAGTCATGGGGTTGGTGTAGTTGATGACCCATGCTTCCGGAGAGTACTTTTTGATAGCCTCCGCGATTTCTACAAACATGGGAATGGTGCGCAGGGCACGGATCATTCCGCCAGGGCCTGCAGTGTCGCCGACAGACTGGTAGATTCCGAGGCGTTCCGGCAGATGAACGTCACTTGCCATTTCATCAAAAGTGCCTGGCAGTATGGAGATTACGACGAAGTCACAGCCGGTCAGCGCCTCTCCGATGGTGCTGCAGGTAACGTAATCCCATTTTCCCGTGGTATCCTCTCTGGCAGTCAGCTTATTACCGATGATTTCATTATTTTTGGCCGCAGCCTCATCGATGTCGTAAAGACGGATGGTTCCGCTTAAGGAATCGTCCATGGATAAGTCGGTCATGAAGGTCCAGGCCCAGCCTCTGGAGCCGCCGCCGATATAAGCGATGTTCAAATCACGGACTTTGTTGTTTTCGTATTTCATGGTAAAATCCTCCTTCTATGCATTTCCTGCTTTCGTGTCTCATTTCTTTCTATTGCTAATTATACAGCAGTATAGTATTATAAATCTTATAGAATCGATGCTTTTTATGGAATTTTCGTACTTTTGGCTACTGATTTTAAAAATGTAAGAAGCGTGAGGCAGAGGATGGAACAAACGGTATTTTCAGAGAAAATGTCGGGGCTCACCATTGATGAGGTGATCCGTGACTACGAATTTACGATGCAGACCAAACATTTTCATGACAGCTTTGAACTGTATTTTCTGCTGGAGGGAGAGAGATACTACTTTATTGACCGGGAGACTTACCATGTAAAAAAGGGAATGGTGGTTCTGGTTAACCGTCAGCAGATTCATAAGACCAGTCTGGCTGGGAAATCGTATCACGACAGGATCCTTCTGCAGATCAGCCAGGAAGGCTTCAGCCCATTGCTGGAGCAGGCAGGGCTGGTTCCGTTAACCAGGATGTTCGAGGAGAATTATGGCGTAACCGAGCTTCCGGAAAAAGTGTGGGAGCAGGTGAAGCGCCTGCTGTTCGAGATTCGGGATGAGTTAAAGGAAAAACAGGGGAAATACGATGGGATGGTAAAGCTGAAACTGGCGGAGATTCTTCTGCTCATTTACCGCTGCCGCAGGAACCGGGTATTTTATAAGCAGGGCGGGGAGATTTCCACAGTGCAGACGGCCAGACACCAGAAGGTTCATGAGGTGGCCGACTATCTGCTCCACCATTATGACACGGATGAATCGCTGGAGGACCTGGCGGAACGGTTCTTCATCAGCAAGTCGTATTTGAGCCGGATCTTTCGGGAGGTGACTGGTTTCTCTGTCAATGAGTACCGGAATATCACCCGGATCCGGAAGGCCAAGGAGCTGCTGGCGGGCAGTGAGTATTCGGTGACGGAGATTTCGGAGCTGTTGGGATTTGAGAGTGTGACGTATTTTGAACGGGTGTTTAAGAAATTGACGGATAAGTCTCCGCTTAAGTATAGAAGGATTTGCTGCGGGGATATGGAGGAGTAGCAGTAAGATTCGTTTGAGTAAGGCAAGCAGGGGGGATTTCATTTCCCCGCCTCCCTGCCGCGATCCTATAACCTCAGTTATTCATGATCTCCAGTCTTATAATCATCTCTGGCCCAGTTGGGTGCATTGATGGGGCCTGCTTTTGCATTGCCGTTTTTGGCGGCACCCTGAATTTCGGGTACCTGGGCCTGCTCATTCTCAGGACGATTCATTTTATGATGATTTTCGGTTCCGTGATTATCCGCATCATAAGGACTGGGCCTTCTCATTCCTGCTTTTGCCATGATCATACCTCCTGTCTGCAGTAGTTTCTGTATCATTGGAAGAAAATATGCAGGAAACTTCTGCTGACAGATGAATGGACCGGGAAAAGCCGTTTGGAAGGGGGGCAGGAAAAGAGGAAAATGGAAAGCACAGGGATTCCCAGGCCTGGTTAATAATACTCGAACTGGCGATGATGTGGTACATTATCCAGAAGTTCATCAAGGAAACCTGCCAGCTCCGTACAAAATACAATACCAGAAACGCCGGGAAACTGGTATTACGCAGATGAGACGGGTGTCAGAGTAACTGGCTGGGTAAAATCCGGAGAGAAGTGGTATTACTTGAATGAAGACGGTAAAATGGCGGTAAACCTAACAACTCCGGATGGATACAAGGTTGATGAAAATGGAGTAATGATTGGTTAAATTATTATGATAAAGACATGGTTGGAGTAGCTTCTTAATGTTGGCAGCTCCAACCGTGTTTTGATTTATTTAGGATTTGCAGGCTCAAAAAATCATGATCATCATTAGAAAAAATAAGAGAGTGAGATTCCAAGCCCATCACATATTTTCTCGATAGAGACAATGTTTGGCTGTAGTTTTTTTCTATACCAGGTGGAAATAGTAGAGGTGGGTATCGAAATCCAGATAATCTTTTTCCAGGCCAGATCGTATCGGTAGGAAGAGCCAGCAACCGTGTAGTGATTTTTAATCGCATCTCCGGTCATGCCAATTCCGTTGTCACTCACCCGTATAGCTGCATGCCCGTCAGGGAGACTGTCAAATTCTAAGACTACCCTGTTATGGTAGCTTTCGTCTTTTGACCGGCATAGCGCCTGCCTTTCATGGCAGGCGTCAATGGAATTCTGCAGCAGTTCACGTATTCCGTACACGGGCTGATAATCATAAAGGGGCCCAATTAAGAATCTTAACAGTTCGGGATTGGCCTGAAAGGCTATCCTTTCTGTCAGGTAGTTTACACGGTGCTCTGCGCACTCCATGTTTGTCAGATCAGACGTTATCCTTCGTCTACTCAAATGCAGTTTCTCAGGGGACCTGCCATACTGCGCCTCCATGGTATCGAGCATTTTCCAGATGTCCTCTCCTTGGGAGCGGCGATATGACCGACAAGCAGGGAATATTGCGCGGGAAGCGCCTGAATACTGCCACTGGCACAGGGAAAACCGGTACAGGCGATATCAGACGCTATACTGCGGTGATTGCGGCGCAGAAATTCTCCGATGAAGAGACGGTCATACAGCATGCCCATATCATGATCCAGAATATCGCAGTATGCGAGTATAGAGGATTCAAGGGCATAAGCGTTATCCATACAATACCTCCTGAAAGTTTTCAAAGAAGCTTTCTGATACTAATACCAGCGGATTTAGCAATTGCTCCGGTACTGCCCCGGTGAGATCCCTTCATATTTGCGAAACCAGCGGTTCAGGGTAGCAACACTGCCGTAACCCACCTCGGCGGCGGCCTCACTGACGGAGTATCCCCTGTGGCCGATCAGTTCCTTGACCTGTTTGATTCGCTTTTCGTGTATGACGTCTATGATGCCGGTATTCGTGGCTTTCATATAGATGGAAGAGAGGTATTTGGAACTCACTCCCAGCGTATCTGCAATGTAGGTGATATTCAGATTTTCGTCATGAAGATTCTGATCGATCACTTCGTTGATCCGCATGACCCAGGTGTCGTTCAGGCCGGACTGCGCAGCGCCGTCTGCGGCCTTCTGCGAGATTATGAGGGCCGTTCTTTTAAGTATATGTTCCAGTCTGCCAAAGGAGTTGGCTTTCAGAAACTCATCTGCGGCCTGGTTGCAGTCTGTGGCAAAGATGCCATGCTGCCGCATATTGCCGGCGGCGGTGATGATGGCGGACAAAACGGAGCCTGCCAGGCACTTGGCGGTGCAGAAGGGTAGGTTCCTGGACGAGATGGAATCCAACCACTGTGTGGTAAGCTCCCCGGCAGCCTCCGCCTGGCCCGTCTGTATCAGATTGATCAGGTGCTTCTCATGATCCGACGAATCGGGCAGGGCGTCCCCTTTCTCTGTGGAAAGGTCATCCTGAAAGACGATCCGTATATCTTGTTTCATGATACAGTAAGATAACGCGTATGCGGCTTCCTCGTAGCTGGTGTTAAGCTGCGCGATACCTTCGTGTATGCCGCTGACGGCAAAATAGTACTGAAACTCACAGGCTGTGCCGAGATATTCCGACAGAGTTTCCAGGGAGGAGTTAAGCAGCTCTTTCCAGTCTTTGAGAACGTCATCTGCGGCAATGATGCAGGCATTGAAATCATAGACATTGGTGCTGTAGATGGATATGCCGTCAGGCAGCATGTCTGTAAGCCGCTGTGTGAACTGCGTCTGATAAAAGGAAGAGTAAGCACTTTCCGCAAGTTCAGGATGTTTGGCCGGCCATTTTTCGGATACATCCGTTAGAGTGAGGAGCAGCAGATAGTTCTTTTTTAATACTTCCCGCTCGATCTCGGTTATCAGCGATTCCTCCATAGAAGACCAGCTAAGAGTCCCTTTGAGCAGGAGAGAAAGATAATAGGAATAGATCGTTTTGTTCTGTCTCTGTACGACCTCTTCGATTGAAGCGTTTTTTTCGTATATCTGCTGCAGCGCTCCAGATACGATCTGGTATTCATTCAGTATTTCGTTTTCCGTCAGCGTGTTATGCTCACGGACGGTGTTGACCAGTTTTTGTACCGGGGAATAATTGCGCCGGGTGAAAAATGTGATCAGAATCAGACCGCCCAGAATACAACTGGCCAGACTTACCAAAAGCGTTCTGCGAAGAAATATGAGCTGGCTGTCGGCAAAACTGACTTCCACCGCGGATACATAGGTGAGCGGCATCACTGAGGAATTGACACTGCAGTAGTAGCTCTGTCCTTCAGTATCGCTGTCCGGGGACAGGCAGGTCAGCACCTCATTGCCGCTGTCCGTTATATAATAACGGCTTTCGTCTAAAACCGTAAATTTCTTTAAACAGCCTCTAAGCGTGTCCGAATCCAAAAGTACAGCGATATACCCTGACGGAGTATAGGCATATGGCAGCGGATAGGTAATAACCAGATACTGCTCCTGTCCGTCCGTCAGAGAAAAGATATGATTCTCGGTAAGATCCAGCCCTTCACAACGGTTCCATATGGCGCTCTCCAGACTATTGTCCTGCTTCCATTCACTGATTCCCTGGCTGTGCCAGATCAGCCTGTTATTCGTAAATATGTAGTAATCGTCGATCAGGCTGTCGTGTGGCTCATAGGAGCTTAGAGTGCGGTTCATCTGATGAAGCACCGAGGCTTGGGCGTAACTTTCCAGGTAAACGGATTTGCCGGAGGCGTTCAACAGAAAATTCACGTTGTCATCCAATGAAATCCGGGAGACGAAATCGCTGATCAGGGATAATTCACCGTCCATATCGCTCTGAAACTTTTCAAGCGATAAACGCTGCGATTCGATGGTCTGGCTGCGGATTGTGGAGACAGCCTGGCGATATGTAAAAAACTGAAAGACGATGGGAAAAAGAAAAATAACTGCATAGGATAGGAGCCAGGAAAAAAGTACGCGGTGGCTGCCGCCCGCTTTTGCAAAACGCTGGTTTTTCATTGGAGTAAGCATCATTGGAAACACCTCATATAATGTGATAATCTCGTTTACGAAAAGAATAAGCTAAGGTATAATGTTCTTAATATTATTCTAATCGATTTTGAGATGCCTTTCAAGGAAAAACGGAGGAAGAACAGCGGATGAAACATTTATTACATGCGATGCTTTTTATGGCAGTTATCCTGCTTGCCGGCTGCAGCCAGGATGGAGCGGATTCCGGGGAGGAAGAGGAACGGCCCATAACACTCTGCTATGAACTGTTTGGCAGCCAGACTGCCGAAGACACCGAGAACGAATGGTACAGGGAGCTGGAGCGCAGGACGGGAGAAAAGATCACGGTTCAGAGAATTCCAAGCGTAAACTATGTGAGCCGCATAGAACGCATGACGACGGCGGACAGCCTGCCGATGGCGGTTGCCACCAATGACAGCCTGATGTCCTCACCGGTAATGCGCCGCGCCATATCCGCGGGATCATTTTGGAAACTGGATGATTACATAGAGGACTATCCGGCGCTGTATCAGCAGATCGGAGAGCAGTTCTGGGAGTCAGTCCGGATTGACGGTGCGGTTTACGGTATTCCGAGGCTGCGCATTCAGCCGAGAAATGGACTGTATTACCGGGCGGATTGGGCGCAGCGGCTGGGGATATCCGAGGTGCGCACATTGGAAGATTTTTATCGTATGCTTACCCGTTTTACCTATGAGGATCCGGACGAAAATGGCAGGGATGATACATACGGTCTGGGATTTTGCTGGACGGATTATGGAAATAAATCCTGGAACGGTATTGCGACTCTGACTACTGTGCTTGGAGGGCCGAACTATTGGGAGTACAGGGACAACGCCATGCTGCCCGATTTTTTTACGGAAGAGTATCTGGAGGCGTTAAGGTTTTTTCGCAGGTGCATAAATGAGGGCGTGATGTCAAGAGAGGCCTCAATCACAACGGTGCAGCAGCGCCAGAAGGATTTTCTTGAAGGAAATACCGGCTGCTGTTTCGGCTGTATTGATGATGCATTGGGGCTGCAGGCGGAATTGGAAAGCCGGATTCCCGGCGCTTCCCTGTCGGTGATGACCAGTCTGGAGAATGGTGACAAACGCAGACGGGTCAATTCTGACAGAGGATATAACGGCATGTTGATGTTCAATAAATCAGGGGAAGGCGGAATACGGACGGAGGAAGAACTGCGCAGGGTGCTGTCCTTTTTCAACAGTCTGTGCAAACAGGAGGATCTGTTTACCTACGGCGTGGAGCAGGTGGATTTTGTACAGAATCCGGACGGATCCAAAGAACTTCTGAAAATGGAGGACGGAACACTGAAGCTGAATGCGGATATGATGGATTTTACACAGATTTTTACCTTTGACTGCATGACCGGGGCAAGCGAAGACAGTGAGCTGAAACGGCAGATGGAAAAGGTGATGGAAGAGAGCAGCCCATATCTGGTATTCGATGATGCGGATCTTCTGCAGTCCTCTACTTATATTAAGAAGAAAGAGAGCCTGAACCGGATCATTCAAAATGCATCTATGAGGTATATTTTAGGAGAAATAGGGGATGAGGAATTTAATGCGGCCCGGGAAGAGTGGCTGGAAGCGGGAGGAACAGAGGTTATTTCGGAATTGACGGAGCAGTATGAGCTAAAAAAGAAATAAACCAATATTCATAAAAAGGATAAGGATGGAAAAAACATCCTTATTTTTTTGTGCAAAAATACAAGGTAGATGTAAAAAAGGAGATACTGAGGCTTGACTTGCCTTTTTGATCGTCGAAAAATACCGTTCACTTCCGATTTTGATTGTGCAATACGACATACTGGGCCTGCACTTTTTTTTAAACTGGCATTACAATAGCAGCATGGCAAAAAAGCCGAACAAAAAGAGGGAAGGAAGGGATTCTCAAGGTGAATCACAAACAAAAACAAAAACGGGGTTGGGCGGAGGCCATTCGAAAGGACTGGATCCTCTATCTGATGATTTTACCCGGCATGCTGTATTTCCTGATATTTAAATACGGTCCGATGTTCGGACTCATTACGGCGTTTCAGGATTACAATCCGATGGTAGGGGTTTTGAAAAGCTCCTTTGTAGGATTGAAGCATTTTCGGAGGCTCTGGTCCGATCCAAAATTTCTGCAGATATTCGCGAATACCCTGCGCCTGGCAGTCTACAACATAATTTTATATTTTCCTCTGCCGATCCTGCTGGCGCTGCTGCTCAATGAATTAAAAAATGAGAAGCTGAAGGGAATAATTCAGTCGGTAGTGTATCTGCCCCATTTCGTATCATGGGTTGTGGTGGCCGGCATTTGTTTTACACTGTTTTCTTCACAGAGCGGTGCGCTGACCGGAGTGCTCTCCGGCATTTTTGGCAGGGATGTCAGTGTATTAAGCGAACCGAATTCATTTGCACCGTTGATTACGTTCCAGGTGATATGGAAAGAAACGGGCTGGGGCACCATCATTTTTCTGGCGGCGTTAGCCGGGGTGGACGTGCAGCTGTATGAAGCGGCGAGGATTGACGGAGCGAACAGAAGACAGCAGATGTGGCATATCACGTTGCCTGCTTTAAAAGGTGTAATCATTACATTGCTGATCCTGCGAATGGGAAGCTTTTTGAATAACGGGTTTGAACAGATCTTCCTGATGCTCAATTCTATGAATCGGGAAGTTGGGGAGGTATTTGATACATATGTTTATCAGATGGCGATCAAAAACGGCAGAGTCAGTTATGGTACGGCCGTGGGCCTGTTTAAATCCGCAGTCTGTCTGATTTTGGTGTTGATCACAGATAAAATAGCCAAAAAGGCCGGAGAGGAGGGGGTATTCTAGGATGGCAGCGAAAAAAAACAATAAAATTAAGGCGTCCGTTGGGAGCCGTGTCTTTGATCTGGTGAATCTGCTGGTGCTGCTTACAGTGGCCTCAGCCTGCCTGGTGCCGTTTCTGTTTGTAATTGCGGCATCGGTATCCCCGCTGTCAGATATACTGACGAGGAAATTTTTTATCTATCCGATCCATCTGGATTTTTCAACCTACAAATATCTGTTTTCCAGCGTGTCTCTGATTAAGAGCATGGGCGTATCCTGTTTTGTGACGCTGGTGGGCACAGTCCTTAGCATGGTGCTGACTCTTATGACTGCCTATGTCCTGTCTAAAGATCATCTGAAAGGACGCGGCTTTTTCAATGCGCTCATTGTTTTTACCATGATGTTCAGCGGAGGCATGATACCGACCTATCTGGTGGTGAACGGCCTTAAGATGACCGATACGCTCTGGGCTCTGTGGCTTCCGGGCTGTATCAGCGCTTATAACACGATACTGATCCGTTCTTCCATCAGTGCGCTTCCTAAGGAGCTGGAGGAGGCCGCTGTGGTGGATGGCTGCAATTATTTTCAGAGCTTTCGGCACATCGTCCTGCCGCTGATTAAGCCCGCAGTAGCCACTTTTTCCCTGTTTTATGCGGTGGGATACTGGAACGACTATTTCGACGCGGTCCTATATGTAAATAATTCGGAACTGTGGCCAATTCAGGTTTGGCTGCGTCAGATCGTGCTGCTGTCATCCGGCGGATTTTCAGACGCTTCGGCGGTCAGTGACATCGGCTATATACCGCCGCAGAATGTCAGCTATGCGGTTATAGTATTTGCCACGCTGCCGATCCTTCTGGTGTATCCGTTTGTTCAGAAATGCTTTTCGAAAGGCATGATACTTGGATCTGTCAAGGGGTGATCCGCTTTCAGATAAAAACAAAAAAAGGAGAATGTATATGAGAAAAACAACAAAAAAAGGTTTGGCTGCTTTGCTGGCCCTCACAGTTGTGCTGTGCGGGGGATGCGCATCAAAAGGGCAGAACGCGAAAGAAGCGGAGGGGGACTCTACCGTCCGGTTAACGATTATGCAGGAGCTGTTTTCGGACCAGGCTCCGGATATGGAGAATAACGCATGGTATAATGCGCTGGAGGAGAAAATGGGCATAGAGATCGAAATCAATTATGTGCCCACGCTGTCCTATGAGGAAAAGGTGACAACGCTGATCGCGTCAAAGGGCCTGCCTAAGATCTTTTCCGCCAACGGCAATGTTTTGATGAACAATAACATGATCCAGGCGATGGATGGGGGTGGATTCTGGACTCTGGACGATTATTTAAAGGATTATCCGAACCTGTACAATTTTATCGGGGAACAGACCTGGGAAAACTGCAAACGTAACGGCAAAATCTATGGCATTCCTAAGACCAGGATTCTGGGAAGGTGCGGATATGTGATCCGTCAGGACTGGCTTGATAATCTGGGCCTGGATATGCCCGAGACTTTTGAGGAATTCAAAGAAGTGATGAGAGCTTTTACAGAGGATGACCCGGACGGCAACGGCGCCGATGATACTTACGGCTTTGTTTCTTCTTATCAGGGACCGTATAACCGTGAATGGAACGGGCTGGAATTTTTGGCTGTGGCCATGGGCGCTCCCAATGAATGGAAATATGAGAACGGTGAGATGGTTCCGGATTTCGCGACGGATCAGTGGCTTACGATGTTAACCTACATAAAGGATATGTATGACGGCGACTATTTGAATAAGGATTTTGCGGAAATCACCGCAAATGACAGAACCAGCGCCTTTGATCAGGGAAAATGCGGCGTGATTTTCTGTACAACCGATGATATCAGCACCCGCTCTGCAAATTTGACTCAGGTTGTGCCCGAGGCGGTGTGTAAGGTTGGTTCCGCGCTTCATTTTGAAGGGGAAGAACCGAAATGTGTTTCTACAAAAGGTTTTAACGGCCTGGTAATGTTTAACCGCTTTGGTGACGGTGCGATACAGACCGAGGAGGAGCTGAAAGAAATTTTAGGCATCTATGACAGTCTGTGTACGCAGGAGTATCAGGATTTCATGGCATACGGTGTGGAAGGCGTCCACTATGAGGTTCAGGATGAAAAGCGGGTTATGATTATGGATAAGAGGACCGGCAAAACACAGCTTAGCATGGATACCGCCGACGGACTGAATCAGAGTTTTCCCTATCCTCCCTATTTCCGCAAGGACGATGACAGTCAGATGCTGACGGATCTGTATGACTCCATCGAGTACAGAAATCAGCACCTGGTGACCAACGATTCCATCGGGCTGCAGTCGGATACATATGACGAGCTTTCCAGTGAACTGGATAATATGATGATGGATGCGGATGTGAAATACATAATGGGCAGCATCGACGCAGACGGATACAGGAAATGTGTGGACCAGTGGAGAGAACGCGGAGGCGCCGATGTGATTAAAGAATATACGGAGCAGTATGCGGAATATAAGCTGGACGAACAGTAAAGACGTAAAAAAGGAGGGATAATGTGAAGTATTATGAATCCAGAATCCGGACAGTGCTGAATGTGCTGAAGGATGCCTGCAGGACAGAGTATCTGGAAGCACAACAGATCCGGTACCGCAGCTGCGGCTATGAGATGGACAGTGTGATGAAAGAAGATATCTCCGGATGGAAGATATTTAAAAAAGGAGATACCTGGGGATCGGAGGACGGACACGCCTGCTTTGCATTATCCTTTCAGATCCCTCCGATCCACCAGGACCGGCCCGTATGGATGGAGGTGCTAACAAACCTGGATAATTACTGGGATACCGATAATCCGCAGTTTTTAGTAAACATTGACGGCAGGAACCGGTGCGGCCTGGATGTCAACCACAGGACCTGCAGGATTTCCCCGCGGGCCGAAGCGGGACAGCGCTATGATGTGCGCATCTACGCATATCAGAACCACGCTCATTCGGATGTGTCCCTGAAAGTCACCTTTTACGTGCTTAGAGAGGATGTGCAAAAACTCTTTTACGATCTGCTCGTGCCGTTTGAGGCCGCTGTGCTGCTGCCGGAGGACAGCTATGAAAGACAGCATATGTTGATGCTGCTGAATGAAACGCTCAATTGTCTGGATCTGCGCCGGGTTGGCTCCGAACAGTTTTACAGATCGGTGAAGGAGGCTGAGGCGTATCTGGAAGCCCATTATGAAAAGCTCTGCTGCCCGCAGCCGGCCGTGACGGAGTACTGCATAGGCCACACACATATTGATGTCGCCTGGAAATGGCCGCTCCGCCAGACCGTTGAGAAGGCGGTGAGGAGTTTCCACACCGTTCTGGAGCTGATGGATCAGTATCCGGAGTACAGGTTTATGTCCAGCCAGCCGCAGCTCTACGAATTTGTTAAGGAAGAAGATCCGGATCTGTATGCGCAGATAAAAGCCGCTGTTAAGGCCGGCCGATGGGAGCCGGAAGGCGGTATGTGGCTGGAACCTGACTGTAATCTGATAAACGGCGAATCCATGGTCCGGCAGCTCCTTTATGGCCGCAGCTTCTTCTGGCGGGAGTTCGGAGTGCGCTGCGAGATCCTGTGGCTGCCCGACGTATTCGGCTACAGCGCATCCATGCCCCAAATCCTGAAAAAATCGGGAATCCGTTATTTCATGACCACAAAAATCAGCTGGAATGAAGTGAACCGGATTCCAAACGATACAATGGTATGGAGAGGAATTGACGGAACCGGTATCCTGACGTATTTTATAACAACTCAGGAGAATAAAAAGACGCCGGGAGAGGATCCGGACGATTTTACCACCACCTATAACGGTGAGATCACGCCCAGCCAGGTATCCGGCTGCTGGGAACGCTACAGTAATAAAGGGATGAATCAGGATATTTTAAACTGCTTCGGTTTTGGTGACGGGGGAGGCGGCGCCACGGCGGACATGCTGGAACAGCACGCCCGGCTGAAAAAGGGCATAACGGGCATCCCGCGGACAAGGCAGGCCTTTGCAAAAGAGTTTTTTCACAGGCTGGAGCATAATCTGAAAGACCGGGATGTGCCGGAATGGTCGGGGGAACTGTATTTGGAGTTTCATAGGGGAACCTATACATCCATGGGCAGAAATAAACGTTATAACCGGCTTTGCGAATGGAAAAACTGTGATGTGGAACAGTTTTCCGTGCTCGGCCGTCTGTTGCGCATCGGTCTTGAGTATCCGAGGGAAGACCTGAACCGGTGCTGGAAGCTGACCCTGCTGAATCAGTTTCACGATATCCTGCCGGGTTCTTCGATAAAAGAAGTTTATGAAGACTCAAAAAACCAGTATGAAGAAATATTAAGGACGGACAGGCGGAATATTGAGGCGGCGCTGCGGGCTGTGGCGGGCGGGATTCCGGCCATCGGCAGGAGCGCAGTTGTGTTCAATCCCCTGTATACGGCAGGAGAAGGAATGATCCGGATTGATTCAAACTCGCCTGTGTCCTTAATACGGGACGGTGCGGTATATCCGGGTCAGCTGGCCGAGGACGGAGGTTATTTGTTCTGGGTTGACGGGATTTTGCCCAAAGGGTACGGTGTGTTTTCCGTTGAGCCAGCGTCTGCCGGGACAGAGGGAACCCCGGTTAAGACAGCAGATGGCGTGATTGATACGCCGTATTACAGGATACGGCTTAATGAGCAGGGGTATCCGGATTCCATCTATGATAAAGAGGCCGGGAGGGAACTGGTACAGGAAGGAAAATGTGTCAATGAGCTTCAGATATTTGAGGACCGCCCTTCCCAATACGATAACTGGAACTTGGATGCCTCCTATCAGGAAAAAATGTGGGGCGCCAGGCTGCAGACAGAGCCAAAAGTAGTGGAGACCGGACCTGTGCGGACCTGTATCCGGACCGTGCGCCATTTTCTGGATTCCAGGATACAACAGGACATGATCGTGTATTCGAAATCGCGGAGAATTGATTTCGTTACGGACGTGGACTGGAGGGAAAGCCAGCTGTTTTTAAAGGCCGCATTTCCGCTGGAGATTACGGCGGGCCGTGCCGTGTATGATATCCAGTTCGGCAGTCTGGAACGTCCCACACACATGAATACCAGTTGGGAACAGGCGAAATTCGAAGTCTGCGCCCACAAATGGGCGGATCTGTCCGAGTACGGATACGGAGCGGCCGTTCTGAATGACTGTAAATACGGGTACGACATCCACGGTTCTGTGATCCGGCTGTCCCTTCTAAAATCCGGCATATATCCCAATCCGGATGCGGATAAGGAGAAACACCGCTTCACCTATTCCCTATATCCTCATATGGGAGGATATAGGGAGGGAAAGGTGATAGAGAAGGCATATGAGCTGAACTGCCCGCTTTATGCGGTGCTTACGGGCCCTCATGCGGGCGGCCTGCCTGCCCGCTATTCCATGATAAGCGCCGACCGGGAAAATATTGTGATCGAGACCATTAAGGAAGCGGAAAATTCGCAGCGGATTGTGATTCGAACCTATGAAGCGTGGGGAAAAAGGACCGCTGTGCGTTTTCGTATTGCAGAGGAGATGGGGGAGCGGGTCTTTGACGCCTCTCTGATGGAAGAGGAGGAACAGCAGATCGAATGCGTAAACCATATGTTTTCCGCAGAGTACGGTCCGTATGAGATAAAGACATTTTTGATCGGAGAGCAATAGATTTCAGCTGTTGTACATCTCCCGGTACTGGCTTGGAAAACAGCTGGTCTCATTCAGCAGCATTTTGGCTTTTTTGATGTGTACTTGATTTAAATAGCTGGAGAGGACTCTGCAGCTGTAAGCGCCAGTATAGAATTATACGAAAGCGAGCTACCATATCTGGGCTGAAGTGTGGCAGAAAGGATTCCAGGCCTATACAGGTGAATTGAAGGAGACCGATTCCAGAATACAGTGAAGGAAGTTCTGGAGGTGCAGAACAAATAATGCTGAAAATAACTGAATTACCCCAGACAGCAGCTTAAAAACGTGCCCTGAAGCAAACGGTGTTTTTCCGTTTGATCAGGGCGCGTTTTATAGTATCATGGGGGAATAGGACATTGTATAGGATGTTAACTAGTATTTTTCTGGAACTCGAATATTAGCTGTGTTATGAAACCTATATTTTTCTGACATATGTTTCTTCATACGAACCAAATTGTAACGGTAACAATCTGCTAACTCGTCCAATTCCTCTACGGTAAACTGCGAAGCTGCAACTAAAGCCGCTGGACGAGTAATTAATACCATTAGCTGTAAGACATGAAGATAACATAATGCCTTTTCTGCATACTCGAAATTAAGTGCCAACTGATGAAGTTTCGTATCATCCGGTTCTATAACTATAGTGCCTTTACCATTTAGCTTCTTTACGAAACCTCTCTGTTCGAGTTCTGACAATGCCTTTCTGACTGTCGATAAAGAGACATCATACTGGCTAGCAAGTTGCTTTTCATAGGGGAGATACATTTCAACAGACAAAGGAGCAGAAGAAGATCGAGCAGGAGATCAAACTGTTTATGCAGGAACATGGATCCGCTGTAGGAGATTGCTATCAAGTGACCTGGAGCGGCGTTGATTCAGCCAGACCCGATACGGCAAAATTGAAAAAGGAGCGCCCGGAGATTTATCAGAGTTATGTACATGTCAGCCATACAAGGCGCTTTACCGTCAAGGAAGCGTAGGAGGCGGATCAACCATGAATATCAGAGAAAAAGCATTGAAAAAAGTAGACGGGGAGTATAACGAATTTCGTGACCGCATTCTGGGAATGAAGAGTGCAGAAATATGGGAACGGAGCAGACGGATTCAGTTCTACTGCTATATCTGGGAATATTTCGAATATAACAAAAAGATAGGATCATCTGTGCTGGAATATACCGCAGCGCTCAACCATCCGGTACAGATAATGTGGAATTTCTATTTGAAGAATGAAAACTGCCATTGTGACACATGGGAAGAGATCACGGCGTTGATTCACACGATGATGGAGGCAGAGAAAGGGGAGAAGAATCATGGCAAATGATATCAAAGGCGAGTTAGCAAAGCGTGCGTCCGGATCGGAAGCACAGGCGGTAAAGCTGGCAAAGCTTACACCAGAGTGTTTTCCCCGGATTGCATTGTCAGTGATCAAAAATACGCCGAAGCTGGCGGAATGCAGCCCCATGAGTTTTATCGCGGCGCTTATAAAGCAGCTATATTAAATTCAATCCAACTGCGATAGAAGAAGCCTCGGATAAGGGTATCATTATCACACAGATGAAGAAAAAAGTACATCCTATGTTATCATGATAAGGGATTAGTATTCTGTGATCAGTTTAGTGATTACTACACAGAGGAAAACGTGCGATATTGGTTTCTGAAATGTGTAAAGCAGGCGGGAATTACCTATCATACCCTGCATGACTGCTGTCATACTGTCTGTTCATTTTTGATTAAGCGAGAAGCACAGCCAAAATTAATTCAGGCTCTTTTAGGCCATACTTTGCTGTCTACTACGATGGATATATACGGAGATATGTTCATAGATGTGGAGAGCCAGTTTGTCAATCAGCTTGACGACGTATATGGAATTGGAGTGCAGGAAGATAAAAATGTTATATGACAAACTCAGCTATATTTCAATAAAATAAAAAGCGATGAGCCGCCACAATACGACGATCCATCGCTTTTCTACTATTTGATTTCAGTGCGGGTAACAGGACTTGAACCTGCACGGTCTCCCACCAGAACCTAAATCTGGCGCGTCTGCCAATTCCGCCATACCCGCTGACACCAATGGATGATACCATCTGAGGGCGGAAATGTCAAGAATTTATAATTAAGCTTTGTGAACACTTATGACTGATTTATGATAATGTCCTTATATACCACACGTAATTATGTCCCAGCCTAATGCATGATGTGGTATACTTATCCCTCATGACTATAAGA
>NZ_QJKD01000003.1 GCF_003201875.1 Hungatella effluvii
TTCTGCCGGGTTTCTAGACACAGCCACAAAATACGCTATTTCTTAAATTTTAAATTTCGTCACTTTGCCGATACTGATTTATGATACCTCTGAACAGTAACGATTTTTCAGATAATCGAGCCTTTCCTTCGACATTTATTTACATTTTTTTCCATTTCTGCTATAATCCAATAGGGAGGGCTGTACAAATGGTAAACAATAAAATAATAATGTATATGAAGCTAAAGGATATAAATAAAACACAGTTGTCAGCTTTAACAGGTATACCAGCTACCACTCTTAATCGTATTATTAATGGAACTGTCATTAATGTAAAAACCACTTACATGGAAAATATTGCAAAGGCGCTGGGAACAACGATCTACAATCTCTTTGATTTGCCAGAACTTAATCAGCCTCTCATTACTGCATTGAGACCTGAAGAAGCCGGAACCGTGGTTGAAAAGCTGTTATCCGAAGAAGAATCCCTGTTACTCTACTGGTTTCAAAACTCATCCCAGGATTCACGTGCCTCTATTTTAATGAAGGCCAGAAATGAATATTACGTTACCCAGAGAGAAATTAACGAAAAGTTATCAGTCGGCAAAACTTTTGTATCCGATACCGAAGATTATAATCAAATTGAATTTAATTTTAAGCATCCGAATTAAGCGGATGCTTTTTATTTTCCATCTTTTGTAATCTGCACAGGACAGACAGTTGCATATCCGGCAAAAAACCGCCTGATTGTACAAAAAGGGCGGGAAAGGAATTTTCTACCTCCCCGCCTCATTCGGAACAGAACAAATCCATCATGGCTTTCAAGCTATAATTCATTTACATTTCCCGGTAATACGCGTCGGCATATACATTCTGATCCGTCGGCTCCGAAGGCTGCGGCCCCATCACCTGATCCCGCAGAACCCAGTAAAGTTCCACAAATGTCATCTCATAGTACGGATTCACAAAAATACCGCCGATACAGCAAACCAGCATTCCCAGCAAATACCAGCCGATAAAGGACAGTTCCAGCACAAATGTATGAAACTTATTGCCAGCCATCATCTCTTTGCTGAGCTGGAACGCTTCGTGCCATTCCATCTCCGGATTATCCGCCAGCAGATAGGGAATCATGTAATATTCATAATGCTTATAGATACCGGGGATTACAAGCAAAAGCGTCCACAAACTTTCAAAAAGTCCCCTCAAAAACATGGTCTTCATAACATTCAGATAGTGCCCTCCGCCAAACGCGAAGAAAATACGTCCGACTCCGGCCGACTGCTGCATAATAGCGCTGTCCATGAAATAGCGCAGTTTACCGACCATTACGAGGTTGCTCACAAATATGCCGATCACAATGGCAATAGCCATTACAACGAGAATAACCCCTAAAATTATCAAAAAAATTGTCATGCTGTGCTCATCCCATACGCCGCTGCCCGAGTAGGAATTCTGGCTCGACCGGCTGCCTGCGCTGATACTGCCGCCTCCGCCGGAGCTTCCCGCTCCCAGTATTCCCGCAATGAAACAAACCAGAACACCGTACCAGTAAAACGGCTTCATATCCTGCTTTGCCCTGTCCTTTAACTCTGCTCTTGTCCACATACTCCATTCCTCCTCTGATCGCTGTCACTTTCTTCCAGATACCACTATCCTACCATACTTTTTAAGGAATTACCATTTCTGTTTCTTTACGATTCTCTGAACGGACTTCGACCGGCACATGAAGGACCATATGTTGGAAACTGCAAATCACACTCGAACGATCAGACAGAATACGCTCCATTATACTCATCTTATCCGGTAACCGCAGCAAAATCGATATGATACAGGAAATAGACATTTCTGCATTTTGACAGGCTTCTCCACTCACCGCCCTCACTTTTGGTATCCATTTCGCTCATTGTGTGTTAAAATCGTTTTAATCAGTACGATACCTGTCTTATCCGGTAATATACTGGAAAAAAAGTGAAAGGTGGGTCTCCGTATGTTTGGAGCTTATTTAAGCGTACAATTGGTTGGCGTCATTGCAGTTCGGAGTGAAGGCACTCATATGGCCTTAGGTTTACGCCTATAGAATGGAGAAGATAATATTGCCTGCATGCCGTGAAAGCATGTAAATTCCAATAAGGAGATCTTATGAAATCACAACTTACCTACCATTGTCACATGAAAGAATGGGAATTATTGAAACGCTTCTCTTCTCCGCAGACAGCACGTATGGACTCCTGGTACATAATCTGCCGTTACCACAATAAAAATTCAATTCCCGGAATCAGAACGATAAAAACTATAGAGAACGGAATCAATCGGTTTCACTGCACATTTCGTGTAGACTGCTCCGACTCTCTGATTGAATTAACCTATATAAGGGACAGGTTTTTAACGTTCATTCACGCGCTTATCCTTATAATCCTGGCCGGTATTTCATGTATTGGCATCTTCAGTTTTACGCTTCCCGGCTTTTTGGGCGGGCTATGCGGTCTAGCGGTTTGTGTCCTGCTGATTTTTCTTCAGAAGCAGTTGATAAAGCAGGCTTTTTTTAATATGGATAAATATATACAAACGTTTGTATTATCAGAGAAATCCTGACTTACCTTCCGGCAGCTTATCCTGCTCTTTATGCGTGCTGCCTCCCCTCGCAAGACCATAGGTAAAAAACACCTATACAAATTCGTTCTATATCAAATACAGCAATATTCCGATAGAATACTCTTGAAAGGAGATGATAGAATTGAAATACGATAACGGCAGAGATATCTTTCCCGAACGGCTATTAAAGCAAATACAGAAGTACGTATCCGGCAAGCTGGTCTATATCCCATCGAGTGACAAAAAACGTGCATGGGGTGAGACGTCGGGATATAAACAGTATCTCATCGAACGCAATCGTGACATCAAGTCAAAATTTAATGCGGGCGCCAGCGTTGAACAGTTAGCTGATGAATACTATCTTTCCTGTGAATCTATCAAGAAGATTATTTATTCCAAAAAGGAGGTATTCACTATGGAATACGAATGTACACTGTCGTCAGCGCAGAGTTTTGCAAAGAATGGCAAGCTTGAGGAGTGGGTTCATACCTATCTGTTATCCGACGGCCATAACAAGGATTTTTCAGACGGCTTAAAGCTTTTCGACAGATATTTTCTTGGACCTGTCAAAATGCCCTTATCGCTCTTGACCCGCTGCTGCGGCCCTGAAGAAAACATGAAATGGCGGATTAATGAGGAGTGGTTTGAGAAGCATGTAAACGAGCTTTCGGAGGTTCTTAAGAAAGAAACGGATATGCCCCCGTTAATCGTCCACTATCTGATCGAGGACGGCAAAACCGAGGGGGAATTCGAGTTAAATGACGGCAATCATCGACTCGAAGCCTATTCCCGCCTTGGAATCGAAGAATACTACGTGATTATCTGGATTACAGAGAAAAATGAGTATGACTTATTTCTGTCTGCATACTCCCAGTTTTTTAAATGACACCAGGAATCACTTTATAAACGGAAAAGCCAGGGAACATCTGAGTGTAATCACTCTCCTGTCCCATGATCTTTTACCTTTTAAAGGCGGCAGTTTCAAAAAACCTGCCGCCTCTCCCCCGGCTTCTCAGCCGCGGAGTGCTCCCCTTTCGTCTGTCTCCAGCGTAATCTTCCCGGTAGCCATTGCCCCGGTTCCATCAAAATAGTATGCGTTGTTATCGACCACCTGAAGGCCTGTAACCATGGCATTGTCCTCGCCTAAATAATACCATTTCTCTTTACTCAGCACCCACTGGCTGCGGTAGGCGTATCCCGATTCATTGAACCAGTACCATTTACCGTCGATCTTTTCCCAGTCATTTTTCGTATAGCTTCCGTCGTCATGGCGGTACCAGCGGCCGTACACATCTTCGATCCATCCTGTCGCAGCCTTTCCCGTAACCCATGTTTTCATAAATTCAGCGGGGTCTTTGTACAGCCGTTTGATCCCCTCCGTGGAGCTGCCCCAATCGGCCAGCTGAAAATGCGGCTTGTCCACAATCGATTTCCAGTTTCCGCCCCATATGAGGCCCAGCGATACACCTACCGCGCCGGCTTTTTCAAAAAAACCGCCGGACTCGTTATAGGCTCCCTGCCCGTCATTTCGATAGATGTCGAAGGCGGTTCCCCACTGATGAAACGAACTGTAAGAGCTTCCCGGCGCATTGGTCACTATACTGCCCGGTTTTGTGCGGCCCTGTGCGTAAAGCGCATCCTGCTCTGCTCTGGTGCGCAGCGTCTCGCCTATTTTAACTGCCAGTCCCTGTTTTCTGCACTCTTCCACCATGCTGGCGGCCAATACCTGCAGACGGGGATGGCACAATGTGATATCTTTCATCTGATTATCTCCTTTCCTCATGTTTCCGGCCAAAGGGAGGCAGACGTCTTCCACTGTTGAAAGCCGCCCCTTCCATGCGCAAACATAAGCGTTTCTAAGATATCATATGACAGTTCGCGGACAGTCGTGCCCCGGCTCACGTTAGCGGTCGTCTCATACAAGTCTGTAACGGGGCCGCGCCTCTCCGAAGAGCCAGTATCTCAGCCAGTCATCCAGAACAATCCCGGCAAGGCTGATCCAGAGCCATAAGAAGGAAAACTGCGGGCAGATCTGCCCAAGGATGTTACCGGGCAGTCCGCTGTAATCCCAGATATTCCACCCCAGCCAGATGTTGACGATACACCCCGTAATCAATTCAAAATATGTAATGATTGCCGCCCCCAGAAGCATCTGCTTCCACAGGGGCAGCGTCCACGGAAGCAGTTCATTGATCAAACCAAGGCAGATAAAACAGACGCCGCCCAGTATGAACATGGTCCAGTGACTCCAGCCCCGCAGTAAAATCTCTATGATATTATATAGAAGGCCCCCTGTTACAAACAGGAGCAGATATTTGCCCGTCTGTTTCACCAGCATGCCTCTCCGCCTCAGACTCTTTATAAAGGATATGCTTCTTTCTGCCGTAAATTGCTATAGAAATTTCAGCTCCTGCTGATCGTATTCCTGTTTCGTCTCCAGCAGCACCGGGGTCTGTTTCAGCATTCCGCTGAACTTTGCGTCATCCAGTACCCAGTCTTTCATCTGATCCGGCTCGACGATGAGCGGCATCCGGTCATGGGTGCTGACCATCGACTGGTTGGCTTCCGTCGTTAAAACCGTAAATCTCTTTTCGTCTCCAAACACATTGTAAAAACCGGCCAGGAAGATCACCGGAGCATCCTCCCTGTAAAATGTCACTTTCTCCTTTTTCCGGTTCCACTCATAGAACCAGGTACAGGGAATGATGATTCTCCGATGCAGAATGCTCTCGCGAAACATCTTCTTTTCCAGCACCGTTTCAGACCTGGCGTTAAAGATCACGCCCTTCCCCTGAAAATTAGGAAAGCCCCAGTGCTGCCATTCCAGCTTCATTTCCCGGTCCCCCGCCACCAGAACCGGCGCCTCATCTGTGGGATGAATATCCTTTCTCAACCGCTCCAGGCGAAGCTTGTCATTGACTGTTTCCACTAATTTTTCGATCTCCCGCGCCGTCTCGTCATCCACATAATATCGTCCGCACATATGATTCTCCCGTCCTTTTGCCCTGTTTTTACTGGTAGTATTCCATGTTTTCCTTAAAATACACTTCGAGGCCGCTGGTTGGGCCGCCACGCAGGATTGCCGCTTCATACGTGGTCTGGTCCTCCGAAACTGTATCGTATTTTTCCAAAAATAGTTCTCATCGTTTCCTGTTAATATATAAGTATGCTTTATATTTTATCAATTTTAATGCTTCAGTACACATCTGTCAAATGCAATGTCATACTATCCTTTCTGCCAGACTTAAACAATCATACAGAAAAGGCCCCGGCCGCTTTTAACAGCTCCGGAACCTTTTCTCACAACTTTTATTTATGAAACAGCGACGTAATCATATTCCAGATCCGCGTAAAGATACTGGCGATGCGATGGAACACATTTCCCTCCGGGTGGTAGCTCTCATCCACCTCTGCAGTGTTGCTCTTATCCTTTTCCTTGATTTCACCGGTGCGCAGAATGATCTGCACGGTGCGCGGGGACGGGTTCTTCTCCGATGTCAGGGATACCGGCTTTGCGTCCATATCGATATTCAAAATGGTGGTATCCTTTGTCGTATACTCATCCCATTTATCGTCGATCAGCGTTTTGATGGTATCCTTTGCATTTTTAAGCACGTCTGTCTGGTCCAGTCCGTCTCCCATTCCCTCCAGGGTTCCTGCAAGACCGTTTAGTGTTTTCTGGGTGCTGGCGTTTAAGGAATCACCCACCGTTTTCATCTGGTTTTCAAAGGAGGTGCAGAACACGGTCAGGGATTTTAAGCTCCTGGCAGCGGTGTCTGTCATTTTCCCCAGATCCCTCAGAGTATCCAGCGTATCCTCGTGATAGTAGTTGACCGTCTTGGTCAGGCTGTCTGCATCGGAAATGATATCGTCCAGCGTGTTGCACATACTGGCAGCCAAATGGGCCATATCCGCCGTATTCTGCAGCAATCCCACCGCATTTCCCTTCTGGGAGGCGGCTGCCTGCAAAAGGACTTCTGTCTGTCCGATCATGGTCTGTATATCCGTAATCAGCCCGGTGTTTCCCGCAGTGCCATGGAAGCCTTCGACGATCGCACCAACCGCAGCGGCGATATTACCCGTGTTTGGCTGGGAGGCAGTAGCGGTCTCATATAGTGCCTGAGACGCATATCTCATGAGCGCATCGATCTCATCGGTGGCCATACCAACCTCATTTCTTAAATAGGAAGCGACCTCATCCTCATCTCCCAGATTCACGCCTGCGCTCTCCATCTCGCCGATTAAATCTTCCAGGCTGTCCTCACTGAAATATTCCGCTTTTTTACCGCTCAGCCCGCCGGTCGATGCGGCCAGTCCGGCAAGTGCAGGCGCCAGTGCGCTCACGCCGCCATCCAGCTTTGCCTGCGACTGTTTGAAGGTCTCTAAATCTGCCTTTGTCTTTTCCATCAGCTGCAGAAATGCCTGTGCTCCCAAATCCACCTGGGGGCTGTTTAACATGGAACTGATTCCCCGTAAATCATCTCTTAAATCCCGCATGGTGGCCTTCATGTCCTCCAGATCCGGCGACAGATCGTCGAGATGGCCGGTCAGCTCATTTACATGGGAATTCATGGTATCGAGGAATTTTTCTGCCTCCTTCATATGCCCGGAAAATGGTTCAAACTGCTGGGACAATTCATTTAGGCCAGCCAGAGCCTCGTCAGCGTCGGCGTATACCTTACCCTTGGAGTCTGCGAAAAGCTGGCGGCTGTGATCGAGACCGCGCAGGCCGTCGGCCGTATCTTCCACACTCTTCTGCATGCCGTCAAATGTATCAAACACTGTGTCCAGGCTGTCGCTGATGGCATCCGCAGAGTCCTCAAGAGTCGTCTTCGCCTCACGCAGATCCCCCACCTTATCGAGCTGGGCTGCGGTCAGCGGAACAATGGTAAACACGACACCGCTGAAAGAGAAATCATTCGTTCCAATGCGGATAGAGTAGTGCTGCTCTTCTCCCGGAAGCGCGAAAAATATAACCGCGTTTAAATTGCCCATCGATTGGACCTGAGCGCCTTCCGCTTCCAGACTCATGTTTTTATCCATATCCACAACGGTTCCAGCCATGAGAACCATGTTATTGCGGTAATAATCCGATACCTGCTTATTCGGTGTCAGATCCACATTCACTTCCACCAGGCCAGCCGCGCCGTAAAGCTCTTCCGCCTTCTTCTCCAGTCCGTTTAAGCGGTAGCTCACCTGGATATTCCAGGGGAGCTCTTCCCTGGTGGTATCCGTGCCGCCTTCAAAATAGAAGCGATCCTCCGAATTTTCCAGGTTGAAAGTAAGCTTACCCTCCGAGTCCGTCACCGGTTCGGCGTGATCTGTCATATTGGTAATTCTGTTGTACGTGCCGTAATCGACAATCTGGCTGCTTCCATTCGTGGTGTAGCTCTTTACGACACTGCTCTCTTTTATCTCCCCATAGGGGTCCATGGTGATATAAAGCGTCTCATCGCAGACCGGGGTGTCTGCCGCTGCTCCCGCCTCCATGGTCGGGCCGCATGCAAGCACTGCTGCTAAAACAAACGCTGAAATCCGTTTACTCTTCCTCATGGCTGTCATCTCCCTTTTCCTTCTGATCTGACTCTCCGTTCTGCGCTGGAGTTATGTTTTCCTCTGGACTGCCTTTTCCCGCCGCGGGAGCCGGACGCTCTGCTGGTGTCAGGTTCTTCTCCGGCACCTCACTCTTCTTCGACGTCACATTCCTCGCCCCCGCCAGATTTTTCGCCGCCGCCAGACGTTTCCGCCTTCTCTCTTTCCGCGCATCCGCTTTCTCCTGCTGCCGCTTGATCTGCTTATCAAATGCGGACAGGAGGGCCGGAAGCAGGGACAGAACCAGTGTCACGCTCAAAAATGCCCCGCGCCCTACCAGACGCCCTACCTGGGAGATCGCCTGTATGGACGAAGTAAAGTACAAAAGGTATCCAACCACCATCAGAATACCGCCCGATGTCATGATGGACAGTGTGCTCTTGTTGACAGCGGCGACCGCAGCCTCCCGGCGGCCTTTTTCCTTACGAAATGCCAGATAGTTGTTTGTCATCAGAATCGAGTAATCGATGGTGGCCCCCAGCTGCAGGCAGCTGACGATAATGTAGCCGATATAGATCATGCTGTCCCCTATCACGTAGGGCAGCGTCATATTCAAATAGATGGCAACTTCGATGGGTACGATCACGAGAATCGGAACCAGGATCGACCGGAAGGTAATGAATACTACCAGCGCCACACCGGCCAGAGACAGCAGAGATACATGATTATAATCTTCCGTCAGAATATCCCTGATATCGATGGTTGTAGGCGTCATTCCAATTACGTAGGAATGATCGGGATAATACTTATGTACGACCTCCTCCAGTCTGGCACTGCACTCGAATGCATAGTCGCTCTCCTGCAGCGTATCCATGGAGATCAGCATTCTGGCGTAATCCTCATTGCGAAGCTGGCTGGTTAAATCCTCGGGAAGAAAGCTTTCCGGAATTCCGTTCGGCATGGTGCCCGACATGGAGATCACATAGTTGACGAAATCCAGATTCTCCAGTTCCTTCGCCAGTTCTTTTTCCGTCACACTGGAACCGTTCGGCACGATACAGATTGTCATATTGGACTTTTTAAACAGGCTGTTAATCTCCTGCGTGTCCTCATAGACCCGCGTTCCCGGCCCCGCGCCGATGGCGTCGTCTCCGTACAGGAACTTATTCATACTCTGGCCGAAATAACAGGGAACCGCTAACAGGGCCGCTAACAGGAACACCGGAACCCGGATCTTGTACATGGCCCGTGCAAATCCATCAAATGAGGCAATGAGCGGCTTATGCGCCGTCTTCACGATCTTGTCGTCAAACCGGAGAATAAGCGTCGGCATCAGCAGAAGTACGGTAAGAAGGCTGCATATGATGCCCTTTGCCAGGACGAATCCGACGTCCTTGCCAATGGTAAAACGCATAAATGCAATGACGATGAATCCCACGATCGTCGTCGCTCCGCTGGCGAGAATGGAACTGCAGGATTCCCTGATCGCCTCCACCATGGCCTCATGAATCTCCATGCCTCTGTTTTTCAGGGCCGTAAAGGTATGCAGCAGGAAAATGGAGTAGTCCATCGACACCGCCAGCTGCAGAATAGCCGCCGTGGAGAAAGTAAAGAAGGATATCGTTCCGAAGACGATGTTCGATCCCATATTCAAAACGATCGCCACGATCATTACGAAGATAAAGAGGAACGGCTCCATCCACGACGTGGTCGTCAGCGTCAGGATCAGCCATATGATAACGATTGACATGGCAATCGCCATGGTGATCTCCCTGGTGATCGAGGCCTCACGCTCCTTGCTGGACACTGCGCTTCCGGCAAAACAGCCCCGGTCCTTTCCGACGATCCGGTAGATCTCTTCGATGGCCGCATTGGTGCGCGGTTCTCCGTCTTTATCTTCAAAGACGATGTCCATCAGGGCATTCCCATCTTTATAGTAATCATCGATTGCCAGCAGATCGACGCCGATGAACTCCGTCATGCTTTCATTAAGGAACGGCGCTCCCATATAGACGTCGGTCGAGACGTCGGAGCCCAGTACCAGGTCCACCCCATCGACCGCGGATATCTCTTCCCGGATGCGTTTCGCCTCCTGTAAAGATACGTCCTTAACCATGATCCGTGCCATGCCGGGGTAACCAAACTCCGCTTCCATCACATCCAGCGCCTGTTTGGTCGGTGCAAAATCCGGCAGATATTTGCTCAGATCATAATTCACCCCTACAAACGGGAAACAAATGGCACAGAGAATCGTGGTTACCAGGAAAACCTTCTCAATGATCTTCCCGTGATACACAATAAACCGAATCACCTGATTGAAAATATCGCTGTTTCTTTTCATTATTGCCCACCTTTTGATTATTGTACAATCATTGACTTTTGAACATATGTGTATTATAATTCACTTGTCGGTATATTTCAATAAGCAACGATTCGCTGCTTTGTACGTTAAGCATCACTTATTTGCATTTGTGTTTAATATCAATCGAAACTGATAAATTTTGTTTTTAAACAGGATTGTGAGGAGAAGAATATGGAATCACAGAAAGAGGACCGGAGAATCCGCAGGACCCAGAAAATGTTAAAAGACAGCCTGATTGAGCTGATGACCGAGAGAGATTTTAAAAATATTTCCGTCAAGGACATCACGGAACGGGCGGATCTAAACAGGGGAACCTTCTACAATCATTACACCGATACTTACGATCTGCTGCAGAAGATGGAATCCGACGTGCTGGCTGATTTTCAGGATATGATTGATAATTTCCTGTGCAGTCCAAAGAACGGATCGCTGATGCCCATCCTGCTGCCTGTAATACAATATATTGAAGAAAACGTAAAAATTGCCAGAATTCTGTTTGAAAACAGTGCGTCCAGTGATTTCGTCAACCGCTTCCACCAGCTCATTTCTGACAACGGAACCGCCGTTTTCAAGAAACAGTATCCCGGAATCGACGATGTGACACTCTCCTATTTCATTGAGTTCATCACCTTCGGCCTGACCGGGGTCCTGCGCTGCTGGATCAACAACGGCATGAAAGAGTCCAAAGAAATGATCGCGGAAATCGCAGATAAATCCGCCGTACAAGTGGCGCAGAATCTCTGGGGGCATTAGGGCGTTAAGACGGGGTTAAAAAAAATTCACCCTTACACGACTAAAAACAGTAGAAAAAGGAGACACACATGGATAATACTCCTGTCATTGAAACCGAACGCCTGCGGCTGCGCCGATTTACAGAGCGTGACGCCGATGCGCTGTTCGCCATACTCAGCGATCCCGAAGTCAATCAGTTTCTGCCCATGTTCCCGCTGACATCGCTGGAGGAGGCCGGGCAGTATCTCAAAGAACACTATTTAAGTACTTACGGGCAGCCCAGCGGTTACCACTACGCGGTCTGCCTCAAAACAGATGATATCCCCATCGGATATATCAACGTCAGCGATGACGACAGCCACGACCTGGGATACGGTCTGAAAAAAGAGTTCTGGAAGAAGGGAATCATGACCGAAGCCGGCCGGGCGCTGATCCGGAAACTAAAAACCACAGATTTACCCTACATTACCGCCACTCATGACCGTGAGAATCCGGGAAGCGGCCGGGTCATGGAGAAGATCGGCATGATCTATCAGTACTCTTATGAGGAGCAGTGGCAGCCCAAAGATATTCTGGTGTTATTTCGGATGTACCAGCTTAATTTTGACGGAGACCAGGACCATGTCTACCAAAAATACTGGAACAAGTATCCGGTCCACTTCATCGAGAAGCTGGAAGACGGTGGCATGCCTGAGACATTGACAGTCAATCAGAAGGAATACCGGGTTATCCGCCTCCTGGGAAAGGGAAAAGGCGGCTACTCCTATCTCGTCACAGACGGCGCTCGTTCCTTCGTATTAAAGCAGATTCATCACGAGCCCTGCGACTACTACCAGTTCGGCGACAAGCTGGAATCGGAGCTGCGCGATTACAAAAGGCTTTTCGATATCGGAATCCCGATTCCGGAACTGTATGATGTCGATCGGAAAAATGAAAGGATTTTGAAGGAGTACATAGAGGGAAATACCATCTACGATCTGGTTCTGTGCGATCAGGTTAAGCCTTCTTATTTCCGCCAGATCGAGGATATGTGCGGCAGGCTCTACCCGGCAAACACGAATATCGATTACTTTCCTGCCAATTTTGTGGTTCAGAACGACGCACTTTATTATATTGATTATGAGTGCAACAATTATATGGAAGAATGGAATTTTGAAAACTGGGGTATCCGTTACTGGAGCCGGACTAAGGAATTTCTGGAATATGAACAGAGCCAAATATCACGCCGCAGGCAACGGGGTATTTGACCCTCGCGGCAGTCGTCAGATGGACTCGCAAGCGCGCCCACCAGACTGGTTGCCCGCGGGAATAAACAGAGGTGAATTTCCGCCCGCCTGCGGCAAGACCTTGGGCGGTTGCATTTTGTCCGTTGTGCCGTACATCTGCATCATAACGAAACAGCAGGCGAACGACGATCGATATTGTCGCTCCCTGCTGTTTTTTATCCTTTAAATTGCGGCATCAAGCCCGCTTTACGAGACATCGCTCATCAGTTCTTCAATATTTTTCATATCATGTTTATCCACTTCCCGCGGCTCATAGCCGGTATGAAAAATCTTTTGCCCTTTCACTGAGATGCACGGTATCTTTCTTCCATCTAAGACAGCACCGCCAAAATAATCGGCTTCAAATTCATACCAGCCGCCTTCTAAGTCGGCCTGTTTTGCTGTTCCGTCTTCCTTTAAAACGAATGGGTGAATATCGATATAACTCAATTGGGGATGGTACAGCTCTATACGGACAGGGCTCCAGTCTGTTACTACTTCATACCCCTTTTCTTCCAGCTTCTGCCGTAATTTTTCGGTACACGCAGCATCGAAATCGATGTCCACATCCCTGTGTTCTCTCGTCTGCCTGCCAACAAGCGCATCTACGCCCCAGCCGCCATCCAGCCAGTAACGAATTCCCAGCTGTTCTATCATATCAAGGACTTCAAATAAATCTTCCTGCGTTACAGTTTCCTTTTTTGCCATTCCAGCACCTCGCTTTTCATTTTCATTTTCATTCTATCGGTCTGTATCCCCAAAAACCTTCTGCCGTCTCTCTTACCGATACTCCCATTCCGTCTCTTTCAGCAGTTCTTCATACCTAAAACAGTCCGGATGGTGGTCATTGATGATGCCGCAGGCCTGCAGATGTGAAAAGACCGTGATGGACCCCATATACTTAAAACCCCGCTTTTTCAAATCTGTGCTCACCTGATCCGATAATTCGTTCCTCGCTTCCGCCTCGCCTTCCTGGTGCCTGCGGTAAACGTACGTCTTATAATTCGTAAAGCCCCAAAGATACCGGTCGAAGCTGCCGAATTCCACCACCACCTTCATAAATTGTCTGGCATTGTGTATGACTGCCGTGATTTTTCTTCTGGAACGGATCATGCCGGGGACGAGAAGGATTTCGGCGATCTCCTCCTCGCCAAACTCTGCAATCCGCTTAAAATCATAGTCACAGAAGCATTTCCTGAATATTTCCCTCTTCTGTATCATCATGTTCCAGTTAAGCCCGCACTGCATGACCTCCATAAGCATAAACTCAAAATGCTTTCTGTCATCATGAGACGGTACGCCCCATTCGCTGTCATGATACTGGATCATCGGTTCATTGATCAGGCACCAGCCGCATCTTGTCTCCTGTTCCATCTGTCTTATCCCCCATTTCTCTCCGTCTTAAGCCGGAACGCTCTTCCCTCGTATACTCGAACCGGATTTCCCCGCTCCAGTCTGGCATGTTCCATCCAGGCAAGGTTCTTTTCCCTTCGTCCGCTTTCCAGATTCATTTCCGCCAGAATTTCACACAGGCGGTTTAAGGCTATCTGCTTATTCATATGCTGGCTCCGGGCCTCCGTGGATACCACTGCGGTTCCTGTAGGAATGTGGATGGCGCGGACACCAGTCTCCACCTTATTCACATTCTGGCCGCCTTTTCCGCCGCTTCGGAAGGTCTCAAAACGAACCAGTTTCTCCTCCGTCACCCGGGGCACCGCCTCTAAAATACTCACATCCACATACCAGTTTTTCCGTTTATGCTCCGGACGGTACGGGCTCCTGCAAATCCACAGTACACTGCCCTCCAGGCTGGTAAAATCGTGTTCTGTCTCAAACACAATCGAGGAAAATCCCCCCCTTTTCTTTCCCTGTGTGAAGGAAAGCAGCCGGATATCGGGAGCCTCTTTCTTTAATTCCTCATAGAACAGGCCTGCCGCCAGTTCACATTCTGCCGGCCCCTGGCCGGAACTTATCTGTATTCTCATGCGCAGCCCCCTAACCCTTAAATGTGATAAGCGGCCGCAGCGTCGCAACAACAGTAATCAGTCCGTAATCCTCAAGGGAAGCGATCACCTGTTCCACATTTTTATAGGCCTCCGGCGCCTCGGCAAACAGTAAATTGGTATCATGGCAGACTACACGGCTCTTGAGCTTTGTGCTTCTGATGGAATCCCTGTCGTATTTCTGGTCTATCCTGCTCCTGCAAATACTTCTGGCCCATTTTCTGCCCGCGCCATGGGACACAGAGTCCAGGGAAACGGACGAGTCCGCAGCCGGTACACATACATAGGTCAGACTTCCCCTGGATCCCGGAATGACCACGGCTCTCTGCTTCGTCGATACACTTCCCTTCCGGTGAAGCCATCCATCCTCCGTCCGTTCCAGATAGTTATGACAGCTCTCCAAAAGCGGGGTTACATCCCTCTCCACACCCAGCCAGGCCAGCAGCTTTTTCGCAGTCACTATGCGATTCCTCCCGGCCCACAGAATCGCCGAGTCGTGTTCCTTCAAATAGTCCTCCGCCTCCTTCGAGCCTTCCGCCAGTCCTTCCGGCGAATAATACCGGTTTAATATCTCCTGCCCATATCCCCGGGAACCGCTGTGGATCAGTAACATAAGGCGTCCATGAAGCAGTCCCAGGCGATTGGCCTCCTCTTCTCTGTAAACGTGTTCCAGACACTGAAACTCTGCAAAATGGTTTCCTGTGCCGATGGTTCCCAAATCCCTGATGGGGCAAACTTCTTCATAAGGGTTGTCGCACGGAATATCGCTCAGCTCCCGAACCTGGTTAAGCCTCGATTCCCATTTATCCATACGGAATTTTTTCAGCTTCACTCCTGTGGAAAACAGACTCATCCCGCATCCGATATCATTGCCGATTAAATGGGGATAGAACCGCTCCCTGCTTAACACCGCCATTCCTACAGGAGTCTTTCCCGGATGCAGATCCGGCAGTCCTACCGTCTTCACCACACCCGGCAGATTCGCGACTCCATGAAGCTGGTCGATCGCCGCCTGTTCAATCCAGTTTTTACCGTTGCTGATCAATATGCAATTTTCTCTTTCCAAATCATAATCTCCTTTATGAGCCGACAGGACCATACGTCCCATTTCCCCAGAACCCCGAAAAATGGTACAAAAAAAACACGACAACAAGCCGTGCGTAGCAAAATAAAGCTATTATACGCCAGTCCCTGTCTATTCTATCGTTATCTTGTTTTCACCCTTTTCACTTCGTTTGCCAACATAACAACCACTCCTTTGCTCATAAAGGACTGTACGCCCTCTTTATTCTATGGATACTATAAAACGGATTTTCGGAAATGTCAATGACTATTTCCTTAATTTTTTTACTTAGGCTTACTGCTGGTTACCGTTTATTATCTGCACAGGAAATCCCGCACAGGTATTTGCGCAATGCAGTACTGGTACAGCATTCCTGAGTCGTTTCTGTGCGGGATCTGCGCGTTTTCGTCATGTATTCTTTACCAAATTTTTAATCTCCGGTATCGTCTTTCCGTTTTCCTTTAGCTTTCTGATTCGTTCTATCCGTTCCACAGTCTCGACCCGGAGATAGCGCCTTGTGAGATTCTCTTCCTCTTGCTCAAAAGGAAGCATGCCCTCTTCTGTATAATACTTCAGTGTACTGTACCGGCATCCGGTAAGCCTGGACAGCTCTCCGATCGACACATACTCAGAGCTGCTGATCTTTTCCATGCTTCTCTGTCTTGACATTCCATCACCTACCTGTAAACCGGAACCAGATTCGCCCCCTGTACCGGTATTTTGTAATAGACCCTTGTCATTGGGAATACGCGGTAATAATAGTTATCTACCTTTAAGAGCGTTTCTGAGCCATTCTTGACTTCTTCCACATAGTGGCCCTTTTCCGAGAGATAGGTCATCATCGCCAGACGCCTGTTCGCCACATTCGTTCCAAGAACAACGAAATCGATGAAAACAGCCTGCCTTCTGTCCAAAAATGGAAATAAGAGATTGACGCCCTCCATATACGGGTTTTTAAAGAAGTTCTTTTTTGCTCTCAGCAGCTTCTGCGACAGTTTTTCCGTCCACCGGTAAATGTCTGAATCCCAGACCACTCTGACAACCGGATCCTGCTCTGCCAGTTCAATCATACGGGCAGACAGTCTCTCCTGCTCTTGAACGGAAAATATATCATGGATACATCCGCTCTCGCGGAACAGCCACACCAGACATGCGCATTCCAGGGTCACCGCGCCGTCCTCCAGGATTTCAGCACGAATGCCCTCAACGATACGCTGGTATTCCGTTCCGTCGCTGCGGTAGGTTCTGAGGTCCATATTCATGCTGCTGTAGTTAATATCGCACGCCAGGATATCCGGTATCTCATCGAGGACGCCCTTGGCCTTCAATACTTCCGTCATCTCAGTCTCCCAACCGTGGGCTTCCTTCCTGCCGATGCCGCGAATCTCTTTAAATTCTGCTTCCAGTTCCTCTTTTACAGCCTCTAAATCCAGATTATCCGATAATATAAGCCTCTCCAGATGCTTTGCAGCCGCGATTCCGCGACAGACTGCACTCTTGGCCGTGGTTGTATGTATGGAATCCTGGCCATCCAGACCAACCAGAGCGTATTGCTGTGATAATGTATAGTCATTCATAGGGTATCTCCTTTCAGCTTACTACTTACTACTTATTACTTACTACTTATGTTATACCATTTTATTGTCATGATTTCAATGCATACCGTTTTATATTTTTCTTACAAATATATGAACTATACCCACTATATAGAAAAAGTCGTCTGGCTGGATCGTTTTTGCGAAAAAACTTCACTTTACTTTTACGCAAAAAGGCCGTGATACGGGAACCAACTCTTCCGTATCACGGCCTGCTGCTCATTTCCTATTGCTGTTCTTGTTCTGCTATTACTTTTAATACCACTTACTCTTAATCTGCTTATATATTCCCTCTGCATCCAACTCATACTTATGAATCAGCTCCGCAGCCGGGCCGGACTCGCCGAATACGTCACGTACGCCGATCTTAAAGACCGGTACCGGAGCATTCTCGGACAGGGCGTCGCAGACAGCGCTTCCAAGTCCGCCTATGATGGAATGTTCTTCCACAGTCACCACGCGTCCTGTTTTCTTCGCGGATTTAACGATAAACTCTTCGTCCAGAGGCTTAATGGTATGAATGTTGATCACTTCGGCGTCAATTCCGTCTGCGGCCAGAAGCTTTGCAGCTTCCAGTGCGTGGCCAACTTCCAGACCGGTAGCCACGATGGTCAAGTCGCTGCCCTCTTTTAAGACTACGCCCTTTCCGATCTTAAATTCATACTCCGGATTATCATTGATCACAGGCACAGCCAGACGGCCGAACCTCATATAAACCGGGCCCTCATACTCGGCCGCGGCCTTGACGGCGGCTCTCGCTTCCACGTCATCGGCCGGGCAGATCACTACCATGCCGGGGATCGTTCTCATCAGAGCGATGTCCTCGTTGCACTGATGTGTCGCGCCGTCCTCACCGACAGAGATTCCTGCATGAGTCGCACCAATCTTTACATTTAAATGCGGGTATCCGATGGAGTTTCTAACCTGTTCGAACGCTCTGCCGGCTGCGAACATGGCGAAGGTGCTTGCAAATGGAACCATGCCTGTTGCAGCAAGGCCGGCGGCAATGCCCATCATGTTGCATTCCGCAATACCACAGTCGATATGGCGTTCCGGAAATACCTTCTTGAAAACTCCCGTCTTTGTCGCGGCTGCCAGATCGGCATCCAGGACCACAATTTTGTCATTAAGCTTTCCCAGCTCCGCAAGAGCGCTGCCATAGCTTTCTCTCGTAGCGATCTTCTTTACGGATTGTTCTTTCATCTCTGGCATAACGCTTCACCTGCTTTCTCCAAATCTGCCATTGCTACCTGATATTGCTCATCGTTTGGAGCGGCACCATGCCAGGCTACAGCTCCTTCCATGAAGGAAACTCCCTTGCCCTTTAAGGTTTTTGCGATAATGGCGGTCGGCATTCCCTTTGTATTTCTTGCCTCTGCAAACGCCCGCTCGATCTGGGCAAAGTCATGGCCGTCGATGCAGATTACATGGAAATTAAATGCCTCGAATTTCTTATCAATAGGATAGGGGGAGCAAACCTCATCCACCGGGCCGTCGATCTGAAGTCCGTTGTTATCCACAATCACGACCAGATTATCCAGCTTTCTGTGACCTGCGAACATCGCAGCTTCCCAGACCTGTCCTTCCTCGATCTCCCCGTCGCCAAGGAGTGTATAAACACGGTAATCTTTCTTCTGCAGTTTCGCAGAGAGTGCCATTCCGACCGCAGCGGAGATTCCCTGTCCCAGAGAACCGCTGGACATATCCACGCCTGGAATATGCTTTCTGTCCGGATGTCCCTGTAAATAGGAACCGGTATGACGCAGTGTCTTCAAATCCTCTACCGGAAAGAATCCACGGTATGCCAGTGTGGAGTAGTATCCGGGCGCCACATGGCCCTTCGATAATACAAAACGGTCACGGTCGTCCTTTAAAGGCTGTTCCGGATCGATGTTCATTTCTTTATAATAGAGCCAGGTAAATAAGTCCGCTGCCGACAGTGATCCGCCCGGATGGCCGGACTTTGCGCTGTGAACCGCCGTCACGATGCCTTTTCGTATCTCATTGGCTGTTTTTTCTAGTTCCAGATAGTCGCTCAATCCCGTGTCCTCCTCTTACTCTCCGAATACTGCCTTATAATCAGCCTGGAATTTTGCGATTCCCTGATCTGTCAGCGGATGCTTTGTCATCTGCTCAATTACGCTGTAAGGAACGGTGGCGATATCGGCTCCGGCAAGGGCACAGTCAATGACATGGATGGGATTGCGGACACTTGCTGCGATGATCTCGGTTGTGATTCCCGCCACGTTGAACATTTCTGCAATGGTTTCAATTAAATCGATGCCTGGCATGGAAATATCATCGAGACGTCCTAAGAATGGAGATACATAGGACGCACCGGCTCTGGCTGCCAGCAGTGCCTGGTTCGCGCTGAATACGAGCGTTACGTTTGTCTTAATGCCTTCCGCGGTCAGCACCTTAACGGCCTTTAAGCCTTCTACTGTCATCGGAATTTTAACTACCATGTTCGGATGGATCGCAGCAATCTCACGTCCCTCTTTAATCATGCCTTCTGCGTCTGTCGTGGTAGCCTTCACTTCGCCGCTGATCGGTCCGTCTACGATGGAAGCGATCTCTCTGATAACCTCGTTAAAGTCTCTTCCTTCTTTTGCAATCAGAGATGGGTTTGTGGTTACTCCACAGATAACTCCCATATCATTTGCCTTTCTGATATCCTCCACTTTCGCTGTGTCAACAAAAAATTTCATCGCTGTTCTCCTCTTCTTTTTTTATTTTTGATTTAATTTCTTCCTTCGGTTTATGTATTAATTCAATTAATTAATATTTCTAGTTAAACAATACCACATTTTGGGAAAATGTCAACAGGAAATAAAAAAACATGCGGCGATTTGTTAACGTCGTTTTTTAATATCTGATACCAAAGACAGGTACTACACAATAAATCACAGTATGGATCCGCTGCAATTGAATGGATCTCTTTGTTAATACTAATAAAATATTACGTCTGATACTTCAGCACCACACGCACCCGAAAGCTGTCCTCCGAGCGGCTGATGGACACGCGGCCCTCGTACCGCGACGCTGCCTCCCTGATATGGGGCAGCCCGAAACCATGCGCTGTTTTATCTGCTTTGCCTGTAGCTCCCTCTGCCGGTGCGGCAGCTTCCTTACCACCGTAAGCGGCGGCGTTAGTACAGATTATCTCCAGCAAATCATCTGTCTGATCTATTTGCAGATGAATCCACCGCTCCTCCGGCGAGAGCTCACAGCAGCTCTCCCGCGCATTGTCCAGCAGGTTCATGAGTATCATCGTCAGATCATCATCCGCCACGGGAAGTGTCTTCGGCAGATCGCAAAGCTCCAGTTCCACGTATATTCCCGCCTGGTCCGCCTGGATTAAATGCGTAGTCAGAAGCGCGTCAATCAACGTATTAGCCGTATACTCCCGGGAATTCAAGTGACTCATGGTTTCCGTAAGACCGTTTAAATAGGCCGCCAACTGACCTAAGTCCCCTGTGTCGAGATAGTGGCGGATAAGCGTCAGACGGTGACGGCTTTCATGAAGAAGCTTTCTGGTATTTCTCACATACTCCTGCTGAGACGCCGCCTGCTCCGCCCTGGCCTCAAGCTGGATCTCAGCCAGCGCCTGTTTTGAACGAAGTTCTACGCTTTCTTTGTACAGATGTATCGTATCATACCACAGAATACCGGCCATCAGCACAAGGATGAACAGACCTGCAAATTCCACAAACCAGCCGGTATACACCGGTTCATAGACGGGCAGAAGCTTTCCCATTACCAGAAAACTGGCCAGAATACAGCTTCCTCCCATCATGGGGCCCGCATACTGCCTTTTCCGGCACAGAGACCAGATACCCGTCACAAGCAGCCAGGCAGCCGTCAGCCATTTCCAGGCAGCAAGAAGGTGCGAATAGTTCATATAAGACGCAGCTCTTGATACAGGAACCAGCGGCTGAATCAGTATGGATATCTGTACCGCTATTCCCACGGTACACAGCGGCCATACTGCCCTTTTTGGCAGGCGGCAGATCCTGCCCTGAATCCAGATAATCAGCAGAAATATTCCGTAATAGCAGAATCTCTCCAGAAGATACCATACATCTCCTGTAAGACGCAGCGCCTGAAACACCGGCCAGGCGGTACAGCCCGCCACACAGAGACAGAGTACTGCCACGGCTCCATACGGCCTGCGAAAATGGCAGCCCAGCCCCAACAGCAGACACAAAACTGCCATAGCGACAGCAACCGCCATCACGCCGCCGTGGATCAAAAGCCTCGCCGAGAAAACCGCCTCCACCCGCTCAGGGCTCCCGAAAGCCGGCGGATAGACCATACCACTGTAAAAATGAGACTCATCCGCCACCGCTGCTACAATCTCAATCCGGTCTTTTGCCCGAAATGTAACCAGGCTGCCGGCCGGCTCCGGTCTCTCCCTGTCCGCAGATATATCAAATGGATTCCATGCTTCCGAAGCATTTTTTGTGCCTTCCTTACCAGCGGCAGGAAACTTATCTTCTTTTGCAGCGCCGCCTCTGTCTGCATCTGTCTGATCGAATCTTACACTCTGCATCAGACGGCCGTTAATCCACAGGTTCCATTCGGAATAGATCTGGGTCAGCTCCAGAGCATATTCCCGTTCTTTTGAATCTGTGACTATTTCCATGCGGTAGATCCCAGTCCCGTGCGGGTCAGCATCAGGATCCCCCAGATCGAAGCCGCCATACTGCCCCAGATAGAGGCTGCAGTCCGGCATTTGGCCGGGTGATAGCGTCCTTCCGCGGTAAAACTCCCAGCCTTCCACCAGGAAAAAAAACGGTTCGTCTTCATACCAGTCCATATTCAGGTTTATAACGCCTTTTCCCGCAGCCGGACGAGGATACGTATATTTATTATCATAACGGTAACACCAGAGGGATACCAGGATGCCAAGCAATGTGACCCCGGTCAGAAAGAGCGGTAATGCTATCTTCTTTTTATTCCATTTTATCTCTCTTCCCTTTTCCAAACCTGCAGGAAACAAACATTGCACCTCCCCCTGTCAATACGACACCTGCTGCCAGAAACAGAAGACCCCGGACGCCTTCTTCCCGTACCACTCCAGCACTCCGGTTATCGGTATCTGTGCTGTCCGCCTCCATGATCTCCCCGGTCTCCTGTCCGGCGGCGGTTTCTTCAAGGATTTGAATGGCTTCCTTTTTTCTGTATCGAATGCTGCTTCCAGCTTCGCCATGCTCTCTGTTTCTATCAGCCGTGTTGTCTGTATTTTCACTGTTTTCTGTAACACTGATATTTTCCGTGTTATCTATATTTTCCGTTACATCGGTATTTCCTGTAACATCTGTATTTCCCGCTACATCGGTATTTTCTGTAAAACATGTATTTTCTATTTCGCCTATACTGCCACTATCGCCCGTGTTCCCCGTACCACCTGCACCGTTTATAGTTTCGTCATCCCCTTCACTTCCCCCAGTTATCTGGTCCGTACTGTTCCCGGGCGGCGGAATAATCTCCCCCCTGGGCGGATCTTCTCCCTGGTCATTGCGGTCGTCATGATCCCTGTCCCCGCCTCCATTTACGGAATCAAAGGCCGGCCGATACATCAAAACATTGGATACCCCCTCCATGGGGCCGCTTATCACAGTCATGCGGAACCAGTAGCACTTCTCAATATCCAGTTCCCCCAGTACCGCCTTCTTCGTCTCCAGTTTGTATTCTTTAAATTCCGATGCCGGCTGCCACGAATCCCCGCCATCTGTGGAATACTCGATCATAATCTGACTGACATCCTGTATTTCATTAAAAAACTCCAGACTTACATAGGCTCCCATCTCTCTGGCGCACTCTAAAAATGGTTTATCCTGATCGACAATGTGAATCGGCACCTTCTGCACCGGCAGTTCAATAGGAAACCAATCCGGAACCACAGGTGACAGACGGGCAGAATACCTGCCTGATTCTGATAAGTCAGACGGCAGCCCCGACCAGACGGCCGGAGCGTGATAGGTGAAGCTCTCAAAAGAGTCATCTGAAGCGATCAGACTAAAATTCAAACCACCCCTGTATATCTTAAGGTCCTCCAGCACTTTCCTGCTGCTGCCCGTCTCAATGCAGACGCCGTTCTCTTCCAGCCGGTCAAAGCTATACGCTTTTCTCTCAATGACCGCTGCCCTGGAAGGCATGGGATGAACTCTGCTGCCGTCTGCGGTAACCGGACCTTCCCCGGCTACGGCCTCCCCCTCCGCCTCTACCGAGCACAGCTTAAGGATAAGGGGCGCCCCGCACAGTATTCCCACCGACGCGTCTCCTTTTGCCTGAATTGCGGCGGAAAAAAGCTCCAGCGGCTCCTCTCCGGCATATACGATCGCGGCCGCCTTCTCCCCCTCTGCCGAGATTACCGTTTCCCATAGATCTAATTCGCTTCCGCGTTCCAGTTTTAAAGCTATGGTTTCCCTGCCCTTCGCTTCTATCCGAACTCCCTGGCGGACATCTAAAAAGCCCTCCACATGAATCAGCGGCCGGCCGCCGCCATTTCCACGCAGTGTGATCGAACCGCCGAAACCGGCGCAGCTGCCCTCTGGAATAAACAGGTTAAAATCACCCATCACAACCGTTACCGGCTGGATCGCCTCCACCCAATACTCCCCTTCCCACACAATATCAGACAGAAGCACAATGGGATTTCCGCTTCCCTCTTCGATGGCCCGGATCAGTTCTTCCCTGCTGCTGACTCCGTTCTTCTTATGGGCAATAGAAGGCGTGGCAGTATTATCTTCAGACGCCGTACCATTGGAAGGAGACGCAGGTTCTGCGGTTTGCCCTGCAGCCGTGCCGATTGGTTCCTCCGCCGCCATTGCCGCGCCGGCTCCTCCCGCTGCCTGAGACACCAGGCAGCGGGAGGCTGCAAGAGCCAGAGCAAATACCATTATGGCAGACGCTATAGCCGTCATCTTCACCTCAATCGTCCCCCTCATTGGAGACCACCAGACGGTAGCCTTTATTTTTAAATCCTTCAATGACAATCGGACAGCAGTTGTAAGTCTGTCTCATCTTTGACCGTATGTTGGAAATATGGACAAAAACGGTCCGCACATCCTCATTGGACTCCATTCCCCAGATCTCCCCATACAGTTCTGCCGCTCCGGTATACCGGTTTCTGTTGCGCATCAGGAATTCCAAAAGCCGGTATTCCTTTGGCTTCAGCATCAGATCCCATTCATTAATATAAGCCCGCTGTGTTTTCGCATCCAGAAACAGACAGCAGCCTTCCGCCGTCATCCTGCTTCCGGCCATCATCTCCAGGCGGCGCAGACTGGCCTCGATTCTGGCCTGCAGCTCCTCCACCCGGTAAGGCTTTACCATGTAGTCATCCCCGCCTGCCCGCAGTCCCTTAACGATCTGTTCACTTTCTCCCAGGCCGCTAAGGAACAGGATCGGCAGCGATGACGCTGCTTCCCGTATCTCTCTGCACAGATCCACTCCCGAACCATCCGGAAGCATGATATCGAGCACCAGCAAATCCGGCTTAAAGAGCTCCAGCTTTTTCCTGGCCTCATCGAGGCATCCGGCAGTCTCCACACTGTATCCGGACTTTTCCAGTTCCGTTCTGTTATAGGCAGCAATTTCCTCAGAATCTTCCACCAGCAAAATACGATATTTTTTCACAACTGCATTCTCCCCACTTTCAATATCTCTATAATCGGATTTCCATCCCTTCCTTGGCACACGAAGCGCGGGGCAGAACCTTCTTTAACTTGTTTTCCAGCGTCCTCAAATCTTCATCGCAGTACTCCCACGCGTAATGGGACAGCCAGACTTCCCTTACATTGCACTGTGCGGCAAGCCCGGCCCACTGCGGCCAGGCAGAATGGCCCCAGCCACGGTGGACTTCATAATCCTCCTGGCTGTACTGCGCGTCGCAGATCAGCAAATCAGCGTCTGCCGCAAAGAACAGCAGTTCGCGCTCCGTTTCCTGATCCAGTTCACAGTCCAGGGCGTATACGATCTTTTTTCCGTTTATAAAAATTACGTATGACACGGTTTGATCCGGATGGTTTGCCTTCACAGCCCTCACGGAAATATCGCCCGGCAGTTCAATACCCGTGCCGGCCATAATTCCCCGGCTTCCCGCGTACGCCGGACAGTCCCGCAGCCGTACCGGCCAGTAAGGCGGCCCAAACACGGCTTCCAACTGTTCCTCCAGTATTCCTCCGGTCCGTCCTCCCCCGTAGATCCATACCCGGTACTCAGGCCGGTAAATCGGTTTAAAGGAAGGAAGGCCGATGATATGATCGAGATGAAGATGACCGAACAGCAGGCAGATTTCTTTCCTTAACTCCGTCCTTCTCCCAATTAGCGCATCGCCAAAGGGAACAATCCCGCTTCCCGCATCCAGAATCAAAATTACGCTCTCTGTCTCTATTACAAAACAGGAGGTGTTGCCCCCATACTCCATTCGGTTGGTGTGAGGAGCCGCACAGGAGCCTCTGCTCCCCCAACAGGTCACATTTACATATTTTTCCATCACTGTCACTCCCAGAGTATATAAAACAGGAATCTCCTGATGAAAATCCTGTAAAAATTTACAGTTGCAGGCTGCATCTTTCTCATTTAAAATAATAGGTATCAAATTCCGCCGCATCCGGTTACGCTTATTGTATCATTTTTTCTTGTTTGGATAAGCGTGACTTCCGAAAACGTCGTTTTTACTTCCTAAAAAGACATGATTGATTCGTAAACCACACCAGTAAAAAAGGTATTCCCAAGCCTTGCCAACACGAAAAAAGGAGAGAACCCACATGATACGTCTTGCCGTCTGTGATGACGATCCCATATTCTTATCCCAGGCGGGAGAATTGGCCCGGTGCTTTCTTGATGCGCAGAAGATCCCCGCATCGGTTAGCTGCTATCCGGACGCCGAAAGCCTTTTGGAGGCTCGTACCCACTGTGATATTTACTTATTGGATATCCTCATGCCCGGGCTGGACGGCATTGCTCTTGTGAAAGAGCTGGAGAGGAAGGATCGGGATTTCTGCGTGATTTACTTAACGACATCGGCGGAATATGCCCTGGAGGCATTTTCCGTGGATGCGCTGCAATACCTTGTCAAGCCGGTAACAGAGCCGGCCCTTTTCGGAGCGCTTCAGAAGGCCCTTGCCCTCCTGAACGGCAGGAAAACGGATCTGCCGCCTCTTCTCGTCTCCACGCCGGATGGGGAAACGGCGATTGCTCTGTCGTCTCTCTGTTACGTGGAGCATCTGGACAAAGTGCTGTACTTTCATCGGACAGACGGAACCGTACTTCGCTCTTCCACCGGATCAATGAAGATTTCTGATCTCACAGGAAAGCTTTCCGGCCGCCAGAATTTCCTGAGTCCTCACCGGGGGTATCTGGTCAATATGGACTATATCCGCACCTTCTCCGCCTCTGGAATCCACATGGAAAACGGGGAAGTGATTCCGGTCGCCCGGGCCGGAGGCAGCGCAGTGCGGCGGCAGTACATGGATTATCTGCTTGGTCAAAAGGGAGGCGGGTTATGTTAAATGCATTTCTTCAATCGGCGCTGACTCTGCCGATCATGTGTTACCTGATGTGTTCTATGCTGGAGCTGCGGTATTCTTTAAAAAAGTCGGCAGCCGTGATGGTTCTTTTCATGGCTTTTATCACGCTCTGCGATGTGCTGTTAGCTTCCGGAAGCTTAAGCTATGCGGAGATTGTAGACTATTACCTGTTCACAACCACGCTGCCGGCGCTGATCTGCTTTTTTATTCTCTCGAAAAACCGGGGATTTTACTTCTTTTTCGCTTATTTAACAGCCTGCATCTTTGCTCAGATTTCCAATATTCTGGCTGCGATGGGAAGCTGGTTTCTTACAGGCGGAAGTGACACTGCAGCGCTGGTTATCCGTATCTTCTGTCTGCTCGGCATGGCCTGCATTGTGCGGAGGACTCTGCGCGGACCGTTTTTATTCGCCTCTCATTATTACACGAAAAAATGGGCCGTCTATATCGTGCTGCCGCTGCTTTTAATGGCCGGACAGGGCCTCTACACGGCCAGACCGGAACCGGCGGACACCAGCGGCATGGTTAAGCTGCCCTATCTGTCCTGGATCTTCCCTTCCGAGTTCGGCTATACCACACTTTTTCTCCTCGCGGTGCTGGCGGGATACCTTTTAATCGGCCGCACTTTTTATGAGGAACACAGATTCTATGTGGAGCGGCAGCAGCAGGAATCCTTCCGGTTTCAGGCGGCGGCTCTCGCCAAACGGTGCGACACCTACCGCAGGGCGCAGGAGAACACCCGAAGGCTCCGCCACGATATCCGCCACCACATCCAGATTCTCTCCGGTTTGCTGGCGGATGACAGAACCGAAGAGGCAAAGGACTATTTGGCACGTCTTTCTGATACGGCGGACGATTTAACAATCCGCCAGTACTGCAAAAATCCGGTGGTAAACTCTGTGCTGTCCGTGTTTGATGAACAGGCGCAGGCAGACGGGATCGTCACTGATTTTCAGGTGGAATTCCCGGAAAAAACGCCGGTCGACCCGCTGGAGCTTGGTGTAGTTCTGTCAAATGCCCTCGAAAACGCAATCCACGCCTGCCGGGAAGTAAGCCAGACAGACCGCGAGGTGAAGCTTGTCTTCCGTTATTTCGGGGACCGGCTGATCTTTCAGGTGACGAATCCCTACGCCGGAGATATTGTCTTTGATAAGAACGGAATCCCCATCACAAGGAAGGCCGGCCATGGAGACGGCTGCCAGAGCATCGCGGCATTTACAAAGAAATACCATTCCACCGTGGACTATCGGGCAGAAAACGGGATGTTTACCCTCTGCATCCTGGTAGATGACCTGTCTCAAGATACCGGACGGCAGCCTTTATAGTCTCCAAATAAACAGGCAGAAAGCCGGCCTTCTCCACTGGAGAGGCCGGTCACATAATGTTATTTTCCCGGTATACCCCTGGATCTGTCTTTCGTCTCCGTTTTGGATGTCTCCCGGTGGCCGCTGATCCCCCGCTCTCCGCTGAGTTTCGGGTGACTCTGTAATGGTTTCGGGGCGGAAGCGCTCTTCCAAGCCGCCTGCTTTCCTCCCTTCTCCAATTCGGACAGGGATATCCCCTTTTTAGCCGCCGCTTCCTTTTCTTCTCTTTTTCCGGCGGCCGGCGTATCTTTTGCGGATTCATTGAATTTCGCCAGCTTTTCGTTGAGACGCCGCTCACTCTCCCGCGTTAACGGTTCCCGGCCAGCCAGATTTTTCTCCATTCTGTCGATCATATCCGCTCTTGTCCGGATTCGGCCCGGTCCCCAGTCCAGCATCCGGTGAAGCCTTCCATGCTCCGTCTGCTTCTCCAGCCTGTCGTATGCGTGAAGATCCGGGTGAACCGGTGTCGTCACGGCCGTCAGCTTACCGGCCGCGTCCCTGTCGATATTTACCACGTCAATATGGGTTTTTCCGCTCATGACAGCCCCCATAATCTCCGCTTTCATCATTCTCTCCTGCTCTGCATCAGGCAGGCCCTTATACTTTTCTCCGAACAGCTCACCGGCACTTTTTCCGTTGATGTGAATCAGATCGAACTGATTGGCCCCGGCCGCCTCCAGCCGTTCCTGATAGTCGCCGTCGTTGTAGATGGCTCCCAGCGAGGAGTTAAACATATCGACTGCGTTCATCTTTATTTCCGGGGACACGTTTCCTGCTGCCAGCTGCTTATCCAGCCCATACAGGTTTGCCTGGTCCGGCGACAGGGAGAAAGTGATTTTCCTGTCCGGCGCACTGTGTTCCAGACCGGTTACGTAATTGTCGTACCGCTGGGCTGCGACACTGGCGGCTTTTGCGTTATCCGTGCTGGAGAGTATGGGATAAGGGACGACGCTGTCCAGCGTCTGATTAAAGCCGTTAAGCATCAGAACCTGTGTCATATACATGGTGGCTCCAACGGTGGCATACCGGTGCTTCATTTCAACCGCTTCCCGCGCCGCCGGACTCTGGTACCGGCCTGCGGCATAGTCCGGATTCTCCCTCAATTTCATGGGAATCGCCTGACCCCGGCGGAAATCCTCCACCAGCTTCATGAAATCCCGCTCGCTTCCGGTCAGCTTCCCCGGTTCCCTGCGCTCCCCATCCCTGCCGCTCATACAGCTCAAATCCAGTTTTCTGGGATCATAGGCATCCGCCTTGTTAAAAAGTTGGTCCAGGCTTTTCTTTTTTCGTTCCGGATCGCCGCTTTCCAGATCCAGAATAAATTCGCGTACGTAAGCCTTTTCTTCCTCCGGCGTTTTTCCCGGTTCTAAGTGTATCATCTCCGTTAAGTCACGCCGGTCGGATTTTCCCTCCGGATGGGGAATGGTCTGCTCAAATTCATCCAGATACCGTTCCAGCCTGATCTCAGACTCCCGGTACTGCCTCAACGCTGTCTTTAACTCGTCAGAAAATTCAAACAGTTGAAAATCATACTTATGATCCATTGCATTCCTCCTGTCTCTGGTTTCGCAAAGCTGATGACGGGGTCGCCCCGGGAATTCTATCCTCCGGCAAAGCCGCTGTTGACGGGGTCGCCATGCCCATTTGACGCTGCTGCTTTTCTTCCGCCTTCTTTTCCGCACCGGTAAACACGTCAATTGCCCATCCGTCCTCAGTCTCCACTCCATTAAGAATTCCCTCCGGCAGATTTTCCATATCATACACATGGGATTCTCCATTGACGTTCAGTTCCAGGCTGCCTGTTCCTGTGACAAACCTGGCAGAACCATCGTCTGTCCTTAAAACATCAGCTGCCAGATACAATTCGCTGCTGCTTAAGTTCACTGCGGCTGCGCCGCCGGCCCCGTACACGATTCCCCCAAGAAGGCGGATCCGGCTTTCTGATTCTCCTGTGATTCCATATCCGTCCGCACCCGCCGATACGGTGCCGCCCGTCATCTCAATCCGGCTCGCCCTCGCAATGATACCGCTTTCATAGGTTCCGCCGGATATCCTTAAGTCAACAGAGTCTAAACAGACCTCCCCGCCCACAGTCATCGTTTCATCCAGCAGGTACAGGGACTGTCCTTCTCCTGTCTGATCCTCTGCGCTGTCTCCGGAACCGGATGGCGACCGGTAAATAGTGAGCTGATCCTCTATCTCAATCCGGCCGCCCTGGCTGGTAAATTCCCCATCTTCCAGGCTCAGCATTCCGCCTACACGGATTGCTCCTGTGTTTTCCAGTTTTCCCCGGATCACCAGATCATGGTTCACCTCCAGCGTATTGGAGCTCCTGTTATAGAGAACGCCCTCACAGTAAAGGCTTCCTCCGGCCTTTAAAGCTCCGTCTACGGTAAGCGTTGTTCCCGGTTCCATGCGGAGCAGCACCGCTTCGCTTATCTCCAGTACGCCTCCGGCCGGAACCGTAATATTACTGTCACCCGGCAGCTCTGTCCCGTCATCTCCCGGACGGTATGGGATATTTATGATTACATCTGAATCCTGAAGCAGCTCGTTCAAACGGCTGGCCGGGACGATCTGATCCAGAATAACCGTATTCCTTACGGAATCTGTCCCTTCCTCCTGGCCGCTGCCCGAATCGCCTCCCCCGGAATCTCCATATACGTAATCCCGGTACGTTTTCTGACGGCTTTCTTCTGCTTCCTTCACTCTCTTAAGCTGCTTGGCAGCCTCAGCCTCATCTTCCGCCAGCCGCTCTGCGGCATGATCTGCCATCCACTGCGTATCCCAGCCAGCCGCCTCAAGCCTGGCGGCCAGCGCTGGATCGTCTGCAGCCTCGGTCAGAATATATCCCGGGATATCCGTGACGCCAAATGTATTCAGAAGTATGACCGGGGGGAGCGCACTCCCGTTTTCACTCCCTGCTGCACTTCCCTCTGCGCCTTCCGCCATAACCACGGCGCACTGGCCCGCAGAAATTTCCATGCGCTCCGTATCCCCTGTTACGCTGTTTCTGCCCAGCACCGATGCGCTTCCCTCCAGCATGTAAACCATGGTGGTGTACTCGTCTATCACCTTCACATACAGTACGGTGCCCCGTATTCCCGTTATCATCGTGGAGGTCCTGATCTGAAGCGTCTCATCCGCCTCCAGCGGCTGCTTTACGTCACAGAAAAGACTTCCCTCGTTTAACAGAAGCTCCAGCTTTTTTCCCTGCTTCCTGACCTGAGCGCTGCTTAAGGCGTCGAGCTTTGCAGCCTTTTCACTGTCCAGGGAGATTCCCGCATAGCTCTTTTCCCCGGTCTTCACGGTATAGCCGCTGTGAAGCTTCATTTCCTCCAGAATACCCAGTTCTTTCCCGCCTGCGGTTACTGTCACCTCGCCTTCAGTTCCCGCGAGCCGTATAGTGGATGCGCTTACACTGTCCTTTTTTGTCCCACCGGCTCCCGAAGCTGCAGTCTCGGCAAACGCCAGACTGGCAGAATTGCGGATGGCGGCAGATGGAATAAGCGGCCCGATTACCATGGCGGCGGCCAGAACAGCCGCTGTCCTTCTCATTTTCTTACCAGTCATGTGTCTTATCCTCCTCCATGATTCTCTCCAGACGGAGCACCTCGAAGCCCTCCGCTTTTCCCTTAAGTTTTATCCCGCCGCCCAGAGAGACGGCGGTAATCCGTCCCTTAAGTGCATTGGCAACGGCTCTCGAGATGTAGATCTCGCCTCCCGGAGCTTTGGATTCCAGCCTGGAAGCCGTATTGACCGTGTCGCCGATGGCCGTGTAGTCCATGCGGGTGCTTGCCCCGATGTTGCCTACGACCGCAGGTCCCGCATGAATCCCGATTCCGAAGGAAACCGTTCTTCCAAACCGTTCCTCCAGCTCCCTGCTCAATTCTTTTGCTCCCTCCGCCATGTCGAGCGCCGCTTTCACCGCATTCATAACGTAGTCCTCCTGCGGCAGAGGCGCCCCCCAGAAGGCCATAGCCGCATCCCCGATAAATTTATCCAGCGTTCCGTTCCATTTCATGATGCAGGAAGCGGTCAGAGTCAGGTAGCGGTTCAGGATCTCCACCACCTGCGGCGGGGTTAATACCTCCGACATGGCGGTAAAACCCCGTATATCCACGAAAAGGACTGCAATCTCGCATAGTCTGCCGCCCAGCTCCATCTTTTCCATTCCCTGCCTGACAATCTCGTCGACAATCTCCGGCGCCACGTACCGCTTAAAGGTGGACATCACCCTGCGTTTTTCTGACGAGGTCCGGACGTAATTGGCTGCCACTGATGCGATAAAAAACAGGGACGCCCCTATGGGAAAATAGGATACATGCAGTACGATTTTACATTCCCAGGCCGCTTTGGCCAGAATCAGAAAACCGCCTGTCACTGACAGCCAGACCGCGGCGGCAGGTATGACCTTTCTTCCCCGGAACCAGACAGCCAGTCCTGACAGGGTGAAAAAGAGAAGCGCCAGCTGGACGCCTTCTCCTGCCTCTCTCTTATAATCCGATTCCAGAAGGCAGTGGATGGCGTTGGCCTGGATTTCCACCCCGTACATGGGTACCGCGTGATCGGACGCCGTCATGTAATTATCTGCCAGTCCGGCGGCATACGGCCCCACCAGGACGATCTTTCCTGAAAAATACTCTGCGGGCACGGTTTCCGACAGCAAGTCGGCCACAGAGATATACTCGCAGTAATCTCCCGGCCTGCCGGAGAATTTTAAATACCAGAATCCCCTGGAATCGACAGGCGGCTCTTCCACCCGGATTCCCTTCCCCTCCCATTCCCGGTATTTCCGGGCGATAGCCAGGGCAAAGGAGGGAATCAGACGGCCGTCGGGCGACTCCACATAAAGAAGGCCATGGCGCACAATCCCATCCCTGTCATACATGGCGTTGATATGGCCCTGTCCGGTGACGCGAAAAAGCGCATCGTAGGACTGGTCAAAGGACTTAACTGAAAAATTGTCAAGGTAAAGCGTTCCATCCCCGCTCTCCGACATCTGAGAACCGAACGTGGCGGCTGCGGCCGTCACCACATTGCCCCAGACCCCGGCGGCTTCGGCCAGCCTTTCATCCCCGGCCTCCCCCGTCTCGCCGGAAAAGAGTACGTCAAGGCCGATGACGGCGGGCTTTTCCTCCGGCTGGTTTAAGTATTCCACCACCCGGGCCATCACGCCGCGCCCCCATGTCTGAAAGGGTCCGATCGTCTGCAGCGCTTCCTCGTCGATTCCCACGATAACGATTCTCTCATCCGTGGCCTCCGGTCTTTGGTAAAAGGAATCCGATAGGGCCATATCTGTCTGATAGAAGACGCCAAAGCCTGCGGCCGCGGTAAATACCGCGGCCGCCAGCACCCATGGCAGGTACGGTTTATACCATTTTTTCATCGCATATCTCCTCACCGGGGCAGAATGTATATTTTCCTCATAAAGCTGTCGCAGATGTACAGGCTCTCATCCTTTACCAGCAGTCCCGCAGGGGATACCATAGATGAATCCTGCCCTCCAAGAGTCGTGACGACTCCCCCGTCTGTACCCGGGTCCAGTTTTCTCACCACTCCATTTCCCGTATCCGACACGTACAGAGTGCCGTCCGGGGCGGCGGCCAGCTGTACCGGGGTCTGAAAGGAGGCCTCGCTGTATGAGCCGTTTAAATAACCGGCGGCTCCGTTTCCTGCCAGGACGGTGACTTCTCCATCCTGGATCTTCACGATCCTGTGATTGCCGGTGTCCGCCGCATAGAGGGCGCCGCCGTAATACACAAGGCCGGTAGGGCCGCTCAGCCCCCTGGCACAGGTCGATACCTGTCCGTTCGGTGTCATGACGCGGATTGCGTCATTTCCCGTGTCGGCAATATAGAGATTTCCTTCCGGGTCCGCGGCCAAACCGGAAGGCATGGAAAATAATGCGTGATTCGCCATCTGATCCAGAAAGCCTTCCTGCCCGGCGCCTGCCAGCGTCTTTGCTCCCTCCGGCGTCAAGTAACGCACCACATGATTTTCACTGTCCGATACGGCGTATCCATCCCGGTACGGAATGATGTCCCACGGGCTCTTCATCTCCATCGAGGACAACCGGCCATCCGCGTATCCGCCCGCCGGTTCCCCATAGAGTCCCTCCAGGCCGGAAGCTCCGGCATAGCGCAGAGTCTTTCCCTCTTTCTCCAGCCAGATTGCCTTATGGTATTGGTCGGCAATCATAAGACCGCCGTCTGCCGCTTCGGCAATCCCAAAGGGGAACGCGGCTGCCGTCTCTTTCCTGGCGTCCGGACCATATTTTGCACCAGCCGCCGGAGCTGACGCCGCTTTCGCTTCTGCCGCCGCACCCCATCCGGCGCTCAAAGCCGCCAGAACGATTCCCGCGGCCGCCGCACAGGCGGCTATGCTTCTGATTCTCTTTTTCACGTTTTCACTCCTTCTTTCTCCCGGCCCGCGGCAGATAGGAAAGCAGCTTTTCCAGGGAAAGCGGATACTTCCGCAGACACAGGGCAGCCGCACAGATTCCCACAGTCCCGTAACAGACAACCAGCACAGGCGAAGCAAATACCACCGCCGAGACCTCCGGACTCCTGTTGGCAAGCCAGATCGGAAGCGAGGTCACATTGTAGCCAAAATGCAGGGCGATCGCATATGCGATATTCTCCTCCTCAATGGATACGTGGCTCATTAATAGCCCCATAAACAGAGCATATAGAATCCAAAGAGGCGTGCCGTGGCAGACTGCGAACAGAATCGTGGACGCCAGGACGGCCGTCTTGGGATTGTCATACCCCTCCAGCATCCGGTTCAGCACGTAGCCGCGGAAAACCAGTTCCTCGACTACAGGAGCCAGAATGATCATGGAAACCACCGTAAACACCGTATCCAGCCTGTCATATACCTGTGAAGAAAGCTCATGGTAAGGTCCTTTCAAAAACTGCGGGAGCGGAACCACGGTCAAAACAGCGGACATAAACAGGGAAAAACCGATCCCTGTTACAGTCAGAAGCGCAAACTTTCTCCAATTAATCTGCTTCCAGTACAGGTTCGTCTCATCCCAGATGGTTATCTCCCTCTTTTTGCAGCCTCGCCGAAGGAGGTAAAAGGTCAGGAGAATCCCCATAGTCCGGCTGAACTGGCCGTTATTCCACCGAAAGGACTCCGGGTCCATCGTTTTCCCCATAAAAAGTGCCACAACACAGGAAAACAGTGCCGGAACCACCAGATAGAGGAGGAGGGGCTGGCAGGCATGGGCCGTCACCGTAATTACCTTCCATATTTTCTCCTGCCGGGTTAAAGTCTCATCTTTCATCGCTTTTCTCCGAATCTTACGTAATATTATCCTGCCTCCGCTACACTATATAAAAAACCCCCGCAAAACCGGTTACTTCGAAAATCTCCAGAATCTGCGGGCGGACTCCGGTAAAGAGAAGCTCTTTTCCCGTCTGGTTCGCCTTCTTCTGCGCGGATGCCAGCGCCCTCAGCCCCACTGAGCTGATATAGGTGGTATCCTCCATGTTGATAGTGATCGTCTCTTCATCCGTCTCCAAAAGCGCTTTCAGCTCAGCGTCTAACTCTCCCGCCTGTGCCATGCTGATCTTGACCGCTGTTTTCAGTTCTGTCATAACAACCTCGATTCCGCCGCCTTACACGGCTTTTAGTCATGAATGGATTTTCTTTCTTACGGTAAGAATATTACAGCCATCTCTGTATTCATATTCTACCTCGTCCGCAAATTTCTTGACCATATAGATCCCCAGACCTCCAATGGGCCTCTCGTCAAAGGGAATAGTCAGATCAGGGTCCCTCTTCTTTACTGGATCAAAGGGGATTCCCCAGTCCTTAAACTGCATTGTGAACTCTCCGGATCCCTGCTCCAGACAGCAGCCAAGAGACAGCTCGCCGCACTCCTTTTCATAGGCGTAGCTGGTGATATTGGTGAATATCTCCTCCAGCGAGATCTCCAGCTCCGTCATGACCTCTGGCGGACACTCCCCTTCCCTTAAGTATCTGTCCAGCTCCTCAATCAGGCCGTCCATATAATCCAGACTCGCCGGCACGGTCCGCAAAAGTATTTTCCTTGCCGGGGCTGTAAGACAGAGCATCGTAATATCATCCGTCTGGCCTGCGTTTCCCACAAACCTTTCCAGATCCCCGTAAACTCCGCCGGAAAATCTCTCTGCGTCCATTTCCAGCAGGCGCCGGTTTAACGTCTCGCAGAGCCTGTCATCCCCGAACATGGCCTCCGTCTCGTCTTCCGCCTCCGTCACCCCGTCGGTATATAAAAAAAGCCACGACCCTCTCTTAAATTCCACCGTCTGTTCCCGATACTTCTGTTCCTCCCATAAACCGAACACCAGATCCGAACAGCAGGCCAGCTGCTTGAATGGACCATTCTCCTGCGCCAGATACGGCCGGTTATGGCCGGCGTTTACAAAGGCCATGACTTCCCGATCCATGTCAATGATTCCCACGAATGCGGTGACAAACATTTCCTCGGGATTGTCCTCGCACAGACGGTTATTGACGCGGTACATCAGTTCAGGAAGAGCCATGTCAAGCATCCCGTAATTCTTGATGTGGGTCTTCGCCATGGCCATGAACATGGCTGCCGGCACTCCTTTTCCCGACACGTCGGCCATTACCACGCAGGCCCGGCGCTCCGAGATCAGGAACACGTCGTAGAAATCTCCCCCGACCTCCTTGGCCGGTTTCATGAACGCTGAAATCCGCACTCCCAGTTTTTTCTCGATTTCCGTAAAATCATGGCGCAGAAGCCCGGTCTGTATCCGCGCCGCGATCTCCAGCTCCGAATGGAGACGGGCCTGCTCCTCCACCAGACCGGTGGTCTTTTTATATGCCAGATTCAATAGCGCGCCGTAGAGCTTTTTATTCTCTCTGGCAGCCTCCTCAAACTGATCCTTCGACAGGTGGGCGCAGACTACCTCTGTCACCGCTTTTACCGTGGCGCCCCTCGGTTCATCCCGGATGAGGGCCATCTCCCCCACGATACTTCCGGACGTCATTGGAACGTTGATCGGTTTTCCGCCGCTGTCCAGGACATCGGCTTTCCCCTCTAAAATGAGATACATCCCGTCATCTCCCGGCTCCCCGCAGCGCATCAGCTCTTCCCCCGGCCGGAAGGAGACCTCCTCCATAGCTGACAGAAGCTGACGGCCGCCTTCCGTCAGCTTCCCATCTTCACCGGAAGAAAATATCGCGCGAACCGCTTCCATCTCAATCAGCTTCTCTGTCTCCATACGATCTCCTTAAGAATGGGGGCGGATAAAGTATTTGCCGTATCCGTCGCCCGCTTCAAACTTCACCTCGCAGTCCCCCACAGCCACATATGCAGTCCGGGAGACGCCATACGTGTTCTGGTCCTGCCAGCTGCTCACAATCGCCTCCGCCAGCTGATCCGGCGAGGAGCTGACGGATGAAAGGAGCGCCGCAAAAACCGCATAGTCGTAGGTGGCTGCCCGTTTTTCGTCTATGCTGTCCGGCTCCAGCCGGACACGGATGTCCAGCCGGTAGCCATTCGTCCCATAGTCCTTATAAAGTCCCAAGTACGTTGTTTTGCTCTTTCCCGCCTCTGTCTGCCGCTCCCGGTATTCCACTCCGTCATTCCCAATGGCCAGAAGGCGTTCCTTCCCGAATGCGGCTTCAAGCTTCCCCTTCAGTGATGCGAGCGCGTCTTTGGAGGCCGTCCACCCGTTACCGGAGACTCCCGCCGGGACAAACCTGGCAGGAACGGAAAATGTCACTCCCAGAATTTCTTTTTTCACCTCATACCAGGCGCCATTTTCGTCCACACGGTATCCATCCGGGGTCACTTCCCCCATGGCGCAGTGGCCGTCCTCGTATAAGTAATAGTATTTTCCCGAAACCTCAATCCAGCCTGTCTTGAAAGCCCCGTCAGCACCGCAGTAATACCACCGGCTGTCTGCCCCCAGGACCCAGGAGCCTTCCGTCTGCATCTGGTCTGGTCCCGCTCCACAGGCCGCTGCCGGTGAAAGGAGGCTGAGGGCCAGACACAGGACCGGTATCTTAAGCATACTGCCAAATCCTTTTGCAAACATCATTTACACCCTCTCTCTTTCTGAGCTTTCCCGAAGATTCTCCTACCGGCTCATGCCCGGCGCTTTCTTTTCTTCTTTTTTCTTCGGTTCCTGCTTCTTCTTTGACTCGGCTTTTTTCTTTGCTGCCTCCCCTTTCTTCTTTGCGGCCGCCTCCTGCTTCTTTGATACCCCTTTTTTCCCCATCTCCGGATTCTCTTTATCAAAGTTTTTTTTCACGGCCTTAAACTCCCTGCCCGACAGCTTTGTCAGAGGAATCTCTTTTCTTCCCACTACATTATTTAACGGCGCCTTACCTTCAATATAACCTTTGACTTCTTTATTTAAATCATTCAAATCCTTAACCAGGTTCATGGCTTTTTTGCTGTCTCCCGGTATCTGCTTCGCATTGCTGTTTAATTCGTACCGCGCGCACGCTTTTGTAAGCTCCTGATGCACCGACGCGACCTCCGGTGACTGCATATCTGCATTGCTGCCAGTGATATATACCATCTTGCCAAGAGAGGACACAACATTTTTATAATCCGCTGACGGGTTCTGCGGCGCGGCTTTGCTCATTTTCTCATACTGATCTCTGTACCTGCGTGCAGTGTCCCCTTTCACCGCGTTCCAGTCCGGTTTGGGAGTAAAATTCTTGCTTTTTTCTACGATCTCCTTAAACTCAGGATCGTCCTCCAGCTGTATTTCTTTCGAATTCTCTAAATTAACCTCATGCGCATGGGCAAAATTTACGCCTTTCTTTTCAGAGCCGGGCTTATCGAAAAAACGAATCGGCGCAATTTTCCCCCACATGACAGGGTCTCTTCCGTATATCTCCTGCGCCTTATTCGACGCTTCACTGTTTCGCTCCAGATTGACGCCGTGAAGATCCTGTATCATATTGAACCGTTCTTTTCCTCTGTCCGTCTTCCGCTCGCCCTCATGACTCTTTAAATACGTTTCACACGACTTGTTCAGCATTTCCTGAGCTGCCAGCATCTGCGGGGAAATTGCGCTAAAATCCTGATCCTGCAGCGCTACAACCTGCCTTAATGCCTCATATACATCTTTATACTCCTTTGACGACCGGTGAAATACACTTTTCATTCCCGTCATGTCAGCTAATGCACTGGAATATCTTTCCTCATATTTGTTCATGCCTTATTTCTCCTTTTCCTTATTTTCTCATTCCTCGTTTGGCGTTTCTATCGGTACCTTATGGATTGGCGAACTTTTCTTAATCTCATTTACGTCAAATGTATAGACTCTGGCCATGGCGATATCCATGGATTCATAGACCGTATCTGTCCGGTCAAAGCCGATGGCCGCCACCTTATTCTCTGAAACAGGCCATGCCTGGTAGATGGGCCAGTCGGATATCTGCCAGACGGTTCCCGGCGTTCCTGCGCCGCCGCTGTTTATGAAGTCCACTGGCTGATACAGCTGCATTCCATTGTGAAACGAGGTAAACAAAAATGATTCCGCCCCCGGTGTGCCCATCACAACAACATTCTCGCCGGTATAAATGCTGGGATTATCCTGTAACTCATATTCAGAAAAATCAAACTGCGCCGCATCCTGGCTGCCAACCTTCTTCATCTCCTCAAGCAGCGTCTCATCCTTTTTTCCTGTCCGGTATCTGGAAGCCAGATCAGCCGCGTTAAGCACCGCAGTCTGGTAATCGTATCGGGAACGATTGCCGGCCGATTTTAAATAGATCCGGTTATAGGCGAGATCGGACGCCATTACACAGGCTCCCGAATATACGGTATTTAAAAGACAGATATCATAGTCAGAACCGTCCTCAGATGCCGGAAAGGTAAGGGTGTCCTCTTCTTTGGGCCTCTCGGGGTCGATCCCCAGAATGCACTTGTTTTCGACACTGTATCCAAACAGGAAGGAACCATCCCATTTAACCGGACTTTTTATTATATCGGTTCCAATTGAAGGGGCCTTCACTGCATATACGTTAATAAAAGCGCCTTCCTCAAGTGTAAACTTTTGCTTCCAGTTGGCCTCCACGGAATCTGATGCTGTTTTCATGACTTCCGTTGTATACTCGTTCCCTTCGGAATCGGTCTCCGTAATGGTTTCCGAATATATATAGATGCGTTCCACCGTCTTTGCCGCCATAAGCTGGCTTTTTACCTCTCCAATCAGATCATATTGGGCCGTGGGGGAATCTTTCACAAAAATAACATTTTCCAGAGTTTCTCCCACACGGAGCGACTCTAAGCGTTTCACGCTGTCCGCATCCGGGTGTGTAGTTGGCACTCCTGTCTCACTATCAGTAAAGACCTCTTTGTCCGTGTCAACCCACTGCTTTAAATAGCCTTCATTTGTAATCATTTCCCCGCGCAGCGTTCCCAGATAGAAATCTCCCCACCGGTCAGGATACAGGGAAAGCACTTCCTCCCAGTCCTCCTGTGGGTCTCTTAAGCCCCCCCTCGCAGCCAGCTGTCTATAATATCTCTGCTGATTATCCCAGTTTAAATTATCCCGGCAAATCATCTGCGTCCCAGTGTCGACGGTAAGATATAGATAACTGAATAAGTAGGAATCCATGGTAATATCCTGTTCCGCGTCCTCAGCCTGCATATAGTCTTCTTTGATTAACGTAACAGGGATATAAAAACCATAGTCCCCATCCGTTATCACATCGGTTACCTCTGCATCATAGTACTCCCCTCCCACATCGAACACCTTATGGATGGTATCCAGCATATTTTTACCGCCGGCATCGTCGGTGAAGGAGAACAGCTTCTTCCCCTGGTTGTCGAGCAGAATCAGATTACCGTCCTCGTAGACACAAATCCTGTACTCTCTTCCCCTCTTAAACAGCTGGGCATGGAACGCCTTATTCCCGGTATCATCCGCGTCCGCCTTTATCTTCCGCTCCAGCAGCAGTTTAGCCTCGTGATTCTTGTAATTGTATCTGGCTACCGCATGAATCTGTGTATCGCTGTCCTCAGGCTGTGTTACGTAGGAATAGTAAAAGGTCCCGTTTATCAGCCCCAGTACATGAAACTGCTTCAGCGAATCCCGGTCCGCCGGATGCCCCTCAGGGAACCAGAAAGCACGCGGTCCGCTTACACCATCAAATCTGGCATCACGCGCTCCCTCTATTTTCTCGTTTAAGCTGTCCTTCGACAGCTGCGATTCCAGAACCACGGTTTCCTCCGGGATATCGTCTATCGTCAGGATATCCTCCGAGACCTCTCCCTCATTATAGACCGGAACATCAGTAAGCCCTTCCAAATCCTTCCCGCTGTTGCATCCTGTGAAAAAAACAGTAAGCGAACAGAGAATGAGAATACGGAACAGCTTTCCGGCACTTATTATCCTTTTCACAAGACGAAACCTCCTTCCGGCAAGTGAGCAGTCCCGAATACTCACTTGAATCCATCTGCGCAGCTGATGATCCGCTGCCTGAACACAGAAAGATTCCGGGACTGCTCTTAATTTTAGATACGATGCAATCAGCTGAGCGTAATATTGCTTTCCATCCAGGTTGTCATAACTCCCATTCCAAGCTTTAATGCAACAATCAGAACAAAGATGAGCACGAAACCGATGAGGGCGTTCTTTAAACTGTTTTTCGCCTTTTCCCTCTCCTGAGGCTCCTCTGCTTTCGCCAGTTTAGCCCCGAGAATAATGCAGTATATGCTGCCCAGCGCTCCCACAACAGCCAGCGCGGGATTGACCGCCATTGACAGCAGACTGACGATAGGGTCTACTACCTGCATAAATGGATTGCCCGCACCTCCCGATGCCATTAAAAACCAGTTAGTATACATGTTGTATTCTCCTTTCTCTTTCTCTTTCCCTTTCTTTTTTTGACTTTTTTCTTGGCGATCGTTTCGCCGTTTGCTGCTTTTATCATAAAAACCTCATATGGCGCCTCTGATAGATCAGAAAGCCAAGCACGCCGGCTACGCCTATGATGGTCAGTATAATTGTTTTTCTCTCAGGCCCTTTAACCCGGCCCTTCATCCTTAAAATGTAATATCTCGAATTCCCCGCTGCGTCCGAGACATAAAACTCATAGCGGCCCTCGGTACTGATTACATTAGAAACCAGAACTCCCTCGCTGCCGTTATAAAACGCCTGGATCGAAGCCCCCGGTTCGCTTACGGAAATCATGATCGGTTCCTTTACTACGTCCGTCTCCTGCTCCGGTGTAATAAAAAGGAATGGTGCTGTCGTATCCCTGGTAAACGACGCCTCACACGGAATCGTCCCTGTCTCCTGATCCAGCATCCTAACCGTGTAGGATCCGTCTCTGTGAATAAATTCCCACTCCGGATTTTCCGGAGCCCGATCCTCTCCGTCAAAGGTAATCCCGGTTATGTAAAATCCTTCCGGCGGAACGTACAGCGTCAGGCTGGAAACCACATCCGGAAGAATCTGAAACTCAAACGGAACACGGTAAGAATTCATGTCAGTCCCCTGGTATTCTTCAGGAAATACCATCATGCTGAATACGTAATTCCCAGGACTCGTGTAGACGCCGTCTTCTGACACCTTCTCCATCATTCCATTCCTGGTCACTGTGACATAAGCGCTTTTCATGGGGAGAAATGTTACTGGCCCGTCGGTCATTGCGCCATCAGGCACGCTGGCCCTGAAGTTCATTTGATTCGGCAGGGTGTAGGTAAACCGTCTGTCGCCTTCCTGATACGTTCTCTCCAGCCGCGGATTTTCGATGGTCTTCGCATTTTTCAGCCGCTCCAGCAGGTCACCGACCGATTCGTCAGACGGCAGACTTTCCAGCCCCCATTTTTCTTCCAAGAAAAACTCTTCATCTTCGGAAGGCAATGACTCCGCCTCCGCCGCATAAGCGTTTTTACAGGGCAGGAATAGGAGTATGAGCAGAACTGTGTATAAATACCGCTTTCCCACGCCAGTCATACGCTTCACCGCTCCTTCACCGGAGATTTCTTCTGAAGCGGAGAGACTGCCTTTTGAGTGCTCTTTGACAGCTCCCGCTCTCTCCTCCTGTCCGGATTTTCCTTCCTTATCCTTCCCGCCTCCATGGCCTCTTCCTTCTCCAGCTGCTGCAGTGTCACCGGTCTGCGGCGGCTGGCCTCAGCTTCCCTTGAGGTTCTGGCCTTTTCCCTTGTGTCCCTCTGTTTTCCGGCAGCGAAATCGGCCTTTTCTTTCCTGAGCTTCCCCAATTCCACTTCCCATATGGCCCTGTTCTTCGGGCTGTCAAAATATGCCATACCTACCTACCTCAATTCATCAGTTCGTCAGTCAGAAACCGGTTAATCACATTTAAAAGCTTATGGCCCTCGCGGTCCGCAAGGAACACATATCCCTCTCTTGGAGCTCCTCCTAAGTCTTTTGCAAGGAATTTTCCTTCCTTTAACATCTCTCTGGCTTCCTGCTCGTAGCAGACGTATCCTCCCGCCTTGCCTTCCAGCATGAGGCGCGCTGCCTCTTTGGCGGAATCCACTTCTTCCAGGCCGCCCATCGCGCCGGAATAGACATATGTCTTTACAATACCGGAAAGCTCCGGCGACACAGCGATTTTCTTCTCCTCCTGTGATTGTGGTTCTCCATACGGTGCATCAACTGCTTTTGCCTTCACTTCCACTAAATATACGCCCTTTAATCCGTATGAAATCGAACAGTTTTCCACTCCCTGCTCCTCTGCCGCGACGAAGCCGGCCGCAACATCCGCTTTCCGTTCCTGCACCGCTGTCTGAAGCTCTGAGGAGGGCATTTCCAACAGTACCAGTTCTACACCCAGCTCTTCTGCCAAAAAACGGATGGTTTTATCTTCTAAAAGAGCGGCCTCCCGTCTCTCCCCGGTCTCATCCGTTTCCGGAACCGCCACGGTTAAGACATTCTTTTCTTTAATCCTGGCTTCCGCATCTTTTATATCCGCCCGGCAGCCGGGCACCGTGCAGACCACGGCAGCACAGCCCGCCGCGCATATCCATCTGAATGCTGTTCTCATACCGCGGCCTCCGTCACATTTTAAACAGCTGCTCGATATCCTTTGGAACCCTGATATCGATGCTGCTCCTGTTCGTCGGCGAGGTTACCACAAACGCACGGCCCCGGCCATTGCTGATGATCTCCTCCTGCTCCATCTCGTTGATGGCGCCTGCCTTCTCATAAAGCTTGCATAAATCATGCATGTCGTTGGGCGCCAGCGGAAAGATGAAAGAATACTGGCAGGCATTGATGATTGCCGTGGATTTTCTCGCCAGTTCCTCCGTTCCCACAAAATCCTTGATATTCTGTGTAATGATAATCTGCATCCCGTTGTACTTACGGATTCTCTTTGCCAGCTGGAACATGAAATCCAGCGCAATCGGGTACTTGGCGTCGATAAATACATGGGCCTCGTCTATGACAACGATTATTTTCCTGGAAGCGCCATAGCGCATGTTGTATTCACGGTTCTTGATAATCTCATTATCCAGCCATTTCAGCACCAGCAGCATCTGGGCGTTGGCGATCGTATTGTTCTTATTCGCCAGCAGGGACTGGAAGTTGAAGACGATAAAATTCTCCTGGGTGCTGATAGACGCCTCCCCGTTCCACAGGTTCGAGTTCCTGCCTCCTGAAGCGAATTTCGAAATATAATTGAGCAGTACCGTCAGGTTCGTTTTGCTGTAGTTTCCGGTGGACATCTGAAAATCATTTAAAATCTTTTCATACAGATCGTCAAAGGTGGGATAGTCCGACGGCTTCAGCTTACTCAAATCCGTGTCCCCATCGATTCCCTTCCCCTCGTACATCCGGATCGTAATGTTGTTTAAATACTCCAGAGCGTCCGGTTCGATTCCGGGAAGTATCTGCCTGTAGAACTCCTCCAGAAACTGTAAATGGAGGTTAAAGCTGACCTTCATATCCACATCATTGTCCATACCGTCCGGACTTTCATCGTCGTCATCCGTCAGGCCGGTGATGATATGGAACGGATTTAACCGTCCCTGGGTGGCGCTGCCCACATCGATAATCTTTCCGTTCAGCGACTTTGCCAGGGCCGTGTACTCATTTTCCGGGTCCAGAATAAAGATCTTGCTGTTCTCCGCCGCCAGGTTGGTAAGGATCATCTTGGTGGCGTAGGACTTACCGGAACCGGATTTACCGATTACCACCATGTTGCTGTTGACCCTCTCCCTGTTTCTCAGGAAGAAGTCCACGAATACAGGACTTCCCGCATGGACGCCGAGGCAGATGCCGTTGGGGTCCATCATGATCTTGTAGACGTAGGGGAAGGCCGCCGCAATGGATCCTGTGTGGATTCCCCGCCCCTCCGAGCGGAAGGCGTCAAAGGCGGAGATATGGGAGGAGGCGTATGCCTCAAACTGCTGAAGATAGAGGTCCGTGGACCTAAAGCCCTGTTCGGACAGTTCTCTCCTGATCTTCCGCTTCAGCCCTATTCCCTCATCCTTTTTCTTAACCTCCGGATGCCTTAACCGTTCCATCATCTCATAGTCATAGGCCGTAATATAGATATTGACATCCATCAGGGCCTCGTTATCGCCCTGTAAGAGCAGAAGGACCTCGGCCAGCGTGTCAATATGGCTGTTTAACTCCATCAGTTTACTGGTCTTTCCGGTGGTATTGCCCTGCTCCCGCAGTTCATCAATCGCCCGGTCGATCTGCCTGACCCCCTTATACCGGTCTACCGGCTTCATCTTTAATACCACCCTGGTGTCAGGGCGGTTGAACATGGCCGCCCCCCAGGCGTTGCCTACCGCGACAGGATAATCGGTGACCCGGATATTATGGGTAATCATGCCGTCATAGGACACGGTCCTCGAGTTCACCGTAATCTTATCCGGCAGTATCCAGTCCATGTATTCCTCCGGTTTTAACCCCCACGCCTCCCTCTCATCAAAGAATATCGTATAATTATACTTTAGGAAGACTGCCAGTTCCTGCTCTTTTAAGATTTTGCAGTCCATATCGTAGACTGCCATAGACCGCAGCATATCTCCCGCCTGCGTCTCCAGATGATTCTTGTCTTTTCCGAAAAACACCAGATAGTGAAACGGCAGAAACACCATTTCCTTTTCATTGTAGACTCTCAGCTGGTTAATCCGGTCGTGAAGGATTCCCATGCGGACCGTCAGTTCCTCATCTGTGAGCAGTCCGTGTATGTATGCCTCCTTGAGCTCATCCATCTTTTTCTCTTCGCTCTTAATAAATGAATCATAGAGGATGGGCCGGTCCAGCTTCACCATGGCCGCCGTCTCCGACTCAGACACAGTTCTTAAAATCGAGCCGTAGACCTGATCGATCAGCTGATCCTGGCGGCTCTCTGTGAAAAATCGGAACTCAATAGCCGGAATCTCGACCACTATGCCATAGTAAGCCCCGCCGTATTCGATGAATTTGCCGGATATCCCCGTAAACGGGGTGATACTCTCCACCGGCAGCACGCCCTTTTTGGATGGTTTCTTCTCAAATGTCTTGTAGCTGATTAAGTACTTCACCGCGTGGTAAGCGCTCTTATATCCCTTTTCGTCCTCTACGGGAACGATGGCCGCTGCCGATAAGATAAACAGGATCAGCGCCCCTCCCCAGCGAAAGGGGAGGTTGGAAAGAAGAACGGACAACGTCAGGGTAATGCCCACTCCCGCGATGATAATATCCGCCAGTTCAATGCCTTTAAAGAATTCCATAGACACCCTGGTCTTCTTGGGTATAATTCTCATTTCTTATCCCCCCTGTTGTTTTCCGATCCCTTTATGCGCCGATCCGCAAGCTTTTCTTTTAAATCAGCGGCAGGGTCAGATACCCTGGACTTAGCCTTATATCTTAAACCGCCTCCAGACACACTTCCGGTTTCGGCGCCGGTTCCATCGCCCGCCTCACTCGCTGAAGCGCTGCCAGAAGTATCTCCAGTAGCCCTGTCGGCGTCATAGCCGCTTCCATATCCCTGTGATATCGGCGGAATGTCTGTCTTATTGCCAGTTCCTCCGGTGCCGGTTTCCCCGGTACCATCCGTTTTTTCCGCCTCCTTTTTCCGCAGTTCGTCCGCCCTCTTTAATTTCCTTTTAAAGCGCCACATAATCAGTTTTGAGTAGACCCCTCTTTGAGATGAAGACGAAGTATTCTTATCTCCAGGCTTTTTCGTCTCCCCGCTATAGCCGGATTGAAGGGGTTTTTGTGATACCTGGCCAGAGCCGGATTTCGACATCCAGTTCTGAACCCCATTCTTCGTCTCACCCTTCAGCTTGCTGAGCGGTTCATCGACGAATTTCGACTCCATTTTCCCTCTGATTCTCGCAGATACGTTCTGTACCGGCCTTATGCTTACCGCAGCTAAAGCGCCGGCTCCGGCCGCCATGCTCTGCTCCTCGCTCCTGCCCGCAGATACATTAATCAGGCTCGTTAAAAGGCTCGATGATTTATAAACCGTCCATGCGCCGCCTATGGCAAACACATAATACAGGATGTCTCCCGCTGTCACACTGCTGTTCGGGAGTTCAATTCCCCCCCGCATAAACACGGGCATCAGCATCAGATAAACCTTTAGCGCCACCAGCGAACCGTATCCGGTAAACAGCTTCCCCAAAAACATGCTGAACCACTGTTTAAACTTCTCCCCGTCATCAAGCGGCATGATTGCCACAAAGTATGGCGATACCATATAGAGGATCAGAAGCTCTAAAAGGCGTTTGATCAGGCTGATCATGCAGATCAGCAGAATCACCATCACGAAAATCCCAGTATATAATCCAAGATAGTCGAACTTGCCGGGGTTGAAATACTTCCATACCATCAACGAGTTCCTGTAGTTGTAAAGCTTATCATTTGCCAGGAACTTATCTCTTGGATCCCCCATCAAATCAAAATCCGGATTGATTTCATCGTATACCTCCAGCTTAATCCCGTGCCCCGTCCCCTGTATCACCCTCTTGGAACGGTTTTTCGTACCGTCCCACGCCGCGTTTGACGTACACATGACAAACAGCGAGCTGCCCAGGGTACTGTTCTCCATTGCCTCACTCTGGCTGTTACCCACATTGATGGTGGTATCCAGAGTCTTAAGCATCACGTTTGCCAGATTAATCACCATAAATATCATAAACGGGATCAGAAACGTGCCTACCACCGCTTTAAAGAGTTGGCTCATCACGTGGCTGACTGGTTTCTTATTTTCAAAATCCAGATCAAGGGCCGACCGGGCCACTCCATAGATACTCAGGAGCAGCGCTATCCCGATTCCGGATAACGCGATCAGCCAGAACGCGTTCTGCACAGTCGGAAAGCTGAATAAAGTCTCCAGCAGCGTTTTGTCCGTAACTGCCATCCCGGCTGTCCCGTTTGGATAGTAGATGACATTATCCAGCCCGATAAATACATCAAACGCCCGCTCCACTGTATCGAGAATGGAAAAACACGGTTTCACGAGTATCTCGTAGGATGCGGTTCCAAATAGGAAACCACAGGCAAGTATATACTTATCAAAAGCAATCTCCAGGATGGGAATGAGGAACGATCCCAGCAGGTCATTGAAGATAAAGGCAAGGCTCACATTCAGGATGCTGATTACAAAATTAAACACAGGCATAAATATCCTGTCTAAAACCTGATTAAAAATCTGATCGAACAGCCCCAGATAGACCATTTCCATATCGGGTGTCCCCCTTTCCTTTAAGAATCGTCACTGCCTTTTGAAACAGCGTTTTTAGCCTCTCCTGCCGCTGATTTCGCGGCGCTCCCCGCTGTTTTTATCGCGGAACCCGCCGCTTTCGCCGCGGCAGCCGCGCCCTTTGCCGCCATGCCGGCTCCCTCGGCCCCGGCTGCGGCCACGCCTCCGACGCCTCCCGTGACAGCGCCTACCGCCACAGTCCCGCCTATTTTGACGCCTTTCTTTGCCACATCCGCTCCCGTGGACACTATTTTCTTCGCCGCTGCAAAAGCCAGTAAGGTGGTCTGTCTGGTGTTTTCTGACGTCTCCGGATGGAGAATATCCATAACCATTACCTGACTCTTATAGACAGCCCATGTCCCGCCGATCAGGAAGATCAGCCGCAGCACGGAATTCACAAAGGCGGCTGCATCCGTAGGCGAGTTCCTGTCTTTCAGCCCAGATGACCTCAGCAGCGTTTCATACAGGTTATTGTCCCCGACTCCCATTTCCTCGGCATACTTCGTTGCCTCTTTTATCGCTTCATCCAGGGCATTGGCCTCCTCTATAAGCTCCCCGGTATTTCCGGTGCCTGCGCCCCCTGCTATCTGATCCACAATATGGTCCGTCATTGCACCGGATCCCTGCTCGATGCCTTCTATGACCGTGGAACCAATGTTCGGCATATCTCCAATGATTTTGGTTCCCAAATCCAGATTATCGCTGAATATAAGAGGAAGCAGCAGCAAATATAATTTAAGGGCAAACAGCACCGAAAACCCGGATAAAAATTTTGCTATGAAGCTCTCCCTCCATTTTTTAAACATTTCCCCATCATCCAACGGAATCGCTGCCGCAAAGAACGGAGCCGTCAAATACAGCACAACCAGCTCCAGCATTCTTCTGATAAACTGAATTGTCAGGCCCATAAAGACAAGAGCGATGAAGCCGGCCGACAAAAATCCCACAAGATAGTCAATCTTGAAAACGCTGAAGTCCACGCCGGAATGCATCATATTCTTATAGTCCTTTTCCCCGCTCAAATAGGACTGCCGCAAAGGATCCGACATGCTGGGTTTCAGATACGGGTACGTTGAGTCAATAATATTCAGACTTTCCTGTCTGATGGCATCGACGGTATCCTCAATCTTCTTTTTCGTATTCAGGATATCCTCCGAAGCCGTCGTCGTATCAATCTTATTAAGAGCCATGGTCAGGTTTCCAAGCCGGAAATCATCCTCCAGAAACCCCTGTTCAGCCGTTCCATTAGAGATCGCGGTCAATTCATCGATTGCATCCGTGATTTCATCGCTGATTGCTCCCAGTGATGCGATATTATCATCGATCAGAGCGGTCTTATAGCCTTCTAAGGTTCCCATGGTATCGGACAGCAGATCAGACCAGATCACCTTCTTTCCCGCCCGGATGCTGGCCGTCAAAAATATATACTCACCCGTCGATGGCACTCTGTCGACTCCTAAATGGGCCGTCATGGCGGTCTGGGCCTGACTGACCACAATGTTGCTCATGGAAAGCATAAACAGGCACATGAGTGGTACCATGATAAACGCCATGCAGGCCTTCGCGGTACTCTTAAGCACATAGGTAATCGGATTTCTGTTCCCTAAAGTCATGGATGACATGGATTTTGCCACAGCCACAATGGTCAGGACAAAGCAGATACATACGGCCGCCACCGTGATGTACAGAAAAGCATTGTTCACGGTCTTCATCTGAAATATGGCCTCCATCAGCGTCCTGCCGTCCGTCTTGCTGACCGGAACCGTTCCGATAAAGAGATTCAGGATATTTTCCAGGCTGTCTATAATTCCACAGAGCATAATCAAAATTGTATAAGCCCCGTAGGCAAAGTACATTTTAACCGGAGTGAACAGCACTGTGAAAAGCAGACTCATGACCTCGCTCATGGCAGGTACAAAGACCTCGTTGAAAAGCGCCCGGAACATGAGCTCCATTGTCCCGAGAAAGGTATCAATTACTTTCCCCATTCTATCCCCTCCTTACTCTACCGTACTCCCAAATTCCGTTTCTTGCGTGTCAGAAACACGACTCCTCCCGCAATACCCGCCACAATCAGCAAAATCGCAGTCACTGCGTACGCGTTTAAATGATAGCGCAGCGTAAATTCCTGGCTTGATTCGTTCCCTGCCCTGTCTGTGACAGTCAGGACATACCGTCCCGGCGCGGTGACCACTGTGGAGGAAAACGGCTTCGGCTCTTCCCCGCCCTTTTTCAGGGTGATCGCCGCCATATCGTCGGCCAGATAGGTGATTGCCGCCTTTTGGCGCTCCACGGCCACCGTAAACTCCGGCGGCGCCGTATCCCTATTTAATATGACTCTGTGCCGTTCTCCGTCCTCGCCCGTAAGGCTGATGGTATATTTTCCATCCTCCGTCATGGCGAAGGAATAACGGTCCGTAAGCCTTAACGTTTCATCATTAAATGTGATCCCGGTAACCTCAGTGCCCACAGGCGCTTTGAATTCGCTTCGATTTACATAAGTATTCGTAATCTCGAACCGGAATTCCTCTTCCCCTGACACCAGGCGGTACTGCCCATACTCTGTCAGTACGGTGTCCGCTTCCCAGGGAACCTCTTCCTCTCCGCGGTAAAGCTGACAGGATGAGTCTTTATCCAGCGTAAGCCGCACCGCAGAACTGGTAATCATGTTCTCCGGTACATTGGAAGAAAACGCAAATCCATTGGAAAAGACAATCCGATATAAGTTTTTCGTCTTGTCATAGGTCTGAACTCTTGTCGTTTGGCTCTCCTCCGTCAGCGCGCCGCCGGTCTCATCAGGTTTCGTCTCCTCTTCCCGTGTTTCGGGTTCTGTTTCCCCGTCAGGCGCTTCCGATTCTGTTTCTCCGGCCGCCGGTTCGCTTTCCCCTTCTGAACCGGCGGTTTCCCCGTTGGGTCCTATGATATCTCCTTCTTCCACAGAAGCCCAATTGGCCCCTAATCCATCCGGCAGCCCCGCTCCCCCGTTTCCTCCCTCTTCTGCAGCCGCCGCGGGAGCCTTATCATCAATGCGGAAACGGAACACCGAGCGGTACTCCTCCTGCTCCGACAGCGGAACATTCTTGTCGTAAATGGCAGTGATGCGCAGCACATACGTCCCCTTTTCTCCCACCCTTTGTTTGGAGGAATAGGCCATGGGAACGCCGTCCTTTTCCATGGTAAAGATTAAATCGGCTGGAATATCCACGTAAACCGGCTGGTCCGTAATCCCGCCATTCTCTACATTAGAATAGAGAAAATACTGGTTATTCAGGGACTGCTCATACAGCCCGAATTCTTCGTGGTACTTCTCCCCCATCGTGACATCATGGATTTTCGGTCCCGTCTCTCCCTGGGATTCTTCTGCCACAGAAGCCGCCGCGGTAATTCCGGGCCCATGGCCCTCGTCCTCCGTCCCGCGAACCGTGTAACCGTCCTCCTCATCAAGCTTTCTCTCTGAAAAGTAATCCGCTGCAGATATCGCCGAATCAACGGCCCCGAAGGCAGACACCGAGAGACTCCATACAAAAAAACCGCAAAGGAATAGAAATTCTGTTTTTCTTTTTTTTATCATTGCGTTCTCACCTTTTTCTTATGCCCTGTTCTCCAGACTTACCCCGGGATCATCGTCAGATTCGGTGCCGGGCTCATATTCAGAGGCCTCATCCTCGTCTGCCTCCTGTTGACTCGCCACAATATAGTTGCGTTCCTCGAGGTCATAGAAAACCTCGTCGCCGAAAAATGCATTCATCCGCACTTCCGATAAGTCCATGGTCTTCATCTCGTAGAGCGGACACTTGTAGCTGGGCGTAAACTGGGTCTTCAGCGGATAATTACCAAATGTCACGATTATGGCGTTGCCCGTGGAGGTCTTGTTATTTAGCTTCTGCAAATCCGAAGGATAGATGAGCGGCCTCGTCTGGACCTGGGTGGAAACATTGATATTGCCGGTTTTATCCCCCAGACTGGAGGACACGCTCTGGGTGGAAACCGTCTTATTCCCGCAGAGCTTGGAAAATTCCTCGCACGTCTCGATATCATTGGAACCGATAAACATCTTCATGCCGCAGTTGCTCTTGATGATGTTGGCAATTGTCTGACTGTACACGTTGTCTAACTGGGCGTAGGACTGGACCACCATGTTAAACCAGATCTTCCGGCTCCGGCCTACGGTAATCATCTTGTCGAATTTATCGATCTTCGGCATATTGCCGAACTCATCGAGAATGAAGTAGACATTCCTCGGCAGGCTTAAATCCTCCCTGGCGGACGCCACCTTGATTAACGCCTTGTAGATACAGAGGACAAACACAGCTGCCAGCGCGTGCCTCGTGTCTTTCTCATCCGGAATCTTTAAAAACAGGGCCGTCGGCTCATTGGCAAACTGCTCCGGATTGATGTCTGTGGCCGACGTCAGGGAACAGAGGCCCTCGTCATTAAACATGGACAGCTTGTCAAAGGCAATGGACATGTAACTGGCCAGGGTTGTGTCCGCGGCTGACAGCACCTGTCTCGACAGCCCGACCGCCTTGGACAGCTTCGGCCGTCCGGTAAAGTACTCCTTTAACGCTGCGAATTCTTCCTCGGAATTGCTGATGGCTTTGTTAATATTGTAGAAACAGAACTTTTCCTTCGTCATCTCCAGTTCAGGATACTCGCTGTCCTCCAGCATGGCCAGACAGACCGCCATAATGATGGAACGGGCTCCTTTCTCCCAGACCGGATCATCCTTGGACTCGATGGGGCAGATTACGCTGATTAAATCATTCAGATCCTCGTACACCTCATCGTATATCTTCTGCTTCTGTACCTTCACGACGGTCAGCAGCTCTCTCCTGTGCGCATAGGCCTTTCCCCGAAACTCATACCAGATCTCCCCATACTCCTCCGCCTTGTTCACCAGCTCCAGGCCGCTCTCCGTCACACTGCCGTCACACTCAAAGATTCCCTCGCCGGCCTTTAAATAAAGCTGATACCGGTCGTATAAGTCTCCCAGCGGATTCCAGCGGAAGGAACTGTAGGGGTCTCTTAAGTCCAGGACCATTACCTTATAGCCCCGCTCCGTCAGCATCCCGCTGTGAAGCTGGAACAGCTCTCCCTTGGGATCCGTGCAGATCATGGAAGAGCCTGCAGAGGAATTTCCCAGTATCTGGATCATGGGATTGATAAAGGTAGTTGTCTTACCGCTTCCGGTGGCGCCGATCACCAGGCCGTGCATGGGGCTTGCCAGATTAATGTCCAGTTCTTTTTTCTTTTTATTGTAAACGGCATACACGGGGATTCCGTCCTTTTTTACTTCATTCAGCTTTGTAAACCGCCGCGGCGCGAAGTTGGCATCCCTCTCCTTATCTGTCATAAAACGGGAATTCTCCAGAGAGCTTTCCACGCTGTCTTCCCTGGACTTAAGGACCCGCTTCGCCCGTTTTACCGTGTCCACACGGAATACGAGATACAGCATGTAGAGCATGACGGTTACGACTGCCCCGTAGAGCCACGTGGATGGTTTTAACATCAGCGCCGGATCCCATAAACTCAGCCAGTCTTTCTTCATAATCGCCGGAACCAAGTTATTAAGAACGGTTCCGGCAAAATATCCGGCTACAGTGACTGCCAGCAGACAGGCCGCACCATATTTTAATATTCTCTTCATCCTTATTCCCCCCTCGTTTATTTTTCTGATTTTATCTTAATTTAAACTTGAAACGGTTACAATAACCCCAAACCCAAAGTCATTTTTTCTGCGCGAAACTCACATGCCTGCTCCCCCCCTTTACCGGAGAGCGGTTATTTTCTCTCACCGGGAATAACGATGGATACCTTAAACCTCCCGTCTTCCGGCTCAAAAAAGGCAGTTCCCCCATACCGTTTCACAATTGCCTTTACGGATTCCACCCCGATGCCTACGCCGTTTCGCTTCGAGGAACAGAAGTATCCCTGACTGTACCGGACGTTTCCCTCATAGCTGTTATCCATCACAATCAGAAGGCGGCCTTCTTCCTGGCTGCTTCGCAGGAAGAGATAACGCCTTGCGTCCTCTTCCTGACGCTCGCACGCCTCAATGGCATTTTCCAGGAGATTGCCGAATATGACGCAGATGTCTTCCTCAGGAAGCATCGGTGCCGGGGGCAGGCTGAGACTGACATCCGTCTCAATCCCTGACCTGCGCGCCCTGGCCAGATAGTGGCTTAAGACTGCATTCAAGGCGTAGTTTCCAGTATAAATAAGGGGATTGCCCTCCTCTGCGGCGGGAACCACCTGGCGCAGGAAACGCCTGATCTCCCCCACGTTTCCCTCATCCGCCATGGTGCTCAGCATACGGAGATAGTGACGCATATCGTGGCGCAGCCGGCGCGTCTCCTCCATCGACTCGTTGATATGCCTGTAATGCTCTTTCTGCATGGACAGCTGACGCGTCATCCGCTCATTCTCTTCCAGAAAAATAACCCGGTTGCGAAAGGCGTCCACCATGTCCCTCCATAGGATGCAGAACATTCCGATCAGCAGCGCCGCATACCCGACCATGATAAAGGAAACTCCGTACACCGGTTCATAATATGGCAGAAGCTGTTCCATAAAGAGCGCTGTTGTAAACACCGCTGCCATGATCAGCAGGGTCATGGAGCGCTCCATTTTCTTCATCAGGGCAATTTCTGATACAATGATCAGATAAAACGCAATACCGTATTTATACCACTCTGTCATATAGAAGAAGCCTTTAGCGAGTACCGGCGGGCTGTACTGTACAAAGCTGCTGTAAGCCACCGCCAGCACAAGAAAGCCGCCGATGATGACCGACAGCTTTTCAGCCTGGATACGGTATAAATCATTTTCAAGCACCACCATCAGCCATAATCCGGCGTAAAAAGAGAAAACGGTAATGGTATAAGCCGGCTGAACGCCCAAGACGAATCCAGTTCGGATAAGCGAACAGATACCGAGACCCACGAAGCAGGTACAGAATAAGAAAAAGAGGTATCCTCTCCACCAGCGGATGGCAATGGCCATATAAAGAAAGAGCGCGGCTCCAATCCCGGCCACTCCCAGAAATGCCATGCGCATCATACGGTTTATATCATGAATCCGGGCAATATTGCCGTACGTTCCCAACAGGGGAGGCGTAAACATATGGGAATGCAGTGCGGATAAGTCTGCCGCCTGAATTACTAATTCTACGTCCCCCGTTTCCTGCACAGGGATAACGCAGCTTCCGGTTCCCGCCTTTTCCTCCTCCGGCCGTCCCATGGCAAGAACACTGCGGCCCCCGATGTAGATCCGGCTGGCGGAAGGGATCTCCATGATCTGAAGCCCGTACGTCTCCTGGATCTCGGGAAGACGGATTGTCAAGCGGAATGTCCCCTTCACCCACCCCGGACGTCCGTCGCGGTTCATAGTTCCGAATCTGCCCACAGAGACGTAATACGGTTCTCCTGCCGCAGAAGCGGAGCCGTCTTCCGCAAAATCTCCCGGCTTCAGAAGCTGATCGGGATAGAATTCCCAGCCTCTCACCAGGCTGTGGACCGGATGCAGCTTAAGCGCCTCCTCCGTAATCTCCAGCACGCCTTCCGATGCCTGGGGACTGCCCGTCGTATACCGGTTGTCATAGTAGTACATCACCAAAAAGAAGCTGACCGCAGCCATTGCGATAAGTACCATTTTCAGTGCCAGCTTCAGTCCGCGAAAATTATCCACTTTAGTTTCCCTCCCGTAGTTCTTCCAGCGTGTAGCGCAGATACTTCTGCCTTACCTCCCCTCTGCCGTGAATCCGGACCGGAAGCTGCTCTCCGCTTTTCAAAATGATATCCTGGGTTTTCATTTCACGGATCCAGTCCATATTCACATAGATTCCACGGTTGCAGCAGAGGAATCTTGCCTCCTGTTCCAGCCTCGATGCGATCTCCGTAAACTTATCAGCCGCCTCCGTGACACCTTTTTCCGTATGGATCCGGCCCGTCCGCCTGACGCAGTCCACATAGATAATATCCCGAAGCAGTACCGGCCTGCGCAGCCCTCCCTTAAGCGTAAGCAGCAGGCAGGCTGAATCCCTGGCTGCGGTTCTGATAAAGCTGTCCAGTGCGAGACAGAGCTTATCATACTTCAGAGGCTTTACCAAATACCAGGCAGCATGCACGGAATACCCCTCTACCGCGTAATCCGGAGTGGTTGTAAAAAAGATCAGCCGGCACTGCTTATCTCTCCGGTAGACTTCCCTTGCCGTATCCATTCCCGTCAGTTCCTTCATATAGATATCGAAAAATATAATATCGTACCGTCCCGGCTGAAATGCCTCCAAAAATTCCTCACCAGAGCCAAATTCCTCAATGTTCAGCTGGATATCAGACTCTCTCCGCTGCTCCCTTTCTTCAAAATAGCGGTTCAGCATCCCCCTCAGCGCACTCCTGTCTGCCGCCGTATCATCCACTGCCGCTATATAAAAATTCTTCTGTTCTTCCCTCAAAGGTCTCCCTCCCTGATAATAATTCCGTGTCAGCCCATAGTGACTGGTGACGATTCATTTTATCATGGATAAAAGGCGATTCCGAAACATTAACAAAATTTAAAGTTGGGACTTCTTCTAAAGGTTTTCCGAATTGTGGTAAGATGAAGGTAGAGAGAAACCGGAGTTTCCGAGAGTGCTCTGAGATCAAATTGGGAGGAGAAGGGAGGGAATCGGCTTTATGAAACCAGGTTTTATCATAGATTTATGTCTCATGCTTATCCTGTTCATGGCTGCAGGAGCAGGCGCCAGAAGAGGACTTATCATGACTGCCTCAAAGCTGGTGTCCTTAACCGCTGGATATATCGGTGCCTGGGGAGCTGCACTGGCGCTGTCTAAACCAATCGGAAACCGTTTTTTTCTACCCTGGGTAAACGATTCCATCGCAAAGGCGGCTGCAGAAAGCTATAATCCGGTAAACGATGTCTTAAACCAGGCAGCAGATCTTGGGGCGGGGGCGGAAGCCGCTGTCATGGAGGCATTAAGCGGTCTTGGCCTTCCGGCCTTTTCCATATCCGGCGTCTTTGGAACACTGCTCGATAAGGTAACCGGAACGGGGCGGGATGTCTTAAGCGCGGCGGCTGAGATTATCTCTCAGCGAATTGCCTTCGTACTGATTTTCATTGTCGCATTTATCATCATCCAACTGGCAGTGCTCTTTGCTTCTGGCTGCATCGAAGGGCTGACCAGCCTTCCGCTTATGGGTCCCGTAAACCGGATCGGCGGCGCCCTCTGCGGAGCGCTTCTCGCCGCATTCATCGCGCTGGCCCTTTTGTGGGTTCTGGGAACCTTCTTCCCTTCCCTCACTGCGGATCATGGGATTCTCTCTGAGGAAGCATTAAAAGGAAGCCGTTTGCTGCCGCTGTTTTTGAAGGCTGTAAAGAAAGTATTGCCGTAGCGGGTGCGGCGGGGCAACTCCTTAAAAGATACAAAAAAGGCCGTGCACTGGTGATTTTTCACTCATCGGTGCGCCGACCTTTTCTTTATTTTATTAACGCTACTATTTCACGGTAATTCTGCCCGAACCTGCGGAGAATCTGGATCGATCCGCATCAGTTCAAACTAAAACGGATATTTCTGCAGTCCATGATTGGTACAGTATAAGTACAAATACCCACCCCGTCTAATCATTGGCATACGAAATTCCGGGTTCTGTTCCGGATACAGCCTGTTTAAGCAGATCCAGTCGTGATAAACACAGGCCGCAAAAGCAATATAATGTTCCTTGCTCATATCATGATCTAATGTTACATAGTATTCCAAATCAATCTCCTGGATTGTGGGGTTATGTTTCTCCGAGCACGGTACCGGGACTAACGGCTTTAACTTTCTTCCACAGCAGGAAATTGACGCGGTTCCCGTGCTTACAAGAATATTGCCGCAGTTGGGGCACACGTAAAAGAGAATTTTTTCCATCTTGCCGGCATCCGGGCTGTTGGGAGCAAGTTCGCCCTGAAGCAGTTTTAAAATATCGGCGCCCAGCACCGTGGACAGATCATCCCATAACGATACATCCGGACAGCCCAGACCGCATTCCCATTTGGAGACAGTCTTGTTGCTGATTCCCAAAAGGTCTGCGACCTGCTGCTGTGTCATTCCTTTCTCTTTTCGAAACTGCAGGATCAACCGTCCTACTTTTGCACAATCCATTCTTTCCCCTCTTATTTCCAGATCTTGACGGCCTTCTTATCCGCCTCTAAGCATTCCTCCCGGAGCAGCTCCAGTTCTTCCGTATGGTCCTCGCATGGGTCTTCATACTTCAGCACCTTAATCACCGACTGCTCAAAGCCTTCCTCCCCATACTCATTCCACAGCTCCTGCAGATGCCGGTTCGGATGGGAAGAGCCCGATAATCTGGCAGAGACGCTGTTGAAGGCGGTTCCCGTATCTCCCGATATTCCCAGAAATGATTCGCCGGTAGCCCTGCATTTCAAAGAGATCACCCCCATCTCCGGATGGCGGTTTTTGTATTCCATAATAAGCTGTTTTTTGCGTTCTGTATTCATGTTTATCACCTCGTACTCCATTGTACCGCATAAAACCTGCGGGGACAATCTACGATCCGTAGACTTTGCATCATTCGTCAGATGGACTCTCAAGCGCCCCTGCCTGGTTCGTTGCCGGGATAAACTGGCCCGGACTGTCGAAAATCCGGTCGATGGCTACGATTGCCGCTCCCGTCAGGATCGGATCGCCCTGATAGGTGCTGATCGACAGTGTGAGGCCCTCCCACACGTCGGCCAGAATGCCCTCCCGCACGGTTTCACGGATCACGGTCTCCATTCGTTCCGGATCCGGTCTCGCCATATCATCCCCGATGATGATGATATCCGGGTTAATGACATTGACAATATTGATAATTCCGATTCCAAGGCTCTCGCAGGCGCGCTGGTAGCAGTCGATGCAGAACTGGTCGCCTTCGCGGATCCGCCGTTCCACATCTTCAAAATTACAGCCCAAACGGCCGGCCTGGTCACCGTATACCGCCTTCACTAATTCCAGGGAGGAGGCATACCGCTCCAGACAGCCCTTATTGCCGCAGGCGCACGGCTTTCCGTTCCGGTCGATGGTCATGTGTCCGATCTCCCCTGAGGTTCCCAGAGCGCCCTTGTAAATCTTTCCGTCCATCACAATCCCCGCGCCGATTCCCTGACCGGCCGCGATATAGACCAAGATATCATCGCGGTAGGCATCCTTTAAGTCCCACATATGGGCATAGGCACCGGCGTTGGCATTGTGCTCTAAAAAAACGGGGATGTCCAGTTCTCTGTCAAAGAATTTTTTTAAATCAACGTCCTTCCAGATATCGGCTCCCGTGATCAGAGCGATTCGGTTTTTCTTCGCTATAAACGGCCCCGGCACAGCCATACCTGCCGCCAGTATGGTATCTTTTCCGTATTTTTTCATCAGAATGCGCATCTCGGCCGCGATCTGATTCAGAATATCTTCCGCATCCGGCTGCTCTTCCGGTTTAAAATCCACTCGCTTCTTCGTGATCTGCGTCCCTGTCAAATCGAACAGACCGACGCTGTAATGCTTTCTCGCAAGGCGCACGCCTATGACCCGGTAACGGTCCGGATTAATGGATACGCCGATAGAACGGCGGCCCTTGCTTCCATTCAGGAAGCCCACCTCCGTGACGATTCCCCAGTTTAAGAAATCCTTCATAATATTGGTCACGGTCGCCTGTTTCAGCCCTGTCAGGGAAGCCAGATATGCCCTGGAACACATGCCTTCTCTTCTTAAATTTTTTAAAAGGAGAGAACGGTTCATCTCCTGTGTCACGTCCTGGTTAATTCCCCTGTTTTGGACCATGTTGTCTTACCTCGCACCTCTTGTATGATTGGCCGGACAGTCTCCGGCCGGGGCCATGCCTTTGAACGGCTGACCCTGTTTTAAATGGCTGACTGACCCTAGTACTGCATTGCGCAATGAATCAGGCTTTTATTCCAATTAATTACGCAATGCAGTACTAGTATATCATGGTCCTGCCGAATCCGTCAAATGAGAAAACTTTGAGAAAACCATAAGAAAACTCGCTCAAATATTTGATCCCGCCCCCTTTACAGCGGCGTTCCGCTCGCGTATAATATGTCTATTACATTTGTAAGAACAGGGAGGTTATCATGAGCAGGCTGCCGCAGATATCAGAAGCCGAATATGAAGTTATGAAAGTCATCTGGAGCAAAGCTCCCATAAGCACCAACGAGGTGACGGACTGCCTTTCAGAGGCTACGGAGTGGAGCCCCAAGACGATCCAGACGCTTCTTAAGCGCCTCGTGCAGAAGGGGGCCATTACATATGAAAAGAAAAGCAGGGTCTTTGTATATACCCCGCTGGTAGCAAAGGAAGACTATTTAAGCCAGGAGAGTGAGCATTTTCTTAATCGGTTCTACAATGGAAATCTGACCTCACTGGTGGCAAATTATATGAAGGACGAACGGATCTCCCAGGAGGAACTGGAAGAGCTTCGCGGCCTCTTATCGCATGGCGGGGAAGGAGAATAGCAGATGGCAGAATCTCTGCTTCTTTATCTGCTGCAAAGCAGTGCCGCCATTGCAGTTTCCGGCGGCATCATTATGTTCATACGAAAAGCGTTTGACCGGTACTTGACAGCGGAAACCCGTTACCGCCTGTGGTTTCTTCTCCTGATCCTTGCGGCCGCGCCGTTCCTGGCTGAAGCATTTCCATGGCTGGGCAGGCTGACTTCCCGTCTTGCCGGTCTGCGGACGGCCCCGGCCGGGGATTCGTGGCAGGGCGGGGGCCCGGAGGCTGCCAGTAATATTTTTACAGCCACGGGACTGCTCCATGATTTTTCCGTTTCGGTGAGCCGTAAAATGCCTGGTTATCTGGCATTCTCCCTTCTCTCCCTCTGGATTGGAGGAGCGGTCTTACTTGCGGTCCTCACCCTTATTTCCGCAGTCCGGGTTAATTTTTTAAAGAAGACTGCCCTTCCCGTTCGGGATGCACTCCTGCTGGACATATTTGAGGACTGTAAGAGGCAGCTTGGAATCCGGATGGATATACCGCTTCGTTCTTCCTCCCGGCTCCGCTCCCCGGTTACGGCGGGAATCGCCGCGCCTTGTGTGCTGCTCCCGGCATCCCGCCTCTCCGGACTCTCGGAAGACGAGATCCGCTGCATTCTGCTGCACGAGCTTTTGCATTACAGGCATAAGGATATCATGAGCGGCGTTCTTTTCCGCCTTCTCCTGATTTTTTACTGGTTCCATCCTCTGGTCTGGCTGGCCATAAAGGAGATGGAAAGCGACCGGGAAATTGCCTGCGATACGGCGGTATTGGCGCTTCTTGGTGAAAAAGCGTCCTGTGATTATGGAAATGCCCTGCTTCATTTTGCAGCCGGTCTCTCCCATCTGACCTTCGGGCAGACAGCCGGCATCGGCGGCAGCCGCAAAGAGATCCGGAAGCGGATTCTGTACATTGCCTCCTACCGCCGGGAATCCGGCAACAGACGGTTAAAGAGCCGGCTGCTGTATCTTTTGACCGCAGCGCTGGTGATCTGTACCACGCCGTCCGCCTCCGCTCTCCCATTTTCCTCAGACCGCTATCGTGCGGCTATGCCCCAGGCGTCTTTAGAAGATTTGAGCAGCTATTTCGAAGACTTTGACGGCAGCTTCGTCCTGTATGACAGTTCCGAAAACCGCTATCTGATATCCAATGAGGACGACGCCCGCACAAGGATTTCGCCAAACTCCACCTACAAGATCTACAGCGCCCTGATGGCCCTCGACGCGGGTATCATCACTGCGAAGGATTCTGCCATGGCCTGGAACGGAGAAGCCTGTCCCTTCGATTCCTGGAACAGGGACCAGAACTTAAACACCGCCATGACAAACTCGGTCAACTGGTATTTTATGAATCTGGACCGCCAGAGCGGCCTGGACTCGATCAAACGGGAGCTTACCGCGCTCTCTTATGGAAATCTGGACTTTTCAGGAGGCCTCTCGCGGTTCTGGCTGGAATCCTCCTTGAAAATATCTCCTCTGGAACAGGTGAAGCTGCTGGCTGCATTATCCGGCCACACGCTGCCGTACTCGGAGCGTGACATGGAGACCGTTAAGGACGCGCTTTTCCTCTCCTCCGACGGCACATCGTCACTGTACGGAAAAACCGGCACCGGCACTGTCGATGGAAAAAACACCAACGGCTGGTTTATCGGCTTCATAGAATCTGAAAACGGCTCCTGTTCCTTTGCAGTCCATATTAACGGAGACGACGGGGCAACCGGTGCAAAGGCGGGAGAGATCGCACTGCGTATCCTGAAAGAGAAGCAGCTGTATGGGTAATAAAAATGTCATCAGACGAAACCGTTGCGTTCCCGTCAGATGACATTTTTATTGTCTGAAATCGGAAAAACGGCTTAAAACCGCTTATTCGACCGTAACCTTAAACCGACACTTTTCAGCCCCGCTCAAAACCGTTTCAATTATTTCCACCTCTATGTGCTTTTCCGGCATCATATTTTCCAAAACGTATATCATACTCTGTCTGGAGCATTCACAGAAGGAAGCGTCTTTTCCTCCCGCCAGTGCTTCCTCACATACGCATTTGGGATAACCCATTTCATAAATATGGCCCTTTTCGATTTCTTTTGCAAAGGAATGCTCTGTATCTCCATATTTCTGACAATATGTATCCATATTGAAGCCGCAGTCCTGAAACCACTGCATCTGAACAGGTAATACGGTATCCTTTACACAGTTTATTGCTTTTGTCCTGTAATCCATGATTCTCTCCTCAAATCGAATTTGTAAAATGTACATATCCACTACAGACAAATACGCGCTATACCTTAACAATTTTACTATATCCGTGTGTATCTGTCAAATTCAGAGGTACATCATCACAAGGAAATTTCTACCATAAATCCAGTAACTTAAGTTCACTACTGCACCGGCGGAATATAAGAATCCAGCACGGCCCTCGCCTTTCTCACCACCAGGCCGCTGCCTCCGGCATTCTTGACATCCTCCACCATACTGACCATGAGTATCGGCGTGCGGTCCGGACCGTCAGCCGTATAGACTGCAAACCAGCCCAGCTCTGTTCCAGAGGTGTCTCCTTTCGATGCTTTTATCTCGGCCGTTCCCGTCTTGCCTGCCAGAGTAATATCTCCCCGCATCGCGGCGTGGCCGGTTCCGTGCTCCGAGCTGATTACCTTTTTCAGCGCGGTATCGATTGTTTCCGCAATCTCAGGAGTGCAGGCGCCCTTCAGCCATACTTCCGATGCCGGTTCTTTCCTGTACGTAATATATGGCTTTATGACATCTCCCCGGTTGGGGAACATGGTATAAAGGGCCGCCAGGTGGATCGGATTCATCAGCACCTGTCCCTGACCGTATCCGCTGTCTGCCAGCTGGATTTCCGTCTCGATCCGTTCCGTGTTGGAATACTGGGACTGGGATACAGATATCTCGAAGGGCAGATCCTGATTGAAGCCCAGGCGGTCGAGCCCGGCCATAAAATCGTCATACCCGATCTTCAGCGCAGCCTTCGCAAAATAAATATTATCGGAGTAAATATAGGCATTTTCCAGGTTGACCGGGCTGTAGTCGTGGAGCGTCGTCACCTGATACTTTCCCCAGCTGGCATCCTTCTGCCAGCTAAGTCCCGCACGGTCCGTGCCAAAGCTTTCGCCCGGAGTCAGCGCTCCCGTGGAAAGCCCGATGACTCCCGTTATCGGCTTAAACGAGGAGCCGGGCGCAAAGCGCTGGCGGAAACGGTTAAACATCGGCTTTCTCTCGTCTTCATTTAACGAGGCCCATTTCTCCTCTGACATGCCGAGTATGAAATCATTGTCGTCATACGACGGCGTATTCACCAGTGCCAGCACCTCACCCGTGTAAGGATTCATGGCGACCGTGCAGCTCTTGACGTCTTTGAACGTCTCGTAGATGGTCCTCTGAAGGCTGCTGTCTATGGTCAGCGTGATATTGCTGCCGTCTACCCGCGGTATGGCGGCCAGAACCAGCTTTTCCGCGCCTTCGGAGGTGACGATCGAGATCTTTTCTCCGTTCTGTCCCTTCAGTTCTTTTTCATACAGAGTTTCGATTCCGCTTCTCCCTATGACGCTGTCCGATAAGTATCCCTCGCCCGGATGCTTCTCCAAATCCTCAGCCGTCACATTCTGGACATATCCCACCAGATGGGCCGCCGCCTCTCCCAGCGGATAGGATCTCACCGGTGTATCGGTAATCATCACGCCCGGTATGGCCAGAAGCGCGTCCTGGAGCGCCTTATTCTCCACATTATCCGCTCTTGGACTCGCTGACTGGAGATCAAACTCATCTACCTTTTTCAGCGTCTTGACCGGAACCAGGGAGTCTTCCTTCACCCATTTTGCCGCCAGCTTCTTCTCTATACTCTCCATGGAGACTCCAAGAAGCTCAGAGAGCCGCTCCAGATCAGGGTTAGAGCCGGAAGTCTCTCCCTCCGTTCCCGCGGTATAACCGGCCATTTTCCCGGGCACAAGGCCCACCAGAGAAGCGTTTCCTTTTCCGGCAAGCAGGCCGCCGTCCCGGTCCAGAACCTCCCCTCTCACTGACTGGTCGGTGGAGACACGCACTTTATCGGTGCGGCCCAGATTCGGGAAAATAACCTGATCATTCCAAATCATCCGATAGTCGCCCGCCGCCTTTTTCTTCTTCGTTCCCTTGTCCTCAGCCGCCTGCTCCCAGATAAAATCAACCTGATTCAGAAAATTGATCTCGCCGGCGGAGCTGTTGAGCGAAGTCTGGTAGCTGACCGTCTTCAATCCTTCCGTCCGTTCCTCCACACTCTGGATCTCCACACGAATATCGGCGGCGCCGATTCCCTCATAGATGTTTTTATTTCTCGCTGTAAAGTCCTCCAGACTGATATTCTTCCGGCTCTGTTCGTTCAGCATTCCATACATCGCCTCGTAGTTACCGGTCCTGATATAATCCGTGTACTCCATCAGGAGCTCTTCCGGGGTCTTCTCCTTCTCCGCCTCCCCTCCTCTCCGAAACCAGAAAATCCCTGCCACAATCACCGCAGCAATCAGGATCCCTGCAGCTATACCACCGATCATCAGTCCACGTTTGCTTTTTCTACGTCTCATAATATGGTTCCTCTCTTTACAGCTTCGTTCTCACACCTTTTCCTGAAATGGCATTTTACGCACAATTCCGTCAAATCTCACATCCGCTCCCGCAGACTTCGCGCCCTGCACCGAGTTTTTATAAATTATTACACATGTAAGATTTAAAGTCAATATATCATTTCTATTGTTAAGAAAAATGTAACATTTATTTTCCTTCAAAAACTGCGTCGCCATCTCTTGACAGATCTCCAAAACCGGCATATAATGAACGTTGTTCATTTAAGGAGGTATTCACATGAAAATCAAAAAAAATTATCTACTGCTGCTTGCAGGCATTGTCTGGCTCGCAGCCGGCTTTAATATTCTGCGCATCGGGATCATTTCCTATAAAAGCTATGTGACACTGATCAACCTGGCCCTTTCCGCAGCAGTATTTTTCCTTTTCTGGTTCATGGTGTTTGGCAAACTGGTACGCAGGCACACCGACCGGATTGTACGCTATGAGGAAGAGATGCAGTTCATTCTGAAGTTCTTTGACCGCAAGTCCTTCTGCATCATGGCCTTTATGATGACCTTTGGGATCGGCCTGCGCACCTCCGGCCTCTGCCCGGATATCTTTATCGCAGTCTTTTACTCAGGGCTGGGAACCGCGCTGGTTCTCGCGGGCCTCGCATTTACCGGCAACTATATCACACAGGCGGCCAGGAATCGTTAGTCACTGAAAAAACTCCCGCGGCAGTCGCTGGAATTAAGTATAAAAAAGGCTGTACCCTCTCCCGGTTCCCGGGTGAGTGGTACAGCCTTTTTTCTATCTCTTCTTTCGATTATTCCCTTTACTACGGTCTCCCAGACGCTCTTTCAGCAAACGGTCGAATTCCTCTTCCGTCACGCCTTCTTCCCGAAGCCGTCTGCGCCTCTGCTCCCTGCGGAGCGCGCGCTGCTGTTCCTCTTTCTTCCGGGAGTATGACAGATACGCACCACCGCCGGCAGCGGCGGCAATCACCACCAGTGCGATAATCAGAAAGGGATTGATGGAAAACTTCTTCACGTCCTCTTTCTTGTCATCCGCTTCCGGCTTTGTCTCTTCCTGTGTTGCCGGCTCCGTGACCGGTTCCTGCACTTCTTTCTGCGTCAAATAGGCGCCGCCCACTTTCCGTCCGTCGTATGTATACTGGATAAACGCCACGCTTCTCTCCGGATGCTCGTCCGGAAAATCGGTTGTCAGCGTGTGCTCCGTATCCGCAAATACCGCGCCCTCCGGGAGTGTCACCGCTCCCGACGGATCGATCTTAAGATCCGCCGGCAGATAGCTTTTTCCGGCCACCTCCACGGCTGTCTCGCCTTCGGTATAGGCAGTTTCGTTTTCCGCTACATTAAAATTGGTAAAATGCGCAAATCCATATTCCAGAAGCGCCTTGCTGTCCAGATAATACTGTCCGGGACTCCCCTTCAGAATCACGGATATCATACGCTTTCCGTCCTTCTCCGCATAGGTAACCAGCGTGTTGCCGGCTTTTAAGAGGTATCCCGTCTTGCCGCCCTTCACCGGCGGATAATAGTACTGGCTTGAAGAGTCATTCGTATTCAGGATCAGCTTATTCTCCGCATAAATCGTCAGGCCATCCGGATTGTTGATCGTAGGCGGAAACGTATGTGTCAGCGCCGCGCTGATTCTGATAATATCCGGCTCTGCAAATGCCGCTCTGGAGATCGCCGCCATGTCTCTGGCCGTCACGTACTGTGTGTCTCCGTTGAGGCCGGAGGGATTATCGAAATGGCTGTCCTTACATCCCAGCGCCGCGGCCTTGTCGTTCATCATCTTCACGAACGCTTCCTGAGACCCGGCCACATGCTCTGCCAGCGCGTTAGCCGCCTGATTACAGGAATGAACCAGCAAGGAATAGAGGCAGTCCTCCACGGACAGATTGTCTCCTTCTGCCACATTCAGCTTATTACCGCTGTCGGACTCCACGTTATTGATCGCGCTGCTTGAAAATGTCACCACATCGTCGAGTTTGCTGTGCTCCATCACCAGAAGAGCCGTAAGAAGTTTCGTAATACTGGCCGGCGGGTACGGCGTATCATACGCTTTTCCACCTAAAATGGCGCCGGAATCCATGTCGATGACAACTCCTGCCTCCGCTTGTATATCTGGTCCGGCCGGCCATGCCGGAGCAGCGTAGGCAGTCATGAGAAAACAGTTGCTGATCAGTGTCCAGCAGAGTAATTTCTTCAAAAAACATTTCATATTTTGTTCCCCTCAATTATGTATACACGCCCTGTTATTACATTCGTAAGAGCATTTTTTTATTATACACTGGATTAACCGGTGTGTAAACAGACTTCGTAAATTTTAGAATGAACCGGAAAATCCGGGGCCGCAGTACCTTAAGATCCCTCACTTCTCTCTCCCGGCAAAGAAAAATGCCGGAAAGCCAGCCTCTCGGCCATTTCCGGCATTTCAACTTTGTTTCAATCCACGCTCGATCATTTCACAGAGTGCGACTATACCTTATAGATGTGCGGCTTCAGTTCCAGCCGCTTCATGCGCATCTTCATAAGCAAGGCCTGATATTCTTTCTCCTTAGCCAGGTTATGAAGCTCATACGGGTCGGCCTCCAGATCGTAAAGCTCCTCCGCGTCCCCATGATTATCCACATATTTATACTGCTGCCATACGACTGCTTCCGCCCTCCACGGCGCAAGGTGTCCGTAGGTCTCGGCCAGGAGCGCCGTCCTCCAGCCCGGCCTCTGCTCCGTGAACAGCCGGAATATATCCTCTCCATCCACTGGTGAGCGGAAGGCGCTTCCCGCAGCGCTCACGATAGTAGGAGCCAAATCACAGTTGGTGACCAGCTCCCTGCATATCCGGTTCTTCGGGAGCACGCCGGGGCAGGCCATCGCAAGCGGAATCCGCAGCACCTCCTCCGGCAAATAAAAGGCCTTGTCAAAATGGCCGCCGTGGCAGGCCAGGGCATCACCGTGATCCGCGGTCCAGATAATCAACGTATTCTCATCCATCTGAAGCTCCCGCAGCTTCTCAATCACGCTTCCCACAGCCTCGTCCACCATAGTGATCTGGCCGTAGCATCTGGAAAGGAGCATCTGCCACCGGGACCATTCCATGGGATTCGGCCGGATCAGCTCTCTGTCACGGCTCGTTTCCCTTCCCGTATCGAACAGATAGGATTTCGGCTTTCCGGCCAGATCATCGGAAAAACTCGGGTATTCTTCTATGGATTCCGGCGGATAGAGCGCCGCAAATTCTTCTGTCGGGCAGTACGGCTGGTGCGGTCCCCAGAAATCCACCCGCATCATAAACGGAGCCTCCTCCCGTTTCAGCTCCTCCAGCTGCCGGCAGGCCATATCCGCAACATAGTACGCCTCATGGCACTCTTTCGGTCCCTCCAGGATGCCGGAGAGCGCCTCATTCGTGAGATCCCGTGGGAAATCGTAGAGATCCCCCTCCTTTACATTGTCGATCCAGCCCTTCTCGCACATATTCATTTCCACGCGCATTCTGGCCGGCGGAAGTTCTTTCCGCCTCCGGTACTCTTCGTACTCCGGCTGATGGTATGGATTGGAATAATCCGGGTAGGACACCCCAAGGCATCCCAGATCCGACGGTTTTCCGGCGCAGGCATGCCATTTTCCAAAGTAATAATTCCGGTATCCGGCTTCCTTAAGGACATCCACATACGTTTCATGGCTGTCCCAGGGCGTTTCAAAAGAATTGTCCGTCTGGCCGTGATGGTGGGGATACAGCCCCGTCATCATCGTTTTTCTGGAAGGCATACTGAGAGGCGAGGAGCAGTAGGCGCGTTCAAAGAACACTCCCTCCGCCTTCAGCCGGTCAAAATACGGCGTCTTCACTCTGGGATGACCGTAAAATGCCTGATGGTCCACTACCATCATCAAAATATTAGGACGCCTGTTCTTCCGAAAATGAAACACCGGCTCCTCATTTTCATCCCACTCCACGGGAAGTGTATAGGCATGCCGATTCTCATCATACAGAGGATCGCCCAGAATCTCGTCATACTGCCTGGCATGGAATACCATAATATCCGTGAGACCGTCCTCAGATTTCACGAAGGAATTGTGGCCGGGGCCGAATATTCCCTTTTCCACATCGGTCTTCACCACCGGTTCTCTGGATTTTGACCAGTCAGACGGATCGAGGGGGTCTCCTCCTCTCCGTAAGCGCAGCATTCCCATGCAGTAATCGGCTCCCGTCGAGCTGGCCGAATACGTCAGAAACAGCCTGCCGTCTCTCTCTAAGACAGCCGCTCCTTCGTTCACCCAGAATCCGCGGCGCTCCCAGTCATAATCGGGGGCGCTTAATAGCACCTGCGCCGTCAAAAGCCGGTCCGGCGCCTCCATCTCAGCGATGTATAAATTGGATATCTTTTTGCCGATATTCACCTTCTCCGCCCAGACGCAGTACCATTTTTCCCGGTATGAGAACACCGTCATATCAAGGGAAAAATCCTGAAATGAGAATTTGTCAGGCTCCGGGGTTTCCGCCGCCTTCATCTGTCCCAGTTCCTGCCACTCATCTTCCATCGGGTCTCCCCTGTTTACCAGCACATAAGGACGGATTTTCCAGATATCGTCCTTCTCTCCGGCAGCAAAATAAATGTACCAGGCACCGGATATATAATGAATCTCAGGCGCCCATATATGACAGCTCATCGGTCCGCTGTCGTGCCTGACCCAAAGTGTCTTTTCCTCCGCGTATTTTAAACCGGATATATCCGCGGCTTTTCTCAGTATAATCCTGTCATATTCAGGGACCGACGCGGTAAAGTAATACGTACCATCCTCATGCTTAAAGATGTACGGATCAGCCCTGTTTTCAATCAGCGGAATGTTGTATTCCGTTGATGCATAATGATCTCTGTCCATGTCTGTCCTCTCTGTCTACAGAGTCTCTCCCTGGACAAGGCGGTAGCGCTCGTAGGTTTCCATGGCAATTTCCCGGCCTTCCATCTCGTCGAACAGAAGCTCCACTGCCCTTTTCGCCACTTCCTCCACCGAATTATAGATGGTGGACAGGCGCGGAGATAAATATTCCAGAAGCTCAATATCATCAAAACCCATGATTCCGTAGTCCTTCGGCGCCCGTTTGCCGCGGGCCTTCAAATACTTCATAATATCCATCGCATAGATATCGCCGGAACAGAAAAATGCAGTCCTGCCGCCTCCCTCTTCCAGAATGGAAGCCGCTTCCTCCCCGTACGATTCCGAGCTTATGATCTGCCCCTCCGTGAACCGGCTCCCCATCGCATCCCGAAAGCCCTCCAGACGCTGCTCATGGGTATAGTTGTTCCCTTCCTTGGACTCGCCCAGAGGCGGGCAGACAAACACCACCCGCTCATAGCCGGAATCCAGAATCTTATCCGTCGCTTCCCTTGCCGCCCTCCGCTCATCAATTCCCACAAACGGAATCTCATCCGAAACCTTGTTTCCAATGACGATGAGCGGTGTGTCCAGACTCTTCAAAAACTTATTAAAATGTTCGCCTTTATTTACCGGGGAAAGAATCAGGCCATCCACGTGGTAATCCACCAGCTTTCGGATTAAATCCACCTCTTTTTCCCTGTTCTTTCCATGGAGCGTGATGTTTACACAGTAGCCTCTTGTCTGAGCCTCCGTCTCGATTGCACTTAACATCTGGGCAAAATACTGGTTCTTGACATCAAATACCACGACGCCGATATACATCGTCTTTCCCTTTACCAGTCCTCTTGCCAGAAGATCCGGCCGATACCCCAGTTCTTCCGCTGTCCTCACGATCCTGTCTTTCGTCTCTTTACTGATCCTTCCCTGGTTGTTCAGGGCCCGGATCACGGTCGTTCTCGAAACCTGACAGATTCTCGCTATATCATTCGTCGTAACACCCATTTTGCACCATGCCTCCGGTTTCTTCATTATTCCCGCGAGCAACGAGCCAAACGGACACGCTGGCGCGTCCATTTGGCGACTGCCGCGAGGGTCAAATGCCCCGTTGCTTGCAGCGGGGTTTTTGACTTGCGCCGGAATTCTCTGTACCTGTTCCGGCAGCTGTCACTTAACTTTTATTCGTAACACATTCCATGACAGCCTGTCAAGCATAACCGCAACTTTTCCGTCTTTTATGGCAGCGTCATCCTTTTGTTCCGGTCTCACCGGCTGATGGCCCAGTGAATTTACGGCTTCCGGATCGTCCGAAGCAAGAACGCGGTGCTCCAGCACAGCTTCCGCCTCATATCCCTGTAAATCCAGTGACACCTCCATCTCCTCCGAAGGAGAACGGTTGATCATAAATACAACCATCTCTTCCCCGTTCTCCACCGCGGCCGTATCCAGAAGCGGGATCTCTTTCTTTTCATATAAAACCGAGTCTGAGGTTACACGGCAGTCCATGACGTGGCCGTGACCGTAGGCGGCAGTATCTGCAAATGGATAGTAGATCGGCTGCAGCCACATCCCGCCGCCCTTTTCTGTCATGATCATCGCGCTGACATTGGTCAAAAGGGACTGGCACGCAATCTTGACGCGGTCCGCATGTTTCAGGATTGCCAGAAGCATTCCTCCGAAGAGCAGCGCGTCCTGAAAGCTGTAAACCATCTCGCTGATCGGCATCGCCTGCTGCCAGGGGCTCTCGTCGCACTCTCTTACCGTCTCCTTTGACGCCCTGGTCCACACGCCCCATTCATCAAAACTAATAGAAAGCTGTCTGGAAGAGCGTTTTTTCGCTTTGATATAGTCACAGACTGATGTGACTGTCCGGATGTAGTCACTCATCTCATCCGCCTGTGCCAGGAAGCTTTCCACAGGCTTTTCATGGCCGTCAAAATACTGATGCAGGGATATGTAATCCACATACTCATACGTCTCATCCAGAGACTGCGCCTCCCATTCCGGGAATGTGGCCATGGTATTTAAGGAGCTTCCGCAGGAAACCAGTTCCACACCGGGATCCAGGATTTTCATGGCTTTGGCGGTCTCTCTCACCAGCCTTCCATATTCAGAAGCGCCCTTATGGCCCAGCTGCCATTCCCCGTCCATCTCATTGCCGAGACACCAGGTGCGGACCCGGTACGGTTCTTCCCGCCCGTTCCTTCTCCGCTTTTCGCTGTATGTGGTGCCCTCCTTAAAATTACAGTATTCCAGGTAATGCAACGCTTCCCGGATACTGCCGGTTCCCAGATTGACCGCAAGCATCGGCGATACACCGGCCTTTTCACACCATTTCATAAATTCATCGGTTCCGAACTCATTCGTCTCGACCGCCTTCCAGGCCAGCTCCGGCCTGCGCGGACGCTCCTCCTTCGGGCCGATTCCGTCTTCCCAGTTATAGCAGGAAACGAAATTACCGCCCGGATACCGGATGGTGGTAATGCCGGCGTTTCGGACCGCCTCCAGCACATCCTTTCGGAATCCATCCTCATCAGCCAGCGGATGATCCGGCTCATAGATTCCGGAATAGACCACCCGGCCCATATGTTCCACAAAGCTTCCATAGATCCGGTCGTCAACGGAACCCTTTTTAAACTCTCGATTGATCGTAATTCTGGCTTTCTGCATTGTTTTTTTCTCTCCTCTGTTTCAGCAGCCTGGCAGCGCTAGTCCTTCATTCCGCTGGTCGCGACACTGGCGATAAAATATTTCTGGAAAAAGATATAAATGACGAGCAGCGGCAGCACCGACAGAAGTGCACCTGCCAGCTGCGGCCCGTAATAAGTGGTCGCGTGTTCTCCCACGAAAAGGGCAAGTCCTGCGGAGAGCGTCCTCATCCTCGTGCTGCTGGTCATCATTAATGGATACAGCAAATCATTCCAGTTCTGCATCAGATGGAAAATGGCCAGAGTCAGTACCCCCGGTATCACCAGCGGAAACATAATCTTTGCAAATATACCGAATTCGCTCATGCCGTCCACTCTTGCCGCTTCCTCCAGATCCTTCGGAAGAGCCGCGAAGTAGGACCGCATCATAAAGATGCCGAATGCCGAGGTGGCCTTCGGCAGAATCAGTCCGCCGTAGGTGTCCAAAAGCCCCAGCAGATTCGATTCCAGGAACAGCGGAATCATCATAACCTGGAATGGTACCATCATGGTAAGCAGCACCAGCATGAACAGGATATCTTTCCCCTTAAAATCCAGCCGCGCAAACGCATAGCCCGTTAATGAGTCAAACAGCACTGCCAGAATCGTTGAACCGCCTGCAAATATCACGGTATTTTTAATATATGATGCCATAGGGATTGTCTTAAAAATCCTCTGGAAGGACTTCAGTGTATATTTCGTTCCAAAAACAGTCGGCGGATATCCCAGGATCTCCTTTTCCAGTTTAAAGGACCCGACCGCCATCCAGATAAGCGGAAACAGGACAATCACAATCAGGAACACCGTCAATACGATCTTAACCACACTTAAAAGTGTCACACGTCTTTTCTTCTTTTCGTTCATCCCCGGCCTCCTAATTCTGGTTAATAAACATGTTCTTGTACATCGGAAGGGAGACAGCCAGTATCACCACGAGCAGAAGCACAGAAAGGGCACAGGCGTATCCCAGATTGTAGGGCTGATTAAAACCGGTTTTATAAATATACTGTACCAGCGTCTCGGTCTTAAACTGGGGACCGCCCTGTGTCGTGACGTACACCTGGTCAAACACCTGAAGAGAGCCGATGGTATTGGTAATAAGGCAGAACCCCAGCGTGGGCTTCAAAAGCGGCAGTGTAATCTTAAAGAACTGTGCCGTCTTCCCTGCCCCATCGATCTCCGACGCCTCATAGTAGCTCTGGGATATCCCCTGGATTCCCACTACCAGAATGGACATGGTATAGCCAAAATTTTTCCATACCGTCATGGCGATCACGGTCGGCATGGCCGTCTTCGCATTTCGGAAAAAGGTGGCGTTATGAATACCGATCTGTTCCAGTAAGTACGGTATGAATCCAATATTGGTATCTAAAAGAATGGACCATATAATGCCTACCGCCGCCATGGAGCAGACTACCGGAAGGAAGAAGATGGATCTGGCCGCCTTGTTAAAGAGGCTGGTCTTTACCAGCGCATTGGCCGTCAAAAGTCCGATCACAATCTGAAGAGGCACTTCGAACAGGACGAATATAACCGTGTTCAGCAGTGCGTTCCAGAACCGTGTATCCTGAAATGCCGTGATAAAGTTGTGGGCCCCTGTAAAACTGGTGTCCGTAAAGAAAATATTCATGTCAAACAGACTGATTACGAGACATGCCATCAGCGGAATAATCGCAAATACGAACAGTACCAGGATGGAGGGCAGCATAAATAAATATGCTACCCGATCCGGTTTATTCCAGTATTTTCTGCCGAATGAACGTGAAGGGGACTTTCTTGTTTTTATATTATTCAATGAAATCACCTCTATGTATTGCTGTCTACTCAGAAAGCAGCTTGTTGATGCTCTCCGACGCCTTGCTCAGTTCCTCCTGAGGGTCGTTGCCGGCCACTACATTTTCGATCATGGGGAATAAAATGTCGTTATTGACCTGTTTTACAGATTTAATTCCCGGTGCAAAGGAAAATCCAAACTCAGAGATGGATGACAGTGCATTGACTGTTGCATCCGCTTTGATGTCTGTATCCTCTGCCAGAGACTTTAAATATGGCGGATAGCCGTTGCGCAGGGACCATTCTTTACAAGTCGTGTCTGAATTCCAGTAGGCGATAAAGTCGTAAGCCGCCGCCTTTTCTTCTTCACTGGCCGTGGAGGTGACTCCAAAGCCCTGGACTTCAATGACACCGGCAGCCTCCTTGTCCCCTGCAGGCATTCCCGTAACACCAAAATTGATCTCCGCTTCCTTCAGTCCGCTGATCAGCCATGGACCGCCGCAGTAGATTCCCATCTGTCCGGCAAGCATTAAGTTATCCGTATCGGCTCCTGTAGATCCAACCGGCGCAGCCTCCTGATTGACAAGATTCTGAATATACTGAAGGGTCTTTAAGTTCTCAGGGCTGTCCAGAACAGAACTCTTACCGTCTGCAGAGAAGACGTCACCGCCGTTGGACTTGAACATTGCATCAAAATAGCAGGGCGCTCCGCTGATCGGGAAACCGATTCCATAAAGCTTTCTGGACGGATCAGATATCTTCAGCGCATACTCGGCCGCCTCTTCCCATGTTGCCGGCGGTGTCTCGGGATCAAGTCCCGCCGCTTCAAACAGATCTTTATTCCAGTAAAGGAATGTGGAATGAACCTGCATCGGAATCATCATCTGTACCTTCTGGTACTGAAGCGCCTGAAGTGATGCATCACTGAAATTCGAGGCTTCCACTCCGGTCTGTTCGAAGAAATCATCAAGCGGCGTCAAAATTCCATTATCCGTATAAGTTGCCGTATCAAAATTACCTCTGATAATAAGGGCGGGCGCTGTCTTGGAAGCGATGGCTGCCGGGAGTTTTTCCTCTAAGCTGCTGGCTGGCATGATATCCATCTCAATCGTAATTCCTTTGGTATTTTCTTTATTATAGCGCTCCACAATCTCCCTCAGCACATCGCCGTCCGTTCCTGTAAATGCATTCCAGAACTGAATGGTGATCGGGCCTGCGGCTTCCGCCTGCTTATCTGTCTCTCCCTCTGCTAAAGCAGCCTGGGTATCCGAGCCTGCCTGGGTATCGGCGGCCGTTGTCGTCTCTTCTTTTCCTGCCATCGGTGACTTCGTATTGCATCCTGCCAGTGAACACACCATGACTCCGGCCAGCATCGCAGCAACAAATCTTCTTTTCATATAGAACCTCCTGAAATATGGTTGTTTAACAACTGTAATATATAAATTTTAATGAAAAGAAACCTTTACTTTTTTACTTAAATCATTTAGAATGGTACTGAATAAGGTATCCTGACTGTTTATCCGTATGTTTCGCGGCAGACCGATAAACTCTCAGGGTATTTTTTTGCCCTCGCCTTTCTCTTCCTTCACCGGCATTCGTTATTTTTCCCAAATACGCATTCATTTATTTGGTTATATTTCATTAAATTTATTTCTGTTATTTGTAATCGAGGTTTTTGTATATGCACTTTTTATTTGCGTACACGTGTACTCTATGTCGTTTATTATATTCCTTGCACAATTTATTGTCAATACCCTTCTTTACTTTTTTGCATTTTGTGTAACAGTTCAGACAGCGGAAAAATCACTGATATCCCTCGCCAGTTCCCTCCAGTAAAATTACCAAATCAAAAAAGCTGGCACAGGATTTTCCTCCTATGCCAGCTTTCCATACTATTCGATTGGATTATCGATCAAAGATGCCACCTGAAACTCATGAACATGTCCATCTGCGGAAGTCGTATACGCCTTGGCAAAATGAATATGCTTGCCGCCTCCAACCGGTATCGCGGCAGAAGACGTCCCGCAGAATTCATGGTAATGGCCGTCATAAGAATCTGTGCGGAACTTTATATTGTGAACATGGCTTCCCATGTAAGGAATCGCCTCGTCAGAAACCGTCGCAAACCGATGGTTGTGAGGATCCTTGCAGTACTCTGCGATAAACGTACTCCCTACGATCTCGTGTACATGCTCTAACCTGCATTACCGGTTATCGTAGCTGTCATTTTTCTCATCACGAGCCCCGGATACGGACACTGTAACATTCTGGAACTCGATATCCTTCGTGTGATTGATCACCCCAAACTCCCGGCACGCCAGCGATACATTCTTAAATACTACATGCTCGATGGGCTGATCCTCAAAGCCTTCCATGTGGAACGCCCGGCTGATGCCGTCATACTCCGGTTCATTCCATGCAGTTACATTCTCAATTATAATATCACTGACCTTTGTCTTCGGAACGGAAGCTGGAATTACTTCCAGAAGCTTTTCCCAGTGGGCCGGCAGCTCTCCCCCATAGCCCTGTGGAAGCTCGCAGCAGCTGTATGCCGGATTCCAGTTTAAGAAGAAATGGAACGGATATTTCACATTGACCATGGAAAGGCCGTCCACCCTCACGTCACGGATATAACCGTGTCTCGCCACAGAGGATTTAATGCGGAAGCCACAGTCCGTTCCGTGGTAGCGCAGATTTTTCAGTGTAATGCGGTAGACGCCGCCGGATACTTCGCTGCCGATGGTAACACCGAAACCCGCCTGAATCTCACAGTTCTGCACCGTAATATCATGGCAGGGGCGGTTCACACGGATGCCATCCGCATCTCTTCCCGACTTGATGCAGATGCTGTCGTCGTTGCAGTCGGTGATGCAGTTTTCCACCAGAACATCGTGGCAGGAATCGATATCAATTCCATCAGTGCTGGGACTTTCCGCCCCGCACGATGTGATCTTTACGCCATCCACATGAATGTGGTCACTGTAGCAGATATGAATATTCCAGAAGCCGGATCTCGTTGAGGTAATGCCTCTCAGTGTAATATTGGAGGACTCCATAATGACCACATTTCTGACGCGCATACAATCGTAATCGCAGGCCCATCGGAGCCCTTTCTTATCGTATTCACCGCGCATGCCGCTCTTTCCGTCGTCTCCCCAGTATTTACGCCACCAGTATTCTCCCTGACCGTCTATAGTACCGTTTCCGCTGATAATTACATCTTTCTGTCCGTTGCAATTTAAAATACCTGGATACCAGTCCATCTCGACACCGGCTGCCCTGGTCGGAATCACCGGAATCTGCGATTCATCCGTAGTCCCCGTCAGAACCGCTCCGTCCTCAAAATGGAACTCCATTCCGCTCTTTAAAAATAGCGGCGCCGTCAGATACGTGCCTTTTTCCAGAACCAGGACGCCTCCCGCCTGCGACGCCTCATCAATCAGCGTCTGAAGTGCTTTTGTAACCAGATGTTCTCCGGTATTATCGATATGATATTCCGATGATTGAAATACTTTTCTCATGTGTGTTCCCCTTTCGTGTAAAGCATCATATTTATTCTCCGAAAATATATCTCATTACAATTTCAGACGCGATTCCCCTTAAAATATTCTTCTCTTTTTCTGTGGAACGGTAGAACATAACAGACGAATTCCGCTCTCTGGCATACTGCTCTACCCTGTCATAAAACTCCGGAACTGCCTCAATTAAACTTCCACCCAACACAACGGCCTCCAGTTCAACCATACGAAGATAGTTCAAAATACATTTTGCGAAAATATTCGCCGCCTTATTGATCTGTATAACAGCCAGGGCGTCTTTTGTCCTCACTGCTCTCTGTAAATCCTGGAGTGTCAGATGATCCATATGATTTTTCATACTGCTGTCGATGCCCAGTCTCATCTCTTCCACACACTGAGCCAGGATTGCCGGAACCGATACGTAAGCTTCCACACAGCCATATTCTCCGCAGGTGCATTTGCGGCCATCCATGTCAATCGTCATGTGGGCGAATCCATCCAGTATGATATTATGGTTCAGCATCAGTTTCCGGTTGATAACCAATCCTGAGCCGATTCCATTTCCGACTGTCACATAAACCACATTCTGATGTCTTTCGAAGTAATTGGGAAGATAATTTCCCATAAGTGCCGCCCTCGCGTTGCAGTCCAAGTAGACCTTCCGGTTAAATCTGGTCTGAAGCACCTTCACAATTGGAATATTTTTCCATTCTCCGGCTAAAAAATATAACGGCCTCAGCATCTGCCCGTTCGCATAGTCGAGGGGACCGACAGCGGAGAGACCAATCTCTAAAAACAAGTCCTCCGCCAGTCCCAGCCGTTCACAGGCTTCTGAAAAATCCTGTCTGGCGATATCTGCCAGCTGCTCCGGCGTCATGCCCGGAATCAGTCTGTGCTCCTCCATTGTAAGAATATCATTGCTGAAATCCACTACCGCGCAGTAAAATGTTTCCCGCAATATACAGATTGAAAACACATAAGCATGCCTGCTGTTCATGGACAAAAGCTCACCGGGCCTTCCTTTGCTCCCGTATTCCTCACTGCCGGACACCTCTGCGTATCCATTCTGCACCAGGGCCTCTATCACCCGGTAAAGGGTAGGCGCCTTGTAATGACTCAACTCCAACAGACTCTTTCTTGATACATGCTTCATCGCATAAATGTACCATAAAATTTTCTCTTCCTTTGCACTAAGTTCAGTCATAGTCCCTCTTTCCGGCGCCGCACAAATGCTCCCGCGCTCTATGCCTGTCGGACCGGCAGCGTTGCGTATTCCATCTGAAAAGAACCAGGTTCAAATCCGCTTGCAGTATGCTTCTTGTTCTGTCCGGCTCCTGTCACGTTCGCCTGCCGCCCATCTGTCTCCGGTCTTGTATATTCCGAAAACCAGCTTTCCAGACGTTTATTTAATAATTCTATCAATTCAGGAGCCGCCTTGTCAATCATGTTGAGCATTTCCCCCGGATCAGTTTTAAGATTGTAGAGCTCATCCGGCCCTTCCGGATACCTGCGGATATATTTCCACTCCCTTTGGCGAACCATCCGGACTGCGCCATATTCACTGTAGACAACCACACAGTCATTGATCTCCCGTTCTTCTCCCGTAAAAATGGCTTTCGCAAAGCTTTTTCCCGGAATGTCCTTTTCTTTATACGCCAGTCCCGCAATCTCCATGATCGTTGGGAAGAAATCGTAAGCGCTGTATAGTCCCTTTAAACGTATTCCCGGCCGGATCTTTCCCGGCATACATGCTATAAACGGCACCTTTACCGAAGTATCGTACATGTTAAACGGGGAGGTCCCATTTCCCTTTCCCCATATTCCATGATGGCCGCAGTTAAATCCGTTGTCGCTGGAAAACAGAATCAGAGTATCACGGTCCAGATTCAGCCGCCTCAGTTCTTCTCTGATCTCACCTACCCCAAAGTCCAGAGCGGAGGTTGCCGCAAAATACCCCTTCAGCATTTCCTTCCTGTCATGATTGAACTCGGAAAAATCGATCTGCCATGGATGGTGTTTTTCCACTGGACAACTGGTAAATGCGCAGTCACGGTACAAATCCAGATACTTCTGCGGATGATTATGAATCCAGGGCGTGTGGGGTGCAGTAAAATTAACGCTCAAATAAAACGGTTCGTCTTTCCCCTCCCGCTCCCGCAGGAACCGGACTGCATCCTGGGTAATCAGTTCGGTAACATACCCCGGTTCACGGACCCTTTTCCCCTCCCGTATCATGGGGGCATCATAATAGCTACCGCCTCCTGACTGATGTACATACCAGTGTGAGAACCCCTTCTGCCTTTTTTCACTGTCTCCCATATGCCATTTTCCGCTTACCCCGCAGACATATCCGGCTTCACTCAGATAATCTGTATACCCTTTAAACTCTTCCAGATATTCAATAGGCTTCTCTCCCTCATTTTCCATGTTTCCCTGTAAGATCCAGTCCAGAATACCATGCATAGACGGCATCCTTCCTGTCAGAAGGGTTGCTCTGGCCGGCGAGCACACCGGCGAGGAACAGAAGAAGTTTTCCGCAGTACAGCCATTTCGTGCCATTTTATCCAGATTCGGCGTAACTGCGTCCCTGTTGCCCGCACTTCCCAGTGTCCAGAACCCCATATCATCGGCTAAAATAAATACTATATTAGGTCTGCGCATCACAATCTCCCGTTTCCACTACATATTTTTTCAGTATACAGCTACACTGGTACAACGCTCTTGGTATATGAAATGCTGCCTTTTGAATTCCACCCTTGAGCTTCATTCGCGGCGATCCATCCCGGTTTAATACCGCATACCACTCCCCATAATCCGGATCAAAGAAGTGCTCCCTGCACCAGAGAAAGAGGGTTTTAAATTCTTCCCATGCTGCGCTGTCACCGGTTCTGTCAGCAGACGTCAGCAATGCACACAGCGCCTCTGCCTGTGTCCACCAGACCTTTTCATCCCATTTCAGATGACGAGCCGCATTCCAGTCTTTATACTGTTCGTCGGTTCCATTATCGCTTAGCATGTGAAGAATCCCACCGAATTTTTCGTCATGGCTTCTCTGGTACGTAACTGAAATCGTATGAAGCGCACGCTCCGCATATTCCGGCCGTCCGACTCGTTCAGCCTGCTCCAGAACAAACCACATGGACTCAAAAATATGTCCCGGATTAATCCGATGTCCTTCCTCGCTGTCGATATATCCGCCCTGAAGTGTCCTCGTCTCATGAATGATCCCATCATCTCCATGTCCCAGCACGCCGAAAATTCTGTCCATACAGAAACGAATCAACTCATCCGCCTTATCTCCATCTAAATATCCCCATGCACAAGCCACAGAATTCAGACAGATCATATATCTCCCATGACTGACTGCTCCCGCCTTGTATTCCTGAGGAAATGTTTCACGGCAGTCCTCATTTCGTATATTTTGATCCAGCCTATCAAATGTCTCTCTGATTACGTTCTCATCCTCCATCGATTCTGAGGCCGCGGCGTATGCGCTGAGTGCCATTAAAACGAACATATCTGTAAACAGGGATATGACTCCCTGCTGAACGTTCCCATTCTCATCAAGCAGATAATACCATCTCCCGTTTCCTGCGTATGCATGGGAGATCAGATAATCTCTTCCTGTCTTTGCCAGATTGAGCCAGGCCGGATCTTTGTCCACATTACTGTATATTGTTGCAAACATCCAGACCTGTCTGGCCTGAAGCCAGATATTTTTCTCTTTTCCGGTACAGTTTCCCTCACGGTCGAAGGAAGTTATATACCCTCCATGTTCCAGATCCGCAGTCCTCTCCTTCCAAAAGCTCAAAATGTCGTTAAGAAGACAATTTCTTACAATCTCATACCAGACTGTTGCCTCTTCCGCTAAAACCCCTGTTTTCTGCAATCCTGTTCCCCCTTCCCGGCTAATGCATTCTGCTCTTGTCCCTTTACTGCTCTTATCCTTTTACTGCTCCCATCGTCATCCCCTGCACAAAATCCTTCTGCAGAAGCCATACAATGACAAAGACTGGTATGATAATTACAACACCAGTAGCAGCCATCGGCCCCCATTCCAGTCCACGGTCCGTAATAAAACCGGATATAATAACCGGCAGCGTCTTCGCATTTCTGACGCTCAGGATTACAGCGAATAAAAATTCATTCCAGGTACTGACAAATGTAAGAATTGCGGAGGCCACAAGCCCCGGTTTCACGATCGGAAGCACAAGATAGAAAAATCGCTGCGCCATGCTGCATCCATCAATTTTCCCGGATTCTTCGATACTTTCCGGCACCTCCTGAAAGAATCCCATCATCAGCCAGATTACCATGGGAAAATTAAAGCTGGTATTTAATATAATCATGGCCGTCTTTGTATCAATCAGATGCAGGCTGCGCATAACCAGATAGATCGGTATCGCCGTGGCCACCGCCGGATACATCTTCTGTAAAAGAAACCAGCCGGCAAAGATACTCCGCGTCCTTTTTCCCAGTTTTCCTTTTGTCAGCGCATAGGCAGCCAGACTTCCGAAGGATGCAGCCAAAAATGTCGATACTGCTGTGATAACAGCCGAATTGTACAGTCCCTTTCCCACGCCGTCATTTACAAAGATCTTTATAAAATTTTCTGTCGTTATCCGCGTCGGTATGATAACCGGAGGGCTTGCGAGATAATCCGCCTCCACTTTTATGGCATTTGTAGCAAGCCAATACAGAGGCAGAATCACAGATACTGCAAACAGGGTAATAAAAATCCATTTCGTTGGCTTTCCTAGAAAGTCTGTGATCGTGCTGCTGATTCTGTCATTTTCTTTCCGTCTCATGATTTCCTCCTTTACTCATCCCGAACCCTGGATCTTAAAAATACAAATACCGATGAAAGAACTGCCATGGCTGCGATGAAGACAAGGGCCAGCGCCGCCGCATATCCCGCATCGAAATAGCGCAGTCCCTGGGCGTAGATATAGCTTGGAAGCATCTCAGTCGCCATTCCCGGGCCTCCCCCCGTCATAACAAAGACAATATCAAAAACCTTGAAGGCATCTATGACACGCAGCATCAGCACCAGTGTCAGGACCCGGTAAAGCTGGGGCAGGATTACATAACGGAAACATTTCCACTTCGTGGCCCCGTCCACGAGAGCGGCTTCTATAGTATCGCCGGGAATCGATTTGATTCCCGAAATCAGAAGCAGGGCAAACCACGGAGTCATTCTCCAGACATCCACCATGATCACGGAAAATATAGCCAGCTTCGGATTACCGAGCCAGTCAACTGCGGGCATGCCTATACACGTCAGCAGATAATTAATAATACCTGTATTTTTGTCCAGCATCATTCTCCACATGGTTCCGGCCGCCACTGGGGCCATAATCATCGGAATCAGCATAATCGACCGCATGATACGTGCACCCGTTCCATCCCCGGACAGCATCATCGCCAGCATCATGCCAAGTACCAGCTCCACAGGAACTGACGCGAAGGCAAAAAGGGCTGTATTCTGAACACTGCGGATAAAAACCGGATCATCAAGCATACGCAGGTAGTTCTCCAGCCCTACAAACTGCGGTATGAATCCGGGAACATTAATTCTTACTTTTTCAAAGCTCAGCACAAACGAATTACAGAGAGGAATAATCACTGCAACCAGCACAATGATTAGCGCCGGCATTAAAAACAGCCATGTTGTCAGCTGGTCCTCCGATATCCTCTTCTTTTTCTCTTCTTTTCTCATAGGTTCCTCCGATCGTAAAGCAAAAAGGGGAGGCACCGGCAACCGCTGCGCTCCCCCACGCCCTTATTTCAAAGCTTCTTCTATCGCGATCGCATTGTCATTTTTGCTGTCGGCAGGCGGTGGATTATTCTTAATTGCACGGTTCAGTTCGGAATCGAAAAATTCCATTGCCTGATCCAGTGTCATCTGCTTGGACATATAAGAGCTGACTGCATTTGCCATAATAGAATCCAGTTCCGCCGATACAGGGATCCGCCACTTGGGAAGGCTCGTCTTTAGCCCCTCTCCCAATGGGCCCATCTTGGAATTCTTCACTTCATCCTTTTCCCAGAAACTTGTGTAGGAAGGTAAAATGCCGAATTCATCGAAAAACTTCTCCTGCTTTTCCAGACTGGAGTATTCCCTGATCCACTGGAATGCCGCATCTTTATTCTTTGAATACTTGGAAACAGCCACACACCAGATACTCATTTGGTTGATTCCTGTTTTTTCCTGAGGGAACGGTGCGATAGCCCAGTTATCCACAATCTTGGATTTTTCCGGATCATCCGCCGCCTGTACGATTCCCAGAGTCGGCCATGCCTCACAGAATGCTGCTTTTCCCTGAAGGAAGGCATTGATGGATTCCTCCAGTCCCCATGACAAACCAGCCGGATCGGAATACTTCGTAACTTCTCCCAACTGCTCCATGGCACTGCGTCCGACTTCACCGTTTACCACAACATTCCAGTCTTTGTCCGCAACGTCTGCTCCCATAGCCCATGAACGTACAAGGTAGAGAACTGCATACTGCTCTTTCTTTCCCGGTATGGAGATCCCGTACATTCCATTGTCCGGATCATTGAATTTCTCCGCCATCTGCATATACTCTTCGTATGTCTTTGGCGGTGTATCAATCAGATCCGTGCGGTATGCCATCATGTTTGGTGTCGGTGCCTTCGGAAATCCGTACAGCACATCGTTCCATTTGCAGGCATCGTAGACACTGGGTATAAACTTATCTACTTCCATGCCGCTCTCCTTTACCCGGTCATCTAAAGGCTCCAGATGAGGAGCAAATTCTCCCAGCCATGATAAATTGACCGCAACGACATCGTAGCTTCCCGCCTGACTGGCAAAATCCAGCATGGCAGTCTCATGGAATGAGGCAAACGGAACATCATTAACTTCTACGTCGAACCCTGTTTTTTCTTTGAACTCATCTGTCATGGATCGTGCTGAGTCCGCGTAAACACCCGACATGAACAATACATTGAGTTTACCTGATTTTGCAGTTTCACTTGTAGTACCACTCTCTTTTGGAACGTCCTTCTGCTGTCCGCATGCTGTAAGACAAAGTATTAATATCATCGAAATCATAAAAATACTTTTTTTCATTTTGCTTCCTCCTCTTAATTATTATTTTTATAATAATAAAATACTATATTTTGTGTAATATGTCAATATATATTAATTTAATATTTTATTTTTATTTATTTTGCATATTGTTTTTTATTATTATAATAATTATTACGCAATGTATTTGTATGATTAACAAAATCTTGCAACTAAATCAAGATGACTTTCAGCAAAGAAAAAAAATACCATTTGGAATAAGATCAGTCTCTAAAAGGCTTTTCTTATACCAAATGGCATTTAATAGTTCTATTTTATTATTTATTTTCAATATATCTTAATTCATGTACCTGGAAAAGCCGGTACCACGACTGCGTCTGCGCCTGCCGCCGGTGACTGCTGGGGAACCGCCTGTTGTTGTGACGCCTCCTGCTGCCCTGCATTTCCGTCTGCAGCATTTCCGACACCACTCGTCTGACCTGCATTATCCTGTTCTGCACTTCCCTGTCCAGCACTCTCCTGCGTCTGTCCGCCATCCGCGCTTTCGTTTGCTCCTGCCTCTGCCGAAGACTCACCGGTTTCTGCCGCGTTCTCGTTCTTTTGAATTACCGATGCCTTTCCACGGTATGTCGTATTGTGAAGCGGAGTTTCTTCCAAAACATTGCCGTCTTTAGTCACTACGCGGAAGGTCTTCCAGACTCCGCCTTTCTGGCCCTGATCCACAACCTTCTCCGTACCTGCCGGAAGCCCGTCATTGGCCTCATACACCGGAGCCGGTGGTTCCACGTCCCTTACCTTTTCGGAGCGCATGGTCACCTTCACACCATCTTCCAGAATTGGAAGGCCCACTATGGAGATCTTCAGTGTGTTATCCTTCAGAGAAGCGCGGACTGCCACCGTTGTCGGCTCTGAATTTACAAACTTAAGGTCCGGTCCGGCATAGCCGTCAAAGCTTACCATGGCATCCTCTCCCGGCTGTATGTAACTCGGAGTAAAGCTGTGGGAATGGCGTTCCGTGGCCGAAAGCCCGGAACTCACAATGGCATTATAAAGCGTGGTAGACACCTGGCACACGCCGCCGCCCGGTTCTTCAATCAGCACGCCGTTCCGGTATGCGCCGGCAGGCTGGTATCCCTTCTCCTTCGTCCTGTTTCCAGTGGCAAGATTAAAGGAAAATTCCTCACCCGGCTTCAGAATCCGGCCGTCGATCGCTTCCACCGCCAAACGAATATTCTCATTCCGGTTCTTGTTGCTTGTCGTCTTCGTCGTAAAGCTTCCGATAACCTGATACTGTTCCTTTGCCTGCGCCGCGCTGCGTTTCGGGGAGCTCTCCGAAAATTCAGGTTTCACCGCAGCATAATTTCCCGCTTTCACCGCCTCCATAAGGGCCTGTACCAGCGATTCTTCATTCAGCATTCTTCCAGTTTTCGCCTCCGAATAGGTATAGACGCTAGTTTCCTTATCAAAGGAAACCAGCTGGGAATCGGCCGCCGCACGGTTCCATTTCCCGGCAAGCGTCTTAGCCAGCGCACGGAAGGACTCCTTCAGAGAATCCATGTCGAAACTGAATGTTCCGGTTTTCATCTGACCGTTTCCGTAAATCTCATCCAGAATCCTCCTGACCGCTCCTCCGGTTTCCTCCTCCGCCGTCACGTTCTCCTCCTGCCAGACCACAGACAACCCCTTCGTCTTCTCCAAAAGAAGCTTCTCGGCATCGCTCCGGCTCTTTCCGGTAATGTCAACCCCCTCGACGACTGTGCTTTCGTAAGCCGTTACCGTCCCTGCCAGATGTTCCGCCACAGAAGCCGTGCTGCTCTCTTCCACTGCGGATTCCGCCCTTCCGTCTCCGGATCTCCGCCCAGCCGCCAGGCCTGCCGCTCCCAGAACCGCGGCCAGTAAGATGACCGTTCCACCGTACATCACCAGCCTGGTCTGACGGCGGCGTCTTCTCGATCTGCCTCTCTTCATCTTTATCACTCCATTTCACACAGTTTACTGCATTTTACAGCTAACTGTAACTTTTATTATTTCAGTTTACACTGTAACAATAACAGATACAGTTAATTCTGTCAAGAGTGTTTTCGATAAAACAGAGACGAACCGTAACAGTTCAGCCCTCGCTTCCGGCAGCCGTGGTCCGTCCCGGCACTTTCGTTTCCCTGTCATTCTCCCCGGAGCAGACGGTACAGTTCACGGTAATATTCGGAGTAAATGCTGTCTTTTCTCCATATAAAAGTGAAATCGTGGCTGAGTTCAAAGTCTTCCAGCTCCACGCGCCTCAACCGGCCGTCTTCCAGTTCCTTCTTCACAGCGGCCTCATATAAAAATGTGATTCCCCGTCCATCTGCCACCAGGCTCTTGATAGCGCCAATATTGCTGATCTCCATCAGGTCCTCAAAATCGTGAATCAGAAGGTTCTTGCCTTCCAGATACCGCTCAAACACATATCTGGTACCAGATCCCGGCTCCCGGATAAAAAACCGTTCCTGCGTCAGATCCTCGATCACCTTACCCTCGCTGTGAAACTGATATTCCGGCGAAGCCACGATCACAAATTTCCCTCTGTCGTAGACGAGAAAATCGTATTCCTTTTTTTGAAAAAAGCCCTCCACCACTGCAAATTCGATCTCCCCCTCGTCAAGGCTCCGCAGCAGATCCTGGGTATCGGCCACCACCATTTTCACAGAAATATCCGGCTGGGCGTCCATAAGCCGCATCAGCGCTTCCGGGAGAACGTACTCTCCCACAGTCATAGTCGCCCCGAACACGAGACGCCGCCCGCCGCCATCCGACATCTTGAGCGCCTGCATTAAATGAAGCTCATCGTGCTGCATCGTCGTCGCCGCCGACAGAAGCATCTTCCCTGCCTCCGTAAGTCCGATCTTCTTACCGCTGTACTCAAACAGCTTTACCTGATAGTGTTCCTCCAGATAGTGAATATGGTGCGACACCGCAGGCTGTGTAATGTTGAGTGCCTCCGCCGCCTTTGTGAAATTCATGCATCTGCATACGGCGAGAAATGTATCCATCCGAAAATCCAGCATCTGAACTTTCCTCCTTTTGTAAAATACGTTCCTTTCCCTATATCATAACATATATTTATCAATAAATAAATATTTAGAATTTTATTTTATGGTTATCCTTCTGTATAATGGTAACAGTTTCCATGGTCAGTCAAACACCTCGCGGCAGCCGCCAAATGCTCATGCAGACATGGCCCGCTGCTCGCGGGAATAAATTCACCCCCATGATATCATAATCCTATAAAACAAGAAAGGAATTTATAACTATGAAAAAATATACCGCAGGGCTTCTGATCTGTCTCGCCATATCCATACCGGCCTGGTTTTTAGGCAGACTCTTTCCGGTAGTGGGCGGCCCCGTCTGCGCCATCTTAATTGGAATGGCCATTGCCCCATTTATAAAGGGAAAGGAGCGTTTCCGCCCCGGAATCGCGTTTACATCAAAGAAGATCCTCCAGTACGCCGTCGTTTTACTCGGCTTCGGCATGAATTTATCCGTGGTTCTGGAAAAGGGAAGGCAGTCTCTCCCCATCATCCTGGCCACCATCACCACATCGATTCTCATCGCGGTTCTGCTCTTCCGGCTCTTGAAGATTCCGACGAAGAGCGCCATCTTAATCGGCGTCGGTTCTTCCATCTGCGGCGGCTCTGCCATAGCCGCAACTGCGCCGGTCATCGAGGCAGACGATGAGGAGATCGCACAGTCCATCTCCGTTATCTTCCTGTTCAACATTGCCGCCGCTTTAATTTTCCCAGCGCTCGGCGCCGCTTTAGGGCTTTCCAACGAGGGTTTTGGGCTGTTTGCCGGCACCGCCATTAATGATACCTCCTCAGTCACGGCCGCTGCTGCTGCATGGGACGGCATCTACGGAAGCAATACGCTGGAGGCCGCCGCCATTGTTAAGCTGACCAGAACCCTGGCGATTATACCAATCACCCTGTTCCTGGCCTTTTACCGCACAAAAAAAGAACAGAGCGGCTCCGGAAATACCTTTCAAATCGCAAAAATATTTCCGTTTTTCGTTCTGTTCTTCCTTCTCGCGTCCGTACTGACCACCGTATTTCATCTCCCCGCCACGGTTACGGGACCGTTGAAAGATTTAAGCAAATTCTTCATCATCATGGCCATGGCCGCCATCGGGACCAATACCAACCTGGTCACCCTCGTAAAAACAGGAATGAAACCGATTCTTCTGGGCCTGTGCTGCTGGATCGGAATTTCCCTGGTCAGCCTGTCCATGCAGAGTTTTCTGGGCATCTGGTAGGCGGGTCCTGATTATTTAAGCTGGCATGAAGGCGATCTTTATGCTGTCGCCTTCCACCGCCTCCCCTTTCGACCTGGTGATCGGAAGCTTCTCGTCTTCCGTGAAGCCGATGGTCTCCCCATCCTTTAATAGCACATCATCATAGAGCACATAGCTCGCAGTATCAAAGAGGAATTCGTGAAGCGCGGCTGGCGCAGCCGCGCTTTCCACCACCTCAATCTCATCCTTCCCAAAAGCAGTCATGCCGTATGTATACCCGTTCAGCCCTTTTTCCGTCTGATACAGGCCAAAATAAATCCAGTCTAAAATCGGATACGTTTCTTCTTCCTCTTTCATATCTTCCGCCACAGCGCAGTACATCTCCGGCGCAAACACAGTTCCGCTGGTATAAATCCCGAGCGCATTCTCCTGCTTTAAGCAGGCCGAAGAAATCTTTACGTAAAGCTTGCCGGCTTCAAACGGATCATTTTCCCTTCCCCCGACCACGGCCGCCAGGATATGGGCCCGGTGTTCACTGGCCGCGTCCACAGCGCCTTTCCAGAAATAATTGGACTTGGCATAGTACTCCGCCTCTCCCGCAGGCACAGGCGCCGGCATCAGGCTGATAGCCACCATATAGCTGCCAGCTTCAAATACAATAGTATCGTTCTCCTCATCCTGGTCCGGTACACTGATGCCCCAATCCTCCAGCAAATCCCTTTTCAGTTTCTCCGTATCCCATACCGGAGCTGACAGAAGCACACTTCCAACAAACGAGCCTTTTTCTTTCTTCTCCATCGCTTTCTCCTATAGTATCCGCTTTTATAAAATTTTCTTTTTCTTAAAAAACCAAATTTCGAACGCCACAATTACAACGCTCAAGAGAATCATCCCTGCATAGCCGTATTTCCAGCGAAGCTCCGGCATATTGGCAAAATTCATTCCGTACCAGCCAACCAACAGGCTGAGGGGCAGAAAGATCGTCGTCACCACGGTCAGCCAGCTCATGATCTGATTCTGATTGGAGGCAATCTGAGACTGGTACATCTCCCGAATCTGAAACACATACTCCCGCAGCATCTCCACATGATCGTGAAGGCGGCTGGCCCGGCTGGCGAACATTCCGAAGCCGGCGCATTCCCCTTCGGAAAACAGGTGGTTGTCATTGGACTCCAGTTCCTCTCCCAGAGAGATCAGCTGTTCATAGTAGGTGTGCAGTGCAAGCAGTTCCTTTCTGCTCACGATCACCGTCTCATAAAAATTCTTCGGCTGATGATCCAGCAGCTCGTCCTCCATGTCCTCCAGCTTCGCCTCATACTTCTGCAGGAAAAGCACATCGTTGCGGATCAGATAATCCATTAAGAGGATCAGAAACTCTGCGGGAGCGGCAGGCGTCCCTTTTTCCTTCGCCCTCTCCTCTCCAGCATGCGCATGGGCAGTCCCTTCTTTCGACGCAATGTCCTCCATCCGTCTGATGATCTCAGTCAGCATATCCCCTTCGTCGAGCAGAATCAGCTCACTGTCCGTCACATAGAAGCCGAAGGAAAACTTTTCTCCCAAAAGATTATTCTTGTTGGGAATCATAAAAGTCCCCATCGTGCAGCCGCCGTACGCCTCCGCCTTGCAGTAATGGATATTCTCCATGGAATGCACCAGTACCTTCCGGTGAAGATACGTCTCCTTCGCCTCCCGGAACTCCTCCAGCGTCATAACCGTAATGCAGGCGTCATCACCCTCTCGTCTCTCTCCGTCGGAAAGTCTGGTCAGCCTTTTACCAAAGCTGTAACGTACCATCGTTATTCCCTCTTTCCTTCCGTATTACCCCTGTCTGATGAAGACGACTTTGTTGTTTGTCTTATTTTCCCGGACCTCTAACTGGCTGATACTCTGCACAAACTTGGAAAATGTGGAGTAGCCGTAATCCTTGACCTTGAAATCTCCATACTTCCTGTGCATGCCGTTGCCCAGAGCTGCCAGCTCCAGACCGTTCTTTCCGCTGTTTCTCACCAGCTTTATGGCGTAATCATCCAGCTCCTGTTTCCTGGTGCGGTTATCCTTTATGCGAACCGTAACTACATTGTTTGATTTCTTCAGTTCAAAATTATCCATTTCCTCCAGAAATTTCGATAAAGAGCTGTAACCATAGCTTCTGACATCGAAATCAGAATATTTCTTTACAAGACGATTCCCGATTTCTCCCAGACCAGTAGCCTTATTCATATCATCGTTCTCCAGTATAATAGAAGCAATATCCTGTTCGATGACTTCCCGCCCTACCGTTACTCCGCTGACGCTCTCATCATCCTGGTCAAGCAGGATCTCTAAATTAGTAAATACGGTACAGGCTGCACGGAATGATTTCGGCGTTTTATCTTCACCCATACCGATTACTTCTTTGCCTGACTCTCTGAGTCTGCTGGCCAGCTTCGTAAAATCGCTGTCGCTGGATACAATGCAGAATCCGTCCACATTATCGGTGTATAACAAATCCATAGCGTCGATGATCAGCGCGGAATCGGTGGCGTTCTTTCCCACCGTATTGGAAAACTGCTGGATAGGTGCAATGGAATTTTCCAAAATTTCCTGTTTCCACTTTCCCATCTGAGAGCTTGTCCAGTCTCCATATATCCTTTTGTATGTAATGACACCATACTTTGTCATCTCAGCCAGAATATAGCTGATGTACTTTGCTGAAATGTTATCCGAATCGATTAATACTGCAAATTTCTTGTCATTCAATGTTCTGATCTCCTGTTATCCTAGTGATATCTATCATTATATTTTATTCTGGTCCATTATACAATAAGGCAATTGGTTATTCTGGCATATTTTTTGCATCGTATTTTTATCTTACGGGCAGATACTAGAAGAGAAGATACTTTACAATGCAACATGAAAGGAGTGTTCTTATGAATTTGAATTCAAACAGTTCATGTGGCTGCGGAAAATCCGACAGTGACAAGAGTACACCTGCCGCCGCTTTAACACTGGCGATCGCGACAGTACCGATGCAGCCCTGGGAACAGCCATATGAGCCTGCTGCCGCTTTACAGCACGGAACGATCTTCCCTTGTCTTGACTTACCGTTTTATGTGACAGGAGGTGGCAAATAATGGCAGACCGCGAAACGATGTTAAAACAGATTAATGAAATCAGCTTCACAGTCAATGATCTGACCCTGTTCCTTGACACCCATCCTCTTGACGACAACGCCTTAAAGGCATTCAGCGACGCCATGAAGCAGAGAAAACAGCTGATGCAGACGTACGCGGAGAATTTTGAACCGCTGACGGTTGACTGTGTCTGCCCCGATACCAACAACAAATCAGAAACCCATACGAAGTATCCGGGACAGAAGCATTTTACCTGGTCTGACGGTCCGCTTCCGTGGGAAGGAGGTACTGTCTAATGTGGAATTATGAAAAACGGCTTCAGTTTCCAGTAAAAATTTCGACGCCATGCCCGAAGACGGCATCTCTCATCATCACCCAGTTCGGTGGTCCTGATGGAGAGCTGGCTGCTTCCATGAGATATCTTTCCCAACGTTACTCCATGCCATGCAAGGAAGTTGGCGGACTTTTAACGGATATCGGTACGGAAGAGCTGGCCCATCTGGAGATGATCTGCGCCATCGTCTACCAGCTGACGAAAAATTTAACGCCGGAGCAGGCAAAGACTGCAGGCTTTGACGCCTACTATGTCGATCACACCACAGCTCTGTGGCCGACCGCAGCAGCAGGCGTCCCGTTTAATGCCTGTGAGTTCCAGTCCAAAGGCGACGCCATCACCGATTTAACGGAAGACTTAGCAGCCGAGCAGAAGGCCAGAACCACCTACGACAATCTGATCCGTATCATCGACAATCCGGAAGTCAGAGAACCGCTCAAGTTCCTGCGTGAACGTGAAGTGGTTCATTTCCAGAGATTCGGCGAGGCGCTGGAGAAGATTAAGTCCAATCTGGATTCCAAGAATTTCTACTACTTCAATCCGGAATTTGATAAGCAGTTTGTAAAGAAATAAAGAGTGCGCAATAACACAGAGCGGCGGGAACGATTCCGCCGCTCAATTGTGTTTTTACAGGATAAATTATGATTAATTTTCCATTTTTTTCTTGCATTTTTCCGTCAACGTGGTAAAATAGTTGCTATGGAGGTGTAGCTCAGCTGGGAGAGCGCTTGCATCACACGCAAGAAGTCGCAGGTTCGAGCCCTGTCATCTCCATTAGAAAAAATTGCTGATTTCCTGAATGGGAGGTCAGCATTTTTTTGTTATAAAAAAACTTTCTGTGTAGAAGCAAATGTGGTGAAGCAAACGCAGTGAAAGAAATTCGGAGGAGCAAATATGACCATAAGAAGAATCAGACGTATCTATATAATCAGCGGCATTCTGTCCGCACTATGTTTAACGTCCCTGTCCGGGTGCTCTGGTATGAAGAATTTTCAGGAGAGCACTCCGCCTTATGATATGGTGGAACAGGAGGCGGACGGGACTGAGGCCTTTGGGCAGACAAATAGAGAAAGTATAGAGGAAAATGGTCTTTTGTCTGCACCGGGATCCACCACCACAGAATCCCCTGCACAAGACTCCACCATCGCCGCACCTCCCGCACCATCGATCATAGAACCCGACTGGGCTCACCATTTTAAAGGCCTGAACGGCGCGGCTGTATTCTACAATCCAATCGCAGGCAAAACAATGATCTACAATCCGGAACTGGCCAGCATCCAGCGTTCTCCCTGTTCCACGTTCAAGATCATCTCCTCCCTGATCGGTCTGGAAAACGGATTCATCGATCCCGAAGACTCCATCCGCTCCTGGAGCGGGGAAAGCTTCTGGAACGAGGCATGGAACAAAGACATTGACTTTCCGGAAGCATTTCGTACTTCCTGCGTCTGGTATTTCAGAAAGGTGATCGATGACATCGGACCGGATCTCCTTCAAACAGAGCTAAACCGTTTACAATACGGTAACTGTGATATCTCCGACTGGGAGGGCCGCCTGAACACAAACAATAATAATCGGGCGCTGACGGGCTTCTGGATAGAATCCTCGCTGAAAATCTCCGCATCGGAGCAGGTACGCGTGATGGAACGGATCTTCGGACCGGATGCCGTTTACCGCGCGGAGACTATACAGCAATTAAAACAGGTAATGCTGGTAACTGACCAGAACGAAACCGGTTTTCCCGTCTACGGAAAGACAGGACTTGGCAAAATGGCTGGTGTTGTCGTCGATTCGTGGTTTACAGGCTTCGCAGACACCCACGGCGGAATCGTGTATATCAGCGTTTATTTAGGCGAGACAGAAGGCGCGGAGGTGTCCAGCTCGAAGGCAAAAGAAATTGCCTTGCAGATATTGTCAGAACTCTGACCATTGCCGTTATTAGGGGAATCTGCCATCCCTGACTGTGGGAACAGAACCCTCTGGGATTCCTGCCATACTCCAGGAATCCCACGCTTTTATATAGTGCGATCGCGCCCACATTGGTACTGACTGCCTCTAACTCCAATTGCAGGTAGCCGGCCTGCCTTGCGCATTCTATGCATGCTTCCATGAATGCACGACCGATGCCCTTATTCCAATATCCTAATCCCCTATTTCTGCTCATCATAACTGTACTTCAGCAGCTCATAAATCTCATCTGTCACCGGATCATCTTTAAAATACCCTTCTAAAAGGCTTAAGACTTTCTCCGCGAATTCCGACGGGATCGGCTTCCCATCGATGGCGGTGTGGAGATCCTGCTTCATCTCGCTGACCATCTCCCGCTTTTCCGGTATGGGAAGCCCGTATATCCTGCACAGCATGCCGATCGCCGCACACGCTTCATTCGGCGAGGTCAAAGGTGCGTTTTCGAATCTCGTCTTAATCTCCACTGCCTGTTTGTTAATGTAAAACACCATCTCTCTCCACTCCTCTTTCTCAGATCGGCCTGCCGGCTCTATTTTATCCAGCGGTCGTCATTTTGCTGGAAGTTTACCCGGAAGCCCTCGGTACGCTCTACCATATCCAGCCGGCGGATCATCCGGTTAATTACCTCCACCGGCACGCTCCGCTCCCGAACCGTATTGCGCCGCAGCACTTCCCGGTAGGGCACCTCCAAATATCTGATATTCACTCTTGCACCGTAATTGCCGCAAAGCCGGCATATCTTCTGTCTGTTGTCCAGCACCAGATTGGTTGCATTCCACACAAATGAGGTCTGCGTGCGCAGAAATCCCTTTGCCCGCTCTCTCGCAACGGCCGCCACAGGCCCGGAAGGCTCACTCGGCCGCACTCCCATCTCCTCCCGGATGTCATCCAGGGATATCACCGGGAGATGTGAAAAATTCTCCTGAATATACGTATCCTTACCTGCCAGCGGAAGCCCCGCCATCACATAGACATCGAACTTCGTCGTATCGTAGAGGCATTCCTCCGGCCATATGGTCTGTTTCTCAAAGTAACAGAACCGCGTATACTCATTGGCAAAATGAATCCGCTCATCATAACAGCCTGTTTCCCTGGCATAAGCCCTGAAATATTCCACCGTCTCCAGAGCCGCCGTCTTGTCGCTGCATTCCCGGCCCAGCACATCTGCGCGCCCAAGAAGACAGAGCAGCTTCAGCCTGACGCTCTCCCTTGCTCTCACAAGGCTAACGGCAGGCGACTCCTTCTCCATAAACAAGAGCGGCAGCCCGTGGTAACGGATCAGCCAGGCTATCTCCTCCCTGACCGTAAACGGAATCAAAAAACGTTCCTCCAATTCCTTATAGCACAGCTCCCGAAACCGCTTCATCCCCGCAATGCTGTGCCCGGGGGAAATGATTCTGCCCTCTTCTTCGGCAGAGCGCATCGTGCAGCTCTTCTTTCCGATATCGTGAAACATGGCGGCCATATAAAGGACCGTCCGTTCCTCTCTGTTTAAATCCTTCCACTCTTCGCCTGACACGACTGCACGGCAGACGCGCCTCGTATGCTCCAGCACATTTCCCTCGCGGTGCCATGTGCTGTCCTGCATGACGTCTTCCAGCTCCTCCAGCCATCGAAACTCCGCGAGGAGTGCATCAAAGCAGTATCCCATCTGCTCTAAGAAATCTTCAAGTCTCTGCTGAACTGCCATGCTCACACCTCCTCCCGAAGGGGAAGATCCGAGAATAGATCCGTCCCTGGCGCCAGCTGGTTCGGAATAACGGGCCGGTTGAGCCAATGCGTCTCCGAATCGAGAATTGTGTTTAAAAATGTGTTTCTCACATATTTAAACCGGTCCGTCACCAGACCGTCGTCCTCTGCCTTGATGTAGATGCCCTCCATGAGATCGGACATGTCTGTCTGCCGTTTTACCAGTTCCCAATAAAGCCCCTGTTCCTCACACTGTTCCCGCAGGGACTGCTCATACCGCTCCGACTTAAAATGTGACCTGCCAAGCCAGGAAACCAGCTCTTCCAGAGAATTCAGCCTGCCCTCAAACAGAACGAGGACCGACACAATAAACGGGCACCGTAAGAGCAGTTTCCTTCTCGCAGCCGTACTTAAAAAGCATTTCGTTTCCTTATCAAAAATGTCAAATTCCATAAAATAATGGGTAAGCCGGTCATAGTACACCGTGTGTTTGGCATACAGCCACTCTCCGTACATCACATAGCGCGTCCCCAGCATCTCATATAAATCCGCCTGATGGCAGCTGGCCCACGTCTTAAACAGATCAAACTGGCGCTCTCCATAGCCGCCGTTTAAGAAATGGCCCCTGCTCTGGAGCATCAGTTTGCCGTTCTCCCCAAAGCTGACGCCGCAGTTGGCACCATCCACCTTTTCCTCCAGGACTACGAATTTTCCCCGGATCTCCTCGAATCTCACATTTTTCAAATCCTCGTCGCCCGCCTGGATTCTGGAGCCTTCGATATGGCGGGTTCTCGGATATTTATAAATCATTTCCATATTCATTTCACTTCTTTCTCTCTTCATGTTCCCGTTATATGCCACAGACCTTTCAGCCATCCGCCAAAGCGCACGTTTCCATTTTACGCAGCAGGAGCCCTCTCCCATTACACAAGAAAGAGTCCGGCTCGCCGGACTCTCGCGCCAGAGCGCGGTCGCTTCAGCGGCCATACTTCCTTAGCGCGGAGTGTGCATCCTCCCGGAGGGCTTTTATCTCATAGGACGAACTTTCCTGTGAAATAAAAAAGCTGTGGCCCATACATCACCACAACACAAGTTAAGTCCCGCGGCAGCCTCCGGAAGAAGATCCATACGTATCCTCCCTACCAGCCGCTCACGAAAACAGACGAAAAAGAAATTCTTTTTCGGGCGTGTGTACGGTGTAAAAGTATCGTTTATAAGGGTATCAAATCAAGACGGCCCGCACGCTGCGTTCCATCCCAGGTTCCATTGATTTACTTATAAACAAACCATTACATCGTTCTCACCCTTTCTTTATAAATCTAGAGTAATCTTACCATCAAATAAATAGAATGTCAATTTATCTATACAAATAGCGTGCCGTCACCTATAATAAGGATATCAATTTTATTACGGAGGCAGAACTATGCGTAACTACTTTCTTATTTATGACGGCTGCTGTTTCTTTGAGATCGTGCTGCTGGGATATTTCATGAAATACTCCACTCTCGGTGAACAGCCCTGTGCTTACTGCATGGCTGGCTCCGCCGATGACACAGGCGGCGGAACGATCCGCACATCGGAAGGCTTCTGCGTTCAGGCAGACACATTTTTAAAGGATATCGATCCGGACGAAGTCACATCCTTCATCATCCCAGGCGGTGATATCGCCCATGTCAGAGGAGACGAACTGAGAGCCTTCCTTCACAGCCTGAACCGGGACAAATCCTGTATCTGCGCCATCTGCGCCGGCGTCGATCTTCTGGAAGAATACGGTTTTCTGGAAGGAAAAAACACCATTCGGACAAACGAAGATCTGGCTGTGAGCGACGGACGTCTTATCACAGCCAGACCAAACGGATATGTGGATTTTGCAGTCGAAGCAGGTAAGGCCATCGGCCTGTTTTCAGACGAAACCGACATTGCCGAGACACTGGACTTCTTTAAATACCACAAATCAGAGATCTGACTCGGTGCTGCCGCAAACGGCGTCACGATTCATCCACGGTAAATAGTTCCTCAATCGTGACGCCGAAGACCTTTGCGATATTCCAGGCCAGAACAAGGGAAGGATTGTACTTCCCCTTTTCCAGGTTGCCGATCGTCTCACGGCGGACTCCCACTCTGGCCGCCAGTTCTTCCTGCTTCATATCATACCTGGCCCGGTATTCTTTGATCCGGTTTTTAATCATCTCCCGACCACCAGCTTTCTTTTATTCCGTAATAGGCAGTTGATAACGCATAGACCAGCACCGATGCGCTCCACCCCCAGGCGATCCCGATGACAAGCGCCTTGCTGATCCCATAAAGCGCCGCGTAAATCAGCGTCACCACGGCAGTTAAAAGCATGCCGCACATAAATGCCCTGGCAGCGGACTTATTCATATACTCGATCATCATCTCATCTGTCTTTCTGAAAAAGTACTGAAAATCCACCGCAAATCCAAAGAATGCGAGGAAGGTACGCTCCTCCGTGACAATTCCCAGGATACCCAGCAGCGATAGAAATCCCAGACAACCATAGCCGTATTTCATATTCTTACTCCTTTCTATGTGGTATATTTATAACTTTATGTTATAAATATACCACATTTCTATTGAGCTGTCAACAGCCAGCCTCTAACAATATAAACAGGCGGCAGCCACAGATATTTAAACCTGTAACTGCCGCCCGTCTGCCCTTTAAACCGTTGCAATATCAATCAATGTCAATTCATTTGCCCTGTTTTCCATACTGGTCACAAGGGCCGCCGCCGTATCGAGTGAGGTCAGCACGTTTACGCCTGTCTCGATGGCATTTCTTCTGATTATGAAACCGTCACGGCTCTTATCCGCACCCTGCGGCGGGATATCGATAACCAGATCGATCTCGTGTCCCAGAATCAGATCCAGCAGGTTCGGGGACTCCTGTTCCAGCTTTCTTACCGCCAGCGCCTTTACTCCATGGCTGTTTAAGAACTTCGCAGTTCCCGCGGTGGAGAAAATCCGGTATCCCTGTGCCTGGAATCTTCTTGCTATATCCACAGCCTCCTCCTTCTCGGAATCGCGGACTGTGATAATCATATTTTTGTACTTCGGAAGGCGTATGCCTGCTCCCTCAAATGCTTTATAAAGCGCCTCATTGAAGGTCTTCGCAATTCCCAGACACTCTCCGGTAGACTTCATCTCCGGCCCGAGGCTGATATCGGCACCGCGGATTTTTTCAAAGGAGAATACCGGCATCTTGATGGCGATATAGTCCGCGGAAGGCTGAAGTCCCGGCGTATAGCCCAGCTCCCGGATTGTCCGTCCGCAGATGATCTGCGTTGCCAGCGGCACGATGGGGATTCCGGTAACCTTGCTGATATACGGCACGGTACGGGAAGAACGTGGATTCACCTCGATGATGTACACGTCGTCTCCGTCCACAATGAACTGAATGTTGATCATGCCTTTCACGTGAAGGGCTCTCGCCAGCTTCTCCGTATAGTCTACTAAAGTCTCGATGTTCTTCTCTGTCAGATCCTGAGCCGGATAGACGGAAATACTGTCGCCGGAATGAATACCGGTCCTCTCGATATGCTGCATGATTCCCGGGATCAGAATGTCGGTGCCGTCGCAGATGGCGTCAACCTCGATCTCTTTTCCCATGATATACTTATCTACGAGTATTGGATGCTCCTGGGCAATCTGGTTGATGATTCCGATAAATTCGTCCACATCCTGGTCGCTGATGGCGATCTGCATGCCCTGGCCGCCTAAAACATAGGACGGACGGACCAGCACCGGATATCCCAGCTTATGGGCCGCTTCCTTGGCCTCTTCGGCAGTGTAAACCGTATGGCCCGCGGGTCTCGGAATACTGCATTCCTCCAGAATCTTATCGAACAGCTCCCGGTCCTCCGCCGCATCCACATCCTCCGCGGCCGTACCGAGAATGGTCACCCCCATCTTCATCAGACTTTCCGTCAGCTTGATGGCCGTCTGGCCGCCGAACTGAACCACTGCCCCATCCGGCTTTTCGATGTCCACGATGCTCTCCACATCCTCCGGTGTCAGCGGCTCAAAATACAGCTTATCCGCAATATCGAAGTCGGTGCTTACCGTCTCCGGGTTATTATTTACAATAATCGTCTCATAGCCCTCTTTGCTGAACGCCCAGGTGCTGTGAACCGAACAGAAGTCAAACTCGATCCCCTGGCCGATACGGATCGGGCCGGAACCGAGGACAAGCACCTTCTTCCGCCCGCTGGTATATGCGGCTTCATTCTCACTGCCAAAGCAGGAATAGTAGTAAGGCGTCTCCGCCGCAAATTCAGCTGCGCACGTATCCACCATCTTAAACGCGGCCACAATGTTGTTATCCTTACGCATCTGATGAATCTCCTGTTCGGAGCTTCCTGTCAGTCTGGCGATGACGTTGTCCGGGAACTCGATTCTCTTGGCCTCTCTCAGCAGATCCACCGTCAGTGGTCCCTTCTTAAGCGCCTCTTCCATCTCCACGATGATCGCCAGCTTATCGATAAACCATATGTCGATTTTTGTGATCGCATGGATCGTCTCATAGGTGAAGCCGCGTCTTAACGCCTCCGCGATCACCCAGATTCTCCTGTCGTCCACGAGGGCCAGCGTGTCCTTTAATTCCTCGTCGGAAAGCTCCGTAAAATCATAGGACATCAGGCTGTCCACATGCTGCTCTAAGGAACGGATGGCCTTCATTAAGCCGCCTTCAAAGTTCGTACAGATGCTCATAACCTCTCCGGTCGCCTTCATCTGGGTTCCCAGCGTTCTCTTGGCGCTGATGAACTTGTCAAATGGGAGGCGCGGCATCTTGACCACACAGTAATCCAGCATCGGCTCGAAGCTGGCGTACGTCTTCTTCGTAACCGCGTTCTTAATCTCATCCAGAGTATAACCAAGCGCGATCTTGGCCGCAACCTTGGCAATCGGATATCCGGTGGCCTTGGAAGCCAGCGCGGAGGAACGGCTCACTCGGGGATTTACCTCAATGACACAGTATTCAAAGCTGTCCGGATTTAAAGCGTACTGTACGTTACAGCCGCCGGTGATTCCCAGTTCGCTGATAATTTTAAGCGCCGATGTACGAAGCATCTGGTACTCCTTATCGCCCAGAGTCTGGGAAGGAGCCACAACGATGCTGTCGCCGGTATGAACGCCGACCGGATCGATATTTTCCATATTACAAACGGTAATCACATTTCCCGCACCGTCGCGCATCACTTCGTATTCGACTTCCTTCCATCCTGCGATGCATCGCTCCACCAGGACCTGTCCCACACGGGACAGACGAAGGCCGTTTTCCAGAATCTCCGCACATTTCTCCGGGTTCTCAGCGATACCGCCGCCGGAACCGCCCAGTGTGTAAGCCGGACGAAGGACTACGGGATAACCGATCTTTTCCGCGATTTCCAGACCGTGTTTGACATCCTCCACGATATCGGAGGGAGCCACCGGCTCGCCGATCTTCTCCATAGTCTCCTTAAACATCTCACGGTCTTCCGCCTTCTTGATGGTGAGAGCCGTGGTTCCGATCAGACGCACGTTGTGATCCTTAAAAAATCCGGCGTCCTCTAATTCCATGGCAAGATTCAGTCCCGCCTGACCGCCCAGAGTTGGAAGCACGCTGTCCGGTTTCTCCTTCAGGATCAGCTGTTCCACCACTTCTACCGTCAGAGGTTCGATATAGACCCTGTCCGCAATATCCTTATCCGTCATGATGGTGGCCGGATTGGAGTTTAAGAGAACCACCTCGATGCCTTCCTCTTTTAAAGAACGGCACGCCTGGGTTCCCGCATAATCGAATTCCGCCGCCTGGCCGATGATGATCGGACCGGAGCCGAGAACAAGTACTTTTTTAATATCAGGATTCTTCGGCATTACTTTCCCTCCTCCATCATTTTCAAAAATCTGTCAAATAAGTAGCCGGAGTCCAGCGGTCCCGGACATGCCTCCGGATGGTACTGAACCGTAAAAATGTTCTTATTTACGTATTTTAATCCCTCGTTGGTGCCGTCGTTGACATTGACAAATGCCGGAACGGCCGTCTCAGATTTAATTGTATCCATGTCCACCACATAGCCATGGTTCTGTGACGAGATGTAGACGCGTCCTGTCTCCAAGTCCTTTACCGGATGGTTTCCGCCGCGGTGACCGTATTTTAACTTGTGGGTATCCGCGCCTGTGGCCAGCGCCATCAGCTGATGGCCGAGGCAGATGGCAAAGATCGGAACCTCTGATTCATATAATTTGCGGATCTCGGTGATAATATCCGTACACTCCTTTGGATCTCCAGGGCCGTTGGAAAGCATGATTCCGTCAGGATTTTCCGCCAGAATCTCTTCCGCGGCCGTCGCCGCCGGGTATACGGTAACCTGGCAGCCTCTCTCATTCAAAGAACGGGCAATGTTCATCTTGGCGCCTAAATCGAGAAGCGCCACCCTCTTTCCATCTCCCGGAAGCACGTATTTTTCGGCGCAGGTGGTTTTCTTCACCACACCGGTAACCGAATAATTTTTCATACGGGCAACAGCCTCATCACAATCAAAATTTTCATTGGTTGTAATCATGCCGTTCATCGTACCTTTTTCTCTTAAGATTTTTGTTAGGGCTCTCGTATCGATACCACTGATACCTGGAATATCTTGTTCCTCTAAGAAATGCTGAATGGTATCCCCGCTTCTGAAGTTGCTGGGAATTCTAGATAATTCTCTGACAATGTAGCCGTCCGGCCATGCTTTATACGATTCCATATCTTCACGACAAATTCCGTAATTACCAATCAGCGGATACGTCATCACCACGGCCTGCCCCGCGTACGAGGGGTCGGTGAGGACTTCTAAATAACCGGTCATGGAAGTATTAAATACGATTTCGCTGATTACTTCCCTTTTCGAACCAATGCTGGTCCCTGTGAATACGGTTCCGTCTTCCAGTATTAAAAAAGCTTTCATACGTAAAGTCCCAATCCTTTCTTAATGCTATGCGTTGTTTGAGCGCTCTGAAAATCAGCCCAAATTGAATAGATTATACATGATTTCACGACATTTTTCAACTGTTTTCTGCACGATTGCCTGACTATCTTTTTCCGGTTTTCGCAGACTATTTTAAACAAATTATACAATACCCGGTTTTACAAATGGAGATGGATGGTTCTTCCGGCCATGGCATTCACCTCCTTAAGGAATTGCATTCCCGGCGAATAACCGGGTTCAAAACTGCAGAGACTATCTCCGAGGTGATGTTTATGATAGATAACAGTGAAATGCCCATCGGTTTTACCATGGAGCTGGCACAGCATTCCGACATTCTGACCCGTTTTGCGGAGCTTCCGGAATCCAGACGGAACGAACTCGTAGACGGAGCCAGAAACGTTGAGAGCCGGAATGAAATGCGTAACTACGTAGAGTCCATGTTCCGGTAAAACGTCCGGAAATTCGGAATCCCTTCAGTCAGCCAGGATTCCCGGTCTGCGGCGCCTGCCCTCTCCCGGCAGAAACTTTCTCCGCCGCAGCCCGTTTTCCGGAAAAACCGGAACATTTGCGAGACAGCCGTCATATACTGTCAGTAATCATCCAATAAAGGGGCAATCTATGAGAAAATATATGACCGCTGCCGCACTGGAACCTACTGATACCGGCTCACTCCAGGTAAATGTAGTTTCTGCCGAAAACAATTTTCCTATCCGCGATGCCGAAGTTTCCATCGCTTACAAAGGAGATCCTGAAAGCACTGTAGAATCGACGAACACCAATTCTTCCGGCCAGACCGGGGAGATCCGCTTAGCCGCTCCTCCGCTGGAATACAGCCTGTCGCCCGGCTTAACCCAGCCCTATTCCGAATATACCATCACCATCCGGGCGCGGGGCTTTGCGGAAGTCGCTATCTCCGGAACGGAAATCCTGCCGGACGCTCTTGCGATCCAGCCGGTCCGTATGACGCCACTGGCCGACGAGGTATCACCGGACACTCCCATCGTCATTCCGGATCATACGCTCTATGGCTACTATCCGCCTAAAATTGCTGAAGCTGAAGTAAAGCCGGTGGCTGAAACTGGTGAGATCGTCTTAAGCCGCGTGGTAGTTCCTCAGACCGTCGTGGTTCATGACGGGGTTCCTACCGACTCAACCGCCCCCAATTACTACGTTCCATACCGGGACTACATCAAGAATGTGGCCTCCAGTGAAATTTATGCCACCTGGCCCCGTTCCTCCATCACGGCAAACGTTCTGGCCATCATGAGTTTCACACTGAACCGTGTCTACACGGAGTGGTACCGCAACCAGGGCTACGATTTCACCATTACCTCTTCCACCGCTTTTGACCATAAATGGATCTACGGCAGAAATATCTTCCAGTCCATCTCCGAGGTTGTGGATGAGATCTTCGACAACTACTTATCGCGTCCCGAGGTCAAACAGCCGATCTTGACCCAGTACTGTGACGGCAACCGGGTGTCCTGCCAGCACAAAGGCTGGATGACGCAGTGGGGCTCCGCCGACTTAGGTGAGCGCGGATACAGCCCCATTGAAATTCTGCGCTATTTCTACGGTGATGACATGTACATCAATACCGCCGAGCAGATTTCCGGCATCCCCGCTTCCTGGCCCGGCTACGATTTAACCATCGGCTCCAGCGGCCAGAAGGTACAGCAGGTGCAGGAACAGCTGGATGCCATCGCCACCGTCTACAGCGCCATCCCGCACATCACGCCGGATGGAATCTTCGGACCGGCAACCGCTGCCGCTGTGCGGGAATTCCAGTCCATATTCGGCCTCCCTGTGACGGGAGTCATCGATTTCCGTACCTGGTATAAAATCTCCCATATTTATGTGGGAATCACAAGAATCGCCGAGTTAAATTAATTAATATAATAAGAAGAAACAAAAAAAAGCCAGATGCATCGGTTCTGCTGATCAGACGATGCATCTGGCTTTTTGTATTGCTGTTTTTTGTATTCCTGTTTTTTGTATTCCCGTTCCTCAACCGCCGGCTCATCCTTCTCCGCCGCACCGAACCGCCGCCACGTATCCTAGCAGGCACAGGGAAATCCCGCCAAGCAGCTGGTAGAGTTCGATCTGTTTCCACGCCACATCCCACAGGATCACCACCGGCGAGGAGAATACCAGGCCGATGATCACGCGGTACATCTGGCGCTCATGATTGACCAGAAGATGTTCCACAATTTTGGCAAACAGAAAAATTCCGAGTCCCAGCCCTGTAAAATACGGAAGCAGGACCAGTCCATCGGACAGAAGCGCTGGAAAATCAAACGCGGCGGCTGCCCTGATACAGCCGTTTGTCGTCTGCAGCAGCGGCTCGTACACACCGATCATCATCATGATCATGGAGCCGCTCACGCCCGGAACCACCATGGTTCCCGCAGCCAGTATACCCACGAAGAACATGGAGAAGATCCAGAACCGACCGGAAGAGAGATAGGCCGCTCCGGTCTTCACCGCCTCGCCTCCAGCCTGGGAACCGGAGGCGAGGGACATTCCGCCAGCTACGGTGATGAAGATCACCACGGCGGCTGTGATGCAGATCGTCACCGCCCCCAGTCTCTTCTCCCCAGGCTCCGCCTTCGCCTTCGTCTTCTCAAACAGGGCCGGAAGGCCGCCGCCGATAAGCCCGATAAACGCCAGTTTCGTCTGTAAGGGAAACGTCCCAAATAAGTATTCGAACACCAGAGACAGACTGATGATCCCAGCCACCGCCCCCAGACCGTAGGGAAACAGCGTTTTTATACTTTCCACCGGTTCCTTAAAGAGCCGGTTCACCGCATGGATGATCGTGTCGTACACGCCCATGGATATGGCCAGCATCCCGCCGCTGATGCCGGGAAGGATATTGGCAATTCCTATGACCACGCCTTTCAGCAATTCACCGATATACTCCAAATCATTCCTCCTTCAAGGTTGTATATCGTATTTTATGCTTCATCCACCACTTCTAATACCTCTTTCACCCTGGCAATGTGATAATCCGCCAGACTCTGGTCGAAATTGTAGCGGTTATCGATCACCGCCGCGATCTTCATCCCGGCTCTGCTGGCCGCAGTGATCCCGATGGTGGAATCCTCCACCGCCAGACACTCTTCCGTCCTGACGCCCAGCTGGGCCGCTGTATACTGATAGATTTCAGGGTCCGGTTTGCTCCGTTTAAACTGGTTGCCGCTGACCACTACTTCAAAATATTCCCGGATCTCATTTTCACGAAGGACCCGTTCCACTAAGTCCAGCTGAGTGGAAGAAGCCAGTGCGAGCCGATATCCCTTTTCCTTCAAAGTTTTTAAGACCTCTGTAACTTCGGGGCGGTAGATCTCTCTATAGTCCACCTCACTGTAAATATCACGCTGACGGCACTCATCTCTCAATTCCTCCCACGGCTGTCCGTTATCGACCGCACGCTCCAGTACCTCCCACGCCTCTTTTTTCGTCGCGCCAACCATCGGATAAAGTTGTTCGATGCGCACGTCCGGGTTCTTCTTCCTGGCAAATTCCAGCTGAAATTCCAAATACGTTCCCTCACTGTCGATGATCACGCCATCCATGTCAAAAATCACTGCCTTAACCATGTGTTTCCTCTCTCCTGTCCCTTATCCTGCGTTACCAGTATTTCCGTTATTACCATTCCCAAGCACCTTTCCGCAAGTCTGGCTTGCCCGGATGGCTCTATCATATCACATTACTGACGGTTTTCACAATATATCATTTTCATCCGTCAGAAAGCGGCACAGCCAAACCTGACTGTGCCGCCCGAACTCATATGTTATAGCCTCTGATCTTTATGTACTCCTCGATCATTCTGACACTTCCCTTAATTCCGGCCGTTGATGTATTGATCAGAAGATCGTAGTTCTCCGGGTCCGCCCATCCTCTCCCCGTGTAATAACGGTAATAATTCCGGCGTTCCTTGTCAATCCGCTTCACATTCTTCTTAATGTCCTCCGGCGCATAGAGTTCTTTCTCCTTTACCCTGCGGATTCTCGCGTCCATATCCGAATAAATGAAGATCCGCACCAGTTCGATATTGTCCGCATCCTCCAGTACGTAATCCGCGCACCGGCCCACAATGACGCAGGACTGCTCCTCTGCCAGCTTCCGGATCACCTCCGACTGAAAACGAAATAAGTTGTCCGCCGAGATCAGGTCCGAACCGAAGCTGGGGCCTCTCATCTCCGGCGTCATGCTGCTGATAATCCGGTACAGAAGCCGGTTCCCCGCTTTCTCATCCGCCAGATGAAAGTAACTCTCCTTGATGCCGCTCTCGTCGGAATTCATACGCAGGATATTCTTGTCGTAAAAATCAATTCCCAGTTCTCCCGCCAACTTCCGACCGATTTCATTGCCGCCGCTGCCATACTGACGGCCAATGGTAATAACAAGTTTCTTATCTCCCATGTGAATCCCTCCTGTGCATGCGTGACCGTTGATTTGTTGTTTTTCTGTCTTCATTATAACACATATTTTCTGCCGCGGACACTATTTTTACGGAATATGGAGTTCCCCAGCTGGATCATATTATAGTTCACAGCCATGTCGGTCTCTGCTTCCCGGTCTGCTCCGGCTGGCTTATGTGTTGTTTCCAGTGACTTTGCAGGGGATTAGCAATTCTGCACGTTTAGAAGTGCTTATCCCCGAAACTGGAACTGGAAACAACACATAAGCCAGCCGGAGCAGACCGGGAAGCAGAGACCGACATGGCTGTGAACGGTAACGGGACCATTTTCACCGTTGGAAAATGGTCCCGGTCCGGTCTCTTAAGAAACTGCCGGTCTTCTGACAAGAAATGTATTGTATCCATACCGTCTCAGCTCCTGCTCCATGCGCACGGCGTTATCCAGCTCCCGGAAAGCGCCGGCACGTACCTTGAATAAACCGTCCTCACTGACGATAAAGGCCGGGAATCCCTGGGACCGCAGTGTGTTCATCTGCTGCTCTGCCAGAGAGCGGATGCGGTAAGCTCCCGTCTGAATCTGGTAGTACTCCGGCTGCTCCGCTTCCCCTTCCCGGATCGTTGTCAGAATTCCGTCGGCAATCGCTTTTGCGATGGCATCGAAATTATCATCAAAGAGCTGGTTGTCGGCCTCATTGTCGATGAATCCCACCTCCACCAGAACGGCCGGCATCTCGGTTCTGCGAAGCACGACCAGCCCCGGCCTCTCGATGATGCCCAGGTTGGCAAACCCCGTATTGGCCAGCTCTTCATTGATATTGTTCGCAAGCTGGGCCGGAACCCCCTTATTCTCAAATACGAGACTCATGACTCCGGAGGCGTTGCCCGGTATCGGCATGGCATTCCGGTGAATCGATACGAAATAGTCCGCTCCCGCCTCATTCGCCATCGTGGCCTTTTCCAGAGGCGTATTATACGTATCATCTGTTCTTGTATATCTGACGTCTACTCCATTCTCCGACAGAATTTTTCCTACCGCCAGGGCAAGCCTCAATGCATCGTCCTTTTCCTGTCTTCCTTCAAATTTTGCGCCCGGATCAGCGCCGCCGTGACCGGCATCTATCACTACTATCTTTCTTTCAGCCAAAAGAAAAACTCCTTTCACATACCTCTATGATGTAAAGTATGTGAAAAGAGCCCTGAATGTACCATTTTTGATCTATTCCTGTAGTTTCTTCACTTTTGTAAGGCGTTCATTCAGCCGGACAACCCATTCCTTGCGTATGAGTCCTCCCGATTTCCTTGCAATGCTTTCTAACGGAAACTCTCCCAGTGTATGCAGCAGGGGCTGGCTCAACACATCGGCTCCCGCCTCCTCCTCCAAAACCTTTTTTGCCACCGGATTATCCAAAATCTCATCCAGTGTATCGTATACGGAATGATACCCGTTCCTCACACGGTACTCGGTCGCCACCTCCCGCATCTCCGCATTCCTGTCCTGTCTGAATAAATAGGAAGGTTCATCCGCCTGTTCTCCATACAGGATCACATCGTCGTAATCTCCGCGCTCCGTCTTCACCAGAATATCATTCTTCCCCGGAAGCAGTACCACCCCGTCCAGCCAGAAGATATGGCAGTCCTTGCACATGGCTCCCATGGATTTGCTGTTCACAAACAGCTCCACATCCTCTGCGTTTGAATAAACACGGATGGTGTTCCTGCTTTCCGCCCGTCTCTTATAACGCTTTCCGGTAATATGAACCACAGGCTCCCCGGACCACTCCGCCTTGTACAGGTAGAACGCATCCTTTCTCGTCCTTCGGTCATACGTGACCAGCCCCTTGTTATTTCTCCCGCTCACACCGCCTTCCCTGCGGTTGACGGAGGCAAAATCACACAGATTCCACACATAGGACGCCCATACCAGCGGATGCTCCCTTATGATTGCCAGCATTTCTTCGTGGTACAGAGACTGGTAGCTCTCGGAGTAATCGCCTCTCGTCGGCGAACCGGTCTGGTAAGTCAGAATTCCATCGGCGCCGTATTCCGATATGGCGATCGGAACGGGCACCTGCTTCTGCTGCAGTTCATCCAGCCAGACTCCCAGGTCACTGCACTCGCCCACATACCACCCGTAATAGACGTTATAGCCGATTCCGTCGGTAATAGCGCTCAGAGGGCTGTCCTCCGCAAGCATCATCATGTGGGAGCAGACCGTGATGCGTCCGGGATCGAGGCGTTTCGCCAATGCATTCATCTCCCGAAGCGCCGCCTCCACCCAGTCCTCTGCGCCGAACATGGTCACATCGTTGCCGATTCCCCAAAAGCAGATGGACGGATGATTGTAGTTCTGTTTTATCAGCTCCGTCAGCTGCAAAAGAGCGTTTTCTCTGGCCGCCGCACTGTCTGAGAGCCTGGAGATAAACGGAATCTCCGCCCATACTGCCAGCCCCTCCCGGTCGCACAGCTCATAAAAATAAGGAGCGTGCTGATAGTGGGCCAGCCTTACGGTATTGGCGCCGATTTCCTTTAAGAGGGCCATGTCCTCTTCCATATCCTCCCGGGAAATGGCCCATCCGCGGTCCTCCCGGTCCTGATGGAGCCCCACGCCATGGAGACGCAGCCTCTGCCCGTTCATCTGAAAACCGCTGTCTGCGGAAAGGCTGATGCTTCGGAAGCCGAATCGGATCATCCGCTTCTCCATCCACTTTCCGTCCTTCAGCAAATCCGCAGACAGCGTGTACTGATAAGCACCCCCGCGTCCATTCCACAAAACAGGCTGCTCGACAAAAAGTTCTGCCGGCTCCTTTCCTGCCTTGACCGTCGCTTTCGCACACAGCTCCCCGTCCTGATCCAGCACCTGGCAGCAGACCTCGCACCCCTCCGGCTCGTCCACCACGCTGTACACGCGGACCCTTCCTCTGCCGCCGCCTGTAATCTCCGGAATGATATAAACACCCTCGGAGCCGTCGTCATCCAGGCTGAATCTCGACGCATCCGCCACCACCAGATTGACATCCCGGTAAATACCGCCGAAAAACGTGTAGTCCGCCGCAATCGGATACACATCGTCGCGCACGGAATTGTCCACCCGCACTTCAATCCGGTTGTACTGCCCCGCTCTCATCCATTCCGTAATGTTAAACCGGAATAAGGAGTAGCCGCCCTTATGCGTCCCCACCGGCTGACCATTGACCACAACCTCGGCGACACTGCCCGCAGCGCCTATCTCCAGATAGATGTCCCTGTCTTTCCAGTCATCCGACATCTCAATCTGCTTTTCATAGATGCACACTCCCACATAGCCGCCGTTTCCATTCTGCCCTCCCCTGATATCCCAGATGTGAGGCAGCGTGACCACGGCGGCAGGGCTTCCATCGCCTTTTCTGAATTTCCAGTCAGAATTAATATTATATCTTCTCATTCTGCTCCTCCCTGCTGAAAACGCATCCCTGTCAGACTGATACCTTTAGCTACATTATACAAAACCTTCAGAAAAGGTACAATACTTTTTATAAAAATGCACTATAATTAATAATTAGTCGACTGAAGAAAGGAATCGCCGGCCTCCATTCCATCCGCCCCCCTCGGACCGATCGGAGTTGACAGTACGATCTGTGTGTTCGTCTTCCCGTATTTCTGCACTTCACCGATAAAAGCGTCCAGTTCCATGGTGCTCCGGAAGGCCACCTTCAGCAGCATGGAATAGTCTCCCGTCACGCAGCTGCACTCCAGCACATTGGGGATCTCCGCCATACGATCGTAAAATCCTGGCTTATCTCCAGGCAGAACATCCAGATTTACATATGCAGTGATGTGATATCCCAGCTTAACCGGATCCACCGCCGCATGATACCCGGTGATGATATCCTCCCGTTCCAGTTTTCCAATCCTGGAGGAAACCGCCGGCGAAGACAGAAAGGTATTCTCAGCAATCTTCTTGAGGGAATACCTTGCATTTTCCTGCAGCATCTGCAATATTTTCTTATCGATCTCATCCATCTGATTTTTCTCTCCTTTTATAAAATAAAAATTCCGGCAGGCGGGGCCCCCGTAAAAGAATAAAGAGTCCGGCTCGCCGGACTTTCGCGCCGGAGCGCGGCTGCTTCAGCGGCCATACTTCCTTAGCGCGGAGGGCGCATCCTGCCCGGAGGGCTTTTTTGTGTAATAGGAGTACTTTTCTAATTACATAAAAAAAGCGTCAGTACCACCAGGGTACGAACGCTTTTGTCCTTTTTATTCACAACCATTATCTTTATTTTCTTATTTCTCATCTATCATAACCACAGAAAGAGCGGTTGTCAACGTTATTTTCTTAGGGAAACCATATTTTTCATGCGTTCCACGGCCTCCACCGTGTTCTCATACGTGCCGAATGCCGTTAAACGGAAGTATCCCTCGCCGCTGGGCCCGAATCCGCTTCCAGGAGTTCCCACCACGCCAGCCTCGTTTAAGAGGCAGTCAAAAAACTCCCAGGAGGTCATTCCGCCAGGGACTAAAAGCCAGATATAGGGGGCGTTGACACCGCCGTACACCTCACAGCCAATTTCCTTCAGCCCTTCATAGATCACCTTCGCATTTCTCATATAATAGGCCACCTGCTCCTTTAGCTGCGCTCTGCCTTCCGGAGAGTATACCGCCTCACCGGCCTTCTGAACGATATAGGGGGCGCCGTTAAACTTCGTTCCGTGGCGCCTCGCCCACAGGGAATGAAGCATGACACCTCCGCGGACCAGTTCCTTCGGAATCACGGTAAAGCCCAGACGCACGCCGGTAAAGCCGGCATTTTTCGAGAAGGAACGGAACTCTATGGCACACGTTCTGGCCCCGTCGATCTCGAAGATGGAGTGTGGAACCGACGGCTCTGCGATATACGCCTCATAAGCCGCATCGTAAAGGATCACGGCTCCCGTTCTGTTGGCATAGTCGACCCACACCTTAAGCTGGTCTCTCGTAAGCGTCGTTCCGGTCGGATTGTTTGGAACGCACAGATAGATCAGATCGGGAGTCTCCTCGGGGAGCTCCGGAACAAACTGGTTTTCCGCCGTGCACGGCATGTAAATGACTCTGCTCCATTTTCCCGTCTTCTCATCATACTCCCCGGTTCTGCCGGCCATGACATTGGAATCCACGTAAACCGGATAGACCGGATCGCAGACGGCAATGACCGCGTCCTCGCTGAAAATCTCCTGGATATTGCCGCAGTCGCATTTCGCACCGTCGGAGATGAAGATTTCATCCGCCTCGATCTTACATCCGCGGGCCTCGTAATCGCCAGCCGCGATGGCCTCCCGCAAAAAGCCATAGCCCAGATCCGGCGCGTAACCATGAAATGTCTCTGCACTGCCCATCTCATCCACGGCATCGTGAAGCGCCTTTATGAGAGCCGGCGCAATAGGCTGCGTGACGTCGCCGATTCCCAGACGGATAATCTTCTTATCCGGATTTGCAGCAGTATAGGCGTTCACCTTTTTTGCGATAGCGGAAAACAGGTAGCTTCCCGGCAGTTTCAGATAGTTGTCATTTACTTTTACCATCGATGTCCTCCTGTGAGCATATTATAAATTTTCTGGATCAAATTCCCCCTGAAATACTTCCACGGCCGGCCCGGTCATATACACATGGCCGCTCTCCCGGTCCCAGGTAATGCTTAATATTCCCCCCTTCAGTTCCACCTCCACGGTATTCTCCGTCCTGCCGCTTAAGACGGAGGCCACAGCGCTTGCCGTCGCTCCCGTGCCACAGGCCCACGTCTCCCCGCTTCCGCGCTCCCACACACGCATGCGGAGATGGCTTCTGTCGATCACCTGGATAAACTCTGAGTTGGTCCGTTCCGGAAAACGTTCATGTGTCTCAAACGCCGGTCCCATGGCCTCTAAATCCAGTCCGTCAATCTCATCCATATAATAGATGGCGTGAGGATTTCCCATGGAGATTCCAATGAATTCATAGGACCGGCCGTCGATCATGATCGGCTCCGGCACCTCTCCCGTCACCTCGGGAATCCCCATATCCACGGTGATTAATGAGGCCTTACCGCCCTCGTCAGTAACCTTTAAATGCTTGATTCCCGCCTTTGTCTCCACATCGAATTCATCCTTTTCCACAATATGGTGGTCGTACACGTATTTTCCCACACACCGAATTCCGTTTCCGCACATCTCGCTCTCGGAGCCGTCGGCATTAAACATCTTCATGCGGCAGTCCGCCTGCCCGGAAGGGCAGATCAGAATCAAGCCATCCGAACCAATTCCAAAATGGCGGTCACTAACCTTCACCGCCAGCTCCTCCGGCCGTTCCACCGTCTCCTCAAAACAGTTGATATACACGTAGTCGTTACCCGTTCCCTGCATCTTTGTAAACTTCATGGTATCCCCCTTATCTGTTAATCAGACTCATGATCATCTGCGCGGTTTCCACCATGTTGGTGCCGCTGTCCATGCTGCATTTCTGCAGATAGCGGTGGGCATCCGCCTCAGTCATATGATTTCTGTCCATCAGAAGTTCCTTCGCCTGTTTGATTAATTCCTGTTCTTCCCTGCTCCGTTCCAGAGGCTTCAGTCTCTGTTTTCTCCTTCTCCTGACCAGCGATTCCATCATCATCTCCAGAGTGCTGATCAGATCGTGAACCTTCAGGGGCAGTCCGAGACAGACCACATCCTCCGGCGCTCTTCCGTTCCAGAGTCCCGGCGATGCCACCAAAAGCATCCGGACTCCCGGCGGCAGACAGTCGTAGAGTTCCTCGTACACCATGTCTGCAAATCTTGCCCCGCATACCACAATCCCGCTTCCCAGTTCATCGGCGCTGTTAATGGCCTGTGCGCCGGAAGTACAGACCGACGCGACCGAAAAGCCATTTTTTGCAAGAATATTCCTAATATTTTTTGCGTCCTCCGGTTTGGAGAACGCCACAATCACATTGGCCAAGCGCACTCACCTCCAGGGTATCGAATCAGCTGCGAAACAAAATATCAATACTTATACAAGTACTCCTTTGTCTCCCAATCCGTTACGTACGCCCGGAACATCCGCCATTCGGCTTCCTTGGCCTCCAGATACTTGGTATAAATATGCTCTCCCAAAACCTCTTTCATGAATTCGCTGCTCTTAAATTCCTCGATGGCCTCTCCGAGCGTCTCAGGAAGCCTGGAAATACCGCGCGCAAGAACCTCCTCCGGCGCCATGGTATAAATATTAGTATCCACACTGTCAGGCGGAACCATACCTTTTTTAATCCCGTCCAGGCCAGCCGCCAGGCAGGCCGCCAGCGCCAGATACGGATTGACGGAAGGGTCCGGGCAGCGCAGCTCGATCCGGGTGCTCTCTCCTCTTGACGACGGAATCCGAATCAGCGGACTGCGGTTTGCCTTTGCGGACCACGCGATATAGATGGGCGCGTCGTATCCAGGCACGAGCCGCTTGTAGGAATTCACCAGAGGATTCGTTAAAATGGTCATCTCCTTCATATGGCAGAGGATGCCGGCCATAAACTGGTAGGCGAGCTGGCTGAGCCCCAGCGGATCCGTCTCATCCTCAAATAAATTCTTTCCATTTAAATCAGACAGGGACATATTTAAATGCATACCCGATCCATTGACTCCCGCCTTAGGCTTCGGCATAAACGTGGCATGAAGGCCGTGGCGTTTCGCAATCGCTTTTACTGCCATCTTAAACGTCATGACATTGTCGGCCGTTACCAGCCCTTCCGCGTATTCGAAGTCGATTTCATGCTGTCCCGGCGCCATCTCGTGGTGAGAGGCCTCTATCATAAATCCCATGTCCTCCAGATTGAGCACGATATCCCGGCGGACATTCTCTCCCTGATCAATAGGAGCCACGTCGAAGTACCCGGCCATTTCGTGGGTCTCCGTCGTCGGTCGGCCTTCCTCATCTGTCTGAAAAATAAAAAATTCGCATTCCGGTCCGGCGTTAAAGACAAACCCCATATCGGCCGCTTCCTTTAGCACGCTTCTCAGCACATACCGCGGATCCCCCTCAAACGGAGTCTTATTGGGACGGTAGACGTCACACATCAGCCGCGCCACCTTTCCCTGCTGCGGGCGCCACGGAAAAATCTCAAAGGTATCCAGATCCGGATATAAATACATATCGGATTCCTCGATCCGCACAAAGCCCTCGATTGAGGACCCGTCAAACATGCAGCGGTTATCGAGCGCCTTCTTCAGCTGGCTCGATGTAATGGCAACATTTTTCAGCATGCCAAAAATGTCAGTGAATTGAAGCCGGATAAACTCCACATCTTCCTCTTCCACGATTCGGAAGATATCTTCCTTACTGTATTTGCTCATAATAGCGTCTCCCTTTCCTCTTACACAAAAAGGGGCGTGATGTACCAGAACCCCTGACCGGAGCGTCCGCCCCGATGAAATTCTCTTACATCACCCCCGTTATATGCATAAAATATAACAGCTTGAGAAAAGTTTGTCAATGTATTTTTATTCTTATTCTGGAAGCATTTTATTCATATTTGGAAAACAATCCAGTCATCCGGTTTTCCCGAAAAGGTATGGGGCCATTTTCCTTAAACTTCCGTACCTGCGCTGCCCTCAAACGTCTTCTCCCGCGCATTCTTATAATTCAGCGCCCGGATGGCATTTAAAATCGCCAGTACAGAAACCCCCACATCGGCGAATACCGCCGCCCACATGGTTGCAAATCCAAGTGCCGTAAGAATCAGAACCAGCACCTTGACACCGATTGCAAATATAATATTCTGTTTCACAATCCGCATGGTTTTTCTGGCGATAACGATGGCATCCACGAGTTTGGAAGGTTCGTCTGTCATAATCACCACGTCCGCCGCTTCCACTGCCGCGTCGGAACCGATTCCGCCCATGGCGATACCGATATCCGCCCTGGCAAGAACGGGGGCGTCATTGATGCCGTCGCCCACGAATCCCAGTGTGCTGCCTTCCGGCTTCGTAGTGAGGAGTTCTTCTACCTTTCCCACTTTATCCCCTGGCAGGAGGCCGCCGTACGCTTCGTCGAGGCTCAGCTTATCTGCAACCGCCCTGCCCACTTCCGGTTTGTCTCCGGTCAGCATTATGAGACGTCTGACGCCGGCTCTTCTCAGTCCGTGCAGTGCTTCCGGCACATCCTCTCGCACTGTATCGGAGATGATGATGGAACCGAGGAACACGCCGCCTTCTGCGATGTAGAGGGATGTTCCTATGATTTCCGGCACATCCGAAATGGTGATTCCCTGTGCCTTCATCAGCCGTTCATTACCGATATATAAGTCTTTTCTGCCGTTCTCCAGATCCAGTACGGCGTGAATTCCGTGTCCGGCAATCTCTTCCGCCGTGACGATCCTGGATTCCTCCACGCTCTTTCCATATGCGTCCTTCACCGACAGGGCAATCGGATGATTGGAATGAAACTCTCCGTAGGCCGCCAGTTCAAGCAGTTCGTCCTTCGTTCCTTCCACCGGTTTTACCCGTGTCACCTGGAACTTTCCGGTGGTCAGCGTTCCTGTCTTATCAAATACCACCGTATCGAGTGACGCCACCGCTTCCAGATAGTTGCTTCCTTTCATCAGGATCCCCTGCTTCGAAGCCGCTCCCAGACCGCCGAAGAAGCTGAGCGGAACAGAGATAACCAGTGCGCATGGGCAGGACACTACCAGGAAGCTGCACGCGCGGTAAATCCAGATCCCCCAGTTTCCTCCCGTGATCAGAGGCGGAATAATAGCCAGAACAAGCGCCAGACAGACCACCACAGGGGTATACACTCTGGCAAATTTCGTGATGAAGTTCTCGGCTTTTGCCTTTCTGGAGCTGGCGTTTTCCACCAGTTCCAGGATCTTTGCCACGGTGGAGTCGTCGAACAGCTTCGTCACCTGGACCTCCAGAACTCCGTTTAAATTGATGGAGCCGCTGATAATCGGATCATGATCCTTTACCTCCACCGGCATGGACTCTCCGGTCAGCGCCTTCGTATCAAGGCTGGAGCTTCCTTTTATAATCACGCCGTCGAGCGGTACCTTTTCCCCTGGCTTAACGACGATCGTATCTCCGACTTCGACTTCATACGGATCGACCTTCTCTTCTTTTCCATCCCGGACCAGGTTGGCATACTCCGGGTTGATATCCATCAGCTCGGTGATGGACTTTCTCGACTTGTTGACAGCATAATCGCTGAATAACTCTCCTACCTGATAAAACAGCATGACCGCAACCGCTTCTTCCAGGGCTCCGCATCCGATCGCTCCGAAGGTTGCCACTGTCATCAGGAAATTCTCATCAAATACCTGGCCATGGGAAATATTGCGCACCGCCTTTAGCGGAATGTCATAACCGGCCGACAGATAAGAAATCATAAACGGAATCCATGCATAAGCCGTCTTCCCTTCCATCAGGGCTCCCGCAATCAGAAATACCGCGCTGACCGCCAGCCTTACTACCATCGTTTTCTGTTTTTTCGTCATCGCTGCTCCTTAACGTTTACCGGAGTACCTTGAATTCTGCTTCCGGCTCTATCTTATATGCAATTTTTCTGCTTTCTTCCACAATCGCGTCTGCGCGGTCGTCCTCGACCTCTATGGTCAGTCTCTGCGTCATAAAGCTGAGTGCTGCAGACTTCACGCCTGCCAGCTTCGAAACCTCAGTCTCGATCTTTGAAGCACAGTTTGCACAGCATAAACCTTCTAATTTAATAATCTTTCTCATACCTTACTCTCTCCTTTTTCTTTTCTCTTATTCGCAGATATGTTCCATGCCCTGGGCCAGAATCGTCTCGATATGGCCGTCTGCAAGGGAATAAAATACGGTTTTTCCGTCCCGCCTGAACTTTACCAGACGCATCTGCTTTAGGACGCGCAGCTGATGGGATATCGCTGACTGCCCCATCTTTAAAAGGCCTGCGATATCACAAACGCACATCTCGGACTGGCTGAGTACATACAGGATCCTGATTCTGGTGGAATCTCCGAATACCCGGAAGAATTCGGCCAGATCCAGAAGCTGCTGGTCAGCCGGCATCACCTGCATGACACGGTTTACAATGTCCTCGTGGACCGATATAAAATCACAGTGCGGTGCCTCGCTGTCCTGCAGATCCATTCTGTTTCCATCCTCCATGATTTACCTCCTTCTTGTTCTTATTTTATTCCTTCATATGAATAACTGTTCATATGTTTATATTATCACATTTTATGAATAAGTCAATACCCTTTTTCCGTTGACTTTTGCCCTCTCCGGTGCTAAAATGAAGTTCCTTTCTCCCGCCGTCATCCCATTCCGGGAATCGGGAAAAGAGAATATTGATACCACGGTAGAGTCCCCGGGAAGCAGGCGTCATTTCCTGCTGCACAGTCATCTCCCGGAGAGGAATGCGGTTTTTGAGGCATTCCACCGCTTGGCAAGATATTAGAACGCACTCACTGTTACGACAGATCTGCAACCGGCTGTCCTCTGTCAGAAAGTCCACGTTCCATAATATTACTACCAGGAGGAACCATTATGATTCAAGTGGAACATGTGAACAAGACTTTTAAAGTCGCAAGAAGGAGCGCCGGCTTTTCTGAAGCGGTCAGGGCGCTTTTTCACAGGGAAGTGGACTATGTCCATGCGCTGAACGACATCACCTTCACCATCGGTGACGGTGAGATGGTCGGCTACATAGGCCCCAACGGCGCAGGAAAAAGCTCCACCATCAAAATCTTAAGCGGAATTCTGACTCCCGACAGCGGAACCTGCCTCATTGACGGCCGGATACCCTGGAAGGAACGGAGGGAACACGTAAAAGAGATCGGCGTCGTATTCGGCCAGCGCTCACAGCTCTGGTGGGACGTGCCCGTCATCGATTCCTTCGAACTTCTCCGCGACATCTATGAAATTCCCCAGACACATTACGAAGATGCACTCGACGAGCTTGTAGATTTACTGTCCTTGAGTGAAATCATGCGGACGCCTGCCAGACAGCTGTCCCTCGGCCAGCGGATGCGCTGTGAAATCGCCGCCTCCCTGCTGCACCGGCCGAAAATCTTATTTCTGGATGAACCGACCATCGGCCTGGATGCCGTCTCCAAGCTGGCGGTCCGTGACTTTATCCGCAGACAGAACAGAATTCACGGCACCACGGTCCTCCTGACCACCCATGACATGCAGGACATAGAAGCCATGGCAGACCGGGTCATGCTGATCGGAAGAGGCCGCCTGCTTTTAGACGGCACCTTCGAGTCACTGAAAAATCACTGCAGGGAAGAAGGGGAGACTTTGGATGAGATGGTCGCCGATCTGTACCGCGATTATCGGATTTAGGAGGCGGCTTATGAAAAAATATCTCTCATTTTTCCGGATTCGCTTCCTACACGGGCTGCAGTACCGGACTGCCGCGGTGTCAGGCATGGTCACCCAGTTTGTCTGGGGCGCCATGGAGATTTTACTGTTCCGGGCCTTCTATCAGGCGGATTCCTCGTCATTTCCCATGACCTTTCAGGCGCTGTCGACCTACGTCTGGCTTCAGCAGGCGTTTCTGGCCCTCTACATGGCCTGGTTCTGGGAGATGGAGCTGTTTGATTCCATCACCACGGGTAATGTAGCCTACGAGCTCTGCCGTCCCGTGCGCCTCTATAATATGTGGTATGTCCGGAGTCTGGCCGTCCGTCTGTCAAAGGCGGTGCTGCGCTGTATGCCGATTCTCATCGCAGCCCTTCTCCTTCCGAAGCCCTACGGCCTCACACTGCCCTCCCATGCGGGAACCTGGTTTTTTACCGTACTTTCCATGGTTCTGGCGCTGTTCATCGTCACTGCGCTTAACATGGTGGTCTATATGTCTGTTTTTTATACCATTTCCTCTCAGGGAATCCGGCTGATCGTCTCATCGCTCTTCGATTTTTTCAGTGGCGCCGTCATCCCCCTGCCCTTTTTGCCGGGAAATATAGGAGCTGTCGTCAGCCTGCTGCCCTTTGCCTCCATACAGAATGTGCCGTTCCGCATCTTCGGCGGTGATTTGAGCGGCCGTGAGATATACTTAAGCCTTTCGCTGCAGATCTTCTGGCTGCTTGTGATGCTGGCCGCCGGCAGGGCCATGGAACGCCATGCATTGAAACACGTTGTCATACAGGGCGGTTGAGAAAAAGGAGGAATCTTTTATGAAAGCAGTACGGCTTTATTTTCGTTTTTTTGAAATGCAGTTAAAAAGCATGATGCAGCACAAGGCTTCGTTCTTTTTCACCATGCTGGGACAGTTTCTCGTCTCTTTTAACGCATTTCTGGGCGTCTACTTCATGATGACGCGTTTTCATGAGGTTTCCGGCTTCACCTATCCGGAGGTGCTCTTATGTTTTTCCATCACGCTGATGGCGTACACGCTGGCGGAGACATTTTTCCGCAGCTTCGATACCTTCAACCTGATGATTGGAAACGGTGAATTCGACCGGATCCTGCTGCGGCCGGGCAGCTGCGTCTTCCTGGTGCTGTGCAGCAAGATCGAGCTTACAAGGATCGGACGGCTTCTCCAGGCTGTCGTCATGCTGGCTTACGGAGTGGTGAAAAGCGGTATTCTCTGGACACCGATGCGGGTGCTCACGCTGATCCTCATGATCGGAGGCGGGACCCTCGTGTTTGCCGCTATCTATATCATCTTCGCCTCCATCTGTTTCTTCACCCTGGAGGGGCTGGAGTTCATGAACGTGTTCACGGACGGCGCGCGGGAATACGGTAAATATCCAATTGCCATTTACGGAAAGACGGTGCTCACGATCTGCACCTTCCTGGTGCCGTTTTCCCTGTTCCAGTACTATCCCTTCCTCTATCTGACCGGCAAAACAGTCAGGGACTGGTACGCCCTTCTTCCGCTGCCCGCCTGCCTCTTCTTAATTCCGGCGGCCTGCCTGTGGCGTTTCGGATTGTCCCATTACCAGTCCACGGGCTCATAAGAGACCCCCTCTGAAGCAGCTGTTGCACAAAAAGAAGGCAGAGAAAGTAAACGGTTCTACCTTTTACTTTCTCTGCCTTCCGGCACTTGAAACTCTATGGCTTATTCGGCCTGATTTTGCTTTTTCTTCACGCAGCGATGGGAACGATAGCTGCTATCTGATCAATTATATTATCACAGTTATCTGTATGGAAGATAACTTCTACTGTTCTCGATTTAGCAAGGGACAGCACTCCAACAATCGACTTCGCATCTACTATACGGCTTCCCAGTTTTACGTCCGCATCAAAATCACATTTGCTCATAATTTTTACAAATGAAAAGATCTGTTCTGCCTGGTCAAACGTTACGAAAATATGCTTCATTTTTATCACCCCTTTGTTTTCTGACAGTTTATATCATAACACGACAGGAATCGACATTTCTACGGTAATATTTTTCTAAATACTGGAAAATATTTCGTTTTTGCCATTTATCCCCGTTTCACAGGCCGCTGCCGCCCTCATCCGGCGCTGCGGGATCCCCCGCCGTCACTTCCAGACCGCCGCCGGCGCCCTCGTGAATCGGATAGTCCCTGCCGTCTTCCGTTTTAAATACCGCTCCTTCTCTCACTGTAAGCTCCTGATTAACCAGTGCCATGGACACCTGGGCAGACAACGCTCCTAATGCAGCCGGATTCCAGAGAATTAACTCCGGGCACACGCAGGCGTCGTCAGAAACAGCGTCTTCCTCAGACATGGGTGGAATCCCAAGACCTGTCACCCTGATCTGTCCCTCAAGTCCCTGCTCTTTTACGACATCCGCAGCGGCCTTAATCCCTACCGTGGTGGGCGCACAGATCGCCTTAAGAGCCGGGTACTTCTCAATCAGCTCTCTCGTTCTGGCTTCGGATGCCTTATAATCATCCTCCCCATATACAATATCCACGAGACGCATATTCTGATACTCCGGCTGCTCCAGTTCTTCCATCATGGCGCGAATCCACTGGCTCTGATTGGCTGAACGGGCCTGGGCCGAAAGGATTGCCCACTGGCCTTCCCCATCCATACAGTCTCTGACCGCGTGCACCAGACTGGCGCCTGTCTCCTTTGGATCGGCCGGGCTCACATAAATGCTGCGGCTGTCCTTTTCCGTGTCAGAATCTAAAGTAGTGACCACGATTCCTTTTGCCATCGCCTCCTTTAACACGGGAGCGAGCGCATGTTCGTCACTGACCGCGATGGCGATGGCTTTCACCCTCTCCCGCATCATACGGCGCACAAGAATCACCTGATCCTGGGCCCTCGCCGATTCCGGATACAGCACCTCGCAGCGATATCCCGCTTCCTCTGTCACCTGGCGGAACGATTCCGCCACTTCTTCATTATACTGGTTATCTTTCGATTTCATGATTATTGCATATTCCGGATCCTCCGCCACCAGCCCCGCAGCACTGCACGCCGCAAGGCTTAAAAGGGTCAGAAGTCCTATTATCAGCCAGAACCGTTTCACCGTCTTCCCTCCGCTGTTTCCTCTTTTGCTTCCATTATATTCCAGTATACTACCCATGGGGTAATTTGTCTATTTTCGTTGCATATTTCCTATTTCCTGTTACAATATTTATATACCATGTTTACAAAACATGAAACCGGGGACGTTCTGGCGTTCCCGCATTTTTGGAAGGAGAAAGATACGATGAAACTGCTGATTGTAGACGACGAAAAACTGACCCGCGAGGGAATCCGTGACAGCATCGCCAGGCTTTCTCTGCCTTTTGACTCCATACTTCTCGCCGACGACGGGGTACACGGCCTGGAGACTGCGGTCTCCGAACAGCCGGACATTGTCTTAACCGATGTGAGGATGCCCCGGATGACAGGTGTTGAGATGGCAGAAGCCATACTGGAAAAGAATCCTGACACCGCTATTATTTTTATGAGTGCCTATTCTGATAAAGAGTATTTAAAGGCAGCCATCAAACTGAAGGCTGTCCGCTACGTAGAGAAACCACTGAGCCTCTCCGAGCTCGACGACGCCCTGGCTGAAGCCCTGTTAAACTGCCAGGTGCGCAGCCACACGCGGAGCGCCGTCATGATACAGGAAAAGGAACAGAAAGGCCATCTGGCCCACCTTCTGTCGCTTCCGGGCAGCGAGGCGGCGGCGCTGGAGCTGAGCGGCCAGCTGGAGCTTACCATTGGTCCCGCCACCTCGTTTTTCACAATCATCGTGGACAGTATGACGCCGCTCTCCGAGCTTCCGGAGATCCCGATGGATGAGGCGCGGGAGAATTTCCTGATTCTGTTAAAGGCGCTGGGATTAAAGCAGGTCTATGCCTTCCGCTCCGACCGCTATGTGATCGTACATATATATTCTGAGAAAAAGCCCGATAAGGAGGCCGTTAAGCGATGCGCCCTGTTCTTACAGGAGAGTTTCGACAAATACTGCCGCTTTTTCCTCGCAGTAGGCCCTATCGTCACGGGCGCCGCCTCCGTCCATCTCTCTTACGAGAAGGCGAAGCTCCTCCTGGAAAACAGCTTTTTTCACGAGTTCAATTCCATTTTGACCGATTACGATAAACCGGCCGCCCTCTGCCCGCCCGCCGATGTGCTGATGGACTTTGGCCTGGCCCTCTCGGAAAAGCAGAAGGAGAAGGCGCTGGAGCTCGCGAGACTGCTCCACGACTCCATCTTGAACGGCCAGCCGCTTCTGCCCAGCCAGGTGAAGGATATCTACTACAAATACCTTGTAAAGCTGGACGAAAACGGCATCATGAACTACATTTCCCTGTGGAGCAGCGAGGGAGTAAATCCTCAGTCCATCTGGGACAGCGTACTCCGCTGCCGCACATTCTCCGAGCTGCACAGTCTGCTGGCAGAGAAAATCGAACAGTATTTTGACCATTTAAGCCGGGACACAGGGGAGAATCCCCTGGTCTTTCAGGTCAAGGAATACCTTCACCAGAACTATGCCATCTCCTCGCTCTCTGTGCTTGATGTCAGCGAATACGTGAACCGGTCTTCCAGCTATATCTGCACGCTGTTTAAAAATGAGACGGGTCAGACACTGAACCAGTATCTGACCAATTACCGGATCAAGAAGTCCAAGCAGTTTTTGGGCGATCCCCGTTATAAGATCGCCGATATTTCCTCCAAGGTGGGCTACAGCGACGGCAACTATTACAGCAAGACCTTCCGGAAGCTGGTGGGCCTGTCCCCTTCTGAATACAGGGAGAAAATACTTTCATGAAAAACTTCTTCAAACGAATGATGCGTCACTATACGTATGACCTGAAATTAAAGAATAAGCTTGTTATCTCCCACGCTCTTTTAATTCTGCTGCCCACGGCGGTCTTATCAGGCTTTATTTTCGTAAAGCTTTACGGCATCGTCATGGACGACTCCATCCGCTCGGAGCAGGCCTTATCTGCACAGACGGCGGCGTCGATCGAGAATCTGGTCTCCCACGTGACCTACGTATCCGACGCACTCAAGGAGTCTTCCTCCATCCACCGCCTCTTCTATCTCTCGGAGAGCGATGCAGCGGCGTTTGAGCCGGAGCAGAACCGGATGGACAGCCTGTTTCATTTGACGGACAGCCTGACCGACAACACCATGATCACGGGAATCCGCATCTACTATGATGATTCCGTTTACCCTGATCTGATGAAATACAATACAGAGGGCAACCGGCTGTTTTCTCCGGTCTCCTCTGTCAGCAGCAGCTACTGGTACGGAATCTTCAGCACCATGCATGATAAGGAACTGCTCTGCCCGGAGCTCTACTTAAGTCCGTCCGAAGCAGGGGAATTCGGCCGCCTGGCCTATATTTCCAAGATCACCTATCTGCCGCCTGTCGGTTCCGATCAGGAGCTTGTGCAGGCCTCCGCCTATCTGGCAGTGTATTTTAACAGTGAGCCCTTCGATTCCGCGCTTATTAACAACGCCTCAGTCAAGGGAGAGGCGGCCTACATCATCAACAGCCGTGACGTGATGGTATCCGCCTCCGACATGGCCCTTGCGGGGATCTACTATATTCCTGCGGACGAATTCTTTTCCAAGATCGGTCCGGAAAAGACATTTTCCCTGGTGGCGTATCCGGATGGCGACGCATATACGGCTTACTTCCCCATCAGGAACACGGACTGGTACATGGTCTCCCTGCTGCCCTCCAGCCATATCACCGACGCTGGGAGTAAGCTGATGGTTCAGCTGATTATGGCCTACCTCCTCTTCACCGCCGCCGCCCTCTTCATCGCCCTGAAGCTTTCCGTCTCCATCGCGGACCGTATCATCGCGGTGGCCTATCAGATGGAATCCGTCCGTACAGGCCGCCCCAGGCCGATGGAGGCCGAGGAGACCGGCTGTGACGAGATCGGCGTTCTCACCGACACGTACAACTATATGACGGAAGAGATCAACGATCTGATGAACAGCCAGGAGAAGGCCTCCGAAGACTTAAGGCTGGCGGAATTCCGGGCCTTACAGGCGCAGATTAATCCGCATTTTCTCTATAATACACTGGATATGATTAACTGGCTGTCCAGAACCGGACGAAAAGAAGACGTTACGAAAGCGGTCCAGACGCTCTCCCGTTTCTATAAGCTGACGCTCAGCAAGCGGGGACTTATGAACACCATCGAGGAAGAGTTAGAACACACCGAGCTATACGTGGAGCTCCAGAACATGCGTTACGACGACTGTGTCAGCTTCGTCGTGGATGTGCCGGATGAACTGTCCGAATATACCATTCCAAAGCTGACCTTCCAGCCCATTGTGGAGAATGCATGGCTCCACGGAATCATGGACAAGGAAGAAAAAAGCGGCAACATCCTTCTGACGGGCTGGCGGCAGGACGGGGACATTGTCTTCCTCATCTCCGACGACGGCATCGGGATTCCTCCCGAAAAGCTGGAATCCATTCTGGCAGAAGGAAACGGAGATCCCATGGCAAATGGAACCTCCGATTCTGTACACATCGGTGTCTATAACACCAACCTCCGTCTGAAGCGTCTCTACGGAGATTCCTACGGCCTTACCTTCCAGAGTTCTCCCGGAACGGGAACGGAGGTGACCATAAAGATTCCCGCGAAACGCCGGGAAGACAGCCCTGTTTAAACCGACAGAGTTTTAGTGATGACAGCTTCCGCCGCCATGATTGCAGTCATGGTCTTCGCCTTCATGGTGGTGGCTGCACATGGTATCAGGATTGTAGGAGAGCGTTCCCTTTAAGAGCGCCTCCACAGCCTGGTCCGCATCTCCGCTCACACCCGGATACAGTTCGATTCCGGCCTCGCTCAGCGCATTTCTCGCTCCTCCGCCGATACCTCCGCAGATCAGAGTCTCCACTCCCATCCCTTTTAAGAATCCAGCCAGCGCGCCGTGTCCGTTTCCATCGGTTTCCACAACCTCTGAAGATACAACAGTTCCCTCTTCTGCCTGATAGATCTTAAACTGTTCGCTGTGTCCAAAATGCTGAAACACACCGCCGTTCTCATACGTTACCGCAATTTTCATGATTACATCCTCCATTATGATATTCGAGTACTCTCGGAAACTCCTTGTGCTCAGATTTGTGAGATGATTTTTCGTCAGATGTGCACAAATTTACGAGGCGTACACGGCGTGTACGTTGAATAAATTTGTGTGCATATGGCGGAAAATCAGCCACAAAGATGGGCGCAAGGGAGTTTCCGAGAGTGCTCTTGTCCATCACACCTGCGTCCGGGGCAGAGACGCTTTCTGCAGTCCTTTTTACAGCAGCCGCCCGCCCTGGGGCATACCTCATAGTTTCCTCCGCAGATGGAAAGAGCGCTTCCCTCCACCAACATGGCCGCTATCTTCATCCTCGCGGACTGGTATACGGCCTGAATCGTCGTCCTGGCCACGCCCATCTGGTCTGCACACTCCTCCTGAGTACAGCCCAGATAGTCGATGAGGCGGATCGTCTCATACTCTTCCAGCGTCAGGGAAATGTTCTGGTCCGTCTCCGGGTCTGTCCCTGCTTCCAACGGTCCAAACCGTATTCTTCCCGGTATTCCGCATATCCGTCTTGCCTTAACGGGCCGTGCCATATCGTTTCCTCCCTTTTGCAGATGTTATTGACATATGTCATTTATTATAAGGCAATTTTTGACATATGTCAATTATTATCTCTGTATTTCTGTGATACTCTCTGCTTCAGTACAGTTCACGCCTCATCAGGGCCGCATATTAACGGTATTTTAGCATGAAACTGCTGTTTCTTAACAACTTCTTATTTGACTTTTCTTCTCATTTCCACTAAAATACAACATACTTATCAATGTATAAAGGAGGTACTTCACATGGGAGAAGTAAAGGTTGTATTCCAGTCCGTCGATGAAGTGATGGATTATTTAAAAGCGCTTGAAGGGTATTCCGGTGATCTGGATTTACAATGTGATCATATGATTGTTGACGGAAAGTCCCTGCTTGGCATTTTGAGTCTTGGAGTCAACCGCCTGCTCAATCTTCAGATTTATTCCGATAATTACGAAGAGCTGATTAAAAAGATCGAATTCTGCTGCCGCGGATAATAATCGGAACAGTTCAAAAAGGTGTGCCGCAGAATCATCAAAACGATGATTCTGCTGACACACCTTTTCTGCTTTCGTTCCTTCATCGGATCGATCCGATAATTCCGTCCGCCATATCCTTCCGGTATGGATCGTAGACGATCTCGATCATCATAATGGATTCTCCCGACCACCGGAAATACAGATCCTGGTTGAGAAGTCCCGTATAGATTACCGGCAGCTTCGCATATTCCCGGCCGCCAAGGGTGACCATCTCCACCGCTCCGATCTGCATGTACTCGTCGTATCCGCCGAGTCCCTGCCCCATCACCGCGGCCAGCTGTCCGGCATCCATTCCTTTAAACTCCTCGTCCATCTGATCATACGTCACCACCACCATGGACACCGTCATATCCGGCGCCGCCACCGACAGATCCAGGGTCATGGTATCATCCACGTATAAATCCATATAGGATTCCAGCGGCACGAAGCCTTCCGGAACCGTCACCTGATAGCCCAGCCTGGGGCTGGTAAACGTCATTCCGTTCCAGCTCCCCGCCGCCGGTGTGACGCCGGGTCCTTCCACCATGGCGCCGTTATCATCAAAGGTATACTCCGTCCCGTCGATCATACGGGTTGTCCCACAGACCATCGCTCCGGAATCCTCCAGATAATACCAGATCCCCTGAAGCTCTATCCAGCCGGTTTTCATAAATCCATCGGCTCCTATGTAATACCATCTGCCCTGATCCGTAATCCAGCCTTCCGGGGCAGATGTTCCGTCATCCTCCTGGTACTGCCATCCGCTCTCCTTCGTACCGGGGCCTGGCTGTTCTGCGGCCTGATACTGCCATGTCCCTGCCCAGGCCTGTCCCGTACCCAATGTGCCAAACAAAAGCACAGCGGCTGCGGCAATCCATTTTCGCATCACTGCTTTGTTCCTCCTGTCCGGACGTGCTCCTGGTACAGCGCTGCATAAACTCCTGAGTAACGCTGTAATACTAGTACAGCATTCACTGGAACTTATGCAACGTTGTACTAGGCTTTCTGCCTACCCAATACCGGTCTCCGGTTGATAATCTTGTCGATGACCAGGAAATAGATAGTCACCGATACAGCTGCGCTGACAAAATCGGAAATAGGTTCCGTGTAAAATATATATTTGATTCCCATGGTTGCAGGAATCAGAAACGCGCCGCCGAGGAAGATCATCTTCCGGAACATGGACAGTGTAATCGCCACACGTGCGATCCCCATACCGGTAAACCCGTCCACTACAGTATATTGCGCAGCCAGAGGAATTATGCCTAACGTATAGATTTTAATGGCCCAGACAGTCAATTCCACATATGTCTCATTCTGTGTGAAAATCCAGACGAAAAACTGGGGAATGGTGTGGGCGATCAGGAACATGACCGTGGTAAACACAAGCCCCAGCACTGCGATATGAACCTCCGCCTTCTTGATTCGTTCCGGCCTTCTCGCGCCGTAATTATAGCCCAGAATCGTCTGGGTCCCGCTGGTAATCCCGCCAAGCGGCATGGTGACCATCAGCATGAAGCTCTGAACGATCGTCATGCAGGTCAGCAGCATGTCTCCCTGCTCCGCACCGCCATACTTCTGAATCACAGTATTCAATGCGATGATCAGAATGTTGTCAAACGCGATGATCAGGAACGGACTTAAGCCAATTAAAAGGACTCTCTTCATAATCTGCCAGTCGTATTCCCCGAAGGTGATCCGCACCGGCGCCCGCTCACTGAAGAGAAACTTAAGCACGTAGGCGCAGGAAGCCATCTGAGACAGCACCGTAGCCACGGCCGCGCCGCGCACTCCCATGTGAAACACAAAGATAAACACGGGGTCCAGTATAATATTGCACACCGCGCCGATTAAGACCGACTTCATGCCCACCTTGGCGTAGCCCTGGCAGATGATAAACTGGTTCATCCCCGTCGCCAGGAGCGCGAATACCGTCCCCAGCAGATAAATCGTTATGTATGCGTTTGCATAAGGAAACGTGGCCTGGCTGGCTCCGAACCACATGAGCAGATGGTTCTTCATCAGCAGGGCGATCACTGTAATCGCCGCTGACAGCACGGTCAGAAGCAGAAAACAGTTTGCCAGAATCTGTCTGGCCGCCCGTTCATTCTTTTCCCCCAGCCGTATACTCATGAGGGGGGAGCCGCCGACACCCACTAAAAAAGCAACAGAAGAAATGAGGGTCACAATCGGGCCGCAGATTCCTACTCCTGCCAATGCGATTTCGCCGGTTCCGGTGATATTACCGATATACATTCTATCCACAATACTGTAAAACACACTCACAAACTGGGCCAGCATGGAGGGAAACGCAAGCCTCCATACCAGTCCTCTCATATCATCTGAATCTAAATTATTCTCTGCCTTCACCTTCTGTTATCCATCCTGTATTCCTATTTTCTTTCGCTTATTCTGCCATCGCCCCGTCAGGGCCAAAGGTATAAGATGCCCCGTCGATGGTCATAGTTGTGTCGTGAATCATGGCGCCGTTGGAATCTAAGTAGTACCACTTACCGTCTACCGAGACCCAGCCGGTCTGTTTCACGTAATTCTTCGTATAATACCAGTTTCCGTCTACATGCTTCCAGCCTTCCGCCGGAATCAGTGTTCCGTAATCCACAAAGGAGAATTCGATGGTCACGTCACCGGTGATTCCATCTACCTTTCCCTTATCCGTGCACTGCCATATGGTTCTGTTCTGGCAGTTGTTGATGGTTCCGTACCTCGCATACCAGATATCGTACGGAATCTGGCTGATATCCATATGATTGGTCAGCCACTCGTTGTTCGCATAGACGACTGGCCGGTATCCTGCGTCGGCTATCACTTTGCAGAATGCGTTAATATTGTCGGTGATCTGCTGCTTCGTCAGACCGTTGTCCAGCAGGTGCTGCGATTCCACATCATACGCGATCGGATACGATACAGGATAGTCCCGCACCATCTTTAACACGTAATTCGCCTCGTCTATGGCGCTCTGGGTGTCGAGTGCCTGTGTGTAGAAAAATACGCCGGTCTTAATCCCGTTTTCCGACGCTCCCTGCATGTTCATGGAATAGTAGGGATCCATGTCCTTGTAGTATCCGATTCTGATCATGGCGAAATTCACGCCGTCGGCCGCGACCTTTGCCCAGTCGATGCCTCCCTTGTCCGCGTTCGCCCGGTTCTGATACTTCGTCACGGTAATGCCTTTCTCCAGCGCTCCCGCTATGGGCGCCCCCGACGCGTCCACATACTGACCGTTTTCCTTGTCCCACGGCTCTGCCGCTGCCGCCGTAAACGGCACAGCAGCCATCATCATGACGGCCATCAGTCCCGCCGCCAGACGGATTCCTTTTTTCTCGTTCCTGATTTTACTCATTCCTTCCTCCAATTCGTTACTACACTAATACAGCGTTGCGTCAGTCCGATTCCCTGCGGAACACATTAATATCGTGAAGCAGTGTCTTCACACTGTAGATCAGGGAATCAAATGCCCCGAACTCATACAGATTCAGAAACAGCATGCCGATGGGCACCGCCAGGATCATACCTGCGACTCCGCTGATCTTAAAGCCCAGATACAGAAACAACAGCGTTGCAAGAGGATCCAGCCCCATGGTATCGCCTACGATCTTCGGTTCTATGACACGCCTCAGTACCTGTGTGAGCACATAGAGCGCAAGCATCCCCACTGCAAAGGCAGTATCTCCTGAAAAGAGCCTGATCACCGCCCAGGGAATCAGGATCGTCCCGGTTCCCAGCACAGGAAGAAAGTCCAGGAAGGCCACAATAACGGCGATCAGAAGAGCGTAATCGACTCTCAGGACCAGAAGGCCGACAGCAAGCACCACTGCGATCACAAACATGATCTTGAACTGTGCGAGAAAATAGCCTCCCACCAGATGCTTTACATCTTTTTTCAAATACTTATAATACTTCGATCCGCCCTCCGGCATGTTTTTCTTAAAGAATTCCAGTATCTTATCGCGGTCCACGATAAATAAGTAGGACGAAAAGATCGTGACAATCGTATATACCAGTGCCGCGGGAATACTCTTAACCACATTGCCGGCGACGGTCACGGTAGGGCTTGCGATCTTCTGCACTGCCAGATTCAAATACTCCCCGATATGTCCGAAGAACTGGTTTACGGAGTCTGAAACGCTCTGGGGCAGGAACTGCAGGAGCCGCTCCACTTGAATCAACATCTTCTGGACTTCCACGGAAGCCGATTCATAATACTTCGGGATGTCGCCCACGAAACCGACGGCCTCCGTTACCAGCTTCGTAATCACAAAATAAAGAAGCGTGATAATAAGCGCCAGAACCGCCACCACAATCAGCATGGAGCTGTGCTTTCTCACGATCTTCACCCGTTTTTCCAGAAACTTCACCAGCGGATTGGCTATCATCGCAATAATCCAGCCGATGACAAACGGCAGGAAAAACTTTAAAAAACGCGGTCCTATAAAACAGACCAGCCAGATAACAAGCAGGGGTATGACAATATTAAGAATTAACCTGCAGTACTTCTTCCAATTATTCATAATCATCACCTGTCCTCATTATACTCCCCGGCCGGAACCATTACAAGCCGAAAAAGCCGCCGCGCGCGGCGGTTTTTTTGACCCTCGCGGCAGTCGCCAAATGGACGCGCCAGCGTGTCCGTTTGGCTCGTTGCCCGCGGGAATGAAGAAAATCTAAAGATATTCTTTCAAAAAGCAGTATAGAGCCTCCATCTCCTCATCGGTTCCGATGGTAATGCGCAGATAGTTGTCAATCCGCGGCTGATTAAAGTACCGCACAAAGATGCTGTTCTGCCGGAGTGCCTCATAGATATCTTTCGCCCTGGCGGTCTCATGGGACGCAAAGATAAAGTTCGCCATGGATTCAGGGAAGGTAAAGCCAAGTTCATGAAGCCTCAGCTTCGCCTGTTCTCTCGTATGGATAATCTTCTCCACCGTATCCTGGAAATACGCCCGGTCTTCCACGGCCTTCGCCCCCAGAATCTGGGACGGCATATTCATGGTATAGGAGTTGTAAGAGTATTTCACATCATTCAAGGCGCGGATTAAGGCCGGATTCCCAATGGCATAGCCGATTCTCATGCCCGCCATGGATCTCGACTTACTGAAAGTCTGCACAACCAGAAGATTTTCATACTTCCTGGTCAGCTTAAGCGCGCTGGTTCCGCCAAAATCGATGTAGGCCTCGTCCACAATCACCACAGAGTCCTGGTTATGGGAAACGATGTCCTCCACCTCCGAAAGCGGCATATAGAGCCCGGTAGGCGCATTGGGATTAGGGAAAATAATTCCGCCATTCTCACGGTAATACTCTTCTTTCACAATCTTGAAATTCTCATCCAGAGCCGGTTTCTCATAGGGCACGCCGAAAAGCTCCGCCCAAACCGGATAGAAGGAATAGGAGATGTCCGGGAAAAGCACCGGCTTATCGGAGTTGAAAAAGGTCATGAACGCCATGGCGATCACGTCGTCGGATCCCACCCCTACAAAGATTTCATCTCTATCCACTTTATAATATTCGGAAAGTGCGTCCACAAGAACCGAGGATGCAGGATCCGGATATTTTCTGAACAGATCGTAATCCATCTCCTTAAGTGCTGCGCTTACGCCCGGCGTCGGCGGATAGGGATTCTCATTCGTATTTAACTTGACTAAATGACTGCCCTTCGGCTGGTCTCCCGGCACGTAAGGGACTACTTTTCTGATATTTGCCTCCCATGGTTTCATCGCTCTTCCTCCCGTCATGAAAGTCCGTACTCTCCGGCAACCGCTTCAAAGGCCGGCAGAGACCGCTCAATCTGCTCATAAGACACACAATAGGAAATTCTCACATAACCCGGACAGGCAAATGAGGTTCCCGGCACCACCAGCAGGCGGTGCTTCTTGCATACTTCACTGAAAGCCCTGTCATCTGCTTCCGGAGATTTTACAAACAGATAGAATGCGCCTTCCGGACGGATACACTCGAATCCAAATCCCGTAAGGCCGTTGTAAAGGAGATTCCGGTTCCTGTCATAGGCCTCCACGTTTACTTTCTCATCTATACAGCGCATGATCACCCGCTGCATCAGAGAAGGAGCGTTCACGCAGCCGAGAACACGGTTGGCAATGGTCGCCGCAGCGATGACTGCCTTTGAATCCTCCAGCTCATCCGGAATCACCAGATACCCGATCCGCTCTCCCGGAAGCGACAGGGACTTGCTGTAAGAGTAGCAGACAACCGTGTTATGGTAGAACGGAGTCACATAAGGCACCTCCACCCCGTCATACGCCAGCTCCCGGTAGGGCTCGTCCGATATCAGCACGATGGAAGTCTTGTACTCCTCTTCCTTTGCCTTCATAACTGCCGCAATCTGTTCCAGCGTCTCCGGCGAATAGACCACTCCGGTGGGATTGTTCGGTGTATTGATGATGACCGCCTTCGTCCGTTTCGTAATCTTCTCTTTCAGCTCCGAGATGTTCGGCTGAAATGAGGAGGTATTCGGGGACACCGTCACCAGCACTCCGTCGTAATTTCTCACATAGGCGCCGTACTCCATAAAATAGGGGGCAAATACGATCACTTCATCTCCCGGGTCCAGAACCGTCTTTAAAATAACGTTCATACCGCTGGCTGCGCCCACGGTCATCAGAATATTCTCCAGATGGAACTGGGTGCCGAATCTCCGGTTCAACGACTGTGCAACCGCATCCCGGACATCCTCGAAACCCGCATTGCTCATGTAACCATGGACCATGGTAGACACTTCTTCCGCCACGATATCCGTAATCGCCCGGTTCACCGCCTCCGGCGCCGGCACATTGGGATTGCCAAGGCTGAAATCATAGACATTCTCCGGTCCGTAGATGGCGGCCAGGCGTTTTCCTTCTTCAAACATGGCCCGAATGGCAGAATTATTCTCAACAAGGGGCCTCATCTTCTCAGCTATCATATCCTCATTCCCTCACTTTTTTCTGAATTTATGGCTGGTACTGCATTGCGTAAACTACCTCACCAAGTGCTCATAGTATACCATACCAGAAACTCAAGGTCTATAACAAAAATGAAGAGCCGGGGACAGCTGCAGGCGTCTTTTCACACCTGGCAGTTCCCCGGCTCCCGGTCTCATTTACGGCTAATCCACGATTTCTTCTCCGCAGCGCAGGCAGATGCCTTTCCCTCGGGAAGACGCCATTTCAAGCGCCTGCTCCGCCTTTTTGTAAAGATCATCAAAGTCTGCGCTTCCGTCCGCAGCCATCACATATCCCGCGTTGATGGAAGGCCGGATCTTTGCCGACTCCAGGGACAGCTCCAGCTTCATATCCGCCATCAGCTGTTCCAGCTTCCTGCACATATCCCTGCTCCCAATATTTTTACAGAGCACCAGGATCTCATAGCCGCTGATCCGGCAGACGATATCCTCCTCACGGAAAAAACTCTTCAGCTTCTCCACGCTGTTCACCAGGATTCGTTCCCCGCTCATCTGTCCCAGCGCCTCATTCACCTCTGGAAACCCGTGAAACCGGAACAGTGCCAGCGCAGACGGCTGGCCTCTGCGCCTGGATATCCACTCCTTCATCAGCGGAATCCCCGTCTCCCGGTTATGGAGACCCGTCAGCAGATCCGTCTCTGCAGGCCTGCACCGCTCCAGTTCTTCCAATCGTTTTCTGCACTCTTTTATCTCCTGGCGCAATGCCATAATCTCATCGATATCCAGGATGACTCCATATAAAAATGTGGTGCCATTCCAGTGTTTTCGTCTCGCCTGATAGCGGATCCATACATATCCCGTCTTCGTCCGCATACGGAATTCCAGGCTGTATACCGTCCGTTCCTCCGCCATAACAGCGGACAACACCCGTTCCCGGTCGCCGGGATGGATGAGCGAAACCATCTGATTCTGATACTCCTCCTCCAGCTCACGACCGGCAATTCCGAGAATTTCCAGAAAACGCCTGCTCACGTAGAGAAGCTCCATGTCCTCCGTCCACCGGCAGCAATGAAAACCGCCCGGAACACCGGAATCCAGAAACTCCAGTTCGTCGTTCTGCAGCTCAATGGGTTCTCCGGCCGTCTTAAGCATCTGGGGCTCAAATGCGCCTTCATCTCCGTTGATATTTAGTACATCCGCGAGAATCCGCTGGGAGGAAGCCAGCTTCTCTTCCTGTCGTTTTATCTTTGTCACGTCGCTGACCGATCCATAGAACAGCCTATGGCCATCCCTTTCCTTTAAGAAAAAGATGCGCAGGGAAATCCACATCAGCTCTCCGCTCAGCCTGTAGCGCCGTATGATACCTTCCGATCCCTTCAGCGGATTTCTGCAGGCCGCCTCGAAGAGCTCCAGCACCTTGCCCTGGTCATCCTCGTGTATCTGCGCCATAATAAATTTCCTGCGTTCCTCCAGATCGATGGGATTACAGCCGGTCACCCGGTAATACCCCTCGTTCACAGAAAGCAGCTCGATCTTTTCCCCGCAGACATCGTAAAGTGCCATTCCGCCCAGCATATTATTGAGGATTACCTCGCTGGTCACATCCTTATTGACCAGGTCCTCCAGGCGGAGTTCCTCCAGCTGATGGGCCTGAATACCGCGGTAATCCACATTCTCCTCATGGAGAAGCAGCGGTTCAAACTGATCAATCGGCATCGGACGGTAGTAGTAATAGCCCTGCCCGTAGATACAGCCCACATTTCTCAGGAAATCCACCTGCTCTTTTTTCTCCACGCCCTCTGCGATCACCCGCAGCTGCGTCAGCCTCGCCATGCGGACGATGGTCTCCAGGATTCCCATGCCGCGGTTCTGGCTGTACTCGTTCATATCCAGAAATTTCGTGTCGATCTTGATGACATCCACATTTACATCCTTTAACATGTTGAGCGAGGAGTATCCGCTTCCAAAGTCGTCCATAAAGACGGTAAAGCCCGCATTCCGCAGATCGATCACCACCTGGCGAATGAGATTGTAATCCTCGGCGTAGGCGCTTTCCGTGATCTCGATGGCCAGGAGCGCCGGATCGATCCCATACCGGCTCGTAAGCTCTGCAAACGTATTCGTAACGTTCATGGAATAGATATCGATTCTGGAGACATTGACCGCGATCGGAATCGGCTTATGCCCCGCAGCGATCCAGTCGTGAAGCCTTCCGCACACCATATCCCAGACGTAAAGGTCCAGATTGGTAATAAAGCCGTTGCTCTCCAGAAGGGGAATAAATTCTCCCGGCTGTACGATGCCCCTTACGGGATGGTTCCATCTGACCAGCGATTCCAGGCCGATAATCTTCCCTGTCAGCATATTGCACTGGGGCTGGGCGTAGAAGATAAACTCCCGGTTATCCAGGGCCCTCTGAACCTCCGACAGAAGCACCTGGTCGTCCTCCATCTTCTTTTTCATTCCCGCGTCGTACCGCCCTGTACGGTTTAGGTAATTCCCCTTGACCGAGGAAAGGGCGATGGAGGCTCTGTCATACATCATGCTGATAGATAGATTCCAGTCCTCTATCTCGTAGACACCGAAAGCCGGAAGGAAACCGGCGCTTCCCCCGTACTGCTTCACAAAATGCTTAATTCCCCGCTCCAGATTCCCAAGAACCAACTCATCTCTCGGAATGATGATGGCAAAATCATCGCCGCCCATATAGCCGGCCATGGAATCGCACTGCTTTTCGACTTCTTTTAACTGTTCCGCAATGCTGATCAGGAACCGGTCCCCGGCCTCCTCCCCGAACCATTCGTTAAACAGCTTGAAATGCTCAATATCGATGGCGACCATGCTGAACCTTGTGCCGCGCTTTTCCCGGAGAAACTGTTCCGCTCTCTCCAGAAACGGGCCGTACCGGTACAGTCCCATCATGGAATCCTTCTCTTCCAGCCTGCTTCCGCCTCTGTCCGATGCCGCAGTCTCCTGCTTTTTCTGATGATCGATGTCCTGGATAAAGACCATGATAACCGTCTTATCCTGCTCCCCCGTCCGCAGCAGCACGGCGGTCTGGGCCACCCAGCAGTACTCTCCTGACACAAGAAGCTTCCGGAATTCCCCTCTTATGGTGTGATTTTTTCCGCTCAGGCGCTGTGACAGCGTATCAAAATTCCAGAACTCCAGGAAACGCTCCCGGTCCTCCGGATCAATCATGTGATCCGCAACCTCCATACACATGGTATCCAGGCTTCCCTCCATGGCAGGAATCACGTATTTCCCATTCTGATGGAAAAGTATCTTATAGGTATTCTCTGCCAGATTTAACTCGAACAGCTCTTCATAGACACTGGTCTCCGTCAAATCGTAAAACAGGCTCATGCTCTGCCTGTCCACGATCTTAAAGAGCATCAGCCAGCACCGCCCGCGCCCAGGCCACTCAATCTGTCCCGACGACAATTCAAGCCACTGCCGGTTCACCGCGTCGTAAAACAGAATACGGCTGCAGTCCTCCTTCATGCCCGGACAGCCGCTGCACGGAGAATCTCCATTACAGATTCCCTGATAACAGGTGATCCCTACTCTTAAATTCGGGCAGACAGCCTTTGCTGTTTCATTGAAGTAGACAATCCTGTAATCTTCGTCTATAACATAAATGCCGGTACCTTCTCCAGCCACTGGCAATTGATCCATACGTTCCGCCTCTCTGCCGCAGTCAATACCGTCGGCATTCTATCGCAATTATTATCTATTATAAGCTATGGGAGGGGGTACGTCAACAAAACGAAATTGATGTTGGGCGGGGAAATTTGCGGTAGTTACAGTTCATGCCCCACCAGGGACACCGCAGTCCGGTTCGGCCGGGCAGGCTTCCTCAGCCTTTCCAGTTCCGGTTTCGGGCATAAGAAGTTCTAAACGTGCAGAATTTTTCTAAAAACCAGGTGAAATTCCCAAACTCGCTGCGCTCAGACAAGTGGGAATTTCACCTGAACGAAAAATTTTGCGCGTTAAGAACTTCTAATACCCTGCAAAGTCACTGGAAAGGCTGAGGAAGCCTGCCCGACCGAACCGGACTGCGGTGCCCCTGGTAGGGCGTGAACTGTAAATCGCGGTACAGAACTAAAAAGCGGGTGAAATTTGCCCGCATAAAGATGTATACAGGATACATCCTTCCGGCAAGTTTCACCCGCTTTTCAAGCTGTCAATACCAGGACTCACAGGCTGCGCAGCTGCTCCACCATTTCGTGGGATAATGTAAATTTTCCGACATAGCCCACGTCTCCGGTCATCAGGACAGATCCGTCCTCCTCGATTTCCACTTCAAGCACTCCGCCCGGCATATGGACGTACATCTTGGGATCGGTGAGGCCCATCTTGTAGGCGGCTCCGGCGGCGGCGCAGCCGCTGGTTCCTGATGCGAGGGTATAGCCCGCGCCTCTCTCATAGATCTCGATTTCTATGTTGGTCCTGTCCACCACCCTGAGGAGTTCAGTGTTTACCTTTTCCGGGAAACACTCTGCCGCTTCGGAGTGGCGGCCGATGCGGCAGGCCAGATCCTTTGAGATATCACTCAGCCAGATCACGCAGTGAGGATTGCCAATGGAGACACAGGTCACCCGGTACGGAATGCTGCCGAACATCATCGTCTCATTTAAGACTTCACGCCTCGGCCCTGTCATCGGGATTTCGTCGCTCCAGAAGCTTAAATGTCCCATGGAAACCTTGATTCTCGTTCCTTCCTCATTCAGGTAGTGGATCTGCTGTTCCCCGCTTAAGGTGTTGACCGTAAAATGATTTTTCTGCACATAGCCCGCATCCTTTAAGTATTTGCCGAATATCCGGACACCGTTTCCGCTTAACTCCGCTTCGCTGCCATCCGGGTTCAAGATCTTCACCGTCATCTTGTCTTCCCCCAGAATCGGGCCGACGAGAAGGCCGTCCGATCCAACACCGAAATTGCGGTTGCAGATCAGCCGTACCGCCTCCTTTGTGAGCTTTAATTCATTTTTATTCGGATCAAAGATCAGGTAATCGTTTCCGAGTCCATGGTATTTCTCCAACGTAATCTTCATAATGCAGCTCCTTTCCCGTTTTTGACTATTGCTTCACATAATTCTTGATACGTAATTCCGGCTGCCTTCGCTTCCTGCGGAAGAAGGCTGAAAGGCGTCATACCCGGAAGTGTGTTGGCTTCCAGACAGTATATGGCACCGTCTCCATCCATCAGAAAATCGACTCTGGAATAGTATCCCAGTTCCAGGATATGATGGACCGTCAGAGCGGCGGTTTCCAGCCTTAACTCCTGCTTTTCATCGATCCCGGCCGGACAGATCTCCCTGGTCATGCCGGGCTGGTACTTGTTTTTATAATCGTAAAAGCCTCTTTCCGGTATGATCTCTATGGCCGGCAGGGCTCTTTCGCCCAGTACGCCTACAGAGAATTCCCGTCCTGTAATCTTTTTCTCCACCAGCACGCGGTCGCCATAGGAAAATGCTGCTTCCAGCGCCGTATGCCATTCTTCTTCATTGTCTACGATTGTGACTCCCACACTGGAACCGCAGTCCAGAGGCTTTACGACACAGGGCAGGAATTCCGGCTGACTGCTTTTTCCTTTTTCTGCAAGATACCAGTCGGGAGTGGCCACTCCGGCCGCCCGCATCAAAATCTTGGAAATATTCTTATCCATTGCCAGTAAGCTTCCCGTATAACCGCTGCCCGTATGGGGAATTCCGTACGCCTCCAGTACTGCCTGGATCTGTCCGTTCTCTCCTGTGCTGCCGTGAAGCGCTATAAACACCATGTCCGCCTCCCGGCATGCCTCCAGAACGCCAGGGGCAATCAGTGATTTTTTCGCACCGGACTCTGCTCCGAGCAGCTCTAAGTCAGGGGCTTCCCCACCGATTTCGTAAGCAAAGCCCAGTCCATCTTCCCTGGTCCTGTAATGAACCCGCTCCCCTGCCTTGATTCCCAGCCAGGGATCCAGGAAAAAGACTTCATGGCCCTGCTCCATCAGCGCATTGGCAATTAAAGAGCCCGAGGACAGGGACACATCCCGCTCCGGACTGTATCCGCCTGCTAAAACAATAATCTTCATGATAAATTCCCTCTTTTGTCATTCATTCTTTCTCTCTATTATAGCCAGCATTATTTATCAATTCTATCGATATTATGCTGTTTTTATTGCATATTGTGCCTATTGCTGTATAATAGAACCATTGAGGAAAGGAAACAAGAACTTATGACCGGCTATGAAAAAAGAGGATACCTAAACAGCGACTTTCGGCTGTTCCATCTGACCGATACAAAAAAACAGGATTTTGAATACCACTACCACGATTTCGATAAAATTATCATCTTCATCCGGGGCCGTGTGACATACCGGATCGAAGGGCAGGCGTATGAGCTGCAGCCTTACGATATCGTACTTGTGAGCCATAACGATATTCACAGGCCGGACATCGATCCGTCAGTTCCCTACGAACGGATCATCGTCTACCTCTCCCCCCGCTTCATCACCTCCTACCGGTCCGACACCTACGACTTAAGCGACTGCTTCCATAAGGCGAAGGAGCTGCGTTCCAACGTGCTTCGGATTCATTCGCTGGAGAAGAGCGGACTCTTTAAGACCATCACCGATTTAGAATACGCCTGTGCCCACGATGGATACGCGAAAGAGCTGTACTGCCAGGTAGTATTTCTGGAGTTCATGATCAAATTAAACCGCGCCGCCCTGACCGGACGGGTGGAATACATCTCCCCCAGCACCGGCGACCGCAGAATCTCCGCAGTCATGGAATACATAGCCGGGCATCTGACAGAGGATCTGACCGTGGATCAGATCGCCGACGCCGCTTATTTAAGCCGCTACCATCTGATGCACCTGTTTAAGCAGGCTACCGGCTATACCCTTGGAAATTACATAACCGAAAAGCGCCTTTTGCTGGCGCGGGATCTGCTTCGCAGCGGGACGCCCGTTACCAGTGTATGCTTTGACTGCGGCTTTAAAAACTATTCCACATTTTCCAGGGCGTACAAAAAATACTTTGAATCTACACCCTCCGATGCAAAGAAGACGTAAAACAGGCAGCCTGGATAACAGGCTGCCTGCCAAAAGGGCATATCGCTTCGCCCGTGCGTAATTCTTATCATATCATCCGTTTAGAATCCATCAGTTTGGAATCTTCATCGTATGGAGAATATCGTCAATCTCCTGCCATCTCGATGGAATAAACACGGTCTCAATCATCAGTACATAGGAGCCGCAGCGTTTGAAATAGACATCGGCAATCCCCTCTTCACTCTGTATTAACGTGATCTTTGCGAAACCCAGATCGTTGAAGGATGCGCCGATGACATCGCTTTCGCTTCTATAAATATATTTAAAATAATAGGCCAGTTCCTCATCCGACCAGTTTTCTCCGTCCAGCTCAGACATATTGATAATGGCGGTGACGATGATACTGTTGCCATCGGGCGCTGATGCCACCATGTCGTACTGCGCCTCTTCCGGCAGAGAGACAGTGTTCCCCGAAACAGCCTGATAGGAATCCGGCAGTGTAATCTGGTATCCAACCAGCCGGTTCACGTAGGTCGTCCCGTTCCATCCGTCATTCAGCCGTACCTGCGGCTGTACCCACGCTCCGGAACCGTCAAACGTATAATCGGTTCCCCCGATATTCCGGGTTGTGCCGGAAACCATGGCCCCCGTATTCTCATCAAAATAGTACCATACTCCGGCGCCATCCTGGAACCAGCCGGTCTTCATAAAACCGTCCTGCTCCACGTAATACCAGGTTCCCTGGTCCTCTACCCACTGGGCTGCCGCATAGCTGCCGTCATCGTTGTGATACTTCCATCTTCCCTCCTGATTCTCCCAGGTTCCGGCAAATGCCGATGATGCCATCACCACACTGAGCGCCGCGGCAATAACAGCAGTCATCCACTTTTTCCCCATATTATTTCTCCCTTCCCCGCACCGGAACCTTCCGATAATCCCTGCGCGATTCCTTTTTCTATAACTCTATGGTACCGCCTTTTATATAGACTGTCAAGTATGCATTCTTTCTCTTTTATTTCGTCTTCGCAGATTTGTTTTTCATTTTTTCTTAATATTGTTTCCAAACATCTAATGTTTTCTTAATCCTTTATTACTTTCGTTGCAATCCATTTTCTGCCATGGTATTCTCTTACTAGAACCAAATTTAATCCATTCTCAGGGAGGAGAATAATTATGAAAAAAGTGGTTTCATTTATGATTCCGCTCTTTGCCGCTGTGGTCGGGATCACCGCATGCGGCTCGGGCAGCAAATCTTCAATGGTAGCAGAAGCGACGGTGGCTTACACAGAGGCAGCCGCCGAAACCGTGTCAAACACCTCCACGACCTATGACTCTGCATCCCAGAAATCCGAAAGCGGTTCCGGCGGCGAATTAGAGATGGATACGTCAGGTACTCCGCTCCTGCCGGAAGGGCGTAAACTAATCCGCAACATCACGATGCAGGTGGAGACGGAAGAATTCGACAAGATGATCTCCGGCATCAATGCCAAACTGTCTGAAGCAGGCGGCTACATCGAACAGTCCGATATCTCCGGCACCAGCTTAAACTATCGCGGAGAGCCCGTTCCCCGGTACGGCAACATCACTGCGCGCATCCCCAATGATAAACTGGACCGTTTCGTGGGAGCGGTCAGTGACAGCGGGAACGTCACCAACAAATCAGAGTCCACGCAGGATGTGACACTCCAGTACAGCGACGTGGAAAGCAGGAAAAAGTCACTGGAGATTGAGCAGGAACGCATCTGGCAGTTTTTGGAGAAGGCCGAGTCCATCGATACAGTCATCACGCTGGAGCAGCGGCTTTCTGATATCCGCTACCAGCTGGAATCCATGGAATCCCAGCTTCGTCTCTACGACAACCAGGTGGATTACAGTACCGTCTATTTAAGCATTTCAGAAGTGACAGCCTACACGCCTGTCACGCCGGAGACGACCGGAGTACGAATTAAAAACGGGCTCGCAAAGAATTTCGAGTCCATCGTCACAGCCCTGACGAATCTGCTGATCCTCTTCATCACCACATGTCCTTTCTGGATTCCGTTAGCCCTGCTCGCGGCTATAGTTATTTCCATCGTCCGGCGCCATAACCGGAAGATCGACAGGATCTATGCGGAAGAAAAGGCAAAGAGAACCACCGCACAGAAGACCGGGGAATTGCCGGATCAGGGATCGGATGAGGAAGATCGCAAATCGGATAAGGGATCGGGCGATGATATGGATTCATAAAGAATAAATACATAAATGACATCATAAAATATCGGGAGCATTACCTGCTGGTAATGCTCCCGATATTTTTAATCAGCACGGATATGCTCCCATCCGCGTTCGTAATAAATTCCACAGAGTTTCTGTTTTGATATTCCTCCATGGGAATCTTAATTTCGATACCGGTATCGGTAGTCAGATACTGTTTTTCAAATTTTTTGGTAGTAGATGGATTCTGAGGCGTCACCTGTTTTTCCGAAAGATTGTATTTTTCCATCTTTTCCGTAAATTCTTCCTTCAGTTCCGGTTTTTCGTGGAAAATCTTTTCCGCTACGGTCGGAATGTCAATGCTGCCCTGCTCCGCCAGCTCCTGGCTTAAGATGCTCTTCGCCTCCATGTGGGCTTCCCACTGCTCAGACTCATCATAATATCCTTTCTGCACCTGTTCCACTGCCTTGGTTACGATCGAAAGCTCCGTCTTCGGAGACATGCTGCCATGGCACTGCAAAAACATCTGGGAGAAGTAATTGGTCTTCACCCCGTTGACCTCATACTTTTTCTCCATCACACGCAGAGAGTAATCATTTAAGTCAATCAGACACGCCTCCGCCAGCTTTTGATTTTCCGCCGGAAGAATGGCGTTCTGCCGGATAATGTCGTTGCAGTTTCCATTTTCCGTATAGTTCGTCATATGAGTATAGGATGACTTATAGTTCATCTTAAGCAGAGCGATTCCACACTGCTGTCCCGCGTCGTACCGCACCACCATCAAATCCGCGGACGGAATTTCAATGTTGGAATACATGATGTCAAACAACTTCTGGGCGATCTCCTGAGACTTCTGAATAAACGTGTCCTCATCCATCTCCGAGACCATCTGATAAACCGGGGAATCCCCGTCAAACTGACAGGATTTTCCCTCGTCGCTGGTCATGACCCGGTAAATATGGCTTCTCACAAAATCGGAAAAATCGGAGCCGTGCTCCAAAAGGCCCCCCGACATCACCGCCGTCCCCACGGTTGAATCCAGAATATGTATAATGACGTGTGTTACTCTGATATCTTCTTTTTCCATTGCTTACTCCTCTTTCTGTAAATATCTGCAATACAAAATTGTTCCACCTGTGCGGTTGGGACGACTCCGGCATACGTCCTGCCACAGGCTCCCGCCGCCTGCCCCGGCTCGGTGGTTCGTGCTCCATTTCCTGTGACTTTGCAGGGCATTAGCAGTTCTTAACGCGCAGAATTTTTCGTTCAGGGGAAATCCCCACCTGTTTGAGCAACGCGAGTTTGGGGATTTCCCCTGGTTTTTAGAAAAATCCTGCACGTTTAGAACTGCTTATGCCCGAAACCGGAACTGGAAATGGAGCACGAACCACCGAGCCGGGGCAGGCGGCGGGGGCCTGTGGCAGGACGTATGCCGGAGTCGTCCCAACCGCACAGGTGGAAATTGTTCGAAGGCACTTAGTGCCGGAGAACAGGCGAAAGACACGGGGTTATCCCGCCTCTCAGGATTACCCGTGTCTTCCGTCATTACGCCAGGAGCAGAAGCCCCACAGCAGGCCTGTAATAATCAAATAAAACCAGGTGGCCGGATTGCTGAACCATGTGGTGAAGAAGGACAGCACCAGATACATCGCAAACTGGGCATAAAACAGATAGCCCACCGGATTGCGTATCCGCTTCATCATCCGAACCAGCAAAAATGCGACTGTGCCCAGAATACAGGCAAACAGAACGACGCCAATGATTCCAAAATCATAGAAGGAATCGTAAAACAGCGTGACCGTCGTCAGCTCCTCCTTCGTCACATAGATCGGAAAATCCACCAGGGAGGGAACCAGGAACTTGAGTCCGGTCAGCGCCCATAGGGGGAACAGCATACGAAGGCCGAAGGTGTGGGATGGAAGCCATTCCACCATACAGTTAAAGTTATCGTAGTTATTGGCGATATACATGTAAGGCTGTGTGACAAAGATCGGCATCTCGCTGTTCTTCATCTGGAAGATTCCATTTAAATACGAAACGTCATGGCCTCTCGCAAAGGTCAGCAGCACATAGATGGGAATCATTCCCAGCACAAGGCCTATGGCGTAAGAAATCTTCAGCCGGTTGTCCATGGCGATATACGTGAGCACTGCCAGTCCTACAGCCAGAATCAGCTGGAAACGGGACACGCAGAGAACCGGAATCGCACAGGCGATCAGATCCATGAGGATCACCAGCATCATACGCACGCCGTTCCGCCCCTGCTCGATACAGAAATAGAGCACGGACAGCGCCGGCACCAGGACACATGTAACCGTAAAATAGTGAACTCCCGTGATATGGAAGGTCGAATACGCATGCGGCACGCCCCGTACGAAAAACGGAATAAATCCCAGGATCAGGGCCTCTGCCAGAAACGCACCCAGGGACACCGCGGTAACGATGACCATGGACCAGAACAGCGGCCTCTCATAGCCCTGAAAATTAAACCACCTGGAACGCTGGCCTCCCGACTCTCCCTGAGCCCTCATCAGGAACTCATACGTCACCCAAAAGCCTAAAAGCGCCACCAGGAAACAGAGCCATGTGACTATATTCCAGTCTGACGACAGCTCAGACAGCTTCAGACACGCAATCCCCTGTCCTCCAACCCAGAACAGGGAGAAAAGCCCGCGAAGATGAATGATGTTCTCCGTCCTCTTATAATCGTACCAGTACAGCCAGACAGCCGCCAGGATAAGAACAAGGCCCGAAAGCCAGTAATACCCCGCCCTCGCAAACAGATAACTGGCTGCGTAACAAATCAGATATACACCCATATTAGTTTGTCTCCTTCATCACAGGAAGGCAGCCGCCAATGCGACAGCTGCCTTCCTTTCAGGATTTTATAATTCGTAAATTCAGCTTGACCCCGCAGTGCACCTCGACTCCGCTCCGCTTCGTCTCGGTCGCGGGCATTCGCCCTATGAAAAAGATCAAAGAAAAATCTGCTTATGTGCAGGCACAACGCATATTTTCCTTCGCTCTTTTTCGCACTGCTCATTGCAGTTCGCGCATGTATGCCTCAACTTCTTTGGTTGTCACAAACGACATTGCCTTATCTGCAATTGCCTGCAGTTCTGCGATGCTGTAGCCTGTGATCAGCTTTCTTGCGTTTAAGACTGCGGAAGCGCTCATACTGAACTCATTTAAGCCAAAGGCCAGCAGCAGCGGTATCATCAGCGGATCGCTGGCCGCTTCGCCGCACATGCCTACCATGATGCCCTCTTTGCGGCCGCACTGGATGATGTGGCGGATGCTGCGGAGTACGGCCGGGTTTAACGGGGAGTAAAGGTAGGATACCTTGTCATTTCCTCTGTCTACCGACATGGTGTACTGTGTTAAGTCGTTTGTTCCGATGCTGAAGAAATCCACTTCCTTCGCGAACGCATCGGCCATTAAGGACGCGGCTGCGGTCTCCACCATGATACCTACCTGGATATCTCTCTTATAGGCGATTCCCTTTAAATCAAGCTCTGCTTTCACTTCTTCGATCATAGCCTTCGCTTCCCGGAATTCCTCCAGGCATGTTACCATCGGAACCATGATCTTGATATTGCCGAACGCACTTGCGCGCAGAAGCGCACGAAGCTGCGGTCTGTATACATCTTCCCTGCGGTCCAGGCAGAATCGGATGGCCCGGTAGCCCAGGAATGGATTTTCATCTTTCTTTAATCCCATATATGGAATCTCTTTGTCGCCGCCGATATCCAGTGTACGGATAATCACAGGCTTGCCGTTCATGGCAATGGCTACCTTCTGGTACGCCTCGAACTGCTCGTCCTCGGTCGGCATGGAGTTCCGGTCCATAAACAGGAATTCTGTACGGAACAGGCCAATGCCTTCCGCGTCGTACTGAAGAACCTTGTCCACATCTTCCGGTTTGCCGATGTTGGCCACCAGTTCGATGGTCACACCATCCTTCGTTACAGTTGGCTTGCCGATGTACTGGTCCAGTTCCTTCTTTTCTTTTAAATAAGCGGTTCTCTTTGTCTCATATTCCGCAGTAACCGTTTCCTCCGGATTCACGAATACGATTCCTTCCGATCCGTCCAGAACCACAGTATCTCCGTCTTTTACATTATTTAAGAAGCCCTCTACTGCAACCACTGCCGGGATCTCCAGGGCTCTTGCCAGGATCGCGCTGTGAGAGGTCTTTCCGCCTAATTCCGTTACGATACCACATACATTGTCCGGATTGATGCCGGCTGTCATGGATGGGGTTAAATCCTTTGCAACGATAATGCTGCCCGCCGGCAGCGAGGCGATATCCACAGAACTGACACCGAGTAAGATCTTCTGCATACGTGTCTTGATATCACGCATATCGGTTGCTCTCTGCTGCATCAGCTCGTCTCCCATGGATGCGAACATATCGGCATACATATTGCAGACATTCTCGATCGCGTATTCACTGCACGCATTCTCCCCTGCGATCGTGTTCTCAATCTCGCCTGTCAGCATCGGATCAGAAAGAAGCATTAAATGGCCGTTTAAAATCTCGGCCTCCTTCTCTCCCACTCTCGTAGCCAGATCCTTAGCCAGAGCATCCGTCTCCTCCATCGCCTGATTTAGGGCCGCATGAAAACGTTCCTTCTCAGCTGCTGCGTCGGAGATCGTCTCCTTCTTAATCACCAGTTCTGTCTCTTCCACGATAGCGGCTTTCCCAATGCCGATACCTGCAGATGCGCTTGTTCCTTTCATCATAACAAGACCTCCTTATTAATTATAAAATAGATTTATTCGCCCAGTCCGTCTTCGACAGCCTGAACCATGGCAGCCAGAGCCTCTTTTTCGTCCACTCCCTCACAGACGAATTCAATCTCATCGCCGCTTTTTACGCAGGCGCCCAATACACTGAGCACGCTCTTTGCATTGGCGGTGGTATTCTTAAAACGGAAATTCACCGAAGACTTGAAGTTCATAGCTTCCTTACAAAGAATCCCCGCCGGCCGTAAATGAAGACCGGTAGGATTCTTTATGACAACTTTAGCACTGACCATATTCTATCCCTCCACACATTGTTACTGATTCTTATTCTGCTGCTTTTTTTGAAGTACCGGCGGTTGCTGGTTCATCCGTCTCCTGGTCAGCTGTCGTCTGTCCAGGACCGTCACTTTCATCCTCGTTATCAGAGACAACCGTCACTTCAAAGTCAGAATAATTCACCACTTCAAACCCTTCTCCCACCTCAAAGGTAAGCTTACCTGCATGGGTTCCGGGCTCCAGGCCAGTCATATCGAGCGCGGCATTCAAATCCTTGATATCCAGTGTATCCAAATCTTCCTTCAGCCCCCTGACCGTCACATCCACGCTGTCCTTGCTGAAGGTATACTCATAATCAGGGTCTGAACCACTGCTGGCTAAATCGGCCAGCTTAAGAGTGTAGGACTTTGTAGTCAGCGGTTCTACCTTTAAGGTAACCGTCACCTGGCTCTGGGCATTCGGTGCGATCGTCGTGCTCGGAGGCAGATAATCGTTCAGATCAAGATGGATCACCTTGTCTGTAGTCGCTCCGTCGATGGTAAGCTTGTCATCGACAACAGAAAGCGCATTGACAGAAGCCAGCACTGACTTCGTCGCAACCACGGGAACGACTTTCAAGTCGCTCTCCACTCCTGTGAACCGGTAGCCGGGAGCCACGGTTCCCTTCACTTCGAAATTCAGAGTCAGCTCCTTGGCCTTCAGGATCGCCATGTTATAATGGATGCTTTCCGGAGTAATCGTCAGTTCGTCTCCGAGATCCGTCAGTTCTTTATCGTTGGCGTCATAGCATATGGGCGTTACGTAGCCATCTAAGTCCGCGTTTGCACCTTCCCGGTTAATCTCAATACCGATCGACGCAATCTTGCCAATCACGGATTCCGGCGCACGCGCCACCACGTAATCAGAGGACAGTGTGGTAATTCCTGACGCGTAACCGTCTTCCACCTCTCCTACGTAATTCACCTTTAAGTCAAATTTCTTATTCTGCATGGCTTCCGTTTTCACATGGAGAACCATTGGCTTCGCCGTCACTTCCCCGTTTCTGATCAGGGATACCTTGTTTTTGTTGACCTCTATGGTGACCGGCACCGCGCCTGTCACATCGTTATAGTCCTTTAAATCAATATACGCGCTGAAATCGGATTCCCGGAACAGCGAGCTGTTTCTCGTGTTTACCTGGTAGCTCACCGTAACGCTGTCCTTGCCGATAATTTCATACGTCAGATTGGCATTATCCAGGATTTCCTTATTACGGACATCCACCGGAATTGTAAACGGCTGTCCGGAAACAACGGGATTGGAGATGTTGACAATCGCCATCCAGATAACAAAGGCAAGAACGAGAGAAACGACTTTCAGGCCGAGATTATTTAGCAATTTTTCCTTCATTTTTCCGCCTTCCCTTCAATATCTTAAATCTGCTGCCTTCTCCTTCCACGTGTTTAATATCCATAAGCAGTTCCCGCAGCGCATCCGCGTCAACCGCGCGCTTTAATCCGCCTTCCGAAGCGACAGAGACACGCCCCGTCTCCTCAGAGACCACGATGGTCAGACTGTCTGTCACCTCGCTGACGCCAACCGCGGCACGGTGCCTCGTTCCCAGTTCCTTGCTGATGGACATGTTGTCGGACAGCGGTAAGTAGCATGTCGCAGCCGCCACCCGGTTACCGTGTATGACCACCGCCCCATCGTGGAGTGGTGTGTTGTGTTCGAATATATTAATCAAAAGCTGGCTTGACACCAGACCGTTAATCTCAATGCCGGTTCGTTCGATCTCCTTTAAGGAGTCGCCGCGCTCAATCACCATAAGCGCTCCCGTCTTTACCTTGGCCATCTCAAAAGTAGCTTTCACCAGTTCGTTGATCGTCCGGTCGGTAAATGCAGAATTGTCCTTTCCGTCATCAAAGGTAAGAATTCCTGTAAGCGGGTTTCTGCTTCCCAGCTGTTCCAGCGCCTTTCGAAGCTCCGGCTGAAAGATCACGATCGCCATCGTCACCGCCGGCGTCGCTATCGTATTTAAAATCCACTTGATATTATCAAGACGGAAGATATAGGTCAGCACATAGAAAAACAGTATTAACAGAATTCCTTTTAAGAGAGTCCAGGCTCTCGTATTCATAATCCAGACAAGCAGCTCATAAAGCAGTATCGCTATGATAATAATCTCAACGAGATTCGTCTTGGTTATCCTTGGTAAGAAGGAAACCCAGAAATATAATCCATCTATAATATCTGCCACGAAAGTCCACCTCCCTTTTTCCAGTTTCGCCTAACGCTGTGGTCTCTGGAGTTTTCTGGCATTTATTTTTTGAACCTTTACGTCGGGCGTGCTCACCGTCATCTTCGGCACCGCCTTCACGTAATAATAATAATCATCATCCTCAAACTGAACGTACTCGGTCCGCGAATAATCCACTGCGAAGACGAAAAACGTATAAATCCCCGACAGGATTAAAGAAACCACCACTCCTATAATGAGCTCACTTACCGGAACTGATACATCCATGGTAATATCTCCGATAAAAATCACCACCAGCTGGGCGATGGTTCCCGCCACAATAGCGATGATCCAGGAGTAGTCGAAAGACATATTCTTAAGAATGAACACTACAATGATCGCAGCCGCAAAAGCCGCAATCAGCACTAACATCAGCTTATTGCCGAAGAGGCTCTTCACGATCTGAGAAAAACGCTGCATCATATCGGCTGATATCTCATTGGTCAGAACCCCCGCGTTCTGTTTGACATACAGAAGCGTATAATAGATAAAAATGCCGCAGCCCACCGGAATCACGGAAATCATGCCGCCTGAAAGGCCGACAATCAGTGGAATCGCGTACGGAATCTTCAATACGAAAAAGATCGGTGTGAGGATCAAAAGACAGCTGTCACCGGGATGGAAGCCATAGTACAAAAGCGCAACCACCAGGACAAACACCGCCATAACCAGTGTAACCTCAAAGGATACCGCCCATAAGTGGGCCAGCATAAATGCCGCAGCCAGAAAGCTTATTGCGCTGTATGGCAGAAACGAGCACGCCAGCGCCAGCACCAGAGGAACGAGCGGATTCGTGAGTTTTGCCATGAAACCGATATTCCGGTTCATCAGCCAGAACGCAAGGTAACTATATACAAACTTGATTACCGGCGTGATATAAATGTCAAACTTTGCATAAAATTCCTTTAATCGTTCCTTGAAAACAAGAAGACTCATCATTGGGTCCGTCCTCCTTTAGTCCGCGTTCCGGGTCTGGAATTACCTTCATACCGTTTGTCCAGCCTCTTCAGTTTTGCCATATAGACCTTCATCCCGCGGCTCGCGTAGTCGTATCGCCTCGCATAAATGCACAGGCTTATGATGAGGTAGACCACCAGTCCGGCCAGATAGATCACGCCCACCTTCATGCCCAGTTCAATGAGGCTCTCGATCCACATGACATTCAGCCACTTCTCAATATCACAGAGCACCCACAAGACAAGGCCCAAAAGGAAACTCAGGGTATAACTGAAAAAGGAACGCAGCAGTTTGCTGCTGATATAATCACTTTTAAAATACCGGTTTACGGGAAATATCCTGTTCCCCTCTTTTTTCTCGAACATGGCGAGGTTCGTCATGATTTTGATTTTTTCTTCACTCAGCATAGGCTCTCCTCAATACACCATAACATATCATCTTATTATAGCATAGAACTTTTTACTTGGCGAGACCCATCTGGAGATTTTTATAATTTTGTAAAGTTCAAAACCGGGGACACCCCTGTAAAATACAGGAAAATCCCCGGCCACCTACACTTATTTCTTCATGATTTCGAAAACTTTTATTCGTACCGCAGCGCGTCGATCGGGTCTTTTTTCGCCGCCTTTGACGCCGGATACAGGCCAAAGAACAGGCCGACCAGAGCGGAAAAGCCAACCGCCACGACGACGACCTGGGGTTTCACTACCACAGAAATCCCGAACATTGCACCGCCGCCCATGACCAGCCCCGCGCCGATCACCACGCCGAGAATGCCTCCCAATGCGGACAGAATCGCGGATTCCGTCAAAAACTGTATCATAACATCCCGCGTCTTCGCCCCAAGGGCCTTTCTGATTCCGATTTCTCTGGTTCTTTCCGTTACGGACACCAGCATGATATTCATGATTCCGATTCCTCCGACCAGCAGAGAAATGGCTGCTATCCCGCCTACAGCGGCGGACAGGCTGCTCATCATGCTGTCGTTCCCCTTCATCTCGTCGAGTGCAGAATAAAATGTCACATCCGCAGGCTGCCGGTCCTTAAGCCTTGCAAGATAAGGGACCATACGCCCGGACAGTTCGTTCATATCCGTCCCTTCCTTCGCATAAAAGTTCAGCTGGAACAGATAATCGTTGGGCCACGAAAGGATTGTGTACGGGATAAATCCCTCCTTCGTCTGCCCCGGCATCATGGACATCATCATCGCTTCGAACGGCGTCATCTCCTTTTTATAGACTCCGACTACATTATAATCGTCTGTCTCGCCATAGACCGTGGTCCGCAGCGTCTTGCCAACGGCATTTTCCGTTCCGAAGAGCTCCAGCGCGCCCTGCACTTCCAAAACTACATTCTTTTTGCGCCCCTTGATATCAGCCTCATTTAAATTCCGTCCGTATAAAATGTTGATCTTCTGTACGTCAGGATAATTGTAATCGATACCCTGGAACTGGAATTTCACTTTTTTCCGGCCAAACAGCGCTTCACTGCTGTAGAAGGCGTTGGTATCCATATACTCAATATCGTCATGAAAAACTTCTTTAATCCGTTCCATTTGCTCTAAATTAAAGTAATCGCTGTCCCGCATATCTCCGCCGTCGGAGGGCCAGATATAGATGATGGCCCGCGTCATACCCACATTGGCATATAAATCGGCTACCATGGAACGCATGGTGTCGCCGATGGACACGATCGCAATCACCGAACCGATACCGATGATGATTCCCAGCATGGTGAGAAAGGAACGCATCTTATTCGCTTTGATGGCATGCAGTGCCATAAACATATTTTCAAGCAGCATGATGGTCTCTCCCTTCCCTATTCATAGCGCAGCGCATCGATAGGATCGGCCTTTGCCGCCTTTGATGCCGGATACAGGCCAAAGAAGATTCCAACCAGGGCGGAAAATCCGACCGCCACAATGATTACGGACACCTTCACAACAGGGACCATCCCCATGGCGCTTCCACCGATCATGACAATCCCCACTCCCAGCAGAATTCCGATCACGCCTCCGCAGGCCGACATGAGCGCCGACTCTGTCAAAAACTGCATCATGATATCGCCGGTGCGGGCCCCCAGAGCCTTCCTGATTCCGATCTCCCTGGTACGCTCCGTCACGGATACCATCATGATATTCATGATACCGATGCCACCTACCAGCAGGGAAATCGCTGCAATACCGCCTACCGCGGCAGACATTCCGCCAAGCACACTGTCCACGCTTCCCATCTGTTCCACGACAGACTGGGTCATGATATCCGTTACCGGCCTTCCTTTTATCTTTGCAACGTAGCGGGCAATCTCAGGCAGAAATGTCTTCATGTCCACGCCGTCCTTCACATAGAAGTTCAAATCCTGAAAATAATCGCTGGGTCGGGTGAGAATCGTATAGGGCATAAAGCCCGACTGCGTCTGGCCGTTCCCCATCATCATCGCCTCCAGAGGCGACAAATCCTTGCGGTAGACGCCTACCACCGTATATTCCTCGGTGGTTTTATTGATTGTCATACGGAACGTTTTGCCGACACAGTTAGCTGTCCCGAACAGCTGCTCCGCCCCCTTGTCTTCCAGCACGACGTTATTCCTGCGTCCTCTTACATCGGCCTCGCTCAATTCACGGCCGTAAATAATGTTCGTGGGCTGCACCTTCGTATAATTGTAATCAATCCCCTGGAACTCGTATTTTACCTTGTTTCTTCCATAAACTGCCTCGGTGCTGGCATAGGCGTCGCTGTCCATATAGGAGATCTTGTCGTGAAACACTTCCTTCGCCCGGTCCAGTTCGTCCAGGGTGAAATAATCGCTCATTCGAAAATCATCGACACGCCAGGATACCATCACGATCGCCCGGTTCACACCCACGTTTTTATAGGCATCCGCATAGAGGGACCGCATGCTGTCACCGACGGAAACGATGGCGATCACCGACGCGATACCGATGATGATTCCCAGCATGGTAAGGAAAGAGCGCATCTTGTTAGACCGGATGGCATGGAGCGCCATGGTCATATTTTCTAGCAGCATGGCGTCCCTTCTTTCTTCATTTTAACTGCTTCCTCTTCCGTAAGCTCCTTCGGAACATTTCTCTTATCACTCACCACCTGCCCATCCCGGAACCGGATAATCCGCTCCGTAAATGCGGCGATGTCTTCCTCATGGGTAACCACAACGACCGTGGCGCCTTCCTTGTGCAGCCTGGAAAACAGCTCCATAATCTCCACGGAAGACGCGGTGTCTAAGTTACCGGTCGGCTCATCTGCCAGAATCAGCGGCGGTTCATTGGCCAGCGCCCTGGCTATGGCGACTCTCTGCCGCTGTCCGCCGGAGAGTTCGTTCGGCATGTGTTCATACCGCTCTCCCAGACCCACGCGCTCCAGAAGCTCCAGCGCGCGCTGTTCCCGCATTTTCTTGGATTTATGTGCATACGTCATGGGCAGTTCTACGTTCTTCAGCGCCGATGTTCTCGAAATCAGGTTAAAGGACTGAAATACGAAGCCGATCTTTCTGTTCCGGATCGCAGACAGCGCGTCGGGGCTCATGTCAGCCGTATCGATTCCGTCCAGGTAGTAATGGCCCATGGTCGGACGGTCCAGGCACCCCAGAATGTTCATCAGGGTGGATTTTCCGGATCCGGACTGTCCCATGATCGCCACAAATTCTCCCCGCTTAATGGTCAGATTGATTCGTTTCAGGCCCAGAACCTTGATGGATCCGGTATCGTATATCTTCACCATATCCACCAGCCGGATCAGGTCATCCGATACATTCTCGGTCATGCAGGAAGGAAGCCTTTTTTCCCTTTTCCACATATTGCTTCCTCCTTTACTGTGCGGCCGGAACAGCTACAACGGTCATGCCGTCTGTAAGATTTGCCGCCGGTGTCTCAACGATCTGCATTCCCTCGGTCAGTTTTCCTTCTTCCGCCGGGATCACTTCCACCTGAATATCACTCTCAACTCCGGTGGTCACAGGGATCATATGGGCGATGTTGTCTTCTATCGTTACGATTGCGGTGCTGCCATCCGGCTGCTGAAGCAGAGCGGAAACCGGAACGACCCACGCATCCTCCGCCTTCTGCAGTTCGATCTTTGCCTTCGCAGTAATGCCTGCAATCAACCGTGTATTCTGGTCAATAATGCGGACCGTCGTCGGGATCACGCGCTCCGTGGAACCGTTTCCTTTTTCCTCACCAGTCGGGGAAATGGCTGTCACCTCGCCCTTCACAACCTCGCCGTTTAAGATATCCGCGCTGATCTCTACCGGCTGGCCGATCTGGACTTTGCCGATGGAATACTCGCTGACATTGATCTTCATCTCCAGAACGTCCAGATTCTCGATAATGAACATCGGCTTGTCGTCATCGGTCTTATCCGCAAAACGGCCTACCTTACAATTGACCCGGACCACCGTACCGGCAATTGGGCTGGTCACACGCGTATTTTCCAGCAGTTCCTTCTTCTGGTCCAGTTCGAAAGCCGCATTCTCAATCTGAAGGGAATACGATTCATTGGCCACCGGTCTGCCGTCTTTTAATGTAAATGTCTTTAAATCGCGCTGTGCGTTGTTCAGTGCGTCGGAAGCTGTCTCCAGCTCCAGCTGGGAGGCGCTTCCTGACTGGAACAGCACATTTGTTCTGTCGTAATTGGCCTTGGCGGCATCGTAATCCTGCTTTGCCTTGGCATAGCCGTTCTCAGCCTCGATCTGTTTCTCATTATATGTAGTAACTGCAAGGTCATAGGCATTCTGAGCGATATCAACCTCTTTTTTCGCATCCTTCTCATCCAGAGTGGCGAGCAGCTGGTCCTTTTCCACACGGTCTCCCTCTTTTACCGGGATCTCCAGAATCTCCGCGTGTAAGTTGGATACCACCTCCACACTGTCCGTTCCCTCGACGGGACCGCTGACGGAAAGCATCTCCACCACTTCGCCCCTGGTCAGAGGGAATGTGGATGCCATCATCTGGGGCGCCTTGCCCCCGCCCATCACCTTGGAGGCTCCGAAAATAACCACCACCGCGATGCCGACGCCAACGAGGACTTTTTTCTTGCCGCTCCATTTTTTACGGCGTCCTCTTTCTCCATTTTTCTTCTTCTTTTTTTTCTTCTTGCCGGAAGTGTCTTCTTCCATGAGCTCTTTCAGTTCTTCGTTAAAATCCTCATCGCTCATCGGTTCTTCCATCACCGGTACAGGCTTCGCCCCGCCCCTCCGGTTCCGCTCCGGCTGAACGGTTTTCTCTTCCGCTGCAAATGCCTCAGCATCGGCCACGACATCATCCATCTTTACCTGGATATCGTCCGCCTCTTTACCGTCTATTTCCACGTGGTTGAATTCGTCTTTCATACGTCTCTTTCCTCCTGATTAATATCTCGCTCCATTCTCCCCCATTATAATGGTATCTCATAATCTTTTACAACAATAAATTCTTATAATTTTCTAAAGTTTTTACCAAATTTACCATTATTTACGTAAAATATATTTTATTGTTCTGATAAAAAAGAAGAGACCTGCCAGCAGCCCCCTCTTTCTTAACGTTCGTTAAATAAATCACACATCCCAGAATTTCTTTTCAAAGTCCTCCAGAAGCAGTGGTTTGGATATGTAATATCCCTGAATGCAGTCGGCCTCCAGGGAACAGACCGTGTCCAGCTCATTCTTCCGTTCCACGCCTTCCACGCATACGGAAATCCCCACTCTGTGACAGAGCTGGATAACCGAACCGATAAATGACCGGTTAAATTCATTCTCTTCATCCCCGATGGCGGTAATAAACAGGCGGTCGATCTTCACGATATCAGCCGGCGACTGGGACAGCATGCCCAGAGAAGAGTATCCGGTTCCAAAATCGTCCATGGCAATCTGTATATTCAAATTCCGCAGAAGCTTAAAGGCTTCTTTTAACGCCTCCATATCTGTGACGAAACAGCTCTCCGTCAGTTCCAGAACGATGTGGGCGGGCGGAAGATCGTATTGATTCAGAAGCTGTCTCACGAAATCGATAAACGACTCATCGAGCATCTGCAGATAGGAAATATTTACATTCATAATAAAATCAGGCTGATAGCGGAGCCACTTTTTGCAGGTGCGCACCGCCTCCTCCAGAACCCATTTTCCGACCGGCACAATCAGGCCGCAGGCTTCCAGGAGCGGTATGAATTCAACCGGTGAAACCACTCCGTAAGACTCGCAGGACCACCGAAGCAGCGCCTCGGCGCCAGAGACCCGCAGCGTCTCCGAATGCACAAACGGCTGATAGACGAGGTGAAATGATTCCATCCCGTTCATCACACTGAGCTGAAGACGGCTGGAAAGCTCCAGCGCGCGCCTTCTGGTGTGCATCATATCCTGGGAAAAGAATGTGACCGTATTCTTTCCATTCTGTTTGGACACCTCGAGAGCGCTTAACGCGCAGGTCAAAAGCTCCTGATAGCCGCTGCCGTCTTTTCCCATTATGGCTACGCCGACGGACACCGTAAGAAAATACGAGCTGCCGTCGATCTTATGGGGCCGGTTACAGTAAGCGTGTATCTTCTGATACAGCGCCCGCAGTTCCTCTTCCCCCGCGCCGGGATAAACGATGGCGAACTCATCGCCGTCAAAGCGGTACATGGCCGCCTCGGAGGGCAGAAGCTGCTGAACGCTCTGCGCAAACTGGCGCAGCACTGCATCACCAAAGATGTGGCTGTTTAAATCATTAATTCTCACGAAATCGTCCAGTCCCAAAAGCAGGATACCGCCTTCTGCGTTTTCCTCATTTTCAAAAATCCGGTCAACTTCCTTCTCACACTCCCGGTTGGTAAACAGCCCTGTCGTATAGTCAATCTTGCCCTTGCTGCCGAGATCCGTGACCACTCCGGCAAAAATAACCGGCTCGCCCTCATCATTTCTCTTCAGCACACCGCGGCAGCATACCCAGACATACTCTCCCTTTCGGTTAAGCACCTGGTATTCCACGTCGTGCACATCGGTCTCACCGTTCAGCATCGCCTCGATCGATCTGGAATACCGCTTGAAGTCTTTGGGGTTGATCAGATCCCCCCATACGGAAACGAGTCCCGGCACCAGTCTTCCTTCCAGCTCGAAATCTTTCTGCATATTCGGGGATACCAGTGCGACATCAGTCTTCATGTTAATAATATAAATATAATTATCCGTGCTTCTGACCAGAGCGCTGTAAAACATGCCGGCATCTGCGCCAAACTCGGCAAAAAGTTCATCCTCTGAAGCCATTGTTTCCCCTTCTTCCTGTGTACGGTTTCCTTATATGATCTCTTTATGATTATACTGTAGGGTGTTCTCTGTGATGTTTTCTATATGATGTTTTCCAAACGGGCTGTTTTTACTTTTTCTGCGCTGCTATAATCAGCATCATCGGCCGCCTCATCTCATCCTTCATCCCCGGAATGTCCATCATCTCTTCCGGCGGCTGAGGTTCGATGATATTCTTAAACGCGAATCCGTTGACCAGCAGAGTATTCAAATATGTGGTCAGTGTCCGGTGGTATTTGGTCACGTGTTCGCCAAGGAATACTGCAGCCCGCTCACCTTCATAATAGTAGCGGTCCACTGGGAAATGAAGAATCTTCCCCTCTTCGTCATAATACCAGTCCTGATCCCCGCGGGAGGTAAACACCGGATGTTCCACAGAAAATACAAATGCTCCCTCCGGAGCCATCCAACTGCTTATCTTTCGGACAAGCGGCTTAAAGTCCCTGACATAATGAAACGCCAGCGAGCTGATCACGATGTCAAAGGATCCGTCTGGGAAATCCAGTTCCTCCATGGCACTGCAGCGGTATTCAATCACCTCATGACTATTTTTCAGTTTGGCAGCGATCAGCATCTTCTCGGAAATATCTGTTCCCAGAACGTACCGCGCTCCATTCTGAGCGGCATACAGACAGTGCCAGCCATAACCGCAGCCCAGATCCAGAACCCGTTTCCCGTTAAATTCAGGGAGAACTTTCTGTAACTCAGACCACTCTCCGGCCCCTTTTAAGCCCTGCTTCGAGCGTTCCATCTCGCTGTATTTCTTAAAAAATGACTCATCATCGTATTTATTTTCCTTCACAGTCCGCTTTCCTGCCTTTCTGCCATGCTGTCCTTTTTTGTCCCGGTCTGTTTAACAAAGCTCCAGGACATACTATGGTTGCTCTATTTTACCATATTTGTATTAATTTTACTATCAAAAGATTTTTCTGCCTGGCTGTGATCTTTTTATAACCTTCCCGCTTTCTTATCCATCTTTTATATAGAAGAAAATAAAAAAAGAGGTGCCAGAAAAGCCAGTTTCAGACCTTAAAATACATCTGTTTCTGACTTTCGGGCCACTCTCATAAATCTTTTAATCCCGATTATAGCAATACTCCTCTTCCACAATCCTCCCCGTCCCACTGTCTCTCCGGAACTGTCTGAAGAAGTCCCACAGCAGCTCCGCCATGAGAACCGGCGGCCAGTGGGGATTATTTTCCACCGCAACATAGCGGAACGCGTTAATGCTATCCCGGTTCCAGATATTCAGCGTGTAGTATTTATAACCATAGTGCCAGGCAATCTCCTCTTTATCCCCATAGAATCCCAGGACGTGGTGGAGCTCGTCTTCCGGTGTATTTTGATAGGAAATGCACGTCTTAGCGTCTCTTGGTTCGCAGTTCAGGGTATCCATGCGCATGTTCAGCCGACGGATCATCCATTCGTGCTTGTCCTCGCCCTCAGGCGGAACCGGCATATCGCTGAATCTTCGGCGGCCGCCGTGAATCCGGGTAGGGTCCTTCGAGTCGTCGCGCCGGTCATCCAGATATGTCTCCCCACTGCATTCTCTCCCCCAGTCCTTTCTCGGCTTCCAGTCATTGACCGGAACGAAGCTGGAGGCCTCGCACACGCCTACCACCTGCATGAGGGGTACCAGGGCGTCCTTTAAGTTCTGTATTTCCTCCGGTGTGTAGGGGACGTTGAAATTATCGTATTCCCTGTAGATATCATTGCCGCAGGGTCCCACTGCCGTCAGCTTCTGCGGAATTCGGAAATAGGTGGAGGTAACCTGGTAACCGCCCTGGGAATAGCCGCAGAGATAGACGCGCTCCCGATCCAGGGGGTATTTCCGGCCGATGAAATCCAGCACGCGCTCAAAATTCTCCCAGTTGGTATTCTGCAAATAGGCCACCATGAATTTATCTCTCCCCGCCAGCTCGGCAAAGCCAAGGGAAAATTCCTCACACTCAATGGAATTGCCGCCGCCGTGGTTATAGAAGACGATCGGATATTTCTTCTTTCTGCCTTCCTCTGTCTCCATTTCCAGAGGTGTCAGGATCACCCAGCGGGCGTAGTAATCATCACCGTCGTACATCTCTTTCTTTAGGCCGCAGGCCCTGTAATACTCCATTGCGGCCTCGCCCATGGCGTCGTGTTCGTATTTAAAACGGAGCTGCATCCGTCTGGCGCATTCTTCCCCGTATGGACTGTCAATCATGCTGTCAATATCCGCGCTGCCGTTATGGGCGGTATGGAAATATTCCAGCACTCTGGCAAACTTCTCCCCTGTCTCCGGATTCGTCTCCGGAGACCAATAATCTCTTCGATTCATCAAACTGCCTCCTCTTTCGCCTGACCGGCTGAATGAATTCTGTTTCGGAACACGAGCACAATAAGCAGTGCCAATGCTACCGGGATGATCATGATTCTCCACATGGCCGCATAGCCGAAACGGCCTGCAAGAGATCCCGCAATCAGCGGTCCCACCAGGTTTCCGAGATCCTGGCCAATGTAGTTGGTGGAGCTGCCGGCTCCCCGCTTTTCCTTTGGTACACATTTCATGCACAGCGTCTGTACCGACGGCTGGCAGGCGCCGTATCCGAACGCCGAGACAAAGGCCGCCAGCAAAAACATCCAGATATTGGTTGCGAAGCTGATCAGTAAAAATGCCAGTGCAAAGAAGAACATGGCGGGAATAAAGATCTTTACCAGACCGTGTTTATCGCCGAATCTGCCGATCACCGGTCTGGTCACCAGGAGCGTCACGGCATAGACTGTGAAGAAGTACCCGATGTTCATGCCGCATCCCCTTTCCTCCGCGTAAATGACGAGGAAGGTTGTGATGTTGTAATAAACCATGCAGAGCAAAAACATCAGCACGGCGGGGAGTATCGCCTCCTTGGCGATAATGCTGTCCAGGGAAATACTGTACCGTTTTACGGCTTTGACGTGCTTGTTGCGGATCCGGCTGGCCGCCACCGCCGCCAGGCACATGGTAACCGCGCCGATCATAAACGTGTAATGGTAGCCGATCGTTCTGGACAGCGACAAACCGATGGTGGGCCCTATGGACTGACAGATCACCTGGGCCAGGGAAAAATAGGATATACCGGTTCCCAGACGGTCCGGAGGCAGCGTGTCCGTGGCCAGCGCCAGACAACACGTGGCCGAGAACGCCTGCCCGGCCCCCTGAAGCAGCCTGCTGGCCAGAAGCACCGGGATGGACCCGGAAAAGCTGTATCCGGCATAGGACGCCGCCATGACCAGCATGGCGCATACCAGAATATACCGTTTGTTAAACGTATCAATGGCAGGCGCTGCAAAGATCTTGAAGATCAGCGCCGTGTAAGCAAACGCGCTGGTCACCAGACCCACGATGATGGGCGCGGCTCCCAGATGGTTGGCGTACTTCGCCACCAGGGTATTCATCATCTGCTGCCCCATGAACATCAGCATATTGGCGATAAATACACTGATAAAGGAGGCGTTCCATATTTTATCAGGGACCTTTTCTTCTGTTTTGCCTGTTTTCAGTGCTATACTACTGCTCATTTCAAGTCTCCTCCTTCTGCCGGTAACGTTAAAGACCATTGATTTCTCCGGCGCGGCAGCAGGAAACGAAATGGTTTGGCAGCAGTTCCTCCAGATGCTGCGGCTCGTGGCATTTGCCGCACACGTAGGGGCAGCGGGAGGCGAATCTGCAGCCTGGTTTCGGATTGACTGGGGAAGTGATCTCCCCTTTTAAGATGATCCGCTCTCTCTTCGCATGGATATCCACCGACGGAATCGCGGAGAGCAGCGCCTTAGAATACGGGTGCAGCTGCTTTTCAAACAGCTCTTTCGAGGGCGCCGTCTCCACCAGCTGGCCTAAATACATGACGCAGATATCATGGGAAATATGGCGTACGACCGATAAGTCGTGAGTAATAAACATGTAGGTCAGATGGTATTCATCCTGTAAATCCATGAGCAGATTCAGAATCTGCGCCTGAATGGACACATCCAGGGCGGATACCGGCTCGTCGCATACCACAAACTTCGGATTTAGGGCCAGCGCCCGGCCGATTCCTACACGCTGGCGGCGTCCGCCGTCCAATTCATGGGGATATGCATTTCTGAGACGCTCTTCTATTCCCACCAGATCCATGAGCCGGACGGTCTCCGCCTCCAAGGAGCCTCTGTCCGAGAAACGCTTCGACAGAATCAGCGGTTCCTGGATAATGGCTTTTACTGTCATACGCGGGTTTAAGGAGGCGTACGGATCCTGGAAAATGATCTGCATTTTCTCTCTGAGCCGCATCAGCTCCTTATCCTTCACCTTTGTCACGTCTTTTCCCTCGAAGTAAATCGAGCCCTCCGTGCTCTGCAGAAGATGGATCATCGTCCGCCCCAGAGTGGATTTGCCGCAGCCGGACTCGCCGACCACGCCCATGGTGCGGCCCGGCATAATTTTGAAGGATACATCGTCCACCGCATGTACTTTTCCTTTTGGAGAATCAAAATGTTTTTTTAAATTTCGTGCTTCGATCAACGCTTCCATGTCAATCCTCCTTTTTCTGAACAGCACCGGCTTTTAAACAGCGCGTCAAGTGGCCCGGTTCCAATTCACGCAAGGGAACCGTATGTTTTCTGCATTCTTCCGTGGCATGGGGGCATCTTGGGTGAAACGAACAGCCTTCGGGCAGATGGACGGGATCCGGCGGCAGGCCCTCGATGGGATTCAGCCTGCGGACTTCCTTGCTCAAATCCGGCAGCGCGCCAAAAAGCCCCTGCGTATAAGGATGGGAAGGATTGCCGTAAACGGCTTCCTTCGATCCGTACTCAATGATCTCTCCCGCATAGACCACCGCTACGTCGTCCGCCACGTCGGCGACGACTCCCAGGTCGTGGGTGATCATGATCATGGCCGTATTCATCTTGTCTCTCAGCGCCTTGATCATCTCCAGCACCTGGGCCTGAATCGTCACATCCAGAGCCGTGGTCGGCTCGTCCGCCAGCAGCAGATCAGGGCTGCAGGCCAGCGCCATGGCTATGACCACCCGCTGCTTCATTCCGCCTGAAAACTGGTGCGGGTAATCGTTTACGCGGTCATCCGAGATGCCTACCATGTTCAGCATGTCGCAGGCACGGTTTAAGGCTTCCGCCCGGCTTATCTTCTGATGCTGCCGGATTCCCTCGGCGATCTGCTCTCCCACCCGTTTGACCGGGTTAAGCGCTGTCATAGGGTCCTGAAAGATCATGGATATCTTATTTCCCCTGACCTTCCGCATCTCGTCCTCTTTCAGCTGCAGCAAATCCACGCCGTCTAAATACACGCTTCCGGACGGCACTCTGGCAGGCGGATCGGGAAGGACGCGCAAAATTGCCTTTGCGATGGAAGTCTTGCCGGCTCCCGTCTCTCCAACCAGCGCCAGCGTCTTTCCCCTTTCCAGATGAAAGGAGACGCTGCTCACCGCATGTACGACTTCTCCCTCCATCGTATATTCCACGACCAGATCCTTTACCGACAGGAAGGAATCTGTTTCGATCTTTTCATTTTTCATATAAACACCTCTTTGTTATGAGTTACTTATTCAGCTTCGGATCAAGCGCATCACGGACCGCGTCCCCGATCAGGTTAAACGACATGACGACAATCATGATAAATACGCCGGGACAGATCATCAGATACGGGTACTGCCGCACATAGGATCTGGCGTCGGACAGCATGGCTCCCCACTCCGGAAGCGGCGGCTGAACGCCGAGACCGATATAGCTTAATGTCGCCGAGACGATCAGGCCGCCGGCGATTGCCAGGGTGCAGTGGACGATGAACGGCGTGATCGCATTGGGGATGACGTGCCGGAAGATGATTCTCGCATTTCTGCAGTTGATGGACTCCGCCGCCTCTATGTATTCCAGTCCGCGGATGGCCAGGATGTTGGCGCGGATCGTCCTGGCAAAGTTAGGGATACCTGCAATTCCTACCGCCAAAACCGTCTTAAAGAACCCGGCTCCCAGAACGGAGGACACGCAGATGGCCATGAGCACCTGGGGAATGGAGTGGAATATATCCAGGAAACGCATGATTAAGTTATCCACCTTTCCTCCGAAGAACCCGGCGATGGAGCCCAGGATCAGTCCGCCGGTTCCCGAGATGGCCACGGAGACGATACCGACCGAAAGGGAGAAGCGTCCGCCGTATAAGATTCTCGAAAGCATATCTCTGCCCATGGAATCCGTTCCCAGCCAGTGATCCCTCGAAGGCGGGGCAAAGGCATTCTGCAGATTCATTTCCGCGTAGTTATAGCGGCAGATATAGGGGGCCAGGATGGCCAGGACCGCCAGGATAATCAGAATGGACAGGCCGAACATGGCTTCTTTCCGCTTTACCATTCTTCTCAAAAAGATCGAAAACATGGATTCACTCTTTATTTTTCCCATTCTTTGTACTCCTCTGCTTATTCTCATACTGGGCTTTGATTCTGGGGTCGACATAGGCGTAGATGACATCCACGATCAGCATGACCACACTGAAGGTGATCGCCGAGAAGATGACAGATCCCTGTACCGCCCCGTAATCGCGGTAATTGATTGCCTGCACCATATAGGTGCCGATTCCGGGAATTGTAAATACGTTTTCAATGACGATAGCACCTCCTAAAAGTCCGGAGAACTGTGTGCCTGCGTAGGTGATAATCGGAATCATGGAGTTCGGAAGAATATGCCCCATGAGGACCTTCTTCTCACTTACTCCCTTGGCCCTCGCCGTCGTTACATAATCCGCCCGGATGCACTCCAGCACGCTGGACCGCGTCTGTCTGGCGAATCCGGCGATTCCGCCGAAGGAGTTGGCGATGGCCGGAAGGATATAGAATTTCAGTCCTCCGATTCCATAAGAGGGGAGCAGCCCCAGCTTCATGGAAAATAAAAGCACCAGCAGAATCGCCAGCCAGAAGGAGGGCATGGATACGCCAAACATGGCGACGATCATGGAAGCACGATCGGAAACCGTATTCTGGTGGGTTGCCGCGATAACCCCAAGCGGCACCCCCACACAGATGGAAATCAGCATACTGGCCACGGCCAGCGTAAATGTCCTGGGAAAGCGTGTCAGCATATCGGCTGTCACGCTGGTTCCGTACTGAAAGGACGTTCCCAGGTCAAAGCGTAAAAATACTCCGCTGGCGTAATTCCAGAACCGGTGGAGATACGAGCCGTTTAAGCCCAGCATCTCCCTCGCCTGTTCAATCTCCGCCTGTGTTGCACTGGATCCAAGCATGATGGCCACCGGATCGCCTGGAATGAAGAACATAATCGTAAAGATCAGGAAGGTCACGCCCACAATAACCGGAATCAGCCACAAAATTCTTTTTGCAATATATTTACCCATAGAATAGACCTCACTTAAAATTCGTATAGTCGCACGCCGGTCCTACCAGCTGTCCCCACGGGTGATTGACGAGACCGATGGTGTCGCGTCCTACGGAGAAGGTATAGGACTGATAGAGTCCGTATGCGTATGCGTTGTCACGGACGTAATCATGGAGCGCCTCTACCGTCTCATCACCGTGCGTGCTGATTTCATGGGCCGCTTCCACCAGCCCCTGCAGTGTTTCATCCTTTACGAAGCACTTCGGAGCTTTCCCATCCGCGCCCGCGTCAAAGATTCCGTCGTAAATACTCGTTACGTAGCACTCGGTTCCCTGAATGAACACGTATAAATCCCACTGGGCCGGGTCGTACTGATACGTTGCAAGCAGAGAGTTGTCATAGGCATTGATCTCTACGTCCAGTCCTGCTGCGATTAACTGGCTCTGGATCACCACCGCGGTATCCTTGTACTGCTGGTCGATCAGAAGACGGATATGAAGGGGTGCTCCCGTCGCCGGATCGACTCCTCCCGGATATCCTGCTTCTTCGAGCATGGCTTTCGCCTTGTCCAGATTGAAATCATAGTAATCTTCCTCATTCCATTCCGGGTTGTAATCGCCGCAGAGCTTATCGCCTAAATCCTTGATCGCCTCTCCGTTTCCTCTTAAGCCTCCAGCGATGATATCTTCCTGGTTGATAGCGTAGCAGATGGCCTGGCGCAGCGCCAGATTGCCGTCGAACATCTGGCCTTCATCCATGTTAAATGCAAGGAGCATGGGGGCCGAGGATAAGACCTTGTTTACACTGTAGCCCTCGGTGGGTGTGCCGTCCTGGTTCATGAAGTAACCGATCTCTGCATTATTGCAGACAGTAACGATGTCATCCTCTCCCATCTGGAGGGCGATGGTCGCCTGGCTGGCCTCTGTGACAATGTTGTAGACAAACTTGTCCACTCCCTGGTCATATGCACTGGCTGCATAGCTTCTTAAGCTCTTCTCCGTCTGCCAGTAATCCGGATTTTTCTCCAGCACGTAATAGGAACCGGAAACGCATTCTGTCACCTGATAGGCTCCTGAGGTAATCGGCTTCGTGGAAAACTGATCTTTATGTTCCTCGTACGTCTTCTGGCTCACGATACAGCACTGGGCCAGCATATATTCAAAAGCGCCCACGGTAGTTGTCTTTAGCTTAACCTCCAGATGATTATCGTCGATCACAGAGGCCGATTCCATGTAGTTTGTAAATCTCGTGAAGTTGCCCGATTCGGAAATGCTGTTTAAACAGAACACCACGTCACTCGCTTGAATCGGATTCCCCAGCGCGTCGTGTATGTAGTCGTAAAGCTCGATCTCGAAGGTCACATCATCCTTCTGCTCAATGTTCTTTGCCAAAACCCACTGCATCTGATCCCAGCTGGTTCCGAAATCTTTAAATATGGCGATGTTGTCATAAACTGCATACCGCAGAAAATTTCGTCCCTGTGTGGGCGGTGCAAACGGGTCCAGGTCCCCCATTGTAGTTGTCATTGCAATGTTGACGGTTTTAGATCCATCCGCCGAAGCTTCCTTTCCCGCCGGTGCCTTTGCCGCCGCTGCTTCACCGCTTCCCCCATTGCTTCCGCATGCTGTCAGACTGCCCAGCATGGTCACCGCCATAGCCACTGCCAATACTTTTTTCAGCTTCATATACCTTCCTCCTTGTTCTGATCACGATTGTGACCGCCTGTGTTTGGCTTCTTTGATGTGCAAGATACATTTAAAGTACAAATTCATATCTAATTCATCTTACACAAGATTACCATATTATCACTATTTTTCAATGGTATTTTTTCACAATTTTGCCGATTTATTTTTATGGATTTTGCTATTTTATCGATTTTGCCGCGCTTTTCCCTCATTATTTCTTGTGTTTGTATTTATTTTGTGATATGTATAGAGTTATAAAAGGTATTTAAATCATATCTTTTATTTTCTTGTAATTCATCTCTTTTTATTTTATGGAGGTATTTTCGATGATACAGAGTAAGAACAAATTAAGATATATGGAAATTTACAGTGATATAAAAGAAAGGATTGCGTCCGAAAACTATGGTGCAGGCAGTCTTCTTCCCACCGAGGATGAACTCACACGGCTGTATTCGGCAAGCCGCACCACTATAAGAAGAGCGATTGCCCTCCTGCAGGAGGAGGGGCTGGTAAAATCCGCACAGGGAAAGGGGACGGAGGTGATCAGTCCCAAGAAATGGTCGCGGCCTTATCCCTTCCAGGAATTCAGAAATTTTAATCACATAACCGATTTTCGGGGAGCTCCGCTGGTGGAGGGGGAGATCATCACTCAGGAAGCCCTCGTCGATGTGGTACCTGCGGAAATAAAGATCGCCGGGATCCTCTCCGTAGCCGTCGGCTCCGAAGTCTACAGGATTCAGCGTATGAAAAGCTTAAATGATATGGTGTTTGCCTACGTCACCAGCTATGTGCCGTGCCCTCTGGCCCCGGGCCTGGAGCAGCACAGCGGGAAATTCTTCATTCTGTACCGCTGTCTGCAGGAAAATTACGGACTCACTGTTACAAAGGTGGAGGAAACGATATCCTCGGCCGGTTCCGGTTTTCTCGAATCGCGTCTGCTGGGAGTCGCTCCCGGCTATCCGCTCCTTACGTTTCAGCGGACCGCCTACTGGGAAGGCGGGATTATGGAGTATTCCGAGTCCAGCTTCCGGCCGGACGTCTATCGAATCGCGGTGACCATGGAGGGACCCTTTGAATGGACAAGCGCAGATCAGCTTTCTTAGAGCGGGGCTGAAATTCACCTCTTGAGAGCGTTGCAAAGGTATTCAAAACATACCTTTTATTCCCGTAATCTATTGACTTTCCCTGGTACGTCTTTTATAATGGCCTGATGGACAGTTTTTTTGTTTGGTAAAAAACCACAGACAGGAGGCAATGATCTTGGATAAAAACGCACCAAAATATGTATCGGTTTACAATGCGATCAAGGCAGATATCTTGTCGTCAAAATATCCGACGGATTCCTTTCTTCCCCCGGAAAATGAACTGATGGAGATCTACGGCGTCAGCCGGACCACCATACGGAACGCCGTCAACCTGCTCAGGGACGAGCATATCGTGGAAGTTCATCAGGGGAGAGGAACAAAGGTACTCCAGGCCGCAAAATCCATCACACCCTATAAGTTTCTCAGCGTAAAAAACCAGGCCTCCGTGACCACACAGTTCCGTCTGGAAGGCGACTGTTCCGTCAGTGCACAGGGCGCCGTGATCGACATGATTCCGGCCGAACTGAAAGTGGCCAGGGCCTTAAACATCGAGAACGGCAGCGATGTGTACCGTCTCCAGCGCGTCAAGATGGTGAACGATACGATTTTCGCCTATGTGGTCAGCTACGTGCTGCCGGAGATCGCGCCCGGCCTGGAGCAGCACAACGGGGAAATCTACTTTTTATACCGGTTTCTGAAGGAAACATATGATATCAATTTTGAAAACGGCAAAGACATCATCTCCGCCGGAATCGCCGGCTTCATGGAGTCTCGGCTGCTGAACGTCAACCCGGGAGCCCCTCTCCTGATCTTTAACAGAACGACGTACCAGCGCGGCATACCGTTCGAATACTCGGAAAGCATCAACCGCGGCGATCTTCTGGAGCTGGTAGTGGACAGCTTTGCGTCTTCGCCGAATTCTTATTATTAGAGTACTTCCCCTTCATTCGCAGTCTCCACCAGCAGTTCTTCTGCCGGCAATACCTCGGTGAATTCAGCGAAAAAGACCGTCTGGGGCCAGTTGAGTCCCGCCCGGACGTGTTTCCCCTTTTGCCTTGCGGCCTCCTCCATCAGAGTTAAGAGTTCTGTCACCGTGTCCCGTGTCAGATAACCGCCTCTCCAGTGGAAAATAAGCGGCTTTCCTTTTTTGACCGCCTGTGCGGCGCGTTTGGCCACATCCTCCGTCTTTGTGAAGGAAAGCTTCTTTTCCCTGTAATAGAAATGGTCTCCGTCGCCGCATGGCGGCGCCTGATAAAGCACCGGCTCGTGGTCGCGGAACAGCTGCTTATCCCCCAGGTTAAAGTAGTCGTAGCGGATGGTCTCTCCACGGCCCAGGCTGTTGTCAAAGGTGGCATCCAGATGGTAATACCGGCCGCCGATTTTCACGATATTCCAGGCGTGGCGGTATTTGATGCCCTTTTCCGGATTGGCTTCGGATATGGCAATCATACACCAGATTCCCAAGGCGTCGCAGAGAATCTTCACCGTCTTGGCGATCCCCTCGCAGACGCCTACGCCCTGGCCCAGGGGGCCGATGATCTCATGGGAATACGGCTTCTTAAGCTTGTCGTAGCGGACGCTGGTACAGATAAAATCATGAATATACCGTTCCTTCTCCCACTCTGTCATGGATTCGGCCGGGCGAACCAGCTTGGCCGTTCTGGCGCTCATCGCCTTCTGATGTTCTTTCACCTTTCCCTTGTCAAATAAGTATTCCGGTATCATCTCCACGCTGCCTGAATTCTGGTAAAAACGGTAGTGGAATCCGGTACCGTAAAACAGTTCGGGGCAGTCCAGGCGGAGCTTGAAAAAGATATCCGCCAGTTCCCGGTTTTCCAGCCGCGGAACAGCAAAGGACGAAGCGAGCGCCGTCAGACCGGTTTTCATGGCGTGATACGCGCTCTGCTCTGTCTTGTTCATCTGGCTGTAATAGTATGGTTCCATGGTCTTTCGCTCTCCTGCCTAATCGTTATCGTCCTTTGCCTCTTCCATGAGGCGCATACCCGCCGTGCTCGTCACGGGGAGCGAGAACGCTACGGCCCGTGCCTTGCTTGCCGGACCGGCTTTTTCCATGATATTTTTCATAACAAGGTTCTTCATACCGCTCTTTACGACGATGAACACCATCTCCTTTTCCGCCACGAGGGAGACTCCGAGATACTTCTCAGCACGCTCCAGACCCGTGCCTCTGGCGTGGATCACGGTTCCTCCGACTTCTTCCACCTCCCGGGCGGCGTCCATAACCATGTTGGTATATCCCTGGTTGGCAATCACAATCAGGAGTTCGTATTTCGTGTCTTTCAATGAGCTTTCCTCCCCTTTTTCAAAATTCTGATTCTCCGTCAGGAACAGCAGGGGCTTCTTGCCGCCTATGCTGCTGAGCGGAATAATAAAGGCTATGCCCGTGCCGGGAACGTCAATTTTCAAATGCTTCTGTAGATCTGATTTTATTTCTTTCCATACGGAGCCCGTCACCACAGACAGCATGACAGCCTTCTCCGTCTCCTCCAGCCCTAAATAGTCCAGGGTATCGCTGACCGCGGTCCCGTTACCCACGGTTATAAAGGCGACATCCGCCCCGTGATGGCCGTACAGAGTATGAAACTTTTTTACCGCGGTTCTTTCTGTGATTGTAACCATTAAATACAGTTCGCTCATACTGCAGTCCTTTCTTTCGGAATCTTATCTGTGATGCTATATTGCAGCTATGCTGCCATTAAAGTTCGATGATCGCATCATCATCAAGCTGGTCGAAGTCCAATGCCGGCTCGGAAAATACCTGGTCTTTCGGTGCGGATCTCTGCTGCATCTGATAGATCATGCCCAGAATCTGTATGGTGATCAGCGGAGTCATGGCAACCATGGCGACCACGCCAAAGGCGTCAGTGACAATGTTTCCGCCCACCGAGGTACAGGCTCCCTGCGCAAACGGCAGCAGAAATGTAGCGGTCATCGGACCGGAAGCCACCCCGCCGGAGTCAAAGGCGATGGCCGTAAAGATCTTCGGTACAAAGAAGGAAAGTCCCAGCGCAATCGCATATCCCGGTATGATGAACCACAGGATGGAGATTCCCGTCAGCACCCGCAGCATGGCGATTCCGATGGATACGGCCACGCCGATGGAAAGGCTGATACTCATGGCTCTGGCTGGAATGGCGCCGTCCGTGATCTCTTCCACCTGTTTGTTCAATACGTAAACAGCCGGTTCCGCCTTGACGATAAAGAATCCGATCAGCATGCCGATCAGAACAATAATCCAGTTGTAATCCAGGGAGGCGATCACCTGTCCAAGGTAATTACCGGCCGGCATAAAGCCCACATTGGCGCCTGTCAGAAACAGCACGAGGCCGATATACGTATAGACGAGGCCGACAATAATTTTTCTTAAATTTCTCTTTGAAAGTTTTAGAACTGCGATCTGGAAAATACCGAAAAACAGGATTATGGGAAAAAGCGATACGGCAATTTCTCTAATATAGGTAGGAAGTCCGACGCGGAACAGCTCCCATAGTTCTACGGAATTGCTGATCTCCGGAAGGACTGGCGGAATGTAGGCGCTTTCATTGGGCCTGTAAATCATCCCGAGGATAAGTACTGCAAGAATCGGGCCTATGGAACAGAGTGCCACCAGGCCAAAGCTGTCGTCCGACGCATGCCGGTCATTACGTATGGCGGAAATACCGATACCAAAAGCCATGATAAACGGAACCGTCATGGGGCCCGTCGTCACGCCGCCGGAATCGAAGGCCACTGCCAAAAAGCTCTGCGGAACAAACAGTGTAAGAACAAATGCCAGAATGTAAAATACAATCAGCATGTGAGGCAGCGCAATGCTAAACAGCATACGCAGAAGTGCAATGACGAGAAATACACCGACGCCCAGCGCGACCGACAGGATCAGAGTCCGGTTCGGTATGGACGGCACCTGTTCCGCCAGCACCTGAAGATCCGGTTCCGAAATCGTGATGATGAATCCCAGTACGAAACCCAGTATAACGATGATGCTCAGTTTTTTACTCCTTGTAATGGCCGTACCCAGCCTTTCGCCCATGGGGGTCATACTGATCTCCGCCCCAAGCGTGAAGAACATGGTGCCTACGACGATCATGGCCGCGCCCATCAGAAAACACAGTAAAATACTGGAGGAAATGGGAGCGATCGTAAAGCACAGAATCATAACGATTCCAATGATCGGGAGTACGGAATTAAGCGCTTCCGTCAGTTTCTCTCTCAATTTCAGCAGGGAATTTTTCAATAGAACAACCTCATTCCTTTCTGTAATAAATTTTGTGCTTCCAGTATAACATAAAAATGCTCTGGCCGTAACCCCTTTTGGCCAGAGCATTTTTTCTTAAGTTATCCCATTAATCGATTCCATTTCCGTTCCCAGGTCCAGAAACTACGCTTCCAGTTTTGCAGCAAAATCCGCCATCGCCTCTGATATCTTAATCCGCTGCGGACATACGGCCTCACAGCTGCGGCATCCGATACAGGCGTCGGGATGCTTATCCTTTGGGACCGCCATCAATGCCATCGGTGCGAGGAAACCACCGCCGGTAAAGCAATGCTCGTTGTACAGCTCCAGCAAAGCCGGAATATCCAGCTGTTTCGGGCAGTGACTCATACAGTAATGGCAGGCCGTACATGGCAGAGCGGTCTTCCCAAGCATCTCGTCCGCAATCGACAGCACGGTGTCCATCTCCTCTTTTTGAAGCGGCTGATCGCTTTCGAAGGTGCGTATATTTTCCTGAAGCTGCTGAAAATCGGACATGCCTGACAGGATCATCGTTACACCCGGAACAGACTGTAAAAAGCGGAACGCCCACGCCGGCGCCTTCTCCTCCGGACGGAATTTTCTCAGTCTCCCCATTGTCTCCTCCGGCAGGACAGCCAGCCTGCCGCCACGCAGCGGTTCCATGACCCAGACAGGAATGCCGCGGCTGTGCAGCAGTTCCGCTTTGGCCTCAGCGCCCTGGAAGGACCAGTCCAGATAATTGAGCTGAATCTGACAGAACTCCATCTCGCTGCCGTACGCCTCCAGAAAACGCTTCATCACCTCGTAGCTGCCATGGGCCGAGAATCCCAGGTGGCGAATTCTCCCTGTCTCCTTCTGCTTCATAAGATACTGATAAATACCGTATTTTTCGTCCAGATATGCGTCGATATTCATTTCGCATACATTGTGAAACAGATAAAAATCGAAGTACTCCACCCCACACTTCTTAAGCTGTTCTTCGAAAATTTCCTCCACCCGATCCATATTGGAAAGGTCGTATCCCGGAAATTTCGTCGCCAGGTAAAAACTCTCCCTTGGATACCTGCCGAGTACTCTCCCCATCACTTCCTCGGAATGAGCGCCGTGATATCCCCAGGCAGTATCAAAGTAATTAATGCCTTTTTTCATTGCGTATGCGACCATCTCCACCGTGGCCGCCTCGTCAATGGCGGAGTCGTCTCCTGCCATGACGGGAAGGCGCATAGCTCCCATACCAAGGGCTGACAGTTTTAAATCCTGAAAATCTCTGTAAATCATATAACGCACTCTCCTTTTTGCTGCTGTTCTTTTTGTCTAAACTATTCGTGGCCCACAATCCTGTGAGGCACGTAAGCTTCCTCCAGATACTGCATATCTGCTCTCTCCAAACGTACCTTAAGTGCGCCCGCAAAATCATCCAGATAGCGTTCTTTTGTGACTCCCACCACCGGGGCACAGACTCCTTTTTCCCAAAGCCAGGCCACGGCGATCTGGGATCTCGTCACCCCATACTTTCCGGCGGTTTCCGCGACGCGCTCCACAATCGTACGGTCCGTACTCTCTGTGCCGTCATACTTTCTTCGGGCTACCTGATCTTCTTGAAACCGTCTCGATCCGGATTCCCAGTCCCGCGTCAGACGCCCTGCCGCAAGGGGACTATAGGGAATCAACGCGGCGCCCATGTCTGCGCATAAGGGATTCATTTCCCGCTCCTCCTCCCGGTACAGCAGATTATAGTGCCCCTGCATGGCGGAAAATCCCGACCAGCCATGGGACTGCGCCGTATAATTTGCCTTCTGGAACTGCCACGCATACATGGAGGAAGCCCCCAGGTAGTGGACTTTCCCCGCCCGCACCAGATCATTTAATGCCTCCATGGTCTCTTCCACCGGAGTCTGATAGTCCCATCTGTGAATATAGAGAAGATCGATGTAGTCTGTGCTCAGCCTCTTTAAACAGGAATCCGTTTCTGCCAGCACCGCTTTCCTGGATAATCCTCTGCCATTCGGTCCTGGCCGCATGGGCTCGCTGACCTTCGTGGCGATCACCACGTCTTCACGCCTTGCATAATCCTTCAGAGCGCGCCCCAGATACTCCTCGCTGGTACCCATGCCATATACATTCGCCGTATCGAAGAAATTGATCCCAAGATCCAGGGCCTTCTTTATGATCTTCCGGCTCTCCTCTTCCCCCAGCGTCCAGGAATGAATCCATCTAGAGGAATCGCCGAAGCTCATGCAGCCCAGACAGATGCGGGAGACATCCAGTCCCGTCTTTCCCATTTTTACGTATTCCATCAAATTTCCTCCTTATCAGACGTATCCATTTCTTACATTATACTTGCTGGAGTGAACTCCAAGTCAAGAAGTTTTTTAAATAATTGCCTTTTAAATAATTGTAAAATCATCAACCAACAAATCCGCCTCCAACTAACTCATTTTATCGCTTACATTGCAAAAAGCAGCATCAAAATTTCAATTTTGACACTGCTTTTAGCAGACACTATTTTACACTTCCTCTGCTCCCCACGCAAACTGGGAATTGTAAAGCTGGCTGTAGAAACCGTTCTGCGCCATCAGGCTCTCATGGTTCCCCATTTCCGCAATATCCCCATCCCTGAGAACGAGAATTAAATCTGCGTTTTTAATGGTGGACAGACGGTGGGCGATGACGAAACTGGTCCTTCCTTTCAGTACCTTGTTCATGGCGCTCTGCAGCATCTTCTCCAGACGGGTATCTACCGAGGAGGTAGCCTCATCTAGAATCATGATCTGCGGATTCTTTAAAATAGCCCTGGCAATTGTCAGGAGCTGCTTCTCTCCCTGGGAGATATTGCTTCCCTCCTCGTTGATCACCATGTTATAGCCCTGGGGCAGCGTACGGATAAAGTGATGGACATTGGCCATCTTGGCCGCATCGATTACCTCATCCTTTCTGGCCGACAGATTGCCGTATCGGATATTGTCAAAAATCGTTCCGGAGAACAGCCAGGTATCCTGCAGCACCATACCGAACATGGACCGTAAGTCCTCCCGGTTCATATCGCGGATATCCACACCGTCAACGAGAATCCGTCCACCGTTTACATCATAAAAGCGAAGCAGCAGATTGATAAGCGTGGTCTTTCCCGCTCCGGTTGGTCCTACGATGGCAACCATCTGACCGCTCTTAACCGTAACGTTGAAGTCCCGGATTACCGGTGTATCCCCATAGGAAAAGCTGACATGCTCAAAGGTAACCTCGCCCTTTGCCGGTCCCGGAAGGAGTCCCGCCGGAGCGCTTTCCGTCTCCTCCGATTCATCGAGAATCTCAAAAATACGTTTCATGCCTGCAAATGCCGCCTGAATCTGGGCGGACAGCTGGGATACCTGGGTCAGCGGGTCGTTGACCTGCCAGATATAACGGATAAATGCCTGTAAGTTACCCACTGACAGCGTGCCGGCCAGGATGGCAAAGCAGCCGATCACCGCAATAACGCCGATACTTAAATACGTCGTAAGGGAAATGAGGGGACTCATGAGCGAGGAGAGAAACTGCGCCTTAAAAGCGTGTTTCTGCAGGCTGTCATTAACCGCCTCGAACTGTTCTCTGGACTGTTCCTGCTGTCCGAACAGCAATATTTCATTGTAACCGGTATACAGCTCCGTAATCGCTCCGTTCATATCACCGAGGGAGTCCTGCTGAGCCTTAAACTGGCTCTGGCTGATCCGCACAATACCGCGGGTGATAAGGGCCCCCACCGGGATGATCAAAAAAGCGATGCAGGCCATCAGCTTGTTGATGGAAAACATCATCCACAGGGCCAGAATCAGGGTAAGGATTCCGCTGATCACCTGGGAAAAGCTCTGCTGGAGCGCGTTGGATACCGCCTCCACGTCGTTGGTGACACGGCTCAGTACGTCGCCGAAGCTGTTAGTGTCAAAATACCGGACAGGCAGGCGGCGGATCTTGTTCTGAACCTCGTTCCGCAAATCGTGCATGGCGTTCTGTATCGAGTTGGTCAGGCAGAACGAGCCTACGATCTGGGAAACCGTCTTCGCAAGATAAATAGCCAGAAGCACCAGCAATATATTGCGAATCACTTCAAAATGAATGCGGGCGCCCTCTGCGCCGGAGGCCATATCCGCCAGGTCCGCGGCCAGTCTGCTGGTAATCATTCCTTCAATCCGCGGAGCGGCTGTAATCGCTCCAATACTGATAACAATCATAAAAACAGATACAAATAACTGTAAAGCATAAGGCGCCAGAAAGGGTTTCAGTTTTCCCAGCATCCTTCCGATTTCTTTGATTTTTTTATGCATGGGATAATTCCTCCTCACTTAACTGGGATAATGCAATCTCACGGTAAATGCGGCAGTTCTCCAGCAGCTCCTTATGGGTTCCTGTCCCCACGATACTGCCCTCGTTCAATACGATAATCTGGTCGGCCTCCATGATGCTGGAAATACGCTGAGCCACCACCATGACGATGGCGTTACCCGTCTCCTTTTTCAGCATATGGCGAAGCTTCGCATCCGTCTTAAAATCCAGGGCGGAAAAGGAATCGTCAAACACATAGACATCCGGCCTTCGAATCAGTGCCCTTGCGATGGACAGACGCTGGCGCTGGCCGCCGGAAACATTGGTTGCGCTCTCCGTGATATGTTCCTCAAACCCGCCTTTTTCCATGATAAAATCGTACGCCTGCGCGGTCTTTGCCGCCTGGACCAGTTCCTCCATCGTGGCATCCTTTTTACCGAAACGCAGATTATCCGCAATGGTTCCGGAAAACAGCATGGCTTTCTGGGGGATAAAACCGATGGCGCGCCGCAGGCTCTCCAAATCATACGTCCGGATATCCTTCCCGTTCATCAGAACACGGCCCGCACTGACATCGTAAGCCCTGGGAATTAAGTTAATCAGCGTACTCTTTCCTGACCCGGTACTTCCGATAAAGGCGATCGTCTCTCCCCGCTTCACCGAAAACGACACATCCTTAAGCACCGCTTCCTCTCCATCCGGATAAACGAAATCCACATGGTCAAAAACGATATCATCGATATGGTCTAACGGCTGCACATTGGTTTCAGGATTTTTAATCGACGGATCTGCGTCAAATATTTTCTGGATACGTCCGGCGCTGACCGCTGCCTTCGGGTACATCATAAAGACCAGGCAGAACAGCATAATGGAGAACATCACATGGAATAAGTAGTCCATAAATGCCACCAGCTCACCGATCTGCAGAGTTCCCTCGCTGAGCATAATGCTGGCAATCCAGTAGATTACCATACCGGCTAAGTTCATAAGAAGAAAGAAGACCGGCTGAGTCACAGACATCAGCTTAAACAGTTTCTTCGAGTTCCCCATATAGCTTGAATTGGCGCCATCGAAGCGCTTCTTCTCATACTCGTCGTTGGTAAATGCACGGATTACCCGGATACCGCTTAAGTTTTCCTTGGAAATCCGGTTGATGTCTTCCAGGGAGGACTGCTGGCTCTCACTGATCGGCTCCGAAATCCTTGCCACCAGAATCACTCCGCCCACAATCAGCGGAATTGTCGCCAGAATAACGACAGACAGGCTTAAAGAAGCCCGTAAAACCAGGAAGATGCTTCCGATCATCATCACCGGCGTCATGAGCGCGGTTCTAAGAAGAATATTCATAAACATCTGAATCTGAAATGCATCGTTACCCGTCCTGGTAATCAGGGATGCGATACCGAATTCGTGGAACTCACTGTGTGAGAATTCCTGAGTTTTCTTGAAAATATCATTTCGGATATCTCTGGTGACAGAGGTCGAAAGATAGGCACAGCAGTATCCCAGCAAAACCGTACCGGCAACTCCGGCAAACGAAATAGCGGCTATCACCAGTCCCATCTTCCATATGTAGGCCGGATCCCCGCGGTTTACTCCGTTATCGATCATCTGTGCCACGATTGTCGGAATACCCAGCTCCACAAGCGCAAAGCCCAGTACGGAGACTACATTGAGCAGAAACATTTTCTTGTAGTTTTTTAAGTAGTGGATAATTAATTTCATATAAAGCCCGTTTCCTCCTGATGAAAATATCTTAACGATTTACTCGCATCTCCCTAGCATAAACTATAAGGTAACCCTACAGTCAAGTAAAATTTTAGCAGACAATCAAAATGGTGGTAAAATGTAATATCAGTTTTCGTACAGGGAAGCTATATCATGTATTCTTCGCTTCATTTCCATACGGATATGCAGCGGCTCCAGGCATTCGCATTTATCCCCAAAGCTGAGAAGAATATCGTAGTGGTACTCGTTCTCTATGAAAGGAAAACTGACAAGGTAATGACCATCACCGTCCGGCGAGAAATCTTCATAAGAGCAATAATCAAGCACCCGGTCCATCACCGATTGATGAATACGGATTTTAATTTTTGTCTGCATCGTTTCCACCATTTCCGCAAAGTCTAAATCCGGTTTTTGATAATCCCGTGGTACAAAAGCTTCCTCCTGCATTTGCAGGTCTGCCATACGGGACAGTCTGAACAGGCGGAAATCATTTCTTTTTTGGCAATACCCTTGTAAATACCAATGGCTGCTTTTCAATACAAGCTGATACGGCTCGACTGTTCGTGCGGTTTTATTTCCATGGTGGGCTGTATATTCAAACGAAAGCAGCCTGTTTTCCTGCAAAGCTGATTTGATAATTTCTATATATGGCTGTATGCTGTTGTTGCCTGTCCACGGACTTAAATCGATACATATTTGATTTACCTTTAATTCGATGTCTTTTGCTCTGTCAGCCGGGATAAAGCTCCTGACTTTCGCAAGAGCGTGTACCAGCTCGTCTCCCTGCACGATACTGGAAAGACTGGACAGCCCCATCAGGAGAGTGGAAAGGTCGTCAACAGAAAAGACCTTTTTATCCATCTTGTATTCCTGCATGATTTCAAAGCCGCCGCCCACTCCCGATATCGAACAAACAGGAATCCCCGCCATATTGATCGCATCTATGTCGCGGTAGATCGTGCGGGGTGAAACTTCAAACAGATCGGCTAACTCCTGCGCGCCTATACGCTTTTTATCAAGGAGTATCATAATAATGCTCACAAGCCTGTCAACTTTCATCGGATCATCCGCCTTCCAAAATTGCTTCCACTTGTGCGGCTGGGACTGCTTCGGCATACGTCCTGCCACAGGCTCCTGCTGCCTGCTCTGGCCCGGTGGTTCATCTCCATTTCCTGTGACTTTGCAGGGTATTAGCAGTTCTTAATGCGCAGAATTTTTCGTTCAGGGGAAATTCCCACTTGTTTGAGCAACGCGAGTTTGGGGATTTCCTCTGGATTTTAGAAAAATCCTGCACGTTTAGAACTGCTTATGCCCGAAACCGGAACAGGAAATGGAGATGAACCACCGGGCCAGAGCAGGCAGCAGGAGCCTGTGGCAGGACGTATGCCGAAGCAGTCTCAACCACACAGGCGGAATTTCTTTTTCCCATTATAGATTGTTGCCATACTGATGTCAACAATTACAGGCTATAATTAAAAAGCAAACAAAATATACTACCTGTCAGGAGGAGACACCATGCAGAAAAAAGCCCTGGTTATAATCGATATTCAAAATGATATAACAAAGAATTACAAGGATGTGATTAACAATATCAATCAAGCGATCGATTGGGCAGACAATCATCAAATTCATGTTATTTATATCAGACATGAAAATTTATCCGCAGGCACGAGGACATTTAAACCGGATACCCATGGATCTGAATTAGCTTCAGACTTGAAAATGGTATCAGACAATATTTTTACAAAATGCAAAGGGAATGCGTTAAGCTCTGAAGAATTTACAGATTATATCAGAAAGAATGAAATATGTGATTTCTACATCGCAGGCGCAGATGCTGTCGCCTGTGTCAAATCGACCTGCTACAACCTGCGCAAGGCAGACTATGGCGTAAGTGTGCTGTCAGACTGCATTACCAGTTATGACAAAAGAAAGATTGATGAGATGCTGCATTATTATGAAAGCAAGGGATGTAACATAATTTGTTTGAATAATCTGTTAAGTTAAACGCCTTCCATATTAACAGAATCGCGCGGCGGACATTGTTTTATCCGCCGCGCAGCAAACCGATCTTTTAAATTTTCTCTTATAAGTTTTTAGTCATTTGCTTTTCCATCATTTCATAGATCAGTATGGCGTTGTTCTCAACCTCTGTTTTCCCATGTCTCACGGTCTTGTATCCCCTGCTTTCGTAAAATTGAGCCGCGGGAAGGGACGCATCCAGACATATGGAAGGATATTCCCGTGCAATTTCACCTTCCAGGTTTTCCATGATCCGCCTGCCGTACCCCTGTCCCTGAAATTCCGGGGCAACGAAGACTCTGGTGATGTGGCTGCCTTTGCAGCTTCCTGTTCCCACCAACCGGCCGTCGTTCCACAGAACACGCACACAGCCGTCTTCTATATCCCGGATGATATTGGTTCTGTTGTGAAGGCTGCAAAAGAAATCTACCACCGCCTCTGGATAGTACCGGGGATAGACCGCGGTAATGGTGTTCTGTACCAGATTATAAATCTGCTCTGCGTGGTCTTTGGATGCTTTGAAATATTCCATGCAATCCGCTCCCCTTTATTTCGAATCTCTCAGCATGACATCATGTGCCCCGCCCTCGACAATACTGGTCGATGAAACCAGCGTAATTTTTGCTTTACTCTGCAGTTCCGGAATGGTGAGCGCGCCGCAGTTGCACATGGTTGAGCGCACCTTGCTCAGGGTGAGACCCACGTTATCCTTTAAGCTTCCCGCGTACGGTACGAAGGAATCCACACCTTCTTCGAATGAAAGCTTTTTCTCTCCGCCCATATCGTACCGCTGCCAGTTTCTCGCCCTTGCGCTTCCTTCGCCCCAGTACTCTTTCATGTAGCTTCCGTTGACATTGACTCTTTTTGTCGGGCTCTCGTCAAATCTGGCGAAGTATCTGCCCAGCATCACGAAGTCCGCGCCCATGGCCAGCGCCAGGGTTACGTGGTAATCGTGGACAATTCCGCCGTCAGAGCAGATCGGAACATAGATACCGGTCTCTTCGTAATAGGCGTCTCTTGCTCTTGCCACCTCGATCAGAGAAGTTGCCTGTCCTCTTCCGATTCCCTTCTGTTCACGTGTGATGCAGATTGCGCCTCCGCCGATCCCGACTTTGATAAAATCAGCTCCGGCCTCCGCCAGGAAACGGAATCCTTCCGCATCCACCACATTGCCTGCGCCCACCTTCACACTCTGTCCGTAATTCTTCCGGATATAGTCGATGGTGATCTTCTGCCACTCGGAAAAACCCTCCGAGCTGTCGATGCAGAGCACATCGGCGCCTGCTTCCAAAAGTGCAGGAACCCGTTCCTCGTAGTCTCTCGTATTAATACCAGCTCCCACCATGTAGCGCTTGGAACTGTCAATCAGCTCGTTTTCATTTTTCTTATGGCTGTCGTAATCCTTGCGGAACACGAGATATACCAGCTGTCCTTCTTTATTAACCAGAGGAAGACAATTGATCTTGTGTTCCCAGATAATGTCGTTGGCTTCCTTTAAAGTGGTGTCTTCGTCCGCATAGACGAGGTCGCCGATCTGTGTCATAAACTCCTTTACCTTCGTGTCAGGGGTCATACGGCTCACACGGTAATCCTTATTGGTTACGATTCCCAGAAGCCTGCCGTTCGGTCCGCCGTCTTCCGTGACAGCGATTGTGGAATGGCCTGTCCGCTCAGTCAGGGAAAGCACGTCCTCCAGCGTCATCTCAGGAGATACATTGGAATCGCTTACTACAAAACCGGCACGGTACCGTTTCACCCGGTTCACCATCGCTGCCTGCTCGGCAATAGTCTGAGATCCATAAATAAAAGACAGGCCGCCTTCCTGCGCGAGAGCGATAGCCAATCTGTCGTCCGACACCGACTGCATGATTGCGGAAACCATAGGAATATTAATATGCAGCGCCGGTTCCTCTCCCCTTTTATATCTGACCAGGGGTGTCTTCAAATTTACTTCTGCAGGGATACACTTTGTCGATGAATAGCCCGGAACCAGAAGGTACTCGCTGAATGTTCTGGACGGTTCCTCATAATAGAATGCCATTTTAATTCTCCTTTTCTGACTGCTTTTCTCATATTCTACTACATTTTCCCACAAATTGGTAATCTTTTTTGTTGTTTTTATTTATTTGTCGGATTACTAAAAATCCAGCACTGGCGCCAGATTCTCACTCCCCCCGCTCCTGGAAGAGCTGTTCTCCGTAGAAGCAAATGAAACCAGGGGACCTCCGGTCACATACTGGAGCCCGTTTTTCAACGTAATCCGCAGATAAACTTCGTAATTTACGTTGTCTTTTCTTCCTATATAATCGGACACGTCAATCCGGTAGCCTACTATTTTGTCTGCCTCACCCGAAAGCTTCGTAAGAGTAAGGTCTTCCCCTGCCAATTGGTCGTATGCGGCAGGCTGTACTTCTACGGCCTGCGCCTCCGTGACTGCCTGACTATGGCCTGATCCCTGGTGTGAGCCGCCGTATCCTCCCGGGCTTTCTACCATACCATTTGCCGCAATCTTTGCTTCTGCCATTGTGATATCGTCCTCTTCAAAGGGATTTCCATCTGTATTTCCCGTAATCCAGAAATGAAACCTCCCCTCATCGTTTGCCTCGTAATCATAAAAATCACATTCCACCCGCGCCAGCATGGTATTGACGGCATACACAGGCTTCAGAATTTCCTGATGATATCCGGTATCTGACTCAATTACAAAAGCCGGTTCCAGCCATTCTGCCGGTTCCAGCATAAACTGTGCCTGATTCTCTGCGTCAAGCGCCTGCCGGTATACGGTTCCGTCCGCAGTCAGACTGGCAGTCACAGTTTCATTCTTCTCCAGCGCTTTCGGAACCGCACGCATCGTCACCACCAGCTTTCCGTCCTGCATCCCCAGTCTTATGGAAGTATCGGAAAACAGGCTCGCATCCTGCTCCATCTTCTTTGTCACACTCTCATATTTACGATCCGCATCGTTCCGGACTCCGTTGATTTCATTGCGCAGAACAGCTTCCATACTGCTCATCTCGCTTCGCAGATTGTTCAGTTCCTGCTTCATACGGTAATTGTTGTACAGGGCGACAGCCAGCAGAATGATTACAAGGGTCAGTGCTTTGGATCTGATTTTATCTTCGCTCATGACATCTCCTTAATGGCTTTATCTTTATGGCCTTATCTCTATTCTATTATCCGGCGGAAGCAATGTCAAATCTTTAATCAAAGCTTCTGTACTGGCTATCTTAAAGCCCATCTTAAAGCCATTATCGTGGTTACGATCCGGTTCCCTGATATTAAGAAATAAGCAGAGGCAAAAGCAGATTTTTTATCTGCCTTTGCCTCTGCCAGGCTATAACATTTTGATCAGTTACTCCTACCGAATCCCCGCCTCAAGCGCCTCTTCTGTAATCCCTTCTGTCAACACTCCCGCAAGCTTTCCGTCTTTAATAAATGCCACCGCCGGTGCTCCGCTGATGCCCAGACGGCTGGCGATGCCTGTAGATTTATAGATATCCGCCTTCGTCACCTTTACACTGCCCGCATGCTTTTCTTCAAAGGCTTCGATGACAGGAAGCAGCTCACGGCTGGCCGTGTCCACGGCATTCCAGATATAAACCACCCCCGGTACGGCAGGGTCCATAATCTGTTTTTCGAAGACTTCGCTCTCAGCCAGGTATTTCTCCGCCGCATAGCCAGCGATGGCGCCGTCTCCGACCGCGGTAGCTACCTGCTTTAAGAATTTATCCCTTACGTCCCCTGCCGCAAAGACGCCCGGCATGTTTGTCTCCATCTTTTCATTGGTGATCACGTAGCCTGCACGGCTTAAATCGATGATATCCTTGAATATCTCGGTATTTGGCAGGTAACCGATAAATAAGAAACACGTATCCACCGGCACGTCAATGATCTCGTTGTTCTTTAAATTCCGCAATGCCACGCTGCGGAGATGTTCCTCATCTCCTCTGAATTCTGCCGGAAGCGTGTTCCAGATAAACTCCATCTTCGGATTGGCCAGTGCTTCTTCCCTGGCAATCTCATTACAGTCCATCTTCCCTTCCTCGTGCATAACGCTGACGATGACTCTGCTCGCAAACTTTGTGAGGAACATTCCCTCCTCGATGGCCGCGTCTCCGGAGCCGATAACCATGACGGTCTTTCCCGTGTTCGCCGCCGCATCACAGGTGGCGCAGAAAGAAATACCCTTGTCGTATAAGAATTTGTCCTCCCCCGGCGCGCCGGTGAGTCTGGGCTTGCCGCCGCTGGCAATGATGACGGAACGGCACTCATAATTTGTCCGGAAGGTCTCCACTACTTTTTTGTCTCCCTTAAGCTGCACCGCGCGCACGTCGGTCAGTTTGAACTTTACGCCGAATTTCTTGGCCTGTTTGTGGAACAGCTCCATCAGGCCCAGACCTGTACTGCCTTCCGGAAATCCCGGGTAATTTTCAATTTCGTTTGTATAGGTAGCCAGTCCGCCTACCAGCGCCTTCTCGATCACCAGGGTTTTCAGCCTCGCGCGGCCGCAGTAGATGGCGGCCGTCAGACCTGCTGCGCCGCCGCCGATAATTACCACATCGTATTGCTCTATTTTCTTTTCCAAAATGATTCCTGCCTTTCTGTACTAATTGTCATCTGTTCTATAGGAAAAATGTTTTATGTTTCCCGTGACGCAAAAACCGCCGCAATTCTGTCAAAGAGTTGCAGCGGTCAAAGATTCATTTCCGATATTGCGACGCTACATGAAGAACCTGGCCAACAGCTTGCTCCCAATGAAAGCCCCGATAAACAAAAAGAATGCAAATACCCATCCGGATAACGACATGGAGCCGATCGCTGAAAAAAGAGCTCCGATGTTGCAGCCGCCGGCAAGCCTTGCGCCGTATCCCATCAGCAGTCCGCCCAACGTGGCGGCCACTACCTGCTTTAAGGATTTAATCTTTTTGAATTTAAACTGAGAGGCCAGCAGAGCAGCCAGCAGCGCTCCTGCGATGATACCGAAGTTCTGCCAGGATCCTGGATGATTCAGGATTCCGCTGTTTAAGGTGTTCTGTGCGCCTTCTGAAGAAAAGTAATACCACTTATCCACATTACCGCCCACGAGACGGTACAGCCATGCGCCCCAGTTGGCAAAGATGCCGGACACTCCCCAGGGGGAACCGGTAGACGCAAACATGGCGATCTGGAAGACGGCCAGCAGCACCGCTCCTGTGACATATGTAAATGGATTTTTGAAAATCTTTTTATAATATGGATTTTTACTCACTTTATCCCAAAAAGCCTTCAAAGTGTCACCCACGCCTTTCTATTTTGTTTTTTCAATGACGATTTCCCATTCTCCGTCGTCCACTTCCTCGATCTCTACGTTATATCCCTGATTTCTGGCCCATTCCGGAACATTTTTCATCGCGCAGCTGTGGTCAATCGACGCAATCAGTACGTCACCTACCGCCATCTTCTCACACTGCTTCTGAACCTTCATTAACGGTACCGGGCAAGCCTCGCCTAAACAATCAATTGTAAATTCTGCCATGATAATATCTCCTTTCTACTCTTCAATTCCCATTTTTTTCTTTTCATATAAATCAGCCGCTATATAGAGCAGGCCGATGGTTGCTAACTGTAAAATCACTGCTCCCGCCCATCCAAACACATCCGGAAGGAAAATTCTTGGAGCGGTTGCGATAAAGTTCTCTGTCCACCATCCCATATGGCTGGCGCCGATCAGGGATCCGATTACAAAGAACAGCAGACTCAGCATCTGCATTGCAAAGCCTTCACCAACCCGCATCAGCGTGCCGGAAGCACAGCCGCCTGCGATTACCATACCGATACCAAACATGATTCCGCCTACTGCCGTGGCAAGGCTGATGGGCATGATATAACTCTGGCCCGGAATCTCCTGTCCGTTTACAAATGCACCGTATTTAATTGCGGCGAAGCCGATGGTGGTTATGGCGAATGCAATCAGAACCGCACGGGTAATCGACGTTGATCCGGTAATACACGGGTCTCTTAAGGATGCGGTAAAGCAAAAGCGGGACTTCTGCAAAATAAAACCGAAGCAGCACCCAAACGCCCAGAAAAGAGCCAGCGTGCCGTTTTTAAATCCCAAGAGTATTCCGATCACTATGATAGCCAAAAAGACTCCAAATCCAATGGGAAGCTGATTCTTTTTCTTCTTCCGTGGTCTTGACGAGCCTCCTGAGGTCTGGCTTCTGCGGATACTTCCTGTCGTTTCTGTTCCGTTTTCCTGCATTCATTGCACCTCCTTTTTTCTTGTTTTTTGAGGATTTGAACGCGTTACTACACCTCTACAGTATAGCACATTGTCATTTTTTTCACTATCCAAGTTGCTTATACTGTATAATTTTTTGCTATAAACAATCCTTATGGCGATATTGTGTTTTTTTTAACGTTCTTGTATAATGAATGATAGAAATGATACCGGAATAACAGAGATGAAACAATGAGGGGGGGGGATCAAATGCTTTTAGAACAGATTTCCATGTTTTCCAGAATTGCAAAAGAACAGAGTATATCCAAGGCAGCCCAGGCGATCCACATCTCTCAGCCGGCCTTAAGCCAGCAGATGCAGCGGCTGGAGGAGGAACTGGGCGTAAAACTTTTCGAACGTTCCAACCGCGGGATCATACTTACCAGAGCAGGAGAGGTCATGCAGAAATACTCGGAACAATTTTTAGAGACCTACTCCAATTTAAAGGAGGAACTCGCCAGCCTTGAATCCTACAACGGGACATTTCGTATCGCGGCCACTCCCGTGGCCTGCAACTACGCGCTTCCCTGCTCCCTGTTCAAGGTGAACCACAAATATCCCAGCTACTCCTTCAGTTTAAATTCCGTTCCCTCCACCGAGGTCATTCACCGCGTGGGGCACGGGCAGGCAGACATGGGATTTATCGTGGGCGCCACAGATAATCCTGAATTCGTCTGCAACCTGGCCTTCAGCGATAAAATCTGTCTGGTGGCGAGCGAAGACTACCGATGCCCGGACAGCATTACACTGTCTGAGCTTAAAAAATTCACCCTGGTCATGCTGAACGAGCAGTTCAGCTCCTACCGTCTGCTTCATCAGTACCTAAAGCAGGCAGGGCATCCCCTGGACACCCTGCGGGTGATGTACCATCTCGACTCCACAGAATCTGTAAAGAGCACAGTTCTTGCCGGACATGGAGCCGCGTTTCTTCCCTACATAACAGTAAAGAAGGAAGTATACCAGAAGCAGATAAAGATCATCTCCGTTATGGATTTCGATTTGAATTACGATGTGTACTCCATATACAATCCACATCTGGTCAAAAACAATCCTGCTCTGGAAAAAATAATCCTGTATTTTATCTCCATTGTTACGAAAAGCATCTGCTAGACTGTAATATACAGCTCCCAGATTCCGTTCATCGGCTCTACTGTCTCCATTTTCAAGTGCATTTTCCGGCAGTAGCTGCCTATGGATTCCACCACACAGCTGTGGTCTGTGACCAGCTTGATCTGGCCGCCGTGTTCCTTAATCTCCCTGCATTGTTTCAGTTTCATGATGGGAATCGGACACATATCTCCCAGACAATCGATTTCATGCATCACGCAGCGCCTCCATTTCTTTGATGGCTATAGTGTATCATAATTCAGGCGGCCGCGGTAGAGGAAAGGGATTATTATGGATATTTCATTTTACAGCCGCTTTCATGCGCCTCTTGAATCCGCCTATTTAGAAGAAGTCCTGGCCTCCGGCCTGGAGACGGATGGCTTATTCATGAAACGGCTGCTTGACTGCGCGGACAGCCTCTATCCAGGCTGCCGTTTTCTCTTTACCCCGAGCTGCACGCTGGCCCTGGAGACCGCTCTGGCCTGCTTACGCCTGCTTCCGGGTGATGAGGTCCTGCTTCCTTCCTTTAACTTCCCGTCTGCCGCCAATGCCGTGCTGCGCCACGGCGGCAGGCCCGTTCTGTGCGATATCACGCCCGACACCCAGAACATCTCGGTCCGGGACGCGTCCAATCGCTTAACCAGCCGCACCAGGGCCGTGATCGCCATGCATTACGCAGGTGTCTCCGCTCCTCTCGGCGGCTTAAAAAGGCTGGCCGAAGAGGCGGGTATCGCCCTGATCGAGGACGCCGCCCAATGTGTGGACGCTTATTATGAGGATCAGCCCCTTGGGACCGTCGGCGATATGGGCTGCGTCAGCTTTCATCACACCAAAAATGCCGTCTGCGGGGAAGGCGGCCTGATGATCACCAAAAACCATGGCCATTGGCAGTACGCGCGCCAGTACCGCCTTCACGGAACGAACCGGGCGGGATATTTGGACGGGGAAGCCGCCCGCTATACCTGGAATCTTCCCGGCTCCTGCGCCGCCTTAAGCGAACCGCAGGCCGCCCTTTTATTGGCGCAGCTTCAGTGTCTTTCCCAGATTACCCGCAGCCGCCTCCACGTGACGGAGCAGTATTGGAAGCAGCTGGCTCCCTTGGAGGAGCGGGGAATCGCCATGCGCATGCGGATTCCCGCCTACGCCCGGCCCAACGGCCATATTTTCTATCTCCGTTTCCAGGACCCCGCCCTGCTGAATTCTCTCATCCCTGCCCTGGCGGCCCATGGAATCGACTGCAAAACGCACTACGTCCCTCTCCACGCCTCCCCTATGGGGGAAAAACTGGGATATCACAAAGAAGATTTACCCGAATCGCTGGCCTGTTATCAGACGCTTCTCCGCCTTCCGGTCCACACGGCCCTGACGGATGAAGATATCGCAAGGACAACGGAAACGATCCTGCGGTTCGTGTAACGGATAAGGAGCTTTACCATGATTTACGATCTCGGCATCATCATCCCCGTATACCGGCCCCGGGAATCCATCGGGATTTTAACGGACCGTATACGGGAATTATTTTCTGAAAAACTCACTCTGCGCATCTGTATCGTAGATGACAGCGGCAGGCCGGAAACGGCGGATTTCCTGGCCGGGATATGCCGTTCTCCGGAGACCGCGATTCTGGTTCTGGACCGCAATTACGGACAGCAGGCCGCCACACTCTGCGGCCTGGAGCACTTAGATCCGTGCCGGTATTACGCCACCATTGACGACGACTTAGAACAGCCTCCGGAAATGCTGGCGGCCCTTTACGACACCATCCGGCAGGGATATGACATCGTATACGGAGTCCCCGCCGTCTCCCGCCGTTCTCTTTACCGAAGGGCAGGAAGCCACATGCGCGACGGGCTGTTCTCCCTGTTTCTGGGCGTGCCGGAAGGAGTTCGCGTCAGCAGCTTTCGCATCATGACTGCCGGCTTAGTGAAGGAAGCCTGCCGCCTGAAACCCAACGGATTCTTTTATCTGTCCGCCTCTGTTTTTAAAGGGAGCGCCAGACCGGTCCGGGCCGTATCCATCCCCTACAGGAGTGAATCTAACGGCAGAAAGGATTGGAATCGTGCTCTTTCTCAAAAGAAATCATCAGAGAAAATCATCAGCGGCTACAGCGCTCTCTCACTGCTGCGGCTGTATACAAAGCTGTTTCTAAATTATACGTACTTCCCCACAGCAAAACGGAATTGCAACTGCGGCGCAAAGCCGCTCTACCGCATATCCCGGCGAATCCGCGCCCCACGGCTCATGATCCTCGGCGGCTCCAACTGCCAGGTTCATGCGTTCCAGCGGGCAAAGACGCTGGGGATCGACACGATTCTGGCCGATTACACTAAATCGCCCAGCGGAGCACGGTATGCGGGACTCCATGAACCGGTGAGCACCTTCGATATAGAAGGCTGCATCCGGGCGGCCAGAGAGCACCACGCAGACGCGGTAATGACCATGGGAACGGACCAGCCGGTGTACACGGCCGCCTGTGTCAGCAGCGCTCTAAACCTGCCTTCGCTTCTGTCGATCAGGGAAGCGCTGTCCGTAACCAACAAAAAGCACATGAAAACAATCCTGAAAGAGGCCGGTATTCCTGCCGCCCGTTTTCGTTTTATCCATCAGGGCATGGAAGCAGGCTCTCTGGACGGACTGCAGTCTCCCTATGTCATAAAGCCTCTGGATTCCCAGGGTCAGCGCGGAATCTACCGCCTCAATACGCCGGAGGAGGTCTTCTCCCATCTGGAGGACACACTCTCCTATTCCCGGGAGCAGGAGGCGCTGGTGGAAGAATTCTGCGAGAGCACGGAGATTACGGTCAGCGGCTGGCTCAATGAGGGCAGACTCCACATCCTGACCGTCACGGACCGCCTTCTCTATCCGGATCCGATCCATATCGGAGTCTGCGTCGGGCATCGTTTTCCCACGGTTCACATGGACCGGTACGCGGAAATTGAGTCAATCAGCCGCAGAACCGCAGCCGCATTCGGCATCGCGGGTGGCCCCTTCTATCTTCAGCTGCTGGTCGGAAAAGACGGAATTCAGGTCAACGAACTGGCCAGCCGGATCGGAGGCGCTTTCGAGGATGTCTTTATCCCGTTCTTAACGGGCTTTGACATATTGGGCGCCGTGATACGAAGCGCTCTCGGAACGCCGGCCGAGCCCCCCTCTATGGACTGCTTAGAAGCGGCCGCAGAGGGACGATGTGTCGCGGTCCAGCTCTTATTCTGCCGGCCAGGCGACATTTTAAGCGTCACGCCTTTAGAAGAACTTCTGGCTCTGCCCTACGTGCTGGATGCAGGCTACAACTATCTTCCCGGCCAGACCATCCCCGCCATGGAAAATGCCACCGCCCGCTTCGGCCACGCCGTCCTCTGGGGAGATAAGGCAAGTATTTACGCCAATATCCATGATTTTTATCATCGTTTGTCCGTCCGTTCCACACAGGGGGAAGAGATGATCACGAATTTTTATGGACTGCATAAAGGAGACTGACATGAACACAGACATGTATACAGACATGAACACAGACATGAACTCTAACATAATCGCTGACATAAGAGCTGATTTAAACACCGGCAAAAGGCATCGCCCCTCATTCATACGATCCGCCCTGCTCATTCTCACCGCAGCGGCGGTCCTCATTCTGCCCGGATGCGGCGGGAAAAAGGCACCGTCTGTAGGGATCGCCGAGCAGTACGGCATAGCCTATGCCCCGCTTCAGATCATGAAGGAGCAGAAGCTTCTGGAAAAGAGGCTTCCCGGTGTGGAAATCAACTGGAAGCAGTTCGGCGGCCCGACCGGCATCCGCGAAGGAATGATGAACGGAGAGATCGATTTCGGATTTATGGGGGTATCTCCGGTCCTAATCGGCATTGACAACGGCATGAAATGGCGTTATGCCACCGGAATCAGTTCCAATGAGGTCGCCATCGTCACACGGAACGACATTCACTCCTTGACCGAGCTGACGCCCAAAGACCGGATCTCGATCCTGTCCCCGGCCTGTACCCAACACGTACTATTATGCATGCTGGCCGGCCAGCAGTTGGGAGATCCCCATGCCCTGGACAACCAGCTGGTCTCCATGAGCCATCCCGATTCCGTAAACGCCCTTCTCTCCGCGACCGAGATCACGGCACACGTTTCCACACCGCCCTATATCACCCAGGAGCTGGATGGCGGAATGCATGTTATGGCAACGGGTGAGGAGATTGTCGGACAGCCGTTTACCTTTATCACCGGAGTTGCCATGGAGGAATTTCACGACAGCCGCCGGGAGTATTACGATGCGGTAATCGAGGCTCTTCAGGAGGCCATTGAGTACATCAACAACAATATGGAGGAAGCCTCCCAGCTTCTCGCACCTCTCTATGGAATTTCTCAGGAGGAACTTTACAGACAGATGGGCCGGGACGGCACGATCTATTCCAGCGAACTGAACGGAGTAGAGATCTTCAACCGCCAGATGGCTGAGATGGGCTTTCTCTCAGAGGAGCTTCCGGCTGACAGTCTGTTTTTTGACAACGTGGTTCACCACTAGAGTGTAAAAAAGAGGAATTTTTACTATGACTGAACGTTTTTTAGACACTATAACGAAAAAGAAATGGGCCGGGCGCCTGTTCTGGATCTCGGTCTTTCTTCTGCTGTGGGAACTATTCTGCCGGATCTCGAACGTTTCCCCGCTTCTGGTTCCCTCCCCGGAACAGGTGTGCGCCACCCTGATTCAGGGCATCACGCAGGGGGACTTAATCTGGCAGTCCGTGTACTCCCTGGGAATCATCGCCTTTTCCCTCATCATTTCTGCCGTCCTGGCTGTTGTCCTGGCCCTGTTTTCCAGACAGAGCCGGCTGATATACAGTCTGGTGGATACCCTGACCGCCCTGGCGCATCCGCTCCCGGGCCTGGCTCTTCTTCCGTTAATTATCATGTGGTTCGGAACCGGCACCGGGGCGGTAACGGCCATCGTGGTTCACTCTGCGCTCTGGCCGGTTCTGGTCAATCTCCTGGCCGGTTTTAACGCGGTTCCCGGCATTTATGAGGATATGGGGCGCAGCCTTTCCATGAGTTCCGCCGCTATCACTGTAGAGATCCGCCTGCGCGCATCCCTGGGCTATCTAATCTCCGGCCTGCGCATCGGATGGGCCAGGGGCTGGAGGGCCTTCATTAGCGCCGAAATGGTCTTTGGAGCAGTAGGCGCCAAAGGCGGCATCGGCTGGTACATTCTGACTCAGCGCACCTTCATGAACACGGCGGGACTGTTCGCCGGAATTATTCTTGTCATTTTCATTGGAATGCTGGTTGAAGACGGCCTGTTCTCGGTCATTGAGAAATGCACGCTCACCAAATGGGGGATGAAATCTGTTTAGAAAGGAATGAAACCATGCTGGAAATTCATAACATCAGCCGCTCCTACACCGGAAGCAGCCAGACCCATACGGTCATTGACCATTTAAACCTGACGGTATGCGATCATGATTTCTTTGTCATCGTCGGTCCCAGCGGCTGCGGAAAAAGCACGCTGTTAAGGCTCATCGGAGGTTTTGACCGCCCGGACAGCGGTTCTCTCCTGCTAGATGGAACGGAAATCACTGCTCCGTCGAAAGACATCATGATGGTATTTCAAAGCTTCGATCAGCTTTTTCCCTGGTACACGGTTCTCGGCAACCTGACCTATGCCATGAAGAAAGCCGGACTCTTCCGCACTTTGGCCGAGAGAAAAGAGTGTGCCCGAAGCTATTTATCCATGGCAGGCCTGTCCGGCTTTGAAAACGCCTATCCCCACCAACTCTCCGGAGGCATGAAGCAGCGCGCCGCGCTGGCCCGCGCTCTGTCCTTAAAGCCCAAAGTCCTCCTTATGGATGAGCCCTTCTCCAGCCTGGACATCGCCACCAAAAAGGCCTTATATCCCATCGTCACCGCCATGGCCGCCCAAACCGGCTGTACTATCCTGCTGGTAACTCACGATATCCATGAAGCCCGTACTCTTGGCTCCCATATCGCCGTCATGTCCAGACAGAAAAAAGGCATATCCGCCGTTTTTTCCAAAGAAGCGATGCCGGAGGCAGAAACGCTGGAAAAAATGCTGGAGGAAAATGCCTGAATTTATTAAGAAGTGTTTCAGATGCCTGCGAGGGCTGAGACCGTGGGAGGACTTAAGTGTCCTCCTATCTTTCCTAGTTCACCCGATACACTCTCACCGTTCCCCATTCCTCCGCACCTCTCAGGGAATTCACCCGCGAGGCATACTCCAGGCTGTGAATCCGCCCGACCTCCCTGCACGCCGTCTCACAAAACGCCTTAAGCTCCCTCACAAACGCTGCATTTCCATAAATCACATGAAAGTAAGGCCTGTGCTCATAGAGATAGTCCAGCTCATCAGAATAGCAGATATACTCGATCTGATTTTCCCTGATATACGTTTCCACCCCGCCTTCCACGTAAGGAAGGTTTCTGTAATCCTTCAGCATCCCCCTGTCAAAATAAAACTCCATATTCAGGTTTCCGATTGTGGGGGCATCCGCAGGCACCAGATCGGCCAGCTGATCAAGGTAGGAAACGTAATTCTCTGTCTCCCCGGGCCGCTGGTTCTGTATCTGCCAGATACTTCCCACGGCAAGACCGGCCGCAAGAATCAGAATTCCGATCGTACGGCCGGCCTTCTCGAAGAGCTGCAGGACCTGGCCTGCAAGGAGCCAGCCAAACAGGAAGAAAAACAGGACTGCCGTCTGATTATACCGGCCAATCACCACCATACCCGCCGCAAGCCCTGCGGCCCCCTCGAAAATCACCCTGGTATTTTGAATCCACCGATCCTCTTCGCTGTCAGAAATGATCTCCCCTCTCAACGCTTCACTCTCAGATATGGCCGCCCCTCTCATGACCAGACACGCGGCGGCCGATAATCCTGCCGCCAGAACCATGGCAATCATCTCCAGACGAACATCGGGAAGATAATAGGTTCCGTTATCCCGTCCGTATACGCCGCTGAAAAATGTAAACAGCTCCCCGACTCTCGCCCATCCGGAGGACGACAACTCAAACTCCTCTTTCCCATACAAAAAGTAGTCCGGCAGAAAATGAGGGTTAAACTGAAAACTGATACCAACATAGACGGCAGTCACTGCAAGCACCGCCCCCGAATAGGCGGCAAGACTGCCCAATGTCTTCACTGCCCCCTTTTTATCCTTTCCCGCCGCCTGCCTTACGACTTCAAACACCATAATGAAGCCGCAGACCGCCGCGCACAAAAAGCTGTTCGGATGAATCCCGACAAAAAGTCCTGTGATCACTCCCAGGATCAGGGCGGTCCCTGTCCCCGGCCGCCCTTTTTTTCCAAGCAGAATCCACAGACACACCAGCAGCTCCAGCGCAATAAAAATCTCCTGCCGCGCAAAATGGGAGGCATAAATAAACTGAATATCCAGGCTCAGCAGAACAGTAAGCCCCAGAGCAAACCACCGGCTTCCCATACGGCGCACGCAGAGATAAAACAGAACAAGGCAGATAATCCCCGCCAGAAGAGAAAGCATTCTCACACTTCCAACGGAAAAGCCACCCAGACCGACCGCTCCCATCTGCATGAGATGAAACAGGCTTTTCATCGCGTGGGGAACCCGGGGCTTCGCATCAAAAAAGCTTTCTGTCACTCCTAAATTTTCAGCCGCCAGCATATCACGGCTCAAACCGGCCAGCCAGCTCTCATCCGAATGTACAAATGGAAATACGAGAAGATTCCGGTATGATACAAATATGTAGACTGCCAGGTACACGGCTGCGGCACAAAACACCGCCCATTTCTTCCATCGGTCCATTCCCTGCCTCCTTATGATTTCTTCGCATTTTTTCGTTATTATTTTATCACGATTTTCGTTAAAGTTTTAGCATTATCCGATTAACAGATATAATATAACGGATTCTTATACCAGAAATCACCCCTGTTACAGTATAATAAAACTTGGAATTACATGGAAATAAGGTTGAGGCCCTTATTTTCACGCAAAACAACAGCGTTTACTACACACTACCATTACTCGCTTTATAAAGGAGGGTTTTATGGGCTTATTTGCCAAAAAAATAACAATCTTTTCGTTTTTGGCGATTCTGGCAGCGGCTCTTACAGGCTGCAGCTCTCATACTTTTGTCGAAGGGGAGTCCCTGATCGTCTCCACGAAGGACCTGCCCGGCTACGCCGAACAGTCCAACGTGGTCATTGTGGATACCCGTACCCCGGAGGAATATGCCGCGGGACACGTAGCAGGTGCAGTCAATATTCCCACCGCCGACATTGTTATCAATGTTCCGGTAAAGAATATGCTGACCAGCCAGAAAAAGATTGAAAAGGTAATGGGCAGCAACGGAATCTCCAATGACACATTAGTCCTGGCGTACGATGCCAATAAAATGGGCGCCTCCCGCCTTCTCTGGAGTCTGTTCATGTTTGGCCACCAGAAAGTTAAGGTTGTGGATGGAGGCTTTGACGCCATCCAGACAGCCGGGATCCAGCTGAGCACTGATATCGAAGCTCCGGCCGAGGCTGTTTTTACTGCGAAGGAGCCGTCAGCCAACTGGCTCGCAACGATGGACGAGGTTCGCGCACAGGCTGAGAACCCGGATCCGCACACCATTTTGTTAGACGTTCGTTCTTTTGAGGAATACGCAGAGGTCGGAAAGGTTCCGACATCCCTGATCATTCCCTATGAGACCAATTTCTTCTCGGATGGAACATTTAAGACAACGCAGATTACCAGAATTAACTACCTGGAGGAAAAAATTTATCCGGAGGATGAAATCATTCTCTACTGCCAGACGTCCATGCGGGCGGCTCCGGTCTTTGTTCAGCTGTACGAGGCTGGATACCGGAACATCCGGATCTATGACGGCGCCTATTTAGAATGGTCTTCCAACTCCGATAATCCGGTTGAGATGCCGGCCGGTCAATCTGCTCCGTTAAAGAAAAACGCATCCTAACACCAAAAGGAGAATTATTATGAAGAAAATTGTACCTGTATTACTTGGGCTCACCCTGGCAGCCAGTCTGACCGCCTGTGCAACCAAGACCGTAAAGGAAGCACCTTCTGCTGCCCCTCAGACGACGGCCGCAGCTATGGAAGAAACCACAGAAGCGCCCGCGGAGACAGCTGGCACAGAAACGGAAGCCGCCGCAAAAACAGAAGACAGTGTTACCGCAGCCGCGGTCGATTATTTTAAAAACTTCCCGGAAGATAAGCATATGGTATCTGTAACTGATCTCTTTGCTAAAATAGACGCGGACGAAGACATGGTTATCATCGATATCAGGAAGCCAGAAGACTACGCTGCGGGACATTTAAAAGGAGCGTGGAACCTCCCTTACGGTGCTGCTGTAGCGGAATCACTGGATAAAATTCCGGATGACACGCCAGTATATGTAAACTGCTATACCGGTCAGACCTCCTCTCAGACGGTAGCCCTCTTAAACGCAGCCGGAAAATTTGCTACGAACATTCAGAGCGGCTGGAACAACGGCATTTCCCAGGAAGAAGGCTACGAAGCCTATATCGACACCGAGGAAGCCGCCATTCCTGATGACACCTATGAAGTAGATCCGGCCATCGCCGCCGCTATCGCCGATTACTACAAAGAGGCGACCAGCAACACCATCGCTTCCTTTAATTTCAAGGCGGAAGCCTTAAAAGAACTGGTTGACGCGGAAAGCGAAGATTATACGATTCTCTCCATCCGCCGTGAGGACGACTATAAGCAGGGCCACATCGCAGGCGCCATGAACATTCCGTTCGGCAAGGGAATGCAGGAACATTTTTCCGAAATTCCGACTGATAAACCAGTCGTCGTATACTGCTACAGCGGACAGACCTCTTCCCAGACCATGGCTATTCTCCGACTGCTCGGCTACGAGGCCTATTCCTTAAGCGGAGGCATGGGAAAAGAAGGCGGAGCCGGCTGGCTCGGAGCAGGTTATCCGGTTGTGACCGAATAATGAATGATTGATCCTTCCATATCTGCTGTCATATGATGGGGCGTGAATCCATTTTCATGGATTCACGCCCCATTAATTTCTCTCTTCTCGCATAAGTCCTTTCAGATCACTGCCCGCCTTATTTCTTCACTGCTCCGGATCTGGCTTCATAATCCTCCCTCACTTTTTTCAAAAACTCCGGTATCTCAATGGGACACTCTTTATTGCTGCGCATACTCTTTACAGCCATAGAAACCGAGTCATAGCAGCACTGAATTCCCTTTCCGTCGTATGTATAATTTGCCGCATGATCACGCCTGATTCCAATTCTGCATGCGGTCTCTGCTGCATCTAAATTAGCGCCAAGGAATATGTATTCCCAGCCACGCCTCTCCTGACTGAGTTTTACCATTTGGCTGACTTCGCTGTAAGAATATCTTCGGCTGGAATTTTCCATACCGTCAGTTGTGATAACCACCATAGTTTTTTCGGGTATATCCTCATCTCTCGCATACTGGTAAATAGTTTCCATACGATGGACAGTTTCCCCAACTGCATCCAGCAATGCTGTGCTCCCCCGGACAAAATAATCTTTTTCCGTCATCGGCCCCAACTCCGCCAGGTTGTTTCTGTCGTGGAGAAGCTCGATTTTGTCATCAAACAAAACAGTCGTGATACAGGCCTCACTTCCCTCCTCTTTCTGTTTTTCTATCAGTGAATTAAACCCTCCAATCGTATCTGACTCCAGTCCCGACATGGAACCGCTGCGGTCCAGTATAAATATAATCTCTGTCAAACCTTTCCTCATAATGGCGACCTCCTGTATTTGATAAAAAGAGATTACCACATAAACAAAAAGAAAAGGTCGCCGTAAAAGCGACATTTTCTTTCATAATCCTCCAATCGGCTGCTGCCCAAACGCAAACAGCGCTTCATTCAGTTTCATTATGTCGTATATACCCTCGGAAATAAAAAATTCCACAATAATATCTGATTTATTGCTGTGGGACAGCACATATCCGGCTCTTGCAAGCAAATCTCTGGTCTCGTCCAGATTCAGCTTCAAACCAAGTGCCAGCGAAACAGCTGTCTGTTTTCCCGGCGAATAATCCGGATTGCTTCTGATTTTTGAAAAAAGCCTTCTGTCTATGTTCGCTCTTTTATAAACTTCCACATCTGTCATACCTTTTTCGTCAATCATACGCAGTACAGACACAGAAAAGCTTTCCTCTGTCTGTGCCGCCAAATTTTCCAGCTTTCTTATGGAAAAGGAAGCCTGCACCTTTCGCGGAAGCGCTTCCTCTTCTAAGCTTTCTGCCAACGATTCTGTAACTGTCCCTGATTTCTTTTTTAGAAAATCCGGAATATTTATTTGCTTTTCCCTGTTTTCCGCATGGGGTTCCCTCATGCACGGAACATAACTGCCGTACTGCTCCTGAATTCTTTCTGCCGGCTCTGCAGCTGCCGTATCAGCGATATAATTTATGCAGATATAACGGTCAATTCTGTCTAAAATTTGCCTGGATACCATATTTATCACTCCTTATTTATCACGCCTTCTGACACGTCCGGAATTATCAATTTATTTTATGCTATCATAAATACATAATATAATCAATCAAATATACAGATGCTGACAACATAACTAATACTGCCAGCTTGCAAATAATACATGTCTGAGGTTCAGAGTCGGGAATATGGCAAAGGGGGGGGAAAGCATAAATGCTTTCCCCCCTTTGATATGCACCATTTATCTTTCGTATTTTTCACCGCAATCAGTGCTGAATCTCATCCCCCATTTTCGCCATCATGGCCGCCAGGTCAAACTTCGGCGACGCTTCCGCATGCAGCTTTAACAGGCAGTCGTCGTGGTTATGACGGACCTCGCAGACACGGTCGAAGATCATGGTCGCCTCGTCGTCCTCCCGCGAAGCAGGCCACTGGGGCAGCCCCTCATACTCCGGCTTCCCGGTTCTGGCGAAAGCCATAACCGCGCCGAAGATCTGCTCTTGCAGACGGTCCGACACCTCCGGAATGTTGGCAACCGGAACCAGCTCCGTGTTGTGGAAAACAAAAGGAATATCGGAACAGTGCCACGCCGTCTTTTGATTCTGGTACGGGAACTCCAGCGCAAATAAATAGGAATACACGCTTCCGCCCGCGGCGGCCAGCGCCCGCACAAATTCCCTGGTTGGCCCGCGGAATACTGTATCCAGCGTGAGTAAGTCCGCCGGATTCTTTCCCGGATACGCCTCGGCAAAGACGGCCTTCAGCTCCTTCCCACGGCCCTGGAAACGGTTGTCGAGAATGGCCTCTAATTCTGCCTCTGGTATCTGCTCCTTGTTAAAGGGCAGCGGCGCCATTGCAAACTCTCCGAAGACCGTACCGACCATCACCGGTATGGTCTTTGCATGTTCCGTAAATCCAACCGCCGGCCCCTCTCCCTTGTAGAAATCGTCCGGTTTGGGCGTGCATCCGATGTAACCGCCAGCTCCGGCGATTGCAGGACTCACCCGGTTATACGCAGCTGCCAGGTCGTGGTAGGGAATCGTCTCCAGCCGCGAGGCCTCATCTTCCGTGAGTCCCAGTTCTTCCAGCATCGCCCGGATTAACGGCCTGGAATCGCCAGTGGAATAGGGAAGAATATCGCCCGCCACACCGCTCATGATCATTCCCTTATGGAACAGCCCGTCGGCCTCCGGGGTCTGCATCAGGCCGCTCACCTTCATGCCGCCGCCCGACTGTCCGAAGATGGTCACGTTGCCCGGATCTCCGCCAAATGCCTCGATGTTGTCCCTGACCCACAAAAGGGCGGCCACCAGATCGGCCTGGCCCGCATTGGCGGAGCCAGCGTACTTTTCACCGTAAGGAGACATGTCGAAGTATCCAAGGATGTTCAGCCTGTGGTTCACGGTAACGACTACCACGTCCCCGTATTTGCTCATATTTTCTCCGTTATACGCCTTCTGCTCGATGGAGCTTCCCATGGAAAACGCCCCGCCGTGAATCCAGAACAGCACCGGCTTCTTCGCGCTCCGGTCCAGAGACTGGCTCCAGATGTTTAGACTCAGACAGTCCTCATCCTGCGGCCAGTAGCGATGGGGCACCAAAAGCTCGCCCTGCGGATTGTCCCTTGTGAGCATCGGGCAGACGAAGCCATAGGAGGCCGCCTCCCTGACTCCCTCCCAGGGTTCTGCTTCCTCCGGGAGCTGAAACCGTTTCGCCCTTGCGTAACGGATTCCCTTGAAGATATACGTCCCTTCCCACTGATATCCTCTGAGCTTCCCGGCCTTCGTCTCCACCACCGGGAGGCTGTCATACTGAAACTGTCCTGCCATCATTTTCTCCTCCTTCTGTTCTGTCTCCCATATTTTTCAGTTCTCTCGTCTTCAATCACGCCGTCGAAATTCATGCCAAAGCCGAATTCATAGACATGGCCCTCGCTGTCCACGCAGCACTCCATGTCGAACGCCTTATCCTCTGCCTGCCGTTCCACGGTATCCATATCGGCCGGCATCTGAAGCGGAAGGAGGCCGCAGGGGATAAATCTGCCCGTGATAACGTCCAGCACCGCCTGGGGGGATACCCCGTAATCCACCAGGAGCGCGTCGGCGCAGGGCTCCAGCTCCGCCATGACCATGGGATTTTTCAAGTTTACCGATACGATCACCGGGCGGTCTCCCATGCGTTGTTTCGTGTCAAGGACAAGATCCAGATCTTCTTCATTTGCCGCAGTATTCCATTTTCCATGATAGCTCCGGTCGTCAAAATCCTCCAGCGGATCGCCTCCTGCCAGGCTGTGAAGCCTCGCCTGCTTCGCCTCATAGGGCCTGTACTGAAGCGTTACCGGAACGTATCCGCTGCCGCCCTGCTTTCGGTCTTCCGGATCGTAGCCCACGGAAACTGGCGATTCGATGAAGCAGATGGCAGCGTCAGCCTCTTCCGGCGTATCCACGACCACAAAGTAATCGGCGGCCGCGCCCTTACCGGCAGGTTCCACATGCATATCCGGTGTCATGGAGCTCATGAAATCCAGGTATGGGCGGATATGACGCCGCGGAATATATACCCTTATGTGCTCTTTGAGCGGAAGCACCCCCGCCCGGTTCTTCAAGAGCGTCACAGATTTCAGCTGGGATAGGTATCCCTTTTCCGTAAATTCCCTGCAGCCCACCACCTGGCAGGAATGCTCCAAATCCAGGTACGGATTTTCAAACAGACCCGTCCGGAATATGTTTCGGAGCAGCCTGGAGGCGGACCGTTCAAAGCGGCTGCGCATGGCTTCTTCCCCGTATTTTTCACACCCCATCCGGTAAGCCTCCAGCACCGGCCCGGCATCGTTGTTTCCGCCGAACTGATCCACACCGGCCTCCAGAGCCTTTAAGTGGCGTTCCGCCTCTGTGAGCATCTCCACACCCCAGCATTTTCCGGCAAACTCCTCTTCCGTCTTTCCCATATCGTGGGTGATGCCCCAGTCCGTACACACGACGCCGTCGTAGCCAAACCGTTCGCGGAGCAGATCGTTTACGATATATTTGCTGAAAGAATTCCCTACATTTTCACCGTAGGTCTGGTCTGCGCCGTAAGAAATCGTGTAGTAAGGCATCACGGCGCTGGCCGTCTTCGTACCGCCGTTCAGCGAGAAGGCGCCCTCCGTAAAAGGCCTTAGATGCTCTTCAAAATTCCCGCCGGGATAGACCGCGAACTTTCCGTATGCGTAATGTCCGTCGCGTCCGGCCTCACAGGGCCCCCCTCCCGGGAAATGCTTTACCATGGTATTGACGCTGTCCGCCCCCATCCATCCTCGCTGCCCTTTGTAGTCTGGAATCCGTCGCAGTACGCCCGCGTCATTTCCACGGTCAGCTCCGTATGTTCGCCAAATGTATCCGCAAACCGCATCCATCTCGGCTCCGTGGCCAGATCGATCTGCGGGGACAATGCCGTCGTGATTCCCAGCGCCCGGTATTCCGCCGCGCCGATCTCCCCGAATTCTCTTACCGCCTCCGGCTCAAATGCAGCAGTCAGGCCGATTCCATTCGCCCATTTGGATATGGGTTCTCCGGTCACACCCATGTATTCCGCTGCAGCGCCCGCCCCGTGCCTCGGGTCCGAGCTGTTATTGGCGGGGATTCCAAAGCCGGTGTTTTCCGCCAGGGCCTGAAGCCGGTTATTCCATTTGACCGCAGTCTCCGTGTCCTGCAGCTTCATGATCAGCACGTGGCGCACCCTGTCTTTTACGATGAATTCCTTCTGCTGATCCGTTAAATCCCACGGGTCCGCCCCGCTCTCATCGAAGGCTTTTCCGCCGTACGTACCCCCGAAAGCTGCCGACAGCGGCCCCCTGGCCGGAATCAGCTGATGCGCGCTGTAGAGCATCAGGCCGGCAATATCTTCGATCGAAAGCCTGGAAGCCAAGTCCGCCGCCCGCTCTGCTGCGGGCAGTCTCCAGTCTTCATAGGCTGCTAGTTCTCCTGTTCCGAGAAAATCCTTGAAGGCGAAGCCATCCTCTGTTATAATCGTCACCTTACTTTCGGAAGAGATTCCGAGATCCTTTCCCCCCTCATTGTGAATGAGACGGTAGCCCTTCTTCTCTGCTTCGTTCCATTTTTTCTCCATCAATTTCTCCTTTCATGTATTTCAGCCAGAATTTTTTCATATTTCTTATCCAGGTCATAGAACAGACTGAGTATGACCACCACGATGAAAAAAATGACCGGAATCCAGATATAATTCATTTGAATCGCGCGAAGCGCGCCTTCTGTCTGCACCGAATTTTCCACATAGCCTCCGAATTTTAAGATCTGGGCGCCTACCACACCCGACATTGCCATACTCAGCTTTACTCCGAAGCCCATGAGGGCGGTCATGATTCCCTGCGGACGCCTTCCCGTCTGCCACTCGGAGTAATCCACAGTCTCCGCTCCCATAACAAATGTCACTCCCATTCCGAGTCCCAGGCCGATACCGCATAAAACCGTACCCGCCAGAATCCCGGCCAGATTCGTTTTGGAGATCAGCACCACAAGGTTTCCTGCGATGGTAGCCAGCCCACCGGACAGAATGCAGTTGCGTTTTCCGATCTTCTTTGCCAGAGTCGGGATTACAAATGCCATGAGGAAAGAGAGCAGCGTCGGAATCGTCATCAGAAGGGAGGCAATTCCCTCGTTGTTTAAGTAGTATTTTGCATAATACATGGTGGACTGATTCTTCAGAATCATGCCGGCAAAGGTAAAGAAGGTGATTCCACAGAGCAGAAGCCAGTATTTGTTTTTGGCGGCAACCTTTATGGCGCCTGCCACGGAATCCTTTTCCGTCTCCGGTATGATCCTCTCTCTCGTATTTTTAAAACAGATCATCAGGAGCAGGATGCCCACAGCCGCGTACAGAACAACCGTACCGAAAAAGCCTTTTTTCTGATCCCCCTGGCCGATCATGCCGACCAGCGTCAGGGTCGCTCCCATGACGATGAAACCGCCCAGACTGGCTCCGAGAGACTTAAACATATTAAAGGAGAGCCGGTCGGAGACGTCATCTGTCATGCAGGACAGCATGGTGCTGTATGGAATATTGAGGGCTGTATACACGATACAGAACAGAATATAGGTGATCAGCGCATAGATAAATTTGCCCGTTCCTCCGAAATTCGGCACCAGGAACATGGAAGCACTGATGATTCCGAAGGGAACCGCCATCCACAGCACGTAAGGCCTTGCCTTTCCCCATTTGGTGTGAGTCTTGTCGATGACTACCCCCATCATCGGATCCGTGACCGCGTCCACCACTCTGGCGACCAGCATAATCAGGCTGATGGCCCCCAGTCCGATCCCCGCCACATCGGTATAGAAAAACATCAGATACGCCGTAATCAGCTGAAACATTAAATTGCAGGCCAAATCTCCCAACCCATAACTGAATCGTTCTTTTAACGAAATTTTCTCCATTTTTCAATAACCTCTCTTTTTTTGTTAAGGACGCGTCTTATGTTCTAATTGTATCGGATTCACCTTGTGAAATCTTTACATTATTTATTGAAAACAGATACGTTTCTTGACATTTTTTTAACGCTCCTTAAGAGAGGGCCGGCAGACGCTGGAACTGCTCCAGCACTCTGCCGGCCATGGCCTGGGCGGATACTAATGGTTGTCTTTCTGTGGTTCCACCACCCTGATATGGGGCGGATATTCGGCAGACACGGTTTCCTTCACGGTCTCCCGCCTGGGGTTCTTTTTCCGGTACTGAGAAGGCGTCATGCCGTACGTGTCCCGAAAAACATTGATAAAGGACCGGGTATCCGGAAATCCGCTGCGCATGGCAATCTCCAGGATGGAGTAATCCGTCTCGAGCAGATCCCGAAACGCCTTGCTGACGCGGACCTGGTTCAAATGCATCTTGAATGTGTTGCCCGTATACTTCTTTAATATTCTCGCCATATACTCCATGGACACGCTGAAATGGTCCGCTACTCCCTGCAGCGTCAGCGGTTCCTGGTAGTTTTCTTCCACGTAGTCCAGCACCACGCGCAGGCGGTCGATATACTTCTGACTCTTTACGGCTGAGCTGTTCTTCGGGCATTTAAAATACGTGAGAAGCAGGTACATCATCTGATGGAGCAGCGCATTCTTCTTTAAATAACCGTACTCTTCCGCAGGGCTCAGCTCCAGGCGGATCAGGTCATCGAAAATCCCCTTCAGTTCATTCAGCCGTTCTTCCTTTCCCTCCAGCTCGAAGGTAATCTGATCGATCTCCGGGCATATCTTTTTCAGGAATTCATAGGATATAAACAACGAAATTCCGTGAATCTCATACCCCGGGTCTTCCGGCACTTCTCTTGGCTCCAGGGCATGAATATCGCCGCTGTTGATCAGCGTGATGCTTCCGGCGGAGACGGCTTTCTTCTTCCCGTTCATATAAAAATCGGCTTCACAGTCCAGCAGATAGTCGATCTCAATGCTCCGGTGCCAGTGCTCCAGAATCATATAATTAATCTGTCCGCGGTGCAGGCGAAGCTGCATCGGCATCTGCTCACTCTGCATAAATGTCTCATGATAAAATAAGTCCACGGTATACTCCCTTCTCCCCGGGCGGCCTTCTGTGTCTGTTCCTATTTTAGCACAGAGCTCCTGCATCTACAATATAAAAGCTGGGGCTAAAATCGATCCGTCCTCTCTTTATTCCTTGCAACAGCCTGCTAAATATGGTACTCTTAGGGATAGTACTTAATTAAATTCTTTCCCATTTTCTTCGACTTGTTTCCGTAGTCAGTAAGCTGATGGCGCAGGAGTTTCTGATCTTGCCGTCTATACCGAATAAGCCACAGATAATCAAAGAATTTATCATGATAGCGGACCCGGAGGCACCCATGCAAAAGAAAATATTTCCTGTCATTTTAACTGTAGCGCTCGTTCTTTCCAGCATTTTTTCGGTTTTATGCCTTCATAATCTTCAAGGCAATGCCAAGGTTATAAACTACGCCGGCATTGTCCGCGGCGCGACCCAGCGTCTCGTCAAGGAGGAGCTGAACGGTATTTCCAATGACTTACTGATTGCGAAGCTGGACGGCATTCTCGATGAACTGCAGTCGGGGAACGGCGTGCACGGGCTGATCCGCATGAACAGCAGGGAGTTTCAGGATCTGATCCTCCAGATGGAGGCGGACTGGAGCATTTTGAAGGAAGAAATTTATCTTGTCAGAGACGGCGGTGACGCAGAGCAACTGTTTGAAGACAGTGAATCCTACTTTGACCTGGCCGACCGGGCGGTTCTTGCCGCCGAGCAGTTTTCCGAAAGAAGGGAACTTCTTGCTGAAAAGAGTCTGCTCCTGTTAAACTGTTTTTTCGTTCTGATGATCCTCTTTTTCTACCTGTACAGCTCCGCACAGGCCAGACGAGAGAAGGAACTTCAGGAGATTGAGGAGGAGGACCGGAAAAGGAAGGAACATCTCTCCCATATGGTGGACAACCTTCTCGGTCCCATGAATGAGATTTCCGAACTTGTCTACGTATCCGATCTCGAAGATCACACCTTGCTGTTTGTCAATAAAGCGGGGCAGGAAACTTTTCACATCGATACCATGGACGGACAGAAATGCTATAATGTCCTGCAGGGCTTCGATTCGCCGTGTGAATTCTGCACCTCTTCGATCCTGAAGGAGGGTGAGATCTACACATGGGAATACACGAATCCGCTGACCCAGCGCCACTATATTTTAAAAGACCGGCTGATTCAATGGGAAGGGCGGGCCGCCCGTATGGAACTCGCCTTCGATACCACAGAATCAGAAAAAGAGAAGATCCAGCTTAAATTGACGCTGGATACCAATAAGATGATCACGGAGTGTGTCCAGACACTTTATCAGTCCGATGACGTTGACACCGCCATCGCCCAGGTCCTGGAGCACCTTGGAAGTTTTCTTTCCGCCGACCGGACCTACATCCTCTACATAAGAAACGGCAAGATGTACAATGACTATGAATGGTGTTCCGATGGGGTGGAGTCGCAGCAGATGATGCTTCAGGACCTTCCCCTCAATCTGATCACCCGCTGGATGACGTATTTTGACAAAAAAGAATGCGTTCTTATCGAGGATTTGGAGCAGATCCGGGAATCCGTGCCCGAGGAATACCGGATTCTCCATGCACAGTCGATTACCAGCCTGGTAGCCGCTCCTCTGGAGCAGGATGGCACCCTGATCGGATATCTGGGAGTCGATAATCCGCCTCCTGACCGGATCCGGAACATTGCTCCTCTGCTTCAGACACTGTGCTACTTCCTGATGCTGGCAAGAAGCCATTCGGAAAGCAAACAGATGCTGACCCATTTAAGCTATTACGACAAACTGACCGATTTTTACAACAGAAATAAATACATCGTCGATACTGGGGCTCTGGCTCATTCGAAGCAGTCTGTGGGAATTGTCTATCTGGACGTCAACGGGCTTAAGGACATCAACGACCACTACGGCCACGAATTCGGAGACCGCGTCCTGATCGAGTGTGCCAAACGGATCAAATCCACCTTCACACAGGCGGATCTCTATCGGATCGGCGGGGATGAGTTTGTCATCATCAGTCCGGGTATCACGCAGGAGGCTTTCCTGAATCAGGTGCGCGAACTGAAAGCCAGATTCCGGAACGACTCCGACTGCCAGGCCGCCATCGGCTCCCAATGGATGGAAAGCATCGAGAACATCAGCCGGATCATCGCGGCGGCCGACGCGAAGATGTATGAAAATAAAAAAGCCTTTTACCGGATCAATCCTGTATCCCGCAGATATCGCCGCTGCAACGACAGTTTGCTGCAGCATTTATCCGATTCCGAAACATTAGAAAGGGAGATTGCTGAAAATCATTTTCTTGTTTATTTCCAGCCCAAGATTTCGTCGGAAGACCGCCTGATTGTGGGCTGTGAGGCTCTTATCCGCTACACACCGCAGCCCGGCGTCCTGATTACTCCCAGAGAATTTCTTCCTCTGCTGGAGGAATTTGATACGGTCAGCCTGATTGATTTTTATGTTTTCCAATTCGTGTGCTCCAGACTTAAGACATGGCAGGATCAGGGCAGACAGATTTTCCCCGTATCCGTCAACTTTTCGCTCCGCACACTGCGGGAAGCGGCGCTTGCCGAACGGCTCCTGGCCATCTGTAATCAGTTTGGGATTCCATCGGGCTATCTGGAGATTGAAGTTACGGAAAAAGTTCATAACGAGGAAAACCTCGACATTAAACAGTTAATCACGGAACTGCAGAACGCAGGTTTTGCGGTTACTCTCGATGATTTCGGTACGGAATGTGCCAATATCGTTCTCATGTCCGAGGTGAGCTTCGATGCGTTAAATCTGGATAAGAGCATGGTTGATCACATCACCACGAACTCCCGGAATCGGGCGATCGTGGAATCCATCTCCGAGGTCTGTCTCAAGCTGGGAGTCCGCATGGTGGCGGAAGGAATCGAGAGCGAGGAGCAGTTTGCAGTCCTGCGCGCCTGCGGAATCGATCTGTTCCAGGGCTACTTATTCAGCAAGCCGGTTCCTGTGGAAGAATTCGAACAGGAATATTTAGGAAAACAGGAAACGGAATGATAGCAGCCGTTTTATTTCATTCGCCCTGCTGCTCTGCCGCCAGCTTTCCGATCTTCTTCCAGTTCTTCGAGAAAAAATAGCTGAACATGCAGCACATTCCGAACACAAAGCTGATGGGAAGGCAGGCCATAACATAGCCGCCGTCTATGTACCAGGTAATCAGCCAGGCGCACGGAATCCGCACGGCCCAAAGCATCAGGAGGTTGACGACAGTCGGAAACCGGACTTCTCCCATCCCGTTTACGAAGCAGATAATCCCGTTAAATACCGCATAGGCCCATGTAAACGGCAGGACGATCCGTATATACCGGACCGCGATGTCAAGCACCTCCGCGTCTCTGGTGAAGAATTCCAGAAGCGGCCGGCACCAGAACGTCACGATCAGTCCGGCGATACAGGTGATCAGGCCGGAGAACAGCGGGATCTGGATTCCGCCTTTCTTTAAATACACGTAATTCTCCGCCCCCAGATTCTGGCCGGAAAATGTCGTAGCGGCTGAAGACAGGGAGGTAATCGCCACGTTGGCAATCCCCGTAACCTTACTGCTCACGGAACAGGCGGCAATGAATATGGAGCCCTGAAGGTTGATCAGCGACTGCATCAGAATATGGCCCACGGAATAGATGGAGCTGTTTAATCCCAAAGGAAGCCCGATCGCTACAATACTCCCCAGCATCCGTTTGTTCATCCGGTGCGGCAGATAGGTGAAGCAAAACTCCGGATACTTTTTACGGATGTAGACGATGCTGAACAGCCAGGAACAGTACATGGCTATGGTGGTCGCCCACGCGGCACCGGCCACGTCCATGCCCAAACCGGCCACAAACACCAGGTCCAGCACAATATTCACGGCACAGGAGACGATTAAAAACAGCAGAGACGCGTTGCTGTCTCCCATCCCCCGCAGGATTCCCGCGTTCATGTTATATCCCATATTTCCGAGCGTTCCGAAGAAAATAATGCTGATATAGGCGTTGGCGAGCTCCCACGTATCATCGGGCACCTGCATGAACCGCAAAACCGCCGGCCCGGCAAACTGTCCGATTATCGTCAATGGGATGGCGCACAGAAATAAAAAGGAAATGGCGGTTGCCCCGATCTCCTTCAGGCTTTCCATGTCACCGCTCCCGGTAAACTGCGAAACGAGAATTGATACCCCGGTGCCAAGCCCCAGGAACACGCACAGCAGGATCTCCACCGGCTGGCTGCTGGTGCCCACGGCGGCCAGCGATACGGAACCGCAGAAATTGCCGATCACCAGCGTATCGACGGTACCATAGAGCTGCTGAAGCACATTTCCCACGCAGATGGGAAGTGCAAACAGCAGCACCCGCTTCATGATGGATCCCTGTGTCATATCTACTTTCTTTGCGGCCTTCATAGGACTCTTTCTCTCCTGTTCTGTCATTCGTATGAATAACAGTATACCGCTTATTGATTAAAAGTACTACTGAGAATACGACATACATTTTTACTCTACAGAAAATTTGTCCTGTTGCAGTCTTTACGGAATCATTCCTCTCTCTTTCTTCATCTTCAGGATGCGCAGGACGCTTTCCTCGATTCTGCTCTCAGTTATATCTCCGTTTTTCACCGCGTCTTCCAGCGCGGCCGCCGCTTCCTCTGGATTTGCAGGGCAGAGCAGCATGTCAACGCCTGCCTTGACCGCGCTGCACGCGATCTCGCCGTCCGAATAGAAATCCGTCATAGCCTTCATCTGAAGTCCGTCCGTGATGATCACGCCGTCAAAGCCAAGCTCCTGCCGCAGCAATTCCGTTACGATCTTATGAGAAAATGGAGCCGGCTGATCGTCGATATCCGATAAGATGAGATGGCCGATCATGACCATGTCGCTGTCCGCCTGGATTCCCGCATGGAATGGAAGCAATTCCTTTTCCCTGATCTCTTCCAGCGTCTTTGTTATAAACACGGCTCCGTAATGGGAGTCTTTCGAGGTATCGCCGTGTCCTGGAAAATGTTTCAGCGCCGTCGCCACTCCGCCCGCATGAAAGCCTTCCACCGCGGATGCGACCAGAACGGCCGCCTGCCGGAAATCGTCGCTGTAAGCCCGGTCCCCGATCACCGTGTTCTCCGGATTCGACCACACATCCGCCACCGGCGCCATGTCGGCGTTAAAGCCCAGCGCGCTCATGTCGGAGGCGATCGTACAGGCATTATTATACGCGGTTTCCGCTCCCTGGTCCTTATAATCCAGCATCGGGCCGATCATCGTCGTATTTACCGTGCTCATCAGGCGATTAACTCTCCCGCCCTCTTCGTCGCATGTGAACATCAGAGGGATGGCCGAGTAACTCTGCGTATTCTCAAGCATCGTCTTCACCTGGTCTTTGCTCCTTAAATTGGGCTTGCTGTACAGAATTCCGCCCACCGGCATTGCCTGCAGGGCCTTTTTCGTGGTGTCGCCCGCCGCAGTCACCGCTTCCACACCTGTGATGCTCTCCGGAGTTACGACCAGCATCTGGCATATTTTTTCGTGCAGGGTCATTTGGGACAGAAGGCTTTGGAGCGTGGGATCGGCGCTTTCTGGGGATGGGTCCGATGGAGCGGGATTGCTGCTGGCTTCTCTTGTTGGAGGGGAGGGGCTGGCCTCTGCTGACAGGGAGGCGCTGCGGTCGCGGTTACTCTCTGCATCCATCGACGTACCGCCGCCTTTCGCACTGCAGGCGGTAAGCAGCAGAATCAGGGCACCTGTCAATCCTATTAATACTCTTTTTTGCATCTTTTATATTCCTCGTCTTGTCTTATTTCGTTTGCGTCTTGTTATACGTTCATAAGTAAAACTTTACTCGAAAAATATCAGGGAATGAAAAGGACGTTTTCCTTCTCATTCCCTGTCTAGCAGTCCGTACTGCTCTGCGCAATGCAGTGCCAGATTGAACTACGAAAGCGAGCTCAGCTCACCTGTCACCGAATCCATCATAAATCCCCGAATCACAATATCCTTCGGCATCAGCGGATGGTTTTTCAAGCTTTCTACCGACTCTTTCACGGCTTCCTCCGCTGACTCGAAACCGCCCAGCCATTGTTCCAGAGAGATTCCGCTCTTTCGGATGATATCGATATGCTCCTTCGGAATTCCCCGTGACTCCAGCTTCGCCACCATCTTTTCACCGTCCATGCCCTGGACGCCGCAGTCTGTGTGGCCGATTACCATGATCTCCTCTACGCCCAGTTCCAGGATCGCCACCAGAAGACTTCGCACCGCGCTGCCGTAAGGATGGCTGATTACACCGCCAGCGTTTTTTATAATCTTGGCGTCTCCATTGCGAATTCCCAGCGCAGCCGGAAGCAGCTCCGTCAGCCTCGTATCCATACAGGTCAGTATTGCCAGCTTCTTGTCCGGATATTTGCTGGTTTCGTATGGCTCATAGCCTCTTTCAGCCACGAATTTCCGGTTGTGCATTATTATGTCTTCTATCATCGCGCTATTTCCTCCTGTCTATTTCTACACATTATAATCAATTCAGAGGAATGTTGCAAGTGTTCTGATGATGATCCTGTATTCTGATGACACTCCTGACACCACCGTTTCCCCGATCCCCAATTCCCCAAATAACGCCACACCGTTCACGCTCCCTGCGCACCCTATCCATACGGCGATAGACAGAACCAATCCCCTCATGATATAATGACACCACTAAATCCGCAGATCATACTGTGCGATAAAGCGTCCTCAAAAAGGATTACAGAACATGGACCTGGGAGGTTATACAAGCAGATGGAAAACCAACAGCTTTTAGCGGAGTTTGAACAGCTGAAGACCCTGGAAGGAAGCGCGCTTCACACCTTTAAGCGTGGTGAGATCATCATTCGGCAGGGTGAACCGGTAAACTATATCTATTATCTGACCGATGGAACGTGCTATCGCTCCGCGATCACGGAACAGGGCGAGGAGTATTTCTACTGGATACGGAGCTCCGGAAACGTCATCGACTCCCTGCTGGGCGTATTCTCCCTGTACGGCTACGGATATTCCGGAAGCAGCATTACGGCCAAAAGCGACTGCACCTGCTATCGGATTCCCGGTGACATTTTTCTGAAATTTGCGGATACAAGCCCGGTTCTGCTGCGCAGTCTTCTGGAACGATGCCTGCGCCAGTACGGCGACTTAGACAAAATGTTCCACTCCTACAAGGAACACAAGGCAGGCGAACAGGTCGCTCACGTCCTCCTGGAGGGATGTGGATACGGAGAGAAAGGCAGCACTCTCCCCGCGACGTTCAGCTACGATTTTATCAGCCGGAAAACCGCACTTCACCGGGTCACCGTGGCCCGGGTTCTCCGCTACTTCAAAGAACACGAAATTATCCGCAGGGATGGCCGAAAGATCGTCATCCTGAATCAGGAAGAACTCGAACGCATTGCGGACGGGAAACAGGTGAAATACTATTTGCCAAGATAACAGGCTGGGGACTCCCGGCCTGTTTTATTTTGATTCATATTGTTTTAACCATTTAGTATCACATGCTACTAATCAATCCCCATACGATTTGATATGATGAGATCACGATATATCGGATGTTAAAAAAATAACGATAACAGCTAAGGGGGATATTGCAATGGGTAAAGATGAGAAAGGGAAAAACAAAAGCTGGCTGAAGCACTTTGCCGGAACGCTGGCTGGTCCGGCCATATTTTTCCTGATCTGCTGGCTTCCGTTTTTTCGGGAAATGAATCAGGAAGCCGTCTATGTACTGGCCGTATTCGGCTGGTTTGTGGCCTGGGTGATTGCGGCTCCATTTTCATGGGGAATCAGCGCTCTGGTGCCGTTAGTGGTCCTGCCGCTCACCGGGATGGATTTCATGGCGGTGGCCGGAATCTATGGACAGGGAACCATGTTTCTCTGTATCGCCGTTCTGCTGATCGGTGAGGCGATAAGCAAACACGGGCTGGGCAAAAGGATCGCTGTCACGATTCTCTCGATGAAGTGGATCGATGGCCGATTCAGCCGTTTTCTGTTTGTATTTATGATGATGCTCTTCTGCCTGCTGCCGATTCTGATGTCCGGCGCAACCTTTATGATGTTCTCCTTAACCACATCGACTGTGGCCTATTTACTGGAGGAGTGCAAAAAGAATCAGCTTAATGTCAGTGAAAACCGCCTGCGAGCTGCGATGGGCTGCGGCCTGCTCTATGCGTTCTTTGCCGCATTTATGACCACGATACCGGTCTACACGCACAATACCGTCAATGTGGGCCTGTTAAAACAGATCAACGGAATCGACGTTTCCTTCTTCCAGTGGATGATCCCCGGCGTCATCATAGGGCTGGTTACACTTCTGGCCTTATATATGGTAATCCGGCTGATGAATCCGATCGGCGAGGATAAGCTGTTCAGCGATCCGGAGTATTTTAAGAAGCAGAAGGCGGAACTGGGGAACATGTCACTGGGCGAAATCATGAGCCTGATTCTCTTCCTGGTCCTGCTGGTTTTATGGGTGCTTCCGAGCGTCGTAACGCTTCCTGAGGGAATCGCCTCCTGGCTTAACATGTACTGGGTTGCCATCGCCGGAGTCATCGCGGCATTTATTCTTCCCGCCGACCGTGAGAAAAAGGAAGCACTTCTGACTGCCAGCGATTTTAAGAAGCTGGACTGGAACATGTTCCTTCTGGTGGCCTGCGGTATCGGTCTGACGGGCCTCTTGAAGACAACCGGTTTTACGGAATTCGTATCCGCGAAGCTGGCCGGTGTCAGCGGCTCCGGTCTCGTCGCTCTGGCCGCATTTGGCACCACCGGAATTACCAGTTTCATGTCAGGCCTGGCCACAGACATGATTCTCATGAATATCATTCTTCCCGTGATCGGAGCCACCGGAATCCATCCGCTTGTGATCGCCAAGATCTGCGCCGGCCTTGGAATGACACTTATTTTCCCGTGGGGAGGCTTCATGCCTGCCATGTGTTTCAGTTTAAGCGGCATGCAGGTAAAAGATGTAATCCGCATGGGTATTGCAGCTACAATTGTGGCCATGTTTATCGTCACTTTCGGCAACCTGATTCTGGTGCCGCTGTTCGTATAGAAGGAGGGAGTTACCATGTCAGCAGTACATAAAAAAATAGAACACATCATAGAGTCTCAGTTTAAGGCGGAGGAAACATTTCTGGCTGAATACAGGAGGGGAACATATACTTTTGAGCAGCCGTTTACAGTAGAAAATCCATACCTGATCGCCCCTCTCACCGCTCTGATCCTGTTTGAAACAGAGAAGGAAGAAGCCATCACTGTAACAGTAAAAGGGACTGAAACATACGGTGATTTCCATTTCACCACGAAAAAGGAACGCAGTCACACAATACCCGTTTACGGCTTATATGCAGACGCCGAAAATACCGTGATCCTATCCGATGAATCGGGCGCGGAATCCCGTGTAATCATCCGCACAAGACCGCTTCCTGAGCTGGTAAAGCGACCTGCCTATGTAAAGGAAAACGGGCCTCATATGGCAGAACAGCTGATGTTTTTAAGCCCCACCTCCGACGCTTTAATTGCAGGCTACGATTACAGGGGCGACTGCCGTTGGTACTGCAGTCTGAATATCGTATTTGCCGTTCACAGACTTGCTAACGGCAATATTCTGATCGGGACGGAGCGGCTGGTCGCTCCGCCCTACAATACAAGCGGCCTATATGAGATGAGCCTGATCGGAAAAATCTACACAGAATACCGGATTCCCGGCTCCTATCATCATGACCACGCAGAGCTTCCCAATGGCGATATCATCGCCCTGACCCAGGATCTGGGAAGCGGCAGTGTAGAGGACGTGGTGGTTCTGCTCGACCGTCGGACCGGGGATGTCAAAAAGACATGGGATTTAAAAGATGTCCTGCCCATGGGTGCGGGAGCCGTCAGCAGGAATCAGAACGGCTACGACTGGTTTCACAACAACGCGGTGTGGTACGATGAGAAGACAAACAGTCTGAGTCTGTCCGGCAGAAATGAGGACGCCGTAGTCAACCTCGACTTTGAGACAGGAAAGATCAACTGGATTCTGGGCGACCCGGAATGCTGGCCGAAGGAGATGACGGATCGGTACTTTTTCCGTACAGACGATGAGACTCTGGAATGGTGCTACGGGCAGCACGCCTGTCAGATTCTTCCGGATGGCGACATCATGCTCTTTGATAACGGGTGCTGGAGAAAGAAGAGCGATCCGGAGTGGTATCCGGAGGGGGAACGCTACTCCAGAGGCGTCCGGTATGAGATCGACACAGCTCAAATGACCATACGTCAGAAATGGCAGTATGGAAAAGAGCGCGGAGAGGAAGTATTCTCTCCGAATATTTCCAATATTGACTACTACGGAGAAGGCTGTTACCTGGTTCATTTTGGAAGCAACGGCCATGTAAATGGAAAGGTCTGTACCCGTACGCCGATGGCCCATTTAGCCGAGGGTGAGGTGACCTTTAATTCTGTCTCCGTAGAGCTTGTGAATGACGAGGTCATGTATGAACTCCGTCTTCCCGCCAGCTATTTCCGTGCGAAGAAGCTGCCTCTCTACTGTGAGGAAGAAACCCTGGTGTTCGGTTCCGGGAAACAAATGGGCCGCCTGGGTGTAACAGAGGAATTCGAGACGGAGGTACCGGCGGAATGCGGCGGTGAAATTCCTGATTCCCTCTGTCTCGAAATCAGAGAAGAAAACGACCGCTTTATCCTTCACGGTAAATTTGAAAATGGCCAGATCGTCATGGTCCTCCTGGAAAATGGCGGAGAACACCACCGCTACTTCGTACCTACCACAAAGCACGCATTCTCTTCCATCTGCGTCGGCACCTTCATCGAACACGATGAACGGATCGTCAGCCACCCGATCAATAAAGAGGGGCTGAAAGGGTGCTATGTGATAAAGGTGCTGGTGGAAGATAAGATTTACGAGACCGGAATTTCCGTAGAGTGCTGACGGAAATATAAATCAATAGATTTGAATCAGGAGCTCCCACTGTACAATAACAGCGGGAGTTTTATATTTCATATTTTTAAGGATATTTTTTCACAATTACTGTACAGTTCGAAACGTTTTTGTTAAATTTCAGCGCACAACATTGCCCGACAGTTACAATTGTGATATAGTTATAATCAAATAAGTTGATTACGTAACTTTTTCATATGTTTTAACTTGATAAAAGAAATGGAAAACAGAGGATAACGCGATGGCTGGTTTAAAAAATGAGCAGTGGATAAGAGCACGTTATGAAGAAGTCTGCAGGAATAATCCGGAGGAATACGCCCTGATCAGCATGAAGATTAAGCGTTTTCGAATATTCAACCGGCTGTTTGGATGGGAAGCCGGGGATGAGTTGATTGCCAGAATCTATGACTGTGTTGAATCCTGGCTGAAGCCGGAGGAATACATTGCGCATATCCGTTCCGGCTACTATCTCCTCCTGGTTCATATGCCGGAGGACTATGACGATATCTTTCATTATATCCTTGAAATTAACAGCAGGATCCGCGACTGGCCCTATGATGAAAAATACGGAAAAATATACATGGGCTACGGTATTTTCCGGCTGGAAACCAATCCACCTGACTTTCTTACCGCACAGTACAATGCCGATATCTGCCGCACAGAGAGTGCCGAATGCTGCCTGCGCAATTCTCATTTTGAAGTATACGGACTTACATACCACGATGCAAACCTGGGAAACTATAATATGGAGCAGGATTTCCGGCCGGCGATCGAACGGGAGGACTTTAAGCTCTATCTCCAGCCCAAAGTTGATCTGCGCACAGGAGAAATCACGGAGGCCGAGGCTCTGGTACGCTGGATCGATCCCGTAAAAGGCATGATCCCGGTTGGTGAATTTCTGCCGGAGCTGGAAAAGAATGGATTGATCGGCGATCTGGACTTATACATGTTTCAGCATGTATGCAGCACCATTAACCGCTGGCTTGAAATCTATGGAAGAAAGATCAAAATCAGCGTCAATCTCTCCAGCAACATGTTTAACTACCGCTATTTTCTTGACGAGTACAAACGTATTTACGAAAAAGTTCCCTGTCCCAAGGATTGTATTGAATTTGAGCTTCTGGAAAGCATCGTATTAAACCAGCTGGATCTGGTGCAGAAGGTCGCGGAACAGCTGCGGGATTACGGTTTTGCCTGTTCGCTGGACGATTTCGGAAGCGGCTACTCCTCGTTCAGCGTGCTGACCAACACGGCGCTTAAGACCTTGAAGATTGACCGCTCACTGTTCCGTAATTACTCCGATCCCAGAGAACGGGTTCTGGTCCGCCACATCGTCGAGACAGCCAAGGAACTGGACTTAAAGATCGTCGCCAAGGGAATCGAAACAAGAGAATACGTGGACTTCTTAAAGGGGCTCGGATGCGATTATATACAGGGATTTATCTTCTATAAGCCCATGCCTGTGGGGGAATTTGAACAGCGGTTTTTGCGGAATCATGAGCGGGCGCAGGTTGCGCCGCAGAGCATAGAATAACCAAAAGTGGTCATTAAATCTCTCACCAGGGATTTAATGACCACTTTTCTTTTATATCTGTATCTATTCCTCTAATAAAACCTGCAGACCTTCCCCCCTGTTATAACGGCTTCCGTCCCTGTCATACAGGATTGTATATGTTTTTCCATGAATCTCTACCCCCTCCAGCAGGAAATACTCCCATCCCTCCGGGATCAGCGGCTTCACTGCCGGCGGCTCCTGGCTGGGATCGATCCGCGGTGCGAAGGCCAGCCTTTCCCAAGAAATTCTCCTCCCGCGTCAGGTAATAAAACGCCTTTTCATATCCCGCGTCCGGCAAATTAAAATACCAGGGAATGTATCCGATCAGTTCCTTCACATTTCTGTCTGCCGGTATATCTTCAAAATCCATCGTGCCGCACGAAATGAAACATTTCTCCTTACAATCGATCTCCGCCGGAATCACCTGAAAGAAATCGCCGTTCCAGAGACTGTTCTGCACACTTTCCTTCAGCTTCTCTGCCGTCTTTGCAAACCGGGAGGCCGTCACCTCTTTCCCAGCTTTTTCCGCCAGCCGGGATATGGCGGCAGCATCCGCGTAAAGATAGGAGTTTAATGTCGGCCGGAATCCGGATCCGCTGATGGAACACTCCATGGCATCCCGGTCATCGATCGACCAGTATAAGCCGTTATCCCTCCGATGCTCTTTTGTCCACCACTCAAAATTCGAGATCAGATCGTCCAGCATTTCAATTCCAAATCCATAGTCTTCCAGCACACTACAGTAGTCCCATACTGCGTCGGCAATCCACGTGCTGTAAGACCGGACATCTCCGCTCCCTCTCAGCCAGAAACAGAAGTATATCGCCCAGAAGCTGGGATACCACGACAGCCATAACTTCATGAAAATCTATAAGCGGGAAACCGGGCTGACGCCATCGGAATACAGGAATTCCTTTCCCAACCGGCTGCGGTACGATACTTGAGGCACCGCAGCCGCCGCAATCATTTATCCAGCTTAAGGTAATATTTCATCTTTTCTTATCGGATCGATCTCCCTGCACAATTCGCGCATGTGTTCCAGGAGTGCACAGTTCCTCTGCTCCGGACTGAGATTATGCATTTCAAACGGATCTTTTTCCAAATCATACAGTTCTTCCATATCCCCCTGATTATACACATACTTTATCCTGCCTTCGACCGCCATCTTTCCCACATATGGAAACGCATGGCCATAGGTCTCTGCATAGACAGCAGTTCTCCATCCACCTCCACCTTTCTCGAAAAGAGACAGCAGATCGAGCCCATCCACCTGGCTGCGGAAGGCAGTTCCCGCAGCTGCCAGCACCGTAGGAGCCAAATCCACATTGGAAACCAGCCGACTACACACCTCCCCTTCGGGAAGTACGCCCGGGTACCGAATGGCAAGCGGAATCCTCATAATTTCCTCCGGCATATAGGCAGACTTATCCGTATGCCCTCCATGACATGCGATTCCGTCTCCGTGATCAGAGGTCCACAGCACCACGGTGTCATGACTCAACTGTAATTCTTCCAATTTACGAAGGACCCGCCCTACAGCATCATCAATCAGCGTAATCTGTCCATAGCACCGTGACAGAATCATTTTCCATTCATCTTCTGTCACGTTTCCCGGTCTCATCAGCTTTTTATTCCGGCTGATTCCTCTTCCTGTCTCAAATTGATATACCTCTGGCTTGCTCTTTAAATCATCCCGAAAACTCACAGGCAGTCTGATATCTTCCGGGGGATAAAGGGAGGCGTATTCCATTGTCGGATGATAAGGCTGATGGGGACCGTATAAATCTAACCGGATTGAAAACGGGTTGTCTTCCTCCCGTGTTTTTAATTCTTCCAGCAATTCACACGCTGCATGCGCATAATAAAAGGCCTCATGACTTTCTTTCGGCCCTATGAGAATTCCGGAAATCACTTCATTAAGGAGATCGTGGGTGAAAGAATAGATTTCCCCCTCCTTCGCCTCATCAATCCAGCCTTCCTCGCACATATTCTTCTCCACCATCATTTCAGCCGGAGGAAGTCCATGGCCTGCAAGGTATCTCCAATATTCCGGCTGATGGTAGGGATTATCATAGCCCGGGTAAAATAATCCATGGCAGCCAAGGTCTGCCGGACTTCCGCCGCCAGCATGCCATTTACCAATATAATAGTTGTCATACCCACTGTCCCTCAATGCATCCAAATACGTTTCATCACTGTCAGGCGCCATGGTTACAGCATTGTTTATCTGCCCGTGGTTACACGCATACAGTCCGGTGAGCATGGACTTTCTGGAAGGGCAGCACAGCGGCGTGGAACAGTAGGTATTCGTAAACAGAACTCCCTGTTCGGCCAGACGCTCAAAATTCGGCCTCTTTACTCCCTCATGCCCGTAATACGCATGGTGATCCGTCACAATCCACAGAATATTCGGGCGTTTGCCCTCTTGTCTTTTCATATAAAACTCCTCAGTTTACTGCTCTCTCGGCGACACAATCAGTCCATAGGAATTGCTCTGCCATAAGGAAAGTTCCACAATCGAATCCCCAGCCTCCTTTAGACAATGGTACATTCGCGCTCTCATTCTTCGCATTACATGAGCAAAGGCCGGTAATGCCGCCAGGTTCCGAAGTTCTCCCGGGTCTGACTCCATATCGTACAGCTCGTCAATGGAAAACGGGTTATAGACGTATTTCCATGTCTCGTCCCGTATCATACGGCTGGTCACAAGAGTGCTTTCATATCCATTAAACTCCACAAGAATCTCATCTCTCCACGCCTTTTTCCAGTCCCTTTCCTCCTGTCTCAAAAGGGGGAAAAGAGATTTCCCATCCATGGGCATTTTCTCCTCAAAAGCGGTATTCGCTGCTTCAAGAAATGTAGGCGCCAGATCTGCCAGGCTCACAAAATGGCTGCAGCTTCTCCCGGCTGTTTCCGCAGCATCTGCCGGTAATTTCACAATCAGAGGAATATGGTTGTCTTCCTCATACATATTAAATCCCTTGTTAAACAGCCTGTGGCCTCCCAGCATGTCCCCATGATCAGACGAGAACACGATCATGGCTTCCTCATACAGTTCTTTTTCTTTCAGCGCCTCAATTACCCGTCCGATCTGGGCATCGATAAAGCTGCAGTATCCCCAGTAAGCTGCGACCACCCTCTGCCAGCCCTTAAAACTTAAGTGAGCGGTATTCCAGCGCATCAGTTCCTTCTGCTGAACCAGCGGTTTCTGATCGAACATTTCATCAAAATTTTCCCATCTTTCAACCAGCTCCGGATCATACATCGTATCATATGGAGCCGGAACAGCGTAAGGAAAATGGGGGCCATGGAATCCTGCGCAGATGACGAAAGGCTCTTCCTCCTCAGAAAATCGTTCGATCATTTCAATAGCCTGGTCCGCAGTCCATGCATCATGGTGATCCCTCTCAGAGAGGACCGACCGGCCGCAGAATACGGCCTCCTTTCCCCACTCCAAAGGCTGCACCTCATGAATTCCAAAGTCATACGTAATGCCCTTTTGATTCAGCGCCTTTAAGAAATCGCCTTCGGTTCTCCAGTCCTCGATATACCACTGACTGTAATGTCCTTCCTCTCCCAGATGAAATTTGCCGCAGTAGCCCGTATGATACCCGGCCTCCTTTAAGTACTGAAAATAACCTTTATGGTCCAGAACCTGCCGGTCAAACACCGCATTGAAATTCCCCGTATTGGCGAGCTGACCGTGGTGATGCGGATAGAGGCCTGTGAGAATCGAAGCCCTGGCGGGCGAGCAGAGGGCGTTGGTTGTATAAGCGCGTTCAAACCGCACACCGTCTGCCGCAAGACTGTCCAGATTGGGAGTTTTAAGAACTGAAGCGCCATTACAGCCCAGGCAGTCATACCGCCACTGATCCGTTAAGAAATATAGAATCGGATAACTCATTTCTTCTACTCCTGTTCCTCCAGATACTGGGATACCTGGCGTTTCACCTCGTTCTCGATCTTATCGAGTCCCGCCGCCTCGGCCTGCTTCTGAAAATCTGCCAAAGTTTTGTCGATATCCTCTACCAGTCCCAAATCCAGAAGCGGGATATATTTCATGACAGTGTTGTTCATATTCGTAATTTCATTCTTAATCGAACTGTCATCTAAGTTAAAGCCCCCCAAAGGAAGGTCTGTCTGCTTCGATTTCCAATCTGCTTCAATCGTCAAAACATCTTCAAATGTATCTTCATTAACTCTTGCGTAATCTCTGTTTTTGAATGCCCAGGCTACACAGCCGCCAAAAGGATACTCGTCCTGTTTTTCCCCCAGCCGAAAGAAACCTTCCCTGCCAATCGCTTCCGTCGGATCAATCCAGTGAACTCCCTCGATTCCCATGCATACCAGATCGTTGCACTCCTGATCGAATTTTAATAAATCTATCGCCATAAAAGCCCGTTCTTTCTGGTCTGATGATGCCAGAACTGCCATTCCATCTCCGGTATAAGCTCCCAGCGTTTTTTTCTTATCCGGTGTCAGATCGTATAGCTCCGGTTTCCATTCCGGATGCTCCTTCATCACCTGACTGGCTACTGACCCGCACGTATCGAGATTCCAGATCAGTGAAGCAGACGTTCCGCTTAAGAAGGCTTCTTTGGGACTGGTGTTGTTAGCCACCGCGTTCTTTGACCAGAAGCCCTTATCGGCCCACTCCTTCATTTTCTGAATATAATTCCTGTATTCCGCAGTATCATAAAGCCAGAAGATATCCTCTGCCTTCATGGAATCGGAAAGCTGATAGTAAAACAACTGGTTGACTCCATTGACCGAGCGGTAATCCAGCAGGTTATTAATCATGATATACTTTAACTCATCATTCTTCTGAGAAGCGGCATAAGGGAATATTCCTTCCTCCCCTTCTGCAACCTTCGTATAATACGTCTCCAGATCATCGAGATTTTTCAGTTTTGAAAGACCGTATTTTTCTCTTAAATCCCCGCGAAGCAGAATCAGATTCTGTACGACCCTTGCATTGTTGGCCGGCACAAAGTAAACCTTTCCACCAACTTTTGCCTGGTTAAACGCCTCCTCCGGTTCCCCCTTGAAGGTCAGAGGCATACAGTTTTCCATGATTTCATCCGTAACCTCGGCAAATGCTCCCTTTACGGCTTCCGCCGAATACATTGCCCAGGTAGACGTATAAATCAGATCAAACTTTTCACCGGACGAGATTAACAGCGAATACTTCTGTGTATAATCACTTAATGACATATGCTTAACTCTCAGGGTTGCATTGATCTTCTCCTTCAGCTTCGTGTTCAATGCCTCGATCACATTCTTCTCACCGGCGGCTTCATCCCCGATAACATACATAACCAGTTCTATCGGCTCCGATACATCCTGGCCATTATAAGTCATGGCAGCCGTTTCCCCCGCAGCCGCTGTCTCTGCCGCTGTATTCTGCTGTGTGGCGGCCGCACTTCCTGCTGCCGGGCTTTCATTTGCCTTCTTTCCCGCACATCCCCCCAGCAGGCCCGCTGTCATGGCGGCTCCTACGGCCAGTGCCGCTATGCGGACCATAAAACGATTCTTCTTAAACATAAATCCTTCCTCCTTTTCTAATTGTGGCACACTTATCCTTTTACTGCACCAACGGTCAGCCCCTTCACAAAATATTTCTGGATTACCGGATAGAGAAATACAATCGGTCCGGTTACCACAACAGTCAGTGCCATCTTCATAGATTCGATCGGCAAGATATCTAAATCCGCTCCGGTCTGAGCCATGATATTCCTCATTCCCTCGGCGTTTCCGATCATTCGGTAAAGAAGATACTGAAGATTGTAGAGCTTGTCATCGTTGATAAACAGCATACAGCTGTACCAGTCATTCCATAAGAGCAGCGCGGTAAACAGTCCAATCGTTGCTATCACCGGCTTCGCCAAAGGCATGATAATTCTCATAAATATGGTGAAGTCCCCTGCTCCGTCTATCTTGCCCGATTCTGTCAGTTCATACGGAATGCCAGCCATAAACCCTTTAACCAGAAGAATGTTCCAGACAGAAATCAGGGAAGGCACAAAAAGGGCAAGTATATTATTATTTAAATGAAGATATTTCACACAAAGCACATACCATGGCACCAGACCGCCTGAAAACAGGGTCGTAAAGAAAAAGTAGAAGGAAAATTGATTTCTCCAGCAAAAATCCTTTCTCTGCAGCACATAACCGGTCATGGTATTTAAAAACACGCTGATCAGAGTTCCTGCAACGGTTACAAACAGAGTAACGCCGTAAGCCCTGACAATTTCTACGGGATTTTTAAAGATCGCTCTGTAGCTCTCCAGCGTAAATCCCCGGGGAATCAGGCCGTATCCATGGCGGATAATTTCCCTCTCTTCCGAAAATGAAGAAGCTAAAATAATGAGAAACGGAATCAGACAGACAGCTGCAAAACAAGATAATAAAAGATAGCCAACTCCTTTAAACCATTTTTCTTCGACAGATAATTTTTTCCAACCATTCATTTCAGTCTCCCCCTAAAACAAAGCATAATCCGGATCCCGCCGTTTCACGATGTAATTGGCGGCCACCACCGTAACAAAGCAGAGTACGGACTGATATAACCCAACGGCTGCCGTACGCCCCACATCCCCAGATTGAAGAAGGGAGCGGAATACATAGGTATCAATCACATCTGTCGCATCAAACAGCGCTCCATTATTACCGACCAGTTGGTAAAACAAATCCAGATTACCCTTAAATATTTTTCCTATGGCCAGTAACGTCATGGTAATAATCGTTGGCTGAATACATGGGATTGTGATATAGCGGATTCTCTGAAATATATTGGCTCCGTCAATCTGTGCGGCTTCATTTAAAGATGCGTCAATTCCTGCAATTGATGCCAGAAATACTACCATTCCATATCCCACGCCCTTCCATGCAGAGAAACCAATGATAATCCCTCTCCACCAGGACGGTTTTCCGTAGATGTTGACAGCCTCCATGCCAAACCGCTGCAATAACGCATTGACCGTGCCGTTTTCAAAATTGAACAGGCTGTAGGCAATCGATCCTACGATTACCCAGGAGATAAAGTACGGAAGGAAAATCACCGACTGCAGCGCTTTTTTCATCCGCTTTCCTCCCATCTCGCTGAGAATCACAGCAAAGCCTACCTGAAGCACTGTATTCACGACGATAAATGCCCCATTATAAAACGCCGTATTTACCGTAACCTTCATTGCATCCCCGGACTGGAAAAAGAATTTAAAATTCGTCAGACCGACAAACTCACTCCCCAGGATTCCCAGATCATACCGGAATTCTTTAAATGCCAGCACCAGACCTCCCATCGGCAGATAGGCAAACACAAACATCAGCGTGCATGCGGGAAGCAGCATGAGCAGCAGAACCCTGTTTTTTCTTACCTTACTTTTAAAACTGTTTTTTTCACCAACCATTGCCAACACTCCCGTCTCTTGTTTCTCACTTTCTACATTCATTTTATCAGGAGAAGGCCTTCGGCTGTATGGTAAGATTTTATGGTTGCATCGTATTATTTTTGCCCTGCTTTAAAAGGATCTTCACTTCAGTGCCTTCTCCCGGGCGGCTGGTAAAAAGAAGGTCCGAGTCATTGCCGTACAGCAGCCGGATTCTCTGCCGGATATTCCTGATTCCATAGGAGCTTCCGCTTCCGCCTGCTTCTGAAGCAGAAAACAGTCTGGAGATCTGCTCTTCCTCCATCCCGACACCATCATCGGTCACGGTAATGATCATACTGTCTTTTTCAACCGCACCGGAAATCGTTACGGTTCCTGTCTCATCTTCCGTTTCAAGGATTCCATGGAGAATCGCATTTTCAATCAGTGGCTGCAGGGTGATCTTGGGGATCGGAACATCCATCAGTTTTTCAGGAACCGCCACCTTTAGGGTAATCCTGTCTCCAAATCTCATATTCTGTATATTGACGTACTCCCTGGAATGCTCCAGCTCGTCCCTCACAGTTACTATATTGCGTCCTCTGCTTAAAGTGATTTTATAGAATTTTGCCATGGAAGCAACCGCTCTCTCAATATCGGCGGTTCTTCCCGCATAGCACATCCACTTGATCATATCCAGGGTGTTATAGAGAAAATGCGGGTTAATCTGGGACTGAAGCGCCTTTAGCTCCGCGTTCTTCACCTCTTTGCCCAAACGATATTTTTCCTCCAGCAGCGCCTTCGTCTCCTCGATCATATAATTGAAATTGTCATACAGGACACCGATCTCATCAGTGCTTTCGTCCGGTTCCAGGCCGGTCAGCTCGCCGGACTGAACTCGTTTCATGTGCTCTGCCAGAAGCCCCACCCGATCGGTAATCGACTTTCCGATCAGATAAATACAGACACTCACAAGGGCCGAAAAGAGAATCATACAGACAAGGAAACGATTTTTCAGTGCAGTGATCTCCCTCATAAATGAGCTGTATGGAATGACTGTCATCATGGTCCAATCCAGATTCTCGAAATCCTGCGTCCGGTACAATACCGCATTTCCTTCCATATAAGCTTTTTGAAATCCGGCCGTTCGCGCTGTCTCCCACGCCTCCTTTGGTATTTTCCCCTTCCCGGTTCCTGCCACAATCTCTCCATTTCCATTGCAGATATACGTCTCGGCATCCTTTGCGGCATTGGCTTTGTTTAGTATCTCATCAATCTGGCCCTTATCCATATCTACCCGGAGATAACCGATTACTTTTCTGTAATCATTTGGACTTTTTACGGTTCTCGCCAGCGACAGGATTTCTTTCTCCGTTTTCTCGTGTTCCGCCAGCCAGGAATACGGACAGCCCAGAATCTGATCCGCATCTTCCTGCAGATACCGATACCATACCGTGGACTCTATGGAATTCAAGCCAAACAGATGAATCTGGTCGATCGAATACATCAGCTCATCCCGTACATAGATTCTCACCCGGTCAACGTCCTCTCCGTTTCGGGCATCCTCAAAAGCCTTGCGCATGTCCAGCATATCGGACATCTGCTCCACAATTCCATAGTCGTTTAAATCTTTCAAAAGAATTCTCTGAATCATATCGCTGTTTGCAAACTGGTTTAATGTATCCGATGTCTTTGAAAAACGATAGGCCAGGAAATCGTATGTCTGGGAAAATCCCTGCTCTGCCGAATAAGACAGTTTTTCTTTCAAAGATCTGCTGAATATCTGCATGACAAAAATTCCGATTACAAGAATCGGAATCATCGTAAGCAGCAGATAGGCCAATACCAGTTTCTTTTTTAGCGGAACACGGTTAAATACGTCCTTTTTCCTCTTTTTTGCTTCTGTATTCAAGGGGCGTCACTCCTTCTATTTTCTTAAACACCTTGATAAAATAATTGCTGTTCTGATAGCCGGTTAAAAAAGCAATATCCTTGATTTTCATGGTTTCATCGGCCAGCAGCTCTTTCGCCCGTGCCACCCTGTATTCCATAATATATTGGGTAAGGGTTACCTGACACTCTTTTTTAAATACAATGCAGAGATAAGAGCTTGTCAGCTTCAGTTTATCCGCTATGGAGGCCAGAGAAAGATCCATCTCTCCGTAATGGCGGCTGACGTAATACTTCACCTCATCAGAAACTGCGGGCTTCCCATTCTCTTCCGATACGTTTTCAAAATAAAGCTGCAGGCTGTCAATTAAGTAGGTCTCCAGTTCTGACAAGTAACCGGCGTCCCAAATCTGGTCATGCACCATAGATTCCGTAACCGTTTCAAAGGCCAGAATCCGGCGGCGTGATGCCGCATCGAGCATGCGCAGCATACAGCGATAAAAAAATTCTTTTACATGGAATACGAGTGTTTCCGGTTTTTCTCGGATTTTAGACACGACATCGCCGATAAACGCTACGGCTTCTTCAAAATTTCCATAGAACAGTTTTTCCTGAAATTCTTTTAAATCTTCATCGCCAAAGCGAAAGACCACCTTTTTTTCTGGCGAAACTGCGATCAGATCCCCAAAGGTCTTATCCGGTGGAAAGAAAAAGCTCTGCTGCATCCGGACCACCGCATCGTGGTAGGATTCATAAATGCCGGAAAGGCCGCTTACGCGGCTTCCCACTGCCAGATAATACCGGTAATCCGATGACAGTATGTGTTCAAACCAGGCGGTCAGGCGATCCGTGCTGCCAGCCACCTCTCTTGAATGATCGGTTCCCAGACACACATGTATCACAAGATAATGCTCGTCCTTATATCCGGCAATGCAGTCCAGCCCTCTCCCATGCAGACCTTCCGTGAGAATGGAGGCCAACTGAAACCATGGGTTTTCTATCCGTTCAGGAGGATTTCCCTTATCTTCCTGAAGCCGGCCTGCCAGTTGAATTAAAAACGTCCTGTAATCTGCATCAACCGGCAGATTCGGACAGGCAATCTTCCTCTTCTCCTCCACCTCTGCCATATTCCGTATTTTTCGTGTCAGGTTCAGGGCTATTTGATTCTTAAGCGCTTCCAGGCCGGCCGAAAGCTTCCCATCCAGGTCCTCCTTCCTCCTGGCCGCTGCCATCCTCTCCTCCTGAATCTGACAGGCATTTTGAAGTTCCTTCCTCATCTCCTCTATATTGATCGGTTTTTCCACATAGCTGACGGCCGAAACCGAAATGGCCGCCTTCAAGTACTCCTTATCCGAATATCCGCTCATAAACAGAATACTGCATTCCGGATACAGCTGACGGATACGAAAAGCCATCTGAATCCCATCCATCTTCGGCATCCGGACATCGGTAACGACGATGTCCGGTTCAAAGTCACCCGCCTTTTTCAGGCCATCGATTCCATTTCTGGCCGTCATGATCTCCGTAATACCAAGACTGTCCCAGTCTATCCTGGCTACCAGCCCCTCCCTTGCATACTCTTCATCATCCACAAGAAGAAGTTTCATCCCCCTACCTCCGTTTATGTAATGCATTCACCTGTTTTACAGCACGTTCCTGTATTACTGCATTTCCCTGTTTTTTATCTCCCATAACAATGCAGCACCGGCGGCCGGCGCATACCGGTAGGCGGCAGCTGCATCCACACAGACCGCTCATCGTGCCGATTCCAGACCAGTGTGTTGGTCACTTCAATCATAAGATAATTTACTCCTTTTCTCAAGTATTCCGAGATATCCAAATAGTGGAAATTTGTCAGAAGATCACCGGCATATCGCCCATTGACAGAGATTCTGGCACACTCCGAAATATCTGGCAATTCCAGAATTATCTTTTCCATCTTCTCCGCCTCTTCCTCCAGACAAAAAATGCCCTCATAACGGAACGTGCCGCAGAACCGGGGAAAATATCCTTTCCCATTGAGGTTTGGCAGTCTCCCGCCTGCTTTGATTTCCAGACAAGGTTCAAAGTCCGCACCATTGCCGTACACCGCTTTCGACACCTTCCAGTCCGTATCCACGCTTATCTGTTTCCGAAGCTCCAGCGAACCAGGCGCTGCACTGGCCGGCTCATTTTTCAGCGTTTCTTCACCTTCCTCCACGGTAAAGCAGCATACTGCTTCTCCCGGCCGCAGACAAAGGTGGATAAGGTTGGTCTCCCCATTCAAACAGGTTACCGGAGCGTATTCTCTAAGCGCCTCGTCCTCATTCACATTCTGTATACAGTTTTTCATTCCTTCATAGATTCTGAACTGTTTTCCCTGCAAGAAAGGAATTCTTATATCGGCTTCCAGCCTGCGGTAAGAGTTTTCATTGAAGAAAAAGTAAATTGTGGTATCGGTCCGGTCATAGCAGCATACGCGTAAGTCCTTTTCAGTCCGGTTCAGGCAAACAAACGGTTCACTTACCGCCTCTGCTGCCGTTGCCAGTTCATGCAAGGGCACCACCCGCATCCACATTTTTGCTTCCTGGGGCAGTGCTGTACCATCTGTCATACATTCCGGCAGCCGGTCCACCATAAAGACCGGTATTCTGTTTCGATATGCCTGCTCTAAAAATCTCGCCGCCTGGATTGGAAGCCGGCTGCAGGCCGGAATAATAAATACCCGATACCGATTGCCGTTGATATGCAATTCATGATCGTGGAACTCCGGCACACTTATCAGCAAATCAGCAGGAACCACATCGCAGTCCATCTGATGTTCCAGGAGTTCCCGAACCGGCTTCTGGAAACACATGGCCTCTCCTCCCCATTCGGAATCCGCATGATACAGCACCGCCGCCTGCCGTCTTCTGGTTCCTCCGTGAAACAAATGACTCATACGGTTCATATACCCCATCAGCTTTTTAAAAAATGGATACTGTGGGTTATTTCCCCTCGCGTAAAAATGAGGCGGACAGTCCTCGTCCGGAAACGCAGGCGAAAATGCATGCGGGACAAACTCATTAATTCCACGGACGAGCATGTGATCTGTCAGCCACTTCATCAGCGAGACGCCCTCTCCCCATCCATAGGCACCGAATATCTCACACATGGCCCTCCCTGCCTTTTGGGGATCCAGGCAGGCGCCTGAGCTTCCCAGCTTCCCAAGGCCAAAATGAAAGAATTCCCCGTCACGGTCGGATGCCGCCCATTGATGGATCGTACCGGTAAATCCCGGGAATATCTGAGTCAGGACCACATCAATACCGGACATGTTCTGTCCCTCCTGTGCCCGGAAATAGTGGCCAAGGCTGCATCCGGTACGCCCATGAGCATTGTCATCTTCGATCAGGTGCCCGATGTATTCAACGCCATGCTCCGCGCACCATCGCCCGATCTGACAACTGAAACAGTACTTCACCAGTAGCGTCACCTGATCCATGTAAGTCCAGCGGATCTCACCGGTCCTGGCACCCATATCATACCAGAGGGCCGGCAAAAAGCCCGCATATTCCGGTCCCCATAACTCCTCCAGGCGCTGCCTTAGCTGTCTGCTCCATGGAAGCGCGATGTTGGCCGTCCCCAATCGCTCTTCAAAATGATATTCCGGAGTATTGCCAAGCTCCGGTTCGTCAGAAAAGAATCCGGCAAACGTCGTTCCAAACTCCGCCTGATATCGTTCAAAATGAGGCTCATATACGGTATTTAAAAACAGTCTGACTGATTCTTCATCAATCGGATTCATATAATGACATCTCCCGCCGCCCTCACGGGTGGTATAAAGCACCATCAGCCGGTAACTCCCTTCCGGAACAGACAGATATACCATCCCATCCTCGAGTTCCCCCGTCACTTCCCTGTACCGTTCTCCCGACAGCGCCCGGCTGCCTAAGTCGGGGCGCTCGTACAGCCAGATTCCCAGAAGCTCTTCCGCATCTCTTAAAAATGGCTCCACGGTTATGGCGATCTCCTCCCCAGGTCCGCAGATATCCATATGGGCCTCTTTCAAATATACCTTCGCTTTCTCCTTATTGGTCTGATAGACACCATTGCCATATCCCGTCGGAAAATGAGAATCATCCAGCAGCCAGATTCTCATATTTTTTTCTTTGGCTGCCGCCATCAGCGCATCCATTTCCTCCCACCACAAATCTCCCATAAAATCCGGATGCGGCCTGGACTCCACACAGACTTCCCGAATCCCACAGTCCCCTATTTGATCCAGTTCATCAAGAATGATTTCTTTTCCCTCTCCATGCATCCACAGGAATGGCATGATATAATTGCCGCCCCGGCCAGTTATCACTTCATTTATGCATTTCGGATCCCTCATACCATTTCCCTCTCCTCCGTCTGATCCTGGTCAGGCCATCTTTGAGAAGACGCCACCATGATCGTCCTGCACTCCTCATAAATTCCGGGAATATCCCCCTCCTGCCTCGGCCTCACTCCACAGTAAAAATGATACAGAACTCCGTTGACGGCAATGACAGAGGCCTTATGTGCATGGCGGGAATCGTACGCTCCCTCCTCACCGTATGGCAGTATAGGTTTTTCTGCTTTTTCCCAATGGATTAAATCCTTTGATACAGCAAATCCTTCCTGCGCATGAACTCCATCGAATCCAAAGTAAAAATTCAGCCAATACTCCCCGTCCCGTACGATGCAAGGCTCAGAAAGGAATCGTTTATCCCAGTTTCCGGCTTCCACTCGCAGGACCGGTTCCCTCTGCAGCCGCTCCCAATGGATAAAATCCTCGGAAACCGCCACGCCCGTCTGCTCAATCCAGTAGTCTTCTTCATTTTTAGCATTATAAAACAGATACCAGCGTCCATCCTTTTCAATTATGCATGACTTATAGAGTCCGCCGCGCTCCCATTCTGCTCCATCTTTCCAGGATAAAAACGGTTTATCCGGGAAATGCCAGTCTAACAGATTTTCATCTTCAGTCCAGGCCATACCCAATTCGGCAGGCCCTTCCTCATATCCTTTCTGTGGGTAGGAGTTAAATACCATCCAATACCTTCTATCAATCTTCTTAAGTCTGGGAACTGCATATAAATCATCGCTCTCTTTTACAATCCATGTTCCGGCAGCCCCAACGCTGTACCAGTGCTGTCCTTCTTCCTCCCGCCTGGTTACCATGCCCTTAAAAGTCCAGTGTATCAAATCACTGCTGACTGCCAGAGCCGACTGATACGAGATCCCATCAAATCCGGTATAGAGCATATGGTACTGCCCCTGATGCCAGAAAACAAACGGGATATCCACCGCCTTCTCGTCAAATGTTCCCGGTATTCCAGAGCCTGTGATCACAGGAAGTATCCGCCGGTAAGGTGTCACATACTTTTTTACAAGTTCATCCGCAATATTCATCACGATTCTACCCCCATTATTTATTCTTGTTTCAGTATACCGGATACGCTTCTTACCATATATAGCAAAATATTCGGATGAAATAGTAATAAACTGTATTCCATTAGCTGTCTGGTTAAAAATAGAGGTTCAAATTCTTTTAGCATCTGCTCTATTGGAATAATCTATTTTTGCAAAAAAATATGCTTTCATCCGGATAGATAAGTTTTGACTATTTCACTTATCAATCCAGAAGGAAGCATATTTTACGGACCTCTTTTTTCCTGATTACGAATTTATTATTATATGGTTCTGTTGCTTATTCTTATTTGAAATTACAGTCTGAAACTTTACACACACGAATCGGTACAAAAACGGTATTGAACTTCCCGCAGATTTCTTCCTCCAATGCTGTCATTTAAGTAGTGATTGGTTGGTTTAAAACCAGCTTTTTCGTAAAAGCTTCTTGCCCTATAATTCTCTTCCAGGACCCATAAAAATATGTCACGGTAACCTAGACGTATTAATCCCTCTACCGCAGCATTAAGCAAATGCTTTCCATACCCGTTCCCCATGTACTCAGGTAACAAATATAGTGATACAATCTCTCCAAATTCCTTAAATTCCGGAAATCTGGACTTACAAAAACTGGTCGTGCCGATAAAAATATCATTTTGAATCATGACAATCGTATTCATTTCTGCCTGATCAAAATTGGCGGCCCACCGGCCTGTTGGAATACTATCCAAATATGCCTGTGGTATTATGCCTTTATATGCATATTTCCAACTTTCCTCATAAATATGGCTGAGTGCAAACCGATTGTCGGATGGTTTCATGAGTCTGATTTCCATAGCAATATTCCCACATACTTTGATCATTGATAAATTATGTGAATACCTCCTGTTTACTTTCTCTTACCCTCGTTTCAAAAGATATCTCAATTTCCATACCCAGAGTGATCTTCTCTTTTGAACGCACTTTCGCGGGGAGCGCGATAATATGCGTTTCATCCCCCTTCGGCATGAACGATGTCGGCCAACTCGTATTACCAACTATGGCAGTAACCGCAATAAAACCAAACCGGTGACCACCAAGCAATTCAAGTGGTTTGCTGATTTTTGTTGGAACCGAAACATAGTACCAGCCTCCCTGCGCTTCAAAACGTTCGACAAGTGCGGTAAATGTCTGTTTCATTCTTACCTCCGTTTAATATGAACAGGCTATCTTTATGGATGGATTCGTGATCGCTGAAAACATTTGGTATGTATTGATATATCTTATCGGCAATCCCCACAACGTGCTCGATATCAACTCCTACCATATTTAAAATTTTCTTTTCTGTAAAAATTAACAGCTGGACACGGAAAGAACCTCCCTTTTGACCAACCTGGGCAACGATCCAATAGATTTTCTCACGAGGAATTACCGTTTTCTTATTTTTATTTTCACAAAGCAACAGATAAGAAGGCATCAGTACGATTTTCTCACCATATGGCTTCTTCCCCTCCGCGAATTCATAAATGTATTCTTCTACCTGAATCTTTCCCTCTGGGCCTCCTAATCAATAAGCTCCGCCACTGCCTCCTTTGTATTTTCACCATAAGGAAGAATTAGATTTCTATCATTCGTGACTGCTCGTCTTGATTTTTTTAAAAAACTACGATTACAGCAAGCAGCATGATCCCAGAGACAATAACCAGATAAAAAAGCACTTCTCTGCTGGAAGGATCATTCAAATCAAAGGAATCCTTTAAAAAAAATAAAGGACAGCAATGATACAGACGTATGTAAAGAACGATCTGAGAAGTATTTTCCTTGCAGCCTCATTTACTCGTTTTGACTCTTGTTCTAAAAAACCTGGTTCATACTGTTTATCTCCTGTTCTTTGCGTTTTTATGGTGAAATTCAGTTCCAACTTTAATTAATGAATCTGTTTGAAATAATTCAAAATATAAAGCTAAAAAGATATTTGACGGATTCATTTCTGCTTCTTCAATTCTTCGATATGCATAGTATGATTTTGTTAATCCACTCGATTATATTATTAAATTAGATTTCCATACTTACGTAAATACTTGTCTTGAGGCTTGCATCATTTGTCCTCGATTATGAAAATTAAAAAGTTCCTCTGAACCATCTAGAACACAGTCTGCTTAATCACAAAAATCAATTAATTGTGTATTATTATTCGGTAATATCATTAGAAGAATACCTGTTGATATAGGAAAGAACAAAGTGTTATTCTGATTATTAATATAATTATCAGTAGGATAACGATTTTTCTTTAATACAATCCTTTATTTTGCATTTGCGACAATACTCTGGCTTTCCTTTATCGCTATTTAAGCAACCAGCGCAAGGTTTTTATGGTAACAGTGCTTATAGCAAACCATGCAATTCATTCCACATAGGCCGAACATAGTTATATCAACTTTCTCTTTTGACATTTTCATAGTTGCTCGCCCCTTTCTACAAATTCTAATTTAAAAACCCGGCAAACCAGGAGTTATATATGTGCGTGTACCATATGAATTGGTCTACCAATCAAATCCTCGATATTGGATAAAGTGTCATTGTCAAAATCAGTAGATGGATTAAGTATATCAAATTCTATACAAGCAAAACCACACAGTAAATCATAATGCAAATCGTTAAGGGTACTCTCTTTACCACAACATGGCATGTTTATAGATAGCTCCTTGAAGTTATCCTTGCTGGCAGCATCCATAGCTTTCCCCCACCAGTTAAAGTCAAGCTGCTCTCCACAATGAGGGCAGCTAATTGTTTCCAGACTGCTTCCGCTATCAACAAATGTAGGAGTTGCATGTATTAAAGCCTGTATATTGTCGGCGTTTACCTTCGACCTTAAGAACTTTAAAATGCGGTTAGCCTGTTCCTTTGTCACAGAATACGTGAAGTCTGTCGGTATGATTTTCACAATATAATCAGACATGATATATCTTTTTCCTCTTACCAATTCCAAAGTTATTTTTTTATTCATCTGTTTTACAGCCGAATAACACAAACGCAAAGGGAACTAAAAATCTCAACCACCTAATCGCAGAAACGAAAATTTCAAAGCGCTCTTTTAAGCAGAAAGAAAGCTCCGAGAAAAAACCGGTCCATTCCAGCGGCCGTCCCAAGTACATAAATACAACCGCAGCAAGCCCCGTTGTTGCTCCGATGAGTAATTGAATCAGAAGCAGTATCATTCCATAAGCAGAAACAACTACCACAGAAATAAATATTTCCTTTTTTGACTGTTTCCGAAACAGCAGCATTCCACCCAACACTAAAACCGCTACTAGGATTCCTGCGCTTATCAGCAGTGATACCCGGCTGTCAATCACACCGGGTTCGATTACGCCAAAACAAATTACACTTCTTACATAAAATGGGGTATAGAAAAAGCCAGCAATTACTGAAATCAGAGGAACTCTCCAAATACTATTCTTGTTTTGACTTTATCTGTATTCATGCTTCTTCCTCATATTCAAATTAATTAATGAAGCCCAAAAGCAGGCTTATATATTCGCATAAATCGCCCCAAAACTGTGTTTTTTAATCTTCTTCAAATTAATTTACTAAAATAGCAAACATTAAGCTATACCCATATATATGTTTCGAAGTGCATTATTTTTTCATCATTATCTCTCAGTTCAAAATTTTTAATTATACATGTTCTGCTAATGACACTTCATTAGCTTTCCTCTCTTACCGTTAATCGGCGCGGATACTCTTACCCGTCATCTACACTATAGATACCACAGAAACAGATCACAAAGTCATGCTGTGATTTTGATCCATTTACATTTTCATACAGCTTACACTTAATACAATTTTTTCATATCCTCATTCTCGCCTCACAATCGCTTTCCTGTTGCCATACTTACACGCTGCAACAGGACAACGCATTCCGTATGTGTTGAGTGTATGATAATGATGTCTTTAAAACCTACTTATCCCTCGGCGGTAATCCTTTTCCATCAGACAAACCGTTATCACGTTCTTATAGGCTGCAACTCGGATTGCTGAAAATCATGATTGTACCATAGTGAAACTTTTAATGCCCCATTGCTTTAACAACTTACTTAATCATAGTAATTGAAATCTATATTTTTAAGTCCACTTATATCAATTCTGGGCTTGGGATTTTTATATAGTTTCACATTTTTTATAAGTTCTGAGAAAAAATCCACTAAATCTTTTTTTTGATTCAGCACGTCATATATATCTTTTAAATCGACTAATGCAAGAACAGAAATTGATAATGCCTCTTTTGCGGTGAGGATAGCCGTTTCCGTAAAGGAGGCATATGATACAATAATTCCATCTACATTTTTTCTTACCAATAAGCGTGACATAAATCTTCCAACTTTATCTACGCCTATAGGTTCTTTTTCCCATTTCATTTCTACCAATGTTAGATAATGATTTATTTCCACCACACCATCTATCTGTTCACAATTTTTACCCGTTTCATCATCGTAAATAACGAAATCTTCCTTTACACCAATTTTAAAATACATAAAAATATCATTAAGGACCTGTTCAAGTTTTTTTCCTCTTTCTTGAGGGTTCTGAATAGAAAAAAGTTGGGCAAATCTCTGTTCTAAATCAACAAAGTGTTTTCTTGATTGGCACAATTTATCAACTACTTTCTGTTTTTCTTGTATTTTTTCGCTTTGTTCCCTGCTAAGATAATTCTCGTACTTTGTGACCGTATCCTTTAATTTAACTATTTTCTGAATATCAGACACATTTGCCTTTGCCCTGTCTTTATCATTTGGGTAACATGTTTCAAATGAATCAAACTCCACAATCCTCTGCAAAAGTTTTCTCCGAACACCAAGCATTTTTTCTGTCTGTTCATTCAAAGTAGCCAAAACTTCTCTTGTTACATCAAACTTCTTAAATTGTGATCTATTTGTATTTAATAGTAAGTAATATGGCTGCAAGTATGTACTAGGCACTCCTACATTTTGAAAAAATAACAATAAATCTTTCTTTGTTTTATTCAATCTTGGAATTGTATCCACTAGGATATTAAATAAATCCGGTGGGAAATGAAAATACATATCCATCTTGCTCCTCCATATTAATTCGGTGGTATGCCTTTAATTTCTGATGACACTATCCTTAAATTATCGTTTTTGCCATAATCCATCATTACTTTAAAGTAATAGAGAAAAACCTGACGTAATGCTTATGCAATATTACATCAGGTATTATCTTTCCCACTAAGTAAAACTATTTTTTCAATCCCCAGAACTCGATCGTCCTGACACATATATTATACCACATTTAATTCATTATTCAATAGTTTTACATAGTAAAATATCATGAAGATTTAATAAAATATTAGCATATGGCTATACCTTTTCTATCTTATCATTTTCGCCTCAATTCCACACAGACCTCGCAATGCGGTGGGACGGATATTTTATACTACATGGCAAAAGGGTGATTATAAAAGCGCAGTGGGGTATCTTTTTCCTATCAATTTACCCCTCTTACCCCTTTTGTGTGAAAATCACCCCTTTATGAATATTTTTACCCCCTTTAATAATTTTCTAACCGGAATTATTCTTTGTTAAAAAACAGAATGTTAATTTTCTTATTTCTTATCATATTCTAACGCTTCATACTCTCTCTGCAATTCTCGTAATAGTTCCTCTTCACCTGGCAAATATAGCTTATACTTTGAAGCGAAAATCTGAGTTTCATTTTCTGGCAACGTATACTTAACTACAGATTCACTTTTATCCGCACACAATACAATTCCTATTGGAGGATTATCTCCTTCATTCATCAATTCACGTTCATAATAATGTACATACAGTTGCATTTGTCCCAACTCCTGATGTGTTAAATCTCCAATTTTCAAATCAATTAATACAAAGCATTTCAAAATATAATTATAGAATACAAGATAAATTCGGAAATGGCGACCGTCAAATGTAATTCTTTTTTGTCTTGCAACAAAAGAAAATCCACGCCTCAATTCCAAAAGGAACTTCTGTAAATGCGTAATCAAAGCCTCCTCTAAATCATTTTCAAAAAAATCATCATTAGGATTCAGTCCCAGAAACTCTAATACATACGGATCACGAATAATATCCTCCGGCACTTTTACAGGTTCTAATTTTAAACTTTCTTCTGTAACCTTTTCTTTGTTTTGACTGGAAAGCAATCTTTCATAAAAAATGAATTGATTTGCCTTTCAAGCGACGAGCGTTTTCATTTTCCACACGCATTAGCAGACGATAATGTTTCCAACTCAATTCGTCACGCAGTGCGTGACTATTTGGAAACGTCAGCTAAAACTGCCTCATGTATTTAAGATTAGTTGGCGTAAAACCCTTTCCAAAATCTACAGTCATTTGTTTGGATAATTCCGCTATTAATCTGCTTCCATACTCAGCTTTCTCATCACCATCCTGCTGTTTCACTATACTTTTTCCTATATTCCAGTATGCTTCCACCATTGCAAAGTTTGCAGTTTGATATACTTTATTTCTGGCTTCAGAAAGAATTCTTTTAATTTGTTCATAAAATTGTTCTTCCATGGTTCATCCTTCCTTCAATATACTGTTATGAGAACAATATTATTAATTATACCTCTTTTTCAATTTTAATAACTCTGGCGTTTAATATCTCTGATGTTTTAAAAACCCTTGAAATATCACGTATATCTCCAATATTCAATTCCAAATGTTCACGTTCATAGCTTTGAGTATGAATCAAAAATCTATACTCCTGTTGATAAATGTACTTTTTTCGTTTCCAAAATGCAATATTATGCATTCCAGAAAGTAAAGACAAAATCAAATTTACCGAATCTTCTTTTTCCTCATAGTATTGAACAAAACCATTATAAACATCAAGGCCTTTTTTTAATGCTTCAGTTTGAACTCTATTGATAAATTCATCTTTGTCTAATATTAACAGAGCAGTATCTCCAAAATTTTCTATGATTTCTTTTTGTTCATTTGTAAAACTAAAGCTATTTCTGTATGGATTAATACCAAACATGCAATACGCATAATCATTTGATACGCTAGTTGTTATGAGTTTATCATGAATCTCAATTTCATCTCCCATATCAAGTAAATTAAATTTTGCTTCATTAATATGAAATTTTGCTTCAAACGAATCCCCCACTACAATATCACCATTTTCACTCTCATGATTACGGTACCATTCTAACGAGTTCATATAAATAAGACCATTTTGTAAGTCCTCAATTCGCTTTGCACTTTGAAATTTGATTAACGGAAAACCTTTTATTATCATAACAATTCCCTCCAAAATCCAATTTTTCACTGACTTTAGTTTACTATATTTAATCGAACAGTCCATTACCATAAGGGCAAACATTGTCTTCATAAGTGGGACTTTGGCTATGGAGTATACGTTTTGCCAAAAGTAAGGGTTTTGCCCCGTGGCATCTATTTTCCGAAAACCATGTAACAAAACCTTATAGAAATATTTACCCCACCTTGCCTCTATGGAAACTTATCCATCTCACTTTCCGTAGAAACACAACTCCATTTTCTCCAAATAATCCCACACCCCCGCCTAGAATCAAGGTTTCCACACGAGCAACGCCACTGTTTCCACATGTGTTGAAGCTGTAAAAAAGATTCCCGAAAGGCGCAGTTTGCCCTTTGAGAAGCCATTGTAATTCGCGCCCTACTGGACACCGTATTATTTTAGTACTCATTATTTGTCCTGTCATTTGGGTGAATTAGAGCCTCCTAATTTGATTTTCAGATTTTTCTCCGTTCTCCAGCCACTGCGTTCTCATTTCTAAAATTCCCCTAAAAATATGCTAACTGAAGTTAATTCAAGCAAAGGCTGTTGAGATTATTGTAAAATGCATTTAGTTCTACATCCAAAAATTCATCTCCTTCAAATACAGCCTTGCAAATATTTGAGATTTCAGTAAAAGGCTCATCTACAATTTTGTCGCTAATGTCACTAAGAAGTTTTAAAATTTCGTCTTTATACCTCTTTTCAATACTAATAAAATACGCTTCATCCTGATAGTTAGTTAGCACTTGTCGAGATTTTGAGAAAGCCCATAACAGTTCGCCTACACGGTCAACATTTTCGTATCCTGTAACAGCAGGTTTTTCAACATCATATACATTGGCAAAACAATCCACAATCTGCGATGTAATCTCTATAGGAAAAGGCAGACCCAATTCATCTACCAAAGACTCATCATCATTTTCGACACATTGTTTTAGTGTCCCCAAAAATTTCTTCGGAATCTTAAGCCCACTAGGAATTAACACATTAGGTTTGTTGCAAAATAAGAGAAGCAAATAATCATATTCTAATTCGGCAAAAGGGGTGCATAGATACAAGAGATGCATAAGTTTATCACTATCTGTCAAATCAAAATTGTTCACAACAATTGGATATTTACTGAGTATACCATCGGAGAAATAATCTTCAGGAAAACTTATGGAATATGCAGCTGATAAATCGCTTAATGTATCTGAAGTCTTTATAAGTTTCTCTTGATAGTTCTTCTCATACCAAATATTTATTTGATACTTATTAAAGTATTTACTCGGTTTGTGTTCGTTAAAATATTGACATGAACTCATCAGGTGTTGATATGCTTCATCTTCATTTTCGCACAGTTCTTGATGTTTTTCCATTAGTATTTTTTGTTCTATACATATCTCGTTAAAGTATGTTTGCATTTTCTTTAGCATCGACAATGCCTGCCGTAAATTAATTAATGCTAATCGAGTTTTTTCGTTATCTCTACTCAAGAATCCAACTATTTGGTTATAGAAATTTTGTATACTTTGAAAAAAGTCACTTTTAATTTTACTTAACCCCTCTGGAAGATTTGCTTTTTCGTCAAAAGGTCTATCCTCATAAGGATACCTATACTCTCTAATCAGGTTTTTATTTAATTCTTCTCGAAGTTCATCTATTTCATCTGCAAGTTTGCCTAATTGTTTTTGCTCCAATAGTTTATGAATGCACATAACAATTTTATTAGACAAATTTACAATATTGGTTCTAATATGAAACCAATGCTCTATCCATTCGTAAATACTATCGCATTCATAATTGCTGAGAATTGTTTTGCTCCAAAGGGATGTAAATTCTTGATGAAACATAATTACAATATTTCTGATTGGCATTATCTTATGTGCATCATTTGGAATTTTATATCCAGACAGTGCATCTATCATCGGTTTAATAGTATCAGCACAATAGGTATCAAAAATAGGAAGCATTTTACATATGGTTTTTATTCTTGATACACTTTCGTCATTACCCTTATTTATTTCGCTTGCAAAAAGAATATAATTCACATGGACTTCATCTCTTTTCTCGTTAACATATACTTGTAGTGATTCAGTTTCATTTCTTAGATATGCCAAAATACTATCTAGATTTTCATTAACATACGCCATATAGCTTTCTCTATTTCCACAAAAACTAGTATACATAATTGTGGATATAGTATCCATGGAATAACTGTTGCAGCGTTCCCAAAGCAATTCTAGGGGAATATTATTTGATAAATTAAAAGAATGGTCAATGTTAATAAGCCAATACATAATTGTAGCATATGAAGTAATATCTGATGTAATATTAAAGACTTCATCATTTTTAAAGCGCTCATATAGCGCTTTACACAGAAAGTAGATGTCTGTTTTTGATATCTCTATTTTCGGTGTAGTATTTCTGAGGCTGCATAGATATTCTATATTTTTGTTAGCCGGCACTATTTTTTGTATATCATCTAAAGTGTTTAGGGACGTGTCTATCTCCTCAAATTTAGTAAATGGATTTAACTCCATATCTAAAAGGAATAAACCACCATGTTCGTTTGCATCATCATAAATACTTTGATTGGCGAGGTAATATTGCATAACACTGCCGGAAAATATGCCGCGTAAAGCATCTACATATGGGGTCAAATTGTTTTTATCCCATATCACCTCAACTAATTGCAAATAGAAACTTTCTTTATTACCTATTATCTTTGGAAGATAAGAAAATAGTTTGGTGTAATAAGTAGAATCTGCAATATTTATAACTTGCAATGCAGTAGTTTCTACCTCAATAAATTCATGCAGCTTATCAACAATGTGCTGTGAGCGAACTGGATGTAATCCTTCTATATATTTTTCCTTATTATCAATGCGAATTAAAAATTCATTTTCAATACTCTTTAGCACTTCGCCATAGTCTTGAGAGGTTGTTTCTGTTAAACTACCAATGAGTTTCTTTGCCGAAAGTTTAACTCCACATATGTCCGCGAAACAAATCTTACGAAGAATTTCACACTTAATCTTACCAGAATCAGTACCACTAATTTGAATAATTTGATTATTGATTCGCTCCGTTAGCATTTCGCCATGGGTAAGTAAATAAATATATTCAATCAGTAATTTCTTTTTTTCAACAATCCTAAACGATTTTCGCCAATTTGTAATTGATGGGTGCAATTTACCTGTTTGACTGAGCACGTTAAAAATATCCTGTGCTTCTTCTTCACCAAGAAACAATTTAACTACTTGCAAGGATTTAACGTTGCTTAAATCTCCGCTATAATTATACCAATCATCTTCTCTGGTTGTTATTAATAATCTGTAATGATATGCTACCTCATCTTGCAGAAGTTGGGCTAATCTATTCCACTCACTAAGTTGAGAATCTAGATTATCAATAATAATTAGTGGCTTTTCTCCCATTTTTACTCTCGTGGCAAAATAAGAAACTATATTATTCAACTCTTTATGGTCATTACACCATAAAAGCTGATAAATTGTATATTGCTCTTGCAAGTCATATGCTACTTTAAGAGCCAAGGTTGTTTTACCTTGACCGCTCGATGCTTTAATGACAGTTACTCTATTATCTTCGATAGATGTAGCAACTTCCTTTTCTAATAAAGTTCTTTTAACTGGTAAGTGCCGTGCAATATCTTGATAAGAAGGTTTCTTACCTTCATAATAGCTATAGTCTGTTTCAGTGTTATCTCCAGATTCAAAAATAACTTTTTTTATCCAACTGTTTGCCGGATTGTGGATCCCCTTACTAATGTCATCTTTAATATTGAGAATTACTGAATCAAGCTCTTTTTTATTGATGCTCTTTCTGTGTTCCATTTTTTCTAAACAACAAATTTTAAGACCATTTGCAAATATAGAAATATTGTCTGTTACAATATCGTAAGTGCCTATCAACAGCTTTTCTATTTCTTGAGACAAAGTATTTTTTTCTATTTTTTCAAAGGAAAGCTTAGAGATAAAGCTGTCGTATGAGAAGTTATTCCAATTCCAAAAAGGATTTTCTTTTTTAATTTGTTCAATTATTTTTTTCCAATAAGTATTGGATGTAACATCTAAACTGCTATCAAAAAGTTTACCCAAATTTCCCTTAGCAACCTGAAAATCATAAATCAATTTAAAATTTCGTTTTTTATCAATAAGATAGACTTCTAAATAGTTTTTTAGAACATCTTTTAAAAAACTGGCATCTTGTTTTTGAGTTGAATATTTTAATTGTATATGAGTATTACAATCATCTGAATCTACAAGTCTAATCTTATCAATATCTTCTATTCCCTCTAAATAAAAAACAGTATTTTCATCTATTTCAGACAATATCAAATAGCAAGAATATAGAAATTGATAAGTAAATCCTGTGAGTGCAATTTGCCCTCCAGTTCTTGACACCTGCACTTCTTGAATAGTTGACTTAGATATACAAGAATTTATCTTTTTTGCCTTACCCGCTTTCTTTTTCGCCATTTTCACACCAACTCTCTGTCCAAATTAATGCATACATCTATTTTCGACACAATTTCACACAAACCTCGCAATGCTCCGTCCCTGGAAACATATCCACCCCCCACGCCACTTTCGCCTCATACCCCATCTTCCTAAACACCGCCAAATCCCTGGCCAGCGTATCCGGGCCGCAGGACACATAGACCACTTTTTCCGGTTTCATCTTAACTACCGCCTGAATAAATTCTTCCGTACTTCCACTCCTTGGCGGGTCCATAAAGACGACGTCGGCGTGTTCTCCATTGTCCGCCATCCTGCTCATGAACGCACCGGCATCATTACAATAGAACTGCACATTCTTAATCCCATTGATCTTAGCATTCTGAGCTGCGTCCCGCACTGCATCGCGGTTTAATTCCACGCCGATCACCTGGCCTGCCTCCTGACTTGCCACGATCCCAATCGTACCAATACCGCAGTACGCGTCAATCACCGTTTCTTTCCCCTTAAGTGCGGCCAGCTCCATCGCTTTCCGATAGAGCACCTCTGTCTGTACAGGATTTACCTGATAAAATGATTTAGAAGAGATCCGGAAACGGAAGCCGCACAGGATGTCCTCAATATAGCCTTTGCCGTACAGCACATTCTCCCGGTCACCAAGTACCATACTGGTGTCCCTGCCGTTTACATTCTGAACAATCGTCGTAATTTCCGGGTGCTTTTCTCTCAATGCCCGTACAAAATTATTCTTTGAAGGAAATACAGGAGAAGCGGTAACCAGAACGACCATAATTTCACCCGTTGTGAATCCCCGCCGTATCAGGACATGACGAAGGAGACCATATCCCGTGTCCTCATCATACGTTTTAATCTTAAATGACTTTAACATGCCTCTGATGGTTCCAATAATCTCATCCGCTTTTTGATCCTCAATCAGACAGGACTCTACGGGAACGACACGATGAGTATTCGCCTCGTACACCCCCGAAACGGGATTTCCCTTTTTATCATGGTCGAAAACAGCGTGTACCTTATTTCTATAGTGTAAAGGATCCTTCATTCCAATAATCGGCTGCACCTTACAATAGGGTTTTAATAATTCTTCCAGCTTTGCCTGCTTGATCTTCAGCTGTTTTTCATAAGGCATATCCAGAAGCTGACATCCGCCGCAGCGCAAAAACACAGGACATGCAGAAGTATTCTTTCTGACTGGCTGCCTGTCCACTTTTATTCCTTCCCTGCTCTGTAAATTGGAGTTCCCGCCAGAAGCTCTGTTCCTGCCTGTATCGTACTTCGGTTTCTGGCTGTCATTGCCCCAGTTTCCTTTTCCGCCTGCTCTTTGCTCCTTTTTAGGCCCTTTTTTCTGATCCGACGCTTTCTCTCCCGAATCCGTCTTTCGTCCCATCTTCCTGCCTGCATTGGGCGCTTTATTCTTCTCCTGCCTTGAACTGCTGTCTTTTGCAGCTTTATCATCACGCTTTCCTTTTGTCGCCTTTTCTGTCACTACCCTCGGTCTTTCCGCTTTCAGCCGGTTTTCAATCATTTGATTTTGCCTTCCTTTTTCTTCTTTTATGTTCATGGCGTATTTGGCTCCCTCCAACACTTTCCGCTGCTAAACTGCCAAATATGATAACTTCCTAAATATAATATTCAGTAAAAGCCATTCTATCGTTACAATCAATCGATAACCATTCCCTTTATAGAACTTATTATAATACAAGACGCTGTATAAAACCATGGAAAAAAACATTGTCCTGTCAATCCTGTATCAGTTACAGTTCACGGCCCATTTGTCCGTCTTCTCCGTCCGGTCTGCTCTGCTTATCTCTCAGCTTACCCTTGCATTTTTCCCACACTCTAGTATAATAACACCAGGATTCTTATTACTCCTTTGACAGATTTCAAACAGAAAGAGGCACTCCATATGACAAACATTACGCCAGGAGAATGTGTTACCCCCATACCGGACTTTCACTTAGACCGCACCCTATATACCGGACGGCCTGCGAATCCTGCCGGGCGTCCAGATAAAGAGATACACACTTACGATCTACTGGACAAGCTGGGAATCGCCTATCAGCGTCTGGATCATGATCCGACCGCTACGATAGAAGCATGCCGTGATATCGATGCACTTTTAAACACAAATATCTGTAAAAATTTATTTCTGCGCAATGCTCAGAAAAACAGTTTTTATCTTCTCATGATCCCGGGACATAAAAAATTTCGGACAGCAGTCCTGTCAAAACAAATCGGCTCAGCCAGACTCTCATTTGCGGAACCGGAATTTATGGAAGAGTATCTGAACATAACGCCTGGCTCCGTCTCCGTTCTGGGCCTGATGAATGATAAAGAAAATTGTGTCCGCCTGCTGATTGACAAGGCTATTCTTGAACAGGATTTTCTCGGCTGTCATCCCTGTATCAATACGTCCAGTTTAAAAATCCGCACCTCGGACATTATCGAAATTTTCTTACCACGCATCAACCACGCCTACACTCTGGTATATCTGCCCGACGATCAGAATTAGAACTCCCTCCTTATCATTTCACCCATCGTACTGCCTGCTGCATAAAAAATGGCCGCGTTTTCAACGCAGCCATTTTTTCTTATCCTTATTCTAATCCCCTTTTCACATCTCTTCTTCTCGCCTACTCCTCATACCAGGCAATCCGATTTTTCCCCTCCTGTTTCGCCCGGTACATCGCCTGATCGGCTTTGGAAAACAGTTCCTGATACTCTTCGTCCAGCTCCCCAGTGCTTGCTGCGATTCCGATACTCACAGAAATCCGGTGTTCGCCTTCCTTCGTAAAATCCGCTGTGCCGTTTAAAAGCTTCATCGCCCTCGTTTTCGTCTCGCCGCACTCGGAATAGACCACGAATTCATCGCCTCCCACCCGGCCAATCAAGTCGGAATCCCGGAAAATTTCACGCAGCAGTTCCCCGATTTTAACGAGAATCTTATCCCCGGCCTGATGGCCGTACTGGTCGTTCACGTCCTTGAAATTATCAATATCGATCATATATAAACAGCCGCGGCTGCCTCTTTTTAAAGTTTCTTCCATCATATATTCAAATGCCGTCTTATTATACACGCCGGTCAAACCGTCTCTGGTGGACTGGAAGAGAAGCTGCTCCTCCCGCTCCTTCTGTTTGGTGATATCATCCAGTTTTCCGATCAGACAAACAGGCGTGTCCGCCCCGTCGTACTCTGCCCTGACGTGACAGATACACCAGCGGTATTCTTCCTTATTCGCTTTCATACGAAACTCAAAGCATCTGTTTTCTCCCTGCGCCGGCGGACGCTTCACGTATTTCTCCAATACATTCTTTAAAACCGGAATCTCGATCTGACCGGACGCGTTCGGTGTAAATAGAATCGCTCCGTCCCGGTATCGATACTCAAACAGGACCGTATCGGCAAATTCCCCCAGTCTCCGGTACAATGCTTCCTGCACCTCCTGCCTATATAATGCTTCCTGCACCTCCTGCCCGTCCTGCTCCTGGCCACACTCCCGCATTATCTCCTTTTCCCTCCTCACCGGATAAGAAATCACAGTCATCACGGCCATTGCCGCCAAAGATACTGCAAACACAGCCGCGATCAAGCCGCCTGCCGCCCCTCCGAACTGCATTCGGCAGCAGCCAAACATTCCTGCCATGATCAGGATATAGATCAGGCCGCATAAAAAAGCCCAGTTTTTCCAGGACCATTTATCCTTCCTCTTTTTTAAATATTCTGTCATCGGACATCCTCTCGCCCTATAGGCACGCACTTTCTTTTTATCATTCTCTTTCGTTTTTCTAACTTATATAATAACGCTTTTTATCCGTATATGCAACCGATTTTTCTGCCATTATTACGCATATAAAACGGAATGTCGGGAAAGATTATCCTTTATGATTAACCATAGAGGTGATAAGAATGAATGAACAGTTTGTCAGAAACAGAATTACAGAGCTCCGTTTGAAAAAGGATGTCTCGGAATACCAGATGAGTCTGGATCTTGGTAAAAATAAGAGTTACATTCAGGGTATTTCCTCTGGCCGCTCCATGCCTTCCATGAAACAATTCTTCGAAATATGCGATTACCTGGAAATTACGCCGCTGGAATTCTTTGATACAGAAATGGCGGAACCGCCACAGTTCCGCAGGGCCATGGAGTTGCTGAAAGAACTGGATCAAGAGGATTGGGAAGCGATTATTCCGCTTCTGATGCGGCTTCGTAAAGAAATAACCCAAAAACAGGCGGAACCATAGCGATCGTGAATTCCCGTCAGGAAGACGATGAAAATCTATTTTTCACCGCCCCTGACAGGATTCACACCGCATGGCTCCGCCTTATATCTTAAATCTAAGCAATTGTAAATTTACGCTTACTTAAATTTACGTTTACTTATACCGCCCTCGTATTTTCCTTCAGCCATTCGGCCTCTTCCGCTGTCAAATACGGGGATATCTTCTCATATACTGCGCTGTGGTAGCTGTTTAAGAGTTCCACATCCCGCTCGTTCATCAGGGATTTATCGAGTGCTTCCAAATCAATCGGCACAAAGGTCAGAAACTCAAATTCCATAAACTGGCCGTATTCGTTCTTCTCTGCCTTCTTGCAGACAATAAGATTTTCCGTACGCACACCGTGGCTGCCTTCAATATATACGCCCGGCTCGTCGGAAGTCACCATGCCTTCTTCCAGTACACAGTTGTCCTGGCGTTCCGGCACCATACGCCAGCGGATTCCGTTGGGGCGTTCGTGAACATTTAACAGATAGCCTACTCCGTGGCCGGTTCCGTGGTCAAAGTTCAGTCCTCTGCTCCAGAGCGGCTCTCTCGCCACATAATCCAGTGTAAGTCCTCTGCACCCATATAAGAACTTTACAGCGGCCAGACGCAGCATACTGATGACGCTCAGGGTGAAATGTTCCCGTTCTGCTTCCGTCGTCTCCCCCAGGGAGATCGTTCTCGTCACATCGGTTGTTCCCTCATAATACTGTCCGCCGGAATCTACCAGATAGAGTCCTTTTGGCTCCAGAGCCGCGTTGCTCTCCGGCGTCGCGGAATAGTGGCACATCGCCGCATTTGCCCCATAAGCGGATATGGTATGGAACGAAAGTCCCAGATTTCCCTCCTGCTCTGCGCGCAGATTATCCAGGTAATGCTCCGCGTCAAGCTCGGTGATGGTCTGCTTTCCAATATTCTTTTTCAGCCAGCAGATAAACTTCACCATGGCCACACCGTCTTTGATATGGGCCTTCTTCATATTTTCGATCTCAACCGGATTCTTAACTGCTTTGGCCGGAGCGGTCGGATTCATACGGTCAACAACTGCATTGGATTCATCCAGATTGCTGATAATTGCATAGTTGGTCTTCGCTGTCTCCAGAAGCACCTTCTGGCCCTTTAACTGGCTCACCGCATCGTAAATATCATTGTACGGCCGTACGGTAACGCCCAGCTCTTTTAAATAGGATTTCACTTCGCTGTCCAGAACCGCCTCATTGATAAATAAATAGAACCGTTCCATCGTCACCAATGCATAGGAAAGGACTACGGGATTGCAGACGACATCATTTCCACGAATATTTAACAGCCACACGATATCATCAAGCGTGGTGAGGACATGGACCGTAGTCTTCTCCTTCTTCATCGCTTCCCTTAAATCGGCAATCTTATCCGCTGCTGATTTGCCCGCGTAGTTTTCTTTTAAAATCCAGACCGGTTCAGCGGATAACGCCGGACGGTCTTCCCAGATGAGATCCACCAGGTCTTCCTTCCAGGAAAATTTCACGTGCTTGTCTTCCAGAAGTTCTTCCAGCTTCTCTCCCAGCTGGCTGTTGACGACACGGCCGTCGAAACCCAGGGTTCCGTTCTGAGGCATAACCTCTGCCAGATACTCTTCCTCGGTCGGAACGCCCTCCTGACCGGATTTCATGAGGAGCACGCCGGATCCCTCCAGCTGCTTCGCCGCCTGTACGAAATACCGGCCGTCGGTCCAGAGTCTCGCTTCTGTCTGCGTGATAATCGCCGTACCGGCGGACCCTGTAAAACCAGTGATAAATTTCCTGCATTTAAAATAATCGCCCACGTATTCCGACTCATGAAAATCGGAGGTTGGAATCATGTAAGCGTCAATCTGGCGCTCCGCCATCAGGCTTCGTAATGCTGCAATTCTCTCTTGAATCATAACCTTTCGTCTCCTTTTGCTTCATAATAATTCTCGATTGCCGCCGTTATGCCCTCGCTGTAAGTCGGATGGGCCCTCATGGCAAGCATGAGCTGATCCGCTGTTAGGCCATTTGCGATAGCAGTCGCCATCTCACTGATCATATCAGTGGCCCGCGGACAGACGATCTGAGCGCCGACAATAGTCCCGGAATATTCCTCAAAAATCAGATGAATAAATCCGCTCTGTTCTCTGGTAATGATGGATTTTCCATTACCGCTCATGGAGTAGCGCCCGCAGCGCACCTTCATGTTATGGGCCTTCGCTTCTTCCACCGTAATTCCGACGGAAGCAATCTCCGGCTCGGTATAAATGCATCCCGGCACGACCGGAAGTTCCACAAACATGCCATTCGGAACCACGGAAAGCCGTATGGTGTGATGCACGCCCGCGATCTTTTCAACCACATAAGTACCCTCGGCCGCCGCCACATGAGCCAGCATCTTGCCGGCCGTCACATCGCCGATGGCGTAAATGCCGGATTCACTGGTTCGGAACTCTGAATCCGTCTTAAGACATCCGTCTTCCATGGCAAGGCTGACATCGCGTCCAAAAAGTCCGTCCAGATTCGGCTTTCGGCCTGCTGCCAGGAGAATCTGGCCGGAACGGATCGTCCGCACCTCTCCATCCGCCTCATAAACGCAGATGAGTCCCTGTTCCTCCTCGCGGATTTCCAGGACCTTTGCCTCACACTGGACAGCGATTCCTTTCCGTCTCAGTTCATTTTCCAGGACCTCGGAAACTTCATTGTCCATAGGTCCCAGTAAATGCTCCCGGCTTTCGATGATCGTCACATGGGAGCACAGCGCCTGGAATATCGTTGCGAATTCCACTCCGATCACGCCGCCCCCAATAATCGTGAGGCGGTCGTAATTCCAGGTATCGGAAGCCAGCAGACGGTCACTCGTCAGAACGCCCGGCAGCATCGCTCCCGGAATATCCGGTATCACCGGTTTCGCCCCCGTTGCGATGATGATGTGATCTGCCTCGTAATAGTCTTTACCTGAAGGACTGTTGACCTCCACGGTCCGTCCCCGGCGGATCGTCGCCGTTCCCTCGATATAGTCGACTCCCGCATGTTCAATCGATTCCCGAACTTCCTTCCGGTACTCTTTTACAGAACGTTTCTTATAGTCCTGCATTTTTTTAAAGTCAAAAGAAATGAAATCAGCCGATACTCCAAATACATCACAGCTCTGAAACGCTGCAAACATACTGGAGGCATGAAGCAGAGCCTTCGTCGGAATACACCCCTTATTGACACAGGTCCCGCCCAGTTTTTCCTTCTCTGCGATTGCAGTCTTAAGCCCCAGCCCTGCTGCCTTAAGCGCAGCCGTATAACCGCCGGGCCCGCCGCCTATGATAAAGATATCATAATGTTTTGCCATGCTACTTATTTCCTTCCCTGTATATTTTCATAAAAGTAATGCCACACACCCTTATAACCGGATCAGCCCAAAATGAATACAGGCGTTGCGGATACCGTCCGAATCCACGGCATCAGTCACATAATCCGCGGCCTCCTTAAGCTCTTCCATGGCGTTTCCCATGGCGATTCCGATGCCTGCCGTCTTCACGATATCGTAATCGTTCATGCTGTCCCCAAACGCCACTGTACTGGAAAGAGGGATATTAAAATAGTCGCAGAGGCGGATCAGCCCCATAGCCTTGCTGGCTGTCTTCTCCACCACATCCGCGCCCCGTTTTTCCGCGAACATGTGCACATTTACCTCGGGAAACCGGGCCCCCATGGCCTTTGCGCCCTTTTCATCTCCAATGTATGCCATTGTCCTGACATCCAAATCAGGAAGCTTCCACGGGTCCGCAAACCGGCGTCCGCATTCTCCCCACAGATCCGTATCGTGGCGGTTTACCACTTCCGGATGCACGTAGTAATCATACCCGCCCACACTGGCTCCCACGCTGCAGGCTGCATCCTCCTGTGCATAGGCAATGATCTGTCTCATCAGTTCCTTATCAAACAGATGCTCGTAAATAATCGTGTCCCCCACCGTAATCTTCGTTCCATTCAAATGAATGATGGCATCCGGCCTGATCTGTTCCTTTAACACGACGCTGAAGCTGGAATCCATGTCGCGGCCGGTGGCCAGCACAATGGTGTAATTCTCCCGGAGCCGTTCCAGGGTCTCCATGGCGCTGTCCGGTATCGTCCAGTCCTTATGGTCCAAAAGTGTCATATCTACATCAAAACTCACGATCGGTTTCATATTCTTTCTCACCTGTCTTTTCTCCATGAATCATATCGTCCTTACCATCATATCTTAAAATATAAAATTTTTCAACAAATATACTTTTCAAATCGCAAACTTTCTGCTATAATACCATAGTGACCAGAAACGGAGTATGGCGTAGCTTGGTAGCGCGCTCGGCTGGGGGCCGAGAGGTCGCAGGTTCAAATCCTGTTACTCCGATTCACACAGAAGTGCTGGTTTGCCTTATTTTATAAGGCATCCGGCACTTTTTATTAGCCAAAAAAGCGCCATTTTTTGAAAACAGTTGAAGACAATTATTATTGATTGATTCACATATCCTTGACCATTATGGTACCCTTCTGGAACCAGCAATAGAAGAAGAGACTGTATACGTATTGCCGCAATATAATGCCTTATATTTATCTTTTATTTTGCCAGTGACTCGGCACAGGTTACTATTAAATAAAAATAGGGAATAGTTGAGTTTAGTACCCTTCTATTCCCTATTTTTTGCGCTGTTTATCTTGAGTTAATTATGATATTTTCCCACAGCAATTTCTATTTCCGAATATTTGTTAAATTATTTCTGCTACCCGTTCCCGCTCTATTTCCTGTAACCACATTTCGGACAAACTCCATTTTCATCTAATGCAATACCACATAACGGGCAACGATCCTTGGTCATTTGGGGGTTAAATTCCTCAGATGCCGCATTCACTCCGCTTGTAAAGGTTATTTTCACGATATTTAATTTGTCCTTCAACAGATCATAAACAATTTTAATCATGCCCTCAACTGTCATGGTCTCTTTTGTCACAACCAGGCGGCACTCTGGATACGCAGTCGCAAGCTCTGTCTTGAAAGCAGGCCCTTTCATGATATTAGTAGGAGCCCCATCTTTAATGCCCTGGGCCTCATATACCCCTAGAAGAGCCGGAAGCAATGGGTCATCCTCACGTAAAATCGTTGCATGGTCAAAATTTTTCAAAACGTCCCATGCTGTTTTCTGAATCTCATTACAGGGGAATACCATGTTGACACCTGTATTAATAGTGTCCTCTACCTCCAGCGTCAATATGCCGGTGTGTCCATGCAGATACTGAGCTTCACCCTTAAAACCATAAAATCTGTGTGCATACTGTAAATCTAACTTCGTGATACTTCTCATATAAAACCTCCTTGTCATTTGTAATTACTCACTATTTAATAACAGTAACTAATACTATTATTAATTATAAACAGTAAATCTATATTAGTCAAGTATTAATTATATAATTAGCTTTAAATTATTTTACTTATTACTTTTCACTCAAAAAAATCCGGCAGACATCACTTTTGTGAATTTCTTCCGGATTTTTAAGTAGATACAGAGTACTTAATCTGTTATTTATTGATTATATCGAATTTCTTTTGGGGTCATATTTTATAGATTTCCTTTGCCATAGTAAGAGCCAATATATTCCAATTGATAAATCCCCCATTCATTATTGGCTCTCCTGTATCAGGATTGTAATACTCATGCATACAGCCGTTTTTATCCAAATCATTCCCTAATAATTTAAGAGATTTTTCACAAACACGCTCTGCTTCCTCATTATATCCATAGTTCATAAGTCCACGAAAAACCACATAATTAGCCACCAGCCATATCGGACCTAACCAGTTTGATGGATTATTGCTCGCCCCTAAGTGAAACATTTTTTCATCTCTAGCCAGTGTAGTAATCCCATAGTTGCAGCAAAAAGTTGAACTATCCAGAGTATGTTCTACAAGTGCCTTTGCCTGTGCCTCAGTAGCAAACCCGGCAAGCATGGGCAGAAAACCGGACCATGTTCTAATCTTAATAGGAAGGGTCTTCCAAAATACTCCAAGCCCTTTGTGAAACCAGTCGAATTGTCTTGTTTTGATATCTACATCCACAGAATAGAAAAACTTATCTCTCCTATCCCAGCATTCTTCTTGAATGGTATCTATAAGGGACTCTCTGCGTTGCCTTGTTTTATCTATCTTCTCTGGCACACGACAGGCTATCGTCTGTATTTTTTCATACGCCTCGAGCTCCTGAACCATAAAAGAATTCAGGAAGATATTTGCAGTTGAAAAAGAGGGTCTGCCAAAAGAGGCCGGATCATTATCCATACCAATCATAATATCGTCACACCAGACAAACAGTCCCTTATCTTCCATATAATTCTTCTTCCTTCTTCCTCTGAAAGGAAATCTCACTCCTTCCACTCTGTGCTGTATCCACAGTCTTCTCCATCGTTCCAACATCACCCTGCACACGTTTTATTTCCCGCTAAGCTCCCTGATCAAATCATTCAGGGTGCATACCCGTCCGTTTTGATCCTCCAGCGAATACGTCTCCTGGTTGGCCTTCTTCGAGAAAAATTTAATCAGCTCCTCGAGGCTGTTCAGCAGAACGCCCTCCACCTCACATTTATGCCAGAATACGCCGGACTTATTCACCGTAAGAAATGCCTCCTCGTATAAGGTATCGCTGAGCGGCGTGCAGGAAAACCCGCACATTTTATCTTCTGTGATGCTCTCTGCCAGATCCTTATTTACGATCTCACCGTTTGTCCCAGTACAGAATTGGTAAAGCTTATCTGTAATCTCAGGAAACCATTCTTCTTCCCAAAATTTCTGAAACTCCTCGCACTCTTTTTTTCTCTTTCTGTTTGCTATATAATATGTAGTTGACATTGGTTTCCTCCCACATTTTATTTCACTGCATATGAATCCATTTACCCGTTTATAGATTGAAAAACTGCCTGGTATTCCTAAGCGCTGCCTGCTCCACAGCTTCAACGTCTATATTTTTGACTGAGGCAATCTTTTCTGCCACATACTTTATATTTACCGGAACATTTCGCCGCGGCAGCCCCTTGATATTCAGCGGCGTCAAATAGGGCGCGTCCGTTTCGATCATCAGTCGGTCGAGGGGGATGCTTTTGACGGCCTCCACCACTTCCCGGTTCCTCCTGTCATCACAGATCCAGCCTGTGATTCCGATATAACATCCCAGCTGTAAATACCGGTATGCCGTTCCCCTTGAGCCGGTAAAACAATGCACAACACTTCTCCGGCACAGCTCCTGATGCTGTTTCAACAATTTTATAAAGTCCTGTTCCGCGCTTCGCTCATGAAGAAACAGCGGCAGTTCCAGGCTCTCGGCAATGTCGAGAATATCCGAAAAACAACGTTTCTGATTTTCCTTAGTGGAGAACATTCTGTCGTAATCCAGGCCAGCCTCCCCCACAGCGGCCACAATTCCGCGGTTACACTGAATCAGCTCCAACAGCTGTTTCTTATAATTCTCGTCCCACCGGTCGGCATTGTGCGGGTGAATCCCGCAGGTGCACCATGCATGCTCGAATCTGCTTTTTTTCAGATAATCGACCGCCGCCCGATCTGATTTTAGATCCGTTCCCGTCACGATAAAGCCGACACCGGCTGCAAACGAATCGGCTGCAACCGTTTCCCGGTCTGAATCGAACTGCTTTCCCATCAAATTTAATCCTATATCAATATACTTTAACTCCATATCGTTCCTTTCGGGAATGATGCGGTATCATTCCAATCCTTATCATTTTGTTAAACCGGCGCGGTCATTTCGATATGATTCCCCTCGCTGTCCACAAATTCCGCAACCCAGTTGTCCTTAATTTTCGTCAGAGGAAAACAAAGTTCCAGGCCCGCCAGCTTCTGGTTCAGCAGCTCCAGACTTTCCACTTCGATACTTGGCAGGCAGTTACTTCCATATGTATGTTCCTCCCCCATCATTTTATACGCAAATAATCCCAGCCGGAATTCTCCAATCGCAAAGACACTGTAGATATCATCCTTGATCAGAGGAGGCATTTCAAAGAAATTCTCGTAAAAATTCAAAGCCCGTTCCATCTCTTCCACACACAAATAAAGTGAGCGTAAATTGTATTTCATATAGTTTTTACCTCATATTTTTAAATGGTTCATCACTACCGCATTCCTGGCTCAGCGGAAACAGTTCCTGTTCAATCATCTCTTTAAATGAAACATAATAATTTTCAAAGCATTCAAAACACGCCGCATTCTTCGTGCAGTGAAGGCATTCAAAAGATTTCAGGGAGTCATATTTGTTCAATATAAAGCAGCACAGCTGATGGTATGCGCCGCCTAACAGCCAGGTATTGACCCGGAGCAAATCACGCAGGATCTCCTCCTTTGCCTCAATGTCCGCAGGCGTGTAAAGGGGGATAAAGATACTCGGATGAATATAACTGTTGGATCCGCTCTCCACCTGGTCGATTTTAGCCATCTTCTCATCATCAGTAATCCGGCCTAAGCCATGATCTTTTGCGATATCCCTCTTGCTGATAATCGTAAAATCACCTTTAAACGCATATTTCTTATAAAGATCGTCGTATCGGTTATTCTTTTTATCATTCATGTACAGCAGAACGGATATATAATTCTCAGCGTTAATCAAATTAAACATGTCAAAAAACGCTTCCACGGAGTTCCTGGTATTTCTCCTGACCGGCAGGAAGCCGAAGCAATCCACGTCTACATTGTTCTCTCTCAGATATTTCATATTTGCCTGGAAATTATCTTTTATTAAATAAAACAGCAGATAAATCTCCTCCCGCAATACATCCGGATACAGCTTCGCCGTCTTCATAACGGCAAAATCCAGATAGTTCATCAGGTTATATTCATCATAAAATACCGGATTAAAAACGTGCATGGAATCCTCCTGTTGTGGACGATATGGTTAATTATACCATATATATCCATTTTATGGTTACAAATATGTGCGGTAATGTATAAAAGTGTGCACAAATGTTATTTTTACGTTCTGAATCTGTTCCCTCACCCTATATTATCTGCCGCCTGTATAAAAATATAGCGACAAATTATGTAAAATAGGAATCGACAATTCAAACAGGAATGCATATACTGTACTAATAACGTTCATGAGGTGACCCATGCCAGGCGGATGGTCTTATCAGTCATATCTTACGCCATATGACTCCTTTATATTTTTTAACGCAATCGGAAGACATAACGATTTCTTCTATACTCCCATAGCCGTAGCAACGCAGGTAGTAAATGGAACCAATTACAAATTCATGACAATCGCAGAACCACAGACGGAAGATTTAAACCCACAGTTTGCTGTCGTAGATATTTATCAGCCACTTAACGGTGAACCGTATGTGACCAGTATAACCATGCTCTAGTTTTTCATAACTGGAGCATTCCTCTTATCCTGAATGGTATACTCAGAACCACCAAAATAAAAAATGCCGGAATCCTCTAAAAAAGGATTTCCGGTATTTTTTATTTGTATATTCAGACAGTAACTTTTATTCAGAAGCCTAACACTCATTCCTCTGCAACACCCAACCCGCCGCATACGAATCCGCTTCCGCCGGATACCGGTATTCCATCCGATCTGCTGTTTCCACGGCAACATCCCGGAACAGATCCATGGTCGAAGAAAGCGCCCGTTCTGCATCACCTGTTTCATAATAAGAATAGCAGGACGAAAGCCGCTCTACAATCCAGTCCCCGGCCCATTCATCAAAGAAACGCCCGCCATGCCAGGTATCGTAATCCGGCCCGTTTATCGCGTGGGCGTGACATTCGACAATCTTAAAAAGAAGGCCTTTCATATAGTTATCAATACAGCTTTTGGCCATCCACAGTTCTCCGCGGAGCAGTTTTTTCTTCGCCCACACGGCGTGATACCAGAAATCATTCACAATATTTGTATAGTCCCGTTCCGATAAAATTACAGGAACCGGTTTATCATCGGCAAGCGGCAAAGCTTCGGCTCCAATCCCGATTTTATCGATTAAAACGCGGTATCCCCGCTTCAGAATATCCAGTTCCTTATTCTTCACTGCATACTCCAGGCGCTCACGGGAAAGTATTACAAAGTCAACATCCAGCGCCTCCTCAAACAACACCCGTTTTTCATCGTCGCCATTCACAGTTCGCTCGTTGAACGTAATATAATACATTCCGATCGCCTCCAGCCACTCATTGGAATCCATAAAATAGCTGGGGTCATCCACCACAATGATGACATCGAGATCGGAAAATTCATCCGCCGGATGATCTGTTCTCGCCTGAGAACCAATCATCAGCGCCAAATACACCCGCACATCGCAGTTTCCCCATTGAATCAGCTTTTCAATTAAACCATTGTATCTGCCGGTCCGTTCCTGAATGTCCCCATTGCATTCTTTTTTTCTCAACTCTGATTCCCCCATCTTTTCGCATATTATTTTTTCACATTGCAATTTCAGTCAAATTCTCTTCCACAATCCGTATATCTTATCCTCTCACTACACATCCTAACCAGGAGGTGATGAACATGTCCTATATTGCTCCCGCCGTCCAGGCCAAATTCGAGACACTTTCCATCGATTTGAAAAATGAAATCCTGGATCGGAACGTGCAGATTAACACGATCTACGATCTTATCAACGTTCTGCAGGAAATCGTGAACGAAGGTCAGTAATCATGTGATCCGCACCCAGAATCCGGACCGGAACCCGATAAGCAGTTATCGGCTCCGGTCCGATTTTTTTGTTTTGCCAAATCTATCTCAAGAATAGCACAAAACAGGAGGGCTGGCAAGATTTATAAAATCGTCTTGACATTACACAATATGTAACGTTATAATAAAAGTATAGCATAATACAAAAAGCACATATACGAAAGGAAAAACGACACCGCCCCGCACCATCGGAAGATTCTGATTCTCCCTGTCTGCAAAAAGCGGTCTGCCGTAAAGGAGGATCTTATGTCAGAACGGAAAATGATAACACTCGCCACCCGGAAACAAATGGATATCTATATGAACCCGCAGCGTCAGCGCCTTCTAAGGGCCCTGGAAGTGAGCGGTGTTCCCATGACGCCCAAGCAGTTGTCGGACGTATTAAAGATATCGGCATCTTCCGTCTCCCTTCATATCAGGAAGCTGGAGGAACTGGGTCTTGTGGCGCTGGACCACACGGAGTCGATCCATGGAATCCAGGCGAAATTCTATCAAAAGCTCCCTGTTTCCGTCTCCCTGGGCGGGAATCGGGAGGATGATTTGAAGGAAGAACGTACCTGTTTGTCAGACTATCTAATAACTGAACTATGGAATGGCTTTAAAGACCGCTTAAATCGGGTGAAAGATAAAACAGATGCGATGACGACCGGAGACTTTACCTGCGGAGTCGTCCACTTGAATAAAAAAGACGCAGACGAATTGTATCATTTGATACTCGACTTCACCGAGACGCATGAGGCACCGGGCGAAGACACAATTCCCTGGGAATATGGCCTGGTGGTCTTTCCTCACAGCCCGCTTCCGGAAGAAAAGGGGGAATAACCATGAAACGAAGCCATATCCTGTTATTTGGGGCAGACGCCTTCGGTACTGGTCTTCTCACCCCGGTATTATCCCTCGTACTGCTGAACCACGGAGCTGTTATGGAAAACCTGTCACTGTTCATCGGAATTTTTGCCATCATGGTCGTCGTACTGGAACTGCCCAGCGGAATTCTGGCAGATTTGATCGGAAGAAAACGCATTTTCCTGATATCTGTCTGTTTCACAATGGCACAATATGCACTACTGCTGTTCAGCAGCCATTTTCTCATGCTGGCCACCGCATGCGCCCTGCGTGGAATTGGCCGCGCCTTCAGTTCCGGCTCCATCGAGGCTCTGGAGATAGAAAACTATCTCCGGGAACAGGACGGCCGGAATCTGGAAAAGCTCAGCAGCAGCATGGCTGTAACCGAGAGCATCGGCATGGCCCTGGGCTCCATAATCGGCGGGGTTCTGGGATTCCTGGACAGTTCCTATAGCCTTCTCATAATTCTTGCGTTCGCCCTGCAGGTGCTCATCCTGTTTCTGGCTGTCTGCTTTGTGAAAGAACCCGCCCGCGAAAGAAATCCGTTTTCTCCTGCCCGCCAGCTTAAGGAGCTGCTCCGGGGCCTGTATCACTCCCTCCGGCACAGCCTTTCGGTCATCACTATTGTTCTGATGTCGGCCTCCTACGGAATGCTTCTCTGTACCGTTGAAGTCTACTGGCAGCCAACGCTTAAGACATTTCTCCCCGAACAGCTGGGATGGATCTTTGGCGTGGTCACCTGTCTGGGCTATCTGGGCGTCACGATCGGCAGCAAAGCGGCAGAGGCCGTCATGCAGTCCCAAAAAACAGTTCTCACACCGGAAAAAAGCTGGCGTATATACTGGATCCTGCGTTTTTTTTTCGTTCTCAGCGTCGCCGTCCTGGGCTTTGCCCGCCGGATCTGGCTCTTTCTGGCTCTCTTCGTCCTGGTCTACGTGGTGCTGGGTGCTGGAAATTTAATTGAAAATACACTCTTCCATAAAGCAGTCTCAAGCGGCCAGCGTGCAAGCATGATGTCAGTTTTGTCCCTGTCCCTGCGCGCCGGCGGACTTGGCACCTCCGTATTGGGAAGCCTGATTGTCAGCAGCCTTTCCCTGTCCTTTGTCTGGCTCCTGCTGCCGCTGTTTTCAGCCGTTGTCACAGGCTGCATCATGGCTTTTCACTATCGTGCCAGGTTGGACTGCTGAGATTGCCTGCCCGTTTATCAGTACTACATCACCCCGGTTTCCTCCAACTTGCGCTCGAAGAAATCGTTCATCCTGATCACCTGTTTTCGCAGAACCACGCCCACAAACAGGGAGATGGGCAGATATAAGAGAACCTTTGCCATATCCTCGCGGTAGGCATTTCCGTAGATACCGCCGACGCACTCCCTCATGGCGTTAATGGCGTGTGTAAACGGCAGCATCGGATTGACCATACGGAAGAAATGCGGCGTCACCTCGATAGGGAAGGTTCCCCCTGCGCCGGCCACCTGAATAACGAGCAGGACGACCGCCAGGGCCTTCCCCACATCGCCGAAGGAGATGGTGAGCGTGTAGATGATATTGACAAACACCACGCTCGCCAGAACCGCCGCCAGCACGAATTTCGCCGGCTCCAGGCACTGGATCTTCAGCAGGCAGAGGTCTCCCAGCGCCACGATAAGCGCCTGCGCCACACCGAACACCATGAAAATGAAGTACCTTCCAAAGTATTTTTCATACGCCTTTCCGCCATGAATTTTCTCGTCCTCCACGACGCGGCACTTCAAAACAGCCACCAGGACCAGACCGCCCACCCATATGGCGAGAATCGTGTAAAATGGTGTCATGGCCGAACCGTAATTTTCAATGGGATAAATCTGATTTTCCTCCAGATTCACCGGGGATGACAGGAAATCCCCCATGGTCTCCGGATCATTTTTCATGATCTCCACAATCTTGGCCAGCCGCTCGCTTTCCTCCACGGATTCCACCTCATCGATGATGCGGTCCAGTTTTTCCTCACCGGCCGCGATCATGGACTCAGTCTGGTCCAGCGTCTCGATCAGACTGTCAAAGGAACCCGTGGTCTGAGTCAGGGTACCGTCAATCTGCGGCAGAAGTCCGTTGATGCCGACTGCGTAATCGGACGCAGCGGAAATGCTGTCATAAAGACTGTCCAGTCCTGCCGTCAGGGCCGGTTTCACCTGGCTGTGATATTGATCCGTAATCCGCGACCCCTGATCCATCATCTCATCCAGTGATTTCCTGATCTCCTGTCTGGCGTCCTCCGGAAGCTTCCCCGTCCTTAAGACCGTGTCCTCCGCCGTCTCTATCATATGTATCATATTTTTCTGCCTGTCGATCTGGCTGGTAATCATATCGGACAGCACTCCCAGAACCTTTCCCGGTCCGGGAATCTTCTCCTTTAAATTGTTCACCAGATCGAAAAGCTTCTGGTTCACATTCAGCAGTGTATTTAATACGTCAGAGGCCTTGTTTAATTCCCCTGCTGCCGCGTTCGTATCGCGGTCCCAGCGGTCAATAGCATCGCGGACCGAGCGGTCCACAGAGTCCATCAGGCCATCTTCGATGTCCAGTACATTTCCCACGCTGTCCGTCATGGTGTCGGACAAATCCTCTGAAGTGCGGATGAGACGGCTGGCCTCCGCTCCCGTGTCCTGCCCCGACTTAAGCAGCTCCTTGGAATCCGGAAGCATTGCCTGAACACTGCTTAAAAGACCTTTTCCCGCGGTCAGAGACGATTTTAATGCGCCGACCGAGCTGCCCATCAGAACCAGGTCATTTCTGGCATCCTTCATGGAGGACACCATCTCATCCGCCAGATCCTCCGTCTTCCCTTCCACCGTACCGTAGGTGACGTGAAATGCTTTTCCCAGTGCTTCAGAGGAAGCGCTGATCAGGGATTCATTCACCTGCTGCTGGATGGTGCTGACGCCCTTATCCGTTATTTTCGTGGCAATTGCATTTTTCTTTTCATTCACATAGTACTGAAGCGTCGGCTTCTGAACGTTCGACGTAAAGATGCTGGCCGTCTTCTCGCTGAAGTCCTCCGGAATGATGACACAGGCATAATAACGGCCCGCCTTCACGCCCTCCACCGCCTGTTCCTCATCCACAAACTGCCATCCAATCTGATCATTTTCATGGAGATTGGAAATAATCATGTCACCGATGTTTACGGTGGTGTCCAGCTGTTCGATCCGTGTTCCCTGATCCAGACTGGCCACAGCCACCCGGAGCCCCTTCGTATTGCCGTAAGGATCCCAGTTCGCCGCGATGTTGAACCATGCATACAGCGACGGCAGTATCATGATTCCCAGTGCTACGATAACCGCCACCGGATTTTTTCCTATGTTCTTTATATCTCTGAGAAATATGGCCCATATCTGCTTCATCTTTCCAAGCCTCCTTGTTTTGCCCTGAAGTGTGTTTAGAAGTGTGTTTATCTTTTTAAACGTAATGGATTATAGCGGTGTGGAATTTAAAAGTCAATAGGCAGATTGGGGGATGTGTCGTATTCCGTTACCATTCACGGCCCCGTCTGTCCGGCCTGCTCCCACTGGTTACGCGGCCTTTCCAGTTCCGGTTTCGGGGATAAGCACTTCTAAACGTGCAGAATTTTTCTAAAAACCAGGGGAAATCCCCAAACTCGCTGCGCTCAAACAGGTGAGGATTTCCCCTGAACGAAAAACTCTGCGCGTTAAGAATTGCTAATCTCCTGCAAAGTCACAGGAAAGGCCACGTAACCAGTGGGAGCAGGCCGGACAGACGGGGCCGTGAATGGTAACTGTATTCCTGTTTCAGAAGAAAATCGTAGAAGAAAAAAATCCCCGCCGCACATTCCGATCTGCGCGGCGGAGATTCTTTTCTCTGCTTTTTTATCTGCTTTTTATTTCTGTTTATGTATCATTTTTCTTTTTATTCTATTCGTTCTAACGCTGTTTTTCTTCCGTAGTCACACCATGAATCAGAGCGTGTTTAAAAAGTGCTCTAACGCATCATCATGAAAGGAAAATTCTGTCCGTTCATGCCGCTGTTCTGATTTCCGCCGCAGCTCTGGCCGCTGGTGCAGTTCTGGTTGCCGGAGCAGCTCTGACCGAAGCCGCAGGATCCGTTATCTGCACAACCCTGACCGTAGCCGCAGGATCCGTTGTCCGCACATCCCTGGCCGTAACCGCAGGATCCATTACCCGCTAAGTTCTGACCGAGACCGCAGCCCAAGCTGCCTCTGCTGCCCGTACCCGCGCCCAGCTGATTTAACATATTTGCCAAATTGCCGGTCTGTCCGCTGCAGTTAGTCATATAACCATTCATACCATTGCCGCCTCCAACTACCTGAAAGGTCGCTGCGTGAGCCGTCATCGGTACACTGGCGATGCTCAGTGCGGTTGCTGCTGCCAGAACATATAATGGTAACTTTCTCATGATAAAGTCCTCCTTGTATATTACAAAATTGTTACATTTCTGTTACAAAATGTATCATAACATACCGGTACCTCTTTATCACTAGGAGAAAAATGGCAATTTCCCCGCTTACTCTGCCAGTTCCAGTTCATCCATGGCGAGCTTTAAGGCTCCCATAATTCCCTGATTATCATTCAGGCTTGGAAGAACAATGTAGCTGTCCAAATCCTCCAGTTCCTTTGTCTGGATATAGCCGTTTAGCTGGCGTTTCACTTCTTCTCTCACCAACGGCATCATGTGCTCCTGATGCATAACGCCTCCGCCCAGAATAATTCTTTGAGGAGACAGAATCACGATGTAGTCCACGATGGCCTGGCCGATGTAGAAGGCCTCCATCTCCCATACTTCCTTCCTGTCTGCAAGCTCGATTCCTTTCTTGCCCCAGCGCTCTTCAATGGCTGGTCCCGCAGCCAGACCTTCCAGACAGTTTCTGTGATACGGGCATTTTCCCGCATACGTGTCGTCCGGATGTTTTGCTAAAAGCACATGGCCGCCTTCCGGATGAAGCATGCCGTGAAGCAGCTTTCCGTTGGAAATGATTCCGGCGCCCACTCCGGTTCCGATGGTAAAGTACACGCTGTTTTCCAGCCCCTTTGTGATGCCCCAGGTCGCCTCACCCAGCGCAGAACCGTTCACATCCGTGTCGAAGCCAACCGGTACACCCAGCGCCTCCTGGAACGCGCCTACTATATTATAATTGGCCCATTTAAGCTTTGGTGTCGTGGTAATGTATCCGTAGGTCTCCGACTTTCTGTTTAAATCGATCGGACCGAAACAGCCGATTCCCAGCGCTTCGATCTCCTTGTCCTTAAAATATGCAATCAGCTTCGGCATCGTAATCTCCGGTGTCTCCGTCGGAATCGAAACCCGCTCAAATATCTCACCCTGTTCGTTGCCGATGGCACAAACCATCTTAGTCCCGCCTGCCTCTAATGCTCCAAGTCTCATTTCATTACTCCTCCTGTCTGTATTCTTCCTTTATCTGAATCCCGATGTGCCGCAGCTTCCTACAGAGTCCCTGACTCCGGATTGGAACAGATCACCGACATCTTTCCTTCAAATCTCAATTCTCCCGCTCCTGCCGGAACGATAAAATGCTGTCCCGTCTCCAGCGGAATTCCGTTTACATAGCCTTTGCCGCTGATCACGCTGACATTGGCAAAAAACCGGCTGAATTCCCTGGTAAACACGCCGTCGATCTCATACTTGTCCACAGAATAGAACGGACACGTAATGAGGTGCGTGTGCACAGCCCCCGGTATCTTTTCCGTAAAGGTATCACAGAAGGCCTCTTTAAACGGCGCCTCGATGGTCGCAATGCTCTGTTCCACGTGCAGCTGCCTCGGTTTTCCATCGGACAGTCTGTCATAGTCGTAGACACGGTATGTAATATCGCTGCTCTGCTGGGTCTCCAGAATCAGAGTCCCGCCCTTGATGGCATGGACACATCCCGGATTGATCTGGAAGAAGTCGCCCTTCTTCACCGGGACCTTGCGGATAAATTCGTCCCACTGATGGCCGCGGATCATGGCTTCCATCTCCTCATGGCTCCCTGCATGGTGGCCGATGACAATCTCCGTCCCCGGGTCACAGTCCAGAATATACCAGCACTCTGTCTTTCCCAGCGATCCGTCCTCATGAACCTTCGCATACTCGTCATCCGGATGGACCTGAATGCTTAAATCCGCCTTTGCATCAATAATCTTGACGAGAAGAGGGAACTGATCTCCCGGATAATTTCCAAAAAGCTCCGGCTTCTCTTCCCACAGGCTGCTCAGCAGCCGTCCGTCATACATACCGCCGGCGATCCGGCAGTCTCCATTCTTGTGGGCGCTCACAGCCCAGCATTCGCCTGTCGTATCACTTGGAATCTCATAGCCGAACACGTCGCGAAGCTTCGTGCCCCCCCATATTGCTTCCTTGAACACAGGCTCCATAAACAGCAGTTCCATATGTTTTCCTCCTTATTATGACTCATTATACCACCCCTCAATGGTGTCTGTCATAGTACCATTTTACTCGAATAAAGGAAAAAGGGAAAGAGGAAATTTCAAATATCGTGAAGGAATTGCGTTACAGTTTACTCCCCACCAGGGGCACCGCAGTCTGGTTCGGCCGTGCAGGCTTCCTCAGCCTTTCCAGTTCCGGTTTCGGGCATAAGAAGTTCTAAACGTGCAGAATTTTTCTAAAAACCAGGTAAAATTCCCAAACTCGCTGCGCTCAGACAGGTGGGAATTTCACCTGAACGAAAAATTTTGCGCGTCAAGAACTTCTAAATACCCTGCAAAGTCACTGGAAAAGCTGAGGAAGCCTGCACGGCCGAACCGGACCGCGGTGCCCCTGGTGGGGAGTAAACTGTAACGGAATTGCAACAGTTCAGACGGCTCATCTTCTTGACCGAAAAATCCGGTCAAGAAGCATCGGATATCCATCCGATGTAAAAATCAGTGCAAAAACGGTCTTATAAGCAAGCTTAACGCCCGCCTTTGCACTGATTTTTCCGCCGTCTGAACTGTTACAAGAAATTGACAAATAAGGTACGCAGCCCCTGGCGGGATTGCGTACCTTATATTTGCACTTCATTTTCTCCTGCTTATTGCAGCCTCTTACTTCCCGTAAACTTCAATCTGCGTCAGCGCCGGGAACGGAGACGGATCATCCGCCTTGATCAAATTGCTGAGTTTCATCCAGGTAATTCCCTTTTTCTCAATTCTGAACTCATGAGGCTTCACGCTCTTTTCCATATCCACCACTTCCGTGGTGCCGTCGGAAAAGGTAAATGTCGCCTTTACCCACCAGTTATCATGAGGGAAATCGGCTCTCGTGACGAGAACAATCCTGTCAAAATCTACGGGGCGGCCGAATTCCAGGGTCATCTCCGCATCATCCTGACGGTTAATTCCCCAGGACTCATACGGCCATTCACCGTGAGATTCGTTGGAAACCACGCCGTCAATGGCATTGCGCGCTGCGAACACCGCTTCGCCGCGTGTCTCCACATTCGCATACACATGGGGATAACATCCCGGATCGCCGTGCTGATCCATCACGTTCTTCGCAAGATTGCGGTAAGCCGCGGTCTCATACGCCTCTGCTGTTCTCATGGTCAGATAGTGTTTCTCCCCGGCAAATGATTTGGGATTATAGGAAACCTTCTTCTCATCAAATGGGATCCCATAAACCACTTCCGGCTTCGTGATATAAACAAGCGCCTCGTCCATGGTGTCATCCACACGAACCACGTAGTGCTGGTTCACTGCGTCTGTCGTAAATGTGATGGTATCTCCTTCGCAGTACGCTCCCTCGTAAAGGAGAACGGCCCGTTCCTCACCGCAGACAGAGCTTTTTACCGCGCCATTTTCATCTTTTATGGTAATCGATACTTTCGCCATCGTCTATTCCTCCTGTTCAAAATAATCTTTATATTCCACATCGATCTGGTGTTTCATGCGTTTCATGCTGTAATAGAGATGTTCCTTCAGGGAACGCTCCAGCCCGGCAATATCCTTTTTCTCCAGCAGCTCAAAGAGCTCCGTATGCTCCCGTATGATCCTGGTAAAATCCGTCTCTGTTACGAAATCCAGCATACGGAACCGGGTATAGTGAAGCTGCTGCGCCTGAATCATATCCCAGAGCTTCATCTTGTCCGTGGCCCGGAACCAGATGGCGTGCATCTCCGCATCCATGCGGTAGAACTGTTCCGGTTCGAATCCCTTTTCCTGAATGAGGGCCTGCTGCTTTCTGATCATATAGCGGACCTCCTCCATCCACAGCGGAGTCGCAATGTCCACAAAATCCCGCATGACCATGGTCTCCACAGCCACACGCATATAGATCATCTGTTTGATATTGCTCAAATTTAAAAGCGTTACCTGAGTGCCGGAATAGGGCACGGAAATGACGAACCCCTGCTCCTGCAGTCTTCTGACCGCTTCTCTCACAGGCGTCCTCGAAACGCCGAAACGCTCGCAGATCTCATTCTCACTGATCATCTGCCCCGGTTTCAGCTCCAGGTCCAGTATCTCCCGCTTTAACGTCTCAAAAACGAGCTCCCCGCGGTTTTTATAGGCTTTCGTCTTCTCTTCCATGGCACCTCTCCGTCATCATTTCTAAAAAACATGCCATGAGCTCTGCCGGAAACAGAATCATGGCATGAATATTCGTTCTTTTATAACCAGGCTTAAGTACACCGGGTGCTCATAGTATAGCATAACCTTTCTTTGCGGTCAATTGTCGGCTATGCAGCATTACAGTTCCCGCCGGTCCCTGTTTCCAGTCATTTACTGCGGCTGCTTGCCGATATAAGCCAGGATACCGCCGTCTACGTAGAGAACGTGTCCGTTGATGAAATCAGATGCATCGGAAGCTAAGAATACTGCCGGTGCAGCAAGGTCTTCCGCTTCTCCCCAGCGTCCTGCCGGTGTCTTGGAAATGATAAACTGGTCAAATGGATGTCTGGAGCCATCCGGCTGTGCCTCACGTAACGGAGCAGTCTGAGGAGTTGCTATGTAACCAGGTCCAATGCCGTTACACTGAATGTTGAATTCACCGTATTCAGACGCAATATTCCTGGTCAGCATCTTTAAGCCGCCCTTTGCCGCCGCATAAGCGGATACAGTCTCACGTCCAAGCTCAGACATCATGGAGCAGATGTTGATGATCTTGCCGTGACCCTTCTTGATCATAGACGGAATAACTGCCTTGGATACGATAAATGGAGCATTTAAATCAACGTCAATCACCTGTCTGAACTGCTCAGCGGTCATATCGCACATCGGGATACGCTTGATAATACCGGCATTGTTCACAAGAATATCAATCACGCCGACTTCGCTCTCGATACGGGCTACCATCTCATTCACAGCAGCCTCATTGGTTACGTCACATACGTAGCCGTGAGCATCGATTCCCTCTTCTTTATAGGAAGCAATTCCCTTATCTACTAATTCCTGCTTGATATCGTTAAACACGATCGTTGCGCCGGCTGCAGCCATTCCCTTTGCCATTGCAAAACCAATTCCGTAGGAAGCACCTGTAATCAGTGCAACTTTTCCGTCCAGCGAAAACTTGTCTGTTAAGTAATCCATGTTCATGATTTGTTTCTCCTTTACTTATTTCTTTTTTGGTCTGGTCAGTTATTCCGTCATCCCGGTCTGTTTTTCTAAATGTATTCAAATCTTTAAATTTGTATACAACCTCAATGACTTGTATATAGACTAGCACAATGTATTCAGTTTTACAATGTGCAATATCACCAAACTATATTCCCTTTTTATGTCATTATTTTTTCTTTCCCGGATTATCGGCTCTTGAATACCTGAGTGTGTCTGAAAATTGTTTATCGTCAGCTGTAAGTCATACGTTGTGGGAGATTGAGTCCCGATGAAGGAGGCACAGCGGGCTATGCTGACTGAATAGAGGCTCAATATGCTGCGGAGCGGAGCGGGCAGCGGGTGGAATGGATTTTCAGATATGCGCAGGGAAAACACAGGAAAAAAGCTTCTATGAAACGGCTCATTTCTGCGTTTCATAAAAGCTTTTCTGTTTTTGGCTTTTGGCTTTTCTTTTTTCTTTTTACTGTTTACTGTTTCCACCGGCACTCAACGTGCCGGCGGATCTTATCGTGTCAACGAATATCCATTTTTACGAGGTGATTAGCGGCAGCCACATCCGCATCCGCCTTCAGCAGCGGTGCCAGGAGCCGTAATCGGCATTACGTTGTTATTATTGCCAGCCCAGAAGCCATCTCTAAAGCCGGTCTCATAACCTGCGTTAAAGCCTGCAGCATAGCCGCGGCGGAACTGGCAGTTAGCCCAGTCATTCGGTCTGCATGAGCAGGAATTATTATTGTTATTATTGTTATTTCCGCATCCGCAGCTCCAGGAACCGCATCCACAATTACATCCACAATTTACATTACATCTATTATTACAACAACACATATGATTGATCTCCTTTAATTTATCAGGTTTGTACTATATCATATGCGAATATACTAAAGATGTGCATAATCGGAAACTTCACTGCTGCTTACAGGATAGCCAAAACTCAGACACGGAACATGATTCTGTTTTTGAATTCCTGTGCCTTCCCCTCGTTCCAGTCGTGAACCGGTCTGTAATAACCGGCAATTCTGCTGTAGACCGCGGCGCGGCCCCCGCATTTGGGACACACGTTCTGCCTTCCCGGCAGATATCCGCAGGACTGGCAGATGGAGTAGATCGGCGACAGCGTATAATAAGGAATATCATGACCGGTCGTTATATCGTGCAGCAGATCCCGCGCCTTCTTCCAGTCATCAAACTCGCGTTCCATATAAACATGGAACACGGTTCCTGCCGTATAAAGCGGCTGCAGCTGATCCTGATTCGCCAGAGCTTCTTCCAGGGAACCATCGTAGTCCGCAGGCAGCTTCGTGCTGTTCGTATAATACGGCGCATCTCCTTCGTGACCCGCCGTCCTGATTCCAGGAAATTTTTCCTTATCCAGCATGGCGAAACGGTAGGTAGCCGACTCAGCCGGCGTCGCCTCAAGACCGTAGAGATCCCCGTATTCCAGCTGGTATCCCACGATCTTTTCCTTCATATGATTTAACATGGCAGCGGCAAACTGCCTCGTCTTCTCCGATTCCATGCCCTCTCCCAGCCACGGTGCATTCAGACCGGCCTCATTCATCCCGATAATGCCGATGGACGAAAGATGGTTGCTGAAATCAGACAAATAGCAGGCCGTATATGGGTACAGGCCGTTCTTCAGCAGATTGGAGATCACTTCACGCTTCGTCCGCAGGGAACGCGCCGCCAGATCCATCTTCTCATCCAGTTTCTCATAGAATTCCGCCTCGTTCTTCGACTGATACGCAATCCTCGGCAAATTGATCGTAACCACGCCGATCGATCCCGTATGTTCCCCATATCCGAAGAAACCGCCTGCTTTGCTGCGCAGCTTATGTAAATCAGGAGTTACCCCGTCATAGGAAATTCTCACATCTCCCGGTGTCAGTCCGCTGCGGACGTAATTTGTAAAATACGGCGTACCGTAATGAGAAGCCAGCGAAAACAAAAGCCGGTTTCTCTCATTATCAGACCAGTCAAAGTCCGGAGTCAGCCCATAGGACGGGATCGGATACTGAAAACCAAGTCCGCTGGCATCGCCCTCCAGCATAGTCTCCAGAAATGCCCGGTCCACCATATCCAGTTCCGCCTGGCACTCCCCATAGGTGAAATCCATCTCCTGTCCACCCACGATGGCCTTCTGCGATGCCATATCCTCCGGAACCATCAAATCCAGGGAAATATGGGAAAATGGTGCCTGAGTCCCCCATCTACTCGGCGTATTTACGCCAAAGACAAATGCCTCCATACACTTTTTCACCCGGTCATACGAGAGGTTGTCCGCCTTGACAAAGGGCGCCAGATACGTATCAAAAGAGGAAAATGACTGGGATGCCGCCCATTCATTCTGCATAATCCCCAGGAAATTGACCATCTGATTGCAGAGCGTGGCCAGATGCTTTGCCGGAGCTGCCGTAATCTTTCCGGTAATTCCGCCGAGCCCGTCCATCAGAAGCCTCTTTAAAGACCATCCACAGCTATAACCGGTCAGCATGGACAGGTCATGAATATGAAGATCACCATTGATATAAGCCTCGGCGATTTCTTTATCATAGATTTCCGTCAGCCAGTAATTGGTCGTAACCGCGCCTGAGTTATTTAAAATCAGACCGCCCACGGAGTATGTGACCGTAGAATTCTCCTTCACCCGCCAGTCTTCCACCTTCACATAGTTGTCCACCACATCTTTATAATCCAGCGTTGTCTTACCGAGATTCCTGATCTTCTCCCGCTGCTTCCTGTATAATATGTATGCCTTCGCCACGTCCGTATAGCCGGCTTCCTCCAGCACCTTCTCCACGCTGTCCTGGATATCCTCGACCGCAATCTGGTCGCCCTTCATCTTCCCTTGAAAATCAGACGTCACTCTGATCGACAGCAGTTCCACAATATCTTCCGTATAAAATTTCCCCGTTGCCTTAAACGCCTTCCTTATAGCTTCGGAGATCTTTTCCAGATGAAATTCTACGATTGCCCCATCACGTTTTGCTACTAAAATCATGCCTGTCCCCTCTTTCCTTATGTCTCATTTGCTCTTACAATACTCTTACAAATATACCAGATTTCCCGCGAAGTCACAACATACAATAAGCCGAAATACTGTATACACAATATCTTGAGTAAAGGTTTCAACTGCTATCCTGATACTTGTCCCAATTCAAATGTACACATTTTTTTCATAATTTCATCAAAAATTCTTCACATATTCCATGTATAGTAATACATGTAACAGAGAAAAACCAAACAAAACTTTTTTTCATACTCTGGCCGGCAAGAATCCCCCTCTTGCCGGCCCCTCCCTTTTTATCAGCAATTATTCTTTACATCAAAGCTGGGATTAAAAGCATAAAAATTCTTACTGTCTAAATTATCCTGGGTAATCCGCAGCGCTTCTCCAAATCTCTGGAAATGCACCACTTCTCTTTCCCTTAAGTAACGGATTGGGTCACAGACCTCCGGATCCTTCACTACGCGCAGAATATTGTCGTAGGTGCTCCGGGCCTTCTGTTCCGCCGCCATATCCTCTACCAGATCGGTAATCGGATCGCCTTTCGACTGAAACTCGCAGGCATTAAACGGAATTCCGCCTGCAGCCTGCGGCCAGATCCCTGTGGTGTGATCAATATAATAAGGCCCAAAGCCTGATTCCACAATCTGCTCCGGCGTTAAGTTCCTGGTGAGCTGATGAACGATCGTCGCTACAATCTCAAGATGAGCGAGTTCCTCTGTTCCGATATCCGTGAGGAGTCCCTTGCACTCCTTATATGGCATGGCGTAGCGCTGGGATAAGTAGCGCATGGAGGCACCCATTTCGCCGTCTGGGCCACCATACTGACTCATAATAAACGTCGCCATCTTCGGATTCGGTGTTGTAATATTTACCGGATACTGTAATCTTTTTTCATATCTCCACATCAGCCGCACTCTCCTTCCCAAGGCCACGGATTGTTGACCCAGGTCCAGTAATTATCGGACCGGACTTCGTCAAACATCAGCGGGCCGCACTGAGCCTCATAGGCATCCATTGCCTGTTTCCGTAAATCTGATACATATTGGTAGTAATTCAGCGCATCCTGATCACTGGGATGAGTATCCAAATAGAGAATCACATCGTCCATAGCGAAGCTCGCCTCATAGACTGCTTGGAGCAGAGCGCTGCAGTTCATATCGGTATTTGCCATTATCTGCACCTCCCCATGGAAAACGGTTTATCCAGATCCGGGAAAATTGTCCCTCTGTTCATTGCTTTTTCAACCGGATAGACCTGCTGCCAGCGTTGCCACGGAACGTATGTCATGCCTACCGGAAACTGATCGATATCACAGGATGAATTCATAGAACCGGAATTCGTCGGCATTTCTGGGCGAACGACTGATTCACGGCCTGACATTACCTCCCGGCGAGCGACCGTACCTGAGTCCATCGGTGCATTCGACTGCGGCATTGCACCACGGCCCATTGGCATTTCCGGCTGCGGCATAGTTCCACGCCCCATCGGCATCTCCGGCTGCGGCATAACTCCGCGTCCCATTGGCATTTCCGGCTGCATCATCGATCCGCGCCTCATCGGCATTTCCGGCTGCATCATCGATCCGCGCCCCATCGGCATCTCCGGCTGCGGCATAACTCCACGCCCCATCGGCATTTCCGGCTGCATCATCGATCCGCGATCCATGGGCATTTCCGGCTGCATCATCGATCCGCGCCCCATCGGCATTTCCGGCTGCATCATCGATCCGCGATCCATGGGCATTTCCGGCTGCATCATCGATTCGCGCCCCATCGGCATTTCCGGCTGCATCATCGATCCACGACCCATCGGCATATTCGGCGGCATTGCTGGTCCACGCCCCATCGGCATATTCGGCGGCATCACCGGCCCTGGTCCCATCGGCATCTCCGAACGCATGTTAGGTCCACATCCTGCCGGGATATTCGGCGGCATCTCCGGCCCTGGTCCCATCGGCATATTCGGCTGTGTCACTCCTCCACGCCCCATTGGCATCTCCGGAGGCATCGCTGGCCCCGGCCCCATCGGCATATTCGGCTGCGTCGCTCCCCCGCGCCCCATCGGCATATTCGGCTGTGTTGCGCCTCCGCGCCCCATCGGCATCTCCGGCGGCATCGCCGGTCCTGGCCCCATCGGCATATTCGGCTGCGTCGCCGAATCGTGGCGAACGGCCGGGCCGGATCCCAGAGGAAGATCCGGGCGGATCACCGGGCCTGGGCCCATTGGAACATCCTGACGGCCTTTAGCGCCCTGCGGCACTGGCTGGCAGCCAGGACATCTTTGTTTCGTATAACAATCCATAGGATGAAATACTCCTTTCAATATGATGAGTTTCTAATATCAATTTATGAAAGGAAGGCTTTCTTGTGCAGGGCCAACGCATATTTTTCCATTTTGTTCAAATTGTGATCCGTGGCAGGGGCACTCATAGCGCCCGTCCATCCGATTATATACAAGCCTACAGCCCAGATGAGGACATCGGGGAACCTTTGTCATAGCGCCACTCATGAGTCCGGCCGCAGAATAACCGGCATGGGAAAGAAATGTGGACGCCGCCGCTTTGGGCCTGAACCGCTGCGGAGTAAATACCTCGTCATACGGCGTCCTTCTTCCCATAATCTGCGCTGTCACGATCCTGGCCGCAGCCATTGATGTCGTCATGCCCCATTTTCCAAATCCCGTTGCCACGTACCAGTCTGCAAGCACGCCGGAGAAATGGCCGATGTAAGGCACACTGTCCACACTCATGCAGTCCTCGGCCGACCATCGTCCGTATTCCTCCGTGTTCGGATAAAAATGTTCTCTCAACCGCCGCATCTCTTCGTAAGGATTCTTTTTCGGACACTTTCCAGTCCGATGGCTTCCATGGCCCAAAAGAAGTGTATCCCCCGCGCTCCGGAAGGAATAGGAGTTTTTATCAATCCCCAGATACATTCCCTCCAGCTCCTTTACAGGCCCTAGTGCCATCACATAGCTCTTTTCCTGATACATCCGCAGAAAATAGAAACCCGGAATATTTACAAATGGAAAATGACACGCAAATACAATGTGAGCCGCCTTTACCACACCTCTGTTCGTGATAATCTCATGCCCCTTCACCTCACGGACAGTCGTCCGCTCATAGACCGTTAAATCCCCGGAGAGCGCTTCGATGAACTCCAGCGGGTGAAACTGTGCCTGATCTGCAAAACGCACCGCACCGTGAACAGGAAACGGAAGCTCCGTCTCCCGGACAAAGGAAGCCGGTATGCCGCATCGGGCGGCACAGTCCGCCTCCTGCCTCAAAATTTCCGACTCATTAACCGAAAATAAATAGGCATCCTTCTTCTCAAAGTGGCATGCAATGCGGTATCTGTCAATTAACTTCTCATAATCCCGAATAGCCTGCTGGTTCGCCATGGCGTAAGCGGCGGCATGCTTCTCCCCCATTGTGTTTACAAGCTTCTGGTAAATCAGGTTATGCTGGGATGTAATTTTCGCAGTCGTATATCCCGACTGGCCGCTTCCGATCCGGTTGGTCTCCAGCACAATCACTTCTTTTCCCTGTTCCTTCAGATAATGGGCCGCAAGAATACCAAAGAGTCCGGCTCCGATTACTGCAACTTCTGTTTTCTTATTACCAGGAAGCGGATTTCTTCCAGGTATTTTCGTTGTTTGTGTCCAGATTGATTTCATATTTTCACCTCATGGTTATCATTCCCCGATATCCTGAAATTTACTTCTTCCTTTTCTCCTTCACCTGTATTTCTATTGACAAAGCCAGAACAGTTTGATATAGTTCTAAAAAGAACAGTTCATTTTAAAACCAATTACAACTGTTACTCTATCAGTCAAATACTCCGTTGCATGCGGCAGGGTATTTGACCCACGCGGCAGTCGCCAAATGCTCGAACAGCCAGCCAAATGCTCATTCAAACAGCCTGGCACCCGGCTGGCTGCTCGCGGAAATCCAAAGAAAAAGAGGTGAATCATATGGAGACTCGCGATATTTTATCCGGAGCAAAGTCCTTTCACAAGATTTATAATCAGGTCATTCAGACCGCAGCTACACGGCACCATTTATCGCTGATGGATGCCGACATTATTCTATTTCTCTACAATAACCCGGATTACGATACAGCAAAGGACATTTCCTATTTCCGCATGCTGGCTAAATCAGGGGTATCGGCTTCCGTAGAGTCGCTGACCGGCCTGGGATACCTGGAGAGTCACGAGGACACCGCCGACCGCAGAAAAATTCATTTAAAGCTGACAGACGCCGCCGCCCCTGTCGCCCGGGATTTAAAACGGACGCAGGAGGATTTCTTCAAACGGCTGAACCGTGGGATTTCAGAGGAAGAACGGCAGATGTTCTCTGATCTTTTAAAACGGATGATGGATAATCTGAAACAAACGTAATCAAATCTCCCGCAGCTAGAAACAGAGGCATCAAACTTGAAGCACCGTAAGCAGCAGGGTATTTGAAGCGCCGTGAGCAGCAGAGTATTTGACCCTCGCAGCAGTCGCCAAAGGCTCATGCAGGACTCGCACTTAGCTCATTGCCCGCGGGAATAAACAAGAAAACAAGAGAAAAGAAGGTCTTACCATGTTAGTAAAAATCATTGTATGTCTGTTTGCAGGCCTCGGAGCCGGCTTCGGCACAGGCTTTGCCGGAATGAGTGCGGCGGCCGTCATCAGTCCCATGCTCATCACATTTTTAGGAGTCCCTGCCTATCAGGCGATCGGCATCGCTCTGGCCAGCGACGTTCTCGCCAGCGCCGTATCGGCCTACACCTACGGAAAACACAAAAACCTCGATATCCGAAACGGTATCGTGATGATGGCCGCTGTCTTAATCTTCACCCTGATTGGAAGCTACATCTCCTCCCTGGTTCCCAATCACGCCATGGGGAACGCTTCCGTCTTCCTCACCATGCTTCTGGGCATTAAATTCATAGTGAGACCGGTCCTCACGACCAAAGACGCACAGGCCTCCAAGACCATGCGGCAAAAGCTGATCCAGTCCATACTGAGCGGCATTGTGGTCGGTTTCATCTGTGGATTTATCGGCGCAGGCGGCGGTATGATGATGCTTCTGCTGCTGACGAGCGTGCTGGGATATGAATTAAAGACCGCCGTCGGAACCAGCGTATTTATCATGACGTTCACGGCTTTGACCGGGTCCCTCTCTCATTTTGCCATCGGCGGCATGCCGGATCTGTTCCTGCTCGTACTCTGTATCCTGTTTACCTTCCTGTTTGCCCGAATCGCCGCCGTATTCGCAAACAAAGCAGATCCAAAACTTTTGAACCGGTTGACCGGCGTTATTCTGTTTCTGCTGGGAGCTGTCATGCTTCTCGTAAAGTAGGCTGTAACAGTTTAGCCTTCGCTCCCGGCTGCCACTGCCCGGCCCGGTGCTCTCGGTTCCCAGACCTTTCCAGTTCCGGTTTCGGGCATAAGCATTTCTAAATGTACAGGATTTTTCTAAAAACCCGTGAAAATCCCCAAACTCGCTGCGCTCAGACAGGTGGGGATTTCCCCTGAACGAAAAATTCTGCCCATTAAGAACTGCTAATATCCTGCAAAGTCACTGGAAAGGTCTGGGAACCGAGAGCACCGGGCCGGGCAGTGGCAGCCGGGAGCGAAGGCCGAACTGTTACAGTAGGTTCAATATTTACCGAAATCCTCCTTGATTTCACGCCTGTTTTATACTACAATGAAGTTAATAATTGCAAAAACAGGAGGCAGACCACATGAGTTGGTTTCAAAAGAAGACAATCCCCACTCCGTCACCGGCGGAATCCGAGCCCGTGATCACAGAAAGGGCGGAAGAAAGCAAGTTGGAACGTGACGCATGCTACCGGCATCTGTCGGAAGTCATGGATACGCCCGCAGACCGCGGAGTTGTATTAAAAGTATACATAGAGAATTTCAAACGACTGAATCAGGTATTCGGTTACGATTACTGTGAGAACCTTTTAAGCCAGATTCTCGCCTATTTAAAAGAAAAGACAGGAAAACCTGTTTATCACTACATCGGTGTGGAATACATCATGATCCTCGACCAGTATTCACAGGGACAGGCGTCCGATCTTGCAGAAGAGATCGCCGAACAGTTTGATCACGCCTGGAAAGTGAACGGAACGGACTGCCTCTGTTCCGTACAGATGGGTATGTGCTCCTATCCCGGACACGCCGCGACGCCGGACGAGCTGTTAAAATGTCTCGACCTGGCAGTCTTAAGAGCGGAAGAAGGCGGACCGAACCAGGCCATTATGTTCGACAGTACGCTTCAGAAGCAGCTGCTTCGCCGCCACACCATCGCATTATACTTGAAGACCGCCATTGAAAAAGAAGAGATTGAGGTCCGTTACCGCCCGACGCTTAATATGGAGACCGGAAAGTTCAGCCGCGCAGAGTTTTATATGCGCATCTTCATCAAGGGGCTGGGACTCATCGGAGCCAGCGAGGTTCTTCCAATCGCTGAAGACTCCGGCCAGATCCGCTCCCTCGAATATTTCGCCCTGGATAAAGTGGGCCAGTGTATCGCAAAGCTCACCGAGGCAGGCAAGGAATTCGATTCCATCGCTCTCCCGATATCTTCTATCCTCTTTTTGCAGGAAGATTTTCTGGATGAGGTCAGACGCGTCATCGACACCTACCAGATCCCCAAGGGCAAGCTTGCCATCGAGATCCAGGAAAGCGCCCTAACCACAGCATACTTAAACATCAACATCATGCTGCAGGAACTGTCCGACATGGGCGTAGAGCTGGTGTTAAATGAATTCGGTTCCGGATATTCCGGCGTAGCCACCATCCTGGAGCTTCCGGTCAACACGCTGAAGCTGGAGCGTTTATTCGTATGGCAGCTGGAGACGAACCCGAAGTCGCGCTGCGTGATTGAAGGACTGATCCACATCGCCAAGGACCTGGATTTAAACATCATCGCAGAAGGTGTGGAAACCGAGAATCAGGTGAATATCCTGACGAACGCCGGTTGCGACTACCAGCAGGGTTTTTACTACTCCCCGACTCTGGAGCAGGACACGTTGCTTAAAGTGATCGACAATACCTTTGCCGATTCCATCTCTCTGCTAAACGAAGAGAAAGAAAAAATGACAAGAGCATAAACACACATAAAAAACGCCTGCCGCCAGGAAACACCAGTTACAGAAGTAACCGTTCCCGCCGACAGGCGTTTTACACTCTGGTACTATTTACGTTTTATCTCCTGTGCCATTACTCACTTCCTGCCGCAGTACGTAAACGCCATATATCCTTAATTCCTATCCTTAATTCCTATCCGAGATTCCTTTTCATAATTCCTATCCCAGCACCAGCCGTGCCTTCTCTCCCGCGTTCCGACAGGCCTGTGTCGCCTGACTGCATTCCTGGGACTTATCGTAGTAATAGCGAATAATGTCCTTTCTGGTGATGATTCCGATGAAATTCTTCTGGTCATCTACCACGGGAACAAAGTTTTGGTTCAGCGCCTTGTCGATTAAATCTTCCATGTTGGAGTTGGCATATACCGGACGGTTGTCCAGTCTCCGGTCGATCGCCGCCACGGTTACGCGCTCGGCCTCCTTTAAGCTTAAATTAAACTTATTCTTGATTCCCCAGAGCATATCGCCCTCTGTGATGGTTCCAATGTATCTTCCCGTTTTGCTGATAATCGGTACCGCGGAGTACTTGTGATACTCCATCTTCTCAAGGGCCTGCCGCAGAGTCTCGTCCTCATAAATATATGCCACTTCACACTTTGGTGTTAAAAAAAACAATATGTTCATAGCCGCACTCCCGTCACATTATTTTCGTCTTTATTATAGCATATTACCTTAGTTCACATATGAACAAATTATTATTTTTTTATAACATTTTAGTAGTAACAGTTCAGCCCTCACTTCCGGCTGTCGCGGTCCTTCCCGGCGCTTTCGTTTCCCGGACCTTTCCTGTTCCGGTTTCGGGCATAAGCATTTCTAAATGTGCAGGATTTTTCTAAAAACCAGTGAAAATCCCCAAACTCGCTGCGCTCAGACAGGTGGGGATTCCCCCTGAACGAAAAATTCTGCGCATTAAGAACTGCTAACTAATCCGCCGAATGTAATGAGGGGGACTCTCCTCTCCCCTGCAAAGTCACAGGAAAGGTCCGGGAAACGAAAGCGCCGGGAAGGACCGCGACAGCCGGAAGCGAGGGCTGAACTGTTACTTTTAGTATCCCAGATCCTCGTTGATAAACACGACTTCCGCCTCCACACCGTTACAGGGGCGATCCTGGATGACAGTCGCTCTGCAGATGCGTTCCGGACTGTTGCAGTCGTAGCAGCGGTCCCCTCCATTCGCCGCACAGGGCGTCTTCCGGTTCAGACGCAGCGCATTTTTCGGCGCCGCCACGTTCTTTGCACGCATAAGTGCACTGTGCATATCGGGCGAAATCTTGTTTCTGCCTACCAGATAGTACACCTTCTGAGGCCCGTAGATTGTCATGGAGACACGGTTGCCGGTCCCGTCGATATTGACGATCTCCCCTGTTTCGGATACCCCGTTGGCACTGCAGATATAGACCTCTGCCTGCTTCGCCTTCTTAAGCGTCTCTGCCCCTGGCTCCAGCCAGTGCCAGGTCAGCGCACACTCCCCGTCCAGAACCTCATTCAGTTTTATCTCCTGCAGCGTCACACTGCCTCCCAGTGCCACCGCCTTCCCCTTCACCATCTCTTTTATGTAGGAAGCCGCTTCCTCCCCTGTCTCGAAATATGCAGTATGAAATCCATGCTTTTCAAAATTCTTCTTCAGTACATCGTAATTCATTATTTTTCTCCTTTCCCTGACTGCCACACATAAAAATGCCGCTCACAAACCTCATTTTCATTATACCACATCCCCATCTCCATTTACACAAAAAAACAGAACAGAAAACTTCAATAAGCCTTCTGCCCTGCCTTCTTTTCTTCACCGTATGGTATAGCCCGGTCCGCACGCTCTCACTGCATGAAATCCAGCGGATCTACCGGATGATTCTCGTGCTCCAGCTCGAAGTATAAGTTCGCGCCTTCAATCGAATAATATTTCGTAGGTTCGGCCACATAGCCCAGAACGTCGCCCTGAGCGACATATTCATTTTCCACTACCTGCAGTTCCTTTAACTGGCCGCAGACAGCCGTATAGTCATTTCCCATGTTGAGAATGACGTAATTGCCCAGTTCTTCATTAGAACCGATCTCCTGGATTTTTGCGTTTGCAGGTGCTACGACCGGTGTGCTCACGGCGCCCTGAATGACGATGCCCGGATTACATTTATACTGATCAAGAGTCGGGAAATAGATAGTGGACTCCATGCTGTAATCCAGAATGACATTTCCTGATACCGGCCATGCCATCTTTGTTGCATCGTTAAAATTGAGGACAAGCGCTGCGGCCGCCTCCTTTTCCGCTCCGGCCTTAACCGCCGGGGTTTCTGCTTCTGTCTCTGCTTTCGCTGTAGCCTTGGCGGAATCAGCAACCTGTGTATCCGCATCCAGATTCTGCTCAGCGTTGGAATCACCGGCAACTGCTACCTGGTTTTCCTGTGGTATCGTCTCTTCTGCAATGACACCCTTCTGGTCCGGAACTTCAAGATATGGACTCTGGCCGTCATTGTTTCCTCTTTGAATGGTAATGACTCCTGCCGCAGCTACTATAGTCAGCAGGCCTAAAACCAACAGGACAAGGAATACTTTATCCTTGAACAATTGACTCATTTTCTCTTTCACGTTTATCACCTCGGTAATATTCTTACCAAAGGAGAAAGAGTTATTCAGAAATCAGAACAATATTTTTATAAAAAAATCCAAGAATCTCTTCCGCGGTCTTTCCCTCCTCCGCCATACACTTCGCACCGTACTGGCTGAGCCCGTAACCGTGGCCCACACCCTGGCAGACCGCCCGGATTCCGCCGTCGTATTCCTCCAGCGTATAGGATGGAGACGGCAGCCCCAGCGCATACTGGACCTCCTCTCCGGTATACACCTTTGTACCGATCTGAATCTGTCCCACGTAACCGCCGTCGTCTCGGACGATGATCTGAATGGACTGAGGAAGCTGGCCTGCATCAACAGGCACGCTGTCGGCGATCTGATTAATCCTGCCGGCAAAATCTTCCTTGCTCCAGGTCATCATGGTCAGGTAGCCTTCCGCCTCCACATCGCGTTTGCTGGCCACCGCCTGCAAATACGGATGGCTCTCATCTCCGGTTCTCGTCATCCCGGTGCTGGCCCGGTGAAACAGCGGCTCAATGAGCTTGCCGTCATAGGTGATCACCTCGCCTGCCGTCGAGCGCACGGCCTCTTCCACCGCCTGAAAATACGTCACAAAGGACTCGCTTCCCCACATGGACTCCATCTGCTTCTCCTCCAGATATTCCATATGAAGCTCCGATTCCTTCACCTCGTCCTGACCGTTCATCTTCTGGTAAATAAACGTCCTGGCAATCACAGCCTGCGCCCGCAGCGCTTCCTTCCCATACTCGGCCGGAATCTGCTTTGCCACAACTCCGGGCAGATACTCTTCCACGTCCATATAGGATTCCCCGTTTTTCCGGTCCAGAATCACTTTTTTTCCGCTGGTAATGAGCGGTACCTGCTTCTTTTCCTCGATTCTGCCTGTCCATGCCAGGGTTATTATATATGGAAGCAGCAAGGCCATGACGCATATCATTACAACTTTTTTTGCCACCAAAAACCTCCGCAAGTTCCTTTAAAAAATTCTATGCGGACAATTCTCGTTTATGCAGAAACGTTCCTTTTCCTTCCCACTCCACGTGATTCCCACAAACACGGAGCACTGTTTTCCCAGAGAGGTTACGGCGTTTTCCAGTGGCAGACCACTGAGATACACCTTTTTCGCCCCCGCCTGGTAAAAGGCTTCTGAAAATGCCTTTTCCTCCACCTCCGTCAGTTCCTCCGGCACGCACACTGCAATCCGCGGCTTTTTTATGGTGATACCGATCAGACGCTTCACAAAGGAGTGATCGTACCCCAGAGCCCGGTGCAAATAATAACGGAACATATTTGCAGATAATGTGAAATAGGCAACGATTCCCCTCCGCAGCGCATTGACGGCGACAGCAGGAGTCGGCGGAGCCTCCATCGCCTCCTCCGCCTCATTTCCCATGGCTATAATCAGTCCGGTATCCCTGTTTACAAGAGCCATGGATGATTCTTCCAGCACAATACCTCTGTTTTTCACGTAAATCATTATTTTCGACGGTTCAAATCCCCGTTTTCCGACTGTACTCTCTGTCATATTCTCCCCCGTTTTCCTCTTTTCAAATCAAGAATGCTCATCAAATCCCCGCCGCAGGCGGCACTCAAAAGCAAAACGGCGGGAAAATGCCGCCCGCTGTTCCGTCCTGCCGACGGCGCTTCTCGCTGCATTTTCCCACCGTAATTCTCTTAAGCGCTTATTCTGCACTGCCTTACTGATTTGCTTCTATTTCTACCTTCACCTTTTCCAGATGCCAGATGTCGTTTACATACTCCTCGATCGTACGGTCTGAGGTGAATTTACCGCTGCAGGCCACATTCAGAATAGCCGCTTTTGCCCACCAGGTCTCATTGCGGTAAGCCTGATCGACCTTCTGCTGCGCTTCCGCATAGGACGGGAAATCCTTTAAGATGAAGTACGTATCTGCGCGGTCGCTGCTCTGCGTATTCAGGAGAGAATTATAAATGTCACGGAACAGCTCAGGATCCTGCGGAGCGAAGTAGCCGTTGATCAGCTGCATCAGAACGCGGCGGATCTGGTAATTATTGTTAAAAATCTCCATCGGATTATATCCGCCCTTGTTCTCGTAGCCGATCACCTCGTCGGAGGTCATACCGAAGATAAAGGCATTCTCGGCTCCAACCTCTTCCACAATCTCCACATTGGCGCCGTCCATGGTTCCCAGGGTCAGCGCACCGTTTAACATAAACTTCATATTTCCGGTACCGGATGCTTCCTTGCTGGCCGTAGAAATCTGCTCGCTGACGTCGGCCGCCGCGAAAATGATCTCCGCATTGGACACCTTATAGTCCTCGATGAACACCACCTTGATCTTTCCGTCGATGGATTTGTCGTTATTGATTACATCTGCCACAGAATTGATCAGCTTAATGGTCAGTTTCGCCCTCTTATATCCGGCCGCCGCCTTGGCGCCGAAGATAAAGGTTCTCGGAACCATATCCAGGTTGGGATTATCCTTCAGCTGGTTGTATAAATAGATCACATGAAGAATGTTCATCAGCTGGCGCTTATACTCGTGAAGGCGCTTTACCTGAACATCGAAGATCGAGCGCGGGTCCACGTCGATTCCGTTGTGTTCCTTGATGTATTTGGCCAGACGGACCTTGTTCTGGTACTTGATGTCCATGAACTCCTGCTGGCACTTCGGATCATCTGCGTATACCGCCAGACGGTGGATATGAGGCAGATTGGTGATCCATTCGCTTCCGATCTTTCCAGTCACCCATTCAGCTAACAGCGGATTGCCGTGAAGCAGGAAACGCCTCTGTGTGATGCCGTTGGTCTTATTATTGAATTTCTGCGGCATCATCTCATAGAAGTCACGCAGCTCTTCCTTCTTTAATATCTCGGTGTGCAGCCTTGCAACGCCGTTGACGGAGAATCCGCCGACGATGGCTAAGTTGGCCATGCGCACCTGGCCGTCGTAAATGATGGCCATCTTGCGGATCTTATCCTGGTTGCCCGGATACATCTGCTGAATCTGCTCCACAAAGCGGCGGTTGATCTCCTCCACGATCTGGTAGATTCTCGGCAGCAGTCTGGAGAACAGCTCGATCGGCCATTTTTCCAGAGCCTCGGACATGATGGTGTGATTCGTGTAGGCACACGTCTTCGTCGTCACTGCCCATGCCTCATCCCAGGTCAGGTTAAACTCATCCAACAGGATACGCATTAATTCCGGCACAGCCACGGTGGGATGGGTATCGTTTAACTGGAACACTGTCTTCTCGAAGAATTTATGAATATCCTCATGCTTTTCCATATACTTCTTAACCGCTCTCTGAACGCTGGCAGAAATGAAAAAGTACTGCTGTTTTAATCGGAGTTCCTTTCCTGCGTAGTGGTTGTCGTTAGGATACAGAACCTCGACAATGGTTTTCGCCAAGTTTTCCTGCTCCACTGCCTTCTGGTAGTCTCCCTTGTCGAAGGAATCCAGACTGAAGGTATTGATTGCCTCCGCATCCCAGATTCGCAGCGTATTCACCACATTGTTGCCGTAGCCGACGATCGGCATGTCGTAGGGAACGGCGCGGACGGACTGATATCCCTCCTGAACGAAATGCTCTCTGCCGTTCTCCCAGACAGTTCTCACGTAACCGCCGAATTTTACCTCCGTCGCATACTCGGCACGGCGTACCTCGAACGGATAGCCGTTCTTTAACCAGTCATCCGGAACTTCCATCTGATATCCATTTTCAATCTTCTGCTTGAACATACCGTAACGGTAACGGATGCCGCAGCCGTATGCCGGATAGCCCAGCGTCGCCAGGGAATCTAAGAAGCAGGCGGCAAGACGGCCGAGGCCGCCGTTGCCGAGAGCCGGATCCGGCTCCTGATCCTCGATGGCGTTTAAATCGAAGCCAAGTTCATCTAAAACTTCCTTCACTTCCGGCAGCGCCATGATATTGATGATATTGTTTCCAAGGGCACGGCCCATTAAAAACTCCATGGAGAGATAGTACAGGGTTTTCGCATCCTGCTTCTCATACTCCTTGTGGGTTGCAATCCACTCATCGATGATGACATCCTTTACTGCGTAGGCAACTGCCTGGAACGCCTGCTCCGGGGTAGCCTCATCGATCGTCTTGCGGAATACGTTTTTTACGTTATAAATAACGCTTTTCTTAAAGGTTTCTTTATCAAATCCCATACTCATTGTGAATGACCTCCTATCGGTTATTTCAATCTGAGAGAATCCTAGCCTCGTATTACTGAACTTTTTCAACGCCCAGAGTGACATTCTCACCATTGATGTTCCATTCCTTCGTATATCCCGCTGCCTTACCCGGTGTGATGCCTTCTGCGAGGACCTCGCTCTTTATTTCTTCGCCGTGCGCGCCAAAGATTCCGGCAATCTTCTCATTGCCTTCGCTGGTGATGAGGATATGGTCCATAACCTCAAAGCCGGCTTCCTTACGCATCGTCTGAATCTTGCTGATCAACTCGCGGACAAAGCCTTCCTCGATCAGTTTTGGTGTCAGGTTCGTGTCAAGCACAACCGTAACGGTATTATCACCTTCCGATACGTAGCCCTCCATCTGAGCCGTATCGATCAGTAAATCTTCCTTCGTCAGAACCACCTCGCTGCCGTCAAAGTCGAACGTGAGGGCGCCCTTTTCATTCAAAGTATCCATGGCGGTGTTGCCGTCCACCTCGGAAAGGGCCTTTCTGATGTTGTTTAACTGTTTTCCATATTTTGGTCCGACAGTCTTTAACTGCGGCTTAAAGCTGTAGCTGGTGAAGTCGCGGACATCGTCTGTAAAGACAACTGTCTTTACATTCAGTTCATCCTCGATGATCTCCTGATAGAATACGGAGAGCTCATGAGGCGCCTTCACGAACATCCGGCCGATCGGCTGGCGGTTCTTGATATTCGCCGTATTTCTGGCCGCACGGCCCATAACTACGATCTTTAAGACCTCGTCCATGTTGTCTTCCAGCTTCTCATCGATGCAGGATTCATCCGCTGCCGGATAATCGCATAAATGGATGCTCTCCGGCGCTGTCTTATCGATATTGCACACCAGATTCTGATAGATCTGTTCCGTCATAAACGGAATCATCGGCGCTGCCACCTTGCTGACGGTCACAAGCGCGGTATAAAGGGTCATATAGGCATTGATCTTATCCTGTTCCATGCCCTTTGCCCAGAAACGCTCACGGCTTCTTCTCACATACCAGTTGCTCATGTCATCCACAAACTCCTGAAGTGCTCTGGCCGCCTCCGGGATCTGGTAATTACCCAGATTGGCGTCCACGGTCTTGATTAAAGTATTTAACTTCGACAGAAGCCATTTATCCATAACCGGAAGCTTATCGTATTCCAGTTTGTATTTTGCTGCATCAAATTCGTCAATATTTGCATAGAGAACAAAGAAAGCGTACGTATTCCATAAAGTACCCATAAACTTGCGCTGGCCTTCCATTACGGCCTTGCCATGAAAGCGGTTCGGCAGCCACGGCGCACTGTTGATATAAAAATACCAGCGGATGGCGTCTGCGCCGAATTCATCCAGAGCCTGGAACGGATCAACCGCGTTGCCCTTGGACTTCGACATCTTCTGTCCATTCTCATCCTGTACGTGGCCCAGAACGATAACGTTCTTATATGGCGCCTTGTTAAAGATCAGCGTTGAGATAGCCAGCAGAGAATAGAACCATCCTCTCGTCTGATCCACAGCTTCGGAGATGAAATCCGCCGGGAACTGCTGCTCAAACAGCTCTTTATTCTCAAATGGATAGTGGTGCTGCGCAAATGGCATGGAACCGGAATCGAACCAGCAGTCGATTACCTCCGGAACTCTCTTCATCTGCTTCCCGCACTTCGGGCAGGTGATGGTCACCGCGTCGATGTATGGGCGGTGAAGTTCGATTGTCTCGGGGCAGTCAGGAGACATGGACTTTAATTCCTCGATGCTTCCGATAGAATGCTGGTGGCCGCACTCACACTCCCATACGTTTAAAGGAGTACCCCAGTAACGGTTCCGGCTGATGCCCCAGTCCTGAACATTCTCCAGCCAGTCGCCGAAGCGTCCCTTACCGATGCTCTCCGGGATCCAGTTGATGGTGTTATTGTTGCGGATTAAGTCTTCCTTCACCTCGGTCATCTTGATGAACCAGGATTCTCTCGCATAATAGATGAGAGGCGTGTCACATCTCCAGCAATGCGGATAGCTGTGCTCAAATACCGATGCAGAGAACAGTAAGCCCCGCTCTTCCAGATCCTTTAAAACCAGCGGATCGGCCTTCTTACAGAAGGTGCCCTCCCATTTCGTCTCCTTCGTCATCTCGCCCTTGGAATCCACCAGCTGAACGAAAGGAAGATCGTATTTCTTACCAACCTTGGAGTCGTCTTCACCGAATGCCGGAGCGATATGAACGACGCCGGTACCGTCTGTCAGCGTTACGTACGTATCGCAGGTCACATAGAATGCCTTCTTCGCCGGATGTACGAAATCAAACAGCGGCTCGTACTCCTTGAACTCCAGATCCTTTCCGGTGTAGCGCTCCAGTACAGTGTATTCACTATTCAGAACCGTATCACACAAAGCTTCCGCAAGATAGTACGTATATTCTCCGTTTTTCACCTTCACATAGGACTCGTTCGGATTCACACAGAGCGCCACGTTGGAAGGAAGCGTCCACGGTGTGGTCGTCCACGCCAGTATATAAGCGTCCTCGCCCTTCACCTTGAATCTGGCGATAGCGGAGCGTTCTTTCACATCCTTGTAGCCCTGTGCCACCTCGTGGCTGGACAGCGGCGTTCCGCAGCGCGGACAGTAGGGAACGATCTTAAAGCCTTTGTATAACAGGCCCTTTTCCCAGATCTGCTTAAGAGCCCACCACTCGGACTCGATATAGTAGTTCTCATAGGTAACGTACGGATCATCCATATCAGCCCAGAAGCCGACGGTCTTGGAGAAATCCTCCCACATGCCCTTGTACTTCCATACGCTTTCCTTGCAGTGCTTGATAAATGGCTCGAGACCGTATTCCTCGATCTGCTCCTTGCCGTCGAGCCCCAGCATCTTCTCCACTTCCAGTTCGACTGGAAGTCCGTGGGTATCCCATCCGGCCTTTCTCGGCACGTCGCATCCCTTCATGGTACGGTATCTCGGGATCATATCCTTGATGACACGGGTAAGGACATGGCCGATATGAGGTTTTCCGTTGGCGGTTGGAGGGCCGTCATAGAAGGTATAGGTTTCAGCCTTTTTTCTGTTATCGATGCTCTTCTGGAAAATCTCGTGATCTTCCCAGAATTTTTCAACTTCTTTTTCTCTCGCTACAAAATTTAGATCTGTAGGAACTTTGTTATACATCTCTTTTGACCTCCTTTATGAATAGTAAAAAAAGAAGGCCTTCGTCCCGTAATCAGGACGAAGGCCGTGCTTCGCTAAACCACCTATTACAGCATACTGACATATGCGTTCCCTGTAACGTAGGAATCACGTCCTGGCTTACTGCTTACACAGCTTTCAGCCGGAGACTCCAGAGTGATATTCGGTCCCATGACTACTCTCACCAGGCTTTCACCCTCCCTGGCTCGCTTTGGATTTCCCACGGTCCTACTGTCTCTTTCATCGTCTTTTTTCCTATAATATAATGGCAGGTTATGCCTTATATGTCCTCTCATTATAGATATTATGGGAGGAAATGTCAAGTAAAAGACGAAATTTCGGGCATCTGTGGCGTATTTTCGTCATTCTGCCCCGTAACGGGCCCACTCCCCATTGGTCCCTATTACTTTTTGATACCATTCGAACGACTTCTTCCTCATCCTCTTTCCCGTTCCATTGCCTTCGTCGTCCAGATCCACATGGATGAAGCCGTATCGCTTCTTCATCTGTCCGCTGCCGGCGCTCACCAAATCGATGGGCGCCCACGCCGTGTAGCCGAGTAAATCCACGCCGTCCAGCTCCACGGCATCCATCATGGCGCATATATGCCGCTTTAAATAATCGATCCGGCAGTCGTCTGCAACGTTTCCGTTTTCGTCTGGAAAATCCTGTGCTCCCAGACCATTTTCCACGATAAACAGCGGTTTCTCATACCTGTCATAGATCTGGTTTAAGGTGATCCGAAGTCCCAGGGGATCGATCGGCCAGCCCCATTCGCTGTACGTCAGATACGGATTTTTCGCAGAGGCAAAAAGATTGCCCTCCGCCGATTCCGCGCTGTCTGCCGTAGAGACACAGCGGCTGTTATAATAGGAAAAGGAGATAAAGTCCACCGTCCCCGTCTTCAATATCCTCTTGTCCCCGTCTTCCATCACAGGCATAAGTCCCTCCCGTTCAAGCGCTCTCGCTGCATAGGCCGGATACTCCCCTCTGGCCTGCACATCGACGAAGAAATAGTTCTCGCGGTCCTTTTTCAGTGCTTCCCACACATCCTCCGGCCTGCAGCTGTACGGATAGACGCTCCCCGCCGCAAACATACAGCCGACTCTGTTCTCCGGATTAATTTCGTGTGCCATCTGCACCGCCAGGGCGCTGGCAATCAGTTCATGATGAGCGGCCTGGTATTTCAGTTTTTCCCTCTCGTCCCCGTCCTGAAACAGAAGTCCCGCGCCCAGGAACGGAGCGTGCAGAATCATATTGATCTCGTTAAAGGTCAGCCAGTATCGCACCAGCTCCCGGTAGCGGACAAACAGCGTGCGGCAGAGTTTCAAATAGAAGCCGATCATCTCCCTGCTCCGCCATCCGCCGTACTTCTCGATTAAATGCACTGGACAGTCAAAGTGACAGATGGTCACCAGCGGCTCAATGCCGTATTCGTGACACGTCCGGAACACCTCCTCATAGAACCGCAGCCCCGCCTCGTTTGGCTCCTCTTCCTCCCCTCCGGGAAATATCCTCGTCCACGCAATACTCATGCGGTAGACTTTAAAGCCCATCTCGCCGAAGAGGCGTATGTCCTCCCGGAAATGGTGAAACATGTCAATGGCCTCGTGAGAGGGATACCGGTGCTCCCCGTCGCAGACAAGCGATACGTGCTCTCCCCGTATCACTGCTTCACGGTCCGGTCCTGCCGGGCACACGTCCACATTGGAGAGTCCTCTTCCGTCCTCCTGCCAGCCGCCCTCGCACTGGTTTGCCGCAGTGGCGCCTCCCCAGAGGAAATCTTTACTCAGTCCCATTTTCCGATCTCCTTTCCGGTTATTTAACGATCCGCAAAAGCGGTTCCTGATACTCCACCGCGTCATCGGCCTTCACAATGGCTTCCACCGACTGGTAATTCCCATAATTGCTGATCAGAACCGGCGTCTCCAGCAGGAACCCGGCCTCCCGGATCAGCTCCATATCGAACCGCATCAGCGGCTGTCCTGCCTTCACATGGTCGCCCTGCTTCGCTGCAGCCTCAAAGCCCTTTCCATCCAGCTGCACCGTATCCAGTCCGATGTGGATCAGAATCTCCGTCCCTTCGTCCGACAGAATTCCAAGCGCATGGAGCGTCGGGAAAATGGTCACAACCGTTCCGTCCACCGGTGACACCACCAGACCTTCCTCTGGAAGAACAGCAATCCCCTTTCCAAGGATTCCGGAGGCGAACGCGCTGTCTTTTACATCTTTTAAATCAATAACAGCACCCTTCATGGGACTCATAATGGTCAGGAACTCGTTAGATGCGAATTCTGGGATGTTGTCAGCCGTTCCCTGGTCTGCACTGTCACTGTAGATTCTGCTGGCCTCAGCAGAATCCTCTTTCTTCTTATCTTTATAGACAATCATCGTCATAACGAACGCGATCACCATGGTCAGAAGGGCCCCGGTCACAGCCACGATCAGGTTACCCATGGAACCGTCCGGCTCCACCATCGCCGGAAACTCAAAGATTCCCATTCCGCCCATCATAAATTTTCTAAAATTGAAGAAACCGTAGAAGCCTCCGCCGATTCCGCCTGCAATACAGCTGATGATAAATGGCTTCTTAAGCGGCAGTGTAATTCCGTAGATCGCAGGCTCCGTCACCCCGAAAATACCGGAAATAAAGTTGGGCAGTGCCATTTCCTTCAGTTTTCTGTCCTTTGTCTTGATGAAGATAGCCAGAACCACGGCCGATGTCGCAAAGGTACAGGCAAAGAACGGCATCATCACGTTGTCGTAGCCCATGGTCATGATATTGTTGATATAGACCGGAATAAATCCCCAGTGCAGGCCGAAGATAACCAGGATCTGCCAGGTAAATCCAACGATGGCTCCTGCCAGCATAGGTGAAAAGCTTCTGATTGTAAGTACTGTCTCCGCGATAATCGTGGATGCAAAGGTGGCAACCGGACCGATAACCAGAAATCCCGCCGGAAGCGCCACTAAAAGCGTCAGCATCGGCACAAAGAAAAACTTGACCAGATCGGGTACAAACTTATTGAACAGCTTCTCACATTTCGACGCAAAGTATACGATAAAAATAACAGGAATCACCGTGGAGGTATAATCCATGGAGATTACCGGAAGCCCAAAGAATGTGATATACACAGGAGATTCAAACAGCGTCCCCTCAAACAGCGTGTAGAGCGGAGCCATGGAAGCGGAAATACTTCCCCCCTGAATCGCCGGATAGCACATGATTGCGCCGATTGCCAGCCCCAGCATAGGCTTTAAGCCAAACTTCTTTGCGGAGGTATAACCCAGGAACAGCGGAAGGAAGGTAAACAGCGCGTCCCCTACCGCATTGATGATTAAGTATCCGCCGCACGTGTCGGGATATAATCCCAGCACCGCAAACAGCGTGTTCAGCCCCTTCACCATACCACAAGCCGCCATAATTCCCAGAATCGGCTGGAAAATACCGGAGATCGTATCCACAAACCGGTCAAACAGTTTCTCTTTCTTCTCCGGCTTTGCCGTCTCCTCCCGTTTCTCCAGATCGAGAAGCGGGCAGACATCCTCGTAGACCTCTCCCACGTGATTTCCGATCACCACCTGATACTGGCCGCCGCTCTTCATGACTGTGACCACGCCTTCCATGTTCTTTAACGCTTCATCATTGGCCGCAGCTTCGTCCGCCAGCTTAAAACGCAGTCTTGTGATGCAGTGGGTAAGTCCGGTAACATTGTCTCTGCCTCCCACGTGTTTGACAATCTCTCTTGCCAGTTCTTCATATTTTCCCATTACATTTCCTCCATCTTTCTATTTTTTTGTTTGAAATCTGAAGGTCGAGCCAACTGAATGTAACTGCCCTTAATGAAATATCACGCTATGTCTTATGGGCTTTCCTCCCTTCCTTTTATGAATCATACCCGCGGTTTCCGCGAGACAGAAACAATCCTTGCAATGTGAATACTCAGATAAAGAATCTCTTCTTCACTCAGCGTATAATGGTATTTATCCCCCATAAAATCGGCAATCTTCCTGCCGCACTGGTAAGCTTCCTGATACTGCGCCCGGATCACCTCCGCCAGCGCCGCCGCCTCCTGGTCCTCATACGTTTTTCCGGAAAACATCCGCTCCGCGAAAAATTTCAAATGCGTAATGAAGCGGTGGTAATAGACAGATTCCGCGTCCAGCTTGATTTTACAGGTCATGCGGACGATTGTCTCGATTTCCTGCATGACGGTGGTGATCTCATGGACCGACTTCTGCTTTAAATTCATCTGCGCGTTCACAATATGAAGGGCAATAAAGCCCGCTTCATCTTCCTCCAGCTTTACATGAAACCGCTCCTTCACACAGCGCAGCGCATAGAGTCCTGTATCATACTCCGCGGGATAATACCGCCTGATATCCCACAACAGAACATTTTTCACATCGATCCCCTGTTTCTTCCGTTCCACTGCCATGTAAATATGGTCGCACAGCGGAATGATGACGTTCGTGCTGATCTTACTGTTCACATGAACTCTTGCATAGGAGAGCACATCGTCCGCCAACTTCACGTGTTCCACAGGAATCTCCTGCAGCAGCTCCTTCAGCTGCTCCCTCTGCCCGGCGTCCTCCAGAGAAAAAATCTTTTCGATCTTCTGCTCCTCCACCTCGGAGCCTTCCTTTTTCTGAAACCCAAGCCCGCATCCCACCAGTATCTTCTCGCGCCCTTTTTCGTCCTCCGCAATGACTGCATTGTTGTTCAGTCTCTTCTTAAAGATCATCGAAATCCCCCTTCCGATTCATTTTAGAAATAAAAAAGACCTTGCATCATCAATAAGAATGGCGGCTGCCACTCAAATCCGATCATACAAGGTCAAGCTTGCCCGAAGCAATAACTATCCTTAACTCAAAGATATATGAAAAAACATAATTTGTCAAGCGCTTTTTTCAGTTTCGTCAGACCAGTTTTTGTCAGACCGCAAACAAGTCATTAAGCGCCTCGCTCATCGTCGGATGCGTATAAATCTGATCCCTCAGTACCGTGTAGTCCGCATCGAGATCCATGGCCAGCTTCACGATATTGATCATCTCATAAGATTCCTCACAGAACAGCATCGCGCCTAATATCTTATTCGTCTTTGCATCAATCACTGCCTTTAAGAGACCTTTGGTTCTGTTTAAGACAGCAGCCTTCGGAATCGCGGCCGCCGGCAGTTTGGCGATCTTCACATCCAGACCGGCCCCCCGCGCTTCCTGCTCATTCATACCGACCCTTGAGAAGGATGGTTCAATGAAAACGCTGTACGGAATATGGCTTCTCTTGCCCGCATTGGCATTATATGCCCCGCCGTGAAGACTGGACCACACGATCCTGAAATCATCCAGGGAAACGTAGGTGAACTGAAGTCCTCCGGCCACATCTCCCATGGCCCAGATATTCGGAGCCGTCGTCTTATAGCCGTCGTCTACCTTGACGCCGCCGCGGGCCGTCAATTCCACGCCTGCCGCTTCCAGATTTAATCCCGCCGTATTAGGTCTTCTTCCTGTAGCGACCAGAATCGCGTCCGCCTCCAGATCTCCCTCTTTTCCATCGACGGAGTAATGGACGTAAGACCAGTCCCCTTCTTTTCGGATCCCGGAAACAGCCGCGCCAATCACAAATTTAACGCCCTTTTCTTCCAGAACCTTCTGAATCTCGGCCGCGATATCTTCATCCTCTCTCGGAATCAGGCGTGCCTCGTTCTGAATGACCGTCACCTCAGAGCCAAATCCGGAATACATGGACGAAAACTCCAGTCCTATATAGCCGCCGCCAATGATAACCAGCTTCTTCGGAAGCTTCTCCAGATCCATAAAAGTCTCACTTAAATAAACCTGGGGATTGCCTTCTATTCCCTCAATCGGCGGTACAAACGGAGCACTTCCCGTATTGATAAAGATCTGATCTCCCTCTAAAGTAAACGCCTCCGAACCGTCTGCCGGCACTACACTTACCTGTGTATTGGAAAGGAAGCTGGCAGTTCCGTTATAAATGGTCACCGCTTCCAGATTATTCAGCTTGTCAAAATTCTTTTTTCGAAGCAGGGAAGTAACGCGTTTCTTTTCCTCAACAGCTGTCTTGTATAATTCCGCCTTTTCCTCAAAAGAGATCTCTCCCTTTGCTTCCGTCATCTGGGAACTTCTCACCAGAGACTTGGAGGGAATACATCCCACATTGATGCAGGTACCGCCATACATTTTATCCGATTTCTCAATCAGCGCTACCGCCTTTCCCTCACCAGCCAGCTTTCCCGCCAGAGTCTTACCGCCTTTGCCAAATCCTATAATAACCGCATCATACTTTTTCATCTCGAAACTTCCTTTCTTATCTCCATTTTTATTTTTCATCACCAGACACGGTCTCATAGGGCCAGTCCTTAATACCGCCTATATCAATAATATTCTTATAACCAAGGCCCAGCAGCTTCTCCGCCGCGTTTTTACTTCTCACGCCGCTTCGGCAGTAGACCATAATCTTCGCATCCGGATCCGGAAGCTCCTCCGGCATCTCCTCTCCGATGTCTTCCACCGGAATGTTAATCGCATCACCAATCCGGCTGTCCGCATACTCCTCCGGAGTTCTTACATCCACCACGATGAGTGCATCGTCCGAATCCATAACTTCCTTTGCCTCTTCCGGCTTAAACTTAACATACTGTGAAGTCTGGGCCTCCGCACCAGCCTCCGCTTTCTGCGCCGTCGTCTTCTGTGTCTCCTTGCCGGAAGCACTCCCCTGGCCGCCCGAACACGCCGTCAGTGCTAAAACCGCAGCTGCGATTCCCGCCGTAATCAAATATTTCCCTGTTATCATCTCGTCCGCTCCATTCTGTAACTTTTTTTGTTTCAGTTCTTATACTGTAATAATATCAGTTACAGTTAATTCTGTCAAGCGTTTTTCATATTTTTCCTCAATCTTTTTTTCATAACAGCGCAGTCCCACTGCGGCAGCCGTCTGCACGCAAATAGAAACGGGTACCGACTCATTCACATGAACTTCGATACCCGTTCCTAGACTACTTCATCCATTGGACTTTACCCTCACTTTTTGTTTTGTCACTGATACTTGTGTACCTGGATGCTCTATATGAAATTTTTTACCTTCGCCACTCCATTACCGGGCCTCATCTATCATCTGGTTTATCTCTGCATCGTCATTTTCATTCTTCTATATGTTAGTAAGCTACATATGTGGAAACCTTTGTTCGGACGAATCATACTTTCTCGTCATACGACTCATACGATGAATTTTCCTTTGCAGTTTATAACGAAATATAGGCATATGTAAAAGATATATAGATTTTTTCCTGCTACTTCATCCATGCTTTCGCATTTATTCATCATAGAAGGAATGGCTTTTCACTGTGGCCGAATGGTTTTTCCTATTGTCTGCTTCCTAATTGGAAATCAGACGAGACTTATGTTTTCGGTGGAATCTACCTCCTTTTCTTTCTATTTTTTATCCTTCCCGCTTCCTGTTCCCGGGAGGATTTTCTATATCTTGTATCTCTTTCTTTTGATAGCTTTATTATATAGTATCTCTCCCCATTTTGCAAGACTCTTTAGAAAAAATTAATAAATTATTTCGTAATTGTCTAATTGTATATAATTATTCGAAATATTTATTAATTTATTTGTCTTACTCCATTTGTTATGCTTATTCTTCTCCATTATTCTGATATTAAAGATTGTTATTTTTTTATCAATCACGTTGCGTTTTTGTAAAGTTATGGTATAATGTCCAAAAAGGACAGAGTCCCCGGGCCTTACGGTCCCAATTGCTCCGCCCCCCACATTAAACGTTCAGAAGGAGAACACATATGAGCCAGCGCAATTTAACCTTATTAACGGATCTATACGAGTTAACCATGATGCAGGGCTATTTTAAAGAAAAGGATGCCAATGAGACCGTAATCTTCGACGCATTTTACCGCACAAATCCGGGCGGCAACGGTTATGCGATCTGTGCCGGTCTGGAGCAGGTAATTGAATATATCAAAGATCTTCATTTCGAAGAGGACGATGTGGATTATCTGCGTTCCACGGGACTGTTCGGCGAAGACTTTCTGGAGTATTTACGCCACTTTAAATTCTCAGGCGACATTTACGCCATACCGGAAGGCACTGTCGTCTTCCCGCGTGAACCGCTGGTAAAAGTGATTGCTCCTATTATGGAAGCGCAGCTCGTTGAGACAGCGCTGTTAAACATCATCAATCATCAAAGCCTGATCGCCACAAAAGCCGCGCGCGTCGTATATGCGGCCGGCGGCGACGGTGTCATGGAATTCGGACTTCGCCGGGCTCAGGGGCCGGATGCAGGTATCTACGGCGCAAGGGCGGCCATGATTGCAGGCTGTATCGGGACCTCCAACGTTCTGTGCGGCAAGATGTTTGGCGTTCCGGTCAAGGGAACTCACGCCCACAGCTGGATCATGAGTTTTCCGGATGAGCTGACCGCATTCCGCACCTATGCCAGGCTGTATCCTTCCGCCTGCATCCTGCTGGTGGACACCTACGACACGCTGAAATCTGGTGTTCCTAACGCCATCAAGGTATTTCAGGAAATGAAGGAGGCGAAAATCCCGCTGACCTTCTATGGAATTCGTCTTGACAGCGGCGATCTGGCCTATTTATCGAAGAAAGCGAAAAAAATGCTGGATGATGCCGGATTCCCAGACGCAGTTATTTCCGCCTCCAACGATCTGGACGAGTCTCTTATCAATAGCTTAAAGATTCAGGGCGCTGCTATCAACTCCTGGGGAGTCGGCACGAATCTGATTACCTCCAAGGACTGCCCGTCCTTCGGCGGTGTATATAAGCTGGCAGCCATTTTAGATAAGAAGAGCGGAAAATTTGTGCCGAAGATCAAGTTATCCGAAAATGCCGAGAAGATTACCAACCCGGGCAATAAATGCATCAAGCGTATTTACAGCAGGGAAACCGGAAAAATCATTGCCGATTTGATCTGCCTGGAAGGCGAGAAATATGATGAAAATAATTCACTGCTGCTCTTCGATCCCATCGAGACCTGGAAAAAGACACACCTGGCTCCCAACACCTATCATCTCCGTGATCTGATGGTTCCGGTATTTAAAGATGGAAAATGCGTTTACGAATCCCCCGCAGTCATGGACATTCAGGCGTACTGCAAGAAAGAACTGGATACGCTCTGGGATGAATCCCGCCGTCTTGTGAACCCTCACGAGGTGCATGTAGACCTCTCCAATGAGCTGTGGCACATGAAAAATCAGCTTCTGGACAGCTATCATTTTTCAGAATAACGAAAAAAGTTAACCTTTGTTATAGTTTCTGTGGTTGACATCGGTTATAATAGAAGTAATATGACAAAGGAGGTTGTTTTTTATGAGTATGGGGCAGGAAACCAAAATTCGCGCCAGAGACAATGATAAGCTGGCTTTAAAAGTAACAAAAGGACATTTTTCATCCGACCGTTTTCACATTAACTACTACATTGACATGACCACATTGAAGATGCGTCAGGAGGAAGCTGAGCAGGTTGCCAAATCCATGGTGAAGAGATACGTAAACCGTGTTGATTTATCAGGGCTGATCGGCGTAGGAGCGGAAGAGCTCAAGCATTATTCCAAAGCGTTTGCTTCCAAGACTCCAATCGATACCATCATCTGTATGGATGGCTGTGAGGTAATCGGCGCCTATGTAGCAAAGGAATTATCCGAGCTCGGCGTTACCACCACGAATATCCACAAGACTACTTATATCGTGACTCCGGAATTCGATTCCGCCGGACAGATGGTCGTTCGTGACAACATCAAGCATATGCTGAAGGATAAACACGTATTAGTCGTTCTCGCTACCGCGATGTCCGGCCGTACTATTTTAAAGAGCATTCGCTGCATCGAATCCTACGGCGGCATTCTGGAGGGCATCTCCGTTATCTTCGCCGCAGTCAATGAGATCGACGGATATCCGGTTAATGCGGTATTCGATTCTTCCGATCTTCCCGACTTCCGTCTCTCCGAGCCGGAGAACTGTCCGGATTGTAAGAACGGAATCAAGCTGGATGCGATTGTAAACAGCTACGGTTATACAAAACTGGATTAATTGAAGTGAAATGAGTTAAAATAGCCCCGGGCCACGGCAGGAATATCTGCCGTGGCCCGGGGTGTTTATGGAGTGAATTCTTAATCGTCATCGCGTTCATCTTCATAATTTTGGTGTTCATCGTCATCGTCGCTGTCTTCATCATCTTTCGATTTGGAATCATCGTCGTCCGAGTCCCAATCATTTGATTTTCGGTCTTCCGAATCTTTGTCGTCGGAATTCCTATTGGCCGAATCCCCGTGGTCGGAATCTTTACCTGCTGAATTCTTATCAACGGAAGCCCGGGCATCCGAATCTTTGTCGTCGGAATCCTTATCATCTGTATCTCGGGTGTTCTTATTCTTATTGCGTGAATCTTTATTATCTGAATCATGGTCATCCGAATGTTGATCAGCCGGACTCTTATCATCTGAATCATGGTCATCCGAGTCTTTATCAGCCAAATCCTCATCGTCTGAATCATGGTCATCCGAATCTTTATCGGTCAAATCCCCATCGTCTGAATCATGGTCATCCGAGTCTTTATCGGCCAAATCCCCATCGTCTGAATCATGGTCATCCGAATCTTTATCGGTCAAATCATTATCGTCCGAATCATGATCATCTGTATCTCCATCATCAGAATCTCGATCGCCGTATTTCTCTTTTCTCATTTCTTCTTTATACTCATTCCAGTCTTCCTCGTCCATCTGGAGCCATGCCGGTTTTTCCTTTTCACGATCAAAGATAATGCGGTAAAGTTCTTCCATGGACATCTTTGACAAAGTTTTTTCATCGAGATCCGGATAAGCCGCTGTCATCATACGGATAAACTGTAGTTTACCACTGGAAATGTGATAATTTTGGGCTGTCTGATTCAATGCCTGATCCTTTTTCTTTTCCTGTGTCACTATACGGACCGTTTTTTTACTCTCCTCGGCTGTTTTTCTGATACAGTCGCTTAACTGGCTCTGGAGCTGGCTTACACGGTTCGGATTCCTATTTTCTACTGAAATTAAAACAGTTCTCCGATCATCTGTCAGATACTCTTTTTCTTCCATAATCCGGTATAAATCCTTAACCGCATCTTCAACGTTCCAATCCTTGTACGTATGTCCTTCTGCCGCCTGAGCTGCGTCCTCGTTCAGGGGGGTAAAGGAAAGGACTCTGTCTTTTTTATTTATTTTCAATTCAAAGCTTGGATTCACGTCCATGTCTACAATACTGTCTACCAGTATGTTTTCATAGGAGTATACGCCGCCGATACCCGCTGCAAAAAAGAATAGCAGGCAGCCACATACAGCTGCCACATGCCGCACCTGTGCCGGACTGCACAATTTGTGGAACCAGCTGTTTTTCAATGGCTCCTGCCTGGTGGCGGTGTCCATCTGTTTCATTTTTACCACTGGTGTATCCATTATTTTTTGCAGGGAAGGCTGAGGAAGCTGGTCTACTGCCCGGTTCAGCGATTTTTTGATTTGTGGTGTCTCCATTTTTTTACTCATCGCCCTTACTCCTTTCCTTCCAGATATCGTCTCAATTTTTTTAGCGTCCGCTGGTAGCAGGACAAGACCGTGGACAGCGGAAGCCCCAGATTTGCAGCAATCTCTCTATGTCGGATTCCCCCCACCAGGTGAAGCAAAAGAATCTGCCGCTCCCGCTCTGTTAAAATATTCATGGCTGTCTCTAAAACCAGTCTGTCTGTGATTTCTGTCACATAAGAATATTCCATCGTGTCTTCCATCTCAAATGCTTCTTCTGATAAAAAGCGGGAATTCCGCCTGAATAAGTCCATGGCGAGATTTCGGGCGATCGTAAAAAGCCACGCCATCGGCTTCCCCTGTTTCTGATACAGATGCGCGGATGCCCGTACTTTTAAATAGGTGTCCTGTACAACATCCTGAGTATCATACGGATTTTTAACGATCGCCAGGACGTAACTGTACAGTACACGCTCCGTCAGGGTATAGAATTCCTCAAGCGCGGACCGGTCATCCTGCCCAATCCGCACGATCAGATTTTCATCTATAATAAGCCGTTGTATGTGTGTCTCCGGCTCCCCTCCCACTACCATGAAAAATATCATACTCACTTCTCCTCACCGCACACCAGTATTGCAATCATGGAATACTATATCAGCCATCTGCTATTCTTAGGCTATTCCCGCGCTCCCTTTATCAGACTTTTCTGATCAAAATTGTGTCACTATTTATTTTTGAGGCCGTTGCTGCCTTCGATCTATATCACCTTTCACGAAGGTAACAGCGGTTTCTTTATCATGGCAGCTTCGCTATTATAATGGTCGTCATAAGTCTTAATAGTCATCGTCATCATATTGGTCGCTTTCAGCCTTTACGGCCAGCGTCTTCATATTGATTGCCATCAGCCTTTACGGCCAGCATTATCATATTGATTGCCATCAGCCTTTACGGCCAGCGTTTTCATAGTGATTGCCATCAACCTTCACGGCCAGCGTTTTCATAGTGATTGCCATCAACCTTTACGGCCAGCGTCTTCATAGTGATTGCCATCAACCTTTACGGCCAGCGTTATCATATTGGTCATTATCATGGTCGTCATCAACCTTCACGGCCAGTGTCTTCATGTTGGTCATGGTCGTCATCACGATCATCGTCATCTTCATGATCATCGTCATCATCACGATCATCGTCATCTTCACGATCATCATCATCGTAACGATCATCATCATCGTAACGATCATCGTCTTCTTCACGACCATCATCATCGTAACGATCATCGTCATCGTAACGATCATCGTCATCGTAACGATCATCATCATCGTAACGATCATCTTCATCGTAATGATCATCTTCATCGTAACGATCATCATCTTCATCGTAACGATCATCATACTTCCCGCCTGCCGCCTCACTCTCCGCCATCCGATCCAGCTCATCCTCCAGCCGTTCAAGCCTATCGCTTCGGTACCAGTCATTGGCGTGGTCAAGCTTATCTTCCAGAGCATCCAGAGAGATTCCCTCATCCTTTGCGTAAGCCACCAGATCGCTGATCCGCATATTCGCCAGCTGATTGGCCGTCACACTGTCATCCTTTGCCAGAATCTTTTCAATCAGGGCCATACGTCCGGCGGATATGTGGTGTTCCTCCGCCAGCTTCTTTAATTCCTTCGTCAGGCTTACATGCTGATCCAGAACACGGCCTTCGATCTGACATTCCTCCAGATAGTCTGCAAGATGGTGGTTCACATTTTTAACCGTGGTTTCTGAGGCCGAACCGGACTTTACGGTCAGCAGAATATCATTTTTGTCCTTGTTGGTAAAATATCCCGCCTGGTCCAGCAGATCGACCACGTCTTCCAGGACGTAATCGAGGTTCCTGTCCTCCATGCGATACCCCTGTAACAGTTTTTTTCCGTCTTCGTTCGTTCCCTTTAAAGAAACGACCTGATTCAGCCTGTTCGCATTCAATTCGATGCTCGGGTTAATATCAAATGCCAGATACTGGCTGGGAGCCCCCAGATAAAGCCCCAATCCTCCTAAAGTTACCGTTGCCGCTGCCGCTATGGCCGCCATAAAATTTTTCTTCATGTCCTTACTCCTTTCGTGTAAAGCTGGTTTTTTCTTCCTTTTCATCCTTACAACGGAGCAGACTTACATTTTATCGCAGCCATATGAAAAACTTTTTAAATATTTTTTATTCCCCAGTCTCTTCCCAATCTTCCGGGTTTGGCGTGACCAGATTTTTCGTTTCATAAAGTCCGCACTGAACCATGTGCTCCCGGACCACCTCCAGCACATGGCAGTAGCAAAGCGAAAGCTGACGGGCAAATGCCTCTGCCTGCCCCTCAAGCAGACAATCCATTGCCTTCCGGCACCGCCGGTTCAGTTCATTGGATTGTGTGGAACCATCGCTGTAAAAACTATAGTAATATCCCCAGTGTAGCAGCCCGCTCACCTCCTGTAATATCACCTGAAATGGTCTCAGAGAAAGGTGCTCCGTCATGGAATGCATAATCAGATCGAGTGGAACCGCTCCTGGCTGCTCTATTTTTTCCAGCAGGCCCCTGGCTTCCCCTTTCATCGATTCAGCAGTTAGCATGGCAGCAGGCCAGACCGCGACAGCCATAAACTGAAGCCCGCTCAAATAAAGCAGCGTGTCATTTTTAAAAACCTTGTCCTTCATGCACTGCACGGTTGCATCGTCATTGAACAGCGTCACCTGTGTTCCCTTGACGTTGTATGTATGGCAGAATCCACATTTGTTCAGCATGGCCACCGCTTTCCTGATCGTAGAGACAGAGACTTTGTACTCTTCGGCCAGTGCAGCCTCAGAAGGCAGAAACGTCCCTTCCCGGTAGGTGCCCACTCCAATCTTATCAATCAAATCACGGGTAATCTGCATGTAATAATGGTCTCGTCCCTTTTCCGGACTCCAGTAATAATAGCTTTTCCCCTCTTCCGCCGGAAATGGAACCATAACCGCCAGTTCTTCCATATACTGTTTAACATCGCCTGCGATCGCGTGATACATTGTCTGAAAACACCGGCGCACTTCCTTCGGATCACCTGTATTGACCGCCTCCAGCATCCACAGCGGATCCTTATACGCCCTGTATGAAGCCGAAAATGCCGGAGACTTCCGGAATTCAAGGAAAAACGGGACCCTCGCGCAGATCTCAAGGCTCGTAAACACATCCCGAAACAACAGGTTGTCCGAAGCATCCAAAAGATTATGCAGCGCCGCCGATGAAGCCTTCCAACGGACAGCAATCTCTTTTTTGCTGCTTTGTTTTAGCTGCCGAAAGCTCAGGCTCACCTTCTCCCCGCCGCAGGATACCATGGAAAATGCGAAAAGCCGCGGCATAATCAGCTCCATCGTCCTATAGACCTCCAGAATCGTATGTCTCCGCTCCAGCACGGATATTATGGCATGTTCCTTCTGCACCTCACGGTCCGGCTGATACGCCACGATTGAGGGCCGCCTCTCTTCGGTATAGATAAGCCCCTCTTTTTTCAACGCGGCCAGAACATCCTTTACCGTCCTAATCCCCACATGGTAATTTTCGCAGAGCTGACTCATGGATGGCAGCGGATCTCCATATTTTAAATATCCTGTTATGATCTGCTCTCTGAGATTTTTATATAAATATTCAAATAGTGTCCTCTTCTCTTCCATCTTATCTACCTTTCAAAATGCCTCTTCCCAGAACCGTTTTTCTTCTCCCTGGCCTTCCTCATAATTCAAAAAAACACCTTCATTATATCACATTTTCTCTCTATACTATATGCTAACGTACACAAATATTATATTGATTTCTCAAATAGGGTAAATTAAAATAAAACGGAGTATAACTATCACAATGTTCTTTATAAATGGAGACAATATAGATGAAAATACGAGAACAGAAAAAACCTGATTTTCACAATCCCTTTTTCAGGAAAGGCCTGCAAATCGGAGTCCTGTCCGTAGGGATTCTTCTGGTTTTTACAATTTTGATCGGAAATGCAGCAGATCTGCGCATAGCCTTAAATCAAAGCACACAAAAATACTTAGACGACGTAACCGTACAGACCGCCCGCGATATCCACGACGCCCTGACCAATAAAATGACGAGCCTCGTCACAATATCCGATACGGCTTCCCATCTGGATGAGGAGTGTACCGGGGAAGAACAACTGGTGGAATTTTTACACAGAAAAGCACAGATCCTGGAGTTTGACCCGTTGATTCTGCTGCACAGGGATGGCACCATCATTTCCTCTGACGGCGACTCCGCTCCTCCCTGGATCGCTTCCGCAGACTTCCTTCAGATTGACGGCGTCCTCGCCTCTTTTGAGGGGGAGGTAAAGGCGAATTACATAGGGGGACAAAGTATTTTTTACTCGGTCCCAATATCCAGGAAAGGCCAGATCGACGAAGTTCTCATCGGTGTGAGAAGCAAGGAGAATATGCAGGCCATGATTTCCACTAAGAACTTTGACGGCGAGATGCTCAGCTGCATCATCAACAGCACTGGACAGGTGGTAATTTCACCCACAGACTTAAAGCCATTTCTGCGGCTGGATGATATTTTCAGGGAGAATAAGGATAAGAAGGTCATAGATGAAATTCACCGAATGCAGGAAAACATGAAAAGCAACCAAAACGGGATCTTGAAATTTACGGCGGTTACGAAGGAGAATCTGATCCTGTCCTACAATTCACTCGGTGTGAATGACTGGTTTCTGCTGACGCTCATACCTGCGAATTTTCTGTCCAGCGGAGCGGAGCGCTATATTTTGCAGTCATTTGTCATCATTGGACTGACCATACTGCTCTTCTCCCTGTTCCTGTTTTCGGTATACCGTTTCTACCACATTCACAGGAAACAGCTGGAACGTCTGGCCTTTGTGGACCCGCTTACCGGAGGTCCCAACAATGCGGCATTTCAACTGAAATACACGGAACTGGCTAAAACTATGACTCCCGATACGTATTCCATCCTGCTGGTAAATGTCAATGGCTTTAAGCTCATCAACGAACGCCTGGGCATACCGACCGGAAACCGGATTCTGGCCTACTTATACCAGGTCCTGGAACGCCAGCTCCGGCCTGCGGACGATGAATTTGCCGCCCGTGTGGAATCAGATCACTTCTTCCTGTGTCTGAAAGAACACGAACCGAAGGAACTTCAGAACCGTCTCGATGAGATGATCCGGGAAATCAACGCCTTTCGCAGCACGGATCTGCCCGCCTGCCACATGACGTTTCGGCAGGGAGCCTGCGTGGTGGATGACCCCAGTCTGGAGATCACGCTTCTGCAGGACCGCGCCAGACTGGCATGCCAGAGTCAGACTGCCGAACACAGGGAAAAATGCGCCTTTTACGACAACAGCCTGACCGAGCGCATGAAGATGGAACAGGAACTAAATGATTTATTTGACAGTTCCATCAAAAATCATGATTTTAAAGTGTATTTACAGCCGAAGATCCGGCTGGAGACTAACCGGGCGGAAGGCGCCGAGGCGCTGGTGCGCTGGATTCATCCGGAAAAGGGTGTGATCTATCCCTCGGATTTCATACCTCTGTTCGAGATGAACGGAAAAATATGCAGCCTGGATTTCTATATTTTTACACAGGTCTGCCAAACGCTGCGCGCCTGGATCGCAAGTGGAAAAAATCCGATCCCTGTTTCCGTTAATTTATCGCGCCAGCATTTCCTGGAACATAATTTTTTGAAAAAATTTGCAGATATTGCAAAAGAATACGAGATACCGCCAGGAATGATCGAGTTTGAGCTGACGGAATCCATCTTCTTTGACAACCGCCAGATTAATGTAGTAAAGGAAATGATCCGCCAGATGCATCAGCTTGGATTTTTATGTTCCCTGGACGATTTTGGATCGGGATTCTCCTCGCTGGGTCTGCTCAAGGAATTCGATGTGGATACAATCAAGCTGGACCGCTCCTTCTTTGTTAATATGGCTGGTGAAAAGGCGAAAGATGTGATTGCATGCCTCATCGAGCTGTCTAAAAAATTAAAGGTGCACACAGTGGCAGAGGGAATTGAGACAGATGAGATGGTGGAATACCTCCGTATGATCAAATGTGACATGGTACAGGGGTATATTTTTTCCAGACCGATTCCCATTTCAGAATTTGAAGAGCGTTACATATGACGGCAGCGCAGCTTTCTGATCGGACTACCTGTCCCTTAGGATCAAATTAATATGAAGCGCGTTCTGTTCATATTCTGGTCATAATCTTTTTACATCCCGGTCAAACTATCTTCATATTTACCGGATATACTTATAACATAAGAGAAAGATGCTTATGCCTTACATCAGATAAAATTTTTTTCATAATCGCCGGTATTCTTACAGAAGGATACCGGCTCCTCCCTTTTATGGGGCTTTTTTTATGTCTTACATCTGCTTTCGGACGATTTTGTATTCATCGGCAAACTGATAATGAGAACAGCCGCCGCTGTCGCCCCTTAAAAAGCGGATCATCTCATCTTCGTCCAAATCCATCTCACATACGTAGCATTCGTAGTCCTCGTCGTATGTATAATACATACAGCTTTCACAGTTCTTTCCTGACATCTCGTGCATCTCCCCTTTATATTAATTCATCTTTATTGATTCATCTCTATTGATTCATTTTCGTTGGTCCATTTCCCCTGCTTCATCTGCCACGATCCGTCTTAATTAAATTTTGCAGCCATCGAATCACCGTACTGTCCAAGATCCATGCGGCTGCAAAGGACAGAACCGCGGTCAGCAGCGTTGCACAGACAATGCGCGGAACGTAAAAATGTCTCACCACGGTTTGATCGACCAGCAATTCGGCTGCGGCCTTTAAAATCAGATAGTGGGCCAGATAGGCCGAATAGCTGTGGCGGCTCATCCAGACAGCAGCTGTTCTGGCAGCCTTGCATTTTAAATTGCCGTAACACTCAAACAGCAAGAACACTGCCGCCGACATGGCGATCATGGTAGGCGCCAGATCGTGAATTCCCGGTACAAAGCCAGGCGTAAACCTTTTTTGCAGCAGTGTCAGAGCCAGCCCTACGATTCCTGCAAGGGCGAACCACTTAAAGTCCTCCTGTTTGAACAGCCTCTTCAGCGCATATCCCAGGACATAGTAGATCAGCCAGCCTTTAAACACCATATAATCGAGAATCTGATCCAGTCCGATGCCAAATCCGCCGGCATAGTTGGTCAGTGTCTGGACTCCAAGGATGAGCAGAATAAAATATTTCAGTTCCTTATCATTCATTGCCTTCATCATACGGGCCAGAAATGGCGTACAGAGGTAGAGCGCTATGATCACATACATAAACCACATATGGTCCGCCATAGGCACTGTACCACTGAAAAAATCCCGCAGGAATTCCACCGGATACTCCCACCAGGATAAGACCTCCTGGCTGCGGCTGACATAGAACAGATAGTAAAGGACCGAGAAAAAGAAAAACGGGATAACGATGACTTTTACCCGTTTCTTATAAAATTGCGTGATATCTCCGGTCGCCGAATCCAGAAGGAACAGACCGCTGAGCATAAAATATATTCCGACAAAACTGAGCAGAAGCGGCTGCATGACTGCTGCAAACCACCACTGTTTATCATTAACAGAGACAGCCGGTATGGCATGGACCATAATGATGGCCAGCACCGCCACCGCCCTTAGAAAATCGTATTTTATCTCGCGTTCTTTCAAACTGATTCCTCCATTTCAATATCAAGTGCTCCTAGTATACCATAAACAGTAATTTCGTAAAAGACCTCATCAAATTGTTTCCTGCATCCGGCGAGGGCCAGGCCGTGAACCGGCTCAGCCCTCCTCTCCTGTAAATGTATTGCCTGTTTAGGGAATTGCCTCTGCTCACAGCATTTCGTGAAGTCTGGTCCGCAGCGTCTCCACACGGCGTATGGCTTCACTCACGTTGTCCGACGCCTCCCTGATTTTTGACTGGACCATCCAGTCTATGATCATTCCATCAAAGAAATAGTCGGCAAAATTAAGGAATTCCCCAATATCGATTTTGAAATCTGCCGGTATATCAATATCCATCAGTTCCCTGCGCAGGCTTCTTAAGCTGCGTCTGGCATCCTCCAGAGACGTTCTCGCATCATCGATCCTGGAGTGCTTGATCCAGGTAGTAAACATTCCGCCTCCCAGCATATCCCATATTCCCCAGCTGCCTGCGCTCGATAACGCGGTTTCGGCCTGCCTCAGATTCATGAGCACCCGGTTTGCGGCGGCAATCGCCTCTTCTACTTCCTGTTTTCTTCTCTCTTCTTCCATACTGATTCTCCTTCCTGTCTGACGACAACTAAAAGTTTTCGTGCGTGGCTGGAACTTCCTTTATAAAGAAAAGAAAAAGACTCTTACCGTGGTAGTTCCTGCCACAATAAAAGTCTTGCACATTTCATTTTATACGGGTGTTTATATAAACACCAAGAAGACGATTTAAAATCCATCGGATGATGGTTCGCTACTCCCTTTTATTGAAAGATAATATATCATATTTTTACAATTTTGTCAACTAATTCACGTTTCTTTCAGCGCTTCTTTTCAGCGTTTCTTTCAAAACCATCACTTTCTCTCCATGGACATCGGTCTCTCCGTTAAATCGGAATCCGAATTTCTCATAGAGGTGGATTGCCCCCTGATTTTCTTCGACTACGCTTAAGTAAATCTTCCTTCTGTGGTATTCGCTTCTCAGCTTCTCGATCATCATCGGGAGTACGATGTGGCCATAGCCATGGCCCTGATAATCCCGGTCGATCAGCAGCCGGTCCAGCCAGACACGGCCTAATGGCAGATACTGCCAGAAATAACCGTACATGGAGAAGCCTACCAGCTGTTCTCCGTCATAGATGCCTACCGGACGCCAGCATTTCTCTTCCGCTGCCTCCTTTAAGCATTGTTCGGGACTTTCCACAAATCCCTTTTGTGTTTCGTGAATTTTGAGAGCCAGTACCGCCTCACGGTTCTTGTCATTTACCGGCTCAACATGGATATACATGATTCCCCTTCTTTCTTTATTTTGGCTTTGCCTTTTCCTATCATAAACTATCTGGTAACCCAATAGTCAATAGCTTTTGCCTGTTTTTCTGCTTTCGGTATCTACCAGCTGCGTACTCCCTGTATGTGCAGAAAGCGGGATTTCACGTATAAATAGGAATCAAGAGGGCGCATATAAGCGTCAAAGCTGTGCGCCGCCACGTAAATGCGGCCGCCCGTGACCGCGACGATTACCGGACTGTGATAAAAACCGTTGGCATTGCCCAACTGTACAAGATCTCCCGGCTGTACACCGTCCTGACCGGTTTCTGCCGCGTACGGACCAACCGACTTGTTATTTACCAGAAAATTGTAAAGATACTGCACTCCCGTCCAGCTCGGCGTCCTGTCTGTGCTGCTGTTATAATACCAACCCATCACCGGCGTATAGTTCATGACCCCGCTCCCCGCGTAAATACACTGTGAGGCGAAATTCGTGCAGTCTCCTCCAAAATGCTCAAAGTCCAAATACCGTGGATTTCTGCCCATGGCCCATTTCTTTGCATATTCCAGTGCCGCGTCCCGCCGATAGCCTGTTTCTTTCATATTTTTTTACCCGATTTTGATCTTTACAATATAATATGAAACATAATATGAAACGAGTAACGAAAAGTCCTCAAACAGGAGATTCGATTATACGGAGGACCTGGGTGTTTCCATAACGGTATTGCCTGTTATCATGAACTATAAAAAGAAACACAGGAGGCAGAATCATCTGCCCCTGTGCTTCTCCTTCCGTTTCTGCTGTTTTAATTCGAATCTGGCTTCCTTTTCCGCTTCTTTCTGCTCGCGGGTCCGGACCTTCCGTTCCTCCTTCAGCTGCTCATGCTGCAGGCTTAAGGCCTGCTGCGACTTCGTTCCGATGCCGGAGACCGCCGTCTGCATCCTGGCCTCCCGCTGCCTGCGCTTCGGGTTGGTATGTTCTTTTTTTGCCTCAGCTTTCACGGCCGGACTGAATCGCAGCCGATAATAATTCTTAAGGAGCCAGTCATATACCTCGTAATCCTTCGGCTCCATACCGAAGGTGATCTTACATACTTCCATCGTTCCGTCCGAAATCCTTTCCACGATTCCGATCCAGAACGGGTCCTCAAAAAATACCCGAAAGGTCAGCGATACTTTGTCCATAATGATATCCTCCTTACATGATTCATAATAGACAAAGAACGGACGACCTAAGGAGGAAGGTTACTGACAGCGGTTTCACGAATATTGTCCGCTGCGCCCGGACTACCTACCGGGCTGTGTTTTTATCTTTGTATTTACTTTACATTACCATTTTACCATATTGGTCCAGATATTTCCAGACCATTTAAAAGAATACGATCGGCCAACTGCATATAATGCTTATAAAGAGCTTCAAACCGTTTGGACGCAGATGTTTTCCACGGTTTGCGCTTACCGCAGAAATGCAGGATGGCCGTATTTTTCACAATCCAGTCCATGTCATAGACTCCGCTGCTTTTTAGCAAATATTCAGAATAATCCCTGGCATCATAATTCCATATGGCATCATCCACCTGCGCAGTCTGGCTCCCACAATGAGCGAAGCGGATTAATGACGAGAATATCCGGATCAAGATACAGTATCTTTTCAAGCGGTTCAGGGAGTAAATGTGGAGCAAGCAGCCGATAGTACATCTCCTGGGGATACCTTTTGGAAACCGGAGCCTTCTCGAACATCTGCCGTCCAGCCACAACTGCTGTTATGGATATTCCCAGCCGTCCGCAGTATTCTTCCAGTTTTTGTAAATCTGCCGGCAAAAACAAGCACATCAATTCTGTTACTCTGCATAAATATCCTCCTGTTTGACCTTACATCAGGTATTTTATTTAATTTTTTATAAAAAACTGCCTGCCGCCAAATAAACACCTGCCAGAAACGCCTCCGGAAGGATACTGAAGCCTGCAGGGAAAGGCTGTTCTTTCTGTGTCCGAACCGTATCTGCAATCACACGGCCTGCCAAAATTGCCCTGGAACGTCTGTCAGCCAATGACCTGGCGCTTTCATACAGAGTATCCGCGAAACATAATTCTCCCTTCTCTTCCTGTTCCGGAATCAGGAATTCCTGAACTTGTCTTTGAAGCTGCTCCTGCCAGATTCCGTATGAATAAATCGTCTCACTGCTAAGGCCGAATACTTCCCCGGCCACCTCGGCACATACCAGCGCGGTTGTTCCTTCATCCGGTTCCAGAACTCCATGCTCCTCGAAAATCTTTTCCAGCTGTCTTAAGTACAATTGATCCAGAACGAATCCTGCGCTGCCCTTTTCGAGTAATGATCTAAGCGGAAGATAACCGCCCATCTGTTCTGCCGCAGAATTTCCAAAGCCGCGCATAAAAGTGAAAGCACAGCCTTCATAAACCTGAAAACTCTTTAACGCATCCAGATAACCAAGACGGATATTTCGCTGCATTACAGTATGGTCAAATACCAGTGTAGGGCCGAGATTCCAATAACACCGGATATATGTCAGGCGTTTTGCAAGCGCAAGCGCCTCCTTCTTAACCACTCCAAAGGCTTCCAGATCTACGGCTATGATGTGGCCTGCCCCCTTTTCCAATGCCATCTTCACAGGAAGATTATCGTGATACGCGCCATCCAGATACCTTACGTCATCAATTCGATGCGGTTTAAACGCAGGATAGATGGAGGCGCTGGCAATAATATAGTCAATCAGTTTCCCACAGGGAATATCCTCTCTGAATAGTTCGCAGGGAATATTTCTATCCATATCTATGGTAACAAGTCCGTACTCGATCTCAGACTTACGTATTCGTTCTTCATCAATAAACGAGCCAAGCGTCTGCCTCAGAGGATTTGTATCCGTGCCGCCGTTCTTTACAAAATTTAAGACAAAGGTCTGATATGTCTGCCAAACTTTTTTCTTCAATGGATGTTCATCGTTGACCGGTACATCCATGACCTGAGCGGTCTCAATCTGATTCCACAGAAAAATTGCTTTCTCATAATCCCCCTGTGCGATCATTGCGCCGTTGACTGCGCCGATAGATGTACCTGTCACCACATGTATATCAATCCCCAGTTCCCGCAGGGCCTTCCATACCCCCATTTCATAGGAACCACGGGAACCTCCTCCCCCCAGTACGAAAGCCGTTTTATCACTCAAGCGCTCACCTCCATCTGATTTTTCCTGCCAATACTTCCAGCTTCATTCCAATGCCGCCAGCTCACGAAGTTCTTCCCTAAAGCATCCGATATACTTGCCTAATAAAGAAATGCATATCTGACGTTCCTGCTCCGACAGCCTGACAAAGGTCCGGTACTCCGCTGCAAATACAGGCTGTACGATGCCTTCAACATAACTTTTACCGCTGTCCGTTAATCGTAACAGCTTCCGGTTCCGTGTCCCGGGAACTGCTTCCAGTTTGACAAACTTTTTTTTCACCATATTTGCAACAGCTGAATTAACCGTCTGCTTCGGTAATGACCACATCTCACAGATATCCTGCTGCGAATATTCCTCCCCCATCACAAACAGGGTATACCACACCCAAAATTCATTATCAGAAATTCCCAGCCTGGCGGCAGCCTGATGGTAAATTCCGGTCAGTTCTTTTATCTGCTGGTTCAAAGTTTCCAACTGCTGCTTAATCTGCTGCTCCGGCTGCCAGCCTGTTTGCTGTTCTATCTGTTTCTCTGTCTCTTGTCTTATCTGTTCATTCATACACAATTTTCCCCTGTCTACTAAGTGAGCCCAAATGCTGACTGAAAAATCCATTTCTCCAGACATGAAAATTAATTAAGGCGCTTTATGTGTCCGATTTCGGATATATAAAGTATAGTCCGATTTCAGACTCTTGTCAATAGATAAATTCCATCTTTACTGTATAAGACAAAAGGCTGGACCTCAAAAAAAGTCCAGCCTGCTGCGTATTGACTGCTGATCCTGGTAAAAATGCGTTTTAAACCGCAAACCAGTCTTATCCCAACGTCATAAAAGCATATCTCACAACAAATACAACGGAGATCATTAATGTTAAAGCTCTAACTTGCCGTCTTTTCCCTGTCATGATATTCATCAGACAATAGGTAATCAATCCGAAGGCGACACCATTGGCGATCGAATATGTAAATGGCATAAATACGATTGTACAGAAGGCCGGCAGTGCGTTGCTCATGTCGCTGAAATCCACATCTCTGATGTTACCGAGCATCAGAATCCCCACGAAAATCAGTGCCGGGGCAGTGGCCGCCGCCGGAACAATGCTGACAATCGGTGCAAAAAGAATGGCTCCCAGGAACATCAGAGCGGTTACAAGGCTCGTCATACCCGTTCTTCCGCCTTCCGCGATTCCAGCGCTGGATTCCACCACAGTGGTAACGGTGGAGGTTCCTACCATTGCACCTGCCAATGTCGAAACCGCATCTGACATTAACGCCTGTTTCATCCGGATTACTTCGCCGTTTTCATCAATCATTCCAGACTGCTTAGCCGCACCGAGAAGTGTCCCAATGGAGTCAAACATATTAACCAGGGAGAAGCTGATGACTAACATCGTCACCGTAAACAGAGTTTCCACAAAGTTTGTTCCGGCAAACAGGCCCGCAAAATCCATCTTTAAAAATGATACTTCCGCGAAATCCTGAAATTTCACTCCAAGATTCATATCTAAATTTGAGAGATGCGTAATACCAAGCGGGATTCCGATCAGGGTTGCCGCTATAATTCCCAGAAGAATGGAACCTTTTACCTTTCTCGCATGCAGAATTCCCATGATGACCAGACCAACCAGTGCCACCAGCGCGCCATTGATCAAAACCATATCCGCGCCGCTTCTCCATTTGGAAAAGTCAACCAGGCTTACGAGTGTGGCAGGATTGGAAATGACGATTCCTGCATTCTTCAGTCCGATAATTGTAATAAACAGACCGATACCAGGAGTAATCGCTGTTTTAACCGCGTCCGGAATTGATCTGATTATCGCCTCTCGCAGACCGATTGCGGTAATAACGATGAAAAAAATACCGGATATAAATACGATAACCAGCGCCTGTCCATACGTATATCCCATTCCCAGCACCACGGTGTATGCAAAAAATGCATTTAATCCCATGCCCGGCGCCTGAGCAAACGGAACCCTCGCATACAATGCACAAAGGATCGTACCGATAAACGCTCCGATACAGGTACCGATAAAGACGCCGTTGGCAATCTTCTGCGCCATCGCTGCATCTCCCATAATCAAGTATGGGTCGGATAAAATCTGTGGGTTCAGAATAAGGATATAGGCTATTGTGATAAATGTTGTGATTCCTGCAAGTACTTCCGTTTTAACGCTTGAATGACTCTGGGATATCCCAAAAAACCTGTCTGCGAATCCTGTTTTTCGTTCCAATAATATGTCCTCCATCTTCCTTTAAATAAACTGCCTGTTAAGACTGCCTGCTTTGCTATCCTGTAGTCTATATTTTAAAGGTTTACGATTGTCGCTCCCTTCCACCGACAAACATGAAATTACCCAAAAAAGAGTCAACTACATAAACTATGTAGTCAACTCTTTACGGTAGTTGGTAGAGACTCTGAGCCAATTCTCAGGATATACATAATGAATAGCACCAATATTTAATCACAAAATTTATTATATACGCTAAAAGTTTTTTAGTCTATTCGCCTTTTTATCAATAAATCTTTATTTTTTTGTGCATTATGTATATTTTGTTATTCTTTTAAACCGCTTTCTTCATCATAAATAATTATTCGGAAGTTACCCGCCCGCATTCACTGCACCGATGGTCGTGGAGAGAGATTACACCTCCGCAGGCCGCACAGGTATAGCGTTTCCGCTCATTTTCCATAAATAATTCTATGCCGTTTTCCTTCACAAACAGGGACTGTTCTATGAGGCTGACGCCATAGCGTTTGCGATAGCTTCTGTCCAGATCCCGGATCCTTCTGCATGGGAAATCGCTGCATTCATAGCAGTAGGATATCTCTCTTTCCGCTGCACAGTTCTTTCGCAGACAGGTCCGGCAGTGTCCGGGCTTGCTCTCATCGGTTCCCAGGCAGCCTCCGCAGGCCTTCTTGGTACTGCAGTGTGTAAAACACACCATACAGTTCATTCCGCATGGTGCAAACAGCTGACTGCCAATTACTTCAGGCATCTTCAATAAAAACCGCCTCCTTTTCCTGAACTGCAGATTCCAATAGGATTACAGTGTCATGCCTATGATTTGTTTCAATCCACACACGATAATTTCACAGAGTGCGGCTACATCTTAAAGATGCGCGGCTTGACTTCATGTCAGTGGGGGATACCGATTTCTCTGCGAAAGTCTAATAAACAATCAAACGGTCCATGCATCCATACTCCGCGGCGTTCCTAAGTTCTGCTGCAAAATCCTTCCTGTCGCAGGACAGATAGGAAAGCATGGCTCTGTCCCCCTCCGGGCCGCCTGCCAGCTGCTCCATCAGCTGAATTATGGATTCCTCGAGTTTCTGTGGTTCACAATTCTTCACACGACTGCAAAACCGCTCCGTATCGTCTGCCGTCACCGTATCCCCGGACAGCTTTTTCCCCATCATCATATGAATCACCAGATTCCGCATAATAACAGAAGCCACATTCAGAACCAGATCCTCGTAATCCCCATGGTAGTGTTCCAGGACCGCCTTTCCGTACGCTTCCGGAAACTTGCCCAGAAATCTCTGTTCCAGGAGAACACAGGATAAATAAAAGTAGATGGCGTCTATTCCCTTTCGCTTCCCTACAGGCCGTAAAATCGGGTAATCCAGAGTAAGCAGATGATCCTGGGGCCGGAATCTGGCATCGTAATGGACAAAGAATTCCGGCATTCCTTTGATAACCGTATCCTCATAACAGCGGTTTCCGAAGGAACGAAAATTCGCAATGATCTGATCGTAGACTTTCTTGGCCCTGGCGGTCTTCTCCAGAACCACCTCATACCCCTGCTGGTAAAACCTCCATAAATCCGTGTCTGAGGCGGTGGCTACGCTGTTTTTTCCTGTCTTCACCGCTTCATATTCTGCTTCACGCAGGCAGTAAAGCACCGCTCCCATCAGCTGCTGCGCCGTCTCATAGGTGACTGAGGTGCTGGAAAGACTGGTATACTTTTCCGTAAGTTTTCCGACAACAGGCAGCAGTTCTTCCATCGTATAGTCCATGTCCGCCTCCTAACTGAGCAGGTCAAAGAGTGTCTCTAAAAAGAGCTCCCTGTCCCAACGTGCTTCCTGTGAAAATTTCTCGTACTCTCCCTTTCCACCGTTCTCCACGTAATCCCGGTATCCGGCGCGAATCGCCCTCGCAAAACGTTCCAGGCACGTTTCCTCCAGATAGGCGACGGAACCGTAACAGACGCCGTCAAACTGTTCTTTCATAAATGTCAGCAGTTCCTCATCCGTTAAGTTGTCCTCTGATTCGTTCTTATAGAGATAGAAGATTTCCTGCAGCTCCGCAATCACATCAGCATAGTTTTCCTGCTGCAAATAGGGAGAATCACAGAAAGTCTCTATGATCTCCGGCAATACCCCCTTTCCGAATTCGACCCGCATCTGCGTCCTCAGGGAATCACACCGGCCTGCCATCAGTCTCCCAGCATCTTCCTCAGTGAGTGTAAGTCCGAAGGACTTTGTCTTCTCGTTGCAAGCCAGCACTCTTTCCAGTTCCTGCTTCCGTTGTACTGTTTCCATCAGCTCATACCAGTTCTCCTGCATCTCTTTTCCTCCCCGTATTTGGTAAGTACTGATTCTACGCCTTTCAGACTTTCATTACAAGTCTTGAAAAAAAGAGATTTTTGTGGTATGATATAGGTGTGGAAAAAGCGATTTTAGTTCAGGATCGCCGGAGTCCACATTTTTTTTGCTTTTTCTGGAGACAAATTATCCCTTTAGAAAAGGTACGGCACCGCTTTTTATAAATTCTTTGATCGCAGCGCTGTCCGGCAGGTGCATCATATGATGGCGTGTCAAAGGCAGCAGTAAAAGTCCTGTCACCGTATAACTCCCCCAAAAATCCTTCAGCCAGACAGACCCCTTCCGGTCCAGTAAACCACCCTCACTGACCAGCCGGTCCAAATATTCGGACTCGGGTTTCCGTTTTAAGTCGCTCGGGGTAAGTGATTTGATCACGGCACAGGTCTGACAGCCTACCGCATTGCGGTAATTGATCAGCTCCTGTTTCTTGACGTGCCGGCTGAAACTGATTATTTCGCTGTCGCTCATAACATTACCGGTGTCTTTGACAGTCACATTCATACGATCCATCCAATCATCATCGAAAATCTGAGACTGTCTGGCAATCAGAAGATTGCTGACCAGATCTTCAATTCGGGCTATATGCCATAAATGCCAGGCTATGGTTTCATCTTTCTCAGTCGGCATCACACTGTAATCCTCATCTGCCAGGCCCTCCAGCACATGATCGCAAAACGTGGGGCTGCTGCTTCCCGAAACCACCCCCGTATGTGTGACCGCATGAAGGTCAAGTGCCAATTCAATAGCCGGTTCAAAGGTCTTTTTCGCCTTTAGCAATCTGCGCAGCCTGTCTGCCTGAAGCTCGTAATCTGCTGCAATATCAGACATATCATCGGTCTCCTTTTTCTTTTCTCAGACCAGGGAAAGTGTGAATTGATCTGCGTTTTGCGCAGCACGTTACACTTTCTTCCTGTATTTCTCGAAACTTTTCTCTGATAATATCTCGTTCGTCACAAATTTCCCGTCATAGAATAAGGAGTATGTTGTAAATGGGCTTGGCGCACACCTTGCAGCTTCCCGTGATTCCAGCTTTACTGTCTTGATCTCAATGCCCTGAGTCCTGGCGTATTCCGCCAGAATCGGAACGTATTTCGACGTGTGGGGACATTGCGCTGTGTAGTACAGAACCCATCCCTTTTCATCGGTCTCACCGGTCTTTGCACACTCTAAAAAGCGCGGCAGGGGTGTCCCGTCTTCAAATCGGAGTGCCATAAGCTCAAAGTACGGCGCGGCGGTATCGGCTGTCACAAATCCTTTATGCTTTAAGTAGGAGCCATCCGACAGAAACGGCATCTTCTTCTTAGAGGAAAGTATAACAAGCCCCTTCTTCCCGTTCGCCCTGGCCTCAGCGATACAGTGCTCCAGCAGCTGGCTGCTATAGCCCTGTCCTTTATACTGGCCGGAAACCCACAGACAATCGATATAGTAGTATCCATCTGCATCGACAGGCACCCAGGCGTACTCCGCCGGCAGGTACTCGATAAATACCTTTCCGCGCACATCCAGTTTTTCGAACACAAGTCCCTCTTTCAGACGTTCCTTCAGCCACGCCTTCTTGGAGGCCACGCAGGTCTCTCCCTTTTTATCCGATATGGCACAGCAGATGTGCTCTTCTTCGATATTCTCCAATGTAACACGTTTGAATTCCATACTCATCATTCCCTCTCCTGTTCTTCAATCCTCTTTCAATCCTATATAGACATGGATCTCCACCTCTTTGCCGGTCATCCCGTGATACTCTTCAAAATCAGCCTGAAACGCACGATTCAAGTTCATACTCCACAGTTCTATCCAGAACTGAACCAGGGCCTGCTGCACATCTCCCCTGACTACAAACTTCGCATATCTGCCTGCCGGGATCGTGCGGATCCTTAAGTTCTCCGGAAGCCCGGCATCATCCGCCACCTCACAGGCTGCCGTCATATCATAATCGCCGTTCTCATCGCTCTCGTAGTCTGAATAAATTCCGAGGACGCAGCCTCTTCTGTCTGCGGGGATACTGTCGTAAACCCCTTTCGCGTAAAAGCTTTCCCACAGCCCGCCTATGACGCTTCCCATATCAGGCGCATGGTTATTCGTCCTTGCTGTTATTCCTGCCGCCTTCTTCTCAGGCAGTGTCACGATTTCGTAATTCATCCGGTTGTCCTCTTTTCCACCACTTCTGTGGTTTTCTCATGTACGCTTACAGGATAACACTTTAATCACGACAACTGTATGTCATCATTAACGGTAAATACGACAAATTTTCTCTGCCATGGCGGCAAATTCCACCCGGAGTTCTTCCGGTTCCACCAGTTCCACACGGTCTCCCATGCTGAGCAGCCAGCTAAATACACTTCCGGGATCGGAAAAGCAGGAGCTGAATACCAGTTTTCCGTCTTCCCTCTCCTGAAAGCTCTCCAGCCCGCTCTCCTCAATCAGCCGCCACTTCATATCTGCCTCGCAGACCGCTGTGACGGAAATCCGCGGCGGAAATGCCTTGTCCGGTGACATATCATACGCAGGAACCTTCCGCTCCTCAAATCGCTCATCCAGCGCCTTCAGCTCCAGCATCCGGTTTAACTTGAACAGCCGGTAATCCTCACGATCGGTACAGTATCCCCACACATACCAGGAGGACCACTGAAAGACCAGAAGATACGGCTCCAGCTTCCTTCTGCTCTCGCCGGAAGGACCAAAGTACGCAAAGGTGATGTATTCTCTTGCGCCGATCGCCGCCTGAATCAGTTCGATCTTCGGCGCAAGACAGGATTTGTACCAGGACGATAAATCAATCAGGATATGACTGTTTGAGGTCAGAATCGAAGAATTCCCCATGGCCAGCTTGTCCATAAGCTGCTGGTATTTGTTGGTGCCGGATACGCTGTCCAGGCTGCGAAGTCCGGTTAAAATCGACTGCATCTCCGATGAAGTCAGTACAGTCCGGTCGATCCGGTACCCCTCCATGATGGAAATCCCTCCATTGGGCCCCTGTGTGGTTACGAGCGGAATGCCTGCTTTGCAGATATCTTCGATATCCCGGTTGATCGTTCGCCGTGATACTTCAAATTTCCCGGCAAGGTATGGCGCCGTCACCTTTTCCTGCTGCAAAAGGATGGACAGGATTCCGATTAGTCGGTCAATTTTCATAAACGCCTCCTGTTACTCATGATAGGTCAATCTTCCCAATTGCACTCACTCGCCCAGCGCCGCCTTCAGATCATTAAAATACTGCTCCTGCTGCTTCTTTAGGTAACCTGGGACAAACGGCTTCATAATCCACTTCTTTACGTCCACCCGCTCTGTAAAATCCGCTTCACAGCCTTCGTCCGTCCGGCGGAACAGACCGGTCCACGTACCTGTCATATTGGCGTTGTCCATGGTAAATTCATACCGGTACGGCGGCTCGAACCGGGTGATCACAAACGTGGTCGGAAAGCCCTCCTTCGTGTATTCCACAAACGTTTTCCCAGGCTCCAGTACATCGATTCTCTGAAGATCACTGCGCCAGCTGCAGTCGCTTAGATCTGTCACAACCTCCCATACCTGCTCGATCCTGCTCTTTAATACTGCCTTTTTCTTTGATTCTGTCATACCCTTCTCCTTCAAGCCTTCTTTTCGCTGCTTTTTCTCTATTATAGCAAATAAACAGGACATCTGTATGTCGTGATTATTTATTAGAAAATATTTTTTATTTTATGATTTCGCCCCATTTATGATAATTTCCCGGAGAATTTCGGAGGCCCTGCCGGTACTGTCTTTGCAGACGGACAGAAAAATCCGGACAGGATCCATTTTTAGTTCACCTGATACCGCAATATTTTGCCGTTCCGACAGGACGCTGGCGGGAAGAAGGGAAATCCCCATTCCCAGCTCGACGGAGCGGAGTATGACCTCGACCGTGTCCATTTCGATGATCCGTGGAGCAGGCACACCATGGGATTGAAACCATGCAAGCAGACGGGCGCGGAAAGGGCACGCGGCTATTTTATTTACTATGGCCGGCATCTGAATCATCTCCCGTTCCGCGCAGCCGAATGGGGCGATGATACAGAGTGTTTCCTGAAAGGAAGCCAGTGTCTCCATCTCCTCTGTCACGTACTGCGCCTCCAGAAAGGCACAGTCAGCCTTTCCTTCGGCCAGATATTGGGCCAGATGATCCTGACTGTCCGTGACCACAGAGAGATTCATTTCCGGAAGCTGTTCCTGAAATGCGGTCAGCCACAGCGGCAGTCTGGATATCGACAGCGTATGAGCCGCTCCGATCCGAAATGTTTTGCGGTCCCTGATTTGGGCCGCTGCTCTGTCGATCCGGTCAAGGATATCTTCTGAGGCGATTAACAGGCGCTCCCCTTCCGCGGTCAGAGTGACCCCTTTGCTGTGCCGGATTAGCAGAACGGCGTTTAACTCTTCCTCCAGTTTCTTGATTCTTGCCGTCACATTCGACTGTACGTATCCCAGCTGACCGGCCGCCTTCGAGATGGAGCCTGCGCGGGCAACCTCCCGGAATATTCTGAGTTCCTGACTTTCCATAGTTCCCTCCATCATTTAAAATGATACCAGACATCATTACCAACTATTATACACGACGGCGGCAGTTCTGTATAATTAAATAGTAAAAACATCACCGCCGGGCCCGGCACTGAATGATACAGAAAGAAGGAGCTTCCTATGATTGCAATGCAGTATCAAATAGCGCTGCCGGATCATTACGACATGAATCTAATACGCCAGCGCGTGAGACATAACGGGATGAAGACAGATGGTTTTGAAGATTTGCTGTTTAAGGCTTATCTGATACGGGAAAATCAAGGCGGATCAGAAGGCGGCAACGAATATTCCCCGCTGTATCTCTGGAAGGACAGTCCCGGAATGATACATTTTATATGGGATGGGTACTACGATAATATTGTGTCCTCGTTTGGGAGACAGCGCGTAAAACTGGGAATTCCCATTTTTGTGGATCTTGGAAAAGAGTTTTTAACTTCGAGGTTTATGTTGGAAACAGAACAGGTTATTCCAGCGTCCCCAAAAATGGTACGGCCGCATTTTTCCGCAGTTGGAAATAGCTGTACCGGGAAGGTGCTGCTCTGTGATCCGGAACAATGGGTGCAGAAGGAGTATTCTTTTTTCGGCAAAAAACCGGACTCGTCTATAGAGGGAACGTTTTATGAAGTGCTCCATCTGTCGGTGTGACAGCAATGCTATTATTTTTTTGCAGTCTGCCGCGGCCATTGACAACTGGAAGTCCGCTGCCTTATACTGTTAGATAATCATTGATTGATCATGGGGGATTTACGATTGGAACGAATACTGATTATCGGCGGCAATGGCTGCGGAAAAACCACCTTTTCAAATAAGATGGCGAATAAGTTAAGCCTGCCTTTGATCCATCTGGACGCACTGTATTGGAACGATAACTGGAAGCCTGTGTCAGACGAAGAATTTGACCGGCTTTTGATGTCGGAACTGGTTCAACCCAGATGGATTATCGACGGCAATATTTCGCGTACAATCCCGCTCCGGCTGCAGTACTGTGACGCTGTCATATTCATGGATTTTTCCCGGATCACATGTCTGAGCGGAGTGGTTGGACGATTCGTGAAAAACTATGGTAAAAGCCGCACGGATATGGGAGGAAACTGCCCGGAAAAACTGAATGCGGAGAAGATACGTTTTATCAAGAGTGTTTGGACTCATCACAAAGAAACCCGCAGGCGTTTTTATGATATGATGAGCGAAGCGGATGATGTGAGAATCGTCATATTAAAAAACCGGCGGGAAACAGATCAGTTTCTGTCGGAATTATAAACGTTTAGTTATGATAAATTAAAACCCCCGTATTTCCGGTTATACATGGAAATACGGGGGTTTTGCGGCTTGCGCGGCATAACTGACAGCTTCTTTTTATGCCCTTTTTCCCATCTTATCAGGCAGGCGGTTAAAAACGATCATAACCGCCACCAGCGCGGCAACCGCAAAGAGCAGCGCAGCAGGACTCTTCGTCACTCCCGCGATAATATAGGCGGCAAATGCTATGATTCCATTCACCACCGCATACGGCAGCTGCGTCCTGATGTGTTCCACCAGATCACACTCCGCGCCGGTTGAGGAGAGAATCGTAGTGTCTGAAATAGGGGAACAGTGGTCGCCGAACAGTCCGCCGGATAAGACCGCGCCCACCGCGATGGCAAACGGTATGCCGAACGCCTGCGCCATGGGAATCGCCAGCGGCATCATGATCGCAAAGGTTCCCCAGGAGCTTCCTGTGGAGAATGACACAAACGCGCCAAACAGGAAGATGCAGGCTGGTACCAGAGCCGCGGAAAAGCGCATGGCCTGGAGGAATTCCACGATAAATTCCGCGGTTCCAAGACCGCTGATCATTTTCCCCAGAGACCAGGCCAGAATCAGGGTGACCGCTACATCCGTCATGCCCTTCATGCCTTCCACATACACCTTGAAGGTATCCTTAAACCGCATAACCTTAAAAATACAGATAAATGCCATCAGCACAATTGCACCGAAGAAGTACCCCATAGTCAGGGCAACCCGGAACTCATTGCCGTCCACCTTCTTAAATGGGAACCCGGCCGGGGCCAGCGTGCCGAACAGTGTCACAAACACCACAAGTATCGGCAGAACCACCATAACCGGTTTTGCGTTCTTCCGGGAATATCCCGTTTCCGCGCTGCCCTTCTCCTCATCCTCATGCATGAAGGAAAACGTCTCGTTGGACTTCCCGGCACGGAGTTCCGCCTTCTTCATCTGGGAAAAATCCAGCTTCGTAAAGGCAACCAGCGGAATCATGATAATTGCCAGAATTGCGTAAATCTGAAATGGAATCGCCTGGACAAACGTCGTATAGTCGGAATCCATTACTCCCAGATTGTCAAACTCGGACTGGATCAGACCCATAATATAGACGCCCCATCCGATAAACGGAATCAGAATGGCTACCGGCGAGGAGGTCGAATCCAGAATCCAGGCAAGCTTTTCTCTGGAAATCTTCAGTTTGTCAAACAGGGGGCGAAACACCGGTCCTACCAGAAGCGGTGTACCCAGATCAGAGAAAAAGATTACGATGCCGCCCGCCCATGCGCAGAGCTGGGCCTTCAGCTTCGTATTCACGTAGCGGTAGACACTCTGGCTGAATGCCTGGGCGCCTCCCGATTTCTCCATCAGCTTGATGAAGCCGCCGATAAAGACGATCAGTACAATCACTCCCGCGTTATAGCTGTCCGTCAGCTGTACGAATAAATAATCTCCAATCATCGATTTCACAGCCAGAAACGGATTCCCGTGGCTGAAAATCATCACGCCTGCAAAACCGCCGCAAAAAAGGGACAGGATTACATTCTTGCTCTTAATTGCCAGTATGACCGCGATAATGGGCGGAAGCAGGCTTAAAATACCGTAATTCATTACTTTCCTCCTGAGTATCTTACGAAGGCCTAACCCGATTTCTGATGAGCCTTCGATTTATTATTATGCATTCCCATGTATAATTACCAGATAATATTATCCGATACGGAGGAATTTTACAAGCATTATCTTGCTGAACAGGTATACTTTTTATCTGTCAAGGGAAAGATCGTAGATCGTCACACTCTCTCCGGCCTCAATCCGCTCCGTTCCGGCCGAAATATCCACAAGACAGTTACAGCCCGCCATGGAACTGAGGATCCCGGAAGCGTGTTTTTTGGCCTCGGGAATCCAGACCTCCCCGTTCTCGAAACGGCCCCTTAAAAAACGGCGGGATGGGCTGGATTTTAAGAATCCCCGGGACAGGATTGCATTCCTCATCCGGGGGGCATAGAAGGAATCCCCCGTCATGGATTCAAACGCAGGCCGGCACAGGAGTTCAAAGTCTGCCAGTGCTCCGAAGGGATTTCCGGAAAGGCTGATGACCGGAGTTCCGTTTAATACGGAGCCGATGGTGGGCATTCCCGGCTTCATGAGGATTTTCCAGAACAGCCTTCTGGCCCCGGCCATGGCGAGGGCCTGGTGCATGATGTCCCGCTTTCCGACAGAAACACCGCCTGTCGTTATGACCAGATCCGCTTTTTTGCACGCATCGCCAAGCGCTTCTGCCATCTCAGCCTCGCTGTCCGGAACACGGCGGCAGACGGGGACCTCGATCCCCAGCTCTCTTAAACGGACAGCCAGGAAATATAAATTGCTGTCGTATATTTTCCCCGGCTGCAAGGGCTGGCCCGGCTCCGTCAGTTCATCGCCGGAGGCCAGCACAGCCGCCCGGATCTTCCGGTAAACCGTTACCTCGCAAAGCCCCAGCCCGGCCAGAATTCCCGCTTCCACATAGGTCAGGCGTGTGCCCCTCTTAAGGACCGCAGTGCCCGCCTGAATATCTTCACCGCGAAAGCAGTAATTGCCATGCCGCGGACAGCCCTGAAAGACCGCCACGCGCATCTCCCCATAATCGGTCTTTTCCTGATAAATACAGCAGTCCGCACCCGCAGAAATCGGAGCGCCCGTCATAATACGGGCGGCCTGGCCGGGGCCTACGGCGCGCGTGGGCCAGCTGCCGGCGTCGATCTCCTCCACCACCTCTAAGTAAACCGGATTTTCGCTTGATGCCTCCGTGATATCACAGCTCCGGCAGGCGTAGCCATCTACCGGTGAACGGTCAAAGGGCGGCTGATCCCCCTTTGCATACACATCATCTGCCAGAATCCTCCCTGTACAGTCGAGCACAGAACACCGTTCGGTCTCCGCTATGATACTGCAGTGATCCAAAAGCAGCCGGACTGCCCGTTCCAATGTCACCCGCTCTTCTCCTTCGCTTCCCGTTTTCCTGGTATCCATCTCTTCCCATCCTGTCATTCGATTTCTTTTTGTTTTCCCTTAGTTCTGACGAAAGAGGTGCGCCGGGAAGCGCGCCTCAAAACCTGTTACGCCTGCTTCTTTGCAGGGGAACAGAGCAATTTCATGAATCCGAAAAGCACCATCCCGATGATGGCCGTCGTTAAGTAAATCTGTACTCCGGCGATCTGTTTTACCACATAGCCCAGAGTCTCCTGGCCCGCTCCCGTGAAGAACGCGGCCGCCTTATTGGAAGCTACGATACCGATTGCCATAGGGAACGTGAGTCCCGCAAATCCCGGCGCAAACGGCACGGCAAAGAAGGACGGAAGCTTCACGATAATGAACACCAGGGATAAAAATACGCAGAGGAAAAGGATGCTCACCAGGACCATACTCGGCTCCGCAGCCAGATTCAAATAGCTGGCAAGGCAGAGGCTGCAGGGGGCCAGCACGATGGCCTGGGTATGCCAGACGGCCGGTTTCACTTCCTTCGCCGCCAGTCTCCAGATCATAAACGGGATAGTTACCGTATAGATACAGAGTCCCCAGATTAATACCGCTTTCGCCATAACCGGCGGAAGCATGGCGGCTCCGACCACCGTGGAAACCATGATTCCGTTAAAGGTGACAAACCAGCTGGGAACAAAGGTATCCAGCTTCACGCCATGGAAGACATTGTTGAACAGGAACACGGCGATGTGAACCGCGTGGATACAGACAGCGGCGATTAAGACCACTCTGGCCGCACCCGGAAACCAGTCCTTATAGTAGCTGCACAGAATCATGGTAACCATGGTGATACCTGCATAGAGACTGGCCGGGACCGTATTTTTATACTCTCCTTTTACTATAGAAGGATAAAGGACAATCTTTGCAATGTAAAACAGAAGCACAACGGTGGAGGCCCACATGGTCACGTGGCGGATCCAGTCGTATCCGAGTCCCTGATAGATGTTGCTTAAGGTGGCGGCGCCGAGCATGGTGGCTACAACCGGAATCGGCATATTTTTCAAACGTTCTTTCATAGATTACGTCTCCTCATAATAGAATTCAAAGTTTTCCTTTGTATGGAAGAAATCGGAATAGTCAATCTCAAACAGCGGTTTCTTTACCCGTGACACATCGATTCTTTTGGCAATCAGCTGGGTCAGTACGCCGCCGTAGGACAAGTCTCCCTGAAGAATTGCGCCGTATATTTTCCCATTTTTATGAATGATTTTCCGGTACTGCTCTCCGTTGTCTTCCATGACTACGGTATACGTCTCATCCGGTATCTCCGAAACTCCCAGGGACATGGTGGGAATTCCCAGGAAATTCATCGTGGCTTTGCTTGCAAAGAAGTCATCCATGGAGGTCTGAACGCCTGCCATGTTATCCGCTGCGGTCATGCCCTGCTTCACTGCAGCCGGCCAGATGGGGGAACGCCCCGTCACGTCGCCCGCGCCGTAAATGTCCGGTACGCTGGTCTGACCGTGATGGTCGATCACCAGTCCGAACCGGTCCATTTCCACTCCGGTATCCTTTAGAAATTCGACGTTGGGACGCACGCCGGCGGTGACCACAACCATGTCACAGGGGATTTCCGTCCCACTGGTCAGCAGCAGGGAAGTGACTTCTCCGCCGTCTCCCATGCGCACTTCCTTTACGCCCCGGCCCAGATAAAACTGGATGCCTTCTTTCTCCATGGCCTCCTCGTACGTTTTCGCACTGCGGCGGTCCAGCTGCTTCGCCAGTATATGGTCCTCCATCTCTACCAGCGTCACCCGTCTGCCGCTATGGAGAAATCCCACCGCTGCGTCGATACCTGCCAGGCCGCCGCCCATGACAACGATGTGCTCCGCCTTCGCCGCCTCGTCCCGAATCTGCTCCACCTCGTCTAAATTATGAAATCCAAAGACGCCCTTTGCCTCTCTCAAGCCTTCTACAGGCGGAAAGAAGGTATGGGAACCGGTCGCAATTAAAAGACTGTCGTAGGAAAGCTCCGTTCCGTCGGACAGAACCACCTTTTTTTCTGCTTCCCGAAGCGCAGAACAGACAACGCCCTTTCTCCATTCCACCCGGTACTTTGTCTCAAAATCGGACTCTGCGAAGCAAAGCTCCTCCTTCGTCCTGATTCCTCCCAAATAATGGTGAAGAATGCATCTGGAGTAAACGGCATCATCCTTTGACACCAGCACGATCTCCGCCTCCGGACAGTGTTTTCTAAGCTGCCGCACGCCGTTGACTCCGGCTGCGGAAGCGCCTAATACCACGTATCTCATCCCTTCACCTCCTCCAGAGTAATCGCTCCCATGGGACAGATTTCCACGCACATCGGCGCGGGGGAACCAGCCTGGGTACGGTGGACACACATGTTGCATTTCATGATTTCCTTATGTTCGACCCGGTCGCTCTTCAGCACGCCGTAGGGACAGGCCATGATGCACATGTAACAGCTGGCGCATTTTTCCTTATCGTATTCCACAAACCCGGTATCGGGATTCTTGTGCATGGCTCCCGTCATACAGGTGTATACACATTCCGGCTTTTCGCAGTGGCGGCAGAAAATGGGTGCGCATTTTGACTCGCTGTCGATCACCACCCGGTTTCTGGCGTCGCAGCTCTCATGGCTGACGACACAGGCTGTCACACACGTCAGACAGCCGATGCAGCGGCTTCTGTCAATTTTTATCCGGTACATCCGCGTTACCTCCTTCCATTTTCTCAAACCAGACTGGCGTCGCCTTGTAGGATGGCTCCTTCGAATACGTGTCGTAGACGGAAGGCGTCAGCTTATTGCACTCAATATAGTGGATCGGGGCGTACAGCTCTTTTTCCCGCACCTGATCCGAGATCCGCACCTGAAAACCGGCCTTTTCTCCGTTGACGGAGTGGACCAGGATGCGGTCATTTTCCTCCAGACCATACGCAGCAGCCGTCCCGGGATTCATAAAGAGATACGCTTCCCTGGCCGATACGTCGCCGATGAACTGAACCTCACTGGTTCTCGATTGGGTATGCCACTGGCCGACCGAGCCTCTTCCGGTGTTGAACAGGTACGGATACTCCTCCGTGAGCGGCAGAGGATTTTCCATGGGCGCCTCAAACTTGAACTGGGCTTTCCTGCTGGGAGTGAAGAAATTGCCGTCCTCATACAGGCGTCGTTCATCGTCCTCCAGCGTCTCTCCCTCCCGAAATGGCCACTGGACTCCGTTGGAATTCTCCAGCATCTCCCATGTGACGCCGGTGATGTCGCCCGGCATTCCTTTGGAACACTTCTTCATCAGTTCGAAACAGTCCTTCGGCGTCTCCCAGCCCTTCAGCAGACCGCCCATTCCCAGCGCCTTACCCACGCCTAATATGGCTTCGTAGTCCGTGATCTCATTCTCCTTCTTCGCAAGGCAGGGGCGCATGGCGGAAAGGCGGCGCTCCAGATTGATATAGGTGCCTTCCTTCTTGATTCCCGGAACTACAGGGAAGAAGACCGTGCACTCCTCGGCGCTCTCGATGGTGTCGTAGATATCCTGAACCACAAACAGCTCCAGCTTCTTCACCGCGCTTGCAAATGTCTCGTTGTTGGTCCAGCTGTGGCGCGGATTGGTGCAGAGAATCCACAGCCCCTTGATCCGTCCTTCATTGATGCCTTCGATGATCTGGTTATAGGTCGCCGTCGGCTTCTCAGCCAGCACACTCTCGTCCACGCCAAGCGCTTCCGCCACCTTAGCCCGTCTGGCCGGATTCGTGAAATCACCGCCGGCGTAGAGAACCGCCGTATTGCTGTAGGACCTGGAGCCCATGGCGTTGCACTGGCCCGTGATGGAATTGGCCCCGGTTCCCGGACGGCCGATATTGCCTGTCATCAGCGCCAGATTGATGATGGCCTGCGCGGTGCGGACCGCCTCATAGCCCTGGTTCACGCCCATGGTCCACCAGAAGGAGACCCGCTTTCCTTCGTGAATCAGCTGCGCCAGCTTAAGAATCTGCTCCGGGGAAAGTCCTGAGTTCTCCTGAGCCTGGTCCGGGGTAAATGGTTTCACAAATTCTTTGAATTCCCCGTAGCCTTCCGTGTGTGCCTCGATGTAGTTCTGATCGATCCAGCCTTTTTCGATGAGAACGTTGGCCAGCGTATAGAGAAGATATAAGTCTCCCCTGCATTTTACCGGGTACCAGTAATCCGCGTTCATGGCTGTCTCCGATCTTCTCGGGTCGATGACAATCACCTTTTTATCGGGATTCTGGCGCACCCGTTTCCAGAGGATGGGATGGGCAACGACCGGATTGGCCCCGATGAAGATAATCGTATCGGAAAGCTCCAGATCCTTAAGTGTGTATCCCGGGGCATCGAAGCCGTAGCTCTGCTTGTGGGCCACGACCGCGGTCGCCATGCAGAGACGGGTATTGCCGTCCACATTGGTCTTTAAGTAATTTCTCATGACGTGGCCGAAAATGGCAAATTCCTCCATGGTCAGCTGTCCGGTACTGATGCCCGCCACGCTTTCCCGGCCGTATTTTGCCTGAAGTTCCTGTAGCTGATCCGCCACATACTGAAATCCCTCGTCCCAGGAAACTTCCTTCATGGAACCGTCCGCCTGCCGAATCTTTGGAAGCGGCGAGGTCTTCACCACAGTCTGCTGTTTATCCAGGGACAGTCCCTTGATGCAGCAGAAGCCGTCGTTGACCGGGTACCCCTTTGTCGGAAGCACCCTGACGATCTTTTCGTCCTCCACGTAAAAATCCAGGTTGCAGTCCAGGGCACAGTAGTTGCAGGTTGATTGTACTTTTTTCATGCGTTCCTTCCTTCCCGTACTCTTTTCGTTAATATTTTAACTATAGCAGAAATGTACAAAAAACGCCGTGATTTTCATCACGGCTGTTTAAAATAATTGCTCAAATTCTCCAGGTTGGGAATCCAGAAATGATTCTTTTCCATAAGGATCAGACCCGAGTCGCAGAGTTTCTTCACCTGCCTCGATACCGTTTCCCGCTTGGAGCCCAGCATTTCGGAAAGATAGGTGATGCTTAACTGCATTTCGATGGAAATCCCTCTCTCTGTCTCCTTTCCGTAATCCCTGGCCAGCATGTAGAGCTTGGCGGCGAGGCGTTTTTCTCCCTTCAGCGCGTTGGTGGTGTTCTTCATCTGGCGGTACAGACGGCGGATTCTTATGGCCATGGAATTGAAGGCGGCCTTTGTCAGCTCGCCATCCCGCGCCATCACATGCCACAGCCTGTCCTTCGGAAGGACGAGAACCCGGGAGTCCTCCCGGACCTCGCAGTTGATGGAAGCCGGAATATCCTCGAACAGGACTTCATTCAGAAGGTTTCCCGGGCCGTAGACAAATACCACTTTCTTCTCCCCCAGGGTGTTCAGCTTATAGAGCGAAACCATGCCCTCCAGAAGGATATAGAAGCAGGTCAGGTCTTCCCGGTCGTAGAAAACGTGCTGTCCCTTCTCATACCGCCTCATATAGGCGAAGGAAGCGATCTCCGCCCGGCTGGCAGGGCTGGCAAATCTCAGAATGTTGGATATTTCAAATGCTTCTCCCATGGTCATATGGCATGTCCTCCGCTGTTGTGATGGGTTTTTGCAGCTTTGGGGCTGCCGCTGTTATCCAGGTCTGCGGAGTCGAGAAGATGAATGATTACTTCTAATATAGCATCCAGATTGTTCGAAGCGATCGTTTCTGGTATTTTGAAATGTTCTGGTGTTTCTGTCCTGGCCGCAGTTTCATCCATTTCCGGTTCCCAGCCGCCGTCTGTCACATAGGCCAGCACGGTCGAACGGTCACAGACGGGCTTTCTCGAGACCTCCTGCCGCAGCACTTCGATCTTTGGATAATCCGACTGCTTCTGCCCCTCCAGAAAAATTAAATCCGCCTCCGGAAAGAAGGAAAAGAAGGCGTCTGCCTGTAAACCCGGCTGTTCCTTTACCATGGAAAACTTACTGCCGGAGTACACCACCGTGCCATACGCGCCGGCCTGCTTCATGCGAAAGCTGTCCGTTCCCGGCACATCCGCCTCAAACTCGTGACCATCGTGTTTGATTACCGCAGCACGGATTCCCCTGGAAGCCAGCGCCGAAACCAGCCGCTCGAGAAGCGTTGTCTTTCCTGTATTCTTGCTTCCGCTCACCGCCAGCACGGGACAGACTGTCCGTTCCAGTCTTCCGTAGGCATCACGGTCGTTGACGTTTAAAAACCAGCGGTCCGGGAGGTGCTCCCGGCCGGTTTCCAGAACGAGGCACGAGATTCGGGAGAGGAATTCCATCATGCGGTAGTTTCCTTCTCCGATGCATCCGTCAAGCACAGTCAGACACGTTCTGGAGTAAAAACCACAAAGCGGCTGGATCCGGCCATCGCGCGTCTTCCAGATCACCGCATCGTATTCCGGCGTCCACCGTTCCATCAGGCGGCGTCCCATCTCAGCCCGGATCAGAGGCATGTCGCACGGCACAAACAGAAGGCCGTCCGCGTCCGTCTCTAAAAAGCAGGAACGGATGCCGCCCATGGGACCGATGTGTCCCTGTTGTCCATCGACCGGAAGATCCAAAATTGCAGTGCAGTTATCAGGAATTTCGGTTGGATTCCCGTAAATTCCCGTGGACAGGAAAAATGGCAGCCTCAGGCCTGACAGCTCCTCCATAATCTGCCCGGCAAAGCTCCTTCCGTGATAGTCCAGATCGGCCTTATTGACGTACCCCATGCGGCGGCCGGAGCCGCCGGAGAGGATGACGATACCACAGTTCTCTTTCATCCGCTGCCACCTCGTTTACTTAATCGTATTTTTTTATCATATCACAGAATAAAACGGGTTGCAAATGAGAAAAAGGCAGATGGAAGCCAAACGAGGAGGCTTCTCCTATGGAGGGGCATATGAGGAAGTGAGCGGATTTTCTATCACTGACGGCTGTATCAAATGCGGGCGGTGCACGGAGGCATGTCCGCAAAAATGAATTACGCCGGGGGAGCCTTATCAGATTGCTGGAAACCATTGTCTCCGGTGCGGGTTATATCAAGAGATCTGCCCTGTGGAGGCGGTAGATTCTCTTAATCCATTATATGGCAAAGAATCAGAGAGAAAACACAGGGGCAAATTACCACTAAGTTCTCTCTCTTAAATTGTTTCCTGTCAAATGTCAATAATTTTATCTCTTAATAGCTGTCAGCGTTTCCTTACCCAGACTACCATCTCTCCTGCTTTACGATTAGCCCAACTATAATAAGGTATCCATAAAAGATCCTTCTCCTCGTAACGCTCCCAGCCGTCTTCCAAATAAAGTGGACTCGCTTCCTCCAGCATCACTTTCCGTCCGATAGATTTAATCGTAACCACACCACCCAAAAGGTCAGGTCTGTACGTTTCTTCAAACTGCGCATGGGATGGAATTTCTACACAGTGTAAATCAGCCCCATTATCTTCCTCCTCCAGGCAATACACCACTGGCCCTCTCATCACTGCGACCTTTCCGATATTATCCCGCACCTTCGGATTAGAACACACTTCTCGTACTTCCATTTTCATGTTAAAAGATATTTCGTGCCTTCCTCTCCAGCACTGCCTCAAATAAAGGTAACCTTCACTCTGCATATAATGGGCTGATTCTCCATCTACATACAGTTCAAATTCCCGACACCAGTCCGGCAGATGAAGAGCCACATCCCATTCTTGGCCGCTTTCACATTCCATAATCAGCTTTACCTTTCCATTCCATGGATATCCGGTTTCCAGAGTAATATGCGCAGCATTCTCTCCGTAAAACACCTCAGCCTCACTCCCTATAAACAGATTGATAAAGAGCTGCTTTTCACGCTGTGTGTAAATATAAGAACCCACAGATTCCACCAGCCTCGCCAGATTCGGTGGACAGCAGGCGCAGGCAAACCATTTTTGCCGCTCTACCTTTACATGACGAAACGCCTGTACCTCTTCATTCTTTTTCGGGTAAACTTCCAGCGGATTCACATAGAAAAAACTCTTTCCATCCAATGCCATACCACTGATTGTGCCATTATACAACAGACGTTCCATAATATCAGCGTACTCGCCGCGTTGGCTTAATTTCAACATTCGATGGGCGAAGAACACCATCCCTACAGAGGCACACGTTTCTCCGTATACCAGATCCCCCGGCAGGTCGTAATCAATGGTAAACGCTTCTCCATAGGCCGAAGCCCCGATGGAACCCGTAATGTACATGCGCCTTTCCACGATACTGTCCCACATAGCCTGACAAGCTTCATAAAGTGAATCATCCAGCGTTTCTCTTGCGACATCCGCCATTCCCGAGTATAGATAGACAGCTCGCACCGCATGACCAACGGCTTCTTTCATCTCTCTTACCGGAGCTCCCGCCTGATAATAGTGAAATTGAAAAAAACTGTCCTTCCAGGGATATTCATTATGATATGTCTCTATCTCATTTTCAAAATAACAGGGCTGTTTCCCCCGCTCATCGATAAAATACCTGGCCAGTCGAAAATGCTTCTCCTCCTTTGTAATTTCGTATAACCGCATCAAAGCCATTTCAATCACTTCATGGCCAGGATAAGCATGAATTTTCCCTTCTTCTGGACCAAAAACACTGTCAATATAATCTACAAAACGGATCATAGCCTGTAAAAGTTTGTCTTTTCCAGTAACATGGTAATAAGCTACTGCCGCTTCCAGCATATGTCCTGCACAGTAAAGTTCATGATGCCTCATGATATTGGTCCACCGTTTTTCCAGTCCATTGATCGAATAATATGTTCCAATATAACCATCTGGCTGCTGTGACTGTATAATTAATTCTACCGTGTCATCAATTTCTTTTTCTAAAGTTTCATCCGGATGCCATTTCAGCGAATAAGATGCAGCTTCAATCCATTTTGCCACATCACTGTCCTGAAAGACTCTCCCATCAAATTCTGCCTCTATAAGTCCGGCTGCAACCTTAAAATTCCGAATACAGTGGCTAGGTTCTATATCAGGAAGTTCATCATTCAGTGCCTTCCACTGGTATGGAATCATCTGAGTTCTGGTCACCTCCATTACCGGATCCCAAAAGGTATCCCTTACTGTAACCGATGATACGGCTTCTGAAAATTGTTTCTGATTCATAATTTTGTCCATCCTTTATCGTATGTTTATACTGAAATTGGATCTGCATTCCTCTATAAAAGATTCAATATGATCTATCGAAAACAAATAACAGTCTCGAATTTCTCCATTTCTGATTTTTTTCGTCTTTTCTTCCAGACTGATCAGTGCACATTCCGCCAGTTTTCGGTTGCGCTCTGTGGGATTTTTTCTTTGAATCAGAAGCCGGATATAAGACTCATATTCATCCTGATGCAGTAGAACCCAAATTCTCATATCTTCGTAACGGCGAACTACATCCTCGTAGTCTTTCCATCGCATACAGCCTTCCAGTGATTTAATCTGTTCCAATGCATGTTCAATCAGTTCCAGCGATTCTTCATGTAATTCCCTGTGCAGCCTGAGTATCTTATCTCCCGGACGAATCAAAAGGTCATAAATATTCTGTTTGTTTTCCGGCGTAGGGGACCATTTAATCAATGCTTTTCCATAATTAAAGAGTCTGGACTCCAAATGCGCAAAATCAGGTATATGAGAATGATCATTGGCTCTCACTCCAAATTCAAAAAACACATTCTGTACTACCTTATACGATTTTCGGAGTGCAGAGGCCAAAATTGCCGCCAACGCCTCATCACAGAGATTGTATTTCACCTGAATCCATTCCATCCAGATTTCTTCAGAATCAATATCCGGCTTATTCGCCATCTTGAGCAGGTAATAGAGGTTTATCTCGTTGGGTGACCCAAGAAGGCTTTGGCCGTCCCAAATGGGCCTTACTGTAATACGCTTCAAATTTAATGTTGATTCCATAGCATCATGAACCGTGGCCTCCATTGCCTCCGGGAAACAACACGGAACCAGGGATAATCCATGGTACTCCATTCCACAACAGAAACAAATACCATGATTCAAATGAGGCAGTTTTTTAATCAGCCCTGGTGACGGCAGCGCCGGATTAAAATCTCCTGTCGTGTAATTATGTTCCAGCAGGAGAGGCAGATCAGTAGGAAAATCCCTCAGTGCTTCGTAGAGTATCTCTTCCTGATATGGAAACCAGACATGAGTAAGTAGTGTAAAACTCTTTCCGCAATCTCTGCACGCCTTTGCCACTGCCTGAAGCATCATACGCAGATGGTCTCCGAAACTTAAATATGGGAAAGATTTTCCCTCCTGCTCCATAACAAGTTCCTGATGCCCGGTAAGAGTATCCTCATTAAAATCCAGTCCATAATTCATACAGCCAAAAAAATTATTATAATGCAGCAGATTCTTGGATTCAAAAAAATACATGGCCAGTTCATCTAAATCGGGAAAACGTTTCAATATACCACATGCTGCATCGTACATAAGGTCCCAGAAAAGACCATTATTTAAATTACGGACCTGAGGATATCTTTCCAGCAAGCATTCCAACGGGGAATAATCTCCCATCATATAGGAAACTTTCTTACCATTTCGCTTACAAATTTGAATTGCCTTATCAAGAAACGCATTCGTTCTCTCATCTATTTCAATTCCGGAGTCCGGATAGTTCTCAAATGGCGCATGGTTAAAAAAGTAACCGCTGTGGAGCTGCACCCAATCAAAGCTGCTTCCTGCCGCTTCTGCGAAAGAAAAGTATTTTTCCAGTTCCTCTGTATCACCTGCTGCTGCATGCGCTTTTCTGGTATCTGCAAACAGCAGGAGCATTTTTTCCATTGATCTGTCTCCAAAGGAATTCCATTTAGGATAGATATTATTTGTTATAGTATCGTTCATCGTTCTTATCCTTTCAGTCCTGTGGTCGCTACACCTTCCACGAAGTATTTCTGGGCAGCAAAGAAAATTATGACACACGGCAGGATTGCAATCAGGGACAGTGCCATGATTGGTCCCCATGAAATGCCGCTGGAACTGTCCATACACATCCGAAGTCCCTGCATAACCGTATATTTATTTACACTATTTATAAAAATCAAAGGATTAAAATAATCATTCCAGGTCCAGATAAACTGGAATATTGCCATGGAAAACAGACATGGTTTTGCCAAAGGAAGTATCATATAAACAAATATTCCAAAGGTAGAACAGCCATCCATAAATGCTGATTCGTCGATATCCTTTGGTATCCCTCTGATAAATTGTACCATTGAAAAGATAAAGAAGGGATAGCAGGCAAACAGCGACAGTGCGTAAAACGGCACATATGTATTTAACCAGCCCATTTGTCGAAACATAATATAGCGTGGAACAATAACGACCGCGTTCGGAAGCATCATGGTGGACAGCATCGCACCAAACAGAAGACTGTGTCCTTTAAATTTAAACCTAGCAAATCCATAGGCCACCAAAGAGGAGGACATCACGGTAAAGAGCACCACTGGAACCACTAAGAGTCCTGAGTTTTTCATAAAATGTCCGAAAGTATAGGATCCAACTCCATTCCAGCCGGACACATAGCTGTCAAAAGAAATACTCTTTGGAATAAGGCTCATAGAAGTCATCAGCTCCTGATTCGATTTAAATGATGCAGATACCATAAACAGAAGCGGATATAGAAAAACAATCCCCAGTGAAATTAATATCAGATACGACATAGCCTTCAAGACTATTTTTCGAATCTTTTCTTTCTTTTTATGCATGATCAGCCCTCCTCATCTCCATAAAACGTCCATTTCGCACTGGTTGAAAAAATAAATACTGTAAATATAATAATGATAATAAACATGATCCAGGAAATAGCAGATGCATACCCCATTTTCCTATATGTAAAGGCATTCTGATAAAGAGTCATTGCCAGTACCTGCGTCTTTTTCACCGGGCCTCCTCCTGTTATTACCGCCGGCGCTGTATACTCCTGAAACGCGTTGATCATCTGCATGATAATATTAAACAGCGTCATGGGGCTGATCATGGGTATGGTAATTTTAAAGAAGGACCGAACCGGGCCCGCCCCGTCGATCTTTGCAGCTTCATAAAGTGATTGTGGAACCTGTTTTAATGCAGCCAGGAAAAACAGCATGGAAGAACCAAACTGCCAGACTGACAGCATACTGATGGTGGTCAAAGCTATTTTCGGATCGGTCAGAAAACCAATACTCCTGATTCCAAATTTGTTTAAAAAAACATTAACCACTCCATTTAAATCAAACAAGTGTCGCCAAAGAATGGCTATCGCCACGCTTCCGCCCAGAATAGACGGAAGATAGTAAATAGTTCGAAACAGTCCGATTCCCTTTAAAGTCTGGTTCAGAATCATGGCAATCAAGAGAGCGCTGAGCAGTTTCATCGGTACTGACATGAAGACAAATTTGAAAGTGACAGCAAGGGAATTTTTCACTTCCCGGTCTTTCGTAAATATCTGTAAATAATTGGCCAGTCCGACAAAGTCATACTGGCTGCCAAAGCTGTAATCCGTAAACGAATAATACAGTGACATGGCTATCGGATACAATTGAAAAATAAGGAATCCGATGATCCAGGGCAGCAGATATAAATACCCAAGGTTATTTCTTTTCTCCAGCATCGTTGTATGTCTCTTTTTATTCATCCGTTGTCTTCTCCCCCTCATAAATCCGGATTCTGAAAAACGCGTTTCCGCAAGCAGTCCTTTTCGAATCAGGCCGCCATAACAGGCGGCCCAATTTACTGCTGAGAATCACGAAGTAATTCTCCCTGCTTTATTTATGGCTTTAATGTTTCTACGATCTCTGCAAGATTAGCAATCAGCTCGTCTGCAGCCTCTTCTGGAGTAATTGTATCGTAACAAAGCTCCTGCATGAGAGGAAACAGATAACCATAGACCTCCGAATTTTCATTGACCGGCGGAACCGCACCATCAGTCTTTTCCAAAGCCAGTGAAACAGCCTTATTGACAACCGGGTTCAACAAATTCTCTTTTTCCAGCTGGTTACGTCCCATCTCTGTCGGAGGAACACCACGACAGTCGCTTAAGATACGGATTGCTTCTTCATCGGTATACATCCACTGCATAAATTTCAAAGCTTCTTCTTTGTTCGGGCTATCCGATACCATAAACAGCTGAGACGGCTGAGTAATGATACCACTTTCTTTTGCCTCCGGATCAACTGGTATATTGACTACATCAAGAACCATACCTCCGCTTGTATCAAGATTAATAATTGACGATGACGCTCTGTAAGAACAGGCAATTTCATTATTTAATAGTTTTTTATTAGCATCTTTGTCTCCATTATAAGCAAATGCTGTATCCATTGGCTCAGCAATTCCGTCTTTATAAAGGCTCTGAAGAAGTGTAAATGCCTTTACCAGAGCCTCTTTATCTGTAATAACTTCATACTTATCAGAAATTGTCCATTTGCCGCATAACTGGCGAACATAGGAACGCATGAGATGATTACAATCGTCATCTGACAATGTAACTAAGTAATAATCAGGATTTGATTCATGCACCTTTTTTCCATACTCCATGAACTCGTCCCATGTCATATTATCCTTTAGTTCCACTCCCGCAGCATCAGTAACTGTTTTATTCACCACAAAGTTATAGGAACTGACACCGGATGGCACTGCAACAGTACTTCCATCATTGGATTTACAGAAGCTGTCCAGGAAATTCTGATCGAATACACTTAACTGGAAAATATCCTGCTGATCCAATCGTACAAATGATTCCGGGAATGCCGCCTGATATTCTGCTGCTGCGGTTGCTATGGTCTGCATAATTTCCGGCTGAGTTCCTCCTGCCAGCTGAGTTAATAACTTATCATTGTATCCATCATATCCCTGATATTCTGCCTCAATTTTTACATTTGGATTTAGTTTTTCATACGCTTCAATTGCTTTTAATGTGGCCGTATGGCGGTCATCCCCACCCCACCATGCGAATCGCAAAGTGATCTGATCACCCTGAGAAGACTTTGTGCTCTCCGTCGTTTGATCGACAGAAGTCTTCGCAGATGTCTCTTCTTTCGGAGCTTCTGTTTCTGCTGTTTTTGCACTGCATCCAGCTAATGCGAGAACCATACATGCAGCCGTAAACATCCATTTCATTTTCTTCATAGCATTCTCTCCTTTTTTGTTTTTAACACTCACATGCCATTGTTCTGGTATAAATTTCCAATCGCGCGTGTTTGGAAATATGTCCTCCCGTGCATATTTTCCAGATTTTTCCAAATAAAATGCACAAGTTTTATGATCTAATTATATATTTTATATGCTTTATGCACAACTGTTTTTACTCTATATAAGGTGTAAATATCTTATATCATACTTTCATTGCATTTGAATTTCAGCTGAAATCTGTTATACTGAAGAAGTAAAAACTTCACGAACAGGAGGATTGTTATGCGCCATCTCATGCTTCCTTGCGGCCAGCCCCTTACGTTCTTATCCAGTGGACAACTGGTGAAAAATAAGAATTTTCTACACCCAAAACGCTGTCTGGATTCATTTGTATTAATTTATGTCTTAAAAGGCACTCTGAATATTGCACAGTATGGTATTCAGTATGAACTGGGGCCTACTCAGTTTATTCTTCTTCACGCGGATACCGAACATTATGGCTGGCAGGAATCCTCTGAATACCTGCACTACTACTGGGTACACTTTCACATTCCTGTTTCCCCAGTCTACATAAGCAAGGAACAGTATCCGACAGATATCAGTCAGGCGCTTCCGGAAAAATACATTGTTCCCGAAACAGGAACATTAACGCATGGAAAACGGGTCCCTGTACTTTTTTCACAACTGCTTGATATTTCCATGCGTCGCTATCCGGCTTCCGAATATCTGCTCCACTATTCACTAACGGCCCTCCTTTTAGAACTTGCTGGAGAATTCTCTTCCAGGCTTCTGGATCCCAAAGAAGATCCGCTTCATATTTACAAAATACAGGATTGGATACGCAGAAATTTTCAGCAGTCTCTTACGGTTGGACAGATTGCAGAAATTTTTCATTATAATCCAGACTATCTTTCCAGTAATTACAGAAAACTGACTGGGAAAACGCTGACACAGTATATTAATTCTGTAAGGATAGAATCTGCAAAGAATTTGCTGACTACAACAGACTTTAATTTGAAGGAAATAGCGTTTTACTGTGGATTTTCGGATGAGAAGTACTTTTTCAAAGTGTTTAAGCAATATGAAGATATGACCCCTTCAGAGTTTAAGGGGGCATTTTTTAAGAAGAAAGAAGTATCTCAATAGAATGGCTCCATACCCCCAGACATACCGAGACACTGTTACGGCTAGGTGACAGAATCCGAAAGAAAGGGTTTCCCCAAAAATAGCTGCCCCGTCAGGCAGAATATCTGCACGGAGACAAATAAATAAGGAAGGCCAACCGCTCCGGCTGGCCTTCCACTTTCTATACATACTGCGTCCTGTCCTCTTTCTTTTCATATTTCATGAAAAATCCACCAGCTGCCGATAATACGCTTTCTTCGCACTCATACTCCGGCTCCTGTTTCAGACAGTAATCCATAAACGCCTCCAGACTTCCCGCCTCCTCCTTTGAACTGCATACTGCAAAGTAGGCCATTTGATCCCCGTACACGCGGTATTCGCAGTCGAACAGCTGATCTGTGAATGCCTCCGTCTCTCCGCTGCTCCACACGCCCACATATCCGTTTCCCTTCTGCCCAAACAGCCAGCCTCCCCTCTTCTCTGCCGTCTCAAAGCGAATCGTCGGGAAGAACAGATGGGTAAAATGAATCGGATGGCTCTCCGGTATTTCATATATAATTCCGATCCGGCTGCGCTCCTGCTTCACCGCCGGAATCACACCGTTGCCGTACCAGTATCCGGGGCGCATACTGCTGGACTCGCAGGTACCGCCTGGATGACTGGTAAATACAAAGGTATCGTTATCCACAGCTCCATACCATAAATGCTGCTGATAGCCGTATACTCCCGGTTCAAAACAGGTGGTGCCGTGGAACCGTTCGTTCAGGGAACGCGTATACTCATGGGATGACTGGCCGTTTCCATCCTGGAGCGTTAAATTCTGCCACCGCTCATTCCCATCCTCCCGCCCAGACTGGACCGATGTCAGACAGTAGTCTTTTTTCTTGTGCAGCCGGATCAGTGCATTTCCCGTGGAATACTCTGTGGTGCACTCACGATCCATCAGACTGGAAAGATCTTCCGGCGCCTGATACGAAGTTCTCGCACAGAATTCCAGCCAGCCTTCCCTGGAATCCGGGACACAGGGCGTCTCCGGATTGAAAAGATTCATCAGAACCTGTGTAGGCTGTGTGAAAGGATAAAGCACGCCTCTGTACACCCGTCCCATAGGCGCGATAACCGTTCCATGGAAGGTATGGAGCGCCAGCATCCGCAGAATCCGGTCCGCGGTCCGGGACGCCTTAGCAGCCAGTTCCCCGTCCCCAAAATCAACAATATTTAGAAGGTTCGCAAAGGTCACGCACATATAGCCCGAGCTTAAGAATTCCTCGAAACCGGACTGTTCCACGCAGTCAAACCACTGCTCCAGCTTCTCTCTTCCGCAGGCGGCAAGTTCCTCCCCCGTTCGGCCGGCGGCGGAAAAATATTCCTTTGGATACCGCTTTCCAGCCAGCAGCATACAGCTGTAAAAAGCCAGGGCATGGTTCTCACTCCAGAAGCACATACCATCTGATCCGTCCTGATCCATCCAGTACCTATAGGAAAGCAGCGTATCCTTTATTTCATTTTCCAGCGCCTCACTGACAGGGAAATACTCCAGATACCGGAGGAGCGCACTTACGATAAAGTCGGAACAGTCAAAATGATCTCTCACAGGTATCAGGCTCTTTCTGATATTCTCCTCATCCTCCGGCCATTCCATGGAAAGCAGTTTTCTCGCCAGGATGTTGGACATGGTAAACAGTCCCCCATTGCGAACTGCGCCTTTCTGTCCGGCGATATTTTCATAAATCAGCCGTCGGTTCTCTTCTGAACTGATTCCCTTTCGGTAAACCGGCCGGATCTGTTCCATAGCCTCAAAGTGGCGTTTTAATGCGTCGCCGCCGACCACACAGGAAATCATGCAGTGAGGGAGTCCGGAGGACAGCTCTGTCTCCTGAATGCCGCAGAGTTCCCGCTCTTTTACATCGCCGTCATTTCCTTCAAACAACTGTTCCTGCTCCATAAACCGTATGGACGTCCCCTCTGGAGCCGGAGCCGGAAATACCAGCTTTTGCCCTTCCTTTCGGATGCCGGACAGCCATCGGTCCGCATATTCGTACCGCTTTGCCGCCTCATTTCCAGGAAGCACAATTTCCACTTCTTCCAAATCCTCCAGCAGCTGAATTCCAAAGATGGTCCGGGTGTCCCGTACGCCTAAGTTCTGCAGCTTTACGTAAAGAAGATTTTCTCCTCTGTGAAGCGTCAAATCCATCTCCGTTCTCTGGATTGGCTTATAAACCGGAGTCTCAATTTTTCCTGATATTTCCCCATTGCACCATACGGTGACGGCCGCATAGGACCAAAGTGCAGCCCTCACCCTTCGTTCTTCCTTTACTTTTAAGCAGACAGCAGCGGACAGCTCTACCCTGGTGAGTGTGGAATAAAAGGTGCTGTAATCCACAAACCAGTCTCCATAGGAAAAATAGTATCTCCAGTCCAGCCCCTCTGGCCCCTGCCCGCCCAGGCAGATATTTAAGCAGGCCGGATCCGGCTCCCTCCGCGGCAGGATACTCCTCAAATACGCCTCGTACCTAAGCTGATTATCATCATGCATTCCCGTTGAATCGGTAAATTCTGTCTCTTTAGGGCCGCATACCAGATAATTCGTGATGAAACCGTCCCTGTTTGGCAATAATACGGTCTTCATAATATTTTCTCCTTTCCAGTACTATCCTTTCACAGCTCCCGCGGTCAGTCCCGCAATAAACTGACGGTTGGCAAACAAATACACAATCAGAATCGGAAGCAGGGCAATGGAGGCCCCGGCCGCCATAATATGCCACTCCGCCGCCGCGTTTGCGGAATAACGGAGGGACGCCACGGCTACACTCAGCGTCTTCAGATTCGGATTGGACATGGAAAACACCTGCACTGAGACGAATTCATTCCATGCGTGGCGGAAAGAAAACAGCGCCACGACTCCCAGTATCGGTTTGATGGCTGGTACGATAATCTGCCAGAATATCCGAAAGGTTCCCGCCCCGTCTATGGTGGCCGCCTCGTCCAGTTCCCGGGGCACACTCCTCACAAAGCCGGTGATCAGGAAGATATTAGCCGCCTGACCTCCTGTAAGCAGCAGGGCAAGCCCGACCATACTGCTGTTTAAGCCCACCGCCGAGAGCAGCTTATAGAGAGGGTACAGCGACACCGAACCGATTGACACAAACATGGAACAGAGATAGCACACATTAAGCACCTGTTTTCCCGGAAATGTCCTTCTCGCCATGACGTATGCCGCCATAGAAGCCGTTCCCACACTGAACAGGACGGTCAGAAGGGCCAGAGTCACGCTGTTGGCAATATACCTTCCAAAATCCAGCTTCTGAAACGCATACACATAGTTCTGAAACTGCCACTCGGCAGGAAGGAAACTGCCTCCCAGGGTGAGTTCCGCGTTTGTTTTAAAGGATCCGATCACCGCGTAAATAACCGGGTAAAGAGTAAAGATACACATTGTTCCCACAAACAGCCACTTTACCACAAAACCCGCCGTCCTGATCAGCCGGCTCATAAAAATATCGTGATTCATCTCATTCCCTCCTATTCCATGACCTTATCCAGCTTCCGGCCAAGGAAGAGATAAAGTCCCGTAAACAATCCAACGATACAGGCGGATACCAGACTGACCGCGGCGCCGTAGCCAAACTCCTGCGGCACGCTAGAGCCTACCGTAATCGGGAAAAATAACTGATAGAGATACAGGAACATGACATTCGTCCGCCCCATGGGCCCGCCTTCCGTCAATACCATAATACTCTGCATATCCATGAAGGAGACCACCAGCGCCAGCATCAGCACCATCTTGATGATGGGTGTCATCATGGGAAGCGTAATCCGGAACAGAATCTGTACGCTGCCCGCGCCGTCGATTTTCGCGCTCTCATACACGTCCTGGGGCACTCCTGTCAGCCCTGCGATAAAGTAAACCATGTAGTTTCCGATTCCGCCCCAGACCGCTATGATAACGACTGTTCCCATGGCCAGCTTCACGCCCAGCCAGTTGACATTTGTGTGGATAATTCCCAGACTCATGAGGAAGCGGTTGATATCACCGTTGTACGTGTTGAACAGCAAATAGAAAATAAGCGCCATGACCGCGCTGCTCATGATGGTCGGTGTAAATACGATGGACTGCGCCACAGTATTGGCTTTCGTCTGTTTGCTTAAAAGTACGGCCAGCAAAAATGCGATAGGCAGCGTCAGGAACAACTTTCCCGCCACATAGACGATGGTATTGACTACGGAATTCCAGAATTCCTTATCTCTTGTAAAAACACGGACGAAATTGTCCAGACCGGTAAATACTGCCTCGCCGTAGCCCTTATAATCAAAGCACATGTAGCGCAGCACCCAGCAGAGCGGGTAAATGGTAAATACCGCAAATAAAATGATGTTTGGAAGCAGCATCAGATACGATGTCTTCTCCCGTTTCAGGACCTTTTTCAGATTTGCATTCTTCTCTTTCATGGCATTCCCCTCCTTTAATCGTTACCTCTATTATAAGGAGGGGAACGCCGCTGCCGTGAGAAAGAATCGATCGATATGACGTTTAAAAAATTACGATTTCGCTTTTTCGAGCAGATCGCTGGGGGAAATCTGATACAGCTTTTTAAAACAGGAGGAAAAATACCGAGGCTCCCGGTATCCCACCTGCTCTGCCACGTCGGCCACGCGGACCTCACCTGTGTCCAGGAGCATTTTGGCCTGCTTCATCCTGGTGCGGGTCAAGTACTCCACAAATGTCATTCCCGTCTCCTGTTTAAAGAGCTGACGCAGATAGTTGGGACTGATGAAGAGAAGCCCAGCCACATCATCCAGGCTGAATTCCGGGTTGCTTATATTCTCCTGAATGATCCTGTCCACCTTCTGTGCTACGGACTGTTCCTGCCTCACACATCCAGCCTTCTTCTCCCCCATAAAACGCAGGAAATGCAGAAATTCCCTTTTCAGTTCCTCCAGGCTCTCGGCCTTCATAACGCTCTGCCGGAATTTTTCCGCCTCCAGATATGTAATGGCCGCCGTATTCGTCTCATATCCCAGAATGCGGTGGCTGGCCGCAAGTACGTTGCTTCGGATAAATGCGGCGTTTCCATTCTGCTCCTTCTGGAACCAGGTAAACAGGCGATCGGCGGCGGCCTCCAGCGACTGGCTGTTCCCGTAGCACGCCTCCATCACCAGCTTTTTGAGCAGTTCTTCTGGTGGACAGCTGCACGCGGCAAGCTGATTCGCCACCCCATCCTCATAATTAAACACCGGAGGCATATCACCGAAAAGACCGTAATCCGCGGCTGTCCTGGCCTGCATCCAGGAGCAGGCCAGACGGTTTAAGCCTTCCACCTCTCCCCCAAGAAAGAAACGGACGTCGCCTAAATCTTCCTGCTTCATATGGTTAACTACAGCGGTCAGTCCCAGGTTCATCTTGATAAACGCCTGAGCACTCTCCTCTTTCCTGTACTGAAAGACAACGGCATTTTTCTCCTCGGCCGTGGATATGCAGGTGACCTTCACAACTCCCTTGAACCGGTTTCGCAGCGCCGTCCGAAGCGCTTCCAGAGGGACATTCCCCTTCCATAAAGCCACTCGGCGCATGCTGAAATCATTCTCCTGGTGCTCCGTCTCTTCCATGGCCTGGTGAATCTTTTCTGCGAGAAGCGCCTGCTCCTTCTGGCTGTCCCGACTTCCTTCACCTTCGGATCCGTTCTCTTCCGAGTCACCTGCATATCCGCGTTCTCCCGCTGCTGTCCCTTCACCGGTGCCTCTGCCAGCACCAGCCTCTCCACCTTCTACCAGGTCTGCGCTTTCCTTCCGGTTCCACGCCGCCATCTCGGCATCCAGTTCTGTTTTGAATTCATCCAGAACTGCCAGCAGTTTTTTCGTATCGAGAGGCTTAACGAGATACTCCTTTACTCCCAGCCGCATGGCCTGCCTGGCATATTCAAAATTATCATAGCCGCTGAGTATGATGATCTTTGTATCCGGAAGTGTATGACGGATCTGTTCCAGAAAATCGAGTCCGTTCATCCTCGGCATGGCAATATCCGTAATAATCACCTCCGGCAGCAGTTCCTGCGCTTTTTTAAGCGCATCCGCCCCATTCTCCGCCGTAGCTGCCACCTCATACGTACTGCAGTGTTTTCTCAAATAACGCGCCACTCCCTCCCGGATGCTGGCCTCATCGTCTGCGATCAGAATACGGTACATAGCTTTCTACCTCCCACTCTTCTATCAACGGCAGCGTCACCACCGCCCTCGTCCATTCCCCGTTCCGGCTTTCCAGCCTAAGGCCAAAGGCCTCGCCAAAATACAGCCGGATTCTTTCATTTACATTGAATATTCCGTACCCCTCTTTGCTGACGGAAAGATTTCTCTTAAGGTCCTGATTCAGCCGCTCTAACTGTTCCACCGGAATTCCCATTCCGTTATCTTCTACCGTAAAGACCATCTGTGACAGTTCCCTTCTTCCGGTGATACGGATCATCCCCTGCTCCCCCTTTTCCTTGATTCCGTGATAGATGGAATTCTCCACCAGGGGCTGAAGGATCAGTTTTACGGTGTAGTATTCCATGAGCGCCTGATCCACATCAATCTCATACTTCAGGAGTGTCCCATAGCGCAGGCACTGGATTTCCAGATAACTGCCCACGTGCTCCAGCTCTTCCTCGACTGTGATCAGCTCCCTTCCCCTCGACAGGCCGATGCGGAACACCGTCGCCAGAGCCTGCGTCATCTGGCTGATGTCCTCCGCCTCGATGTCCTCGGCCTTCCAGCGGATTGAATCCAGGGTATTATAGAGAAAATGGGGATTGATCTGAGCCTGCAGCGCCTTTAACTCGGCTCTCCGCTTTAAGAGCTGCTCGATCCTCACCTTCTCCTTTTCCTCCTTCAGCTGCTCAATAGACTGATTCAGCTGCTCAAACAGCTCTCTCGTATAGCGTACCATATGGTTGAAGCTCACCGCCAGCATGCCGATCTCATCATTTTTCCGGTATGGAAAATCGATTTCGTACTTTTCCTCACCAGCCTTCTGCATCAGATCCGACAATTCCATCAATGGCATGGTCAGCCTCTTCACAATCGCCATGACCACAAGGAAGATGACGGCCAGGACCAGAAAACTCAGCGCCACGTAGCCGGCCGTCAGGGAGCCCAGCTTCTGGAAAACGCTTTTCTCCGAACGGACATAGATGAGATTCCAGGAAGCAAAATCCAGCCTTCCATTATTAATCCAGTACTTTTCCCTGTCATAACGAAGTGTATGAAACGCTTCCTCATCGAGGGCCATAGCCTTCAAATCTTCCGCCTTTAACTCCTCTTTAAAAAGTCCCTGATGTTCTTTTTTTATGCTGCTTGCAATCCGGTTCCCTTCGTCGTCATACAGAACCACACTTACGTCCTCAGACAGCAGTATTTTTTTGAGATATTCGTACAGGGCGTTCTGATCCAGATTGGCTAAAAGAGCCGCCTCTCCTCCATATCCTTCTACGGTGAACTTATAGATCACAGGAACTACATTTTTTCTCGTGATAAAGATCTCGTCCCTGCATGGGCTTCCGATAATGATGGGGCCTTTCTTTTCCATATACGGATAGAGCCCGGAGGTCTTAAAGTCAAAATCCCGGTTGATCAGTACGGTGTTGTCCGTATAGCTGGCAGCAGGCGTGTAAAGGTAGAGGGACGATATGAGCGGTTCCGTGATTTTATACAGCGCCAGCGTACTGGAAATGTCCCCCATCACTACGCTGTCAGCCGCCCCCTTATCGTCAAAGAGCACCTTTTTTACCGCATTATAAAAGGTCTGGTTGATTCCGATATAGTAAAGACGCTCGATGACGTTTTTCATTTTCATCTCCATATACGTCTCGATCTGCGCCACATTCGCCATCGCCTGCTCCTGTTCCTGCCTTCGCGTCTGCTGCTTCGTCAGCTCATACTGGGCGAACTGGCCGGTCAGCAGAATCAGGCTGACTGCTGCCAGCAGAAACAGGGACATTTTCCTCCGGAAACTCATATGGTCGATCGATTCATGCCACCTTCTGACTGCCATACACCTAATACCTCCCATGCCGAAAAGGGTATCCCGCATGGCAGGATGCCCTTTCGATTTTCTATTTCGATGTGTCTAAATTCTCTGTGGTAAAGTTGGGATATACGATTCGCGCCGTACCGGCTTCTACCATTTTGTCATACGCCTCGTTATACCGTTTGTTCAAATCTGCGATAGCCTTGTCCGCGTCTGTCATACCGAAAATCACTTCCACAAATACACTTGCGTAGTCCTTTCCTTCCACCTTTAAACCATTGGGAAGCGCTGGAAAATTTCTGTCGTTGTCTGTCAGCTCCAGAGCCGGTATCTTCTTTACGGATTCCGGCGTCTCCGCTTTTTCCACTGCCGTCGGAATCATAACGGTACCCAGACCTGCGGTATAATAACCGCTCATTACCTCATCGCTATGAAGGAATTCCATCACCTTCCAGGATTCCTCCGGATGAGCCGTGTTGACATTTACAGCGAAGCTGTAACCGCCTGTCCAGAGCTGCTGTTTTCCCTTGATGACGCCGCCTGCCGCCGGAATATAAGCACAGCTCCAGTTAATATCCGTCGGAAACTGGGAAGCGTATACTCCCGGTTCCGCGTGACTTAGGGACATGTACATGCCAATCTTTCCTGCCGCAAACTGTGTTCTCAGCGGATCGATATCCAGCGCTTCAGAACCCGGGAACGCGTATCCGCCCTCGTACATCTCGCGGAATGCCTCAAGAATTGGCTTGTAGCTGGTAAAATCATATTTTCCATTCTTATAATCGAACCCGCCTCTCGTTCCGCCGCTGACCATTACTACAGGATCAACGGTACGAAGAATGGCTGCGCTGCTCTTATAATTACCTGCGATACCATAGATGCCCTCGCCGGATAACTGCTCAGTAATCAGCTTTGCGTCTGCGACCAGTTCTTCTAAGGAAGCCGGCGGCGCCTCGATTCCCACCCGGTCGAAGATGTCCTGATTGTAGAAAAGCCTTACTGCAGAAGCGGTATAGGGCAGGGAATAAATCTTGCCGTCTATCATGTTGATGCCTTCTACAAAGGCGCCTTCCCCAAAGCGCTCCTTGTACTCGTCTGTCATAAACGGGGTGACGTCCAGGGCGTATCCCTTTTCCACGATCGTGGCCAGCCCGTCGTTGGATATCTGGAATACATCGGGAGCAGAATCTGTACTGAAGGACAGATCCAGCATCTGAGCGTAATTTTCTGCGTAAATCTGGTAGTCGATGTAAATGTTGTCCGTATTGGTGTTGTTGAACTCTTCAATCAGCGGCGCCATATACTCCTGATCGTGACGGTTGGTGTTCCAGTAGGTGATCGTAATCTTGTCCTCCTGGCCGGCTGCCGCCTTTTCCGTACTTTCCGCTGCGGTAGAACTCGCCTCCGTCTGTGTTTTCTGCTCCGTATCTGTGACAGCTGCAGTCCCTGCGTTATTTCCCCCGCCGCAGGCTGTAAGACCAGCCGCCATGGCCGCTGTCAAAAGAATCGCTGTCAAGTGTCCCCTTCTCTTCATGTCTTGTTCCTCCTTTTCTAACCTGTTTCTTATGAAACAATCATATCCCCATTTCCCTGTCTCCGAAAGGAAGAAAATACAGATTCCATGTAGAAAAAATACCGATGTATTCTGTCTATCGTGTAAAACGGTCCGGAATATCTGAAGCCAGTGCCGGACGGCACTGGTCCAATGCTGTGGGAGATTAGTCACTGAATCTGACATCCCTGATTGTTCCAGCCATTTCCAATGGTTCAAACCGGACATCCTGTCCATATTCTTCAAAATTCCACGCGGTCCTGCCGGTCTCTCTCACCTTCACCCCAAGAACACGTTTCAGCAGAATCAGCGTCAGTTCCTGTCTGATTCCGGCATATTCAGGATCATCGTAGAGATTGTGCAGTTCCCTGGGATCACTGTCAATCCGGTATAGTTCGCCCTGATCGTCATGGTAAATACTCAGTTTATAATTACCTTTCCGCACCATCGCTCCGGGACCAAACGAGGTCGGCGCATGAGGCGCCAAAAGCTTCAGCCCCTTCACCGGCTGTTTATACGTGGGCGCTCCGCCGCCTGCCTCACAGAGGATCGTCTCCCGCCATTCCTCATATTTCCCCTCTTTCAGTCTGCTGTAAAACGATTGACCGCACATGGTATCCGGTATATTCACCGACAGCAGCTCCAAAAGTGTCGGAACTAAGTCAATTTCCTCCACAAGCCCCTGGAACCGTACGCCCTTCTGGCATCCCGGATACTTGAGAATCACCGGAATACGGGTCAGGCAGTCGTAAAACACTGGTATTTTATGCATCATGTGATGGCTTCCCAGCAGTTCCCCGTGATCGGAAAAGAAAAGTACAACCGTAGTTTCCTCCAGACCGCGCTCCTTTAAATAAGTCAGAAGACGTTCCACACAGTCATCTACATAGGTGATCTGTCCCATATAGCGGGCGGCCGCATTCCGATAGTCTTCGTTTGTGCACAAATCCATTTCAGAGTGCGTTCTCCATACTTTACTGCGCACTGGCTCTCCTGTTCCGTCTTTACTCTCATCACAAAAATACCAGTCCTCCCCAGGCACAATATTATCCGGATCATACATGGTATCATACGGAGGCGGGCACGTAAATGCGGGATGGGGATCCTGATAATTGATCCAGGTAAAAAATGGTTTCTCCCTGTTTTCCTCGATAAAGGATATGGCTTCGTTGGTGAGGCGCCCTGTAATATTGAACCGGTGGTCCGGCTCCAGCCGAAAGGAAGACCAGGAGTGCGTATATTCCTCATGGCCGTCGTAATTACCCAGGCAGATTTCGTCCAGCCCATCCCAGATCCGTTCCAGGTCATCATAGAGGAAGAGATGATTTTTTCCGTACATTCCAGTCCGGTACCCCTTCTTTTTCAGCTGCGTGACGAGATTTAGAACGTCAGCGCTTATGGCAGACCAGTAATTTCTGTGGTTATGCTCTGAAAAATACGTGCTGGTGGCAAAACTGATACGGCTCGGCGCACAGAGCGGGGCGGCGCAGTAACAGTTTTCAAAGGTAATTCCCTCCGAGGAAAGCCCATCGATTCCGGGAGTCCTGATTTCCTTATTCCCGTAGCAGCCTAAGTAATCCCGGCGCATCTGGTCCGGTGTTACAATAATCAAATTATACATGGTATTCACTCCTTCTGCAATTCTGGCACAATGGATTCCGTGCTTGTATGAGTTTTATTTTATCCCATGAACAGAAGAATGCGTGAGAACGAAACTATCGGCTTGGGTTAAATATTTTCCGATTCTGCTTTTGGGCGGCCTTCGGATCCGTGGCGGCCGGATTCGATTGGTGTCGTGGCCATAAAAGCAGATGTGGAGAAAGCCGGACGGAAACAAGTAATCGTTTCCGGTCCGGCTTTCTTAATATCTGCTTTTTCTTGCCTTTTTCTTTATTCTTTTCCTTTTCTTTCCTTTTTTCCTTTTGATCCTGCAATTCAATAATCCTAAAATGTATTAATCCTTTTGCTCTATAACCCTATAATCCTATCACCCAAATCTCCAATATAACCGTTTAACATGAAATTGCGCATTGCAGTACCAGGCTGTATCCGAGAATTCCTCTCCGCGCCTACGTCGTCGTTGTCACCCGGTCCCAGTCTGCGATTCCATCGGCCTGCACCAGCCAGTTGAGCGCATAATGCCACTCGAAAACAATATCACTGCTCAGCATCGGAACCTCCTTGTGGTGGACTCTCGCATCGACGCAGGCCCAGTCATACCGCAGCACCAGATCCTGCATGTCGAGAATCTCCTCCCTGCTGCGAAGCACCGCAGCTTCCATCAGGCTGTCAAAGGTATGGTTCCAGATGACAGCCCCGAGCTCAGAGGCATTACAAATTTCTGTCGGTTCCTTCAACTCCATCATGGACAGTGCCCACAAAAGTACAGAGCAGCACTCATACCGCCAGCCAAACCGGTTATGGAGCGCCGGATCCTTGTCCGGATTTTCGAGATAGTCCCGCTCTTCCGGTGACAGCCAATCCGAAATCTGATAGCGTTCCTCCATCTGCGCGATCTCTTCCGCCGCCATTTCCTGGCAGTTTTCAAACTGGCCGCTGGTATAAATCTCAGACTGGACACAAGCGGTAAAAATACAGGCAAGGCGATGAATGATCACTTCCTTGTCCGGAATTTTACACTCTGATTCGAACACCGACGCCTTCAAATGCTCAAGAAAGGGAATCCCCTTCTCCTTTAAAATGGCGATGGAACGCATTTTCCGTTCTCTGTCTGCCTCTTCCTCATTTACCTCACGATCCAGAATCGTGGTGCTGGCCTGCGGATAAAACTCTTCAAAATCACTCTTTCCGTCAATCGACAGCAGCAGGCGGCCATCCCAGTGATACAGATACATATTGGGATACAGCACAAAAGCGCTGAGCTCTTTTGCCATGCCATAAATGGAGTGTATGATACAATTAGTCCTGTCGCTGTCCTCATCGATTTCGAACCGGATTCCTATGATACAATTAAACAGACGCATCTGGCAGAGGGCCGCTTCCTTCACCTCCTCATTTTCAAGAGGGGCCTGGGAAAAGAAATTGGCCATTCCATTGGACTGCACCTTCGTCTCCTCGGCGTCCGTTACCAGGTGGAAAACCGCTGCGGTGCCATCCTTAAAACGAATCTGAAATTCATCTTCGTCCATATAAAAGATCTTGTCCATCACTTCATCAAACAGGCGGCATGCAGTATCCGGCACGGCCTTCCCGTCTTTTCTGCAGGCATACAGTGTCAGGACTGCTTCCTGCATCTTTGGTTCTTCCTTTTTAGGCTGAGCCTTCTTTCCAAACAGTTTCATGGTATTATCCTTTTTCTTTTGGTTTCATTGGCAGTGCGTAAACGTATAATCCAGAGGGGAAATCATCGAAATGAAGGATCTCCTGTATCTGAAATCCGCATTTCTCCATCACCTTTCGTGAACCGTAATTCTCTTCCACCACATAGGCTTTCAGACCTCTGATTCCCTGCTCCCGTGCAAATGTCTTCAGCAGTTCCACCGCGGCGGTATTGTATCCCTTATTCCAGAATCTCTGAAAACTGAACAGAGACACCGAATACTCTCCCCAGTTCTCCTCATCCTGTTTCAGGGCGGCGACTCCTACCGGTTCTCCGCTGTCTGCAATTCGTATGAGAAAGCCGTAATTTCCTCCTTCCGTATAATGCCGGATGAGTTCTTCTGCCTCCTCCGGCTTCTCATGGGTATCAAAACGCATATATTTTACAATTTCCGGGTCGGAAGTCATGGAAAATACCGTATCCCTGTCTTCTGCCCTTAATTTGTCCAGCCAAATTTTCTTTTCCAAAGTCTTTCAAACCTCCAATTTCCATTCTCTATGGCTATTTTACCATAAAAAGTGAGAATTGGAATCCTATATCATTCAATTATTACTTCAGTTCTCCGCTGCCGTCAGCGCCGCGTTTCCCACGCATGCCGCCTCCCTGCTGAGGATTATCTGTTATGCCGTTTTCTCCGCCTTCCTCTGGAGTATTATCACCGGATCCATGATTCCGAGGGCCGTTGTTCTTAAAGTCGTCCATTCCGCCCCCCATTCCGGACCGTGTGCCGGACTGGGTAATGATTCCCGAGACAGTGATTTCCATAGATTCTTCTCCCGCAGCCACCTGATACGTCTCCCCGTCCTTTAATTCCGGGGAACCTATAATCAGAGAAGAATACTCCTTATCCGGATTCCCTGACAGAATTACCATTTCATCACCGCTCGTAAGCGTCCACTCCGTGCCGGCTGTTTTCGTACCAGCAAAATACACGACAATCACATTTTGAGTGGAGTCACTGGAAAATGACTGCAGCATCCCAAAACTGCCAGTTCCCATAAATGTTCCTCCGCTGATCGTTCCGGTTCCATCGTAATCCAGCGTCCCGTTTCCATTGTCTGTCGGGCCCTCTACGATCACGTTGCCGCCTTCCATATAGAAATCACCGTTCGAGTCAATGCCGTCTCCAGAGGCGCTGACCTTTAACTCACCCCCGGTAATTTTGATATAGGCGCCTTCCGTTGAACCAAAAGCGCCTCCTGGGCCTCCCGGCCTTCCTTCCATGCCGGACTCCAGATTACCGGAGCCGTTATTTCCAGAACCGTCATTTCCGGAACCGTCATTTCCGCCGGCCGCGTTTAAACCGTCGTCTTCCGAGGTAACGTCGATCACGCCGCCATTGATATCAATCGTCAGCCCTTCTATCCCCTCATAACTCTCTATAATAGTAATGGTTCCATCGTCGATCACCACCTGATTATCCGCGTGGATTCCATCGTCTCCGGTGGCAATCGTAAAAGTTCCTCCGGTAATGTTCACGTCACCGTTGCAGTGGACTGCGTCATCCTCCGAATCAATATCAATGGTACCTCCTGATACCTCCAGGAGCGTCTCCGCCTTAATTCCTTTGGCGGCCGCCGTAATGGAAAACGTACCATCGGAAATCTTCACATATCCCTTGTCCTCTTCTTCGTCATTGCTGGCCTGAATGCCGTCTTCTCCAGCGTTTAAGTTGAATGTACCTCCTTCTATTTCTACTGAATCTTTTCCCTTCATAGCGTCCTGAACCGCATCAATCACGTACGTTCCCGACTTCACTGTCAGATCGTCCTTGCTTCGGATCCCACAACCGTAATTTCCTGTAACCGTCAGCGTCCCGCTGCCCTCCAGAATGATATCGTCCTTGCTGAATACGGCTGCATCCGGTTCATCGGCGTCTTCTTCCTCATACTGGTACCCGGTTCCATCGGAAATATAATTATCTGTTCCCTCTTCCGTGGTAATTGTGATACTGCCGCTTTTTATTCCATAGACAGCGGACGAGCTGGTATTGGATATTGTAAAGCCATCCAGAATCAGGCGGATCTCGTCCTCCTTGCCTGCATTTACTGCAATCTGGCCATCTGTAATCTCTCCGCTGAGCCGGTACGTTCCCGCCGCCGTAATCGTCACGACACGCTGATCCACCGCGGCTCCCGTTCCGGTCACTGAGACAGAATCTCCCTTTCCGGTTATCACGGTTTCCGTTCCTACGGCGCTTCCATTGCCTTCTGCCTCAGTATCTTCGAAGGCCTGATCTCCGTTTTTGCTCTGGCAGCCGGTCATCATAATCGCTCCAGCCATAACGAGAAACAGACCGCGCCTCAATAATTGATTCATCCCATCTCTCCTTTCACTCTTGTAATATCAGTCCCTGTAAAAAATGGATCCTCCAATGTAAATTTCTCATTTACAACTCCTCTCTGTTCTCTGCTATCCGGCCGCACACAATCGTCAGATTTCCATTTCTGCACCGAATATCGTCGAGCATCGCCTTCTCCTCTTCTTCCTTTTTCAGTTCGATCCGGTAGCAGAGCTCATAGAGACTTCCCATATTTGTTGTTCGTACCTTCATGAGCACCGCACGCTTCGTATACTTTTCGAATAAATCATCGAATATTCCGGCATAATCCAGATTTTCCGGTATGGTGACTTTTAGTTCTTTCTGCGCTAATGACTGGCTGCCAAAAGGAACCGCCGCCAAAACAAGAATTGCCGCTCCGATTATGATAAGCAGGAGAACAGCAATTCCCAGATACCCCATTCCTGTCGCCAGGCCGATGGCCATGGCAAGAAACACGCTTCCAATTTCTCTGGCATTTCCCGGCGCAGACCGGAAACGCACCAGCCCGAACGCGCCCATTACCGCGACACCTGTTCCCAGATTTCCGTTGACCAGCATAATCACCGCCTGTACCACAGCCGGGAGAATCGCTAACGTCATCACAAAATTTCTTGAACTTGTATTTCTATATGTATGAAGGAATGCCAGAGCAAGTCCAAGTCCCAGTGAAGTCAAGGTACATATGACCAACTGTGGCATTGTAATCCCGGAGCTGACTGTTTCCGTCAAAATACTGTTAAGCACAGACACGCCCTCCTTTTACAGTGTTTTGTTTGTATTCGGGTTCCGCCCCTTCCTCTCTCAGCAGATACTCCCTGTAGTAACGCCCATACTTCGAGAATGACACAGGATAGATGGAAAGCTCCGAAAATGCCCGGCTCATCCAGACCGGCATTGCTCCCGGTATCTTTACTTCCATCAGGACACAGCCTGCATCAAGCAGGGAAGTCCCATATGCCGCGGCCCGCAGATCTAACGCTTCGTTTCTGCATCGTATATCCCAGTCAAAAGTAACCCGCAGTTCTTCATCGGTTTTACAGTAACACGCCACGCGGTCATAAGCCACGTATGCCGCCGGTTTCAGATGATACCTCTGTTTCATGTACTGTATTTCCCGGAAAATCTGGTTTTCCGACTCTGGAAGAATCCCGTTATTTAAATACAAAACGGCAGACACAAGTTCCATTGGTACACGTCTTTTATATACCACACCGCTGTATTTCTTCTTCATTTCCAGAAATACCGTACTCTTTTCATTCACCGCCCCATAAGCCCGCAGACGAAGTTTTTCTTTGTATACAGGCCCATCCAGGGACGTTCTGATCAGTTCAAAATCCTTTGTGTCAAAATAAATATTGGAAATGGTATGTACTCCATATGCATCGGCTGTCATCCTGTCCTCAAACACCCGTTTCAGACCGAGATACTGTACTTCTGTCAGCAGATATTTCTTTTCATAACGTTCAAAAATTTCCTGTGCCATATCGGTCCTGCCTCCTTTTCTCTGTGTAATTACCTGCTCTTTGTTTTTTAAGGTGTTTTTATCCTAGCATGAAAAGCTGAAAGAAAGCTGAAAGGACGGATGGGATTTGGTGATTTTTCTGTGAAAGAATGTCGGAGGTATACTTTTCCAGGATATTCAAAGACGCGCTTGGCCTCCCTTTTACGAAATATTTAAACACATACCGGGTCAGAATCGCCTCACGCCTCCTCCGGCAGTCCAATGATTCCCTTAAAAAGATAGCGGAAGAGTCCGGATTTCAGAGTTATAATTATTTTTTGACTGTTTTCAAGACATATATGGGGGTTACGCCGGTGCAGTATCGGGAAAAACCACCGGATACTTCCACTGATTGATACTTATGAAGCCACTGAACGGACGCTAATCAGGCAAACTGTTTAACGTCCGTTCTGCAGTACAGTATCCTTCTGATATAGGGCAGGTTCATGCCCTCTTCACAAAAAAGATGACAGCCGTCCCCATTAGAGTTATAATATCTCCTTAAAGGAGATGACTTCACCCATGAAAAACAAAACAAAATCAGTATTGGCAGCTTTCCACTCCAAATTCGCGGCAGCCCTGCCAATTATTCTTTTTTTCCTTTTTTTATTTTACTCTACGATCCTATTATTCGGCATTTCCTATTCAATCCTCGTATCGGTGGTTACAATCCTGTTCAAGGTCAATTATCGGAAATATCTAACAGTCCGGCAGCTGATCGTTCTTGTGGGGACGCAGTTTTTGATGGCTCTTCTCAGCTTTTTTGCCTCCCTCAACGTTGCGCTCTGCATTCTTCTCAATCTGACCGTTCCCTTTCTGCTGGTTTTTCTCCAGACCTCGCAGTTTAATCCGCTGGGATATTTTGCAAATGCCATGTGCTTTGTCTTTCTTCAGCTGCGGCCGGTCGGGTGGGAGGGACTGGCCATGCAGATGGGGGCGCTGGCCTACGGTCTGGCAGTTCTGACCATCATACTGTTCTTCTGTTCGTTTCAGAATAGAAAAAATGACCATTTTGCTGCTGCCAAAAAGGGGCTCCTGCTCCTGGCGGCCGCGCTGCACGCTCAGATTGAGCAGATGTCCCCCACCGCAGAACAAACAGCCCCCTCCGGCAGTCAGGCTTCCGGACAGATGGATACCATCTTTCCAATCCTCCAGGAACTTTACGGAGAAGCCTACAAAAGCAGGGGCCTCACCTATGTGGTAAGCCCCCAGGGGAAAATTCAGTATATGTTTGCGCTGCTGTTTCAGCGTGCCGTGTATTTTCTGACAAATCCGTACCAGGCAGCCACGCTCTCTGACCAGACCTGCCATGACTTGTTGGAACGCCTGGCCCGATATATGGAGGCCGCGGGAAACGGCGGTTTTGAACGGAAGGAACTGGTCAACACAGGAAATAAGCTTCTGGCCGAAGCGGAGGAACGCGATGAAATCCCCTGCATTTTTGTTCAGAATTTTCTCCGTCTCTTCCTGCTGATCCTGGAAAACATTCGACAGACAGATGAAAAAAAGAGTCCTCCCTGTTGGAGACTTCCCAGCTACCGCCGCCCCTTAAGGAAACTGTTTGGCCAAATAAAATCGGATGCATTTGAGACGCGTTTTGCGCTTCGTCTCAGCGTAGTTTTGACAGTTGGCTTTACTTACAGCATGGTCAGCCAGGCAAATCATGGTTACTGGCTCGTGCTGAACGCCTTCCTGCTGCTCCGCCCCATGTATGAGGAAAGCGCCACGCGCATCAAGACTCGCTTTATCGGCACACTGGCGGGCTGTCTTATCCTGCAGTTTCTTCTCCCGCTGTTCCATGGAACCGGCTGGCATTTTGTACTGGCGACCGTTATGGCGACAGGGCTTTATATGGAAACAGCCGGAACCTGGAAGCAGGCTCTGTTCTCCACCTGCTTTGCCCTGACCCTTACCACGCTGGCACTCCCACAGATGCTGGCTGCTGAGCTCCGTATCCTATATGTCGTCGCTGCGATGGTGCTGGTACTTCTCGTAAACCGTTTTGTATTTCCAACACACCAGAAGGGACAGTACCGCTACAACCTGTATCAGCTGTTCCACACACACCACGTTTACCTTCGCCTGCTGGAGCACAGCCTGACCGCGCCTCTGGATTATGGAGTCATCTGCGATGTCCAGATCCATTACCATCTGATTCACGACCAGATTATCCAGTATTTGAAAAAGGCGGGAAATGAGGATTCGGCCTTTATCAAAAAACTTCTATGGATTTCCTGGCACATGATATCCGAGGCGGAACAGATGCTTTTCTTAATCAACAACCGAAAAGCCAGTGCGGTTAATTCCGTACAAATGGAAGACTATCTGGCCTTTACCGCCTGTATTTTAAGCGAAATCCAGGAGATGCTTCATATGAAAGCTGACAGGAATCGCACCGTATCCCCGGAGATCATCTATAAACGGACGATGGAAGGGGAACCCCGTTTATCTGTGTTGATGGAACAGTATTCCAAACAATTGTCTGAGATGTATCGTTGTGTCTGCAGTCATAACGGGTGAGGCGATGAGGGGCGGTGATGATGCCTGCAGTGATGGTCTCGACAGCATGATATCGGCAGCGATGGAGTCTATCACCAAGCTAAAAATAATATCTCCGCCCCGAACGTCACCGTACGTCTATCTCCTCTGCGATCTGTTTAACCGCTTTATTTTATATCCTTTTAGAACTTCAGCCTGCACTCTACCCCATCGTAACGGTGTTTTCCTTCGTTGGCCTCATAGGGAATCTCTCTGCTGTACCGGAAACCCAGCTTTTCCATTACACGGCCCGACGCCGGATTCTCCTTTGCATACCTGCCCACCAGTTCCTTTACCTTCAGGACATTCTTTGCAAAATCCACAGTTACTTCCATAGTTTCTGTCGCATATCCATAGCCCCAGTATTCTTTGCCGAAATTATAACCTATTTCAAATAAATGGTATTCCTCTTCGTAATAAACAAGTCCGGTTCCGATCAGTTCCCCAGTCGCTTTAAGCACCACGGCCCAGCGGTACCACTGATCCGATGGTATCTGAGAGACTTCGAAGGCAGCCCACTGCCTGGTCTTCTCAACGTCATTATGACTGCTCCAGAACATATACCGCGCCACCTCCGAATCGCTTTCCCAGCAATCGAAGACCCGCTGTGCATCTGCTTCGCAAAATGGCCGCAAAAGCAGCCTTTCCGCCTCTAATACAGGTGTTTTCATCTTATTTTCCTTCCCTGGGCTTCCATATAAGGCCCTTTCATCGTTTCGCTCATTTTAACACACGCAGGCCCTTTTTACTATCTGTATCAGCGTATTGATTAGTCACCAGGTCTTTTAGCGATCATTTACGAGCTGCAGTAACGTTTCCACCGCATGCTCCATCGCTATTTTCTCTGAAAAGCTCTTATCCCTGGAAGCCACCTCCAGAATATTCTGTTTCAGATTCCTCGGGCTGACAATGACTCGCAGCGGAACTCCCAGCAGATCCGCATCGGAAAACATGATGCCGGCGCTTACCTGGCGGTCGTCATAGATCACCTCCACGCCCCTGCTCTGCAATTCCTCATACAGGCGGTCCGCATACTCTCTGACTTCTTCATGGTCCGGCCGGACAGCACATAAATGAATCTGCCACGGTGCAATTTCCTTTGGCCAAATCGGTCCAAATTCATCATGGTGCGCCTCACATACAGCGGCAGCAAGCCGGCCCACACCGATCCCGTAGCATCCCATCACCGGATACTGCATACTTCCGTCCTTTGCCACATACGTCATATCCATAGCTTTTGTATACTTTGTACCTAACTGGAAAATATTTCCGACCTCAATACCGCGTGAAATCTTAATTGCTGCCTTCCCGCAGTGAGGACAAATTCCTCCTTCGGTGATCTTCGCAAAGTCATGGTATTCTGCGCTGCCCGCATCCCGTTTCATATCCAGCCCGGTATAGTGGTATTCACAGATATTGGCGCCGCAGGATAAATTATTTGCCCCTTCCAGCGAACGGTCAAACAGAACCGTAAAATCCCCCTTTAAGTTGTACGGACCAATATATCCAGCCGTCAGGCCGCTTTCCTCAGTGATGACTGCCGGGTGAATCTCGTATCCCAGATAATTGGTCAGTTTTGTTTCATTTACTTCCAGATCGCCCCGAATAAACAGGACAATATACCTGTCGTCAGAATTTCGCTGGTAAACCACTGCCTTACAGGAGCGTTCCTTCCCGGTTTCAAGGAAATGACAGATATCCTCAATCGTGTGTATATCCGGCGTATGAACCAGCGACAGTTCATCCGAAATTTCATCCCTGGCACTGCGCACAATGGTTTCCGCCGCTTCCATATTGGCCCGGTATCCGCACTCCCCGCAGATCGCGATGGAGTCCTCTCCTATGGGTGTCAAAAGCATAAATTCATGGGAAATGCTGCCTCCCATCATGCCGGAATCCGATGCCACGGATATGACATCAGGAACTCCCACCCTCTTATAAATCCGCTCATAGGCCTTATAACACCTGTCATAATACGCTTCTAAATCCTCCTGGCTTGTGTGGAACGAGTAGGCGTCCTTCATTGTAAACTCGCGGACCCGGATCAGTCCCGCCCTCGTACGCGCCTCATCACGAAATTTTGTCTGAATCTGATAGATCATAAAAGGATATTTCAAATAGCTCTGTCCATATTCCCTCACAAGCTGAACCGCCGCCTCCTCGTGGGTCATACCGAGAACCAGAGGGCTGCCTCCCCGGTCGGCAAACCGGAGCAGTTCTTTTCCAATGCTCTCATACCGGCCAGACTCCTGCCATAAGGAGGCCGGCATCACAACAGGAAACTGTACCTCCTGCCCATCGATTGCATCCATTTCCTCCCGCATAATCACTTCAATCTTACGAGTAATCCTCTTTAAAGGCGTATACGACGAATAAATACCATTTGCCACATACTTCATATAACCGCCGCGGACCATCAGCGCATGGCTGTTCACGACACAGTCCGCGGGACGTTCTTTAAAACGATCCCCTACAAGTTTTTCCAGTTTCATATGATTTCCTCCCTTTTTCATTTTCCACAAACTAAAAAACGCCCCAAGCTGACACTCATCAGCTTAGGGCGAACTGTATAAAAGTCCGTGGTACCACCTAAATTCGGAATAAATCCGCGCTCGCGAGTACGGGGCAAACTGCCAGATACTCTTTCTCTGTGACGGGAGAACCCGGCGAAACCTACTGGGAAATCTACGTTCCGTTCAGCCCACAGCTCAAAGACCGGTTCGCTACTCCTTCAATGAAAGCTCGCACCAACCGCTTTCTCTCTGTAAAGTCCGGAATACCTACTATTTCTTATCATCGCTTTTTGTATTTGATTACATGCACAATAGCACAAATGAAGGGAGGTGTCAAGACCTGATGGTATTTTATGTTTTGTACGAAATGAAAGTATGCCGAATTGTTATTCAGAATATGTCATTGCTATCTAGAATCGTATGATTACTATTTTGAAAGCGGCACACTGTTAATTACTTCTTAAGTTTATAACAAATTCTCATTGACAAAGCGACACATATGTCGCATAATACAAAAAGAGACATGCGTGTCGCAAAGGAGAATACTGAAAATGGGAATTAAGGGAGATCAAACCAAGCAGCTCATCTGTATGGAGGCATTTAAACTTTTTACTGAAAAAGGCTACAAAGATGTGACTATGAAAGATATTTGCGAAAATACAGGACTTAGCCGCGGGGGACTGTATCGCCATTATGAAAGTACCGAACAAATTTTTCTCGAAATTGTAAATTTTCTTATGGGAAATCAGCAAAATGAATTTTCTGAAAAAATGCAGAAAGGTACACCAGCAGCAGAAATTCTTTGTGATGTTTTAATGAGATACGAAAAAGAAATGTTAGACCAATGTTCCTCTTTAAGCATTGCCATCTATGAATTCTTCAGCAATCCGAATATATCCAAAAGCGATAATTCCATTACTCAGCAATATCTCGATTCGAAAAATATGTGGGTTGACTTTATCCAGTACGGTATGAAACGAAAGGAATTTAAGACGGTAAACCCGGAGGCAATCTTTGATTTGATTGTATTTTCCTATCAGGGAGTAAGAATGTATGGTGTCATGATGGATATTGATACAAATATTCCAAAAAGAATTATTGAGCAAATAAAGCTTTTATTATTACCAGAAAGTGAGGAGATACCATATGAAAACAGTATTTTATAGTAATCGTACAATGGATCGTGCTATTTTAAATCCGACTGATACGGTAAAGCCGGTCGAAAATTTCCCGGAAGTCTGTATATCTACATTTTCAAAGCGAATTATAGATAAAGTTTCTACTCAGAGCAATGCTGAAGTAATTACCAATTTAATTACTGCAAATGGAGAAAATCCAGTCTATAAAATTACGTATGGAGGAAAAGAGTTTGCATTCTACCTTTCATTAGTCGGTGCCCCTGCCAGTGTGAGCTGTTTTGAAGAAGTAATTGCTTCCGGGGCAAAAAAATTTGTTTTCTTCGGCTGCTGCGGTGTATTGGATGACGATACCGTCCAGCACAATTTAATCGTCCCTACCGGGGCAGTACGAGATGAAGGAACGAGTTACCATTATTTAGCGCCGAGCGAAGAAATAGCCCCGGACCAGGAAATAACAAAACATTTAACAGAAAGTCTGAAGAGGTGTGGCTGTCCTTATACTACAGGAAAAATATGGACAACAGATGGTATCTACCGAGAAACCTTGAACACAATTACGGAGCGCAAAGAAGCTGGCTGTATCGCCGTTGATATGGAATACTCGGCTTTATTGGCCGCTGCGAAATACAGGCATATTCCGTTTGTTCAGTTTTTTTATAGTGCAGACAGCCTGGATCATGGGGAATGGGAACAAAGAGATTTGACCGACTATGGAGTAGATAATGCTGAGAAATATTTTATGCTGGCTTTAGAGTGCGGATTGGCTCTTTATCGGGATTGCGATATGGTAAAATGATGGTGTGAGGTTTAGGACATAGAAAATTTATTTTTATAATTTTTTATTTATCTGAAATGGGAAATAAGGTTGTGCCGATTCCGGTTAATCTTTGATATAGGGGAAGTTTATGATTTACTGATCTGGTGTCTGGATTATGCTGATGTCTGGATTATGCTGGCATATGGATCGCGTCGACATATTGAGACTTTAATGCCGGTATGCTATTTTCATAAACTCAGATTTATGAAGTTGTACGGTACAAAATAGTGATACACGTTTAAAAATATATTAGTTTTCAAATAATTAGAGCCAAAGCAGAGCCAGGCGATATAAATGGCCTCCGTAAATAGTCATTCTATTAACGTTTTCAGGAGCGCTCCACAAACTTAGATAGAGGCTGATGGGGGTAATGCGCGGCTGGGCATATTATATCGTCTTTTTTCTACTCTGCCTGACTTCTTTAAGACAGTATTAGTTTCCGGAATAATGCGTACCGTTTTCGTACCGGATGGGCAAAAAAATCTAGGGAACCCTTGATTTTACTGGGTTCCCGGGAATATGTCTACTATTCAAACTCGGCAAGTCCATAGGTGATTCTAAACACTTTTGTTTAGATTTTGTGATTTTTATGCCTACTTTTTACTTCATTTATACATATTATTTTGACTTGCTGATTTTTTGTTGCCAAAATGTTGCCATTCCTTTTACCAGATAGAAAGCAAAACTTCTACTCACCATTAGTTAAAGCAATAAGCGAATTTCCATATATTAAATATTCTTCCCCACTTTTAGTTTGACCTGCGCTATAATTCAAATTTAAAGATTCTTTTCTGTAATCCGAAAACAAATTATCTATAAAATCGCATTTATCATAGGTAACTATCCAATTATAATCCAATGTTTTAATTATATTTGATAGCTGTGCATGATCCTCATATTTGAACGCGTTTTCGTATAGTGAGGAACCCTTTTTTACATATGGAGGATCGATATTTAAAAAGATTTCATTTTTAGGATATTGGCAGACTATGTTTAGCAAAAAATCTGTTGCATCTAAATTAAAAAATTCAATATTATTTTTGTACTGACCAATTTTCTTTATTTTAACAATCAAATCTTTTTTATTATATCTTGCATCAAGACCGTAGTTACCAATCTGTTCTTTTCCTCCAATAGGTCCACCTTTAATAATACCAGATACATTACATCTATTTAAAAAAAATGTAGCAAATCCAATTTCTAAATCTGAATATAGATTTTTAGAATTATAAATATTCTTCTGTATATTCCAATTATCTATATCAACATTTGTTTGTTCAACCATGCTGCAAATCTCATCTGTTTTAGTCAAACATGAATTCCAAAAACAATACACTCCATAGTCAATGTCGTTGAGGACTAGGTAATCTACATCTCCTCTAAATAGTAACCTAAGCGCAAGACCTGATCCACCTGCAAATGGCTCAACATAAATACACCTGTCAGGGTTTCTATTCTTTTGAATTATTTCATTTATAACTTTATATAATTTCGTTTTCCCACCTGGGTATCTTAGCGGTGAATCTGTTATTGGCATTTTCTTACCCTCATTTCTAAGAAATCAAATAATTTATAACGGCTAATAGCCCTTTACGTGGCAATTCAATTAACTCTTTTGCTGGTAAAAGATATTCATCTGGTCTATGTACCACCCAATTTAATGGATTCACGCTTTTATCATAATCTCTAAATAAATCATTATAATATTCTCTAATATTACTATCTTGAATATAATTTGGCAAATTTATTGAGTAATTTTTTATAATTGCATTTAATTTATTTGCAACTCCATTCTTAGATATATTTTCCCAAATCAACTTATTTTGACCCTGTATTTTAGTTTTTTTAGAGTAGTAAATAAACGAATGCTCAATTACCGTTCTCATCAGAAATGTTGCTGCAATTGGAAATGTCTCAACCAATCTCCTATTAGAAAACAACTGAATTTCTTTGCATACTCTACTAATTCCGTGAGAATCTGCATCATTTGGATTTAACTTACTATAATCTATTCCTTGAAAAAAGTATGGCAGATTATTTGTTCCACCGGTACTGCTTGTTCCGCCCTTTGCACCTTTCCCTTTTCCAGTACCTCCTACTTGTTCACCATCTCCAGCTCCACCTTGTGTTCCAGTTCCAGTTTCAGTACTCGTTTCTCCTTGGTTTCCTTCTCCAGTTTTGGTACCTGAATTTCCCTGATCCCCCTTCCCAGTTTCAGTACCTGTCTCTTCTTGAGGCTCCTTTCCAGTTTCTGTGTTCGTTTCTCCTTGAGGGTTATCTGTGTTTTCTCCTTGAGTATCCTTTGGATCATTGGAATCCTTATCCGAAGAAGTTTCTTTTTTTACCTTATATGATTCTACTATGCTAACAATCTCATCGGCTATATCCATATACTTTGTTCTTGTATTTATAGAGTTTTCAATAAATGCTTTGTTTGTTAAAATATGTATAATTTTGTCTATACCTTCATCAGATATAAAAGATGATTTTAAATCATAATTATCATCAAAATAAAAGCCTAAATTCTGAGTTGTTTCAGACAAATGGAATAATCGTATTAATTTATCAGGTTTAATATCTAGTGGACTAAGAATAATACGTTCCTCATCAGTCCAATTCTCATGTTTTAAACCTCTAAGTAAGATTTTATAGTCGCAAATGTTTGACTTGATTTTGGTAACCGGCAAAGCTAAAATACTTGAAATTTCTTTAACAGGAACATTATCAATATAATATTCATATGATATACGCCATTTGGAAACTGATGACCATGTTTTTATACCTTCGATATGCCTTGCTGCAAGATAGGCCATTGCTTCTTTCCGAGTTTGTACTACATCAACTGATATGTTTTCAATTTCTTTCAAAAATCTTTCACTCGGTTTTGGAAAACTCCTAAGATATTTATTAGGTATAAGCTCTCTATTTAAAAATAGCTGATATGCACATGTTCTTCTATTACCCTCAAGTACAACATTTCTATTATTATCATCAAAAATTATTATTCGTTCCCCTGGTAAAACTGTATCCATTTCTACCATTTTAGTAGCCAGACGCAATACATCTTCATGTGATATCATATAATCTCTAATATCTTCTTGAGATGGATTCACATTAATTCTAAATCTAGGATTATCCTCGTCTAAATGTAATTCTAAAGGTGATATATGTCTTGTTGTATACAAAGTAACCTTCCTCCTAAGTTAATTTATTTAAATCCATTATATAGTTTTCCCACTATCCCTCAAAGTAAATATCCCATCATAATCACAATCCAACGCCTCCGCAATATCCCTCAATTCTTTCTCCGAAAAATTATCACGTGACAGCTTATTACTCAAATTATTTCCATTCGTTCCGATTTTCTCCGCCAGTTCCTTTATTGTCATATCTCTTTCTAAGAGTATCGTTCTGATTTTTTTAGCCATTCCCATTGTGTAATCCTCCATTCATATACCTCAAATTATACACTGAAACATATGAATTTACAACGAAAAATGATGTTTCCTACATTATAGTGACGAACCCTATTGACATTATCTACTCAAAGATGTATTATCATACTTATAAATGTTTTATACTATATTTAAGTGGATTTATAGGAGGTCACAATATGGAACAAGATTTAAACAAGTACATAGTCAACGAGTTTTGCAAGCTGCAAACCGATACAGAGCAAAGAAGTTTCATTGAAAACTTTCGTTTTCTTATGATGTCAAATGACTTAGATTTTGAGAATTACTATTCAAACAAGGCACTTAGAAGAACTGATTTTTATTCTATTGCAGATATGTTATATCAGCTCAACAATTTTTGGATGCTATCCACCTTCATTCATCAAAACAGACACTTTCTTTTTAACGAGGTCAACGACATTACAAGTGGAAGCAGAATGCCGGATTTTTCTGTTCCTTGTAAGCTCGGACAGGATACCATGCTTTCAAGAGTATTCAAAGTAATGAATAACCATTCTCTAAATGAGAATATCCTTTCTGAAAATTCTCCTGATTACCAAATCAACACCCACAAATTAAGAATCTATTCCACTACCCTCCGAAGCAATCAGCCTGTACCACAAATAATTATACAAGGTAAATGGGTAGAAAAGTGGGGCTTCTCCATTGGCTGTAGTGTCCGTATTGAATGCTATCAAAGCAAACTTGTAATCCTGTTAGACGAATGATACTAACGAATCCATTAATCTCTGGAAAACAAAAAATCTGGAAGCAGCTTTACGCTCTCCCAGATTTTTTTCTCTATTTAACTGTCATATCTGTAAAATTCTCTAATTAACGCTTCTGCTGTTGCCTCATTGTATCCTAAGTCCAGATATTGTTGCAATAACATATCGTGAGAGCTTTTAACCATATCATCTTCTATATCGCAATACTTCTGCATTTCCCCCGACAACGCCATAGAAACGTACTCTATTGGATTTTCATCAAGCAACTTCCATATCTTACTTTGAGAATGTTCCGTCAGCCGGAGCCGAGACTCCACTTCTTCACATTTTAACTTTAACATATTACCATCTTTAAAATATACTTCCACATAACCGTTATCCATATTGTACTCGCATTTTAAAATATTATCTTTCATTCCTGTGCTTCTCCTTTTTCTGTGTTGGCAAATATAACACCGCCAAATTTTTCTCCTTCGCTTCCTGCTCATATCGCCTTAACTTATCTCTGATACTTTCTGGTTTTGGCTGCTTTAATCCGTTATTCTCTTTCCATTCCTCTAATTCTTTTTGATACTGCTGTACTTCCTTTTCACACTGTCCATACACCTTTATAAAAGACTGTATATTTTTATATCCATATCGGGTGACTGCCTTGGCCAGATAAGATTTCAGATCGGACACTCTATTCTGTGCTATCTCAATCTGCCTTTCCACTTCCTTTCGTTCCTTAGATTTGAATATTCCTTTTAAATTTCCAGACTGCTGTAACAAGTCCGGCAGCTCCTTCTCTTCAATGTGCCTGATAATCCGCACCTGTTTATCCAAGTCTTGTTTAATCCCTTGCATTTTACGAAACTCTGTAATGTCAACAGTAATCTTCGGTTGAGGTGGCAGCTTCTGTTTAGAAAGCAAATTCATTAATATCACTTTGGCCCGCATAATAATCTGCAAAAACAATCCGGGATTTCTTCCATTCACAGCTATGGACTGCCCTACTTTTTTTGATATTTCCACCTTCTTTATTTCTTTAATGTCTGCTTCCGGCACGCCCTCCACCAGAGCCACATCTACCGCTTGGTTCCATTCTTTTCTGGCCTGGTTATCCGCTATTATATCAGCCGCTTTTGGATTGTTCTTTCCAATCTTTTTCATCGGAAGATAAACGCCAGATTTATCAAAAACCTTTAACTGCTCTAATGGATTCTTTATGTAAAGATTAATTAAATCTGTATACCTTTTCTTCTCATTTTCTAAAAATACATCACTTTTAAAATGAGATATTTTATTAGAAAACAATCTCTTTTCATAAACCTCTCCTTTGGCAATTATAGTACAACCACTTCTCATATTCCCTTGCTCATCTAATAACTCTTTCTTTGTCCTTACATGCTTTCCATGCTCATCATAAAACATATTTCGGCTTGCAATTTTTATATCAGGTTCCTCCAGCATTGTCCTTTCACTGAAAATCAAATGAATATGATAATTTGTTTTCTTTTTATTATGATGGAGAGCAGCCACACACTCAACTCCATGTGTTTCCTTGAAGCTGTCTGTAAAAGTTTTTAATACCCAATCCGGTTCAAAGTTTACATAGGATTCTGGAAGCGCAATAATTAATTCTCTAGCCTCTATGCACTTCCCTTCTGTACCGCTTTTCAGAAATTCCCGCTGACTTTCCTTTGCAAGCATATTCCAAAATTTCAGCGGAGCCGTATCATAAACTGCATACAAATTTTCCTGTCTGGCATGGCTTGATATATAGTCAATCCTACCTTTTACGTTCGTAATCTTTTGTATCTGCACAAAAGAATGTCTTGGCATATACCGCTTCCTTTCTCCTTGCAAATATGAATATACAATCTATGTTTTTTACTATGTCCGTTACCGGACTATATGGGCAGCTTTGCTGCCTGAAGCTCGATGCAATCGCGAAATTCCCGTTGCATAAACCGTAGGTTTGTGCAATGGGTGTATTTCGCTCTCAAACGCCGAGGGCTTAGGAGAGATACTTTGCCTTTGTCATTGCTCTGCTTTTTCTTTTTCATTATGGGCATATCCGCCCACTCCATACGCCCGTTTCCGGGCTGCCTTTTCAATTACAGATAAAATATGGTCTACGGTGCTTTCTTCCCACCCGGCAAGCCATATAAAGGTCTGTTCCTCTCCTTTCGTCAGTTCAATATTTCCAATGACTTTATTCATCTTTGCAATTCGCTTTCTTTCACTTTCGTAAAAATAATCATTCACATTCCGGCTTCCATATGCTGGCTGTTTTATCATTAACTTAGCCCTCCAATTCAGATTTTTCGTTGTCTGCTTATCACAGGAGCGTGCCACGCTCCTGTCTTAAATATTTAAAGAAAACTTACCATCGAAAACTATCCGGCACACCTCGCTTATCCAGATATTCCTTTCTTGCCTTCTCTTTTTCTTCCTCCGTTGGTGCGGTCTTATATTGGGAATACAATAATCGCATTGATATAGAATCCAACTTATCCATCAATCCCTTTTTTATTTCCGGCTGCACTTCTTCTATCTCCAACAAATGATATTTCATCAGTGCAATAAATAAATCTTCTGATATCTGTACATTCTTCATTTTGTATTCCTTTCTGCGTGTCGGTTGTGTCGATAGTGACGATATTATCTATACCACTTAGGTATGTAAAATACCGTCACCACCGTCACATATCGTCACGCCTTTGTTTGAATCAGTGATAACTTTATTTTTCTGCCGCTATGTTCCCGAACACTTTCATACTTAATGTTGTAATCTATCAGTAACCGTTCCAGACTGACATTCAACTTACGTGTGAAAGCATTTGGCTGCATATCTATTTCCGGCAAAAGCTGTAATAATTCTGATGCGGAACCGCTCCATTCCGGCGCTTCATTTGTCACTACTGTAGCAAGTGATTCCAGCACAGAATCTACAGGCTCCTTCCATAGCTCTGTTTCTGATTTGGTAAGTTCCCATACACATTGTTCTCGATTAAAATTAAGAAATAGTCTCTGGTCTTGCTGATCACGTCCGGCAACTTCCAATACCGCTTTATTCTCTGTCCGCTTTTCTTTCTGCATAATAAATGCTCCATCAGCGGCGCCCAACAAACCGTTGGTTCCTGAAATCATATCAAAGCTGTCGGAAGATTCCATTTTTCTTGTATGATGAACGACCAGCAGACAGATACCATACTGATCGCTGAACCTTTTCAGCTTAGTTACGATTTCATAATCATTTCCGTAGCTTAGTTTGTCGCCACTCGCTTCACGCACCTTTTGAAGCGTATCTATTATAATAAGTCTGGCATCCTCATGCTCCTTTACAAACTTATGTAACTGTTCCTCTAATCCCTTATTTAAGGCCTTAGATTGTGTTGCAAAGTGAAGATTGCTGCTCCCCTCCATGCCAAACATTTTTGATAACCGTCTTTGTAATCTGGCATAATCATCTTCCAACGCCAGATATAAAACAGTACCTTTTGTCACAGAAAATCCCCATAAAGGGATTCCCATGCTGACATGATAACCAAGCTGCGCCATGAAGAACGATTTACCTACCTTCGGTGCTCCGACGAAGAGATAAGTTCCATTAAAAATTAATCCCTCTACAATCGGAACCCGTGGCGGATAAGCTGTGTCGTACAATTCTGTCATAGAGATAGTTCGTAAGTCATTTTCTCCGGCTGTCGTCATGTTTACCGTTAAGTTATTTATGGCTTGTTGATTGAATTGCTCTTTTGAATCTGTTATAATTTCATTGTCTTTATAAGGAAGCGGCTGTTCCACATCTACGCCAATAGATAAATCTGGAACGGCTGCTTTTTTAATTACTGTCATTCCTCTTCCCCCTTTAATCCATTTAAGGTTTCTGCCACTACTTGCAGTGTATAAAGAAGTTCATCGCCAACCTCGCTGTATTGTTTCAATCTCATTAATTCCTCATAAATCTCTGCCATCTGATTTCTAAGAGCCTTATACACCCTCGGATTCCCTTGTACCACTACTTCCCGGTTCAGCAACTTCCGTATGATGTAATCCTGTTTCGTAAGTCCTGAAAGCCTCACACAATCATCAAGCAGCTTCCCTTCTTCCTTCGATACCCGAAAGGCTACCGTCTTGCTTCTCCAACGCCCCTGATAATCTAAATTTTTATCCATTTTATTTTTCTTCCTTTCCCATTCTTTCAATATCCAATCTGTCTGCCATCTCCGTCTGCTTCGTTGGAAACAAGTGTGCATATCGGTAAGTAATATCTATACTCTCGTGTCCTACCCTCTGTGCGATTGCAAGTGCCGAAAATCCCATCTCTATTAAAAGGGAAATATGTGAATGACGTAAATCATGCACTCTGATCCGTTTTACTCCGCTCTGCTTGGAACCTCTGTCCATCTCATGATGAAGATAAGATTTAGTGATCGGAAACAGCCTTTCGTTTTCTCCGATACTATAAAGCATATCAATATATTCCTGTATCTCTTCACAGAGAAACTTCGACATTTTAATAGTACGGTTACTCTTTGGTGTTTTGGGAGAAGTAATGACATCTCTCCCTTTTAACCGCTGATATGATTTGTTAATAGTTAAAGTACACTTTCCAAAATCAAAATCTTTGGGTGTTAGTGCCAGAAGCTCCCCCATACGGATACCACACCAATACAGTATTTCAAACGCATAATAAGATTGTGGTTTGTCCATCATGGCATCTGCAAATTTCAGATATTCTTCTTTTGTCCAGAACAACATTTCCTTATGTTCCTCTGAACCCATTGCTCCGGCTTTCTGCGCCGGATTTGAGGGTAAGTGATAAAATCTTACTGCGTGATTAAAAATAGCGCTTAATTGACTATGTATCGTTTTCAAATAAGTTGCGGAATAGGGCTGGCCGGATTCATCTTTATAAGATAACAACTCATTCTGCCACGCAATAATATCCTTTGGCTCTATTTCTTCCATCTTACGTGATTCAAAATAAGGAAGTATCTTTGTGCGTATCACATGGCTCTTGGATTCCCATGTATTTTCCTTTACCCGTTTTCTTTTGTCGGTTTCATAGATTTCAAAGAAACTACCAAAGGTCATATCAAGTTTTGCTTCCTGTTTCAGCATAGTTTCCCGCTCCCAGTTCAGAGCTTCCCGCTTGGTCGCAAAACCTCTCTTTTGTGTCTGCTTCCGTTCCCCCTTCCAATCAGTAAAGCGAAATACGGCGCGCCATTTTCCTGTGTTTCCATCTTTATAAACTGCCATCTTATGGCTCCTTTCTGCGGCACTTTAAACGTGCCGCTCGTTGTAACATATTTTTTTATGGAAATACTGGGCATTTACCCGGCCTGCTACTGTAAGATAACCCTGTTGCTTTAATTCTTCATTGAGCTGTTTGACAACTCTGTACGCATAGGATTTTGATACTCCTAATTCTTCTGCAACTTCCTGAACGCTGATGAAAGTTTTACTTTGCAAGTTTCCTTCTCCTTTCTTAAACATATTTATTTAAGTTTTGTAACATTATATTACTAAACATTTACCGTTAAGTCAAGTGGTTTGCAGAAAAATATTAACTTTTTTTGTTTAGTTTCTTATTGCTATTCATTTTCGCCTGTGTTATACTCTACACAAACATATATGTTTAGTTTCTCATCAATCAAAATTTGAATAGGAGCGAAATAAAATGGAAAATAAAGCCGATGTCTCCATATCGGAAACAAATATAGATAAGCTATATCTAAATACTGTGGATTTGATTCAGTATGCCCGTAGCCTTGCAGTAAAACAAGTGAATTTCATACAGTTAATGACCTATTATTCTATTGGAAGATGGATTGTAGAAGAACAGCAGGAAGGCAGCACCCGGGCAAAATATGGGCAACAGGTTATCAAGAATTTATCAGAAAAATTATTGAATGAATTTGGCCGGGGATTTTCTGGTGACACACTGAAAAATGCCAGAAAATTTTATCTGATTTACAAGGAGCGAATAAGTGAAACAGTGTTTAGCCTTTTTGCAATCGAAAAAAGCGAAACGGTGTTTAGCCTTTTGAATGAAGATATGCCATTCCAATTATCTTGGTCGCATTATTTACAATTAATGCGAATTGAGAATGCTGAAGAGCGTAATTTCTACGAAATTGAGGCAGCGAAATCAAATTGGAGTGTAAGAACACTACAACGGCAATATAATTCAAGTTTGTATGAGCGATTGGCATTAAGTAAAGATAGATCAGATATTTTGCGTCTTTCAACAGAAGGAAATGTAATTGCAAAACCACAGGATATAATAAAGCAACCGACAGTTCTGGAATTTCTCGGAATAGAAGAGAAGGCAAAATATGTGGAATCTGACTTAGAATCGGCAATTATTGATAAATTACAAAAATTTCTTTTGGAGATGGGGAAAGGCTATCTGTTTGAAGCAAGACAGAAGCGATTCACATTTAATGAAGATAATTTTTACGTCGATCTTGTTACTTATAATCGTTTGTTACACTGTTATGTTTTGATTGATTTAAAAGTTGACAAATTAACTCACCAGGATATTGGACAGATGCAAATGTATGTAAATTATTATGACAGATATGAAAAGTTAGATACAGAAAATCCAACGATAGGTATTTTGTTATGCAAAGAGAAAAATGATGCATTGGTCGAAATCACTCTGCCAAAAGATGCTAATATCTATGCTTCTGAATATAAACTGTACTTGCCAGATAAAAAAGTATTACAGGATAAGTTGAAGCAATGGATTGACGAAGAATACGACAATTAACGAAGGAGACTATTATTATGGCAATCGGACAACGTATCAAATTTTTCCGCAATAGAAAAGGAATGACACAAAAGCAGCTTGGGGAAATTCTCGGCTTTCTCGGTAAAACCTCTGATGTCCGTATGGCTCAGTATGAATCAGAAGCCAGAGTGCCTAAGATAGACCTTGTAAAAGAAATGGCTGGTATCTTTGATGTCAGCATTCATGCGCTCACTGTGCCCAACATAGACACCTACATCGGTCTTATGCACACCCTCTTTACATTGGAAGATGTGTACGGACTTAAAATAAGTGAAATAGACGGGGAACTCTGTCTGCGTCTGGACAAATCCAATCGTGACAACTATACTTCACTGTTCAACATGTTTCAGGCATGGCAACAGATGTCTGCCAAATTGGAACAAGGCGAGATCACCAAAGAGGAATACGACCAATGGCGCTACAAATATCCAGAACTTGACAACTCTCATCATTGGGCAAAAGCTCCCTCTCAAGCACTTAGTGATTTTCTGGTCAGCGAATTAAAAAAAGAAAAATAAGCACAAAAAAACCTTACCGACTTCCTTATCCATTCCTGGAACTGAAAATCAGTAAGGTTTTTCTATGCTATTTGAAGTAAAGTAACTTCGTTGTCGCGACATTCGCCAACTGAATATGCAAGCATATTCGCTTGGCTCATTGTACGCACACATTATATCAGTAGGTATCAAATGTTGCCAAATCGTTGCCACTCACTAAACAAATTTATTTGAATGCCTCATAAACTCTAGGTTTTTACATCCCACAAACTCACTCAAACTCAATCGTAGCCGGCGGCTTCCCCGTACAATCATACAGTACCCGGTTCACGCCCTTCACTTCATTGACAATTCTCCTGGTCACAGTTCCCAGGACCTCCCACGGAAGTTCTGCCGACTCCGCAGTCATAAAATCAGATGTAAGCACGGCTCTCAGTGCAACGGCATAATCGTACGTTCTCTCATCACCCATGCAGCCAACCGACCGCATATTCGTCAGCGCCGCGAAATACTGGCCGAGTCCCTTATCGACTCCGGCTTTTGCAATCTCCTCGCGGTAGATTGCATCGGCTTCCTGAACAATTTTTACCTTGTCCGGTGTGATCTCGCCGATGATGCGCACGCCCAGGCCCGGGCCCGGGAACGGCTGGCGGTAAACCAAATATTCCGGAATTCCAAGTTCCAGACCGGCCTTTCTTACCTCATCCTTAAACAGAAGGCGCAGCGGCTCGATGATCTCCTTAAAATCCACATGCTCCGGAAGTCCGCCCACGTTGTGGTGAGACTTGATCACGGCTGACTTTCCAAGTCCTGACTCAATCACGTCCGGATAAATGGTTCCCTGCACGAAATAATCCACCGTGCCGATCTTCTTTGCTTCATCTTCAAATACACGGATAAATTCTTCTCCGATGATCTTTCTCTTCTGCTCCGGCTCCTCCGCCCCTTTCAGTTTCTCATAGAAACGTTCCTGGGCGTTGACGCGGATAAAATTCAAATCATAAGGACCATTGGGGCCAAAGACAGCCTCCACCTCGTCGCCTTCATCCTTGCGCAGAAGACCATGGTCTACAAATACGCAGGTCAGCTGTTTTCCAACTGCTTTCGCCAGCATAACGGCTGCTACGGAAGAATCCACTCCGCCGGACAGAGCACAGAGCACCTTGCCGCTGCCGACTTTTTCGCGGATAGACTGTATGGAAGATTCAACGAAGGAATCCATCTTCCAGTCCCCGGAACATTTACAGACGTTGTATACGAAATTGGACAGCATCTTCATGCCTTCCTGTGTGTGCATAACCTCCGGATGGAACTGAACCGCATAGAGGCCGCGCTCCTCACATTCCATGCCTGCCACCGGGCACACTGGTGTGTGAGCGGTAACCTTGAAGCCTTCCGGGGCTTTTTCTATATAATCTGTATGGCTCATCCAGCAGACCGTCTTCGGACTCACGGAATCGAGGATCCTGCTGTCCGCCTCTGCATCCACTTCCGTCTTGCCATATTCGCTGACTGGAGCCGTCGCAACGCTTCCGCCCAGCATATGAGCCATCAACTGGGAACCATAACAGATTCCAAGGATCGGAATTCCCATCTCAAAGATTTCTTTTTCGCAATGTGGGGACTCCTCCTTGTATACACTATTAGGGCCTCCGGTGAAAATGATTCCCTTCGGATTCATTTCCCTGATCTTATCCAATCCCAGTGTGTATGGATGAACCTCACAGTAAACATTGCATTCTCTGACTCGTCTGGCAATCAGCTGGTTGTACTGACCACCGAAATCCAGAACAATAATCATTTCTCTTTCCACGGGTATTCCTCCTATAATAATCATGTACGGTATCACGAACGCCGGAAATGAAAAAAACCGGACATAAGCCGCTTTATCTTTAGCATTCCCGCATTCCTGCAATAAAAAACAAAAATTGTAAATGAAGATGAAAGGCTGTTGCATGCATCTTAACCGATTTCTGCAACAGCTCTTTCCATGATATTATATTCTATCGGAAAAGCCTTGACAAGTATTTTCTCGCATCCTCAGAAAAAGCTGTGAAAAATAAACGACTCCCACTCCTCAAAATCCCGTTTCTTTGACACAAAATCCAATCGTTTGACACGCTTTTCTCCGCCCATGGCGTACATTTTCCCGATTAGGTACGCATATGGCACCATACTATCAAATCACGTCCTGTCTGAAAATCCGCTTCATATTTTCTGCATTCAGGCCGCGGATCACTTCCACTGCCATGGATACGGCCGCCTCAATATCTGATTTCGCACAGAAATTATAATGGCTGTGCACGTATCGGGAAGGAATTCCCAGCACCAGAACCGGAACCGCCTGACCGGTCAGACTGATCTTCCCTGCGTTTGTGCTGCCGCCTCTCCGAACAGCATCCTGACAGGGAATTCCTAATTTCTCTCCGATCTCATGCGCGTACCGGATAAACGCCGGATTCGATACGTAGCTGTTATCCAGATGGCGGATCTGTACGCCGCCTCTCATCACTCCCTGCGCGATTCCCGCCTGGAAATAGGGATCATCAGCAGGTGAGCCCTCAAACACGATCGCCAGATCAGGCCTCACCTGCTGAGCAGTCACCACAGCCCCCCTGGTTCCCACCTCTTCCTGGGCCGCAAACGCACCCACGACTCTGGCCGCCAGGCGGTCTTCCTCCTCCATCAGAGCCTTCATAGTTTCTATGATACAGAAGCATCCCAGGCGGTTGTCAAATGCCTTTCCAAAGCAGATGCCGTTTTCCTCATGATATTCATACGCCACATCCGGAACAACGGGGTCGCCCGGACGGATTCCGTACACAGCAAGCACCTCTTCCCGACTGCACGCGCCCACATCAATCAGGATATCCTCGATCCTCAGGCTGTTGTCCGCCTTCTGCTCCGGTGTCAGAAAATGAACCGGTTTCGACGTAGTAATACCTCTGTGCATTTTCCCCTCTGCCGTTCTCACAATAACTGAGTGGGCCGGAAGGCTGGTAAGGTGAAAACCGCCGAGTGTTACGATGCTCATAAGACCATTTTCCATAATAGACTGAATCATGAATCCGCATTCATCGAGATGGGCATCCAGCATCAGCACCGGACGTCTGTCAGTTGAAAATGCAGGCTTCTCATGAATCTCATTGCTGTCCCCAGTCCCGGCCGTAAGAGCCGTTGGCTTCAGTTCTGTGTATACATTGTGCATTGCATCATTTCGAAAGGCCATTCCACTGCAATATTTTTTTATCACTTTGACCACGTCTTCCTCAAAACCGCTGGGACCGAACGCATTGGACAGTTCTTCCAGAATCTTTAAATCAATCATGCTGTTTCTCCTCTTTCCTCTATTACTCTATCTTTTTATTTCTCTATCTTTCTATTTTTCTATCTTTCCATCTGATTGGATCACTGCTACAGAACGCCCAGTTTCTTAAGCTCACCCATAAATTGCTCCATCTTCAGTTCCCGCAGGACAAGACTGGTATCCTGCGGCACCTTCATGCCAGGCTGAAGACCAGCAAAATGCTTCCTGCCCTGGTAGCAAAATTGTTCGATATTTTCCAGAATTGATACGGCCATGCCCCTCGCCTCCAACGCTAACCCCTTCAGATTAATGGGTGTTGCGTCGGTCTGGAATTCCAATCCCCAGTAAATAAGGCCTGTATAAACGCTCCCGATACGATTTGCGGTATTTACCAGCTTTGTTTCATCGCCAGGCTGTCCGGGCGGCCCCATTGCCTCCGGTAATTCAACCTTAAAAATGCGGTGGAGCGGATCTGTATACTCCTGAAGCTTCTCCATCTTGCCAATGATCCACTTCACATACCGCAGGATCTCCTCTTTTGCGGCCTCATCGGTAAGGAACAGAGGACGGAACATTTCCTGTTTGAGGCTGCCGGCCTTCTGCAGGCCAGAGTCCAGAACTGCATAAAGCAGTTTGTATTCCCATGCATATGGCTTCACTTCCATAATATAGCTGACTTCCCTGTCCAGATTCGTCCGTTTTTCGCCCGCGTCTTCCCTGTCTTTTATGATAGAACCACAGTATTCACAAATTCCGTACCCAAGCCCGTCGTCGTAAAACACCGGTGCACCGCAGTGTCCGCAGATAATCGTCTCCATAAAATTCCCTCTCTCCACAAAAAATCCGTCTGTATCTATGGAAAATTATAACATGAAACAAATAATTTTCCTATCTTGTGCGTAAAGTTGGATAGCGTCACTTTACTTTCGGAAACAAAGGATAGAATTCACCCATATGGCAGAATTAAGATTTGTTCCTTCTAGGTTATCATATTTTGTCCGTTTTTTCTACCGCCTCTTTTCTGCTTTCAGATTTTACGTTCAGCAAACACACAACTCAAGGGTTCCCTTCGGCTTTTTGCCCTTGACTTGTGTGTCCGCTTCACTGTTTAGTTGTTGTCAAGCAAAAAAAGCCGCTTTCTAGGCGCCCAGCTCCTGGTTGATCCATACGCGCATCCATTTCAGGCTATGCTGCTCAAGCCCTGGCACCCGGCCCTGCAGACGCTCCTGGTATCTCCAGCCGGCCTGTTTTTCACATACTTTCTTTTTTACCTCCAGTTCTTCCTCTGACAGCTGATTCTCTTTCCTACGCTCCTTTTGATATGCCAGGAGATCTATGATTTTACCACCATTCTTCGTATAAGCCCGCAGCCCCGACATCCGGTCACACCCCTGCTCGCTCCAGCCCATCGGACGGCTGCTCAGCCTCGCACTCAGCACATGACTCACCTGGCCTTCCGCACAGCATTCCCAGTTAGCCCCTGCCTCCTCTGTCCGGATCTGTATCCCGTCCCATTGGTTCAGAAAATAGCCAAGTGCCCCCTCTGCCTCCGTATACTTCCTGCCTTCCTCAGTTACCTTCAGGATTTCAGCGTAGACCTCCTGCAGCCGTTTTTTGTGTCGGCCATTCAGGCATTCCCAAATCTCGCCCTTTACTTCTTCCGCGCTGTCCAGTAGATGGGATACGGAGACATTCACATATTTCATCATATGGAACTTATCCAGCACAAACCTCCCCTTCCCCAGCACTTCACAGCCGGCGCGGATCCAGCCAGCACCATCTCCTGCTATGTAAACGCATTTCAGGTATTCGGTATCATAATGGGTATCTATATAGTCCCTTACCTCCTCCCATAGCCTTCTGTTTGCTTCCTGTCCCTTGTAGGTACCGCAGAAGTAGTGTTTCCCGGTTAGTTTGTGCCTCGGGCTCTTTGAGGTTTCCCCCGCCTCATCTATCACATCCTCATACAGGCAGATGAGTTTCGGCATGATGGTGTTGATCTTATTCCCGCGGCTATCCTTCCCCAGATCACCCTTTTGGCTCCAGAACTGGGCTGCCACATGGTCCTCGTCCGCTACGATATGCAGGTATTCCAGCCGCTTCTTTTCTGACGGTGGTGCGACAGGCAGCTGGGCCTCTGTGTCATGGACCAGACGTTTTACAGTCTGTTTGCTGACCTGCCCCATAAGGGATAGGGGCCGGCCTCCCTTAGCGTAGCTGGTCTGTACCGCCTCTTCCAGAATGCATGCGGCCGCCCCAAGCGTGATCCTCTGATGTCCTTCAATCCCAAGGATTTTATCCAGGAGGTAAACGAATTTCCCAGTTTCCTTATCCCTGTAGCCAGTCCTGCAGAACCGGATAGGCCCCAGGATATCCAGCAGTTCCTTCGGTTCATTGCGCTGTTCAATGTTCCATTTTTTCTTTCGTATCAGGCTTTCCCTGATCTCATCATCTATTTTTTCATACAGTTCAGCAATCAGCCTGGCCCCGAGCCCCAGCATCCGGTCATGGATATCCTGTGACAGGTCATGGGGCTCTTTTTCCCCTTTCAGCATGGCTGCTACGAGATTTTCAATTTCCTTGATGTCATTTTCGATAAAATGTAGTATACTATTAAGCATAGAGAGCACCTTCCTTTGTTGTGATCGTTTTTCGCAAATTCAATCATACCACAAAGCGGTGCTTTCTTTTTTTGTTTTTATTAGTTTACATAATTTACCATTAACTAATTACCCGAAAGTAATGTTACGCTAATGTAAAGTTGCTGCTCCGTATATGTAAATACAGAACAAATGCCACCCCAGACAGAGACGAACTCCTCCAAAGGCAGCATTTGAAATAACATTTATTCCATTTTAACATTCACCTGATCTATCTTCTGTCTAAATACTCCTTAATTGCATTTCCGATAAATTTTGAGGCGCCCACCCCGTATTTCCGGTCGTTCACCTCGATATATATGGGATTGGATTGATAGGATTCCGCCGTAAAAGGCCAGTAATTCTCTCCCATATCGATTCCTTTATTGGTTTCTTCGCAAAACTCAATTAAATTGCTTACCGCCTCCTGTACTTCCGGAGATGCGGTATCTCTGCTTAAGTCGGCCGTAAGGCGTTTCGTCAACAGCTCCGTTTGCTCCATAATTCCATTCACCTCTATCTCTGTGACAGCCGGTCCTTCAGACAAATATTTCTGAAAACCTTCCTTCATTGCCTTTGTATAATTCTCAATGCTGCCATACTGCCTGACTGCCTGGCTGGCAATCTCATCTTCATGCGACTGCAGCGCGCTTAGCATTTCGTCAAACTGCTCCATACTTCCAAGCTGTTTTATAATCTCATCCGTATGTGTTGCTTTAAACTCACTTAAAGCCTGAAAATATTCGCTCATATCAAACTCTTTAAAGTCCATACACATTTCTCCATGAATTAATTTATCGAGTAACTCCAGCATACCATTCAATCTGTCGCGTTTCAGCTGAATCAGCTCCCTCTGCTTTTTGAATGCGGCTGCTTTATTAAATTGCGGGTTTTCCATAATCGCTTTGATTTCCTTCAGCGTAAAGTCCAGTTCCTTAAAAAACAGGATCTGCTGCAGTACTTCCAATGCATGTTCATCATACAGCCTGTATCCGGCTTCCGTCATTTCCGTCGGCTGAAACAGGCCGATCTCGTCATAAAACTGGAGTGTCCGAACACTGACACCCGTCAATGTGGAAACTTGTTTAACAGTCATCATGGTTCTCACCTTCCTTTACCGCCCGGTTCGGTTCTCCTGCCCCTCCTGCCGGCGTTGGAAGGAACCGGGGACCTCATCTCTGACTCTCACTTTACACTATCACCATGCGTGATAGTCAATACTTTTTTCAAATTTTCTTATAAAATTGACGATACTCCCCTCTGTTTTATGCAAAAAAGATACAAACTTCATAATTCGTTAGAAACCCTTAATAAATTTCATAATCTTTTTACGTTGCGGCCAAATTTCTGTTACATTTTTCCAGTATGATAATATTATAAACATAGGAAATCGAATTAAGCAGTCAGAGCGCTTCCTACATATGTTTCCACTAAGTCGGCGGGGTTGACGTAATGTCACCTTGCCGGCTCAACCTAATTTATGGGGTATTTTTTACAGTCTAAAATTTTTTTCATATTTTTTTGAAATTTATCTGGACAAATTCAATTTCCTATGGTATTATAAGGAAGTTGTCGGAAACGACAGATACGGCCTATTGGTCAAGCGGCTAAGACGCCGCCCTCTCACGGCGGAAACCCGGGTTCGATTCCCGGATAGGTCATGAAAACCTTTCTGAATATCAGGAAGGTTTTTTTTTGTTTCTCAGAAAGGTTTATACTATGATAAAAAATATTTGCCGGACAGTTGCCGTCATTTCGTAATATATTGAATTGTTCAGTACCCTTCCTGCCTCACTCATGCTTTTCTTCGGTGCCCACGGCATACCCTTCGCATACCGTCTCTCCCCGGGCAATGGAAGCACACATAGACGTCCTGGCCCGTAAATAACTTACGGGGCACGAGATTGTACATGTAATCCGATAAACGTTACACACATCCCGATATGAAAAATAATTAATGGTTGAAATAGTGAAAATAAAATAACTACGGTGCAGCCGCATTTGTCGGATCCGCCTACACGCCATATAAAAGGCGGCTTTCGGGCAGTCTGTTTGTTAGTTAACACTGTTAGTTACCGGTTCGTTACGTGTTAGTTACCGGTAAATTTCCATACATTTTTATGCTGTTTTATTGCTTTTTCACTGATCCGTTATAGAGTATAAAATTAGAACTTCCCTGCCTTTGCTGCTTCCTTAATAGAAACGGTGAGGGCTGGATTTTAGGGGGGAGAGGTGTTTGTGCGCTATAAGGGTGCTACACTTCCCGACTGACCGCTACTCACTGCTGCTCAATGAATATGTTGAAAATGTAATAGGCAGGCCCTTGCTTTAAAGATATAATTAATATGCTGTTGACTCTTTCCAGCAGGAAGGAGGTGTACTTTTGGAATACATAATCGCTTTTCTTATCTCTATTGTGGCAGGTATAGTCTGCTACTATATTTGCAAATGGCTGGATAGAGATAAGTAATCAACGGCCAGCCTAAGTTATTCCTCTTTAAAAGGAAAATAGAACCCCCAGAGAGCTGCAACTCTCTGGGGGTTCGTCTGTGCACCAATGGAACACAATCGCTTTTCTTTGCTGATATTATATTAATGCAAAAAGAAGAAAATGTCAACACTTCTCGCGGCAATCCAATCCTATTCCAACCACGAATTTTTTTTTAAACCTCAAAAAACTTTATTCTAAGCAGTTTTTATTAGAATTTCCCAGCCTTCGCCGCTTCCTCAATCGAAACAGCAACAGCAACAGTCATACCAACCATCGGGTTATTTCCTGCACCGATCAGACCCATCATCTCAACGTGAGCCGGAACGGAGGAAGAACCTGCGAACTGTGCGTCAGAGTGCATACGTCCCATAGTATCTGTCATACCGTAGGAAGCAGGACCTGCTGCCATGTTGTCCGGGTGAAGTGTACGTCCTGTACCACCGCCGGAAGCAACAGAGAAGTACTTTTTGCCCTTCTCATTACATTCTTTCTTGTAGGTACCTGCAACCGGATGCTGGAATCTGGTTGGGTTGGTAGAGTTACCAGTGATGGAAACGTCAACGCCTTCCTTCCACATGATTGCAACGCCTTCTGTTACGTCGTTGGAGCCGTAGCAGTTAACTTTTGCTCTTAAGCCTTCAGAGTAGGACTTTCTCCACAGTTCTTTTACTTCGCCTGTGTAGTAATCCATCTCGGTCTCTACGTAGGTAAATCCGTTGATTCTGGAGATAACCTGAGCGGCATCTTTTCCTAAACCATTTAAGATAACTCTTAATGGTTTCTCACGAACCTTGTTTGCCTTCTCTGCGATACCGATTGCGCCTTCTGCTGCTGCGAAGGACTCATGACCTGCCAGGAAGCAGAAGCAGTCTGTGGTCTCTTCCAGTAACATCTTTCCTAAGTTACCATGGCCTAAACCAACTTTACGCTGATCAGCAACGGAACCCGGGATACAGAAAGACTGAAGGCCTTCGCCGATAGCTGCAGCCGCGTCAGCAGCTTTCCTGCAGCCTTTTTTGATTGCAATGGCCGCGCCTACCGTGTAAGCCCATTTTGCATTCTCAAAACAGATCGGCTGAATTGCCTCTACCTGCTTGTATACATCTAAACCAGCATCTTTAGTGATCTTCTCAGCTTCTTCGATCGAAGCGATGCCATAGCTGTTTAAAACGGAATTGATTTTGTCAATTCTTCTCTCATATGATTCAAATAAAGCCATTATCTTGTCCTCCTTGTTATTAGGCTATGTCAAATTCTGCATATGGAAATCCGATATTTCTATGTAGACTTATCGTCCTGTCCCATTATTCATGTCTTGGGTCGATGATCTTAACAGCGTCAGCAACACGGCCGTACTGTCCTTTTGCTTTCTCCCATGCAGTATTCGGATCGTCGCCCTTCTTGATGAAATCTGTCATCTTTCCAAGGCTTACGAACTGATAGCCGATGATCTGATCGTCAGCATCCAGTGCAATACCGGTTACATAACCTTCAGCCATTTCAAGGTAACGAGGACCTTTCTTTAAGGTTCCGTACATGGTACCAACCTGAGAACGAAGTCCCTTTCCTAAGTCTTCCAGTCCCGCACCGACAGGAAGTCCATCCTCTGAGAACGCACTCTGGGTTCTGCCGTATGCGATCTGTAAGAATAATTCTCTCATTGCTGTATTGATTGCGTCACAAACAAGGTCTGTGTTCAATGCTTCTAAAACGGTTAAACCTGGCAGAATCTCTGCAGCCATGGCAGCGGAGTGAGTCATACCGGAACATCCGATGGTCTCTACCAGTGCTTCCTGAATGATGCCTTCTTTGACATTTAAAGTCAGCTTACATGCGCCCTGCTGAGGAGCACACCAGCCAACGCCATGTGTTAAACCGGAGATATCTTTAACTTCTTTAGATTTTACCCATTTTGCTTCTTCTGGGATTGGAGCAGCGCCGTGATGAACGCCCTGTGCCACTGTGCACATCTCTTCTACTTCCTGTGAATAAATCATGTTAAAACTCCTTTCGAATAAGTAATAATTGTGAAAAGTACTTTGTTAAATATATCACATCATACTTAGCTATATTCTCTCACAGAATGTCGAATTCCGCAAGTATTTTTTGGATTTCCCTGTAAAATCAAGGGAGTTGGGAAATCTCCTTATTTATCATTTTTCCTTCCCTCTTACGCATATAATTACTAACCACCTGTCAAAGGAGCATCTATGAAATCGAAAAATATCAGCGCTCTGCTCATTTCAATCATGATCCCTTTGGCTGTCGGCTCTATTTCCGCGCTTATCAGCGGTAATACGATGGCCTACCAGACATTGATCCGGCCGCCCTTATCACCGCCGGCCTTTCTGTTTCCGGTTGTCTGGACAATTCTGTACCTGTTAATGGGGATCTCCTCCTGCATGATCTATGTCTCGGGGGATCCAAACACAGGAAAAGCGCTTAAATACTATGCATTACAGCTTCTTTTCAATTTTGGATGGAGCATCCTGTTTTTTGGTCTCTCCCAATATCTGCTGTCATTTATCTGGCTTATTGCACTGATCCTGCTTATAGCCGTGATGATTTACCAGTTTTATAAAATCTCCCCTCTGGCAGCCTGCTTACAGATTCCATACCTGTTATGGTGTATGTTTGCCGCATATCTGAATCTGTCTATTTACCTTCTGAATCGATGATCCGTGTTTTGCCGGTTACGAAAACAGGAGAAAAGGGGAACTGCCCCGCCAGTGATGGTAAATCACAGGTATGACAGTTCCCCTTTCTTCCTGCAGCATTTCCTTCGAAACTTCCGCATCTCCAGTCAGGTCCACGTTCCGGCCCATGTTCAGACCCACATTCTCGTTCACGTTCCGGCCCACAGTCAAGCCGCTCCCTCTTTCAATTTTCTGTCCAGCAGCTTTAAAAATGGGAGCATCACCAGCACATAGGTCACAGAGAAAATAATACTTGCAGCGATTGACGCTTTGTTCCGGTGCCGTTTTGGGATTCCCATTCCAAACAGAAACCCGGCGGCGCAGACGCAAAGCTTTAACAACGCCACATCACGGATTTTCCAGGACTTTATATATTCGTCCGCAGTATCCAGCCATTGTTTCATCAGCGTGTCCTCCTTCATGTATTTCATATATTTCAATTATACCATCAGGGACAGCCATAATCCAATGTTTTTTCCTGGATTAACCGATCCGCACCGCAGTCTCCACCGCCTGCCTCACCGCTTCCAGCGCCTGTGCGGGCTGCAGCGCGTCTCCAATCAGAACCGCCTCCGGATAAGCCTCTTTCAGCTCCTCATAAAGACCTCTGACCGGGCGTGCCCCGCAGGCATAGATGATATGGGTAAAGCCGCTTAAAACTTCCTGTGTACCGTGCCTTTCCACTGTCACCTCTCCGCCGTTTACGGATACCAGCTTTGTGCCTGTCATCATGGTTATCTCCGGCCGGTTCAGCCGTATCATGGCCGGCACTTTGTTGTTCACTACCATTCCTGCACCGATCTCATCTGCCATCTCGATCATGGTAATATGACAGGATCCGCGCTTCTGATGCATCAGATACTCACAGACCTCACAGCCGACCATACCGCCGCCGACTACCAGGACATTTCCGCCCGGAATTGCCGTCTCTCCTCTCAATACCTTCCATGCGGTTATCGCCTGCTCCGGATCGATTCCCTGTACCGGCGGGAGCATCTCTCCCGCTCCGGTAGCGATAACCAGGGCCTCAGGAGAAAGACTGTCAATGACGTCCCTGTCCGCAGCCGTGTTCCGCCGTACGTCTACAGACAGCCGTTCCAGTTCATGCTCCAGATAGACAATCCATTTGCTCAGTTCCTGCTTATGGGGTGGAATACAGGCAAGACGCATCTGGCCTCCCAGTTCATTTTCCCGCTCCAGGAGAACGACTTCGTGGCCGCATACCGCACAGGCCCTGGCACAGGCCATGCCGCCGATTCCGCCGCCCACGATCACCACACGTTTCGGCCTTTCCGTTTTCGTAAGCTCCAGCTCTTTCTCCCTGCCTGCCGCCGGATTGATCACGCAGGAAGCCGGATGGCGTTTCGTCTGTTCTCCCACACATCCGATGGCGCAGGCCGCGCACGGTGCGATTCCGTCGTAATCTCCGGCTTCCATCTTTTTTACGAAGTCGGGATCCGCAATCAGGGCGCGGCCCAGCACGACGCCATCCACCTTTCCTGAATCGACCAGATATTCCGCATATCTCGGCTCGCCTATTTTCCCGACCACAAGTACCGGAACTGTTGCAACCTGCTTCAGCGCTTCCGCTTCCGGAACATTGACGCCCTGCACCTCCCCGTGGCACGGGATAATCTTATTGCATCGCTCATACTGGGTACCGCCGCTGATTTCAAATGCATCCACGCCGTGACGTTCCAGGATCGGAACGAGGTACTTCATATCTTCCAGCGTATTGCCCTGTTCGTCACGTTCACTTCCCGACATGCGGAGAATAATCGGGAAATCGGGGCCGCAGGAATCCCGAATCGCATCCAGGACTTCACACAGCAGGCGTGCCCGGTTGTCGAGACTGCCGCCGTAACGGTCCGTCCGTTTGTTCCTCATGGGTGATAAAAATGATCCCAGCAGCATATACGCGTGGGCGCAGTGCAGTTCGATTCCGTCAAAGCCGGCGCGCTTGGCATCGTATGCGCCTTTTGCGTATTTCTGTATGATCCCTGGAATTTCCTCCAGTGTGACAGCCCTGGTCTTCTGAGCCATGGAATTTAAGTACACGCTGCTGGCCATGGGCGGAATGCCGCGGAACGCGCTGACACTCTCCGGTCCCGGATGGGTGATCTGCGGGATCACCCTGGCGCCGCACTCGTGGATTTTGTCCGTGAAACGGCGGTAGGACGCAATACTCTCTTCATTTCTGAAACACAGCGTGTTGCCCAGATACGGCACATCGGGATCTACCGAGAGCGCGTCGGTGATGATACAGCCCACGCCGCCTCTCGCCCTTGCCAGCCAGTATTCCTGCATGGTCTCATTCACCGTTCCGTCCGGGCTCTCATATCCCAGGGACATGGGCGCCATGAAAATGCCGTTTTTTACGGTCATGGAACCGATCTTTAACGCTTCTGATAATCTGGATTTCATTGATAACTCCTCCTTCTTCCCCTATACCTGCCTTGCAGTCTCAAATCCTTCCGCAATCGCATCAATCGCACGCCTTGCCCGCTTTGCATCTCCGATAACAAAGAAATCCGCCCCAGCCTTCTCACTGGCTTCTTTCAGCGCACTGCTATCTCTCGAAGCAGACCCCACAGCCAGAACCACGCTGTCACAGGCCACGGTCTCCTTCCCTTCCGGTGTCTCAACCACCACACCGGTCTCAATGATTTCGAGACATCGGGCACTTGTGATGATCCCGACCGACTCACCGCCAAGCTTCTGCATCACGGCGATTTTTCGGAGCATTCCCAGATCTTCTCCTGCCGTATCCTTCATTTCCAGCACCTTCACCGGATGCCCGGCCGCCGCCAGCGCATCCGCGGCCTCGAGACCGACCAGCCCGCCTCCGATCACACAGACGCTACCCTCCGGCTCCACTTCATGCTCCAGCACGGCGTGGGCCTGACAGACCATTTTCTTCTCACTTCCCGGAAGCTTCAGCTCGATCGGCGCGGAGCCTACGGCCGCGATCACCGCGTCCGGTTTCTCCTCCGTGATAATCTCCGGTGTAAGCGGCGTATGGAAGCGCACCTCCGCCCCCGACCGCTCCACCAGCCGTCCAAAGGAAATGGCCGCCTGTTTCATCTCTTCCTTGCCCGGAGCCTGGCCCGCCGTGATAAACTGGCCGCCCAGACGGTCTCCCGCCTCAAAGATCACCGGATGATGGCCCCTCATGAGCAGCACCCTGGCCGCCTCCAGGCCGGCCATTCCGCCGCCTGCGATATAGACCCGTTTCGGAGTCTCCGCCTTTGTAAGCTTCCACTCCTCCTCGTGACCCAGACACGGATTTCTCAGACATGTGATAAACGGTCTGTTCCTTAAATCGCAGAATCCGTCGTAGCAGCCCTGGTTGCAGCCGACACAGTGGATGATGTCCTCTGTCCTGCCCTCCCTCGCCTTATTGCAGAACTCCGGATCAGCCAGCTGGGCTCTTCCCATGACGACCATATCGGCCTTATCCTCTTCGAGGATGGCTTCCGCCTGCTCCGCGGTGTTGATCCTTCCCACGGCGATCGTCGCCATCTTCGTCTCTCTTCTGATCCGTGCGGCGTTCTCCACATTAAAACCTCTCGGAATATCGATGGGCGGAACCTCATAAACGGATCCGGCCGTGATGATATTTCCCCTGGATACATCCAGTACATCCACTCCATTTTCCCCGGCTATGCGGCAGAATTCGATGATTTCTTCGATAGTAAGTCCGCCCGGAAGATAATCATCGTGAGCGTCAATACGCATGAACAGCGGCATTTCCTCCGGTATGGCGTTCCGAATCGCCCGGATACATTCAAGCGGGAACCTCGACCGGTTCTCAAAGCTTCCTCCGTACTCATCCGTCCTGTGGTTTAAGCCTCCGCTTAAGAAGGAATGGGGCAGATAATTGTGCGCGCAGTGGAATTCCAGACAGTCGTATCCAGCCTCGGCACAGCGCGCCGCGGCCTTTCCGTAACACTCCACAATCTCCTGTATCCTGTCTGTTGTAATAGCCTTAAGCTTCTTACCCGCAAACTCCATATCATTAACCACCAGCATTTCTGCCCTGGGGTCAAACGTCGTGGCGATAGAGCCCTGCCACAGCTGAATCGCCGCCTTTCCGCCGCTCTGGTGGATGGCATCCGTCAGCTTCTTATGCCCCCCGATCAGGCTGTCGTCACTGATGGATACAAAGTGTGCTGGAGCGCTGGGCGTATGTACCGCGGCCACCTCCACGATGTTTAAGCCGCAGCCGCCGGCCGCTCTGGCCGCGTGATAGGCGACAAGCCTCGGAGTGATCTCCCCCTTTTCCCCCGCCATACGGGTTCCCATTGCAGGCAGGACCACCCTGTTTTTCAGCTCCAGACCCCTGATCTGAATCGGAGAAAATAATCTGTCATACATAGAAAAAACCTCCTTCGCATATTGAACATGATACTTTCATTATAGCAAAGAAGGGCTTCTCCTTATATTCACATTATGAAGTTTTATTATCATTTTTTGTCAGGCTTTTCTCTCATCACTTCCCGGTACTCCTCCGGCGTCTGGTTCATCCACCGTTTAAAATGCCGCTGAAAGGTAGACTGTGAGTTAAAGCCGCACAGAGAGGCGATTTCCAGAACCGTCCTGTCCCCCGTCCGCAGAAATGAGCAGGCATAGGAGATGCGGACCTGGGCCAGCAGCTCTTCAAAGGGATTTCCAAACACCTGTTTAAAGATCTGCTTCACTGTATACGGCTTCATACAGAACTTCTCACATAAATCCTCCAGCCGTATATCCTCGGAAAAATGGATATGGATATACTGAAGAAACTGCATTGCCGAACCGGCACCGCTTCCCGGAACCATGGTTCCTATATACTCCGTCTGATACTCCCGCGGAGTCACCCCGCAGTACTGTTTGAACACCTTGTAAAATGCCGCGGCAGAAGAGAAATTCAGCTGATCGCCGATATACTCCATGGACAATTCCGGAAAATGCAGCAGCGCGCAGGCATTGATCACCTTTCCAAACTGCTTGAGCTGGAAAAATGTGAATCCGCAGGCTTCCTTGATCCTCCGGTTCATCGTCTCAGGACTTATCCCCTCCTCAGTCATGTCCTCCAGCGTGATATCCTCTCCCGTTGCCAGGATCACCTTCTCGATGATGCTCCATACCGTCCGTTCCTTCCGGGACGCCTTACCGATTTCCTCATAGGCATACCGGCAGTAATAGGCGTGCAGCTCGAGCGTCTTGTACTCGATCATGTTAAGCCGCTCAAAACGCGCTTCCTTCGCCTCACGAAGAAGGCTGCGCACCAGCGCCTCCACCTCTTCCTTCTCTTCCCCGGAAAGTCTCACCATTGGCTTCGTATCGTACACCAGTCTGGCATTGGCATGCTTCGGATGCTTCTCCCAGCTCATATACATAAAAAGCCCGATGTGGAACCGGATCACCGCCACATCGAGCTTTTCCTCCACTGCTTCCACATGGTGGAAGTGGTGGGAATACATGCAGAACAGACTGCCCGGCACCGCGTCGTAGGCATATCCGTTTACCGATATGGCGCCCTTTCCGGACAACACATAGAATATCTCCACACGCTCATGGAGATACGGATCGGTGGGCCCGTCGATGATTCTGCGCTCGATCCCGATCTCCTTCTCCACATAGTTGTCGTAATGGTTGATCCCCGTGTACCAGTCGTTCTGCTGTTTCATAATTTTTTTAATCTCACCTTATACGATTCTTCTGACCGATAAAATCGTCCTGTATGTAGCCGTACCTACCTTGATGCCAGTCGTAGGCGTGCTGGCGTGAACAATCTGTCCGTTTCCGATATAGATCGCAACATGGCCGGCGTAGCAGATTAAATCACCGGGCTGTGCCTCCGAATAAGAGACTTCACGACCCGCGGAACGCTGCTCCGAAGAGCTTCTCGGCAGTGAGTAGCCGAAATGCTTGTATACCTGCTGCACGAAACCGGAACAGTCGGCTCCGTTCGTCAAGCTTGTCCCTCCGTAAACGTAGGGATTCCCCACAAACTGAAGGCCATAATCCGCCACCGCGCGTCCCTCCGCCGATCCGCCGCTGCTCTTTACCGCAGCCGGACCGGTGTACTTGTCGTTGGCCGATGTCTTCTTCGAAGTAGTCGTAGCCGAACTCTTTTTCTTTGCGGCTTCCGCTTCCGCTTTCTTTCTTGCTTCCTCGGCCTCCCTCTTCTTTCTGGCCTCTTCCTCTTTCGCCTTCTGAATCTCCTGGTTCTTCTTCTCTACGGTCTTGGCATAGGCCGCTGCGTCATTCTTTGCCTGGGCTAACTGGGAGTCAAAATTGCTGACTTCCTTCTTCTTTTTGGCAATCGTCGTCTCCAACTGGGATTTCTGGCCCTGAAGCTCCAGCTCCATTACCTCCATCTCGGCCTTGTCATTCTCCAACTGCGCCTTGTTGTCAGCCACCTGCTGCTTTGTCTCCTGATACGTATCCAGCATCTTCCGGTCATAGGAATAGATACTCTCCACATACTCCGCTTTGTTTAACAGGTCCGCCATACTCTTTACCTGAAGAAAGATATCAAGATACTCCGTATCGCCCTTCTCATACATATACTGAATCCGCTTTTTCATAGCAGCATACTGCTTTTCTTCTTCTTTTTTAGCAGCCTCGTAATCGATTTCCGCCTGCTTAATGTCGGCTTCCTTGCTGGCGATATCCGTCTCAAGGAACTGAATATCGGTAAGAAGCGCCGTTAAGTCCGAGGTCAGCTTTGACACCTGGGCGTTGGCGGCGTTCTTGTTGGCTTCTGCCGCTTCCGCCTTCTTCTTGGCGTCATCCAGCTTCTGCTGAGCCTCTTTCTTCTCTTTTTCCGCCTTGGATGTGGCCCACGCGGGAACTGTCTGTGTACATATCATACTTCCGATTAACAGGCTGCAGCCGAGTCTCCTCAGCCACTTCCGAAAATGATTGCTTCTTAACTGTATTTTTATATTCATCGCTGGTCCTTCGCTCTATTTTCATCTGGAATTTTTAGGTAGAAATACTCTATCTCTTATGTTAACCGAAACCATAGGTAAAATTCAACCCTTTTTTATATTTTTTATGATTTTTTTATTTTCTGCCCCTCCCGCATGGTTTTCAATTCCTCCAGCACTCTCACCACGATAAAGGTCGCCAGCGCAAAGGTAAAGACATCGGCCACCGGCTGGGCCAGCTGTACGCCCAAAATGCCGCAGATGTTCGGCAGAATGAGGAGCGAGGGAATCAGGAACAGGCCCTGGCGTCCCATGGCTACCAGCGAAGCGCGGAACCCGTATCCGATGGACTGGGTCAGCATGTTGACCATGATTACCCACGCCTGAAGCGGCAGCGTCAGGATCTGCAGCCGCAGCGCCAGCGTACCGATCCGGATCACCTCTAAATCTTCCCGGCGGAATGCGGTAATGATCGGACGGCTGATCACAAATGCGATGATGCCGAAACAGGTCAGCATCGTAATCGCCACCTTTACACAGAACCAGAACGCCTCCAGCACACGGTCGTACCGCTTCGCCCCGAAATTAAAACCGCATACCGGCTGGAAGCCCTGGCCGAAGCCGATCAGCGCCGAGTTAATAAACATCATAAACCTGGAGACAATCGACATGGCCGCAATAGCGGAATCGCCGAATGGTCCGGCCGCAAAGTTCAGGATTACCGTCGCCACGCTGGCCAGTCCCTGGCGGCAGAAGGAGGGAAGCCCTGCGTGCAGAATCTCTCCGTACATTTTCCCGGTAGGCGTAAATTTGGACAGCCTCATCCGAATGCTTCCTTCTCTGAAATTACACTGGTAAAACAGGATTCCGAAGCTGATGATCTGGCTCATCATCGTCGCAATAGCCGCTCCTGCAATCCCCATATCAAAACCGAAGATTAGAATAGGATCGAGAATCATATTCAGGACACCGCCCGTGGTAATACCGATCATGGAATACATGGCATTTCCCTGGGCGCGCAGAATATTGTTCATGACAAAGGAAGACATCATGAAGGGGGCTGCGATCAGAATATATTTGCCATAGTCCATGGCGTATGGAGCGATGGTTTCCGTAGCCCCTAAAAGAAAGACGAGCGGCCGCAGGCAGATGAGCCCGAAAACCGAGATCAGGGCACCGATGATCAGGGCCGTGAAAAAGGCGGTTGCCGCCGATTTTTCCGCTTCCCCGCCGTTTCTGTCCCCCAGCGAACGAGAGATGTAATTCCCGCTCCCCATTCCCAGCGTAAAGCCGATAGCCTGTATCATGGCCATGGCGGAGAACATGACGCCCACCGCGCCGGATGCGCTGGTTCCAATCTGGCTGACGAAAAAGGTATCCGCCATATTATAGATGGCGGTTACCAGCATGCTGATAATCGTTGGAACCGCCAGCTGCGGAATCAGTGTGGAAACCGGCGTTTCGATCATCTGCACAAAACGTTCTTCCTGTGTCATCGGTTTCTTCATTTGCAAACTCCCCCTTCTAAACTTACCATGACGCCTGCGCGCCATCCTCCGGAAGCTTCCCGGATACATACAGAAAACAGATAAAGAACAGGATTCCCTTGATCACACTGGAAATCGTAAATGCCCACCAGATGCCGTCAAGCGCCAGCGGTGTGCTGCTTAAAATCATGGCGAGCGGTATTCTTGCCGAGGTAAACACGACACTTATAACGGAACAGAGCAGTGTCTTCCCGAGACCGGACAGCGCGCCGACCGTCGTCAGCTCCACACACATAAACATCTGTGAGAAACCGAGGACGACGAGATAGCTGATGCCCATGGGAATAATATCTGCCTCATGGATAAACAGTCCGAATATCTGCCTCGGAAATCCGATCAGCACGCCCGAACAGAAAAGCCCCCATACGAACATGACGCCGATGGCCGTCATATAGCCTTTCTTCACCCGTCGGTACCGGCGTCCTCCATAGTTCTGGCCGATAAAGGAATTGATGGCCGCCGCGAACCCATCCGCCGTCATCCAGGAGATGGATTCGATCTGGCTTCCCACTCTCTGCACCGCCACGGCCGCGTCGCCGAAGCCTGCCACGAATCTGGTCAGAACCATGGAAATGCTGGTATAGATCAGATTCTGGACCGCAGCCGGAAGGCCGATGCGGACCATCACCCGGAAATAATCTTTGGGGATCCGTTCCAGGAAACGGACCTTATCAAACACCAGTCTGTCCTTTTTCACTACCACAAGAAATACAATCGTTACAATCATCTGTGCCGTGACCGTGGCCACCGCCGCACCGGCGACACCCATTACGGGAAACGGTCCGACGCCGAATATTAAAACCGGATCGAGTATCATGTTCATGATAAGCCCAATGACATTGGCAATAAACGGTGTTTTGCTGTCCCCCATCGCCGTCAGAATTCCGGTAATTATCGCATTTAAAAAGGAAAACAAGATCAGGCCGCAGGTAATCTTCAAATACACCTGGGCATTGTGAATAATGGCGCCGTCACTCAAGCCGAAAAATCCGATGAGCGGACGGGCTCCAAACACCGTAACAGCGGCAAATACCAGGGCAAACAGAACGCCCATCTGGATCGCTCCCGCCGCATACTTGGCGGCCTCCTCCGGTCTCCCGCTGCCGAGAGAATGGGCCACCTTTACCTGGCCTCCCATCTTGGCCAGCGCCACAACTCCCTGGGAAAGCCATGTATACATGCTGGCCGCGCCCACTGCCGCCACTGCAGGAGACCCCACCAGGCCGATCCACGCCATATCCGTCAGGCTGTATGCCGTCTGGACCAGCGCCGTCGCCATAATCGGCAGAGCCAGTCCCGTCAGAGACGTAAAAATATGGCCATGCAGCAAATCTATCTTCTTACTCATATACACCTCAAACGAAATGATATATCATCAGGAAGGGCTGCCTTGCTGGCAGCCCCTCTGCATCCTGTTATGATACTTCTATCTACATTCCTTATTGTAATACTTCTTATTCACCCTGTCCGGATAAGTATTCGTGGATTCCTCTCGCTCCGGCGCGTCCCGCCTCCATGGCGAGAATTACTGTGGCAGCACCCGTAACGGCGTCGCCGCCTGCGTATACGCCTTCCTTTGTGGTCTTACCGTTTGACTCTTCCGCTACAATACATTTTCTGCGGTTAGTTTCGAGACCCTTGGTAGTGGCGGAGATCAGCGGGTTCGGTGAAGTTCCGAGAGACATGATAACCGTGTCCACTTCGATGACAAATTCGGAACCTTCAATGGCAACCGGTCTTCTTCTGCCGGAAGCATCCGGTTCACCCAGTTCCATCTTGATACACTTCATACCATTCACCCATCCGTTGTCATCGGTGAGAATCTCAATCGGATTTGTCAGGAGATTAAAGATGATTCCCTCTTCCTTCGCGTGGTGTACTTCCTCCGCTCTGGCCGGAAGCTCTGCCTCGCTTCTTCTGTATACAATATGTACGTCTGCGCCGAGACGAAGAGCCGTTCTCGCGGCATCCATCGCCACGTTTCCGCCGCCGACAACCGCTACCTTCTTACCTGCAACGATCGGCGTATCGTAATCATCACGGAACGCTTTCATTAAATTGCTTCTCGTTAAATACTCATTGGCTGAGAATACGCCGTTGGCGTTCTCACCAGGGATTCCCATGAACATCGGAAGTCCAGCGCCGGAACCGATGAATACGGCCTCGAAGCCTTCTTCATCCAGCAGCTCGTCGATGGTCACCGATTTGCCTATGATGACGTCTGTCTCGATCTTAACGCCTAACTTTCTCACGTTATCGATCTCCGGCTGTACAACGCCTTCCTTCGGGAGACGGAATTCCGGAATACCGTATGTCAGTACGCCGCCCGGCTCGTGGAGGGCTTCAAAAATCGTCACCTCGTAACCCATCTTCGCCAAATCGCCTGCACATGTCACACCGGAGGGGCCGGAACCGATCACGGCTACCTTCCTGCCGTTGGTCTTCTCCGGAGCCGCCGGAACGAATCCATTCTCTCTGGACCAGTCTGCAACGAAACGCTCCAGCTTACCGATGGAGATCGGCTCGCCCTTGATTCCGCGGATACACTGGCCTTCACACTGGCTCTCCTGCGGGCACACACGGCCGCAGACCGCCGGAAGTGCAGAGGATTTTGCGATTACCTTTGCGGCTTCCTCGTAGTTGCCTTCCTGAACCTCTTTGATAAAGCCCGGAATGTCGATGGAAACGGGACATCCGCCCACGCACTTCGGATTCTTGCACTTTAAGCAGCGGCTGGCTTCCGCTCTCGCCTCTTCTTCATTATATCCAAGACAAACCTCTTCGAAATTTGTCGCTCTGATCTTCGGATCCTGCTCTCTGACAGGCACTTTCTTCATCATATCCATTACTCGTCACCTCCACAATGGCCGCATCCGCCATGATGGGTCGCACCCTCATGAAGTCTTAACAGCGCACGGCCTTCTTCCGTCTTATACATCTGCTGTCTCTTCATCGCCTCGTCGAAATTCACGAGATGGCCGTCAAATTCAGGTCCATCCACACAGGCGAACTTCACTTCTCCGCCCACGGATACACGGCAGGCACCGCACATGCCTGTTCCATCCACCATGACCGGATTTAAGCTTACGATTGTCGGAATACCCAGTTCCTTTGTCATCAGGCAGGTGAATTTCATCATGATCATCGGTCCGATGGCTACGCAGACATCGTACTTCTTGCCCTGGTTTACGACCAGATCCTTAATCACTTCTGTAACCATGCCTTTTCTCTCATAGGAACCATCGTCTGTGGTGACGTATAAATTGCCGGCTACCGTGCGCATCTCGTCTTCCAGAATCAGTAAATCCTTTGTTTTGGAACCCATAATGACATCAACGGAAACGCCGTGTTCTTTTAACCATTTTACCTGTGGATATACCGGAGCAGTTCCAACGCCGCCGGCTACGAATAAATACTTTCTGTTTTTCACTTCTTCCAAGTCGTCATGAACGAACTCCGACGGATTCCCCAGAGGTCCCACGACATCGATGAAGGAATCTCCCGTCTTTAAACCAGCCATTCTCTCTGTGCTGGCTCCGACGATCTGGAACACGATGGTGACGGTTCCCTTTTCTCTATCATAGTCACAGATTGTGAGAGGAATACGCTCTCCCCTCTCGTCCATCCTGACAATTACAAATTCTCCCGGCTGGCAGGCTTTAGCAATCCTGGGCGCTTCTACGTCCATCAGATAGATCTTGTCAGCTAATTTCTCTGCTTTTAAAATCTTATACATCTTCATCCTCCTAATTCTTTTGGTGAATTATACCTGTACGCCTTTCCTGATAGCCTTCCCCAACAATCAGGAGAAATGGTACTCTTATCATCTTACCATCTAATTTCCAACCTGACAATATGAATTCTTAAAAATAAAGGATAAACTTACTGCTGTTCCTGCGGCCTGGTTTGGCTCATTTCTTCTGATACATCCGGAAACTGTAACACAGATTAAAGTAGGTATGCTCATCACTCTCAGCGGTAAGGCTCCACTCCCCGGACTTGTCTAAGTCGGGAAAATGGGTATCGGCGCTGTATTCGTAATCGATAAAGGTTGCGTGGACGGTGTCACAGTAAGGCAGGAATTGATCATAGATACTGCTGCCGCCGATGATGAATACGGAGGCCTGGGGGTACTGCTTCAAAAATTCAAGAGACTCTTCCAGAGAGTGGCAGACGACCGCGCCTTTTACCTGGTAATTCCGGTCTTTTGACAGAATCACGTTGATTCGGCCGTACAGCGGCTGCTTTCCCGGAAGGGTCTCAAAGGTTTTTCGTCCCATCACGATGATTCCCCCTAAAGTCTCCTCCCGCAAAAGGCGCTGGTCCTCCGGGATGGAGACCAGGAGCTGGCCCTGATTTCCGATCGCCCAGTTTTTGTCAACGGTTACTAATATGTTCATGATAACCTCTTTTCCTGTTTTTCCGCGAAGCGGATCATGCTTCTTCGTCTTCTTCCGCCACTATCAGCTCCTTTGCATAAGGAAGCGTCATGATCCAGTCGCAGAAGGTGTGCCACTCGGCAAGCTTGTGGTTTCTTCTCGCAAAGTACATATTAATTAAGGATTCATAGTTCATGGTACACGTCCTCATCTGGTTGTAGCTGGACGGGAGCAGCTGGATCATATCGTACCAGTCGTCCTTGCTCTTCGTCTCCAGATAGCGGTTCCGCACCTTCTCTAAATACTCCACCATCTGATTCATGAATTCCAGGGTCTCCGGAGTCATGTGGTCGTGGCTGAAATCATCTATGGAAAACGGTTTGCTGTGAATCTTGTGCATCGTGCTGGTAGAGTTTGCCACGGTGGCAACTTTATAGGTATCGTACTCCTTCCACCAGTACAGCGGCGCGGTGATATCCACGGATACGAAAATCTGCCGGATGTATTTGCGGTGGTCACTGCCTGCATTTCTTAACCGTCTGGCCAGGTTCTTATCATTGGGTCCCAGCACAAAATTACCGTCTTCGTCGTAGCCACTGTCCATACGCCCCCAACTGTTCATGGGATTTCTCGCGCCCCGGATAGCATTTTCAAAATTCATTACGCTTGTTCTCTCGCAGTTTAACATTCTTTTGTCCTCCGTCCTGGTCTGATTTTATCGATTCAGGCAATTCCTGTTTTTGTAAGTACAGAATGCAAAATGCAGCCCCTCATACTCTTTCTCTTCCCCTGTCTCCGTCTCTTCCCAGCCTTCCTGACTGTCGAGATTCACAAACCAGGTGTCAGCACCGAAATCCCGTTTCATCCTGGTCACATACGCAGTATCACAATATGGAAGAAACTGCTCATAGACGCTCTGACCGCCAATAATATAGACATCGTCGCTGTCATACTCCTTCAGCTGCTTTAAGGCATCATCTACACTGCGGCAGACGATGAGTCCCTCGCCGTTCATGGTATCGTCCGATGTCAGAACGATGTTAATCCTGTTTTTCAATGGCTTCGCATCCGGAAAGCTCTGCAGCGTTTTTCTGCCCATAACGACCACTTTCCCTTTTGTAACCGTTCTGAAAAATTTCATATCTTCGGGAAGATGGGTCAATAATTTTCCGTCTTTCCCAATCCCCCACGCTTCGTCAACTGCAACAATCGCTTTCATGTAGTTTCCTCCTGTCCTGTTTCTAAACATCATTATATACAAATATTTCTTTTTTGCAAATTATTTTCGATGGCTCGTAAATCTCATTTACCAATTGGCGTCCGTCTAAGCAAAAATAAAACCGGGTCCCTCAAGCCCCGGTTTTACATGTAAATCAACGGTCCATTCTACTTCTGTGTAAAACGCTCCAAGTACGCTTCCGCATTTCCTCCTTGATCTGCCTTTTATAGGCTTCGTCTATCAGCTTGTCAGAAAACGTCAAAATACCTGCAAGCGCTTCCACCATAGGCAGGGAGTTTTTGCTTGCTATTCCTCCCTTCTGTTTAGCCCTCCATGCATTTCCGCGCCATCCGTTAATTAATATAGCCTGCTACCTCAAATGCTCATAAAGGAGCCGATCTGACGCATCAAGCTATACCTGTTTAAATATTCTGTTTCTTCTGATAGACTTCCGCTTGAAATAAGGTGATTTAGTGTGGACAATTTGCATATTTTGTTTCGCTGATAAAGGAACCCAAAACAATAGTTCCACATTTTCTGCAACGTTGAGCATCGTAAGCCTTTGTTACGCAGCTTCCATCTTTATTTTTTGTGTGTTTTTCGTATACCCCATCAACCAAGTCATGCTGACAATTTATTTTAGCATCATTGCCAGAGGGAGATACTTTGTAAATATGACCATCAATATCAGTAAATTGAGTATCATATTCCATCTGCTGTTCAACAAGTGTATTGAATTCTTTAAAAGTCACAGACTGATTTGAATTCATCGGGACGTAATCATTCTGAAGCTGTCCTTCAAAAACCAATGTTTTAGGGCTCTGATACGCAAGGGCTGGAATGCTGCTAATAAAAACCATCCCGACTGTAAGTAAAATTGCTAATTGTGATTTTTTGCTATTCCTCATAAGAATATAATTAATCCTTTCTTTAATGGTATTTTTGTTAGTACTGAACGGTGATATATAGGGGTTGATGTGGCTGTCTCCGAGAGACGCTAAATTAACAATTAGATAAGCATATTTTTTTCTATCATTCCCACTTAGTGTACTGGTAACAGACTCATCGCATGCAAGTTCACAAAACCTATTTAAATAGGAATCCAATAGATAAACCAGCGGATTGAACCAAAAAATTCTAACCACTACTACTTGGAGAAATTTGATAAAGGCATCATGCCCTTTAATATGATATAATTCATGTTGAATAATTAATTCCTGTTTATATAAATCGGATATGGTAGGCATGACTATAATCGGATCATCTATAAGTCCCATGGTGAATGGGGAGATCTCCATATTAGTTACATATATTCGTATGTTCTTGTTTATGCTTAGAAGCCGCATATGCTTTTTTAGCATATTTAACGTTTCAGGATCAGTAGACTTCTGTATAGTATTCAGGACACGCTGTCTAAAAATGTATTGCTTCCGCAGGCACACAATGAACATTATTACGCTGATAGAAAACCATACCAACAATATTATTAAATTATTTCTATAAGTTGAATTTATAGAAAATCCTACGGGTGTAACGACAAAGGTTTGTATCTTTCCACTTATCGATAAATCCATCATATTTACGGTTGGAAAATAGTAATTTATCACCGTAAAAATTAATGTTTTTACAGAACCCAATGGGAGGATAGAGAAGAACAGGGCAACTTTTAAAATAAGATATTTGTTCTTCTGGCTAAATGCATCGCCCATAAAGTGTTCGATGACAATAAATAATAATAATAAGCTATTGCTCGATAATAACATAGAAAAGATTAAATTCATATGGCCACCATTAGGCTAAATCGTCAATATACTTTTTGAGATCTTCTGCCTCACATTCTGTAATCTTCTGATTTCCTGTTAATGATGATAGGAATTTTTTTAAGGAACCATCAAACATTTCACTTAAAACTTCTTTAGCCAGTTCCTGTTCATATTCTTTTCTGCTCAAAGCATACATATATTTTTTGTCGTGTTTGACAAGAAGGCCTTTATCGGTCATACGTGTTAAAAAGGTGTTTACAGTCTGGCGTTTGCTAGGTCGGCCATTTTCGTTAAAATATATCCAAAATTCTGCTGCGGATGTCCATTCCCCATTATCCCAAAGATAATTTAAAATTTCTGTTTCTATTTCTGTGAGTTCAAGTTTCATTTTTAATATCCCCTCAAATAATATTACAATTGCTTTTCTACTTCGTATATTACTACGTGAATGTAGTAATGTCAATACGGAGCACTGTAAAGTAATAAGTATTATAATAAAGATTATTGAGGCACAAGGAACCATAATGCAGGCAGTTTCATCGCCTGATTATGGTTCCTTGTATTAAATGAATTTACAATGTTCTTATTTTTTAAATTTGTTTTTTATTATAAATATAATTATAGATAATAAAGTAACAAATGTAAGAATTACTAATAAAATCATAATATTAATATTAGGCATAGAACTTCCCTTCCTAAACTACATTTTAATTCACTATTACCATGTAGTTGTAACGACGCCAGAATGGCTTACGGTAACTTTTAGCGTCATAGTGCCATTAAAAAGTGATACTCCATATGCGTCAAGAAGTGAACATTTTGCACTACCTGTAACGCGCGCAGGCGAAGATGCAGAAGAGGTTGCTCTTCCTATAGTAACAGAAGAACTCTTTATATTAACAACAAATGCATATACTAATAAATCTCCTGCATTTGAGATAGTCCAACCACCATTAGAGCTTTTTGATAAATCAAAAGTAAATGACATACCAAAAGCGCCGTAACTCATATATGATTCCCAAAAACCCTCCACAGCATCTTTTGTTTCACTTCCGCGGGTCTGAGGTTTGGGGGTGTATTTGTTAATAACCTCAACAGTTTGGCCATTACTGTCTGTAAAAGTCTTTTTCTCCGTGAAAGGTTTTGTAAGGTCATATGAATTCAAATCATATGTAATACCTTCGGGGATTGCCGGGGTTGCCGGGGTTGCAGCCAAAGCATTTGAGCATGTCCCGAGCAACATTAAACCAGTAAGAATTAAGCTAACCATTTTTTTAAATTTTTTCATAATAAATTACCTCTTTCCAATACCTTTTTAGGTATCTATATTATTACTCTATCTATGTGTAATAGGTATTTAATTTAATCTTTTATTATTTCACTTCATTATTCAATGGAATCACCTACCTTAATGTATATTATTTGGCTGGAATCACAGATTCGGCGTTATTACTACGCATTGTAGTAATTGCATTGTAACATATTGTCAAAATGATGTCAATATATACATTTCTTAAGTTTCTGCAATCTCAGCCCTTTTTGAAACGGGCACGCCTGCCTGTTCTGTGGCCTCTTACCTTCGCAAAGAGAAGAAATGGACCCCGAAGGATTCCGTTTAGGAAGATTTATTCATTCTGAACTTATATTTTGCGGAAACTCAAGAATACGATTACAACGTAGGAACCACAAACAGAGAAAGAAGCATTTTTTCACACGTCACAAACAGGACTCTGATTATTTTCATGAGATACCTGTTCGAATCGAGCGGTATCTGGTATAATTAAAACGGCCGCAGGCGGATTAAATATACGCCCCCCTGCCGCCGGTTACTGAATTACTTACAGGATCATGGAGGAATATCATGAGTTACGCAGATACTTTATTCATACAGAATTGCAGAGAAATTTTATCAAACGGCGTATGGGATACGGACAGCGAGGTGCGTCCGGTCTGGGAGGATGGCGCTCCCGCCCATACCATAAAGAAATTCGGCATCATCAACCGTTACGATCTGTCAAAGGAGTTTCCCATCCTGACGCTCCGCCGGACCGCGTTTAAATCCGCAATCGGTGAGCTGCTTTGGATCTGGCAGAAAAAATCCAGCAACATTCACGACTTAAGCAGCCACATCTGGGACTCCTGGGCCGATGAGAACGGAAGCATCGGAAAGGCATACGGCTACCAGCTGGGAATTAAGCATAAATACAAAGAGGGCGAGTTCGATCAGGTGGACCGGGTTCTCTATGATCTGAAGCACAACCCACTAAGCCGCAGGATCATTACCAGCCTGTATAATCATCAGGATCTTCACGAGATGAATCTCTATCCCTGCGCCTACAGCATGACATTCAACGTATCCGGGAATGTGCTGAACGGGATTTTAAACCAACGCTCCCAGGACATGCTGACCGCAAACAACTGGAATGTCACTCAGTACGCGGTTCTGCTTCACATGTTCGCCCAGGTCAGCGGCTTAGAGGCCGGAGAACTGGTCCATGTCATCGCGGACGCCCATATTTACGACAGACATGTGCCGATTGTTAAGGAAATAATTGAAAAAGTGCCCTATGAGGCACCGACGTTCCTTATGAACCGGGAGGTTCAGGATTTCTATCAGTTTACGAAAGAGCATTTCCGGCTGGAGGATTATCAATACCATACGTTTACGGATAAGATTCCGGTTGCCATCTAGAATCGCAGAAAAAGAATACCAGAAAGAACAATTCAGAAAGAAGATCAGTATTTCGGTGTCTGTACAGAAAAAAACGACAGGCATCGGAATACTGATCTTCTGTTTTTAAATATACTGGGTCATATTTTCATATTTTCTGTAAGTAATCTCTTCATTCCCTGCCCTTAACCTTCCCTTCTCTCTATCATAAGCAGGCTTCCTCTCTTTGCATGCCAGCAGAAATTCTTCCAGACTTCCATAATCTTTCCGGCTTACGCAGATACAGACGTAAGCAGTATCCCTGCTTTTTCCCCTGTATTCGCATTGAAACATCAGGTCATCATAAGCCGCAAACGGGTCGCTGCACCAAAGTGCCACGTATCCGCCGCCGGCGCTGCCGGCCAGCCACGTCTCTTCTATTTATTTCATATGAAAATCTGGAGGACGGCCAATATACATGGGTAAATGGAATCTGCTATCCGTTTTTGTGATCTTAAGGTAGTACATATCAGCCGAAAATCCGCACTCACCGGCGATATTCAGGAATTCCGGTCTTTCTTTTTTATGGTATGGCTGTTCTGTTCTGCCGCAGCTGCCCTGCTGGCCTTCGGCCTGTCCCATTTCCTGACAAGGGATATTAAAACGCTGGGAGATATTATTGCTCAAATCAACTGCCGTTCCTACCAGACAAAGATCGTATTTCCCCGCTCTGATGAGATCAGCCTGCTGGGAAAACAATTGAACCAGATGTATGATACGATTCAGCTCCAGTTACTGCAGATTAAAGAAGAGGAACAGAAAAAAGCCAGGGCGGAGATTCAGATGATGTCGGAACAGATCAATCCGCACTTTCTGTATAATACACTGGAATGTATTCATTTTCAAATATTAAACGGACACTCCGATACGGCGGGAAGTATGCTGGAAAGCCTGGGACGCTATCTGCGGATCACGTTAAGTGTGGGGCAAACCTTCATTTCTGTCGAAAAGGAGGCAGAACACGTTACCTCTTACATGGAGATCATGAACCGTCATTCCAGGGAGGGCGTTCATTTCGCCTGTCATATCGATACGCATCTGAAAAACTGCAAAATTATGAAGGTACTTCTTCAGCCGCTTGCTGAGAACTGCTTAAAGCACGGCTTTGGAAACATGAATCTGGAGACATGGCCTGTTGCGCCGCAGATCACAATATCCATCACCTTAGATCAGACTCACACCCACATAGTTATCGAGGTGTCCGACAACGGGAAAGGGATTGATATCCCCAGGGCCACAGCCTGTCTGACCGAGGAACAGCCGGAAGGCAGAGAGCATTTTGGTCTGAACAATATTTATCGCAGACTCATGGCGTGCTACGGCACAGAAGCCAATATATCCTTTGTCAGTATTCCCTATTTGAAGAACAGCGTCATCGTTACCATTCCGTATGACAGGAATGAATTTTCAAACACACCTTAATGCACAAAAATCCCCCCTGGTCTGTCGAGACCAGGGGGGATATAGAAGTCTGTTCCTAATTCTAAGATCGTGTGAAATGCTGTAAATATTTTCTAAGTGTCTCTCTCACCGCACCGGCTCCGGCGATTTCCTCCAGGAACATCGCTTCTGTCAGGCTGCCAATCCCGGCGTCATACAAATTAACACCAAAAATATTCTCATTGGAAAGAATCGGCTTCAGCTGCCCTGCATACGTCTCCGGCTTTCCCGCCTCAACGCCCTGCAGCCATCCTTTCAGTTCCGGAATCATCGGATCAGCCGAGAGCTCAAACGGGTTCAGCTCATCATCTACAGCCAACAGATAGCGGCACCATCCGGCAATCGCCAGCGGAATAAAGGTCAGCTTCTTCGCGTCGCCGTACCGTTCCACATACGATTTGATCGTCTCGCCGTACCGGATTCCCACCTTCTGGGAGGTGTCACTTGCGATTCTCTGCGGCGCGTCCGGGATAAATGGATTCGGAAGCCTGTCATAGATGACTTCGTTCACAAAATCCTCCGGGGAAAGAATCTTCGGATCGGTCACCACCGGCATACCTTCTGTCAAACCAATTTTCTCCACCAGCGCCCTGAGCTCGGGATCCTTCATCTCCTCCGCGATCGAGGTGTAACCGAGAATACAGCCGTATACAGCCAGCGCCGTGTGCAGCGGATTTAAGCAGGTGGTTACCTTCATGCGCTCCACCCTGTTTACTGTATCCCTGTCTGTCATATAGACTCCCGCTTTTTCAAGCGCCGGCCTTCCTGCCGGGAACTTATCCTCAATCACCAGATACTGCGGCCCCTCCGCATTGACAAACGGTGCGATATACGTCCTCTTAGACGTGATCACCGGCTGCATGGCGGCGACTCCGTCAGTCTCCAGCTGCTCCGCCAGGGAAACGCTTGGTCTTGGCGTAATCTTATCGATCATGGACCAGGGGAACGCGATCTTTTCTTCGTTCTTTAAATATTCCAGGAAACCATCGTCTGCAAAGCCTTTTTTCTTCCATTCCTCCGCCATGGTGAGAATGGAATTTTGAAGCTTCTCTCCGTTATGGGAGCAGTTGTCCATACTGACAACGGCCAGCGGCGCGGCGCCCTGTCTGTACCGTTCCAGTAAAAGGGCGCAGACGACAGCCATGGCGCCGGCCGGATGCTCCGGTCCATTGTCGATATCGCTCTGAACGAATGGGAAATACGTCCCATCCGCCCCCTTCAGTGCATAGCCCTTTTCCGTGATGGTGAAGGATACCATCTGAAGAGATGGGCTTATAAAGATGGTGCGCAGGCGTTCCCATTCCTGTGCATCAGCGGAATCGGCCTTCACGCCTTCCGCGATCGAGGCGATCACCTTCTTCTCCGTGCTCCCGTCCGCCTTTAAGGTAATTAAAAGGGCCAGATCGTCGAACGGCTCATAGATCTTGTCCATGATGTCAAAATCAAAGGTTTCCGCCGCGATGATCCCCGTGTCGGCAAGACCTTCCTCCAGAAGCGCATCCTGAAGACCCGCGATGAAGCCGCGGAAGATATTACCCGCGCCGAAATGCACCCAGCCCGGCGCCTCCTTTGTCTTTTTCACCATTGCCGCCCGGTCATAGGAAGGAATCTCAATGCCCGCCTTCTTCCATGCCTGTCTTTCCTGTAATCCTGTATGTGTTAAATTCATCTTTACACCTCTCTCATTTATTCCCGCAATGCAGTGCTGACCAGAAAATCCTCGGCAAAGCCGTCGTTCTTCCGTTTTACCTCCGCCTCGCCGCTGGTAAACAGCTCCGCGTATTTCTCCACCAGGAACCGCTCCTCGTTCACCATTTTATTCAAATGAAGGGCCAGCTGCCGGTGCATCCGTTCTTCGTCACGCTCCAGGACGGCCTCCATCAGCTCTTTGTGCTGCTGCACCACTCCGTCGCTGATTCCGGTCTCCGTAAGGGAAAGCAGCCGGATACGGCGGTAATCGCCTGAGTTCGCATGGATGATGTGAGCGCAGGTATCCCGGTTTACTGCCTTGTAAAATACGGAGTGAAACACGATATCCTCCTCCAGAAATCCGCGGCAGTCCCTGTCCTTCACGATTTTTTCCTGCCGGTCCAGAGACGCCTTTAAGGCCGCAGCAGCCTCCGAAGCCCGGTCATGGTCATTCAAAGCCATGAATTCCAGCATGACCTCTTCTTCCACACAGCTTCTCAGAAAGCGTTCATTGTCGGCCCTCTGGAAATCGATCTTCGATACCATCGTTCCCTTCTGCGGCAGAAATGTGATGAGGCCCTCCTTAGAAAGCCGGATCAGCGCTTCCCTGACCGGGGTTCGCCCCGTCCCGTACGCATCACAGACGTCTTTTATGCTGAAAACCAGGCCGGGTCTCAGCTTCAAATCCAGGATATCCGTTCTGAGCACGTCATATATGAGGTCTTCCCGGCTACCCATTCTTTCTGATCGCTTCCCATAAGCCCTGTAAATACATCGCGCCCAATGCACGGTCGTACAGGCCGTAGCCAGGCATCGCATCCTCGCCCCAGATGGCACGGCCGTGATCCGGACGTATACAGCCGTCAAAGCCGGTGTCGTAAAGCGTCTTCATGATTTTATACATATCCATGGAGCCGTCGGAAGACAGATGCGCGGCCTCCTCGAAGTCCCGGTCGGAATTGTATTTTAAGTTCCTGACATGGGCAAAGGCTATTCTTCCCTTTGCGGCCTCGATGATGCCCGGAATATCATTGTTCTGATTGGAGCCCAGGGATCCGGTGCAGAGCGTCAGACCGTTGTACGGCTTATCGACTGCCTTTAAGAATTTTTCAATGTGGGCCTTATCCGTAATGATTCTCGGAAGTCCAAATATCGGCCACGCCGGATCGTCCGGATGGATTCCCATGCGGATGTCGTATTTCTCGCAGACCGGCCCGATAGCTTCCAGGAAATAAACGAGATTGGAGAACAGCTTCTCCTCATCGACATCCCGGTACATCGCAAATAAATCTGCCAGCCTGCCCATACGCTCTGGTTCCCATCCCGGCATGACATAACCGGCTGACATGGCTTCGATGGATTCCCTCATATGCTCCGGATCAATCTTGTCGATGATATCCTGATTGTAAGCGAGAACCGTGGAGCCGTCCGCCCTCTTTCTGGCCAGTTCGGAACGGGTCCAGTCAAACACAGGCATAAAGTTATAACACACCATATGAATGTCTTCCTCGCCCAGGCGTTCCAGCGTCGTGATGTAGTTGTCAATGTAGCGGTCTCTGTCCTTTGCCCCTGTCTTAATGTCGTCATGAACGTTGACCGATTCGATTCCAAGAATGGAAAGCCCCGCATCCTCCACGGTCTTCTTTAAGCTTCTGATCTCTTCCCTATCCCAGACCTCTCCCGGCTGTGTTCCGTAGAGTGTCGTGATGACGCCTCTCACGCCCGGGATCTGACGGATCTGTTCCAGAGTTACGGTGTCATAGCCTGGTCCATACCAGCGAAGTGACATATTCATATGATTTTCCTCCTGATGATAAATAAGATTGGTTTACAGCTTCCACTATACTGATATATTAGTACTAATATATCAGTTTGTACAGAGGATTTTTAACGGAATTCCACCTGTTTTTTTATGAAATATGTCTAATTAGCTTTCGCCAATTGCCCACCGGATATGTATAGAAGCTTGTTTTTCAAGAATTTTATACGTTTTACTGCAAAAGTCGCTCAATGCGGGAGCCGGGCTGCTTATCTCTCACAGCATTTACCGCCTGCAGCTTCCGGCTGCTCCTCCCAGATTCCCGCCGTCTATCAGACGCCTACTGTTTATCCGCAATCTTCGACATCACCATACCTGTGATCCCCATGAAAGCCAGTGCCGGCAGACAGCTGATCACCATCACTAAAAATCCAAACAGCCCCTTAAAATGGCTGATAAAAAGCAGACTCTCCGGCAGTGTTACCTTATCATAGATCCACTGGATCAGTTCCGGCGCCTTTAGTAACGAAATATCCATCAGTCCAATCTCCGCCATCAAAAATGCGGCCGATATCAAAAGAAAAGAGATAACCGCTGCCTTCTCTCCCTTACTTTCATCCTGTTTTACAGCTTCTGTGCTCATGTTTTGTCCTCCTGTCGCAGTCTTTTCTGTTACTGAACTGCATTATAAAGCCGGACTGTGTCTGGTTTGTGAAAATTTTATTATAAAACTGTGTTCTGGTTTTCGTACTTCCTGATATAAGCGCCGGCATTATCATTTCACTATGCGCATTTTTCACAAAATTTCTAAAAAATGAATTTTCTTCTTACATCCGCATTGTCCCATCGGTTATAATGATTCACAGCGGAAAAATCTTACCATTTCCGTTTTATCCATGCGTGTTTAATCAGAATAGATGTAAATCCAGCAATAACTGCGTGTAATCTATAAGCGGGAATCTTCCGCTTTGATTGCGCGCAGTTTTTATTCATAAGGAGTGATTATCTATGACAGAGACAAAACAAGATGCAAATGCCTATCTTGCATCAGAACCCATCGGCAGGCTGCTGCTGAAATTTTCAGTTCCCTGCGTACTTTCCATGCTGGTCAGCGCCCTCTATAACATCGTGGACCAGATTTTTATCGGGCAGAGCGTCGGTTACCTCGGAAATGCGGCAACTAATGTCGTCTATCCGTTCACCGTGGCTGCTCTGGCTCTGGCCCTGCTGGTTGGGGATGGAAGCGCAGCCAAATTAAGCCTCTCCCTCGGAAGCGGCGACAAGGAAACCAGCCACAAATGCATCGGCAATGGAATTCTGGCCACTGTAATCATCGGCCTCCTGCTGACCGTGACCGGCTTTCTGTTTATGGATCAGATTCTCCGCCTGTTTGGAGTGACGGAGGCCAGCTATCCCTATGCCAGAGAATACATGGAGGTCATTCTGCTCGGAATCCCTTTCTATATTATCGCCTCCGGCATGAATGCGGCGATCCGGGCCGACGGCTCCCCCGCTTATTCCATGTTCTCCACCGTAATCGGTGCGGTGCTGAACCTGATTCTTGACCCTGTCGCCATCTTCGTATTTCACATGGGTGTGCGGGGCGCAGCCATCGCTACCGTCATCGGTCAGGTGGTTTCCTGCTTCGTCACCATCCTCTATTTCCGGAAACCGAAATCCTTTCGCTTCTCGAAGGCCAGTTTTCTTCCGGATGGCCGGCTGCTGAGGCAGATCGGCCAGTTGGGCATCTCCAGCTTTATCACGCAGATTGCCATTGTCATCGTCATGAGTGTGTCCAACAACATGATCGGGCTCAAGGGGCCCCAGTCCATTTACGGGGCCGATATTCCCCTTTCCGTTGTAGGGATCGTTATGAAGGTCTTTGGCATCGTCATCGCATTTTCCGTGGGCATCGCGGTCAGCGGCCAGCCTATCGCCGGATATAATTACGGGGCCGGTAATTTTAAACGGGTCTTTGATACGTATCGCCATATCATCGCAGCCAACGCGGTGATCGGCATCATTGCCACACTGCTCTTCGAATTCTGTCCGCAGGTCATTGTCAGCCTGTTCGGCAGCGAGAGCGGTCTGTATAATGAATACGCAAATATGTGCTTCCGTATTTTCCTGGGAGGCATCCTGTTCTGCTGCGTACAGAAGGCCAGCAGTATTTTCCTGCAGTCGATCGGAAAACCGGTGAAGGCGACTGTCCTTTCCCTGTCCAGAGACGTCGTCTTCCTGGTTCCGGGCGTCATCCTGCTCTCGATGGCCTTCGGCGTCACGGGCATGCTGTGGGCGGCCCCCATTGCCGATGTGCTTTCTCTGATTCTTACAATTATTCTTGTCTCACACGAATATAAATGTTTAAAGCGAATGGAGGTCAGAACACATGAATAATCGAATCATCACCATAAGCCGGGAATTCGGCAGCGGCGGACGTACCATAGGAAAAATGGCGGCTGAGAAACTGGGAATCCCCTACTACGACAAGGATCTGGTCAAGAAAGTGGCCGTGGAGACGGGCTTTGATGAATCCTATATCGAGAAACAGGGCGAGGATGCTCCCTCGAAAAGCATCTTCGGATACGCCTTTGCCGCCAGAGGAATGAATGGAGCCATGAACGGGATGTCGGCCGACGATTTCCTTTGGGTAATCCAGAGAAATGTCATTCTGGACCTGGCGGAAAAAGGCCCCTGCGTCATCGTTGGAAGGTGTGCAGACTATATTTTAAAGGAACGGACGGACTGCCTCAATGTCTTCGTTCACGCCGCAGCTGAAACACGGGCCGAACGCATTGTCCGCCTTTACGGGGAAACGGAAAAAAGTCCTGCAAAACGCCTGGAGGAAAAAGATAAGAAGAGGGAAGTCTATTACAAATACTACACCGGGCAGGTATGGGGCATGGCAAAAAATTACGCCATCTCCCTGGACAGTGGAAAGCTGGGCCTAGACCAGTGTGTGGAGCTCATTACCGGGCTCACGAATCTCCGCCCGGAGGACGTAAAAAGGTAATACACCGGAGCGCTTCAACCGGCACAGAACAGAAAAAGCCGCTGTATCAGTATTTTTATCTGCTGATACAGCGGCTTCTTCTTCGGTTAAACTGACCTTCCAAGCACTTCTGCCTGGCTTAAATATTTGCTTTCCTTTATTTCCTCACGGCTTCCGCAGCCGAGCGCCAGGACGCTTCCCGCATTTTCCCAGCGAAGATAGCGGCACATCACATCAAATGTGGCGCTTATTCCTTCCATGGCCCAGTCCTCGCGGTCGGCTCCTGCCGCGAGCAAATAGGCCATTTTGGCTTCCGCCCTCAGTTCGGAATTCATGGCGTAGAAGCGGTCAATCACCTTCTTGATCTGCGAGGTAAAGCCAAAGTAATAGAGCGGCGTCACAAATACAATCGCATCTGCGTCGGAGAGCATCGGGTATGCATCCGCCATATCGTCATTGTGGACGCAGATTCCGTTATTCTTCCTGCAGTAATTACAGCCCAGACAGGATTTAATATCCATATGGGCCGCGTCAATCTCCTGGACAACGTGGCCAGCCGCCCGTGCTCCCTCCTCGAATTTCTTTGCCAGCAGCGATGTGGTGCCTTTTTCATGAGGACTTCCCTTAATGATAAGTACGTTCATGCGATTCCTCCTCCCTCTTTGGTTTGATCACGGAAATTCACGCAATACTTATCTTCATCTTACCGCCGGACAGATGTTAAGTCAATAGATCTTCCATCAGGTCTTCCTGCAGTTCCTCGTCCATCAGCTTCATGTTCCCTTCGGAAAATACCTGGGGATACGGGAAGCTCTTCATACCGAATATCTTTCCGAATTCTATGTATATCTTACCGCCGGACATGGCATAGATCGTTCCCGCTCCAAAACTCGTATGCTCAACCTTTTTATTTATAATCTTCATAAACACATCTCCTTTTTCAGACAGGGCATATTCACCCTACGCTTCCAAATACACCCTGAGATTCCGGATGTCCTGTTTTGCACGAAGCCGCCTCAAGGCCCTGGCTTCGATCTGGCGTATCCGCTCACGCGTCACATGGTACTCCTTCCCCACTTCCTCCAGCGTCCAGATCCGCCCATCCACAAAACCAAAACGCAGCTTTAAAATTTCCTGCTCCCGCTTGCTTAAATGGCCCAGGGCTTTCTCCACCTGGTCGTGAATAATGCCTGCCTCCACCTGCTCATACTGTTCCGGTACAGACTTGTCCGACAGAAAATCGATGACCTGGCCATCCCCCTCCTCTCCCACGGGCGCATCCAAAGAGATGGTATCCCCATAAAGCTGAAGGATATTTTCCACCTTCTTCTCCGGGATTTCCAGCATATCGGCAAGCTCACACGGCTCCGGATTCCTGCCGTTTTCCGATAAGAACTGTCTGGAGGCCTTCGTTAAGCGCCCCATCAGTTCCTTCGTATGGACGGGAAGACGGATGGTGCGCGCCTGGTCGGCGATCGCTCTGGTAATGGACTGACGAATCCACCACATGGCATAGGTGCTGAACTTATAGCCCCTGTGGCAGTCGAATTTCTCCACCGCCTTCACCAGGCCAATGTTCCCTTCCTGAATCAGGTCCAGGAAGGACATACCGCTGCCCTTCACATATCGCCTGGCAACGCTGACCACCAGGCGGAGATTGGCGCGCACCATACGGTCTCTCGCATCGTCATCACCCTGCTCTACCTTCAGGGCGAGTTCCGTCTCCTCCTCCGGACTCAGAAGCCGCACGCCTCCTATTTCTTTTAAATAGATATGGACGGAGTCCTCATAGAGATATTCGTCCTCCTCGCTAAACGCAGGCAGTTCCGATTCTTCCGTGAGTATTTCCCTGAGTTCTGCTGTATATTCTACTGTGCATTCTTCCAGGTGTTCTTTGTGTTTCTCCGCATTTACTGCTTCATCATTTTCAGGACTATCCAACATTCGGCCGCCTCCTCTCTTCTCTGCTACAGTCGTACCCGGTCTTTAAGCGGATTCCATTTCCCTTACTCTCCGGCCGATCAGCTCTTCCACCTGATCTTTTTCCACTCCAAGAGCCGCTGCAAATTCGCCGTATAAGAAATCTTCCGCCAGTTTGAGATATAAGTCGTCGCGCGCCGTATTCTTCCGTCCCTCGGCCAAACGTTTCTGCTTCTTTAAATACAGGGTCTTGATAATCTGCATCCAGCCCATACAGTCATTCTGCTTCATGATTTCCTTATATTTTTCCTCACGCCGTTTTTCATCCAGGACCCAAACAGTTTCTACCTGCGGAATCCTGTCAATCAGTTCCAGCGCGTCTTCCCTTGTAATCGCTCTGCGCAGGGAGCTTTTTTCGTTATCCACCGGCGTATAAATGGTATTTTTCTGTGCATAGAGCGGTTCCAGCGTGTAATAAAGCCGTCCCCGTTCCGCAATGCTGAGATCCAGAGGACCGATCGCTTTTATCACACAGATTCCATGATTTCCAAATACAACATGATCATTTACCGAAAACATAGTTTCCCTCCTGAAATTAAAATAGATGCTTTGGAATCTCATTTATTCCAAAGCATCAACGTTTGTTACTGCAGGTATCCGTCCGTACTGTAGGAGTTATACTGCTTCCTGATCTTCACCACCAGGGAGCCGTCCGCTTCCTTTGTCTTCTCTTCAATGACATATTTGACACTGCTCTTTTCCAGCTTTTTGCAAAAGATGATAAAATCCTGCTCCGGATCAGCCTCCTTCGTCGTATCAAATCTCATGGTCTGCAGTAAACATGCGCTTACAATTCGTCTCATGTTAAAACCTCCCTTTCCTATAGGTTTATTTTAACATCTTGGAAAATAAATTGTCAGCGTTTTTTTACCGTCAGGGAAAAGTTTGTTAAAAATTATCCATTCACAATTGCCTGTATATTGTGCATATTTACTATAGTTTTACGGTGTCTGGCCAGCTTCCCGGCCATGCATCCGCCGACCGTGTCCCCTGCCTCTGCAGCCTCGTTCACGCTCCGGGCCTTCCCAGCCGTCCAACAGCTTATCCAGCAGTTCCGCCAGCGTCTTCTTCTCCTCACCGCTCAAACAGGAAAAAAGTCCGGACGTCACATCTCCTCGTTCCTCTTCCATTCTGGAGGCAGCCTCCGTTCCCGCTTCCGTCAGTTTTACCTCCATCTGCCTCCGGTCATTCTCACTCTGGCTCCTCTCAATGAATCCGTCGGCTTCCACTTTATTTAAAATCTCGCTCAGTGATCCTGACCGCACCTCCAGGATATCCTGAAGCTCCCGCTGGGTAATGGTTCCACTCTCTAAAAGCACAGATAAGATTCTGGCCTGCCCCACTTTCTGCCCCATATTATAATGAAGAAAATGGCCGCAGGCGCGCAGCTGGCCCTGAAGCTTTTCTTCTATTACAAAACCGTGACGGCGCTCTCCCATTTCACAGTTTCTTCCATGGGCTTCCATGGATCTGCCCCTTCTGTGTTCCCCCAGTTTTCTCCTGCCGCCATGATTCTGCCGCCCCTCACCCTGGTGGTGGTTATGCTCACTCTCGTTTTGATTGCTTCGCTCGCTTCTGCCATTTTCTTCATTGCGGAAGTACGCCCTCCCTTTTCCGCACTGCAGCGCTCCGGCCTCACAGTGATTTGGACAGCATGGGCATGTTGTTTTATTTTCATCCATATAGAAATCCTCCTGTTTTGTTTGTTTATTAGTTCGTTACGTTTCAATTTATTAAGTATGTTTCAATTAGCTAGGTACCTTGTAATATCATCTTACACCTTCTCTGATCATTTGTCAAGGTACCTTGTAAATTATTTTTTTAGAATACATTTATTTAAATAAATCTTCTTTGCCGCAAAAAAATACCGCCAATCACATACATGCAATTGACGATAACCATCATCTGACTTTCATACAATCATTGTAATCTGCTGTTCCTGCGCTTATGAGCTGTAATAATCGTATAGCTGAACGCATTGACTGTTATGATACAGGCTTCATTCTCCGCATACCAGTTCTTTCCCTTTCTGGTTATACCAGTGTTTACGTTTTCAATCACCGCTCTGCACCACGCCACCACATCATCCGTATCCAATGTCAGATTCTTCTTAATCCGCACCACCCCCAAATCTGTGGTATGCAGTTTATCTATGTTCACAAGCAGTTCATTTCTATTATCACAATCCATCTTCCCTCTTTCATCCCTCCTCTTCCTCCAGAAGCGTATAATCCCGTTCAAATAATTCCTCACAGACCTCCAGCTTCAGCCGGTTCCACTCCAGCTTCTCCAACAGCTTTTCCCTCACAAACCGTTTGCTCTTCTGCCTGTAATGAGGCAAATGATTCTGTTCGATAATGTTCTGGAGCTCCGCCCGCCACAGAATGGCAAGCTGCAATTCCCGCTTCATTTTAGGATTCTGCAGCGCGGGACGCATTTCCTCAATCACGATCTCTCTGCCGTTCACAGACACGACCAGCACTCCCCAATAGGCCGGAATATGCTCTTCTACGTGTTTCGCGTGCGATCTGCCGATCACGACGTAATTCTCGTCACAGTATTTGTCGTAGTCACGGATCTGCCTCTTCAGACGCTCGTACGTATCCGCATCACTCTTAATCTCCAGCCCCGTGATTCTGCCCTCCGTCACCATCAAGACGTCAGCCCTCGATTTTCCGATGATTTTCTCCTCAAACATCCTTGCTTTCCCGAACCGCTCTTCCAGGTAGTCAAACAGGGGCTCCCTGATATCGCAGTCGTACAGCAGCGCATCCATTCTTTCCATATCCCATAACCTCGTCGTTTTGTCCTACAGAAATTATAGGTTCTGGCTCTTTCCCTGTCAAGAACAGTCGGCTTCTCCCCTCTTCTTCCTGAAAAATGCATAACGGTTCGCGGCCCACGAATCACCTCCTCCGGCAGAGCGGGCCGGGATATCCAGTATTATAACATGCTTTTAAACTTTAGCTGATTCGAATTCAACGGCCTTCCTCACGCCTTTACAGCCCATCTCATCTTCGTCGACCGCGCCCGTCCGTTCCTCAAGCACTCTTCCGCCGACGGCCGTATCACCTCGTCCGCGATCTCACTGTAAACGCCTTCCTTCTTCAGACGTTTAAAGGATTTCTTCACCAGCCTGTCCTCGCCGGAGTGGAAGGTCAGAATCGCCACACGGCCGCCCGGCGCCAGAACGTCCGGAAGCGCCTCTAAGAATGAGTAGAGCACTTCAAACTCGCTGTTCACATCGATCCGCAGCGCCTGAAATGTCCTCTGACACGATTTTTTCACCGCTTCCTTCCGGTCCGCTTCCGGCACTGCAGAGAGAGCCTTCTCAATCACCTGGCGGAGGTGCGTCGTCGTATCGATCGGATTGCCCTTTTTAATCTCCAGGACGACCGCTCTGGCGATCTCCTCCGCGTATGGCTCGTCCGCATTTTCCAGAAGCATCCCCTGCAGCTCTTCCTCGTCGATTGTACGCAGGCGTTCCGCGGCCGTGATTCCCTTCTCCGGATTCAGCCGCAGATCCAGCGGGCCTTCGGTTTTATAAGAAAATCCACGGTCGGGATTGTCGATCTGCATGGAAGATACGCCGAGATCCGCCAGCACAAAATCGAACGGTCCCACCTCCGCCCCCACGCGGCCGATATTCGCAAAATTCTCCTGAATTATCGTCAGTATTTCCGGGCCGAAGCCCTGGCTCTGCAGACGTTCCCGCGTCTTCACAAGCTCGATGGGATCGACATCAAGGGCGTAGAGATGGCCCTCCGACTGCAGGCACTTTAACATTTCCCGGGTATGGCCGCCGTAGCCAAGCGTGGCGTCAAGCCCCTTCTGCCCCGGCTTGATCTGAAGGAAATCAAGGATTTCCTGAACACAGATCGAGATATGCATCCCAGCCGGCGTACTTCCCTTGCTCACCACCTTCGCCACGGTATCGGCGTATTTCTCCGGCTGAAGCTCCTTATATTTTTCCTTATAATTTCTCGGATGAGTCCCTTTATACCGGACCCTGCGTTTATGTGTCTGCTCCTGATTCTCCATTTGTTCCTCTCTCCTCCTGTTCTCTTATCGAGTGCTCTTATCAAAATCGCCGCTTCCGCGCCCTTATCCGGCCTGAATCCCCGTTTCTCCCGGATACAGAACCGTCCGGTCCTCCGCGCTGTTTAACGTTACAATCCACAGGGCGCCGTCGCTTTCATTCAGCCAAATCTCGCCATTTCCCACGGCTACTCCCCTATAGTTCCACCAGATGGAATCCTCATCCATAAACTGACTGAGGCGCTCCTTAAAGTCTTCCGTGAAAATCTCATCGTAATACGTTAAAAATGCCTCCGGACTCTCTACCGTCACTTCCTGGTCCGGCAGAATCACTTTCCTCGGAAATGCAATCATCCGGGAGGCTTCCGCCTTTTCTCCCGCCTTTACATGGCCTGCAAATTTCTTTAGAAAGGCCCTCGCGTCCGTTTCCCGAATTCCGGTTATCTCATACATCTTGTCCTCACCGGCTCCGCTCTCCGGACTGGCGGAGTCCGTTTTTGCGCCGGTTCCGGCTTCCGCCGTTTTATCGGCCCCTTCCCCCTTGACGGGGGCTGTCCGGTTTTTTATAAAATCCATAATCGTGCTGATATTCTCGTTGGCGTGTGCCTCATCGACCGCTTCGGACAGTTCGGTGTCAATCACAAATTTCGTTCCGTCGCCCATAAAGATTCGCGTAGTGGGAAATGGAACCGCCGCCTGCGGACCCGCCCCCGTTATATACGAAAGAATAGCGATTACATCCTCATTTCCATCACCGTCAATGTCACGAAAAGATACCATATCCACCGATTCGAAGGTCCACGGTACACAGCCCTCATCCCATACATGAGGAAATTCATATAATATCTCATCATTTTTCGTCAAATAGAACGCGGCATCATCATGAACACGACCGGCCATGGGCGCATAGGAAACGAAACGGACATCTCCCCAGTTCTTCCATGTGACATCAAAGCTCTGTCCGGCAATAATCCGGCTGCCATTCAGCGTATGTTCTCCGCCCTCTTCCGCTTCTCCACCGGCACCGGCAGCAGCGGCCTCAGACGCAGAGACCGTCAACGGCTCCGTGGTCTGCGTTTCCTCTGCGGCCGACTGCTCCGCTGCAGTGCTATCTGCCGTTTGGCCATGGGAGCAGGCCGACAGAACTGCTGCCGACACTGCGCCTGCCAAAATTACGTATTTTATCTTATTTTTTCGTTTCATCCTTATCAAAATTTCCTTCCAGTCCTGCATCCTGTCATTCGATACGCCCGCCAAAACGGGCTTTCTTTTATCCCATGTAGTATAACACAGCCTAACCATGTCAGCAATCCTGTTGTGAAATCTGTTGTGAAATTTCCCGGGCCTCCGTACCGAAACGCGATTTCTTCAGCAGCAAAGCTTTCGCACCACAAAAACAGCGGAGGCCAGCACGCCTCCGCCATTTCACAAGTTTCATTTTACGCAATATATAGAATCTCCGTATCGCCCAGCGTCCTCTTTATCTCCTCCCGCAGGAATTTCTCTGCGTCCGCCCTCACCTCCGGCCGGTAGCAGTACTTTCCCCGGCCACGCCCCGTCATGAGTTCCTTGTCGTAGAGCTCCGGCGCAGCCGGAAATGCCTCTCCGTTAATCGCCCGATGCACAAAGCTGTATGTCATCAGGATAACCTCCAGAAACATCTCCTGCTTCATTTTCGATGAGAGGTGGTCTCTCAGCGTCTCAAGCAGCGTCCGGTACTCCTCTTTCCAGCCTTCCATGATGATGACCGGGGCAATCAGCAGGCCGCAGGGATAACTGGCGTCACACATCCGGTTTACCGCGTCGATCCGCTGCATCAGAGATGAGGTCCCCAGCTCAATTCTGCTGATGATGGGCTGCGGATTCACACTCATGCGGAAAATCGCTTTCCCCCGGTGATCCAGGTTCAGCAGCGGATCCACCATGTGAAATTTCGTCGGAAATGTAATATGGCCGCGGCCTCTTTCAGCAAACTGTGTGATCGTCCACTCCAGATTCCCCGTAATGGTATTTTCCAGCACAAGGTCGCTGTTGCTGCCGATCTCGAAGGTTTTCTCGGTATCGCTGCTGAAAGACACCTTGATCAGCCGGTCCATCATCTGCTCCCGGTTGACAAAAAGCCGCAGATACGAGCACTTATTGTAATTGCAGACCAGGTAGCAGTACAGGCACATGGCACTGCATCCGGAAGAGGTATAGGGAACCAGATAATCGGATACCTTATGATTCTCCACATACTTATGCGTCTTCCTGATCCCAATAATCAGGTTCCGCTTCATCCGCCCGAATTCCTTATTGGACTTCTCCTGCATCTCGGGAATTCGGTTGTGGCTCTCTATGGGAATCCACGGCAGTTCTTTAAACTGTTCCTTTAACTCCTTTCCCAACTGGTAATTCAATATCTCCGGCTCATAATAAACTTCATTAAAATGCTGCATACCGTCTCCGTTTCCTCCGGCTCACTTCCCACCGGAACGTTTTCTAACAGTATGCAGCAATGGCAAAAAATTATTCTTTTTTTATGGCATCCAGCCCCTATCTGCTCTTATAGAGATCGGCCGTATAATTCTCCATCGGATTCCAGTTTTTAAATTCAAAATCATCGGCGGACACATCGGCCCCCTTCGCCTTGGCGGCATCGATGGCTCTCATCCACTCTTCTTGTGTCTTATCTGAAAGTGTCTTTAACTCCGTCTTATAATCAATGTTCTGCGCCAGAATACCCTGTGCGATTTCCCCGAGTCCCGGAGTGATCGCGGAAACTTCTGCATAAACGTCAGCTGTGGCCGGATTTCCCACGATCGGATCTGGTGCCAGAGCCGCTTCCTCGTTGTTTAAATTGTAATACTGAAGCATAACGTCGTCGGTCATATGAGCCTTGTTGGCCGCGTCGATTACCGAGACAAATCCACCGTCTTCCACGAGACCCGCCTGATAATCCTCAGAATAGAGCGCGGTTAAATACTTGGCCGCCACATCCGGATGCTTGCAGTTTGCGGAAATTCCCATCCATGGCTGCGCTCCGATATAAGGAAGCTTGCCCTTCATTCCATCGTCCGGTGCCGGAAGCGCAATGACACCGAAATCCAGATCCGGGTTATCCTTGCGCCATGTGGAGATACACCATGCGCCCTGAATGATAAACGCCGCCTGATTCTGTGCAAACAGTGCGCGGGCCTCCGGTGCCTTGATGGAAACGGTATCCGGATGGAAGCATCCCTCTTTCACCAGTGTATCATAGAAATCAAATGCACTCTGCATTGCCTCGGAATTCAGCGTATTCTGCCCATCCACCAGAATCATCTGGGAAATGTCGCTGCACTTGCCGCCATCTAAGCTGGCCAGGGAGCGAAGCGCCAGCTCCAGACGGTTCGCCTGTGCGCCGCTGTCGATGATTCCAAAATACTTGCCATTTCCGGCGTCGCTTATCTTCCTGCACACGTCGATAAACTCGCTGCGGGTTTTCGGGAGCTGGCTCTCATCGATGCCTGCCTCTTTTAACACATTCTTATTGTAAAATACAAGGGTATTGATGATATTTGCCGATTCCGGAAGCACATACGTCTTGCCGTCAATGGTCGTGATTCCTTCATTCAGAGCGCCATCCGCGAACGTATTCAGGAAATCATCGGATACGTAATCATTCATTGGCATAAACCAGTTCTCCTTCAGGGCCGCGCTCAGCTTCATGCCGGAGGGAAGCGGGAATAAATCCGGTGCGTTCCCCGCCTTGATGGCGGAAATAACGGTCTCCTTGAACTGATCCGCAGTCAGAACCGTGTACTCGATCGTGACGTTGGGATTCTCCTCCATAAATTTCTTGTGGAAAGCCTCCCTGCGCTCCTTCGTACTGTCACTCCAGTCGATGATCTTTAATGTCACCTTTTCATCTGTCGGCGTATCCACGGCTTCGGTCTCTTCCTTTGCCTCTGTCACGGCTGCCGTCGTATTCGCGTCATCCTTTGTCTGCACCTTGACTCCGCAGGCGCTTAAGGATCCGGCCATAAGCACAGCCAGCACCGCCGCAAGGGCTCTCTTCACTTTTCTCATAAATATATCCTCCTTTATTTGATTTTCTTAACTCTTTACAGCTCCGGCGATACCATCTACAAAATACTTCTGCAGTGCAATGAACACGCAGATAACCGGCACGATTGCAATGCTGGCGCCGGCGGCGATGCCGGTCCAGTCAACGACATTTTCGCCTCGTAAGGCGTAGAGTCCCACAGCGAGCGTCCGCAGGGACGGATTGTTAAGCGTAATGATAAGGGGCAGCAAAAAGGAGTTCCATGTCCAGATAAACTGCATGATCACTACGGTTACCATGATCGGCTTGGCAAGCGGGAACATGACGCTGCCATACGTCTGAACGAAATTAGCGCCGTCAATGGTGGCCGCCTCTTCCATCTCTCCCGGAATGGAAGCATAGAAGCTGGAAAACAGCATCAGAAAGATGACATGGCCGCCGCCCGACTCCGCCAGGATCAGCCCCACCAGACTCTGGGACAGGCCGATGTTTTTTAACAGCTCATAGATCGGGATCACGGTAAATACCAGGGGGATCGTGATGCTGGCCATGAATATCTTCATGATTAAGCCCTTTCCCACAAAGGAGTAGCGGCCCATGACGTATCCGGCCAGGGAGGTGCTTAAGAGTACAATCACCACAACCGATACCGTTACGATGATGGAGTTTTTAAAGTAGATGCCGAAATTCGCGTTATTCCATGCGCGGATAAAATTGTCCAGGTTAAAGGACTGGGGAATCAGATTCAGCCCGCTGGCAAAAAATTCATTCTGCGTCTTGAAGGAAGCCGAAATCATCCAGAGAAACGGGTAGACCCACAGAAATGAAGCCACCGCCAGGACTGCGTAGAGGACCGTCTTCCCCACCTTGTTTAAAATCGATGTTTTTTCCATATGCCCCTCCTATATCGCGTTTTTCTTCTGAAACGCCGTCTTCACCACATTGCCCACTGTTCCGATCACCACGACAATGATTCCAAAGGTCATGGCTGCGGCGCTGGCGTAACCCAGCCGGGGCATTCCGCTGCTGCTGGCATAGGCCGTCCGGTATACGAAGGTAGCCGCCACATCCGTGGAGTAAAACGGTCCGCCATTGGTCATGGTCTGAATCAGATCGAATACCTTTAAGGAGCTGATGATACAGAGTACGGTAATCACGCCGCCGATCGGAATGATCAGAGGAAATACCACATGGAGAAATGTCTGCCACTTGTTCGCACCGTCGATGGTCGCCGCCTCATATACGTCCTGGGATACGCTCTGCAGCGCCGCCAGCCAGTAGATCATAAAGGTACCGGAATCCTTCCAGACACCGATGAGCACTACCACGATCAGCGCCGTGTTGGCATTGCCCAGCCAGTTTAATCCCCTTACTCCGAAGAGGGACAGAAACTGGTTGATGGAGCCTGTTCCTCCGAAAATGAACATCATGATAATTCCCACGATGGAAGCTGTCGTAATGACTGGCAGGAAGAACACAGTTCTGAAAAATGTGGCTCCCTTCTTTAATATACTGTTAAAGATATAGGCCAGGGCCAGAGAAATTACCAGCTGCAGCGGAACGGCCATGATCATGTACTTGAAGCTGTTAGCTACCGCGTTAAAAAAGTATTTGTCCTGTAACAGCTCTTTAAAGTTGTCCAGTCCGACGAACAGGGCGCTTGATGTCATTCCCGACCAATCCAGAGTCGAATAAAAAATACTGGAGAGTATCGGATACCCCTGAAACAATATGTAGAGTATCAGTGTGGGAATCATAAAGATCCAGCACCACATGTTTATGCGCCTTCTCTGCTTCTTTCTGCGGTCCACTGTTCTGGCCGGCGAAGCGGCTGAAAACTGTCCTTTCATGGAAAGCCCTCTCTTTCTTCCTGTTTAATTATTTTTTATAATCAATTAGGCATTGCTTTTGCTGGTTACAATATAACACTTTTCCGTATGGCATGCAATATAAAATCAAAAAATAAAGTGTTTTTGTTTATTGTATCACTTTTAAAGAAATTTTATTGTGCATTTTACACATATATTTTTATTCTTTCTTTTTGTTATAATAGTTATAAAATATAATCAATTAATCAGATACATTACAGGAGGATTTCCATGACGATCAACATTTTATATCCCTCACATTCCGGTTCGCCTGTTGTCTTTGCCGCGCAGGAACTGTCCCGGTGCCTGGCGGAAATAGTTGCGGATTCAATAATTATACTTAATAATCAGAATTGCGGGCCGGATGACGTCACGCTGCGGCTCGAATCGCTGGGAAACCCGAAAAACAGCGAGGACGCTTACTCCATCGACGTCACCTCAGCCGGAGGAATCATCTCGGGAAGCAATGACCGCAGCGTCCTTCTCGGCGTCTACAAATACTTATGGCTCCTTGGCTGCCGTTTTCCCGCTCCCGGTCAGAAGCATGAATACATACCTTCCTTATATAAGAAAGAACAGCTCTCCGCCTGCTGTCGGAAGAAAGCCGCGCTGCGCCACCGTGGCGTCTGTATCGAGGGAGCCAACTCACTGGAGAATATTCTGGACTTCATCGACTGGCTGCCAAAGATGGGATACAACAGCTTCTTTCTCCAGTTTCAGCTTCCCTATACCTTTATGGCCCGCTGGTATCACCACGAGATGAACCCGCTCTTAAAACCGGAGGAATTTACGAGAGAGACTGCCGCCGCCTTCGCGGAAAAGATCGAGGAGGCGCTTCAAACGCGCGGTCTTCTGCTCCATCAGGCGGGCCACGGCTGGACCGGCGATGTGCTCGGCTTCCCTTGTGCTGACTGGAAAGCCATTACCGAACCGCTGCCGCCGGAGACTAGCTCCCTCGCCGCCTGTGTAAATGGAAAGCGGGAATTATTTCACGGAGTGCCCATGAACACCAACCTCTGCTACTCCAACGAAACCGTTATCGAAAGTTTTTCCGACCGAGTTGCGGAATACTGTGTACAGCATCCCACCGTCTCCTGCCTCCATGTATGGCTGGCGGATGAATTTAACAATATCTGTGAATGTGAGGCCTGCCGTGCCCAGCTGCCCACAGACCAGTATATACGGCTGCTGAACCGGATCGACGAGAAGCTGACCAGTCTGCACCTCGACGCCAAAATCGTCTTTCTGCTCTATCAGGAGCTCCTGTGGCCGCCAGTAGAGGAAGCCTTCCGCAATCCGGACCGTTTTCTCCTGATGTTTGCCCCTATCAGCCGTACCTTTGAGCATTCCTACCAGCTGAGGGACAGCTACGGGCCCATTCCGGCCTATGAGCGGAACCGGATCACCCTTCCAGTGGGACTCGATGAGAACATGGTGTTCTTAAGATCGTGGCAGAACTATTTCCACGGGGAAAGCTTCGTATACGATTATCCGCTGGGCCGGGCACACTACGGTGATTTCGGCTATATCCACATTGCCGAAATCATCGGCCAGGACATCCGGAAGCTGAAACAGATGGGCATGGACGGTTATATCAGCTGCCAGGAGCTTCGGGAATGTCTCCCAAACGCATTTCCGGGCTACGTCATGGGCCGTATGCTCTTTGATGAGGACGTGACATTTGAAGAGCTGAAGGAAGAATACTTCAGCGCTGCCTACGGGCCGGGCTGGGAACGGGTTCTTTCCTATTTAACAAAACTGTCTTCCCTGTGCAGCTGCGACTACTTCAACGGAAAAGAAAACCGAAAGGATCCGAACGAGGCGGCAGCCATGAGGGAATTGATCAAATACGTGGATTGTACTCCCGTGTCCGGGACAGACGGTGCAGAGGGCCGCACGGCCGCGCAAAATTTATTTTGGAAATATCTTGACTACCACCGAGAATATAGTTTACGATTAGGGAAAGCGCTGATGAAGCTGGCCGAGGGAAACGAATCGGAAGCACAGGAATGCTGGCGGCAGTTCCAGAATATGGTCTGCGAACGGGAGACGGAATTCCAGGATTGCCTCGATGTTTACCGCGTTACCGAGGTTTCCACCAAATATACCGGTTTCCAGCTGGAAGAACCGCTCGTCAGCACACTTTAGAGCTTGTTTGAAACTAGTACAGCGTTGCATAAGTTCTGGTGAATGCTGTACTAGCTTTCCACATGCTCTGGTAATATTATAACGATGGAAGAATGAGGTTGCTGCAGCCATGTATAAGGGAAAAAAGAAGAAAGCCTCCAACCGGAGCCGGATATTGGAGTGTATTTACCGGAACGCGCCCATTGCCCGAACCGATATCGCAGAAGAGACCGAGATCACGCCCGCAACGGTAACCATGAACGTTACCACGCTGATTTCGGAAGGATTTGTAAAGGAGCTGGGAGAAGTCTCCACAGACGAGGGCTCCTCGGGCCGCAAACGGGTTCTGATCGATATCATACCCGGCAGGGCTTACAGCATCGGTTTGGAGTTTACCCAGAAGGCCCTGGTCATCTGCATTACTGACTTAAAAGGCCGCATCCGTTTCCAGCACGCGGAACCGTTTAACGAGGAGCTGGCCGGCAGGATCACCGACGCCATTATCGATGGTGTAAAGGGCCTGGTCGCAGAGTCCGGCATTTCCTGGGACGAAATCGTTGGAATCGGAGCCGCGGTTCCAGGCCATATGAACGGGAGCGCCTCCAGTCTCGTGACCAACCGGAAGACATGGCAGAATTTCGACCCGAAACGGATTGAGAAGGAGCTTCCGCTTCCCATCGTCTATGAAAACAACGCACGCTGCATGGCTCTTGGCGAATATCTCTTCTCCCCGCAGGAAAGCCCGGACAGCTTCGCCTTTTTCCATGTAGGCATGGGAATGTTCTGCGCCAACGTCGTGGACGGCGAGATGTTCCTCGGCGAGAACTACGTGGCCGGCGAGATCGGCCATACCATCGTCAGCGAGGGCGGCCGCCGCTGTGAGTGCGGCAAATACGGCTGTCTCCAGACGTACGCCAGCGAAAACCACCTGATCCGCAACGCAAGACTGCTGTACAAAAACACGCCGAACACCATATTGAGAAGCCTCGTCCCCGACGATTCCCTGATCACCATCGAGACGATCACCACCGCCTATTCCATGGGTGATCCTGTAATCGGAATGTATATCGCGGAGGCGTTAAAATACCTTGGCATCACCATTTCCAATATCGCCATCATCACCAACCCGGGCAAGATCTTTCTGCACGGCCAACTCTTTGACAACCAGGACATTCAGAACGAACTGATGGATTACATCGAACGCCAGCTGATCTTCGTGGACCGCACCTATGCAGGGAACGTGGAAATCCTGCCGTATGCGGCCGTGGACGGAGCCGTGGGCGCCAGCGCGCTGGCCATTCTGCGGTTCTTCATCCGGCCGGCTATGGGGGAATAAATATGGACCTTTCCCTTGCGTTTTATCTCTAAGGAGGCGCCATGCTGATAAAATCTGAGCCCTGTCCCTGGTGCGGGCAGGAAATAGAGAGTCCGCATTTAACCCGCGGAACCTGCGAACACTGCGGCAAGCCGTACCGCCCGGTCATTCTGCTCTATAACCGGTACCGTACCCGGCGAAGCGAGGTTCCTCTGCTGCAGGCATATGCCTTTTATATCATCACGTTCCTGATGTTTTTGTACATTGCTGTCAGCAACAGCCTTCGCAGATCCGGTATTGATTTTATCAGCATCGTATTTGTCGTCCTTTACGGAACGTTTTTCCTGTTTCGACGGCCGAAGGTCTATCTGGCTAAGGTCTCACTTAAGGAGGCCGAATCCGAAAAAGAGTACGGAGTATCAGAAAATGAAGCGAACCTGGGAAATGGAGAAGTGGGTAGCGTCGGGGCTGATCAGAAGGGGACCTATATATTTCTGGAAGGCCGGGGCACCCCCTCCTTCTATCACAGCAGAATGAAGATACAGCTTCTAAACCAGAAGGACTTTTCTCCCTCTGACGTTCTGGAAGTCACTATTCATATGAGGGAAGACGTTACCGAGGTCTTTATTGAGACCGATGAGAACACACCGGAGTGCCTTAAGAGTCCCGGTACCGAATTTCGGCTGTTTGCCGGGGATTACGAGACAAATGGAGTCACCATGCGGCCGTCGGACCAGAGGGCCGGTCTCTTTCAGGCAGAGTTTACTTTTACAAACGCAGATTTCACACCGGACAAACACGAGTATTACAGGGCCGTTATGATGCTTCCCGAGGGAGATGTACCATTTCACCTGATCCCAAACGCCTCAGACATTCTGGAAAACATGATATCCGGAAAAATGGTTTATGAGGTCATGCTCTTCAGCCCTTTCATGAAAGCAAGGGACCTTCCCATTCCGGCTTATTTTAACCTCTGCCGGAAGGATGGGACGTATCTTGGCGGAGGCACTGTAACGTATCACTTCGCAAACCGTCTTCTCTTCGAGGAGACAGGGACGGGAGTAAATACGGATTATGAATCTCGGAACCGGTGGTTGTAGAATGACAGAGATTGAAAACAGAAGGCAGAAAGCCGGGAGTTTAAGATAACGTCTTAAACTCCCGGCTTTCTGTTTGATTTATGCGTTTTGCTTCTGCTCTCTCTGTTCTCACTGCAATATCACACCAGATGCTTATCCAGCGTAAATCCCCGTCCTCTCACCTCGCGCACGCCGTTGATAATGATAAATGCCTTCGGATCGATCTCCTGCACGCAGTGATTCAAGTGGCTCATTTCCCGGTTCGGGAGCACGCAGAGAACTGCCTTCTGGTCCAGCTTTTCGAATCCGGTCTGGATTGGCAGGAAAGTGGAGCCCCGGTCCAAATCCTTCTGGATAATCTCATTGATCCGTTCATACTCCCGGCTGATAATCAGCACCTGCACATCACCCGCGCCGAATACCAGCACCTGGTTTAATACGATGGAGGTCAGCAGTACGGACATGATGCCGTAAAGGATCTCTTCCGTGTTGGAAAATATCATCTGAGACAGCAAAATAAAAATGTCAAAGAAGTACATGGACACCGCCACCGGAATCCGGAACTTCTTGTTGAGAATCAGCGGTGGAATATCCATACCTCCGGTGGAACCGCCCAGACGCATGACGATCCCCAGGCCCAGTCCGGTCAGCATGCCGCCGAACAGGGCCGCCAGAAGGCGGTCATTCGTCAGATGGCTGAATGCCTCGATCTTCAGAAACTGATTCAGAAACACGGGAAATACAAGTGTGCTGACAATGGTGGTCAGCGCAAACCGCTTTCCCAGAATGTAGAATCCCAGCAAAAACATGACCACATTGAGGGCTGCCACCGTCACCGATACGTCCAGATGTGCAAAATGCTGCACGCTTCTGGCGATTCCCGTGGCGCCTCCCACCAGGAAATGGTTGGGCATGGAAAACGCCGAGAGCCCCAGCGCAAAAATCCCATTTCCCACCACAATTCCAAGTATCTTTCCTATTTTCTTACTCATTGTCAGCTCACATCCCCTTTGTAATTATAGTACGCTGTTTCGTCCGCCTATCGTGCTTGCGGTATTTTCAGTCCGGTCTCATACTTGATGTCGTCGATAATCACGCGCACATCAAATGTGCCGTTCAGTCCTTCCTTGTCCACATTTAAGGTCACTTCCCTGTCGTCCTTTGGCAGGAAGGTACCGGAACACATGGCCAGGAATTTCTGTGCGCTGGTTGAGATGAAGTAACGGTGGATTTCTGCCGGATCATCCTCTTTTTCCAGCTGGAACATAACAAGCTGTCCCTTCTTAAACTTGGCCTTGAAAATGATGCGGTCGTCTTCTTCCGTGAGCACCGCCTCACAGGATTCCGGAAGCAGTTCTCCGGTGCTTTCTGCCGGAACCTCCGTATCAAATTCGCCCGTAACGCCCAGTTTTCCTACGACTCTTCCCTTTCCCAGATCGAGACTCCTTCCCTCCCGGTAAAGGCTCATCTTCTCCGCACGGTAATAGTTGGATGGCAGATGCATTTCATACATCAGCTCTCCGTCCATAATCTCCACAGTAATACTCTTTAATACGCATTCCGGATCCTCCAGATTCATATAAACCGGAAGTTCCTCGCATGTGACACCATGATTATACCCCATTCCACCGGAATGTACCAGATAGTAACCATCACGGTAGTATTCTACATTGGAAATGTAGGAGGAGAAGAAATCATTTTTCCGTTCCTTTCCAAACTGCCATACCTGCTCGATCGTCATCTTCTCGGTATCGATGTGATAGCGGACTCCCCGGGAAAAGTTGTCCCGGTTGAGTCTGTAATGTTCCTTATTCTTGGATCTCCAGTGACCATTATCAAACATCATGATATCGCCATCCGGAAGCATCATACAGGCGTGCTGCTCATACTGCCAGTCGAAATCTCCTTCGCCTGCCGGTGTAAAGAAATAGCGGCTCACCATGTCTTCCGGCCACCCTTCAGGATCTCCGATGATCCAGTTGAGCTCTCCCGTCTCGAAGTCAATATTGATAACCGCGTCCTGGTGTCTGCCGGACAGTGTCAGAGAGTTGGTTCGTTTGTCATACCACACTGCATTGTTGTGGAACCAGTCGTGTTCGGACCAGCTTCCGGATTTCGCCGCTTCCTGTGGAAGTACCTTTTTGTAATCCCAGGACTTGATGATTTCCCCGCTTCCGCGGTCCACCAGCACGCACATATCTTCCGCTGTGGCGGCATTTTTCTCCTGAGTCAGAATCAGGAGATTTCCATCCTCCATCTCGAACTGGTCGTGGTGATAGCCGCCGGGAATGCGGTACTCCGTGTATATTTTACCAACCAGGTCCATTTCGCAGACTCCCGCCGTGTAGTAAGGCATGTTCAAGAGCCGGTTGGAACCTATGAGAATTCGGCCGTTTGCCGCGGGCTTCATATCGAAGATAAACGGCTCCACCAGATGCCAGCGGCAGTCGCCGCGGTAGTCGTAGCCGCCCGCCAGCGAGTCCCCCGCCGGTGTCACGAACATGAGCTGCCCATTCATGTAGTCACTCGTCGTATTGATGTAATCCGCCTGATACGGCATATTTTCAATTTTTTCCGTTGTCACAGTCACGTTATAAGCAGTTCCATCTTCCAGCGTGATCACAACCGTATTGTCATACTCGGGATAAAGCCCCAGCACAGGGAGAATCTGTTCCTTTGCCTTCGGAAATGTATGGGTGATATCGCCCGCAGCTTCCTTTCCCTTAACGGTCAGTGTTACCGCCTCTTCCTTCTCTGTATTGAATAAAAGCAGGGCTGTCAGCGGATTGACAAAATAAGGATTTACCACCACATACGGATGCTCTGCGGTATATTTTCCCCCCTCGAGTTCTTTTCTCATAGCCGTTTCCTGCTCGTACTGACGCTCCACTAAGTGGCTGATTCGCTCATAGCCGATTGTTTTTCGTTCCATAGTAATTCCCCTCCTGTTATTTTGTTAAAATTATAACACTGTCTTCACGGTCAAAAAAATATCAGTTGCTATGATTTTTCTTTTTATTTGCCTGGTGCTGTGGTATAATAGGAATACTTATGAGAGGTACCCATTATGACGGAATCCAATATGAATTACATGAACGCCCTGCGCGGCCTTGGTACTCTGACCCATAAAAAAAAGCACGACTGTCTGTACAATCGTGCCCATATGGACAAATACGTATACTGCCTCGAAGAAGGACTCTGCGCCCTGCACAGCGTCTCTCCAGGCGGCAGAGAACGGATCTATCAGTATTTTCTCCCCGGTGATTTTGTCGGCTTCATACCGGCCTATGCCCGTTCTTATCCCGACGATACCTTTTACGCGTTTTCCATCACGGCCAAATCCGCCTGCACACTCTATCAGATCCCCTATTCTACCTTCCGGGAATTTGTAGAGGCGCATCCTGATTTCTATCGCTGGCTCTTTGAGACGGCGATCGCCCATTATGATAATGCGTTAAAGCATTGCTATGCGCTCCAGGATGGCGATAATTTCGTCAGCCTCTGCTGTGCCCTGACCGAACTGGCCATCTACGAGGACCCGCATTACGTCATACATAAGGATTTTTCCTACAGCGAGCTGGCGGGCTACCTGGGAATCCATACGATCACGGTGACACGGCTCATGGGAAAGTTAAAGGACATGGGGATCGTGAGCAAACGAGGGCATCAGACGGTAATCCAGGACATGGAACAGCTGACAGCGATGGCGCAGGCGCGGTGCTGAGACCGGCCGCTCTCCATCAGAGCGACCTGCCCAATTCGCGCGCCTCTTCCAGTGCGGGATTCCCCTAGATTTCCCCCTTCTCTCTCACTTCCCTTACCAGAACCATCCCCGCGTTCTCCAGTTTATTTCAATCCACATTCTGAGTCCAGAATACAAAACCCAGAATGACATAGTAGCTATGCTACCATTTTATCCGGTTGCCCGGATTGTTTTGACCTCATGTCAGTGGGGGATATCTGCCCGCCACTGCCGCTAAGTTTGTTTTTGTGATTCATCTCCCACCTATAGAGGCTGGGAGAATTCCCGTTAATTTTGTTAAAGAAGTCAAGGATCAGCTGATACTGTACTTTTGTCGAGTAAAAAACGGAGGGCAGAGCAGCACCTGCGACCAAAAGCAGTACCATCTTCTTTCATATAAATTGACAGATGCAGAGATTCTGGTAACTGCATCGCTGGTCTATTTTTACGGAATCAGTGCGCAACTGAAGGCAGTCGTTGAGCGCTTACATACACCGATGAGAAATAAGTTTAAAATAAATCAGCTGCATATCGTCTTCCTGAAAGTATTGATTCCCTTCCCTCGTTTTTGCTTCCTGTCAATATTACGATCTTACTCACTGCACATACTCCAATTCTATTTTATAATTGTTGATTCGATTGTAGCACGCAGAGTATCATTCAGCAACTCCTTTGAGCAACTATCCGTCAGCTGTTCACAGTCATTCCTGCCCCTTAAAAAGCAGAATACGCCAAAAGAAAAGGGTGCGGTTTGCTCCGCACCCTCTTTCCTCCGGCATATTCTGCCTGCGTTCTATTTTTTTTCATCGTTCACATGCTTGATCGAAATCCCCGTAAATCCATACAGAATCGAGAATACCGGCGTCAGCCACAGCAGCGGAACGAATCCGATATACTGCGCCCACGTAACCCCCAGGGTTCCCGCCATGTAAATACCATAGCCATGCCATGGAATCATAGGTCCTGCCAGTGTGCCGCTGTCCTCCAGACACCGGGAAAGAATTCTCGGCGCAACACCGCGCTCTTTAAAGAGGGGCTGCATCAGACGTCCGGTCAGTACATGGGACATCGGGCTGGAGCAGCTGACAATACTGGTTACATATCCGGTTAAAAGCGTTGCCAGCACCAGGGAACCGTCGCTGTTGATCCGCTTGATAAAGACGGAAAGAATATTGTTAAGAACACCCAGGCGGTCCAGCATTCCGCCCATTCCTACTGCAAAAGTGATAATAGCCACATATTGAAGCATGCTCGCCATACCGCCTCTGTTTAAGATGGATTTCAGCACAGTAATGTCTGTATCACTGGTAAATCCGTCATAACAAACCTTAAGGATCGACCGCACATCAACGCCCTGGACGAAAATCGCCACAAGCGCTCCCGCAATCGCACCGATTCCCAGCGCTTCAAACGCGCCTACCCGGAACATCAGGAGTGCAATAATCAAAATAGCCGGGATCAGAGTGGTCCAGCCGATGTGGAACGCGCCCTGTAAGTAATCAATGTAAATATTCAAATCCCCCGGATCATAGCCGCCATTGGTCTGCTGTATCCCCACTACGGTAAAGAAAATAATGCTGATGATCATCGGAGGAAGCGTCGTCCACAGCATACTCTTGATGTGGTCTCCCAGCTTCGCTCCCGCAACGGCAGGAGCCAGATTGGTCGTGTCGGAAAACGGGCTTAACTTATCACCGAACATGGCGCCGCAGATTACCGCTCCAGCGACCATTCCCGGATTGATTCCCATAGCATTGCCGATCGCCATCATGGCCACACCGGCGCTGCCCGCGGAGCCGTATGACGTTCCTGTCACCAGGCTTAATACCGCCGTAAAAATGAGAGTAAATGTCAGTAAAAATGCCGGATTGATGGATTTCAAACCGTACACAATGATGGTAGGAATCGTTCCAGACGCCATCCAGGTTCCGATCAGAACGCCGATCGCCATCAAAATGGTCATCGTAGGCAGAACCACCTTCAACGCGTCAAAAGCTCCTTCTTTTACATGCTCATAGTCAATCTTCAATACAATACAGAATACATAGATAATCAGCCAGCTGAAAAACAGCCCGATCATCGGTCCGCCGACCTTAAAGCGAATACAGACCGCTACCGCCGCCACAATTAACAGCAGAAGCACCGCCGACTGAATCCCGTTAAGCGTCTTTTGCTCCTTCTCTTTTGTTCCCATACAGTGTTGCCCTCCAATAGTTATTTTTTTAACACAGCTCGTATCCTATCATAGCTCAAACACTGTGTTAAAAAAATAACTCACGCTAGGATTTTGTTGAAAAAGATATATTTTTACTGATACCAGAAGAAAGTCTGATTTCAGGACAAATTCTGATTTCAGGATAAGTTCTGATCCCCAGCCAGAAGCCATGTTACGATTCCGCGCTGAGCCTTCTCCGTATAGTACAGGACCTCATATTCATTTCCTTTTTCACTGAGCCGTTTCTCCGCTTCAATTCCGAAGTTACCGCCCTCTTCCGTCAGCTTTTTTCTGCCCATTCCGTTGAAAAACTGTATCTCCCAGCACTTCTCCTCCATCAGCTTCTGCTCCACGGATTTTATAGTCAGACGCTTCATGGCCTCATCGTCCCTTAAATCGTTAATCTGTCCCACAAAATCACTTAGCGTTACCCGGTCCGAATAGTGAATCTGGTCTGCCAGTTCCTCTGTCATTACAAATTCTGATTTTGTTTTTGATGACTTTTTCTTAGTTTCCTTTTCCTCTGCTGAAGACGCCTTCTCCGGTAATGTATCTCCCGGCAGATCCGCTTTTTCCGGACTTCCGTTTTCCCACGCCGTAAGAGCCGCCTCCAGCGAGTAGTCCGGCAAATCCTCTTCCCCGCTGAAAAAGTACAGATCATCACCGTCGTCGTATCCGCTGTAATCGGGAACCGCTGCCGCTGTCCCGGCCGCTGCACCAGCCTCTGAACCAGTCGCTGCCCCAGCCTCTGCCTGGGTCTCCTTCTTCACACATGCAAGGAACCGCTCTCCGTATTTCGTATACTTAAATTCCCCTACCCCGGTCACCTTAAGCATCTCTTCTTTCGTCCCCGGCTTCACCATGCACATATGGGTCAGTGTCTTATCAGAGAAAACGATATACGGCGGAACCTTTTCCTCCTTCGCAATCTCCGCGCGCAGAGTCCGCAGCTTCTCAAACAGCGCTTCCTCGCGCTCTGTAAACTGTGCGCCGCCGAGGCCGGCCGCCAGCCCCTTTCGGCTCTTCTTTCCTTTTTCGCTCTTCACCTTTGCCGGATGTTCCTGTTCCTTTGCCATCTTCATGACAACCGGCTCTTCCTCTTCCAGTACCGCCTTCGACTTCTCCGTCAGCTTTACGATGGCGTATTCGTCATTGGTCACGCCCAGATACTCCTTGAGCTGAAGGTAATTCATCACCTGGCGGAGTTTATAGGTCGGCACTTTGGAAAGCTTTGCATAGTGGGGATTTTCATCCATACGGTACTGACGGATCTTTGCCGTATTGGCGCCGTGGACCGTATCGATAATCACGTTGGTCCCATACCGCTGCCTGCTGCTCTCCACGCATCCGATGAGTTCCACGGCAATCTCCGTCACGTCCACCGTCTCGAACTGACTCAGACAGTTGGAACAGTTTCCGCAGTAATTCTCTCCATATTCTCCGAAATACCGAAGGATATAATCTCTCAGGCACTCATTGGTAAAGCAGTAAAATGTCATCTTACGCAGCCGTTCCCGGTCTCTCTCCTGGACAATGGCACGGGTCACGGCATCCAGTTCCTGATTATCCCGGTTATTATCGATAAACAGCTGGTTTGTAATTACATCCTGGCCGCCATACAGCAGGATACACTCCGCCGGTTCCCCGTCTCTGCCAGCTCTGCCGGATTGTGTCAAGGTAATGACACGAAATAATTTATATTGTACCTCAGTCCAGCAATCAAAATATCAACCATTTTCTCCGCAGCATTATACACTTTGTCTACTCTTTCTCTGTAAATCTTAGTTGCCCATTCTAAGCCCCTACATCGGGTTTTAGCAAACAACTTAGGCATTATAACAGAAAATTAACAAATAATACACTGTCACCTTTTCAAATTTTTCTTAATCATTCTTTGCAATTCTAAACAAAATATCTCTCTTTCTATTTTTTCCATATCTGTCTTCGACTTATAATCTATCATTGCGATTTGATTCAATTCTCTACTAGGGTTCATACCTGTAATATATAACAATACATTCGATTTATCTGCCCACTCAGCATTTCGTAATTCCTCATTAATAACCCACATACGGAATCTAGGTCCTGCACCATTATGTTGCCAAACATGCTTAAAATCTGAAAACATTAAACCTTCCAACGATTCAGTATATACAATAATTGCTGTAATTTTCTCAAAAGCATCTGGTACAATTCCAATATCGGCTGCAACTTCTGGGTGTACTAGAATACCATTTACTGGATTTGTTAATAATGCCCACGCTTCCAAAAAGCTATTCGATGGAAAATCGCGATAGGACCAATTAATATAAAGTAAATTAAACTCATCTTTAAGTGGCACTGAAAATTTACCTGCAGCACTGTTAATAAAATCCCTAATTTTGAGCACACGAGGGTCCATATAGACTACATTGTGTTCAGCACAAAGCTTTTTAATTTCTTTACGTCCATCATTCGTAAGCATCACAGTTGGAATGACAATTTTCTCATTTATATGATTATCATGTGGAAATTCAGGTGACTTAACCTCGATATTAACTGTTACCAACCTTTCAGATTCTGCAGTTATTCCGCTATCACTTTTGCAGTTAATACTTCCTATAAATCTGGCTTCCGGATTCTTGTTATTAATTCCTGCAATAACTGCTGGCTCGTATATAACCTGTTCCCAATGCCATCGTGTAGCGTAAAATGAAAGGATCGAAACTTCTGAAAGTGCTTCGAAAAAAGTATCTTCTTTATAATGCTGTTTTCCAGCTGACATCTGATTTGTAATAAAACTCTTAATATTTTCAACTCCAAATTCTTGTATCAAAAACTGCATACGATTTGAAAAATTTATACAAAAGTTGATATTAAACGAAGAAATATTATTATTACCATTTAAATCTATTATACCTTGTTGATTAATATCATTCTCAATTAGCTGTTCTTTCCCCACAAAAGTCTCTAATCTGTTTTCAATAGCTTTAATCAAAAAGTGATCGTCAGAATACTCATCTAACCAGCCTTGCGTCCATGCGGTATGTAAAAAGCCACAAAGTTTTATATAGCCCTTTAATGGAAACGGTAAATTTCTACGCATAGCATTATCCTTTCTATCTAAAATTCTCTAATACAGTTTAATCTAAATAATATAGAATCAACTGCCCTGGTGCAAGCACAAAAGCGGGGGTATGTAAATTTCCCTGTCTCTACCTCTACTCAGTTTCAAACAAGCTTAATTGTCCCTCAACCCTGTATTTCGTAATAGTTTCTTATACTCATTCCCCTGATTTTTAACATAATTCGTTATTACTTCTTCGTTTCCATGCTCACTCACTGTCGATACATAATATCCCGATGACCAAAAATTCCCTCCCCATAATTTTTTCTTCACCTCTGTGCATCGGCTAAGCACTTCTTTCGCTGTTATGTTTTTTACGATCTTTACGATCTGAGTGGGGCTGTAACTCCGCACGGATTGTATGAGAAAGTGCACATGGTCTTTATCTATTCCTATCTCCAAAAATAAATGTCATAACGCTTGCTTATTTCTATACAGGTTTCTTTTATTACCTGTTCTACTTCGTCATCTACTACCACTCTCCGATATTTTGTTGGAAATACAAAATGATACATAAGCTTTGATACGTTGTGCGATTTGTGTATATTTTCACTCATCTACAACTCTCCTTTCCGCTTACATAGTATCACCTTTTTCTCTTTTAGATAAGCAAGTTACGATGCAAGCATCGGGGAACCAGCTCCTCCGTCATAACAAACTCCGTCTTGCCAGCCTTAGACTTTTTCTTTTTAACAGTGCTAATCTCGACAGGTATTTCCTCTTTTTTCACCGGTTTATTGGCCGCACTTTCCCAGGCAGCCATCGCGTCGTCTATTGACCAATCGTCAAACTCTCTGCTGTCGCTGCTGAAATACAGATCGTCACTGTTAAAATATCCATCGTCCTCTATACCATCTATTCCAATATTACCAGCAACGCTTTTCGCGTTCCCGGCAGCACCATTCCCCTTACTATTGCCAGTTCGATATCCAGCACCATTTCCCTTCTCAATTTCCTTATCCGCTACTGGCACAGCATAACCCTCCCCAACTTCAGCCTTCACACATGCCAAAAATCTCTCCCCATATTTATCAAACTTAAATTTTCCGACGCCGGACACCGTCAGCATATCCGTCTTCGTTCTTGGTTTCACGACACACATATGCACCAAAGTTTTATCAGAGAAAACGATATATGGAGGTACTTTCTCCTCTCTGGCAATCTCGCTGTGGAGCATCCGCAATTTTTCGAATAACGCTTCATCAGCCTCTGCTAACTCGATTCCCGCCATCTTTCCTTTCTTCGGCTTCTTCTCACGCTTAAACTTTGCCGGATGATCCTGTTCTTTTGTCATCTTCATCACTACCGGCTCACCTTCGTTCAGGACCTTTCCAGAATTGGCAGTCAGCTTAACAATTGCATATTCATCGTTCGTTACTGTCAAAAATTCCTGCAGAATGAGGTAATTCATCACCTGCCGCAGCTTAAATGTGGGGACTTTAGCCAGTACCGCATAATATGGATTGCTGTCCATTCGATACTGCCCTATCTTAGCCGTATTCGCCCAATGTACCGTATCTACAATCACATTTACTCCATACCACTGGTGACAGGAAAATACACAGCCAATTAATGCCTTCGCAATCTCCGTTACATCCACCTGCTCAAACTGGCTTAAGCAGTTGGAACAGTTTCCGCAGTAATTACTCCCGTACTCTCCAAAATACCGCAGTATGTAATCCCAAAGACACTCATTTGTAAAACAGTAAAACGTCATCTTCCACAGCCGTTCCCGGTCTCTCTCCTGGTCGATGGCATTGTTTACGCTATCCAGTTCCTGATTATCCCGGTTATTATCGATAAACAGCTGATTGGTAATCAAATTCTGACCGCCGTAAAGCAGGCTGCACTCCGCAGGCTCCCCGTCTCTGCCTACTCTTCCGAATTGTGTCAAGGTAATAACACGAAATTATCAAAATTAATTATTTAGTCACATTATGTTACTAATAGCAGTTCTAGACAATTATCTATCCTGGACACTATTTAATATAAAACAAAATCTCAAACTTTAAGCAATGTTACATATCCTAATTTTCCTAATACTTTAATGACTTTTATTAACTGGAATTGTTGATTTCTGTCTATCAATAATTCTTTCTCATTTCTATATAACCTAGTTAAATTATTTATATAAGCTACATGAGCACCTCTAGGAATGAGTAAAATCATATATCCAGCACTATTGCTTATTGGCCAGGTTTTTCTAATAATTTTTTTAACATGCATCCCTTTAAAATCATTCCTTTTAAAAATTTCTCCTTCTATTCTATTTTTCATATCTTCATTTTCGTGTCTTGCTAAATTCCGATATACAATAATATTATTGGATAATTTAGCTCTACTTAATGCCTGCGATATTATTTTCGCTTCCAATGATTCTTTTCCTTCTCTTAAGTTGGCATTAATGTTATTGCTTAAATTTATCTTTTTACGATATTTCTGAAATGCCTTTTTTTCTTTAAAAGATAGATTTTTACTCCAGGATACATACATCTTTTCTAACTCTTTACAAGACACCGCCCGATAAACAATTCCATTATATGAATAATCATCTATAATATATTTTTCTCTAAACATTTTTATCTACTCTTGTCATTAGTAACGCTAAATTCAACTATTACCAAAATATTTTATATTCAAAATTAAGCTCCGGCTCTTTTATATACCAATGTGAAGGCATATAAGAATTATGTTCTTGTGGTCGTTCAGTTCTCACATTCATAGGGCTACTTGATAATTTTTGAGTATAATATTTTTTCACAGTAGGATCTGAAATGAATAAATGTATATTTAATTGGCGCAATGACCTCAGTAGAAAAGAAATTTGCAAAATGTTGATTCTTGTTTGTCAAAACAGTCTTAATACAGTATTCTATTACTTCATCTTTAGCAAATTCGTGGTCAAAAACAACATTATAGTTCAAGTTCGTATCCCGCAAATCTAAATATTCTATTTCTACCCCACCCGTCATAGATGACAATGATATTTCTTCATCTGCAAACCAAGTGATTCTATTATGTATCTTGTTAAATCCGCTTTGTAGCACTCTACATCTACATAATTTTTGAAAAATAATTTCAGAGTCATTTACATAGTAATCATTATCAATCTGAATATGTTCAATATTATAATAAGCCGGATATCCTTTCACGGATTTTCTCAAATTAATATCTTTAACACCTGCTAAAATCTCGTTTTGAGCATCTTCTGTTTTGTCTACAATATCAATATATACAATGGGTGATAGAAGCCCTTCTAAGTTGACAGGAGCAATTCTAATTGGGATGATGCGTCGTTCATTTAAACGTATTTGTTCTGCCAATTTCACTGTCCATTCAGCTTCACACCATTTCGATTTCAAATAACTATCTGACAAAATAACTATCAATTTTTTTCATTCTTTAAGACTTTCGTTAATTTTTGTAACAAAATTATCTCCTGGCCTAAAATCCCATGCCTGAATGATTACACTATAATTTTCTGACTCCTATACTTCTGCAACCCAAGTTGCAAAATTAATATCTGTTCCTGTGTAGCTCACAAAAAAATCTTTCATAAATATACCTCCATTCATCTAAAGGTAGTGTCAAGTCTGACATCCCGTTTTTTATTAAAAACCTTGTATTTCCAAGGATTACACCACTTTTGAAAATAAAAAAGCAATGACCTCCCCTTTTTTGGTATAATGTAGTCACCACAACCAACATCACCAAAGGATTGATCATTGCTATGGATAACATTATACTCTATTTACTTACTGTAATTCAAGAACAATACAACACTATTTGCTGGCTCCTGAACTTTATCTGCAGATATATCCCTCTCAAGCAGTGGGCCTTCGATGATTCCCATTCACCTAAATACCAGAAGTTTTCCACTGACCGCCTCCCTGTCATCAAGCCCTTCATCAAACAAGACTGGCAGTTCCTCCTGGAATACTACCTCTGGAAGTATGGCAAAACCCTTAGACCGGTCCAGCGGCGCAATGGGAAATCCGTTCCTGAGGATATCGTCTGTCCCCTCTGTGGCGCTCCACACCACTATCTCTATGATAATAATGGTGGCAACGGACAATACCAGTGCAAGGTCTGTGGGCAGACCTTCGTCACCGGGGAGGTGGTTACTTCGCCGCTCCGCTTCGTGTGCCCTTACTGCGGGCACTCACTCGTCCCCAAGAAGGACCGGAAGTTCTTCCGCTTACACAAATGTGTCAATCCAAAGTGCTCCTTCTATCTGCATAGCCTCTCCAGGGTTGATAAACAACATCTGGACGAGGATTATGGTAAAAATAAATACAAGCTCCATTACCTCTACCGGGAATTCACCGTGGATTTCTTCCGCATGGACTTAGACTCCCTGCCAAAGAACGCTTCCTCCCTGAAGTTCTCCAAACATAACGCACACATCATGTCCCTGTGCCTTACCTTGCATGTGAACCTTCAGCTTTCCCTGAGAAAAACCGCTCAGGCTCTCTATGACCTCTATGGGATTAAAATCTCCCACCAGCAGGTTGCCAACTATGCCAGGACAGCCGCCATAGTCATCAAGCCCTTTGTCGATCACTATGAATACCCGAAGTCATCCGTGTTCACCGCTGACGAGACCTATATCAAGGTCCGGGGCATCAAAGGTTACATCTGGTTCATCATGGACGCCGCCTCCCGATCCCTCCTCGGCTATCAGGTTTCAGATAACCGCTCGGTCGGCCCATGTATCCTCGCCATGCGCATGGCTTTCCGGGGCATGAAAAGTCTCCCGGAGAAGTTCCGGTTCATTGCGGATGGCTACAGCGCCTATCCGCTGGCCGCCCTGCAGTTCGCTCGGGAACTGGGGGAAGGCTTCCAATTTGACATCACCCAGGTGATCGGTCTCACAAACGACGATGCCGTCTCCAAGGAGTTCCGTCCCTACAAACAGATGATCGAACGGCTCAACCGCACCTTCAAATCCACTTACCGGGTCAGCTGTGGCTACGATAATTACAATGGCGCCAACTACAACGTGGCGCTCTGGGTCGCCTACTACAACTTCCTGCGCCCTCATAAGCACAACCACTATCAGGTGCTCAATCAAGTCGCCATTCTGGAAGGCCCGGATAATATGCCCGGCAAATGGCAGCTCCTGATCCTGCTCGGACAGCAGACCATCCTCCGTCTGCAAGAACAGCAGGCATCCGGCTAAATCTGTTCTTAGATTCCAAACCGGAGGGACAAAACGCAGCCATCCCAAAGGGACCTGCCCTTGATGGCACGCCAAAACAATGCTATAATGCTGTGACAACGACGGTGAAACTTTATCTGTTCTTGAGTTCTTCGCCGTCGGTAAGACGTTCAGAGCATTGTTTTAGCGTGCCGTCAAGGGTGGCGGGAACGGCCAGTTTCTTACATATCTGCAGTTTTCAAGGTTCTAATGTTGCAGGTTCACTCGGCTTCGGGTTTTCATAAATCATTTGACACTACCCATCTAAATATTTACAACTCCATAAAGATGACATCATCGTGCCCTTGTCATCATCTCATCTTCTTATAGTAATAACGAAATACCCCCACATTTTATCTGCCTATTTTTCCAGCTCCAGCAACCACTCCACAATCCCCCTCTGTGCCTTCTCCGTATAATAAAACACATCATACTCGTTCCCCTTTTCACTCAATCGCTTCTCCGCCACGATCCCAAACGTTTCCCCCATCTCAGTCAAACTCTTCCGCTTCATCCCACTAATGAACCGTTCTTCAAAGCAACCGTCATCGATCAGCTTCTGTTCTACCGATTTAATCGTCAGGCGCTTCATAATCTCATCATCTCTAAGGTCATTGATCTGGCCTATAAAATCACTTAAAGACACCTGTTCTGAATAGTGAAGCTGCTCTGCCAACTCCTCCGTCATAACAAACTCCGTCTTGCCAGCCTTGGACTTTTTCTTTTTAACAGTGCTAATCTCGACAGGCATTTCCTCTTTTTTCACCGGTTCATTGGCCGCACTTTCCCAGGCAGCCATCGCGTCGTCTATTGACCAATCGTCAAACTCTCCACTGTCGCTGCTGAAATACAGATCGTCACTGTCAAAATATCCATCGTCCTCTATACCATCTATCCCAACATTACCAGCAACGCTTTTCGCGTTCCCGGCAGCACCATTTTCCTTACTATCTCCGGTTCGATATCCAACACCATTTCCCTTATCAATTTCCTTATCCGCTACTGGCGCAGCATAAACCTCCCCAACTTCAGCCTTCACACACGCCAAAAATCTTTCCCCATATTTATCAAACTTAAATTCTCCGACACCGGATACCGTCAGCATTTCCGTCTTCGTTCTTGGTTTCACAACACTCATATGCACCAAAGTTTTATCAGAGAAAACGATATATGGAGGTACTTTCTCCTCTCTGGCGATCTCGCTGCGAAGCATCCGCAGCTTATCGAATAACGCTTCATCAGCCTCTGATAACTCGACTCCCGCCATCTTACCTTTCTTCGGCTTCTTCTCACTCTTCACCTTCGCCGGATGATCCTGTTCTTTTGCCATCTTCATCACTACCGACTCACCTTCGTCCAGAACCTTTTCAGAATTGGCAGTCAGTTTGACAATTGCATATTCATCGTTCGTTACTGTCAAAAATTCCTGCAGCATAAGGTAATTCATCACCTGCCGCAGCTTAAATGTGGGGACTTTAGCCAGTACCGCATAATATGGATTACTGTCCATTCGATACTGCCGTATCTTAGCCGTATTCGCTCCGTGAACCGTATCTATAATCACATTTACTCCATACCGCTGGTGACAGGAAAATACACAGCCAATTAATGCCTTTGCAATCTCCGTTACATCCACAGTTTCAAACTGGCTGATACAATTCACACAATTACCGCAGTAATTGGAGCCATACTCACCAAAATATCGCAGTATGTAGTCGCGCAGACACTCATTCGTAAAGCAGTAGAACGTCATTTTGCGCAGCCGCTCCCTATCACGCTCCGCCACGATCTGCCGGGTTACCGGGTCCAACTCCTGATTATCCGTGTTGTTATCAATGAAGAACTGATTTGTAATCACATCCTGACCGTTATAGAATAAGATACACTCACCGGGTTCCTGATCTCTGGCGCAGCGTCCGATTTCCTGATAAAACGCCTCAATACTCTTCGGCATATTATAATGAATTACAAATCTCACATTGGATTTGTCAATTCCCATACCAAACGCATTCGTCGCAACCATAACCTGACAACGGTCATAGATGAAATCGTCCTGATTCTTCCGTCTCTCCGCATCACTCAAGCCCGCATGGTATCTTGTGACGGAAAAACCATCCTCTTTCAGTCTGTCACTTACCTCTTCCACCAATTTTCTGGTCAGACAATATACAATTCCGCATTGATCCGGATGGGTTTCCACAAAATTTTTTAACGCCGCATACCTGTCTTTCGGAGCCTGTACGCCTAAATATAAGTTGGGACGGTCGTAACCGGTAGTTACCACGGTCGGTTCGCGCAGCATAAGAATATCAATGATATCTTCCCTTACTTCCTTCGTAGCCGTAGCCGTGAAAGCGCTGACAATCGGCCTCTCCGGCAGCTTTTTGATAAATTCCACAATTTTCAAGTAGCTGGGACGGAAATCCTGCCCCCACTGCGATACACAGTGAGCCTCATCCACAGCCACCATTGCAATCTTACTATGTAATGCAAAGTCGAGAAACACATCCGTCTCCAGCCGCTCCGGAGCCACATAGATAATAGGATATTTTCCCTCTCTCGCATATTCCAAAGCCTTATAATACTGCCCCGCCGTCAGCGAGCTGTTTAAAAATGCCGCATGAATACCAACCTGGTTCAGCGTCGCCACCTGATCCTTCATCAGTGAGATCAACGGAGAGATGACCAGAGTAATTCCATCCATCATAAGCGCCGGTATCTGGAAACATAACGATTTCCCTGAACCGGTCGGCATAATGCCAAATACGTCCTTTCCCATTATTATACTGTCAATCAAAGTCTCTTGCCCTTCTCGAAAAGTATCGTATCCAAAATACTGTTTCAACACCTGATATTTATCCATTAAGTCCTTATCCTCTTATCGTTCTGTTATTGTTCCTAATGTTTAATATCATACCATTTTCATCATGAATTTACCATGGACTTTTTATATTTTACATTTTAATATCAGATCCAAAATTGCCTTTAGCACATAAAAAAACGGGAGAAAAACCATAACTGATACTTCTTCCGCTTTTAACTGTCTTCTATTCACTCTATAAAAACTATCATTACTTAGTATAATAAATCCAAAGCAGCTATCTAGATTTTGTAATATTTCTTCATTTGAATATTTTTTAAGTATATAATTAGATGGCCGTACCGAAGATATTTTATTAGCCTTTGATTCATAATCAGAATAAAACATAATAATTACTTTTGCATCTCGTTTGCGTATATTTCTGGCTGTCTCAACCCCATTTAATCCCTCACCGATACACATATCCAAAATAATTAGATCAAAATCCATATAGTTGTTTAACAGTTCTTCACCACTTAAATACTCAAAAAGTATTGGTTTTCGGGACAATATTTGCTTTTTTTAATGAGTTTTTCCAATTGCATTATATCATCTCTACAATCATCACATAGAGCTATCTTCATTCCTTTCTTCCCACCTTTCGCACTAACCTTAGCCCTCACAATCTCTAAAATCATTTATTATTGGTAAATGTACAAATAATAAATCTCCTTATCTGAGTGCACAAATCTTTATTTGAAATAATCATCTCATATCCCCTCTTATTTTAACAGTAGTTTTAGAAAGCCTCCAGGTAGTCTGCCTTTTTTCCTGTACATCACTCTGGCTCCGTATAAACTGCTGCACCAGGTCCAGCATACACGCCGCATACATTTCATTCCCTGTCATTAAGTACGCCTGGCCCAGGCAGATGAGAAAACGATGCCGGTTGAACTGCCATGTAAAATCCGGACCATATCCCATTCCATATCGAAGAGGAAAATGTGCCTCCTTACCGCATCGGCGGTCCGAAGTACGTACTCCGCCTCCTCTTGATTCAGCTTCCTGGCAAGCTCTGCCGTTTCCATGGAAGCCGGGCAGTAATAAGTCCGGAAAAATTCTTCTTTTTTCATCGTGTATCTACTTCTATCCCTTAACACACGAGGTTGCGATTCCTTCCACAAAGTATTTTTGCAGCAGCAGGAACATCATCAGTACCGGAATCAGGGATATGACGGTCCCCGCCATAATCAGTCCATATTCGCTGGAATACTGCCCGATTAAACGCTGAAGCCCAATCTGGATTGTTTTTTTCGACTCGCTCTTTAAATAAATCGTCGGTCCCAGGTAATCGTTCCAGGTTGCGACAAACATAAAAATCGTGAGGTCCATTTTTACCGGCAGTTTAAGGCGTATACCGATCTGACGCCGGCTGTATACCGCAGGAAATTCCGAAATCGGTTGTTCTAGAGCATGCATATGGGAGTAATGCATTTTCAAACACACCCTGACACGTCAGATTGAAAAAAAGCCAGGTATTTGATGTCCCTGGCTTTTTCTCTGTATGGTTCACTTTCATGCTTATGATTCAAAAAACAACTTCATATCGTCTTCCACCGTACCAATTCCGGCAATTCCGAACTGCTGAACCAGAACCTTCGCCACATTCGGCGATAAGAAGGCCGGCAGCGTCGGTCCCAGGTGGATATTCTTCACGCCGAGGGAAAGCAGGGCCAGCAGAACGATAACCGCCTTCTGCTCATACCATGCGATGTTGTAGATGATTGGCAGGTCGTTGATATCCTCCAGGTCGAATACCTCCTTTAACTTCAGAGCGATCACGGCCAGTGAGTAGCTGTCGTTGCACTGTCCGGCATCCAAAACGCGGGGAATTCCTCCGATATCGCCAAGATTCAGCTTGTTATACTTATACTTCGCACATCCGGCGGTTAAAATGACCGCGTCCTTTGGAAGCGCTTTGGCAAAATCCGTATAATAATTTCTCGATGGCGCCCGGCCGTCGCATCCTGCCATCACAACGAATTTTTTAATGGCTCCGCTTTTCACGGCTTCTACAATCGGCTCTGCCAGAGCAAGAACCTGATTATGGGCGAATCCGCCGACAATACTGCCTGTTTCCAGTTCCACCGGCGACGGACATTGTTTCGCCTGATTGATAATCTGCGAGAAATCTTTCTTTCCATCTTCGCCCGCTTCTATGTGCCTGCATCCCGGATATCCAACCGCTCCGGTCGTGTAGAGCCGTTCCTTATAGCTGTCTCTCGGCGGAACCAGGCAGTTGGTTGTCAGCAGAATCGGCCCGCCGAACGCCTCAAACTCTTCCTTCTGTTTCCACCATGCATTTCCGTAATTCCCCACAAAATGAGAGTATTTCTTAAAAGCCGGATAATAGTGGGCCGGAAGCATTTCTGAATGAGTGTAAACATCGATGCCGGTTCCGTCCGTCTGCTCCAGAAGCTGTTCCAGATCGTATAAATCATGGCCGGATACGAGAATTCCCGGATTCTTTCTGACCCCGATGCTGACCTCCGTAATCTCCGGATGGCCATATGAGGAGGTATTTGCCTCATCGAGAAGCGCCATGGCTGTCACTCCGTACTCTCCGGTCTCAAGGGCGAGCGCTGTCAGTTCCTCCGCGGTCAGCGCCGGATTCAGAGTCGCCGCCAGCGCCTTCTCTAAAAATGCCGCCGTGTCTCTTTTGCCGTCTGCCATGTTCCTGTTTTCCGCCTTTGCCTCCAGAGCCGCGGCATGCTTTAAGTAGGCTGCCATTCCCTTAAGTCCATAGGTAATCAGTTCCCTGAGACTGCGGATATCTTCATCATCCGTGGATAACACACCGACGCTTTTCGCCTTCTCTTCCATATGCTCCGCGTCATCCCAGAGAGCTGCTGGAGACATGGGTTCCGTTCCTGACAGGCTTTTTGCAAACTCTCTTTTCATTTCCAGCGTTTCTTTTATCTTCCGGATTATCGCCTCATCGTCAAAATTACCATTGGTAATCGTGATAAAGAGGTTTTCCACCACCTGGCTGTTTACCTCATCCGGAACGTTCTGATTCTCCTCCCGCATGCGTACCGCCACTTCTGAAAGCCCTTTCGTCACCCACACCAGCATATCCTGTAAAGCGGCCGTACGGGGCCCCTTTCCGCAGACACCTGATTTTGTACATCCGGCGCATCCCGCCGTCTCCTGGCACTGATAGCAAAACATCTTGTTCTCCATATTGTACTTCCTCCATTCTATATTTCCTGCTTTTTAATATCTACAATCAGCTTCTCTTGAATTCGTAATCAGCTTATCATAAAAAGCGGCCGCAGTATGTTGCAATTGCAACGGACTGCGGCCTTTTTTATTTTTTTAATTTATGAAATTGAAATGAAACTTCACAGCTCCTGCAGCCTTTTCTCCGTCACCATAAGCCCCTTTTCGTAGCGGTCGATCTTGGCGTTCAACCGGTCTAATGAGACCTGCATGGCGTTCATCCGCTCAACCAGCTGTTCTCTCTGTTCAACCAGAAGATTCTTCCTGGCATCAATCGTTAAGTCTCCCTGGCGAAACAGGGCTACATACTCGATCAGCGCCTCAATCTGAACTCCGGCCTTCCTCATACAGATCATTAGCTCAATCCATCCGCAAGAAGCGTCGTCATAATTACGAATTCCGCTTTTCGTCCGCGGAACGGGCGGAATCAGACCAATCCGCTCGTAATAGCGCAGTGTATCCGCAGTGATATCATATTTTTTGCTTACCTCTGCTATGGTCATTTTATCTCTCCTTCTGTTTCACTCATCCAGTGTATACAAAACATAGTTCCTCGTTCCGACTCCGATTGCTTCCGCGTGCTCCACGGTATGGATTCCGTGGCGTGACTCGATTCGCTCGATGAGTGCCGATCCGTCGGGAGCATCATAGACCTGATCCACGCAGGCCTGGTCTAAGGCCACCGGGTCTAAGGAAGCAAAGATTCCGATATCGTTCATTTCCGGCGGAGCCGGGTGGGAATCACAGTCGCAGTCCACCGAGAGATGGTTCATCACATTGATATAGAGGATGGAACCGTTCCTGTAATCGGCCACCGCCTTGGCCGCTTCCGCCATGGACTCCAGGAAATCATCCTGAGGTGTGTCGATTCCAAACCCGGTCGTTTCCTTTCCCGCACTGTGAATCAGACTCTTCCCCATAGCTGATGCAATACCAATGGACATATTTTTAAGCACACCGCCGAAGCCGCCCATGGCATGCCCCTTAAAATGAGCCAGATTTACGATAAAATTATAGTTTGCCAGATGCGAGCCCACCATGTCCTCTTTTAAATGAACACCGCCCGCCACCGGAATAGCGATGGAACCATCTGCATCCATAATATCATAAGGCGCGATGGTTGAAAAGCCATGCTCCTCCATTACTTTACAATGGGATTTGGTATCGGCCCTTCTTCCGCCGTATGCCGTGTTGCATTCCACAATCGTGCCGTTTACCTCTTTTACCAGCGGCTCTATCAGCTTGAATGACAGGAAATGATGGCCTCCCGGCTCTCCGCTGGAAATCTTCACCGCCGTTTTTCCCGCTGCCTTCATGCCTAATGCCCGGTAAGCGCGCATCAGGCCTTCCGGGCTGATATCCTTTGTCATGTATACGGTACCCGTCTCTTTCTTGGTGCTGTGTACCTGATTCATTACTATTTTCATCTGCTGCACCTCTCACACTTTCTTTATCCATTCCAAAATCCTTTTTTCCGGAGTTACAAGCCGCGCGCCGTCGAAACGGACATTTAAAATCTCCCCAATCTCAGAATCCGGACAGGCACCTTTTATGTCCTTCGCGGTATGGCCAATCCAGCCGCCGTTTGTGGCAAATGGCAGAATCGTCTTTCCGGCCAGCTTATACTGTGCCAAAAATGTCTTTACCGCCGGGGCATACGTATACCACCATACCGGCATTCCCAAAAATACGGTGTCATACTCCTCAGGATTCACTTCCAGCGGCAGGATCTCCGGCATAAATCCCCGTTTCACTTCGTCCTGCCCCTGATCCACCACCACATCGTAGTTCTCTGAATAGGGCACCACGGTCCTCAGCTCCGCCGCCCTAAATCCCGTCTCGCGCTGTACCATTTCCGCAATTTTTTTCGTATTTCCACTGTAGGAATAATAGATAATGACTGCTTTCATCGTGTTCTCCTTCCTTTTTGTATTACCACTGTACTACCTGGAGTTAACTCTAAGTCAAGAGGTTTTTTGCAGCTTTTCCCTTTTGCAGCTTTTTGTAAATCAAATAAGCAGTTACCTCAAATCCCCAAAAGATCAAAAAGGCAGCCAGAATTAATCTGACTGCCTCCTCACTTCACAATAACAAAACACCTTACCGCACATACATTATTTCAATACACATTCTGAGTTCAGTATACAAAACCCAGAATGACATAATAGCTATACTGCCATTTTATCCGGTTGTCCGGATTGTTTTGACCTCATGTCAGTGGGGAATATCTGCCCGCCACTGCCGCTAAGTTTGTTTTTGCGATTCATCTCCCACCTATAGAGGCCGGGAGAATTCTCGTTGATTTTGTTAAATTGCTGCAAACAGTACTCTTATTTCAAATACTTTCTCAACACCCCTCTGACCGCCCCCTTACCCGCGATCTCTTCCCGCACCATCTCTACAATATCGTCTCCGATTCCCGCTTCATACAGGTCGATACCGAAAATATTCGCGTTGCCCAGAATTGGCCGGAGCTGATCCTTTAAGCTGTCCGGATCTCCCCATGCGATTCCGGCCATCTGCTCCTGCAGCTCGGGAATCATGGGATCCGGGGAAAGCTCAAACGGTTTGCCGTCGTCATCGACAGCAAGCAGATACCGAAGCCAGCCAGCTATGGCCAGCTGAATCCCTTTCAGCTTTTCCGCGTCGCCGTATTTGTGAACGCAGGCCTTAATATTTTCCCCAAAACGGATTCCAACCATCTGTGAAGTATCCACTGCGATACGCTGCGGTGTATCCCCAAGATACGGATTAGAAAAACGCACATTGATGCACTCGTCAATAAACGCTTTCGGTGAAATAATACCGGGATCCTCTACAAACTCCATGCCTTCCTGCAGCCCCACCTTTTCAGCCAGCTTAACCAGCTCCGGATCACTCATCTGATCCGAAAAGAGCTTAAAGCCCAGCATACACCCGTACGGTGCCAGAGCGGTATGGATCGGGTTTAAGCAGACCGTAACCTTCATCCGCTCCGCCTTGTTCACAGTTTCGCGGCTAGTCATATAGACTCCGGCCTTCTCGAGAGCCGGACGTCCATTGGGGAAATGGTCCTCCACCACCAGATACTGCGGTTCTTCCGCATTTACAAAAGGTGCTATGTACGTCTGCTTATCGGTAACTACAATATCCATGTCCTCCACTCCGGCGTCCTGAAGCATCGCTCTCACCGCTTCACTCGGCCTCGGCGTGATCTTATCTATCATGGACCATGGAAATGCAATCTTCTCCTCGTCACTGATATAGCTTAAAAATTCCTCATCGACAAATCCCTTCTTTATCCATTCCCGGCCGATTTCCAGCACTGCGCTGCGAAGCTTCTCCCCATTATGGGAGCAGTTATCCATGGAAACAAGCGCCAGCGGCTTCGCTCCTGCCCGATACCGCTCAAGGAGCATGGCGGCTATGATCGCAACAGCCCCTGCTGCCCGGTCCGGACCATAGTCAATATCGTCCTGAATAAAGCGGTAATACTGTCCGTCCGCACCGCGCAGCGCATATCCCTTTTCCGTGATCGTAAAGGAAACCATCTGCAGACTCGGATTGGCAAAGATCTCTCTTAAGCGCTGCCTGTCATTCGTCCCGTCAGGCAGCCCCTTCAGTGCTTCCGTGAAACAGCCGAATACCCTTTTTTCTGTCGTTCCGTCGTTATTTAAGATCACCGACAGGGAAAGATTGTCGTAGGGCTTATAGATCCGGTCGATGGTTTCATAGTCAAATGTCTCCGCACAGACGATCCCCCGGTCCATCAATCCGTCTGTGATCAGACGATCCGCAATGCTGCCAATAAAAATACGAAAAATATTCCCAATACCAAAATGAACCCAGACTGGCGCTTCTTTTGTCCGCTGCGCCAGTTCTTCCAAATCATAGGATGGCAGTTCGATTCCTGCCTGACTCCATACTTGTTTGTCTTTTATTCCTTCTAAAGTAAGTTTCATATACGGCTCCTTTTGTAAAAAATGATCACTATCCCCGCTGCCATTTTACCCTCCGAAACAAAAAGCATCTGCAAATACATACTCGATCTACTCGTCCAATTACTCTAAAATGAACACCGCTGCATAAATCAAGTGTATCATAAACGCTGTTATTATTCAATTCATGATCGTATTTATCGGCCACACAGTAACAGTTCAGCCACACACTCAAACAAAGGTTTTACTCCATACCAAAAAGGACCGACTGTATTTGAATGCCACTCATCCAAACACCGATCTGTCCTTTTTCGCTCAAATAAATCAATCCATTGTTACGAAAATTCTTCTTTCTCTTTATCCCGCCGCCCTTACCGCTGTCCTGCACATAAACACCGTTCCAAACTGCGCCAGCGTCAACAGCAGCAGACTGAATATCTGGGCTTTTAAGGCTGCCCCCGACACCGTATTGATAAACGCGAATGCTCCAAGGCCGATACACCGCCCGGTCACCACGAATATCTCGTGAAACGCCAGAAGCTCCGGTGAAAAATCTTCGATCTCCTTCACACTCTGTGAGACATCGAAAAAGGTGGTATAGCAGGATATTTCAATCATACCGGCCAGAAATGCATTCACCGCCGCAAACAGAATCACCACAACCGGATTCAAAAAACAGTAGCAGATCATCGTAATTCCAGTCAGCCCGGTAACAGCCAGAAGCATAAACCTGCGCCGGTTATCCGGCCGGAAGGTATGGCTCATAAACCAGAAGGACAGGATCGACACAAGCCCCGTCAGAAGAGAATTACACCCGATCAGGAACTCGCTCTTAATGAGCTGATACAGAATAATGTTCAGAATGAACATAAAGGTTCCTTCCCTGACCCCCTTAACAGTCTCCCCCAGCAGTCCATAGAGAATCTGACGATTCTCTCCCATCAGCCGGATAAATGCCCCATACCGCACATTTCTCTTTTCCTTTTTTACCTCCCCCGGCAGTTTAAATACAGCGGCCATAGCAAGAAATGCAATGGCAAAAGCCAGTATAAAGATTGCCACATACCCCTTCACGCCGCCGATTGCAGACAGAATGCTGCCTGCCAGAAACGGTACGGTTAAGTTCACTCCCGCGCTCAGCGTGCTGATGATTCCCATTCCGCTGTCGCGGTTGGTGACATCCGTATAATCCAGAATCATATGACCATAGCTGATATAATAAAAGCCATCTGCCATTCCATTAAACAGCCCGAAAAGCATATAGCAGGTTCCCACATAAGGCTGAAACAGGATATAGCAGAGATAAAGGATATTATAACCAATGATTCCGACAGTGGCCGTCACACGGCATCCCGTCTTGTGCATGATCTGCGCTGAGACAGACATCGTCAGCGCACATGCCGCGAAGATCGCTCCATTATAAAACAGGGTGGAGTTTACATCTCCGGTCTGGTTCATCAAAAGGGTATTGATAAAAATAGCAGGTATCCTCGTAAATACCAGGAAAAGCGTATGTACCAGCAAAAACAGATAGTAATTATGGCTGAGCATCGTTCCCCCGAGCATGCACTTTACTTTCCATTTGATACCGCTTTTCCTATTTACCGTCTGTTCAGTCACATCTTCAACCTCACTTAACCTTTCCGGTTATTGACCACTTACTATTGCCTCCCGGCGTAAATACGCCGGGCGGCACCAGTACTGCACTTACGTAACGCTGTACTGACTTTATTCACCATCACGAGTTTCCGTGGCAATCAAAAACAGGCGTGCGCTTTTTGGAGCCAGGCTGACCGTTAAACAGTTTCCATTGACGGTAAATGAGGTCTCCTTCTTTTCCGGATAGATACAGGAGACTTCGGCTGCCGCACCGGATTTTCCTTTCAGGGGGATCTCAAATGATTTCTCCCCTTCACCCCCGGTTCTCCAAACTGCCAGATACTGTTTTCCGCCATTTGTCAGGCCATAGCTTATGTATTCGTCAGACATGGAGGCAAGACCGGTCGGCCAGCAGGGAATTCCTTCCCGGATATCTTTCCGGATCTTTTTATAGCAGGCGATTCCCTCCCGCACATACTGCATGCGCTGCTCCCCGATCTGCCCTAAATAACCGCTCTGGTGAATGCGGAACAGCATGGCATTTACCATGTTAAAGATCGTCTCCTCCTCGGTTCCTTCCACCAGCGGATAGGACCAGATTGCCGCCTGCTCCGGCGCGCATGCCGTCGCACAGTTTGCCGCAATCGCCGCCATTTTGATGTAATCCGTCTGGTCGGTTACAGACTGGATGCTCTGGCGTGCCAACATGGAATACTCCATTCTCATACCGCCGCTGCTGCAGTTTTCAATAATCAGGTCGGGATACGCCTCGAAAATCTCATCCAGCCATCCCAAATACGCCCTGGTATGAGAAAGCAGTCCCTCCCCCGCTGAATCCGCATGGTAATCGGTTCCTACGCCGGTATCAATATTGTAATCCATCTTGATATAGCCAACGCCGTATTCCTCTACCAGCCGTTTGATGACTCCGGTGGCATAGTCCCGTACCTCTTTATTTCTGAAGTCCAGCTGATACCTGCAGTGGTCAATGATGGGCCTGCCGTTTCTCTGGAAGAACCAGTCCCTGCTGACTCTGGAGGCCATAGGACAGTTGATCCCCATCACCTCCAGCTCCAGCCAGAGTCCCGGAACCATACCTTTATCCCGGATATAACGGATCACTTCCTCGATTCCTCCTGGAAAACGCCTGTCGCTGGGCAGCCACTCTCCGACTCCATCCCACCAGTGTCCGTCGGAATACCAGCCGCAGTCCACACAGAAATACTCGCAGCCCGATTCCGCGGCCGAATCGATCAGCGGCTTTAAGACCTCTGTGGTCGGATCACCCATCAGACAGTTCATATAATCGTTAAAGATGACCGGCAGCTTCTCGTTGTCCTCATTTTTCCTGCGGATTCTGCGCCTGTACTTCGTCAGCTCTGCGACTGCCTTCTGAAATTCTCCCTCTGCCGCCGATACCGTACACGGTACTGAGAAAAAGTGCTCATCCGGTTTTAAAAGCTTTAAAAATCCATTTTCCTGGTAAGTCGGTCCCCCTGCCTGGACATAAAGAGTTCCGCGGATATCGCTGACCTCCCAGTGCCACGATCCGCTCGTCTCGATCTGCCACATCACGGACTGATCCAGCTCTGTATTATAGTAGCAGCCCATGGGCAGATGTTCCACACACGCCCAGCTTCCCGTATTGGAGACAGCGATCCGTTTCATGGAAAAGGAATTTACCGCATCATATCCCAGCTCATTTAAGGTGTACTTTTTCCACTGAGCCTCGCCAAACCAGGTATTGTGCGGAATATAGAGAATTCCGGTTTTATCTCTGGCCCCTTCCGCCTGTTCCGTAAGCCCGGTTAAGGCAAACGAAGATACATACTCCAGCGCATACTCCTCCTCAGAATGGTTTACGACCTCATTGACAAAATTGACTGCAGCTATTCCGTCGTAGAACTGGATATGCGTAATCAGCTCCAGTCCTTTGTATTTCTGAATTACTTCCAGTTTTCTTCCGTAATCATTCCGGTAATCCCGGTAGTACTCATACGTCATGAGCAGGGACGGACTGCTGCCTGTGTGCTTCAGACCATGGTGGTCATTCTGATTGAAACCGCTGGCCTGAAGCTCCGCCAGAGTGTACACAGAGACGTCGTCATCTCCGATCTCCATCTCCTGAGGATGAGAGGAAAAATGCAGCAGCCTGACCGCTTCTCCCTTTTTCAACCCCAGATTTAAGTAAATTCCATTTTCAGCAATGTTCATGTCCAATTTTCTCCTTTACCCTTTAATACCGGTCTGCGCAATTCCTTCAATAAACTGTTTCTGGCACGCAATATATAACAGCAGCATGGGAACCGTGGCGATCACGCTGCCAGCCATCAGTGCGCCCTTATTGTTGTTGCAGATTCCCTGCAGGACGGTCAGTCCGGGCGCCAGAGGCATCCGGTTTAAATCATTGTTGGCGATGAGCGGCCACATTAAGTCCTTCCATGCAAACAGGGCGGTAAAAATCGCCAGCGAAGCCAGGCTGGACCGGGTCACCGGCACCATGATCTTAGTAAACACCTGCCACGGATTACACCCGTCAATCACGGCAGCCTCCTCCAGCTCCTTCGGCAGCGCCATATACTGCTGGCGCAGAAGGAACGTGCCAAACGCGCTGACCAGTGCCGGGAATATCAGTGCAAATACCGTATTTAACAGCTTGATCTTCGATAACATCATATACTGAGGTACAATAAAAATCTGTCCCGGTACCATCATCTGCATGAGTACCAGTGTGAACAGCAGCCTCTTAAACGGAAATTCCATCCTGGCAAATCCATATCCGGCCATACTGGAAAATATGACCGCGCAGATCACGCGCCCCAAAATCATCAGAATCGTATTCAGATACAGGCGCAGAAACGGAACTGCCTCCAGTGCCTGCTTATAATTTTCCAGATATCCGAAGCTCCCGGGAAGAATCTTCATGGGAATGGACATCTGCTCACCGACCGTTTTGAAGGAAGATAAAATCATCCACAGGAACGGAAACAGCATCACAATACTGCCCAGAATCAGAAGGAGATGGGTTACCACGTGTTTTTTACTGTTGTTTGCTTCCACTTTACTCCCCTCCTATTCATAATGGACCATTTTCTTCTGCGCCACAAACTGAAGTCCGGTGAAAATCAGAATCAGACACAGTGCGACAATTGAAATTGCCGAGGCATACGGCTTATCCTGTACGACAAACGCCTGCCTGTAATACTGGTACATGATTGTACGGACCGAGTCCATGGCCTTTGACGTATTTGCATTATAAAGCATATAAATCAAGTCAAACTGCGTCAGAGAGCCGATAAAGCCCGTTATCGTCAGGAAGAATACACTGGGAGAAATGAGCGGGACGGTAATCTTAAACAGCTTCACAAAGCCGCCCGCCCCGTCGATCTCCGCCGCCTCATAGTAGACTCTCGGCACATTGGTGATGGCCACGACCAGTATGATAATCTGCTGCCCCAGACCGCCCCATATGGCGATGATAATCACCGACATCAGCGCGTATTTTGGATCGTGCAGCCAGGAATGTGTCGCGCCGCCCAGACTCTTGATCACATAATTTAAAAAGCCGAATTCCGAGTTGTAAAGCCATGCCCATACCATGGTGACGGCCGCAGGCGCAGCCACCATGGGCGTAAAATAAATAACACGGTAAACGCTTCTTCCCCTGATCTCCCTGCTCATGAGCCATGCCAGAAGCAGGCTGATAAAGATACCGCCCGGTACGGAAACAGCGGAGAAAATAAGCGTATTTCTAAGTCCGATCCAGACCTCCCGGTCCTTTAGGACCCGTGTGAAATTATTCAGGCCGCTGAACACATACTCTTCAAAGCCTGTGCTGGTCGAAAAGCTCAGCAGAAGTGTTTTGAAGATCGGATAGATATTGAGAATCAGCAGTCCTATGATTGTCGGCGCAACAAAGAAGTAGCCCCACAGATACTTTTTATATTTTTGTTTGTTCATATTATTACTTCTCCGTTGCCAGAATTTCATTGATCTCTTTCGCAGCCTGGGTAAACGCCTCTTCTACGCTCGCTTCCCCGTTAAATATTTTCGCCACGTAAGTATTCATGACCTCGGACCATTTTGTCTTGCTCTCCGTTCCTACAAACTGTACCCCGTAATCCATGCTCTTCAAAATAGCACCGGTATCATATAAATCGTCATGTGCCTTTGCCCAGTCGGCATCTACCCCCGTAAATGCCGGAATGGCCGGCCCGTTAATGGAATCTAACATCCCCTGTTTGGAGCCTGCATAGGCGACAAACTTCTTTGCTGCTTCCATATTCTTACAGTCGCTGGGAACAGACAGCGCCAGGCCGTTCATCTGTGTGGCCTTGATGCCGGCAGGCCCTGCCGGAAGCTCTGTGATGGCAAACTTATCTTTTACAAGCTCATTTTCCGTGAAATAGCTCAGTTCCCAGTTGCCAAAGGTCTGCATGGCAACCGTACCCGTTGCAAATAACTCAATATAGTTGACTTCCGCCATCATTTCATTGGAAGGTGAATAGTTGGCGTTCATATTCATATACCACTCCATCGCCTCAATGGATTCCGGCTTGTCCAGCCCGGACTGGTGTGTTGTCTCGTCGATGATGCTGCCGCCGTTTTCATACAGGAAGTTTCCCCAGCCTTCCTGATCGTGGTTGTATGCGGCAAATCCATAGACGCCGTTTTCCTTATCGGTCAGCTTCTTCGCGGCTTCCTCCACATCGTTCCAGCTCCAGTCCGCGTTCGGATACTCTACACCCACTTGATCAAACAGCTCTTTATTGTATACAAGCACGACACAGTCCTTGTCCTTCGGCACTCCGTAATGGGCATCGCCAAATGTATACAGCTTCGTTACTCCCTCCGGATAATTATCGTAGCTGAAGGTATCATCGTACTGAGTTAAATCATCGAGCTGCGCCAGCTTGCCGCCGTTTACATACTTAGCGACTACGTTGGTATGCATGGTCACGATATCGGCCATATTTCCGCTGGTTGCCGCGGCCTCCAGTTTCGTCCAGTACTCCCCCCATGGGGTGATCTGTAAATCTACTTTGATATTCGGGTAAAGCTTCTGAAATCCGTCGATGGTATCCTGAATCTGCCCCCGCTGATTCTCATTCCATGTCACATAGGTGAGTGTAACTGCATCTCCCCCGCCGGCCGCTGCCTCTGTCGCTGCCCCCGCTGCTGCCTCTGTCGCTGCCCCCGCTGCCACCTCGCTGGTCTTGTCTGGAGTTGTACTGCCGCTTCCCCCTGACCCGCATGCGCATAAGGATACCACCATTGCCGCTGCAACAAAAAGTCCTGCCAAATTTTTCTTCATAGTAACTGCCCTCCAATTTTTTTATTTATTACCGCGGTCAACGAGCCAGGCAAACATGCCCACATGTCCATCCGCCGGCGGCCGCGAGAGTCAAAATCCCCGCTTCATACGGGTGATTGACTACTTTGGTTCACTGCTTTACATATATTAATATACACGGAATTCATGGATGTTTCTACCGTTTAAAATAAGGTCTTTTTTTATTAAGAAGCTATTATTTATTACATTTTTTTGACAGTGGGGATTTTATGCGGTAGGATAGATTGAGACGGTTATATGGAAGATCGAGAGGAATAAATAAAAAGGAGAAACTGCCATGGCATACGAAAACGCTTATCAAATTACGAATCCGGACTGCGTCCTTCTGCCCGAAGAGATCTGCTATATGAACTGGCAGAAATACTATATGGACTACCATCAGCATCCGGCCGGATCCATCGAGTTTAATTACATTGTAGAGGGAACCTGCTATTACGATATTGCAGGTGAAATTTATAATCTGAAGAAACGAAACCTGATGATCGTCAACGGAAATACGCCGCACAAGCTGATTTCCCCTGATTCCTGCATCAATATGAGTATTAATTACTATCAGTCTGAGCTTACGCCTTCCATCGGCACGCTCTCCGCCCTTGTCAAAGCCTATCCCTGCCTCGGCACATTTTTTCAGCACTTGAATACCGGCCTGGTAATTCAGAATGCGCGAAATATCTTTCACCTGCTGGAGGAGATCTGCAATGAGACCAATAATAAAAAAGACCCTTACTACTTAAATATTCTCGTCAATAAGGCTTTGATCGAGGTCGTCCGCCTTCTTTCCGCCGAAAAAAGCCCCACAGATACTTATGTGGAGCAGATCAAAAACTATATCAATTATCACTTTTTTTCCATTGAGAATATCGATGAGATCGCATCATATGTAGCGCTTAACAAGGTTTATCTTCAAAAAATCTTTCGCGAAAAGACGGGGCTTACGATCTGGAATTATCTGACTAAGTACCGCATGGAAAAGGCCGTATACTTTCTTCTCCACTCCGATACTCCGATCAGCGATATCGATGAGCTTGTGGGGATAAACTCCAGGCAGAACTTTTATCTGTTGTTTAAGAAGCAGTATGGGATGTCGCCCTCGGAGTATCGGAAGAGATTTAAATAAAATACGGCAGCAGTTTTTCCCGCCGCCCTGAACTGTTGCAAAATACAAATAATTTTCTCTCTTGACATTGTCTATCCAATATGTAACAATAGTTACACAACACTTGTGACACATCAATTCTAAAACAGAAAGGCAGACGCTTATGCCGCCAAAAGCAAAGATCACAAAAGAAATGATATTAAACACGGTCCTCAAGATCACGAAAGAAACAGGCTTCGAAGCAGTAAACGCAAGGAGTATTGCCGGCAGACTGCAGTGTTCTACCCGTCCGATCTTCACCTGCTACGAGAATATGGAGGAATTAAAAAAGGAATTTCTTGATTTTGCATACGAATACTATAACCGGTATGTGATCGATTTCAGTCATACTGAAGATGTAAGTCCCCCCTTATTATTGCCTCTTTCGTACCTTGCATTTGCAGAGGAAGAAACAAACTTATTTAAACTGTTATTTATCAACGATATGGATTTGAATATGACCGAGGCAAAGGATTTTTATCATGAATCCGATAATGAAAAAAGGGCGGCACTCTTTTCCAAAACCATTGGTGTAGAGTTAGAACGTGCAAAGGTAATCTTTTTGGATCTGTTCCTTTATACTCACGGCATAGCAGTCTTAACAGCGGCCAAAAAGATCTCATTTGACAGGAACCATGCGGAAAAGATGTTGATGAACCTGTTATCCGCCCTGATCCATCAGGAAAAACCAGACGCACCCCAGCGGTAGAAGGAGTCCCCTATGACAGCAAACCAATACTTAATTGATTTTTACAATCAATATGACGAAGACAGCCGGCTGGCCTTAAAGCATGGATCGGTTGAATTTCTCACCACAATGCGCTACATTGAAAAATATAGAAAGCCCGGTGACCGGGTGCTTGAAATCGGAGCCGGAACCGGCCGGTATTCTCATGCACTGGCACGTCAGGGCTGTGCCGTGGACGCGGTGGAACTGGTCGGCCATAACATCGATGTTTTCCGTAGTAACACCCAGGCAGGGGAGAACATAACGATTACCCAGGGCAACGCCATGGACCTGTCCGCATTTCCGGACAATAAATATGATATCACGCTTCTGCTAGGGCCGCTGTATCACCTTTACACCAAAGAGGATAAGCTGCAGGCTCTGCGCGAGGCGATTCGCGTTACAAAACCGGGCGGCGTGATCTTTGCTGCGTATGTGATATCCGACGGCTGCCTCCTTGATGAGGGCTTCCACCGCGGCAGCATTAACGTCGCCGAATATATAGAAAAAGGCCTGCTTGATTCCCGGACATTCGCCGCCAAGTCAGAGCCAAAGGATTTATTTGAGCTTGTAAGAAAAGAGGACATCGATGATTTGATCTCCGCCCTTCCTGTAACCCGTCTGCATTACGTCGCGGCAGATGGCTGTGCCTTATTTATGCGCGAAGCCGTAGATGCCATGGACCGCGACGCGTTTGAACTGTATTTAAAATACCATTTTGCGGTCTGTGAACGCGAGGATTTAGCGGGCATTACGAGTCATGCCATTGACATAGTAAAAAAGTCAGACACTCCTTGCACAAAATCTCAATCTATATTATCCTAATATAACAGCCATCATGGCCATGGCAGGCTTCCATTCCGGATACGCCAGCCAAATACCGGCAAAGGAGGCCGCCATGAGATTATTAATTGCAGAAGACGATCCTGAAATGCAGAAAATCCTAAAGCTTTATCTCCAGCGTGAAGGCTATCTGGTAAACGTGGTTTCCAACGGCCGTGCCGCCGTTGATTTCCTGACAGAGCACCCGGTTGATCTGGTACTGCTGGACTGGATGATGCCGGTTCAGGATGGAATTCAGACCTTAAAAGAGATCCGTCTTTTAAACATACCCGTAAAGGTTCTCATGCTGACGGCCAAGGGTGAAAACGAAAGCGAGATAGCCGGACTTTCCTGCGGCGCCGATGATTACCTGCGGAAACCATTTGACATACAGGTTCTTTTACTTCGCATAAAAAAACTGTGCAATGCGGCTGATGTCCTGCAGTTCCATGATATCCGCCTGAATCCGGTCACAATGGAAGTGACAAAAGACCATCAGAAGATGGTCCTCACCAAAACAGAGTTTGAACTTTTAAAATATTTTCTCTCCAATCCAAACATCGTATTATCACGGGAACAGCTTTTGAACCACGTGTGGGGGATGGATTTTGAGGGAGACCCCCGCACCGTTGATACGAGTATCCGCCGTCTTCGAAAAAAGATCGGCGAGGACCTCATCCGGACGCGTATCGGCATGGGCTACGTGATGGGAGGCGGCCATGACTAATGGAAAGCGACGCTTCCACCGGCTGTCCACCAAGTTCATCTGCGGTACGGCAGCGATTCTGGCCCTGATCCTGGCCGCCACACTTTTCGTCAACTCGAAGGTGGCGGCGCGGTACTATCTGCGTCAGCAGACAGAGTATGTCAGCCAGGCCGGCAGCCGCATCAGGGAATATTTAGACGCTGGAATGTCACCGGACGAAGCCGTCGCCAGCCTGGAAAGCTCTGATAATGTGCTGATCACGTACGCCGCCAATACTTCCGATTACGATGGGTTAAGCAGCAGTCTGCGGGACAAATTCCGCGAGAAGGGTCTCGGTTTTCAAAAATTCTGGTTATGGGATCAGGATTATCTGTCCGCCGTCCGGAAGGGTTCCCAGTTCCGCCTTTACCAGCAGGACAAGTTAAACTACGGTATTTTAGTCGAGTATATCCCGGTGGGCTCCAATTTGTATGCGGTCGCCGCCATTATTCCCAATACGGCGGACTTCATCGGGATTATCAACCGTTTCAGCATCCTGCTTCATGTCATTTCCCTGATTATCGCCGTGGTACTGCTGTATTTACTGGTAAAACATATCACCAATCCGCTGCGCCGCATGGAGCGTTTCTCGCAGGAGATCGCCCGTCAGGAGTACGGTTCCCTGCGTATCAGCACCCGCGATGAGCTGGAGCACGTTGCGGACAGCATGAACCAGATGAGCATTTCCATACAGCAGTATCAGAAAATGCTTCAGGCCAAAAATCAGCAGATGGAACAGCTTTTAAACGACGTGGCCCACGACTTAAAGACTCCCATCTCCCTGATCGGCATGTATTCCTCCGGAATCCAGGATGGGCTGGATGACGGCACCTTTTTAGAAACCATCATCCAGCAGAACAACCGGATGTCGCAGATGACAGAACGGCTTCTGAACCTGTCGGGAATCGAGCGGAAAGAACATCCGCTGACCACCATCAGGCTGGATCTGCTGCTTTCTGAATGCATCGGGGAGCAGAAGCTCTTTCTTTCCAAGCAGGGTCTTAGCCTAAACACAGCCGTCACACCGAATCTGGAAATCACGGGAAATGCAGAGCTGGTCACAGAACTGTTTTCCAACCTGCTCTCCAACGCGGTAAAATACGCCGCCTCCGGCACCGTACATGCAGAACTCGGCAAAAACGATGGGCAGTGCTGTTTTCGGATCACAAACGAACTTGGAAATGACGATCTGGACACAGAACGGATCTGGGAACCGTTCTATGTCGGAGAGCCCTCCCGCAACAAGGCGCTGTCCGGTACCGGACTCGGTCTGCCGATCGTCAAAAAAATCGCTGATACGTTCGGATATCAGGTCCGCTGTATACGGGAAGGCCATGTTATTACATTTGAAGTCATTTTCTAGAATCTGCCGTTCCTGCTCTGCCGGATCGTTCCTCTGTATATTGCAGAGCCAGACAGAACAGAGCGATCAGCGCCGCCGAAAGGATCACACCGGCCACAATATCAGTAAACCAGTGTACGCCAGAGAGCATTCTCCCGACTACCGTTAATACAAGGATCAGAACAGCCGCGGTATCCGCTGCCATCAGCCACCCTCGCCGCTTTCGCAGATAATCGTGAAATTCGATCATCGCCGTAGCCATAATGCAGATGGAGGCCATCGTATGGGAAGATGGGAAAGACGCCTCCAGTACTGACCCCTGTGTGAAAATGACGGGTCTGTAATTGATAACAACGACCTCGAAGAACACATAACAGGCCGCAAGGATACCGTAAAATGCACCCAGCACCAGAATCGGGACATCGACCTTCCGGATGCTTCTGCGTGTTATAAGCTGGAACAGCCCCACCATGGCAAATCCGAACGCAGTCGCCATGGCGGCGGCGCCCAGCCATTCGCTTACGTTATACCACAGCGGATTCACACCGAACAGTTCAAATACGAATTTGTTGACAGAAGCGAAACCGACGGACGACTGTTCCGGTCCGATCGGTCTTACATCAATCGTTTTAACCATAACCGTAAAAATTATAAAGAGTAAAAACAGACTTGCTGCCATGATGAGAGATTGTTTTGATTTCTTAAGCATTATCATGTATCCTTTCTTTTCATTACGAGATTGCTGCCTGCAGGCTGTATTGAGATTATCTGCTTTCCACTGAGAAAAGACAAGAAACTTACTATCACAATGGTAAAAAGGCCCCGACACGTATCGTGTCAGAGGCCTTTTTATCACGTTTTTACAAAGTTTTCGCCTGATGCTGTTTACGATTCATTATGTAATACAGCAACGTAATCTTCCATATGAAAAACAGAAACATCAGAACTGTCACATATGGTTCCCTCGCCGCAGCAAAAAAACAGATTGCCGCCGCGCTCAATGCGACCGAACCGTTGGTGACCCTGCTCAGCCACGCCTCTTTATCATAATGAGTCAAAATCAGCCTCATGATTCCTAAAACTATCAAAAAACAAAAAATACCCCAGTATATCCAGAGATTTATTTTTGTTGTATCCGTAAAGGACAATAGATTCACATGGTAGATATGTCCGCCCTCCGGCTTTCCGTACAGCGGTAAAAAAATGAAGGCGGCCGCCATTACATCGATAATTCCGCCCATCAGTCCGTATACCTTTTTTATATTGGAACGATTTTCACATTCCGCCAGACTGATCAGTTCGTCACCGGATAACAGATCATCTATGGAAACGGAAAATAGTTTTGAAATGCTCTTCAGCGATTCTATGTTGGGATATCCTTTGCCGCTCTCCCATTTCGATACAGCCGTCCTCGATACGAACAGCTGCTCTGCAAGCTGTTCCTGGGTGAGATTATTCTTTTTTCTGAGCTGCTGCAGCTTTTCGTTAAACTCCATTGTGGTCTCCTGATATGGTAATTGGTCTGTTAGTCTGGTATCGTAATCTTTCTGTATCTGTTGGAATTTGCCTTTACGGCCTGCTGATTTATTATAAGCGGACTCTGGAAGAAAAGCAACCGGCCATTCTGCTTTCCTTTTTCCATATCATTCCAGTCATGTAAATTGTCAATCCATGTCTATTTTGTCACATGAATGTAACAACCGAGCCTTATAATCCCTTTTGTATGAATCAAATGCCCGATATACAGCAATCATCGGCCGGATACGCATTCCTGTCCGCCCGATTCCCTGCGCGCAAAATGAAAAATCAAAAAAGGAGTATACAATGAAAAATTTACTGTCTAAAAAGCTGGGCCTGCTTCTGCCATTGACCCTGGCTTTAACCGGCTGTGCGTCCAACAGCCCGAATCCGGAACCGTCATCTGCGGCCGTCCCGGAGGAAATGGAGGTCTCTGAATCTCAATATACCGGACTTCCCTTTGATTTTGAGGTAGAGCCGGAAGAATTTACCCTGTCCTTTGAGGTGGAACAGACGCTTATAACGGCTGCTGCTAAGGGGGAACGAAGAACCGTACTGGACTACGGAAAAGTCGGCGATACCGTCAGCTGGCGCTATCCCGATGAGCAGATATCCGTTTCCCTGACTCCCGAAAAGGATTATTTAAGCGTGGTGATTACCTCGGAAAATGAGAACGACAATTCCTTTACATGGCCCGTTATCTCCGCAGATACCTACTATTTTCCCTTTGGCGAAGGCAAGAGGGTGCCTGCGGATGATCCGGCCTGGTTCGATTATTTAAATGGCCAGGAATTTCAGGTAATGGAGCAGCTTTCCATGCCGTTCTGGATCTCATCTGCCGGAAGCTACAACCTCCTGTTTGTTATGGAAGATCCTTACCGGACAGAGATGAATTTTACTTCGGATTCCCCCATTGCGTTCTCTGTCTCCCATCAGTATCCGGCGATCGATGATAACCGGACTAATAAATTTCGAATTTACATCACGGACAAAGATCCTGTCAGCGCGGCCAAGCTGTATCGCAATTACGTAATCGAGCAGGGACAGTTTACCACCCTGGAACAGAAAGCGGAGGCAAATCCCAATATCCGTAAGCTGTACGGAGCTCCTTTCATCTATCTTTGGGGTGATTTCGTGGTATCGGCGGATGATATCAACTGGCAGGCATTTCGAACGTCTCTTTCCTCTCCGGTTATGGAGTATTTTCTGTCATTTGCCGGACGCCTGGAAAATGGTCAGGAATTTACAGCTGTCCTGAAGGAAATACAGGGCCAGGACTACGTGGCAGAGTATCAGAAAAATGTAATCTGCAGCTACATCAGCCAGCTTTTGAAACGGGATGATTTCTGGGAGCCATCTACCTTTACGCAGCGCTCTTCAGAGTTAGAGGTTCTCCTGGCAAAAGGATATGGTAATTTAAGTGACACTGACCGGATTCAGGTTCACAAATATGCTGTCGCATCGAATTTACCGGAAGTATTTGCCGATGCCGGACAGTGGATGGATTCCCAGACGGTAACTCTGCTTCAGGAAATGAAGGAAGGCGGAATCGAACACGCATGGATCGGCCTTAACAGCTGGGAACAGGCGTATGGAAAACCGGAGCTGGTCGAAACCGCGGTCAGCCAGGATTATCTTATCGCCAGCTACGACTCCTACCATTCGATTCACGAGCCCGGCAGAGAACAGTGGATTACCGCTCAGTTTGACGATCAATCCCTTTATGGGAACGCTGTCATAACGGATCAGACCGGCAAACCGAAAAGCGGCTTTCAGAACGTCGGCCGCAAATTAAATCCCGCCCTGTCGCTTCCTGCCGTCAAAAACCGTATGGAAACCATCATGTCCAACCAGCTCCCGTTTAACTCCTGGTTTATCGACTGTGACGCAACCGGAGAGATCTATGACGATTACACACCTTCTCATATCACCACACAGGAGGAAGATCTTGCCGCCAGACTGGAACGTATGTCTTACATCAGGGACCAGTACCATCTCGTCATCGGCTCGGAGGGCGGCAATGATTTCGCAGCCTCTGATATTGCATACGCCCATGGAATAGAACTGAAGACATTTGCCTGGATGGATGAGGACATGAAAAAGAATCAGGACAGCAAATATTATATCGGAAAATACTACAATCCTAATGGTGGAGTCGCAGAACATTTCTCCAAACGGATTCCGGTAAAAGAACAGTATTATACCACCTTTGTGGACCCGAAATACGATATTCCGCTGTTCAAGCTCGTCTACAATGATTCTGTCATCACAAGCTACCACTGGGACTGGTCGACCTTCAAAATCAAGGGCGCGACTGCAGACCGTATGATACGGGAAATCCTTTACAACGTCCCTCCGCTCTATCACCTCGATGCGGTGGAATGGTCAGAGTACAAAGAAGACATTCTCCGCCACCAAACCGTCTGGTCGGACTTCAGCCAAGCGGCTGTCACCCGGGAAATGACTGGTTTTGAATATAAAAGCGGGGACGGCAGCGTGCAGAAAACCGTGTTCGGAGGAGATGGGGATGCTGTCGCGGTTGCGGTTGCTAATTTCGGTAATTCCTCTTATCAGTATGAGAATATCGAAATCCCGGCTCACTCTGTGCTTATTGAGATGAATGGGAGCCGGGAGGTCTATACGCCTTCGCTGGATCCAGAACACGTATGAAAATATAAATGATATATTGATGATCGCGAACCACATTTTCAATGTCTTTCGTTAGTACCATAAAAATCGGTTTCCTGCAAAACTACTGCAGGGAACCGATTTTTAACTCGCTGTATTTACGATTGCTGTTCCAATAACAATTTTTATCTGATCTTTCCCGCAAGCATCAAAGCCAGATCAAGCGCACTCGTCTCCGGAACAGCGACATCGATTTCCGGCATGACCTGTCTCACCCTTTTTACCACTTCATCTCTGATTATCTCGTTTTTAACCAGAACACTGCCCCACAGCCACAGATGAGGTTTTTCCTTCCCGCTCGCAAGAGACACCTGGCTCTGTCTGGTCCATCCGGCCTTACGGGCAGTATCTTCAATAAGTTTCCATATTTTCTCCGCACAGTCCTTAAGGATTCCTTCCGCCTGTGAATCTCCCTGTTTGGCGGCCTCACAGGCAATCATGGAAAAGCGGGCGATTTCCGACTTATCAAACAAATGCTCATTCACGAACAAATCAATCTTTTCCAGCGTATCCAGGCCGCTTTTTTCCATAAACATCCGGGTAAGATACGGGCATTTGGTCCTCTCGTCAAGATCCTCTGCTGCAAGTCTCATAGTCTGCATACCCAGATAAAATGCGCTTCCCTCATCGCTTAAGATATGATTCCAGCCCCCAGTCCTGTATATAGTGCGCTTCGCATCGATACCATAGCAGATGGAACCGGTACCGGATACCACTACCATCGACGGCCCCTCCTTCAAATACAGAAAGACCTCACAGTCATTGACTGCCCGGATACAGTCGGGCTTAAATCCCATTTCCTCGAAGATATCCCGGCACATCTTCTCATATCCCGGCGAATCAATTCCGCTTGCCGCCACACAAATTCCCATACAGTCCGATGGATTCAGTTCCAGCTCCTTCAGTGCCGGAAGCACCAGTGCCCGGCAGCGGCTCCGGCTCTTATCGTATCCGTCCGTATTGATGCTGCAGCCCGGCCCGGTGAATTCCCCGAGTATATTCCCGTCTCCGTCTTTCAGTTTTAATCTTCCATTCGTCCCGCCTATGTCCATTCCAGCATAATAGTTCATCAAAATTCCTCCCTTATTGTTGTAGCAGTTCAGCCCTCGCTTCCGGCAGCCACGGTCTGTCCCGGCGGTTTCGTTTCCCGGACCTTTCCAGTTCCGGTTTCGGGCATAAGCATTTCTAAATGTGCAGGATTTTTCTAAAAACCAGTGAAAATCCCCAAACTCGCTGCGCTCAAACAGGTGGGGATTTACCCTGAACGAAAAATTCTGCGCATTAAGAACTGCTAATGCCCTGCAAAGTCACAGGAAAGGTCCGGGAAACGAAACCGCCGGGACAGACCGTGGCTGCCGGAAGCGAGAGCTGAACTGTTATTTATTGTCCATCCAATATTTCCAGGCAGCTAAATGCCTTGATAAATTCTTTTCTTCCGTATCCTTCAAATTCTACGGTAATCATCGTGTCATCTTCTTCAACAACTTTGCCGCATCCGTATGTTTCGTGGCGAACCCGTATTTCAGCAGATGCAGATTCAATGTTTGGCGTTTTCTCCTCCATTTCCTTCATCCCATCTGCTTCCTCCACCTCCTCCGTTTCTGCCATCTTCTCCCCGTTTTCCTTCGCCATCTGTACCTGTCTCCGCAGCTCCTGTAAGCTGGCAGTTCCCGTCCGCCTCTCCGGCTCCTGTCCCTGCACCAGTTCTGACGGAATCATCCGGATATAACGGCTTTCCCCGGCCATCACACCGAAGATGTCAGGATTTGTATACCAGGAAAGCTCCAGATAATTTCTGGCCCGTGTAATTCCCACGAAAAACAGCCGCCTCTCCTCATCTTCCCCGTCTATCCCTTTCGTCCGCAGCGGAATCAGGCCATAATTCACACCAATGATAAAGACATGGGAAAACTCCAGTCCCTTTGAGGCATGGAGTGTCATCATTTTCACGCGGGCCTCTTCGGCGCCGTCCGCCTCAGGAAGCAGTTCCCGAGAAGTTCCATAAAGCGCTGCTGAATTCAGGAATTCCCGAAGCCCTTCCGGAAGCTTAAGGTCTTTTGCATTCATAAATGCAAACATGCGGTCCAGAAAATGCCGGACATTTGCCTTATCGTCCCTATAAGACGCTGCATTGGGTTTCAGTGAACAATCCAGATCAAAATACTCATAAAATGTATTCGTATCCTTTATCTCTGCGCCATTTCGGGCAAACGAAACCATCTTTTCGAAAAGCCCGGGCACCGCAGCTTTTTCTGATCCACTCTCAGAAGCTTCCTTTCGGCCGCCTAATCCCGCACAGCCTTCCTCTGCCAGTTTTTCCGCCTTCTTCGCAGAAATCCCCACTCCGTATTCCCGGCTGCTCAGAACGAAAACTGCTGCAGCGCGGTCGGCCGGGTCCGCCAGGAATCGCAGAAGCCGCAGGAGCCATTCCAGCACCGGGATTTCATGAATCCCCGTCTTTACGGCCACCTCATATGGAATTCCATTCTTTGAAAATACATCCTCCAGCACCTTAGACTGGCTCTGCAAGCGGTAAAATATGGCGATATCGTCAAAAGGGATCCCCTGTTTCTGCAGTTCACGGATCCGGTCAGTCAGATAACACGCTTCCTGAAAGGAGTCGTAGTGGTTCTTCACCACAATCTTTTCCCCGCCGCCTCTTATCCCTTCCAGAGCCCCGCCATTCTGCTGAAAACACCGGGCCGCCTCCAGAATCTCGTTGCAGGACCGGTAATTGACCGGGAGCGAAAGCTCTGCCGCCTGATACCGCGTCTTCAAAGTATAAAACAAGTTAAACGCGCTCCCACGCCAGCTGTAGATCACCTGATTGGGATCTCCAACCGCAAACAGTTTTGCTCCTTCTGCCATAAAGCAATCGATAAATTCCAGCTGTTTTCCATCGCAGTCCTGCACTTCGTCAACAATCACCCATTGAATATTTGCGGATCTCTCTTTCTCCCCTTCCTCTTTCGCCATCAGAAGGCAGGCATTTTTCATCAGATCCGAAAAAGTCATCTTATTTCGCCTGAGTTTTTCCTCCGTGAGAAGCACTGCCAGTATTTCCAGATCGTCCTGGCCGCCGGCCACTCCGGTATCGCCCGCCGCCGATACGCGCTCCGCTTCCGCCAGCCGCTTTCTCAGCCGGTTCTTGTACTTTATCTTCAGCTTCTTCTCCGCTATCAGCGCATGGGCCAGTTCCAGTTCCTCCTCCGGCTCCATCACCATGAAATCCTTCGTATATCCCAGAGTCTCCACTGGGAGCCTTTTTTTCAGAAGTCCCAGGGCCACGCCATGAAACGTCCCGAAGTTTTCCGTCTCCTCCGGCGTCACTGACGGGTCCGCACGCACAAGCCGCTCCCGTATTTCAGAAGCCGCCTTGTTTGTAAATGTAAGCACCACCATATCCCGGTAACTCACAGCCTTCACCTCATGGAGATAGAGAATCTTCGCAGTCAGCACCGTCGTTTTTCCGCTCCCCACATTCGCACTCACGAGGCAGGCTTTATTTTCATCGGTGACCGCTTCCCTCTGATAGGGGTTCAGCCTCTCCCATTCTCTTTCCCAGTCCACCTAATTCTCCTTTTTCTTAAGCTTATCAAGCCTCTGTTCAAGCTTTTTCCGCATATCGCTGTTGTCTCTGCTGTCGTCTCCGCTTCTGTCCCCGCCGTTTTCACCACAGCCATCGTCCCTGTTCTCTCTGTTTTCCCCTTTTTTCCGAACCTCCACCTCCAGTTCAAATTCTTTCGGTGCGTCCGTATAATAGGAAATCAGATTATTAAGGGCCTTTCGGTTTGTCTCTTCCATGATCCACTCCCGGTAAAATGGCTGATCCGTAATCAGAGCGAATCTCCTCCCCTCCGTCCTGACCGCATTCACCGTATTTAAGAAGGACGCAAACGGCTCCCCGTTTTTCAGCAGCATGGCGGTAAATGCCTTCCACTGCGCTTCCAGCTCGTCAAACCGAAATGGCTTCTGTATAAATGTCGATGGACCGTACGGCGCCATTTTCACATGTTTCGGCACTTCAGACTCCTCCAGCATATTCCTAAGCCCCCACAAAACCATACTTTTATCGAGATGGTAGTCACCGACACAGGCGGCGCAGCCGTCCTCGCAGGGACAGCCGCTCACCATGGCGATACCGTTTTCTATAATCTCCGGAATCAGCTCGTACGCTTTCTCGGCATATCCAAGACCGCCGGTATACTGATCGTAGAGAAAGAGAAATACGGACTCCTCAACGCTTTTTTCTGCATACACGGCGTTAGTGCTGACAGTCGTGCCGATGTCCTCCTGCTCCGTCATCGTTACCAGACGCGCTGCGTTTCGAATGGCGCAGCACAGCCCTTCAAAATGATTGTTGCGGATCATCTGCCCGTTTGGGCTCTGCTGCAGCAGACGGCGGTAGGCCGTTACCACATTACCCGGGAGCTTCAGCCAGACGCTCTCCGTTTCAAATTCTCTGGATAACGAAGGGTTAATCTGTTCATAACCCAGATTCTGATGATTATGAAACTGCAGCTTGCGGTACAGGGAAACCTGCGCGTTGACATTTACATCGCCGAACACCGCATCTATTCGTTTCCATGGCTTCTCTTTCCTGCCGTGAATGATCGTGATATCCGTATTCCCCATGGGTGTCGTATAGTAATTTCCATTAAACGGCACGGCACGGGCTGTCCTTGTCTCCAGATCCAGCGTCACCACCTGATACTGAATGCCGCCGTGTAAATAGACGGCTCCGGGATGAATCTCGCGGAACGCCTGCATCTCGTCCATCTCCGTGATCTCTTTTCCGCTGTCCTTTAAGAGCAGCTTGTACCGGTTGGGGTCAATATTGCGCAGGCTGTAATCTCCGGCCGGGAAGGAACCGCCCGACCACACGAATTTACCGTTCTGTCCGGTCAGCTCCTTTGCCCGCATCAGGACTGGAATCGTCTCGCCCAGATCCGGAAAGACAGAGGCGTCATCAAGCGTCAGGGGAATCTCCGCCGCAGCCGCCCTGATGTGGGAAAGTTCAATTAAAAGGTTGTTCTTGTCTACGACGGCGCTCTCACTGCTGTTTTCGAACAGCCATCCCGGGTTCGTTCCAATGTACTGATCGAAAGGCTGGCTGTCAAGAATCAGATAATTTGTGCATGCCCGGCCGCTTCTTCCGGCCCGGCCCGTCTGCTGCCAGAAGGATGCCCTCGTTCCCGGATATCCGGCCAGCACAGTGGCATCAATCTTACCAATATCGATACCAAGCTCCAGCGCATTGGTTGACACCAGCCCGCACAGCGCTCCTGTCACCATCTTGTGCTCGATCTCCTTACGCTCCGCAGGCGTGTAACCGCCCCGGTAACCGGATATTTTATCTGCCTGGGACGCACTGGCCGGACTTTCCGCTTCGAGACGGTCCCTCGCCTCCTTTAGAATTACCTCCACATTTCTTCGGGAGCGGGCAAATGCGATAAAATTCTTTCTCTGTTCCACCAGCTCCGGGATCAGCTCCGCCGCCACCGCCGTGGCCTGCACCTGTCCATAGTACTTTTTATCGTGCCCCAGAATCTTCGGAGGCTTGATCAGAAGGTAGGTCCGCTCTGCCGCAGGAGAGCCATCCCGCTCGATCCGCACGAATTTTCTTCCGCAGATCTCCTCCGCCAGTTCGACGGGATTGGCAATGGTGGCCGAACTGCACAGAAAGACCGGTGATGAACCGTAGTAGCGGCACACCCGGTGAAGCCGGCGGAATACATTGGCCAGATGGGACCCAAACACGCCTCTATAGGTGTGAAGCTCATCGATGACGACAAACTTCAGATTTGTAAAAATGAAATCGAATCCGAATTTACTGTGATTCGGCAAAAATGCACCATTCACCATCTCCGGGTTGGTCAGAATAATATTCGCTTCTTTCCGGATCCGGCTCCTCTCGCCCACGGGTGTGTCGCCGTCGTAAACTCCCGCCGAAATCCGGCTCTTTCCGAAATATTCAATGAATGGCTGGATCGCACGGTACTGATCACTGGCCAGCGCCTTCGTCGGATAGATGAAGACCGCCCGCGCCAGCGGATTCCTTAAAATCTCCTCGATAACAGGAAGCAGAAAGCCCAGCGTCTTTCCGCTGGCCGTAGATGTGGTAATCACCACGTTCTCCCGTTTCAACGACCTTAAAAACATCTCCGCCTGATGGATATAAAGCCCTCTCACCCCGTTTTTCTGCAGATATTCCCGCAGTTCCTCCGGAAGTTCCGCCGGGAAGCCGGCATAATGGGCACTCCGCTCCGGCATGGTTCTTCTGTAAATAATCAGATCATTGATATCCATAGTCATCTTCCTCCTGCATTACCTAAATATCATTATAACGCAAGAACGGATGTTTGGCACCATTTTTCTTATCGGATATTTTATCCTGACACTCGGTTGACACATCACGCCATGAATGCTATGATGGGCGTAGTCACTTCAAAATGTCCAGTCTATGTTACAGGGAGGTGAAACAATGGACGGCACCCCTCGAAGTCGTAAAAACGTCTTCAAAATCTCATATCACAACATGAACCGCGCAGGTACCACGAGATACGACCGGCCGTCTATTGTGCTTTTATAGGAATAGATGGAACTGTCGTTTCTTTTGCGCCGCCTTTCGGGGTGGTTTTTTTTGTGTAATAGGAAAAGTGTTCCTAGAGCGTGTTTGAAAATTGCTTTCTGTCAGATGTGCGTCACATTTTGTGGGAGATTTGTCCCGAATGAGCGCAGCGTAGTGGGCTACGTTAAGTGAATTCGGGGCAAATCTCCCGCGAAATGGGGCGTGCAGATGGCAGGAATGAATTTTCAAACACGCTCTAATACACAAAAAAACCTTCCGGCAGGGTGCGCACTCCACGTTAGGGAAATATGGCCGCTGGCACGGCCGCGTTCCGGTGCGGGAATCCGGCTGGCCGGATTCTATGTTGTTTTATGGGAACTCTATTATGGAAAGGAGTAATTCCCAATGAAACTCAATCAGAACATTTTCAGATTCAGAAAAAGAAACTCTCAGATTCAGCAGAAACAAAATGAAAGCGAAAAACTTCTTCGTAACTTTGCATTTCTCGATTTAAAAGACTTGTTTGACCATTTTTCCGTCTCCGGCTCGGGGCTGACTGCAAAGCAGGCGGAGCAGCTTCAGGAGGCGTATGGAAAAAATATCATTACAACCGGTCAGAGCAATACCACGCTTCACCGTCTGGTAAACGCGGTTGTCAATCCCTTCAATATTGTGCTGCTTATCATCGCCGTTATCACACTGTTTACAGATGTCATTTACTCCCAGCACCCGGATTACGTTACGGTATGCATTATCCTGTTTTTGGTAATCGTCTCCAGCCTGGTCGCATTTATCCAGGGAGAACGCTCCAACTCGGCGGCGGAAAAGCTTTCGAAGATGATTTCCAACAAGGCCGACGTCCTGCGTGATGGCGTGCAGACGGAAATTCCCATCGAGGACGTCGTTCCCGGAGATATGGTACGGCTTTCCGCCGGCGATATGATTCCGGCCGATATCCGCTTTGTTTTCACGAAAGATGCATTTGTCGCTCAAGGCTCACTTACCGGGGAATCGAATCCGGTGGAAAAATATGCGGATATCCGTTCAGACAGGGAAGACGCGCTGACCGACCTTCAAAACATCGGTTTTATGGGTACCAACATGGTAAGCGGCAGTGCAACCGGCATCGTCCTGGCCACAAACAACGAAACCTATTTTGGCTCCATGGCGAAATCCCTGTCCGGAGACCGGGCTAAAAACAGTTTTGAACGGGGCGTTGATTCTGTCAGCAGCCTTTTAATCCGGCTCATGCTGGTCATGGTGCCAGTCGTACTGCTCATTAACGGCTTTACAAAGGGAGATTGGGGCGACGCGCTTCTGTTCTCCATCACGATCGCCGTAGGCCTGACCCCGGAGATGCTGCCGGTCATCATGACCTCCACGCTGGCAAAAGGGGCTGTTCTCATGTCAAAGCATCAGGTTATCGTCAAAACCCTGGGAGCTATACAGACCTTTGGCGAAATGGATGTACTCTGCACCGACAAAACCGGCACCTTAACGGAAGACAGAATTATTCTGGAAAAATACATGAACGTAGTGGGGGATGACGATAACCGGACCCTGCGTCACGCATTTCTCAACAGCTATTTCCAGACGGGCCTTAAAAATCTGCTTGATCTGGCCATCATAAACCGGGCTCACGAAAACGGCATTGAAGCCATCTTAAACAGCTACACCCGGTTGGATGAGATCCCCTTCGACTTCTCCCGACGCAGAATGAGCGTGCTCCTGGAAGACCGGAACGGCAAGCAGCAGCTGGTAACCAAGGGAGCCGTGGAGGAGATGCTGGCAATCTGCACCTACGCAGAATGGAACGGCCAGATCCTTAAGCTGGACGAAACACTTTTACAGAAGGTTCGGGCTGTTTACGAACAGCACAACAGGGACGGACTCCGGATGATTGCGGTGGCGCAGAAAAATGATGTGGCAGGTGGGGAATTGAGCGTGGACGATGAGCGGGACCTGGTACTGATTGGTTTCGTAGGGTTTCTGGACCCGCCCAAGGAAAGTGCAAAGGCGGCGGTCACCGCCCTGGATAACCACGGCGTGCGGACTGTTGTTCTGACAGGCGACAGTGAAGGCGTTGCGGTCAAAGTATGCAGTAAGGTGGGCGTGGAGACTTCCCGCTATCTCACGGGAAAAGAAGTGGAGGCCATGGATGATGGCGCACTGTCAGAGTCTGTGGAACGCTGCAGTATTTTTGCGAAGCTGTCTCCTTCCCAAAAAGAGCGGGTAGTGAAAGCGCTTCAGATCAATGGACACACGGTCGGTTATATGGGTGACGGAATTAATGACGCGCCGCCGCTTCACCAGGCGGACGTAGGCATTTCCGTGGACACCGCTGTAGATATTGCGAAGGAAACCGCGGATATCATCCTGTTGAAGAAAGACCTGATGGTATTGGAGAAAGGCGTGGTGGCCGGCCGGAGAACCTTTGGGAATATCGTCAAATACATTAAAATGGCGGCTTCCGGCAATTTCGGAAATATGATATCGGTGATTGTCGCCTCCCTGTTCCTCCCCTTCCTTCCCATGCTGCCAGTTCAAATACTGACCCAAAACCTGCTTTGTGATTTTTCGCAGATGGGGATTCCGTTTGACAACGTAGATCCTGAATACTTACAAAAGCCGCGGAAATGGGAAACCCGGTCCATCAAATCCTTCATGGCCTTTATGGGGCCGCTGAGCTCTGTCTTCGACATCCTCTGTTTTGCGGTCATGTGGTGGATCATCAAAGCAAATACGCCGGCTATGGCCCCGCTGTTTCAGTGCGGCTGGTTCGTTTTCGGCACCGTATCCCAGGTCCTGGTCATTCACATGATCCGCAGCGGGAAAGTACCATTTGTACAGAGCATGGCCGCGAAGCCGCTGCTCCTGTCAACCACGATCGTCGCCCTGGCAGCCGTTCTGGTTGGATTCTCCGCTCTGGCCTCCGGCCTGGATATGGCTCCCCTGCCGCTTGGATTCCTGCCATGGCTGGTACTTCTACTTGCAGGCTACTGTCTGTCAACGCAGTTTTTTAAAGCAATTTATATTCGGAGGTTTGGGGAGTGGCTGTAAATTTAAAGACATATCTTTATACAGGCAACGTATGAGAAGTGCGGCTCTATGGTTATTTATTTACCAATAGAGCCGCACTCCCTTTTCATCTCTGTTTTCTCTTTGTCCCCAGTATCGGTTACCATTCTGCCACACTGCCATCCTGATGATGCCACACCGGATTTTTCCAATGATGAGGAGCCCCATTTTCTTCCACCACCAGTTCCCGGTTCACCAAAACTCCCAATCCAGGCTTTTGCGGCAGCTTCACATATCCGTTATCAAATGTAAAATCATCCTGATTATGCACATAATCCAGAACACTTTTCCCCACATTATAATGGATGCCTATACTCTGCTCCTGAATCACTGCATTATAACATACCGCATCCACCTGCAGACATGCAGACAGTGCAATAGGCCCAAGCGGACAGTGAGGGGCAAGTGCCACATCATAGGCTTCTGCCATGGACGCTATCTTTTTTACCTCTGTCAGCCCGCCAGCATGTGACAGATCCGGCTGAATGATAGAAATACCGCCGGCCTGAAACAACCGTTTGTAATCCCATCTGCTATAGAGACGTTCACCAGTCGCGATAGGAATACTGCAGCAGGCTGCAATTTCCTTGAAATCCTCCATCTGCTCACAGAGTACTGGCTCCTCTAGAAACATAGGATCGAATTCCTCCAGTTTTTTTGCCAGTACCTTGGCCATAGGTTTATGGACTCTTCCGTGAAAGTCAATAGCAATACCAAAATATTTATCGGTCTGTTCCCGGATAGAAGCTACCCGCTCCAATACTGCATCCACTTTTTTATAGCTGTCAATGTACTGCAGTTCCTCAGTCGCATTCATCTTCACTGCTGTAAATCCCGCTTCTTTACGCTCTCTGGCCGCCTTTCCCACATCCGCAGGCCGGTCTCCTCCAATCCAGGAATACACCTTCATGCTATGGCGGCAGGGACCTCCCATAAGCTCATAAGCAGGAACTCCATGGAATTTTCCTTTGATATCCCATAAAGCCTGGTCTATACCCGCTATGGCGCTCATAAGCACAGGGCCTCCACGGTAGAATGCACCACGGTATAGCAGATTCCAGATATTTTCTATATGCAGAGGATTCAATCCTGTTATATACTCTGCCATTTCCTCGACGCAGGCCTTTACTGTGGCAGCTTTTCCCTCTATTACAGCTTCCCCCCAGCCGGATATTCCTTCATCTGTGAGAACTTCAACAAAACACCACCTTGGCCTTACCAGCCAGGTATGTATCCCCACAATCTTCAAAGCAATCCCTCCTTTTTCAAAACATCAAGCTGCCCTTTTATATCAGTGGTAATCAGCTTCCATTTCTTTTGCAGAAATAACTCTTCCTTCACCAAAGAACTGCCTATTCCAACACCCGCAAAGCCATTTTTTAGATATTCAGCCGCATTTTTTAGACTGACACCTCCCACTGCAACAAAATCTGCCTGTGGAAATGGGCCCCTTAAGCTGTTTCTGTAACCTATGGAGAAAGCATTAGCGGGAAACAGTTTGAGGACATGAAATCCGTAGGACAGGCTCAATCCCACATCAGATGGTGTCAATATACCAGGCATGTATGCGATCTCTTGTTTTGCGCAGTACGCTATAACTTCCTGACAAGCGGAAGGTGACAGCATAAAATCTGCCCCCGCCTCCTCTGCTTCCCTGACCTCTCTCTCGGTCAGCACAGTTCCCGCACCCACTACAGAATCGCCTGGCAGTGTCCTTTTCATAAAGTATATCTGATCCCTTGCATGTTCCGTAGTAAATGATACTTCAAATGCCCGTATACCACCTTCATAAAGGCTCTCTGTATATGCCTGAAGCTCTTTCTCAGGAACATTGCGCAGGATTGCTATGATTTTATGCTTCGATACTATAGCCTTCATAATATCCATATTTTTTCCTCATCCTCTGCCTCTATCTAAGTATACATGTTTCATGATTTAATATCAGTTCCAGATCCTTTGCAGATATAAGTCCTTCAATATCTCCATGGGTCTGTGTAGCCATGGCACCTGCAACAGCGCCCATTTTTCCACATTGTTCAAGACCTTCCCGTTGAAGAATTCCGGCGATAAATCCCGCATTAAAGGCATCTCCTGCCCCAACCGGATCAACAGGACGGCAAGCAAACGGCGAAATATGAGACAGTTGTTTATCGTCACAAACCCAGGCGCCTTCTGCTCCGTTTTTCACAGCCAGATACCGAAGCTTTCCCCCTTTAAAAAGCAGATCAGCCAGCCGCTTCACATCTTCGATTCCATATAAAAATGCTCCTTCTTCCAGTCCCATCATCACGCATGAACTTTTGCTGATCAGATCCTTCATCATAGGCCTGAATTCTTCATCTTTCCAAAGTTTCTTTCTGATATTAGGATCAAAACAGATCAGAGTTTTTCCACCATCCGCCATATCCATGATGTCATATACCATCTGCCTGCAGTTTTTGCTGAGTAGTGGGGTGATACCCGTCAGATGTACGATATCTGCTGTTTGGATCGCCGTCTCATCCACATCTCCGGTGCACAGACAGGAGGCTGCAGAACGATCCCGGTAATAATGAACTGCTGTTTCCAGACCAGGACACATTTCTTTAAACATCACCCCTGTTCTATGGTTCTCATCCACAATAACTCCAGATGTATCCACACCTTCCGCCCTGACCATACGGATCAAAAACTCTCCAAATCCGTCAGCTCCCGTTCTGGTAATAAAAGAAGCGGAATGTCCCAGGCGGCTTATCCCTATGGCAGTATTACTCTCCGCACCTGCAATTCGCATAGAAAAATCGGGACCATAGCGCAAAAGTCCCTGCTCTTTTGGAACCAGAGATACCATAGTCTCTCCAACTGTCACAAATCGGCTCATAGCCCCTCCTTCTACCACTCTCCCATAGAATGGTCATCCTCAAAATAAAGAACCGGATTCGCCCAGTTACCATCATACTGCAGTTCTTTCACAGCATACTCATCCACATCAATTCCAAGTCCGGGACCTTTCGGCACATCGATATACCCCTCCTGTATCACAAATGGATTTTTTAACAGCCCTACTCCTAAGTCCAGCTTTTCTTCATGCGTTGGGTGCTCCTGTGCTGTAAAATTGGATATCGCTGTGTCCAGCTGAAGACATGCTGCGAGAGCTACCGGTCCAAGGGGATTATGGGGTGCTACAGATATATACTGATTAGCCGCCATGGCCGCAATCTTAAGCCCCTGTAAGATTCCTCCGCAATGGCAGAGATCCGGCTGAATAATATGCACTGCCCTTTTGTCAATCAATTCCCGGAAACCAAAGGTGGTAAACAGCCGTTCTCCTGCTGCGATAGGGATAACGGTTTTCTGGCTTACTTCTTTCATTACATCCACATTTTCCGGAAGAACAGGCTCTTCCACAAACATAGGATGATATGGCTCCAGCTCCTTCATCAGCAATGGAGCCATAGCCGGACTGACTCTGCCATGGAAATCAATGGCTATATCCACACAATTTCCGGCGGTCTCTCTCATTACTGCTATTCGGCTGACGATCTCTTCCACCTTCTTCCAGGTATCTACATGTCTGATAGGAGGATTCACCATAGATGTTTTTAATGCTGTAAAACCGTCATCTACTCTTTTTTTCACCCAATACTGCAGTTCCTCTCTTGAGGGATTGTCCTTAAACGGCACTGCATGGGCATACATTCGAACTCGATCCCTGCATCTGCCGCCTAAAAGCTGCCAGATCGGCACTCCCAGTTTTTTCCCCTTTATATCCCAGAGTGCCTGCTCGATCCCACTGATGGCACTGCATAAGACACCGCCTCCCCGATAGAAACCGCCTCTGTACATCCTGTTATAAAGCGCCTCGATATTGTCTGGATCTTCTCCAATCAGCCATGTGGAAAATACATGGATCATTTCCTCCACTACAGTGGCTTTCCCCTCCAGCGTAGGCTCTCCCCACCCGGTGATCCCTTCATCCGTACTGATTTTCACCAGCATCCACCTCGGACGGACCTGATAAATCTCAACATTTGTAATTTTCATTCTTCACTCATCCCTTCACTGCTCCGGCTGTCATACCAGATATAATCTGTTTTTGCATCAGCAGATAGAATACTAACATAGGGAACATAACGATGCACATAATGGCCAGCATCACGGACCAGTCCAGGCTGAATTCCCCGATACACTGGTGAAGCTCCAACAGCAGCGTCAGATTCTTTCTGGAACTTAAGAACAGGCTGGAAAGTACGAAATCATTCCAGATCCACATGGTCTGAAATATGATAAGTGTCGCGCTGGCCGGCTTCAAAAGCGGAAAAACCACCTTCCAGAACATCTGCCACGGCCTGGCCCCGTCGATCAGCGCTGATTCCTCCATATCTACCGGCATAGAACGGATGAAGCCCTGATACATAAATACTGCAAAGGATACCCCTGCCGCATATACCAGGATGAGTCCCGTCTTCGTATTGATCAAATGCATTTTCTTCATAACAGAAAATATCTGAACGATAAGCACCTGGGTGGGTACCATATAACCAATGAGAAAATAAACCGATAAGAATCTGGTGAGCCGGTTATCGAATCTGGTAATTGGATAAGCTGCAAGTCCCCCTAAGACTACGATTAAGAAAACCGATACGATTGTAATAACTGCCGAATTATAAAGGGACTGAAAAAATTTCATCTGCGTAAAAGCTTTTATGTAATTATCTAAAAACAAGGTATCCGGAAGTCCCCAGGGATCCTTTAGCATCTGGCTGTATGGTTTAAAAGAGTTAAGCACCATATAAATCATGGGACTCAAAAACACCAGTGTAAAGAGAACAAGCAGGATCTGCCAAACTGCCGAAGACCATCTTTTCTTATTCAGCATAAATTTTCCTCTCTCTTTCTGGAAACCCGCAGCTGAATCACTGCAACCACAAGAATCACTGCAAAAAAGACAACTGCCATGGCAGAAGATTTTCCTACCATTTTTTCCCCGATTCCTGTCTGGATAATGAGCTGCGTCATAAATGTGGTCCTGTAACCGGGACCGCCTCCTGTCAGTGCATAAGGCAGCGCATAGATTTTCAGCCCATCTATAATAATCAGCATCATACTGATGGTCATTGCAGGAGCCAAAAGCGGAAATGTTACATAACGGAATATGGCAAAGCCTGATGCACCGTCTATCTTTGCCGCCTCATAATACTCTTCTGAAATCCCCTGAAGCCTGGCCAGATAAATGCAGGCGTGCCAGCCGGTAAGCCTCCAGACATTGGCTATAATAATAGATACCATAGGAAGAAGCCCCTTAGATAGCCATTTTACAGGTTCAATACCCAAATTACCCAACAATGCATTCAGTACACCGTTTTTTGTAGGACCGAAAAACAGCTGAAAGATATAACCAATAATCAGTACACTGGGAACTGATGCAAAGAAAAAAGCGGACCGCAGGAAATTTCGGATTCGAAATCCTGCATGAAAAACCAGTGACAACGGTATAGCCAACGCCGTAATGATCACCGCATTAAAGAAACAGAATACAAAGGAATTTCCAAGAGCTGCCATCATAGCCTCTGACTGAAATATCCTGATATAATTTTTCAAACCCACAAAATCAATCTGTTTTGAGTACCCATCCCAGTTTGTAAAAGAATACGCAAAGCTCAGCACAATGGGCACGATGAGAATAACAGTATACAGCAAAAATGCGCCGATAATAAAATAAGTAAATTTCTTAAAAAATCTGGGATTAAGCATATCTATTCCTCCATATTGCAGATAATGCTGCGGCGGAGCATCTTAAACTGCAAAGATTATCTCCATCCGCAGCATTACTACAGCGCTTATTCGTCCTTCAACTCTTTTAACTTGTCCTGCATTTCCTGAATAAAGGTATTGCAGTCAATTTCCTTTAACAACAACTGCTGGCTTCCTGCAATCAGCTGCTGCTGAAGTCCTGTTCCATAGGTATCCCAGTTGCCCTGAGGAATATATACATTGATCTTGCCATCAGAGTATAAACCAGCGACCTCCTTGAGAATCGGATCAACATTTGACTCTACTCCATTCATGCCAATCACATATCCATTCATGTCCTGATACAACTGTACAATATCGTCTCTTGAAATGAAGTTTAAGAACAACTCCGACTGCTCCTGATACTTTGTTTCTGAACTGATGGCCATGGCACAGTCTACTGCACCGTATACCACCTTAATATCTGTGCCAGTTCCAGGCATAGGGAAGAATCCAATCTCAAATTCAGGATTTAACTTCTGTACTTCCTTCAGATGTCCTGCATGTCCCGCCAGCATACCAGCATTTCCAGTAGCAAACTCGCTGAAAAACTCCTGAGAGCTGACACTGACCAGATCTTCGTCGATGTAACCTGGAAGAATCAGATCCTGATACCATTTTTCGATGTAGGGACCCCAGCCGTCAGCAAATGTCTTCGTTCCATCAATTACTTCCTGATGATAATCCAAATCATTTGCCAGATAATCATTCATAAACGGCCCGAGAAAGCTATCCCAGAACCACTCCCCCCGTTCAATGATCGGTCTTGTACCATCTGCCTTTAAAGCTTCGCATACCGTCAGAAACTCATCCCATGTTGCAGGAGCTTTTAACCCAAGCTTCTCAAAAATATCCTTATTGTAAAAATATCCACCTACCCAGGTTGTCGGCGCAAAACCATAAACCTTACCGCCTTCTTCGTAAGTATTCTTATTAACCTCTACCAGTTTGGATACTGCCTCTGTTCCAGATATATCAGCACAATACCCATTTTTAATCATCTCAGATTTGTTCTCTGCTGCAATATAGAACACATCCGGAATCTCACCTGTAGAAGTCAGTACCTGCATCTTTTCCAGATAATCGGCCACAGGAGCCGCATATTGGAATTCCACTTTAATATCAGGATATTCCTTCTCAAAAGCGTCTAAAATCGGCTGGAACTTTTCCTGTGGATACCAGGATAAGAATGTCAGGGTACAGGGGGCCATTTCTGCCTTTTTAGTCTCGGTGTTCTGACTTTCCTTTACAGCCTCTGTCACTGCCTGTGTCGCTTCTGTCCCCTGTGCTGCGGTTGGTTCCCCCTGATTTCCTGCACATCCTGTCAACCCGCCAAGTAAGGATGCCGCCAGCAGTAAACCAAAAAATCTTTTTTTCATAACATACCTTCTTTCTTTTGTTTTCTGATTAAATTTTAGCATAACGATTTCTGTATGAACATGACTGATACTTTAACTCTTTAGCAAATATTCTTTTCCTCTTTGTCATATCCTACTCTCTTTGCTAAAAACTCTTTTCTCAATATTTTCAGCCTGAATGCATGATGCCATACTACCAGCCATTCTGATACGCCAAAGTATTCTCCCTTTTTCGTATGCCATCTGGTCTGTAAAAAGCCCTCATCCTGCGCTCCCCTTGGTCTTCTCTGTCCTTTAATCACCATTCGCCCGTCCGACATGTTATATAAGCTGTTATTCCAAACAGCTTCTGCGCGCTCTCTCCATACCGGATCTCCTGTCAGGCTGCTTAATTTCATCCATATTTCATAGAAAACAAGCCCATAACAATCAATATGGTGGTGCTGTACAGATACTGCGGTCCCACCTCTTGTAAGATAGCCCAGCTGCCCCAGTATAGAATTTTCAGGAAATACCACATCATAATGGTACTGCCAGGTGGCCAGGTAACGGCTCACCACCACCGCACGCTCCAAATCCAGTTCTTTTCCCTCTATTTCATAGAGCCGGACCGCTGTCTCCAGCAGCGGTATCGCTGATTCCTTATCTACGCAGCAGGTATCCAGAGCCCCCGCTGTAGTATATCCATGTTCCATAAACTCCCTGTAATAAAACTCAAATGCCTTTCTTGCCGCTGCCACATATTCCGGCTTCTTAAATTCCATGTAAGCACCGCACAACCCGCTTGCCAGATAACATCCTACGGTTCCATCCTGATCTGAACATGTACCATCATTATACCAGGCCTTCCCCAGCTTTCCGTCCTTTCGCTGTACTGACGTAATGAAATCGCAGAGCCGCTGCACTATTGTCAGATAGCTTTTTCTGTCAATTCCGGCTTCCAAAAGTACATGATAAGCTTCCAGATATTCCTCTATGACACTGTACAAATTAGCTGCATCATGTCTTTCATCCCTGTTTTCCGTATCGTCCTTATATTGTAAAACACGGTCATATCTGCATCGGAACAGCCCATTTGGCAGTACAGCCTTCTCAGCCCAGCAATCCAGTACCTTTAACCCCTTTAGAAGATCGGAGTTGTCCCCGTCAATCAAAGCTTTGCAGATTAGGGATACAGCCAGTGACGCATGCTGTCCCACCCAGCCAATCTCCAGATAATCTCGTTTCTGCTTCCAGCCTCCATTTTGCCAGGTCAGCCCCATAGCGAAACCAGCCAATCCATTCTCTTCAAAATAAGCGCTGTCCTTAATAAAGGAAAATCCCAGATCCCACACACTTCGCCTGTCCATTACAATCTGGCTTTCTCTTTTAAAATACTCCCACGCTTTTTGTACATATACATCATAATCATACCCCTCTGCAGATGAACGTTTTTTCAGTACCACTACCGCACTCACTCTGATGGTACCACTCTTATTTACATAAGGATCGATATAGTTCCGGTCTTCATAAGTATCTCTCGCACAGTAAATGACCGGCCCCTCCTGTTCCGGAAATAACAGCCTGGCAGTCATCTGTCCTTTTTCTTTTGTAAAGGAGCATGAGGCAGTTAAATTACTGGAAGGCTCTGCCCACATTCCAAATGCAGTCTTCTCGCTCTGACAATACAGTCCCGCCGGTATCCCGGCTCTATGCGAGGCAAACACCCACGGCTCTCCTTCATGAACCAGTCCTTTTGGTTCCAGACCATCTCCCCAGGAATTACCGTGATAAAGGACTCCTGGTATCATATAAAATCCCACCGGCTCCACCAGCTTAAGAGCCATATGTATGGTTTCAAAATCCTCCCTGTCACATTCCCCGCTAAATACTGTTCTGGTCCAGCAAAAGACCCCCTCCTCTATTTCTTGCCAGTCCTCCCGATAATGAAATCCGGAAAGCGGCTCTGCCACAGCCACTACCCTTCCCTCACAATAAATCTTCTGTTTTTCCACATAAAATAAGCTCATTTCTGTCTTCCTCCTTTTAAGAAGAGTATAAGAAATGAGCCTTCGGCAGGAAATGATGAAAACAACTTTTTCTTGCCTTATCTTATTGTATATCCATATAAAGTTTTTTATAAGCGGAAGGTGACACACCTACAATCTTGCTGAACGCCCTGGAAAAATGGTACTCACTTGAATAGCCAATGGCCTTAGCGATACCATAATTCGTATTATCCGTGTGTATCAACAGTTCCTTTGCTCTGGCAATCCTGACACGGATCACATAGTTCCATACTGACTCACCTGTCTCGTCCTTGTACAGCCTGGAAAGATAACTTTTCGAAATATTAAGAGAATCGGCCAGCACCTCAATGGAAAATGATTCATCAAAGCAGTTATTTCTGATCAAATTCTGTGCATTCGCAATGAGAAGAGCCGCCTTATTTCTGTGGAGCTCCTCCTCATCCAGTTCGCTTAAGCATCTTTCAAAAAGAGCTGCAAGCTGACTGCTGCGGATGATCTGTTTCTGCTCCTCTATTATTGTTTCTAACAGCTTTTCCTTAGGACTTCCCTGAACATAGGTTTTCATTGTAGAAATACACTGCAAAAAAATGTGTATGACCTCACTGCAGTCAGCATTATTCTTTGCACAGGAATCCAGCCACCCCCGGAACATCTCCTTCAGACGTTCTGTTTCCTGCGCTGCCAGCCATAACAGAATCTGTTCCTGGTTTATCTCCATCCCCCGTGCAGTGTCTCTGCATTCCCTCATAATTCCATGAGAAAGATAAGCCCCTTCTTCAGTATAAAACAACAAATTCAGAAAACCTTTACTGGCTCTGCAGGCTTCTGACAGAGATCCGGCCTCCTCCACGGTGCTGACACCACAAAGCAGCGTCCTGTCGCGTTCACAGTACTTCTGGCGTATTTGCTCCAAAGCCTTTTTCACTGTTTTTCTGTTCTCCAGATCGCCGCAAAGAAAAAGGGCAAAAAGTCCATCTCCTACAAACAGCAGAAAAACCTCTAAATCATCATAAGTCTTCATGTCCTGTTCCAGAAACACGATTTCATTACGAACTACCGCCTGGATACTAACTACCGCCCAGTAAGAATCCTCTTCCAGCTCCTTTCTTGCCGTTTCCCCTCCATGCTCATAGATCCGAATCAGTTGTTCTTCAACATACTTCCGCTGAAGACTGTCAAGTGAATACTTTAAATCCCTGATCTGTTCCTGATACTGGCTTCCTGATTCCAGCTTTTTCTGCAGTTCCAACAAACTGCTTAACAGCTCATCCCTGCTAACAGGCTTCAGTAAATAACCATCCACATCAAGCTTTACAGCCTTTTGTGCATATTCAAATTTATCGTATGCACTGAGAATCATGATTTTCACAGATGCGTTGATCAGACGGATTCTGGTTATAAATTCAATCCCCGATATCTGATCCATACAGATATCCGTAATAATGATATCCGGCTGTTCCCTGTAAAATAAGTTCATACCATCTCTGGCATTTTCCGCAGTTCCTACAATAGAAAAGCCATAAAACTCCCAGTCTATGATCTCCTTTAACATTTCAATCATGTACCGTTCATCATCTACCAGTAATACCTTTGTCACAGTTCCTTCCCCCCCGATTTTCTCTGATGCTGCATTACACAATGCAGTACTAGGGCCTTATAAAAGGCATATGTAACGTCACCGTCGTAAACTGACCCAGTTCACTGTCTATGTCAAGTCCATAACGATCTCCGTAACGCAGTTTCAGAATAGAGTACACATTATTCAGTCCTATATGTTCACTGACTACAGACATCTGCTCCAGATATCTTCGCAGTTCCTCCAAACGCGCTCTATTCATTCCCTTTCCGTTATCCGTTACACGAATATACAGTTCCTGGTTATCCACTGCTGCTTGAACTCTGATGACCGCCTCCATAAGTTCTCCTGCAAATCCATGCTTAATGCAGTTCTCTACCACCGGTTCTAAAATCATTCTGGGAATCTCTGCCTGAAGACTATCTTCATCGGCATCGATCTCATAGGTCAGCCTGTTCTCATATCTTAAACTGTAAATATCTAAGTAACATTTGATATATTGAAGCTCATCTCCAAGCCGCACCGTACTCTCGCTTCGAAAAGAATATCGCAGGATATAGCTGAGTCCGTTGATAATCGTCGTAATATTTTCTGTTTGATGATGATAAGACTGGTACTCGTTCAGCTGTAGTGTATTATACAGGAAATGCGGTGACAGCTGATTTGTCAAAACCTGGATCTGTGCATCCTTAGCTTTCAGTTCATATAAATAATTTTCATTAATCAGAGATTCCAGGCGCGTAATCATCTGTTCAATCTCAATGCTGAGTTCATTCACATTCTGTCCGCCTGCATTGTAGCTGTTCTTTCTGTAATCTCCCTGGTTAATCTTCATCTCTCTGATCATAAATGCAATGTTTTTAAGAGGTTTCAATATCAGTCTGGACAGCTGATTAGAAAAGAATGTGATAACGGCCAGCATTCCTGCGATAATTACGATATGAACCATAAATACCTTCTTTAAAAAACTATTAATGGTTTCATAGGATTCTGCATAATAATAAGTCCATCCTGTCACTTCAGACGTGACACTGGTCACATAATTTCCTCTGGCAAACAGAATCTCAAAGATGTTTTTCTTAGACGCTTCTGTTTCGTTGGACCTGTTTTTATCGTCCACAACCTCCTCTGCCAAAATCTTCTCATTTCCCTCCTCATATAGAATTTCCCCCTTCTCGTCCCGTATGAGTATCTTAGCCTGTTCTTCCTTCAAATTGTTATTCAGGATATTATTGATAGTTTCAGATTTTAAATCACAGATCACATAACCAATCCGGTTCTGTCCGGACCTAATCGGAAGCACCACGGAATAAACCTCGGAAAAGGAAGCAGACATATAATAATCCGTAGGGTGCTGTCCCGTAAAGGTAAGTCCGACTGGTCCTACACTGCTGTCTGCTAAATATCTGCTGTTAAGGAAATCATAATCGCCAATATACTTATCCGGACTTTCCCTATAAATATTATAGAGATAACCATTTACTCCCACCACAATTATATCATTAATAAAAGATTTGAAAGTCGTAATATTCTGCACAAAATCTTCCAGCTGATTTACTGTATCCAGCTTTTCCCGATTAGTCATCCCCTGATAATTCTTCAAAACCCTTTGAATACTGCTGTTTCTGGAAATCATGACCATAGGCGTTTTTACATCATCAAAGTAATAATCGATGGTACTTACCGCATTTACCAGATTGCTGTTCATGTCATCGATGATAATTTTATTATAACGGTTGGACAAATACGCAATCGTTCCGCTGCTGACAGCCAACATAATCATGATAAAGAACAGACTGATCTTTAAACTCAGTTCAAACTGCAGACTGTTTTTTTTCATTTGTGACACCCCCAATTCCATTCCATTGTAAACCAAATTGATGTGTTTCGCAATTTCAAGTCATAATTTCCCATATTATTCCATTATAATAATTTGATAAATATTTTTACCATTTTTTAAGAATTTGTTGATAGAGTATATATGCTATGGTATGGACAGGGAACACGGAAAATCACAAAACATGGCAGTTGTTATAACGATTTGTGATTATACCCTTTCCGCCACGAAAGGATATCCAAATGAATGAAATTTACGAAATTCTGGATCTAATCAAAATAAGGCCTGCAATGTATATCGGGGATCACAGCATTACAGCCCTGTACAGCTTCCTAAACGGGTATTCCATGGCTCTTAACCGGCTGTCTATCGAGGATCATACCGACACCTTGCTGCCGCTGCCGTTTTGGTTTTTTCATGAGTACGCCGCACGCCAATACGGCTATTATGAATCGACCTCCGGCTGGAGAAATATGATATTGGACCAAACCAACCACGATGAGAGCCAGGGGCTGGATGCGTTTTTTGTCATGTATGAACAGTTCAAATCCTTAAAAATAGTCCGTTACATGTATGCCGTGCTGGATATAAAGCACCAGCAGTTTTATGAAAAAGAGCCCCTATATCCCGATCCGGTAAAAGTCCATCTTGTAGAATTGGCGCCAGGGTATTTGCTGCTGATAGAAACAAAGGAGAAATACGTCCTGATCAACTCTCTCTATCCGAATAAACAGGCACCTCTGGACTATGCGGAACAATGTTTTGGCTCTATTACAAAGTGGAAATGTGAAGAAATTGGTAATCTGGTATTTGATAAGGAATTGGAATTTTAGACCATCCATTCATAAAAGAGACCAATACTGCATCATCCTGATAATATGAGAAAAAGCTGTAATTCAGCCAAATTCCATAAACCTGGAGCTTTGGCTGGATTACAGCTTTTTCTCTATTTGCATTCATATTCCATTAACTTTCTGCTTACTCCAATAATTCACGAATCCTGGCAGCAATACTATCTGCTGTCAAGCCATACATCTCAAATAAATCAGCGCTGGAGCCGGATCGTCCAAACTCATCTCTCATTCCCATCTTTAGAACTTTGCACGGACAGTGTTCTGTGACGTATTCGCTGACCGCTCCGCCAAGGCCGCCAATCGTGTTATGATCCTCTACAGTAAGAATACATGCTGTATCTGACACCGCAGCCTCTATCGCTTTCCCGTCAATCGGTTTGATGGAATACATATCAACAACCCTTACCCTGATCCCCTCTTTTATTAGCTGATCTGCTGCACGAACTGCAAAATCCACCATGCGGCCACAAGCCATAACAGTCAAACGGTCCCCATCTCGAAGTAGTCTGCTTCCTCCCAGTGTAAATTCCATATTCTCCGGATAATATTCCTGATTGATTTCCCGTCCGAATATCATATAAAATGGCCCGTCTGTCTCCGCCATCAAACGCGTAAGTTTTGCAGTCATATTTGGAGTGGACGGAGCCAGAACTCTAAGCCCTGGTATTGCGCGCATAATCGCCATATCTTCTATAGCCTGATGTGTCGCGCCGTCAAAGCCAGTTTCGAGCCCTGCATGAGTTCCCACTATTTTTACGCTATAACCATTATAACAAATCATATTTCTTACCTGATCAAGCGCCCTCATACTTGTAAATACTGCAAAGGAGGCCACAAACGGAATCATACCGCAGCTCGCTAATCCAGCAGCTATGGATACCATATTTTGCTCTGCAATCCCACATTCAAAAAAACGATCCGGAAAATCCTTAATGAACTCACCATAATTTAGTACATTTATGCAGTCAGAATCTACAACCGTAATCCGTTCATCCTCCATCGCCAGCTTGTGTACCATATTCCCATAAGCAACTCTGTTAGCTATCATATTTTCACCTCCTTAAGTGCGTAAGTTATTGAAATTAGTTCCTCCCTTTCCCAGTTCAGCCAATGCAGCGTCGTACTGTTCTTCTGTCGGTACAGCTCCGTGCCACTCCGCTTTTCCTTCCATAAAAGAAACTCCTTTTCCCTTAACCGTATTGGCAATAATCATAATCGGTTTATCCGGTTCACTCTTCTCTACTTGGCTTTCTTGTGTAACATGATCCAGTATCTCAATAATTTCAGAAATCGAATGACCGTTTATCTTGTAGGTTTTCCAGCCAAACGAGTCGAACTTATCTTTTATATCCCCCAGGGGCATAATCTCTTCATTTGTACCGCTCATCTGCACCTCATTATGGTCCAGAATCGTAATCAAACGATTTAATCGGTACTTTGAAGCAGCCATAGCAGCTTCCCATATCTGTCCTTCTTCAATTTCACCGTCTCCCAGCATACAATACACAAAAAAATCTTTTTTCATCGTCCTTGCAGCAAGAGCCATACCTACTGCGGCCGACAGTCCCTGTCCCAAAGGCCCCGATGACATATCAATTCCCGGCGTCTTAGGATTGGGGGCTCCCTGAAGATGGCTGTCTGCCTGGCGCAGATGACTCATCTCTTCCACGGAAAAAAATCCTCTTTTTGCCAAAGCAGCGTACAAGATCGGTGCCGAGTGCCCCTTACTCAGTACAAAGCGATCCCGATCCTCCCACCCAGGCCGTTCTGGATCTAACCGCATTTTATAAAAATAGAGAACTGCTATTATTTCGGCAGCAGATAGACAGCCTCCAATATGACCGGATTTCGCCCTGTATACAGATTCAATTGTTTCTATTCTGAGCTGATTTGCAATTGTTTTTAATTTCATTATATCATACATTGCTGTTACTCCTTTCCTCCAGCAATTGCTCTAAAGCCAGTGCACTTGCTTTTGCAGCAAATTCCGGATAATCCCATTTTTCATTTACCTCTGCGGTAATCCAGCCATTATATCCAATCTCGTGTAAGGCCTGCATCACTTTCACAAAATCAATGTCTCCGCTAAGCAAATTCACAAAACCCTGAACCGAGGAGCAGCCTTTTCTAAAATCTTTTATGTGAACCCGTTTAATGCGGGACCCCAGAATCCGGATCCATTGTTCCGGATACCCGGAGGGCTGTACATTGCCAATGTCAAAATACACCTGTACATAGCTGGAACCTATCTCATCAATAAACTGCCGCATTTCTAACGGTGACATTAAAAAATGGTTCCAGACATTTTCAATTCCCACCGTCACTCCCACCCTCTCAGCGATAGGAGCAATCTCCTCAAATGCCCGAAGTGAACGTTCATATGCTGTATTATAATCAATGATTTCCAGCCCCGGATGATAGTCCTCTTCTTCATGAGTTCGGAAGGAGGGATGAATTTCGTCAGAAATAAAGTCTGCTGTTACGAAGCCCGGCAGGGCTAATGCCACCTCGGAATTAAGCTCAGCTGCTATATAAAGCTGTTTTCGCAGCATCTCTCCGGCTTTTTTTCGCATCTGAGCATCATCGCTGGTGAAAGAGCATTTCCAGTTTAAACTGCTGCTTACTGAAATAATTTCTATCCCGGTCTCCTTCGCCGCCTGCCGGATCGTCATCAATTCTTCTTTCCTGCAATCCAGCTGCAGTTCCCCTTTTTCAACAATTACAAGTTCTATTCCCTCAAATCCCAATCTCTTTGCAAATTCCATCTTCTTCCTTAAATTCAACGTATGTGGAAGCGCCCAGTAATGGATACCTTTTTTCATATGCCCCTCCCTATCAGCCATGAATACACTTAATCACGAATCACTGAAGCAATCAATAGAATAGCGATTTATTGAAAACTCCGGCGTTATCGCCTTTGCGGAGGCTGCTGCCAACAAGCCAAGATTCTTAATATCGCTTAAGGAGCACGTCTCCACAGGTGAGTGAGTATATCTGGCCGGGTAGCCGAGATCCAGACAAGCCACTCCCTCATTTTCCATCTGAACGTAGGCTGATTCTGTTATAATTCCAAGAGATGCAAACCGCTGATGGGGGATATTTTCTCTCAAAGCACACTCCTCTGCAAGTCTGGCCAGACCTTCATGGGGAATCAGCCCATTTAAAGTTCCTCTCCCATGAAAATTATAAAAATTAATTGTCGGCCCTTTGCCAAGTGCATTCTGATATTTCGTTTTTAAATCCGGAGTATCTCCTGCAAGAACCACATCCAGCCCCATAGCCACCTCCGGTTTTAACCTTCTGGCTGCAAATGCAGCGCCTCGAATATTAAACTCCTCCCAAACGGTCCCGACGAAATGCACAGTTGAGGACGGCCTGTCTTCCCATAAACTCTCGGCGGCAAGAATCAGTGCGGTCAGCCCGCCACGGTCATCTAAAGCAGTACCACTTACTTTATCTCCTGCAAGAGGTTGAAAAGACGGTTCATAAATGGCAGGACAACCAACATCCACTCCCAGCGCCCTTACGTCCTGCTCTGATGCGGCTCCAATATCGACATAAAGATTCGTCACCATATCGACCTTGTATTTTTCTTCTGCTGAAGCCGCATGATGTGCTTTGTTTCCAATCAAACCAGGTATGAAATCACCATGCACCGTGCGTATCCATAGACGCAGTGCAGGCAACACCTTTTCCGGTATCCCCCCTAATCTGTCCAACTGGATATAGCCATCCGGTTCAATCCTTCTTACAATAAATCCCAGTTGATCTAAGTGGGCGTACATCATCACCGAAGGTGATTCAGGATCTGTACCGTCTAGCGTGGCCATCACATTCCCCATGCGGTCTAACATGATACGGTCAACAAACGGGCGTATTCTACTGGAAAATACCTCTGCAGCTCGTTTTTCGTAACCGGATGGAGCCGGTGCCAGGCAAAGTTCTTTTAATACCTCTTCTGCATTCATTCTATTCCTCCTTAAGTTCCTTAAGCATTTCTAACGGATCAGGGCTCTGAAATACCAGACGGCCTAAGACTGCCCCATGAACACCTGCTCTTTCAAGCTCCTGAAGCGTTTCCCTGGTCACGCCTCCATCTGCATACAATTCTACTCCTGCCGGAATATATCCGGCTAAACGGATTAAGCGTTCCACTGCAGGTCCATATACTTTTTCTTCTAAATAATCAGGCTCCGATGTCATGAGGAGCAGCTGATCCATATTTTCCAGAAAAGGATTTACTGCTTCTACTGGTGTTTTTATATTGACAGCCAGCCCCGTCCCCAATCCAAGGGCACGGCAGTGATTGAGAAAATAAAGTGGATAGTCAAGCGCTTCCAAGTGGGCTATCACAGAATCCACTCCGCAGGCGGCAAGACCGTCTAAATACGATTCTGGATGAGTGACCATTAAATGTACCTGAATATACCTTTTCCCCGCTTCTTTACATATCGCCCTGACAGTCTTCATTCCAAATGTAATATTGGGAACGAAGTTTCCATCCTCGATATCTATATGCAGATAAGGCCATGCCTCCAGATTCTTTAAGACCTCCCCTATTGCCAAAGGATCGGCTGATGCAATTGATGGCATCAGTTTCATTACTTTGTCCTCCTTATTGATATGCCTTTTCCCACTTACCACCATCTGATCTGCTCAGTCACATATTTTCTTAACTCAACAAATTGGGGATCCGTAAAGTCTCTCGGCCTCGCTAAGTCAACAATCAGTTCTTCTTTAATCGCAGCCGGCTTATTGGTCAGGATAATAATCCTGTCTGCAAGATAGACCGCTTCTTCAATATTATGAGTGATAAAAAGAACCGTACTTTCAAATTTTTTCCATAACCTGATCACTTCATCTTCCAGATAATAGCGCATTTTAATATCCATCTGTCCATAAGGCTCGTCCATCAAGAGCAGATCCGGATACAGGGCAAAACTTCGCCCGATTACGATTCGCTGTTCACTACTGGTAGATAATTGATGAGGATATTGTTTTCGGAACTTGGTAAGCCCTACCAATGAAAGAATTTCTTCTGTTCTTCGATAGATTTCCTCTTTAGGGAGCTTTTTCAATTTCATACCAAACATGATATTCTCTTCCACGGTAAGCCAGGGAATAGCAGATGGCTCCTGAAATGCAAAGGAAATATTATGTATCCTTGGATCCGCCGTTTTCCCGTCAATTAAAATTTCTCCCGATGTTGGTTCAATAAGCTGTGTTAGTAAATTTAAAAATGTTGTCTTTCCGCAGCCTGTAGGCCCTACTACACAGATAAATTCTCCTTTCTTTACTTTAAATGAAATATGATCCAGAACCTTTAAATCTCCGAAGTTTTTGGTAAGCTCTTTCACTTCAATTTTATAATTTTCTGTCATATACTGCACCCTTTTTCTATATTGACAAATCCGTGTTTTCTGAAATCTCACGGCGCATCTGCAAAAACCTACAGTCCATCATGTCTCTGGGGCGCGGTAAATCAACTTGATACACCTGCTTCACTCTTGCTGGACACTCCGTAAGAAGGATAATCCGGTCTCCCAGCATCAATGCCTCCTCAATATTATTTGTGACAAATAAAATAGTTCTCTTCTCCTGCTCCCAGATTCGCGCAATTTCCTCTTCCATATTATATCGGGTCTGTGCATCCAACTGTCCAAACGGTTCATCTAAAAGCAATATCTGTGGGTCATTTGCATAAGCTCTCGCAATTCCGACTCTCTGCTTCATACCACCGGATAAATGCTTTGGCAGATGCTCTTCAAAACCATGCAGCCCCACCAGATCAATGTAATGCTGAGCCTTTTTCCGTCGTTCACGCTTCGGTATTCCACGCATTTTAGGTCCCAGTTCTACATTTTCCATAACGTTTTTCCACGGAAGTGTCCCAATCTTTTGAAATACCATTCCCATATCTGGATTTGGTCCCACCACATTCTTACCGTCTAAACAAATATTTCCGTAATCGGGCTGCATTAGACCGGCAATCATATTTAAAATGACCGTCTTCCCGCAGTGACCAGGTCCCAGCAGGATCAGAAACTCATTATCCCGTACCGTAAGCGACAGTTCCCTCACCACCTCATGGTTCTTTCCGTTTTCCATGGAAAAGCATTTGCTTATATTCTGTATATCTAATCTGATTTTATATTCTCGCTCCATGGACATATCCGCCTTTCAAGAAGATCCGTGAAAATAGAAATTACAGTTCCAACAATAGCGATAACAATCATGCCAACCATAATAAGCGGAACATCAAAGGCATCCTGTCCTCTGGTAATCAAAAATCCCAGTCCTGCCTTAGCCCCTATCATCTCAGCCGCAAGAACGACCATTAGTCCGCCACTTGTAGCAGTTCTAAAGCCTGCAAATATCGACTGCATAGCCGATGGCAGCGCAATTTCGGTAAGCAGTTTTCTATCATTCGCATGGAACATTCTTCCTACGTCAAGGTATAATGGCTCCACTAAACGAATCCCGGTCGCGGTATTGACTACCACCGGTGTAAAGGTCCCAATAAATACAATAATAACTTTGGGAAACTCCCCAATACCAAACCACATAACAATCAAAGGAAGCCATGCGATCGGCGGAATGGGGCGAATAAATTCAAAAAGAGTACCGAAAATAGCATTAAAGGTTTTATTCCATCCGATTAATATACCGAACGGTATCCCAATCCCCAGAGAAAATATCAATGCTAAAAAAATACGTTTTAAACTCGCTAAAATATGCCCAAAGATCAGATATCCATTAATTGGCTTTTCGAAAGTTTTAACAAATCGTTTCATTACCAGATCTGGCCCAGGTACAAGATCCGAATTCCCTCTGGAAATCTGAACCCATAAGAGAAATAACAAAACCAATGACAATGCAGGCGCTATCGTATAAAAAATATGTCCGATACTCTTTTTCCAACCTGTAACTTTTTTCATCAGACAGTCCTCCATTTCACAAAAATATGCTCCAGCTTTGTGAATATCCATGAGAACGAAAAACCCAGGATTCCAATTGTAACCATTCCTAATACAATGATATCAACTCGCCCAAACTGCCGTCCCATATTAATCATATAACCAAGTCCAGCATTAGCAGCCAGTAGCTCTGCCGCTACCAATGTGCTCCATGCGGAGTTAAGTGCAATTCGTATTCCTGCAAAAGTCATGGGCAGAGAAGAGGGGATCCCTATTTTCAGAAATATCGTAAAGTCTGATGCCCCATACGTTTTCGCTACATTAATCAAAGTCTGATTAGTACTTTTAATTCCCGCTGTGGCATTAATTACACATGGGACAAAAGATGCAAAGAATATAATCATCGCTTTGGCCTCAAGGCCAATCCCAACCCACAGAATGGTCAGGGGAATCCACGCAATTGGGGGAATTGGGCGCATTATCTCAAATATAGGGCGAACAAAACGGCTGACTGTCCTATACCAGCCCATAAGCCAGCCCAAAGGAACCCCAATCACAATTGCAAGAAGCAGCCCACTGCATGCAACCTTTAAGCTGACCAGGATATTCGTCTGCAACAGAGAACCATCCGGGCTTTTATTATTCAGTTTATCAAACAAAGCCGCAAATACCTTTGTCGGCGCAGGCAGAATTTTATCTGATAGTATCCCGGCAGTAACAAAGCCCTGCCAGATGAGCAAAAAAGTCAGAACGCTGAGTACGGAGATTACCGCATACCGGTCTAAGATTTTTTTCATAATCTGCCACCTTTACTCCTTCATTGCCGCAATTTCATTGATGATATCTGCTTTAAAATAACCGCCCAACAATTTGGTATCATCACCTTTCTGATAGCTGCCGTTCTTGATATAGAATAACAATGGGTCGTTATGCATCGCTTCTATTAACAACATCGATCCATCTTCCGTTTTTTCATTAAAAAGTTTTACGTTGTCTGACAGGCTGTAATGGCGATTGTTTTCAAGAACTGTCCGGTTCTCTTCCAATGTACCTGTAGCTCCCGCTTCCTCATTAATTTCCGTAAACATTTCAACCGCCTTGTCAAAATGTTCCTCACTGCTGTAAATCCAATCAACGGTGGCAAAATAAAGTTCCATCCATTTTTTTATCGCTTTATATTTGGCCGGATCTTCATAACTTCTGGGATTCGCACACATAACCGTAGGCAATTCAATTCCCAGATCATTTGCACTCATAACCACAGTGTAGCTTTCCTTCATTTCATCCGCATATGTAAAACTGCCCCAAAGTGCTCCAATCTCCCCTTTATTTGCCCGAAGCGCCGTATTGATGCCTGGAACATCCATATGAGTCATTGCTACGTCAGTATCAGACAAGCCGAATTTGCTTAGGCCTGTAGATAAAACATAATGAAGTGTAGACCCTGTCGGAATCAAAATTTCTTTTCCTTTCCACGTATCTGCCGTCCCATAGATGCCTGGGTAATCTTTTAGCGTATTTCCTGCTGAAACAACATCTGAATCATTTTTTGCAAAAATGCGCAGGGAATCGTAATCTCTTGCCGCAGCTCCGATCACGACCATATCCTGGCTGATAACACCTGTCAGAACCCCTCCTAACCCAATCGTTCCACAGTCCCAGGAATCAGAAGCCATCGCCTCCACCATGACAGGTCCATTACCAAATGTCTCTATATTGGCTCGTATTCCTGCCTTTTCATATCCCCCCATTTTATCAATCATATAGATAATCATTCCATGATGGGAGCCAGTCAAATATCCGAAATTCAGCTCAGTCTCTGTTTCTAAGGGCTCAATTCCATCATAAATTCCTGCCTCTTCTTTTCCCGTTTCTTCTTTCCCGCTATTTCCTGCAACACCATTATTACCTGTCTTCTCTGCACTTTGGCTACATGCAGTGAGAGTTCCCAGAACTAATAACAGACTTAGTAAAAGACAAAAACATTTCTGTAACCTTCTCCTCATAAGATACACCTTCCCCTTCTTATCGAAATTCCTTAACAAGATCCATAAAAGCCTTCACTCGGTTATAATCAACTCCATTTTCAAATTTTCCATCTTTTTTAAACGTTGTTCCTACAATGGCACCATCTGCCACAGATAACTGAGTTGTAATATTTTCTATTCTGCACCCCGTATTCGCCAGCACCACAGTATTCGGCACAACCGATTTCACTTCACTCAAAATCTGAGTATCTGTACTTTCCCCTGCTGTCAGTCCGGAAACACATAAAGCATCCGGCCTGCAGTTAAACACGGTTGTCTTTGCCACTTCTCTGATATTGCGCTGCTCTACGTAAACAGCCGCTTCCGGAACTATATTAAACAGTAACTTAACATTCTGTGCGCCAACCGCATGTTGGTGGCGCACCGTCTCACCACAATTCGTATTCCATAATCCAAAATCACTGGCATAGACGCCAGTAAAAATCTCTCTCACAAAACAAGCCCCGGTAGCGACTGCCAGATCCAAAGATGCCTTGGCATCCCATAAAACATTTACCCCAAAAGGAACTGTAATTTCTGATTTTATCTCCCCGATTACGCGTCCCATTGCAGCAAGTGTTTCTTTCTTTACATCAGTAAGGTAAGGAAGGCTGAATTCATTAGAAAACATGACTGCATCCACCCCTCCATCCTGAAGCGCGTGCAGATCTTCACGAGCCTTCTCTATCACCCACTCCATTCCCTTTTCCTGGTCATAGCCACTGTCTCCCGGTAACGCCTGAAGATGACACATTGCAATAATAGGCTTTTCAGTTTTGAATACTTCTTTTAACCAATTCATCATAAACCCCTTTCTTTTTCAGGCATACACATTATGCCAAATATACATTCTTTACTTTTTCCTTCATTCTGTGCAGGCTGTTTTCATCGATAGCCTTATCAATAATCACCCCATCGATATCCGTCAGATCACAAACTTTAATTAACGCCATTCTGCCCAACTTACTGTGATCACCAATCAATATCACCTGCTTTCCAGCCTGAACCAGTAATCGCTTAATACTGGCCTCCATCACATTTGTATTGGAAATGCCGAAATCCACATCAATAGCATCTGCTCCCAGAAAAGCCTTGTCCACACGAATATTACGAACGTAATCTTCTACCATACTTCCCAAAAGCACATTATTATACCCCTGACGACGGATTCCTCCTGTTACAATCATAGTGGAGGTTGGGTGGAGAACTAAATTTCCTCCAATAAACAAGTCATAAGTAATTACTGTCAAATTAGGAATATCGGATAATTCACTTGCCAGGTAATAGGTTGTCGTTCCTGAATCCAACAGAATAGTGTCGCCCTCGTGCACAAAGGACGCCGCCAATTTAGCAATTTGCTTTTTTTCGTGCAGCATGATCGTCAGTTTCTCATTATGCTGCCATTCAAATGAAGAAGTATTATCATTCTTTCTGACTGCTCCCCCATGAGTCCTGACTAAAAGCCCCTGAGTGTCTAAATCATCCAGGTCCCGGCGTACCGTCGCATCTGATACGTCGAGGTAGTCTGCCAGTTCCTTAATTTGAACGCTGCCATGTTCCTTCATGTATTCCATTATCTTTTGCAGCCGGCCGGCTGGAATAATAGAAGTTTTTTGTTCCATGTTTCTTTCCTTTCCTGGTCTTTTTTTCTCTTTTGTATTTTTTGATTGTTTTTGAAATATTTTGTAACTTTCTGCTATATTTCACGTTTTTATTATCACATATGTGTCGAATAATGTCAATATTTTTTACAAAATTGACATTTTAACATTTTAGTTTGCAAATTTTGCACAAAGAGTCCGGCTTGCCGGACTCGTGCGCCGGAGCGCGGTTGCTTCAGCAACCAAATTTCCTTAGCGCGGAGTGCGCATCCCCGGAGTTTTTTTATTTCACAGGGCGAACTTTCCTGTGAAATAAAAAATCTTGGTTACAGACAATATAGTCTACAACCAAGATTTTAGTATTTTTTTACAAATCGATTTTTTAAGCCGTATACTTCACAAACTGAATCCCTTCCACCCCCTCCAGAAACTGAAGCACTGCCTCCCGGCTCTTATGTTCCGTATTCTTTAAGCTGATCACCGCCTTCTGGAAGCCTTTTCTCTTCTTTTCAATCTGCACCTCGCCAATCACCAGGCCTGCAGGTGAAAATTCCCGGACCAGATCCGTCATTTTGACCGCGTCGTCCAGTTCCACATACACGCTGAGCCAAACGTCATCAAAAATCAGATGGTACTCCAGCTTCTTCAGTTGCGTCATGGTGAGCGATACGGCCAGGGTGGCAATGATCCCGGCCTCATAGAAACCAATCCCAATGCTCAGCCCAATACACGCAGCAGTCCACAGGCCTGCTGCCGTTGTCAGCCCCTTAATCTTCGTCTTGCCCGAGATAATGATGCTCCCGGCGCCCAGGAAACCGATTCCGCTGACCACCTGTGCGCCCAGCCGCGCCGGATCACCGGTCTGGAAATGATAGTACATATACTGTCCGGTCAGCATGACCATGGCCGCGCCCATGCAGACCAGCATGTACGTCCGCATTCCGGCCGGCTGATGCGCTTTGCCCCTCTCAATTCCGATTACACCGCCGCAGACCATGGACATCACGATCCGCATGGTGATGGAAGCCAGATTGATGCCTTCCAGATACTCCACTGCCGCTGTCACTGTCTCCATGTATTCCCCTCTCATCCTGTGTTGAGCGGTCTCGGAAACTCCCTTGCGCCCATCTTTGTGGCTGATTTCCCGCCATATGCACACAAATTTATTCAACGTACACGCCGTGTACGCCTCGTAAATTTGTGTGCATCTGACGGGAAATCATCTCACAAATCTGAGCACAAGGAGTTTCCGAGACCGCTCGTGTTCTACAACCTGTTCAGACAGATACCCGTTTCACTGATTTTTTCTTTTTGAGTTCCCCTACCAGGAGGGCTGCGTCCAGCTCATCAGGCGCTTTTAAAACCGCACTCAGTACGCAGAGGGAATCCTCGTCGGCCAGCTTTATATTCTCCATTTTGCAGCCTGCGTCCTCTATGGTCTTATTAATATAGAAAAAGATATCTTCTTTGTCGCTGTCCTTATACTCGATCTCCAGCTCCCGCTCTTCTCCTGCCTTTCTGGAAAAATATCCCCGTCTTCCTAAAAACACCTCGGAAACCATCACAATAATCGTGGACACAGCGCCCAGCACATACATGCCGCAGCCCATGGCCATGCCTACTCCCACCGTGGCCCAGATACCGGCGGAGGTGGTGATTCCGCTCACATTGTTGTTGCGGAAAAAGATAATTCCCGAGCCGATAAATCCGACAGCTGTCACGATACCGGCCGCCACCCGGGACGGGTCAAGACGGACGTATTCGCCGAGAACATCATTGAAGCCGTACTTGGAGATGATCATCATAGTCGCGGCCGCAACCGAGATGATGACGTGTGTTCTGACGCCCGCCGTCTTCTTCCGGCTCTGCCGTTCATAACCGATCAGCCCGCCGCAGACAGCCGCCCCGAGGAGCCGGGCTACAAAAATCCATTGTTCCATTATAAATTCATTCAACTAATCCGCCTCCTGAAAAACAGGAATACCGCATGATTTCTTTCATGCGGCGCCCTGTAATGATCTTTTTTTGCCTTTTGATTTCTTTTTTTACCTTATGCTCTTATTCTTACCCTATTGATCTCTTCCTCATCCCTTCGCCACTCTCTTCTCAAACCGTCTCTGCTTCCATCTTCTGATGCGTTCCATTCCATCTCCCTGGCCGAAATACAGTGCCACAGAAGAGAGAATCATCAGAACGACCGTGTATACAAAGCCCATGGCCCTGGCATCGATGGATGCCGACTCATCCGAAGCGGCCTTCACGACGATGCCGAGAGGCTGGAACAGCGGATGGTACAGGAACACAGACAGATCGTAGTCCGATAACATCCCGTTGAAATTCAGGATAATGATGGACATAATCGCCGGGAAAATAACCGGAAGAATTACTTTTATCATCGTATAGAGCGTACCCGCACCCATACATTTCGCCGCTTCTTCCAGATCATTGTCGATGCTGAAGAACGCCGCCTTCACCATCCGGTAAGAGAAAGGCAGTTTGACGACTGTATAGCCCACAAGCATCAGTACCAGCGTTCCTACCATAACATAGTTAAATAGGATCGGCTGCCGCTCCCCGTAGGTCGTGGTCAGTCCCAACGCGATCAGGGTTGCCGGAAGAAGCCACGGAATCAGCATGCCCCATTCGAAGAATACGTCGTATTTATGCTTTGCCGTGCGCACAAACCGGGCGCAGATCACAGCCATCAGTACAGCCAGAACCGCAGCCAGCAGGGAGTATACAATACTGACGATGTACGGCTTGATCGCCTCTGCGCTCGTAAACAGCTTCTGGTAATTCGCCAGAGTGAACGAATTCAGAGTCAGATTGCCCGTCTTAATAGTCAGTGAATCACAGAATGAATATACGATAACCAGGATAATCGGTATCACATAGATGGCAAACATGGCGTAAGCGACCACATGGGCTGCCACGTTGAATACCGGATTGCTGATCTTCTGCTTCTTTAGCTTTGCCTTCGTCTTCGACACGGATATGTAGTTTCCGCCCTTTTCAATCCTGCTGAACACTGCCAGCAGAATCATCGTGGCAATGCCTAAGAGAACCGCAAGAAATGCCGCAACCTCCCTGGAAAAGCTGGATTTTGCAAATGTGATAATCATGGGGTTGATGGTCTGGAAATTCTCTCCGCCAACAATCAGAGGTGCCGACATGGCTCCCAGTCCGGTAAGGAACGTCAGGATGGTGATGGCGAAAAACGTAGGCTTTAACACCGGCATGACGATCTGGAAGAAGATTCTGCTTCCGGATGCCCCCATATTTTTCGCCGCCTCAATGGTATGGTAATCCAGACCGTGAATCGCATTCTTTAAAAACATCATATGATTCTGTGTACAGGAAAATGTCATAACGAACACGACTGCCCCATATCCCACAAACCAGTTCGGATTCATGCCCGGAAATATTGACACCAAAAGCTTTGTCAGCAGTCCGTTGGCCCCGTAGACGTATTTATAGCCGGATACCAGCACGACTCCGCCGTAGATCAGCGAGCTCATATATGCAAGTTTTAATACCCTGGCGCCCTTGATATCCCAGTATTCCGTCAGAAGAACGCTGAGCGTCCCCACGATGTTGACCGTAACCACCAGGGTGAACGCCAGAATGAAGCTGTTCACAAGACTCTTCATGGCTCTGGCGGAGCCGAATACCTTTCCGAACACTTCCGTGGAAAACTGACCATTTTTATAGAAGACACTGACCAGCAGGTTTAAGTTCGGATAGATGACAAATGCAACAATGGCCCATACAATGACAATCTTTAAAATCAGGGTCTGTATACTGAAAGACTTACTCTTGCTTCTCTGTTTCATACAAACTCCCTCCTTTTAAAATTGCATGATATCCCTGGGATTCATATAGATATCCAGTTCCTGGCCGATTTCCATGAACGGCTGTCCGTCATTGACGTGGATCACGCGGATCTCACATCCCATGACTTCAACGCGGTATTTCGTCATGACTCCGTTATAATCGTAATCCCGGATCACTCCATGCATCTTCGCATAGCCTGGAATTTCCTTTAAACTGATTCTCTCCAAACGCACATAGCCGCTCTTATTCCCATCCAGCGCATGGCCGGTCTGGGTCTCGACCTCACTTAAGACAGCAGCGTTCAGCCGGTTAATCTCACCGATAAAATCGCAGACAAATTCCGACCCGGAATGGTTATAGATGTTGTAAGGCTTATCCACCTGCTCCACAAATCCATTGTTAAACACGGCGATCCGGTCGGACAAAGTAAGAGCCTCCTCCTGATCGTGGGTAACGTATAAGGTAGTGATCCCCAGGTTCTTCTGCAGCTTTTTAAGTTCGCTCCGAAGGCCCACTCTCAGCTTGGCATCCAGGTTGGAAAGCGGCTCGTCGAGGCACAGAATCTTCGGTTCCAGAACAATCGCCCTGGCTAACGCCACTCTCTGCTGCTGCCCGCCGGATAATTCGGATACATTTCTCACCAGCTGCTCTGACTTAATCTCGATGACCTTCGCCACATCCTTGACCTTCCGGTCGATCTCCGCCGCTGAAAGCTTCTTCACCTTCAGGCCAAAAGCCAGGTTCTCATAGACGGTCATCGTCGGAAACAGGGCGTAGCTCTGAAATACCATCCCGATATTTCTTTTCTCTACCGGAGTGTGGGTAACATCCTTTCCATCGATCAGGATCTGTCCGGCACTGGGTTCGAGGAAGCCCACGAGAGCCCTCAGTGTCGTTGTCTTGCCACAGCCTGACGGCCCCAGAAATGTAAAGAACTCCCCATCGCCAACCGTTAAATTCAAATCCTTGATGGCTACAAAATCCCCGTATTTAATCTCAATATTTTTAAACTCAATCATCCTTTTCCTCTCCTTACAAAGAGGCGGTATCATTTATATTCATAAACCATACCGCCGTCCGTCATCTACTGTAAGAACTCAAGCTCACATTTTTCAACCCACTGATCTATATTCGCTGCTACGAATGCCCAATCCATATCCTGCGGATGTACCTGATCCATAAATTCCTTGATATCGGCCGGTGCTTCCTCCACTGCCTTAGGCTGGCACGGAATGGTACCGAACTGGTTCATCCACTCTGCCTGAACGTCAGCGGAACCGAACCAGTTGGCGAAATCTACGGCAAGATCGCGCTTCTTGGAACCTGTAATCATGGCCATCTGCTCGGTTACGTAGGGAACGCCAACTTCCGGAACCATGATCTGGAACTTATAATCTCTCTCTGTCTGATTCTGAAGAACGCCGCTTCCCCACATCTCTGTGATCGGAACTGTACCGGAGATCGCATTTCCTACGTAGTCCTCGCCCTGTACTTCCATGTGGCCGTTCTGAATCCAGTTTTTCACGAAATCCCATCCTTCATCGGAAATGCCGTACTCCCCATTATCATCTCTGTACCGAACAAGCAGGCTGGCAAGAATGGTCTTACCGGTGCCGCCGCCGAAGTTTAAGATGGTGTATTGATCCTTCCACTCCGGATTTACCAGGTCGGTGTAGTCCTTTGGCGGATTCTGGAGATCGGCATTCATCATATTGACAAGCGGCTGGATCACGATCGGATAATAGTATCCGTCCTTGTCGCCCAGTGTCATATCCACGTCGCCGGCCCAGGAAGGCTCCCATTGATCCAGAACGCTCTCTGTTTTCAGTTTCTCGTACTCAATGGAGTTCAGTCCAAATACCATATCTGCCTGCGGATTGTTCTTCTCTGCAATAATTCTGTTTGCCAGATCGCCGCCCTGAATCTGTACCACCTCTACATTATATCCGGCCGTTCCCGCCTTCTCCTTCAGCCATGCATCTCTGCCGTTGGAACCGGAGTTTGTGTAAATAATCAGCTTCTGGCTCTTATCCACGTCTCCGCCGGCCGCTGCCTTATCTCCCGCAGCCTCAGTATCTCCTGCCGCTTCTGTTTTCGCAGCTTCCTCCGTCCCTGCGGCTGTCGTGTCCGTCGTCGTATTCTTTGTTCCTGATCCGCAGGCTGCCAGTGACAGTACCATAGCTGCAGATAATCCGAGTGCCGCAAATTTCTTTAAGTTCTTCATAATTCTCCTCCTACTTTTCATTTGATTTATTTGATATGTATCCCTTTAACAACGCCGGCCAATCAGTTTGGATAATCTCGAATCCCAAGTCTATCAGCTTTCCCCATGTCTCATCGAAACCAATCTTAATGGCATTATTATCATCCAACAGCCCGGAGAGAATGATCTCATCATTTAAGGTAATCGCGTTCACCCAGGGAGCGATCCCCGCTTTTTTCAAACGACCCATGAATTCCGGGCTTAAGAATTCACTGTCCAGATCGGTAAAGATAAGCTCTGCCGCGGCCACATTGATATCGTACTTCTGAATGATATCCCATTCCTCCGGGCTCTTCATGATCGGCATATACATGATGCCGGTGCCGCTCTCTTCCAGTTCCTTTAAGAGTTCCTCCTCCACACCGGACTTTAAGAGAATCTGGTCCTTCATATCCATGCGGTCTAAAAGGGCGATGATCTCCTTCCAGTAAAACCAGGATCTGTCGATATTGATCAGGCACTTTCCGCGAAAATGCTCCAGCACATCTTCTAAATGTTCCAGCTTCTGTCCGCATACCTGCCGTAAGGAATTCAGCGTAAAGAGCTTCTCCACTTCCTCCGATGACATGGTTCGGATATCACGGTCAATTCCCAGTTCCAAAGGCTCTTCCCCATTATGGAATGCGTAAAATACTTTGTCCGTAGTCATGGACGCATCCACCTCGATCATATCCGCTCCATGAAGCAGTGCGTTCTTATATGCCAGACAGGTATTCTGCACCACGTTCCCACCGCACGTACCGCGATGAGCCGCAATCAAAATCCGGTTCTTATCGACGAGTTCTCTGATTGACTGATTCTTTGTGTACATTTTCCGTACCTCCTTGTCTCTATATCTATTTTATACACTATTTATTGGAACGTGTCAATAGTATTTCCAAATTATTTTGTTTATTTTACACAGTTATCACATGGATTTTACATTTTTTTGTGCATTTTATTATGTCTCCTTCTGCTTTTCGCAGTTAAAAAGCCCGTTTTATTTGGCACGTTCAAATAAATATATTTGTTTTCTGTGCTACATTTGACTTTAAAAGTTTTTATTTCTGTTTAGCTTTCACCTTTTAACACAAGTCTATCCTTGCCTCATAAAAGCAAAATAAAGAGTCCGGCGAGCCGGACTCTCGCGCCGGAGCGCGGTCGCTTCAGCGGCCATATTTCCTAAGCGCGGAGTGCACATCCCCCGGAGGGTTTTTGTTTCATAGGACGAACTTTCCTATGAAACAAAAAACACCGCGCAACAAATTTCAGGTATCCTATTACTTACCTAAAACTCATTGCGCGGCGCCTTGCATACTTTTTATTTCCATTGCTGCCGGTTATTTCTTTTTATCCACGCTCCGTAATTTCGCAGAGTGCGGCTACATCTCATATCGATGCCCGGTTTGAATTCCCGCTTGTTTCGTTAAATGCCCGATCACATTCCTCCTGCGCCTTCTCCAACGCATCATCCATCTCTTCGATTCCCGATGCGATGGATCGGATCGCCTTCCCCAGGATATCCTCAAACAGGAACTCATTGAAATCAGGATTTCTGTCATGTTTATAAAGCCTCCAGCCAGGTTCGAAGGATTTTTCCATGTTCTCGAGCCACGGATAGCGTTCCAGGATATCCATATTCCTGCTGATCTGGCGGTTGCAGACGTATCCGCCAAGATACGTGATGGTCTCCGCGATATCCTTCCGGTACAGCCACTTTAAGAAGCTCATGCACGCGTCATACTTTTTGCTGAATCTGGAGATTCCCACCGAGCCTCCGCCCGACAAGGGCTGCCCGCCCGGAACGGTGTCGCAGGCGATTCGTCCCAGCACCTTCGATTCCGGATTGTGAATCATCTCGGAGGCATAGTTGGAAAACACGATATGCATCGCCGTATTCCCCTCCGAGAACTGGCGGGTGGGTTCCCCCCACCACTGATAGATATCACTGCCCGCATACTTGCAGGTATCCAGATAATTGCGGATCGCCTGTTTCATCTCGGGGATCAGGATATTTACATTTCCCCGCGCATCGAAGATATCCTTCTTCAGTTCCCGGAAACGCGGCAAAAAATCGCACGCCGCCAGGAATGTTCTTCCGTAAGCGGTCACGGCTCCATACCTGGTTCTGGAATCGGGATTCTCTTTTCTCGTAAAAAATCTGGCCACTTCATTGTATTCTTCAAACGTCTTAGGAATCTCCAGACGCCGTTTGTATTTTTCGAAAAATTCCCTCTTGATCAGTTCATCCTCGAATAAATCCTTCCGGTAGAACAGCATCTGCACGCAGGCATCCAACGGAAACGCGTACTTGACACCATGAACCATGGAATAGTTTTCCGAGAGCGAGGGAAGAATCTGCTGCCGCAGCCACTTAACCGAAGAACTGGAGCTGTCGAAGGGCTGATAAATCTTATCGCCCAGCTCGGTCATCCACGCCATGTCGATGCGAACCAGATCATAGGGGCTGTTCTGCACGCAGGCCTGCGCCATCTTGTAATGCTCATCGTAGGAAACCTCGATCATATTGACCTTAATTCCGGTCTCCCTGGTAAAGGAAGGAAGCAGCATGCCGATGGCCTTGCTGGTCAGATTCTGGATGGTCAAAAAGCAGATGCTGTCTTTCTTACCAGCGGCCGGAAGCGGATTATCGTAGAATCCGTCATTTTCCATGATAATCTGCTGTTTCTGCACAGGTTCCGCCTCTTCCCCGCCGACATTTACGATCTGCTCCGCTATGTTTCTTCCCATCAGCTTATAATTCAGCTCATATCTGCACACGGCCGGATCCATTCCGATGCTCTTGCTGGTCAGCGCATATATAACCGGCATCTTCTTATCCGGATTATACTGATGGGCCACCCTCAAATAATCGGCGTCCTCCTGGCTCATGGCAATCACCGCGTCGAAATCCTCTTTCGATCCCAGGATATCAAAGGCCTTGTTAAACCACATGCTGTCGTCGCTTGGAAATATTTTGCAGGAGCAATTATCGTCCTCCAGTACATCCACCACACCGTTAATAAAGCTTTTATTGTTGGAATAGATGCTGTTCTCACAGAGCAGAGCCACATTCTGATGGCCATCCTCGATACACTTAACCGCGATATCCCGTCCCGCCTGCTCAAATCCAAAGGAAACGTAGACAGACGCGTCCGGCATTCCCTTCACCTTTCTTTCGGCAAAGAAAAACCTGGTATCTGAAGTGTATAATCCCCTGTTCTTAAGAAGCGAGCTGACCACCACCACTGCCATTGGATTTAAGGAGAGAGCCTTCTTTACCGCTTTTTCCTCGTCGCACTCCAGGTTATTGGTGGATATGAGTTCTATGCTGATATCGTACTCCCGCAGGTACTGTTCCAGCCCGTTATATAAATCATTGTAGCATTTTAAGCTGATCTTAGGCACAATGACGCATACTCTCCGTGCCGTACCGGCCCGCAGCTGCTGGGCCTGGACATTCATTTTATATCCCATCTCTTTGGCAATCCGCTCCACCAGCTGGATTTTTTCGGCGCTGACGTTTCCCCTCTTGTTTAACACATTGGAAACTGTGCCGTGGGATACCCCTGCTTTGGCGGCAATATCTTTGATCGTTGGCATAGGCTGCACCTCATTATTGGTTCGTTCAAATTTTATTATTTTCATTATAGCACGAGGGCAGAGAGTTTTCTATCTGTTTTTTGCAGGGACTTTGTGCAGGTCTTTAGAGAGGGACTTTCATGCACGTTTTTAAAACGAGGCCGCGCACGGTTCCATGACTTCCGCCTCCAGCACGATCCTCACCTGCTCCACTCTCCTGTCTTTCATCTTCATGACAGTTATGGTCATATTTTCATAATAGAGCACATCCCCTTCTTCCGGTATCCGCTCCGCCAGCTCCATCACCCATCCGCTTACGGTAAACGATTCAAACTCTTCCTCACCGCCCAGCTCCTCAAACAGCTTTTCCACGCTGGTATTGCCTAAAACCAGGTATTCCTGATCAGATATCTTCTCAATTTCCTGAACCACCACATCGTGTTCATCCCAGATTTCCCCCACCAGCTCCTCCAGAATATCTTCCAGAGTTACAATGCCCATGGTTCCTCCAAACTCATCGATTACCACCGCAATATGCATCTTATTTTTCTGAAGTTCCTTCAGGAGGACGTTAATTTTCTTACTCTTTGCCACATACAGCGCCGGTCGGACAATGGCCTCCACACCGCATACACCGCGATACACCTGATTATAAAAGTCCTTCTGGTAAATGATCCCGATAATATCGTCGATCTTATCCTTATAGACAGGGAGACGGGAGTATCCGGTCTCCCCAAACACCGCCGCTATCTCCTCTTTATCCGCATCGACGGGAATTCCTGTCACATCGACACGCGGGGTTGCGATATCCATGGCTTCCAGCTCTGTAAATTCAATGGCGCTCTTGATCAGGCTTCCTTCCTGTTCATCAATCCCGCCATCCTGTTTCGCCTCCTCCACGATGGCAAGCAGCTCCTCCTCCGTAATGCCGGAATCTCCCGAAGTCCGGATCAGTACTGACAGCAGCTTTTTCCACTGTTTGAATAAGTAATTAGCAGGTGTCAGCAGCACCATAAACGCATTTAAAAACGGGGCGGAGAACATGGCAAACTGCTCCGGGGACTCCTTGGCAATACTCTTCGGGGAGACCTCACCGAAGATCAGCACCACGATCGTCGTCACCACGGTAGATATACTGGCTCCCGCCTCATCGCCCAGGAGCTTCACAAATATGACCGTGGCCAGCGACGCACTTGCAATGTTGACGATGTTATTCCCGATCAGGATCGTAGACAGCAGCCCGTCATAGTTTTCGGACAGCTTTAACACCAGCCCTGCCCTCTTATTTCCCTTTTCCGCCATATTCTTGATCCGAATCCGGTTCAGCGAGGAAAACGCCGTCTCCGTCGCCGAGAAATACGCGGACATAATAATACATCCAATAATAATTATCAATGAGATACTCTGTTCTTCCATAAATTTTTCCTTCCTCTTTCTTCTTTTTTGACATATAGAGTCCGGCTTGACGGACTCTCGCACCAGGGCGCGGCGGCTTTTGCAGCAAAAAAGCATAGCCCGCCTTTCCCGAGGGAAACGCAGGTTATGCTCCTATGTCAACATTTCAATTATCATGTTCTTTTTTATCAACCGGTATGTAACTGTCGTATATGAGTTTGCCCGGTGTGTGTCAGGTTCAGCGTCACTGTCGGCGTCGTCCATGAAATGAGTAAATTCCTTTCTGCATAAAGCTGTGATATGAAAGAAATTATAAAGAACCCCAGCGTCATTGTCAAGAAGCGACCGCATTCCTTAACGCTTTCTTATCACCCTCGTTTCTGCATCTTTTTCGATGGACAGGACTGCACGTCCGGCTGGTTCACTGCACACGGAAATAACCGGTCAAGCGCCTCGATCGCCTCCTTAGCGTCACTGCCGTCTGCCACCACATAAAAACGCTCTCCCTTTTTCAATTCTCCCGCCTTCAGTATGCTCTTTCCATTAAAATGTTTCTCTTCATTTTCAACCGTAATGCTGCTTGTAAAACGGCTGGATATCAAAATCAGTTCCATCATCTGTTCCCTGGCCATTTTCTCTTCTGGCGCCAGATTGTACTCTCTGCTCTTCATTAATCTGTATCCGGTCCTTTCCCTATGATCATTCTATATAATGTCCTGCTCTGTCTGATTCTTTTACGTCTGATCATTTTCTCCAAATCTGTTTCGTTCAATACTGCCTTTCTTCTTCCATTTTATCTTTAAAATTAAATTTTTGTAAGCGAATTTGATCTGCCTTTTAAAACTTTGTCTATTTTACCTTATATCCAGGCTTTCTGCATTTGTATTTTTTTCCAAAGGTTACCGTTCATAGCCCTAGGGCGTGTTTGAAAATTCATTCCCGCCATCTGCACGCCCTAAAATAGTAAAATACCACATTAGCAATTGCATTTCTGTCCAAAATATAGTATACTGGAAAAACAAGAACATATGTTCTATTATAACAAAACAGAGAGGAGCCGTCAATGGAAAATAAAATCACGCTACCCCAGGCCACGCCAACAGACAATACCGGATCATCCATTGACTATCTGGTTATTTCTTCCCCCTCCGACACGCTTCCCTACCAGAAGGCAATAAAAGAAGCGCCGCTCCTCGCCATAGACACAGAGACTACCGGGCTCGACCCGCACCGCGACCGGCTCCGTCTGATCCAGATAAGCGCACCTGGTATTCCTGTGCTTGTCTTTGACTGTGCGGTATTTCTCCCTGATGGAATTTCCTGCTTAAGAGAGCTTCTGGACACCCCTTCGGAAAAGCTGTTCCACAATGCCAAGTTTGACTTACAGTTTCTCATGGGGATTGGAATCGAATGCTTTCCAGTCTTCGATACCATGCTGGCCGCTCAATTGCTCCGGCCATGCGGCGGTCCTTTGCGGGCGGGCCTGGCGGCGGTGGCGGACCACTATCTCGGCATCAGGATGGATAAGACAGAGCAGACAGGCCCCTGGGACAGCACCTCTCTGACCGGATCCCAGCTGGCCTATGCCGCGTTGGATGCAGGGATTCTGCTGAAGCTGTACGGTGTGATGAAGCCGCTCCTGGCTCATCACGGTCTCGACCGGATTGCCTCCATTGAGTTTGCCTGCGCTTCCGCCATCGCCCATACAGAATATGACGGAATCAATCTTGATCTGGAACAGTGGGATTCGCTGCGCAAGAAGACCGAGAAACAGTATAACGATGCTCTGGAGACCCTCTACACCTACAGCGGCACTCCCACGTACCAGCTGACCCTGTGGGGCGGTGAGGAAGCCCTGGACGTAAACTTTGAGAGCAATCCCTATGTGCTCAAACTACTGAACCGGTACGGAATCCCGGTCAACTCCACATCGCGAAGAAGCCTGGCTCCCTACCATAACCAGCCTTTGGTACAGGCGCTGACCGAATACAGAAGGCACTCCAAATCCCTCTCTTCCTTCCTCCATCCCATTCCGGCCCAGATTCATCCCGTGACTGGCCGGCTCCATCCCAAATACATGCAGATCGGCGCCTGGAGCGGAAGAATGAGCTGTTACAATCCCAATATTCAGCAGATTCCGCGGGAAGCCGATTTTCGCGGCTGCTTTACAGCACCCCATGGAAGAAAACTCGTTCTTGCCGATTACTCCCAGATCGAGCTGCGCGTAGCGGCACAGATTTCCGGTGACTCCAGAATGAAAAGTGCCTGTCAGAAAGGCGAGGATCTCCATGCCCTCACCGCCTCCCTGATTTCCAATGTTCCGATCAGTCAGGTAACAAAAGCGCAGCGTCAGGCTGCAAAGGCTGTGAATTTCGGTTTGATATTCGGTATGGGCGCGGAAGGACTCAGACAGTACTCGAGTCAGTCCTATGGCGTAGACATGACATTAGAAGAAGCAGAACAGTTTCGCAGTGCCTTCTTTCAGAATTACCACGGGATCAACTGGTGGCACCATGACTTAAGAGAGAGCCCTCCCCTGGAAGGCCGGACGCTCACAGGACGCAAGTTCCTGTTTTCCCCGAACACAGGTCTGGCCGATCTGGCCAACACTCCGGTTCAGGGCACGGCCGCCGATATTCTGAAATCTGCCCTCGGCCTTCTGGCCTCCCGGATCCGGGAAAGTGACAAGAAAATCGTAGGCATCGTCCACGACGAAATCCTGATGGAAGTCCCGGAGGAGGAAGTGGACGATGCGGTTGTTCTGTTAAAAAATACGATGGAAGAAGCCGCGCGTGCGATACTCCCTGATGTTCCCTGTGAAGCGGATGCAAAGGCCGCTGATTCCTGGGCAGGCAAGTAAAAAACCCCGTAGCAGGCTACGGGGTTTTTTACCCTCGCGGCAGTCGCCAAATGGACGCGCCAGCGTGTCCGTTTGGCTCGTTGCTCGCGGGAATAAAGCCGATCTCACCGGGTACACCGTCCTGTGCCGGGCTGCGCCAGCTTCATAAGACGCCGCGCCCTGGCACACACCTGTTTTCTGTCATTTTCCAGGTTACGTTCTGCGAAGGCTGCCATTTCCTCCCTATAGGCAGAATCCGGGAATTGTTCCAGAAAGCATTCCAGAATATGTCCCTTTGCAACATTCCGGCATTCCAGAGACGGCACACCGTGATGGAGAAACGTATGACCGTCTATATTCAAAAGAAGGGGAATGATCGTCGTTTCCTCTTCCGGACAGACCTTCAGGATCTTCCCAACACACGAGACTGCATTGCCGAATTCCGCAACCTGCTGTGACCGGAACGAGAGGAGATACTTCGCTCTCATTTTCCCCCAGATGTCCCTGCCTCCGGCTTCCAAAAGCCCTGGAAGCGTAAGAAGCATTCCCCACTTTATAAAATTATTCTCGCTGTCCAATAGCCCGATTAAGCGGTCCCCATATGGAAGAAGCATGGCCGGGCGCTCTTCGCTGATTTTCCGCACCGCCTTCTCCGCCTGATACTTAACGGCCGTTTTCTCCGTCTCCATAATCTCAATAAGAAGCGGTATCACCGAGTTGTCACGGTATCCCAGCTCCGCATACACCTTCGAATCTTCTTTTTTTCTCAGTTCCGTCATAAGCTGTTCCCGTTCCATCAATCATGCCCCCTTACTTATACAGGTCTCACATCGATATCCACAAGCTCCAGGCCATCATCCACTTCATGCAGATAGAGATCGTCTATATGCCTGCGCAGAACCCGTTTTCCTCCCACATCGCCTTCCAGCGCCAGAAGCTCATTCCTGTATGATTCTGAAAAAATCGCGGGGTTTCCAAACTCACCCATATTGCACAGACAGCCGATTCCTCTTTTGCTGTTTCTCCAGCCTTCGATCAGGCCCTCTATGGTGGCCGCCTTCAGATACGGCTGGTCACAGACCGCGAAGCAGTACGAGGCTTCTTCACCGTCCGGTGATGCCGCGGCTTCCAGGGCCAGGTGGATCGAATGAGAGATTCCCCGACTGCTCTGAACGTTCTCTACCACCACATACCCTCTTTTTTCCAGGTCTTCCATGATCTCCGGATACTGTGTTACTACGATTTTATCATCGAAAAGGCCATCCGGCAGTTTTTCCACCTCCTCCACGATATACTGATACATTGGCTTCCCGTGAAACGGGGTAAACAGCTTGTTTCCATCAAACCGCCTGCTGTCTCCTGCTGCCAGCAGTATAAGAGTCAGTTTCATCTGCCTAATCCTCCATTCTACCTGTCCTTTAAAAAGAAAATGCTCTCCTCCGGAACTACCAGGCGCTCCGGCACCTGCTCCTTCATATCATCCTTCCAGTGCCCTTTCGGTATCTTCCACCAGAGATCATTTTCCAGAATAAGCGTAACCTCAAAGGGGTCATCCAGAATCTGCTTCAGGCGGCATTCCATCACATTTTCCTTTTCCGACTCATGGGCGGCGGTAAAGTAATGGGCGCGTATTCCGATAAATGGCGTATCCTTTGGGACTTCCCTGTCTCTTATTATAACCTGAATATCCCAATTTGGCACGTAAAATGTGTGGGCATCCACATATTTGATATCCAGAATGTTCTTACATCCAGTCAGTTTAGCCGCCGACACAGTCTCAGGCTCTTTAAAGACAGCCTTTACGGCCCCCGACACCACAATTTCACCCTCGTTGATCACGTGGATTGTACTGCAGAAGCGATAGATCTCATCTCTGCTGTGGGTGACAAGGAGCACGTCACCGTCATAGTTTCTCAGTTCCTCCAGCTGTTCCAGCTGAAGCTTCTCCTTCAGATAGTAGTCCAGAGCGGAAAATGGTTCGTCCAGCATCAGCACCTCCGGCTTCGATGCCATAATCCTGGCCAGGGCGGCTCTCTGCTGCTGGCCGCCCGAAAGCCTGGAAGGATACCGGTCCGCCAGTTCGCCGATATGATACATGTCCAGATACCGCATGGCGGCTTCGCGCCGCTCTGACTTAGGGCAGGATAGGGCCATCTCCACATTTTCCCGTATGGTCATGTGGGGGAACAATGCATAGTTCTGAAACAGATAACCGACTCCCCTGTCCTGAATTTTTACGTTGATCCCTTTTGCCGAATCAAACAGCACACGGCCATTTAACTCGATTCTTCCCTCGTCCGGTGTGAAGATTCCCGCAATACACTTTAAGGTCATGCTCTTGCCGCATCCCGAGGCGCCTAAGATCCCTGTGATTCCGAAATCTCTCTCCGTGTCGAAGGCGACATTTAAAGTCATATCCCTCAATTTTTTCTTGATCTCTACCTTCAGACTCATGGCTCACTCCTACGAAAATTTCTTTTTGCCTGTGGCGGCCACATTCATGCCTGCCACAATGAGAAGGGATATGGCTACGATAATGATCACATATTTTCCCGCTCCCTCCATGTCTCCCGCCGCCACCTCAGAATAGATGGCAAGGGGCAGAGTCCGCGTCTTTCCCGCGATATTTCCAGCGATCATGGCCGTCGCTCCAAATTCTCCCAGTCCTCTGGCAAAGGCCAGAACTCCGCCCGAGAGAACTCCCGGCATAGCCATAGGCATAAGAATCTTCCAGAAAACCTTCCGTTCCGGTATCCCCAGGGTTCTCGCCGCGTTTAAGACATTTTCATCGACCAGTTCGAATGCGCCCCTAGCAGAACGGTACATAAGCGGAAATGATATCACCACCGCCGCAAGCACCGTTGCCTGCCAGGTAAACACGATTTTATAGCTGAATACAGCAAGAAGCAGCTTTCCTATCGGGCGCTTCACTCCAAATATGTAAAGCAGAAAGAACCCGGCCACCGTCGGAGGCAGAACGAGAGGAAGTGTGAGTACTCCGTCCAGTATAGCCTTTGCCCGTTCTGATTTCAGGGCAATCACCGCTCTGGCCGCCCATATCCCCAGAAAAAATGTGAAACTAATCGATATGACTGATGTTTTTAGTGAAATGAGAACCGGTGACAAATCCACTTGCTTCTCCTCCTTATCTCTGGCCCATTATGAACCCCCGGCGTTTTATTCTGCCGTTGCGAATCCGTTCTTTACAAAGATATCCATCGCTTCGCTGCTGGCCAGGAAATCGATAAATTTCTGTGCGCCCTCCGGATTTTCACAGTCTTTGATGATGCCTGCCGGATAAATCGCCTTCTTAACGCTTCCTTCCGGTGCTTCCGCCACGATCGTTACTTTATCGGTCTGCGCCGCGTCTGTTGCATATACGATTCCGGCCTTTGCACTTCCCTCTGCAACCCAGTTTAAAACCTCGGTTACGTTCGTTCCCAGGCTGGCCTTTGCAAGCACTTCGTCCCAGAGTCCCAGGTTGGTCAGCGCTTCCTTCGAATACTGGCCTACCGGCACGCTGTCCGGATCTCCGAGCGCTGCATTTTCGGCCTTTGCAATATCCTCGAAAGAGGAGTAGTTTCCTTCGTCACCGGTCGGTACGATGAAAACGATCTTGTTTTCCAGAAGATTCCTGACGCTTCCCTCCTGAATCATGCCTTCGTCGTTTAAAGCATCCATCTGTTTCGTCGCCGCCGAAAAGAATACGTCGATACCGGCGCCCTCTTCGATCTGGGTCTGAAGTTTTCCAGAACTGTCATACGTTCCCTCGATTGTAAAACCAGGGTTCTGCTTTTCAAATAATGGAATCAGTTCATCTCTCAAACAGGTTTCCAGGCTTGCTGCCGCTGCGATGGTCACAGTCTGTGCTTTTGTTGCTGCCTCTGCAGCTGCCTGTGTTGTCGTCTCCGGTTCAGCCTTTCCTGTTCCTCCACAAGCGGTAAGCGCCGCCATCGCCATTGTTAATGCGCCTGCTAATAAGATTGCTTTTTTCATTACCTTACTCCCCTTTTCTGCTTTATATGAAAGATGCCTTCCAGCACTCCGCCTCCTATGGCGGTTGCCTTATCGGAAATGGTCCAGCAGTGTTCGACGACCCCCCTTGGATCAATATCTCCCGATTTCATTCCCTCTGTCACTGCCACACCGTCCTGAAGCAGCCCTCGTACAACGCCTCCCACCTCTGCGTATATGGGATTTTCTCCGCTGTGTCCTACCACGTCACCCTTTTTAACCAACGTTCCGATCTTCACAGCTCCCGTAAATATACCGTCAGATGCGGCGCGAATGATGCGCTCCTTATCGTATCCTCCGATCATTCCGGGGACACCCGTATTCGGAAATGCACTGCCTTCCCAGATACAGCGTCCCAGATTGTGGCCGCGTTTCGTCTCCACCACCACATGACAGTCCTCACCAGCCGTAAATCCGGGGCCGACACCGATAACAATATCCGCATCCGACATTTTTGATCCCAGATTCACCTTGGCTAAGATAGCATCCACCACGATATCCGGTCTCCAGGATTTTAACGTCTCACACGACGGATCGACGATTACCGCCACCTTGTTCTGATTCACAGTATTATCTATTTCCTTCGTATTCCGGCAAAGTACCCCTTCGATATCTTCCACCAGGGCATTTCCTTCATAAACCGCCCGGGAAAATGCGACCGTTCTCCGCACGGTTGTGGGAACCGCGATTTCGGTCATCGCCACGGAAAAACCACAGCGATGCAGCCGGCAGGCGATTCCCGTTGCCAGATCTCCGGCCCCTTTTATCAAGACTTTTTCCACAACACTCTCTTCCTTTCAATCAATCTCTTTCTAGTATGACCCACACTAAATGCCTTGCTGGTTCGGTGAGGATGATTTTTCGAGAGTACAGGCGCAAAAACGTAGGCGTAATGGGGTTACGCTGAGGCTTTTGCGTCTGTGCTATCGGAAAATCAGACCAGCGAAACAGTAAGGTATTTGGTGTTGGTTATACTAATTCCTGGCGCACTCTCCGCCGCGTCCCGACAGGATGTCCAAACCATGCGGCAGCGTATCCAGCACGTATTCCAGGCTCTCCCGGACCGCCTTCGGGCTTCCCGGAAGATTGATAATCAGCGTGCCTCCGCGGATGACGCTTACCCCGCGGCTCAGCATGGCGCGTTTCGTCACGGTCATGCTGTAAGCGCGAATTGCCTCCGCGATTCCCGGAGCATTCCGCTCTGCTACCGCCATCGTGGCCTCCGGCGTCACATCCCGCCTGGAGAATCCGGTTCCGCCCGTCGTCAGCACCAGATCACACTGCACCTGGTCACTCAGGCGGATGAGCTCTGCCTTCAGCGCCTCTCCCTCATCCGGAAGCAGACTCTGAGCCACCACCTCATAGCCCGCTGACTCCAGAATTTCCTTTATCACGGCTCCGCTCTTATCTTCTCTCTCGCCTGCCGCGCCTTTATCGCTGAGCGTTACGATTCCTGCTCTGTACATACGTTTATTTCATCCCCTTCCTTCATCACGCCTCCGTGCAGCACCCGGGTAAAAATTCCGTTGGCAGGCATAATGCATTCCCCCATCTTCTTGAAAATCTCGCAGTGGCTGTGGCACTCCTTGCCAATCTGCGTCACCTCCAGAAGGATATCACCGCAGGACAGCCTCGTGCCCACAGGAAGGCGGACCAGGTCGATCCCCTTCACAATCACATTTTCACCGAAGGCGCCGTCGCCGATCTCGGCTCCCCGCTCCTTAAATGCCTGGATGGTCTCATAGGACAGCAGGCTCACCTGGCGGTGCCATTTTCCCGCATGCGCATCATTTTCAATGCCGAATTCCTCTATAAAATGTCCCTCTGAAATTCCCTTTTTCTGTGTCCCTTTTTTCTCGCTGATACAGACAGCCATAACCTGACCCATGTTTTTATCCTCCGATTTGATTCATATTTAAACATTTTTCCGTTGTACCGTCGGAAAGCGGCAGTTCTCCCTCACGTCCCTCCGGCGAAAGGAAGTGATGGCTTTCCGGTTTCACTCTGATCCACTGTTCCATCAGACCTCTTAATTCCTCATCGGATACGCCGCTGCGCAGCGGTGTCCGCAAATCGACTCCGGCCGGACTGTCGAGGCAAAGTTTTAAAAACCCATCCGACGTCAGTCTCACCCGGTTGCAGCTTCCGCAGAATTTGTGGTGAACGGCGCTGATCAGTCCGATACATCCCGCTCCCGATGCATAGGTGTAATAGACCGCCGGCCCATTTCCCCTCGGCTCCGTGCTTTCCCTTAAATCGCCGTATTCCTCAGAAAGGATTTTGAGCAGTTCCTCATTATCCATGGCGTGGTACTTTCTTCCCTGTCCGATGGGCATCATCTCGATAAAGCGGACAGGAATCCCGCTTTTCACCGAATATTCGGCGAAGGCGAGCACATCCTCCCTGCTCAAATGCTCCATCACCGCACAGTTTATCTTCACCTTCAGCCCGCTCCTGACAGCGGATTCAATCCCCTTCATGACATCCGCGAACCGGTCCCGCCTGGTAATCTGGCTGAAGCGTTCCGGATCCAGCGTATCCAGGCTGACATTGACGCTGGAAAGCCCTGCCTCCGCAAGCTCCGGAGCCATGTCCCCCAGCAGAAGGCCGTTCGTGGTCAACGTCACATCCTCCATTCCCTCGATCGCATTCAGTTCCCGGATCAGCTGGGAGACACCCTTTCTCACCAGCGGCTCCCCACCTGTCACCTTCACACGTCTGATCCCGAGTCTTGCCCCAGTCTCTGCGATCTTTAAAATCTCCTGGTAGGTGAGAATGTCTTCGTGGCGCATTAAGTCGATGCCTTCCTCCGGCATACAGTAGCGGCAGCGCAAATTGCACCGGTCCGTCACGGAAATGCGGATATAATCGATCTTTCTTCCATTGCCGTCTCTCATAGGCTCTCTCCGTCTTTCTGGTAGAGACCGCTCTTCCCGCCATCCTTCAGCAGGAGAGTGATATCCGTCATGGTCATGCCCCGGTCCATGGCCTTGCACATGTCGTAGATCGTGAGCAGAGCCACATTTACACCGGTCAGGGCTTCCATCTCCACGCCGGTCTTTCCGCTGGTCTTTACGGTACAGACGGCTTCCACCGCCCTCCTGTCATCATGGAGAATAAAATCCACCGTGCACTTCGTCAGCATCAGCACGTGGCAGAGCGGTATAAGATCAGAAGTTCGCTTCGCCCCCATGATTCCGGCCACGCGCGCCACGCCCAGCACGTCTCCTTTTTTGGCTGTTCCCTGTTTTATAGCCTCATAGACCTCACGGTTTACGTGAATAAAGCCATGTGCCGTTGCGATTCTGTCCGTCACGGCCTTCTCTCCAACGTCCACCATGCGGGCGTTGCCGTGTTCATCAAAATGTGTCAGTCCTTCCATCTTACCAGCCCTTTCCAAATCCGCAGTTGGGATAATGACAGACCTCGCAGGACAGACAGAGTCCGCCTCTTCCCAGTTTGTCCAGCTCTGTCTTCGTCACAGGATCATCCGCCATGAGGCGCGGCAGCACCAGGTCAAACACCGTGCGCCTGGCGTACATGACGCAGCCTGGAAGGCCTGCCACCGGTATCTGGCGGCCATCCTTTTCATAGTAGGCGAGCAGGAACATGGCGCCCGGAAGCACAGGCGCTCCGTACGATACAACACGCGCTCCAGTACTGCGGATAGCAAGAGGCGTCTTATCGTCAGGATCCACGCTCATTCCGCCGCTCACCAATACCATATCGGCTCCCTGTGTGATAAATTCCTCTATCGCCTTCCTCGTATGCTCCGGATTGTCATCCGTGATCGTCTGTCCCATCACTTCCCCGCCGAATTCCTTCACCTTTTCCTTCAGGACAGGGCCGAATGCGTCTTTGATTCGTCCGTGATAGACTTCACTTCCCGTCGTCACGATTCCCACCTTCTTGTCCCGATACGGAAGTATGGTAAATATCTTCTTTCCGCCGCAGACCTCCACGGCTTCCTCCATCTTCTCTTTTTCGATGACCAGCGGTATAATCCGGGTTCCGCACAGCTTGTCTCCCGGCTCTACCGGAGTGTTGTTGTGCCTGGAAGCGATCATCATCTCCCCAAGTCCGTTGATTCTGTCCAGCAGTTCTGTATCTATCTTAAGAAGCCCGCGAACCGTGGAGGTCAGTTCAATCTTTCCTTCCTTCACTCCGCTTCGTTCCATATAATCGCCTCTGCACAGGCCGCAAAGAATCTCGGCCGCCTCATTTTCATGGTATTTCGACTCGTCCTTTTCCCAGACGTATAAATGCTCCTTGCCCAGCGAGAGCAGCACCGGAATATCTTCCGACCTTACCACATGACCCTTCCTAAACTTCGCATCTTTGATCACCCCCGGGATGATCTGCGTAATGTCGTGACACAGTACGTGACCAACCGCATCTTCTGTCCTGATTTCCCTCATGACTCCTGCTCCTTTATCCTTTATTTTTATAATCTCGGTTTTTATCCCCACTTTATCGCTGCAGTCAGCGTATCCATGCCGCATCGATATTCTCAAGTGAGAATATCCCTGATAAAATTAAAATGGGTGATTGCCGTCCCCATCCTCCTGTCTAGTACAGCATTGCGTAAGTTTCGGTGAATTGTGTGCTTGATATTTGCGTCAGGGGCGCGTCCGCGGAGCGACGGCGTAGTGGACCCTACGGTTAGCTTCGCGGGCGTGGTCCAGGCGTGAATAGCGAGTGCAGAATTCACTGGAACTTATGCAACGCTGTACTAGCTGTAATACTTTTCAAACAACTCAGCAACCGCATTTTCTGCTTCGTTCACAAACTGTAAATACTTGTTTAAAAACGCTTCTCCCTGTTCGGTCAAAATCGTGGTTCCGCCATTTTCGCCGCCGCGTTTTCCTTCCATAAGCAGGAAGCCTAAGTCCTCCTCCGCCTTGTGTATGATCTTCCAGGCCTTGGAATACGCCATATGCATCTCCTGGCACGCGGCTGATAAGGAACCGCATTCCCGCACAAGCTGCATCAGGCCCGCGACTCCCGGTCCAAAGTTCCGTTCCTCATAGTAAAGCCTGAGTTTCATATGGAAACGCAGTATTTTCTCCTGCTCCATCTTCGCCGCCTTTCTCTTTTGTTACAAATGGTCCCCGCGCAGAAAACAGGACACCGCGCACGGTACCGGATGCAGCCGTTCCATATCTCCTGCTATCCTGACTGCCTTCGCTATAAATTCCTCATTATCCGCCTTGTTCATCACTACCCGGTAGTCTCTTTCTCCCACCAGCTTTCTCGTACCGGATTCACTGGTAAGAATCTTCGCCGCGTCGCCGCATGTGATCCGGTGGCTGTAATGTCCATCCGGTCCTTTCTGCAGTCCCAGCAGTTCGGCAGCCTGTTCTGTGCGGAAACAGAATTCCTCCAGCTCACCGCCGATACAGTCCAGTCCCATACAGCCGATAACAACGTCGGTACATTCCAGTATCACAGGTTCTCCGTCCTTTGGAACCTTTATAGGAAGCCGCTTCGCTCCATCCGCTTCATACAGCAGGACGTCGGCCAGCTCCTTCAGCCTGGCAGCCTCCGTTAAGGGCAGGCTTTTAAGCTTACCGTCGGCCGCAGGAACACCGACCACGAGGACTGAACCATTACTCTCCAACCGCTTCGCCGCGTCCTCTGAGCAGTCAGTCTCCACCACGTTCCGGCCCGGCGGATGAAAGATATGGGTCGTCGTCGTCACAATGACCGTCTTTCCCATATCCGCCAGTTCGTCCGCCAGCCGGAACATGACGCTCGTCTTTCCTCCTCCGCCGGTCAGGGCAATCGCCTTGTGGCGTTCCGTGGAAAGCTTTAACGCCTCCCACAGAGTGGGGCGCTTCCGAAGTCCGTCATGTTCCCAACTGTAAGCTATCATACTTTTTTCCTTTCGATTCAGCAGCCGGAAGTGAGGGCTGAACTGTTACTCGATTCCCTAATCCAGTTCCATCCGGCGCTGTCTCGGAACGTAGCTTCCCTTCTTCTCCAGTACCACATTTCCGTCCCTGGCGGCCAGTTCGCCTTTCAAGTAAACCTGCTCCGCCTTTCCCTTCACCTTCGTGCCTTCAAACGGGCAGTAGTCCACATTGGCAACCTGGTTCTTCACGGACATGGTCCATTCGGTATCCGGGTTCCAGACGACGATATCCGCGTCGCTTCCGGGAGCGATGGCCCCCTTCTGCGGGTATACCCCGTAAAGCTTCGCCGGGTTCTCAGAGAGCAGACGGCACATCTGCTCCAGCTTCAAATCGCGTTCCAGAACGCCGAAGCTGTAGATCAGAGCCGGCCTCGACTCCACTCCGGGCATGCCGCAGGGGATCTTCGTAAAGTCGTCTTTTCCCGCCGCCTTCTGGCCGGTGGTGAAGCTGCAGTGATCGGTCGAAATCGTCTGAATATGGTCTTTTCTGATGGCGTTCCACAGCCTTGTGCTGTCTGTCTCCTTTTTGATGGTAGGAGCAATCACGTACTTGCTTCCCTCAAAATCGGGTAAGCTGTAGACGCTTTCATTCAGAACGAGGTACTGCGGACACGTCTCCAGAATCACTTCCTGGCCCCGTTCCCTGGCATACTTCACTTCCTGATAGCCGGCTCCCGAGCTTAAGTGCACGATAATAACCGGCGTATGTACCAGATCCGCGATCTTGAGCAGACGGCTGATCGCCTCCGCCTCCACCACGGCAGGTCTCGTCTTCGGATGCGCGTCGGTGGTGAGGTGGCCTTTCGCCTTCTCTTCCTCTATCAAAGCTTCGATGATTCCCTTATTTTCGCAGTGAACGCCGGCGATTCCGCCGATCTCCTTCAGCCGCTTTAAGACCTGGTAGATGGATTTGTCATCCAGCACCATGTCGTCATAGGTCATATAAATCTTAAAGGAAGTCACTCCCTCGTCCACGATCTGTTTCAGTTCCTCGCTGATTTCGGCATTCCAGTCGGATATGGCCAGATGGAAGCCGTAGTCACAGGATGCGTTGCCGTCGGCCTTTTCATGCCAGTGCTCCAGCGCCTTATGTAAGCTTTCTCCTTTGTACTGCGTCGCGAAGTCAATAATCATGGTTGTGCCGCCGGATAAGGCCGCCTTCGTTCCAGTCTCAAAATTATCTGCAGTGACCGTTCCCGATACATGCAGATCGAAATGGGTATGAGCGTCGATAAATCCGGGAAATAAAAGCTTCCCCGACACATCGACCACTTCCGCTTCCTCGTCCGTAATCTCCGGAGCCACGGCTCCGATCTTCCCATCCTCTACCAGAACGTCAGCTTTTTTACAGCCTTCACCCGATACCACGGTACCGCCTTTTAATACTTTTTTCATGGGACAATTCCTTCCTTTCTGCTGTCTGCTACAGGAAAGAAGCGTATCGGGCTTCCTCCCGCTTAATCTGCTCCCTGCCAGCTTTTCCCACCGCATGTTCGATATTCAGCCTAACGATACAGACATCATTCCAGCTGCTGCGGATCGCTGCCTCTCCCTCTTCCCCGAACTCCGGGGAAAATCGTTCCGCCAGAAGCCTTAAAGCCTCCCGCTTCTCTTTCTCATCCGCCACAATCTCGGCTCTGCCAAACGCGATCACGCTGGTATAAGCGGTCGAAAATGCTTCCGGTATCACCTCATCTTCTCCCACGACACAGAAGGAAACCTTATCGGAGCGCCGAACCCCCTCCAACTTATGGCCTTCCTTTGCACAGTGGAAATAGATTGCGTCGTCTCCGTACACATAGTTCATCGGAACACCGTACGGATAACCGTCGTCCCCCTGGACAGACAGCACTCCATGGGTTCCGTTCTTCAAAATACTCCTGGCTTCCGTTTCCGATAACTGCTGATTTTTTCTTCTCAATTCTCTGAACATGACGGCCTCCATTCTCCGCTCGTATGCATAAGCACAACACACATAAGTTTCTGTGAATATTCACTAAAATAACTTATTTTCAGTATACCTTATTTTTCTTTTGCATACAACCGTTTCAGGCGGAGAAACGTATTTTTACTTTAAGGGCGCAGGACCATACTGCTCGGCCCTCTGCGCCCTTATCAAGGTTTTTGCTTTTTACTTTTTACTCTTTCTGTATGCTGTGTCTTCCAGAGGCAGTGACGTACGGAATTTTCCGTCGAGTTTGTAGTAGGCGCCCTGGACTGCCGGTGCCGTTGGGATGGAGGTAATTTCTCCGATTCCCACTGCTCCGTAAGCCAGCGGATCCTTATTTTCCTCTACAATGATGCTCTCAACCGGCGGAGTCTTATCCGCGCGGAATAAGCCGAGCGTGCCGAATTTAGCCAGAGGTTTTCCGTGATCCAGTGGGAAATCCTCTGTCAGAGCGTATCCCAGGGACATCACTACGCCGCCCTCGATCTGCCCTTCTACGGACAGCGGATTAATGGCTTTTCCAACGTCGTGGGCCGCAACCACTTTTTCAATGGTGCCGTCTTCATTCAGGCACACCACCTGGGTCGCGTAGCCGTAGGCCACGTGGGATACCGGATTCTTCTTGCCGCATCCCATGGGATCAGTAGCGGCTAAGTATTCGCCGTAATACTCTTTTCCATTTAAATCCTCCAGGGTCTTTCCGCCCTTTAAATCTTCCAGAATATCCATACAGGCTCTTCTGGCCGCCTCGCCTGTCACCAGGGTCTGGCGGGAACCGGAGGTCGTACCGGAATCGGGCGCCAGGTTCGTCTCAGCTGCCACATAGACCACACGGTCTCCCGTGACGCCCAGCGCCTCACAGACCACCTGCTCCAGCACGGTTCCCAGTCCCTGACCGATACACGATGCACCGGAGCGGACATGAACCTTTCCATCCTCGATGGTCATACGGCAGCGGCCCCAGTCCGGGATACCAACGCCGACGCCGGCATTCTTCATGGCGCAGCCGATTCCCACATACGGGTGGCTGTCGTAGATTTCTTTCACCGCCTCCAGCGTCTCTGCAAGGGCTGTGCCCGGAGAGGCGATCTGGCCGTTGGGAAGTTCCTGACCCGGCCGTATGGCGTTGCGGTAGCGGATTTCCCACGGGGTAATCCCCACCATCTCTGCCAGGAGGTTTAAGTTGCACTCCGTAGCAAAGCAGCTCTGGGTTACGCCGAACCCGCGGAACGCACCTGCAGGGGGATTATTCGTATAGACGGCGGTGCCGTCGATGTCGATGTTCTGATAGTTATAGGGGCCTGCCGCATGGGTACAGAGCCTCTGAAGCACCGGTCCTCCCAGGGAAGCGTACGCGCCGGTATCCGTGATCACCTTTGCCGCCATGCCGGTTAAGTATCCGTTCTCATCACAGGCTGTGGTGAATTCCATCCACGCCGGATGGCGTTTCGGATGAATCATAATGCTTTCTTTTCTCGTCAGCCTCACCTTGACCGGCTTACCCGTATGGTAAGCGAGAAGGGCCGCATGATGCTGTACCGCCATATCTTCTTTGCCGCCGAAGCCGCCGCCTACCAGTTTGTTGATAACATGAACCCTGGAAAGCTCCCAGCCCAGCATTCCGGCGCATTCGCGCTGCGTATCATACGTTCCCTGGTCGGACGAATAGATCAGAGCCTCTTCCTTCTCCCTGTCTACGATAGCGACGGAGCATTCCGGCTCCAGGAACGCATGCTCTGTAAATGGAGTGCGGTATTCCTTTCTCACCACATATTTGGAGTTCTCAATGGCCTTCTTCGCGTCGCCCCGCACCAGGTGCTCGTGAGCCAGCACGTTGCCTGTCTCATGAACCAGCGGCGCATCCGGTTTTAAAGCTTCCTGCGGGCTGAATACCCCCGGCAGCTCCTCATATTCTATTTTCACCAGCTTTTTGGCTTCTTCCAGAATCTCCGGCGTATCGGCCGCCACCAGGCAGACCGCATCTCCCACGTAACGGGTGATCTCGCCCACCGGGATCATGGTGTCCCAGTCCTTCTTTAAATGACCTACTTTATTGCCTCCGGGAACGTCATCGGCGGTTAGGACCGCACGGACTCCCGGCAGCGCAAGCGCTTCGGATTTATCGATGGACAGGACCCTTGCCCTCGGATACGGTGTGCGGATGGCGCTTCCGTAGATCATACCCTCCACTTCCATATCATCCACGTACTCCCCGTAACCGAGCACCTTTTCCGGTACATCCACACGATGCGCACGCTGTCCGATATGATCTACCACCGGGGCTTTTAAATTCTTCGCGTCCTCACGGAACAGCTTTGCCGCCAGCAGAATCGCGTCGATGATCTTCTTATATCCTGTGCAGCGGCAGATATTGCCGCGGATTGCGAAGGCCGCCTCATCGCGGGTCGGATCCGGATTCTGGTCGATCAGTCCCTTTGCGCACATAACCATGCCGGGGATGCAGAAGCCGCACTGCACGGCTCCCGCTTCTCCAAAGGCATAGACAAATACTTCTTTTTCTCTGTCACTGAGTCCTTCTACTGTTACGATGGATTTTCCTTCCATCTTTGAAACCTTCTGGACACAGGCCTTTGTGGCCTTTCCATCAATCAAAACCGTACACGTTCCGCAGGCGCCTTCGCTGCAGCCGTCCTTGACAGATTTGAGTCCCAGGTTATTTCTCAGCACATCGATCAGCTTTAAGTCCTCTTCCACGGTAACGCTCGTTCCATTCACCAGTAAGGTATACATAAGTTCACCTGCTTTCCCTATGCTAATAGGTAATCATAATCTTTGCAGACAGTTTCCATTACTTTGCGCAAGCCTTCCGGAATTACGCTGTCGCTGTCCGCGGCATTCCAGGTATACATGTTTCCAAGATAACGCACCTTACAGGAAACCGCAGCCTGATCGAGGACAACAAAGCCCTGATTCTTACTGTTTTCCATGTCCTCTTCATTGGCAAACAGGGTAAATTTATCTAAGTACGGAGCGCTGTCGTATGGACAGAAGCTCTTACAGTTACCGCACTCATTACACATATAATCCACATGGATAATCTGGTGTTTCGCCATTCCAGGTACATGGATCGCGATGTTGGCACGGTTCGGACATACCTCTGCACAGTTCTCGCAGATATTGGAGCAGCCAAGGCAGCGTGTGCTGTCTTCCTTAAATTCCTTTGTTTCAGCCAGCACTCCACGTCTGTCGTAGAGTTTTCCAAGATCCTCCACCGTATCATCAAAGTCTCTTGCCGCCTTTGCACCGAGGATTGCCTCCGCAGCCATTCTGGCGTCACGCATAGCTTCTACAACTGTCTTTGGTCCGTATAAACCGTCACCGATTGCATAAACGCCGGATACGCTGGTCTCCAGTGTCTCCTCGTTTACCATAGCTCTTCCTCTGTCGTTCACATTGATTCCGTTAGCCTTTAAGAAATCAGTCGGAACCTGCTCGCCGACAGCTGCAATCACGGTATCCGCCGGGATTTCCACCGTCTCACCTGTCTCGGACACGCCTCTTCTGCCGGAAGCATCGTAATCAGACAGCTTCATCACACTGCAGATCAGCTTTCCATTTTCCAGCTTCACAGGAGATAAGAGTTCTTTGAACTCCACGCCGTCTTCCACCGCCATTACGAGTTCTTCCTCGTCGGCCGGCATGAAGCGTTTCGTTCTTCTGTATACCAGATAGGAGTGTTCCACCCCTTTTGTTTTCTTTACGGCTCTGGCCGTATCCATCGCGGTATTTCCACCGCCGATGACAACGACATTTTTGCCGATATTTACATTTCCGTCAGTGGCCTTAAACTGTGCCAGGAAATCGAGTGCGTTCATAGCCTCTCCTGCTTCCAGTTTTAAAACTCCCGGCTTTGAAGCGCCAGTCGCCAGAATGATACAGTCATATCCCGCCTTCTTTAAGTCTTCCAGACTCTCCACTCTCGTGTTCAGCTTCACCTCTGCGCCGTAAGCCGTAGCCAGAGCCACATCCTTTGCAATCGCTTCATCAGAAATACGGAATCCCGGAATCACATGCTTTACTACGCCGCCAAGGCTGTCGCCCGCCTCATAGATCGTCGCCGGACAGCCGTTCTTTGTCAGGAAATACGCAGCCGCCAGACCAGCCGGGCCGCCGCCGACAACAGCAGTCTTCTTTCCTTTTAACTCCCCAGCCTTGATTTCCTTCATCAGAGCGTCGTAGCCGCCTTCCGCACACACCAGCTTGACACCGCGGATGTTGACCGGATCCTCATAGAAGTTACGGTTACATTTGCTCATACAGTTATGAGCACAGATGGTACCCGTAATAAATGGAAGCGGATTTTTCTCTGCGATCACCTTCATGGCTTCCTCATACTTGCCTGCTCCGGAAAGCTGTAAATACGTGGTCACATCCTGGTGGATCGGACATCCTTCCTTACACGGCGCCACATAGCAGTCTGTAAGCGGAACCGGTTTGTTCATCTTTCTGGATGGAAGCGGCTTTACTGCCTTTACATGGTGTTCGTCTGTAATCGCAGTTTCCGCCAGCTTCGCGGCCTTCTCTGCATCCACTCCGGCAAACTCCACGCTTCCACATTCCAGTTCACTCGCCATCTGATCCAGTCTCTGATATCCGCCCGGCTTTAACAGGGTGGTAGCCACCGTTACCGGCCAGATTCCCGCATCTACAATGCTCTTGATATTATGGTAATCAGCACCGCCCGAGTAAGAGATTCTTAACTGTCCGTCAAATTCCTTCGCCAGCTTCGCAGCCAGTGAAATAGACAGCGGATACAACGATTTTCCTGACATGTACATCTCTTCGCTTGGAAGTTCATTCTGCTTCACATCAACCGGGAACGTATTGGTGATCTTCACGCCAAACTCCAGATTCTTCTCTCCGGCCAGCTTTTTAAGCCTCTGAAGCATCGGAATCGCGTCTTTATACTGTAAATCATCGAGGAAATGGAAATCGCCGAAAGCGACGTAATCGTATCCCATCTCATCCATGGTCTTTCTTGCAAATTCATATCCCAGAAGTGTCGGATTGCACTTGATAAAGGTATGAAGTCCCTTCACCTCGATCAAATACGTAGCGATCCGCTCGATCTCCTGGGGCGGGCATCCATGCAGCGTGGAGAGTGTGACGGAATTACAGATATTAGAAGAAATCCCTTCGATATCCTCCTTCGTCAAATTCTTAAACATGGAAACGTTCTCCAGCAGATACTCCCTGCAGTTCTTATAGGTATCCGTATCTTTTGCGTCCTTCATGGACTCGATAAACAAATCAATCTTCGGAGACTTGATTCCCTCCAGATCGTATCCCACGCTCATATTGAACTGGAATCCGTCCATGGCGCCGAGTCCATACTCTTTCGCCATAACGCTCAGTAAAAACCATGCCTTTATGTACTCCTCCTGTGCCTGCGGAACGTAAAGCTCTGTTGACCACTCACAGTTATAGCACTCATCATCAGCTTTGATACAGGGCTTACTCACCGGAAGATCCTCGCCGTCGATGATCTGAACCGTCTTAAGCTCAAAGAACCGGCTTCCCGCATAGTAAGCCGCTGCAATATTCTGGGTCAGCTGGGTATGAGGGCCCGCCGCCGGACCAACCGGTGTCTCCAGAGTCCTTCCAAAGATTTTCCTGTCATTCTCCGCCTTCGCCTGATAAGGTCTGTAAACCCCAAACACAGTCCCCTTATCGTCATGTTCCTTTATTACCCACTCCACTAACTGCGGAAATGGCATTGGTGTCATTCTGTCTCCCATCATTAACCTCCTGATTCGCGGGTGTTTATCTTTTTTTGAATTTGTTGGCTGCCGGGTCCGCGGATTTTGGAGGGAAGACGAAATTTTATATAAATCTAAACCATGATTTAATAAAATTTGTTTCCCTCCAAAACCCGCTGCTTCCCTGGCTGCCGCTGAAAAAAGAAAACACCTCGCTGTGAATTTTCTAATATTTTCTTTCTGCTTTATTGGTATTGTGATTGCTGCTTATTTATCCTTGCTGCTTTTTATCTTTGCTGCTTATTTATATTTCTTTCCTGTTGCTTTATTACCATATTTCATTACTTCAAAACTCTGTATCATAAAAACTCTTTCACATTACAATTGCTGCCTTCATTTTACATCAAACAAAAGACTTTCTCTCTGGAATCTTCTACCTGCATTTTCTGCATTCATTCCGCCAATCCCATCGGCCAGCCCCTCTATTCCACCAGCAACTTTTGCGAGGAGAGTCTCCAGCCTGCCCGTACACAGTCCTTTCTGCGGGAACAAATTTTATTAAATCATGCTTTAGATTTATATAAAATTTCGTCTCCCGCAGAAAGGACGTAACCGCCAGCCCATTCCTAACTCCCTCTTCAAAATTTCCCTCTATCTACTATTGATGCGGTCCGCCAGTTCCTTCGCTGCCTGCCTGCAGTCAGCCATGACTTTCTCTTCATCAATATTCGTAAGAATTCTGTCTTTCATCAGGACTTTTCCGTTTCCGACTGTCGTTGTCACGCTTCTGCCGGTCATGCCGAAAAGAATATGGCTGTTTACGTTGCCTGCGTTCATCGGGGTCAGCGGGATATAATCGGTAACGATGACATCGGCGGCTGCGCCTTCTTTTAATACGCCGAGAGGCTTCTTAAAGTAACGGTTGGCGATTTTTGCATTTCCTTCGAACAGCATCTGCGGAACCTCGCCCCAGGCGGCGTTCGGATCGCAGAGATGGTGTTTGTGAAGTACATTGGCAACCTTGTAGGATTCCGTCATGTCGTGTGTGTATCCGTCGGTGCCGAGACCGGTTAAGATTCCTCTGTGAACGATCTCCATGGTTGGAGGACATCCGCAGGCGTTGCCCATGTTGGACTCCGGATTATGTACAACCATGGTATCTGTTTCCTTAATTAATTCCATCTCGTGAGGATTTACGTATATACAGTGGCCAAGCAGTGTCTTCGGGCCTAGGATATTGCAGTCCATCAGACGGTCTACGATGCGCTTGCCGTATTTCTTTAAGCAGTCATGAAGATCTTCGATGCCTTCGGCCACATGAATGTGGTAGCCGACTTCCGCCGGCTTGTTGGCCGCGGCCAGTTCCATGGTCTCGTCAGAGATTGTGAACTGGGCATGCATGCCCATCATTCCGGCGATCATATCACTGTCGTCCGCCAGCGCGTGTTTGATAAAGGCCGCGTTCTCCATTACCGCTTCCCTGGCCTTATCCATGCCGTCACGATCGGAAATCTCATAACATAAGCAGGAGCGAACACCGGTTTCTTTTGCCGCTTCTTCTATTTTAAACAGGGAATCGCGTATGTGGCCGAAGCTTGCATGGTGATCGAAGGTAGTGGTAATACCATTTTTAATGGAATCGATATAGGTTGCCATGGCGGAAAGCCTTGTCTCCTCCAGTGTTAAGTTGCGGTCGATCGTCCACCACATTCCGTCCAGGATCTCCAGGAAACCGTGGGGATCGTAGCCATTGATGCTTAAGCCTCTTGCAAATGCGCTGTAGATGTGCTCATGCGCGTTGATAAACGCCGGCATGATGACGCCGCCTTTGGCGTCGATATATTCTGCATCGGGATATGCCTCTTTTATCTCTTTTGTCGTTCCTACTTTCATAATAGTGGATCCATCCATCGCCACTGCTCCATCTTCCAAAAACGGAGCCTCCGGGTTTCTTGTGATCATTCTTCCATTACCGATAATCAGCATGTCTCCATCTCCTTTTCTCTCTTTTTCCTAATTTCTCGTCAAAATCTTAAAAATTTTGAGTATACAGTGTGCACATGGGACCTTCCCCGCCTCCCGTGCGTTGTTCTTGCATATTGTCCTTGAGAACTTTTCCCTTCTCATCATTTTTATGCAGTTTGTACCATAAATATCTTTATAGGTACAGTGTATCATCTAAAAGTAAGAAATGCAAGATGAAAATACAAAAAAAATTAGTTTGCCTAAAAAATTTTTAGAAAAAGTATTGATTTTTCATTTTTTTATGTTATGATGGGTGTATAAGAAATTCATTTTTCAAGTAAGGGGGGTTACAAGATGGATTCAAAGCTCGAACAACTGACACAGATTGCACACGGTGTGGCATCCCATTTTGGAAACGCCTGTGAGGTGGTCATCCACGACTTAAAAAAGCAGGATATAGAGAGTTCCATCGTCTATATCGAAAACGGTCACGTAAGCAACCGAAAACTGGGAGACGGACCTTCGGAAATCGTTCTTGAAACGCTGAACCGGAATCCTGAATGCTTAAAAGACCGGCTGTCTTATTTAACGAAGACAGATGACGGAAGGATTTTGAAATCCAGTACCATGTATATAAGAGGAAAGGACGGTACCATCGATTATATCTTTTCCTTAAATTATGACATCACAGGATTGCTCACTGTTGACAACTCGATCCGCTCTCTCATCTCCACCGCGGAGATGTCCGGAGAAGACCGGCAGCCAAGAAAGATCACGCACAACGTCAACGACCTTTTAGATACGCTCATCGAACAGTCCGTACAGCTGGTCGGAAAACCGGTGGCGCTGATGAGCAAGGATGACAAGATCACAGCGATTCAGTATTTAAACGATGCCGGGGCATTCCTGATTACAAAATCCGGCGACAAAGTTTCCAACTTTTTCGGAATATCCAAGTTCACGCTTTACAGCTACATGGATGCCGGAAAAGAAAGCAAATAAGTTTTCAATTACATTTCCATTTTAAATCATTTTAAATAAGAAGGAGAATCAAACATCATGAATCCAATCGAATGGGTGGTTAACACCATGCCGAAGACAGACGACAAGAATTTACAGATCATGGCGCTGGACGAAATCGGAAAGGCAAGGAAATTCCATGAGAGCTTCCCGCAGTACAGCAAGACACCGCTTGCGAAGCTCGACCATATGGCTGAATACTTAGGTCTGGGCCAGGTTTATGTAAAGGACGAATCCTACCGCTTCGGTTTAAACGCTTTCAAGGTTTTGGGCGGTTCCTTCGCGATTGCGAAGTACATAGCACAGCAGACAGGTAAAGACGTCTCCGATCTTCCATACAGTGTTCTGACTTCCGAAGCACTCCGCGAGGAATTCGGCCAGGCTACCTTCTTTACAGCCACAGACGGAAACCATGGACGAGGCGTTGCATGGGCGGCCAACCGGTTAGGACAAAGGTCTGTTGTCTTCATGCCGAAGGGCTCCACCATCACCCGTTTCAATAACATCAAGGCGGAAGGCGCTGACGTTACCATCGAGGAAGTCAACTACGACGAATGCGTCCGCATGGCAGCCGATGCCGCTTCTAAGACAGAACACGGCGTTGTCGTACAGGATACCGCATGGGACGGCTACGAAGAGATTCCGGCATGGATCATGCAGGGATACGGAACCATGGCGATGGAAGCCGGCGAGCAGTTAGAGGAATACGGATGCGACAGACCGACTCACGTATTCATTCAGGCAGGCGTTGGTTCTCTTGCAGGAGCTGTACAGGGCTACTTCGCAAACCGTTATCCGGAAAACCCGCCTAAGGTTGTCGTTGTGGAAGCTGATGTTGCAGCCTGCCTCTACAAGGGTGCGAAAGCCGGCGACGGACGTCTTCAGATCGTGGACGGTGATATGCAGACCATCATGGCCGGTTTAGCCTGCGGCGAGCCGAACACCATCTCCTGGGATATCTTAAAGAACCACGTTGACACCTTCGTCTCCGCTCCTGACTGGGCAGCAGCAAAAGGCATGAGAATGCTGGCGGCTCCGATTAAGGGAGACGTACAGGTAACGTCCGGTGAGTCCGGTGCAGCTCCATTCGGTATTCTGGCCTGCATCATGACCATGGATGAGTACAAGGATTTAAGAGAGCATTTAGGACTGAATCAGGATTCAAAAGTTCTCCTCTTCTCTACGGAGGGCGACACCGACCCGGAACGCTACAAAGCGATCGTTTGGGAAGGAAAAGAACGTTAGGCAATTGAACTTCATTATAAAATAAAAAAACGGAGGGTATTAAAATCATGGATTACGCAAAAATCAAAGAGGCAGCAAAAAATTACGAAGCTGATATGACCAGATTTTTAAGAGACATCGTAAAATTCCCAGGCGAAAGCTGTGACGAGAAAGCTCATATCGACCGCATCGCAGAAGAGATGAGAAAGCTTGAATTTGATAAGGTTGTTATCGATGATATGGGCAACGTTCTTGGTTACATGGGAACCGGCGCAACCTTAATCGGTTTCGACGCTCATATCGATACCGTTGGTATCGGCAATAAGAACAACTGGAACTTCGATCCATACGAAGGCTACGAGAATGACACCGAAATCGGCGGCCGCGGCGTTTCCGATCAGTGCGGCGGTATCGTATCAGCCGTTTACGGAGCCAGAATCATGAAGGATTTAGGACTTTTAAGCGACAAGTACACCGTTCTGGTAACCGGTACTGTTCAGGAAGAAGACTGTGACGGTCTCTGCTGGCAGTACATCATCAACGAAGACAAGGTTCGTCCGGAATTCGTTGTATCTACAGAGCCTACTGACGGCGGAATCTACCGCGGCCAGAGAGGACGTATGGAAATCCGTGTAGACGTAAAGGGTGTTTCCTGCCACGGTTCCGCTCCGGAGCGCGGTGACAACGCGATCTACAAGATGGCCGATATCCTTCAGGATGTACGCGCCTTAAACGAAAACGACGCAGCCGATGACAAAGAAGTAAAAGGTCTCGTTAAGATGTTAGACGAGAGCTACAACGCAGAATGGAAAGAAGCAAACTTCTTAGGCCGCGGCACTGTCACTGTTTCTGAGATCTTCTTCACATCACCAAGCCGCTGTGCGGTTGCTGACTCCTGCGCGGTATCCTTAGACCGTCGTATGACAGCCGGTGAGACCTGGGAAAGCTGCTTAGAAGAAATCCGCAACTTACCGAGCGTAAAGAAGTACGGCGGAGACGTAACCGTATCCATGTATGAATATTCCCGTCCTTCCTATAAAGGACTTACTTATCCGATCGAGTGCTACTTCCCGACCTGGGTTATTCCGGAGGATCACAAAGTAACCGCATCTCTGGAAGAAGCTTACAAGAACTTATACGGCGATGCCCGTATCGGCGCAGAAGAAACACTTGCCATGAGAACCGCCCGTCCGTTGACAGACAAATGGACATTCTCCACCAACGGCGTTTCCATCATGGGACGCAACGGAATTCCGTGCATCGGCTTCGGACCAGGCGCAGAAGCTCAGGCTCACGCTCCGAACGAGAAGACATGGAAGCAGGATTTAGTAACATGTGCAGCCGTTTACGCAGCACTTCCTTCTATCTACTGCGAGAAATAATTATTTAGCCAATCAGTTGCCATTTTGTAACCATATATGCCGGCTGCAGGTCTCCTTAAAGCCTGCAGCCACCCCAAAATAATCACTCTTGCCGATGGCCCTCATTCCTTCCCCAAATCTATGACAGGCCGGACAGCATGCAGGATAGATACCAAATAACATTACATTTATTTCAGGAGGCTTTATACCAATATGAAAACCTTACAGGATTACATCGACAAATTAAACGCTTTAAATTTCAAGGAAATGTACAACAATGATTTCTTCTTAACATGGGAAAAGACAGACGAAGAACTGGAAGCTGTCTGGACCGTAGCTGACGCTCTCCGTTTCATGAGAGAAAACAACATTTCCACAAAGGTATTCGAGAGCGGCCTCGGAATCTCCTTATTCCGTGACAACTCCACACGTACCCGTTTCTCCTTCGCTTCCGCATGTAACTTACTCGGCCTGGAAGTTCAGGACTTAGACGAGGGCAAGTCTCAGGTTGCTCACGGCGAGACCGTTCGTGAAACAGCCAACATGATCTCCTTCATGGCTGATGTGATCGGTATCCGTGATGACATGTACATCGGCAAGGGCAACGCTTATATGCACGAAGTTGTTGACTCTGTAACACAGGGCCACAAGGACGGAATCTTAGAGCAGAAGCCAACCTTAGTAAACTTACAGTGCGATATCGACCATCCGACACAGTGTATGGCTGATATGTTACATATTATCCATGAGTTCGGCGGCCTCGAGAACTTAAAGGGCAAAAAACTGGCTATGACATGGGCTTACTCTCCTTCCTACGGAAAGCCATTATCCGTTCCTCAGGGTGTAATCGGCCTGATGACACGTATGGGTATGGAAGTTGTCCTGGCTCATCCGGAAGGCTACGAAGTAATGCCTGAGGTTGAAGAAGTTGCCAGAAAGAACGCTGAGAAGTCCGGCGGTTCCTTCCGTGTATCTCACGACATGGCTGACGCATTTAAAGACGCTGACATCGTTTACCCGAAGAGCTGGGCTCCATTCGCAGCAATGGAAAAGAGAACGAACCTTTACGGCGAAGGCGATACAGAGGGCATCAAGGCTCTGGAGAAAGAATTACTGGCTCAGAACGCAGACCACAAAGACTGGTGCTGTACCGAAGAGCTTATGAAGACCACAAAGGATGGCAAGGCCCTGTACTTACACTGCTTACCGGCAGATATCAACGACGTAAGCTGTGTAGATGGTGAAGTAGAAGCTTCCGTATTCGATCGTTACCGCGATCCGTTATATAAAGAAGCAAGCTTCAAGCCATACGTAATCGCCGCTATGATCTTCCTTGCCAAATTTGAGAATCCACAGGAAATCTTAAAGAAGCTGGAAGAAAGAAACACGCCACGCGTATTCAAATAAGAAGAATATGAATCCGGGCGCACCCGCTGCCAGCGAGTAGCAGGTGCGTCCTTTTTTGGATTTTTTATAAAACCGGTGGAGGGTTTATTCAATGGATAAGAAGAAAAGAATTGTCATTGCCCTGGGCGGCAACGCCTTAGGCAACACACTGCCAGAACAGATGACGGCAGTTAAAATCACTGCGAAAGCGATCGTAGACCTGATCGAGGAAGGCTGCGAGGTCGTCGTTGCACACGGCAACGGACCTCAGGTCGGCATGATCAACAACGCTATGAGCGCGCTGAGCCGTGAAGATCCGTCTCAGCCTAATACTCCTCTCTCCGTCTGTGTTGCCATGAGCCAGGCTTACATCGGCTATGACCTGCAAAACGCACTGAGAGAAGAGCTGTTAAACAGAAACATCACGGATATTCCGGTCACTACCATGATCACACAGATCCGAGTCGATGCGGAAGATCCTGCATTTAACGCACCTTCCAAACCGATCGGCCATTTCATGACAGAGGAACAGGCTAAGATTGCGGAAGAAAAGTACGGATATATCATGAAGGAAGACGCAGGCCGCGGCTACCGCCGTGTCGTTGCATCTCCAAAGCCCGCCGAAATCATTGAGATCGGTGCGATCCGCTCCCTCGTGGACTCCGGACAGCTGGTCATCGCCTGCGGCGGAGGCGGTATCCCGGTTACTTTAATCGGAAACCATTTAAAAGGCGCAAGCGCCGTAATTGACAAAGACTTTGCAAGTGAACTGCTGGCGGAAGAACTGAACGCTGATTTCTTAATCATCTTAACCGCAGTAGAAAAGGTCGCTATCAACTTCGGAAAACCGGAAGAGAAATGGTTGGACGATATCACAACAGACGATGCCAGAAAGTATATGGACGAAGGCCATTTTGCGCCGGGCTCCATGCTTCCGAAAGTGCAGGCTGCTGTGAAATTCGCAGATTCCAAAGATGGGCGCAACGCACTCATCACTCTGCTTGAAAAAGCAAAAGAGGGAATCCTGGGGAAAACCGGTACTCGCATTCATCAGTAATTGTTAATAACAGTTCAGACGGCGGGAAAATCGGTGCTGGAAGCAGCGTCAAGCTTGCTTGTAAGCGGCTTTATGCACCAATTTTCACATCGGATGAATATCCGATGCTTTTTGACCGGCTTTTTCGGTCAAGAAGATAAGCCGCCTGAACTGTTACAATTTTAGCCGGGGAACCTTAATCCGGTTTCCCGGAGTACTTCCAATAACCTAAGGAGGAACTCTCTCTATGAAACAGTCAAGTAAAGAATACGCTTCTATATTTCAGTTGGACGGCATCCCAAAATTCTCCCAGGCACTGCCGTTAGCACTTCAGCACGTGGTAGCCATGATCGTTGGCTGCGTTACTCCAGCCATTATCGTATCCAACGTTGCAAACCTTTCCACCGCAGACCGGGTTATCTTAATCCAGGCTGCTCTTGTCGTATCCGCACTTTCCACATTACTGCAGCTTTTCCCCATCGGTAAAAAGAACGGGATCCATCTCGGAGCCGCTCTGCCGGTTATCATGGGCATCAGCTTCGCTTACGTGCCCAGCATGCAGTCGATCGCAGCGGACTACGGCGTTCCTGCTATTTTAGGCGCTCAGATCGTCGGCGGCGTTGTCGCCTTCATTGTGGGTGCTTTTGTCATGCAGATCCGTAAGTTTTTCCCGCCGCTTATTACGGGTACCGTCGTCTTCACCATCGGCTTATCCTTATATCCGACGGCAATCAATTACATGGCCGGAGGTACCTCCAGCCCTACATACGGTTCCTGGCAGAACTGGGCGATAGCATTTTTAACACTTGCCGTGGTTACTGTACTGAACCATTTCGGCAAAGGAATCTTTAAGCTCGCTTCGATCCTGATCGGCATCATCGTCGGCTATGTTGTCTCACTCTTCTTTGGCATGGTCGATTTCGCCAGCATCGGTTCCGCGGCAGCCTTCCAGGTTCCCCAGCCTCTTCATTTTGGAATCATGTTTGAACCGTCTTCCTGTATTGCCATTGCAATCCTGTTCGCCATCAACTCCATACAGGCGATCGGCGACTTTACGGCAACTACCAGCGGTTCTATCGACCGTGAACCAACCGATAAGGAACTTCAGGGCGGTATCATGGGCTACGGCGTCACCAATATTCTCGGCGCCCTGCTCGGCGGCCTCCCCACCGCAACCTACAGCCAGAACGTCGGTATCGTTACGACGACAAAGGTTGTCAACCGCTGTGTCCTGGGTCTTACCGCTGTCATTCTCCTTGCAGCCGGTTTAATTCCGAAGTTCTCCGCACTGCTCACCACCATTCCCCAATGTGTTCTGGGCGGCGCAACCGTATCGGTTTTTGCTTCTATCGCTATGACCGGTATGAAGCTCGTTATGTCAGAAGAGATGACTTACCGCAACTCTTCTATCGTAGGACTTGCCGCAGCGCTCGGCATGGGGATCTCCCAGGCCACCGCAGCACTTTCCACATTCCCCAGCTGGGTAGTCACCATCTTCGGCCGTTCACCGGTCGTAGTCGCTACCATCGTGGCGGTCCTGCTGAATATTATCCTTCCAAGAGAAGGTAAAAAAGCGAACCAGAAATAAAATCATTGATATCAGCCCCCCTGTGACCAGTAAATGGCCACAGGGGGTTTTCGTCACTGAAACATGCATTTACAGCATTATACAGGTAATTGAAACAAAGACCGGAGACCTATGGATAGAAAAAAAATTATCAATCAAAGCATTGACTATATCATACAGCATTTAGACGAGGATTTATCGCTTGATACCATAGCAGCTCATTTCTTTCTGTCAAAATACCATTTCAGCCGGATATTCAAGGAAGAAACCGGTGAAAGCGTTTACGCATTTATCAAACGCTGTAAGGTGGACCAGAGTGCTGTCGATATGAAATTGAATCCAAAGAAAGCAATTACGGACATCGGCTTAGATTACGGATACAGTTCATCCAATTACAGCACTGTATTTAGAAAGCGCCATCATACCTCCCCCACAATATTTAAACAGTCCACATCAGTTCACAGTATGCCCGTTCCTTTTTCCCCAGAACGGGTTGTACAGTTCAAAACTGCGGAAGAATATGACGCACAAATTGAACTTCAAGAGTTACATGACTGTTTTGTGATCTATCGCCGTTTTATAGGAAACTATGCGGACATTGAAAACAACTGGTACCAATTTTTAGACCAAAATAAAACGTTTATGAATGAAAAAACTGTTATGATGGAGCGTTTTTTCAATGATCCGGCTGTAACAATCTCATCCCAGTGTATCTGTGATCTTTGTATCACGGCAGATCCGGACTGCGGCCTGGACAATACCATGTGGATTAAAGGAGGCAAATGGATTGTTTATCATTTCAACGGGGAAATTCAGGATATTTTCGAGACCCTGCAGGGGATTTTCACAGTATGGCTTCCTCAAAGCGGCTTTCACATGGTCCAGCGATATGGTTTAAATCGATATTACCATATTGATCGTGACACTCACAGTGTAGTTATGGATCTATGCATTCCCATTTCATAAAAGCAAGAATTCAGAAGTCAACCGTATGACTTTTACCCTATAATAAGAGACAGCTTAAGCAAATATACTTAATCAGCCTGTCAGGAATAGGGAGGATACAATGTTTGATATTCGGAAAATACAAGAGAAAGTCATCTACGAATCCATCAAAGCGGAAAGCAGTGCGGATATCGCCAACGAAGTGGTATATGGTAAGAACGGGGAGGCAAAAGCAGAAAATAATTGTGATTGGGTAAAATCTGCAATGAACCGCCTGGAAAACAGATTTGAAGCTGAAGCCGTAAAGAACATAAGAATGAACTGTCAATGCGGATATGGGATGGACGAGAAAATCGCGCTTGTTAAGGAGCTGAAGGCAGACGCCGCAAATATAGAAGAATTTACAGCTTCAGAGAAGGCAGAGGCCGCCGGACTTTTCTGCAAAGACGGCGAACTGTTTCTGCAATTTCATTTTTGTCCCTGTCCCATGCTTGCGGAAGTGGATAGGTTAGAAACAAATACATGGTGCCAGTGTACGACAGGGTACAGCAAAATCCTTTTTGAACGAGCGTTTGCCTGTAAGGCTGACGTGGAATTACTGAAAAGTATTAAAATGGGCGATAACATATGCCTTATGAAAATCATTCTCCATGACCCCGTCTTTTAATATCGCAGGTGCGCTTTTCTAGTGATATCTAAATAACGATACGCCGAATGGAAGCCCTACCGTATAATAGTTGGCTGGTTTCCGTCCGGCGTACCGCTGTTTTCAATTATTTGTTTCAATTAAACGGCTGTTTTCGCAGCCATGAGTCTCTTCACCACAACCGGACTGACCTTTTCAAATATCTGCTGCTTCGCAATGATTCCCGACTGCACTGACTATACCGAACTCCATTTTGGCTGCGCGCAGGCCGGTTTTATCAATGCTTCCAGCACCTTTGTACGGAAATTCTGCGGTTCCTTCTCCACCCTGATCGTCGGCGGCCTGCTGGCGTTCACAGGATATGCCGCCAACGTTTCTGTTTCAGCCAAAAGTATCCATATGATTCTTGCCATTAAAATAGCCATCCCCATACTGACTCTGCTGGCTATCCTGGTTCTGTCCTGTTTCTACCCCATAACAGCCGGATATGCCGTTAAAATGAGTAAAGTGCTGAAGAAAAAGTACAGCCGCGAAAACAGACGCGGATAAAAATAAGGGTTTTGCAGATAATGCTGCAAAACCCTTATTTTACTGATTCTGTCAAGTTCAGAGTGCGCTCCCCTTAGACGGAACAAACAGTGAAGACATGTCTGCGCCTTCCAGCTCCAGCAGTTTTATCTTCGCATCAATTCCGCCCGCATACCCCGTCAGACTTCCATTCGAGCCCACGACACGGTGGCACGGGATGATAATCGAGATGGGATTGTGCCCGACCGCACCGCCCACTGCCTGTCCCGACATGGTGGGCCTGTTTAACATCACAGCCATACGTTTTGCGATATCACCGTAGGTAATCACGCTGCCATACGGAATTTCGCAGAGAATCTCCCATACCTTTTGTCGGAATTCACTTCCCACGGGAGCAAGCGGCAGCTCCGAAGCCGACGGTTTCTCCCCTGAAAAATACCGGTTCAGCCACTGCTTCGCGGCATTAAACACCGGCACATCATCTTTTTCCATCATACTGCCGGCAATTGTGCCACCATGATACTTCTGTCCCTCCAGCCACAGACCGGACAGCTTCTCTCCGTCGGAGGCCAGGGTTATCACTCCCACCGGTGACGGACAGGTCGTCGAATAATACATAGATATCCCCCTTTGCTTTAATTTAATCCACACCCGGTAATTTTGCGGAGATCAGCCGGGAAGACGATTCCCGCCTGGCGTCTCGCCTCATCCATCACACGCAGTTCCATCAGGGAGCATTCGTTGTCTTCCCCAACTCCTTCCCCGGTCTCAATCATGCGGAGCCAGTCCTTTACTTCTCCATCCAGGCTGTGCTCTGGAGGAAGATCAATAACCGTTTCCGCATTGCCTTCTCTGTCATAGAAAACCACGCTGCAGATATTCGTAATATTGTCGATCACCAGAGTCCCGTCTTCGCCCTGAATCTGACTTGGAAGGCGGTTATTGGTGATTTTGGAGTAGAGAAGTTCCGCCTGCATGCCATCATAGGAGGCCAGGATGGTACCCGCTCCTTCCACACCGTTGGAGAGAAGCAGGGAATCTGCGATAATCTTCTTCGGCATACCAAACAGCCGTACCAGCGGATGGACGCAGTAGACTCCGATGTCCATCAGAGCGCCATTGGAAAACTCCGGGTTGAACGCATTTTCAATGATTCCTGCCTTAAACTTATCGTATCGCGAGGAATACTTCGCGTACTGGAAACTGATCCTCCGGATCGTCCCCACCCTCGGAAGCACCTCTCTCAGCCGCAAAAAACCTTCCTCATGGACCGAACGCATGGCTTCCATAAGGACTGCGCGGTTCTCTCCCGCGATCCGGACCAGTTCCTTTAGCTCCGCCTCATTCGAGGTTATGGTCTTCTCACAGAGCACATGTTTTCCATGGGACAGCATCAGCGCCGCCTGTTCGTAATGAAGGCTGTTAGGGCTGGCGATATAGACCGCGTCTACATCCTCTGCTTCCGCAACCTCCATTAAATCCGTACACCACCGCCCCGCTCCGTGTTTCTCGCAAAACGTCTCCGCCGTCTCCCTGTTTCTGGAATAAACCAGGCTGCAGGTGATCCCGTCACACGCCTGGACCGCCTTCATAAACCAGTCCGCCACAAAATTTGTTCCTATGGTTGCACATCGTATCATACGTCACTTCCTCCTGCCACTTCTATTCATCCATTATAGCGAAAGAGAGGGACAATTGCAATGCGAACGGATTACAATAACCGCACGGCAAAGTCTTTCCTGAATCTTTGGCCTATGGTACAATGGATTCAAAGGATTACAGCAGGAGAGCTTCTTCCGGCTGTATGAAGTCTAATAGAAAGAAAAAGAGAGGGATATCATGTGGCATAGTTCGGATATTTCCATGGAATCACTGCTGGAGACCTGTGAATTTCCCGCTGTCTGTCCAGTCTGCGGGCACAGGGACAGCCATATCTATCTGAGAAGCGACAGGCCCGGGCGGGGCGGCCTGTGGATCTGGTGCAGCGCCTGCCATTCCTTCGAGCACGCTTCTATAATTCCGCCTTCCTACTGGGTAAATGACGCCTTGATTGACATTTTAAAGCTTCACGCCATCCCCGATCTTCTGGAGGAACAGAAAGACGCCATTGACGCCTATATGACACAGAACTACAGAGGGTTGGACAGCGATTTTTGCGCCTGCTGCATACGAAATGTGGACTTATCCAGCCTGGTATGCACGCAGTGCCACGGAAAAAACACGAAGGCATCTCTGGAAGGCCACAGTCTGGTGCTGGAATGCCAAAGCTGCGGCTATCGGGTCGTCGGAGCCAGCTTCTACAGCCCCTGTGAGCAGGACAGGAAGCCCTACTGCCTTTGGATCAGAGAAGACCGCATACCGGCGGCAGTGCTCGTAAAACTGGGCTCGATGCTGCATATAGGGGTTCTGGAGATGAAAAGGCAGATAGAAAATCGTGAAAAACTGAGCAGCAGTCTGTCGCTAAAGGAAATTATGGAAGCCGCCCGTTTTCTGAATGAGGAGGGAATTTCCCACGATATTTTACCCGCGATCCGGTACTCCCGGTATTATGAATGCGAAAAGAAAATACTATCATTTGATTGATATGCTTCACTTTGAGGAGATTATTTATGACAAATAAGGAAATACTGGAAATAGCATTGGAACAATCCGCATTCGACTGCAGCTGCCGCTGGAATGCGATCTGGTATCCTACGGCAATAACATTGTAGCTCAGGTGAGTGAACGGCTGGCCGGCATTGTCAGCACCTACATAGAAAAATATCCGGTCGAGCATTGTTTTGAGACACCCAACATAAACGCATTAAACGACGCTCTGGCCGCTTACGATTTGAAGGTATGTTTTATGGCGGAATACTTTCTGCCTGATCTGACACAGTTGAAGGAACTGCCCTGTGAATTCGAGACAAGAGTCCTGCATAAAGGCGATTTTTCAGATCTGTATACAAAGGAATGGAGCAACGCCCTATCCAGCGAGAACAGAGAACGCGATGTTCTTGGCGTGGGGGCCTATGATCACGGCAGGCTAATCGGACTCGCCGGCTGCTCTGCCGACTGTGAAACCATGTATCAGATCGGGATCGACGTTCTTCCCGCTTACAGACGAAAAGGGATCGCGGCCGCATTGACCAGCAAACTGGCGCTGGAAATCATCGCTTTGGGGAAAGTTCCCTTTTATTGTGCCGCATGGTCCAACTTAAAGTCCGTCCGCAACGCAATCAAATGCGGTTTTCGGCCGGCCTGGGTAGAACCGACTGCCAGAAACAGCGAATTCGTGGACAACATAAACGGCCTGAAATAAACCATGGGGACCGTGTGCGCCGGAACACTCCGGCGGGCACAGTCCCCATGAGCCGTTACTGGCGCAGCAAAAAATCCCTGACGTGATCCTTCACGATCTGATAGGACTCGTCATCTCCATATTTGATATTGATACACTGTTTTCCGGTTTTACAGGCAGGTACCATTCTGGCTATGTTGGTTACATATCCTTCCTCTGAAAAATGGATGGAAAAATGATTTTTGGCCGCGGAGACAGCGATATATCCGTCCTTCATTTTTTCTCCCGCCAGCCACATCGGCATTGAAAAGCATATTTTAGAATCGATCTGCGGATACTGTTTGCGCATGAATCCGATGAAATCGCTGACATACTTTTTTCCGTCCTCACTTAAGTTATCTGTGTATTCTGTTACCGAACTGGCGCTCATGGGCAGACCTCCGTTTTAGAATGTATTTTTATGATTATAATTTCCCCATTATATCCCCTCTCGCCGACCTCCGTATCTCTTCGGTTTTCCCAGGCAAAAAACGCCCTGCCCCGGCGCCTCCCCCGCAGGTTCAGCCGCCGAGCCAAAGCGTTCCTTCCTTAAAGCAGAATCATCCGGGCCTCATACGGCCTTAAAATCTCCTCATTCTCTGCATCCTGGTAATTGCACAGGAGCCATTTTTTTCCTTCCCACATCTCCTTCAGAGAGCACCAGGTTTCACTGCCGAAGAAATTGCAGAGTACCAGCAGGCGGACGCCTTCCCATTCTCTTACGTATGCAAAAATATTCGGATCGTCCTCCAGAAGCAGTTGGAAGCTTCCATGTACAAAGACAGGATACTCTTTCCTTAAATGGATCAGTCTCTTATAATAATGGAAGACCGATTGAGGATCCGCCAGTTCTCTTTCCGCGTTGATTTCCCCGTAATTCCCATTGATCCGGATCCAGGGAGTTCCATCTGTAAATCCGGCTCCCTCGCCGCAGTTCCACTGCATCGGCGTTCTGGCATTGTCCCGCCCTTTGGCGTGGATGGACCGCATGATCTCCTCCTTGGAATACCCGGCTTCCAGACGTTCCTCATACATATGAAGCGTCTCGATGTCCCGATACTCTCCGATCTCATAGTCCGTGTTCGTCATGCCCAGTTCCTCTCCCTGGTAGATATAGGGCGTTCCCTGCATGCCGTGGAGAACCGTGGCCAGCATCTTAGCCGACTCCGTACGGTACTCCTTGTCATTGCCCCACCGCGATACGATCCGCGGCAGATCGTGATTGTCCCAGAAGAGGCTGTTCCAGCCGCTCCCCTGCAGCTCACACTGCCATTTGTTTAAAACTTCCTTGAGTTTTACGAAAGGAAGGGGGGCCAGATCCCATTTCTCCCTGCCCGGTACGGAATCCAGCATGATGTGTTCAAACTGGAACACCATGGAGAACTCGCTTCCATCCGGCGCACTGTAGAGCTTTGCACGCTCCGTATCGGCGCCCCAGCATTCGCCTACGGTGACGATATCGCCCTTCTGGAACGTCTCGCGGCTCAGTTCGCGGATAAATTCATGAAGACGCGGTCCATTACCCGTTATCTTTAAGTCCGGTTCCTTGGCAATCTGATCGATGACGTCCAGGCGGAAGCCGCCCACGCCTTTGTCCATCCACCAGAGGATCATCTCGTAGATTTCCCTCCGTACAGCTTCATTTTCCCAGTTTAAATCCGGCTGTTTGACGGAGAACTGATGAAAATAGTACTGTGACAGTTCCGGTACCCACTCCCATGCCGGGCCGCCGAAACAGGCTCTCATGTCATTGGGAAGAACACCCTCCTCACCGTCGCGCCAGACGTAGTAGTCATGGTAGGGATTATCCTTACTCTTCTTCGCTTCTAAAAACCACCGGTGTTCATCCGACGTATGGTTTAAGACCAGATCCATGATGATCTTAATCCCATGCTCTCCCGCCTCTTTAATCAGGCGTTCCATGTCCTGGAGGCTGCCGAACAGCGGATCGATATCCTGATAATCCGAGATATCATATCCGTTGTCGTCCTGAGGTGACTTACACACAGGTGAAAGCCAGACGGCGTCGATCCCCAGTTCCTCCAGATAATCCAGTTTTTCTATGATTCCGTTCAAGTCTCCGATTCCGTCGCCGTCGCTGTCCTTAAAGCTTCTGGGATAAATCTGATAGATCACCGATGTTTTCCACCATTTTTGCTCATTTCTGTCTGCCATAGTCTTTCCATTTCCTCCAGCGTATTATCGCTCCCGTTCACGCTCACTTTGCAGCGTAAACCTTCCGTTTTACAGGTGCCAGATATCCTTATTGTACTCCTCAATGGTTCTGTCTGAAGAGAAGTATCCGGCCTTCGCAATATTAACCAGGGACTTGCGGGCCCAGGAACGCTCATCCTCGTAATCCGCCAGCATCTGCTCTTTCACCGCGATGTACTCTCTCACATCCAGAAGTGTCATAAACCAGTCTTTGGAAACCAGTTCTTTATAAAGTCTTCCTAAATTAACCGGATCGCCGGTTAAGATCATCTTCTTGCTGATAATAAAGTCCACCAGCTCCTCCACGAGGCTGTCGCTCTCATAAATCTTTCTGGAGCAGTAACCGCTGGTTTCATAGAGCTTAATAACCTCATCGGAGGATTTTCCGAAAATATAGATGTTATCGTCGCCCACAAGCTGATGAATCTCCACATTGGCGCCATCCTCGGTTCCCAGAGTCACCGCGCCGTTTAACATAAACTTCATGTTGCCGGTTCCGGACGCCTCCTTGGAAGCCAGGGAAATCTGCTCGGAAATGTCGCAGGCCGGAATCAGCTTCGCAGCCTTGCTCACATTGTAATTCTCCACCATCACGACCTTTAAGTACGGACTCACTTCCGGATCGCTGTCGATCAGCTCCTGCAGACAGAGAATTAAATGGATAATATCCTTGGCAATCGTATAGGCCGGGGCCGCCTTAGCTCCGAAAATCATGGTAATGGGACGCTTCGGCAGATTGCCCTTCTTGATCTCCAGATACTTATAAATGGCGTAAAGCGCATTCATCTGCTGGCGCTTGTATTCGTGGAGACGCTTCACCTGGATATCGTAAACGGAAGTTTCGTCAATCTCGACTCCCTGGGTGCTCTTCAAATACTTCTTTAAGTCCAGCTTTGCATTCTGCTTGATCTGGCGGAGACGGTCCAGAACTGCCTCGTCATCCTGAAAGTCAAGGAGTTTTTCCAGCTCCTCCGCGTGAATCTTATAGCCGGATCCGATCAGCTCCTCAATATAGGAAGCCAGCTCATGGTTGCAGTGCAGAAGCCATCTGCGGAATGTGATGCCATTCGTCTTATTATTGAATTTTCCCGGGTAAATATCGTAAAACGGCTTCAACTCTGATTCCTCGAGAATCTGTGTATGGAGGGCCGCAACGCCGTTGACGCTCTGTCCGTAATGGATATCGATATGAGCCATATGAACACGTTCCTGCTCGTCGATGATATAGACCTTCTCATCATGGAAATCGCGCCTCACCCTCTTATCCAGCTCCCGGATAATCGGCATCAGCTGCGGAACCACCTTTTCCAAATAAGAAGCCGGCCATTTTTCCAGGGCCTCTGCCAGGATGGTGTGGTTGGTGTACGCACACGTCTTTCTCACCACATCGATGGCTGTGTCGATGTTAAAGCCTCTTGCCATCAGGAGGCGGACCAGTTCCGGGATCACCATGGTCGGATGGGTATCGTTGATCTGAATGACTACATGCTCGTGGAGATGGTACAGATCAAATCCACGCTCTTCCGTCTCTTTTAAAATCAGCTGAGCCGCGTTGCTTACCATGAAATACTGCTGGTAGATGCGCAGAAGCTGTCCCTTCTCGTCGCTGTCGTCCGGATAGAGGAAGAGAGTCAGACCGCGCCGGATATCTTCTTTATCGAACTCGATTCCATCATGGATGATGGATTCATCCACCGAGTCTAAATCGAATAAATGGAGGGAATTCTTTCCGCCTTCGTAGCCTGGTACATCAATGTCATACATGGTGGAAGTCACGGTAAGATCCTTAAACGGCACTTCAAACCGTACGTCCGTCCTTGTAAGCCAGTCGTCCCCTGTCATCCACGGGTTCTTCTCTTCCCTCTGCTTATGGTCTGCAAAGGTCTGTTTAAAGAGGCCGTCATGGTAATTTAAGCCCACGCCGTCGCCTGGCAGCTTCAGCGTCGCAATCGAGTCGAGGAAGCAGGCCGCCAGCCTTCCGAGGCCGCCGTTTCCCAGAGATGGCTCTGTCTCCGCCTCTTCGATATCCGCAATATCGATTCCATGCTTCTTTAAGACTTCCGCCGTCTCATCAAAAAGGCCGAGGTTGATCAAGTTGTTGGAAAGCAGCTTTCCAATTAAAAATTCTGCCGAAATATAGTAGAGCTTCCTGCTGCCAGTATTCTTTTCGAGGTCCTTCATCTTACCCTTTACGATGGTAAGAAGCGCATGGTAGATTTCCTCCATACAGGCTTCCTCAAGAGTTTTTCCAAATCTTTCGCCCAGAACTTTATTTAATTCCTGTTCCATCATCATCGATTCTCCTTTACTTATACTTTTTCCAAAGCTTCATATACACGGAGGATTTCTCCCACACTCCACGCCTGGGCAAAACAGCCCTTCGAAGAAACGGGATTTTTTCCGTCATAAATCTCAGGCAGCTGCCCTGCGCATCCTTCCCGCATGGCGCCTTCCAAAACCTCCAGCTGGCGGCATACTTCCGCTTTCGCCTCCCTGCTGTATCCATGTACTTTCAGATATGCGAGGTAATATCCGCCCAGCGGAAACACCCAGACCGTCCCCTGATGGTACGCCAAATCCCTGTCAAGCTGGCTGCCTCCGTAAAATGGCTTGAACTCCTTCTCATCCTCTGAGAGAGTTCTCAGTCCATAAGGAGTATACAACTTTTCCGCCACAGTTTCCACCACCTGTTTCTCTTTTTCCGGTGAAAGCATGGAAAAAGCCATGGAGACCGCCCAGATCTGGTTACAGCGGATTTGATTGTCAGCGTCCGTTTTGCCGCCGTCCTCTGTCCCGGAGATCACATCTTTTAAGCAGTGTTTTTCCTCCAGCCAGAATTTTTCATTGAAAGACTGTTTTACAAGCTCCGCCAGACGGCCGTAGTGAGCGGCGGAGTCGATCCCGCCCAATCTCTCCATTATCCGCAGCGCGTTATACCAGTAAGCGTTAATCTCCACCGGTTTCCCGTGGCGCGGTGTGGGGAGTATGTCGCCAATCCGCACATCCATCCAGGTTACCTGGTCAAAGCCATGTCCCGCTGCGATCAGTCCGTCTTCGTCCATGTGAATACCAAAATCCGTCCCTTCCTCGTACCGCTTCACGATATGCTCCATGACCGGATAGCACTCTCTTACAAAGGATATGTCATTTGTCCTCTCAAAATACAGATAAACGCTGTTGATAAAAAGAAGCGCCGCATCCACCGTGTTGTACATGGGCTCGCTGCCGCCTTCGGGAAAGAGATTCGGCATCAGCCCGTTCTTCTCCGCCTTCAAAAATGTCTTTAAAATGCTCTTTACCGTCTCGAACCGCCCAGTCGCCAGAGCGCATCCGCCCAGAGCAATCATAGTATCCCGGCCCCAGTCCTCGAAAAACGGATATCCTGCCAGAATTGTATCTCCCCCGGTGGATTCCCGGAGGGCGATGAACTGTGCCGCGCTCTTAGCCAGCATGGAAGCTGCCTCAGACTGAAACCCCGCCTGCTTCTCCAGCTCCCGGCGATATCGGACTGCGCCTTCCAGTATGGCTTCCGCAGTTTCCGTCACCGGTTCCAAGGAGTATACGATTTCCAGACTGGAACAGGCCCCGGCTCCAGCCGTCAGACTGACCGCATGGTTGGCCAGCGCCCTGCCGGTCTCCCTCCGTCCGTCGCAGGCGTCATAAGCGTAGTAGTACCTCTCATAAACCGGTTTGAAGGCAGTCACCATACCGTCTGTTGAAAAATAGAGGTCCATTCCCGCCGAACGGATCCGGCCGTCAGAGCAGGAAAACGCCTGATCCATGTCCAGATCTTCCCCCTTCTTTACAAACTGCAGGAAAGGAGTCACCTCAAGAGTACACGCCTCTCTCCTGTGATTCTGAATCTCATACCGAACGGCAATTGTATTCTCCCCCTGTTTCATGGCCGCTGTCTTTCTAACTTCGACTCCGGCCGTGTGGTACATCCACGCAGGACAATCCTCGAACTGAAAGGAGGACAGACGAAGGTATCCGTCTTCCGGTTCCTTTCCGTCTGCGAACTCCTGGCTGGAGAGATATACCGCGCCCTCTGCCGTGACCAGCCGCTCACGCAGTCTGTGAATCATGTGATACCTGTGATTCGGCGCTTTCGTGCAGGCCATGAAAAATGCATGGTCGTTGCGGGCGGCTGAGCCGATCACGGTTTCCGACGAGAAGCCTCCGAGCCCGTTGGTCAGCAGATAACAGTTCTCCTGACCGCGCTTCAGTGTTTTAAAATCCTGTTTCCCGTATACAAACTTCATCGCGCTGCCTCCTTTTGACCTCTGTTTTCTGTCCCATGATAACTGCGGAAACCGGCGGCAGAATCAGAAGGCCCGAATACGTCTCTCTCTGCGTCCGTCTCCACATCCCGCTGTCTCCATCCTTTAAAAATGCTTCCCACTCCCCTTCCGGAAGTGTCACCTTCACCGGGCGGCGGCGGCTGTTGTAGGCGATAAAGAGCGTGTCGCAGAGCCCCTCTCCCCTGCATCGGTTATCCACCTGGAAGCTGACGATGCCCTTTCGGTTTGCATTCTTCCTAAAAATACGTTTTCCGGCTTCCTCCGATTTATCGCAGAGGCCCGGAAGGCATTTTCTCAGTGCAATCAGGTCTTTATAAAATTGAACCAGCTCTTCGAATTCATACGCCCGTTTATAGTCCAGGCGGTTCAGGGAAATGGGAGCTTCAAAGCTGTTGTCATCTCCCTCTTTCGTCCGCGCAAACTCTTCGCCCGAAAGGAAGAATAAGCGTCCCTGGCATGTAAAATACACAGAAACCGCCAGCTTATACGCCCGCATGACCTCCTCCGGTCTTTCATAAAAGCCTTTCCTGTCACAGCGGCTCATGTGCAGTGCCAGCGAGTGATCGTTACGGGTCATGGAAAGGATCAGTTTATCCCAGAGCGTCAGGTTATCGTGGGCCGAAACGTAGCTTAAGACCCGTTCCGGCGAACCAGCGTGGAATGCCCCGCCCCTGTCACACCAGGCTGAAGCCGCGTGCATGATCTCCCGCTCCAGTCCTTCCCCGCCATTTACAAAACCGGGTTCCATAGCTTCGAACACGTGGCCCTTAACCGCATCCCTCGTGTTGTCGCAGAACATGGCGACGCGGGGATTCAGTCTCTTTTCATTTTCTTTCAAAGCCTGATGAAATCCGGGTTCCATGGGCGTCTCGCTGGCAGCCCACGGCTCCCCGTAGATCAGCTTCTCACCCATGCCGTACCGCTTATCCAGCTCTTCCTGAATCCGGTTCATCAGCTCCGTCGGAAGCAGTCCCATCAGATCAAATCGGAAGCCGTCCATATGGTATTCCTCTGTCCAGTAAAGGACCGAGTCCAGTATAAATGACGCGGCCATCTCCCTCTCGGCGGCAAAATCATTGCCGCATCCAGAGCCGTCGGAGAGCGTTCCGTCTTCCTCCTGGCGGTAGTAATACCATGGCACAACCCGTTGGAAGGAAGAGTCCGCCGAGTAGGTGTGGTTGTAAACCACGTCCATGATGACCCGAAAACCGTTCCGGTGCAGCGTCTGCACCAGCTCCTTCAGTTCCTTTATCCGCACCTCCCCGTGGGCGGGATCGGTGGAATAGGAGCCTTCCGGCACATTGTAGCAGACCGGATCATAGCCCCAGTTAAACTGGTCCCTGTCTCCGGCCTCATCTACGGAGCCGAAATCATAGACCGGCATCAGCTGGATATGGGTAACGCCCAGCTCCTTTAAATACCGGATTCCGGTTGGATGGATGCCATCCCCGAACAGAGTGGTATCCTCCACCGTAAATGCCCGGTACGTTCCCCTTAATTCCTCCGGAAATCCAGCGCTCCCGTCCCAGGAAAACTCCTTCACATGAAGCTCGTAGATAATATCCTCACGCTGCTTTTTCGGAGCCTGGTCCGATTCCCAGCCTTCCGGGTCTGTCTTTCCAAGCTCCACCGCCATACTGCGTCTGCTGTTGATTCCGCAGGCTTTCGCATACGGGTCAGCGGTCCGGCGCGTCTCATGGCCGATGCTCACATCGTAATCGTAATACGTACCGTGAAGACGTTCCTCCGTCCGGTACATCCATACGCCTTTCTCTCCCTGTTCCATGGAAACGGAACGAATACAGCCGCTCTCTTCCCCATCCGGGTAGAGATGGAGTTCCACCCGGTCCGCGACCGGACTCCACAGCTTGAACACAGTCCCGTCACTGCCGCAGGCAGCGCCCAGGTCATGGCCGTCATAGATGTAATTTTTCTTAAATGTGCTGTCCGCATAGAAGCGTTTCAGCTCTCTTGCTGTCATTTTCTTCGTCGTCATAGTCATTCCTCAGCCTTCCTGATGCTGCGTTACCCTTTCACTGCGCCGGACATGCCATTTACATAATACTTCTGCATACACAGAAACAGGATCGCAATCGGTATGGATATCAGTACCGCGCTGGCCGCAAAGCTGGTATACCAGTTGTCAATATATTCCTTTTCCAGCATTCTCCATAAGCCGATCGCTATCGTATACTGGTCTGAATTGGCGCGGCAGATTACCTTTGCGAAGATAAAATCCACCCATGGTGAGATAAAGGAGGTCAGCACCGTGTAGATGATAATGGGTTTGCTTAGCGGAAGCGTAATCTTCGAAAAGATCTGCCAGCGGTTGCAGCCGTCGATCAAAGCCGCCTCGTCGATGGCGCGTGGAACCGTGTCAAAGAAGCCCTTTGCAATCTGAAATGTCAGTCCCGCACCTCCGGAATAACAGAGTATGAGCGCCAGGCGGATCAGATTGCCTTCTGTCAATCCAAGAGCCTTCAGGATAAAATACACCGCCACCATGGACATGAAGCCCGGAAACAGCCCCAGAATCATTGCCATGTTCATGTACGGCTTTCTCATACGGAACTTAAGCCGGGAGAGACAGTAGGATACCGCCAGCACATAGAACGTGGACAGAATACAGGAGCACACCGCAATGAACAGTGTATTGGCAAACATACGGGGGAAGTTTAAAATTGTCGTATCTGTGAAAAGCTTGGTATAGTTTGCCAGCGTATACGCCTTCGGAAAGAAGGTGGACACATAGGAGCCCTTTTCCGCACGGAAGCTGGTGAGCACCACCCAGATGATGGGAAACACCCAGACTGCCGCCAGAATGGCAAGAGCCGTGTGAACCAGGATATTATTTACCGTCTTAACCTGTTTTGCCGATCTCATTTTTTTCATACTAGAATGCCTCCTCATCTTTATAGGATTTGCTGTTGCGGTACGTGAGCAGCGCTCCCACGGCCAGAATGATAAACGTCAGGATACCGATGACTGCGCCGATGTTGTAATACTGTTTATCAATCGTCAGCTTATAGAGCCAGGTGACGAGAAGGTCCGTCTTGCCCGCCGTAGAGGCTAAATCCGTCACCGGATCGCCGCCGGATAATAAGTAGATGACATTGAAATTATTGACATTGCCGGTAAAGGTGGCAATCAGGTACGGTGTGGTAATGTAAAGCATATACGGAAGAGTGATCTTAAAGAAGGTCTGGAAAGCATTGGCGCCGTCCACTCTGGCTGCCTCGTATACGTCGGCCGGGATGCTCTGAAGGACGCCGGTCAGCTGAAGCAGCGTGTAGGGAACTCCGACCCAGATATTGATGACGATAATGGTTACGCGGGCCCAGGTTGGATTGGTAAAAAACGGAAGGCTGGCATCGACTCCGATCAGCCCGATATTTCTCAGGAGCACATTAACGGCACCGTTAGGCTGCAGCATCGTTCTCATAATCAGCAGCGATACGAACATGGGAACCGCGCAGGAAAGGACGAAACAGAACCGCCAGAAGCCTTTGGCCTTCGTCTCCTTCCGGTTGATGGCAATCGCGAGGATCATACCGAAGATATAGTTGGTGAAGGTGGCAAAAAACGCCCACACCAGAGTCCATGACAGGACTGACCAGAAGGTACTTCCCAGGATACTGCTGGAATCAAACAACGCCCGGAAATTATCGAGGCCGACCCAGTCAAACAGAACCAGGTGGTTGTCGATTTTGCTGTAATTGGTAAACGCCATACAGATCATGAAGATCAGCGGCAGCACGGTAAACCCGAAGATAAAGGTCAGCGGCGGCGTCATGAAGAGGCGGTATAAATTCTCATGGAGCAGACTCTTTAAATCTTCCGCGAAATTGTTTACATGCTTTCCCGCCTTATCGAGGCACTCGGCCTTATAGGCGCTCTTCACTGCGCCGTGCCATGCGGCCGCCATGAGTACGGTCAGAAACAGTACTGCCACTCCATACAGCAGGATCAGCACAGACTGGTCTCCCTTCGTATATAAGTAGACCTGGTTCACCTCGTCCCAGACTACCTGCTGCCCCACGGTGCCGAGACTTCCCAGCATGGAGATACAGTGAAAGCCGGTCATAATCATAAAAACCACGTAAGCCGCTTCGATTGCCATGTAGATCAGGCCCTTGGCGACCTGTTTATGTACAATATTTCCAAGTCCCATCAAAACCATGGAGAGTTTCGTCTCTGCACCGCCGTTTCTAAGCGCCTCCCGGAAGGACCAGGCTGCTGCAAATTCTAATTTACCCGTTAACTTTCCCATTGATCTGTCCCCCTAAATTCCATTACTGTTCATCGCAGCATTCATGGCTTCCGTCTGTTCCCCTGCATTCTCGTGGGTTACGTTCCCATTCCGGATCCCCTTACCCATGTTCTCCACCGGAACCCAGCAGTTATTCATGGCCGCTACGAACGGCTGAAGGATCGACGTACGGTTGAAGGTGTCATTCTGTGCCGCCACCAGCGCATCACTGGCAATGGCTGGTTCCTCCATCAGCTCTAAGTTACACGGAACCACATTTCTCAGTTCATAGTGAAGTTTCTGTGCCTCCGCAGAGCCTAAGTACACGGCAAGCTGGACCGCTGGAACCATATTGGACGACTCCGGATTCACTCCGATCGCCTTGGAACCGGCATACGCCGTCATCTGCCGCTCTTCGCCGTTTAACGTATAGGCGGGAAGGGCTGACACGCCCATGTTGTCCCCGAGGATCTCTTTCACCGACGCCATATCCCAGGAGCCGGAGAAAATGGCCTGTATGCTTCCGTCCCGGAGACCGGCCATTCCCGAGCCATCCGCGTCCACCCGGAAATTCGGATTGGCAATTAAGTCAACTAAGTAGTTGGTTACTTCCAGTGCCTTCTCTCCGCCGAAATCGACCCCCTGCGACTCATCGGTTCCGTCCCCGAACAGGGAGCAGCCGTTTCCTATATAAAAGGAAGGTAAATACCAGGAGTTGGTAAATGGAAAGGAAACCACGCCTTTTGTCAGCATCTGATCCAGGTTCTTAATGTCTTCCTCAGAAAATACGCTCTTGTCGTAATACATAAACCAGGTGTTGGTGGTAAACGGAACACCATACAAATCACCGTCCATGGTCACGGAATTGATGACTTCCTTCGAGTTTGTCGATTCGATCTCTTCCCGGTACTTTCCGCCGAACTTCACCAATGCTCCGGCGTCTGTCATGATCGTTAAGGTGTCGTTGGCATACATGAACACGTCTGCGCTGGCCTCCGCGTCCTGCGCCACCTGATTGGCGGCCGTAGCCTCGTCAGCGACTCCATACACGAACGTGATATCCCATTCCGGATGCAGCTTCGCAAACTGTTCGCAGCTCGTCTGCAGCCACTGGCCGCTGTCCTTCGACTGGTCCTCGGAAGGCGACCACACCATCAGTCTGACCTCTTCCCTTCCTCCCTGTCCCGATGATGCCTTTCCACAGCCGCCAAGCATTCCGGCGGTCATCACGGCTGCCGCCGCCAGGGTGAGCGTTAATCCCAACTCTCTCTTCATTCCCATCTTCCTCCTTGTTATAAGCACGCAGAGACCGTTCTTTCTGTCTTCTGCATGTGATACATGTCACCGGCATATGTCGAGATTATTTCAAGCTGAGGTGCAGTGACTCTCTTTAAAAGTTTCGTTTAGTTTCGTATATTTGTATCATACTCCATCTTTTTCTGTTCGTCAAGACTATTTTAAGGAATTTTATCTAATTTTCTTCTCTTCCTCCTTCTATTTTTCAACGAAAGAACGGTTCATTTGTTTTAGCATTTTGGCATTCAGACGAAACAAGTCGAAAATTCTTATTTTAATTTTGTATCTTTTATTGCATTTTTTCATTATTTTATATATAATGGACTGGAAAGCAGCCGGAATGACTGACTGAATTATCGGGAAGAACTGGAGAAGAATATGGTAACGATAGCGGATATTGCTGATAAACTGGGGATTTCCAAGGGTACAGTATCCAAAGCCCTGAGTGACGCCCCCGACATTAGCGAAACTTTACGAAAAACAATTTTAGAGACGGCAGTCGAGATGGGATACACAAAACTTCGCAGAAAAAGAAATGTTTCCAAGAAGGTCTGCGTCCTTATTTATAATATGGAATACACCTCGCCCGGTCACTTCGGCTACGACATCATTATGGGGTTTCGCCAGATGGCCGAGCCGGCCGGCTTAACCGTGGACGTAATTCCCATCACCAAAAGCCTGCAGAAGACCACGCCCTACGACGTGTTCATGCTGGAAAACGATTATATCGGCTCCCTGGTCATGGGTATCTCCTTAAGCGAACCCTGGATCGCGGATTTTAAGACAAGCCGCACTCCCGCGGTTCTGTTTGACAACTATGTCATGGGGAATCCCTCCGTCGCCAGCGTCGCCGTGGATAATGACGAGGGGATGGAGCTGGCGGTGAACCATTTAAAGAGCCTGGGTCACAAGAAGATCGGGTACTTAAGCGGGGCGCTGGGCTCCCACGTCTTTTTAGTACGCCACCGGGCCTTCTTCGCAGCGCTTAAGGCAAACGGCCTTCCAACCGATCCTCAGCTGTCCGGAAGCTCCTATTACATTTCCGAATGCATTCAGAAGCATTTGCCGCGGCTTCTGGAACGCGGTGCAACCGCCATCATCTGCAGCCACGACCAGTTGGCCAACGCGGCCATGGTTCAGTGCCAGGAGCTGGGAAAGAAGATTCCCGAGGACTTAAGCATCATCGGTTTCGATGATCTGCCGATGAGCCCCTACACGGCGCCCCCCTTAACCACGATCCGCCAGGACCGCCCTCAGCTGGGAAAGTGCGGATACTACGCGCTGGACAGCCTGTTGAACGGCGTTCCCATCGGTACGATCCTGCTGCATCCGCAGTTGATATTGAGAAGCTCCTGCGGCGAAAGGAAATAGGGCAGACAGTACGCAGCCCCATGCATTCCAATTGTTCCTCCTGTTTACCGGGGCAGTTGGATTACAGTTCACTCCCCACCAGGGGCACCGCAGTCCGGTTCGGCCGGGCAGGCTTCCTCAGCCTTTCCTGTGACTTTGCAGGGTATTAGAAGTTCTTAACGCGCAAAATTTTTCGTTCAGGTGAAATTCCCACTTGTCTGAGCGCAGCGAGTTTGGGAATTTCACCCGGTTTTTAGAAAAATTCTGCACGTTTAGAACTTCTTATGCCCGAAACCGGAACTGGAAATGCTGAGGAAGCCTGCCTGGCCGAACCGGACTGCGGTGCCCCTGGTGGGGAGTGAACTGTAACGCAGTTGGATTGTATGGGGCATTATTTCTAATCTTTCTGTTCCATTTTCCCTGTTACTCTGCTATAATAAATACATTCACTTTATGAGCGGAACCTCTTCCGTTCATTCTGATTATCTGGCATTTCGCCAATCTATTCACTCAAACACATCTGAAAAAGGAGATCATGCGTATGAAAAACACAGAGTATCTGTCAAACGGTATGGGCGGTATTGTGCTGCCCGAAAAGGAGGCTCGGAGAATTCTGGAGACGTCGCCGGCCTATGAAGCGTATTTAAACCTGACCGAAGACTACAAAAGGGAGATTTTTGACATTGTCAGGGGCGCAAAAGGGGTAAAGATCACATATGACCCGTTTTTTAAACACATATTTGATCCCGTACTTCACGGGGAACGATTGTCCCGCCTGCTGACGGTTATTATTGGACAGAAAGTAACGGTAAAACAGGTTCTTCCTTCCCAGTCCAGACGTCTGGCGGCCGAGGCGTCGTTAATTATCATGGATATCGTTGTGGAACTGGAAAATGGTGCGTTGGCCAATGTGGAGATTCAGAAGGTGGGATACCGCTTTCCTGGACAGAGAAGCGCCTGCTATTCCTCGGATCTGGTCATTCGTCAATATGACCGGCAAAAGAGCAGGAAGAAGAAAAAGTTTTCATACCGCGACCTCCGGAAGGTCTATACGATCGTATTGGTGGAGAACAGTTCGTCTGAATTTCATAAGGTTCCGGACCAGTACATCCATCGCTCCAGTCAAAAATTTGACACAGGACTGGAGCTGAATCTGCTGCAGGAATATATCTTTATAGCGCTTGACATTTTTAAGGAAATCACTCACAATATAGATAAAGAGCTGGATGCGTGGCTGTATTTTTTGAGCACGGATGAACCAGAAGACATAAAACGAGTGATTGAGACGTATCCCGCTTTTCTGGAACTATATAAAGAAATAGCTGCATTTCAAAGGGAACCGGAGGAGTTGATTGCGATGTACAATGAGACGCTGGCCATGTATGATAAGAATACAGTGGAACTGATGATTGAGGAACAGCAGGAAGAGATCAGAAGACTTGCAGAAGCGTTGGAGCGGAAAGATGATGAGCTGGAGCGCCTGCGTCAGGAAATCATCAGACTGAATGGTAATATCGAGAAGTAAAGGAATCTCTATCGATTGCAGATAAGCTTACTGCATTGGGGCATACCAGTACAGCATTGCGTAAGTTTCGGTGAATTATGCAACGCTGTACTAGGCCCTCGAATCCACGTTTGCTGCCGATGAGAACTGTATAAAGCCGCCTTGTCAATACAAGACGGCTTTATACATTATGTCCTATTCGTTATATAAAAGGCGTTTTTTATGCTACGCCACCCAAAGAAAAATCACATTTTCCAAACGAAAGCTTCTTAAGCCCTCTCCGCCTCATACACCCGCGCTTCCGCTTCCGCCTCTTCCCTCGGAAGGATCAAATTCAGTGCAATCGACATGATACTGGACATCACGACCGCCGATTCCCCAAATATGGTTCTGGCCCAGTCCGGGAACAGTCCCAGACAGCCCGGCGCCTGGATCACACCGATACCGACGGCAACGGACAGGCCCACGATCGAGATGGTGCGGGCGGTCAGCTCTTCCTTCACGATCAGCTTAATTCCTGTCATAGCGATCATGGCGAAGACAGACACCGTCGCGCCGCCCAGCACGCAGGAGGGGATGGTCGTCAGCAGCGAGGCGAACTTCGGAATAAATCCGGCCAGAAGGATGATGACAGCCGCCATACCGATCACAAACCGGTTTACCACCTTTGTCATAATGACAATTCCCACGTTCTGGCTGAATGTCGCTGTGGGGATTCCGCCAAACAGACCGCCAAGAATGCAGGCGATTCCATTCCCGATAATCCCTCCGCACATCTCATTCTCCGTAGCCTCCCGGTCCAGGCCGCATCCCGCGGTGGAGGTAAAGTCCCCGATTGCCTCTACCGATCCCACAATACACATAATTGTCATCGATATGATCGAGGTAAGTTCAAATTTAATGCCAAAGTGCAGCGGTGTCGTGATCTGAAACCAGCCCGCCTCCGCAACGGGCGCGAAGGAAACCTTTCCCAGCACAAGGGCCAGAACGTAGCCGCAGGCCATCCCGATCAGGATCGATGCCATTTTCGTGATTCCTTTTGTAAAGTGATTGCAGAAAAGTACGACGCCCAGCGTAAAAAGGGCGATTGCCCAGTTAAGAGGGCTTCCAAAGTCCGCCGCTCCCGTGCCGCCGGCCATGTAATTCACCGCCGTCGGATACAGGGAAAGACCAATCGTAAAGACCACAGTCCCCGTCACTATGGGTGGAAACAGCGCGTTGATCTTCTTATAGAAGACACCGACCAGGATCGCAACCGCGCCGCCCACCAGCTGCGCGCCGAAAATGGTGGGCAGGTCAAACCTGCTTCCCAGCGATATCAGCATGGGTATGTATGCAAAGCTGGCGCCCATAATGACGGGAAGGCCGGAGCCGCAGTATTTATGGACAGGAAACACCTGGATCAGCGTCGCAACCGCGGATATGAGCAGCGCCGCCTGGATCAGGATAATCTGGTCCTCCCGGCTGGCACCTGTCACTCCCGCGACGATGATGGCCGGCGTCACACAGCCTACGATCATGGCAACCACATGCTGGAGCGCCAGGGGCAGTGTCTGGGACATTTTGGGTATTCCATTTAAATCAAAAACCGAAGCATTTCTTTTCTCATTCATCTCACGATCCTCACTTTATATTCAGAAGTTTTTCCACAGCCGCGTTGGCCTTCGATACGATCTTTTCCTCTTCCACATTTACGAGACGGCCCTGCTCTACCACGACCTTCCCGTTCACAACCGTATAATCCACAGCACCTTTGAATCCGATACAGGACAGCAGTGATTTCGGGTCGTATTGTCCGCCGACCAACTCGATGCGGTCCAGGGCTATGGCAAAGAAATCCGCCGCCATCCCCACGGCTAAATGTCCCAGTTCCTCTCGCCCGAGAATCGATGCGCTCCCTCTCGAAGCCATCTTTAAGATATCGTAACCGGATGGAGCCCCACTGCTGGAATTCAGGCGGTGAAGCAGATAGGCCACCCGCATCTCCTCCAGCATATTGGAGCCGTCGTTACTGGCGCTTCCGTCTACGGCCAGTCCGGTTTTTACTCCCATCCGCAGCATTTCCGGGATTCTGGCAATGCCTGAGGAAAGCTTCATGTTGGAGACAGGGCAGTGGGCCACTCCAGTCCCCGTCGCTGCCAGAAGTTCCAGTTCCTCTGTGTTAAAATGGATTCCATGAGCATACCAGACATCGTCTCCGATCCATCCCAGGCTCTCCATATAGGCCAGCGGACGCATGCCGTAATGCTCCAGGGTGAACGCCTCCTCGTCCTTCGTCTCCGCCAGGTGCGTATGGAGGCGGACTCCCAGGCTGCGGGCCAAGGCCGCTGATTCTCTTAAGAGACCGCCGGTCACGCTGAACGGCGAACAAGGCGCCAGCGCAACGGTATGCATGGAATACCTGGAAGAATCATGATACTTCTCAACCACCGCCTGCGAATCCCTTAAAATCTCATCGATCGTCTGAACCACGCTGTCCGGAGGCAGTCCCCCGTCCTTCACGCTCAAATCCATGCTGCCCCGCGTGGCCGCCATCCGGATTCCCAGGGCGTCCGCCGCCGCAAACTGCGCGTCAAGAAGTGCTCCGGCGCTGTGCTCCGGAAACACGTAGTGATGGTCTAAGCACGTCGTGCAGCCAGTCTTTAACAGCTCCCCCATTCCAGTTAAGGAGCTGTAATAGACACTGTCGCCGTCGATGCCCTTCCATATCTCATATAAAGTTTTCAGCCATGGAAAGAGTTCCATGTTTTGTACCTGTGGAAGATTTCTTGTGAAGGTTTGATATAAATGATGATGGGAATTAATAAGTCCCGGATAGACAACCATCCGGGACGCATCCATTATTTTATCAGCTGTTTTTTCTTCTGTTCCAATGTAGGTAATTACCCCATCTGTCACCAGCATGTTAATATCCGTCATAAACCTGTCGTTGTCGTCACATGTCACAAGATACTTTACGTTTTTCATCAATAGAGTTTCTGCCATTTCAATTCCTCCTGAATTTTTTACGTAAAAATATGCATTGTTTCATACAACTATACTTCTGGTATACTGCTGGCGGACAGGGACGCTCACGATTCGTCCCTTCATATCGTCAAGACCAGAGCGTGTTTGAAAATTCATTTCTGCCATCTGCACGCCCCACTTTGCGGTATATTTACCCCTCACTCGATCAACGTAGCCCACTACGCTTCCCTCATTCGGGGCAAATCTCCCGCAAACTGTGACGCACATCTGGCAGAAAGCAATTTTCAAACACACTCTAATGCCGCCGAATATAAATTGGGAGAAAATATGCCGCGTGAACCCAGCTATGTTTTAAACAGCCATATAGAGATGTACTTATCAAGGTGCAATTCTTACTGTGTGTTAGTATAGCAGACAGTCACATTTCCTGCAATCTGTATAATCTAATAAAAAATCGTCCGCTTTTTTGTGCATTTTTAACATTTCAATGTCTGTTCCAGGCAGTACTTTTCCACCGCCTCATCGTACGATCTCCATACCGTCATAGGCAGTCCGCAGCATGTTCCGGCGTTTAAGATCTCCTGATAGCCTGCCGCCCATTCCGGGAGCCCCTTCTTCATATGGTTTTCCACCATCTCCCTGGTGTTGGCCTCTAAAAACATGTTCTGCATGATATGGGCTGCCACAAATGTCGGGAGTTTGAACAGACCGGCCGGAAATGTCTTATTCGTATCGACTCCCTGCATCCGGCACACACCAATCCCCTCCCGAAACGCCTTGACCACCTTCTTGACGGCCCGATAGTCACTCGCAAATGAGCCGTAATCCCCGCTCTCCAGCACAGCGCCCGCCGTAATAGACTGCTGCAAATAGTGGACCTTCATCCAGTCAAAGATATTTTTATCGAACACCGTACGAATCCCGGACTGATTCAGCGCTGTCTGTATGTCGCCAAGCCCGGTCCGGCATTTTCCGCCCAGCCTTACTGCCTCATCGAAGAGGATGACTTTTAAGCCGGCTTCATCGCGGCCGCCTCCCGTGCTGGAAGGGAACGCAATCAGATACTGATCCGCCGATAAGTACGCCTCGATCTCCGCCTGAATGTTCCAGTTATTCTGCATAAATGCAAAATATTTTGTATATTCAGTCAGCTCTGAAAGACGGGGCAGAACGCCAGCCAGCTGGCACCGGTTAACAGTTACAAGGATCCCGTCGTAATGGTCTGTCACTTCCGTCACACAGCTCGGATAAAAAGTCACGCTCTCGTAAGAGGATGCCTTTTTCCTCAAGTCCTTAATGGATAAAATCACGCCTGCCGACAGTTCTTCATAGTGCTCCGGCTTCACCAGCAGGTCGATCTCGTGATTCTGAGACAGCAGCCATCCATAGGTTATTCCGATCGTTCCTGCTCCGTATATTAAATATTTCATCTGTTCTCCATTCTCTGTGGTTTGTCTGTATCGCTCCCGAGGTTTATCAGAATTTCTCTCATAATCGTCACCGCACGCTCCGGATAACAGACATCATCGTACAGAAATGTACCTGTCTCTTTCCCGTCCAGCATGAATCTCAGTGTATATTTATTCAGGCTGCTGCCAATTTCCTTATACACCCTTCTGCTCTTTCTCAAGAAGCGCTCAACCAGCCGGTTCCTCGGGATCACCCACCGGTCCTCAAAATGTTCCACGATCAGAGTATCAAATTCTTTGGGAAACTGTGGTTCAAAGGTTTCGCTGGCAGGAATTGTGAAGTAATAGAGATTGTGCTTCTGATACATTTCGCCAAGCGATACCGCCTGTTCACATTCCGCTTTCACTCGGTTTCCGTCGTAGTATTCTGTATGCGGATCCCGGTTATGTTCCAGCGTCCTGGCGAGAAGCCACGGGTCTATTCCACACCATCTGCTTCCATAGCCAAAGTTCCAGTCCAGTACTGCATTGCGTAATTAATTGTGAATAAAATGCCTGATATCTGCGTCAGAGGCGTGTCTGCAAAGCGACGGCGTAGCGGATCCTACAGCTAGCTTTGCAGGCGCGGCTCTGGCGTAGATAGCGGGTGTTTTATCACAGTTAATTACGCAATGCAGTACTGGATACCGTTCCCCGTCACAGGCCCGGCATCCGGCCCCATGAAGCAGATACTTCGTTCCGTTGATCTCATACTCGATGCCCCAGCGCAGCTTTCTGCTACACAGAAAATCCGCTTTGGATTTCAGGCAGAGGCCAGCCAGCAAACGGAGGCAAACGTCGTTTACCTGATCGATGTATTCTTTCATCACGGTTCTCAGCCCGTCTTCCATACGCTCTGTCCTCGTTTTCTTAGATGTGTCACTTTAGTTTCATCTATCATACCATAGAAATGCCGTGTCTGACAGTCTGCTTCCGCATCATTTTTCCGAAACCTGTCTAAACATCACACCAGCCGTCCATTCTTCCCCTTCTCCGCACCTCACCTCACAAAAAAAGCCGGAGCGGCGACACTCTCCCAAATGTCGCCGCTCCGGCTTTTTCTCTCTTCGAAACAATCAAAAACATAATGAAGCTCTATGAAAACAGTAACACGCTTCTCCCTTTAATCCTCTTTGCCAACCACCTTATAAGTCTCTTCCACGATTCTCTCCATGGCGTTTAAGATATTTTCATATCCCGTACACCGGCAGAGATGGCCGGATATCATCTTTCTCAATTCCTCGCGGTTGTACCGTTTTCCGGTTCCCACGATCTCCACCGCGGTCATGATCAGACCCGGCGTACAGAAGCCGCACTGTACGGCCGCTTCTTCCACAAATGCCTTCTGGATCGTGCTCAGCTCGCCGTTAGGACCTTTTAAGCCCTCTACCGTCATGATCCGGCGTCCTTCCGCCCACATGGTTAAGTAGATACAGCTGTCGATGGCCTCGCCGTCCACCAAGACGGTACAGGCGCCGCACTCTCCAACCTCACAGCCTTTCTTCACGCTGGTAAGGCCCAGACGGTCCCTCAGCGTCTCCAGTAAGGATTCCCTGTCGTCTACCGCCACCTCGACCTCTTTGTCGTTGACAATCATATGAACAATCTTAAGCATCGCATTCACCCCCTGCATTTATAATCGCCTGTTTCAGGGCACGTTTTGCCATCTCTTCAATGAGCTGTAAACGGAATTCCTTGGAAGCTCTCCAGCTGGTACGCGGATTCACTTCCTCCAGGACACTCTTGCCCAGAGTCTCAAACAGCTCGTTTCCGATTTCCATGCCTTTCACCTTTTCCTCTGCCTTGAAACAGCGGATCGGGGTCGGAGCGGCGACTCCGTAGCCGATGTGTATTTCTTCAATGTGCATCTTATCTTCGGTCAGCTTTACTGTAACCGCGCAGCCCATGGTGGCGATCTCCATGGCGTTTCTCTTGCCGTATTTGATGTAATGGCCGCCAAAGCCCTCGTAGGACTCCTTCCGAATCCGGATGGCTGTCAGTATCTCGTCGTGCTGCCTTACCGTCTTTCCAGGACCGGTATACCACTCGCGGATCGGAATCTCCCGCACTCCCTCCGGTCCTTCGACGACTAAGACCGCGTCGAGGCAGCAGAAGGATGAGGCGCTGTCCGCACTGGTCACACCGTTACAGACATTGCCGCCCACCGTACCGATGTTGCGCAGCTGCGGTCCGCCAGCCTGGTCCACGGCATCCCCTAAAATCGGGATATATTTCTGAATAATCCTGTTATTGGTTACATGGGAAAATGTGGTCGCCGGACCGATGACGATGGTGCCGTCCTCTTCCATTCTCACACCTTCCAGTTCTTTGATTCCGTGAATGCTGACCAGGGAACATCCGGCAAGCTTGCCTTCCCTTACCTTAATGAGCACGTCGCTGCCGCCGGAAATGACGACGGCCTCGGGGTCTTCCTTTAAGGCACGGATCGCATCCCCTATATCTTTTGCCTGGTATAATTTTTCAATATCATACATGGAATATCACCGTCCCTTCTAGATCAGTTCCGCTGCCTTAAAATGAGCCACAAGCTTCTGCGGGTCAAGAGGCAGGGAATCTACCGCTACACCAGTTGCGTTTAACACTGCGTTCCGGATGGCCGGTGCGACCGGAATAGCCGGCGGCTCACCTAACGCTTTATTTCCAAATGGACCCGTCGGATCGTCCAGTTCCACAAATTGCACGTGGAGATCCGGCGTGTCCATGGAGGTAGGCAGTTTGTAATCCAGCAGGTTGTCATTTAACGGCCTGCCGCTCTTATCAAAGAGGAGTTCTTCACTGAGCGCGTATCCAAGTCCCATGCTCATGCCGCCGTGAACCTGTGCTTCAGCCAGCTTCGGGTTGATCAGCACGCCGCTGTCGTGAACGTTGACAATGTTGGTCACCTTCACCTTGCCAAGAGGCATATCCACTTCCACCTCTGCGAAACAGGCGCCCGTTGCAAAGGTATTATCCTTGCAGTGGCTGGTCGCCTCCGCAGTGATGTGGATCGAGCGGTCGAGGCTGTAGAACGCCGTCGTCGCAAGCTCCGCCATATCGAGAAGCTTCTCCCTGCTCTCCTTATCGACAACCACGTTATTCTGGATATCCATGGTGTCTTTCTCTTTATCCAGCATATATGCCGCATAATCCAGGATTCTGTCCTTGAAAATGAGTCCGGCCTTCTTCACCGCCATACCGCTGACATACGTCTGTCGGGATGCGTAAGCGCCCGTATCAAACGGTGTAATATCGGTATCCTGCGTGGAGAGAATATGAACTTTGTCCTCCGTAATACCGGTGGTCTCCGCGGCCATCTGGGTAAATACGGTATCCGCGCCCTGTCCGATCTCCGTAGCGCCCATCTGCAGCTGCATGGAGCCGTCCTGATTTAAAACCATACGGCAGGAAGCAGTCTCCAGAGAGATCGGGTAAACGCCTGTCTTATAGCAGAAGATCGCCATACCGATTCCTTTTCTGACGGGACCGGTCTGGTTCTCATACTCTTTCCGTTTTTCGTCCCAATGAATATAGTTCCGGCCTTTTTCCATACATTCCTTTAAGCCGTATGTATTACATGCAACGTGGGTATGAGGATCCACATAGCCCTCCGGCATGCAGTTTTTCATTCTGAATTCCAGTGGGTCCATATGAACAGCCACAGCCAGATCATCGGCCATACACTCCGCCGCAAATGCAGCCTGCGGAATTCCGTAGCCTCTCATGGCGCCGCCCGTGGCAATATTCGTATAGACGGTGTAAGCGTCGGATTCCAGCGTCTTCTCGTCGTGGTAAATCTGCTTGAACTCATTGGATGTGTTTGCCACAATGGCGTGAGCGTGAGAAGCGTAACCGCCCTGGTTGGAGTATGCCTCAAATTTTCTCGCCACCAGCGTGCCATCCTTTTTGACAGCCGCCTTAACGTGGCACTTAATCGCATGACGCACTCTCGTGCAGGCCAGCGTCTCTTCCCTGGATATCTCCATGCGTACGCCTCTTCCGCCCACCTGGGTGCAGAGGAACGCATTTAACGGTTCATAAAGGACATCCTGCTTGTTGCCGAATCCGCCGCCGATGTACGGCTTGATCACGCGGATTTCACCGGCCGGAATTCCCAGCGCCTGGCTGATGACACGGCGTACAATATGAGGAATCTGCGTAGAAGTCGTCACAACAATCCTTCCTTTTTCCATGTAAGCAAAGGAAATTGGAGTCTCGATATGGCAGTGCTGAACGCTCTGCGTCGCATAGACATGATCGATCTCTACCACGTCCTCGCCTTCCACAGCCTCCTGATAGGTTCCTTCCCCTACTACAAAGCTGGAATGGGCGATTACATTGCCCGGCTTCTCCTCATGAAGAACCGTGGCTCCTTCCGCAATGGCAGCCTCGACGGTAAGCATGGGTTCGTACTCCTCATACTCCACCTTCACCAGACGCGCCGCACGGCTTGCCGCGATCTCATCCTCTGCGATTACCGCAGCGATGTCGTCACCGTAGACGCGGACTCTGGTGTTTAACAGCTTTCTGTCTGCAATATCCTGGTGCGCGGTCTCCACAGACCAGGGATGTCCCGGTGTCGGGAACTGAATATCCGGAACGTCAAAACACGTAACAATCTTGACGACTCCCGGCACAGCCAGAGCTGCCTCCAAATCAAAGCTTTTTACTACACCATTGGCAATTGTGCTTCTTACGACCTTAGCCACAAGAAGTCCTTTTGGTTCCAAATCCGCCGTATATTTGGCGCCGCCGGTCACTTTCTCGATGGCGTCAACGCGGACCATGTTATTACCAACTCCCATGGTATCCTACCTCCTGTTTCTTTTATTTTCCTGCTAATCAGGCTCCGGCCCCTGTTCTTAAAAAATAAGAAAGGCTGGCAGCGACGAGACTTTTTCAGGACAATTTCATCCATCAAAGTGATGTCGCCGCCAGCCCGTTTGACAATGTCTACATGACCGGTTCTCCTGATTTGCTCAGGTTGCTATTTTTAGTTGCTCTATATATTATTAAATCAATATATATTTTAGTACAAACAGTACCGCCAGAACATACATCAGCGTACTGATCTTCTTCTCCTTTGCGTGACCCGTAACCAGATTGATGACGACATAGGAGATAACGCCCATGGCAATACCTTCAGAAATGCTGTACATAAACGGCATGGCGATGATTGCAATGTAGCATGGAATTGCTTCTGTAAAATCGTTGAAGTCGATCTTCGTAATGGAAGTAAGCATTAAGAATCCTACTACTACCAGAGCCGGTGCCGTTGCAAAGGACGGAATCGCTAAGAAGATCGGGGACAGGAATAAGGATAAGCCGAATAAAATGGCTGCTACTACTGCCGTTAAACCTGTTCTGCCGCCTTCGGAAACGCCGGAAGCGCTCTCTACGAAGGTTGTGGTGGTGGAAGTACCGAATAATGCGCCTACGGATGTACCAACAGCGTCTGCCATCAAAGCGCCCTTGATATGCGGAAGCTTTCCGTCTTTATCAAGCATGTCGGCCTTGGAAGCTACACCGATTAACGTTCCCAGCGTATCGAACATATCGACGAATAAGAACGCGAACATAACTACCAGGAAGTCAAGAGATAATACTCTTGAGAAGTCCAGTTTGAAGAACGTCGGAGCCATGCTCTTGATACCGAAACCGGAGGATAAATCCGGGAATACGCTGTACATGCCAAGTTCCGGATTCGGCTGATATAAGCCGACCGCCTGGCAGATCATGCCAAGAATCCAGGTTGCCAGGATTCCCCATAAGATATTGCCCTTTACATTCTTAACAACTAAAATTGCGGTAATAAGAATACCGATGATTGCTAATAAAACTGTAATTCCTACGGAATTGAAGGTTCCATCCGTTAAAGCACCTTTGAAGGAGTAAACAGAAACAAGTGTGGCGCCGTCCACAACGATTTTCGCGTTCTGAAGGCCGATAAATGCGATGAACAGACCGATACCTACGGATACCGCGTGTTTTAAGTTCATCGGGATTGCGTTGAAGATCGCTTCCCGCACATTGGTCAGTGACAGAAGAATGAAGATAAGACCTTCTACGAATACAGCTGCCAGAGCCATCTCCCAGGTGTAACCCATGTTCAAAACAACGGTGTATGCAAAGTACGCATTTAATCCCATACCTGGTGCAAGTACAAACGGATAGTTTGCAAATGCTGCCATTAACAGAGTCGCTACCAGTGCCGCCAGTGCAGTCGCCGTGAATATGGCGCCGCTGTCCATACCAGTCGCACTTAAGATGCTCGGGTTTACTGCAAGTATGTATGCCATGGTCATAAATGTGGTAATACCGGCTACAACTTCGGTTTTGACGTCCGTGTGGTTTTCCGACAAGTGGAACACTTTCTCAAAAAAGTTCTCGTTTCCCTTCGTTTCCATACTTCCTACCTCCTTGATAGTTGAATGATTTTCGTTTATATAGCAGAGCAGCCCCACGCAGCTCAGTATATATTGGTTTCTTTCGTATATGGTAACTTCTCGAAATTCTATATTCAGTTTTAAATTTACACTTTGCTTTAATTATATCAGAAAATTCTGTTTCCCGCTACGATCTTTCCTTTTATATGCCTCTCATCAGACAAATAGATGAAACGCTCCAGTCTCTCCTTCAGGGAAAGCGGCTGCGGATGGCGGATATCGCTGTCGTCGAGAATCAATGCGTCAAACTCATAACCTTCCATGAAACTTCCAACCTTTCCGAAAAATGAGCCGCCGCCCATGGTTCCCAAATAGAATGCTTCTTCCACAGTAAGCGGTTTTAAGCTGGTATCCTGTAATCTCCATCTCAGCTTGGATACCTGGACTGCGTGTGCCATGGCGTAAAATATGGATTCCTTGCTTCCGCCGGCTACGTCAGAGCCCAGCCCCACGTTGACCCCTTTGTCCAGATAGGTTCTCACCGGAGCAACACCGGATGACAGGTTCGTATTGGATTCCGGGCAGTGGGCGACGTATACGCCGCGTTCTCTCATTAACTCGATTTCCTCTTCAGTCGAGGATACACAGTGAGCCATAATGGTCTTCACATCTCCGCCGAACAGGCCAAACTGATCGTAAGCATCTCCGTAGAAGCGTGACTCCGGGCACAACTCCTGTACCCATGCGATCTCGCCCTGATTTTCAGACAAATGAGACTGAACCGGAAGGTCATACTTCTTCTGAACCTCTTTCAGCTTCCTCATCAGCTCATCCGTACAGGATGGAATGAACCTTGGTGTCAGGATCGGACGGACGTTCTCATACTGATCCGCCGTGTCCTCCAGCCACTTCACCGTGTCGGCCGCGGACTGCTCCGCACTCTCTTCACATAAGTACTCCGGTGAGTTCCGGTCCATGTTGACCTTGCCGATCATGGTCTTTAATCCGGTTTCCTCCATGAGATCCATGAGAAGCTCTGTCGCCTGATTATGGATGGTTGCGAAAATACAGGCTCTCGTAGTCGCACTGCTCCTCATGGAATCAGCAAAAATTCCATAGGCTCTCTTCGCGTACTCTAAATCCCGGTACTTGGACTCCTCCGGAAATGTGTTGGTATTCAGCCAGTCCAGAAGCTCTAAATCCATTCCCAGACCGCGGAACGCATACTGCGGTGCATGGACATGTAAATCCACAAGTCCTGGTGTGATGATCTGATCGCCGCAGTCCGTCACCGGATACGATGCGTATTCCTCCGGCAGTGTCTCAAAAACTCCGGCACACAGCCCCTCCCTGCAGACGAGCCATCCGGCTTCTACCAGTTTTAAGTTCTTTGCATCTTCGCTGTAACAGATATTTCCCTTCAGTACAAAATTCTTATCTCCGGCCATTTTCCCTCCTATTCCGTATTCCTGTTATAGGAGAGACAGCTGTAAAATCGCGTCCGGACGACTTCCATCTCAAAAAAAAACCACCGTCACCCCTATAATTTTCACATGACTGGTGTCTTTTGCAGTCTTTACTGATCGTGCTGACAGTCATGCAAAAACTTATAGACAACTATTACGGTAGTTGGTAGAAACGCTCAACCAATTATGAGCATATATAAGTTTCTTTGAATACTTATCTCTATTAAATTTTCTGACCTCTGACAGTTTGAGTCTACCATATTGTACAACTATTTGTCAATACCATTTTCATTTTTGTGCACTTTTCTTCATTTCTGTCTTTTGGGTGGATATTTTGAATACAATTCGGAAAGGATACTTATAGTTTTTTTCTATAAATCTAAAAAATTATTAGTAATAAAGAGTCCGGCGGGCCGGACTCTCGCGCCGGAGCACGGTCGCTTCAGCGGCCATATTTCCTTAGCGCGGAGTGCGCATACCCAATAAAGCGGTCAGATCAAATACACTCCAACCGCTTCATAATGCATATCATTTTGCTTCATATATTTTAAAACCATTTCCTCCAGCTCTGCGGCGGCACAGTAGGCCAATCCGCATCCGGAGGAAATCTGGCGCGGAACCGGAATAAGACGTCCCGGGATTCCGCCGTTTAAACAGGCTTTCTCCATCGCAATCGCTTCTGCCGTTGTGTGGAAAGTCACGATCACTTTATTTTCCTTTTGCCTCATTAATTTCTATCCTTCTATCGTCAGTTCGAACTCCGAACCAGTCTCTTTTACCAGCACGATGAGTCCTCTGCTCTTAACAAACTTCTCTACATTCGTCCTGGAATGCGGCTCGCTCACCAGAACTTTCAATTTCTCTCCCGGATGGGATTTCAATGCGTCCGACACCAGCATTAACGGTTCCGGACACGATAAGCCTCTTGCATCTACTTCGTACATGTGGGTTTCCTCCTGATCTCTGATTTCTGTTCTTCTATTTTTTCTCCCGCTGAATTCCCGGAAGAAAACCAATCACAAACAGCACCGCGATACATATGATAACCGCTGCTTTTCCAGCCATTCCCGGGCCTCCGGCTACCGCTGGTGAAGCGTCCGTCGCTGCCGCTGCTGCCGCGCCGGCAAGTCCAAAGTTATGGCAGAGAGCCGCGCCTATGAACATTCCCAGGAAGGTAACAGCGGAATCGGAAGATCCCTGTCCCGCCAGTACCAGCTGTCTTAAGGGACACCCGCTTGCAAGGACGGCTGCAAATCCAACCACATACATACCGAGTATATTCCACAAATGCTGTGCATGGGCTACCGGCTGACCGTCAAAGGAAAGCCTAAACCCTCCGGTTGCAATATTAAAGATAAGCATTATTACGAAAAATGCTCCGATGACCGTAATCAAATCAAAGTTTTTCATTAAAATCACATCTCGAAAGCTTCCTGCAAAGCAGGTCCGGCATTTCTGTGAGACCGCTCCGAATACCAGCCCGCCCACAAGTGCTATGAGAACCGGCGCGTGCATGCTTCCCGGCCCCTTCTCGCTGACTGCCATCAGAGTCGTCGTCACGCTCAAGATCAGTACAATAACCAAAAGTACCGGCAGAACGTATCCGCTGACGCTTCTTGACTCATAAGATCTTCCCAGGCTGAAGCCCTTCTTAAGTGCGGCTGTTCCGGTAAAGACTCCGCCCACAAAGCCAACCAGAGCTACGTAGGCGTTCAAATCGCCTGCCGACATACGGATCAGCATACGCAGCGGACATCCCAGAAATACAAGGGCGCCGATCATCATAATCATCCCCAGCACAAACCGTATCATCGGTGAAGAGCCTGCCGTGGAGCGGTATTCTTTTGTGATCAGAGATATTAAAAACGCTCCCACCACAATTCCTACAATCTCAGGCCGCACATACTGCACCACCGCCGCCTGGTGTAATTTCATGGCCCCCGCCGTGTCACGGATAAAGCAGGCGATGCAGATCGCCATATTCTTCGGGTTTCCGAAGAAGGCCAGCGCCGCCGCAACGACACCCAGCGCTGCCCCTGATAACGCCAGTGTTTTTTTCGATTCCGTCAAGTTCATATTGTCCCCCTTTTCTCATAAATAACAGTTTCGCCCTATGTCAGTTTGTACAGAAAAGCGCTTATACAAGCCAGCTTGTAACACACTTTTCTGTACAAACTGCCGCATGGCTGAACTGTCACAGATTTTATGAAATCAGTGTAGCAAAGAAAGGGACCTCTGTCTAATTGATAATCGTATTACGCTTATAGATTTTATCTATAAGTAAGCATACAGTTCCCTAACAAACTGTATGAACAGCCGGGCCGCCTTGCCAGGCTTATTGCTCTTACTCCAGACCATGTAAAGTTTTCGGTAAATATCGCCCTCTGCCAGAGGAAAACGCAGAAGCTGACCCTGAGCCACATAATCTTCCACCGCGGCACTGGATATAATGGCAATTCCCATGGCGGTGCTGACCGATTTTTTAATGGTCTCCTGATTGCTTATTGTGGCTACCACGTTCATGCGTTTTAAATCTACGCCGTGTTCCTTCAAATACTGTTCCGTTTCCTTTCGCGTTCCGGATCCGTCCTCCCGGACAATCCATTTCTCCTCATAGAAACGTTCCATGGGAAAGCCAGTCTTCTCATATTGCCGGTATGTCTCCACATTTGGTGTAATCACCACGAGACGGTCGTAATAAAATGGCTCAAACACACAGGTCGGATCCTCCAGCCGCGTGCCGGTAAAGCCGATCTCCACCTTCCCATCCAACACCATGCGGACTACTTCCAGGCTGTCCGCCTCCATTAATTCCAGCTGATTACCGGGATACGTCCTGGAAAACAGGGAAAGGATCTGGGGAAGAATATACTGTCCTGGAACAGTGGAAGCACCCACTGTTATCTTTTGAACGCCCGGCGTATCGGTCCTCGTAAAATCGCGGAGAATATTTTTCTCCAGCTGCAGCATTTTTCTGGCATTGTCGTACAGGAGTTCCCCGGACGGTGATAATTCCACGTCCTTCGTCGTGCGGATAAACAGCCTGGCACCCAGCTCCTTTTCCAGCGAATGGATGTGGGCGCTGACCGTTGGCTGGGTCAGATACAGTTTCCCCGCGGCCTGAGAAAAGCTTTTTACCTCTGCCACGCAGACAAAGGCCTCCAGTTGTTTCAGATTCATAGACATTTCCCCCTGTCAGAAGCTGGAATTCTATTACTTCATTGCATGAATAACGTGGTAATAGTGCAATGCAGTACTAGCCTTCTGCAATTTCATGTACTGCACGGACGGCCTCGCCGATCTCGGCTTCCGTATTAAAGTGTGACATGGAAAAACGGACGGCTCCGGTGCTCTCCGTCCCCAGTGCCCGATGCATCAGGGGCGCACAATGGGCGCCTGCCCTGGTATAGATCTCGTAGTGATACGCCAGCTCGTCCGCCACCTCACCGGAATCGTAATCCCGGATATTCAATGACACGATAGGCGCCCTCTGTCCCGTAAAATCACCGTAAATGGTCACTCCCGGAATGGTTCTCACCCCATCGTAAAACTGCCTCATCAGAGAAAGTTCTCTTTCCCTGATCTGCTCCATGCCAATTTCCTGAATATAGCGTAAAGCCGCGTAAAGTCCGGCAATTCCATGACCATTTAAAGTTCCGGCCTCCAAAGCAGTCGGCATATCCTCCGGATGGGCCTTTGAATAGCTGTGGACTCCGCTTCCTCCCACGATAAGAGGTCTCACAGCAACTCCCTGGCGCACGCAGATTCCTCCAGTTCCCTGGGGGCCGAGCAGGCCTTTGTGTCCGGTGAAGCAGAGAACATCAATTCCCATTTCTTCCATATTAATATCGAACACGCCTGCGGTCTGGGAAGCATCCACAACGAAAAGCAGGCCTTTCTTGCTGCAAAAGCGCCCAATTCGTCCGATATCCACCATATTTCCGGTAAGGTTGGAGGCATGGGTACAGATGATTCCTTTCGTATTGGGCCTGATTGCCTTTTCAATATCCTCGTAGCAGATGCAGCCATTTTGATCAGCGGGAAGAATCGTCAGCTCCAGTCCGGCTTCTTCCAGAAGATAGAGCGGACGCAGAACGGAGTTATGTTCCAGCATTGTGGTGATTACGTGATCTCCCGGTCCGAACAGGCCGAAGACTGCCATATTCAGGCTTTCGGTGGAATTGGCCGTAAATGCCACCCGGGATGGGTCACCCGCATGGAACAGCTCCGCCAGCAGCTCTCTGGCAGAATAGATCTGCCTGGACGCATCCAGAGATGCGCCGTGAGCCCCTCTGCCGGAGTTTCCCATATGGTGCATGGCCTCCTGTACCGCCTGATACACCGCCTCCGGCTTTTGGTACGAGGTGGCGGCATTATCGAGATAGATCATAATCTCACCTCAGTTTCACAAATTTATCTTCCAGTTCCTTCACACAGCCAATCACTGCAAATGCAGTCTCCAAACCGGCTTCCCGCAGCCCGGCCGTTATCTTTTCTCCATCCTCCGGCGTTACACTGACTAAAAGTCCCCCCGATGTCTGAGGATCACAGAAAATATCACACAGAAACTCCTCTGTATCCCCGAAATCAACCTTATTCTCAACAAACGAACGGTTTCTGTAAGCTCCCGCCGGAATCAGTCCCATCTTTGCCAGATCCGGAGCTTCCTTCTGAAGCGGTAAATCCGACATATGGATTTCCAGAGTCACACCGCTTCCTTCCGCCATCTCGACGCTGTGACCGGCCAGGCCGAACCCTGTCACATCCGTACAGCTGTGCACGTCAAACTGTTCGATCACGCGCTTGGCCGTCTTGTTTAAGGAGGTCATAACCCGGATCACCTCCGCCTTCGCCTCCTCGGAAGCCATATCCGCCTTCACCGCCGTATTGACGATACCTGTTCCCAGTGGTTTCGTCAGAATCAGCACATCGCCTGGTCTTGCGCCGCAGTTTTTAAAAATCCGGTCCGGATGGACGAATCCCGTCACGCTTAAGCCGTACTTCGGCTCATCATCCTGAACGGAATGGCCGCCTGCCAGGACCGCTCCCGCTTCCGCGACCTTTGAAGCGCCGCCCTCCAGAATCTTACCGAGAAATGCCGGATTGACGCAGTTAGGCCAGGCCACGATATTGAGCGCCACCTTCGGTTCTCCGCCCATGGCATAAATATCGCTTAATGCGTTGGCCGCCGCTACCTGGCCGAACGTATAGGGGTCGTCCACCACCGGTGTGAAAAAATCCAGCGTCTGTATGAACGCCAGCTCATCGTTCACCCGGTATACGGCTCCATCATCGGAGGTCTCGATTCCCACCAGCAGATTCGGATCATCGGCCTTTGGAAGATTCTCCAGCACTCCCGCCAGAGTCCCCGGACCAATCTTGGCAGCACAGCCCGCTGTCTTTGTCATTTGTGTCAGCCTTACTTCGTTGTCTGGTATCATGTTTTCCCCGCTCCCTTATTTATAGATTTTATCTATTATCATTGTAGCACATAAAAATATTTTAGCAATACTAATTCTTTTTCAGCAAAACGGTTATAAATGGGCAGAGGGATTAAATGTGTCATTTATTGAATAAGCCCCATACACCGCTTCGTTATCTCTGTGGTATCAATATATGGAATCGCTTCGAGAAAGTCGTCTGTCTTCACATGTTCGTAATAGGCTCTGATAACCATGTTCAACAGCTCCAGAGGCACCACCTCCCGTTCTGTAGGTGTAAACTGTCCATAAGGCGTGGCAAACTGAACCCGCCGGATCCGCTGCTCTTTAGCCTTATCAATGACAGAGTATGTATGGAAATCGCCGTCCGGCAGATTTACACGCACCTCGCAAACGTATTGGTTGTCCACACCGTAAAACTGAAGGAAACCGTCCTGGGACTCCAGAATCAGGAAATCCTCCCTGCCCTGTTCAACCATCATAACATAAGAATCAATATCCCGATGTAATACATTTTCTATAATCTGACCGGAGGGCAGCTGCACATTAATGGCCCGATAAACGCTTTCTGTAGGTAATTTCCCTTCCGCAAACAGAAATGCCACATCACAGAAACTCTTTACATTGTCCTCCGGCCCATTTAAAATCCGCTTGTGGGCCTTTGTGATGGGAGAAATCTGAGCACTTGTCTGGTTTTTCAGGATCGGCAAGCCCTCATCTACGAACCACGCAAACCCCTTTTCCTTCATCCCAAGACGCAGCATAGTTTCCCCCAGATAAATACCGTAGTGAACTGCGACATTCCACAACGTATCTGCCCCTTCCTTTCCGTCATACTCTGTAAGATGGTCATAATACGTGCCTAAGATTGACTCAACTTCCGCAATACTCTTTTCTGAGTAGTCAAGTATAATATTGCTTTTTAAAGCATGGACAGCAGTCCTGTCCACAATTTCCTGATAGTTTATATCCATATGTTCCTCCTGATTTTGTTCAAAATGCCTCTCCTACTCAAGCACAATCTCCTCCTGCAGTGTCAGCGAATAAATAATCTTCTCCGTCACCTTTTTCCCCGTCATCTGTTCCAGCGCACGCTTATAGTACTCCAGCTGGATCCCGTACCGCTCTGTCAGCAGGGATTCGCGGCCTCTCACCACGTGGTCGGTCTTGTAATCGATCAGGACGAGGCCATCTTCCTCTTCCATATATGCATCGATAATTCCCTGAATCAGGACGAGCTCGTCGGAATTGCAGACCTCCATCTCGCGGGCCGGAATTCCGATGACGAATTGCTGTTCCTTATAAAGGAGGCCTTTGGCCTGCGCGGCACTCATGCGCCGGCCAAGGGGGGAGCTTAAGAAATTCCATAAAATCCCGGCATCCAGAAGGGACAGGCTCTCTTCGTCCATGTACTTCTCCCTGCGGAACGTATCCAGTGCCATCTCCACATCGGAAATGGTTTTCATACCGGGGAAGTTTAACAGTTCCAGTGCACGGTGATAGGCGGTTCCGCGGAATGCGCCGCCGCCCTGATCCTTTTTCCCGCTTTCTTCCAGCAGAAAGGCCGGAATCGTAGGCAGGAAGGTGCTCTCCTCGTCATCGATCAGCTGGCCCTGTTTCTTAAGCTCCGATACGGAAAGCTTCGTGTGGAGGCCGATGTCCGCGGTATGGGGATAACGGTATGCAAAGGCCGCGGATATGCCTGCGGCATACGCTTCATCGTAAATACGGGCGCAGTCAAAGTTCAGCAGTTCTTCCTTAGACAGCTTCTTTTCCGCCTGATGTTCGATCTCCACGCCTACCAGATCGGCCACGGAATAAGACCTTACCGTCATCAGGCCTGTTTCCGCTCCCGCGTCCGACAGAAGCGCCGACTCCGACAGTTTTCCAGATAGGCTCATGAGCAGCCAGTCCAAAAACGAATCCGCCGTTGACAGGATGGTAAACGGAATCTGCCCGGCCGTTCTCTTAATATCGGAAAAGCGCTCCAGTTTTTTATCCAGATAGCGGTCCGTGCCCGTCATAATCAGCTTTTCCTTCGCTCTGGTCATAGCCACGTAGAGAACACGCAGTTCTTCTCCCAATGCTTCCAGCTCCAGGCGCCGTCTGAGGACATTCTTCTTTAATGTCGGTGTCTTGACTCGCAGCTCTAAGTCCAGATAATCCGTGGCAATTCCCAGATCCGGGTCAATGAGGATCTTTCCATATAAATCCTGTTTATTAAACTTCTTGCCCATGCCCGCCAGAAAGACTATCGGGAATTCCAGTCCCTTGCTCTTATGAATGCTCAAAATCCGCACGGTATTCTCGTCTCCGGCCAGGGCGGCCTCTCCGAAGTCCGTGTCATATTTTTTTAAGTTCTCGATATAGCGGATAAAATGAAACAGCCCGGAATAGCTGGTCTTATCATAGGCTGACGCCTTTTCCACCAGCATGTCCAAATTCGCCTGTCTCGCCTCTCCCGCTGGCATGGCCGCGATATAATCGTAATATCCGGTATTTTCATAGATGATATACAGAAGCTCATGGATGGACAGATAGCCGGCTATGCGGCGGTACTCTGCCAGTTCATTGGAAAACGCCGCGAGCTTTCCGTAAAGCGCTCCCTCCCGTTCATCCTCCGGACAGTTTTCCAGATAATACATCCACGCTCCGTAGATTCCCCTGTCCTGTCCCTTTTTCGCCGTTCTCTTGAACACGGCCATAAGGCGGGCCAATTCTTCGTCCGTGGCTCCCACGATGGGGGACTTTAAGACCGCAGCCAGCGGAATATCCTGCATCGGATTATCGATGATGCTTAAGAAGCACAGCACCGTTTCGACCTCAATCGCCGTAAAGTAGCCGGTTCTCCGCTCCGCATAGGCCGGTATTCCCTCATTCATTAAGATATTGACGAAATCCTCAGCAAATCCGCTTAAGCTGCGCAGAAGGATAACCATATCGCCGTAACAGGCGGTCCTGTAGCGCTTTTCCTTCTTATCCCAGACCTTTAACCCGGTCTCAGGGTTTATCAGTTCCTTCATCCGGGCAGCGATCAGCTTGGCCTCCATCTCGCGGGCCGTATAATCGTCCGCAGGATCCGCCTCCAGCTGTTTTAACAGGCCGCCTCCCGAGTTGACCATATGAAGTTCCAGTTTTCCTCCAACCATCTCTTCCGTCGGTTCAAATACCGCGCCGGGATGGAGAGCCGCGTCTTCCGTATAGAGAATTCCGCCCAGACCTTTCGTCATGATCTGATAAAATACCTCATTGATACCGGAAAGCACACTGTCCCGGCTTCGGAAATTCTGGTGCAGCTCAATCGTCTGATACAGGCCGTCCTCTCTGGGATAAGACTCGTATTTCTTTAAGAATAATTCCGGCCTGGCCAGACGGAATTTGTAGATACTCTGTTTCACGTCGCCCACCATAAACACGTTGGGCCTCCCGAACCGTTCCCTGGAAATGGCGTGGATCAGCGCCTCCTGCACGTCGTTGCTGTCCTGGTACTCATCCACCAGAATCTCTTCAAACTGGCGGCTCAGCTCGTCGGCTGCGGCAGACGGAGTTCGTTCTCCCTCGTCCGTCTCTTCCAGAAGCACCTCCAGCGCGTAATGCTCCAGATCCCCGAAATCCACCAGGTTCTTTTCCTGCTTGGCTTCCTGGTAGCGGTCGTGAAATTCTCCGGCCAGTCTCAGCAGCATCCGCACCGCGCCCGCAGTCCCCTTTAAGTCACGCACCACGGTATCAATGGATTCAAAACAGTATAAATCACGGAGTTTTCCGACCGCCTTCTTTACCCGGTCCCTGCATCCGGTCACAAACGATTTCTTATCCGCGTCGATCTCCTTACTCCGGATGGAGGCCAGACGGTCGAAGGAGGCGCTGCCTAACAGTTCATTAAGGCAGCCGTAATCCTTTGCGTTCCCGATGGCCTGCAGCATGCGCAAATCCGATGTCAGCATGGGAATATAGGCCGCAGGCCCGTTTTCCTCGTCACAGACGGCAAGCGCCTCCTTCAGCTGGGCGCAGAATTCCCCTGTCTGCATGGCGACATCCCACATCAGGAAACGCATCCACTCCGTCTCCATAAGCCTGTCGCCGCTTCCCTCCTCGTAGTCCTCCAGCTCCCTTTCGCAGGCCTCCAGCCATTTTTCCGGCCACGGATTGCTTCCGGAAAAGTTGTAGACAGCCATAATATGATCCTCAATGCCCCGGTCCGATTTGCCGGTGGCATACGTCTCCACAAACCGGGAAAATTCCTCATCCCCGGCTTCGTAGTAGTCCTCCAGCAGCCGTTCCATCACGGAGCCGCGAAGCAGGAGGAGTTCCCCTTCATCGCCCACACGAAAAGCCGGATCGATGTCCAGCCGGTTATAGTGCTCCCGGATGATTCCCAGACAGAAGCTGTCAATAGTCGTAATCCGGGCGTAGGGTATCATGGCCGCCTGCATCTGCAGATGACCGTTTTCAGGGTCCTCCTTCAATTTTTCATCGACGGCCAGAAGTACACGCTCCCGCATCTCATCCGCCGCCGCCTTCGTAAATGTCATAACCAGAAGCTGATCGATGTCCAGGGGATTCTCTCCCTCCGTGATCATGCGGATAATCCGCTCCACCAGAACCGCTGTCTTTCCGCTGCCCGCCGCCGCGGAAACGAGAAGATTGCGGTTTCTGCTTTCAATGACCGCTTTCTGTTCTTTTGTCCAGTTAATCGCCATCCTGCTGCTCTCCTTCTATCTCCGGCCATATTTCATCTGATTTCAGTGGTTTGAATTTGCGGAAGCCAAACCCGGAGGTTTTTAAATCGAAGCCGCACACCGCATGGTACGGGCAGTAATCGCAGGCCGTCTTATTTCCCTGCTTGTACGGGTTCACCGCCACGGCTCCTTCCAGGATCTCGCGTCCTTCGGTCTTCAGCTTCTCGTTGACATAGCGTTTTAAGGCCGAGAACCGTTTTCCCCCCGCTACGGACGACTTCGCCTCCTGGATCAGGCCGTTCTTCATCGCCACCGGGATGACATCGGATTCCGTCTCAATCTCGTGATCCAGATGGCTGATGACCTCCAGCTCGCTGTTTACCAGACCGTTCATGCGCAGTTCCTTTAGAATCCGTCTGTCGATGGCCTCCGGGGTCATGTCTCCTTCCCGGTCGATCACCGGATCGTTGATATTATAATAGAAAATACCGGCCGGGATCACTGCCTTGTCCGGATTGCGACGTTCCTCCATCTCCATGGCCGCGTCCATATAGACCACCAGCTGCAGCTGCAGTCCGTAATAAAGCGCAGTCAGATCGAAGGAAGTCCCGCCGGATTTATAATCGATGATCTTCACATATACGTGTTCCTCATCCTCGCACAAGTCCATACGGTCGATACGTCCCCTCAAATGAAGCGCTTCCTCCTCGGAGAGAGCGATTTTCATGGCCTTCAGATTATCGGCGGCCGAGAAGGACACCTCGAATCCTACCGGCGTGAAATCGCCTTTCTTCAGCTGTTCTGCCAGGGCCCATATGGTACGGTCCGTGATCTTCTCCACCTTGCGGGCCAGATAGGCATTTCTGGCAGAGCTCTTTAAAATCGTATTCCCATATTCCTCGGTCACCTCGGTCACGGCGGTATGCACCAGAGCCTTTCTCTCGTCTTCCCCGATCGTCTTCCAGTCGCCTCCCTGTTCCTTCATCTTCTTAAAACAGAGGTCGATGGAATCGTGAAACAGATTACCGATGTCCATAGCCGCCAGCTCATGCTGCTGGCGCTCTGCCAGCTCCAGACCGTAATTCAGGAAGTGGGCATAGGCACAGGACGCGTACTGTTCCAGCCTCGTGACACTGCCGCCCAGCACCGTGCCGTACAGCGCCTTCGCCGCCATTTTCCCGATTCCGCGCTCCTCATAGGCGTAAAATGCCGCATCTACCAGTCTTTTTACGTTCTCTCTCTGCTCCTCATCCATCATAAAATGGCGGAACAGCTCCAAGAATTCCGAATCCTCCCGGGTCATCTCGAAGTTCCGAAGGCCGTGGGTCAACTTATCCCTGGCTTCCCGGATGGAGAGCGGCACGCCGGCCGCTTCATCCGATGCGGCCACAACGGTCAGCTGCGGAAACAGCTTTCTTAACTCTCCCAGCAATATCGATGGCCGCAGGCTCTTTCCCGACGCATCCATGGCCGAGAAGGAGAGATAAAGCCGTTCCGCCGGCTTCGTTAAAGCGAGATACAGATAGAACCGCTGACGGAAGCTCTCCACACGCACGGTGGGCGCCAGCTCAATATGATGGCTTCCTAAAAATTCCCGCTCCTTATCCGTAAACAGGCTGCTGTTTTCCTTCTTCTGCGGCACGATTCCATCGTTTACACCAATAAAAAAAAGAATTTTGATATGGTCGAGACGCGTTCTCGTAATATCGCCCACCACGATCCGGTCCACGGCCGCCGGGATCAGGCCTACCTTGATTTCGGAAAAGCCCGCGTCCAGAATCTCCGCGTACTCCCTGCGGCTCACCTTCTCGTCCCCTAAGAGCCTGGCGAGACGGTCCATCAGATCGACGACGAGGCCGTACACCTGACCGTATTCTTTGGCAAGCCCAAACTCTCCCTGTTCCCGAAATGAGGCCTCTCTGGTCAGCATCTTCTCCTCCACCGAGAGCGCCTCCAGAAGCCGGACCACGGCTTCCGTCATGGTGCGCACCGTTCTTCCCTCTTCCCGAAACGCCTCGATAAACGCCGTGAGAGGCGCCATAATCTCTTCCCGGAGCTGGTTTAACTCCTCTAAATTTAAGTCCTTGCCGCCGCGGTACCAGCCCTCCCAGGTGGTATTCCACCGCTTTAATCCCCGGATTCCCATGGCGATCACGTAGTTCTCCAGGCGGTCCAGCCTGCGCTCATCCTCCGGCTTCGTCACAAGACCGGTTCTTAAGTAGCGGAACACGGTTTCGTAGGAAAAATCCTTCTGAATCGTCTCCAGCGCCGCGCGCACCAGCTCGACCATGGGATTTTTCAGGATGCTCTTTTTGTCATCCAGGAAATATGGAATCTCCGACGCATCAAACTGATGGATCAGCTCTCCTGCAAAGCTTCCGATGTCGCCGGTGATAACGGCCATATCACGGTACCGGTATCCCTCGCGCAGCAGTTTTCCGATCTGACGGACCACGTGGGAGATCTCCCCGGCTGGATTCACCGCCTGCACCAGGCGGATCTCATCCGCTTTGCCGGAATACACACGGCCGCTGTAGCGGTATAAGTTCTGCTCCAGAAAATCAAGCGCCGAATGGGACGGCGTGTCTGCTGCCGGCTGCTCCATCTGCTGCTCTACTCCGCTGCGGTACCGGACAGCCGGATGGTCGTCGAGAACGATATCCGGTTCCCGTTTTACGTGATTCTGGCGGGCCAGTGCGTTTAACTTATCCATCATCTCACTGCTCATGTGAAATAAGTCCTGTACTCCCCTATTCCCCCGCTCCGCCACGGATGGATCGATGGTCACGGTCACGGTCACCCGGCGGCTGTAACGGAGAAAAAGGTCCAGCAGGCGGTACTGGACCGGAGTAAAGCCCGTGTAGCCGTCCAGAGTGATCACACTGTCTTTGATCAGCCTCGATTCCGGCAGATGCTTGCAAAGCACATCCAGAATCTCCTCCGTCGTAATATAGCGGTCCTTGATATACTCCTTAAACGCCTTATAAATGACGGAAATATCCTCCAGCTTCTGGCGGAGCATGGGGCTGGTGGTCTCCGGGATCTTCGCGTCCAGCATTTCCGGCGTAATGCCGTACTGGTAAAGCTCTGAAAGCATGGATTTTAACTGGCCGATAAAGCCGTTTTGATTCAGATGAGACTGGTACAGCGGCAGTTCCTTCTGTTTGCCTCCTGTCACCTTTCTCAAAATCATGGATTTTCCCATATCGTCCAGGACGTCCGGGTTTACGATGGCAAGCTCCTCGAAAACACGGTACGCCAGACGCTGGAAGCTGACAATATCAATATTCATCACGCCATGGTTCGGATGCAGCGTCACAATCTCCTTCTGTGTCTGCATGGTAAACTGCTCCGGTACAATGGCAAAATACTTCGTGTCCGGATTCTCAATGGAATCCCTGATCAAATCGGTATACAGGCGGTGTGTCTTTCCGGAACCGGAACCGCCTGTTAATAACTGTATGGACATATCTTTCGTGTTGCTCCTTCCCTCTCAAGCCTTTCACATTTTAATGGCTATCCAACTATATTTTACTATATGTTGATGTACAAGTCCATCGTTTTCAGAACAACAGTTCTCTTTTGCCGTCTATTCATAAACCGCCCCCAAGCAGAATACATTATATCAAAACCCGTTCGGAGGACCTTATTTTAATATGAGCTCTAAAACAAAAATTGTTGTACTGCGGATGAAAGAAATCATCTACACCGCCATCTTTGTCGGCCTCGGAATACTGTTAATCACCCTGTTTCTCATCATGTTCCGGCCGAAAAAAGATACCGTTCCCACTTCCGGAGAAGTGGCCACCTATGTGCCCGGAGTTTACTCTTCCGCGATCACGCTGAATAACCAGGATGTCAACGTACAGGTAACCGTGGATGCGGATAAGATTACATCGGTCACCCTCGTTCCCTTAAGCGAAGCGGTCACCACCATGTATCCGCTGATGCAGCCGGCCATGGACACACTCTCGGAGCAGATTGTAAAAAATCAGTCCACCAAAAACATCTCCTACTCCGATGAGACACGATACACATCCACCGTCCTCTTAAAAGCAGTCGACACGGCGCTGACTAAAGCCGAAATTGCAAAATAAGAATATGGTATGGGGATTGTGTTTTCTCTTTTCTCCCTGTATAATGAGATCAGAATACATAATTATTTTACAGTAAGAGGAACGGGATATGAGTCAGAAAAGCAGGACACAGAGTGTCATGGGGCAGAATCAAATTACAGAAGGAGTGATCTGGAAACAGCTTCTTCTGTTTTTCTTTCCAATTTTATTCGGAACATTTTTCCAGCAGCTCTATAACACCGCCGATGCCGTGATTGTAGGGCGGTTCGTTGGAAAGGAAGCGCTGGCAGCCGTAGGAGGTCCTACGGGAACCCTGATCAATCTTCTTGTGGGGTTCTTCGTAGGACTTTCTTCCGGTGCCACCGTAATTATCTCCCAATTTTACGGTGCGAAACAACCGGACCGGGTGAGCAGGGCGGTACATACGTCGATTGCATTTTCCATTGCCGGAGGCATCGTGCTTATGGTCATCGGTGTGGCAGGCGCGCCGTGGGCCTTATCTGCCATGGGTACGCCGGATGATATATTGAATCACGCGGTTCTGTATATGCGAATCTATTTCCTGGGAGTCATCGGCAACCTGATCTATAACATGGGCGCCGGTATCCTGCGGGCGATCGGGGACTCGAAACGGCCGCTGTACTTCCTGATTGCCAGCTGTTTTACCAACATTGTACTGGATATCGTTTTCGTCGTCTACCTGCATATGGGCGTCATGGGAGCCGCGCTGGCTACCATCATCTCCCAGCTGGTCAGCGCCGTACTGGTCATCATCGTGCTGATGAAGACGAAGGAGTCATACCATCTGATCCCCCGGTCTATTCGGCTGGATCTGGACATGCTGAAGCGGATTATCCAGATCGGATTCCCCGCGGGTCTTCAGTCTGTCATGTACTCCGCCTCCAACGTGATAATCCAGTCCAGTGTCAATGCGCTCGGAACTGACACTATAGCCGCCTGGACCGCATACGGAAAAATCGACAGCGTGTTCTGGATGATCATCAACGCCTTCGGCATCTCCGTTACCACATTCGTTGGACAGAACTACGGTGCCGGGAAAAAGGACAGGGTTCACAAGGGAGTTCGCGTGTGTCTGGCCATGAGCTTTGCCGCCACCTTCCTGTTAAGCGTCCTGCTGTACTGCGGCGGCAGCTATATCTATCTGCTGTTTACCACGGACGCGGCGGTTATCGAAAAAGGAACCGAGATCCTGCAGTATCTGGTTCCGACCTTCTTCACCTACGTCTGCATCGAGATTTATTCCGGTTCTCTGCGAGGCGTCGGCGACTGCTGGATTCCCATGATTATCACCTGTCTGGGCGTCTGTGCACTCCGTGTCGTCTGGATCTGGGCTGCGGTACCGCTTCGTCCGACGATTCAGACCGTTATTTTCAGCTATCCGCTGACATGGGTCATCACTTCGATCCTGTTCTTCTTCTATTTTAACTGGTTTTCCAAGCTGAAGAAACACCACTGGTATGGGTTTCGGAGTCGGAACCGTTAGAGTGTGTCAGAAAGCAATTTTTAAACACGCTCCAGGCCTTGCCTACTCCATTGGAGCACGGTAAAAGCCGCCGTAGAACTGCTGGGTCCGGAACATATTGACGATCACATGCTCATCCACCTCATGAAGCAGGGTGATGATATCCGCCACCTCGTAGGAAGACACCACGGTGTGAAGCAGGTACATGTGTTTTTTGCTGTATCCGCCGATGGCATCCACACAGGATATTCCGTGCCGGAAGATCTTTACATAGGCGTCCGTCATCTCCAGGCCTTTGGAGGTCGTAATCTGCAGTGTCACCCGCTCATAGCGGTGATGGAAGGTGGATACGATCATCGTGGACACAAACTGAAACAGAATCGAATATCCCGCGTAATCCCATCCGAAGATAGCTCCGAAGATACATAAAAGCACCACATTTCCCACAAATACAGACGTCCAGATGGAATTTCCCGTCTTATTGGATACGTAGAGGGCGATAAAGTCCGTACCGCCTGTAGAGGCATTGCCTCTCAGCGCCAGGACAATGCAGAAACCATACAGCACGCCTCCGTAGATCACATTCAGGATCACGTCCTCGAAGATCGGTGAAAAGTGAAAGATTTTCAAAAATAAACTGGCCAGAAATACCTGGAGCAGGGAAAAAAATGTAAACCGCCGGCTGATACTCTTACTGCAGGCCCAGGCCACCGGAATATTCAAAATCACCATGGCCAGGGAAGTTGACAGATTGATTCCGAACAGGGACGTCACGCGGTCAATCAGGATCGCAATTCCGGTAAACCCGCCGGACAGCAGCCCCGCGGGCCTTATGAACGCCTGAATAACAAATGTCTGAAGCAGCGCCGAACCGATGACCGCCACTGTCGTCATAAATATCCGAAAACGCCTGTTCTTTCTTAACTTCCTCCACATAGTAAAAAACTCCTCTCCTTGTCTGTTCTGAAGCAGTCCAGAGCGTGTTTGGAAATGAATTTTTAAGCACGCACTAATGTTATTATATGTAAAATTGTCACTTCCATCAATATAAATTAAGACAACTTAAAAAATTTTATTCTAGCTATTGATTTTTTTGCTCCTTTCGATTAAAATAGCGATATGGAGATATAGCTCAGCTGGGAGAGCATCTGCTTGACGTGTAGAAGGTCGCAGGTTCGAGCCCTGTTGTCTCCATGGCGAAACCGCCGGAATCCTTATTCGATTAGGTTCCGGCGGTTTTTTTGAATTTCTGAAGGCACACCGCCATTAGGCTCTGCGAACTTCACTGCACCCTGATCTGAATATTATCTTTTTCATTCAGTTCATCTTTGAAAATCCCGATCTCTTTGTATATGGTAATTCTTTTACGTACGATGGGATCCGGTTTGCCGCACTGATGTAGACATTCCTCTACCTTTTCACCGGTCTGATATACTTAAAATACTGTTCCGGATTGAAGTAAAAGTATGTGATTCTGCCCGGTGTGGTATCAAAGCTGCAGCCGGTGCCGGAATAATCAAAAGAAGCCATTGCCGCTTCAATCTTTTCCTCAACACTGCGGTTTTCCTGTTCATAATCGAAGGGGCCGTGTTCAAAGACGACATACTCGGCTTCAGGAACATCAATGAACAGCATCTGCGGCGGTATCTCACCTTTATAATCATAAGGAAGCCGTACGCCGTGACACTCGGTGCGCGGGATTCCCCAGTCGCAGAGTCTGCCTTCCGGGTCGTTAATATAAGCCATGATCTGGCCGCTTCCGCAGTTAGGTTCGCTTCCGCCCTCATCGTCTAATTTCCCCTTGATGCTGTCGAGTAAACCGCAAATGGTTTCGTAATCCTGGCCCGGAATCAGATTCTGTTTCTGCCAGAAATCCCAATACCCATTACTCTCATAATTTTTAATGTGCAGAAATTTGTGTGCAGGTATAGTTACAAAATAAATTTTAATATCATCGGTAGATTTCATCATGCCAATTTCTCCTAATCCTAATAAGTAGCGGTCGAAAGGGTTTATTTTTGTACGCAAAATAACAGGCTTCGGTTTTTTGCGGTATTCACTGGGCGTCATGCCATAAGTCCCTTTAAAAGCCCTGGTAAAGGCTTCATTTGACGAAAAACCATAATCCAGCGCAATATCCAAAAAGCTTTTATCACTGTCCCGGACCTCTTTTAGTGCAAAGGCTAATTTCCTCAGCCTTAAGTAATCCCGAAACTGCATACCCGATATCTCTTTAAATTTTCTCGTCGTATAAAATTCGGAATAACCGAGACTGCGGGAAAGAAAGCTCAGTGTCAAAGCTTCATCGTTATAATTTTTGATGCATTTGTCAATTTCATCGACAAAGATTTGAATCTGTTTCTGCCACTCGTACATTCGTCTGTTCTCCTTGTTTCAACCACCCTACCGTTATTATAAAGCCGAGGAGCAATTCATGCTTGATTTTACTTGCTGTGATTCCTTGATCATAAACTTTCCAGGGACCAGGAAAGAGTCCGGCAAGCCGAGCTCGCGCGCCGGAGCGCGGTCGCTTCAGCAGCCATATTTTCTTGGCGCACAGTGCGCCTCCTGCCCAGAGGGCTTTTTATGTAATAGGAGTACTTTTCCACTACAAAAAAAGGACTGCTTATCCCCCACAGAAAGCAGTCCTTCGTCACGATCTAAAACCGTCACATTATTAAGTTCTTATAATTTTGGCATCCCCATGCCTGAAATCATACACGCAAGGCACCCCTTTGTGCTTCTCACATGGACAATCATAACATCAATAATGGAAAAAGTCAATCATTTTAGTGTATTTCACCAAAAAAGGGCCGGGCTGGAAGAATCATTATCGCAATTTTTTCTACAATGTATGCAAAAACGTCTTTGTCATGCGTACATGTTTTCATGAAACATATTTTCATCAAAAATGCGCATACTTTCTATATCGCTAATTCCCTTTCATTGCCGCATAATCCGCGGACTACCAAAACAGTAAAAAAAGGAGACCATAATATGGACTTTTCCAGTAAGCTTTCTGATAACATGTCTTATCTGAAAGAAAAATTAAATGTGGACACGAATTTCGACGTAGTCTACCGAGTCATCCATGTGGGTGGGCGGGAGGCCTGTCTCTATTTTATAGATGGCTTCACCAAAGATGAGGTATGGCTCAAAATACTCCAGGCATTTTCGACGCTGAAGGAAGACTCCATGCCGGAAGACGCTCACGCATTTTCCAAGAAATACCTTCCCTACGGAGAGGTTGGACTGGTAAAGAGTGATTCCGAAATGATCGGCCAGCTCCTCATGGGCGTGTCGTGCCTGTTCATCGACGGGTATGACAGCTGCTTCACCATTGACTGCCGCACCTATCCGGCCCGCGGCGTGTCTGAGCCTGAAAAAGACAAGGTACTTCGCGGTTCCCGTGACGGGTTTGTGGAAACCCTTATTTTCAACACAGCCCTGATCCGCCGCCGAATCCGTGATCCAAAGCTCACCATGGAGATCACCAGCGCCGGGGAAAGTTCCCACACAGACATCGCCCTATGTTACATGCAGGGCCGGATCGATGAAAATCTCCTGGCCATGATCAAAGACCGGATCAACAAGCTGGAGGTCGACGCTTTGACTATGAACCAGGAAAGCCTTGCGGAGTGCCTTTATCCACATAAATGGTACAATCCATTTCCGAAGTTTAAATTTTCCGAGCGTCCCGACACTGCGGCCGCCTCGATCCTGGAGGGAAACATCATCATTCTGGTAGATAACTCTCCTGCCGCCATGATCCTGCCATCGTCTGTCTTCGATATTATTGAAGAAGCCGACGATTACTATTTCCCGCCGGTAACGGGATCATACCTGCGTCTTTCGCGTATGGCAATCTCTGTACTGACGCTTTATTTAACGCCGCTGTGGCTTCTGCTGATGCAGAATCCCAATGTCATCCCTTCCTGGCTGGAGTTCATTCAATTGTCAGAACCGCCTCACGTACCGCTCATCTTCCAGCTTCTCATACTGGAATTTGCCATCGATGGTCTGAGGCTGGCCGCTGTCAATACGCCCAGCATGCTGACCACACCGCTCAGTGTTATCGCCGGTATCGTCCTGGGTGAATACTCCGTAAAATCCGGCTGGTTTAACAGTGAAACCATGCTCTATATGGCCTTCGTGACCATTGCCAACTACTCCCAGGCCAGCTTCGAGCTGGGATATGCATTTAAATTCATGCGAATGATCCTGCTGGTGCTCACCGCCCTCTTTAATTACTGGGGATTTGCCATCGGAGTCATACTATCCGTCTGCGCTGTCGTATTTAACAAGACGATCGCAGGCAAGAGCTATATCTATCCAGTGATACCGTTTAACTGGAGTAAATTAAAGAAACGCTTCTTGCGCGGCAGACTGCCTCATAAGGAAAAATAAGGTAGAAGTCCGGGAAATGAAACTGTTTCCCGGACTTCTACCTTGTTATGGTTCTTTATTCGTAACAGTTCAGCCTTCGATTCCGGCTGCCGCTGTCCGGCCCCGCGTTTTCGTTTCCCGGACCTTTTCTGTGACTTTGCAGGGCATTAGCAGTTCTTAATGCGCAGAATTTTTCGTTCAGGGGAAATCCCCACCTGTCTGAGCCCAGCGAGTTTGGGGATTTTCACTGGTTTTTAGAAAAATCCTGCACATTTAGAAATGCTTATGCCCGAAACCGGAACTGGAAAGGTCCGGGAAACGAAAGCGCGGGGCCGGACAGCGGCAGCCGGAATCGAAGGCTGAACTGTTACCTTTATTCCACGAAATCTTTTCTCATTGGTGTAAAGATATCCAGCAGCATGGTCTCTTCCAACGCTACCACGCCGTGCACCACATCCGGTTCGACGTAATAGCTGTCTCCTGTTACCAGAACTTTGTCTTCTTTGCCTTCCTCCTGAAACAACAGGGAACCGGATATGATATAACCGATCTGCTCATGGGGATGGCTGTGTTTTGCACCGATCGCTCCCTTTTCAAACTTCAGCTCCACATTCATTAAATTCTCGCTGTAAGCCAGTACCTTCCGTACAACACCGCCGCCTAAGTCTGTAAGCGGAACATTTTTGTTTTCTACATACATGATGTATTCCTCCTGTTTTTTGTAATTGTTGGTCTATGTACATTATTATTGGTTATCAGATTACCGGATCTGCGATTCCGGGTAATTTTTATCGGATTTATAATTCCATATTATACTACAAAGTAAGCCCTTCCGTAAACAGGGAAAAGGGAGCCACTTCAAAATTCATACCCTTTTCTTGTAAACCGGGCAGGAATGTTTTATAATAAAAAAGAAAATCGTATATCATTGAAAAGGAACCTACAAATGAAAATTATCGTAATCGACGGGCAGGGCGGCAAGATGGGACACGCCGTTATTGTCCAGTTAAAAAAGTACCATCCGGAACTTGAAATAACCGCAATCGGAACCAACTCCATTGCCACCTCCTCCATGCTGAAAGCCGGTGCGGACGCCGGTGCAACCGGTGAAAATCCCGTGGTCGTGGCCAGCCGCAGCGCAGACATTATTATCGGGCCCATCGGCATCGTAATCCCGAACTCCCTGCTCGGCGAGATCACTCCGGTCATGGCGGAAGCCATCGGCTCCAGCCAGGCTAAGAAAATCCTGATTCCGGTGAACAAATGCAATCACTACGTGGTTGGCTGTGAGGAGCTGCCGCTGAGCGTGTACATCGGACAGGTAGTAGCGCAGGTGGAGCTTTTAACGGGAAAATAAGAAGCTCGGCAATCAATTCCTACAAACGGCGGCGGCCTGGCAGATTATAACATCTGCCAGGCCGCCGCCATTTGCATAACAACACATTTCGTATCGAAATCTTTACTTCTCTTCTTCCCTCTTCTTACTGCTCAGCGCTGTAAATGCCGCCAGCAGGAATCCGGACAGCAGTGCTGCTAATCCTGCGTGTGCACCTGCACGATCACCGGTCTTCGGAAGACCTGCAAGCGGTACATTGCCGTCATCAATCAGCACTAAGTTATCAGCCGGACTGCTTTCAGGTAAGTTTGCCAACGGTACGTCGCCCGGTTCAATCGTTACTGTTCCAGGATCACTTCCAGGCCCCTCCGGCACGTACGGCTTATCAGGATTCGGAGTATTGCCGCCTCCGCCTCCACCGCCTCCGCTGCTGCCTGAGGTTACTCTAAGAGTGCCTGCTAAATAAGTGATATTATAGTTGGAGGTTACTTCTGCATGATCTGCCATGATAACTGCATCACTGGCTATATTCTCGCTGCTTCCAACTGAGGTCTGTGAACCTGTCACTTTAACTGCCGTCAGTGTCTGGCCGTCTGCAAGAGTTCCGTCTGTGATCGATGCGGTCGGTGCGGTTAATTCTGTTCCGTTGTATTTTCTTTCCGCACTGGCTGCTGTAATGGATAATGCACGCTTTTGAATGATTACAATACCTGTTACAACGGCTGTGTCGTGATAATTCGGATTAACAGCCTTCACATAGACGGTGTGACTGCCCGCTTCTGTAAAGACAGGCACTGTCTCACTAAAGTTCTGATTATCCACGGAGTAAAGAATCGTGGAGCCTTCCTTCAGTGCGGTTACTTCTCTCAGTCCATGTGTTTTTCCATCATACGTTACAGTTTCTCCGGTTACATTAACGGTATTCGTATTTAATGCAATGATATCCAGCTTACCGTTCTTCACCTCTACCTTATAGTTGGAATTATCGCTGTAGCTTGCAGTCAGTGTAATGTCAGCGCCAACCGCCTCTTTGTTCTTATCCGCGTCAAGTCTGTGGTAAACTACAGTCCCTAAATCTCCGTCGGATATCAATCCCTGAATCTGGCCCGTAAATAATGGGTCAATGTCACTATAAGATTTGGATTTGTTATCTACAACAATGGTTGCCGGCCTTGCTGTTATGCGAATCGTTACATCTTCAGCCGTTAAGTCCTCATAACCGGTTTTAGTCGCCTTCACAGATACCGTTACGGTTCCATCCGCTACATTGGTGACGCTTGGTGCTTCGGTAGTCCATTCACCGTTTCCAGCCTTATAATAAATCGTATACCCAGGTGCATGCTCAAGCTTAGCGGCTGCCTCGTGGGCAGCTCCGTCATAGACCCAGCTTCCTCCGACGATCTTAAGCTCTACCTCCGGGCCCTTCGCTTCCTTAATCTTAAAGTCGCCGAGTTTTACGGTTACTTCATAGTTTGTATTGTTTGTGTAAACTGCATCCAGCACCTTCTCATACGTTTCCACGCGTGCTGCGTCATTGGTTCTCACATAGGTTTATGGTTCCTAGACCGCCGTCTGTCTGTTTAGTAAATTCACACCTTACAATGTGAACTCCTTTCCATAATCGTGCGTGCGGCTTTCCCGCACACGGCTCTTCATAATAACTTTCGCAGTTCCTTACTACTCGTAGAGATTAAAGCAAAAAACTACTGCCTACCATAAGAACTACCATCCGAAATTTAGGCGCTTACCTATCTACCATTTACATTTAAACGCTTACTTTGCTAAGAATCATGACCACCCGTCAAACGGGTGATTTGCTCTGCGGCTAAAAGCCTTTGCTACTAGCCACGTCTCAGGGTGCTTTATATTGTTATCTAATTTATTGGCTATTCAACATTATGATTGCAGTTATTACTTTTATGGCAATCAGGTATATTTACCTCTAGCTAAATAATTGATAAAAAACAGGATTGATACACATTTTCACATTATTTATATGCTGTTCTTTGCCACACCAACTGTTGATCTATCACCGCGTACCCGCATAGTGAGTGGTTTATATTTCGCGCCTTGGGCACTCATCTGGCTAAAGCCACAATAAAAAGGAGATGGTCTGGCAACTTAACGCTACCAGACCATCTCTTTTTATCGATTGCCCTTCTGTTGTTACTTATTTTCTTCTTCCCTTCTCTTATTATTCAGCGCTGCAAATGCTGCTAACAAGAACCCGGTAAGTAAAGCTACTAAACCTGTATTTGTTCCAAAACGGTCGCCAGTCTTAGGCAAACCTGCAAGCGGTACATTACCATCATCAATCAGCATCAAATTATCTGCATGACCACTTTCCGGCACATTTGCTAATGGTACATCACCTGGTTCGATAGTCACTGTATCACCAGGTCCATTCGGAACATATGGCTTGTTATCGCTCGGTGTATTTCCACCACCACCGGTGTCTCCGCCACTACTTCCCGTATATCGCCACTGTGCTACATAAATTGCATTTCCTGTTACTTTTTCAGCGATAACTGGCAACCAGCCATTGAATACATAATTGCCTCTTATATTCATCTCTCCGGTAAATACTGGTGTCTTATCACCATAAGAATTCTCGCCAATTACCTGTTCTTCAAAGAAATCATGATTACCTGACTGATACGTTACTGTAAACTGTTGTTTAAAGTACAGTCTTAAGACCAGACTATTATCACCTTTAACAACTCCGCTCACAACGTTAGCGGCCTCAGTGTCATACTTATATCCAGCTTTTATTTTGTCATTATCGGTCGCAGACACGGTTGTATCAGTCTTACCGGTTCTGACTTCGTAGTTATTTGTAGTTGCTGGATACTGTCCCTGAACTTCATAATAATACTCAATTCTGTATGAAGTATCTTCTTTCGCATTGAAGTGTGCAGTAAACACTGTATCTGTAATAAACCCTGCCTCTCTAATACCTGCTTCATCAGCAAATGTACTTACTGGCTTTCCTGCCATCATCCCCACTTCATCCGATGTCCAGTTTTGGAAGCTATAACCGTTATTTGCATTTGCTTTTATTAATGCGCCTGGATAAGCTGGATTTATTGAACTAAAACTTCCATCAGCATCCAGATCTCTGGTAATTACTTCCTCTTTTTGGCCATCCACATTACCATTTTCACCCGCAACATACGTAAAAGTTATCTGATATTTATCTGGAATATTATCCGGCTTATTTGGATCTGTACCAGTCCCCTTCTCGTCAAGTGCATAGTAAATATTAACAATATTCTCAGTCGGGTTAACTGTTACTTTTTTGTCCTTGCCTTCGATTCTGTCCAAAACATAATGTTTGCCATCAATATGAGTGACTTCCGTCTCTACCTTAACACCATCAAGTATACCAGTATCAAATACTGCATTATTGTTTTTTTGGGTATCTGTCTTTCTGTCATCATAATAATAATTTATTTCTGAGTACAAATCAGTTCTGGCTCTGTAGTACACTTTTATAATATCTCCATCATGTACTATTTTTGCCGGTAATAGTGGCTCTACTTTATCCCTGACATATCCCGTCGAAACAAGTGCACTATCTTTTACATATAAGACGTAAGGATCGGCTACTAATACTTCCTGATTCTCAATCTTATCAAAGGCCGTAGCACTTCCATTTATATAGTACTCTACGTTGTATTTCAATTTCTGCGTCTCATCTACACTGTAATATACTTTAATGATGTTGTTAGACTCGCTGATCATTGTCGGAAGTTTCGGCAATACACTGTTTCTTGTATAGCCAGCAGGCACTTTACTGCTATCCGCCACTGTATTGACTACAGGATTGGCCACCAGTACTTCCTGATTTTCCAGCTTATCAAATGCTGTGTCATTTTCAGTTACATAGTACTCGACACTATATTTCAGCTTCTGCGTCTCGTCTACTTTGTAGTATACCCTGATGACGTTGTTGGAACTGCTGATGGCTGTTGGAAGCTTCGGAGATACATAATCTCTTGTATAACCAGCTGGTACTTTACTACTGTCCGCTACTGCTTTGACTACCGGATCCGCTATCAGCACTTCCTGATTCTCAATTTTATCAAATGCTGTATTATTTCCGGTTACATAGTACTCGACGCTGTATTTCAGCTTCTGTGTTTCATCTACTCTGTAGTATACCTTAATGACGTTAGCTGTCTCGCTGATCGTTGCCGGCAGCTCCGGTAATACGCTGTCTCTTGTATAGCCGGCCGGCAACTTGCTGCTGTCCGCTACTGCTTTGACTACCGGATCCGCTACCAGTACTTCCTGGTTCTCAAGCTTATCGAATGCTGTATCATTTCCTTTTACATAGTACTCAACACTGTATCTCAGCTTCTGTGTCTCGTCTACTTTGTAGTATACCCTGATAACGTTGTTGGAACTGCTGATCGCTGTTGGAAGCTTCGGAGATACATAATCTCTTGTATAACCAGCCGGTACTTTACTGCTGTCCGCTACTACTTTGACTACCGGATCCGCTACTAACACTTCCTGGTTCTCAAGCTTGTCAAATGCTGTATTATTTCCAGTTACATAGTACTCAACGCTGTATTTCAGCTTCTGTGTTTCATC
>NZ_QJKD01000004.1:0-394011 GCF_003201875.1 Hungatella effluvii
CATCCGAAAACTTCCTCTTAATCGCTTCGCTCGACTTGCATGTGTTAAGCACGCCGCCAGCGTTCATCCTGAGCCAGGATCGAACTCTCATGTTAAATGATTCGTTTGATCCGGGGTCAAAATCAACTAACTAGCTAATTTATTTCCCGTTTTACTTGTTGTTTGGTTCGTATACAATACTTGTATTCGTTCTGAATTTTCTCATTCAAAGCCATCAAACAATGGCTTGTTTTATTAGAATTTTCAGGGTTTTACATACTGTTCAATCTTCTGTTTTCAAAGTGCTTTGCGTTGTTATGTTCTCAACAGCAACTCGTTTATATTACCACATCGTCTCTGTTTTGTCAACAACTTTTTTAATTTATTTTTTTGCTTTTTTCACCGTTTTTCGCGGTGGAGTTAAATTATAGCACATTGACTTGTCCGAGTCAACCATAATTTTACTTTTTTCTCCACGAAAGGGCAAAAAAATAATCATTTGGAAAAGAGCGGAGAAAGAGGGATTTGAACCCTCGCGCCGGTTACCCGACCTACACCCTTAGCAGGGGCGCCTCTTCGGCCTCTTGAGTATTTCTCCGTAGTTCATAGTCTCCATATGATTCGTCCTGCAACAAGATTGTTCCCAGACGCATTGACAATTATACTAGAGAATATTTCGATTGTCAACCCATATTTTCATTTATTTCCTGTTGAATTTTGTCGTGTACTATATCTGCTATTTGAATTGTCCTTAACCCAACATATTGTTCCGGCTGCAGCGGTTCCAGGAAGCGTACCTGGACCTTTTGCTTCTTAATAGAATTAACATCGAATGGTTTGAAACAGTCAATCAGTGCAACCGGCACAATCGGACACCTGGCATTTACCGCACTCTTGAAGGTTCCTCCTTTAAAAGAGAGAAGATTGTTTCCTTCCCTGCTCCGGGTCCCCTCGGCGAATATCACGTAATTTCTTCCCTGCTTCACATCCTCCGTCATCTTTGTGATGACCTTTAAGGATGCTTTTACGTCCTGGCGGTCTATGGACATGCCGTGCATGGCCGCGATGACCTGCTTGATCAATATAATATTAGAAGCTTCTTTCTTGACGACAATCCCCAGCGGATTGGGACAACTCTCCATAATGGCCAGAACATCAAACAGGCCCTGGTGATTGGGAAACAGGATAAAACCGTTTTTTTCGGGCAGATTTTGAATTCCGTGGACTTCTACTTCCACACGGCCTGTGCGGTTTACCGTTTTCACTACATTCCTAATATAATCATATCGCTGCTGTTCTGTGTGGGTATCCCCTGATCTCCCCAGCTTCCAGATATGATAAAACCATATTGGAGCCCGAAAAAAATTCCGAAGCACCATATATGCAATACGGTTCATGATTTCCTCCTGCGTTTCTCTGTATTGTAATTGGACAGAGAAACTATTCTTCCCTGTATTCTTTTATCGCGGTCTCATATAGATTGTTTCCTTTGCTGTCGATAACGACAATCACAGGGAAATCTTCTATCTCCAGACGGCGGATCGCTTCTGTGCCCAGGTCATCGTAAGCGATCACCTCTGAGGAAAGAATCCGCTTAGACAGAAGCGCCCCGGCCCCTCCTACTGCGGCAAAATAGACGGAACCATTTCTGACAATGGCATCCACCACCTCTTCACTTCTCTTTCCCTTTCCAATCATGCCGCCAAGCCCCATATCGAGAAGCTGCGGCGTATACCGGTCCATGCGGCTGGCTGTCGTAGGACCTGCCGATCCGATTGGTCGTCCTTCTCTTGCAGGGGATGGACCCATGTAATAGATCATGTTGCCGCTGATTTCAAACGGCAGTTCCTGCCCCCGGTCCAGTGTCTCCTGCATCCTCTTATGTGCCGCATCCCTGGCGGTATAGATGGTTCCTGATAAATATACGTAATCGCCCGCTGAAAGGCTGGCTGCGTCCTCTTTGGTAATTGGTGCTTTCATATAACGGTCCATACTGTGGTAACCCCTCCTTCTCTTTCTTAGAGTGCTCTTATATAATCCGGTGCGCATGACGGTTTACATGGCAACAGATATTGACCGCCACAGGCAGGCCCGCTATATGGGTGGGGTACGTCTCGATGTTTACCGCCAGAGCTGTGACGCTCCCGCCGAGTCCGCCCGGTCCGATTCCCAGGCGGTTGACTTTTTCGAGCAGTTCCTTCTCAAGCTCTCCTGCATAGCCCGCCGGAGGTTCCTCCTCCAGGTTTCTGGTCAGAGCGTGCTTTGCCATCTCCGCACATTTTTCGAAGGTTCCGCCGATTCCCACACCGATTACCATAGGGGGACAGGCATTGGGACCTGCATCACGGACTGCCGTAAGTACGGCTTCCTTAATCCCTTCGATCCCATCCGCCGGCTTTAACATAAAGATACGGCTCATGTTTTCACTGCCAAAGCCTTTGGGCGCTACGGTGATATCAATCCTGTCTCCATCCGTGATCTCATAATGGATGACAGCCGGAGTGTTGTCTTTCGTGTTGATCCGGTCTACCGGCTCTACCACGGATTTACGAAGATAACCTTCCACATATCCGTCATGCACGCCCTGATTTACCGCGTCTGCCAGGCTGCCTCCTTCTATATGTACGTCCTGTCCTATTTTCAGGAAAATGACAGCCATACCAGTATCCTGGCAGATGGGGATCCTGTCTTCCCCTGCAATTTTTAAATTTTCCTCCAGCTGCTCTAATATCTGCCTTCCCAGAGGCGACCTCTCCCGTCTTACCGCATCACAGAATACATTCTTCATGTCATCCGACAAAACATGGTTCGCTTCAATACACATTTCTTTAATATTTCTTGTTATCTCTTCGGCCTGAATGGTTCTTATCATACGATTCCTCCATATAAATGATGAAATCCATCACTCTCTTTTACTAACTATAAGGGATTGATGCATTGAAATCAAGTATAATCATGTGTTATTTCTTTTGCAATTACTCTTGACAATGGATGGATCGCGGTGTATTATTGTATTAAGTAATTAGTACAGTAATACAAATGGAGGTGAGCGAATGACATGGCATTTTGAAAATGACAGACCAATCTATACTCAGCTTTTGGAGCAGATACGTCTTCGGATTATATCAGGCATCTATGCGGCGGGCAGCCGCCTGCCATCTGTCAGGGAACTGGCGGCAGATGCTTCTGTCAATCCCAATACGATGCAGAAGGCGTTATCGGAGCTGGAACAAAGCGGTATTATCTATTCTCAAAGAACATCGGGACGTTTCGTCACGGAGGACACGGCAATGATTGAACATGTAAAAGAAGAGATTGCAGAAGAAAAAATCAAAGAATTTTTTAAGGTCATGAACAGTCTTGGCCTAAAACCGGGGGATACACTGAAATTAGTAGAAAAAGCGGCAAAGGAGATGAGTCAATGAATTCTATACTACAGTGCAGCCATATTACAAAAAAATTTGGCTCTTTAACGGCTCTCGATGATGTGAATTTCACCATCGAACCAGGCAGAATCGTAGGACTTCTGGGGCCTAACGGAAGCGGAAAGTCGACATTTATCAAGCTGGCCACAGGCCTGTTAACTCCGACAACCGGAACGATCACCATCTGCGATCTTCCGGTCAGTGTTGAGACGAAACGGAGAGTCTCTTACCTGCCTGATAAGAACTACTTAAATGACGGACTGAGAATCAACCAGATTCTTGACTATTTTCACGATTTTTACGACAATTTTGATTTAAACAAGGCTTACGAGATGTTAAAACGTCTGAACATCGATCCGAAGAGCCGGCTGAAAACGCTATCCAAAGGAACGAAGGAAAAGGTTCAGCTGATTCTGGTCATGAGCCGAAACGCTGATCTTTATCTTCTGGATGAACCAATCGGCGGTGTCGACCCGGCGGCCAGAGACTATATTTTAAATACCATATTATCGAATTACAATGAACAGGGTTCCATTATTATTTCCACCCATTTAATTTCCGATATTGAACCAGTTCTGGATGACATCATCTTTATCAAGGATGGAAAGATTGTTCTGACCAGTTCTGTCGATGCAATCCGGGAAGAAAACGGTAAATCTGTAGATGCTCTGTTCAGGGAGGTGTTCAAATGCTAGGTAAAGTATTCAAACATGAAATGAAATCCACATCCCGATTATTTTTACCGCTGATGATCGGATTCATTGCCATTACGCTTCTGTGCAAATTTACATTTGAAACCAGCTACAGTGCGATTCTGGGAAACAACAGGCTGATGGAAACGATTACGGTAATCTTTTTCGTCCTGTATTTTATCTATATCATCGCCCTGTTTGTCATGACTTCCGTGTTTATCGTCATGCACTTTTATAAAACCATGGTGAGTGACCAGGGATATTTAACCAACACTCTTCCAGTGAAGATGAGTACTCTGATCAATGCAAAGCTTTTGTCAGCCATCCTCTGGGAGATTATCGCCGGTGCGCTGTTTATATTATCCATCTTCATCTTTTTCACCGGACACTTAAACTTCAATCTGACTGATCTCCAGCAGCTGCTCCGTGATTTTGGGACTCTCTATCGTGAGGCTTCAAATTACCTGAATATGCCGATTTTCCTGATTGAAGTCACGATTACCTGCATCGCCGGTCTGATTTCCGGACCTCTGATGCTGTATGCGGCGATTGCGCTTGGTCACTTGTTCCGGAAACACAGAGTCCTCTGGGCTATAATCTCTTATTTTGTTATCTATGTGGTAATGCAGATTATCAGCAGCGTGTATTTCTCCATATGCGGTTACTCCTCTCCTCTAATCAGCAATTCGGAGTACGCCGTTCAGACGGTTAAGAATTATATGCTGTTCACCACCATCTTCAGCATGGCCTGCACAGCGGGATTTTATGCAATAACAGATTATATCTTTACCAGGAAGCTTAATCTGGAGTAATATCTTTCGGGTGAAAGGAACAGATAAAAAACGTGGTAATTCCGATCAGAGGATATTGATCCAATCGGGATTACCACGTTTTTTATTTTTATATCCAGCGTTCTCAATCCTGGCTCTTATTTCAATCCATATTTTGAATCCTTGTTATTCCTTCTTGAATATCTTCGCTTCAATCGAAGCGATCGTAATGTTTTCCAGCCGCTTACGGCATAATTCATCGAGATCCGCATAGATTCCATCCATGATGGCGGCCATACCGGATGCGATCATGCAGTCCATTTCCTTGTCTCCTGATTTCCATGAAGCCGATACAAAATCGACCTCCAGGGCATCGCATACCTGTCTTAAATTCACGCAGGATGAGTCTTTTTCAAAATGGTATCCGCCTTCCAGCCCCTCTTTTGTTGAAATGATTCCGGCCTTTTTTAACTTGGCCATGACCTTTCTCACTCTGGCCGGATTGGTGCATACGTTGGAAGCCAGCGCCTCGCTGGATATGGTTTCCTGACGGTGATTCAAATATACCAAGGCGTGGACCGCTATTGCAAATTCACTTGTCATGTGATTCGCCCCCTGTCTGATTCATACTCTTCCCTGAAACCTTAATCTGTAATTATTATTGTTTCAGTTTATATTGTAATACTATCAGTTACAGTTTTTTTTGTCAAGTCCAAACCAAAAGAAATTTCAAACAAATTTATTTTAATATTTTACCCATAATTACAACACAGCCCATAATGATCAGGATGGATACAAAGATTCCGCCCATCCCTTTTCCCATGATTTCCAGAGCTATTAAGAAATTTTCCATCATCATATTTCCCTCCTATAAGAACCTGGTTACCAGGCTGATGACAAGGCCGCCTGCTATGACTGAGGCAATCTGGCCGGATACATTGGCGCCGACTGCGTGCATCAGGATAATATTCCCCGGTTCCTCTTTCTGGGCCATCTTCTGTACTACTCTGGCAGACATGGGGAATGCGGATATTCCGGCCGCGCCGATCATCGGGTTGATTTTCTCTTTACGGAACAGATTTAATATTTTGGCAAACAGCACGCCGCCTATGGTATCAAATACAAAGGCAATCAGGCCAATACCCATGATCATCAGCGTATCGACTCTCACAAACGCCTCCGCACGCATGCTGAAGGAGATTGTAATTCCCAGAAGCAGGGTGATTAAATTGGCGAGCCCGTTCTGAGCCGTGTCGGAAAGATTGCCGAGAACGCCGCATTCTCTCAACAGGTTGCCAAACATTAAGAATCCCACAAGGGCTACCGACATCGGGGCGATCATGCCTACAATGATAGTTACAACGATTGGAAATGCTATCCTCATGGCCTTCGAAACGCCCCCAGGCTTATACTCCATATGGATGGTTCTCTCCTTCTTTGTCGTGACCAGCCTGATGGCAAATGGCTGTACAATCGGCACCAGGGCCATATAGGAGTAGGCGGCCACCGCTATGGCTCCAATATATTTTGAATGGAGAATCTGGGACACGAGGATGGAGGTCGGTCCATCTGCCGCGCCGATAATTCCGATGGATGCTGCGTCTTTCAAATCAAATCCCAGCAGTACCGCCGCACAGATCGCGATAAAGATTCCCAGCTGGGCGGCCGCACCGAATAAGAACATCACCGGCTGGGACAGCAGGGGGCCGAAATCGATCATGGCTCCGATTCCGATAAACAGGAGGATGGGAAGCGCCTCAGACGCTTCGATCCCCACATGAAACAGCCATTCTATAATTCCGTTGGTGTCGCCGACACCGGCCAGCACCTGATTGATAACCCCTGTATTCGGCAGATTCACCAGAATTGCACCGAATCCCATGGGCAGAAGCAGCGCCGGTTCATACTCTTTTTTAATTGCAAGCCATATCAGGATGATTCCCACCAGATACATGAGTATTTGCTGCCAAGTAACAGACATAATTCCCTCTAATAAGAATTCCATTTCCATCCTCCTGTTTTCTCTATTGCCCTAATTTTTATTGTCCTTTTTCTTTCTCCCGGTTCAGTTCTATTTTTACCGTCTTTATCACCTTTTCATTCATCTTAAGGATGGTGTAATGGATGCCATCCTCATACAGCTCTATAGGCATCTGTTTGTCATTCGGTATGTATCCGAGACATTCGATCAGATAGCCTGACAGGGTATCGCAGGAGCTCTCGATATCCTCATGAAGAACCTCATTTAAATCGTACAGGAGGATGCTTCCGGCCGCCTGGTACACATGGGGTTCCACCTCCACAAGCTCCGGCTCCACGTCTTCATACTCGTCGTGTAAATCGCCCACTATCTCCTCGATTAAGTCTTCCATGGTCACAATCCCCGACACGCCGCCGTACTCGTCGACGAGCACAGCCATCTTCAGCTTATTCTTCTGCATCTCCTGAAATAATTTATCCGTCTTCCTGTTTTCAGGAATAAAATACGGTTTCTGCATGATGGCGCGAATATCGATTTCCCTGACGGGCTTCTTATTCGCTTCTATGATAAAATCCTTCATAAACAGGATTCCCACTATATTGTCAATCTCATCCTCGTAGACCGGGATTCTGGAGTGTCTGCTGCTTAGTATTTCGTCGATACTGGACAGCAGAGGCATGCTTAAATCCACAGCGATCATGTCCTGGCGCGGAGTCATGATTTCTCTTGCCTTCTTATCATCAAATAAAAAGATGGAGGTTATCATATCCTGTTCAATTTCATTGAACACGCCGCTTTCCCGGCCGGTCTGGAGCATGGAACGGATCTCTTCTTCAGAAACCTCCTCTTCCAAATTCTCCGTCTTAAGTCCCAGAAGCCTTAATATTCCGTTAGTGGACGCGGACAACAGTGCAATAAACGGGGCCATGATCTTAGAAATGATATAAATTGGCTTAACGGCAAACAGGCTGAAGGCCTCCGCCTTCTGCAGCGCAACCCTTTTCGGCACCAGTTCACCAAATACCAGGTTGAAATAAGACAGGATGATCGTAACCACCACCATCGCTATGCTCTGGCTGTAGGGAATTCCTGACTGCGCCATGCGGTTTCCCAGTATCTGTGAAATACCGGTCGCCGCGGATGCACTGGAAAAGAATCCGGCAAACGTGATTGCCACCTGGATGGTTGACAGAAATCCTGTGGAATTTTCTGATAGTTTTTGAATCAGGGCCGCCTTTTTATTGCCATTGTCGGCGAGCATCCGGATCCTGTTCTTGTTGACAGATACAACTGCCATTTCTGCCCCTGCGAAAAATGCATTCATCATGGTAAGGGCTATTAATAGTAAAATCTGTGCGGCTATCGCAGCCGCGCCTGGGTCACTGTCCAAGCTTAATTCCTCCTTTATTTGGGTTGGGTATTCCGGCATTTTCCTCTAAATAAAGAGTCCGGCGGACCGGACTCCCGCGCCGGAGCGCAGTCGCTTCAGCGGCCATATTTCCTTAGCGCGGAGTACGCATCCTGCCCGGAGGGCTTTTTTTAAAGAGGAACACTTTCCTCTTAAAAAAAAAGACTTTTATTACAGTATGGATTACTCCACACTGCAATAAAAGTCTTGCCATTTCAATTCCCAGCGGATTATTTATTTTTCAATCCACGCTAAAGCGTTCATTAATCGTATTGACGCACAGGAATCCATAAGGTTATGCCGGCTACTCCCCTTTATTGATAGTCTTATTATAATATAAAGAGCGGGAAATTTCTATTAAAAAAATGTTAAGTTTTCCACTGCAGCCTTTTATTCTTCGGTTTCCAGAGCGGTTTCTTCATCTTCCAGGTCCAGATATTCCATGCCTTCGCCCTCTGAATTGCTTCCGTCATCACGGACTTTGGCAATACTTGCCACTCGGATATCGGATTCCTGATCGATATTCATGAGTTTTACACCGGAGGTGTTACGCCCGATTACGGAGATATCTTCCACAGAAATTCTGATTACAATTCCCTCATTGGTGATAATCATAATATCGTGATCGTCATGCACCAGCTTCGCTCCCACGATCGTACCGGTCTTCTCTGTGATCTTATAGCAGAGTACACCCTTTCCGCCTCTCTTCTGCGGGGTAAATTCGTCGATCGGGGTACGTTTGCCCATACCGTTTTCGGATACGATTAACAGCTTCTCACCCTGCGTATCCATCTGCATGCCAACGACCTCGTCATCATCGTTAAGCTTCATACCGATTACACCCATGGATACACGTCCCGTTACACGGACATCGGTCTCATTGAAACGGATACACTGGCCCATCTTCGTAATCAGGAAAATATCTTTTGAATTATCGGTTGCCTTTACCTCGATGAGTTCGTCATCCTCGCGGAGAACAATGGCCTGAAGTCCGTTCTTTCTGACATTGGCGTATTCCATCATCGGGGTCTTCTTTACCATACCGTTCTTTGTCGCCATGAATAAGAACTTGTCGTCGTCGTATTCCTTCATCGGAATGATGGCGGTAATGCTCTCTCCCGGAAGCAGCTGAAGCAGATTGATAATCGCCGTACCTCTGGCCGTCCTGCTTCCCTCCGGAATCGCATACGTCTTAAGCCTGTATACACGTCCTGTATTGGTAAAGAACATAATATAGTGGTGGTTGGTGGTCATAATCAGATCTTCGATATAATCCTGATCGATGGTCTGCATTCCCTTGATTCCCTTACCACCTCTGTTCTGGCTCCTAAAGTTGTCCACGGACATTCTCTTGATATAGCCCAGCTTTGTCATGGCAACAATGGTACTCTCATCCGGAATTAAGTCTTCCATGGACATGTCAAATTCATCGAATCCGATGGAGGTTCTTCTGTCATCCCCGTATTTATCGGAGATCAGCATGATCTCTTCCCGGATTACGCCAAGAAGCTTCTTCTCATCTGCAAGAATGGCTCTCAACTCCTCTATCTTCGCTTCCAGTTCCTTAAATTCGTTCTCCAGCTTCTCACGTTCCAGACCTGTAAGAGCACGGAGACGCATATCCACGATCGCCTGGGACTGAACATCACTTAAGCCAAAGCGCTCCATGAGTTCTGCCTTCGCAATCTGAACGTTCTGCGAATTACGGATAATCCGGATAACTTCATCAATATTATCAAGAGCGATCAGCAAGCCCTGTAAAATATGAGCGCGCTCTTCCGCCTTGTTTAAGTCGTACTGGGTCCTTCTGGTTACGACTTCCTTCTGGTGCTCTAAATACAGCTTGAGCATCTGCATCAGGTTTAAGACACGAGGCTCGTTATTGACAAGCGCCAGCATAATGACGCCGAATGTATCCTGTAACTGGGTATGTTTTAAAAGCTGGTTTAAAATAACATTGGCATTGACATCACGGCGAAGTTCGATGACGATTCTCATACCGGTACGGTCAGACTCATCTCGTAAATCCGTGATTCCATCGATTTTCTTCTCTTTTGCAAGCTCCGCCATCTTTTCGATCAGACGGGCCTTATTAACCATGTAAGGAAGTTCTGTTACGATAATACGGCTCTTTCCGTTGGGAAGCGTCTCTATATCCGTCACGGCGCGGACTCTTATCTTTCCACGTCCTGTACGGTAAGCCTCTTCGATTCCCATCTTTCCCAGGATGGTTGCACCTGTGGGGAAATCCGGCCCCTTGATGATCTCGAGGACCTCTTCCATCTCGGTCTCTCTGTTTTCCTCTACCTGATTATCAATAACTTTAACAACAGCGCCGATCACTTCTCTTAAGTTATGAGGCGGGATGTTGGTCGCCATACCTACGGCGATACCCGATGTTCCGTTGACCAGAAGATTCGGGAATCTGGCCGGAAGAACAACCGGTTCCTTCTCGGTCTCATCGAAGTTCGGTGTGAAATCAACGGTATTCTTTCCAATATCGGCCAGCATCTCCATGGAGACCTTGCTCAGACGCGCCTCCGTGTATCGCATGGCCGCCGCTCCGTCACCATCGACAGAACCAAAGTTGCCATGGCCGTCCACCAGAGGATATCTGGTTGACCACTCCTGCGCCATATTTACCAAAGCTCCGTAGATAGAGCTGTCGCCGTGCGGATGGTATTTACCCATGGTATCACCGACGATACGTGCACATTTACGATGGGGTTTATCTGGTCCGTTATTCAGTTCGATCATTGAGAATAAGACTCTTCGCTGAACCGGCTTCAAACCATCCCTTACATCAGGAAGCGCACGGGCAGCGATAACACTCATGGCGTAGTCGATATACGACTTTTCCATGGTCTTTTTCAAATCTACCTCATGAACCTTATCAAAAATATTTGGTTCCATATTTCTTCTCCTTTATAACGCAATATTAATTGGTTTTTAGATATCCAGATTGCCGTACTTGGCGTTGGCCTCGATAAATTCACGTCTCGGCTCTACCTGGTCTCCCATCAGTGTCGTAAATGTCAGATCAATCTCCGATGCAGTCTCCTCGTCAAAGGCAACACGAAGCAGAATTCTGCGCTCAGGATCCATGGTCGTCTCCCAGAGCTGCTCGGCATCCATCTCTCCCAGACCTTTATAACGCTGTATCTTATTATTGGTGTCACGTCCGATTTCCTTCAGGATGTTATTTAACTCTTCATCACTGTACGCGTACCATACCTTCTTGTTCTTTTCCACCTTATATAACGGCGGCTGAGCCAGATATACATGGCCCTGTTTGATTAACTCCGGCATGAAACGGTAAAGGAAGGTCAGAAGAAGCGTACTGATATGCGCTCCATCCACATCGGCATCGGTCATGATGATGATCTTGTTATAACGAAGCTTCGAGATATCAAAATCTTCATGAATTCCAGTACCGAACGCTGTAATCATTGCTTTAATTTCCGCATTGGAGTAGATACGGTCCAGTCTGGCCTTTTCCACGTTTAAAATCTTGCCTCGAAGGGGAAGGATGGCCTGGGTATCTCTGGAGCGGGCCGTCTTAGCGGAGCCGCCGGCGGAATCTCCCTCGACGATATAAATCTCGCAGTTTTCCGGATTCTTGTCAGAACAGTCTGCCAGCTTGCCCGGAAGAGCCATGCCCTCGAGAGCGGTCTTTCTTCTCGTCAAGTCTCTGGCCTTTCTCGCGGCTGCACGGGCACGCTGCGCCAGGATGGACTTATCACAGATGGTCTTGGCTACATTGGGATTCTGTTCCAGGAAATACGTAAACTGTTCCCTTAAAATGTTATCCACTGCGCCTCTGGCCTCACTGTTTCCCAGCTTCTGCTTCGTCTGTCCCTCAAACTGAGGTTCCTCGATCTTAACGCTGATGATGGCGGTGAGACCTTCCCGGATGTCCTCGCCGGAAAGATTGGCCTCGCTCTCTTTCAGCAGCTTGTTGTTTCTCGCATAGTCGTTCAGTGTATTGGTAAGGGCATTCTTAAATCCTGATAAATGGGTTCCGCCCTCGGGTGTATTGATATTGTTTACAAAACTGTAGATGTTCTCTGTATAAGAATCATTGTGCTGCATGGATACTTCCACGTATACGCCATCCTTGGATCCCTCACAATAAAATACCTGATCGTAGAGTGCAGACTTGCCGCGGTTTAAATATGTGACAAACTCCTTGATTCCGCCTTCGTAATGGAACACATGCTCGTGCTTCTCTTCCCGGTTATCCTTTAATATAATTTTTAAATTCTTTGTTAAGAACGCGGTTTCCCTCAAACGAATCTTCAAAGTATCATAATCAAACACGGTTTCTTCAAAAATAGTATCATCCGGAAGGAAGGTAACCTTCGTACCATGTTCATCAGGACCCGCTTCTCTGATAACCTTAAGGGGATACATGGTCTTTCCCCTTTCATAACGCTGCTTATAGGTCTTTCCATCCTGGGTAATTTCGACTTCCAGCCAGTTTGACAGTGCGTTTACTACAGATGCGCCAACGCCGTGAAGGCCGCCGGACACCTTATATCCCCCGCCGCCGAATTTACCGCCTGCGTGGAGGATGGTAAATGCTACCTCTACTGCTGGTATTCCGGCCTTTTTCTGGATGCCAACCGGTATGCCGCGGCCATCATCGACAACAGTAATGGAATTGTCTTCATTAATTGTAACATAAATCGTATCACAGTAGCCGGCCAGAGCCTCATCCACCGCATTATCGACAATCTCATATACAAGGTGATGGAGCCCCCTTACGGAAGTACTTCCAATGTACATACCCGGTCTCTTTCTGACCGCCTCAAGTCCTTCCAGTATCTGGATTTGATCTGCACCATATTCTTCATTCAAAGCGCTCATAATTATGAATTCCTCCTAATTCTCACTGTAAACTTCACCACTCACAACCTTAAATATCTTATCAATCCGAAACCGGTTGTTGACGAAATCTTCCAGTCCCGTACAGGTGATCATGGTCTGTATATGATTAATTCCCGATAACAAGTGATTCTGTCTGCTTCCATCCAGCTCAGATAGCACATCATCCAGCAAAAGGATTGGATAATCATTTACTGTTTTTTTAACGAGTTCAATTTCTGCAAGCTTTAAAGATAACGCAGCTGTCCTCTGCTGTCCCTGGGAACCATACCTTCTGATATCAATATCATTGATGATAAAGCTCAAATCATCTCTGTGAGGTCCAGTCAGCGTCGTCCTCTGTTTTAAATCCGAAGGCCTGCTTTTTCTTAATGTATCTTCAAACATATCGACTGTGACATTTGGCTCATAGCTGATATGTAAAGATTCTTTTTCTCCTGATAACTGACGGTGGATGGGTCCAACCAGGTCGTTTAGCTGACTTACAAAGGCATCCCGGCACCGGATTACCTCCCGTCCGTACTGAACCAGCTGCATATCCCAGATATCCAGAGTCTCCTCATAGTCCGGCCGGAACATGATATCCTTCAACAGTTTGTTCCTCTGGGTTACAATTTTATTGTACTGAACCAGAGAATGAACATACAGCTTGTTTAGTTGACATAACTCCAAGTCAATGAACCGCCTTCTTTCGGCAGGGCCGTTTTTTATGAGATTTAAGTCTTCCGGAGAAAAAAATACAACATTGACAATTCCGAACAGTTCGCTGGCCTTCTTGATTGGAACACCGTTGACCGCCACGCCTTTTGCTCTGTTTTTCTTTAAATGCATGTCGATTCTGTATGGAACATCTCTTTTTCTGACGTTTAATTTGATATGCGACTCATCCCTGTCAAACTGTATAATTTCTTTATCTTTGCTTCCCCTGTGGGATTTTGTCGTAGCACAGACATAGATTGCTTCTAAGATATTGGTTTTCCCCTGGGCGTTATCTCCATAAAGGATGTTGGTCCCATGACTGAAATCCATATGTAGTTTATCGTAATTTCTGTAATTTTTAAGCTCTATCGACTCGATAATCATGGACTTCTCTTATTCCTCGATTTTAATCGTCTTTCCGTCGTACTCGACGATATCTCCGGCTCTCAGTTTTTTGCCTCGCTGAAGCTCAGTCCTGCCGTTTACTTTGACTAAGGCTTCTTCTATTACATATTTTGCATCCACGCCGGAGCCGACCAGACCCACTGCTTTCAGGGCCTGGCCAAGCTTGATGTATTCATCTCTTAACTTGATTATTTCCAATTTTTTCTCCTTTTTTCATCCCGTCATCCTAAACGGATGCGGCATTGAAGTTGACCGGAAGAATTAAATAGATATATTTTCCTTCTTCATCCCTGATAAAGCACGGGGATTTCGGATTCAGCATATAAAGAGTAACTTCTTCGTCATCGATGATTCTGAGCGCATCAATCAGGAACTTCGGATTAAAGCCGATCATAATATCGCTGCCTGTCTTATGGGCCGTCACTTCAGCGTTCATGGATCCAAAGCTGGAATTCATCTTAAGCTGCAGCTCCTGATCCACCACATTGATGATCAGCGGCTTCTTGTCATTCTCACGGATCAGGATGGTTGCCCTCTCGATGGAATCTAAGAGTTCCCGCTTATTAACCGTGATCTTTGTCTCGTAATCGCTGGAAAGCATCTGGTCGATCCGGAAATACTCGCCTTCAATCAGACGGGATACCACAATGGTATCATCAAACTCGAATAAAATGTGGTTGCTGCTGAAGAAAATCAGCACTTCCTTTTCGTTGTCGCCGCCTAAAATCTTGCTGACCTCACTGAGAGTCTTGCCAGGAACGATGACTTTTATATCATGATACGTATCTTTTAATTCCACATTCCGGATGGAAATACGGTGGCCATCCAGAGAAACGACCTTTAACTGGCTTCCGGAGACCTGGAATAATTCACCGGTCATCATCTTATTGCTGTCGTTGGGAGCAATGGAGAAGATGGTCTGCCGGATGACTTCCTTCAGTGTGAACTGGGAAAGGCAGATGTAATTATCTCTTTCTATATAGGGAAGGTATGCGAATTCTTCTCCGTCACGTCCCTGAATATGGAATACGGATTTTTCGCAGGAAATCGTGGTGGTGAATTTTTCATCGCTTTCAATGGTAACGACAGAATCACCTGCGGATGAAAGCTTTCGGACGATTTCGGATAACAGCTTGGCATCCAGAGCGATCTTACCGCGTTCATGGATGGTTCCTTCTACTTTAGTTTCAATACCGAGTTCCATATCGTTGGCTGTCAGTTTGATCTCTGAACCGCTGGCATCGATGAAGATGCATTCTAAGATCGACATGGTTGTCTTGGATGGAACTGCTTTTAAAACGATGTTGATGCCGTTTAAAATGGCATCCTGTTGAAATGTCAGCTTCATAATTGTTGATAACTCCTTTTCAGTAAATTCACGAATTTTATAGATAGATAAATAGATAAATTCCGTCGTATTAGTAGTAGGGGCTGTGGGTATGTGTAAAAGCCCTTGAACCTTCGAGGGGGACAGGCTTTTCCCTGTGAATAAGAGTGTGAATAACGTCCACATTACTTCAGGAAAACTCTCAGGTTATCCACATGAGCCTGAGAACGGAAAAGAACCCCCTGGTTATCCACAGGGAATCAACATCCAATTCACATGAAATTGTGGATGAATCTACTGCGGACTAAGTTTTTTCTTGAGGATATCAAGAGTGTTTATTAAATTGGAATCATTCTTGGCAACATCGGCTTTTATCTTTTCGATTCCATGGATGATGGTCGTGTGATCGCGTCCCCCCAAATACTTTCCAATGGCCTGCAGCGGTGTGCCCACAATTTCGCGGCACAAGTACATGACAATCTGACGCGGATAGACGATTTCCTTATTCCGTTTCTGGGAACAGATATCGAGGGGAGTGATACCGTAGTGGTCCGCCACCACCTGGATGACCAGTTCCGGCGTCACTTCCCGCTTGTCATTAGGGGAAATGATGTCCTTTAAGGCTTCTTCTGCCAGCTCTACGGTGATTTCCTTGTTGTCCAGCCTGGAAAGAGCGACAATTTTTGTCAGGGCGCCTTCCAGCTCACGGATATTGGACTTAATGTTGGTGGCAATGTATTTAATTACCTCGTTATCGATGTTGTAGCCTTCCATCTCTTCCTTCTTCCGGAGGATGGCCATCCTTGTCTCGTAGTCCGGAGACTGGATGTCTACGGTCAGGCCCCATTCGAACCGGGAACGGAGACGTTCTTCCAGCGTCTCAATTTCTTTCGGCGGTTTATCTGAGGAGATAATAATCTGTTTTTTGGATTCATATAATGCATTGAACGTGTGGAAGAATTCTTCCTGTGTACTTTCCTTGCCGATAATGAACTGAATATCATCGATCAGCAGAACGTCGTTCGTCCTGTACTTATCGCGGAACTCAGTAGGAGAGAAGTTGTTCTTATTACGGATGGCATCGATCAGCTCGTTGGTAAATTTCTCACTCGTTACATAAAGAACCTTTGCATTCGGATTATTTTTCAAAATAAAATGACCGATGGAATGCATCAGATGCGTTTTTCCGAGTCCCACGCCTCCATAGATAAAAAGTGGGTTGTAGATTTCTCCTGGGGATTCGGCAACCGCCAAAGATGCAGCATGGGCCAGATTGTTATTGGCACCGACTACAAAGGTATCGAATGTATATTTAGGATTTAAATTGGCGTTTATGATGGCCGACTGGCTGACCGTGTTAAGCGCGTTGTTAATCAGCGTATTCCCGGTCTGGGCCTTTGGAACTTCCTCCTGCGGAACCTGGTTTTCCACAACGAAGTCCACGTTACATTCAAATCCTGTTACCTCTTCAATGGTAATTTTTAAAAGGAAACCGTACTTTTTACGGATATACCCTAAAAATTCCACGTCCGGGACGGTAACCGTTACGGTGTCTCCGCTTATGGAATGTACTTTCAGTGGGAGAAGCCAGGTTTTGAAGGAAACATCGGTAATTTCGTGCTCTTCCTTCAAATTCAGTAAGATTTCGTCCCATTTTTCTTTTAACTTTTCTAACATCTCAAGTCTCCTACATCTATCAAAATGCAAATAACGGAAAGTCCCCCTCATACCTGTTTGGGGGAATAGTGCGCATTAGCCCAATCTAAAACCATTTTATACTATTTCGGAACAATTTTCAATGATAATAGAAAATTTTTGTGGATAAGTATGTGTAAGACATGTGAATTTGTTGTTTATGGTGTGTTGATAATTATTTTGAAGGGGAGTTGTCCACAAAAATGAGGATATTTCTAAGTTCATTTATACACAGACAGAAAGATTTGAATCTAAGAGGCCTTCTGAATGCGGGGTGTGAACAAAAAACAGGTTATCAAGAGCTTATCCAGAGAGTTATCAACAACTTATCCACATTTTGGGGATAACATTATGTAAATTAACAAAATGCATGTGAAAAAGTACACATAACACCATTGACGCGGCGGCCTCCGCTCGGTATAATGCGCTTGTAACCGTTGCATTGTATCTTGAGAAAAGTAAGTATTCAGCAAAAAACCCGAGGGTTGCAGCGCCAAGTCACGTTTTTGTGACTTGTGTGCACGCCTATAGCTATGAGGGAGGTACGACTGAATAGTTATCTTGAGAAAAGAACAGTAGCACAGGAGGAAAAAAATGAATATTGAGAACAAAACCCGCAACCTGGTACTGGCCGCAGTCTTTATGGCCATTATCATCATCATGGCATTTACGCCTTTCGGGTATATCCCGCTGGGATTCATGAATGCCACCATCATTCACGTTCCGGTCATAATTGGAGCCATTATACTTGGACCAAAATATGGCGGATTCTTAGGATTGGTGTTTGGATTGACCAGTCTGTGGAAAAACACGTACATGCCGAATGCCACATCGTTTGTATTCTCTCCATTTATTAAAATAGGAGAGTACGGCGGGAATTTCTGGAGCCTGGTGATCTGCCTGGTGCCGAGAATTCTGATTGGAATCGTGGCGTATTACGTATTCAGAGGTATTATGAGGACCCTGAAAGCGAACAAGGCAAGAAGAAGCATCGCTCTGGCTGCGGCGGCAGTTGCCGGATCATTAACCAACACACTTTTGGTAATGAATCTGATCTACTTATGTTTTGGAAAAGAGTATGGAGCAGCGGCGAGAGGACTGTCTGAGGGAATCTATGCAGTCATCCTGGGAATCATCTGTATGAATGGAGTTCCCGAGGCCATTGTGGCGGGAGTTTTGACTGTGGCTATTACGCAGGCGCTGTTTAAGGCGATGAAGAGATAAGTGATATAATGGAAGATAAAATTAAAATTTATGTTGTAACGCCGGCGGATGCCGGCGTTCTTTTTTTGAAAATAATAGCATTTATATAGATGATATTATAAATGCTATTATTACCTCCTCCATGCCGCTGCAGCCGATCAGAGCGGCTCTGTATTTCTTTTGCATTGCAGCTTTCCCCTTTCCTGTTAAGTTTATGATGTTCTTATCTTATAAATTGACAGAAGATGAAAAGGGATACATTTTCGTACTCCGTTCTAAACTAGCAGGAGCATACAGTGGATGATTGGAAAGGGTGCGGTAATATAAAGCTTTTTGTGTTTACGATAAAGAAGGAATGTGGTATGATTATCAGGTAGTACTACAGAGAGAGTTTAACGTTAATCTGTTCTTTCATAAGAACATCTGATCAAATTGCCGATAAGACTGGTCAAAACCGGTTGTCAGGGAATTTCATGGAGGTTCCTCCGAAAATTTCTCAGCAATTTTCTAATTTTATATGGGCAGCAAAGGGAAAGGCGGCGTATGCGTATGAATGTGCGGCGGTGATGTGTTTTTGTGCTGTAAAAAAGGCGAAGGTATTGATGGAAGGGGAGAGTGATCGGATGAAAGAGTATCACGACATGTATGACCGGATGGCTAAGAGGTGTTTGATGCTGTCAAACCGTGCAATAATACAGTTTATTAATGGTATTTACGAGGTAAACCATCCTCTGGACAGTGAAGTGACGTATAACTGGACGGAACATGAAGATGATGATTTGAGAAAGACGCTGGCAGATACAATCATTACAATTGGGGGAGTCAGCAGTTACCATCTGGAGTTTCAGATGTCGGAGGATGGAAGTATTACGTTTCGAATTCTGGAATATGGATTTAATCATGCTATAAAAAAACAGAAGGATGAGGCGGTTCTGGAATTTCCGGAGCCGATTCTGATCTGTCTCTATGAGGCGAAAGCAGTACCGGCAGAGAAGACACTGGAGATTCGGTTCGGAAAACAAGGTGTCTATCATTACAAGGTTCCGGTGATCAAATATCTTGCCCTGTCTCAGGAAGAACTGCATCAAAAAAATATGATTATTTTAATCCCGTTCCAACTCTTAAAACTCAGGAAGGAAATTGAAAAAGAGATAACTGAGGAAAACCTGAAGGCGTTGAAATACCTAGTCACACATGATATAATTAATTCCATAGCAATGAATGTGGAGGCAGGTAATATTACACCGACTGACGGACGTAAATTAAAGAGTCTGACTCTGCAGTTATATCATCATATCTACGACAAATATCAGGAAGTAGCGGATGAAGGGGTGAGTGAGGCAGTGGAAGAGGCATTGATTCTGGATATTGATGTAATCGAGATGGAGCATAAGAAAGAAATTAAGAAAAAGGAAAAAGAGATAGAAGAAAAACAGAGTGAAGTTGATGCATTAAAGCTCCTCTTGCAGGGGAAGTCTCCGGAAGAGGCGGCCGAAATCCTGCATATATCTATGGAGCGGATGGAAGAAATCATGAAATCGTAACGAAATAAAAAAAATATTATAAAATTCCAGAAAATCAGGCGGCCGGAAGCAAATAGAAAGGCCGCCTGATTTTTTTTGATACAAAATGTAGTAAATGAATTTATGAGTACCTACATTTTATGGTATAACCCTTATTTTATAAGAAAAAATCGTATTTTTAGCTTGACGAACCTTTATTTCTTCTATATAATTGAAACGATGTTTAACTAAAATAGTCTCAATATGTTTATTCATATTGCTATGATAAGCTATTGTAATAAGAGGAGGTGTCCGTAGATATGAAGATGACGTTTCAGCCAAAGAATAGACAGAGATCTAAAGTTCATGGTTTCAGAGCCAGAATGAGCACTCCAGGCGGAAGAAAAGTTTTAGCTTCCAGAAGAGCAAAAGGTAGAGCGAAATTATCAGCTTAAGGAAAGAAATCCCCTCGCATCTGTACAGGGGAATCATGGAAAGCCCCTTCACATGCGTTCAGGGGAAATGATGGACCAGGCCGCAAGTAATTGTGGCCTTTTCTTTTCTTCATTTCCGTGAGCGGCGAGGAGTGAGGGAGTTCATGAAACATTTTAATTCGATTAAAAAAAACCGGGATTTTCAGGAGGTTTACCAGACTGGGAAATCCTATGCAAACAAGTTACTTGTCATGTATGTGAAAAAGACGGACAGGCCGGAAACCAGAATCGGGATTTCGGTCAGCAAAAAAGTTGGCAACAGTGTGGTCCGGCATCATATAACCAGATTATTGAGAGAAAGCTTCAGGCTTCATGAAGACATGACAGAGACCGGGTTAGACATCGTGGTTGTCGCCAGAGCGGCAGCAAAAGAAGAGAGTTATAAAACAATCGAGAGTGCATATTTGCACTTGTGCGGACTGCATAACATTTTAAAAAAAGAATCGAAGTGATCTTATGGTAAAAAAAATCATGATTTTGTTGATTCGGGGATATCAGAAATTTCTTTCCCCGCTGAAAGTAAGAACTCACTGCATCTACACGCCTACGTGTTCTCAATACGCCATTGAGGCACTGCAGAAGTACGGCGTGTTCAAAGGTACATTTTTGGCTTGTAAGAGGATACTTCGGTGTCATCCTTTTGCAAAAGGCGGTTATGATCCAGTTCCGTAACAGACAGGAAAGTCCCCAGGGGATTCGCTCAGGGGAATTAAGGAAAGTCCCCATCGTATTCGTTCAGGGGAAAATGAGGAGGTAGTTCATTGGAATTTTTAGTACTCACGAAAGTCGGAGGCATTTTGGGGCCGTTCGCAACTGTTCTGGGAATCATTATGGATTGGCTGTTTAAGCTGACCAGTATTTTTGGAATTCAGAACATTGGTTTATGTATTATCTTATTTACACTCGTTACAAAACTTCTTATGTTCCCGCTGACGTTAAAACAACAGAAATCATCCAAGCTGATGAGTATTATGCAGCCGGAACTGAATGCCATTCAGGCAAAGTATAAAGGAAAAAAAGACCAGGATTCCATGATGAAGCAAAATGTGGAAATCCAGGCTTTATATGAAAAATACGGCACATCCATGACAGGCGGCTGTTTACAGCTCGTTATTCAGATGCCGATTCTGTTTGCTCTTTATCAGGTTATTTACCATATTCCGGCCTATGTATCCAGTGTTAAGGATGTATTCATGAACGTAGTAACATCGATTACGTCTCTCGGTGTGGATCATGTGGGAATGCTGACTCAGTTTGCAACAGATAATAAGGTAAATATGGCGATGGTAAAGGATATAGCTACTAATAATGGCCTTGTTGACTTTCTTTATCAGCTGAACCCGACTCAGTGGGCTGCACTTCAGGACTTATTCCCAAGCATACAGGGAACAATCGTGGAAAATGCGGCTAAGATTGAGCATATGAACTCTTTCCTGGGCATTAACCTGGCGAGCACACCGTTCAGTGTCATGTTCCCCAATGGCTTTACAGGCGGCTTTAACTTCAGCCTGGCTATTTTAATCCCGATTCTTGCAGGTTTGTCTCAGTGGTTAAGTGCAAAATTAATGACTGTTAACCAGCCGTCAGCCGGTAATGATGATGGGAATTCCATGGCTCAGTCTATGAAGATGATGAATACCATGATGCCTCTTATGTCCGTATTCTTCTGTTTTACATTTGCTTCCGGTATCGGTATCTACTGGATCGCATCCAGTGTGTTCCAGGTAATTCAGCAGGTATTGGTGAACCGCTATATGGATAAGATTGATATTGACGAGATGGTAAAACAGAACGTTGAAAAGGCAAATAAGAAACGTGCGAAAAAGGGACTTCCTCCGCAGAAGGTTTCTCAGAATGCAACTGCCAATTTAAAGAGCATTCAGGCAGCGAATGAGAGAGAAGAGACTGAGAGACAGGAAAAGATTGAGAAGACGCAGGAGCAGATGAAGGCCTCCAATGATTATTACAGCAGCGGAGCGGCCAATCCCAACAGTATTTCTGCAAAGGCACGTATGGTTCAGAAATATAACGAAAAGCACAGTAAATAGGAGGGGTTCCGGATGGATATGATTACAGTTTCAGCTAAAACCGTAGATGAAGCAATTACAAAGGCATTAATCGAATTGGAAACAACCAGTGATAAGCTGGAGTATGAGATTGTTGATAAAGGAAACAGTGGAATTCTGGGATTCATCGGTTCCAAACCGGCCATCATTCGTGCAAGAAAGAAAGAGACTATTGATGATAAAGCGATTGCATTTCTCGGAGAAGTATTCGGCGCCATGGATATGGGTGTGAATATTGAGACCGCTTTTAATCAGGAAGAAAAAGAGCTTTCCATCAATCTGGCAGGCGACGATATGGGAATCCTAATTGGAAAGCGCGGTCAGACCTTAGATTCTCTTCAGTATCTCGTAAGCCTTGTTGTAAACAGGGAGAGCGAAGATTATATCCGGGTGAAGCTGGATACAGAGAATTATCGGGAGAGAAGAAAAGAGACACTGGAGACACTGGCTAAGAATATCGCTTATAAAGTGAAGAGAACGAGACGTTCCGTATCGTTGGAGCCTATGAATCCATATGAAAGAAGAATTATTCATTCTGCACTTCAGAATGATAAGTATGTCGTAACACGAAGCGAGGGCGAGGAGCCATTCCGTCACGTAGTTATCTCCTTAAAAAAGGACTACTCGAAGAAGGAACGCTATCAGGATAACAGAGATAAATAGAGTAACGTCGATTGAGGGGTTGGGGCTGTCGGAAGGCACCTCACCCCTTTTCTTTTTCAGGTGAAAAATATGAAGATGAATACAATTGCAGCAATTGCCACTGCCATGAGCAGCTCGGGAATCGGTATCGTCAGGATCAGCGGAGACGAGGCATTTACAATTATAGATAAGATTTACAGAGGGAAAGGAAAAAACAGCCGGAAATTATCAGAGGCACCTTCCCATACCATCCATTATGGATATATTGCAGATGGGGATGAGATCATCGACGAGGTTCTGGTCATGTTAATGAGAGGACCGAAGAGTTTTACTGCTGAGGACACGGTTGAGATTGACTGTCACGGCGGCGTTTTGATTACGAAAAAGATATTGGAAACAGTATTAAAATATGGAGCCCGGCCTGCGGAGCCTGGAGAATTTACGAAGAGGGCGTTCTTAAACGGGCGGATGGATCTGGCCCAGGCGGAAGCGGTCATCGATGTTATCAATTCCAAAAATGAGTATGCGTTAAAGGCTTCTGTCAGCCAGCTGGATGGCGCGGTCTCGAAGGCGGTAAAGGCGCTTCGGGAGCAGATTATCTATCAGATCGCATTTATTGAATCTGCGCTGGATGATCCGGAACACATCTCTCTGGATGGGTATGGAGAGTCGCTCTTATCCGCGATCAGGGGGATGAAAGAAGGCTTATGGAAGCTGATTTGCTCGGCTGATAACGGCAGAGTGATGACGGAGGGAATCAAGACAGTCATTCTGGGAAAACCAAATGCAGGAAAATCTTCCCTGATGAATGTTCTCGTGGGAGAAGAGCGCGCCATCGTTACGGATGTGGCGGGAACCACGAGAGATACGCTGGAGGAAACCATCCGGCTGGAAGACATCACTCTGAATGTGATCGATACGGCAGGCATCCGTGATACAGACGATATTGTGGAGAAAATCGGTGTGGAGAAGGCCAGAAATGCCGCCGATGCCGCCGATTTAATCATCTATGTGGTGGATGGTTCCTGTCCTCTCGATGAAAATGACGATGAAATTCTGGAGTTTATCAGGGAAAGAAAGGCAGTCGTCCTTTTGAATAAATCGGACCTGGCAATGGAGATCAGCGCGGAGATGCTGGCATCCAGGACGACACACCGGGTTATCTCTATCTCTGCGAAAGAGCGGGTGGGGATTGAGAATCTGGAAGAAGAGATTAAGGCCATGTTTTACCATGGTGAGATTGATTTTAATGATGAAGTTACGATTACGAATGTCAGACATAAGAATGCATTGGAACAGGCATACAGAAGCCTGGAAATGGTGGAGCAGAGCGTCGAAAACGCTATGCCGGAAGACTTCTATTCCATCGATCTGATGGATGCTTACGAGCAGCTGGGCCTGATTATAGGAGAAGCGGTGGAAGACGATCTGGTCAATGAGATATTCAGTAAATTCTGCATGGGTAAATAGAGAGAAGGAAGGTTGTTATGCCAAATTTAGAAGAATCATATGACATTGTGGTGGTTGGAGCCGGGCACGCCGGCTGCGAGGCGGCGCTGGCGGCAGCCAGACTGGGCCTTGAGACCATCATGTTTACAGTCAGCGTGGACAGCATTGCGCTGATGCCCTGTAATCCCAATATAGGAGGAAGCTCCAAGGGCCATCTGGTGAGAGAGCTGGATGCCTTGGGCGGAGAGATGGGGAAGAATATTGACAAGACCTTTATTCAGTCTAAAATGCTGAATGAATCGAAGGGACCTGCCGTCCATTCCCTGCGTGCGCAGGCGGACAAGCAGAATTACTCCAGAGAGATGAGAAACACACTGGAGAATACGGATCATCTTACGATTCGCCAGGCAGAGGTTTCCGATATTATCGTGGAAAATGGAGTCCTTACAGGAGTAAAGACATTTTCCGGAGCGGTATATCACTGTAAGGCGGCTGTTCTGGCTACGGGGACGTATTTAAAGGCAAGATGTATCTACGGCGATGTGAGTAACGCCACAGGGCCTAATGGTCTTCAGGCGGCGAATTATCTGACGGAATCACTGAAGGCACATGGGATTGAGATGTACCGTTTTAAGACGGGAACTCCGGCCAGAGTGGATAAGCGGAGCATCGATTTTTCCAAGATGGAAGAGCAGTTCGGTGATAAGAAAATAGTACCCTTTTCCTTCTCTACGGATCCCGAAACCATCCAGAAGGAGCAGGTATCCTGCTGGCTTACGTATACCAGCGAGAAGACTCATGAGATTATCCGGGCCAATCTTGACCGCTCTCCGTTGTTTTCCGGTGCGATCGAGGGTACAGGACCCAGATACTGTCCGTCTATAGAGGACAAGGTGGTAAAATTTCCGGATAAGAACCGTCATCAGGTCTTTGTAGAACCGGAGGGATTGTATACGAATGAAATGTACTTAGGCGGTATGTCGAGTTCTCTTCCTGAGGATGTGCAGCATGCCATGTACCGGACTGTTCCGGGACTGGAGCATGTAAAAATCGTGCGAAATGCATATGCGATTGAGTATGATTGTATCAATTCCCGACAGCTGAATGCTACGTTGGAATTTAAGGCCATCAGCGGCCTGTTCAGCGGCGGTCAGTTCAACGGCAGTTCTGGTTATGAGGAAGCGGCAGTCCAGGGCTTTATGGCCGGCGTAAACGCGTCTATGAAGGTATTGGGAAGAGATAGCTTTGTTCTGGACCGATCCCAGGCTTATATCGGCGTTTTAATTGATGATCTGGTAACGAAGGAAAGCCATGAGCCGTACCGCATGATGACTTCCCGTGCGGAGTACCGTCTGCTTTTACGTCAGGATAATGCGGATCTGCGTCTGATGGGAATCGGTCATGAAATGGGACTTGTCACTGACGAACAGTACGAGAAGCTTCTGAAGAAGGAAGCCGCCATTGACGCTGAGATAAAGCGTCTGGAAGCCACTAATATAGGAGCTTCCAGGGAAGTTCAGGACTTTTTGGAGAGAAATGGAAGTACCATCTTAAAGACAGGAACTACATTGGCTGAACTGATCAGAAGACCAGAACTGAATTATGTTATGTTAACTGAATTGGACCCTAAAAGACCAGAATTACCAACCGATGTAATTGAACAGGTTGACATAAATATAAAGTACGACGGCTATATCCGCCGCCAAAAACAACAGGTAGCCCAATATAAGAAGCTGGAAAATAAAAAGCTGGATGCAAATTTTGACTATAGCAGTGTAAAGAGTCTGCGGAAAGAAGCCGCCCAGAAGCTGGATTTATACAGACCGATGTCCATTGGACAGGCTTCAAGAATCTCAGGAGTATCCCCTGCCGATATCTCGGTTCTTCTTGTTCATTTAGAGCAGCTTCGTTATCAGAATAGAATGGAAAAGGATTCCATTCCAGATTCTGAGCCAGAGCCTGAGCGGAAGACAGAGAGACTGGCGTCATCCAGGGAAACAGAAGAAGTGACAGGGAAGGAAGTGTCAGATGACTGCAGAATTTAAAGATAGATTAAATCAAGAATTGAATCAATTTTCTATAAAATTAGAAGATTCACAAATAATTCAATTTTACAAATATTACGAAATATTAGTTGAGTGGAATAAGGTAATGAATCTGACAGCGATTACAGAGCAGAATGAAGTGATTACAAAGCATTTTGTCGATAGTCTTGCTTTAATAAAATCAGTAGAAGAGATATCACTTAATCCTTATCGTATCATTGATATTGGCACTGGGGCTGGTTTTCCCGGAATTCCATTAAAAATTGCATTTCCACAATTAAAAATAACGCTAATGGATTCTCTGAATAAAAGGGTTAAATTTTTAAACGAAGTAATCGAAAAATTGGATTTAAAGGAAATCCAGGCAGTTCACAGCAGAGCGGAGGATTTGGGTAGAGAAAAAGAATATCGTGAGAAATACGATCTTTCAGTTTCCAGAGCGGTTGCGAATTTATCGACACTTTCGGAATACTGTATGCCTTTTGTGAAACCAGGCGGCTTCTTTATCTCATACAAATCAGGAAAAATAGAAGAAGAACTTGCATCGGCAAAACATGCGATTTTTCTTTTAAGCGGTAAATTATCCAGCGTTGAAAGCTTTACACTGGATGGAGCAGATGCAGAGCGTACATTAGTCAAAATAGAGAAGGTAAATGAGATATCAAAAAAGTATCCACGCAAAGCAGGGGTACCCGCCAAAGAGCCTTTAAAGTAATTAAATCATAGCCGGATGTTTCACGTGAAACATCCGGCTATTAATATACCAAACCATCCAGAAAATAGAAAGGAGAGAGAGTCATTAAAAACCTGGCCAATATTATAACATCCTCACGCATTATCTTTGCCATTGCAATTCTGTATATAAAACCATTTTCTATAGCCTTCTGGATCTGTTATTTTCTGGGAGGCCTAAGTGATCTTCTGGATGGTTTCGTTGCCAGAACTTTAAATCAGCAAAGCGCAAAAGGAGCAAAGATTGATAGTATTGCAGATTTTGTATTTGCTGTTTCGATATTTATTATAGTACTTAAACATATATTTTTGCCAGGATGGTTATGGCGCTTTATAAGTTTAATTTTAGTAACTCGAATCATTACATTTAGTGTTGGATTTTATAAATATCGTACATTTTCTTCTCTGCATACTTACTTTAATAAAGCATCTGGATTGTTGATTTTTATGTTTCCATTATTATATATTATTTTGAAGTTAGATGTCGCGGGAACTATTGTGTGTATTATATCATTTGTTGCATCAGTTGAAGAATTAGTGATTACTGTGAAAAGTAGTAGATTAGACAGAGATTGTAAAGGACTTTTTTTTAGGGGAAAGAGATAGCATAGTTATAAAAAAAACTATACTATCTCTTTCTCTATGTTGTATTATAACGTATTATATTAGAAAGATTAATAATGATGGAGTTTGAAAAGTAATAAACTAAAGTAATAAGTATTAAAATAGCATGCCAATAATGTTTGAGTGTCTAGCTTATTTGTCTGATACAAGATTATTATGTTCAGTTATAACTCACTGTATATAGTTCCATTTTTTGAATGTATCTATTTCTTACTTTGTAAATAGTAAGATGCGTTTTTGATATAAATAAAAAGATATAAAGCTTTTCTTCTCTTTATAAACATATATGTGGCAATCTTCTAAAACTGTGTCTCGAGTCAAAATAGTAATTAAAGGTAAGGTATTAATCACGAGTCAATACAGATAGAAGGCCTACTACAAGGCCAACTAATTCTGAATCGCATGATAGAAGCGGAAGAGTAAATTGTTTTCTTTTCCAAGTTCATAGTAAATTAGGCAGGACCGCAGAAAAAAGAGTAGTGAAATCTAGTGCTCCATCCGGCCAAAAACCATAGTATCAGCACTGCCTATTTTGCCATCTGCCGCGTTGTCATCAGTCAGCGGAGGAACCACTCCGCTTCCCTCCTCCGCCTTGCAGACTGACAAAATATTCAGCACTGATACTAAGGTTTCTGACTGGATGGAGCACTAGTATCAAAACATAATTTTGAATAAACATAAAAAAGAAGCGTTTTTTATAATTCTTCCAAAAACGCACAAGCCTCACATTTTCCTGTCTTCCTGCTTTAGCTCCTGACTCTGAAAAAAAACTAAAGCAAGAAACTATTTACTCTTTTTTTCCCTTCACACTCTCTACAATCTCTGTAGCGTAACTCTCGTCCATCTGTATCAAACAAAAAACATCTGTATCGTCTTATACAGCTCCATCGGATTCTCCAATTGCGGTAAGTATTTCGATTCGCTGATCAACGAGCTCTCAATAGCCGGATTGTACTCATGATACTCTCCAATTAACTGTCTGATTGAATCCATGGCAGTTCCGCCAACAATATAAATACTATTATCTATTTTTTTCAATGCATTTACAATATTACATTTCGTATAATTACACTTTACACTTGCATACAACGATTTCGGAGACTCACCCAGGTGTGCAGCTTCATAATATGCATCTACATAGGAGGACTTAACCGAATATGGGTTACAGTAATAGTCCCTTGTAAATTCCTCCGTAATAGCCTGTTTACTGGAGGCTATATGATACAGTAAAGTCCCAATAATCGGAAGATCGAGAATAAATTTATAAAATTTCGCATGCTTATTCGGTATCTGGCTGCATGTGACAAGACTGTCCGGATTAATCAGCATGATCTGGTCAAACAGCTCTGGAGCTTGATTACAGGCCATGATCACAAGCGCAGATGAGGCACCTGAAGCGATAATATTAGTCCGGTGTCCAATCTCAGATTTTATAAAATCCGATAGCAACTGTACGTATAAAAAGTTAGTATACGTTAAATCCGGCTTTTCAGAACGTCCACAGCCGAGTAAATCAATCGTATACACCGTATACTGATCCTTCAAATAGTTGACTAATTGTGTCCATTCGTAGCCACTGGAAAATGCTGTCAAATCATGAACCAGTAAAATGGGTTTTCCAGAGCCGGTTTTTGTATAATGAATGTTACCGAAACGCCATTTATAGCAAAGAGATTTTGACTCTGCCAGAAGATTTTTGGAGGTGGCAGATACTTTAATACATTTATTTATCACCGCAGTAGCAGTAGCAGCACCGGCCGCCAGAGTCAGCAGTGTGAGTAATTTATTTTTAGCTTTCATGATTTCCTCCATTCAGTGCACCAGTCCGCACAGATATATTCCTATTATAATATAATAGAATCCCAGTTACAACGGGGAACATATTAAAAAATTCTTAATCTTAGGCAAAATGTTTCACGTGAAACATTTTTATCCTATTTCTCTATTTTTTTCTTATAAAGCATAGGAAAAAGAATTGAAATGTGCTATACTCTATTTTGAACCGTAATTTCCGGTTGTTACAGGGAGAGGAAATATAAAACATGGGTAGAATTATTGCAATTGCAAACCAAAAAGGCGGTGTCGGTAAGACGACGACCGCAATTAATCTGTCCGCATGTCTGGCAGAATCAGGACAGAAAGTACTAACTGTTGATTTCGATCCGCAGGGAAATGCCACTAGCGGCCTTGGAATAGAGAAGGGCGAAATAGATAAAACAGTTTATGATTTGCTGGTTGGAGAGTGTGATATTGAGGAATGTCTCATTTCTAATATGCAGGAAAATCTGGATCTACTGCCCTCCAATGTAGATCTGGCAGGAGCTGAAATAGAGCTGTTAGAAATAGAGAACAAAGAATCTCTTCTAAAGACATATCTTTCTAAAATCCAGAACAACTATGATTTTATCATCATAGACTGTCCACCATCATTAAACTTATTAACAATCAATGCCCTGACGGCCGCCAATACTGTATTGGTTCCCATTCAGTGCGAATATTATGCATTGGAAGGGCTAAATCAGGTACTTAAAACAGTCAACCTGGTTAAGAAGAAGTTAAATCCTTCTCTGGAGATGGAAGGAGTCGTATTTACCATGTATGATGCCAGGACAAATCTGTCACTGGAAGTCGTGGAAAGCGTAAAAAATAATCTGAATCAAAATATTTACAAAACAATTATACCGAGGAACGTCAGACTAGCAGAAGCGCCGAGCCATGGAATGCCGATTAACTTATACGATTCCAGATCGGCGGGTGCGGAGAGTTACCGGCTGTTGGCAGCCGAAGTAATTAGCAGAGGGGAAGATATTTAGCTATGGCGAAAAGAACAGGATTAGGAAAGGGTCTTGGAGCAATATTTGGAGATGAAGTGATGGAATCTGCGGCAGAAGAGCAGGAAGCAAAACATCAGGCAAAGAGTAAAAAGGCTCAGGAACCGGAGAAAAAAGAGGAAGACAGCGACATTGGCAGGGAATTAATGGTGAAGGTAACATCCATAGAACCGAATCGTGAACAGCCCAGAAAGGACTTTAACGAGGAAGCAATGGGGGAACTGGCTGAATCCATGAAGGTATATGGAGTTTTACAGCCCCTTCTTGTACAGAAAAAGGGTGATTATTACGAGATCATCGCAGGTGAACGCCGCTGGAGGGCCGCTAAACTGGCTGGTCTCAAGGAAGTTCCGGTCGTTATCCGCGAATATACGAAACAGCAGACAATGGAGATCGCTCTCATAGAGAATGTCCAGCGTGAAGATTTAAACCCCATTGAAGAAGCAAGAGCATACCAGCGATTGATTCAGGAGTTTGAACTGAAGCAGGAAGAGATCGCGGCCAGAGTCGGTAAGAGCCGCGTTACCATTACGAACAGTATGAGATTGCTGAAGCTGGATGAACGTGTACAGGAAATGCTGATTCAGAATCAGATAACCGGAGGTCACGCGCGAGCACTCTTAACTGTAGAGGATGGCGAGCTTCAATATAAGCTGGCAGGCAAGATTATAGCCGAAAACTTAAGCGTCCGTGAGATAGAAAAGATCGTCAAGTCACTGTCGAAAAAGAAAAATCCGAAGGAAAAGAATGTGGAAGATGAGAGTCTGGCACTGATTTTCCGTGATCTGGAAGAGCGGATGAAATCAGCGATGGGCACCAAAGTAAGCATTAACAGAAAAGATAAAAATAAAGGAAGAGTAGAAATTGAGTACTATTCTGAGTCAGAATTGGAAAGAATAGTAGAATTGATAGAATCCATAAGATAGTAGTAATGGAAGTGAGGACGAAAGAAATGGATAACAGTATGATGGATTTATGGCCGGTCGACCCGGGCTATATTATTCTGGGGTTGGCTGTACTTACACTAATATTGTTGATTATCGTAATCATCTGCCTGATTCAGATGAGAAGGCTTTACCGCAGATACGATTATTTTATGAGAGGTAAAGACGCAGAAACCCTTGAGGAAATCATCATGGAACAGATGGGAGATATCGAGGCGCTGAAGGCGGAAGACCGTGCGAATAAAGACTCAATCCGCAATACAAATAAGAATTACAGAAGCGCTTTCCAGAAATTTGGTCTCGTGAAATACAATGCTTTCAAAGGTATGGGCGGAAATTTAAGCTTTGCCATGGCTCTTCTCGATTATACCAATACTGGATTCGTCTTAAACTCCGTACACAGCAGAGAAGGCTGCTACGTCTATATCAAAGAAGTAGAGCGGGGAGAAACAGAGGTGCTGCTGGGAAGTGAAGAGAAAGACGCTCTGGAGCAGGCACTGGGATATCATTAAAGTAAAAACCCCATTTCATTTGGGAGGAGATTATTCCTCACAAATGAAATGGGGTTTTGTAATTGTATATATCATAACAATATCTGAGACATATTCGCATGATGCGACTCCGTCAAAGCGGCTCCGATCGCAGTACCATATTCGGCCTGTTCCGGTATAATGAAATGTACATCGAACATCGTTTCCAGAGAGCAGAAAATATCCTTACATTGAGGAAACTTAGCGAGATTGCCAATCATAACAAAGTTGTTAATCGCACTGTTGAGAGAGGAAAGAATGGCAGATTTTCCGATTGCCTGAAGCACCATATTAATGAGGCCGATGGCAATATCCTCTTCGTCGACCTGACTCCTCACCTTGCCGAAGTTAGAGGCCGTAGCGGTGAGTGGGAGTCCAGGAAGGGCCTCCTTGGAAATATCACAGATCTGTAAATCTACGTGACTTAAATCGCCGCCGCTGGCCAGTTCCATGATCTTGCTGATCTCCTGTGTCTTTAAAAGCAAACTGGATAAGCCGATGATAGTTCCACCGCCGATACCAATACCTCCGGTATGCACGATCTTATCGCCGTTTACCTGGACAAAAGAGGTGCCAGTACCCATACTGACCACAATTAAATCATTCATGCCGGTAAAGTAGCGGCCACCCAATCCATTGGAAGTAAACTCATCTACCTTGAAAGTAGGAATGCCATAAAGCGGCTGTTCCACATTGGCGCTTCCGACTCCTGTTATCATGATCTTCTCTATATCACTTAACTGTATTGCATTGTCATAAATAAATTTTCCAAATGCACCGAAAAGAGATGCAATAGGATTATTAGCTTTCACGAATGTTGGAATTTTCAAGTTATTATTTTCAAAACCAACAATTTTAGTAGTGCTTCCTCCGATGTCAATTCCTATGATAATTCCCATGGTCAAGAATCTCCTTTGATTGATTACAGTGACCCTAGTATATCATAGATTTTCAGGAATGCAAAGTTCTTAAATCAATCCAATAATCATATAAACGGCGATAGCAATTGAAAAAACAGCTACCCCTTTCTTGAGAACCCTTACATTTATCCGTCCAGCCTGTCCTGCGCCAAAGAAAACACCGATGGCCTGGCATACAAAGCTGATCAGACAGAGAACGAGAAGCCCCTCCTTAGGGCAATTGGAGAGATATCCCACGCAGGCAGGAAGAGCAATAAAAATGGAGTCAAACAGGCTGACACCCACAGCAGTTCGAACCGGCATTCCAAGCGTAACCAGTATTGGCATGACGAGAATCGGCCCGCCTGCACCGGAAAGAGCGCAGATAGCGCCTGTGATAAAGCCGAACAACAGTACGAACGGCTTGTTGCCAAGTAACCCGGTATAAACTGCAGAGCCGGACGGTAAAGCGGCAGAAGAATCACCAGAGGAAGCAGTCTCAGGCTTATCCTTTTTAACCAGAATAGAGAGACCAGACGCCAGTACCACCAGGTAAAGGAACATCTTAGCGGTGGTCAGAGGAATCATAAAATTCAGCTTGACGCCGAGCACCGCCCCCGCGATACTTCCGATTCCCACCAGAACACCAAATTTCAGATCCATCTGTCCCTGCCTTTGATAGCGGTAGGAACCGATAATTCCCGAGGTGAGAAAGGAGATAAAGCTCAAGGCCAGAGACAGGCTTAAATCCATGCCTAAATAGCCAGTGAATACAATGGGAAGCAGGAATCCGGCGATGCCGGAGACTCCTACCAGGGTGCCGACAATCAGGTTCATGACAGCTATTACCGGTAACATAATTCGTCCTCCATAAGATGGTTTTTCGTAAGCCAGGAATGCGCTTCAAAGCGTATTTTTTCTTCGTCCAGCGTGAGAATCTCTCTGTTCCTCATCAGGAATTTCCCCGCGGCGATGGAATGGATCACATCCTGTGAAGAAACACTTTCTACCAGGGTGTGTACCAGATTGTTTGTAGGGTAAAGATGAGGCTGATCTAAATCAACCGCAATTAAATCGGCACAGAAGCCTTCTTTCAGCTGACCTGATTTGTTATGTAAACCGAGCGTGCAGCTTCCGCCTTCCAGAGCCATGGAGAGAATCGTCTCTGCAGGCATAATTACAGGGTTGGATTCCGGGACACCGTAACGGATGTTCATGATGGAGCGGAATATCTTCATCTCCTGGAAGAGGCTCATGCCTCCATGTGCGGTTCCATCCGTTCCAAATGCCACGGATATTCCGCTTTCCAGAAGTCTTGGGGTATTGGGGACGCCTTTCCCGCAGTTGCTGAACGGGCAGTGGACTGCCTTAACTCCATTAGCAGCCATAAGCTCTATCTCATGCTCTGACAGCAGTATGCTGTGTGCACTGACAAAATGATCTGAAAGCACTCCAAGGCTGTCTAAATACTCCATAGGCCGCATCTGATAGCGCTCCAGGTGGTAATTGATCTCATTCGGATATTCGTTCATATGGGCTTCCACCATGGCGCTGCGCTCCGAGGCAGCCTCAAATACACCGCGAATCAGTTCCTCGGAACAGGAAATCAGGGAGCGGAGAGAGTAGTAGACGCTCAGCCTTCCGTCGCCGGAGCCGTTCCAGGCGTTGTAGTATTCATTTAAACGGGAAATGGATTCTGCCGCGTCAGCCCTCATGGAATCAGGAACTTTCGTATCATCCATGGTAGACAGTGTGAGTGCGCCTCGCAGACCAGATTTTATGTAAACTTTAGCCGCTTCATCCATATGAATTCCTCCCGCATCGAGGAAGGAAGTGGTACCTCCGCGGATCATTTCCAGGGAGGAGAGAGCAGCGCTTAGGGATACGGCCTCCGGAGTCAGAGTGCTTTCAAATGGAAGCATAATTCGTGTCCAGATCATCGGCAGAGCATCCAGAATCTTTCCGCGAAGCAGCTGCTGACAGGTGTGCATATGACCGTCTGTCAGGCCAGGCATCCAGAGGAGGCGGCTCCCGTCTACAGTCTGCTCCGCCTCCGGGCAGGAGAGGGAGCCAGAGCTGCAGATCCTGGAAATCATACCGTCTTTTATGGCGACATCCACGCCGGGGCGAATGGTCATGTCTGGCGTCAGGATGCGTGTATTTTGAATCAGTATATCATAGATGGGTTCTTTCATATAATAATCTCCATAAATCTATTGATTTAAAACGAATTAAATTGCGTGAGTCAGAGACAGAACAATGTTAGAAACCAGGGCGGAACCGAAGAATGTTCCTGTCATGACGAGAAGAGCGATAATAATCATCTTCCAGCCCTGTTTTGCGAAGGCTTTAATCTCATTTCCAATAGAAATACCGGCAAATGCACCTACCATGGTCAGAGGAGCCGTAAAATTGATCTTGTTGGCGGACTCAATTACAAAGGAAGAGATCGGTGAGATCGGACATGCCGCTAAGAGTCCCACAATCGAGCAGTAGGCCACGATTGGAAGCTTTAACGGGATAATCTTGCTTAATACAACTCCGATGCAGGAGATGACAAGGAGCACGCATACACCTGGCAGAGAGTCGAGAAATGCTACCTTAAATCCAACAAAGTTTGCCGTCATGATGCCAAGGCAGGCAATAACCAGTAAAAATCCCCATTCTTTATATCTCATAATCGTCAGTCCTCCTTATTTTTCTCCGCGCAGACGTGCAATCTTTGGTTCCAGGAACGCATACAGCTTGTTGCAGAGCGGAATTCCTATAAATATAGCAACGTAGATACCAGTGATTCCGGAAAGGGTCTCACTGGTGCTGGCAAGCGCCGAAATCTTATCGGCCATAGCCGGGTAAATCTCTGTTAGGCTGGCCGTGGCTGACGCCATCATGATACCGGCGCCGACGCCGGAGGCCATTCCCAGTGCGTATGGGTGGAAAATATTTAAAGCCGCTACCATGGTAGCCATAAATCCGAAATAAATGGTTCCGATCATGCCGCCGACTATGTAAATGGATAAGCTGCCGCGGGCTTCCGGTGAATCCGGTCCATACATATCTGTGATCAAGGCCAAATTGGTTTCCCGGTTGATAGAATGCGTTGCACCGATTGCCTCACGCTTTAAGCCGAGGAGAAGTGCAAATGGCATAGCGAGGAAGATCGTTCCCAGATTGCCGATTTCCTGCAGTAAGAGAGCCGGACCGGCCTGAATAACCGTTGAAAGGCTGGCGCCTGCATTGATGCCGAGCTTTGCGATAAAGGGGCAGATAGCCACGATTACCAGCTTTGACGCTGCGGTTACTTCTTTTTCTTTCATGACCTTTAAGATCTGCGGTCCTGATAAAATACCCATGAAGAGAGAGTAGAAGATCGGGAACAGGATCAGCATTCCGGGGCCGAGAGGAATCTTAATCTGGCCGATGCTGTCTGCAATCAGGATAAAGATAAAGGCTATGATGTACACACGGTACTCTGTCTTGATCCGCTCCTTTAGGGAGGAATACTGGAAGGTTTCTTTTTTCATACACTTACGCTCCTTTTGGTAAAATGGTAACATTCGCTTCGGATATGTTTGATAGCTTTATTCTAGCGGAAGAGAAGCAGATAAAAAAGGACAAATGAGATATTTTGCACAAAAATAGGGAAAAATGTTTTTATAATTATAAGATAGTACTAAATTGTGCGAGATTTGATGAGTAAACGGGCAATAAAAAAAAGGTCTGTACAGATAACGGGAGTACCCGTTGCTCTGTACAAACCTTTTTTGAATCAGTTAAGAATCTGAAACTGATTAAGCTGCGTATACGTTGACAGCCTGGATTCCACGGTTGCCCTGAGTGGTATCGAAAGTAACTTTCTGACCATCTTCCAGAGACTTATAACCATCTGTCATAATTCCGGAAAAATGAACGAAAACTTCTTCTCCTGTCTCGTCGTTTGTGATGAAGCCGTAACCCTTTGAGCTGTTAAACCATTTTACTGTACCCTTATTCATGAGGTACCTCCTAATATAATATTATTATATTTGTTCTGAAACTAAAAATCACATATTTTTGTAAAGCATTATTAACAAATAATGACTTACAAAAATATGTGAATCAAAATCTCATTAAAATACTCTATTATGATATCATAGTACGAAAAAATTGTCAAGCAATTCTGAAAATTATTTTATCTCTGTTTTTGGTACCAATATTTTACATTTGTTTTTTCGCGCTGTATAATAAAAGAAGCGAAAACATCGGAAAAGGAGCCGGAATATGAATTGGGAGGAATTGCTGAAACGAGCGCCAAAGCTTGAGGCGTATATCAAACATATGCCGCCGGATATTAAGGCCCGCAGTGTCATTAAGGTGATACCGCCGGGACAGATCATCCACCAGAAGAATTACGAGCTGGACTATTTTGCATTTGTCTGCTGCGGAGACCACCGGGCCATCAATGAATTTGAAAACGGTAATGTGTATATGATTGAGAAGAACGAGGCCATAGACTTTGTGGGCGAGGTAACGATCCTGGCGGGGCAGGAGCGGACCTCTGTCACCCTGGAGACCATTACGGAATGTGTTCTCCTCCAGATGCCGAGGAAGGATTTTGAGCGGTGGATTAAGGAAGATATTAATCTTCTCTATTTAATTGCCAGCAAGGTGGCGTTTAAGCTGTACCGTTCTTCGTCCAAGAATGGGGCGACACTGTTCTATCCGCCCAACTTTCTGCTCTTGGAGTATCTGGTACAGTACGCCGATAAGCATATGACAGGAAATAAGACGAGCATTACAGTTCCATTTACCAGGAATCAGCTGGAGGAGGAGCTGGGAATCAATATTAAGACCTTGAACAGGACTGTTAAGAAGTTAAAGGATACCGGCATGATCGGGATCACAAAAGGAAAGCTGACCTTTGATAAAGAGCAGTATAACAAGGCCGTTGCAGAGCTGGCTGTGTTGAGAAAGGGGGCAAATCACTGGTAAAACAGCTGGTTGGGACTGGAAATTATATCAGTATAAAAGTATTTATTAGATTTGAATAAAAATGGGGGTGATATTGTTATTTTTTTGTCAATTCTATTATTGACAATTATTTAACGAAAACATATAATGATACTACAAAGTTCGTTAAAAAAATATCGAACATAAAAAAACCTATTAAACTTATTAAAAAAACTGGAGGTAAGTCAGGATGGCAAAGAAAGAAGAACAGGTAAAAGTTCCGGAAATCATTGACAATGTAGACGCTTTGGTTGCAAAGATGGAAGCAATGAGAGAAGCTCAGAGAGAATTTGCAACCTTCACACAGGAACAGGTGGACAAGATCTTCTATGAAGCAGCTAGTGCAGCCAATAAAATGAGACTCCCTCTCGCCAAGATGGCAGTGGAAGAAACCGGCATGGGTGTTGTGGAAGATAAGGTTATCAAAAACAACTACGCAGCTGAGTACATCTACAATGCCTATAAAGATACAAAGACCTGCGGTGTTATTGAAGAAGATAAGGCATACGGAATTAAGAAGCTGGCAGAGCCGATCGGTATCGTAGCAGCTGTTATTCCTACAACAAACCCGACTTCAACTGCGATCTTTAAGACACTGATTTCTTTAAAGACAAGAAACGCGATCATCATTTCTCCACATCCGCGTGCTAAGAATTCCACGATCGCTGCCGCAAAGGTAGTTCTGGACGCAGCTGTTAAGGCCGGCGCACCGGAGGGAATCATCAGCTGGATCGATGTTCCTTCACTGGAATTAACGAACGAAGTTATGAGAAGCGCAGACATCATTCTGGCCACAGGCGGCCCTGGAATGGTTAAGGCTGCTTACTCTTCAGGAAAACCGGCACTGGGCGTAGGCGCAGGCAATACACCGGTTATCATCGACGATACAGCCAATATTAAGCTGGCAGTAAACTCCATTATCCATTCCAAGACCTTTGATAACGGTATGATCTGTGCTTCCGAGCAGTCCGTTACCGTTCTGGAAAAGGTATATGATGAAGCGAGAAAAGAATTTGCGGCAAGAGGCTGCTACTTCTTAAAGGGTGATGAGATTGAAAAGGTTCGTAAGACCATCATCATCAACGGCGCTTTAAATGCCAAGATTGTAGGACAGACGGCTTACACCATTGCAAAGCTTGCAGGTGTCGAGGTACCGGAAGCGACCAAGATCTTAATCGGCGAGGTTGATTCTGTTAATATAGATGAAGAGTTTGCACATGAGAAACTGTCTCCGGTTCTTGCCATGTATAAGGCAAAGGATTTCGACGACGCGCTTGCAAAAGCAGCTCAGCTGGTTGCTGACGGCGGCTACGGCCACACGGCTTCCCTGTACGTAAATGTAAATGAGCATGAGAAGATCATGAAGCATGCCGAGGCTATGAAGACATGCCGTATTCTGACCAACACTCCATCTTCTCAGGGCGGTATCGGTGATATCTACAACTTCAAGATGACTCCATCCCTGACATTAGGCTGTGGTTCCTGGGGCGGAAACTCCGTATCTGAAAACGTAGGTGTAAAACATCTGTTAAATATCAAGACCGTTGCCGAGAGGAGAGAGAACATGCTGTGGTTCAGAAATCCTGAAAAGGTTTACTTCAAAAAAGGCTGTATGCCTGTTGCACTGAGCGAATTAAAGGATGTATATGGCAAGAAGAGAGCATTCGTTGTAACAGACTCCTTCCTTTACATGAACGGTTATACAAAACCGATTACAGATAAATTAGACGAAATGGGCATCGTATACACGGTATTCTCCGATGTACAGCCAGACCCGACGCTTGCCAACGCACAGGCAGGTGCAAAGGCTATGAGAGCATTCCAGCCGGATACCATCATCGCTCTGGGCGGCGGTTCCGCTATGGACGCAGCCAAGATCATGTGGGTAATGTATGAGCATCCGGAAGTAGACTTCCAGGATATGGCTATGCGTTTCATGGATATCCGTAAGAGAGTCTACACTTTCCCGAAGATGGGTGAGAAAGCATATTTCATCGCGATCCCGACCTCTTCCGGTACTGGTTCCGAGGTTACCTCCTTCGCAGTTATCACAGACCAGGATACAGGCGTTAAATATCCGCTGGCTGACTACGAATTAATGCCTAAGATGGCGATTGTCGATGCAGACAACATGATGAGCCAGCCGAAGGGCTTAACAAGCGCTTCCGGTGTCGATGTTCTGACTCATGCTCTGGAAGCCTATGCATCTGTTATGGCTTCTGATTATACAGACGGCCTTGCGTTAAAGGCTATGAAGAATGTACTGGAATACCTGCCGACAGCTTATAATGACGGATCTAATGTTGAGGCAAGATGCAAGATGGCTGATGCTTCTTGTATGGCTGGTATGGCATTTAATAACGCATTCCTGGGTGTATGCCACTCCATGGCTCATAAACTGGGGGCATTCCATCACCTTCCACACGGTGTTGCAAATGCTTTGTTAATCACTCTGGTTATGGAATTCAATGCATCTGAAGTACCAACCAAGATGGGCACTTTCCCGCAGTATGAATATCCGCATACACTTGCAAGATACGCGGAATGCGGACGTTTCTGCGGAATTCAGGGAAAGAATGATGCTGAAGTATTGAAGAAATTTATCGATAAGATTGAAGAATTAAAAGCAGCAGTAGGAATTAAGAAGACGATCAAAGAGTATGGTGTAGATGAGAAGTACTTCTTAGATACGTTAGATGCTATGGTAGAGCAGGCATTTGATGATCAGTGTACCGGGGCTAACCCGAGATATCCGCTGATGAGCGAGCTCAAAGAGATGTATTTAAAGGCTTACTACGGTAAATAAGTTTAAATAGGTGGCAAAGGGCCGTACCCGATTCGCGGGACGGTCCTTTGTGTTATATAAATTAAGCAAATAACCGAAGCCAAGCTCCAAATAAAACCATACTTTCCCGAGAATGAGTATGAACCCCATGTTCGAGACGTGTGTACTGTTTGGTACATGATAGTTTTGTAAACAGGCTTTCTACCGTATCGGGAGGACAAACTTCATCTTGACCGCCTCCTGAAAGCATGACCGGTATATGCAGCCGATGGGCATGAGAAAGCGTATCGATATATCCCAACCGATTCCAGAAGATATCCTCGGGTACAGATTGACGATATGGACTTAATATGCCGTAAGCGTTTCCTTTCAGCCTGGAGGACGGAAAATTAGTCAGGAAAGGAATGTCTGCGCAGACACATCGAACTGCCGATCCCAAAATAGATGCCAGTAAAAGGGCAGTTCCTCCGCCCTGGCTGGTTCCAAAGACAGAGAGCCGGTCAGGAAGGACATCAGGCTGCAGGACTGCCCAGCGTATTGCCAGTAAACAGTCTGTAAGCCAGTCTTCGTAACCTCCCGGTTTGCCCGTTATTGTATTATGAAGTACAGGCCAGTTTCCATCCGGTGCTGTCTTTGAAGTATCTGGACCGGAGGGACTAACATAACCCTGAGGCGATATGTGAAGTATATGGTACCCCATGTCTGCAAGCTGTGGATGAAGGTTTATGAAACCTCCGTAACCCGGCAGGTTTATTAGCAGCGGGGCAGGAGAGCTTATAGATGGCTGCCAGTAACCATAAAAAGTACGTCGTTTTTCTTCAGTTTTAAATTGAATAAATTTATTCTGAAGAGTACAGGGGTTGTTACCAAACTCGATACGGATTGGTGAGTTTGGTAAAATGGACACTTCCGTTTTCATATTCTGACTTTTCTTTAGTAAATCAGAGGCCCATTTGTCAATTTCATGTGATGATGGATAACAAGAAAAGGCTTGAGCTTCTGAAAATAGTTCTTTTGGCATGATAGCACACCTCCTTTTAAACTATTATAGTCATAAAATAACTTTACCGATAGTAATATTTTGATTATAATCAAGACAAAACAACTATATTTCAATCGAATTATTAAGGAGAGGTACAATGGAGGAGAATCATTCACTTATCTATTCACTTCGTTTTAACTTTATTTATGTTGATGTATATTCATTCACACGAATGTGGATCTACCCTACAACAGTATTGCCATATGGGCTGCTGCGTTATATTCTGGCAGGCGAAGGTGAATTTGTTCTGGATGGACGAAGACATAATGTAAAACCTAATCAGGTAGTTTATATCCCACAGGGGACAACTCTTGACTGTAAAGCATTTACCGACGATTTTAAATTTATGAGTATCCGTTTTGTAACGACTATACAACTTAAGAATAATGATTTTTTATCGAACTATTTTAATGTGTTGGATGTGACAGAGGCGGAAGATGAAAGGGTTTTGTCTTATTTCAGAGAGATTTATGAGACTGCAAGCTTTAATAAAAGCATTGGGAAAATGTTTAAAATTAGAGGATATCTAGAGCTGATTATTGCATGGCTGACAGAGCGGGGGGGGAAAAGGCAGCAGTCTCAACTTGAACTAAATTCAACTGCATATACAATTGAGAAACTGCAGCAGCGCGCAAGAAAGTCTGGTAATGTCAGCAGGGATCCAAGAATACAGGCTGTAGAGGATTATATAGTAGCACATCCAAAGGATCCTCTGGATTTAAAGCTTCTCTGCAGTATTGCGGAAGTCAGTGAATCTTCACTGCGTCGTCTTTTTAAAATACAAACAGGAAAATCTCCTGGAGATTATATTAAAGAGCTCCGCATGCTGACTGCATCCCGCGAACTTTTGGCGTCAGAACGAAGAATATCAGATATTGCTTATGACCTGGGTTATAATGATCCCAATTATTTTACCCGTACGTTTCATTCGGTTTTCGGAATTTCTCCTCAGGAATATCGTAAGGTATCCAGAGAAGGCAGTACGGTAGAATTTAAAAGAAAATAGCCACATACGTTTAAATGTTAATTGTTTTATGCTAATTTTGAGCGATTTACATCTTGTATGCAGGTGCCAGGATAGATTATGATAAATACATAAAAATGCACAAAAAAAATAAATAAAAAAGGAGAAAATTATGAAAAAGTCATTATCGTTGCTCTTGACACTTCCGATTATTGCCTGTCTGGCAGCTTGCAGCAGCAACACCTCAACACCTGCGACAACGGCAGAAAACAACGCAAAACAAGAGGAAACAGCAGAAACAGTGAAAGAAGAACCAGGAGAAGAACCCTTAAAAGGTGAGATTACGTTTTGGCATTCCTTTACACAGGGGGGACGCCTGGATACCATTCAGGCAGCCGCGAATGATTTTATGAAAGAAAATCCAGATGTTAAAATCACGATTGAAACATTTTCCTGGCCGGATTTTTATACAAAATGGACAACCGGTCTTGCATCGGGTAATGTGCCGGATATGAGTACTGCTCTTCCGAACCATGTTGTAGAAATGATTGATGCGGATGCCATTTTACCGATGGATAATCTGATTGATAAGATAGGTAGAGATCGTTTTTATGAAGCACCAATTAAGGAAATGACGGTGGACGGCAGTTGCTATGCGATTCCGATCTATTCTCATGCGCAGGTAATGTGGTATTTTACCAATATACTTGATAAGTATAATCTTGAGGTGCCTGCTACCTGGGATGAATTATATACAGCCGCGAAAACCATTTCAGACGGAGAAAACGGATCGGTCTACGGCTGTTCGGTTCCTCTGGGTACCAATGATATGATGGCGACGCGTTATTTGAATTTTTATGTTAGAAGCGCGAATGAAACTCTTATTAAAGAGGATGGAACCGCTAATTTAACAAGCCAGGCAGCAATAGACGGCATTAATTATTGGGTTAAGATGTATAAAGAATGTTCGCCGGCTGAATCAATTAACTATAACGTTTTGGATCATGCCACACTGTACTATACTGGAAAAAATGCATTTGATTTTAATTCCGGTTTCCAGATTGGCGGTGTTGATACTAATGCACCGGAGCTGTTGGATTTTGTAGCGTGCGCTCCAATGCCAACAATAAACAAGGGTGATGAGCAGAGAGGATATGAAACCTCTAATATTCCTATGGTAATATGGAAAAATTCAAAGCATCCCGAGATTTGCGAAGCATTTATTAAGTTTCTGTATCAGCCGGAATACTACGTTCCGTTCCTTCAGTCTGTTCCTGTAGGCATGCTGCCTGCACTTAAGGACATTGCATCAAATGAAGAGTTTCTTTCTGATCCGATGATTCAGAAATTCTCTAATGAAATGAAGGTAATCTCAGATGCGGTTGGAACCGGAACTGCAATCGGAATGGAATACGGTCCTAAGCCGCAGGCAGGTCTGCTTACAAGTCAGGGTGTAATTGAGAATATGTTCCAGGAAATTATACTGAAGGGAACGCCTGTGGAGGAAGCGGCTAAAGCGGCAGAAGATAAGCTGAACGAGCTTTTTGAAACATTGGAATGATTAACAAGTTGATGAAACGGGGCGGATACATCGCCCCGATTTGTCTTAAAGGAGCGTTGTCATGAAGAAAAAAAAGTTGCTGAACTGGAATCGGATATCCGGTTTCCTGTTTTTACTGCCGGCTCTTGCAGTCGTTATAGGGTTATTGCTCTATCCTGTTTTATCAAGTGTTTTTTATAGCTTTACCAGCAAGCATCTGATTAAGCAGAATTACAAGTTTATTGGAATTGATAATTACATAAAAATTCTGTCAGATAAAGAATTTACAGGAGCATTCCTGACATCAATTAAATGGACGGTGTTTTCTCTGCTTGGACAGATTGGAGTGGGATTTACTGCAGCGCTGGCTCTAAATCGGATAAAAAAGGGTCAGGGTCTGTTCCGGACAGCACTTATTATTCCATGGGCATTCCCCTCTATTGTTATTGCACTTGCATGGAAATGGATTTTAAGCGGAGTATACGGTTTTCTTCCCAATCTTTTGGTACAGATTGGAATCTGTCAGTCTACGCCTCAGTTTCTAAGTAATGAATCCCTTGTATTTGGTACTTTGGTTATGATCAATATCTGGTTTGGAGCACCGCTTATTATGGTAAATGTCTTAAGTGCCCTCCAAACGGTTCCCAGGGATCAATACGAAGCAGCACAGATAGACGGTGCAGCGCCCTGGCAGTCCTTTCTGCATATTACGATTCCTCACATCCGTGTAGTTGTAGGGCTTTTGGTGGTTCTCAGGACGATATGGGTTTTCAATAATTTTGACACAATATTTTTAATTACAGGCGGCGGACCTGCAAACTTAACAGAGACGGTTCCGATTTATGCCTATAATGTGGGGTGGGGGCTTAAGCAGTTAGGACGCTCATCGGCGGTTACAGTACTGCTTCTGATGTTCCTTCTGGTAATTTGCCTTTTATATTTTAAGCTGCTTGATAAATGGGATAAGGAGGGGGCATGATGGAAAAGCACAAACGTTTAAAAAGTGGATGGGTTGGCAATACAATAAGTTATCTTTATCTGTCGGTTCTTTCTGTGATGGCAGTGTTTCCGCTTCTTTGGATTGTGCTTTGCTCTGTTAAAAAACAGGGAGAGCTTTTAAGCAATCCGACCAAACTGATTCCTAGTGCCGTTACACTTGATAATTTTAAGAATGTGCTGATAAATCTTGGTTTCTTAAACAATATTGGAAACAGTATAATAATTGCATTTTCATCTACTTTGATTACCATTACCATCTCTGCTTTGGGAGCTTATGGAATTGTAAGGTTCTACCCTCGTTTCGGTAAGCTTATGACAAGGGTGTTAATTACCACTTATATGTTTCCCCCAATATTGCTGGCTGTACCGTATTCTATTATTATGGGAAAAGCGGGACTTATGAATACGCGTATTGGACTTGTAATCGTATATTTGTCATTTTCCGTTCCCTATGCAATATGGCTTCTGGTAGGTTTTTTTCAAACGGTTCCGCTAGAGATTGAGGAAGCAGCCAGGGTGGATGGAGCAAATAAAATACAGGTATTTGTTAATGTAGCGCTTCCTATTGTTGCACCGGGACTTGTTGCTGTGGCGATTTATACATTTATTAATGCGTGGAATGAGCTGTTATATGCTTTGATTATGACTAACAGTACCAGTAAAATGACGGTTTCCATAGCCTTAAAATCATTAGAAGGCCAGGAAATTCTGGATTGGGGAACCATGATGGCAGCCTCTGTTCTCGTAGTAGTGCCATCCATTATTTTCTTTATGCTGATTCAGAAAAAAATTGCGGGCGGACTTTCACAAGGGTCGATTAAGTAGGGTTAAGTTTACAGGGATACTAAAATAAATGAATGGAGGAAGTAACAATTATGGATACAATTGGATATGGAATTGTAGGTACCGGATATTTTGGGGCGGAACTGGCCAGAATTATGAAAGATCAGGAAGGAGCCAGGATTGCGGCGGTACTTGATCCTGAAAATGCGGTACAGACAGCAGAGGAATTAGGGTGTGATGTAGAAACAGACCTGGAAAAACTGTGTGCACGCCCTGATGTGGATGCGTTAATCGTGGCAACACCCAATTATTTACACCGCGATCCGGTTCTGATGGCGGCACGCTACAAAAAGAATGTGTTCTGTGAGAAACCGATTGCACTGTCTTATAAGGATTGTGATCAGATGGTAAAAGCGGCTCAGGACAGCGGCATTGTATTTATGGCCGGTCATGTAATGAATTTTTTCAATGGTGTACATAAAGCGAAACAGCTAATCCACGAGGGAAAGATCGGCAGGGTACTGTACTGTCATGCGGCCAGAAATGGTTGGGAAGAGCCGCAGGAGAGCATCAGCTGGAAAAAGATCCGTGCAAAATCGGGGGGGCATCTCTATCACCATATTCATGAACTTGATTGTATTCAATTCATAATGGGGCCTGCAACGGAAGTTACGATGACGGGAGGAAATGTGGCACATAGCGGTCCTCGGTTTGGGGATGAGGATGATATGCTTCTTATTTCCATGGAGTTTGGAAATAATACGTATGCTTTTATGGAATACGGTTCTGCATTCCACTGGCCGGAGCATTATCTGATGATTCAGGGAACAGAAGGCGCGATCAGAATCGATATGGCAAATGTGAAGATGACCTTAAAGCATGCGGACGGAACAGAGGAGTATTTTCTGGTGCATGAAAGCAGAGAGGAAGATGATGACAGAACGCGGATATACAACGGTCTGGAGATGGATGGTGCTATTATGTATGGTCATCCGGGAAAGAAACCTCCTATGTGGCTGCACAGCATCATGAAAAAAGAGATGAAGTTTTTTAATGGTATTATGCATGGTGAGGAGGCTTCCGAGGAATATAAACCGTTATTGACAGGAGAAGCTGCACGGGCGGCGATTGCAACAGCAGATGCAGCGACACTTTCCCTGCGGGAAGACAGAAAAGTAAAAGTTGAGGAGATTAAGGGCTAAGCCAGTCCGTTCTTAAATAAAAGAATCATCTCATGAGTCAGACTTACATTCGTGTAGTCTCCGGGGATATCTTCGCGTTTCATCCAGACTGCTGTGGATAATTCTGTTTCATCCAGATGAATTTGTGGAGAACCATCCAGCTCAGCGAAAAAACCAACCAGCATGGAGTCACTGAAAGCCCATGGCTGATTTTTATAATAGCGGATATTTGTTACCTTCAGTCCGACTTCTTCCATGACCTCGCGCCGGACGGTTTCCTCCAGTGTTTCACCGAATTCTGTGTAACCGGCTACCAGGGCATAGCGGGTATATTCACGGCCAGCGTATTTGGTGAGGAGAAGCTTATCACCATTAGTGACTGCAACAATGACGGCCGGTGCAATCTTGGGATAGACGGTATTGCCGCAGCAAGGGCAGACCATGGAACGTTCTTTTTTACTTTTCATATTTGCTGTACCGCAGCGGCCGCAAAAACGGTTATTGCGGTAGAATCGGTGGAGTTCTGCGCCGTTGGCAGCTGCAAATGAAATCCACAGCGGTTCTAAATCACGGATTACCGAAGTGGGATAGAGCGCCAGTGTCTCGTTTCCGGACAGAGATATGGCGGTTTCATCAATCAAAAAGTATTCTCTATCATCGATGGAAAAGAGATAGTCGCAGTGGCCGGATACGGAGTCGCCATCCGCAGCCATAAGTTCGGAAAATTTAGGGATCTTTAATGAATCAGTATGATTTAGCAGGATGGAACCATCCTGGAAATATAGAATATAACTGTCCGGAGATGGAGTTTTAATATAAAATTCGTTCCGGAAGCGGTGGGGTGCAATTTCCTGAATCATGCGTGAAAAGCCTTCTTTCTATCTATAATCATGAACTATATCACGGTTGTATTCAGGAAATCATAGCAGATGCAGAGCAGAAAGTCAATGGATGATATCGCCTGAACTGTTACTTATCTGGTTATACCTGCACGTTTCAGTGTTTTACGGAGCTGAATACCAAAGATAACTGCCAGAATGGTAAGTACAATATCTTTTGGTACAAATGCTGTCATAGAATAGGTAAATACTCCCCATGCAGACATGTCACCGGCAAGAGCTGCCCACTGCATCCCGCCGGCTGTCTCATTAATAACCAGTCCAATAAATGAAAAAAGAAAAATAGACGCAGATTCCAGTTTCTTATTTTCTGATTTAATATGAAGGCCGCATAATGCAGCCATGATCGGCCAGGACCAGATATATCCTCCTGTGAAATCAACCAGAACGGAGAAACCACCGCGGAAGTTTGCAAAGATAGGGAGACCTGCAGCGCCAAGGAGTATATAGACCAGAGAGCCGTAAAGTCCCAGTCTCCATCCAAATGTGACACCAATTAAAGTGATTCCAAATACCTGAATTGTTATGGGAACCCCGGTAGGCATGGGGACTGATATCTGTGATATAATAGTAAGAATGGCTGCAATCATTCCCGCAAATACTAAATCTCTCGTGGTAATGCGTCTTGATGGTGCGGCAGTGTGAGTAGTGTTTGGTAATATCATGATAGAAACTCCCTTCCTAATTTATCTATAGTTATGGTAAGAATTTTATTAAAAAATTGTATCATGCGTATGAAAAGATGTCAACTAAAAATAATATATAGTTAACAATTTTGCCATGGTATTAAAAGTGGGAAGGGAATAATAATAAGCAGTTTAAATTTAGCTAAAATTAATAAAATAAAGTTTTGGTAATTATTGACTTTATAATCTTTACTTGCTATAATTTCTATCAGTTACAAAAGGCAAAGGGGCCGGAACGTATGTTCTGGCCCCTTTTTGCCCTTTTGGAAGCAATATTCACTGATGTGAAGTCGTATGGTAAATGTGGAAAATCACAAGGAGGAAAAATCTATGTCGTATGTTGATGAAGTTTATGAGAGAGTGGTAAAACAGAATCCGGGAGAAGCCGAATTCCACCAGGCGGTAAAGGAAGTGCTCGATTCTTTGAGACTGGTCATTGACGCTAATGAGGAGAAGTACCGTAAGATGGCACTCTTAGAGCGCCTCGTAGAGCCGGAGAGAGTCATTTCCTTCCGTATTCCGTGGGTTGACGACAACGGGCAGGTACAGGTCAACAAGGGATACCGCGTGCAGTTTAACAGCGCAATCGGGCCGTACAAGGGAGGCTTACGTCTTCATCCGTCCGTAAACCAGGGTATCTTAAAATTCTTAGGTTTTGAGCAGGTATTTAAAAACTCTTTAACAGGACTTCCGATCGGCGGCGGCAAGGGTGGTTCCAACTTTGATCCAAAGGGTAAATCTGACAGAGAGGTTATGGCATTCTGCCAGAGCTTCATGACAGAGCTTTACAAGTACATTGGTGCAGATCAGGATGTTCCGGCCGGCGATATCGGCGTAGGCGCTAGAGAGATCGGCTATATGTACGGACAGTATAAGAGACTGACCGGCTTATATGAAGGCGTTCTGACCGGTAAGGGCTTAACATACGGCGGTTCCCTGGCACGTACACAGGCGACTGGCTATGGCCTCGTATACATTGTAGATGAGATGTTGAAGCACAACGGAAATGAACTGGCTGGAAAGACAGTAGTCGTATCCGGGTCCGGCAATGTGGCAATCTACGCGACAGAGAAGGCACAGCAGCTGGGTGCCAAGGTGGTTGCATTAAGCGATTCCAACGGATACATTTACGATAAGGACGGCATTAAGCTTGATATTGTCAAGGATATCAAAGAGGTTCGCCGCGGACGTATCAAAGAGTACGTGGATGCAGTTCCTACCGCTGCTTATACAGAAGGAAAGGGAATCTGGAGCATTCCATGTGATATCGCTCTTCCATGCGCGACGCAGAATGAACTGAATTTAGACGACGCAAAGGCCTTAAAGGCAAACGGATGCTTCGCAGTGGCAGAGGGCGCTAACATGCCTTCTACAAGAGAAGCAACGGACTTCTTCCAGGAAAACGGCATGATGTTCATGCCTGGTAAGGCAGCTAACGCAGGCGGCGTGGCGACTTCCGCACTGGAGATGAGCCAGAACAGCTTAAGACTTTCCTGGTCATTTGAGGAAGTGGATGAGAAGCTTCACGGCATCATGGTAGGCATCTACGCGAAAGCAGCGGATGCGGCTGAGAGATACGGCGTAAAGGGCAACTATGTGGCCGGCGCCAATATCGCGGGATTTGAGAAGGTTGTGGAAGCTATGATGGCTCAGGGAGTTGTGTAGGATTCTGAGGATTTCTATTAGACTGTTTATGAGACGAATGTGAATAATTAAAAACCGGAAGACAGGAAGGGATACCGATCCTTTCGTGCTTCCGGTTTTTTGATTTTGCAAATCGCAGAAATAACAATTGATACAAATCACAATGAATTTTTATACTCCGTAGGACTGATGCCCTCCACCTCCTTAAATGCCCGCACAAAATGGGCCGGTTCGGGATAGCCCACCGCGTCGGCTATCTCATAGACTTTCAAGTTTCCATGGCGGATCAGCTCCTTGGAGGTCTGGATGCGGAAATCCCGCAGGTACTGGCGGAAGGTGATTCCTGTCTTACTTTTGAACAGCGTGCTGAAATAGTTAGGGTTTAAGTAAACATAGGCGGACACATCGTTCAGGGTAATGGTATCCCTGTAATTATTCCGGATATATTCCCTGGCCTTTTTTATGACAAAGTCCTCTTTATTATTAAGGGAATCCATGGCCTTTTCCACATAAAAGTTCAGCGTGGCAAACATGGAGGTCTGAAGCTCTTTTAAGCTGGAAGCATCCTCGATCTGCGCCAGAATGTCATAGTCTGTCAGGCTGGACTGGCTGACGACCGGGATGAAGTTGGCGTTGCGTCCCATCAGGTCATAAATACCATTGGATAACGTTCTGCGCAGATGCGCGACTGAGGGGCGGCGGCTGTTAAAGTACGCGAACAGCCGGGAGAGGTGTTCGAGGGCGCCGGCATAATCGTATTCGGCCAGGGCGGTGGTCGTCAAGTCTAAAAGCTCCTGTTCCGCCGCCCGGTGCCGCTTCATGCCGGTCTGCTCTCCTTCCTCTGAGCCGGTCCACTCCTTTGAATCAGCCGTATAGGGCAGGTCGAAGAAATACCTCTCAAAGCCCCGCAGGCATTCCGCCTTTAAAAAGGATAAATCAGCCAGGGGCAGAGGGCTTAAGCTGGCACTTACGAAGAGTCCTTCATCCTCCAGTTGTTTTAGAAAGGCGGCTGTAAGGGCCGCGCATCTGGCGGTCTCTCCCAGTTCAAAAAGCAGCAGAATCCAGTACTGGCCGATCTCACCATATATCGGGCAGTAGGAGGATGAAGGAGGAAAACAGGACTCGAAGCGGGTTTCAATAAAATTGCGGATAATTTTCTTGCGGGAATAGAGGCCGTGGGACATATCGACGTAGAGGACGCGGCAGGGAGTATCCCGGGTGATGCAGCTGCGCGTCAAAAATGCCTCTTTCTCCTCTTCTACCGGGGCGGAGCCGAAGAAGCCCTCCAGAAGAATCTGATTCTTTAAATCGGCCTCCAGGGCCGGTGGATTTAAGGAATTGATCTCCAGCGATTTAAAGATAGAATCCAGGGCATTTAAGAGTAGTCCCTCGTTGACCGGTTTTAAGAGATAATCGATGGCTCCCAGCTTTAAGGAACTGCGGACCAGATTATAGTCGTCATATCCGCTCAGCACCAGTGTCGGAGGAATGACGTATTCTTCCTTTAAATGAGTGAGCAGCTCTAAACCGCCCCACACAGGCATCTTGATGTCGGTGATGACGGCATCAAAATGAAACTTAACCACCTGATCGAAGGCGATTCGTCCGTTTTCCGCAGTGTCCGTAATGACGGTGTCCGGATAAGCATTTTGAATCATCCGGGACAGTCCGATCCGGATGTTGGGATCATCATCAACCACCAGTATTTTATACATGATTTTCCTCCTCCTTGCTGGAGCGTGTTTTAAAATTCATTCCTGTCATCTGCACGCCTCACTTCGCAGACGTAAGCGGAATTTTAATGCAGACCGAGGTTCCGCGTCCCTCCTGGCTCTCGATCGTCAGCCCGTAGCCGATTCCATAATATAGCTCGATCCGGCGGTGCACATTCTTTAAGCCAATGCTTGTAAATGCCTCATTTTCACCTCTGATATAGCCGTTCAGTGTCTCCACCTGTTCCGGCGCCATTCCCACGCCGTTGTCCGTTACCTGAAAACAGAGGGTTCCCTCTTTCTGATATCCGAAGATACCGATCCGTTCATTTCCTGTAAAGCCCTCGAATCCGTGGTTCAGTGCATTTTCCACAAGAGGCTGGAACATGAGTTTCAATGACAGAAATTCGTATAAGTCCTGGCTCACCATGACATTGATCTTCACAGCGTAGTGGAAGCGGTACTGCTGGAGTGTAATATATTCGTTTAAATGCTCGATTTCCTCCTTCAGAGTCACCAGCTCGGTCGGTGAGGAGACCCCGTAGCGCAGGACATCGGCCAGCAGCAGGCACATCTGAGAGATATCGTGGGCGCCTTCCGTGTAGGCCGCCATACGCATGCTTTCCAGCGTGTTGTAAAGGAAATGAGGATTAATCTGATTACGGAGCATCTGAAGCTCTAAATCGCGTTCTGCAATATCCTTTAAGTAAACCGTATTGATCAGATGCGCCACCTGTCCGGCCATCTGATTAAAAGAGCTGGTCAGATATCCCAGCTCCGCATCCGGCGGAATCTCCACACGGACGGAGAAATTCCCCTGTCCAATCTCTCCGCAGGCGGACACCAGGGTCTCAATCGGTTTCGAGATACCGCGGAAGGTGTACTGGACGAAGAGGATGATCAGAAAGAGCAGAAGCAGCAGGGACACCAGGATCATTACCAGCGGCATATAGGAGATTACGGCGGCCGGAGTGGAGATCACACAGGACAGGCCGGTGGAATGATCGGTCACCATATGGAAAAAATAGCCGGTTCCTTTGAAGTTTACATAAGTATACGGAACTTCGGATGACGCACCGGAGATTCCGGTGGCAGGCATTCGGCTGGACATGGTTTCAAGCGGAAAACTGTCAGAGGACGACAGCAAGCCGTTATCTGCATCTAAGAGAGCATAGGACTGGCCTTTGTAGGAATGCAGGCGGGTAAAGGAGGACTGGAGGTCATTGATATCCAGCTGGGCAAGGACGAGGCATAGCGGGGCAAATGAGCTGCGCAGGTTGATGAGGACACGGGTGCCGTAGAGGTAGTGACGGGAGGCTCTGCCGGATGGATCTTCCTCGGATTCATTGAAATTAGAGGGGATCTGGTCCGATTTCAGCAGCACAAGCCTGCCTTTCCGGTCTATGACATGCTCCCGCCAGGGGGCCTCTGTGAGAGAGGACGCGTGGAGGCGGGTGAAGTCCCTGCTGTCGAAGATGATGGGATCACCATCGTTGGTGTAGAGATAGAGGCCCTCCAGGGAAGGAAATAAGTAGAAGAGCTTTCTTGTGGCAGTGGTAAATGTCTTGGAGAGAGCGGCACTTGTCTCCTCTGAAGTGGCATAATCCGATAAATAAGGGAAAATGGATCCGTTTCCGTTATTCTGATAATGCTCCTGAAGAAGATAGGAAGTCACCTTATCCAGAGTATCCACCTTGCCCGAGGCCTGTTCCAGCAGAGTCGCAGCCGTCTGATAGGCGGCTGTGTCCAGCCGGGCGTAGGTCTGCCTGTGAAGCGTTATAAAGATATAGGTAAAACAGCCTGCCATCAGCAGGACGATTAAAAACAATATAATGAAGAGACGTTTGCGGACTCCTAAATGCTCCAGTGATATCTTCTTTTTCATGGTATTCCCCAATCTGACCGTTCTATGGTACAGACCTATTATAGCAACAGAAAATGACAGGATGCAAGCTGGCGGAGTAAGGATGTGAAGAAATGGTAAGAAATATAAAATAGGGGTATTCATTTCCTGTCTGAAATTGATTATGATTAGAACATCAAAAAGACGTGCACGTTTGAAAAAAGGGAAAGTGAGAAAAGGTTATGAGATATCAGAAAGTAATGGCAGTTTTATCAGCAGCTGCACTGGCAGCAGGCGTTTTGACAGGATGCGGCGGAGGAGCCGAAAATAAAGGCGGTGAGAGTTCCAAAGCGGTGGCGGGATCTGTCACACTGGATTTCTTTCAGATGAAAAATGAAGCAAAGTCAGTTTATGATGATATCATCGCAAAGTTTGAGGCGGAAAATCCCGGCGTCAAGATCAATCAGATCTCCCCAGCAGACTCGGAGACCGTATTTTTAACCAATATTTCCACCGGCGATATTCCGGACATCATGAGTGTCTATCCGGCGGAGGCGACGTATAAGAGTATTATGGACGAAGGCATTATGGCGGATATGACCGGTGAGAAGGTACTTGAGAACGCGGAAGCCACAGCCGTGAAGATGTGCGAACATAACGGAAAGGTATATACCATGCCATTTGCTCTCAGTTCATTCGGCATTTTCTGTAATAAGGACATGTTTGAGGAACAGAATCTGGAGCTTCCGGAGACCTGGGAGGATTTGATCAAGGCATGCCAGACCTTTGAGGCGGCGGGCATTACTGCCATCGCCTGCAATGATAAGGATTCTGTCGCACTCGGACAGGAGGCGGAGCGAATCATCGGTATTATTAAAAATGATGTTTACAACGATTTTGAGACGGTTGGAACGAGTGACGCTTCGTTTACGGGTACGGATCTTCCTTACGTGCGTACCATGGCGGAGGCCATGCTGGAACTGAGAAAGTACGGCCCCAAGGATTCTCTCGCAATCGGCAGAGAGCAGGCTACCTCTGACTTCGTCAATAATAAATATCCCATGTTCATCAGCGGAACCTGGGGGCTGGCGGCTATCTTAAAGGCGGCGCCTGAAATGAATCTCTCCATGGTGCCGATTCCTAATCCTGCAGGGGGAGCACAATCCCTTCCAATCAATGTAGATATTGCCCTGGGATACTCTGCGACGACAGAGCATCCGGAGGAAGCGCTTAAGTTTATCGAATTCTGTGCAAGGCCGGAGATCAACCAGCTTCTGGCGGACAATGAGGGAACACCTACGGTCATCAAGGGCGTAGAATACCATATTGAACCTCTGGCCCTGATGAAAGAGAAGATGGCGGGGGACAAGACATTTCTGACCCTTGTCAACTACTGGCCGGCCGGCATGCGCAACGAGTGGGCGATCCCGATGCAGCAGCTTCTGATCGACCAGAATGTCGATCATTTCCTGGAAGAGACCGACAGGATTGTTAAACAGTACTACAAAGAATCCTAGAGCAGACGATGAATACGCTCTAAAACAAAAGGTGTTGTGCTTACGCTTCCCAAGGAAGCAGGCACAACACCTTCTTTCAAAAAGAGAGGGTTTTTATGAAGAGTAAGAAAAAGATAAACAACAGGGATATCACGCTGTTTCTGTTCGTGATACCGGCGGTGGCGCTTTACTGCATGTTTTTTATTTACCCTATTATCAATGGTTTATATTACAGCATGACGGACTGGAACGGGATCACGAAAAAGTTTCATTTTATCGGACTGGGCAACTATCTTTCCATCGTGCAGGATGCCCGTTTCCGTGGTTCCTTCCTGTTTACCCTGGTCTACGCGCTCATGCTCCTGGCTCTGGTTCTGGTAATCAGCATGGTGCTGGCGCTCCTTTTAAACAGTAAGATTAAGTATAAATCGGCATTCCGCGCCATTTATTTCTTCCCAGCCGTCATCAGTATGCTGACTGCGGGCCTGATATTCAACGAGTTCTTTTACCGGGTGCTCCCGGGGATCGGGGAGCTTTTTAACATTGAAGTGCTGAAGACCAGCATCCTGTCTAATCCCAGCCTGGCAAAATACGGAATCCTGTTCGTTCACGTATGGCAGAGCGTGGCCATACCTACCGTACTTTTGATGGCGGGGCTTCAGTCGATTCCTCAGGAACTGATTGAATCGGCTTCTTTGGACGGCGCGAATAAATGGCAGCTGTTTAAACACATCACGCTGCCTTTCGTGCTCCCGGTGGTGACTGTGGTGGTCGTTCTCATGTTTAAAGACGGTCTGATGCTGTTTGACTACGTGGTGGGACTCACCCAGGGCGGACCTGCGGGTGCCACGGAGAGTGTGGCGCTCCTCATCTACAACCACGGATTTAAGGAAATGAAGTTCAGCTACGGTATTGCGGAATCCATTATTCTGTGCATTCTGGTGTGTACGATTTCCTTTATCCAGATTGCCGTCAACAATAAGAAGAAAGTCTATTAGGAGGGAGGACCTATGAAAACACAGACAAAACGGGCAGCCGGCACGTATCTCATTCTGGGGATTGGCATCCTGCTCATCATTTATCCCCTGTTTTTGACAGTCATTTCGGCCTTCAAGACGGAACCCGAGATCACAAAGAATTTTCTGGCGCTGCCGGAAAGCTTTTACCTGGGAAACTTCAAAAATATACTGAGCCGTCCGGATTACTATCAGGCGGTTGGAAATACCTTGTACATAACGATCCTGTCTCTGGCCGGAATGATCGTGGTTCTTCCCATGGTGTCCTATTCCATTGCCAGGAAGATGGATGTCAGCCGTTTTTATAAATATCTCTATTTCTTCCTGCTAGTCGGCATTTTTGTGCCGTTCCAGGTAAAAATGATGCCTTTGATCAAGACGATGAGCAGCCTACACATGCTGACTCCCACGGGAATCATCATCGTGTATGTGGCCAGTTCCATCTGCGAAGGCGTGTTTCTCTATGTGGCCTTTATCCAGGGCGTACCGACAGAGCTGGAGGAGGCGGCCTACATCGATGGGGCATCCACAGCCAAGACGTATTTCCAGATTATTCTGCCGCTCTTGAAACCCATGACGGCCACGGTGCTGATCAAGATGGGCTTATGGATCTGGAACGATTTCTTCCTTCCGCTGCTGGTATTGAATAAATCGACGAAGTACTGGACACTGACGTTGTTTCAGTACAACTTTAAGAGCACCTTTACGGTGGATTATGCGCTGGTGTTTGCAACCTTCATACTGTCCATGCTCCCGGTGTTCCTGGTGTATCTGGTCCTGCAGAAACAGATCATCGGCGGACTGACCAACGGGGCGGTTAAGGGCTGAGTGATGCGGCGGCTTACACCGCGGGAAAGGAGATTTTTCCATGAAAATAAAGTATTTGGGAACCGCGGCCGCGGAAGGCTGGCCGGCGCTGTTCTGCGACTGCCCATCCTGCCAGATGGCCCGGGAGCTGGGCGGTAAAAATATCCGGACACGCGCCCAGGCGGTGGTGGATGGCAGACTGTTAATCGATTTTGGACCGGATACGTATCTGCATGTGATCAGAGACGGTCTGAAGCTCCATGAAATAAACCATTGTATCGTGACTCACGGGCACTGTGACCACTTTTATACCACGGATCTGATGATGAAGGCCAGACCATATGCACAGTCCGGAAGCGCCGCGCCGTTTCATGTCTATGGGACAAAGCGGATCGGAGAACTGTATAAACGCATGCGGGATGTGGATGACGACTGTGAAAATCTGGATGACTGTGTAAAACTCTCTGAAATTTACCCGTTTCAGCCATTTTCCGTCTTAAATTACCGGGTGACGCCTCTTCGGGCCGCCCATGATCCGGCGGAGTGCTGTCTGATCTTTCTGATCGAGGATGAGGCGGGAAAGACGCTTCTGTATGGAAATGATACGGCGTATTTTCCGGAGGAGACGTGGGAGCAGCTGCGCGGCCGGCGGCTGGATCTGGTAAGCCTTGACTGCACCATGGGGATTCTGGGGGACGGAGCGACCCATATGGGCTGGAATGGGGACGTAAGAACGAAGGAAAGGCTGGAGGCCATGGGTTGCGTCCATGACAATACCGTGTTTATCCTCAATCATTTCTCCCATAACTGCGGTCGCGGGCTCTCCCATGAGGAGATGGAGGCGCTGGCGGCGCCAAAAGGCTTTCTGGTAGCCTGCGACGGGTTTACAGCGGAAGTATAGGACGAAAGACGGGAGAAAGAAGATGCAGAAAAAATTAAATCGGATTTATGACGGCCATATGCAGGCGCTTTTATTCTGGATGTGCTGGCTGGTGTATTTTGCCTCCTATATCGGCAGGCTTAACTATTCATCGGCCATGCCGGCCATGATCGGCGGTTCTGTGATTACCGCCTCGCAGGCCGGGTTTATCAGTATGGTCTACTTTTTTGCCTACGGTGCGGGGCAGTTTCTCAACGGTATGCTGGCAGACCGCCTCCATCCGGGGAAAATGATATTTGCCGGGCTGTTTGCCTCCGGTCTCTTGAATCTGGCCATGGGTTTCTTATCAGGCTTTGGGATGATGGCGCTGTTCTGGTGTGTCAACGGGTATACCCAGGCGATGATCTGGCCTCCAATTATGAGAATCTTTGCAAAGATGATGACCGAAGAGAGAAAAGTAAAGTACTGCGTGCATATCACCTCCACCATGGCAGTAGGAACGCTTGCCTCCTATCTGTTGTCCGCGGCGATGATCGCGGCTGCGGGCTGGCGGTTTGTGTTTTATGCTGCCGCCGTATGCATGTGCGGGGCAGCGCTGGTGTTTTGGCGCGGGTTTGCAAAGGTCGAGGCGTATTCAGCGAAACATGGGGCTGCGGAGGCATATGGGGGTGTGGTAGAAAGCGGGAATGTGGTAGAATATGAAAAGACGACAGAACAGGGGAAGGCGGCAGACACCGGATCCATGCCATTTGGACGGCTTCTGACCGCATCCGGCCTTCTTTTCCTTCTGATACCGGTGGTGGTTCACGGCGTATTAAAGGATGGGGTAACCTCCTGGGTTCCAACGTATATCAGCGAGACGTTTATGGCCTCGCCGACGCTGTCCATCCTGGTGACGACCATGCTTCCGATCATCAACCTGACCGGGGCCTATGCCGCCCAGTTTATGTACCGGAGATTCTTTCAGAAGCAGGAGGTTAAGACGGCGTCCTTTTTCTTTCTCATTGCCACCGGCGCGCTGATTCTGCTCTGGCGGTTCAGCGCGGTCAATATGTTTCTGACGGCGGGACTGCTGTCTGTTATTACGGCGTCCATGATGGCGGTCAATACGCTTTTTGTCAATCTGCTCCCGCTCCGTTTTGAAAAGGAAGGGAGAGTGTCGACCGTTTCAGGCTTTTTAAATGCAATGGCATACCTGGGATGTGCCATATCCACCTATGGAATCGGTGTGCTGGTACAGCATGCGGGATGGCAGGTGACAATCTTTGGCTGGCTGGCCATAACTGCCGCTGCCATGGCCGTATGCTTTGCCTTAAGAAACCGGGTATTTACAGTGAAACTTACACAACGTTGTACTAGAGTGAAGGAGGAGGCAATCCATGAGCAAATGGATTTATCAGACAAACGGGTTCAGCCCCGATGAGGAAAGCTGCGTGCTGCACGAGACCGTGTTTCATAACGGGAACGGCTATATCGGAGTGCGCTCTAATTTTGAGGAGGGGTACCCGGAGGGGCTAAAGACCATCCGCGGCTCCTATATCAATGGGTTTTATGATTTTATGAAAATGCCTCAGGCGGAAAAACTCTATGGCTTTGTCGAGGAAAAGCAGACCATGGTCAATGTGGCTGATACCCAGACGATCCGCTTAAAACTGGGAAGTGAGGAATTTTCCCTGTTTGAGGGAACCGTCCTCCGGTTCTGCCGCCGTCTGGATATGGAAAAAGGTGTGACAGAGCGCAGTATGGTCTGGCGTTCTCCCGAAGGGAAAGAGGTGGAGATTACCAGCCGGCGTATGGCTTCTTTTGCCAAGCTGCCGCTTTTTACCATTGAATATCAGGTAAAATCCATAAATTACAGCGGCCAGGCCGAAATAATCTCGGTTCATAACGGGGAGGTGAGCAATTACTGTAATCCCGATGATCCGAGAGTCGCGGGAGAAAGTATCTCTCACCTTTGCCCGGTAAGGGCAGTGGTGGAGGGCGCCGTTTCCTGTCTGGTTACTTCCGCCGCAGTTTCCGGCCTTCTGGCCTGCAGTGCGGTATGCCACCAGCTGTCCGTTCCGGCGGAGGAGACGAAAGAGACGGCAGGCCATCAAATAACACGGACGTTCCATGTTCAGATGAAGCCGGGGGAGAGTGTCACTCTGACTAAATATACGGTGTTTACTGACTCCGTGCGCAGGCAGGACGCGTTTGCCTGGGCTATGGAGGAGATGAAAGAGGCCCTGGATATGGGGCTGGAATACTGGTATCAGAGGCAGCAGGAGTATCTGGCGGAATTCTGGAGGCGTTCAGATCTCGATATAGATGGGGATGAGGAGACTGCTGTGGCAGTGCGCTATAATCTTTACCAGCTGCTTCAGTCCGCGGGCCGGGATGAATTCTGTAATATTGCTGCAAAAGGGCTGTCCGGCGAGGGATATGAAGGCCATTACTTCTGGGATACTGAAATGTATATGCAGCCGTTTTTTACGCTGACGAACCCGGAGATTTCCAGAAAGCTGCTGTCATTCCGATACAGGACACTGGAGGAAGCAAGGAAGAACGCCCGAATAGCCGGACACAAAAAAGGAGCGCTTTATCCATGGAGAACCATCATGGGTAAGGAATGCTCAGGATATTTTCCGTCAGGAACAGCGGCGTACCATATCAATGGTGACATTGCCTATGCGGTGGCGGCGTATTACCTTGTAACGGAGGACCGGAAGTTCCTGGCAGACATGGGAGCTGAGATTCTGTTTGAGACAGCCAGACTCTGGATGGATGCCGGGAATTTCCATGAGGGCCGTTTTGAGATCCATGAGGTGACCGGACCGGACGAATACACATGCCTGGTGGATAATAATTACTATACAAACGCATGTGCCAAATACAACCTGCACTGGGCCGTAAGATCCTGGGAGATTTTAGAGAAAGCGGGAACCCTGGGGCCGGTGGCAGAGAAGATTGGAGTGACGGAAGAGGAGGTGGACCTGTTCCGAAAGGCGGAGCGGACCATGTACCTGCCTTATGATGAAAAACTTGGCATCAATCCGCAGGATGATACATTTCTGTCTAAAAAGGTCTGGGACTTAAACAAAACGCCTAAGGAGAATTTCCCTCTTCTGCTTCATTATCATCCGTTGTATTTATACCGCCATCAGGTGTGTAAACAGGCGGATACAGTTTTGGCCCACGTATTGTTTGAAGACATGCAGTCCAGGGAAACCATGGAGAAGTCGTTTGACTATTATGAGAAGATTACAACACATGATTCCTCGCTTTCTACGTGTATTTTCAGCATTATGGCTTCCCGTCTGGGGAGAAAAGAAAAGGCATACAGCTATTTCGGAGACTCGGCAAAGCTGGATCTGTTTAATACGCACCATAACACGGGGGATGGCATCCACACGGCCAACATGGGCGGCGTCTATATGGCGGTTGTCTATGGATTCGGAGGGCTTAGGGTTAAGGAACAGGGATTGTTCCTGGCTCCGTATCTGCCTGAGAAGTGGAACTCCTACCGGTTTACGTTTGCTTATCTTGGGAGCTTAATTTCAGTGGAGGTAAACAGAAATGGCTGCAGACTTACTTTGCTGGAAGGAAGACCGCAGACTGTGACTGTCTATGGCAAACGGTATTCTTTCACAGACTCTGTTGAATTTCCAATGATGGATAAAGAAGAGTGCGGTGAGAGTGACCAAAGGATAAGCAGAATGGAGAGCACGCCGCGGTATGATGCGGTTATCTTCGATCTGGATGGGGTCATCTGCCATACGGACGCGTACCATTATGAGGCGTGGAAGGCGCTGGCGGACAGGCTTGGAGTTCCGTTCGATCAGCAGATCAACAATCTTTTGCGGGGAGTGTCCCGGGAGGAAAGCCTGGAGATTATCTTAAGGCATGGAGGCCTGACTACTCTGACAGAGGAGGAAAAACGGCGGGCTTGTGCTGAGAAAAATGAGATCTACAAGGGACTTTTAGATGAGATGTCACCGGCCGATTTAAGCGCGGAGGTGAAGGACACGCTTGACGGCCTGCGGGCCATGGGAATCAAACTGGCGATCGGTTCCTCCAGCAAAAATGCGAAAAAAATTTTGGAGCGGATCGGTCTCGGCGGCTATTTTGACGCTGTTTCAGACGGAACAAATATTACGCGATCCAAACCGGATCCGGAAGTATTTCTTCTGGCGGCGCAGTACGCGGCGGCGGATCCGGAGCATTGTCTGGTCGTTGAGGACGCCAGGGCAGGCATCGAGGCGGCGTGCCGTGCCGGGATGGACAGCGCCGGTATTGGCGATGCCGCATCGTGCGGAGAGGCCTGTTATGGCATGGAGACATTTTCACAGCTGCTGATAATCTGTGGAAAGCCGTAAAATGGGGGGTACAGTTCACTCCCCACCAGGGTTACCGCAGTCCGGTTCGGCCGGGCAGGCCCGCTCAGTCTTTCCTGTGACTTTGCAGGGTATTAGAAGTTCTTAACGCGCAAAATTTTTCGTTCAGGTGAAATTCCCACTTGTCTGAGCGCAGCGAGTTTGGGAATTTCATCTGGTTTTTAGAAAAATTCTGCACGTTTAGAACTTCTTATGCCCGAAACCGGAACAGGAAAGACTGAGCGGGCCTGCCCGGCCGAACCGGACTGCGGTGGCCCTGGTGGGGAGTGAACTGTAACAAATGGGGATAAAATCATAATAATTTTGTAAAATATTACTGGCATTATCTCATATTATAGTATATAATAAGCGATAAGACTTGAGGCGGAGTTTTCTTCGCCTCATTGTTTTCTTTCCTGAAATGTGAGAAAATAGAGATAGGGAACAGGAAAGCAGTAAATTTGAGCAAAGAAGTAAATCTCAGTAAAGAAGTAAATTTCAGTAAAGCAAAGGCAGGTGACGACATTATGCATAAATTCTTAAGGTCTATTGGATTCAGCCTCTACCAGAAGGACCGGGATATCGATAAAATGTTAGATGAATTGACAGAAGATTTATCCGGCATGAAGCGGATTCAGCTGGATGAGGAGACGAACCTTTGTGAGATCAGAAAAGAGGTTGCGCCCGGAATGGGAATCGCCGTATTCGGTCAGATGGACCGTGATGGAGTATTTCGCCGGAATTATTACTATCCTTTTTTGAGAAGTGAGGATATGACATCGGATGTGTCCTGTTCCATTCAGCGCCATACAGAGCGTGAGACGTATGCGGGACTGCTTGATGAGTATAAGGTCGGTATTTCCCTGATTTTTTATATCGATAATTCATTCGAATGCAGGGAGAGAATCATGGATGAGCGTTCCCTGGAGACTAAGCGTGCCAACTTAACCGGACTGGCGGTCAGCGGCAAGATTCTTCTGCCGATTCAGAAGACGGAGAAGCAGAGGGAGAACGCGAAGGTCACGGCGAAGGAGCGGAACACGCTTTTGGAAGCGGCCAAGAATGGTGATGAGGATGCCATGGAGACTCTGACTATTGAGGATATCGACATGTATTCCCAGATTTCCAGGCGCGTGATGAAGGAAGATTTATATTCGATCATCGATTCCTGTTTTATGCCGTGCGGAGTTGAATGCGATCAGTACTCGGTAATCGGTGAGATTACGGAGATTGTGGAGAAGAAGAACCAGATTACCGGAGAAGACGTTTACGATTTGAAGCTGGAATGCAGCGACATCGTATTCCATGTGGGGATTGCAAAGCAGGATTTGACCGGAGAGCCCGCGGTAGGAAGACGGTTTAAGGGACAGATCTGGATGCAGGGCAATGTGGTGTTTGACGAGACGGCTGACTAGGCCGTGTTTGGATATGAATTTTTAAACACACGCAAAGCCGGGGAATTTTGAAAGATTCTTTAAGTAAAACTTGACGAAACGCATAATTGTTAATATAATAATATACAGCCTGTGCGTGGGGATGCCTGCGGAACAGGGAAGGTTTCTGTAACTCAGCAGGATAGAGCGTCCGCCTCCTAAGAGAACCTACTGCGGACACATTTTGGGGATTCGCCCCATCAAAATTTTATATGCGTTTCTGTAGCTCAGCAGGATAGAGCGTCCGCCTCCTAATATCCAGGTCATCAAAGTCCTGGGAGGTAAAAAAGCTCTTTTCATAAACTTCATATCGTTCGAGTCCTCGTAGCTCAGCTGGATAGAGCACACGCCTCCTAAGCGTGGGGTCGGAAGTTCAAATCTTCTCGGGGACGCTGAAATGCCGTAACTTCAAGGGTTGCGGCATTTTTGTTCTTTCAGGGATTCCAACATTTCCTCCTTTCTCAGCCTTATTTTCGACCTGCCGCCTGCAGGGGAAGTCCCAAATGGATTAGAACCCCCTTGCGGGAAAAACAAGGTCTGCTAATCGTTTTGCTAATTTGTACTTTTATGTACTCCGGTTGCGTCCTGTGTTATCTGGTGTCGTTTTATGCACCAAGCATTTTTTTTGCAAGCTGCGTCATGATCTGTTCGCCGTACTGCTCAATGAATTTCTGGGTGAATGCATCCATAGCCTGCGGGGAAGATTCCAGCTGTTTCATCATGGCGTCCGGATTTGGCATGGAGCTGTTACCCTCTTCCTGGAGGCTGCGTTCAACAGGGCGCATATCAGGATTGGAATAAAAAGCTGTCTCAAATTTCTGCGCATTCACTTTTCTGTCTTCATCCAGGATATGCGCGTAGATTTCCGTGATCATGTCAATTTGTGCGTGTCCGGTATCTCCCTGGGTGGCTTTTAAATCGCCTTTGTTCAGCTTCAGCTTGTAAGTGGTGCTGGAATGACGCAGGGAGTGAAACACTACATTGGGCAGCCCAGCAGACTTTTTAAGGCGTTCAAACTGATTGCCGATAATGCGGTCTTCACAGGGCCTTCCCGTTTCCTGTGCCAGTACCAGGCTGTAGTCCGTATAGTCCGGCCCCATGAACTCTTTGAGCCTGTCCTGCTTTTCCTTCCAGTCACGCAGGATAAGGGCAAGGGTTCTGGGAAGCCATACTTTGCGGATGCTGCTTTCGGTCTTCGGCTTTTTCAGGACAAGCCTGGTGGATGATTTGCCGCCCATCAGCCTGGGGAACACGAAAAGGATATCCTTTTCCCCAAGGGCATCTATGGCCCGCTGGTCTACTCTGGTAAGTTCTTTTTCAATCCACACATATGCGTTATCGTTTGCAATGTCTTCATCCGTGATGTGAACGCAGTCCCATGTCAGACCGGTGATCTCGCCCATCCGCATGGAGCAGGCAAAAGCAAGGTTGATCGCAATATACAATTTTCCGTCCTGGCAGTTGTCAAGAGCCTGGCGGATGATGTCCGCTGTCCAGATGGCACGGACATTCTTTTCCCGTTTCGGCAGTTCGGCATCCTCAAAGGGATTCCTGCCGATCATATCCCAGCGGACGGCCTGATGAAAAGCGCACCGGAGGAGCTTTATGATCTTCTCAATGGTACATGGTGTCACATATTCCGTCTTTGCATGGCGGTACGGGGTATTCACCGGAGCCGTTTTCTGAAGCTGCTGGATATATTTATCCACAGTCCTTTTGTTGATGTCCTGGACAACAAGGTTTCCGATCAGTGGATTGATGTAATTGTTGATCAGTGCCGTATTGCTGGCATAGATGGAGAGTCCCCACCGCTTTTCTCCGTAAAGCTCCACAAATTCCTTTAAGAAGCTTTCCACTGTTGTAGTATTGGGCGGGATAAAGGTTCCATTATCAAGTTCAGCCTCCACAGCTGATTTTCTTTTCCGTGCCTCTGCTTTGGTACTGAAAGTTTCCCATTTCTGTCTTTTCTGTCCTTCCTGATCTATATAGGTATAGACAACAGCATGTTTTTTTCCTCTTTTTTGAATTGATGCCATATGTGCAGGCTCCTTTCCTATTATGTTTTACTGCTCCCGTCAAGCCATTGGTCAAAGGATATCCTGGAGATACGCAGTTTCTTTCCAATGCGTACTGTTTTAAAAGCTTCCGCAGCGCAGAGATTATATACGGAGCGTTTGCTGACGCCGAGTATCTCTGCTGCCTCCGCAACAGAATAGCTTCTTTTTTCCGGATTGGCTTTCGGGGTATTGTCTTTATATTCAGCCACAGTGTCCTCCTTTCTGTGTGGCTGGAAAGAGCCTACGGTTCCTTACCTTTATATCTTACGAAATCAGAGCCAGCCACTTCAACAAAAAAATAAAAACAAGACGTTCTAATTCTAAAAAATTTGTTCGTATCCACATGGTGCCCCGGGCCACTTCCTGCGCCAGAAGTTCTTGCCGCGTATTTTCAGGCCGTGCTGTGCAGCGATCAAGCAGGGGTAAGACGCTTTCAAGGCAGGCTTATCCCATGCACCTGTATAACTCCCAGTACCATGCTATGAAATTTTCAATGTGCGTTCATATGGCATCCTTTCTTAAATGACCTATACAATAATAAAATAGCCGGGTGGGCAGGGGATTTCTGCAGGAATCGAAAAAAATTTTAAATACTATATATAGTTTTAAATCATTGACTGATTCCATATCTTGTGCTACACTTTTCCTGTAATTGATTTTTGTGCGAATTCCTTCATGGAGATACAGGCGGAAACGTCTGTATGCGGAATGCCTCCGCATTGCACACGCTGTTAAGTTTGTATGAATGTACCAGCAGTATCACTACGTCTGTGAGTGATGGATTGCTGTTTTTTTATTTTGTAAATTACAGATTCTTTTATCAGAGCAGGAATGACGCCGGTTCATAGAAATTATGAACACCAGATATATAAGGGGAGTCATCCCTGTTTTTTTATTGCCCAAATACCGGAAGGCTGGGGATAGAAACTGATACATTAGGAAAGGAAGGTGGAAAGAGATTGCAGAAAGTAAGATGGCTGGATCAGGACTGCAACAAATGCGGGAAACAGTTAAACAGCTGGGATGCCCGGCTATCAAAAACCCTGGCATACAGATACCCATGCTGTGAATCCTGCATTGCCGGAGAATACGGCATGTCGGCGGAAAGGCTGAGGGACCGCATGGAAGACTATTTTGGGATGCGCCCCTGCCAGGGGCTGTAAGGAGGAACGGAATGAAAGAGAATGAGTATAAGGAATATAATGCTTTAACAAAGCGGCTGCTGGCGGAAGGCTATACCGCAGACCATCATCCGGACAATGTAAGGGTTGATGTCTCCCTGTGGGAGAAAAAGACCCTTGATAATTATTACGGAGGCTTTACATATGAACGGTGGTGGATATTCGAGCAGACCTTTAAGACTCCCTGCGGGCTGCAGTGTAAGGGGCTGCAGTGCCACAGCAACATGAGCTATATGGGGATTGAGTGGACCTTTGAAAACGATATGGCGACCATCCACTGCCCTTATGAAAAGAAGGAGTGTAAGCTGAAACATGAATACCTCCAGGAGCATGGCGTGCTGCGGTACGATTGTGAAGTCCATATGACGGATGAGGAATACTGCTATGAAGGAAGTGTGGAGCATATCTTAAAACTCCATGATGACGAGATCCGGAGGCAGGAGGCCGGCTTTGAGCTGCAGAAGAACGGGCGCGTCTGCCGGGAGCATACAAGATTTAACAGAGATACGCTGGAATGGGAAATGAATTATGACCCTTATTACTGCGGGCTGAGGAGATGTGCCGGGATGTGTCCGGTCCTTGGACATGAACTGGAGAAGAAAAGGGGAAATGTGTTTTATGATGTGAAGATTTCCTATCTCAGATCGGACCTGAACGGCACACTGTTTGAGGGGCAGGTGGATACCCAGATGATCAAGGGGAAAAAGCTCTTTGAGCATCCGGTGAGCATGGATATCGCTGAACTATGCGCCAGGCTCTGCCAGGACAGGATAAGGGACAAGGTGCGGAGCCATTATTTTACGGAACTGTTTTTCTCTGAATACCACGGCAGGTATTTTTCTTTTGAAATCCTGAATGTTCGTGCCGAGCACAGGGAGAGCAGGGACCTGATGCAGGACCTGGAAGATATCCGGAACGGAATCCAGATCATACATGTCTCCGACATGGAAAAGCAAAATTCTGAAAACAAAAAAGAGAGGCGAAGGCAGCAGAGGGAATCTGCAGTCAGGCGTCTGGAAAAGAAACTGGTGGAGGATGGATATGAGAGCCTGAAAGAATTCAGTGCAGACCGGCGCCATGCAGATAAGTGGCTGGGGCCGGAGCGTATTGCAGAGCTGGAAAAGCTCCGCCAGGAAGAAGAGAAGGAGAGGAAAGAGCAGCCGGTGCAGCTCTGTCTGTTTGATGGGGAAGTTTCCTGAAACACAGGAGGCACTTTTATAGTTCCTTTTATGTTCCGGACACCCCTGAAAATACTATATATAGTATTGACAACTTGACTAAATCAATATATTGTGCTAAACTGTCCTTGTAATTGATTTTTGTGCGTATCCCGTAAGGGAAATACAGCCGTCAGGCCGTATGCGGAAACCATTCCGCATTGCACACGCTGTTAAGTTTGTATTTTTGTGCCAGTAGTACCATTATGCCCTGTGGGCAGTGGTTTTACTGGCCTTTTTTATTTGAAGGGAACAGGTTCCCTTTTAAAGCGGAAATGACAATGGTTCATGGGAATCCATGGACGCCAGAGATTTGGCAGTCATTTCTGCTTTTTTTATTCCACCGCCCAAACGCCGGCAGCGGCTTTGAGGATAAAGAATCGTTGAGCCGACAGGCGAAACGGTCCGCTACCCAAACGGAGCAGAGCGCAGTTTGGGGTTCCCGTTTTTTATGGAGCGAGGAACGAGCGAAATAAATATTAAGAAAGGCAGGTAAAAAGAATGAGAGCAGGAAACAAGAAGACCAGCAGGAACTGGAAGAAACAGGCGGCAGGCTATCCGATTCAGGATACCGCTGTCCGGAAAGCAGATGCCCAGTACGGGAAGAACTGTACCATAACCCGGACAGTGAACTTCACACACAGGGCCAGAAGGGGGGCGTGACCATGCCCGATACGAACATGGAAAGAGCAAGACATGATCCGCCGGTACTGGTGGATACGGAGGGCCTTACCCGCGAAGAGTGGCTGGGCTGGCGCCGTCACGGGATTGGCGGCAGTGACGTGGCTGCCATCATAGGGATCTCCCCTTTCCGCACGGCACGGGATATCTATTACGATAAGCTGGGCATTGCGGCGGTAGAGGAAGATGAAGGCAACTGGGTGGCCCTGGAAATGGGGCATCTCCTGGAAGACCTTGTGGCGAAAATCTTTGAGCGGAAAACAGGGCTTAAAATTTACCAGATCAAAAAGATGTACCGGCATCCCCTTTATTTGTTCATGCTGGCAGATGTGGATTATTTTATCACCATGCCGGACGGGACAAAAGCCATCCTGGAGATCAAGACCACCAATTATAATGCAAAGGATTTATGGTGGAAGGACGGCAGGGAGATCGTGCCGGCCTATTACGAAGCACAGGGCAGACACTACATGGCCGTGATGGATATGGACCGTGTATTTTTCTGCTGTCTGTACGGCAATACGGAGGATGAGGCCATCATACGGGAAATCCGCAGGGATGCGGCATACGAGGAAGAGATGATCTTCCTGGAACAGGAATTCTGGAACAGCTATGTGCAGAAACAGGTCCCTCCTCCCTATCTGGAGGACGGGGATGTGATTCTTGCAAGCGCCAGGCAGCACTGCGGGCGGGCCGACAGGGATGCGGAAACGATCATCCTGAAAGACACCATGCAGTCCACACTGATGCGCTACATGCAGCTCCAGGAGCAGAAAAAGCAGTCGGATAAATATTCCAAAAAACTGGAAGCGGATATCCAGAGGCTGAAAGCGATTCTGGCCGCGGAGATGGGAACAAGCTGTAAGGCTGTCTGCGACGTAGGCGGGAGCCGGTATACACTGACCTACAACCCTGTCCGCAAGATGCTGGTTGACAAAGACAACCTGGCACGGCTGAAGCTGCAGTATCCTGAAATCTACGAGCAGTTTGTGACGGCATCGGAGTTCCGGACCTTCCATGTAAAGGTCAGTGCCATGGATGCCGCCTGAAAGGAGAGAAAGACACACAGATGCTTTGTAAAAAACAAAATCAATGATAAGGAGTGAAAATGAAAAGAAAATTACTGATACTGGGGAGCACAGCGGGAATTCTTTTACTTCTTTTGCTGAAAGCTGTATACCGGCTCATACGCCTGGGCTGGTTTCTGCTGGCATACCCTCTGCTGGGCGCTGTCCTGGCAGTCATTGTAAGCCTGTTTGTGTTATGGCTTTTATGGAGGTGAAAAATGAGTTATACAGGTACTTATGACGGGAAGATCTTCCACAACCCGTCAAATAAATTCTGCATTGTGGTGATAAAGACTTCGGATACATCCGTTCCGGAGCAGGCGCGGGATAAGAGGCGGTACAGGGACCACCTGATCCGTTTCACCGCTGTCGGCTATGAAATCCCCATGACGGATGCCGTGGAGCTGGAACTGGACGGGGAATGGGTAAACGGAAAATACGGCATGCAGTTCCAGGTGGAGCAGTGGCGTGAGATTGTGCCGAAGACAAAGGAAGGGGTACTGAGCTACCTCGGTTCCGGCCTGATCAAAGGCATCGGGGAAAAGACTGCCTCTGAGATTGTGGCCAAATTCGGTACAAATACGCTGGATATACTGGAAAAACACCCGGAACGGCTTCTGGAAGTCCGCGGGATAACGGAAAACAAACTGGAGGATATCCGGACCTCTTTTGCGGAGAGCCGGATGCTGCGCGACATCATGACGCTGCTTGCGCCCTTTAAGCTGACGCCGAAGACAGCATTGAAAATCTACCAGCATTTTGGTCCGGCCTGTCTGGACCTTTTGAGAAAAAGCCCCTTTGAGCTGTGCCAGATACCGGGCTTTGGGTTCCGGAGGGTGGATGCCATTGTAAGGAAGACGGATAACCGTCCCCGCGATCCCATGCGGATCAGGGGCGCACTCCACTGTACCCTGGACGAGGCAAAGGGAAAGCAGGGGCATCTGTTCCTGGAAAAGGAAGATCTGTGTAAGGCAGCCTTTAAACTGCTGAATGAAAAGATCCCCCTGCCGGAGATGCGTGTGCGCCCGGAGGAAGTGGAAAGGGAGCTGGACGGCATGATACTGAGCGGCCTGGTTGTTTCCATGCGGGATAATATCTACCATCCCGCCGCATTTGCCCAGGAGGATGAGACTGCCAGCCGGATCGCAAGGCTGCTGGCAGAGGAAAAACCGCCGATGAGGGATATTTCTGCCCTGATCGATGCAGTCCGGGCGGAGCAGGGGCTTAAGACTTCCGGGAAACAGGAATCCGCAGTGCGGACAGCGTTTCTCTATAACCTGTCCGTTATCACCGGTTCGCCGGGCACAGGAAAGACAACGGTATTAAAGATGATTTTGGAGGTTTACTGCAGGCTTTATCCCGACAACAAAATCGTCCTTATGGCGCCTACGGGCCGTGCAAGCCGGAGGATGGCGGAGAGCACCGGGTTTGACGGGGCATGCACCCTCCACAGCGGGCTGGGCCTTGTCAGCGAAGAGGATGAGGGAAGCCGCAGCAGGAAAAAAGACGGCCTGGATGCGGATCTGGTGATCGTGGACGAGTTTTCCATGGTGGATATGTGGCTGGCAGGAAAATTTTTTCCCGCATTGAAAAAAGGGGCGAAGATCGTCCTGGTGGGAGACCCCGACCAGCTGCCCAGCGTGGGGGCGGGAAATGTGTTCAAGGAACTGATCCAGTGCGGCCTTGTGCCGGTTACGGTGCTGGATGAAATCTTCCGCCAGGCAAAGGACAGCCTGATCGCCCACAACGCACGGTTCATCCATGAGGGCAATACCAGACTGTATTATGGGAACGATTTTCAGTTCCTTCCCTGTGATAACCAGGAAGACGCGGCAGCGGCCATCATTGAAAGGTACTGCCAGGAGATTGAGGGCAGCGGGATCGAGCATGTGCAGATCCTCTCTCCCTTCCGTACAGAAGGGGCGGCATCTTCCGACCATCTGAACGCCGCCATCCGGGAGATCGTGAATCCGTTCCGGTCCACGGAGGACGAGGTGCGTATCGGCCCGAAGACATTCCGTGTCGGAGACCGCATCATGCAGACGAAGAACACTGACAAGGTATCCAACGGAGACCTGGGATTTATCCGGTATATAGAGGATACGCCGGACGGGAAACGGATCGGCCTGGAATTCGGGAAAGACCGGAACCTGGAATACGGCACGGAAGACCTGGTGAACCTGGACTTCGCTTATGCGACCACTATCCATAAGGCCATGGGTTCCGAATACGATATCGTGCTGATGCCTATACTGAAAGCACACTATATCATGCTCTACCGGAACCTTCTGTATACCGGGATCACCCGTGCCAAAAAAAGGGTGGTGCTGGCAGGAGAAAAGAGCGTGCTGTTCATGGCCATCCATAAGAATGAGATCAGCAAAAGGAACACACTTCTGGGAGAGCGCATCCGCCTGTATTATAAGGCTTATGCAAAAAGCGCCGGGACAGCCGTGCCGGAGTTCCCGGAAGAAAAACTGAAAGCAGCAGGTTAAAAATGGGATGCAGGTGCAGAAAACGCACGGGATATCCCTTATTTATTTGATGAAAGGAGTTTTTAAGATGAGTAAGAATGAACAGACAGCAACCATGTATGAGAGCATCCCCGCAGTGGCAGAACTGAACAAGGTGCCGGGCTTTAACCCGCTGAAGCTCCTCCGCCGCATCGTCTCCCCGGAAAACGGGGAGGCAGTGCTGCAGCTGGACCTTCCCTATAAAAAGTTATGGTTTCGGCTGGCGAACCCGAAAGGGCGCATTCGGCTGAACGCACTCCGCATCACGGAGCAGATGGCGATTTATGAGGCACAGATTTATCTGGAACGCACGGATGAGAATCCCATCGGCAGTTTCACTTCCAGCTGTACAACGGAAGAAGCGCCGGGAGGCCGGTATATCCAGGCGGCACAGCAGATGGCTATGGATGAGGCCCTGTCAGATGCGGGCTTTGGCATCCAGTTTGCCGATGTGAACATGGGCGCCAATGGAAGCCGTTATGGCAGCAGGATTCCGCTGAATGGAACTGCACCAGATAAAAATGTAAGTGTTTCTTCTGGTACAGGCATCGTTTCCAAAGAAAGTGTGCAGCCGTCAGCGGCGCCTGCGGGAGGCATGGTAAAGACTTTCCCAACTGCCGCAGATACCGGCATGGAAAAAAAGAAAACAGCGGATAACAGACTGGCAGTGGGTACAGCTGCGGAGACAAAGGCACCGCCTGAGTCTGTAGCAGAAAATGGCAGCCTTATGGCTGGCCTTCCGGCTGGTATGCAGGGAGGCTCAGAGAGCTTACCGGCCAATCCGGAAAACCGTACCGGGAATCTTGCGGTACAGCCTGCCACAGAGCAGAAAATGACAGAACAGCTTCCCGCAATGTCCACGGAAACCGTGAAGATTGGTGAGGCTGCTGACAGGGTACAGATGCAGACTGAAAATAACAGTCTGCCTGCAGGACCACAGACAGAGATTCAGGAAACGCTGCAATCTGCCGGCACAGGAGAGCTGCCTGTAAAAGCGGCGGAGGCAGAAGGACTTCCTGTACAGAAAAGTGCAGGACTGCCTGCCGCAAAAGAACCGGGAGATGTGCTTCCTGCTTCTGAAAAGAACAACGTGGAGGAAGATACCAGAAAAGCGGTACAGGGGATGATGGCGTTGTTAGGAGGACAGAATATCCCCCAAAAGACGGCGGCCGTTTCCACCGGAGCTTCCAGAAGTATTGAAAATACACAGATAAAGGCTTCGGCTTCCGAAGTACAGAACCTGCCTGTCACCGAAGGCACGGTATCAGAAACACAGAACCCGTCTGCCACCGGAGGCACGGTATCAGGAACACAGAACCTGCCTGTTACCGGAGGAGCAACACCAGAAACACAGAACCTGCCTGCGGCGGAAAACCAGGCACAGGGAGAAACAGAAGCCAGATACACGCCTGACATGCCGGTAGAGGAGATCGTCAAGCTGATGACCTTTGAAGAGGCCGGACAGGTGGTGGTGGATATGGGTGTCTGCAAAGGACAGACCATTGCGGAAGTGGCAGAACGGCGCCCGCCCAGCCTGAAATTTTATCTGTACGGCGGTTACCGGGGGGACAACAACATCCTCCGCGCGGCGGCCCAGATCATGCTGGATTCCCTGGCTGCAAAGAAAGCCGGGTAAAAGTGTTTTACAGAGAAAGGCAGAGAGAAAGTAAGGAAGGAGGGTGCAGGCGATGTCCTCATTATCACAGGATTTCCCGTTTGGGATCATGGATGTGGTGGAGCTGCTGCATCTGCGCATCCGGCGCAGGCAGGCGGACAGTGTCTATACGGACTGCCCGTTCTGCGGCGACCGGAGGGGAAAGATGAACGTCAATTTTGTCAAGAATGTGTGGCGGTGCAACTACTGCGGCGAGCACGGCGGAATGCTGAACCTGTACGCAGGGGTCAACCATACCACCAATTCCGAAGCCTACCGGGAAATCTGTGATGCCCTCCAGGCGGGGGATACTTCCTGGGGATTTGGAGGAACAGAAAATACGGATGTTTCTGCAGGGGTTCCGGCAAGGGAATCCCATGCAGGCAGCCAGCCGGCTGGGGGAATACCCCAGTCGGAGCGTGCCGGTATCCAGGAGATACACCAGACCTATTCCCTGCTGCTTGAAATGTTATCCTTAAACCCTGCACACCGGGCGCATCTGCGCTCGGAAAAGCGGGGGCTTACGGACGAACAGATCGACAGCCTGGGATTTAAGAGCACCCCGCCCTTTTTTCTGTGCCGATCCCTGACGGAAAGGCTGATGAAACAGGGATGTAAGGTAGAGGGAGTGCCGGGCTTTTATCTCCATGAGGGCGGATACTGGACCGTGAAGTTCAGCAGCCGCGCGGCAGGCATCCTGATACCGGCCGTCGGCGTAGACGGTCTGATCCGGGGGATGCAGATCCTTCTGGATGTTCCCTTTAAGGATAAGGATGATCCGCCGGAAAAGGCCGGGACGAAATATATCTGGCTTTCCTCCTCCGCAAAGAACATGGGGACCACTTCCGGGAGTCCGGTGCATTTTATCGGGAATCCCTTTGCCCGGACCATCTATGTGACGGAGGGGATACTGAAAGCGGACATCGCCTATATGCTGCTGAACCGCACCTTTGTGGCGGTGGCCGGGGCAAACAACCTGGCACAGCTGGGGCCAATGTTTAAACTCCTTGCACAGAATGGTACGGAGCTGGTCATCGAGGCTCACGATATGGACAAGTACAGCAATGAGATGATCGCAAAAGGAAGCTCGAAGATTTACCTGCTGGCAAGACAGCATGGGATGGAGTGCCGGCGGCTGACCTGGAATCCCAATTACAAAGGGATTGATGACTGGCAGCTTGCGCTCCGCAGAGAAAAACAGCAGAAAGAAGGTGACGAACAGAATGAGCAGAAAGACAGGGTGTTTTTCTGCCGGGAAGGAACAGGACAGCCGGAAAGGATTCCGGATTTTCCGCACCGCAGATGGAAGTTCCGTATTTACCAGCTTTCCTTTGACGCAGGCCGGGAGACCATCCCCTTTGCTTTTAAGGGAATCCGGGACCTGCACAGGGCCGGGTATGAACAGCCTCCGGCTGCGGTGTATGAGCTGGTATGGGATTCGGAGCTTCTCTGCCCGGACGGGTGGAAGGATACGGAGATACTGGAGCAGATTTCGGTACACTTTGGAAAACGTGTACCGGAGGACTGCAAAGGACACCCGCTTGCATCTTCGGATGTGGTGGAACTGGATGATGGAGCAGGACGCCGCTATTTCTACATAGACGGCAGGATATTTGAACCTGTCCGCTTCTCTCCCTTTCTTGCAAAGCCAATGAGAGGGTAAGAGGCGGAACAATAAGCATGGCATGGAGCGGGAACAGCGTTATGGCTCGTTTCTTCTCCATGCCGTTTTTGACGAAAGGAGATTTTTATGGGTACTTTTGCAGATATGAGCATGGAAATGAACATAGGAGACAATCCGTTTGAGGAAGACGGACTATTTGAAGATACTGCGGAAAGAACAGGGGAAGGCACACCGGATGGATTTCTGCCGGTGACAGGTTCGGTTCCGGACAATCCCTTCGAGGATGGAGCGGAACAGTCCGGCCGGTTGCCAGTCGTTGGAGAATCCACAGAGACCGGGGAACTGGTGGAAACGGAAGAAGAAAGTGCCTGTCCCAGAGAAGATGCAGGGGAAGAAGAGGAACCGGAAGAGAAAGAAACGGATGCCACGGATTCCGATGCGGAAAAAGAATCGGAAGATAAAAAGCGTGCGGAGCATGAGGCGGCAGAGGCCAGACGCAAAGCGGAGTGGGAGGCCAAAAGGCAGGAAAAGCAGGCTGTAAGGCAGGCACAGCTTGACCGGATCAGGGCCATGAATGAGGAAGAGCTGACCGCTGAATCCATGAAACGGATCAGTGCCGATACGGAGAAGCTGACCCGCCGCAACATGAAGGAATGTGTTTCGGAATATATCCAGACCGCGTGCCTGGAAGATGCGGCATTCGCCAGACAGGTCATGCTGCCCCAGAAGAACATGGTCCGCTGTTTCCAGTACATTAACCGGAAAGCCTATGAATACGTCCAGGATGAGATGAAGGCAGCCGGGATACAGCCAGGAAGGGATACGCCCTGCTATTCCAGCGATATTCCGGACGATCTCTGTTACCACTGGGCAGAAGAGTATTTCCGGACCGGGGATGTAAAGGAAGACAAAGAGGACGAGGAGGAGTTTGTTCCAAAGCCTTATGTGGGGAAGACGTCTCCCGGCTCCAAAGGAAAGAAAACCTCTGCCAGAAAATCCCCTGCCAAAAAGCCGGCGGAGAAGAAAGCAGAGAAAAAAGAACCTGCCGACAACGGGCAGATGTCCTTTATGGAACAGCTTTCTCTTGAAGGTCTGATGACACCGGAAAAGAAAGCAGGATGAATCATTTATGGAGGTGAAAAGGATGATTGCATATAAAGGTTTCGATCCCGGCCTGATCTGCCGGGAGTACCGGTTTATAATGGGGGTTAATAAGACGGAGAAGGCGAACTGCCGCCAGAACGGTTTCCACTGTGCGGAGAACCCCCTTGACTGTCTCACCTATTATCCCAACATGGACCAGGCTGAATACTACATTGTAAATGCCGGAGGAGACATGGATGAGGATGGGGATGATACAAAAATCTCCTGCACGGAGCTGACAATACTGAAAAAGCTGACAAAAGAGGATTTTTTCCTTCACAGCCTTGCTTTCATGGCCGACCATCCATTACGGGAGTGGAGCAGCCATGTAACAAAAGACCGGGCAGAGGCATCTGCCGGATATGTCGTGGTGAGGGGAATTGATCCGGTAGCAAACGGCAGAGAGAAAGATATCCTTGCTTTTGTAAAGGAAGATCCGGTAAACGGGCATATTATTCAGATTGCCCTGGCGCAGGTAGATGGGAGGAAACTCCTCCCAAATACCTGGTATGGAGCAGATCTGACAGAAAGGCAGGTGGCATTGTTATGAAAAAAAAGAAACTGCTGGAACTGAGGGCTTTGAACGCGACTTCTGACATGATGCAGACGGCAGATGCGGACACACCGCAGCGTACCGTACAGAAGTACTGGTACGGAGAGCATGTTTACACATCTTACCAGTATGGACTGTATATGCGCTGCCAGGTCATGAAAGATTTTCTGAAAGTTGCTTTTTTCCTTCCGGAGCATATGCGGATGGGAGGAAAAAAGCCTGCTTATGAATTGTATATTGATAAGAAGCAAAAAGAATTCCTTACCTATGACAGGCTCAGGGGAAAATGGCTGACAGCAAAGCTGGACCGGATTCCCTGGCCAGGGTATGTTTCTTATTCAAAGAAAGAATGGATCAGCCCGCAGGGACATAATCTGATTAAAAAATACCTCGGCGGGGAGCATGGAGGCTACCAGGGCCTGCTGGAATACCAGATGAAAGTCCGGGCAGACGAATTGAAGCAGCGCCATAGAAGAGAGACTGATCCGTGGGACCTGGATCTGGAACAGACACCGGAACTTCCCAAAGACTGGGAACGCTGGGTGGATAAGGTCGGCATCACAGAAAATTATATTTTCTACCAGTACAGCAGGAAAGGGGCAAAGACAGGATACTGTACATTCTGTGAAAAGGAAGTGGCGGTCAGGAAACCGCGTCATAATAAGACTGGGTACTGTCCACGCTGCCGCCATAAGATCACTTTTAAATCCATTGGAAAAGCCGGCACGGTTGTAACGGAGCGCGAGCGCATGTACCTGATGCAGCGGTGCGAGGACGGTTTCATCCTCCGGGAATTCTACGGCTACCGAAGATACCCGAAGGGGGATTATCAGAATCCGGAATGCAGCAGCTGGGAGGTCCGCAGGGCCATCTATGACTGTCATGCGTACCCCCTGAACGCATATTACTGGGGGCTGTATAAACAGTCTGAAACCCGGTGGATCAGCACATCTTTCTGTAATCCCGGCTGGTACGGGGATGGAAGGGGAAGGGTTTATGGAAAAACCCTTCCGACACTTGCCGCAAAAGAACTGCACCGTACAGGGCTTGTAGAAGCCATTCGGGACAACCGGAAAATCGATCCGGAAAAATATCTTTCGGTCCTTGATAGAGTGCCGCAGCTGGAACAGCTGGCAAAGGCGCATCTGCCCGCCCTGGTTACGGAATGTCTGGGAAACTACTATAATTTTAGGGAGGCATTTAAGAATCCGAAATCCGGAAGCCTGCTGAAGCTTTTGGGGATCGATTCCCAGCAGATGAAGCGGCTTAGGGAAAACAGGGGCGGACGGCAGTTCCTGACATGGCTGCAGTATGAAAAAGTTACCGGGAAATACCTGCCGGATAAAGCGGTTGCATGGTTCTGCAGTGAAGATATCCTGCCGGACAAACTCCGGTTTATCACAGACCGGATGAGCGTGGTACAGATTTATAACTATATCCGGCGCCAGATGCAGGAAAACCATATGAAAAGCAGTGAGGTGCTGGCCACATGGAGCGACTATCTCTCCATGGCCTGCCGCCTTAAAATGAATACAGGCGATGCGATCATCTACCGTGTCCGGAAACTGCGCCAGCGGCATGACGAGCTGGTAGAACTGTGCGGGCAGAAAGAACTGGCGATCAGGGCCGGGGAGGTTCTGGAAAAATATCCGCATGTTGAGGACATTTATCAGGAGATAAACAAAGTCTATGGGTATGCTGATGAAGAGTATGCGGTTATTGTTCCATCACAGATTGAAGAGATCATGGATGAAGGCGAAAAGCTCCATCATTGTGTCGGGAGCAGTGAACGGTACTGGGAGCGTATTGAAAGGAACGAGAGCTATGTGCTGTTTCTGCGGAAGGTTTCTGATCCGGATACTCCTTATTATACGCTGGAGATTGAGCCGGACGGGACTGTAAGGCAGAAACGGACGATGTACGACCGCCAGAAAGAAGATATCAAAGACGCGGAGAAATTCCTGCGGGAATGGCAGAAAGTAATTTCCAAGAGGATTACCGAAAAAGAAAGGGGGCTTGCAGAAAAAAGCCGTATTTTACGGAAAGAGGAATTCACACAGCTGCGTGAAAACCGGATCATTATCCATACCGGTGATTTAAGAGGCCAGCTTCTGGCTGACGTCCTGATGAAGGATCTGATGGAAAACAAAGAGGAACCGGCGGAAACTGCACTGGCAGATGCCGCTTAATATGTATCGGGCAGGGTGCTTTTGGGGCGCCCTGCCTTTGTCAATGACAAGGAGGAACCTATGGTAAAAAATCTGAGCCAGTTAAAAAAGACTTTAAAGAAGGGAACCTGTTTTGAGATCACCGCCCACTGCCGCCCGGAATACGTGGGGCAGAAACGTAAGGTAACGGTGGCAAATACCCAGGGGTTTTACAGCATCGTGCCGGAGGAGCCGGAGTGTAAGGTCACCCTTGCCAACAACGGCAAAGGGTCTGTCCTCTGGTGGAGCAACGCCCCGTATTGGAGATTTAAGGATGGCATCTGCAGTATATACTGCAATGATAAGCAGCATACACAAGAGTTTCTGATCATGTCATTCCGCATCATGGAACAGGAGGTGGCTTGAATGGTACAGAACGCATGGGAAAAAGTGCAGGCATTGACTGCACAGTTGAACCGGTACAGGGATGAATATTATAACGGCAATGCCCCGTCTGTTTCAGATGCTGTCTATGACAGGATGTATGACGAGCTGGCACTGCTGGAAAAGGAGACGGGAATCTGCATGTCAGATTCCCCCACCCGGACAGTGGGATACCAGGCCGTCAGCGAACTGGAAAAGACGAAGCACCCTATCCCCCAGCTTTCACTGGAAAAGACCAAAAGTGTAGAGGAACTGGTTTCCTTTGTGGGGGAGCATCAGATCCTTCTGATGCTGAAGCTGGACGGGCTGACGGTCAAGCTGACTTATGAGGAAGGGAAACTGGTCCAGGCCGCTACCCGCGGTGACGGGGATACCGGTGAAGTGGTCACACATAATGTCTGCGGCATTTCCGGGATACCACAGCACATTCCGTATTTGGGGCGTCTGGTGGTAAGCGGGGAAGCCTTTATCCGCCCCGGCGACTTTAAGCGCCTGCAGGAAACCCTGACGGACAGCAATGGGGAACGCTATAAGAATGGAAGGAATCTGGCTGCCGGCTCCGTGCGCCTTTTAGATGGCGCGGTCTGCCGGGAGAGGAAAGTGATGTACATGCCTTTTTCTGTGGTGGAAGGATTCCCGGAACTGGGGTTAAAGTCCCAGAAACTGCGGAAACTTCCGGAGCTGGGGTTCCAGGTGTGTAAATTTGTCATAAGCAGGCGGAGCCTTACCTGTCAGGAGATGGAGGATGGCATTAGGAAGCTGGAGCAGTTTGCCAGTGACAATGACATTCCTATTGACGGGATTGTGGCATCCTATAATGACATCGCCTTTTCACAGTCCTGCGGGAGGACGGGCCACCACTATAAGGACGGCCTGGCCTTTAAGTTTGAGGATGAACTCCATGAGACAAAGCTGCTTTCCATCGAATGGAATCCCTCCCGTTCCGGGGAGATTTCGCCGGTGGCGGTTTTCCGGCCGGTGGAGATAGACGGATGCCAGGTATCCAGGGCGAGCCTGCATAACCTTTCCTTTATCGAGGGAATGGAGCTGGTGCCCGGCTGCCGGATACTGGTCAGCAAACGGAACATGATCATCCCCCATGTGGAGGAGAATCTGGACCGGGGGCGTTTTGTCATGGAGCAGGCCGTGCCGGAAACATGTCCCTGCTGCGGGGAGCCTGCCCGCATCCATGAGAGCCGTTCCACAGAGAATGGGAAAGAAAAGGTCACCAGGACGCTGTTCTGCGACAACCAGAGGTGTGAAACCAGGCGCCTGCGTCAGTTCGTGCATTTTGCAGGGCAGAAAGCCATGAATATCGAGGGACTGTCCGAGGCCACTCTGGAGAAATTCATTGGAAGGGGATGGATTCATACTTACATGGATCTCTACAGGCTGGACGACCATAAGGAAGAGATCGTGAAGATGGAAGGCTTTGGGGAGAAGTCCTGGCAGCGCCTCTGGGACGCCATCCAGGGCAGCAGGAACACGACATTTGAGCGGTATCTGATCGCTATGGACATCCCCATGGTGGGAAATACCGCCAGCCGGACCCTTGCCGCACAGTTCCACGGGGATCTGGAGGAATTTGAGGATGCCGTGCATCACCAGTATGATTTTACGCAGCTCCCCGATTTTGGGGATACCCTGCACAACAATATCCACGAGTGGTTTTATGATGAAGAAAATTTATATGTATGGGAGGTATTACAGCAGATGTTACATATCGAAAAGAGGACAACGGAAGAGAATACAGGCATGGTACAGGAGAATCCCTTTGTGGGGAAGACGGTTGTAGTGACCGGAAAGGTGGAACCCTACACCCGTAGCGGCATCAACGAGAAGATTGAATCCCTGGGCGCCCATGCGGCAGGTTCCGTGAGTAAAAAGACCGATTATCTGGTCTGCGGAGAGAATGCCGGGAGCAAGCTGGAGAAAGCCAGGGCACTTGGGATCACGGTTCTGACGCCGGCCCAGTTTTTTAGTATGGCCGGCGAATAGGGACAGGCACATATAATGATATTATTTTTTGCATGGGGAGAGGGATATACGCTCTCCCCTGCTGCTAGGAGGGTATGAGATGAACAACAGAACAATGATAAAGCTGTCCGCTTCTGAGGACTGCATCACCCTGCGGACATTCTCCAAAGAGTATCATTCTCCCCAGGGTTTTATATTTCTGGAAAAAGATTTACTGGAACTGGAAGAAAAAAGATATATGACAGTATCCGATATCCGCTCCTTTGCAAAGCTGGCACTGAGAAAGACTATGGAGCAGGGGAATATTCTGGAAATTTCCTTTACCTGGCTGCGGGACATTGGAAGAGAAGAGGTGGCCGGAAGGACAGAGACGGTCCGGCTTTCTTATGAGAAGTTTAAGGCATTTGTAAAGGAGAGCCGGGAGAGAGGCATCCAGCTTAGGGTGCTGTCTTTGGAGGAACACACCGGGCCGAAGATTGAATTCCAGAGCAGACGGAACCTGAAAGCAGTGGCAGAGACGAAGGCACTGCGGAAAAAGCTGGGGAAGTTTCTGGGAAAACATTTCCTGAGATGGCAGGGCAGCAGGCAGATCACCGTATATGATGATTTTGAACCGTACAGCTTTTTCTTTCAGGAACAGACGCCTTATGGGAGCGGCATGTGCGGGGGAGTCATCCTTCACGGCAGGGAGAACCTGGAAAAGGCGTATTATGGAATACATACCTGACCGGAAAAGGCAGGATGGCCCTCTGTCCGGTATTTTTAGCAGGGGGCTGTAGGTAAGAAATGAAAAAGGACATGCGGAGAACGATTCCATGTCCTTTTCTTTTGCTTTCTTTCAATGCCTCAACCCTTTGACGATTTCCAGAACATTCTGCCGGTTTTTATCGTCCAGTGCATCCATATCTTTCAAAAACTCCCGATATTCCGAAGGATGGCTGTTGCCGTCATCAAAAAATTCTGATGGCGTGACTCCCAGATACTCGCATATATAGAAAAATACCTGCATAGACGGAAAGCCATTTCTGTTTTCCAGTCCGTTGATATATCCTGCGCTTTGTCCGATAGCGAGGCTCATTTCTCTTGCAGAAACTTTCTTCTCGGCTCTCAATTTTATCAATCTGTCGTAAAATAAATCCTCAAACATAACCCGCCGCCCTTTTTATATTATTGTACCCTACACCTGTTGCGATTATATCGTGGTAAATTATATGTTTCATTTGAGTTATCTGATTTAACTGGATATAATGATAAATATGAATAATTTACCACGACAGGAGGAAATTCCGATGAAGCGTAAAAGATTGTTTACAAAAAGGCAGCAGAAGTGGCTGTCAGTTCCGACATTTTTTCTTATACTTCTGACATCCGGATGCCAGTCTGACGGCCATACGGAAAATGTGCCGGCGGCTGCGGATATTCAGGAGGAAACTTCCCAACAGTATCATTCCGATCTGTCATCAGAAGATTGTTTTCTGTGCGGGGAAAGTAAGGGAACAGCACTGCCTCTGTACCGGGGCCAGGAAAATATAGGCATTATTGATTTAAATACATTTGACCTGGCTCCTGTAACAATCAACCGGTATGATGACTTTGGAAAGCTGATTGAAAAACCGGAAAACGGTTCTTCAACCCATATTACAAGAACCGGGGAAAATGGATTTTTTCTTGTTGTATCAGCAGACACAAACAGAGGCTATGCCCGCGGGCATTTATCTTTCGATAAAGAAGCAATGCTGGACATAGATCAGGCAGCTTCTTACTTATGCGCCGACTGTCTGAACCGGATGATGGATAACTGCTGGTCTGATACACCTTTGAATATGGGAGTGATTGATTTTAGTACAAGGGAGATACGGCTTTTCGAGGAGAAGATCCAGGCTTTTACAATGAATGACTATTATATTTCCTGTGAGAACCGGATTGCGGATGAGGAAGGCACAAGAAATATAGACCTTCTAATTTTTTATTGTCCTGAGCGGTATCAGGATTGATTGTTACGGTACAGGGGGGCAGCAGGGTGTGGCAGTTTCAGTTGCTGCCGCCCTGCTTTTTTCTTTTTTGTTGAAAAATGCGTAATCCATGCGTAAAGGATAAGTATAAAACAGAAAAGGAGATGGAAAACTATGTTAATTGCAATCGATCACGGAAATAAACAGATGAAGACGCTCCACTGCCCGCCTTTCGTATCCGGGCTGACAGAGAGCATCACCAGGCCGTTTGGCAGCGAGATTCTGGAATACCGGGATAAGTTTTATACGCTGTCCAACCAGAGGATTCCCTATAAGAGGGATAAGACGGAGGATGACCGGTTTTTTATCCTTACCCTGTTCGGGATTGCGGAGGAGCTTCATAAAAAAGAGCGGTACGGGGAAGAGGTGGTGCATGTATCCCTGGCAGTGGGGCTTCCGCCTGCCCATTATGGGGCGCAGAACCAGTCCTTTATCCGGTACTTTTCAGGCAGGGGTATTGTAAATTTCCAGTACCGTGATAACCCGTACACGATCTATATTGAAGATGTGCGCTGCTACCCGCAGGCTTTTGCGGCGGCTGTGACCATGATGGACAGGCTGTTGGACAAGCCGAGGGTGCTGGTCGTGGATATCGGCGGCTTTACGGCGGACTATCTGATGATGCGCTCCGGCCGGGCAGATTTAAGCGTATGTGATTCCCTGGAAAACGGGGTGATCCTTTTGTATAACCGGATTCGGACAAAAGTGAATTCGGAATTTGATATCCTGCTGGAGGAAACGGATATTGATGGTATCTTAAAAGACGATGGGTGCATATATGCCCCGGAAGTGGTTTCCCTTGTGGAAAAGCTGGCGCAGGATTTTGTCAATGACCTGGCAAACAGCCTGCGGGAGCGCATGCTGGATCTGATGTCCGGCATGGTAGTATTTGTGGGCGGCGGCGCCATCCTGTTGCGCCGGCAGATAGAAGCCTCCGGAAAGGTGAGAAATGCCCTGTTTGTGGAGGAAATCAATGCCAACGCAAAGGGATATGAATTCCTTTATAAGATGGAAACGGCAGGCAGGTGAGCCTATGGGGGAAAAGAAAAACAGGGAGCGGTTCAGCATCAAATTTAACGAAAATGATCCGGCTCATAATGCGGTCATACGTCTGCTGGAGAAACAGGGACCGCACAGCAAGGCGCAGTTTCTTGTCAATGCTGTCCTCCATTATATCCACTGTCCGGAAACGCCGGATATTACGGTTCCCCCGGCAGTGGACAGGGCGGCTATAGAAGAGGTTGTTGCAGAGATTCTGGAGAGGAAGGGAAAAGAAACGGTAAAGCAGAGCAGCCGCATACCGGATGAAAGGGAAGAATCTGTGACGGAGCAGGGAACTGTAAAACAGGAACAGAAAGAAGATACGGGGCCGCCGCAGAAAGAAATAGACCAGGCGACACTGGCATTGATTGCAGATACCATGTCGGCGTTTCGGAGCAGTTAAAAAGCACAGGAAGGATTATTTTCCGCTCTGTGCTTCCCGTTCATTCAGGGCAAGGATAAAACTGTTAATAATATCCTCCAAATGGCGGTATTGTAGGGGAGGAAGGTCCGAGATTTTAGAGAGCAGGACGGAATGGTCGCCTTTATTTATTTCACCGAGGAGCAGGTAGTCGGTGCTGATGTCAAGGGCAGAACAGACCCGGATGATATTTTCCGGGCGCAGTGCTTTCTTGCCAAGTTCTGCAGAGGAAACGGTCTGGGGCGTGATGCCCGCTTTTTCCGCCAGTTCCTCCTGTGTCAGGCGGAGCTGTTTCCTCCGGTTTAATATGCGGTTTCCAATCTGTTTCAGTAAATCATCCATTCCCTTGCCTCCTTGCTATGGACTAATTTTATCTGCTATGATATAAATAATTAAGCGATTATGGTTGATAAAATTCTTCTATAACATATATAATGGGCAGAAATGGGAAGAATAACAGGAAAATAGGAAATAATAATTGCAGCACAAAAAGGAGAAAATGGTATGTATAATGACGTTTGGTTAGAAGTAGCCCAGTTTCTGGGAAATCTGAACAGGGAAAATGTGAGCCGGAAAAGCTATGTGCGAACACCGGAGTATGAGAAGGCGGAACAAGCATGGATAGAAAAGGAAAAAGAGTGGGAGGCATTTGTTGATACCCTTTCTGATGAATACAGGGAACGGGTGGAAGATATGAAAGAATGTCTGGAAATTTATGCTTCTGAACAGGAAAGGCGGAGTTATATGCAGGGGTATGTGGATTGTGTACAGATGTTGTATCATATGGGGCTTTTAAAGGAAAACAAAGAGCTTCATGTGGAAAAGTATAACTAAAAAAATAAGGAAATAGATATATATCTTAGGAATGTAAATATAGTGATGCAAATATCGCAAAATTTTACGAATAGCATAATGCGTGAAATGTTGAAAATGAATAGCAGTATGTGATAAAATATGACTTGGATAGAATGATAACCCAAGTCATATTTAATATAAGGAGATTGATTACTGTGGAAATCCGCGTATTGAATTATTTTTTGATGGTTGCAAGGGAAGAAAATATAACAAAAGCGGCTAATCTGCTTCATATTACCCAGCCAACTCTTTCCAGACAGCTGATGCAGCTGGAAGAAGAATTTGGAGTAAAATTGTTTATGCGGAATAGTCACAAAGTAACACTTACCGAGGATGGACTGCTGCTGAAACGGCGTGCCCAGGAACTGGTATCACTTGCAGAAAAGACAAAAAAGGAAATGATACATGAAAAAGACATAGCCGGCGAAATTGCAATCGGGAGCGGCGAAATGATGGGAATGAGTGTGCTTGCAGGTATCATGGACGAATTTCGACAAAAATATCCCAAAGCACATTTTGATGTTTACAGTGGCAATGCTGATGGGATTAAGGAAAGAATTGAGAATGGACTTCTGGATGCAGGACTTCTGCTGGAGCCAGTGGACATATCCAAGTATGAGTTTGCAAGAATGCCGGGTAAAGAGCAGTGGGGGGTTGTGGTAAAAGAAGATTCTTCTCTGGTGGAAAAAGGGTTTGTTACGCCAGATGATATTGCAGGCCTTCCACTCATTACTGCGAAACGCGCAATGGTGCAAGATGAACTCCATAGTTGGTTTGGAGAAACGGCAGACCAGCTTAATATTGTGTCAACCTATAATTTGATGTATAACTCAATCATGCAGGTCAAAAGGGGAATGGGCATTTTATTATGTCTGAAACTGGATGTTCAGTCAGAGGGAGTAAAGTTCATTCCTTTGTCACCAACGCTTGAACTGGGTTCCGTGTTGGTATGGAAAAAGAATCAGATATTTAGTCCTGCCGTAGAAGCATTTACACAATTTTGTAGTCAATACTTAAAAGGCATTTCATGAAATAAAATACAAGTATTTGTATGGTAAACGATATAATGATACACTGAAGGTACTTCAAAGGAAGTACCTTTTTTAGTGGCTGGTCAATAGAAATCAATGTTTCTTGCAAACATTACAAAAGGATGAAATAGCGCAGGTGCACATGCCTATGGAAGCCTGAAAATAAAAAGGAGAGAAAGGTATGAGTAAAAAATATGAGGCTTTGGCCGGGGATATTATCCGTATGGTCGGAGGAGCAAAAAATGTGGACACGTTACATCATTGCCAGACAAGATTGCGCTTCAAGCTGTATGACGAGAGTAAGGCAGAACTGGAAGCACTTTCAAAACTGGAAGGAGTTGCAACAGCAATCAATAAAGGCGGAATGATACAGGTTGTGATTGGGCTTCATGTGGCAGATGTGTATGAGGAGGCTGTGAAGTATTTAGAGCCGGGTGGGGAAACATCGCAGTCACCGGCAGTACAGGAACAGAAAACAGATAGGGCTGCAGATAAGGAGAAGAAAAAGCAAAATCCATTTGATATAGCGACCAGCTTTATTTCAAGCATATTTGCACCCATTGTTTCAGCGCTGGCAGGAGCAGGCATGGTGAAAGCACTCCTGTCCGTATTGGTGGCCTTCCATCTGATTGATACAGCAGGGCATACATATATCATCATAAATATGATCAGTGATGCAGCATTTGCTTTTCTGCCTATTCTGCTGGCGTATACAACCGCACAAAAACTGAAATGCAATCCAATCATGGCCGCAACTGTGGCTGGGATTCTGGTTCATGGAACATGGGGATCTCTTGTGGCGGCAGGCGAATCAGTAACATTGTTCGGATTTATTCCGCTGTATCTGGTTGCCTATACCTCATCGGTAATACCGATTGTACTGGTACTTTTGGTGCAGGCGCCGCTTGAGAGATGGCTGAACAAGGTGATTCCCGGCGCAGTAAGACTGATCTTTGTTCCGATGTTTACTTTCTTAATCATGGGTGTTTTGGCACTTGGTATTTTGGGGCCGATTGGTGCGATGGTCGGACAGGGACTGAGCGTGGTGTTCCTGTGGCTTGGAACAAACGCAAGCTGGGCGCCGCCTCTGATTGTGGGAGCGTTATTCCCGATTATGGTAATGTTTGGTATCCATCATGGTATCGCACCGGTAGGCACTATGTCAATTATGCAGCTGGGATATGATGCAATCTGGGGACCGGGAATTGTATGTTCCAATATCGCTCAGGGTGTGGCAGCGCTCGTCGCCTCCGTTATGACGAAGGATGCCAAGACAAGGCAGATTGGGATTCCTTCCGGCATTACCGCACTGATGGGAACAACGGAGCCGGTATTATACGGAGTGAACCTTCCTAAAAAGTACCCTTTGATTGCAGCCATGATTGGCGGCGGGGCAGGCGGCCTGTTTGCGGGTATTACGCACACGAGACGTTTTGCATTTGGTTCTTCCGGTATCCCGGCGGTGGTCATGTATATCGGAGAGAATACGCTTCAGTATTTTTATCAGATTATTATCGCACTGGTGATCAGTGCAGCAGTATCAGCGGTATTTACCGTTATTTTTGCAAAAAAGCAAAAGACAAAGACGGAAACGGACAAAGATGCGCGATTGGAACAACCAAAAGAAAAAGAGAGAGCGGATGCAGGAAAAGTGTTTTCTCCCGCAAAGGGAAGAGCTGTGCCGATGGAACAGATTCCGGATGCAGTATTTTCATCCGGTGCATTGGGAATCTGCTGCGGGATTGAACCGGAGGAGGGCGTCATTACGGCTCCGCTTAATGGAGAGATCGTTCAGCTTTCCGATACGCTCCATGCAGTTGGGATTCAGGGAGAGAATGGAGCAGAAATATTGATTCATGTAGGTGTGGACACTGTTGAGATGAAGGGAGATGGATTTGCAGCCTTTGTCAAGGTGGGAGATCAGGTACATACCGGGCAGAAGCTTTTGACTATGGCTCTGGATAAGATTAAAGCTGCAGGCCATGAAAGAACCGTGATTACCGCAGTTACAAACAGTGATGACTTTTCAAAAATTGAGCTGACTGCAGACGGCATGGTTCAGGCAGGAGAAGAATTATTGACATTAGAAAAGTGACAGGATTTTAATGAGGAGGTAATAGAATGGCTGTTATTAGAATGCCGGAAAATTTTCTGTGGGGCGGTGCGGTTGCAGCAAACCAGTTTGAAGGAGGATGGAAGGAAGATGGGAAGGGACCCTCTATTGCGGATATGTGTACAAGTGGTTCTCCCGAACATCCAAAACTGATTACAAGGACGATCCGTTCGGACTGTCTGTATCCCAGTCATGAGGCGTCTGATTTTTACCATCGTTATGAAGAGGATATTGCCCTGATGGGGGAAATGGGATTCAAAGTTTTTCGCCTTTCCATCAACTGGACAAGAATATTTCCTACAGGTATGGAAAAGGAGCCAAATGAAAAGGGGCTGGAATTTTACGACAGGGTGTTTGCCTGCTGCAGGCAGCATGGGATAGAACCGCTTGTTACGATCAGTCATTATGAAATGCCATATGCCCTGGTTGAAAAATATAACGGCTGGCACAGCCGCGAAGTGATTGATCTGTTCCTGAATTACTGTAAAGTTCTTTTCGAGCGATATAAAGACGATGTGAAATACTGGCTGACCTTCAATGAGATCAACGCAGGTACCAATCATGTCCTGGGAGCAATGATTTCTCTGGGGACAGTACAGGGATATGAGGGAGCGGGTATTCAGGCACCGTCAGATCTTACGGTACGATATCAGGCGCTGCATCATCAGTTTGTTGCCAGTGCGAAGGCAGTTATTTACGCACATGAAAATTATCCGCAGTTCCGGATGGGAAATATGATCTGTTTCCTGACACGCTACCCGTTTACCTGCGATCCGGAAGATGTCCTGGCCTGCCAGGCAGAGATGCGGAGGCTGAACTGGTTCTGCTCGGATGTGATGTGCAGAGGCGAGTATCCATTTTATGCAAAACGCTTTTTTGAAGAGAAAGGAATCGTGATAAAGCAGGAACAGGGAGACACCGAAATCCTGAAAAAGGGAACGGTTGATTTCTATACACACAGCTTCTATCAGACAAACTGTATTACCACGCACAGCGGAGCGGAAACGAGCGCCGGAAATATGGGCGGAGGAGCCAAGAACCCCTATCTGGAATCTTCGGAATGGGGCTGGCAGATTGATGCGAAGGGACTGCGGTATGCGTTGAATGAGATTTATGAGCGCTACCATATGCCGGTCATGGTTGTGGAAAATGGCCTGGGAGCCAGAGATACGGTAGAGCTGGACGGAAGTATCCATGATTTATACCGTATCAATTATCTGCGGCGGCATATAGAAGAAATGAAAGAAGCGCTCCATGATGGCGTAGACCTGATCGGTTATACCCCCTGGGGATGCATTGATCTGGTATCTGCTTCTACCGGCGAGATGTCAAAGCGTTACGGTTTTGTTTATGTGGACAAAAATGATGATGGTACGGGAACGCTTAATCGGATACGCAAGGACAGTTTTTACTGGTACCAGAAAGTGATCCGTACAAACGGGGAAGATTTATCATAGTGCCTTTGGCGCAATTACTATCATTGGAAAGAAAATAAGGAAGGAGACAAAGGTATGAAAACATTTGAATACACAATTAAGGACGAGGTAGGGATTCATGCAAGACCGGCGGGACTGCTGGTTAAGGAAGCAAAAGGCTATACATCCACGATCAAGGTGGCAAAGGGTGAAAAAGACGCGGATGCGACCAGACTGATGGCAGTTATGTCGCTGGGGGTAAAATGCGGTGACACGGTTGTGGTTTCCATTGAGGGAGAAGATGAGGAACAGGCAGCCGAAGGAATCAGGAAATTTTTCGAGGATAATTTGTAAAAAAGCTGGAAGTTGGAAGGAGAAGGTAAACGGTGAAACATTTTAACAGGATTACTTTATATCTGTTTGGGTTATTTGTGATTACAATAGGCATCAATCTCTCCATTATATCGGCGTTGGGGGTGTCACCTGTTTCGGCGTTTACCTATCCCTTGAGCGAAGCAACTGGCATTTCGCTGGGAACGGTCACGGTAGTAACTTATGTCAGTCTGGTTCTGATTCAGTGGGGAATGCTTGGAAGCAGATTTAAAAAGAAAAATCTGTTGCAGGCACCCTTTAGCTTCTGCTTTGGTTTTTTTGTGGATCTGACAGGAAGGGCGCTGGCGTTTATCCGTCCGCAGGATTATATGCAGCAGTTTGGCATTATGCTTTCCGGAGTAGTGGTCTGTGCATTTGGCGCTGCAGTCTATATCATTATGGACATTGTGCCGAATGCACCGGAAGGTTTTAATCTGTCATTGAGTGAACGGTTCAGAATACCGTTTTCAAGGAGCAAGGTTCTGTCAGATTTGATGTTTATTGGCATCGGGGTAATCATTTCGCTTGCCAGTGCGGGAAAAGTTACGGCAATCCGCGAAGGGACTCTTATTTCCGCATTATTGACGGGGCATATTGTAGGTTTTTTTATGAAGTATCTGGAGAAACCGTTGAAAAAGGCAGCTTTTGAAGATAAGCAGATGGATAATATGGAAAGATCTGAAATTGTGGGGAACAGTAGGATACATATTGGGAGAAAATCATGCAGATAAATGGAAAAAGTGTTTTCAATGGAATTGCCATTGGAAGGTTATTTGTTTATAACAAGGCAGAAAATCAGATAAAAAGGAAAAAGGTAACGGATGTCCGAAAAGAGATAGAACGGTTTCAAAATGCAAGAGAGGAAAGCAAAAAACAGCTTTCGGAACTCTATCATAAAGCGCTGAAGGAAGTAGGTGAGGTGAATGCTGCCATTTTTGAGGTCCACCAGATGATGCTGGATGACCTTGACTATGAAGAATCCATAACGAATATGATCACAGCGCAGGAGGTAAATGCGGAGTTTGCAGTTGCCAGTACAGGCGACAATTTCTCTGAGATGTTCGCGGCAATGGATGATGATTATATGCGTGCGCGGGCAGCGGATGTAAAGGATATATCGAACCGTATTATCACAGTTTTACAGGGAGAAAACCACAGCATTATTCAATCGGAGGAGCCGGTAATACTTCTGGCGGATGATCTTGCGCCGAGCGAAACTGTGCAGTTGGACAAATCAAAGATAATATCATTTGTAACAAGACATGGATCAACAAATTCTCATACGGCAATTCTTGCCAGAACCATGAATATTCCGGCATTGATAGGCGTGGATTTTCCGGAGGATGCAGATGGAAAGATGGGAATTGTGGATGGACAGGAAGGGGTTCTTATTATAGACCCGCAAGTGTCTGTCATGGAGGAATATACGGCAAAGAAAGAAAAGGAAGATGAGGAAAAGCGTCTGCTTTTGGAACTGAAAGGGAAGGAGAATATTACCCTTGACGGGAAGAAGATCAATCTTTATGCCAATATTGGCGGTGTGGGAGATGTCGCAGACGTACTTGCAAATGATGCAGGCGGGATTGGTCTTTTTCGGAGCGAGTTCTTATATCTGGAATCGGAAGATTACCCTACCGAGGAGGAGCAGTTTAAGGCATACCGTACAGTAGCGGAAAACATGGCCGGGAAAAAGGTCATTATTCGTACCCTTGATATTGGGGCGGATAAGAAAGTGGATTATTTTCATCTGGACAAAGAGGAAAATCCGGCAATGGGGTATCGTGCAATCCGCATTTGTCTGGACAGCAAAGAAATATTCAAAACTCAGTTGCGGGCATTGTATCGTGCAAGCTATTATGGGACGATTTCCATTATGTTTCCAATGATTATTTCAGTGGGTGAAGTAAAGAGGATTAAGGAAATAATCCGTGAAGTAAAGACAGAACTGGACGAAGCAGGTGTTCCCTATAAGGATGTAGAACTTGGAATTATGATTGAGACGCCCGCAGCTGTCATGATCAGCAATGAGCTGGCAAAAGAAGTTGATTTTTTCTCTATTGGGACAAATGACCTGACCCAGTACACACTGGCAATCGACAGACAGAACCCAAAACTGGATAGAATTTATGACGCACACCATCCCGCACTGTTAAAAATGCTTCAAATGGTTATTGAAAACGGACACAAGGAGGGGTGCTGGGTGGGTATCTGCGGAGAATTGGGAGCGGATATTACTATGACAGAAATCTTTCTGAAAATGGGACTGGACGAGCTTTCTGTAAGTCCTTCCATGATTTTACAGGTACGTCGGAAAATCAGGGAATGCAGGATTGAGGGGTGAAACTGCTTCTGGTATCAGGAATTTGCAGTAAAAGTGAACGAAAGGAATGGTACGCTATGAAATTTAAGAAATTGGCAGCAGGGCTGCTCTGCCTTATGTTAAGTATTTGCTTAATGGCATGCGCAGGCGAATCCGAAGTAATAGACTCCATTGTGACAAGGAACGAAACCGAAATTCAAATGGAAAGTCAGGGGGAAGAAACAAGTCAGGAAGCATCGGTGGAACCGATACTGGGGCAGGAAAAAACAGGAAACGGGAATATATTGATTGCCTATTTTACATGGGCCGACAATACCTATGTGGAGAATCCGGACGCAGTTGATGTGGATGCAACAACCTCTGCAAGCGTGCTTCCGCCGGGAAATGCGGCACTTCTGGCATCATGGATACAGGAGAGTGTCGGCGGCGACCTGTTTTCTATTATTGTGGAAGAGCCTTATTCCAGTGACTATGATGAATGTCTTGACAGGGCAGCGGAGGAAAGGGCGCAGAATGCCCGTCCCACGCTTACGTCTCACGTTGAGGATATGAGCCGGTATGATATTGTCTTTCTGGGACTTCCTAATTGGTGGTATGGTTCCCCAATGGCAGTACTTAGTTTTCTGGAAGAGTACGATTTTACAGGAAAAACCATCATTCCTTTTGTAACCCATGGAACAGGAGGCTTTGCCAGTACGCTGACGGATATACAGTCGGTACTTCCGGATGATATTACAATGCTGGAGGCAATCGGCATTTACAGACCGGAAGTGAAAGAATCCCATCAGGCAGTGCAGGAATGGATCGCAGGATTGGGAATTGATTTTGACGCAGGAGAAGGCAGCAGTGCCGCAACGGCAGAGACAGGAGAAAACAGGGTTCAGATTTCTTTTCGGGATATGCAGGTCGTTGTGAAGATGGAGGATAATTCCGCAAGCAGGAACTTGCTGGAACAGTTGCCGCTTACCCTGGAGTTTGAGGATTATAACCGGACGGAGAAAATAGCTTATATGGATGCGGAGCTGGATTATGGTGATGCGCCAGACAGCTGTAATGCGGTAGCAGGGGTTATGGCATATTACATACCCTGGGGAAACCTGAGCCTGTTTTATGAAGATTTCAGAGAATCCGATCAGCTTGTCCCATTGGGAATGGTTGAGTCAGGACAGGAATTTATCCGTTTATTGGAAAACGGGGAAAGCGTATTGATTGAACGCATAGAATAATTCTATTTTAAATCAAGGCTTCCGGCATCAGGAACAGGGCACGGAAGCTTTTTATACATAGTGATATGCAAAAATTGTATGACATGAGATAAACGATAAGCATTAGACATTCCATGAGGACAAAACTATAATATTTACATAAGCAACAGAAACGGCAGTCTGCGAAAAGAAATACGAACTGTCAGGAGGAAATGGAGGTATGGAAGATGAATATTGTTGTTTTGCAGGGAAGTCCGAACAGAAGCGGCTCTACAGCGATTCTGGCAGAAAATTTTGAGAGAGGAGCTGCAGAAGCAGGGCATAGGATACAGCATATTGATGTGGCCGCTAAGAATATAAGACCGTGTACAGGATGTGTTACCTGCGGATATGAAGGACCCTGTGTGATAAAGGACGATAACCGGCAGATTCGGGAGGCGGTTCTTGGCGCAGATATGCTTGTGTTTGCAACGCCGCTTTACTATTATGGAATGTCCGCACAGCTCAAAACAGTCGTAGACCGGTTCTGTGCATATAATTCCAGCATTAACAGAAAACATATGAAATCGGCGCTTTTGGCGGTGGCATGGAACAGTGATGGCTGGACATTTGATGCACTGGAAAGCCATTACCAGACACTGGTAAGGTATCTGAATTTTGTTGATCAGGGCATGGTGTTAGGCAGAGGATGCGGGACACCGCAAATGACGGCAAAAACGCAATATCCGGCGTCAGCCTACCGGCTGGGCAGGGAACTGCGCTGACTGAAAGCAGGCGTAAGTGGGCGGTAATGACAGGAGGAGCAGGATAATGACGATTGACGAAGTAAACAGAAAATACCAGATTCCGAAGAAAATTTTGAAAGAGTATGAGAGCTGGGGACTGTGCGGAGCAGTTCGGAAGGTCATGGGAAACTGGCAGTATGATGATCAGGATCTGGAGCGTTTAAGTCTGATTATGACGCTGCATGACATAGGATTCCGTTCGGAAGAAGTGGAAACTTATATGCACCTTGTAATTGAAGGAGACGGGACGCAGGATGAAAGGATGCGTATATTGGATCAGAAAAGGGAAAAAGCTCTGGACGAGATCCATTTCCGGGAAAAGCAGCTCGACCGGATGGATTATCTGAGGTATGAGATACGGAAATGCCAGAACAAGCAGAAGAAACCGGGAAGACAATAAAGGGAGTGATGTTCGTGCAAGGAAGAATAAAGACCATAATAGACATTGCAATGTCGGTACTCTTGCTGTTTCTGATGGCATATATGCTGACAGGGCAGAAAGTGCATGAGTGGATGGGAACAGCGATGCTGGTGTTGTTCCTGCTCCATAATATCCTGAATTGCAGATGGTATATGGGCTTAATTAAGGGAAAGTACAGCCTTTACCGCATCATGCATACGGCCGTCAATTTCGCTTTGCTGGCAGCCATGATTGGCATTGCGGTGAGCGGAACCATATTGTCGCAGTTTGTGGTGGGATTCCTGCCTATTCATGGAGGAATGTTCTTTGCCAGAAAAACCCATATGCTGTGTTCCTACTGGGCATTTCTGCTGATGTCGGTACACCTTGGGATGCACTGGGGAATTGTGGTCAGAAAAATAGAGAATCTGGCAGGAAAAGCCGGCAGGGGAGTGGTATGGAATAACATACTGAGGCTGACGGTTATTGCAACAGCCTGTTATGGGGCATATGCCTTCATAAAAAATAACTTGCTGTCCTATATGCTCCTGCAGAACCTGTTTGTATTTTTTGATCCGGATCAGCCCCTGTATGCATTTCTGGCGGAGTATGCTGCCATGATGGCAATGTGGGCATGCGCAGCTTACTATGGGGCAAAGCGGTACAAAACACAGCCCTAAAAAGTAAAGGTAACATATCAAAATATATTGACACAGTATCATAATAGAAAAGGAGAATGCACAATGAAAAAGAATATTGGATCACGGTTAGCTTTATATCCCACACCAGTAACGGTAATCGGGGCCATGGATGGCGAAAAACCTACCTGGACGCTGGTAGCCCATGTGGGGATCATCGGACATGACCGTGTACTGGTAAGCCTTGCGGCACCGCACTTTATCAACCATTGCATTAAGGAACGACAAAAGCTGTCCATCAATATTGTGGATGAAGGATTTTTGCCGGAAGCGGATTACAGCGGATCAGTCAGCGGAGCAAATAATGACAAATCTGAGCTGTTTTCGTATGAACTTGGCTCATCAGGGACGCCAATCATTGATAAGGCGCCGCTGACAATGGAGTGCAGCGTTGTGGACGTTTATAATACGCCGAATTTTGAAAGCTTTATCTGTACGATTGACAGTACCTATGTGGATGAGGAGCATCTTACGGATTCCGGAAAGATCAACTACCGGACCTTAAAGCCTGTGCTGTTTGAGTTCCCAACATATGAATACCTGCGGACCGGAGATGTGATAACGCCCTGCCTTTCTTATGCAAAAGAGATGAAAAAAGGAGAGCGGTAGAATGCCGAAAGGATCGCTGGGACTGAGACAGGCAAGAAGAAATGAAATTATTTCGGCCTGTGAACAGTTATACCAGACCATGTGTTTTAGGGAAATTACCCTGAAAGAGATTGGGCAGACGACTTCTTTTACGAGGACATCTATTTATAATTACTTTCAGACAAAGGAGGAGATTTTTCTTGCCCTGCTAAAAAACGAATACGAGCTGTGGATTGAAGAACTTCAGACAGTCATGGATGAAAATGAGAGACTTGATAAAGCTGCCTTTGCCGAAAAGATTGCGTTGAGCCTTGAACATAGAAAGCAGCTTCTTAAAATTATGTCCATGAATATGTATGACATTGAGGAAAACAGCCGGATGGAAAGTCTGGTAGAGCTGAAGGAAACATATGGAAAGGTATTGCAGATCTTTGCTGAGTTGTTGGATAAGTTTTTCCCGGCTATGAGCGCAGAGGAACATAAGAACCTGATTTATCAGTTTTTCCCATTTATATATGGAATTTATCCACACACAACTGTAACAGACAGGCAGAGGGAGGCCATGGAAAAGGCCGGTGTGAACTATACTTATATGTCAATCCGTGAGATTACAGGAAACTGTTTAATGAGGCTTTTGCCTGACAAATAAGAATAAAAACAAATCAATCATATTTTAAGGAGGAAACTTACAATGAACAAGAATTTACCGAAAATCGCAATGGGAGCATGGGCATGGGGTGATACCGACGGGTATTTTGGCAATACAATGACCGGAGAGGAGTTCCGCCCGATCTTTGAGGCAGCAATGAAAGCGGGTTTAAATCTGTGGGATACCGCCACGGCATACAGCAACGGGGAGTCTGAAAAGATCCTCGGCGGCTTTGTAAAGGATGCCGGGCGTGAGAACGTGCTCGTATCCACCAAATTTACGCCCCAGATGGCCGGTATGTATGGTGACAGCGTGGAGAAGATGTGCGAGGCAAGTCTGGAGCGCATGGACATGGATTATTTTGATATTTACTGGATTCACAATCCCGTCGGCGCGCCGGAATATACAAAGCAGCTCATTCCCCTGCTTCAAAGCGGCAAGGTAAAGAGTGTGGGCGTATCAAACCATAACCTTGCACAGATCAAGGAGGCTGATGAGATACTGAAAGCTGCGGGCTACAAAGTTTCTGCGGTTCAGAACCATTACAGCCTGATGAACCGTTCCTCTGAAGAGTCCGGCATCATTGCGTATTGTAAAGAGAACAACATTGTTTTCTATGGGTATATGACACTGGAACAGGGCGCCCTTTCCGGAAAATATGACACAGAGCATCCTTTCCCCGAAGGAAGCGCAAGGGCGAAAGTATTTAACCCGATGCTGCCGCAGATTGAGGTCATTACGGCAGAACTGAAAAAGGTTGCCACGTCCCACGGTGTCTCTGCAGCGCAGGTTGCAACAGCCTATGCGGTAAATAAGGGCGTGCTTCCGATTTTGGGTGTAACCAAGATCTATCAGGTGGAGGAAGCGGTAAAGATTGCGGATATTGTCCTGACAGCGGAAGAAATCGCTGCATTGGAAGCGGCGGCGGATAAATCCGGAGTTGACTCCATCCAGTTCTGGGAAAGCAAAATGGAATAAGGGGGAAAGTAAAATGGGCAAGACATTAGTAGCATATTTCAGTGCGAGCGGAGTTACCAGGAAGGCGGCTGAAAATCTGGCACAGGCGGCAGGAGCTGACCTGTATGAGATTAAGCCTGCCACGCCTTATACCCGCGAAGACCTTGACTGGACGAATAAGAACTCCCGCAGCAGCATGGAGATGAATGATAAGTCCAGCCGACCGGCGATTACGGATACTGCTGCGGACATCTCAGGGTATGATACGATCTTCCTTGGCTTCCCGATCTGGTGGTATGTGGCGCCGACGATCATCAATACTTTTCTGGAGGCATATGACTTTTCCGGGAAAAGAATCGTGCTGTTTGCAACCTCCGGTGGAAGCGGGTTCGGCAAGGCTGTAGAAGGACTGAAACCTTCCGTTTCCGCGGATACCGTAATCGTGGAGGGAAAACTCTTAAATGGCAGAAGTTCTTCCGCAGACTTAAAAGCATGGGCTGAGAGTATGATGCAATAGGAAACGTGCTTTGGAAGCAGTAGGAAGCAACTCGGTAAAGGCAGCCTGGAATCAATGATTCAAGCTGCCTTTTTTGTAAAATTTATGCGCTGTGAGCGCAGACAGGAGCAGAAATGGAAAAGACAATCATAATAATCGGATCCGGGAAAGGGCTTGGCAATCATATTGGGAAAAAATTTGGTCATAATGGGTTTCATGTTATTCTCATGGCGAGAAACAGGGCGGCGCTGGAAGAATACCAGCAGGAATTTGTGTCTGAGGATATAAAATGTGACATATATCCGGTGGATACCTCGGATTTTCAGGGATTAAGCACAGCATTAAAAAATGTCAGGGAGAAATATGGCACTCCCGATACCCTGGTCTACAATGTGGGGGTGACGGATGCGGATGCAGACCATGACATTACAGCGGAACTTCTGATGGAGAGATACCGTGTGGATGTAGCGGGCTGCTATCAGGCGGTAAAAGAGATTGTGACAGACGAATTTTGTGACCGGAAAGGCACTATTCTTGTAACAGGCGGCAGACTTTCCATAAATCCTGAGTTCACCTATCTGCCGCTTTCATTGGATAAAGCCGCCTTACGCTCCCTTTGCATGATTATGAAAGAAGAACTGGAACCGAAGGGCGTCCATGTGGGAACAGTCATGGTGTGCGGCGGGATTAAACCGGGAACTTATTTTGCACCGGAAAACATTGCGGAAAAATTCTGGGAGCTTTACCAGAACCGGGAGTTGTTTGAGATCCGGTATGAGAAGGTGACAGAATGAAAAAATTTGACGTACACGGACATTATTTCCCGCCTGCGTATGAGGAACTGCTGAAAAGGCATGAACTCAGTATTTTAGACGGGGCAAAGCGCCCTGCATGGAGCGAGGAAGGGCAGCTTTCCTTTATGGACGAGTTGGACATTGAGAAGACAGCTCTTTCCATATCTTCCCCACACCTGCATATGGGTGACGTGGCGGAGGCGGTTGAAACTGCAAGAGCCTGTAATGAATATGGTGCAGGTCTGCTCAAAAAATATCCGGGCAGATTTGAGATCATGGCGAGTCTGCCGGTGCCGGAAATTGGCTATGCAATCGGAGAAATCCGCTATTGCAGGGAGTATCTAGGCATTAGAAACTTTGCGCTCCAGACACATTCCCGTGGAATTTATCTTGGCAGTGAGGTGCTGGAGCCACTCATGGAGGAGCTGAACAGGAAGCAAACGGTAGTGGCGGTTCACCCTACCCAGCCTTCTGCTGTCTGCGGAGGGGTAAATGAGAAACTTCCGTCGGCTCTGATGGAATACTTTTTTGAGACGACCAGAGCTGTCACCAATATGTTGATGAATGGAACGATTCGCAAGTATCCGAATATCCGGTGGATCATTCCCCATGCGGGCGCTTTCCTGCCGGTTCTCTCAGACAGGCTTGCAACCCTTGCCGGAGCCTTGAAGTTAAGTGACAACCTGGATATATTTGGCGATCTGGCTCTGCTGTATTATGACCTTGCAGGCATTTCCATGCCGAAGCAGTATGAGGTTCTACAGAAAATCGCCCCGGCAGACCATTTGATGTATGGAAGTGATGAGCCGTTTACACCGCCTGTTTTATGCAGGAAACTAGCAGAGGTGATGGAGCAGACAATCGCCGGAGAATGGCAGGAGGATATTTTCAGCGGAAATGCAGAAAGGCTTTATAAGGAAATGGCATGGTGAAATGTCTAAAAAGCATTTCATAAACAAAGAACTAAGCATTAGACATATGACGGCAAGTGAAATATAATTTAAGTACAGTAAAAGATCTATGAATAGTAAAATTTTTAAGAAAATATGACAAAATGGAGGAAGATTTATAATGAGCGAAAAGATTGTACAGACAGCAGGACGGAGAGATCTTGGAGAATTTGCGCCGGAGTTCGCACATTTCAATGATGATGTCCTGTTCGGGGAGAACTGGAATAATCAGGATATTAACTTAAAGACACGCTGCATTGTGACGATGGTGGCGCTGATGTCCTCCGGCATCACGGATTCCTCTCTGGTTTACCATTTGGAGAACGCAAAAGCGCATGGCGTTACAAAGGCGGAAGCAGCGGCAATTATTACCCATGCGGCTTTCTATGCGGGATGGCCCAAAGGCTGGGCAGTATTCCGGTTGGCAAAGGATGTGTGGAAAGAGGATATTCCGAAAGAAGATGCTAAAGCGGCTCACGCTGCAGAAATGGTATTTCCCATCGGTGCACCCAATGACGGCTTTGCACAGTATTTTATTGGCCAGAGCTATCTTGCTCCGATTTCTGCCACACAGGTTGGTATTTTTAATGTGACCTTTGAGCCGGGCTGTCGTAACAACTGGCATATCCATCATGCCGACAAGGGCGGTGGGCAGATCCTTGTCTGTGTGGCAGGCAGGGGATATTATCAGGAGGAAGGGAAAGAGGCACAGGAGCTTCGGCCTGGGGATGTGGTAAACATTCCTGCAGGTGTAAAGCATTGGCATGGAGCAGCTAAGGATAGCTGGTTTTCGCACCTTGCCATAGAAGTTCCCGGTGAAAATGCTTCCAATGAATGGCTGGAGCCGGTGACGGATGAAGTGTATGATTCGCTGAAATAACGGAGGTGCAGGATGAAAAAATGGATTTTGTTTTTCCTCGCAGCAATGCTGGTATTAGCTATAGCAGGCTGTGGGCAGAATGGAGACTGGCGGGAGGATACGCCTGCTGAGGATGACAGGGTTGTTTCAGGAGAACCTGGGCAGTCGGAGGAAACAGGTTTCGTGAATGAGCCGTCACAGGTGGCGGGCGATACAGCGGGCGGCAACACAGCAGACGAGGCAGCGCTGCCTGCATCAGATAGTGCCGATGCCGCTGTAAATGGTGATGCGCCTGCTGTCTATATGACAACGGATATCAGTCCGGAGGGACTGATGGCGATTTACGAGGCATTGGGAGCAGAGCCATCCGGAAAGATTGCAGTAAAGTTGTCTACCGGCGAAAACGGGAGCAACTATCTGCGCCCGGAGCTGATCGGGGATTTGGTTCAGGAGCTGGGTGCGACGATTGTGGAGTGTAACACGGCTTATGGCGGACAGCGCGCAAATACGGCAATGCACTATCAGGTAGCGGAGGATCACGGCTATACGGCGATTGCGGATGTGGACATTATGGATGAGGACGGTTCCATGACACTGCAGGTAACAGGCGGTGATAACCTGACAGAGAATTATGTGGGCGCTCATTTTGCAAACTATGATTATTATGTGGTACTCTCCCATTTCAAGGGCCATGCGATGGCAGGATACGGTGGAGCCATCAAGAATATTTCCATAGGCATTGCGTCTTCTGAGGGAAAAGGTCATATTCATACAGGCGGGAAAGGCGGCAGTATGTGGAGCGCTGACCAGGATTCCTTTCTGGAGTCCATGGCAGAGGCCGGCAAGTCAGTAACGGATTATCTGGACGGAAATATTTTATACATCAATGTAATGAACCGGCTTTCGGTGGACTGTGATTGTGACGGGAATCCTGCGGAACCGGATATGCACGACATCGGTATTCTGGCTTCCCTTGATCCGGTAGCTGTGGATCAGGCCTGCATCGACCTTGTGTACGGTGCGGAGGATGGACAGTCGCTGGTAGACCGGATTGAATCAAGGAACGGACTCCATACATTGGAGCAGGCAGAAAAGATTGGGCTTGGAAGCCGGGAATATCAGCTGGTTTCGATTGATGAATAACGGGAGGTGACGGTGTATGTTGGAGGTATTGCACCGGGAATTTATTTATCTCTGGTATTATTTCAGTATCCAGTTCCAACAGATTTTCCGTTATTGGATTTTGGGAATGGTGCTTGGTTCTGCGGTCTCCGTCTTTTTGAAAGACAGGATACATAATGTTTTCCGTTCCCTGGGAGATAAGAAGCTGGGGCTTTTAGGGATTCCGATTGCCTCGGCGCTGGGGATTGCCTCGCCGCTGTGTATGTATGGCACGATTCCCATTGCGGCATCTTTTTCAAAGAGCGGGATGAAGGATGACTGGCTGGCAGCATTTATGATGAGTTCCATCCTGCTGAACCCGCAGCTCATCCTGTACAGCATGGCGCTTGGAACCACGGCGCTTGTTGTCCGTATTCTCTCCTGTTTTTTATGTGGGACTGCCGCCGGTTTGCTGGTGCATTTTATTTATAATGAGAAAGCCTTTTTCCGCTTTGGGAATTTCGATGAACCGAAATCAAGGGACACCGATCCCAACATGGTACTGCGGTATCTGAAAAATCTCTGGCGGAATGTAAAAGCGACAGGCTTATATTTTCTGTTTGGCATTGTCCTTTCTGCGTTGTTTCAAAGATATGTGCCGACAGGAGTGACTACGGCTCTGTTCGGAGGAAATGAAGCGTGGGGCGTACTTATGGCAGCTACAATAGGCGTTCCTCTCTATGCCTGCGGCGGCGGGACGATCCCGCTTTTGCAGCAATGGCTTATGGATGGCATGAGCATGGGGAGCGCCGCGGCCTTTATGATTACCGGCCCGGCTACAAAGATTACAAATCTTGGGGCGGTGAAGATCGTACTTGGAATGAAGCATTTTATTCTTTATATCGCTTTTGTTATGCTCTTTTCTTTGCTTTCCGGGCTGCTGGTTAATTTAGCTGTGTAAAAAATATAAAAGTTCAGGAGGTCTTGTATTATGAAAAAATTTCAAAAAATGATGAGCATTGTATGTATGATAGGGATGCTGCTTAGTTTTACGGCTTGTGGTTCTTCTGGCGGAAGCCAGAGTACAGGCGGGCAGCCTGAGACACCGGAAGAGGCAGTTTCGACACAGGAGGAAACGGATAAAAATTCGGATACGGAGGCTGTGGAACAGACCACAGATCAGGATACAGAGGTTGCGGAACCAGCAGATACAGAAGATGAATCTGGTGAAGAAACCAGCGAAGAAAGCAGCAAGGTGCTGGTGGCTTATTTCTCTGCAACCGGAACAACGAAGGCTCTGGCTGAGTATGCCGCAGACGCTTTGGGGGCGGATCTGTACGAGATTGTACCGGAGGAGCCATATACAGATGAAGATTTGAATTACAGTGACAGCAGTACAAGGGCAACGGTGGAGCAGAATGATAAAACTGTACGGCCTGCCATTTCCGGCAGCGTGGAAAATATGGATCAGTATGAGATTGTATTTCTTGGCTATCCCATCTGGTGGGGCGAAGCTCCGCGCATCGTTGATACCTTTATGGAAAGCTATGAGTTTGGCGGAAAAACCATTGTTCCCTTCTGTACATCCGGCAGCAGTGGGATTGGCTCAAGCGCTGCAAATCTGCATGACTTGTGCGGGGATGATGTGACATGGCTTGACGGCGTCCGTCTGGGAAGCAGTTCTTCCCGTGAGGATATTGTAGAATGGATTAACAGTCTTGGACTGAATGTGGAGGCAAAGTGAAATCGAAAGCAGTTGCAAAAAGAATCATAGATATCATCATGCTGTTTCTGCTGCCTGTTCTTATGGCGGAAATTCTGACTGGGCAATGGCTGCATGAATGGCTTGGAACCGGTATGGTATTCCTGTTCCTTCTGCATCATGTTCTTAATTTCGGATGGATGCGGAATCTGTTTCAGGGAAAATATACCCCGCTGCGGTGCGCGGGGACAGCGCTTAACATCCTGCTGATTTTTGATTTTCTGGCTCTGGCGTTCAGTGGCATTATGATGAGTGGCTTTGTATTTGAATGGCTTCCATTTTCGGGAGGGATGATAACCGCCCGAACCCTGCATCTGTTTTCTTCCCATTGGGGTTTCATTTTGATGTCCCTGCATACCGGGATGCACTGGAAGCTCGTTTTAGGTATGTGTAAAAGCAGGATGCCGGAGAGAAAAATGGATGATGTGTTTCTCTGGCTGCTGCGGGGAGCCGCCTTTGGTATCGTACTGTTTGGTATCTATGGGTTCATGCAGCAGAAAATGACAGATTATCTTTTCATGCAGACACATTTCGTATTTTTTGATGAAACAAAATCCGTGTTGATGTTTTATGCGGAAGTAACTGCCATGATTGGTATGTTTATTGTGGCAGGGCATTATCTTGGAATGGCAATGCAGAAATGGAGGTGCGATGAAATGGGAAAGAGGATTGCAAAAATTCTGGCGTTCTGTATCCCGGTGGCGGTGATTGCTGCTGTTATTTTTTCCTTAAATCATGGTAACAGCAATCCCGGAGATACATGGAGCGCAGATGTTCCTTCGATGGAGGAAAATGTAGAAGAACAGGCACCGTCACAAGGAGAGACGGTACAAACGCAGATAGAAAAGCCTGCGGTGCAGACAGAGGTGGAGGATGGCTTTGTCTTTATTTCGGGAGGGATATTTGAAATGGGAAGCCCGGAGGATGAAGCGTGGCGAAGCGATGATGAAACTTTGCATACCGTAACAGTCAGTGATTTTTATATCAGCCCTTACGAGCTGACACAGAAGGAATATCAGGAGGTCATGGGAGAGAATCCAAGCAATTTTAAGGGGGATGATCTTCCGGTGGAAAATATTTCATGGTTGGACGCGATTGCTTATTGTAATACAAGAAGTGAAAGGGACGGGCTGAATCCTGTATACACGATAGATGGAGGAAACGTATCATGGAACCGCGCTGCGGATGGATACCGTCTGCCCACAGAGGCGGAATGGGAATATGCCTGCCGGGCGGGTACGAAAACGCCGTTCAATACGGAAACTTCCATCGGTGCGGAGGAAGCGAATTATTACGGGCATTATCCTTACATGATTGAGGACAATTATTTTTCCCAGGGCAATCTGGATACAAAGCCCGGAGAATACCGGCAGACAACGGTGGAGGTAGACAGTTTTTCTCCGAATGGATATGGGCTTTATAATATGCACGGGAATGTCAGTGAATGGGTGTGGGATACTTATGGCAGCTATGGAACCGATGGGGAAACCGATCCGACCGGAGCTGCAGACGGGAATCGGAAGGTTTATCGGGGCGGCGGCTGGAATGATTTTGCGAAAAATATGCGTTCTGCTTACCGGGCCACATTAGAGGCAGATGCCGCCAGCTTTAATATAGGCTTACGTCTGGTGCGTGGAGCTGTTTCCGGGGACGGTGATGTGATTTCTTCCGGTCAGACATCAGAACAGACAGAGAGTGGCGGGAAAATCCTGATCGCCTATTTTTCATGGGGCGGAAATACAAGGGGCGTTGCGGAGGAGATTCAGGCGCAGACCGGAGCCGATCTGTTTGAGATTACCTGTGTGGAACCATATTCCAGCGATTATAATACGGTTTTGGAGGAGGCACAGAGGGATCAGAACATACAGGCACGACCGGAACTTTCCAGCCATGTTGAAAATATGGACGAATACGATATTGTGATGATTGGTTATCCAAACTGGTGGGCATCGATTCCGATGCCGATAGCGTCCTTTTTGGAAGAATATGATTTTTCCGGCAAGACAATTCTGCCGTTCTGCAGTCATGGCGGCGGACGGTTCGGACAGAGTCTTACGGCAATCGCAAAGCTGGCTCCCGATGCGGAAATTGGGGAAGGGCTTTCCGTCCATTATTCCGGGGGAAATGAGCTGCCGGGGGATGTGACGGAGTGGTTGGAAGCTAACGGAATAGCACAGGAATAGTTTTGATACAGTCAATTAGTAAATAAAACCATACATTCCGATATGAACATGGTATCGGAGTGTATGGTTAAAGGTTCATTATGGGAAATCTGAAAAGGATTTTTTATTTGCTATTAAGATCGTTTTCCTGAGTTATTTGGTATATGTGTTTAATCCAGATATGAACTGTATGTTCGATAGGAATAATATTACTTAAATTATTCTATTTTAGAATGGAGGTGTGAATAATGTCAGAAACAGACGAAGAAATGATATTCGGAAACCTGCATATTCATCCTGCAAGCAGAACGGTTGATGTGGATGGACGCAAAATTACGCTTACCAGAATGGAGTTCGATGTGCTCTGCTTTCTGGCAGCCAATTCTAATATTGCTTTAACGAGAGACCAGATTTATGAAACAGTGAACGGGGATAATTATTTAGGAGGCTCCTATGTTATAAGGGATATTATTTACCGGCTCAGGACAAAGCTGGGAATCCCATACATACAGACCTTGCATGGGTATGGATATAAATTCAGTATAGAAGAATAAATAAGGCAATGAATGTTGTAAATTGTCGAGAAAAAAGATAACCTGTCTATTTCCTGTCGATATTATAAAGATATTTGCCATGTAGAATATAACCCAACCGGAAAAATAGTTGGGTTATATTTTTTGTAGAATCAGGTTGACGGGTTATTCTTCTCACTAATGATTGCTGTGGCTGTAGCCATAAGGATTTTCAGGCAGCTTTCATCACATTGCGAGAGCAGCCGGAGCAGCTTGTGATATGTAGAATCCGCATCGTGGCTGTCTGGAAAGACACACTCATCTGCGGATATATTTAGTGTCCGGCAGATATGGTAAAAGTTCTCAATGCTTGGGGAGCAGCGGCCGCGTTCCAGGTCCTTTTGGAAGGAAAGGGAATAATCTAATAATTCCGCACAGGTCGCCTGGGTCAGATGCATTTTCTTCCGGGCTTTTTTGAGGACACGGCTGAAAACATCGGCATCATTGACTGACAAAGACATTATCATCACCTCCTGGTAGTAGTTTATTGCCATACTTTTTAAATGTAAAAATGGTATGAACATCTAAAAAATATATGTTATAACTCTACTTTTTGCACTCAATGTTTTGGTGAATTAAAAAAAACGTGGTTCATCAGGACATTATTTGAGTGCTTTTTTTGCGTATGGCCATGAGGAAGGATACATGGTCATTGAGAAGTACGCTCACAGCATATGGCTGTAAAGGAAGTTTATTAAAAAAATTCATCTTTATTTACGGCTGAAGTGCGTTGATAATGGTAGCGTATTACACTACTTTTTTGAGGAAAATAGAGATATTTGGGAAAAGAACGGTTATCTGAGAGAAGAAACAGGTAACGGTTCTTTTTCTATTGTCCGATGCCGTTCACCTCCGGTTTCAGGATTTTGCAGCCAAAATTCTGAAATTCAAGGAGGAAACGCCATGTGGCAGAGAAACAGCGGAAAAAGTGAAACAGAAATTTTGCAGAATCAGTTTACGGCCTACCTGACAACAGCAGTAAAACGCCGCAGACATGATTATATACAGCAGCAGGACAGGCGCCTGCAGATCGAGAGCCTGACCGAAGACTTCCCATTTATGCCGGAGTGCAGTATCGAACAGGATATGTTTCTGGGGCTTCCGGTTCTCATGCAGCTGGAGGACAGTGCGCTTCTCCAAGCGCTGAAAGAACTTAGCGAACGGGAGCGGTACATATTCCTTGCGAGGACACTGGATGGGATAGGTTTTGAGGAACTGGGAGAAGAAATGGGGCTTGGGTATAAAGGCGTGTCGGCAGTGTATTACCGAGCAGTACAGAAGATCAGAAGAAAGATTGAGGTGATGAAAAATGAATTTTAAGGAAATGCTTTTACAGGCGAAAGCCGGCAGGGAGTCGTCAGTCATGGACCTTTTGGAGATGTACAAGCCTCTTTTAGTGAAAAATGCCATTATAAACGGCAGGTTTGATGAAGACCTTTATCAGGAGCTTTGCATCATACTGCTGAAATGTATCGTCCAGTTCAGGATGTGACATTTAAGACAGGACTGCTGCAGAGTGGACAGGCGGCAGGAATGGGAAAAGCGCCGGAGCATATCGCCCGGCGCTTTTCTGGAATCAGTTTAACTTACGGCAAATCTGCAAATGTATTTGGCTCATAAAAGAGCTTTTGCAGCTTCTCTGCCAGATCTGTACGTGAGGTGCAGCGGATATGCCGGGTAGGGCCATAATTATTCAGCTTCTCATCCATATTACAAAAACTGATGGAAAAAGTGCTGCCGTCATGGGTAATCCAGAAACGTCTGCCGGTGGCAGGGTCAACTGCTATAATCCAGAGGCTGTGCAGCCTGTCTACATAAGTAAGACGATTGAGACGCCAGCAGCTCCGGTCATCATACCCAAAACCGGAAGCTTCCTGCTTTCGTTTCTCCAGTACAGAATAAAGGGCTTTGTATTTCATGCGCCATACCTCTCTTTCCAGTCACGGAGATAGGAAGCATATCCATCCGGGTCGATCTCCTGAAGGACTTCCGGGCGGAACCGGTATTCCGGATAACGGCAGAAACCGCTGCGGCCATAGGTGCCGGTAGGGACTGCCAGGCCGTGCCGGACGATCCATGCGAGGATATCTTCGCCATTGTTATTGGTGTCAATAAATGCACAGTTTTGGGGGCAGACGGAATCCAGATTGACGGTCAGGACATTCCAGGGTTCCGCTTCCCCGTCCTCCCAGGAAGTCATTGTGATGGCAAGGTTGCCTTCCATATAAGAGGTGACGTTTAACTGGATCTTATATACGTTTCCATATTTCTGTAAATCAAATGTTTTCATAGTGTCTCCTTTCGCTGTGTTTGTATTATTTTTCTATTGTTTATTTCTGTTATGCCGCTGTTTTTGGCATCTCCTGCGCCGGGAGAAGGATTACCCCTTTTTCCACCTCCGCAGGTATCCAGGCGTTGTTTTTCCACATACATCCGCTTGCCTCATTGTAAAATTTGGGCGCTTTGGGCGGTTTTCCAAAGCACTCATCATCCAGATACAGGCAGATGTGCTTATCATAAAAAGGGATAAGTGCCTGGTGAATCTGCGCTTTCAATGTCAGGGCAAGCCGGTCGATCTCCTCAATATCCTGTCTTTTAAAAGCAGCCTGGGAGATCTGCTTCAGGATGCCGGACTGGTCAATCGTGTTCTGGATCAGCGGCTGTGCCTCGTCCATAAAATCCGCACGGATGCGGATATTTTCCAGTGTGATCTGTTTCACGTAAGCGGTAGCCGTGGAGCTGATGTTGTGCCGCAGTTCGTCAAAGGGCTTTTTATATCTGGTCTTCAGAACCTCCAGGGATGCCACGGCAAGGTTTCGTTTTAAAAGGTCAAGATGTCCTTCCAGTGTTTTTCTTAATTCATTGCCTGTCATATGGATACCTCCTTCTGTAAAATAAAGTCTTCATGAAAAATCATCTTCCCAGGGCGGCAGATTTTCTTTTGCCGGATATGTGGAACTGCTTTCTGCTGCCTGGGGTTCCGGCTGTCCTGCTTTTATTTCTTCCGCATATTTTTCCGGTGTTTTTTGCCGTCTGCGGGCAGTAAGTGTCAGGGCATCTTCCCCGACATCATCAGAGCGCTGCTTTTTTGCCTGTTTCTTCCGGCATTTTTCTACGGCAGCGGCGTAATCGTAGCCGATGGCTTTTTGAAACTTCTCCGCAATCTCCCGCAACTTCCCCGCCTGGTATTCGTATGTGGCTTTGTGAAAGCCGGTCAGGTTCCACTGCTCACATACCAGATCCAGCATGTGGGTATAGTCCATGAGGGCGTTAATGGTTTTCAGAATGTCGCCGCAGCAGGTCCGCAGCTCATGGGAGCCGTCCAGATCCACATAGGAGAGGGTAAGCTCCTTCTTTAAATATTCTTCTATTTCCATGTGGTGTGCAAATACAGGCTCATAGATTTCTCTGGGAAATTCCGGCGTATTGGGGGATGCGGTTCTTTCATGGCTGTTCATCCGGCACACCTCCTGTCTGCTGTGGCGGGACGGCAAGCCCGATGACAATCATCTGGACAGCGGTGCGGTATCCGCAGCAATAGGACTGTTCCGCTATGGCGCTGTTTCTTTTGGAAACCGCCATCTGGTACTGTTCAAAAAGCGGCCAGGATTCTCCCAGCGCAGGGAGCAGGGCTTTTTCCGCTTCCTTTACATGCCGGTCCAGTTCTGAGGGAGCCGTGACGCATCCGTAAATATCCGGTTCATAGTTCCCGTAGAAAAGGTTATGTAAAAAATCCGGTTCGCCTGTGTCCGTCAGCCGGACAGCCGCCGTGGCAGGTTTTTTCAGGGTGTCGGCAATCTCCTGGAGTGTTCTGATCAGCTCCGGTAACTGATGGTTAAAGAAAACTGCCCCCATCTTTGTTTCGTGAAAATTCATCTGTGGTCCTCCTTTCGCTGTCTGCCCTGGCTGGGGCAGAATGATTTGTTTCTCTGGTACTTCATGCGATCTTCTGTTCACCCCAGCGGATCTGAAGCGCACCGTTTTCATCCCGTTCCTGACGCATCAGGAGGGAGAGCAGGTCATAGTCCACATCAAACCTGTCATAAATCTCATCCAGGTCCACATCCTGTCCTTTCATAAACAGGTTCAGCTTCTCCTTTGCCAGCACCATCTGCATCAGGTTGGACTCAATGCTTCCGGCATAGGTCAGGAAATAGATGTCTTTCTGTTCCGTTGAGGTGTACCGGATAAACCGGAAATAGAACTGGCTCATGCCGGAGTTGTTGTAATGCAGTTCCGGTATGATGACTTTGTTGACATAATCGAAATTGACGCTGGAGGGAAGGCTCTGCTGAGTGCAGAGAAGAATCCCGTTGCCGCTGTCCTGCAGAGTCTGTTGGAGCGCCCTCCTTTTGGCAAAGCTGGTATTGGAGCCGGTCACCACGAACAGGGGGCGGTCCGGCAGGTATTCCCGCAGTGCTTTTTCATAAGATTCCAGCACGGCAACATGCCGTACTCCGATAGCGACGATCTCATTCTCCCATTCGGCAGCCATATCAACGGCGGCCATGACTTTGACCGGGGTATCCCCCAGATATTCCTGCACCGTATCCGGTGCGGCGCTGATGCGCAGGAGAAGGACGATCTGCTGGACCAGGCGCATCATGGAGTCTTTCCGGGAATTGCCTGTGGATGCAAAATAGTTCTGCCGCATCTTATAAAACTCATGGATTGCCCGCTGGTAGACTTCTTTTTCTTCCGGCGGGAAGTGGAGCAGTACCTGATGGAGCTGCTTGATATCCTTGCAGGAAACCTCCTCAAAGGTTCTTGTGATCACGGTCTTCCCTAAGATATCGCTGAGAATGTCCGCATTGTAGATGTCCTGTGTGCGCTTCTCCATGCCGAACACCGTTACTTTTTCCGGAAGGTGGGAGGCGGCAAACAGGGAATAGCCTTTCTTGTAGGCAGGAATTGGCTGGCCGAAATAAGGGTTGATGTCGCAGTCCGGTTCTTCGTCTTCGTCTGCCTTCCTGTCATTGTGATAGATATACCGGTTCCAGGAGATCATGTTGACGGAATTGTTGTAGAGCAGCTCCAGCTGCGGGGCAAACTCTGAAATGTTGTTCCGGGTGCTGGTGCCTGTGGTGAGCAGCTTCATCCGGCAATGGCGGAAACAGGTAAGTACCGCCTGGCTTCTGGTGGTTCCGGGGTTGGAAATCTCATCGCTTTCGTCCAGTATGAACTGGATATTCTGGTGCAGGCGCTTCATATGCTTTCTCAGGTACTTTTTATAAGTGCTTACTTTGTTCAGTGTCATCAGGACAAAGTCTCCGGGGTGGATACGTTTTAAATCCGCCAGCCGCTTTACAAATACATAAGGCAGCCCGTAGTTTGCCAGCACCACATCCCAGTTGTTGCGGATGGAGATGGCGGAGGAAACAACCCATGTACTGTGTACGTTCTGGTTCTGCATCCGGTACAGCCCTGTTGCAATGCCGGCCAGTGTTTTTCCGCTCCCCTGTTCCCACTGCAGCAGCGCATAGCGCTTCTGGAGGGTAAGGTTGATGTCGTGCCTTTGAATCTCATTCAGGCGGATCTCCTCAAATTTGGAGGAATCCCACAGGGAGAAGTCATTAAGCCATCTGGCGATAGCCGGGTCTTCATCCATTTCTGCGTAGGGCGTATTCTGGATTTCGTATTCTGCCTGTTTCCTGCGGAGCAGCCGTTCATAACCCGGAAAAGATTCCGGGGTGTTTTCCAGCACGGCCTGGTAGACAGGCACGGGCAGACGTTTGCTGTCTTTGATCTGTCGGCGTGCTGCGGCGCTGTATCCCTTATAGGCAAACTCCCCCTTGCGCTTCACCAGACGGATGACGTCTGTTTCCGGCACGGGATTCTGCTTTTTTAACGCCTGCCGGAGGTAGGTGAGCACCTTGTTCTCCGTAAGCTGGACCCGGCACCATTGTTCATAGCTCATGTCATCGGGCCTCTGCTGGGTATAGAACCGGTGTACATATTCACAGCATTTGGCGTATAATGGACTGGTAAGGGGATGTGCCTTGATATGGTATAAAAGCTTTTGTGTCCGGTATCTGAAATCATCGGATGTATGGCGCATCCTTGCCAGTTCCAGCAGGATCTTTGACTGGTTGTTTTCCAGCGCCGACCTGGCAAAAGCCAGTATCTTCTGGTAGGTATATTCCGCTTCCTTTTGGATATCAAAGTCTCCCGGCAGGGCATGGTCAGCCTCCGTGCGGTACGGATGGGCCTTCCATCCCGGGTCAGTTGTCTTTTTCTGCCAGAACTGCAGCTTGGTAGGGAAACGGCTGACGCCCAGATGGGAGAATGAGTTTTCCGGAAACAGTACCTGCCCCAGAAAACTGAACTGCTTTTCCATCTCCCGGATCTGTCCGCTGTCAGTAAAAGTATCCACCAGAAAAGACCGGGGTACGATCAGCGCAAGGATTCCCAAAGGCTTTAAGACCTCTGCCGCTTTCAGGCAGTAGTACATCTGGGAGGGCATTTCCCTGCCGCTTTTTGTCCACCACTTTAAATGGAAGGGCGGGTTGCCCACTACAAAGTCAAACCGTGTCTCTGGCTGGCAGGTGCGGATATCCCGGCATTCAATCGCGGCCTCCGGGTAAAGGAACTTTGCCACCTTTACGGCATTTACATCCAGCTCGCATCCGTAGATGTTTGCCTCTGTGGGGATAAAGTTGAAGAAACTCCCCATGCCGCAGGTAAGGTCCGCCACCAGGTTATGTTCCGACAGCTTCAAGCTGGCCGCTATAAATTCGCACAGACGGGGTGGCGTGAAAAACTGGCCGTTTTCTATTTCCTTTTTCGCCTCGCTGTACGCATGGTAGTTCTCATAGTCCGACCGTTCCAGGCCGTGAAGTCCGCCGTCCCCGGTATAGGCATTATAGATATCCTCCGGACTGATGGAGCATTCTTTAAAACGGCCGCTGTCGATCAGGTACAGGACTTTTTCATTCAGTGTTTTTCGTTTCTCCTGGGGGATGGATTCCCCCCGGTAAGCATATTTCATTCGTATCACCTCGCTAACATATGGTTTTCAAATAATCCTCTATGAACTGAGCCGCGAGGGCTTCACTGGCAAACCTGATATCTACCCTGCCGTTTTTGAACATCCGCAGGGACTGCAGCTTTTCGCAGTCGGGAAATTCATGCTGGCTGTCAGGAAGATCATATCTGCCGAGAAGCCTTGACAGGCTGCAGGGGGCGGTGCCAAACATCCCTGTTTCAAAATGGGCAATGCCCCGTAAAATATCTTTTGTTCGGTCTGCCAGCTCCCAGACATCCCCGCTGTATCGGTCCCGGAAACTGCAGGCATAACCGATGAGCTGCAGGGTGCTTTTTTTCTGTTCAAACAGGGGCTTTCCGCTGCCGGTGATCCAGGCTGCCTGGTGGCATTTCTCCTTAAGCTCATGGAGCGCCTGCTCAGAGAAGGTCCGTCCGCCTGTCTGAAGGAAGATCTGTTCAAGTATATCTGTGTAGGAAAGAGACAGTTCATCCATATCCTTCATATATTTTTCAACCAGTTCCTTATAGTTGTCCGTCCATCGGTCGGCTGGTTTTTGGGGAATAAGGTTGTGTGTAATACCATTTGTGTCTATGGAAAAGCGGTATGTTTTGCTGAAATAGGAAACGATCTGGGAGATAAACTGGGGATGCAGGGAGTGAATCTGCTGCTGGATAGCATAATCAGAGAGCTTCAGGGCGTCATAAGTGACAAGGTAAGTTTCTGAAGATGCACCTGTGGGTGCCAGCAGTTCCCTCTGCTGGCTCAGCATATCGTTCCAGAAGAATTCCAGTTCCGGCAGGGTAATTCTGGCGCTGTCATAAGCCGCCTGGTGTGCCACGCAGAATATGCGGTCCGCTTCTGAGATACGGGTATCCGCTTTTACTTCAACGGTTTCAAATTTTGTGAGTAGATCCATAAGAGCCTCCTTTCTGTTTGACATGGGGCAGGATGTTATCCTCCTGCCCCATGAAATTTAAGCGATTGCAAGCTGCTTGCTCTCCCTGTTGAAAATATATACATTGTCAGAGAGAAATTCCGACCGGTCCAGTATGGTGCGGTTAATGTCATAAACCATATCCCTGAGACGGTCAGTATCATCATTTTTATGCATGGGCAGAAGGATTGTTTCGTGAACGGAACTGGGCAGGATCACCAGGTCATCTTCGATCTTCCGGGCGAAATCATCCAGGACACCTTTATAGCACATGGCGGCCGCCCCGTTTTCTGCTTCCACATTGGAAAGGGTGTACATGGGGATAAAAAAATCTTCTGGTACTTCAAGTGCTTCCGGGGGAATATCCGGTGTGAAAACAGGGAACATATTTTTGATATGTGCCGGATACAGTCCGGGGGTGTTTTCTTCTGCTGTTTCCCTCAGCTCATTCTCATCAATTCCCCAAAGCCTGATATGTTCATAGCGGACAAGGAAGCTCCCCGGCATGTCTTCCGCAATCCTGCAGTCGGCATAATAAACCTTTGCAAGATCCAGAAAACGGGTATGGGGAACTTGTGCAAGCAGTTCCTGGTTTGCTTCATAGTTGATAAGCCTGTAATACAGTTTCTTTTGAATCTGGCTGAAATCCCTGAACCACTTCATATCAACAGAATCTGTAAGGACGTTGTTTTCATAAAACGCAAGAACGTCTTTCACGGCCTGCGCCCAGTCGTCTGTATCAAGATACCTTTCAAAAAAGGGTTCCAGATAGATAGTGGGACTTGTGTTGGAATCCGGTTCTTTAACCGCAAGCCCGTAAGGACGGATGCCGTTGGTTTTTAACGGATTTACAATCTGGACTTCCCTGTTCAGGGCATCTGAAATGGCAGCTTTCATTCTGTCAGTAAATTCTTTTATATTCATAGCATCTCCAATCTGTATGCAGTACGCATACTCTGTGAAAGACCAGCATCCGTATTCTCTGGTGTGGTCTTATAATAGGAAAAGGCCGTGGTATGGATAGCCACGGCCGGAACATGGAGGCGGCCGGCATTACGCAGCCGCCATAATTGTTCAAAGTCCATTTACGCACATGCGGCCAGTCTCACAGGGAGCGGACTTATGGCCGCCAGCGGAAAAGGGCTCATGGACAGGTGATAATGGGTATTTCTCGTTTCAAAATGGATATTGTCCTCGGTCTGCTCATGCAGGGCGACAACCGCAGATGTGCGGTAGAAGGTTCCCCCGGCTGCAAAAACAGCGGGTTTTCCGATGGTGACCGGACACAGGAGCGTTCCGCAGAGCATGACGGTCTTCTTTTCTTCTGCTTTTTTCTTTCTCATTCTTTCTGACCTCCATTCTTTTTCAGTATTAAATTTGTAATGGCGGCATTACCCATAGCACAGATCGAGAAGCACACGGCGTACTTCTTTCAGAAGCATCTGCACATGCTCTGTGGTGGTGTTCTGGCGGCGGGCAATATCGCGGTCATTGTAGCCGCAGGTCTTCATACGCACGATGTTCATCTGCTGTTTGGATACCCTTTTAGCCAGATCATGCAGGAGAAGCTGCTCTTCCAGCTGCCGCATATACGGGTTGGGGGCGGGTATGGTTTCCTCTAATGTGTAACTGTCCTCATAAGGATTGGTGTGCAGGCTCAATACCAAAGCATTGTGTTTTTGGGCTTTTTGAGATCTATAGTAGTTGTGCAGAGCACAATTCATGGAACTCCACGCAATAGTAGCAAAGGAGTATTGTTTTAAAGCAGGCTCTGTTAAAAAGCGACGGACAGATCGAAGATAAGCAAAGACGACAACATCATAAAACTCATCTATGGATAACTGCTTTTTCTGAAGAAACTTATAAACCAGACCGTGGTGTTCTTCTGCAAATAAGCGCTGCTCAGGTGTTAATGGTATTTCAGATTTCATAAGAATTTCCTCCTTCAAATGAGAAAAGGATTCCCCCGGCAGTCAACCAGGAGAATCCTTTCCATACGTTGTACATGGCACCAGCCATATCGGTTACATCAGATCATGCGGGCAGGGCTTCCCGTTCTCCGTCAAGGGGCTGCCCATAGTGAAACTTTTTGCCTCCGCCTGCGGGCAGGACTTCCAGATTGCTGCTGCTGTAATCACAGCCGTCATCACGCTGGGTTTCCTGGACAGCCGCACGCTGCTGGAGCATCATACGGATCTGTGCTTTAAAACCATCTGCATAGTTCCGGATCTGTGCCAGCTCCTCGCCGCTGAAATCGTACAGGCGGCGGAAGGTGGCAACGCTGTAATCATCTTTTCCGTTGCTCATCTTTTTCAGTGCGATCTGCACCACGCTGCCGTAGGTCGCACGGCGGCGGAGCATAAAGGACTGGTTCATGAACTCACGGAAGGGTTTTAAGCTGGTGGGCGGCAGGGTTACCTGTAACGGCATGAACTCGCCGTTGCGGAGCAGATAAAGCACGCGCATGTTCTTGCAGGCTTTTCCGTTTCCTTCTGCGGCGGAGCCGAACTGGTTCAAGGCACAGGCCGCACAGGAACCGCCAGGCTCCCCGATCCCTTGCTTCCCGTCCACAGAAGAGCATAAGGGATTGGAGTTGTCGTCATACTCGCTGCCCTCCGGCCAGTAGGCGTTGTTGGGGTGGTTGAAGAGGATAACCCCTTCCAGGGTTTTTGCATAGTCCGGATTCTCCGGGTCATCGGAGGGGATCTCGAACATCAGCGCGCCGCCGCCCGGAATCTTGATCCGGGGGAAGCTCATCTGCAGGCCGTCCATATCCTCCGCCAGTTCCTCCTGGGTGAATTCCCCTTCCGGCATGGCTGCCGGGAGCATAAATTTTTCCTGTTCTGCCAAAGCGTTGTTCTGGGTGTTATTCATACTGTTTTCCTCCTTGGATTTGAATTGTGTCTGAAGCGGCTGCGTTATGCTGCCGCCTGGTTGATCCGGTTCCACTGGCGGGCCGGCATGGAAAGAATGTTGTAGCCGATGCTCTCCAGCTGGGTGGCCCTGTCGTAATTCTCCACATCCTGGCTGTGCCTTGTGACCGCATTGGAAAGCCCGTACAGTGTAAGGTCCTTTCCCTCGATCAGATGCTGGAGGATGCCTTCCCCCTCCTCATCCGTGATGTGGAATTCCCGGCTGGCCAGCTTGACGATGCCGGGAACATCTTTTGTGTTCATCTCCGCCTTTGTGGCGTCCTGCATCATGCCGACCACCTGGGCAAAGTGTGCCTCTTCCACGGCGGCCCTGACCGTATCCTGGATCTTTAGGATAAAAGCCCTGTCATCGGCGGCCAGTGTCTTTTCGGAATAAAGCTGGAAGTTTTCTTCCGTGTCATTGATCTGCCCCACATGGTTGCGGCGGGTCTGTGCGTCATTGACGATCATGCCGTTGCTGCATACCAGGCGGTAGACAAGGGGCTGGATATTGACGGCCCCCATGCCGGTCTCGCTGTTGGAGATGATGACGCCGGCCTGCACAATGTCTCCCGGCACCACCTCCGCTTCCAGGCGGGTATTGACCACCTTCATATACATCCGGCTGTCCGTGATCTGGCAGCTCTCAAACCGGGCGCCCTCCATCTGCCCGATGATGGGCAGGACGGCGGTGGCGATCTCCAGGTTGTCGATCCGCCGGTAACGGTTGCTGAGGAAAGCCCTTGCGGTGCCTCCCATGGTGCGCAGAAGCCGTTTGGATGGGGCATGCCGGAGCCAGGCGTTGACATTTGCGGCCAGAAGCTCCGGTTTTTCCGTGAGCATCCGGTCATAGTAGGGGGCAGGGATCTTTAAATGCGTCCCGATCTGCCGGTGGGCAATAGGATTGACCTGCATGGGCTCCACCGGTTCGGTGTTCCCGTCAAACATGTGGAGATAGACCTGGGAATCATAAGGCTCCATCTGCAGGCTTCTGGTATCCACCAGATAATCTTCCTTCATTTTGCTCTGCCTTGTGATCTCAGCGGCCATTTCTTCCAGGGTAAGTCCTTCTTTCATTCGTGTTCCGCTCCTTTCCTGTTGTGTGCGGGCTTACCAGGATACCTGGATGCCCTTTGCCATGATCTCAGCCGCCAGCCCGTTGCGCTCAAAAACCTGCACAAGCCGGGGCCAGTATGTTTTTTCCGGAAAGCCGGCAAGGTGCTCTTTTGCCACCTCCTCCGTGTCCTCCTCGATGCAGATATCGCCGTCTTCATGGATGGTGAGACGGCTGTGCCCTCTGGAATTTAAGTCTGCCACAAGGGATTCCAGAACCTTCCGGCCCTGGACCTCATACCAGATCTGGGGGTCTACCGGCTGCCTGTTGGGCGGCACCGTATCTTCCGGTCCGCCGCCTCCGGCCTCCGAGAGGGGGACGATCTTTAACATGTTGCAGGTGATGCCGGCGTTCTGGTCCACGCATACATCCGCATGGTCAAAATCCGGGATGCCGTAAAGGCGGATGCGCCCGGTCCCTCCTGCCAGCACCAGCTTTTCCGGTCTCTTTTCGCACCACTCCCAGCGCACATCCGGATAGACCGCCCGAAGATAGGCGGAGATCCGGTGGTTGACATGGCGGAGCAGGAGCAGTTCCGTCTCCGCAGGCTCCATAGCCGGAAATACCGCAGACTGTGAAGGGGAAATCCCTTCCGCCAGGCGTTTCTTTGTAAGCTGCTTGCGCATCCTGCGGCGCTTTGCCTGCTGCATGTAAGGCCGTAAGAGCACCGCCACAACCCACAGCCCCCAGAGGGTGAATACCCCGGTCAGAAGCCAGGACTGCCAGGCGCCCCTTACCAGTGCCAGTATGGCGATAACCGCACCCACGAGGATGCTGATGCTGCCCCACAGGGCTTTGTCACGTTTCATTTTTTTACCATCCTTTCTCTGCTGTTGTTAAAAGTAACCGGTATGCACAAAAAAAGAGGAACCATACCGGCCTTTCAGTATCATTCTGAAAACCGGTATGGTTCCTCTTTCTGGAGCCGGTGTGAAAATCACTCCGGCAGGGACTCGCGTTCCCCGTCCAGCACCTCCACAGGGGGAGGGGCGGCGTCTGCGGTCCCGGGGTCATCTGGAAGATCGGCGGGGCTTTCCTTTGGAGAGCGGCCGGGAAGAAACCCGAAGTTTGACAGGTAGATCTTTAAGACCTTCGTCTTTTCCTTCCCATGGCCTGCGGTACAGTCCACCAGCTGCTGTGTGCCGGTGATCCATAGCCGGCTGTCCTTTTTTACGCCAAGCTGTATCAGGCGGGATACTTCATCCTCCCATGCCCAGACCTGGTAATACTGGAACTGCCCTTTGCCGGTCTGCTCGGTAAAGCCGAAACAGACATAGGTGGAATCCTTCTGGCTCTTTTTTGGGGCCAGGTCATTCTCCACACGTCCAAATGCAAAAATCTGTGCCATAACACTCCTTTCTGCCACTGGCCTTGTTATCTATAAAAAAAGTGCCAGCGGGAATCCAGCCCATACGGGCGCAGCAATGCCACTGACACTTATATACAAACTTAACAGCGTGTGCAATGCGATTTTCTTATCGCCATACAGACAGACCTGCCTGCAATCCTGCAAGGATACGCACAAAAATCAATTACAAGGTAAGTATAACACTATATATGGTGCCTGTCAAGTTTACAAATACAATATATAGAATTTTGGAGTGGCGAAACACTATATTTTGTAGACGGATGCCGGGGAAATATGCACGAAGCCTCCTGTCATATAAACAGGAACCGGCAGGCCCTTATTCTGCAGTTTCCTGCTCTTTTGTCTCCAGCCTGCTGTCCGGCAGACCGGAATCGTATCCTAAAAACAGGTCCGTGGAGAGGGATGCATCCAGATATTCGCTGCCCAGGGAAGGGCGGGAGGACTTCCGGAAATAGAAGGAGTAGGCCCTGTCCGGTTTTATCTTTACCTGTTTTCCCAGAAGGAGGATGACCGTTTTTCCCTGGCTGTCTGTAAGTTCTATTTTTTGATACCTGTGCAGAGGCTGCGGGGAAACGGCGCTGCATACGCCCGTGATGGTTTCATAGTCTCCACGCAGGATCACGATCAGAAACCCTGTGCTGCGCAGCAGGCAGCCGCCAAAGATGATGCCGCTTAAAACCAGTAAAAGCCGGTCGCGGGAGATAAAAAATGCAATGGCGGCAATCAGGAGGGTGCCGGCTCCTGTAAACAGGAAAAGAAAAACCTTCAGCCGGAGGGTAAAAGGGGCATTTAACCATTGTTCCATAAGATATCATATCCTTTCAAAAATAATCTGCTGGCGCAGGTACAGGTTTGCGACCGCAAGCGTGACCGCCCGGCTTTTTGGGGAAACCCGCATCAGGCAGCCGATGTTGTCACTGGTGGTGTCCAGGTCATCATAAAGCCCTTCCAGAACGCTTTCCTCGGTGGGGAGGGCGCGGATATCCTTTTCCATGCACCGGATCAGTTCCGCTGTGGAGAGCAGGGCCTGCCTGGCAAGGGCCATGACCTGTTTCTCATGTTCGGTGCGCCGGTCTTTGTGGAAAAGCCTTCTGGCCGTGCGAAACGGCACATGGTTTATAAGGGTCAGTTTCAGGAAGGACAAAACCCTGAGAAAGCCGGAACCGTCCGTGGGGATGATGTACATGGAAGAGAGCAGGTCATAGAGGGCGTCATATTCCGTATCGCCTTTTCCACAGACCAGCAGGCCCCGTGTCAGCAGCCGGTCCACACAGTCCTTCCAGGGACGGCTTACGATGTCCTCCCGGCCCGGCAGGGATCTGGTATAGAGCTGCCCGATCTCTTCCATGCGGGCGATCCGCCAGTTCAGGCAGCTCCAGATGACCATTTCCTGCAGATCGACCATGTATTCCTTTCCCCCAAGGATAATGACGGGGCAGCAGCGCCGGCATCCGTTGGTCCTGCGTTCAAAGCGGCCGACCGCCGTGTAAAGTGTTCTTAATGCCATAAAGAAATCCTCCTGTTTTCATTGTGATTATGGGGACCGCCTGCGGCAGTCATAAAAGCCCGGATAGAAATGGCGTGTCTTTCTTAAGCTTCTGGGCAGCACGGGAGATCCATGCGCCCACATGGGGCGGCGGCACATCATACAGCCTGGCGATATCAGAAACGCTCATGCCTTTCAGTTTCAGGGCCAGGGCTTCGATTCCGAGTTTCGTCACGCCGTGGTATTTCTTTTCTGCGTATGCGAGAAGGTCAAGGGTTTCTATCATGTTTACCTGTACATGAAAGTCATCCGGCTGGGGAACAGGCTCCCCGTCCGCTAACAGCTCCCCATGCGTTCCTACAGCCAGGTATGTAAAACGGCGCTGTTTGAAGCACATCTGCCTGCAGTAGGAGAGCAGGCCGTTACGCACAATCTTTCTGGCATAGGTGGAGAATTTGGAGCGTGCGGGGTCATAGGTGGCCGCTGCGTGGCAGAGCCAGATACAGCCCTCCTGATACAGATCCTCGTATTCAAACCCGTAGACTGTCTCATTGACATGGATGCTTTCCAGGATGACCCAGTAGACAAGGGACAGGCTGTTTTCCACCAGTTCCTGCTGCTCTCTGGTCAGTGGGATGTTCCGTTTCATAAATGCTCACCTCTCTTCATGCCGCCATGCCGCCGCCCGGCCTTACCGGGGAACGGCACAGGGAAATAACCTGTTCACACATCTGCTCTGAAAACATGCCGATATGGGCCTGGCTTTCATCAAGCCCCAGCTTTGCCTGTAGCCATACATAGGCGGCCCATTTATCCATATGGCGCTCTTTCTGCAGCCTTTTTAATGCTTCGTGAGCCTGGATGCGTTTGCGGCGAAGCCTCCGGTCCGCCATGGTTCCCATGGGCCTGCGGTCCCTCTTATGGGCGCTCACGTAGGCGTCACAGGCCGGCCAGCGGGAGCAGATATACAGATAGCTTTTCCGGTCAATGGTATCCGCCCCGTAGACCGTGCTGGCAGGGCGGCAGACGGCCGGGGAGCCGCAGTAAGGACATTTCAGGCTGTATTTTTTCATGGTTTTCATTGGTCACCTCCGTTCCTGCCATCCATGGCAGATCTGTTTTTTCCTAATTCCCTTTTTTAAAAGCAGCGGCATCGATCAGATACCTGGCAAAGCTCCAGGAGAGGGCAGTCCGTGGATGATACGGTGTGCCACTCGATATACAGGCCGTATACGCTCTCAAAAGTCTGTTTTCCTATCACGGCCCGGCAGCCTTCCGGTTCTATGGATTCTCCGGTCATCTTCTGTAAGAGTTTTACAGGCATAAGGATGAGGGAACCGTCCGCATCCACAGCCATCAGGAATCCTTCACAGGGCGGAGACTGGCCGTGGGGGCAGACTGCATGTTCGCATTTGATAAACAGGGCATTGTGCCAGCAGCCGCGGACCGCTTTTAAAAAGGGATAAATTCTACAGTTTTTTTGATTCAATTTCTTTTCACCTCTCTTACGTTCTTTTTTCAGTCCTGAAATGGTCAATTTGGGCCAAAAATTTCTTAAATTTTTATAAAATCCGGTTATTTCTCTTAAAAAGTTCCTTCTAAAAATAAAAAAAGGAGGGCCAGCCGCAAATTTCTGCGGTCCGGCCCTGAAAGTTTTTATTCCGTTATATTATCCGAACAGCCCCTCGATCTCCTGCGTAATTCTGGGGATGACCGTATCATTAAAGATTAAGGTCAGCGCTGCCAGAAGCAGGGCGCCCAGCACAACGGCAATGATGATCTTCACGGCATCCGAGATATAGAAATCCCCCCGCTGGTTGGAAACCGCCATCCGGGCACGGATGATAAACTGGTCTGCTTTGTTACGGATACAGGTTGTGATTTTTCTCATGGAAACCTCCTATTATTTTTCATGCATGGTTACAGGGATACAAGGCCGGCTCTTTAAGGCCGCCGGATCGGTCTTTTCCGCTTGTTCTTTCTGCCCGCCGGCCTGTCCCGGCAGGGTGCAGGCTTCTGGCGGAGCAGGCGGCGGAACCGCTGTTTTTCTGCCTCTGCCAGAGATGGCAGGGGATGTTTTCTGTGTCTTTTCATAGGCAACTCCTGTCTGTATTCTTTCTGCCGTGGAAGGACGGCGTGGGCTGACTGCTGTAGAATGCTGTGCTAAGGAAAACCGCTGGGGTACAGGTGACCGCCTCCTTTCCATAAAACTGCTTTGGATTTATCCAAAGAACGCGCCGAGGGAGCTTAAGACCTCCGTACAGAGAACCACCAGATAGATGATCATGATGCAGATCAGCATCATCATGGAGTAGCGCTGGATCTTTTTCGGCCGTTTGGCAGCTTCTTTTTTCAGGTTGTTCTGCTCAATCTGCCGCATGTCAAAGCAGATCATCTTAAAGTACATCCGCTGGTCATCCCCCCGCAGGACGCCCACCAGCCCCCGCACTACATCGGAAAGCATGGGGCTTCCGATACGGGTCTCGAAGCGGATCAGGGCATTCTCATAGTTGCCGGTCTTCATGTCTGCGATGGTCTGGTCCAGTTCCGCCCCGAAGTCCCGGCCTGCCACCCTGCGGTAAGAGGTGAGTATCTTCAGCACGTCCCGGTCATTCTCCAGGTTCTGCCCGATGGTCAGGGCAAAGCGGGGAATCTCCGCCTCGATGAGTCTGCGCCGCTTTTTTACAAAGTCAAAGGCCGCATAGTAGGTGGAGAACCAGAGCGCCACGGCGGTTCCGATCAGGACGGGCACAAAGAGCGGCATCAGGAACGCCATGGGGAACGCACAAAGCCCCACGGCTCCGGCCGTTACCCAGGCCCTGGCCGTGTACACCTCCGGCGTCAGTTTCAGCCCGGCAATGGAGAGGGCCGCCTGCAGCTTGTTCCGTTTCAGGCGGTCCAGCCGAAAGTAAGGGGCGAACAGCTTTGCGATCCTTGTGATATACACATCCAGGAGCTGTTCGTTTTTCGTGCCCCGCTGTTTTTTCGCCAGCATCATCATCCTGGATGTTTTGCTGGTAGGGATGTCCGCAAAAGCCGTGGACAGGTTATAAACGGCAAAGCCGAACAGGATAATGGCAATCAGTGCTAACAAAGTCATGTTCCGTCACCTCCGTATTCAATGGGCTTGCTCAGCTTCATGATCTGCGTAAAGGCAAACAGGATGATGGCTGCGCAGATGGCCAGGGCAATCTTGCCCGGCGTGGTGTAGATCAGGGTGTGGAACCAGTCCTTGTTGAGGAAATAGAGTAGGGGGACGTTGCCGATCACCAGGAACATCATGGTGATGGCTTCCCGCCTGGGCCCCTGCATCATGGCTTCCAGCTCCGACTGCACCACACGGACATCGGAGAATTTCTGCACAATGGTAGGCAGCGTGTTCTTCATGGAACGGTCCGACTGGCACTGGATCAGGATATTGGCCCATTCGTGGAATACCCGGTTGGGTATCTTCATTTTTAAGGAGTTGATGGCGCTGGTCATGTTGGCATTGATCAGCTCGCTCTCATATACAAATGCCTCGAAGTTTGCCCTGATCGGCTCATTGATGTAAGGCAGGTTCTCCCTTACGGAGCGCAGCAGGTCCTCTGTCCGCAGGTAGGAAGTGGTGACGATGGAGATCGCGGTCTCCAGTTCCTCGTTCAGGTGCTTCTTATAACTGGCCGCCGTGCTGCGCAGATACCATACGGGAACCAGGGAAAAGCCCAGCCCCAGGATGGGGACCAGGTACACGTTGTTAATCAGCAGCGCCAGCACCGCTCCCACGGCGAACAGGATAAGCGTCAGCCGGGTAACCGCTTCATAGCGGTCTGCCCGCCCGGTATCCTTTAAGATCTGTTTGATCTCATAGCCCTGGTTGAAAAACCCTCTGGCAGGCGTGCCCATGATGACATTCAGCTCATCCGACAGGGTGGCGGTTTTCCTTCCGGTGTTGAAGATAACATCCGTAAAATCCCGCGGCTTTACTTCAAACAGTGCCAGAAGCCCGGCACTCAGCAGGGCAAAACAGATAAGATAAATCCAGTGCAACTATTCCACCTCCTTTCACGGTGTCTTTTTTCCGGATGTGCCTTTACGGGGCGGCCCGGTTTCTAAAAATTCCTGCAGCTCCTTGTGGGAGATCCCGTTGTCCAGGAGCCGTTTTTTCAGTGTCTCGGACATGGCTTCCATCCTGCGGTGCCTGCCTACCACATGGGCATTTCCGTCTTCATCGGTCACGTTGTCCACCACTTCATATTTATAAAGGGAGCGGTACAGCAGTTTTCCGTCCAGATAGTCCTCCCCTTCGATGATCTCCATGATCTTCCGGGAACGGTCCTCCAGCTGTTTGGTGAACACCACCACGGGATAGGCTTCCACCATGATCTGCATGAGGATGGAATCGTCCATGCTGTATTTCCGCTTGGCCAGGGTCATCATGCGCCGGTAGGTGCTTTCGCAGGAGTTGGAGTGGATGGTGGTGCAGACCGTGTGGCCGGTCCGGGAGCTTTCCGCTGCCGACAGGCTCTCTGCCGCCGACCGCATCTCCCCCACGCCGATCACGTCCGGATGCTTGCGCAGCACCCGCTCCAGAAGGAAGTCCTGGTTGATGTTCATGGACGGGTTCTCATGGGGGCGGGTCAGCAGGTGGACCACGGAGTTTAAAATATTCCCGTCTTCATCCCTTTTTACCAGGTCAAACTCCCGGCTGCCCTCCTCAATGGTGATGAGGCGGCGGTTGTTGGGCACATTGGATAAGAGCCATGCCATGATGGTCGTCTTTCCGGAACCGGTGGAGCCGGCGATGCACACGGAAACCCCATAGCGGATGCAGGCGGTCAGGAAATGGAGCATTTCCGGCGTGGCGCTGCCGGAATCCAGGAGCTTTTCCTCGGATACCGTATTCTGGTTGACGATACGGATGGAAGCGTTGATTCCCACCTCCGAATCCACGATGGGCGTCTTATCTACGGAAATACGGATGTTCTTGTCCAGAAAGCCGATGACGGAGGGCATGGTGTCGTCAATGACCATGCCGCAGGCGTTCAGCATACGCCGCACCACATCGATGGCGTGCTGGGGAGAGGAAAACCGGTCCGGTATCTTGATGCTGCGCCCGCTGTTCATAATGACTTCGATATCGTTATAGGCATTGATGTTCACCTCCTCCACCCCCGGCTGGTAGATCCATTTTTTCAGGAAAGAGTAGCCGGCCATGTCCTCATAAAGCCTGGCACAGAGCTGTTCGGTGGTAAGCCTTTTGATGGCGTATTTGCGTTTTACCAGATACTGCACCATCAGCTCCTTTAATACCGTGACTGCCCGTTCCGAATCATTTTCCCCGGCGCCGGCGATGGTGGAGGCATGGTTTTCGGAAAAGTAGCGCTGTACGTCCTCCAGCACCTGCTCATAAGTCAGGGCGCCGTTTTCCACAGGGGCAAAGAAAATATCATTCAAGTTATTCATCCTTCGTATTCCTCCCCGTCTTCGTCTTCGCTGTATGCGTCCTCTTTATCTTCCTCCCCTCCGTATGCCGCCTCATCATATCCGTCCTCATAGCTTTCCTCCTCCTGCTGCTCGGCAAGCTCCATCTGTTCCAGGGCATCCAGCACCCTGTTTAAAGAGGCGGTATATTTGGAGTTGCAGTATTTGATGGCCTGGAACATGCCCCCTTCAGTAGCGCAGCGGTCAATCTCCTTCCCATAGGGCAGGAGGCCGTCAAAGCCGCCGATGATATAGCCCATCTCGTCAAAGGCATGGAAGGGGCGGGCCATGCCGGCAAAGGTTATATGCTCATGGTAATGGAAACGCCCGTCTGCCAGTAAGGGCTGGTGCGCTTTCAGGTAATTGATGCCTTTTAAATCCGGCGTCACGATGCGGAGCACCAGGTCCCCGGATTCAATGGCGGCAGGGGTGAACACGTTGGTCATAACAGAGCCGCAGTCCAGGATGACGTAATCCACCAGCTTCTTTGCGGATGCAATGAGCTGCAGGGCCATCTGGTAGTCCGTTTCCGGGTAGCTTAACGGGTTCTCCCCGGCGCAGTATCCCATAAGGCCGATATAGGGGTAGCTTTTCAGCACCGTCACATGGCTGGCTACCAGGGATGTGTCGATCTCCACGCTGGTTAATACCTGGCCGATGGAGGCGGCCGTGGTGGTGATCTGCTCCGGGAGCCAGACCGGGAGCATGGGGATGCCCGGCTCCCCGCTTATGATGATGGCCTTTCGTTTGTCACGGGTCAGCGCTTTGGCAAGGATGCAGCAGAACATGGATTTGCCGCTGCCGGGGCTGCCCCAGACCGTGATTGTTTTGGACATGGAAACCATTCCTCCTTTCTGCCTGCGGTCAGGTATTGTTGTCCGAATCTTTTTTGCTGCTGTTTCCGGTTTCTTCTGCAGTTTCGTTTTCTTCCGTGGAGGCAGGTTCTTCCCCGTTTTCCTCATTACTTTCGGTGTCCGGATTGTCTGCTTCCCCGTCCATCTCTTCCGTTTCTTCCTCCGAAGGCTCCGGGAAATAGATCTCCTGCAGGATGGTATCCTGTTCGGCCAGAAGCTCCTCTGCCAGCTTTTCATTGCCCCGGGAGATCAGGGCCACATGGGCAACCCCGTCATTTTCCAGGGAAGTGATGACCCGTGCCTGTTCCGGGCTTGCCAGCACCGTGATGGTGGCGGACTGCTGTTTTTCCTCATCCTCCACAGGCTCCTTTGCGTTGTCCACGTTGACGCCTTTGGCATCCGTGACGGAAAGCACCCGGACAAAGCGGAGCTCCGGGACCTCCTGGGCTGCATCCAGGAAATGATAAACCCGGATGATGTCGCCCGGCTGCAGCTTGTCGGACAGGCCGGAGGCCAGCGTCTTGACGGTCAGGGAGATGGCCACTTTCCCGGAGGGGATGTTGTTTAAGGCCACATCCGAGGAGACCGGGACGGCGCTGATCTTGGAGCTCAGGATATAATCGCCCTGGGATAAGTCCGCTGTGGCATAAAGTCCTTTCACATCATCAAGGGAATGGGCGATGTTGGGAGGAAGGTTGTAGCTCCCCACTTCCACGGTCTCCGTATTGTCGGCTGAGAGCTGTTCTCCTTTCAGCACGGGCTTTGTGATGCGGACGATCTCGGTCTTGCCGTTGGTCTGCTTTGCAATGGTGGGCAGGGCGACAAAGGCGATAACGGCTGCCAAAAGGATGCTGAGCAGGCCGAAGATAAAGCGGTTATTCAGTTTCATGGTTGTTTTCACTCCTGTCTTTTAAAGTGTGGCATCTGCCGCCGGTTCTGCCGGATAAGGCATATCGTGTGATTCTACGGGGCAGATGAAGTTATAAAATTGCAGCTATCGTAACGGCCAGGCTCCCGATCATCAGAAACGGCACAAAGGGAAGGGAAAGCATTTCCTCTTTCCGCCGGTGCCGCATTGCCAGGGAGACACAGGCAGCAAGGCCGGAGGCAGTAAGCAGGATGACAAGCATCCGGGAAGGGCCGTAGAAAAAGCCCATCACTGCCGCCAGCTTGATATCCCCTCCTCCGATGCCGGCGCCCTCCTTTGACAGCATTGCGGCGGCCAGTAAGACCAGAAAGCCTGCTGCCAATCCCGTAAGAGAGTATAAAAATAAAAGCGGCAGCAGGGCGGTTCCCAATACCACGGTACGGACAAGGGGCGCCGCAAGGGCAAAGGGGAGGAAGAGCAGGAGCGCCCGGTCGGGCACCCGCTTCTTTTTCAGGTCGTATGCGGCAAATCCAGCGATGCACGCAAAGGCCAGCAGTTCATAAAGGAAAAGGACAGGGCTATTCACGGTTGGTATACCAGTCATCAAACACGCTCTGGTGGATGGTGACGTAGTCGTTTAGGTTGACCGAGAGCATCCCGTCCGGCGTCCATGCGTCCCATACCTGGGTATATACCACATAGCTTGTGCTGTCCGGGAACCATACCGGCGTGAAATGCACCGTGCGCCCGTAGGTGGAAAACTCATTGGGCTGGAAGGCAAACCGTGCGCTGCGCCCGCTGGATGTGCGCTGCAGAAGCCGCAGGTAGGTATTGTACTGGAACTCCGGAAATAGGGAAAAAGCAGTCTGCGGGTTGCTGTGGTGCCCGTCCGGCGAGTTGGTGGACAAAGTGGCCCGCACTTCCGTTTTGACGCCGTACCCGCTCTTCATGTCCTTTCCGTTTGCTGTCGGTACGATATCATCCGGCATTAAAGTCATGGTGCCGCTGATGGATGCAGAGTAGCTGGTATAGTCATACTCCCAGTCTCCCCAGTCTACCCAGTGGCCGTCATCCTCCCCATGGCTGCACCACTGCCAGTCAGGAACCCAGTAACAGCTCCACACACCCCAGCTTGCGCTGAGTTTCTGCGGATTCACCGGGAGGGCAGGGACGGTATAGCCGGGGTTGATATCCGTTGCCAGAGGGTCAGGCGGTATCTTTTCATTCAGGTCCACGATTTTTGCCACAAAGGTATCCTGGGCGGTAAAGCCCCTGCTTAATGACACCGTGATGGTGATGGTCTGCGGCGTAGGGGGCGTGTGCCATTTCACCCATACCAGCTGGGAGTCGTTTGCAGGTATGACAATGTTCCGGACGGTGTAGCTCCTTCCCATGATATGGAAAGTGACCGTTGCCGGGTTATCTGGTGTTAGACGTCCGCCTGTCCGCAGGCGGATGGCAGTGATCACATCCGTGTCCACCCGGTATTCCACATCCGGCGCTTCGATCTCGCCGCCGGGCTCTTCCGTTTCCTCAAACCAGACAATGCCGACCCCCAGGGCATTTATGATATCCGCATTGGACTGTATCCCCCGCCTGCCCCCGGTCCAGGCCGGAAAGCCAAGGTCATCGTATTCCAGGAACAGGGCAAGAGGGAGGTTCTGGAATGCCACCGAGGGCAGCTTACTGCGCAGGGCGCCGCCGGAGAGCTGGTCATAGAGGGCGGCCTCTGTTGCCGTAAAAGCGTATTTTGTCCCATTGAAGGTCACATAGGCAATGGGCTCTAAAAGGATCTTGTATTCCCCAGACAGCATGCGCTCATAGCTGACGCCTGCGGCATCCGCTACCATCATGCAGGCATACTCCGAACAGAAATAGCGCTTGATGGCTTCAATGGTGGCAGGCCGGCTGTTGCTGGTGATGATGGCCGGCATGGAATAGGCGGGCTGCCGGCAGTTATAAGGGACGCCGGACTGCAGGGAAACCGAAGCTCCGTCCCGGTACTGGATCTTGTTCACTTTGCCGAAATGGAGCATCGTGGCGGACTGGCTGCGGTTGGCGAAATCCACCGGCGTGCTCACGGCGGCGCCGGACTGGGCATCCACCACCGTCACTCTTACCCCGTCATTTCCGGGGGACCAGAAGTTGGCGGAGGTGCCCTGGTTCATGCTGCCGCCGCCTCCGTCAAGGTTGCCCTGCCCGGAAGCAAAAGCCTGTGCGGGGCACAGGCAGAGCAGGAGCGCGGCGGTGCAGAGGATGGCATAAAAGCGTTTCAAACAGTATCACACTCCAATCTTTTTTTACATAAAAGAAAACCGCCTTGCATAGCGGTTTTCCGGTTTTCAGTATTCAGTTTTTTTCGTATGTGCCGGTAATCAGCAGGGTAACCTGTCCTGAAAGCCTGCGGATGTATCTTTATAGGCTTGTCTGGAGTAAGGAATCAGTTGCCCATGTTCCCGACCATCTTATTCGGGTCGCCGCTGCTGTCTATGGCGGCCTGGTTGACCTGTCCGGGCACCACCCAGCCGAATACGGGATCGTATACGGCGCCGTTCTCATTGGTGGAGCCTGCTGCAGGCGTATCCCCTTTTCCGGTATCGGTGGAAGAGGGGGCTGTATCCGGAGCGGGGTTCACAGGATGTTCCCCGCCAGGGTCTGCCGTGACGGCCTTGCCTTCCGGGGGCGGGGGAGGCGTTTCCTCTTTTGTTTCTTCGGGAACAAAATCAATTACAATCTCCTGTTCGGATTCCTCCGCCACCTTCGGATATCCCTCCAGCTTTTCCTCTGCGCTGTTCTGGCCGGGGATGCCGGCATCTGTACGGTCCTGGAAGCCTCCTGTGGAATCGGTGGTATCCGGGGTGTCTTTCCATTCCTCCTGGACGGCATCCGGGGGCTGTTCATCCGGCAGGAAGGCAGCTTCTTTATCCCGGCCCGCCAGCCAGCAGGCGGCGAGGATGGCGATACAGGAAACAGAAAGGGCTGTGACAAGGAATCCTTTGGATTTAAAAATTTTCTTCATATAGCAGTCATCTCCTTTTTTTCTTTCTGTATATCCTTTACGTTATTCAGGCAGGTTTTTTCAACAAAAAAGCAAATATAATGGGATACCTGCAGTCCGGCCATTATAAACTGCTGCCTGCTGCCCTGCGGCGTCCGATGAAGCGGAAGGCCAGGAAACCGGCAAGGGCCGTGAACAGGGTGGTAAGGATGAACTTTTTGGATGTAAACAGTTTTTTCATAAGAGTAAGCTCCTTTCATAGCTGGCGGCTGCATGTCTCTGGCAGCCTAAAATTTGGTGTTGTGGTAGCCGGTCAGTTCTACGCGCCGGGTAATGGCGGGGTAAGAGTGGCCGAACATGTAGACATAGAACTCGACATTGCAGGTGAATACATACTCCACCCGGTCGCCTGTTACATGGAACGCAAGGTGGATGTCCCTTACCCGGTAGTCATCCGTGGAAAGGGGGATCTTGTTTGCGAGGCCGTCTGTCACCATGTCCTCCAGCATGGCGGTATAGTCGCTGCTGGAGTAGAGGGTATTTAAGTATTCGCTGAAATTGGTCTCCCTCTGGGAACGGTAGGTGTCCGCATAGATGCTGGCGCTCAGGTTGTTCAGTTCCATCTTTGCGCCGTTACGGATGTTGATGCAGGTGATGCGGATGGAGGCGTACAGCAGCAGGAAGGAGACCAGCATTACGATCCCCACCACAAAAAAGCAGGTAAAGATAGAAATATCCCCGCGGTCATTCCCGAGGAGATTCCTGGCTGTGCCTTTTTTCATACATTTCTTCATGGGGCACCTCACTTCCAGTAATGCTCACTGACGCCCGCCCCTCTGGAGACAACCGTGATGTTCACCAGGTTGAAGTTCCAGAAGCCTCCCAGCTTTGCCCTGCCCGTGATGGTGATGTAGAAGGGTGTGCCCAGCTGGATGGCCCGGCTCATGCCGGACGGGGTAGGGGACTTGTAGGAGGCGTCAATGGAATAGGAGATATTTTCAGCCCCCTCGATCTGGGAACAGAGGAACTGAAAAAGCTGGTCGGTCTCCCCGTTGATGCCGCCGGAAAGCTGGATCTGCTTCACCATCTGGTCCGCACAGTGGTCCAGTTCCTGTTTGGTGGAGATGATGCTGAACAGGTTCAGGATGAAGGCCAGCAGGAGCACCGCAATGAAGATGAACACCACCGTACTGAAATAGTTGACGTCCCCGCGCTCATTTTTCAGTATGGCTGCCGGACTCCTACAGGATTGACCTTTATGGGGAGAGGCCCTGCCGGCTGCTTTGGACATTGTGCCTGGAATTGTCTGGGACAAAGTAAAACCACCGCCTTTCTGACAAAAACAGCCGTCTCCACGGATGGAAAACGGCTGCTTTACATATTTTTGACTGTACCAAGTATAGCATGGATGCCTTTACGGGGAAAGAGCAGAACCGTGCCAATGTTGTGCCGATGATGTGCCAATTTTTTATAATTATTGAAAGGCTTGATAGATTCTATATTAGTTGTATAATAATTATGTGAAATTTATTAGGGGGAAATATAGATGCAAAAAGATAATAAACAGGTTGAACCTATAAAAGAATATTATATTGCATATTTTGATTTACTGGGATATAAAAATTTTTTTGAAAAGAATCCAGAAAGGGTAGGAGCCTTTTTAAATACAATATATGAAGCAATCCAAAATACAAAATCATATATACAAGATATAGATGCTTCTCCAATTATTAGAGGACTTGGTGAAATATCTATTCAAGTAAAAATATTTTCGGATAATATTTTATTATGTTTGGAAAGAAGCGTTGAGCAAATAGAATATTTGCGGTTTTTGGCATTTGTATCCATTGTAGCAGATATACAACGGAATTTTATTTTACAATATGATTTATTTTTACGAGGCGGAATAACAATTGGTTCGCTTTCATTTAATGAAGACTTTATTTTTGGACAAGGCTTAATTGATGCTGTTGCACTAGAAGAAACAGCAATATATCCAAGGATTATTATTGGACAACCAGTCCTTGATTATATTTTACAGACACATTTTATAAAATCTGAGGATTTAAAGAAAGCCTGTGAAATTGAAAATCGTGCACATGCCGGTGAACATATTTCGGATGAAGAACTTAAATTTTGTAATGATATTATTCCTGCAGTTAATATGGAAAAGTTTTATTTACAATGGAGAGATCATCTTATTCTTAGAACATCTGATGAAGCAGTAGTTTTGAATTATTTATATTGTATTGACGTAAATACAATGATTCCTCAAACCGCTAAGGAGCAGATATTAGAATATGTTAAAAAAATTTCTCCAAGTGACTATCAAAGGTTTAGTAATCTTAATCCAAACCAAAAACTCCGATTGGAGCAGCATAAAAAACATATTATTCATAAGATTAACGAATATGGAAAATATGATGACCTGGAAATATCTGCGTGTAAAGAAGCACATTATAGAGAACGCATTCTTAAAAAATATTTATGGGCATTATCCTTTCACAATTATGTGTGTACAATATATCATTTTCCAGAGTGTATGATTAAATCAGGGAGTACTTGTGATATTAGATTTATGAAAATGACTGCAAAAGTATTTGATGATGACGCATTGCACTCAAATGAAATCTTCTAAAAATGTGAGTTATGAAGTAAGAAATATTCGAGCTGATTATAATACCATATGAAAATGAAATATGGGAGGAATAGAAAATAAAAAATTCGGAACTGCTTATAAATTTGCAGTTCCGAATTTTACTATTCCGGAAATCACAGATTCTGCCGAATAATCCGTGTAATGATCCCCACGGCCACGCCCCGCTCTTCATCCAGACGTGTCACGGCAAAGCTTACATCATCCTTCTTGCCGGGAGTCCGGTAGTCATAGCAGGAGTGGGCCACCGCATTGACGCCGTTGGACAGCCGGATATAGACCACGCCCTTATGTACATCCGTGACCTTGCCGGCATACTTGCTCTGGATACGGCATTTTTTCAGGTTGTCATGGCTGGTGTTCTGGGACACGCTCTTGATGTCAGCTTTGATTCCCATATCCTCCAGGCTGTCACGGCGCACGCTCAGGATACGCACAAGCACCTGGTCACCCACGGAAAACCGCTCGTGGGCATCCCCGATCCACTCCCAGGCCAGGTCACGGGCCATGATGGAGCATTCTACACCGAAAACCTCTACCCGGATGACTTTTTCTGCCACAGCAATCACACGGGCCTGGGCGATACGGCCTTCGTAAATGCGGTACATCCCCATGGCATCCGTATCCAGATAGAAGATCTGCCGTTTCCGGAGCATGGCTTCTTTCCGGCTTGCCACCACGCTGCGGGATTTGGAATCAATGCCTTTTACAATAAAGTCGATTTCCGCGCCAAGCATGTTGCCGAGGATCTTGTTCTGGCGCAGCATCAGCTCCGCATATTCCTGCCCGGAAGGGCTGCGGCCGATATTGATCATCATCTCTTTTAAGGGAATCACAATGCGGAATCCCTTGTAGTCTACGATGGAAATGGTCTTGCCATTGTCCGTCTGCTCAATCCCGCCAAGCTGTCCGGTAAGGATGCGCCTGGTGCGGTAGGCGTTGTGGATCTCATGCCAGATGGCATCCTCGCGGGATTCCTCGGTCTCTACTTCTCCCCGGACTTCCAGTGTCAGGACAGGAGCATCCTCTTTTCTGTTTCTGGCACGCCGGGAGGGCGGAACTGTAGTTCCTGTTTCCCTTTCGCCAGAAGGGAGGGGTGTTTCTTCCGGTCCGGCCCAGGCAGGCGGTACATCTTCCTGGGGGATTGTTTCTTCTCCTTCGTCTGTATCAGGAACTGCGGCAGTATCCGGGAAATCCGGCACACCATCAGAAACTGCTTCCGGTGTATCCTTCATTTCTGTATCCGTTTCCTTTGTTTCTCCGCCATTTCCTTCAGGAGTTTTCTCTTTCTTACTGCGTGTGGTGCGCCTGGTCTTTGCAGCGGGGGCATCTGTTTCAGGAGATGCTGCAGATTCCGGTTGTACTTCACCGGAACTGCCGGCATCATACTCAGTACCAGAGCCGTCCATATCCCCCAACACTTCCCCAAACATTTCCTCTTCTGTAAGCTCCGGGAGCATTCCGTCTTCCATATCCGGCCCCTCTGCCGGTTCCTGGTCCATGCTTCCCAGCAGCTCATTTAAGTCCATGCCATCCCCGTCAGTTTCAGGCGGCATGCCGTCTCCTTCAGTGAGGGAAGCTCCGGTCTCTGTGTCCGTTCCGTCCAAAGGAGTGTTTTCTCCCATAGAAGGGTTTTCCAGTTCCATAAGTTCCTTTTTTCTTGCCATGTGTTTACCTCCATAGTGTTGTTATTTTATTTCACAGCCCGGAAATGAGCTGCTCCATAGCGTTCTGTGTTAGGACATGATGGAATCCCTGTCCGTGGATACGATTCCGGCAGGCGTGCCGGAAGATGCGGTTGGGGCAGCCTTTCCCCGATCAGCTGCCGGTGGTTTTTGCTGTGCGCCTGCCGTTGATGGCTTTGGAGTTCCTTTCACAGCGGGTTTTGTACCGGTTTTGGAAGCAGCCCCGGATGATGCCTTTGGCGCATTTTTTGCAGTCTGTTTTTGTGGAGCGTGCTTTGCCACAGGTTCCGGCGCGGCAGCGGTTTCCATTTCCAGCCGCCTCCATTCCGGGATGTGGGCGGATGCCTTGCAGGAGCGCAGCAGGGGATATTCCGGGTGTCTGGAATAGTCCATTTTGTCCACTTTTAAGGTTTTCTTTCCCCGGATGATCACGAGTGCTTCGTCAATGGGCAGGCGCAACACTTCATCCGGCGTCAGCACGGGCCGTTTCCCCACGCCGCTGGTCTCCCGGTATTCCGGTGTGTAGTTGGAGATCCGCCAGGTCCCTAACTGTTTGGACTTGCTGGAGACCGCCACGCTGGCCAGCCCGGTGCGGGAGGAGACAAATTCCGCGGTCAGGGGGTCGGTGCATCCCAGAAAGAGCTGGACGTCACAATTCCCCAGAATTTCCTGCCAGAGGTTCAGCGGATACCGGTTCTGCAGGCCCGCAAGGTTCTGGAACACGCAGGACATGGAGATATTCCGGGAGCGGATGACGCTCAGGCGCCGGGAAAGGTCCGGGATGGTGCCGCAGGCGGTCAGCTCCTCCCCCAAAACATGGACGGGCACCGGGAGCCTCCCGCCCTCGCAGTTTTTGTCCGCATACCGCACCAGCTTGATGAACACGAAGGACAGAAACAGGGACGCCAGGAAGTCGAAGGTGCTGTCCTGGTCGCTGGTCACAAGGAAATAGGCACAGGGCTTCTGTCCTAAGAGTTCTAAATCAATCTCGTCCCTTGCGGTGATCTTTTTGATCAGTTCGGACTGGAACACCTGCAGGCGGCTCCCCAGCCCGATGATCACGCCGCTGCGCACGGAATCGGATGCCTGTTTGAACAGGCTGTAAGGCGCCTTTGCCGGGTGGCTGATGGGCAGCACTTCAAACAGGCTGTTCAATGCGGTTTCCGAATTCAGGGTAATGAGCTGGTAGACCTGGCCCATGTTCCGGTTTTCCGGCGGGTAGCCCTTATCCACATACAGCACCAGCGCCTTTAACAGGTTCATTTCCGCGGAATCCCAGAAATGGTCTCCCTTGCCGCCGCCCGTGGTGTTTCTGATGATGACATCCACGAAGAGCTGCGCCATCAGTTCCTGCCCTTCCACTTCCGAGAGGCAGTTCCAGGAATCCGAGTTTTCCGGACTGACCAGGTTGAACACGTGGACGGTATAGCCTTTGTCACGCAGGTACTCGCTGGATTTTTCGTACAGCTCCGATTTGGGGTCGCAGATTACCAGGGATTCCCCGCGGGATACCCCCTGCAGAATGCGGTTCATGCAGAAGGAGCGTGTCTTCATGGAGCCGCTGGCGCCGTAGACTGCCAGGTTGCTGTTGAGCCTTGTCTTCTCCGGCACGCAGACCGCTTTCCTGTCCAGCATGCCCAGCACGATCCCCTGGTAACGGTGCAGGTCTGCCACCAGCTCCAGAACGCCGGCCATTTCCTTCCGGCTCATCCATCCGGACGTGCCGTAGGTGCCCCTGGCGGAATAGGTGAAATTCCGGTCCTCGTCATATTCCCCGGTATCGCTGTAACCGATCCGCATGACAAGGAGCAGAAGCACCGCCAGTAATCCGATGCAGATAAATATCCCGTAGATCCCGTATGGGGGATGCACCGCCGCACGGAGGCAGGCGGACAGGCCCGGAGAGGGGGACAGGGGAGAAGTGCCGTCCCCCGGATAGCCGCCGCCCTGTTTCCAGAGGGCGTAGTTGCCGATGAACTGCCCCAGGTAGCCGCCCGCATACAGGATGGCAAGGATAGCTATGGGGGCAGTGACCAGTCCTTTCAGTAGTTTTTTCTTGTCTATGGGAAAAACCTCCTTTCAAATTTTTCAAAGCTGATGGTGGAAAACTCTGCCTGCCCGCCGCAGAAGCGGTGGAGGACTTCTTTCTGGAAGTCAAAGCAGATCAGGATTCCTTTCCTCCCCTGTAGCTGGAGCGCCGTGTGGAAACGGTTGATGCGGGGGATGTCCAGAAAGTAACCGAACAGCACCGGGTTTCCGTTCTGGTCCAGGGCGTCATGTTCTATGGGAAGGCCCGCATCCTTTGGGGTAAAGCCCTGCATCAGCAGGTTGTCAAGTTCCGTTGTTTTTACAGGGTCGCATAAGAGTTTCAGCAGCGTATCCCCGTAATGGTCATTGGTCAGGTAGTAAAAATGCTCATAATTCCCGTCCAGAAGGAAGAAGCAGCGGGTATGGCTGTCGCCTTCTTCCAGAATCTGATAAAAAGGTTCCAGAGTATTGCAAAACAGCAGGCCGGAAACTTCCGTCCGGGCATACTGGGAGGCCATCCGCTGGTGGCAGAGGACCATTCTCAAAAGGACCTGCGCCCGCTGCTCTGCGCGGTAGTCCCATTTTGCCATATACGGGCCGCTGTTATAGGTAAGGAAGATGCCGGACGGTGCAAGGAGCACGCCGGTCATACGGGAACTTCTGATCTTTACCATCTCAATCCCCATTTCCTTAACCTCACGGGAACCGTAAAAGGCAGGGGTTTTCAGGGCAGGGAGGGGAACCGCTTCCAGTAAAAAGACCGGGGGCTTTTCGTCCCGGAAGACAGCCACGCCTGCGTTCAGCATGGAGGCATAAGTCTCCGCTGTCCGGTGCAGCCTCATCCTTCTCGTCACTTCGCTCCTGATCCGGTTGGTGTCCGTATCCCCGGTAAGGTAAAAGGAAAACCGTTCGGGGTTCTCTGCCAGAAGTATGCCCTTTGCCCGCCGTCCCAGGCGGAAACCACGCAGCCTGTCTTTGTAGAATACCCGCAGCAGCCCCTCCTTTTTTAGTGAAGTTATGACCGCCTCCATATAACTGGAGCTGTCGTGGATGCGGGGGAGAAGGCTGGACGGGAACTCGCCGCAGACGGCGGCCAGTTCGAGCAGGTAACGGCCCAGTGTGTCCTGCCTGGGGAATGTGTCCTTATGGGACATAAAAAATCACCTCCTTTCCCGGTTTTTTACCGGGGCGGCTAAAGACTTCGGTAAACAGGGTTTATATCCGCCGCAGATAAAGCCCAATAAATGCAATGTTTTTCTGATCCTGGCTGTATGGAGTGGAGAAAGCCTGAAAACCACTAAAAATCCGATATGGATTTCAGTTCTTTTTCCCTGCCGGAAAGCCATCCGGCAAAGCGGCTTTTTTCCATGATGTAGATACGGGTGCCGTTCTGATCTCCAAGCTCCGTGGTATTGTAGGCGTCACATAAAAGCCCGCTGTCATCCGCCATCACATACAGGGCGATGGCGTCCAGGATCTGTTTCTGCTGCAGGTTGTCATAGTCCAGAAGGCACCAGTCCGGCAGTTCATGGTCGTATACATGGGAAATGCATACCACGCATTCCCGGAAGTGGGGCATGGGATGCTCTTTCGCATACTGCCCCAGTGTTGCATGGAGAGGATCAAGCAGGAACAGGCTGCTCTGCCTCATTTTTTTCTTTGGAAGCAGCCGTGGAAGGGATACCTCCAGGATGCCGTTTTCATAGCTGACCTCAATGCCGTGTACTTCCCCGGCTTTCACAAGGTACTCTGCTTTGGGGACAGAGGTGGAAGCGTAGAGGAGATTCCTGAGCTGGCAGGCGATCCCTTCGGCCCGCAGGGCGGCTTCGGTTGACATGGTTTCATAGTTTTCCGGATAGCGCTGGATATCCAGGGAATCCATGGCGCAGATATGGCTGCTCAGCCGGGAAAGGCCATTCTGGATATCTGCGATCCGGCGTGAGATGATTTTTCGGTCCACTCACATCCCTCCAATCTTTTTAGGTTGATTTTTTGTAGTAGCTTACGTTTCCGGCAGCATCCACCGTACAGAATCCGGTAATTCCGGGAAATTCCAGTAAAGGGATCTGTTCCGGGCTGTCCACCAGCACGATACGGCGGCTCCCGCTGTCACGGCTCTGGCGCAGGGCATGGGAGGCGATGGCTTCCTGCCCGGCAGCGGCATGGATGATCTCATACAGTTCGCCGCCGGAGAAAAAGGCAATCTTCACGGGGAACTCACTGGATGAGTGGTATTCCGCCCGGTCGATAAAATCCAGCAGTACCCATGCCGCCCGTACCATGCCGGAATCCGTTTCCATTCTGTCATTCCTGTATGGGAAATAGCCTCCGGTGTCCGTCTGCCGGGTGCGCCCCTGCCTGGATAAGTGGGAGAGCAGGTTTTTCGTGACATCCTCCCTATCCGGGTAGAACCGGCATAACTGTTTTTCTGAAAGCCCCGGATACATGGATATGATCCGGAGCAGTTCCGTGGCCTCATGGCCGTATATATCCGCTCTGGTTTTCACAAAAATTTCCTCCCTTGCTTTTGTCTGCGGAGCAGCCTGGACAGCATAAAAGCTGTATGGGAATCAGGCCGTGGCTGTATTCTGATTGCGTAATCTGTGCGTACAGCAGACGTAATAAAAATAGTATTGCGTAATCCATGCGTATATGGTGCGTAATCCTGTATGCTATCCGGCTTCATTCTGCCGGCGCATCCGCTCCACGATGTCCTTTAACTCCCTCCGGTCTGTGGTGATCAGGTCTTTTTCCAGGGGGCTTGCCTTGAACTCCACCATGATGTTATTGTTGTTGGTACTGATCAGGCCATTGCCCCGTTCAAAGTGGGTGACTTCCATGATCTCCGCATCGGAGAGGTGGAGGGCGCTCTGCACGCGCATGGCCTCGTCATCCTCTAGGTTCAGGATGATCTTGGTCTTGGAGTTGTTGATGATGCCTTTCCCAAACCGCCCTTCATCCAGGTTGAAGAAGTCATTCAGGTCCTGGCTGGCGCAGACGGCAGAGCCGCCGTATCCGCGGATGGTCTTGAAGATCTCCAGGACAAAATCCCCCGCAAGGCGCGTGCCCGTGGCGCCGGCGCCGGATAAGAGCTGCCAGCACTCGTCAATGAAGATGGTCTTTTCCTCGGTACGGTCTTCCTTGGCCCGGTCCCAGACAAAGTCCAGGGCAACGAACATCCCCACGGTGAGCAGGTCCCCGGTCAGGGAGGAAATATCCAGTACGGTATATTTATTGTCCAGTGACACGTTGGTCTGCTGGTTGAAGGTGCTGGCGGAGCCGTTCACCAGACGGTTCAGGATATTGGCAAGACGCCTGGTGGCAGCGGCTTTCTTTAAAATCTCATAAAGGTCGCCCAGCACCGGCATTTCCCGGTATCTCCCCGGGGCTTTTGGGTCAGCCAGGGAAGCGTTGTCATGGGTGATGCCCTTTTTGTTGTAGGTGTGGATCAGGGCCTCATCCAGAAGCTGGCGCTCCTCATGGTTCATGTCCGGGATCAGCAGGCTGAAAAAGATATGGAGCCGCTGGATCTTCTCCGCCAGTTCCGAAAGCTGGATGCCGGGGCCATCCAGCAGCTCGTTCACGGTGCGGTCCACCTGCCGGATCTCCATCACGTTAATGCAGTGTGGGCTTGCCGGGGAGACCTGGATAAATTCGCCTCCCACGTTGGCGCAGGCCCGGTGGAACTCATGCCCTTTTAACGGGGCGATGATAAAAATGGGGATTCCCTTGCGCCGCATCCGCAGGGCCATAAGCTGCATGGTAAAGGTCTTGCCCGCGCCGGAAGTCCCCAGGATTGCCATGTTGGCGTTTTTGTAGACGGCGGAATTGAAGATATCCACAATGATCAGGGAGCTGTTGTATTTGTTCACCCCCAGAAGGATGCCGTTGTCATCGCACATCTCGTAGCTGGTAAAGGGATAACAGCTTGCCGCGCCCCCGGTTAAGAGGTTGCGCCTGCTGCGCTCATACAGCCCTTTATCCACGGATACCAGGGGCAGGGCGGTAAGGAAAGCCTGTTCTTCCCGGAAGTGGCAGGAGGATACCCGCATGTCCTGGGAGAGCAGGAGTTTCTTCATCTCGCTGACCTTCCATTCCAGGTCCTCTTCATTGGGCGCCGTAATGGTAATTAACAGGTTCATAAAGTAAAAATCTTCATTGTCTGCCAGCCCCTCCTTCAGGAAATAGCCGCTCCGGATGGCGCTGTCGATATCGTCAAAGTCCGTGTTGGTATCGCTGGCGTCCTTGATCCGGGAGCGGTTGATGCGCAGCTGCTGGCCCACCTTCTGGATGATGCGCTCCTTGGGCTGGCGGGAGAGGAACATGTCCAGGTCGATCCCGTCCCCGGCATTGACCATCAGGCTGAGCCAGCCGGCCGGCACATGGGTCTTATAGCCGTCCGAGGGGATCAGCAGGTAGGCATAATACAGCCCGTCGATGCAGATGTACCTTCCATGGGTAAAGTCAATGCTTGCAGGGGCGATAAATTCCCCGGCCGGGATATGGTCGATCTCCGCCTCCCTCCCGTCTGCCAGATACCGGGCCACCACCTCTTTTGCCCGGACAGGGAGGGGCTTTGTGGCGCTTTCCTTCCGGCACAGGAGGTTGTAGAGCACATCTATGGTAAACTCGTCCTCGTTGTCCGGCAGCACCACTTCATTCCCGCACTGGCGCAGGTAATTGGATGCAGTATGGACGGCGGACTGCAAAGAACCGATGGCCTCCCCTTCCTCGTCCGTGCGCCTTGCGTTCCCCCAGGGTTCATATTCAAAGATCAGGAAGAACCGGCGCGTCACCGCTTCACGGGAACAGATCTGCTGGATGAACTGCAGGTAGTCCTCCTGCATGAGCCGGCACTGTTCGTTGATCTCCTGTGCCATCTCCCGGCGCACCGTGTCCATGTGGCGGCCGATGTCCGCCCGGCGGGTCAGCACCTTGAACTGGAGCTTTACGGGGCTTATCTTTAAATAGGAAACAAAGGAATAGATGATGCTCCTCTGTTCTCTGGCACTCCTGAGCAGGAAGTTGATGGGGACCACCTCCACCACCTTGACATAGCGGTGGTCTTTTGTGTAGATGATGCCGTTTTCAATTTTGCGGATGGGCAGGTAGTCCGCCACCGGGTTTAAGTGGGTAAACTGGGGTTCCAGTGTACGGAGCGGTTTTCTGGCAGAAGGATTCCTGCCGGACTGCCTGTTTTTATGGTCTGCTTTTTTGGATTTTGCAGATGCTTTCCGCGTATCTGTTTTTTTGTTTCCTTTTTTTTCGGCTTTTCCCGTTTTGGGGTTCTGGGTCCTGCCGTTTTGGGGTTTCTGTGTCTGGCTGGGGCGGAGCTTCTGCCGTATCTCATATCCTTTCACCTGGTCGAACTCTGCAGGAAAATCATCCTCCCCTTTGCGTTTCCAGCCGGATATGCCACCGATCCTGTCATTTTTGCCGGAAGTGTTTTTTCCAGCCGGCTTTGTATTTTGGGCAGCATTTTCTGATGCCGCAATTTCCCCACTGCTGTATTTTCCTTTCCGGTGTTCTTTTCTCTCTTTTTTTGAGCGGGGAGTTTTCCGCATGGTCTCCTGGCTTTCGCCGCCCACGATACGGCGGTTCTTCATATATTTTAAGAAGATGACCAGGAAGGACGACAGGCTTTCCCCCGATATGCCGATCAGGGCAAACAGCACAAGGGGCAGGGTAGTCAGGCACAGCACGATGATCCGTGCGGTCAGGCCAAAGGGCAGAAACAGGAAGATTGGCAGCCCGGTCACTACCGCCAGGATGCCAGCCTCGATCACGTTCCTTGCCCGGAACATGCCGCCGAAAAACGTGCCCGTGTCTACAAAGTTCGGCGGGATGATATAGGTATCATGGTCATTTTGATGGTTCATGTAGTAGTACCTCTCTTTCGCAGTGTGTCAGTTCCGGCCATGGGCAGATGCAGAGCGGAACCGTCCGTAAACAGGTTTCATGGCCGGACTGCGGCAGGGCGGCTCATCCGATGATCCAGAAGGGGCCGCCCGCGCCGACACGTCTGCTGGCTTCGTTTAAAATAATGGAAAGGTCCCAGAGCTGTCCGCTCCGCCGGTAGCTGGCGGGGTCCGCCACCAGGATCTTCCCGTCTTGCACTCCCCGCAGCACGATAAAGTGGCCGCCGCTTGTGAAGTGTCCCTTTGACATGATGGCCACCACCAGCTTCCCGTCCGCCAGGGCGTCCAGTATCCGCTGGGGCTCCGAGGGGGAACAGCCGGAAACGGCAAGCCCCCAGTGTGCGGCCGCCCCGGGGATCAGGGCATGGTAGGAGCCGCTGCCTTTGCACCAGTAGCCGTTTTCATACGCCCACCGGGCCATCTGTTCCGGGTCCACCGTCTCGCCGGCCAGGGAGGACACCACCATCGCCATGGAGGTAGGCCCGCAGCCGTAGCCGCCGATATGGTCGGTGCCATAGGGCTTCCCGGCATAGCGTTCATCCAGCTGGTTGAAATAGACAACCTCCGTGCCCCCGTCCGTGAAACGCACATCGCCCAGGGAGGGGATGCTGTTTCCTTCCCAGTTCTCCAGGTTCTGTATAAGTCCGTCTCCCAGAAACAGGCTCAGGTTCTGCGCATAATCGGCGGCAAGCTCCTTCTGTTTATCCGTAAGGGCGAATACCTGGTCGGCAAAGTAATCCTCCCCGTTGTAGGAAATGGTATAGATCATCCATTTCTCCGATACGATGGTCTCTTCCCCGGTCTCCGGGTCCTCCACGGTCTTCTCACGGATTTCTTCCGTCCGCCTGTAGGAGTAGAGATGGGATTTCCCCCGGCGCATGACAGCCGCCATGTCCGCAATGGAGATATCCGCGAAGTCTTTTTCCTTTGCCGCGCAGTACTGGGAGACAAACAGGTTGGCATTGTATACAGGACTTGTCTCATAAGGGTTAATGACTTCCATGCCGTCCCCGTCCGAGGCTGCAAAATCCCGTTCAATCCGCTCCATGACATCCTCCATGCCTTCCCCCAGGATGGTGATGATGGTATAGGTGATGGTGTTGGCATTTTCTATAAGGGCATTTTCGCTGTTCAGGATGGGCGTTTCCGGGTCTGCTGGGGAAAAAGCGGAGGAAAAGCCGTCAAAGAGCAGGCCGGGGAGCATAAGTACAAACAGCACCGGGAGCAGCAACAGCACAGCGGCGGCCGCCACAAATTTCCCAATCGATTTCCGTTCTTCCCATAACGCCCCGGCCACAGCCCCGTAGGGGCCGCCGGCAGCGGCGCCTTTTGCAGCCCCGGATACCGCCTTTCCCGCTTTCAGGGCGCCCCTGGCCAGGTGTGCCGCGGATGCGCCGGTTTCCAGGGCTTCTTCCAGCCCGTTTTTCTGTTGTTCTGCCATTTATAACCTGTCCTTTCTTTTCGGTGCCGGCGGCATCTTTTTCACGATGGATTCTTTGTAGGCGATAGAGCCGTCTGCCGCCATATAGGGTGACTTCTCCACGGCATCCTGCGCATACTGTTTATACCAGGAAGTGCCGTCCACGGCCTGCACGGTGGCGTATGCCCCTTCCGGCGGGGTGTACTGGTCCGCATGGTACATGCCGAAGGAAATGCCCTCCGGGTGTTCCCCGGAGATCTCCGTGCCGGTGATGCGCCCGCCCCCGATTTCTACATTGGTAAAGGACGGGACATGCTGTGCACCCTCTTCCAGGGCGGCATAGCCCATGTAGGAATGGAGGGCCTGGGCTGCCTTTTCCCCGGTCATGGAACCCACGGACGCCATGCTTCCGGTCGCCACCGTGCCAATCACGCTGTTAGCAAAATCGCCGCCCTTTGCAACGGAAGACGCATACATGTTTCCCCCAATGCCTGCGGATACGGCGGATGCGAAGCCGCCGATACCGGTTTTGGAAGTCCGTTCACTCTGCCGGTCTGCCTGCGTGTGGGTAGTAGCCGTGCGGATGGCGCTGTTTGTGACCTGCCGGCTGACCACCCCGGCAAGGCCGCCTGCCATGAATCCGCCCGGACTGCCGGGGCTTCCGGGTGAGCCGGAGCCTGCATTCACATGGGAGGAGGAACTGCTGTAGCCGCCGCCGAAGTGCTGGCGGGAAAAGTTACGGACCGCCCCCACGCCCCTTGCGGCGATCATGGCCTCCGCAATCATGGAACCGCCCGTATGCCCCACGTTGACACCCAGGCTGGACATGAAGGAGTCAATCTTCTGGGACACCTTTAAAAATGCGATGGCACACAGGAACCAGACCAGGACATTGCCCGATACCGCTTCCCGGCCCGCCGCATCCACCTGGGCCTGGGCATCGCTCTCCGAAAAGGCAAAGGTCGTCTGGCAGGACAGGCAGAGGAGGAGTGCCACCAGAAAGGCCGCAGTCAATATTTTTTTATATCTTTTCATGGTTTTCATCCTTCCTTTCGTCTCTCATAATGAAAGCGGGTTTGCAATAAAAGCCCCGACCATGCTCGTGAACAGGCGCAGGCACCAGGCATTCATGAGCAGGAGGAAGACCTGCCCGCCGAACATCCGGCACCAGGATTTGAAAATGTTAGCGGTGGACTGGGAGGCCCCCATGGAAAAAGCCACAGGCGCCGTGTAGACCAGCACCCCTAAAAGGACATACCGTTCCGCCGCTTCAAAAAGGAGCTTTAAGTAATTCCATGCCAGCACCAGCACGACGATCAGGGCGATCAGGGCCACCGCCCCGTTGGCACAGACGCCGATGATGGCCAGCATCACCGAATTGAAATCGGCAAAGCTTAAAGCCGGCAGGTCGGAATCCATGATCCAGTGGTACGGGGTGCCGCCGATCTTTAAGACCGTATCCACGATGCCGTCCGAGAAGTAGGCCAGCAGGATGAAGAGGACGGAGCGGATGCTCAGGCGCACCGGGTCCTCCGCCTCAATGCCTGCCCCCAGCCCGAAGTTTTTGAACAGCTGCCATACCCAGTTTAATAAGATGATGCCGATAGCCAGCGCCACAAAGACTTTATACATGGTCTCCGCGGCGGGGAAGTAGCGGAGGAATACGGTCATGTCGCAGCCCAGCGCCCCCAGGACCGAAGTGGTGACAAGGTCAAGGCCGTGCATCACCTGTTCGGCGATCCATTCCACAATGCCGTCTAAGATACCCATAAATGATCACTCCTTTCCGTGTGGGATGCCGGTCATCCATTCCATTTGCCGTCCGCAAAGAACGGGGTGATGTAGGCCATGATGAAGCCCAGCCCGTTTAAGATCGCCCAGGTGATGCAGATGCGCTTCAGCCATGCCCGGCTCTCGTCCACCGTGCGGCCGGAGCGGGAGAAGTTCATCATCAGCAGGGCAACCGAAGCAGTGACGATAGCGGCAACCGTGGAGATCAGCACGATCTGGTTATAGACATCTTTCATAATCTCCGTGGCCTTCGTCCATACATCCGCGGCGTATGCCGTCTGGGTGAACATTAGGAACATCATGGAACTGAGGAAGGCATAATAGGCTGCCTTTGTGGGGGAGAACCTGAATTTTGGTTTCTTTCCTGCCGGGGCAGGCGTCTGCAGTTTGTTTTTCAGTCTCAATTTGTGGACCTCCTTTAAATAAGATTTGGTGGTGGAAAGAAAAAACCATGCCGCAGATAGGCATGGTCCTCTTTCCTCCGGGCTGCAGGGGTGGGAATATCCGGATTGCGGTGAAAGGCGCAAAAAAAGCACCTCTCTGGAAAGGTGCCATGCCAGCCCGGATTGCTTCTGGATACAGTTTTCAGCATATTTAGTGTAACATATCTCTATTTACGGGGAAAGAGCAGAACCGTGCCAATTTTGTGTGGAATTGTGCCAATTTTGTGCCAGAAAAACAGATTACGGAATATATTAAGAAAAATTAGATGAACGTTATTTTGTAAAACATACTATAGAATACAGCTTATATATGAGGGGTCATTTTTATAAATTATAGATACCCAGGTTCCTGCATATCTGATATAATACAAAAGAAGATGCAGTATTTAAGGAGGACTACCCTGGCAGCCCGGTCACAAAAATAAGCATCTTCCAGTAATTTAGTATATGCCATAGCAAATTGTATTATGTAAAATTAAAAAGATACAGTAGGCAAGAGAGTACTACCCGGGTAGCCTGTTTCAAGTCTATGTATCTTTAACTGCTCTAATCATAACCGATACATAGGGCTTTGTCAAGCAGAAAAATACAGGAAAACAGCCAGTACCAAAGCTGCTCTGGCAGAGATACGAGGAGAAAACAGATGGAGAACAGCGGAATCCAAAAGTGCAGAAAATATTTTATATTTAAAATTCAGGATTTGGTAAATAATTCATACCACACATTAGAGGAAAAGCGTCAGGAGAGCCTTCTTAAATATATTGAAATCTGCATAGACACTTATGATGAATTGAGAATGTCATTAGATCAGAGTAAACTGAACCGTTCTTATGAGGGGCTGTTGGACGGACTGGATGCCCAGTTACAAAAACATCCTTTCCGACTTCTGGATCTGTATAAAGATGATTTTTCCAGACTTCATTGCCTGTTGAAACCGGCTAACGGAAAAAGAGAGAAGGAAAGCGAAAAAGAGAAAGAAAATGGCAAAGGACCAGAGATTCATAATATCCATAGAAATCTGGTTGCTTTAAAGAAAAAGCTAGAAGCCGAAAATATGATTGAGCGTTACATAGAATGCCTATTGAAGGAACAAGTTTTCAGTAATATGGACTACCTTATGGAAGCTCTGGTTAGCGATTTGTTAAATATGGGTTATTCTATGGCTTATATTGTAGAATATTTTAAAAACCAGCAGAAGCGATTTGTAGAGACTGGAGATTGTGAACAAATCATCAGGGATATGAAAAATTTGAATAAAATTCCCGTAGGGTTCAGAATCTTTATAAAATATAAAGTTGATAGTGAAACTCAGCAGGAACGGGCGCGGGAATTGTTAGGACGGCATTTTGAACTTGTATCCGAAGAAGTTTTGCCAGCCAATAATCAGTGGATGCAGGACGGGTGGCAGGTTGCTACCAAAGTGTATCTGGCACTTGATGCATATAAAGCTATAGACATGGCAAGAAAGGAATTCCAGTCAGTCAAACAGCTCTTTGATATGTGGCAGGCTACTCAAAACTTTATCAGGGACGATATATGGTATGCCTGGGAGGACGAAACAGGTTTTCATAAAATTGGATTGGGCAGTGTGGATAATACAAGAATGCTGTCCTATATTGATAACAATTATCGTAAACAGATGGAACGCTTTTTGCAGCTTGAAAAGACTGTTGTTAATGAAAATAAGGGAACACTGGAAAGGGTACTTTATACCCTGCATACAGCTAAGGGTTATTCCATACAAAACAGATTTTTGAATTTTTGGTCATCGTTGGAGTATATTCTTCATCCGTTCCCTAAATACACGATTATCGAAAAGGCAAGGGTAATCGTACCGGAAGTATTTAGTCTCTTCTATCTTAAAAATAAGCTGAATATATTCTGGACTCGCTTGACTTATTGTATGGAGAAAAAAGGATATAAGGAAAAATATCCTGCATTAGATTTTTTCTGTACAGACTGTAGAGAAGGAAAGGATTATTCCACAAGAAAAGTAATATCTTACCTGTTAGATAAAGAGAAATATGCCCCCTTACTCTCAGAACTATCCTTTCACATTGTTTTGGAGAGGGAATGTATGGAACTGATTATGCTCTTAACGGAGCCACAGAAGGCATCTAAGGCGATAAAAGAATATTACGAAGAAATCAGGCATGACTTGAATTATATTTATCGGCTACGGAACCAACTGATTCATTCTGCAAAGGATATAGATGATTCATTGGAATATATCAGTTTTCGGTTATACAGGTATGTAAATTCTGTTCTGTCAACGATTTTATATTACGAGGAAAAGAACAGTGCTTACAGTATTATAGATATACTTAGTTCTATAGATGCGACTTATCAGAATTATAGCAGTAAATTGTTCATTGAAGAGCCAAGGAAAAAACAAAATAATAAAGAACAAGAAAGCAATACGATTACGGAAGAAGAAGGCTACCGCTTAGTAAGGCCCAAATATCTTTTCTTAGAATAATATTTATTTAAAATGTTTTTGCTTCCCACGGCAAAAGCCCGTCAGGATTCCATGGAGACGTTTTCCTGACGGGCTTTTTGGATAATGCTCTCGAACCTCCCTTAGCCGAAAGTGATTTAGTGCTTTGTGTTTTTATGATTGACTAATACCTTTGCCGCTTTGCTTTTAGTTCTTTTGCTTGATGATTTTGATGCTAATCTTCTGCCAGCGGCACCAACTTTTCCACCGTGATGAACAGCCATAGTACACCTCCTTACATTCTGGGTAATTTCAGTAAATTGTCATGTATGGTATCGTTTGCTTCTGAACGAACATACTTTTCTCCCCGATAACTTGTTGCGGGAACAACATACGGAAAAGGAGAAATATTAACTTTAATACTGTTAGGATTTGTCTTCAGAAAGTCGTGAAGAACAGCTTTGGGAAAAAATCCCGGATTATTGCATCCATCCACATAGATTTCTGCGATTTCCTGTGTGTTGTTAGAGTTTCTGCAGCCATTCTGCATTCTGATCTTTTTTGCGTACATCATAGAATGTACCTCCTTAAATAATTATTTACAGAGCATTCTTCTGAGCTGTTTCCATAAGAAACCTACTATTTTTTGATGATAGAGGTTGTAATTTAACTATCAAAATGCTAAAATGACTGTAGGGAGCAGACATTGCATTTTGAATGGATTGTCGCTACAGAAAGGCAGTGGTTTGTGAGTGCCAGTCACAATACCGCTGTTTTTTGTTCTGCATCAATGCACCGTTCCTTCGATGCAACATCATTATAGCACATCTGTTCCACGGATGCAACATATTTTTGTTGCATTTGTGGAACAAATATGGTATGATTTTTCCAGAAAGGAGCCACTATAATGAAAAATACATCATTTGGGCATTACCTCGTACAATTAAGAACTGAAAAAAAGATTAGCCAGCGAAAACTGGCGGAACTGGCAGGAGTAACAAATTCTACAATCAGCCGTATTGAAGCAGATGCCGTTAAACCTGATCCAGCAACACTGGAGAAGCTAGCTGCGGCTTTACAGGTTGATAAGGCATTATTATTAACAAAATGTGGATATAGCGAAATACCAGAAGAATTTGTTATCATAGCCCGTAAGACAGGGGAGTTGTCAGAGGAAAAGAGGAAAGAGGCATATAAAATATTTAATGATACTATAGACAAATTCCTTCTTGATGATGAAGATGAGGAGGAATGATAATGTTCGAGTGGTCAAAAATAACTTCATTGGCTTATTTGACGCTATTGGAACTGAATATACAAGAGTTTCCAATACCGGCAAAAAAAATAAAATGTAAAGGGGTAATGATAAGCAGTTATCAAAATTATGCTAAAAAAACAGGGCTTTCGATGGATGAAATTACATTGGGCCATGAATTGGAAGATGCTTTTCTTTTAAAAGGTTTACGTCCAGGACTCACACTAATTTTATATAATAAAGAAAAATATGGGCCACGCATGAAACATACTCTTTGGCATGAAATAGGTCATGTTAAATGTGAACATAAAAAGCACAGTGAGAAAGAAGAAATTGAAGCGCACTTTTTTGCGGCACAAGCCAATGCACCTAATGTCCTTATTAAAACCATTGCGAAACGAGGCTATAAAATAGATGTACATTTTCTTATGGAATGTTTTGGTCTAAGCGAAGAAGCCGCACAAAAGAAAATGGGCTATTTAAACAAATATGGTTTTGAACATTCCAACGAGTATGATGATATTGTGCAGATGCAATTTGCAAATTATATTGATACGAAATACCCACCTAAAACAAAATACTTTTATGACGATTATTATGATGATTTAGACAGAGAACGTGAAAATTGGTATTAGATATTAAAGAGGCGACTGTTAAATGATAGCCGCCTCTTTGCTAGTTCTTGGAAAATATGAATTATAATTCCCTGTCCGCATAATCATACTTTAAATTTCCAACTATTACTCTCGCATGATTTCTGATCTGTATATACTGTTTTCTTTGATTTTCCAATGCCTTTTTATATCCAGCTTCTGTCAGAAACAGTCTCATTCGACTACCTTTATCTCCTATTGGGGATTCTCCTGAGAGTACATCAAACACAATCATATGCTTTACTTCCGGGTCAAAGCGTTCCAGTGCCATAATATCATGCCCTTCCAGTTTCCGGGCACCGGACTCCTGCCGGGCCACCGCAATCATCTCCCCAACGGTCCTTGCTTTCCATGGCAGGTGATAATTTCTCTGAATGTCACAGATCAGCTCTTTGCAGTCATCCTCTGAAAGTTCACGGAGTTTCTTTAACAGATTTTCTGCAGTCTCTTTTTTGTGCTGATTGCGGGTATACTGGCACAACACAGCAATCTCCTGTACCGCGTCATATCGGCGGCATCCCTCCAACTGGAATATCATCCTTTTTTCCTCTTCGGTCAATGTTATCATATATTTCCTCCAATCCGGTTTTATCACCTGTCATGTTATATAGCTGCCTGTTATTGTTCCCCGACATCTTTATCCTCCGGAAAGAACTGCTCCAGAATAGCAATACTGTCTTTAGAGGTGTAGCCCCACAGGATAGAACTGAGCGCATCAATGGCCTCCCGTCTTCGGCGGTAATAGGTGCGGAAGCTGATATCCCGGATATGGGGACGAAGATTCTCTATGATTTCCTCCACATTCCGCAGCTGCTGCGGGGAAAGGAACGAGTAATACAGCAGCCAGTAATAGCTCTCCCCATTCTTGTGTTTGGTACGGAGCAGGTCGATGGAGGTGTCCAGGAGTTTCAGCATCCGGTGGCTCCGTTCAATGCATTTGGCGTGATGTTCGATACTGCGGTCCGACAGATCGATCCCGGCAACATAGACGGACTCCAGAAAATCCTCAATGGAACTGCCGTATTCAATCTCGAACCGGTTACGCACCTGCTGGACAGACAGCTCCAGGCTCCACACCACATCCCTGTATTTTTTCAGCAGTTTCCAGGTATCATGGTACAATGGGTTGTCAGCAATGTTTATTTCTTCCGGATTCTTTTTCATTCCCTGCATCCTCCTTCCCTGTCATTTTCAGTGGGAGAGAGGCTCAGCTCAAAGGTATAGACCGGTTTATCCTCCCCACAACATACGGACATTCCAAAACGTGCGGCAGTATTCAGTGTATGGAATATATACTCTTCCCTGCAGGCGTTTGATAAAGGATATAACTTATATATGGATTTCGGGCATCGGAAGCAGGAAATTCCCTGTGCATCAAGGACTTGCGCCATTTTTCTGATGACAGCATCCATGTCCGATTTTGAAACGCAGGATAATTCTTCTGAAACGCATACTTCATGTTCTGTGAGGGCAGAATCCGCCTGCGGTTCTCCTTCATCCGGCAGAGTGATACTGATTTTCAGACTCATGGCAACCTCCTCTTTATCCACAAGGACATCGGATATCTGGAACATGGTGGAAAGGTAGCTGTGCAGATAGATCACGCTTCCTGTTTTTCCGGGAAATGACATTAAGGAAATATAATCCATGTCAGCAAGCTTTTTCAGCACACGCCCGGTTGTGGCTTTGGAGATGCCCCAGCGGGCAGCCATCTCACTGTAAGCCACCAGCGGAGAGCCGGTGCCATTGCGGAAATAGACAACCGGGCCGATCTCCGAACCCTGTACCTGATTGTCGTTATAGACAGCAGACATCCACAGATCCAGCAGGATATCCATTTCAGAGCAGCGGCCGGCACTGACCAGTTCGGTTGCAGTGACAACAGGCATAAAGAAAAAGCCCGTATCTTTTTGACAGGGACAGTTGTAATCCAGTACGGTATTCTGTTTTTTCCAGTCACGGATCTTATATTTGACTACCTTTCCACGGTCAAGAAAGAGATAGGAGATCAGGTGGCGTTTCTGCAGCTCGTCCAGGATAGAGACTGCCTGGCACTGGAAACGGGTGCGGAACCATGCAGACAGTTCTTTTACGGTACAGATCCATTCTCCGGGATATACCGTGTAGCCGATACCGTCTATACGGAGATAAGAAGTACGGAAGTTTGCATAGTTGCAGAGCACCGTATAATAAAAAAGACCGGAGCCTCCGTTTGTGCGAATGCTTCGGTCTGCCATTAAGTTCTGGATAAATTGCCGGTAGATCCGGCAGCGTGGATAATCCACGACCTGTTTGATTTCTAATTGATATTCTGACATAAAACCCTCCATAAATTAGAGAAGCCTGTTCTGGAACGGGAACGCCATTTTTTGTTGCCAGCCGAACCAAGCTGTGATAAAGTGGTATTATCAGATGTGTTCCAACAATTTTAATTTGGGGACACATCTACAACAAAATAGGAGTTTTGATTTGAGGCAATTTGCGTGAATCGGCATAAAAATCAAATACTGATTCTGCTAATTTTTTGCTAATCGGCGTTCCAAAAAACGGCGTCTGCTAATTTTCTGCTAATTTAACGAAAGTTGATAGTAGTAGATGGAATTGTGCAATATGCAATAAAAAAGCACAATGAACTGAGTTCTACGAGGACATTTTTGACATGAAAGAGCATGAAAAGATGTGTAAGGGAACCGTAGGGCAAGGGGTTATTTTTCCTCCTAAGCGGAAGGCCAGCGGTTCGAATCCGCTCAGGAACGCCAGTACGCAATGCCGAAAACCTTGATTTTACTGGGTTTTCGGCTTTTTTGTTTAAGTCGAACCTCCGGATTTTGCTAATACGATATTTCAACGCCTGTTCTACCTCTCCCGAAGGGGCAGGGGCAGCGTTGTCTATTGTTTTACCGCCCAGGAAATCATCCATTTTGTCCGCATCTCGTGGTCTGTGCCGACTGCGGGGAAACCGTGCCGGCATCCGCCGCCCGTTACATGGAGGGAGCCTATTACTGCAATACCTGTCTGTACATCTGCACAGCCTGCATGGAGTATATCGATCCCGCGGCAATGGAACGGAATATCGGACTGGAGCGCCGGAGCCGCTGCAAGTACCTGATGCCGTTACCGGAGGATGCCAGCCTGACTATGGGCGGATATGAGTCCAGCGAGACAGACGCCCACCTCATCGACAACGGTGGGAATAATGTCTACGGTTATCGCACTCCGCCTCGATTGAGGAATAAGAAATATTAAAAATGGAATAGATACGCTGGGAGCTTAGAACTTAAAAGCGGTTCGTATTCCCATACAGCATAGGGTTCTTGTAACACGATACTTGTGTTTGGCGAAGTGTTTTCGCTAATCGTCCATTCCCCGGTTTCAATGTCCTGGGTTAAGTAAAAATACTGTTCCGTATAGCCGTCATCCATGAAGGTCTTTGTATGATCGTACTCCACATAATATTTGGCACGTACAACGATAAAGTGTTCTGCGAGATACTCGTCCGTCCAGCCCCGCGCTTCTGCAAGTTCGCTGCCGGAGTACATAGCCGCTACACGCGCCGTTTCAGCGTCATCTACCTCAATTTCTTCTATACGCACTCGGAGCGTATATTCTTTGGCAGCCTGGCCTTCAATCGCGCTTTGGACGGTTTGCACCGGATCGGCAGACGGCTTTTGCAGCCATGGGTCAAACCAACCGAATTGGTATGCAGCAAATCCGCAAAGGGCAAGCAGCGCGGCAATCACCGCAACGAGTGTCAGCGTCCGTTTTATATTCCGGTCTTTTTTCCCGGCAGGAGTTGTACTCATATTTCCCCTCACCTTTGCTTCAATGATATATGTATCATCAATCATTTCTAATGCGTCAAGTATATGATTTGCATTCATACTAATCCCTCCTTTTTTAGATAGGAAAGCAGTTTTGTCCTTGTCCTATGGAGCATGGATTTTACTTTGCTGCTGCTAAAGCAAAAGTCCATGCTTATTTTTTCAATAGAGTCCAGATACCAGTAGCGGCAGAGAAAGACTTGCCTTTCCGTAACCGGCAGACTGGCGATAAAGCGATTGAGTGTTTTCGCCAGTTCCATCGCAATAATTTGATCCTCTACCACAACATTGGATGGAACACATTCCGAAAGTTCGTCAAGGGCAAGGGACACTTGGCTTCCGCCGCGTTTATCCCGGTGGCTGTCCCGCCATCTTTTCAGGGATACGCGGCGGGTGATTTTGCCGAGGAAAGTCCCCAGGACTGACGGACGATGGGGAGGAATGGTATTCCATGCACCAAGGTAGGTATCATTCACACTCTCGTCCGCATCCTCTTTATCGCGGAGGATATTATAGGCAATAGCGTAACAATAATTTCCATATTTCGATGCGGTTTCCGTTATTGCACACTCGCTTCGCATCCAATATAAATCGACAATTCTGCTGTCCTCCATAATTTTACCTCCTTTGGTCTGTGCCATAACCCCTTCATCCATCTACTACCCGTTTTTTGTCTATGGTTGCACCGTGCGCTTCTTTTTTTATTCTATTTTCTTTTACCGGTACAGGCAAGAGCATAAATGAAAAATCATACGGTTATAAGTTTTGCTTCTGTTTTGTTGTCCTTATGCGTATTCAAAGCGTAAAGAAGAAGTATAAAATAAAAAAGGAGCAATACCAAGCCATCTTTTGGGGGGGATATCCTGGAATACAAGGGAAAATACTATTCGCTTACCGGAAGCCGTATCCCTTACCTGCGGAACAAAGCAGTTGATGACAGATTTTTCATTCTCACCCTTTTCGCAATAGCCTATGAAATCGAAGCAGCGGGCACTTATGACCCGGATGAGATTATGGACGTACAGCTTGCGGTGGGGCTGCTCAACGAGGCAGTCTGTTTCCCACAGGTTTATGCCGCCTCGGTTCCCCTGTTTGGCAAGCTCTGTGAGCGCATGATTGACCTGCGCAGCCCCAGCCGCAGGGGGCAAAGAAAAAACTTCGCAAATCAGAGGATATCCGGATTGATGACGCTGAGGCAGTTCTTGGTGAAGACAAAAGGCTACCCGTTCACAGAGGATGCTGTCACAGAGCAAATCGCTCAGTGTGCATTCCAGCGCGTTGGCAATCTTGACCAGCGTGCCAAGCCCCACCTTGGACGCCGCCCTCTCTATGTGAGAAGTGTTCGAGGGTTCTATAACGACACGCTCCGCAAGGACACTCTGCGTAATTCCCTTTTCCTTGCGAATCCTGTTGATTCTTTCACCAAGTGCCTCATAGTTTAATTCTACAGATTCACCACCTGACTTTTTCATAATGTTATTGTAGCCCCTTTTAGGAAGTGATAAAATAATACTGTACTCATAAAAGGGGTTATATTCATCAGTAAAGGAGAATTGAAATGACTGAGATGGTCTGCACAATTACCGGGGGAGTATCGGCGTAGAAACATGGGCGGCTGGTGGGGAACCTTTTGTCGGTGGAAATCCTCTGCGACGAAAACCTGCTGTGGAGTGTTACAGACGGGCAAATTAAGCTGACACAGAACGGCGATTACGAGATGTCCGGCACATGGAGCGGAACGCTGACTGGCATAGGGCCTCTAATCGAAAAGCCGTCATCATTCCGGTTGCAGGCAACCAACAAATATGATAAAATGTGATTATAAAATAAAGGAAATGCGAATACGTGAAGACGTATTCGCATTTCGTCGTTTTAGGGAATATGAACGAATTTGTTCATATTGGCAGAGCTTGTCGGTAAAGTAGATGAGGCAGTGAATGGGCTGCAATATGCAGTCCCTGGAAAAGGAGGTATATGATAACGAAACAAGAAAGTAAGAATTTGAATTATGAAGACTATCAGGATTTTTTTGACGCGGCAGAGGGTTTTATTAAAGAACCTCTGCGGTATGATAAGGACAACAAGACGGAACAGGAATTTAAAGACAGGGTGAAAGAACGGATTGAACTTTGTCCGGCTTGTGTCAATAAGAGTTTATGGCGGCAGGCGCTTCTCAACAATATGCACGGGCTGTACCGGGTATGCGATTCAATCTAGCAAGCGCAGCGCTGAATCTATACTGGGAAAACGCAGACACCGAAAAGAAGCGCCCGGTTAAAGCCATTATCCTCACCCACACCCACATAGACCACTACGGCGGAATACAGGGAGTGATGGATGCCCATCGCAGGGGACGCCATGGCACGGCGGTCCACCTACCAGTACGGCACGCTGCTGGCTGTCAGGGGCGATGGCAAAGGCAAGATAGATGCAGGACTGGGAAAGGATATCCAGCAGGGAGGTACCGTGAGCTTTCAGACACCGGATATTACCATTGTTCCCAATCCTAAGGATGACAAAAACCCTGACTGGGAGCACGTTGGCGATACCATATTTGAGCTGGCAAACATAGAGATTGACGGAATATGCTTTGAATTTTTCTTTGCCCCGAGACGGAGGCTCCCGCCGAGATGACAATATGGATAGAAGGGGAGTCCCGCAATTGCCTGATAGCTGCGGAAGTGGCAACCCACACGCTCCACAACATACTGACGCCCCGCGGCGCGGAGGTGAGGGACACTAGAAAATGGTGGAAGACCCTCGATAAGCTGCTGCTCCGGTATGGCGAAAGTATGAGTTGTATCTGCGCCACCCATCACTGGTCCGTCGTGGAGAAGCACAGCAAAGGACGGTGCCGGACTTTCCTGGAGCAGCAGCGTGACACCTATAAATTCCTGCATGACCAGACAGCCCCGAATTTTAATATTGTGCTGCCGAAAAAAGAGCTTAGATCAGACTTTAGGACAGGAGGAAAAGCATGAGATTTCAGATAAAAAACAATTGGCGTATTTATTGACTGTGATCATGATTGCAGTACAGTTTCCGTATGTGGCTCTGGCAAAGCCAGATGTGCCGGATACCAAAACCGTGGCATCGTTTTCCCCGCTCAGGGACGATATGAAACAACAGACTGTCCCGACGGGAACAGAGCGAGAGGATTTGATTCTGCCGGATCAACTGGAGGCGGAGATAATCGAAGAGCCGGAGGAAAACCTGGATACTGCCACGCCCTCGCAGGCAGAAAAAGAGGAAGGGGAATCCACACCGGATTTCGTGTATTCGGCGTGGATTCCGGTGACCTGGGACAGCGAGCCGGAGTATGACGGCGATACGGAGGGAAGCTACGTGTTTACTGCGGATATCGGTGACTATATGATGGCGGACAGTGTGAAACCACCCCAAATTACCGTAACCGTGGAAAACTCTGAATTTCTCCCGCCGGATGCCGGCGCCGCAAAGCTCGCCTCCAGTCTTTTGGATGGAGGAGGGGAAAAAGTTTTTGAATCGCCTTTTGATTTTCTTGCCGCTATGGGGACTGGTGACATTCAGCCCGGAGACGTTATTTTAGCAAACTTTACGCTAAACTCAGATTGGATTTTTAATGAAGAAGTGTTAGCAGACGTAACAATCATCTATTATGTAAAAGGATACTTCCATGCGAGCTTTGGAAATGTAGGAAACCTCACCTTAAAACAGGGAGTGATTGAGCTGCTCGGCAAAGTAGAATCGCTGACAATAGAAGATGGATATGTCAGGGCTTCCAATGATTCAGAGATAAAAGATATCACAATGATGGGCGGTAAATTAGACATAAATTCATCCTGCAATATCACTGGTAAATTTAGCTATCAGGGCGGTACCATAAACGGGGATTTCAGATTGTCCGGGGATGGTGTGTTTATAAATGACAGTGATAACTATGTTAAAGTCTTAATGGATTCCAATGAGTATACCATTTATCCCGGAGTAGAAATGAAGGCAGGTGGAACTCTCTTAAACCCGGTTATACTGGATAATGTGGAGGGCGGATTTGTAACTGTCAGCTCTTCAATGGTAGAGGCAGGTCAAACCTTTGATGTTAAAGTCGTTACTAATGAAGGCTATGTATTTCAAAGGGTGGACGTATCAAAGTATATGGGGGGTGTTTTTCTCTCCGCTCTCGATCAATCCTTCCAGTTGCAGATGCCGTATGAAGGAGCTATCCTCACGCCGGTATTCTATAGTAAGAATGCTTCGTTATCAAGCCTGCGGTATCAGGTGAATGGGGAAGTTTCTGTTGATGTGCCTGGGTTTACAGGTGATCGGGATACATACCACGTGTCTCTGCCGCCTGACACGCCGCAGGATGCGGTCATTGTCTTGAAAGGAGTTCCGGAACACAAAGGGGCAAAGGTCGTGGGGAATCCCCAAATCACCCTTTCCGGCGGAGCCGGCCGTGCGGCACTCACTGTTGAGGCAGAGGCGTTTGAGGAAAGGGATGCCGACGCCAAGACCTATGTAAAGACATACACCGTGGATTTTTCCATAGGAAGCGATTATGATATTGTCCCACTTTCTCCAAATCAGGACTTTGGAAAAGCCGAGGCAGGTTATCTCCCCTCCTCTGCCGCGAAGACCGTGAGTTTTGAGAACACGGGAACCTTGCCGTTAAATGTAACAGGCGGCATCCTGTCAAAGGTGGAAGCATTTGAAGTTGTGAATCATCCAACGAAAACCGTATTGCTCGCGGCAGGTGAAACAATATCCTATACCATACAGCCGAAATCCGGTCTGGAGCCGGGAGTATATGAGGATACGTTTACCGTCCATACGGCGGAAGGCGTCACCGCAGCAGTGAACCTAAAGTTTACAGTGACAGAAAAGACCGTTCAGACCGTCACCGTCACCTTTGACCCTGCGGGAGGGACGCGGACCGGCGGAGGAGAACTGATACAGGCGGTTCCCGTGGGCGGCGGGGCGGCTGCCCCGGAGGTGACCCGTGACGGATATACCTTTACCGGGTGGGATAAGGATTTTACAAAGGTGACGGCGGATATGACTGTCACCGCTTTATGGAAGAAAAATTATGCCATTGAGGTATCCCCTGCCGACCTGGACTTTGGCACTGCCGAGGAAGGTTATGAGGGCTACTCTTACACAAAGACTATGAATTTTACGAATACGGGAGCCCGTCCAATGAATATTACAGGTGTCGTCCTGTCAAAGGCGGAAGCATTTGAACTTGAAAGCAATCCGCCAGGACCAATGCCGTTTTTGATAAATCAGGGATTCACCTATTTAATACGACCGAAGTCCGGTCTGGCGCCGGGAGTATATGAGGATACGTATACCCTCCATACAGTGGAAGGCGCCACCGCCACAGGGAACCTAAAGTTTACGGTGACAAAAAAGACCGTTCAGACCGTCACCGTCACCTTTGACCCTGCGGGAGGGATGCGGACCGGCGGTGGGGAACTGACACAGGCAGTCCCGGTGGGCGGAGCGGCAGCTGCCCCGGAGGTGGCCCGTGACGGATATACCTTTACCGGTTGGGATAAGGATTTTACAAAGGTGGCGGCGGATATGACTGTCACCGCTTCATGGGAGAAAAATGGCTTCTATGGGATTGAGCCACTCTCTGCCGATCAGGACTTTGGCAAGGCCGAGGCAGGCTATCTCCCCTCCTCTGCCGAAAAAACCGTGAGTTTTGAGAACACGGGAACCTTGCCGTTAAATGTAACAGGCGGCATCCTGTCGAAGGCGGAAGCATTTGAAGTTGTGAACCATCCAACGAAAACCGTATTGCTCGCAGCAGGTGAAACAATATCCTATTCCATACAACCGAAATCCGGTCTGGAGCCGGGAGTATATGAGGATACGTTTACCGTCCATACGGCGGAGGGCATCACCGCGGTAGTGAACCTAAAGTTTATGGTGACAGAAAAGACCGTTCAGACCGTTACCGTCACCTTTGACCTTGCGGGAGGGACGCGGACCGGCGGAGGGGAACTGACACAGGCTGTCCCGGCAGGCGGAGCGGCGGCTGCCCCGGAGGTGACCCGTAACGGATATACCTTTACCGGTTGGGATAAAGATTTTACAAAGGTGGCGGCGGATATGACTGTCACCGCTTTATGGGATAAGAATACAGGTTCGTCGGACAGTGGCGGCGATTCCTCGTCGGACAGCAGCAAAACTTCCTCCGCGGATGCATCGGTCCTCCACGGGGACTGGGAACAGACCGCTGCGGGCGTGTGGCTGTTTAAGATGCCAGACGGTTCCTATGCAAAGAACCGTTGGGGTCAGGTAAACGGTCTGTGGTACTACTTTGATGCGGAGGGCAGAATGCTGACGAATTGGTACTATGACCAAAATTACAGGAAATGGTTCTATTTCGATCCGAGTGGAAGCATGGCGGTCGGATGGAGGCAGATTGACGGGAAGTGGTATTATTTCAATCCGGTTTCCGATGGAACCAAAGGAGCGATGGCAGCAGATATCGAGGTGGACGGATATACCCTTGGGGCAGATGGCGCGGCAATTCACTGATTTTTCTTACATCCAACGTACCATAATGCTATATTCATCTTAAGGGGGGTGGAAACATATGGACTATTCTTATCGGCTGCTGGCAGTTGATGATGAACCGGATATTCTGCGGACAAACCGCCGGTATCTGGAGGCGCGGGGATACCGGGTGGATTCAGCCGTCTGTGCGCAGGATGCCCTGGAATTGTTAAAAAAACATAGCTATGACTGTATTCTGTTAGACGTGCTGCTTCCGGATATGAACGGATTTGCACTGTGTGAGGCTGTGCGCGCGCTTACTTTTGCCCCAATCCTGTTTTTGAGCTGTATGGATGATGAGGAGGATAAGATAAAGGGGCTGATGGCAGGCGGCGATGACTACATCACCAAGCCATACAGTCTAAAGGAGCTGGCGGCTCGGGTGTATGCCCAGGTGAGGCGCAGCGCCATGAAAGGATTTGCCATCGACCACCAGAACCAGATTCTGCGGATTGACAACCGGATTATTCCTCTGGCACAAAAGGAATTTGATTTGTTCCTGTTTTTGCTGGGGAATCCGGGCAGGGTCCTGTCGGCGGCGGAGCTGTACCGGGAAGTGTGGCGTACGGGGAAAGCGGATGCGGCCAATACCGTGGCGGTTCATATGTTACGGCTAAGGCACAAGCTGGAGGACGCGGAGCCCGTCATTGGTCAGATTGAGACAATCCGCGGCGAGGGATACCGGTTTATGCCCAAGGAGAAAGCGAGGACCATGCTATGAAACGGTTTTTGGCAGTATTTCTGTTGATTTTTTCCCTGTGCCTTGCTCTGTTTTTCACTTCCTCCAAATCTTTTGTCTCCAGGGGACCGGCGGCTGGAGAGGGAGTTCTTGATTACCGTGAGACTGATTTTACGTCTTCCGTGTACGCTCTGAGCGGACAGTGGGAGTTTTATTACGGCAGACTGTACACCCCGGAGGATTTCCGGCAAGGCATTCCCGAGGGGATGGAATATATTGATCTTCCAGGACCATGGACCCAAAAGGGGTATCCTGGACTCGGCTATGCTACTTACCGTCTGAAAATCCTGACGGAGCCGGGGCAGCCCTATCTTCTCTATATCCCGGAGATCATGTCTTCCTCGGTTATCTGGTTGAACGGGGAAGATTTTTACCGGGCCGGACGGGTGGGAACCTCGGATGTGGAGACGGTCACCGGAGTGCGCAATGAGCTGCTGACCGCCGTTTCCGCAGACGGTGTCCTGGAGCTTGTGGTTCAGTCTGCCAATTACAGGATGAACGGAAGCGGGATTTTTTATCCGCTTCTCATTGGACGGGATACGGTGCTGATCCATCACATACTCTGGCAGCGCACGGTGCTGGCTGCCGCACTGGGCGGCATCCTGCTGATCGGTGTCTATCATCTGTTCCTGTATTTCTTCCGCCGGCGGGAGCTTTTATATCTGACCTTCAGCCTCATCTGTCTGACTGCGGTGATGCGGCTGGGGATGGAGAGCAATGCCCTGGTTCAGTATTTTCTGCGGGGCGGGATTGGATTTGTTTTGAGCCGGGTATTCCTGCTGCTGTTTACCACACACAGCATGTTTATCTGTCTTTTCATGATACAGGCTCTTTCCATCCGTCTGGGACGGCGTCTGCGTTTATTTTACGTGTTCTGCTTTGCCGTGCCCATGGCTGGAATCTGTATCCTGCCCTATGCAACAGCGGTTGCCGGGATGTTTCTGGTCATGATACCGTTTGGCGTTTCCATCGTTCTGGCGGTACGGACGAAAAAAATCGGCAGGGATCCATACCGTCTACTGTATCTGTGCAGTATGGTGACCTTTGTTTTCTATGGACCTCTGTCAAAAACGGTATTGGAGGGTGATCTGTTTGTCCCCGGTATCGTCCCGAATATGTTTTTAATCCTCAGCCAGTGTGTCATGCTGTCGCGCAGCTACGCCCAGGCCCACGAAGAGGTGGAGCGGGTCAATGCAAATTTGGAGGGACTGGTGGAACAGCGGACGGCTCAGCTAAACAGCGCCAATGAACAACTGGCTGCTTCCCAGGCGGCTCTCCGGGAGATGATCAGCAACATATCACACGACTTAAAGACTCCGCTGACCGTGCTGAACAACTACTTAGAGCTGCTGGGAGATGAGACGATTGCCTCCAGCGAGCAGGAGCGGACCGAATATCTGGGGATTGCCTACAACAAGAATCTGGATTTGCAGCGGCTCATTCACAACCTGTTTGAGGTCACCCGGATGGAGGGAGGAACCACAGTCTACCACCTGGAATGGGTTTCCGCGTACAGTCTTATGGCGGAGGCAGGAAGAAAATACGGAGATTTGGTTTGTGATAAGGGACTCTCTTTCCATGCAGAGAGTAACGATACGCTGGAACTGAAGATAGACAAAAATAAGATATGGAGCGTGCTGGACAACCTGATTTACAATGCGCTGCGTTACACGCCGGAGGGTCAAAGAATCTCCCTCTCCCTTTTCAGAAATGGGGACCGGGCGGAGCTTACCGTTGCCGATACCGGGGAAGGGATAGGCGCAGAGCATCTTCCCCATATTTTTGAGCGGTTCTACAAGGTCTCGGCGGAGCGCGGGGAGAAGGACGGCTCCAGCGGACTGGGACTTTATATTGTGAAAACCACGGTGGAAGCTATGGACGGCACCGTGTCGGTGGTAAGCGAGCCGGGAAAGGGAACGACCTTTACCTTGACATTTCCTGCGAGATGAGGGGGCTGTGTTTTCATAGAAAATATTATTTAAAGTTGGCTGCCATATATGGCAGCCAACTTTCGTTTTGAAAGAGAGGCTATGTATGCCAATTATTCCATGGTATTACCGTTTGGCGGTTGATATTGTTCCGGGAAAAATGATACGATGGTCAGGTATTCGGCTTTTTGTGTGATGGGAGAGACAGTATAGCTTCAATCTGTTATTTCCACAACGCACGGCCATCATAGACTTCCATGGCAGAATCATAGTATCCTAATTTCTTACATTTGCTAACTACATAATCATAGATATACCGGAATATTTTAGCAGTCCCATCAGAAAATTCTTCCTGATGTCCGGCGTAAAGCTGGTTCAGTGCAGTCATACATTGTCCATGCAGTTCATGGTCCACAGCAGTTTTTCCTGTTTCAAGCAAGGCGGGAATACTTCTGCCTATCCCCAGATTTCTCCGCAAAAGAGTATAAATTGCATTGAGAGAACCATCACCCGTATGCTTTACAATAAGATTCAGAAGGAAAGATGGGGTAAGCATGTATAGATAGTCTTCATTCCAGAAGTGGTTCATTTCACCCATCACTTCCTCGATTTCTTCCTGCATAATGTGTGTGGCGGCATAAGCGGCAACCCCCTCAATTGTCAGGGTAAGTAAATCCAAAGTATCCAGATAGCGGCGGACATGACAGGCAATTAAGTGGGGAGAGATTTCTATTTTCTTTAAATCATGGATATCCATCATTACAAAGATTCCATTACCGCGAACTGCTTTTACCACGCCCCATTCCTGCATAATCTGTATTGCTTTAATGGTAGTGTCCACGCTCACATTATAAAGTTTCTGCAGTTCATTATGAGTCGGGAGTTTATCTCCCGGTTTATAACGGCCTATAGCAATGAGGCTCAAAAGATCCATATACACAGCTGAGTATCTCACTTCTTCTCTTAGTAAGAGTTTTTCCAGCTGCTCTCTGCCAAGTACGGCTGCGGAGTCTGCAGGGACATCAAATGCAGGTTCACTTCCATAAGTGAGACCGTAGATTCCGGACATATCATCGAAATGAACGCTGTCGGTATCCCCTCCTTCTTCAATAACACTCATCAATTCTTGCAGCTGTCCATAAAACCTGATTCTGATTTCTGTGTTGTCCCGCAGCGGTCTTAACTCTGAAAGCCCCAGACTGTCCATGACACGCAGGCTTAAATCATTTTCGTTCCGTCTGATAAAAAAGCGCTGGAACTGTTTGGCTAACCGCCAGAACTCTGCAGAATCCTCAATATTCATACTATCTACGATTTTACGAGGAATTTGGAAGCCCTCCTGTTTACAAAGAGCAATCCCTTTTTCAATCACTGGATATCCCAATAAAACCCCTGTTTTCAGCACCTCATCGGTAATGGAGGTATCGATTCTCTTCAATGCGAGATTGATCATTGAACGCCTTGGATGGTAATGAAAGCATACAACGGGACGCATTCTTTGGTGCGTTTCAATCAATCCATGTTCCTTTAGCATGGATAATACGCGGCGAATTGTCTTTCCCGATGTTCCGAATTCTTTACATAAATCATCTCGTGACGGGAGCTTTGTACCGGCTGGCAACAGCCCGGATTCAATTCTATTTTTTAATATTTCATATATTCTTTCATACATCAAGCCATCGTATTTCAAGCCCATCTTAGTCTCTCCTTAATGATGTTAATTGTTTTGTATACGGCCAGGTAATCGGTATGTATGATGCACGGTCAAATCCGTCGATATCTTTAGACGGGGGATTTATTAATGTGATAGTCCCGGTTCCCCTGCCTCCTGGTGAAATTATACCTTTTTGAAGAATGAATTACAAGTCATAGATACACCACAGCATTACCTGCCATAATCGTAAAATTAATTCATACAAAATATTACTTATAGAATACTAAAAATACCGCAGGAATCATTGATATTTAAAGACTGCGGTGATATAATTACCTAATATATGGCTGTGGTACCAAGATTATCATACAGCTTATTAAGCAAAGAGAATCAGCTGATTAACAGCATTTAATTAATCGAATTATTATGTATTAAAATAATGGTACAATTGTAAAAGGGGGATATCAATGCAATGGATCAGATGAACCATGGTACTGTAAAACACCAGCTAAAATATTGTGTTGGAATTGGAGCTTCTGCTGGAGGTGTGGAGGCTTTACAGGAGCTTTTCCGGAATATGCCGCTGGATACAGGAGCCTCTTTCATCGTTGTACAGCATCTGTCTCCTGATTCTGTGAGCATGATGGATAAAATTCTCCAGAAATCGGTTAAAATGCCGGTACGGCTGGCAGAGGAGAATATGGAACTCCGGCCTAATGAGGTATACTTAAACATACCGGGCATGATGCTGGAGGTAGAGAATGAACGCCTGCATCTCAGGCCGGTGCAGGACCGTATACAGCGCTATGCACCAATCAACCAGATGCTTAATTCTCTTGCTTCGAATAAAAACATACACAGTATTGCCGTGATTCTGTCTGGCAGTGGATCGGACGGCACCATCGGTATCGGCTCTGTCAAGGAAAACGGCGGTACTATTATCGTACAGAAGCCTTTGGAGGCACAGTACGCTTCGATGCCGCAGAGCGCTATTGCCACGGGCCTGGTAGACCTGACAGAAAATGTGTCCCGAATCGGACCGGCAATACGGGATTATTTAAAAAATCCGAATAACCAATACCTTCATTTTGGGGATGAAGTTGAGAATCAGGAACTGGCGGGATATTACAATCAGATTATCGATGCAATGTCAAAGTATTCTGATATTGATTTTTCTGCTTATAAGTCCAATACAATTTACCGTCGGATTGAACGCCGGATTGCCATCAATAAATTTACCTGCATTGAAGATTACATGGATCATTTGCTTGCTTCTGAGGAGGAAAAAGGGCTTTTGTGCAGTGATCTTCTGATTGGAGTGACTTCGTTCTTTCGGGATGAAGCTGCTTTTAAAAGTTTAGGCGAGCATGTGCTGGCTCCGCTGCTGCGAGAAAAAAAATCAATCCGCATCTGGAGTATTGCCTGTTCTACTGGTGAGGAAGCGTATTCCATAGCGATTTTACTCTGCGAGTATATGGAAAGGCTGAACCATAATGTGGAGGTTAAAATCTTTGCCTCTGATACAGATCCCGATGCAGTTGCCACAGCCCAGAGAGGATTCTATACCGAAGGCAGCCTGGCCAGCATAGACAATTACTTGATAGAAAAATATTTTGATAAGACAGAGGACGGTTACATCATCAAGGACATGATCCGCAAGATGATTGTATTTGCCAAGCACAATATATTCAGGGATGCCCCTTTTTCTAAACTTGATTTAATTGTCTGCAGGAATATGTTCATCTATGTAAAGCCAGAGGTACAGCAGCGTACTATTGGAAATTTCCACCATCTTCTCAATGATGACGGGTGTCTGTTCCTGGGTAACAGCGAATCCCTGGGAGACTTGGAAGGCGCATTCGATGTTCTGGACAGAAAATGGAAAATATTCCGTAAAAACAAGGGATTCCATACAGAAAACAACGGTTTTTATCTATGGGATAGTCTCTCTCAACCCCAAAAGGGAATACAAGAATCTGCCGGAAGCCTGCGTTCAAAAGTCCGGTCCACCAATATCTTTGAAAGACTTTTTTTTGAATTTGCGGGACCATCAGTCCTGGTGGACGGTTCTGGAAAAATTGTGCAGATTATTAAGAGCGGAGGCCGGTATCTTCGCTTGCAGGATGGACAGTTTGATAATTCTATCAGTTCGTGTTTTGCACCTAGCCTGACGATTCTTTTGGAGCACATCATGAAAGAAATCAAGGAAAATAAAAGTTCCGTTATTGAAAAAAATGTGACGGGAGTAGCGGATTATCCAGGTGAAAGCCTGAATATTAAGATCAATTATTTTAACCTTGATAATGATGAATATTTTCTGATCCAAATAGAATTCGGTCAGCCAGCCGTACCAGACTTAGCCGATAAAAGCCTGGATATCAGTGAATTAACAAACAGCAGGATTGCCCAGCTTGAATATGAACTGGGGGAAAGCAACTGGAAGCTGTCCCTGGCGATGGAGGAGTCAGAATCCCGTAACGAGGAGTTACAGGCGACAAATGAGGAGCTGATGGCATCCAATGAAGAGCTGCAGAGCACCAATGAGGAGATGCAGTCAATTAATGAAGAACTCTATACAATCAACGCAGAACACCAGAGTAAGATTTTAGAGCTGACCACGGCATACTCAGACTTTGACAATCTGCTGGTAAATGCAGAGGTAGGCGCACTCTATGTGGACCGGGATATGAAAATCCGCAAGATTACCCCTATCATGCTGCAGAATACCAATCTGCTTGGGTCGGACTTAGGACGTCCGGTGTTTCATATCAATTTCATTGACTCCTATGAGGATTTTAACTCAGATATAAAAAAAGTGGCTGAAACAGGAACCATAATAGAAAGGGAAGTGACGGATTCCCGCAATACCATATGGCTGATCCGTATCCGCCCCTACTATGAGAAGCCGGAACAGGTCGGCGGACTGCTGGTGACCATGTTTGATATCACCAAGCGTCTGGAGGCTGCGAAGTTTGAGTTAAAGCGCCTGACGGACAGTGTACCGGGCGGTGTAGTGCGGATGCACTATGACGGGGAACTGGTCATTGATTATGCCAACGACAGTTTTTATGCCATGACCGGCTATAGTCCTGAGGATGTAAGGTATAAATTTCATAACCGTCTCAATAAAATGGTACAGCCTGAAGACTGGATGCAGATGGAACAGCAGATTGAATCTGCAGCAGCCGGAAATGGTATGTTGAAAACTGAGTATTGCGGACGCGGGGAGGCTCTGCCTGCCAGGTGGTATTCCATTCAGGCCACGGTGTTTCAGGTAAATGGCCTGACTGAACTTCAGGGCATCATCATGGATATTTCTAAATTGAAAGACTATGAGCATCGGCTGCAGAGAGAACGGGATTATTATGATACACTCTATCAGAATATGCTCTGTGGGATTGCACAGTATACATACGATGAAGATGCCATGGATTTTATAGGTATTAATCCTGAATCACTCCGTATACTGGGCTATTCTTCCATGGAAGAATTTAAGAGCCAGGGCGAGCCTACAATGCTGGAGATAACATACGAAGAGGATAAGGAAAGAATTGTCGAAATGCTGCGTTCCCTGACAAAGGAGGGGGACTGCGCCAGTTTTGACCACCGCATTGTCCGCGGGGATGGGGAAATCCGCTGGGTGACTGGCGCCTCCAAACTTATTACGTCTCCGGAGGGAAAACTGCTGATTCAAAGTACTTTTATTGATACAACCGAAGAAAAAAGGATTCTTGAACAGCTCAAGGAGGAGAGAGACCGTTATGATCTGCTGTATGAGACATCTTATAATATGGCAGTGTGCGGCGTCATTCAGGCAGATGTCAAACATAACAAAATAATTGCTGTCAACAAGGAGGCCATGCATCTCCTCGGAACAGATGCGGCAGGCCTTGAAATGCAGCTGTTTGGCCGAAAATCCGGAAAGGACGTTCTGGATTTAAGCAATATCGGTAAAATGATGCAAACCGCAGAGAAAAATGAGCACAAGCTCTTTTCGCAGGTTGTGAATTTTGAGGACAAATATATGTCCATTGAAGGTGCCGTAGATTATATCATGGAAGACAAGAGTGTCAGAGTGGTCCAGTTCACGTTTTTGGATAATACGGAACGGGAACTTCTGCGTGAAGCAAAGACGAAGCTGGAGATCGCCACGAAATCCAGCGAGGCTAAATCCTATTTTCTTTCCAAAATGAGCCACGAGATCCGTACACCCCTCAACGGAATTGTAGGTATGATTGATAGTGCGATGCTCTACCGCCATGATAAAGAGAAGCTGCAGGACAGTCTGACCAAGTTAAAACGTTCCTCTCTCCACCTGCAGCAGCTGGTCAGCGAAGTATTGGACCTGTCCAAAATTGAAAGCGGAAAGATGGAAGTTAATATGGAACCGGTAAACCTGAAGCAGCTGCTGTCCGATGTCATTGAGGAGTTTGATGCACTGGCGAAGGAAAGAGGAGTAGGCCTTACCCGGACGGGAAAACTGCTTCATGAATCTGTGAATACCGACAAGGTTAAGTTGCATGAGATACTGGCAAATCTGGTTGGTAATGCCCTTAAATTCACCGACAGTTCCGGAGTGGTTCTGCTAAATATAGAAGAAACAGTAATTACGGAACGGGAATCCCTGTTTACATTTCAAGTCCAGGATAATGGGAAAGGAATCAGCAAGGAGGACCAGGAACGGATTTTCGAGGCTTTTGACCAGGGTTCTCATGATCAGTTATACGGAAACTCCGGGAGCGGCCTGGGGCTGACCATCTGCAAGAACCTGGTGGCGATGCTGGGAGGCACTTTAGAAGTTGAGAGTATAGAAAATGAAGGGTCGGAATTCTCATTTACACTCACAATGGATCTGTTAGATGAAGAAAAGGAGAAGGATACTCCGTTAAAATCCTGCTCCTGCTACCAGGGAAATCGCGTGATTGTAGCGGAGGACAATCTTATAAACGGGGAAATCGCGGAAACCTTTCTGAACTCCTTTGGCTTTGATGTAGATTTGGTGCAGAACGGTCAGGAGGCGTTTGAAACGTTTGTTGAATCACCGGCGGGTACCTACAGTATTATATTAATGGATATTCAAATGCCTGTCATGAACGGATATGATGCTGCCCGCCAGATTCGGGCCTGCAAAAAAGAGGATGCAAAAACGATTCCTATTTTGGCCATGAGTGCAAATGCATTTCAGGAAGACGTGGCGCGTTCCCTGGACGCCGGTATGAATGAACATCTGTCTAAACCAATTGATATGGAGACGTTATTCCGCGTCATTGAAAAATATATGAAGTAAAACGGAATACTCCAATATGGGGGAAAACGAATGACTGAGGAAGAAAGAATTAAAGAGGTTCTTTATAGATTTGAAGACGGCGGCCTTATCTCAAAGGATCCGGATATCATTATGTCCTGTATTTCAGATACTATAGTGGGAATTGGGATTGGAGAACAGGGATTTGTAGCGTCTAAAGAGGACATTTTAAGAGTATTTAAGGCTGGACTTAAACAGGACCAGGATGTCTCCCATTTCCTTAATTATGGACGCATCGAAATACGGTTTTTGAGAGACGATATAGCTGTCCTTTGTGCTGATGTTATTGTCACAGCCAAGTGCCATGAGAATATTACGAAGAGCAGATTTTCCCAGTCGCTTACTCTTGCAAAGGAGGCGGATGAATGGAAGATCAGCTGTCTTCATGCCTCAGCGCCAGTCGTCACAGAAGAAAATATAGAAGCGTATCCCCTGAAGTTTGCTGAAAAAACATTAAAAAGCCTTAAGGAAAAATTTGGTGGGGAAGTGTATGCGATTGAAGAGCAATACCGTATGGCTGTACTCTCAGATACCATAGCGTTCTATATCATTAATTTTTCGAAAGACATTTATGAAAAATGCCAGCTGAACAGTGAACTGTGCGCCTATGTAGAAGAAGGAACCCGCTATGAGCAGTTTGCCAGGGAACACGTTGATGAATATGTCATGAAGGAGGACAGGGAATTATATCTGGAATGTTTTTCACTCAAAAATATTAATCAGGCTTTTCTGGATCATAAGCAGGAGGTTAAATGCGAATACCGGATGCTTGATGGTCAGCAAGGTGCATCTATCTGGGTGGTGACGATTATTCGCCTGATTACCGATATCGTTACCGGTGAAAAAAAGGGAATCATGTACGTTAAGAATATAGACGGCTCTATGCGGCAGCAACTTGCCATGCGGGAGCAGGCGGAATATGATTCTATGCTGAAAATTTATAATAAAAGTACGTTTATATCACATGTGGACAGTTATTTAAGGCAGGGAAACGGTACTTTTATAATGCTGGATATTGACAATTTTAAAGAAATAAATGATACTGGCGGTCATCCGTTTGGTGATAAAATTCTGATCAGCGTAGCAGAGCTGTTAAAAGGTACTTTTGCCCAAAATGCATTTATCGGCAGGCTTGGAGGCGATGAGTTTGGCATTTTTCTTAAAGAGGACTGTGACAGGAATCAGATTAAGAAGTATATGAACGCCTTATACGGTTATAAATCTGGTTCCATAATTGGAGAAAAAGAGAGGGAAAAGATCTCCTTCAGTATCGGTATCGCATTATCAGACGGAAAGAACAGCTTTCAAGATTTTTACCAGGAGGCAGATATAGCACTCTATCTTTCTAAACATGACGGGAAAAATAAATACTCCTTTTTTGAGGAGGATGTTTAAAAAACTGCAAAACTCTGCACAGTATAAAAACAGATGGGTCCATTTTCCGGCAGGAAAACAGATCCATCTGTTTTTGGTCATCTAACTGGGCTCCTTTACTCCGTACTTTGAAATTTCCTCCATTTGTATGGAGTCGTATTCTGCTGATACCTCCGCGGCGCTTCGTCCCCTACAGAGCTGCTGACTCAAGTCCCTCACATTTTCCCATACATTAAAATTCAGGCTGAAATCCTGATTAGGAATCTGTCTGCCTTCTGCTATACAGGCAATAAACGAATCTGTCTGGGGGATGTCAGGAGCAGTAGCATTTTTAGAAGAGGATATTCTTCCCTGGTTTTTGGCAAAGGTATCAAGTGTTTCAGTCTGTCCCAGCGCTTCCACGATGGCGATAGCCGAGTCTAAATGCTTTGAGCCCGGATTAACTGCCATTCTCTGATCTGCACCCACAACACAGATGGAACCATGTTCAAGTACCGGCAAAGGTGTCATTGCGATTTCAAACGGGTACCCTTCTAAAGCTTTGCCGCTATAGATGGCGCAAATAAAAGCACAGTTTCCACTGGAAAAAAACGATTTTTCCTCCTCTCTTTTTGGCAGTGTTTCAAGCGCCCGTTCCGGATTCATATACCCCTTATCAATCATCATCTGAAGAAAGTCAAAGCCTTTTTCCATATATTCACTGATTGCAACCGTACCATTCGACAGTGCTTCCAGCTTTTGATTACAATCGTCACTCTGGTAAACATCATAAAGGCCAGCACACATAACCGGGACCGTTAAGGCATAGTCCTTGTTTGCTCCATAGGGCATAATTCCATTTACTTTCAGCGTTTCGCATACATTGAGAAATTCCTCCAGGTTCTCTGGCAGCTCCAGACCATACTGTTTCAGCATATCCACATTCCATATAAAGCCGAAACCAGTATAAGAGAGTGGGATCGAAAATACTTTTCCGTTATAAGTACTCTGTGTCAGCGCATCATGCGACAGGTTCCCGGTAAAATTCAGAGCGGACATATCATATATATAGCCTTTTTCATCGAACTCCAGCACATCCTCTGCGTGAATCATATATAAGTCGTCCGCATTTCCTGAGGCCAGGCGTTTCAAAAGCAGCTCCCGGTATGACAGCCCATCCGCTGCATAATAATTGGCAGAATCACTGTAAACCGTAATATTCGTACTTCCGTCTTGATTCAACACTGCTTTGCAGCGTTCTTCTATCGCTCCTGAGACTTCAGCATTCTCTGTAAAAACAGTAACCCGTGTTTCACGGGGGGTATCATCCACATACAGCTCCGGAACCGTCTGCCCCGTATTGCAGCCGGTTCCCAAAAGGCCAGCGATTATAAGAATACCGAGTAACCCCCTTTTTGTCATAACCTTCTTCATTCCATCTCCCCCTGTGCCTCTTTATTTAGAAACTTCCGGACAGTACTGTATAACTTATCCAATTCCACCGGTTTTCCTATATGCGCGTTCATTCCGGCCTCCTGGCATCTGCGTATATCTTCCTTAAATACGTCCGCTGTCATGGCGATGATTGGAACCACCAGGGCATCCGCTCTGCCCGAATTCCGGATTTCTTTTGTTGCTTCCAGTCCGTTCATTTCCGGCATGTGCACATCCATCAGTATGATCTGGTAATAGTTCTGGCTGCTCTTCAAATAAGCGTCTAAAGCTTCTTTGCCATTATGGACACTATCCACCTCAGCTCCGCTGCTATTCAAAATCTCAAACATGATTTCCAGATTCAGTTCATTATCGTCCGCCACAAGAATTCGTAGGTCTTCCAGATTTTGTGATATCTGAGTCTGCTGCTCTTCCTGTTCCGGCTGCCCGCCATGGATGTAATGCTGTAACCGTTCCAGAATATCTGCTTTAAAAATCGGTTTTGTCAGAAAACCGTTAATTCCTGCCTGAATCGCCTCCTCTTTTACCGTTTCCCAATCATACGAGGATAACAGAAGTATCGGCATCTCGCTGCCCAGCCGTGCTCTGATCTGTCTGGCTGTCTCCACTCCATCCATCTCCGGCATTTTCCAGTCTACAATGACAATGCAGTAATCATCTTCCCGTGTATGGGCCTGCCAGGCTTTATCCACTGCCGCCATCCCGCTCATAACCCAATCTGCACGGATACCGGTCTCCTGCAGCATTAAGCTGATGCTTTCGCATGCGTCCTGATCGTCATCCACAATCAGAACGGAATAACCGGCCAGATCCGGAAGCTCCTGTACCTGCCGGTTTGGCAGTTTCAGCGGAATTTCCACCGTAAACCGCGATCCCTTGTCTTTCTCGCTTTCAACACATATCTCTCCCTCCATCATATCCACGATGCTCTTTGTAATAGCAAGCCCTAACCCGGTGCCGGCAGCCTGGCTCATTCTGCTGTCTTCCGCCCGTTCAAATGGTGTAAATACGCGCTCCAGAAATTCAGGGGTCATACCGATGCCATTGTCCTCTACCACGAAACACATCCGTATGGTATCTGACTCCACCTTAGTCTCTGCAATCTGCAGGCTGATAGTGCCGCCGGCCTGTGTATATTTCATGGCATTGGACAGGAGATTAAGCAGAATTTTCTGCAGGTGCAGCCCATCGCTGATAACCGTGTCATGTTCCAGAATCTGTGACTTCAGTTGAAATGACTGTCCCTTTTTATCCATATCCGGTCTGATGAATGAAATCAGATTTGCAATCATACTGGGCAAATGGACAAGTTCTTCCTTAAGACTGATTTTTCCGCTCTCGATCCGGGACATATCCAGCACTTCATTAATCAGCGCCAGCAGATGGCCGGAAGCTGCGGTAATCTTATTCAGACAGGACTCTACCTTTTCCCTGTTGTCCAGGCTGTTCAGTGCGACATTCGTCATTCCTATGATACCATTCATTGGAGTTCTGATATCGTGCGACATGGAGGAGAAAAATGCCGTCCTTGCCCGATTGCTGTTTTGGGCCTGCGTGAGGGCATCTGCCAGATGCTCACGCATGTTATGTTCTTTGGTCGTTTCATGAAGTACGGCAAGATACTGGCCGTAATCTGCCGGAATCATATGGACTGCAAACCAGCGCTTCACTTCATTGGGATCATCCCCGACCATAGCTTCCCTGGTCACCTGTTCCTTTAAGGTTCCGTCCAGGAAACTCATTTCGGCAGGATCATCCGGTGACAATCCGCTGGCACTGAATACCAGCTCCGGCCTTTCCTGTACCTGCTGTACCGTAACTCCAAGAAGCGCAGGCAGATTATCGGACACAAGCTCTACCTTATGCGTAAACGGTGTGTAGAGAAGGAACACAAAGTCTATATTTGCTGAAAGATTTCCGAACAGTTTTTCCCTGTATGCCTTTTGCCTTGCATCTTCTTTCATGGACTGTCTTCCGATTACAAGGTTAGCAATCGCAGCCACCGTAATCAGAAGAAATGCAAACATAGTATAAAGCATAATGATAATGAGGGCCGATTCACGCTGAAGAACCGTGCGTGGTATCATCGTAATCAGATAGCACCCCTCCGGTGCATCTATTGGAAGAAAGCCGAGAAGGGATTTCTGATTCCCGTTTGTTACAACAAGCGTCCCGCTTTTTCCTTCCTGGATTACCTCACGAAGCGTATTTTGTACAGCCTCACTGTTCCCCTGCATTGCCAGATAACTATATATATCCGGCTGTTCTGCCGTGCCTCTGGATTCTATAATATAATTTCCATCCCTGTCCACCACATAGGCATATCCATCCCCGTTATTAAAGGTAAATAAGGTTGGAAGGTTATAATCGTTGATAATCCGATCCGCATAGACGGCCCCTATCTGCTTTCCATCCTTTCTGACAGGAGACTGGTATGTAATCTGGAGCCGTCCGCTTGTACCATAATAAGGATCTGACAGTCCAGCCGTTCCACTGGAAAGCGCCAGATCGTCAAAGGGGAAATCAGATGCACGGACAGACTCCCCATCACTGTCTATTCCTTCACCTTCCATATCTACATAAGTAAAGTGAAAAAAATCAGTTGAATCTGTATAATCCCGCAGGGCTTCTCCGATTGCGCTTTCGGGCTCCGAAGCAAGCATATTTGCCAGGGTGAACAACAGTTCACGATCGAGGCTGATCTTATTATTCAGCCCCTCGCTGATAACCTTGCTGGAAGTCAGAAGATTCTGGTTGGCGCTGAGGTTCATTCTGCCAATAATCTGCATAAGAAAAAAAACGGATATTGATAAAGCAGCCACACATATTCCGGCAGGCAGCGCCAGCGTTGCAACTGATTTTTTTTTCGGCTTGGTTTTCATTATTATCTCCCTTAAAAATATAATGCTGCTTTACAAGTTCAAAAAAATATCGTTTATATTGTTTATCATGTTATGCTTCATAAACTTGGTACCTAAACCATATATCAAAAATAATTATATCACTACAAACTATATGAATCAATAATTAGAATGCATTTTTCCAGTATAAAAAAAGGCTGTCTCCCGGACGGCGGTAATCGCCATAGAATCCCCTCATTTCGGTATTATACTAATTACAGTTACAGATAAAAACTGGGATAGAAAAGGATACAGGTACAACATGAAGGCTCGTTATAAAATAGTTGGATTGGAACATGACGAATTGATTGATAAGATTTATAAGGAAATTTCGGCAATCCATGGCGTAGAGGAGGTATTCATCAACATACAGAAGCAAGAGATGGTAATTGAGACAGAAGAAGAAAATCTTTTGAGAATTGAACATGCAGCCATTATAATTCTCAGTTATATAACTCCGCAGATTTGCATAAAGAAATTTTAAATAAGCAGTTACAGAAGGTCAGGCGCCGTCCGGTGCCATTGAACCCCATATTGCCGGTACAGTGTGTTATGTAGTATAATAAACGGGTTAAAATAGTTAAATTATCACAGAAGGGGTCGATCATGAAGAGTCCAAGAACAGTTTTAATAGTGGATGACGAGGAAAAAATCGTAGAGGTGATGCAGACGTATTTGGAGAAAGACGGGTATCAGGTACTGGGGGCATACGATGGAACGACTGCGCTCAGGCTGTGGAAAGAGAACGATGTCTCATTGATCCTGCTGGACCTGATGCTTCCGGATATTATGGGGGAACAGATCTGTCAGATGATTCGCCTTAATTCCCGGGTCCCGATTATCATGCTGACGGCCAGGACAGAAGAAACCGACTTAATAAAAGGGCTTCAGATGGGCGCGGATGATTATATCTATAAACCGTTCAGCCCCAGGGCGGTGGTGGCCAAAGTGGGCGCCGTTTTAAGAAGAACCGAGAGCGATGAGTTGATCAGCATGCCGGTTTCCTATAAGCAGGGGAAACTGGTAATTGACTTTGATAATATGAGCGTTACGGTGCGTGGGGAGAAAGCCGGTTTAACTCCGACTGAGTTTAAGATTCTGATGACTATGGCGAAGGCGCCCAACCGTACTTTTACCAGAGAGCAGCTGATCACGTATGCGCTGGATGATGATTTTGACGGGTATGACCGCAGTATTGATACATATATTAAGGGAATACGGGCTAAAATCGAAGAAGACCGAAAGGATCCATCCTATATACTCACGGTTCACGGGCTGGGATATAAGTTTGCCGGAGAAAAAGAATGAAAAAAAGTCTGAAGAATATATTGATTATTTCCTACTCTTTGATGGCGCTTTTGATTATATTGAGTCTGAGCATATTCTTTCATATCAGGACAGACCAGCTGTTTGAAGAATACGCGAAAAAACAGCAGAAAACTCAGATTGACCAGATCATCAGCCAGATAAATCAACTGTATGATAAGGAAACCGGCACATTTGACAAAAGCGGAATCGGAACGATTGGATACGCGGCTCTTCAGAACGGATATATCATCCATATTCAGTCGATGAATGGAAAGATTGACTGGGATATGCGGACACACCGGTCAGAAGAGTGTCTTATGATTCTGGAACATGCAGAAGGCAATATGAAGGGACGATATCCCAACTTCAAGGGCAGCTATGCGGAAGATACCTACACTCTTGAACGGGAAGGAACGGTGATCGGCTCCTTAAGAATTGGGTATTACGGCCCGTATTCTCTGAGTGACCAGGAGCTGGAGCTTTTGGGAGCGCTGAACCGGTCACTTTTGCTGATTGAGGCATTTTCCCTTCTGGGTGTGATTATACTGGGGATTCTGATCGCACGGGCCGTTACCAGACCCATAGACAGCGTTATAGAGGTGGCCCAAAAGATTGCTGGCGGTGAATACGGGGTTCAGGCAGAAGCCGCCCGTGGAATGAGTGAAACCAGACATATGGTAGAGGCAGTCAATGAGATGTCCCAGGCGTTGGAGACAGAGGAACGGCAGAAGAAGCAGATTACGGCGGATGTGGCCCATGAATTACGGACGCCGCTGACGAATCTGCAGAGCCATATGGAGGCTATGATTGATGGAATCTGGGAGCCCACAACAGAACGTCTGGAAAGCTGTCACGGAGAGATTCTGCGCCTGGCAGGAATGGTAGGGCAGCTTCAGGAGCTGTATTCTCTTGAAAATCGCGGAAGGGAATTAAATCGGGCGGAATTTAATTTCAGGACACTGTGTGATAATATTTGTCATGATTTTGAACTATCCATAAAAGAAAAACAGATTAACCTTATAATGGATATTAAGTCGGAGGAAAACCTGTATGCGGATTATTCGCGGATCAAGCAGTGTATGGTTAATCTAATCTCCAATTCCCTGGCATACACCCCCGCGGGCGGAACCGTCGCCATCGTTTACAGCAGCGCGGGGAAAGGCAGGAAGGAAATCAGAGTGGAGGACAACGGTATTGGAGTGCCGAAAGAGGAGCTTCCCAATCTGTTTGAACGGTTTTACCGCGTGGACAAGTCCAGGAGCAAGAAGACCGGAGGTATGGGAATCGGATTATCCATCACCAGGGCAATCGTTGAGAAACACGGCGGAAGAATCTATGCGGAGAACCGGGAGGGCGGCGGTACACGGTTCGTCATGGTATTGCCGGATAAAGAAAAATGATCAGAGGACATAGAAAAGGGAGTGATCCGTTTTCCGTGTCCTTTTTTGTAACGGAAAGAAAGGCCTGTCACTGAGAATACGTCTGATTTTGGTAATCCATCAGACCCACCCTGGCTTTAATCATAAAATCACCACATCCGGACGATATGATGGAATCGATTTTATAACGAGTACAGGCTGTGGCGCAGAGGGAGGGTAATATGTTGCAGAATCATGACAGAAGAAGGCAAAGACGCCGGAGGGAGATACAGAAAGGCAGATTTGAAAGGAAAAAAACGGGAACGGGTTTAATAACTGGGGGTATCTGTTTTGGGATACTTATTCTAACCCTGGCCTTTATACTGTCTGCTTTCATACAAAGGGGAAAAAAGAGTCATGTTGAACCGATACAATCCAGAGCGGAACGTATAGTGGTAATAGATGAGATACCGGTCACCGGGTTATCTAAGGACGAGGCAAAAAGTAAAATCCTGGATATATACCAGTGGGATATGACGCTTTCTTACCAGAACTCAGCAGCAGAACTAAAAAATCCCCTGCCGGAGAGTCTGGACGTGCTTTTGGGAGAAATATACAGTCAGGACGAATCCCTATGGAGAGAGTATTATGAACTGACCCCGGCCTCTATGGAAAGCAGCATCAGAGAGCAGGTGGCGGTAGCGGCATCAAAGTGGAACCGCAGTCCATCCCGCACACAGCTCACCGGAAGAGATAAGGAAAGAGGAACCTGGATTTATACGGGCGGTGAAAAGGGGCTTTTGATCAATGAGGAAGCTGCGGTCCGGGAGATCATGGATCTGCTGGGGAAGAAGATATTTACAGCAGTTATCCCTGTTCAGGCAGAGGAGACAGCGCCGGAACTTACTGCTGATGAAGTAAAAAAGAAGTATCAGGTAATTGGTACCTTTTCTACTACAGCCACCAGCAACAGCAACAGAAATAATAATATCCGCCTTGCTGCCAATGCCCTTGACGGCCTGGTTATTTTCCCGGGAGAAGAATTTTCCTTTAACAGTACCACCGGAAACAGGACGACGGAGAGGGGATATCTGCCAGCCGGAGCTTATCGGAACGGCGAATTTGTGGAAGAGCCCGGAGGAGGCGTATGTCAGGTTTCATCAACTCTGTATAATGCCGTTATTTTTTCGGGAATCAAGACGACAGAGAGACATCCCCACAGCTTCGAGCCTTCTTATGTGATTCCCGGAGAGGATGCAATGGTCAGCTATGACGGATACAGCGGACCGGATTTACGTTTTATTAATAAACAAAGTACGTCTGTGGCAATACGGGCTGTGTTTGAAGACAGGAAGCTGACAATTTCCATGATAGGAATGCCTGTTCTGGAAGAGGGAGTGGAAATTTCCATGCGTTCCCAGAAGACAAAGGAATACGATCCTCCAGAGCCTGGCTATATAGAGGACCAGACGCTTCTGCCTGATCAGGAAATCGTGGTTCAGGAAGGCGTGAAGGGGACGACCTGGAAAACATGGCTGGTTACCTCCAAAGACGGAACGGTAATTAACGAGGAGTATTTCCACTCCAGTACATATAAGGGAAAGCCGGGAATCGTAAAAAGAAATACTTCCGGTGTTGTAATCCCTGAACCAACAGAACCGGAGACAGTTCCCGAAACCGGAGAAACGGCGCCTGGTGAGAGTGTGCCTTCTGAGAGTGTGCCTGCTGAGACAGTGCCGGGAGAGACAATGCCGGAGGAGACAATGCCGGAGGAGACAATGGCGGCAGAAGACGCGCCCGTGGAATCAGGCCGCTCTCCGAAAACTACAGAAGAGAGTCAATCGGGACCAGGGGTGCAATAAGAAAAAAAGGATTTAGGACACAGAACAATGAATAAACAAAAAAAACAACGTATGAAGTGGTATATAATGGCGGCAGCCCTTGCCGCGGTACTGATAATTTGTCTTGCTGCCGCTTTGAGCAAAGGAAAGCAGCCGGATTCAGAGGATACAGAAGAGACTCTGCCCATGAAAATACAGGCGGAGAATCAGCCGGAAATCGTGATAGAGGGGGAGGAGGGCAAAGCGGAAGACAGTCTGATGGGTGAAAACAGCGAAACGGCTGATGCAGAGGAAAGCGGGGAGGCAGAGCCGGAAGGGCCGGCTCCCGAAAACTTAAAGGAAGGCGTGGAGCACTCCGCCGTGTCGGAGCTCCAGGCGCGGCTGATGGAGCTGGGGTTCATGGAGAATGATGAGCCCACCAGGTTTTACGGACCGGTAACCGCTGCGTCCGTGAAGCGCTTTCAGCGCCAGAATAATCTGGAGCAGGATGGAATTGCCGGTCCCCGGACCAGGGAGATGATTTTGTCGCCGGATGCGAAATACTACGCTGTTTTTCTGGGAATTTCAGGAGATGATGTGAAGCAGATCCAGAACCGGCTTTATGAACTGGGGTATCTGGTATCCGCTGATAACGTGAATGGGACCTTCGACGAGCTGACGGAAAAGGCGGTAATCAAGCTGCAGGAGATAAATCTGCTGAATGCAGACGGCAAAGTAGGCAAACAGACGGTAAATCTGCTTTACAGCGAATCGGTAAAACCCAATTTCCTGTCGTATGGGGAAGAGAGCGATACGGTGCTGAAATTCCAGAAACGTCTGAAGGAACTGGGATATCTGACAACAAATCCGGATGGCAATTATGGAAAGGACACCGTTCAGGCGATCAAACAATTCCAGTCAAGAAACGGTCTGGTCGTAGACGGCTACTTAGGCCCCACTACCAGAAACGTCATGGAAGAGTCCGGAGCCAGGCCCAATGGACTGGTGCTTGGGGAGCAGGGAGACAGCGTAAAACGCGTCCAGGAGTTATTGAGTCAGTACGGCTATCTTCCTTCCGGAAACGTCACCGGATATTATGGAGAGATTACAGAAGCTGCAGTGGTTTCTTTTCAAAAAAATAACAGTCTGGCCGCGGACGGCTCTGTGGGAATTAATACCATGGCTAAGCTGACGGATTCTTCCAAAGCGGTGGCGAAGGGGAAAGCATCCGGCGAGTCCGGCTCCAGCGGCGGCAGGCAGCAGGAGGACGGCAAAAGATCCGTCAGCGGAAGTGTCCAGGCGTTGATTAATGCAGCGGCATCAAAAGTGGGATTACCTTATGTATGGGGATCAAAGGGCCCTAACTCATTTGACTGCTCCGGCTTTGTCTATTGGTGCTTAAACCAGGTTGGAGTGCGGCAGAGCTATCTGACCTCCAGCGGATGGAGAAATATAGGAAAGTATAAGAAAATAACGAATTACAATGATATTCAGCCCGGAGATATCATAGTGGAAAACGGTCATATGGGAATAGCGGCAGAAGATGGAAAAGTAATCGATGCGTCGTCCGGAAATGGAAAAGTCGTATACCGTAAGAGAACAAAATGGTGGAGGGATAATTTCATTGTGGCATGGAGAATTTTTTAACCTGGAAGGCCTTCAAATTGCATTTAACGAATTCCTGTGATAGTATTAGCTTGTAATTATTCAGAAAACATGCAAGTTAATACGAATGGAGCCATACCAGTCAGGAGGAACTTTTCATGCAGACTAAAACAAAGAATTTAAACTGGACAGCACTGATTGCAGCCCTATTTATTGCTTTTCTATTTCCTCTGAAGGTATCTGCGGCGGAAGGCGATTCTGTCGCACGAGTAGGCTACTATGAAGACGGCGACTACATGTATCACAATATGCAGGGGGAATATGAAGGCTATAACTTTGAATTCCTTCAGGAAGTCTCAAAGCTGAGCGGCCTGTCTTATGAGGTGGTGGACACTCCCAGCTGGCAGGAGGCATTCCGGCTTTTAGTTGATGGTAAGATCGATATTCTGCCTGCCGTGTACCGCACGGAAGAACGTACGGAACAGATGTTATTTACAGATGAGTCTATGTGTACCATTTATACGACTCTCAACGTACGTATGGATGATTCCCGCTATAATTATGAAGATTTCGATGCTTTTCAAGGGATGAGCGTAGGCATCATAAAGGGCGGTGAGGATGGAGAAAGTTTTAAGCGGTACTGCGAAGAACACGGTGTAACTCTTCATATCATCGAATACGACGAAACTCAGGAGTTGTTGGATGCACTTGAGGATGGTACGCTTGACGGCGTTGCCATTACCCATCTGGGCCGGAGCAGTGTCTTCCGCAGCGTTGCCCAGTTTGCGCCGACGCCCATGTATATTGCCGTATCCAGACAACGCCCGGATCTGCTGGCACAGATTAACCGGGCCATCAATGACATTCTGCTTCGGAATCCCGCTTACCGTACGGACCTTTATGATAAGTATCTTTCTCCTAGTGCGAATCAGATCCCTGCCTTAACCAGGGAAGAGGCTGCATTTGTTGAAGCCGCGGATAATCCGATCCATATCTCCTACGATCCCTCCTTAGCCCCACTTTCCTACAGCAATGAAAAAGGCGAATTTTGCGGTATCATGGCGGATATTTTCTCTCTGATTGGTGAGAAAAGCGGACTGAGCTTCCAGTTTGAAGCCCGTTCTGCTTTGGAATCTTTAAGTGCATTAAAACGGGGGGAAACCGATGTGATCGCTGTTGCAGACGGAGATTATCTCTGGGATGAGCGGAATCATATGAATACCACTCTTCGCTTTCTGCATACTCCCAGTGCCATGATTACCAAGGGCGAGCGGCCGGATGTGAAGGTATTGGCACTTCCGGAGGGATATCAGCTCTCTGAGCGCGTGGCTCAAAACAACACGGATAAGGAAATCCTTTATCTTGATACTGTCCAGGCGTGTTTTGATGCGGTTCTGGAAGGAAAAGCACAGGCAACCTATACCAACACACAGACAGCGAACTATATAATCAGTACCCCGGAATATGAAGAACTTCATATTACAACATTAACCCAGTATCCGAATGACCTCTGTATCGGCATATCAAAGTCTGCCGATTCCAGCCTGTTTTCCATATTGGATAAGTATAGTCAGTATATGTCCAACGAAGAGATCGACTCTTTGCTGTTAAAAAATTCCGTTTCCGCCCGTCCAATTACGGTAGAAGCGTTTGTCCGTCAGAATATCTGGCTGATAACCGGACTTGTGGCGGTTGTGTTCGGCTGTATCATTTTACTTTTATGCATCAATCTGTTTAATATGACACGCAGTAAGCGGCGCATACAAAATCTGCTTTATCGCGATGAACTGACGGGGTTAGATAATATTAACCGTTTTTATGTCCGGGCCAGAGAATTTCTCTCAGCGAAATCGAGTGAACACTATGCAGTCATCTACTGTGATATTGACCGTTTCAAGTTAATAAACGATACGTTTGGCTTTGAAGAGGGGGACAAAGTCCTGTGTGCATTTGGAGATATAACACAGCGGTTTGTTCAGGAAAAGGAGAGTTGTGCCCGGCTCTCGGCCGATAACTTTGTGATGCTTAAATATTACAAAGAGTGGGATATGCTTACCGCGCAATTGAAGAAAATCCAGACGGAATTGAATCAGTGGCGTAAAGACAGAGGGGTGATTCCTTACGAGATCGATATTTCCTTTGGCGCCTATCCTGCAGATATCGGAGAAAAGCAGGATATTAAACAGATGCTGGACCTTGCAAACTATGCCATGCACAGTGCAAAAACCGCGGCAGGGGGAAGCGTCGTTTTATACGATGAAGAGATGAGAAAGAAAGCGTTGATTGAACAGGAACTGGAGGGAAGACTGGCTGTTGCGATGGAACAGAGGGAATTTGAGGCGTATTACCAGCCCAAGGTGGACATGAACACAAGAGCGATTGTTGGCTGTGAGGCCTTGGTGCGCTGGAATCATCCGGAACTGGGACTCCTAATGCCGAACTCTTTCGTTCCGTTCTTTGAGAAAAAAGGAATCATTACGGACGTGGATCTTTATATGTTTGATCAGGTTTGCCGTACAATCCGTACATGGCTGGATAAGGGACTTCCGGTTGTCGCTGTCTCATGTAATTTTTCACAGCTGCATTTTGAACATACGGATTTAATCAAACAGATTTCTGAAATTGCCGACCGGTATCAAATCCCTCACCATCTGCTGGAGGTTGAGATTACAGAGAGCACGATTGCCAGCGTATCGGAAGGTGTAGCCTCTGTATTATTGATGCAGCTAAAGCAGCATGGGTTTCAGATTGCCATTGATGATTTCGGCTCCGGATACTCTTCGCTGGGGCAGCTCCAGAGTCTGAGAGCGGATGTTCTCAAACTGGACCGCAGCTTTGTATGCGCCGGGCTTCAGGGACCACGGGAGCAGATCGTCATTGAAAATCTGGTAAATATGGCCGTTGAGCTGGGAATGGAGGTCGTCTGTGAGGGGATGGAAACCGAAGCGCAGGTAAACGTACTTCGGGAGATTGGCTGTCGTATTGCCCAGGGCTATTACTTTTACCGCCCAATGCAGACAGATGCATTTGAGCGGCTGCTGACCCCGGAAGCTTAGCGCAGCTGATACGGGCAGCAGGAAATATCAAGAATTCCGAGACTCTGTCTGCTATAATGAAACAGACTGTGAAAACTCTGTTACAGTAGAATCGTAATCACAGGCAGGAAAGTCCCGTGGAAACAGCCTGATTGTTGTTGAACACAACCTTGATGTGATGAAGCAGGCGGACTGGATTATCGACATTGGGCCTGACGGCGGTAAAAATGGCGGTGAAGTGGTTTTCGAAGGAGTTCCGGCAGATATGATACAGTCGGCAGAAACATTGACGGCTCAGTGTCTCCGTGCGTCATGCCGTAAGAATTAAAATAATAGTCATGCAAATGCAGCCGCCAGGGGAATTTGAACCTGGCGGTTTCTTTTGCGGAAAAAGCATCCTGTGGAATATCCGTTTTTTAGATTCTTTATTCTTTATCAGACTCTGCAGGCTTGAATTATCACTTCAATTTATATATAATGAAACAATACGGAAATGCAGATTTTTATTAGAAATGTGAATAAAATGAGAAGTACATGGCGTTACGATAACCAATTAAAGGAGACAGAAAAATGAGAGTAAAAAAAATGGCTGCTGCGCTGATCTGTGCGGCACTGGTATCAGGTATGACGGGGATGACAGCGCTGGCTGTGGTAGAGACCAAAATTACTTCAGTATCCCTGGTGGTGGAGGCGGATATGGAGGTCGGACAGAGTATTCAGGACCAGGAAATAGAAGTTACCCCGAAAAGTGATAAATATTCGGCAGGAGAGTATGAGTTCCAGAATACGGGATTTTCCTGGATGGAGGAGGATATACCGGTTGTCAAGGTGAGCGTCTACGCGGAAGACGGATATAAGTTCGCAGTATCGAAGGATAAGATCACATTGAAGGGTGCGACTCTTGTCGACTACAACCGTGAGGATGAATCTCACACGCTGGTTATCACCATGCAGCTGCCGCCTCTGGCGGAGCAGACCTCTGCCATCGAACAGGCAGCCTGGACCTCTGTGACCGGAGTATCCTGGAGTCAGTCTGCAGGCGCGGGCAGCTATGAGGTAAAGCTATACCGGGATGGAAAGACTGTGGGTACAACGAAGACCATAGCAGGGACTTCCTACGACTTTTCCGCTGCCATGACTAAGGCAGGGACGTATTTCTATCGCGTTCGACCGGTTAACAGACTGAAACCGGAGAACAAGGGCGAATGGGTGGAATCTCCTTCCAGATATATTGACAGTGATGCGGCCGCAGCCATCTATCAGAATGGCAGCTCTGCAGGAGAATGGAAGCAGGATGAGGCCGGCTGGTGGTACAGAAACGGAGATGGAACCTACACGGTATCTAACTGGCAGCAGATTGACGGAGCGTGGTATTTCTTTAATGAACAGGGATATATGGCTACCGGCTGGGTGGAATGGAACGGTACCCGGTATTACTGTGACCCTGCCAGCGGAAAGATGCTGGTGAGTGCAGCAACGCCAGACGGTCATACCGTGGGAGCCGACGGAGCTCTGGTTCAGTAATGCAGATACAATAGAGAAAGAACGGATGCCTGTTCTTGGGAGGTAATGCGATATGCCGCAAAACAGCTTGCAGCCTGGCCTGCCATTGATTGTCATGGTGGCGGATTCAGCAAAAAAGGTTAGATATGTACATGATGAGATGCAGAATTTTCTGGATTATCCCGTGTCTCAGTGTTTCGGCAGGGATCTTTCAGAAATTATCTGGGATGTTGCAGAACACCGGCTGAATTTTACGACGGATGAGAGGGAGCGAGAGCTGTTTTTTTCCAGGGGGGGCGAAGAGTACCGCCTGACAGTTCAGAGGCTTGATTACGGCCGGGATAACTCCATGCCGGAAATTACCGTTATACTCCAAAAGAATGGGGACAGGGAAAAGAGGGAGCTGGAACTGCTCCGCCAGTCCAGAATTGATCCCCTGACCGGTCTTTTAAACCGCGCGTCATGTCTGCAGGAGATCAACGATCTTCTAAATGAAAACGGCCTGAAAGAAAGCGCGCTTCTCATCATCGATGTGGATAATTTTAAAAATATTAATGATACCTTCGGCCATATGTACGGCGATAAGGTGTTGGCGGGGATTGCGTACAAACTGAGAAGTATTTTCGAGGAGGAAGCCATAGTAGGCCGCCTGGGCGGAGACGAGTTCCTGGTTTTCCTGTTTCATATTTTGGATGAGACTGCGGTATACCAAAAGGCCGGGATTGTTGCCAGAGCGCTTCAGACCATTCAGGAGGAGGGCGATAACCGGGTTACGGTCAGCAATTCCATCGGTATAGCCTTCAGTCCGCGCCATGGCACCAGATTTCAGGAGCTGTATGTGAAGGCAGATACAGCCCTGCGGTATGCGAAACAGTCAGGGAGGTCCTGCTACAGCGTATTTGGAGATAAGATATCCAATGTCCTTCCCCTGCAGTATGTGAACCGGGAGTGGCTTCTCGATGAGCTGGAGGAAATTGTCTATATCAGCGATATTCAGGATTACACGCTGCTCTATGTAAATCGGGTGGGGCGGGAACAGTTCGGCATGAAGCTGGAAGACTTTGAAAAAAAGAAATGCTACCAGATGCTGCAGGGGAGAAATACTCCGTGTCCGTTCTGCAATAATGCAAAGCTGATGAAAGAGAAATTCACCACGTGGGAGTATGAGAATCCGTATCTGAAAAAGTACTTCATAGTAAAGGATAAGCTGGTGGAGTGGAATAGCCGGCCGGTGCGTATGGAGATCGCCGTGGATGTGGGAAACCGGCTGATCGGGGATCATGCTACAACCGCGAAATACCATATGGAGACAGTGATGCTCGAGAGTCTGAGAACGCTGAACAGTTCGGATGACCTGGAATCTGGTATTAACCATATTCTGGAACTGATCACGCGGTTTTACGATGGAGAACGGTCTTATATTGTTGAGATTGACCGTGAGCACGGATATGCCCACAATACCTATGAATGGTGCAGGGAAGGGGTGCCTGCTCAGAAGGCTTCTCTGCAGAATATTGCTCTCGATGCGATTCCTTATATCTTTGAGACCTTCAACAGGAAGCAGCATCTGATTATCTCGCAGGTGGAAGAGTTAAAATACACGTATCCCAGTGAGTACCAGTACCTGATGAGGCGGAGTGCTCACAGCCTGTTTGCCGTACCGTTTGAAGATGAGACTGCTTTTTCGGGATATATTGGAGTGGATAACCCGAATATTAATCAGGATACCATCCGCCTTTTGGATACCATTGCCTATAATATTGCAAATGAGATCAAAAAGAGACGTCTTTACGAACGGCTGGAGTTTGAGGCCGGGCACGATACCTTAAGCGGCCTGCTAAACAGGAGCAGCTTTGTCCGTTACCAGAACGATATACAGAAAAAATACGGAGAGTCATGTGGAATCATCACTGCGGATATCAATGGACTGAAACAGCTCAATCAGGATTTTGGTCATTCCAGGGGAGACGAAACTATCATTGCCGTAACCGGAATTATGCGTTCCTGCTTTCCGGAAGGCGAAATTTTCCGGCTGAGCGGGGATGAATTTGTAATTGTTGTCATGAATATGGCGTATAAGAGTTTTATGAAGCTTGTTAAGCATATGGGGCTGGAGCTGGACTCAAAGACTTCTAACGGGGTGTCATTAGGAACTACCTGGGTGGAACACTTAACCGATTTCGATATGCTCCTGCACCATGCAGAAGAACTGATGCTGGTGAATAAACAGCTTTACTATAAGAACAGCGATGAAGTTCGCAAACACTATTCCCCGGAGGGTCTTAAGCTATTGGTTCATGATGTGGAGCAGGGATATTACAGGCTCTATCTCCAGCCTAAGATTAATCCGGAGACGGGAACTGTACATTCCGTGGAAGCGTTATCGCGTTACCAGGCTCCGGGTCATGATCTGCAGTCTCCGGTTAAATTTGTATCGCTTCTGGAAAAAATGAAGCTTATCCGTTATCTGGATTTTTATATGCTGGAGGAGGTATTCCGGCTCCTGTCCAGATGGAAATCGGAAGGAAAACCATTGATTCCCGTGTCCGTTAATTTCTCCCGTATTACGCTTCTGGAGAGTGACTTATTCCAGATGCTTACGGAGATTAAGAGCAAATACGACGTTCCATGCGACATGGTTATGATAGAAATCACGGAAAGCATCGGAGATATGGAACATAAGGTGATTGAAGCCATCGGATCAAAGCTTCGGAAGGCGGGATTCCGCATTTCTCTGGACGACTTCGGTGCGGATTATGCCAACATGTCAATTCTTTCTATCATGCATTTTGACGAATTAAAGCTGGACAAGTCGCTGGTTGAAAATCTGGTAGAGAGTGAGAAGAATCAGATCATTGTCAGGTGTATCATCGAGATGTGCCGCAGCCTTCATGTGGACTGTGTGGCGGAAGGGGTCGAGTCCAGGGAACAGCTGGAGCTGTTAAAAGACTATGGCTGCACCACCATCCAGGGCTATTATTACAGCAAGCCCGTGGAGGCAGAGCAGTTTTCCATATAGGCTTAAAACCAGAACCAGTCGAAGGAATCCCATTCCTTCTCCAGCTCGGATATCAGTGTTGCGTTAAAACAGGGCGGGCCGTCTTTATACGGCCTGCCCTGTTCAGGAACGGAGGACTTTTTCGTTCCGGGATTTGCCTGTTATTCGATTAAGATGCGGTGAGATTCCTCTACCTGTTTCTGCGTGGCTTTTGGAAATTCCAGATGCAGGATACCGTCCTCGAAACGGGCCTTCATATCTTCCTGTTTCACACCCTCGCCGACATAGAAGCTTCTCTGGCATGAGCCGCTGTAACGTTCCTGGCGAACGTACTTACCGGTTTTTTCGTCCTTTTCGCATCGTTCCATACCGCGTTCGGCGGATATGGTTACATAGCCGTCACGAAGGTTAACGGTGATCTCTTCTTTTTTGAATCCGGGCAGATCCATATCGAGTTCATAACCGGTGTCACTCTCTCTAATATCGGTCTTCATCAGATTCTTTTCCCGTTTCCCGAAAATCGGGCTCTTGAAAGCATCTTCCATAAAGTCGTCAAATAAGTTCTCTCCAAAAATACTAGGCATCATCATAAGTCATTCCTCCTAACTTGAATTTCTTATATGTGTTGACACCTTGTCGGCAGCACATATATGGTTAAAAGTCGGCCACCTTTTTCCATGTGGTACTCCTTTTTGTTACAATTACGTTATAGCACCGATTGTTAGCACTGTCAATACGAGAGTGCTAATTTTATGCTTTTTTCACAGAAAATTCATATTGTAAATACAATTCAGAGAGACAACCTGATACTGACCGTTATTAACAGAAAAATAATTGTCTAAAATGGAAGGCATGAACTTGTATGAATGGATAAACTATCATATAATAGCACAAAGGAGAATTTTATGAAGAATTATATTGTACTGGATTTGGAATGGAATCAGAGCCCTGACGGAAAAGAGGGGACGATTGACCATTTTCCTTTTGAAATTATAGAAATCGGAGCAGTCCGCCTGGATGAAGAATTAATGGAGACCGGACAGTTCCGCCGCCTGATCCGGCCGCGGGTCTATCCCCAGATCCACTACAGGATCTCAGAGGTAACCCATATGGATACGGCCGAGCTGGAGCGAAACGGAGAGACTTTTGAGGCGGCCATCCGGGACTTTCTTGAATGGTGCGGAGACGACTGCGTGTTCTGTACCTGGGGGTCCATGGACTTGACGGAGCTGCAGCGAAACATGGCGTATTACGGCGTGGAGATTCCTTTCGATAAACCCCTTCTCTATTACGATGTCCAGAAGCTCTACAGCCTCCTTCAGGGAGACGGAAAGCAGAAGCAGTCGCTGGACATTACGGTAGAGGAACTGGGGATCAGGGAGGACCGTCCCTTTCACCGAGCGCTGGACGATGCCTATTACACGGGGCGTGTTATGGCAGCCATGGACTTTGAACGGGTGATGGAATACTGGTCCACCGATTATTACCGGCTGCCTGAGAGTAAGGAGGAGGAGGTCTATCTCGTATTTCCCGGATACTCTAAATACATTTCAAGGACCTTTGAGACGAAAGAGGAGGCTATTGCGGACAAGACCGTTACAGACCTGATCTGCTACCGCTGTAACCGTATGCTCAGAAAAAAGGTACGTTGGTTTTCCGTAAACCAGAAGTTTTACTTTGCCCTGGGCGTCTGTCCGGAGCATGGATACCTGAAAGGGAAGATCCGTATGAAGCGCAGTGACGACGGACGAGTCTACGCTGTAAAGACCATGAAACTGGTAGACGAGGAGGGCGCGCGGCAGATCGGCGAGAAGAAGGAAGAAGCTAAAAAAAAGCGCATTGAGAAAACAAAGCACAGAAAACAGAAGACGAATACAAAAATGCGGGGAAGCGATTAATTTTCGCTTTCCCGCATTCTGTATCCAACTCCGATTTCTGTATAAATGTATTGAGGCTCCGCCGGGTTAATCTCCAGCTTTCTGCGAATATGAGCCATGTTGACCCGCAGGATCTGATTATTGCTATCCGCAAACGGCCCCCAGATTCTGCTGATGATATAATCATAGGTGAGAACTTTCCCGGACTGTTCAGCCAGCAGGGAGACCAGCTTATATTCGATCTGTGTTAAGTGGACCTCCTTTTCCTTAAGAGAGACGAGGCGTTTGTCAAAATCAATGACCAGATCCCCGCTTCGGTACGGCGGCTGAACGAGCGTTCCATCCCCGGTGCTGACAGTCGGTTTGCCGTGGCGGAGCGCGGTGCGGATGCGGGCCAGAAGCTCACTGGTGCCGAAGGGCTTTGTGATATAGTCGTCCGCACCGAAATCCAGTGCTGCGACCTTTTCCTGCTCCTGGGTTCTTGCAGATATGACGATGATGGGAATATTGGACCAGCTGCGCACATTCTTGATAATGTCGATTCCATCCAGGTCAGGCAGACCCAGATCCAGAAGAATCATATCGGGGCAGCAGGCATTAATCAGAGATAACCCTTCTTTTCCGCTGACAGCGGTGAGAACCTTGTAATCATGGGTCTCCAGCGCCGCCTCGATAAAACTCAGTATGTTTTTCTCATCTTCTATAATAACGATCGTTAACTTACTCATATGTATCTTCTCCTAACGGTAAGGTAAATGTGAACCGGGCTCCCTGTTTTTCATTCGCGGCTGTTATGGTGCCGCCGTGGGCGGTAATGATGGTCTTGCAGATGGACAGCCCGATTCCCATTCCTTTGTGGGAATCTCCGCTGCTGTTCGGGGAGGGCGTATAGCCGTCAAACAGTGTATCCAGGCGCTCCGGAGCAATTCCGGTTCCGTGGTCGGTGATGTCGAACCAGGCCAGGCCGTCGTGAACCGTAATATTTAAATCAATGGGCTCCTCCGAATGCGAGTGGTAGACCGCATTCTCCAGCAGGTTTATGATGACCTGCTCGATCAGGGTGGCGTCCATGGGAACCATAATAAATTCATCCGGTACGGTAACATGAACGATAGCGTCGGGAAGACGCTTGTGGAAGCGCTGTACCGCCTCTGAGGCCACCTCTTCCAGCGGTTCGGAGGATTTCGTCACCTGGGTGTCGCTATCGCGTATCCTGGTGACGCTGAGCAGATTCTCTACCATGTTGAGGAGCCAGTTGGCATCCTCATTGATGTTGGATACCATGCCGGTCTTTTCGGCTTCTGTCATATGGTCCCTGTTTTCCAGATATGCACTGCTGGCGCCGATGATGCCCGTCAGCGGAGTCCGCAGGTCGTGTGAGACGGCCCTCAGTAAATTGGCGCGCATCGTCTCCTTTTCAGCCTCCATCAGAATGTGATTCTGCTCTTTTAGGTGGGTGGTGGTGGTACTTGTAATGCCGGAGATCAGAAGCATGGCAAAGAAGGTTACCGGATAGCCATCCAGCGTAAAGTCAAGCTGCATAAACGGATACGTAAATACATAGTTTACGCAGATAACACCGATAACAGAAGCTACGATTCCAGGTACGTAGCCATCCGTATAGCGGGCCGTCAGCATGACCGCCAGCATAAAGACGATTCCCACATTCGTCCTGTTTCCTCCGATAAAGAGAAACAGGGTGGAACAGATGGTGGCGGCAAGCAGGAAAACCGACGTGACCACGATATTCCTCATTAAATCTTCTTTTGGCATCTTACCTTGTCTTTTTATCCTCATTGTCTATAACAGCCTTTCCGCGGATTATTTGAATTTCAAATGCCGGTTTCCGCGGCCTTTCTTTCGCTTCGAGGTGTAGGAACTGCGCCGCTGTTCTATCAGGTTGTTGAATTCATCGGCGGATACGCCGGAATCCTGCAGACGTTTTAACCTCTGTTCGTGGCGGAAATGGTATTCCTGGGTCTCCCTGTTCTTTCTGATGATCAGGAAGGTGATGAGCGCGCCGAGGAGCGCCACACCGGCGACGCTGCCGAGAATAATCCAGGCAATGGCTGGTATCTCAAAGGGTCTTAACGCTTTTTCTCTGTAATCCTCAGTCTCTTTTGGAAGCTCTGTTTCGCCCTGAGGGACCGTTTCTTCCGGATACTGAGCCCCCTCCGGAGACTGCCCGGCTGCTGCATCGGGAACGGCTGCATCGTTTTCTCCGCTGTTGGCTGCATCGGGAACGGCTTCGTCGTTCTCCCCGCTGCTGGCTGCTTCCGAGGCGGCCTGATCAGTGTTCAATGCCGATTCGCCTTCACCGCCGGAGGCCGGAACCTGGTGGGAGGATGCGGCGCTTTCAAACAGCGCCTGGTTGGTCTCTAAATAGGTACAGCCGATCTGGCGTTCATTGTACCGGTAACAAATCTTGGCTACCGCATTAGCCGGGTCGCTGTCTGATATATCGTAACTGAGTGTTGCCTCGGCGTCAGAAAATTCAGCTGTTTTCGGAAGAATAATCCGTCCGTCGGGATCTAAAATGAGCGCTGCCGGTTTATCAAGCGTCAGGCCGCCAAAGGTTAAATCACTGCTGACAGGGCTGTATTTCGTCTCGTGATCCGCCGCGCGGACGGATACAAAGTTCTCAAATCCGAAGTCCAGCAAATTTTTTGTGTCGGTCCAGTACTGGGGAGTCGAGCCCTTGAGGATGACGGCAATCAGCTTTAAACCGTTCTTTTTAGCACAGGTGACCAGCGTGTTGCCCGCCAGTGTGGTGTAGCCGGTCTTGCCGCCCACGATGCCGGGATAGTAGTATGGCGTACTCTTCTTAAGCATCTTATGGCCCGGATAGATGGTCAGGCCTTCCGGGTTGATGGAATTCGGCGGAAGCTTGTAATAGGTGGTGGAGTCGATTTCCTCGAAGGTGGGATTTAAAAAGGCAGCTCTGGCGATTAACGCCATGTCGTATGTGGAGGTATAGTGTTCCGGGTCGTTTAGACCGCTGGGGTTGGCGAAATGGGTGTCGGTGCAGCCCAGTTCCTTCGCCCTTGCATTCATCATGTCAGCAAACGCTTCCGTACTTCCGGCCACATGCTCCGCAAGGGCGTTGGCCGATTCGTTGGCCGATTTTAACAGCAGGGCGTAGAGGCAGTCCTTGACAGACAGCTTGTCTCCCTCGTTGATCCCCGCGTTGCTGCTCCCTGCCTCCACGTTAAAGACTGCGTTGTGGGAGAAGGTAACGGTTTCATCGAGGCTGCATTTTTCAATGACGATCAGCGCCGTCATAATCTTCGTAATACTGGCCGGAAAATACTGGTTATGAATGTTTTGTCCCCAAAGTACGGTTCCGGTGTCCGCGTCTATGACGATACCGCTTTCCGCCTGAACGGAAACGCCGGAGGGCCAGTCAGGGGCCGCCAGTGCAGTTTCCGTAAATGCGCCCATAAGGAGCATCAGACATAAGAGGAACGCCGACATTCGTTTTATCAATTGCGTCATATCGTGTAATCTCTCCGTATTTTCATTCGGTTTCATAAAAAGGTCCACTTTACAGTATAGGTTATTTCCTGTAACAAGTAAAGGTTCAAACGTTATTTTTCTTTGATTTTCTAAGGAAAAAGAGGGCCAGACCGAAGACAATAACGACACAGAGAAAGAAGGTGATTCCAATATGAAGCACCGTGTCGCTGAAAAATCCCTCCGGAACGATATTGATCAGCATATCCGTAGCAGGGTCCAGAATCCATAAATCGTTGCTGAAAAAGATATGATGAAACATGATAAAGTATTTTGAGAAGTCTGTGGAGATGATGGCTGCAAGTATTGCGGTAACGCCGAAGAACAGACCGGTTCCCAGACAGACCGATTTTGGAAATACCCGCTTTAAGTCCGCTTTTAACAGGAAAAGGATGATGAGGCAGAGAGCCATGACAAGAAGGCAGCCCCGGCGGATGGCCAGCGCGTCTAAGAAGAGTCCGCGGACATCCTCCATATGGGCGATTTCCCGCTCATTGAAAAATTCCCGTGAAACTCCGCCCATGGTGGTGTTTACATGAAGATCGGCGCGTTTTCCCCGCAGATAGGCCATCATCTGGTCCGTCACATCGAGTAAGTCTTCCATGGTCATGTCCACCGCCTCTGTGACATTGTATTTGGCGTATTCTTTCTCAAAATAGCCGGGCGTCCAGTAGACGACTGCCTCCACGGAAGTGATTAAGAGCGTGACCATCAGACAGATTGAGAAAATAATGCCTGCGGCGTAATGGATGATTGTTTTCATAGTAAGTCCTCCTGTAAATGGTGTAACGGTTATTTTTTCGTGGCCGTCGGAAGATTCCAGCAGTATCGGGTTGCCAGAATACGGATCAGGATGACGGCGCCGGCGCCGATCAGCATGGCGGCGTCATTGTTCATGTAGTCCTGAAGATACGCGTAAAGAACGGCACCCGTGATGGAGGCGCAGGCGTAAACGTGTTTCTTCAGTATATAAGGCGTCTCTCCGGCCATAATGTCTCTTAAGAGCCCGCCTCCCACTCCGGTGATCACCCCGAGAAAGATAATCAGAAAATGGTAGCGGCCGTATCCGGCCAGCACCGCGGTGTCAATGCCTACCACAGTAAAGGCGCCGAGCCCGACGGCATCGAAGATGTTCATGACTTTCTCATACATTTCGATGGAACGGCTGGCCAAAATCTTCTGGTTGCGCCGCACAATAACAAAAAGTATCATGACCGTAATAAAGGCAAGTAATACATAAACCGGGTCCTTAAAAAGATTTGGCGGCACATTTCCGATGATGATGTCCCGCAGCATTCCGCCGCCAACGGCAGTGGTGACGCCGAGAACGATGACTCCCAGCAAATCCAGCTGCCTTTTGATTGCCACCATGGCGCCAGACGAGGCAAAGGCGATCGTACCAATCGCTTCCACGAAAAACAGTAACGAAAACTGCAGTTCCATATTCAAAAACCCCCGAATGTTCTATATTAAGCATTTTGTACGGTGAATCAACAAAAGTATACGTTTCCGTTCGAATTTTGTCAATAAATATGAAGGGAAGGAAAAAAGTATTTTCTTGTTTTTAACACGGTAAAGTGATATAGTGTTATTGGACTAAATGTAAAAAATTGATAATTTTAAAATATTTTGCTTGCATTTTTTCGGAAAATTATTTATTATTGAAAGTGAAACAGTTCAAAAGTGAACAATTGGAGGTGACCATATCTATCGAAGGCCCAAGGGGGCCGAAGGCATATGATCGTGCCTGAGGACTTCCGGGAAAGCAGCGGAACTTAATCATTAAATTTAAGAAAGAGGTGTTTGCATGATTGATCAGAAAGAGTTTGTAAAAAATGTTGATGAGTGGTCCAGTATCTGTTTAAATGATGAGAGGATCGACTTGGGGTTATATGAAAAATATGACGTAAAACGAGGGCTCAGAGATAAGAACGGCAACGGTGTTGTGGCAGGTCTTACGAAGGTATCAAAGATTTTGTCCAGCAAGACAGTGGATGGTGTGAAGATGCCGTGTGAGGGCCAGTTATTCTATCGCGGTTATAATATTTATGACCTGGTGGGCGGCGTAGTAAAAGACAGCCGTTTTGGTTATGAAGAGATCGCCTATCTGCTTCTGTTTGGCGAACTGCCGAATACGGAACAGCTGGGACGTTTTTCCCAGACGCTGGCCTACAGCCGCACCCTGCCTACAAACTTTGTCAGGGACGTGGTCATGAAGGCTCCCAGCAGGGATATGATGTCCTGTCTGGCTAGAAGCATCTTAACGCTTTCCTCCTACGATGATATGGCCAGTGATATTTCCGTTCCAAACGTGCTGCGTCAGAGCCTGATGTTAATCAGCGTCATGCCGATGTTAGCCGTATACAGCTACCACGCTTTCAACCATTATGAGTGTGACGAGAGTATGTATATCCACCGTCCGGATGAGAATCTGTCCACGGCGGAGAATCTGCTGCGTCTGCTCCGCCCGGATAAGAATTACTCCATGGTGGAGGCCCACGTGCTGGATCTGGCGCTGATTCTTCATATGGAACACGGCGGCGGCAACAACTCCACATTCACAACCCATGTCGTTACATCTTCCGGTACGGACACGTATTCGGTGGTAGCGGCGGCTCTTGCTTCCTTAAAGGGTCCGAAACACGGCGGAGCTAACATCAAGGTCGTAGAGATGATGGAAGACTTACGGAAGGAAGTCAATGACTTAAAGGACGAGGAAGAAGTAGAATTCTATTTAAGAAGGCTGTTACATAAAGAGGCATTTGATAAGAAGGGCTTAATCTACGGCATGGGTCACGCCGTTTATTCCAAATCTGATCCGCGTGCTGAGATATTCAAGGGATTTGTACACCAGCTGTCCGAAGAAAAGGGACGCATGGATGACTTTAACTTATATTCCATGATCGAACGCCTGGCACCGCAGGTAATTTCGGATGAGAGAAAGATTTACAAGGGCGTCAGCGCCAATGTGGACTTCTACAGCGGCTTTGTTTACAGCATGCTGGATATTCCGAAGGAGCTGTTCACCCCGATTTTCGCAATTGCCAGAATCGTGGGATGGAGCGCACACCGGATCGAGGAGCTGATCAACATGGATAAGATTATTCGTCCGGCCTATACCAGCGTGATGATGGAAGAAGAGTATACACGTCTCAATGAGAGATAGGAACTGAATACAGATGCGAAATAAGGCGGTTGTAAACAGCGGATCAGATCCGGCTGGTTTGCAGCCGTTTTTTTTCATAGGAAAGTTCGTCCTATGAAATAAAAACCCTCCGGTAGGATGCGCCCTCCGTGCTAAGGAAGTATGGCCGCTGAAGCGACCGCGCTCCGGCGCGAGAGTCCGGCGAGCCGGACTCTTTATTCTTGAGTTTTGTACCTGAAAGCGCTATAATAAAACTATTATTGCCCGGAGACTCAGGAGCTTCGGAAGGCGGAACGGACATGGAAAGAGAGGTACAGAGGATGACGGATAAAACATTGGCAGTTTTGCGTGCAGCATCGATTGACGTGGAGGGTACGCTGGCCCGTTTTTGCGGAAACAGCGCATTGTATGAAAAATTTCTGGTAAAATTTCTTCAGGATGACAATTTTGAAAAGATAGGGGAGGCAATCCGGGCATCGGACAGCCAGATGATGCAGATGGCAGCCCATACATTAAAGGGAGTTTCCGGAAATCTGGGCTTTACCGATTTGATGGCTGCCTGCGCCGAAATGGTCAGTCAGCTGAGACAGACGAATATGGAGGGAGCGCTGGCTGCGTATCCGCGTGTGAGGGAGACCTACGAGACGGTGTGCGAAGCAATTAACAGCATGGAGGGAATCGGTGGATGAAAAAGCGTGATACCCTTCTGATTGTCGATGACATGGAGGTAAACCGCGCAATCTTAAGAAGCCTGTTTGAGCGCCAGTATAATCTTCTGGAAGCGGAAAACGGCGAACAGGCTCTGCTTCTTCTTCAAGAGTATGAGGAGCACGTGGCAGCCATGCTGCTTGACCTTGTCATGCCGGTAAAAGACGGCTATGAGGTCATGGAGGAGATGGGGAAAAGCGGACTTGTGTCGCGCATACCGGTTATTGTTATAACTTCCGATGATACGGCGGAGAGCGAGGTCCGGGCCTTTGACCTGGGAGCGGCGGATATCATCATGAAGCCTTTCGAACCCCATGTGGTAAAAAGAAGGGTACAAAATGCGGTGGAGCTGTGCCGCCACAAACTCCATCTGGAGGAGCTGGTGGAAGAGCAGTCAGCCAGTTTGAGAGAGTCCAACGCCATCATGATTGACGCCCTTTCCTCTATCATCGAGTACCGGAGCGTGGAATCGGGACAGCATATACGCAGAATCCGTATGTTTACCAGGATTCTTCTGGAGGATGTGGCGAAGGCCTATCAGGAATATAATTTAGACAACAGGACAATCGAGATTATCGCGGATGCCTCCTCCATGCATGACATTGGCAAGATTGCCATTCCCGATTCTATTTTAAATAAGCCGGGGCCCCTGACGAGGGAGGAGTTTGAGGTGATGAAGACTCACACCACAAAGGGGTGTGAGATGCTGTCCGGCCTGGAGCGCATGAATGATAAAGAGTATATCGGCTACGCTTATAATATCTGCCGCTACCATCATGAGCGGTGGAACGGCAAAGGGTATCCGGATGGTTTGAAGGGAGATAATATTCCGATCTGCGCGCAGGTCGTGGCCATTGCCGACTGCTATGACGCGCTGACGACGGACCGGGTCTATAAAAAGGCGCTTCCGGCGGAGCAGGCCTTCAACATGATTCTCAACGGAGAATGCGGGGAGTTTTCGCCGCGGCTTCTGGAGTGCTTTAAGAATGTACGTGAGGATTTTGCAGCGCTGTCCAAGGCGTATGCAGATGGCGTCGGTCCTAAGTTAAAGCCGGAGAGAAAAGAACTGCCAAAGCCTGAGATGATTGACGCGGCCAGCACCATGGAGCAGGGGCAGATGAAGTATTTAACACTGCTGCGGTATGTGGATTCCACAGTCATGGAGGTGGATTTAAACACAGGAATCTACCATGTTGTCTACATGCCAGACCGCGATTTTGAACTGCTTCGTTCCGGGAGCAGGTTTGAAGAATCGGTGAAGGCGTTTGCACAGGGCTCCGTCCATCCGGACGACAGGGATACCGTGCTGGCGCTTCTGGGAGATTACATGGCGGAGTTTTTTTCGGAGGGCCTCATGAAGAGGACAAGAAAGTACCGGGTACTGGATCAGACGACAGGGGGATATTACTGGTGCCATGCCACCCTTCTGCGGGTGGACATCGGCAATCCAAACCAGAAAAAGGTAATGCTTGTCTGGCACCGGGCGTCTGATGAGCAGCCGGACGTTTCATTGCCAGGGGATGTGAAAGAAAGTCTGTACCGGGGAACGGTGGTCAGCCGTCTGGCCGGCGGTGTTATGAAATGCAGGAATGATAAATGGTATACTCTGGCGGACAACGGAAAGGGGTTGTGCGGCTTGATCCGTTGTACAGAGCAGGATATCCGTGACAAATATCATAACCACTATATGGAAATCATTCCCCCTGCAGACCGGGAGCGGGTAAACCAGGAGATGATTTCGCAGATGGAAGAGGGCCGCATCACAGAGCTGGAATACCGGCTGGTTACAGCGGAGGGAAAGCTGATCTGGGTGATGGACCGGAGTATTCTCGTAACGGAAGAGGATGGACTGGAGTATATCTACACACTTCTGGCGGACGTTACCCAGTCACATAAGACGATGGAAGCGCTGCAGCAGTCGGTGGAACGCTACAAGATCATATTGGACCAGACGAAAGACGTAATCTTTGAGTGGGAGATTGCAACGGATGAGATCTCGTATTCCAGCAACTGGGAACATAAATACGGGTATCAGCCGATCGTTGACGGTATCAGCCGCCGTCTGCCATTTGCCTCCCATATTAATCCGGACGATATACCTGATGTACTGAATTTTACGAATGATATGAGAACCGGCAGGCCGTTCGGTGAGGTGGAGTTCCGGCTGGCAAACTCCGAGGGGCGTTACTGCTGGTGCAGAGTACGGGCTACAGCTCAGTTTGACGCGGGCGGAAAACCGGAGAAGGTCGTGGGCCTCATCGCGGATATCGATGATGATAAACGGGCGACGGAGAAGTTAATAGACAGGGCGGAGCGCGATGTTCTTACAAAACTGTATAATAAACGGGCAGCCAGACATAAGATCAACCGCTTTTTAGAGCTCAGCCGGGGCAGAGAGTGCTCGGCCATGCTTATTATTGACATAGATAATTTTAAGCTGGTGAACGACCGGTACGGGCACATGTTTGGCGACGCCGTGCTGACGGAGATGGCTTCCAGGATATCTTCGCATTTCCGCGACAACGATATCGTATCCCGCATCGGCGGCGATGAATTTATGGTTTTTATGCCTGGAATTGGAAGGCGTGAGATAGCTATGGACCGGGCGGAACGGCTGATGACGTCGTTTCAGACCATGTTTAAAAATAATCTGAAGGACGTACCGTTTTCCTGCAGCATTGGTATCGCATACAGCCCGGAAGACGGAAGTGATTTTCACAGCCTCTTTCAGAACAGTGACGCGGCCTTATACCGGGCAAAGCTGGAGGGTAAAAACCGCTGTATGCAGTACTGCAGGTCTGTCGCAAATTCGGCGTTGGAACTCAAAGAGAAGGCATACAGACCGGAGGATGAGCGGGAGAACGCAGAGCAGAGAGGTCAGATTACCGTTGCAAAAGTAATCAGCATGACATTTCAGGAGTTGTACGATGCCGTGGATTTTGACCATGCCATGAATTCCATTCTTGAAATGACAGGAAGACTCTTCGACGTCAGCCGCGTCTGCATATTCGAAAACTGTACGGACAGTGAGGAGCGCTGCAGCAACACGTTTGAATGGTGCAGGGACGGGATCCGTCCGCAGAAGGATGAACTGCAGGACCTTGCCTATGCGGAAATGGGCGGAGACTACAGGGATAACTTTAATGAAGAGGGTGTGTTTTACTGTCTTGACATCACAGAGCTTACGCCGGAACTGCAGTGTCTGCTGGCAGACCAGGGGATATCTTCGCTGCTTCAGTGCTCGATTACTGCGGATGGCGTTTTTAAGGGGTTTGTGGGATTTGATGAGTGTGAAACCACGAGAATCTGGACGCAGGAGCAGGTTGACTGCCTCGTGTTCCTGTCAAAAATGCTGTCTACATTTCTCCTCAAGAGGAGAGCCGAGGACCGGGTGCGGGAATCCATGCAGAATCTGGAGCGCGTTTTAAACAACCAGAATTCCTGGATCTATGTGATCGACGGGGATACATATGAATTGCGGTATATTAATGAGAAGACACACCAGCTTGCGCCGGAATCCCGGCTGGGCATGTGCTGCTACAAAGCGTTTTTTTTCCGGGACGAGCCCTGCGAACGCTGTCCGGTCAGAGAATGCGCCGGAAAGGGCAGCAGCGCCATGGAAATCTACAACCCTGTGCTGAAGGTCTGGACGCTGACCGATTCCTCACGGATCCGGTGGGGGGACAGGGAGGCGTTCCTTCTGGCCTGTCATGATATCTCACGGTATAAACAGGGGGAGAAGGCGGAATTCTAAGTGAATAAATTAAAAAGCATCCGATTCCTTTTTGAGGCATCGGATGCTTTTTTTCGTGTTTTTGTTAAGTCAGGCGCTGGTCTTGTTTCGTTTTATAACCTTCAGCCTGGTGAATTCCTCACGGTCCTTTTCTTCCAGCGCGTTCGTAATGTTCCTGGTTAGGGCCTCGTAGCGTGGGATCGTGATATTCTTAAGCGCATTGGCGCGCTTCTGTGTCCGCTTGATGCTGTTTGCCAGGCGGTATGCGGAATTTTCCACCATGGACAGCTTTACCGTAAGCTCCTTCACCTTTTCAAAGTGGTATCTGGCTTCGTCTAAGGATTCCTTTGTGCTGTAGTAGGCATAGGTCAGATTCAAGGGTCTTTCCTCGTGCTGAACGAGAGGAATCTCCGTACCCATGATGCTGCGGGTCTTGATACGCACCGTATCGTCCACAGGAACGGCTGCGGCGATGTCCTGCACATAATTGATACCCAGCTCGATATTAGCCTTCTGAAGGGCCTTGTAGGCCGCTGTGAAGGTGGTGTCGATCTCGGACTGGATTCCCTTGGCCTCCTCGATCAGACCCATCAGCTCCTTAATTAAGATATTCCGCTTTTTGTCCATCAGCTCATATCCCTGGCGGGCCAGCGTGAGGGAACTCTTGGCGAGAATTAAATTACCCTTTGTGGGAAATGTATTCGGGTCCATACGCGTCCCTCCTATTCTTCGGAAGCTTCTGCGGTTGTCGGCTTATAGTACTGATCCAGTACTTTGGTGTCGATACGGTCGAGTTCTGCTCTCGGGAGAAGTCCTAAGAGCTCCCAGCCGATGGTCAGGGTTTCTATGATATTTCGGTTGGCGTGGTTTCCCTGGCCGACGAAGCGGCGTTCGAATTCCTTGCCGAATACCAGATATCTTTTATCGATGGGTGACAGCTCGTCTTCCCCGATAACGGAGGCAAGCGCTCTGGCATCGCCTACTTTGGCGTAACAGGAGAACAGCTGGTTTGCCACACCCTGATGGTCCGCTCTCGTAAAACCTTCGCCGATGCCATCCTTCATCAGACGGCTTAAGGATGGAAGTACATTGATCGGCGGATAGACGGACTGGCCGTATAAGTTACGGTCCAGAACAATCTGCCCTTCTGTAATATATCCCGTAAGGTCAGGGATCGGGTGGGTGATATCGTCGTTTGGCATGGTGAGAATCGGTATCTGGGTCACGGAGCCGTGACGTCCCTTTACGATGCCTGCGCGCTCATAGATGGCCGCCAGCTCGCTGTAGAGATAGCCGGGATAGCCTTTTCGGGAGGGAATCTCGCCCTTGGACGAGGACACCTCACGGAGCGCCTCCGCGTAGGCTGTCATATCCGTTAAGATAACCAGGATATGCATGCCCTTTTCAAAGGCCAGATACTCAGCCAGCGTCAGCGCCACCTTTGGGGTGATCAGACGCTCGACGACCGGGTCATTGGCCAGGTTGATGAACATGGCAACGTGGTCGGAAACTCCGCTTTCCTCGAAGGTACGGCGGAAGAAATCAGCCACGTCGTATTTAACGCCCATGGCGGCGAACACCACCGCGAATTTTTCGCTGGACTGCGCATCGTCCCCCAGCGACGCCTGTTTTACGATCTGGGCTGCCAGGTCGTCATGGGGAAGTCCGTTTCCGGAGAAGATCGGCAGCTTCTGGCCGCGGATCAGTGTCATAAGGCCGTCAATGGCCGAGATACCGGTACGGATATAGTCGCGGGGATATTCCCTCGTAACCGGGTTTAATGGTTTGCCGTTGACATCCAGGCGGATATCGGAGCTGATGTCGCCGAGTCCGTCGATGGGCTCTCCGACACCGTTAAAGGTCCGCCCCAGCATATCCTCAGACACCGCCAGTTCCATGGGACGGCCTGTCAGCCTGGTATGAACGTTTCTTAAGGCCAGCCCTTCCGTACCCTCAAAGACCTGAATAATAGCCTTGTCTTCGTAGACCTCGATGATACGGCCGATTTTTTTATCGCGTCCCTCTACCGTCATTTCCACAATCTCATCGAAAGCCGCATCCTGGACGCCCTCTAAAACGACCATGGGGCCGTTAATAGCACTTAAGCCTAAATATTCAATTGCCATTTTATGCCGCCTCCTTATGCGTTGCGCTCGATGACGGATTCATAGAAGGCATCAATCTGCTTCCTGTAGTCATCAAACATGTCGAGTCTGTCATTAGGTACATCGTATTTGATGGAGATGATCTTATCGAATATCGGGTCCTCCTTAAGCACGGACATTGGCATGCCCATGGAGACGAGAGAACGTGATTTCTTGTAGAGATAAAGGATTAAATCCATCATTTTAAACTGCTTTTCCATCGGAACGCACGTATCGTCTTTATGGAACGCGTTCTGCTGAAGGAATCCGATTCGGATGACCTTTGAGATCTCCAGAATCAGCTTCTGATCGTCGGGAAGCATATCTCCGCCGATCAGCTTAACGATCTCCATCAGGCTGCTTTCCTGCGTCAGTAAAAAGACGAGGCGGTTTCTGTAATCCACGAATTTTTTGTCTACATTTTCCACATACCATGGGGCTAAGTCAGTTAAATATTCGGAGTAGCTGCTCAGCCAGTGGATGGCGGGGAAATGCCTCTCGTTTGCCAGGTTTCTGTCCAGGCCCCAAAAGCAGCGCACGAAACGCTTGGTATTCTGGGTAACCGGTTCGGAGAAGTCGCCGCCCTGCGGGGATACGGCGCCGATGATGGTGACGGAGCCCTCTGTTCCATTCATGTTCTGCATCATACCGGCACGCTCGTAGAACGCGGATAAGCGGGATGCAAGGTAAGCCGGGAAACCTTCCTCGGCAGGCATCTCCTCCAGACGTCCGGACAGCTCCCTGAGAGCTTCCGCCCATCTCGATGTGGAGTCGGCCATGATGGCGACGTTGTAGCCCATGTCGCGGTAGTATTCCGCCAGCGTTAAGCCGGAGTAAAGGCTGGCCTCACGGGCTGCAACCGGCATGTTGGAGGTGTTGGCGATCAGTGTGGTACGGTCCATTAACGGATTGCCGGTACGCGGGTCAATCAGTTCGGAGAATTCCTCCAGAACCTGGGTCATCTCGTTGCCACGCTCGCCGCAGCCGATGTAGATGATGATATCGGCATCGGACCACTTGGCAATCTGATGCTGGGTCATGGTCTTTCCGGTACCGAAGCCGCCGGGAATACAGGCGGTACCGCCCTTTGCCAGCGGAAATAAGGTATCGATGATACGCTGGCCGGTGATCAGCGGCCGGGAGGCCGGGTATCTCTTTAACGTAGGCCTCGGAACACGGATGGGCCATTTCTGCGTCATGGTAAGCTTCCTCTCCGTACCGTCCGGAAGCTGAAGCGTTAAAAGTTCATCGTGGATCGTGTAGGAACCATCTGATACAACATCGAGGACGTAGCCTTCCATGTCCGGAGGAATCATGACCTTGTGTACGATGGCCGGGGTCTCCGGAACCTCCGCGATAATGGACCCCGGGAATAAACGGTCGCCCTTCCTGACTGTGATATGGGTTTCCCATTTTTTATCTCCATCCAGGGAGTCTACATGGACGCCGCGGTCGATATAGGCGCCGCCGGTCTTTGCGATCTCCGTTAAGGGCCGCTCGATACCGTCGAAAATGTTGTTTAAGATGCCGGGGGCCAGTGTAACGGAAACAGGTGAACCGGAGGATACAACGGTCTCTCCCGGTTTTAATCCGCTTGTTTCCTCGTACACCTGGACGATGGTACGCCCGGAGGTGAGGCCTATGACCTCGCCAACTAAATTGTCGCTGCCGACGTAAACCATTTCATTCATTTTGAATCCGGGGTCGCCCTTTAAATAGATAACAGGGCCGTTGATACCGGAAATAGTGCCAGTATTAGTCATTGGTGATACCTCCCTCCAGATCCTTTAGGTTAAAACGGAAATCCCGTTTTGCCTCCTCCAGCTTTGTCTGGAAGGAGTTGTCGATCAGGATATGCCGGGATGGGATGACGGCCCGGGTGCCGCCGCCGAAGGAGTATTCGCTCACGCGGATGTCGGCGCTGTTGTGGAGCGCCAGCCGGTTAAGCCTAGTCTCGTCCGCCGGATCGATGTAAATGGTAAAGAATTCGTTTCCGGCGAATTCTCTGGCGTGGCGGATCTGCTTCTCCAAAAGCTGTGTATATTCGGGAGTTTCCATGTACTGTTCCAGCACATCCTTTAGCTCCACGAAAATTTTGTCTTTCAGTTCTTCCTGTTTATGTCCGAGCTCCCGTTTGATGCCAATCTGCTCCAGGGAAAGCTTTTTGTTCGTCTCGTGTTCGATCCGTTCGCTTTCCAGTTCCACCTGCTGTTCGGCTCTCCGCCTCGCATCTGCCTGATGCTCCGCAAAGGTCTGTTCCAGGGCGGCGGTATATTCATCGAGCATCTTTGCACTGCGGCTTCTCGCATCTTCCATACAGAAATCCAGGAAATGCTGTAATTTTTCCTCAGTTGTCAAGATGACCACCTCTTTCCTATAGTTTTAATCCGATGGCTTCGTTTACATAATCTGTGATAAAGTTCGGCTTGCGGCCGGTACCATGGCGGTCGGGAATCTCTATGATGAGGGGCAGCTTCCGGTTCAATTTCACATCGTCGATGATGTCCGGAAATTCACGCCCGAATTTCTCTGTCAGCAGAATGATTCCAATCTCCTTATCGGCCAGGACCTTATCCAGCTCCTGTTTTAACTCAGCCTTTTCATGGACGACAGCACCTTCCACCCCGGCCAGCCTCATGCCGGTCCAGGTGTCGATGTTGTCGCTGATTAAATACATTTTCATAGATTATAACTTACCTAAGATCATGAAAGAAATGATCAGACCGTACAGACAAACACCTTCGGCAAGACCTACGAAGATCAGTGATTTACCAAGGATGGAACCATCTTCACTAATGGCGCCAAGCGCTGCGGATGCAGCTGCGGATACGGCGATACCACCGCCGATACAAGCCAGACCTGTGGAAAGTGCGGCAGCTAAATATCCCATGCCAGCCACGCCGGATGCAGCGGCGGCCGGTTCTGCAGCGACTGCATTGCCGGAGAACATGAAGACTGCGGATACCATCAGGGTGCCGAAGAATAAGAATGCATTAACGCCCAGTGCCTTTTTGTAACGGCCTTTGGACTTTTCACCCATGGCAAATGCGCCGAAAGGAACTGCGATGCTTAAGATTAAAGCTGCTGCTAAGGTTATTTTTACTAAAGTTGACATAATAAGATACCTCCTGATCGATTTAATTTAATTTGTCTTTCCGTATGGTTTAAATGCACGGCCTGTTCCGCGGTAGAAACGGCTGAACAGCTCGTAATATTCAAGACGGAGCACCTGAATGCCCACGATTAACCCTTCCATGCCGCACACGAACAGATTGCCGAGAACGACAATCGCCCAGTTGGGATTACCGGCTTCCGCGCCGGACAGCATGAGGACAACCTCCATCATGGCCGCATGGCTCACGGCGAAAGCTCCCACTCGGACGAAGGAAAGCGTGTTGGAGAAGTAGCTGAGCAGTACTTCAAACAGTTCGAAAAATCCCTGAACCACGAACATGCCCTTGCCTGCCGGCATGATCTGGGCTTTCTTTTCCAGAATATGGGTAAGTGGTTCCTTGAAAAACATGACGAGGAGCGGAATCCCGAACATAATGACTAACAGAACCGTTGCCGGTACCGGATTGCCTGTCATATATAAAACGATTGTGAGGACCAGGCTCGCATAGAAGACGAGGCCGGCCACGCCGTTGGTGTCAAACCATGTTTTTTCCGGATCGTGATCCCGGAGGCTGTTAATGATGTTAAGCACCATGGTCAGCAGGATGATACCCATGCCTATGGAGACAGCCACGATAAATACCGTGTTCAGCTTGCCGATAAACGGCAGATTCGTCATGTGTTCCATGGGGCGCAGCCATACGGCGTCGATAATATCCTCGAAACCGAACACGCTTCCGAACATGAAACCGAATATGGTGGAGAAGAAGCCGCAGCAGGAGATGATAGCCGCCAGATTCATCTTCTTGAACCGGTAAAGCAAAAAGCCGCCGAGAAGGAGGCAGAGTCCCTGTCCTACGTCACCGAACATGAAGCCGAAGAGGAAGGAGTAGGTGATGCCGATCAGCATGGTCGGATCAATCTCATTATAGGCCGGAAGGCCATACATCTGGATAAACATTTCAAACGGCTTAAACAGCTTCGGGTTATGAAGCTTTGTCGGCGGTCTGCTTATGATGTTGTTGTGGTCATCCTCCACGATGCAGAAGGTCTTTTCATCATTTGAAATTTCCTTCTGGAAGGCCTTGGCGTCCTTTTCGCTCATCCAGCCGCACAGAATATAGAAGGTATTGACGTTCTGCTTCGTGCACGCCGCCAGCTTTCGGACATTGAAGTTGGTGGAGAAGGTGGAGAGCTTATCGTGGGAGGCCAGAAGCTTATCGCGCTGTCTGTCCAGTACATCGGCCATCTGACGGTGAATCGCGTCGATATCCGCCTGAAGCGAGGATATCTTGTCCTCCAGGGTGTGAATGGCATCTAACGGTGTGCCTTCGTACTCATCCGGAAGGAAGAAACGTTCGAAATGCATGGAAGAGTAGATGGCGTCGATCTGATTGGAGATGGTCTCAGGTACGAAATAAACGACCCAGACGTATTCCTCATCCTCACGGCACTTGTAAAGCACGGTGTCGATGGAGTCGTAAACGTAGCTCTCAAACTTCTTATAGTATTCATGGGAGATGCGTCCAAACCTGAATTTAATGTATTTGAAATGCAGGATTGAACTCAAATCGTAGTTAAGCCCCGTAAAAGGAACTACCTTGTCCAGGGATTCCTGTAAGGAATCGCGTTCACCGGTGAGCACAGTCTCCTTTTCCATGAGTTCCTTCATCGTCGTGTCCAGTTTATCAATGGTGTCGATGGCCTCTTCAATGGAAACGGCAGCGGCAGTGGTCTTTGGCGCAGTGGCCGGAAGCAGTCCCACCAGCTCGGCGGCACGCTGGTATGTGTCCCTGTACGGGTTAATCTCAATATATGGTCTTAAGTCTTTTACCGTCTTTAATTCTGACAGCGCATTTTCCAAATGGATCTCGTATTTGGACAAATACGTGTCAATGACCCGGTCGATGTCTTCTTTGGGCCCGGTGATACTTAAGAACTTCATCTTTTCTATCACGGATAATAACCCCCTTTATTGGTTCTTTACCACATAGGAGAGAATTTCATCCGGGCTGATGCCGTAACGGATACTCTCTATGACGGTAATGATTTTCTGAATTTCCTCCTCCTTGAAATAGAGGTATGAATTCAGTGTGGCGATGGAATATGGATTCTTGCGGCTGGTGGCGCTGTAGATCTTGCCCAGCACTTCCTCGGCCAGCATTTCCAGCTCGGTATTATCCGATGAGTCCATGTCTTCCAGTCTGCCATAGTACGTCGTCTGCAATGCATGGAAAAATTCATCCAGCGTCCCGGCTTCCACAAGCTTTGTGATCTGCTCCTTCTTTAAATGGAACTCGATGGGAATGAGCAGTGCGTAGATGTCTGCCGGCTGCAGGTTATAATATTTTTTTGAACGGTATATCCACTGAATATTTAAAAGGTCCAGCTTGCTGCCGAAGCAGTCGGTGAGGAGCTTCTGTTCTTTTCGGGAAAGATATTTTCCCTTGACCTTCCAGATGGTTTTGAAATACAAAAGATCCAGATGGATCTCGTAATCAAACAGGGAAGGATGTTCCACGTCATCCAAATGGGTCAGCAAATCGTAATAGATGGACCCGTCTAAATTGGAGATAAATTCCTGTACGCTTCCCGACGAGGAAAGCCTTATTAAATCAAGCTTTGAATGCTTCTCGAAAAAGTCCTGGAATACCGATAAGTCTATTTCAGGCTTCTGGTGGCCCAGTGCATTGCGGAAGCATTTCTTCAGGATATCGATCTCGTAGTGCATGAAATACAAATCCAGGAATTTGCGCTGCGAAAGGTTTGCAAAACGATAAAGCTTTGCAAAATCCTGGTATTGAGACAGAATCAGACGCTGTTCGATGGCGCCGCGGTGCAGCTCGACTCCCTCCAGGTTGGAAAAAATCATGCCGTAAGCGGGCAGCCGCCGTAAATATTCCACGGCGTCGGATACTGATTCAAGCGTGGACATCTCGCCGAACTGGCGGTCGGTGATCAGATGGCTCTCCATGGCCCGGACCTTGGTAGTGATGCCGCTGTAGGATAGCAGGCCTCCCATATGATCACTCCTTTGTCATTTTTTTAAATAGTTCCTCCACATATTCTGTGTGATGTTCCTGATAACGTTGTTCCATTGCGCGAAGGACGTTCTGGGAATCGTTCCGCTGTTTTTCAAGACGTTCGTTCATCTCGATCTCCATTCTGGCACGTAGTTTTTCAATCCGTTTATTCGTCTCGGCTTCCAGCTGAGCGTCAAAAGCTGCCGTCCGTTCTTCCATCTCTTTGGCAAATGCTTTCTTGCGTTCATTGGCATCCTCCATGATGGCGGTAGCAGCAGATTCGATCTCGGATATCTTTTCAATAACAGTATCCATATATTGCCCTCCTCTAATTATTATAAAACTCGTAAATGCACAAGTTTCAACTTATAATCATACTACAAATTTAAAAATTTTCCATAGTAATTTTAGAAATAGGACATTAAAAATTATGGAAATTCAATATTTTTTAACTTTCTTGATCAAAAATTATCAATTTCTTGCTTTTATGAAAAAAAATGGTGCACAAAAAACGGCGGCGATAGTACTTTTTAAAATATAAAAGACCGCGGTGCGGACAGTGCCGTCATAAGACGTCTGTCCGCATCGCGGTTCTAAACATTCGTTTTTCGCGGAGTGATTGATCGTACCGTGAATCTGTGATTAAAATATTACTGGGCTGCAGTTGTCGCTTCTGTCCCGGCATCTGACTGCTGAGGCGCTTCCTCTGCGGCCAGATACTTACTGGATACATAGGCCTGCCTGCCCTCGAACATAATGACCGCCCAATCCTGATCATGGGCCTGGACGTATTCGACCACTGTCCCGGGAACCAGTGTTCCTAATACTGCGCCGGTCTGTGAAGGTTCCGCTCTGACGTTCAGTCTGGGGCTGGCCGTGGTCTTATAAATCTTCGGAGTTTCCGTCGATGGCTCCGGTTCTGTCGCCGGTTCCGGCGCTACAGTCGCTTCGGTGGTAACTTCCGGAGAAGTGGACGGAGCGCTTGTCTCCTTCTTATCATCCTTGCCGCCGAAAAGCTTGAAGAGTCCCATGGCTGCCAGAACGATAACGAGAATAATCAGAAAAATCACTGCCGGTCTCAACAGATCGTAGGGATCAAATCCTTTTTTCTTTGAGCGCCGCCTGCTCCGGTTTGCCGAAGACGGTCTCTGGCTGCTTCGCTGACCGCTTCTCTGGGGAGATGAACTCCTCTGGCCGGTGCTTCTCTGAGCCGGCTGTGCGGATCTTGCCGCAGGCCGCTGCTGTGGCTTGGTGGGTGTGGTACTGCGGCGTCTGCCGCTATAGATATTTGCAAAGGCAGCAGCTTCCTGGGAAAGAAGCTGATACGCTTCATTCGCATCATAAGGGCTGTCATTACCATCATGAACAGCTTTGTTGCCAAGTACCCGAATTCTGTGATAGTGGTCTTTTGTGGCCTGGGATATCCAGTGGCCTTCAAACAACTGATCGATGCTGTCCGCCAGATCCCCATCTACAATCAAAGCCTTCTCTCCAAGGCAGTTTACCATAAATTCCAGTGCCTGGCGGGATTTGATCATGGCCAGATTATACTGCTTCTGGCCGATGAGACGTTCTGCCTCCCGGACACTTTGCTGGACCCTTGTCCAGTTGTTGTTGTCTGTAGTTCCCATATGCTTCCTCCTTTGCAAAAAACGATCGTATACCAATATACAGATATTATACTAGATTATCTGTAATTGTGCACCTATTATTTTGAAGTTTTTTATTTGTAAGAGAAAAGTAAAAAATAACCCAAAGCCATAATAAATCCCCTTCAAAAGAGACCGCACTTGCGTTCGAATCGTATTCTATGGTACAATCAGAACGAAAAAATTAAACAGGTACTGGAGGATATGAATATGAGATTACGCCATATTCCAGGCTCGGAGGAAGAGATCGCAAACAGCCCTTACGTGGTTTCAAACCCGGAAGAGAAGAAGGGGCGCTGGAGCGAGGTCTTTGGTAATGAAAATCCAATTGAAATAGAAGTAGGCATGGGAAAAGGACGGTTTATTATGGAACTGGCGTCCAAAAATCCCGGGATCAATTATGTGGGCATTGAGCGGTACTGCAGCGTCCTGCTGAGAGGAATCCAGAAACGCCAGGAGATGGAGCTTTCCAATATCTTCTTTATGTGTGTGGATGCGAGAGAGCTTTCTGATATTTTCGCTCCGGGCGAGGTAAAGAAGATTTATCTTAATTTTTCCGATCCATGGCCCAAGGACCGCCACGCGAAGAGGCGTCTGACATCGGAACCGTTTATGGAAGTGTATGATAAGATTCTGGCCCCGGATGGTGTCGTGGAGTTTAAGACGGACAACCGCGGACTGTTTGACTATTCCCTGGAATCCGTGCCTGCGGCCGGATGGGACATCAGAGAGTATACGTACGACTTACACCATTCCGACATGGCAGAGGGAAATATCATGACGGAATATGAAGAAAAGTTTTCTTCCATGGGGAACGCCATATTCAAGCTGGTTGCGGAACGAAAAAGGAAGTAACCGGGAAAAAGGGACTGGCACGCCGGAGACCGCCTGTCATATAATGGAGTTAACAGGATATGACAGGAGCGGTCCATATGGGAATGAAAGACAAGGTAACCGTAAAACTTCTCCAGGCGACAAGCGATAAGACGGAGCTCAACAAGAAGGCACTGCAATGGAAGAAATCCTTCGTGGAAGTGAACAAAACTCTCGGTACTTCCTCCCCTAAAAAGAAGAAAAATAAATAATTATGAAAGAGTTGTAAATTTTTTGTAAAAAAGGGGTTGACTTTTGTCAAACGCAGTTATATAATAACACACGTGTCACCGAGACAGGCACACAAAACTGAAGAGAAGCGCCTTTAGCTCAGTTGGTAGAGCAGTAGACTCTTAATCTATTTGTCCAGGGTTCGAGTCCCTGAAGGCGCACGAAAAAGTTCCGATTTTGCAGACAGAGAGTTGCGGGGTTGGGGCTTTTATTTCGATTTAAAGATGAATGCCGGCAGCGTTATGGAGTATTGCAAAACGTGCCGGCTGTTTTTATGCAATAGAAAGTGTCCTGTTACAAAAAAGCCCTTCGGGCAGGAAGCGGGACTCTTATTTTCCAAAAATCAGCTGCTTTCCCTCTCCACCAGCGATGCAGAGAACACCAGATGCTGCACGCTCGGTTTATTATCGGAAGGCGCTTCAATCTCATCGATGACCATATGTGTCGCTTTTTCGCCCATCTCGTGGGCGGGAATCTCCAGCGATGTCATGGTCGTCTCTAAGAGTCCGCCAATGGAGTGACCGGTTAGGCTTACCAGCCGGATCTGCTCCGGAACGCGGATTTTTCTGTCTTTTAAGGCGCGGATCGCCGCCATCCCCTGAATATCCACGGCCGCCATGATGGCGTCCAGATCCGGATTCTGATTCAGAAGATCTTCTGTACACTGATACCCGTATTCAAAATTATTGCCCGGCATCGGAGAAGTGGCGCAGGTTTCTGTCAGCCCCAGCTCTTCCATGGCCCGGTGATAGCCGTTATAGCGCTCCCGGTAGGGCGCAAGGCTTGTGGTGCCGTTGATCAGGCCGATTTCCCGGCAGCCCCTGGAATAGAGGTATCTGACGGTGTCGTAGCCGCAGGCGTCGTAATCGGCAATGACGCTGCTGATGGTGCCTTCTTGCTTCCGGACGATCTGGGTCACTGCAATGCCTCCGGCGTGGATATCCCGCAGGAGGTGGCCGTTACGCCCTGTACCGGCTATGATAATGCCATCTACGAAACCATTGCGCAGGCGGTTTAAACACTCTTTCTCGATGACCGGGTCATCCTCCGTGTGACAGATGAGCGTCGCATATCCCAGCTTTCGGGATTCCGATTCGATACTCTGGGTAATATCGGCGAACAGCGTTAAATGAAGGCGGGGAACGACGACGCCTATGGTATGGCGTTTTCCCTGACGCAGTCCCTGGGCGAGAACGTTGGGCTGATAGCTTAATTCCTTCACGGCCGCGAAGATCCGGGCCTTTGTATCCGGATGGACATAGGAAGTATTGTTCAGCGCCCGGGAAACCGTGCTTACATCGACACATGCCAGTCTTGCAACATCTTTTAAAGTAGCCATAAGATCAATCCTTTTCCGTTTGTTTTTGCAGAATATTATATACAATCGTTTGCCTATAATAACAATATAGTACAGATTAAAGCGGAATACAAGCGAAATGCAGGAGAAATACGAAAGAATTACGGGGGAAGAACTAAATCTCCTTCCTTTAAGCGTAGCGTGGCCTGTTTTATAAAAAAGGCAGTAATTATGCACAAAAAATGTGAACATAAACAAAATATACTATGCTTTATGCAAATATTTGTAGGCCGTATGCAATAAATTGCAGGTCAGACCATATCTATTGACCACCGCATTGCGGTATGGTATAAAGGAGCTACAGACATACAAACGATTGCATAAACGAAGCTGAAACACCAGCGCGCGATGGTGAAGTAGATTTCGGGGCAGACCGCTGTGTCAGATGACATTCAAATTGAATAAACAGATTGAATAAGCAGATTGGAAAAACAGATTAAAAAAGGCAGATTGAATAAAACAGATCAGGCTTATAAAATGAGAAGGAGATTAGAATTATGGCAAAAGTAAAAAATTTTAAAACAGTTTTCCCGGCAGTATCCGTACCTTTAAATGACGACTATACAATCAATGAACCGGAGTTCCGTGCTTACCTCCGTTGGATGAAGACTTTCTATAATAAAGGAATCCAGGGGCTGGTGTGTAACGGCCATACAGGCGAGATCACAGGCCTTTCCCGTGCGGAGCGGAAGCGTGTGGTTGAAATATGCAGCGAGGAATGCGGCGATATTATGACCATCATCTCCGGAATCAACTGCGAGAACACCATAGAATCCATTGAGATGGCAAAGGAAGCGAAGGAAGCCGGAGCGGACGGAATCCTGTTGATGCCCCCTCACATGTGGCTGCGCTTTGGTATGAATGCGGACGCACCGTTTGAGTATGTGAAGGACGTGGCAGAGGGCGCGGATATCGATATCATTATTCACCTCTATCCGGCCACCAGCAAGGCATTCTATCCGGTCGAGACACTGATTAAAATGTGTAAGGAAATCGATCACGTAAAATGCATCAAGATGGGAACCCGTGTTACCTCTATCTATGAGCACGACGTTCGCCTCCTTCGTCAGGAGTGCCCGGATATCTCTCTGATTACATGTCATGATGAGACGCTCTGTGTCAGCTGGTTCCCGGGAATGGACGGCGCATTAATCGGCTTTGCAGGCTGTGTGCCGGAGATCATCTGCCCGGCCCGCGAGGTATTCGCCAATCCGGAAAAGCACACATTAAAAGAGGCCCAGGACTGGTCCGACCGGATCTATCACATTTCACAGGCCATTTACGGCGGCGGCCAGCCATCCGGCGAGGCTCATGCACGGCTGAAAGAGGCACTCGTACAGCGCGGCATATTCTCCAGCGGCTTAATGCGTAAGCCGGTGCTCCCGCTGAACCAGGAAGAGAAGGACTGGATCGCGCTGGGACTTAAGAACAGCGGCATGGAAAAAGTGGACATGAGCCAGTTTCAGTAATCAGTAATGAAATCCAGTAATAAAATCCAGTAATAAAATCCGGTTGTAAAATCAGAGAAGCGAAAGGATTATAAAAAGGCGGCACCGGAAGCAGCCGGCGCCGCCCTTTATCAGGAGAGGTGAAAATATGGGGGAAGAATTTGACCAGACAAAAGTCAAAAAAGCATCAATTCTGGAACTGTTAAAACGTATTGGTCCGGGTATCATTCTGGCGGGGGTTGTAATCGGACCCGGCAATATAACGACATCTGCAATGCTGGGCTCCAACTATGGGTATTCCATGATATGGCTGGTGGTTCCCATCGCATTTATGGGAATCACATTTATGCTCACGACATACCGGATCTCCATGCTTACAGGAATGCCGGTAATCCATGCAATCCGCCATTACTATGGAAAAGGGGCGGCGGTTATCGTCGGCATGGCCACATTTTTTGCGTGCCTGTTCTTTACGATGGGAAATATCACAGGATCGGGAGCCGGTATGAACCTCATCTTCGGAATGAACTGGAAGCTGGGCTCTCTTATTATGATAGCCATTATTCTGGTGTGTTATTTCACCAAAGGGGTTTATTCCAAAGTGGAAAAGCTGATCACGCTGTGTATTCTGGGAATGATTATCTGCTTTTATGCCACGCTGACGGCCACGGGCGGACCGGCATGGGGAGAGCTTGGCAGGGGGCTTACCCACTGGAAGATCGCGGAGGGCAGCCTCACTACGGCGCTGGCCTACATAAGCACCAACGCGGCCATCACAGCGGGCATTTACGGAACGTATCTGGGCGTTGAAAAGAAGTGGAAAAAAGAAGATTTGTTCAACGGAATCATGCTCGCTGACGCCATCGCCCATGTGGCCGCCGTCATCCTGATATCAGGGGCAATCGTTTTAGTCGGCGCGATTGTACTGCATCCGACAGGAACGGCAATCAAGGCTCCGGCCCAGCTTGGCGATCTGCTCATTCCATTTTTAGGCAAAGCCGCGCCGGTCGTCATGGGGATTGCGCTGCTGGCAGCAGGATTTTCCTCACTGCTTGGTAATACGCAGCGCGGCATGGTGCTGCTTGCCGCCGGGATCGATAAGCCGGTGGGGCTGGAGACGAAGTTTATCCGCTGGGGCTGCCTCCTTTGCATCGCTTTTGCGGCAGTCATCTGTTACAGCTACGGCGGTTCCCCCACTCAGCTGATCTTTATTGCCAATATTGCAACCGCGGTCGCTACGCCGTTTGGCGGATTCTTCGTCTGCCGGCTGATTTTCCGCAAAGACGTTAATGCCGGATTAAAGACTCCGCGGGTACTTCAGATCTGTATGGTGATCAGCTACGCTTTCGCCCTGATCATGACAGGCTCCGCTCTCTGGAAGATGTTCTTTTTGTAGTCATGAGAGACAGTCTGTGGGATGACGGGAATCTATAATAGAAAACCAGGGCAGAGAAAACAATTCTTGTTTCAGGAAAATTGTTTTCTCTGCCCTGGTTTTTTCAGTTACCCAGCAGCATTAACATAACTGTAACGACAAACTCCTTTTCGTTCGGGGTGACCTTCATCTCTCCGTCGTACTTTTCTACCGTCGTGCGAACGTTGGAGAGTCCGATCCCACAGAAATGCTGGCCTTTTTTAACACTTTCATACTGGTTTTCCTTCAGAATGTACTGGCCGTTATAAGAGTTTGTGACCTTAATAATAAGAAAGGACTTCTTAAACAGGATCTCCACGTCAATAAAGCGGTCCTCCGTGTCTCCCTCCATGCGGCAGCAGGCTTCCTGGGCGTTGTCCAGTAAGTTTCCCAGAATAATGCATAAATCCACGTTGTCAATCGGTAAGTCCGGCGGAACCATGACATTTACTGTCATGCGGATGTTGTTCAGGGAGGCCCGCTCTTTGGCATCGTTCAGCAGGATGCTGATCAAATTGTTACCAATATTGACCGTGGAAGACAGGTGCCTGGAATCGGTGTAAATCTCATCGATGTAATGAAGCGCATCCTGATACTGCTCCAGTTCGATGAAGGATGCGATGCAGTGCAGATGGTTTTTCAGATCGTGGCGCATGGCCGCGACCTCGTGCTGAGACTTTTCCACACTCTTGTAATAATCTTTCTGATGTTCCAGAAGCTTGGACGCCATCAGACTCCGCTCGCTGGCCTCGTCGATCATCTCTGTTTTGTCAATCAGATAGAACAGCGCGAAGGACGTACACATGAGAATCCCGGATTCCGATAAATAAAACGGCGCGGTCTGGTTGATGGTCCGCAGATAAAACTGATGTATGACGATAAAGAGGATTCCGGCCGGTGCTAAGTAGGTGATGGCGGAATACAGGTTATATTTATTGTGGCGGCGCATGCTTCGGAAGTAGATGAACAGCCAGGTAAACAGGATAAAGACCACGCAGGCCGCAATCTGTGACAGAGGGCTCTGAATCAGATTGGAAGGGACCGACGGCAGATCTGCGTGCTTTAGCGCCATGAAAAATGTGGAGCAGGCCAGCTTGCACGAGTAATGCAGGGTGACAAAGAGGTACGTCACGAGGATCTTAATCTGAAGCGCATCCGCGAAAAAGAGGCAGGCCAGCAGAAGCGTAAATAAAAGATAGTAGGTCCACGCGGAAAACAGCGGCCAGCGGCCGGCATACGTGACAAGCTGAAAAACGAAATACGAAAAAAGCCCCAGGTAATAGTATTGATTGGGGCGGGAGTTGCGCCTTAAGAAGGCGCGGTACATCTGAAACAGAATCAGTGTCTCGGCACATGACAGAATCGTGTCCAGAAGCAGCTGGTAATAGACCGTCATATGATCTGCTCCTCCATATAATCTAAAAATTTCTGGTTTACTTCCCTGTGACGGTGGCGGCTCAAGGGAATCACTTCTCCGTTATCCAGCGTTATGGAATCCTTAAAAATGTTGTGAACGTGCTTCAGGTTCACGATGAAGCTCTTATGGACCCTTAGAAAGCCATGGCCTTCCGTCTGCTCCTCAACGGCGCTGATGCGTCCGGTAAAGGTATAGCCGCCCTGTCTGGAGGAGATGTGGATAGACCGGATATCCGATTCAAAATAGAAGATATCTTCCATGGATATGACGGTAGTCCCGCTCTTGCTGGGAAAACGGTAATAAGCCCCCCTCTTTTTATCGATGGAGGCGAAGATGTTCTTTGTGATTTTCTGAAATTCCGGCTTTGATACCGGTTTGACGATGTAACGGGCCGCATTGATCTTATAGCCCTCGATGGCGTATTCCACAGTTGCCGTAACGATGAGAATGGCCACATTCTGATCTACTTTTCGTATCTTCAAGGCAGTTTCGATCCCATTTAACCGGTCCATCATCATATCGAGGATGATTAAGTCGAACTGTCCTTCCTTTTTATATGCCTGCGCCAGCCCTACTCCGTCGTGGAAGGAGGACAGCTCCAGCGGATAGTGAAATTCAGGTTCTGTCAGATAATCCGTTATTAACTGCAGGTCTGCCGGATTGTCATCACATATTGCAACTTTATACATAAGGCTTCCCCTTTCCTAATCCGTCCACCGGTGCGAACAGATTAAAAATAGCTAAATCAGGTGCCGTTTCTGACATGGAAAATGTCTTTTCTGCACAGATAATTGACTATAAAATCATAAGAGTTAAAATGGCATTTGTCAAGTGACACATATACCAAATAAAAGGGGGAATTAATTCTATGGCTGGTTCCAAACAGACAGCTCCGGAAGGAACGGGTATGCAGAAAACCCTATCCATCTGGAACTACTTCACAATAGGTTTCGGCGCGATCATCGGGACGGGCTGGGTGCTCTTGGTTGGTGACTGGATGATTATCGGCGGCGGTCCGATCGCTGCAATGATTGCATTTTTCATTGGTGCGTTATTTCTGCTTCCGATTGGCGCGGTGTTCGGAGAACTGACGGCGGCAATACCGATATCCGGAGGTATTGTCGAGTACGTGGACAGAACCTTCGGCAAAAACGTTTCATACATAACGGGCTGGTTCCTGGCACTTGGAAACGGAATCCTGTGTCCGTGGGAGGCAATCGCAATCTCCACACTGGTTTCTGATATGTTCGGCGATATGCTGCCGTTTCTTCGCTCCGTAAAGCTCTATACGATTATGGGGGCCGATGTGTATCTGTTCCCGACAATCATCGCTCTGGGCTTTGCGTGCTACGTAATCTTTTTAAACTTTAAGGGTGCAAGCTCCGCGGCCAAGCTGCAGGCGTTCTTAACAAAGGCGCTGCTGGGCGGCATGCTTCTGGCCATGGCCATTTCCTTTGTAAAAGGCGGCCCGCACAATATTTTACCTGCTTTCGGACAGGTGGATGGTGCCGGTTCCTCTACGAGCGCAACAAACATGTTTGCCGGAATTGTATCCGTCCTTGTTATGACACCGTTCTTCTATGCGGGATTTGATACGATTCCGCAGCAGGCGGAGGAAGCGGCGGAAGGCCTTGACTGGAATAAATTCGGCAAGGTAATCAGCATGGCGCTTTTGGCTGCCGGCGGCTTCTATATGATCTGTATCTATTCCTTCGGAACCATTATTCCGTGGTCCGATTTTGTAAAGAGTTCCGTGCCGGCTCTGGCCTGCTTAAGAGACATCAACATGTTCCTGTATGTCATCATGCTGGTAATCGCAACCCTGGGGCCGATGGGACCAATGAACTCCTTCTATGGCGCCACCAGCCGAATCATGCTGGCTATGGGACGAAAGGGTCAGCTCCCGGAGAAATTTGCTGAAATTGATCCGAAAAGCGGTGCACCGAAAATGGCCAACATACTTCTTGCATGCTTAACTATAGTCGGACCGTTTCTGGGCAAGAAAATGCTGGTCCCGCTGACCAATGTATCCGCGCTGGCATTTATTTTCTCCTGCACCATGGTAAGCTTCGCCTGTCTGCGTATGAGAACGACGGAACCGGATCTTCCGAGACCGTATAAAGTACCCGGCGGCAAGCTGGGAATCGGGGCCGCCTGCCTGGCCGGTTCCATCATTATTGCATTAATGGTTATCCCGATGAGCCCGGCGGCTTTAAAGCCGGTAGAGTGGCTGATCGTAGCAGGCTGGCTGGTAGTTGGCCTCATCTTAAAAATGTTTTCACAGAAAAAATAATATATCTAAAAATTAAAGGAGGTTTTATCATGAAGAAAGAATTAAAAGATACCGCATTTGTCGGCGGACTGCTGATCGATGGTACCGGTGCAGAGCCAATTAAGGATTCCCTGGTTCTGGTAAAAGACGGAAAAGTCGCCTATGCGGGTGCTGGAAAAGAATTTGGTACGGAGTATGAAATCGTAGATGTTTCAGGAAAGACAATTATGCCTGGTTTAATCGATACACATCTGCATTTCTCCGGTAACTTAACGGATGATGACAGTGACTGGGTACTGGAGAGCGTTGAGCAGAAGGCAGTTGTAGCTGTTCAGCAGGCGCATGAATGTCTGGAAACAGGTCTTACCACAGTTGGTGAGATCGGACGGAACGGCCTTGCAATCCGTGATATGGTGGAAGCCGGAATCATGGAAGGACCGCGTGTTGTCGGTACAGGACTTGGATTCTGCCGTACAGCAGGCCATGGCGATTCCCATAAGCTCTTAAAAGAGCATAACGATTTAGGCCATCCGTGGGCTGAGCGTATCGACGGACCGTGGGATTTAAGAAAAGCAGTGAGAAGAAGACTGCGTGACAACCCGGACGCCATCAAGATCTGGGCAACCGGCGGCGGAATCTGGCGCTGGGATCAGAAGCTGGATCAGCATTACTGCATGGAAGAAATCCAGGCAGTCGTAGACGAGTGCAATATGGTAGGAATCCCGGTATGGGCTCACTGTGAAGGCTTCGGCGGCGCATTAGACTGTGCAAAGGCCGGCGTTCATCTGATCATCCATGGCCAGGCTTTAAATGACGAGTGTCTCGATATCATGGCGGAAAAAGGCATCTACTTCTGCCCGACGATTCAGTTCTTACATGAGTGGTTCAAGACGTATCCGCCGACATACGTACCGGAAATCCATGACAAGTTCCCGGGCAAGGATGTGGTTGAGAAGGAACTAAACCGTGTTTACGCAAACCTTAGAAGAGCAAAAGATAAAGGCATCGGCTTAACCATCGGTTCCGACTCCTTCTGCTCCAGCCTGACACCATACGGCTATACCGCAATGGGTGAGATGTACTCCTTCGTAGAGTGCGCAGGCATCAGCGAGATGGATACCATCGTTGCAGCTACCAAGGTGGGCGCAGAGATGCTGAAGGTTGCAGACGTAACGGGTACTCTGGAAGAAGGCAAGAGCGCTGATTTACTGGTTATCGACGGCAACCCGCTGGAAAATATCAGAAATATCTGCGTGGAGAACATGAAGGTTATCATGAAAGAAGGACGTTTCGTAAAACGCCACTAAATACAGAAACAGAGAGCCCGCAGAATACGGCAGCCGCGTGTGCGGCACCATATTCTGCGGGCTTTTGCTGTTAGAGGGCCGCCCTGCCCTGTCTTAAATTCTCTTCTCCATCCAGTGGACCGCATCTCCGATTACTTCATCCCGGCAGTATTCATTAAATATCTCATGGAAGAGTCCGCCGTAAATTTTCATCTGTTTATCCTTGGACGGTGCCTCAGCAAAGAAATCATAAGTATCTTTTACACTTACGAGTCCGTCTTTTTCTCCGTGAAGCATGAGAACCGGATAGGTAAAGTCCTTGACAGCGCCGTTAAACCAGTCGAGACCGCCGCAGATGGCGTAGCACAGGCCTGTGGTAAAGGTCTTTGTGTTATAGGGATCCTTTCCGTACCAGTCTACGACCTCGGCTACAGAGCAGACGCCTGCGCCCAGCTCATTGGGAAGCAGGGTATGCGGATCTAAGTCCTTCGGAACGCTGGTAATCAGGCCGCCGTTGTCCTTCGTCAGAGCGCCGCTGGTGATCAGGCCGCGCAGCTTTTTATCCGGATACTTTGCGCCGTATAGCGCAACGGTGAACCCACCCATACTGTGACCAATTAAGAAGACCGGCAGATCGGGATTTTCTGCAATAGCCAGGTCCACGATTACATTAGTATCATCCAGAAGCTCGTTAAAATCTTCATAATACGTGCGCTCCCCTTCAGAACGGCCATGCCCCCTGTGGTCGAACCTGTATGTAGCGATGCCTGCCTGATGGAAAAGAGCTGCGAGATAATCGTACCGCCCCTGGTGCTCGCAGAGTCCATGTACAATGACGGCAGCAGCTCTTGCCTGTTCCGGCACTTCTCTGTTAAAGTAAAGCTTTGTTCCGTCAAATGAAGAAATCATTTCTCCCATAAGAAACCTCCTTAATATTAGTTGAATATTCTGTTTTTGCCATGCATCCATCATACCATAAACGGCAGGCTCGTGAAAGACCTCATTCCAATTCCGGGCGTATCTTTATCAATTCGCCTCGGCGAATTGGTGCGAGCGCCTGCCATGCCCTGCATGACATAATACACTGGGGCGCTCTGCTTATGAATGTTGAACTGTAATAGGAATCCTTACATAATCCTTACACTTCCAGTCATACCCTTGCATTCCATAACCTTCCATGATAGAGTATTCGAAGAGCCATAATGGTGAGGAATACTGTAATCGAAAGAAAAGAGAAAGGAGGACCTGCGATGAGACGCGGCTATTCATTCTTTATACAAAACCAGTTTATACAGTCACAAAATATAATACAGCTGCATACAGATGATATCATACGGTTTCAACCGACAGCCGACAGGCTTAGTCTTAAAATGGTCCATCCTGATCGTTCGCCAATAGGAGGCGAAGAAATCACCTGATGTCCAACCGGAGGAATGTGAAGAGTCCTAAGTAAACTCTACAGAAATCCAGGCGGGAGCACAGGGAATACAGGAAGTATTTGATATCCGGCTGCCTAAAATAACTGGATTTTAGCGGCAGGATCAGAGAACGAGATAAGGACAGAAAAATTTAAAGACGTTGGGAGAGCCGGAAGGCTCTTTTTTTGTTTCAATATTCATAAAAACCAGATTAATATATAAATTTCAGGAGGGATTACAATGAGACAGGTCAAAGAAGAAGTATGTCTTCACTATATGGGATTTGGCATATGCGCCAAAGGGCTTCATGCAGATAAAAAAGGCTGCTGTACCGGGTGCAGCCAGTATAAAGCAGCTGGTGTCAAAATCGGTAAAAAAAGCAAGGTTGTGACTGGAAAAAGAGCATAGAGGTAACGGTATGAAAACAGTAAGAGGAAAGTACAATGAGGCCATTGTCTATACCGATGTGGTAGAAGACATGGCGCTCCAGCAGATTAAACAGTTATGCGACATGGAATTTGCGGCGGACGCCAGAATCCGGATTATGCCGGATGTCCACGCGGGCGCCGGCTCGACCTAAAGAGGCTGGACACGCTGATTCATGAGCGGATTCCGGCCGGATTTCTGGTGAGAGAGAAGACCCATCCCTATTACGGTGAGGTTGACTTAACGGAGCTTAAATGCCTGGAGCAAGGCGCTGTCAATCTGGAACGCGCGGAGAAAAGCATGGGCACCCTTGGGGGCGGCAATCACTTTATAGAGGCGGATCAGGATGAGGACGGCAGTATTTATCTTGTTATCCATTCGGGAAGCCGTCATCTGGGGCTGGAGACGGCCGGCTTTTATCAGAATCTGGCGTATAAGAGCTTAAAGGAGCCGTCACGTAAAACCATTAATCAGATGATCGAATCGTACAAAGCCCAGGGGCGGCAGGGAGAGATTGAGGCGGCTGTCAAGGCGCTGCATGCGTCCGGTGAGGCCACGGTTCCCAGGGAGCTGGCATACGTAAGCGGTCAGCAGATGGAGGACTACATTCACGATATGAAGCTTGTCCAGCACTTCGCCCTTTTAAACAGAAAGGCCATGATGGATGAGATTGTAAGCGGAATGGGTCTGACCGTGGAGGAAAGCTTTACTACGATTCATAACTACATCGATACGAAAGCCATGATCCTGAGAAAAGGAGCCGTATCCGCACGGAATGGAGAAAAACTTCTTATCCCTATCAACATGAAGGAAGGGAGTCTGATCTGTGTGGGAAAGGGCAATGAGGAGTGGAACTGGTCTGCGCCTCACGGTGCCGGCCGTCTGATGAGCCGGAGAGCGGCAAAAAAGGCGTTCACAGTGGCCGAGTTCGAACAGGAGATGAAGGGAATCTATACGACGTCGGTAGGCGCAGAAACTCTGGACGAGTGTCCCATGGCTTACAAGGCCATGGATGATATTGTGAAGTACATCGATTCCACGGTAAAAATTCTTCAGGTGATAAAACCAATTTATAACTTTAAGGCAGGAGAATAAGCCATTTAATAGGAAGAGTTTTTCGGAAATAATATAAAAAACATAGATGAGCCATTTGTAAGTTTTGATGGTCAAAATAAAAGGCTGTCCCATGGGGATAGCCTTTTTATCTATCATTTGCAGAATATTAACTTAACGTTTAGGTAGTAATGACGATGGAAATAAAAAACATAAAAAAAACACGGTCAAATTTCACAAAATACTGAAATGATTTTTGGTATAAAATTAAGAAAATTGGGGTTCAAATTAATAAAGTTCATAATTCCTTCATATTTTCCTTAAAAATTTAATAAGAATTTCAGAAATAACTCCGGGAAAATTGTTCCAAATGTTCAAACAATTAGTCTCATTAACGATTTGTTAAGAAGCGGCGGAAAAGTTGACAATTGTTGCAGATGCAAGTATGATACACGGTATACTTAATGTACAAATATCAGTACAAGTATTATAATAGTATTAGAGAGTCTTGAAGAAAGGAAGTGAGCATTACGGAGGATTTAGCAGAGAGGTTAATGGAAGAACTTAACTGCGAAACGGTATTTACCATTCCGGTATTTGGTGGAATTCCTATCGCTGAATCCGTAGTGGTGTCGTGGATTATCATGGCGGTGCTGACCATACTTTCCATCTGCCTGGTGAGAAATTTAAAGGTGGAGAATCCTGGGAAGAAGCAGCTGGTGCTGGAAGTGGCAATCGGCGGCATTTACAAATTCTTTGATGATCTGGTTGGAGAAGAAGGGCGTAGATATATCCCGTATCTGATATCCATAGCCATCTACATCGGCGTTGCGAATCTGATCGGTTTAATCGGCTTCAAACCACCAACCAAGGACTTGAATGCGACTGCGGCACTTGCCCTTATGAGCATCGTATTAATTGAATATGCGGGCTTCCATAAGAAGGGACTTAAGGGATGGGTAAAAAGCTTTGCAGAGCCGGTAGCGATTATCGCTCCGATCAATATTCTGGAAATCTTTATTAAACCGTTGTCTTTATGTATGCGTCTTTTTGGCAACGTGCTTGGTTCGTTTGTAGTCATGGAGCTGATTAAGCAGCTCGTAGCGCCAATCATACCGATTCCGTTCAGCATGTATTTTGACATCTTTGACGGACTCATTCAGGCGTATGTATTCGTATTCTTAACTGCCCTCTTTATCAAAGAAGCAGTGGAGTAACCAAAGTGTTGGAGTAATCAAAACAATTAAAAAGAGAAAAGGAGATATTTATTATGTTAACAGCTATTGGTGCAGGTATTGCAGTTTTAACAGGTGTAGGTGCAGGTGTAGGTATTGGTCTGGCAACTTCAAAGGCAGTAGACGCAATCGCAAGACAGCCTGAGGCAGAAGGCAAGATCAGCAAGGCTTTATTACTTGGTTGTGCTCTTGCAGAGGCAACTGCTATTTACGGTTTCGTTATCGCTCTGTTAATCATCTTATTCTTAAAATAATGCCTGACAGACAAAACGTTAAGAATATAGATAGAAAGGCAGGCGAATTCGATGTTACGTTTGGATTTTAACCTTGTGTGGAACATCGTCAATGTCATCGTCCTGTATCTTCTGCTCAAGCATTTCCTGATTAAGCCGGTGATGGATATCATGAACAAACGCCAGACTATGGTGGATCAAAGCATCACAAATGCAAGGGCATCCGAGTCTCAGGCGTCCGAGCTTAAAAGCCAGTATGAAGAGAAGCTGGCGGCGTCGGCGGAAGAAGGAAAGAAGCTTGTGGAAGAGGCAAAGGCAGAGGCGAAGACCGTACAGGAACGCATGATAAAAGAAGCCGGAGAGCAGGCGGACAGAATTATCGAAAATGCCCACAAGACGGCGAATGCGGACCAGGAAAAGGCAATGAGGGAAGCGGAAGCGCAGATTGCAGGTCTGGTACTTGCAGCAGCGGCAAAGGTTGTGCAGGGCGAGATGAACGATAGGAAGAACCAGGCACTCTACGACCAGTATATAGCAGAAGCAGGTGATTCTCATGACGCAGGCAGCAAATAATTACGGACAGGTGCTTTACGAACTGAAGGTTCCAAAGGAGATGGTGGAAGAAGCGGAGGTGCTGTTTCGCGAGGTTCCCCAGCTTAAGGAAGCCCTCGTAAGCCCTGTGGTGAAAAAAAGCGAAAAAAACCGCGTCATTGACCGGGTATTTCCAGCAGAGCTGAGGAATTTTCTTAAGGTGCTCTGTGGACATCAGGACATGGGCGAGGTCGAAGATGTATTCGAAGCGTACCATGCCTATGCATGCGAACAGGAAGGCAGTCTGCGAGCAACGTTGTATTACGTGACGGAGCCGGACGCAGAGCAGCTTAAGAAAATTAAGCAGATGCTGATGAAGAAATACCAGAAACAGGATGTGGAACTCCGCCTTGTTAAGGATTCCAGTCTGGGCGGAGGATTTGTGATCCGCACCGGCGATATGGAGACAGACTGGAGTATAAAAGGACGTATGAAACAGTTAGAGCATATATTGATGCGGAGGTGAGAAGCGTGGGTTCAATCAATTCAGATGAGATTATCTCCATCTTAAGAAGCGAGATTGAAGATTATGACGTACATGCAAGAGACCAGGAGGTCGGAACGGTCATCGGAATCGGTGACGGAATCGCGACGATTTATGGAATTGACCACGCCATGTACGGCGAAATCGTTATCTTTGATAACGGTGTAAAAGGTATGGTACAGGATATCAGACGGGACGACATCGGTTGTATCCTGTTTGGTTCAGATAGAGAGATTAAAGAGGGATGCAAGGTTACGAGAACAAAGAAACGTGCCGGTATCCCGGTTGGCGACGCTTATATAGGAAGAGTTGTCAACGCATTGGGCGCAGCAATCGACGGGAAAGGCGACATCAAGTCCGATGATTACCGCCCGATTGAGAATGAGGCGCCTGGTATCATTGACAGAAAGAGCGTTTCGGTACCTATGGAGACGGGAATCCTGGCAATTGACTCCATGTTCCCCATCGGCCGCGGCCAGCGTGAGCTGATCATTGGCGACCGTCAGACCGGTAAAACCTCAATTGCCATCGATGCCATTTTAAATCAGAAGGGCAAAGATACGATCTGCATCTACGTGGCGGTAGGCCAGAAGGCTTCCACCGTTGCGAAGATGGTCAATACATTAAGCCAGTATGGAGCCATGGATTATACCATCGTTCTGTCCTCGACAGCCAGTGAACCGGCTCCGCTTCAGTATATCGCTCCCTATTCCGGAACGGCTCTGGCAGAGTACTTCATGTATCAGGGAAAAGATGTGCTGATTGTTTACGACGATTTGTCGAAACACGCGGTTGCTTACCGTGCGCTGTCTTTACTCCTTGAGCGTTCTCCGGGACGTGAGGCATATCCGGGCGACGTGTTCTATCTGCATTCCAGGCTTCTGGAGAGATCCAGCAGACTGAGTGAGGAAAAAGGCGGCGGTTCCATTACGGCACTGCCGATTATTGAGACACAGGCCGGAGATGTTTCGGCATATATTCCGACAAACGTTATCTCCATCACGGACGGACAGATATTCCTGGAGAGCGATTTATTCTTCTCCGGTATGAGACCTGCGGTCAACGTGGGACTTTCCGTATCCCGTGTCGGCGGCGCAGCTCAGACAAAGGCCATGAAGAAGGCGGCAGGAAGCCTTCGTATCGACCTGGCCCAGTGCCGTGAGATGGAAGTATTTACCCAGTTCAGTTCGGACCTCGATCCGGCGACGAAGGAGATGATCCAGTACGGCAAGGGACTGACAGAGATGTTAAAGCAGCCGCTCTGCCATCCGATGAGCTTACACGATCAGGTCATCAGCCTGGTAGCCGCTAATAACCGGCTTCTTCTCGATGTAGAAGTGTCAAAGATCAAGGGCTTCCAGAAGGAAATGCTGGCATTCTTTGAGCAGAAGCATCCGGAAATCGTGAAGGAGATCGAAGAGAAGAAAGTTCTTTCCGAGGAACTTAAGCAGAGCATATTAGACGGCGTGAAAGAATTCAAACAGAAGCAGGTGTAAGATATGGCAAATGCGAGAGAGATACAAAGCAGGATGAACAGTATCAAGAGTACGATGAAGATTACGAATGCGATGTATACGATTTCCTCGTCAAAGCTTAAAAAGGCCAGAAAAAACTTAACCGATACAGAACCCTATTTCTATGCGCTCCAGAGGACCATTTCCCGAATTGTCAGGCATACACCGGAGATAGAGGACCCGTATTTCGATACGAGGCCGCAGATTAAGCCGGAAGACAAGAAGATCGGGTATATCGTGGTAACCGCGGACAAAGGCCTTGCGGGCGCATACAATCACAACGTATTCAAGATGGTGCAGGAGCAGATCGACAAGGGAGGAAATCCCATGCTGTTCGTGGTCGGTGAGCTGGGCCAGCAGTATTTTGTGAGAAAGGGGATTCCGGTAGAACAGGATTTCCGGTATACGGTGCAAAACCCGAATATGAGCCGGGCGAGGATCATTGAGGAGAAAATCGTGGATTATTTCCTGTCCGGGAAACTGGATGAGGTATATATGATTTATACCAGAATGGTCAATGCAATGAAGATGGAGGCCGAGATTACACAGCTTTTGCCGCTTCCGAAGTCTAATTTCAGCGTGCCCCAGGGCATACCGATCGACATCCATCTGGAGGAAATCACGATGAAGCCATCGCCCAAGGCGGTGATCGATGCCATCGTACCAAACTATATAGCCGGATTTATCTATGGCGGTCTGGTGGAATCCTACTCCAGCGAGCAGAATTCCAGAATGATGGCCATGCAGGCTGCCACGAAGAGTGCGCAGGATATGCTGGATGAACTGGCAATCACCTATAACCGGGTCCGCCAGGCTGCCATTACCCAGGAGATCACCGAGGTAATCAGCGGAGCCAAGGCCCAAAAAAAGAAGAAGAAAAAATAACAGAGAGGAGGAGTCCTCACAACTGTGAGAAACAGATTATGAATAAAGGAAAAATCGTGCAGGTTTTAGGGCCTGTTGTAGACGTAGAGTTCGAGGAAGGCGTGGAGCTGCCGTGCATTAAGGACGCCCTTGAGGTAGATAATGACGGAAAACGCTGCGTAATGGAAGTTTCCCAGCATCTGGGAAATAATACCGTGCGCTGCATTATGCTTGCTTCCAGCGAAGGACTCTGCAGAGATATGGAAGTAACGGCCACCGGTTCGGGAATCAAGGTTCCTGTCGGCGAGCAGACACTGGGACGCCTTTTTAACGTCCTGGGTGAGACGATTGACAACGGCGAACCGTTAAAGGAAGGCGAGAAATGGGTCATCCACAGGGATCCGCCGTCATTTGAGGAACAGAGCCCGGTAGCAGAGATCCTGGAGACGGGAATCAAGGTTATCGACCTTCTGGCCCCCTATGCAAAGGGCGGAAAGATCGGCCTGTTTGGAGGCGCCGGTGTAGGCAAGACGGTCCTCATTCAGGAGCTGATTCATAACATTGCCACAGAGCATGGCGGATATTCCATCTTTACCGGTGTTGGAGAGCGTTCCCGTGAAGGTAATGACTTATGGACCGAGATGGGAGAGTCCGGCGTTATCGAGAAAACGGCCCTGGTATTCGGTCAGATGAATGAGCCGCCGGGAGCCCGTATGCGTGTAGCGGAGACGGGACTTACCATGGCGGAATACTTCCGCGATCAGGAGCATAAAAACGTGCTGCTGTTCATCGACAACATTTTCCGTTTCGTTCAGGCCGGTTCCGAGGTGTCCGCGCTGCTCGGACGTATGCCGTCCGCTGTTGGCTACCAGCCGACACTGGCCACGGAGATGGGCGAGTTACAGGAGAGGATTACCTCCACCAAGAACGGTTCTGTTACTTCGGTTCAAGCGGTTTACGTACCGGCCGATGACTTGACGGATCCGGCTCCGGCGACCACTTTTGCCCATCTGGATGCGACGACGGTTCTTTCGAGAAAGATCGTGGAACAGGGTATTTACCCGGCGGTTGATCCGCTGGAATCTAACTCCCGTATTCTGGAACCGGATGTGGTAGGCGAGGAACACTATGAGGTGGCCAGAATGGTTCAGGAGACACTTCAGAAATACAGAGAGCTTCAGGACATCATCGCGATCCTCGGAATGGAGGAGCTGGGCGATGAGGATAAGACCACGGTAAACCGTGCCAGAAAGATCCAGAAATTCTTATCCCAGCCATTCTCCGTGGCGGAGAACTTCACCGGCGTTGCCGGAAAGTACGTTCCTTTAAAGGAGACGGTGCGAGGCTTTAAGGCTATCGTAGAGGGCGAGATGGACCAGTATCCGGAGGCGGCGTTCTTTAACGTGGGAACGATCGACGAGGTAATCGAGAAGGCGAAGACATTAGGAGCCGAGGAAGGCAGATAGAGGTGATGGCCTGTGAGCGCAAATACATTTTTTCTGCAGATCATTGCAACTGACAAGGTGTTCTTTAAGGGACCGTGCCAGAAGCTCATCATTCCTCTGTTAGACGGAGAAAAAGAGGTTCTGCCGCACCATGAGGACATGGTAATTGCAGTTACGATCGGCGAGATGAGACTGATGAATGAAAGCGGCGAATGGATTAACGGCGTGGTAGGCGATGGTTTTGTACAGATTATCAACAACCGTGTCACCCTTCTGGTGGATACTGCGGAACGTCCTGAGGATATTGACGAGAGGCGTGCCGAGGAGGCCAGGGAGAGGGCCGAGGAGCAGCTCAGACAGAGTAAGAGCATCCAGGAACATTCGCATTTCGAGGCGTCGCTGGCGAGGTCGCTGGCGAGGCTGAGGCTGAAGCATAAGTATGAGATTTAATAAATAGAGAAAGCTTCTGCAAAGGCACCGGGCAAACGTAATGTTTGACGGGCGGTGCTTTTGCGGAAGCTTTTTCTATTCCCGGCAGCAGCCAGGCGGCATGCATCTTCTCTTATTTCTCAATGGGTATCAATACTTTTAATACTTTCAATACTTCTTACCATAGCATACTGCCCCAGTTCCTTAAAACCGATCTTGCGGTAGATGGCGCCGGCCTCCGGGTTATCATAGAAGAGACAGAGAAATTTCATGCCATCCGCCAGACAGTCCCGGCACAAACGGTTTACCAGCCGGGTGGCGTATCCGCGGCCTCTGTATTCGGGCAGAGTCGCAACGCTGACGACCATGGCCGACATGGAGTTTTCGGCTGAGGTTCCGGCTACGGCTGCAAGCGTCCCATGTTCAAAGACCCCGTACATCCGGCCTTCGTTGGTCATGGAACTCATAATATCTACCCGGTTTTCCTCCTCCGTCTTACTCCGCATGGAGAAGAATTCATCGATCTGTTTTAACAGTGCATAGATTGCATCAATATCATCAGGGACTAGGCGTCTTGCTGGAAAAGCGGGATCATCGGGGCTGGTCGGCCGGTCAAGCCTTGCCAGATACGTGGGAACCAGCTCAAGACCCTTTAAAAGCGGTATCAGGGGCTCGATCAGTTCCCGCTTCCCGCTTAAATTGCGCATCTGGAAACCGGAGAGAAATCCGGCGACTTCAGCCTTGTTGTAATCTGTGGTATGACTGTAGAACAGGAAATTGTTCCTGTAATCCAGAATAAAGTAGGGAAGTGTCCCCCCTGTCCAGGTGTCGGCCGTGTACACGGAGACATTTTCCGACTCCAGACCGTAGTTTTCCAAATCCCCGATAAGGAAGAGGTTGAATTCCGGTTCCAGAAGGGCATAGGCCATGGCATCGTTAAAATGTGAAGCAGTTAGTTTTTTCATAAATTCTCCCTCCTCAGACTGAATGTCAGATGCAAACAGAACGTGATGGTATCAGTATAGCAGAGAAGGAAAAATTTTCCAAGTGGCTGGATTTACGAAATAAGGTAAGTAAAAAGAAGCGAAACGGTCCATAACAAAAACCGTTTCGCTTCTTTTCATATAAATAACATCGTATAAATAACATCTCATAAATATTATCACCCAAGTGCCACATCCAGTATCATCATAATGACAAATCCCCCCATAACGCCTAATGTACCGGCGTTGGAGTGTTCACCTAAATGAGCCTCGGGAATCAGTTCTTCCACTACGACATAGAGCATGGCGCCTGCGGCGAAGGACAGCAGCCAGGGCATCAGAGGCTCGATGGCGCCTGCCACCAGCACCGTGAGGATACCGAAGATGGGTTCTACGATACCCGACATACTGCCGCGGAAGAATGCCTTACCGGTGGAAAGACCTTCCTGACGCAATGGAAGGGAGATTGCCGCGCCTTCCGGAAAATTTTGAATACCGATACCGATGGCGAGAGCCATGGCTGCGGTGTAGAGCGCCGGATCGTTGCCGTGCTGTGCGGCCAATGCGAAAGACAGGCCGACCGCCATGCCCTCCGGTATGTTGTGAAGCGTAACCGCCATGACTAACAGGGTGGTCCGCTTCCAGCTGGAGGAGACGCCTTCCGCCTCGTTGCACCCCGGGTTACTGCAGTCCGGGTGAAGGTGGGGGAGAAAGGTATCGAGAGCGATCAGGAAGAAGACACCCAGTAAAAAGCCTCCTGCAGCGGGAATCCATCCGATGCCTCCGTTTAAGGAAGCTTCCTCAATTGCAGGAATCAGCAGTGACCATACGGAAGCCGCTATCATGACTCCGGCAGCAAATCCCAGAAAAATTCTCTGTACGGCTGCATTGACTTCTTTGCGAAAGAAAAAAACTACAGACGCGCCCAGCGTGGTCATTAAAAATGTAAATCCGGTTCCGCCGGCCGCCCATAATAAAGACGTACTCATAATAAAACCTCCTTTCGGTTTTTGAGTTAGCAAAATCTAACTCTATCTAGTATACCATATCAGTTCTGACTGTGCAATAAAGGGGAAATGAACGGTTACAATCAATTTGCCGTATGAGATAAATTTCCTTCCCTTTTCCCCTGCAAATGTGCTAAAATAGACCTGATTCGACAAAAGGAAAGGAATCCCGTTTTATGAATAAAAAAGCAAGATGGTACACACCTTTAATACATAAAGTGCTCCTGGCCGCGGCAGTCACTGCGGTTTTGGGAGGATGCGGAAAAAAGATTGATGCAGAGCAGGGGACACAGGCGTCTGAGCCCTCTTCCATCTCGATTGAGCTGGAGACAGAGAAGAATCCGGAGCCGGTAAAGATCTTGACTATCGGAGAAGCGCCTATACCGGATCTGCCGGATCTTCCGGTTTTGGATGAAAATCCTGTTCCGGAGTATCTTCGCAATGGCGTGGAACACCCCATAGTGGCAAGCCTTCAGCAGCGGCTGATGGATCTGGGATTTATGGACAATGATGAGCCCACCCAGTATTTTGGTACTATGACTGAATCCGCAGTTAAGACCTTTCAAAGGCAGAATCAGCTGGCGCAGGACGGAATTGTGGGCCCGGAGACGTTGAATGCAATTATGACACCTTCCGCCAAGTATTATGCAGTCTCAAAGGATGTAGACGGCGACGATATCAAGCGTATTCAGAACCGCCTTTATGAACTGGGGTATCTGGCGACCGGTGATCTGGTGACCGGGCATTTCGGTGACGATACGGAGGCCGCGGTAATTAAGCTCCAGGAGGTCAATGGACTGAATGTTGACGGCAAGGTGGGGCGGCAGACGATTAACCTTCTGTACAGTGATGAGATCAGACCGAATTTTCTCTCCTATGGCGAGAAGAGCGATGTGGTGCTGGCGAGTCAGACACGTCTGAAGGAGCTGGGATACTTGACAACCACGCCGGACGGCTCGTATGGCGATGATACGGCGGCAGCGGTCAAGCAGTTCCAGGCGCGAAACGACCTGGTGGTTGACGGTTATCTCGGGCCGTCCACCCGTGTGGCTTTAAACAGCGCTGAGGCGCAGGCTAACGGCCTGATGCTGGGGGAACAGGGAGAGACCGTTACCCGGATCCAGCAGCTGTTAAATAAATACGGCTATTTATCTTCGGCCAATGTTACCGGCTATTACGGCGAGGTAACGGAAAAGGCGGTGAAGTCTTTCCAAAGCAACAACGGCCTTACTGCAGACGGTTCTGTAGGCCGTCAGACGATGAATAAACTGACGGGAAGCAGCGTAAAGAAGGCCGGGGCAGGCGGTTCATCCGGAGGCAGCAGCGGTTCCAAGGGCGGAACGGTAAAAGGCGGCTCCGGTGTCAGCGGTTTGCTGTCCATCGCCAGATCCAAGCTGGGCTGTCCATACGTTTATGGTGCAAAAGGGCCGAACGCGTTTGACTGCTCCGGCTTCGTCTACTACTGTCTGAATCAGGCGGGAGTACGGCAGAGTTATCTGACCTCGGCCGGATGGCGAAGCGTAGGAAAATACACGAAGATTACGAATTTCAACAGTCTCCAGGCGGGCGATATCATCGTCGTAAGCGGCCATGTGGGAATCGTGGCAGGCGGCGGGAAGGTGGTCGACGCATCTTCAAGTAACGGACGTGTCGTAGAACGTGCCCTGAGCAGCTGGTGGAGAAATAACTTTATCTGTGGATGGCGTATATTCGGATAGGAATGGTTCAAAATAAGGATATGAAAAAAGAGAGAAAAGCAGTAAACATGATAACCGATTCACCGGGCAGAGCCATGCTTCTGTTCGCTCTGCCGATGATTCTGGGTAATTTATTTCAGCAGTTTTATAATATTATGGACTCGGTCGTCGTAGGCCGGTTCGTAAGTGAGGAGGCGCTGGCATCTGTCGGCGCTTCCTATTCCATTACCAATGTCTTTATTGCCATCGCCATCGGCGGAGGCATTGGAAGCTCTGTGGTAGTGTCTCAGTTCCTGGGCGCGAAGCAGCTGGGGAATATGAAGACGGCGATCTCCACGACACTGATCAACTTCCTGACGCTGAGCGTACTTCTCGGCACGCTGGGATTTTTGCTTAACGAGCCGATTCTGGCGTGGATGAACACACCGGAAAATGTATTTGCAGATGCCTCCGTGTATTTAAGCATCTACTTTGTGGGACTTCCGTTTCTGTTTATGTACAACGTACAGGCGGCTATATTCCAGTCGCTGGGCGATTCCAGAACGCCGCTCTATCTCCTGATCTTTTCGTCGCTTCTGAATATTGTGCTGGATTTGCTCTTCGTAATCCGGTTCCATCAGGGAGTCGCAGGCGTTGCAGTGGCGACGCTGATGGCTCAGGGGCTGTCGGCGGTGATCTCCTTCACCATATTACTGAAGCGTCTGAAAGCGTATGAGGCGACGGAGGCGTTTCATTTTTACGACATGAAGATGATGATCAATATGATGCGGGTGGCGATCCCTTCCACGCTTCAGCAGTCTATCGTCCATATCGGGATGCTTTTGGTACAGTCGGTGGTGAACGTCTTCGGTTCCGCGGTCATGGCCGGATTTGCCGCTGGTACCAGGATCGAGTCGATCTGTATCGTACCCATGCTTGCCATCGGCAATGCCATGTCGACCTTTACCGCACAGAACATCGGAGCCGGGCGTCCGGACCGGGTGAAGCAGGGGTATCGCTACTGCTATGTCATGGTCGGATTCTTTGCGGTGGTTATCTGCATAATCATGCAGCTTTGGGGGGATCTCTTCATAAGCGGATTCCTAAACGAGGGAAGCGCTGAGACCGCTTTCCAGACCGGTATGGCGTATGTGCGGTTTATCTCCTTCTTCTTCGTGTTTATCGGCCTGAAGGCGACGACAGACGGTCTGCTGCGGGGCGCGGGAGATGTGGTGGTGTTTACGATTGCCAACCTTGTGAATCTGGCGATCCGCGTGATTGTGGCGGCGGTATTTGCCCCGATTATCGGAGTACAGGCGGTATGGTACGCGGTTCCCATGGGATGGGCCGCAAACTATATCATCTCATTTATGCGGTATCTGACAGGAAAATGGAGCCGGGTTCATCTGATCTCCGGAAAATAAAAAAACAGGAATATTTAATTCCCCTTGCCATTCTGCCGGGGAAATGCCAGCTGCACTTTAAATAAATCTCCATCGATGTAGATGGTAAACTTCCCGCCGAGAAGCTCCGTAAGGCTCTTGGCGATCGACAGGCCCAGCCCGCTTCCTTCCGTGGTTCGAGCCACGTCACCCCGGACAAAACGTTCCGTCAGTTCATCACCCTTGATGTTCAGAGGATTCTCTGACACATTCTTTATGGTGAAGAGTACCTGGCTCTCCCCTGCGATGACATCAACGTATACGCGGCTGTGCTCCATCGCATACTTGAACGCATTATTATAAAGGTTTTCCAGGACACGCCACAGATGGCGGCCGTCGGCCTGAATGATAACGGTTTCCTCGGGGAAGCTGGATACCAGCTCCAGATGGCGGACCAAAAATTTTTCTTCAAATTCCCCGTTGGTCTGATAGATCAGCTCAACGAAGTCGATGTTGGTCAGCTCGATCTTTAAATTTCCGGAACTGGCCTTGGAGGCTTCTACAAGATCCTCGGTCAGAGTCTTAAGTCTCTGGGACTTCTGTTCCAGAACCTCTAAATAACCCTGAATCTTCGGGTCCTGAAGGTGTTCCCGTTTGATTAAATCCACATAGTTGATAATGGACGTTAGCGGTGTCTTAATGTCGTGGGAGACATTGGTGATGAGGTCCGCCTTCAGGCGTTCACTGCTTACCTTTTCCTGCAGCGCGGTATCCAGTCCCCGGCTGATATGGTTGATGTTCTCAGCCAGTTCCCGCTCTTTTCCGTCAAACTCTTCAGCATTGATCTTGTATTTAGTGTCCCCATGAGAGATCTTTAACAGCGCTTCATTAATCTGGTCCGTCTCCCAGGCGTTCTTATACAGCTGATGGAAAACCCATGAGTCCATACAGAGAAGCGCAAGGACGAGAATGCCCGTTAAAATCCGGGATTCCATGCTGTCATAGGTGAAATAGACGAACGCGCCGGTCGCGATAATGACACAGTTAAAAATAAAATAACAGATGTAGCCTAAAGCCAGCCGGGTCGTAAACCGGTGGTTTTTGATATAGAGACTGATATTCACGCAGATACGGCTCGTCAGACTGCCCGTCCAGAGCGTTCCCGCCTTATAACGGCGGATCAGGCTGAATGCTGCGACGATGCCGGCTGCATAGAGAATGACCATGCGCGCAGCCAGTTCCCCGTAATACCAGCGGTCTTCCGACAGGAATAAATGGATAACCTTGTAGCCGACGTGTTCTCCCAGAAACAGGGCGCACATGGCGGCTGCGACAAACAGAATCAGGCAGGTCTCCGTGGCGATCCGGTCGATTCTTCCCAGAACAACCGCGTCGTGATCGGAATTCTGATGGCCCGTCATACTCACCATGAAATACAGGCTTGCAGCGCATCCCAGAATTCCAATGACCAGGGACACGAGGCCGATGATAAAGAGCAGACGCATATGGTCATAGGATTTGGCCGCTTCAGAGTAGGAATCCTGGACGGGATACGCCGTATTGACTGCCACAACCATGTAGTAATTGCTGTTGTTGTAAGGGTTGGACTTCTCCAGCTGGGCCGATATGGTCTTCAGCGTCGTGTTCAAATTGGTATCGACATACAGAGATTCGCCGGTAACGTAGATATAACGGCCCAGCGCCTTTAGCTCTTCCGGATTATCGATCACGGTGTTGTTATACAGCTTGGGAGCTTCCGAATCGCCCTTAAAAGATACCCGGAATTTCAAGTTGCTGGGATTCTGAATAAACTTATAGTGAAACGCATAGTAATTCCCTACATGGGCCAGCACTTCTTTTGCCAGTTCGGCCATGGTGGTATAAGATTCTCCCGGCTCGGAATCCTGATGGTCGGGATCGTAGGAACGCCAGTCCACCCGGATGTCCTGTTCACCTTCTTCCGGTGTGTAGCGGCCATCCACCTTAAACTTTTCATTCAGATAATAGCCCATGGACTTGGCCATACGCACCATCTCGTCAACGGTATATTCTCTTACTTCCCCGGGACCGGTGGTCACACGGACAACAGGCTTGTCATAAGCCAGCTTTCCGTTAGATTCAAATACCTCTTTATATTTGATGTAGTTGAAAATATCATCGATGTCCGTCTTGAACTGCCGGATGAACTCCGGCGTGTCCTCATACGTCTCGTTGGTAAGCCAGCTGATGCCTTCTCCGTAGTGAGGATTGTTGTACATGATGCTGATGCCCGTCACCACGAGGATGACAAAAAGAATGTGCAGCAGGACTGCATGTTCCTTTTTTCTTTTCATATGCTCTCCTATTGCTTTTCAATCTTGTAGCCGACACCCCAGACCACCTTTAAATAGCGGGGCTCCCGCGGATTGATCTCGATTTTCTCACGGATATGGCGAATGTGAACGGCTACGGTATTATCCGCACCGATGGCCTCTTCATTCCAGATCTGCTCATAGATCTCGTCAATGGAGAACACCTTTCCGGCATTTTTTACGAGGAGCAGCAGAATGTTATATTCAATGGGAGTCAGCTTGATGAGTTCTCCATCAACGGTAACTTCCTTGTTATCATCATTAATTGCCAGACCACCGCATTTATATACCTGGCCGGCAGTCTGCTGGTTCATGTTGCCCAACTGGGTATAGCGGCGCAGCTGGGATTTGACTCTTGCGACCAGTTCCAGGGGATTGAACGGCTTTGTAATGTAGTCATCCGCGCCGATGTTGAGTCCCAGGATCTTATCGGTGTCTTCTGACTTTGCGGACAGGATGATAATCGGAATGCTGCTGGTCTCCCGAACCTTTAATGTGGTTCTGATTCCGTCCAGACCCGGCATCATCACATCCACGATCATTAAATCCACTTGATTATTCTCCAGCAGATCCAGGGCTTCATAGCCGTCATATGCTTTTATCACATTAAAACCTTCTCCGGTCAGATAGATATCTATGGCTTCCACAATCTGTTTATCATCATCACAAACTAATATACTCTGCATGTCAAAACCTCCTTTTCCATTATTATACAACGGGCAGGATAAAATTCACATTACTTTTTTCTGAAGAATCAGGAACAAAACATTTATAAATAGTGAAAATCACAAATTATATAAGTAATATAGCAGGAGTCTTTCCGCTACAATAAAAAGAAAAAGGATTGATACAATGGGAAAAAACAGAATCTATAGTTTGAGGAGACAGAAAAAAATTCCCCAGGCATTATTGGGAGATTTACTGGGAGTCAGTCAGCAGACCGTCAGTAAGATAGAATCACAGCCGATTCCAGATATCTCATCGGAACTGCTCTGCCGGATTGCTGACTACTTCGGCGTTACGGCCGATTATTTAATGGAGCGTTCGGAACAGTCCTGTGATTTTAATTTTGCCGATATGGATCCGAGAGAGATCGGGGATTGCCTGACTCCGGATGATAAGAAAATGTGGCTGGAAATGGGGATCCGGCTGGCGGGAAACGAATTTATGGCAAAGCATAAGAAAAAAAGCGGGAAATAATGCCTGACGGCGGTCAGGGAGCCTGGGACACACTGACTTCACTGGACAGCTCCCTGAATGCTTTGGGCGATAACCCGGTATCCTTTTTGAACAGATGGTAGAAGTGGCTGGTGTTGTCAAACCCCACTTCCTCACAGATCTGTAAAATGGACCGGTTGGTATATTCAAGAGCAAGTTTTGCATTGGCGATGCGGATGTCATTGATAAATTCAGTCGGCGTCTTATTTAAATGCTTTTTAAAGACCCGGCACAGGTATTCAGGACTCTTCTGAGAGATGCGGTAGAGGGCGTTTAAGCCTTCCTGGTAATTCTGCTGTTTCTGCATCTCCAGCGCAAGAAGCCCCAGCCACGTCGGAATGTCGTGGGACAGCTTTAAGTTATAGGAAAGAAAATAGCTGGTAAGGAGATTGACGGTGGCGGCTCTCAAAAGGGTATTAAACCGGACGATGTTGAGTTCGTGCGCAATGGCCAGCTGCTCGAAGGAGGGCAGTAAGTTGTTTAACTCCGCAGGAAGAAGCTGGCGGAAGGGAGGCATCTCGTTCTCCATCAGCTGGTCCGCGTTGCATCCGGCGCCAAGAAAAGAAAAACACGAGTCCATGGTGCCTCTGGAAACGAGCAGATTATAAAAACAGAAATCGGAAGACGGATTCTGGAAGCTGTGTACGTCCTTCGGGCGGATGAAGACTAAGGCTCCGGTGTTTACTATCTTTTTCTTGTCATTGATGTGATGTGTGGCGCTTCCCGCGCCTACCAGGAAGAATTCATAATAATTATGGTTATGGGAACGGGTGTCGGCATCCTGAAATGCGATTTTTGTGCAGATCCCGTCTTCGCCTGAGAAGAGCCAGTCCTGCTCTCTGTAAAATTCAATTTTCATCTCTCGGCTCCTTTCACCTCTTCTGGATTTCCAGTGTTATAAGCCTTCGCGGTATGCGCAGGGCTTTTTTTGTTTCATAGAAAAGTTCGTCCTATGAAACAAAAACCCTCCGGGGGACAGCGTGCCCCGTTTTATCGGGCATGCGCACTCCGCGCTAAGGAAATATGGCCGCCGAAGCGACCGCGCTTCGGCGCGAGAGTCCGGCGAGCCGGACTCCTTATTTTTATTCTATGTATGTCAATATAGCACAATAAATAGGGAAAGGCAAGACAAGACAGCGCCCTTTTTTTATGGTACATTTATGCTATCAAAATTACTTGAAAACAAGGGAAATAAATAAAAAATCTATAAAAAGTGCGTTTCTTTCTAAGATTACCGGAGGGAAATACACGGTCTGTCAAGTGCGCTCAAAAAGCGCCACGATGGAAGTATATGGATAATTTATTACAATGAAGGAGGTAGTTATGAATCATTTTAAGGTGGCCAGACCCAGAACAAATCTGGAAGTGGAAATTGCATTTACGAAGGCGTACCGAAGAATCCTGAAGCAGTGGCGGGGGAATAAATACAAGATTGAAGCAGAGTGTATGAAGGCCATGTATCCAGCCATCCTCCATCCAATTGAGGAGCAGGATGTTCTGGCGGGGCGCCATGAATTCGGACCGGTAGGATTTGGAATCCAGCATCAGACCGGGGGCTTCGGATTCTATATCCACGAGGACGAGGTGGTAAAGGAGCTGGAGAACGGCGCCGGCAGCCTGAAATATCGTGAAGACTTAAATGATATGCTGGTATTCTGGAAAAAGGAAAACACGGACCGCTATGTGATGGAGCACATGCCGGAACACTTAAAAAAGGCTCTGATATCTGACCAGTGGGATAAGCTTCCCATGCCGGCCTGCCCGATTCTCCGAATGGCGGGCTGTTACCTGGATTTTGATAAGCTGGTGCTTAAGGGAATTCCGGGGATGGTAAAGGAGCTGTCGGCATCAATGGGGAGGAGCGGGCTGGAGGAAGAACAGATTCAGTTCCTGGAGGCTTCTATCGAGATGTTTGATCTCCTGAAAGAGATGCTTCAATACTACGAGGATCAGGCCGGTGAAATGGCCGAAAGAGCAGAGGGAAAACGGAAAGGAGAGCTGCTGAAGCTTAAGGAGGCGCTTTTCCAGAATCAGCGAAGGAAGCCGGAGTCCTATTTAGAGGCGGTCCAGCTGGTATGGATGTACTGCCTTATGACGCCCATCATCGATATCGGAAGATGTGATGTGTTCTTTGGTGACCTTTACTGCCATGACATTGACAATGGGATTCTGACTGAGGAGGAAGCGCTTAAGATTACCCAAAACTTCTTTCAGCTGGTTGACCATCTGGATTGTGAGACAGACGGCCGCGTGATCGTAGGCGGATATGGCCGGCGTAATCCGGAGACGGGGGACCGTTACAGCCTGCTGGCCATTGAGGCGTGCAGAACCGTAAAAGAGGTTCTTCCGCAGTTCACACTCCGGTTTCATAAAGACACGCCCAAATCGGTGATGAAGGCAGCGATTCGCTGTATTTTAGAGGGAAGAACATACCCGCTTCTCTATAATGACGACGTGATCGTGCCGGGAGTCATGAGTACGTACGGTGTGTCGAGGGAGATGGCCGAACACTATATCATGCTTGGATGCGGAGAATATGAGTTTGAGCATTACAGTGTGGCAACGCCGAGCGGATCCTTCAACGCCGCAAAAATTATGGAACTGGCCGTAAACGGAGGATGGGACCCGGTAGGGGGCTGGGCAATCGGTCCCAGGACGCCAAAGCTTTCCGAATGCGGAAGTTTCGAGGAGTTTTACCGTTACTATCAGGAGCATGCGAAATATTATATAGAGGCCCAGGCGGAATTTGAGGCGTATGAATATGAGATTACAGGCGCCAGGCACCCATTTCTTATGGCATCTGTTCTTTACGACGGCTGTATCCAAAAGGGAAAAGCACTTTTTGAGGGAGGCTGCGAGTACCTGGCGGGAACGCTGGAGTTCTATGGCGCGGTCGATGCGGCAGACAGTCTGTGTGCGGTTAAAAAACTGATCTTCGATGAAAAACGGATGACAGCGGAAGAGATGATGGAAGCGCTTGCCGATAACTTTTTAGACTATCCGGCCGCCAGAAAACTGATGTTGGATGCTCCGAAATACGGCGTGGATCATGAGGAAGCAGATGCATTTTTCGTAGAATTACAGGACTTCTTTAATGAGACGGCAAAGGCCCAGGCAGACCGGGTTGGTCTAAAGAGTTATTTGCCGGTTTACATAAATAATGCACAGAATACCACGCTGGCGAGATGGGTGGGAGCTACGCCAAACGGCAGAAAGTCCGGATGCGCGACAGCCAACGCCAATAACCCGGAATCGGTGGTCGAGACGAAGGGATTGACCTCCATGATTAACAGCCTGCTGAAGCCCTCTCACATAAATCACGCCGGGATGGTACAGAATTTCCGATTCACGAAGGAGCTGTTGGAGCAATCAGAGGATAAGGTGATCGCCGCCATGAAAGATTACTTTGACAGAGGCGGATGCCAGGCGATGATTACCGTAATCGGAAAGGATGATTTGAAAAATGCGATGGAACGCCCCGAGGAGTACGGCGATCTGATCGTGAGGGTCGGCGGTTTTTCGGCCAGATTCGTCATGCTGGAAAAGGATGTCCAGAAGGAGATCTATGAACGGGCCAGCTACTAGGACCTGTTTGAAAATTCATTCCTGCCATCTGCACGCCCCGCTTTGCGTGAGATTTACCCCTCATTCGGTCAACGTAGCCCACTACGCTTCCCTTATTCGGGGCAAATTTCCCACAAACTGTGACGCACATCTGACAGAAAGCAATTTTCAAACACGCCCTAAGAAAAAAATGGGAAAAATATTTGATTTGCAGCATTTCTGCCTGGATGACGGACCTGGAATCCGTACCACTGTGTTTCTAAAGGGCTGCCCGCTTCGCTGTATCTGGTGTCATAACCCGGAATCCTACGACAAAAGGGATACCATCTCGTACAAGGAAAGCAAATGTTCGGGATGCGGTGCGTGCGTGGAGGTCTGTCCTCAGAAGGCGCACCGGATTGTAACAGGAATGCACCATTTCGAGCGAAAGGCATGCACCAGATGCGGCGCATGTACGGAGGTCTGCTGTTATGGGGCGCTGGAGAAAATCGGCAGAACTGTGACTGCGGAAGAGGTAATCGCCGAGGTAAAAAGGGACAGGACATTTTATGAGAAGCCGGGACCTGGCGGAATCACCATTTCCGGAGGGGAACCGTTATTTCAGCCGTACTTTCTGAAGGAACTGCTGCAGGCGGCCAGGGATGAGGGCATTCATACGTGTCTGGAGACATCAGGCTGCTGTGCAGCTGAACCGTTAATTGCGGTCATTCCTCTTACGGACCTATTCCTGTTTGATCTAAAAGGAGAGAGGGCGGCGTATCCACACTTAACCGGTGTCGGAGCGGAGAAAATATACCAAAATCTGGACATTCTTCTTGAAAAGAAGTGTCGTGTGATAATCCGGGTTCCGCTGATTCCGGGAATAAATGATACGGATACCTTTTTCGGAGAATTGGCGAAGCTCTACCGCCGTCAGCCGGGAATTGAGGCATTTGAAATCATGCCGTATCACGGCATGGGAGCCTCCAAGGCGGTCCAGACCGCCGTTGTACAGGGGCTGGGTAAACAGCCCGACGCGACAGAAGATGAGAAAAAGGCATGGCTGGCCGCACTGAAAGGCTTGGGGCTGCCTGCGTTTATCAATTATTTTAAAAACAAATAGCACAAAATGTGCGAGGAAGGGAGCAACAGATATGAAGAAGGTATTGAGTTTGGGGATGGCAGTGGTATTGACACTCAGTCTTACAGCCTGTGGAGGCAGGACGGAAAGCAAAGAGACGGCTGCAACACAGGCACAGGGACAGGCAGAGTCCGTTCAGAGCGGAAAGGAGACGACGCAGGCCGCCTCCAATGTGGAGCTGGTAGCGACCAGATGGTCCGGGGGACAGTCTGATGATCAGAAGGAGCTTGTAAAGGGGTATACGGCTTCAGAGATCTTGATTGACGATGTGGCGTACGATAAGTTAAAGGAAAAGGAAACGCTCAGTATGCAGAAGAGCGGAGGAGGAGACTACGATCTGATCTATGTAGCGGAAGTATGGTGCCCGGATTACACATCAAATGGCTGGCTTCTTCCTTTAAATGACTACATTGAAAAATATAATGTGGATTTAAGCATGTATAACCAGAGCCTCCTGGACACCATGACAGTGGATGGAAAAATCATGTCGCTTCCGACATTTACACAGACGTCCATCCTGGCATATGACGAGACTGCCATGCAGCGGTACGGCGGAGCGGTACCGAAGACCTTCGACGAGCTGATTGCGTGCGCCAAATGGTTTAAGGAAAATGAGGGAACCGGAATTGCAATCCCGGCCATGCAGGGACAGGCGGCAGTCGATTTATTTGGTGCGATCCTCTATTCCTGCGGCGGAGAGTTTATAAAGGATGGCAAGGCTGACTTGGGAAGTGATGAGGCAGCACAGGCGATTACCATCTGGCAGGAACTCTGTAAGTACGCTATGGACGGAGCTTCGACGTGGCACGTGGACGACGTGGGGCAGGCAATGAAGGATGGCGTGGCTCCTATCAGCATCAGCCTGTCTGGTAACTGCTCCGCATACTTGGATCCGGAGCAGTCGGCAGTGGCTGAAACCGTGAAATTCGCTGGTATGCCTGGAGTCGAAGACAAGGATTATGTGGGAACCGCCAATTTCTGGGGATGGTCTGTAGCGGCGAACAGTGAAAATCCGGATGAAGCATTCCAGGCGGCCGTATGGCTCACGAGCCCGGAACAGGAAAAGTCAGCGTCTCTGGCAAACGGATCTATCTCAGCGCTGCCGGAGCTGGCCGAAGACCAGGAAGTGCTGGAAAAGATTCCGTATCTGCCCGCAGTCACAGAGGCCCTTGCGCACGCGAGGATTCTGCCTACGGCAGGAGAATCCTCCACCATGCTGACCGGCTTACAGGCAGTTTTATCAGAAATTGCCACCGATCCGGACACCGATTCGGCTGCGTTAATCAAGTCTTATAACGAGTCCTGCAAAGATTATCAGTTTGACAGGTAGTGATAAGGGGATGGGAGGTAAAGTAACAATGAAGCGGAGAAGAAATATACTGGAACAAGGGGATTTACTGCCCGTCCTCCTTCTTCTGCCCAGTATTCTGGTGGTGTTTGTGGTGATGTTCATTCCTCTTTTGTACGGCGTGTTCATGAGTTTTTACAATTATCATATGGGCAGTATTGATCTCAAAGAGGATTTCATAAGCATCAGCAATTATGTCAGGCTGTTTAAGGACAAGGTCTTCTTAAAAGCGGTCGGAAATACGCTGTATTTCACAGCCGCCGCCATTGCCGGGGATTTAATACTCGGCACGGTGATCGCAGTGTGGCTTCAGAGCCTTACGGGCCGGTTAAAGAGTATTCTCCGTCCTATCTGCACCATGCCGCTCCTGGTCTCGCCCATTATCATCGGTCTGATCTGGAAATATATGTTTAATATCAACGGCGGTCTCATCTACTGGGTTCTGGGGCTGTTTGGAATCACCTCCAAACAGTTCCCGGGCCTTGCGGGAACCTCCACAGCCATGCTCTGCGCAGTCATTGCGCACTGCTGGCAGGTCATTCCCTTTGTTATCGTGGTGCTCAGCTCGGGTCTGCTCAGCATACCGGGCGAGTATTATGAGGCAGCGGAAATGGACGGAGCCGGGTTTATACAGAAATTTTTTTCTATATCCCTACCAGGACTGATTCCGGTTTATATGGTCATCCTCCTGTTTAACGGAGTGGATGCCATCAAGGTGTTTGATATCATCTACGCATTGACCGGCGGCGGTCCGAATAACTCTACCATGTCGCTCAGCCTCTATGCATATAAGATTGGATTTGATACCTTTGATATGGGGTATGCGATGACGATATCTAATGCCAGCATGATCCTTTCATTTCTGGTATTTGGCATTATCTTTATCCGGTATAATGCAAAGGCGCATAAGGAGGGACAGCAGTAATGAAAAAATCAGCGATTGTATGCGGAAAAGTACTGTTTGGCCTGCTTGTGGTGCTTACGGTAGTCTTCCCGATCTATATGATAGTGAGCAATTCCTTTAAGCCAACGCTGTTGATCAGGAAAATGCCGCCGCAGTTTTTCTTTCCCCCGACCCTTCAGCATTATGTGAAGATCCTTAAGCAGGGGAACTTCCTGTCGTATTTTGGCAACTCGTTTATCATTGCCATGTCGACAACGGTTATCAGTATTGTGCTGGGAAGTCTGGCGGCATATGGGCTGGCAATCATGAAATCCAACTGGGGGAACCGCATTTCCACGTTTCTGCTGTTTTCCAAGCTGGTGCCGACGATTACCATTATGATCCCTCTCTATATTATACTGGACAAGGTGCATCTTCTGGGGACCTACGTGGGACCCATACTGGCCCATGTGTCAGTAAACGCGCCGTTTGTGGCCTGGCTGGTGCTCGGATTTATCCGGGATATTCCGGGGGACTTATTTGAGGCCGGAAAGCTGGACGGCTGTACGAGAATGCAGGTATTCTGGAAGATTGTATTTCCGCTTCTCTCACCGGCGATCGGATCCGCACTTTTACTGGTCATGCAGTATTCCTGGAACGAACTGCTGTTTTCCATGCAGTACACAAATCTCCACACGTATACGCTTACGGTCGGTGTATCCAGGTTCGTAGGGGCGATTTCGGTAGACTGGGGACAGTCCAGCGCAGCGGCTACCATTGTCATGGTGCCGATTATTATCGCGGGCTTCTTCCTTCAGAAGTATCTCGTCAGCGGGCTGACTGCCGGTGCGGTCAAGGGATGAGTATAAAATATCTGATATTACAGCAAAGAAAGAATGAACGATGGAGGTACAGGACGTGTATTTTGGAGCGCAGTATTACAGGCCGCCATTCCCGGACAGGACGTGTTGGGAGCGCGATTTTTTAAATATGAAGCAGTTGGGATTTCATGTGGTAAAGCTTTGGGCGGTATGGAACGATATTGAGCGGGAACCGGATCATTTTGTGTTTGATGATCTGGACCTGCTGGCAGAGCTTGCCGGAAAGAACAGTCTGAAGGTAATTATCAATACGATACCGGAAGGAGCGCCGTACTGGCTGTATGAGGCATACCCGGACTGTCTGTACGAGACTGTGGAAGGGAAAAAAATCACCATGGGCGGGCCTGCGAACCTTCCGACAGGGGGCTGGCCGGGACTCTGTATGGATAATCCGGAAGTTTCGGATCTGGTGTGTAATTTTATCTTCCGTACAGCGGAGCATTACCGTGACAACAGCAGTGTGATCATCCTTGATGTGTGGAATGAACCGCACCTGGAGCCGATGTTTGATTATAAGAGTGAGCTCCTCTGTGCCTGCGGAGCGTCTAAACGGGCGTTCCGGGACTGGCTGAAAGTCAGGTATGGATCGCTGGAGCGTCTAAACGAGGCATGGTTTCGTCGGTATTCCGACTGGGAGGAGATTGTTCCTCCGCCGCGGTTTGGGACATATACGGATATGATGGACTGGAGGCGGTTCTGGTTATACAATCTGGCCGAATGGCTGAAACGGCGTGTGGAAGCGGCGAGACGCGGCGCACCAGGCAAGCTGATTCAGACCCACAGTGCCAGTGCGGATTACATGGGGGCTTCCAGTAACGGTGCGCTGGGTATAGAACTGTCCGATGAATTCCTGCTCGCCCGTGAGGTGGACGTGTTCGGGTTGTCCAGCTTTCCGAAGTGGCTGATGGGAGAGACGAAGCGTGACTACGATCTTTCTCATCTGCTTCAGTCAGAAATCATCTGCGCGGCCTCCCGAGAAAAGGATTTCTACCAGGCAGAGCTTCAGGGCGGGGCCGGTGTACCGGGATTTCTGGCTCATAAGGTTCCAAAGAGAGAGGATATCCGTATCTGGAACTGGAATACCATCGCGGCTGGGGGAAAGGGCGTGGTGTACTGGCAGTATGCTCCGGAGCCTGCGGGAATGGAATCTCCCGGATTTGGCCTGACAGGCTTTAGTGGAGAAAACACGGAGAGAAGTCTGGAAGCGGGCCGCTGCGCCAGGCTCTTCGAAGCGTATAAGCTGGACCGAAGCAGGCCGGTTCCGGCCATAAACGGCATCTACCTTTCCAGAAATGCGGACTTACTGCTCTTTGCAGCAGGCGCCCAGGAAGAGAAATATGCACACAGTATCTATGGTGTCTTTAAGTCCTGCGCCGAAGGGGGAATACCTGTGAGATTTGTCCATGGAGACTATATGGAATCTGCGTGGGAAGAGGGCCTGCGGGTTCTGTATGTTCCCATGTCGCTTTCCCTGTCCGATGAGGAGCAGAGCAGAATTCTTAAGTTTGCCGGTATGGGCGGCCGCGTGGTTCTGGAAGCGGCCGCAGGCCTTTATTCTGAGATGGGGAAGATATGCGCGGATGGATCAAGCTCTCCATGTCCCATGCTGGAAGCCGCTTTTGCGGCGAAGGAGATATCTCTGGACGCTGGAGACGGAGAGATTCCGGTGCTGGATCAAGAAGGCGCTGTCCTGTGTGAAGGCCTGTATTACAGGCAGACGATGAAGGCAGCCCGGGGGAAAGTGAACGGCTGGTTTGAAGACGGAACTCCTGCTATGGCTGAGATGGAATATGGAAAAGGAGAAATTCGGTGGATCGGAACATTTCCCGGGGCAGCAGTAAAGGATGCGGGGAGCCGTGCAGCGGCTGAATTTATACAAAAGCAGTTCAAAGCGGAAGGCTATTCTCTGTTTTCCGTACTGGAGGCGCCGGAGCTGATCGTCAGACTGCTTCAGACGGAGAACGGACCGGTTATGGCAGTTGTAAACCAGACACCGGAGAGCAGACCTCTCTTTGCCAGGGAACGGACAGGGAAGGAGTGGAGCCTGGAGGTCCCCGGATATGATGGAGTGCTGTTAATTTTAGAAACAGGGGAGTAACCATAGATGGGAAAACGAATAGGGATCGTAGGTACCGGGTTTATTGCGATGAAACATTTGGCTGCGTTCAAGGCGCAGAAGAAAGCGGAGATTGTGGGCATGTGTACCTATTCCAATATGGAAAAACTGCATGCCATCTGTGAGGAACACCAGATTATCCCGTTTGCCAGTATGGATGAAATGCTGGAAAAGGGAGAACTGGATGCAGTGGTTCTCTGCAGCGTGACTGCCTGCCACTATCAGGAAATATTAAAGGCCGCCGCTGCCGGGGTCTCCATGCTGGTGGAAAAGCCCGTGGTAGGGGAGACTGAACAGTATCAGCGCGTCAGGCGGGCCATCGAACAGAACCGGGTCATGCTTTTTCCAGGACATAATTTCATGTACCGGAGGCCCCTTTCACAGATGAAAACGCTGCTTGATGAGAAGGCATTGGGAACAATACTCCAGTCCTCTTTCTTCTCAGCGCAGCTTCTGGATACCTCCGGAACAGAGAATTGGAGAAGGCAGAAGGAGTTGTCCTGCGGAGGTGCGTTAATCGACAGCGGACACCACCTGATTTACCAGATGCTGTATCTTCTGGGCGTGCCGGCGAGGCTTCAGGCGTTTACGGCTAATCTGCGTTTGCAGGATTTGGATAGCGAAGATACCGCTCAGCTCAATATGCAGATGACGGATGGCTCGCTCTGCGTCATCACGGAGAGTTGGGCATCTGAAGCGGCAGAACAGTTAAACGGAATACGAATTCTAGGGACTGATGGGGAGATGCACTTGACGGATGCGCTCTATGTAAATGGGGAAAAACTCTGTGACACAGAGCCGTACGACCAGACATTTGTTAATCAGGCACAGGCATTTCTGGCCTGCCTGGATGGTACGGGAGAACCGCTGTCGACATTGGAGGATTCCGAGCATACGCTTCAGATTATACGGGCGGCATACAGGAGCTCGGCGGAGGGGAGCGTTTACAGAACAAAATGGTATAAGTAACAAATATAAAAAGTAAAGTATATAGCTTGAAAGCTGCTGCAAAAGCGGACGGAGGATCGTCTGTGGAAGGGCAGCTTTTTTATTGGATAAAAATAACGGGAGCACAGTACAACGATGAGAATTTCAAATTGTTACTGATAATTTCATGAGTTGGCAAGGAGGAGAACTATAAAAGTTACGAGCAGTTTTTGATGGCGGCGGCATATATTGTAGTAATACAGATAAAAGGATGCTGACATGCAGATATATGTTGTAAAAATCGGAGATAATGTAGATTCCATAGCCGCAGAAGCCGGAGTTCCCGTGAGTACGCTTCTGTGGGACAATCAGATTGCATATCCATATCGCCTGGCCGTGGGTCAGGCGCTTTTACTAGATAATGAAAGAAACGGAAAAATGAAGAGCCCTCTGCACGTAAACGGCTACGCGTATCCATTTATTAACCCGGAGACTTTGGACTGGACGCTTCCTTATCTGACGGATCTATCTGTCTTCTCCTATGGATTTACGACGGATGGGGACCTGATTCCGCCCATGGCTGATGACAGCTGGATGGTAAATGTGGCGTCGGCAAACGGCGTGCGGCCTGTCCTGACGCTGACACCTCTGGGAGAGGACGGAAAATTCAACAATAATCTTGTGACGGTACTGGTAAACAATCCCGATGTCCAGAAAAACCTCATCTGGGAGCTGGGGCGCACGATGACGCAGAAAGGCTATGGCGGAGTTGATATTGATTTTGAATACGTGCTGGCGGAGGACCGGGTGAAATATGCGGAATTTGTAAAGCTGGTGAGACAGGTGATGAATCTGTTTGGCTATCAGGTGAGCGTTGCACTGGCTCCTAAGACAGCCAGAGACCAGAGAGGGCTGCTCTACGAAGGAATCGATTACCGCCTGCTCGGAGAGGCGGCCAACCGGGTTTTGCTGATGACGTATGAGTGGGGATACACATATGGACCGCCCATGGCCGTGGCCCCGATCAATATGGTCAGACGCGTGGTAGAGTACGCCCTGACGGAAATACCGGCGGAAAAGATCAGCCTGGGAATCCCCAACTACGGCTATGACTGGCCGCTTCCCTACGAGCAGGGAGTCACAAAGGCGGAGACAATCAATAATCTTCAGGCCATCGAAATCGCCATTGATCACGGTGTGCCTATCCAGTTTGATGAGACGGCAATGACGCCGTATTTCCGGTACTGGCAGTATGGAGTTCAGCATGAGGTGTGGTTTGAAGACGTTCGAAGTCTAAAGGCTAAGTTTGATTTAATTAAAGAATATGGCCTTTCCGGAGCCGGCTACTGGCAGATCATGAACTTTTTCCGGGCAAACTGGCTGCTGCTTTCCGATATGTTTGAGATAAAGGAGGGAATGCTGTGACGTTATAGCGGAAACGGGAAAATCAGTTCATGATATTATAATGATCTCATCTTGCGATACTGCTTTAACAAACGTTTATATTCTTCCGTCAAGGGTAAACCCGCCATTAAAGCACGCTGAATATCCTGATATATGATTATAGGATCAGGCGTATAAACTATATTATCGTCAGTAAAGCGGTCTTCGGCTTCCGGCATATTGCATTTTTCAGAAAAGAGAAGTAATTCCAACTGTTTTTCAGGGGGAGATGGCATACGTGTGGTATGGGCAATATTCTCATACCACACTTTATAATCCTGTAATGCTTTGTTAGAAGCGGTATAAGAAAGAGCGAAAGTGTCATGAATCTGCTGAGCAGTATGACATCTGCTTTTATGGATCGCGATACGCGGCGCCAGGATGTGGCTTGAGAAGGTATCCGCCATCTCCTCAACCGATGTTTGAAGAAAAACGTGTCCCAGCTCATGCATGATAGAAAAACGGATACGCTCAGCGGTGTTCTGGTCCTGATAATATAAGGTATCTTTTACAATACAGGAGTCGGGGCTTAAACATAAGCAGGCTTTTCGTTTCTTTTGGGAAAGTTCAGAATACTTTTGGATTTGGTATCCGCGTTTGCGGACAATGTCAAAGCAATCAATAGGAAAAGCGGTAACTCCGCAATCTGTATAGATTTTAAAAATAATTTCATACAGTTTTACAAAATCCATTATTACTCCTCGCCATCATCTGGTGATAGTATTATTCGAGCGAGTCTCATCTTTTCTTCCTGGGATAAATTCTTCCGGCTGCGGGTGTAGACAGTAATAACATCATCATAAGTAGGAACTGCGTTTATGTCGATGTTTAAATTGTCTGATTTGTTAGTATCATCAAAATCATCCAGTGATAATCCAAGTACCCTGGCAATGGCTTTTAATGTCTCCAGTTTTGGGTCCTTCGTCGCACCGCTTAGTATTTTATTTAAAGTGCCTAAAGGTACGCCAGAACGATATGAGAGTTCAAATGTCGTCATATTAAGTTTTTTCTTATATTCCGCAATTTTTTCCAGCCCCATCTTAATAATACCTCCTTATATAAATATCTTACCGCCATAGAGTGAGAAAGTCAAACAAAATTCTATAGTTAACGGTAAAAATACAAAGGAAAAGTATTGACATTTTCCGTTAACGGATATATAGTTTAAATAAACATACCGTTAACGGAAAATGTAATGAACTTGCAATATTACTGTTAGAAAAATAAGGGTATTAGAAAAATCCTTTAAAAAAAGATAGAACATACGTTCGATAAAACTAATATACACCGGTGAGATATATCTGTCAAGCATAATGAAAATTAATCAAAAAATTAATCAAGCAGAAAGAAAAAGCGTTAAATACTGAGAAGTAGAGAGACCTGAAAACAAAAGCGCTTTGACTGGAGGGAGGAAAATATTGAATAAGAACATGTTAAATGATTATGTGGATGCCTGCGAACTGTTAAGAGAAACGGAAGAGGATATTCAAAAGGCCAGGAGACTTCGGAAGTCTGTTATTTCAGATTTGGTTAAGGAACCGCTGCAGAATTTAGAGAATCTGGACACAAAAGAAAAGATTTTAGAAGAACGTAAGGCAGGGGCAGTGAGAACTATGATTGAAGTGGAAGCCTGGATGAATAAAATCCCTTCGCGTATGCAGCGTATTGTCAGATATAAAATATTTAAAGAGATGACATGGAGAGAGGTGGCTGTCCGGATTGGGCGAAACGCTACAGCGGAGAGCGTAAAAAAAGAGTTTCAAAGATTTATGGATAGTAATTAAGGTTTGTCCCCAATGTCCCGCATGTCCCAAAACGAAATGATATAGTATGAAATGGGAGATCTGAAAACAGATGTTCTGCTGAATAACAATATTAAGCAACGGGCAGGGCGCTGCATACGGAAGGGGGCTGAATGATTATGAAATAGGGAGGAACAGTATCATGACCAATGAACAGCTTGTAATTAGTATCAAGGCCGGAGAAAATGCAGATGACAATATGGAAACGCTTTACAATCAGGTACGCAGCTTTATTCATGCCATGGCCTGGAAGTATCGTGGCAGCGGTGAGGTGGAGGATTTAGAGCAGGAGGGGTATTTAGCACTCTACCCGGCTATTAAAGGTTACGATCCGGATCAAAAGGTGAAATTCCTTACCTACGCGGAGTATTGGATCCGCCTGTATATGAAACGGTATCTTCAGACAAACGGAAGCTGTCTCAGGCTGCCTGTGAATTGTCAGGAAAAGGTAAGGCAGTATGAAAAATTCTGCACTGATTTTGCAGAGCGAGAGGGCAGAAACCCGTTAGAATGGGAGACAGCGGCTTATTTGGGGATAAACACCGAGCAGGTGGAAGATTTAAAGAAAAATGCCTGTCTGATAAAACTGGTAAGTTTAGACAGTCCTATACCTGGTCTGGAAGAGGACGGTACTACCTTAGCCGATGCGGTGGCAGACCCTGCTGATATAGAAACCGACGTTTTAGAGCGGATGGAATGTGAAAAGTTTGGCACCGTTCTGTGGGGCTGCGTAGACAGCTTAGATGGCCGGCAGCCGGAAGTGATTCGAAAAAGATATCAGGGGCGGCGTTCTCTTAAGTCTATAGGAGCAGATTACGGTATAACCAGAGAAGCTGTCAGCCGTATAGAAAGAAAGGCTTTACAGGAGCTTGGTAAGCCGCAATATGCTGCCAGACTACTGCCCTTTATGGAAATCTACGGTATGGCTCTTACCGGAAATGGGTCTGCGCGTTTTCATACCACGTGGACGAGTTCCACAGAACGTGCGGCACTCTATGAGATTGACTGGGAAGCGAGACAACGGGAGCATTTGGAATGGCTGGAAGGCTACCAGAACAGACAGGGAAGGCTGTAGTAAAATGTGGAGGGATATAGTCATGTACAACGAAATTGTGGATAAGGTGGCAGAGGAACTTTCAATTCTGTTTCCGCCGGAACAGGGGTATTACATTTATACTGAAGCGGCTAATCAGGATCTTTTATCCCCCTGTTTTTACACGGGATTTTTAGAAACGTCTGAAAAAAATACGACGGTAGCGGGTTATTATCGAAGCAGTTCTCTATCTATCAGGTATTATCCTGGAGAAAATGAACAGCCGTCCCGGGAAATCTACCGGGTCCTTGATATCCTGATGAACCAGAAGTGGACAATCACTCTGGATCATGGCTTTCAGCTAAACGGAACTGGAAAAAATGGCCGTATTGAAGAGGGAAACGGCAGCAGGTTTCTTTCTTTTTTTGTACAATTTAACACGTTTGGCATCAGAGAAAAAAGTATGGAAGAAGCCATGGAAGGAATTGAAATCAGATGAAAAACAGAGCAGAAGAAACTATAAACGGATTTATGAAAGGAAAGGTGAAAAGATGTTAGGTGGCGGTAGTTTTTTAGCACAGAATAAGGTTCTTCCGGGAACTTATATTAACTTTGTTAACGCAGGTGTTGCAGCGCCTGTAATTGGAATAAGAGGAACGGCAGCGGTGCCTATGATTCTCAACTGGGGGCCGGAAAACAAAGTGTTTGAGGTGACGGCAGAAGAGTTTCAGAAAAACAGCAGAGCTCTCTTCGGTTATTCCTATGGAGATCCAGTTATGATGCCGGTCCGCGAGCTGTTCCGGAACATGACAAAGGGAATTTTCTGCAGAATCAACGGAGGAGAAAAAGCTTCGAATAATTTCAGTGCTGCAAGATACAGCGGGATTCTGGGAAACAGTCTGATGACCGTTATTTCTAAACATGTGGACAATGAGAATAAGTATGATGTGAAGACCCTGCTTTTTGGTAAAGAGATGGATAAGCAGACGGTTATGAGCGCTGCAGATTTGAAGGATAATGATTATGTTACGTTTAAGGCGGATGCAGAACTTTCAGAAACTGCGGGTACATCGCTGGCGGGGGGAACGAATGGCCCAGATGTGACAGAACAGGACTATACAGGCTTCCTGGAAAAGATGGAGAGCCGATCTTTCCAGATCCTTTGCTGTCCGGCCTCACAGGAGCCGGTGAAGGCGTTGTTTGCAGCATTTACGAAGCGTATGAGAGAAGACAACGGCATTAAGTTCCAGACAGTTATGCACCAGTACTCTCAGGCGGATTATGAGGGGGTTATTTCTGTGGAGAATCAGACGGAAGAGGATCCGGGCGGACTGATTTATTGGACGGCAGGGGCGGAAGCAGCCTGCGCTGTAAACGAAACCATAGAAAACAAGGTGTATAACGGGGAGTATACGGTAAAGACCGGATATACCCAGGCGCAGTTTTCCGAAGGAATTACAGCTGGAAAATTGTTATTCCACAAAGTAGGGGATGAGGTCCGGGTTTTGAGGGATATTAATACATTAACTTCTTACACGACGGAGAAAGGAAATGATTTCTCCAGTAACCAGACAATCCGTGTGCTGGATCAGATCGGGAATGATATCGCAGCAATATTTAATAATCGTTATCTGGGGAAGATCCCCAATGACGAAGCCGGCCGGGTGAGTCTCTGGAATGATATTGTGACATATGTGAAGCAGATGGCAGGAAGACGGGCTATAGAAGCGGTAAATTCCGATGATATCCAGGTGGAAAAGGGACAGACGAAACGGTCGGTAGTAGTGAACTTCCCGGTGGAACCAATTAATTCTATGAGCCAGTTATATATGACTGTAGTAGTACAGTAGGAAGGAGTGATGGGACATGTTAAATAATGCGATGATGAATGCAAAGGATGCGGTCAGCGCGTCACTTGCGGAGTGTTTTGTTACAATTGAAGGAAAACGGTACAATTTTATGCAGGCCATTAATCTGGAGGCCAAGATAGAGAAGACGAAGTCTGAAATTCCGATCCTGGGAAAGACGGGGAAAGGGAATAAAACAACCGGATGGAAAGGCACCGGGTCTGCAACATTTCATTATAATACCAGTATTTTCCGACAGCTTCTGTACCGCTATAAAGAAACTGGAGAGGATATTTATTTCGATATCCAGGTGACGAATGAGGATCCGACATCCGGAGCAGGCCGGCAGACGGTTATTTTGAAAGACTGCAATCTTGACGGAGGTATTCTGACTAAGTTTGATGCAGACGCAGAGTATTTGGACGAAGAAGCGGACTTTACATTTGAAGATTTTGAGATGCCGGAGATGTTTACAGGTTTTTCGGGAATGTAGAAAAGGAAGAGAGGTTAAGAGAATATGGGTGAATTAAGCTGTTTTTTGGCACAGAATGCCATTAAGGTGGAGAATGTCAAATGTATCGTATCGAATCGTTTCGTGGGGGCGGATAAAAAGCCTGTGAAATGGGAAATCAGATGCATTTCTTCTGAAGAAGATGAAGCGTTAAAAAAGGCGTGTACAAAGCGGGTACCGGTTCAGGGAAAAAAGGGAATGTTTGTTCCGGAAACAGATTACAGCCTTTACGTTGGAAAGCTGGCGGCGGCCTGTACCGTGTATCCGGATCTGAATAATAAAGAACTTCAGGATTCCTATCACGTGATGGGAAGTGATACTCTTTTAAAGAAAATGCTGAATCCGGGTGAGTACAATGACTATCTGACGAAGGTTCAGGAAGTCAACGGATTTGATATTGATATGAACGATTTGGCGGAAGAAGCAAAAAACTAATCAATGGAGGTGATATGGAAGCAAACATTGCTTATTATTGCCTCCATAAGCTCCATAAATGGCCTCATGAATTTTTGTCATTGAGCCGGTATGAAAAGGCTTATGTGATAGCAGCAATGGAGTTGAAGCTGGAGCATGATAAAAAGGAAGCTAACAAGGCGAAGGCAAAGAAGAGGTAGCAGTAGGAACGTCCTTCCGAAGAGGGACGTTCTTTTTGCATATAGTTTTAATGAAAGGAGTAAATGCATGGCTAATTTACGCTCATCAATCAAGGCACTGGAGCATATGTCTTCATACTGTGAACATAATACGCAGTCTCTGATTGTTATGCGAGACACGTTAGAACGTGTCAAGGTTACAATGGACAAGGGGTCAGGCACGGCTATGATGGATTCCGCCAGACAGGAAATTGTCCGGGCAACGGTAGAACTTGTTCGTTATCAGAAGGAACTTGACCGTACAGCATCAACTGTTATCCCTCCAGCTATATCAACGAAAACGCAGGCCCCTTTGCAGATCCCAATGCGGCCAGCATCTTCAACAACTGCAGAACAACCTTCGTGGTCACCTGTATCCACTCCGCCTGTTTTTTTAAACAGCGGCGCTCCGCGGTTTGCATCTGAATTTCAGGAGGCAGATCAGGTGGCACAGCAGCTCTATAAAAGTCAACAAACCATTTCTGAACAGGCCAGAAAAATGGTGGTTACACCGCCGGGGATGTTAAACGACATGGCTTCCATAGAAAACCGCATACAGGCGCTGCATGTCCGGCTTCAGCAGTTTAATAATATTCCGGTTGATTTGAGGACTGAGCAGACCAATAATGAATTAGAGGCATTGAGGGGGAAATTAAATAAAGTCCAGGGGGCACAGGATAATTTGAGTCAGGCCATGTCGAAAATGGATATTGGTGAGATAAATAATGCATATAAGCAACTGGACGATTCCGTAGGTTCCGCGGGACAGGAAATTAGAAATAGTCTGGCATCACAGAATCAATTTAACAATGCGGTTAAAAATGGTACAGGTGCAGCTTCCGGTCTGGAAGGAAAGATTAAGAATATTGCAAAGAGTATTGCCAAGTCTTTTAGTGTTCAAAAAATAATGGCATTTTCAGATGACGTTACACGCACAACGGCACGTCTGGATATGATGAACGATGGTGCCCAGTCTACAGAGGAGTTGAATCAAAAAATATTTGCCTCCGCGCAGCGGTCTAGGGCGCCTTACATGGAAACAGCGGCGGCCATAGCCAATATGGGAATCAATGCAGGCAGTGTCTTTAGCAGTAATGATGAAATGATCGCTTTCATGGAACAGGCGAATAAGCAGTTTGTTATCGGCGGAGCTTCAGCACAGGATCAGGCAAGTGCAATGTCACAGTTAACGGATGCAATGGCGGCAGGTACAATGAGCGGTGCAGCGCTGAATTCGATACTGAATGCAGCCCCGGGGATAGCACGGACGATCGAGCAGAATATGGGGTGGGCAGAAGGCTCTTTACGACAGTATGCTGAGAGGGGAGAGGTGTCTGCCCAGGTTGTAAAAGCTTCCCTTCTTAACATGGCACAGGAGACAAACGATAAGTTTAATTCTATGCCTGCAACATTTGGTCAGATTATAAATACCATTCAAAATTCGTTGTTACAGACATTTTGGCCGGTTATTCAGATGATAGGAAACGGAGCAGCGTTTATTAGTGAAAACTGGTCGGCAATTGCACCTGTATTTTATGGAGTTGCTGCAGGAATTCTTTTTTTTGCCGCAGCTAATCTGATTGCTGATTTGGCAGCTAAGGGATTAATGACCACATTACTTGCAAACCCATTAACATGGATTGCTCTTATTATAGGAACAGTGGTGTATATGATTTATAAATGGGTACAATCTGTTGGCGGAATACAAATCGCCTGGCTCATCTGTGTGAATGCTGTTAAAACACAGTTAGACAAGTTAAAACTTATGATTGCTGCAGCAGGAGTAAATATACAGAATGGTCTTGGGGATATGCTTCTGGGACTTAACTCGTTTCGGATATGGGTATTAAATATTTTGGATTATCTGAAAGTGTCAGGACTTTTAATTATGCAGGAGTTTATAAACGGCGCAATTGATCGTATTAATGAGCTGATAAGTTTAGTGAACAGCATTACAGGAACATCAATTGAGTTAATTGGCCATGTAGAATTTGGAACAGAGGCGGAATTAGAAGCCGAAGCAAGAAAGAGCCAGAGAGCAGCCAGCCTTGCCGCGCAGAAGGAGGCCAATCTGGCTGCTAAAAAAAGCAGGGCGCAGGATTTGCACTGGCAGGAATATGATATGCATCAGAACAGATTAAAACGTGAGGCTGAGATAGAATCAGTGAAGGCTGATATGGCAGCGAAAGCAGCAGGGCAGGATAATACCTTCGGCGGATATGATACTGATATATCAGGTAATACCGGACGTACTGCCGCTAATACCGCCGCTATGGCTGACACGATGGACGTCATGGATGAGGAATTGAAGTATATGCGTGATGCTGCCGAGCAGGAGATTATCAACCGTTTTACACTTGCAGATTTAAAGGTGGAGGTCAAAAACAGCAATACACTTACGAAAAAGGCGGATTTTAGTGATATGGGTCAGGCGCTTGCAGTATTTACAAACGATTTCCTTTCTGCTGCTGCGGAAGGAGGCCATATATAATGGGTTATGAAGTATATATTGATGACATGCGTCTTCCCATTCCTCCCGAGAAGATCCCGATCAAGTATCCGGGCCAGAATAAAACGTCTGTTTTGATCAATGGCGAGGAGGTCAACATGGTTCGGCCTCCTGGGCTGGCGGAGATCACCATTGATGCAGTAATACCACAGGTGAATTATCCCTGTGCTGTATGGGATGGCAGCATTGACCGTGCAGAGGATTTTCTGGAGCATCTTAAATCTTTAAAGGAGAGCAGAGAGCCGTTTGAATTCATCGTAATTCGTAATGGCCCGGGGAGGAATGATTTCTTTGATACGAATATCAATGTAACACTAGAAGATTACAGTGTTTCTGATGATGTGAATGAGGGGCTGGATCTAACTGTGTCACTTTCCATGAAGGAATATAAAAACTACGGAACTAAGATTATGGAATTCAAGATTAAGGAGGACCAGAATACTCCGGAGACTACAGACACAATTCCGGAAAGAGAAGGAACTCTTCCGACATCAGAAATGTACACGGTACAGAAGGGAGACTGTCTTTGGAATATTGCCAAAAAGAGGCTGGGAAACGGTAACCGCTGGCGGGAGATTTATGATCTCAACCGTGACAAAATCAGCAATCCCAACATAATTCAACCGGGCTGGGTTCTCACTATGCCATTATAGAAGGGGGAGAAACAGATGGAAGTACATCTATATATCCAGAATGATCAAACAGTTTACGAACCAGTGGTGGATGGGAGTATCAGCTGGGAAATGGAACGGAAGGGCCAGCCGGGGAAGTGTTCCTTCACGCTGATTCCTGACGATGTGCTTAAGATTGAAGAGGGCAATGCGGTTCGTCTGGATGTAAATGGAACACCGGTATTCTTTGGCTTCATCTTTGAACGGGGGTGGGGAAGCGAAGGACTGGTGAAGGTGACAGCTTATGACCAGTTGAGGTATTTAAAAAATAAGGAGAGTTATAATTATACGGGGCTTACCGCAGGGGAAGTAATCCGGATGATCGCAGATGATTTTCACTTGCAGACGGGAGAGCTGACAGATACCGGCTGTACGCTGGAGCGTAATGAAAAGAACAGCACACTTTTTGACGTAATCTTAAATGCTCTCGACTTAACCATGATTCGTACTGGAAAGATTTACGTTCTTTATGATGATGTGGGAAGACTGACATTGAAAAATGTGGAAGATATGAAGCTGGATATTGTAATTGACGAGACGACGGCGCAGGATTATGACTTTAAAATCAGTATTGACAGCAGCACCTACAATCAAATCAGAGTGTATTGCGAAAATAATAATACAAATACGAGAGAAGTCTATATTACAAAAGACACTGAAAAGATCAATAAATGGGGAATTTTGCAATATGACGAATCTATTGACAGCGGCGCGAATGGTCAAAACATTGCCGAAACGTATTTAAAATTCTATAATCAGCCCTCAAAGAGCCTTAATATAAAAGATGCATTCGGTGATATCAGGGTGCGTGCGGGCTGCCTGATCCCCGTATTACTGGATATTAAGGATATGGAATTAAAAAATTATCTGCTGATTGAATCAGTAACCCATAAGATTGACGAGGGAATCCATACTATGGATTTAAGATTGAGAGGAGTAGGTATCAATGGCTGATGCAGAATGGATTGATAACATGAGGAAGATTGTCCTGCAAGCGGTAGAGGCGGGGGCTCCCTGCGATATTGTGTCGGGGACTGTGACAAAAACGGCGCCGCTGGAAATTCGATGGGGTACAAATACATTTCTTGCTGCCTCACAGCTCATAGTTCCCCAGTACCTGACGGATCACGTACAGAGAATGGATATTCCTGGAATAGGGGAAGTCAATGTTTCCATTAAAAATGGGTTAAAGGCCGGAGACGAAGTACTGCTGATTCAGAAACGGGGCGGCCAGCGGTACCTTGTAGCAGACCGCTGGCAGAAAGGAGGGTGACATGCTGCCTGAAACAGGTAATATTCTAAAACAGGATTTTAAGATCCGACAGATGCCTTCTAAAACGTACAGATTGAACGTCATGGGTGTTTCTGATAACACAGAGGGAATAGAAATAAAGCGTATTTCAGGAATGTTAGATGGGTTGGAAGCAGTAAAACAGACCATTTTTTGTATTCTTAATACGGAACGCTTTGACTGCCTGATCTATAGCTGGAATTATGGCGTGGAACTGAACGGATTATTTGGAAAGCCCCTGGGAGTGGCAAAGTCGAAATTGAAAAAGAGGATACGGGAAGCATTGACGCGGGATGACAGAATTGTAAGCGTCGATGCTTTTTCATTTACCACTGAGGGAAGAAAGCTCCTGGTATCATTTCGAGTACAGACAAAGTTTGGAACAGTCGATACGCAGAAGGAGGTGGAAATCTAATGTATGAGAATATAACATATGAGGTGATTTTAAATCGGATGCTGGACCGCGTACCGGATTACATTGACAAAAGGGAAGGCTCTGTTATTTATGACGCCATGGCACCTGCGGCCGTAGAAATGCAGAATATGTATATTGAATTGGATTGGGCGCTGAAACAGGTTTTCGCCGGGACCGCAGACCGGGATAATTTAATCAGGCGCTGTGCGGAGTGGGGTATCATTCCTTATCCGGCGACGAGGGCTGTGTTAAAAGGGGAGTTCAATATAGATATAGAATTGGGTAAACGATTTTCACTTGGGACACTGAACTATACCGCAACAGAAAAGATCAGCGACAGGACATACCGTTTGGAATGCGAGACGCCAGGAGCAATTGGGAACCGATTCCTGGGTATTATGATTCCAATCGATTACATTCCAGACCTCACACATGCGGAGCTGACAGAGGTACTTCTTGAGGGAAATGAAGAAGAAACGACGGAGGCGCTTAGAGAACGATTCCTTTTTAAGGTTCAGAAGCCTTCTACCAGTGGAAATGTATATGATTACTATAACTGGACTATGGAATGTCCTGGCGTGGGGGCTGCAAAAATTTATCCCCTTGCCCAGGGGCCTGGTACTGTGAAGGTGGTAATTACCGATGCAGACCGTTCGGCTGCCGGAACTGAGCTGGTCGAACAGGTAAAAGGACATATTGAGGAAAAAAGGCCAATCGGTGCAGATGTGACTGTGGTTTCTGCCGTGGAAAAGGGTGTCAGTGTGACTGCAAAGGTAAGACTTCAAAATGGAGTAAATCTGGGAACTGTGCAGGAACTTTTTCTCAGGGATTTTACAGATTACCTGCAAAGTGGTGCATTTGATATTGCTTATGTTAGTCTGGCAAGAACGGGCAATTTGCTTCTTGGTGTGACGGGGGTGGAAGATTTTACAGAGTTAAAGCTGAATGGCCAGATAAGAAATATTGAATTGGATGAGAAGGAAATAGCAGTTGCTGGAACCGTAATACTGGAGGTGATGCAGTAATGGAGGTTAGCAGTTTTACAGAGAAACTGAATAAAGTGGATGGAAATACCTATGTAATTGAAGAGGAGGTACAGCCAGTTGGTGGTGTGTACGAAGCATTGCTGGCCCATGACAACATTAATACTGCTACGCTATCCGTATGGACTGGTCCCAAACTGACTGGGAAGAGGATAGAGTCCTATGTACTCTCAACACCTGGCCTGACGCCATGGAAGAGAAGTATCCGCCTTTATTCAGATGCACCTGTGGTGTATATCAGTTATGAGACAGATGGAGATACTGTAGAAGCAGAGGATATTAACCTGGTACAGGAAAAGACTGTAGAAACTCAGGCTGCGCTTAACGCAGAGGAGAAACGTGCAAAGGCGGAAGAGGAAAGGATAGCGGCGGATCTGGCCAATGAGATGAGCCGGGCAGAAAGAGCAGAGGCGGAGCTGGCGAAAAACCTGCAGGAAGAAACAGCCAGAGCGGAAGGGGCAGAGAGAGTCCTGACGGAAAACATGCAATCAGAAGTATCCAGAGCAATGGCAGCCGAAAAGGCCAATGCGGATCATATCACTGCAGAAGCGGCACGGGCGAAAACGGCAGAGCTGGAACTGCAAAATGACATTAAGTCAGAAACTTCCCGAGCGGTTACGGCAGAGGATTCTATCAGGGATACGATTACGACTAACAAACCAAACTGGGATGATAAATACACCCGGAATGAAGTGGATAATAAATTCAGCGCTTTGGAAACGGCCATTGACTGGAAAGAGGCGGTTGATACTTTTTCAGATATTTCCGTCGTTTATCCGAAGCCTGAGGATGGCTGGACAGTTAACGTCAAGGACACGGACTATACTTATAGGTGGAATGGGACGGTATGGATTGCCATTTCAGCGAATGCGATACCAAAAGCAACTCATAGCGTGGATGGTATTCTTAGTAAAGAAGATAAGGCCGCTTATGACGATGCGAACAGCAGGAAACATATCCACAACAATAAATCGATTCTTGATAAGATTACGCAGGCAGTGACAGATAACTGGAATATGGCATATACCCATGTGAGTGACACAATCAAACATATTACCGTATTGGAGCGAACGAATTGGAATGATGCGGATAGTAAAAAGCACACTCACTCAAATAAAAGTATTCTGGATGGGGTCACGCAGGCGTTACTGGATGCCTGGAATACAGTAGGTAATAAGGTTGACAAGGTGTCTGGAAAGGGATTGTCGGCCAATGACTATACGACGGCCGAAAAAACAAAATTATCGGGGATCGCAGCCGGGGCAGAAGTTAATATACAGTCTGACTGGGCTGTAAAAGATTCAGCATCAGATGCCTATATTAAAAATATACCTTCTTCGTTTCCGCCGGCAGTACATACTCATACAAAGAGCCAAATAACGGATATGCCGGCAAAGCTGTCGCAGTTTACCAACGATACTGGTTATATTACAGCCGCTGATGTGGATACGAGCCAGAACCATACTCATGCCAATAAAACTGTGCTGGACAAAATTACCCAGGCTCTGATAGATAGATGGAACAGTGCGCTTACTGCCCTGCCGATGCATACCCACACGAAGACTCAAATTACAGATTTTCCGTCATCTTTGCCGGCAAACGGAGGGACGGCCTCTTACGCTAACTATTTAAATGTTAATAATTTGACGTCTGATGCTGATTTAAATACAATTACTGCTCCCGGACTTTATTCCTGTCCAACAAATGCAACGTCCGCCACATTGAAAAATTGTCCAACGGACAATGCATTTTTTATGATTGTTGGAAAGCACGCTGGTATATACCAGGAGGTAACGGAATATGCAATGACAAATCCCAAAAAGTATATGAGAAACTATTACAAGAATTGGGGGAAATGGTATCGGGTGTATACGGAGGCGAATAAGCCGACAGCCAATGAGTTGGCGGCAGAACCTGCATTTATCAAGAAATCAGCATTTAATAAGGACTTTGGAAGTACTGGGGGTAGTGTATGCCAGGGAAATGATGCCAGACTCAGTGATGCACGTTTAGCCAATGGTGGAGATGCAGCCACTGTAAACAGGCATACGGTAAACTCAGATGTGCCAACAGGAGCAAAGTTTACTGATACGGTTTATACACATCCAGCTACGTCAGGAAACAAGCATATCCCTGCAGGAGGATCTACGGGACAGTTTTTAAAGTGGGTATCTGATGGCACTGCAGTCTGGTCGGCGGATAATAATACGACATATACAGATATGAAAGGAGCAACTGCAAATGCTTCTGGTACACATGGGCTGGTTCCAGCACCGGCTGCCGGTGCACATACAAAGTATTTAAGAGCAGATGGTACTTGGCAAACACCACCGGATACCAACACTACGTATGATATGGCCACTGTATCGACAGCCGGTCTGATGTCAGCAGCAGACAAAACAAAGCTAAACGGAGTTGCCAGCAACTCCAATAATTATGTTCATCCAAACACCGGCGTTACAGCCGGAACATACCGAAGTGTTACAGTCAATGTCCAGGGACATGTGACGGGTGGCACAAATCCAACGACACTGTCCGGATTCGGAATTACAGATGCAGCGGCGAAGAACCATAATCATGATAGTATCTATATAAAAAGCACCCACCGGAACTTGACTTTAACAGCTGCTGGATGGAGCAGTTCTTATCCTTTTAGTCAAGAAGTAACTGCCTCTGGGGTATTGGCAGGTGATGATATCAAAGTGATTGGGGTATATGTGCCAGCAAATGCAACGCTGGATCAGGTGAAAGCATGGAATAAGGCCGCTGGGTATCTCATATGTAATCCGGACGGGGTGGCAGCTGGAAAAATAACCTTTAAGGCATATAAGAAACCGATGGTAGATTTTCAGATAATCACAGAAGGTGCCTGATATGATGAAGTGGGCAATATAGCTGTCCAAAGAGAGGTGATTTAGAATATGTATGGAAAGACAAGATATGGTCTTGTTCAGTATGCTCAGGAATCTGAAGATATCGGAACAACAGAAAAATTTTTTGCGGATTTGTCTAGATATGTGCCCTCCTTTTTGTCAGAGCTTCTGGAATTGAAGGAACTCTACCAGGCGGAGGGATACGAAGTTGGATACCTTCAGAATAATTTGAGAAATTTGTTTGACCAGTGTTTTATTGTGACTGCAACCTGGGGGCTGGTTCTGTGGGAAGAGATGTATGAGATCACTACAAACTTGTCTCTGTCCTACGAACAGCGTCGTGAGATTGTAATGGCAAAACTGCGGGGACAGAGCACCACAACAAAACAGATGATAGAGGATACCGCTGCAGCATTTTCCGGAGGAGAAGTGCAGGTGATTGAGGATAATCAGAAGTATCATTTCATTGTGCGTTTTGTTGGGATAAAGGGAATACCGAGAAACATGCAGGCTTTTATTGAGATGCTGGAGACGGTTAAACCCGCCCACATGTCTTATAGCTTTGAGTATACCTATACAGTCTGGGAGGATTTAAAAGCAAAGATGTGGAGAGAACTTAAAACAAAAACGTGGGGACAAGTAAAAGTTATGAAAGGAGCGTAAGGATGCAGACAACACAATATTATGGATTAAAAAAGCCCGAGGAGACAGATGTGGCAACCCCTGAAGACTTTAATAATAATATGGATATACTTGATGGAGTTTTAAAAAAAATGGTTACCCGGCGGATAATAACTCTTTCTGCTGCAGCGTGGAGCGGATCGTACCCATATACCCAAACCGTGAATTGTGCTGGTTCAACGGTTGCGGATGATATAAAGGTAATAGGGGTATACATTCCGGAAAATGCAACAATAGATCAAGTAAAAGCCTGGAACAGAGCCGCCGGCTTTTTAATGTGTAATCCAAACGGGGTATCCGCTGAAAAAATAACCTTTAAGGCATATAAGAAACCGACGGTAGATTTTCAAATTTTGACAGAGGGAGCGTGATGAGATGGGAAAAGTTATACCAATGCCAAGTGGCGGTGGTGATCTAGATGGGCTGACAGCGGTGCCCTATAGTGTTCTTGCTGACAAGGTGTTTTACGGGGCGGGTAGTGATGAGCCGCAAAGAGGTTTGATTCCTTCGGCTTATCAGCAGGCGTATTCGAACAATTCCTGGTGGAATAATGACAGCGGTTACTTTGTCAGAATGGAACCGGGCAACTATACAGTTACAGATGAAAATGGAGAAAAGCCTTTTGTATTGGTTCCAGTTAGTAAGTTTAGAAGCGATCTTGGAATTTCAGCCGACAAAATTCGAGCTGGATATAATATAGCAGGAGTCCAGGGGGATGCATGGGTAGTATGGACTGGAGACGTGTCAGCGGATAATGCTAAAGTACTGAATGGATATACTTACTGGAAAAATGGTGTAAAGTGCACTGGCAATATGCCAAGTTTTTCACCAGGAACGCATGCCTCAGAATCCGGACTGAATGGTCAAGGGCTTTATTATTACTTTCCAAATGGATATTATCAATCGGATGGACATAATGCCTGGAACTATCGCACGCCTTCTGAAGTGGCAAATGCCATTGGATTAACTGCTGGAAAAATGGTGCAAGGCCAATCGTGTCTTGGGATTTGGGGAACAGTACCTAATATAAATGTAAGAACATTTAGGGCAACAGTGAATTCGACGTCAACTTCGTTAGGATTTTTGTCTTATAATAATAGAACAATTAACTATCCATATATAGATGTAAATGTTGGATTCAGTACTATACTTCATGCGGAAGCATTATATGTACCAAACACAGCATACCATTCCTATTATAGCCGTTCAGGAAATTATTTTCTCATTAATTATGCTCAAGATTATTGTGCTTGTGCGCGAATGGAGGGTCCTAATATGATATTCGGGACTAATAATGTTGTAAGGATTCCAGTTAATAAAAAATCAACCCAATATGATGTAATTGTGATGGGATACTAATAGGAGGTCAGTTAATGAAAATATATACAAATAAAAATTATGAAGTTCTTTCGCTAGATGTACAACCAAATCATTATGCATATGAAATTGAAACTGATAAAACAAGAGAAGAAATTTTTGGAGATTGGTGCATTGAATGTATTAGAAAATACAGGTATGAGCCAACATATGAATTCTTGCTGGACCGAAACGGTAATACTGTTTTAAATGAAGCAGGTGATCCTGTTTATAAAAAAGACTCTGAAGGTAAACGAATACAAAACGGTTGGACATGGTATTCTCTTGTTAGCCATCAGTACTTACAGCAGATACAGGAGAAAAATCAGATTCAATCACAGATTGATGATCTTATCTGTATCATGGCAGACTTGATTGGAGGTGTGTATTATGCTTAGTAATATTGCAAAAAATATTATCATTAAAGCTTTGCGAATCAGGAAGGAACGCGGTGAAGATCCGGAAAAAGTACTGGAGACATATAAAAATTTGTCCGAAGATGAAAAAACGGATATACTTGAAGTGTCGGATTCTGATAATCAGAATTATAGGTAAATAAAACCAAAAATTGGAGTTAAAACATAGAATTATTACACTATATTTTTGTGCTATAAATTAAAATTACATACCACGACCAATTATTAAAAATAGCGTTTAGAATTAAAACTGATAATTCTGATTATGAGCAGGAAGGAGTAGAACATGGGAAAAGTTATTATAGCTTTAGGTGGTGCTGGAGGGATTGATCAGGAAGACTGTACGGCAGGAAGAGCACAGGTACTGTCGGGTTACACTGCAGGTGTATATGGAGAAGACGATCCAGCGCCTGGAAGTATGCCAGAGAGAGGATCTTGGACAGCTAGTGTAGGTATAAATGAGTCGGTTGCTATACCTGATGGTCACCACAGCGGTACAGGTAGAGTTACAGGCCCTGCGGTAACATTGCGCGGGGCCTGGAACGGTTCTGTAGGACTGAATGCACAGACTGCTGTTCCAGAGGGATACCACAACGGTGGGGGTAAAGTAAATGGTCCTAGTGTCGCATTCCAGAATGCAGATGTATCTGGAACAGATCGGGCATATGCAACAGGAATCAGTGCCTGGGGAGGCTGTGTGAATCTGGGGGTAAGAAATAAACATTACCTTAACGGGGTTAACTGGATACAGGCAGATTTACCGGGCTTACAGGCTGGGAATATCAGACAGGGCATAAATATAGGCGGCTTAGCTGGGACAATGGTTGATTATTCCTATTTGGCTGCAGGGCAAACGTCTTTTAATATGGGAACTTATTCGGGTGTATTGGCGAATGGGTTCTGGGCACAGTACACAATACAAAATTACGATGATGGCAGCATAAATCTTAGAGCCTATAAAACTGCTTCTGAAAATTACATGATTTTATCAAAAAAATCCATTCATCTAGGCCCTTTTAGTAAAGTACGAATAGAATTTTCACCAAAATTTTATAAGTCAGAATCGTATTCATGGTTTGAAATCATATGTGGATTTCTTCCTAAAACATGTTATTACAATGGCTATCAGATACTTGACAGTGCTTCGAGCACAGGGCGGCCGTCCTTTACCCCATATATTGATCATTATAGTGAATGGAATAAGAACGGAGTTTATGTATATGAATTGAATATTTCTTCAAACTATAAAAATGATTTTTGGTTTTTTTGCATACAAGGCGCAATGAGCACAAACAACTATCGAACAAATATGATCTCATTAAGAAAAATAGAATTTTTAACCTAGCAGTCTGCCGCCCATAAGCGGCCTATTTTATTTCAAGAGAAAGGACTTATTATGAAAAAAGAATATGTAATTGTAGTTCAGGGAATTTCGGCAGTTTTGGGAGCATGGTTCTCTGACAAGCTGGGAATTCTGTTTCCGGTTCTGTGCATTCTGATTACCATGATGGTTGTGGATTATATCACAGGAATGCTGGCAAGCAAGGTAGAGGCAATTGATCACCTGGGTGATGACCGATTTGGCTGGACATCAAAGAAGGGGGCTAAAGGAATTATAAAAAAAGTAGGGTATCTCTGTGTTATTGCAGTGGCTATGGTTGTGGATTATATAATCGTTATGATTTCAAAGGATTTAGGTTTTAAGATGCCTGTAACAGCCTTCTTTGGGCTTTTGGTGGCTGTTTGGTATATACTTAATGAATTGCTGTCTATTATTGAAAACACTGGGAGAATGGGTGCTAACGTGCCAGATTGGTTGTGTAAGTACATAGCAGTATTGAAGGACAAGATTGACAGCGCTGATTATGGAATTGACGGAAAATAGTGATAACAGTCGATACTCCTGTCCGACAGGGCGCGTGATGGCGTTGTTGCAATATCGCAACTTATAATACTGCAGTTTTTTGTAGGAGGGGGATGGAAGCAATCCTGGAACTGTTTTTATGGAGGTTAGTAAGATGAGCAAGACAAGAAATGGACTGATAGAGCATTGCAAGAATAAGATTGACACACCATATGTATTCGGCGCCAAGGGAGAGTTAATGACTCAAGCCCGTATTGACCAGCTGGCGCGCGAGAACCCCGGCACTTATACATCTGCTTATAAGAATAAGGCAGCTAAATACATTGGTCAGCACTGTACGGACTGCAGCGGACTTATCAGCTGGTACACGGGCCGGATCAGGGGAAGTTACAACTACCATGATACTGCAGCAGAGCGGATAAACATCGACCATCTGGATGAATCCATGATTGGTTGGGCTCTCTGGAAGCCAGGACATATAGGCGTGTTTATTGGTGATGGCTGGTGCATCGAAGCAAAGGGGATTAACTACGGGACGATTAAGAGTAAAGTATCGGCAACAGCCTGGCAGAAGGCGCTGAAACTGTGTGATATTGACTATTCAGCTGATCAGGAGCCTGTAACATATCGTGAGGGCTTCTATCCGACTGCAGATGGTCATAGATGGTGGTATCAGTATTCTGATGGTTCTTATGCCTGCAACGGCTGGTACTGGCTTCGAGAGGCCACAGACGGTACGTGTGGTTGGTACCTGTTTGACAGAGAGGGATACATGCTTACAGGATATCAGCTGGATCCGGCAGGAGAGGCGTTTTTGCTCTGTCCAGTAAAGGGATCCGATGAGGGCAAATGTATGATTACTGATGCCAGGGGCGTACTGCAAATTGTGGAGAATTATGATTTTGATAAGAGACGGTATAAGGTTGAGTGGTAATAGAAATGATGGCTGGCAACATTTTACCTGATTTATAACCTATAAACTATGGGTTCCGATACTTATGACTACCCATAGCTGCAGCCTTGATAAATATGGATTTACATATGTTAAAATATGAACTGACAAAGGTATTGGCAGTATGAAGTTCAGCATGAGGTGTGGCTTGAAGACGTTCGAAGTCTGAAGTCAGAACCACCGATATGAACGTCATAACAGCGGAGATTGTTCTGAATGAGGAAGGGCTCAATACAATTCGGTACCATGCAAAAAATGCTGGAAATGCCCAGCTAATTGTTGTAGTACCCAGCGGAGCTGCCGTGAACATGGGAACCTTTTATGTTATGGACGCCAGGGGAGACGGGACCATAGACGGAGGATGGATACAGGAAAATGACCAGTGGAAATACAAGAAGGGCGATGGAAGCTTTTTAAGCAGTGCCTGGCTGATGGATAAGGGAAAACGTTATTATTTTGGAGAAGACGGCGTTATGGCTGTAAATCAGTGGCTGAAAGGCTGGTTCTGCTGGTATTACGCCGGACCGGATGGGGCCATGATGACCAATACTGTCACGTCTGACGGGTATGAACTGGACGACACAGGGGCGTACTATGATCCAACGATGAGCGATTAAGAAAACAGGGAGAACGGGGTGGTGGAAACAGCCCCGTCCTCCCTGCCTGTTTATGAGCATTCTTTATTTACTTTCGTTCTTCAATCTCTTTCTTCAGCATTTCTGTAAACTCATCCAGCGTCATGATGACATTTTCACCGGAATCGCGGTAACGGACTGCCACCGTCTGATTCTCCTCCTCCTTCGCTCCTGCCACCAGCATATACGGAACCTTCTCAAGCTGTGCCTCGCGGATCTTGTAGCCGATCTTTTCAGGACGTTCATCGATCTCACAGCGGATGTGGCTCTTCTTTAAGGCATCGTACACATTTTTTGCATATGCTGCATTCTTGTCGGAGATCGGGAGCACCTTTACCTGAACAGGAGCCAGCCAGGCCGGGAATTTTCCTGCATAATGTTCGATCAGAATGCCGATGAAACGCTCAATGGAACCCAGCAGTACTCTGTGAATCATGATCGGGCGGTGTTTCTCGCCATCCGCACCTGTATATTCCGCCTCAAACCGCAGCGGAAGCTGGAAATCAAGCTGTATGGTACCGCACTGCCAGGTGCGGCCTAAGGAGTCCTCTAAGTGGAAGTCGATCTTCGGACCGTAGAAGGCGCCGTCGCCTTCGTTGATGATATAGTCGTATCCCATCTCATCCAGCGCTTCTCTTAAGCTGTTTGTCGCCATCTCCCAATCCTCGTCGCTGCCCATGCTGTCTTCCGGGCGGGTGGAGAGTTCGACGTGGTATTTAAAGCCAAACATATTGTAAACCTCGTCGATGAGGCGTACCACGCCTTTGATTTCATCGGTGATCTGATCCGGCGTCATGTAGATATGGGCGTCGTCCTGTGTGAAGCAGCGAACCCGCATGAGGCCGTGGAGCGCGCCGGATTTTTCGTGGCGGTGTACCAGGCCGAGTTCTCCCATACGCAGCGGCAGATCACGGTAGGAACGCGGCTGGGATTTGTAAACCAGCATACTGCCCGGACAGTTCATGGGCTTGATTGCAAATTCCGTATCGTCAATGGTTGTTGTATACATGTTTTCCTTGTAATGATCCCAATGGCCGGAAGTCTCCCATAGAGAGCGGTTTAACATGATGGGAGTGGCGATTTCCACGTATCCCTCGCGCTCATGGATCTCACGCCAGAAGTTTGTCAGCGCATTTTTTAACACCATGCCCTTCGGCAGGAAAAATGGAAATCCCGGGCCTTCGTCCATAATCGTAAACAGACCGAGTTCTTTTCCCAGTTTCCGGTGATCGCGTTTTTTCGCTTCCTCAATTCTGGTTAAATATTCCTCTAAATCAGAGGCTTTGGGGAACGATGTGCCATAGATTCTGGTCAGCATCTTATTGTGCTCGTCACCGCGCCAATAGGCGCCGGCGATGGAGGTCAGCTTAAATGCCTTCACAGGACCTGTAGTCATTAAATGCGGCCCCGCACAGAGGTCGGTATATTCGCCCTGACGGTAAAAGCTGATGGTCTCTTCTTCCGGAAGATCCTCGATAAGCTCGACCTTGTAAGGCTCATCCTTCTCCTTCATGAGGGCGATGGCTTCCTCACGCGGAAGCGTAAAATACTCCAGTTTTAAGTCTTCTTTGACGATCTTCTTCATTTCCGCTTCTAAAGCTTCTAAGTCCTCCGGAGAAAATGGTTCCGGGCGGTCGAAGTCATAGTAAAATCCGTCGGCGATAGACGGTCCGATGGCCAGCTTAGTCTCCGGAAACAGCCTTTTGACGGCCTGCGCCAGAATGTGGGAAGTGGTATGATGGAAGGCCGCCCTGCCGCCTTCGTCTTCAAAGGTCAGGATCGTAAGCCCACAGTCCTCGGATACAATGGTACGCAGATCCGCCGGTGTTCCATCGATCTCCGCGGCACACGCCTTTTTCGCCAGGCCGGCGCTTAAGGATGCCGCAATCTCATAGACGGACAGCGGGCTGTCAAATTCTTTTACTTCTCCATTTTTTAAAGTTACTTTCATGATGATCCTCCTTATACTCTGATATTTATGATGCTTTTTCGTGAGACGTGATTGGTTCAATCCACATTTGTTTATTGTTAAAAAGAACAAAAAACACCCCTGGACAGAATAATCCTGTCCAAGGGTGCATGAATGTCGTATGCACGGTTCCACCTTGATTTTTCACTCGTGGCCAAACGTGAGACACTGCTTCCTTAACGCAGAAGATACGCCGCCATTGGTTTGACGGTGCTCGGGAGTGGTGTTCGCCATACTGTACGGAAAACGGCTTTCAGCAGGTATGCCGTTTTTCTCTGTCTCGCATTTAGAATGGGTACTGGTTCCGTCAACGCAACTTTTATGATTCTTAGAGTATACCTTTCTTTTTTATTTGTCAAGAGGGAATGACTCTAAAAATTTCGTTTTCATAACTGGTAAATAAATTATTCTTTTCGCATATTACAGTAAATGTTTCTTCACGGAGCCCTGGAGGTAGATAACTGGGCTTATTTTTATATAAATTATTTAATTGTATTTCGTAAATACAATTTTTGACACGGTCTATCAATAAAGCAAGAAGTGTTCTATTTGCATCTGAGTCTATGTATAATTCCAATTCAGCATTGCAGCTGCCTTCAAAATCCAGAGCTTTATAAAAAATCGTTTCTTTTTCTTTGTTTGGATAATAGGCACCTAATTGTAATTCCTGATCACATTTAATAGAAAATGAATGAATTTTATAAAAAGGGATGGTAAGGCCAAAATCCGTTATACAGAGATCTATGGATTCTAAGCTGTTAAAGGTGATTTCCAGCTGCGATATATCGGTTCCAAAGTAATATCTTACTTTTGACATCTTTCTTTCATTGACCCATAATTCAATATTACCAGCATATTCATACAAGGAAACGAGAGTGAATGCAGATTCCTGTTTGCTTATGAAGTATGATAATAATTCTTTTCGCTCCTTGCTTTGAAACAAGCCAGTGATGGAGACTGTACAGGACTCCCTTATGAGACAGGACAGAAGTTTGTTCCGTAAATAGGTCATTGATTCAGTTGCAATAGTTGGTGTAACATCTGACAGAACGAGAGAAGGGCAGGAGGAAACCGTTATAATATAATACAAACAATCCAATAGTAATATATCCGCCGGATTGTTCTTTTTTGTGCCTCCATAGTACGACAATCCATTTAGTTTGCCGGCATAAGTACAGAGCCCTTCAATGACAGCTTTTTCACAGAAGGTTTCAATCAGGCAAGCAGTTGGATACCTGTCTTTTAATAACTGTTTCACTGAACAAATTTTCGAACCGATACCTCCCAATAAAATGGAACTGACAGTTAGGGGGGCTTCTGTCTGATTATACTGTTTAATACTGTCCAGGACAGCGGAGATTCGTGCGTTTAAAGGTTCTGTTATTTGCAGAAAATCATTGTAAGTAATAGTCTGCTTATAGTCTGCCAGACTCCCGTCAGATAATTCTATGTCGCCAAGTATGATGGTGACAGAGGCATTTGTATTCAAAAGTTTTTTTGCCCGTTCAGCCTCTTTTAAAATAGTTTCCTCTAATTTGCCTGCAACTTTAGCCAGGGGAAAACATTTCAGTAAATTCTCACGAATAGCATCTGAAAGCGCCATATCATAATCCAGGCCGCCTAAAAGATGATCGCCTGAAATGAAGAGCGTTTCATAAACGCCATCACCAACTTCCATAACGGTGATATCCAGTGTTCCTCCGCCCAGATCTACAATTAATGATGTCTCCGCGTGAGAGGAAGGCTCGGGAAGATTTAATGCGGCACAGCAAGGTTCTCCAATCGTTCTTATTAAATGCAGCCCCATGTGAGATATAATACTTTCCATAGCATGATTTTGAAGAAAGTGAAAATTGGCTGGAGTAGATACCATGCAGTTTGTCACTTTTATCTGATAATATTCTTCTGCATTTCTTATCAAGGATTTCAGAAAGAGTAGCGAGATCATCTCTACAGAAAGCTTAAGACCGAATATTTCATGGTATTTACCAAACCCTAAATCGCGCTTAAAGTTACGAATGGTGATATACTCATCATCTCCAATTTTAGTTATAGATTTTTCTCCTGTAACATATTGATAAGACTTGTTAAAGCTAATACTGGTAGGTACAAAAATGGAACCTGAAAAGGAGGGGATCAGCTCGTTGCCAGTTTCTAAAGGAGCAGCAATTATAGATTTTGTCATGCCGAAGTCAATGGCAAAAATAGTTTGGCTGCTTATGCTTCTTCCACAGAAAGGCACAGGACTTCGTAACTCAAAGAAAATGTCTTTTGTAAGACTGCCTATAAGAAAAACATTCTCTAATCCCTGATTTTCCGTGCATGTATAAGGTTTTTGTTCAGGTTTTCCATATTTTTTACAAAGAGAAGGAACTGATTTTGTAAGATTATCGGCCAGTTCTCCTACAGTTCTGCAGCCGCCTGTTTCACTTAAAGCCTGGCCTAAGCAATATGTAAATATACTGGCCTTTAGCTGTTCTTCTTCAAAGGAGTTTTGATTTAGACTGCAGGAATAAAAAACAGCTATTCCATTTAAGTACTTATTTGCCGGATCAAAAGTAAAGTTTTCGACCAACGATTTGGAGTCAATAACAGATTTACATGCATCTAAAAATAGAATAATATTATTGGAATTTAAATTTTTCAGCAGCCGGCATATTAAATCCAGGGATAATGCGGTATCTTCCAGACAGCCTGGGCAGGTGTCGGCCGTAGTTAAGTAATCTTTATTATCAAGATAGGATCGGAAACCATGACCGGAGAAATAAAAATACAAATTGTTAATTGACATTTGTTTTGATTGTAAATCATATAAACAATGAATAATATTGCTTCTGGTGGGGCGGTTAGACAGCTGGGAGGCTGAGTCTGAAAAGCAGATGACATTATGGGGTTCCAGTCCGCAATAGAAGGTTAAACTGTGTTTCACGATCTCCAAATCATGTTCAGTATAAGTCAAAGGATTAATCACATGGTATGAAAATGTCCCACATGCAACTAAAACAGCCAGATCCATATTCTAATTTCCCTTCTTTTTAAATGTCAATTTTATACCGCTTCCGGCTCCGGCTTCCAGCGAACCAATAAGACTGATTTCTCCCTGTATGGATATATCAACAGAGACTTCAAATTCAGATAGTTCAAAGTCAGAAGCAGGTAAATCTATATCTGTCAGACTTTCTGTTACTGCTGCACAAAATGTTTTTAAATTTTCTGAAAGGATCTGACTGCTGACTTTACATTTTGACAACATATGGTTCTTTGCATTCTCCATAAGGCTTTTACTTCCAGGTATCTCTTCTACTCCAATGATCGAGATCTGATATTCTTGATTGTTATCCACTGTTCGATTCTCCTTCCATGTATTACTGTTAATTCTAACATAATAATATAAATTTATCCATTGCAATTACCTGACATTTCTGTTATATTCATCTGTTATACAATAGATCCGTATAACAGAAAGGCAGGACGTCTTTTCATGTTTTTATATCAGATAAAGAACGAAGCAATCGCAATACTCGGCTGCAGAAGCTATGACGGCCTGGTCGAGATTCCTGAGACAATAGATGGAAAACCGGTAACAGAGCTGGCGGCATACGCATTTTCCGAGGGATGGGGACGGCGGGAAATGCTAAAGGCAGCGGGAAAGATTCTGCTGGCCGACGCCGAAGGGAATGCACAAAACGGAATGGAAGCGGAGATGAATGCCTCCAGTCCCGAGGCTGTCGAACTGCCGCCGGTGGCATGCTGCGGCCACTTAAAGGAAATCATTCTTCCGCGGACGATTAAAAAAATCGGCAACTACGCATTCTATAACTGTTTTGAACTGAATACGATCCGGTGCTATAGCACGATCGAAGATGTAGGATCCGGCCTGTTTACCGGTTGTGCCAGCATCAGACATATGGATGTTCACATAATTCCAGGCCGCCGTTCCTGTTTTAAGGAACTGATATCAGAATTGAGACAGGAACTTTATGTAAACTACTATATGGAATCGGAATTAACTTCACCACCTGCAAAATCAGCTCTCCAGGCAAAACTGGTATTTCCGGAAATGTTTGAAGAATCCGTGGAAAATACACCCGCCCGCATTATCATGCGGGAAATGCATGGATGCGGCCATATGTACCGCTACTGTTTTGAGCAGACTGAATTCCGTTTTTCCAAATACGACGCGCTGTTTCCCCATATCAAAGTTCAGGAGCCGGAGCGGGTCGTCTGCTCCCTTGTTATGGGGCGGCTTAAGTATCCTTTGGAATTGATGGAACCGCATCGAGGGGCGTATGAGGAGTATCTGAGGGAACACATGGGTGGGGCCGCGGAGTGTGCGCTGACGGCGGGAGACACGGAAACTTATTCCTGGCTGGCGGTCCATTATGCGGACCGGAAGGAAACTCTGGATGAGATGATCGAACTGGCCGGCCGGGAAGGTGAGACGGAGGCACTGAGCGGCCTGATGGATCTGCGCCACCGGCGTTTTCCGGCAAAAAAACGGACATTTTCGCTGTAGGCATTTAAAGCAGGAAAACAATAAATCAATAAAACAATAAATAGAAGGGCAGGTGAAGCCAAATGATAGATCCTTTGCGGCAGCAGCAGCTCGACGAGCTGGAAGAGGTAGAAATCTGCCACGATATTCTGACAAATTCCAGAAATGAATTGTATTTAAATTTTCGCTATCTGGACGTGGCCTTAAGCAGCCTTGGATTTCTGGCGGACCGCGCGGGGCGCGGAGTGGCAACGGATGGATTTCTCATCTATTACCAGCCGGAGCATTTGATGAGTATGTATAAACGGGGGCGGGTCCTGATTAACCGGGCCTTTCTTCACATGGTATTCCACTGCCTGCTGGGCCATATGGATACGCGGGGAAAACGGGCGGTCCCGTACTGGAATCTGGCCTGTGACATTGCCATAGAATCCATCATCGATGAATTTTATGTAAAGAACGTATACCGCCATCAGTCGGTTTTCCGGAGAGAAGTATACGCGAAGCTGAAGGAAAAGCTCCGGGTTCTGACGGCGGAGGGCATCTATAAGTCGCTTCAGGACATGGATTTAACCGAAGAGGAATACGAGCGCATGGCGGCAGAGTTTTACGTGGATAACCATGACCATTGGGAGAGGGAAGAAGATCCCAGGATCCGACAGGAGCGCCAGAATAAGTGGCAGAATAACAGAGAGAAGATGCAGACAGAGATGGAATCCTTCGGTGAGAAGGACGCGGAGGACTTCAGAAGCCTGTTGGAGGCCGTGCGGGTTGAAAACCGGGAACGGTATGATTATAAGCAGTTTCTGCGCAGGTTTTCTGTACTTCGCGAGGAGAACGAGGTGGATCAGGATTCCTTCGACTATGTGTTTTATACGTACGGAATGGAACTATACGGCAATATGCCGCTGATTGAACCGCTGGAATCGAAGGAGGTTCACCGCATTGAAGATTTTGTGATCGTGGTGGATACTTCGATGTCCTGCTCCGGGGAGCTGGTGCGGCGGTTCCTGGAGGAGACGTATTCCGTGCTCTGTGAATCCGAGAGCTATTTCCGGAAAATCAATATCCACATCATACAGTGCGATGAGATGATCCGGTCCGATGAGACGATTACCAGCCAGGACGAAATGAAGGCCTATATGGAGAACTTTACTATATCGGGATTGGGCGGAACTGATTTCCGGCCGGCCTTTGAATACGTGAATGGACTGATGAATCAGGGGAAATTTAAGAAACTCAAGGGGCTTTTATACTTTACTGACGGAAAGGGAATATACCCTGTCCGAATGCCCGCCTATGACACGGCCTTTGTCTTTGTGGAAGGGCAGTATGAAGATGTATCCGTCCCCGCGTGGGCGATGAAAATTATCCTGACAGAGGAGGAAATAAATCAATTATGAATATAAAACGAGCCAAGGAAGAGATAAAGGATACTATTGAGGCGTATCTGCTGAAGGATGAGTACGGCGCCTATGAGATACCATCTGTCCGTCAGCGCCCGGTTCTGTTAATCGGACCGCCGGGGGTGGGCAAGACGCAGATTATGGAGCAGATATCGCGGGAATGCGGAATTGGGCTGGTGGCCTATACCATTACTCATCACACCCGGCAGAGTGCCATTGGACTTCCGTTTATTGTTAAGAAAGAATATGGCGGTAAGCCGTACAGTGTGACGGAATACACCATGAGTGAGATCGTGGCATCCATTTACAATAAAATCGAACAGACCGGTCTTTCGGAGGGAATTCTGTTTATCGATGAAATTAACTGCGTTTCGGAGACGCTTGCGCCTGCCATGCTGCAGTTTTTACAGTGTAAGACATTTGGAAACCATCAGATTCCGGAAGGCTGGATCATTGCAGCGGCCGGTAATCCGCCCGAATACAACAAATCCGTAAGGGATTTTGACGTGGTGACCCTGGACCGGATTAAAATGATTCACGTGGAGCCGGACTACGAGGTATGGAAGCAGTATGCGTATGAACAGTCGATCCATCCCGCCATAATCTCCTATTTGAACGCGAGGCCGGAATCATTTTGCCGGATTGAGACAACGGTAGACGGCCGTCTGTTTGCTACTCCGCGAGGCTGGGAAGATTTATCACGATTTATTGAAGTATATGAAAAACTCGGAAAAAAGGCGGATCGGGAGGTGATCGGACAGTATCTCCAGTACCCGAAGATAGCCAAGGATTTCTCCAATTACCTGGAACTCTATTATAAATACCAGGACGATTACCAGATCGATGAAATTTTAGCAGGCTCGATTCGGGAAAATCTCTGCAATAAGCTAAAACGTGCCCAGTTTGACGAGAAACTGAGCGTAATCGGTCTCCTGCTCTCGAAGCTGAACAGCGGATTTAAGCAGGTGGTAAAAGATGTGGAAAAGCTGGAAATTTTAATGGAGGAGTTAAAAAAGCTGCATGATGGAAGTCTGGACGGAGATATGGAGGAACGTCTCCTCACGGTGCAAAAGGAATTTAAACAGGTCTGGGAAAAGAAGCGGGAAGCCGGACTTTTAAACCGTCAGAGTGATTACCTGCACCGGGATGTGGAACGGATTCTGGAGCAGTATGAAAAAGAGCTTCGTTTCGCAGAAGCTCCGGATGCGGATGCGGCGTGGGAAATGGTAAAGTCTTACTTTGGCTGTGAGCGGGAGCAGTACGAAAAACGGTTCGACGAGAGCGGAGCCATGCTGGAACACGCCTTTGATTTTATGGAGATATCCTTTGGCGACAGTCAGGAAATGGCAGTGTTTATCACCGAACTGAATACGAATTACTACAGCATAAAATTCCTTCAGGAATATGAGTGCCAGAGATATTACCAGTATAACGAGCGCCTTTTGTTTAACCGCCGGGAGGATGAGATAAAGGAACGGATCGACCATCTGGGAAAATGACAGGTGGTGCGGATTGTCTGTTAATTTAGTACAAAGTGTATAAAATCCCAAAAACTTCCCCATAATAAAAAAAGAAAGCCACTTCAATGAGAAAGGAAATCATTTTCTCCTCTGAGAGGCGGCAGTTATCGCACGCGGGCGGGGAAAAACAGCCGCCGGGTGCTCACAACAAGGAGGTAGTGCCATGGGTAACAAAGCATTGGACTATACAGCCCTTACCATCGCCATTATCGGCGCGGTAAACTGGGGTCTGGTAGGCTTCTTCAATTTTAATCTGGTGTCATTCCTTTTCGGCAGCATGTCCTGGATTTCCAGAATCGTATATGCGCTGGTCGGAATCTGCGGATTATACCTGCTCACCTTTTATGGTCGCTCAGAAGTAAGTACAGAAAGATAGTAACAGGAAAACGGCGGGAGAATTGCCTGGGCCCTTGAGGCTTCGGCGATTCTCCTGCTTTTTTGTGCAGCAGGAAAGTGCCTCTGTTACAAAAAAGCCCTCCGTGCAGGAGGCACACTCCGCGCTATGGAAATATGGCCGCTGAAGCGACCGTGCTCCAATTTTTTACCTAAAAAATATTTTGATAGTTAATTAACGATCAAAACACAATTTTGTCAGAAAATGTATATTATACACAAAAATAGTTCGATTAATTGTGAATAAAATATCTATTGTTGCCATTATTTTTCGGAACTGTTATACTGAAAACAGAACAAAAGAGTGCGGCAGGGCCGCGGAGAATGCCCTGTATCAAATTTTTTATTAGAAAGGAGACGTTATATGGAAAATGCAGCAAGAGAGAGCTATAACCTGTACATCAACGGCCAATGGGTCGACGCATCCGATGGCGGTACATTTAAATCTTACTGTCCGGCGAATGGAGAATATCTGTCTACATGCGCGGAAGCTACGAGAGAGGATGTAGACGCCGCGGTAGATGCCGCATGGGCCGCGTGGGAGAGCTGGAAGAAGACGACGCCCGCAGAGAGGGCGGATGCACTGTTAAAGATTGCAGATGTGATTGATCAGAATAAGGAGAGACTGGCTCTTTTGGAGACGCTGGACAATGGAAAACCGATCAGAGAGACCATGACGATCGATATTCCGTATGCGTCCGATCATTTCCGTTATTTCGCCGGAGCGGTGAGGACGGAAGAGGGAGAGGCGGCCATGCTGGATGAGAATACGCTGAGCCTGATCTTAAGGGAACCGATCGGCGTCGTGGGCCAGATCGTGCCGTGGAATTTCCCATTCCTGATGGCGGCCTGGAAGCTTGCGCCTGTGCTGGCAGCAGGGTGCTGTACGGTATTTAAGCCTTCCAGCTATACTTCCCTAAGCGTGCTGGAGCTGGCGAAGCTGATCGACGGAATTCTGCCTCCTGGTGTCTTTAATATTGTGACAGGAAGAGGTTCGAAGTCGGGGCAGTATATGCTGGAGCATCCGGGTTTCCGAAAGCTGGCATTTACAGGATCATCCGAGGTGGGCTGCCAGGTAGGATGCGCGGCTTCGGAGAAACTGATACCGTCCACGCTGGAGCTGGGCGGTAAATCGGCTAATATTTTCTTCCCGGACTGTAAATGGGATATGGCGATGGACGGACTGCAGCTGGGAATCCTGTTCAACCAGGGGCAGGTATGCTGCGCCGGATCCCGTGTATTTGTGCATGAAGACATTTATGACAGATTCGTGGAAGAGGCTGTGGCGAAGTTTAACAGCGTGAAGGTTGGCCTTCCGTGGGAGGCGGACACGATGATGGGATCTCAGATCTACGAGGCTCATTTGAATAAGATTCTGGACTACATAGAGATTGGAAAGAAGGAGGGAGCCAGGGTAGCCTGCGGCGGTGAACGAATTACGGATGGAGAACTGGCAAAGGGCTGCTTCTTAAAGCCGACGCTGCTTGTGGACGTGACAAATGATATGCGGGTGGCGCAGGAAGAGATCTTTGGACCGGTGGCGGTTGTGATGAAATTCAAGGATGAAGAAGATGTGATCCGTATGGCCAATGAGAGTGAGTACGGTCTGGGCGGCGCTGTGTGGACCCGGGATATCAACCGGGCTGTCCGTGTCTGCCGTGCAATCGAAACAGGCCGTATGTGGGTGAATACGTATAACGCGATTCCGGCCGGAGCTCCGTTTGGCGGCTACAAGAAGTCGGGGATCGGCCGCGAGACCCATAAGGTTATTCTGGAGCATTATACCCAGATGAAGAACATCATGATTAATCTGTCTGAAAATCCATCGGGATTCTATTGATTCAATGCATGAACTGCCGGACAGACTGCCGGATACAGGAATGGAGATGAGATTCCTTGTATCCAGCGGGTCTGTCCGGCAGTAACAGTTCAGTCTTCGCTTCCAGCTGCCGGACCAGGCAGCGGCAGCTGGAAGCGAAGACTGAACTGTTACTGTCGGCATTTTATCATGTTTAGCCATTCTCTTCCAGTATCCCAACAATTCTTTTCATAGATTCCTGGTATTCCTGATCGGTCGAGTTATAGAATAAAAGAAGATCGTCGTCAGAACTGTCCGGCCGGTCAATGGCTGAGGGAATCGAAAAATCCACACCACTGATATACTTATCCCAGTTTTCCAGCTTCCATGTGTCCCGGCTGGAGTTGCGGTGTATCATGCGCTGATGGCAGATCTCGGGGGCCGTGACGACCCAGATGATCTCCAGGCGGGCGTTCTTCATTGCCAGCCGCTTCCGGAACTGATCCATATATTCCGGGTTCCGTATTTCGCGGGTAAACGGCGCATTAATCAGGACAATATCGTCATAATCCAATGCCTCCATGGCAATATTAATAATAGCCTCATATTCATAATTACGAATATTGGATTCAAAAAAGTCGGAACTCCGGTTGCGTTCCTCACCTGCCACATCGAAAATGCGGTTAGACAGGACGATCAGGGTATCTTTGTCCAGATAGACGACGTGCTTCAGATTTTTTGCCAGTTGTTTCGAGATGTAGGTTTTCCCGCATGCCGGCGGTGAGGTTACCAGTATCATTTTTTTCAAGACAAATTCCTCCTCTTGCGGCCTGTAAATGGCAGATTGTGTTGATTTACGCCTATTATAAATGGTTTGCCTGTAAAAGTTCAAGGCGGTTTTCTGTAAAGATTAATAGCAGAACAGATAAAATATGGTATAATAAAATAAATTTACGTGAGAAGGAGATTCTTTATGTTTTTCGTCTTTGGAATCAGTCAGGGAAAGAAGGCGCTGGAATACGCGAAGACCGTTATCTGCGCTCAGTGCGGCGGTTATGGGAGATATCAGGTTTTTATGACCTACTCTTATTTCAGCCTCTTTTTCATTCCCATCATAAAATGGAACCGGCATTATTACGTTCAGATGTCATGCTGCAGTACCATCTATGAACTGGATCAGGAGGTGGGAAGGCGTCTGGCGCATGGAGAACAGCCGGATATAACCGAAAAGGATTTAACGCTTGTACAGGCTGGCCGCAGAGTGTCCGGATGGAACCGGAAACGGTGTGAAAACTGCGGGTATGAGACCGAAGAGGACTTTGAATACTGCCCGATATGCGGAACGAAGCTTTAATAAGAGTCGGATGCCAGGCTTTTAATGAAATGGTGTCCCATTTAGTGCCCCAATATAGTAAAAGCCTGTGAGAAGCCTTAAAGCGATATATCTGTTTTTGAAGGAATTGTATTGGGTTTGTAGAATAAAACAAATGAAAATGGGGTAATGCGCATTTGGCAAATATTACGCAGGTAAAGGTAGGTGAACCATTATGGATGCAACTGCTTTTTGGAAAGTAATTGGTGAATACAACAGCCAGACTATAACAGTTCAAATCATATTGATGCTGTTTCTTGTACTTGGACTAATACTGTCTTATACAGGTAAAATAAAGTGGAGTGCAAAACTGGTTCTTGGTGTCGCTAACTTATACATTGGGATTGTGTTTTTTGGCGTATTTGGAACAGAACCAATTCAATTTTTTTTCGCGCTGCCGCTGTATTTGTGCTGCGGAGGGCTGTTATTATTTGAGTGCATTAAAAACAAAGATGATGTTTTGGAAAAACCCAAGAGGTGGCAAAGTATCTTGCTGTTACTGTTCGTTTTGTATCCCGCGATTTCATTTCTTTTAGGCAACACTTTTCCCCAAATGGTAACTTACATAATGCCATGCCCCATAGTAAGTGTCAGCATTGCAGTTTACTCCGGTTATCGTAGAAAGAATAGATTTTTACTTTTGCTGTTGACGATTTGGGGGCTAACCGGGATAAAATCACTAATATTTAGCGCATATGAAGATATTATTTTATTAGTTGCTGGAATATATGGTGTCTGCCTTATTTTTAATGATTATAAGGGGCGGAGCGCCAATCGGTAGTGCGTATTCCTGGTATAACGCGCATACCTTATTTTGCCGGTAACATGAGTGGCAAGCAGGGCACAACGGTACACACCTTTGTGCTTTTTCTTATTTGGGATCCCCATGAATGCAAAAATTATACTTATGCTTTGTTAAATGCAATATGAATATGTGCATCAATTTGTTAATATTAGGAGTGAATTCATGACAGATAAAAAGATTGCAATTCAATTTACAGTAGTAACATTCATCATTGCTTATGCAACGGCAGGTGCGCTTATTTTTTGGGGTCAGTTTGGTTATAGAGTCTATAACTTTACAAATACATTTGGACAATTTGCGTCAAACATCCCTTTTGCCATATATATTTTGTCGCCGGGGATTGCATCTTATTTTGTACTAAAGAAAAACAAGCGAATTACCAGCTTCAAAGGATGGCTGAAAAACGTATTTTATGTAAAAGGCAATATCTATCCCTATTTATTTGTTATGTTCGGATTGGTGATATATTTTGGCATACACCTTGCTGTTTCGGGACACGCATTAACAGAGTTTCCGCTGTATGTGTTTTTACTTTCTTTGCCTGGCAATCTTATTATCGGCGGTTTAGAGGAATCAGGCTGGATGTATATATTGCAGCCAATACTTGATAAAAAGTACGGGTATCTTCTCTCATCTGTATTTACCGGAATAATATGGATTTTTTGGCATATCCCTCTTTTTTTCATTCCGGGAACGAATCATGGAAATGGGCTAATTAACTTTGGTATGTTTGCTGTTCAATGTTTGGCTTTCCGTTTTTTCTTTGGAGCAGTCTACAAAGTATCCGGCAAAAGCCGTATATTCATGTGTGTGTTGTTTCACACGATGTTTAATGCGGCATCTGCTGTTTTTGGAACGATAACGATGAACTGGACTGGCACAATCACTGCAAATACTGCGATTATTTTTGCCTCAATAGTAACTGTTCTAATGTATTACAAAAGACATCGGCAACTATTATGAGTGTAGACACTCATACTCTTTTCACAATTTATGTACCACTCAAATTGTGAAAATCCGCTTGTTGGATGTGCCCCCCAATCCCCGTATGAATGTCTCTTGGCGGGGCAGCTGCGCGCCCGTCGGATGCTGGTCGAGCGGTATTTAGACTGCCCCAAATAGTGCCCGACTTGTTCTATTGCCTTGCAAAGAGCTATGGGAAGAAAAATAGCGGATATGCGACAATCTGGGTTTCATGCAGGTTTACGGGGTGTCTTAATAATACGGGGTAAGAGCTTTTAAGCTGTTTTTTCGGCTTCAAGCAATAAAAGATAAAGATAAATATAGAGATAAAGAAGGGCTTCCCAGTCAGCGGGAAGTCTTTTTTTGTAATTGAAAAGCGCCTCTATCACACAAAAAGCTGTCCGTACTTCCAGTAGATTCCTCTATCTGATTTACCATTTTCAGTGGTATAATACGTTTGAATTTTAATAATGTTTAAAAAGTTTCATGTAGTTGAAACTTTTTTGAATGTTGGCACGTCTAAAGGATAGATATAAGAAAAAAGACAAGAGGTAACCGAATGAAAAGAGTACATATGAAAATTAAGGCGCTGATGCTGGCGCTTCTGGTGTTTTCAGGCACCATCCAGGCTCCGGTGCAGGCGGTAATCGCCCGGGCGGAAGAGCCTGTAAAAATAAGCTATCAGGCGTTTAATAACCCTACTGCATGGAGTGATAAGCAGGCAGACGATTCGCCGTATACAGCCCCGGAGGGAACCTATATGACCGGATTTCAGGCTGAATTACTGAATCAGCCGCAGAACGTCACCGGAGGTCTGACATATCAGGTGGAGGTGGGCGGCACTGGCTGGACGGAATGGACGGCGGGAAGTGTCATGGCCGGCCGTACAGAGGGAGATGCTCCGCTTACTGCATTCCGGGCGAGGCTGACCGACGGACTGAGCAGTCTGTATGACGTCTGCTATACGGTCCAGCAGAATGGAGCGTGGACTCCCTGGGTGAGAAACGACGAGGGAACAGCCGGTCAGGAGGGAAGCGGACTTAAAATAACGGGAATACGCATGACGATTGTCACAAAGGGCGCGGCGATACCTGGAGAAAAAGCAGCCGTACAGAGCATTGACCCAAACCGCCCTATGATAGCGCTGACATTCGACGACGGCCCTCACGCACCTGTCACCAACCGGATTCTGGACAGCCTGGAAGCGAACGGAGGACGGGCCACCTTCTTCATGGTGGGAAATCGTGTGACAGGAAAGGCAAATAAGGCGGCGGTAGCGAGGATGGCCGCACTGGGATGTGAAGTAGCCAATCATACGTATGAACATAAAGCAATTACAAAACTGGGAGCAGAGGGAATTAAGTCACAGCTGGCACGAGCCAATGACAGCATACGTCTGGCGGGCGGTGTATCCCCTGTACTCATGCGGCCGCCGGGCGGAGCGAAGAGCGACGCGGCCATGAAGACCGTCGGTTCCATGGGGATGTCTGCGGTGCTGTGGTCCATCGACACCCTGGACTGGAAGACGAAAAATAAGCAGAAGACCATCGATGCGGTCATTGGCCATGTAAAAGACGGAGATATCGTGCTGATGCACGATTTGTACGGAACAACCGCGGACGCCGCAGAGGTTATCATTCCAAAGCTGAAGGAAATGGGATTCCAGCTGGTGACAGTGAGCGAGCTGGCCAGCTACAGAGGCGGTATCCAGCCGGGGAAGGTGTATAGCAGATTCCGGCCATAATCGGCTGCACCGCCTGTTTTTTATCTGGATTCAACACATGGATAAAGGAGTTGACGTGCAAGGAAAAGGCAGAGTATAATATTCAGGAGATAACGGAAATGTAGAAAGAACGGCAGGAGATCAGGATGAACGGTCATTTTATTGTTAACCTATTTAAAAGTGTGGCAGCGACAGTTGTTTTTGTGGTATTTTTCTTCTTTTCCATAGTTATGTTTCTGATAAGCCGCCCGGTTTCTGCGATACTTTTCCTGGTTATAGGGGCTGTATTTGGATACGTTGCCCTGATAAATGGGATGACTGTTAATGTGGATGAGAATGGGATCAGCAAGTCTTTGTTCGGTTTTGTGACCATGAAGTTTAATTGGGAGGATGTTGCGGAGATTGGAGTATGTGGTACAAAGGTTTTTAATAAGAATCATAAGGATAGAGTTGGAACTTTGTACGTCTATATTTCTCCCAGTCTTTTATCGGAACAGGATCGTTTTGATATGATTTTAAAATGGCCGCCAAAGGACAAAATTTATTTCGTCTTTAAACAGAAGCATCTGGAATTAATCCAGATGGTATCGGGTTTAAAAACAGAGGCATATAATACAGGAGATTTAACGGTATAATTGATATAGTAAGAGGCTGTCGCCCGGCTAAGTGTCTTAGCCGCAGCGGCAGCCTCTTTTTCTTTTGATATAATTACGGTCCGTTGTACGATGCCGCATATCTGCCCGCTCCGGTCACTGCCGGGTACCGCGGACTAAGTCGGCCGGGATGTGAAGCTGAGCCGGGTCCGCCTCGACCGCTGCGCGGCAGTGGGCAGACAATTGCGCAGCCAGTTCTTCTATGACAGAGGCATATGCCGGGTCACCGGCCATATTATAGTCCTCTGCCGGGTATTTTTTGCAGTCAACAAAGAAAATATCTTCCTGTTCTCTGGAGGGGCGGAGGCCATCTATCCGCATATTCATATCCAAACGGAACTGTCCCAGACGGATACAGGCACGGCGGGGCCACCCGTGTCCGCCAGGCAGGCGGCCGAGCTGACGGGCAGGAAAGGCACAACTGTCAGTCTCCCCATAGCCGATCGTGCCATATACAGGCTGGGAGCTGCTGTCTTCAAAAAGATTGCGGCCCTTAAACTGCGGCGGCGCCTCTATTCCGATTAGAGAAAAGAGTGTACGCGGAATGTCGATATTTGAACAGAGGGAGGTGATCCGCCGTCCCTTTTTTGGTTCCATAGGATCGGCAATGATTAAGGGAACTGCCTGGCTGGCTCGCTGGAAAATGTGTTTCCCAAGTCCGCAGCATTCTCCGCGAAGAGCGCCATGGTCAGCTCCCACTATGATGATGGTATGACTCAGGTCGCCCCGGCTCTGTAATAAATTGATGACTTTTCCTATTTCATCGTCAATCCAGCATACCATGCCATAGTAATAAGCTTTGATTGTTCTCAATTCCTTTTTCGATAAAGTTTCCAATCCGATAGTATGTGCAAATGTCTGCTCAAATTCGCTGAGATGATCGATATTGGGAAGTTTACTGTCGAACGGATAATCCCTGTAAATGGTTTCATAGCCTCGTTTGAGTATGACTGGAGAGTGAGGCTGAGTGTAGGAAATACGCAGAAAGTAAGGCTCCGACTGGCAAGACAGCCACTCCAGCGCATTTTCTGTCACCTTTTCAGGAAAGTATTCCTTGCCTTCTGGATACAGGCTGGCCGCATTAAAGGAAAGACCGCTTCGCGGCGATATTTTTTGCAGATCCTGCCTCTCGGCATACGTAAGCCCCAGTCCCATGCCGCTGCCTTCCGGGTTGTCCGTCTCAAAGGGGGTGAGCCCTGGCGGGAGATGTGTTTTTCCAAAGTTGGCAGTATGGTATCCAGCCTTTCGCAGTACCTCGGGAAATGTAATGACCGGGGCAGGAAGGGTAAATGTGGAGACTGCTGCCTCGTTGTTATATACACCAGTGTCCTCAGGATAGAGTCCTGTCATAAGGCTGGTTCTTGATGGAACACAAACGGGAGAGTTGCAGAAACAGTTTTCAAAAAGATAACCTCTCCGGGCGATCGCGTCAATATTAGGCGTATGCATGGGGCCTGCCGGGTTTCCATAGCAGCCTAAGGCATCCTGGCGCAGCTCATCACAGAAAAAATAAACAATATTTTTCATGAAAGTTCCTTCTCTTGTATGGTTATACGTATAAACTTAGCATAAAGAACACAGCCGCTAAAAGACGGCTGGATCTGTAGGTTCTATCACTGGTTGAAGCGTTAATTTACGGACGCCATTTTTGCTGTCGATAATATTTAATAAAGATCTTGCTGATTCGAATCCAGCATCATAATGAGGAAAATGATAGGAAACCGACCTCTCATACCAGTGGGCTGTTTCCTCGGACTGCAGTAAAAGGTGCTGGTCGTGAAGCTTTTGGGACACTGTTTGCTGAACCTCCCTGGAACTGCAGATAAAGCAGGTATCCAGGGAAACAGAGTTGACAAGGTTTTTTACAACCTGAATGTTTGCACGCTCTACTTCAAAGAACTTATTATCCTGAGAAAAGGTACTGGAGTTGGCGTCTATCCCTTCAATAGGAAAGATTTCAAACTGCAGATCATCGTGTCCTACCATGACGGCCCGGAATCCTCTTTCCCTGGCAGTCTCTTTCGCATTGGTATAGTTGGGCCGTATGTAAATAAACTTCTTAAATCCTTTGTTTAGGAGATGGTCAGCCCGGAGATAGGAAGAGGCAAAATAATCATAAGTAATACTGTTGATAGCGGAATCCTCAGCCATGCAGTCAATCGTTGAAAACGGAATATTATAAGCTTTAATCTGTTCAAGTGCCTCGGGAGAGACGTCACTGTGGTTGGAAGATACGTAGATTATTCCATCGGTGAGTGTGTTCATGCAGGCATCAATGTAGTTGAAGGTGTTGCCGCATCTCTGGTCATTGCACAATAAGATGCTGTATCCCTTCGGCTCCAGATAGGATCGGATTCCCTGCATGGCATTATAATAGCGGGGGGTGTTTAAGGTGGTGGCCAGACGCACCGCAATACAGTAGGAACGACTGCTTTTTAAGCGTTTGGCTGCGCTGTTTGGGATGTAATTAAGTTCGGCCACGGCGTCAAGAACACGTTTCCTTGTACTTTCCGAGATAGATTTACCGGGTGTGTCATTCAGGACATAGGAGACGGTTGCCTGGGACACATTTGCCCGCTGCGCAATGTCTTTGCTCGTTATTTTATTTTTCATATTAAAATTCCTTACAGATAAAATTCAGTTTAGTTAACTTGTAGTATAAAAAGGTATATACGAATAAACTAATAACACTATTATAACAGATGAAAAAACAGACATATATGTTAAAAATGCACAAAAATATAACGATTTATTTAACTAATATAACCGATTGACGAATAAAAGTAGACGTTGTATTATGGTTATACGAATAAATAAAACGGAGGAGGAAAACACTTGGAAAAGAGGCCGAACTTTTTATTTCTGTTCAGTGATCAGCACCGGGGCGACTGGATGCCATATGACAAAGAGATAAAAAGAAAACTTGGTGTGGAAGATTTAGAGCTAAAGATGCCAAATATACGCAGTCTTATGGATCATGGTACCGCGTTTACCAAGGCAGTGTCCCCGGCGCCGCTGTGTGCACCGGCGCGGGCGTGTCTTGCGGCGGGAAAACGTTATAAAAACTGCCGTGTGTATTCCAATAACACGAACTATGACGCAGGGCTGGAAACATTTTATGGGAAGCTTAAGGATCATGGTTACTACGTAAGCGGCGTGGGCAAGTTTGATTTAAATAAAGCAGATCTGGAATGGGGGAATGGATATCATCCGCTGCTTCAGCAGATTGGTTTTTCTGATGCCGCTGACAGCGAAGGAAAGATGGATACCGTGTGGGCCGCATTAAAGGATCATCCGGGGCCCTACGGCAGAATGCTGAAGGTGAGGGGATGGCTGGATAGGCATGTAGAGGATATGATACACCGGGGCGGGAATACGTACCCGACACCTCTTCCTGATGAACTCTATGCAGATAACTGGATCACCCGGGAGAGCCTGGAGATGATAGAGGGGCTTCCCAGAGAAAGACCCTGGTTTTTGCAGGTAAACTTCTCCGGCCCTCATGATCCGTGGGACATTACGGAAAGCATGAAGAACGCAGTCTCGGACCGTTCCTTTCCCGATGCGCCGGGATGCTCCTTTTGCGGAGACAATCAAAAGGTACGGCAAAATTACGCAGCCATGATTGAGAATATCGATCGCTGTATCGGCGAAATTCTGGAAGCTGTGAAAACGCGCGGCGACTGGGAAAATACGATTGTGGTTTACGGATCGGACCACGGGGAAATGATGGGGGATCATAATCTGTATGGAAAATCAAAGCCGGAACAGGGATCTGTACATATACCGCTTGTAATTGACGCTTCCCGGTTTGGAGGAAAGCGGGCTGTCTGCAATGAAACGCCAGTGGAGCTTCAGGACCTGGCGGCGACATTTCTTGATTATGCGGGACTTCCGGTGGAGGAAAGTCTGGAATCTCTTTCTTTAAAGCCGGTATTGAACGGAACAGAACCTTATGTCAGGAAATATGGCATCTCTGAGCTCATTAATCCCGATCCTAAGGGACTGATAAAAAGCTTTGGAACAATAACTGATGGGGAGTACAAACTCATTATGAAAGTCGGAGAGCCGGAGCGGTTATATAATTTAAGCACAGATCCCTTCGAAATGCATGATCTTGCGGCCAGCAGACCAGAGGAAGTAAAACGATTAAAACTGGCATTTGGACAGCGCGGGGAAAAGCTGGATCCAGCTATTGAACTTTATGTAAAATCATTTCATGTGAGAGGATAGGAGGCGATCCCGATGAAAGCCATTATGGTGATGTTTGACTCTCTCAACCGCAATTTTCTGCCGCCCTACGGCTGTCCGGAGGTATATGCCCCTAATTTTGTCAGACTGGCGGAGCGGACAGTTACCTTCCGTTCGGCTTACGCCGGAAGTCTTCCGTGTATGCCGGCCCGCCGGGAACTGCATACCGGAAGACTGAACTTTCTGCACAGAGGCTGGTCGCCGTTAGAGCCCTTCGACGATTCCATGCCGGAATTGTTAAGCCATGCAGGCGTCCATACGCATCTGGTCAGCGATCATGGTCATTACTGGGAGGACGGCGGAGCGACATACCACACGAGATATTCCACCTGGGAATGTATTCGCGGACAGGAAGGCGATCCATGGAAAGGAAACCTTTCTCCCGACATACAGGCAGCTACCATGATACCGGGGAGCAATCCGGAGATAGAAAAATTTAAACAGAGACTGTATAAGCAGGACGCGGTGAACCGCATATACAGAGCAGATAAAGAAAATAGCTGTCAGAAGCTGACCTTTGACCGGGGGCTGGAATTTATTGAGACGAATCAAGGGTATGACAACTGGTTTCTTCAGATAGAGTCCTTCGATCCGCACGAACCGTTTTATTCCTTTGAAGAATACTTAAAACAGTACGAAAAACCAGCCCTGGACAGAGACTTGGACTGGCCTCCCTATGACCGTGTTCATCAGACGGAGGAGGAGATTGCCTACATTCGTGCAAAATACATGGCAATGATCTCCATGTGTGACGAGAATCTTGGAAGGGTGCTGGATATGATGGACCGGTATGATCTGTGGAAAGACACCATGCTGATCGTCAACACGGATCATGGTTTTCTCCTGGGCGAACACGGATGGTGGGCTAAAAATATCATGCCATGTTACCAGGAGATCGTCAATATTCCTCTGTTCCTATGGGATCCGAGGTATGGTAAAAGAGGGGAATACCGCGACAGTCTGGTACAGACGATCGATATGGCCCCCACGCTTCTGGAGTATTTCGGATGTGATCAGCCGAAGGATATGACCGGAAAAGCGCTTGGGGATACCATTTTTAAGGACCGGCCGGTCCGGGAATTTGCGCTGTTTGGCTATCACGGAAATCAGCTGAATATCACAGATGGAAGGTACGCCTATATGAGGGCCGTTGTTCATCCGGAGATCCCGCTGTATGAATATACACTGATGCCAAACCGTATGAACTGCAGGATGGGAGCGGAACTGGAACAGGCCTCTCTGGCACAGCCATTTGGTTTTACAAAAAATATGCCGGTGTTAAAAATTCCTGCTTCAGGGGGAACGGATGCCGTAACCCGGACGTATGGAACACAGCTGTTTGATCTGCAGGAAGATCCAGGACAGCAGCAGCCCATAAAAGATGAAGCGCAGGAAAAAAGGCTCTGTCGGGCCATGAAACAGCTGTTAGAAGTAAACGAAGCCCCAGGGGAGCTGTTTAAGCGCATGGGGCTGTAGAATCTGTTAATAAATTAAAAAAGGAGAAGATTTATTATGAAGAAAAGCATATCGAAATCAGTGTGTGCATTGTTGACTGGCTGTATGGTCATCAGTTCTCTTGTGGGATGCGGGGGCAGTAAAGACAGTGGAGGAAGTGCTGCAGCGGCAAATCCAACAGAGAGTGCTGCGGTGTCCGGTCCGATCACAGGTATTAAGATCGGAACATCAGAAAGCTGGGAGACTTTGACTCCGTTTCGTACCACGCAGAGCCAGTATGCGTCTATGGTCAGGCTGATCTATGACCGCCTAGCGTATCAGACAGCGGATAACGAGTACATTCCTCAGGTGGCAAAAAGCTGGGGGGTAAACGATGATGGTGTTACATGGAATGTAGAGATTTACGATTACGTAGAAGATTCAGAAGGAAACCATATCACGGCCAGCGATATCGTGTGGATGCTGGAGGAATCCATAAAACAGGGACTGAAGCCCTGCTTTAACAAAATTGCCAGTGTTGAACAGACCGGGGATTATACGTTTAAGGTGGTTATGAAACAGGATATTGTAAATTCCTTTGAACTCGTTCTGGTAAGTACTTATGTGGTATCTCAGAAGGCGTATGAGGCGAGCGAGGATGGGTTTGCTACAAAGATTGTCTCGACTTCCCCGTATACAGTCACGGATTTTGTATCTGGCTCTCATATTACATTTAAGAAGAGAGACAGCTACTGGCAAAAACCAGAGTTGATAGACCCGGTTCTGGCAGCGAATCTCGAAGAGATTACATATACCATCATTAAGGAAGCTTCACAACAGCAGGTTGCTTTGGAGACAGGAACCGTCGATGTGTTTGAAGGGATCAGTGCAAGTATTGTTCCGGCATTTGAAGGGAACAACGCTTATCACATCGATCAGCTGCCAAGCAGCAACGGAACTCAGCTGTTTTTCTCCGGAGATAAGAGCAGAATAATAGCCGATGATGAGAATCTCGGCCGAGCAATCTGCTACGCCATCGATGCGGAAGGAATTATTGCCGGTGTGTATAATGGCTATGCAAAGCCAATGCATGACGCGGCGGTGGAAAGTGTCGTTGGGTATCTGGATAAATGGAATGACGAGGAATATTTCCCTTACGATGTTGAGAAGGCAAAGGAATACCTGACTCAGTCCAACTATAACGGTGAGGAGCTGGAGCTGCTCTGTATGTCTGATTCCACCACGCAGCGTGTGGCGCAGATGATTCAAAACTATCTGCTCGCAATCAACGTGAAGCTGAAACTGAATATTGTGGATTCAGCCCTTTTCTCCGCCTCTCGTTTTGATGGCGCTCAGTATGACATGATCATTATCAGTGCCGGAGCCGGTTCCCTGCCAGCCTTCTGGTCTAACCGTTTTGACAGCACCGCGTATGAAAAAGGTGATGGTACAGCCCGCCGCGATGAGGTCCTGACGGAGATGCTGTACTCCACATGGTCCAATTCAGGATTTACCGAGGAGAATATTGATGCGGTACACCAGTATATTAAGGATCACGTGTATGCATACGGTATTTGTCTTCCGACAATCAGTACCATCTACAGCAGTAAAATTGCTTTGACAGAGAGCGTGAATCTTCCGTCGGGTAATATTGACTTTGCAGCCAGTGTAAAACAATAATGGAAAGCAGGAGACAGAGGCATTTTATGATGGAAGAAAGGGGTTCATAATGGCAAGGTACATATTAAAAAGATTACTCTGGATGATTCCAATTGTTCTTGGCGTGGCAGTCATTGTATTTACACTGATGTCCTTCTGCCCGGGGGATCCGGCCGCAATTATACTTGGCTCCTCGGCAACAGAAGCAGATCTGGCGGCCATGCGTGATGAGCTTGGGTTAAATCATTCCTATCTTGTGAGGCTGGGAACATTTTTAAGTGATACGTTTATTCATTTTGATCTTGGAAAATCGTGGATTACGCAGACGAGTATCAGCGCAGCCATCGCAGAGCGGCTTCCGAGAACCATGATGCTGACCATAGCAACCCTGGGGCTCTCGATTCTGATCGGAATTCCTCTCGGAATTATGGCCGCTATTAATCAGGGAAAATGGAAGGACAACTTCTGCATGGGATTTGCACTGCTTGGCGTCTCGATTCCGGATTTCTGGCTGGCACTTCTGCTTATTATCCTGTTTTCCGTAAAGCTGGGGTGGCTGCCCGCTATGGGAATAGGCGGAGTTAAATACTATATTCTTCCTGCACTGGCAGGATGCATGGGCGGAATAGCCACCCTTGCCCGTCAGACCCGTTCCAGTATGCTGGATGTGATTCGAGCAGACTACATCACGACAGCGAGGTCGAAGGGCGTGCCGGAGTTTCGTGTGATTACAGGCCATGCGTTAAAAAATGCCATGATACCGATTATCACAATTATCGGTACCCATTTTGGAAAAATGCTGGGCGGCGCCATGGTAATTGAAACAATCTTCTCTATTCCGGGAATGGGGTCTTATATCGTCACGGGGGTTAATTCCCGGGATTATCCGGTTGTACAGGTCGCGGCTATCTTTTTGGCAATTGTATTCAGTATCTGTATGCTGGGAGTAGATTTAATCTATGCAGCGGTAGATCCGAGAATTAAGGCACAGTATGGGAAAAAGAAAAGGAAGGTGAAGGCAGATGACTGAAGCAGCAGCTGTTCAGACAAAGGTCAGGGTCAGAAAGAACTCTGAATTTATGCGGATTTTAAAGCAGTTAAGCTACAATAAGCTGGCCATGTTCGGAGCCATTGTGTTTGTGGCGGAGCTGGTGCTTGTCCTTTTCGCCCCACTGATCGCCCCATATGGATACGCGGACATGGACATGACAGTCGTTTCTCAGGGACCATCGCTGGCCCATTTATGCGGAACCGATGATCTGGGAAGAGATATTTTCAGCCGACTTCTGTATGGCGGCCGCTATTCCATAACCATGGGAATCTTCAGCATCGGAATCTCTGCGACGCTGGGGGTTATCATCGGATCCATCGCCGGTTATTTTGGCGGCCAGGCGGATAATATTATTATGAGAGTACTCGATGTGATTCAGTCACTGCCGGGTATGCTGCTCACTATCGTGATTTCTGCGGTACTTGGCTCCGGCTATTTAAATACGATTCTGGCGCTGTCTGTAAATGGAATTCCGGGACAGGCCAGGATGCTGCGGGCTCAGATGCTGCGGGTCAGAGACAGCGAGTACATAGAAGCGGCCAGGTCTATTAATTGCAGCAGATTCCGAATCATTGTAAAACATTTGATTCCTAACTCATTTTCACCGCTGATTGTCCAGGCCACCATGGGTGTGGCAAATATGATTATTATGGCAGCCGGCTTAAGCTTTATCGGTCTTGGAGTACAGCCTCCGGCTCCGGAATGGGGGGCCATGCTTTCCAGCTCCAGACAGTTTATCAGGTCCAGCCCGCATATGGTAATCTTTCCGGGACTTGCGATTGCGATTACAATTCTTTCCCTTAACTTAATGGGAGATGGCCTTCGCGATGCACTGGATCCCAAGCTGAAACGTTAAGAAAATGGAGGAACAGAGCGTATGTCGGAAGTAATGAGTCAAAGAAAGCCATTTCTGGAAGTAAAAGATCTTGTTGTGGAATATTTTACGAAAGAACAGACGGTTCATGCCGTAAATGGTGTTTCGTTTCAATTGGAAAAGGGCAGAACACTGGGGCTGGTAGGAGAAACGGGGGCAGGTAAAACCTCTATAGCAAAATCAATCCTGCGGATTCTGCCGGATGTAGGCGCCCGGATTGCCGGAGGTGAAGTGTGGCTGGAAGGTGAAAATCTCATCGGATTATCAGAAGAAAAGATGAGAAGTATCCGCGGTAAAAAGATATCGATGATTTTTCAGGACCCAATGACCGCGTTAAATCCGGTTCAGAGGGTGGGGGATCAGATCGCGGAGGTCGTGTCCTTACACAACAGCGGAACCAAAGAAAGCTTTAAGAAACGGGCAGAGGATATGCTTGAGATGGTAGGAATCCCCAGGGAACGTTACCCGGATTATCCCCATCAGTTCTCCGGAGGGATGAAGCAGAGGGTGGTGATTGCGATCGCCCTGGCCTGTAATCCCGAGCTTCTGCTTGCTGATGAGCCGACGACGGCACTGGATGTGACGATTCAGGCCCAGGTACTTAAACTGATTGGCCAGTTAAAGGAGCAGATTCATACATCCATGATACTGATTACACATGATATGGGTGTGGTAGCCACTCACTGCGATGAGGTCGCTGTAGTCTATGGAGGAAATATCATAGAGTACGGCAGCAGGGAGCAGATTTTTGACCATCCGTCTCACCCGTATACCATCGGCCTGTTTGGTGCCATTCCGAATATGAATGAGGATGAAGAGTGGCTGCATCCCATCGATGGCCTTCCGCCGGATCCGGCAAATTTACCGGAGGGCTGCTCGTTCCATCCCCGCTGTAAATACGCCACGGAGGAGTGCAGACACGGGGAGACGGGGATGCAGACAACCTCGGATGGACATGAGTGCCGCTGCTGTCATGCGGATACGGTTTTGATAGGGGAGGCATAGGATGGAACCGGTTATTGAAGTGAAAAATTTAAAGAAATATTTTCCGACTGCTAACGGTATCCTGCATGCGGTAGACGATGTGTCACTTACCATACACAGAGGAAAAACGCTGGGAGTCGTAGGGGAATCCGGATGCGGGAAATCTACATTGGGAAGAACGATTATTCATTTACAGGAGCGTACAGCGGGACAGATCTTTTTGTCTGGAAAAGATATCTCTGACCTAAAAGGTAAAGAACTGACCAGAGCCCGTGAGAAGATGCAGATAATTTTTCAGGACCCATATTCTTCGCTTGATCCTCGAAAGACGGTGGATGCCACGATCCGTGAACCGTTGGTCGTTTCAAAAAGATACAAAAAAAATGAGATAGATGATGTAACTGCGGAACTGATGGAACTGGTTGGAATCGACAACCGGCTTAGAATGTCGTATCCTCATGAGCTGGACGGCGGGCGGAGACAGCGCGTGGGAATTGCCCGTGCACTCGCCTTAAATCCTGATTTTGTCGTGTGCGATGAGCCTGTTTCCGCGCTGGATGTCTCCATTCAGGCCCAGGTTTTAAATCTGCTGAAAAAGCTTCAGCAGCAGAAAGGGCTGACCTATATGTTTGTCACCCACAATCTGTCGGTAGTAAAACATATATCCGATGATATCTGTGTGATGTACCTCGGGCAGGTAGTGGAGCTCTGCCCGTCAAAAGAACTGTTTAAGAGTCCGCTGCATCCCTATACGAAAGCGCTGCTTTCAGCAATTCCCTCTGTAGATATTCACAATCCAAATAAACCCGAGATTCTGAAGGGGGAGCTGTCCTCCCCGATTAATCCGAAGCCGGGGTGCCGATTTGCAACCAGGTGCAGATATGCTGCGGAGGCGTGCAGACAGCCCCAGAATATGGAGGAGGTTACTCCGGGACACTTTGTGACATGCTGCAGAGTAAAGGAAGTGCAGAAGTGATGCCTGTGTACGTGGTATTTCTGACTGTCAGCTTTCTCGCTTCCATTGTGGGAGCCATCTGCGGTATTGGCGGCGGTGTGATTATAAAACCCGTGCTGGATGCCTTCGGAGTGCTTGATGTATCGGCAATCAGCTTCCTTTCGGGCTGCACGGTCCTTGCCATGAGCGTGTATTCCGTGGGACGTAATAAGATAGCCGGTACATTGTCCGTGGACATGTCGACAGGAACGCCTCTGGCAGCAGGTGCTGCTGTTGGGGGCGTTGTGGGGAAATATATGTTTCAGGGAGTCAGGCAGATGTTTGAAAATCAGAATACTGTGGGTGCGGTGCAGGCAGCCTGTCTGATGACTCTGACATTGGGAACCTTAATTTATACGCTGAAAAAGAGCCGTATTAAGACACATTATTTAAAAAGTGTTCCGGCCTGTCTTGCAATCGGCCTGTTTTTAGGTGTTTTATCGTCTTTTCTCGGAATTGGGGGCGGACCCATCAATCTGGTAATTCTGTTTTACTTTTTTTCCATGACCACGAAAGTGGCTGCACAGAATTCTTTATATATAATCCTGTTCTCACAGGTAACAAGCCTCGTCGTATCTGTTTTTACAGGAACGGTGCCGCCGGTGGAATGGGGGATACTGGCCGGTATGGTGGTCTGCGGCGTCCTGGGCGGTATTACCGGGCGCTGGTTTAATAAAAGGATGAACGACCGGATGGTCGATAAGCTGTTTATGATTCTTATGGTGATGATTATCTTTATAAATATCTATAATATTTTCTATTATGCATAATGGAAAATGCGTTGTAGAACCGCTGGAAATACAGTATAATTAATACGCCCGGCTCATCTGCACCTACAACACGCAGCGCCGGTAAATCCCCCGAAACTGTTCCGGCACAGTTTTGGAATCAAGGAAAGACGGGTATCTGCTATGGCGTTTAAGACGAAGAAAGATTTAATTAAGTACTGTCTGACTTATCCGGACGTTTACGAGGACTATCCGTTTCACGATACGGAATGGGCTGTGATCCGGCACAGGAAGAATAAAAAGGTATTTGCATGGATCTATACGCGTGAGGAAAAGACCTGTGTGAATGTAAAATGTGATCCCGAATGGACTGAATTCTGGAGAAATGCATTTCCGGGCGTTCTGCCCGGGTACCATCTTAATAAGAAGTACTGGAATACGATTTTACTGGATGGTACGGTCCCGGATCCGGATATAAAAAGAATGATTGGTGAGAGCTTTGATCTGACAATGGAAAAGCGATGAGGCAGGCAGACCCTGTATCATCGCTTTTCATTGCTGAAATGCCTTCTCCCGCCGCTATCGGCTTTTGAATATGAAAATATTACACCCTTTTAGAAATTTAGTCTCTGTTTTTTCCATATAACCGATGGTAGAATTTAACTATCAAATGAAAAGCGCGCGCAGAGAGTTGAATATAAGACAAAACAGGGAGGTTTCAATCATGAAGCATAAATTAGTATCGGTGGTACTGGCGGCGGCCATGCTGGCATCGTCTTTAACAGGCTGTGGTTCCAAAGCGGAGACAACCGCAAAAAATGACAGCGGCGCCATTACATTAAAAGTATTTTCCAACCTGCCGGACAGAAAAAATGGTCAGGGCCTGGTGGAACAGATGATTATCGATGACTACATGAAGGAAAATACGAATGTGAAAATTGAAGTGGAAGCTCTGGACGAGGAAGCGTATAAGACGAAGTTCAAGGCATACTCCATGGAAGGCATGCCGGACGTCGTCAGTATCTGGGGACAGCCGTCCTTCCTGGACGAGGTGCTGGATGCGGGAGTGCTTGCTGAGCTAAATGAGGCAGACTATGCGGATTATGGCTTTATCTCCGGTTCCCTGGAAGGCTTTAAGAAAGATGGCAAGCTGTATGGCCTTCCCAGAAACACAGACGTGGCCGGCTTCTATTATAATGAGAAAATGTTTAAGGACAACGGCTGGGAAGTACCCGCTGCGTATGATGAATTATTAGACCTGGCTCAGAAAATCAGCGGCGCGGGGATTACACCGCTGGCCATGGACGGCGGAGACGGCTGGCCGATGGCAATCTATCTGTCTGATATCCTCTTTAAACTGACCGGCGACTATACGGGCATTGTCAGCAACGCTGTGAGCACAGGGGACTTCACGGACCCGGCATTCAAACAGGCGACAGAGATTTTAAAAGAGACAGCGGACGCCGGCCTGTTCCAGAATGGTTACGATTCCCAGGATTACGGAACGGCCATGAACTTATTTACCAACGGCCAGGCAGCCATGTTCTACATGGGAAGCTGGGAGGCTTCCATGGCCATGAACGAAGACATCCCGGAAGAGGTCAGAACCAATATCAGAGTCTTCACCATGCCAACGATTGCCGGCGGAAAAGGTGCCGCTACAGATATTGCGGCGTGGAACGGCGGCGGTTATGCGGTGTCTGCGAAATCAGAGGTAAAAGAAGAGGCGATCAAGTTCTTAAACTATATGTATCAGCCGGATAAGTTATCCAAGTATGGCTGGGAGAATGGTGTAGGCATGTCGGCGCAGGATCAGACCAGCTACATGAGCGGGAAAGAGACGAAGCTTCAGATGCAGTTCGTAGAAGCAGTAAACGGGGCCTCCAGGGTATCCGGGACACCGGTCAATGACTGCGGCCCTTCCGCATTCAAGACCAGCATTGAAAGTGAAATCCAGAGCGTTTCCAACGGCACAATCACCGTGGATGAGTTCCTTTCTAAAATCGGCGAAGCATGCAAATAACGAACAGAGAAAAAGTGTAAGCTGATTACGGCCGCCGGAGAACAAACCGGCGGCTGTAACTTTCAGAAAGGGGAAGTTTATGAAAAAATTATACAGCAACAAACTGGTCATCCTAAGCCTTGTCCTTCCGGGCCTGCTGTTGTTCGTGTTTGCGATTCTGGCTCCCATTTGCCTCAGTGTCTATTACGGATTTACAGACTACTCCGGAATAGGTTCCTGCAATTATATCGGACTGGAGAATTATCACAGACTGATGAAGGATCAGGTTTTCTGGACCTCCCTTAAGAATTCGCTCCTTTTAGCCATTGGCTTTATCTGCATTCAGCATCCGCTGGCGCTGATCGTGGCGGCAGTGCTGGATAAGCTGGGAGGACGGGGAGAAGGTTTTTTCCGCTGCGTGTACTTTGTGCCCAATGTTATCTCCGTAGCGGTTATCGCATACCTGTGGAAATTTATCTATAATCCCGATTTCGGCCTGTTAAACAATATCATCAAGCTGTTCGGCGGAGACGGCGGAATCAACTGGCTCAGCCAGGGCAGGGCTATCTGGTCGGTACTGATCGTGCTGATCTGGCATGGATTCGGATGGGGAATGTTAATTTACTACACGGGAATCAAAAATATAGATCCCACCCTGTATGAGGCAGCGGCCATTGACGGGGCCAACCAGAAAACCACATTTATGCGGATCACCCTTCCGCTGATGAAGCCGGTGATTCAGGTAAATGTGACCATGGCGGTCATATCCGCATTAAAACAGATGGAGACCGTATACCTGCTTACCAACGGCGGACCCGGCAACAGCACGCAGTTTGCGGCGAATTACTTATATCAGCAGGCGTTTAAAGCGTTCAAGTATGGCTACGGCAATGCCATCGGCGTTATTTTCATCATCATCTGCCTGGTAGTTACCATTTTACTGAACACCGTTTTCGCAGACCGCGATGAAGATGCGGGAAGGAAAAACGGATTGAACAGAAGGAGGGCGAAATCATGAATCAAACGGATAAAAGAACGTTTTCCTGGAAAAAAACGCTTCTTTGGGTGGTGCTGATTCTTGTGGCGGTCGTTCAGATCTTCCCCTTAATCTGGCTGGCAGATTTTTCCCTGGCAAGCAGCAATGAGATGTTTACCAGCGGACTTCTCGTAATCCCGAAGAAGATCCAGTGGGGGAATTATGTTAAAGCTTTTATAGATGGTCATTTTCTGCTATACTTAAAAAATAGTATCCTGATAAACGGACTGGCGGTCATCCTGGTGCTTCTCGTATCGATTATGGCAGGCTTCGCATGCCGCAGAATGAACTGGAAATTAAGGGGCCTTGTGAAGACGCTTCTGCTTATGGGGATGATGATTCCCATTCATGCGACGCTGCTTCCTAATTATAAGATATTCAATCAGCTGGGACTGACCGATACCATCTGGGCGCTGCTGATACCGTACGTGGCATTTTCGCTTCCTCAGGGACTGTTTTTGATGTCCAGCTTCATGGAATCCATTCCGGTAGAGCTGGAGGAGGCGGCGGTTATGGACGGATGTGGGATCTACCGGATCGTTTTCCGGATTATTACGCCCATGATGAAATCGTCCATTGCCACGGTGTCGATCATGACGTTTCTGAACAACTGGAATGAATTTATGATGGCCAGCACCTACTTGAGTTCGCCGAAATGGAAGACGCTTCCGTTCTCGGTACTGGAGTTTACCGGCCAGTATTCTTCCAATTACGCCGTGCAGTTTGCGGTTATGGCTCTGACAGCAGCGCCGGCAGTAATTGTATATATTCTGCTGAATAAACATATTACGAAAGGTGTGGCTATGGGAGCGGTCAAAGGCTAGGCGCGCTCAAAAAAAGGCGGCTGGTTTAACCGGTGGAACACCCGGATCAGAATGATTATAAGGAAGTACGGCTATGAAGAAGATAAAACAGTGGGTAAATCAATTAAGTGTAAAAATGAAACTGATTTTTTATGGGTATTTGATTATCACGCCGGTGTTGATTCTCATATGCGCCGTGCTTCTTTTTTATAACTATAATAAAGACCTGGAGAGCAGACTGGAAAATGACAGGAGCAGTGTCAATGCGCTGGCGGAAAGTATTTACGTCCTCCAGTCCGATATTAAGGATTTCTCCACCTATTTCTGCATTAACGACGAGGTGCATGCCCTGCTGACCGCGAAAAATGCGGAGGAGCTGAACAAGAATGCAAAACTCTGGCTGGAGGAGGCGCCCATGCAGATTGTGCAGGACATGGTAGCACTGAAAGGCCATATCAAGACCATCGGCATTTACCCGGAAAATGGGGTGCGCCCTTATCTCCGGTGCATGGATGCCAGCGCCTACGTGCCGGATCTGGAGACCGTTAAGAAGACGGCGGTCTACCGGGATACGCTGGACAGCGACAACGGGATCTTATGGCGGAGTGTGAGTAAATACGATAAAGAAACTTATAATACCAACCGTTCTGATAAGGTAGTCTTATATAGAGGAATCTTTGATCTGACTCAGAAGAAGACGCTGGGGTATATTGTCATTGGTGTCAGCCAGGAGGTCTTTCAGGAGCTGGGGGAGGGGATACTTCACAGCGACAGGGAAGGTGTGCTGATTCTGGATAAATTCGGCGGTGAGCTCTCGAGAAGCGGCAGCATTCCAAAACAGGTGGCCGAATACTTAAAATCAGACGATTTTATAAAAGAGGACTACCGGAAACGCAAACACAATTTCACATTTGGAGACTATCAAGTGGTGTGCAGCCAGAAAGAGAAGAATTCCAGCATCGTTGTCAAGGTGGTGCCCCGGTACAGCAGGCAGATGCAGCTGACGGATATCGCCTATATGCCGATTACCCTGATGATCGGAGTTTTGCTGGGGCTCCTTCCCCTGCTCCTCATCATTTCCAATATCGTGACCAGGCCGTTAAAACGGGTCAGCGAGGCCATCGTCAAATTTTCAACCGGAGATTTTGACCAGCGGGTGGAGGTGGAAACGAGGGATGAAGTCGGAGAGGTTGCGGAATGCTTTAACAAAATGGTGGAAGATATCAAGTCACTGATTGACGAAAATTACGTTATCACTCTTCAGGAAAAAGAGAGCGAGCTGGCCGCACTTCAGGCTCAGATTAACCCGCATTTCCTGTATAATACGCTGGATTCCTTATACTGGCAGGCCACGGAAGCGGATAACGACGAAATTGCGGAAAGCATTCTGGCCCTGTCACAGCTGTTCCGTCTCGTTTTAAGCCAGGGGAAGAAGGAAGTCACGGTAGCCCAGGAGATTGAACTGGTCTCCAGGTACTTACAGATACAGAAGATGCGTTTTTCCCGGCGTCTTCACTATGAAATCAATGTGGCAGACGAGGTGAAGGCGGTATATATCCCCAAGCTGATCCTGCAGCCATTTGTGGAAAATGCCATTGTTCACGGGTTTGAAAATGTCAGTATACCCTGCTATCTGACGGTAACCGGACGTCTGGATAAGGGAAAGATCCGGTTTGAGATAAAGGATACGGGAATCGGCATGCGCCAGGACCAGATCGACGATATCTGGGAGGAGGAGCCGGCTCAGTATGCCCGTCAGAGAATCGGGCGGTATGCCATTAAAAATATTAAAGAGCGTCTCGAACTCAGATATCATGGTGATTTTAAACTGGAGATTCAGAGTGATGTGGGAAAGGGTACCACAGTAATTCTATGTATTCCTTTTGAGGGTGTTCATAACGAGGAGGAACGGAAGTGTCGGTAAAACTGTTAGTCGCAGATGACGAAGAGGTAATCCGCCGTGGTGTGGCGAAATATATCCGGCTCCATACGGACCGGTTTGACAAGATATATGAGGCTGAAAATGGCCAGGAGGCGGTCGACCTGCTCTTAAAGTATCAGCCGGATATTCTGCTTCTGGATGTCCAGATGCCGCTGAAAAATGGCCTCGATGTGATGAAGGAGGCGGAGCGGGCGGGCCTGCATCCCATCGTAGTAATCTTAAGCGGATACGATGAGTTTAAATACGCGCAGCAGGCGCTGCGTTTCGGGGCAAAGGAATACTTATTAAAACCGGCGCGGGCCGCGGATATTTTAAAGTGCTTAAACCGGCTGGTGGATGACAGCATGGGGCTGGAAGAGCCATGTGTCATGGAAGAAGAGAACGGAACCAACCAGCTGGTAAAGCGGGCTAAAGAGTACATTGCCGAGCACTACATGGAAAATATCACACTCAGCGACACCGCGGAGATCCTGGGAATAACCGGAGGCTATCTCTCCACGCTGTTCCAGAAAAGCCTCCAGTGCGGTTTTATCGACTACCTCAATCGGGTGCGCATCGAAAGGGCATGCTGCTATCTGGAGCAGAATTACTTTAAGACGTATGAGATTGCATATAAAGTGGGGTTCCGGGATGAGAAGTATTTCTCTAAGGTGTTTAAGAAGGTGATGGGGATGTCGCCGAAGGAGTATCGGATGTCGGTGGATTAGGCAGCACATGTACCATGAGGCGCTATAAAAAGCAGCGGAGAGCAGGAACGGCTTATACCATTTACTGCTTCCAACCGCTACTATAAGATGAATTAAATCAGCCATGCTGGAATATACCAGTTTTTGTCATCAATCGGTATCATGTCTGCGGGCATGCATATGACAGCACCAGTTCCAATCGTCGTTTTCAAGTGGGAAGCACCAGAAAAAACATTCTCTTCGCTGGGTTCCTTTTCAATTGGAGACAGGACGGAGAAATTCTTAACGGCATCCTTTGGGGCAGACCCTTTTTTTATTTCTACAGGTGTGAGAATCCCATCCTGATAGATCAGCAGGTCAATTTCTTTTTTGTTGCTGTCCAGATAAAAGTAAAGGGGAGGCTGTTTTCCGGCGTTGATGTAGCTTTTATAAATCTCTGAAACAACCCATGTTTCAAAGAACTGTCCAGCCATTGCGCCGCGTTCTAAGGTTTCGGGACTGCTCCACTTTGTTAGATGGGCACATAAACCAGTGTCCAGAAAGTACATTCTCGGTGCTTTAATAACCCGCTTTAAAGCATTGTTAGAGTATGGCTGTATCAGAGCTACTAAGCCGGAAGATACCAATATAGAAAGCCACTGCTTTGCGGTCGGCGCCGATACGCCAACTTCTCCGGCAATGGTTTCATAGTTTACATTGGTGGCAGTTCTTGCAGCAATTACAGACATAAAGTTTAAAAAGGCAGATTCATCGGCTACCTGTGTCAAATCCTTAATATCCCTGCTGATATAGGTTTCCAGATAAGATTCGTAATACTGCTCCAGATTAACAGCCTCATTTTCGTATAACCGTGGCATAGATCCTTTGAAAATCCTGGAATATACATCATAGATCATCATCGGTTCCATATCATCCATTCGTTTTATCAGCGCTGGAATATCCACCCGGAACGGAGGAAAATGATTTCCTGAAATCTCGCTGTTGGAGAGCCCTGCCATCCTGACTATTCCTGCCCGCCCGGCAAGGGATTCCGTGACTCTTTTCATCATATGAAAGGTCTGAGAGCCGGTAAGCCAAAAATCACCCGGTCGCTTGTGACGATCTGCATAAATCTTAATGTAGTCAAACAGTTCCGTAGCATACTGTACCTCGTCAATCAGTACAGGCGGCTGATATCGCTGCAAAAACATTTCGGGGTCTCTTTTGGCAAATGCCCGAATGGTTGGGTTATCCAGAGATATAATTTTTCGCTCCTTTTCTGCCATACGGCTTAAAAGAGTAGTTTTACCCACCTGGCGTGGGCCGGTTACAATCAAAACAGGGAAGGTCTGACTGATATTTTTTATTGTGGGTTCAATCGTTCTCTCATAATACATAGTTTATCGTACCTCCTGATTGTAGTATATCCACTATATGGACTCTTATGCAGAACCAAAGTGTAATTTTATTTTTGCATAAATATATCTTGGAGTCAAGAGGTGTAAGTAGAAGTATCATCTATATTTCTTTGTTTCCCCTGGTGAGTTCCTTGACCGAAGAACGTTCAATAAAAGTGGTGTCCAGAAATATGTGTCGGGGGGCGCCTCCAGGAGCATTCTTTTCGAGCAGATGATCCAATAGGAAACGGCTTATTTCGGTGCCAATGTACTGAATGTTATGTCCAATGGTTGTGATGTTTTCATATTGTGACAGCGGATTTTCATCGTAGGCGATAACACTTATATCATCAGGAATATTATAATGCAGTTTCTTTAAGACAATCATAAGGGCCGTAAGAACATCCTGAGTAACGGCAATGATTGCGGTGGGCCTGTATTTTGTGATGGCATCTTCAATGATGGAAGCGGAGTTTTCCAATGGAAGAGGCGATATATAATTACCTTCATACGAATCAATTCTATTAACTGCCAGAGTATGCAGTAAACCCTCTTTTCTGTCTTCTGTAGGGCAGATAAGCATAATATTCCGATGGCCTCTGTCGATCAGATATTGTGTCAGTTTGCTTGTAGCGGCGTAATCATTACACATGATAGAGTCGAATTGCTGATAGGCATTCCCGAGAACCTGAAGGGAATAGACATTTGAAGAATTCAGTAATTCAAGTACATCGGAATCTTCAAACAGCGGGGTGAAGGCAATGGCCTCTACACGTGCGGCAAGAAGCGTTTGCAGATTTTTTAAAAGGCTGCGTTCATAAGTACTGTTAAATGACAGAATGACCTTATAGTTGAATTTTTCCAACTCTGTCGTGATTACGGCAGCAACCTGGTAGAAAACAGGATTAAAAATGTTGGTAATGACGAGACCAACGGTACGGGAACGGTTAGATTTTAAGCTGCGGGCAACTGTATTGGGGATATATCCCAACTGTCTTGCGGCATCAAGAACTTTTCTTGCAGTGATATCTGTCACGGCATTGCTGTCAGAATATACTCTGGATACCGTCGCTACGGAAACGCCGGCCAATTTTGCAACATCTCTACTGGTTACCAAATTTACACCACCTTAGTTAAATTATCATAAGTAAAACATGCACATAAATAGTTTTGAGACAATGTGCACAAAATATATTGACAAAAGATGTCCGAAATGATATTATCTGAATATAAATTATACTATTAATTGGCTTTTTAGTAAAGAAAAAAACAAAAAAATATTAAAAAGTCTATTTTTTTTAGAAAAGTTGTATACGTTTACATTTTGTCGATTATTAAAATGGGCGATGAAAGGAGGGACAAATTATTTTTTTGATAAAAAATGTAAACGTATACATTTAAAACATATGACTAAAAGGAGAAGATAATCTATGAAAAAAAGAATGGTGAGCAGTTTGTTGGCAGTGGCAATGATAACGACCCTTCTCGGAGGCTGTGGTACGAAACAGGGGGAGACTACAAAGACGGAACAGGCTGTTGCAGAGACAGAAAAAACAGAAGGAAATACCAATGCGGCTAAGGAATCGGAAGTTTTAGCAGGCGGCACAGAGGTAGAGCTGTCCTTCTGGTATCCAATCAGCCAGGAATCAGAGGCCAACTGGTATGCAATGATGGTTCAGAAATTTAATGAAGAGTATGCAGGTAAGATAAAGATACTTGAAACAGCCAATACACGGGGAGAGTCCTTTGCCTATGAGGATAAAGTCAGTGCTGCCGCTGCAACGAACAGCCTTCCGGATATTCTGATGGCAGATGGACCCAATGTGGCGAGCTACGCATACTCCAATATGTTTATTCCGATAGAAGATTATTTTACGGAAGAGGAAATGAAAGATTTTCTTCCATCGACAATCGCTCAGGGAACGTATGACGGCCATTTCTATGCAGTAGGCATGGGAGAGGGAATTATTAATATTTATTATAACAAGGATATGCTGGATGCAGCCGGTATTTCAGCTCCTGAAAAAATTGAGGACGCCTGGACATGGGACGAGTATTATGATGTCTGCAAAAAGTTGACTAAAGATGGTATCTATGGTGGGAATTTTATTCAGGAGAAGAGCGGTGAATGGATTATTGTGGCTTTCCAGCCATTTTTAGTTGCAAATGGGGCACAGCTGCTTTCTGACGATGGCAGCAAAGCTGAGGGGTACATAAATTCAGAGAAGGCCATCCAGACGGGTATCTATCTCCAGAAGTTTGCAGATGAGGGGCTGATCAATGTGGATCCTACAGCGACGGAGTTTCAGGAAGGCAAATGTGCGACCAAGCTGGCGGGAGCATGGATTATACCGACGCTTGAACAGGCTGATTTTAATTGGGGGGTCACGTATATTCCGCAGAAAGAGGCTTATGCGGGAAGTACATCAGGCGGCTGGACAGTAGGTGTTACGCCAAACTGCCAGAATGTAGATGCAGCCATGGAATTTATTCATTACTTATCCAGTCCTGAGGCCTGTGCAAGCTTTACCGTAGACGGACCGGCTTACCCGCCAGTGCGGTATTCTGCGTATGATTTACTCGATATTTATGATGATGGACCAAATAAAATCATAAAGGAAACTTTATTTGAAGAAGGTCATGCACGTCCGGCCACACCAAACTATCCAATCTTTACACAGAAATTCTCAGAAGCGTTTTACGACATTCTATTAGGTGCTGATGTGAAGACGTCCCTTGATGATATTGCAAACTCCTTTGATAAAGAGTGGGAAGCAACGTATGCAAAGTAATAGAGTACTCCCGGAAAATCAGCCACAAAGATGAGTGCAAGGGAGTTTCCGGGAGTGCTCAATATGGGAAGGGAGGAAGCCTGGTGAAATGGGTGAGGAAAATTTTAGAAAGATGAAATCCAGCTATTCAAGGAGACAGAGAAATACAGCCTATATATTTGTAGCACCGGCGTTAATATTACTCTTGCTATTCCTTATTATACCTGCATTTATGGCTTTGGGGTTTAGCTTTACAGACTTTTACGTCCTGGCACCGGACCGTATGGAGATGGTGGGAGTGGATAATTACGCTTCATTGCTCTCGGATGAACTGTTTTTTAAATGTTTACGAAATACTTTTTATTTTACAGTAGTAATTGTGCCGGTTGAAGCAGTAATTGCCATGGGTCTGGCTATTTTAGTAAATCGAAAGATAGTTGGACGAACATTTTTCAGAACCGCCTATTTTGCTCCTGTGATTTCATCATTAACCGTCGTATCCATTTTGTGGGTATGTTTATACAACCCGAATGACGGTCTGTTTAACGCAATTCTGAACATGGTTGGACTGCCTAGTCAGCGCTTTTTACGAAGCGCTGATCAGGCAATGAATTCTATTCTGGTTATGTCAATCTGGCAGGGAGTTGGCTATCAGATGATTATTTTTATTGCAGGATTAAATGGAATATCGCAGGAACTTTATGAGGCGGCGGCCATCGACGGGGCGAATTCCGTGAAGAAGTTCTTCTATATTACTCTTCCAGGTTTAAGAAATGTGATCTCGTTTATTGTGGTTTACGTAACGATTCAGGCATTTAAGGTATTTACACAGCCTTATATTATGACCTTCGGAGGGCCTCAGAACAGCACCAGGACGTTGGTATACTATATTTACCAGCAGGGTTTTCAATATAAGAAGGCCGGCTACGCATCTGCCATGGCAGTAGTCTTTTTCCTGATTGTGGTATTGGTGTCCATGGCGCTTAAACGCCTTTTAATTGAACGGGACTGAGAGGAGGAACGAGAGTGGGAATTAAAAAAAGCAGACTGCTTAACCGAATACTGATGTATACACTCAACATTTTTCTTGCCGTTGTGTTCCTGGCTCCGCTTGTATGGATGGTGGTATCATCAGTAAAACCTGAGGTCAACATATTTGCAGATATGACTTCTGTGAGGGCATTTCTGCCCATTAGCGGAAGCCTCGATAATTACCAGTCTATCCTGGAGAAGGGGGAGATCGTGAGAACAATGCTTAACAGCCTTTATTACGTTACGATTATGATCGGATTGGGATTAATCGTCAATTCCATGTGCGGTTTTGCTCTTGCAAAGCTTCAATTCAGGGGGCGTGATTTTTTGTTCAGCCTGATTGTAGCACTTATTATTATTCCGCTGGAAAGCATTATTCTGCCGTTGTATTTTATGATCTTTAAGTTTAAGATGCTGAACACTTTTTCTGCACTTATAGCGCCGTTTACGGCCAACTGCTTCAGTATCTTTCTGTTTCGTCAGTTTTTCGTGGATATTCCTGATTCACTTCTGGAGGCAGCATATATTGATGGAGCGTCTCCTTTAAAGGCATTTTTTAAGATTGTGCTTCCTTTGTCGTTCCCGGTGTACGCGACCGTGTTGATTTTGCAGTTTATCGAACACTGGGGAGACTTTTTGTGGCCGGTTCTGGTGACCGACGACAGGACAAAGACCGTGCAGCTGGGACTTCAGACGTTGTTTACGGCTCCTCCAGTTCACTATGGACCAATTTTTGCGGCGTTGACATTAAGCACGCTTCCGGTAGTAGTCATGTTTATTTTCTTTCAGAAGTATTATGTACAGGGTATCGCCCAGTCGGGGATAAAAGGATAGGAAAGGATTACAGAATAAAAATGGGCAATATAAATAAGAATATAGAAGAAGCTGCAAGGGCGACTGCCTATGTTATGGAGCGGCATGAGGAAATTAAGAATAATCCGTTGAGACAAAAGTATCATTTTGAGGTTCCTGCTGGCTGGTGCAACGATCCCAATGGTTTTTCCATTCTGGGAGGAAAATACCATTTGTTTTACCAACATATGCCATACGTATCAGAACCAGGGGATTATAAGATGTATTGGGGGCATGCGGTCAGTCAAAATCTGGTAGACTGGGAAGACCTTCCGGTAGCATTGGCACCGGTTGACAAATGTGATGGGGGAGGCTGCTGGTCTGGCTGTGCTCTGGAACTCGATCAGAAGGTGTATTTAATATATACGGGCCTCGATGCCCGTAATGGTATGCAGCAGGGACAGTGTATGGCTGTCAGCGATGATGGAATTCATTTTACAAAGACAGAGGACAGCCCTATTTTGGCTGATACTCTTTGTGAAGCAGATAAGAAAGACTTCAGAGACCCTTACATTTGGCGTCAGAACGGGGAGTGGAATATGATTCTGGGATCTACAAAGGATCATTTTGCACAAGCACTCCTTTACCGCTCGAATGACTTAAAAAACTGGCGTTTTATCAATACAATGGCCGAGAGTTTGGGAGAATTGGGGTCTGTATGTGAGTGCCCTAATTTCTTTGAAATTGGGGGGAAACATATCCTGTTTATTTCCCCGCACGGGTTGAATCTTAGAAAGTCGGTATATTTAACCGGGGACTTTGATTATCCGGCCGGAAAGTTTTTCTGGGATACGTATGGGGAAATTGACTGGGGAATGGATTACTATGCACCGCAGGTAATTAAAGACGGTAACGGCCGCTGTATTATGATTGGCTGGATGAACAGCTGGAACTGGATGCCGTGGTGTGACGGCACCTATTATACATCGGAAATGGGCTGGTGCGGTGGAATGGCACTGCCCAGAGAACTGCATCTGGATGAGCTGGGACGGCTGCATTTTGAGCCTGTACAGGAGCTGAAGGATTATCGGACTGAACCGGCAGAAATGGTTTCCGAAACTGCAGGAGAAGATGGGATCTCCATAGAAACAGCAGATAATTCCCATTGTGAAATGATAATTGATTTTAACTTGAAGGGGACGACGGCTGAAACCATCCAGTTGGAGGTTAAGAGCAATGAAAAGGAGAAGGTTCTTGTAAACTTAAACCTGAAGTTTGGAGAGATAGAATTTGACCGTTCTCATACCTTTGACCATTTGAAGAGTAAAAGACGCTGCTCTTTCCGCTCGGTCAGTGAAGCGGTCTGCCGTATTCATGTGTTTATTGATTCCGCATCGGTGGAGTTGTTTACCGATGACTATATGACCTGTATGACAAATACCGTTTATGTTCCGGAAAATGCGGACCGTATCAAAATACGCGGAATAGGCGGTATGGTTAAGATTTTAAAGGTTCAGTCCTGGGCGATCAAAAAAATTAAAATTTGAATTTCTTATAAATATTTCTTGACTCTCACGCTGCGTCATACATTATAGTAAACATGAAGGCGGTGATAACTATGAGACTGACAGTAAGCGAGACAGCAAAATTAACAAATATCAGTGTGCGCACACTCCATTATTACGATGAGATAGGACTGCTCAAACCAACCGATACGACGGAGGCGGGATACCGTTATTACGACGAAGAGGCGCTGGCAGTGCTGCAGCAGATTTTGCTGTACCGGGAACTGGATTTTCCTCTGAAGGAAATCAAAGACATGTTGTCGAAGCCTGACTATGACCGCCAGGAAGCACTTGCGGCCCATAAGTCGCTGCTCTTGCTGAAGATCGAGCGGCTGCGCCGGCTGACCGGACTGGTGGACAGTATGATGAGAGGAGAAAACACCATGAGTTTTCAGGAATTTGATATGCACGAGATAGAAGAAGCAAAGAAAAAGTACGCGAAAGAAGCGAAGGAACGCTGGGGTGACACGGAGGCGTACTGCGAAAGTGAAAAGAAGACTTCCGGCTACGGAGAGGAAAAGTGGAAGGCTTTAAACGAAGAAATGAGTGATATTTTCCGGGAATTTGCGGAGTGTGCCCAGGCTGGTGAGACGCCTGAGGGTAGCCGGGCGGCCGGATTAGTGGAGCGGTGGAGGAGCCATATCACCGAAAACTACTACGAATGCACCCTGGAAATCCTGGAGGGACTGGGAAAAATGTACGTGGGGGACGGACGTTTTAAAGAAAATATCGACCAATTTGGCGAACACACAGCCGAATTTATGAGCCGGGCGATAGAAAGCTACTGCAAACGGTAAATAATGGAAAATGGGCTGAAAAGCGCCGCAAACGTGGTAAAAACACAAAAACACAGGAAAATAACAAAATAATACACAAAAAACATAGCGCCATAGCACTGTATAATAGTGCATAATGACATGAAATAAAGAACGCCTAAAAAAGTACAGTATGGTTACAAGAGTATATTTTCATAGTTTTCAGTTTAGAACCTCTTTTGTCAATTGTAATAAATTTTAAGAAATCGGGTGACTTTTAATTAAGAAAAAAATCACAGAAAGAACATTGACTTTAAACGTTTGGAGTGATAAACTGACACTCGACTTGAGGGCATAGGACAACCGAAAGTCATGACACAATTCTAAGACATAACAAAAAGACACCTATGTAGTCGCAAGGAGGAGAACAATTATGAAACTGACAGCAAAGAAACTCGTACTTACAGGCATCGCGGTATTAACTATGGCATCAATCTCTGCATGTGGCAGCGGTACAACTGCTGAGACAACTGCAGCAACAGAAGCTGAAGTTACAACAGAAGCAACAACAGAAGCAGTAACAACAGAAGAAGCTACAGATGAGACTACTGAAGGAGAATCTGCAGACGCAGAGTCTACAGAAGCAGTAGATTCTGAGGATGCTTCCGCAGAAGAGTCTTCTGAAGAAGTTGAAGCTGCATCTCTTGAAGACGCAGAAGCAGTAACAGAAGAAGCTACAACAGCAGCGAACTAATCAGAACTGACATAAGCTGTTACAGCAAAAAAGCAATTTATTTGGGCGGAGACGAGTGTCTCCGCCCTTTCTGATTATAAAAGAAGAAAAAAGTTGACAAACGCTTTCCGTTATAACAGAATAGGGATAACGGGAAAGGAGGCGTCACATGAAGATTACTTATATCCATCACAGCTCTTTTTTAGTGGAGCTGGAATCGGTTTATCTGCTGTTTGATTATACGGAGGGAACGATTCCCGGGATGAAGCGGGAAAAACCACTTCTGGTATTGGCAAGCCACAGGCATGGAGACCACTATTCGCCTGTGATTTTTGATTTGATAAAGGAACATGGAAACGTCAGGTTTGTCCTGTCCAACGATATCTGGAGGAAGCGCCTGCCGGAGGAGGTGCTGCCGCTTACGGATTCCCTAAAGCATGGAGAGACGGCGAAGTACAGGCTGGAGAACGGCATAATCCGGCAGATCACGAGAACTCCGGAGAATCAGATAGAAGGTGGAGTTATATCTGATGCCTGTTTGACCATTCATACTTATAAATCGACGGATGAAGGTGTGGCGTTTCTGATTGAGGCGGAAGGCAAAACCATCTATCATGCGGGAGACTTAAATAACTGGAGATGGGAGGGCGAACCGGATAACTGGAACGACTCCATGGCTAAAAAATACAGTGCTCAGATTGATAAAATGGCCGGAATGCACCTGGATGTGGCTTTTTTGCCGCTGGATCCGAGGCAGGAGGACGATTTTTATCTGGGAATGGACGAATTCCTGCATAAAGTGGATGTGAAACATGTATTTCCCATGCATTGCTGGGGAGATTATTCTGTGATAGGGAAGATCCGGGCACTCGGCTGTTCGGCCGGTTACAGAGACAGGATTGAAGAGATTACTGGGGATGGGGAGGTCTTTACAGAGGAAGATGAACGTTTCGTGTGAGTTAAGCGGGGAGGAACAGCGGGAGATCCTGGACGCCGCCATGCAGGCGGGCCACATTCTGCTGGAAAATGGAGCCGAGATTTTTCGGGTGGAGGAGACGATCGACAGGATTTGCCACTATTACGGAATCGAGTCAGGGAACGCATTTGTGTTGAGCAATGGGATTTTTATTACTTCAGGAAACGAGAGGGAAGAGATCTTTGCAAAGGTCCAGCATATCCCAGTGAGCGGAGTCCATCTAAACCGGGTGGCCGCGGTGAACCAGCTGTCCAGGGAGATCGTGGAGGGGCGGTATACCATAGGCGAAGTGAGGGAACGGCTTGATGAGATCCGCGTCATGCCCGGAAAGACGAAGACCATGCAGATCCTGGCCTCCGGTGTGGGAAGCGCATGCTTCTGCATGCTGTTCGGGGGTAATTTCATGGACAGCGCGGCGGCTTTTGTGTCGGGCGTGCTTCTGTATTTTTACGTGCTGTATATCAGCGGCCCGCATTTATCGAAGATTGTGGGAAATATTGGAGGCGGTGCACTGGTGACCTTTCTCTGTTCCGTGATGTATCTGCTTTCCGTAGGGCAGCACTTGAATTTCATGATTATCGGTTCCATCATGCCTCTGGTGCCGGGAGTGGCATTTACCAACGCCATACGAGATATCGCAGATGGGGACTACATCTCCGGATCCGTGCGGATGCTGGATGCTCTGCTGGTATTTTTCTGTATTGCCATGGGCGTTGGACTTGTGTTCAGCCTGTTCCGTGGACTGACGGGAGGTGTGATGCTGTGACACTGCTCATTTCTGTGGCGGCTGCCGTCGGGGGGACGGTATCATTTTCCCTCCTGTTCGGGGTTCCCACAAAGTATTATCCATACTGTGGACTGATCGGCGGAGCCGGATGGGCTGTTTACTCTATTTTGATTCAGAGCAGCACCGCGCCGGGTGCTGCGCTCTTTGCCACGATCGTGGTGATCCTGCTGTCGCGGCTCTTTGCGGTCAGGGAACGGTGTCCGGTCACCATATTTCTGATTTCCGGCCTCTTTCCGCTGGTACCCGGCGCGGGGGTGTACTGGACCGCCTATTATATCGTGACAAATGAACTGGACAAGGCGTCCCAGACCGGTTATATGGCCCTTAAGGTGGCGGTGGCTATCGTCCTGGGTATCGTGTTTGTGTTTGAACTGCCGCAGGGGATATTCAGGGTGTTTTCGAAGAAAGAAGAGAAACAGGGCAATCCGCGAAGCCGGTAACAGGCCCGGCGGAGTGCTCATCATAAGGAGGTACGGCATGAGGATGCTGATTAAAAATATCCGGATTGTGAGTCCGGGAAATGGACTCGACAGAACGGGTTCTATCGTAATTTCGGACGGAACCATTTTTCGCGTGGGAGACTGTGCGGAGATGGATGGTGAATTTGACACGGTTATCGACGGCAAAGGGCTCGTCGCGGCGCCGGGACTCGTGGATGTACACGTGCATTTCCGGGATCCGGGGCTTACGTATAAAGAAGATATTCATACCGGCGCTGCCGCTGCGGCAAAAGGCGGTTTCACGACGGTTGTCTGTATGGCGAATACGAAGCCGCCGGTGGATAATGTGGAGACGCTCCGGTACGTTCTCGAGGAGGGAAAGAAGACCGGGATTCATGTGCTTTCAGCCGCCGCGGTGACAGTGGGACTTGCCGGGAAGGAACTGACCGACATGGAGGCGCTGAAGGCCCATGGGGCGGCGGGCTTCACTGACGACGGGATACCGATCATGGATGAGAAGCTTTTAAAGACAGCCATGGAGGAGGCGGCGCGTCTGGATCTTCCGCTAAGTTTCCATGAGGAAGATCCGGCGTTTATTGTCAACAATGGAATTAACCACGGCGCTGTCTCGGACGAGTTGGGGATCTATGGCTCACCGGCACTGGCGGAGGATTCTCTGGTAGCCCGCGACTGCATGATCGCCCTGCACACAGGAGCTGCGGTGGACATTCAGCATATCAGCTCCGAGGGAGCCGTGCGGCTGGTGAAGCTGGCGAAGGAGCTGGGAGCGCGGGTATACGCGGAGGTTACGCCGCACCATTTTACACTGACTGAAAACGCTGTTCTGGAGCATGGGACTCTGGCGAAGATGAATCCGCCTCTCCGGACGGAAAGGGACCGCCAGGCCATTATAGAGGGATTAAAGAACGGCAGCATCGATATGATTGCCACGGATCACGCCCCGCACAGTGCGGAAGAGAAGGCAAAACCGCTGACGCAGGCGCCCAGCGGGATCATCGGGCTTGAGACGGCGCTGGGACTGGCAGTCACGAATCTGGTTCGGCCGGGCCATTTAAGCCTGCTTGAGCTGATGGAGAAGATGAGCCTGAATCCGGCGAAGCTCTACCATCTGGATTCCGGTTCCGTGGAAGAAGGAAAGGCGGCGGACCTGGTGCTGTTTGATCCGGAGGAAGAGTGGACCGTAGGGGAATTTGCGTCGAAATCCTCTAATTCCCCGTTTACCGGAAGCAGACTGTACGGAAAAGTAAAATACACGATCTGCGGCGGGAAAATCGTATATCGGGACGGAGAATAAGACCGGAGGGGGAAGATTTGATGAATAAATATACGACTATCCTTTTCGATGTGGACGGAACGCTTCTCGATTTCGATTCCGCGGAGGAGAATGGGCTTGCCAGTGTGTTCAAAGAGTATGAAGAAAGCGGAGCATACCGGACAGCGGATTTAATCGGGACGTACCGCAGGGTGAACCGCGATCTGTGGGACGCCTATGAGAAAGGTCTCATCACGAAGGACCATATTACGGATACCAGATTCGGCGCCGTTTTTGAGGCCCACGGCATTCCTGCCGACGGGATACAAACCGAGCACGATTACAGGGAAATCCTGAATCATACGGCGATCGTCATGCCGGAGGCCGTGGAGGTGCTGGAGTATTTGCAGGACCGGTATGACCTGTATGTGGTGACAAACGGTTTTACAGAGACTCAGAAGATGCGGATGGCGGATTCCGGTCTGGACCGGTACTTTAAGAAATCCTTTATTTCCGAGGAAGTCGGGTATCAGAAGCCGCAGAAAGAGTATTTTGACCGCTGCTTTGAGGCGATGCCGGGAGCGGAGAGAGAACGGACCCTGATCGTGGGAGACTCCTTAAACTCGGATATAAAAGGTGGAAATACAGCGGGAATCGACACCTGCTGGTTTAATCCGCAGGGGGCTGTTCTTACCGCCGGTGTCAAGGTTGACCGGGAGATCCGGTCGCTTAAGGAGTTGAAGGAATTTTTGTAGTCAGCAGGCGGAACTGCCTGATAGATTGTCTGATTTGTGTAAAGGGAGGGCGTGCATGGGGATAAATGGAGGTGAAAACGGAATGTTTGTGGATTATGACCACAGCATTGTGAGTCTGAGCTGTTCGATACTGAAGCATTATGGGGCGGAATACCACCATAAGACGTTCGAACCGATGGATGAGCTTCTTCAGCACCCATACAAGCATGTGGTGATTATGCTGTTTGATGGCCTGGGGCTGGAGGTGCTCCGTCACCATCTGCCTGAAAACAGTTTTTTAAGGAGCCACGCGCTTGGGGAACTGTCCTCGGTCTTTCCGCCGACCACCACGGCCGCGACGACTTCCATCGAGAGCGGATTAACGCCGGCGGAACACGGATGGCTCGGCTGGAATCTGTATTTCCCTGAACTGGGCGATATCGTTTCGCTCTTTCCCAACACCCGGAGAGGTACGCAGGAGCAGGCTGCAAAGTTCCATGCGGCGAGACAGTATCTGCGGTATCGAACGGTCTATGAGAAAATAGAGGAGACGGGGAATGCAAAAGCATATGTCGTCTCTCTGTATGGCTCCGCCAGAATTACCAAATATGAGGAGCTGTTTGACACGGTAAAAGGCCTATGCCGGAAAGAAGAAAGAAATTATATTTATGCCTACTGGGGTGAACCGGATTATACGATGCACGACGTCGGATGCTGTCATGAGTCAATTACTGAAATCATCAGGGACATTGATCAGCGCGTTGAGCGGCTCTGCCGTGACCTCGAGGACACGCTTCTCATCGTGACGGCCGATCATGGTCACGGTGATACCGGATATTTCCTGATCCGGGATTATCCCGAACTGGACCGGATGCTGGAGCGCCCGCCGGTGATCGAAGCCAGGGCAGCGTCCTTCTATGTGAAACAGGAAAACCTGGAGCAGTTTCCGGATCTGTTTAAACGGCTCTTTGGGGATCAGTTTTTGCTGCTGTCTAAAGAAGCGGTTCTGGGGCAGAATATATTCGGAGGCGGTGTTTGCCATCCGAGATTGCCGGAACTTATGGGCGACTATCTGGCGGTGGCGGTAAGCGGCATGGGGATCAATTACGAAGACAGCGACAGTAAATGGAAGTCCAATCACTCAGGCTTTACGGAACGGGAGATGAAGGTTCCGTTTATCGCGGTGGAAAAAAGGTAACGAAATGAATCATCATTATGAGCAAATAAGGAGGTACAAAATATGCTGCAGGCAGGAACAAAAGCACCAGATTTTACATTGAACGATAAGGACGGCAATCCCGTAACACTCTCCTCTTTTCTGGGTAAGAAGGTGGTTCTCTATTTTTATCCGAGGGATAACACACCGGGCTGCACCCGTGAGGCGTGTGCCTTTGCCGGCGCATATGCGGGATATCAGCAGAGGGGCGTGGAAGTCATCGGAGTGAGCAAGGACAGCGTAAAGAGCCACAGCAGCTTTGCCCAAAAACATGAGCTGCCTTTCATTCTGGTTTCCGATCCGGAGCTGGAGGCCATAAAGGCGTATGACGTCTGGCAGGAGAAAAAGCTTTATGGAAAAGTATCCATGGGCGTTGTCAGAAGCACCTTTGTGATCGATGAGAATGGTGTGATCGAAAAGGTCTTTGAGAAAGTAAAACCGGATACGAATGCACAGGAGATCCTGGAGTATCTGGATGAAAGGGCAAATGCATAGAGAAGGTACGCCGGAAAACCGGGGGCAGCGACAGCCTCCGGTTTTTCGCTGTTTACAGGCTGCGCTCCAAATCAAAGAAATTATAAAAATCTTCTTTACAGAAATACTTTAGTATGCTACCATGGTAGCACATGAAAATGTAGAGGAGGAAACAACAATTATGAAGAAGAGAGTTATGGTAATGGCGGCAGCCCTGGGGCTGATGGCAATGGTATCCGGGTGTTCCGGACAGGCGGCCGGTAATACGGCGGCGGAGACTGCAGAAACGACTGGGAAAGCGGCGGATACGACGGCAGCGGAGGCTGATGCGGATACCAGTGCGGATACGAATGCACCCGAGGCGGAGGCTTCTTTAGCAGGAGCCGCGGGCAGTACATTTACAGTAGGATTTGATCAGGAATTTCCGCCCATGGGGTTTGTGGGCGATGATGGAGAGTATACCGGTTTTGACCTGGAGGTGGCGAAGGTGGTCGCTGAACGTCTCGGACTGGAGTTTGTTCCCCAGCCGGTTGACTGGGCGGCAAAGGATATGGAGCTGGAGTCCGGTAATATTGACTGTATCTGGAACGGATTTACCATGACAGGCCGTGAGGACGATTATACATGGTCGGAAGCCTATATGGCGAATCAGCAGGTATTTGTGGTGACTGCGGAGTCCGGCATCAAGACTCTGGCGGATTTGGCCGGAAAGGTAGTGGAGGTTCAGGCGGAGTCCTCCGCGGAAGCGGCATTAAAAGATGATCCGGATCTGACGGGAACATTTGGAACGCTTCAGACGACACCGGACTATAATACAGCCTTTATGGATTTACAGATGGGAGCGGTCGATGCCATCGCCATGGACGAGGTAGTAGCCCGTTTCCAGATCGAGCAGAGACAGGTTGATTTCATCGTATTGGATGAGACGCTTGCCGCGGAAAACTATGCGGTTGGATTCAAGAAGGGAAATGACACCTTAAAGGATCAGGTTCAGGAACAGCTGGAAGCACTGGCGGCAGACGGCACTCTGGCGAAGATATCCGAGAAGTGGTTTGATAAAGATATTACAACGATTGGTAAATAGAGACAGGGGAAGACCATGACTTTAACGAAGATTTTTTCACAGCTGGCAGGAGGCATGTGGATCAGCATCCAGATATTTTTTGTGACGCTTATTTTTTCCCTGCCTCTGGGACTTTTCATATCCTTTGGCAGGATGTCGAAAAATCCTGTAATCAGAACCATTGTAAAATTTTATATTTCAGTCATGAGAGGGACCCCTCTGATGCTGCAGCTGATGGTGGTTTATTTCGGCCCATACTATCTGTTCAAAATCAAAGTGGGGAATAATTACCGCCTCTGGGCGGCCTTTATCGGATTTGTCGTCAACTATGCGGCATATTTTGCGGAGATATACCGGAGCGGGATCCAGTCCATGCCGGTTGGCCAGTATGAGGCGGCGAAGCTGCTGGGATATTCGAAGACACAGACATTTTTCCGGATTATATTTCCGCAGGTGATGAAACGGATTCTCCCCTCGGTAACGAACGAGGTCATCACGCTGGTCAAGGACACCTCCCTGGCATTTACCATCAGCGTCCTGGAGATGTTTGCGGTGGCAAAGGCGCTGGCATCCTCCCAGACAAGTCTGATTCCGTTTGTGGCGGCGGGCCTGTTCTACTACATATTTAATCTGCTGGTGGCTGTCATTATGGAAACCGTGGAAAAACGGCTGAATTACTATCAATAAGGGGAGGAGAAACCATATGTATCTGCTGGAAATGAACCATATCAAGAAATCATTTGACGGCCAGGGCGTACTGAAAGACATCTCCTTAGCGGTAGAGGAAGGCGAGATTGTCTCCATTATCGGTCCGTCCGGATCGGGCAAGTCCACGCTGCTTCGCTGTGCGACGATGCTGGAGCGGATGGACAGCGGCGAGCTGCTGTACCTGGGCGAAAAGGCGGCCTGGAACGGCCCTGATGGAACCGCCGTCTATGCGGGAAAGGAAAAACAAAAGGAAATCCAGGGAAATTACGGCCTCGTTTTCCAGAATTTTAACTTATTTCCCCATTACAATGTGCTGAAAAATATCATCGACGCGCCGATCCATGTGCAGAAGCGAAAATCTGAGGAGGCAGTCCGCGAAGCGTACGACCTGCTTCGCAAGATGGGACTGGAGGACAAGGCGGAGGCGTACCCCTGCCAGCTCTCCGGCGGCCAGTGCCAGCGTGTTGCCATCGCAAGGGCTCTCGCCTTAAACCCCAAGATCCTGTTCTTTGACGAGCCCACCTCTGCACTGGACCCGGAGCTTACGGGCGAGGTACTGAAGGTGATTCGTTCTCTGGCCGATTTACAAATCACCATGGTAATCGTGACTCATGAGATGGCATTTGCCAGAGACATCTCGGACCGCGTCATCTTCATGGCTGACGGACTGATCGTGGAAGAGGGGACACCGGAGGAGGTTTTTGCCTCCAATAATGAGCGCACGCAGAACTTTCTTGGCCGGTACGGCGATGGATATGGTTCTCTCAAAAATTAAGAAAAAAGCAAAGTAATTTTCACAATCGGATGATATACTATGAGCACTTGATAAAGCTACTTATGGTATATAGCAGAAAGAAGAGGATGCGAATGAAACGAACACTGATTGTGATAATGGCGCTCTGTGCTGCCCTTGCTTTTACGGCCTGCGGAAAATCTTCCGGTAATACAGAGACGACACCGGTACCCACCACAGCGGAACCGGAGACGAAGGAACCGGCGACAACACCTGCCGCGACGCTGGAGGCGCCGGGCAGCACTGCGGAGTTTAAGATTTTAACATGCAATGTGGAATCGGTATCGGATACGCTGGAGGACATGACGGTCAAAAACGGCGATACGGAAGTGAAATTTAACTTAAACGGCGTGGTGATCGAGACCACCTATGAGCTGAAGGAGGGAATCCCCGTCTCTATTATTTACAAGGGAGAGATCTCCGGTGACGACGCCGCTAATGCAAAGATCGTACTGGTGCTGGATGCCCAGGAGAACATGGAAGTGAAGACCATGACCGGAAGCGTAACGGATCAGGCCATGAGCAGCTTTACGATCCGGGACGATAAAGGGGAAGAAACTGGCTTCTTAAAAGATAACTGCGAGGGCCTTAATACCGGCGTTCTCGGCCAGGCCACAGACGACAGCAATGGCAGCGGCGCCATGGTAAAAGTAACGTATGTGACAGTGACCTACGATGCGGGCAGCGAGTCCAATTTCCCGCTTAAAGTAGAGTCCGCCAAATAGATTTTAATGTATCCAGCTGAAAATCAGTTACAGTAAACTCCCCGTCTGGGGCACCGCAGCCCTGTTCGGCCAGGTTGGCTTCCTCAGCCTTTCCAGTTCCGGTTTCGGGCATAAGAAGTTCTAAACGTGCAGAATTTTTCTAAAAACCAGAGGAAATGCCTAAACTCGCGTTCGCTCAGACAGGTGGGCATTTCCCCTGAACGAAAAATTTTGCGCGTTAAGAACTTCTAATACCCTGCAAAGTCACAGGAAAGGCTGAGGAAGCCAACCTGGCCGAACAGGGCTGCGGTGCCCCGGACGGGGAGTGTACTGCAACGAAAATCACCGGATTTACAGGCTTTTTTGATAAAAGGCTTGCAAATTCGGGATTTTCATGTAAAATAAGAGAGATGAGAGACGGGGCCTTATGAGCCCTGTTTTGTGTGAGCGGAAACTCCCGCAGCGGGTGCCTGCTCACTGGAAATAATGACAGAGCGAGCGGCGGTTATAAGAAAGGAATTTATTGGGAATGATTAGTGCGAATAATGTAACCTTACGTATTGGCAAGAAGGCATTGTTTGAAGATGTAAATATTAAATTTACGGAAGGCAACTGCTACGGCATGATCGGTGCCAATGGTGCAGGAAAATCAACGTTTTTAAGAATTTTATCAGGACAGCTGGAGCCGACGAGCGGCGATATTGTGATGACACCTGGCCAGCGTCTTTCCTTCCTCCAGCAGGACCACTTTAAATATGACGAGTACCAGGTTCTGGACACCGTTATCATGGGAAATGCCAGACTGTATGAGATTATGAAAGAAAAAGATGCCATCTATATGAAGGAAGAATTCACAGATGAAGACGGCATTAAGGCGGCTGAACTGGAAGGCGAGTTTGCCTCCATGGACGGCTGGGAAGCGGAGTCCGACGCGGCCAACCTATTAAACGGCCTTGGAATCGAGACAGAGTTTCACTACAAATATATGAAGGAATTAAACGGCGCCCAGAAGGTAAAGGTACTGCTTGCCCAGGCGTTATTCGGCAACCCGGATATCCTGCTTCTCGACGAGCCGACGAACCATTTAGACCTCGACGCCATCGCATGGCTGGAGGAGTTCCTGATTAACTTTGAAAACACGGTAATTGTGGTATCCCATGACCGTTATTTCTTAAATAAAGTCTGCACCCAGATCGCGGATATCGACTACGGCAAGATTCAGCTGTATGCCGGTAACTATGATTTCTGGTATGAGTCCAGCCAGCTGATGGTGAAGCAGATGAAAGAGGCGAACCGGAAGAAGGAAGAGAAGATCAAGGAGCTGCAGGAATTTATCCAGCGTTTCTCCGCCAATGCTTCCAAGTCCAAGCAGGCGACTTCCAGAAAACGTGCTCTTGAAAAGATTGAATTGGATGATATCAAGCCATCCAGCCGTAAATATCCGTATATTGATTTCCGCCCGGCCCGTGAGATCGGAAACGAAGTGCTGACCGTACAGAATTTATCCAAGACGATCGACGGCGTGAAGGTGCTTGACAATATCTCTTTTATCTTAAACAGAGAAGATAAGGTAGCTCTGGTTGGCCCCAACGAGCAGGCGAAGACGGTTCTGTTCAAGATTCTTTCCGGCGAGATGGAACCGGATGAAGGCGATTATAAGTGGGGACTTACCACGAGCCAGTGCTATTTCCCGAAGGACAACAGCGCGGAGTTCAACAACGATGATACCATCGTGGACTGGCTGACACAGTACTCCCCTGAAAAGGAAGCGACCTATGTCCGCGGATTCCTGGGACGTATGCTGTTTGCGGGAGAGGATGGCGTGAAGAAGGTCCGTGTCTTATCCGGTGGTGAAAAGGTCCGCTGTATGCTTTCCAAGCTAATGATCTCCGGCGCCAACGTGCTGATGCTCGACGAGCCGACCGACCATTTAGACATGGAGTCCATCACAGCGTTAAACAACGGCCTGGTGAAGTTCCAGGGCGTGCTGCTCTTCTCCTCCCGTGACCATCAGATCGTGGAGACGACCGCTAACCGTATCATGGAGATCGTGAACGGCCAGCTGATCGATAAGATCACCACGTACGACGAGTACCTGGCCAGCGATGAGATGGCGCGTAAGAGACAGGTATTTACACTGACCGATGAGCAGATGCAGGAGAATGAATAAAGTAAGTGAATAAAGTAAGACTTATCATAAAGTAAAGAATCGCCTGGGGATTATCTCTCCAGGCGATTCTTCCGTTTGAATGCTATTCCTTGACAATGGCGTTTGGATAGATCCACTCCATCCTCTTATCCGGAAAATGATCATCCAGGAAGTAATCGATGGAATTGGAGGCGTTCCGGCCCGTCTGCCGGTCCGAGTAGCGCGCCAGTGCCATGGCTGAAATCACGATGTTTACCGTCATGAAGACGATCATGCACCAGCTTAATAATTTCCCCGCCTTGACCGGAACCCGTTCGATGAGACCCGAGATGCGCGGATAAAGAAGCTTGATCCAGATGACAGCTGCCAAACCCCAGAAGAAGCAGTACAACAGGTTGATTCTTCCCCCCAGGTTGAAGGGCAGTTTACTGTAATCCCAGAATACGGTGCCGAAGGCAATCTCCGTGAACACGCTGCAGATGTACTCATAGGCGCCGCCTACCACGGTACCGAATAGGAAAATATACCGATCGTCACGGTCCTTATACTTGTGAAGCATCATGGTGAGGACCACAACGCCCAGCCCCCACACGACGCTGAAGGGTCCATAGACCACGCTGCTGCGGCTCATCAGGATTCCGGAGGTGACGTAGCAGAAGATCGTCTCAGTGATATCTCCGAGGAATGCTCCGATAAAGAACAGCCATACGAGCTTATGGAACGAACAGCCGTCGGCGAAGACAGCTGGAGCTGCCTCGCAGGAACGTGTTTTTGCGCGGGAGACGGAGTCAGTGTCAGCTGCAGTACTTTCCGGCGCTGCTCCGGGATGGGCCTTAGCCATTCGCCGTTCGATCCGGGTAAAGATGGCGCGTGCCAGCCTGTTGGAAATCTGCTGCATTCCCTCGGCCAGCTCTTCCACGCGGGTGTTGTATTTCTGCACCTGGAAGACCACTCCGAGTACGCTGATAAAATCTATGGCCAGGATGACGAGACCGGCGATGAGGATAATCTGTCCGGCCAGCGCTGGAACCCGGCTGATGACCATATGGATCAGTGGATGAATAAAACGGAGAGTAAGCGCCGCTCCCACGCCCCAAAGGGCTGAAAATGGGATACAGACGTAACCGCCCAGATTGTATTTATAATCAGAATAGTCCCACCACCGCTTCTTAAACAGCTTTTCCATCAGCGCCCCGGTAAAGAACTCCAGGATCGTGGCGATGACGGCGCTTCCGATGGCCAGGAAGACGAGACTCTCTCTCAGAGAACTGAAAAAGGTCAGAATCAGGATCATGCCGATTCCGTATACCGGGCAGAGAGGGCCATTTAAGACGCCGCGGTTATAGAAATGCTTCTTTTTCAGAGCCGCATAGGCGATTTCCATGCACCAGCCCAGAAATGAATAGATGAAAAAATAAGAGATCAGTTGAAAAAGTGCTTCATTCATATGTACAGATCCTTTCCGCGAACCAAAGTATGGGGCTTATGGCATATGATACCATAAGCCCCATACCGTTGCAAGGGAAATGAAACCTGTAACCTACTTCCGCATCAGGATTTCAATATAAGCAAGAATGAGCGGTGCGATGCCCTTCGCTTCATTTTTTACAATAGGCTCCCGCATATAATATTCAAAGGTGCCTTCCCGGTTCTCGGTGTTGCCGAGGCCGGCTACGAGGCAGATGCCATCCAGCTGTAATTCGCCGTTTTCTTCGGAGAGATACTTATCGCAGATGCCCTGGAATGCCTTTTCGCCGAATGGAAGATATGTGTCCGGCAGATAGCCCAGACGGACGCTCTTCATGATCGCGTAGGCGAAAATGGCGGAACCGGAGGTCTCTAAGTAATTGGGACTGATGCCGCCGCGGTTCACGACCTGATACCACATGCCGGTCGTTTCGTCCTGGTAAGGAAGCATGGCGTCAATCAGTTCCCGGTATATGGTGTTTAATTCGGTGCGCTGTTCCATTAAGGAATCCGGCATGATTTCCATGGTGTCGATGAGGGCCATGGAGAACCAGCCCAGCGCGCGGAGCCAGAAGTTATCGGAGAGTCCGGTCACCCTGTCGCACCAGAACATCTTCCGGGAATCGTCATAGGCGTGGTAGTAAAGGCCATTCAGCGGTTCCCGCATCAGCTGCCGGACATTTTTAAACTGATCGATAATGTCCATGCAGTTTTTGCAGTCATTGTATTCTACTTCATACTGCATATAGAAAGGAAGCGCCATGTAGAGCCCGTCCAGCCAGATCTGGTTGGGGTAGATCAGCTTGTGCCAGAAGTTGCCGGTAGAGGTGCGGGGCTGGCCGAGGATCTGGCTGTGCACGGTGTCGATTCCCTTCCGGTATTTCTCTTTTCCGGTCAGCTTATATAAATCGAACAGGGTCTTGCCTGCATTTACATTGTCCAGATTATATTCTTCCGGGTCGTAGGAAACAATGGAGCCGTCCTCGCGGACGAAGTGATCGATGAAATGATCGGCGAATTCTAAGTATCTGCTGTTTTCTGTAATGTGGTAGAGTTCGAGAATGGCCTTGATCATGCAGCCATCCATATAGTTCCATTTAGCCGGAGCCGATGCATCGCTCTCTTCCTTATACCAGATCGGTGATTCAGGGGTACTCTGATCTAATAATTGATGAATATAGCGGTCCAGTATTTCCATATTGAATACTCCTTTTCTGTATATGAAAAAAATAAAAGATTGAAAATTCAAACGTTTGCAGTTTCTATTATAATATCATATATTTTAAAAAAATAAAATTAGTAAATATATATAAAAAGTTGATAAAATGATATGCATAATACACAATTGACATGGGAAAAGAATGGTGATAAGATAAAAACATCAACGAGACAATGTATATTTGCTGGCAAAAAGACACAAATGAGGGGCTGGAATGTAGCAGATATGCATATTTTTAAAAAACAGGTTGCAAACCTTTGCAAAACAGAGCAATGAGAAAAGCGCCTATGAAAGAAAGGGAGACTGTCTTATGAGAAAGAACTGGAAAAAAGCTTTAACACTGGTAATGGCGGCTGCGATGGCAGCAGGACTGGCAGGCTGCGGCAATGGAGCAAAGCAGGCGGAGGAGACGACCGCTGCTCAGACAGAGGCTGCAAAAACAGAAGCTGCAAAAACGGAGGCGGAGACCACGGCGGAACCGGCGGAGGCGGAAGGCCTGGCGGTGAATACCACAGATCCCATCGAGATTTCCTTCAGCTGGTGGGGCGGCGATTCAAGGCACGAAGCCACTCTGGCTGCAGTCGATGCGTTTATGAAGAAGTATCCGAATATTACGGTAAAGACTTCTTATTCCGCATGGGATGGCTGGGAAGATAAGATGTCCTCACAGTTTGCCACAGGCACGGCACCCGATGTAAACCAGATTAACTGGAACTGGATTACTTCCTTCAGCTCAGACGGAAGCGCGTTCTATGATCTGAATAAGTTATCCGATATTCTCGATCTGTCCCAGTTCTCGGAAGATTACCTGGCACAGTGTACGGTAGCAGACAAACTGCAGGGCGTTCCGATCTCCATGACCGGCAGAATCTTCTACTGGAACAAGACTACATACGATCAGGCCGGAATTGAGACGCCGAAGACCTTAGCTGACTTAAGAGCAGCAGGAAAGGTATTCCAGGAAAAGCTTGGCGACGATTACTATCCGCTGGCTATGAACGAGTATGACAGAACAATCTTCATGGTTTACTACTTAGAGTCCAAGTACGGAAAAGCCTGGGTAGAGAATAATGAGCTTCAGTACTCCGAAGATGAGATCAAGGACGGTCTGGAATTCATCCAGTCTCTGGAAGCGGATCACGTAATTCCGTCCATCGCCACCATCGCAGGCGACGGTGCAGCTTCCTTCGACAAGAACCCGAAGTGGATGGAAGGCAAATACGCAGGCATCTTCGAGTGGGATTCCGCAGCTACCAAGCAGCAGGGCGCGTTAAACGAAGGCCAGGAATTCGTAGTAGGCGAAGAACTTGCCGACATGGGCGACCATAAGGGCGGCTTTGCGAAGGTTTCCATGTGCTTTGGTATTTCTGAAAACACAAAGCATCCGGCTGAGTGTGCAGCTTTAATCAACTTCCTGTTAAATGAGGAAGAGGGCGTCAAGATTCTCGGTTCCGAGAGAGGAATTCCGTGCTCCGCAGAAGGCCTTAAGATCTGTGAAGACAACGGCCTGTTAAATGAATTAGTGGCAGAAGCAAACTCCAAGGTTTTAAGCTATGTCTCCTTCCCGTTGGATCCGAAGTTTGAGGCGAGTGCATTAAAGGCGACAAACGAGGGCGTTTACTGGGATGTAATGGCAGGCTTAAGCTACGGCGATTACGATCTTGATGAAGCAACCGAAGTACTGATTGACGGTGTCAATAAAGTTTTAAGCAAATAGTGAGTGACAATCAGCGGCCGCCGGCAACGGGGGCCGCTGCGTAAGAAAGAGGAGGTAACGGTATGAAGCAACCAGCGGCTCAGAGTACAACCGCAGAAAGAAGGAGCTTTAAGAAGATCGTAAAAGAAAACAAAGGCTTTTTCTTCATACTGCCATGGCTGATCGGATTTCTTATCTTTAAGGTATATCCGTTTGGATCATCACTTGTATACAGTTTTACGGACTATCATTTGTTTGACGGAGTTTCCAAAGTTGGCCTGATGAACTATGACGAGATTATCCATACTAAGAAAATTGTAAAAGCCTTTGTGGTTACGATGAAATACGCTTTCATGACCGTACCGCTGAAACTGGTTTTTGCGTTATTTATTGCATATATTCTGAACTTTAAGTTAAAGGGAGTCAATCTCTTCCGTACGGCTTACTATATTCCGTCGATTCTGGGCGGCTCCATCGCGATCGCTGTGCTGTGGAAAGCGGTATTTAAGGATGACGGTATTATCAACATGCTGCTGAGCTACATGGGCATTGAGGGACCGAACTGGCTGGCCAGTCCGTCTCACGCGCTGTTTGTAATCTGCCTGCTGAGAGTCTGGCAGTTTGGGTCTGCCATGGTGATCTTCCTTGCGGCCTTAAAGGGTGTTTCGGAGGATTTATATGAGGCGGCAGCCATCGATGGCGCCGGAAAATGGAGACAGTTTTTCAGCATTACGGTTCCGCTTATTACCCCGGTTATTTTCTACAACCTGGTTACTCAGTTGTGTCAGGCGTTCCAGGAATTCAACGGACCGTTCATCATTACCCAGGGCGGACCGCGTAATTCGACCATGCTGATCTCCATGCTGATTTATAACAATGCGTTCAAGAGCTACGAGATGGGTCTGGCGAGCGCTCAGGCATGGCTGCTGTTCCTGATTGTAATGACGTTTACAGGCATTGCATTTTTCAGCCAGAAGCACTGGGTCTACTATTCAGATGAGGACGGGAGGTAAAAAAGATGACGAGAGAGACAAGAAAGACTGTCAATACGATCGTGCGCTACGTAGTGCTGATCGTAGTGGGATTCATCATGATTTATCCTCTGATCTGGATGGTTGGGGCTACATTTAAAACGAATAATGAGATATTCAGCGGGATTGGTTTTATACCGAAGAATCCGACGCTGGACGGTTATAAGAATGCGTTGAAAAGCTATGGCGGAGATATTGATATCTTTAAAGCCATGATTAATACGTATTCCATCGTTTTACCGAAGGTGGTATTCACGATTGTATCCGCCACCGTAACGGCATACGGCTTCGCCAGGTTCGAGTTCAAGGGCAAAAAACTGCTCTTTGCAGTTCTGATGTCCACACTGTTCCTTCCCCAGGTCGTGTTAAATGTGCCGCAGTTCGTCCTGTTCAATAAGTTTGGCTGGATCGATTCCCCGATTTATCTGGCGCTGATCGTACCGACACTGTTTGCGACGGACACCTATTTCGTATTCATGCTGATTCAGTTCTTAAGAAATATTCCCAAGGAGCTGGAGGAAGCGGCTACCATCGACGGCTGCGGTTCTGTCAAGACCTTATGGTATGTGATCGTGCCGATGTTAAAGCCATCGATTGTATCGTGTGCATTATTCCAGTTTATGTGGTCTTCCAATGACTTTATGGGACCATTGCTTTATGTCAACACACCGGCCCGCTACCCGGCGTCCATCTTTGTTAAGATGTCCATGGACGCAGATACCGGCTTTGAGTGGAACCGTGTGCTGGCCATGTCCCTGATTTCCATTATTCCGTCTCTAATTGTGTTCCTGCTGGCTCAGGATCAGTTTATCGACGGTATTGCGGCAGGCGGCGTAAAGGGTTAAGTGAATGGGCGGAGGCGTTGTACCTCCGTCCTTCTTTGTTTGGTGCAGTTCACAGCCCGGTCGGTCTCTGCTTCCCGGGCTGTAACCTCTGCCTCCCTTTAAAGTAAAACTCAGAGAATTAAGGTGTTGCAATCTTCGGACGTCAAAGGTATACTAAATCTATTACGTATTTGTGGCAGGGAGTGTGGGATATGGCAGTTACGATCAAGGATGTGGCAAAAAAAGCGGGAGTGTCTTACTCTACGGTATCCAGAGCCTTAAATGATCCGAATGCGGACAAGTCCGATAAAAAGAAACGTATTTTGAAAATCGCGGAAGAGATGGGATACGTGCCGAATCAGGCGGCGATTCAGCTGAAGATGTCACGGTCCTACGTGATTGGTCTTTACTTCTCTACCATCAGCAAGATGAGTTCCCCCTTCGTTCTGCACGATGTGCTGACCGGGGTCTACAGCGTGGTGGGGAGCAAATATAATGTCATTGTAAAAGGTATTGATATGCATGAGCCGGGGACGCTGAATCCCTCCTTTTTGGATGGAATTATTGTGCTTACACAGAAGGACGACGATCTGGAATTCATGGATGAAGTCCTGAATAAGGGGATTCCCATGGTAGCCATCTGCCGGACGGTATTTCTGGATGTGCCTAACGTTACCACCGATGAGGCCGGAGCCATGGAAAAAGCCATGGATTGCCTTCTGGAAAACGGACATCGGAGAATCGGCATTATCGAAGGGAATTCGAATCTGGATTCCACCAGGCTGCGTCACCGCGGCTGGCGCGCCTCCATGACAAAACACGGTCTGGATCCTGACAGTCTGCCGGTGGAACACGGTACATACCGCTATGCCAGCGGATATCAGGCGGCCAAGCGGCTTCTGGAACAGGATCTGACGGCAATTTTAAGCTTTAACGATGAGATGGCATTCGGCGCCCGGGAGGCAGTCACCGAGGTCGGCCTAAAGGTGCCGGAAGACGTATCGCTGGTGGGCTTCGACAATTGGGATCTGTCGGGTTATGCGAATATGAAGCTGACTACCGTGGAGCGGAACATGGGCGAGATCGCCCGGGAAGGGACGCGGATTCTGCTGCGCCGTCTGGAGGACGGAATCATCGATAACCGGCGGGTCTATCTGGAAAACAGACTGATAATACGGGAAACCGTGAAGAATTTAAATGCTTAGGTGCTTCGCATTGGGTGCGCCTCTCCGGCGCGGGTCTGACTCGCGGGAGAGGCGCTTTTTTTGAATCAAATTTGCACTTGACATTTACCGAAAATATGTTATAACCTAATAGTTAGGAACCGAACTATATAGACTTCAGATTCAGCTAAGTACAGGGGGAAGCACGATGGATACAGGAAAACTGATCAATAAAATTTCCATACGCCTAAGACGCAGATCGGAAAAGATGGGAAAAAATTTCGGAATTACAGAAGTTCAGGGGCGGATTCTGGATTTTATCCTGGTTGACGGCAGAGACCGGCCGCTGTACCAGAAAGACATTGAGAAAGAGTTCGGGCTGCGGCCATCGACGGCTACGGAGCTGCTGAAGACGCTGGAGAGCAGAAAGATGATACAGCGGGTCAGCAGTGAAGAGGATGGGAGATATAAGAAGATTCAGTTTACGGAGGCGGCGGAGGACATCCGGATGGCGCTGCAGCAGGAGATCCAGAAGACGGAGGGACTGCTTGTTGAGGGAATCTCCCGGGAAGATTTAAATACATTTATGAAGGTTGCAGAGAGAATGCTGGAGAACCTGGAACGATAAGAAGGAGAAAAGTATGTCAAAGAATAACACATTATCGGACGATTTTACTCAGGGAAGTATCGTGGGGAAGCTTGTCAAATTTATGATCCCGGTGCTGGGCGCGCTGATTCTGCAGGCGATGTACGGCGCGGTAGATTTACTCGTTGTGGGGCAGTTTGGAACCGATGCGGGTATCTCGGCGGTGGCGACGGGGAGCAACATCATCAATCTGGTTACATTTGTGATTACCGCTCTTGTGATGGGCGTGACGGTTTTAATCAGCCGTTACCTCGGAGAGAAGCGGAACGAACGGATCGGCGGTGTAATTGGAGGGACGGTCTGTTTTTTTGTGATTTTTACGGCGGTCATCATGGCCCTGCTCCTGTTTCTGGCTCCTGTTTTTGCATCACTGCTCAATGCCCCGGAACAGGCCTACGACCTGACGGTGCAGTATGTGAGAATCTGCGGCGTGGGAATTGTATTCGTGGTAGCTTATAATGTGATCAGCGGCATCTTCCGCGGGCTGGGAAATTCGAAGCTGCCGCTGATTTTTGTCCTGATCGCCTGTATCGTAAATGTTATCGGAGATCTGCTTTTTGTGGCAGTCTTTCACATGAATGTGGCGGGCGCCGCGCTGGCCACGATTCTGGCCCAGGCGGTCAGCGTGGTTCTGTCTCTGCTTATTATCCGCAGACAGAAGCTGCCTTTCACCATTAAGAAAAGTGATATCCGCTTTAACCGTGAGATTCTGGTATTTTTAAAGCTGGGGATACCGCTGGCGCTTCAGGAAATGCTGACAAATATATCATTTTTAATTCTCTGTGCGATTGTAAATGGAATCGGCCTTGAGGCGTCCTCCGGGTATGGTATCGCCCAGAAGGTCATTTCCTTTGTCATGTTGATCCCTTCTGCGCTGATGCAGTCCATGTCGGCCTTTGTGGCGCAGAATGTGGGGGCCGGCAAAGAGGAGCGGGCCAGGAAGGCAATGCTCACGGGAATGGGGCTCGGCGTCTGCGTCGGAGTGTTTATCTTTGCGGTTACGTTTTTCAGAGGGGATATCCCGGCGTCGCTGTTTACCTCCAATGAGGCTTATATCGTGCGGGGCGCGGAGTACTTAAAGGGATTCAGCCCGGAGGCCATACTTACCTGTATTGTATTCAGTTATATCGGCTACTTTAACGGCCACGGCATGTCGCTTCCCGTTATGCTGCAGGGAATAACGGCATCGTTTCTCGTGAGGGTGCCGCTGTCGTATGTGTTCAGCCTAAAGGATGGGGCCAGCCTGTTTGATATTGGACTGGCGGTGCCGCTGGCTTCGGTGTATGGGATTGTGTTCTTTACGGTGTGGTATGGGTGGTATCGGAAGTGTAAAGGGCAGAAGGCATAAATTACCATTTTATTTGCCATACGCCTCCTCCCGTTATATAATGGGTCATATCGGCCAATGCCGGTAAATAGATCAAGGGAGGTGAAACCAATTCACAGAGGTCATAAACACGATGCGGCGCATTCGATTGATTTCTATGCCTATGAGTCGCGGCTCAGAAGCTGGAATGCGGGGCTTAAGATGGCGGTGGGCATGGCGGCGCTCTGTCTGTGCATCGCGGCGGACAAGCTGTCGGTGTCGGTATTTGTAATCTTTACCATGGCTTGCATTACGGTTATGGCGGGAGGCTTATCGCCTGCGCGGTATTTAAAGCTGCTTACGATTCCTCTCGCCTTTCTTTTTATGGGGACCGTGGCGATTGCCGCAGGTATTTCGCGCAGGCCCTGCGGCGACTGGTATATAAGCGTTCCATGGTTTTCGCTCTACGTGACGAAGGCCGGGCTTTTGCAGGCTGTGCTGCTGTTTACCAGAGCGCTGGGGGCGGTCAGTGCCATGTACATGATGACGCTTGCCACGCCGGCCAGTGAGATGATCGGAGTCTTAAAGCGCATACACGTACCGAAAATGATTGTGGAACTGATGTATCTGATTTACCGCTTTATTTTCGTTTTGAGCGACACCCACAGTCAGATGAAACAGGCCGCTGTTTCCCGGCTGGGAACCTGCGATTTTAGGACATCCTGCCGTACCTTCGGAAGCACTGCCGGCAATCTGCTGGTGGCATCGTTAAAAAGGGCGGACACGTATTATGACTCTCTATTGTCCCGGTGCTACGACGGGGATCTCTGTTTCCTAGAGGAAGAGAAGCGGATCAGGGGAAGCCAGGCGGCAGCGGCAGCAGGATACTTACTGCTGATTGCGGCAGTGTGGATTCTACTGTAGTCCGACATCGGAGTGATACAGAGAAAATGAGAGGAAAGGTGGTGAGTATGTGGACGAGAACAGAGGAGATGTGATTCTGGAGACAGAGCATCTCTGCTATTCCTACGACAGCAGAAAAACGGCCCTCCAGGATGTGAATTTATCGGTCAGAAAGGGTGAGCGGATCGCGGTACTGGGGTCCAACGGAGCAGGAAAATCCACGTGTTTTCTGAATCTGAACGGTGTGCTGTCACCAGATTCCGGGAAAATCTTATACCGGGGTACCGAAATTACAAAAAAGAACCGGAATGAACTGCGAAAGCACGTTGGAATTGTGTTTCAGGAGGCGGATAATCAGATTATTGCATCAACGGTGGCTGCGGAGGTTTCATTTGGGCCCATGAATTTAAAGCTTCCGGCCGCGGAGGTGAAACGGCGCGTGGATGAGGCCCTTGCCTGTATGAACTTAGTAGAGATGAAAGACAGGCCGCCTCACTATCTCAGCGGCGGTGAGAAGAAACGGGTCTGTATCGCGGATATAGTGGCGATGGAGTCGGAACTCTTCCTGTTTGATGAGCCGACGGCTTCGCTGGACCCTCTGAATACGGCAATATTCGAGGCGGTTCTGGATAAGCTGTGGAATATGGGGAAAACTCTTTTGATTTCTACCCATGATGTGGATTTTGCCTGGAGATGGGCGGACCGGGCGTTGGTATTTGCCGGGGGCCGTCTGATTGCGGATGACTCGCCGCGCCGTATTTTCCAGGATGAAAGCGTGGTGTCGCAGGCGAACTTAAGAAAGCCGGTACTGTTGGACGTGTGCGGCCGGCTGGCGGCCCATGGACTGGTGCCTGACGGTTCATATGCAAAAGATACAGAGGAACTGGAACGGCTGCTGTGCCGGCAGCAGGAAGCAGGCAGTTTGAAAATGAGAGCAGACGGCGTTAAATGTATTTGACAGCCGGAGCCGTTTTCGTGTACAATACAATAGAATTACGCAAGAGGTGCCTGTGAAATTCTCCGCAGGATAATAGGGAATAGGGTGAAAATCCCTTACGGTCCCGCCGCTGTAAAAGAGGAGCAGGGCTCGATAAATCACTGGGTAACCGGGAAGATGAGCTGCTGTGATGAACCTTGAGTCAGAAGACCTGCCTGTTGCGATACGATGCGTCCGGTTACGAGCGATGACCGGAGGCCGAAGCCTTTTTTTGCGTCCGGAAAATCGGAGATCTCTGTGAAGACAGGGGATAAGAGCGAAGAAGAGGCTGTCGTTAAAGTACCGGTCTGATGAGTGGGAATCATCGGATGAGGTGCTTATTTTTTTTGAAGGGAGAATAGAGATGACGAAGAAAGAAAAAAGAATCATGACACTTGCAGTCGCATTTGCATTTACGTTCGGCGTTATGCCGGTCTCGTATGCGATGCACATTATGGAGGGGTATCTGCCTTTGGGCTACTGCCTGGTATGGGGAGCTGTCTGTGTGCCGTTCCTGGCCGCCGGATTTTTTTCCATCCGCCGTACACTGGGTGAAAACAGAAAGAACATCACCGTGCTTGCCATGGCCGGGGCGTTTATTTTTGTGATTTCGTCCCTGAAGATTCCGTCTGTTACGGGCAGCTGCTCTCATATGACCGGAACCGGTCTCGGGGCGATCCTGTTTGGGCCGTCGGCAGTGAGCATCCTTGGAATTATTGTATTGATTTTCCAGGCGGTTTTACTGGCGCATGGGGGACTCACCACGCTGGGTGCCAATACCTTCTCTATGGCGGTTGCTGGTCCGTTCGTGGCTTTTGGGATCTATAAATTATGCGGAAAGTTAAAGGTAAACCGCTACGTATCCGTATTTCTTGCGGCTGCCCTTGGCGATCTGTTTACATACTGCGTAACCAGCCTTCAGCTGGCGCTGGCCTATCCTGCAGAGCAGGGCGGTGTGGCTCTGTCTGCGGCGAAGTTTTTAGGCGTGTTTGCGCCGACACAGCTGCCGCTGGCCATCATTGAGGGACTTCTCACCACTGTTATCATCATAGCGCTGGAATCCTACGCCGGGCCGGAGCTTTCCAGTATCGGATTTGCAAAGCCACACCACTAAGTTCGTGAAAGACCTCACTAAGTGGAGATGGCATGTATCGCACGTAAGCGGCCAAAGGACGTCCGCTAAGTGCTCATAACAAGGAGGCAAAATAAGATGGATAAGAATAAAAAAATGATTGTAACCGTTTTACTGGCCATTGCCTGCCTGATCGCAATTATTCCGCTGTTCGCGTTAAAAGGCGCAGAATTCGGCGGATCCGACGATGCGGGAAGCCAGATGGTGGCGGAGATCCGTGGAGAAGAGTATGAGCCGTGGTTCACCCCGGTAATGGAAACCCTGATTCAGGGCGAACTCCCGGGCGAGGTGGAAAGCCTGCTGTTCTGCATTCAGACCGGAATCGGCGTCGGCATCATGGCCTTTGTCATGGGACGTTTCGTAGAACGGAAGAAATGGATGGCAAAAAAAGAAAATAGATAAAACTAGTACGGCATTGTGTAGATAGCAAGTGCTATATCACAGGGATTTATGCAATGCCGTACTAGCAGTTTTATAGGGCCGGGAAATTCCTTCTGATGGAATTTCCCGGCTTATTTTTTGCCTGCGGCTGTAAGTCTGACAGCCAGAAGGCGTGAACGGGAGATAAAAGGAGGGGAAATGGAAAAAAACTGGACCGTTGGAAAGCTTGCAGGCAGCAAGAAATGTGACAAAAATGTTCTTGTTTTCTGGTATGATAAAGAAAAGACAGGAGGCGGGGATCATGGCGAGTGAATTGGGGGCTGCGAATTACGAGGAGGCGGCTGATGGGAATGATAAGCTGGAGAGCAAAATGGATGACAAGATGAGTAATCAGATGAGCAACAAGATGAAACACACACCAACTAATATAGAAGAAATATCTGCAGTCATTGACTATATCGAAGAATATCTGATGGAGGAGCGGCTGGATTTAGAAAGTATTGCTGCGGCTTTCAACTATTCCAGATACCATTTGCACCGCATGTTTGGATCTGTTACCGATTTTCCCATGCATACCTATCTTATGAGGCGCAGGCTGACTGAGGCGGCCCGTATGCTGGTGTTTTCAGAAAGGCCTGTTCTGGAAATTGCACTGGCTTCCGGATACGAAACGCAGCGCTCGTTTTCAAGGGCGTTTCAGAAGTATTTTAAACACAGTCCATCCCAATACCGGAAGAAAGGTGATTTCTTCCCGCTGCAGCTGAAATACGATGTCTCCCGCCGGGAAAAACTGCGGGGAGACAGGATACTCGAGGTGGCCATGACGGAGGCAAAGACGATATCCATCGTTGGCTGCTGCGGTTCCACAAAGGGCGGTTTCTCTGTGATCGGTAGGTGCTGGAGGCGGCTTCATGCGAAAAAGGACCGGATCTCCGGCCGCACGGACGAGGAATTTCTGATTGGGGTAAATGACTACTCTTATTATCCCTGTCAGGGAATGGATAAGGTGTTCCGGTATGTTGCGGGAGCAGAGGTCTCCGAAGAACACACGGTTCCCAGAGGAATGCAGGAATTTACACTCCCGGCCGGCCGTTATGCTGTGTTTTCCTTCCGCGGAAGGAATGAGGACAGCCTCCAGCCGGTGGTGGAATACATCTATGGGGAGTGGTTTCCTGAATCCACCTGTCGGTTTGACGACGGCAGACGGTATGATTTTGCAAGGTATGGGGAACGGTTGGACGAAAAGGGGGAAAGTGATATTCAGTTATGGGTGCCGGTTATCTGAGCACCCCTTTTTTCATCCATAGAAAAGTTTGTCCCATGAATGAAATAAACTCCAGAGGACAGGGTGCCCCACGCCCTGTTCCTCATCAGATCAGTCAGACAAATTGATTCCCGTAATCATCATCGTTCCATTTACATCATTGAACACAACCGCCCCGTTTTCGCCCATCATCACGCCAGCTCCGTAGGAGTCAAGCTGCGATTCCTGTACTGCTGCGATGGTGTCCTTCATCTTATGGGTAAACAGAGTATCTGAGCCGAGGGCGATCAGGTCATCCCGTGTCTCAAGCTCGCGGCCATCCCCTGATTCCAGGGATATGTAGACCGGATAGCCGCAAAGATCTGCAAAACCTTCCATATCAGCCGACGCAACGGCCTTTTTTATTTTTAGAGCAAATGCGGCCGCTCTCTCGGATTCTGTTTCTGAAGCGTTTTCTTCCTCCGTTTCACTGGACTGTTCCGAAGGCGAAAGGAAAGCTTCCCCGGTATCATCAATTGAAGTTTCCTCGCTATCTGCTGATTCGGCGGAGAAGGTTTCTCCGTTATCCGTATCTTTTTCATATGTAGAAGAGACTGTCTCGGAAGAAGCGGACGACGCCGGTGCAAACGCGCAGCCGGAAATGCCCATGGATACTGACAGCGCGAGGGCGGCCAGCCTGTTTAAATGCTTCATATAGATAAGTCCTCCTTTTCATGTATTCAGTGGCAGTATATCATTCCGACAGAGCGGAATCAACTTGAGAATGATTCTTATGGATCAGATCTGGCGGAAATTTTCATCTGAAAATTTCCACCAAGATTAATCTTTTCTATTGTCCAGGAAAATGCTATACTTACATTATCTATTGTCTAAGGAGAGACTGTTAAATGAAAAAATTGATATCATGGAATGTTAATGGCCTTCGCGCCTGCGTAGGTAAAGGTTTTTTAGATTATTTTCACGAAGTGAAGGCGGATATTTTCTGCATACAGGAGAGCAAGCTTTCAGAGGGACAGATTGAACTGGATCTGCCGGGCTACCATCAGTACTGGAATTACGCGGAGAAGAAAGGCTATTCGGGAACCGCCATGTTCACGAAGGAGGCGCCGTTATCGGTTGTGTACGGCATCGGAATAGAGGAGCACGATCATGAGGGCCGTGTAATAACGGCGGAATTTCCCGACTATTACGTTGTCACCTGCTATACTCCCAATTCCAAGGACGGGCTGGCGCGCCTGCCGTACCGTATGACATGGGAGGATGCATTTCTTCAGTATTTAAAAGGGCTGGACGAGAAGAAGCCGGTTATTTTCTGCGGTGATTTAAATGTGGCTCATAAGGAGATCGACTTGAAGAATCCGAAGACAAACCGGAAGAATGCGGGCTTTACAGACGAAGAGCGCGGCAAGTTTACAGATCTTCTGGAGGCTGGCTTCATCGACACCTTCCGCTGGTTCTATCCGGACAGAGAGGAGATTTACTCCTGGTGGTCCTACCGGTTCAGCGCCAGATCCAAGAACGCAGGCTGGAGAATTGACTATTTCTGCGTATCGGAATCGTTAAAGGACAGGCTGGTCAGTGCGGATATCCATACGGAGATACTCGGTTCCGATCATTGCCCGGTGGAACTGGTGATTGAATAGAAGCGTGGATTCTATACGGCGATGAATAAGGAACGGAGAGACGAATTACAAAGATGAATTTATTAACGATAGAACATTTAACAAAATCATACACCGAGCGGCTGCTCTTTGACGATACCAGCTTCAGCATCAATGAGGGCGAGAAGATCGGCCTTATCGGGATCAATGGAACGGGGAAATCGACGCTTTTGAAGATTGTGGCAGGGCTGGAGGAACCGGACGACGGAAGCGTGGTGCGCGGACGTAATCTGGATATCCGGTTTTTATCTCAGAATCCGAAGTTTCATGACGGCGATACGATCCTGGAAAGCATTGTCCGTGAAAATGAGGGACACACTCACAATCCGCTGAACGCAGGTGAGGGGGACTTTCCGATGTGGGACTTAGAGAGCCAGGCGAAGACGATGCTCACGAAGCTGGGCTTCACGGATTTTGACGACCGCGTGGAGACCCTCTCGGGCGGCCAGAGAAAGCGGGTGGCGCTGGTAAGCGTCCTTCTTTCCACGGCGGATTTACTGGTATTGGACGAGCCGACCAACCATCTGGACAGCGCCATGGCGGACTGGCTGGAGACGTATCTGCGCCGGTTTAACGGAGCGCTCTTAATGGTAACCCATGACCGGTATTTCCTGGACAGTGTAACGAACCGGATTGTGGAGCTGGACAAGGGCAAAATATACAGCTATCAGGCCAATTACGAGGGGTATCTGGAACTGAAGGCCCAGCGCCTCGATATGGAACAGGCCACGGAACGCAAACGCCAGTCCCTCTTAAGAGTAGAGCTGGAATGGATGCAGCGCGGCGCACGGGCCAGGTCAACCAAGCAGAAAGCCCATATTGAACGGTTTGAGACACTGAGGGACCAGAAGGGGCCGGAGGCGGATCAGAACGTGGAGCTGGACTCTGTTTCCAGCCGGCTGGGCCGCACGACAGTGGAGCTGGAGGACATCAGCAAGGCCTATGGCGACAAGGTTCTGATGAGGGATTTCACCTATATTTTCCTGAAAAATGACCGCATCGGCATCATCGGTCCCAATGGAAGCGGAAAATCCACGCTGATGAAGATTATAGCCGGATGGCTGGAGCCGGATGCGGGTCATGTGACAGTCGGACAGACTGTCAAGATGGGATATTTCTCCCAGGAGAATGAAGCCATGGACGGAAGCGTCAAGGTGATCGACTATATTCGCGGTGCCGCAGAGTATGTGAAGACGAAGGACGGCAGCATAAGCGCGTCTCAGATGCTGGAGCGCTTTCTCTTCCCAGCCAGTGTGCAGTATACGGTGATCGACAAACTTTCGGGAGGAGAGAAACGGAGGTTATACCTGCTTCGCATCCTGATGGAAGCGCCCAACGTCCTGCTTCTGGATGAGCCGACCAATGACCTGGACATTCAGACGCTGACGATTCTCGAGGATTATTTGGACAGCTTTCAGGGAATTGTTATCACGGTCTCCCATGATCGGTATTTCCTGGACCGTGTAGTAAGGCGGATCTTCGCATTCGAGGGCGAGGGCCGGGTGGCTCAGTATGAGGGCGGCTACACGGATTATCAGGCGGCTTTCGCGGAGAAGTATCCGGAGGGGATGCTGCCAGCGGGAATGGGGGCCGGCAAGAAGCCTTCCGATGGAAAAGAGGGGAAGAAGACCACCGAAAAGCCCAAGGGAGAGAAAAAACTCCGGTTCTCATTTAAAGAGCAGAGAGAATGGGACACAATAGAGGATACAATAGCAGCTGTGGAAGAAAAAATCGCCGATCTGGATGCACAGATTGAGAAAAGTGTCAGCAATTATACGAAATTGAATGAATTGATGGAAGAAAAGAGAATACAGGAACAGCTTCTCGAAGAAAAGATGGAACGCTGGATGATTCTTAACGATCTGGCGGAACGGATCGAGAAGCAGTAACTCGTCTTATGGCGGACCGCCGGAACGAGAAATGAGACCACCGGCAGATAGAGGAGATAAGCGGTATGGAAGGATATAGAATTGCTAAGCAGGACAACAGAATTTATTCCATGGGACTTACCGGAGTTGATGGCGGGATTCATGTGTGTGTAGCCGCACAGGGAGAGGTGTGTGATCTTCTTTTATACCACAGCGGGGAGGAGACAGAATATGCACGGCTGCATTTCCCGCAGGAGGCAAGGCGCGGGGATGTCTGGAACATGACCGTTCTCGGCGATTTTTCAGGACTGGAGTACTGCTTCGAGCTTGATGGAAAGCTGCTTGCCGACCCTTACGGAAAACAGTTTACCGGAAGAGAGGTCTGGGGTGATCTATCTGCGGCAGAGCGTCCCATGAGATCGCCGGTCGTCGCGGAGGACTTCGACTGGGAGGGAGATAAGCCTTTAAAGATTCCATATGAAGAGATGATTCTTTACCGGGCGCATGTGAGGGGATTTACTAAAAATACCGCTTCCAGAGCGAAAGACAAGGGGACCTTCCGCGCGTTGATTGAAAAGATCCCGTATTTAAAAGAGCTGGGCGTCACGAGTCTGGAGCTTCTCCCCGTAAATGAATTTTCGGAGCTGATGATGCCGGAGCATGTGGATGGAAATCCTTACGCTGTGGATAAACCCACTGGAAAATTGAATTATTGGGGATATACCACCGGTTATTATTTCGCGCCGAAGGCTTCCTATTGTTCAGGAAAAGAAAAACACCCGGTAACAGAGTTCAAAAACCTTGTGAAGGCGTTTCATAAAGAGGGCCTGGAACTGATTATAGAGCTTTACTTTACCGGAAAGGAAAATCCTGCGTTTGTCCTCGATGCGGTCCGTTACTGGACGGAGGAATTTCATGTGGATGGAGTTCATCTGGTGGGATTTACCCCCAATGATCTGATAGGACGCGACCCGTATTTAAGCGGCACAAAGCTGTTTGCCACCTCCTGGCTCGGTGTTCCGGGCGGGCATGAAAAGCATCTGGCTGAGTATAACGATGGTTTTCTGGTAGACATGCGCCGGGCCTTAAAGGGCGATGAGGATGAGATGAATCATCTGATCTTCCGAAGCAGACGCAATCCCGCGGAGTTCGGTGTGGTCAATTATATGGCCAATACCAACGGATTTACGCTGATGGACATGGTGTCGTATGATACGAAGCATAATGAGGCTAACGGCGAGGGCAATCAGGACGGCAATCCCTATAATTACTCCTGGAACTGCGGCGTGGAAGGGCACACAAGGCGAAAGAAGATTGTGGAGCTGCGGAAGAAGCAGATCAGGAATGCGCTCCTGATGCTGTTCTTAAGCCAGGGAACTCCGCTTCTGCTGGCTGGAGACGAGTTCGGCAATTCTAAGGACGGCAACAACAATTCCTACTGCCAGGATAATGAGGTCTCGTGGCTGAATTGGAATCTTTTGAAAACCAACCGGGATATCTATGAATTTACGAAGGCGGTAATTGCCTTCCGGAAGAGTCATCCGGTATTCCATATGGCCACAGAGCCGAAGGTTATGGATTACTTATCCTGCGGCAGGCCGGATGTTTCCTACCATGGCGTAAAGGCGTGGCGGCCGGAATTTGAAAATTTCCGGAGGCAGATCGGCATTATGTACTGCGGAGAATATGGAAAGAAACCGGATGGGACCGCGGACGACAGCTTCTTTGTCGCATATAATATGCACTGGGAGCCCCATGAGTTTGATTTGCCCAATCTGCCCAAGAAGCAGAAATGGCATATTGTGTTTAATACCGACGAAAAAGACAGCAATGGAATGTATTCGGAGGTTTCAGTGTCTGAGGATGGCGGTGAGATGGTCGGCGCAATGCCGGTGATGGAGTCCAGGCAGTTTGAGGTTCCGCCGAGGACGATTGTGGTGTTTGTGGGTAGATGATGGCGGTAAACGCCCAACAAAGAAGAGCAGGCTAAAGTCTGGACAGATATCAATCTGTCAGGATCTCAGTCTGCTCTTCTTTCTGACGTTTTTAGTCTTCCGGATACACAAGATGCTTCTCATCAATACCATATAAAACATGATCCAGGTATTTCCCCGCGATATACTTCGCCATTCCCAGATTCATATCGAGGTAGTTTCCGCAGTCTCTGGCAGCAGCCCCGGGGACTTCGCCTTCAAAATCACGGATGAACTCAAAAAGCTCTGTCATGAGGGGGACGATGTCCTTTGACTCATAATCCCCGGACAGGAGCAGGTAGAAACCGGTGCGGCAGCCCATGGGGCCGAAATAGAGGACACGGGAGCTGTACTCCGCGTGATTTCTTAAAAATGTTGCGCCCAAGTGTTCTATGGTATGAATTTCAGCGGTATTGATAACCGGCTCGTAATTCGGCCGGGTCATGCGTAAATCAAAGGTCGTGACGGTATGGCCGCCTGCGGTATCCTTCCTCGAGACATAGATGCCCGGAAGAAGTTTTAAATGATTAATGGTAAAGCTCGTTATTTTATCCATAAAACGTCTCCTTTCAGCAGTTCATAAATACCTGCCTGTATCAGTATAACGGATGGAAAAGGGAAATGGAAGGGCAGCTGTCCGCTTTTATTAAATTTCATGCATGAAAAGCAATTTTTGACTCATACCATAGTAGGAGAGATGGGGAAGGAGCGTCAGCATGGAAGAATGGTTTCATTTATCAGAAGAAGAAGCACTGGGGCGCTTAGAGGCGGCGAGATCCGGGCTTTCTTCCCGGGAAGCGGCAGTGCGGAAGGAGGAATTTGGGCCGAATGCCCTTCGGGCGGGGGAAAAACGGAGTGCCCTCCAGGTATTTCTGGACCAGTTTAAGGATCTTCTGGTCATCATTTTAATCATAGCGGCAGTCATCTCCATGATATCGGGAGATGTGGAGAGCACCGCAGTCATATTCGCGGTGCTCCTTTTAAATGCGGTTCTGGGCACCGTGGAACACCAGAAAGCAGAAAAGTCTTTAGACAGTTTAAAATCCCTCTCCGCGCCCATGGCGGGGGTCCTTCGTGACGGCCGGAGGCAGGAGATTCTGTCCTCCGACGTGGTGCCGGGAGATATTCTCCTGTTGGAGGCCGGGGATATGGTGGCGGCAGACGGGCGTCTCCTGGAGACGTATTCCCTGTTAGTGAACGAGAGTTCCCTGACGGGAGAGTCCATCAATGTGGAAAAGAAGACAGGAAAGATCAGGACAGAAAAGGTACCGCTGGCAGAACAGCACAATATGGTATTTTCCGGCTCGCTGGTGGCGGCGGGGCGCGGCACTGTTCTGGTCACCGGCACCGGCATGAACACCGAGATCGGAAGAATCGCCGCGCTGATGAACGGCACAGGGGAGAAGAAGACGCCTCTTCAGATTAGTCTGGATCAGTTTGGCAGCCATCTGGCGGCGGGAATCCTGATCATCTGCGCTCTGGTCTTCGGACTCAGTATTTACCGCAGGATGCCGGTGCTGGATTCGCTGATGTTCGCGGTGGCGCTGGCGGTGGCGGCCATCCCGGAGGCGCTCAGCTCCATTGTCACCATCGTGCAGGCCATGGGAACGCAGAAGATGGCGAAGGAACACGCGATTATCAAGGACTTAAAGGCCGTGGAGAGCCTGGGATGCGTCTCGGTTATCTGCTCCGACAAGACGGGAACCCTGACACAGAACAGAATGACGGTGGAGGAAGTTTATGTAAACAACCGCCTCTATCCGCCTGAAAATCTAAGCCTGGAAAATCTGGTTCAGCGGTACCTGCTTTATGATGCGGTCCTGACGAATGATGCTTCCTGCGCGGACGGGAAAATGCTGGGTGATCCAACGGAAGCGGCCCTGGTTGTCATGGGGCGGAAACTCGGAATCCAGGAAACAGAGCTGAGGCATTCCATGCCGAGAATCGGAGAACTTCCGTTTGACTCTGACAGGAAGCTGATGACCACCGTGCACCGCGTTGACGGCGTGCGGGTGATGTTTACCAAGGGAGCCCTGGACATTCTGCTTCCCCGCTGTGAATCGATCCTGACAGGAGAAGGCGTCCGCGTGATGCGGGAAAATGACCGCCAGCGGATCAACGCGCAAAATCTGGATTTTTCGCGGCAGGGGCTGCGTGTTCTCACCTTTGTATACAAAAAAATGGGAGAAAAGGAGATTCTGACGGAGAAGTCGGAATCCGGATACATATTTTTAGGAATGACAGCCATGATGGACCCGCCGAGACCGGAATCGAAAAATGCGGTCTTAAATGCCAGACGTGCCGGAATCAGGCCGGTCATGATTACAGGGGACCACAAGATCACAGCCGCGGCCATTGCGGAGAAGATTGGAATATTAAACGAAGGCGGTATCGCCGTGAGCGGTCCTGAGCTGGACGACATGGCGGATGAGGAGCTGGACCGGAATCTGGAACGGATCAACGTGTACGCCCGGGTATCCCCGGAGCATAAGATCAGAATCGTCAGCGCATGGCAGCGAAAGGGCCATATTGTGGCCATGACGGGAGATGGCGTCAATGACGCGCCGGCTCTTAAGAAGGCCGACATCGGCGTGGCCATGGGAAAGATGGGAACGGAGGTCTCCAAAGACGCGGCTTCCATGATCCTGACGGATGATAACTTTGCCACTATCATCAAGGCCGTAGCCAACGGCCGAAATGTATACCGCAATATTCGTAATGCAATTAAATTCCTGCTGTCCGGCAACATGGCGGGGATTTTGAGCGTCCTGTATACATCCCTGATGGCGCTGCCGACGCCATTTGCGCCGGTGCACCTCCTGTTTATCAATCTGGTAACGGATTCCCTTCCGGCCATTGCCATCGGAATGGAGAAGGCGGAACCGGGGCTTCTGACGAAAAAACCGAGAAATCCGAAGGAAGGAATTCTGACGAAACGGTTTATCCTTCAGATTCTTCTCCAGGGGGCGCTCATAGCGGTCTGCACGATGACCGCCTACCATACCGGTCTGGCCACGGGCAGCGAGGCGGCGGCCAGTACCATGGCGTTTTCCACCCTGACCCTGGCGAGACTGTTCCATGGCTTCAACTGCCGCAGCTCTCACTCCATCTTTAAGATTGGTCTGATGAGCAACCTGTATAGTATCATGGCGTTTGAGGCGGGGGTGGTGCTTCTGGCCGCGGTTCTGTTTGTGCCTGGGCTTCAGACCCTGTTCTCCGTAGCCGATCTATCGGTGAGACAGCTGCTCACCATTGTTATATTTGCGGTGGTGCCGACACTGGTGATCCAGGCGTTTAAGACGGTGCGGGAGAGCATGCGGTAAGGCCGGTAATCTGCTGTTTGCTTATTAAGCTGCTGTGCTTTAAAAATAACTGGCGTTCCGGAAATTGGTTTCGGAACGCCTTTCTGCGGTAAAATAAAACTGGTGTAAATATGCCGGCAGTGCCAGAATCCGCTGGTTTCCAATGCCAGAAATGCTCATATCACCCTTTTTCAGGAGATATCTGTAAATTTTAGAAACTACTTGAGAAAAAACACAAAATGCGATACGATAATACTATTATAGTTTTATTCTGTAACGTGGTTATTCAGCCTTCAGGAACGGACATTCCGGGGGAGGAGAAGGGACTGGAAGGCGCGGAGGTCCCGGTAAAATGAAGATTTCGTCACAGAATTACGAAAGGACAAGAGAAGATGAAGTGGAAATACATAGCAAAACGGCTTCTGATTGCCATACCTACTTTTTTAGGGATTACGGTGCTGGCCTATTTTATTCTGAATCTGGCCCCCGGATCCCCTCTGGACGCACTTCTTGCGGATCCCAAGATATCTCCTGCAGAACTGGAACGAAAACGGATCGCCCTGGGGCTTGACAAGCCTGTGGTCATCCAGTATTTCAGCTGGCTGAATATGCTGCTTCATGGGGACTTAGGTTTCTCCTACAGCACCCAGAGACCGGTGGCAGCCATGATCGGAGAGCGTCTTCCGGCTACGGCATGTCTGGCAGGAGCATCGATTCTGCTGTCTCTGATTGTAGCGATTCCTCTGGGGATTTACGCGGCATCCAAACCGAATTCAAAGAGAGATTACGTTTCGGGCGGTATTTCGCTCTTAATGATGGCGACTCCGAACTTCTTTGTGGGTCTGGTGTTTATCTATCTGTTTGCCATCGTATTCAAGATTCTTCCCTCAGGTGGAATGTACGATTCGGCGGGAGTGAAATCAGGCGTGGCACTGATGCGCCACATGATCATGCCCTGTCTTGTGCTGTCCTTCCAGCAGATCGGCGGGTGGGTCCGCCACATGCGCAGCAGTATGCTGGAGGTCATGCAGGAGGACTATATCCGGACCGCTCGTTCCAAGGGTCTGAAAAAATGGGGCGTTATCTACAAACATGGATTGAAAAACGCATTGATTCCGGTAATCACGGTGGTGGGGATGTCCATCCCGTCGCTGGTTGGCGGCGCCGTTATTACGGAGCAGGTATTCGGCTGGCCAGGTGTCGGGTCTTTGATGGTTACCGCCATTAATGGCCGGGATTATCCGGTTATTATGGGAATCACCGTCATGATTGCGGCGGCGGTTCTGATCGCCAATATCTTAACCGATGTGGCCTACGGGCTTTTAGATCCGCGTATCAGCTATAAATAGGAGGGTAGACGAATGAAAAAAAGAGAGAATGAAAGCTACCTTTCCGAGGTACTTAGCAAACTGACGGAGCACAAGATGGCCATGGTTGGGCTTTTTGTCATCACACTGGAGATCATTCTTGTGGTCGTGCTTCCGTTTATCATGCATTTAAATCCTTACGATTCGGATTATACGGCATTTTCCGCGGCGCCCAGCAGTCTTCATATTCTCGGCACGGATGCCATCGGGCGCGATATCTTTGCCAGACTGGTTTACGGAGGCAGGACCTCTCTTCTGGTAGGGTTATTGTCCACCATTATCAGCTGCGCCATCGGCGTTCCGCTGGGACTGATCGCAGGCTATTTCAGGGGCAAGGCGGAGATCGCCATCATGCGTGTGGCAGATATCTTCATGTCCTTCCCATCCATCGTCTTAATCCTGGTGCTGGTGGCGGTGATCGGACCGTCCATCTGGTCGGTTACTATCGTAATCGGCGTGCTGGGCTGGACTCAGTTTGCCAGACTGATCTATGCCAATGTGCTTTCTGTTTCGGAAAAGGAATATGTGGAGTCTGCAAGGGCGATCGGTACTTCCAATTATAAGATTATTACGAAGTACATTTTACCGAACTCCTTTGCACCTATTCTGATTGCCATCACCTTTCAGATGGCCAGCGCGATCTTAATGGAATCATCTTTAAGCTTCCTGGGAATGGGCGTACAGCCGCCGGGAGCCAGCTGGGGCAATATGCTTTATGACGCCCAGTCGATTACGGTTCTTTCCAAACGGCTCTGGATCTGGATGCCGCCGGGAATTGCACTGCTTATTACGGTGCTCAGCATCAATTTCCTGGGAGACGGAATCCGGGATGCTCTGGATCCGAAGATCAAAATTTAAAACAGGTAGTTATATCTACACATAAAAGGAGGACTCTATGAGAAAAAGTAAGAGTAAGATAACGAGATTGACAGCCATCGCCATGGCGGGGGCCATGGTACTGGGGCTGAGTGCCTGCGGCGGCAAGAGCGCTGACAACGGTACGACGGCAGCCGGAAATACCGGAACCACTCAGGCGGCGGGAGAAACCACCGCAGCACAGGGATCGACAGGTGCGGCAGCGGGTGAGAAGGTGATCACAGCTGCGGTCAGCACCGCATGGGATACCATGATGCCAATGAACACCACCAGTAATTATACCCGTATGATCTGTGACCAGATCTATGACCGTCTGACACAGTCCAACGCAGACGGAACGTATGAGGGACGTCTTGCCAAATCCTGGACGGTTAATGATGATTCCAGCGCGGTAACCTTTGAATTATATGACAATGCTGTGTGGTCGGACGGAGAACCTGTCACAGCGGCGGATGTAGTCTTCAGCTATCAGATGTATTCCGATCCCAGCGTGGATGCCAAGAGCCGTTACCACCTGCAGTATATTGCCGGTGTTGACGATTCCGGTGCGGAGCTTTCCGAGGATTCTATTGAAGTAACCGCCAATGGTGATCATGAAGTAACCTTCAATTTAAAGAGTTCCATGTTCGTGGATACATTCCTCCAGGATATTGATACGGTATTCATTATTCCGAAACATATCTTTGAAGGCAAGACCGCACAGGAGATTAACTCACCTGATTTATGGGCAAAGCCTGTAGGCTCCGGTCCATTTATCTATGACAGCGAGATCAACGGGGAAAGAATGGAATTTGTAAAGAATCCCAACTACCACTTAGGCGCCCCTAAGATTGACCGTCTCGTAATCCGTGTGACGGATTCTGCTTCCATGCTGGCAGGTCTGATCAATGGAGACTTAGATTTAATCGGCTATGGTTCCATTCTGATCGATGACTGGGATCTGGCAAATGAACAGGAAAACCTGGTTGCGGAGTCTATCCCGACGACTTCCTATACCACATTGATCTTTAATACCCAGAAGCCGTATCTGACCCAGGAAGTACGCCAGGCCCTGAGTATGGCGATTAACCGTCAGGTTCTCGTGGACGCTCTGTTACAGGGCCAGGGCGAGCAGATCGTAACTCCTATCGCGCCGATGAGCCCGTATTACAACAAGGACGTGACTGTATGGTACGATCCTGATAAGGCAAAGACCATGCTGGAAGAAGCAAAATTCCCGTTTGATCAGACGCTGACCTTCTATATTGCGGCAGGCAACAGTATTACCGAGCGTACAGCGGCCCTGATCGTACAGGATTTACAGAAGGTGGGCGTTAAGGTTCAGATTGAACAGGTAGACTTCCCGACCCTTATGAGTAACATGTTAGACGGCAAGCACGATATGGGAACCATCGGTTCCGGCGGTACCTTAGACCCGAGTGAGAGCCGTGAGATGATCCATCCGGAAAGTTCCGTCAACTTCTGCCAGTTAAGAGATACCGAGATGACTGACTTAATTGACAAGGGCAATGCAGAGCTGACCTTCGAAGCCAGAAAACCATACTTCGATGAGTATCAGGTGATGGTGAAAGAGCGTTCCGCTATGGCTTATCTGTATACAAAGAATACATTAACTGTTCATAACAAGAGAATCACAGGTATTAACGCAGAGAATTTCGATTCCCTGAACTGGTCGACCTGGAATTGGGATGTACAGTAAGGAACTTAAGAATAAAAGTTAAGAGGGAAAATTTATGGATTCATTGCTTACGGTGGACAATTTACAGGTCCAGTTTAATACAAAAAAAGGAATTAATACAGCGGTTGACGGCATCAGCTTTTCGGTTGGAAAAGGCGAGATACTGGGAATCGTGGGAGAATCGGGCTGCGGTAAGAGCGTAACCAGTTTGTCGATCCTGCGGCTTTTAGGAACGAACGCCCGGATATCCCAGGGAAGTGTTAAGCTGGAGGGCAGGGAGTTACTCTCCCTGTCTGAAGATGATATGTGTAAGATCCGGGGCAATGAGATCGCCATGATTTTCCAGGACCCGATGACGGCGCTCAATCCGACTCTGACCATCGGCGACCAGCTGATCGAGCCTCTGGTGATTCACCAGGGCTTCAACAAGAAGGATGCCAGGAAAGAGGCGGTCGAGGTTCTGAAAAAAGTAGGAATCTCGGCGCCGGAAAAGCGGCTGAAAGAGTATCCTCACCAGCTCTCCGGCGGCATGCGCCAGAGGGTCATGATCGCCATGGCCGTGTCCTGTGCGCCCAAGCTTCTGATCGCGGACGAGCCGACCACGGCGCTTGACGTGACGATTCAGGCTCAGATTCTGGAGCTCATGCTGGAATTAAGACAGAAGATGGATACGGCGGTCATTCTCATCACCCATGACATGGGCGTAGTGGCAGAGACAGCGGATAACATCCTGGTTCTTTACGCGGGCAAGGTTGTGGAATACGGATCGGTGAAAGAGATATTCAATACCCCCAAGCATCCGTATACAAAGGGTCTTTTAAGCTCCATACCGCCTTTGGAAGAGGACGTGGAGGAACTGAACACCATAGAGGGAACGGTGCCCGGGCCAGGACAGATGCCGGCCGGCTGCCGTTTCAGCCCAAGATGCCCTTATGCGGATGAACGGTGTGTGAAGGAACAGCCGGGAATCTATGAGGCAGGCGGTGCGAAGGTGAGCTGCTTTAGATATGAGGGTGATAACTATGAGAAGTGAGAATCAGGTGTTACTGGAAACGAAAGATTTGAGAAAATATTTTAGCGGAAAAAAGGGGCTGTTTAACTTAAATCCCCCGGTGGTAAAGGCGGTCGACGATATCAACCTGACGATTCACAAGGGCGAGACTCTCGGCCTTGTCGGTGAATCCGGCTGCGGAAAATCCACTCTCGGCAGAACGATCTTAAAGCTGATTCCCATGACCTCCGGTCAGGTGATTTACAACGGGGAAGATATTGCCGCCTATGACAAGAAGCAGATGTGGGAGATGCGCAAGCGGATGCAGATCATCTTCCAGGATCCCTACAGCTCGCTGAATCCGCGAATGACGGTGTATGATCTGGTCAGCGCTCCCCTGGAGGTCTACGGGATCGGAAGCGCTGCAGAGCGGAAGGAGATGGTCATATCCATCTTAAACGATGTAGGACTGGACAAACAGTATTTGAACCGTTTTCCTCATGAATTCTCAGGAGGCCAGCGTCAGAGAATCGGCATAGCCAGGGCTCTGATCCTGAACCCGGAGTTCGTGGTCTGCGACGAGGCGGTATCGGCCCTCGACGTGTCTGTGCGGGCGCAGGTTCTGAACCTGATGAAAAAGATGCAGCAGAAGAGGAATCTCACCTATTTATTCATATCCCACGATTTGAGCGTGGTCCGCCACGTCAGCGACCGCGTGGCTGTTATGTATCTGGGAAGTGTGGTTGAGATCGCTGACAAGCAGGATTTATACGGGGCGCCGCTCCATCCCTATACCAGGGCGCTGCTCTCCGCCATCCCCATTCCGGACGCCAACAGAAAGCGCAACCGCATCATATTGGAGGGAGACGTTCCCAGCGCCTATAATCCGCCTTCCGGCTGTAAGTTCCACACCCGCTGTCCCTATGCGACAGACCGGTGCCGGGAAGAGGTTCCGGCATTAAGAGATATGGGCGGCGGCCATGGTGTGGCGTGCCACTTTCCAGGGGATTTTTCAGTGAAGGGCTGACGAATTTTCTTGACATAAGCCCGAACCCGGTGGTACTATAATCATAGTTTATATAGAAACCTTAGAGATGACAGAGCAGGTTAAACACACGGGGCCGTAAACCCCGTTGTTTTGCCGGCTCTTTCCTTGTTTATCAGGGGCCGTCCATTATAATGGGGACCAGACGGTCATCTCAGAAAAGGCCATAACGGCTGCCATTTATTATTACAGCAACCTGTGCGCAGAGTGCGTGGGGGTTCGTTACCAGAAGGGAGAAGAAACATGGGGAAGTATGTCATTGCATTGGACCAGGGGACGACAAGCTCCAGATGTATCCTGTTTGATGAGCAGGGAACGATCTGCAGCGTGGCGCAGAAGGAGTTTACACAGATCTTTCCGCAGCCGGGCTGGGTGGAGCATAATCCGATGGAGATCTGGTCATCCCAGCTGTCCGTAACCATGGAGGCGATGGGGAAAATAGGGGCGCATTACAGCGACATCGCAGCCATCGGCATCACGAATCAGCGTGAGACGACCATCGTATGGGATAAGGAGACCGGAGAACCGGTTTACAACGCCATCGTGTGGCAGTGCCGCAGGACGGCGGACCGTATTGAAGAATTGAAAAAAGACGAGCTTGCGAACCGGATTCGGGAGAAGACCGGCCTGATTCCGGATGCCTATTTTTCGGGAAGCAAGATCGAATGGATCCTAAATCACGTGGAAGGCGCCAGGGAACGGGCAGAGCGGGGAGAACTGCTGTTTGGAACCGTGGATACGTGGCTGATCTGGAACCTGACCAAGGGCTGTATTCATGTGACCGATTATACGAACGCATCGAGAACCATGCTGTTTGATATTCACAGGAGATGCTGGGATGATGAGATTCTGGAGTATTTCGGAATTCCCAGGTGCATGCTTCCGGATGTGAAGCCCTCCAGCTGCGTTTATGGCTATACATCCTCCGATGTGATGGGGGGAAAGATCCCGATCGCCGGAGCGGCCGGAGATCAGCAGGCGGCGCTGTTCGGCCAGTGCTGTTTTGACGAGGGCGAAGTGAAGAATACATATGGAACCGGATGTTTCCTGCTTATGAATACAGGGGAGAAAGCGGTTCACTCACAGAACGGCCTTCTTACCACCATTGCGGCCAGCGACGGGAACGAGGTGCGTTATGCGCTGGAGGGCAGTGTCTTCGTGGCGGGAGCCGCGGTACAGTGGCTGAGAGACGAGATGCGTATGGTGAGAAGCGCGCCGCAGACGGAGGAATACTGCACGGCGGTAGCCGATACGGGCGGCGTCTATGTGGTGCCTGCTTTTGCCGGCCTGGGTGCGCCCTATTGGGACCAGTATGCCAGAGGAACCATCGTAGGGGTGACCCGCGGTACCAGCAAGGAGCAGTTTATACGCGCCACCGTGGAATCCATGGCGTACCAGGTGTACGACTTAATCGAGGCCATGCAGCAGGATTCCGGTATCTGCTTAAGGCAGCTTCGGGTAGACGGCGGCGCCTGCGCCAATAACTTCCTGATGCAGTTCCAGGCAGACCTTTTAAATACTGCGATTATCCGTCCGGACTGTATCGAGACCACCGCGCTGGGAGCTGCCTATCTGGCGGGTCTTGCCGTGGGTTACTGGAAGGACAAGGAAGAGATCAGAAAGAACTGGAAGGTGTCCAGGGCGTTTGAGAGCGGCATGGATGAGGAACAGCGCCGCCGCCTCGTAAAGGGCTGGAAGCGGGCCGTTAAGTGCGCGCTGTGCTGGGCAGAGGAAGAGTAAAGTAAGAAGCATTTGTACTTGACACCGGTCACCGGGTGTGATAGCATGAAACTAAATATGAAACCTTGAGACGACAGAGTAAGGTAGATAGACGGAGGTAATCCGTTTGTTTCCCTTACTCTTTTTGCGTAGAAGGAAAATGTTTTTACTCCGCAAAACGCTTCGTTTCACAGGAACGAGAGGATCAATCAGGAGGAATGAAAATGGAAAGTTTGAATTACGATGCGGTCATCATTGGCGGCGGGGTAACCGGATGCGCGGTAGCCAGGGAACTGTCCCGCTACGAGCTGTCGGTCTGTGTACTGGAAAAGGAAGAGGATGTGTGCTCAGGTACATCGAAAGCCAACAGCGCCATCGCTCACGCCGGGCATGATGCCACACCAGGCTCCTTAAAGGCGAAATTCAATGTACAGGGAAGCCAGATGATGGAACCGCTCTCGAAGGAACTGGATTTTGACTACGTGAGAAATGGTTCTCTCGTTCTCTGCTTCTCAAACGACGATCTCCCGGCGCTTAAAGAGCTCCTGGAAAAGGGAAAATGCAATGGGGTCCAGGGACTGGAGATTATCTCCGGCGATGAAGTCAGAAGGATGGAGCCTAACGTGACAGATACCGTGGTGGCAGCGCTCTACGCGCCGACTGGCGGAATTGTCTGCCCCTTTGGCCTTACCATCGCGCTGGCCGAAAACGCAGCGGACAACGGAGTGGAATTCAAATTTCTGACTGAAGTAAATGAGATTAAGAAAGACGGAGAAGGCTACATCCTGGAGACAGGAAAGGGAGCCATAACGACGAAATATATTATCAATGCCGCAGGCGTTTACGCGGACCGCTTCCACAACATGGTCAGCGGAAATAAGATACATATTACCCCGCGCAAGGGCGACTACTGCCTGCTGGACAAAGAAGCGGGCGGCCATGTGAGCCATACCATTTTCCAGCTTCCGGGTAAATTGGGAAAGGGCGTTCTGGTATCACCGACGGTCCATGGCAACCTGCTTACCGGACCGACCGCTGTGGATATCGAGGATAAGGAAGGCAGCGCCACAACGGCGGAAGAGCTGGCATTTGTCATAGAGAAGTCTTCCATCGGCGTAAAGAACGTTCCGTTCCGTCAGGTTATTACATCTTTCTCCGGTCTCCGGGCCCATGAGGATGGCGATGATTTCATTATCGGTGAAGCGGAGGATGCACCGGGGTTCTTCGACGCGGCCGGCATCGAATCTCCGGGTCTTACCAGTGCACCGGCCATTGGCGTCTATCTGGCAGAGCTTATAGCCGGTAAGGCGGGAGCCGTTCAGAAGAAGGACTGGAAGCGGGAGCGCAGAGGCATTGTCCGTCCGGAGAAGATGAGTGTGGAAGAGAGAGCGGAGCTGATCCGTCAGAGACCGGAATACGGCACGATCATCTGCCGCTGTGAAGGTGTCAGCGAAGGCGAGATCATAGATTCCATAAGAAGAACGCTGGGAGCGGTGTCGCTGGACGGCGTGAAGCGCAGAGTCAGACAGGGCATGGGAAGATGCCAGGCCGGCTTCTGCACGCCGAGGACCATGGAGATCCTGTCCCGAGAGCTTGGAATCACAATGGAAGAAGTCTGCAAAAATGCGCCCGGATCCAATATGCTGACCGGTCAGAAATAAGGGGGAGAATGATATGACACAACATGATATCGTAATCATCGGAGGCGGCCCGGCCGGGCTGGCGGCAGCGGTTGCCGCAAAACGGGCAGGAGCGGAAGATATCCTGATTCTGGAGAGGGACAGCTGCCTGGGAGGTATCTTAAACCAGTGTATCCACAACGGATTTGGACTTCACACGTTCAAGGAAGAGCTGACCGGACCGGAGTATGCGGCGCGCTATATTGACATGGTAAAAGAGGAGAAGATCCCCTACAAATTAAATACCATGGTCATTGATATTAATAAAGAGAAGGAAATCACTGTCATCAACCGGGAAGACGGATTGCATGTAATCAAGGCTAAGGCCATCATCCTGGCCATGGGCTGCCGGGAACGTCCCCGCGGCGCATTAAACATCCCGGGTTACCGTCCGGCGGGAATCTATTCGGCGGGCACGGCGCAGCGCCTCATGAACATCGAGGGCTTCAGCGTGGGCCGTGAGGTCGTGATTCTGGGTTCCGGCGATATCGGACTCATTATGGCAAGAAGAATGACGCTGGAAGGCGCAAAGGTGAAGGTCGTTGCGGAGCTGATGCCTTATTCCGGCGGCTTAAAGAGAAATATCGTTCAGTGTCTCGACGACTACGGCATCCCGCTGAAGCTCAGCCACACTGTGATTGATATTCAGGGAAAAGAGCGGGTAACAGGAATTACTCTGGCAAAGGTAGACGAGAACCGGAAACCGATTCCGGGGACAGAGGAATACTACAGCTGCGATACCCTTCTTCTCTCCGTGGGACTGATCCCGGAAAATGAGCTTACCAAGGGCATCGGCGCATCCATGAACCGGGTGACTCAGGGGCCGAATGTCAATGATCAGCTGGAAACTGATACCAGCGGCGTGTTTGCCTGCGGCAACGTGCTTCATGTACATGATCTGGTTGATTACGTTTCCGAGGAGGCGACTCTGGCCGGCTCCAATGCCGCAGCGTATGTGGGAGCGGGAAGCGAAAAGCAGACGGGTCATATTGTTGTACTGAAAGCGGAGAACGGGGTCCGTTACACGGTTCCCCAGGCGATTGATATCGATCATATGAATGACAAGGTTACGGTGAGATTCCGTGTGGCCGATGTCTATAAGGACCGCTTTATCAGCGTCTATTACGACGGGGTGCGTGTGTCGAAAAAGAAGAAAAAAGTCCTCGCGCCAGGTGAGATGGAGCAGGTCGTGTTAAAGAAAGACAGCTTTTCCGGCTGCCCCGACTTAAAAAATATTGTGATTTGTACGGAGGTGGAGTAAAATGGAGGTTAGAGAGTTAATCTGTATCGGCTGTCCGCTTGGCTGTCCCCTGACGGTTCGTCTGGAAGGAGGCGAGGTGGAGGTCTCCGGCAATACGTGTGTGAGAGGCGCCGATTACGCAAAGAAGGAAGTGTTAAGCCCCACCAGGATCGTAACCTCTTCCGTTCACGTGGCTGGCGGAACTATTGAGATGGTATCCGTTAAGACGGAACATGATATACCGAAGGGCAAGATCTTCGAATGTATGGGTGAGATACGCAAGGTGACGATTCCGGCCCCTGTGAAGATCGGTGATGTAGTGATAGCGGACTGCGCCGGAACGGGAGTACCCATCGTGGCAACGAAGAACGTGGAGTCAGTAACAGAGCCTGTGGCATAAAAGACCTTAAACAGAAAGGAATCAGAAGACATATGAGATGGAATATCAACAGATTTTTTAATCCGGAGAACCGGTTCTGGGCATTTATGGAGAGGGTGACGGATATCTGTGTTCTCAGTTTCTTCTGGTTCCTTTTCAGCATCCCGGTGGTGACTGCGGGCGCGGCGACCACCGCCCTGTTTCAGTATACGCTTCGTCTGACGGCGGACGAGGAGGGATACGTCTGGAAGACCTTCCGGGAGGGCTTTAAGAAGAATTTTGGCCAGGCCACCATTCTCTGGATCGGCGCAGTCCTCGTGGGGGCATTTCTGGCGTTTGATTTATGGTGCTGCCAGTTTCTCGCCCCGCTGGGGGCGGTTCGCTTCTTTGCATTTTTCCTGCTGATCGGCGCTATTTTCGTCTATTTATTAACAATGATTTATCTGTTTCCCCTCCTCGCTTTCTTTCATGTCGATACCAGAAAAGTGATAAGGGATTCTTTCGTCATGTCCGTCGGAAATCTTCACGTTTCTGTAACAATCCTTGTGATATATGGAATTACAGCGGTTGTAACGTATTTCTTCCCCATGCTTTTTATGTTCTGGTTTGCTCTTGGCAGCTATGTGGCATCATTTTTTTACCGTTTTATTTTCTATAAATACATAAAAGATGACGAAGAGTAAATGGTAAAAATTGTTAAAAAAAAGTCAATTTTTATGAAAAGGAAATAAAAAGAGAAAAGAAAAAATAAAAAAATTATGCAAAATAGATAAAGAATTACTTGCATAATGGAATAATCTATGATACCATAGTTCTATCAGAAAAGAATATGGGTTGCTTGAGAGAGACTGAGATCGGAGCAAGTGTAGGATGCATATGAGCAATATGCTTTCGGCGCATGCACAATCTCTTTTTTATTGCTGTTTTTTCGCCGGGAGGAGTCGTAACCTTCGGGCGGAAGGGTCTCAGAGGGCAACGGAAGGGAGTCGTAAAAGACATGAAAAAAAGGGGTATCGCATTATTAATGGTGGCTGCAATGATGGCAGGAACACTGAGTGGATGCAGCGGCGGAGGTTCCACCGGCAAGGCTGGAGCAGGCGGGCAGACAGAGGCACAGACCGTGGCGGAGGTAGATCCGTCCCTGTATGAGGTGACGGAGCCGATCACCATCAAGTGGTGGCACGCGCTGGAGGAACAGTATTCCGAGACCGTGCAAAAGGTCGTGGACGACTTCAACAAATCACAGGATATGATCACAGTGGAAGCCGAATACATCGGAAGCTACAAGAAATTAAATGAGGCTCTGGTAGCGGCCCATGCGGCGGGGACCGATCTTCCGGCAATTACGGTTGCCAATACTCCTTACGTGGCGGAATACGGTGCAGGCGGTCTGACTGAGGACTTAACACCCTATATCCAGGCCAGCGGCTATGATTTAAAGGACTTCGGCGAAGGCATGATAACGGCTTCCAGCTACAACGGCAAGCAGGTATCCCTTCCCTTCCTGATCTCCACGCAGATCGTTTACTACAACAAAGATATGGCGGACGAGCTGGGCATTGAGATTCCGGAGAAGTGGGATGACATGGATGCATTCCTTGAGAAGACCTCCAAGGTCAATGATGACGGAACGACGGCGGTGTACGGAACCATTATGCCGGGATGGGATCAGTGGTATTATGAGACCTTCTACTTAAATCAGGGTGTGAAGATCATCAATGATGACCAGGTAACCACAGACTTAGGCGATGAGAAGGCGGTGGAGATCGCGGCCAAGATTAAAGAGTGGTGCGATAAGGGCTATACATACTGGACAGGAACCGCGGATGACGCGTCCTCCATTATGCGTCAGCACTTTATCGACGGCGAGGCATTTTCCGTTGTACATACAAGCTCCCTGTATACGAACTATTTGAGCCAGTGTAATTTCGAGATCGGTATGGCATGGCTTCCGGGCGGCGAGACGAAGAACCAGGAGATCGGCGGCTGCGTGCTGTTAATCCCATCCAAGAACGATCAGGCTACGAAGAACGCGGCATGGCAGTTTATGCAGTACTTATGCAGCAAGGAAGTAAACTTAACATGGGCAAGAGGAACCGGATATATCCCGACCAGGAAGTCCGTGCTCACAACCGATGAAGGCAAGGCATTCTTAGAGGAGAAGCCGGCATTCCAGTGTATTTTCGATAATCTGGACCTGATTCAGCCGAGAATCCAGCACAAGGCATGGTCCCAGATGGCTAATATCTGGAAGAACGACATGGCACAGCTCATGCTGGAAGGCGGAGACGCACAGGAATCCATGGAAAAGATGGCCGAGGAAATTGATGACGTATTAGGAGATTCCTGATGCAGTCAGGCGGGGGTATCATATGAAAGAGAAAAAACATATCAATCCAAGAAAAGTATCCGCAATGAAGGATTTTGCCTGTGTACTTCCGGTACTGATTTTCCTGGCGGTATTTACTTACTATCCGATTGCGGAGCTGTTCCGGATCAGCTTTACCGACTGGAACATGTTAAATGATACGTGGCACTATGTCGGCTTTAAGAACTGGAAATGGCTGTTCGGTGGGTCCGGTACCAAGTATCTCTGGAACTCCCTGAAGGTCACGATTCTCTATTCGGCCGGTGAGATCTTCATCACGCTGGTGGGGGGCATGATCTTCGCCCTGATCTTCAACCGAATGACGAAGGGGTTCTCCGCCATGAGAGCCATCGTCTTTATGCCGAAATACGTGGCGATGTCCTCCGCAGCCGTTGTGTTCTTATGGATTTTAAATACGGACGGCGGTATCTTAAACTACCTCTTATCCCTGGTTGGAATCAGTAAAGTAGACTGGCTGGGCAACCGACACACCGCTCTGCTCTCGGTCCTGATGCTGACCGGATGGCGGTGCGTGGGATATGGAATGATGGTGTATTTGTCTGCCATGATGGGCATTTCCACGGACTATTACGAAGCGGCCTCCCTGGATGGGGCCAATGCGGTACAGCGGTTCTTTAAGATCACGATTCCGATGCTGTCGCCGACCACACTGTTTTTATTTGTCACCACCTTCCTTTCTTCCATGAAGGTGTTCCAGTCTGTAGATATTCTGACACAGGGAGGCCCGTACCGTTCGACCGAAGTGTTCGTGTATAACATTTACCGTTATGCGATGGAAGACTTCCGGATGGACCGCGCTTCCACAGTGGCGATCTTCTTCTTCCTGCTTCTGCTGGTGGTGACGGTGGCTACCATGAAGGTATCTAACGGCAACGTGACGTACGATTCATAGGGGGGACAACATGGAGAAACATATAATGAAGGACGGACGGGATATTAACCGTACCGCCAGGAGAAAAAAGGCGACGATTACGGCAGTTCAGTGGGTTCTTGCCATCATCGTCCTGATTATCATCGTGTTCCCGATCTACTGGATGCTGGTATCTTCCGTGAAATCCCAGGAGGAGATTCTGCTTCCGGTACCGACCTTATGGCCGAAGGAATTCCACTTCGAGAACTATATCAATGTATTAAAAAAGGGCAATTTCGCCAGATACTATTTCAATACGGCTGTCATGACGGCCGGTATCCTGATCGGACAGGTCGTGACCGGTATCTTCGCGGGTTACGGATTTTCCAAGGGCAGATTTAAAGGCCAGAACTTCTGCTTCATCATCGTTCTGGGCGCCCTGATGATTCCGCTCCAGGTTACGTTTATTCCGATCTATATCATGATGGCAAACTGGGGAATGTCGGATACCTTCTTAGGTCTGATTCTTCCGGAAGCCGTGTCGCCGTATTACATCTTCATGCTGCGCCAGACCTTTATGGCGATTGACGACAGCTATATCGAGGCGGCCAGAATCGACGGGCTGGGCCGTGTGGGAATTATCACAAAGATTTTGGCCCCCATGTGCCGCTCCACGTTATTTACGGTTACGCTGGTGACCTTTACCAATGGCTGGAATGCTTACTTCTGGCCGAAGATCATCGCCAAGGGCGAGAAGCGCCGTGTGCTTACAGTCGGACTTGCCTATTTAAAGAATACCTTTGCCGGTGCTGAATCCATGAATAACCATGAGATCATGGCCGGCGCGGTGATGGCGGTTGTACCTGTCATCATCCTGTTCTTCATTTTCCAGAAATACATGCTGACCGGATACTCCAAGGCAGCCATGAAATAAGAAACCGGGGGAATCAACATGAAAGTGTACGCACACAGAGGTTACAGCGGAAGATATCCGGAGAACACCATGCTGTCGTTTCAGAAGGCGGCGGAGACCGGATGCGACGGAATCGAGCTGGATGTACAGCTGACCAGGGACGGTACCGTGGTGGTGATCCATGACGAAGCCGTTGACCGGACGACAGATGGAACGGGCCTGGTGAAGGATTATACCTTTGAGGAGTTAAGAAAACTGGACGCAGGAACAATTAAGGGAGGCCGATACGGCTTCTGCCCGGTCCCTTCCTTTGAGGAGTATTGTGAATGGGCCAGCCAGTACGGGTTTGTGACAAATGTGGAGATTAAGACCGGGGTGTACTATTATGAAGATATTGAGGAAAAGACCCTGGATATTATTAAGAAGTACCATTTAGAGGACAGAGTCATGTTCTCGTCCTTCAACCACCTGTCTCTGGAGCGGCTGAAGGAGCTGGCGCCGGATATTCCGCGCGGAGCCTTACTGGAGCATGCCGGCTTAGGAAATGCGGGGTATTACTGCAGCCGCTACGGCTATGCCTGTTACCACCCGGGGATCAGGGGACTTACGGAGGAGACCGTCAGAAACTGCAGGGACCATGGAATCGGTGTAAATGTCTGGACCATCAACGACATGGAAAGCCTGGAAAACACTTACGAGTGGGGATGCAGCGGAATCTTCACAAACTACCCGGAGATCTGCAAGAGCTGGCTGGATCATAAAGGCTGACTGCAGAGACCGGAAGCTGTCAGTAAAAAAATTACAGAAATAAGGATTTAAGACGATTCAACCGTTTTAAATCCTTATTTGATATGAGAAAGGGACTTTATATGAACCGCCAGAGCAGGCCGGACGGAGGAGACGGACAAATGGGCCTTGAACTGTAACGGCAATTTTCACAGAAATAACAAAAATTCGGATTATTACTTGACTCTGTGGAAAAGGATTGCTAAAGTATAAGAAGTTGGGAAAAATTTTCCGGCCGTCTTCGGATGCGCCGCGGACGCGGTTTCGCCGTATACGGGAAAACCGTGGTTCATGTAAGGGAGGAAGTACGTTGAAGTTACTGACATATGAAGTTGACAGAAGAAAAGATATCGGGGTTATGAGCAAGGATGAGATGTGGGTATATCCGCTTCGGGCATTCGGCATGGAATATACGAGTATGATGGAAGTCGTAAAGGGGTTCAGCCAGTCGGAAAAGGATCTGCTGGAGCATGTATCCGGATTGGAACCGTACGGCATCACAGGGGCGGCTATGCGCTCTGAGGTGAGGCTTCTGGCTCCGATCGAGGCGCCGGAACAGGATATTATCTGTCTTGGGCTTAACTACATGGAGCATGCGGAAGAATCCGCCAGATTTAAGAAGGAAGCATTTGACGGAGTGCGGAAGGAAGCGGTCTATTTCTCCAAGAGGGTAAACCGGACGGTTGGCCCGGATGGGGAGATATCCAGTCACAGCGATATCGTGGACAGTCTCGATTATGAGGCGGAGCTTGGCGTGATTATCGGAAAAGAGGCTTACCGGGTTCCGAAGGAGCAGGTCAGGGATCACATCTTTGGATACACAATTATTAATGATGTGAGCGCGCGTAATGTACAGAACGCCCACAAGCAGTGGTATTTTGGAAAGAGTCTGGACGGTTTTACACCGATGGGACCGTGTATTCTGACCGCGGACAGCGTGGAATACCCGCCGAAGTTCCCGATCCGCTCCCTCGTAAATGGTGAGGTGCGGCAGGAGAGCAATACGGAGCGGATGATTTTTGATATCGATCATATTGTAAGTGAGTTATCCATGGGAATGACGCTGAAGGCGGGGACTATCATTTCCACAGGAACGCCATCCGGAGTCGGAATGGGCTTTACGCCGCCGAAGTTTTTAAAGGCCGGCGATGTGGTGGAGTGTGTGATCGAGGGGATCGGTTCTATAAAGAATACGGTTTCTGAGTAGATTAGAGCAGTCTAAAAAAGAACAGAATAAAAACCTTTGAGAGAAAGAGTAAGGGATAGAAACGAATGGATTTCGTTTTATTTCCTTGCTCTTTTTTGACGTTTCCGTGCAGCGGGATGCGTGCTGCCGGTCACGGGGTAACAGTTACTATAAATGGGAACAGGGGGCAAAAAAATGCAGGGATATTTAGCAGGGGTAAGTGAAGGCACCAGGGTATTGCTGATTCTGTCAGTGATCCTGTTTGCCGGTTTTATTATGACGCGGCTGACCAATACGCTGAATTTGCCAAAGGTCAGCGGTTATATTATGGCGGGAATCTTAATCGGGCCATGCGGGTTAAATCTAATCCCGGTAGAGATTATCGGTCATATGGGGTTTGTCAGCGATCTGGCGCTGGCGTTTATTGCGTTCGGAGTCGGAAAGTTTTTTAAGAAGGAAGTGCTGTTAAAGACGGGAAGCCGGATTATTATCATCACGCTCTTCGAGGCCCTGCTGGCCGGCGTGCTGGTAACGCTGTTCTGTGTGGGCGTCTTTAAGATGGAGTGGAATTTTGCGTTGATTCTGGGCGCAATCGCGACGGCGACGGCACCAGCCAGCACGATGATGACGATCAACCAGTATAAGGCAAAGGGAGAATTTGTCAATACTCTGCTGCAAATCGTGGCGCTGGATGATGTGGTCTGCCTTCTGGCGTTCAGTATTGTGGCAGGCATCGCCGGACGTACGGGAAATGAAGAACTGACCATGTCCACGGTCCTGATGCCGGTGGTCTATAATATTCTGGCTCTGGGACTGGGATTTTTCTGCGGTTACTTCTTAAGCCGGCTTCTGATACCGGCCAGAAGCAAGGACAACAGGCTGATTCTGGCTATTGCCATGCTTCTGGGGATCTCTGGTATCTGTGCGTCTCTCGATATTTCGCCGCTGCTGTCCTGCATGATCTTCGGCGCGTCGTATATCAATCTTACCAGCGATAAAAAGCTGTACCGGCAGATTAATAACTTTACGCCTCCGGTCATGTCCATATTCTTTATTATGTCGGGTATGAATCTGGATCTGTCTGCGCTGACCACCGTGGGCACGGTGGGTCTGGCATACTTTATCGTGAGAATTATTGGAAAGTATCTGGGAACGTATATCAGCTGCCTGATTACGGGAACCAGCAGGGAAATTCGAAATTATATGGGCCTGGCTCTGATCCCGCAGGCTGGTGTCGCCATCGGTCTGGCGTTTCTGGGACAGAGACTGCTCCCCGAGGAGATGGGGAAACTGCTTCTGACCATTATTCTCTCTTCTTCCGTCCTCTACGAGATGGTAGGGCCGGTCTGCGCCAAGATGTCCCTGTTCCTCTCCGGCAGCATTACCACGGAGAAAATGAAGGAAGTGGCAAAGGAGAGGGAGGAAGAGATTCACGAGGAGAACCTGACCGCATCGGAGAATGAGGAACATGAGGAAGACGATGGGAGTTGGGAAGAATGTGACGTAAATGAAAGCGGAGAAATGGAGGAGGAAGACAGGAACTGTAATGGGGAGGGCGATGATGATGAAGGCAGATCTAGTAAAGATGGCATAGAATGCAGCTCAAAAAAATCGTCAAAAAGAAAAAAGGAGTATGGGGAAGAGGATAATTCCAAAGCAGATCTACATAAAATGACTGACCAGCCGAGTGGTGGCAGTGACGAAAAAAAGACTGGAAATGGGAAAGGCCGGAAAAATACGGAAAGTCGCAAAAAAAAAGAAATGTCAGACGAGGAACTCCTGCAGCATGAGCTTTTAGAGCAGATTAAGGAACTGGAGGCGGGAGTCGAAGACCAGGAAGAAGACTACGATATTGAACGCGAGATCGAGCCGGAAAAAGAGAAAGCCCCGAGGAAGGGGAAGGCGAGAAAGAAAAAGAAATAAGAATAGAAGAGAGTGGTAAGAATCGTATAAAGAAATTGCAGGAGGGAACCGCAGGCAAGACGCATGTCTGCGGTTCTCTTTTCGCTGCCAATTGAGTCTCAGTCAGCGCCTTAGTAAACTCAGTTCATAAAAAATCGGGTATTTTATCAATGGCTTTATAAGTGAGCACCATGGCAATGGTCAGGACGTTAAGTTTTGCGTTATCGAGAACGGCTTTATTGCTTAAACTATCGTTTCCCTCTATGTTAATCCTTATAAAAATCTTTGAAAAATTCCTCATAAGTCTCAGGCTCGGGCGTTTCGCTGCGGGCTTTCTGCAGCAGGCTGAATAGTTCCTCCCACAGCTTTTGACTCACCTTCACGTCGGTATAGTCCATTGTCGATATATAGTAGGACTCACTCCAGACATCGCCATCCCAGTGGGCGACTGTCTCAAAACCCGCAAAAACCCGGTTGCCATTCCTGTCCTCTGACTCGTAGCTATAGATATCCTTGTTGGCAAGACAGGGATTGTGCCAGAATATTTGTCCGGCCCCCATGAAGTAGCCGTAACTGCTGTAGACCGACAGAAACAGATAGACCTGGTCCTGTTTCGGATCGTATTTTAACCCGTAGAGTCCCATATTTCGAACGATCAGTTCCGGCAGACCATCGCCGTCATAGTCCGTAAAATAGTAGCTGGAGTCCTGTTTCAGTTCCTGTCTCAGAAACTCCTGATCACTTAGATATTCACTTCGAAGGACATTCTGATACGTATCTTCCTCGTAATCCAGAGACCGGTACGCCCTGCAAAGCACCGGTTTCTGGTTGGTCACAGCCTTATAAAAAGCCTCCCTGTAGATTTTATCTGTCTCCGCGTCGTACAGAGAGTCGTTAATCGGGAACTGCCTGACGTGAAAATCTATCGCGCGGATCTGGTCGCTGGCTGCTTTGATGAGCGCACCGGAATCGAGTAAATCGCCCGGAGCTGGCTCGTCCTTTTTATACCAGGTGTTTTCATATTTTTCCCATCGTTCGAAATATTCCTGATCGTCCTCTTCGTGATCCTCATAGGGCCAGAAGCCGGCTTTCGTGATATACATTCGTTCCATGCCGCTGTCCCATTTGAGAAGGGTATACGCGGCTCCCAGCCCATCAGAGCGCCCATAGAGATACGTATACTGGGCAGTCATAATTTCAAAGACGCCGTCGCCGTCCGCGTCCACAGGTGTGAAGAGATAGAAATATGGATCTGCACTCAGCCAGTCCGTTTCATTGTTCTCCCTGCCCTCGTCGGTGAGATTTCCATCCGCGTCAAAGTAGGAATTTCCTTCCGGGCCTTTGCGTGTGAAAGTGGTGTAAAATCCTGTAGAACCGTTTTGTACCGTATGGGTATATCCTTCCGACAGATGAAGGGTAAAATACGTATCAAAATAATTATCGCCATCCCACTCCGGGCTGCCGAATATTTTGGCCGGACTGCCGTCAGATATCCGATAGATATCGCTCTCATAGGCGCCTGCCCCTCCGGTAATACTGATTAAATGATGCATCAGAAGCTCGTCCTGACTGTCACCGTCAATATCCGCCAGATACCATTCATCTCCATAGGAGCCGTCACAGAGAACCGTACAGGAGGTGCCGCCATCTCCACTGATGACAAGGACCGGAATCCCATATAATGGGCTATTGCAAAACATGGCCCGGTAGCATATAAGTGTAAGCTCCGTTCCGTCTGCTGCGTACACCTTTTCGGTCATCGCAGTTCTTATGTAAGGCACGGCAGAATGATCGTATCCCAGCGCATCCGCAGCCAGAGTCTTGAACTGATCGTAACCGGGGAGCTCTTCTGGGAATTCCTCCCGGGATGCGGAATCTTCAAGCGAAAGGGGAAGAGACAGCGACGAAACCATTTTCAGAATCAGATGAAGGTCAGGACAGATGACGATATAGCTTTCAGAGCCAGGCCGTTTGTAATACTCGGCATCTGACGGGATGTCCCATGTAAAACCGGAGGTTTTTAAGTCCTCCCACCAGCCCGGATCGACTTGCTCCGGCAGAATTTTCTTCATATCCTTTGTCCAGAGGGAGAGATCGTCCGCCTCCACTGTGAAGACAGCCCTGATATCGTAATCGGAAGGACCCGGGACTCTTCCTTTGGAATTATCCTGATAAACAATGTGATAGGCTGCATCGATCATCTCAGAGGGCATTTCCAGATATCTGGAGAGGAAGGCCAGCTTCTCGTCTCTGTCTTGAAAAACAGTGCTTCTCGTATTGGTGGTATAATCCTCTGGTAATTCCCCGGAACTCTCTGTATTCGGGGAAATGATTCTGACCTCAGGAGCACCTCTCGTAGTCAGCTCCATCGAGCTTTCGTGGTCCAACGCCGTGATTCTTACAGACAGGGTGGTATTGCCCGGTATCTCCATTACCGTATCCGGAAGTTCGCGAAATGTTCCGTCCTCATCTTTCACATACAGGTGCTCTATATCAAATGTGAAATGTTTTTCTGATAGGAGAAGGTTATAAGTGATCTGAAACGTGACGCTTTGGGACTTAGAAGAAGGGTTCTTAATGGAAAAAGATGTCTGGGCAGTGTTTCGATTCCCATTGTCGCTGTCCGGCCAGATCATCCCGATCGGATTGCTGTCGAGAACAACAGGACGAACGGGTTCTTTATGATTACCTGCTGTGTAATAAAGCAGCAGTAGAATGAGCAGAAACAGCGGGAGTAAAATTGGGACTAAGCATTTTCTTTTGTTATCCTGCTCTTGCATGTGGCAGCTCCTCAGTCTTTCTCTTTAGAATATACGTTAAATGGTGAAGTTAGAATTTATTTGATATACTGCTATTGTAGCATGGCATGGCCGTTATCGCTATGATATTTCCGGCGAAGAGCTGTAAAAAATTATGAGCCCTGCATTCCGGAGGAAACTTTTACTTTTTTGTATCCTCCGGAGGACAGCATAAAGCCTGATGCGCGGAAATCGTGGCAAGCGTATCGCCCAGCTGTGAGAGGATAGACGCGAGAAGTGCTATTTCATCGGCACTTTTTCCTTCGGCAATGCAGCAGGCCAGGCTCGATATGGAGATTACTAATTCACAGGATTGCATATGGATCACCTCCTGACAGATTATGCGGTTCAGATCAGAAATAGAATGCAGAATCAGGCAGAACGGGCCTTATCGCAGGCAAAAAAAAATAACTCCCAGCGGAAACGGATCTGTCTATTACGATCCATTTCCATTGGGAGTTATTTTTCAAAAATACTGGTTATTCCGCCGCCTGCACAGCGTATTCCGCAGTCGCTTTTATGGATTAAGAATTAATAATTCTCAACTTTTCTTTCAAAATAAGCCTTCGGATGTGCACATGTCGGGCATACTTCAGGAGCTTCCGGTCCTTCATGTACGTATCCGCAGTTACGGCACTTCCAGCCAAGAGGAGCGTCGCCCTTGAAGGTCTTATCGTTCTTTAAGCTGTCAAGAAGCTTTAAGTAACGTTTCTCATGAGCGGCTTCCACTTTTCCAACAAACTCAAATTTGATGGCTAACTCTTCAAAGCCTTCTTCTCTGGCTTCCTCAGCCATTCTCTTGTACATATCGGTCCACTCGTAGTTTTCACCTTCCGCTGCGTCTGCAAGGTTTTCTAAAGCGTTGCCGATGCCATGGAATTCTTTGAACCACATTTTAGCGTGCTCTTTTTCCTGATCTGCTGTCTCCAAGTATAAAGCAGCCATCTGCTCGTAACCGGCTTTTTTCGCTACAGAAGCATAATATGTATATTTATTTCTTGCCTGAGACTCGCCTGCGAAAGCGTCCATTAAGTTCTTTTCTGTTTTTGTTCCTGCATATTTAGACATGTGATAAACCCTCCTGATTATTTTTTTCTTTAGTGTCAATGAACCCGACTGTTCAATGAGTGAATTCGTTCCCGATCCGGATCTCCCGGCGGAAAACCAGGGAACGGTATAATCAAGCTATGCCGTTCCCTGAAGATGGTGAAGTGAATATTTATGAATTAGCCAAAGTATCTGTCAAGCAGACCCTTGAATGCTTTGCCATGGCGAGCTTCGTCTCTTGCCATCTCATGTACGGTATCATGAATTGCATCAAGGTTTAACTCTTTAGCACGTTTTGCTAAGTCAACTTTACCTGCAGTAGCGCCGTTCTCAGCAGCAACTCTTAATTCAAGATTCTTCTTTGTGCTTGCAGTTACACACTCGCCAAGTAATTCAGCGAATCTGGAAGCATGATCAGCCTCTTCGTAAGCTGCCTGCTTGTAGTACATACCAACTTCCGGATAGCCTTCTCTGAAAGCAACTCTGGACATAGCTAAGTACATACCAACCTCAGAACATTCACCCTCGAAGTTTGCTCTTAAATCTTTGATGATATCTTCACGAACGCCCTGAGCTACTCCTAATTCATGCTCAGCTGCCCATGACATATCCTCTTCCTGTAATTTGAACTTCTCAGCCGGTACTTTACATACTGGACAAAATTCCGGAGCAGTCTCTCCTTCGTGAACATAACCGCATACTGTACAAACCCATTTCTTCATAATTCATGTCTCCTTTTCATTTTTATATATTTGTTTTTATTGAACTTGTTTTGTTGTAATCAATAACAGTAATGATTACTGATATTAATTTAGCACATCTTTCTGCTTCTGTCAATACTTATTGCAAATTTTTTTCTAAACAATTTTTGCAGGTACCATAGAAAAAGATTGTATGGCTGTCAACATGGCCGTCCGCATATTCCTGAGCCAGTTGGTTGATGTTATCCAGGGTTTTTAAAGGCAGGTCGTAGACCTGGCCGCAGTCCCTGCAAACGAAATGATAGTGCGGTGAAGTGTCTGCATCAAAATGATCTGCCCCATCTCCACATGTCAGCTTCTGAATTTCCCCCAACTCCACCAGCAGGTTTAAATTGCGGTAGACAGTCCCAAGGCTGATGTTTGGATATTCTTCGCGGATTGATGTGTATAGGGCGTCGGCAGTCGGATGGTCATGCCTGGCCATCAAACAAGACTTGATGGATTCCCGCTGACGGCTATACTTCAATGTCTTCATAGCAGCTCCTTTGCATTAAAATAGTAATAATACTGATAATGGTTACTATTTAATAATACACCACCAAAAGATGATTGTCAATGCTGTGAAGGTCGAAAATGCAGGTAAAAACGTAGTTTTTCTGTTATTAAAACAGTTTTTATATGTTTTCCCTGGCGATACGGATAAATTCTTCCGTAGCCTGAGACAGATAGCGGCCTTTATGGTAGCCGAAGGCCAGAATTCCGTGTGTGCGCCCTTTGGGAAGGGAATAGAAATTGAGTCCCTTTTTATTCTTTGGCAGATCGGTCATGAGCCCGGTTCCCGACATGAACATCTTGGGATAAAAGGTGATTCCCATCCCTTTGCCCGCCAGAGCCAGTACGGTTTCGATATTTTCCGTTTCAAGAACGATGGAGGGCGTGATCTGTGCATCCTCAAAAATTTCGTCGGCAATGGTCCGGACGCGGTTTCCTTTATTAATAAGAAGATATGGACAATCTTTTAACAAACGCACGTCCACATTTTCTTCCAGCTGACTCTTGATTTCCTCCTGGCGGCCGGGGAAAAAGCTGTCCAGGATCTGATCGGGAACGATGAGAAGAATCTCCTCTTCACAGATCGTGACAGTCTCCACATTCTCTGCTTTAAATGGAAGCAGGTCGATAATCAAGTCGATGTCTCCCCGAATCAGGGAAGTACTTAACTCCGACGAATTGCCTTCTACCAGGTGAAGTTCGATGTTCGGAAACTTTTCACGGTAGACCGGCAGGATGGCGGGAAGGAGAAAACGTCCCCGCGTGTGAGAAACCCCGATGGATATCTGACCGGTGGTAAAATCCTTAATATCGGCCAGCTGGCGGTAAGTCTCATCCTTTAGTTCCAGCAGCTGTTTGGCGCGCAGCTTCAGCGCTCTTCCGGCATAGGTGAGTGTCAGCGGTGTCGTCCGGTTGAACAGCTGGACGTCAAACTCCTTTTCCAGATTGGAAATATGATTGCTTAATGACTGCTGGGATATATAGAGGCGTTTGGCTGCCCGGGTGATGTTAAGTTCCTCGGCCGCTGCCAGAAAATATTCCAGATTCAGAAAGTTTATCATAAGCACTCCTTCAGCCTGGGGATATACGGAAGCAGACGGTCCAGAGAACCGTTTACAATCAGCTCTTCCGGGAAGCCGGTCTCTTTAATTAGCTCCCAGGCAAGTTTATGATTTCCCACATCAGCCTCGATGTGGGCGTCGCTGTCAATAATGACAGACGCTTTATAGTGTTTACATAAATCCAGCATAATCCGGTAGTTTTCTTTTGCGTGGAGCCGCATGCTTGTCGAGTGCAGCGAGCTGCTGTTGAGCTCCAGCAGCGTGTGGTGTTCCGCGGCGGCGGCTACAACCGTGTCATAGTCAATAGGAAAACGTCCGTCATCCGGGTGGCCGATGATTTTAACATAAGGATTTTTGATGGCCCCTAAATAGGCATTTGTATTTTCTGCAACGGTACCGCATTTGTAGCAGGGCTCGTGGATGCTTGCGATCGTGTAATCGAGACGTTCCAGTATGCCTTCCCTTAAATCAATACGGCCGCTATAATCCAGAATGTTGAGTTCAGACCCCATCAGTATCTTTACGCCGAACAGGGTGCGCGGTATGACTTTAAAATTAATAAAATAAAATTCATGACAGGTTCCCGGCATCTTCGGCGCATGATCTGTCGAACCGAAAAGCGTGAGACCCTTCTCTGAGGCAGAGCGTGCCATCTCATAAAGTGTGTTGTATGCATGGCCGCTTGCAGTGGTATGGGTGTGTAAATCCATGATATCTTTCATAAATAACGTATGGAGGCCTGCGCCTCGTCTCCTTTTTGTTATACAATTTGTGTCTGCCTAAAATGTAATCTTTCTAATTACAAATATACCATATTCTGGATAAAAGTAAACAGAATTGTCACCAAAAAAACAGATCGTTTATCTTACCCCAATAATAATAGAAAAAATAATTCATTAAGACATTTGTCCTTTTATAAAATGTTTGTTATGGAGTATAATACCAATATTGAACCAATATAAATAGTGTTGCAGACAGAAGGAGAATGATACAATATGGAAAAATATCGCAGAATTTTTACCATTGTGCTGGATTCCCTGGGAATCGGAGCGATGGATAATGCGGCGGACTATGGCGACGTGGGGACGGATACGCTGGGACATATCGATGAGCGGATGGAGAGCTTCCACATACCGAATCTTGCAAAAATGGGAATTGCAAACCTGCATCCCTTAACTCATGCAGAGCCGGCAGAGAAGCCGCTGGCCTATTACACAGAACTGAATGAAGCCAGCACCGGCAAGGACACGATGACCGGACACTGGGAGATGATGGGACTTCATATTACGAAGCCATTTCAGACATTTACCGAGCACGGATTTCCGAAGGAACTGATCGAGGAACTGGAAAAGCGCACGGGACATAAGATTGTGGGTAATAAGTCGGCCAGCGGAACAGAGATTTTAGACGAGTATGGCGAGCATGAGATCGCGACCGGAGACATGATCGTCTACACCTCTGCCGATTCTGTGCTTCAGATCTGCGGAAACGAGGAGACCTTCGGACTTGAGGAGCTGTACCGCTGTTGTGAGATCGCCAGGGAGCTGACGATGAGAGACGAGTGGAAGGTGGGCCGCGTGATTGCCAGACCGTATGTGGGCAGGAAGAAGGGCGAGTTCAAACGGACTCCTAACCGCCATGACTACGCGTTAAAGCCCTACGGACCAACCGCACTGGATGCCTTAAAGGCAGCGGGATACGATGTGATAAGTATTGGCAAGATTAAGGATATCTTTGACGGTGAGGGAATTACAGAGGCTTATAAGTCACAGAGCAGCGTACATGGAATGGAGCAGACCATCGAAGTCATGGATAAGGATTTCCACGGCCTGTGCTTCGTAAATCTGGTGGATTTCGACGCGCTGTGGGGACACCGCCGCGACCCGATCGGTTACGGTAAAGAGATCGAGCGGTTTGATGAGAAGCTGCAGATCGTTCTGAGCAAGTTAAAAGAAGATGATTTACTGATCTTAACGGCTGATCACGGCAATGACCCGACCTATACCGGTACGGATCATACGAAAGAGAAGGTACCATTTCTGGCATACTCTCCTTCCATGAGCGGAAGCGGAAGAATCCCGTCAGAAGATACCTTTGCCGTAATCGGAGCTACCATCACAGACAATTTCGGGGTTACAATGCCGGAAGGAACGATTGGAAAATCGATACTTCAGGAATTGAAATAGAAGAGGCGTGCCAAGATTTGTAACTGTCCATGAGAACAAAACTGAATAAGAGCTTTCAAATGAGCGGCGGAAATACGTGAGGAGATGTAATCTCCCGGTATTCCCGCCGCTTTTTTGCGTGTTCAGACACTCATTTCATGTGTTTTTTAAGGTTACGGTTACACATTACAAATAATTTTAAATTATTTTCAAAAAAACTTGAAATGTAACCAATTTGTAACCAATATGGTATATACTGGTTACAGACACTGGGTAAAACTATATTTATTTGAAGAAAATGTAATGAAAATAGATAAACAAAAGCTCTGAACAGAGAGAGAAGGAAAAATTTATGACGATAGCAAAGATGAGTATGAACCGCAACTCTTCCCGCTACTTCAAGATATCGGTAAATGGATTTGAGAATGGCTGTATGAGCGGCATCATATATCACGCAGGCACGGCGCCGGGGATCCGGTTTGAGAATTACCTGGAGATGATGCTTCATATGAACCGGATATTCGACGAGTTGGCGAATCCGAAGAGAACGATGGATTACCGGAGATTTGGCGGAACGAAGCTTCCTGAACCTCCCATACAGGAATACGATCAGCTGGAAGATGGAACGCTGGCCACATTTAAACTCAACGTAAAGTACAGATACAACACGAGCTGGCAGGGAGAGATCTCCTGGCTGGAAGGGCAGGAAAAACAGGAATTTGAGAGCTTTCTTCAGATGACCTACTGGATAGAACAGGTACTGAACGGACCGGGCGATCGGGGGCAGCCGCAAAAGATCTCAAATGTCTGCCAGATCGCCGTAGACTCCTTTGAGGGCGGTCTGCTGGCAGGAAGCGTTCAGAACGCCTTCCTCAATTATTTGGAAGATTTTACAGGAACCATAGCCCTGGCTGATGCCATGGGGCATTTTATCGGACTTGGCAGTCTGAAGGACGACGATTCCGGAGGACAGAATGAAGACATCAGGATTATACCGGATAAGATGTGGTCCGTTTACCGGGAAGGCGGGAAAGAAGCCACCTTTCTGATAAAGATCCTGTTCCGGGAACATTCGACCTGGCAGGGCGTTATACGCTGGAGGGAAACCGGTGAAAAACAGGCCTTCCGAAGTTTCATGGAGCTGGTGCTCCTGATGACCTCCGCACTGGAAAGCAGTGACGGACGGATTTTATATGAAGACAGATATCTGCATAAAAATAGAGAGAGTGCCCTAATGGAAGGGTAAGAGAGGGGAAGCTATGAAGGGATTAAAGAAAAAGTTAAAAAGAGGTTTGGCAGGATTCCTGTCATTTGTTCTTACAATGACCTCATTTAACATGGTGTCATGGGCGGATGTGGCCGCTGCTTTTGAGAAAGAGAATGCTACATTTGTGATGAGCGGAGAGGATTTGAGAGACTCTGCGCAGGCAGCCATTGATAATGGCGATGAATTTAATTTTGAGGACCTCGGCGTGGATACGTCCGACCGAAGCCTTGCAAAGGAATATCAGAGGCTGTTTGAAACAGGTTCTGTATTTGAGTTTGCACCGGCTTACGATATGGATGAAGAGGAATATGCAGACGGAGCAGAGCTTCGTATGTTTATCCGTATTAACGGCGATCCCGAAGGATATCAGATTACAGGCGATGAGGATATCATCTTCCTGTATATCAATGATTCTGATGCGAGAGTGACATTCCGTTCCAGAATTGACGGATATACGACTCAGAAGGTAACTGTAAAGGGGAATTCCACTTTACTGGATGCGGAAGCACCGACTGCACCGGTTGGCGGTGAAGGAAACGGTAACGGAGGCGCTGGCGGCGCGGGTACGAACGGCGCGGCTGGCGGCGAAGTACAGAACCCGGATGAGAATGCAGGCGGGGAAAATGGAACGGTTGACGGAACGGTTCAGAATCCTGACGGAAATGCGGCTGATGGAAGCGTAGAGAATCCGGACAGCAATGCGGCTGATGGAAATGGTACCACAAGCGGCGAAGTACAGAACCCGGATGCGAATGTGGACGGAGAGATCGACGGAGAAGGCGCGGCAAACGGTGAGGTTCAGAATCCGGATGCAGGCTTAGACGGAGAAAATGGAAATGCAGCAGATGGCGTTCAGAATCCAGATGCTAATGTAAGTGATGGAAACGGAACAAATGACGGAACGGTTCAGAACCCGGATGCAAACGCAGATGGGGAAAATACCGATCATTCCAATACAAATACAGGAAAAGAAGAACAGGTTCAGAAGCCGGAAGACCATACCGGAACGAACGGCGGCGCGCAGAATAGCGATACGAACAAGACCGAAGACGGCGGAAAGGCCGAAGCGGGGAATTCTGAGAGTGGAGCTTCCAATGGTGGGGCGGCATCTGATGGCGGGGCTTCGAACGGTGGGGCATCTGATAGTGGATCTTCGAACAGCGGGGCGTCTGACAGCGGCTCTTCTGACAGCGGTTCCGATCAAGGGGACTCTCTGGTATCGGCAGCGACTTTAAACCGTCATTATACTCATATTCTTACAACTGCAGTCAATGGTGATGCGGGAAGTAAGGAGAGCGACAAGGTATCTTCTGATGAAGGCAAGGAAGATGAGAAGAAGGATACGGCTAATGCTAATGCTAAGGATGAAGGACAGTCTGATAAGACAGATCAGGCAGATAGTGTAGATCAGGCAGATAAAGTTGATGCCGCAGATAAAACCGATAAGGCTGATAACGCTGATAACGCAGAAACCAGCGATAAGCATGATAGCGAGGATGTTAATAGCAATACAGATACAGAAGACGGCAGCAACAGCGGCAATGCTGATAAAGGTGCTGTAGTGACTCCTGACAACGGAGAAAACCAGAATCCTTCTGAGGATAAGGCAGATGACCAGGGCGAAGTTTCCAAACCGGACGAAGGCCAGGGCGATGCTGTAATTGATGATATTTCTGATAAGGATAATGCTGATAAAGATAATGCAGACAAAAATGCTGCGGAAGATAATAAGGCAGACGATACAACAGTTGATGGAAAGGATCATGCTGCTAACGGAGAAGACGGAAAGAAGAACGATTCTCTGGTAGTGGATCCTGAAGCTGATGAAAAAGAAGAAGTATCGAAAACAGGAACCACCAGCGGCAAGACCTATGGCCAGGTAGTATTGGATGAGTCCTATTATGCAAAGGCCTATGTTACTACTTTGAATAAGCTGCATATCGATGTGTCTAAAGAAGGCTATGCCGTTACTTATGCGGTTACACCAGTTGGTACGGCTACTGTAAAGGGCGCTAAGAATGTAGAAGAAGGAAAAGATTTAACATTTACCGTAAAACCACAGGTTGGCTATGTCATTGACCATGTAACTGTAAATGGAGAAACCCTTGAAGCAGTAGAAGATGACGAAGCTACTGATTCTAATGCAGATACAGGCGTAAAACGGTTTGTTGTTCCGGAGATTGTGGAAGAACAGGAAATCGTTGTGGTGATGGCGGAGATTGGGGAGCATCCGGAATTTAATTTCAGCAAGACTCTGGGTGATGTAGTCGTGAGCCTTCATGCAGAAGAAGGAATTCTGCCGGCAGGAACTGTGGCGAAGGTGACGGAAGTTACGGAGAAGGTTGAGGAGGCTGTTAAGGAGAAGACGGCAGAGGAGACTGGTGAAGATACTTCCGCGAATACGGTTTTGGCTTATGATATTAAGTTGTTTGTGGAGAATGAAGCAGGTGAACTAAAGGCTCTGGATAATAGCTGGAGTGAAAATGGATATGTAGAGGTTACATTTGCTGGTAAGGCAATTGAAGAGAAGAGTGCGGAAGCTGAAAAGGTAGAAATTACTCATATTGATACCGGTGATGTTGATGCAACATCTGAAAGTGTTGAAAAGGTCAGCGTTGAAGAAGTTGAAAAGGTCGAATCAGTATCTGACGCGGTAGACGTAACCGATAATAATTCGATCGAGATGATTGCTTTTGAGGCAGAACATTTTTCAATATATGCAATATATTTTACCAGCGGAAGTATGGCTGCAAAAATTAGAACTATGAGCATTGACGGAAAATCAATTGGTAACAATAATTATGTTGGAGACTGGTGGAATCGTTTTACACTTACAACTTCGGGTTTGATGATTTCCAATATTGCTCAAGATATAAAAGATAATGAAAGTGAGGCTTTTAAGTCCTATAAATTTGTGAAGGCAACTATTGGCAACCAATATGACGGTGAATCTGTGCTTCGCATTCGTCAGCAGTCAAACAAAAAATATAAATTAGAATATTCAACCGGAAACATTTGGCAGAGTTTCAATAGTAATGAAGATCTCTATTTTTGGTTTGAGCCAATAACAATAACGGTGACCTTTGATCCTAATGAGGATTATGGAGGCACTGGTGAACCATTTACCGTTACAGTGGGTGACGAGGGGAAAATTATAACACCCGATAATCCTTTTGCAAATAAAAACGGATATGAGTTTGTTGGTTGGCATGGTGAAAAGTCTGGCCATCATGATGGTACAGGAATGCTTCAACAGACATTTATTGAAGGCGTACAGTATCCGCCGAATATTGATAATAAAACCAATACTATTACCAGTGATATAACACTATATGCTACGTGGCTTAATAAGAAAGGAACAGATGGCCAGGAGGCTAAATTCTTTATTAGAACAGACGGGAAAGCTCCTTTTGAACCTAATGGATATGGAGCAAGTGATTATTATCCGTCAACCACACAGACACAGTTAATTGGTACCTTAAGGAATAAAACAGAAATAAATAATAACCCTGAAATGGTTACAGCTAATATTTTAAAAGAACCTTCTGGTACGGCTATAGCGGCAGCGGCCCAAAAAGCAGGAAAAAGTTTTAATCCAGATACGCAGAAAGTTCTATGGTACGTAATTAAAGATCAGGGAGATTGGCATGTCGACGGTATTGTAGTAGATAAAAATACTTATTCTGTAAGATACTGGCCAAATGGTGGTAATGAAAATGTTCCGCCTACGCAGAATTATAGCGAGGGAACCACTGTGCGTGTAAATTATAATAATATACCTACACGCATAGGATATGAATTCTTAGGCTGGGATACAGATAAAGAATCGACATCACCTCGATATGTATCAAACGGCACAAACAATTCTTTTGTAATAAAAGATGCTAATGTTGACTTGTATGCAATATGGAAACCAAAAGATGGTATTCCATTTACTGTAGAACATTATACACAGCAGTTAGATAAAAGTTATCCACAAAAAGCGACTGAAATAGCAACCAAATATTCTACTACAGGAACTATTGTAAAGGATGATGATTACAAGAAAACAATTCCAGGATTTACGTATGCTTCCGGAATTGAGGATAATATTACAGAGGCGGAAGTGCAAGGCGATGGTAGTACTGTATTGAAGTTATATTATACCAGGAATACAGATACTCCTTACACAATAGAACACTATCAGCAGTCCGTTGATAATCCTGAGGAATATGAACTGGTAGAGACTGACACAGAGACCGGTTTAGGAGTAACTGGAGAGAAGGCTACGTTTACGCCTAAAGATTACACAAACGACGGTTTTGAGTATAATGCCGCTTTAACAACGCCTGCAGATAAAACAATTACAGGTGACGGAAAACTTGTTGTTAAATTGTATTATGACCGGAAAAGTTATAGTGTAAAATATGAATATACAGGAAACGTACCAGATGGTGTAAGTTCTTTGCCTCAGGCAAAAACATACAGAGTCGGGGAAGATGTAACAATTGCCGCCGATGCAGCTGCCAAAGGATATAGCTTTAGCGGTTGGAAAATTAATGGTAATGATGCTGAAATGTTTAAGATGCCTGCTCACGATATAAAGATAACGGGAAGCTTTGGCGTTAATAGTTATACAGTAACCTATAAAGTAGACAATTCCACATATGGTGTGGTAGAAACGTATCAATATGGCGAAAATGTTTCTTTAAGAGAAAAACCAGTAAAGGAAGGATATTCTTTTAAAGGCTGGAGTCGTGACAGTGGATTTACAATGCCTGCAGAGAACGTGGTAATCGAAGGACACTTTGAGATCAACAAATATACGGTAAGATATGAAGTAGATGGAGTTCTCTACGGGGAAGAAGAATCGTATGACTTTGGCGAAATGGTTGAGATTAGAGATGAACCGACAAAAGACGGGTATACGTTCAGCCATTGGAGTCGAAAAGAAGCATTTTCGATGCCTGCAAATGATGTTGTAATTAATGGAAAATTCAGTATTAACAGCTACAAAGTGACATATAAGGTGGACGGAGTTCTGTACGGAGGTACCGAGACTCATGAGTATGGAAGTGCAGTAACGCTGAGGGCTGAACCTAAGACGGAAGGTTACACATTTAGTGGCTGGAATCGTGAAAATAACTTTACGATGCCTGCAGAGGATGTAGTAATCGAAGGAAACTTTAAGATCAACAGCTATACGGTGACGTATAAAGTTGACGGTGAGATAAGCGGTGAAGCAGAAACTTATGAGTATGGAGCAGTAGTAACACTGAGAGAGGAACCTACAAAAGAGGGTTATACGTTCAGTCACTGGAGCCGTGAGTCAGGATTTACGATGCCTGCAGAAAATATAGTGGTTGAAGGACATTTCGAGATTAACAGTTATACAGTTACCTATAAGGTTGATGACCAGTTATATGGAAAGGTAGATACCTATAAATTTGGAGAAGATGTAACACTGAGAGATGTACCAACGAAAGAGGGATATACCTTTAGCGGCTGGAGCGAGACCAGTGGGTTTAAGATGCCTGCAAAAGATGTAGAGATCAAAGGAAACTTCAGCATCAACGATTATATGGTAACCTATAAGGTAGACGGAAAGGTTATTGATGAGAAAAAGCACCAGTATAATGAAGAGGTAACCGTAAGAGCAGACGAAACGAAGGAAGGCTATACCTTCGGCGGCTGGAGCAGTGAAGATGTCAGGCAATCATTTATCCAAAGATTACTGTCTTCTTCTATCGCGGGAAAGACGTTCCGTATGCCGGCGAAGAATGTGGTAATTGAAGGACATTTTGCTGTTAACAGCTATACAGTGACCTATAAGGTAGACGGAGAACAATCCGGAGAAATAGAAACCTATGAATACGGAAAGCTTGTAACAATCAGAGAAGACCTGGAAAAAGAAGGACACAAGTTCAGTGGGTGGAACCTTAAGGAAGACTTTACCATGCCGGCCGAAGATGTAGTGATTGTAGGAAGCTTTACTGCAAACGAGTATACGGTAACTTATTGGGTAGACGGTACACCTTATGAAGCAGTAGAGACATATCTGTATGGAACTGCTGTGAAGCTGAAAGAAGCCCCGAAGAAGGAAGGCTATACCTTTAGCGGCTGGAACCGCAAAGAAGATTTTACGATGCCTGCAGAAAATGTAGTCATTAATGGATCGTTCAGCATTAACAGCTACAAGGTATCGTATGAGGTAGATGGAAGTGCTTATGGTAAGGAAGAAACGTATGAATACGGAAGTTCCGTAACACTTCAAAAAGAGCCGGAGAAGGAAGGATATACCTTCAGCAAATGGGATCATGAAGACGGATTTGCGATGCCAGCACATGATGTAGTGATCAAAGGAAGCTTTGAAATCAACAGCTATAAAGTGACATACAAAGTGGACGGAGAGCAGGCAGGAGAAGCGGAAACGTATGAGTTTAATGCGCCTGTGACTCTGAGAAAAGCCCCAGAAAAAGAAGGATATACCTTTGACGGCTGGAGTTATGATACCGGATTCAATATGCCAGCAAAAGATGTAGTAATTGAAGGAAGCTTTACGATTAACAATTATACCGTGACGTATTTTGTAGATGGAGAGCAGACCGGAGAAACAGAAACCTACCAGTATAATCAGGAAGTCACTGTAAAAGCGGACGCAGAAAGAGAAGGCTATACCTTTAGCGGCTGGAGCAGTGAAGATGTGAAAGAGAACTTTATTCAGAAACTGCTTTCAAACTCCATAGCGGGCAGGACGTTCCGTATGCCAGCAAAGGATGTTGAGATAGAAGGAAGCTTTGACATCAACAGCTACAAAGTAACGTATAAGGTAGATGGAAAGCCGGTTGGAGAGGTGGAAACGTATAATTACGGAACGCTGGTAACGGTAAGGCAGAGCCCGGAGAAAGAAGGTTATACATTTAGTGGCTGGAGCCGTACGGAAGCATTTGAGATGCCAGCGAGAGACGTAGTGATTGAAGGCTCTTATAAGATCAACAGCTATACCGTAACGTATAAGGTAGACGGAGAGCAGTATGGAGAGACGGAGACCTACGAGTATGGTGCGGCGGTAACGCTGAGGGAAAAGCCATCCAGGGAAGGCTACACATTCAAGGGATGGAGTTATGAGAATGGATTTAAGATGCCGGCTGAAGACGTCGTGATTGAAGGTTCTTATCAGATCAACAGCTATACAGTAACGTATAAGGTAGATGGACAGCAGTATGGAGAGCCGGAAGTATATAAGTATAACGAATTAGTCCGGTTGAAATCCGAGCCGACAAAGGAAGGTTATACATTTAGCCACTGGAATTACGGTGAAGATTTCCTGATGCCTGCAAAAGATGTTGAGATCGAAGGAAACTTTGGAATTAACAGCTATACCGTAACGTATAAGGTAGATGGAGTCCAGTACGGAGATACCGAGACTCATGAGTATGGAAGCGCAGTAACGCTGAGGGCTGAACCTAAGACGGAAGGTTACACATTTAGTGGCTGGAATCGTGAAAATAACTTTACGATGCCTGCAGAGGATGTAGTAATCGAAGGAAACTTTAAGATCAACAGCTATACGGTGACGTATAAAGTTGACGGTGAGATAAGCGGTGAAGCAGAAACTTATGAGTATGGAGCAGTAGTAACACTGAGAGAGGAACCTGCAAAAGAGGGTTATACGTTCAGTCACTGGAGCCGTGAGTCAGGATTTACGATGCCTGCAGAAAATATAGTGGTTGAAGGACATTTCGAGATTAACAGTTATACAGTTACCTATAAGGTTGATGACCAGTTATATGGAAAGGTAGATACCTATAAATTTGGAGAAGATGTAACACTGAGAGATGTACCAACGAAAGAGGGATATACCTTTAGCGGCTGGAGCGAGACCAGTGGGTTTAAGATGCCTGCAAAAGATGTAGAGATCAAAGGAAACTTCAGCATCAACGATTATATGGTAACCTATAAGGTAGACGGAAAGGTTATTGATGAGAAAAAGCACCAGTATAATGAAGAGGTAACCGTAAGAGCAGACGAAACGAAGGAAGGCTATACCTTCGGCGGCTGGAGCAGTGAAGATGTCAGGCAATCATTTATCCAAAGATTACTGTCTTCTTCTATCGCGGGAAAGACGTTCCGTATGCCGGCGAAGAATGTGGTAATTGAAGGACATTTTGCTGTTAACAGCTATACAGTGACCTATAAGGTAGACGGAGAACAATCCGGAGAAATAGAAACCTATGAATACGGAAAGCTTGTAACAATCAGAGAAGACCTGGAAAAAGAAGGACACAAGTTCAGTGGGTGGAACCTTAAGGAAGACTTTACCATGCCGGCCGAAGATGTAGTGATTGTAGGAAGCTTTACTGCAAACGAGTATACGGTAACTTATTGGGTAGACGGTACACCTTATGAAGCAGTAGAGACATATCTGTATGGAACTGCTGTGAAGCTGAAAGAAGCCCCGAAGAAGGAAGGCTATACCTTTAGCGGCTGGAACCGCAAAGAAGATTTTACGATGCCTGCAGAAAATGTAGTCATTAATGGATCGTTCAGCATTAACAGCTACAAGGTATCGTATGAGGTAGATGGAAGTGCTTATGGTAAGGAAGAAACGTATGAATACGGAAGTTCCGTAACACTTCAAAAAGAGCCGGAGAAGGAAGGATATACCTTCAGCAAATGGGATCATGAAGACGGATTTGCGATGCCAGCACATGATGTAGTGATCAAAGGAAGCTTTGAAATCAACAGCTATAAAGTGACATACAAAGTGGACGGAGAGCAGGCAGGAGAAGCGGAAACGTATGAGTTTAATGCGCCTGTGACTCTGAGAAAAGCCCCAGAAAAAGAAGGATATACCTTTGACGGCTGGAGTTATGATACCGGATTCAATATGCCAGCAAAAGATGTAGTAATTGAAGGAAGCTTTACGATTAACAATTATACCGTGACGTATTTTGTAGATGGAGAGCAGACCGGAGAAACAGAAACCTACCAGTATAATCAGGAAGTCACTGTAAAAGCGGACGCAGAAAGAGAAGGCTATACCTTTAGCGGCTGGAGCAGTGAAGATGTGAAAGAGAACTTTATTCAGAAACTGCTTTCAAACTCCATAGCGGGCAGGACGTTCCGTATGCCAGCAAAGGATGTTGAGATAGAAGGAAGCTTTGACATCAACAGCTACAAAGTAACGTATAAGGTAGATGGAAAGCCGGTTGGAGAGGTGGAAACGTATAATTACGGAACGCTGGTAACGGTAAGGCAGAGCCCGGAGAAAGAAGGTTATACATTTAGTGGCTGGAGCCGTACGGAAGCATTTGAGATGCCAGCGAGAGACGTAGTGATTGAAGGCTCTTATAAGATCAACAGCTATACCGTAACGTATAAGGTAGACGGAGAGCAGTATGGAGAGACGGAGACCTACGAGTATGGTGCGGCGGTAACGCTGAGGGAAAAGCCATCCAGGGAAGGCTACACATTCAAGGGATGGAGTTATGAGAATGGATTTAAGATGCCGGCTGAAGACGTCGTGATTGAAGGTTCTTATCAGATCAACAGCTATACAGTAACGTATAAGGTAGATGGACAGCAGTATGGAGAGCCGGAAGTATATAAGTATAACGAATTAGTCCGGTTGAAATCCGAGCCGACAAAGGAAGGTTATACATTTAGCCACTGGAATTACGGTGAAGATTTCCTGATGCCTGCAAAAGATGTTGAGATCGAAGGAA
>NZ_QJKD01000004.1:394110-433317 GCF_003201875.1 Hungatella effluvii
TGAAATCCGAGCCGACAAAGGAAGGTTATACATTTAGCCACTGGAATTACGGTGAAGATTTCCTGATGCCTGCAAAAGATGTTGAGATCGAAGGAAGCTTTGGGATTAACAGCTATACCATAACGTATAAGGTAGATGGAGTCCAGTATGGCAGTACAGAAACCTATGAATACGGAAGTGCAGTAACGCTGAGAGAAGAACCAGAGCGGGAAGGTTACACATTTAATGGCTGGAATCGCAAAGGGAATTTCACAATGCCTGCAGAGGATATTGTAATCGAAGGAAGCTTTAAAATCAACAGCTACACGGTGACGTATAAAGTCGACGGAGAGATAAGCGGTGAAGCAGAGTCCTATGAGTATGGGGCAGATGTAACATTGAGAGAAGAGCCGGTAAAAGAAGGCTATACGTTCAGCCACTGGAGTCGGACGACAGGATTTAACATGCCTGCAGAGAATGTAGTAATTGAAGGAAGCTTCCATGTCAACAGTTATACTGTTACCTATAAAGTTGACGGTGAAATAACTGGAGAAGTGGAGACTTACGAGTATGGTACAGAGGTTAAATTGAGATCCGAACCATCAAAAGAGGGTCATGAGTTTGGCGGCTGGAACAGAACAGAAGATTTCACTATGCCGGCTGAAAATGTTGTAATTGAAGGAAACTTCGATGTTAACGAGTATACCGTAACGTATTTAGTAGATGGCAAGGATTATGGAGAAAAAGAAACATACAAATATGGAACTCCTGTAACCCTGAGAAAAGATCCTGAAAAAGAAGGCCATACATTTAGTGGCTGGAATCAGACAGACGGATTTGTAATGCCAGCTAAAAACGTAGTAATTGAAGGCAGCTTTAGCATCAATAGCTATACGGTTGTATATAAAGTTGACGGAGAGGTAGTTGGGGATACAGAAAGTTATGAATTTGGAGCGCCAGTGTCCTTGAGAACAGAACCTCAGAAAGAGGGCTATACATTTAGCGGCTGGGATCGTGAAAGCGGATTTAATATGCCAGCTGAAAATGTGGAAATTGAAGGCCATTACAGTATTAATAGTTATACGGTAACATATAAGGTCGATGGTGAACTTTATGGTGACATTGAGACCTATGAGTACAATGCACCTGTAGAGCTGAGGCTGGAACCTCAAAAAGAGGGCTATACATTCGGCGGTTGGAGTTCTGAAACTGGATTTAATATGCCGGCTGAAAATGTAGTGATTGAAGGAAGCTTTAAGGTGAATGAATATACTGTAACATACTTTGTTGATGGTAAGTTTTATGATTCAATAGAAACGTACTCTTATGGATCGCAGGTAAAGCTGAAAGAAGCACCTCAGAAGGAGGGCTATACATTTAGCGGCTGGGATCATGATGACAGATTTACAATGCCAGCAGAGGATGTAGTAGTAAAGGGATCATTTAACATTAACAGTTACAAGGTAACTTATGAGGTAGATGGAACGCCATATGGAATGGAAGAGGTTTATAAATATGGCGAATTAGTAACATTACAGGAGAATCCAACGAAGGAAGGATATACTTTCAGTGGTTGGGATCATAGTAATGAATTTGCAATGCCAGCTAAGGATGTTAAAATTAAAGGTAGCTTTATAGTAAACAGCTACACCGTAACGTATAAGGTAAATGGAGAGCAAATTGGTGAACCAGAGACCTATAAGTACGGTGAAGCAGTAACGCTGAGAGAGAAGCCGTCTAAAGAAGGTTATACATTTAATGGCTGGAGTTATGAGGCTGGATTTAATATGCCGGCTGAAGATGTAGTGATAGAAGGCTCCTATCAGATCAACAGCTATACTGTGACGTATAAAGTTGATGGAGAGCAGTTTGGAGAACAGGAGACATATGAGTTTAATGAATTAGTTCAGCTGAGATCCGAACCAACAAAAGAGGGTTATACATTTAGCCATTGGAATCGCAGCAGTGAATTTAGTATGCCGGCGAAAGATGTTGTAATCGAAGGAAACTTTAAGATTAACAGCTACACAGTAACATATAAGGTGGATGGAAGCCAGTATGGCAGTACAGAAACCTATGAGTATGGAAGTGCAGTAGTACTGAGAGAAGAGCCAAAGAAGGAAGGTTATACATTTAGTGGTTGGGATCACGAAGATAACTTTAAGATGCCTGCTGATGATGTAGTTATCGAAGGTACCTATCAGATCAACAGCTATACAGTAACGTATAAAGTTGATGGAGAAGTAAGTGGTGAAGTAGAGACCTATGAGTATGGTGCCGAAGTAACACTAAGAGGCGAGCCTGTAAAAGAAGGTTATACGTTCAGCCACTGGAGCCAGGACACTGGATTTACAATGCCTGCAAAGAATATGGTAATTGAAGGAAACTTCCTTATCAACAGTTATACAGTTACCTATAAGGTCGATGGAGAGATATCTGGTGAGGTAGAGACTTACAATTACGGTACAGTAGTTAATTTAAGATCCGAACCAACAAAAGAAGGTCATAAGTTTGGCGGCTGGAACAGAACTGAAGATTTCACTATGCCGGCTGAAAATGTGATAATTGAAGGAAACTTTGATGTTAACGAGTATACCGTAACATATTTAGTAGACGGCAAGGATTATGGAGAAAAAGAAACATACAAATATGGAACACCGGTAATCCTGAGAGACAATCCAGAAAAAGAAGGATATACATTTAGTGGTTGGAATCCCGCAACTGGCTTTATAATGCCTGCTAGAAATGTTGTAATTGAAGGTTCTTATAAGATTAACAGCTATACAGTAACATATAAGGTGGATGGAGAGCAGTATGGAGAACCAGAAACCCATGCGTATGGCGAATTAGTCCAGCTGAAATCTGAACCGACAAAAGAAGGTTATACATTCAGCCACTGGAATCAGAATGCAGAGTTCACCATGCCGGCTAAGGATGTAGTAATTGAAGGAAACTTCAGTATTAACAGCTACACAGTAACATATAAGGTCGATGGAACTCAGTATGGAGAGAACGAAACCTATGAGTACGGCAGCACGGTAACTCTGAGAGAAGAGCCGAAAATGGAGGGTTATACATTTAGTGGCTGGAGTCAGACAACCGAATTTAAGATGCCTGCGGAAGATGTTGTAATTGAAGGCTCTTACAAGATTAACAGCTATACAGTGACATATAAGGTAGATGGAGAACAGTATGGGGAGACAGAGAGCCATGAGTATGGTGCTTTGGTCCAGCTGAAATCCGAACCGACAAAAGAAGGTTATACATTCAGCCACTGGAATCAAAACGATGAATTCAAGATGCCGGCTAAGGATGTAGTAATTGAAGGAAGCTTCAGCATTAACAGCTACACAGTAACGTATAAGGTAGATGGAAGTCAGTACGGAGAGATCGAAACCTATGAGTACGGAAGCCCGGTTACTATGAGAGAAGTACCAAAAGAGAAAGGCTATACATTCAGCGGTTGGGATCGTGAAGGAGACTTTACAATGCCAGCAGAGAATGTGGTAATTGAAGGAACCTTTAGTGTTAACAGTTATACAGTGACGTATAAAGTTGACGGAGAAGTAAGCGGGGCAGTAGAGACTTATGAGTATGGCAGAGAAGTAATACTGAGAGAGGAGCCTTTAAAAGAAGGCTATACGTTCAGTCACTGGAGCCAGGAAACAGGATTTACAATGCCAGCAGAGAATGTAGTAATTGAAGGAAGCTTCCATGTCAACAGTTATACGGTAACCTATAAAGTTGATGGTGAAATCACTGGAGAGGTTGAGACTTACGAATACGGTACAGCGGTTAAATTGAGATCTGAGCCAATAAAAGAAGGCCATATGTTTGGCGGCTGGAACAGAACAGAGGATTTCATTATGCCGGCTGAAAACGTAGTGATTGAAGGAAACTTTGATGTTAATGAGTATATCGTGACGTATTTAGTAGATGGTAAGGATTACGGAGAAAAAGAGATGTACAAATATGGAACTCCTGTAACCCTGAGAAAAGACCCTGAAAAGGATGGCCACACATTTAGTGGTTGGAATCAGACGGATGGATTTACGATGCCAGCTAGAAACGTAGTAATTGAAGGCAGTTTTAATGTCAATAACTATACGGTTGTATACAAAATTGACGGAGAGGTAGTTGGGGATACAGAAAGCTATGAATTTGGAGCGCCAGTATCCTTGAGATCAGAGCCCCGAAAAGAAGGATATACATTTAGTGGCTGGAATCGTGAAAGCGGATTTAATATGCCGGCTGAAAATGTAGTGATTGAAGGGAGTTACAGTATTAACAGTTATACGGTAACTTATAAGGTTGATGGAGAACTTTACGGAAGCGCAGAGACCTATGAATACAATTCTCCAGTAACCGTAAAAGTTGATCCGACAAAATCTGGTTACACCTTTAGCGGTTGGGACAAAACAGGCACATTCAGGATGCCGGCTCAGGATATTGAAATAACCGGTACATTTAGTAGAAATTCTAATAATAATGGTGGAAACGGTGGTGGCAGCACCCCAGACAACAACAAACCATACGTCCCGAATGGTCCTGGAACTGATGATGGTCCTACCGTTACAATCGATCCGGATGCAGTACCATTAGCAAATGCACCGGTTGACGGTAACCCGACAGACAACTTAATCCTAATTGATGATGGCAATGTGCCGTTAGCGGGTCTTCCAAAGACTGGCGATCGCGCAGGAGCTCAGGCAGGATTAGCAGCAATACTTTCCGGATTCCTGTTAGCGGCGTTTACAATGCTGAACAACAAGAAGAAAGAAGAAAACAAGTAATTTAAGGATCATTTAACAAGTAACAAAGAAATAAGTAACAAAGAAACAAGCAACCAAGAAACAAGCAACGGAGGAAGACCACCCGGCAGAATGTACAGTCTGCCGGCTGGTCTTCCTCTATTTTTGTTCATTCCCCCGTTTCTGAAGAAACCGCTGGTAATCAGGGAAGAGTTGTGATAGATTATATAGTTGGTAAAATTGACTCGTGAATTGCAACAAGACAGGGAGCATGTAAAGATGACAAAGGATATGACACAGGGAAAGCCGCTGAAGCTGATTCTGGCGTTTTCCATTCCGCTGCTGATCGGAAATATTTTTCAGCAGTTTTACAATATGGTGGATTCCATTATTGTGGGACAGTTTATTGGAGAGGAGGCACTGGCGGCCGTGGGTTCCACCGGTTCCATGGTGTTCCTCGTAATCGGTTTCTGTAATGGAATCGCCAGCGGATTTGGGGTTATGATATCTCAGGCGTTTGGAGCGGGTGACAAGAAACGCCTGCGGAATTACGTCGCTGTAGCGCTGATGCTCAGCGCAGCGGTTATGGTGGTTTTAACTGCAGTGACCATGGTAACGACTGAACCGCTTTTAAGGCTTATGAGAACACCTGAAAATATTATGGAAGGCGCCTCCTCATACCTGATGATGATTTATGGCGGTCTGGGGGCAACGCTTTATTATAATGTGCTTTCCTGCATTCTCAGAGGTGTTGGGGACAGCCGTACGCCGCTCTATTTCCTGATTGTGTCCTCTCTTTTAAATGTAGTGTTGGATCTGCTGTTTGTTATCACATTCCATATGGGAGTAGCCGGCGCCGGACTGGCTACGGTAATCGCTCAGGGAGTATCCGCGGTGCTGTGTCTTATCTATATGTTAAAAAAATTTCCGATGCTGCGGTTGGAAAAATCGGATTTCCGGTGCCGGTGGTATACGGTGGTTCAGATGTTCAGTGTGGGTCTTCCGATGGCGCTGCAATTTTCGATTACTGCGGTTGGCGTTATGATTCTTCAGAGTGCTATCAATGACTTTGGGTCCACTGTGGTGGCTTCCTATACGGCCGCGTCTAAAGTCGAGAATTTATCTACGCAGATTATGATTACACTGGGGGCGGCTATGGCGACGTATTGCGGACAGAATATGGGCGCTGGCCGGTTCGACCGGGTAAAGGAAGGCGTGCGCCAGTCTTACATGATCGTACTGGGGGCTGTATCGGTCGCGGTATTCATATCGGCTGTGTGCGGCGAAAGCATTGTGAGGTGGTTTATATCCAATCCATCAGAAGAGGTGTTAGGGTATGCGACTACTTATCTGCACACGATATCGTGGTATTTCGTATTTCTGGCATTTCTTTTTCTGTACCGCAACGTCCTTCAGGGCCTTGGAAATGGAATCCTTCCTATGTTGTGTGGCGTGGCCGAGATGGTTGTAAGGACCATTATTGCCTTTACACTCACAGGCCAATGGGGATATATGGCAATCTGCATGGCTAGCCCGCTGGCGTGGATTGCGGCATGCATTCCATTATGGTTGTGCTACCAGATTCAGATTCGTGATCCTCAGAGATGGTTTTTGAGAAAACGGGTCCACCCCGGGAAGAATTGAACTTCCCGGGTTTTTCTTTTTAAGAAAATAAGAGGATAAAATACGTTTGCTAAATCACCAGACAGAATAATTTAGTAATATTTAAGAAATTTGAAGGAATAGCGGGGCTTCCACGAAACCTTTGTTTATGGTATACTGTAAAGGAAAATTATTAAATTTTACATAAAATAATAACATAAATGGAGGAGAGAAACATGAGTGAAGAAAAAAATGTAACTCTGGAGCAGGATGTGCTTGTGGAGGAAGAGGCGGTAAACGCACCGGCTGAACCGGTAACAGAAGCGGAGTCAGCAGAGTCCAAGTCAGTAGAAGCAGCGTCAGCAGAGGCAACGCCAGCAGAGGCAGCGCCAACAGAGGCAGCACAACCCCAGCCAGAAGCCCGCGTAGAAACCATGGAAGACTATGCCAAAGAGCTGGAAGCTTCCTTTAAGCGCGTAAAAGAAGGCGATGTCCTGACCGGAACTGTAGCAGGCGTGACGGAAGACCAGGTTTTGGTTGACTTGAAATATTACGCAGGTGGCGTGATCAACAAGGAGAACATCAACGGTGATCCTGATTTCCAGCTTCAGGCGGAGATCCACCCTGGCGATGAGATTACAGCCACGGTCATCAGCACCGACGACGGGGAAGGCAATATCGAGCTATCCATGAAGGAAGCCAACGAAAATATGTTATGGGATAAGTTTGCAGCGATGCTGGCCGACCGCACCATTGTAAACGTTAAGATCGCGGAGATCGTCAAAGGCGGAGCTGTTGCGTATCTGGAGGGCGTCAGAGCATTTATTCCGGCTTCCAAGCTGGCGGCGGAATATGTTGAGGACTTAGAGGAATATAATGGAAAGACCATAGAAGCCACCGTTATTACCGCTGATCCGGAAGCAAAGAAACTGGTGCTTTCCGGTAAGGAGCCTGCGCGTGCGAAGCTTCAGGAAGAAAAGAATAAGAAGATCGCCAAGTGTGAAGTGGGAGCCGTCATGGAAGGAACCGTGGATACACTAAAAGAGTATGGCGCATTTGTAAACCTGGAGAACGGCTTATCCGGACTTCTGCATATTTCACAGATTAGTAACCAGAGAATCAAACATCCGGGAGCTGTCTTAAAGGAAGGCCAGACGGTAAAAGTAAAAATTATCTCCATTAAAGACAACAAGATCAGCTTAAGCATGAAGGCCCTCGAACCGGAAGAGGAAATCGATTTAGAAGGATTCGATTTCAAGGGCGACGGAGAAGTGACTACGGGCCTGGGCGCGCTGTTAAAAGGATTAAAATTTTAGAAAGTCAGGAAAAAGAATATAAAATGCCGGGTTTCTATGGTATACTAATTCTAACGGGCAGAGGCGTTTTGACGCGGCTCTGCCCGGACTGACTAGAATGCGGACACGTGGTGAGGAAGGGAGGAATGAAGATGAATATTCCCAATTCATTTAACCAGGTTGACCAGTGGAAATCTGTGATGTTTTTGTATGACTCGGCATTAAAGGAAATCAATACAAAGATTGAGATACTCAATAATGAGTTCGTGCACATCTACAATTACAATCCGATTGAGCATATCAAGTCCCGTCTTAAGACGCCGGACAGTATCGTTAAGAAGCTGAAGCGCTACGGATTTGAAGTGACGATCGACAACATGGTGGAAAAGTTAAGCGATATCGCGGGAATAAGGATTATCTGTTCCTTTACATCAGATATCTATCAGATCGCTGAGATGATAACGAAACAGAGCGATGTTACGGTGCTCTACGTAAAAGATTACATTAAGAATCCAAAGCCAAATGGCTATAAGAGTTATCATATGGTTGTGACGATTCCGATTTATCTGACTGACGGACCTGTCGATACGAAGGTGGAGATTCAGATCAGAACGATTGCCATGGACTTCTGGGCAAGTCTGGAACATAAGATCTATTACAAATTTGAAGGAAATGCCCCGGCGTATTTACAGCAGGAGTTGAAGGCCTGTGCGGATGTGGTGAATATGCTGGATGTAAAGATGTTTTCCTTGAATCAGGCTATTTTGGAACTTGCAGAGGCACAGCGGACGCAGGATCAGGAGATGCCCGATGACGAGGAAGTGGCAGAGGAAGAATTACCGTAGAATGTGGGCAGCCAGAGCGGATTCCATCCGTTCGGGCTGCTTTTTAGCAAATCAGGCGGGGACTGAAACAACAGGATATGGATTGAAACGACAGGCTATGGAATGAAAATAATAACCCTGTAGAAGAAGGTTGTATATGAGGACATTGACGAAGGAAACGTGCCAGATTCTTAAATTTAATCAGAAGAATGCATTGCTTTTTGAAGTCCTGTACCGCCTGCTCACCGGGCCGCTTTATCTCTTTCTGCTTAATAAGGGGTTAAAGTGGTCTTTAAAGATGGCAGGATACAGCTATTTAACTGCGGGCAATATCGGTTATTTTCTGCTGAAGCCGGGGACGATCGTCATGATTCTTGTGATCGGTATCATCGGCATTCTCTTTCTCGCGCTTGAGACCGGATGTCTTCTGACCCTGTTTCAGGGGGCGGCGTATTTCCGGAAGCTTAGTGTGGGAGAGATCTTTTTAGGCGGATTATCGAAGCTGTCTGATGAGATTAAGAAGAAAAACTGGCGGCTGGGGCTTCTGATTCTGGCCGATTATGGGATTTCCAACCTCTATTTAATCTACCGGGTGCTGACCCATGTCAAGCCGCTGAATTTTGTCATGTCGGAGCTGATGAAGCAGAATGCCGGCCGCCTGGCGGTCTGCGCGGCGGTGGTGCTGGTCATCCTAGCCGTTGTACCGGGGCTGTATACCTTTTACACCTGTATGATCGAACAGAAGAGCTTCCGGGACGGCTACAGGCGAAGCCGGAGGCTGTTAAAGGGCCATCTGACGAATACCGTATTTTTGCTGGGCGGATATTACACAGGACTGATCGTTTTGCTCCATGTGATCTATATTTTCTGTATCCTGGTGGCGGCGGTCGGTATGAGCCTGTTTACGGATAACCGCCTGGCGCTGGCGATTCTGCCGGCGGTCGGAGACCGGATCGAGCTGGTGCTTATCTTCCTGGCCAGCATGGCCCTGGCCCTGGGGAATTTTGCGGCGCTCAGCGTCCAGTATTATCAGTACAGCAACCGTCTGAGCCGGGAGCCCCGGTGGGATTTCTCCTATCCCTCCAGAAAATCATTCCGCGGGCGGATACTGGGAGCGGGCGTTGCTGTGGCAGCGGCGCTCAGCCTCTTTTTCCTCTTCAATCTCGTGAGAAATGGTTCGGCCATCACCGACGATATCCTGACGGAGATTCAGATCACGGCGCACCGCGGAAGCTCAAAATCAGCACCGGAGAACACCATGGCCGCGATGGAACTGGCAGTGGAGAATCTGGCCGATTATGTGGAGATCGATGTGCAGGAGACGGCCGACGGCGTGGTGGTTCTGGGGCATGATTCCACGCTGAAACGGGTGGCGGGAGTGAACCGGACCATCGGCTCCTACACCCTGGAAGATCTCCTGGATCTGGATGTGGGGAAATGGTTTTCCAAGGAGTTTGAAGGAGAACGGATTCCGACGCTCGCAGATGTTATGGAGTTCTGCAAGGGCCGGGTCAAGATGAATATTGAAATTAAGAACCTGGGAAAGGACAGTCCCCTGCCGGATAAGGTGGTGGAGCTGATCTCGGATTTTCAGATGAAGGAACAGTGTGTGGTAACGTCCACACGCCTCTCCTATCTGTCCAGGGTGAAGGAATTAGATCCGGATATACGAACCGGATATATTATTTCTGCTGCATACGGCGATTATTACTCCGATGATGATGTGGATTTTATCAGCATACGGTCCAGCTTTGTCAGCGGTAAGCTGGTGGAAGCCGCCCATGAAAAAGGAAAAGCGATCCATGCGTGGACGGTGAACAACAAGAGCGAGATGGAGCGCATGAAGATGCTGGGAGTTGACAACATCATCACGGATTACCCGGTTCTGGCGAGAGAGATCGTCTATCGGGAGAGGGCGACGGAGACGCTGTTTGAATATCTCCGGCTTGTATTAAAATAGAAGTAACAGTGTGGATGTCTGAACTGTTACCAATAGACAGGAGTTATTGGCATGAAGGTTGTACTGCAGAGAGTTTCCCGCGCGGCAGTGTCCGTGGACGGGGAAATAATTGGAGCCATCGGCAAAGGTTTTCTGCTTCTTCTTGGTGTCTCAGACACGGACACGGAGCAGGCAGCGGACCGGATGGTGGATAAGATATGCAAACTGCGTATCTTTGAGGATGAGAATGGAAAGACGAATCTTTCGCTGGCTGATGTCGGCGGAGCGCTTCTGGTGGTAAGCCAGTTTACGCTTTACGCGGACTGTAAAAAGGGCAACCGGCCCAGCTTTATAAAGGCCGGAGGGCCGAAACTGGCGGAAGAACTGTACGAATATGTGATTGTCCGGTGCCGTGAACGCGTACAGACAGTGGAGCATGGAAGCTTCGGCGCACATATGAAGATAGATCTGGAAAATGACGGACCGTTTACCCTGGTGCTTGACAGCGGTGAACTTTTCTGAAATATGGTGCAGCTGCTCTCTGTGAGATTATGGTGCGAATCGGAAACAATAAAATAAACAGATAAATATGGAGGTTATTTACACAATGGAAAAGACAAAGGGAGAAATTTTAGCAGAAGAATTAACATGGGAATTCCCGAATATTGCGAAGGAGGCGCCGGAACAGCGTGAAGCTGCGGAAGCCTTCTCTGCAGGATACAAGGCATTTCTGGATAAGGGTAAGACTGAGCGGGAGTGCGTAAAGGAAGCTGTAAAGATGCTGGAAGCCGCAGGCTATGCGCCGTTTGAAACCGGTAAGAAGTATTCTGCAGGCGACAAGGTATATATGGTAAACCGGAAGAAATCGGTGATAGCGTCCACGTTCGGAAGCAAATCCGTGGAAGAGGGGCTTCGTTTAAACGGAGCGCATATCGACTCCCCACGCCTTGATCTGAAACCGAATCCTGTCTATGAGAAAAGTGATCTGGCGTATTTTAAGACTCATTATTATGGTGGAATCCGCAAATATCAGTGGGGGGCCACCCCGTTATCCATGCACGGCGTCATCGTGAAGAAGAGCGGCGAGATTGTAGAGGTGAATATCGGGGAACAGGAAGGCGATCCGGTCTTTTGTGTGACGGATCTGCTTCCGCATCTGGCGGCTGAGCAGAATATGCGCCCCTTAAAGGATGGACTGAAGGGGGAAGAACTGAATGTAATTATTGGCTCGATTCCATATGTGGACGAAGCAAAGATCAAGGAGCCGGTTAAGCTACTGGCGCTTCAGCTGTTAAACGAACGTTATGGAATTACTGAGGCTGATTTTTTCCGTGCCGAGATAGAACTGGTTCCGGCTCATAAGGCCAGCGACGTAGGTCTGGACCGCAGTATGATCGGTGCTTACGGACAGGATGACCGAGTGTGTGCATACACAGCGCTGATGGCGGAGATTGAGACAGAGAATCCGGTCTATACCACTGTAACCATTCTTACCGATAAGGAAGAGATCGGTTCTGTGGGAAATACCGGACTAAACTCCGATTATGTACTCCATTATGTAGAAGAACTGGCTGAGACACAGGGCGCAGATGTGAAACGCGCACTGAGGAATTCCATCTGCTTATCTTCCGATGTGAATGCGGCTTACGATCCCACATTTCCGAATGTCTATGAGGAGCGGAATTCATGCTATTTAAATAAGGGCTGCGTATTGACTAAATATACGGGAAGCCGTGGGAAGTCCTCTTCCAACGACGCCAGCGCCGAAGTGATGGCAAAGGTTATCGCCATGATGGATCAGGAGGGCGTGTACTGGCAGATCGGAGAGCTGGGCGCTGTCGATGTGGGCGGCGGCGGAACGATCGCCCAGTATGTAGCTCATATGAACGTGGACGTAGTCGATCTGGGCGTGCCGATTCTTTCCATGCATTCTCCGTTTGAGCTGGCATCCAAGCTGGATGTGTATAATACATATAAAGCATTTCTGGCTTTTTACAGAGCTTCCTAAGGGGCTGCAGGGCAGGAAACGGCAGCTGCGTATTCTGAAATTTTTGTTAATTTCGGTAAAAAGCTTTTTTTACATGCTCCGATATGGTATAACTGTCAGGAAGCATTTTATATTTTTATTAATCTGGTTAAAGGAAAAGGAACGTATTATGAGAAAATTTTTAAAAGTTGCTGCCTGTGGTCTTATTATGGCGGCAGTTGTGACAGGCTGCTCCAAGAAGGCGGCAGAAGAGACGACACCTGCGGAAACTACCACAGAGACGACCACGGAGGCCGGTTCAGGGGCTGATGCGTCTGAACAGCTGGAGCTGATGGATTTATCCGGAATTGATAACGGTACCGTTACACTCGGAGAATATAAGGGAATTGAAGTGACCAAGACACCAGTCGAAGTATCTGATGAAGAAGTGGATGCGGCAATATTATCAGAGCGTGAAAGCAAGACCACCTATGATGACGTGGATCGTGCCGTTCAGGATACAGATAAGGTAAATATTGATTATGTCGGAACAAAGGACGGCGTGGCATTTGACGGCGGCACTGCGGAAGCACAGGATCTTGTGATTGGTTCCGGCCAGTTTATTGACGGCTTTGAGAGCGGGCTGATCGGCGCCAAAAAGGGCGACGAGGTGACACTCGACTTAACATTCCCGGAAAACTACGGCAATGCTGATTTAGCTGGTCAGGCGGTTGTATTCAAGGTGACCGTCAACAATGTACAGGAAAAGAATATGCCGGAATTAGACGAAGCGTTCGTTCAGGAAGTATCTGATTTCAAGACGGTTGACGAGTATAAGGAAAGCAAAAAGCAGACTCTTCTGGAGCAGAAGGAAGGTCAGGCGCAGGCAGCTGTTGAGAATGATATCCTGAAAGCAGTCGTTGAAAACTGCCAGATCGAGACGACGCAGGAAGCAGTTGATGCGAACTTCAATAACTATCTGCTTAATTATACCAATCAGGCTTCGATGTACGGAATCGATTTAAACACATTTACATCCGCGTTCTACGGTGTGGATGAGGAGACATTTAAGGAGAACTACGTAAAGAATATTGCAAAGTCTGCGGTTGAGCAGAGACTGGTATTCCATGCGATCGCGGATCAGGAAGGCATTACCGTATCTGACGAAGATCGTGATAATCTTGCAACTGAGATGGGATACGAGAGTAAAGATCAGATGATTGAGTCAGCCGGAGCTTATAATGTGGACGACTATCTGATTTCTACCAAGACCATGAAATTTTTAGTTGATAATGCTGTAATCAAATAAAAAAATTTTACGAGTAGGGGGAACCTTTATGCAGCTTTTAAAGGACAGGATACGGAAAGACGGAAAGATTAAATCCGGCGATGTATTGAAGGTAGACAGCTTTTTAAACCATCAGATGGATATTAAGCTGTTCGAAGAGATCGGAAAGGAGTTTAAGAGACGTTTTTCCGATGTCAGCATCAATAAGATCCTTACAATTGAGGCATCCGGAATCGGCATCGCATGTATCGTTGCCCAGTATTTTGATGTTCCGGTAGTATTTGCGAAGAAATCCAAGACGAAGAATATCGCCGGAGATGTCTACACCACCAAGGTGGAATCTTTTACACATGGTAAAGTCTATGATATCATGGTTGCCAAAGAATTTTTAGGCGCTGGAGACAAGGTTCTGCTGATCGACGATTTCCTGGCTAACGGCAAGGCTTTAGAGGGTCTGGCAGCCGTTGTGAAGGATTCGGGAGCGGAGTTAGTCGGTGCAGGAATCGTGATTGAGAAAGGCTTTCAGCCTGGAGGAGACCGTCTGCGTGCGGATGGAATCCGTGTCGAATCCCTTGCAATCGTAGAAAGCATGGATGAAAAAACGGGCAGTATCCGTTTTCGGGGTGATGAATGACGAGCAACAGAAAAGCATTATTTTTTGATATAGATGGGACACTTCTTTCTGAAGTGAACCGGAATGTACCGGAGAGTGCCAAGCGTGCGGTTGCGAAAGCGCGGGCCAATGGGCATCTGGTATTTATCAATTCCGGCCGTACATACAGCCTGATCGGTCCGATCAAGGGCCTGGTTGAAGTGGACGGCTACTGCTGCGGATGCGGCACAAGGGTGATTGTGGATGACGAGGTGCTGTTTTCCTTTACCATTCCTCATGAGCGCGGCCTGCAGATTAAGAAGGACATTATAAAATATAATCTGGGAGGAATTTTGGAAGGCACAGAGTACTGCTATTTCAGAAAAGACAGAACCAGATTTACCCAGCTGGAACAGATTCGGGATAATGTCGAGAGAGACGGCCATGGAGCGCCTTATACCTGGGAAGATGACTGCTATGACTTCGATAAGTTCTGCGTATTCGCAGATGAGCAGAGCGATCTGGCCGGATTTTCAAGGGCACTGGGGCTGGAATATAACATCATAGACCGCGGAGACGGGTTCTATGAATGCGTTCCGGCGGATTATTCCAAGGCGACTGCCATCGATGTGGTTCTGGAGAAGTACGGAATGGCACTTGAGGACGCTTACGTGTTCGGTGACAGCACCAATGACCTTCCGATGTTTGAACATGCGAAGAACTGTATTCTCATGGGACACCATGATGTGGAGCTGGAGCCATATGCCACGTTCTTTACAAAGAATGTGGAGGATGATGGAATTGAGTATGCCATGAAGAAGCTGAAGCTGATCTAAGCGGCATACAGAGCCAGTGCAGCATTGCACTTTCACTGTGATATTCATGCAATGCAGGAGACTGAAGTGATAAGAGAGTAACAGGCGCCACGGCCGTTAATTCGGAGTGGCGCCTGTCTTTGTTTGAAAAGAGGTTGACATTCCCGGGAAAAACAACTAAAGTTAATCGTAGTTTAACAAAGGAATGGGTTAAAGTATGAAAGCAAAAGTGAATGTGATCGTGGCCATGCTGATGTTTGGAAGCATTGGCCTGTTTGTGCGGGGGATTGCGCTCCCCTCCAGTGTGATTGCCCTGGTGCGGGGCGTGATCGGCTGCCTCTTTCTGGTTACAGCCGGCTGCCTGATGAAACAGCCGGTCAACTGGAGAGCGATTAAGGGCAACTGGCTGGTGCTGGTGCTTTCGGGAGCGGCAATCGGTTTTAACTGGATTTTTCTGTTTGAGGCCTACCGATATACGACGGTGTCGTGTGCGACGCTCAGCTACTATTTTGCCCCGGTGTTCGTGATCCTTGTGTCGCCCATTGTGCTGGGGGAGAAGCTGACAAAGAAAAAGCTGTGCTGTGCGGTAGGAGCGGTCATCGGAATGTTCCTGGTATCCAATGTACTCTTTCTGGAGAACGGTGAAAATGGCCTTCTCGGCATATTCTTCGGCCTGATGGCCGCGGTCCTCTATGCCGGCGTCATGATACTTAACAAATTTATGAAGGGCCTGACCGGTCTGGAGACGACCGCTGCACAGCTGGGCGTGGCGGCTGTCATTCTGCTTCCCTATACGGTGCTGACCGCTGCAGAATCGTTCTCTGCGGTCTGGGCGTCCGTTCCGGCGGTATCCTGGGGCCTGCTGGCATTTGTCGGGATTGTCCATACCGGAGTAGGATACCTTCTGTATTTTTCGGGGATGAAGAAGCTGCCGGCGCAGACGGTAGCGGTCCTAAGCTATATCGATCCGGTGACCGCGATACTCTTATCCGCGGTGATTCTCAGAGAGACCATGAGCGTACCGCAGATGGTCGGAGCCGCGCTGATTCTTGGGATGACGTGGCTGGGCGGCAGGGAGATGCAGGACCGATAAAATGGAATAAATAAAGAGTCTGGCTCGCCGGACTCCCGCGCTGGAGTGCGGTCGCTCCAGCAGCACCTTTTCTGCAGCCTAAAAACAGAAAAGAGGGTGCCGCTCAATCATCTATTTTGATGATTTTGCGACACCCTCTTTCGCATCCATATAACTTTATTCTGCACTGCTTTCTGATTCTGCGGCCTCGCTGCTCTCAGCTGGAGCCGTTGATTCATCGTCGGATATCTGCTTAAACTCCAGATTGTCGAACGCGGTGGCAATACAGATTCCGGTACCGCTCGCCATATAGTTGATCTTTACGCGGTCACCCGGCTCTGTGAGGGCCAGTTCATTGCTCAGATCGTAGGAAATGGTAAAGATCTGATCCGGTTTCTCCTTCAGGATCAGCTTGTAGGTGATGCTCTCACCTAATGCCTCACTGGCGATCCGGTAGACCTTTCCTTCGGCTTCCTTTGCATTCTGCCCTGTGATGATGCCGTCATTGCTGCTTCCCATAACCTGCCGGAAATTACGGAGCGCGCTGTCGATGGTCTCTCCGGTTCCGACATTCGTATAGTTGGATACGGAGACGAAAGCGTACTGCTTGATCAGACCGGCTCTGTCCTTCAGCGTCATGAAGTACGTGGCTTTTCCGTCCAGATTGATGATCATCGGGAAGGAAGCGGAATAGCCATACTGCTGAACCTTACCCTGGGCGGACTGCTGGGCCGCCATCTCGGTGGCACCGCTCATCTGGTACATCTTCGGTTCCTTCGTTACCATGTCCACCATGATAAATCCGATGGCGGATTCATCGGAGCCCACGCTGGTGAGTCCTGTGAAGAGGTAGCAGTCGGAGCCGTTGTATACGATGATGTTGCCCTGGCTGGTACGGAACTTATCCTGGTTGGAGAAGTTGAAGATACCGTGAACATAGGCACCCTGATTCTGAATCTGCTGCATGATAAACTCTTCCGGCTGAACGCGGTCTACCCATTCCGGCAGATCATCCACACCGTAGTAATTGGTTTCACCAGTGGAGGCGTTTACAATCGCCACACCGCTTGCCTCCGGAAGACTGAACAGCCAGCGGTTCTTATAGGTAGTGATTACCCAGTAGGGAACGCCGTCGTCATCCAGCTCGAAGGAGTAATCCGTCATACCCCGGAAGAGTCCGCCCTCAAATAGGCGCACATGGCGGTTTAGATCGTCCAGCAGGTAGGCGTTCTCCTGATACTTGATCTTGTGATCCGTCACCAGATCCACATCGCTTACATCGGTTGCGGATACGACGATATATCCGGCGGAACCGTCCAGATTCTTTAACCATTTGAAGAAGCCGGAGTGCTCCAGCGGAACAACCCACACCAGTTTTCCATTGACCTTCTGAATGACAGGAGTACCCAGTACGACCTGGCTGCCCAGTCCCGGATTCTCGCCGACCTTCTTATCGGCCAGTTCCCTGGCCAGCGCCTTGTCCACCACCGGAAGCTGGTTAAGGGCCAGCGGCTGTACCGTCTCAGTGAACTCCGAGATCTCGGGCTGCCCTAACTGGTCGCGGTACGCCTTATAATTAAACAGAGGCATGGAGAGGACCGTGACTGCAAAATACAGCAGCCAGAAAATGATCAGCAGCGTAATTCCTGTTTTAATTCCCTTGACGTTCTTGTCCACGCTGACGGACATGTGGGAGGACTGATCCGTAGTAACACGGATTCCGCCCAGACCAATCAGGAAATTTAAGACGACGTAGGAGCTGAATATAAAACACCAGGCGAATGCGCCATCCGAATACAGCGGATTTAAGTTGGGGCCCTTGACAATGATCATAATCAGGAAAAACAGAGTCAGAGCAAGGTTTAAGAGTAATTTAGTCTTTTTTTTCATGCGAAACTCCCTTTTGAGAAATATTGAATAGTAATAGTACTATTATATTGCAAAATAGAAAAAACACAAGGAAGGTTTCGCATTCTGAGTATAAAGATTTTATAAAGACCGGAAAAATGGAATCCGGAAGGAAATGCAGGTCCCCATATTCTTTTTGCTCAGTATCTTCAGCCTGGATTCCTCGCCGTACTGCATGACCAGTCTGCTGTTCACATTGGCAAGACCGATGCTTTCATTTCCCGGGTGGCTGATCTTCTCGTAAAGCGCCGCGGTTTCGGCCTGATTCATTCCCACGCCGGTATCGATGACGGTAACAGTCAGCCACTCTGCTTTCTCCGTGATCTTAAGCTTGATAAAGCCGGAGCCCTCCAATGGTTTGATGCCGTGATACAGGCTGTTTTCAATGAGGGGCTGAAGAATAAGCCGGATGATCGGCGTGTTTTCCAGTTCCTCGTCATAGTCGTAGTACAGAATGTATTTATCCTCGTAGCGGTACCGCTGGATGTGATCGTATTTCTTCAGGTATTCGATCTCGTCCTTCAGTGTGACCATGGAGGCCGTGTTCTGGAGAGAGTATTTGAGAATATCCGACAGTGCCTCGATGATTCTGTTGAGGGCCGTCGGCTTCTGCATATATTCCAGAGCCTTGAAATCCAGAGTCTGCAGCGTGTTAAAGAGAAAATGCGGGTTGATCTGCAGCTGCAGGGCCGTCATCTCCGCCAGCTTCTGCTCCTGTTCCTTAAGGGCCAGCTGGTTCTTTAGAAATGTCTGACGGATGAAGAGCTGTACGATGTTATTCAGAATGAGATCGTACTCATCCTTGATAAACGCCGGCTTTTCATTCTTATAGGTTCCCCGTTCTGCATCAGAAAATACCGTGACGAAGTAATCAATCTGCTGAAAGTTCTTCTTCGTGATGGTGTATGCGATCCAGACCACGGTGCAGATGATGACGGCCAGCACGATGAAAAGCTGAAAAAGGAGTGTGTAAAGCGCCTGATAATAGCTGGATCGGCTGGTACAGGCGGCGATATAGGTGCCGCAGTCCGCAGGAACGATCCGCACGAAGTATTTGGTGTGGTCAAAGGAGATCCAGTCCTGAAATGGTGTTCCCGAGGCGGCGCGTACCGCGGAAATGAGGGCGTCCTTCGCTTCCTGGTCCGGCTCCGTGGTCCCTCTGCCCTGAAGAAGGAAGCTGCCATCCGCGTCAATGATAAAAAACTGATCCAGGCTGGAGCCGCCCCCCAGCATCTGCTTTAACTGGTCTTCGTAGATATTTACCATGACGACACCGCGGAACATGCTGAGTTTTTTATAGTAGGTCAGCACCGGAATCGGATTGGTGTAGGAATATAAATGCATATTCCGCTTTTCCACCCACTCGTTCCGCTCTGATTCCACATAGGAAGGAAGCCAGTTCAAATCAGAGAACTGGGACAGCTGGGTGATGCCTCCCGTATAGGAGGTAAGGAGAGAGTCGTAGCCGTCGAGATAGTAATAGACGGAGGCGATGTAGGAGGCGTGGCTGGTGAGGGAGGCGAAGTTGGAAAGGATACTGTTGGTGAGTATCACATCCAGATAGCCGATCTGTTTATGGGAAATGTAATTGCGCAGGGAGATGGACATCCTGGGATTCCGGGCCAGAAGGTCGTATTGGGTTGCGGCGCTGTCCAGCACGAGAGAGTAGTTGTCCCTCACGGCCTGGGCCGATTTGACGGCCTCGGTCTCGATGTCCTGCTGTTTGCGGTACACGATGACGGCCATGAAGATAAAGAACAGCGTGATAATGGGAATGGTGATGATTCCCGTATAGTATAAAAAACGTTTGATAAAGTTGCGTTTTCTCATGATATCCCCCCGTAATCATGATCTGCGCCGTTGCTTTTCCGATACTGCGAAGGCGTCATGTGGAAATACTGGTGAAAGGCCCTGGAAAAGTTCTTGGGATTGTCGTAGCCCACCCGATCGGCGATTTCATACTGCTTGTAGCCGATGTCCTTCAGCATCCTCGCAGCATTTTCCATGCGGGTCTTTAAAAGGTAGTCGGAAAAATTGACGTCAGAGTGTTCCTTCATAATTCTCGATAAGTAGTTGGGGCTTAAGTTTACAAGCCGCGCCGCCTGTTCGAGAGTGGCGTTTTGATAGTCGGTATCCAGATAATTCTTAACCAGGCTGATTATCTTTTCGTAGTAGCTTAGATTCTCCTCCTCCCGGGCCGGAGCGGCGTGGGTCTCACGGTTTAAGCGGTCCCGGATGCGGGTCAGGCAGTCCACCAGATCATCGTATTTTACAGGCTTTAACAGATAGTCAACAACCCCGGTGCGCAGGGCCCGGCGAACATACTCGAAGTCCTGGTAGCCGCTGAAGAAGATGATTTTAATGTCCTTTTTTTCCAGAAGCTTTTCGGAAAGCTCCAGGCCATCCATGATGGGCATGCGGATGTCGGACAGAATCAGGTCCACATGGTTGGCAAGCGTGTATTCGTAAGCGGCTTTGCCGTTGGAAAAACAGCCGGCGATCTCAAAGCCCAGCTGGCTCCACGGAAACAGCCCGGCAATGCCGTTGCGGATCTTGGCTTCATCATCGACGATGATTACCTGATACATAGGAAGTACCCCCTTTCTCTGATTGTATGGTTTCTGATTGTTATTATATAGAAAAGAAAGAGAAAAAGCATCTGTATTTTTTCAATAAAACCATACTTCCATAAAAATGAAGAAATATCATAATAAATGATACTTTTTTCCGCATCTTTGTAAGAAATGATACGATTCCATATTTGAAGTTTCTTCTCTCTTCCTGAAAAATCCGGTATACTATGAGCACTTGGTGAGGTATTTCACAAACCTATGGATAATCAGTCAACGGTACAGTTGACAACAAACGGAGGTAACAGATATGAGAAAAGGAAAGAAACTTGCCTGTCTGTTTATGACAGGACTGATGGCAGCGTCGGCACTGACGGCCTGTACCAATGAACCGGCACCGGCCGCATCGAATGCACCGGAGGGGGAAACGACGACCGGGAAGGCAGCGGAGAAGACGACGGAAAATGCTTCCGGAGACCAGATCACCCTGCGTTTCATGTGGTGGGGCGGCGACGCCAGAAATGAGGCGACTCTGGCCGTCATTGACCAATATGAGAAGCTGCATCCGGAGGTTAAGATCGAGGCGGAGATGAACTCCGATCAGGGATATATCGACAAGGTATCCACCATGCTGGCCAACGGTACGGCGCCTGATATCCTCCAGCAGAATGTGGACTCTCTCCCGGATTTCATCTCGAGAGGCGATTTCTTCGTGGATTTCAAGGATTATCCGGAATTATTCGATCCGACCGGGTTTGATGAGACCTTTATCAGCCAGTTCGGCACATTTGACGGAAAGCTCTTAGCGCTTCCCACCGGTATGTCCTGTCTGGCTACCGTTGCCAATACCGCCGCGGCAGAAGCCTGCGGCGTAGATCTGACAAAGCAGATTACCTGGGATTCCATGCTCGAGGAGGGAAAGGCCCTTCACGCTCAGAACCCGGATTATTATTTCATGAATGTGGATACCAAGATTCTGTGTGAGTACGTCTTAAGACCGTATCTGCGCCAGATAACGGGAGAATCCTTTATTATTGACAGTGAAAAGAAGATCAGCTTTACGAAAGAACAGCTGGTGGAAGTGCTTCAGTATATCAAGGACTGCTACGACGGCGGCGTCTTTGAGGCGGCCGAGGACAGTGCGACCTTTAAGGGACAGATTCACACCAATCCGAAATGGATCGACGGCAAGTTTGTATTTGCCTATGGACCATCCTCCAGCATCAGCCTTTTAATGGATGCAATCCCTGAAACGAAATGCAGCGTGGTTCAGATGCCGATGGCCGAGGACCGGGTAAGCGACGGCTATTTCGCAGATACGCCTCAGTATATGACCGTAAACAAGAATTCCGAGCATGTGGAAGAGGCCGTGAAGTTCATGGATTACTTCTACAACGACGCACAGGCTCAGGAGACGCTGAAGGATGTGAGATCCGTACCTCCTACTAAGACGGCGCGGGCACTCTGCGCGGAGAAAGGCCTGTTAAATGCAACCGTAGTGGAAGCTGTCGATCTGGCCGCGGGATTAAACGGCAGGAGCGATAAGGGCTACACCACAAGCGCAGAGGTCTATGCGATTCAGGAAGACATGATCGAGAGCGTCGCCTATGGCCAGAGTACGCCGGAGGAAGCGGCGGACAACGCCATCGATCTGATCAACGATTACTTAAGCGGTTTGAATTAAGACCAGAATAAATTTTCAAACACGCTCTAAATCAGTGCGGCCCGGATATGAAAGATTCCGGGCCGTTTTAAAAGGCAGGAGGAGCTTATTATGGCTAATGTGAGTATGAAATCGAAGCCGAGCCACGGCGGCTGGACCAAGAGGAACCGGATTGGATTTCTTTATGTATGTATCTGGATTTTCGGGTTCCTGGTATTTCAGCTGTATCCGTTTGTGAGTTCGCTGTTTTACTCTTTTACGAGCTACGATATTTTTCATAAACCCGAGTTTGTAGGCCTGGACAATTACGTGCGGCTGTTTACGAAGGACAAGGAATTCTGGAATTCCTTAACCGTTACCTTAAAATATACGTTTATCACCGTCCCCGGCAAGGTGGTGCTGGCGCTGATCATCGCCATGATCTTAAACCGGGAACTGAAGGGAATTAACTTTATCAGGACCGTATATTATATTCCGTCGCTGTTAAGCGGCTCTGTGGCGGTCGCCATCCTCTGGAAGGTGCTGTTCATGAATGACGGCTTCATCAACAGCCTGCTGGGCGTGATTCATATCGCGCCGGTCAAGTGGCTGGGAAAGCCGGAGATGGCCCTGACAACCATCTGTATGCTGGAGATCTGGCAGTTCGGCTCTTCCATGGTTCTGTTCTTATCCGCACTTAAGCAGGTTCCGCAGTCGCTCTATGAGGCGGCCAGAATCGATGGAGCTTCCAAGGTAAGGATTTTTTTCAAGATCACGCTGCCGATGATCACCTCCATCGCGTTCTTTAACATTATCATGCAGCTGATTACGGCGCTTCAAAACTTTACATCGGCATTTGTCGTGACCAACGGAGGTCCCAACAAGGCCACCTATGTCCTGGGGATGAAGCTGTATACGGATGCGTTTAAATACTTCAAGATGGGATACGCCTGCGCCACGTCGTGGATCCTGTTTGTCATCATTATGATTATGACCCTGATCTTGTTCGCTACTTCCAAGAAATGGGTTTACTATGATAACTAGGAGGAAATCAGGATGAAAAATAAAGAGTTAAAAAAGGTTCTTACTTATCTGTTTCTGGGCATCTTCGGCATTGTCATGCTGTTTCCTGTCATCTGGATGTTCTTCGCCTGTTTTAAGACGAATAATGAGATCTTCGGCAGTTTACGCATTCTTCCCCAGGGCTGGAGCATGGAAGCTTTCGTCAAGGGCTGGAAGACCACAGGCACCTACACATATGCCAAATACTTTATCAACACCTTTGCACTGGTGATTCCCACCACGCTGCTCACACTGGCCTCCTGCTCCCTGGTCGCCTATGGATTCGCCAGATTTGATTTTCCGGGAAATCAGTTTCTGTTCATGATTCTGATTGCAACGCTCATGCTTCCCAATGCGGTTATTATCATTCCGCGGTATGCACTGTTTAACAAGCTGGGCTGGCTGGACTCCTATATGACCTTTTTCGCACCGGCTGCGGTTGGCTGCTACCCGTTCTTCGTGTTCATGCTGGTACAGTTTTTAAGAGGGCTCCCGAGGGATTTAGACGAATCGGCCTATATCGACGGCTGCGGACCGTTTCAGTGCTTTATCCAGATTCTGCTTCCGCTCCTTAAACCGGCTCTCTTCTCCGCCGGGCTGTTCCAGTTTTTGTGGACGTGGAATGACTTCTTCAACACCAACATTTACATCAATACCGTGTCCAAATTTCCGCTGTCCCTGGCACTTCGGGTCAGCATCGATGTCACCTCCAACATTCAGTGGAATCAGGTGATGTCCATGGCGCTGGTTTCGATTCTTCCGCTGATTCTTCTGTTCTTCGCGGCGCAGAAATATTTCGTGGAAGGGATTGCCACGACTGGTATGAAGGGATAGGGAGCGGAGATGGAATTAGAACAGGGACTTCTGTACCATGTGGATGGTCTTTTGCGGGACGAAGCATGGGGAGACTTTATCATCAGCCGGATTCCGGAGTCTGTCAGGTGTCGGCTGAATGAGAAAGCGCAGAAAAATATGTTGTTTGCAAGCAACAGCGAGCTGCGCTTCGTGATGGAGGAGGAGACGGTGACTATCGTCCTGCGGAGACTGCCGGTGAGCGGGCAGATCCGATCCGCAGGAATCCTGGAGGTCTTTTCCGGCGATTATCAGGGCAGCTATGAGATCAGCCCTGGTGTGGTGGGAGTCGGGGAGACAGAGATAACCATCCGCAGGCAGGACTGGGGTCATATCAGCCGCTTCCCGCGAAATCCCGGCGGGTTTGCGCCGCAGGTCACACGGGTCCTGCTTCCCTACGACTGGGGCTGTGCCATCCGGGAAATACGCGGAAGCTTAAGGCCGCCCAGGCTGGAAGAAATGCCGGAAAAGCGCCTGCTGTTTTACGGTTCTTCCATCACCCACGGCGGAAATGCTTCCGTTCCCTCCAGAACGTATGCGTTTCAGACAGCCTGGGAACTGGGGTACGACTTAATCAATCTGGGAAGCGCCGGGAGCGCCTTCATGGACCAGGCAATGGCGGAGTATATCGCCGGCCTGAAGGACTGGGACGCCGCCGTGTTCGAGCTGGGAGTCAATGTGCTGGAGGAATGGACGGACTGTCAGCTTTACGACCGGGCTTACCAGTGGATTGATACGGTAAAACGTGCTCAGCCGGAAAAACCTGTGATCGTGACAGATTTCTATTACAATCATTATGATTTTGAAGAAAATGAAAAGTCTGACGCATTCAGAAAAAAGATAAAAGAGTGTACGGCTGTACTGGAAAAAAAGTATGATCGGTTGTATTATAGGAATGGAACGCAGATCATGGGAACGTTCCGGGGGCTGTCCTCGGATGGACTGCATCCCTCGGACGCGGGTCACGCCATGATCGCACAGAATTTATCAAACTTTATGAGAGCACATGGCCTGTAAGACAGGGTGTGGCTGAAATGGAGGATTTTATGCAGACTTACAAAAATCCGGTATTGTACGCGGACTATTCGGATCCCGATGTGATTCGGGTCGGAGAAGACTACTTTATGGTGGCGTCTTCCTTTACTTACTTTCCCGGGGTGCCTCTCCTGCATTCGAAGGACCTGGTGCACTGGGAACTGATCAACTACTGTGTGAAGGAGCTGCCGTATGAAAAATACGCGGTGCCTTCCCATGGCTCCGGAACCTGGGCGCCGGCGATCCGTTACCACAACGGAACCTTCATTGTGTTTATCCCGCTGGTGGACGAAGGGAATCTGGTGGCCAGAAGCCGCGATCCCTATGGAGAATTCCAGCTGAACATGCTGTGCGAACGAAAGGGCTGGATCGATTCGTGTCCTTTCTGGGATGAAGACGGGAAGGCATACATGATCTTTGCCTACGCGGGCAGCAGGGCTGGGGTTAAGCACCGCCTGATGGTGGTGGAGATCGACCCCGACTGCCGGGAACTCATCGGTGAACCGGTCCTGATCTTCGACGGCGAGCAGATCGCCCCAACCACAGAGGGGCCAAAGATGTATAAAAAAGACGGATACTATTACGTTTTAATGCCGTCCGGCGGAGTGGAGAACGGCTGGCAGTCCTGCCTTAGATCCACGTCGGTGTACGGCCCTTATGAGTATAAGATTGTCATGCGCCAGGGCAATTCCCCCATCAATGGCCCTCACCAGGGCGGCTGGATAACGGCCCCGGACGGAAGAGACTGGTTCATCCATTTTCAGGATGTCCTGGAACTGGGGAGAATCATCCATCTTCAGCCCATGTGTTTTGTGGACGGATGGCCGTTTATGGGACAGGATACGGACGGAGATGGAATCGGCGAGCCTGTGGCGGAATGGAAAATGCCGGCGGAGGGTATGCCGGAGTATGAGATTGCGCGTGCGGATGATTTCTCCTCGGAGACCCTGGGGCTCCAGTGGCAGTGGCAGGCGAATCCCAATCCGGAAAACTATTCCCTGACCGCCGCACCGGGCCATCTAAGGCTGTACTGCCGCAGAAATCCGGTCAGGGAGAATCTCCTGTGGTACGCCCCCAATGTGCTGACTCAGATCCCCCAGAAAAAGGAGTTTTCCATGATAGCCAGGCTGGAACTGCACGGAGATAAGAACGGAGATTTCGGCGGAATCGGCATGGTGGGCCATTCCTACGCCTACGCCGGCTTATATCAGGGGACGGACGGACTGGAACTTCGCTGCTATGAGGGGACTGTTTCGGAGAAAATGTTCCTTGGTGAAGCGGAAGAACGCTGTGTCCTTAAGGTGCCCGCGGCCGGCAGCAGCCTGTGGCTGAAGCTTTCTGTCTCCGGGAATAAGACATACCAGTTTTCCTGGTCCGCCGACGGCACCGTGTTCCAGAAGCTGGAGCCGGTATTTAAGCTGTGCCGGGCCACCTGGACAGGAGCGAAGCTCTGTCTGTGGTCCTGCTCGCGTGAAAATGAGGAATCGGCCGGATACTGTGATTATGAGTGCGTCCTGTTTGAATAAATATGTGTCAGCGCGTGGGGAGACCATTTATCTCTGCAGCAAATAAAAAGCGTGGGAACACCGAGAAGAATCTGCTCGGTGTTTCCGCGCTTTATCTGTTATCTATGATAGGTTATATGATGATTCCTAACTCTCCATTTTTTTCAGAATACTCCTCGCCACGCTGATTCCGTTGGCAGATGCCTGCTGAAGCCCGCGCGTAACGGAGGCGCCGTCTCCGATGGCGCGAAGTCCCGTGACACTGGTCTCGAAATCAGAATTGACTACAACCTTGTTGGAGTAGAACTTTACTTCCACACCGTAAAGCAGTGTCTCGTCGCTGGCGATACCCGGGGTGACCTTGTCTAAGGCCAGCAGCATTTCCTTAATATCAACCATGATGCGGTGCGGGAATACCAGAGATAAATCGCCGGGAACCGCGTCCTTTAAGGTCGGGATTAAGTTGTTGCGGCAGAGACGCTCTTCTGTGGTACGTCTGCCGCGCTGGAAATCGCCGAAGGTCTGAACCAGAATCTTGCCGTCGCAGAGCATATTGCTGAGCTGGGCGATGTGCTTGCCGTATTCGATCGGCGTCTTGAACGGCTTCGTGAAGTTCTTGGAGACAAGAATCGCGAAGTTCGTGTTGTTTGTCTTGTATTCCTTGGACTTATAGGCGTGGCCGTTGACAACGGCCAGTCCGTTTTCGTAGTATTCTGTGGCAACCTCACCGGAAGGATTCGTACAGAAGGTACGCACCTTGTCGTCAAAGGTCGGTGTGTAGTAGACCAGCTTCGCTTCATAGAGGTTCTTGTTTAAGAACTCCATAATCTCGTCGCGAACCTCTACGCGGACTCCGATGTCCACAGTTCCGACGCGGGTCTCGATGCCGTGCGCGTCGCAGATATGGCTGAACCAGTCAGAGCCTTCGCGGCCGATGGCGGATACGATCTCCGGCGCATAATACGTCTCGCCCTTATCGGTAACGATGGCCTTCGCCTCGTTATCTTCTATAATAATGTCCTTTACCATGGTGTTGAATTCCATCTCAACGCCCTGAGCCAGTAAATGCTCCTGAAGGCGGGTATAGATCTTGTAGCCTTCCTCTGTGCCGAGATGGCGGATCGGACATTCGATCAGTTTTAAGTTGGCGTTAATCGCCTTTCTTCGGATCTCCTGAATCTCTTTCTGCTTGTCGATGCCGTATACATTCGTGTCGGCGCCGAACTTCAGATAGATGTTATCAGACTCCTTTAAGAGCTCCACTGTCTTGTCATACCCCAGAATCTCCGGGAGATTCCCGCCCACGTCTGGAGAGAGTGACAGCTTGCCGTCGGAAAATGCACCCGCTCCGGCAAAACCGGTGGTGATGGAACATGGCTTGCATCCCACGCAAGTCTTGGTCGTCCTCTTCGGACACGTCCTGTTTTCGATTCTGCGCCCCTTCTCGACCATCAGGATCTTTAAATCTGGTTTCTGCTGAATCAGCTCATAGGCACAGAAAATACCGGAAGGCCCCGCCCCGATGATGATGACATCATAGTTACTTGAATTTGAACTCATGAACAACACTCCTTTTCCCATAAAAATACCAACCAGCCTTATAGTCAACTATTCCGGTAGTTGGTAGAAACGTTCAACCTATTTTGAACCTATATAAGGTGTAATTCAGTGACATTAGCATTTTACCATATTGGGAGGGGCACCGCAAGGTGCGTCAGGTCGAATTCCGGATAAACTTGTAAACTTACAGAATTATTAAGAATTGTGGTTCCTCATGAGGCAGGAAAGCACTCATGACAGGAGTGGCAGCCTCCCGGAAGTATGAAACCCGTATGGGAATACATAGGAAAGGAGGTAACGTCTATGACAGCATATGAAGTTCTATCTATCTTTATTGGGATATTAGCGTTGATGATGTCCTTTGGAAGCTTGCTTGTAGCGATTATCGCCTTTCTCGATAAGAGAAATAAGCGAAAATAAAATGCCCACCCTGTCTAGCCACAGGATGGGCGGTGTCCGTAAGGACATTTAACATTTAACGTGGAGCATCCACTTTTGGAGTGGGTGCTTTCTTAATGTTATTATAAATGATTTTTACCCGATATTCAAGTGGTTTTTAAATTGTTTTATGATAATCACCGCATCTTTCCCCTTTACATCAAGGTTTCAAACTGTTAAAATGAGTAAACCAGCCAGCGTTAGATACCCCCTACAAGGAAATCTAGCGCTTTTCGGGCGTTCTGAAGTCTGGTATACCCCACACCCCGCCGCCCGCGGAAATAATTGGCATGAACTCAGAGATAAATTAATATAGAACATAGTAAGGAGCGGAAAATATGTATTTGATCGCAGGACTTGGAAATCCAACAAGGGAATATGAAAAAACGAGACATAATGTAGGCTTTGAAGCCATTGATATTCTGGCGGACAAGGCAGGAACGACGGTGACGGATAAGAAGCATAAGGCGCTGTACGGAAAGGGATATATCGGAGGCCAGAAGGTGATCCTGGCGAAGCCCCAGACGTATATGAACTTAAGCGGGGAAAGCATCCGGGAAATAGCGGACTTTTATAAAATAGAACCGGAGAACATCATCATTCTCTGTGATGATATTAATCTGTCAGAAGGGCAGCTGCGCATACGCTTAAAGGGAAGCGCCGGCGGCCACAACGGCTTAAAAAATATCATCAGCCATCTGGGAACCCAGGAATTTCCGAGAATACGCATCGGGGTAGGCGAGAAACCGCGCGGCATGGACCTGGCGGACTACGTGCTGGGGAGATTCCCGAAGGAGCAGCAGGCAGCTATGGAGGAGGCGTACCGCGACGCGGCGGAGGCGGCCTGCATGATGATCGAGGACGGAGCAGATGCGGCGATGAACCATTATAACAGAAAAAATAAGGAGAATTCATGAGCGATGTGTTTGAAAGTCCATTAAGAGAACTGAAGGAATTTGAAGACTTAGACCGCGATTTAAACCGGAAAAAAGGGCCGGTTCTGGTCAGCGGCTGTATGGATTCCCAGAAGGTCCATTTAATGTACGAGGCGGCGAAGGAGGTGCCCTGGAAGCTGGTGGTCACTTACGACGACACCAGAGCCAGGGAGATTTACGAGGACTTCCGCAATTTCGAACCGGGAGTCTCTCTGTATCCTGCCAGGGACTTACTGTTCTTTAACGCGGATATTCACGGTAATCTTTTAACCAAACAGCGTATGGCCGTATTCCGCAGGCTGATGGAGGAGAAGTCCGGCGTGGTCGTCACTACCTTTGACGGGCTGATGGACCATCTGCTTCCGCTGGCCTTCTTACAGAAGCAGATTCTCGAGGTGGGAAGCGGACAGACTTTAGATATCGCAGAGTGGAAGGAAAAACTGGTAGAGCTGGGGTACGAGCGCGTAGCCCAGGTGGATGGCATGGGCCAGTTTTCGATCCGGGGCGGAATCATCGATGTATTTCCGCTGACCGAGGAACTGCCGGTCCGTATCGAACTGTGGGATGATGAGGTGGATTCTATCCGTACCTTCGATATCGAGAGCCAGCGGTCCATCGAAGAACTGGAACGTGTCCTGGTCTATCCGGCCACGGAGATGGTGCTGACGAAGCAGCAGATTGCAGACGGACGGGAAGCGATCGAAAAAGAGGCAAAGAAATACGAGAAAGATTTAAGGGCGCAGCTTAAGACCGAGGAAGCAGCCCGGATTCATTCCATTATCTCGGAACTCTCGGATGGCCTTAAAGAGGGCTGGAAACAGCACGGCCTGGACGGATATATCCATTATTTCTGCCGGGACAGTGTGTCATTTCTCGATTATTTTCCGGACGAGGACACGGTCATCTACTTAGACGAGCCGGAACGGTTAAAGGAAAAGGGCGCGACGGTGGAGGAAGAGTTCCGGGAGAGTATGATATCCCGTCTCGAGCATGGATATCTGCTTCCAGGACAGACGGGACTGCTCTATCCGGCCAGGGAGATGCTGGCGAGGACTCAGAAGAGCCGTACCGCGTATCTGACCGGCCTGGAGCAGAAGCTCTCCGGATTTACAGTAAATGAAAGATACAGCCTTTCCGTGAAAAATGTGAACTCCTATCAAAATGGATTTGAACTGCTGATCAAGGATCTGACCAGGTGGAAACGGGAGGGATACCGTGTAATCCTTCTTTCCGCCTCCAGGACCAGATCCAGCCGTCTTGCCAGCGACTTGAGGGAGTACAATCTGCGGGCGTGGTGCCCGGATGAGAGCCGGGAAGAGGTGGAAGTAAAGCCGGGTGAAATCCTGGTAACCTACGGAAACTTACACCGCGGCTTCGAGTATCCGATGATCAAGTTTATCGTGATCACGGAAGGCGACATGTTCGGCGTTGAGAAAAAGAAGCGGAAAAGGAAGAAGACCACCTACGAGGGAACGAAGATTCAGAGCTTTTCCGATCTGTCAGTGGGGGACTATGTGGTTCATGAGGATCATGGTCTCGGTATCTACCGCGGAATTGAGAAGATCGAACAGGACGGAGTCATCAAGGATTACTTAAAGGTAGAGTATGGAGACGGAGGCAACTTATATCTGCCCGCCACACGCCTGGACGGAATTCAGAAGTACGCCGGTTCCGAGGCGAAAAAGCCCAAATTAAACCGTCTTGGCGGAGACCAGTGGAACAAGACGAAGACCAGGGTGAAAGGCGCGGTTAGGGAGATTGCCAAGGACCTGGTGCAGCTGTATGCAGCCAGACAGGACACCCAGGGCTTTCCGTACGGGCCTGATACGGTATGGCAGAAGGAATTCGAGGAGATGTTTCCTTACGAGGAGACGGAGGACCAGCTGGACGCCATCGATGCCACCAAGGGCGACATGGAGAGCCGGAAGATTATGGACCGCCTGATCTGCGGCGACGTGGGCTACGGAAAGACGGAGATCGCCCTGCGCGCCGCGTTCAAGGCGGTGCAGGACGAAAAGCAGGTGGTGTATCTGGTACCGACCACGATTCTGGCCCAGCAGCATTACAATACCTTCGTCCAGAGAATGAAGGATTTCCCGGTGCGTGTGGATCTGATGTCCCGGTTCCGCACACCGGGCCAGGTGAAGAAGACGCTGGAGGATTTAAAACGCGGACTGGTGGATATCGTGATCGGCACCCATCGCGTGCTGTCAAAGGATGTCCAGTTTAAGGATTTAGGGCTTCTGATTATCGATGAGGAGCAGCGGTTCGGCGTGACTCACAAGGAGAAGATCAAGAAGCTGAAGGAAAATATCGACGTACTCACCCTGACCGCGACGCCGATTCCCAGAACGCTGCATATGAGCCTGGTGGGAATACGCGACATGAGTGTACTGGAGGAACCTCCGGTAGACCGTATGCCCATCCAGACGTACGTGATGGAGTATAATGATGAGATGGTCAGGGAGGCCATTAACCGGGAGCTTTCCCGCGGCGGACAGGTGTATTACGTATACAACCGCGTCAGCAACATCGACGAGGTGGCAAACCATATCGCCAGTCTCGTGCCGGAGGCCTCAGTGACCTTCGCCCATGGCCAGATGCACGAGCATGAGCTGGAGCGCATCATGTTTGATTTCGTCAATGGGGAGATCGATGTGCTTGTCTGCACCACCATCATCGAGACGGGACTCGATATTCCCAATGCCAATACGATGATCATACAGGATGCGGACCGCATGGGACTTTCCCAGCTGTACCAGCTGAGGGGGCGCGTGGGCCGGTCGAGCCGGACTTCCTATGCGTTTCTCATGTACAGACGTGATAAAATGCTTCGGGAGGAGGCAGAGAAGCGTCTCCAGGCCATACGGGAGTTTACGGAGCTGGGCTCCGGCATCAAGATTGCCATGCGTGATCTGGAGATACGCGGGGCGGGCAATGTTCTGGGGGCGGAACAGCACGGCCATATGGAAGCGGTTGGGTATGACCTTTACTGTAAGCTGTTAAATCAGGCGGTATTGGAATTAAAGGGCCAGCGGAGGGAGGAGGACACCTACGAGACTGTGGTGGACTGCGATATCGACGCTTATATCCCCACCTCTTATATTAAGAACGAATATCAGAAGCTGGATATTTACAAGAGGATTTCCAGTATTGAGAATGAGGATGAGCACATGGATATGCAGGATGAGCTGATGGACCGTTTCGGAGATATTCCGAAGCCGGTTGAAAATCTCCTGCATGTGGCGGCCATCAAGGCGCTGGCTCATGGCGCTTACGTGACCGAGGTGAACATCAACAGCCAGGAGATCCGGCTCACCATGTATCAGAAAGCGAAGCTTAACGTGGCGGGCATACCGGCTATGGTGGAGCGGTACCGCGGCGATTTGAAGTTCCATATGGCGGATGAACCGTACTTTACTTTCATCGACAGGCGGAAAAACCAGACCACGGCCGGCATGATGGAACAGGCGGAAGAGCTGCTGAAACAGTTGCGTGAATTGACAGAAAAATAAAGAGTATTCTAAAAAGTGTTTATAAAAATTTAAGCTTACGATGGTTGCTATTAGCCTATTTTATGATATAATAATAGTAGAAGAAGGGATGAAAATCCCCAATGCATGCTATATTTCCATAATCATAAAATATAAGAAAGGTGGTAACCATGGACGTTTTAGGTATGTATCTTCTGCAGAGAGTTTCGAATGAGCTGACCATTCAAAGGAATGAATCATTTGAGAACAGATTTGTAGCTCCGGTTCCTGACAGCACGGCGGCAAGGGTGACGCATGAGGCGTATGTATGTTCCTCAAAGGATGTATCACCAAGGGTCACGAAAGGAGCGTTCTGATTCAGACAATGAAGATTGCGAAAGAGTAACAGGAGTTTCGTAAGCAGGCGGCTGTTCCGGATTCTGTAAGGAGCATGCTTAAAAGATTTTGAAAGGAAGCTGCTGCACCGGCTGTGTAAGACCAGCGGTGCGCAGCTTCTTTTTATCGGGTAAAATGATAGAAAATACGATTCGGGGAAAGGATAACATCTATGAAGCAGAATTACATCCTGTATGCAGGAAGCTATGCAGCGGCAGAGGAGGCCGGAATCCACGGGTACAGACTGAGCCGGGAAGAAGGCGGGGAGCCGCGGCTCACGGAAGTTTTTGCGGCCGCAGGAGTGTCGAATCCGTCGTACCTGGCGGTTTCCTCCGATGGCCGGTTTTTATACTCCGTTATGGAGGACATGACTTATGAAGGAAGGACCGGAGGCGGTGTGGCTGCGTTCCGGATTCACGGCGATTCGCTGACGCTTCTTAACACACGGGGAACGGAGGGAACGCTGCCGTGTCATCTGCTTCCCGATGAGAAGCGGGGATTTCTGTACGCAGCCAACTATATGAGCGGCAGCGTATCCATGTTCCGGTTAAATGCGGATGGCTCCATCGGGGAACTGTGTGATTTGAAACAGCATTCCGGCCACGGACCCAATGAAGAGAGACAGGAGGGGCCTCATGTTCATTATGCAGGGTACTCTGCGGATGAAGCAGGTCTCTGGTGCGTGGATTTAGGGATCGACCGGATCAAATATTACAGGATCGATGAAGAGAATGGGAAGCTGGAGCCAGACGAGAAGCGCGATATTGTATTTCCAGGAGGTACGGGGCCAAGACATTTTGTCTTAAACCGTGAGAAGAGAGAGCTGATGTATGTGGTGAGTGAACTGAGCTCGGAGGTATTCGTGATTCAATGCAGCGGCGGGGAAAACCGTATCCTGCAGAGAGTCTCCACACTGCCGGAGCAGGCGGAGAACAATACGTGTGCGGCCATTCATTTATCCAAAGACGGACGTTTTCTCTGTGCTTCCAACCGGGGGCATGACAGCATCGCTGTGTTTGCAGTGGACGCCGGTACCGGACTTCTCACGTTCACCGGGCGGACCGGGACGAGGGGAAAGACGCCCAGGGATTTCTGCTTCTGCGGAGATGTAATCCTTTCCGCGAATCAGGACAGCGATACGATTACCATGTTTCAATTTGATGAAAAAAATGGAAAAATCGATGACATGGACGAGGAGATCCGCTGCGGATCGCCGGTATGTCTGATTAGCACCTGATCGTATTTGCGCCAGTTCAAAAGAACTGGCGCATTTTCTTACACCATACTCTGCAGTCATGATACTGCGGAAGCCGCATTCAGAGCGGTCTTCACGGCTGTAAATCAATTTTAAAAACCTCATTCGATGGAAAATGACAGGGATATATTACGAAAAATGGCAGACATGAGTATAAATCTCAGCGTTCGTAGCAAAATAGTATCAGTGATATAAAATTGTACACCATGGAGGAGTTTTATATGAAAGCAACAGGTATTGTAAGGAGAATTGATGACCTTGGCCGTGTGGTAATCCCGAAAGAAATCAGGAGAACCCTTCGTTTGAGAGAGGGTACGCCGTTAGAGATATTCACAGACAGGGAAGGCGAAATCATTTTAAAGAAATATTCACCGATGGTTGAACTGACGGCGTTTGCATCCCAGTATGCGGAAGCCATGGCACAGACGACGGGACTTACCGTCTGCATCAGTGACAGGGACCAGGTGATCGCGGTTGCCGGTGGTTCGAAAAAGGAACTGCTCCAGAAGACGATCAGCAAACAGTTGGAAAATGTGATTAATGAAAGAACCGTATTGCTGGCTGGAAAAGATGATAAGAATTTCACTCCCCTGACTGGAGAAGCCCTGGAAGGGATCACAGCCCAGGTGATCGCGCCGATTATCTGTGAAGGCGATGCGATCGGGGCGGTTGCTTTGTTAAGCCGAGAGCCCAGAGCAAGATTTGGAGATATGGAAACGAAGCTGGCTACGACGGCGGCAGGATTCCTTGGAAGACAGATGGAAGGCTGATAACAGCCGTAAAAAAGGAGGTGACAGAGATGGCAGCATATGATCCGAAGGAAGATGATTACGGTGATGGAGACATTCCCGAAGTGGATACAGAACCCTACAAGGACGGCTTCTATGTGGAGCCGCTTCCTGAGTCCACACGTCCCAGAAGGGACGGCCCCGGCGGGGACTGATGATGAAAAATAAAAACGGCCTGTCAGCTTCATGGCGACAGGCCGTTTTGTTTAATTGATTATCTGATCGCCATCCTTGATGCAGTAATTGGCACGCACGCCCAATTCCTCCATCCACTGACGGGTCTCCAACGTCTTCCAGTCCCCGCTTCCGATACCGCCGCCGTTGTCATTGTCCCAGAGCCACTGCGGGCAGGGCCATAAGGCGATCTGAGGATTGATGGCCGCGTAGACATCGCGGTTTACGCCGTACTGTCCGTGATGGGACATCTGTACGATATCGCTCTTAAGCTCGGCAGGCGTGTGCTCGTTCATTAATAGCTGTCCGCCTTCCGGCCCCAAGTCGCCCAGAACCAGGATGCTGACGCCGTTTAAGTAAAACTTAAAGACGACGGAGCTGTTGTTGACAGAGGTGGCATCCAGGAGGTACGGATCATTCATGACGACGGCCCGGATATCGCCCAGCTGTATTTCCTGGCCCTTGGTGATGTCGCCGTGAAGCTTCTCCGGAGGAAGCTTTGCCAGGGCGTCCCGAAGGCCTACTACGAAGTCGCCGCGTCCGGAACCGTGGGTATCGTACCATTCCTGGTCTGTGAATTTGTAGTAGACGTTGTCAATGGTGATCTGGCTGTCCGGATTATTTAAAATCTCAATCAGGGCGCCTGCGTGGTCGGAATGGGGATGGGTGATGAACCATCCGGAGACATGGCCTTCCTTGGAGCGGATCACATCGAGTAAATGGGCGGAATCACTGTCCCAGCCGCCGTCAATGACGACGAGAGTGCCATCCTTTGACTGCATGACCATGGACAGCATCTGACGGTTGCCGTGGTCAGCCAGCAGAGACAGGCTTCCGCCGTCAAAGAGCTGGCTTCCCGGCCCGATGGACAGTTTAGAAGAAAATCCCATACGCTGTATGGCCGGCTGTCCTTCCGTTCCTTCTGCGGCCACGGGCTGTCCGATAAAGCTGGTCAGTGCAATATTTAAAAACAGAATTCCCGCGGCTATTTTTTTCCAGATATTAAATGATTTCATGTTTCCCTCCGGTTTCTTTTTTGACTATCCCTTATTATATAAGATTGTCCCCGTTTTTAACAGGTGGAGGCGCGAATTGTCAGGAAATCTTCAGAAATGGCGAAAGCTGCCGCTGCTATTGAGAAAAAACGTGCATTAAGCTCTCTTTTCTACCGGCACAAGAATATGGGAAGCCTGCATTCCGCCGCGGCAGATGGTGTTGTGCGCGATCCGGTTCACTTCGCTGTCAAAACCGTTTTCCGTATTGCTGTTAGGAAACATAAAATTTTTTGCGCCGGAGGTAACAGTAAAACGCATCCGGTGGCCGGCTTTGAAGGTGTTGGAGAGCTTTGTGGTTCGAATGCGCACTTCATAGATGCCATCCGGTTCCATAAATTCCGGTTTTTCAAAGCTGTTTCTGTATTTTACATCCATGACGCCGTCCGCCAACTTGATGGACGTCCCGTTTTCATCCACATCCGTGATCCGCACGAATAAATCAGTGTCAGGACAGTCAGAAGAAAGATAAAGGACTGCGGTGACGTCTCCGGTCACGGTCAAATCGTGATCCAGCACTGGCGTGGTGTAGCACAGGATATCATCGCGTTTCTCTTCTTCGGTGTAGTCTTCCGGCACCTCCAGCTCATTTTCGGAAACGTCTATGATGTGTGAGGCGGGAGAATCGGGATCGTAATCGTAGGAATCGAATTCCTGCCTCTGAGGTTTACATAATGTTAAGGCTTCGCGGTCCAGATACCAGACGGTGGGAACGGTTTCCGGCAGAGGCCAGTGCTCTCCGGTCTTCCAGCAGTTGTCACCCAGTGTATAGTATTCCACAGGCGCGGTGGTCTCGATGCCGTCGTCTTCGCCCTTTAAAAAGTGATCCAGCCACGCAAAGCACAGGAGATCCATATCATATCGCAGCGCGCGTTCTCCCATAAAAATGCCATGGATGTCGTAATTGGCATTGCCGCTGTGTTTCCAGGGGCCGAGAACCACCTTGTACGATCCGGTGGGATAGAATTCGTCGATCAGCTCCAGCGCTTCCGTGGTTCCCATTCCATTGTCATCAAACCATCCGGACATGACCAGGGCAGGAACGACATGGCCGCAGCTGCGCTCTCTCCAGTTGGCTTTCCTCCAGAAATCGTCGTAGTCGGGATGCTTCAGCCATTCGTTTAAGAATGGGACATCGATGCCCAGCGCCTTTTTGGCCATATCCCGGAGGGGCCGCAGCTTTAAGACCTCTTCCCAGTCGCTGCGGATCATGCGGTCCTCGCGGAACCGCTGCTCCGTCATGGCGAAGTTCCAGGCCATGGAGCCGGAGGTGAAACAGCCGCCCCGTCTGGGGAGATCGATGAAGGGGCTTCCCGCGCAGACACTGCTTAAAATGGCTTTCAGATGGGGATTGCCGCTGGCCGCCGCGGCCCATTGAACGTACCCGAGATAGGAGCCGCCGGTCATTCCCACGTTTCCGTCACTCCACGGCTGTTCGGCAATCCAGTCCAGGGTGTCGCTGCCATCCTCGACTTCATAGTAATTCGGCATCCATTCGCCGGTGCTGTCCTCTCTGCCCCGGACATCCTGTACGACGACCGCGTAGCCGCGCTGTACGAACCGGTAGTACTGCTCTGCGCCGTCGTGCTTACCGTAGGGGGTGCGGACCAGGACTGCCGGCACCTGGGTGGGGAACGGCCCGGAACATGCTGCGGCGGGGTCCAGCACATGCTCGGAGACGATCGTGCCGGGAAGATAGACGTCCGAAGCCAGCAGCTCGCCGTCTGCCGTCGGGACCATGTGGGTTCCGGCAAAACGCACCGCGCAGACCGGTCTGTCGCTCCATTCTTTCAGAATTGTATGTTCCTCCATTCCATTCAATACCAGGACTCCCGTATAATCCCGTCCGGACATCTGTACTGCGTAAAGCTGTCCGTCTGATACGTACAAGTCCAGAGGGAACTTGACATCTCTTTGTATGTAAGAGTCGTGTATGCAGGAGTCATGCATATAAGCATCATTCGCCTGCAGGCCGTCTCCGTTTAACCTGCGGGTAAAAACCTGTCCCTTTGACGTGGTGAAACGCTCTTCTCCCGCGCCTGCATGGGCCTCGTATTCCGGAAGCGATTCGAAGAAGCCGCGTATCTTCCTGCGGCAGAGTACTTCGTAAAAATCATCGTTGTGAAACGGTTCTTCCCGGTTAAAGGTGTTGGTGAATACGTCCAGTGTCTGGTGATTCAGTTCCTTTCCGTCCTCGTTCTGATCACGGATTATCCCGTAAAGAATCCCTGAAAAATAAAAATTCCATTGTTTCATCATCTAATTCCTCCTGTCTCTGTTTCTGATTATAAGGGAAATGGGGTATTCTGGAAACCGGTAAATTGGAAATTATTTCAAAAAAAGATGTCAATCATTTTTGAAAATGTCCTTAAAAAGTTTAATGATGAGCACCGGTTCTGCCGGTGCTTATTCTAATGATAAACTTATATTTGGGTATTA
>NZ_QJKD01000005.1 GCF_003201875.1 Hungatella effluvii
ATGTAACGAATGTTAACTTTACATCGGTCTTCCAATTCCCGAAGGGAAGCGTATCCAGTGTCCATAAAGCCGGACAGGACTGTCTTTAGCATGTTGACTCGATTATATCCGGGCCGGCCCATCTTGTGTAAGGGCTCCGGCTTAAGATACTTTTCAATTCCAATCTCCTCCATGATTTTGTCAAATGCTAATACCGGATCACAGATATCCAGACAATCTGAAAGAAACAGTGGTAATCTTCCCTGTTTTAGGCTATAATATTTCTCGGTAATGTTATTCATGGTAGCTTAATTTTACCACAAAAAGAAGAACGCCTCCAGGTTTCATACCTGAAAGCGTTCTTTTTTTGGACTTTTTTCACAGCCCCGCCATTCTCTATTTATTTCCTATCTCAACCTGAAACAGTAAAAAACATAATATCAAACAATCCGTTTACACGTTCTCATTCACCTTCGCCAGCTTCGCCGCCTGATCAGCCGCAATCAGACTGTCCAGCAGCTCCGTGATATCTCCGTTCATAATTGAATCAATCTTATAAAGTGTAAGCTTAATTCGATGATCGGTCACACGTCCCTGGGGGAAATTGTACGTACGGATCTTCTCGGAACGGTCTCCCGTACCGATCTGGCTCCGGCGCTCTTCCGCCTCAGAATTCTGTCTTTTCTCCAGCTCCATGTCATACAGCTTGGAACGGAGCAGGCGGAACGCCTTTTCCTTGTTCTGAAGCTGGGATTTCTCGGTCTGGCTGTAGATAACAATACCTGTCGGAATATGGGTCAGACGAACCGCGGAGTCCGTCGTATTGACACACTGGCCTCCGTTACCGGAAGCACGCATGACATCGATCCTGCAGTCCTTATCCTCAATTACAACGTCCACATCCTCCGCCTCTGGCATAACCGCCACAGTCGCTGTGGAAGTGTGGATACGTCCGCCGCTCTCCGTCTCCGGAACACGCTGAACACGGTGAACACCACTCTCGTATTTCAACTTGGAATAGGCTCCTTTTCCTGTGACCATGGCCACGACTTCCTTGAAACCGCCGATTCCGTTTTCATTGACACTGATCAGCTCCACTTTCCAGTGCTGGCTCTCAGAATAGTTTACATACATACGGTATAGCTCAGCCGCAAACAGAGCGGCCTCATCTCCGCCCGCGCCGGCACGGATTTCCAGAATGATGTTCTTGTCATCATTGGGATCCTTGGGAAGAAGAAGAATCTTAAGTTCCTGCTCCAGCGCTTCGATCTGCTTCTTTGCATCAGATAATTCTTCCTTTGCCATCTCACGCATCTCTTCGTCATTTTCTTCGTCCAGAATGGTAAGGCTGTCTTCCACAGCCATCTTCGCCTTCTTATATTCCGTATAAGTCTCTACCAGCGGCGCTAAATCTGCCTGCTCCTTCATCAGCCTGCGGAAACGGTTCTGATCCTCCGTAACGGAAGGATTGCCTAATTCCAGCATCAGCTCTTCATAGTGAATCAATATATCGTCTAATTTATCAAACATGGGAAATTAACCTCCAAAATCTTACATTACAGGTAACTTTGCATTATTTCACTCCACATTATGAGCCCGTATATCGCTCATAATGACACGGCTGCGTTGCTGCCTTTTATCCGGTGCCGGATAGTCTTGCCTCATGTCAGCGGGGGACAGCCTCGCTTATTTTGTTGAAACTTTATAAAACCATAGTCCCCCTGACCACGCGGTCAAGCCCCGGCGCATCCTGATACACACAAACGCCCCGGAAACCGTCCTCCTGGAGAAGTCCGCTCACCGCCTGCCCCTGGTCGTATCCGATTTCAAAATAAACGGTTCCTCCCGGATTTAAGTATCTGCCGCATTCCGCAGCAAGCAGCCTGTAGAAATACAGTCCATCAGACCTTCCGTCAAGCGCCAGACGCGGTTCGTGATCCCTGACCTCCGGTTCCAGCTCTTCGATCACACTCGAAGGTATATAAGGCGGATTTGACACAATCACATCAAACCTCCGCTCCCTGCCGCCGGCAAAAGCTGAGAACAAATCGCTCTCTGCAAGCGTAATTTTCTGCACGCCAGCCTTCTTCTCAGTTCCATCCGCCAATCCGGCGGAAAGCTCCAGTCTCCAGGGCTTTTCTTCTGAACGCTCCGCTGTAACTCTGACGGGATTCCATCTCGCCTGCATCAATTCCCGGGCGTTCTTTTCCGCCACCTGAAGTGCTTCCAAAGAAATGTCAGCCAGCGTCACATCAGAAAAACCACCGAGAATGGACAGGCTTACACCGATACATCCGCTTCCGGTGCAAAGATCCAGAACGACAGGGTTCCTCCCCTTATAATCCTTTAAGACCTGCTCCACCAGAGTCTCCGTATCCTGGCGCGGAATCAGCACATGTTCATTGACTGAAAATTCCAGTCCCATAAATTCACGGCTGCCCGTAATATGCTGAATAGGAACCCGCTCCGACCGTTTTTCTATCATCGCGCGGTAATCCGCTACGGCTCTTTTAACCGAATCCTCATCCTTCACCTCATCGTTTCTGTGCATGAGGAAATGCACCATATCTGTATGGAACGCCTCGAAAAGCAAATACTTTGCATCAAGCTCCGCCTCTCCGATTCCGGACAGTGTCAGTCTCTCCGTTCCTTCGTTCCATAATGCCTGTAATGTCAGTTTCATCCCTGCTTCTCCGGAAAATTCTTATTTAAAAACTCCCGCCAGTCGAAGACCGCCTCCACGGACGCGATGCCGACCTCAATCATGCTGTCATCCGGCTCTGTCGTGGTTAGTCCCTGCATCCACATACCAGGACGGCTTAAAATGTCCATGATCTTCGAATTGCTTCTGCCGGCCAGACGCAGGAATTCATAGGATACCCCCGCGATAACCGGAATCAGAACGATTCTGCTGACTACACGCAGCCAGACCGTGTCTACCCGCACCACCATAAAAAACAGGATACTGATCACCATTACGATGAGCAGAAAACTGGTTCCGCAGCGCTTATGCTCCTTAGAGCTTTCTCTGACGTTCTCCACAGTCAGATCCAGACCGTGCTCCAGACAGTTAATACACTTATGTTCTGCTCCGTGGTACATAAATGTCCTGCGTATATCCTCCATATTGGAAATAATCTTGATATAAGCGATAAAAATTACAATTCTGATGATTCCCTCGATCACCGCCATCACGGTCTGCGATGCGATAAAACGATGGAATATGTTCGCCAGAAATAATGGCAGAACCATGAAAATAGCAATCGCCATGATCACAGAAAACACCATGACCACTGCCATCAAGGCCTTCTCCAGCTTCTCGCCGAATACGCGGTCTAAAAACTGTTCAAACTTTCCGGGTTCTCCCGCATCCTCATCGTCCTCAAAAAAACTGGCAGAAAACGTGAGGGACCTCATCCCCAGCACCATGGAATCGACAAAGCTGAATATTCCGCGCACAAACGGCAGGGAAAAAAACTTTACCTTCTCACCCATGCTGATATACGTATCCTTTTTAACTTCAATCTCTCCGTCCGGCTTACGGACTGCGGTGGCATACTCATCCCCGTTTTTCATCATAACGCCTTCAATCACGGCCTGTCCGCCGATGCCTGAATACTTCATATGTTCCACCTCTCTATAAATCCCAAAAAAGGTTGAGCTAAAGTGTTTCCACCAAACTCAACCTTTTCTTTGCTCTAATTTATTCAGCGGCCTTAACGCCATATTTACGATTGAATTTATCAATACGTCCACGTGCTGCAGCAGCTTTCTGCTGGCCGGTATAGAATGAATGGCACTTAGAACAAACTTCTACGTGGATATCTTCCTTTGTAGAACCGGTTACAAATTCATTACCGCAGTTGCAAACAACTTTGGCCTGGTAGTAATTTGGATGGATTCCTTCTTTCATGATTTTCACCTCACCTGATTTCTATTTTATTTCAATAAGCACGCTGAGTCTCTATAACTCAATTTCAATCCGCACTCTGGATTTAAAATCCGAAATGACATAGCAGCTATGCTGTTGCATCCGAATATTCGGATGGTATTGACTTTAATATAATCCATTTTCTCTAATAAACAGCTTATACAGTATAGCACAGAATATTTTCTAATGCAAGCATAATTTTTACAAAGACCGACAAAACATTAATATCGGAAAATCTTCTTCGACATCTCCACAAACTCCCGATTTGTACGGGTTCTGGTGAACAGATCCAGGATTTTCTCCACCGCCTCCTCAGGCTTTAAGGTGTTGGTCGCCTTGCGAATGAGATCCACGGCCTCGGACTCTTCCCTCGTAAGGAGCAGATCGTCTCTTCGTGTACCGGATTTCAGGATATCGATGGCCGGGAAGATCCGCTTCTCAGACAGCTTCCGGTCAAGCACCAGCTCCATGTTGCCGGTTCCCTTAAATTCCTCATAGATAACGTCGTCCATACGGCTTCCCGTGTCTACCAGGGCAGTCGCAAGAATCGTCAGGCTTCCGCCCTCTCTCATATTTCTGGCGGCACCGAAGAATCGTTTCGGCATGTGTAAGGCCGCCGGATCGAGACCGCCGGATAATGTACGGCCGCTGGGGGCTACCGTCAGGTTATACGCCCTTGCCAGACGCGTAATGCTGTCCAGCAAAATGATCACATCGCGTCCGTGCTCCACGAGACGCTTTGCCCTCTCGATTACCATCTCGGAAACTCTCTTATGGCGCTCTGGAAGCTCATCGAAGGTGGAATACAGAACTTCTACATTATTGCCGGTTATAGACTCCTTAATGTCCGTAACCTCCTCGGGACGTTCATCGATCAGCAGGATGATGACATGCATATCCGGATGATTGACGGTTACTGCCTTGGCCACCTGCTTTAACAGAGTCGTCTTACCTGCCTTCGGCGGGGATACGATCATACCTCTCTGTCCCTTACCGATCGGGGACAACAGATCGAGAACTCTCATTGCCATAATATTGCGTCCCGTTGTCTCCATGTGGAGTCTCTTATCCGGGAAAATAGGCGTCATATTTTCAAAGTTCGGTCTGTGCTCAGCCGCACTCGCCGGATAACCGTTGATGTATTTTACAAACAGAAGGGCTGCAAACTTCTCCGCAGCGGTCTTCACCCTGCGGCTGCCCTGTATGATATCCCCCGTCTTCATATTGAACCGGCGGATCTGGGACGGCGCCACATAGACGTCATTCTCACCCGGTAAGTAGTTCTCACAGCGGATGAAGCCGAATCCATCCGGCATCACTTCTAAGATACCGTACGCGTCGACGCCGCTGTCCAGTTCCTGAAGCTCCGGACTCGGCTGAAATTCCGGGCGCGCCTCCTCGGCCGTTTCCCTTACGGATTCCATCCGGTTCATCTCCTGACGCTGGTCCTGTCTGTCCTGGCGGTCGTTTCGTTCCATGGAATCTCCCTGGGACTGCCTGTAATTACTGGTTCTCTGTGGTCCTTCCTGCCTGTAGGAACGGACCACCGTTCTCTTTTTATCATTCGGATTCGTTCTGTTTACGGAGGACGCCTGTGTCTGAGCAGGAGCCTTCTCCTCCTTAGCCGGCTCTGCGGTTCTCCTCGCTGGTTCCTCGGCCTGCTTCACCGCTTCCCCGGCACTCACAGAAGGTTCTTCATTCCCGGTTGAAACTTCTGCCGGAGCACTTTTTCCTTCCTTTTCACCTGCCTTCTCACAGAGAATATCAATCAGCTCCGCCTTTCTCATGGAACCGTAGCCCTTGATCTCCTGTTCTTTGGCAAACTCCTTTAATTTAGCCAATGATAATGTCTCTAATTTTTCACGCATAACTTTCTCCTTATTTTAACTACTCCATATGACAGTTCTTTCATATTCATGGGAATTATCTACGATAGAATATCGTAAACAGATGTAAATAAAATCTGACGTCAGGTCGTACGATAATTTCATTATATACCCTGATTGTCAAAAAGGAAAGATTTTTTTATCTCCATATATTGCGCGGCCCTTTACCGTCACTGTACACGGCCTGTCCGCAGGGCCTCCGGCCGGGAGGGCGCAAAGCGGTCAGCGAATCAGTTCCTTCATCGTCCGCCCGTCCACCCGGCCCAGATCCAGTCCCAGAATTTCGGCCAGTGTAGGTCCTTCATCGACCAGTGACATTTTCTCCACCCGGGCCCCCGCTGTGAAATGCGGGCCTGCAGCCATAAAAAATGTCCGGTATCCATCCCGGTCGGGAAGATACCCGTGGGTTGCCGCCTGGATATGGAAATCCGTATGATGGTCGGAGGCCCCGGCCTTTCTCCTGTATTCTTCCCAGCCATTCTGGAAGTAATACCCCTCCGCAGCCTCCAGCACAAACGCACATTCCGGATCCGCCCCCAGTGCTGCGGCTTCGTCCCGGGTAAAGATGCGGGCAATTCCGCTGTTTTCCCGCTCCATCATGCGATTTAAGAGTTTTTCCGTCCGCCCGAGACAGTTTCTATCCTTCACATAGATATAACAGCATCCGTCACAGTCTCTGGCGATCGCCTTCCACTCACGGATTCTGCCGTTTTTCACCTCTGCCAGCCCAGCCTTTACAAAATAGTAATTCGGGTAAATCGCTTCCTTCACATCCAACTGGCAGTGGTCTCCCAGTATCACCACATCCGTCTCGTCCTCCAGCCCCATTTTACGGAGCAGTCCAAGAAGTTCCCCGAGCCTTTCGTCATGGCGCCTGATGGCCGCCATAGCCTCCGGGCTGTCCAGTCCGTACAAATGGCGGTTCGTGTCAACATCGGTCAAATGAACCAGCATCAGATCAGGCTGGTATTTCTCCAGGGTATGAAGCATGGACGCATGGACGAAATGATCCAGCTGCGGCTGCCTGATGCCTTCCCGCATAGCTCCGAACTTCATCTGAAGCTCCAGCTCATAAAGAGGCGTCCCATTCATCATGCACACGCCCAGCTGATTCTGCCACGGACGGTTTGGAAGCACCTCCGGCAGGTTGTAATGCACTCTGGCCTTCCCCATCACCGGCCACAGAAGGGAAGCCACCCGGCAGCCGTTCTTGACCGCTTCATCATACAGGGTCGTCCCCTGTACGTATTTCCGCTGCCAGAACCAGTCCGATGGTTCCCGCTCCGGCTGTACCTGTAAATTGTTGACGATTCCATGGTTTTTCGGATAACGTCCGGTCACAATACTCACATGAGCCGGATAGGTCAGGCTGGGATATACGCTCACCACTTCGCCGCATCCGGCCGCCCGCTTAAAGAACGGACCGAAATTAGGCAGCGTCTCCATATAAGCCAGGTCCCTTCCGCCCACGGCGTCGAGGGACAGAATCATCATACGGCGTTTTTTTCTGTCTTGTCTGCTCATTTCACCAATTCCGCCTTTCTCCCTACTCCTCTGCCTCGTTTCGGATAAACTCCATGTGTTCCTTTATTTTTCTTTCGTATCCGTTCTCCGACGGCTGGTAGAACACGCTCCCCTCCATGCCGTCGGGCAGATACTGCTGTTTCACATAGTGATTCGGGAAATCATGGGCATATAAGTATCCCTGGCCGTGTCCCAGCTTCGCCGCGCCCTTGTAATGGGCATCCTGTAAATGTACCGGAACCGGCATGGTCTTTCTCGACTTCACTGCCTCCAGTGCGTCAAAGACTGCATTGCAGGCCGCGTTGCTCTTGGGAGCAGTGGCCACATAGGTGACGGCCTGGGAAAGAATAATCTGAGCCTCCGGCAGGCCGATCCGTTCCGCCGCCTGGGCAGCCGCCACGGCTACGACCAGCGCCTGCGGGTCCGCATTTCCCACATCCTCCGCCGCGCAGATCATGATTCGCCTGGCTATGAATTTCATATCTTCTCCCGCGTACAGCATACGGGCCAGATAGTAGACGGCCGCGTCCGGATCGGATCCCCGCATGCTCTTAATGAATGCGGATATCGTGTCGTAATGGTTGTCCCCGTCCTTGTCGTAACGCACCACCCGCTTCTGAATACACTCCTGAGCCACGTCAATGTCGATATGGATCTTTCCGTCGGCCGGGTCCCGCTCTGTCGTCATGACACCCAGTTCTACGGCGTTCAATGCGGCTCTGGCGTCTCCATTCGCCACATCTGCCAGGAAGTTCATGGCCTCCTCGTCGATCACCGCATTGTAGACCCCCATGCCCTTATCCTTGTCGTAGACGGCCCTGCGGATCAGTTCTCTGATGTCCTCCCGCTCCAGCGGCTTCAGTTCGAACACCCTGGAACGGGAAAGAAGCGCTCCGTTCACTTCGAAGTACGGATTCTCTGTAGTCGCGCCGATCAGAGTCAGCGTCCCATCCTCCACAAACGGAAGTAAATAGTCCTGCTGTCCCTTATTGAAACGATGGATCTCGTCTACGAACAGGATCGTCTTTTTCCCAAACATCCCCAGGGAATCCTTGGCCTCCTTCACGATCTCCTCCATGTCCTTTTTACCGGCTACCGTGGCATTGATCTGTTTAAAATCAGCGCTGGTGGTATTGGCGATCACCTTTGCCAGCGTCGTCTTTCCAGTCCCCGGAGGCCCGTAAAAGATCACGGAGCCCAGCTTATCCGCCTTAATTGCCCGGTACAGCAGCTTGTCTTTTCCGATAATGTGCTGCTGTCCCACCACCTCGTCAAGAGTCACCGGTCGGAGCCGGGACGCCAGGGGAGATTCTTTATCCATGGTATTTTCTCTCATAAAATCAAATAAATCCATTTTCCTTCTCCTGCATTGTATACAATATCACTTCCCGGCAGACCCGCGTGAGCTGGATTCCGGAAAAACATCAGTCGTACCAAAAGTATAGCCCCGGTTTCCAAAAGTGTCAATGATTTCCGGGAACATGTATTTGGAAGAGGTATTTCAAAAGCCTGGCTGCGCCAGAGAATATAGAAAAAGCCTGCCGGAGCGCTCCGGCAGGCAGACTTGATCTGCATAAGATTCATTCTTACATTAATTCACTCCGATTGACATCGTCTCCGGCAGAGTGCTTCCGCCGTCGATCACGATCTGAGATCCGGTTAAGTAGCTGGACTCATCACTTCCCAAAAATGCAAACAGTTCGCCCACTTCAATCGGTTTAGCCAAACGCTTCATCGGAACACCTACTGCGATGTCTGCAATTGCTGCCTCCGGATTCTCCGGATTGGATTCCAGAGCCATCTTTTCAACCATCGGTGTGCGGGCATAGCCTAACTGGGAGCAGTTTACGCGGATATTGCGGGCTGCGTATTCTACGGCAAGGCACTTGGTCAGGCCGACGAGAGCTGCCTTTGTCATGGCATAGGCAGCCTCGCCCGCATCGGCAACAATGTCACCGGTTACGGAAGACGCGATCACGATGTTTCCGCCGCCCTGCTTTAACATATATGGAACCACGGCTTTGCAGGTGTTCCATACGCCCTTGATATTCACATCAATGTGGAAGTCACGAGTCTCGTCATCCATTTCCTCGAAAGGTGCTAAACGGCATACACCCGCGTTACAGCATGCAACATTGATCTCTCCGAAGGTGTCAGCGCCCTTCTTAGCCGCAGCGTCCATCTGCTCACGGTCGGCTACATTGGCAATAACCGTAATAATTTCCGCATTATATTCCCTGCGCAGCTTCTCAGCAGTCTCCTCTACAGAAGGGGATAAATCTACCATAATTAATTTTGCGCCGTATTTTGCGTAAGCAGTGGATATTCCCTCTCCAAGACCTGCAGCAGCGCCGGTAATCAATGCAACTTTTCCATCTAATTTAGCCATTTTTACATATCTCCTTTGTTATTTTTTATATTCCAGGCGGAATGACCGCATGGTTTGCTCTAATCATTTAAAACTTCCGGATACCGTCCGGCGTCTCAATTTCTACCGGATGCTTCTTCCAGTTTACCAGGTTCATCCACAGCCAGATGATGCCGCCGATTAAAAGATAGACAAAGAAGCAGATCCAGGAATCCACGCCCTGTCCCAACGTGCAGAAAAATGCAATCGTTATCGCTATCACCATGGCGAAGATCCGGAATGCGTCGCCGCCCTTCACCGTATTGGAACTCTTCCAATCCGGATGCTTGTGGTGAATGCAGACCGCCGAAATCATCGTCAGCGCATACGCGCAGGCACAGCCAAAACTCATCAGATTGAAGAATGCACTCATAAAATCAGAGGAGTTCTGTAAAACTATGAAAATTAAAGACAGTATCAGCAGGAAAATATTCGGCAGCAGAGGCTGCTTATTTTTGTTCACTTTTGCAAATATTTTAGGCAAAAAGTTTTTGTTCGCCATGGAGTACAGCATACGGACTGTGGACATCCAGAAGCCCAGCAGAGAAGCGCCCATGCCCAGGAGGCAGGAGATAAGTCCCACAACGATAGGCCAGAAAACCCAGCCAAGTTCATTCTGCATCGTAGCAATCGTCAGGAAACCATCCTGCGCAAATCCCGCGTATACGTCCTTTAAGCCGTCCAGCCCCGCAACACAGAAATAATAGAATACGTAGATACAGCCGCATGTCAGGATCGAACCGCAGATCGCTTTTTTAGAGCTTTTAATGGGGAAATCACCCTCTTCCACCATCTGGGGAACTGTCTCAAAACCAAAATACGGAGTAATCAAAAGCGCCATACCGATAATCCATCCCGGAATTCCATGGACAGAATCCAATGTGGAGGTGAAAATATTTCCAAAGTTCGCAAGATGCCAGTGACCGGAAAACAGCAGAATAAATCCAGTCAGTATGGTAACCGCAATATTACAGAACAGCATGCCTGCCTGGGCCTTAACGAGAAACTGCACATTCTGAATACTCATCAGGAAGTACAGAATTAAGAGAATCGCCGCACAGCCTACCATGGGCCAGGTGCCCAGATTCAAATGCATCGTCTTATTCACCCATGTCATGATTGCCATAACAACGGCCGGCGGAACGGATATCCAGGCCGCCATAATCAGCCATGAGGCCAAAAAGCCCACGTGTTTGTTAATCCCGACCGTGTTATAGATCAGCTCTCCGCCTGAAGTATGAAACAGAGAAGCAAGTTCGCTGTATACCAGTGCAATCGGAAGGATCGCAACCGTCATCAGGGCAAAAGCAAGAAATGTACCAGTGCCGCAATAACCGTAGAAAACAGAATCCCAGTAGTTTACAAAGGTAAAAATAGAGCCTGTCGCTACCGTGTAAACAAAAATTAATTTCAAACTTTTGTTCAGACCGCCATTTTTATTTTGATTATCTTCCATTCCTAAAACTCCTTTACATAATTAAACTTTTCAGCAGTCCCACCGCCGCAGATCATGAGGCGTTAAGCCCACAGAAATAAAAAGGTCCAAAAACCCCTTACAAAGTTTTTGGACCACAATGCCACTCTACTGATATACGCCGTTGCATATCATCTTATATTAAATTTTACCGCTAAAGTGATATCCCTTTAACTGAATTAGATCATAGCACTTTGTGATTAATTTGTCAAGAAAATACCAGCTAATGGAAAACAGAAAATCTGACGGCGGTCCCCTCCCCGCTTTCAATCGTCAGCTTGCCCTTAAGGCTCGATTTCACAAGGCTGTCCACAAGCTTTAATCCAAGGCCCTTGCCGGATAGGTCACCGCCCTTTTCATCAATTCCGCAGCCGTCATCTCTGACCGTAACCCAGGAGTATTCCTCTCCCTTTTCTATCGTCAGGAAAATGCTGCCTTCCTCACGGTCACAAAAGGCATATTTGATGCTGTTTGTCACCAGTTCATTTACAATCAGCGCAACGGTGGATGCCACGTGCTCCGGAAGCTCCAGATCATCTCCCGTGATATCCACATGAATCCGGCATCCGCGGACGCTCCAGCTCTCCAGCACACAATCGATAATCTGAGCCAGCATGGTCTTTAAATCGACCGCTTCCGCCCCGGTATGAGCGAGAAGATCATAGGTCATGCTCATGCTGCGGATATAGCCGGTAATGGTTTTGGCAAACGCCTTCACCTCTGCGTCTTTTTTCTGTGCCGCCTCCAGCCCGACGAGGCTGATGATCGTCTGAAGGTTATTTTTCACGCGGTGATGAACCTCATGGATTAAGGCTGCCCGGTAAGCGATCTCGTCCTCCATCTGCCGGATCTTCGTCTTATCCCGCAGGATAACGAGAATCCCCTGATACACTCCATCTTCCCGAATCACACTGATATTCTCCTCCAATACGTACCGGTCAGTCTGAACTTCCTGCTTCCAGGTACCGCCAGACATAATCTCTTCCTGACTGTAATTTCCCGTCAGATCCAGTTCTTCATATCTGCGGCCGATGAGGCTCTCCGGATGTCCGGCCTTCTGATACAGCTCCTCCGCCCGAGCGTTCGCAAAGGTGCAGATTCCCGCCTCATCGCAGATCAGGAACCCCTCCTGCAGATTGCTGATCAGCTGATTGATCTTACTGTCAAAGAAAGCCGCTTTTCCCTCTTTATTTACAATGCGTATAGGCTCCGTATCTGCCCCGGAATTCAGATATTCATAAGTCAAAGAGCCGATGACCTTCTGCTGGTCATTAAAAATAGGACTGACCGTATGGCGGACCACAATCTTTCTGTTGTCAATGATACCGATCAGCCCTCTGCCTGGAATCCCGTATTCCAGCGCCCGATATACCGCCGGTTCATCTTCCTTTTTTTCAATCTCCCCGATCACATCCCGCTTATAGAGATCACAGTCCGGATGGCGGTACTGGGCCGCAACCATGGATTCCCCGTTTCGTGTCAGTATATTGATATAGGTATCCCCGCTTTCCAGATTACCGATAGAGGGCAGCGCATGGGATACATCCAGAAGAATCTGGATATCCGCTTCTGTCAAATCGGTATAAGAATGAGCAATCTGGATCAGCTTCCTGTCCCGTTCTTCTTTTGTCAGACAATCAGGCATTTTCCCCTCCCGTCCCCGGTTTTTGCAGTCTGTTTTGCACCCTGTTTTTCAGTCTCTCTACTCTCCATACGCTTTTAGAAGCATTTTTGCTATCTCCGCCATGGGCTTTCCCTTGTCCATGGCCAGCCTGCGAATATAGGAAAATGCTTCCTTCTCTGTCATATTTCTGCGCTCCATAATAATTCCCTTGGCACGGTCCACATACTTTCTGTCATTGAGCGTTTCCTTCGTTCTGCTGAACTCCCGCTCCATTTCCTCAATCTGCCTATATTTATTCTGAGCAATCTTAATAGCCGGAATCAGAGTATCTTCATCCACCGGCTTCACAATATAGCCCATGATATCCATATTCACTGCTTTTTCGGCAATCTCCCTGTCCCGGTAAGCGGTCAGCACAATGATAAATCCGGCCAGCTTCTCCTCGTTGATCACCCTGGCCGCTTCCAAACCGGTCATAACAGGCATATTGATGTCCATGATTATAAAATCCGGTTTCGTCTCCCTGCACAGAGTAACGGCATCCATGCCATCCTCGGCCTCTCCTGCCACTTCGTAACCGTTATTCTCCAGGATTTCGCGAATATACATACGGATCAGAACTTCGTCATCTGCAATTACACCTCGTAACCCCATTAATCTCCCCCCAGCCATATACTCCCTGTTTGTATATGAAATATATATTTATTCAGCTTTTTATTATACCATGAAATCAGGGGGAAACGCAACTGATCAATCCACCAGAAGTTCCTCCACTGTGACGAATGTATACCCCTGCTTCTCCAGAGTATCGACAACCTCCAGCGCCGCCTGCACCGAAGTCGGGAATACGTCGTGCATAAGTATGATATCCCCGGGTTCTACATTCTTCACGATTTTCCTCACAACTTTGTTTGTATTCTGCAGCTTCCAGTCAAGAGGATCCACCGACCACAGCACCACCGTCATATCGGTTGCGCACTCCAGCTCCTCATTCCACGATCCGTACGGAGGCCGCAGATATTCCGGCCTCTGGCCTGTGATCTCTTCGATTTTCCGGTTGGTCTCCCCGATCTGCCCGCAGGCATTTTCCAGCGTCTCCTTGCTCATCTGTACATGGGTAAACCCATGGTTTCCGATCAGATGGCCGTCCTCTTTCATTTGACGGATTACCCCTTCTTTTCCGTCAATATTTTCTCCCAGAAGAAAAAACGTGGCATGTACGCCCCGCTCTCTGAGTCCATCCAGCAGCTGACTGGTATAGACGGAATGAGGGCCGTCGTCGAAGGTAAGCGCGATCTGTTTCTCTCCGGAAAACTGGCGCCGCACCTCACTCTGCGCCGAATCTCCGGCGTCAGCCGGAAGAAACAGAGTACTCTTTGTTTCCTGATAAAAGCCATACATGCTTCTTCCCAGCGCGATATCCAGTGCAAGGACAGCAAACAGGCATAAAATTTTCCATCTCAGTTTCATTTCGATCTCTGGCTTTCTCACTATTATTAAACAATCTATGCACAGACGAAAGAAAATAAAACCGGATTGTTTTCGTGATTTTTCTATCTTTTTCCCCTTAAATACGATATAATAGGGATATAAACCTGTTATTGTCGCATAATTTCATACGCATATGAAATTCTTTTGAAAGGAGAGGATGTTATGGGGCATAAAATTATTACCATTGGCCGTCAGTTTGGCAGCGGCGGACACGAAATCGGCGACAGGCTGTCCAAATCTCTTGGCATTCCGCTGTATGACCGGAATTTAGTGGAGATGGCAGCCGATAAAATGGGGCTTTCAGAAATCAGTGTCGAAGAAGTGGATGAATCCGTTTTAAACACATTTTTGTCAGCCTACCGCTATCCGGACCATGTCAATTCTTTCACCGGCTATGGCCTTCCTTTAAATGACAGCACCTATTTAACGCAGTCATCTATCATCGAAAGCCTGGCAAAGCGCGGGCCCTGTATCATTGTCGGCCGGTGCGCGGACTACGTTCTCCGTCAGAATTCCGGCTGTCTGAATATCTTCATCAGCGCATCCATGGAGGACCGAGTCAAACGGATTATGGACCGCTACAACCTGACGGAAAAGGAGGCGGCCACCGCAATCAAGCGGACGGACCGGAGAAGAAAGAATTACTACGAGACGTATACCGATCAGAACTGGGGCAGCACCGATTCCCACCAGCTGCTGATCAACGTCAGCAAGCTCGGTATGGAACGTACACTGGGACTGATTGAATACCTTTATAAACAGCCATAATAACCTTATAATAAAATTCAGGAGCGATATGCATTCTCGTAGGAGAAACGGCATATCGCTCCTGAATTTTGTTCTTCCTGCCGTTCCGGCATCCATACTGCCTCTATATCATACCAACAAAATGGTAAAACAGCCATATCACGCCCCCGCCAATCAAGGCGATTCCGCCAACCGCCGCAATGAGAAACAACGCAACCGCCGTCTGAAAAATCAACAGGCAGAGCAGCGGATGCTTCTTTTCCAGTTTATCCGCCATTTTCTTCACAAGGTTCCCATTTATTAAAAGGACTTCCATCATCGCAATCCCCTCCTCTTCTGCTTTCATTATAATGCAGGGCGATTTAAAGATTCTACGGTTGAGATTGCGGCTTTCATAAACATTCTATAAACGATTGACTTGTTCCGCTTTCCTGGGATATGATTAGAGTAATAACTTTTTACAGTGGAGGTCTTGACTGTTGCAGACGAAATATCTGATTTTGATTCTGGGGCTTTTAATTGTTATTCTGGCTCATGGTGACCGCGGCAGAAAGGCCGGCGGATCCGGCCGCTATATAAAGAGTATTCTGGGGATTGAAAACGGGAGCGGGAGACGTATCAAGGGATACGATTACATTCGTGTTCTGGCCGTTATAGCCGTCATCGGGACCCATGTCGTTCAGTCCGATACACAGCTTTCTGCAGGCAGTCCGGGTTGGATCGGCCTGCGCATCGCGGAGACCGCATTTCTGACCTGCAACGTGCTGTTTGTCATGCTCAGCGGAGCGCTGCTGCTGAACCGCGGGGAAGAACCTGTCGCGTCCTTTTATAGGAAACGGGTCTTTCGGGTCGTCATTCCCATGGCGGTCTACTATATGTTCTACCTCTATATGGGACTCTATCATTCCGGGCTGTTTAATCCGGCAAACTGGCTTGATGCGGGAAGGCGTTTCCTTTCCGGCCCCTCGGACTGGAACCCGCATTTCTGGCTGATGTATGTTATTATTTCCTTCTATCTCACCGCGCCGTTTTTCAGAGTCATGGTGCAGAACATGTCCGACCGCCTTCTGACGTCATTTATCTTCCTGACCTTTGTCATGAACGGCGCGCTTTCCTGGCTTCCCCTGGCCGGAATCCAGTTCAGTTTCGTAACCGTCCTATGCGGCTGGGAATCCGTGTTTGTATTCGGATATTTCTGGACAAGACCAGTCTCTAAACGCTTTTTTAAGCCTTTTATGGCTCTCGGAGCAGCGTCCTTTGTCTTCACCGCAGCCGTCTCCTGCATCGCTCCTGACGGGGCTTTAATGCTGTTTAACAAGGCTCCTACGATGCTCTTCATGGCAGGCGGCATCTTCGCATGGTTTTCCGAAAGGGAAGACCGGTTGAAAATGCCGGGTATAGCCGCCAGAGTAATCGGAAAGTATGGATTTTCCATTCTACTGATTCACTGGTACATTCTGCATTACGTCACCGAGGAACGGCTCGGCCTCTTCGCCTCCTCCTTTGGGGTTATCGGCGGCACCGTGCTCGCCATGGCTGTGACGCTGATCCTTTCCCTTTTGGCTGCTTTGGTGTTTGACAATACCATTGTCATTGCCGTGGAATACGTCTGCGAAACTGCGCTCAAATGGTTAGAAAAGCTATGGAAAAGGCTGACCCGTCAGTCAGCCTCATAGTTTATTCTTTTTACGACTCCACAAACCGGTATCCCACCCCGACTTCCGTCAGGATAAACCGCGGCTTCGTGGAATCTTCCTCTATTTTTCGCCGTATATTCGCCATGAATACTCGGAGGGACTGGTAATCATCCGTCGTGTCATAGCCCCATACCTCCTGCTGTATGAAATGGTGAGTCAGCACTTTCCCGGAATTGTTTACCAGAAGCGTCAGCATCTTATATTCGATCGGGGTCAAATGCACCTCGCCGCCTCTGACAAAGACTTTTCTCTTCTCGAAATCCATCTTGAAGGTATCCAGCTGGAAGACCGGCTCCTGCTTGGGGGCGCTGCTGCGGTGGCGCAGTGCGACCCGGATTCTGGCAAGAAGTTCACCGGCGTTAAACGGCTTGGTGATATAATCGTCGGCTCCGGCGTCCAGCGCGCCTACCTTCTCCTGCTCCATGCCCCTGGCGGAGACTACGATGACCGGCACATCGGATTCCTGACGAATCTGGTCCAGCACCTCCATCCCGTCCAGGTCCGGAAGCCCTAGATCCAGCAGGATCAAGTCCGGATTATTGGCATAAAAGCAGGAAATACCAGTCAGGCCGTCGTCGGCCAGATCACACCGGTATCCCTTCGTCTTCAGTGTTATTCTTATAAAGTTCTGAATTGTCTTGTCGTCTTCTATTACCAGGATATCTGCATCATTCATTCTGTCTTACCTCCATCGGCATGTCAATCTGGAACGTGGCTCCCCCCCTGTCGTTGTTAAACGCTGTGATACGGCCTCCGTGGGCTTCCACGATGGCCTTGCAGATAGTGAGTCCCAAACCGACTCCCCGCTGCTTATCTCCGTTCTCATACGCAGTTGTAAAAAAATTATCAAAAATCTGGTCCAGCCGTTCCTCCGGCACCCCGATCCCATTGTCGGATACCTTAAAAACAAGGAAACTTCCGTTCACTTTGGCGGATACGGTAATGGTGGTATCCTTTCCGGAGTGACGGATCGCATTGTCGATTAAATTCACCAGGACCTGGGTGAAGAGTCTGGCATCTACCGGCAGCAGCACGATGTCGTGGGGGGTGGACGTCTTTAAATGGTGATCCCCCAGCCGCTTGGATACCAGCGTGACCGCGCCCGATATCAGGTCATCGACCACCTCTTTTTTCTTCTGTATCTCCAGGCGCCCTTCCTGAATTCTCGTCATATTAAGCAGATTCTCCACCATGGAGTTCAGCCATTCCGCGTCGGTGCAGATGTCGTTTAGCATGCTCTTTGCCGTCTCCTCATCGAGCCCGTTGTAATTGTCATACAGGAAATTGGAGATCCCGGCGATTCCGGTCAGCGGAGTCCTTAAATCATGGGAAATACTGCGCAGCAGAGTACTCTTCAGCCTTTCCTTCTCAATCTGAATCTTGGTATCCTCCTTCTCCTCATTCAGTCTCTCCCGCTCCATCACCAGCGTGATCTGGGAAATGACGGTGTCCACATAAATCCGCTCTTCCGCCTCCAGCTCACTCTCGCTGCAGTCGAAGATCACGACGCCGTACGTTTTATTGCTGCTGCGGATCGGCACGTATAGACAGGGATTTTCACCGAACTGGGACTCCCCGTGGCCGCAGACCATGGAATTGCGGTAGCACCACTCCGCTATGGTATCGGCAAACTCTTCGTTATCCCGGTTTCTTATCAGAATATCCACGTGCCTGGCCGTCAGCTTCTTCAAACTTTCACTGCTGTATCTGGCTACGGCCGGAAGACCGGACAGATTTAAGAATCCGCTTCCGATGGCATTCAGCTTGGTGGTAATCTCCGTTCTGGTGTTAGCGATGTCCATCTGCTTCTGCAGTTTAACCGTCAGCGACGCCACGATAAACGCAACGATAATAAAGATCAGCAGCGAGATCACGTAGTTGGGATCATCCACCTGAAAGGTGAATTTCGGGGCGGTGAACAGGAAGTTAAAGGTAAACACAAATACCACCGCCGAACCGATTCCCCAGCACATGCTGCTGGTCTCCACACTGCAGATCACGACGCCTACCACATAGAGCAGAAGCAGGTTCTCAATCCGGACCCCCATATGGTTGAGCACGATGGCAAACATGGTGGACAGCACCCATATGACGGCTACTTTTGAAGCATTTTTTAATATTTTCAAGACATATCCCGCATCTGAGGCTTCCTTTCTCATGATTCAATCCTTTTCCCGTTTCTTTTTCCGCTTGTAACTGCCTGAAAGCGTTTTTCACGCAAGAACTTCTTTCCGTCTGATACCATTCTGACTACAGCGATAAGAACCACGTAGATCTCCAACCGCCCCATGAACATACCGATAATGGCGGTCCAGTGGATCACCGGACTGGCTCCATACGCCGTAATTCCCACGGACAGCCCTACCGTTCCCAGCGATGACGCAAACTCAAACATGGAATCCTGCAGGGAGTAACCGTAACAGCAGAATATAAATGTCCCCGCGCCAAACAGCAGGAGGTAGAAAAATACAAACGCGTTGATCTGTTTTCTCTCCCGGTCCGAGACCGTATCCTTCCGCCCGCCCCGGTTAATCTGCTCTGTAAATACCACCCGGTCCGGATAAGTATCCCGCACCAGCTTCCACCAGATTTCCTTCAGCATAACATAAACACGGTAAATCTTCAAGCCGCCCGCCGTGGAGCCGGCTCCGCCTCCTATAAGCATCAGAAGGATCATAAGAAACATCATGGCCGGCGTCCAGGAGGCGAAGGAGTCCACCGTCTGAAATCCGGTCGTCGTCAGTGCGGAAACCGCCTGAAATAAAGCCGTCTGAATGCTTTCCGACACATTGCCGTACGCGCTGTTCGTCAAGAGAATCGTCAGAAGAGGCACAAAGAAAGCCAGCAAAAACAGCATGAACCTTGTCTCGCAGTGTGAAAAGAACGCCCTCCATTTTCCCTTCAGCAGAAGCAGATGAACGAAAAAATTCGTGCCTCCCAGCAGCATAAGCACGATTGTGACCATCTCGATCGCGGGGCTGTGATAATATCCGATGCTCTCCGGCCTCGTGGAAAAACCGCCGGTAGAAAGCGCTGCCACGGCGTGATTTACCGCGTCGAAGAGGCTCATTCCAAACAGCACATACAGTAGTGTTCCAGCCAGAATATAACCGCTGTAAATCCCTATGACCAGCCTGGCGGATTCGATTAAATTGGGGAGCAGACGGTCTGAATGGCCTTCCGCGTGATACAGACGCATCCCATAGACATCGGACAGAACCGACGTCATGACCAACACCAGCCCGATCCCTCCGAAGAACAGCAGAACCGTCCGGTGAATCAGAAAAATATGCGGCGCCGTACCCGTATTGACCACAGTCAGACCCGTGGTGCTGAGTCCGCTGGTGGTCTCAAACACAGCCTGCGTCACCGTGTAATTTCCCGTAAGAACGAAAGGCATGGCCGTCACAAAGATAACGATGATCCAGGTTCCCAGCACCACGATCATCTCCTGATTCTTTTCCAGCCTTCCGGCTTTTCTGCCCCGCAGGACAAGGCTCATTAAGTATCCGGCCAGAATGGCGGAGACTCCGGGCGCCACAAAGTACTGCGCCTGCCCAATTTCCTCCGGATAAAAGAATAGGGTAAACAAAGGCAGCATCGTGATGATCCCCGCCAGAATCATCACGATTCCCATATAACCGGCAATGAGGCGGCCGCCTTTCAGCGTGCGCCGGTCGTCCTGGTATTTTGCACCCAATGTTTCCCATATCATCTTGTCACTTTTCATTTTCTTCACTGCCTATGATCGCTTTTACCGCCTCTTTCTGGCTCTCAGGCGTCGTCATGACGACCAGACGGTCCCCCGCCATGATCTTGCTCTGCCCGTTAGGCACCGTCACCTCGGCGTCCCTGATGATGCAGCTGATAATGGTGTTAAAAGGCAGCCGCATATCGGCGATCTTCTGTCCCACCGCCGGACAGTCGGACATCACTCTGATCTCATTCACCAGAACCCTCTGATTCTCCAGCGGCATAACCTTGACCAGGTCTTCCACCACAGAAGCCTGCTCAATATAATGGGCCAGCATGTAGGTAGCACTGATAGCCCGGTCCACGCCCAGCAGCTCAAAGATTTCCACATTTTTCGGATTTCTTACAGTACAGACGGTCTTTTTCACGGCAAACAGGCGCTTTGCCATCTGGCATATCTCCAGGTTATCCGCGTCCTTCTCCCGCAGCGCAATCACAATATCACATCCGCGGATTCCCGCGTCTTCCATCACATACTCCTTGCAGGGATCGCCGTAGATCACAGATATATCATCGTGAACCGCTGCGAGATGCTCACAGTAATTCATATCCTCGTTGACTGTAATCAGTTTATGTTTTCCCATTAATAAAAGTCCGATCAGAAAATCAGCCTCGTCCCTGCCTCCTGCCACTACGATTTTCATGAGACCACCGCCTCCTGATACTCGCCTTCTGTCAGACGGTCAAACTCATTGACCGACAGGACAAACGGGCAGATTGGCTTCACATTAAAACCACTCAGCAGCTTTTCTTTATTCTTATCATTGAGCCGTGAAAATACCTCCGGCACCTTAAATATCCGGCATGCAATCTGGGACGCCAGAATATTTATATTATCATCATCCGTAGCCGCGATAAATACCTCCGCGCTCTCAATTCCAGCCTGTTTTAATAAATCCACGTCGGTTCCGTCGCCTACAATCTGATAACCTCCAAAATCATCCGGTAATTTCCGGAATGCATCTTCATTTAGATCAATAACCACAATTCTCGTATTACGCCCCGAAAGTTTTCCTGCCAATCCCGCGCCAAATCTACTCGCCCCTGCGATAATGATTGTTTTCGTTTTATGAAAAAACATTCTGGCACCTCCTTTTTCTATCTAGAGTACTCTCGGAAACTCCTTGTGCTCAGATTTGTGAGACGATTTTTCGTCAGATGTGCACAAATTTACGAGGCGTACACGGCGTGTACGTTGAATAAATTTGTGTGCATATGGCGGAAAATCAGCCACAAAGATGAGTGCAAAGGAGTTTCCGAGAGTGCTCATCTAAAACATAAAACAGCGTATTCTTACAGTTTTATTGTAGCGGAAGGAATCATAAAAATGATAGTGGGAATCAATGCAGGCATATAAAGATTCTATAAAGATGGGATCCGGGAATAAAGAGTCAAAAAAAGACCACTGTCCCGCAAGGGACAGCAGCCTTTTCATTCTGGTTTTATTCAGCAAAAACAGTGATTATGCTAAGCAAACGTTAACTGCCTGCAGACCACGGTTTCCTTCGGTTGTATCATAAGTTACCTTCTGGCCCTCTTCAAGAGTCTTGTAGCCATCAGCCATGATTCCGGAAAAGTGTACGAATACTTCTTCGCCAGTCTCGTCGTTTGTGATAAAACCATAACCCTTTGCTCCATTAAACCATTTTACTGTACCGTTGTTCATAACGCGTACCTCCTATAAAAATAAAAAAATTATTTGATTTATCTCATGAAACAAAAATCACATATTTTTGTAAAGCATCATCCGAAAATAATGACTTACAAAAATATGTGAAATCATAACCTCATTCGATAATACGGGTGTAGTTTACACCTTTTTTCATAAATTGTCAAGACTATTACAGCATTTTTCCTAAAAAAACCCCCGAGTCTGCAAAACAGATTCGGGGGAAAGAAGAGTCTAAATTACTTTAATGTAACTTTTGCACCCTCAGCCTCTAAGGAAGCCTTGATCTGCTCAGCTTCTTCCTTGGAAGCGCCAGCCTTAACTACCTTCGGAGCGCTGTCAACTACGTCTTTAGCTTCTTTTAAGCCTAAGCCTGTAGCTTCACGAACAACCTTGATAACTTTAACCTTGTTAGGACCAACTTCAGTTAATTCAACGTCGAACTCTGTCTTCTCTTCTTCAGCTGCTGCGCCAGCACCTGCTGCTGCTACAACAACACCTGCTGCTGCGGATACACCGAATTCTTCTTCACAAGCTTTTACTAAATCATTTAATTCTAATACGGATAATTCTTTGATAGCTTCAATAAACTCAGCTGTTGTTAACTTTGCCATGATAATATACCTCCATTTAATATATGTTTGATTTTTTGTAAGGAAGTTCAGCTTCCTGTAGTCGCTGAACGGCTGATTTTCTAAATTCAGCCTGCGCGTCGCTTGTCTTCGTTAAGAAAATTATGCCTCTGCGCTTTCGCCGCCCTGTGCTTCTGCGATCTGCTTGAGCACGCGAGCAAAGTTGGTGATCGGAGACTGGATGCTTCCAAGTAACTTTCCAAGAAGAACTTCTCTGGAAGGAATGCTGGAAATCTGAGCCATGCCCTTTTCATCGTAATATACGCCTTCAACAACGCCGCCCTTAATCTCTAATGCCGGAGCTGTCTTGGCAAACTCAGCAAGGATTCTTGCCGGAGCTGTCGCGTCTGTCTTGGATACAGCTAATGCTGTAGGTCCTTCCAGATTCGGCTCCAGAGCCTCGAATGCTGTGCCTTTTCCTGCAAAACGGATCATGGTATTCTTGTATACTTTGTATACAACGCCTGCTTCTCTTAACTTCTTACGCAGTTCAGTATCCTGAGCTACAGTTAAGCCACGGTAGTCAACGACTACTGCAGTCTCGGCGCCGTCAAATAATTCCTTGATCTCGTCTACAACTGGCTGTTTTAATTCAACTTTTGCCATTATGGTTTACCTCCTGTTTAGTCTAAACCTGGCCGATTATCCGGCCGGTCCGCCCGTATAAACCGCAAAAAGAATATCTCTGTCCTGACGGAGCGCTTTTATCTCACCGGACTTTCGTCCCCGGAAAACAAAAACCTCTCTGCCATAAGGACAGAGAGGTCTACAGATCATTCGTTAAAACGATACTTGTACGTTCCTCGGCAGGCGTTTACACCTTATGCCTTGCGGCACCTGCTGTCTTCGGCAGTCAATACTTTGCGTATTGTAACATGATTTATGATTAATGTCAACCACAAAACAAAATTAGTTCATTAATTTTGCTACGTTCAGCTTTACGCCAGGCCCCATGGTAGAAGTCAGAGTAACGCTCTTTAAGTAAGCACCCTTAACAGCACTTGGTTTTGCTTTCATGATTGCATCGATAAGCGTCTGGAAGTTGTCCGCTAATTTATCTTCTTCGAAAGAAGCTTTTCCAACTGGCACGTGGATAATGTTTGTTTTATCAAGTCTATACTCAACTTTACCGGCTTTGATATCGTTGATAGCCTTCGTTACGTCCATGGTAACTGTACCAGCTTTTGGGTTTGGCATTAAGCCCTTCGGTCCGAGTACACGTCCCAGACGTCCAACAACACCCATCATATCTGGTGTAGCAACAACTACATCAAAGTCTAACCAGCCTTCGTTCTGGATCTTCGGAATTAATTCCTCTGCTCCAACGAAATCAGCGCCTGCAGCTAAAGCCTCGTCAGCCTTAGGTCCCTTAGCGAATACTAAGATTCTTACAGTCTTACCTGTACCATGAGGCAGTACAACTGCACCACGGATCTGCTGATCTGCGTGACGTCCGTCACAACCGGTTCTGATATGAGCTTCAATTGTTTCATCAAATTTAGCACTTGCAGCTTTCTTAACTAATGAGATTGCTTCCGGTGCATCGTAGAGAACAGAACGATCGATCGTCTTCGCTGCCTCTGCGTATCTTTTTCCTCTTTTCATTATAAATAACCTCCTAGTGGTATTGTCGGGGATGTCCCTCCCACGTTTTTAATTCCTGCTGATTCACGGGTATGTTCACTGGGCTAAGCGCGAAAGAACCTGGCTATGCCCGATAAAGCGGGGCACGCTGTGCTTCGTGAACGGCCTCGCACTAAACTCGAAAAGACCTCGTTAAGTGCTTCCGGCCTATTCAGCTACCTGAATTCCCATGCTTCTTGCCGTACCAGCAATCATGCTCATGGCTGCTTCCAGAGATGCTGCGTTTAAGTCAGGCATCTTTGTCTCGGCAATCTTCTGTAAATCTTCTTTGGAGATAGTTGCTACTTTTGTCTTGTTCGGAGCTGCAGATCCGGATTTAAGCTTGCATGCTTTCTTTAATAATACAGCTGCAGGCGGAGTCTTTGTGATGAAGCTGAAGCTTCTGTCAGCATAAACAGTGATAACAACCGGGATGATTAAGTCGCCCTGGTCAGCTGTTCTTGCGTTGAACTCCTTTGTAAACTGTACAATGTTAACACCATGCTGTCCGAGTGCCGGTCCGACAGGAGGAGCTGGTGTAGCCTTTCCCGCTGGAATCTGCAGTTTGATATATCCTGTTACTTTCTTTGCCATAATTAGGCACCTCCTAATAAATGTGGTATTGTCGGGGATTTCCCTCCCACGAGCCCTTAAAAACCAAAAGGCCGCTTTTACTTGTTACATCTTTTTAATTTCGTTGAAATTCAGTTCAACCGGGGTCTCTCGGCCAAACATCTCAACATTGATCGTGATGGATTTCTTACCTTCGTTGATGGACTTGATAGCACCAACAGTATCCTTCCATGCACCGGAAATTACCACAACGGTATCTCCAACCTCAAAATCAACAATGACTTCCTCATTTCTGAATCCTAAGTTCGCCATCTCATCTTCTGTCAGAGGAACCGGTTTCGATCCAGGACCAACAAAGCCTGTCACACCGCGGGTATTACGCACCACATACCATGTATCATCATTCATGATCATATGGATCAGTACGTAGCCGGGGAACATCTTCTTATCGGCCTTTTTCTCCACACCATTCTTCAGTTCGATAACGGATTCCAGCGGAACCGAGACTTCCAGGATCTGATCCTGTAAGTTTCTGTTTTCAATGGTTTTCTCAATGTCGACTTTTACTTTGTTCTCATAGCCTGAGTAGGTATGGACTACATACCAATGTGCTTCTGACATACACTCACCTTAACCCTTAATCATTATAAGATAAAACTGAGACCGAACTTGATGATTAAATCAAGAATGGCAATAATCAGTCCTAAAGCAATCGATACAGCCAGTACTGCAATTGTCTGCTTCGTTACGGTTTCTTGGTCAGGCCAGACGATTTTCTTGAACTCAGTCTTCAAACCCTGGAAGAAATTCTTCTTCTGAGCTCCCTCGTTGTTCACTGTATCTCCCATAATTTCACGTCCTTTACGTCAAACCGATTACTTAGTTTCCTTGTGCAAAGTATGTGTCTTACAGAATCTACAATACTTTTTGGTTTCCATTCTGTCAGGATGAGTCTTCTTATCCTTGGTCATGTTATAGTTACGCTGCTTGCATTCTGTACATGCCAGTGTGATCTTTGTGCGCACGACTTCCACCTCCACTTAAATTTTCGTTGTTTTTATTCGGCCATTCTTCTATTATCAGGTTCTCACGCCCTGCGCTGCCGCAAAACGTAATTTTGAGCATAAAAAAAAGACCTAAGCTCTTCCATTCGCCCAATTACTATATCATATGGGTCAGGATTCGTCAATCTTTTTTTGCGAAAAACTATTGATTTATAAAGTTTTTTAAGTATACCACGAAGAGAAAAAAATTGCAAGCAGGAAAAACAGCTTTGCCGGGAAACGACAAAAGGAGCCGCTGATTTCGACTCCTTCCGCACTTTCCACCAGACTGTAACTGTTTGCGCTCTCTTTCCTGCAAATCACTGCTCAGCTGTGCCGGCCTTCAGCGTTAAAATCAAATACGTGAGGCACTTCTTCCTCCGGCATATGTAAAGCCCTTCGCAGATCCCGCCACAGGCATACGATAGAGTTCTCGCCTTCACGCAAGTCGGCCACCACCAGGCCGCCATCCGCTGTCAGGAGCTCATACGCCTCTTTATATCTGCCCGTCTGATAGAGCGCCGTAATATATTCCAGCACGACACGGGACTCGGCTGCCACGTTCTTCGGAAGCTGTTCATAGACCCGGATTAGCGCATCATACCCGCCGCATCTGGCCAGAACCCGGAAACCTTCCTTAACATAGGAAAGGTCTCCCGCCCGCTCCGTCAGTCCCATTTCCATCCCGGACACGGCTCTTTCGTACTCCCGGCCTTCCAGACAGAGCAGCGAGGCCAGACCGTAACGGCTCCAGGCATTTTCCTTCTGTCGGATGCTTTCACAAAAACACGATTCCGCCTCCCTGCTTTTCCCACGGGCCATGTGATTTAATGCAAGGTGGTACAGCAGGTGCCAATCCGGCGAAACTGTACTTTGGGTTTGATCTGCCTGCTCTTTCAGCATCTCGTACCAGAAGTCATCCGCCATGCAGTCGGCAGGCATGTCAGCCGGATCCGCTGACGGGAAATGACCGGTTTCCAGAAAAATCCTCCATGGAGTCTGACGCTCGTCCTCACTGGAAAAATCCAGATGAGGAGAAAGCGGTTCTTCCCCTCTGCGTACGCGGCAGGCATTTTCCAAGTCTGCGTAACCGCTGCCGCGGTAAATCACCTCACCTGGCTTCGTAGCCCATCCATGGCTGTCCTTCAGCGTTTTTTCCAGAGTCTCCCCTGCTTCGTCACGCACCATAGCCGTCAGGCGTTCCCGTTCTTCTTCAAAAGAGTCACTGCGTCCGCTTAAGGTCACGGCGCCATATCGTTCCAGCCACTCCCACGCGGTGTGGGGCGCCATTGGAATACAGCCGTACTGTGTCTTTCCAAGTCCGGCCTGAATCTCCACATAACGGCCGGCTTCCTCCGTGAGATATTCCTGCCAGCGCGCGGAAGCGCTGTTATTGCCCCAGGTAAACAGCTTACGCCCACGCAGGCGGCGGGTGGAGTACTGAAGAAGCCCATAGCCGTCTGGAGCCACATTTGCAATATAGCGCGGTGCGTCCTCCGGGATATTAAAGAAATAATCCACCTGTCCGGGAATATTCCGGTAACAGGAGATATCGATGCCGTCTACCACTGGAACCGGCACTTTATAGACGCTTCCCCCACCGCTGCTGTAGGCGCTCTCCGCCGGCACAATCACACGGCCGCCTTCGTATTCCGGAACCGCCATGTTGCTCCACCAATACATGGGCGTCACTTCCGGATTATGATTCACCACACGCATACGGCAGTTTAGGAAGGCGCCGCCCTCATCCAGCCAGAAATCCATCTGATAGACCATTCTGCACACCCGCTCGTATTCATACATACGCAGTACCGGCATACCGCTGTCATTCTCCAGCCTCGCGGTAAAGAGCGGTTCCATGGTCAGAGGCGTGTGGCCGATGAGACCAATGTTCCATTCCACGCCGCCCGAGAACCAGGCGTCACGCAGCGCCAGATTGCTGGGGCGTATCACATCATTGGTATAAAGCAGCTCACGCCCCGCCTTTAAATCGGTAAGCCGCCACAGGCGTCCGCCGAATTCAGGCAGAAACACGGCCCTTAAAAATTCATTCTCAAGGACCGCGGTCTTCACCGGATGAATGCCGCATTCCCGCGTATAGCAGGTATAATCCCGGTACGGATAACTGTTCGTAAGCTTCCCGTAGGCTTCGTATATCTCATCGTCCTCATCTAAGTAAAACGCTGTCTTGTTCTGCATATTTTCCATGCCTGTCAAGTTGGGCACCGAGGCCTCCGGCCCTTTGGGCGCAGTTTTCATATATGCAGTTTCAAATGTCAATGTCGGATGCATAGGCTACCCCTTAATCGCTCCGCCGGTTACGCCTGCGATGATCTTGTCTGACAGGAACAAGTAGAGCAGGAAGGTCGGCGCAAATACGATGACAACGGCCGCAAACATTCCGCCGTAATCATTTGTATACTGCATACCTTTTACCATATTATAAAGACCTACGGCAATCGGGCGTACGTTCTGCTTGCTTGCAAACAGCATGGACATGAAAAATTCATTCCAGATGGCGATAAAATTGAAAATCGTCACAGTAATAATACCGGGCTGCGCCAGCGGAAACATGATCTTCCAGAAAGTCTGGATGGGGGAACAGCCGTCGATGGCCGCGGCTTCCTCAAAGGTGTAGGACAGATTTGAGAAAAACGCCAGCAGGAAGAAAATGCTGAATGGCACATTCATGGCGATATAGAGGAACATAATGAGTCCCCGTGTGTTCGTAAGCTTTAATGATGTAATAATGGAAAACAGAGGCATTACAATCATGATAACCGGAATGCCTAACGCTGTCGCAAAAAGATTCTGCAGAATCATGTTGCCTCTGAATTTAAAACGCGACAGAGCGTACGCGGCGGGCGCCGCTACCAGGATAATCATGGTACAGGAAATCGCCGTATAGATCAGGGAGTTTACGAAGAACACGCTTATCTTCTGTGATTTCCATGCATTGGTATAGTTTTCAAAATGAAATCCGCTGGCGAATTTAAATAATTCTCCGCTTAAAATCTCACGGCTGGTGGAAAAGGAAGCAAGAATAACCCAGCCTATTAACAGGATCGTAAATATAAGCCAGACCACGCACATGATATATCCGGGCAGTTTGGGAACTTCTCTCTTAATACTCACTCTCGGCTTTATTTCTTTTTGTTTTGCCATGCTATCTACCTCCCTACAGATCCGCGTCATCATTTTTAATGATGAGTGTGGTCAAGCTGAATACCGCAACTACAATGACCGCCATCATAACACCGATTGCGGCGCCCACGCCGGAATCACGTGCTGCCTGGACCGCATTGGATGCGCCAAAAACAAGCTCATACATATAGTTCAGCGGCATAACCGTCTGCTCGGATAGGTTTACCGGATCGAATACCTGGCCCCAGATAAAGAAGCCTACACTCGATACTGTCCACATAACGAGATTGGTTCGAATGGAACCGCGGAGCAGAGGAAGCGTAATATACCAGAATTTTTTAAATACGTTGGCACCCTCTATGGAAGCGGCCTCATAATAATCGGCGCTGATCCGCTCGATGCCGCTCATAAAAATCAGCATATGGTATCCTACCATACCGAAGCAGTAAGCAATCAGCATGCTCCAGAATTTGTGATGTGGATCCGTCCACATGACATTGCTGCCGCCAAACCATCCGATGATGGTGTTGAGCAGGCCGTAGCTCTCCTTACTGAGCGCATAATACAGCCACATGGTACCCATAGCAACCGCGGAAACCAGGTTTGGCAGATAAATCACGCTTCGGAAAAACTTTTTACCTTTCATACCGTTTGTGAGGGCTACCGCAAACACCAGCGCCAGAGCCATAACGGCGATACCGCCGACCAGCCACAGCCTCCCCAGGTTCGCCATAGCCGTCTGGAACATATTATTGTTAAAAGATTTCACATAGTTGGTAAAACCGCTGAACTGCCATGTGGAAACCGGATCTGTCACACCTTCTACCTTGCAGAAGCTCATGATAAAGGTTCGGACCGTCGGATACAGAAATACAATTAAGTACAGCAGCACAGCAGGTGTCAGGAACATTACCAGCATGGGAGTGGTGTTCCGGCGCAACGGGCTGCCGCCTTTTGTTGCCGTTTTTTGCTTTGCCATAAGAGTCGCCCTCCATTTTCCATAGAACACATTTTTCAATTGAAATAAAAAGGGGGCGGCGGCAGTGGCGCCACCGCCCCTTTGTCTATCATCAGTCTGTTAAAGCGATCATGAACCCTTCTGAATCTTAGCAAATGCATCCGCAAACTGTTGTGCGTTAACACTGCCGCTGATCATCATAGCCATGTTAGTCTTAATAGCCGCGTTGACATTGGTATCATTTTCCATTCCTACCGCCCAGTTCAGCCTGTGTGTTGTAGAATCCAGAACTGCCTTGGCATCTGCAAGTGCTGCCGGCCATGTAGCGTCGTTGTCCATCGGAACACCCATACTGGCATCAGCAAGCTTCTGATCCCATTCGCCGCTTGTCAGCCACTGAATCAGGGCAAATGCAGCGTTCGGATACTTCGTATCTTTGTTGATTGCGAAACACTGTGCACCGTACTGGTTGGATTCTGCTCCGTCACCGCCTTCAGCGATCTGCGGAAGTGAGAATGCGCCCCACTTGAAGTCTTCCGGTGTCTGGTTCTTTACTTCATTTGGAAGCCAGCTTCCGTTTAAGTACATGGCAACACTGCCGTCAGCGATATTGCTCTGGCCCTGCGGATATACGTTGCCTGCTGCACGTGGATCTATGTAGCCCTTTGTTGTCAGTTCTTCCAGAACCTGTGCTGTCTTTAACACTGCTTCGTTACCGAAGTCGCCTGCGGCAACTGCCTCGGTTGTATCAGAACCGGCGACACGGTCCATAAGGAAACCGAACAGGCATGCCATATAAGCGTCGTCAACAGTCATCGGAATCACCCCTGCACCTTTAAGCGCTTCACAGTCGGCAAGGAATTCATCCCAGGTAGTCGGAACCGCGGTGATACCGGCTTTTGTAAAGGCATCCTTATTATAGAACATAATAAATGTGGATGGCTGATAAGGAACACTCTTTAAGGTGCCGCCGCCCTGCTGCTTGGCTAATTCGATCAGGGTGGCATTCTGTGCGCCGTTTAACGGAGAAGCATCATACATACTCTGAATATCCAGAAGATATTTTCCCCAGGTGCCGTTTACACGTTCGATATCTTCGTCAAAGACATCAACGGTCTCTCCTGCGGACAGTGCCGGCTCCAGAGTCTTACGTGTGTCACGGGAGCCTGCCCAGTTAACCTCTACTTCTACACCAGTAGAATCGGTAAATGCCTCAATAGCCTCGGAAATAGCCTGGCCCTGCGGCTCAGTCTCTGCCCACATCGGCCAGTAAACCAGTTTGGCGCCATCCTCAATTGTACCTGCTGCAGCTGCTGTCTCCGCCGGAGCAGCCTCTGATCCTTCCGGAGCTTTGGTCTCTGCCGGAGCCTGTGTGGTGGGTGCCTGTGTCTCTGCCGTCTTGGTGCTTCCACAGCCTGCAAGAGTAGATGCAACCATCGCAGACGCCAGAACTAAACTCAGTATTTTTTTCATGTAAAAAACCCTCCTTTTTCAAATATGTTTATAGTATACACCATTTTTTTGTATATTTCAACGAAAAAAGAAATTTTTTCCACAAATATTCCACAACGGATTTCATTTTTACATATTCTATTTTATGCAGCTTTACCATAGTGTTTTATTACTCCTTATTACCGCCTTTTTTCCTATATATGAATGTTCCGGCCTTTTATGCATAAATAAGGTAGGGCTGGAGTACACTGGTATTAGATATGGAATGGAAAGAATAAAAGGAGGAAAAAAACATGGTAGACCGTTGTGTATGCTGCGGCGCAATCGTTCCCGAAGGTACGGAGGTCTGTATCAACTGCCGTCACCAATATTTGGATTCTGAGAATGGACAGACTGCGTCATGTCCGGATCACTCCATTTCCCGGGCGCAAAATATGAAGAAGCAGGAAGCTCCCGGCCATTAGCGATAGGATACGATTTTATTTTTTCCCCGACTCCCTGAGGCAAAGGTAAAATTTCATCATTTCAATAGCCTCCTTCTGCGTCTTTTCATCGTATTTTTTCAGAATTCGGTAGGCCAAATCCGGATTATCTATCCGCTCTTCTCCCGCCTGACCGAATAAAATATAATCAACCGAGAGGTCGAGATAATGTGATAAATCCAAAAGTGTCTCTATGGACATGCCGCAGGTTCCCCGTTCAATATCGCCGTAATAGTGAACGGCCCTGCCTATTTTTCCGGCCACCTCTGCACTCGACATCCCCAGTTCCTTCCGCCTTTGTCTGATTCTTTTTGCAACTCCGGCGCGGTCGTATACCATTTCAACTCCTCCTTTGTTTCCCCCAATAAAAAATGATCCGGCGGTAGAAACCGCCGGTGTTTTTGATTATGTTTTTGATTATGTTTTTGATTATATGCTTGATATAAATTTGTACTTTTGTTATTCAGCCTGATACCCTCTGTCAATAATGGTCTGCAGTATGGTATCCACATAAGCTTCACACGTCTCTTTCTGATCCGCCTCAACCATGATCCGGAGTACTGGCTCTGTTCCGCTTTCGCGTACCAGAATGCGTCCTTCCGCGCCCAGTTTCTCTTCCACTATGGCAATCGCGTTTTTAACTGCCTCGTCATTTCTGGCGGCAGCCTTGTCCCTGACACGGATATTTTTCAATACCTGGGGATAAATCGTAAACGGTTCGGCCAGTTTGCTGAGCGTCATTTTCTTCTCCAGCATCACTTCCATCATCTTTATGGCGGTCAGGATTCCGTCTCCTGTGGCGGCATATTTCCGGAAAATAATGTGACCGGACTGTTCCCCGCCGAGCCGGTATCCGTTCGCTTCCATATTTTCATATACGTACTTGTCTCCGACCGCGGTCTTTTCATATTCGATTCCAGCTGCGTCAAACGCCTTGTAGAGGCCGAAGTTGGACATAATGGTGGTGACCACCTTGTTTCCCGCCAGCTTGCCCCGCTCCTTCATGTAGCAGCCATAGATGTATAATATTGCGTCTCCATCTACAACATTTCCATGTTCATCGACACAGAGGCAGCGGTCGGCGTCCCCATCAAAGGCAAATCCCACATCCAGTCCGTTTTCCATGACATGCTTTTGCAGGGCCTCAATATGGGTGGAACCGCAGTCCTGATTGATATTAATGCCATCGGGATTGTTATGTATTACATATGTCCGGGCCCCCAATGTGTCAAAGACATTCTTGGCAATCATCCATGCGCTGCCGTTGGCGCAGTCCAGTCCGACCTTTAATCCCTCATAAGAGCGGGTGGCCAGCGATATCAGATAGCCGATATAGCGGTTCCGCCCGATGGCGTAATCGACAGTTCTGCCGATCTTCTCTCCTTTTGCAAACTGGATCTCTCCAGTAATGCCATCCAGATACGCTTCTACCTTCAGAATTGTATCTTCCTCCATCTTTTCGCCGTAGTAATTGATCAATTTGATACCATTATCATAATACGGGTTGTGGCTTGCTGAAATCATGATGCCGCAGTCGAAGTCCTCCGTTCTCACTACGTACGATACGCTGGGTGTTGTCGTGACATGAAGAAGACAGGCGTCCGCCCCCGAGGCCGTAAGCCCCGCAGCCAGGGCGTACTCAAACATATAGGAGGAACGCCTCGTATCCTTGCCTATTACAACCTTTGCGCGTCCGTCCGCGCGTTTTAATCCATAGTACCAGCCGATAAAACGACCTGTTTTGTATGCGTGTTCTGCGGTCAGAGTTTCGTTGGCTTCGCCGCGGAAGCCGTCGGTGCCGAAGTATTTTGACATGAGTTGTTCTCCTTTAATTCTAAATTTCATATATATTTGCTGCTGCTTAATCCGGAGCAATTGCTGTTGCCTCTGGTTCCACAACTTGTGTAACACAGTCAGATCCAAACTGTGTGATTATACCAGAAGTATTTGTCTTCCATTCCCCTCCATCTCCGTCTTTCACCTTTGCCTGCTTCATTACTTTACCTGACGAATTAATTAAACGCAGTCCCGTTTCCGGAACGTCAAATACTTCATATCTGGCAGCCGGATCTGCCTTCTGGAGTTTCCCGTTATAATAGAAATACCCGTCTTTAATTCCAGTAAACCCTTTCCCCGAACTATCAAAACGGTAATTAGATTTTCTGTTGTCTGTACCATCTGCTAATGAATATCTACCGGTTACACCTGCACAGTTTTTGTCAGAATCTCCAAAATAATAAAACGCATTATCTATCTCCAGAAGTCCCCAGGCTGCATTTCCATAAACATCAAATGCGTACTGCATGCCGTTAATCTTTTTAATTTTATATTTTCCTGAGACTCCACAAACTGGTTCTCCGCCTGACGCAAAATAATATTTTCCCTTGTCAGAGCCACCATCAATATTCTCAGGGCTCTCCAACATCATCCAAGTATTTTCTAACCTCTCGCCCGCTTTCTCTAAAGAAACAGGTTCTGCACTAGAAACATAATATCGGTATCCCTTTATCGCAGGACTTGCAGTTTTTACCAGTACCCAGCCCATCTGCATGATCCCCTTAGAATCAAAACAGTACACTTTATCATCGACCTTAAGCTCCCGATATGTTCCTGAGGTGCTATACTTCTTCTTGCCACTTTGCGGATCGAAATAAAAATATGCATATTCCCCATAATTACTGATATACTCGGATACTGCCTCGTTATCATCTGACCAGTCATCCGGAATTTTCAGCCATTGCCAGCCATAAACTCTGGCCCCATCTTCTCCGCAGTAATAAAGATTACTTTCATCATCGTTGCCATTCCAACCGGTCACTAACTCGCCGCCGCTCTTAAATCTGTATTTTTTTTCGTTTATAGTATACCAACCATCCTGATAAATTTTTCCGTCATGACCTGAGTAGTACCATCGTGTATATGAAGCACCGTTGCCATCTACTCCACTTATACTAAACCACTCATTTTCATATAACGCGCCATTATCACCAACGTATCTTTTTTCGCCGCTTGGCCTATTTCTCCACCAGTTCCGCATCATATTTCCATTGACATCAAAATAATACATTTTTCCGGCGATCTCATAAAATCCATCCTGGCATATCGCGCCATTTTCATCTGCATAGTACCATGTTGTTTTCAAATTATTGGTTGCAGCATTTCCGGTTGTTACGGAAAACCACCCATTTGCTTTAAGCATTCCATCTACATCTAAATAATATCGTTTCTTTTTGGCATCTACATACCATCGGCTGCGATAAGATATACCATTATTATCAAAATAATACCAGTTTTCTCCAATTTGATTCCAGCCCCATCGTTTTATGAGGCCATCAGAATCTGCATAATACCAGTTTTCAAACTTTTGACCATATCCATTTACACATTCAATGCTAAACCAGCCATTCTGCATACGCACACCATCTGCGTCCACGTAATATCGGTTTAAATCTATATTTACCCAATTATTCCGTGGAGAGTTTCCATTTATATCAAAATAGTAAGACTTTCCTTGCAATTCGTGCCAGCCATTTCGAAGCAGCACTCCATCTGAATCAGCATAGTACCAATTTGTGTAGGATATGCCCGCTGAATTTACTGAAGTGACAGAAAACCAACAGTCCTGTCTTCTGGCTCCATTTTCATCCACGTAATAACGCTTGTCCCCAATGTTAAAAAATACATTCCTCGGAGAATTTCCTCCCGGATAAAAATAATACCAGCTTTTATCAAGCAAATACCAGCCATTTTTCAGTATTATTCCATCTGAACCGGCGTAATACCAGGTGATGGTCTGCTTTCTGCCAGGCTGGGAAGGATTAGTTGTAATACTGAACCATGAATCTTCATAACGCTTTCCTTCGTTATTTACGTAATACCGGTTACTCTGGTAATTAATCCAGTTAGAAGTGACCATGATTCCCTCCTTGTCCACAAAACGTAAGGAGTTATCTGACCACTTCACCCATTGACCAGTCACCTTTTCATTATTCTCAATATACGTCCAATGCCCTTCCTCATTCTGCTGCCATCCCTCTGCTGCAAAGGCAGAAAACGGTGAGACAGCTAGCAGGAACAATACCAACATTACCAGACCTAAATATTTTAGTTTCTTCATTAAGTGCCTTTCTTCCAATAACCTCATCTAGTCACGGTAGAAGATATCTCTCGTATAAACCTTCTCTTTCACGTCCTCCAGACATCTATCATAACGATTTGCAATAATAGCATTTGACTTCCTTTTAAATTCATCTAAATTATTCACAATTATACTTCCAAAGAATGTATCACCATCTTTCAAAGATGGTTCATAAATAATTACAGATGCCCCCTTTGCCTTGATTCGCTTCATAACCCCCTGAATACTGCTCTGACGAAAATTATCTGAATTACTCTTCATTGTCAGTCGATACACGCCCACTACCACTAGATGTTCCTCTGCTTCACTCCAGTTACTATTTGCTGTATAATAGCCAGCCTTTTCTAAGACACGGTCAGCAATAAAGTCTTTTCTGGTCCTATTACTTTCTACAATTGCTTCAATCAAGTTTTCTGGTACATCATCATAGTTGGCAAGCAGTTGTTTCGTATCCTTTGGTAAGCAATAGCCACCGTAGCCAAAAGATGGGTTATTGTAGTGAGTTCCTATTCGCGGATCAAGACATACACCGTTAATAATCTGTCGTGTATCTAATCCTTTTAGCTCAGCATAAGTATCCAGTTCATTAAAATAAGAAACTCTTAATGCTAAATATGTATTTGCAAATAACTTCACTGCTTCCGCCTCTGTAAAGCCCATAAAAAGAGTTTCAATATCTGATTTAATCGCACCTTCCTTAAGAAGCTCAGAAAATATTTGAGCAGCCTGTATAAGTCTTTCATCTTTCATACAAGTTCCCACAATAATGCGGGAGGGATACAAATTATCATAAAGAGCTTTTGATTCTCTTAGAAATTCCGGACTAAAAAGAATATTTTTGCTGCCCATTTTTTCTCTTATCGCCGCAGTATAACCAACTGGTACTGTTGATTTTATTATCATTACTGCACTCGGATTATATTTCATGACTAAATCAATTACTGCCTCTACCGCTGAAGTATCAAAATAATTTTTCTTACTATCGTAATTTGTTGGTGCCGCAATGACTACAAAATCAGCATCGCTATAAGCTGATTCCGCATCCAATGTTGCCGTTAGATTAAGTTCTTTATCTGATAAATATTTCTCAATGTATTCATCTTGAATTGGTGACCTTTTCTTATTAATTAGTTCCACCTTTTCGGCTACAATATCCACAGCTGTCACCTGATTATGCTGTGCCAATAATGTAGCAATTGAAAGCCCTACATATCCCGTCCCCGCCACTGCAATTTTCAAACCACTCATTTTCTTCTGTCTCCTTCTACTGCTTATGCCAAAGCAGATCTTTATACTATATTTTGTAAAATTCCTTATACCACTGTGCAAACTTCCGAAGTCCCTCTCTTAAGCCAGTTCTCGGTTTAAAGTTAAATTCTTGCATCAATGGACTTATATCTGCATAAGTAATAGGAACATCACCAGGCTGCATGGCAACTAATTTTTTATGTCCATCAAAATCATAGTCTTGCGGAATTACTTTTGCTCTGATTAATTCTTGTTGCAGAATATCCACAAAATCCAATAAATTCTCAGGCTTATTATTACCTATGTTATAAACAGCATACGGAGGCACAGGAAGGCCATCCTCGCCAATCACCCTCTCTGGGGGTGCCTGCATTACTAACTTTACGCCCTCAACAATATCATCAATATATGTAAAATCTCTCTCACAATTACCATAGTTAAATATTTGAATCGTATCACCGCTCAGAAGTTTATTTGTAAAACCGAAATATGCCATATCCGGTCGTCCAGCCGGACCATAAACTGTAAAAAAACGCAAACCGGTGGACGGAATATTATAAAGCTTACTATATGCATGAGCCATTAATTCATTTGACTTCTTTGTGGCTGCGTAAAGTGATACCGGATTATCTACCTTATCCTCAATAGAATACGGCACCTTTTTATTTGCACCATAAACAGAACTTGAAGACGCATACACAAAATGTTCAACTCCTTTTTCACCATTATCATAGGAATGGCGGCAAGCTTCCAGAAGGTTATAAAAACCTATCAGGTTAGACTCAATGTATGCATCCGGGTTGGTAATTGAATAGCGTACACCTGCTTGGGCAGCAAAATTGATCACAAGATCTGGTTTGTAGTTTTTAAAAACAAAATCAATAATACTTCGATCAGCAATATTTCCTCTTATAAATGTCCAGTTTGATTCCGGATAAATCTTTATTGCTTCCTCTATTTGTTTTAATCGATATTCTTTTAGAGATACATCATAATATTCATTCAGATTATCTATTCCAATGATGTTTATTGGAATAGCACAGCGAAAAAGTTGCAAGATCTGATTAGATCCAATAAAACCGGCAGCCCCTGTTACCAAAATCGTTTTTGAATTTAAACATATTGTTTGCATTTAATTACTCTCTCCTATCTTCTAATCATTCTGGCAATTTTTCTTACAGTCCAATAAAGGGACAATATGTCATATTGTCCCTTTGCAATCATATGTGATTCTATGTGATCCCGTTCTTCATTATCTCTTATATTTACCATTGAAAAAGCGGTTTTATATGGTTCTTGAATTAATCCTTCTTTAAATCTCCTTTTTTTAATTCCTCGCTTCTGTGGATTTGATTTATCCATATAATCCTGCAGTATAATATTTCTGAAACACCTTCTACAAAATACGAAAGCGGCTATTTTATATTCTGGTGTATCTGAATGTTTTTCTGCAAATTCCAGACATGCATTTGCAGTCTTAGTCATTCGTTCAAATGTTTTAATATTATACCCTCTTGAAAGTGAATCATTATCAAGCCGATAATTATATGAGGCTGTCGGCAGGTATAAAACCTCTTCTGCACAGTCAAACGCATAAAGATTATAAATAACATCCTGAGAACGTTTTAAATCTGGATTAAATTTTAAGTTATTCTGTTTAACGTATTTCGTTCTAAATGCTTTTCCCCAAGTAGTATTCAATGCAACATCATTAAATTTCTTACTTGCAAACATAATGGCTTTAATCATTTCATGCTTGCGAATCTCATATATATCTTCCATAATAGATTCATTTTTCAACAAATACTCTACTTTCTTATTTCCGATACATGCACGATAGCCCCAAAAAACAATATCACAAATGTTATTTTCTATTGCACACGATAATTTTTGAAGTAAATCAGCATCAATCCAATCATCAGCATCAATATGTACAATCCAATCTCCTGATACGTGATCAATGCCTGTATTACGAGCTCCTGCTAATCCCATATTATCTTGATGAATTACTTTGATATTTAAGTATTGATCTGCATAACAATCACAAATAAATGCCGTTTTCCGATTTGATCCATCATCCACCAGAATAATTTCATAATCCTTAAAAGTCTGATTGAGCACAGAACTTATACATTGGTGCAAAGCCTCTTTTTCAGTATTGTATACAGGTAAAACACATGAAAATTTCATTATATCCTCCAGGCAATTACACACTAAGCCTATTTCTATATCCGTTATCAGAAATTTTTTTTGCAGGTATCCCTGCCACTACAATATTTGGTGTTTCTACGCTTTTTGTTACAACAGCGTTAGCACCTACAATCACGTCATCCGCGAGACATACACCGATTAAAATTTTCGCACCTGTTCCAAGATATATATGATTTCCCCCATTAACTTTTTCTGAAATATTAACACCATTCTGAATCACACAATTATCTCCGAAACGAGCAGTCGGATTAACAATTACTGCCCCATGATGGGCAATATATAAACCTTTGCCAAAAGTATTGACTGGGATCGTTAAACCAGATTTTACACTAAGCTTATACAATCTAAATTTTAACCAGGTTTTCAAGATCTTTGCTAAAAATCCATGTTTACAATTAACCACATATTCCAGTCTTCTCATACATTTTAAATATTTCCATGTGATCATCAATCTATTATGATAAAAGTCATTTATATGATTGGCCTTTTTATCGGCTAATATATAATTTTTATAATCTTGTTTGCTTGAAATCATATATCTCCTATCTTTTTATATTTATTTCAGGTAACTTATACAGATACTTCAGAGGTGTTTTTGTAATGATCAAGATTAAAATAAGCTCAATCGTCACGATTAAAACTAATGACAGAAGTCCAAATAGCAACTGGCCGCATGAACCGCCAAATGTTTTTAATAAAAACAGATAGACTGCATAAGTAATATAATATTCCTTATGAGTTGTCATAATTATTAACGAATTCTTTCCCAAAAATGAGAAAAGAGAATCCAACCATTTAACGTAACTAAAAATGCAGGATAAGGCTAAGGCAAATACTACACCCGACATGGAACACACAAAATATATTGCCGGATCCCCTATTTTCAGTATGTGAATATCTGCTTCATAAAAACGGACAAAATATTTATTTATAAAAAACATAGATAAAGAACCAACTATCACAGTAAACAAATGTTTTCTACTCTTAACCGACAGCTTATAAAAGAACGGTGAAATATCATATCCAATTGCTATAAACCCTGCTGCGATAGAAGAAGACAACATGAGCATTATCCCTTCAGGTAATTCACATTTTTCAAAAAGCCAGCTAATATATACAGCAATAACCCCCATACAAATTGCCCACTGAATGCCTCCAAAACGCCTAAAAATTTTTGAATAAGCAAAAGCAATCAATTCAGCAAAAAACAATACTGGCAGAAACCAAAGAGTACCTACCCCTTGAAAAGTAACTGCTTCTATTACCGCACTAGAAACCCTGTCCGAAAATAGTGAATTATCTTTCAAAAGTGAAATAAATACCATAAAAAGAATAAATAAAATACTCATAGTGCCATATGGATAGATAAGACTTTTAATTTTTTTAACAGCAAAACTATAAATAGTTTCTTTTTCATATTTTTTCTTATCACTCCCAATAATAATTCCAGATATCACAAAGAACGTTACAACATGAAAAGTTTCTCCGACCAAAAAGACAGCCCCGCTTTGAAGATGCACATCTATAATCATTAATATAGCAATGCCTTTTGCAACATCGATTGTTCTATTTCTATCCATACATTTCCTCATAATGAATCTATAAAGTTCAAAAATGTTATATTAGAGAAATCATTTTTATATCCGTAATCTATTTCTTTATGATTTCGCACAAAATCTATACTAATTTGATTTATATTATTAAAAAAATGGATCCTATTTTCATTGTAATAAGGAAGCCTCACTATCTCTTCACAATTAGTAATTAGTTTTTTATTATAAATAATTGCATCCATCATTCGATAGGTCCTTCCTTTCGATCCTCCCTGGAGTATTTCAAGCAGACAATTTGAAGCCGCCTCACGTGCTAAACACTCCGAATAAGGAAGAAACTTATCGCCATAAATAATACCATCAGCCCTTCTTTGATCATTAGGTACCTCTGTTACATAAAAATCACAAATAAGCCCTGCTGCAGTCATTCTTTTATATATGTTCCTTATATCATCCAATCTGTCTTTAGCCGCTCCAATAAACACTAAATCACTGTAAGGGTATTTTTTTAGTTCTTCTTTAGACGGGGGCGCATATCCGACCGGGTGATAAACAAATCCATACGTCTCAGCATCTGCCTGGTTATAAACAATGATTTGATCAAAATCTTTTTTTATTCGTTCTATCTTTAATTGTTTATTGTATTTTAGGTCTTTTGCCACAATATCATGGAAGTGCAGAATCAATTTACAATTAAAATAATTTTTTCTAAGAAATTTTATAAGCTGCCTGTCAGACCATGGAGGTGACATAATCACAACAACTTTTTTATCACTTTTATATCGCAATAATTTTTTATACCAAATATTTTTTAAGGGCAAACTTATAAATTTGTTTGCTTTTAAAGATAAATGGCCTTTGGAAAGAATATTTAACACTTTGTTTTTAAAAAGCTTATGTTTATTCACTAACTTCACATTATTCAGCATTTGAAGATCCAGCATTGTAAACTGCGACATTGGATCGCTAAGAAGATATATGTAAGTTGTTTCTCCATTAATCATTTTATCTTCCACCTGTCCTGATCAATTTATTGATAAATAAATTAATACTACTAATGGCATATTTTTTATAGAATATTATATTAATTCCAATGCATTCAATGCCACATATAAAAGTGATCACAATTGCCACGCCTATCCACTTAATATAACTGTCAACATTAATATTAATGAAAGAAACTGAAAAGACCATAATAAAAGCAGACATACTGTCTGCTAATAATTGTTTAAAAAAGCTGCCTGCTTTAATATATATAATATTTTTCATTAAATAAAATGCCAGGTATAAGACACGATAAATCATTGAAACCAGTGTACCAATTGCTACTCCTACCAAGCCAAATTTGAACACCATAATCACAGAAATCATGATATTAACAACCGGCTCAATGATAGCGCTTGCTTGAGTCTCTTTAAAATGCCCCGCTGCCTGAACAACAACATTATATGGCATCTGGATGCATCGCGCTGCAATAGCAATAGACATGATGAGAGCAAAACCAGGAACTATATAATCATTAGCATCTGAGATCCCATTTGTATACACTTGAATAAATGGTACAACGAGCAAACCAGTAATCGTAAAGATCAACGTTGTTAACGTATGCATTACCCACTCAAACTTTTCAAAAACAGCCACTAACTCTTTTTTTTCATTTCTAGCCAACATATTGCCAATCAACGCGGACATACCGGCAGTCAGAGAATATACGAGGCCCCTCATCCCGTTTATCACCATAAAATAAACACCATACACACTAACATTTAATAGTGTAGAGAATAACGTCAAAATTATAGTATCTGTTTTTTCCTGCACTGTACTAGCCAGATGCTGAGCAATTCCATTCCACTTTTGTTTAATAGGCTCATCCTTATATTTAATTTCTAAATTAAGAGCATAATGCTTTTTCACATAAATCGTCAAAAAGAACGGTCTTGCAACAAATATAATTGCAGAAACTAATTTTACGGTATGAATACTATATCCCCACTTGATAAGAGCCACCGAAATTAACGTATTCAAAACTAGTGTTACACTATTAACAATAAATGATATGTATTGCTTTTGATCTGCTTTTAGTAAAAGCGAATATGTAATTCCAAAAAAGTATTGGGCAAATATACTAATAGATACAATGCCTATTAATGATGCAGTAAATGTAAAGTTAAAAGAATCCTTGACTAAGTTGGGATAAAAAGCAATTAATGCTGCTATGTAAATCAGCATTAGAATTCCAATAAATCTATAAAATCTTTGCGCAGATACTACAATACTGCTAATTTTGTTTTGATTATTTTCGGCCAGGGGTTTATATAAACTTGCTGGAACAACAGCTCCCATTCCTAATTCACATAAAGAAATAAACCCTAAAAATTGTGAAATGGAAGATACCAGCCCATTTGTATCAGATCCAAAATATAGTAATATGTATCGCGGTAAGATAAAACCACATATTATAGTTAATATCTCAAATACTATAGACATTAATGTATTTCGTCTAAGGTATATTTTTCTCATTTCGTTCATAATATTCCTCTATTGCTTCTTTAAAATTATCCAATCACCAAGTTTTTTATCCCATGATTCTGGATGAAATGCCTCAAATCCACACCCCGGAAAAAACGTCAACTCACCAAAATATATTCTCCCATTAATCTCATAAAAATCAACTCTGATAAATGGTATATTCCGGGATAATTGTTCTGCCAATTCTAACATCTGATTATAATTGGCCGGTTTAGGTATCTCTTTTTCGCTGACTTGATAGGTTCGTGAGAATGGCATAACATTCCAATCTCTATCAAAAAATGTAACACGCAAATTACCAGAAAATCTTTCTGTACATACAAAACTACATTTTACAACTCCGTTAAAGCACATAAATTTGTAGTCTTTTAAGTCGGAATCTCCACAGTCATCAACCATAAATTTTTCTGCTATAATTTTAGGTTTAACATTTTTATATGGCCATTCTCTTCCATACCAATAGAAATTATACTTTAATGCTGCGTTAATTTTCTGCCTGGCCTTTTCCTTATCAAAATTATATTTATCTTTACAAATCACAACACTTGCACTATCATGTGTACATTTCAGTACAAACTGATCCGGTAGCTGCTCAAATTCAATATCATCAAATTTGTCCCAAGGGCCTCCTGCCAAAGGAATTAAATACTCTTTACCTATTGTTTTAGAGATATACTGCCGAACCGCATATTTATCTACCATTATTGTATACTCTGGTTTATGATTATAAATTTTTAACCATTGCAGCTTCTCATTAAATGTAACCGGATTTTTTAAATTTAATTTTTTTTCTAAATGTTCATAATATCGAATAGATAAATACCAACTAGCCGGAGTAATGCTACGTATAACAGGTTTATTCAGAAACCAGGCTAAGTAATGCTTTAATCTTGTTTTTATCATTTTTTTCCTTCCTAATTTATAGGTGGAAAAGTGGAACTACTGCTGTTTCCCACCAATGCCCTAATACTAATTGTCTAAACAGGGAGGCTGCAACAATAAGAACTGAAGCTCCAGTTATTTTGAATCGCTTCCGCTGCTTCAATTCAAATTTATTATATCCGCCCGCAGCAATTGTTACCATCGATGTGGCTGTAATTAATCTCATGAATGTTGTAGATATCATAAATAGCGGGTAAAATATCACCTGCAGAAGATTAAAATAATACAGAACATCTGTATATTGTTGATTTAATAAACTTGTTTTTTTAGACTGTTTTTTTATTATAAAAGCTAGATATAACGATAGTAACTGCATAATTACCGGAATATAAAATCCTCCCTTCGTGCTTAATGACAAATAGTCATCCATTTTATCAGAATCTATAAAAGAAAATATTCTGCTTAAAAATTCATTAGCACTTCCACTAAGTCTCAAAACAAAACTTAATATCAGGGAAGCAATTACCAGAACTGGAATTATTCTATGACGTCGTATATGTGAATATATATTTAAGCTGCATTCTTCCATAGAAGCAGGCACATCTGTATTAATAAGTGCAAATAAAATAAATGCATAATACATAACATGCATTCCCCCTGCAATAGCCGTTAAAAATATATATAATAGTTTATTCTTTCTTCCTCCGCGCAATAAAAAACCTGACGCTAATAAGTAGATGCAAAATCCGTAAAAAAACTTTAAACCAGTATACAAATTTACAATATAATACATCATAAAAAAAACAAGAAAATGATGAGGATTAAATTGATGAATTTTTATAGCAATTATTATTATTAAAAATGCTCCCGCTAAGGTAATCCACCACCAGTTAACAAAACTAATTTCCGCAATCTGACCTAATCGCATCATAGTTAAAAATAAATAATAGAGAGTAAAAGATTTATCCCACATAGGATTATAATAAGCGTATTGAGCATTATAATTTGATAAATCATATGTATTTAAATATTCACAATGGCTGCATAAATAAAACAGAAAGCCAAATGTTATATATACCATTGCCCATTTTACTTCTCCGTTAATATCCTTTACAAGATGATATAATACTAATAATACATAGATTCCTATAAGGATATATCCCATCCACCTACCTCCCATATATAATCATGAAACTTAATTAAACAGGTATGCATCTATTCTGCAAAGCTCATAAAAAACCTTGTTCGTCGTTCAACTAATGTACTTCTCTGATATTTCAAAGCCTCATGAAAATTTTCGAAAGCCAGTCTTTCCATAATACAGCATTCCGATCTCATATCTAACAGCAGGTTACTAATTTCCTCCACTTCTGTCTTAGAGTTAGTAAAAATATACTTATTATCTATCAATTCTGGTATACCAGCTGTCTTAGCACCTATACAAGGTATTCCTCTGCTCATTGCTTCAATCATTGCTCTTGGCAGCCCCTCCTGTCTGCTCGGTTGTGCATATATATCTATGGAATCGAGCCAAGTAAAGACTTCATCATGAGGCATTTGCCCTATGATCTTAATTTGATCCGCTACGTTATTCATCTCCGCAACTTTTTTTAAGTAAGTTCCTTTTCCTCCCCCGATGAGTTGATACTCAAAGCAATCAATTCCCTGTTTTTTTAGCTGCCCCAGAGCCTGAATTATATATTGCTGGCCTTTATACAAAACATCTAACCCCGCAGCCGTACCTATAATTAACTTTGTATTCTTCTTATATTCCGAAATTTTCTTCAGTCTGCTTATAAGAACGTCTGTAGTTGCTGGTTGAAGTTCAACATTAGAACAGCCAATACTTTTTCCTTTCGTAGGATATCTTTTTTGAAGAAAATTATTTGTTACATATAAAACATAAGGAGCATTCCTTATCTGCCTGCGCATCATTACTGCCGAAAAAGGGGCTACTAATTTACCTTTAATACTGTAATTCCAATAGGAGTCCCACGGACAGCCGACGACTTCAACTAAATACTTTTTTTTCAAACTTTTACACAAACCAATGCTGTAATTTCCTATTACACTCGGCAGCCGAATAAACACTAAATCGGCATTTAGAATTCTTTCCTTTAGTATTTTTTTTACCTTGTCAGTATTTATAATCATTCCGCTAAATGATGAAAGATTAGGACACTCTATTATGGATATCATTGGATTAGTCAGTTGGCTCATTTTTTTAATTGCTTGTTCTCTTGAAATGGGTCTTGTTCTTATGATAACCTCAAGTTCATCTGCAACGGCAAAATATCTTTGAAACATCTGGTCATTTAAAATACTATCAAAATAATCCCCATTTTCATCTTTATATAAAGGACCATCATAGCAAAATAATGCTTTCATTTAGTTAACTCCTTTACGATCTATTAAGTGTCTTTTAAGAGCCGTTTACGATCTTCCAGTATATATTGAAACAACTGTTCCTGGTTGAATTCTGTCATAGCAAATATGTAACCGTTTTGCCCCATTTTTTTTGCTTTTTCCGAATTTACATATAAAACATCCATAGCATTTTCCAGCGAATCAATATCTGCCTTTTTTACGATTATGCCAGTCTCCTGATCTTTCATTGCATCTATGGGACCTGGAATATCAGTAACAATAACAGGAACGCCCATAGCCTCTGCCTCAATGACACTCATTCCAAATCCTTCCCTATAACTTGGAAGAATATAAGTATCCATTGCTGCCAAATACTGTTCAACGACACTTGTATATCCTATATATCTAATTTGCGCGGAATTCTTTGACCACTGATACAATTCAGAATTAACATTTTCACCTATCTCACTTGGTCCAACCATCAACAAGTAAGTACAGCGATTTCTGCTGCTTATTCTTCTAAATGCTTCTAATAACTCGTTAATTCCTTTGTCACTGGTTATTCTGCCTACAAAACCAAAAACAAATGCATTTAAAGGAATATTCAATCCACTACGAATAGCAATTCGATACCTCTCTTTATAAGCAATATTAAACTTCTTTAAATCAACACCGCAGGCGCTTCCATTCCAGATCACAGCACCTTTATGTTTCGGGTATAATCCTATTTCATGTGCATATGTTAAGTTGCTACTACTGTCTGGTTCAATCCATGTAGAAAGTGAGCATACAAATTTTTCTTCTATTTCGAATATTTTTCGCTTCAGTCCATGAAATCCAATAAAGGCCATCCCCCACTGACAATATAATCTAACAGGTACTCCTGCCACTTTTCCAGATATTGCAGCATATAAAGAGGCATTAGGCGTTGAGTACTGAATCAGATCAAATTTTTCCCTTTTAAAAATTTTACACATCTCAATTATTGATTTAATACCTGAAAAACTGATTCCACGTTTCATAGTAACCGGGAAATAATGAATATAATCTGGTAAATTCCTTGCAAAATCAACATCATAACTGCAAATAAAACTAATATCCCAGTCTGTATTTTGATGAATGTATATCGCCGTGTTTATAACAAAAGATTTTAGAGTCAATGGTATGGTTGTTATAAAACAAATTTTTTTCATCTAATTCTCCTTGCAGGATTTCCAACATACGTCCCCCGCTCATTTATATCTCTAATAACGACAGCGCCAGCACCAATCATACAATCGCTGCATATATACAAATTATTAATAACACAACTTCCTATGCCTAACCAAGTCCTGCTTCCTACAATTACACTTCCTGCAATATGTGCGCCAACTGAAATATGTACATAATCACCGATCTTATCATCATGGTCAATAGATGCGCCAGTATTTACTATACAGCCCCTTCCAACCACTGAATTGGAATTAATCACTGCACCAGCCATAACTACTGTTCCTTTACCAATTTCAACATTTCGGCTAACCGAAGCATTTGGATGCACCAAAACAGCAAATTTATATCCTTTAAGACTTTCCTGAATTTTTTGTCTGATGTTTGCCTTTCCTATGGCAATTATAAATTCTGAAGTTTCTTTATATAACCAGGCATCAGTGCTCCTTCCTACGACTGGAAATCCAGCACATTCAGTCAACTCGCTATCATCCAAAAAGACAATATTTTTATATTCATTCTTTTCTGCAATATCTGCAATTACTTTACCGTGCCCTGATGCTCCAATAATTACAAGTTTTCTCATATTCTTGATGTTCCCTTAAACTCCTCCATCGTAACAGATGTTTGAGAAGAAATACCTTCTCTCTTTATGAAAGCCTTTATAACTGTGCTGAAAATGATTTTCAAATCACCTAGAAAAGTAATGTTATGCACATACTCAACATCTAATTTAAATTTTTCTTCCCAGGATACTGAATTACGTCCGTTCACCTGGGCATGTCCTGACAGCCCTGGGCGAACATCATGTCTGTGTTTTTGCTCTTCGCTGTAAAGCGGCAGATATTTTACTAATAAGGGGCGTGGTCCGACCACGCTCATATCTCCTTTAATAATGTTAAATACTTCTGGAATTTCATCAAGAGAAGTCGCTCTCAGCATTTTTCCAAATCTTGTTAATCTCATTTCATCTGGCAGAAGTTTTCCATTCTCATCTTTTTCATCAGTCATTGTACGAAATTTATATAATTTAAAGATTTTCTCGTCTTTGCCTGGCCTTTCTTGAGTAAATAAGATTGGACTACCTAATTTAATACGTATTATAATAGCTAAAATAATATATAACCAACAGAAAACCGTAAGTGCTGCAAATCCGCACAAAAGATCAAATGGTCGTTTAAAATACTTTTCATATGGCCTATGTAATTTTTTTACTTCATATCCTGTCCTCATATTTACTACCCTTCAGTTTTACAAAAATTACTGAAAACAACTGCGAATAATAGTTATAATTACATCTTGTTGTTCTGGTGTTATCTTGTTATCCGAAGGTAAGCACACTCCTCTATTAAATATATCCATGCCAACATCCATACTACTGCCTTCGGCATATGCGTTTGTTCTTGCCCTCCCATTTCCTTCTTGAGTTATGAAACCGTTCATACGGTAAAGCGGCTGCATATGCATAGGTTTCCAAATTGGCCGGCCTTCTATATTATACTCCATCAGTTTCTCCAAAATTTCTGTAGGACAGCTCTTACCATTTTCTCTAACATACAAAGCCTCTGTTTCACCTCTCACCTGCTTACTCATTGCACATTCATTGATAAGGATACAAGACAACCAGAAATTTGGCTCAGAATTTTCACTGTCATAGGGATTCATTGATACTGGAATATCTTTAAAACCTTCTTTATACCGCATATAAATAGCCTTTTTCTGTGCAATATGTTCCTCAAGATATGGCAGCTGTCCCCTGACAACTCCCGCTATAACATTACTCATACGATAATTGTATCCCAACTCCTCGTGTTGATACCAAGGCGCTTTTTCACGGCTTTGTGTCGACCACTTTCTTACTTTATTTGCTGCTTCCAAGTCATCAGTAAGAAGCATGCCTCCACAAGATCCAGTAATTATTTTATTTCCATTATAGCTAATACAGCTAAACTGGCCAAAGGTACCAGTCTGTTTTCCTTTATATGTAGCTCCAAATGATTCTGCTGCGTCTTCTAAAATTAACGCATGATGCGTTTTACATATTTTCTTTATTTCATCAATTTTGCCTGGAGTACCATAAAGATGTGCAACCACAACAACCTTGACGTCCGGATAAAGATCAAATGCTCTTTCTAAAGCTACCGGATCCATATTCCAGGTATCACGTTCCGTATCAATAAATACAGGATCCCCCATTTCATATACAACAGGATTAACTGTCGCATCAAATGTTAAATCGGAACAAAACACTTTTTCTCCTGGTTTTACTCCTGCGAGTTTTACTGCCAGATGGAGTGCCGCTGTACCAGTCGATAGTGCAACAGCATATTTGCAGCCGGTTTTTTCCTTAACAATGCGTTCTACTTCATTAATATTTTCACCAATAGTAGACATCCAATTTGTTTCATAGGCTTCCTGCACATATTTTATTTCTTCTCCATGCATAGTCGGAGATGAAAGCCATATTTTGTTTTCAAATGGTTTTATATTTATTAATCTTTCACTATTCGTCGTACACTGAAAATCTGCATTACATTTTTTCATCATTTGTTTACCTTTATTTTTTATTGTTCAGACTTATTTTTCTACCTTTGTTACTATTTCCACCCCTAACCTTATATCCATAATTCGTCCAAACATCTCCGTCTGAATAATCGCCATACGCTTATGTCTATCAATAAATTTTATTTCTCCTACCAGTTTAGTCATCGGACCAGAGGTAATAATCACTTGTTTTCCTGTTATATATCCTTCCGATACTTTCAACAAATGATTATCACCGCCGGTATCTCTTAAAAACTTCACTTCTGAATCTTCCAGTGGTACAAATTCGCTTCCCATGCCAAGTATCTTTGTAAGTTCTGGAATCTTTTTCAAATTTTTAAATAATTCATGAATCTGCTCCGTAACCATAAAAATATAGCCTGGAAATAACCGCAGCTCTTCTTTATGCCACATTCCCTCATAGCGGCGTTTTCTCTCATACATGGGAACAAAACACTCTTTTAATATGTCATTCCCTATTTGTTTACGGCAAAGTTCAGCTACTATATGTTCTTTCCCTGCACGAACCTGAACTGCATACCATTTCTGCTTTTCCATAAAATAACCCTTATATGTTTACATCTCTACACTTTTTAAAGCCAGAAAAAGGCAGGCTTCGCCATCTCATAGAAACTGCGTATTAGTATACACTCTCTATGAGTAATTATTTTATATAACAGGTATTGGCAAAAATGCGCAAAGGCGACAACTTCTTCCCAATATCTTTTGTAATTACCTTTTATTACTTTATATAAAGCATAGATATTTCCAGAGCACCATTAACCTTCTGATTCTGTTTTTTCTGCTGCAGCAACTTGTTTTTTTACAACAGTGCCTTCTAATTTGTAATTATACTCAGGCACCAGCTTATGAACCATTGCTCTCATATCTTTTGTTTCCATCCAGGCAGCTTCATCGAGTTTCTTTAACTCGTCTTCAAACCAGGGATAATCAATATCCATCGGATGTCCGATAAAAATCCTTTTATTTTTGGTATCCTGAAGCCCTTCCTCTTCCATTAATAGTTCCTCAAAAAGCTTTTCACCTGGTCTTAAGCCAGTAAACTGAATTTGAATATCTTTATAAGGTTCATATCCAGATAAGCGGATCAAATTTTCAGCCATGTCCAATATCTTCACTGGTTCCCCCATATTAAGGATAAAAATTTCTCCCCCTCTGGCATAGGCACCCGCCTGCAATACCAGGCTCACGGCTTCTGGGATTGTCATAAAGTAACGAATTATATCTCTATGTGTTACTGTGACAGGTCCCCCTGCCGCAATTTGCTGTTTAAATAGCGGAATTACGCTTCCATTACTACCTAAAACATTACCAAATCGGACTGCCACAAACTCAGTATCGCTTTTCTGATTACACATTTGAATTACCATTTCACATAACCGTTTACTCGCTCCCATGATATTTGTAGGATTTACCGCCTTATCCGTTGAAATTAAAATAAAACGTTTTGTCCCATATTTAATTGCGGCCATCGCAGTTTTATAAGTGCCAATCACATTATTTTTAATCGCTTCATTTGGACTGTCCTCCATTAGCGGAACATGCTTATGGGCTGCTGCATGATATACTACGTCTGGTCGATACGTACGAAATAAGAAATCCAGACGATTTGTATTTCGTACCGAACCAATTAATACAGTCAGATTCAGCTCCGGATAGTTCCGTTTTAACTCCTGTTGAATCTCATAAGCATTATTTTCATACATATCAAATATAATCAGGTGCCCCACTCCATGCCCAGCCAACTGTCGGCATAATTCGCTTCCAATTGATCCGCCGCCTCCTGTAACCATGACAACTTTGCCTTTTACATACCCCATAATCTCGTCTAAATTAACTTTGATAGGCTCTCTCCCTAAGAGATCATCAATCTCAACATCTCGAAGTTTCGCAATACTAACCTCACCACTCATTAATTGGTATAGACCTGGAAGTATTTTCAATATACATTTTGTTTTCTGGCAAATTTCCAGTATTTTTTTTCTTTCCACACCTGTTGCTGTGGGAAGAGCAATATATATTTCATCTATTTTATACTTCTCTGCCAGTTCGGGAATTTCTTCCCTCGTTCCGCGAATAGGAACTCCATTAATATATTTACCTATTTTATTATGGTCATCATCAATAATGCATACTGGTATTCCTGATGCCCTCTCACTGCTGTTTAATTCTTTTATTAAAAGGGTACCCGCTTGCCCTGCACCTACAATCATTACCCGTTTTTGCACTGCAGCATCTCGTTTTCGCCCTATATGCCTGCCAGCCAACTGCAAAGCCCTGTAACTCATACGGCTTATACCAATAAATGCTGTCATGAATAACAGCCACAATATATGGTAGCTTCTAGGAACCACAATATTAAGAATATTCATACCTGCAATCTGCAAAACACAAGTCACACTGCAAGCCGCCACAATATATTCCATTTCTATAATTCCGGCACTGCTCCATACTATGGAATATAAGTGAAACAATGAAAAAACTATAGCAGTTGTCACTGTTAAAATACCTGCATATGACATCATTGCGTCAACGTACTGTAAAGGAATGGATTTTGTGGACAAATCAAACCGGATCCAAAGAGCTAAAAATGAGCAGATCTGAATCATACAGATATCGTAGATAAGAAATAATACCGATCGGAACCATTTATTTGCTATAATACGTGTCTTTATCATTTTATCCCCTTCGTATCCTACTTGCGCCGTCTGGAACGCTTTGCCTGTTTTTCTTCGCTGCTGACAGACGCCGTGTTCACTTCCGTATTTTTTCCACTCTTTTCTGCCTTATCACTGCTGCCGCTGGCCCCATAACCGTAATACTTCCCATAGTACTTACTGTAATACCCACTGTAATAGCCTTTATTCTCCTGGTCCACCTTGTTAAGAACCGCGCCCAGGATCCGGCATCCGCTCTTCTCCAGCTGGCCTTTTACCTTTTGAACCATCTTATAGCTGATGACTCCGCTCTCCACCACGATAACGGCTCCATCCACATTTCGCGCAATGATCGCCGCGTCAATGACACTGCCCAGAGGCGGGGTGTCGATCAGTATGTAATCATAGTTTCCCCGCTGTTCGCTGAGCATCTCCTCAAACCTGGCATTTCCCAGAAGCTCCGCCGGATTTGGCGTGGATGGGCCGGCGAAAATCACTTCCATGTTTTCTATGTTTGTGCTGTAAGTGACATTTTCGGCGGATTCCTGGCCTACGAGATAATGGCTCAGTCCTCTCGTCTCCCGGTCGACGCGGTAATGGCCCATCAGGACGGATTTGCGCATATCTGCGTCCAGCAGAAGCACCCGTTTCCCATCCTCGGCAAATGATCTCGCCAGCTGGAATACGACTGAGGTTTTTCCCTCGTTGGGAATGGTGCTGGTAAACAGGATCACCCTCTGGTCATCGCCGCAGAATGTGATATTGGTTCTCAGCGTTTTGAACGCTTCGTTTGTCCGGAAATCCAGCTGCGGTATTTTCTTAAATTCTACCTTCTGCATTTACTCCACCGCCCTTCTTCCCCATTTGCTTTTCTTCTTTTTTCTTCTCTCATTTTCTTCAAATTCCGGTATCTGCCCCAGCGTGTTGAGGTCAAGATAGCGCTCAATATCTCCTGCATTTCGGATGCTGTCGTTCATCAGATACAACAGAATGATAATGCCTGCCGCCGCGATTCCTGCCGCCAGCCCGCCGAGTACCGTATTCTTTCTTACATTGGGACTGGAAGGCACTGTGGGGAGATTTCCCTCTTCTACGATTTTTGGCGGCGCCGAGTCCATGATCTCGGCAATGCGCGCTACCGACACCGATGCCATCTCATCGGCAATGGCCCGTGCTGTCTCTGGATTTGTATCCCTGGCTGAAATAGTCAGAATTCTCGTATCGGCCGGATTGTTGACCGTAATTTTCCCATTTAACTGCTGATAACTCATGTTTAATCCCAGATTCTTTGTCACCTGCTCAAGAACCGGGCGGCTGGTCACCAGCACCTTATAATCCTTTGTCAGCTGTGTTCCCAACTGAAGATCTGACAGCGATGTAATATTGTTTGTCTTGTTTAATATGTAAATCATGGTGGAAGAAGTGTAAACCGGTTCCACCAGGGTTGTGGTGTACAGCATGGCCGCCGCCGCCCCCACGACAACTGCCAGAATCATAATCCACAGTCTTCTTTTCATCACCCAGAAAAGCTGCAGCAAATCAATCTCTATCTCATCGTCTCTTGTATCTTTCATCGTTCTCCCTCTGAAATTCTTATAGTATCCGGCCCTCCAGCAGCCTCGCAGGATTTTCGTAGAGCACACGCTCCACAAGCCCGTGATCACAGTGGCGTTCCAGCCATTCCACCGCCTTTCTCATCCGCGGCGGTTTCCTGTCAGCACCATGTGCATCCGTGGAAATCAGCTGGACATAACCGGCTTTCATCAATTTCCTGTACCAGACCATCCGCACGTCCGGAATCCGCTGAAAAAAGCACTCCGTGTTCATCTGAATCACAATTCCCAAATCCCGCAGTTCCTCTATTCTCTCCACGCTCTGATACAGGCAGACATATCGCTCCACATGTGCCAAAACCGGGATATATCCCTTTCTCACCACGCGAGAAAGCCCCTGAAACATATCCTGGTATCTTACCCCCTGATAGAATTCCAGAAGCACGTACTTGGTATCTGCAATTGTAAATATCTCGCCCCGTTTTAACAGTTCCTCCACGCCGGAAACGTAGAGCACTTCGTTGCCGCAGTAATACTTTATGCCGTGAATCCCTGCATTTTCGGCGGCCTCTCTGACCTCATTTATTCGTTTTAGAATGACTTCCTTCTCTGCAGAAACCTTCCCCGGTGTATAATGAGGCGTAAATACGATATGGCTGATTCCTTCATCCCACGCCATCTGAACAGCACACAGAGACTCCTCCAGAGAAACGGCACCGTCATCTATTCCATAAAGCAGATGGCAGTGGAGATCAAATAGACCGAGCGGCATTTTGTACCCCCCCCCCCACGAAATGATTCCGATAATCATTACTATCTTTCTCTCTTCCTTTTCTCATTCCTCTCATGCCATCCTCCCGACTTCATCTTTCGTACTTCATACATTTTGATATATAGAATGCCATTGCTGACAAACAGCAGCCCATGCCTCCGAGTGAAAGCGCGCTGTATCCGGCTGAGATTGACAGATACCGTGCAAATTCATTCATATAGACCGGTTCTGTCCACACGGTTCCAGCCCCTCCGAATCGCCAGAGCAGAAGACCGCAGATGGCAAGGCCTAAAAATCCCACAAACAGGCTGGTTCCGATTCTCTTGACCGCCCGGCAACGGGAACGGCTCAGACAGATCAGTTCTGCGGTCCCCAGTGAAAAGACCAGAACAGCGCCTCCCAGTAAAACCGGCATCCAACGCACAAAATCCCTCGTCTTCTGGCGCCACCAGTCCATCCCCGCCCAGTGCACCAGATTCTCACACCGTGCCTCCAGGCCGTTCATCAGGTACTCCACGCCTGCGGCAGCCACTTCAGAATTCGGATATGCACGCCTGTAACCGGCAGTTACAAAAGACCGCAGCGGTTCCATCGCTCCCGATAAATCAGGCTGCGGTGATTCTCCCTCAAGCTCTGCTTTTACCTGCTGCCTGGCAGTCAGTACCACATTGGAATACTTGACCGTGTCCCCGTAATCATATTCAGGCGCCTGGATCAAGGACAGAGTCATGAATGTCTCCCGTTTCATATCGTCATAAACCGTCTGGTACCAGGAAGTCTTTTCTATCTGGTTTAACACCGCCTGTTCTGAAAATGCCCCAATGCGAAGCGATAGAAGCAGTCCTGAAAGGAAACAGGCGCCGGCCGTCATGCCGATTACAATCGTCTGCAGCGCTTTTCTCGCCTTGCTCCGGTGCTTTAAGCTCCGGTTCCCGGCAGTTTGAGCCAATGCCGTTATCAAAATGATGGAACACACGGCTTCGCACACCATGAGCAGGCAGTAAAGAGCCGGATCTAACAGACTATGCCACCCATTTTCTGTTCCAACTCCATTTCCTGCGTCCTCTCCTCCCGCCCGATTCCCTCCGAACCACCAACACCCCGGCAGCCGGAAAATAACGGGAGTACACTTATTGAACTTTTCATCAAGCTTATTGCCGGTCCACTCCTCAAATTGTTCGTCAGACTTCTCCCCAAGTTGTTTGTCAGACCGCTCCTCATCTCCTGGCAAGCCTTCCTGTCCAGAGTCATTTTCTTCCTGGGATCCCGCCTCTGATTCTATCGCTTTTATGGTATCTGCGGCGTTCTCCCCACTGCCTCCGACTTCATAGAGATAGCCTTCCGTCACACCGCGTTCCACATTGCCGTACATTTCTGCGGCCGCGGAGGCGCAGGTATCTGCGTTTAAGTCCACATCATCCCTGCACAGATATGCAGTCAGCTGGTCGATATATGTCTGCTTTGCCCGGTATTCTTTTCCATTCCACTCAAACGTGCCTTTGGCCTTTGCCACCAGCTCCTGCTCGCTGGCATTTAATCCGGATGCGCAGCCGGTCAACGGTGCGATCAAAACAAATATAATGGATAAAAGAAATGTAAAAAGGATTACTGATAAACATTTCGTTCTTTGAATCATCTCAGAGGACCATCACTCAATTAACAGCAACGGAATATACGAGAGTTCCGTCTTCATAACCATAGTCCAGCGTTCCGGAATAGGATACCGTCACCGTATAGGACCCTCTGGCCTGAGAAAAGCTTCCGCTTCCCGAAAAGCCCAGGCTTCTCGCCGCTCCCACCAGGTCGCCTGCCTCATGAACCACTGCGCTTCCTCCTGGACCGCTGATCGTTACTTCATTAATATATCCGGAAGACAGAAATACCTCAAAAACGGACTGGGCCGCCGGAAGTCCCTCCAGCATGGTGGAAACAGCAACAGGAGTCACGCTTATACTCTGTCCGCTGATCGAGGCGCTGACTATATGCTCGCTTCCGCTTGTCTGATTAACAGCGTCTTTGATGTCATTCTGGACAACGTCTCTGACCCGTACCTTCTCTTTGGACGAACTGTTGTCTGAACCGGACGTCTGGTTTCCGTTGGCAGACCACACCTGCGCCGTCTGAACCGGAGGCACCGATCCTACTGTTCCATTTTCCGTAAAGTGATAGATCACACCGTTAATTTCCTTATCTCCTGTAAACAGCGCTCCGCCCGGTTCCATATAATATACTTTCTGGTCTACTTTGATCAGGCCTGTCTGCATGGCTCCGCTGTAAGCGAGGAAATACCATTTCCCATCGGGATCCTGGTGCCATCCAGTCTTCATCGCCCCGGTGTCTGTTGCCAGGAAATACCACACGCCGCTGCCATCCTGAAACCATCCGGTCTGCATAATTCCATTCTGGTCAAAATGATACCAGCGCCCATCCGTATCCTGGAACCATCTGGCTGCCTGATACTGCCCTTCCACAGACATATAACGCCAGCCCTCCCCGGTTAAACTCCATCCCGGCGTCTGCGCGTAGACGGCTGCTGCCGCGCTGATACTAAGTCCCAGTGTAACAGCTGCAAGTTTCCATGTTTTTCCTCTCATCTTTTCTCCTCCTGATTAAAATGACCTGATTGAAATATTCTGTCCGCAATCGTCCTGTCTGCACTATTGGAATATTATGCCGCCTCGGCTTTCTGGTTCTGCCCGAGAAATTACCGCCCATGTTCGGTTTACAACATAATACACAATATGTAGTAAAAAAGGCCTGCGCTGTCATGTATTTACGGCCTTTTTCCGTATTTGGAATAAATGCCGCTGTCCGAGCGCAGACCTGATCCTATTCGTTTTTATTGCCGCAAAGCCTGACAGGTTCTAAAAAAATACCCTGTCGTATATTGACAACGAAACTTCGTTGCTGTATGCTTATCACAACATAATGTGTAATATGTAGTTTACCGTACTAAAATCCTTGACATAAAAATCTAAGAGTCGTATAATTGTCACAACATAATGTGTATTATGTTGTATTTTTATATTATTAGTCCCATTTCATTCAATTGTCTTTCATATTCCCAACTGCTCGTCATGGTATAGATCCTGGTTGTTTCGATGCTGCTGTGCCCTAAAATATCCGCCAGATGCACAATATCTTTCTGTTTTCCATAATACGTCCTTGCAAACAGGTGACGCATATTATGGGGAAATACTTTTTCGTGGGAAATCCCTGCTCTCTCACATATTTTGTTCATTTCAGTCCAGACATTGCTGCGGTCGATCGGCTTACCTGTCCGGGTTATAAAGATGCTTCCCGACTGGATGGCGTTATTGATACAGTAGTCTTTTAGTTTGTCCTTCAGCTTTAGAGGAATCAGGATAATCCGCTCCTTTCCTTTGCACGAGACGCTTGCATACCCCCTCTGCAGGGATTCTGCCGTTATATTGCGCAGTTCGCTGATGCGAATTCCGGTCCCGCAGATCGTCTCCATAACCAGGGCCAGCCGATCTTTCTTCTCACTCTGGGCCGCTTCGACCAGTCGAATGTATTCCTCTCTGGTCAGCTCCCTGTTCTGATCGGTAAAAACGCGTTTCTGGATCTTCAGCAGCCTGACACGGCATTCCTGCCTGTCGTAAAATGTAAGGAAGCTGTTCAGCGCGGTTAAAAAGGAATTCACACTGGAAGGCTTATATCTTCCTATTAATTCTGTTTTGTAGTGCATAGCGTTTTCTTTCGTTATCTTGTCTCCCGTTCCCCCACAGGTCTGCAAAAAATCCAGAAATTTACCAGCATCCCGTACATACTTACTGACTGTCGACTTACTTTTCTCATTGTAGATGAGATACCTTCGATACTCTTCCAACATCATATCTGCATTCATTTCCGTCTCCATCTGTCTTCTCCTTTTCAATTTTACGTTTTATGCACTATTATTACCGATACCAAAGAAAATATTATCTGTTAGGAGACCAGAAAAAAAGTGTTTCATCCATTTCCTGTAAAAATATGAACATAATCATACCGGCTGATATGTCGCCCGAAACTCAAACCGTGGATGGAAACGATGCAATATCCCCAAAACCATTGACTTTCCACTCGGAATTTGATAAATTTTTATTATTAAAACATCCTAATTCAGCGCAGCAGCCACAAGGAATTTCAATACCTGTTCGGGCTTCATGCTGATTTACCTGCTTACAATATGAATGAATGGAAAGGTGAAGATACTCATGATGAACGAGAGAATACACGATGAATTCCTGAAGATACTGGCTGAAGAACTGATCCCCGCCATGGGATGCACCGAGCCCATCGCACTGGCCTACGCCGGAGCCAGGGCCAGAGAGGTGCTGGGCTGCCTGCCCGACAGAGTCATCGCTTACTGCAGCGGCAACATGATTAAAAATGTCCGCTGTGTCACGATTCCCAACTCAGAGAATATGGTCGGCATCGAAGCCGGCGTCATGCTGGGAATTGTCGGAGGCAATGCCTCCAAATGTATGGAAGTTTTAGAAGATCTGACAGATGAGGACCGGAAGACGGCGGCAGCTATGCTGAGAGACGGAGTCTGTACCGTGGAATATCTGGATTCTGAGATTCCGCTGCACATCATCCTGGAGCTGCATAAGGACGCTTCCGTTGTAACGCTGGAGATCCGGTATGACCACACCAACATCACGAAGATTACGAAAGACGAAGAAGTGATTTTCAGTTCAGACCATAAGGAAGGCGGATGCAGTCTGGCGGACCGCAGTCTGCTCTCCGTGGATAATATTAAGGATTTTGCAGACCAGGTACCGCTTAAGGATATCCACGAGCTGCTGGACCGGGTCATCATTCATAATATGAACATTGCCTATGAGGGAATGGCCGGAAGCTACGGACTCGGTATCGGAAAGATCATCAAGGAATCGTACCCGGACGGCGTGGCTGTCCGCATGAAGGCCTACGCGGCCGCCGGATCAGAGGCCCGAATGGGCGGCTGTGACATGCCGGTCATGATCAACTCCGGCAGCGGAAACCAGGGAATCGCCTCCTCGGTCCCCGTCATTGTCTATGCAAGGGAAAATAATATCTGCCAGGAACGTCTATACCGGGCTCTCGCATTTTCCAGCCTGCTGACCATCTACCAGAAGGAATTTATCGGCAAGCTGTCTGCCTTCTGCGGCGCCGTATCCGCTTCCTGCGCATCGGGAGCTGCCATCACCTATCTGGTGGGCGGAACCCTGGAACAGATTAAGAACACCATCGGGAATGTCTTAGCCAATATCCCGGGCATCATCTGCGACGGAGCCAAGATCTCCTGTGCCGCCAAAATCGCCACAAGCCTGGATGCCGCCATGATGGCCCACTATCTCGCCATGAACGGCAGGGCCTACCAGGCAGACAGCGGCATTCTCCAGGAGGACGCCGGTGAGACGATCAGCTGTGTGGGATACATTGGAAAAGAAGGCATGAAACAGACCGATAAAGAGATTATTAAGATTATGCTGCAGTAGTATCTCGCAGTATGGTTCTTCGCAGTGTAATTTAACAAAATAAGCGATTCATCTCCCACCTGTAGAGTCTGGGAGATGAATCGCAAAAACAAGTTCAGCGGCAGCGGCGGGCATATATCCCCCACTGCCATGTCATTCTGGGTGTTGTATTCTGGACTCAGAATGTGGATTGAAACAAACAAACACACACACTAATCTTCATCCAATTCCCGGTTAATCCGGTTTCTCATCTGGAGAATCCAGTAATCTGACTTCGGATACCGCTTAAAGGTGATCGGCTCTCCCAAATCCTCCTCCAGCATATTAACGACGTACTCTCTCCCCTTCTTATCGGCCAGCTGCTCCATGGCCCTCACGTCCTGCATCGTATGGCACAGGACCATCATGCGTATGGATTCCTCCGGTTTTCCGTCCGCTCCCGGATACACCAGGAATGAATCACCGGATGGGAATGCGCCGTCGGCATCCGTGGACCGGTAGGGATCCAGGGTCTTTAATGAGTACTGGGAATTATAAAAATTGTATCCCCAGTGAAGGATCCCCTCCATACCGTATTTAAATACCTGCGCGCCATAGATACGGCATCTGGCGGACGGCATGGCCATGAAGCGGTTGCTGACCAGATAATCCTGGGCTGTACAGTAATAGCTCCACAGAGGCGTAACGCCCGCTTCCAGAAATGGTTCCATATGGTCGTTGGAGCACACCGGACAGTCGATTTCTCCCTCCCTGCAGACCGCAAGGCTGGAGATGGCGTCCATGATGACGAAATCCTTCAGATACGGCGCCACGGATTCTCTCGCCTGCTTATAGGATAAGAGATGCTGCGGCTCCGGTTCATCGGAAATGTGAAATCTGGTTATCCCGGCAATGCCTAATTCCCGCAGCTTTTCCGTCAGCCTGGGGAGATAGGCCTCCAGGAATGTGGTGTAGCGTCCGCCCACGGCCGGATCATCCCAGCCGAACAGCTTTATTTCCTTCCCGTTCTCCTCGGCCATGATCTTCGGAGGATGACCGGCTCCCCACTGGGTAAAGAGATGGGACATTTCAAAACAGGTCATGCCGCAGGATAAGCACATGGCAGCCCAGCGCTCCAGCCTGGCAAAATCGAATTCATAGCCGCCCCCTGGAAGCACCTTTACCCCCACCAGCTGAATCGTGGTCCGCTCTCCGCCGGGCGCCGTGTCGAGTGGCGGGGTGAACTGCGGCGTCAGGATCATATTACAGCCCCTGGCCGCAGCCGCCGATATGAAATTCTCCATGATCCTCCAGTGCTCCTCGGAAAAGACAGGCACCTGGTAATAGTCGGCAAGGCAGTCTCCGTGGAACCATTCCGTGCGCAGGAGTCTCTGGGGACCGAGCACGGTCCGGTACACCTGTATGGAGGTCTCTCTCCTGCACAGCTCCTCACCCTCCGGCGAGGCAAATACCACAGCCACAGGAATTTCCCCGTGCGGTCCGTTCTCCGGAATCTCCACATCAATCCACAGGCTCTTAAACTGGCCCGGTGTGAAGGTAATGCGCCCTCCTGCCGGCTCGGTCAGCAGATCCGGATACATTCCCGGCTGTGTGCGCAGATAATTGCTGTCCGTGCAGCTGTTTACCGGGCGCAAGGATGGAACCGGGATGATCTCCCGGATACGGCAGTATTCTGCAGCCGGTGATTCCACCCGCACCACCGCATCGAAATTTCCCCGACCGCCATTTCCGCCGCCGCAGGTATACGCGGCCACGAAGCTGAACGTCTCCCCGCGGAGCATCGTAAATCCGGTACAGCATGGATCCTCTTCCGGCTCCTGTCCGGGAAATACCTTCGCCAGTGCGCTCATCAGTTTTATCTGGTATTCTCTGTTATCTTTCATCATACCTCCCCATACGCCTCATTTACTTCCGGGAAACGGGCGCATACCTCCCGCTGCCATCCATGCAGGAGCATCCGGAGCCGCGCAGCCATCTCAGGCATGTTTTCACAAATATTGTTCGTCTCACTAAAGTCCGCTTTCAGGTCGTAAAGTTCTCCGCGTCCGTCTTCGAAAAACTCAATATACTTGTAGTCTCCCAGAACAACGGAAGCGGCAGGAGTCCCTCCCTGGTTTCCATAGTGTGGGTAGTGCCAGAAGACAGGCCTTTCCGGCATGTGATTACCGGCCAGCAGAGGAACGATGCTTCTTCCGTCGATGGGAATCCCGGCTTTTTGCGGTACACCGGACAATTCCAGGAATGTGGGATAGAAATCCGGGGTCGTAACAGGCACGTCACACCGGCTCCCCGGAGCCACGTGGCCCGGATACTTAACGATCAGCGGAACCCTGGTTCCGCCCTCATAGACCCAGCCCTTTCCTTCCGAAGCGGGCAGATTGCAGGTGGGCGATCCTTCGCTTGTGGCGAGTCCGCCGTTATCAGAAGTGAATACCACCACGGTATTCTCCTCTTCTCCGCACTCAGAAAGCGCATCCAGCAGCCGTCCGATATTCTGATCCAGATTCCAGATCATTCCCGCGTAGGACGGATCCGACTGAATCACTCTTCTGACCACGCGCCGTCCCTTCTTATCCTCGGTATGGTGTAATTCTCCTTCCACCAGGGCCGTCTCCTGATCGAGCCCCTGCTCTCTCGCCTTCTTCTCGAAGCGCTCCCGGTCCTCATCCTTCACCTGTATCGGTGTATGTACCGCGTAATGGCATAAATTCATGTAAAATGGCTTCCTGCTTCCGCCCGCCTTCCGCTCTTTCAGCAGGCGGACCGCCTCATCCGTGATCCGGTCTGTCAGATATTCCCCTTCCGGCCCTTCGGGAAGCGTCTCGATCCCATAGGGGCTGAAATATCCTTCGTGGGGATGGCCCCAGGAACAGCCGCCTATATTGACATCGAATCCGAAATGGTCCGGGTAATATTCTCTTCCTCCCAGATGCCATTTCCCCACATGCCACGTTTCGTATCCCGCATCCTTTAACGCCTGTGCGATTGTATACACCCCGTCCGGCAGATGCTTGATATACGGAGCATCAATGAGTTTTCCTTTTAAGGGGTGAGAGGTTCCCTCCATATCGATCCAGTCCGTCACCCCCAGCCTGGCCGGATACTGTCCGGTTAAACAGCTGGCTCTCGATGGAGAGCAGACCGGGCAGGACGCGTAGGAATTGGCAAATACCATCCCCTGCCTGCAAAGCCGGTCAATGTTAGGCGTCTCATAAAAGGTACTGCCGGTACAGGCCAGATCCCTCCAGCCCATATCGTCCATAAAGATAAATAAGAAATTCGGTTGTACTGCCATGATTTCTCTCCTCCGTTTTCAAACACGCACTACTTTACGTCCCCACCGGGCCATATACATCTGTGCGTACAGCGTAAAGGCCGGGTCTGCAAAGCTGTCCCGATCCTGTCACACCTTCCCTTACCCCGTCGATCGCAGGATCCACATACTTGAGAAACCACGTTTCCATCTGCTTCTTCAGCTCCAGAACCTTTGCTTCATACTCCGAAAGCCCGAAGAGGTTTTCTGTCTCTCCCGGGTCGTCGGTCAGGTGATAGAGTTCGTGCGTTCCATAGGGATATCTGTGGATATACTTCCATTCTCTGTTCCGAATCATCCGCACCGGGCCATATTCGTCAAACACGACGATCTCGCCCGTCCGCTCCTGTTCCCCGCCGATAAGCAGGCTGGAAAAGCTCTTCCCCGGAAGGCCTTTGGGGAACCGGTCAGACAGGCCGGTCAGTTCCAGCAGTGTGGGGAACAAATCATACGCACTCACTATCTCACAGCATACACTTCCCGGAGCGATATGGCAAGGCCAGGATATAAGAAACGGCACTTTGACTGCCGAATCGAACATATTCATAGGAAAGGTTCCGTTTCCCTTTCCCCAGATTCCGTGCTGCCCCATGCTCATGCCGTTATCCGCGGAGAAAATCACGATGGTATCCTCTGTCAGATGCTTCTCTTCCAGGGCGTCTAAAAGTCTTCCCACCTGCTCATCCATGGCGCTGACCGCCGCAAAATAGCCCCGCAGATTTTCCTTTCTCTTTTCCGTACCGTAGACCGGTCCGGTCAGCAAATCGGGATGGTCCGGAATATCCGGAATGGAGGCAAAATCACAGTCCTCATAGAAGTCGATCCATTTGGCCGGATGGTGCTCCTTTCCCCATGGGGCGTGAGGCGCCGTAAAGTTCACAGCCAAGTAGAACGGTTCCTCCTCCTTTGCCAGTTCCTCTAAATAGTCCAGAGCCTTATCGGCGAAGAGCTCCGTCACGTATTTGCCGTGCTCCACCGTGATCTCCCCGTGATCCACAATGTCCGGATGGTAATAACAGCAGCCGCCCAGACCGATGGTGTACCATTTCTCAAATCCATGCTGGGGCGTCACGCTGTCCCCCAGATGCCATTTGCCCGCCAGAGCACAGTGATATCCGTCCTCCGCCAGGATGTCCGTATAGGCGGTCTGCCCGTCTAAATAAGCGATGGGCTTCCGCTCATTTTTGTAGCCGTCTGCGTAGGGATTCTCTTTTCCCTGGGCGGCAAATTTCTCCGCGTCCACACTTCCGCTCCGGATCCAGTCCAGGACACCGTGGCCCGACGGAATCTTTCCGGTGAGGAGTGACGCACGGGCCGGCGAGCAGACCGGCGAGGCGCAGAAGAAGTTGTCGAAGCGCATCCCCGAAGCGGCGATTCTGTCCAGATTCGGGGTATAAAGCTCGGGGGTGCCCGAGCAATGCATTGCCCAGGCCCCCTGATCATCTGTAAGTATGAAGAGTATATTTGGTTTCTTTCTCATCGATTATTCCACCTGTTTTTCTGACTTGTAGATCTCATTGGCTTCTTTTAAGATCTCATCGCCGCCCTGGTTTCTCCACTCTTTCCCAAGAGATACCACGCCATCCTCGATGGATATCTTTCCCTGAAGCATATCGGAGAAGTACTGGATAAATACGTCATTCACTGCGGATCCATTTTCAATTTCCGCCGGAGTCTTCTGTTTGATTAAATTCGGCATCTGGCACTCTGTAGCTACCTTTACGGTATCCAGCGCACGTTCTCTGTTGGGATCAGATACCGGAATATATCCGCTCTCTAACGGCCAGTAGAAGGAGCCCCAGGCCAGAGCATGGGCCCAGCCGTCCTCTGCAAATGCGTCTTTTGCACGTTCTTCTTCGTTAAAGGTGATGGTGTCTCCATCTTTTGTATAGTGGATTCCTTCAATACCAAGTCTCAGTAAGTCATTGCCTTCCTTAGAAACCATGAAATCGACAAATTCAGCCGCCTTATCCGGGTTCTTGCACGCTGTGGTGATACAGGTCATCATGCCGTTTTTCCCCTGCTTATTCAGTCCGCTTGCGCCGTCCGGTCCTTCCGGTGGAAGTCCGTAGCTAATGGAAGCGTCCGAAAACAGCTCTCTTACACTGTTTTCATGGCGTGTCACATGGCGGAACAATGGCGCAAGCATAGATCCGCATTTACCCTGATAGAATTTTTCTTCTTTTTTCGGATTATCATTCAGCATCAGCTCCGGATCCACCACTTTCATATCCCATAAATCCTTGATATAATTCATCGCCGGGATAAAGGATGGATCTTCGAAAAATGGAATGACCTCTCCGCCCGCATTAACAGAGTAGTCGGCATAAGGGAGACCGTAGGCAAAAAATACCCAGTCAAACGGCGTGCCTCCCGTTGTGCTGCTTGGTTTCTCCGCGGTATATCCATAAGTATTGGCCTTTCCGTCGCCGTCCGGATCATCGTTTGTAAATGCAATCAGCGCATTTTTCATATCATCCAGTGTCTTCGGATAAGAGAGCCCCAGCTTATCCAGCCAGTCCTGTCTGAAAACAATCAGGGAATTGGCTGCACTGTACTGCGTAATAAATGGAAGTCCGTAGTAGTTCCCGTCGATGGCAGACCACTCGTAGTCATCCTCCAGCCATGCTTTTATATTGGGCATCGTGTCAAAATACTGATTCAGAGGAATTACCATTCCGTCATCAATCCACTGCTTCGTAGCGCTTGTTCCATAAGCTCCCGTCACAACATCCGGGAAATCTCCCGAAGCCATAGCCACATTAACCTTCTCCGTATTTGCCTCCGGCACAATCTCTACGGTCAGATCGATGCCCAGTTTTTCATTAATGGCTGCCACAATCCGGTCATCCGGTTTGATCGCCTTCGCTGCCCCATCGCCTGTTGTCAGCCAGTGAATTGGAACTCTATCCTCTGATTTTGAAGAAGCTGCCTCCTTGCCAGATGCCTCTTTCGTCTCCGTCTTACCGGCTGTCTTCGCGGTTCCGCCGCCGCAGGCCGTTACAGAGGCTGCCATAACTCCCGCCAGTACCAAACTCATTACCTGTCTTTTTTTCATTACATACCCTCTCTTTCTTTTATATAAATCTGCTGTTTTACCGCATTTCGGGCGTTTCTGGTACACTTCTAGCCCTTGACCGCCCCCGCCGTCATTCCTGTTGTAAAATATTTCTGGAAGAATGGGTAGGCGCACATGATCGGAATAATCGCCATCATAACCGCAGCCATCTTCATCGGCTGTCCCAGCAGAAACAGGCTCTCGCCTCCGCTGGAATACGCTGCATCGTTCTGAAACAGCATGGAACGCAGGAACAGCTGCAGCGGCCACGCCTGTTTGCTGTTGATATACATGATCGCCGAAAAAAAGTCATTCCAGTGATCCACTGCATAAAAGAGTGTAACGGTCGTCAGAGCCGGTTTGGATATAGGAAGCATGATACGGAACAGGACTCCAACTTCCGTACAGCCGTCCAACAGCGCCGCCTCTTCCAGCTCCAGCGGTAAATCCATGAAGAAATTGCGCAAAATAATCAGATTGTAGGTATTGATCGCCGACGGAAGGATCATGGACCACAGGGAATTCATTAGATGAAGGTCCTTGACCACGATATAGGTCGGAATAATACCGCCTGAGAACATCATGGTAAACACCGCCAGGAACATGAAGAACCTCTGTCCCTTTAAATCCTTCTTTGACAGCACATAGGCCGCCATCGTCGTGATCGTCATATTGATCAGAGTACCTACAATTGTTATGAAGAGGCTGTTGGCGTAGGATGTCCACAGTTCTATATTCTTCACCATGTAGGCGTAGCCGTCAAGTGACCATTCGGAAGGCCACAGATGGATACTGGTTGCAAGATAACTTTTCAGTGAGGAAAATGACACCACCAGACAGTCCCAGAAGGGATAAAAGGTGGTCAGAGCCAGCAGTGTCAGCAGCGTCACGTTGACTACGTCAAAAACTTTACTACCGGCGGAAACCCTGACATGGCTTCCTTCCTCTTGTTTTTTCAATCTCAGCATCAGTAAATTCCCTCCTCTCCCGACATTCTTGCAATCTTATTGGCGGCCACTACCAGGCCGAAGTTAATGACGGATTTAAACAGGCCGACCGCCGTGGCCAGTTCGAATTTTCCATCCTGAAGGCCCATTCGGTATACGTACGTGTCGATAATATCCGCTGTCCCGTAGACGCCCGGATGGTAGAGAACGAAGATCTGCTCGAATCCGGCCTGCATCAGACTACCGATACGGGTAATCAGTATTACAATGATGATGGAACGAATACAGGGGACCGTAATATGTACCAGCTTCTGCCACCGGTTGGCGCCATCCACGGTCGCCGCCTCATAGAGCTGGGTGTCGATGCCTGTGATTGCGGCCAGATAGATGATGGTATTCCAGCCGAAGGTCTTCCAGATCATGGACACTACCATGGTCGGCACGAAAAACTTTTCATCCGTCAAAAACCCGATCGGCTGAAAACCGAGGCTCTTGATCACTCCGTTGACAATTCCTGAATCCATGGAAAGAATACTCGTCAGGATACCGCCAAGAACTACCCATGATATAAAGTTGGGAATGTAAATGGCCGTCTGAATCACTTTCTTCATCCGCAGGTGGCGCAGTTCATTTAACATGAGTGCGATGATAATCGGAAACGGGAAACCGAATATCAGACGGATCAGGCTGATCCTTATGGTATTCCAGAACACCGAATAAAACTTTTCCATGGAAAACAGCTTTTGAAATGTCTCAAAGCCGACCCAGGAACTCCTCATAATCCCTTTCATCGGGTTAAAATCCTTAAATGCGATTGTCACCCCATACATTGGTACATAACAAAAGATGATGTAATAGACGATTGCCGGAACCAGCATCAGATACAGATACTTGTGTTTCCATATATAAGTTCTGATACCGGGTCCATTTCTCACCTTTCTGCTTTTGCTTACGACTGCTTTCCCCAACCTTCTCCCTCCTCGTTATGAGCATTTAGCGGATATCCTTTGGCCGCTTACGTGATATCTCTTACATATCTCGTGACTAAAGCATAGCAAACTATTGTACTAAAATAAGTACAAAAAATAATCCTATTTCGTTCATTTTTTCACAAACCGTCATATTTACCTTATTTTCAATGGGAATTGCAAAAATTCATCTGCTTTTTAACCAATTTAGTTTGTTTTTTGCTATAGAAATTATACATTATATCCAATTTGTGTTTTGATTTTTACCATTACACGGAAGCATTTACGCTCATTTCGCACAAATCTTTTTGACTATCTGTCCATTTTTTGTTATAATTGGATACAACTAATCATTGGAAAGGATGGGACCATTGGGAAATAAGCACAAAAACACCAGGGACAGCAAATGGAAAAACATTCTGAAATCCAGACATTTCCGTTCATTTTTCTATATTACATTTCTATTCACTACTGTAATCTTTATCATCGGCGGCGTGGTGATTACGCTTCAGAACCGGATGAAGCTTCACGAAAATCTGGAGATGAAAGCAAATTATGTGGCGCTGTCGGTTCAGGATAATTTGTCCAACATGAAAAGCAGCGCGGTATTTATGGGGAATCTGGCATCCATCGAACAGGTTCTGGAGTCGAAGGCTCCCACGCTGGATCAGCTCTTACGCATGACCAACGATGTGACTCCCTACTCCACCCTGTACCACTACGAGTCCATCTGCCTCTTTTTCAACCGCTCCCAGAGAGTCTTTGACTCCAGCGGCGGGATGTATGATTACAGTGATTTCTATAATAAAGAATTAATAGACACCCTTGAGAATATGAAGGGGGAAGAGATGTGGCTGATTAACGTTCCCTATAAGCGTTACTACGCCCCCTCTCCGGCGGTTACCGTGATAACCTATGCGCGCAGGCTCCCTCTGTATAAATCCCAGGGGCGGGGCTATGTGACGGTGTCCTACTCTCTTGACCGGCTTCAGAAGGCCGCCGCAGAAGCCGCGGGCTACAATCCTTACACAGCCACGGTTTCCTTTCAGGACCATTTGCTCTGGTCTTCCTCCAATGCAGTTATGAAGGACTGGGACAACGGTCTGTCTGTTTCTGATAATGTGGAACTTCTGCTGCCCGGTACCTCCACATTCTCCTCCTACTCCACGATCGGGGCCAGGTGCTCTTTTTATGCGTCAAGGCTGGACCTCTTCACTGCCGTAAGCGCCACGCTCCTGCAGTGGTTTATCATCTATCTGGCCGTGGCTGCGGCCGATTTCGCCGCCTCCATGATTTACGGCATGATTATGCTGCGCCCGGTAGATGCGATCATGAAGAAGATCGGGATCAATCCCTACACGGAGATTCCCGGAGTCCGGGAGGATGAATTTTCGCTGATCAGCACCGCTCTCGATAATCTAAACGCGCAGCTGTCCGACATCGGGACCGTCATGCATGAAAACCAGCAGCTGGTCCGCGAGCGTCTGCTGTCAGGCATCCTCTATAACTACGTGGATATCACCAGTCTTCCGCCGGAATACGAGGAGCACGGGCTGGTATTTCCCTACCCGTTTTACGCCGTTATCCTGATTTCCCTTCCCTCTCTCGACGAGATGGAGGACTATACGAGGCGCGAACAGCTGAAGCTGGTCATCCGGACCAATACCACCAACGCCTTCTCCGCCCTGGGCACTGCCTACAGCCTCTATATTGATAACAAAAGCATCTGTATCATCCTGAATACCGGACTGTCGGATGCCCTTGGAAAGGAGCTGTCGAAGCTGTGTACCGCCCTGAAGAAGCGGATGAAGCAGAGTCTCAGCGTCTACCCGCTGTTCTCCATCGGCATCTGTTCCGAGACGGAACCGGCCCCATGGCAGGTATGGCAGCTGGCCCGGCAGGGCTTCATCTTTACGGCCGCGGATGCCGATGACTTCGTTCTGCTCAGCTATCAGAATGAGTTCACCTCCTCCATCGACCAGGATATGCTGTCCCGTATCACCCAGGCGATCATCGATAAAGACGGCGCCGGGTTAAAGGAGCAGACCGACGCCTTCCGCGACCGCTATCTGGAAAGCGAGGACCAGGAAGAGGTCAGGCGGATGGCTCTCATCACCGTCAGCACCATCTACGCCTCTCTTCTGGAGATCAACGGGGACATTCCTGACATCCAGATAAACGCCTCTGTGCGCAAGCTGGAAAACGCCTCCTCCGTCGAGGAAATCAATAAGTACTTTTTCAACTGCCTGTTTGGGATGCTGGATGCAAAGAACAAGATTTCCACGGAATCCTACGGTTACATCCAAAAGGCGATCCAGTATATCGAACAGAATTACTCGCAGCCCATCACCATCCCACAGATTGCCGGCTACGTGGGCGTCAGTTCCATCTATCTGACGAAGCTGTTCAAGCTCTCTACCGGAAAGACGCTGTCGGAGTATTTAAACTACTACCGCACCCAGAAGTCCCTGGACCTCCTGATGAATACGGAGGAGACCATCGGCTGGATCAGCGAAGCCGTGGGCTACAGTGACGTAAGAAGCTACATACGTTTCTTCAAGAAATTTTACTATATGACTCCCAGCGAGTACAGAAAAGACCGCTGATCTTTCATGATGATCAGCGGTCTTTTCTGTACTTCGTTACTGGATTTCTTTCAGATACCGTTCCAGCGCATCCTGCCACGACGGCAGTCTCTCAAATCCGTTTTCTTCCAGCTTATCCTTGCTCATGCGGCTGTTCATCGGCCGTTTTGCCTTTGCCGGATACTCTGCGGAGGTGACCGGAATTACCTCGACATTCATGTTTGCCTGTTTAAATATCTCCCGTGCAAAATCACACCAGCTGCACAGTCCCTCGTTTGTGGCATGGTAGCGGCCGTACTTGTCGGTCTCAATCATATCCACCAAAAGGCGGGCGAGATCGTAGGTGTAGGTGGGGGAACCGATCTGGTCGGATACCACGGTGAGTTTGTCGTGAGTCTTTCCCAGATTCAGCATGGTCTTTATAAAGTTCTTGCCGTTTACGCCAAACACCCAGGCGATGCGCACGGTAAAGTATTTGGTGAGATTCTGCTCGATCGCCAGCTCACCTTCGTACTTCGTAAGGCCGTAGACATTTAACGGTTCTCTCTCGTCGTCAGGCTCCCATGGGCGGGTGCCCTGGCCGTTAAATACATAGTCCGTGCTGATGTACATCATCTTGATGTCCAGCTCCCGGCAGACCCTGGCAATATTCTCCGTGCCGTATGCATTCACTCGTCTGCAAAGCTCCAAATTGTCCTCCGCCGCGTCCACTGCCGTATAGGCCGCACAGTGAATCACCGCGTCCGGGCTGGCTTCCCGGATCACACGGTCTACGCTCCCGGCATCCGTAATGTCCATCTCATCGATATCCACGCCGATCGCCTCATGGCCTCTCTTTTCCAGCTCATCGACCACATCGTGGCCCAGCTGGCCCTTTACTCCTGTTACAAATACTTTCATATACGCCTCCAGTGTGCTTTCTGCGAATTATAAACGGTCTCCGTACATATTCTCAAAGTAGTTCTGGTACTCTCCGTTGATGATGTGCTTCCACCAGTCTTCATTGTCCAGATACCACTGAATGGTCTGTTCGATTCCCGTATCAAATGTGTATTTCGGCTTCCATCCAAGCTCTGTCTCCAGCTTTTTCGGATCGATGGCGTAACGTCTGTCATGGCCGGGACGGTCGGATACGTACTTGATTAAGCTTTCCGGCTTGTTTAATGCCTTTAAAATCGTCTTTACCACTTCCAGGTTCGTTCTCTCATTGTGGCCGCCTACGTTGTAGATCTCGCCTTCCCTGCCCTCGTGGATAATTAAGTCGATTGCCTCACAGTGGTCAGCTACATGGAGCCAGTCACGGACATTTTCACCTGTTCCATAGACCGGAAGCTCTTCATCCGCCAGCGCGCGGCTGATAATCAGCGGAATCAGTTTCTCCGGGAAATGGTACGGTCCGTAGTTGTTGGAGCATCTTGAGATGGTTACCGGCGTTCCGAAGGTTCTGTGGTAAGAGAGCACGAATAAATCGGCGCTCGCCTTGGAGGACGAATACGGGCTGGAGGTGTGGAGCGGGGTCTCTTCCGTGAAGAATAAGTCCGGACGGTCTAATGGAAGATCTCCGTACACTTCGTCGGTGGATACCTGATGGTATCTCTTGATTCCAAACTCACGGCAGGCGTCAAGCAGAGTGGTGGTTCCCATGACATTTGTTCTGACGAAGCTTTCCGGATCGGTGATGGAGCGGTCTACATGGCTCTCCGCCGCGAAATTGACGATCACGTCCGGTTTCTCTTTTTCAAATAAGTCAAAGATGAATTTACGGTCCGCGATGTCGCCCTTCACAAACTTGTAATTCGGCTTGTCCTCTACCGGCTTTAAAGTCTCTAAATTGCCCGCGTACGTTAATAAGTCCAGGTTAATGATCTCATAATCCGGATATTTGTTTACCATGTGATGAACAAAGTTGCCTCCGATGAAGCCTGCGCCTCCTGTAACAATGATTTTCATGTGTGAATTCCTCCTGTTTTACTCCATTTTATCGGTTTATTTTTTACTTTATATCAATATATTTACCGGCCAGAACATCCATAAGATAATGGCCATACTGATTCTTCTTAAGCGGTTCGATATCCTCTAAAAGCTGATCCCTGGTAATCCAGTGGTTTAAATACGCGATCTCCTCCAGACAAGCTACTTTCCTGTGCTGATGGGTCTCCATGGTGCGGACAAAGTTGGTGGCGTCCGCCAGGGATTCATGGGTTCCTGTGTCGAGCCAGGTAAAGCCCTGTCCGAGAAGTTCCACATCCAGTCTGCCCTCTTCCAGATAGATCCTGTTTAAATCGGTGATTTCCAGCTCGCCGCGGGCGGAAGGCTGCAGATTTTTCGCATACTCTACGACCTTATTGTCGTAGAAATAGAGTCCTGTCACGCAGTAGTTACTCTTCGGATGCTCCGGCTTCTCCTCAATGGAGATAGCCTTTCCGTTGGAATCGAATTCCACGATGCCGAACCGTTCCGGATCGTCCACATAATATCCGAATACGGTAGCGCCCTCTTTTTTGTTGGCGGCCGCCAGAAGACGTTTGGTCAGACCGTGTCCCGCGAAGATATTGTCGCCCAGAATCATGGCTACATGATCGTCCCCGATAAATTCCTCGCCGATGATAAACGCCTGAGCCAGTCCATCCGGTGACGGCTGAACCGCGTAGGATAAGTGGATTCCAAACTGGCTTCCGCTGCCTAAGAGCGCCTCGAACCGCGGCGTGTCGTCCGGTGTGGAAATGATCAGAATATCTCTGATTCCCGCGTTCATCAGAACGGACAGCGGATAGTAGATCATCGGCTTGTCATAGATCGGCAGAAGCTGCTTCGATGTGACCATAGTCAGCGGGTAAAGTCTTGTGCCGGAGCCTCCGGCGAGGATAATTCCCTTCATAGTGTGTTCCTCCGTATTTTATTTATCTGTTTTCAGGTTTAGTTCTTCCGGCATTTTTCATCCGTTCATTTTCTTCCTGCATTGAAAGATACCGGCTCTCTTGGTGACAAAAAGCGTCCCCTTTTTCTCGATCTTCTTCTTTAAAAATTCTCGGAATTCATCGTACCGCTCGCTCAAATACTCCTGCTGGTTGCCGTGGCAGGATAGAATATACTCCATCAGCGGCCCCTCATCCCGGACCTCCAAATGGTCCTCATACAGGATCTCTTCCACCTGGTCAAAATGGCGGTTTAAAATCTCCCGGCCGTTTTCCAGGCCAAACACGTCGTATAAGTTCACTTCCGACAGCACGATCCGTGAATCAAACTCCTTCACCAGCTGGCTGATCTCCTTCATATGTTCCCGGCCGTAGGTACTGCAGAAAAATGTCCCGTCCGGCTTCAGCACCCGCCGCACTTCCTCCAGCGCACCGTCTAAGTCCTTTAAATAAAACAGCACATGGTTGGCCGAGACCTTATCGAAGCTCTCCTCCGCCTTCGGAATCCTGCAGCAGTCAAAGACTTCATAGGAAAACCTGCCCGTCACACCTTTTAAATGTTCCCTGGCATCCTGGATCATGCCCTCCGAGACATCGGACAGGCAGATCACAGCTTCCGGCGGGATTAAATCCCGGTTCTCTCTCCACAGCTCTCCATTACCGCATCCGGTCTCCAAAACTGTTTCACCGTCCTTCAGCTCCAGCTGGGAGTACAGCCACGGAAACCACCCGATGGGATTCTTCGCATATTTCTTGTGAAGATCAATCCTGATGTTGATATTGGCCGCATTCTTGTACTGCTCCACCAGGCTCTTTTCCATATTGGTAATATGGATTAAGTGCAGGATTTTATTCCAGTCAATGACCGGATTGTCCTTTACCAGCTTCGAGGTCTCCGAAAGTGTCTGCTCCACCAGTTTCAAATGCTCAATCCGCTTCTTCACTAAATCCAGCTGAAGCTCCAGAGACTGCTCTACATAGCCGTTGTCATCATCGTTGATGGTGATCGAACGGATCTCGTCTAAGGAGAAGCCTAGATATTTCAGTGAAAGGATCTTCTGGAGCTTGGCAAAATCGGAATCCGTGTACAGCCGGTATCCGGCCTCGCTCATGCCCGCCGGTTTCAGCAAGCCCTGTTTGTCGTAATAACGGATCGTCCGGATTGATACGTTTGCCTTTTTTGCGAACTCTCCGGAAGTATAATACCCTTGCATATTCTGCATCACCGCCTTTGTTCTGGGATCTTTATGATACCATTATATAGGGTGACGTAAGGGAAGGGTCAAGTGTTTTTTAGAATTTTTATTGCAGGAAGCAGTTTTTAAAACCATAATTTGCGTAAATGCTCTATTTTTATAGGGTGCAACGAATTGTTGCGTGACATTCTCTGTCCTGTTATGCTATGGTTATTACAGAAATAAGATGGAATTGGAAATATAACGGAATCAGTTTAAAGTTATGGTGAAACGGGAGGCAAATCATGAATGCAATAGACAAAAATATCAGAAAATTGAGAAAAGAACGGAAGCTGTCTCAAGAACAGTTGGCGGAGCGGCTCCATGTGACACGGCAGGCAGTATCCAGTTGGGAAACCGGAAAAAACCAACCTGACATTGAAATGTTGGAAGCGATTGCCAAGGCATTTGACACAGATCTATATATGATTTTATATGGTAGGAAAATAGACGAAGAGAGCGGAGCGTCCATAAGTAAAAGAAAGAAATACCATCTTTTTGCTGCCCTGATATGTGGAGCGGTCGTTCTGGCTGGTGTGATTTCCTGGATTATTTTAAAGGATAAGGTGATGGAGCTGCGCAGACTCTACTATAATATGGTGCCTTTCTTTATCTTCTATCTTCTCGTCCGGCCAGTCACGTTCTTTGCCGGCGGAGCAGGCTTGATGAATTTACTGGGACTTCTCGCCGATTTTTCGATTCGGCGTGCTTGGATCAGGAGAACAATACTGTTTTTTTCGGCAGGTATACTCCTTTTGTATGTCGTGGCTGTACTTTCTATGTTTATACCCAGTTTTCCCATGCAGCCGCTCCGGGATTATTTAAATCATATGAGGTTTTCGTATCTGCCCGACTACATGGCCTCATCGCCGGTTGTATTTCTGCTGTCCGGTCTCGGTATGTGCTTAGGGACACAGGATACGTTACAGCATGGCGGTTACTTTTGTATAATAAGAGGGAGGCGGAAAATATCCGCTTCCCCTGCGGAAAAATCACAGTAGCGTTCCCGCTGTCTTCCCTACACCATCATCTGGTAATTCTCAATATCCAGATACCTTCCAAACTTCACGCCCACTTCTTTGATCGTCCCGCAGTGCAGAAATCCAAGCTCCTCGTGCAGATGGATGCTGGCCTGATTTCCGCCGGTGATCACGGAAACTACGGTATGGATTCGCTCGTCCTCCCTCGCCAGGTTCAGTATATGCAGCGTCAGCTTCCTGGCAATTCCGCGCTTCCGGTAATCCCTGTGGACGTAGACAGACAGTTCCACGGTAGCCGCATAGGCCTCCTTCACACGATAGGGGGACAGGCAGGCATAACCGACCGCATGGCCGTCCTCCACCGCCACGATTAAGGGATGATTACTTATGTTATGAGCATAATACCAGTCGAGCCGCTCCGACAGTGTCCTGGGGTTGATATCGAAGGTCGCTTCCCCGTGCAGCACCTCGTGGTTATAGATATCCAGCAGATATGGGACGTCTTCTTCCTGCGCAATTCTGATTTCCATAAACTTTTCCTCCTGCGTTTCTATTTCTTTTCCTAATATTACAATATTTTACTGTCCCCGTCCAATACAAATCGCAATAAAATAGACATTTTTCACTCCCGCACGCAACAGTGCCCTGGCGCACGCCTCCATCGTGCTCCCGGTCGTATAAATATCATCCACCAGGATCACCCGCGTTACCCCTTCCGGCACCGCTCCCGCCGCAAACGCCTCCTCGAGATTGTGAAGCCGCTCCTTTGGATTCAGCTGCTTTTGAGGCGCGGTCTTCTTCCTGCGCACCAGCATCCCCGAACAGACCGGGATACCCAGCCGTTCTCCGATCCGGTCGGCAAAAACCTCCGCCTGGTTAAAGCCCCTCTGACGCCTGCGGGACGGATGGACGGGCACAGGCACCAGCGCATCGGCTCCCAGCCGCATCAGTAGCTTCCCATACCGTAGACAGACCGCCTCCGCGTAAAAATCGAGATATTCCCGACGATTTCTGTACTTGATATCCGCCATAGATTTTTTCGCGGTGTCATTATAGTTCAACAGCGCCCTCCCGTAATCAAAGGACCGCTTGTGCTTCGTACAGTCCAGGCAGTACTCCCTCTCAGCACTGGTAATCTCCTTTCCGCACTTCTTGCAGACCGGCTGTTTCACGAAAGACAGCTTTTTCACACAGCCGGGACAGATCAGCTCTCCTTTGGGCAGCACAATGTCACCGCAGACAGGGCAGCGGCGTGGGAAAAGGAGGTCGGTAAAAAAAGTCCTGAGCCGCACCGGAAAAGTCTCGTTCTTCATATTTTTTCTCCTGTTGGGGATGGGGTATGAAAGATTCTGTTACGATTAAGAAATATAAGATATACGCAAATGATGTTCAGAACTACCGTGCGAAGCCGCATCGGAGTATAGTCCCATTATACCATCAATGTTCTGATTTTCAATCCCTTTCATCTTTTTATGATTCTGGATTTTTTCTTTTTCCACTCCGCATTTTATATAGATCATTTAAATTCATGAAGGCATGAATGTAGACCTCCATCGCTTTCTTAAGGCTGGATACCGACTGAATTTCATCGCATCCATGGCCTCCCCCGTGGCCGGCCGGCAGCCCAAGCTCAGAGTAATCTTTCGGAATGCCCGGCCCAAAGCACACGGTATTTGGTATCATTCCCGCATAAGTATTGCCTCCCATCACATACGGCTTTTTCCCATCTTTCACCACATGATCATACGCGGCCAGCAGTGCTTTTACCTCCTCTGAATCAATACTGCCGCAGTAACCATCCCGGTGTTCTTCGGCAGTGACCATAAAACCATAACACTCTGCCGCTTTCCGCAGCTGTTCCACCATCTCCCCGGCATTGACCGAAGGCTGGTATCTGATATCCATCGTCAGGCATACGGTCCTGCCCTTCATCTCCAGCACAGTTCCGGCACATGTCAGATCTTCAAAAACCGGATCGCCGGCCGCAATTCCCAGTTCTTTTCCATACCCATCCAGACAGGCTTTTTGCAAAAATTCCAGAATATGTTTTTCCTCCTCTTTCAGCCCGGTCCCCCGTTTTAGAAGCCTGCCTGCCAGACCGATGGGGTTTACACAGCGATCCGGTGCCGCTGCATGCCCCGGTGTCCCATTTATCGTATAGCTCACGGTGGACCCGGATACCTCTCTCCTGATTATCACCCCCAGCCGTAATGCCTCCTCTTCCATATCCCCCATATCTATGGATCGGTCAATACGGATCACAGCTTCTGCCGGCACACTGTTGGAGGCCTCCCCTGCCGACATATCAATTATCCCTTCTGGAACCGAGTCCCGTTCCAGAATCACCACGCATCTGCCCTTCTCCCCATAACACAACGGAAAGCGGCAGTCTGATACAAATCCGAAATCGGGAGCCGGCCATTTCGTAAGATAATAGGCCGCGTCAGCCATTCCCGTCTCTTCACTCAGTCCACAGATCTGACTGATACGAAAGCATGGCTTTATGTTATGCTCCTTCATATATCTGAGGCAGTAAAGAACCGTGATGACCGCCCCTTTATTATCTGAAACTCCTCTTCCAATCAGAAAGTCTCCCTTTCTCGTACACTCCCACGGGGGATAGATCCAGCCTTCACCGGCCGGAACAACATCAAGATGTCCCCATACCTGCACTTCACTTTCACCATCCCCGTAGAGTATCTTTACACAGCGGTTATCGCAGTTTTCCGTATGAAATCCATACTGAGCCGCAATTTTTATCATACTGTGCGCTGCTTCCACCACATCATCTGACTGCTCCTGTTCCGGCCGCGAGACACTGGGGATTTTCACCAGTTCTCCGATATCCCGGACCAGTTCTTCCTCATGCGCGTCAATCCATTGTCTGATTTTATCCTCTCGATCCATGTTTCCTCCTATCCCTTAATCCCGGAAGATACGATTCCATCCACCAGATACTTCTGAAGCAGAATAAATATAATAATCAGCGGCAGAATGGAAAGTACCGACATAGAGAACATCGCTCCGTAGTCCGAGGTAGAAGCCGGATCACAGAACAGCTTCAGCGCAAGGCTGATGGGATACCGTTCTGATTTATTTACGTACAGAAGAGGCGACAGAAAGTCTTCCCATCTCCACATAAAGGAAAAGATGACTGCGGTAATGAGGGCCGGTACTACCAGTGGAAAAATAATCCGGAAGAAAATGGAATAATAGGAACAGCCGTCTATCTTTGCCGCCTCGTCAAGCTCCGTGGGGATTCCATTTATAAAGTTCATGATCAGATATACGAAAAAACCCTGAATAGCAAAGCAGTAGGGGACAATCAGAGGAAGATACGTCCCAACCCAGCCCAGCTTCTGATACCATAAGTACTGGGGAATCATAAGTACCTGGGCCGGAAGCATCATGGATACCAGCATTGCGGCAAACAGAAGCTTCTTTCCCCAAAAACGGCATCGTGAGAAGCTGTATGCCACAAAAGCGGAGGACAGGATGGTGCCGAACGTCGCCAGCGCTGCAATGAAAAAGGAATTTTTAAAAAAGGTGCCAAAGCTTACTTTTCCAAACCCTCTCCAGCCATTCTGATAATTCTCCAGGGTAAACTGCTTTGGTATCAGCTGCCCGGCTGTCGTGAAAATAGCGTTCGTCTCTTTAAAAGAGCTCATTACCATCCAGAGAAGTGGATACACCATAATGAACGCTCCGATCCCAACCAGAAGGTGGTAAACAATTTTTCCGGCTATTTTTTTGCTTTTCATGATCTTTCATTCCCTCCTTCATAAACCCAGAACTTTTTCGACCAGAACAACAGTACCGTAATCATGGCGATAATCACCAGCATCACCCACGCCATTGCCGCGCCGTATCCCGTGTTGTAAAATTCAAAGGACTGCTGGTACATATAGACGCTGTAGAACAGTGTTGAACTCATCGGCCGCCCCTGAGTAATAATAAAGCACTGTGTAAACGCCAGAAACCCGTTAATCATCTGCATCACCAGATTAAAGAATATGGTGGGGGTCAAAAGCGGCAGCGTAATCCGGAAAAACTGGTTGATATTTCCCGCCCCATCCACTCTCGAGGCCTCGTAAAGGGAGATTGATATCTGCTTTAATGCGGAAAGAAAAATCAGCATGGAAGAACCAAACTGCCAGACTGCCAGGAGAATCAAAACCCATATTGCGGTATTCTTGCTTCCAAGCCAGGAAAAATGGCTGTTGATGCCAATCAGCTGAAGCAGATGGTTAAACGTCCCATCCTCTGCAAAAAGCCGTTTCCACAAGATAGAAATCGCTACCGACCCGCCGATAATTGACGGGAGATAGTAAGCTGCCCGGTAGATTCCTGTCGCTTTCGTCGTCTGCTTGAGAATCAGGGCTACAATCAGGGCAAATACCAGGCGCAGCGGAACTGAGACCAACGCATAAAAGAATGTCACGGAAATCGACTTGTAGAAGGTTTCATCCTCCGTAAACATTTTCACATAATTGCCGAGACCGATAAATTTGGGAGCGCCCAGAATTTCAAATTCACAAAAAGAATAATACAGCGACATTCCCATGGGAATAACCATAAACATAAAAAAACCAATGATAAAGGGCAGCGCAAAGACGACGCCCGCCGTGCTGTTTTTGCTGAATGCCATTTTTAATTTAATCCATTTCTTATCCATACAAACCACCGCCGTTCTGATAGATTCGAGCCATTTTGGGCAGTAAAAAGGCTGCCGCTCTTCTGCAGCAGCCCCTCTGTAGCCTACGATTGCTTACTCTGTAAAATTTTCGTTCCCTGGTTCAACAGCTCCTCTGCTGCCGCCTCGGGGGTAATCTCCTCGTAACAGACCTTTTCTTCCATTTTATATACCACGTCATAAACCTCTGTGGCTCCGTTGGGAGATGCCGGGCTGACCATGGAGCACTTTGGAGTCACCACATTGTTAATATAATCAACTACCTTCTGGTCTGATTCGCTCATATCTGATGCGATTGCCTCTGCAACCGCCGATGATACAGGCACTCCACGCTCTCCTAACAGAATCTTATTGCATTCCACGGAGTTCGTCCAGTAATCAATGAGTTTTGCCGCCTCTTCCGGCTGACTGCTGTCAACGGAAACCGAGAAGAACATGCTGGGTTTCAAGTAATTGGATTTTACAGCATCATCGGATGGCCACGTCGTGATGCCGATCTCCATGCCCTCCGGAGCCGCGTTCGTGACGGCGTTCATATTATTGGAAAAGTAAAATGCACACCAGGACATATTGGACGGATCCGAGCCATAGACTAAAGGCTCCTGCTCCGGCTGTCCGATGGATCGTTCTGCAAATACACTCGGATTGATCAGCCAGCCCTCATCAATTCCCATTTTATAAAGGTTAAAATATTCCGTCAGGTTTTCCTTTGATGCTCCAATCGTACCGTCTCCGAATAAATACTCTCCCTTTGAGCGCAGGAAGAAATCCAGCCACGAGGTTCCATTGTTATACTGAAGATTCGTTTTGTAGCCCGTCTTCTCATTTACCTGTCTGCAGATCTCCAGGAATTCTTCCATTGTCATGTTATCCCTGATCTCGATTCCATTTTCCGTAAGCAGGGTTTTATTATACAGAAGCGCCGGCGAATTTACCCCAATGCAGACGGCATACAGGCCATCTCCGATTTTTCCGAATTCCTGTACTGTTTTATCCACATCTTTCAGATCGATGACTCCGCTGTCCACATACGGCTGCAAATCCACCAACATGCCATTGTCCACGTACTGTTTGATATAGGCCTTGTCCATCTGTACAACGTCAGCCATGGTATGGCCCGCCGCGGACGTGGCCAGCTTATTCCAATAATCCGCTCCTGAGAGGAACTGTCCGTCAAACGTAACTCCGGGATTTTCCCCTTCATAGAGTGATAATGCTTCCTGAGTCAGTTCTGCCCGCTGCTGGCTCCCCCACCAGGTTATGGTCAGTTCCGTTTTTTCACCGGATTTCTTATCTGCCTCTGTCGTCGTTTCTTTCGATTCCCTGCTCTCCTGTCCTGTCGTACTCTGAGCCGTCTGCGTGGTATCCTGCTGCTCCTTTGCCGGGCTGCCGCTGCATCCGGTAAGTCCCGCCGCCATAATGACGGCCGCTGCCATTAGCATCACTCTCTTTTTCATATTCCTTCTCCTTTATAATTTTCTTGCGGTCTCCACCGCTAATTTGATTCTCGATAAATCCTGTTCGGTGGCCACGGTACAGTCAGCTCCAAGAATCAGACCCTTCCGTCCATACGACTCCACAATGGAGTGAACGGTGTTGATCAGAGCCTCCTCACTCCCGGCTGCCAGCACCCCCTGCCGGTTAGCCAGACCTCCCATGACTGTCTTCTGATGAAAGATTTCCCTGCCTTCCCTGATGGAGCAGGGTACTTCAAACGTTCCCCAGTTCACTACATCATATAGATTTTCATCGTAATCCCGGTAATAATCCAGATTCACATCCCGGTTGCACACATGAAGGAAACAGTACCCTCCCGCGTCTTTTACTGTTTTCATAATCATCTGGTCAAATGGCGCTACCCACTCTAAAAACTGTTCCCTTGTAAGTCCAAATCTTCTCTCCGCTCCCAGGGAGGCCACAAACACTCCGTCAAGCCCTGCTTCTATGTATTTGACAGCCAGTTCACAGAGCCCATCCGTTATTCTCTTCATGGACTCCAGCATTTTCTCTGGTGCCTCGTTAAGCCATGCATCAAAAATTTTTCTCGACTGATCATATCCATAACCAAGTGATTTAAACGGATGGTACATGGCAGAGGTGCCCACACTGTGAAGTGTGCCGATTGTAAAGCATTCCCCGTCCGCCTCTTCTAAAATCCGTTTAACCAGGTCCAGCTGCCTCTTCATAAATGGCTGTTCTGCTGAAATCTTCTGGAAGCTCTCATAATCCTGTCTGGTGAGAAGCTCATGATCACAGGTCACCAGGTTTTCATTCATAATTTTCAGAATGTCCGTATCCGTCTGCTTCAGAAACTGAATATGCGCGTCAACCGCACTCTCACCATTTGCATACTCCGGCGGAAAATGCATGGAAAAGCAGGAAGGAATTCCATCCGTCTCTTCTCCTCTGACCGCCCGTATTACACGTTCTCTTTTTGTCATGTTCCTTCTCCCCTATCGTGTCTTTGCAGTCTCACCCTCCGCCGCTTTCTCTTTCAGCGAAGTTCCTCATCGACTGATCCCAGTATATCACCCGGTCTCCATAATTTTAATCCAATATTCCGGTATCATATGTCAAAAAACCGGCTTCTCCATGGCTTGTTCTTGCTTTTTTCTCTGTGTTTTCTTATGATAATAGTGTCAGGGACACAGCGTGCGGACAAATAAGGGGGAAACGACATGATGAAACTTCTGGCCACTAAAATAAAACTGCTATTTTCCAATACGTCTTTAAAAAGAAAGATTCTTACAATTGTTCTGGTCTCCATCTTCCTGATATCGGGAGTCAGTCTGGCCGGGCTGCAGATCGTTTCTAACGCTTATTTAAAGCTGTTAAGAAATACCATTGCCAATAATCTCTCTTATTCTGCGACCACGATCTCCTATTATTTGTCCAATATTGAGACCATGTCCGGACTCATGCTGTCCGACTCGAATATTCAAAACAATCTTGCCGATATCAGGCATTCGGACAATCCGCGTATTCGGACTGAAGCGTACAAGAATCTTTCCTATACGGTTCTGGAATACTATCAGCAGTATAAACCTAATTTTATCAGTTATATTACCCTTAACAACCCTGATTTTGTCACCTATTCGAATTTTCTCGGCTCGCGCAAAACACCGGAGGAGATTGAAAGCCGCGTTCTCGACGCTGCTCAGGCCGCGGACGGCAGGCCGGTATGGATCAGCGACTATGGTAAAGATCATGGAATCTTTATGGGACGTCTGATAAAAAATATCCAGAGCTCCAATTTGGAAGAGCTGGGCACGCTTCTCGTATCTCTGGATCTGGAAGCGCTTATGGATTCTCTGAACAAGGATAACTCGATGTACGAGGATCCCCAATACTATATACGGACGGGAGAAACCATTATCTATAATGACAATCCCGTCTCAGCATCCATCCATTACCAGCGCCGGAAGCCTTCCGGACAGAGCTACGAGATCATGACGATTGACAGACATAAATACTTTGTGACGGAAAAGTCAATTCCCGGCTTTGACTGGACTTACGTATGCTATGTCTCTTACGATCCCATATTTCAGTCGGTATCATTTGTGCGGACACTCAGCATCTGTATGATTATCCTGAGTATCCTGTCGGCCATTGCATTTTCGGAATCCATGATAACCTTTATCAGCTGCCACACCAGAGGGCTGATTCGCAAAATGGAAGTCTTCAGCACCGACGAGAACGCAGTCATTGAAAGCGATTACGATTACAGCTGCCGCAAAGACGAGTTCGGTCTTTTAAACCGGCAGTTTGACCACATGGCCGAAAAGATCAGAAATCTCATACAGGTAAACTATGTAAACGAGTTATGGAAAAAGGATGCGCAGCTTAAGGCTCTGGAAACCCAGATCAATCCGCATTTTTTATACAATACTCTGGAATCCGTCAACTGGCGTGCACAGGTGGCCGGCAATATGGAGATATCGTCCATGGTGGAATCGTTGGGCACCCTGCTCCGCGCTACACTCAGTAACTCTACCTCCCATTTTGATCTGAAGAAGGAGCTGGAAATTGTAACCGCATACATCACCATCCAGAAATACCGATTCGAAGACCGTCTGGAGTATTCCATTCACTGCGACGAAGCATGGTATAACGCTCAGATCCCCAAGATGTGTATCCAGCCTCTCGTGGAAAATTCCATTAATTATGGTCTGGAGGAGTCCACAGAGCTCTGTACCATCGAAATCACCATTGAGCATCAGCCGGAATCAGGTACGCTGACCGTTCTGGTCAAAAATGACGGTTCCCTCTTTGAAGATCACCTGCTGGAAAAGCTGCATTCACAGGAAATAAAGCCCCATGGTTTTGGCATTGGTCTTATTAATATCAACGAACGGATCAAGCTGATGTTTGGAAAAGACTACGGTCTTACTCTTTACAATGAAAACGACTGGGCGGTTGCCAGAATTATTATGCCTTATATCACGGATCAGGAGGGGATCTTATGTTGAAAATGATAATTGCCGACGATGAACGCGTCATAAGGGAAAGCATTTCCTGTCTCATTGATTGGGAGAAACTTGGTGTGGAATTGACCGGATTGTGCAGAAATGGTCTGGAAGCTTACGATATGATTATCGATGAGGCGCCGGATATTGTCCTGACTGATATTCGGATGCCGGGAATGGATGGTCTGGAACTGATCAGAAAGGTCTCACTCATGGATCTGGATACCTGCTTTATCATTCTGTCAGGATACGGCGAGTTTGAGTACGCGAAGGAAGCCATGAAGTACGGGGTCAGGCATTATGTGTTAAAGCCCTGCAACAAGTCATTGATCTCGGACTGCATTGTGGATGTTGCGAAAGACTGTTACGCAAGAAAACGCACACGTTCCCTGGAAGACGGCCATTTTCTTCTGACCAGCAGTATGCACCACAATATTGTCTCCAGTGTTATCAGTGAAAGTCTGGGACAGAATAAGGCTCTGCCGGAAATCATACGGTCCTATGAGCCGTATCTCGACTTTTATTCCACGCCATACCAGCTTTTCTATGTATTTTATCTGGATATCGGAAGCCTTAAAGTATTTCTTCAAGAGCTGAAGCAGTACTGTGAGCAGACTATGCTGCAGGTTACCATACATGGAACCTACGTACACAATACTCTTCTCCTGTTTTTTAAGGACTATTCGGCAGACTGCGGAATGCTGGAACAGTTTATAAAGCAGCTGTCACTTCCCGTCAAGCCGGTAGAACTGGAAATCCAAAAAGAGACTTATCACAGTCTGTGTGAACTTCTGGAAGTGATCCTGGTCAAGTTGAAGCGGTTCAGTACCATCTATTATCTGAACAACTTTCATTTGCTTTATACGTGTAATTACAACTACCTCATGTCGGAGGCGGAAAGACTGTATCAGAAGTTAAAAGCCGGATCACAGGACAGCTTTCAAAGCCTGTCGGAGCTTCTCCTGGGAATCGAAGACACTGCATTTTTAAAACAGCTTTCCGGAAGCCTGCTCTTAAAAGCCTCTGCCGATAATCCGGCCTTTTCCGCCATCAACCTGACGGAATGGCTGTTTGAGATAGATGGTGAAGCGGATCCGGCAAAACTGAAATCACGGATTCTGGATCACTTAAAACGACTGCTCCTTCTACCGCCCAAAGATACCAATACCAGCTCCATGATCGATCAGATTACTACCTATGTGGAACAAAATTTAAACAACTCCGGTTTGACGTTAAAATTTATCTCCGAACAGGTTCTCTTTATGAATGTAGATTACGTCAGCAAACGATTCTTTAAGGAAGCAGGCCGCAAATTTTCCGACTACCTGACCGATATTCGGATTATGAGGGCCAAAGAATACATCGCTGCCGGCGAGAAGATTCAGATCATCGCAGAAAAAGTGGGCTGCGGCAATAATCCCCATTATTTCTCCCAGCTCTTTAAGAAGAAAACGGGGATGACCCCCAGCGCATACAGCGACAGTCTGCGAAAATAACAGCCGAAACCGGGCATCATATTCATCTGCCTGGTCCGGCTGTTTCATTTAATCCTGGGGAACGGTGTCATAAATCTCACAAATCCTCTCCCTAAGCCCCGAATACCGTCTCTGCTCCATCTCATTATCCACCATGGCCTGGAACACCTCCGGCACTCCCACCAGACAGACACAGGCCCTGGCCCGCGTCACTGCGGTGTAAATTAAGTTCCGCGTCATCAGCATCTTCGGTCCGCTGAAAATGGGAATCACCACCGCGGGATACTCGCTTCCCTGAGATTTGTGGATGGTGATGGCATAGGCCAGCTCCAGTTCCTCCATCTGTTTGAAGCTGTATTCCACCATACGGCCCTCGTCGAACTCCACGGTAACCAGCTCTGCAAATAAGTTGATCTCACGGATGATTCCGATATCCCCGTTGTAGATTCCGGTTCCCTTGTCCACAGGGATCCCGTATTTATTCCGAACTTCCCACTCGATGTTGTAATTATTCTTGATCTGCATGACCTTGTCGCCCACACGGAAGGTCACACCTCCGCTCTCCTTCTCCAGCTTGCTCTTATCCGGCGGATTTAGATATTCCTGCAGGATGGTGTTAAGCCGTTCCACGCCCAGCGCGCCTTTCCGCATGGGAGTCATGATCTGGATATCGTAGGGGTCTGCGCCCACATACCCCGGCAGCTTCTTCTGTACCAGGGTAATCATGGCGTTGATGATCATATTGGGGTCGTCCCGCTTGATAAACAGGAAGTCATTGCTCTTCTTTCCAAGGGGAACCGACTCACCTGCATTGATCTTATGGGCGTTGACGACGATATCACTCTGGCTCGCCTGCCGGAAGATTCTGGTCAACATAACTACGTTAAAACAACCTGCCTCGATGACGTCCTTCAGCACATTGCCGGGGCCGACGCTGGGCAGCTGGTTCACGTCACCCACCAGGATCAGTCTGGTTCCCGGATTGACCGCTTTTAACAGAGACTGCATCAGATGGATATCCACCATGGAAGTCTCGTCGATGATGACGGCGTCCGCGTCCAGGGGATTCTCCTCATTTCTCTCAAAATGCATGCCGATGGAACGCTCATCCCCCGGCATACCGGAGATTTCCAGCAGCCGGTGTATGGTTCTGGCCTCATAACCGGTGGCCTCGGTCATCCGCTTCGCCGCCCGGCCTGTCGGCGCTGCCAGAAGGATCTCCATCTCCTCACTCTCAAAATACCGGATAATGGTGTTAATCGTCGTCGTCTTTCCGGTTCCCGGTCCGCCCGTGATGATTAGAAGGCCGCTGTTTACCGCCTCCACCACAGCCTGCACCTGTTTTTCGTCCAGCTCGATCGACTCTTCCTTCTGAATCTGAAGCAGCTTCTTTCTGATCTTCTCTTCCGGCTCCCGTCCCCTGATATTTAAATCGTGGAGCATCCGCGCCACGCCCATCTCCATGTAGTAATACTGAGAGGCATAGACAACACGGACGCCCTCCGACTCCCGGATCACCAGACGCTTGTCGATCTGCATGTCCATCAGGTGTTTTTCGATGGATTCCGTTTCTACCCGCAGGAGCTCCGATGCCTGGGAGAGGAGGTCCGTCTCCGGTAAGTACGTATGGCCGTTGCCAGTGGCCTGAAGAAGCGTATAGAGAACGCCGGATTTAATGCGGAAATCCGAATCCGTGAAGATTCCCACCCGCTTGGCGATCTCATCCGCCATCTTGAAGCCCACGCCAGCGATATCGTCCGCCAGCTGATATGGATTTTCTTTGATAACCGTATAAAGCCTGGGGCCATATTCCTGATAGATTTTTACTGCCAGACTCATGGAAATGCCGTATTCCTGGAGGAACATCATGGCCTGGCGCATCTCCTTCTTCTCTTCCACCTGCTCGGAGATCGCCATGGCCATCTTCTCGCTGATCCCCTTCACTTCGGATAAACGCTCCGGTTCTTCCTCCATAATACGGAAAGTATCCGCCTTAAAACGCCGGACAATCCGGGCCGCCAGCGCGGCTCCGATTCCCTTTACGGCGCCGGATCCCAGGTAACGCTCCATGGCGGCTGTATCCTCGGGAGCCTTGATCTCGTAGGTTTCCACTGTCATCTGTTCCCCATAGACCGGATGCTCGGTCATGGGGCCGGTGGCTTCCACCATCTCGCCCTCGCTGATATAATGGAAATTGCCGACCAGAGTGTATTCCTCTCCTTCGTCCGTAAGGCTCAAGACCGTATAGCCATTTTCTTCATTGCGATATTTAATTCGTTCTACAAATCCGCAGACCGTCGCCATGGTCTTCCCCCTTTGTCGTCATAGAAAAAATACAGAAAGCAGATGGTCACAAAACAATCCCTGCCGGAATCCTATGATCCGCCAGGGTTGTCCTGCAACTATCCTGCTATTTCAATCCACATTCTAAGTCCAAAATACAAAACCCAGAATGACATAGTAGCTATGCTACCATTTTATCCGGTTGCCCGGATTGTTTTGACCTCATGTCAGTGGGGGATATCTGCCCGCCACTGCCGCTAAGTTTGTTTTTGCGATTCATCTCCCACCTGTAGAGGATGGGAGAATTCTCGTTGATTTTGTTAAAATTCGGACTTACCGCCGTCATGGGTGAACTCGATAAACTTACCTGTACCGATCGCAACTGCCGTAAGCGGATCTTCCGCGATCATGGTATTGATTCCCGTCTTCTCCTCGATCAGAGAATCCAGACCGGAAAGCAGGGAGCCGCCGCCCGTAAGAACAATGCCGCGGTCAAAGATATCGGCAGCCAGTTCCGGAGGCGTTCTTTCAAGCACGTTGTGCACGGCGTCCACGATCTGCATCGCCGGTTCTTTCAATGCGTCCAGAGTCTCATCGGAGGTAACGACAATCGTCTTCGGGAGACCGGTAACCAGGTTACGGCCTCTTACTTCCATGGTCAGAACTTCCGGTCTGCGGTAAGCAGCACCGATATTAATCTTAATTTCCTCTGCAGTTCTCTCACCGATCAGAAGATTGTGTTTTTTGCGCATATAACGGACCAGCGCCTCATCGAAATCATCGCCGGCCACCTTGATGGACGTACTCACTACCGTACCTCCCAGGGAAATAACGGCGATATCGGAGGTACCTCCGCCGATATCTACGATCATGTTTCCGCAGGCCTTGGCGATATCGATGCCTGCGCCGATAGCAGCCGCAACCGGCTCTTCGATAATCGCTACTTCTCTGGCGCCCGCCTGATACGTAGCATCCTCTACCGCCTTCTTCTCAACCTCTGTGGCTCCGCTTGGAATGCAGACGCTGATTCTCGGCTTTCTCAGTGTTTTCTTGCCCACTGCCTTGTTGATGAAATATTTTAACATCTTCTCCGTTACAGTATAATCGGAGATAACGCCCTGGCGAAGCGGTCTGACTGCGACAATGTTGCCCGGCGTTCTGCCGATCATCAGTCTTGCCTCTTCCCCAATCGCCTTGATTTTATTCGTGTCACGGTCGATTGCAACTACGGAAGGCTCTTTTAACACAACACCTTTCCCTTTAATATACACAAGTATGCTGGCGGTACCTAAGTCGATACCGATATCATTGGACATCATCATTTATTTCCTCCTGTTCGCTTAAACGGTTCCCAGAGTTTCCTTTATCTGTATTTCAAATTCGGGTTACTGGCCCTAATAGTTAATTTCGTTTATCTCCCTTATTATATACAATAACAACCTGTTTTTAAAGGGTTTTTTTTATTTTTATTATGTTTATGGTTTTTTTATGTCCAATACACACTTTAGTCACAATTTCACCGTATACTGAGAATACGTTATCCAAGAGGATAGCGGGCCTTTGTTTCAAGTAACTTACTTGAAATCACAAAGCTTTTTCATACTCATACCGGATGGTCATAAGATCATCCGGCCCCCCTAAAGATTAGTTCCCGCTTCGATCCCCCTCGGAGCGGGAATTTTGTCTGTATAAAGGAATTCGGGAACCGAATGAAAAAGGACGTTCGGGGAGCAGGGCATAAGAAAAAGAAACATAAGAATAGCATACCCGGTTTTTACGAAATAATTTTAAATAAATACTTCATAAAGTTATAACCTTTTTTATTTTTTCTTAATGGAAAGTCCACAGATTGCACACAAATTCCTGATATTATATAACTAATCACAAAACAGTGATTAACACAAAGCTTTTTCATACTCATACCGGATGATCCAAAAAATCATCCGGCCCCCCTAAAGACATTATCCTAATTTATTATACCTACCATTCCCAATAGTTTAAAGAAGCAGCTGCCTGGAACAAGGCGGCTGCTTCTTTATTTTCATCATTTCCTCCCGGCGCCCTGCCGGGAAGGAACGGAATATCAATTTCTTCTATGACAGCTTCAGCGCCCACTCCCGGCAATCCCATACCTTTGTCGCCACGCCCTCATAAAACTCCGGCTCATGGCAGATTAAGAGGATACTTCCCCGGTACTCCTTCAATGCGCGTTTCAGTTCTTCCTTCGCCTCCACGTCCAAATGGTTGGTCGGCTCGTCCAGCAGGAGCACGTTCGTTTCCCGGTTAATGAGTTTACATAATCTCACCTTGGCCTGCTCACCTCCGCTCAGGACACGGACCTGGCTCTCGATGTGCTTGGTGGTCAGGCCGCATTTTGCCAGGGCGGAGCGGACCTGGTACTGAGTATAGGACGGGAATTCCTTCCAGATCTCCTCGATACACGTCGTCTTGTTGCCGGGCGCCATCTCCTGCTCGAAATAGCCGATCGACAGGTAGTCGCCAAGCGTCACCTTTCCGTCCAGCGGCGGTACCAGTCCCAGAATACTCTTTAAGAGCGTAGTCTTTCCGATTCCGTTGGCGCCGACCAATACGATCTTTTCCCCGCGCTCCATGCGGACGTTCAGCGGTCTCGACAGCGGTTCGTCGTAACCGATGATCAGATCGGTGGTCTCGAAGATCGTCTTTCCCGCGGTTCTCGCCTCCAGGAAATGAAATTCCGGCTTCGGTTTCTCCCGGGCCAGCTCGATGACATCCATCTTGTCCAGCTTCTTCTGTCTGGACATGGCCATGTTCCTGGTTGACACCCGGGCCTTGTTGCGCGCCACGAAGTCTTCCAGCTCCGCAATCTCCTGCTGCTGGCGCTTATAAGCCGCCTCCAGCTGCGCCTTCTTCACGGCATGGACTTCCACAAACTTATCGTAGTCTCCCACATAGCGGTCCAGACTCTGATTCTCCATATGATAGATGATATTCACCACGCTGTTCAAAAATGGAATATCGTGAGATATCAAAATAAAGGCGTTTTCATACTCTAATAGGTAACGTTTCAGCCACTCGATGTGCTGTTCGTCTAAATAGTTGGTCGGCTCGTCCAGAAGCAGGATGTCCGGTTTTTCCAGAAGCAGTTTTCCCAGCAGAACCTTGGTCCTCTGGCCTCCGGAGAGCTCGGTGACGTCCTTATCAATACCGATATCTGTAAGCCCCAGGGCCCGGGCCACCTCCTCCACCTTGGAGTCTATAATATAGAAATCGTGGGCCATCAGAAGGTCCTGGATCGTTCCCAGTTCTTCCATCATGGTCTCCATCTCTTCCTCTCCCGCTTCGCCCATGCGGTCGCAGATCTCATTCATCTGTTCTTCCATCTGAAACAGAAATGCAAACGCGGACTTTAACACGTCCCGTATCGTCATTCCCTTTTCCAGAACCGTATGCTGATCCAGATAACCGACACGGACGCGCTTCGCCCATTCAACCTTACCTTCGTCAGGCTGAAGCTTTCCGGTAATAATATTCATAAATGTGGATTTGCCTTCGCCGTTGGCTCCGATTAAGCCGATGTGCTCTCCCTTTAAGAGACGGAACGACACGTCGCTAAAGATGGCCCGGTCTCCAAATCCATGTGTCAGATGTTCAACGTTTAATATGCTCATTCGTAAACTCCTCAATCTTCTTATTCTTTACCCATTTTACATGACAACCGCCATTCTGGCAAGGGGAAAGAGCGCGCCAAGTTTGGGTTGTAAAATTCGACAAAAACGTTTATGATATAGTATAGATCGTTAAGTCGATAATTTTAAACGAAAGGATTTTACTTATGTACATATACACCTGGTATCAATGGCTCCTTTTTTTCTTCATTTACTGCTTCATAGGCTGGATCATTGAATCCACATACGTTTCCCTAAAATGCGGCCATTTCGTAAACCGCGGCTTCTTACGCCTTCCGCTCCTCCCGTTATATGGAAGCGGGGCCATCATCATGCTCTGGGTCTCCCTGCCGTTCCAGGATAATTTATTCCTTGTTTTTCTGTCTGGCATGATCGGCGCATCCGCACTGGAATACGTCACCGGCTGGACCATGGAGCGCCTGTTTAAAATGAAATACTGGGACTACACCAACAATCCCTTCAATATTAACGGCTATATCTGCCTGGGCACCTCCATTGCCTGGGGCTTTCTGACCATTGTGCTGACAGAATTTATTCACCGCCCCGTGGAAACCGTTGTACTGGATTTAAACCCCATCGTGTGCATCGTCTTATGCGGCATTATCGGAGCCCTGTTTGTGGCCGACACGGTGGAATCCACGAAAGAGGCCCTCGATCTGGGCCGCGTGCTGGAGTCCATGACAAAGATGAAGGCAGAACTGGAGGAGATCCAGGTGCAGATGGCTCTCTTAAAGGCAGAGACCGCGGACAAACTCTCCGACCTGCGTGACGAGCAGATTCAGCGGGCGGCCAACCTAAAGGGCGAAGCCGCTGTAAAGATCACCACCTTGAAAGCAGAAACTGCCATGCGTACAGAAGAGACCATAAACGCATTAAAGGAAAGTGCGGAACGGGGCCTCGAGGCCGCTTCCCTCTTCAAGGAGACTGCGGGCAAGGCAGTCCCCGACTTATCCTCACTGAGTGAACGTCTCCAGTCCCTCACAGAAAACAGGGACAAGCTATCCAAACATCTGGGCTTCTACCGCAAGGGCCTCTTAAGAGGAAACCCGACCGCATCCTCCAGACAGTTTGGAGAGGCGTTAAAGGAATTAAAGGAACGTCTGAAAAACTAAATAGCAAAAAACAGAGTGAGCTAGACTGGAAAAAACAGAGCAGAAACATCGGCTCTGTTTTTTTGTATCATAAATGCTGCCATATTTTTTATTCTTTCTCTTTACAAACAGATCAGAGTATGGTATTCTCTTTTTACGGACCGACAGTCAGTCTGTAATGGATCGAAAAAGGAGATGGCACCATGAGAACGGTAAAAGAACCCGAGATACGTAAAAATGAAATTCTGGATGCGGCGGATACGCTTTTCGCCCAGAAAGGCTTTGACAATACCAGTACCGGCGATATTTTAGAGATGGTCGGAATAGCGAGAGGAACCCTGTACTACCATTTTAAATCAAAAGAGGATATTCTGGATGCTCTGATCGACCGGTATAACAGGCAGATCCTGAGTGCGGCGCAGGAGGCCGCGTCCGACAGCAGTCTCTCCGCCAGAGAACGTCTGATCCGCACGATTCTGGCGCTGAATGTCAGCCAGAAGGGCGGTCAGGAGCTGAAGGAACAGATGCACCGGCCGCAGAACGCGCTGATGCACCAGAAGACACAGATGGCGGTATTAAACGGCGTCACTCCGATTCTGACGGGGTTAATCCGGGAAGGCGCGGAGGCCGGATACTTTCAGACTCCCTACCCAAGGGAGTGTGTGGAGATGATTATGGTCTACAGCAACGTCTTCTTCGACGATGCCACGGAAACCTCAGAGGAACTGAGAGACGAGCGGACGCAGGCGCTTATCTTCAATATAGAACGGCTGCTGGGAGCAGAGTCCGGGAGTCTTGCGTCGGATCTCATGCGGGTGTTTGGCAGCAGAAAGGTCGAGCGGAATGATGCAGACAACTAATTTTAATAAATTTCTTCTCCTCTGGACAGGAGAACTGGTTTCCGCCATCGGAAGCGGACTCACCTCCTTCGGGCTGGGCGTATACGTCTTTCAGCAGACAGGTATGGCCTCCGCCACGGCTCTCGTCACACTGCTGGCCTTTGTGCCGGGACTGATTCTGGGCGTTCCTGCCGGGGTTCTGGCAGACCGTTACGATCGCAGGCTCTTAATGATTCTGGGCGACGGCCTGTCCGCGCTGGGACTCCTTTTCATCCTGTTCTGCTTCTTTAAGGGGGAGGCCGCGTTGTGGCAGATCTGTGTGGGCGTTACCATAAGTTCTGTGTTTTCCTCGCTTCTCGATCCCGCCTACAAGGCCACGGTGACCGACTTGCTGACGCCGGAACAGTATACGAAGGCCAGCGGTCTGGTGGGTGTCGCAGGATCTGCGAAATACCTGATTTCTCCGGTACTAGCGGGTCTGCTGCTCACCATCTCCGATATTCGTCTTCTGCTTCTCTTAGACACCGCTACCTTTTTCTTAACGGTTACTGCGACGCTGGTCGTCCGGAAAGGGATCACCTCCAGGAAGGCAATGGAGAAAAAATCCTTTACCAGAGAATTTTCGGAAGGATGGAATGCCATCACGCAGAAGAAGGGCGTGCTGGTGCTGGTTATTCTGTCTTCTGCCATCACATTTTTCTTAGGCTTTATCCAGACGCTTTTCGGCCCGATGATCCTGGGCTTCGCAGACAGCACTGTCCTCGGCGTTTCCGAGACCATCTGCGCCTCGGGCATGCTCATCTCCAGTCTGGTGATCGGGATGGTCAGTTTGAAGAAAAACCGCGTGGTCATCCTGTCTGCCGCCCTGTTTGCAGCGGGGATTTTCATGGCCGGTTTTGGAATCCGGGAAAACATCGTTGTTATCTGCATCTTTGGATTTCTTTTCTTCTCCTCCCTTCCTTTTGCAAACGCAGCGCTGGATTTTCTTGTCCGCACGAACATTGCCGATGATTTCCAGGGAAGAGCCTGGGGGCTGATCGGTGTCCTGTCACAGCTGGGATACGTGGCCGCTTATGCAATTTCCGGCATTCTGGCAGACGGTACCGGCGCGCTGTTTTCCATCGGCTCCGGAAGAGGTTCCGGTCTCCTGATCGTCGCAGCCGGTATTTTCCTGGCCGCCATATCCTTTCTGCCCTGCCGGATCAAATCCGTGAGGGCCCTTGAAGAAACGAGGTAAGTTATGAACTATTGCCGCATCATCCGTAACGATGTTAGAAAAAGCCGGCTCACCACCATGATCACTACCCTGTTTGTGGCGCTGGCCGCCATGCTCGTCTCCCTGGCCGTTATTCTGGCTCTGAACCTTGCGGGCGCCCTGGACCGGCTGATGGTGCAGGCAGAGACACCCCATTTCATGCAGATGCACTCCGGCCCGCTGGATGCTGAGCCCTTAAACAGTTTTGCCTCACACCATGAGGCTGTTGACCGGTATCAAATTCTGGAATTTTTAAATATTGACAACGGGGCGATTGAACTGAACGGCCAATCCCTGATCAGCAGTACGCAGGACAACGGTTTCTCCACTCAGAGCGGTGCGTTCGATTACCTTCTGGACCTGGATGGAGCCGTCATCTCCCCTGCCGTCGGGGATATCTACGTACCGGTCTGTTATATGCAGGAAGCCGCCATGAAGACCGGCGACACCGTCTCCGTCTGCGGCATTCCATTTCGCGTAGCCGGATTTCTGCGGGATTCGCAGATGAATTCCATGCTCTCTTCCTCCAAACGCTTCCTCGTAAGTCCCCAGGATTTTGAGCGGCTGAGAGACCTCGGAACCATGGAACATTTAATTGAGTTCCGTTTAAAAGACTTATCGGCCCTGGACGCCTTTGCCGCTGATTATATGGCCGCCGGGCTTCCTTCCAACGGTCCGGCCGTCACATACCCGCTGTTTCGCATGCTGGGTGCCTTATCCGACGGCATGATGATCGCCGTGATCCTGCTTCTCGGATTCCTGACCGTAATGATCGCCTTCTTATGCATTCGTTTTACGCTCCTGGCCCAGTTAGAAGCCGACTACCGGGAACTGGGCGTGATGAAGGCGATCGGCCTGCGCGTCTCCGACATAAAGAAACTGTATCTCGGCAAATATGCGGCGATTGCCGCAGCCGGATGCACGGCAGGCATCGTTCTGTCATTCCTGCTTAAGAACCTTCTCCTTCAGAATATCCGTCTAAACATGGGAACCGGCGGAAACGGCCCGGCCGCCTTATTCCTCGCACCGGCAGGCGTTTTGATCGTATTTTTTGCCATTCTGCTTTATGTAAATGGAGTTTTGGGACGTTTACATAAAATATCCGCCTCCGAGGCCATGCGGTGCGGTACCGGACCGATGGCTTCCGGCGGCGCTGGCCGGATGGCTCTGAGCCACAGCCATTTTTCCAATGTCAGCATCTTCCTGGGAATCCGGGAGGTACTCCTGCAAAAGAAGCTGTACGGCGTCAATTTTACCGTACTTCTCTTTGCGGCATTTCTCCTTGTGATTCCCATCAATCTGTATACCACCATGTCGTCCAGGGGCTTCGTCACCTATATGGGAATCGGTAACTGTGATCTGCGGATCGATCTGCGCCAGTCAGACCATTTGGCAGAAGATGCCGCCCGGATCGCCCGGGAGATGGAACAGGACGACTCCATTCTCCGCCATACTTCACTGATTACCAAGGCATTTCAGGTGGAAACGCCGGGCGGCACCGTTCGTAATCTCCTGACAGAGCTGGGGGATCACCGGGTATTTCCTGTTTCCTACGTAAAAGGGCAGGCCCCCGTCTCCCCCGATGAGATCGCCCTCTCTGCCATGAACGCCGAAGAGCTGGGCAAGAACCCGGGCGACAGCCTCACACTGATTACCGGCAGCGGTAAACAGACCATGACAGTGTGCGGAATCTATTCCGACATCACCAACGGGGGGAAAACGGCGAAGGCCGCCTTCCCAGCGGATTCAGACAATACGGTATGGGCCGTCATCTATGCCGGGCTGAAGGATTCCTCGATGCTCTCACAGACTGTCCGCGAATATGCGGACACATTTCCCGATACGAAAGTTACGGATATCCGCGATTACGTTGCCCAGACTTACGGACCGACGCTGAACGCCATCCGCATGGCGGCCATCGCTGCGGCTGCGGTGGCTCTTGCGCTCACCGGTCTGATTACACTGCTGTTCGTCAACATGCTGACCGCAAAGGACCGCTACTCCATCGCCGTAATGAAGGCCTCCGGGTTCACGGCCGGGGACATCCGGCTGCAGTATATAAGCCGTTTTGTACTCGTATCCGTGTGCGGAGTCTTTGCCGGAATCCTTCTGGCCAATACTGTAGGCGGGGCATTGGCCAGCCTGGTGCTCTCGGGTTTCGGCGCCCCCACCTTCCGCTTTGCGGTAAACCCTGTCCTGTCCTGTCTGCTCTGCCCGCTTCTCATGATTTACACCGCGGTCTCTGCCTCACTTGCCGGCACAAAGGGAGTCAAAAAAACCGCTGCCGGCAACGAAGCATCAAATTTACGGCGCTGCTTGCAGCAGGATTTTTGACCCTCGCGGCCGTCGCCAAATGGACGCGCCAGCGTGTCCGTTTGGCTCGTTGCCCACGGGAATAAAGGAGATCACAATAGCTGAATATGGAAAGGAATAACATGGAAGAAATCATACACGCCAAAAACATCATCAAATCGTTTCACGAGGGATCCGAAAACCAGCGCCTCCTGGATGGCATCAGCCTGTCGGTCCGCGAGGGCGAATTTATCTCGGTGATGGGTCCCTCAGGTTCCGGAAAATCGACGCTGCTCTTCGCACTGAGCGGTATGGACCGCATCGACAGCGGCAGCGTATCCTTCTGCGGCAGCAATCTGTCCGCCTGCACGGAAAACCAGCTGGCAGACCTTCGCCGGACACAGATGGGCTTCGTCTTCCAGCAGCCCACTCTGCTGAAGAATTTAAACATTCTGGACAATATCATCCTCCCTTCTCTGCGGGATAAAAAGAAGGATGTCTCCCGGATCACCGAAAAGGCAAGATCACTCATGAAGGAGACCGGAATCGGGGAGCTGGAGGACAGGGATATCTCCCGTGCATCGGGCGGACAGCTCCAGCGCGCCGGAATCTGCCGCGCCCTCATGAATGACCCGCGAATCCTGTTTGGCGATGAACCCACCGGCGCCTTAAACTCAAAATCCGCTCAGGAGATCATGGATATATTTACGGAAATCAACGCACAGGGAACCGCAGTCATGCTGGTAACGCACGATGCCAGGATCGCAGCCCGCACGGAGCGCGTCCTGTTCCTGTGTGACGGCAGAATCGTGCGCGAGGCTCATTTCCCCAAATATACCGGGAAAGATATGGAGCAGCGGATGGAAAAGATTATGGAACTTATGAAAGAAGCCGGGATATAACCGGCTTAGCCTCTTATGCCTATTAAAAAAGGGAAGCATCATCCATGATATAAAAATCACTGGTGATACTTCCCTTTTTATTCCATTACTTATTTCGTCTTCATGAAACGCAGTTCCCTACATCATGGAATCCACCATGGCCATCACCGCTTCACCCAGCTTCGCAGATTTCTCATCCGCATCCGCAAGGGAAGTGCCCTTGATCCCATAGTAGAACTTAATCTTCGGCTCTGTGCCGGATGGCCTTACACACAGCCATGCGTCATCGGTCAGATCGTAATAGAGAACGTTTGATTCCGGAAGTCCGGTCGGTTTTACTTCGCCGTTTTCCATATCCTTAATCGTATCCAGCTTGTAGTCCCTTGCAGAGACCGTCCTGTATCCGCCCACTTCGGTTGGTGTGTTGTTTCTTAATGTATCCATGATGGCCTGGATCTTTGCCTGGCCCTCGATTCCCTTCAGTCCGATGGACTTGACAGCGTCTTTATAGTAGCCGTACTTCTCATAGATGGCAATCATGGCATCCCATAAGGTCATGCCCTTCATCTTATAATAAGCGGCTGCCTCACAGAGCGCTACCGTAGCGGAAATCGCGTCTTTATCGCGGGCATACGTACCGATCAGACAGCCGTAGCTCTCCTCCAGACCAAATAAATACGTTCCGTATCCCGTGTTCTCTTCTTTTAAAATCTGCTGGCCGATATACTTAAATCCGGTCAGAACCTCAATCAGCTCGCATCCGTAGGACTTCGCCACCGCGTCAACCAGATTGGTGGTAACGATGGACTTCACCACCTGTCCATCCTCCGGAATGGCACCGCGCTCCTTCTTCTGGCTCAGCACATATTCACATAACAGGGAACCTGACATGTTGCCTGTAAGCGGAATATAGTCGCCGGACTTCGAATCTTTTACGTAAACGCCGAGACGGTCTGCATCCGGATCGGTCGCCAGCACTAAATCGGCATCCTTCTCCTTTGCCAGAGCGAGGCCCAGTTCAAAGGCTTCCTCTGCCTCCGGATTCGGATAGCTGACGGTCGGGAAGTCTCCGTCCGGAAGCTCCTGCTCCGGAACCACATATACATGGGTGAAGCCGATCTCAGCCAGCGCTCTCCTGGCCGGAATGTTGCCTGTGCCGTGGAGTGGAGTATATACAATCTGAATGCTGTCCTGCATCTTGTCGATCGCTTCCTGATTCACTACCTGGGCTTTTACCTGCGCGATGTACTTATCATCAATGGCTTCACCGATGATCTCGTACTTGCCTGCTGCCTTTGCAGATTCCACATCGGTGGTCTTTACCGTGGAAAGGTCTGTGATCGCCAAAACCTCCGCGGTTACTCCCTTGTCGTGAGGCGGAGTAAACTGTGCGCCGTCCTCCCAGTAAACCTTGTATCCGTTATACTCAGGCGGGTTGTGGCTTGCGGTGATGTTGATACCGGCGATACAGCCCAGTTCCCTGACTGCGAAGGAAAGTTCAGGAGTCGGGCGCAGGGATTCAAACTTATAGGCCTTAATGCCGTTGGCCGCCAGAGTAAGGGCCGCTTCCTCTGCAAATTCCGGAGACATATGTCTGGAATCGTAAGCGATTGCCACGCCTTTATCAGCGCCGCCCTGCTTGATAATATGATTAGCAAGCCCCTGGGTTGCCCTGCGGACCACATAAATATTCATACGGTTGATTCCCGCGCCGATGATGCCGCGCAGGCCTGCCGTGCCAAATTCCAGATCCTGGTAAAACCTTTCTTTAATTTCATTCTCGTCCTCTTTAATGGACCGGAGTTCTTCTTTCGTAGCCTCATCGAAGTATGGATTAGCCAGCCATTCTTCATAAATACTCTTATAGTCTTTCATAAAACACAATACTCCTTTCTCTCCATTCTGTTATCAACATTATAAATCATAACAGCCTAAAAGGAAAGCGAAATTGTGTTATTTAATTCTGGAAAGGAACTCGTTGCGAAGCGGCTGCTGCAATTCCAAGTCCTTTAATTTCTCAATATTTCTGGCCGGAATCCAGGCCTTGTTCGCATTGTAGTAGAAATTAATCTGTTTCCAGTATTTTTCCGGATACAAAAACAGATAGTAAAGACAGGTCCTGTCTGTGTCCGAAAGCGGAAGAATCCTGGAATATGTTTCCAGCATGGAGTTGCCGAGTTGTAAACTCCAGTCATGCTTCTCCATGGCCTTTCTCATAAAATGGTACAGGTCTTCCATCTGCATTCCCAGATGCATGCGGTTAAATTCCACCACAGCCACGTCCCTGGGGCACATCAGGATATGATGCTGGTTTAAGTCTCCGTGACACAGATAGCATTCCTCATCTTCGTGATGCGCACAGAATTCCTTCATGCCAAGTCTGGCATCCTTGGCCTGCTCGTAGAACATATCGTAGTTTCCTATGACGCAGAGTTCAAACTCCGTCTTTTTTCTCTTGTTTCGGATAAAGGAACGCGCCCTTATAAGCTCCCGGTTATGGCGCTCCATCTCATCTCCCGGAAGCTGCACGAGAATAGAACCGAGATTCCACTCTTCCTTGAATTCGATCTTTCGCAACATTTTATGTAAACTGGCAATCTGCGTAATGGCTCTGAGGACTTCTTTGTCGTCTTTTAAATTACACTCTTTGTCGGCATACCAGTCTTTTACGATCCATCTCGTCCCGTCATCCGCGCTGGAAAGCAGTTCGCCCTCACGGTTTCTCACATAACGGTCCACAAAAGGGTGCCAGGCCTCTTCCAGCTGTGTAAACACCTGGTCTTCGAAATCCAGCCGTTTTATGGTCCCTTTATATTCTCTGAGAAGCTTCAGGCCCTGGTTTGTCTCACACAGCCAGGCGCCGCGGCCGCGTCTCACATCCAGAATTTCAAGCTCATACTGCGAAAGCACCTCTGTGTATTTCTCTATCACAACCACCCCTCCAACTCTTAGCTCATCGGCTACTTCTAGGGTATGAGTGGCGGGACGGAAATATACGTGAAAAAAGAAAGTTTGGCCCCTGCTTCCGCTGCTGTTTTTACACAGCCGCGGCCGCAGGGGCCAAACTCCTTCTCATGATTCCTTTATCCCATTTTTCAATCCGGCGGCACGCAGCAGATACGCTCTCTCGTTGCATTCCGGCCGCTCCAGCACCTGTTCCATCAACGCATTCAGCGTCTTTCCAAGCGCCGGTCCCGGATTCATACCGGCCGCCATCAGATCACGGCCATCTACGGCCAGTTCCTTTAAGTTCACCGGGTCTCCGGCCTCACGGATCTCCTCCGCCAGTGTCTTTACCATCTTTAACGTCTCTCCATAGCCTTCGCCTACTTCTCCGGCAAATACCTCCTGGAAGCAGAGCAGGCTGTCAAAGAGGTCGCCGGGAATCTGATTCATCACCCGCCGGATCGCCGGTTTTTCAGCGGCAATCGGCGTCCTCCACCGGGATACAAGTATTTTTACCCGATCCATGGTGTCACAGTCCATCTTTAAATCCCGCAGTATGTCTGCCGCCGTCTCCCCCTGCTCCCTGCGGAGGCAGCCGGCCCATCTCATATATTTTACAGCGGGAAGACACCCCAGCGGGCGCAGCTCACCTTTACTCAGCACGGCTGCCTTAAAAAATGGCTCCGAGATATAGCGGGAAGCCCCGGTGTCGGAAACTCTCTTCATCTTCTCCGGATGGCCGGACAGCAACAGCTTCGTAAGCTCCGTCGCAATACGCTCTTTACTCACCTTTTCCAGGTTGGGCGCGATCAGGGAAATCGCCTCGTATGTCTCGTCCTCAATCCGGAAATCGAGCTGTGCGGAAAACCGGACTGCCCTCAAGATCCGGAGCGCATCCTCCGTAAAGCGGTTCACGGCGCTTCCGACGCACCGAATTACCCGGTTCTCTAAATCCTCCATGCCGCCAAATGCATCCACCAGCCCCTCGCGGCCGTTGTAAGCCATGGCGTTAATGGTGAAATCACGGCGTTTTAAGTCTTCTAAAAGGCTGGTGGTAAAATCTACGGACTTCGGATGGCGCCCATCCTCATACTCACCGTCCACCCGGTACGTGGTCACTTCATAGCCCTGCCGGTTAAGCATCACCGTGACCGTGCCGTGCTGGATCCCCGTATCGATCGTCCGGCTGAAAATGGCCTTCACTTCCCCAGGCTTCGCCGAGGTGGTGATATCCCAGTCCTCCGGCTCTTTTCCCAGCAGGCTGTCGCGGACGCACCCGCCCACGACATACGCCTCAAATCCGTGCTCATTCAGTTTTTCAATGATCTGCTCCGCGTCCGCCGGAACCCGCATTTCTATCCCCATGCCATCATCTCATTTCTATAATTATACGCGTATCAAAGCAGCCTTACGGCTGAATCACTGCATACATTAATATGCGCGGCCCCAGTATACCATCTTCGTCGCCGGCTTTCCGCAGCAGATACACGTATCGGAAAGTTTCTCCTGCTTAAATGGCATACAGCGTGAAGTCGCTCCTGTCAGTTCCTTGATCTTGTCTTCACATTCCTGGCATCCACACCACATGGCTTTTACGAAGCCCGGTTTCTCTTCAATCGTCTTTGTAAATGTATCAAAATCAGTCGCCTCATACGTATGGGCCTCACGGTGTGCCAGTGCGCGCTCGTACATATCGCGCTGGATGGTATCGAGCAGTTCTCCAACCTTCTGACCGATCTCATCCAGGGAAACGGCGGTCTTCTCGTGGGTATCGCGGCGAACCAGAATGGCCTGGCCTGCCTCAATATCCTTCGGTCCGATCTCCACGCGGACCGGAATACCGCGCATCTCAGATTCAGCGAATTTCCAGCCCGGACTCTTGTCGGTGTCATCCACCTTCACACGGTATCCGGACAGCACGGATTTGATCTCGGCCGCCTTATCCAGAACGCCTTCCTTCGACTGCTGGATCGGAACGATCATCACCTGAACCGGTGCGATTCTCGGAGGCAGCACAAGGCCGTTGTCATCCCCGTGTACCATGATGATGCCGCCGATCAGACGGGTGCTCATGCCCCAGGAGGTCTGGTGTACGTACTGCAGCTTGTTCTCTTTATCAGAATACTGGATTTCAAAGGCTTTTGCAAATCCATCGCCAAAGTTATGGCTCGTTCCGGACTGAAGCGCCTTGCCGTCGTGCATCAGCGCCTCGATCGTGTAGGTAGCTTCTGCTCCGGCGAATTTCTCCTTGTCGGTCTTCTGGCCGCGGATAACCGGCATGGCCAGGACTTCCTCACAGAAATCGGCGTAGAGATTTAACATCTGCTCGGTTCTTGCCTGCGCGTCCTCTGCTGTGGCATGAGCCGTATGGCCCTCCTGCCATAAGAACTCGCGGGAACGCAGGAACGGTCTCGTCGTCTTCTCCCAGCGCACAACGGAACACCACTGGTTATATACCTTCGGCAGATCGCGGTAAGACTGGATGTCCCTCGCGTAAAAATCACAGAACAGAGTCTCTGAAGTCGGTCTCACACAGAGGCGCTCTGCTAACGGCTCCAGACCGCCATAGGTCACCCATGCCACCTCCGGCGCGAATCCTTCCACGTGATCCTTTTCCTTCTCAAGAAGACTCTCCGGAATAAACATCGGCATGTATACATTCTCCACGCCAACCTCTTTAAATCTTCCGTCCAGTTCCTTCTGGATATTCTCCCAGATCGCGTAACCAGCCGGTTTGATTACCATACAGCCCTTTACGCTGGAATAGTCGATAAGTTCCGCTTTCTTCACCACATCGGTATACCACTGGGCGAAGTCCACATCCATTGATGTGATTGCTTCTACTAACTTTTTGTCCTTTGCCATAGCAATTCTCCTTTACCTCTTAAATTTACGTATTTTCCTGTCAATAGAGTCCGGCAGGCCGGACTCCTGCGCCGGAGCGCGGCTGCTTCAGCAGCCATACTTCCTTAGCGCGAGGGCGCATCCCGTGAAACAAAAAAGAGCCGCCGATCCCCAGACAAGGGACCGAACAGCTCGGTGGTACCACCCAATTTAGCCACAATCGTGACTCACTTGTATCTCCGATAACGCCGGATATGCGCCGCAGTTTGCTGCGGGACTCCAAGGCAGGTTGGGCGACCAGGGGCATGAAGGTCTTCCACCAGTGACCCTCTCTCTGGAATGCATCATCGCTTACTAATCCTCTTCCACGTCTGAAACGTATGTTGTTATGTTAGTTTGTATGGTTGATTTTACGCTATTTGGATTTCTTTGTCAAGGGGAGATCAGAACTTGCCCCTGCTGATTTTCATGCACCGTTGACTGAACCGCAGCTATAAAAGCAGCTGGATCCAGAAAACGCTCCCCGGAATCATTTTCGTAAGCCGTCTGCCGCATGAGATCCAACAGCTCCTGGCCTGTCAGCGATGGATTTACCTGCCAGCCCAGAGCCAGGACGCCTGTCCCATAAGGAATTGCCCAGCTATGTCCGCCCGACGCGTCATAGCTGTAAGAATACTCGCCTTCACTGTAGACCTCTGCCGTGGTGCGGTATCCCACCGGGGTTCCCAGGGCATGCGCAGGACATTCCAAAAAGCCGCCGTCAGGCGTTCCGATTTTGCTCGCCGTAATATCATCCCGTTGATCGAAATCAAAAAAGCTGGGCCAGAATACACAGGTATCATAGTCCGCTCTGCAGTCCAATACCAGGATACCGGCCTCCCGGGCCCGTTTTACCGCCTCGTCCCACGCCTCAGGATGATCAAAATATTCCGTGTTTGTGAGGTCTGCTGATACACTGACAGCACGAATTCTTTCAGACTCCGGTAGTGTTTTATTCTGCTCGATCATCCAGTCCAGCGCCTGGCCTGCCATTTCCGATGCGTTTCTGTCCCAGAATTTGATTGCTGCATAGTACAGCCTGACATCCGGGGCTGTTCCGATGGAATTTCCCGCAAGCAGACTTGTTACCGCGGGGCCATGCATCGAACTGGGGCTGTCTTTTTCGGTCAATCCCACGGTATAGTACGCTTCAATCTTGCCCGCATACTCCGGATGGCCGGGCAGTAAGGGCTGGTCAATGATTGCTACCGACACGTTTTTACCCGTAATTCCCCGGTCATGAAGCTCCTGCACATGCAGTCCGGGATTTTTTCCAGTTTCCATAATCTCGGCCGCAAGCGCTTCGTTTCCCTCAAAAAGCGTATTTTGATTAAGCCAGTATGTAATCATATCCGCCGGAACGTACTCACCGGAACGCAGTGTGTTGACTTCATCAAATCCACGCACATCCGAATAGGGAGCCAATACCTCAATGGTTCCAGTACTCATTTCAGGTGTGGAGTCTATCGGCGGCTCAGTCTGACTGCCGCTTTCGCTCTGCCCTGCATTGGGGGCACAGGAACAGAGAAAGAACAGGGACAATACGATCATTGCCATCCTCTTTTTCATCTTACTTCTAACCTCCTTCGTGTTCTCCGCTGATTACCCGACCCTCGATCCGTTCGGTACTGGTTTTTCAGGCATCGCAAGAACTGGTACGATTCCGTCCTCATAACCAATGTCCCAAAGCATCCCATGGGACTCGATGCCAAACATCTCTCTCGGCGCCAGATTCACAACAAACAGCGCCTGTTTCCCTTCTACTTCTCCTGGATTCTCCCGTTCTTTTTTCAGTCCGACGAGAATTGTCCTTTTAAATGTACCGAAATCCACGGTCAGCTTTACCAGTTTATCTGATTTCGGTACGTCTTCCACCAGTTCGATCGTCCCCACCCTGATATCAACTTTTTCCAAATCACTCATCTTGATTTCTGCTTTTATATTCTCCATGACACACGCTCTGCTTTCTTCATAAATATTTGATTTATTATACCGTACCATTTTCACGGAAGGTGACACACAACACGAGAATACGCCCTATATCTCCGCAAGCAGATACAGGCATCTGACCGCATTTCTGATCACTTCGTCCGGGAACTCATAGTCTGGCGTGTGAAGGTCCGGGCAGTCTTCACCGGCTCCTATGCCGAAATACATGCCCCGGCATTTCTTTAAATACCATCCGAAATCCTCAGACCAGCGGAATGGGGCGGCGGCTTCGAGGCAGGGGATTCCTTCCTGTTCGAAAAGCATCCGGCTCTTGTCTATGATCTCAGGGGTGTTTACGGTATCACAGGAAAATGTCTCCCTCCTCATGACCGCAGTCCCCAGCGGATAGCCCGGGAGATTGTGATAGCCGTAGACGCGGTCTGCGCCCAGTTCTTCTAATAATCTGCTGCATGGATTTCCGCCTTCTCCGGTCTCCTCGGCAGGCTGGAAGAGGAAGCAGAGATTCTTTTGAAAAACCCGCCCCTCCGTCAAGAGGCAGAGCCCCGCCAGTATGGCGCTGTGGCCGTCATGGCCGCATCCGTGATAAGGAATGTTTCCGGCGCCTTTTATGGCGTCCATGTCCGCGCGGAAGACAACAGTTTCCTCGGCGCCGTTTTCCTGATGGAGGGCGTAGAACCAGCTGCCGCGGTCAGTGACAGAAAGGGAGGTGTGTTCTCTGAGGAACGTTTTTAACATTTCCATGGTCCTTCGTTCCTGGCCGGACAGTTCCGGGATTTTGTGGAGTTCTCTGCGGAGCGCCTTTATTTTTTCGAAGGTCTCATCGTCGAGAGCGCTGTGGCTTCCAGTACTGCCGCATTCTTTATTCCCCAGCGGCTTTTCGCTTATAATCCGCTCGGACTCCTGCCTGACCAGGTCACGTAATCGTCTGGTGTATTCTGACATGTTCGATATGTCGTCGCCATATGTAAGATTCAGCTCATATTCCAGAGGGAGCCATGTGTCCGCGCCCGCCTCATTATGCTGAATCAGAGTCTCGATCTTGTCCAGAGCCTTGGTAAGCCTTGCCTCCTTCGTCTGAAGTGCCTCCATCTCGTCGAAAAGGCCATTAAGCCTGCAGGCCAGCTCATCGGGGAGGGAACCGGTCATGGTCCGAAGGACGGCGCTCTCCGTCTCTTCATCTGAACCGCCTTTTATAAAGGCGGGAATATCCCCGGTAATGGCCTCGCCCCAGTCGTGGATCAGACACATGTCCACCACCCGGTCCATGTCCAGCTCCGGGAATTCATCCTTTAGCAGAAACGCCATAACCACCAGACGCCAGCTGTGCTCTGCTACGCTCTCCCTCCTGCCGGAGGTGGTCCAGTTATGGCGGGTATTGCATTTTAGTTTTTCTAATATTCTTAAAAATTCAATCAATTTCTCCGGTTCCATTGCTGCCTCCATTTCTGCCATGGCATCGCTGCCGCGGCACACCTGTTGAGATTCTTATATGGAACCAGTATATCACTAGCCGCCGTACAGTTCCACCAGATCTTCAATAATCAGGAGTCCGATCGGCCCCAGGATAAAGCCCAGAAGGCCGAACAGCTGGAGCCCCACATACATGGAGATCAGCGTTTCAAGCGGTGTCAGACCAACCTTGTCTGCCATGATTTTGGCCTCCATCACCTGACGGAGGAAGTAGCAGATAATATAGATGACAAAGAGGCCGATTCCGTAGAGCCAGTCTCCATTTACCAGGCGAAACAGAGCCCAGGGGATCAGTACCGTTCCCGTGCCGAAGATGGGAAGCGCGTCGAGAAGGCCGATTCCGATTCCCAGAAGCAGGCTGTACTGATTGCCCATAAGGAAAAGGCCTGCGGTACAGATGCACATAGTCAGGAACATGATGCTTCCCTGTGTCTTCAGCCATGCGCTGCCTACCATAGTCAGCCTGCTGCCCAACAGGGCAAATTCGTGGCGGAAAATGGAATTGTCACGGCGCATCCGGATATCCTCCATCTCCTGAAGGGAGAGGATGGTGGCGATAAACAGTATAATGGTCATAACCGTAACCTCCACGAAACAGCGCACGACGGTCATGGAGTTTACCATTAAAAATGGCATGGCGGCATCCTTCATGGCTTTCCCGCCGCCGACCAGCATCTCGCGCAGCATTTTCACCAGAAAGCCTCTGGGGAGGCGGAAGAGATTCTCGGTAAAGAAGCAGCAGCCGGTCAGCCAGCGGTCGAGGCTGTTGATCATCTGCGGAAGGTTGTCGAAGAACAAATTCGCCTCCATAAACAGCTTTCTCCCGCCATAATACAGAAGCGTGCCGAACAGCGCCATCAGGATGATGATCTGAACGCCGCCGATGACCGCCAGGGGCAGATGGACTTCTTTCCTTTTTAATGTAAACCGGCATTTCTTTTCCAGCCATACGGCGGAAGGACGAAGTGCCAGGGCAAATATATATGCAATCAAAAAGGGAATCACCAGGGGCAGCAGATACTTAAAGCTTGCATAAACTGCCCCCGTAACTCCCAGTATTAAAAAAGTTTTCTTCAGTTTCCTACTCGGTTTCTCCATGGACTCACCTGTTTCTGTTTTGTACTTCTTTTGTACAAAATCTAGTATGAGCCGCAGGGCAGTAAATTATTCGGACTTGCTCCTGCCAAAATTTATCCAATTTTGTGATTTTCGATGTAGTATTTTTTCTTATTCGCCGAACCGCCCTCTACGACACAGAAATCCAGCAGATCGCCGACCTCCGTGTACAGCACCAGCGATTCCAGTGTCCTTGCCACGGTAGAACGGTTGATGACCTGTTCCCGGTCCGAAAACGGTGCGTACTGCCGGTTGATCCTATCCGCGATCTGCGTGATCGTCAGCGGCTGCTCCTTTGATCCATGTTGTTTTAATATATTCACAATCACCAGCGGAAATAAAACCTGATGCATGATACTCATCCTCCTGTTGAGGCTTAAAGATCATGCGGTCCCTGCCGCAGGACTGGATATCCGCCGCACGTTCTTTAAGCGATCGTCTTCTGCAACGCAAAAAAGCCTGTAGTTATTATAACTGACAGGCGCGCTGCTGTAATATCGCTCACGCAGTACGACGGTTTCCATTTCGGTTTCCATTCCTTTCTTCCTATTATAAAATACTCCAAACGGAAAAGGAGGGATTCGAACCCCCGGTGCCTGACGGCACAATACTTTAGCAAAGTATCATCTTAATCCTCTCGATCACTTTTCCAAATTTTTAATTTTCCGTCAAACGAAGCGCGGCGGCTCCTGTCTCGCTTCGTTTGACGGAAAATGGATGCGGCAGGACTCGAACCTGCGTTGTTTCCGATGTGAGAGATTTACAGTCTCCTGCCCTCGCCGCTGGGCTTACGCATCCTCAAATGTTACGTTTCAGACTTTCTTTCCGTTGTCTATGGTCATACTTTACCACACCGAACAATGCAAATTTGCATTACTTTAAAGATTTTTAAAATTATATCCCATAGTATGGCGGATATCCTGCTGCACACAAAAAAGGAACCGCCGGGCAGCGATTCCTCCGATATCATTACATTTTACATTTAAAATGTCAAAACGGATTTCACGATAAATCATATCCCGACTGCATGGATTCCCTTTTATATTGTACGCCAAAAGCTTCACTGCAATAAGTCTCTGCACTGAAGGTATCGCTGCAATATTCATAAGTGAATGCATGAGCTGGTCTGTTCATCGCTGTTATCCTCATAAAAACGTTTATCGCCGCAATCGGCAGAAGCGTTTTTGATTTCGTTTATTTTCGTTTTACTTCATCAGTGTATCACAGGGGATGCGGTCTGTCAAATGTTGTCTGTGGTCTTTGGTCTGTCTTCTGCCTAAAGCCTCATCGGCTTAAAAACCATCTCCCCGTCTTCCCATTCCACACCGGCCAAATACGCGTGCCGGTTCGGGTCATACAGCGGATCTCCCGAGATCTCATCGTACTGCCGGGCGTGAAATACCATGATATCACGGCCATTTTCATCGACGGTGAAGGAATTATGGCCGGGACCGTACAGTCCGGCCGTTTCATCGGTCACAAGGACCGGCAGACGTTCCTTGGTCCAGCTGGCGGGGTCGAGAAGGTCACTGTCTTCTTCGGCGCTCAGTAAGCCCATGCAGTATTCCGCGCCTGTGGCGCTGGCCGAATACGTCATGCAGATACGTCCATTCCGCCGGATAACAGCCGGCCCCTCATTGACCCAGAAATCAACCCGCTCCCAATCGTAATCCGGGGACGACAGGAGAACCTGCTTCGTCGCCAGACTATGCGGAGACTTCATCCTGGCAATATAGAGATTGGAAATCTTCTTTCCCACGCTTACCTTTTCCGCCCAGACACAGTACCACGCGCCGTGCGACGCAAAGACAGTCATGTCCAGGGAAAAATCCTGAAAGGAAAAATCATCTGCGGCCTCCATCATCCCCAATTCCTGCCAGGGACCTTCCATGGGATCCTCCGCCCTGCACTCCAGCACATACGGCCGGATGGCCCAGACATCCTCAGCAGCGCCCGCGGCAAAATAGAGATACCAGGTGTCTCCGATCCGGTGAAGCTCGGGCGCCCAGATGTGGGCGCTCATATCACCGCTATCATGTTTTTTCCATACTGTTTTCTCGGGGGCCTCCCGAAGCCCCATGAGGGAATCTGACTTTCTCAATACAATTCTGTCGTACTCCGGAACGCTGGCCGTAAAGTAATACGTGCCGTTGTCGTGACGCGTCACATACGGGTCCGCCCGGTTACTGATAAACGGGACATTTTCCGGAGTCTTTTTATAGTTAAACTGATTCATACGTGTTATCCCCCTCCAACGCCTATCCTTTCACCGCTCCAGCCGTCATGCCTTCGATGAAATATTTCTGGAAGGCGATAAACAGAATGAAGATCGGGATGATGGAGAACAGGGAACCTACGATCAGAAGGCTGTAATTGTCCCCATAAGGGTTAATCAGCGTATTTAAACCAAGGGTCAGCGTGTATTTATCCGAAGAACGGATTACCAGCAGCGGCCACAGGTAGTTGTTCCATGCGTTCATGCCGTTTAAGATCGCCATGGCGGAGAATGCCGGCTTCATGATCGGTACGATCAGCCTTAAAAAGATTCCGTATTCCGTGGCGCCGTCGATTCTTCCCGCCTCTAAGAGGGACTTGGGAAGGCTCAGTAAGTACTGGCGGAAAAAGAAGATTGTAGATGCATGCGCCATGAACGGAAGGACAATGGCCGTATAGCTGTCCATCATCTTCATCATGGACATCTGCTTATACAGCGGCAGCATGACAACCTCCAGCGGGATCGAAAGGATGAGAAGGACGATGACGAAAAATACCCTTTTCCCCTTAAACTCGTACGCTGCAAATCCGTATCCGACAAAGGCGCTTACGGCCAGTGTCAGAAGCACGGTCAGAGCCGTTAAAAAGATACTGTTGAAGAACCAGGTCCAGTACTCATGCTGTCCCGTGAAAAGAAGGACGAAATTGTCGAGGCTCATTCTGGAGAAGTTGATATCCAGGTTTAAGCCGTACTGTAATAAGTCGCCTCCGGGCTTGAAGCTGGCGATTAACAGCAGCCAGATCGGAAGAATAATCACAATTGCCAGAACAATGAACAGGATGGTACTGCCCCACAGCTCCAGACTTGCCTTTTTTGATTTACCGGATAATTTCGTCTGCATACTATTTATCCTCCTCTTTAAAGGTACCTGTCAGCTTCAGCTGAATGACATTGACAACCATGACGATGATGAGAAGCACCATACCGACGGCACAGGCGTATCCCATGGCCCGCTTCTCCACGCCCTGCCGGTATAAGTATCCGACAATGGTAAGGCCGATGTTGTTCGGGGAGTTATTGCCCTTGAACAGCATGGTACTCTCCAGGAACATGGACAGGCCCGCGTAGATGCTGATGGTCAGTACGTAGACTGTAGTCGGCTTTAACAGGGGGATGGAAATACTTTTAAACTGCTGCCATTTCGTCGCTCCGTCGATGGACGCCGCCTCGTATAATTCCGTCGGAATGTTCTGGAGTCCGGCCAGGAAATAGAGGATATTGACGCCGGTCCAGCGCCAGCAGGCCAGCAGAAGGAGGGCAAAATATGTGGTATTAGCGCCCTTTAACCATTTGATCGGGTCGAGGCCGAAAAATCCAATGACCTGATTGAAGAGGGAGGAGGCCGATTCTCCGAACATAAGCCGGAAAATCGTACCTGCTACCACTACCGACGTCAGCGCCGGCAGGAAATAAACGGATTTAAAGAACTCGGTTCCCTTTAACAGTTTATTGTTTAATAATGTAGCAAACAGCATCGGGAAAGGAATCAGCAGAACCAGTGTCCCGACCATATACTTAAAGCTGTTCCACACGGCTTTATAAAAGATTTTATCCGTCAGCAGCCGGGAGTAGTTGTTAAACCCCACCCACTCATCCTTCAGCACATCCTGAAAGCTTAACAGCACGCCGTTGCATATGGGGGCGATCCAGAACAGAAGGACCGTGATGACAAACGGGCAGATAAATACGTATGGGGCTATTTTCTGTGAATAAAACAGTTTTTTCATTCCGCTAACTCCTTTCCTCGATGCTTTCCATCATAACTTATCTGAATTCATTGTCCAACGTTTCCTGGGACTGGGTCAGTGCTTCCTTAATATCCATTCCATCCTCGTAAATGCTGTTGAGCGTTACGTTGCAGAATTCGTTGTTGATGGACGGCATCTTCTCATCTGTAAAGCAGGTCAAGAGACCGATACTGTCTTTTACTTCATTTAATACGTCAAATGGATAGGTGGTAAAATACTGTACAAACTGGTTATCCGGATTCTGTGTCAGCGCCGTGTCGGTCCATACTTCTGTGTTGACCGGGTCAAAGCCTAATACGTTCCAGATTTCCTTACTTGCTTCAGCAGACAGCTTGATGTATGCCATTACTTCTGCCGCCAGGTCTGCGTGCTCGCCCCCTGCTACAACAGCTGTACCGGTACCGCCGCCGCCGATTGTCTGAACCTTGCTGTCTTCAAATGCCGGAACTGCTGCGATTGCTACCTTGCCCTTTAAGTCGGTCATGTAGTTGGTGTATCTGGATGTCTGCCAGAAAGGCATAATCTGTGCCGCATAATCGCCGGAATTATAGAACGGATACGCTTCCTCGTTGTCAGGCTGACCGCCCGGAACGGTTGCAAATGCGCCGGTATTCTGCATTTCCTTTATGTAGGTCAGCACCTCTACCATCTCGTCGCTGGTGATGTTGACATTGCCGTCAGCGTCTAAGTAATTCCCGCCCTTCTGAGCCAGCATCAGGTTGATCATCCACTGCGCGCTCGTCTCGATACATGCAAAATACTTGCCGGTTGCTTCGTAATATTTGACGCCTGCTTCCTTAAAATCATCCCATGTCTTGATACTCTTGTAATCAACGCCCGCCGCGTTCATAAGGTCTTCATTATAAAACGCAACCGTGGTACCTACGTGAGTCGGGAATCCGTAGATCTTGCCGTCTTTGGAATAAATGTCAAGTCTTGACTCAACTACGGTATCTCTGTATGGCTCGATTGCAGAGGTTAAATCCATCAGGCCGATTTTTCCTGTCATAAATGCCGGGAATTTGCCGAGCTCAATATCCACGATATCCGGTGCGCCTTCGCCTGACTCCAGAGCAAGGGACAGCTTATTGTGCATATCATCGTATGCCATGTTGCTCAATACCAGCTTTACTTTCTTGTCCGGGTTCTCTTCATTCCACTTCTCTGCCATGTCCACGTAGAACTGCTGGTGCAGTTCGATGAAGGTCCATACGTTTAAGGTGGTTACGTCGTCACCCTCTACCGCCATCTCGTTCTTGCCTGCGGATGCAGCTGTGGTAGTCTCTGCTGCCTTCGTATCCTCGGTTTTCGTTCCTGTACTCTCTGTGCTCTTGGAGCCGCATCCTGCGAGGGCTGAAACCGCCATTGCTGCCGTCAATAAAACTGCTAATACTCGTTTTCTCATAAAAGTTTCCTCCTTATTCTGAATCATTTATTCTGATCAGGCGTATTCGCCTGCATCACACATAGTATAATTCTTTCATCCATACGGTCATCTCGCCCGGCGTGCGGTTGCACCACCTGGCGTATGGAACCGCCTTCAGCGAAATATCTTCTAACTGCGGCCGTTCTGCGGCGTACAGCTTCTTCTGCAGCGCTCCTGCGGCCAGCCGTTTGCCGTGAACGGAAACGCTTACCACGCCGCCTAAAAGATCCGGTTCCCAGGTCTCAGCCGGCGGCTGGGAAGTATCCGCAAAGACTCCGGCCAGATTCGCGCCGTTGTCCGTTTCTTCCAGACAGTACACGACAGGCCCTTTCTTAATGGCCACTCTTCCCGCGTCAGCCCGTACCATGGGATTGGCCCACACATAGGCGGCCGGCATATTCCAGGTGAGAATGACCGGATCACTGCCGCTGTCCTCGTCCAGTATGGCGTATCCCGTCTCCTCATGCCACCGGACCGGTCTGCCGTCACGTCCCGTTACTGCAAAGCCTTCTGCGTATGCGGGAATCCGGAGCGCCAACTCCATCTCCTTCCCGCCTTCTCCGCCTCGTGTAATCTCACACCGGCCTTTCCAGGGCATCTGACTCTCGATTTTAAGAGAACCGGGGATTCCATCGATCACGGCGCTTACATATAGGTTTACATAAACCCGTTTATCTTCTCGAAATGCGATATAGTGGCCCAGACTTGCTAACGTTCTCGCAATGTTGGGCGGACAGCAGGCAACGCCGAACCATTTCTGGCGCACCGGCTTGACGTGTTCCATGGAAGTCCGGTTCATGCAGTTGTCCGGCCATACCTCCAAGGGATTTACATAGAAGAAGCTCTTTCCGTCCATGGCGATTCCCGCCAGGATGTTGTTGTAAAGCTCCAGCTCTACAGTGTCCATATAGGAAGCGTCCTTTGTGATTCTCGCCATGCGGCTTCCGAAGAGAGCCAGGCCGATGGACGCGCACGTCTCGGAATAATTCCGGTCGTTCGGCAGGTCGTAATCGGTTGTGAACCGTTCCAGAATGCCGGAGGAACCGATTCCTCCTGTCAGGTACATTCTCTTTCCGGTCATATTGTCCCAGAGAGTCTTACAGGCATCCATCAGGGCTTCGTCCCCGTATTCCAACGCCAGATCGGCCATGGCACAGTACATATAGACGGCTCTGACTGCGTGTCCCTCCGCCGTCTTCTGATCCCGCACCGGCATATGGGACTGGGAGTAGGCCGGGTCATATCCGGAGAACTCAGGAAAGATTCCCCTGCCGCCTCTCTTCTTCTGCTCCTCCAGAAAATAATTCGCTCCCACGCCCCGGATATCGATAAAATACTTCGCAAGCTCCAGATACTGCCGTCTGCCGGTCACGCGGTAAAGACGCACCAGTGCCAGTTCGATCTCCTGGTGGCCGGGATATCCGTGAATCTGATCCGCCTCCGGCCCGAAGGTATCGCAGAGCAGATCAGCCGTTTTACAGACAATCTTTAAAAATTCATCCTTCCCGGTGGCCTGATAGTAGGCAACAGCGGCTTCTATCATATGGCCCGCGGTGTAGAGTTCGTGCCCCTCCTGGAGATTTTTAAACCGTCCCTCCGGTTCCTTTATAATAAAGTATGTATCCAGATAACCGTCTTCCTGCTGGGCTCTCCCGATCAGTGCGATCGTCTCATCGGCCAGCCGCTCCAGCTCCTCATCGGGAAAAGCCTCCAGCGTATACGCCACGGCTTCCAGCCATTTCGCCACGTCCGTATCCTGGAACACGGCTCCCATGAAGTCTCCTTCTTCTTCCCTTGCAGCCACTTTAAAATTGTGCAGGCAGTGGCTCGGCTCCGCGTCCTTTACTAAATCGTTTAATATTTTCCACTGATACGGGATAATGCTTTCTCTCACGAGATCAATGGAAGGTTTCCAGAATTCATCGGTAATTTTCGTATTTCTCAGCGGTATTTCCTGAAACATCTTAGCGTTTCCTCCTTTCTCGTTATATTAAACGATTAACATAAATGTTATAAAAAAAATACCATTTTTAACGTATGGCATGTTTTTATTGGCTTTTTCTTATCATTTATGCATTAGATATGCTTTTTTTATACTTTCATTTCACCTTTTTGTTTTATATGTTAGATAATATCACAATAAAATTGCCTTGTAAAGTACTTTTGCGCAATTTTTCCATTTTATTAATCGTTTCATATAGGGCATTTTGACTACAAGTATAGGATTTTCCTATGGTTGCAAAAAAGGAAGTACAGTCTGCATGTCCGATATCTCTCGGTTAGCAGATCGTACTTCCTCTCGTTGTCACTCCGGAATCTTTTCTGATGAATTCTTTTCTGATGAATTCTTTCCTGGAGTATTCTTATTTGATGGATTCTATTCTGGTGCATTCTTCTCAGACATATTCTTTCCAGATATATCCTTCACCGACTTCCGAATCCGCCTGGTGCACTCCACTGCACAGACGGACTCCTCCTCGCTGATCTCCCTGCCTTCCAGCATCTCAATCATGATTTCGCTGGCCCGGTAGCCGATATCGTGAAGCGGCAGGTCAATGGTTGTCAGCGGCGGATTATAATAACTGGACAGCTCCCGGTTATCGTAGCCCACCACGGACAGATCCTCGCCCACCGTCATGCCCAACTCCGCCAGCCTGTCGTAGACGCCGCCAGCCATCAGGTCGTTCATGCAGAATACCGCTGTGATGCCCTTTGCAAGAAGCTTCGTAATGCCCTCATAACCTGACTCCCGATTCCAGTCTCCCTCGGTCACAAAGCCCGGGGAATAGAGGATTCCGCTGTCAAACAGCGCCTCCTGGTATCCCACCAGTCGGGACTGCGCGTGAATACTGTCCGCTTTTCCCATAATTACGCCGATTCTCGTATGGCCGTTCTCGATTAAGTATTTCGTGATCTCGTATGCTCCGTGGCAGTCATCCACCACGACGGAGGGCACCTTCGGCGTCCTGGAATAGCCGTAGGCCATCACCGCCGGTATGGGAAGATTCTCCGGAATACATAAGATCGGCCGCTCATGGGCCGCTACATAGATGATACCTTCCACCTGCTTCTGCATCAGTTTTTTAATCTCGCCGCGTACCACCTCGTAATAGTCGTCCTTGCTGTAGTAGGTATCATTATACTTCTTATAAAGCCTTAAATTGATCAGAAGAATCTGATAATCCACCTGTTCGCACTGTTCCGTAATTCCATCTATGATATCCGGAATGCTGAATATGGTCATATCCTCGGCGATCACGCCGATGCTTCTCGTTTTCTGCAGCTTCAGATTTTTGGCCACCACGTTTGGCGTGTAATTCATCTTCTCAATCATAGCCAACACGTTTTTCCTGGTCGCCGCGCTGGCCCCGGGCTTATCATTCAATATATTCGATACCGTTGCCACGGAAACATTGCATGCCTTTGCAATTTCCTTTATGGTTGCCATTCAATCACCCCCCAAGTCTCTAAAACTATTAATACAGATTTTGGGGGAAATGTCAAGCTGAAACGTTTAATATATACAAAATCTCTGAATCTCCCGGTCCAGGACCGCGCCGATCCTCTGGTAGCCGGCCCGATTGGGATGAACCCGGTCTTCCAGGTATAAATTGGCATTATCGCGATGAATTCCGCACAGCCGCCGCATGTCGATGAGCGGGAAGCCCAGCCGCTTGCTGGAGTGCTCCAGCTCCTCGTAGTAATCAAGCATGGTGTATCCGTTTTTGTTGGGCAGTTCGTAAGCCTCTCCCGCCTGCGCCATGCCATCCGGACACTCAAACCGGTAGATCGGAGTCACCCAGACCAGTTCCGCGGTGGGAGCCGCGGCGCGCAGCCTGTCCACAGCTTCCTTTACCCCATGGGAGAACTCTTCCATCCCGCTTCCCCAGTACCAGTCGTTGCTGCCGTGCCAGATAAGAAACAGCTCTGCGTCTTTCGGAACCGGATTCTTATCGAGCACCTCCAGCATGCCGACGGGCGTCTTCCGCGTCAGTCCGCTGGAGCCGACGGCAAAATTATAAACCCTTTCCAGGGAGAGGCTGCTTTTCAGCATGGCCTCATAGCCGCCCTCCCCGTGTGTTCCCGTTGAAATACTGTCGCCGTAAATCGCTATTGTCTTCATAAAATATCACGCCTCATTTGTCATACAAGTCAGAATTTAAAATGTCAGCTTCATGTCGCCCTGCACCATAATCGAGTGCTGTGCGCCCTGATAGATCAGATTTAACTTGAAGCAGTCCTCTGTATGGATGCTCACCTCAAGGGACCCGCCTGCGTCTGCGGCCTCGAAATCAGCCGTCTTCCCTGCAAACCAGTACCGCTTGCAGCCCAGAACACCTCCCCGCACCAGATGCTCGGATATCTCCCAACGGACCGTCGTTTCCGTCTCATTCCTGTCGAGGGACAGGCCTGCGGCGTACTGGATCAGATAGAGAATCGGAGCGAGGCCGGACCAGCCCACGAAATCCTTGTTGTCTGCATCCCCGCTGGATATCTCATCCGGCGGATAGTTCTCCCAGATAGTTCCCGTCTGCTCATAGACCTTTGCAATTACATCCAGATGATTGATAGCGATGTCCTTGGCCAGCTTATGGAACCCGTGCTTCTCCAGTCCGCAGGTGACGAGGGCGTTGGTCGGAGCCCACACGGAGCCTCTCCAGTATCCGCCTCTTGGATCGTATCCCTCTTCGTCCGCAGCCACAACCGGAATCCGGTGTACGCGGTTAAAGGTCTCCTTGTCCTCCAGCCATTCGATGAGACGTTTTCCCTGTTTCTCATCTGCCACGCCGGACACCAGTGGGAAGAAGCCCGCGATCGTCTTGATTCTGGTCTGGCGCTCGCCAAATGTCATATCGTAGTAAAATCCGTCCTGTTCGTTCCACATATAGTGATTGATTTTCTCGATCAGAACCGTGCGGTCCTTCACAAGGCCTTCACGCCGTTTATCGTAATCCGGCACCTCGTAGCCCCGTTTTACCAGGACATCCATGATGTCAATCAGATTGCCTGCAAACATGGCCATCTCACTGCTGGTATCCACTGCGAGCCCCAGATGCTTGTTTCTCGGCGAGTTATCCATACTCGCCCAGTCCGTAACGTACAAGCCGTTCTGATGGCGCAGATGGTACTTCATCGCCTCATGATAGTGGTAGAGCGGCTCAAATACCAAGTGAAGACGCGCCGCGTCTCTCGTATGGCAGTAGCTCTCCCATTCCGCGAAGGCGAGAAGGGGATGGTTTAGATTATCTAAGGTCAGATACGGCTTCCTCTCGATGATGCGGCCCATATTCGGCTTGTACATGTCCTCATACGGCAGCTTTCCCAATTCTCTTAAGGTACGGAAGCCATAGTGATTCTGGAAATAGGAGTACAGCGGACTGTCAAAGGCGTTGACCCACAGGAGAAAATCTTTTCCCGTCTCCCGCACCATCTCCCTGGGTATCTCCCCATCATCAAACTGCTTGCAGTAAAAGTTATCCAGGGAACAGATTCCCGGAACGTAAGGATGAAGAAGATTGCAGAACAGCGTCATAAATACCGTGTCCCAGAGGAAAATATCATCATTAAACGCGGCGTCCACAAAATTGCTCACAAACCCGCTGCCCTCTGTCGGACGGTGCACGTTGGTATATAAAACCTGAATCGCATACTTGTAGCAGTCCACCCATTCCGGATGGCTGGATACGATAGGAACCGGCAGCCTGTCCTTTACCTCTTCGTAGCTTAAAAGCGGCGCTCCGTCGTACTCTTTCTTATCAAAATACATTCCCCTGTCAAGGGAATCCAAAAAGCTGTAATCTCTGTCCATACCCTGCTTCTCCTCTTTTATAATGGTCAGCCGTTAATCTTCATCCACAGATATTCATATGGCTCCAGCGTGACCTCCTGATTCATCTGTTTACCGGAAAGCAGACCGCTTCCCGCCATTCCTGTCTTCAATTCTACCACATCATCCGATACATTGATAAGTACCAGAATCTGATTTTCTTTCGTCCCCCTCAAGAGTGCGAACACTTTTCTATCCAGCTTCAGAACCTGCTGCGGACTGTTGGGCGAGAATGCGTCCTCCTGCTTCCGGATCTTTAACATCTGCCTGTATCCGGCCAGCACCCGGCTTCTTAAGGAATCCGGATCCGAGAGTTCCGCCTTCAGCTGGTCTGCGTCAAGCTTCTCCCTATTAATTCGTCTCTTGATCCCTGATTCTTCGAAATCCTTATAACAGTTTCTGGATCCCAGAAGGCTGTGGTAATAAATCGCAGGCATTCCCATGACGGAAAGCAGAATACACTGGGAGCCGAGGAATTTGCGGACCATTTTCCCCCTATCCGTCTCGTTGCCGGCTATGGCGTCCAGGTAATTGATGTTCAGTTCATACGGGACCATACTGCCGTCGGCCAGGGAACGGTAACCTACTTCTCCGCCGCGCTCCATGACCTCGGCCACCATGAGGCGCCGTTCCCCCTCGCTTAAGATGTCTTCCACCGGGCGAAGGCCGATTCCGTCGTGGGATGCCAGGAAATTAAAGTAGGCAGTCGCTTCCGTGGTCGGTTCCAGCCCCGCCGCCCAGTCCGATAAATGCTCCGCGCTCCCGCTCAAGTAGGAATACAGGGTCAGCGGAGGAAGCGGAAACTGGTAAACCAGCCCGGCCTCATCATAGCCGCTGCCAAAGTAGCTGATGTTCTCTTTATGAGGCACATTGGTCTCTGTTATGATCGTACAGCCCCTTGCGCAGGACTCCAGGACACACCTCATCAGCTTGATCAGCTCATGGGTCTGCGGAAGATGCATGCAGGTCGTCCCCAGCTCCTTCCAGGCAAAGCCGATGGCGTCAAACCGGATAAACCGCGCGCCCTTCGCTGCATAGAGCAGAAGTACATCGAGAATCTCCATTAAGACTTCCGGGTCTCTGTAATTTAAATCCAGCTGGTCCTCGCTGAAGGTAGTCCACAGATACTTCATCCCCATGGAAGTTTCAAACTTCGTGAGCAGCGGCTGCGTTCTGGGCCGGATCACGGTGCTGTAGTCCCCATCGGGATCCGCCTCGATGAAGAATCCCCGGTAGTGCGGATTTCCTGCCGCATACTCTTTAAAGTACCGGCTTGACTTAGAGACGTGATTGATCACCGCGTCAAACATCAGATCGTACTGTTTCCCCAGATTCCCGATATCTTCCCAGTCTCCCAGCTCCTGATTGATCTCCTTAAAATCCGTCACTGAGAATCCGTCGTCCGACGTATAGGGGAACATGGGAAGTAAATGGACCGCGCTCACCGTATCGGAAAGCTCCTCGTTTAAGAATGAGCGGAGTGTGGCGAGAGGCGCTTCCCCCTCTCTTCTGATTCCGTCACCGTACGTGATCAGCATGACATCTTCCTTGCTCACCCATGGATAAAGCGCCTCTCCGGAGGTACTCCCCATCTTGAGCTTCCACGATTCCGTCAGTGCTCCTATCCGCTGTTCCAGTTCCTCCCAGCAGTCCGGATATAAATTTTGTAAGTGTTCTTTTATGCTGTCCATATTCTATCTCCATGCGATATATAGTGTTATGATTTTATTTCCCGGTACCGTACAGGTTATGGTGTCCGCCGTGTGCTTTACTTCCCCTTCCAGTTCCTCCAAAAGGCTGCACGCCCGGCATTCGCCGATCTCCCGGCCGGTGCGGATCACCAGTTCCTCCTCGCGGCTGCTTCTGTTATAGAAACGCACCACCGTTCCGTCCATTGTCCGGTGTTTCTTAAGGGCGCTGAGCAGGATGTTTTCGTTGTCAAAGTTTAAGAAGGATCCGCAGGCCTCTCTGTCTGCCGGAAGGTGCGGTACGTCCGTTCCATAGAGAGGATATAAGTATTTCTCTGCCTCCCTGGCCGGATTCTCTTCATCAAACAGAACCGCGTATTCCACAGTAGTCTCCCCAAGCTCCATAGCTCCCTTCGTCTCCACCACAGGGGTGGTGCTCTCCTGTCCATCCAGCCATGAGGTCGGAAGGCCGTGGAATAAGTAACTCGTACTCCGTAGCAGGGTGATATAGAAATCCACTGTCTCTCCGTTTTTCTTCGTGTGGTATTCATAAAGACCTTTTCCCATCACGTGGAAGCTTCCGTCACATTCCGCCGCTGTTCCCTGCGAGACGCTTTCCTTTTTCCCCCTGAGTCCTGCGTATCCCCGCATCGGGTTTAACAGGGACTGCGTCGATTTAAGCTCCGGTGCAAAGTCCTTTCTTTCCCCGGTCCGCTCCGTCTCCTCAAAGCCTGTGTTTGAGTATTCCACCGGATTTTTTAATGCCGCCGGGAATCTGGCAAACAGGATGTGATCCGGACAGGGATTGTCGATCTGTACCGTAAATTCCACCCGGTCCGATCCCTCAGTCAGACAGACAAGCGTTACGATCCGGCACACCCGATACTCGGCGGAGCGCTTTAAAAATCCGCGGTCCGCCCGGTCCGGTATGTTCAGTTCGGCCGTTATCTTAAGCTTCTGTGACAGGGGGCTGTTGTGAATTACGGATACGCCCGTCAGCCTTGCCAGCACATGTTCGTCCAGAAGCGGAGACACGTGCTGATACTCATCCCCCGCTTCGCCTCTGTCCACGAAACTGTTCAGTCCCCGGTATATTTGTCCGTTCTTTTTGTCCAGCACATTGATGCTGGCGTCTTCATTGACAGTGACAGAAAAACGCTGGTTTTCGATCTCAGCCCCGGATGGCTGGCGCCGCACGTAGAATTCCTGGCACCGCTTCTCCAGAAGACGGCTCTTCTGAATCCGGAAATACCGGATGGAAAGCGCCGGAATATCTTTTACCGGGAATAAAATCTTCACACACGTTCTCGGAATCTTCTCCTTGCTGTTATAGAGGTATTCCCGGGTGATCACCTCATCCGAAAGTTCCAGAATTTCATAGGGAATCTCCTCGCCGTTGTCCCCATAAAGTACGAAATCCTTCCAGCCTCCGGCCTTCTCCAAGTGCACCGTCTGTTCCGTCATCCCCGTATAGGCAAATGGATGGGGATTGAAGACCGCCAGATACGACTCATCGCCGGAAACCTGTCCGTACGCTTCCCGTCCCGTCAGCTCCTCCATCGCCATCTCGCTGATCCGTGAGGAGGACTGGAGCGCATGGGTTAAATAGGACCTGATATCGTCCATCACCTCGTCGGTAGAACAGCCGGAGATTCCGTCGTGTCCCAGAGATATGGAGATGTTTCTCCAGATTTTTCCGAAGAGCCCTCCCGGATAGTCAAATCCATCTCCACAGGCAGAGGCCAGGACGGCCAGCGGCTCCGCGTACCGTTCCACCTGCGACTGAACCGCAAACAGAAGGCGTTTGATCCGGCCCCGGCAGGAAGTGACCGCGGTCGGATCCGGCCCGTACCGGAAATCCCGCAGCTCCCCTCTGACCGTTTTAAGGCCGCCGCAATCACCCGCCGCTTCCTTTGCCATTTCCGCGTAATCGGCAATGGAACCATTTCTGATATCCAGCTCCGGAAACGTTTCCTTCACGTCTCTCACCATAGCCGTAAAATCCGGGTCCTGAAAGAGATGATCGGAACCATTGATCAGCAGAAAGGTATTTAAACGGCTGGATTCCTTTAACGTGCGGTAGGCGTCGTAAAAATGCTCTGCCGTGGTCTTTCCCATTTTCCCCCAGCTCTTCAGACTCCAGTATCCCAGAATCATATACTCGCACAGGACGCGGGACCCGTCTGGGGACTCCCAGCAGAATTCCTTTTCTTTGTATTCCGTCCGGTCCACTCCCCGGAAGAAGAACGCCGTATCGATTCCCACGCCGTTTAATATCTGCGGAAGCTGGGAGAGATGACCGAAATTATCCGGCACATATCCCGCGTTTAACTTACCTCCAACCGACCGGCATACCTCATCTCCCAGCAGGAAATTACGGATCAGCGCCTCTCCTCCGGATAAGAACTCATCCGGCAGATTGTAGAGCGGCCCGAATACGAGACGCCCCTCCGCCGCCAGCTTCTCGATTCTCCCCCTGTTTTCCGGGTAGATTTCCAGGTAATCCTCCAAAACCACCGACTGTCCGTCAAAGGTATAGCATAGAAACTCCTCATCCTGTTCCAGAAGGGTGATCAGCCGGTTCATCAGACCGCAGAGCCGGATCTGGAACTCCTGAAAGGTACGGTACCACTCACGGTCCCAATGGGTTGATGCCGCGATCAGAATCTTATCCATGTTGCATCCTCTTTCCACCGTTGTACGGTTTCCTACTTATCTGATTTTTGCTTTAATCCGATCTCTACTTAATCCTGAAAGACGTATCGCGGTCAAAGAACATCACCTTGTCGTCCTTAACGTTTAACGCCACATTCGTCTTCGGCGCCATTTCCATGTAGGTGGTGGTGTGAATCTTCACTTCATTTCCGCCGATCTTTGTGATCAGAATGGCGTGGGAACCCTGGGGCTCCACGAAATCGATGACGGTGTCGCATAAGTAACCTTTTGTCCGCTCCATGGAGAATGACAGATCGATGTATTCCGGCCTCACGCCTAAGTCCACCTCTTTGCCGGCGTACGGCAGAAGCGCCTCCTTTAAGGAATCCGGCACCAGATAGTGAATATCATCGTTTATGGCCATCAGGCCATCGGCCGTCTTTTCGATCTTTGTGACAAAGAAATTGGTCGGCGGCGTGCCGATGAATTCTGCGACAAATCTGGTCGCACTGTCCTGATATACCTCCATGGGCGTGCCGATCTGCTCGATCCTGCCCTTGTACATGACGACGATTCTGTCTGCAAGGCTCATGGCCTCAGACTGGTCATGGGTAACGAAAATGCTGGTGGAATTCTGCTGGATATGGATATTTTTAAGTTCGGTTCTCATCGACACACGGAGCTTTGCATCCAGATTGGACAGCGGTTCGTCCATCAGGAAAATCTTCGGCTTTACAACGATCGCCCTGGATACGGCAACCCTCTGTCTCTGGCCGCCCGACATCTGCGCCGGATAACGGTTTAAGAGACCTACGATATCGGTTGCTTCCGCGGCCGCCGTCACGCGTTTTTTGATCTCATCCTTCGGCACCTTCTGGAGCTTTAAGGGATAGGCGATATTGTCAAATACCGTCATGTGGGGCCAGATGGCGTAACTCTGGAATATCATGGATACGCCGCGGTCCTTCGGCTTCTTTCCGATTACGTCTTCCCCGTCGATTAATATCTCACCGCCGCTGATATCCTCGAGTCCCGAGATCATGCGGATGGTGGTCGTCTTGCCGCAGCCGGACGGTCCCAGAAATACGATGAACTCTCCCTTCTCAATGGATAAATTCATATTATTAACAACCAGCGGACCATCTTTCGTATATTTTTTCTGCAAATTCTTGATTTCCAAATAGCTCATAAGCTTCCTCCTATAGTTCTACTCCGCCCCACATCTGACCGATATATTTTCTGATAATGAATGTAAACACCAGTGCCGGAAGGATCAGCACGATACTTCCCGCCGCCGCGTACTGGATTCCGCTTGAGGTGGTTCCGATCGCCTTATAGACAACCAGGGACAGCGTCTGGTTTTTATTGGTCAGGATCAGGGCTGAAATGGTATCATTCCAGGCTGTTAAAAACGAATACATCGAGCTCGCCGCCAGGGCCGGAAAGGCCAGCGGCAGGGTGATCTTCGCAAAAGTCTGCACACTGCCCGCTCCGAATATCATGGACGCCTCTTCCAGCTCCTTGTTGATTCCGATGAAGATACTGTTGGTGATCCATGCCGTCAGCGCGATATTGGGGACGGAATAGAGAAGCGCCAGACCGATTCTCGTATCAAAGAGGCCGAACTTAATCAAAAGCATTGCCATGGGAATACTGATTCCCACCACCGGGAACATGCGGACGATTAAAAGCGATACATTAATCTGTTCCTTAAACTTAAACTGGAATCTGGCCATGGCGAACCCGGCCAGACTGCCGATTCCCAGGGAAATCAGAATCGTGTAGAGTGAAACAATAATACTGTTTTTCAGCGCCGCGGCCGCATTGGGCACGATACTGAAGAACGTCTTAAAGTTATAGAATAAGTCTTTTTTATAGGTAAACTCCATGGGGCCATTGGTCAGAGTCTGCTTAAAATCCTCGACCAGCTCCTCACCGGGCACGGTTACCGCATACTGTCTGGTAAAGTGTGCTTCCAGCTTGGAGGCTCTCTTCGTCGTGATAATGGATTCATATCCCTCTCCGCTGTCATAGAAAATCTCGAATTCTCCCTCCGAAGTCGGCGCCACCTTGACGGTGACTGTACTTTTGGGGATGAGCCGTTTGGGGAATTCCGTCATTTCGACAGAGTTGGAAAACGCAACCGTTGTAAATGCAAGAAGCGGAACCGCCACAAGGAGGACCATGGTCGCCAGTATCAGGGCCATAACGGTTTTCTGTACGATATTCAGTTTGTCCATCATTTTGCTGCCTCCTTCGCTTTAGCCAGGCGTTTCCCGCCTTTTTCGTGGGAACCGGCTCCCGCCCCCTTCGAAACCTTTAAGTATACCACTGTTGCACACAGTACGATCAGGGTTGTTAAGAAGGAGAGTGTAAACGCCAGCTTCTGGCTCGTGTTGACACCGGGTACGGCTTCGACATAGAACGCGATTCGCTCCACCAGGAACGGAACCTTGCTGTATCCCAATACCATAACCGCGATCGACCATACCTGAATGGCCGCAATCAGTCTCATAATGATCGACGTGGTGATGGATGGCTTTAAGATCGGAATCACGATATCCTTAAAGGTCTGCCATTTGTTGGCTCCAAAAAGGTATGCCGCCTCTTTTAATTCTCTCTGTACCCCCTGAAGTCCTGCGATCAAGATAATCATGACGGAAGGGGTTACGGTCCAGGTGTCGATGAGAATAATCAGGAAGACTGCGGACAGTCCCTCCGCCCCCATGAACACGATGGGCTTGTCGATTAAGTGTAATCCGATCAGAACGGTGTTGATCCAGCCATCTCTGACCAGTCCCGTCTTCCAGAGTATCGCTACTGCGGTGGGGGTGATGGCCATGGGAATCATCGAAATAAACATCAAAAGCTTGGAGCTTTTGAACTTTCTTGAAAGGAGTACGGCTAAGAGAAGAGCCAGAAAATATTGAAGCACAACTGAGACTGCTGCAAATGTTGCGGTGTTGAAAATTGCCGGGCCAATTAAGTCGGACTGGGCCATCAGCTTAAAGTTGCCAAGAAGTGTGAAATTGCCGTCAAAATCAGTAAAAACCTCTTTTACCCCCGACAGCACCGGCAGCAGCCAGAATACTGCATAAAAGAGGAATGCCGGGAGCAGAAGCAGATAGGGAATGCTTTTTTTACTGAATATTGCTTTCTTTGTCGTCTGTTTTGAATCGTTCTCGTTCAAATATATCCCCCATTCCTTTAGGCAGGATAAACCTGTCTGTATAATAGAAAAGCCTGGAAATGCCCGGTGAAGATCGTATTACCACACCGCAGCTTTCCAGGCCTTTGCATAATTAATTAGTTCTTCAATGCTTCCAGCTTACTCTGCTCTTCTGCAAGGTAATCATCTCCAGGAACCGCTTTATTCTTTAATACATCGTTAAAAATATCACCGTAAAGCAGTTTTACCGCGTTCCAGTCAGAATACTCTGCTGCCGGTACACCGGTTACGATCGTGGTCTTTAACATTTCAATACCGGCTCTCATCACTACGTCGCTGGATTCCAGAATGTCGCCAACCTCTTCGATCGGGCTTAAGGATCCGCCGTAGTTGGAACAAAATTCATAATTTACTTCCGGATCTGCGATGTAATTGATAAATTTCTCTGCCAGTTCCTGATTCGGAGCACCCTGCGCGATGCCGTAGCACCATGCGCCTGATGTGGAGCCTGCGCCCTTGCTTCCCTTGGGAGCTGCGCCGATTACATAGTTGTTGGGAGCCGCGTTGTAGCTTGTACCAACAGGTGCCATATGTGCAAATGTCAGCCATACGTCGCCGCTGTTTAACGGATCTGTCGGTGCTGTGTACTGATCCTGCTCTGCGTAGAATCCGTTGCCTGCCGCAATCTTAGCGATAATACCGAGCGCCTCCTTGAATCCGTCAGAGGTAAATTCCGGGAAACCTCCGCCATAAGCCAGGCTCATGCCGCCCATCGGGTATAACAGCTGGGAGCTTGTTAAGTTGGCAGGCATCATGGTCTTTCCTTCGCCTTCACCGGCTGCAATCGCAACCGCCCAGTCTGCGTACTGTTCCCATGTGATACCGGAAACAACATCTTCTTCTGTCAGTCCGTCCGGAAGGTAATCCAGAGCCTTCTTATTGGCACACGTTACGTATACATCGAAGGTAAACGGAGCGAAGTAGCGGACACCGTCTTTATTTGTTGTGTTGTCAAACATCTGAGTATAAGTCGATCCTGTGCTGTTTACCAGTTCTGTAATATCCTGCATCCAGCCGCCGTTCACGTATGGCGCCATGTTTGCTGTGTCAGCGTAGATAATATCGGTTATGTAATTCTTGCCTTCCTGCTCCGACTGGATCTTCTTCACCGCGTCCGCCTGAGCCACAAAATCCACTTCTACGGTACAGTTATTCTCCTCTTCGAAGTTCTTGAAGAAGGTATCCATCAAATACTGCTTCTCATGAATTTCCGGAGTGCCGCTGTAGGTAACCTTTAAGACGTTCGAGCCGCCGGCTTCCTTCTTGGCTGCTTCCGTCGCCGGCGCCTCCGTGCTCTCTGCTCCGGCTGCCGCCGTCGTCTCGGGAGCCTTTGTCTCAGCCGGCTTCGATGAGCATCCCGCCATGCTCGCCGTTGTTATCACTGCAAGACCAAGTGCCGCTAATTTCTTCGTTAAGTTTTTTTTCATTGTTCCCTCTCCTTTACCATTTGTTGATGATAACATTATAACATTCCAACATTCCTACTACAATGTGGCGGCGCCCAAACCCGGGCCGCGCTTTTGTGCATTTGCACAATTGCCGTTTCTACTTCTCCCCGCCCATTTTAATCACAGCGATATAGAGCATCATCAAATCCTTCGCCCGTCTTGGATTCCGGTTCAGCAGCTCTTCGATCTTTGCCAGACGATAGTTTAACGTATTGCGGTGAATATGAAGCTTATCACAGATCTGGGCATAGTTATCGTTGTCTTCCACGTAAGCGGCTATCGTCTCCTTCAAGACGCCGTCCACATCCCGTTCCTCCAGAAGCTTCAGGATCTCTTCCAGCTCCCTGGTCACTTCTATATTATTGAGAAGACATTCCAGCGAAACCTCGTGGTAGCACAGAATCCGTTTGCGGATATTCAGCGCCCTGGCTATGTGAAACGTCTGCATGACGGAGTTCGTCGTTCTGCTGGCAATGACATCGGATTCACCAATATAACAGTTCTCCAGGTCTTTGCTGATATCCAGTATTTTCTCCAGACGCGATTCCAGCCTTTTATCCGACCGGAACAGAATCAGGACCTCCTCCATACCCTGACGCACGATATACTCTCCCGCCGCCAGATGGCTTTTTATGGTTTCAATGATGCTGTATCGGATTCTGCTGCTGGTTATGACGACAGCGGTTCTCCGAATCTTCATATCGATGCCTAAATACGCCGCCTGATCGTAAAATGCGTCGTCGTACTGTTCCTTGCTTAAGCCGATCCATTCGTACAGGAAATCCTTCAGACGGCTTTCCTTAATGGAGGACATATCGCTCAGCAGACGGTTTTCAATGGTCAAAACCGCGATGGATAAACAGATCTGCCCGATGGGCATCACTTCTTCCACGTCCCCGCCGATCGCAATCACGCCCAGTATGCTGTTGTTATAGATAATCGGAAGGCTGATTCCCCTCTGTTCTGTGGGAGTATTCTCGTATATCACGTAGGCTTCCTTCCGCTTCAGCGCGGTCAGCGCTCCCTTGTGAAGAGTTCCCAGCGTGCTTTTGTCACCGCTCGCAAGAATCTCTCCGGCCGTGTCTGTAATGTTGATATTGCAGGGGATGATTTTCATAATCCCGTCTGCAATCTTTTGTGCATTCTCCGTATTCAGATAATTTTCGTACATGTGATCTCCGTCCCCTCTCTGGTCACCACGGCCGTTTTCTTCTTTCCATGATCCATAAAGGAAAAACGCATGGACTGCCAGTGGTCCGGCAGATGCGGAGTAAACCGATACGTTCCGCCATCCGTTTTCATCCCTGCAAATCCCCTCAGGATGCAGTTAAGGATCCCGCCCAGCGATGCGGCGTGAATTCCTTCCGCAGAATCCTTATATCCCTCGCAGAGATCGATCTCCATCGCCTGACGGAAAAATTTCATCGCCATGTCCATTTCCCCAATCACGGCCTCCGCCTCGGCGTGTGCACAGAGGCTTAAGGAGGAATCGTGAGTGTTCAGTGCCTCGTAAAACTCCACGTTTTTCTTAACGGTTTCTGCGTCAAACCGGCCTGGCAGAAGCTCCAGCAGCATGACTACATCCGCCTGTTTCAGTACCTGCATGTCCACCACCTGGCTTCGGCTATAGTCCTTTAAGATCAGCTGGCGCACGTCCGCAGTCCTGTATTTCCCAATGTCCGGCAGCTTCTTTTTACTGAGGAAGGTGTCGTCCTGCGGAATGATCTTCTCACCATTCGGCTCCGGCAGATAGATGCAGCGCAGGAATTGGTCAAACCGCCCGCCCCATCCTTCTTCCCGGTAGGCATCCGCCAGTGGGTGTTTCCAGGAGGCCAGAACATCTGCCGCCGCTTTTACATTTTCGTAAGCCATGTAGTTGGTATATGCGTTATTGTCCACATGCTCCGTGTACTCATCCGGACCGATCACATCACGAATCTCGAGACGGCCCTTCTCCTCGTTCCAGACGGCTCTGCTGTGCCAGAACACAGCGGTCTCCAGAATCATCCGGCATCCATACCGCTCCATAAATTCCCGGTCACCGGTCGCCTGATAGTAAGAGATCAGCCCATGAATGATATCCGCGGTCACATGGTGCTCCTTGATTCCCGACCATACCTTCGCGGCCTTTCCCGTATGGATGTCGATTGCCGCGTAAAGAGGTGTCTCCTCCTCGCCGGAGGACGCCGCCTCCCAGGGATACATGGCTCCGGAGTATCCGTACTCTTCTGCCTTCTTCCGCGCCCCTGCAAGGCCGTGGTACCGGTAAAGCAGCAGATTCCTCGCTGTCTCCGGGAACATATAAATAAAAAATGGCATAATGAAGATCTCCGTATCCCAGAAGACATGTCCCTTATAGCCTTCGCCGGTCAGCCCCTTTGCAGCCGCGCTGCAGGAGCATCCGTCCCAGGGAACCATGCCCGCCAGATGATACTCTGCGAATTCCACGGCAGCCCGCTCTTCTTTCGAAGCCCCGGTGATCTCAATGGCCGCCATATCCCAGAATCGGTCAAACGCCTCTCTGTGGCGGCGGTTCAGCCCGCCGAAGCCTGCCTCCTGCGCTTCCGTCAGGGCATCCGTCATCTCCATCACGGTCTGACCGGCCGTCTTTTCAGAAGATTCTTCGCCGTTTTCCACATAAAACAGCGTATATTTATAGATTGTCCACACCTCTCCCGGCCGAAGTTCTTTTTTAAAGTCCTGATAGATTCCTCTCCGTTCCAGATGAAATGCCGCCGTCTCACGGCTTTCGCCTGTGCTGCATACCGTCATCACAGATAGTATCTGCCCGTCGTCGCATCCGCATTCCAGGAACATCCGGCTTTTTTCAAATACTCTGGCCTCCATACGGTCGAAATGGGACACACCGCTGTTGGTAATCTGGCCGTTGATTCCGGTGGAAAGCTCCAGAATACCGCCATTCTCACAGGAGACAGACAGCTGATGGCAGAACAGACGCCGGTTGTCCACAGATGCGAATCTCCTGGAGGTAAGTGTGACACCACCGGCCGCCTTCATTTCGCATCCGATCCGGCTCTCCAGCTCTCCGTATCTTGTATACAGAGAGCGGTCGTAATCCGTCAGACGGCAGGAATCCAGCCGCAGGTTCTCCCCATTGATACGGATTCTAAATTCGGTGACATCAGGGCAGTTCACCAGCTCCGTCACCTCATGGACACCAGCCTTATGGTACAGGCCTCCGATAAAGGTTCCCCTCGACTCATCGAGCTGCTTCGTCTCAAAGGACGCCCGGATGCCCAGAAAGCCGTTGCACTGTGCGAAAACGGCTTCTGTCTTTCTGTTATAATCGGGATTCCGTTCCGGTTCATAAAAACGGAATCCCTTTTCCTTCTCCTCTGTTTTATAATAGATCATAGATTTCCATTCCCATATATGACCGGTCTTCCCGTTCCGGCGGATCGGTATAAACCGGTAATCAGCTTCTGCACATAGACGGCCTGATCCGGCGTGACAAGAATATCCGCCCGGCCCATGCAGCTCTCCACAAAGTTTCTGATGCAGTCGTAATGCCAGTCCTTCGTCTCATCAAAGGGATAGACCGTGTTCACAGACTGTCCGTCCTCATCACCGTAGATTCCTAAGGGAAATACGCTGATTCCCCGTTTGCTGCCGTACAGGCGGACATTTCTCTCTTCCTTATCGGCGATATTGACCGCAAACGAGGTTCTTACATGTAAGGAACCGCCGTTGGAAAACTGAATGAATCCGAACAGGCCGTCCTCCACGCCGAATCTGGCGCCGTCCCAGCTTCCCATAAAGCCCGTTCCGCCCTGTTTTCCGATCAGATCTGAGGAGGAGGCGCAGATATAGGATACTTCCGGGTAGTCCAGCAGCCAGGCAGCCAGATCCAGCATGTGAGCGCCGATATCGATCAGCGGACCGCCTCCCTGCATCTCCAGGTTTGTAAAATTGCCCCATCCCGGAATTCCTCTTCTACGAAGCCATGTTACATCGCCGGCGTACAAAGTTCCCATCTCACCGGCTTCGATCTTTCTCTTCAGAAAGGCGATCTTTTCCGCATGGCGGAAATGAAACCCGAACGTTAAAATCTTACCGCACCGCCTTGCGGTATCCCGCATTTTCTCCGCTTCTTCCTCCGTGATTGCCGGCGGCTTCTCACACAGGACGTGGCAGCCGTGTTCCAGGCAGAGACACGTCATGTCACAGTGAAACTTGTTCGGCACACAGATGCTGACCGCGTCCGGCCGGATCTCCTCAAGCATGGTCCCGGCGTCCGCATACCAGGAGGGAATCTGAAACTCATCGGCCGCCATTTTCGCCGCGTTCTGATTCACATCGCAGACCGCGCTTACCTCCACGTCCGGGAGGCTCTTATAATGATTGATATGGGAGGTCCGGGCTACTTGCCCGGACCCGATAACTGCTACCCTAAGTTTGCTCATGGCCTGCTCCCTGCTTTTACATAAACTGCTTCATATAAGCAATCGAATCCACATAGACCTTCAGTGGATCTTCCCCGCGGATTCTTCCCTCATTCACAACCGCGCCGTCATATCCAATTCTCTTTAATGTCTCCATATGGCGTCTGAAATCAATGCTTCCGGTGCCCGGCTGGTATCTGTGATTCTCCGCGATGTGGATATGGCCGATATAATCCTTATATTTTTCCAGCGTCTCGGAGATATCATCCTCCTCGATGGACATATGATAGAAATCGCCCGTAATCTTCACCATCTCAAATTTTCCTTCGTCGATGATGGAAACTGCGTCTTCCGTCGTATTTAACATATGGTCCTGATACCGGTTTAACGGCTCTAAGTAGATGTAGATTCCGCACTCCTTCGCCGTCTCCTCAAGCTGGCTCAAGGAATCCAGAATTGCCTTTCTGTCTCCTTCCCGGCTTCTCGGAGATACCATCGGAGGAAGGCGGTATGTAAACATGCCCCAGGCCGCAGGAACCACCACGCCGGTTCCTCCCACTTCCTTTAAATTCCTGATAATCACCTTCAAATCAGCGATGCCGTTCAGTCTCTTCTCCTCGATAAAATCGCCGATCCAGCCGCGGTATCCGCCGCAGGCGCTGGAGACCGGAAGACCGGAAGCCTGGATCGCACGTTTGATTTCGTCCGGCTTTTCCATCAGTACCTTTCCATCGATCTCGAAGCACTCAAAGCCGATTGATTTTACAAATTTAAATTTTTCTGTTAAGTCCTGCGGGAAAAAATCCCTGTCCTGTGTACCAAGCAGCATCATTCTTCACCTCCAAATGTAACGCCCATCTTTATGCTCTTTTCCTGTTCTTTATCCATATAAATGCAGATGCCCTCTGCTGAATCCTCAAATTTTACGACCGGATCAATGATCTCGGAGCAGTCTAAATATCCGCTCATCAGCATATCCCAGACCACATCCTCGATTCTCTTTCTGTTCCACCTCGGATAATCTGGATTCGGTTCGCTGCACGCTCTCGAGAAAACGATCTTGCCGTAATTGTAATGAGCTTCCTGTCCCAGCCAGAGTCCCGCCGGAAATGGCTTTGCAAATGCCAGATAGGCGATGGTTCCGCCGTAAGCCAGCCCCTTTAACGCGGACTGAAGGGCCTGCACGCTGCCGCTGGTCTCCAGAATCGCATCCGCACCCATCTTTCCGGTAATGCGTTTTATCTCGTATCCCACGTCACAGGCGGCCGGGTCGAAGCAGTAATCGGCGCCGTACTTTCCTGCGATCTCTCTTCTCTTTTCAATGGGGTCTACCGCAATCACAATGGAGGCGCCTGACTTCTTTGCCATCTGTACCGCCAGCTGTCCGATGGCGCCCAGTCCGATCACGACCACATTGTCGCCGGAGCGGACATTGGCGTCACGGATTCCGCCCAATGCGAACTGCGCCGGATCGTAGCAGACGGCGTTTTTCGCGGAAGCTTCCCTGCTCATCTTTCTCAGCTTATAGTTGTCCACGGCATTGACAATCTCTGTCTCCTTGATCGGTCCGTAGGAACACACTCTGTCGCCCACCGCATATTCCGTAACATCAGCGCCTGCCTCAATGATGGTTCCGACAAACATATTACCGATAGGAAGATCGCCGAACTCAATTCCGCGCGGCTCATCCGCGTCTCTCTCCACAAATACCTTCCAGTCATTATCAAATTTTCCATCGATAAATGGTGTTGTGCCTCTGAAATCGGCTAACTCCGTTCCATGCTTCGGTGCGGCAAACTCTACCTTCACTCTCACTTCGTTGCACTGAATCGGTCTGTCCTCATAATCCTTTAATTCGGCTACTCTCGGCGCCGTAGCTACAAGTTTCTTCATGATGCTTCCTCCAAACTCTTCTATTAAATATACTTTTTTGATTTTCTTGTTACTATTCATGGCCCAGACCGGACAGCGCAGGGCAGGCGGGGCCGTGAATGGTAACATTTTCTTTATTCTGTCCCGGCTGTGCCGGTTATTCTGGTCGATTCCCGTTCCTTAATGGTGGATGGCAGAAAAATCTGCTCGCGGATCAGTGCCTCATGACACTGCCTCTTTTGAAGAAGGGACTGGAGCAGGGTGATGCAGTTCTCCGCCAAACCTTCAAAGTCCTGACCCAGAGACGACAGGGACGGATATGCTTCCTCGTTGACGGCCAGATCGTCTGCCGACAACACGCCCAAATCCTGGGGAATTCTGTATCCGAACTCGGCCGCAGCCCTGTAGATTCCCAGGAACCGGTTGTCTCCATTTGTGAAGATACTGTCCGCTGCCCCTTCCTGCAGCAGTTCCCTGGTTCTTTCGTACGCGGTCTTTGCGTCTTTCACGCCGTAGACGACGCGGCCTTCCGGGACTGCCTTTAAAAAGCCGCCGACACGCAGCTTCGTAGAATAGAAATTCGCGTCATTGGTCAGGTAACAAATCTTTTTGAAGCCTTTCTCTTTTAAGTATCCGCCTCCCTTTAACCCCACATCGAAGTTATCAAGGCTGACCGCCGGAATATCCTGTTCCTCCGGCTGTCCGAGGACTACGTACGGAGTTCCGGTCCGTTTCAAATACTCGATTCTCTGATCTTCAGCCATATGTTCCAGCAGTATGGCGCCGTCGGCGATACCACTGGAAAGCAGGTAAAATCCATCCGTCTCATCTTCCAGAAAACCGTGGCTGTCGGATGGAGACACAATGATCTTCAAACCGATGCCGCTGGAATAGCGGAACAGATACTTAAGCATCTCGCTTCTCCATAAGTTCATATAATCGCCGTTGTGCTTGTCCAGAAAAACAATGATGATATTGGTTCTGTTCTGTTTTAAACCTTTGGCCAGAAGGTTTACCTGGAAGCCGCACTGCTCCATCGATTTCCGCACCGCGTCCCTCGTCTTCGGACTCACCTGCTCGGGATGATTTAATACCCTGGACACCGTCTTCAAAGACACGCCGCAGTGCTCGGCAATCTGCATCATATTTGCTTTTTGAATCTCAACCACCCTCTCTCCGTATCATTTTGTCCTGTGTCCCGTTTCATTTTGTCCTACGTTGTCATTTTAAAACAAACCATTTTCTTTGTCAATTTGCCAGGGCATTCTTTATGCATTTATTTGAATTCTCATTCGGCGATTGTGCAGATGCACAAAGGGGCGGCGGCCTCTGAAAAAGAGAGCCGGACCCCGGCGCTTTTCTTCCAGCGCGCCCAGCTCCGGCTCTCTCTCATTTTCCTATGAAATCATCAGGCCCGCTCCCGGTCCCAGAGGCAGTCCTGCCCCCATCCACAGGATGAGCAGCAGCGACCAGCCGATCAGGAAACAGATGCAGTATGGAAGCATGGTGGATACCAGAGTCCCGATCCCGGAATTGTCATCATACTTCTTAGCAAACACCACCACCATGGCAAAGTAGGCCATCAGCGGCGTGATCAGGTTGGTAGCAGAATCCCCGATGCGGTACGCCACCTGGACCAGCTCCGGCGAGTAGCCCAGCAGCATAAACATGGGTACGAAAACCGGCGCCAGAATCGTCCATTTGGCGGAGGCGGAGCCCATGAACAGGTTGATGACCGCTGCCAGCAGAATAAAAAGCACCATCAGAACCGGCCCTCCTGCCCCGATATGGCCCAGAACGTCTGCCCCCTTCAGCGCCAGGATCGTCCCCAGCTTCGTATAATTAAAGTAACTGATAAACTGAGCCGCCGCAAATGACAGCGCAATATAACCGCCCATGGCCTCCATATTGCTTCCCAGCTGGGCGCAGACATCCTTCTCGCCTTTGTATACGCCGGAAACACGGCCGTAAACCACGGAAGGCACGAAGAACAGCAGGGCGATCAGCACGATCAGGCCCGTCATAAACGGAGAAGAGGAAATCAGACTTTTCGTCTCCGGGTTCCTGAAAAAGGAATTCTGCGGCCATGCCAGCAGGGCGATCGCCGCGGCCAGCACAAGAAAGCTTATATTGGCGAGTCGGAGTGCCTTTCTCTCCCGACTGGTCAGAGACACGGCCGACCGATCGGATGGGGAATCGGCCGGTCGGCCGGACAATCCATCGGCCGCGCCGCCTTCGCTTCCTTCCCCGTAAGTCTGTTTTACGCCTCCAGCCAGACGCGGTTCCACGATCCGGTCCGTCACCCAGCTGCCCAGCGCCACGATCAAAAAGGTGGACACGATCATAAAATACCAGTTTGCGGACGGCTCCACGACGTAGCCGGGGGAGACCAGCTGGGCTGCCTCCGTGCTGATTCCGGCCAGCATGGGATCCAGCGTGCCGATCAGCAAATTGGCGGAGAAGCCGCCGGACACACCGGCAAACGCCGCGGCAATTCCGGCGATCGGATGGCGGCCGCATGCCAGAAACACCATTGCTCCCAATGGAATCAGCACCACATACCCTACGTCCGAAGCCACATTAGACATGACACCGAGAAATACTAACATGGGCGTCACCAGCTTCGCGGGCGTCACCGACACCGTCTTCTTCAGCAGCGCGGACAAGTATCCGCTGCCCTCCGCGCAGCCAACGCCCAGCATAGTCACCAGAACAACGCCCAGCGGAGCAAACTCCGTAAAATTGGTTACCATATGAGTCAGCATATATACGAGACCGTCGCGGTCCATCAGGCTGACCACCGACACGGTCTGCGTCGTCACTTCCATTGTCGTACTGTCTATCACTTCGCCTTCCGCCGAAATCCCGGCCGCTGCCAGGATTCCCGATAAAAAGACGATAAAAAGGGCAAGCGCTGCGAACATAGTAATCGGATGAGGCAGCCGGTTGCCCACTTGCTCTACGGTATTGAGGAAACGGAAAACCAATGATTTTCTTTCCTTTTTCCCTTCATTCTGTTTCATATAGAATAAACACCTCCTCGGTCTTTTCTATTTTTACCAGAATGAGGTATAGTTATGTATGCATTTTACTTTACTTTTCCGCGCGTATTTCTTCTGTCTGGCACAACACCTTACTTCAACGCATTGACTGATACTCAGACACTGTGCCAAACTTATTAAATACCGTCCCCTGCGGCTTTACCGTAAACTCCATCTTCTTTTTATTCCCCGGATGAGTAAAGGCAAGCTTCCAGGCGCAGAGAGCCACGTTTCTCTGGCCTGCCACCTTCGGTCCAGCCGGATTGTATTTCAAATCGCCTAAAAGCGGAGTCCCATGTCCGGAAAACTGAACGCGGATCTGATGGTGGCGTCCTGTCTTCAAATCGATTTCCACGAGGCAGAGCGGGCCCTCCTCTCCCTCCAGCTCCTCCAGGACCCGATAGCTTAATTCCGCCCTCTTCGCATCGGTTATCCCCTTATCCACAATTTTAGAAATATTGTTTTTCCCGTCTTTCCACAAATAATCCACGTACGTCCCAAAGTTATCCACAGGTTTTCCACAAATAACAGCCAGATACGTTTTCTCCATCTGATGCCCGGAAACCTGCTTACTTAAAGCCCCCGCAGCTTCCTTTGTTTTTCCAAAAACAAGTATTCCACCAACCGGCTTATCCAGCCTGTGGATAACTCCCACATATGGCTCTCCCTTTTTTGGGGACAAACTGTTGATATGTTTCTTCACTTCACTGACCATGTCCGGCTCAAAGGTCCGGTTGGACTGCGACTCAATACCCACCGGCTTTTCCACAACAATGATCTGGTCATCCTCATACAGTATATTCATGTTTTCCTTCCCTACTCAGCCCATTCCTTCATCATCACTCCCACGGACCGGCTCATCTCCGCGCTGAAATCCGAATTCCATTTCCGCTTACAGAATGCACGCAGCCAGCGGTCAAATTCTTCTTCTGTCTTTCCCTGGCGGTCAGACAAAACCGATGCATACTCCTCTGCTTCCATCTGACGGTATGTATTCTCAGATACCACCGCCGCTTCCGGAAGACGAACCGGCTTCTCGCGCTCCTGCTGCTGCTTTGTAGGGTAGCCGAACACTACCATGGCGGTCGGCACCACATACTTCGGCAGATGAAACAGCTCCCTGTGCGTCTCGTACCGCTCCATAATATCTCCAATATAACAGGATCCAATTCCCAGGGCAGAAGCCGCCACCACCGCGTTCTGGGCGGCGATCAGTGCGTCGCAGGAGGCCAGCATAAAATCTCCCATGCCCGGCTTTCTGACTTCCTCCTCATGCTGTAAAAACAGGTCGTACCATTTCTGGTAATCGGCACAGAATACCAGCACCATCGGTGCTTTGGCAATAAATGGCTGATTGTCACAGGTAACCGCCAGCGTATCCTTGAGCTTCTGATCCGTCACATCTATAATAGAGTAAAGTGTCATATTGCCTGCGCTTGGAGCCTGGATCGCCGCCCGAATTATCATCTCCTTCTTCTCCGGTTCGATGGGCCGTTCCTCGTAGGCGCGAACGGATTTTCGCTCATATAATTCCTGTATAGTCTGATTCATATTGTAATTTCCTCCCTGCATAAAGTATATAAGTATATTACACTGTTTTTTAAATTATTTCAGTATAATCTTATTTTTTCTTGTACTTTATTTTCTTAAAAATTTTTGCAAATCCATTGCATTTTTCTCTCACAAGTTGTATAGTATATAAAAAGAGAACATGTAGTTTTGAAAACTACATTATATAATTTTCATTAATCGACAAGGAGGAGACCATTATGAAATTTAAAATCAAGGACCCCGGAAGCGCAATCACACATTTTATAGGCATGCTCATGGCACTGTTTGCCGCCACACCGCTTCTCTTAAAAGCGTCGGCCGACGACAGCCTCCACCTCGCTGCCCTGTCTATATTTATCATCAGTATGATCCTTCTTTATGCGGCGAGCACCATCTATCACACACTGGATATTTCTCCAAATGTAAACAGAATTCTAAAGAAAATTGACCACATGATGATTTTTATACTGATTGCCGGAACGTATACTCCGGTCTGCTTAATCGTTCTGGGTGACCGGACCGGCTGGGGACTTCTGGCACTGGTATGGGGAATCGCCATAGCCGGTATTGTCATCAAGGCCTGCTGGATCTATTGTCCCAAATGGTTCTCCTCTGTACTCTACATCGCCATGGGCTGGGTATGCGTCCTGGCATTTACAAAGATCATCAATGCACTTCCGCGAGCTGCATTTGGCTGGCTTCTGGCCGGCGGTATCATCTACACGGTGGGTGGTATCATCTATGCGCTGAAGCTGCCGATCTTCAACTCGAAGCATAAGTATTTCGGCTCTCATGAGATTTTCCACCTATTCGTCATGGGCGGCAGTCTCTGCCACTACATTATGATGTATCAGTTTGTAGCATAAGAAAAAAAGAGTCCGGCCCGCTGGACTCACGCGCCGGAGCGCGGCTGCTTCAGCAACCATATTTCCTTGGCGCGAAGTGCACATCCTGGTCGGAAGGCATTTTATGTAATAAGGGCACTTTCCTATTACAAAAAACCGCAGTTCTTTTCCAATAATCCGAAGAGAACTGCGGTTTTTATTTGTCCTGATACCTCTGCCGGTTTACCATTCATCACACAGTGCAGTACCCGTACTACAGCGGTCTGCCAGCCACTAGTACAGCATTGCGTAAGTAACTGTGATTAAATTGCCTGATATTCGTGTCAGGTGTGCGTCTGCGGAGCGACGGCGTAGCGCACCCTACGGCTAGCTTCGCAGATGTGCACATGGCGCGGATAGCGGGTAATTTAATCATAGGAATTTACGCAATGCTGTACTAGCTCCAGCTTGTCCTTCCTGGATAGCTTCTTGATTGCGGCCTCACGCCTCATTGCCTCCTCTTTCGTCTCAAAGATCTCATAATACGCCAGAGACACCGGCCTGCGCGCCTTGGTGTACTTGGCGCCCTTCCCGTCGTTGTGCGCCTTTAAGCGCTTGTCCAGCTGGTTTGTCCAGCCGCAGTACAGCGTATCGTCTGCACATTTCAACAAATATGTATAATTCATCTTCCGTTGCTCCTGTTTCTGAAATTTCACATTCCCGATCACTCACACCTTTGCCGCATCTAACCGCTGGGACGACGTCCTGCATCTGCCGCCCTGTTCCATGTTATGTAAACGGTAATCACGTCTTGCAATCACGTCACTACCGCCCAGGAATGTTCCCCTGTCATCTATTTCAAGCACCAGCTGGATGCGTTATGGCGCCGTCTGGGGTACTGCATAGCTATAATATATTATATAACAGAAGGGGCGGATGTGTGAACACAAAATTTCCAAATCCACTGGAATTATCGTTGCAGTTCACAGCCCTGTCGTCCACTGCTTCCCGGTCTGCCCCGGCTGGCCTATGCGCCGTTTCCAGTGACTTTGCAGGGGATTAGCAATTCTTAACGCGCAGGATTTTTCGTTCAGGGGAAATTCTCACCTGTCTGAGCGCAGCGAGTTTGAGAATTTTCCCTGGTTTTTAGAAAAATTCTGCACGTTTAGAAATGCTTATCCCCGAAACTTGAACTGGAAACGGCGCATGGGCCAGCCGGGGCAGACCGGGAAGCAGTGGACGACAGGGCTGTGAACCGCAGCAAATTATCTGTTTACACCGTGAATGTCTCCGCCCAGCCTGCGCATATTAATCCTGTAACCAGTCACGAAGCTTCGTTTTGGCATGCTTTCGACAAAGCGGCCGTTTTCTGCCATGGACAATAAAAATGACGAAACAGGCGCCTCCTGTCCCTGTAAATGGGTAAAATGCCCCCGCCACGGCGACTGCGGCGCCTGCAGAGAGCATCACGAGAAAGAGAAGAAGTTCCCGCCTTTCTGCGAGAAAAATCCGCGCAGGAAAAAAGGCGCTGCAAAGTCCTCCAAAAAGGATTAGTACTGCATTTTATTCACAATTAATTGCGCAATGCGGTACTAGCAGCGCCTCGTACCAGCAAAAAGGAGATTCTGCCGCATACGCCGCACCATCTCCTTTTTGATCTTCCTCACAACAGCCCAGGGCTTTAGCGTGTTTGAAAATCCAAGCCCGTCAGCTGTGCCCCGCACTTATAAACGTTCCATCGTTCTATGACATTTCCTTCACCAGCAGCAGACGGTCTCCCGGCTTGATCAGACTGTCGGTCAGCCCATTGGTCGTCATGATCGTTTCCACCGTTGTATGGAATTTTTTTGCAATTTTCCACAGAGAATCTCCAGGCTGGACGATATAACCCACAATTCCCGGCATCTGCTGCAGTTTTTTTAAGTCCATCGGGGCTTCCGATACATTTTTGATCACCTGCTCGCATACCGGCTGAAGGGCCAGCAAATCCAGTGCGATCGTAGCCTTCACCTCCACCATGCCGCCGCCCATCATCACGGCACTCATCTGCTCCAGTCCCGGAACCAGCTGGCAGATGGTCTTCTCGTTGATCCCCGGCGCCTCGATTAAGTAATGGAACGGAATCACCTCCACAGAGGACTGAATCGGCTGGCTGTCGTCCGCGGTCAGGTAGAGCAGACTTACCTCCAGCACGCCCTCCACGTGAAGCCCATCCTCCTTGACCTCTGTCTCGTCAATCTTCACCACGCCCTCGCTGTGGCAGATCTGAAGGATACGGTCCGCGTGATCCATGTTCAACTTCTCAGCAATCTTACATTTGCTCATATTCTTGGTGAGCACCTTGTCGAAGCATGCGTCTCCCGTCTCAAGAGACAGCTCCCGGTTCGTGGAGTAAAGATCGCTTAACAGTTCCATGCTCTCTTCCCGATAGAGCTTCATATCCAGCTCCAGGACTGCATCCACGTCGAGCTCCCGCATTTCCCCGTCATAATCGGGCTTCGCTTCAATTTCCCGGTGAATCAGATGAACCGACACAGAGGGCACCATCTCCTCGGAAGCCTCGGATAGATCCAGCTCTCCGGTAAATGGAATACTCTCTTCCAGCCACTGAACCGGCGCGTCTTCCCCTTCTCCCTGGTAAATGACGAAGACCATCAGCTCCCCGTCCAGCACCATTTTGCCGTCTAACGGCCTGGTGGTAATGCCGCGGAGCTTCATCTCGCTCCACAGAATGTGATCGATGTTCGGCTTATTTCCGGACAGCTGTAAATTCTCCTTGATCCGGTATGTATCCTTGCGGCGCACCGCGATCGCGGCCACATCCACATTGCGGCGCAGAACCTCCACCTGAGGCGTTCCATTTAAATCGCTGGCGCCTCCCATCATGGCCGGCGCTCCTGCGCCAGACATACCGGTGTCCAATTCTACGGCAGCCTCCACGTCGTAGAGAGTCTCCACCTTTACTTCCAGCGTAACGATAGCCTTGATGCTTAGCTTTCTGGAATTGATCATGCCGGCATTTAAATCTTCCAGATCCCAGCCCAGCTGGACATAGTCCTTCTCTTCCAGCCCCGGCACATTGATGGGTTCCTCAAAGGAAATGGAACCGCCCAGAGCCTGCAGTCCTCCCTCTGACTTCCTGTATAAGACATTAAAATCCATTTTCCCGCGCACCAGGACCCGTTCTCCCTGGTTTTTCACGGATTCTATGACGATTTCACCGGAATCGAGTATGACCTGATCCACATCGTCCATAGTATCCGGAACGATAAAATCATCGTCGAGGGTTATCTGTGACGTGGCGTTTCCTTTCCAACGGTTCATATGTATGTTTTTCTTCACCAGCTCCAACATAAAAAAGCACCTGCCTTACCTTCTATATTCCTTTAAGAAAGTTTATGCAGGTGCATGTTCCAATATTACGTTAATATTCATCCAGAAAATGATGACGCTCCCCATTCTTCACATATCCGATGCAGGCGTCTAAGTTGACGTTGGTTACGCTCTTGAAAATGTTGTTTTCAATGTTGGGATTGATCTTTCGGAATTCCTCGATCAGCTCCTTCATCTCCTGACGCTTCGAGGAGTGAACGATATCGCCGCCTGCCATCCCATCTGACGCGGCACTTTCGGCTCTCATGGCCCGTTCCTTTGCGATGGCCTCCGTGAACCGGCAGGCACACTGCAGAAAATGCAGGCCGTTCTCTTCCTTCCAGTCGATAATTGCCCGCTCCTTCACAAAATACAGCGGTCTCAGAAGCTCCATCCCTTCAAAATTCGTGCTGTGAAGCTTCGGCATCATGGTGTTGACCTGGCCGCCGTACAGCATACTCATGAGCACCGTTTCGATCACATCGTCAAAATGATGCCCCAGCGCGATCTTATTGCATCCCAGCTCCTTCGCATGGGCGTAGAGGAATCCGCGGCGCATACGCGCACAGAGATAGCAAGGGGATTCATCCACATCTACCACCACGTCGAAGATATCGGAATCGAATATCTCGATGGGAATCTCCATCAGGGCTGCATTTTCCTCGATCAGCTTCCGGTTCGCCGGATGGTATCCCGGATCCATCACCAGAAAATGAAGCCCGAATTTCATCTTTCCATGGCGGAGAATCTCCTGCATGCACTTTGCCAGCAGCATGGAGTCCTTGCCGCCGGAAATGCAGACAGCAATGTTGTCTCCCTCCTCGATCATCTTATATTCATTCAGCGCCTCCACAAAGGGGCGCCATATTTCCTTGCGGTAATTCTTGATAATGCTGCGTTCGATCTGCTGGCAGCGTGTCTTTGGTTCCTTCATCTGATCGGCCTGCTCCTGTCTGCGTTTCTGCGTTTCTGTTTTTCTTCTTTCCTGCTTTTCTCTATTCTGCTTTTCTCTATTCTGCGTTCTCTTTTTCCCTGACGCTTGCCAGTTCTTCCTGAAGGGACGCGATCGTCTCCTCCATCTGCCGGATCCGTTCTTCCATCTTGCAGTAGTGATCCATGGTCACAAGATTCTTTTCCTTTTTGGGAATCGGCACGCCGTCGATCTTGACAGCCCGGGCCGGGACGCCCACTGCCGTCACGTTATCCTGAAGCGGCTTTAACAATACGGCGTTTGCAGCGATGGTACAGTTATCTCCCACCTCGAAGGACCCTAATATCTTGGCTCCTGCCCCTACGGTCACGTTGCTTCCCAGGGTCGGGTGGCGTTTCCCCTTGTTTAAGCCGACGCCGCCTAACGTAACGCCCTGGTATATCGTACAATTATCTCCGACTACCGTCGTCTCGCCGATCACCACGCCGCAGCCATGGTCAATTAAGATCCCGTGGCCCAGCTGCGCCCCGGGATGAATCTCTATCAGTGTGAAAAACCGGGCGATCTGTGAAATCAGCCTGGCGGCAAAAAACATCTTATGCTTATAAAACCAGTGTGCAAACCGGTGCCAGATCAGTGCGTGAACTCCCTGATAAAGAAGAAGCACCTCTAAGGCGTTCCTAGCCGCCGGGTCACGTTCCTGAACAGCTTTTACATCAAGCCATATATCCTTTAATATCATACGATCCGTCCCCTTTTCTTTCCATTTTCCTTCCATTTAATTCCTAGTGAAACAGTATACCATAGTATATCATATGATGTGAAAAGAAAAAAGGACAATTTCCAGAAATTTAAAGATCCTCTGCTCCCGCCGTCTTCAACTCCATACAACAAAAATGTATGCAGCCGTTCGTTCAAAATAACTGCCCCAAGCTGAATACTCCGGTATTGCAAACATTCTCTTCTTCACTAAGGCTGATGTACCTAGCCAGCCTGTCTAACGTTTTTTTACAATTCTACACCTTTTAAATATAGTAAAAAGGCGTCAAACAGTCATTTGACTGTCTGGCGCCTCCTCTTCTTAGACATGCCGCATTTCCTCCTGCCTGGCTACTGGAACACCACCGGCAGCTCGGAAAGCTCCGTCTTGATGACGATGAAGGGGAATGAGGGTTCCGTCCCCCCGCTTTCACCTTTTTCCGGTCCCAGCAGATCCGTATCCAGTACGATGGAGTTCTCCGTCAGATACAGCTCATTCACAGTGATGCTGTAGCCGCCGGTATCCTGTTTTCCGTATCCAACCACTATGTATAAGTTCTGGTCGTCGCTGTAGGTCAGCTTGAACGGCGTCTTCTGCTTTTCGGCAATGATCTGCTTTAGCTCCTGTGGAATATCTGCTTCCGCTGTCACGGAAAATTCCAGGTCCCGTACTTTGTTTCCGTCATCCTTGCTCATGCTGCACCCGCTCAGTGTCCGTACAACCAGAACCCACATGCATAGGCACATGAACAGCATCCATTTTCTGTTCAATAAACTCTTCATAGCACTCTCCCCGTTTATGTTGATTATTACTATCTTATTCGTCCATGCGGGGGAATATGCGGATTTTCCAAAATCCGTCTGCAAAAGGTAACCCCTTCCGTTTTTTCTAAAATTTTCATTGGAAAACCTGTTTATCTTCCGGACCATTGGAAATACTCATAAACAGAACGACAGGAGACGGACAACCGCCAAGGGCCAGGACCGTTTCCGCAAATTATTGACATAGATGTATTAACAGGAGGAGACCATGATGAATCATTTATCAGATAAATATAAAGAAAAACTTGTGCTGCGCGGTGACTTATACTATGCCGACTTATCACCGGTAATCGGTTCCGAGCAGGGCGGACTGCGCCCCGTACTGATCGTACAGAACAACACAGGAAACCGTCACAGCCCCACCGTGATCGTCGCGGCCATTACCAGCAGGACAACCAAGGCCAAGCTTCCCACCCACGTACCGGTCACCAGAGAGGAAAGCGGTTTAAAATGCGATTCCACCATCCTTCTCGAACAGGTAAGAACCATCGACCGCTGCCGCTTAAAAGAGTACATAGGACAGCTCTCACCCGGACAGATGGAACTGGCGGACACCGCACTTCTCACCAGCTTCGGGCTAAAAAAAGAGACCGCTGTCCGGGACCGTACTCCTGTGACGGTCCGGACAGCGGTCGCCTCCCGCATGTATTCCATGCAGTCATCGTAACTTACCGGTCTGAATCTTTGCTGCACATGGCCAGCCTGTGCTGGTATTTCTCTTTCGTAGCCAGGCCTCCCCGGATGTGACGCTCGGATTTGTTGATGTCGAGAATCACTCTAGCCCGGGCTGCCAGGGAAGGATTGATGTGCTCTAAACGGTCTGTTACATCCTTATGTACCGTAGATTTGGAGATACCAAATTTCTTCGCCGTCTGCCTTACCGTAGCATGATAGTCTATGATGTAGTTGGCTATGGCAACTGCACGCTCTTCAATATATTCCTTCAAGAAAATCCCCCTGCTTAGGACGTTTTTACAATCTTATGCGGGGGGAATATTGAATATGCCATGCCGTCTTTCTTAATTCAGAATTAAGCATCCAAACCGCGTTTTCCCCACGCTGTATTTGACATTCCCCCCACTTGCAGTTAGACTGTAACAGAGGCATTAACTTACTGCACACGTTCACGCGTTTTGAGAGGAGGCAGCATAATGGCTGAACCATATAACATTTTTATCGAGGGAATACCAGGCAGCGGCAAATCGACCCTGTTAGACACCCTGTCCCGGCACTTTACAGACTACCATGTATATCGGGAGGGCGACATCTCCCCTGTCGAGCTGGCCTGGTGCGCTTATATGAGCGAAGATGCATACCGGCAGTCCCTCCTCGATCTGGCGGATATGCGCGGCGAGGTGGAACGGAATACCATAAAAGAAGGGGTTCAATACATCGTTCCCTATACGAAAATAAAAACCGACAATTACCACTTTTACGAATACATGGAAAAATTTGAGGTCTATGGTGGGAGAAAGGATCCTTCCGAATTCCGGGAAATCATCCTGCGGAGATTCCGGGATTTCCACTCAAACGGCAATGTATTTGAATGTTCGTTTTTCCAGAATATCATCGAGGAACTCATGCTGTATGCAATGTTCAGCGATCAGCAGATTATAGATTTTTACCGGGAGCTGACAGCACTGCTGGATTTATCCGCGTTTAAGCTCATCCGTCTCGTTTCTCCGGACATCAGGCAGTGCATCCAGACCATCAAAGAAGAGCGGGTCAATCCGGAAGGCGAAGAAGTCTGGTATCTCATGATGATCGATTATTTAAGCCGTTCTCCCTATGGAGCAGCGCATCAGATTCAGGACTTTGAAGGCATGGTCAGCCATTTTAAACGCAGAATCGCGCTGGAGAGCGAAGTAATGAAGCTTCTGCCTGCCGGATGCTGCTTTGATATCGAAAGCAAGCACTATGATATGGCGGATTTGCTGCGCATTTTCAACGCTTCGCCGGATGACCAGGAAAAAGAAAAGGGCGGAAAACGATGACGGCACTGTTTATTATTGATGTCCAGAAAGGATACATAGAAAAATATGAAGACGGCCTGGTTTCAAACATCAACCGCCGGATACAGCTTGCCGCGGAAAACGGGGAGCTGGTTGTCTACATCAAAAATATCAGGAAATTGAGAAGCGGAAGCACGGCCTACGATTTTGCCGACGGTCTTACCGTAAGCTCTCCGCACCTTATCTTAAAAGAAAAGGCAAGCGTATTTTCTGATCCGGGACTGCTGGAGCTGCTTCATCAGCACTCTGTTACAGAAATTGAAATCATTGGAATAGATGGCAGCTGCTGTGTGGCCTCCAGTGCTGTGGATGCCTGTAAATTAGGCTTTCACGTAACTCTCCCCTGCGAATTCATCGGCGTACAAAATATGACAAAATTTGAAGAAAGAAAAAAGAAACTGGCGAAAGCTGGAATTACCATTCTCTAATGAAACAGGTGGATAGGAGCCGTGCTCCTTTCCACCTGTTTTCTTTTCATGAACAATCCACTCTGTAAAATACTCTATTCTTCTGTCAGAACAAACGGGTACTCATAGTCTTTGATATATTCCAGAAGGCCCAGTTCCCGTTCTGCCACTCTGGAAACCACATTAACCCGTTCATCGGCGTCAAGTTCCGTAAGCACGATCTGCATCTCTCCCATATATCTGCCGTAGCCAGTGTTGTCGATGGTGATGGTGCCTCTCGGCCGTGCTCCCGTCCGCCCCGGCTCAAACTGCCTGCGGTTCACTCTCCTGTATTCATTGGAACGAAGGACATCGGCCGCCACGTCCACGCGGTTATGGTGGATCATGTTCAGAATGCTCTTCTCTTCCGTGTTCTCTGTGCACAGTCTGATGATCCCGCTGCCAAACAGTTCTTCCAGCTTACCAAAGGTATCCGGTTGCAGGCCAAAATCTCCCAGAATCACCTTTTCTATTCCATAGAGATGCTTCATTTCCAGGTATGCCTGCAGCGGCGGCATGGTGCGGTGAGCCTCCAGTGTCGGCAGGCCCTCGAAGATCGTCCCTCTCATCTCCTTGTCCCCGGCGATAAATACGGCGGTCTCGATTCCCCTTGAGAACAGCCACTCATTTTTCCGGACAAAATAGCGGATATCCAGTCCGGTGTTCTTTCTCGGATAATAGTTGTACCACGCCTCAAAATCCCCGCGGTATCCGGCGTCTTTCAGTTCCCCGATCTGCTCGTCGTCAATCGTACTGGCATTGAGCACGATCTTAAAGGCCTCCGAAAGCCGGACGATCTCCTGTGCCTTCATCCCATTGTCGATCCGCAGGCCTGTGACTCCTGCCTGCTTTAACTCGTCCGCCGAAAAGTTCCGGAAGGTCCTGGGGGAAACGTCCACCACAAACTCCTGCATGTGCTCCCGTATGTATGCCCCGGTCTGAAACAGGTTTTCCTTCACGGTCTCTGCATTTTCTTCCGGAATCTGCACGGAGGCAAAGACCACATCCGCATTTAAGCGTTTCATCTTCTCTAAATATCCGGTTAATTCCGACGGAGTCTTTTCCGTCAGTGAAATCGTAACTCCAAACATGTCTTTTCTCTCCGTTTCCCGCTTCCTATGCCATCTCGAGATCTTCTAAGTCCGTCACTTCCCGCTGGGCCTGTGCCGGCACACCGAAGAGGTACGTCGCCGCAAATCCCACCGCGTAGGAAATCAGCAGTCCACCCACATAAATCATCCATTTATGGTCTGCAATCAGCGGGATCATCAGGATTCCGGTTGCTCCGATGGAGGTAGCGCCCACATTGCCAAACGATCCGATAAACGCGCCGCCGAATCCCGCGCCGATGCACGCCGTGATAAACGGCTTTCCAAGAGGAAGCGTAACACCGTAGATTAACGGTTCTCCGATTCCCAGAATACCTGCCGGAAGTCCGCCCTTGATGATGTCCGTCAGCGGCTTATTCTTTCTGCATTTAAACCACAGGGCAAACGCTGCGCCGACCTGTCCGGCGCCGGCCATGGTCAGAATCGGAAGCAGTATGGTCATTCCGGTCTGATTGATCAGTTCCACATGAATCGGTGTCATAAAATGGTGCAGCCCCAGCATAACCAGCGGCAGCCAGACCGCAGCCAGTATAAATCCGGCGAATGCTCCGCCGATTGCCAGCAGCTTCGTTACTACGAACAGGATTCCGTCTGATACCCAGCCTGCAAACGGCATGATGAAGAAAATCATAATGAGGGCCGAGATAAATAACGCTAAAAATGAAGTTGCAATCAAATCAATGGATTTCGGCATGATGTCGCTCAGCTTCCGGTGAATGACCGACAGAATCCATACTGCAAGGATCACGCCGATCACACCGCCCTGTCCGGACCGCAGTGCCTCACCGGTAAAAATATTGAGGATCGGCGCGTCCGCGCTCATTCCGGTCAGCAGAGCCACTGCACCCAAGGCGCCGCCAAGTCCCATGTCCGTCTTGAATTCCCGGGCCGCGTTGATTCCCACATAGATCACCAGATAGGACAGAACACCGGCTTTGATCACCCTTAATACGGTCACCCACTGGTTGAAATCCGCACTGAGCATTCCCTCGCTGATCATGGTTCCTACGATGGACTGAAGTCCCGCCATCAGTCCGGTGGCAATGAATGCAGGCGCCAGTGGAATAAAGATATTGGAGATGGTCTTAAGAAGCAGCTTTCCCTTGGAAACCTTCTGTTTTTCCTTTATCACGGCCTTATTGTGGGCCGCAATCTCCTTCGCCCGGTCCTTGTTGGACACTGCCCCTGACGGAGAAAGGATTTTGTTGATCTCCTCCGTAATCTTTGCGGCAGCTCCAGGTCCCACGATGATCTGGAACTGTGCGTCGATATTGACTCCCAACACGCCCTTTAACCCCTTGATCCGGTCAACCTCCGCTTTATCTGCATCCGCCAGCTCCAGCCTTACCCTGGTCATACAATTGTTCGCCGCGATAATGTTCTCAGCGCCTCCTGAATACTGGATAATCGACTGCGCTACCCCCCCGTACTCTTTCATAGTAATTCTCCTTTCGTCCTCTGTCCTCTATTGACTGATTTCCTGATTTACAAGCTGCAGCGCCTTGCCTGCCCGGCCTCCGGCCGCTTCCAGCAGAGCCTTCGCCTCCTCGCGGGAGACTGAAGCCTTAATCATCACGATGGCTGTCTTGGCATCGTGGTGTGCGGCCTCAAGCATTTGAACCGCCGTCTCCTCACTGCATTCCGCCGCTTTCATGACGATGTTGACCGTCCTCTTCTCCAGCTTGAAGTTGGTTGATTTCATGTCCACCATGAAGTTTTTATACGTCTTTCCGTTCTGGATCATGCTGACCGATGAAATCATGTTTAATACCATCTTTTCCGCGGTTCCCGCCTTCAGCCTCGTCGATCCCGCGATGATCTCCGGTCCCGTCTTCAGCTCCACTGCGATGTCCACGCATTTGGAGATTTCGGCATTTCCATTGCAGGAGACGGCGCCTGTACAGCATCCGATACTCTTCGCATACCGGACCGCCCCGATCGCATAGGGGGTTCTGCCACTGGCCGTAAGCCCGATCACCAGGTCCCCGGAGCTTAATCGGATATTTTTCAAATCCGCCTCTCCGCCCTCCAGATCGTCCTCCGCGCCCTCTTTTGCCCGGATAAAGGCATTTTCACCGCCCGCTATGACACCTACTACCGTGTCATAGGAGACTCCGAATGTGGGCGGGCATTCGACCGCGTCCAATATTCCCAGCCTTCCGCTGGTTCCGGCTCCGGCGTAGATAATTCTCCCCGATGACGCCAGCGTCTTCGCCGCCTGTGCTACCAGTCTTTCTATCGAATCCAGAGACGCCTTCACCGCGTTGACCACGCCGGCGTCTTCCATATTCATAACCTCCAGGATCTCTCTCACCGACATGTCGTCCAAATCCATGGTTCTTTTATTTCTCTGTTCCGTCATTAATTCTTCTAAATTCATTCCATTTTAATCTCCATTTTCCGGCTCCGGCACCATCAGGAACGCACTTTTTTCATCTGCGTTTTCTCGATTCTCTCAATATTATTTTCATAATCCAGTTTGATGTATGCAGAATACAGGATATCGATCACATGCAGCTGCGCCAATCTGGAAGTCATCGCTGCGCTGCGGACCAGATATTCTGAGGAGGCCACCCACAGTTTATAGTCCGCCATTACAGACAGATCCGACTCCGCAAATCTTGTGATCGCGATGACCGGCACCTTATGTTTCTTTAAAATAGCAGCAATATCAAGCATCTCTCTCGTCAGCCCAGAATAGCTGATGATAATTCCGACTTCCTCACTGTTCATGTTTTTGGCGATTACAAGCTGCGATTCGAAATCTTCCTCGCAGCAGCTCATCTTATTCACCCGCATGAATTTACTGTGGGCGTCCTTTGCCACCAGCAGAGAGCTGCCGACTCCGAATAATGAAATCCGGCGCGACCGGTCGATCAGCTTTGCACACTTCTGCACGGTCTCCAAATCCACCAGCTCCCTGGTTTTCTCCAGCGCGGCCATGCTCCGGTATACAATCTTATCAATCACATCCTCCAGCCCGTCATCCTCCTCGATATCCCGGTCGTAGTTGATCTCCGGTGCTTTCCGATTGGCAAGTTCATACGTAAGGGACCGCGTGAAATCCTTGTAACCATCGAACCCAAGCTTTTTACAGAGGCGTATAATGGTGGACGCCGACGAGTAGGTGTCTCTCGCAAGCTGATGGATGGTGGACACCGAAGCCCGGTCCGCGTGATTCCTGATGTACTCAATGACGTTGGTCTCGGCCTCTGTCGCGTCCCTCGCATACTCATTTAATCTGACTAATACGTTCTTCATATTGCTCCTTTTCCTGCATTATACATCATGCAATTTTCTTGTCAATTATTTTACTTTTTGTTGAAACTTTATTTCATTCGTTGGAATATTTTACCACATTTTAACGAAATGCGTGACATAATTTTTGCATTTTCAGCAGAATTGCTCTGTGTTTTTCTTTCCGCATAAAAGAACAGAGACCGCGAAGCCATAATCCATGGCTTCGCGGTCTCTGCTATATCAAAAAGCGATCTTAAATTTCCCTTGCTCTTGCAAACGAAGAAAACGCAGGGTTCCCTGTGGACTGCCCTGCGCATCTGCTCTCCCGCAGATCATTATTTCAGAACAAACAACCGGGAAAGCAAAATAGACAGATACCTGGAACGGCCCCGACTGTCCCCTTCCGAAATGTTTCACAGTTACATTTTATATTTACCAGCTTCGAAGCAGTTCCGTTTGTAACCATATTCTCAATTTACAGGAATCCTTCCTGCAATACAATGGGGTGTGTAGAATTTTGTCGAATCTTTGCGGATTTTGTCGAATGCGTTTTCACTCTTTTTCCCTCACTCTGCGCGAAAAGAAATGTGATCCGTTCCCCTGCTGCGGCGCTTTTCATCCGCATCAATCCACTCATCCAGAGTGAGCGGTATATAATCAGAAAACATGCAGAAGCAGTTGATCATCTGACATGGAACGGAAAGCGGCGGGCCGCCGTGGCAGTCCGGCCGTTCGGCGCGCCTGGTCTCATCCTGATACCGGTTCACCAGCACTTCGTCAAAGGTATCATGCACGTGGCCGTACAGCATATAGGTCCTGGGCCGGCCCTCCTCGTCCTTCCGGTACTGGCCATTGTAACAGATCATGGGATAATGGCTTAAGATCACCTTTCTCTTATTATCCCGGAGTTCTGCATAAGGCTTCACCCACTCCAGACGGCTTCTGTCAAACTGTCTGTCCGTCAGATACGAATCGTGATTCCCTTCAATCAGGCAGATCCGGCCTCTCAGCTGACGCAGAATCCCGTTGGTTTCCTCGCCGGTACCGAGGGACAAATCTCCCAGCACGACCACCTCATCCTTGTCCCGTATCCTGCTGTTCCACTGATGAATCATATGGGCGTTCATCTCAGCAGCATTTAAAAATCCCCGGTGATCCATCTGGTAATTTAAGTTTTCATGGTGAAAATGCAGATCGGATATATAATACCGCATAACTACGCCCTCCTTCCTGTTCCTGCTTATTTAAGTAAATTATACCCGATCCGCTGCCATTTCACAACCCGCACCAGAGTGTGAAAGCAATTTTCAAACACACTTTAGAAGAAAAGAGATGGCCCGGCTGCGTTTCTCAACGCATCCGGACCATCTCCTCAAACTGCCGTGCTTTCTCCAGGAAGTCTTCCCGGCGCAGTTTTCCCCCGGCCATCAGCCAGGTATAGTCATAGTAATTAGGCAGAATCTCCAGTCCCATCATCTCCTTGGCAAACGCGTGGGCCGCGATCTCGCTGCACCGCAGGATTCCCGCCTGTCGCCTGCGCCCGAAGAGCTTTACAAGCTGCACCGGTTCCAGATAGTCGGATACAAATCCATGGCTGTAGTACGGCTGCGTTCTGTCATCCTTTATCTCACTGCTGTGATACTCCAGATAATGGAAATATTCATGGGCCAGATGGAGGGCCAGCGCCTCCTCTTCCCCGATCACATAATCGCAGCTGTGCTTTGCCAGCTCCGCGATGGACTGCTTATACATCAGGACCTTTGCGCTTCCGTCCTTCCCGTATTCACTCTGAGCCCGGAAGGAGACGCCGTAGTTTTCCCCGCTGGCCTCCTGATAAATGATCTCGATTCCCGCTTCCTCATACAGTGCGAAGATGCCGCCCGCGCCTTTTACTTTTTCCGCGGCTTCCCGCCCAAGGCGCAGAGGTTCTTCCACGTAATAGCGGTACTTATCTTCCGGTATTCTTCCGAACAGCAGGTCGTTGCTGAGTTCAAACATGCCCAGGACTTCATCCGATATCATTTTCAGGCTCCTTTCTTTGCTGTGTCATCCGGTCTCTTACTTGTATGCGACTGCGATCAGCTCCTCACTGTCCTCCAGTCCGCAGGTCTCCACATCCAGGATGGAATTTAACTGTTCCGCGCTCTGCATTCCCGTCAAATCCAGCATCTTCTCCCTATAGAAGATAAATACCTTTGGGATGGTGGCGTTGGCGTCGGAGAAGGTGGTGTTGGCATCCAAAAATTCCGCGAACACGTCGCCCTTTCTGGCCTTGGCAAATTTTAAGTAAGCCGCTTTTTCCTTTTTAAGCCTTACCACGCCTTCCCGGTCGATGACACAGAGACGGCGGCTCTTCTGGCTGAACACACCGAGGAATTTCTTCTTTAACACAGACTCATAGACGTTCCAGCGGCCCGATGAGGCCACACAGTTGGTGTCTTCCAGCGGCGTTCCCAGCGCTTCCGCCGAGATCTCCCTAAGCTGCTCCGGCTTTAGATCCGCGGCCGCCAGGTCCTTCTGCCGCAGCTCCGTAGCGCCTGTCGCTATGGCCCGCAAAATATTCTTCTGCGCATCCACCTCGATGGTCACATCCACGGTTGCCTCGTTGGCGCCGGATTTCACGATCTTCTCAATGATATCGCGGCGCATTTTTTTGATATCGTCTTCTGTGGGATTGGCGATGGTTCTCTCCATCTGTTCCCGGACCATGGCCAGAGCCACGCCGATGGTGGAGATATATGGTGCATTCTTCGCTATTTTCCACTTTACATTCATGCGTTCTGCCAGAGAATGGACGATTACTGCGCCGGAGCCGCCGCCGCCCACCAGGGTTACAAACCGGGTATCCAGTTCATACTCATCGATCAGCTCTTCCACGACCGCCGCCAGCTTATCCATGGCAAGATCCATGGTCTGTCTGGCCGCATCTTCTCCGGTGCATCCCAGATACGTTCCCAGCGCATCCCAGGCGGCTTTCGTCGTCTGTGCACTGCCGCTCGCGTAGTCGCCCTCCGGAATGTAGCCCAGCAGGTTGGCAGCTCCGGCCAGCGTCAGGGAATACTCTCTTCCGGCCGGGTTCTTCACCAGCACATACTCCTTCGGGTCGTCCTTTCTGGGGCTGACAAACAGCACCTCCGATCCGTCCAGTTCGCCGTCCTCCTGGAAACACTCGTACTCTTTCCCGGCGATATGAGCCGAACGCGGGCCGATATCCGCTATTTTTCCGCCGTTTACGCGCACCATAGAGCCGCCCGCCACGCCCAGTGTCCGGACGTCAAGAGACTGCAGATACGTCTTATGGCCGCCCACCTGGGCGTATTTGATCATGACTTTTCCGTTCTTAATTACGGAGATATCCACGCTGGTTCCGCCTGCTTCGAAAAAGATTCCGTCTGAAATTTTTTCATACATCAGCGCTCCCGCCACGCCGGCCGCCAGACCGGAAAGCATGGTGAGAATCGGACGTTTCCGCACCTCGTTGATGCTCATGACACCGCCGTCGCAGCGCATGATCATCAGGCCGGACTGAATCTTCGTATCCACAACGGCCCGCTCCGTCATGTTGGCGGTCTCCATCATCTTCGGAATCAGGGAGGCGTTGACCACAGCCGTCCTGGTCCTCATCTTCAGACCGTAGAGCTGGGATATCTCATGGCCGCCGGTGCAGTAAAGGCCCTGATTTTCGGCATTTTCCTGTACCCTCAGTTCATTTTCAGGATTATCCACGCTGTAGGCCTCGGAAGCCACTATGACCTCCGCGCCCGCGCCGCGCACCTCGTCGATGGCGGCCTGAATGCTTGAATCGTTCACTGATTTAGAGTCGATAAATGTATGGCTCGTCTTTAAGAATTTACCCGGAGCCAGTTCGATATCACCTACATTTGTCTCATTCCTGGCGCCTCTGGCGTCCATGCCGGTTCCCATGCCGATGATGCCAACATTTGCTACGTCTCCCTCCAGCAGCGCATTGGTGGCCTGGGTCGTGCCATGAGCGATGAAAACCACATCCTCCGGTGCGATTCCAAGCTCCTCCATCAGCTGGCTGATGAGCGCCACTACGCCTGCCGCCACGCCTTCCTCATGGGTGGTCGGAATCTTCTTCTTCGCGATCACTTCATACGTACTGCTGTCAATGACGACCGCGTCCGTGAAGGTTCCTCCCACATCAATTCCTATCCTTACTTTCTTACTCATAATTGTCAAACTCTCCTCTTCCTCAAAAGCACGCCTGCACGGTACGGGCATTATAATACGATAAAGCTTGCGACGATCAGGCCCGCAAGTGTGGAAACTGCGATCCAAAGAATCGTCTTCTTTAAATAATCATTGACATCCGTCTTCGTAAAATCAGAGATCCATACGTTGTGTGAGTTGGTCGGATCACAGACAGCCTGAACGTTGGAGTCAAGTCTCAGTGCAACCATAGCCGCGACCGGGTTCATGCCGCAGGAAGCCAGCAGCGCCACGATACCAGAGCCGAGTCCCCATACGTTTAACGGTCCGCGGTAGATGGCTAACGGGGACAGAAGGCCGAATACCAGTACAAACATAATCGCACTTGACGGAATAATTGCTTTGATTACCGGCTCTAAGACAGCAGCGACCTCAGGAGCCATAACTGCTTTTAAAACCATACCGATACCAATCATCAGGCCGCAGGCGCCTGCCGTCTCCTGGATTCCTTCTACGAAGGAGCTGGATACGACGTGAACGGCATTTTTCGGCGTTGCAAGAATCAGAGTTGCCACGATGCCGATTAAAATAGCAGCTACTAAGGGAAGCTTAAATGCGAATACGAGAACAACAGGGATCAGCGGGGAAATCAGTGCGATCGAGCGGACATTTTTATCACCGCCCATATCGGAAGCCGGCATTGCCCATGCCTTTCTCTTCTTGCCGCCGGATTTCACCATCACGTATACCATGATGACGGCTACTACAATCAGCGGAGCCGCACAGAGGAAGGAATACTGTGTAACAGTCTCCAGCGGAAGTCCCAAAGTATCGATGTAAACGCCCAGCGTTCCGACGGAAAATGTAACGCCGACGCCGTTGCCCAGCAGCAGGATCGTTCCTGCAACCAGCGGGCTTAAGCCAGCGCTGATCATGATCGGAACAATGATGGTTCCAACCAGAATGAACATACCCAGACCGTTGGAAGCCGCGAAAATAACAGAAGTTACGATTAAAAATGCATATGCGATCGGAAGCGGTTTGTCTCCCGCCATCTCGGCTGCCTTCCGGATAATAGTATTGGTAATGCCCACACGGCTCAGTACCTTTCCGAAGAAACCGCCGAAGAACAGTCCGGCAATCGCCGTACTCATACGCATGGCGCCTGCTTCCAGTACGTCCTTTGCAATGCTGAACTCCCCGCCCATAAACGGAATTCCCGCAATCAGTGCTATGCCCACGGCCATGATCGGCAGAGCCAGAATGGTCGGCAGCTTTCTTGTCATCATTAAGACTACCATTAAAACGAATAACCCCAGTATTCCAATAACCTGAATTGTCATCTGAAAAATCCTCCTTATTCATTACTTTTTTAACATGTTTTTTTATTTTTCATTACTTTTCTTACAGATCCAAATATGCGCCCTGTTCCTTCAATTGTTTTTGCAGCTCTTTTCTGCTGACTTTGGAGACGTCTCCCTCCCCTTTAGCAGCCAGAGCCGCCGCCACTCCTGCCGCGTGTCCCAGGGCTCCGGCTGTCGGCGTCGTCCGGATAGCCGCCTGCGCCTCAAAGGAAGCGGAAATGCACCGCCCTGCTGCCAGTAAATTCTTAATCTCCTCGCAGTACAGCGCCTCATACGGAATGCTGTAGTACGTTCCCTTTTCCGAGAGGAAGCGGCTGTCCGTCCCCACGCCCTTGGGATTGTGAATGTCGATGGGATACGCGGAATGGGCGATGACGCTGTCAAAGGTTCTCCGCTCCAGAATATCTTCCGCTGTCAGAGTATACTTACCGGAAAGCTGTCTGGATCCCCTCACGCCCACCCGGGGGCCAGTAAATTCCAGAACCGCATTCTGAAAGCCCGGAACGTGTCTGCGAAGGAACCGGTCCAGCTGTCTGCACTGGCGTCTTCCCGTCACCTCCGCGTCGCTTAAGCTGGCCGCATTCACAGCGTCGTGGTCGATGATTCTAGTGGTATTGACGATGTACTCTCCCGGGCGGTCCGTCTCGAAACAGAGTACATCCTCCCGCCGGATCTCCAGTTCCCCTCTCTCCCGTGCCTCCCGGAATTCATCCTGGAACCCGCAGAATGAAAAACGGCTTACGGTGTCCATCAGCTCCTCATTACCCTGATGACGGGAGAAATCGGCGATATGCGTTCTGATATGTTCCTTAATCGCTTCCGTGTCCACATTCAAATACTTCATATTCATGGTCATGGGCTGGGCAGCGCCGTCGGATTCTCTTCCCTTTGTCATGGGCGCCCCCGCAAACGCGGCCACATCGCCGTCGCCGGTTCCGTCTATGTATACCCTGGCCGATACGTTGTGCATTCCGTCCTTATTACACACGGTGAGCGACTCGATCTTCCCCTCCCCGCATACCGCGCCTCCGATAAACGTATGGAACAGAACCGTACATCCCGCCTCCGCCGTCATCTCATCGAGCAACACCTTAAGGCCTTCCGAGTTGAATGGTGTCAGGTAGCTGATGTACTGCATCGTGTCGTAAATATGGCCTGTGGAATATCCGTCGGTTTTCAGCCGCTCTACGATCTCCTCCATGATGCCGCGGATCACCTGCTTCTCGCCTGCGTGAAACGTCATCATGGGTCCGACGCCGCATCCGGTCAGCGCCCCACCCAGATACGCGCCCTCTTCAAGAATCAGGACATCCGCTCCCAGACGGCCGGCCGCGATGGCAGCCACGGTACCGGAGACCCCTCCTCCAGCTACAATCACATCGTACTGTTTCTCATAGCCAAACTCCTTCATACTTTCTCCTTTCCTGTAATCATAACAGCAGTTCTGAAAGCATTTTCCATTACAAATCACTTTTTTCATTTACCTTTGGTTAATTTTGTGCATATTTGTCATTTTATTGTTAGTACTGCCGTTATTTTTATGGTTTTATACTATCATCATTTTCATTAGCTGTCAATATATTTGATTTATATTTTCATTTCCAATCATTATTTGCAAATATTTTGCAAATATGGTATACTATGAGCACTTAGCGAGGTCCTTTCGAGCTTAGTGCGAGTCATACCTGACCACTTAACGAGGTCCCTCACTAGTACTGCATTGCGTAATTAATTGTGAATAAAATGCCTGATATCTGCGTCAGAGGCGTGTCTGCAAAGCGACGGCGTAGTGGACCCTACGACTAGCTTTGCAGGCGCGGCTCTGGCGTAGATAGCGGGTGTTTTATCACAGTTAATTGCGCAACGCAGTACTAGTTTAGTGGGAACGGTATACTGTAATAACGAAAAAAGGAGGATTTTATGGTATCGACCGTTATTTCTAAAATCATCTCCATGCAGCCCAACTTCACTGTGAGCGAGAACGCGATCAGCCAGTACGTTATAGGTCACGCCGAACAGATTCTTACCACGACAATCACCGCTTTGGCGGATGAAACCGGCACTTCGGAGGCCAGCATCAACCGCTTCTGCAAAAAGCTGGGATATAAAGGATTCAATGGATTAAAGATCGCATTGGCCCAGGAAAGTTTCTACAATAACATGGTTCAGGAGACGCCCTCCTCCGGCGGGAACTTTATCGCCTCCGTTACCTCCGACTACCGGAGCATGTTAAATAACACGGCGGCCCTCCTGGACGAAAGCACGGTATTTAAGGCCGCGGAAATGATCAAAAATGCAAAAAATATAAACTTATACGCCCTGGCCAACACCACATTCGCCGCCAGGGAGTTCCGTTATAAGCTGGAGCTTGCAGGGATCCGTGCCAAAGAGTACACTGACCCCTTAAGCATCAGTCTACAGGTCGCAGGCACGTCGCCAGGCGACTTATCCATCTTCATTGCGCGCAGCATTATGATGAAGGATATCTATCAGGCGGCCAACGCATCCATCGACCGCGGCGGGAAAAACCTGACCATCACAAGCGTAGATTCCCCGAAGCTGAACGATATCGCGGATTACAAATTTATCGTATCGGACAAGCTGATCGCTAATAACACCACGGCGCTTTCCGATAATCTGATGTATCTCTATGTAACGGATATCATCTACAGCGCCCTCCTGAAGAGTGACAAGGCGCTGAGACAGAAGAAGCTGAGCAGCGACGCGCTGATCAACAACAGCCAGACGATGGATTCTTATGTGTTTGAATACTAGTACAGCGTTGCATAAGTTCCGGTGACTTACGCAATGCTGTACTAGTATATAACAAAATGGTTTCCGGAGCCTGTCACTCCGGAAACCATTTTTATAGTTCACTTACTATTCTATTTTTCTCTCTAAAGCGCCTTCATAAACTCATATGTAAATTCCACCGCCCGGCAGGTCAGCGCTTCGCATCTGTGAGGCGGATCATCTAGTGAAAATCCGCCCGGACGCAGATCGAAGCATGTCAGGGATCCGAACTCGCCGGTAAATGCTTCCGCAAACCGGTAACAGGCGGAAATAATCCGCTCCTCCTCCCAGCCAAGCCCATTTAAATAAACTCCGGCAAACATGAGACTGCCTTCCACCAGGCCGCACTGCGCCCGATAACCGCCTGCGCCGTGAAGGCCGACAGCGGCGTTCAGCGTCTGGGGCTCATATGTCACTCCGAACAGCTCGCCCAGGCAGATCAGCATGGTCCTGGCACAGTTGACATCGCAGTCCCAGTACAATTCATGGACCTTTTTCTCAATAAACGCATTCATAACGCAATCTCCTCCGTCTGCTTAATTCCATCTCTCATTTCTCGCCTTACGCCGCCCGATAAAACGTCTTCCATTTCCCGCTCCGGTACCGTCCCACAAAACAGATCACACGAACCACCCAGTCCAGTATCATGGCGCACCACACGCCGACGGCTCCCAGCCCGAGGCCGACGGCCAGCAGATAACCGGCTCCCAGCCTCACAATCACCATGGACAGGATGGAGATGCACATGGGGAATTTGACATCGTTTGCCGCCCGCAGAACATTCGTCAGGGTAAATGACGCTGGCCACAGAATGATGGCACATCCATCATGGATCAGCACCAGCACCGCCGCCAGCTTAAGGGTTTCCTCCGAAAGGCCGTACAGCTTCATGGTGAGCGGCATGGTGAGAATCACGCCCAGGCAGCAGAGTCCGCTGATGAGATACGTGAGCTTCATCATTTTCTTAGTGTAATATTCCGCCTGCTCGAAATCGCCAGCACCCACACAGCGGCCGATCACTGTGATCATAGCCAGATTCATGGCCTGTCCCGGAAGGACTCCCATTCCATCCAGGTTGTTGGCGACCGCGTTGGCCGCGATCTGTGTCGTGCCAAAGAGGGCGATGATGCTGACGACCAGTACGCGTCCCAGCTGGAAGATGCTGTTCTCGATTCCGCCCGGAATCCCGATATGAAGAATCTTTCCGATCATTCCGCTGTTCCAGCGAAGCCGTCCAAAGCTGACATGAATCTCCAGCCCCGTATTATGCAGGCGGATAATCAGAATGACGCATGCCGTCATACGGCTGATCAGCGAAGCCAGCGCCGCACCTGCCACGCCCCAATGGAATCCGAATATAAACAGAATATCTCCCGCCACATTGATGATATTCATGACGATGGACGCCTGCATGGAAATCCGGGAATTTCCCATAGAGCGAAACAGCGCCGCGCAGGAATTATAAATCGCCAGAAACGGATAGGAAAGCGCCGACAGTATCAGATAAATCAGCGCGTTGTTCATCACGTCATCCGCAATCCCGCCGTACAAAAGCCTCAGAAGTCCGTGCCGGAACAAAATCGCCCCCACCATAATCACAATGGAGATAAGCCCCGTGATCATCATCAGCTGATCCGCCGCCTCACACGCCCTCTTCCGGTTTTTCTGTCCCAGAAACTGTGATGACACCACCGCGCCGCCGGTGGAAACCGCCGCGAACACATTGATCAGCAGGTTGTTGATCATATCCACCAGAGATACGCCCGATGTGGCCGCCTCGCCTGCGCTGGAGACCATCATCGTGTCCACCATGCCCACGGTCACCGCCAGAATCTGCTCCACAATGAGCGGCGCAATCAGGCGTTTCAAATCGCTGTTTGTAAATAAGTACTGTTTCTCCCGGCCTGTCATACTCTCTTCCCCTGTCTTCCTGATGTAATCTTCTTTCTCTTATCTCTTATTTTTTATTTCTTATGCATAACCGCCATGGCCGCGTAATGCAGCACCTCAAACTCCGGCGGCACAATCCGGTTCAGCAGTTCTCTGTGTTCCTGATCGAAGTGTTCTGTCTCCTCAGTGGTAAGGGAGGCGCCGATCCCCCGGCATGCCCTGATTCTCCCATTCCAGCTCTCTCTCGTAAAGGGAACGGACACATCGAACATCGTCTGCTCACCGATTGTGAAGTACTCCTCATAAATTTCGGGAATTTCAATCGGATGCCGTCTTTCCCTGCATCCGGTCCATTTCGGATTGTATTTTAGGACCAGTTCTTCGCTCTTTCCAGCCACTTCATCCTCAAACGGAAGCCACGCCATATAAAGAATCACAAATGTTCCGTTCTCCGTTAAGATGCGGTTAATCAACGGCGCCAGTTCTTCGTGCTTAAAGTAGAAGAAGCACTGACAGGCGGTCACCACATCGAAGGCGCCATCCGTAAATCCGGCTTTTTCAGCGGGGACACACTGGAACTGTATATTCATGCGTCCCTCTTCCGCCAGCTTCTTCGCCTGCCCGATCTGATTCTCCGAGATGTCGATACCGGTAAAATCCGCTCCGTACTGATACAGGTTCCGCGGAAGGACTCCCGTGCCCGTCCCCAGGTCCAGGACCTTCTGCCCGGCCTGGCACAGCCCCAGATCCAGAATCTTCTGATAAAACTCTTGGGGATAAATGTCTCTGTATTTCGCATAATCAGCCGATGCCCGGCCCCAGTCAAACACTTTTCCATGATCGATTTCCGTATTCCTCATCCCATTTCCTCCATTTCTGATAGGCCTGCCTCCGCTCCTGGTCCTGCCGCTTCCACTACGTCTACCTATCAGGCTACTCCATACTTGATTTTCCGTCAAGAAGCATTTTAACGAATCTTCCTTGCTTCCTGCTTTGTAATATGGTAAATTAACAGCACATGGCCTCCATGGCCATGGATAATCCTGTTACGAAAGGAGGCGCGGGCTATGAAACTCTGTATTGATACTGCTCCATGCAAAGTCTGAATTACGGACGTACTTTCATGGAGATAAACAATCGGTTCGTCCGGACAGACTTTGCATTTTAACGTAAAACAAAAAATACGCTAAAAGGAGCAAAGTCATGAATAAAAAATTACATACTCTCTTCGAAGGGCTTCATACCTTCCTGATCCTGTGGGTGACCCAGTCATTTTCTGCACTGGGCAGTTCCATGACCAGTTACGCGCTCGTCGTCTGGTCCTACCAGCAGAAAGGCTCTGCGCTGACCACTGCGCTGCTCTCCATCTGTTCCTACGCGCCCTATGTGCTTCTCTCCATCTTCGCCGGGGCCTTAAGCGACCGGTGGAACAAGAAACGCACCATGCTGGTCTGCGACAGCTTCGCGGCGGCAACCACACTGCTGATCCTGATCCTGCTGAAAACGGAGAATCTGGCGCTGTGGCATCTGTACATACTGAACGCGTTAAACGGCCTGATGAATACGCTTCAGCAGCCCGCATCTGATGTGGCGGTCAGCCTTCTGACTCCAAGGGAACAGTACCAGCGCGTATCCGGACTGCGGGCCTTTTCTAATTCATTGGTTACGGTTCTCACACCGGTACTGGCCACCATGGTATTTTCCTTTGCAGGAATCGACGCGGTGCTGGCCTTCGACCTGATCACGTTCTCCACTGCATTCATTACGCTGGCATGGTTTATTACGATCCCACAGGCGGAGGCGGACGGAAACAGGGAAGAATCTGTGCTGACTTCCGCAAAAGAAGGCCTCAAATACCTGAAAAGGAACCGGGGTATTCTGAATCTTATCCTGTTTCTGGCGGCCATCAACTTAACCGCGTCCATGTACAACGCCGCGCTGCCCGCCATGATTCTTTCCAGAAACGGGGGGAGCAGAATCGCACTCGGTATGGTAAACGCCTGCACGGGCGTGGCCAATCTGGCCGGAAGTCTGCTGGTATCCTTCTGCCATCCGCCCAAAAGCAGGGTCCGGGTTATCTGCAATTCCCTGCTGATCGCCATGTGCACGGAAAACTTCTTTCTGGCCTTCGGCAGACAGCCCTGGGTCTGGTGCGCAGGCGCCATTCTGGCCTGGATCTGCATTCCCTTTATGAATGCAAACATGGATGTGCTGTTCCGTTCACGGATCCCGCTGACCATGCAGGGACGCGTCTACTCCGCCCGCAATACGCTGCAGTTCTTCACCATACCGGTGGGATACTTACTCGGCGGACTGCTGGTGGACCGGGTGTTTGAACCGCTCATGGCATCGCAGCAGCCAGGAGATCTTCCGGCGGTGATGTTTGGAACCGGAAAGGGCTCCGGAGCGGCGGCGCTGTTTTGCCTGTTGGGTATTCTGGGCGCAGCTACCTGTCTCGTCTTTCGAAGAGATCGACATATATGGGAACTGGAAAATGATATTCCACATCCCTGAAAACTCGGGGGGGTGCCAGAGCGTACTATCTCTGGCACCCCCCTTCTGCCCGGTACTGGCTCGGCCACACCCCCGTATTCTTCTTAAATACCTTGCTGAAATAGACCGGGTCCGGGTAACCGGACATCTCCCCGATCACTGCCACGTCAAAATCCGGCTGGCGTATCAGCAGCTGTTTCGCATAATTGATGCGAAGGGAGGTCAGATACCGGACCGGAGACTCATCGTGGTATTTCTTAAACAGATGGCTTAAATAATCCGGGGCAAATCCCAGCTTATCCGAGATATCTCCCATAGAGATCTGTTTCTGGAAATTCTCTTTCAGATACTTCTCCACACAGCCCGCAATCTCCTCCTTCCCCATGGTTTTTAAGTGCTCCGGCACACTGGCCTGAAACGTATCATTTTCACTGTCCAGCTCAATGAGCAGCTTTGTGAGCGCCTGCTCTAACTGTCCCTGTCTGATGGGCTTCAAAAGGAATCCCTTCACCTGGTATTCGATGGCCTCCTGGGCCAGGGTAAACTCGTTATATCCGCTGATAATCAGAATTTTGATGGACGGATACGAGGCGTGCAGGACACGCGACAGTTCCAGACCGTTCATAAAGGGCATCTTGATATCGGTGATGACCAGATCCACATGGTTGGTTTTTATAAATTCCAGAGCGCTGTCCCCATCCTCGAAAGCGCCTTTGACACAAAACGGCAGGGACATAGAATTAATTTTCTTCACCAGATTTTTCCAGAATAAGAAGTTCGTCCTCCGCGACCACTACGTCATACTGTTTTCTATTAGCTGTTTCTGACATTTGCAATGCTTCCTCCCATCGTGATGCAGGCTCCTCCCTCCGGGTCGTTCTCTACCGTAAGACTGGCAGACGGACCGTACTGGAGCAGAAGCCGCAGATATACATTTTGAAGTCCCATACCCCCTATTTTCAGGCGGGTGATGTCTTTGGAATCCCGAATGGATTCCAGAATGTGAGTCAATTCCTTAAGCTCTTCCCCGGTAAAGCCCACACCGTTGTCCGTGATCCTGATCAGCCACTTTCCGGCTTCCTCGTCCAAATATCCCCGCACAGTGATGTGCCAGGGCGGCTTTTTCATGAACGCATATTTCAGAGAATTCTCTATGATGGGCTGAAGACTTAACTTGGGAATCTGGATCTCCCCCATCCGCTCATCTAAAGTAAAATCACAGGTCAGCCGCCCCCTGTAGCGGACGTTCATACAGGCTAAATACTTCTGTGTATACAAAAACTCATCGCTGACTGGCACGCGGATCTCGCTTCCCGTCGATGTATACCGCAGATAGTCACAGAGATTTTCCGTCAGCGTGATGATCTCCTGGTTCATGTTTTCCTCCGCCATAACACTGATATTGGCCAGATTATTATAGAGAAAATGAGGCTTCATCATAGACTGGGTGGCGATCTCCTTGGCACGGATCTCATTTTCCTGCGATTTCAGCATCTCCATGGTGGAGGCGTTCATCTTGTTATACATGTTCCTAAAGGAAGTGATCAGCGTCTGTATCTCCTCGTAATGGCTCTGGGGCAGGGAGACGGTGTCGATGGTATGGGAAAATACATCATCCAGCACCAGTGTCTCAAAGGTTTCCGTCAGCTCACCCACGGGCTGCAGAATTCTGCGGGAAATGGAGAAACAGACGGCCATGGTAAGGAGAAGCCCGGCAATCAGCACAGCCAGGAACAGAAACGTCGGTGCGGCCAGGGACCTGGTTATGACGCTGTCCGGTTCGAAGACGTATATCTGCCATCCTACGGATTTCACAGTCTGACGATGCAACGCATTCTTCCTCCCGTTCTCATCCCTGACATGAACCGTCCGGCCTGCTGGAATATCCTGTTTTTCCTCCAGTACTGCGGTTAAATGGGCCGTCTCTTCGCCACGCTCGTCCACAGGATAGATGAGTTCCCCGTTCCTGTCCATAATCAGAAGGCTGAGAGACGGGTTTGCCGTGGTAAGGCGGTCGATAAAACTGAAAAAGGTGTCACATTTCTGCAAGACTTCCACCGCTCCCTCCATTTGATGGACATCGTCAAAATAAAGTCTGGTCAGAGAAATGTAATACGGTTCATAGGGAATTGCCGCTGTCGGTATGAAATGGGAGATTGGCTGTGGAGTGCTCATGATCTTGTATCCGTTTTCCGCCAATACGTCGCTATACCAGCTTTTTTCCTCCAGATTGATCTTCTTGTTGTACGTATAAAAACCGGTGCCTACGGAAAAGCCATTTTTATGATAGAGATTGATCTGGGCGACCGTCTGCTGCGGACCGATCATGGCAGATATGGAATTATAGATAGCCTGAACCTGGGTATAGGTTTGCTGAGTCCCCAGCTGTTCCACATGAATCCTGCGGATCCCAGGCAGAATGTCTTTGGAATAGATCGTGTTTAGGGACACCGTGGACATCTTCTCGATCTCCTGTTCCATATTGGAACAGGCAGAATCGCAGACATTCTGGAGATTCAGATATTCGCTGGCTCTTAAATTTTTTGTATAATAAATATAAAATGCGGTCAGCATTGCGGTAAAGATCACAAAGATTACCAGGAAATAGTACCGCGGCAGCGATTTTTGCAGGGATGGTACTTTACGTTTCATAACTCCTCCTGTGGCGTCAAAAAAGTACAAGGGGCAAAACTATTTTGTGCATGTTGTTTTATTTCTAGTTATTGTACTATAGAACATAGTAAAAAGCTACTAAAAAACTTTCAAGAATCGTTACAGTCCATGGCCCCTTTGTCCGTCTCCGTCGTCCGGTCTGCTCTGGCGGTTTGCACTCCGGTTCCAGTTCCGGTTTCGGGCATAAACGGTTCTAAACGTGTAGTATTTTTCTAAAATCCAGAGAAAATGCCCAAACTCGTTGCGCTCAAACAAGTGGGCATTTCCCCTGAACGAAAAATTCTGCGCGTTAAGAACCGCTAATGCCCTGCAAAGTCACAGGAACCGGAGTGCAAACCGCCAGAGCAGACCGGACGACGGAGACGGATAAAGGAGCCATGAACTGTAACCAAAAATCAGATGGAGGATTGCTATGAAGAAAAAAATTGCACTACTGTTAACGATGGCCCTTGGGATATCCTGCCTGGCCGGCTGCGGCAGTCATACGGCGGAAAAGAGTACGGACCAGACATCATCGGCAGCCGGCACAGCAGCCGCTTCCAACAAAACGAAAAACGTGACGCTTTCATTTGGAACCCATCAGTCCGGTATCCCCTCCTGCGGAGTCCTTCAGGATCTGGCGGGCCAGTTCGAGGAGGAAACCGGTATCAAAATCGACTTCCAGGTCTCTCCGGACGCCCAGTGGCGCGACCTTTTAAAAGTAAAACTGGACTCCGGAGAGGCACCGGATATCTTCTGCGTGGACGCCGATCCTTTAAGCCTTTACTCCCGTGTCCGCCCGGACGAGACCTGCGTGGATTTAAGCGGCGAGGAATGGGTGGACCGCATGGCAGATTACGCGAAAGAGTGCGTGTCCTATGACGATAAAATCTATGCCATCCGTTTTGCAGAACCAAAGCTGAATTTCTATAATTATAACAAAAAGATATTCGCCAATCTGGGGCTGGAGATTCCTGCCACCTATGAAGCGTTTAAAACAGTCTGCCAGAAAATTCAGGATTCCGGGACTATCCCGATTTACGAAGCGACACAGAGCGCATGGCATCAGTGCGTACCGCTCTACGGCAGCGGACCTTACTTTGAAAAGCTGGAACCCGGCTTATACGACGCGTTAAACAATAACGAAAAAGACATCAAGGACGTGGCTATGATGAAAACCATCTTAGACCAGATGAAAGAATTTGCAGACCTGGGATATTACGGTGAAGATTACTTGAGCAATACCGTAGACGCGGCAAAGGACGAGATTGGAACAGAAAAAGCGGCCATGTATCTGGCGGCTCCCGGCTTTGCTTTACAGGTGGAAGAGGCGTATCCGGAGATGAAGGATCAGATCGGTATCTTTCTGATGCCGTTTGGCGACAATGACGTGCTGGCAAACAATGCCTCCAGCGCCGCCTACTTTATCAATAAGAAGAGTGAAAACGTCGAGTATGCCCTGGAATTTTTCCGTTTCCTCGCCAGACCGGAGAATTTACAGTACAGACAGGACAACAATCCGGAGGAAATGGGACTCTGCTGGCCGGAGATCACACCTTCTTACCCTGATGAATTCAACAAATATATCGATTCCCTGGAAAGAGGAACCATCATGCAGGTAGGCGTAAAATATATTGATCCCCAGTTTATGGATACGGGAAAAGATATCGAAGCCATGTATACAGGAGCCATGACATCGGATCAGGTGATGGAAAGCATCTCCAGAAGACGGGCGGAGCAGGCAGAACTGCAGAAAGACCCGGCCTGGGAATAAATCGGAGGGCCTATGAAGACAAATAAACTATATCCAACCTGGTTTACCCTTGGCGCACTCATCTTCTATCTCGGTCTGTTTTTTCTGCCGGGCATTATGGGAATCGGGTATTCCTTTACGGACTGGAATGCTTACAGCAGCGAAGTAAACTTCGTAGGCTGGAAAAACTACTTAAAGGTTTTTGAGGGCGGTACAAATTACGGGATGTTTATCAAAAATACCTTTGTATTTACTGCGATAAGCTCCATCACCAAGACCACGCTCGGAATCGCTCTGGCCATCCTGCTCACCAGCAGGATGGTAAAGATGAAAAGCATGCACCGGATGCTGGTGTTTCTTCCTCAGGTCATGTCCTTTCTGATCATCGGCCTGGTGTTTAAGAACATACTCCATCCCAGCCGCGGCTTTATCAATATCACGTTAAAAGCCATCGGGCTCGATTTTTTGGCCCAGAACTGGCTGGGAGACTTGAATTTTGCATTTAAATCAATTTTTGCCGTTGATGCCTGGAAAGGTACGGGATACGTGATGATGGTGGTCATCGCCGGACTGAATTCCATATCCTCTACCTATTACGAGGCGGCGGAGCTGGATGGCGCCGGTTTCTGGAGCAAATTCCGGTATGTGACGCTTCCGCTCCTTAAAAACGTAATTATCAGCGTGACCGTATTAAACATCACCTACGGCTTTCGCGTATTTGACTTAATCTACAGCCTGACCAACGGCGGTCCCGGCAATTCTACAGGCGTTATCAACACGGCGGTTTACAGCGAATTTTCCAAGGGCAATTACGCCATGGGCACCACGCTTTCCAGCCTTCTCTTTATATTTGTCATGATGATTTCCTATTTCATCTTAAAAGCAGTGGGCAACAAGGAGGTGGAACAATGAAAAAGAGACTCTGTACCGTACTGGCCAATCTGGCGGCATGGATCGCCAGCCTGATTGTCCTGGTACCCATGCTGGTAGTTTTGGTAAATTCCTTCAAATCACAGAAAGAATCCATGGTCATGACGCTGACTCTGCCGGAAAAATTCATGTTTGAGAACTATACCACCGTGATTGAACGCGGAAAACTGCTTTCATCCTTCTTTAACAGCGCTCTGTATGCAACCTTCAGCGTACTGCTGATTCTGGCTGTTGTCTCCGCGGCCTCCTATGTGCTGTCGCGGAACCGCAGCCGGCTGCACCGGGTTATTTACTATCTCATTGTGCTGGGAATCGCCATGCCGGTAAACAATGTGGCGCTCATGAAGATCATGAAGGCCACCGCGCTTATTAACACCCGGTACGGGCTTATCTTTCTCTATGTGGCCATGAATATTCCGCTGGCGCTGTTTCTCATGTTCGGCTTCGTGGAAACGCTTCCACGAGAGATTGACGAGGCGGCTGTCATCGATGGAGCCGGTCCCATGAGGCTGTTTTCCAGCGTTATCTTTCCGCTGATGAAACCAACCATCGTCACCGTGGGAATCTTAAATTTTATGGCGATCTGGAATGACTTTTCCATGCCGCTTTACTTTATGAACAATTCCGGGAAATGGCCCATGACACTGGCTGTATACAATTTCTTCGGCCAATTTGAGCAGAGCTGGAACCTGGTGAGTGCGGACATCACTCTGACCGCCCTGCCGGTTCTCATCATCTTCGTGTTCGGCCAGAAGTATATTGTAGGCGGTGTCTCAGCAGGAGCCGTCAAAGGCTGACAAAACGGAGGACAAAACATTTGAAAGGAGTATTCTGTGAAAAAAAACATTCTATACCTACATACCCATGACAGCGGCCGTTATTTAGAGCCGTTCGGCGCAGCTGTAAAGACGCCGAATCTGATGAAGCTTGCACAGGAAGGAACGCTGTTCCGTCAGGCCTACTGTGCCGCCCCCACCTGTTCTCCCAGCCGGGTTGGACTGCTATCAGGGCAGTCTCCTCACAGCACCAATATGCTGGGGCTGGCACAGAGAGGATTTCAGATGGATTGTTACGATACACATCTGTCAAATTTCCTCCGAAATCAGGGCTACCATACCTGCCTGTTCGGTGTTCAGCATGAGGCGCCAGAGCCTTCCATGCTGGGATATGACTACTGGTTTGACGAGGACTGCCACCACTCGGAGTTTATTCTCAGAGACACCGCCGCCAGTACTCATGCGGCTGACTATCTGCTGAATTATCAGGAAGACAAACCGTTTTTTATGTCCGTGGGATTTATCAATACTCACCGGCGGTATCCCAAAGCGCCCGATGATTTTGTGAATCCGGATTACGTGAAGCCTCCGATGACCATACCGGACACAAAAGAGAATCGGAAGGACATGGCCGACTTTATGTATTCCGCAAAAATCGCCGATGATTCGGTCGGTGTTGTGCTGGATGCACTGAAACGCTCCGGTCGTGAAGACAATACCATTATCATCTTCACCACTGACCATGGAATCGCATTTCCATTTATGAAATGCAATTGTTACGATACCGGGATCGGCGTGACGCTGATCATGAAATTCACAGGAAACCAGGCGGCGGGAAAAGTCAGCGATTCTCTGATCTCCCAGATCGATGTTTATCCCACACTCTGTGATATGCTTGAGATAAGAAAACCGGACTACCTTCAGGGACGTTCCTTTGTCGGGCTGTTTACGGACCCGGAGCAGGAGATCAACAGCGAGGTTTTTGCAGAAGTCACCTATCACGCGGCCTATGAGCCCATGCGCTGTATCCGTACCAGCCGATATAAGCTGATTCGGTATTTTGACTGCCACAACGGATACGTTCCGGCCAATATAGACGCCTCGCCCAGCAAGGATGACATGATAGACGCCGGACTGCTGCGTCAGACCCATGAACGTGAAATGCTGTTCGACCTGGCCTTAGATCCGCTGGAGCGGAAGAACCTGGTGAACAGCAATGACTGCAAAGATATATATGATGATCTGCGGCTGCGCCTGGAAAACTGGATGGAACGAACCGGTGATCCGCTTCTCCGTGTCGGATACCGGGTGCCGAAGCCGGAAGGTGCATGGGTGAACCGGCTCTCTGACCTGGATCCGGGTTGTACCATAAGCGAGTAATAGAGAGTCCGGTGAGCCGGACTCCCGCGGAGAGGCTATCTGCTTCTGGCCTCCTCCGCCCTTTCATTCATGTTGGCAATGCCAGTATCAATGTCTTCCTCCCCGATCATGATGGCGTCGTGCTCTTCCTCAATCACCTTGCGCACCGCTGCCATCTTCGCATCTACCGGGCGGTCGAACACAAAATTCTTCACGGAAAGAGCTGCCTTTCCGTCTTCCGGAAATCCCTCGATGGAAGCCAGACGGCTCACCACGCCCGGGGTGGTGATGGCAGGAAACACGCTGTTATCGGCCAGAACCTCGGCCCCCGCCTCGCTGGTGGCAAACCGGACGAATTCCCAGGCCTGGTCCGGCACATCGGATTTCGCATTGACGGCGATCGGGGTGACTGAGCCAACCGTGCTTCCTGCCGGTATTCCCGCCGAGTGCGGAATTCTCGTCACTCCCCAGTTAAAATCAAAATTTCCCGCCTTCCGGTCCTGAACCAACGTTGCAATAAACCAGGTTCCCATGGGAACCATGGCGCACTGCTGCTGTTCAAAGACACTGGTGTAATGGATATTGCTTACTTTCAGGCTGGCATAGTTCTGTATGACGCCCGCGTTCTGCATTCTAAGCGCCTGCTCATAATACGGCTTTAAGAAAGAGTAATCCCCGCTCATCAGCGTATGTTTCCCGTCCTGCACCGCCCAGTTGGAGACCAGTGCCATCCACGTATGATGGTGCGTTCCGTAGACTGCCTCTCCATCTTTGATAAATGTCATCTTTTCCGCCAGTTTCTCATACTCTTCCCAGGTCATATCATCCGCAGGATACGATATCCCCGCCGCGTCAAATAAGTCTTTATTATAGAACAGAACATACCAGTCCTGGCGAAACGGCAGCGTATACTGCTTCCCATCCATCTGAAGCTGTTCCGCCGCTCCGTTGTAAATGCTTAAATCCACGCCGTCTCTGGCAAGGTAGCTGGTCAGATCGAGAATCTGTCCCTTTTCTCTCATAGATATCTGTGTGTCCGCGTCCTTGATCATAATCACATCCGGGTCAGATTCATTTCCCGCCAGCAGTACAGTCAGCTTATTATTGTATTCATCCGACCGGATATCGACCAGTTCTACATCAATGTCCGGATTTTTCTCCATAAATGCCTCCGCCATAGCCTGAAACTGCGGAGAGTTGGCGTTATCCCAGACAGACACCGTTATTTTTACACGTCCCTCCTTCACTCCATCCGCCGCGCTCCTTCCCTCTGCAACAATGCCGCTGTCGGCCTCCATGTTTCTGCCAAGGCTGCATCCCGCGGCGCCTGCGGCCACGAATGCCAACAGAAATAGTGCTGACGCAATCCTGCTGATTTTCATAAGATTCCTCCCCAAAACTTACATAAGTGATTTTTTTACCACCAGATTCTCGTATTCCTTCGGCGTATACCCTGTTATCTTCTTAAAAACCGAGCTGAAGTAATACTGCGTATCAAAGCCCAGCATATCGGAGATCTCATACATCATGTACTGGTACGATTCGATCAATTCTTTCGCCTTCTCTATCTTCATTTCCGTCACATAATCAGAGAAATTCTTTCCCACCTGTTTCTTAAATGTACTGCTCAAATGTCCCTGGCTGACATTCAGAGCGGCCGCGGCCTGGCTCAGCGTAATCTTCTCCTGATAATGCTCCTTTACGTATTCAAGAGCCAGTTCCACCAGCTTATCCCTGCGTGCCTCCTGATGGTCCTCCAGCACCCTGACCACCTGGTCCCGGAAGCCCTCAAGCCAGGTGAGCACCGTACTTAAGTTGGCCATTCGGTTTAACTGGCCTACAATGTCCACCGCATAAGGAAAGTCCTGATCGCCCCAGTTTTCAATCAGAGAGGTGATAAAGTAATAGAGATTATTGCACGCGTTCACCGCCTGCTGTCTGGAAGGCCTGCACTCGGAAAACAGCTGGATCATCTGATTCATAATGGTTTTAAAGGCTTCGCAGTCATTCTGGCGAATCGACTCCGTAATGTTCTTCTTCAGAAAATTAATATTGAAATTACTGCTGTGGCTTATGTTATCCTCGCACATGGCCGAGTAGAACACCGCGCCGCCGGAATTGTCGTAAAAAGTCAGATTCATGGCGCTCATGGCCTGATACAGAAGATCCTGGATTTCCTCCACACCGCTTCCAGGCAGGCTCACCGCAATGGATATGGGCACCTCGAAGTAATCCTTCATGACCTGGCGGAATTTTACGCTCATGACGCCGGCCTTCTTCTTAAAATCATCGGTTCCTTCCGTCGAAAGCACCAGGACAAATCCGCTCTGCTCCCGCCGCAGAACGCAGCTGTTGTCAAAGAATCCCTTTACCATGCCATTTATAATATCTTCCGCGATGCCCATGACCTTTTTCTGGTCTGCCCTCGTAAACGCCTCAGAAAATCCCTCGAATCCATAATTAAAATTAATCAGCATCAGCGCCGGCCTGGGATACCGCTCCCGGATCAGGCCGGAAAGCTCGTCCTCCGCCTCCACGTCCGTGTTATAGATGAGAACCCGCCGGAAGTAGTTTAAAATCCGCTCGTCCACGGTCAGCGGTTCTTCCGCAAGGTGTGTCATGCGGTAATTCATGTTGCACCGATCTATGGCACACCCCAGAGCCTGAATCAAACTTTCTTCACTGAGTTCCAGCTTTACCAGATAGTCGATCGCCCCCAGATGAAGCGCCTCTTTTGCCAGGGAAAACTCTTCTAAATTCGTAAGAAGAATGAAACTTGCCGCACAGCCGTTTTTCATGGCTGTCTTCATAAAGGTAATTCCGTCCATGGCCGGCATTTTTATATCTGTAATTACGATATCCGGCCGGAGCGTATCCAGAAGGGCCAGAGCCTGCTGCCCGTTTGATGCTTTTCCCACGATCCGGCACTGATATTCCTCCCAGTTCAGAAGCGAAGCTATACCCGCCAGAATTAACGGTTCATCATCTACAATCATAATCCGGTACATAAGCGCTCTCCCCCCTTAAATTTCTGTCTTCCAGACTGGTATTCCCTATTAATATTCCAGAGGAATTGTGACGGTAATCTGTGTATACTCTCCCTCCCGGCTCTCCACAGAAAGTCCGTACACTTCCCCATAGATCAGTTTCAGCCGTCTGTCCACATTCGGCATCCCGATACTGCTCATCTGGTCGCCTTTTAACTTCTCCGAATGGTTCAGCAGTTCCGGTATCTTTTCTTCCGGGATCCCGATTCCATCGTCCCGCACATCAATGCAGAGACATTTATCCCTCTCATACGCGGAGATCTGAATGGTTCCGTTCTTTCCTCCCGGTTCGATTCCGCTGAAAATCGCATTCTCCACCAGCGGCTGCAGCGTCAGCTTCACGATTCGCGCATCGTACAGCGTCTCCTCCCGGATATCAATCTCCAGGTCAAACATTTCCACATATTTCAATTTCTCAATGGTTACGTAGTCGCGAACAAAATCCAGCTCCTCTCGCAGCGTAACACGCTGGTCCACCCCTTTTGCCATGTTCTTAAGCAGCTTCGACAGCGCGGTTACCGCCTTCACGATACCGCTGTTCTTCTGGATCACGGCAATCCATTTGATCGAGTCCAGGGTATTGTAGAGGAAGTGCGGGTTAATCTGCGCCTGCAGCATCCGGATTTCCAGACTGCTCTTCTCTTTTTCATCCTCTAACCGTTTGTCCATCAGCTGTTCGATCTGGCTGCTCATGGAATTCACGGCCTTTCCGATGAGTCCGATCTCATCCTGGCTTTCCAAAGATTCCTCCTGACTAAAATCCCCCTTTGCAATCCTGCCAACATGGTTTACCAGCCGGTCAATCGGCTTTCTTACTGCGTTAGTAAACAGAAATGACATGGAAATTCCCAGAAGCACACAGGAAAGGAAGATCAGACCGACAGTCTGCATAAGCATAAGGCTGTCATTTTTCAGGACCGCCATATTCATGATTTCAATCACTACAACTCCGCTTTGGGAATCTTTGTTAAAAGATACCAGACATGGTTCTCCATTCAGCCGGTATCGCTCGATTCCGCGGCTCTCCTCTCTTCTTATAACCGAATCAATCAAATGGCCGCTCTCCTCCTGCAGGTTCACAGGCTCCCGCAGCGTGGCAATCCGCTCTCCGCGATACGTGGTCACAAGCATTGTATTTCCGTTATCATCTTCCTTCAGACGGTCGAGATAGAGACGGGGAGACAGAAACAGCGCCGACCAGTCACTGTCTTTGTACCCGGAATTCTTACAGATAATGGGAATCGCCATCCCTACTTCCTTGTAAAACGGGGACTCCACCAGATCCAGTCTGTAGCTGTACATATCCTTTTTCAGTTCCCGGTCAAACCAGGGGGAATTCCGGATTCTTCTCCCGTCATCGACACTGCTCAGGGCCGTTCCGGCCGAAATGTGGACATCACTGTCATCAAATATGGACAGCCTGGTAATGTAATCCCCATATCCTGTAACGGCACAGAAATTGGCGGCCAGCTTTGCATAATCCAGCCCTTTTCGCTTTTCCTCTACGGTATTCAACTGACCCAGGGAGCTTAAATCAAACATCTCCCGCTCCGCACAATTGAGTACCAGGTTCACCATCTGCTCGTAGACCTCCTCATAGTATCTGGAGATGCTTTCCACGTGGTAGCCTACGGAATTCTGTGCCAGCTGGATGGTTTTTTTGTTCGCCGTCATATAATTTGTAACACTGAATATGATGCCGATGACGCAAATAATGCAGATGTTATATACCATGATCTTAAATTTTACTGTTCTGTTTTGTAATAACCTCTTCATCATTCTGCTCCATTTTCATCTGTTGTGTTTTTTACTTTACAATATCCTCATAGGTTATTGTCTCCCAGGCTTTCCCTCTTTTCACTTCCAGCCCGCTGATCCTGTCTGCAATATACTCCCTGGCTTTTTTCTTCCGAAGCAGGTATTCCACATAATCCTGCTCTGTATCGTAGCTGCCAAACGGAACATATTCCTTTGATTCTACCGCAATCACCGCGCTCATACCGTCTCTGTATTCTATGGCCGGCGTAACCTCTCCCGCTTCCACTTCTTTTACGGCCTGCACCACCCGGTCCAGAAGCAGATTTTCCTTGCCCAGTTCGAGGGTATCCACAGCCAGACTCTCCATATTTGCAGAAACTCCGGTTTCCTCAGCCAGAAGTACCGGCAGACCGTCTGTAATCCCATGAACCGCAATCCACTGCTCCACCGCCGCTTTCTGCTCCTCACCGGTGTCTTCAAAGATCACCAGGCTGAGTTGAGCTCTAAAATTCTTTTTTTCTTCCATTTGTTTCACAACAGGATAATATTCTTTCAGTTCTTCTTCCCCAATTATAACGATCTTCTGCTCTACGAATTCCTCCAGGGCCTGCTCCAGCTGGCTCTGGCGATAGGAATAGTACTGGCTGACGGTCAGCTCCAGAGGCCCATACAGAACCTTTCCCTCTTCCTTCATCTGCTTTCGCTGTTTATTTTCCTCCTGATACTGTTTCAAAAATGCTTCGTATCCGATCTCATCGATTATGCCGTTTTCCTTTGCCAGAATTTGAATTCCCTTCTGCTGAACAGCTTCCCCGTCTGTAAGCTCCCGTACCCGGTCCATCGGGGAGACGCCGTCCGTCTTCTTCTCCCAAAAGCCGGGAGCATTTACATCGATACCTTCTTTCGCCCCATATTCTCTGGCCGTTCTGGCAATATTGTCGTAAGCCAGCAGAGCGTACTCTTCCTTCGATATCTCATAGTCCCCTACTTCCATAAAACAGGAATAGCCTTGCCGGGCGCAGCCGGCAAGACATTCCAGAATCAGGAACCATATGAAAAACAACAATGCTGCTTTCTTTTTCACGGTTCACCTCATATTAACTTTCCCATACCCCATCCGGTCCTACACGATAACCACCGGGAGTTGTAGTATTTTGATATAACGAGCCTTTGGCCCCATCGGATACCGGATTAAAGTAATACCATTTACCGTCGATCAGCTGCCAGCCGGTCACCATAATTCCATCTTTGTCAAGATAATAGAGTTTTCCATCCTGATCTGAGAAAAATCCGGTGATCAGATTTCCGTTCTCATCAAAACGATACCAGTTCATACTACCATTATATTCCAGATAATACCATCCATTTTTTGAATAATCCCCATTGCCCAGAATGCATTTTCTATAGCCAATTCCCTGAACCCAGCTGTTTACTGTAACTGCCTGGCCGGAAGTAGACGAAGAATTTTTGTGCGGCTTATCGGGGGTATCCGGATTATCCGGGTTGTCTGGGTTTTCTGGGTTGTCTGGGTTGTCCGGGGTATCTGGATTATCCGGGTTGTCTGGGTTTTCTGGATTATCCGGGTTTTCTGGATTATCCGGGTTTTCTGGATTATCCGGGTTATCCGGGTTGTCTGGGTTATCCGGGTTGTCTGGATTATCCGGGTCTTCTGCTTTCATGGTAACGCCTGCGGAAACACTGCAGTAAAGCCCTTCTACATGTCCCCTTACCAGGAAAGTCCCTTTTCTGCCCAGCAGAGTCGGGCTGACAGCTTCCCAAACAACAGGTGCCTGTTCCTCCGTCCCGTCCACATAGTGAATCGTAATTGTATCCGGAAGATCCAGTGTTTCTCCTACATTGACATCTAAATTTACCGTTTCCAACTCTGTCACATACTGGTTTGATACGTAAAGCTTCGGTGCCTTTTCTTTTCCGGCCTCTTTACTGGCAAATTCCAGACCGGAGTTAGAGCCATTGGCATCAGCCTCCGGATTCTCTTCAATATCAAGAATAAAGGAAATTTTTCCGCCTTCAATAAAATCAATCGCATCGGATACGTCAATCGTAATGTAGCTTCCTACCTGGTCACGCTTGATTACGACATGTTCTTTTACCAGCTCTGCCTTATATCCGCTGGCCTGTGTGATGGAATCATACGTTGCCGTATTTTCCACCCAGCCTGGGGCGTTAGTATAGATGTTTAAATAGGTCTCTGTAACCTCTGCTTTATTATCCATCTTATTAAAATACAATCTCAGCGTCATCTCCGTTAAGTCTGAAGTGTCCATGGACTCAAAATCAAACCGTACCACTCCAATACGTTTAAAGGACCCTGTATAGTTCTTAATACGAATCACTTCATTATCACCGAATTTGCTGTCTGAGGGGCTTACCTGAATATAGGTATCGCCGTTTGTATCAATCACACCATCCATATATTCCAGTGGATCTGCCGGCGTAATCGTTATGGAAGCTGGAATCGTCGTTCCCGCAATATAACCATTTACCACATACGGATCGCTGCCCTGATACAGTTCCCTGCTGACGGTCTCCCATACCACAGGCGCCTCCGCTGCATTTGCTGCACGGCTGCGGCTCTTGCTTCCCTCCAGCTTTATGGTATATGGAAGCGCCGGATATTTGCCTGCCGGACTCTTCATTTCAGCCGGCTTTGCAGCGGCTTCGATGATTGTCACATTTGCAGCGGCTTTCTGATCCAGCCCCTCGCAGGTTCCATGAACTGTGAAAGTTCCGGCTTTCTGGTACTTTTCTTCCTCTGTCTCTTCCCATTCGACTCTGGCCGTTCCCTTGCTGCCGTCTGTATAGCTGACCGTAATGCTCTCAGGAAGTACCGGCATAAATCCTACATATCCGGTTATGCTGGCCGCCTCGGCATCAACCACTCCGGCGCTGGTTACAATAACCCTGATACTGCATCCTGCCTCAAAACCACTTACTTTTCCTTTCACTGTAAAGGTTCCCGGTTTTGCATACTGACTTTCAGTCACGGACTCCCATACAACGGGAACCTGTGCCTCAGAACTGTTAATATAAGTCACCTTTACGGTCTCCGGCAGAACCGGAGCTACCCCTGCCTGGGTTGTGACATCCTCTGCAAATGCCGCTGTAATAATTGTATCCGATACGGTCACATATGCGATAACCGGCAGGTTTCTTCCCTCGATATAACCGCATACGGTAAACTGCCCCTCTTTCTGATAGTTCCCAGCCGGAATCTCATCCCATTCCACCGCCGCTTTGGCAGTCGTATCATCACTGTAGGTTACGTTTACAGTCTCTGGTAAAACCGGCGCTGTTCCCACTGGAATTTTGACAAAGACATTTTCCACCGATTTTACAGATTCATTGTCAAATACAAGCTGCGGTTTATAATCCGTTTCTTTGGAGTGAATGTTTGTATAATTCTTTGATCCTATTTCTACGCCTTCAAAGATAATCGAAAGTCTCTGAGTTCCGGATTCCAGTAATGTTTCCATATAATCCGTGATGTCCAGTTCCTTCCAGCTTCCTCCATCTGCTATACTGGAAGTGAAATCCAGAATCTTTTCGCCTTTATCAGGCATGGTATTCCACGTTACTTCCTCCTCTTCCCAGTCATCACCTATCCTGGATACGGTAAAGGGGACGTTGTTTGCCTCTGTACTGTCAATATGGAATTTTAAGAGAACCTTTTTGTAATTCTCCGGTACGGAGGTCAGATCAAAGGACATCAATACGTTTCTGCTGTATCCGCCGCTGTCCAGCTTTACTGTCATGGATTCTTCTGTTCCGCTGTGAGTACCATCATCCCTTACTCTGGCATCTTTGTCCGCGATAACAGACTTTGAATTCTTTTCGTATACATGAATGATACACTCCGCTTTCGCCTCCGGATTATTTAAGCTGACCGCGCTAATAACGGTATCTCCCTTTGCCAGGGCTGTTACCTTGCCCGCCGCTGACACGCTTACTACCTCAGGGTCGGCCACGGACCATCCAATGCTGTCGTCAAGAACATCTTCCGGCAGTACGGAGGCATTTAACTGGGCGATGTCTTCTGCTACCATATAAAGCTCTGTCTTATCCAGAATTACTTTTTCTGCTTTATTTCCATCCTCATCCACAGGCCCCGGGTCATCATTAAACTCGTGAGCGCCAATATCTGGTAAATCCACGATTTTATTACCAAAAATATCCTCTGTCGCATCTGATTCCGGTATTACCACGCCTGCGTCAACCGCCGGTGAATTTTCCTGCAGTTTAAAGATCGCCATACGTTCCCTGAGCCCGGCAATAAAATCATCACCCTGTCCCATATTCTCATAAGTGAGCCCATACTCTTCACTGCTGTATTTCGTGCTCAGCTGCGGAGAAGAAAGTCTCGGGTTCACAAACAGATTGTCTTCCAGGACTGCGTCAGAAGGACCGTTTACGCTTGTAATAGAAGCCGGATAGATAATATTATTGGTCATAGCGCCCTTTGTCACACTTATGGAGCTGGTGCCGAACTTCGGAACGCTGCCGTGGGCCATAATAATATTATTTTTAAAGTAACCCACTGATCCGGTCTGGAAAATGGAGGTCGTGGTTCCTTTTCCAATGTACATGGTATTGTTATAGACCTTCGTCTTGCCGGTCTGACAGTGGAACAGCTCCTGGCTGGGCTTTCCATCGTTGGCGCTGATATTATAGCGGAAATGATAGGAAGCATTGTCATACATGGTCAGAAGCAGGCCGCCCTTGTTATGGTGACTGTAATTATATTCGTAGATAATATCCTTACATCCGATATCATAGTCAAACGCCTCACCATCGTTATAGCCGTACTCTCCGCCGAATACTTCATTATAGCGGAAAATGGAATCGTCACACTGCCACAGCCACGCGCCCGCATAGTTAGCAGTATCGTAGTTGCAATGATTCTTCACCACGTTGTTCTCTACCATACCGTTTTCGCCAACTTCTGCGAGTACGATGCCGTCACCGAAAATTTCTTCGATGTAGTTTCCACGGAAGGTAATATTGCGGAATGTCTTCGTATTGCGGAAGCCCACGCCCTCCGCACCTGTATTCTGGCCGCTGGAACGAATTCCTTCCTTGGCTACATTTTTTACATAGTTATTTTCAATCAAAACCTCGTCAAATCCGATATCGGAAGCCATTTCACCTTCCGGCTTCTGACCATCGATCCAGACGTCGGCGCCGATTACGAGAATTCCTCCGGTCATCTTGGAGTTGGCTACTTCTGCTGTCACATCGTGAACGTAGCAGTTCTGAACCGTCACATTCGACACCACGCCGGTCTGCCCTGTGGTAAACACCAGGATCCCAACATGATTGTAACTATCATCAGCGCTGTTTGTTACTTCTATTCCATCAATTACCCAGTTGCTTTGATCACTCAACAGGATGGTCGGACTGTATACATGGTCTTCTCTGACTTTATACTGTGAATCATAAGGGACTGATCCGTCTCCATTAATAATCGGATATCCGTCTCCGCCATACTTTCCAAGTGTCACAGGGGCGTTCTCGCTTCCCTCTCCCTTCGGATACAGATAGCCGTTCCAGATACAGCCAGCCTTTAACAGAACAGAATCTCCCGGGAGAAATGTGGTATTGTTGATCTTATCCAGACTCTTCCACGCGCTCTCCTCTGTAAGTCCGTCATTGCTGTCATTTCCATTTACAGCATCTACATAATAGGTCAGCCCGGAAATTACTGCAAAATCCTGAGGGCTGTATGTAACAAACTGATGGTCCTCATCAAGGCCGACCAGTAACTGTATCTGATCTTTATCAGCCGCCTCGACCTCATCAAATGTAACCACAGCTTTGCCGTCTTTTGCCTCAGCGGAACGGACAGTTACCGCCTCTTCCTTCTTTCCGTTTACAATTGCGCTTAAAGAAACCCTGTCCTCAATATCACCGGATAGGTCCGCTGATTCTGCTGTGAATTCAAGGGAATCTCTTCCCGTCATGGTGATGTCGGATATCACTGCGACATCCTCTTCTTCCAGATACGTGATAACCGGACACCATTTTACACGGTCGTTGTTGTACTCTTTATTTCCATTGGCCCGGAAATGGATGGCATCGCCTTCCCTTACCTGTAAATAAAACGGCTGGAAATTGACATCTGTCTTATTGTGTTCCGTTGATATCGTCCCTGTATCCGGCCAGATTAATGTTCCGTTCTGCTGTATGGACAGCAGGACTCCATCTCTGTCATCCCGGTTTGTTTCCATGAATATAGAGCCGTCATCCTCAGATATTTGAATGAGGCCGTCCGCGGGCGCTTTCCATTCCAGAATCACGTCGTCCCCCTTATTTCCCGGCATCATACCATCATTAAATATTCTCAGATATTTTTTCTTATTATCCATCCACCGTGGTGCAGCTGCGTCATACTCCTGAAGTTCTGATATTTCCCCGCTGTCTTTGTCTTCATACTTATAGTACCAGACCGGCCCCTGCGTATTGCTGAAATCATCTGACAGCGAAAATTCCGTTTTCTCAAAAAGCAGCTTCAGGGCATTCGACATTGTTGCATTTGACTCCGTCGCCTTTTTATCCGGTTTCCGGTCTGAACTGCCAGAATCCGCATTGGATGAAGTGGCCTTTGATGTATGCGTATGACCGCTTCCCGATCCGGCCGCATTGGAAGATGTGGCCTTTCCCGTCCCGGTTCCTCCGCCGCCATTTACGGCAGCGAAGCTGTAAGAGATACCGCTTCCAAAATTGCCTGCTGCAATAACAAATGACAGGTAAAGCGCCAGTCCCCTTTTCCAGCTTTTTTTCATAATGTCTCCTCCATTTTCTGCTGAAAGACCGGCGGCAGGCGCATTTTCCCGCTCAGTGATATCCCTGGCCTTCCCGCATATTTCCTTGTTATTATGATGGTTTCAATATAACATCGGGAATCTGAAAAGCAAATAAAGTTTCATACTGCCTTTTTACAAAATCTTCAGATCATAACCAGGGATATTTGTAATATTTTCATATTTTTGCACTATCTTAAGGTTTTTATCATTAAATCATCAGATGCCCTTCCAGCCCCTCATAATCCACGGCAGCCGTGCGCCCGTCCTTCATCAGGAGTGTAACCGGACCATAGCCGCCGCACTGTTCCTCATCCGTAAAAATGATCTCTCGGATTGGAAACAGTTCCTCCTCCGCCCATTCCCTGTCATCTCTCCTGCTTAGCACGGCGCTGATCATCACATAAGGCTCGTACCCATACATTTTTTCTCTGCGCAGCTTTCCATAAGCTAAAATGCTGTTCTCCGCGGCCGGATTGACACCTCTTCTCTCCTTTGTCTCAACCGATTCCCACGCTGTGTAGGCAACCAGCGCAAGCTGCCGGCCATCCTGTTTTAGAATTACCGCCTCCGCGCCATCGCAGGAGCGCCTGATCACCTGTGTTTTCTCTCCATCCTGGTATTCCGGGAAACCGTAGGCCCCCATGGTCAGCGTAAACAGTTTGTTGGGGATGCGCATTTTGTCCACACGGATGTGGCCGTATGCCACCGGAAAATCCGCCAGATCGATGGAGGCGCCGCCCTGAAAGTTATGGTAAAAATCAAAGTACTGTTTCCGGTAGAGAACCCCGTCATTTACGCCGCCGTACATGATGATATTCGGCACCAGCGCCTCCGCGGCCCCATCATAAGAGAGACTGTACTGCATGGCCTCCGCCCCCTGGCCGTCAAAGGCCTCCCACGGATAATGGCTGTGAAAAGCGAGGCGTATGTAATATCTGATGTACTCATCTCCCGGTTTAAAAAGCCCCTTCGCAGTCCGGAACTCACAGGCCCCGTTCCCGCCCAGATGCGCAGAGACAATTCCCGGGCCATTCATTATCGTTTCTACATAACCGGTTGCATCTCCCAGCTGCTCCCAATCGCCATTTTCCTCGACCGCGGACCAGAACGGATGCTCCTCTGGATACGTCAGCGCCACAAATGGATTTGCAATCCAAAACGGGCTTTCCGCGCAGCTGTAATCCTGTACCATCGGGAGAAACTGTCCGTAAAATCCCAAAGACGGCACTCCATTTACAAATACGTCCTCCCTTGTAATAAACTGAAGCAGCGCGCCGGAATTGATTCTTCTTGCCAGGCCCGGATTGACATTGGTATGATTGAGAAGATACGCGGAGGCAAAAGGAGAAGAGGCGGCATTGCGGTAGAGGCCGCTTCTCGCCCAAAGCGTCACATGGCCATCTTTATCGAACATGGAGAGAAATGAATCCGTAAGCGCGTTGGCATACTGCTCTATTTTCCCTGCGATCCACGGTTCTTCTGTATATCCATACCAACGGTTCCAGATCGGCCCATACACCTGGAATGCCCAGGGAGTGTAGTAATCAAAGCGATGGCCGTCGCGATACCATCCGTCTCCTGCATAGTACGACAGAATCGTCTGCGCATGGTCTCTCATCACGCCTCGGTCAATCTCATATCCCTCCTGATGCAGAAATCCCAGAATGAGCATGTTGAAAAGCCGCCAGTTGTGCGCCCCCGTCTTCCCATAGGCGAATTCCCGGATATAGGACGCAATCCTGTCTTTCTCCTCCGCCGTGTACGTATTCCAGAGGACCTCCCTGCACTGATCCAGGCCAATTACGAGTGAAGCACATTCGCAGGTATGCTGGAAGGTGTCCTCGCCCTCCTTTGCCATGGCGAGAAGTTCCTGCAAGCCGTACAGATAATTGGGATTTCCAGGCGTCACCGCCTCCAGTATCCGCGTTTTATAATACTCTCTCACCGATACGCCGCAGATCACAGCCTCCGGCCGGTTATGCAGCAGCGGCGCCGCGATCAGAAAGCTCCTGGCAAGCCCCTCAAACCGCTCCGCACTGGCCTTTGTCGGGGAGCTGTTCTTATTCGGATAACTCACCTCAAATTCTACCCTTCGGCTTACCGGCTGCCCCTCCATACTTTCAATCCCGGAAAAAATCCCCTCCAAAAGAAACTCGCACACCTCCAGCCAGTGTTCCTTCGTCATGCCTGTATACGGGCTCTTCCCGTAATCAGGATTTTTCACTTCAAATTTCATAAATGTTACCTCCTGTACAAGTACTGCTTGCTTTTTTTATTCCTTATCATATAATAAATTTCATGCAGGTTCTTTGCTCATTTTTGTCTTTTTATTGCGTTATGTGATTTTTATTGTTGCGAGCACTTGGTGCCTGCCTCTTAGGCGCTTACGTGCGATACATGAAAAATAATTGGTGAGGTCTTTTCGAACCTTACTATTTTTTATAGAAGAGAGGCGGCGGAAAACGACATTGCCGCAGGCGCCGGATTGGAGGCTGGAAAGCTATGACTTTTTTTACAGAACAGGATACGAATAGAAATGAAACAATACCATTATCACCAGAGCGCGTTGTATTGACAAACAATGGCTGCCGCCGGATTCATTTTCCAGAGATTATCCGGAGCCACCATATGCTCTCCACGAAGCCAATCAATGACGTATACCACATGCACGATTCCTACGAACTGCTGCTGTTTTTAGGCGGCTGCACGGACTGCTACATCGAGCACCACCGGTATCGGTTACAGCGGGGCGATTTGCTAATCATCAACAGCCAGGAGATTCACCGCGCAGTCTCCTATGAGGGCACTCCCTATGAGCGGATCGCTACCCACTTCTCTCCCGAGCTGGTTCGGAATTACTGCACGGAGCAGACCGATCTGCTCTCCTGTTTTGAGAAGCGGAAGAATGCGGACAGAAATTTACTCTCCCTGCCGCCCCAGTCTCTGGAACGCTATCTCTATCTGACAGACCATCTGCACACCGCCGTGGCCTCTGCAAGCTTCGGCCATGATATCCTGGCCTCCACCTATCTCCTGCAGCTCCTGGTCCTGGCCAACACCTGTTTTTACGAGTCCACATTGATTCCCGAAAACATCATGCCCCAGCTTTCCAGCCAGATCATGAGATATATCGACGAGCATCTGACAGAAGACTTATCCATCCAGGCTCTGGCGGACTGCCTTTACATGAACCGCTCTCATATGAGCCGCAAATTCCGTGAACAGGCGGGCTGTTCCATACAGGAATACCTGATTCTAAAACGGATTTCCCTCGCCAAAACGCTTCTAAAGCAGGGAAAAAGCGTCACTGACACCTGTGAATTATCCGGTTTTCATGACTACTCCAACTTTATCCGTACCTTTAAAAAATACGCCCAGGTATCGCCCGGGCATTATCGTGTGACAAATATGGAATCATAATATGATAATAATAAATTTTCTACGAAAGTAAAAAGCACCAGACAGACCGCCCTGTTCCAGGCGAATCCATCCGGTGCTCTCATTTATTCTTATTCTTAATCTTATTTTTATTCCTATTTTTGCCCGTAAATTCCCGGAACTGCCTTTTGGGCGCTCCGCACACCGGACACCGGTCAATCTCGTCAACCGCTGTCATAACACACCCGCATACCGAGCATACATACAGCATATCCACGGAAAACTCCTCCAGCTTCTCCGCCTTTGCAATCAGTTCCGCATGGGAGCGTTCCATCTTTGCTGCGTCGGCAAAGGCCTGCTTGGCCAGCATTCCGCCGATCCCCGCCGCGTAATCTGATACCATGGGATACAATCTCTCAAACTCAAAATTCTCGCTCTTTCTAAATCCGCTCAGTGCCTCCATAAACGGCACCGGCGATCAGAATAAAATCGTCCCGGGAAGCCAGTTCCAGCGCGTTGACATAGACACGCATCATTGTGGTTCCCAGTCCCTCGCAGCCCGGATCACCGATCAGGGAGATGGAGGAGACGTCACCGATTGGCAGAATTGGCGCAGTTACTTTTTGTATAAAATTCATATATAGTCCTCTCTATTGGTTTATGATGTTGCTGCGGCTAGATTGACTCTGTACAATTGGCCTCGTATGATTAGCATTGCACGATGGGCACTGCATGTTAATCCGATGTTCTTTCTATAATAATAGACCAGTGTTTCCGCCAGAACACCACTTTCCAGGCACAGCAATTATTTCCACTATCCCATCCTGTCCATCATATCCATCAGCATGTTGTCTACTTTTCCAAGGTCTGCCTTCTTCAGTTCAATTCCACAGTATTCACAGATATCAATTAAGGCTGCAAATACCCATGGACTTCTGGCCCTAATTTTTTTCATACGGCCATTTGACAGCACATACGGAACAAAAAAATTCAGAATAACATCAATCTCATAATCTTCCGGTTTCATCAATTCCATGTTAAGTATGATATCCCGTTTCCAATCCATGACAATCAGAACGCGCGGACAGAGAGGGCGGTCATACTCCTGATCCCTCACCTCCGTATGGAGATAGGCCAGTTCAATTGCCAGTTCCTGGTTTATCTGACGTTGTTCTTTCAATTTCTGCCTTAACTCCTGATCTTCCAGTTCTATCTCCGGATACTCCCGTTCACACAGAGGCAGCGGACCTGCAAACATATTCCACTCTTCCGTCTCTGTATTATAAAGTCTCCAGAGAATCTCTCCCTGTTCAAAATCTACTGATATCCGTTTCTCCTTAATTGCGCGCACCGCCATAAACAGACCTTTAAATGCCTCCGTCAATATGCCCGCTTCCCTTGCATCCAGGGTAAATGGCGTATAGCCTTTTTCAAAGGAAAGAAAATACTGCCACTGTCCTTTCCCCCTGAATTTAAGTCCCAGCTCCTTTATTACCTTTTTCTGCGCTTCCGGCACCTCATCCCGATCACCGGCATACCACGTAATACAGGACTGATCCATCATGGTATCATAAATCGAAGGGCCATCTTTACTGCCCGCATTTGCCACCATGTCAAAATCAGCCAGTCCGTCCATCCCCTCATACATACTCACACCGTAACAAGTCCCCAATCTGCCCATAACGCTCATAAACACAGGTTCTTCCATTCCCTGCAGCTTTATGGCAATCAGATCAGCGCTGTCCAAATACTGCCATGGCTCTAACTCTTTTAAATTCAAGGTTACATCGTATAGCTCTTTCCACTGGTCAAGGCTGGCTTCTTTTCTCATAGGATCTCCTTTGTACTTTTACTTTGAATGTTCCGACAGTTCGTCATGCTGTCTGTTTACAAAAACCTGTATGTTCTTAAATTATACATTTTTTTGCGTAAAAAGGCAAAAAGAGTATGCGTAAATTTCAAATACTATTTACGCGTACTCTTCTTTTAATGCTGTCCTTAATTCTCCCTAAAGCTTTCTCTTTCTTATACCGGTGTCTCCAGCACCTTCACCGCGGAACTCGTTCCCAGTCTGTCGCACCCAGCGTTTAAAAAATCAATGAAATCCTGGCGGCTGTGCATTCCCCCCGCTGCCTTGATCTTTACGTCCGGTCCGATTTCCTCCTTAAACAGGAAAATATCCGCCAGCACCGCCCCTTTCGTTCCAAATCCAGTAGAAGTCTTAATGTAATCGGCTCCCGACTCGGTGACCACGCGGCACAGCTCCCGCTTCTCCTCTTCCGTCAAATAACAGGTCTCAATAATGACCTTCAGAATCCGGCCCTCCGCCGTTTTCCGTATGGCTTTCAGTTCAGCGAGTATCTGGTCATACTCTTTGTTTTTTACATCTCCCAGATTGATTACCGTATCAATCTCGTCCGCGCCATCCCTGACCGCCAAAAGAGTCTCGCTCACCTTCACTTCCTTCGTGCTGTACCCCAGCGGAAACCCGATTACCGTACAGATTCTGAAGTCTTTCCCATAGTTTTCCCTGACCCGCTTTATATAGGACGGCGGAATACATACGGAAGCTGTCCGGTACTGTACGGCCTCATCGCACAATTTCTTAATCTCCTCCCAGGAAGCATACGCTTTTAACAGCGTATGATCTACGTGAGAGTATATTTCACTGTTGTTCATACTGATCTCCCGCCTCAATTCCATATTTATCCTTGAAAATCCGTTTTTTCTCAAACCTTGGCACTGCCTGCAGCGCATTGGCCGGATATCCGACAGCGATCACCGCAAACGGAACCACCCGCTCCGGAATACATGCAATTTCTCTTAATGCACGCATCCGCTCTCCCCTGGGATAGACGCCCAGCCATACGGCGCCGAGTCCTAATTCCACAGCCTGCAGCAGGATATTCTCCGCACAGGCGCTCATATCCTGTATCCACCATGGACTGTCGCCCCTCACTCGCGCTAAATCCGCAAGGAGGAGGAGCAGGCAGTCCGCACCATCTGCCGCCCGGTAATAGGGATTGATCTGTGCGATCTGCTCCTTCACCAAAGGGTCCCGGATCAGAATAAATTCCCAGGGCTGTTCATTCCGCGCCGACGGCGCCTGCATGCCCGCCTGAAAAAGCCTGAGCAGTTCTTCCTCCGGCACTTCTTTCTTCAAAAAACACCGGCAGGAACACCGCCTTAAGCATACATTCTCCAATGCCTCTCACTCCTTTGCCACAGCCCGTGTCTCTTCGTCCAGAAACACATGGTAAAACGGCATTTCCGGACACACTACTGTAAGACGGACCGGCTCATCCCCCTCAGCGACCGGCATAAAATGTGCTTTTCCAGGCGGCACAAGCACCTCTGTACCGGGAGTTACCCTAAGTACCCGGAAACTCCCGGCACAGACAGCGCAATCCCTCGTATCCGCCACAGGAAACAGGGCGTTTCCGGAGAGAAATACGAATTTTTCATAGTCATCATGGTATTCCAGTTTCTGAAACACCGGATCCCGGTGCCACGTCTTCATTATCCCGGTCGTAATCCGGTTCGTCTGAAAGCAGGCCGGAATCGAGCTACCCTTCCAGTAAAAATAGTCTTCCTGATATACGCTTCCCTCTTCCGGCATCTGCACAATCAGACCATAATCATTACCCGCCCTGATATCCTCAATCACCACCGTTTTCACGTTTCAGTCCCCCCCCTTTTCATGTCTCAGGTTCAATTTTCACGTCCCGCCAATCAGCCGTCTGCCCGCTGATATACCATTCGTCCGTCGATAAACTTCGCCTCTATATCCCTGTCATCCGACATCAGGATCAACCGCTCCGTCCGCTCATAGCTGCTTCTCTCACAGTAGTCACGGATTCTGGAATCATCCAGGACCACAGCATCAAAACTGTATCCTTCTTCGAAGCTTCCAACGCTGTCCCACAGGCCCTCTCCCCCATGGGTTGCCAGATAAAATGCTTCCGCCAGTGACAGGACATTCTTCTTTGCATGAGGATCGTTTCCCCGCTCCGTAAATGCCCAACGTGCCTTCGACACGTGAATGGCATCGGTAATCGCACGCAGCAGAGAAAGTGTATTACTGCCCGCCATATCGCTTCCAAGCCCCACCCGGATGCCCTCCGCCAGATAGCGTTTCACCGGGGCAATCCCTCCGGAGCTGCTGATATTGGACTGGGGGCAGTGAGCGACAATCAGCTTTTCCCGCTTCTTCATCAGAGCAATCTCCTCCTCTGAAGAATAGACACAGTGAGCCATTACCGTCGGAACTGCGTCTCCAAACATATGATACCTGTCGTAGCCCTCCCCATAAAATGAGATCTCCGGTTTCAGCTTACGTACCCATTCCATCTCGTCCAGCCCCTCGGACAGGTGAGACTGAACCGGAATTCCCTTCTCCACAGCCAGTTCTCCCAGTCCGCTCAGAAGTTCATCCGTACACGTCGGAATATAGCGGGGCGTAATCATGGGACGGCATTTCTTATACTGCTTCTTTTCCGCACAGTCGCTCAGCCACCGTTTCGTCTCTTCCAGGCTCTCCCCCGTGGTCTCCAGCAGGCCGGGAATCGAATTCCGGTCCATATTTACCTTGCCCACATAGGCCGCGATTCCCTTTTCCTCCAGCAGATCCATCAGAATCTCCGTGCTCTGCCGGTGAAGAGTCCCGAACATAACGCAACGGGTCGTCGTGGTTTTTAAAAGGTCGTCGGTCAGACGCTCATACGCTTTCTTTGCATATTCGCAGTCCTCATACCGTTTCTCATCTGGAAAAGCGTACTTCTCGAACCACATATCCCAGTCCGGATTCTCCAGATTCATCCCGAGTCCCCGAAACGCGTACTGAGGCGCATGCATGTGCAGATCGCACATTCCCGGGAAAATGATTTTGCCTGTATAATCACAGACTCTTATTCCCTTCAGCTCATCCGGCAGTTCCTTCCAGATCCCTTTCACCTTTTCATTTTCGCATACCAGGAAACTCTCTTCCGCGAATACGAATTTGTCCGGTACCGGTGTATAGGCAATCGTTCCTTTTAAAGCAAATATCGTATGATTCATCTCTATCCCCCGGTCCTAAATCGTCTTTTTAAATTCCGCCAGAAGCGTCTGCACCTCATCCATATGCGGGGCCGACTTAACTGCCCCCGCTTTCGTGGCTGTCAGAGCGCCCGCGCAGGAGGCAAACAGCACGGCCTCGTCCAGAGGCATTTCCACCGACAGGGCATAGATAAATGCGCCGGCGAACACATCGCCCGCCGTTGTTGTGTCCACAACCGTCACCTTCGGCGCCGGAAATGTTAAAATCCGGTCAGGCGTCACCAGAACCGAACCCATTTCCCCCAAAGTAATCAGGGCATTTTTGACTCCCTGTGCCAGAAACCATTTACCGGCTTCTATGGCAGACTCATAATCCGTCACTTCGATTCCCGTATAAAGGGTTGCCTCATGCTCGTTGGGTTTAATCCAGGTCAGATACGGATACAGCTCCGGATTAAACTTCGTCACGGGCGACGGATCTAAAAATACGGCCACATTCTTTTCATACGCTTTTTTAATGGCATACTCCACCATATCCAGATTCGTCTCAAACACAAAACTGGCCATAAATGCATCGTCAAACTCCTGGTCGGCCATATCGATATCTTCCTTCGTATAATGGCCGTGAGCCCCCGGAAAGACCATAATGGCGTTATTGCCATCCTTATCGATCATGATGGGAGCCAGTCCCGTCTTCTCTCCGTCCACCATCCGGACATAATCCAGAGAGAGTCCGTACCCTGCGAATTCCCTACAGGCCGTTTCTCCGCCCTCATCCCTGCCCAGCTTCTGAATCAAAACCACGTTTCCGCCAAGGATCGAGCAGGCGCAGGCATGATTGGAGCCTTTGCCGCCGCCCTCTGTAAAATAGTAATTTCCCGTCACCGTCTCACCCTTGTCCGGAATTCTGTCCCCAATCAAAAAATAATCCGTATGATAGCTTCCCAGCGTTATTAATTTCTTTGGCTTCATTTCCGCTCCTTTGTCAAATCATGCCCATTTTTGTCAGTTCTTCCCTGATATAGTTCTTCTGCTCCTCCGTAGCCTGCGACATTGGCTGCCTCGGATATCCCATCGGCAGTCCGATCAGTTCACCGGCATACCGATATCCGGAATCCATCGGAGCGTGCTTTAAAATCGTCCGCACTTTCTGTACCCGGAACTGAAGTGCCCTTGCACCCTCGATATCACCTTTAAAATACGCGTCGCACAGCTCCTCGATCAGTTCCGGGAACATGATGGACACCCAGGATATGATCCCGCATCCGCCCAGAGCCAGTGTTGCAAAAATTGTCGAATCACTGCCCGCGATGCATTCAAAATGGCGTTCTTTCGGAATCAGCTCCATGACACTCTGCAGATGAAGAATGTCCTGAACACTGTTTTTATAGCCTCTCACATTTTCATTTTCCTCCACCAGCCTTTTTACAAGCCTGGGTGAAAGAATGTTGTTGGTCTGAGGCGCGTTGTATACGTAAACCGGCAGTTTTGTCCTGCGGATCAGATTCGTATAATACTCGTAAATGGCATCTTCCTCATACGTGAAGGTATGAGGCTGCGCTATGCTGACCGCGTCCGCTCCCGCCTCCTCAAATGCTTTTATGGCTGTCAGAGCGTCCTCCGGCCGGTTCAGACAGATATTTCCCATAACCGGGACCTGACCGTTCACGGTTTTCACAGTTTCACGGAGCATTTCAATCTGCTCATCCACGCTGGTCACCATGCATTCCGTCAGCCCGCTCACAAAAATCGCATGAATCTTATGATCCAGCTGAAACTGCACCTGAGCCTTCAAAAGCTCATAGTCAATATTTCCCTCTTTGTCCATCGGAGCGATGGGTTCCGTCATCGCTCCGTAAAATAAATAATCGTTCATTTTCGTTTCCTTTTCTCAAAGTTTACTTCGTCGTTCTCTCCAGAATCTCCGGAACTTCGAATTCCCCGTTCACGATCTGCGCGGTCTTATCTTCAATTTTCTTAATTACATCTTCCGGAACGGCCGCATCGTATGGTGCCATGCCAATCGCCTCTTCCTTCAGTCCCATTCTCATGATTCCGCCCTTAAAGGTACCATCTGAAACGCTCTTTGCCGCCGCTAAATAGGCCTTGTCCGCATGGTCCAGGGCACTGGACAGTACGGTTCCGGGTGCCACTGCACTCTGATCCACAGAGGAACCGATTGCATACACGCCCTTTTCCTGTGCCGCCTGAATCGCTCCAAGCCCGGTCTTATCCGCAACATGGAAGATGACATCGGCGCCGTTTTCAATCTGTCCCAGAGCCGCTTCTTTTCCTTTTGCAATATCATCCCAGCTGCCTGCAAATACATCAAACACCTGAATATCCGGATTTATCTCTTTCGCGCCCAGCTTGTACGCCTCCGCGATTCGGATCATCGGAGGTAAGTCAGAACCAATGATGACTCCGATCTTGCCCGTCTTTGACATGGATGCCGCCAGCATGCCGGCCAGATATCCCGTCTCGTGCTCATTTAAGGAGATGGACGCCACATTGTCCGCTTCCACAGTTCCTGTATAGACCGCGTATTTTGTATCAGGATAATCCCCCGCAATCTTTGTCACAGACTCGCCATACTCCATGCTGTGTGCAAAGACCAGGTTGTATCCCTTGTTGGAAAAATCCCTCAATGCCGGTTCCGCATCGGGAAGAGACACATTTTCTGAGAAATTAATCTCCGCTCCCATTTCACTTTCAATCGCTTTCATGCCATTGTAGGCAGCCGCGTTCCATCCGGCGTCGTTGACCGATCCGGTTACAATAAGAGCCGCCTTGAACTGTCCGTCCCCGGTTTTGGCGCTGTCTCCAGCCTTTGCGTCGTCCTTCTTTACATCATCCGTCTTCGCGGTATCTCCGTCCACTGCCTCTGTCTTTTCCGCTTCCTTCTTTTCCGCTTCCTTCTCGCCAGCTTCCGTCTGTGCCGCCGTTGTGTCGCCTGCCGGCTGTTTTGCATTTCCGCCTGCGCATCCCCCCAGGAGCGCTGCAGTCAGTGCCGCTGCCATTACCAAACTCAGTTTCCTTTTCATTTCTTCTCCTCCTTGTCGTTAGAAAGACATTTATACTTTCAGCGATTCGCTGATAGTTTTTTCTGATAAGTTTTGTTAATAGGTTTTGTTAATTGACTTGTCCTGTCATCCTTCCTTGCTGTATGCTTTTCCCAATGCGGCTGGTCCTTTGCTCCTCCCCACGACTCCGGCCAGTGCCACCACGGTCAGCACATAGGGAAGCATAACCAGGAACTGATACGGAATCTGGAAGCCAAGTGACTGGAGCCTCAGCTGAAGAGCATCCGCAAATGCAAAGATAACGGAAGCAAACAGGACTCCCTTCGGATTCCATTTACCGAAGATAACGGCCGCCAAAGCGATAAAACCTCTACCTGCGGAAATATTGTCCATAAACATATTGAGCTGTCCGATGGTCAGACACGTCCCGGCCAGTCCGGTCAGCAGCCCACAGATGCACACCGCAGAATACCGCACGCCGTTCACGCTGACGCCCACGGTATCCACTGCCTTCGGGTTCTCCCCCACCGCCCGGATCTTCAGGCCAAAGCTGGTCTTGTACAGTATGATGGAAGACACCGGTACAAGAATAAATGCTGCATATACCAGAATATTGTGCTGAAACAGGATCTCTCCCAGAAATGGAATGTTTTTCAGCACCGGAATCTCCAGCACCGGCAGGCTCTTTGCCTGAGGCGGAATCGGAAGCACACCGAACATAACCCGGTAAAGGAAACTGGTAAGCCCCGCGGCCGCCATATTTAAGGCGATTCCGCTGATCATCTGGTTAATCTGCAGGGTAACGCTCAAGAATGCCGCGACCAGGCCGACAAGCAGGCCGGAAGCCGCTCCAAACAGCACACCCACAGCCGCGCTGTTAAAATAGTAGGAGCCCAGAAAAGCACAGAATGCGCTGATCAGCATAATCCCCTCCAGCCCGATATTTAAGATGCCCGCACGTTCCGAATACGTCTCCCCCAGCGCCGACAGAAGAATCGGGACCATCATGCGGACCGTGGCAGTCAAGAGACCCACAATAAATGTCATGCTTAAGATATTCATTCTGTCACCCCCCTGTCTTCCTTTTTCGATGTGAAAATATGGGGTTTCGGAAAGTGTTTCACTTCGCTGATCAGAACAAAGAACACGATCAATCCCTGAATCACACTGATTAAAGAGGTGGGAATGGCAGCGCTTCTCTGCATCTCATTAGCCCCCACCGTCATTGCTGCAAAGAAGAATCCCGACACGAATACAGCCAGCGGATTCAGATTGCCGAGCAGAGCCACAACAACCGCCGTAAAACCATAGCCCGGAGAAAATGAATTTAAAAGCCTGTGGTGCAGCCCCGAAATCTCCATCATCCCAGCCAAACCGGACAGACCGCCGCTGATGATCATCGTAGTAACCAGTGTCAGGGGAACGTTAATCCCCGATGCCCTCGCCACGGATAAACTGCTCCCCAGCAGTCTCACCTTGTAACCAAATGTACTCTTTTTAATGACAAAATACATGACGACAATTAAAATCAGCGTAAGGATCAGACCCGCGTGCAGCCTGGTCGCCTTTACCAGAATCGGAAGCTGTGCTCCTGCTCCCAGCTCCGCCGTCTGCGGATTGACCCCCGCCGGATCCTTTAACGGCCCTGTCACAAAATAGCTGACCACCCAGGTTGCTATGTAATTAAACATAATTGTGGTAATGATTTCATCGACTCCCAGCTTCGCTTTCATCATGCCCGGGATGCTGGCCCAGATACCGCCTGCTAAAACCGCGGCAAGCATGGTAACAGGAAGCAGAATGATCATGGGAAGATTTCCCAGCACGACGCCGATCCAAGCGGTAGCCAATGCCCCCATCATGATCTGTCCTTCCGCACCCACATTAAAAATCCCGGCTTTAAACGACAGCGCCACGCCAAGACCTGCCAGCCACAATGGAGACGCTTTCACCAGCACCTCCGTAAAATTATAAAAGCTTCCAAATGCCCCGGTCAGAAGCGATTTATATGCCGTGACAGGATTTGCCCCTGCATACAGAATCAAAACTGCGCCAACCATCAGTGCCGCCGCAATTGCTGCCACCGGTTTCAGTAACTGCGCCAAAATTTTTCTCTTATCGTTCTGTTTTATCTTCATTTTTCCGTTCTCCATCATGTACCCCGGCAATCATCAGGCCAATTTTCTCCACATCGTATTCCTCACGATTCATCACTCCCATGATTCTGCCCTGATGCATGACTGCCAGCCTGTCGCTGAGTGAAAGACATTCCTCCAGTTCCGTGGAAATCATCAGGATGGCAACACCGGAATCCCTCGATTCCAGCAGCTTCCTGTGAACAAATTCGACTGCCGAAATGTCAAGGCCTCTGGTAGGCTGTGCGGCAATCAGGATCTTCGGCTCTCTCGATACCTCTCTGGCCAGCACCACCTTCTGCTGGTTGCCGCCGGAGAGACTCCCCGCCGGCGCGGCATAGCCGGTGGCCTTCACATTGTATTTTTCAATCATTTCCCCGGTGTATTGATTGACCTTATCGTAATCGATCCATCCGCACCTGCTGAACTTCTTATCTCCATGGGTCTCCAGAATCATGTTGTCGGAAAGACTCATATCCAACGCCATTCCTTCCTTGTGCCGGTCCTGGGGAATATGGCCCATGCCTTCGCGGATTCTGTCCCGGACGGAGGTCCGGCTCATATCCCGGTTAAAGAACTCCACCTTCCCCTTCGTAATTTTACGAAGTCCAGTCACCGCTTCGACTACCTCAGACTGACCGTTCCCATCCACTCCGGCAACTGCAACGATTTCTCCTTCGTGTACAGTCAGGTTAATCTTGTCCAGAAGACGTTTCCCATCCTTTGCCGTCATGGAAAGGCCGCTGATCTTCAACGCTTCTCTTCCGGGTGCGTATTTCTTTCTCGGGAGGTCGGTGGCAATCGGATGCCCCACCATGAGCTGTGCCAGTTCCTCATTGCTCTTATCCCTGGCCGGTACAGTCACAATTGTCTTTCCGTTCCTTAAAATTGTGATTTTGTGGGCCAGATCCCTGGCCTCCATCAGCTTATGCGTGATAAAAATAACTGTTTTTCCCTGTTCCGCCAGTGTCCTGATGACAGTCCCCAGATGCTCCGCTTCCTGCGGGGCAAGTACAGCGGTCGGTTCATCCAGAATCAGGACATTGGCCCCGCGGTACAGTGCCTTGATGATCTCCACCCTCTGCTGGCTTCCAACCGGAAGGTCGCACACCTTTGCCTTTGGATCCACATCCAGTCCGTACGTTTCGGATAATCTGCGGATTTCCTCCGACGCTTCTTCCAGATCGAGAAACGGCTCTCTCCGTGAACGTCTCCCCAGAACCAGATTCTCCACAACGCTCAGCTCCGGTATCAGCATAAAATGCTGGTGAACCATGCCGATGCCGAGATGAATCGCTTCCTTCGGAGAATGGATTGCCACCTGCCTGCCGTCGAAGAAGATTTCCCCTGAAGTGGGCTGATACAGGCCGTAAATGATATTCATCAGAGTCGATTTGCCGGCTCCGTTCTCCCCCAGCAGAGCCCGGATCTCCCCCTTGCCCACGCTTAAGTTGATACGATCATTTGCGACTACATTTCCGAACTTTTTGGTTATATTTTGTAATTTTAAAAGCTCCTCCACGTCGTCCTCCCTAATAATGTTATTATTTTTTAACATTTTCTGCCTTTTGGTTAGTTTTATGATAACTTTTTTTACATTTAAAGTCAATATTCGAAAAAATGTTTGTGAATACTCACATTTTGTTACTGTATAATTGTTAATTTTGACGTTTTTGGTAGGACAAATAGGGTTTTGTAGGGAATCCGTTTACATTTCGATACAAAAATGTTAATATCGAGTTAAGAAATGTTAGAGTTAAAAATATTAAATTTGGCGAAGTTAGAGTCGTTGAAGTTGGAATTGGCAAGGTTTGATTTGGTAAAGATTAGAATTGGTAAAAATTAGAATCAGCAAAATAAGGGAGGTCAATCATGAATAAAAAAGAGACCCGTTTAAATAATATCATACACTTTTTAAAGATAAGAAACAGCATCACCGTAAAGGAGATGGCGAATCATCTAAATGTATCCGAAATGACTGTTCGCCGGGATATCAAAGAACTGACAGCAGACCATACAATTAATTTTGAAAACGGAAAAATCATGTTTAATCCCCAGAGCAGTCTGTCGGAGGCTTCCCCTTCCTACTCTCTGGAATCAGAAAAAGAAAAACGCAACCTGCAAAAAGAGCTGATTGGCAAATTTGCGGCGACTCTGGTGGAACCCAATGACACTGTCATCATTGACAGCGGCTCCACCACCGAGCATCTGGCCCATTACATTCCGGGCGGCATGCCCATAACAGCCCTGTGCTACAGCATGAATATCTTAAACGAGCTGATCACCAAAGAAGACATCAGCCTGATCTTTCCCGGCGGCTTCTACCACCCCAACGCCCAGATGTTCGAATCCCAGCAGGGAATCGAGCTGATCAATCAGATCCGCGCCAATAAGGTCTTCCTCTCCGCCGCAGGCATTCACCGGGAACTCGGTATTACATGTATGCATAACTATGAGATATCTACAATGCAGGCAGTTATAAAATCTTCCGTCACCAAGATTCTGCTGGCCGATTCCAGCAAGTTTGACCAGATCCGGCCAGCGTATTTTGCCTCGCTGGAATGTATTGATATTATTGTGACCGATCATTATCTGGCGGAGGAGTGGCAGGAGTATATCCGGGGGGTGGGGATTGAGTTGTATTTGGTGTAGATATATCTTTATTGATAGAGAGCAGTTAAGCACAAAGTAATCTTACAATTAACAAAGCAATCATAAGCAGCAAATAATAAGTAAACCTCTAAATATTGGGTGTATTGTAAATCAGATTCAATTCCTCCATAATGGTAGTCAGGTAGTTTTTCACTATATTTTCATTTTGGAGAACGATCATGGCCATATACAATTCCCGCCATTCTCAGCAGAAATGACTTCAGCTCATTATTTAATGCCGCTAGAACGGCATGGCTGATAACGCCTGGTGTGAGCAGCACAATATCCCACTAAGCAACTTTTATAATGCGGTTACCAGACTTAGGGAGAAGGCCTGTGCTATTCCGGAGTCAACGGTACCATCTGATAACTCATATACCCTAGACTTCACCTCACACCAAGATGTGATCAGGGTTGATATAGACCCGGTTCCATAAGCAGTTGAAGAATACATGGCTGCATCGGATCCAGGCACTCAACGTATGATTAAACTTATAAGGGGTGACATTCGGATAAAAATCAGTAATTCAGTTGATCCAGGTCTGCTTGCAATGATATTCCAGCTGTTGAAGAAGCAACCATGCTAGCCGACATTTCTAGTGTAAGCGCGGTCTATATCGTCTGCAGCAGAACCGATATGCGTAAATCCATCGATGGACTCTGCCCGATCATACAGAAGCAGTTCTCCAAGGACATCGGCCATGCACTCTTCCTCTTTTGCTGTCGCAGGCGTGACCGTATCAAAGCCATTCTGAAAAAGCCGGATGGTATCGTCCTGATTTACAAGCGGCGAACTGCCCAGGGATGCTACCACTGGCCAAGGGATAAGTCTGAGGTGAGAAATCTTACGTGGAAGGAATTTGACTGGATGAGGTTTGGGATTGATATTGCCAGCAAAAGGCAATCCGTCTATCATGAAAACTGCCTTCCAAGATAGGAAGTAAACGCTCAATAGCCAGTACTTTGACAATTATGGAGCTGCTGTTATGCGCGGCCCGTTGAGTCCTGCTTTTTGGGTTTTGGTATGTACTCCGATAGTTTCTCTGACCACGTAAACAGATCTTCCAGAAAACTTCTGTCAAGGCCATCTGTGTGCTCTGACAGCTCGGTCAGAAGATACTCAAAATAATCAATTAAAACCTTATGGTTACTTTGAATATTTACTGACATAGCCCCTGAAACATGTGTGCAAGAGAAGCAGAGACTTTATAAAAGAGCTGCTGCCATGGTCACCGAAACTGCCGGAATTCATCCATAAGCCAGAAAAATAATGCCGTGCTGTGAAAACGGATCTTAGCATGTCGAGGTACTGAGTATGAAGCGCTTAAACATTATCCACTATATCATCACTATCAAACGCTTCAAAACTCACATCACTTAGTTTTTGCTGTTCATATGTAACCGTTAGAGATCGAAGGCATTCTTTTACTTCTCCTGGCATACTTACACAAATTTCAAATAAAGTTTGTAAACGTATAGCCCTATTTCTAAATTTATTAATTCCTTCCGAAGATGCAAGTTTATATTTTTTAATGTGCTCATTTAATTCCTGCAAATTAGACTCACTAAAACTTAAGTTATATTCATTTCTAAATAGATTATACGTTATCACAAATAATTTAAAACGCTCAAATATCTCAGAATTAAATTGAATTTCATCATCCATAAGCTTAAAGACCAAGCTAAATAAAGTATACATTTGAGCTTTTTTGGATATAAAAGATAATGTCACCTTATCACATAGTTTTATAATAACATCCATCGCCGATTCTATCTTTTTGGTTAATATTTCATTATTATCAAACGATTCAGCAAAATCATCGTAATAATCATTTATTTTTTTATCATTTGTTTGATCTACTATTCCTTCATTAGCTAAAATATATATCGAACAACAATACTCAACATCCTTCATTCGTCTTGCATCAGCCGAACTAAATACCCGGCATTTTTTCCAAAAATCTAATTCTGATAGTGCCTCTGCCATATCGCCAAAGTAACTTTCTTTACTATTTCGTCTCTCTTGAGGATTAAGGCTGTAATTAGTCAGATTAAGTCTATAAAACATTTCAGTTATAGCTTTTTTGTTAAACGAAGGGTCAATATCCACAACAGACAGTTTATATAACCAAACTTTATTTTTATATTCTGAAGGCAGATCATCAAACTTCCTTTTACCACAATATTCTTTAATTGTATCATTTAATAAATATTTAGAATCTAAGCTGAAATCACCATGAATAAATTCTACAATTGAAGTTATTCGTTGTTGACCATCAACTATGTGTATTACCATTTCCCCAGTATCTACATCAATATCAGCTGGCCAAAAAAAGACCTCCGGTATTATTAACTCAAGTAATACTGTTTCTATTAGACGAACCTTATCTTGTAACAACCACACCTTTCTTCTTTGATAAGATAAATCTACAATTAACTTTCCTCTACTAAAATCATCGTATACATCTTTGATAGTTTTTGTATTCCTATTAAACATTAAAGCCATTATATTTCACCTCTTTTAATTTTATTAATAGATTGAACATGATAATCTTCAAAGTCTTCCCAACTTCTATACAACCTATATGTAATTTCATTTTTTATAAAAAGTGTCGTACTCAATGTTTTTTTCGACATTAGAGCATGTTCATTCCACTCTTTTCTGCAGCCTTCTATATCAACTAAATGTCTTTCATTAATATAACCTCTATATATTTCATTAGGTATATGCTGATATTGTGCAATATATTTATATCTATAAGAAGTTCTTAACAACTCCCAGTATTTATTAAATAATTGATCTGAAACTATTGCAACATCAATATCTGATATTTTTCTAACACTTTCATCATTATTAAATTGTTTGTACAGTTTGTTTCTTGTCGGAGCCAAACTATATCCAATCTTCCCGCTTCCAACCATAACAATACAATTAAAATTTACTTTTAATTGATCACTTATAATTGATTTAAAATCGTCTAGTACACATATAATATCACTTTTTGCAACACCTAATATGTTTTCAAAATACCAATTATCTGATCTCAAAAAATGTTTTAAATAAAATTGTTTAGCTGGAAGACTTTGTATATCCAGTTTTATCTCATCAAGTGTATAAGACATAAAATCACTCCATTTTATCTTTTGCAAATTCACTTAATACTAACTTCTAAATACTCTTGTAAGGAATCTGCTATTGCTTTAGATAGTAAAAAAGGAACGCCATTACCTATTGTTTTAAACATATCAGAAAGACTCATATCTATTGGTAATATAAATTCTTTAGGTAACGATTGTATAGCTAGTGCTTCTGATGCAGATAATCTTCTACATTTATAAGGATGCAGATGAACTTCATTATTTCCGTATGCCGCGGTAGGGGAGTAACGCCATCGATGAAGCCGCTTATAACACTTTTTACTAACATCACCTTCGCTTATTGTTTGCATTTTCACTAACCCTTTTCTAGGAACAAAATGTTTTTCTGAATCCGGATGGTTTGTAACATCATTTTTTTCAAACCAATACTCAACTGTTAACTCTTTTATTACATTAACGGGGCAAGGTAATATACCATCTTGAATAAATATATCATTTGTTGGCCAATTAATTCCTTTTACTTGTTCCATAGTATAATTTCTTTTTTGAGTCCAAGGAAAATTAACTAACTCATTACCATTAACTTTATTACATAGTAATTTACTATTTTTAATTCCTATTAATAAAATTCTTTCTCTATCTTGTGGAACTCCAAACTCCAAGGCATTAGTCAATCTTTCACTTGTACAATATCCTGCTGTATGCAATTTTCGTTTAAGTTCCTCGTAAAATTCTCGATGTCGTGCCGTTTTCCATAGTCCTTTTACATTTTCAAATAAAAAGAAGTCAGGTTTCATATCAATTATCAAATTTATGTACGAAGAAGATAGTCGCCCGTTATCACCGTGTTTTCCTCTATTCTTTCCTGCAACAGAAAAATCAGGACATGGAGGTCCTCCAATAAAACCAATTAGGCTGCCATCTTGCTTGGCATCTAAAATATATTTTTTCAGTTCACCCCTTCTCGTTACTAAATAATCATTTATATCCGTTGCCCAATAACCATACATAGGTTTTTTCATATTCATTTGTGAACGAGAATAGACATATGCATTAAGAAATGTACTTGAGAATTCATTTACAAACTCAATATTGTATCCTGCCTTCTCAAACCCCAAATCAAGAAAACCACTGCCTGAGAAAAAAGAAAAAATTTTTAATCGCTTCATTTTTTATTCCTATCTTTATATTTTATGTCCTGATTATACCACATTTAAATTAATTTAAATTAAAATACTTTAATATTTCTATTACTTTCTAAGAATATATGTTATATCACAAATCATTTTCCATAATATATGCAAATATTGCCTCCTTAATTACCTTAACACACATATCAGAATTTTTGTTAATATCTTTACCCCAAAAGCGGATAACTTTCCAGCCTAAATTTCTTAACTGTAGATCTATATTTCGATCTCTTTCCATATTTTTTTCTATTTTATTAATCCAATAGTCTGCCCGATCCCCTTTAGATAACCTTTTTCTCAATCCTTCCCAATCTTTTCCATGAAAAAACTCGCCATCACAAAATATCGCTATCTTATACTTTGTTATAGCTATATCCGGCTTTCCAGGCAGTTTTTTATAATTCTTTCTATATCTAATCCCACTTTTCCAAAGAGCTTTCCTTAAACACAATTCAATTGAAGTATTAGAGCTCTTTATATTTTTCATGTTTTTACTTCTTTGTTCAGAGTTTAAAACATCCATCCCAGCACCCAAGATAATTATATCGAACACTTGTTTCTATTGCAATACCAAAATTCTCCAATAGGAAATAATCTTATATAGCTTTTACTGTATAATAGCTTCAGTAAAAAAGGAAATAACACAAAGTACTTTAATTCTCCAAATATTTTTCAAACCGCACGATAGACATGGAATTTAATATAATACTGTCACCCTTTCCCTTCCGCAAAATACCTCACCGACCTCCACTCCACCGCATCCATCACATGCCTTACAAACGCCTCATTCCCCACAACCTCTTCCATACCTTCCACAAGTCCAATCACCCCATCATCAACTTTTCTAAAACAATTCGGGTGTTTATCTAACATAAATTTCACAGGATTTATGACTGCCAGTTTCACCCACTCCTTCTTCCCCCACGTCATAAACCCGGCCGATGACTGGTCCTTGATCATATCCACCTTATAACCGCCCCGCTCATAATACGCCTTAAAGCTATAATAAATATCATCTTTATCCGCAACCATCTTAAACTTCCCATCACGGCAAAACGACAGAAGCAGCGGCATCTTATACGATTTCTGCATCCTCGTCGTCTCCACCATATTAATAAATTCCGCCCCTTTTCCATTAAGAAGCTTCTTTTCATCCTCGGTAAGCAAGTCTCGCTCTGCAAGAAAATTTAGATAATTGGGAACTGGCGCATATTTCATATTTCTTTTCAGCGCTTCCTGAACATCAGTATCCATATAGGTAAATAAATCGACCCTGGTCGGCACCGAACGCTGGAATTCACAGGATACAAGCTGGCGAACCTTCTCGAACTGTTCATTTACCTTGTCTTTGATCGACATTTCCTGTTCCGCCTGTCTCTTAAACAAGTCAACAATTTGAAAATCCAGATCAATCATGCAGTCATCCGGCATCTCGTAATCCGTCAGTGAATAGCTTCTTGCAATCTGTTTCTGATACTTCTCCCCACTTAGTAAAAACGGGAGCAAATTTGCTTTTTTATAATTACCGATAAAGTCCAGAACCGTTAAATAGCTTTTTCCTTCCGCAGTTCTGAGCCCGCGTCCCAACTGCTGCAAAAATACGGTAGGCGACTGTGTCGGCCGCAAAAACAGCACCATATCAATGTTTTTTACATCCAGTCCTTCGTTAAACATGTCAACTGAGAAAATAATCTGCAGCCTGCCATCCTTAAGTTCTTCCAGTGCTTCCCTTCTGTCCAGATTATACTCCCCGTCTGTTCCACTATACACAGCGGCCGCCTTTACTCCTCTGTTCTGGAAAAACTCCGCCATATATTCTGCATGTTTTTTCGTAGAACAGAATGCAAGGGCACGCTTACAATTATACTTGGAATAATTATGGTAAACCAGATCACCCCTTTGTGGAATCATCAGTTCCTTTTCCAGTTCTTCCTCATCGTACTTGCCATGCACATATGAAATGTTATCATAATTAACCGTACAGTCATAAATCCCGTAATAACGAAACGGCACCAGCCAGCCTTTATTCACAGCCGCCTTCAAGCGGACATCGTAAACCACGTTAAAATCGCATATCTCATAAATATTTTTATCATCCAAGCGATCAGGTGTTGCAGTAAGTCCCAGAAGAAATTCGGGTGTAAAATATCGGATAATCCGCTTGTAGGTATCTGCCGCTGCGTGATGGAACTCATCTACAACAATATAGTCAAAATAATCTTTCGGAAACCATTTATCGCATAAATACTCTGCTTTCCCCAAAGTCTGCACCGTTGCAAATAAAACCTCGCAGTCGTCGTCCTTCTTATCCCCATAGAAGAAGCCGTACTTCCCGCTGCCTCTTACTTTCCGAAATGCCTCCTCCGCCTGAATCAGGATTTCTTCTCTGTGCGCAACAAACAGCACTCTTTTATAATTTTTTGAATCAAACGCTGCAAGAATAGTCTTTCCCACGCCCGTTGGTATTACCGTAATCCCCTTATCCCAGCCTTCTTTACGGCTTTTCTCCAGATGGTACAGCGCTTCGATCTGTGCTCCCCTGGGCTGGATGGTCTCCGGATCTTCCCTGCCGTCTGCTGCATCATACGCCTCCAGATCCTTCTGCACATTTGGCTTCTTCCATTTCCGGGAATACTCCTTTAACACATCATCTGTTATTTCATAAGCGTAATTCTCATACAAATCTTCAAACGTATTATAAAAATGTTCAAAATCCTCCGGATGTATTTTACTGTCAAAACAGTAATTCCATTCAATTCCCGTTGTTAATGCGCTGAATGATACATTGGAAGAACCAATATATATTTCACCCTTATCTTCATAATGGAATATGTATGCTTTGGGATGAAAGGACTTATTCGTTACATTATAAAATCGTACCGATACCGTATCCCCCAGTTCTCTTCTCAGCATATATAAAGCGGCCGGCTGGGTTATATTTAAGTAATTACCTGTCAAAATCCGTACCCTGGCCCCGCGTTCCACAGCGGATTTTATGTCCTTTACCAGCAGCTTTACACCTGATTCCATTAAGAAGGAAACTATAATATCAATTCTCTGAGCTCTATAAAAACACGGCTTCAAACGAGAATACAAATAATTCCCATCACCCGTTATTGCATTTCCCTGAAACTCAATATCAGAAGTTACTCCTTCTTTGTTCTTAAAAGTAAATTCAGCCATTTTTCTTCACTTCTTCCCGGTCGTACATCTGATGTCCGCCACATTTTTTCTATTTTAAAGGTCTTCAGCCTTTTCAGCAGTAATTTCATCTTCTCTTCTGTCATATCATTAAAATACCGTCCGTTGCGAAACCCTTCACACTCTCCATATTTAAATGAAGTATACAAAATGCCTGAGGGTTTCAGCGCCCCATCAATTCGTTTCATTACCGCCTCTAAATCTGTCATATTCAAATGCAGCATCGACGCACATGCCCAGATGCCGTCATATAAATTTTCTGCCTCCAGCTCCTGAAATTTACAGCATTTCACTTCCTTGCCAATACATTCAGAGGCCAGCCGGCATAATTCTTCCGATCCATCTATCGCTTCCACATCATATCCCTTAAGTAAAAACGCCTTGCTATCCCGTCCAGAGCCGCATCCGAAATCTAAAATACTGGCCTTCGGCGGAAGACATTTAAGAAAAATATCCTGATGTTCCGAAAAAGCTGCATTTTGAGTTCCGGAACAAAAAGCTTCCGCGTTGACATTATAATAATTCAACGTAATATCCACATATTCCCTCTCTTTTGTCTTATTTGTTTCCATAATCAGCTTCCGCGCCTCTATTTCTAATTATAATTTCCATACTTTTCTAATTGGCAAATGGAGTTCTGCATTTTCGCCCTATTTGTTGTCATTATACCGCCTCTGTTCCAGAGAATCAAACAAATTCCCTTAGTACGCCTCCAGCCCAAGTCCCCTCATAAACTCTACCATCTCCCGAAATCTCTCCCCATCTTCCGCCCCAAACGTCATATCATAATCCCCATTCTCCGTCATCAGGATCACCTCATCATCAAAATTCCCATAAAAACTCATCCGGAGCCACTGGTGCAGTTCATATTTTCTTTTCATGTATTTCTTCCGAATTTTTTCCGCCTGTTCTTCCGTAATCGAGTAAATCTCATCGTCGCAATGAGTCATTCCCCAGCTTCCCGCCTGAAACAGTGCCATCGCATTTAAAAAGTCAGTAAGCGTACTGCTTTCCAGTACCATTTCATCATTATAATTTCTACAGTAAACCGCCGGATTGTCCTCGCCCAAGTCCTCCTTATGAATACACCAGTCAACACAGTCCTGATTCTCTATGTAAAACACCAGATACTCTCCCCTTTCAAACAATTCATCTGGCCTGCGCAGGAAATTCTGCGTCCGGTTCAGCCGCTCATGCGCTCCCAACTGACGGTAATACTCCTTAAGCACTGCCGGCAGCGCTCCCCACTTGTTTTCTGCTCTCTTAATCTCATCTGTATGGAACCCTATATTCCCCTCAATATGGAATAAGTTCCTTATTTCTAAAAAATTCATATCGGCCACACCAGACACCTCTCTTCTTCAACAACATTACCTGCACATACTCTGCCTCCGGTCTCACACAATCCTCACTATCTGCTCATACAAAACCACAAATTTCTTCCCAACATTTCTGTTCTCATGATAATGCCCGAATATCCATTTTTTAAACTCACATCGGTTCATTATCATTTCAAAATACTCAGTCAGTGTATCGCACTCGCACCGATCCCCGCAGATTTCCTTTTGAACGGAAGATGCACAGCAATGGCTGACAATCATATCCACCTTCCAGCCGCACTGGTTCAGACTGCGAAGCCCCTCTTCCAATTCACTCTTTTCCGGCATTTCCTCTTTCCACCAGGACAAATGATTAATTCGGTATGGTTCAAAGCCATGGTCCAATTCCTTCTTTTTTCGTTTAAAATCCGGATCATCCAGCTCCAGAATTCCACCTGAGATGTCATGACTTCTGGCTCCTCCAAATGTAAAGAATCGAATTCCGTCAATATCAAATATCTGTCCGCGCATCAGATGTATAATGTCTGGCGTAATAAATTGTACCTTGCCGCCTTTCCATCGTTCCACCGGATACGTCTTCAAAAGATCATAGTTTTCATGATTTCCATCTACCCACAGCGTAGTAAATGACTTCCCCGACAACCACTTTCTCCAGTACTTTTGTTCCCCGGATTCATCCCAGAGACCAAAATCACCACAAACAATCACGAAATCATCCTTTGTCATCTCTTTTTGCTCTATAAATATATCCGTACGAAAGCGGCGGTAATCTCCGTGACAATCGCCTGTTATAAAAATCATATACAGTCTCCCCCTTCCGATTTCGTATCAGTTTACTTTTTCATTGCTCTAATTCAATTACATTCCGGTTTCAATAACAATCCCAGCCAATCAACCGTTAATCCCTCTTTATTTTTGACACAACCGCTCTCGCAAACATACGTTCCCTCACTATGTTTATAGAATACCATATCCCTTACTGAAAATCCAGAAAAAAACTTTCCTTATTTAATGAGCCTCCAAATTACTCCCAACAAAAAATAGCGTCCTTCTCCGCTATTTTCTGGATTTGGACACCGTTTTCTCTTCACTCTTCCCTATTCTCCAAAACCGTAATCACCCCCTCTAACTTCTGTCTCACCTTGCGTACCTCGCCTTTCTGCCACGTCTTCAAAACTGGAATATATCTTTTATCTCCGATCTCTTTTATCTTATCCAGCATCGCAAAAACCACCTGTCGGTTGACTATTTTCAACTCCTCAAACATATCCAGACGCAACACCTTCGATTCAACAACCTCCTTAAAACGGCAAACCCATTCACTTGTATACGTTTCGCATTCCATTTCCCAGCCCTTATCTGTAAATACCAGCATAGGAAGACGGCCGCTGTACTCGATCCTCAAATACCTTTTTACAATCATATAGTCTACCCGTTTTCCGATTTCCTCCATCGTCAGATCATGATAGTAACCGTATGAGGGGCACTCGTCCAACTTATACTCCAGCACTTTTTTGTCTTTTGATCCCTTCAATACCTTAACCAGCATGCTTCGCCCCGCCGTGGCAATCATTTCATCCGCAGCTCTCAATATCACCCGGATTTCTTCCGGCTGAAGTTTCGTAATCTCTCCGGTATTCAACTCATATCGAATCCTCTGTCTTCTGGCCATAATAAACCTCGCATTCCTTTGCCAATATACCACCTCAAACCGCTTATATCTTACAACTTATATCTTACAACTTACTTCTTACATTTTATTTCTACTTCTTCCCCCTGCCACAGCACTGCCTGTATTTCTTCCCGCTTCCGCAGGGACAAGGGGAATTCGGATCAGGATTCTCCTCTTTAAACGTCATACTGGCAAGATTCCAGTCAATCTTTGCCAATGAACCGCATTCTCCCCGCGCCTTCATCTCTACATTTGTAAAACCGCGGTTATTCCATTTACGCACCTGATCTTCCCAATTTCGGAAAATCTGCTCAAACTCTTTTAAATCTCCGCCAGAGGAAAACGTGCAGTCGTATCTTTCCAATATCTCCGGAACCGCAAATAATCCGCCTACCTCTTCCACAACTTCCACAGAAAGTTCTTCCAGAAGCTTCTCCAGTGTCTCGGTATTGTATATTTTCTTACCCAGATATCCTTTTAACAAATGATATTCTTTAGAACGTTTATCAACATAATTCTCCCGGTAAAAGATAATATCCTTTTCGGCGGGTTCATAATAAAGCTTGTTTCTCACTGTATCAATACGCTTCTTGTAATCCTCGTCATCACCCAATTCTGAAGCGTAAAGGTAATCTTCATTTATCTCAAATACTCCGGATTCTTTCTGTATTCTGCTCAGCTGCTCTTTCAGCAGTTCTATCAGCTTATCCGTCTCCGGCAGTTCTGCTATGCCGGCTCTTTTCTCTTCTGATGCTTTCTCTATTGACGCTTTTTCTTCCGGTTCTTTTTCTTTTGATCCTTTTTCTTTTGATCCTTTTTCCTCTGATCCTTTTTCTTCCGTTCCTTTTTCCTCTGCCTCAGCCCCGCTCTCCTCCGCTGCACTGTGTTTTTCAATTACCGTAAACAACCAGTTTTTATCAAATACTCCATATAATCTTAAAAGCGTATAGATATAGCGGCGGAACACCTCACAGCAGCCCATGCGGACGATCAACTCCCGATCCTTAAAAATCTCCTTAAGCTTTTCCACAATTTCAACTGGAACCACAGGAATTGTATCCTGTTTATCATTGTCAATATAGTAAAATACCCAGCCTCTTCCCAACAGGCTGAATCCATTTGCCGCATCTGCTATATCTTCTTCCCCTTCAGCCAGTGTCATCAGCATCTTTACATCATCTATACTCATTACCTCAATCCGGCGAGGCAGCTCCTCTATAATTCTTTTTTCCAACATTTGCAGCTGTTTCTTACGTCCCTTTCCATTCCCCAGCTTCAGATTATACTCTTCTGCTATTGTATCCTGAAGAGACTTTGGGCACCTCAAAAGGGACGTTCCGAGATGGGGATCCGGTTCGCCCTTTATGAAAAATGAATTTATTAACGGATCTTCTATAAGATCGAATAATCCATCTAATTCCATGTCTAAATCGTCATAAAAATATTCGCTCATCGTTCCTCCCTGTATTCGTTAATTCAACAAATATACTCAAATCAATCATCCTGTAATCACAATCATTGTATCAAACTTATACAATACTGTAAATTAATCAGACAAAAAAGACATGCTGATTTTTCATACATTGAAAATATCAGCATGTCTTTCCATCATCTTAACTCCCTAAACCTCATCAATCCTTCCATCTATATAAGAAACCTGTACCTTTCCATACTCCGCCGCCACCTTTGGCGGATTATCCAGGAACAGGCTGTCCGGTACTTCCACAAACTTTGCAGTCCCATCCAGAAGACTCCCATAGCACCCCGCCGCATCTTCCAGCGCCTCCGCGTACAGCGTCTGGCCAAATCCCCGGAAATCATGATGTGCATTATAGAAGCGCTCATACTGGCCCCTCATGGCAATCAGGCGCTCCAGGCCTTCCCTGGCAATCCGGATTTCATCTCTGGGATTCTTTCCAAATCCCCTGCCCAGCAATAGATTGCAGTTACACGCATCCCCCAGCAACAGCGTCTTCGTCAAGTCATCGATAAAAACCATCTCTCCAGCCGTATGTCCCGGACAGTGATATGCAGTCACCCGGCGGCCGCCGAGATCAAAGACCTGTCCGTCTGTCATCTTCTTAAGCTTCGGAGCCTTCTCCCACGGCCGGATATCCGTTTCTACATCATAATCATAATTTTTATTTTCTCTCCGCCTGATGATTCCCGCGTAATCTTTCCGAAATTCAACACTGGGCGCCGTGGCGCCGGTCCAGTCCATATCGGCCGCATGAATCCACACCTCATCAAAGAATCCGGCTCCGCCTGTATGATCCCCATGATTGTGAGTCAGTACCACATCATACGGTTTATCCGTGATTTTCTCTTCAATTATCCACTTCAGGTCCCCAATTCCAGTCCCTGTATCCACAACCAAAGCCCGTTTTTCCCCCACGATAACAAACACACTCACACAGTCAAACTCGTCGATCTCATAAATCCCATCCTCTATCTCATAAAATGGAAGCTTCCTGCTTAGCATATAAAACCACCCCTTTCTTTACGCCCTTCTCACGCCTTTTTCTTATTCTTTGCCTCATAACAGTCAATCGCCACTGCCAGCAGAAGTATAATTCCCTTTACTACACTCTGGAAATTAGAATTAACGCCCATCAGTACCAGCCCGTTATCCAGCACACCGATAATAATAACACCAATGACTGCTCCTGATATTTTACCCTCGCCGCCTGCAATACTGATTCCTCCCAGACAGGCTGCGGTCATACAGTCAAACGGATAGGAACTTCCGGCTCCGGGCTGTGAAGCATTGGTTCTGGCTACCATAATAAGTGCCGCAATACTTGCCGCAAATCCCGCAAATGCATATACCATAATAGTCAGCTTATCCACATTTATCCCCGCCAGTCTGGCCGCCTCTTTGTTCCCTCCCAGCGCGTAGATCATACGGCCCAGATACGTCTTATTCATCACAATCCAGCCAAAAAGAATAAACAGCACAAATATGATAACAGGAATCGGAATGGGCCCGATATATCCCTGGCCCAGCATCAAAAACGGCTTCGGCATACCGGTAATCGGATAGCCGCCCGTGATCAGATAGGCAACCCCCTGCAGAATCAGCATCGTGGAAAGCGTAACAATAATCGGCATAATTTTTAACTTAATGGCTACAATTCCATTAACCGTACCAAACGCAATTCCTGTCAGTATCCCAATCAGCGCCGTCACCGGAATCGGCAGTTTTAACTTAACCAGCAGAAAACCTACTACCATCCCCACGACCGCCATCTGTCCGCCAACCGATAAATCCATTCCACCGCCGATCATAACCATGGTGACTCCAATTACCACAATTCCAAACATGGATACCTGACGCAGAATATTGATTAAATTGGATGCTGACAGAAAATTGGGGGCCGCCACAGAAAAGAAGGCGCATACCACCACTAAAAAAATGTAGATTCCGTATTTCTTGTATAAATCTATCCAGCTTGTCTTAGTTTTTTCCATTTTCTTCTCCTCCTGAAGCTAAATCCAATATATAATTCTGGTCAAATTTCTCTTTCGACACCTCCCCCGTCCTGCGGCCCTCGTAGATGACCACGATCCGGTCGGACATGCCGAGAAGCTCCGGCATATCAGAAGATACCATGATGATAGAGTGCCCGGCTTCCGCCAGCTCGTTCATCAGCTTGTAGATCTCATGCTTGGCGCCCACATCAATTCCCCTCGTCGGTTCATCGAAAATAATAATTTTACTGTTAGCCGCCAGTGTCTTCGCAATAACCACCTTCTGCTGGTTTCCTCCCGATAAGTTCCCAACCAGCTGATCCAGATTTGGAGTCTTGATCTTGAATTTATCCTGATATTCCTCCGCTGCCTTAGCCTCGCGTTTCTTATCTACAAAAAGGCCGTTGGAATACCCCTTTAAATTGTTGGCCACCGTATTCCATTTGATGGACATTCTTAAAAATACACCGTGATTCTTCCGGTCCTCCGGGATATAACCGATTCCACACCGTATCGCATCCTGGCAGGATTTTATCTTTTCTTCCTTTCCATTGACAATGATACGGCCCTCCTCTTTCGGATTTGCCCCGTAGATGACTCTCATAAGCTCTGTCCGCCCTGCACCCACAAGACCTGCAAACCCCAGAATTTCCCCTCTCCGAAGGCTGAAGGAAATGTCCGTATCCCCATTTCCAGTCAAATGTTCCACCCGCAGTACTTCTTCCCCAATTTCACATTTCTTTTCAGGATAGCTCTCGTTCAGCTCCCGGCCTGCCATCATGGAAATCAGCTGCTTTCTGTCGATCCCCGCAATGTCCTTTGTATCCACAAAACAGCCATCCCTCATGACCGTGACACGATCCGCGATCTCGAAGAGTTCTTCCAGCCGGTGAGAGATGTAAATAATGGTGACTCCCTGGCTCTTTAAGTCCTTAATGATGCGGAACAGCGTCTCCACCTCGCTGACCGTAAGAGGAGCCGTGGGTTCGTCCATAATCAGAATCTTCACCTGTTTGCTGACGGTCTTCGCGATCTCCACCAGCTGCTGGTGGGCCGGAGACAGATTTTTCACCGGTTTCGATACATCAATGTCCACGTTTAACCGTTCAAACAGTTCCTTTGCCCTCTTCTCCCTCTCCTTAATATCTACGAATAATCCCGGTTTCGTCTTCTCACCGAGAAATACGTTCTCCGCCGCGCTGATTCCCGGAACCAGCGTGAATTCCTGGTAGATAACCTCGATTCCCTGCTCCTTTGCAAGCTTCGGAGTCATGGAAGCAAACTCTTTCCCGCATACGCAGACAGTTCCCTCATCCGGGGTAATGGCCCCCGACAGGGTCTTGATCAGCGTGGATTTTCCTGCTCCATTTTCTCCGATCAGAGCGTGAACCTCTCCCTCTCTTACGTCCATGGAAAAATGGTTAATCGCGATCACACCAGGATAAGTCTTTACAATGTTCTTGACGCTTAATATAGTATTCTCCGGCATTTGACCATTCCTCTCTTCCTCTGCCACAATCGTCCTTTCAGTAAATACAAAGGAGTTCCGTTTCCAGAACTCCTTACGCCTCCTACTCCGCTGTGTAAAATTCTGAAACGTTGGAAGAAGTGATCTGCTGTGTTGGGAAATCAATGGGTTCAGGGAATGTCTCGCCTGCCAGCAGCTTTTCGCTGTATTCGGCCATGATCGGTCCCATTTCCTCGAATTTGATGGTTCCATGCATTGGATCGTTCTCTGCAATTCCCTTTAACGCCTGATTCGTTCCATCGCAGGAGAAAATGCCAAAGGTGTCCCCGCTTTTCCCCGCGGCTTTGGCAGCCTCTGAGGATTCCACCGCTGCCGCGTCGCCATAGGCCGCGATACAGTTGAGTTCTGGATACTTCTGAAGCATGGTCTCTGTGGTTGTCGTTCCGGAACCGACCACGTCTTTTCCAATATCAACGACCTCCAGAATTTCCGCATCCGGGGCAGCTTCCTTTAAGCCGTCCTGAATTCCGTTTCCGCGGTTCTGCATATCCGTATTCTGGAAGGTGGTATAAACCACTACTTTTCCTTTTCCATCCAGTGTGCTGTTAATCCATTCCCCAGCCATGGTTCCAATCTCTTTGCCAATCATATACTGGTCGGTATTTAAGCAAACATCAAATACCTCTGTCTGCACGCCGCATTCAATGATTTTAACTCCTGCTTCCTGCGCCTTTTTCAAAGCATCGTCACATGATTCATCTGAAACCATGGCCACGATCACGTCACATTTTCCGGTAACCATGTTTTCAATAGAAGTAACTGCTGTCGCGGAATCGTTGTCAAAGCTGACCGCCACATAGTCCCAGCCTCTGGCCTCGCATTCCTTCTTTAAACCGTCGTCTATGTTGATAAAAAACTCGGTTTGAAGGGTTGGGGCCAAAAGACCAATTTTAGCCTTCTCTGACACTGCCTTTGAACCTTCACTTTCCATGCCATTCGCTCCGCTTGTACCTGCATCGTCCGATTTTGCCGCGGTGGTTGTCTCCGTTTTCCCCTGAACGGGTGAATTCATGGTACAGCCGTTTAAGACTGCCGTCAAAAGCATGGTTCCGCATAGTAATGCTGCTAACTGTTTTTTCATTTTTGCTGCCTCCCTGAGATTTTTGATGTCTTTATGATACCCTGTTGTGCCCGATCTCTCAATGAGGGGATTTTCAGATTTAAGGGGACTATTTTCAGTTGTTTGCAGGATGAACTGCCAAAAGAATGGAAATGATGATAATCAGACCTTCCAGAATCGCCTCCAGGCTGCTCTGGATACCCAGAATCACAATGATGTGCATGAACATGACGGCGCTCACAGTTCCTGCCCAGGCGCCGGATACCCTTCCTCTGCCGTTTAAAAAGCTGATTCCGCCCATACAGGCTGCCGCTATGACCGGGTAGAGATAATGACTGCCGTTTGATGAGCTGCCCGATGAAGTGATAAACAGCAGAACCATGGCCGCAATTCCATAAAAAACAGAGGCCGCCATACTGATTATCATCCGGATAGCCGTATGATTCAGTCCGCTCTCCCTGACAGCGGCCGGATTTTCTCCCAGCATCCGAAGATATTTACCATAATAGGTCCGTTTGAGAAAAAAACACAAAAAGAGACTGGAAACCATGGACAGGACAGAGAGAGACAGCCAGAAGGCATGGCTCGCATACACATCCTTTCGGTTGAAAATAACCATGTGGTCACCGGTAAACAGACCTGATAAATTACTCACTATGATCTGAAGCGCCAGGGTGATGATGACCGGATTGACGCGCAGACCGGCTACCAAAAATCCTTTTAAAGCTCCCAGTCCCAGATGGAACACAAGCACCACAGCCATCGCCGGCACGAGAGGCATCCCTGTGCGCAGCAAACAGGCACCGATACAGGTCGATGCCGATATTTCAGCGGCAAATGACAAATCCAGCACGCCGCTTATCATCTGAATCATAAGGCCAAATGTCATGAAAATCATGGTCAAAAGCTGCCGTGTGACGGACCAGTACACATTATTGGACATACCGGCCGCCCACATGATAAAAAACACGGCCCATACCACGATATTCAGAACATTCATCCGTATAATCTTTCGTATCTTCATACCTTATCCACCGTCCATACTCTGTCGGAGAAGCCGGAACAGAATGCCGCCTCATTTTCCAGCAGGATCACGGCAGTCCCCCTCTCCGCCATCTCAATCAGCCGCTTTTTAATCCAGTCCCGCTCCCATAGATCCGCCGCCGTAATACAGTTATGAACGATTAAAACACGCGGATTAAAAAGCTTCCACCGGTAAAAAACCAGCTTCCACCCATTTTTTTCCAGATCAATATCATCTAAGGCTTCTCCAGCCTCAAACAGAAAGTTATCTCTTAAGATATACGAGGAAGCTTTGCGGTAAAATCCCAGTCTGCCGCTGATCTTTCGATAAGAAGGCATCAGGATGTTATCCTCTTTTGACATATTTTCCATTACTCCCATGCGTGATATCTCATAGCTCATCATTCCCACCCTGTTTTTGACCAGATCGGCCATTGTATGGGACGAAACCTTTTTTCCGTCAATGAAGAACTCCAGACCGCAGTCTGAAGGCCGCCGGCACTGATCCCAAAGACTGTCTATCGGAGCGGCCTCGCGGGAAACCAATACAATCTCTCCTCTGCAGGCCTCTATGGAAACCGTCCGTTCTCCTGCTTTCAATCCTCTAATACAGATGGAAGGTATATCTGTCTTCTTTTCCTTCTGGCTTCCCTCCCCGGCTTTTGTACCGCGGAGAATGATTTCTGTTGCCAGCGGAAACTGCTCCGGATCGTAAATCTTCTTTGCGATCTTCCTGTGTTTGAAAATAATGAGGCGGTCTGCCACACAGTAAAATGCCTGGGGATTATTATCTGAAATCAGAATTCCGATCCCTTCCTCCTTAAGCCTTTCAATCAGGGAAGTGAGACGCACCATTTCTTTCTGGGAAAATGCCCCCGACGTATCGGAAAGTACGATCAACCGCCCGCCCTGAGATACGCTTCTGATAATTCCGATGATAATCTTATCCGCATTGCTTAAAGTCTCAGAAGCCGCATCCGGATTAAGCTCTATCTTATATTTTTCAAAATAATATTCCGTCTGGTTTCGGATCGCACGCTCATTGATTACGACCTTCTTCAGGCTGTTCCTTCTGAGGAGAAAGATATTTTCACCGATATTCAAAGTATTCATATACGGTGTACTCCTGCTGATGACAAATACCTTATGTTTCTCCAGAGTCTTCCTGTCTGCACGGGTCAGTTCCGTTCCCTTAAGCCTCACACTTCCGGAAATCCGTTTTCCCAATCCCTGCATATACTCTACAAGAACTTCCTTCTGATGCACCGCACTGACGAGGCAGAAGCACTCCGATTCCCGCAGGAGCAAATCCACATCGTACAGCCTGTTGCCGCTGTCTGCACCCTCGATTGTCACTTTTTTTAATAACAGCAGTTCTCTCTTCATAGCAAAGATTTATCCGTCATAATCGGCAGAATGATTTCCACATCCGTGCCGATTCCTTTCGTACTGTATAGGTTCAGCCCGTAATCATCTCCGAAAATCAGCTTGATTCGCTGGCTGACATTGGTAAGCGCAATCCCGTTGCCCCGTTCTCCCGATGTTTTGCGCTCCTTATCTGTCTCTTTCTTCGAGTTCTTCAGCGAATCCCGCATCCGCTCCAGTTCCTCTCTCCCGATTCCCACGCCATCATCCGATACAATAATAATCACATTCTTTTCCGTCATCTCTACCCGGATCGTAACCTTTCCCTTGTCCGGTTTCGTCTCCAGACCGTGAAAAATAGCATTCTCCACAATCGGCTGCAGGGACAGCTTGGGAATCAGGCAGGAATACGCCTCCCGATCCTCCGGCGCGGCCAGTATCTCAAACGAGAATTTGTCGTCAAACCGGTAGCTCTGAATCAGGAAATAATTTTCAATATTATTGAATTCCTCCCGGAGCGTCACGATATTCTCCTTTTTGCTGATACTGTAGCGGAAAAAGGACGCCAGTGCCTTGGCCATTCTGGCAATACTGTCACAATCATAGAGAAGTGCCTCACTCCGGATGCACTCCAGCGTATTATACAAAAAATGGGGGTTGATCTGACTCTGGAGCGCGGAAAGCTTAGCCTGCTTGTCCACCATGCGGACTGAATACTCATCCTGAAGTTTTTCCTCCAGCTCAGACAACTGGCGTTCCCGTCCGGCTTCCACCTTTTTTATTTTGTTTTTTAAATAAAGGCAGTACAGCCCCAGCAGCATACAGGCTGCTGACGCCACCACTGCCGCCGCAACAGCGATTTTCATTACGCTTCTCCATCCTTAATAATAAAGCTTCCGGTATTCCATAGGCTTGATTCCAACTGTCTTCACAAACTGCTGGCTGAAGAATTTTGAATCCTTATAGCCAACAGCCTCAGCCACCTCATAGACAGGCATATCCGTATCCCTAAGAAGCTTTTTAGCCTCCTCCATCCGGACATCTGTCACGTAGGCGGTAAATGTCTTTCCCGTCTCTTTCTTAAACAATTCAGAGAAGTAATTCATGTTAAAGCCGCCCTGCTCTGCGACCTCTTCCAGGGAAATCTTCTGGCTGTAATTCTTTTTGATATACTCTGCCGCATTTAAGACGGGTTTCCGCTCTCTCTCCCGGCTCGTCTCCACACGTTTAGCAAGATCAGCGATAATCTGCTCTGTCACATATTCCGTTAAAACCATAACAGAATTACAGTTTCCCGCTCCTTCATGCCACCGCTCCTTCAGTTCCCCAGTCTCAGCCGGACTTTTAAATGGATTATGCTCCAGATAACACTGAAACAGAAGCCCCGCCAGTTCATAGTATTCACTGGCAAATGCCCTGCGCTTCCTGGCTTCGTGAAACGCCAGGCCAATCACATACTTCATATCGTCATACCTTGCCGTCTCCACGGCTCCCGCCAGCTTCTCCTCCAGTTCCCCGCAGATCGCCTCCGCGCAGACCGTGGAATCCCGATCAATGACCCATTCGTCAATCCGTCTCCCGGCCCCGCCCAGAATCCGGCATGCCACAGCTTCTCTGGCCATTTCTGCGGCCACATGAAGCCTTCCAAACTCCCCGCATTCCGCGCTCAGTCCCATGGTCAGCTCGTAGTGTTCAAATCCGCTTAAGTAGTCCATCTGCGACTGAAACAGTCTGTCAATCCGCTGTTCCACCTCATCTCTCCATTCAGCCATATAGTTGATGACCGCCGTGACGGCAGAATTTTTCTGATAGGTAATGGCGATGTCGCGTACACACCCCTGAAACGCCTGCTCCACCAGTGCTCCTGTCTTTTTTAAGATCAGGTTTATCTGCTGATCATTCTTCTCCACACGGTTGTCGCCGTCCAGTTTACAACAGATAACCCGAAACAGACCGTCTCCAAAATTTAAGCCATAATTCTTGTTGACCTCCTCCAGATTCATCTCCCCGTCTCCGGATATGGAATTTAAAAATTCCCTGTGAAGGATATAACGGCTGTCGTGAAGTTTCTTCGCCATTGTATCCACACTGCGGCTCTCTTTCTCCCGGCTCGTCTCTGTGTCCGCAATCTTCTTTAAGATCTGGTTTAGCTCCACCTCATCAATCGGCTTCAGCAGATAGTCCTCCACCCCATATTTTATGGCCTGCTGGGCGTATTCGAAATATTTATATCCGCTGATTACAATAAAATGAACGCTGCGCCCCTCATCAATTACCTTCTTGATCAATTCCAGTCCGCTTAAAACAGGCATTCGGATGTCCGTAATCACAATATCCGGTTCACACTGGCATATCTTCTCGTACGCTGTCATCCCATCCTGCACAAGCCCGGCAAACTCCAGATTCAGCTTCTCCCATTCAATTAATTTTTTGACTAAAAATCCTACCTTATATTCATCGTCTGCAATTAATACTTTAAGCATGTATTCCCTCATCCCCCGTATCTTTCATCTGCTCGTTACTTTCTGCCCTGCCGCCATTTACTGACTGCCCGCCGATTCTTTCGCCGCCCCGCGCAGAATCTCCATAAACTCCTCTCTCGTACCAATCACCTCGCTGATGCTGCCATCCGCCATAATCTCCTCAGACAGCCCCGCCTTCTTCTCCTGCATTTCCAGAATCTTCTCTTCCAGCGTGTCCTTCATAATAAGCTTATACACCGTAACCACCTGCTGCTGGCCGATTCTGTGGGCGCGGTCGGTGGCCTGGTTCTGGGCCGCCTGATTCCACCACGGGTCAAAATGGATTACGATGCTGGCGGCGGTCAGATTAAGGCCAGTTCCTCCCGCCTTTAAAGAAATCAGGAATACCGGCGTGCCGTCCTCATTAAACGCCCGCACCAGCTCATTCCGCTTCTCCTTGGAGGTAGCCCCCGTCAGAATGTAATATCCGATGCCGTTCTCATCAAGACGTTTCTGAATGATATCCAGCATGGAGGTAAACTGTGAAAACAGCAGTATCTTATTTCCTGCTTCCACCGCATTCCTCACCAGTTCCACACACGTATCCACCTTGGCCGCCCCGCCGTTATAGTTTTCATACACCAGCGACGGATCACAGCACAGCTGGCGCAGATGGGTGAGTTCTGCCAGAATCCGCAGCTTTCCGACCCGGTACTCCTCCTGGCTCTGCCTCGCAAGAGAATCCAGCAGCTTCTGCACCCTGGCCTCATAAATCTCTCTCTGTGCATCCTCCATTTGGGAATAAATCACCTCTTCCAGCTTATCCGGAAGCTCCCTTAAGACCTCCTTCTTCAACCGTCTCAAAATAAACGGCCGGATCATCCGGCGCAGCCGTTCCGCCGCCACCTCATCCTGTCTGATCGTAACAGGCTGCTCATACTTCTCCTTAAAATGCTTATAGCCCCCTAAAAATCCGGGCATCAGGAAATCAAAAATACTCCACAGCTCACTCAGCGCATTTTCTATTGGTGTTCCGGTCAGCGCAAAACGTCTGGCACAGCTGAGGGCCTTCACTGCCTTTGCCGCCTGTGTTCCATGGTTCTTAATATTCTGCGCCTCATCGATGAAAACCGTATCAAACAATGTTTCCTGGTACGCCTCCGCATCCCGTTTCAATAAATCATAAGATGTAAGCAGAATGTCTGCCCTGCTCTCCCGTATCTTTTCCTTCCTGCTCCCAGCCCCTCCCACAACCGTCTCCACAGTCAGTCCGGGCGTGAACCGGTGTATTTCACTCTCCCAATTATAGACGAGCGAAGCCGGACAGATGATAAGGCTGTGCCGGTGCATCTCCCCCTCACAGTTTTCCTTCACCGCCGCCAGATACGCGATCGCCTGTACCGTCTTCCCAAGCCCCATGTCATCGGCCAGAATTCCACCGAATCCCATCGCCCCCAGAGTCATGAGCCATCGGAATCCAAACTTCTGATACGGCCTTAGTTCCGCGTTCAATCCGGCCGGAACTTCATAGTCGCTGTCCTCCACATTTTTCATGGACCGCAGAAATGCTTTGTAGGATGAACTGCGTTTTACTTCTACTATCCCTTCATTCTCCCGCAGAACCTGGTCTAAATAAAAGGATCGGTATTCCGGTACCCGGATATGGCCTTCCTCCAGTTCCTCCGCACTCAGTTCCAGCCCCTCGGCCAGTTCTGCCACGGCCGACAGTCCATTGTCCTCCAGCTCCAGAAAATCCCCATTCTTTAAGCGGTAATATTTTCTCCTCCTCCGGTAGCTGGACAGCAGTCCCTCCAGCTCTCCCGGCTCTAACCGCTCAGTCTGAAGCGTAATATCCAGCAATCCGCTGTTACGGGTAATCCCCATTGTAATTTTAGGTGCCTTTAAAACTCTCAGCCGTTTTAATGAGTCGGAAATATATACCTCACCAATCTGCTGAAACTGCGCAATTCCAGTACTGAGCAGACGGTACTGCGCCTCCTCGTCCTCCTCCGGAATGTACAACTGCTGTTTCTTCTCATCCACACAGTTGAAATACCCGGCCGCCAGCTTAGCCGTATACTGCTCCTTTTCCATATCACGGTATAAATCCTTGACTTCCAGTCCCTCAATCAGATTATATCGCGCTTCTCCATATTGACTGTAAATAGATGCAGTCAGAGTCCGGTCCACATAATCCAGATACACGATTATCTCACACGGCTTCGGCAGATAGCGCTCCAGCGAATCCGGCTTTTTAAGGATTGCAAACTCCTCCAGTGACGGCAGTACCGAAGCACAGAGAACCGGCAGATCTTCCTCATTGATATGATATTCCTGCTTCTTATAGGGCTCCATCAGACTGCATACACCACCCATACGCTCTTTGAATTCCTGACTGCACAGGTAGATGGTGTCTCCCTCCAGGACACACAGCCCGCTCTTGCCTGCAAACGCTTCCCCTTTAGGAACCGAAAGGAGACAGCTTCCACCGCTCCGTTCCGCAATGAAAAAACCAAGAACCGGATCCTTTTCCACAATCCTGATCCGGGTCAGGTCTGAGAATCTGGATTCCAGAGCGATCACTCCCGGCCCCACTGCCTGCAAAAAGCGCACCATCTTGTCACCGGACAGAACCAGATTCCGTCCGGTGGCTATTGTGGGCAGATAACTGCGGCGAATCATATACAGTTCCGTAATAAAGTCCTGCTCCTGATTCACACAGTCTTCCAAAAAGTCCGCCAGTCTGCGGCTTTCCGGGGTAAATGCGCTCTTTACATGGTAAAAAGCCAGTTTCTGTCCATAGTGTACATACTTTTCTTCCTTTAGAGCATTTACCATTGCGGTAATATCCTTTAATACGTACAGATGGTCTGAACCGATTTTAAACTCAACCGTCCACCCCTCCGCATTGCGGTGCAGGGCAGGAACCAGCCTGATATTTCCATTTAAATTCGGCTGAAAGTAGTGGGCATTTTCCCGCATGGTGCTGGAAAAAATCAGTTTTTTAACCGCGGTATCCGTCGGCGGCTGCCTGATCTTGGCGGCAGCGGCCGACGCGTTGGCCGACGCCCTGTCTGACACTGTACGCGAAGCAGCATCTGTTTTACTCTCCATGCGGTCGGCTGCTCCACCTTTCGAAGCACGTGATTCCTCTTCCTCCGCTTCCCGCTCCATCATCTCCAGCGCAACCGCGACACAGTGCTTGCACATCCCGTCATACGATTGGTAGGCCGGACATTCACAGTAGTACTGTACAAATGTATCACGCTTCAGATCATACGTCATCTCCACCTGGTAGCGGTTATCATAAGACCCCTCCACCCATGCGCTTGCCTCCAGCCTCCCTTTGCTTTTCTGAAAATCCAGGTCTTCCACCTTCCCACTCCTGTACAGCTGGTTTCCTCTCGTAAAAGACTGGGGACTGGTTTCCACTCTGATTGCCTTTAACTGTATCATACTGTCTCTTTACTCCGTTTCTCTGTCTGAACCTGTCTTCCCTGCAGTTGTCCTGATCCTATTTTTCCGCCCATATCTGGGTTTCCGACCGTATCGGCCGCCCCGGACTTTTCAGTGCTTCATTGATCAGAATCAGCGCATAGGCGTCCTGAAGCCCTTCCGCCAGAGGATAACACTCCAGCCCCTCTTCGATATACCGTCTCATTCCCATCATGAGAACGGCAATGGCGGTCTCGTCCTGAGGCAGAACCTGTTTCAGTCCCATATGCACAAATGGGTTTACATAAAGCTGTTCCTCTCCCAGAGAAATCCGGATAATGCCGCTGCCGGACGCGTTACGTTCCACGCTCATTGTCTGTTCCATCGGCAGAAAACGCCCTCCCGAAGGCTGTACCTCTTCCTTCACATACCGCACTGTCCAGTCATTTAATTCCCCCGTCATCCCCTGAACGTTCAAATGTCTGCTCCGGATATAAGAATGGTACTGCACACTGCTGAAATCGTAAAAAGCCGTTTTCCCGTCTTCAAATTCAAATGTAATCCGCCGTCTCGTCCGCTCCGACATGCGGCCGTCTGTGATAGCCCCATCTCTGGAGTCTGTCTCCATCAGCGTAAACGGGTATTCCTTCCCGTAAATGGTCATATTCTGAAGTCCTGTCCCCAGCATACGGCGGATGACGCTGGCGCCATGGTAGTCGTGAACAGCTGACAGCGTCATCATGGAGGCCTCTCCTAAAAATCCGCGCCTGACCACTTCCGTGGCTGCGGCAAAGGAAGGGTAGAGAAAATACTGCTCTGCCACCTGTATTTTCGCGCCTTCTTCCATCTTCATACGCCAGAGTTCCTTAAGCTCATCCAGTTCCAGCGCCGCCGGAGTCTCGCAGAGCACCGGAAAGCCCTTCCCGGCCCATTGCTTCGTTACCGAAAAGATCGACGTCCTGTTCACCGCCACCACCACGAAATCCGGCTTCATGGCCTCGCAGGCGGCCTCCGATGTAACGGCAGGAACGCCGTACTGTATCCTCATGTGACCGGCCTTCTCCTCCGTCCTGCAGAGCATCGCCTCCATGGTAAACAATTCCGGATACGCACAGGCAATTCTCCAGTAAAACAGAGAACGCCAGCCGGAACCGATCACCACAAAGCGAAGCGGCTTTTTCTCCAGTGCAGTCCTGTCTATCGTCATTTTCATAAGAATCTCCTTTCCGGTTATCACACCTTCAGACTTTCCAGGAACAGCCGGTCCAGCACGTCCCAGTTCTCTCTCCTGTCGTCCTTTTTTTTGTCCAGCAGCGATTTATAGTAATCCAACTGTTCTTCAATAAACTGGTTCAAAACTTCGATCCGTTCTCCCGCTCCGCTTTCCGGCGTCAGCGCCTTAATCTCCAGCAGCTTCTCGATGGCCGCCAGAACTTTTGCCAGATCATCGCAGCCGCGGACCGCTTCCATCAGCTCTGAAAAAAGCACCGGCGGCGGGCACGCGTGTTCCTCAATCCACTTACACGCCAGAACCGGACGGATCACATAGAAATATTTCTTATATTTCACAGTGTCCCCCTGCAGAAACTCCAGGAAGTTGCTTTTCGCCGTTCCGTAATAATGGTACATGGCCGCCTTTTCGGAAAAGTACACGGACGCAGCCTGGTGTATCTGCCGCCATTCCTCTGTCGTGCGGTAGACGACCGGCGAGTTCGCCCACTCAAACAGAGTGGAGTTGGATCGGTGATACTGCCGCAGCGCCTTCTGCAAATCCCAGCCATTGATATCGAGCGTTTCGTCCAGCTCCCACTCGATCACATCGCGGGCGGGTTCCAGCTTTAAGTAATCCTCCCGCCTGCGCACATAGATAAACCGAACGTCGAAATCGCTGTCCGGGGATGCAAATCCCCAGGAACGGCTTCCGGATTCCACTGCGTGAAGAATCCGCACGTGTTCCTTTTCCTCTATCTCCTGAAGCTTCTGTTCCACCAGTTCCTCCAGCGTTCCTTCAAAATCCTTATATCTCATCTCTTACCACCCTTTCATTGACGCTCATGACGAATTCCTGCACGCGCTCATAATCCGGTTCTTCCGGAAGTGATGTGTTCGCAGCCGCCTCATGCAGCCGCTTTTCGTAGTCCGCCAGAATCTCATAAAATTCCGCCCGGTAGGTACCGTCCTCCTTCTGAAATTCTCCCCGCCGGATTTTCATCAGAAGCTCATGCTCGTCCTTCCGATACGTAATAATATCTTCCTTCTCCAGAATATCGATCGCCATCATAAACAGGCGGATCAAATGCATGGCATGCTTGTTCAAATGATTGTCGTCCTTCTTCCGGTTCCGTTTTCCAATCTTATCATACTCTTTTACAATGTTATTCATCTCACCCCATATGTTCCGGTAATCCCTGAGCGGATAGTGAGAAAGCCGGGCATCCAGAAAAATCTCCGTATCCATCTCCGGATTCTCCGCCTCATCAATATAGATTTTCAGAGAACCGTAATCGTTGATCCGGTAGCGCTCTTTAAATTCATACATGGCGTTCTTCACGGAATTAAAGATATGTCTTTCCCGCTCCTCCGAAGCCATCCGGTCCCTTGCCAGCGCATTCTGAAGCCGCCTAAGCTGCTGGTCCGCATATCCCCCGAAGGACTGGATCGCCCTCTTTGAAAGGAATAAACGGCGATTGGCAAGAAGCTCCCTCCCGATCGGGGATAAATACAAATAATGCTCTTCATTCAGCCCCAACAGCTCACAGGTATTGGGATTGCACTCCAGCAATAGCCGTATGATCTTGTTAAACGCATAGATCACCGTATCCGTATTCTCATCTGTATACTGGTCATAGGAGGTCATTCCAATCAGATCGGACCTCCTGTTTAATGTCACGCCCCTGACATCGATGTCACTGTTCTCATTGTTGGTTCCATAGGAATAACTGCCCGCCAGCCCCAGCAGGATAATATGTTTTCCCAGGTGGGGATCTGTTTTCAAAAAACCGTACTGCGGTTGTGTCAGAAGCTGCTGTGTTAAATGCTGCTCTGTTTCACTCATGGGGTTCCCCCTTTCCTGCATATATAATACTTATAGTATAACTGCTCCCCGGAAAAATGCCAACAAGCGTTTAAAAATACCCGATTTTTCCATATCCGGGAACCATCGGGTACTGCATAACCATATCTATTCACTTTTCTTTAAGAGCCATTCAAGCACATTTCTTTTTTTAATTCCTTCATAATCCACATTGTTAAACAATTCATCCAGTGTTAAGAGATACTTGGGATAATTGTCCTGGATTTTTCTGAGAGGTGCAAGTTCCCTTTCCAGAGTCGATTCCTCCAATGTGGTTGCCGCCACCTGATAATAGATGGTTTCCTCCGGACTTATCGCCACAAAATCCACTTCGCCGTCATTCAACTGTCCGACATAAACCCGGTACCCGCGGCGCAGCAGCTCCAGATAAACAATATTTTCCAGAATGTGTCCCACGTCGCTGTCCTTTCCACGCACAAGGACGTTTCGCAGACCGATATCGACCGCATAGTATTTGCTTTGCTGCGTTAAATACTGTTTCCCCTTTATATTGTAACGCCCCGCCTCGTATAAAAGAAGGCTGTCGGTCAGACCGCGAAGATATTTGTCCACAGTTTTCTGATCCACTTTTGTCCCCTGCGATTTCAGCGTATTGGCTATCTTTGTGGGGGATACCAGATTCCCAATGTTATGCAGCATAAATTTTGCTACATTTTCCAAACTGGTAACATCAGATATATTGAGCCTGGCGACCACATCTTTCAAGAGAACCGTGTGATAAATATCCATCAGATACTCTTTTGCATCCCTTTGTTCCAGTCCCAGCCTCGTAACATACGGAAATGAACTAAATTCCAGATACCTGGCAAACTTCTGCTGCATGGAAAGGCCGGTCTCGGTCAGAGCACCACAGAATTCGGAAAAGGAAAGAGGCAGCATCTTAAGTTCCACATATCGGCCAGACAGAAGTGTCGCCAGTTCTCCCGACATAAAGTATGCATTAGAACCTGTAATATAAACATCGCAGTTTTCCTTGATGAAAAGACTGTCCACAGCTTTCTCAAAATTAGCTACATGCTGAATTTCATCCAGAAATATATAGTTCATCTGATCTGGAAGCAAGCGCTCATTCATATAATGATACAGTTTTTTATAGTCTGTCAAATCCTCGTAATCAATATTCTCAAAATTGAGCATGGTAATCTGCTCCTGGCGAACACCGTCATTCAGTAAATAACTTCGGAAAATATCAAACATCGTCGACTTTCCACAACGGCGCACCCCTGAAACCACTTTTATAATCTGCCGTCCTCTCCATCGGATCAGCCAGTCTAAATATTCAGAACGGTTAATTCTCACCATATGTCTCCCCCTCTCATACATCTCATTATATCCATTTTAATCCTAATTTATTCCACAGTCAACAAAAGTTAGGATTTAATTCCTATTTTTTTAATTTTCATATCTTTTAAGGATTATTTTCCTGATTATTCTTAAAAAAGCGGAAACCGCCTTCTTCAATCCGGCCGTTTCCGCTTTTCCACACATTATCTTCTATTTTTCCAATCCCATCTCAATACCATTTCCTACCGCTTCTTCCCGCAGCACTTCTTATATTTCTTCCCGCTTCCGCAAGGACACGGATCGTTAGGATAGATTTTCTGAACGTTCCTGCGCGGTTCCGCGGCCTGACTGAAGCCTCTGGTCACCATCTCATGGGGCGTATACCCGCGGTTCAGCACCATGCGCGTGCTGTTCCACACATCCATGATCTGGCTGGTGAACTTCTCCAGTTCCTCCTGCCCGCGGAATATGACTCCATAGGTCTCAAGCTCGTCTACCACGGTCTGCAGATCGGAGCCGACGCTGATGGCAGACTGGACATCCCGTAAAATATACGGGATCCGCTCGTCCCCGACACCTAATTCTTTTGTTAAAAATTCTCCAAAATGCTGCAGCTCCCTGCTCATCAGGAACCCGCCGTTGTCAGCCATCCACTCGATTTCCCGCAGATTCGGAATGTAGTAAGGGACGTTCCGCTGTCTGCTGTACAGTTCGTCATACGACTTCTGCTCAGCCAGCACACAGTCCACGAACCGGCCTTCGATCAGTTCCACCTCGGGACGGGCCGCATACAGCATCCTGTATGCGTCTGTCAGTTCCGCTTCCGTCAGCTTTTTCGCTTCATACTTATTGAATATCTCCAGAACCAGGGAGGCCGGCGTCACCGCGTACAGCGAGTTGGCGGCGCACAGATAATCTCCGATGCGGCTGATACGCCTCCTTACCGCCTGAAACGCCTCCGTATTGATTGCTTCATACGCCTGCTTCACATCGTCGGCTACTGTATAGAGTTCAGGGCTCATCTCCATTGTCACATAGCCCCCGGCATAAAGATAATCCATATTTTCCTGTTCAAAATAGGGGATATGGCCTTCTCCCTGCAGAACCTGTTCAAACAGCCTGATCTCTGCATCTCTCGCACATACAAAGTACTCGCTCATCACCTCCGGGCAGAGCATGTATTCCGCCGTCTTCCGGATCAGTTCTTCCTTTTTAAGCTTCGAATAACCGCTTAAGCCGTGGCGTTTTGCCAGCTCTGTGATACTCTCCTTGTCGTAAAAACGGAAGATATCGGCCAGCTTTACCCCCTCCTGCTCCGGCATACTGCCATCGGAGAAAACCAGCTGTTTAAGCGCTTCATTGACCAGGTCCGCGTCATACTCGCGCATTCCCTGGCTCTCGGCCCACTCTTTATAATCAAATCCATTTTCTTCGTTATACGCGGCCAGTCTCTGCGGGTCCGCCAGCGTATCCAGAAGCTGATAGTATCCGCAGATTCCTCCACAGTCCTCCGGTATGACGTCGCCCTTATACTTCGTCACCCGCGCATACGGCTCTGTATCTTCCTCCAGAACCTTTTCCACCTCGACAGTATGTTCCCAGTTATCTCCCAGATCGTATGTATATGTAAATTTCTTCGTATCAGCCACCAGTTCATCGATAACCGTACCGCTGGAGATGGTTCCGGGCATATCAAAGTCTTCCTCCACCCTGTCGTCTCTCACCCGAATTCCAATTGTACGGAACTCAAACTCATAGAGATGGTAATCCGACCAGCAGAATACGGCCTGAATAATCTGGTGCAGCTGCTCAAACGTAATCCCCTGCGGAACCAGAACCCTTCTCCAGATTGGTGGTTTACTCCCTTTTATAACGATCTTGAACTGATAAGCTCCCATGAAAATTTCCTCCTGCTTTAAATAAAGAGTCCTGCGCCTCATCTCACATATAAAAACGGCGCCATGACAATTTACCACAAATCTACTGCTCCTGTCCAGTCTATTCGCATATTTTTCTTCGAACTGCACGCTCCCGGTTACAATTCACGGGCCACTGAAGGTCTCCGCTCCCAGACACACAAAAGCAGGCAGCCGGCCGCGTAACAGGCCAGATCCTTCACGTCAAACACCGAACCGAGTACAATTCTGGCAAATCTGCTGCCGGACAGCCCCAACAGCGTCACAAGGTCAAAATACTGAAGCACCTCCACGCATGCCGCGAATAAAAATACGTAAAGCGGCATCAGCCGCACCTTCACCGGGACAAAGATTCTGACGAAACAGTATACCACGAGAACCACCAGCATGTCCCCCACATAGGGACGTATCACTTTGTCGTGAACGTACAGGGCAATCAGCGTTTCCACCGCCATCAGCACCAGAAACGCCGCCCCGTACAACAGACGCAGCTTCTTATTTCTCTCTGTCATTTCCCTCATCACGAAAGCCCCTTTCCTCTTCATATGTACTATCATAGCGGAGAACATGCATGATTGCAACAAAAAAGAATACCGCAGCAGTTTCACGCTTCCGGCCATCTCCGGCCAGCCGCTTCCCTGCTGCGGTACTGTGATTTTTATCCTATTTCCATTCTCTGTAACAGGAGCATCATCCGATGATCTCCATCTCCTTGGAATCCCGGTTCAAGCTTACGGCGCCGTCCGCCGTAATCAGCATCAGATCCTCGATCCTTACCCCCAGCTCGCCCGGAAGATAGATTCCCGGTTCACAGGAAAAGATCATGCCCTCCTGCACAATGTCCTGGTTCGCGGAAGAGACATCTCCTGCGTCATGCACCTCGATTCCAATGCAGTGGCCAAGACGATGTGTAAAGTACGGGCCGTACCCTGCCTCCGTGATGATGTCCCTTGCCACCTTATCGATCTCGCAGAACTTCATGCCCGGCTTCATGGCCGCCTGTGCCGTTAAATTAGCCTTCTTGACGATCTCGTACACTTCCCGGCCCTTTTCACTGGCGCTCTTATAGAAAAACGTTCTGGTCATGTCGGAGCAGTAGCTGTTCTTCTTGCATCCCACATCGAAGAGCACGCAGTCTCCGTCTTTTAACACGGTTCCATCCGGCTTATGATGGCCGATGGCGGCATTGGCCCCAAAGCTTACCAGCGGGCCGAAGGAAGGCCCTTCTGTCCCCAGTTCCTTGTAGATCGCGCACATTCCGGCAGCGACCTCCAGCTCCGTCACGCCCTCCTTTATGAGACCGCGGAAGCGGGCCATGGCCTCGTCATTTAACCGGGATGCCAGAATCATCTTTTCTTTCTCTTCCCCGTCCTTGATCCGGCGGGCTCCATCCACACATTCGGAGGCATTTTTATAGGAGGAACCGGCTCCAAGTTCCATCAGCTCCAGAAGGAATCTGGCCGCCATCTTCTTATCGATCCCCAGCGGCTTCTCATGGTCTGTACAGTCCGCTATCATCCGACAGGCCGGGTCCGTATCGGAAAACCACACCTTTTCGATTCCGATATCGCCGTCCACGGTAAACAGTTTATTGATAAACAGCTTATTGTTTCCATTTTTATTTAAATACAATGCCAGCAAACGTTCATTGGGCAGAATCCATCTGCCGGTCAGATAAAAGACCGACGGCGGATCGCTGATGATCATCTGCTCCAGCCCCATCTCTTCCATATTATGTAAGACGCGGCCTACTCTCTCTTCAAACATATTCCTTCCTCCTTTGTTCCCTTAGAGTACTCCCTTAAACTCCGTAGAATACAGGCGCTCCCGGTCCTAACGGCAGGCCGATGATCATCCAGACAGCTAAAAGCAGAGACCAGAAGAATAAGAATGCCATAGAGTACGGAAGCATGGAGGAAACCAGCGTTCCCCACCCGGTATCCTTGTCGTATTTCTTCATAATCGTCAGGATATACGGAATCCATGCGATAACCGGGGCGATGATATTGGTTGTGCTGTCACCGATCCGGTAAGCCACCTGAGTCAGCTCTGGAGATAATCCCATCTTCATAAACATCGGCACGAATACCGGGGCAAAGATGGCATATTTCGCGGAAGCGGAAGCCATAAACAGGTTCACAAAGCCCGCAACCAGGATAAAGCAGACCACAAGAACTACGGAGTTGACATTTAAGCTCTTTAACAGCTCCGCGCCCTTAAAGGACAGAACACGGCCGATGTTGGTATAGCTGAAGTAATTGGTAAACTGGGCCGCTACGAACGCCATGGCCACGAAACCGGATATGGAAGCGATGGCCTTATTAAAGGAAGACACCACATCCTTATCGGATTTAAAAGTACCGCACAGTTTTCCATATACAAAGGAAGGAATGAAAAACAGCAGGGTGAACAGCGGAATGATTGCATTCATCAGGGTGGAACCATCAATTAAGCTGCCAGTCTCCGGGTTTCTCATAAAGGAATTTTTCGGAATACAGCAGATAACGTAGAAAGCCACGATTCCTACGAATACCCAGTTAGCCGCCTTCAGTGCCTTCTCTTCCTTAGCGGAAATGCTGTCGGACGCCTCGATTAAAGTTCCGTCTCCATTTTCCTTATACGGCCCAAGGCGCGGGATGATCACACGCTCGGTGATATACGTTCCCACAATGGTAATCAGAATGGTCGATACAATCATAAAAAACCAGTTGCCCAACGGTGTAACCGTATAGGACGGATCCAGCGTCTGAGCCGCCGCGGTGGAGAAACCGGATAATGTGGCATCCGCGGAACCGATCAGTAAGTTTGCGGAGAAGCCGCCGGATACACCGGCAAATCCGGCTGCGATACCTGCCAGGGGATGCTTTTTGTACGCCTTGAAAATCATGGCTGCCAACGGGATGAAGACAACGTAACCGGCATTTTCCGCCACGTTTGTCATGACGCCGATAAAGACGACCATCGGAGTCACCAGAGCGGCCGGCGTCACCTTGACCACCTTGCGGATCAGACCGTTTAAATAGCCGGAGCTTTCCGCCACGCCGATACCCAGCATGATAACGATTGTAAAGCCCAGCGGCGCATAGCTGGTAAAGTTGGTAACCGCGGAGGTCAGCATATACTGAAGTCCCTTAACGCTGAACAGGCTGACAATGGATACCGTGGCCTCCTCCACCGTTCCGCTGCCTGAATTGTACATTTCACCTGCGGCGCTCCACCCAAGGGCTGAACCGATACCGGAGACGATAACTACTGCCACTGCCAGATAAAAGAATATGGTGAGCGGTGTCGGGAGTTTGTTCCCTGCGACTTCGATCTTATCCAGAAAGCGCAGGATCCAGGAACGTTTTTTTGTCTTGGTTGTGTTTTTCATACTTTCTCCTTTATACATTATATTATTTACTGCCTATTTCGCAGTATTTGACGCGATCAGCGCGGCATCCCATACGCCGGAAAACGGCGGGGAATAACACAAATCCATAAATCCCATCTCATCCACAGTCAGTCCGGCGTAAATGGCGATGGCGTAATAATTGGCCCTCGGAACCACAATCCCCTGTCCGTACGTCTCCGCCCCCAGGATCTTTCTCGTACCGGCGTCGTAGATCAGCTTGATATTCAGCTTCTCCGTGCCGTAATAGGAAGCGTAACTGTTTCCCGTAATCATGTGAGCCTTATAGTTAAGGCCTCTGGCCTTCGCCTCCTTCTCGGATAAGCCGACCTTGGCCGCGTCGATACCGAACAGCCGCAATGCCGAGCTTCCAATCAGCTTAAATGGCTTCGGCTGCACACCTCCCAGGATATCGCCGATGATTCTGCCCTGTTTGTTGGCATTGGTTCCCAAAGGCGCATACAGATAGTCGCCGGTAACTGCGGACTTCATAATGCTGCAGTCCCCTGCCGCGTAAACGTCCGGGATACTCGTCTCCATCCGCTCATTCACGCAGATCGCCCCGTTTCCGGCCTTCTCCACATTGGTGATAAAGGATGTGGCCGGTGCGATTCCCGCGCTGTTGATCACCATATCCGCCGGGATCTCTTCGGTCTCTTCCCCGCGCCGCAGTACGGCCCGTACGATGCGGCCGTCTTCCTCGACCAGACTCTGCACCATGGTTCCCACGCGCACGGTCACGCCGTTTTCTGCAAGCTCGGCTTCCAGCGCCTCACTGATCTCCGAGTCAAAGGCCGGAAGCACGTGCTCAGCCAGTTCCACGACCGTGACCTCTTTGCCGTAATGTCTGCACGCCTCGGACAGCTCCAGCCCGATGAATCCGGCTCCAACGATGACCACATGGCGCTGGTTCTCATCGAATAACGCCTGTTTCACTCTGGTTCCATCCGCCACGTCGCGGATCTCGAATAAATTGCTGTAAGAACGGTCGAACGGCGGAAAATGGCGCACCCCCGCTCCGCTTCCGATCACCAGCTTGTCATAGGTATCGTCAAACACCTCTCCGCTCTGCAGATTCTTCACGGTCACGGTCCTGGCGTCCGTATCCACGGCCGTCACCTCATGGCAGGTCTTTACCGGAATCCCGCTCTTCGCAAATTCTTCCGCCGTCCTGGCGATCAGTTCCTTCCCCTGTTTGATATGATCGGAAATATAAAACGGGATTCCGCAGGCGCCGAAGGATACCTCTCCGCCTTTCTCATAAACCACGATCTCAACCGCGTCGCCCAGAAGCCTTTTTAACTTGGAGGCCGCCGACATTCCGGCGGCAACTCCGCCGATAATCACTGTTTTCACTCTCTCACCCTTCTTTCTACGATAATCGCATTTGTCATACAGCCGGTTACATTAATGAGTGTTCTCGGCACATCGCCGATGGGATCGATGGCAATCATCGGTCCGAGACCGTTCACCGCGCCTGTGATTCCGCTGCCCATCACGGCTCCGAATTCCGCCATGGTGGCCGTACCCGGAACACCGGTAATTCCATAGGAGACCAGCACGATCACCACCACCAGACCGAACACCAGCGCCGGTGTCATGGTAAGTCCGCTTAAGCCTGCGGCAAATACCGCCGCCATAGCCGGGAACATGGCGCCGCATCCCTGCATTCCTGAAGAGATGGCGTAGGCGGATACCTCGTCGGTAATCTCCTTTTTAAGTCCCAGTCCGGCCGTCAGCGCTTCCTGCGCATCGGGGAGGCAGGCGGAACCGGAACGGGTAACCAGCGCCTTTTTCATCGCCGCCTTTCCCGCCCGGAAAAATGCCGCCGGGCTCACACCGGAAACTGCGCACAGAATGATCTGTACAGCCAGCATGGCCAGAGAGGCCGCGCAGAGAACTGCCAGCATCTTCACCAGCATCAGGAGAAACGCCGGGCCATACGCCGCTGTAAACGCCGCCATGACAGCGGCCGCCCCCATGGGCTTGTAGGCGATAACGGCCTTGCACACACTCGTAATCACAGAGAAAGCGGCATCTGTAACGTCCAGAAACGGCTTTACCGTATCCATATATTTACCGGACATTCTCCGGGCTGCAATGCCAATCAATACGGCAAACACAAAGATTCCCACCACATTGCCGGTAAGGAAATCGAAACCGATTCCCGATGGAATCAGATGCGCAATCGAATCGGTGATCTTCTGTCCCTCCCCGATCTCCCAGGAAAAGACCGCAGTATCTGCTCCCGGCGCCGCGCCCACTCGAAAGCAGAGGCCAAGGCAGGCGCCAATCAGAGCGCTGACCGCAAGCATCAGCGTATTGACCCATTTCTTCCATTTTATCAGCGGCGTCTCTGTCTTTACAAGAGGCGTATGGATAACAAGACGCACCCCTGCAACAAAGATGACCGGAGCGATCAAAAGCTGAAACAGGGAGACGTATCCGTTCCCCACCAGGGAAAACCAGCGGCCCAGATCCGCGGCATATGCTCCTGTGCGGCCGGATAATCCCCATACGATCAGCCCGTATACGGTTCCAATCCCTGTTCCGATCAGCACGCGGGCCGCAAATGTAAATTTTTTCTTCGGCAGGCGGCTGATTCCGAACAGCAGACCGAAAAACACGATCACTCCCGCCAGGCTCTCCACCCTCGTTAATCCTAAAAACTCTATTATATTCATGAATGGTTCCTTTCTGTCAGCATTCCGTCATAATACGGATTATTTCCTTATCGGTCTCTCTCATTCCATCTTTTCCGAGACGGCCCACATTAGTGATGGTATTTTCCACTCCCTTGGACACGATGCCGTCGCCGCCTTTAAACTGCTGACCATTGATATACATATAGTATCCCATAATTCCGGCATCCACCGCGGCTGCGATCTTACCCGCACAGGAGGGCTTGGCGCCGTCACAGATAATGCCCGACACGATGGCAAGGCCGTTGACAAGGGTGTGGGCGATGGTCTTATAATCGGCCCCCAGCAGGAATGCGATTCCGCACCCGGCCCCGCATCCCGCGCTGACCGCTCCGCAGTAGGCGGACAGACGGCCGATTCCCGTCTTCTGGTGGATCGTGATTAAATTCGAGAGCACAAGAGCGCGGTAGAGTTCTTCCTCACTGGAGCCCAGTTCTTTCGCATACTCAATCACAGGCAGGGAAGCGGTCATACCCTGATTCCCGCTTCCAGAATTGATAATAACGGGAAGCTCGCATCCGCTCATACGGGCGTCCGACCCGGCCGCTGCGGCCGCCCTTGCCCTGACGCGGATATCGTCGCCGTAGGCCTTTAACAGGACACTGCCGATATTAGCACCCCAGTCGTTCTGAAGGCCGTCCTCCGAGATCGCGCTGTTATAGGCGATCTGGCGCCCTATGACGTCTCTCACGTCCTCCAAATCCACTGTTTTGGCGAAATCGTAGATATCTTCCACATTTAAGAGACTCCGATCCGCCATCTGCGCCTCCCTGGCGGCCACGGCTCCCACCTTGTAAAGGACCTCTCCATCTTTCTCGATCAGCACAATATTCGTATGATACCCGGCGATCCGCACTTTCACGCAGGAACCGCCACCGGATACCGTCACCACCATGTCGAGGATCTCCTCCGTCTCCAGCGGCCTCACAGAGATCTCCGCATTCTGTAAATACGCCTTAATCTCTTTCTTCTGTTCCTCCGTCACGCCTGCGATAACTTCCAGAATCCTGGAGGCATCCCCTGCTGCAATGCCGGCCGCCGCCGCGGCTTCAATGCCCTTTAATCCGCCTGTGTTGGGAACAATGACACTCTTTACATTTTTCACTATATTGCCGCTGGCTTCCACCACACAGCGTTCGGGAAGGCAGCCCAGTACCTCTCTGGCTTTCGCCGCGCAATAGGCCAGAGCAATCGGCTCCGTACAACCCATGGCAGGCACGAGTTCCTCTTTTAGAATCTGTACATAGGTCGAATACTGAATTCCGGTACGTTCCATGATTTCCCTCCGATTGGTTTATGTATTTTTTATAATTTTATAAGAAAATTTTAACGTATTTTGATCGATATGTCAATGAATTTAATAAAGTTTTTTTATCGTAATAATAATTTATTTTTTAAATCATAAAAATCATTCCTGCAAAAAAAAGAAATCCGGAAATGCTGCTTTCCGGATTTCTTCCCTTTTGAAATAAAGAGTCCGGCTCGCCGGACTCTCGCGCCGGAGCGCGGTCGCTTCAGCGGCCACACTTCCTTAGCGCGAAGTGCGCCTCCTCACGGAGGTTTTTTATTTCATAGGACAACTGTCCTATGAAATAAAAATAATTCACTGCTGTTTTCCTGATTGCCTTTTTTATGTATTAGCCAGGTTTTTCTTTTTACTCCCAAAGGACGACAGAGTCATAATCAGCATACCAAACGATGCGATTAAACATGCAAAATAGAGGAATGCAACAGGTGTGGAAGTCTTTACTCCCTCGATATTCGCATACAGCTTTTCATTAGATAAATAGGCAGTTACGGTGCGGCCTGGTATATAGGGAGCGCTGCTGTGGGTATTTTTCAGTTCATATTCCTTACCGTAATACGATACAAAGACTTCGTACTGCATCTGTCGTTTTCCCAATATCTTCTTATATACCGTTTCGGAGCTTATCACCTTCACCTCAACCTCTTCGTATTCCACATCGGAATTGTCAACAACGCCATGGAGAACCACCGTCGCTATAATACAAAGCACTGTTGCAATCATCAGTATTACTGTTTTCTTACTCATTTAGAATCCCCCTCTCATGTTCTTCTTACGCTTTTTTCTGAATTTTGGACTGATAACGGTAAACACTGGCCTCGGAACAGAACAGATATTCCGCCACTGCTCCTACAGCTCCCTTTAACTGGAACAGGCCGGCACGGTTCAGTTCTCCGATAATCTCGATCTTCTCCTGCTGCGTCAGACGCTCCCTTACCTTAGGCTCACTGGAACCCACGACTGAAATGACGGCTTTTTTCATCATATCTCCGATTACGTCCTCAGAAAAATTCTCCACAGGGCCTGAGCAGACGATTCCGGCATTAACGCCCTCACTCATCATCCCAAGACCGCTCAACTGGCGGAGACTTTCCATTACCTGCTCATACGGCGTCATGTCAATATTGACACAAAGCTGTCCCACAAGCATTCCTTCCTCCCGGATAAAATACGTCGAAGAACGCAGCCTCTTATCAGGTGCCGCCTTCCCCTCATAGTTCACTACGTAATCCTTTTCTTTCCATTCTTCGTTCGCCAGTATGGACAAAGTAAAATCCGTGATAGGCGCTCCAATCGTACGGCCGCTGACGTGTCCATTGGCAATGGCAATAATATCATGGTCCGGTTTGCGGCAGTCTCTCAGCACGACCTCCGCGTTCTCTCCCAAAACCTCTCCCAGAAAATCAACCAGTTTTTTATAATAATCCAGTATGTCCAATTCTATAATTCCTTTCCCCAGCATTCAAAACTCTTTTTCATTATAACAGAGGAAAAACCGTTCCGCAACCGATTCCGCCTGCCTGGACGGAAAGCTGCCGCTTAAAACAGCATTCCCGCTGGGCCTTCAGCATGTTCTCGCCATGTTCGCAGGAAACTTAACACCAATCCTTTTAATCGCAGGCGCATGCGGAATTACGGCCGGTTCTCCGGAACAGGTGGCAATTCTACAGAACGCCATGCTGGTAGCCGGTATCGTCACACTGGTTCAGCTCTTCTCCATCGGTCCGGTGGGTGGCAAGCTTCCGATAGTCATGGGTACCAGCTCCGGTTTCATCGGTGTATGCCAGAGTGTGGCCGGCGTCATGGGCGGCGGTGTGGTCGCTTATGGTGCTATTCTCGGCGCCTCGCTGCTCGGCGGATTATTTGAGACTGTACTGGGCTTTTTCTTAAAACCTCTGCGCCGTTTCTTCCCATCCGTTGTTACCGGTACGGTCGTTCTCTCCATCGGTCTCTCCTTAATCAGTGTCGGAATCGGTTCGTTCGGCGGCGGCAGCAGTTCCAAGGATTACGGCTCTTTAGAGAACTTATTTCTGGGCTTTGTCGTTCTCTTAAGCATCGTGCTGTTAAAGCATTTTTGTAAGGGATTTGCAAGTGTATCTTCTATATTAATCGGCATTATCATCGGCTATGTGGCGGCGGCAGTCATGGGCTTCCTTCTTCCCAATACCTTCACCTTCACAGACCCGGTTACCGGCGCTGCGGCAGAAATGACGAAGTCCTGGGTTTTAAACTGGAATAAGGTGGCGGAAGCCAGCTGGTTTTCCGTTCCGAAGCTGATGCCTGTAAAGCTGGTATTTGACGCCCGCGCCATTATCCCGATCGGAATCATGTTCATCGTAACGGCAGTTGAGACCGTAGGTGATATCTCCGGTATCACAGAAGGTGGTATGGGACGGGAAGCCACAGACAAGGAACTGGCTGGCGGCGTTATGTGCGACGGCCTCGGTTCTTCTTTTGCAGCACTCTTCGGCGTGCTTCCCAACACCTCCTTCAGCCAGAATGTAGGTCTGGTGGGCATGACAAAGATCGTCAACCGGTTCGCCATCGCAACCGGAGGCGTATTCTTAATCGCCTGCGGTTTATTCCCAAAGCTGGCGGCTATCGTTTCCATCATGCCTCAGAGTGTACTGGGCGGTGCCGCTGTCATGATGTTTGCATCGATCGTAGTAAGCGGTATCCAGTTGATCACAAAGGAAGAGGTCAACACCAGAAGCATTACAATCGTATCTGTAGCACTCGGCCTCGGCTATGGCCTTGGTTCCAATGCCGGAGCCCTTACATACCTTCCGGAACCGGTGCGATTAATCTTCGGCGGTTCTGGTATCGTGCCGGCTGCCCTGGTGGCAATCATCTTAAATGTATGTCTTCCAAGAGAATCGGCCGCAGAAAAAACAGCTAAAAAATAAGAGCAGGAAGTCAGTGACGGCCTGCTGTTATAAAACGTAAAAGGAACGATAAATGCCGCATGCAGAACCACTTTCGGTTCTGCATGCGGCATTTTCATCTATGTAAACTGTTCGTAATAATTTGGCGAAGCCGGCCACATCAAGCGCGCTTATCTTTATGACCATGGCTTCTTCTATGTTCAATCCCTCTCGGGCTTTCTGATACCTATCATACACGGCAAATGTGTCTAAAATTTGTTGTTTGCCTAAAGCCTTTCTAAAAAGTATGAAAAACTCTTTAACATTTTCATAAGTGAATCTAATTCTGCAACTTTACACATCTTTTACAAAACCTATACTAAATCCTGATATCTTCTGATTCAATTCCTTAGTATACTCCAGATGTCAGATAAAAGTCAAAACCCCCGCCGCAGGCGGCAGGATTTTTGACTCTCGCGGCAGTCGCCAAATGGACGCGCAAGCGTGTCCGTTTAGCTCGTTGCTCGCGGAAATAAATGTAAGAAATCATATCAGAAAAAGAGGAGAGTCAATTATGAAAAAGAATATGGTAAAAACACTTGCACTTGCCGGAATGGCAGTTTTAACAATGGGAGCCCTGGCTGGCTGCGGCAGCAATACAGCCGAGTCAACCGCGGCGCCAACCACCGCACAGTCAGAGGCTGAGGCGACCACAGCAGGTACTTCCTCCGCTGAGACAACCACCGCGGCTCCTGCGGCTTCCGCAGACTTAAAGGGTTCCATCAGCATGGTAGGTTCCACCTCCATGGAAAAATTTGCAACCGCGCTCAGCGAAATCTTCATGGAAAAGTATCCGAACGTAACGGTTCAGGCCGAATTCGTCGGCTCCGGCGCCGGAGTAGAAGCAGTAAATAACGGCTCCGCTGATATCGGCAACTCTTCCCGTGATTTAAAGGACGAAGAGAAAGCTAACGGTATCGCCGAAAACATCGTAGCCATCGACGGTATCGCAGTCGTTGTCGATCCGGCCAATGCCGTGGAAGACTTGACGAAGGATCAGCTGACCTCCATCTATAACGGTACAATCACCAACTGGAAAGACGCAGGCGGCGCAGACCAGCCGATCGTAGTCATCGGCCGCGAGTCCGGTTCCGGTACAAGAAGTGCTTTTGAGGAAATCCTCGATGTCGCTGACGCCTGCAAATACAGCAATGAGTTAGACAGCACCGGCGCAGTTATGGCAAAGGTTGCTTCCACACCAGGCTCCATCGGATACGTTTCCTTAGACGTTCTGGATGACACGGTTAAGACCTTAAAGCTGGACGGCACAGAAGCCACTGCGGATAATATCAAGGCTGGCACCTACTTCTTAAGCCGCCCGTTCGTTATGGCAACCAAAGGAGAAATCTCCGAACAGAACGACCTGGTAAAAGCATTATTTGACTACATCTACTCCGATGAAGGCACCGAATTAGTGAAATCCGTTGGTTTAATCCCGACAAAATAAAAGCCCAACGGCTGAATCAGACATCATAAAAAGGGACGTAGAAGGCGATCAGACACTACGTTCCTTTTATCCGCATATATGAAAGGAGCCATCTTATGCACCCGAAATCTTACTCCATCTTTGCCGGGCGCGGCAGCAAATCCGCGGTGGAACATGCGGCGCAGATTATCTTTACCGTCTGTGGTTTCTTTGCCGTCCTGGCGGTCGCTTCCATCACGATTTACATGATCATCAGCGGTACCCCCGCTCTCTTTAAAGTGGGAATCGTCGATATCCTGTTCGGCACCGTCTGGAAACCGGAAGCCGCAGTCCCCGCCTTCGGTATCCTCTATGTTATCCTGACTTCCATTGCCGGAACTGCTCTCGCCATTTTAATCGGAGTTCCCATCGGTGTTATGACGGCCGTTTTCCTCGCTGAAGTGACGCCGCCAAAGCTGGCCGGTATCGTTCGCCCGGCGGTGGAACTGCTGGCCGGTATCCCCTCCGTCATCTACGGCCTTCTGGGAATCCTGATCCTGAATCCGCTGATGTATAAGCTGGAACTTAAGATTTTCGAGGGCTCCACAACCCACCAGTTCACGGGAGGCGCCAATTTGATCTCCGCCGTCCTGGTTCTGGCTCTGATGATTCTCCCCACAGTCATCAACATCAGTGAATCCGCTCTCCGCTCTGTTCCCAGAGAGCTGCGAAGCGCCTCCCTGGCCCTGGGGGCCACAAAGATTCAGACAATCTTCCAGGTCGTGCTCCCTGCGGCGAAATCAGGTATTATTACTGCCATCGTACTCGGCACCGGCCGCGCCATCGGTGAAGCCATGGCGATCAGCCTTGTATCGGGAAGTTCGGTTAATTTCCCCCTTCCCTTCAACTCCGTCCGTTTCCTGACGACGGCGATTGTTTCGGAAATGTCCTACTCGGCGGGCCTTCACAAGCAGGTGCTCTTCACCATCGGCCTCGTCCTGTACGCATTTATTATGATCATCAATATTTCTCTGACCAGGCTGTTAAAGAAAGGAGATGTACAGCATGACTAACGAAATCGCAGTTCCTCTTCACAAGGATACCGTCATCAAAAACAGCATCTGCCGCAGGCAGACGCGGGTTTCTGACTCCATACTCACGTTTTTGATCTATTTAAGTGCATCCATATCCATCCTGATTCTGGTCGGTATCATGGGGTACGTGTTCTTTCGGGGAATCTCACAGATCAACTGGGAATTCCTAAGCACCGTTCCCAGCACGATAAAGGGCACCTTCGGAATCCTGGGAAATATCGTCAATACCTTATATATCGTCGTTATCACGCTGCTCATCGCCACCCCACTGGGTGTGGGAGCCGCCATTTACTTAAATGAATACGCAAAGGGAGGCCGCGCTGTCCGCCTCATCGAATTCACCACGGAGACGCTCTCCGGTATCCCCTCCATTATTTTCGGCCTGTTTGGCTACGTATTCTTCGGTACGACACTGGGTTTAGGTTATTCCATTTTAACCGGCGCCCTGACGCTCTCCATCATGGTCCTGCCGCTGATCACCAGAACCACGCAGGAAGCGCTTAAGACAGTTCCCGACAGCTACCGCTCCGGCGCACTGGGAATCGGGGCCACCAAATGGTATATGATCCGCACCATTCTGCTCCCAAGCGCCATGCCCGGCATCGTGACCGGAATCATCCTGGCCATTGGCCGGATCGTAGGTGAATCCGCAGCCCTTTTATTTACCGCGGGAAGCGGCTACTTACTGGCAAAGGACTTTTTCGGAAAAATCTTTGAATCAGGCGGAACGCTGACTATCCAGCTCTACCTCTCCATGCAGAAAGCCAAATACGACCAGGCCTTCGGCATCGCGGTGGTTTTGCTCCTCATCGTCCTCGCCATCAACGGCCTTGCCAAATATTTATCTCACAAATTCAACACGGAGGTTAGAGAATAGTGAATACCAGTACAGTAAAAATAGCAACCGACAGCCTGGACTTATATTACGGCACCAATCACGCCTTAAAAAATGTCTCCATGGAGCTGTATACCAATAAGATTACCGCATTCATCGGCCCCTCCGGCTGCGGAAAGTCCACATTTTTAAAGACTTTGAACCGTATGAACGACCTTGTGCCCAATGTGAAGATCGAAGGCGAGGTTCTGCTGGACAACGAAAATATCTATGACCAGAGAGTTGATACCACCCTTCTCCGCAAAAAGGTAGGCATGGTATTCCAGCAGCCGAACCCATTTCCCATGAGTATTTACGACAACGTGGCCTACGGTCCCAGAATCCATGGAATTCACAGCAAATCGGAGCTGGACGACATCGTGGAAAAGAGTTTAAAAGGCGCGGCCCTCTGGGATGAGGTGTCCGACCGTCTAAAGAAATCCGCCCTCGGCTTATCCGGCGGCCAGCAGCAGCGTCTCTGCATCGCCAGAGCCCTGGCCGTGGAGCCGGAGGTGCTTCTGATGGACGAACCGACCTCCGCCCTCGATCCTATTTCCACGCTGAAAATTGAGGACCTGATGGATGAGCTGAAGAGCAAGTACACGGTAGCGATCGTGACCCATAACATGCAGCAGGCCACCCGAATTGCCGATTATACCGCATTTTTCCTGGTTGGCGAGGTGGTTGAATACGCGCCCACCACGGAACTGTTCTCCTCTCCAAAGGATTCCAGAACTGAGGACTATATCACCGGACGCTTCGGCTGATCCGGTTCAACTTATGTAAACTTAATTCAGAAAGGATTTACTTAAAATGACGACAAGAATCAATTATGACCACGAGCTGACGCTGTTAAACGATGATATCAAGCAGATGGGATATATGGTGGAGTCTTCGATTGAACAGTGTTTTATCGCATTTGAGAACCAGGATTTCGAAAAAGCAGAGGGAATTATCCGGGGCGACCGCACCATCAATGATTTAGAGCGCTCCATTGAGGCCCGCTGCCTCTCCCTGATTCTCCGCCAGCAGCCGGTGGCCGGCGATCTGCGGGTCGTATCCAGCGCTTTAAAGGTGGTCACGGACTTAGAACGAATCGGTGACCACGCCTCCGATATCGCGGAACTTATCCTGCGCATCCGGGGGGAGCACATCTACCATGTGGTGCGTCACATTCCGGGAATGGCCATGGCCGCCCGCGAGATGGTGCGAAGCGCCATAGACGCCTTCATCTCCCAGGACATCACCGCCGCTAAGACCATCGAAAAGCAGGACGATATCGTGGATGAACTGTTCACCAAGGTAAAAAACGATGTAATCGATCTCCTGAAGCAGTCCGCTGAGCACGCCGACCAGTGCATCGATCTTCTGATGATCGCAAAATACTTAGAACGCATCGGCGATCACGCCGTTAATGTCTGCGAATGGACGGAATTTGCGAAGACGGGCGCTTTGAAGAACGTTCGGATTCTGTAGGGTGGATTGGAAGAAGGTATCTGATGTCTGTGTCAGAAGCGTGGACTGAATACGATTTGACTGCGTGGCAAAACGGGGGCATCGCCAAATGGCGGCACCCCCGTTATACTTTATACCCTTCGTTTCCTTCAACATTCTATGGCTGCATACAATTTCCCCTTTCATGGTAATATTGTGATCTATATTACCATGAAAGTAAAGTGTCTGTTGCATCACTTTTATTTATACGGGCTGACCGGTCCGCCGTCAGTCACTGGTATAGTATCCCATTAGAAATTTCGCACACGGTTCATCCTGATAATTGTATACATAAAGATAATTGCCCGATGTCCGGGTATAGAAGCATTCCTCGATAGTCGAGACAGTCCCGGACGCACTGCCGGATTCCAGCGTCTTCACCAAAACACCATCCCGGTATATGTAATCGCTGGAGGTGGATGCCCCCTCCGGATCATAGACAGATAAATAGGCCATATGATCGTTCACAATAATCGGAAACATCATGATCTCCTTACCTCCGGGCAGCTTACTCTTATCGAACTCGAAGAGACATTTTCCCCTCATATCATAATAATAGTTCCGGCTGCCTTTCTCGATCACGGCTATATTTTCCTGAAATTCAGTACCAAACATGGAGATATTATCCGAAGTCACTTCCAATTCCATGGCAATCTCCGGATTGTGCTCCATGAACTCCTTCACATCGTAGTAGAGCTCCCCGCAGCCCTCTCCTTCCCATATTTTCTCATCCGACTGCACGCCTTTTTCTGTGATTGTTCCATTTTTATCCGCATAATCATAGGTATAATGCCACTCCCCCGATACGCCCGACTCTACCCATACCGCATGTTCCAGCCCATAGCCATCTTTTGTGATAAAGATATCGCTGTACACCGGTTCACAGACCCAGCGTTCCTCTGCGATGGAATAGAGGCCGTAATTGCTGGTCAGAGTATCCTGCATGGTGAGCAGGCTGCGGCCGTCCCACACCATAAACGGGGAAACCGCCTGATTATCCACATGACGGATAAATTTCATCAGATTCATGGAACGGTCGAACACGGCGATTCCATTTTCGCCGTAAAGGTAATCCCCATCTGCAAGTATGGCTTCACCCTTTGAAAGAGGAATTTCCGCCTTAAATACCTCGCCCTCCCCTTCAAACCCCTGGGGAAGCGGCTTCTTCACATCCCGGATACCCACGTAGCCCAGAGTATTGATCAGCGCCTGGCCGTCATCCGACGTGAGCCATTCAAAGAGACGGTATGCGTTTGAGTCCTTCGGTTCATCTTTCCGGACTGCTGCGTAAAAATCGCTGACATAGGGATAGCTACCATCCCGTATGGTATCGCTGGAGGGCATCACGCCGTCGACCGCCATGAACTTCAGTTCCGGCTTCTGATACATGTTTTTTGCATAGTAGTATACGGAATAACCGAGGGCTTCTCCCGTGTTATCGTAGGCAGAGACCTTTTCGATCAGCTCTCCCATCTCTGAAACCACATAGTCCTGCGGCGCTTCCGCCATGGCGGTTCCCTTCATCACCAGCTTCTCCATGAGATTCTGGCTGCCGGAGTTCTCAGGCCTCTGAAACGCCCGTATAGCCTGGCTGCTGCCTCCCACCGCCTTCCAGTTTTTAATTTTACCGGAATAGATATCGATCACCTGCCGCCCGGTCAGGGATTTTACAGAATTCCCCTGATTTGCCATAAAGACCAGCGCATCCCGGCCGATCGGTCTGATAATTAGATTGTCGCCCTCTTCCTTCAGCCGTTTCTTCACGCTCTCACCAGGCTCATAGGCTATAACGAGATCCGTTTCCTGCCCCCAGATCAGGTTTAAATACGCCTGGGTCGTCTTGTCATGCTCTATAAAGCGTTCCGCCTCCTGCTCCGTGGCTCCCGTTGCAAGGCGGTATATAGCCTGTGACAGTGGAATCGTCGCGGTGGAACCGTCGATTTTCGGAAATTCTTCTCTTCCCATCTTCGGACACGTCACCATCTCTGAGGGGGCGTTCTCTTCGGCCTCCTTTACCGCGGTCAGATTGCCGGTTTCCGACTCATTCAGCACGCGGTCATCGAAGGCGTCCGCCTCAACAGATGGCTGATACCACGATTTTCCTGAAAAATACGTATTCAAATCATCACTCTTAAACCTGCGCCCGTGCCTTGCATAGATCTCATTCCTGGCAATGCGGAGTTCTTCCCTGGTGAGGGCTTGAAGCTCCTCCTGCGTATAGATATGAGTCTGTGCGTCCGGAAGAATATAATCATCGTCCCTGCTCCCTACAGAAAAAGCTGGGGCCTCTTCGGCGGTCTGGCTCTCCTTCTCCTGTTTCGTACTCTCCTCTTCACTGATACCGGACGTTACCGTCTCCGGGGCCGTCCCGGCTGGTTTCTGCTTATTGCCGCAGCCCACAGTTCCCAAACCAATGAGAAAGGCCAGGGCCACGGGCAGCAAATGAACTTTTTTCTTCATATCACACCTCGTTCGCGTAAACTATCATTTCCCTGCTTTTCTCCATCATACCATAAAGTCATTTTACCGTCATGATTTTGCAGAATGTTCTGAAATTCGTAAGAAGTATCACAGGCAAACCTTTCTTTAGCCCCGTGACGAGCTAAAAAGAGGCCGCGGTATCCTGAAATACCGCAGCCTCCTCTTACAATCTTATCTCATTCTATTACAGCATCGCAGTTCCCCTGCAGTACGTCTGTGCCACATCGTAATTGTCTTCCAGCACGACGAGGTCGGCGTCATAACCGGCCACCAGTTTTCCCTTCCTGTCATCCACGCCGAGACATCTGGCCGGATTGATGGTACAGGAATTAAGGGCCTGATCAAATGGAAGAAGCGCGTCCTCAACCAGAATGCGGAGACCGCGGTTCATGTACAGCGTGCTTCCTGCGATCGTATCGGTGCCCTTTAAATAGGCAAGTCCGCTCTCACTGATCTCGATATCGTGGCCGCCCAGCTGATAGCTTCCGCCCGGAGGGCAGTGCTTTGCACGCAGGGAATCCGTCACCATGATGACAAAATCGCGGCCCTTTGCCGTAAAGTAATTGTTCAGCGCTGCCAGATGGGAATGGCAGCCGTCACAGATAATCTCTCCATAGATATCCCTTACCCGGAATGCAGTTCCCACAAGGCCCGGCTTTCTGTGATGGTAAGGCGTCATGCCGTTGTATACATGCGTCATGGAGGTTGCGCCATTGGCTATGCCCATCAGCGCCTGCTCATAGGTTGCAGAGGAATGGCCCATGCTGACCACGACTCCGGTCTCCTTACAGTATTTTGTCAGAGCAAAATCCACGTCATGCTCCGGAGCCAGCGTAATGTATTTAATCAGCCCTTTCGCAGCCTCCTGATACCTCCGGAACTGGTCAACGGCCGCCTGTGCGATCGCCTCCGGCGGCTGGGCTCCCTTATAATCCATGTCGAGATACGGTCCCTCAAAATGAATTCCCAGGATCTCCGTTCCCTCATATCCCTCTTCCACGACTGAGGCCACATTAGCCACTGCCTTCTCCAGGACATCCGGCATCTGGGTTACCGTGGTTGGAAGAATGGAGGTAACTCCTTCCTCCGGTATATGTTTCATCCAGTTGCGTAAGCCCTCCGGCTCTCCGTCATTGGTATCATATCCATAAGCTCCATGGGTATGCACATCGATAAACCCAGGAACAATCCTTTTGGTTCCATAATCCTGATCCACGGATCTTTCGCCGTATTCGCGGACAGCAGTGATCTTTCCTTCTGCGACCTCGAGCTGAGCTGGTATAAACTGGCCTGCGATCCAGACCTTTTTACTTTGTATTATCATGACCATACACCCTCTCTTTCTTATCACCGGCAGTCATCTGTCCGGCTATCCTTAGTATAACCAGTTCCCATCTCTATTTCAAGACCATTTTGAAAATAATTTTCAAAATTAAATTGGAAATAAAAAATGCGGTCCAGCAACCGGAAATTCTCTTCCCTGATGCCGGACCGCGTGCTCAAAGACTCTTTTATGTGTCTTCTTACATTCTTCTCATATCCTTACTTATATTATTACATCTCTTCTTCGTCGTTTTCCTCGATTGGATTCCGCTCCACCGGCCACCGGATTATAATGCGGAATAAGTCCGCCTCTACCTCTACATTCATCTTGCCATTCTGCAGTTCCACGAAACTCTTAGCGATCGCCATACCCAGGCCGGAGCCTTCCGTGTTGCGCGACTGGTCGCCGCGAACGAAACGTTCCGTTATCTCCTCCGGGTTAAAATTAAGCTCATTGGCCGATACGTTCTTCATAGTGATAACCACTCCGCCGTCGTCCCGTTTCATATCGATATACGCTCTGGTATTCGGCATGCCGTATTTCATGATATTGGTCAGCAGATTGTCAAAGATCCGGTACGTCTTCTGGCTGTCCAGCGGCAGAACGATCTTCTCGTCCGGCAGATTCCACCGAAAATCAATGGTAGACTCCTCGATCTTATCACTCAGCTCCAGACTTACCTCTTTTAACAGGCTTACAATGTCTACATCCACCAGATTGAGCGTCACATTGTTGCTGTTGGCCTTGCTGATTTCAAACAGATCCTCAATCAGGGATTTCAGCCGCATGGACTTCTGTTCCAGTACGTCAATATAGGCTTTTCTCTGTTCGGGCACTGCGTTGTCATCCTTCAACAGATTTACATAAGTAATAATTGCTGTCAGCGGCGTCTTTAAGTCATGGGACATGTTGGTGATCAGATCCGTCTTCATCTTCTGACTCTTAACTTCTTCATCCACTGCCACTTTAAAGCCGCTCTGAATCTTCTGGATCTCCGTCTTAAACGGTTCAAACACACCGAGATCTTCCGAAATCGTCACATCTAAATTTCCTTCAGCGATCTGATTGGTTGCCTTTAACAGGATTCTGTATTTCCGGGTTAAATCCCGGTAGTATTTGCGCAGCACCAGGAACAGCACGATCGAATAGATGATCAGCGCCCCGATTCCAAAGAACCATAAGCTGCATAATACCGCCAGAATAATAAAGTTCACACCCACGATCTTAAATATCGTCCTGTCTGAGTTATCCTGCAGGTTGATACTTCCCAGAAAGTTGTAAATTCTGCGGCAGAGCCCTGCGCACCAGCCATAGAACAGCCCGCATAAGGTTCTTTCCCTGATGTATCGCTTAAATCCAATGTGGAACACATCTCTCATACACAGAACGGCCCAGTAAATGATCGCAAACGGGATACACCACCAGAACACATTCCACAGCTTCACCATTATATCTGCTGCCTTCGGCAGGAAATTCGCACGGATCAGACCGGAATACAGACTTCCATGGTTCGTCACAGCCACCAGGCTGGTCAGACTGTAGCCGAAGCCTATGCCTCCCGCACCCACACCGAGGACGATCCCCAGCGGCGCACGCAGCACCTTGCTGTCATCTGCCCGCGTCACATCGAAGCAGGATAACAGGAATGCGGCCAATGCCACAAAGATTCCCAGCCCGGCAAATACCTGCGCTACTCTTCCTGAGTTATAATAGGATCCCCAGGATGAACTTCTGGCCAGAGAATACTCCGCCAGCTGCTGTTCCGTCATGGCATAGGCGAAGCTAATATTCTTCGGATTTGACAGTTTGAACTGTGGTTTACTGCTGTACTGTTCCCAGTAGTACTCTTCCATGGGATCGACTTCCCCGAACTTCTGGAGAATGTTCAGCAGATACGTGGTATCCTCTCCGCCCAGCTGCATCACATCCATGCGGCCATGCTCATCGTAATGCATCACAACCCGGAACACGTAGCTGTCATCGCTTAAGATGTTCCTGTCCTTTGCATAATTCATCAAAATGCTTCCGTTCTCGTCCAGCACCTGAAAATCAATGGCATTCCTGATGCTTCCGAAATACCGGTTCCAGCTTTCATACTCCATCATACAATTCTGGCGGAGATTGCGTAAGTATTCCTGACGCTCCTCGGCCATATAATTTTTTTCCTCGTCTGTGAGGTTCTCATAATCCTCATCTTCCAGAAAAGAGGCGTTATCCTCTCCCCAAAATGATGCAGTCCCGGGAACGTTGGTTCCCGGCGCATTGACTGCCGCCGTGCCGTTTTCTCCTTCGGCGGAAACAGTTCCTTCCATACCGGCAGTATTTTCACCGGGTCCGGTGGAACCTTCTTCCGGTACCGGTGCCGTTTCGTTTTCCGGACTCACTGCACCTTCCGCAGCCGCAGCCGTCTCTTCCGCGTATCCGTCCATGCTTCCGTTTTTCAGCTCATAGGCGCCTTCCGGGAAGAAATGCTCGAACGGTGAAATCACCACACCGTTGGCATACTGATACTCTTCCAAATCCAGCACGTAGTTGCCAAAGACGAGGTGGCGCAAAAACGCCTGGTCCTCATACGCGGGTTCCTCATGGCGTCCCGCCTCTTTTTCAAAAAACGGGTACAGTCCCGTCATGATAACAGCCGCCGCCACTACAATAAGAAAGGACAGCAGCGCGCTGATTCTATGCCTGTTTTTCAATTTTATATCCAACTCCCCACACCACCTTTAAATATTTGGGTTCCTTCGGGTTAATTTCAATCTTTTCCCTGATTTTTCTCACGTGTACCATGATGGTGTCCGTGTTGATCGCCCGCTCATTCCAGACGCGTTCGTATATCTCTTCCGCGGAGAAGACCCTTCCGGGATTCTTCATCAGGAGAGCGAGAATCTTAAATTCGATCGGCGTCAGCTTCGCCGGCTTTTCGTCCACCATGACTTCCACGGTATCCTCGTTAAGCTCCAGTCCGCCGATAATATAAATGTTGCTCTTTTCCTTCTGTTCCTTTGCCTCCAGCATATCCAGATACTTTCTGTACCGTCTCAGCTGGGAATTTACTCTTGCAAGCAGCTCCATCGGAGTAAATGGTTTCGATATATAGTCGTCGGCACCGATATTCAGTCCCATGATCTTATCGACCTCCTCCGTCTTCGCGGAAAGGATAATAACCGGAAAGTCGTATTTTTCTCTCAGCTTGACAGTCATGGTAATGCCATCCATTCTCGGCATCATCACATCCACGATAGCCAGATGTATTTCTTCCTGATCCAGAATCTTAAGGCCCTCGATTCCATCGGCCGCCTGGAATACGTCATAGCCCTGGCTCTTTAAATAAATCTCGACTCCTTCTCTAATTTCCTTATCATCTTCTACCAGCAGAATGTGATTTGTTTCCATGGTATCTCTCCTCGCTTTCGGATATTTTATGGTCCATACAGATTCAAACTATAGTATATCATGAACGCCGGATTCCTAAAAGACCCGCCTGACGTTTTATCATGATTGGTACCGCGTTAAAGAGCACTGCCCGCATCTCTGTATTATGCCACAAACACGCATATTTCTTCCCTTCCTGCCTGCATTACTAGGATATATGGGCAATCTTAAAATGAACGACGTGTAAAACGAAAGAAATTCTAAATCTTTTATTTAAAAATGTCCGCCGCCGGATAACCGGACACGGAACCAAAAGAAACCGCCTGTCACACCAGCACTGTGACAGACGGTTTTTACTGCATAAAACCATATTTTATATCTTGTTATTTGACCAGCCCGGCCATCGTCGGAAGCGCCATGCTGACAGCAGGAATATACGTTACCAGCACAAGGCCCACCAGGATAGAGGCATAATACATGACCATATAAGGCATAACCTTGGCAAGTGACGTCTTTCCAACCTTAATCGCCACAAACAGCGTATTGCCTACAGGCGGTGTAATATTTCCAATACAGAGGTTGTAGACCAGAATCAGTCCGAAATGAACCGGATGCATGCCAAAGGTCTTGACAATCGGAAGAAACAGCGGCGTAAAGATCAGGATTGCCGGAGTTACATCCATAAAGGTGCCGGCAATCAGCAGGATCACATTCATAATCAGCAGGATGATAATCGGGCTGTTGGTAAGACCCAGAAGTCCTGCCGAAATCGCCTGCGGAATCTGGGTAAATGCCATAACCCATCCGAGAATATTCGATACGCCGATGAGGAATACGATCATACCGCTCATCTTTGCGCTGTCCACCAGAATTTTCCAGAAGCTCTTCCATGTAATATTGCGGTAGCAGATGCCCAGCACCAGCGCGTAGACAACGGCGATAGCCGAGCCTTCCGTCGCGGTGAACACGCCTGCGATAATGCCTCCGATAACCACAACAATCAGGGAAAGCGCCGGGATGGCTTTTAAGGTAGCCGCGCCCAGGTTCTTCCAGTCAAATTTCCCCGGAGTTCCCTTATATCCCTTTTTCCGTGCAATGATAACCGCCACAACGACACAGCAGATTGCCCATAATATTCCGGGTATGTAGCCCGCCAGGAACAGGGCCGCCACAGAGGTTCCGCCTGAAACCAGCGAATATGTGATAAGAGCGTTTGACGGCGGGATCAAAAGTCCCGAGGGAGCGGAGGCGCCGTTGGTAGCCGCACACACCGCGCGCTCATAACCCTGTTTGTCCTCGCCTTCCTGTACCATGCTTCCAACCGCTGCAGCCGCTGCCGATGCGGAACCTGAGATGGCTCCGAACAGGGCGTTGGCCCCGACGTTGGTCACCAGAAGAGCTCCGGGCAGTTTTCCCAGGATTGCCAGCACAAAATCTACCAGCCGCTTGGCAATTCCCCCCTGATTCATCAGGTTGCCCGCCAGGACGAAGAAGGGAATCGCGGTCAGACTGAATTTACTCATACCCACAAAGGTTCTCTGCGCCGCGGTCAGCACGGATACATCCAGAGTCACCATCTGAAGGATCGCCGCCAGCGCGGAAATACCAATCGCATAGGAGATTGGAACTCCTGCAACCAGGAATACCGCCAGAACGAAAATAATGATTGCTAAAGATTGGATTGCCATAGCTTATGCTTCCCCCTTTTCCAGATTTTCTACCAGGGTATCTTCCTCGCTGGTCGGCAGCACAGGAATGTTTCCCTTCACGATATCGTAGATGTTCATAGCAGTATAAATCATGTTAAGAACTCCGCTTAAAGGGAGTACAATGTAGAAGATACCGATGGCCACACCCAGAGAGGAGGTCATCTGCCCCATGGCAAGGCTGGTAATCTGCATACCGCCGTACACCAGGATTACTGCTGAAAATACAAACGCTACGATCTCAGCGAAAATGGAAAATCCCTTCTTCATTGCCTGCGGCATGCGCTCCACCACGACAGGGATATTCATATGTCCCCTCTCACTCGTGATCAGACTGGCTCCCAGCAGGGACATCCAGGCAAATAAGTAGGAGACCAGCTCCTCCGACCATGTGGACGGATTTTTCAGGATATATCTTGTAAATACCTGCCAGCAGGTCAGGATAACCATAGCCAGAAAACTGATGCCTGCAAGGCCGTTTAATAGTTTTGTCAATTGTTTTCTCAACTGCTTCATCTCATTTCCCCCTAATTCGTTTCCGCAGGATACTCTGCATTATACATCTGGATCGCATCATAGATCGGCTGCAGTGCCGGATTGTTTTTCAGCACGGTGTCATGAAGCGGCAGACACGCCTCCACAAATGGTTTCTGATCCGGATAGATGAAATTCACATTCTGCTCGTTCTGCGCGCGGTCCTTGGCATTGGCCACAGCCTTTACCCATTCGTCCCGCTCAACCTGATTTACCAGCTTGAAGCCTTCCTCGAATACCGCCCGGTCTTCGTCGGACAAGCTTTCCATAAAGGCGTTGTTGCCGATTAAAATATCCGGCACCATCTGGTGCATATCGTAGGAGTAATATTTACAAACATCGCCGTGTCCGTTATCCGTTAAAGCCATCTCGTTATTCTCTGCCCCGTCGATAATTCCCGACTGAAGCGCCGTGTAGACATCTCCGAACCCCATAGGCGTCGCGGAGCCGCCCAGCAGTTTCATCATCTCGATATTGGTAGGCGACTGCTGCACGCGGATTTTTAATCCCCTCAAATCCGCAGGACTCTCGATCGGTCTGTCAATGGTGTAAAAGTTTCTCGTTCCCGCATCCAGCCACGTCACCGCAGTAAATCCTGCCTTTTTTGTGGATTCATAGATCGGTCCCGTCACTTCCGGATCATCCATCACGTGGTGATACGCCTCCGGACTTGCAAACAGATACGGCAGATTAAAAATCTCATAATTCTTGCTGAATGTCTCCAGAATGGCATTGCTGGCCACGCAGAAATCAATTGCTCCCGTCTGTGTCAGCTGTACCATGTCGGTCTGGGATCCCAGTAACTCGCTGGGATAAACCTCCACCACATACTTGTCGCCCAGCTTGCCGCTTATGTAATCCTGAAACGCCGTGAGCGCAATATGAGTGGGGTGATTGGTAGACTGGTTATGGCCGATTCTTATCGTCCTCTTTTCCTGATTTCCTGCGCATCCGGTCACCGACAGACACGTAAGAGCTGCGCAACATACAAGAGCCAGTAACTTTTTCAACTCTTTCCTCATTGATAAATCCCTCCTGTTTTTTTACAGAGTACTCTCGGAAACTCCTTGTGCTCAGATTTGTGAGATGATTTTTCGTCAGATGTGCACAAATTTATGAGGCGTACACGGCGTGTACGTTGAATAAATTTGTGTGCATATGGCGGAAAATCAGCCACAAAGATGAGTGCAAAGGAGTTTCCGAGAGTGCTCTTACACTGGCAAACTGCCTCATCAGCAGGTTCCGCAAGAAACATACCATATTAAAAAACGTTTGAAAATACGTTACGGCAATGCTTAACATCACTTTAACTTAAAAAGTAAAATCTTGTCATAAGAACGGTTTTTAAGTTAATATTTTCCACCTGTCCGGTCAGTCCCCGCCACGCGGCACTGGCTTCCGGAGTTTTATAAAACCGCGCCCCATATAAGTCAGAATGATTTCCGCACACCAAAAACGGACCGGAAATCATTCTGCTGATTCCGGTCCGCTGAATTTCAATCTATATATATGATCTTAATTTACGCTGCTGACATGAAGTTTGTTCTGATGTTTCCTCACGCGCCCCGGCGGATTATTTCCGAATCCATGCCACGCTCTTTGTCAGCGCCTCTATCGTCTTTGTTTCCAGAACCACTCTGGCTCCTGCCTTCTCCGCCATGGAAAGCCGTTCCTCCAGATCAATCTCTCCATCCCCAAACGCCAGATGGCAGCTCTTTCCCTGCGCATCGTGGCCATGCATGTGAATCAGCCGGTCTTCATGCGCCTGATAAAAGGGAATATCCACATTTCCCGCGGCATGGCTGTGTCCAATATCCAGTGTCAGTCCAAAACACGGCTGCTGCAATAAAAGTTCCAGTGCCTGCTTCTCATGTTCCATAAATCCTTCCGTATTCTCAACTGCCATGTGTATAGCCGCGTCACCGACTGCGTCCCTGCACATCTCTCCAAATTCCGTAATATGTTCCCGATACTCCTCTTCATACCGCTTAAACAGAAATTCCTTTCTGCCCGGCAGCGTGAGATAGATTCCCTTTGCAAGGTGCATATTGATCACTGGCGCTCCAATGGCCTTCGCCAGTTCGATTGTCTCTACAGCAGTCTCCAGATACGCCTGCCGGACTTTAGGATTAAAATCGCAGACATTCAGATTCTCATCCAGATGAATCGTAAAATACAGATGCTCCTGATCCATGATCCGCCGCAGCCGTTCTGCCTGGAGTTCCGGCAGCTGACACTGAGGGAAATTCATATTCAGTTCTATAAAATCCAGTCCCAAATGGCTGCACAGCCGGGCACACTCCTCCAGAGTGTCCGTCTCCATTAAAAACGGCATCCCATACTCCATATCCGCTCCTCCCGCCGGTGTACCGGTCTCCTTATTCAAATGTCTGAATCACTTCAATCTCACCCACAATATGGCGGTTAAACTCCGCAAGCTCCTCCGCTGGTATCCAGTATTCCATATGATAGGACGCGCCAACCTGATGCGGTTCAAAACGGGATATGTACTCATCTTCAACCGCAAACCTTGTAACATACCCTTTAAAACCCGAGTTCGCATCCTTCGTATTCCATCTTCCTGCGATTTCCCCCGCATAGCGGGCGTTGAGCACCGGATAGAAAATCGGCTGCTCCGGCAGTCTGGGCGGAAAGCTTCTCCAGCCCGCCTGTTTAATCAGTACCAGCTCCTTTTCGCCCACAGGCCTGAATAATTCCATACTCTTTTACCTATCCTCTCTGATCCGAATATCTCTCTTAGTCATTCTTATAGCAAAACAAACCGATGCATCCGGAATGGTGAAACATCCAGACACGTTTCATTGGAAAACTGATGATTATGGCGTCTGTATCAAAAAACAGTTCCGAAAATATATGCTGATGGCAGCTTACAAGCTGTTCCATATTCTCCGCCTGTAGACGAAATGGTCCAAACCCGTCTTTATAACAGATATCCGTGATGACATACAGTTCCCCGGCCGGCTCGCACAGCCCGGTTAAACGTAAATACAATTCTTCGTCACTTAATCCTTCGTAATCCGGCACCGGTATCATGGCCGTTCCTGGGACATTGATATCATCTACCCCGAATTTCATTCGGCAGACCGCCCCATCCAGTTCCTCCCGAAATCGCTCCCTCACCTCACGCCAGGTTTCTATCTGATACAGCATCCCGCTGCTTCGTCTTTCGTTCTCTTTCACTTCTTTCTTTGCTTTGGCCTTCATTACTTCTCTGTTCAAGACATCTTCTACCTCTATTTCCTTACAGTAGAACCGGATATCTCCCTCCTCGAAGGCAAAAATATAGAAATTACGCCGGTCACCGAAGGCATGATCCTCGCTGCATTCGATCTCAAACCCGCTGATTTCCGTAGACTGTGCCAGAAAGAAGGAAGTGACATCCCGAAAAAGAAGTGTCACCCGGTATTCCTGATCCTGCGACTCCATAACCAGCCGAAGATTCTGTATTTCCCACCACTCCTCATAATCGTAATCGCCATAAAGATACAGCGAATGAATTTTACTCAAGCAGCTCCAGCCATAAAACTCCGGCTTGAGCCCCAGTAATTTTTCTATGCCCTTTATTTTATGAAATGTTTCTCCAAAAGTCATGAGAAAATGCAGTGCCTCCTCTCCATGCCGCGGTCCTGTGCGATGTGATTCCAGGTTATGTTTTAATGTCTGCTATGCTGTCTGCTTCATCATTTGCTTTGCTGTCCATTTCTCGCCCTGTTTTATCCAGTTTAGCATGGATGACAGAAGGATTCAACTCATCGTTCAGAAACCAGTTTGGGAATCTTTATCATATTTATGCGACAGTAATATTCGATTCTATCCAAGCAAGTCTACATAAATAAAGAGCCCGAAGAAATATTCTGTCTTCTCCAGGCTCTTTTAATCCGCTTAATACCATTTGAGTTTCTGCCAATCTCCAACTTCCAGTTTCCCATTGAACCCAGGACACCGTGCAGTTACACCTCACCCACGTCCCGGACGCCCTCCATATATCGTTTTAACCTTTCTGAATCAGAATATTTGTTTCCACAATTCTGCTGAATCTCAACTGCAACCTCATGTGCAGTACCATCATTGATTACATACTCCAAATTGATATTTTTCTTACCCTTCATACAATAATCTGATCCTTTCTTGTTCTTATTAATACGAGTTCTATTAATATAAGTTCTAATTAATACAAGATATGATGGTATTTTACACTAAACCGGCAGTTTTTTGAACATACCTAAAGTACCATTTCATAATCTGCTGGAGTTTGCAGTAATCCAATTTCAGATATTTTTCACCACACAGCAACGTTTTTCTATTGTCATCAGAACCAAACCGTGGTATACTAAAAACACATTCTATATGGAAATTCATTTCCATCAAATCACTCATGTATATCTGGCGCATCTGCCGGCATTTCCATGATAAAACCTGTAGAAATAGTTCAATTTAGAAAGGGATAGTGGTGTGGCCAGACAGGATTTTTATATAAAAAAACTGCTGCAGGACCGGGCCCGTTTTGCGGACCTGTATAATGCCGAGATCTTTCATGGAAAGCAGATTCTGAAAGCAGAACTGTTGTCGCCGGTATCTTTGGAATCCGGAATCGTCATAACTGACCGCAATGGCAGACGGCAAACGATACAAAGGCGTCGTGATGTTGCGATGAAAGCCTCCTTAGGAGCCTGCTTTATCGCAGCGTGCTGCGAGGCTCAGGGGGAGGTACACTACGGTATGCCTGTCCGAGTTCTGACTTATGATGCGCTGGATTATACGGAACAGCTTACGGACATTCAAAAGGAACACAGGAAAAAGAAAGATCTTACGAAAAGTCCGGAATTTTTATCCGGCATCACCCGCCAGGATAAACTCGTCCCCATACTTACACTGGTCCTCTACTGCGGAAAAGATCCTTGGGATGGCCCCAAAAGTCTCAGCGATATACTGGATTTAAGCGGACCTGAGGAGTGTATTCCTGATCTTCTTGCCGCCCTCCCCGACTACCGCATCAATCTCGTTGATATCCGAAACATCGAAAATCTGGAACATTACAAAACAGGTTTACAACAGGTCTTTGGTATGTTAAAATATAGTACAGACAAAAGTAATTTTTACAACTATATGACGTCAAATCATGACCAGATATGCCAGCTGGACGATGACGCCCTGACGGCAGTCATGGGCCTTTTAGGAGAAAACCGGCGGCTGATGAGGCTCTTAGCCGCTCCTGGACGAGAGGAGGAGTATACCATGTGTAAGGCAATCGATGATCTGATTGCAGATGGAAAGAAGGAAGGCGAACTTCGTATGGCCAGCCTTATCTCCATCCTTTTAAAAGAGAACCGTCTGGATTTAATCGCGCAGATCACGGTGAATGAACCGCTGCGCAGACAGATGTTCCAGCATTACCATCTGTAAAAGAAAGGAGCTGCGGCCACATATCTCGGGCCGCAGCTCCTTTCGGAAATGCTTTTTATGTACACATCATTCTTTCCGTATCTCTTTAAGTCTCCGATGTCTTTCTCACATTCGTCTCCAACAGCCGGTTAAATCCAAGCCAGCCATTGTTATCACCAGCGCCCTTTAACACCTCGATCATGGTCTCCATCTTCGCATCGGTATTATCCGCGAAGTTTAATGCCAGCGCTTCCAAAAGGGCCGGCTTCTTCGGTGAACCGTATTCCAGTTCTCCGTGGTGTGCCAGAATACAGTGCTTCAGCTCTGTGGCCGCCTTCACCGGGAAATCCGGAATTGTGCGAATGCGCTCCGATACCATCTCCGTACCGATGATGATATGGCCCAGAAGCTGGCCGTCATCCGTGTAATCATTTTCCGGGAAAACAGAGAGTTCCTTCGTCTTACCCAGATCGTGAAACATGGCCGCCGTGAGCAGCAAGTCGCGGTTGATTAGCGGATAGTAGCCTGCGTAATAGTCACACAGCTTGACGACACTCAATGTATGTTCCAGAAGGCCGCCCACAAATCCGTGATGGACGCTCTTGGCCGCAGAGTGGAACTGAAACGCCTTTGCAAAAGCCTTATCTTCCACGAAGAAGCTTTCCGCCAATTTTCGATAATATGGTGTCCGGATGGATTTGATAAATCTGGTCAGTTCCTCATACATCTCACCGATGTTTTTGGAGGACACTGGGAGATAGTCTCCCGGTATGTATTCGCTTTCTTCCGCTTTTCTGACACGCTTCACATTCAGCTGGTTGGAATTCTGGAACATGGTCACATCCGCGTCAATGTAGACGTAGTCCATGGTCTCAAAATTCCCTACTCCCGGCGAATTTAAGTCCCAGATTTTTGCATCGATGGTACCGGTCTTATCCTGTAAAATTAGATTTCCGTATTCTTTGCCGGCTTTGGTCAGGGCAATCTGCTTGTTCTTGCATAAGTATACATCCGATATATGCAGCCCTTCCCGAAATGTTTCTATATATCTCATTGCTCTCCTCCATATCCTTTTATGAGTGCTCTTTATAAGCGTCACAGAAGCCAGGAAGATTACCTGGCTCCTATGGTTATCTGATATTCAATCTCTTTATATTCATCTCTGCCGCTTCTGAGTACCGTTACCGGCAGAACCTCTCCCGGTGTCGCCGCTTCCAGCTTCACCTGGAAATCCTTCATGGTTACGATGCTCTCACCGCCAATAACCGTGATAATGTCTCCGCACTGGATGCCTGCGTTATAAGCAGGACTGTCTGCATTCACATCCACTACATAGACACCGAGCGGCATGCCGCTCTCGTTCATGATCGCACTCACTTCCTGTCCTTTGATGCCAAAGTATGGGAATGCGTTGCCGTTGCTCATCTTCTCCAGAATACTCTTATAGTCAGAGATTGCCATGGCAACGGTCATATCTTCGCTGCCCTCGCTCTTATATTCATCTGTCACCCAGCCAATGATCTGACCGGCCGTGTTCATAAGAAATGTTCCGGTCCCTGCATTGCTCTTTAAATCGGAGTATATGATACGGGTCATTCCGTCCGTCATCTGAACATTCTTCGCGATATAGGATACAGCGCCATAGCCGGTAGAATGCACCATGCCGGCCGGTCCGCCGATTGCGATGACCAGATCGCCCTGTTTCACGGAATAAGAATTCCCCAGTTCAATAGCCTTGACCTCTTCTAAAAGCGCCCTTCCCAGTTCCGCAGTCGGAACGCTTACAATCGCCATGCCCGACAGCTTATCTGTCTGCCTGATCGTCCCCTGAACCTCCGTACCATCTGAAAATGCCACCCGGATGGAATCTGCCGCCTCTACTGCGCCTTCCGGTGTCAGCACCAAAAGTTCTTCATTGGCTGAAGAGATAACTGCCCCGGCGTAAAGACCTGAATTCTCGACCGGATTATTAAACCAGTCTGTCTGTGTCTTAACGGAATGGACCGTCACGATTCCTTTATCCGCTTTTAATGAAACGGCTCTCAAATTCCCGTACAGGGTATTCAAATCATCTATGCTGAACGGATACTTTTTCATCGCTGACTCCAAAAGATCCTCGATAGGCTCGGACTCCTTCGTCGTAGCCTGAGTGGTCTCGGGCTCTTCCGCCGCTGTCGTATCCGGGTCATCTTTCGGGATTGTTACCGGAGTGGTCTCCCTTGTGGTTTCTTTACCAAGGTATTTTTCCGCCACCGGCCTGGAAACAACAAAAGTAACTGCAGCAACGATTCCGAAAAGGGCCGCAGTTAATAAAAGGGCAATCGCTCTTCTCATGATCTCTCTCTTTGTTCTGGGCTGTTTCACAATTTTCTCGCTGATAAAACGGCGCGGTTCCGTCTTTTTATCATCTGGCCCGCTTTTATCCGGCATACACACCCTCCTTTGCAGAAGACCTAAACCTATTATACGTTTCTTCTCTGTTTTATGCAAGGAAAAGATAAGAAACGCTGTGAACTGTACCAATCTACTGGTATAGAATCTGGAATTTGAGGGACACTGTTGGTATCACATGAAAAATTATCCAAGGAGGACTTTACAATGAACGATTTAAAAAACAGCGAGACAGTCAAGAATCTGATGCGCGCGTTTGCAGGTGAGAGCCAGGCCAGAAACCGCTATACCTTTGCAGCCAGCCAGGCGAAAAAAGAGGGCCTTCCGGTTATCCAGGCCGTATTTTCCTATACCGCAGGCCAGGAGAAAGAGCATGCAGAGATTTTTTATAATTATCTCAAGGACTTAAAGGGCGAGACCATTTTTATCGACGGCGGTTATCCTGTGGATTTATACGATCAGACCGTTGATTTATTAAAGGCCGCGCGCCACAATGAGTATGAGGAATATCAGGATGTGTATAAGAATTTCGCTGAGGTAGCGAAGCAGGAGGGCTTCCTCCAGATCAGTTCTTCCTTCTCCCTGATCTCTGAGATCGAAAAAGTGCATGGAGACCGCTTCCAGATGTTTGCCGATTACATGGAACAGAACAGACTCTTTGTATCCGATGTGGAAACCGGATGGCTCTGCTTAAACTGCGGCCACATCCAGCGCGGCTTCGAGGCTCCGAAGGCCTGTCCGGTCTGCCATCATGAGCAGGGATATTTCGTCCGCGTGGAACTCTCACCATTTCTCAAGTAAAATACCCGTCGTAAACGGGAGTATAGCTTCCTGAAGCGGGATTTTCTGACTCACGGTTTCACTGGTATATTTCTCGTTGCTGTATCAAAACTAAGGGATTTATTTGATTGCAGGCCGTACTGTGTTTATGATATACTGTAATCACTACTGCCCATACGGGTGTCTGCCAGAAGTCAGTCTGCCATTGTCTGATATTAGTTAGAAACAGAGAAAGGGAATCATGAATCAGAAAGCATTAAGAACGTTAGAATACGATAAAATTATAGCTCAGCTGGTAGAGTACGCTTCCTGTGAATCGGGAAAAGAACTCTGCCGCAAGCTGGTACCTTCCATCGACTACGATGAGATCGTCACCGCTCAGCGGGAAACCACCGACGCGGTGACCAGGGTACGCCAGAAAGGCGGCATTTCATTCGGAGGCGTCAAAGATATCCGCGCCTCCTTAAAACGGCTGGAGGTGGGGAGTTCACTCGGTATCGTGGAACTTCTCTCCATCAGCACCTTACTTACTACCGCGGCCCGGGCCAAATCATTTGGACGCCATGAGGATTCTGAGCTTCCGGAGGATTCGCTGGAACAGCTTTTTGCCGTACTGGAACCTCTGACCCCGGTAAATACGGAGATCAAGCGCTGTATCCTTTCCGAGGAAGAGGTCAGCGACGACGCCAGCCCGGGTCTTCACCACGTCCGGCGCTCCATGAAGAACATTCATGATAAGATTCACACGCAGATGAATTCTATCCTGAATTCCAACAGAACTTACTTACAGGACGCAGTCATCACCATGCGTGACGGAAGATACTGTCTCCCCGTCAAATCCGAACACAAATCCAATGTCCCAGGCATGGTTCACGACCAGTCTGCCACCGGTTCCACTCTTTTCATCGAACCCATGGCAATCTTAAAGCTGAACAACGATCTGCGCGCGCTGGAAATACAGGAACAGAAGGAAATTGAGATGGTACTGGCCGATTTAAGCAATCAGCTGGTCCCGTATCAGGACGAATTGCTGGCTGATTTCCAGGTTCTCACAAAACTGGACTTCATCTTTGCAAAAGCGGCGCTCTCCCGTCACTATCAGGCCAGCGAGCCGCGTTTTAATAAGAAGGGCGTCATCCACATTAAGGATGGCCGCCATCCGCTTTTAGACCCGTCAAAGGTTGTTCCCATCACCGTACATCTGGGAAGGGAATTCGATCTTCTGGTCGTTACAGGCCCCAACACGGGCGGTAAAACGGTTTCTTTGAAGACCGTAGGACTATTTACGCTGATCGGACAGGCGGGCCTCCATATACCGGCTTTCGACGGTTCGGAGCTTTCCGTTTTTGATGAAGTGTTTGCAGATATTGGAGATGAACAGAGTATTGAGCAGAGCCTCAGCACCTTCTCCGCCCACATGACCAATATCGTACAGATTCTAGGTCAGGCCGACAGCCGCTCGCTCTGCCTCTTCGACGAGCTGGGGGCCGGAACGGATCCGACCGAGGGCGCGGCGCTTGCCATCGCTATCCTGTCATTTTTACACAACATGAAATGCCGTACCATGGCAACCACTCACTACAGTGAACTGAAGGTCTTTGCCCTGACCACGCCGGGCGTTGAAAACGCCTGCTGTGAATTCAATGTGGAGACGCTGCAGCCCACCTACCGCCTTCTGATCGGTGTCCCGGGCAAGAGCAACGCCTTCGCCATCTCATCAAAGCTGGGACTTCCCGATTACATTATCGAGGATGCGAAGACCCACCTGGAGGCCAAGGACGAAACCTTTGAGGACCTGCTTACCCATCTGGAACAAAACCGGGTTACCATCGAAAAGGAGCGCATTCAGATTGAGTCATACAAGATGGAGGTAGAGCAGCTGAAGGCCAGGCTGACGCAGAAGGAAGAGCGTCTTGACGAACGGCGTGACAAGATGATCCACGATGCCAGAGAAGAGGCTCAGCGGATTCTGCGTGACGCCAAGGATACCGCCGACCAGACGATCCGCCAGATCAACAAGCTGGCTTCCGAATCGGGTGTCGGAAAAGAGCTGGAAGCAGAGCGGGCCCGTATCCGCGGCAAATTAAAGGAAGTGGATTCCTCACTGTCCTTAAAGAACCAGGCAAAAGAGCCGCAAAAGTCCATCGATCCGAAAAAGCTGAAACTCGGCGACGGCGTGCGCGTTCTCAGTATGAACTTAAACGGAACGGTGAGTTCTCTTCCCGGTCCCAAAGGGGATCTGTATGTACAGATGGGAATTCTCCGTTCTCTCGTCAATATAAGCGATCTGGAGCTGTTAAATGAGCAGTCCGTCTCAGGCCCGACTCTTGGAAACGGCAACGGCAGGAAAAAGACAGGAAGCGGAAGCAGTTCTACCCGTATGTCCAAGTCTCTGTCTATCTCACCGGAGGTCAATCTGATCGGTATGACTACCGACGAGGCCATTCCAGAACTGGATAAGTACTTAGACGACGCCTACCTGGCGCACCTGCCTCAGGTTCGTGTCGTACATGGGCGAGGCACCGGAGCGCTCAAGAATGCGGTCCATAAGCACTTGAAAAAACTGAAATACGTCAAAGATTTCCGGCTGGGTGTATTCGGCGAAGGGGATTCCGGCGTAACGATCGTCACTTTTAAATAGGAATCTATTGCTGTTCCCGGCCCCGCCATCCTTTGCTTCCCGGTCTGCCCCGGCTGGCTCATGCGGCTTTTCCAGTTCCGGTTTCGGGTATAAGCACTTCTAAACGTGCAGAATTTTTCTAAAAACCAGAGGAAATCCCCAAACTCGCTGCGCTCAAACAGGTGGGGATTTTCTCTGAACGAAAAATTTTGCGCGTTAAGAATTGCTAAACACTCCGCCGAATGACAATGAGGGGGACTCTCCGCTACCCTGCAAAGTCACAGGAAAAGCCGCATGAGCCAGCCGGGGCAGACCGGGAAGCAAAGGACGGCGGGGCCGGGAACAGCAACGGGAATCTTGAATACAACGCAAGGAGGATTTGGCTATGGCAGAAAAGCAGAGAATATTGATCGTAGACGATGATAATAACATCGCCGAATTGATTTCTCTTTATTTGACGAAAGAATGTTTTGAAACGATGATTGTAAACGACGGTGAGGAGGCGCTCCGGGTATTTCCGGAGTTTAAACCGAATCTGGTTCTCCTCGATCTGATGCTTCCGGGCATGGATGGCTATCAGGTCTGCCGGGAAATGCGGGCTCAGTCCCCGGTTCCCATCATCATGCTGTCCGCAAAAGGCGAGGTCTTCGACAAGGTGCTGGGCCTGGAGCTGGGCGCCGATGATTATATGATCAAGCCCTTCGACTCGAAGGAACTGGTGGCCAGAGTCAAGGCGGTGCTTCGCCGTTACCAGCAGGCCGCGGTGCCGGCGGCTGCTCAGACCGACCAGCAGGGCGATTACGTGGAGTATCCCGATCTGATTGTAAACCTGACGAACTATTCCGTCATCTATATGGGCCATTCCATCGAGATGCCGCCGAAGGAGCTGGAGCTGCTTTACTTCCTCGCTTCCTCGCCAAACCAGGTATTTACCAGAGAGCAGCTATTAGACCACATCTGGGGATACGAATACATCGGAGATACCAGAACTGTGGATGTACATATCAAACGTCTGCGGGAAAAGATTAAGGATCACGCCAACTGGGCGCTGACCACCGTGTGGGGTATTGGTTATAAATTTGAGGTGAAACGGTAAGGTATTTGAAGTAAAATAGTAAGAAATTTGATGTATAACAGCAAAATATTTAATGGGAGGATGCCAGGAAACGGCATCCTCCCATTCTCATTTATTCAAACACGCTCCAGTCCCCGGCTCCCAATCGCCTTCATCCTTCGCACTCCCATATCTTCACAAGACCACTCCTGATACCAGTAGCCTTTCGGATGCACCTTTGTTCTATAGCGTTTATGGGGTACAGGGAGAATATCTGCGGCCTTCAGCATGGCCGCCGCCAGTTCCGTCAGGAGTTCGTTTTTCACGCCCTGCATATCCGGCTCTTCCCAGAGATTGTAAAGCTCAAAGGGATCCGTTTTTCTGTTATAGAGATACCCCGATCCCATCATATCCACCTGGATGTGATACGTCCCCTTCCACAGCGCCCGCACCTGCCCGCACTGGGTCCAGGTGTTGAGACAGTCGAAACGGTCCCATTCCGGCGATACTGTATCTTCGGCCGGCAGCGTCAGTCCATCGTGCTCGTTCCAATACTGTCCGGAAAAACCGCTCTCCGCATAAGCAGTATCGAATTCCCGCTCCGGGATGTCACTGTTTTTCAGAAGCGGAAGGAAGCTTTTGCCCTGGCAGCCCAGCGGAGTCTCCAGTCCAAGCATATCGCACAGGGTTGGTAAAATATCAACAAGACTTACGAAACACGAACCGCGCCTTCCCTGAGGGACAATATCAGGCCCTTTCAAGATCATGGGAATATGGGTCAGCACATCCGGCAGATCCGGCCCCTTCCGTATTAATCCATACTCGCCGACGAAATCTCCATGGTCCGACACGTAAATGACAATGGTATTCTCCTCCAGCCCCCGCTCTCTCAGTCCCTCAATCAGACGTTTTACCTGATCGTCGATCAAACGCAGCATTCCGTGGTAATTGGAACGGGCGCGGAGAATTCTTTCTTCAACAGATTCTCCCAGCACCTTCTCCCACACGTTCCGGATCCATGGATAGCGATCCCCTTTCTCTTCCAGATTCTCTGTCGTACCGTGGAGAGGCGGAAGCTGCTCGGGAGGGAACATGTCAAAATACGGTTCGGGCACCTGATACGGGTTATGAGGCTCCGCAAATGAGACCCAGGCGAAGAACGGCTCGTGATCCAGGCTGTCTATGAACTGAAGCGCTGACGATACGTTTCGATACGGATGCTGAACCTCGACGCCTCCGGGGGAGGGAACGTGCGTCTCCATATGATGCGTGGAGTTTAAGAAATCGGCAAATTCACATTCATCGGGCGTCGTATTGACTTCCCCTTCATTACCAAGATGACCCGTACACTCATGGAAGTCGAAATCCTCTGAACTGCGGTGAGAATGATTTTTTCCGCAGAGGGCCGTCACATACCCATTCTTCTTCAATACATCCAGCAGATCCTCCGTATACAGGGCGTCCTGGAGGTTATGATTGGTTCTCACCTGATGGCATTCGCTGTACCGCCCCGTCATCATGCTGACTCTGGCCGGCATACAGGTGGGATTCGGCGTATAAGCATTTTCAAAATCCACGCCGCCCTTCGCCCACTCATCCAAAAATGGCATCGTGTCCAGCTCGTATCCACAGCCCTTACGCAGATCAGCCCTCTGCTGGTCCGTCATGATAATAATAACATTTTTCTTATTTTCCATTCCTAACCTAATCTTTCACGGCGCCGATCACGGGACGTACAAAAGCTTTTCTTCTTCTATTTTTTAAATCTCTCCATAAACATCGGCATATAGATTCCCCCCTGGACGCTCCTGGCGATAAAGTGGCAGTATCGGCCGCTCACCGTATCGTACCAGTCGGAAAATGGAACCCGGCTCTCTGTCTCCCTTACATAGGCGGCCACCGGCGCGGTCAGCGCCTGAAACATCTCCTTGTCTTCTGCCATGGAAGCGCACCAGAGTATCCAGTCACTCTTCGTATAGCTGCTCCTGCTGTCCAGCGGAGTCCCATACTCCCCGCATTTTTCGACATACCACGCCAGGTCGCCGGATATGATATCCCCGGAGAACAGCGGATCACCGAAAAAGCGGTCCCAGACGAGATTGTATTTTAAGCTCCAGGAATCCATGTCTCCAAACGTCAGTGCCGTGTGGCCTTTTCCCCCGGCCGTCGTCTCCCAGACCGCAGCCATCGCAGCCGCCTGGCTCCGGTATCTCATCGACTCACTGTCCTCTCCCAGAAGCTCCAGGATTCTGGCGTATGCCTTGATTCCCATGATCGCCTTGACGGCCAGATTCGTATTATGAGCCAGATGGCCGGCAAAATCATCGGTACAGAGCTGTTCTCCCGGGTCCGCTCCGTAGGTGAGCAGATACTCCGTCCACGTCTTAAGAAGTCCCTGATATGGCTTTGCAAACTCCGCATTTTTGTCTATTTCACAGCAGGCGGCCGTCATGATCAGCATATTTCCGCATTCCTCTACGGGCATCTGAAACTTCAGATCGTAGACATCACACGGCGGATACTGGTAATAGGGCGGAAATACGGCTCCGTTGGCCTGTAGGTACTGCTTTCCCTTTTTCTCCGGATTCAGCCCGTAAACCTGTCCCCACGCATACGGGTAGCGGCCCACATCATGCGGCGCAAAGTCATACTCCCACACGTCACAGGAGGCAAAGCGGAACACCGGCCGCAGCATCCCTTTTATGTAATCCGTGCTGTACATGAGGAACAGCGGTACTGACGGATAGCTGACATCGGCGGTACCGATGCATCCGTTGGAATCATTTTCCTTGGACAGGAAAATCAGATTTCCGTCCTCGTCCTCAATCAGCTTATGGGCCGCCACCGCCTGGCGGTAGCTGAGACAGCACAGGAGCTCATAGTCCTCTCCTCCCATCTCCCTTGCCCGCTCAGTCAGGCTGCGGTCCAGATCCTCGCTCTTTTTCAGCACGTCCTCCCGCTCATCAAGGCTGGCTCCGATGGCGTCAAAAATCGTGGGATATTCCTTAGTCCAGTAAGCCTTTCTCCACTGGCCGAAATAGTTGATGGAGACAAGGTCGTCGTAGGCCGCCACGATTCCGCCGCTCTCCGACTCCGTTCCCAGTTCGATGATTCCATCCAGCCGCTCCTTTTCGCTGTCATAAGCAAATCGGGCCTCCGGGCCACGGCCGGCCAGATATAAGTACCCCCAGTCGATGGTCGTGTGATCTCCGCTGTGCCCCAGCGGGGTCTGGAATGCCTTTCCCATGACGCCATAGCGGAATTTCTCTGTCTGCTGCACATCGCCGTTTACCGGTCCGTCCGTAAATTTCACAAGATCGGAGGAAAAAGCAAATACCACGCGGACGCCGGCAGGTTTCTTCCGGGAAACGGTGACATCAAGATACGTGCACGGACGCGATACCAGCAGCAGATCGTCAAGCAGCAGCGGAGAAGTAAACCGTACCTGCATGGTGATCCATTCATTTTCAAACTGATATTCCGTGGACGTCGGTGTGACGGACAGCCCCGTCTGGCCGATCGTCTGACTGAATTCAGGGTCACCCATAAAACAGTAAGGCGTTCCGTCAATCACGACGTAACCGCGGATCGCCTGGCGTGCTCCGCTCCAGTGGGAGGTATCGCAGTCATTTAAATAGTCTCCTCCCGACCAGATACTGAAATATGGATCGTGTACAATCAGCGGCACACTCGCTGCTCTTTCTATTTTCATAATTAAAGTTCCCCTTTCGCTATATGGCTGCGGTATGTCTGATGATTCTGTCTTCTACCCAGTGCTCCCGGTAGTAGGTATTACTCTCAAAACGGTCTCCGACCGCCTCCATTCTGGAATACATCCGCCTCTTTAAGTCCTCCATCCGTTCGCGGTATTCCGGATCTCCGGCCAGATTATTCCTTTCATACGGATCGTTTTCAAGATCGAATAAAAACTCCTGTTGGTCGGAGCGGTATACGGCATACTTATACCTCCGGGTCCGGAATGCCCGCCATTCCTGCCCGTCCCCCCAGGCCGCGGTAGGCCCGGTACACATCATAAGCGCGCCGTCGTCTCTGACCTCCTCTCCCTTTACCGCCATGCTGAAATCTTTTCCTTCCGCCCCCAAAGGAACGGGAAGGTCCATGAGCGACAGAAGGGTCGGCATAATATCCACCGTGTTCATGACACAGTCTCTCCTGACATTTTTCTCCAGATGTTCCGGCCACCGGATGAGCATCGGCACCCGGACTGCCTCCTCATAGAAAATATTCTTCGCTCTCCTGCCATGGGCCCCGAACAGCTCTCCGTGATCGGAGGTAAAGACGATGATGGAGTTCTCTTCCAGGCCGAGGCGGCTGACCGCCTCCTTCAGACGGCCGATATTGTCATCTAAATTGGCAGTCATGGCATAGTATACCCTCATCCATTCGGGGAGGCACTTCCTCTCCTCTTCGCTTAAGCGGGCCCACTGGTCGGCGTGCGGATCGTTTTCCGGAAGGTAGTTGGGCGGATAATCGAAATCCGTATGTGCAAACCTCCTTAAGCACTCCTCGGGCACATTATCCGGTTCCCACGGATCGTGGGGCGTGCCGATGGATAAAAACAGTGCAAAGGGGGAGTCCCCACGGGCCAGCCGTTCCAGCTGGTCTATGGCCATATCGGTCTGGGCGTCCGGCTCGTATTTGTCATAGTAAATCTTTTCCGGACTGTCCAGATGATAGTAGGCTGTCCCCACGGAATACTCATGGCGGAAATTATAGGCTGCAAAATACCCGTTAAAGCCCAGCCGGTCCCTGCCCTTTGGAATATAGGAGTTTTTCGGATCGTAATGGTTGCCCAGCTCCGACGCATACATATGCCATTTTCCGATGTATGCGGTCTCATAGCCATTTTCATTCAACACGTCCGCAAAGGTGTGATGGTTCGGATTCATCCGGATCTCATTGATCACCATCCCCGTACTCGTCGTATATTTTCCCGTAAACAGTGAGGCGCGGTACGGCGCGCACACCGGATGGCCGCTGACCATCCGGCACAGATCCGTGCTCTCCGCACACAGCGCGTCAATGTTAGGAGTCTGGGCTCTTAAGTCTCCCGCATAGCCCAGGCTGGAGTAACGAAGCTGATCTGCAAAAATGTATATCAGATTTGGCTTTTTACTTTCTCTGCTCATTGGAACCTCTTTCTCTACTATTTTGCTTCCTCCGGCGAACCGCCCTATTTCACTTCCTTCGCCATATAGGCATCGAGTCCATCCTGCTTTAACTGCAGCGCTTCGTCAATTCCCATTGATTTGATGGTCGCGCGGAAATTATCGAAATTATCCAGCGGCTCCGCGCCCGTGATAAATTTCAGGGTCATCTCATCGATATAGGTATTGACCGGAGTCATAATTTCCCCCAGTCTCTGCTGCTCATCCTCCTCCAGCTGGTATGGCGGAAGCTGAAGGCTGCTGTCGATCTTATCATCATCCGACCATTTCATACGGATTGCCAGGGCTCCCTCACTCTTTAAGAGGTTCGCATGGCACTCGACATCGGGGTAGTTGATCTTCGGCGCAAAATGTACCTTGTAAATAAAGCTGGCTTCCTCTGTTCCAAACTTTGGATTGTTGAGCATGGTGTCGTTATACACCCGCTCGTCTCCCTGCCAATTCCAGTTGACACCTTCCACGCCCCAGTTGTAGAGATTGGCGCCTTCCTCCGTGTAGCCGTAATTTAAAAATTTCATGGCGGCTTCTACGTTCTGACAGTCCTTGCTGATGACCACCGTGGACTCGTGCTCCCGCGTTCTCGGCCATACATTGTAATCCTCCCAGTGAAGCTGCTGTCCCTCTTCCAGCCTGATATACGGAGCCGACACGACTTCAAAGCCCTGTCTCTCGCCGCGGTTGAAGGTGGCAACGGTTGGCGCAAGATAGGTACCGATCTGATCCGTGTCAAACAGCGTATTGGCCTCCGCGTCCTTGATGCTGCTGAAATCCTTGGAGATATAACCGCTGGAATACCACTTGTTAATCAGGGTCAGATAATCCTTAAAGCCGTCCTCCAGAGGCGCACACTTGACGACGCCGTCTTTCTGGAAGAAGTTATTATCTTTATTGTAATAAACATCAAACAGGCCTTCCAGCTGTACCTCATATCCGAACTTATCCAGGAGATAAGGAGTCATTCCCTTCGCCTTGATCTTTTCAAACATGGCCTCGTAATCCGCCACCGTTTTCGGGATATCACAGTCCAGTTCGCTCAATAAGTCCTTCTTGAAGACCCATCTGCGGAAAGGCGGGTCGGCAACGGGCTTGCAGTTGTTGAAGCTCACAATATGGCCGTTGTTATCGGTGGACTCCCTGTAAAACTCTTCATTTTCCGTCAACACCTTATAGTAGTCCGGCGCATACTGGGGAACCAGCTCCGTCAGATCTTTAAACACACCGTCTCTCATTCCCTGAAATTCTCCGCCCGCATAGCGGTCCGCGTAGGCGATGATATCGGGAAGCTTATCCCCCAGGAACAGCAGATTAAATTCTTCCTGTTCCTGTCCGATCGCCGGATGGATAAATTCAATGTTGATACCCAGACGTTTCATGGCCTCCTGATACGCCACATTGTCATTGTCGCCAGTCACGTATTTTGCCGCGCTGCTGCCAAATGGAACCCAGTAAGTCAGGGTAACCGGCTCACTGCTGTTCCCGTCTTTTCCCGCTTCCGGGGTCTCCGTACTCTTCGTCCCCTCTGTTCCTTCTGTTTTCGCTTTTTCGGTCGATGCCGCGGTACCTGCGCTCTGTGCACTTCCGCATGCGGTAAGTCCTAACATTGCAGCCGCCAGTGTCAAGCATACGATTTGTTTCTTTCTCATTTTTGATTACCTCCCAATCAATAATTTTTACCTTCTTTTACTCTTTTACAGACCCCATCATCACACCCGACATAAAGTATTTCTGCGCAAACGGATAGATAAACAGAATCGGGACCGTCGCAACCACAATCGTGGAATATTTGACGATTTCCTCCAGGAACATCGCATCCGTATCCATCATGCTGTTTCCGCCGGATGAATTGGCGATCAGAATCTCCCGCATGACAAGCTGCAGGGGAAATTTGCTCTTATCTCTCAAATAAATCATGGCATTAAACCAGGAACTCCAGTGCGCCACCGCATAGAACAGCACCATAACCGCCATCGTCGCCTTGGACAGCGGCAGGATGATCTTAAACAGAATCACAAAGTCATTGGCGCCATCCAGCCTGGCGGACTCCTCAAGGCTGACCGGAATCGACTGGAATGAGGTCTTCATAACGATTAAGTTCCATGTGGATATGGCCCCGGGCAGAACTATCGACCAGATCGTATTATAAAGGCCCAGCCCCTTCACCAGAAGAAAATTCGGTATGAGTCCCGCATTAAAATACATGGTAAACACGATCAGCAGCGTGAGCGGCCGCTTCAGCATGAAACCTTTTCTGGACAGCGCATATGCCCCCAGTATGGTAAGGAACATATTGATGGTTGTTCCCACCAGCACATATACGATGGTATTTACATAGCTGGGCAGAATATTGGGATTCTCGATCACCACCCGGTACCCCTCCAGGGAGAATCCCAACGGCTTCAGGATGACCCCCGTGTGCCTCATCAGTTCGATGGGATCACTGAAGGACGCCATGACCACATGCCACATGGGATAAAGGCAGATCAGCCCCATGAGACCCATCAGGACATATACCATAGCAATAAAGATTCTGTCTCCCAGAGATTTTTGTTTCTTCATTCTTCTCTCCTTTCCGGAAACATGCCCTACCACAGGCTTTCTCCTGTCGCTTTTCTGCTCAGACGATTTGCCAGCACGAGAATCAGCAGATTGACCGCCGAGTTAAACAGTCCCACCGCCGTACCATAGCTGTAATTGGTCAGTTCCAGGCCCTGGCGGTAAATATAGGTAGAAATGATATCCGCCGTTTCATATGTAAGCGGGTTGTAAAGGAGAAATACCTTCTCAAACCCCATTGTCAGAATATTTCCGACTCTCATAATCAGCTGAACGATAATAATCGGCACCAGTCCGGGAAATGATACGTAAAGCATTCGTTGAAACCGGCTGGCCCCATCGATGGTGGCAGCCTCATATAAGCCGGGATCAATGGTGGAAAGAGTGGCCAGATAGATGATGCTTCCCCAGCCCGCCTCCTGCCATATTCCGCTTAAGACATACATCGGCCGGAACAGCTTTGCATTTGCCATCAGATTACTTCGCTCCACGCCGAAAAGGGCAAGGAAGTCATTAAAGATTCCATCCGACCTGCTGAACGTCAGGAGCAGGCTGCACATGACGACAAGCGATATGAAGTGAGGCATATAGCTGACCGTTTGTACCAGCTTCTTGTAGGGACGGCACTGTATCTCATTAATAAGAAGCGCCAGGATGATCGGCACCGGAAATGCCAGAATAATCTGCAGTATATTCAGAAGCAGCGTATTCCGGATCAGCCTCCATGCGTACGGCCCGGTAAAGAAATCAATAAAATACTTCATGCCTACCCATTTGCTCCCGGAAATCCCAAGCGCAGGCTTAAAATTCTGGAATGCAATGACGATTTTGCTCATGGGACCGTAGCAGAATACCGCATAATAGATGACTACCGGAAGGAGCATCAGATAGATATAGCGGTATCGGATAAAATCCTTTTTCAGCCTTACGGCAAATGCCTCCTCCTGCTTTCGTTTCTTTTCCCTCCTCATAATACTTCCCCTCTCATTTCCTGATCTCTCACGTTTCACTCCTCCTTTCTGCCCACAGTATAGAGGATGACCTTCTTCCTTTCAATTTGTGATTCCGTTTCCATATGTAGCCCTGTACCTGCGGGGATATGTGCTTTTTAAGCAGTATGTCATATTCTCATCTTTTCCCTGTACTGCCCCGGCGTCACGCCCTCATAGCCCTTAAACTTTCTGACGAAATTGGCGACATCGATATATCCGATCTCCGCCACGATCTCTTTAATCTGTTTATTGCTGTTCACCAGCAGCTCCCTGGCCCGGTCCATCCGGATCATGGTGACATACTGGATAAAAGAGCAGCCCGTCTCCTGCTTGAAAAACCTGCTGAGGTAATTGGAGGATACGCCGAACTCATCCGCGACGCTCTCTAATCCCATGCTGCTGTCGCCGTAATGGCAGTTGACATAATCCAGTATTTCTGATCTGCGCTCATTGTTTCTGCTGTCCTTAAATTCGGCGAACTGGCGGCACATCTCGATCGTAAGGCCGGCCATCTTTTCGCGGAATTCCGGCAGACTCTTAAAGGTGATCAGCTTCTTCAAATCCACATTCTTCAGTTCAAAGCCCTTTAGCTGGTCCAGCGTCTTGATCGTGATATTGATGATATCGAAGCAGAGGCACTGTGTGATGACGAATGATTTCAGCGGTTCGATCTCTCCAATCATATTGTCCAGCGCCTTTAAAGCCGCCTCCTCATTAGCCTGCTTCAGACACTGAATAAACAGGGCCTGTTCCAGAATGGGATACTGGATATTCTGTTCCTCGTAACCGATCTCCTCAAACAGAATTACCTTCTGATTTCCCAGCATATGGTAATCCGAAGCGATAGCCGCGGACTCCAAAAAAGATCGGTTTATATCCATGACATCTTCGTAGATTCTTCCTATATAAAAGGGGATGGAAATCTCATGACGGGTCTCCAGTTCACGGCATAAGTGGTCTGCCACGGACAGACGGATATCCACATTTTTCTCCCCCGCGGTCCGCTCCTCGCAGTTGACAATCACCGCGATTCCGTTGTCCTTCAGCATGTCGAGGCCGTAGACGTGGATAAATGGCTGCATAAAACCGGCCAGAACCGTCATAATGCGGAGATTTTTATCTTCCTCGAAGCTGTCTTCCACGGGAATCGGAAGCAGGATCACGAAATTATAGCGGTAGCTTAAGTTAATATTTGCCGATTTCAGCGTCGCCTCCATTTCCTCTGAAGTTTTAAATTTGCCTTTTAGAATCCGCCTCAGACAGGAGGCCACCACCATGGGCCTCTGACGGTTTAAAAGTGCGCTCAGCTCTTCATTTTTATTTTGCACATCGGCCCATTTATTTGTGATGATCTCAAATTCATTAATTCCTTGCTGCTCCTGATCTGCCATGGTGTCCTGATCCACAATCTTCTGGACCAGCTTCTGAATCGGCTTGTAGTTACTCTGTGACAGCACGAGGGAAAGCAGAATTCCACCTATAAACAGGACGGCAATCAGGAAAATATACCAGGAGGCAAACTCACTGCTCGACTGATAGAATTTCTTACTGTCCGTGATCGACACCACCGACAGGCCGGAATTTGCCGAAATCTCCCTCATAATGATAAAGGAACCTCCATCCACCCGTTCTTCTACCAGCTTCCCTCCAGTTCTCCTGTACTTTATGGCCAGATCGTCAAGCGCCTTTCGGCTTAACCCGGAACAGTTCTCCTGGCCGCATTGAAACAGTGTTAAATACCGTTCATTGAAAATATAGATGGCAGAATCCGCCGTATAATACGTTTTTATCAGCGCATTCAGGGAATCGGAGTCAAACCCGAAGCCAATGGTGGCAATCGGAATATTGTTCATATACGGAATCGGATACAGAAAATAAACAATGGACGATTCTTCCCCCGCCCGCTTCCCTTCCCCAATCTTGAGAGAACGGTCATCCTTAACCGAATTTATGGTTCCGAAAAATGAAGCCTCGTTTAAGTCTCCGTACTGGTTCATGTCCTTTTCAAATTCGGAGTAAGGAATCTTCCCATCCATTGTGTAAACAGATTTATCCCCTCTTAAATAGAGAATTGGCTTTACATCATTTTCCGTGTCCCCCACGATTTCCGAATATGTCATCAGCTGAGAGGCCACCAGTCCCTCATCGATCTCCGCCCGCTCGTACCTGACATCATTCAACTGTTCCTCTATCTCACTCCCTGAGAAATGATACGCGGCGCTGTTCATCTTTTCCGTCACATAGTCCAGCTTCTGGAGTACCTGCGACAACATGGCTGAATTGGATTTCTCCAGTTCTTTTCTCTCCGTCATGCGGTTTCCATAATAGAAAAACGCCCCCAACACCAGAAGCGGAATCACCCCGATAAAAATATAGGAATAAAACAGCCGCTTTCTCCAGCTCATTTTTTTCATAGTTCCCCTCCTATCCCCCCTCAGCCCAATATCAGGCCAGCACCGATGGGATCATATGTTCAAGCATCTTCTCTTCCAGATGCGCTGCCTCTGCCTGATATTCCGGCCAGCTTACCCGGTTATCAAACTCATGAGGATCTTTCATTAAATCGATCAATTCTCTTTTCTTTCCATTTTGGCGCTGCAAATGGATGTATTTTTTCCGGCCGTCGGTCACCGCCATAAATCCCTCGCCCTCGGCAAACGTATACTCCCGGCTCCACGCGCTGTCCGCCAGATCGTTTCCGTCGCAGCAGATCTGCCTGCCGCCTGCCGCCCCCAGGCATGTGGGGAGAAAATCCGTGGAATTCACCAGCCGTTCCTCTACAGCCCTTTTACGATTACCGGGATAACGGATTAGCAGCGGTATTCTCCACACTTCATCGTAGGCACACATGTTTTTTCCCCACAGGCCGTGATTGCCCAGCATCTCCCCGTGGTCTGCCGTAAACAGGATGAGCGCGTTGTCCCCATATCTCTGCCTGACCGCGTCCACAATCTTTCCCACCTGGTCATCAATCAGCTTTACATTGGCGTAGTAGCTGGTTCTCATGCGCTCCCAGTATTCTTCTGTGTAGCTGCGGCAGCCTTTTCCCTTCGCCGGTCTGGCGCCGTCGATAACGGTTCCGTTACCCCCGCCGTAATAGCTGTCATGGTGAATCCGGTCCGTCCCGGCAAACTCCCCCTCCCGCCGGATTCGCTCCGGCAGCCTGGACCGGTCGATTCTGTCTACATACTCCTGCGGGGCGTCGAATGGGAAATGTGGACCGCTGAAGGAAATCCAGGCAAACAGCGGTTTCTTCTGATCGTACCTGCGGATAGATCCAGCGGCCTGATCTCCCACCCATGCGTCGGGATGCCAGCAGGCAGGCCCCGGAAACGGAAACACCTTCTGGTACTCCGGGTTCCATACGGCCTCCCGGTACGGCGTTAAGTATCCCGCACGGTCCAGCTCCCTGCTGTAATCGTCACAGAACCAGGCGGACACCTGTTTGTCATCCTGAAGCCTCAGCTCATCAATTCCCAGCGATTGATAGTACTCCCGGAATTCTTCGTACGGAAGCATGGCGTCCGGCATTGTCCGGTCATAGGGAACCGGAGCAAAATGGCACTTTCCAAACAGCGACGTATGATACCCGCTGTCCTTTAAGGCCAAAAACAGGTTATCCCTTCCAGTATTGAGCGCACACTTCCGAAAATTGCTGTACGCCCGGTTCCGGTGCGGATAGAGGCCGGACAGCATGGCGCACCGGGCAGGCAGGCACCACGGGCTTACCGTATAGCACCGGCTGTAGACAGTTCCCTCTTCCGCCAGCCGGTCGATATGGGGTGTTTGAATGGTTTTCCGCCATAACAGCCCAGAGTGTTCCTGTTTAGCTGGTCGCATGTGATCAGGATAATGGCGGGTTTCGCTTCCTTTAAGCCAAGTTCGTTTTTTTCTGCTGTCATACTTCCTCCTCCAGAGCGTGTCTAAAATTGCATTTCGTCAGACACGCTCTAAGCCAGAATGGCTGGAATCACATGTTCAATCATCTTTTCACGAAGCGCCGCCAGGGCCTCCTGGTATTCGGGCTGTGCGATCCGGTTTTCAAACTCGTCCGGATCTTCCCGCAGGTCCAAGAGCTCTCTTCCGTGTTCCCTGCCCTTCTGTACGTGGACATACTTATATCTCCCATCCGTGACAGCCAGATATCCCTCTCCCTCCGCAAAGGTGTAATCCCGTTCCCAATCCGGATCGCTTAAGCTTCTGCCGTCGCAGGCCGGTATCACGGCCCCCGCCGCCTCCAGGCACGTCGGCAGGAAGTCCACGGAGTTCACGAGCCGCCGGTCCGCCGTCCCCGTCTTTTTGCCCGGGTACTTCACCAGAAGCGGAATATGCCACACCTCGTCGTACGCGCAGTTATGTTTTCCCCACAGCCCATGATCTCCCAGCATCTCCCCGTGGTCGGCGGAAAACAGGATCAGGGCATTGTCCCCGTATTTCGCTTTGACGGCATTTATAATCTCTCCGACCTGGTCGTCGATCAGCTTTACATTCCCGCAGTAGCTTCTTCTGAGCCGGTCCCAGTATTCATCGGTATAATTTTTGCACGCATGGCCGTCAGCATGGCCGCATCCATCGATGTTGCTGTTTGGGCCTCCAAAGTAGCTGTCGTGATGAATCCGGTCTTCCCCGTCCAGTTCTCCTTCCCTCTTAATAAGCGGCGGCAGCCCGGCCATGTCCACCTGACTCAAATACTCCTCCGGCGCATCGAAGGTATAGTGGGGGCCGCTGAAGGATATCCAGGCAAACAGAGGCTTTTCCTCCTCATAGCTGTGAATATACTCCACCGCCTTTCTGCCGGTCCAGGCATCCGGATGCCAGTCTGCCGGTCCAGGGAACGGGAAGACCTTCCTGTAGTCCGGATTCCACACCGCATCCCGATATGCTTTTAAATATCCGGCCTGATCCAGCTCTTTGCTGTAATCATCGTAGAACCAGACGGATACCTGTTTGTCATCCTCCAGCTCCAGATGATCGATCCCCAGACTCTCGTAATACGCTTTGAACTCCTCATACGGCAGAGTCCGGTCCGCCCGCGTCTCCGAGTAGGGAACCGGTGCAAAATGGCATTTTCCAAACACGGAAGTGCGGTAGCCGCTTTCCCTCAGCGACTGGAACAGGTTGCTGATTCCCGTATCCAGCGCACACTTGCGGAAATTGCTGTAGGCGCCGCTGTTGTGCGGATAACGGCCTGTAAGGATCGAGCACCTGGACGGCAGGCACCAGGGGCTGACGGTATAGCAGTTCTCATAGTTCGTCCCCGCTTCCGCCAGACTGTCGATATGCGGCGTGGTAATCGCTTTCCCTCCGTAACACCCCAACGTCTTCCGGTTCAGTTCATCGCAGGTAATCATCACGATCGCCGGCCTGTCTTGTCTTTCGCTTTTCTCCATATCTGCATTTTTTTCCATATCCATCGTTACCATTCCTCCAGTCATCTGACCAATTGTATTACTGTATATCTTAACAAGGAAGAATTGCGCTTACAATTTGTAACTCCCTGTCAATATGTAGGATGCCGGTCCGTGGATATGTAGTTTAATTTCAATATGTATTCTTTGTTCCCCTCCTGCTTTTCTGTTATGTTCCTGCAGCAATGGATTCGCTGGTGGATATCTGTGCGGCAGATCAGAATTCCAGAGATACAGACTTCTTTTTAGAAAGACAATTTTAAGAATACCATACTATTATTTGAAAAAGTTATTTTGAATAAAATCTTTCCGTATTTTTCCTCTTTCCCCCATATCTTTCCGTTATCCACACTCTTCATCCCCTTTTTTACGTTTTCCACATACCGGTTCGCACAATTTTCAGATATTAACAATTAATCCACAGACATTTCCACATTATTGTGGATAACTTTGCCCGCCTTGTCGATCAGTGGCTGAAACATTTTTTTCCATCCTTTGCAACTTTTTACTTCTCTTTCACGTCTAATTCTCTGTAATTAAAAAAACATCATATGGAGGATTATTATGAAGAAAAAATTATTAATCATCGCAGCTGTCCTGGTATTCGCATTATCTGCGGCCGCATGCTCATCGAAAAAAGAAGCGGCTGCCCCGACTACATCTGCAAAGACTGAAACTACCGCCAGCACAACCACCAGGGACGAATCCGGCTCTGCCGATTCCGGATCCGATTCCACAGGAGATTCCCAGAGCAGCGAAGGTACTGTAACCGGAGTTGTGGAGGAAAACAAAGGCTTTATGATTACCATTGTTGCGGAAGAAGGCGAGGAAGCGTACGTCTTCCCACTGGATGATACACAGAGTGAAGAGTACAAAGACATCAAGTCCGGAGATAAAATAACCGTGAGCTATACCAACGGACTGCCTACCCCGGACAACCTCGATACCGTTGTCACCGATATTCAGCCTGCAAAATAAACGGATATTTCCGAACCAAGTTAATGCTCCGCCAACCGGGACCACTGCCGGAAGGGCGGAGCATTTGTTTTGTTCTATAAAAAGTAATTTACGTAACAGTCTTTCTCCCTGTCCCTTTAAAATCTGTAGTGACTTAATGGCCAAAAAGTATTATACTTAATTTATCATATCGAACGATACTTACAGATCAATGAAAATGGAGAATCACAATGACTCATTCCCTTTATTACAAGTTTATTCTCGGCTACCTGGTATTCGGCCTGTTAGGTTTTGTCTCAATTGCCACCCTGTCTTCCCGGATGACGGAGCGCTACCTGATCCGCGAACAGGCTGATTCGCTGTACGATGAAGCCAATCAGATCGCCTCCACCTACAGCGGCATGTACCACGGAAAAGACATGGATCTGATCTCATCCTACCCTCAGCTGGTGGGATCCGCCCATTACCTCCACGCCCAGATCTGGATCATCGACCGCCAGGGAAAGATTGTGGTGGACAGCGACCAGTCAGAGCGGACCGGCCGGGTCATCGACCGCTTCGATCCCACGGCGGCCGGCAACAAGTCGTATACCATCGGCACATTCTATGACCAGTTCACCTATGATGTACTGAGTGTCCATGCCCCCATTACCGGGAATTACACGACTTACGGCTATGTGGTCATCCATATGCCGCTCTCTGTTCTGCAGAATACGAGAGATGGTATTTTAAATATTGTATACATTACACTCGCTGTGGTATTCGGCCTCTCCCTGATCATCCTTCTCGTCTTTACAAAGACGGTATACTTCCCACTGAAAAAGATCACGGCGGGCGCCAACGAATACGCTCAGGGGAATTTAACGTACCACATTGATGTGAATACCAGAGACGAGATGGGATATTTAGCGGCCACCTTAAACTATATGTCAGATGAGTTGAACAAGATGGAGGAATACCAGAAGACGTTTATCGCCAATGTATCTCATGATTTCCGTTCCCCGCTGACATCCATCAAAGGATACTTAGAGGCCATTCTGGATGGCACCATCCCTCCGGAGATGTATGAAAAGTATTTAACCCGGGTGATTACAGAGACCGAGCGGTTAAACAAGCTGACGCAGGGAATGCTGACGCTGAACACGCTGGACAGCAAGGGCTATTTAAACCGGACGAATTTCGACATCAACCGGGTAATCAAGGACACAGCGGCGTCCTTTGAGGGAACGTGTGAGGAGAAGAATATCAACTTCGACCTGACATTCTCCAACAATATTCAGATGGTTTACGCCGATCTCGGGAAGATTCAGCAGGTCATGTACAACCTGATCGACAATGCCATCAAATTCAGCCACCACGATTCCACCATCTATATCCAGGCTTCCGGAAAATACGAAAAGATCTTTATCTCCGTAAAGGACACCGGAATCGGTATCCCGAAGGACAGCATAAAGAAGATATGGGAACGTTTTTACAAGTCTGATTTATCACGTGGAAAAGATAAAAAGGGAACCGGCCTTGGCCTGGCGATCGTAAAGGAGATCATCCAGTCTCACGGCGAGAACATTGATGTGGTCAGCACAGAGGGCGTCGGAACAGAATTTATATTCAGCCTTCCGAAATCTACTAATCTTTAATAAAACAGAAAAAAGGAGGGCTGAATGACTCAGCCTTCCTTTTTTCTGTTTATAATACCTGCTCTTATCCTATACACGCTGTCATACTTACTCTTTCCAATGCAGATGGTGCAGCTGCCCCTGCATGGTCATCTTCTCAAACCCGTTCTGTCTAAGCGCCTCATACAGCACAATCGACACTGAGTTTGACAGGTTCAGCGAGCGTATGTCTCCCCACATGGGAATCCGCACACACTGCTCCTGATTCTCCAGGAGAATATCCTCCGGAATTCCGGCGCTCTCTTTCCCAAACATCAGGAAACAGTCCGGTTCATACTCCACGTCCGAATAAACATGAAGCCCCTTCGTCGTAGCCATATAAATCTTTGCTCCCGGATTCCTGTCCAGGAAATCCTGGTAATCACAGTAAACCGTCACATCCAGCTTATCCCAGTAGTCCAGTCCGGCCCTCTTGATCAGCTTGTCATTCAGTTTATATCCCAGCGGCTCGATGAGATGAAGCTTCGTCCCCGTGGCCACACAGGTTCTTCCGATATTGCCGGTATTGGCCGGCATCTCCGGTTCCAGTAATACAACGTTCATATTGATTCTATGCCTTTCCGTCCAGTCTCTTCACAAAGCGTTCCATACGTCCCAGCGCCTCTTTTAAACTCTTTAAGGAGTATGCATAGGAGACACGCAGATAACCTTCTCCACAGTCACCGAACGCCGTTCCCGGAACGACAGCCACCTTCTCCTCCTGGAGCAGCCTTGTAGCGAACTCATCGGACGTCATGCCGAAACGCTTAATGCTGGGGAATGCGTAAAATGCGCCGTTGGGCTCAAAACACTCCAGTCCCATCTCCTTAAACGCGTTCATAAGGAAACGGCGTCTCTGGTCGTATGACTCCCTCATCATCTGTACGTCCTTGTCACCATCCCGCAGCGCCGCAACGGCAGCGTACTGGCTGGTGGTCGGCGCGCACATGATGGCGAACTGGTGAATCTTTAACATCTGTTCCAGAATAACAGCCGGTGCGGCCAGATAGCCGAGACGCCAGCCTGTCATAGCGTAAGCCTTGGAAAATCCGTTAATCAGCACGGTACGCTCTTTAAGGCCCGGGAATGATGCAATGGTGGTATGCTCCATTCCATACGTCAATTCCCCGTATATCTCGTCTGTCAGAACAAAAAGATCCTTCTCGATGACGATCTCCGCGATAACAGCCAGCTCCTCCGCGGTCATTACTGCGCCGGTTGGATTGTTCGGGAACGGCAGAACGAGAATCTTCGACTTCGGGGTGATATACTGAAGCAGTTTTTCCTTTGTCAGCTTAAAGTTATCCTTTTCCTCCAACGGAATCGGAACCGGAACACCGTTGGCCAGAATGGTGCACGGCACGTAGGAGACGAAACAGGGCTGGGGAATCAGCACTTCGTCACCCGGGTCCAGCATGGCGCGCAGAGCCACGTCAATGGCTTCGCTTCCGCCCACCGTCACCATCACCTCATGATCCGGATCGTATGTAACATCAAAGCGTCTCTTTAAGTAGCTGCTGATCTCAACCTTCAATTCTCTCAAACCGGCGTTGGACGTATAGAATGTGCGCCCTTTCTCCAGAGAATAGATTCCCTCTTCCCTGATATGCCACGGAGTCTCGAAGTCCGGTTCACCGACGCCCAGGGAGATAGCGTCCTTCATTTCACTTACAATGTCAAAAAATTTACGGATTCCTGATGGCGGAATCTCTACGATTCTTTCAGATAATGGATTTCTCACGGGGTAATCAACATCCTTTCATCCTGCGTCTCTTCAGCGAGTACGGTGCCATGATCCTTGTATTTTTTAAGTACAAAGTGAGTTGCTGTGCTTAATACGGATTCCATCGGGGAGAGCTTCTCCGAGACAAACTGTGCTACCTGTCTCATGGTTCTTCCCTCGATAAATACGGTAAAGTCATATGCGCCTGACATTAGATAAACCGCTTCCACCTCGCTGTACTGGTAGATGCGCTCCGCGATCTTGTCGAATCCCATGCCTCTCTGCGGTGTTACCTTAACTTCGATTAAGGCAACCACTTTTTCATCACTGGTATTGTCCCAGTTAATCAGGGTATGGTAACCGCAGATGATATGCTCTTTTTCCATCTCGGCGATCTCATTGGCGACCGCGGCCTCACTTTCCCCTAAAAGAACCGCCAGATCCTTCAAGTCGATTCTGCTGTTTTTTTCAATAACCGCCAATATCTTCTCTCTCATAACCTTACCTCCTGATTAAAATGATTTATTATAATGATTGCTTATAATACTTTATGAATCTCATCCTCCGCGGGCCGGTCTAAGTAACCGGAGCTTTCCCCATGGCGGATGATTCTTCCGATTCCTTCCGTCACCCGTCCAATCACCGCGGCATGGATTCCTTCCCGTTCCAGGGCCAGAACCATCTCACCGCCGTTGTCTGTGACAAAGAGCAGGCAGCCGTCCGAATAAAGACGGTACGGGTTCAAATCGTACCGCTCGCAGACCTCAATTGTCTCCTGTTTGACAGGAATCTGGCGCAGTGAAAATTCGATGCCCGTCATGTATGCCCCGGATAAATTCCAGAGGGCGGAAAGTATTCCGCCCTCCCCTGCCGGTTCACACTCCGTGGCTCCCAATGCCTTCCACCGTTCCAGATTCCCACTCAGTGTTCCATCTTCATTTTCCATAATCCGGTCTAAGTAGCCTTTTGTAAACCACTGAAGCAGCTCTTCGCGCTTCTGCCTCACGATCGCAATCGTACCGGCATATCCCGCGTATCCCGCCACCACCAGATTCTGTCCCGGCCGCATAAGGCCGGTGTTATCTCTTTCAATCTTTCTCATACCGGACTCCCGTTACCCGGCAGGAGCCGGATCAACTGCTTCAGGTACTGGCACAGGGGCTGCCGCCGCTGCTTCTGGCGCCGGAGATGGTTCTGATGCCGGAGACGGACTCTGCGTCCCTGCTTCCGGCAGAGTCACGCCCGGTCCTCCGTCCTCGCCTTCCACCGGTGCCGGCGGCGTCTCTGGTGTCGGTGTCTCCACCGGCACTGTCGTCTCCTCAGGAAGCGGTACGGTCACTGCCGGTGCCGCCGGACCAACCTTCACAATCGCCTTGGAAGCATTGTATGTGTCAGTATGCAGAATCTCTTTGCTCTGCTCCACGCCATCTACATAGACGTATTTCCACAGTCTGGACTTATAGCCCCTGTGAGCGGACTGAACCTGTTTCCTGGCGCCCGGTGCCATGGTCGGATCCACCTCTTCCTTCGGCGCTCCGGGATCCATGGTTGCGAGGGTTTCGGACACAAATTTAAATGTCCGGTTTGCAGGTCTTGTCTCTTTCCCATAGATGGTAAAAGTCAGCGTTTTGCCTGACGTATAGCCCTCCACGTAAATCGGAGTGCCGTAGTTATTCGTAATCTTTAAATCCTTATAAGTACCGGCGATAGCCGCGTCTTCCGAGGGTTTTACATACGTAACGATCATTGAGTGGTTTTGTCTCTGCGTAATCTCCAGTTCTGCGCGGAGAGACGCGTTGTAAAGCGTCGTGGAAATCTGGCATACGCCGCCTCCCACACTGTCAACCACCTGACCGTTTTCATAAGCGGCCGCAGTGGCATAGCCGTTGGCTGTCGTAAACGGATGCATGCATTCGTAACCGGACAGCGTCTCGCCCGGCATCAGCACATGGCCATTGATCTTGCCCGCTCCCACCCGTAAATTGGTTGCACGGGAATTGCCGCTGCTGGAGAAATCCGTGGAAAAGGTTCCCAGCACATCCTGAATCGTTGAAAGCGCTTCCGTTGTAACGTTCGGCTGAGCCTCCGTCACTGCCGCAGTCACCGTCACCGGTTCCTTAAGACCTCCGGAGATCGCCTCATCGAGGGCTGCTTTCGTCGCCCCTGCATCCACACTCTTTCCAACCACGGCGGGAGTGACGACAAACGCCCCATTCTCTCTCGTGATCGACGCATCCTTTGGCTCTGCTACGACAGAAGCACATTTTTCCTCTACGAATGCCGCCACCTTTCCATCGTCAAAAGCTGTCTCCAATGGAATAACGACATGGTTATGTTCGATGTCTTTCAAGTTTAAATAACGGTGGATTAAATTCCCTCCCGTTACGGATGCCGCGGCCTGGTTTACCGCGTCGGTATTGGACCAGTGAAAGCCCAGTTCCTTCGCCGTAGTATCCACGGACTCCCCATCCACTACCAGCGTAATCTTCTGATTCTCCATCTCGCCCACAAGGCTCTGGATCTTTTCGCTGGCTTCCTCTTCTGTCATTCCCCCCAGACTGTATTCTCCTACATAGAGACCCTCCGGAAGGGTATCAGCCCGCGACGGTGCCGGAAAGGCCAGTGTCAGTCCCACCGCCAGCGCCATGGCCGCAAGGCCTGTTGCCAAGTTTTCGTTTTTCATAATCATTCCTCAATTTTCAAGTTGCTGCCTGCTGCTTCCTTCTCCTACCGGACCAGCATCATCGGCAGTACCATAGCTACGATCAGCAGAATTACCACTGCGATAAGGACTATGGAAACTACCTTCCTGTTTTTTTTATCGTTAAAGTTAATCATGATATTCACCTCTCTTATATTCTTCCGTACTGTGCTATGATTTTATCCGTAATTCTGGAGATTTCATTGCGGGTTAAGTGGTCAATTTGCACAGTTAAGCCTATTTTATGATATTTTATTAAATCCTGCAAGTGTTCTTTTTGCCTTTTTGAGGCTGGCTGCTCCTTTTTTACATTATAAATAAGATTTTCTTCGGAAAATACGTCCGGGCGCTCCTTTCCGAACCTCTTTTTCATCGCCTGATAAAGCTGGTGCGCCGCCATCGCATCGGCCATGGCGCGGTGCGTTTCCTTCTGTTCCACTCCAAACCACCCGCAGGCAGCCTTTAAATTCTTCTTCTCATCCTCCGGCATAAACAGCCGGACGAGTGTCAGCGTATCGATACCTGCCCGGGCAAATTCTTCTCCCTGATTGACCGCCGCTCTCTTCAAAAAACTGTAGTCGAAAATGATGCGGTGTCCCAGAAGCGGCAGTTCCCCTGCAAAGTTCAAAAAGCCGGGAAGCACCGCATCGATTCCCCGCGCATCAGCCACATCCCGGTCACGGATTCCCGTCAGCGACTTCGTCCTCGCCTCCAGCAGACGGTATGGGTTTACAAACGACTCAAAATCCGCCGTTATCTCGCCCGCCTCGACCCGCACAGCCCCTATTTCTATAATTTTATCCCGTTTCGGATCCAGCCCTGTCGTCTCCAAATCCACTGCCACATAGGAATTTACCATCTTATCCCCCTACTGATCTGCACCAGTACAGCTTTGCATTAATAACACAGTAACAGTGCTTGATATCCTCGTCAGGTGTGCGTCTGCAAAGCGACGGCGTAGTGGACCCTACGTCTAGCTTTGCAGGCGTGCTCCTGGCGCGGATAGCGAGTGCTGTTACTGTGGAATTAATGCAAAGCTGCACTGGGACAGTACTCCCGAAGGAAGCATTCCTTACACTTCGGGCTTCGCGCAAAACAGATACTCCGTCCCAGCGTGATAATCTGGATATTCCAGAGAATCCAGTGCTCTTTCGGCAGTACCTTCATAAGCTCCATCTCGATCTTCTCCGGATCCTCCGCCTTCGCAAATCCCAGCTTTCTGGATATCCGCTTTACATGAGTATCCACCACGATACTCGGCTCATTGTAAATATTTCCCCGGATGACATTCGCCGTCTTCCTGCCCACGCCCGCCAGGCTGGTCAGTTCCTCGATGGTCCCCGGCACCTCGCCGCCAAACCGCGTAACCAGATCCCGGCAGCAGGAGATAATATTCTTCGCCTTCATGTGGTAAAAGCCGATGGAGTGGATATCATTCTCCAGCTCCTTTAAATCCGCATTCGCAAATTTCTCTAAGGAATCGTACTTTTTAAATAAATCCGCTGTCACGATATTCACTCTGGCGTCCGTGCACTGCGCGCTCATAATCACCGCAATCAACAGCTGCCACGGGGTCTCGTGGTTCAAATAGCAGACGTATTCCGTTCCGTATTCCTGGTCAAGGGCCGCCAGCACATGATCCACACGCGCTTTAAGCTCCGCTTTTGTCTCTCTCTTTGCCATATTCATCTCCTCTTTGTATCGATGCACTCTATCCATTCACCATAGCTGCATCAGTACACAGTCAGTGAAAGAAATCCTCAATCACATAAGCCGCCGCATTATAGCTCAGTGGATCCCGTTTCCTGTAGTCAAACAGCACCGCGGTCTTCCCCGCAAATACCTCGAGATGAGCCATTTTAATCAGCTGTCTCGCCTCAAAGCCCTCGTATCCGCCGCTTAAATAGCGGTGCTTCACCGCCTCTTCTGCGAAGAATTCCCGCACCTGATCCTTAAACGGAGTCTGATCCTCGGCGAAATCCGGGCGGCTCTTTAAATTCTCCCTGAGATACAGGTCATATACCATGAGCCGTCTGTACACCGCCGCTTTCCCCGGAATGTGTTCCGCCACAAAGCCGTCTAAAATCTCATATCTTGCCATACGGCTGTGGCTGGCCCCCGTCAGCGTATGAGACTCATAGTACTCCGCCAGATCAGAGAACAAGTCAAACGGCGTCTTATATTCCTTCACCAGTTCCTTCATGGTGACGGTAAACTGTCCGCTGTTCTCATAGACCTCCACCATCTCTTCCACGCCCTTTAGTTTAAGCAGGCTTCCATAGTCGAGCCATTTCGTGCCCAGCACCTCGTAGGGCTGCTTTGCGCTGTAGACCAGGCCGTAGGCTTTTGCATTTTCAGCCATAAACGAACCCTTCAGGACCTTTAAAAAGCCCAGCTGCAGCTGATCCGGCTTCATCTCATAGACCTCGTTAAAGGAGTTCCGGAAGCTCTCATAGCCCTCGTAAGGCAGACCCGCAATCAGATCGAGATGGCAGTGGATATTGCCAAACCCGTGTATGCGTTCCACCACCGATTTGAGGCGGTTCAAATCCGTCTTCCGCCTGATCTCGCAGATGGTATCCGGATTCGTACTCTGTACACCTATTTCCAGCTGAATTAATCCGGGACGCATCCCCGCCATCAGCTCCAGTTCCTCCTCATCGAGCAGATCCGCGGAGATCTCAAAATGGAAATTTGTCACCCCGTTATCATGCTCTGTGATGTGGCGCCAGATCTCCATGGTATGCTTCTTGCTGCAGTTAAAGGTTCTGTCCACAAACTTCACCTGGGGAACCCTGCGCTCCAAAAAGAAATCCAGTTCCCGTTTCACCAGCTCCATGCTTCGGAACCTGACCGACTTGTCCAGAGAGGATAAACAGTAGCTGCAGGAAAACGGGCACCCCCGGCTGCTCTCATAATAAACAATCTTATGCTCAAAATCATCTAAATCTTCATACGGAAATGGAATAGCGCTCATGTCCATCGCTTTTTTCAGGGGACGGATAACCGTCTCCCCCTTCTCATTCCGGCAGGCCACTCCGTCGATTGAAGAAAAATCCCTCCTGCCGTCCGCGTAAAGCTTAAGCACCTCCAGAAAGGTCTCCTCCCCTTCTCCCATCATAATACCGGTAACTCCCGGCTCCCTCTGCAGGACATCCGCCGCATCATAAGAAACCTCAGGACCTCCCAGCCAGATCTCCACTTCGGGGAGAACTAACGGAAGGTCCCGCACCAGCTCCATAACCCAGGATATATTCCAGATATAGCAGGAGAAGCCGACCATATCCGGCTTTCTTAAATAAATGTCCTTTAAGATATCCCCCATCTGGTTATTGATCGTATACTCTCCCAGCTCCACCGAGATTTCCTGCTTCCCAAAGGCGTCAGAGGGATCACGCTCCATCTGTCTCTCCGCATAGGCCTTCAGGCTGTAAATCCCGGGGTTGGAATGAATATATTTGGCATTCAGCGCCGCTAGCAAAAACTTCATAGTTTATCTAAACCTCGATTTCTATCTTCCGGCCTGTCGGCTGATACTGGTAATACCGCACCCCTGCCGCGTTCAGCATGCGCTTGGAGGCATTGACCGCCGGTGTCCCGTCGTACTTATCACTGCCGTAGACGATCGTCTTGATCCCCGACTGGATGATGGCCTTTGCACATTCATTGCACGGAAACAGCGTGACATACAACTTGGATCCCTCCAGACTGCCGCCTCTGTAGTTTAAGATAGCGTTTAACTCGCTGTGGGTGGAGTAAAAATATTTTGCGTTATACGGATCGTCCTTCTCGTGTTCCTTTCCCCAGGGAAATTCATCGTCGGAGCATCCCTTCGGAAATCCATTGTATCCCATGGACAGGATCTTGTTATCCTGGCTTACGATACACGCTCCCACCTGTGTGCTGGGGTCCTTGGAACGCTTTCCGGATAAAATGGCAACTCCCATGAAATATTCATCCCATGTAATGTAATCTTCTCTCTTCTCAGTCACTGACATGATCTCCTCCTTGTTATGAGCACTTAGCGGACGTCTTTTGGCCGCTTACGTGCGATACATGTCACTGGCACTTAGTGAGGTCTTTTCGAGCTTAGTGCAGTGACTTTAATCATATGGTATCCCGCCGCCTTCTTCAGACGGTTCATAATCGCCTGTCCCAGATGGTCGGCCGAAAAACTCTCTGAATAGATGTAATCCGCCTCCAGATCATCAAATTCCCTTAGTACAGCGTATAAATTATGGGCAATAGTCTCCTCCCTGGCGCGCAGCCCCAGGCTTCTCACCATGCCATCCGGGTACAGCTCCATGGTCTCGTCCGTGCAGATAATTCCCACGCGGTACCCCGCCTCCAGCTTCTTCCCGGCCAGATGGTTGATGGTGCGGACCACATCGGCGGCCGTCCCTTCAACCAGGGTCAAATCGGCCTTCGGCGCATAGTGCTTATACTTCATTCCTGGCGCCTTCGGCTTCACATCGGCGTTCATCGGGCCGTCACCGGTAATCGCCGGATCGAGGCCGATCTCCATGCCCAGCACCTCGCTGGCCATCTCCTGTGTGATGGCTCCCGGGCGCAGAATCACCGGAATCTCCCCGGACACATCGATAATCGTGGATTCCACACCGATTCCCACAGGTCCGCCATCCACGATCATGTCGATCTTTTCGTTCATATCCTGCCATACGTGATCCGCCGTCGTAGGACTGGGCCGTCCAGACGTATTGGCGCTGGGAGCCGCTACCGGTACACCGGCAAGCCGGATGAGCGTCATGGCCACCGGATCGCTGGGCATGCGGACCGCTACGGTATCCAGTCCTCCTGTCGTGCCGTATGGAACGGCGTCACTCTTAGGAAATATCATGGTCAGCGGTCCCGGCCAGAATGCCTCCATCAGCTTCCCCGCCGCCTCCGGAATCTCCGCCACCAGGGGCTTCAAATCAGAAAAATCCGCGATATGTGCAATCAGCGGATTGTCCGAAGGTCTTCCTTTTGCTGCGTATATCTTCTTTGCCGCTTCCTCATCGAGAGCATTTGCCCCGAGCCCATACACGGTCTCCGTCGGAAATGCCACCAGACCGCCTTCCCGTAAAATCTCCGCCGCTCTCTCCAGCTTTCCCGCGTCTATCCTGTGCGTATCTTCTATTATAATTCGTTCCGTAACCATCTTTCTCCGCTCTCTTTTCTCCAGTACTGCGCTGCGCAATTAACGGTAAATAGCGGGTGCTATATTCACTGTTAATTGTGCAATGCAGTACTGGCTTCTCTCAGACAGGGGCTTTCCCCCTGCATACTTACTGCTTATCATAGCACAACCCTAAGTCGCATGCAACTTTTTACTTGACTTTACAGCTTTGGTTCAAATTTACTTTTTACTGCAATTCATCCTTGTAATACTTGCGGAATTTCTGTAATAATGATACCATAAAAGGGATATTATACCGGGAGGACAATGAAATGGCACTCATCATACCAGAAAACTATGACCCCCATCTCACCGTACGTGAGACGCAGGAGGCCATCAAATACATACGTGACACCTTTCAGAAGGAATTTGGAAGGGAAATGAACCTGGAAAGAATCTCCGCCCCCCTCTTTGTGGAGAAGAGCAGCGGTTTGAACGACAACCTAAACGGCGTAGAGCGCCCCGTCCAGTTTGACATAGCCGGAATTCCGGGCGAAACCGTCGAAGTCGTACACTCTCTTGCCAAATGGAAACGAATGGCTCTTCACGAATACGGCTTTCTGCCGGGCGAAGGCCTCTATACAAACATGAACGCGATCCGGCGCGACGAGGACCTGGATAATCTTCATTCCTGCTATGTAGACCAGTGGGACTGGGAAAAGGTCATCACGAAAGAGAACCGTACCATCGAAACATTAAAAGAGACGGTCCGCACTATTTTCAAGATCATCAAGCACATGCAGCATGAGGTCTGGTATAAGTACCCGAACGCTGTCAACCATCTTCCAAAGGAGATCACCTTCATCACGTCCCAGGAGCTGGAGGACCGCTATCCCGACAAGACTCCGAAGGAGCGGGAGAATTTAATCACCCAAGAGTACGGCTGCGTCTTTTTAATGCAGATCGGCGATAAGCTGGCCAGCGGTGAGCCTCACGACGGCAGAGCCCCTGACTACGATGACTGGCAGTTAAACGGAGATATTCTCTTCTGGTTCGAGAACTTAAACTGCGCCCTGGAGATCTCCAGCATGGGCATCCGTGTAGATGAGAAATCCCTGGAAGATCAGCTCCGGAAGGCGGGCTGCGAGGACCGCCGTTCTCTGCCCTACCACCGCATGCTCTTAGAGGGACAGCTGCCTTACACCATCGGCGGCGGTATCGGCCAGTCCCGTCTATGCATGCTTCTCCTAAACCGCGCCCATGTAGGCGAGGTACAGGCAAGCATCTGGCCAAACGACATGATCGAGGAGTGCCGGCAGCATAAGATATTTTTGCTGTAGCCGGATACATACGCTTCCACTCCCTGCCAAACAGGAAGAGCGGGCGACAAGGAAGGAAATTGGCTCACGGATATAATGGAGTCTCCTTCCGGTTGCCAGCTCTTCCTTTTTTTGAGCCATATTTCCAGGCCCTAAAACAGGGCTTGTGTCAAAAAACCGCTCCGCTGAATATTATGATATTGTAAGTAAATATTTTAGGGGCGTAATTTTATCATGAATCTGCAGGGAAAAGATTTAGAATTATTAAAAGAAGAGGTATTAAGATCTCTTGAAGGAAAATCAGACTATGAGAAACTCGAACTATTAAGAAAAAATTTTAATATCGATTGGGACATGCCCAGATGTGGAGAGCGCAGATCGTGCAAAACGTGGTATGCTCAGGTTTTCACGTATTGCAGTACAAGCGAGTTAGAGGAAGAACTAAATTTTTTCTTATTCCTGATCGACCTTTTCGGCCGTATCTTCGGTTTTTGCTTCAACCATGAGAGTACCGTATATTTGGGCTGTATTTGCCCATGTGGAAATAAACAGACCATCTTGTATTATACAATTGCATTTAGAGACTGATCCATTTGCCGTCATTGGACAAACTTTTAAAGCGGGTTCAAACTATCTGAACCCGCTCTTCTCCATGACCAATTTTCAATTATCATTATCTTCCGTTCAAATACTCCATGATACCCATATGTATCGTCCAGGCCAGCCGGTCCTGATACTCCTCGGAATTCAGCATGGCCGACTCATTCCAGTTAGACAGGAAACCGCACTCCACAATGACAATCGGTGTCTTCACATGGAGCAGGAGGAAATAGTTGTCGTTGGCCTTGGCTACTCTCGTATTCTTGTCGCCCAGGACGAAGTCAAACCGCTTCTGCAGCGTCTCCGCCAGCTTCTTTCCCTTCTCCGATCCCTTGTAGTAGAACACCTGGCCGCCTGAGATTCCTTCCTGATGATAGCTGTTCTGATGGATGCTCACCGTCAGCGCCGGACTCGTCTCATTGATAATCTGACAGCGCCGGTTCATGTCCGCCATCTTTTTCTTGCTGTCCTTTTCCGTATAGAGCCCCTGGTCGTCTTCACGTGTCAGGACCACCTGGACATCGGAGGCTTCCAGATAGGCCTTCACCTTCCTGGCAATCTTTAGATTAATATCCTTCTCGAGGCTGCCATCCACTCCGATTTTCCCGGGGTCATTGCCTCCATGGCCCGCATCGATCACCACGACCGGCCGATCTTTCCCGGAGATTACGCTGACTCCCGCCGCCATCCGGCCTGCCTGGCGGGATACGACATAGACCATAACCAGCAGCAGTACCGCCAGATACGGTTCCAATTTTGATAGTTTCACTTTGCCTGCCTGATTCGTATTCTTATTGAATTATATCTCCCGGCAAAATAAAAAAGAACCAACTTTATTTTACTTCCAGCGAATTATAGTCTTTTGTGGCATCCCTGACGATCGATTCTAAGTACTGGCTTAAGATACTGGGGTATCCATTCTCCCCCCACAGCTTGTATCCGGCCTTTTCCGTAGCCTTATCCTTTATCTCCACGGCCTTTCCCGCATAGCAGGCAGAGTTGATCTCCGCGTATACCTTTGCCATCTGATCCTTCTGGCGCTTCGTAAGGCTGTCAAAATTATTCATGCGTTCAAATTCATCCTGAGCCTGATTGTAGAATACCCGGTTCAGGAATTCTTCCGAGTACGCTTTAAAATTCAGCAGGTTCTTATCCGTACTCCCCTGTTCCTTCGCCCAGGCTTCCATATCGAGAGGCACTGTGTGATACTTAAAGCTTCCGTCATCTCCGTAATCCAGCATTCCATACTGGCATGGCGGTGTCGCCAGCGAGCTGGTGACGATCTCATAGATCCCGTAGTCCTCATCTTCACGCATAAAATGCTGCACATGGAGATGGCCGCTTAAAAATAAAGGCACATCCCAGCTGTCCAGCTGATCGATCAGCTGCTCGCTGTGCTCGATGGTACAGTCCTCCACATAGACCTCGCTCTCATCCAGCAGATTATGGTGCCCCACAGGTATCACATTCATGCCCAGATCCCAGGCATCCTCCATCTGATCTTCAATCCAGTCGTACGTCTCTTCCTGAATCATGCCGCCGACCTGATTATATGGCGCATACTGGCACGTATCCAGCATCAGCGCCCGGTTATAGTCATCAATCTGATATACGTAGCTGAGCGACGCAGAATCGCGGCTCACCGCTTCATCATATCCGAAATCCTGGTAAATCTCCGCGAAATCCTCCGGGCCGATGTGCGACGTCCCCAGAGCCTGCGCGCCTGTAAACTGTGCTGCTGCGGTGTTGTTGATATCGTGATTCCCCGGAATCACAATGACGGGGATTCCCGCGTCCTCAATCTCTTTCAGCTTTTTTGCAAAATCAAGATGGCTGTCCCTCTCTCCGTTCAGGGTTAAGTCCCCTGACAGAATCACGAGATCCGGATCCTCTTTCTTCACCGCTTCAATGAACGCATCTGTGATCTCCCATATGTAGTTTACGACTTTTCCGTCCCCGTGTTCCACCTTATACTTGAATCCGTCTCCAAAATCCGTCAGTCCGCGGGAGAGATAATGGATATCCGAGGCCAGAAGAATACGGCAGCCTTCCTCAAATTTCTGCTCCGGCGGTGCTGCAGTGGGGTCTTCTACCTCGTGGGGAAATTCCTCAATGGTAGGAGGCGCCGTCGTCTCAGCCGGTGTCTGAGGAATCTCCGCGCTTTCCGTCTCTGCCGTACTCTCCGGTTCCGTCACCGTCTCCGACACCGGGCTTTTTAAGGAACACCCGGTCATAATCGTACAGATCAGCGCCGCATACAATGCTGTTCTCTTTTTCATAACTCTGAACCTTCCTGTCTCTTTGCGATGTTCTACTCCTGATCCATCCGTATCTCATCCCACAGTTCGGCGGGCTCGAAGCCAAGCTTCCAGCAGGCAACTCCAGCCAGATCATACTTCCTGATCAGATCCATCTTAAGCCCTATGGAACGTTCTTCCTCCATCCAGACTTTTTTTGTCCCCTCCTCAGTCTTCAGTTCCCCATAATACTGTCCCAGCTCCTCCTGCCAGTACAGTTCCACATTATTCTCCACGGCCCATTCCTTTGCTTTGGCGATACCCAGAGCTACCGATGACGTCTTTCCATCCGCGGCCTCGGTCCAGACCCTGGTATACAGCGGAATGGCATTAATCAGCTTTTCCTTCGGAACCTGTTTTAACGTGTTTGAAATCCCATCATTTACATAGCCGACCGAAGCTACTGATCCCGGCTCGCCGCCGGCGTAATGCTCGTCGTACCCCATAACGATGACATAATCAGCCACAATTCCCTGTTCCTTCCGGTTATAGAACTCATTGCCGGCATAGGGAACGTAATTATCCACGGACAGCACGATTCCCTCTTTCCGACAGGAAACAGACAATTCTCTGATAAACTGGATATAGTGAACCCCGGCTTCCTTCTTAATCCCCTCGAAATCCAGATTCAGTCCGTCCAAACCATACTGCTCCACCTCAGCCATCAGCTTCTCAATCAGCTTCTGCCGTGTGGAGGTCTTCGAAAGCAGAACCTCTGTCTGCACGTTGCCGCTGAAATTATTGATCAGGGCCCACACCTGGAGTCCCATGTCATGGGCTTTCTGTACATACGCAGCATCCGCATAGGAATTGAATCCGCCTTCGTTGTCGGTCAGCTCATACCAGGTCGGGGAAATAACATTCAGCCCCTTTGTATTGGCAATCAGATTATCAAAGGAGGCGTTCCCCTCCGGTTTCGTGACCTGGTGCCACGCCATGCATACCGGTTCATCTAGAGAGATATTCTTATAGACCGGAGCCACAAATGTGCTCACCGGCGCCTCGCTCCGGCTCTCGCCCAGACGCTTATGCTCCACATATCCGATATAGCCGTCCGGGGTCCGCACCTTATCCCACTTCTCCATAGTCTCCAGCACGGTCACCTCAGACCCTTTCTCAACCCTGGTGACGATCGGGCTCTTGATTCCGCCCTTTTCCCGGACATTTCCCTTGCCGTCCGCCACGGCCTTTGTCTCCTCCGACCAGTCGTTATTTACGAAAATGCGCTTGTGTTCGGCCAGATCAAAGACGTCAAGCCGGATATCCGTATAGTTGGCAATGAGTCCCAGCGACAGGTAGACACCCTCGTCATTCACCCAGATCAAGGGCTTTCCCGAGCTTCCCTTTGTAGAATGATCCGCATAGACAATGGACTCCGGAAGCGCGTAAACCAACAGCTTTTCATTATTATCCCAATAAAATCTTTCGTTAAGTTTTTCATTTACCCATTCGATTGGAAGATAGGTCTGTTCTTCTATATAGATTCCCTTTGCTTCCTGAAGCTCATTATTCAGAAACACCGCCACATTGTCACCGCTTACACCCAGCAGCCTGCCGATGTCGGCCTGTTCCTTTGATGGTGTATATCGTTCAACCAGCCGGATGCCAAAAAACCCGGCAATTACCAGAACAATCAGTCCCAGTGCCACTAGAAATGGCACCACTCTCCTTTTCATTTGCATTCCTCCTGTAATGGATGTAAGTCATAAAAGCCCCTTTGGATTATACTATACCACACTTCAACGGGAAATTGCTTACATTTTCATTACATTGCAAAAATTCCCCTGTCCCGCCCTGGCGCGCCGTTTCCCTGGCTGATGGCTGAAGATGGTATCCGCGCGCCCCATGTTTGATTCATTTGTGGTAGACCCTGTCAAACCGGATCTCTGTCAGTCTTCCCGTCTCGTCATCTGAGACAAAATCGGCCATATAAAAAGAATTGTCCTCCCTCGCCTCAAAAATACGGTTCCAGTCCGGTTCAGTGCATACCTCGCCGTCTATTACGATGGGAATTCCCCGCTCACGGTAACGTTTCAGGCCTGCTATGTAACTGTCTTTTCCATTTTCATTCATACCGCCCTCCATGTGCAGAAGCGGCAGGTTAAGCTTCCACAAGGCTTCTGTTCGTGACACATCGTCCTCCTGCCGCTATAAAATCTGCTGATAAAATTCCATGACAGTTTCTGTGACAGTAAAGGCATCTACTGAAACCGGAACCCGCCGGATTGAAAGTCCGAGCTCCTTTTCCATATTCTTTCTGGTCTCCTCGCTTCCGAACACTGCGAGAGTCTCCCAGCCCGTACCGGCCCTCTTCCATGCACCGACGGTATCCAGAAACACCCTTGTCTGCCACTCACTTAAGCCTGCGAGAAGAAATTGCCTGTCACATCTGAAAAATTCCTCCTGATTTCCTCCGGCCGCGGCCCCGTAATCCACAATTACCTCCTGATAACCGAGTTTTTTGCACAATACCAGGGTCTCTGTCCCCGCATTCCGGTAGTAATCCACGTCCAGAATGCGGAAGCTTCCGCAGCAGCCGCTGTTCTTTTTTCCAAGACAGCTCTCCTCCAGCCGTTCAAACGCCCCGTGGTCATTCCACTCGAGCACCGCACACCGCCTGCGGCAGATACCGGTTAAGTACCCGGCCATCGTGACCGCAGTGTGGGTCACCCCCACAGCCGGCCCCGCCCCGATCAGCCCAATCAGACGCTGTTCTGCGAATGCCGCGCCTTTTCGGGACGCCTTTGTACGAATGAAATGTTTTCTATGACTCGTTCTCATGTGCTTCACTCCTGGCTTTTCCGGCTGTAGTCCGTAAAAACCTGACTGCTTTTCACCAAATTAGACTTTGTTCCGCAGAACCCCAACTGCGTTCCGCAGAAACCCGACTGCATGTTTTCGTAAGGGAACCCGAAGATTTCTCCGTCTCCCCACCGCATACTCTCCCACGTCCAGCGCAAGTTTCAGCGTATCCAGCACCTGACAGTAAAATCCTCTCGTGCCTTCATACGCTCTGAACGGGTCTGCAAAATACGGCGCCCGGAAGCAGCGGCTCCGTTGGATCCCCTCCGGCGGCTTTACCCTCGCAGATTCTGCCAGGTGATTATAGACCGCCGCATAAGGTATCCGGCATTCCGACACGCGCTTCAGAGCAGACGATGCCGCTTCCCGGCTCCACTCCCGGCCGTCGCAGACCAGGATCAGCGCATCCGGTTCCGCAGCCAGAGCCGCCTCCACCTCATGCCCATAGTCGGCAATCATAAGGCCGCAGGAGGGCACGGGAAGCTTAACACCCGGTCCGTAGGCCGGCTTCCACACAAAGCCATGGTACTGCATCAGGCCGCAGCGGTCCCTCAAAGCACTCGTAAAGGTACCGAGCCCCGCTCCCATGCCGGATCCATTTCTTTCTTCATACAGATTGGGATAACCAAGATTTCTAAGACAGACTGACAGGCCGACGGCTATATGAGTCGTTCCGGCCCCCGCTTTGCTTCCCGCAAGCGCGATCATAAGAGGTGATGGTTGTAGACAGGCGTTTGCAGCGGCTCCCCTTTGCTCCAGCTGCTTTAACCGTTTGTTCAGTTCTGATGCCGAGGAAAAACGTCGTTCCCGCTTTTCTTCCAGGCAGGTCCGGATGATGGCGGCAAGCTCCGGCTTCATCGAGGGCACCGTTTCATAGGGCACCGCCGGAAACGTGCCGGTATAAAGATAATGGAGGATCACACCAATGGCATATAAGTCTGTCCGTTCATCCAGCTTTCCGTTTTTTTCGTACTGCTCCGGCGCGGCGCATCCGACGGTTCCATACCGGTCCGCGGCCGCGTTTGCCTCATCCGTAAAGGCGGCATGGTCAAAGTCGATCAGCTTCACGGTCCCATGGCACACCAATAGATTCCTCGGCTGTAAATCCAAATATAACAGGGGGGTTGTTCCTGCGAGATGCAGGTAATTCATGATGTCAGTAAGCTGGATTCCATAACGGATGACCAGCCTCTGCGGCAGATAACCCTGGCTTTTTACCAGGTCATAGAGAGATTCTCCTTCCAGATACTCTTCGATTAAATAACTGTAATTCTCGTCCTCTTCTACATCGTATACAATAGGGATTCCCGGATGGCGCAGCTCCTTCAGAATTAATGCTTCGCGCCTGAACTGATCATATTCCAGAAAACTCTTCGGCACGCGCTTGATCGCGCGGTTTTCGGAAAGTCCAAGATGAACCGCCAGAAAAACGGTTCCAAGACGGCCGGTCCCAAGGATACGGCATAGCTGATATTTTCCAAACAAAACGGTGCTTAATGTTCCCACCTCCTCTTTGCCTGTCCAATATCGCCTCTTAAAGCCTATTCTAATCTATCATACCCATTTTTTCAACCATTTTTCATAAATCCCTTAAATTTATATAAATTTTTTCACATAGTAATTGCCTTTTGGTTATATTATATAGTATAGTTATGTTGAGGAAGTATGTAAACAATCATTCAACATATTTAAAAGAACAGGAAGTGATCCTATGAAGATAGAACGTATTAATGAAAATCAGATTCGCTGTACACTGACCAGTTTCGATTTAAGTGTCCGAAACTTGAATTTGGGCGAACTGGCTTACGGCAGTGAAAAGGCCCGCAGTCTGTTCCGCGAGATGATTCAGAAAGCATCTAACGAAGTGGGATTTGAAGCCGAAGACATTCCTCTCATGGTGGAAGCGATTCCGCTGTCCAACGAAAGTGTTATGCTCGTCATCACCAAGATTGAAGACCCCGAGGAGCTGGATACACGTTTTGCCAAGTTTTCCCCCATGACCGACGATGATCAGGACTCCATGTTAAACGATCTGGCAAGCGAACTCTTAGAAGGTGCTGACGGTCTTCTGGGACTCTTAAGCGCAGAGAAGAAAGATAAGGAAGAAGCTCCCGCTCCAAAAGAGGAGGCAGCAGCCAAGACCATGAGGATTTACTGTTTCCAGAGCCTGGACCAGATATCGGAGGCGGCCCGTGCCGTTGGACAGGTCTATGATGGAGAGAATACATTATATAAGAAACCGGAAGTGAGACAGTATTACCTCGTCGTGAAGAATACATCGGAGAGCTCACTCGACTTCAGCCGTGTCTGTAATATTCTTGCGGAATACGGCACCAAGATCCGGCAGGATTACGCTTCAGAAGCGTACTACAGGGAACATTACGAGGTGCTGATTGAAGGCCATGCCCTTCAGTCTCTTGCAAAGCTCTGACCCGTCCCCTTTGATTCATAGTACTTCATCACACAAAGAATAACCCGGAGGCACATCGTGTCTCCGGGTTTTCTTTTATTCAGCCTCCAACGCCTCCTGGAAGAAGCCGGCTATGAGATCCAGCGTCACATCGGTTTCCCTGCACGGAATCAGAATCCAGTCGTGGCACATGCCAGCCGCCTTCCGATAGACGAACTCCGTACCGCTTACCTTCTCCATCTTCTCTGTGAGCAGTTCGCAGTCCGGCGTCAGTATCTCCTCCTCGCCGGAAAACATCAGAACCGGACCCAGTCCATCCATGTTCCCGTAGATCGGGGATACGAACGGATCCTCTATATCGAGGCCCCCGCAGTAGCGTTTTCCGGTCTCCATCAGCTCTTCCACCGGGAGTATATGCTCCGTCTTTCTGGCGATCTTGATCTTCGGGTTCGTCAGGCTGATATCCAGCCAGGGAGACACCACCGCTGTTCGTAATGGCATGGGGCAGCCGCCCCGATCGCGCAGCTCCTGTAAAAACGCCAGGGCCAGTCCGCCTCCGGAAGAGTCCCCAAACAGGAAAAACAGATCGTCCGGATATTCACTCACCAGTCTCTCATAGGCTTCCATGAGAATGATCCGGACATCCACCGCCGTATATTCCGGACAGAGGGGATACTGGAAAACCGATACCTTCATGTGATCGAGAAGCGCGAAACGCTCCGCGATTCTCCGGTGGTGTTTCCCCGGTTCCAGGGAATACGCACCGCCCGGAAGCATCAGGATATGGCCCCTTCCCGGGTAGCTCCCATTGATGGTAACGCCTTTAAATCCCCTGATATCCCAGTTTTTCACCCGCACCTTCTTCGTAAAGCGTACAATGTCCAAAGCCCCCGTGTTTCTGGGTGGATTCTGAAGATTTTCCGCCATATTTCTGTCCGCCTTACAAAGCCGGGCCAGAAATCCCGCCATCGATGCCTTAAAACTCATGTTCTTCGTCTCCTTCGTAAACGCGCGTCTGTCACGCTTCCGACGCGCTGCACACCTTATTTAACTTTCTCAGTTCATAGACAACAAACAGGCTCACAATCACCGCCGATGCAACGTCTGCGATTGGTCCCGCATAAAGGATTCCGTCCAGGCTGAAGGTCAGCGGAAGAATCAGGATCAGCGGAATCAGCAGAAGCAGCTGGCGCAGCATGGACAGAACCGAGGCCTTGAGCGGCTGTCCCGTAGACTGGAAATAGCTGGTGGATACAACCTGAAATCCAGCCGTAAAGATACCCAGCATGTATATCTTCAGACACTTAATTGCAAACTGCGTAAATTCTATATCCTGTGTTCCAAAAAGGCTCAGAATCTGACCCGGGAATATCTGACAGGCCAGCCAGCCGAGTATGGAGACCACGGTAGCCGCTGATATTGCCAGTAAGTACGTTTTTCTCACACGTTTCGGCTGGTTCGCACCTTTGTTAAAGCCGAGAATCGGCTGGGAGCCGATACCGATGCCGATACAGATGGAAATCAGAATCATGCTGATCTTGTTGACGATACCCATGGCGCTTAAAGCCACATCACCGCCGACTGTCGTCTGGTTTCCATAATACACCAGAGAATTGTTCATGACAACCTGTAAAATAGTGGATGCCACCTGAGTAATACCACTGGAGATTCCCAGCGGAAGCGCCCGGACACAGATTTCGCGGTCGAGGCGGAAGGTCTTCCTGCGAAGGCGCATATTTTTACCCTTTTTCAGGAAATAAACGACCAGAACGACTGCGGAAATGATCTGAGAAGTGATCGTTGCGACTGCCGCACCGCTGACTCCCCAGTGGAAAACGAAGATGTAGATCGGATCAAGGATCGTATTTAAAACAGCTCCAACCAAAAGAGCATACATGGAGAGCGCCGGGCTGCCATCTGTTCTGGACATGTTGCTCAAGACAACGGAAAGCATGTTAAACGGAGTACCGATCAGGATGATAGAGGTATACTGTCTCGCATACTCCATTGTATTGACCGTGGCGCCGAAGATCTTCAGCATCGGGGTCATGAACAGGAATCCCAGCACCATGATAACCGCACTGGAGATCAGGGTCAGGATAAAGACCGTTCCCAGCGTCTTTTCTGCATCCTCTTCCCTCTTCTCACCCAGCTTGATAGCCGCGTACGCACTGCCGCCGGCTCCCAGAAGAGTGGACATGGCCAGAATGATCGTCACGATCGGAAAAGCGATGGTCGTCGCCGCATTGCCGAGATAACCGATTCCCTGTCCGATAAATATCTGGTCTACAATATTATAAATGGAGTTTACCAGCATCGAAATGATGGCGGGCAGCGCAAACTGCCCAAGAAGCACTCCAATTGGGCGGTATCCCAGTGGATTGCCCTTTTTTTCTACTTTAGTCTGTTCCATAAAATTAAATCATTCCTTTCCTTTGTTCGCGATAATATGCCTGTATGAATTATCCGCCATGCGGATTAAAAATGCCTCAGCCGAGTCGCGCTCCTCTTCTGTAAATCCCTCCAGCATAACCTCCGTCAGAAAATCCACGCTGTTTCTGGTTATGTCCACAACCATTTTCGCCTTTTCCGTCGCGTAAATGTGGCGGACACGCTTGTCCTCACCATCGGTTTCCGTCCGCACATACGCCTCTTCCTCCAGCTTCTTCACCGCCCTGGTCGCGGTTGCTTTGTCGAAGCTTCCGTTGGAAGCCAGCTCCTGCAGGCTGATTCCGGGATTTTTAAAAATCTGCAATAAAAAAAACTGTTGTCCACAGCCTATTTGATAAGAGGATAATTCATTTGCAAAATAAATGTTGCTTAACCTCTGGAGAATCGAGATATACTTCCCGATTTCCCGGTGTTTGTTCACGTCTCCCACCCCCATATTCCTCCTGGCTCTCTTCCTGCCGGACGGAGTCATTTCGCTTTCAGCGCTGCTGTATATGGTAACATAAAATAGTTGCGTATGCAACTATTATTTTCAACGCGGTTTCTTCAGCCTTGTTAATCAATAACTGATATCGTACCGCCGGATGAATGAAAAGGCAGGCGGGGACTGACAAGGAAAAGTATGGTGATCTAGAACAAAAGCAGTGAGGAGCCAAGCCGCCACACTTTCTGTTTTCCGGCGAAAGAAAAAAGCATTTGTAATTCATGGTAATCATTCCTGACAAAGCTTAATCTATCATATTTCTTCTTTTGTGCCAATGCGGCTGAATATCTTTTCATAAAGGCATGAATAAAGACGGGCAAAATACTGCCCGCCTTATATCGCCCGTCTCAGATTAAGCTCATTTATAATGCATTAAAAAATAAATAAGGGTACTTCTGTGCCCATAGAGCCGGCCTGTAATGCTTATACGCAGCAGCGTACGGCTTTGCATAGATCCGATGTCCACAGCCCCTACTTCCGGTAAAGCGTCCGTTCTCTGCAACCAGCATCCCCCTTAGAAAAACCTGTTCCGGGCGCCCTGTCATTTCAAAGCCTTCAAACGTCTCATAGCCAATGCCTTCCAGATTATCCTTCTGCGTTATAATTCCGCGATAATCCGGGTCATATATCACGAGATCCGCATCAAATCCGGGAACAATCTGTCCTTTATTCGCAAGTCCTGCGTTTTTTGCCGGGGTGGTGGCAATCAGATCCACAAACCGCTGTTTAGATATACGCCCTTTGGCCACTCCCTGACTCCATAGCACTGAAATCCGGTTTTGAACGCCAGGGATTCCATTTGGTATTTTTGTGAAATCCTCCAGTCCCTCTTTTTTCTTTTCAAAGCCTCCGACCAAAGCACAGTGGTCCGAGCTGACTGCATTCAGCCAGCCTCTGTCTATTCCTTCCCACAATGCCTCCTGATGCTCTTTTGTTCTAAGGGGCGGCGCACAGACGTATTTTGCGCCTTCAAAATCCGGCAGAGCAAGATAAGAGGTATCCAGCACCAGATAATGGGTACATGTTTCCCCAAAAACAGACTGTCCTCCGGCATAGGCCTCCCTGACTGCTTCCATAGCGCCTTTCGTCGATACGTGAACAATAAAAAGAGGTACATCCGCCACTTGCGCCATAGCAATTGCATGACGAACTGCATCCTCTTCCGTAACCGGCGGTCTGGAGTAGGAATGGTTAACCGGTGCGAGATGCCCTTCTGCCTTTAATCGCTCTGTATAAAATGATATCATATCCGGATTTTCCGCATGAACCATCATGGTAATTCCGTGGCGTTTACTCTCATTCATCACCTTAAGGATTGAAATGTCTTCCATGAAGAAGGGAGTTCCTTTGTATGCCATAAACATCTTCACACAGGATACACCATGTTTGGGAAGCTCTTTTATCTGATCCGGCGTATCCGGCTGCATATCCATCACCATGGAATGAAAACCAAAATCCACACAGGATATGCCGGAGGCCTTAGCCGCATGTTTTTCAACTGCTGTTCCCAGAGAATCGCCTTTCTCCTGAGGGACAAAGTCAACAATGGTTGTCGTCCCTCCGACTGCTGCCGCCTCTGTTGTCTCAAACAGTCTTCCCCCGAAAGAGCCAAAATGAGTATGTTCATCCACACCTCCCGGGAAAATGTACTTGCCGGACGCATCAATCATATCATCGGCCAATTGATCCAGGTTCTTCCCAACGGCCATTATGGTTTCTCCATCAATCAGAATGTCTCCCTTAAATTCGGATTCCGCAGTCAAAACTGTACCATTTTTTATCAGCTTCATAGCATGTCCTTATGAAATCGAACGATTTGCTCTTTTCCTGCTTCCATGGAAGACTGAATAAGATCTTCACTGTCGTCAGAATTCATACGCCGGAAGATCAGTTCCACCAGCATTGGCACATTTGTCCCTGAAATAACATTCAGCCTGTCATCCGAAACAGCGTAAGTAACGGCTGATTTAAACGGAGAACCGCCGGTAATATCCGTCATAATTACTATTTTTTCACAGTCCTTCAGATTATTCAGCTTTTCCCTGAAGTCATTCTCCAGCGCTTCCTGTGATTCTCCCTGCAGAAAATCAATATACTCATAGTTTTCCGGTTTTCCAACCACCAGCTCCAGCATGCTGGTAATACCCGACGCGAAATTCCCATGCCCCGCAACAATGATTCCTATCATAACTTCTCCTCATCTCTGCTGTTTTCACGCAGTTTCCGAGCTGTCTTCACACCTTCCATGAACTGTCCGGCCCGCTCCGGGTCAATTGGATTTCTCATGTTTCCATTTTTCACCCATGTTCCCACACTGACACCGTCGTAATACTGCAGAATCTCGCTGATATTATCCCCGGTTGCGCCGGAACTTAAGAAAATGGGAATTTTGCTGCCCAGACGTTTTCGTACACTCTTAATAATTTCAATACTCTCTTCGCAGCTCTGTCCCCCCAAAAAGAGCCCGTCTGCAAATGCGTTCATCACTGTGTCCCATGCATTGTCAACAATGCTCTTTCCCGCCAGCTGTTCATAGTGAACTTCCTGTACATCCGCATAAACCGGAATATGGGACCCGATCCTTTTCTTAAACTGGCAGATATCCACGCACTGTGCTTCCAACATACCGGCATATCCGACTTCCACTCCGGTATAGGTGTGCTCCACCCGGATAAAATCTGAACCTGCCGCAGCTGCCACTGCCAACGATGCTACTCCATCCCAGTTGACCAGAATCCCCTGTATCATATCCGGGTATTTTCTTCTGCACTCCTTTGCCAGTGCGGTCATATAAGCAACCGTCTCCGGGAGTGCCTGCTGCCGGACAGGCGCATCGTTCCGGTTCTGAATAATATATCCGTCAAAACCATTGGCCTGAATCATCTCAATTTCTTTTAATGACACAGCCACAATCTCTTCAAACGGCATTCCATCATGCCGAAAACTTCCCGGAAACGGCTCTGGCTGTATCATGGCCAGTGCCACTGGAAATTCTTTACCACACATCATACCGCTCTCACACCTCCTCTAAAAAACGCGCATATTCCATCGCCTCATGAAAGAAGGCAGAAGACGGAATAATCCCCTTCTCGGTAATTAATGACCGGATGTACTCCGGAGCAATTTCCAGAAGCTTAATTCCTCTAAAATCCACCCGTTCCTTCGCCTCCATATCCCACGCTCCTGCCAATCGGGGACCATAGTCAAACGGCATGGGCGACAACCTGTTATATCCATAGACAGGCCGTGTATCCACCTTAATCATCGGAGTCAGAACATAAAGAGGTATCCCGATCTGGCGGCACAGAATAGCCAGTATATCCGACCCGACTGTATTAAAAACCGTACCGTCAGGATAAACGGTTTCCGCCCCCATGAATGCTGCCTGACACTTTTTTAAAGCAACCAGCATCGTTGTATCAGGAATAAAATGGACCTCGTGCCCCGCTTCTACCGCAGTTTTTACGAAAGGCCGCCCCCCATCAAGCGCCCGGCTCTCCGGTATATAGATGGTACGTTTTCTTCCCAGTTCTGCCACAAAACGATCCACGGTACTGGAATAGTCAAAAATCATAATCGTATCCAAGTTTTCCGCAATATGAACACCATAAGAGATCAGTGTGTCCATATCCTTTGCGGCCTCCGCTCCGTAAGCGTTAATCCGATTTGCAATACGCTCCCGTATCTCCCGTTCCCCTGCGTTCTCAAGCTCAGCCAGGCCTTTTATATAATAGCGGATTGCGTTATAAATCGCCCGGCTCTGCTGCCCTCTTGTTTCCATAAAGAAGCGGGCTATTTCTCTCACCTTATAGAGAACGCTTTTTCCATTCTCTGACTCGTCCTCAGCAGTCAAAAGCATAATTTCCCCTATCATACGAATATGATTATTAGCACCGAGGACGCGGCTGTTTACGATATCGTCAAACAGTTTGGACGACTGGTTATTCAACAGTTGTCGCACTTCTTCTTTATTCATGATACTCCCTCTTCCCTATTTATATTGTAGCCAGCTACCCAGCCGTGCCTCCTCCTGCCTTCGAAAAACAGGAAAGCAAACGCTCTGCGTTCTTGCAGAACATGCACTCCTTCAGTTCTTCAGGAAGCTTAAGTAAATCAAAGGTATGAACCGAGCATACCGTCAGCTTATCCGGATAGTGGCTTCCAAAGAGAAAACGTTCCTTCGGTATCTGACTGAAAGCCTTTCTCAAAATAGGAAATTCGTACATACAGGAGGTTTCCACCATCAGATTCTCATATTGGGGAACGAGTTCCACGCAGCCATAGCCAAAGTCCGTGGTTCCCATATGAAGAAGAACCATCGTCATATCGGGATGGCGTTTGGCATAATACGCCCATTGCGCCGGCATAGTGCGGCAGCCCCAGCCCGTGAATACATTCACAGGCATGTGGTTTGCCGCCGCTATTTCGATAATCGTGTCAAGAACCGGCATAGTCTCCGGATAGTAACAGTGTTCCATAGAATCCAGCTCGATGGTTTTAAAGTATCCGGAAGCCGCAATTCGCTCCATCTCTTCAACACAGCCGCGTTCCTTCGGATTAATCACTGCAGACCCAATGATCCGTTCCGGATTGGCTTTTACCAGCTCTGCCACTGCGTTGTTCTGCTCTCTCGCGGAAAATCCGGCAAGCGCAGATACCACACGTTTATCAATCTGGTTTTCCTCCATGTCCTGAAGCAATGCAGCCGTATCATATTGATTTGTATCCCGATCCCATTTTATATGGGAATGATAATCAATAATCATCTTTTACTCCTTAACTATCCTAAGATTCCAACCGCATATCCGGCAATACCTACCAGCATGGTAACCAGCATCAGAACTACCGGATTCATTTTCTTCTTGTCCATCAGCCACAGCATCAGAAGCGTATACAAAAGCGGAAGAATGCCCGGAACGATCCCATCCAGAGTGGACTGAAGGCTTACCACCGTCTCTCCGGCTTTGTAAGTCCACGGAACGTTAATCGTTACAAACTTGTACACAAAACCACCAATAACTGCGTAAGCGGCAATTCCCGCCAGTCTCGTCATCTTGTCGATCAGACCAGAACTCTGCATGGCACCGACAAATTCAACACCTTTCTCGTAACCTTTAAAAATGCCAAAGTAACGGAGAAGCTGACCTACGCCTGCCATAACAAGGACAAAGAGCAGCGGCCCCACCATACTGCTGTATCCGCTGGCAATCACCATGGATACTGCCAGGCCTGCAATAATTGGACGCAGTGTTCCATGGTAAAGGGAGTCACCAATTCCCGCCAGCGGACCCATGAGCGCTGCCTTTATGGCGTTGATGCTGACCGGATCAATGTCATGCTCATTTGCATTGCGCTCCTCCATGGCCGCCGTTACACCGATGACGAAATGGGAAAGCCTCGCCTCTGTCAGGAAAAGCTCTGTATGACGCCTGTACGCTTCTTTCTTATCTTCTTCATTCTTATATACCTTTTCAATCACCGGCATCATGGAAAACGCAAAGCCCGGCGCCTCCTGCTTTTCGTAGTTAAAGCCGCTTACAAATGCCTGGGAATAGATATACATTTTCAGCAGATCTTTTTTGTTAAGTTTTGTTAAATCGTTATTTACAGTCTGATTTCCTGCCATTATGCTACCTCCCTGTCCATTTCGCGATAATAGGCCATAGCCACACATACAACTGCAATCAGTGTGATTCCAATCGGATTAATATTCAAAAAGCTGGAGAAGAAAAATCCAATCAGGAAATAGTACCAGATATGTTTCACATTAATACACTTCAGCAGCAGTGCAAGTCCGACAGCACCAATCATTCCGCCGCCTACAGCCAGACCGTCAATAATAACCTTGGGAATTGCATTGATAATTGCCTGGACCGGTCCTGCGCCTAAATAGATTGCCAGGAAAACAGGTACAGAAAACAGTACGAAATTGAATACATTCGGCAGAATAAGGCAGTTCATGGTAATCCCCGTTCTGCTCCCTCGCTCGACAGCGGCCTCAAGCCTGTGCTGAGTCCATACACATAGCACCATATTTCTGAAGTACATGCCCATCTGTCCTAAAATTGCAAGCGGAAGCGCGGTTGCCAGTGCGACCTCGGTGCTGCCTGAAATACAGGCAAATGCAGTTGCAATAATTGTGCTGAATGTCTCCTCCGGCGGAAGCGCCGTACCGACAAATACCTGACCCAAAAACATTAGCTCAATAGTACAGCCTACCATCAGACCCATCTTTAAATCCCCCATGATCAGTCCGATAATCGGTCCTATTACAATTGGTCTGTATGTAAAGAACTGTGTACAATACTTATCAAAAAATGTCAGCCATGTAACCAGCGCTACAAGGACAGCTTTCACTAACAAACTCATACGTTTCTCCCTTCTCCTATTTGGAAATGAGTGCAAGTCCATCTATGGACTTATCATTTGGTACCGCCCTCACATCAAGTCTTATATTTTTTTCTGCAATCGCCGTTAAATTTGCTATATCCTCAGGCTCTACGTAAATATAAGGCAAAAGGCGTTTTCTCCCCACCGTTGAACGGGCATTACTGATATTCCCCACATTAACACTCTCAATATAAAAGCCCCGTTCAAATAAATCTAATGCCGTTTTCGGATTCCTTACGATCAGCAGTACTTTTGTATCCGACTGATCTGTCTTTAAAAGCTCGGCCGCTTTTTCAACTGATACAATTGTCAGTTTGATTTTCGCAGGAACTGCCAGCTTCAAAAGCATCTGCTGAGTCGGGTCCTTTGCCGCCATATCGTCGGCCACAAGGATCTCTCCAGCTTTCGAGTCCGATATCCACGCTGTTACAATCTGTCCATGAATCAGCCGGTCATCAATTCTCATGTGTGATACAACCATGATGCTGCTCCTTCCTCGTTACGAGCACTTGGCGGACGTCTTTTGTCCGCTTACGTGCGATACATGTCATCTCCGCTTAGCGATCGCTATGAGCACTTAGCTGCTGTCTTTTAGCAGCTTACGTGCGATGCATTTCATGTGACTTAGCGAGGTCTTTCACGAGCTTAGTCACATGATGGTCTTCCACGAGCTTAGCGGAGTGGCTTTTCCATAACTTCTCGGCGTTCCTGTAAAATACTAACTCCAACTCCGATTCGTTAAGCCCCAAATGATACAACTTCTCGATTTCAATATTGGTCGGTTTATATGGCCAGTCGGTTCCAAACAGAATTCGTTCCGGTCCCAGAACCTCCACTGCTTTTCTAAGTATGTCAATTTCCATATTCGCTGACGTCTCTACCCAGAAGTTATCCAGATCCCGGATTGCCTCGATACAGCTGTATCCAAACTCCCGGCCGCAGACATGGGTAAATACAAACCGCATATCCGGCCTTCGCTTCGCATGTTCGATCCAGACAAACGGTGTACACAAAGGGCTTGCGCCTCCATGAATCTGAATATGAACTCCATATTTTCCGATCTCATCAATTACAGGACCCAGACTCGGGCAGTTCTCTACTGCGTAGCCGTGCTTCCATGACATGAACTTTACTCCGTTCATCTTCATGTCTCCCAGTGTCCGGTGAATCTCTAAAAACGCATCCGGAGCCTTGGGATCAATATCCGCGTAACCTTCAACAATACCCGGATACTGGCACATGGCTTCATAAACAAGGTCGTTCTGCGGCCTCATACCGTTTCCTGATAAAGAACAGATACCCACTTTTGTGATTCCAAACTCACCCAGCTCCTTTACCAGCTGATCCGCATTGTTCGCGTCTCCTGATCTGGTCTTCCCCAGATGTGAATGGAAATCATACCTTTTCACCCGTATTTCCCTCCCCTCTTACATTGGTAATATGAATATAGTATTTGTAAGAATCCGACAAGTAGGAATTCTCCGAAAATTCCACCGGTCTTCCGTTCATGTCATATGTAACCCGTTCCTTGTAGACCAGAGGCTTGCTTTCCTCCAAAAACAGTTCCCTTCGAATCTCAGAAGTCGCCATCTTTGCTTCCACGGTCTCATCTGCGCTCCCAAGTACAATTCCATGCTGTTCTAAGTACTCATACAGCGACGTCGTAGAATCAAAGTCCTCTCCCCTGAGTGCAAATCCCAGACGGCCGCTGACATACGTCTCATTCAGAGCAATAATCCGCCCGTTGAGCAGCCTGAGCCGCTTTAGAGAGTAAACCTTTTCCCCAGTTTCCACCTGAAGCATCTCTGCAATCTTAACGCTCGCCTCCACTTCCTTGCAGTGCAGAATGATAGAGCCCGGTTTATCCCCCTTGACCTTCGCATCACCGCTGAAGCTGTTGAATACAGACATATCACGTTCCTTTTTCTGCGGGCATACAATCGTTCCACGCCCTTTCCGCTTAATCAGATAGCCATCATGTTCCAGATCTGATATCGCTCTGCGAACTGTAATCCTGCTCACTTCAAACATCTCCTGCATTTCTTTCTCTGACGGAATGATCTCATTCTCTTTATAAAAGCCGTCTGCTATCCTTTCTTTTATATAAGAATATAACTGCTGGTGAATCGGTACCTTAGAATCCTTATCAAGCCTGATGGATTGTTCCATATGCTCCTCCTTGTCTGTGATGTTATAATAACATGTTATAACATGTTTGTCAACATCTTTATCTATTTCGTATATTTTTTCATGATATTATTTTACCATATATGGAAAATAATTACAAACACGTTAAACTTATCATAACAGGCAATCCATCCCTCCATCTTGTTATAACGTATAAATGATTTTTGTTGCAAAATAAAAAGCACCGGCCGTCTCAAAAAAAACGGCCGGTGCTCCTATAAAGTTTTTCTATCTATCAGCAAGAACTTCATTAATCTGATTAACCAGTGTTTCACAGTCAATTCCATGAACCATACATGCTTCTTCCAAAGACTCACCCTGAGAAGCCGGGCAGCCAAGACAGTGCATGCCAGCGCGCATTAAAATCGGTGCAATGCAATCATCCATCTGGATCAGAGCGCCAATTAACATATCTTTACTAATCTGCATCGTGTATTCCTCCTTTAAAAATGTACATACTGTTTCTATAATATAATACTTTTCTTCCGAAATAGCAAGGGATTGTCCAGCCATTTTTGTAAAAATTTTATCATTACAAGGACTTGACGTGTATACAGTATTCAACTATAATATATTCATACAAAAGTTGTATGAATTATAACTTTTGGCAGCACTCGTTCATTATTTTTACTTATAAATAAGCAATCAACGGAGGTACAACATTATGAGACCAGAGTGGAGAGATTTTAGCGGCGGCGTCTGGGAAAGAGAAATCAATGTCAGAGACTTTATACAGAAGAACTACACCCCCTATGACGGCGATGACACCTTCCTCGCAGGTCCGACCCAGGCTACAAAGGATTTGTGGGCCCAGGTTATGGATTTGACCGTAAAAGAAAGAGAAGCTGGCGGTGTGCTGGATATGGATACGAAAATTGTTTCCACCATCACCTCCCACGGCCCAGGCTACCTGGATAAAGAAAAGGAGCAAATTGTAGGTTTTCAGACAGATAAGCCATTTAAGCGTTCCTTACAGCCATACGGCGGTATCCGAATGGCCGAGAAGGCATGCGCGGACAACGGCTATACCATTGATCCGGAAATCAAGGAATTTTTTACCGTTCACAGAAAGACACATAATGCAGGCGTATTCGACGCTTATACCGACGAGATGCGCGCCTGCCGTTCCAACCACATCATCACCGGCCTTCCGGATGCGTATGGCCGCGGCCGTATCATCGGCGACTACCGCCGTATCGCTTTATACGGCATCGACCGCCTGATCGAGAACAAGGAAGAGCAGAAATCGACCACACGTACCATCATGTACTCCGATGTTATCCGTGAGCGTGAGGAGCTGTCTGAACAGCTGCGCGCACTGGGTGAGTTAAAGAAGCTGGGCGCTATCTACGGTTTCGATATCTCCAAACCGGCGACTAATGTTAAGGAAGCGATCCAGTGGACATACCTGGGCTATTTAGCGGCTGTCAAGGAGCAGAACGGAGCAGCAATGTCCCTGGGACGTACCTCCACCTTCATCGATATCTATGCACAGAGAGATTTGGCAGAAGGCACCTTCACAGAAGAAGAGATTCAGGAATTCGTGGATCATTTTGTTATGAAGCTTCGTCTCGTAAAATTTGCCCGTACACCGGAATACAATGAACTGTTCTCCGGAGACCCGACCTGGGTGACAGAGTCCATCGGCGGTGTCGGCATCGACGGACGCCACATGGTCACAAAAATGTCCTACCGTTATTTACACACCTTACAGAACTTAGGAACCGCTCCGGAGCCCAACTTAACGGTTCTCTGGTCCACCAGACTTCCGGAAAACTTCAAGAGATTCTGTGCCAAGACCTCCATCGAGTCCTCATCCATCCAGTATGAGAACGATGACCTGATGAGAGTCACCCACGGTGACGACTACGCCATCGCCTGCTGTGTTTCTTCCATGCGTGTCGGCAAGGAAATGCAGTTCTTCGGCGCCCGCGCCAACTTAGCGAAGTGCCTGTTATACGCGATTAATGGCGGTATCGATGAGGTAACGAAGAAGCAGGTAGGTCCGAAGTACCGTCCGATCACCTCCGAATATCTCGATTACGATGAGGTAATGGAGGCATACAGGGACATGATGAGATGGCTGGCCCGCGTTTACGTGAACACCTTAAACATCATTCACTATATGCATGACAAATACTCCTACGAGCGCGTACAGATGGCGCTCCATGACAAGAAGGTAACACGCTGGTTTGCAACTGGTATCGCCGGCTTATCCGTAGTGGCCGACTCCTTATCCGCCATCAAATACGCAAAGGTCAAGACCGTGCGTGATGAAAACGGCATCGTCGTGGATTATATCGTGGAAGGTGATTTCCCGAAATACGGCAACAATGACGACCGCGTTGACCAGCTGGCCAGCGAGCTTGTTCACACCTTCATGAACTACGTAAAGGGCAATCACACCTACCGCGGTGGTATCCCGACCACATCGATCTTAACCATCACCTCCAACGTCGTATACGGCAAGAACACCGGCGCGACACCGGATGGCAGAAAGGCGGGCGAGGCATTTGCGCCAGGCGCCAACCCGATGCACCACCGTGACAGCCACGGAGCCGTTGCTTCTCTGGCTTCCGTTGCAAAGCTTCCATTTAAAGATGCGCAGGATGGTATTTCCAATACCTTCTCCATCGTGCCCGGTGCGCTCGGCAAGGAAGATCAGATCTTTACCGGCGATCTGGAAGTGGATTTAGACAACATTTAACTGAAGACCTGTTAAGGAAGGAAGTGCTTTTATGGCAGCCCCTGACGAAAAAAAGATTGACGATATCATCGCCATGCTGGATGCGTTTGTATCCGGCGGCGGCGGTCATATGAACATCCGCACGGCCTCAGACGGAACGGTCAGCGCGGATACCACCACCTCAAAGACCGTCACCACCATGAATTCCTTAGACTGTGCCGCCGGCAATCTGGCCTGCAACGTGCCCACCCTGTTCGAGGGTATGGACACCGATGAGGAGGACCCGGAAAACAGTGCGACGGATTTCTCAGACAACTATTAAATACACCATTACAGGAGGAAAAAAACATGGCAAATACAAACATCAGTGACTCTCAGATCGACAACTTGGTATCCCTGTTAGACGGCTATGTACAGGAAGGCGGACACCACTTAAACGTCAACGTGTTCACCCGCGAAACCTTACTGGACGCTCAGAAGCATCCGGAAAACTATCCGCAGCTGACCGTGCGTGTATCCGGCTATGCGGTTAACTTCATTAAGCTTACAAAGGAACAGCAGGACGAGGTTATCTCCCGTACGTTCCACGACGCGATCTAAAACGCACATGAAATACGTTCCATTTTCATAAGAAAGGCAGGCGCTCTCCGCATGACGACAGGTCAGATACATTCGATTGAAAGCTTCGGCACCGTTGACGGGCCGGGCATCCGCATGGTAGTCTTTACGAAAGGCTGTCCCATGCGCTGCCAGTACTGTCACAACCCTGACACCTGGTCGTCAGGCGGGGGCACCTCCATGACGGTCTCTGAGATCCTGAGCCAGTATGAGGCTTCCCGCCCGTTCTACCGAGGCGGAGGCATCACGGTGACCGGCGGAGAACCTCTGCTTCAGATGGAATTTGTGACGGAATTATTCGAGGAGGCACGCCGGCGGGATATCCATACGTGTCTTGATACCTCCGGCGTCACCTTCCGGGACGCAGATACGGCATACTTAGAGCAGCTGGACCGGCTGCTCGCCTCTACCTGCCTCGTTATGCTCGATTTAAAGCAGATTGACGACGAAAAGCACCGGCTGCTTACGGGCCGCCCAAACCGGAATATCCTGCAGTTTGCAGAGTATCTCGATCAAAAACAGATCCCCATGTGGATTCGCCACGTAGTGGTACCGGGGATTACGGACAACGAAAAAGACTTATACCATCTGGGCCGTTTTATCGGAACACTGAAATACGTGAAGGCCCTGGATGTCCTTCCCTACCACGATATGGGCAAGGTAAAATATAAGAATCTCGGCATGATTTATCCATTGGAGGATGTGCCGCCGATGTCAAAAGAAGGCGCCGTGGCTGCAAAGAAAATCATACTTCACGGCATCAAAGATGTGCGCACTGGAGCCCCGGATCTTTTCTGCTCCTAATTTTGAACAAAAACTACATCATTTTCCACTTGAATAATTTACATTTATAGTATAGAATATAGGCAAATGTATAGAATATAAGGAGGTAATTTATTATGGCATATGTTATTAGTGATGCATGCGTAAGCTGCGGAACATGTGAAGGCGAATGTCCAGTAAACGCGATTGCTGAGGGCGACGGACAGTACGTTATCGACGCTGATACCTGTATCAGCTGCGGAACTTGTGCTGGTGTATGTCCTACAGGCGCTATTTCTGAGGAATAATTAAATACATAAAGGAGCATGATCGATACCAGTCCGGTATTTGGCCATGCTCCTTTTTGTTTTGCAGATTTATATTTCGGTATGCAGAGAAAATCCGCCCTGTTCCGCCGTCACCCGGAACCATCTTCCCGATTTCTTTACCGTAAGCCGGCAATTGTCCTTTCTATCCACTCTTATCATGCCATACCGGTTCTTATATGCATTCTTCCAGGACCAGCAGTCAAAGGGCGCCCATAAGTGGTATCCGAAGCAGTTACAGCCCTCCACGATAGCCTTATGAAGCCAGATTAAATGATCCCGTATGAATTCAATTCTGTAATCGTCCTCCACGATGCCATCCACGCCGATGAACTGCTCTTCGTTTTGCACGCCCATACCATTTTCCGATAGGTACCAGGGAATATTGCCGTAATTGTCGCGCAGTTGGATGGCGATTTCATAGACGGCAGGCTCATATATCTCCCATCCTCTGGAAAAATTCATCTTCTGTCCTTCATAAGTATATTCTTCAAAATACTTTTCCGGCATGAGGGGACCAGTAAACGGACTGCTCCTTCTCGTAACCCGCCTCGGATGGTAGTAATTCACTCCGAGAAAATCTACCGTATTGGCGCGGATCACCTCTAAGTCCTCCGCCTGAGCCTCCGGGCAGATTCCCTCCTTCTTTAAAAGCTCCACCAGGGCGTTTGGATACTCTCCTTTTAAGGAAGGATCCAGGAAGGATTTGTTGAACAGCAGATCGGCAGTTTCCGCACTTCTTCTGTCTTCTGCATTCTCCGGCTCTTTGCAGTAGGTAGGCGTTAGATTCAGCACGATACCGATCTGCCCCTTCCCGCCTCTCTTCCGAAACTCCTTAACCGCCATACTGCTGGCAAGCTGAAGATGGTACGATACCAGGGCCGCCCTTTTCGCATCACAGACAGCCGGATAATGATTCTTATAAAGATAGCCGCCCTCCGTTATGACAATCGGTTCGTTAAAGGTAAGCCACCGTTTTACCCTGCCTCCAAACAATTCAAAGCATTTTGCTGCGTACGCCGCAAATGCCTCCGCCGTTTCCCTGTTCTCAAAGCCTCCCTTCTCCACCCAGTACATGGGCAGATCAAAGTGATGGAGACAGAGAATCGGCTCGATCCCGCGGCTTAACAGCTCGTCAATTACCGAATTGTAAAACTCCACACCCGCCTCATTTATGGTTCCCTCACGGTCTTTTATGAGCCGGCTCCACTGAATCGAGGTGCGGTAGGAGTTCATGCCGATCTCCTTCATAAGTCCGGCATACTCCTTATATTTGTGGTAGAAATCCGAAGTCACGGCTGGTCCCACACCGTCGTAAAACAACTCCGGGGCCTGCTGAAACCAGTAATCCCATTCCATCTCCGCTTTTCCGTCTCCCGGAAAGCTGCCCTCCGACTGGGGGCCGGAACAGGCCGCGCCCCATAGAAAATCTTTACTGAACTGATACTCCATTGAAACCTCCTGCAATACTGTATTGTTGTAACAGTTCAGACGGCTCAGCGTCCGTTTTTGCACCAATTTTCCCGCCGTCTGAACTGTTACGTATATAAATGGCAGTACAAAGCCCCGTACAGGTTCGCCTTATTCCCAAACCGGCAGGGGACGATCTCCGGTATCAGAAATCCAAACTCCGCATCCTCCGCCAGCCGTTTCATCCGCTTATAGATCTCCGGAATAACAAAGGGCGCCTCGCTGATACCGCCGCCCAGCACGATCAGCTCTGTGTCCAGCGTAAACTGGATCTGAAACAGTCCGACAGCCATGGCCTCGTAAAATTCCTCCACCAGCCGGACCGCATCACCGTCCCCGGCTTTGGCCAGACGGAAGAGTTCCCTGCCATCAGCACTTCTTCCCGTCAGCGCCTCGTATCTTTTCGCCTGATTCACCATCGTACAGGAACTCCACGTCCGCCTCTGTTCCCCTTCCCGGTTCACCAGATAGTTGCCGAACTCGCCTGCATTATTGGACTTCCCCCGGTATACACGGCCATCCAGAACGATGGAACCGCCGATTCCGGTGCCGCACACCACGGAGACCATATTCCGCCTGCCGGCCGCCGCCCCCTTCCACAGTTCACCGAGCGCGGCGCAGTTGCCGTCATTTTCAATAGAGACCGGAAGTCCGTTTAAGCGGCGGCTGACCGCTTCGGTAAACGGGAAGCCATGGATATACGGGATCGCACTGATCCCCCCTACCACGCCCGTGCGGATGTCCACGGCTCCGGGAGAACTGACAGCAATCCCCGCAATACGTGAATCTGCCGCGTTAAGTTCCGCCTGCACCGCCTCATACACCCGCCCCATCTCCTCAAGCATTCTCTCCATGCCTTCCTTCGGCGTCGGGAAGGAACCCGTACTGTCAAATTTCCCTTCTTTATCTGAAACCGCAAATTTGACAGAAGTTCCTCCCAGATCAAAAATCAGGTAAAGATCCATTTTATCTTCGCTCCCTCAAATAATCTCCATACCACACTATGATCTCCTGAATCCTTCCAAGCTCCGATTCCCGGCTCACACTGCGGTACAGCTCCTTATAATGGTACAGCCACACCTCCAGACGCTCTGAGAGCGTCCAGGTATCCGGCATAACGTCATACTCCGCGCCGTAATCCCATTTTGTGATTACCTTTCCCAGCTCGTTAAACAGGCCGATCCCTTCAACGGCTATGACATATTTCTTCACCATTTTTCGGCTTCGTCTGTCCATGTGGGGCAGAAGTCCGTACAGCTCTCCGGTAATTTCTTCGAGACGCCGGTTCTTTTCATCGACTCCCTCCATGGATTCCATGTGTTCCTGTAAATACTGCCTGTGGTCGGCGTCATATTCCGGCGCGGCGCCTGTCTTAAGCTCCTTAAACCGGACCGCCATCTCCCATGTGAAGCCATGAAGCTCCTGGGTCTTTGCCAGCATACCCACCAGCTGCCCGGTGGAATCATCGTATTCCAGGATTGAAATCTGGCGGTTCATCTCTTCCCATGCAGGGGGCTGTACATTCCAGGAGCACGCGGCCCCGTAAATCATCCCCGGTATGCTGAATTCCGGATGATTGATATGCAGGAAATCTCCCCAATCCGTATTCAGCACTCCGACCGCCTCGTATTTCCGTGCGTAATCGCACATGATTTTTATATTGCAGTACGCGTTCTCATACAAAGGAATCAGATGGTTCCAGCCGCATACACCCGGGCAGAGATACTGGACCGCTCCGGCCGCATCGAGCGCCCTCGTCTCATCCTCCCTCTGGTTTTTCGCGTATCCCCAGTTTAAGCAGATGGTATCCGCCGGAAGCTCCTTTAGAAGCTCCGGCTCTCCGGCAATGACGTCGCCCCAGAACATGGGCCGCTTTCCGCAGGAAATCACGCATTCACACAAATCCTTTACGTAATTGATATAGAGTCTGTGAATCCCCAGACTCTCTTTCAGACCGCTGCTCCTTCCTTTTCCCAGATCAAAGGTCTCATCGGCACAGATATTGAACTGGCAGGAAGAGAACAGGGCCGCGAATTCTCTGATCTTTCCCTTGATGAACTCCAGGCTTTCCGGCGAAGACACGTTGATCGTATGGTGGTGCATCCGCCCCCTCAGCGAGAATGGCATGGATTCTGAGCCTTCCAGCTCACACAGATGGCTGTAATGCTTCGAGCCCAGGATTTTGTACAGATGCCCGAAGGTGGACAGGGAAGGGACCAGCTCGATCCCGCGGTCGTGACAGTACCGGTCCAGCTCCAGAATATCTTCTGCAGTCAGCGGCGTGTCATCTCTCCATATTTCGCTGAAATCACGAAACAGGAATGTGTGCTCGATATAAAGCTGCATCTGGTTCAGCTTATAACGCGCCATCCGGTCGGCCAGTTTTTTCAGCCAGTCAAGCTTTGGCACCCTTCCTCTTGTGACATCGTGGTAAAAGCCGCGGTTTCTAATGTCCGGCCTGTCGTGAATACTCATTGCCGGAAGTACGGCGCCCTGCTGCCCTGCCATTTGCAGGATCGTCTGCATTCCATGCCACAGCCCTTTCTCACCGCCGGTGAGAATGATCCCTTCCGGCCGGATTTCCAGAGTATATCCCTGGCCCAGTACATCCTCCGGCCCCAGCGCCTCCTCTCGGCGCAGAATGATATCCCCGTCTCTTCCTTTTCCCCTGGTCAGAGCCGGCCGATAACCGGTCTCTTCCTCCAATGCATCTAAAAAGAGCATTGCCTGCTTTGTCAGAAGCGGTCCGCAGGACTCATCCAGCACCAGATAGCTTCCATAGCCTATCGTAAACTCTCCATCTCTTCTTTCAGCCTTTTTCGGCTGCGGTATTAAAATCATCGGTTTTCTCCTCTTATTCCTGTCCCCTAAACTCTTCTCTGTACTGTTCCTTAAGAAGCGGAATCCCGTACGCTCTCCCCGTCTCCTCCAGCCGCTTTTCATACGCTTCCAGGCGGCCTCTGCAGTGCTCCGGCCCACCTTCCCGCATCACAGTCCACATGGGATCACGGTCTGAATCGGACTGCTTCATCATCCGCTCCGTCCATTCTAAAAGCATCCGCGCCCCGCGGCCGCAAAGCTCCGGCTGCTCTTCCGCCAGATTATGCAGCTGATGGGGATCGCAGTCCAGATCAAACACCATCTCCTCCGGCAGGAGATGGTATCCTCCGTGGATAGTGCGGATATAGATATAGTGGTCAAACCGGACGCTTCGCTGGCATACATGGGCGCACTGGGTCAGCACCGCCGCGGATCTCCCGCACTCTTTTCCACCCAACAGCGGTTCCTTGAAGGAGACGCCGTCGTACCGGTAGTCCCCAAAGGTCTCCGTGCCTAAAAGCTCCTTCACCGTGGGGAGCAGGTCCGTATTGTCATAAAAGCCCTTGATGCGGCGTCCGCCTTCGGTCCCCGGCCATTTAATAATCAGTGGAATATGGCATACCGGCTCGTCGGCCATGCCGTGTTCTCCATAGACCCCGAATTCTCCCAAATCCTCTCCGTGGTCTGCGGTAATGATAATCGCCAGATCGTCTCCGTAAAGCCCGTGCTCCTTAAGCCACGCCACGATCAGTCCAATATTGTCATCGGTGAACCGCACACTGTCATCATAGAGGTCAATAAAATGCTTCGCATCGCCCCTTGTCTTCAAGCTGCCGGGATGCTTCGGCCAACGGCTGAAGGTCTCGTCATTCCACATATTGATTTCATTGGCGCCGTGAGGGCCGATGTGCCGCAGATGTTCCTCAAAAATCTCATCCGTAATCCAGTCGTCCGGCAGAGGCTCATCCTGAAATCTGCTCTTTATCCCCTCCGGGGTGCGGTACGGCGTATGCGGGTCCCAGTAATGGACGTGAAGAAACCAGTCCTCCATCTCCCGGTTCCTTTCTAACCAATTAAGGACTGCCGGTGTGACCATGTCCGCCGACTCCCCGCCCCGGAGTCCCGGATTATAATACTCATCCAGGCCGGAGAGAAACCACCAGGCCGAGTGGCGCTCCGCAAAGCTGGAAAATGAGACTGTGTGGAGTCCGGCCCTCTTAAACTGCATGAAAAGCCCATTCTCCGACACCAGATCCGTAAAGCTCCGCGACTCGCCCTGAAGCCGTAAATCCGCCGCCGTACCGCCGTGTCCCACAATGCCGTTATGTATTCCGTAAAGCCCGGTCACCATCGACGCTCTGGAGGGAAGGCAGGGGGCATTGGGACAGTAGTACCGGTCAAAGCACACACCATCTTTCGCAATCCCATCCATAACAGGCGTAGTATTCCGCCCATAGCCATAGCAGCCCATATGATCGGCTCTGAGTGTATCAATGTCAAACAGAATTACTTTCATCGCTTAAAACACCACCTTATACGTCTTAATCTCATACGGCTTAATGACAAAGGAAAAGCCATCCCGGTCAATCATAAGGCCGCCTGCCTCGTCAACGGGTTCTTCCAGCAGGTTGCATTCCGTCACTGTCACCGGGGCACAGGAAAGGCTCACTTTCGCGTTCACCCTTTTATTCCGGCTCTCGTAGAGACGCAGGATGATGCCGTTTCCATCCTCGCTCTTCTTCACGGTCTCCAGGACCACGGAATCCCCCTTCACGCCTGCGAATCCATAGGATTCTCCGGGTATTCCTCCGTTTACCGCCGAAAGCGGCTGGTTTAAATCCGCAGCTTCCTTCTGGGTATCCGCCTCCCTCCACGTTCCCTGATGAGGATACAGCGAATACGTAAATACGTGCTCCTCGTTGTCCGTGTCAGGATTCGGTTCGATGCCCGACTTGATCAGCGTCAGCTCTATACAGCCCTCACGGACAGAATGGCCGTACTTACAGTCATTTAACAGACTGACCCCATATCCGCTCTCCGATACGTCCATCCACTTATGGCCGCAGCTCTCAAAACGGGCTCTGTCCCAGCTCGTATTGGTATGGGTCTTTCGCACCACGTTGCCGAACTGGATGTCAAACGCCGCCTCGTCCGTATGGACATCTACCGGGAAGCCTGCCTTTAACAGGTACTGGTGCTCCTTCCAGTCCACCCAGGTGCTAAAATCAATTCTGGGGCTGTGGGCATAGAATCGGATATCCTGTGTCATGCGGGAATGCATGAAGCTACGGTTCACTGTGATCTGCAGACACAGCGGCCCCTCTGACGTAACTGCAATCGACGCCGGCTCATCCAAATCCCAGTATTTCTCCGTATAGAACACATCGATATCCCAGTTATCATAATAAATCGGCTTATCCTCGTAGATCCTCAGACGGTTTCCCGCCTCGCCCGCCTTCCATACCTGACGGTTCTCCGAAAAGTCAAGAAGGCTCGTAAAGCTTCCATCCGCCGCCATATCCACTTTTGCAAACGGCGTAGTAATCACGAAGCCATCCGCGGTTTTTAAGACGGAAAACGGCGTATCTCCGCCACTCTCTGCAGCGCTGTTTTCCACGACGCCCCCAGCCGCCTCGTCAGCCGTACCGCTGTCCGCTTCCCGCACCGCGCCATACACGGAGTATCCCTTGGAGGGAATCTCCCCCGTCAGGGAATACCACAGGCCGCCGATCTCCTGGCTGGGAAGCGCCTCCCCTTTATCTGTCAATGATGTCACCCCATCCGGAAGAACCGTCAGGCTCCTGCGTGTAAATCCCAGCGTATTGAATACGGTCACGCCGTCTCCGGCACCCGCCACGGCTTCCTTCCTCTCTTTGAGCAGACGGCCGCCTTCCTCCGCGACCTGCTCATACTCACGCTTCGTCACCTCATAGACTTCCTTAATTGACGATCCCGGGAGAATATCGTGGAACTGGTTTAACAGCACCATTTTCCACAGCCGCTCCAGGTCCTCCGCCGGATAGGCCGCTCCCCTTTTCTCTGCCAGCACGGCCAGCAGCTCTAAGTCCATGAGAAGCAGCTCGCTCTTTCTGTTTGACCGCTTATTCCTGGCCATGGACGTATACGTTCCCCTGTGGTACTCAAAATAAAATTCTCCGGTCCACGTGTGGAGCCGCCTGCTGTCCTTCACCCGCTCGGAAAGCTCTGTAAAGTAAGTGAGGGAGCTCTCCTGGCGCACCTTCGGTATGCCGCGGATTCCCTTTTCCATCCTCCTGCCCGTCTCCAGCATCTCCCTGGTTGGGCCGCCGCCTCCGTCGCCGTAGCCGAAGGCCACCAGAATATCATGGTTCATCTCTTTATTCTGATAGCGCTGCCAGCCGCCCATGATCGCGTCCGGATGCAGGATGCCGTTATAGGTGGTAAAGAAGCGATCCACGCTCTGCCCTACTCCCAATGTCGAGATGAAATGGGTCAAAACCTTCGTCCCGTCGATTCCTTCCCACAGAAGCGTGTCGTCCGGCACCTTGTTAAACTGGTTCCAGGAGAGCTTCGTCGTCATAAAATAGTCGATCCCGCATTTCTTCATGATCTGGGGCAGGGCGCCGGAATAACCGAATACGTCCGGAAGCCACAGCACCCGGCTGTCCACGCCGAATTCCTCTTGAAAGAACCGTTTGCCGTATAAAAACTGGCGCACCAGACTCTCTCCGCTGGTTAAGTTGCAGTCGGCCTCCAGCCACATGCCGCCCTCCGGCTCCCAGCGGCCTTCTGCTGCCCTTCTCTTAATCTCCTCATAAAGCTCCGGGTACCGTTCCTTCACAAACGTATAGAGGACCGGCTGGCTCGACATGAACCGGTATTCGGGATATTCGTCCATCAGCTCCAATACCGTGGCGAAGCTGCGGGCCGCCTTCTCCCGGGACTGGGCAACCGTCCACCACCACGCCACGTCGATGTGGGTATGCCCGATGCAGGTGGCAATCACCGTATCATCACCCGCCAGGTCCTCATACAGCGCCTTTGCGATATAGGCCCGCGCCGCCTCCACCGAGCGGTAGAAATCGTCGGAGAAGACGTCCCGTAAGTCCAGAAGGCTGATCGTGTCATTTAACACAGTCAGGATATCAATGGCCGTCTTTCCCTCCTGATCCATCCGGTCCATGGCCCATAACGGCACCTGGATATCATAATAAAGATCCTTAACCGGTTCTGACACTTCCTCCACATCTGCCATCAGACGAAATTCCGGATGAAGGGTGCCTGAATACGCCTGCAAATCAACCGTCACCGTCTCTCCCGCCGTCGCCGCACGAGAAAGCAGGACCTCCCTGTGGTTCATATCGGCGCCCTGTACCACCTCTCCGTTCAGGAACACGAGAAACTGCGGATTCTTGGCATCATCCCACTCTTCAATCTGGGTACGGATGCGAAGCCATAAGCCCTTCCCGTCATACTCTTCCGGTACCGTAAATACGGTTCGGAACCAGTAATGGCGGTCCGGCCCGTACCAGTGCATCAGGCGGCTGTCAAACGTTTCCCAGTCTTCCTCCGCCCGATCGGCTTCCTCCGGCCGTAAAAAGAAGCCTTCCTTCACCTTCCAGTCATCCAGCTGAAATTTCCGGACAACCATTAATTTTTTTAGTTTATTGGCGATTACCTCCGCCCTCTCCCTTGCAAAAATCATATGTCAATTCCTTTCTGAGCCCCGTATTCTCATCTCGGACGGGGTGGTATGGTAATATTGGTTGAATTGCTGGTAAAAATAATTCATATTCGTGTAGCCCACAGAGGCCGCGATCACCGCGATCTTCTCATCACTGTTCACGATCTGCTCCCTGGCCATACAGAGCCGGTAGCACATCAGGTATTCCGAAAACTTCATTCCCGTTTCCTTGATGAATATCTGTCCCAGATACGTGGAATTCATGCGAAACTTATCGGCTATGATCTTCAGCGAGATATGGCCGCCGTACTCGGCCGCCACCATCAGAACAATCTTATGGATCAGAGGCGACATGGCCTCATATTCTATCTTCAGGATGGGATCACCGTTCTTCTGCTCCGCCTCCGGCAGCGTGCCGTGAAGTTGTTCCATGATGACCTTGCGGATACACGCTTCCAGCTCCTCCGCTCCCACCGGCTTCAGCAAGTAGTCCAGCGCTCCGCAGCGGAGGGCCTCCCTCACATAGTGAAAGTCATCGTATCCGCTCATCATGATGTAATTGGAATGAATGCCAAGGCCGCTTAAGCACTCGATCAGCTCATATCCCATGTCATTGCCGATTCTGACATCTACCAGACAAATATCCGGATTCCAGTCTATGATGTGTGACATGACCTCCAGAGATGTTTTTGCAGTCCAGATCCGCCCCACGCCTAATTTCTCCCAGTCCAGAAGGCGCTTTACGCCCTCCAGGACATTGGGCTCATCATCTACAATCAGAACCGTAACCATGCGGCCTACTCCTTTCCCGGCAGCGCCGGAAGGAAAATATCGATTTTCAATCCGCCTGCCGCCTGATTTTCAATATTCATCGAGAACGCTTCCCCATAAAAATAGCTGAGCCTCATATAGACATTGCGCAGTCCGATATCGGCCCCGGGGTCATCCCCGCCTTCCACCATATTCTTCCTGATCTCCAAAAGGCGGTTCTCCGAAATCCCCCGGCCGTTATCCGACATGGTAACCAGGATTCCATCCGCTTTCTTAACCGCTTCCAGCATCAACAGATTAAATTCACTCTCCTGGTCCATACCGTGATTGAAGAAATTTTCCGCCAGAGGCTGAAGCCAGAAGGCGATGGTATCTGCATCCTTTGCCTCCTCCTCAATATCCACCCGGTACACAAAGGTATCCGAGAAACGGAGGGACATGAGTTTTAAATACATCTCCAGAACCTCCACTTCCTTTTGCAGAGGAATCACCTCCGGACAGCGGATCAGAGTCCGGTAGAGCCTTCCCAGCCCCTCAATGGCCTCCGCCGTCTCCCTGTCCTTTAGTACCAGCGCTCTGGCCCTTATGCTTTCCAGTGTATTATAAAGGAAATGCGGATTAATCTGATGGCGCAGCGCCCTCATCGCCGTCTCCTGCTGCTTCAGCTTCAGCAAATACTCCTTGCGGATATATCCGTCCAGTTTGACGCTCACCTCCGACAATGCGTCGGCAATCAGCGTGTATTCATTGTAGTGGCCGCCCCGCTTCATGACCATGGTTCCCACCTCTACAAAAGAACCGTGTTCCATGGTTTTGAGCATATCCATGATATGGGAGAGAAACCGGGCCTCGCCCTGCAGATTGAAAAAGGCAACCATGACAGCCCCGGCGGCCAGCACAAGGACGGTCACGGCCAGCGTCGCGGCTCCCGCCCCGTTCGCCCGCCAGAGAGAGACGATGTCCACTGCCGATATGTACTCACTGTCCCCGGATGAGTTGACGAATTCAAAATAGAAAACCGGAAGCCTTCCTTTCCATAGAAACCAGCCTTGAAACGCATCCTTTTCGGAAGCCGTCAGAATCCACTCCCGCTCCCGTTCTCCCTTTACATTTTCATAGGATATCATTTTCCCCTTGATCAGGGCCCAGTCATACGCCTGGCTGCTTCCCTTGTAAATATCCTTCGATGAGCCGTAAAATGTCAGTGTTCCGAGACTCTTCATGACAGAATCCGGACTCCTCACTTCAAAGGATTCCAGCACCGTATCCCTGTCCGTCCTGTCGATCAGCTGCCATTCCCCTCTCAATCCATACGTTACCCTCATATTCCCGGAGAGATTATCCAGCCATATGATTTTTAATCCCTCCGGCGACCGGACCGTAACCGCGTTTACTTTCAGCTGGCTGTTGACAAACAGCTTCCGCATGTCACCGGGCAGCCAGGCGATCTGCGTGTTGGAACGCGCGCTGTTCTCCTCCCTGAGTCTCGTATAATCCTGCTCGCTGGTGCTTTCAAACAGAGTCTTCGTATCCTCCATCAGACTCGGCTTTGCATAAATGCCGTTCACATAATTTTCTAACTGTTCCGACCTGTCTCTTTTCTGCTGCTCCAAGGTCATAAAACTGGCTTGTACCTCCTGCCACCGGTTATCCGCCCATATGTTTGTAAAAAAGCAGAGTGCGAAAATCAGGCAAAACAGGGATATAAAAATAATAGAACAGACCGTGCCTGTAAAACGCCTTCTGTATACACTGATTTTCAAGAATGAACCTGATGTCTTTTTCATAAGCTTTTCCTTCTGTCCGTTCGTTGTCTTTTCTGCCGATTATTAATTATACAGTCGTTTTCTTCGATTCACAAGCAGATGCCATTAGCCGCATCCGGTCTGTTCGATATCTTATTCTATATTCTGTTCTATATTTTGTTCTGCATTTACTTATCAGTTATAAAACTCATTGATCTGCTTCTGCGCCTCCTGGATGACTGTATCAAACCCTGCGGCCTTTAATTCCTGGATCACGGCCGGAACCGCTGTCTCCGGGTCCGAAGCGCCGGTTAATAAGTCGTATTTGTACTTCTGCCATACGGTCAGGCAGTTGGACATCTCATTCTGAATATTGGTCAGATCGAGGGAGAAACCTAAGCAGGAAGAGGAAAACGCTTCCTCGTTCTGTTTCTTTACCTGATCCCACTGATCCGGGTCCGCATCCTCCGTAATGGACATGTTGAAGAAGGTTCCCTGCGTATAGGCGGCCAGCGGCCAGGTATCCGTCTGCTTCTCAATCACGCCGTCCCCCACATATTTGAACGTCTTATCCGGCACACCGTATGCCAGCATATCGCGTAATTTGGAGTCGGTATTCACGAGCTGCAGGAATTTCAGGCACTCATCCTTATATTTGGAGTTAATGGAAACGGCGTTCATGGAGCCCTGGATGGTATCGGTAGAATAGAGCGGGCCGAATACCTTAAACGCATCGTACTTTTCCACACCGTTTAATACCTGCCATGTGGCAACCGCGCTGGGCCATCCCTGTGCAGAAGAAAACGGAAGCTTCTTCTGCGGCTCGGTCAGAACATTCGCATCCGGATTGATGATGCCATCCATATACCATTGATGAAGCAGCTTTAAATTCTCCATGATATCCGGCTGCTCCAGAGTACAGATCACCGTTCTTGTCTGGTCATCTACCTTCACGCCAAGGGGCTGCAGACCGGAGGTCAGGCCGTCATATTCGTTAAAGAATCCATTAAAGGGGCTTCCCTGGGACATCTGAAGCGGATAGAAGCCCTTGCCCTCTCCCTCCTTCATATCGCGGAACGGTTTATCTAAGTCCTGCATCGTCTTGATCTGATCCAGATCAATGTTGTACTTCTGCACGTACTGATCGTCAAAATACCAGAACTGTGCCATGGACGAATCCTTATAGGTGGGAACGGAATAAACCTTTCCTCCAATGGTCACGCCCTTCCAGAGCTGCTCCGGAATCATTTCATAAAGCTCCGGCGCCACCGACTGGAGCTTGTCGGATATATCTTCGAACGCGCCCATTTTCACAAAACGGCTGTAATTCGTATTGTTTACGAACATCATGTCAAAATACTCGCCTGAGTTGATGATGGTGTTCATCTTCTTCTCGTAATCGCCCCATCCGGCCACCTTCAAATCCAGCTTTACATGGATCTTCTCCTCCAGATACTCGTTAATCGCTGCAATATCCTGATCAAAATCACTGGGCGTGGTTCCCCCCACGGTCCAGTATACCAGAGTCGGAATGTCTCCCCCGGCTGGATCGGCCGCAGCCGTATCCTTCGCAGACGCGCCATCTTTTTCCGCCGTGTCTCCCGCGGGAGTCCCCGTCTCTTTCGTATCTGTCTTAGCCGCGCATCCGGTTATGGTGCCGACGGCCAGCAGAGTGGCCAAACCGGCCGCAGCCGCTTTTTTCCATACATCTGTTTTCTTCATAAACAATCCTCTTCTTTCCTGATTATTCTATTATCAACGGGAAACCCGCCTGATAAGCAGTTATTAAAATACGGGCGCACTCACCCTTTGACGGCTCCGACCGTCAGTCCGGAGATAAAGTATTTCTGGAAAAACGGGTATGCACATGCGATTGGCAGTACAATAATGACCACAATCGCCATACGGGCCGCTTCCTTTGGCATATTTGCAACCATATCCGCCATACTCGCACCCATGGTGGCGGCGTTCTGCGCCAGCATGTTGATATTGGTCATGATGGCATTTAAAAGTGCCTGCAGGGAGTAGAGACGCTGGTTGTCGATGTACAGCATGGACTGATACCAGTCATTCCAGTAGGCAAAGCACAGGAACAGCCCAATGGTTGCGATAACCGGCAGGGAGATGGGAAGCACGATCTGAAAGAAAATCTTAAATTGGGTGGCCCCATCCATCTTGGCCGATTCGATCAGTTCCTCCGGTATGGTTGTCTTAAAGAACGTCCGGCATATGACGACGTTAAAGGAAGATACCGACAGAGGCAGAATCAGCGCCCACAGAGTATTCTTTAAATGCAGAAACTGGGAAACGATAAAATATGTAGAGACCAGACCTCCGTTAAATACCATGGGGATGAAGACCAGCATGGTGAGAAATCCGTTCAGCTTGTAGTCCGGCCTGGATAACACGTATCCCATCAAGGTGGTGAGAAGCGTTCCCAGGGCGGTTCCCACGATCGTAACAAACAGGGATACTCCCAACGCCCTGATGATCAGGGCCCCCTGCTTCAGCAGATAGCCATAGCCATCCAGAGAAATAATCTTGGGAATCAGCCGGTAGCCGTAATCGGTGATGGACTGCTCCGCGGAGAAGGAGATCGAGACCACCAGCACCGCCGGTATTACACAAATCAGGGCCAGAATCAGAAACATGATATTTAACAGAATATTAGCCCTCGCGGATATCCTGTTGAAGCTCTGCACGTCTGCCGCTTCCTTATTTTTTTTGGACATATTCTTCCTCCTGTCTAATGAATGAGTGATAGTAGCTTTTCAGACACGTTTTAGATCATCGCACTCTCCCGGTCAACCTTGCGCACTACGGCATTGGCCAGAAGAATGGTGATGCATCCGGCAACGGACTGGACGAATGCGGCCGCCGAGGCCATTCCCGTGGTCGATGACATGAGCTGTTTGTATACAAAGACGTCCAGTGTATACGTTACATTGTACAGGGAATTAGAGTCTCTGGGTACCTGATAGAACAGGCCGAAATCCGAATAAAAGATACGGCCCACCGCCATGATGAACATCATGATAATGACAGTCCGCATGAGCGGAAGCGTCACCCACTTCATCTGCTGCCATACGCTGGCCCCGTCAATACAGGCGGCCTCGTAATACGTCTTGTCGATTCCGGTAATGGTAGCCAGATACACGACCATGCTGTAGCCCAGATTTTTCCAGAGATACATAAAGATTAAAAAGCCCGGCCACAGCTTGGGAACCATGTACCATTGTTTGGGATCCTGGCCCAGGCCTTCCATTAGATTGTTTAACATCCCTTTGTCAAAGCTTAAGAAGGCCCACACCAGAGCGGTTACCACCACCCATGACAAGAAATACGGCAGAAACATGGCCGTCTGAAATACCTTCGCCATGCGCTGGTTGTGAATCTGCCCGATTAAGAGCGCCATGGTTACAGGAACCACAATGTTTAAGATAATGAAGGTGATATTATAGAGAATGGTGTTTCTGAGTATCATCCAGATATCGCCGGACGAAAACAGGAACTTGAAGTTGTCCAGTCCGCACCACGCGCTGGTAAGAATGCTGTGTAGAAATCCCCCGTTGATGGTATACTTTTTAAACGCAATAATAATACCAAACATGGGCAAAAACGAGAAGAGCAGGTACCAGACCGCGGTTGGAAATGCCAGTATGGTCAATTCCGTGTCATCCCTGTTCCACTTCCGCTTTTTCCCCGGCTTCTTTTTCAAATCTGCCATAAAATATGCCTCCTTTTTCTTTTTCATTGTTCTTTTTCATATCTAAAAAATATTATAATCTATGCATTTTTACTTTTCTATCTATGATTTCTTATATAGTATCCTGTAAATGTTAGGTATATCTGAAATTTTATTGTTTTATTTTTGTGCATTATGCACAATTATTTTCTTTCTATTTCCTCTCTGTCACAGTTTTTTATCTCACATTTTTGCAGGTATATCTAACGTTTATGAGATAGACAACCTTCTCCGTATTTTTTATACTGAACTCAGAAATGAAACCGACGCGGTACTCAAAGAGAGAGGAAGAACCCATTATGAATGCACAGCAAGAAATGCAGCAAAAAACGAAAGACAATATTCTGCTGATCACCACGGACCAGCAGCGTTTCGATACCATCAACGCCTGGGGAAACCAGAGTATCTTCACACCGCACATAAATTATATGGCAGCCATGGGGACCAGCTTTACCAGCTGTTACGCCTCATGCCCGATCTGTGTCCCCTCCAGGACCACTATCATGACTGGTATCGAGGGTTACGAAAGCGGCGTCGTATCCAACGCGGACCACAGGGCATTTATGGAAGCGCGGACAGCAAGGCGGCTGACGCTTCCCGCCATGCTTACGGACGCCGGTTATCAGACATGCGCAAAAGGAAAGATGCATTTTGAGCCGGCCAGGGCCTGCTACGGCTTCGAGCATATGACCCTGCCGTTGGACTACATGCGCGCCTGCGACAAAAGGGGCGACCGGGTAAGGCCCAAGGTCCACGGCATCGGTGAATGCCTCATGGAGCCTGTGATTTCCACGGTGGAGGTCAGGGACAGCATGACCTCCTGGATCGGGGATGAAGCCATTGATTTTATCGAGACCAGAGATCCCCTGCGCCCGTTCTTTCTCTGGACCAGCTTCACAAAGCCGCATCCACCGTTCGATCCCTGCCGCGATTTCTGGGAACTGTACCAGCAGATTTCCATGCCGGAACCGGTATACGGGGACTGGTCCCACTCCCTCGAAGACACCCCCCAGGGCTTTCTGGCCGGTTCCTACGAAAATACGGATATGCATCTCTTCGGTCCCCAACAGATTGCGGCCAGCCGCAGGGCATACTATGCCTGCATCACCCAGGTGGATTACCAGCTTGGCCGGCTGTTCGGCGCGCTGAGAGAACACGGTCTCTTTGAAAACACCTGGATTCTCTTTACCTCCGACCACGGAGAGATGCTGGGCGACCATTACATGTCCCAGAAGAACCTCTTTTTTGAGGGCTCCGCCCATGTGCCGTTCATCCTTGTTCCTCCAGCCGGGCGCAGCATCCCCCACAACAACCAGGTGGATGGCGTCATCACGCTGGCCGATGTATTTCCCACCATACTGGCTATGGCCGGACTCATACCTCCAGAGGATGGAAGCGGAAAAAACCTGCTGCCATTTCTCAGTGAAAAGGGACAGAAAGAAAAGAGATTCTACGGAGACAGCCTTCATACGAATTTCTGTGTGATGGAAGACCGGAAAAAGCTGATCTATACGAGAATTGGCAGCAGTATGCTGCTGTTTGATTTAGAAAAGGATCCCATGGAACGCCATAATCTGGCGGACGATCCAAAATACAGGGAAATCAGAGAGCGGTTGTGGAACTTATTAATCAGCCACGTAAAGAAAACCGCTCCCCAGGTATTAAAACCGGGAAGCGGCATAGACAATTCCGATACTTTTATTTCCATTCCCGCCCCCCGTTTTCCCGGAGACATGCCCGGACGGTGGCTGGGATTCCATTACCATGATTATACGGTAGATACGTTTCATTGAGCAGGAGGGAAACCAAAATTCTTATCTTGTGTTTCTATCCGGAAAAGTATATAATTTTTATATGATTTCGGAAGGAGGCTTTCAATTATGATAAGACCATTACCCGTAGGAATTGATGATTTTGAAGAAATCATAACAAAAGGATACTATTACGTGGATAAGACCCTATTCATCAGGGATCTGCTTGATAAAAAAGGAAAAGTGAATCTTTTTACGCGTCCGCGCCGTTTCGGGAAGACACTGACGCTCAGTATGATTCGATATTTCTTTGAAGATACCGGGACTGAGGCGGCAAACAAAGGAAACCGGACCCTTTTTAACGGGCTGAAGATCAGGAAGCAGGGAGAACTGTATACGCAGGAAATGTGTGGCTATCCGGTCATAAGCTTATCACTGAAGTCTTCGAAACAGCCTGACTGGGAGCTGGCATACGGCTGTCTGAAAGAAGAGATCGGCCGGGAATATCTAAGGCACCGTGATGTAACGGACTCTCTGGACACGGCTGAACAACAGAGACGGTTTGAGGATATTATGAACCTGCGGGGAAGCCGGCAGGACTTTATTACTTCGATTCGCTTTCTCTCAGACTGTCTGTATCTCCATTGGAAAAAGAAAGTGATTATTTTGATTGACGAATACGATGTACCTCTGGAGAATTCTTATTTTTCCGGTTTCTACAATGAGATGGCCGGTTTTATCCGCTCGATCTTTGAATCCGCTTTAAAAACAAATCCGTACCTGGAGTTTGCAGTGGTTACCGGCTGCTTAAGAATCACGAAAGAATCCATTTTTACCGGGCTGAATAATCTTGAAATGATTTCTATACTAAATCCTGCTTATGATGAATACTTTGGGTTTACACAGGAGGAAGTCAACGAAATGCTGCAATTCTATGGCTTATCTGAAAAGCGGGACCGGATCAGAGAGTGGTATGACGGCTATCTGTTTGGCAATACAGAAGTATACAATCCATGGAGTGTCATGAATGATGTAAAAATGATGACAACGGATGTCAATGCCCTGCCATCGCCCTATTGGGCAAATACAAGTTCTAACAGCATTGTACACAACCTGGTCGAGAATGCGGATACCTCTGTAAAGAGTGAATTAGAAGACCTTTTAGCGGGAGGCACGATTGAAAAACAGGTTCATGAGGATATAACGTATGACAGTGTGTACGACTCAGAGGATAACTTATGGAATTTCCTTTTCTTTACAGGCTATTTAAAATTAGTATCCCGCAGGCTGGAACAGGAAAAACAGTATATAACCATGGGCATACCAAATCTTGAAGTCAAATATATTTACAGTAATACAATAGAAAACTGGTTCCGCGTTAAAATCAAATCAAGAGACTTATCCGTCCTGTATCAGGCCATGCAGGATGGGAATGTGGAAGTCTTTGAGAGGGAGCTGTCAAGGCTGCTAAAGGAAAGTATCAGTTATATGGATGCGAAGGAAGCCTTCTATCACGGCTTTTTGCTTGGAGTTCTGAGCAATATGAGTGACTACATCGTAAAATCGAACCGCGAGAGTGGAAATGGCCGTCTTGACATTACAGCAAAGAGCCTTGATGACAGCAAGTCTCCGATTATCATAGAACTTAAGGCCGCCGAGACCTTTCAGGAAATGGAGGCGGCATGTGACAGGGCCGTGATGCAGATTGAGGAAAAGGAATACGATTCCTGGGCGCTGGAAGAAGGATATACAGAAGCACTGGATTATGGAATTGCATTCTTCCGGAAACGCTGTAAGGTAAAATTGAAACGCCATAGATTTTAAGCAGAATTGAGGTATTACAATGAAAAAACCACTAATCGGTCTTACGCCCTCCCACAACACGGACAACAACGACATACAGATGCGCCCCACCTACATAAAGGCTCTTACGGCCGCCGGCGCCATTCCTGTCGTGCTTCCGCTGACTTCGTCTGAGGACGACTTAAGGCAGCTTGTAGACACGCTGGACGGCTTTCTCTTCACCGGAGGCCCCGACGTCCATCCCTTCCTGTTCGGAGAAGAAACTTTAGACCGCTGCGGCAGCGTTTCCGCTGAGAGGGATCAGATGGAACTGGCTCTTCTCCCCCTGGTGATGGAGACCGGCAAGCCCATTCTCGGCATCTGCCGCGGGATACAGCTTTTAAACATCGGCCTGGGCGGCACCATCTGGCAGGATATTCCCAGCCAGGTAAAGAGTGATTTCCCGCTGGCCCACACCCAGCCCTTCGCCTACGCGCTCCCCTCCCACACCGTGACCTTGCAGCCCGACAGCCGTCTGGCCAGGATCGCGGAAACGGAGACACTGTCCGTCAACAGCATGCATCACCAGGCAGTCAGGGATGTGGCCCCCAGCCTCGTCGCCTCGGCCCGTTCCTCCGACCAGCTGGTGGAGGCGGTGGAGATGCCGGATTACCCGTTCTTCATCGGCGTCCAGTGGCATCCGGAGTATCTATGGGAGAAAAATGAAGCCGCCGCCAGACTCTTTTCCGAGTTTGTCAAGGCGGCGGCTGGTAGTGCATTGCGTAATTAACCGTAATGCACTACAGGAACTTAGCGCTTCTTCCCCGCAGCCGCGATCAGCACCACGCTGAGCAGGATGCACAGACAGCCCGCGATCTTTCTCGCGGTGAACAGTTCGCCGAGGACCAGCACTCCCAGGATCACGCTGGTGATCGGCTCCAGTGTGGACAGTATGGCCGCCGTAGAAGCGCCCGTATACCGAATTCCCAGCTGGAATAAGCTGATCGCTCCCACAGAGGCACAGATGGAGACCAGGAATGCAAACAGCCACGCCTGGCCGGTTAAGTGAAGCGCCAGCTGGCCGGTCACGCCTCCGTAAATTCCCGATAAGGCGGCGCCGAACAGGCATAAGTAAAACGACAGCTTAAAATAGTGCATGTTCTTGATCCCCGACTTGTCCATAACTACCATATGAATGCTGTAAAACAGGCCTGACAGCAGCGCCAGAAAGATTCCGGTGCCGCTTCCCGTGGCCGCAGAAAAATGTTCCAGGAACAACACGGTGCCGGCCGCTCCGCAGAGCAGAGCCAGCACCTTTTTTATCGTGATCCCCTCCCGGAAGATGAGGACACAGCCCGCGGTAACCAGCACGGGATAGATAAAATGAAGCGTGGTGGCCATTCCCACCGGTATGTATGAGTATGACATATAGAGCGTCACCGTCGTTGCGAACGCCCCGAAGACGCCGCACACAGCCACCGGCATTCTCCAGGCAGGTTCCACTTTAAGCGGGATTCCCTTTATTTTTAAGATCAGGAACAGGATCGGCAGGGACAGCAGACAGCGCAGGAACGTCATCGTGATCCCGTTGGCCCCGCCGTCATAAGAGATCCTGGCCAGGATGGGCGTAAATCCGAATATGACGGCAGAGGCTGCCGTAAATATAATTCCTTTATATACCTGGTTTTTCAGCATGGCAATTCTTCCTTTCCGGTGCAGAGCTGTCTGATCGCAGCTGTTCAGACGGCTCATCTACTCGACCAAAAAAACGGTCTAGAAGCAGAGCTTCAGACATTCTTCCGTAATGTCGCCGCAGAACACGTCATAGCTCTGTGTCTTTAAAAAATGTTCCACTTTTTCCGGCGATGAGGCCCAGTTGGAGACAATACGGCAGAGCAGCGACAAATTCTTGTCTCCGTCCCGCTTCGTTTTGATCATCACCAGAACTTTGATAATATCCTGTTCCCACAGAATAGGCGTTTTTAAGATGCAGACGTAACAGCCCGCGTTCTTTAAAATTCTTCCCAGGTCCTGGATATGGGCGATCCCGTTTCCCACCTCGTTGGCCCGGAAAGCATTCTTCCAGTCCAGCTCCGTGGCGATCAGGCCGCGCCCGGCCAGACATCGGTACAGGTTCTCCATGACCTCATCCCGATTCCGCCCCTCCAGTCCGAACATGCCGAATTCCGGCTTTAAATACTGCTCGATCTGTACCTGCTCCAGCTTATATTCCGCGATCGCACTGCAGACCTCGCTGGTGGAATCGCCGTCCTGTATCTCATAATACGGCAGATTCCCCGGCAGCCGGTAGTCGCTCACATAGATCAGATACTGAAGCTGGTTCAAATAGCCGTTATTGTGGTATTTATCCATCCATACCAGCTCATAGCCGTCCTTCGGAAGGCTTTCCGAAAGCTCGTTATAATAGATCAGCGCCTCCGAGAGCCCTAAGTCCCCGCAGAAACCGATCTTAAACTTTTTTCGCTTCTCATGGGTGCTGATAATCATGTTAAACGCCGGCACCAGATACGCGAACTCATTATTGTCCATCTGCACTCCAAACAGCTTTTCTATGATTCCGCTGGCGGAGTGAGCCACCTTGGTGGCAAACAGATAGCGGCGCAGATTCTCAAACAGAAGCGGATTTCTAACGATCAGATGCGTTCTGAGCCTTAAGACCATGGGCTCAATGCTGGTATATAAAAAGTCCAGAAACACAGGATCATCGGTAAAATCCAGTTCAAAATTGTCCTTCACCTCCCGCAGGATCTCCGCCACGCACTGCTTTAATGTGGCGTGTTCCTCGGAGCCGACAGGCCCGCTGTCCGGCATTTTCTTACTCAGGATATGGAGGGCAAAATACTCCCGCTCTTTCTCAGAAATCGATATGGAATAGAGTTCTTCCAGTTGATCCGCGACCTCCCCTGCCGCGTACCGCTCCCTCACATAATTCACCGTCATGGTACCGCCCGGCAGCTCCCCGATGCCGCATCCGGCCCTCATGCGCAGCACACTGACATACATATGACTGGCCAGATCCACGGCCAGAAACGGTGACAGCCTGATCTTATTGGCCCGGCACGCCTCCCAGACGATCCGGACCAGTGTCTCTCTCTGAGCATCCCAGTCATACTTTCCGCCATCTGCCCTCCGCTGAACCATAACCTGAAGCTTGTCATCGTACCGGAAGAAATATTCCGCAATACAGAGGCGCTTGTCCAGCTCATCACCGGCGACACCGATTCCCCTGCGCAGATTCACGTCGATCTCCAGACGGAACTTGGCAAGAAGGGTGCGGGCGCGGTTCAAGTCCTGGGTAAGGGTTGAACGGCTGATGTAAAACGTGTCCATCAGCTCCTCCGCCTTATAATACGGCTTTCCGATCAGCAGCTTGTTGATGATATAGATGACTCTCTGAAAATTATACCGGAACACTTCGCCCTTATTTTTCCGCAGATTGGCCCGGAGCGCCTTCGACAGCCCATCCATGTCGGAGCCGTCTCCCACCAGCAGGCGGTAGCCGTAGGACCGTTTCGATTCGATCTCCACGCCGTACTCCTTTAAGAAGCTCTGAAGCTCCTTTAAGTCGTACTTTACCGTGCGCACAGAAACCCCGGCTGCTTCTGCGAGAGCAGCCGAGGTTACGTACGTTTTCCTGCCTAGCATCGTTTTTATCATGATGACATATCTGGTTCTTGCCTCAACCATGAGCTTCTGACCTTTCCGGGTTCGCCAGGATTAAAGGATGTGAAGAAGAGAACCTATCACACCTACTGCGATTGTAATCAATAAGATTGTAGTTGATTTGCAGCCTTTTTTCAAGAGGCCAAACATCGCCAGGGTGTAAAGTAACGGAAGCAGCAATGGGAAAATCTGATCTAAGTATCCCTGAAGCTCAAACGCCGTCTCCCCAATGGTAAAGGTGAGCGGGGTTTTCATCGCAACCATGGAGGCACTCATGGCGCCGATTACCATAAGGCCGACGATTGACGCGCCCTTGGAAATCATTTTTAAGATGCCTGCGCTCTTCGAGTTGCTCATTAGGCCTGCGCCAAACTGATAGCCCAGCACTGTGCCGTAGTAGCGGATCAGGAGATGCGGAACGTTGAAAATGATTAAGAACAGAATCGCGCCCAGAACGCTTCCCTGCTGTGCCAGAGATAAACCGATACCTGCGGCGATGATTCTCAGTGTACCCCAGAAGAAGGAATCGCCGATTCCGGCTAACGGGCCCATGAGTCCTACCTTCACGTTATTGATGATATCCTTGTCAAAGTCCTTGTTCTCACTGGCTTCCTTCTCCATGGCTGCTGTAACGCCGCTGATTACGGATACCATATGAGGTGTGGTATTAAAGATCGCCATGTGGCGCTTTAAGGCTTCCGCCTGTCCCTCTTTTGTCTTATAGAAACGTTTAATCGCCGGCCACATACCCACAGAAAAGCCCAGGGCCTGCTGCCTTTCGTAGTTATAGGAGGCCTCCAGCAGGAATGAATTCCAGAACAGGCCATTTACCATTTTTTTGTCTTCGGCAGACATTTTTTGCTTACTCATCGAACAAATCCTCCTCTTCCTCTGAACTTACGGCTGCAGCCGCTGCTGTCCCATTTCCTGACGCGCCCTTTTCATAGCAGATCACAAAGGCCAGCACGACTCCCATGATGGTCACCGCCATAATCGGCAGATTCAAATAGGATATCAGAATGAAACCAAATACGAAGTAAATAGCATTGCGTTTCTCCATCATCGGAAGAAGGAGAAGTGCGAAACCGACTGCCGGAAGGAGTCCGCCCGCTACGGAGAGACCATTTAAGATTACCTGCGGAATATTGTTTACAAACGCCTCAACCGCCGGTGAACCGAAGAGCAGAGCCACAAAACCTACTACGAAATACATGAAACACTGAAGCAGAAGACCGCCAATGTTTAATGCGTGCAACTTTTTGATGTCTCCCGCCTCCGCTAACTTCATGGCAAGATCCATGAACCAGCTTCGGATAATGAACACGATAACCTTTAATGACTGGGCCAGAATCGCGATAGGAAGTGCCAGAGCCAGAGCGATATCAGCTCCCTGTCCGGACTGGATCGCAAACGCCGTTCCAAGTCCCGCGCCGACTAATACATCCGGCGGAACCGCAGCTCCGATCTGAATAGCGCCCATAAATACCAGTTCCAGAGTGGCTCCCACCATGACACCGGTCTGTAAGTCTCCCAGCAGTGCACCGATCACCGGTGATACCACGATCGGCCGGATCACCATAGGTGTACCGCCTAATTTTTCCAGGAACCACAATACTGCCATTGCGAGTCCAACTAAAATTGCTGCCTGCATAATTTCATTTCCCCCTTTTTAAAATTTCTTACGTAAGTCCGCATACTTTGCCATTGCCGTGGACGGTACTTCCTGAACCTCGATGGTATATCCCGCAGAAGCTATCTCATCCAGGTTCCTTAAGTCCTCCTCATCCACATAAACGGCCTTGGAAAACAGTTTCTTACCGTCCGCCATCTGAATTCCGCCTAAGTTGACGACTGGCTTCTCCTCCAGCTTCTTTAAAAGGCCGTTGGCATCGGCCGGACTACCGCAGATTGCAAATACTTTCATGTCCTTCAGTTTCGGGTTATTGATCAGCTTCGCCGCTTCCTCCACGCTTCTGGTGGCCAGCTTCACGCCTTCCGGGCAGCACATCTTGATAACGCCCTTCCGAAACTCGTCTGCCGCGGCCGCATCGCTGGCGATTACGATGGCGTTATAGCTGAGCGCCGATTTCCAGCTGTAGGCTACCTGGCCGTGCAGAAGTCTGTCATCAATTCTTAATTTTACTATCATATCGATATCCCCCTTCTATTAGAAATCAAAGTCATCTGATGAATCGACGGCGTCTTCCATTTCCACAACCATGAGCTGTTCTCTGGCCTGAGCCACCGTGTTCTTCAGCTGATCCGCCGTAATAGGAGCATCCCCATCCAGCATAGTGACAAGTTCCAGCACCAGCGGCAGATTCGCCCCAGTGACAATCAGGCTGTTCTTCAGCCGTTTTCCCATGATTTTCTGGTTCACGCTTCCAAAAAATGCATCTGTGATTACCAGAACCTGATCTCCCTCTCCGAGAGATTCCGCATAGTCGTCTATCTGTTTTTCCAGAGGTGTTTCCGTGACAAATGCGTTAATACAGGTGATGTCTTCCCGCTTCCCCATAATCAGGGACAGCGCGCTTTCCAGGCCATCCGCAAATCTTGCGTGAGCCGCGATGAGCATTCGTTTCATTTCTTTTCCTCCTCGTTATGAGCGCTTAGCGCCTGTATTTTAGGCGCTTACGTGCGATACATGTCACTGGCACTTAGCGAGGTCTTTCACGAGCTTAGTGCAGTGGCGCGTTATGAGCACTTAGTGAGGTCTTCCCCGCTTAGTGCAGTGACTTATAAAGTTTTTGTGATATACTGGCTGACTACCGCGTTGACGCCTCTGTGTAAGTCTCTTCCGCGGTCATCCGCCATCCGGTAAGCAAGCACCTGGAACACGGTCACGTACTCCAGACCGAAGAACCAGCGGCTGGCCGGGCTGATGGATAAGTCCCGTTCTTCCAGCGGTTCCTCTCCTACCAGGGCGCAGAAACCGATCTGCTCCTTAATGAAGCGGGCGATTGCCTTCGCCTTCTCGTCGTCCTCTCCCCGGTGATGTAAGATAAGGAAGAGAGTCGCGTCATCAAAAGAGTTCTGAGGGCCATGGATAAACTCTTCCAGCTCGAAGCTTCTGGTCATCATGGGAACCATCTCCATAACCTTAATATCCCCTTCATTGACGATTGGATACAGGTCTCCGGTTCCGGCCATCATCATTTTGTTTCTTCTTAACAGTGAGAATTTATTGGCCTGATACCACGTTTCCGTCGCTGCTTCCACAGCCGGCAGATTCTGGATCATCGCATCGAAGTCCTTTAAATATCCTGCTTCTGCTTCCGCCGTCACCTCTCCATTATAGACGCCTGCCGCAAGTCCCAGCAACCAGCAGACAGCGGCTGAGGTGGAAAATCCGATGGTGCGGTACATAAATTCCTCCTGTCCGCATCCCATATCCAGGTGGAAACCGGCCATCTTTGCGATGGACGCTTCCGCATCCGCGGTGATCGCCATACACGGCCTGTCCGCATTTTTAATCTTCTCCAGGGCCTGGTAAACAAGCTTTGTCTCTCCTCCCTGGGAAATTACCACATATACCGTCGAATCCGTATCACCTGCCTCCCGGCTCAGTTCCGTATCGGCTTCATAATTTACAAATAAATTCGGATACTTGAAATCCGTCTCTATTCCGCACTGATTTTTAATAAACAGCTTCGCTGTGTGGGCACTGTTGTAAGAGGACCCGCTGGCGATAAACACGAGGCGGCGAACCTTTTTGATCCCGCTCTCAGACAGATAATCCGCAATATTTTTCGCGCGTTCCGGATAACTGTCCCTGATTCCCTTCAGACATTTTGGAATCCTTTCAATACAATCTAATACAGTTGTCATATCCTGCACCTCCCTGACAAGTCACAGTATAGTCCTTTACAAAAAAGTATTCAAATTGTATTTTTGCACTATATAAAGTGCAAAAACAGGCATACTTCCGAAGTACTGTTCTTTTTTCAGCCAAACTCCCTTTGCATAGTGTGCGCAAAAGCGGCCTGACCATTCGAGTCACGCCGCTTTCATACATGTATTACCATTATTCTGTTTTTCATCTCTGTATCTTCCTTATCGTAAGCTTTATCATCTTGTTGTTTACTTGTTTTATCTGTGGATCCTACACTGCCGCGTTAAAGCTTCTTTCCATTTCTCCCAAACTTCTTTTTCCGGTTGAAAAACGGAATCTTTGAAGCCGCGGCCTCGGCACGCCCTTTGTTATCTTTCTGATACGAACGGAGAAGCTCGTCCAGCTGTTTGAAACGCTCTTCTTCCTTCTCATCCTTCACTCTCATCAAATATTCCAGCTCTTTTACCACCTTGTCATTCACGATACTGCTGACATCCTGGCTCAGCTGTTCATTGTTGACCTCCAGGGCCCGTCCAATGATGTGATTCATGATTTCCTGGAACTGCTCCATCTTCTCCTGAGCAATGATTACCTGCGCTGTGCTATGTACTTCAGCAAGTCCCGTCTCTCCGTCTCCGCTGTCTGTGACTACCGCGCTCTCTTTTAACGCCCGCGTCACCGATTCCTCCAGAAGCTCGTCCGGTATCACCGGATCTTTTCCGTCTTCCATGATTTTATCAAGCGCTGTCTTGATGGCTTTTAACTGGTATCCTTTTTCCTTCAGTTCCTTGATCTGCTGGAATAAACGGATGTGTGCTTCGGTGTAATACCGGTGTCCCATCTCATTTCTTGGAATCGCAAGCTCAAGCTCGTCCTCCCAGTAGCGAAGTACGTGGGACTCTACATCCACCTTTTTAGATGCGTCCGATATTAAGTAATGTATCTCAGCCATAGCTATATCCTCTCCTTTGGTTCGTATAGTTTCATAACTTACTATTTATATCTTATGCGGCGGTGAGAGGGATTATGATTCATTCTGAAAAATATTTTTTAAGATCTTCATAATCTTTCTTCGCGGCTTCGACCACTTCAGACATCATCCGATAGTCGAAAGCAGCGCATGGCAAACAGCAGAAAACGACGCTAAGCAAATGGAGTGGAACAATGCAGGGGAGTGCTTTGCTTTAGATTTTTTTTGAGGGCAGGTTGATTTTATGATATGACGAGCTGGACGGGGCGGAACGCCCGTCGGCGCGTGGATGATGGTTTTGGAGGTGGGAAACCCGCAGGAGCCAGGAATCCGAATCAGGAAGGTTCTGCTCAGACTGTACCTGATCCAATACCGCAGAAGAACCTTCCTGATTCGGATTCCTGGGGGGCGTTCGCCCCATAGAAAATGAGGGATGGGCCGCGCGGAAAACAAACTCAAATTGCGAGCTTGTTTTCCGCGCGGCCCATCCCTCATTTTCTATCCTGCTCATTGCTTGGCCATGTTTGCGAATTTCGTAAACTCCGGTCTCCATACTAAATTAACCGTTCCAATTGGACCATTTCTCTGCTTCGCAATGATAACTTCCGCAATATTCGGCATATCCGTATCTTTATTATAATAATCATCTCGATAAAGAAACATAACAACGTCCGCATCCTGCTCGATTGCTCCTGACTCTCGTAAGTCGGACAGCATCGGACGGTGATCCTGCCTCGTCTCACACGCTCGGCTTAACTGCGACAATGCGATTACTGGCGCGCTTAATTCTCGGGCCAGAGCTTTTAAGGATCTTGAAATCTCTGAGATCTCCTGCTGACGGTTGTCTCCGCCGCCTTTTCCACTTCCGCTCATCAACTGTAAGTAGTCGATGATTACAACGTTTAATCCATATTCCAGCTTCATCTTTCGGCATCTGGAACGCAGTTCCATGATCGAAATACCCGGCGTATCATCTATGATCAGTTTGGAATTGCCGATGACACCGATTCCTTCTACTACCGCATCCCAGTCCGAGTCCGACAGCGTTCCGGTTCGAAGCTTCTGGGAATCTACGTTGGATTCCATCGCTAACATACGGTTTACCAGCTGCTCCTTTGACATCTCCAGACTGAATACCATACACGGCAGACCTTTTTTTACAGCAATATGATCAACCAGGTTCAGTACGAACGCCGTTTTTCCCATGGAAGGACGGGCCGCAATCAGGATGAAGTCGGAGGGCTGCAGGCCCGATGTCTTGTAATCCAGATCGATGAAGCCTGTCGGGATTCCCGTTACGGTTCCCTGGTTTTTGGAGGCTTCCTCGATTTTTTCGAGAACGTTCATCGCAACCTGACGGATGGGGACGAAATCACCGGAATTACGGCTCTGTAATAAGTCGAATACCGTTTTCTCCGTCGTCGCCAGGATTGTCTCCAGCGGCTCTTTTCCTGCGTAACACGTGTTGGCAATGTCTTCGTTGACCTTGATCAGTCTCCGCAGGACCGCTTTCTCACGCACAATGTTCGCGTACGATTTGACGTTGGCCGATGTTGGCACCGTCGTGATGATGTCCCGCACGAAGTCGAGACTGCTTACCTCGGGCGGGACATCCTTTTCCTTTAACCGGTTCTGAAGTGTGATTAAGTCTACCGGCCTGTTTTCATTGAAAAGCTCTACCATGGCCTCAAACATGACTCCATACTGGTGCTGGTAGAAATCATCGGCCGTTATGATCTCGGAAGCCGCTATAATCGCTTCCCTGTCCATCAGCATGGAGCCGATTACCGACTGCTCCGCCTCCACACTGTGAGGAAGTACCCGCTTGATCAGGGCGTCATCCATGTCTTAAGCCTCCTAGCTCTCTACTACTTTAACAGCAAGCTTCCCGGTCACTTCTTTGTGCAGCTTGATCGGGACCTCATGCACTCCAAATGTCTTAAGCGGCTCTGGAAGAACCAGTTTCTTCTTGTCGATATCCAGGGACAGCTGACTCGCGATGGCTGATGCGATCTCCTTTGAAGATACGGAACCAAACGCCTTTCCGCCTTCTCCCGCCTTGATGGAAACGGTGATGGAAGACTTCCCAAGCTTTTCTGCAAGCTCCCTTGCCGCTGCCAGCTGCTCTGCTGCCAGTCTGGCCTCATTGGCCTTCTGAAGCTTTAAATCATTTAAGTTCTTCGGAGTTGCTTCAATTCCCAGCTTTTTCGGGAGAATAAAGTTTCTCGCGTATCCGTCATTGACCTTGACAATCTGTCCCTTTTTTCCAAGTGTTTTTACATCCTCTAATAATACTACTTCCATTATGATATATCTCCCTTCTCTAACATGTCTCTGATGACTTCCTTGACACGGTTTCTCGCTTCCTCAAGACTCATGTCCTTCAGCTGCGCTCCCGCGATGGTCCGGTGGCCTCCGCCGCCCAGCTTCTCCATCATGACCTGGACATTCACCTCGTCGATGGAACGGGCGCTTAAGTAAATCGTGTTGTTGTAGAACGTCATAACGATAGACGCCTTCATTCCGGCTATGTCAAGCAGCTCGTTCGCCGCCTGGGCGCCCACAACCGTCGGGCTTTCAATGCCCTCGGACGGGCATGTGCTGATCGCAAAACAGCCCTCAAATATCTCCGCCTCCCTGACCGCCTCCGCCTTGGCCTTATAATCGTCAAGATCGTCGCGGAACAGTTTGCGGACACGCACAACATCGGCGCCGTTTCTCCGCAGGAACGCGGCGGCCTCGAAGGTGCGGACACCTGTCTGGTTCGTAAAATTGTTGGTATCGATCACGATACCGGCATACATCGCGTCGGCTTCGGCCGATTTGATGCGGATTCCGTCGGCGATGTACTGCAGAACTTCCGCAACCATCTCACACGCAGAAGACGCATACGGCTCTACATAAGAAAGCACCGCGTTGTCGATGATCTCACTGCTCTGACGGTGATGATCCAAAACCACAATGGTCTTGACCAGCTTAAGAAGCTCCGGTGCATCGGTGATGCTGGGGCGGTTTACATCCACCACCACGAGGATGGTGTTATTGTCCACTAAATCGGCAGCCCTGGCGCCGGTCATGAAAATATCGTCCGGGTATTCGCTGTTGCCGGTAAAACGGTCCATCATCGGCTTCACCGAGGAAGTCACTTCGTTGATAATAATGTTGGCCTTCTTGTTCATGGCCGTGGCAATCCGGTAGATGCCGACTGCCGCGCCGAAGGAATCCACGTCCGTCAGGCGGTGCCCCATAATCAGAAGTCGGTCCTTCGTCTCCATCAGCTCGCGGAGGGCATGGGCCTTCACACGGGCTTTCACACGGGTGGTCTTCTCCACCTGCTGCGCCTTGCCGCCGAAGTACTGAATCCGCTCCCCATCCTTTACCACAGCCTGGTCGCCTCCGCGTCCCAGAGCCATATCGATGGCGATACGGGCGTAGTCGTAGCTCTGGCTGTAACTTTCCCCATTCATGCCGAGGCCGATGCTTAAGGTTACCGCCATCTCATTGCCGATGTTGACCGTCTTCACATCTTCCAGGATAGAAAAACGGTTATCCTTCAGTTCCTGAATATAGCACTGTTTGATCGCAATGAAATACTTATCCTTTTCCAGCTTCTTCACGATGCCGTTCATAGCGGTGATGTACTTGGTGATCTTCCGGTCGATCAGTGCGGTTAAAAGAGAACGGCGCACCTCTTCCACACTCTCCAGCGCCTCCTCGTAGTTGTCGAGATAGATGAGGCCGGCCACCATCTTCTGGTCGTTGACCATCTGCTTATAAGTAAGAATCTCCGTCTCATCGAATAAATAGACCGCGATCAGCATCTGACCCGCATCCTCGGTACCGATGGCATCCGCTATGTCCTCGATGGAATCCTTCATGTAAACGGCCTTCAGCTGAACCTGATACTTACGGTCACTGCACGTGCAGTGGAGCACCACGGAGCCCTCCTCTAAATCCAGGACCTCCTTTGTGATCTCCGGAAAAATCGATGATAAGTATTTCCTCGTATTTTTAAATGGCTTTTCCTCGCCCAACACTTCTGCCAAAGCAGTATTCCCCCAGAGCAACCGGCCGCTCTCATCCGCAATTCCGTACGGAAGCTCCAGGTCGGTAAGCAGCTGTTTCTGCATCCAGGAATATTCCGCAGAAAATTCCACCAGGCCGTTTAGCAGTCGTTTCTTTCTGTAGGTGTAGATCCACAGAGCGATTCCGATATATAGCAGCGTAAACACAGCCATAATAATCCCGGCCGTCACGCTGACCGCTCCGATTATCGCATTCATGATAATCAGCATCGCCGATAAATATAACGGCCACTGCATATAAGCCCTCAGCTGCCCCTTTACTTTTATTTTTTCTTTCATATCTGTCTCCTTAGAATATAGGTTCCGCAGGCAGAGCGGGGCGCGCCTCCATACGGAACATTTTCATATTATGGGGCGTGTTGTCCCGCAATATGAAAAAAGGGTTCTTTTTTCGCTATTTTAATATTATAGCATAGCCTCTCTGGTTCGTCTATGATAATGGGGCAAAAAATCAGGGACTGCCCCGCCGGAGTTCCCACTTATGAATAAGTAAGAACCCGGTGTGCCAGTCCCATTCTGCCTGCTTTTTCCTGTTACAGCCGTCAGTATTTACTCAGAATTGAGGCGACCTCATCCGGCTTTACGTGACCGTAGGAATCGCTGTCCACCATCAGATTCGGTGCGGTTTTGCACTGCTTTAGGCATTCCTTCATCATGATCTTAAACGCACCGGACTCTCTCGTCTCCACCGCCTTCAGCACCGCTTCAAACACTTCAGCGGAACCCTTGCCGCCGCAGCGCGCTCCCGTGCAGACAGTGATGCAGTGTCCGTAAGGCGCCTTCTTAAAGCTGGGATACAGTTTGATCAGCTGTAAGAGAAGCGTTTGCTTCACGCCCAGTGCATCTGCCATCGCGCCGGTCTTCTCCGATGGAATGTATCCGTACAGTTCCTGCACCTCCCGAAGCATCTCCACGATATTATCCTGGCTCTTCGCATCCTTCTGGCCGCCATAATAGTCCACGATTTCCTGCCACTGGCGTTCCTTCTGCTCTTCTTCCTCCATCTGAATTCTGAATTTGTTTCTGTCCATGTCATTCATCAGCCCTTTCCCGCCTGTCCGGCATTACGCTCCCATCATACCAGATTTCGTTCTATATTTCTATCCTTTCCTATTTCTGCCTGCCTATTCCCGGTCGGCGGAAAGGATGGAAAAACAAAACGGGCGGTCCGTATCGGACCGCCCGTTCTCTATATTCAGCCTATCTCCTTAAACTCCATCTGCGCCGCCGGATAATCGCCCATAATCATCGGAATGGATATCCCGGCGTTCATCAGCGCGCTGCCGCTGTAGATACGGCCATCTTCCTCCAGGCGATACCGTTTCTCCGGGTCAAGGCCGCGAAGCTTAAACCAGAGATCGGGGGCATTGGCCCTCACATGGGTGATCACCAGATTAATCAGAGTCCTCGTCTTATCGCCGGATACAAACTGCCACGCGGTGAAATCGGAATCTCCCTGCGGGCTGGCGAGCCGGTAGTAATCCCCGTTGTGAATGAGGTCATAATACCTCTTATAGTCTTCCACCTGCGCCTTCACCACTTCTTTTTCATCCTCTGTCAGGAGATTTAAATCCATCTCATAACCGAAGCTTCCAGCCATGGCCACCACGCCGCGCGTCGCAAGCGGTGTCCTTCGTCCCGTCTGATGGTTCGGTATAGCCGATACGTGGGAACCGACGGCCGAAATCGGATAGAAGAACGAAGTTCCGTACTGAATCTCCAGCCGCTCGATGCCATCCGTGTCGTCGCTGCACCAGATCTGCGGTGAGTAATACAGGATAGCCGGATCGAAACGGCCGCCTCCACCGCTGCATCCCTCAAAAAGGATATTGGGAAATGATGATGTAAACCGCTCCATCAGGTCATAAATGCCCAGCACGTAGCGGTGGTAAACCTCGCCCTGGCGTTCTTTCGGAAGAACGGCGCTGTAGACATCGCAGATACTGCGGTTCATATCCCATTTCACATACTCGACATTGGCGCTCTTTAAGACCGAGGAGATCGAATCGAATACGTAGTCCCTGACCTCGCTCCTGGACATGTCGAGCACCAGCTGATTCCTGCTTCTGCACGGTTTTCTGCCCGGAATCGTTAATGCCCAGTCTGGATGCTCCCGGTACAGACGGCTGTCCTCATTAACCATCTCCGGCTCGATCCAGATACCGAATTTCATGCCCAGATGATTAATGCCCTCAACCAGTCCTGTAAGGCCGCCCTTCAGCTTATCCGTATTGACGAACCAGTCCCCAAGACCCGCGTTGTCACTGTTCCGGCTGCCAAACCAGCCATCATCCAGCACCAGCATCTCGATGCCCAGCTCCGCAGCCTGTCCTGCAATGGAGAGAATCTTCTCTTCATTAAAATCAAAATAGGTAGCTTCCCAATTGTTGATGAGGATGGGACGCCTGGCAAACTTATATTTTCCCCTGCACAGATTGTGTCGGATAATGGAATGAAAGTTGGCTGACATGCGTCCCAGGCCGCTTCCGCTGTAAGTCATCATGAGCTGAGGCGTATCGAAGGCTTCTCCCGGCTCCAGCAGAAACTCAAAGGATTCCGGCTGGATACCGCATGCAACCCTCACGGAATCCATCTGATCCATCTCGATCTCCGCGGAAAAATTGCCGCTGTAAATCAGGGAGAGACCGTAACACTCTCCGTGTTCCTCGGTCGCATCAGGAGAGCACAAGATCACACCCGGGTTGTGCTGATGGCTGGAGGTACCTCTCCGGCTTCCCACCTCCATCGTCCCATGCATCAGCGGAAGGCGCTCCAGCCTTCGTTCCATCGCGTGCCTCCCGTGGAAATGAATCACTTCCCACGCTCCATTCGGCAGTTCCAGGCAGGCTGACATCATCTTTTCCAGCCTGACCGCTCCGTTTCCGCCATTGATGATTCTCGCGGAGCGGGCGATGATATCGCGGTCCGCAAACACGACGTAGTACAGTTCCAGTTTCAGGGAGGACGGCGAATCTTCCATGGAAATCACCAGAGTCTCTCCCATTTCATCCTCATCGAACAGGCACGGAAGCCCTGGAATCTTATGAGCCCCCTCCCTGATCTCACAGGAGACATAGCGGAAATCAGCGGCCCGCGTTCCGTCCGCCTGGCACACGTCCACACAGTTGTTGCGGTAATCTCCGATACCATAGGAAGGAAATTCCTGAGGCAGCGTATCCAGGGAACATGTTCTGTCATCCCCCGCGTCATAGGGGTTGCCGGAAAATCCGACATCTCTTCTGTTCAGCAGATAATCCATGGTGCAGTCTTCTACCCTTGCGCCATAATAGAGATGAAGCAGAATCCCGTAATCGCCCACTTTCATCTGATAAGTCGTCTGTTTCGTCTGCAGCGTGATTACCTGCTCCGCCTGATTCATTATGATAGCCATAACCTGATCTCCTTATATTGTTTTATGTTATTCAGCCTTCCCGCTCCCACGCGCCGCTCTGTGCGGATTCCATCACAGCTGCCTTGAGATGCGGCTGAAACAGCCTCAAGTAAAACCATGCGTTGCCATATGCCGTCAGTGAAAATCCACACATGAGCCAGATCAGAAGGTAGACGGGAAAAAGCTTCGCATCCACCATGGTAAAGTACATCGGCAGGCATGTAATGGCAGCCGTGGCAATCAAGTATCCCGGCTTGTGAAAGGCAAAATAGAATGCATGGGCGGCCAGCCTTCCCAGGGTATTGGAAAATGCGGCAATGACCGGAAATATATATAACAGCAGCACTCCCGTAATCAGCCCGATACCAATCAGGCTGAAGGAAAGGAACGTGGAGGAGGCACTTTCCGACAGGAGAAGCCATTTCCCTTCGATGAAAAGAAGGACTCCCACTGCGGCCAGAACCGCCCAGATGGCCGTCGCCTGAATGAAGTTCTGCTTAAAGCTTTGAAAAAATGCTTTCCAGACCGTGACATCTTTATCCTTATGGAGTTTTAACGCCGTGTAATACATGGCCGTGGTCGAGGCCCCGATCGTCACGATAGGGAGACTCGTCACAATCCAGAGAACATTCAACGCGATCATGTTTCCCAGGAATCCGAATATCTGCCCGAAAATACTGTCTTCACTCAATATATTCATCGTTTTCCACATCCCTTTCTCTCTCAGCCGTTATCCTGTAGTTTTTATCCTACAGCTTTCCGCCGGAAGTTGCAATTCCTTCAATAAACTGTTTCTGGAATATTAAGTAGATCACAATCATCGGCACACAGGCCAGCAGGGAAGCCGCCATTAACTGCGGATAATTGTTCGTGTACTGTCCCTGCATCTTTGCCAGCGCGGCGGACAGGGGCATCACCGTCTTGTTGCAGATCATGGGCCACATTAAATCCTTGTAGGCAAATACCGCGGTAAAAATACCGAGCGCCACCATGCCAGAGCGCGTTAGAGGCGCCATGATATATAAAAATGTCTGACCAATATTACAGCCGTCCAGACGCGCCGCCTCTTCCAGATCCTTCGGAAGTCCCAGATACGCCTGCCGCAGCAGAAACGTTCCAAATGCAGTCACAAGTCCCGGGAAGATCAGGGCGAACACGGTGTCTAAAAGCCCCATCTTACTTACCATTAAATACTGAGGTATGATAAAAATCTGTCCAGGCACCATCATTTGAAACAGGACCAGGGAGAACATGAAGTTCTTTCCCTTGAATTCCAGCCTTGCAAACGCATACGCCGCCATCGTCGCCGTGAGAACCGCGGCCGCCACACGGCCCACAATCAGCAGGATGGTATTGATATACAGCTGCAGAAAATCCATATTTTCGATAACCGTTTTAAAGTTATCCGTCTGCCATACAGCCGGGAAGATGACGAACGGATTGACAGAAGTTGCTTCTGTTGAGGTCTTAAATGCGGTGAGCGCCATCCAGATAAACGGCACGAGCATTGTGATGCTTACCAGGATCAAAACAACGTGAATCGATATGGCCGCCGCTTTTTTCTTTTTTTCCATGTTTCGTCTCCCCCTCTCTAATTATAATAAACCCATTTTTTCTGTGCCTTCATCTGGAATACCGTAATAATCATAATGATTGCCAGCAGCACCACAACGATGGTGGAACCAAGGCCCTTATTGTTCTGAACAAAGGAATACTGATAGAATAAGTAGACCAGGGACTGCGTCTTTGAAAGCGCCGGATTATTTCTGTCCATAACCATGAAGATTAAATCAAACACCTGAAGCGCGCCGATCACTCTGGTCACTGTCACAAAGAAAATGGTAGGCGACAGAAGCGGTACTGTGATATGGAAAAACTGGTAGATTCCACTGGCTCCGTCGATGTTGGACGCCTCATAGTAATCCTTCGGAATCTCCTGGAGCCCTGATAAAAACAGAACCATGTTATACCCGATGATGGACCACACACCGATGACGCCGATGGAATAGACGGCGATATTCGGATTGGAAATCCAGTTTATGCTGGTTCCGAACACATTATTTAAAAGGCCGAATTCCGAGTTAAAAAGCCATCTCCACACCATGGCGATCGCCGCAGGGGCCGCAACCATAGGAAGGAAGAAAATTGTACGGTAAGCGGCCCGCCCCTTCATCTTTCGGTTCAGCAGCACGGCCAGAACCAGGGCGATGATGATGGAAAACGGTACTTCCACGATGGCGTATTTGAATGTATTAAGCAGTGACTGCCATACCTCCGGGTCCGTTAAGACCCTTTGGTAATTGGCCAGGCCGATAAAGATGTTGCCCTTTCCGAAATCGCCTGTCTTGAAGAAGCTCTCATAAATAGTTTTGATAATCGGATAGATATTCAGTACAATCAGCCCGATCATGGTTGGCAGGATAAACGCCCAGCCCCACAAAAACTCATTCTTTTCCCGGCTGGTAATCTTTCTTTTTATTTTCAATTCTGTTCCCTTTGCCACAGAAATCCCTCCTTTTCGTATGGGCCTTACTCATCTGCCAGCATCTGATCCATTTTTTCCGCAATTGTATTACATACTGTACTCATATCCTGGTTCCCTGACCATGCTTCTTTTAATTCGGCCGTCATCATGTTCCACCATACCAGAGTGCTTCTGGAATGCGGACGGAACACGATATCGCTGTTCATCATATCCAGATACGGCTGTAAATTAAATTTATCCGTGTTTTTTACCCAGTCGTCCGAAACACCTTCGTAGGCCGCCATGGTAACACCAAGCTGTGCCTGCTTTAACTGCATATCCTTCGTTCCCAGGAATTCGATCAGCTTCCATGCCGCTTCCGGATTCTTCGTGCTGGCACTTGCCGCCCATCCTAAACCATTGTATAAAGAAACACGTTTTCCCGTCTCAGCATCCTTTGGAAGAACCGCTACATCACAGTGCTCTGATATGTACTCATTGTCCTTAAACGCGGCCACCATCCAGGAACCCTGGGACAGCATGGCAATCTTGCCGGAGCCAAGCAGTACGTCCGTGCCGGTCTCAGACATGACGGTTGCCGGCGGCATTGCATTTTTCACCAGTTTATCAACAAATTCCATAGCTTTGATGGTATTCGGATCATCAAAACCGGATTTCTTCATATCCTCTGAGATGACATTACCGCCCATGGAGTAGATCACGTTCATCCAGCCATCCTGCTCGTTGGAAGGGTTCATGGCGATTCCGTACTGGCTTCCGTCGTCCTTTGTCAGCTTCACCGCTGCGTCGTATAAGTCATCCCAGGTCCAGGTATCATCCGGATAAGCGATTCCGGCCTCGTCGAACATATCCTTGTTGTACCATAAGGCAATGGTATCGATATCCTTTGGAACCGCGTAGGTCTTTCCGTCGTACTGGTACATTTCCTTAATGTCAGACGGGAACTTATCCATCTCCAGCTTTTCGCTGGCCGCTACCTTATCTGTGAGATCCAGAAGAATGTCGTTGGACATGTACTTGGTCGCCTCGTTGGAATGCATCCAGAATACGTCGGGCATATCGCCGCCTGAGGCTCCCGCCTCTAAGAGAGTCCAGTAGCTGTCCCATGTGATTACCTGTAAATCCGTCTCGACTCCGGTCTCCTTCGTGAAATCAGCGAGAATCTGATCCAGTCCCGGCTTCTGTCCGTTATCCCAAATTGCTACATTTAGTTTTCCGCCTGCGTCTGCAGCCTGTGTATTTCCCGCTTCTTTCTTATCGCCTGATGAAGAATTTCCGCCGCCGCACGCCGTTAAAGATACCGCCATGGTCGCCGCCATAGTAAGTGCTATACCTTTTTTCCACAATTTGCTCACTTTAATTTCCTCCTTGCAATCCTGATTTGTTCTGAGTTTTCGTTATTATTACCAGCTTATTTTCTTCATCGGCCAATGAATTTTTCTTTTATTTGTGCACATTTTGTATTTATGTCTTCGTTTCTGTGACTATATATTAGCACATTGCCACTCTCACCGTAAATGGAAATACCCTGATACAAATATACCAAAATGCCTCCTTGTGCGAAATATCTTGAAGTCACCACGCATTTGGGTATATAATGTTTATAATTAATTCCCAGAAATCCCAGGAGGGGAGGTGCTTTTTTGTCTAATTTTTCGTTTGCTCTCTTTACCGATAAAAATTTCGTCGACTGTACCCTGTTTCAGTACGGATGGGAGAAATGCGATCCGCACCACTCCTTCGGTCCGGCAGCGCGCAATCATTACCTGTTTCACTACATCATTTCCGGAAAGGGGCTCTTAATATCCACCGACAGCAGTAAAAAAGATACGGAATACCATCTTCACGCCGGTCAGGGCTTCTTAATCTCGCCCGGCCAGACCAATACCTACATCGCCAATTCCCTGGACCCGTGGGAGTATGCGTGGGTGGAATTCGACGGCTTAAAGGCGCCGGAAATTATTGCCCTGTCCGGACTGTCCTTCGATCTGCCGGTTTACAACAGCAATAATCCGGCCATGGAACAGGTCTTAAAAGACGAGATGATCTATATTGCCGGCCATACAACCGAATCTTCCTTTCATTTAATCGGCCATTTATACCTGGCTCTCGATGCACTGGTCAAGTCCTCCAACCGCCGCATGACGGCTGTAGGCGGCCAGCTGAAGGATTTTTATGCCCGGGAGGCGGTCTCATTTGTGGAACACAACTACCAGAACGATATCACGGTGGAGGACATCGCCGCCTTCTGCAACTTAAACCGCAGCTATTTCGGCAAGATCTTTAAGGATGTCCTCTCTATTACGCCGCAGGAATTCCTGATCCGTTTCCGGATGGCAAAGGCCTGCGAGTACATGGAGACGACCAATCTTCCCATTGGAGAGATCAGCGCACGGGTCGGTTACCCCAGCCAGCTGCATTTTTCCAGGGCCTTTAAAAAAACGTATGGCCAGCCTCCACGGGAATGGAGACTGGCCAATCAGCATAAGTAAATTCACAGTAACAATTCATTTTCTGTTTTATTTCAGGATTTCCCCAGTTTGGGCTCCCCCCTCTTCCCCTGCCAGATTATACGCCTCCTGCTTATAATGGTAGGAGTCCTTCATCAGGCCCCTGTCGCGGAATGTGCGGAAGGACCGTGATATCATGTAAATGGTTTCCACGGACTCCGCCAGCTCCTCCTGGGCCTCCTGCATGGGAACGTAGAGATCCGGCAGTTCTCTGTGGTTCCCGATCTGAATCAAAAAAATTCTCTCAACGCCCAGCGCCTGAAAGGCTTGGAATAAGGTCAGCGTCTTCTCTTTGTATTCTTCCTTCGTCATCCCATTGTCCGCATCCGTACATCCCTGACACCAGACCATCCCAATTGAATGAACAGCGATCTTCTGAGACTCCGCAAAGCTTACACATGCCTGAAATCTCGCCGCTGCGTCCTTAAAATACGGAGTATCCGGCTGCCATTCCAGGATGCTGGAACCGCCCTTGGAACACGACACTGCGATAACCGGCCGGCCCGTTTTCCGAAAACACGCATTTACAAACGCAGCAGCCATGGAACCGGTCTTCATGCCTGGTTCCCAGACCCCTCCCTCACGGTTTTCATTTACTCCAAATGGTTCCGCAAGCGGCACCAGTCTGTCCGGCTCCGTCACCGCCCGGTATTCCCAGGCCGCCCCGGGCAGCACCTCCGGCGCCAGCTGAGCGTCGCCGCGTCCGGCCATATTGCTCTGTCCCATAAATAACAATATATCTGCTTCCATCATAAGTCCTCTCCTGTTCCAATCGATTACAGAACCTTCCGGGCATTCCTCTCGCACCGGAAACGGTTTAGCATATCTACAATCTGCCCTCTCGTATACGGCTTAATGATAAAACCGAACGCACGAATCTTCCACGCCTCCAGAGAGAACCCCGGTATCCCGGATAAAAGCACTACCTCCGGCGGATCCGGAAGCTGATATATCTTGGATGCCAGCGTGATCCCGCTGATATCCGGCATAACCACGTCGGAAAATACGATATCCACCGGATTCTCCTTTACATATTGAATCGCCGCAATCGCTTCGCCGAAGCTGCCGCATAGCTCGACGTCCTCCATCTCCCTTAAAATTCTGGAAATCTTCTCCAGAAGCTCCTCTGAATTGTCCACTACAATCGCCCTGATACTCATAACCCCTCCTGATTTTCATCTAAAAAGAAGCCCCGGAATATCGCTATTCCAACAGCCTCCGGTAATCAAAATTATTTCCTTTGTTAAGAAATACGATACCATAAAAATGGGAAGAAGTCTATCTTTATGATAAATTAGGTTGCAATTCGCGGCCCCACCGCAGGCCTTCGCCGTCTGGCTCTGCCGGTGGGGCCGCGAATTGTAATAAATTATCTATCCAGTACCAATAATAAGAGGAAATTAGGTTTTATAAATGGTAAAATAGAAAAACAACCAGGAAGGCGGAGATCACTTAAAATGGAATGGAACGAAAAATTACAAAGAATCATCGATTATGTGGAAGACCATCTGCAGCGGCGGGAAGAACCCATTGATGAAAACGTGGTATCGGACATTGCGGGCTGCTCCTTTGGTTTCTTTCAGAAGGTCTTTTCCTATATGAATGGAATCAGTTTTTCCGAGTACATCCGCTCCAGAAAACTGACGCTGGCCGGCTATGACTTAAAAAGCACGGATTTAAAGGTGGTTGATATCAGCTATAAGTACGGCTATGCCTCGCCGACCTCCTTTACGAAAGCCTTCCAGCAGTTTCACGGCATAACGCCCAAAGAAGCAAGGGATGGCCGTTCGGAATTAAAAATAGCGCCGAAGATGCAGATATCAAACAGACAGCAGTATTCGTGGCATATCGACCAGAAAGAGTCTTTCCGGCTTATCGGTATAAGCAAAACATTTTCCTGTAAAAACGGAGAGCACTACCTCCAGATCCCCAAATTCTGGAGCGAATGCCATGTGCGGGGCGATACGGCGAAACTGATTTCGCTGGACCGCGGTAATCCGAAAGGAATCTTCGGTCTGTTTACCGATTTTTGTGAACAGCACAATGAGACGGTCTACTCCATCATGGTAATATCCGATCAGGAAGCGCCTCCGGGATTTGACGAGATCGTCATTCCCCCGGCCGCATGGGCCGTCTTCGACTGCCATGGTAAAATACCGCAGTCCATACACCATGGCTGGAAGTATCTTAACGAGGAGTGGCTTATAAAGTACCCCTTTAAGCATGCGCCCTGTCCCGAGTTGGAATGGTACAGCGACGGGGATCAGACCAGCGATACGTATAAGGCCCAGATATGGATACCCATTATAGAAGAGCGATGAAAATAAAAAAAGGAGCGGTGTTATGAGCGAAAAATATACATTTGATGATTTTTTATCCACTGTCGGTGGAGAAAATCAGGAGTTTGTAAGGGAACTGCATGAGGAGTTAACGAAACTCGGCTGCAAAACAGAGATAAAACAGGCAAAAAGCGGCTATGTCGTTTCCTGCCTTCAGAATAATAAGACGATCCTCAACTACGTATTCCGCAAAAAGGGACTGATGGTCCGCATCTATCCAAACCATCTGGCGGACTACATGGAGGTGTTCGACACCATCTCCGACGAGCTGGCAAATGCCCTCCAGGACGCGCCCGTGTGCAAACGCCTGTTGGACCCATCCGCATGCAACTCCAAATGCGCCATGGGCTACGACTTTATCCTGAGAGGCCAGCGACAGCAAAAATGCCGCAGCAGCGCATTCCTGTTTTTGCTAAAAAACGATAACAGGGCTTTCGTAAAAGCACTGCTGTTAAACGAGGCAAAGACAGCCGTACAAGCTTAAAAATACGTAATTTCTAACCGGAAAGGAATAACAATTATGAGAAACATGGAACCGCCGTTTCGAATCGAGAAAAAAGACAGTTTCCGCGTTGTCGGTCCTGCCATGCGCACAACGAATCAAAAAGGGCAGGGAAGGAAAATGATTCCCGCACACTGGGCGGACTTCAAAGCGAAAGGACTTGAGAAGGACTTATTATCACGGGCGAATCAGGAACCTTACGGCCTGTTCGGCATTAATATCTATAACACCGATGAAGCCGATCCGCGGATATTCGATTATCTTATAGCGGTATCGAGCGATACGGAGGCGGGGGATACATTTTCGTCTTATGAAATACCGGCCAGAACCTGGGCCATCTTCCCCTGTACGCTTGAAACGCTTGGAAAAACGGAAGCGCAGGCCATCACAAAATGGCTGCCGAAGTTTAAATATAGACCGTTAAATAAAGGCTACATAACCGGCCGGATGAAATCAAACGCACCGGATCTCGAGTATTATGGAGAGAATGGCCTTGTGGAGGTCTGGATTGCGGTGGAGAAAAAGTAAAGCAACGGTGAAAAATCCCATGAGAAAAAACGCTTTCAGGTACACAGCCTGGAAGCGTTGGGGCTCCAGGAGATACTCAGCCAGCTTTAACACTTTCTTCATAAAACATCTTCAGATTTTTTTAAGCGGATATATATCTTGTGCCAGGAACAGATAACCGACGTTATCTGGCCAATCAGGTAAGGGGAAAATAGACAATTTTAAGAGATGGTGTTACAATAGAAGGAGAAAAGGGGGATGTTATGAAGAATTTTTTTTCCTTTGAAACAATGTATGTTAGAATAACTTTTATAATAATACTACTAACAACATACTTAGTACCCAGACATGGCGAACTCGATGGATTTGGCTATCCATTTGCATATATAAATTTTCCATCTGGCAGAGTGGGAATAACTATTTTCAGATCAACATATGTGAATATCCTGTATCTGTTTTTAGATTTTATATTAATATACATGGCTGTAAAAATTTTCTGTGAGGCAGCAAAAAAAATATTTAAATAGCACCCTATTTCTGCCGCTCCCGGAAATAGTATTATTCAGTTGGTTCATCCTCATACTTATGAGGATTTTTTTATGCCTCTTCACAGAAAGTTTTACTGCTATATGCCCTATCCTGCTAATTGGAGACGGCACTTTCCCTTTTACAGCTTTTTGTGTCTACATTATCTAAAAAAAGAGGGCTGGAAAAACGGAGTCAGATCAACTCCATTTTTTTCACAGCCCCTTTCATGGTAATGCGGCGTCCACACCCGCAGATTATTTATGCAACTACTTCACCCGCAGTCTTGTCTGTGTCTGCGGTCTCTGTATTTTCTGAAGTCTCATCTTTTCCAATCAGCTTCTTAATCCCTTCAAAGGCTACGATCACGCCCAGAATCAGAAGAAGCACTGCGAATACCAGCTGCAAGGCATTGCCAAAGACAAACTGGCCGGAAAGCGCGGTCACCAGCTCTGTGATCTTTAAAGCCAGAGCCGTAAATGTGACGCCAAGCATGATCACCATCGGCCCCCAGAGCATAGCGCCCTGGCGTTTTGTCTTCTTTAAGAATACGGCGCAGGCGATCAGGGCCAGTGCGGAAAGCAGCTGGTTGGCCGAACCGAACAGCGGCCAGATACTGGCGTAACCGGCACGGGAAAGTGCGTAGCAAAGTACCAGCGTCAGGATAGTGGCAAAATATTTGTTAGTCAGAACCTTGTTGAGCGCAGTCTGATTCTCCGGAGCGACGCTGTCGTCTGTAAAAAATTCCTGGAACGCGATACGTCCCACACGCGCTACGGAATCGAGACTCGTCAGCGCAAACGCCGAAATCGCCAGGGTGATTAACGTATAGCAGACCGACTCCGGAAGCCCGAGGCTTGTCAAAAAGATGGAAATGGCCTGTGCAAACAGCTGCGGCGGCGTTCCTGCCGGAAGTCCTTCCTGTGTGGCGACGAATCCGGCCGCAATCAGCGCCGTAATGGCGAGAAGGCTTTCCAAAAGCATGGCTCCGAAGGATACCGGAAGCATGTTCTTTTCATTTTTAATCTGCTTGGAGGCCGTTCCTGAGGCGACCAGAGAGTGAAAGCCCGATACAGCGCCGCAGGCGATGGTGACGAACAGCGCCGGGAATAAGTAGGAGACGCTTCCGTTAGCCGCGGTCAGCTTAAAGGCTGTAAAGGATGGCAGATTCATAGAGGGATTGTATACACAGATGCCAAGCACCGATCCCACGATCATGGCGATCAGCAGATAGCTGTTTAAGTAGTCACGAGGCTGCAAAAGCGCCCACACCGGCGTCACACAGGCAATGATCACGTAGATAAATACGAAAATCAGCCATGCGCTCTGTGGAATATAGATGGGGAATGCCAGTCCCATACCTACGGCCAGAACGAGAAGTGCAATCGCAAACAGCGTGTTAAGCATCTTAGGAAATCTCGTGTATTTTAAATAGAACCCCAGTCCCACTGCAAATACAATGAACAGTAGCGACGTCGTCGCAACCGCACCGTTGGCAGTCACTGTGGCTCCATTTGTGTCAAAACCGTTGAAGGTTCCCGCCACGATATCAGCAAACGCCGCTACAACCAGTATGGAGAACAGCCAGGTAAACAGCAGAAACAGCCGCTTCCCAAGTTTTCCAATATACAGTTCGATGATATAGCCAATGGAACGGCCCTTATTTTTCACGGATGCATACATGGATGCAAAATCCTGTACCGCGCCGAAGAACACACCGCCCAGCAGAATCCAGAGCATAACAGGAAGCCATCCGAACATCGCCGCCTGAATCGGACCGTTAATCGGCCCCGCGCCGGCAATCGATGCGAACTGGTGGCCAAATACCACGTTGGTATCGGCCGGAACGTAATCCACACCGTCCTCCATCTCATAAGCGGGCGTTTTGGAATCCGGATTGACGCCCCATTTCTTTGCAAGATACCTCCCGTAGATCAGGTACGCGCCGCCCAGCACTGCGACGGCAAGTATCATCATTGTCAAGCCATTCATACTCTGTCTCTCCTTTTTCTTCAACCAGACCAATTCCTCCTGTGTCTGGTCAGAAGTTCTGGAGAAAAAAGAAACGCCCCTTCCGCTGTTCGCTTATTACCGCCTGTCGGGCGGCAGTCATGCGGCGCGGTAAGCCCCGTCTTCATCCGCAGCGCTTCTTCCAGTCGGGAAGGCGCCAGGGACAAATTTTCACTTTTTTCATTCCAAACCTCTGATGAAATGGAGTTTATCACTTTACCATATAGAAATCTATAAAAAGTTTATACTTTTTTTATACTTTATTTACATATCTTTTATAACTCCCGGTTATATAAATTCAGGGAATTGACTGCCGTTACCATACCACGGAGAGATCGCTCCTTGTTTTAATCTGCACAGTCTCATGCTCTCTTAAATACTGAAGGGCCATCTGCGGCACCTCGGAGCCGATCCGTTTCACCACCCGGCATTTGCGGTAGAAGTCATAGCCGCCTGTCCCGCTGGCACGGTAATCGCTCATGCAGAGCGTAAGCTTCCGGCCGTCAATGGGTGCCCCGTCATACAGCAGCTTCGTCACACGGTCTCCCACCGGTCTGCGCAGGTCAAACTCACAGGAAATGCCGGCAAAAAAGTCGTAATTATAATGCTCGACCTTAGGCTTTAAAAATACGTCCGAAATCCGCACTTCTCCGTTTTCCACAGTGAAATATTCCGCACACCGTTCCAGCGCCTTCTTCATCACCGTTTCATCCACTTCCAGGACCACCAGCGTATTGGCAAACGGGTACACAGACACGATATCCCGTGTCGTCACACGTTTCGCCAGTCCCATCGGTGTGTTCCCCAGCCCCACACAGGAGATATCCGCTCCTGAATATTCCAGCTGGAGCTGGTTAAAGAAATCGGCTACCCTGGAGCCCTGAAGCGCCATCGCAAGCTTGGACTGCCGGGGAATATCCTCCTCCAGGCTGCCAGCCTTCTCGTCAAGCCACTGCTGGACCTTCTGCTCCAGCGGAAACAGGGACCGGTACGGTTCCTCATCATGAATCTCTCCCGCCGGATTGATCGAGGCCGAGACGGACACTTCTCCATCCTCACAGGCGATTTCCAGCTTTGCATAGCAGACCGCATTTGCCGGAAGCTGCAACGTTGTAGTCCCATTTATCTTCCTGGCAGGCACCATCATGTGCTGATGAGCGGTCAGCAGCACGTCGAAATCCAGCTCCCGAAGGATCCGGCATCCCACATTTTCCCCGCTCTCACTCAGCAGGTCTCCGGTTTCCAGATCACATTCATAGCCGCCGTGATAGATGCACACCGTCACATCCGAGATCGCCTTTAAGCGCTCCAGTTCCCGTTCTGCCGCCGAAAAGGCGTCGGTCACTTCCAAATCTCTCATATGCTCCGGCTGTTCCCACACATTGACAAAATCGGTTACCACACCGGTTACTCCCAGCCGCAGACCATTTTCCATGGTAAATACCTGGCTGGATATCACTCCCAGGCGGCCTTTCCGGTCTCGGACATTGGCACAGATGCAGCGCGCGTTTAAGGCATTTAAATGATACTTCAGATACTCATATCCGAAGTTAAAATCATGATTCCCAAGAGTCACTGCGTCGTAACCGCCGGCGTTAAAGACGTCCGCAATGGCATGTTCCGCCTCCAGGCCTTCCTTCCTGCCCGCGGACAGGTAAATGGCCATGGGGGACCCCTGAAGCGTGTCGCCCCCGTCCAGGACCAGCGTATTCCCGTCCTTCTGATAATTGGCCATGCAGTTTAGCAGTCCGGCCGGCTTCTCGCTCCGTTCCGTGTATGCAGAAGGGAAAAGATATCCGTGGACATCTGATGTATAATAAATTTTTGCTGTCTTTCTCATGTTTATCCTCTCGTCAGTTTTACCCTGATTCTCGTGGAAATGTATTCCACAATCAGAACCAGCACAATCAGTCCCACCAGAATAGCTCCTGCCTCGTTCCAGCGATAGGAATTCATGGCGAAGATCAGTGGTGCGCCGATACCGCCCGCGCCGACCAGACCCAGCACAGTGGCATCTCTTAAATTAATATCAAAACGGTAAATGACCGTCGATGCAAAATTCGGAATCAGCTGAGGCAGAATTCCATACCTGATCTTCTGCATCGTATTGCAGCCGCAGGCGTCCAGGGACTCCAGAATTCTTATGTCCAGATCCTCGATTGCCTCAATATACATCTTGGACACCATACCGATGGAACACACCGACATGGTCAAAAGTCCCGTAAATGCCCCCGGCCCGCTGACACGGATAAACATCAGTCCATAGACGAAAGCCGGCACGGTACGGATTGCCATGATGGCCATCCGGCTCAGCCAGGCGATGGGCGCCGGCATCAGATTCGATGCGGACAAAAACGAAAACGGGATAGCCAGTACCGCGCCCACCAGTGTGCCCAAAAAAGCGATGCAGACGGTCTCCAGAAGAAGGTAGGGCACGCCCTGCATGGTAAAGTTAAAGAGCAGCTTCGGATCGGGATGGAAGATTCCCTTTAAAATGTTTAAGGCGATCTGTCCGCCGTTTGCTCCGCCTCCCGTGAATTCCACCGCGGAACCGGACCATACGATCAGGGCCACCACGATCACCGATATCACAATCTGGTACACCGTGCTGCGCGGACGATCTTTATATGCTTGTTCAATCTGTTTGTTCATTTTCCGCTCTCCCCTCTATACCAGTTTTTTCCGGCAGTAACGGCTCGCCGATTCGATGATAAATACCGTAAGAAACAACAGGACCAGAATCATGCCGACGCTGGAATACTCTCTCCAGCCCAGCTTTTCGTTCAGGATCAGCCCCAGTCCGCCCGCGCCCACGTAGCCGAGGATCGCGGCGTATCGGACATTTCCCTCGAAACAGAACAGGCCATTGGAAATGTAGGAAGGAAGCACCTGCGGAATAATCGCGCTGACAAATGCGCGGACCCGCGTAGCCCCGATGGCTTCCACTGCCTCGAAGGCGCCCATATCCACCGTCTCGATCTCCTCATACAGGATTTTCCCCATATAGGCGAATGTAAAAATGGCGATCGCCGTGGTTCCTGCCAGAGTGCCCAGTCCGAACACATAAGTGGCGATCAGTGCGGTTACCAGCGTAGGAAGCGTTCTCACAATACTCAGGAACAGCCTCATGACACTGATGACCAGCCTGCTTTTAATCACATTGGTGGAGGCTGCCATGGCAAACGGAATAACCAGCACCGCGCCGACCACCGTACCTAAAAGCGACATTTTGATGGTATCGAAAAGCGGTTTCCAGATCTGAGACATATAGGAGACCCTCGGCGGGATCATCATGCCCAGTATAACAAAAAACTGATTTCCCCTCTCGGCCAAAACCCTTAAGTCAAATCCGGTTATCTTCACGGAAATGGCCGTCATAATCAGCAGGATAACCGCAACGAGAGGCAGACGCGAAGCCGGTTTTTCGATCGTCTTACCATTGGAAATCGTCATTTTCTTCGGCGGAAAGACCTTGTCGTATAAACTCATCCGGCCACCTCCTGCTCCAGCTTCCCTTCGTAGATATTATTCAGGATCTCTTCATTGACATCGGATACGGGGCCGTCATAGACGATCTGGCCCGCACGGATGCCGACCACGCGGCTGGCGTACGTGAGCGCCAGTTCCACGTGGTGAATGTTAAGAAGGATGGTGATGTTCATTTCTTTATTAATCCGCTGAAAATCCTCCATAACCTGTTTGGCCGTTACCGGGTCTAAGGATGCTACCGGCTCATCCGCCAGGATGATCTGCGGATCCTGTGCCAGGGTTCTCGCCAGAGCCACTCTCTGCTGCTGCCCGCCGGAGAGCTGGTCCGCGCGCACAAACGCCTTGTCCAGAATCCCTACCTTATCCAGCGCCTCCAGGGCCGCCAGCTTGTCCTCCTTCGGATAGATCCCGAAAAGGGCCCGGATAAAGGAGAGATCCGGCACCTTTGCCATCAGCACATTATTGATGACCTTTGTCCGGGTCACTAAGTTAAAGGACTGAAAGATCATGCCGATCTTTCTGCGGAAGCGGCGGAGTTCTTTCCCTTTCAGCTGCATCACATCGGTTCCGTCCACAGTAAGCTTCCCCTCGGTGATGTCGTGCATCCGGTTAATGGTCCGCAGAAGCGTGGATTTCCCGGCGCCGGAAAGGCCAATGATCGCCACAAATTCTCCCTGCTCGATCTTTAAATTGACATCCTTCAGTGCGTTAAAACCATTGGGGTACGTCTTTCCTACTTTATCAAATTCAATCATGCTCCTACCTCGACTTTAGTATTTTCTCATGGAAACCCAAAAGGAGACGCCGTAAACCATATTTCTTTACGGTGCCTCCTTAATAATCGTGCTTATCACTTATTTGGCATTTAATTCCTGAATCATCTTCTGTGCTGCGCGCTCATTATCGTAATCGGAAGACTGTGCAGGCTCATATCCCATATGGCTGTAAATGGCGATTACCTTCTTGCCCTCTTCCGTCTTTCCAATGTTGATAAAGGCATTCTGAATGGCTGTCTTAAAGGCGTCATCCATAATCTTGGAAGTCTTGCTTACGCTGACCGTATCGTTATAGATTGGAGGAGTTACACCGATCACATTCGTCTCTTCCCAGATCGATCCGCTTCTTCCATACTCGGAATTCCACTTTTCCTCATAGTCTCTGCGGGCGTCTGCGTATGTACAGAGGACATCCACCTGTCCGGAAGCCAGTCTTGCAAATGCGCTGCCGTAAGAATCGGACTGAACCGCATGGCCAAGATCCAGAATGTTCTTCTCAAAGTTCTCCTGAAGCCATAAAGACGGATAGATATATCCGGCCGGTGATGAGGAAGACATCACGCTCCAGTTGGCACTGCTTAAATCATCAAAGGTCAGAGCCTCTCCGCTGTTAACCTTCTTTGCCAGTTCCTGTCCTTTTTCGGATGGCCCTGCAATCATCAGCGCACGGTAGGAAGTAACCTGCTGGTCTGTCGGCTCTGTCGCCTTGCCGTCATTCCAGTCCTTGGCGCTGTCGGAATTCTTGCTCAGTCCATCACGGGTTGCTGTCAGGATGACATCCGCTCCGTCGTCATAAAGCACATAAGTACCGCCTGGAATCAATCCGATATCCGCCGTTCCCGCGGAAAGTGCCTCGCCTACCGCCTCATAGCTGGTTCCCACTGTGATAACCACATCACCGATATCATATCCTTCCTTGGCGAGTTCTGTCTTTAACATATCCTTTAATGGTTCTGTTGCCGTTACAATCTCTTCCGGTTCTCTGGAAGGAACGAAGTATACGTTCAGTTTGTCAATCTTCTTGTTTTCCGCCGCAGTCGTCTGTTCTTCAGCCGCTTTTTCCGATGCTCCGGAAGCGGTTGTCTCCACTGCAGCCGTCGTATCCGCCGCAGTCTCCTTCTGTCCGCCGGTACCTGAACATCCACTGACCATAGCTGCGCAAAGTGCAATTGCCATCATTACAGAAACTGATTTTTTCATAACGCTCTCCTTTACCTGATCCATCTTCTCTGGGGTTACCGTTATGCGCTGTCGCCAACCTCTAGCTTGGTGGGAAGATAAATTGTCATGTTGTCGCTGCGTCCGCCCTGGATCTGTTCCAGAAGAAGTTTAATGGCTGTCTGCCAGACAATCTCCGGAAACATCCGAACCTTGGTGTACGTCGGCCACTGGGATTCCAGTGTCTCGATGTCCTTGTAGATCACCACGGCCACATCCTTGGGTACCCGGAGCCCCGCATCAAGAAATGCCTCCAGCACCCCCTCGGCCACCTCGTCGCTGCCTAAAAGCACCGCTTCCGGCAAATGCCCCGACGCTGCCGCCTGTCTTGCAAGCTCGTATCCGCCATCCCGGCTGAAGTCTCCGATAAAGAAGTGATTCTCATCGTAACAGCCCCGCTCCCGGAAGGTCTCTCTCAAGCCCTCCAGTCTCCGGTAACCGATGCGCAAGTCTCCCTCTTCATAAAGTCCGCCTATGTACCCGACACTCCGGTACTGCTTTCTGTCCAGAAGATAGTCTAACATCTCCCGGATTCCCTTTGTAAAGTCCATGACGATACAGTCGTACTCGTAGTCCTTTGGATCCGAATTAATGAACACGATGGCAAAGCTCTGCATCCGCAGACTCTCCATCTCCGACTCGGAGAAGACACCAAAGGCGATGATTCCGTCGTAATGTGACGGTGCCGCCTTGTCCATACGTACAAACTTCACGTCGTTCTTTCCCGCCATGGTCTTTGCAATGCAGTCCAGAGAAGAAATCCGGATATTCGGCCTGTCCTTCCTGATGATGTGCCAATCCGCAACTCCTATGACAATTTCCTTTTCTTTCTGCGCATGCCGCATTCTGGGTGGGACATAGTTTAATTCGTGGGCAATTTTAAATATCTTCTTTCTTACTTCAGGACTTACCACAATGGTGTCATCCTGATTCAGCACACGCGATACCGTCGTACTCGAGACGCTCGCCAGCTGAGAAATTTCTTTAATTGTAGCCATGTTTTACATCCTCACCTTTCAATTTTATTATAGTTCCATTATCTTCCAGAGTCAATGAAAATAGTAAATATTTACTGAAATTTTACCTAGAAATAAAGCGTTCTTTACAAATCAAAAAGGGAGACCGTTTACAGGCCTCCCCTCACTGTACGTGGCAGTCTCACAGTTAATCTAAAAACTGATCGCCATATCCATAATGTTCCACCACATAGTCGATATCCTTATCGCCTCTGCCGCTTAAGCACACCAGAATCGATCCCTGTCTCATCTCTTTCGCCCTGCGCATCGCGTATGCCACGGCGTGGGAGCTCTCAATCGCGGGAATGATTCCCTCGTAGCGGGACAGCTTGAAGAAAGCTTCCATGGCCTGCTCGTCGCTGACTGTCTCGTATTTCACACGGCCCAGGTCATGTAAAAATGCGTGCTCCGGTCCTACCGACGGGTAGTCCAGACCGCTGGCAATAGAATATACCGGCGCCGGTTCTCCGTTTTCATCCTTCAGCATGATGCTCTCAAAGCCATGCATGATGCCCTTTTCTCCAAACTTCATGGAAGCCGCGTGGTCGCCTAACTTCTCGCCTCTGCCTAAAGGCTCCACGCCGGTAATGTCCACCGGATCATCCAGGAATGGAATGAACATACCGATGGAGTTGCTTCCGCCGCCGACACAGGCGCACACCTCGTCCGGGAACATCCCTGTCATCTCATAAAACTGGTCTCTCGCCTCGTATCCCACGACCGACTGGAAATCACGCACCATCAGCGGGAATGGGTGCGGGCCCAACGCGGAACCGATACAGTAGATCGAGTCCTTATAATTCTTCGCATATGATTCGAAAGCGGAATCAACCGCTTCCTTTAAGGTCTTGAGACCGTGTGTCACAGGCACCACCTTGGCGCCCAGAATCTTCATTCTCGTCACATTGGGAGCCTGCTTCGCAATGTCAACTTCCCCCATATGGATCTCACACTCCAGGCCAAAGAAAGCCGCAGCCGTGGCCAGAGCCACACCGTGCTGTCCTGCTCCTGTCTCCGCGATCAGGCGCTTCTTTCCCATGAATTTCGCCAGAAGGCCCTCGCCCATGCAGTGGTTTAACTTATGAGCCCCCGTGTGGTTTAAATCCTCTCTCTTTAAATAGATCTGGCAGTTGCCGATGCTTTTGGAGAGACGCTCGCAGTGGTAGACCGGCGTCGGTCTGCCCTGGAACTCCTTCCTGATTCTCCGCAGTTCGTTGATAAACTGGGAGGAGTGGCAGATCGTCTGGTACGCGTCCGCGATCTCCTCAAAAGCGGGGATCAGTTCATCCGTTAAATAAGCGCCTCCATAAGGGCCAAAACGCCCGTCTTTGTCCGGGTAGTTCTTCAAATATGTCCTGTAATCCATATCCTTCTCCTTTATAACTGTTTTTGTTAGCCGCTAAGTGTTTACAGTATAGCATAAATAGGGAGCGCATGAAAGACTTGCGGCGTTACTATTCCATTATTTCTTCTTATCCAAATTTAATTTTGCAAACGCATCCGCAAACGCTGAGTTGATCGGCGCCTCCGCCTCCTTCTTCTGCTGGTTTAAATATTTTGCCACATCCTTTTTCGATACGCCTGCGCCCTCTTTGGCCCGGCGTTCCTTGAAGGACGACAGTTTTTCCTTATAACCACACTTGCATACGAATATCTGGCTGTCTCCTTTTCCACGAAGCTCCATCTTCTTATGGCAGACCGGGCAGCGTGCGTTGCTGGTCCTGGCTACGGTTTCCCTGTGGCCGCATTCCCTGTCCTGACACACCAGCATCTCGCTGTTCTTCCCTTTTACAAGAAGCATCCGCTTGCCGCAGACAGGGCATTTTGTATTCGTCAAATTATCGTGGCGGAACTGGCCCTCTCCGCTTTTAATCTGGGAGATCAATTCATTGGAGTAGGAACGGATATCCTTCATAAAGGCGGCTCGCTTCAGCTTTCCATCCGCAATTTTCGAAAGCCGCATCTCCCAGTCGGCAGTCAGTTCCGGTTTTCTCAAATCCTCCGGAACCAGGGTGAGAAGCTGTTTCGCCTTGGAGGTCAGGCAGATGTCCTTCCCCCGTTTCTCCAGTAAGAAGCTGGAGAACAGTTTCTCAATAATATCTGCTCTGGTGGCGACGGTACCCAGACCGCCGGTCTCTCCCAGCGTCTTCGCCATGGCTTTATCCTTCGATTCCATATAGGCGGTAGGATTTTCCATAGCGGAAAGCAGCGTCGCCTCGTTAAATGGAGCCGGCGGCTTCGTCTTTCCTTCCGTCATTGTGACGGCAAGCTTTGGAATCCTGTCCCCTCTCTTTACATCCGGAAGTTTCTGCGCGCGTATCTCCTGCCGCTCCGACTCCTCTCCGTCATCCTCATCGTCATCCTGCCCCTCATAGATCTCCCGCCATCCGGCGCTCTTTACGATCCTGCCCTTCGCGGCAAAATTTTCACCGGACAGCTCTACCGTAAGCTCCGTCTGCTCGTACTCGAAAGGCGGATAGAGAACGGCGATGAATCTTCGCACCACGAGGTCATAGATTTTGCGTTCCTCCACAGTCATATGGTCCAGCTGTACGAACTGCTCCGTCGGTATGATGGCATGGTGGTCCGATACCTTCTTATCATCCACAAAAGACGGCTTAGCCACAATCTTCTGATTCATCAGGCGCCCGGCCAGTTTCCGGTACGGGCCCACGCCGCAGGCCTCCAGGCGCTCCTTGATTGACGGTACGATATCCGAGCTCAAGTATCTGGAATCCGTTCTGGGATACGTCAGGACCTTGTGATTTTCGTAAAGCCGCTGCATGATATTGAGCGTTTCCTTGGCCGAATAATTGAACTTCCGGTTTGCCTCCCGCTGAAGCTCTGTCAGATCATAGAGCTGCGGTGCATACGTCTTCTTCGGAATACGCTTTACCTCGGTTACAAGCCCCTGGCCGCTGCCTGCCTCGATCTTCTTCATAATTCCTTCCACCCGTTCCTTATCAAAGGCGCGGAAGCTCTTTGACTTTTCGTCGCGCCACGTCAGCGTGAGCGGTGGCGTCTGGCTCTTTGCAGCAATTCCGTAATAGGGCTTCGGCACAAAATTCTTAATCTCCTCCTCCCGGCTGGCGATGATTGCCAGAGTCGGGGTCTGAACACGGCCGCAGGACAGCTGCGCATTGTACTTGCACGTCAGAGCTCTGGTAGCATTGATACCCACCAGCCAGTCTGCTTCCGCCCGGCACATGGCGGCATCGTAGAGATTGTCGTATTCATGGCCGTTTTTCAGCTTCGCAAATCCGTCCTTAATGGCCTTGTCCGTAACAGACGAAATCCAGAGTCGCTTGATCGGCTTCCGGCATCCGGTTTTCTCCAGGATCAGCCTGGCCACCAGTTCCCCCTCCCGGCCTGCATCTGTGGCGATAATGATCTCGCCCACATCCTTCCTCTGAAGCTGCGCCTTGACCGCGCTGAACTGTTTTCCCGTCTGTTTGATCACTTCCAGCTTAAACTGCTCCGGCATCATGGGAAGGTCTTCCATCTTCCACGTCTTATACTTCGGGTCGTAATCTTCCGGGTCCGCCAGCGTCACAAGATGCCCCAGCCCCCAGGTTACAATATATTGATCGCCCTCCAGCGCGCCGTTTTGATTCCTTCCGCAGCGAAGGACCCTGGCAATATCACGCGCCACCGACGGCTTTTCTGCAATTACTAAAGATTTCATTCTTATTTATTCCTCCTGACTGATTCCGGTGAATCTCTGTCCTCCTATTTTGGTGAACCTCTGTCCTCCTATTATAAGGAAATGCGGGGGAAATTGCAACGTGAGGATGGAAAAACAGCTTGTCCCGGGCCGCCTGTCCATGATATACTACTATCAGAAAACCGATGATAGCCTTTATAAGAAGCTATCGCCACAGGAATCCGGTTTCTGTCCGCATTCCTTTCTGCCCAATTCACCAGGCGTTCTACGTCCGTTCGGACTTAAGAATTCCCATATCACCAAAAATCATTGTAAATAATACCAGAAAAATAAGCAGGGCTATTGTCTGTTTTTTAAAAAAATATTATAATGGAGATAGGTTCTTATATAGCTGGAAACGGAGGCTATATGAGCAATACGAATGATGCAGGCGGCTCCAAAGATTTACCGGACAACTTTCCGGCAGAAGATCTTGTCTTAAAGAGCGCCATGCAGTTTTTCGGAGATGAACTGCTGTCATACTTAAAAATCACTGCGGAACCGGTGACAGTCGGCCAAACGGAATTTGTCCATCTGGAAGCGAAGCAGCTATATGAAGACTTTAACTTCATTAAGCCTGACCAGAGCTGGATTCATCTGGAGTTTGAGAGCGACAGTATCAAGGAGGAGGATCTGCGCCGCTTCCGCAGTTATGAAGCAGTCACCGCGTATATCTGTCACGTCGATATCACGACTTATGTGATCTGTTCATCAACCGTAAAGGAAATCTTGTCAGAATTAAAGACCGGATTATTCTGGCAAATCAGCTGATCACTAAATCCGGCGCTCTATCAGAGACAGATTTAAAAAAGATGCAGGCAGTCCTGTATACACTTGCAAACAAGTTTCTGTCAAAAGACGATTTAAACCAGGTAAAGGAGGTGCTATTCATGACACCATTAGGTCAAATGCTGGTGAAAGATGGATTTGAAAAGGGCATAGAAAGAGGCGCCGGCGCTCTGATTTCCATTTGCCGGGAAACAGGATTTTCCTATGATGATACCCGTAAAAAGCTGATTGAAAAGCTGGAACTGGATTCCCCCGCCGCAGTCAGATATATGGAAGAATTCTGGGGCCGGACCTCTGTCTGATTCCTTAAAAGGCCGCCTTGATATCACGACTGCATAAAATAATCTCACCGAAAAAAACAGCGGCAGGAAGAGCCACTAAGGCTCTCTCTGCCGCCAAAAGTCATACGCTTTTGCATAGATCCAGACACTTCTCTGACCTATATCCGATACTTCTCATACTCCAACTCACAGGGATTTCCCTTGCAGAACAGGATCTCGCCCTTTGTCAGATTAATAATCATGGAGAATACGGTTCCCATCCGCAGTCCCTTTTCCAGCTTCTCATCGTCGTGACGACAGATACTGGAAGGATACTCCACGTGGTCCGTTAAAACGGCCTTGATATCTTCCTCCGAAATTTCGCTTCCTTTCTTTCGAAGCAGTTTATCCGCTCTTCCCAGCCGGACAAAGGAATCCGTAAACTTACGTTTCCCCATATCCTTTCTCGGCAGAATTGGGAGCCTGCTGCTGATAAAATGATTGGTGTGGACGATGATTCCATCCTTCGGATAGAGCACGTCAAACTCTTCATTTTCAATCTCAATATCCACACATTCCCCGTTCTTATGGCCGATCATGAAGTTGGCGCAGCAGCCCAGCTGAAATCTGGTAGCTGCCTTGACTGCCTCGGCCAGCGTCTCACAGTCCAGAATCCCTCTCATGGCCATGTGGAGCGGAAGCCCCTTCGGCGCCTGGTCTGTGGACAGCGCATTTAAGTACAGACCTACACCAGCGCTGTTAAATCCCGTCTTTCCGATAATTCCCGCCTCAGTTACCATAAAGATGGTGGGCCTGCCGTTTTTTTGTGTGATCTTCATCATAATCATGGACTCTCTCTGGCTGGTCTTCCAATCCCAGTTGTGAGCCAGGAACGCATCTCCGCCCGCTCCGGCATCGCTGCTGATTCCGATGGAGGTACAGCCGCCGTCGGCCTTGTCGAGTTCATTTCCCACAAATACAAGCTCACTTCTGCAGTTTAAAGCCAGAATATCTTCAAAATCCAGTCCGGACCCTTCTGCAACACCGCGAATCTCCTCCAGATAATCCGGATTGTAGTCCCGGATTACCTCGACAAATCTGGTAGACAGCTTCTTTGCCCTGGACCACTCCAGATTCGAGTAATCCATAAACATTTCCTTATAACACTGGATGCTGTTTAAAATCTTATCCTTAAAAAGCTCTCCGTGCTGAAATCCAATCTCAAACGGTGTACCCTCAATTTCTACATATGGAAAATTCCCCATTCCATTCTTCCTCCTGCTTTCCTCTATTTTTCACGTTTACAGAATGTTTCCGAGAACCTGTGCGATTCCTCCGGAGACCAGGAACGTACCAAAGATAACCAGCAGGGATACCACGATTCCCTTCCAGCCGATCTTTAAGAAATCACGCCAGTCTCTGCCCACGATAACGCCCGCATAGGCCAGAATCGGTGTAACGGTAGCCATCAATGACACCTTGCCCGCCCAATAAACCACGAATCCGGAAATCGGAGAAAACGGCATTGCCACGATCATTCCGATTAAAGCGATATAGGCTACCGCCGGTAAATTACCAGGAACGAAATGTTTCACTGTCAGGCCTGCCAGACTGATCAGGCCGAATATCAGCATGCCCGGAAGAGACTCTATGAATCCTCCGTCATAGCCCACAATATTACAAACGGTTGCAAGTATGGCAACCACAAGAAATGTCATTACCCAATCCATAAACATCCCAGAAAATCTTTCCTTCTCCATACGAAACTCCTCCTTATTTTCCCTCTATTGTTCTATTATTTTGGTGCGGCCCTTCACGCCTGTCACACATTGTGCCAGGCCCAATCCAATGGGCGGCCTATTTTCCCTTTTTCATCGCCTTATAGATCACATTGCCCAACGGTACTGTGATAAATAATCCCAGATAAACAGAGATTGAGGAAGATATAACGTTGCTGATGCTTGCAAATGCGGTCAGTGTATCCGGATTCGCAGAAGGCGCGGCTTCCATAATTCCTGCCAGGCCGGCTGTCATCATCGATGCGCTGCCGGCGCCGACGGCCATGGCAGTCGCTTCCGGGGTGAAGATTCCCAGGCTCACAAAGAGCGGCGGGATGATACTCATGAAGATGGTTCCGAAAATAGTTCCAACGATATAACAGGTCATAACGCCCTTAAACTCGGCCGAGTCCGCCCCGAACATATCGGAAATCAGCGCCACGTTTGGTTCACGGCTCATCGCGTGGGTCATGCCGACGGCCTCTCTTCCCATGCCAAGAAGGAGAGCAATCGGAAGTGCGACCAGAAGTGTGCCGATATTTCCCAGATTCTGCAGAATCAGAACCGGACCTGCACTGATTACCTGTTCAATGGAGCCGCCGCTGGTGATTCCCAGCTTTGCCATCAGAAAGGCAACACTTAAGGTCAGCATGGCAGAACCCGTGGCCGCCTGTTTTTCTTTTACGAATTTGATAGGTTTGATCAGATATACGACTAATACGAAAATCATGGAATACAGTAACGGAAGCAGCGTAATGGTAACGCCTCCCAGCGGTATCCGTATGGGACCGACGAGTTCGGCCAAAACGCAGCACAACAGAATAACCAGATGAAACTTGTAATCTCCCCATATTTTATCAGCAAACATATGAAACCTCCCAGACATTATTTTTATTTTTCTTTACACCTCTCATGATCTGTCAGAACGCCCACCGCACTGTACAGACTCCTTTGTTTCTTCCCCTTCAAGCACTTTCCATTTTATAGAATCCTGCGCGATCTGTAAAATAACATTTAATTATTTCATCATAACTGAAAATGACAGGAGAGAGCCGAAATACAGCTCTTTCCTGTCCATTTCCTTTGTCTTTCCTATCCGGTTTTATCCTCATTCCTTCACACACTTCAGTCCGTATTTCCGGCAGTGTTCCTGGGTAAACCGGATAAAACAGTTGATGTCCTGGTATACCTTCCCGTTCTTCAGCCACACCATCTCAATATCGGTCTCCATAGGTGGGTCCAGCGGGATTCCGGTTATATCCTCTTCATTTTCGACGATCTCCCGGAACAGAAAACCAGCCGCCATCCCGTTCCGGATCAGCTGAAGCTGCGTATAGAGCTGCTGCGTCGTCCACATGACACGGGGTGTACAGCCATTTTCATGGAAGCGCTCCAGCACCTTTTCCCTTACATGGAAGCTGCTCTTAAACATCACCACGGGTTCCAGCGCCGCATGTGCTATGGATACGCACGGCTCACCAGCCAGCGGGTGATTCCGGTTCACACAGAACAGGAGCTCGCTCCTCTGAAGCTTGCAGAACCCCAGGTTCGTAAAGTCCGTGTTCATGCCGCTGACAATGATTACATCCACCTTATCCTCCTGAAGCATCCTTCTTAAGGTAAGGGAAGCCTCATCATACAGCTCCAGCTCGATCTCCGGATGGGCGGAGTGGAAGTCCTGGATCAGCCGGAACGCCATCACACTGATCATCGGCGGAAGCCCGATTCTGATCAGATTTTTCTGCGTTCCCAAGTGGTACATTTTCTGCGTCAGAGCATTGGCCCTGCTCAGCAGCTCTTCCACCTCCAGGAGAAACCAGGCGCCTTCCTTCGTCAGAATCAGCCTCTTGTCCACTCTCTTAAACAGCTTGACATGAAACTCTTCCTCCAGTTCCTTGATCGCATTGGAGACGGCTGGCTGGGATATATGAAGCGTCTCCGCCGCTTTTGTGATTCCATTCTGTGCGCATACCTCTCTGAAATACTGAAGCTGATGTAATTTCATACCATTCTCCCTCTCCAAACTTCCTGCCTTATATCATTCTATGTCCATTCATATTATTTATTAATAGTAAGACCTGACAGGCTTCATTTCAAGTATTGTTTAATTTTTATCAAATTTTCGCCGATTTTTCAAAACTTTTAGTTATTATCTCATCATTAATTATTATTTTACAATACCTGCTTTTCTCCCTTATGATAGAGATATGAAAAATCTCTCTGCCCTTCCCCTTAAGCAGACAACACACTGGAGGGTGAGAAAATGAATTATGCACAGGAATCATTAGAACTGCACCGGAAGCTGAAAGGGAAACTGGACATCGTTTCCAGGCTTCCTATTACAAACAAAACAGATTTATCGCTGGCCTATACGCCGGGAGTCGCCCAGCCCTGCGTGGAGATCCACCGTAATCCTGAGGAGAGTTATGAACTCACCGGCCGCGGAAACTTAGTAGCCGTCGTCACAGACGGAACCGCGGTACTTGGCCTCGGTGATATCGGTCCAGAAGCCGCCATGCCTGTCATGGAGGGTAAATGCATCCTGTTCCGGGAATTTGCCGGAGTCAATGCATTTCCCATCTGTCTGGCTACAAAGGACGTGGATGAGATCATCCGGACCGTGGAATGCATGGCCCCCACCTTTGGCGGCATCAATCTGGAGGACATTTCCGCCCCCAGGTGTTTCGAAATTGAACGAAGACTGAAAGAGCGGCTTTCCATCCCTGTCTTCCACGACGATCAGCACGGGACGGCCATCGTCGTGCTGGCAGGTCTCATCAACGCATTAAAGCTGACCGGAAAGAAGAAAGAGACTGCTCGGGTCGTGATCAGCGGCGCCGGGTCTGCCGGAATCTCCATCTGCCGCCTCCTCATGTCTCACGGCTTCCGTGACATCGTGATGACGGACAAATGCGGGGCGCTGGCCCCCGGAGAGTCCTTTATGAATCCGGCCCAGCAGGAGATGGCCGCTGTCACCAATCCGCACCAGGAACGCGGTTCGCTGGAGACAATTATCAAAGACAAAGATATCTTCGTCGGAGTATCGGCCCCCGGGATTGCAACATCGGCCATGATCTCCACCATGGCACCGGATTCCATCGTATTTGCCATGGCTAACCCGGTTCCCGAAATTATGCCGGACGAGGCGAAAGCCGGCGGCGCCCGTGTTGTTGCCACCGGACGCTCCGATTTCCCGAATCAGATCAACAACCTTTTAGCCTTCCCGGGAATCTTCCGCGGAGCGCTGGACGTCAGGGCTTCCGATATCAACGAGGATATGAAAATGGCTGCCGCAGCGGCTATCGCCGGTCTGGTGACCGATGAAGAGCTGTCTCGTGACTGTATTATTCCGAATCCACTGGATAAAAGAGTCAGCGCTGCCGTCGCCAGAGCCGTAGGAGAAGCGGCGGTCCGCAGCAAAGTCGCACGCAAAGTGAGGAACTGATTGTATGAAACTGAAAATAGGCTTCGGCACCACCCCACAGATTGTGGAGCTGCCTGATAAAAACATAGACGGAATTCTCTATCCCAATGAAGTAACCGTCGCCACCACCGGGGCGGAGGAAGTGAATCGTTCACTCTCCCATCCGATCGGAACACGTTCCCTGGAGGAGATTGTAAAAGGAAAGGAAAGAATCGTCATTGTAACAAGCGATATCACACGCCCCATGCCCTCTCACGTCGTTCTCCCGCAGCTGTTGGAACGCATGTATGCTGCCGGGGTTAAACCGGAATCGATAACCATCGTATTTGCCCTCGGCAGCCACCGGACACAGACGGAGGAAGAAAAGCTCCATCTCGTCGGGGAATCCGTCTACCGCCAGGTGCGCTGTGTCGATTCCTCGGAATTTGATTTCGTTCACATGGGCACCACGCCCGGCGGCACCCCCGTAGACATCTGCCGTCCTGTGGCAGAGGCGGACTGCCGTATCTGTCTGGGCAACATCGAATACCACTATTTCGCCGGATATTCCGGCGGAGCAAAGGCTATCATGCCGGGAGTCTCCACAAGGGCGGCGATCCAGGCCAACCACTCCCGCATGGTCAGACCCGATGCGTGCGCTGGCAAGCTGGAAGGCAATTCCCTCCGGAAGGACTTGGAGGACGCTCTTGCCTGCTGTCCGGTTGACTTTATTGTCAATGTGGTTCTGGATGAAACCAAGCAGATCGTCTACTCCGTCTGCGGAGATATCATCACGGCCCACAGGGCTGGCTGCCGCTTTCTGGACCGTTTTTACCGGAAAGAGATCAGCCGCAAGGCAGACATCGTCCTGGTATCCCAGGGCGGTGCTCCAAAGGATCTGAATCTCTACCAGACACAGAAAGCCCTGGAAAATGGTAAATACGCGGTAAAAGAGAACGGAATCATCGTCCTGGTTGGCTCCTGCCGGGAGGGCATGGGCGAACGGGTCTTTGAGGAATGGATGCTCGGCGCGGACCGGCCTTCCGACTTAGTTAAGCGCATCGAGACCGATTTTCAGCTGGGCGGCCATAAGGCCGCGGCAATCGCCATGGTTCTGGAACATGCGAAGGTATTTCTCGTCTCTCACATGGAGGAAGAATTTGTCAGAAATATATTTATGACACCGTTCTCGTCCGTTCAGGAGGCTGTCGATCAGGCCTTTGAGGAATTAGGGGCGGAGGCTTCCGTACTCGTTATGCCGTTTGGTGGATCTACGCTTCCGGTGGTTGAGGATTTGTAAGAATGAACTGCTGGTCACATTTGCAGAAACAATTATATAAATACACAAAAACGCATAAACATCCTAGTTATGCGTTTTTGCGTTCAGAGCCAAACGCTCTCTACAAATAGTTCTTTATATCGCACTGCTCAACCACCCGCTTTCCCAGCAGTGTGATTGCCTGCACCGGACACTGGTTGATACAGCGGTAACACATCGTACATCGCTTTCCCGGCACAGCCGTTTTATCCTTTACCTGAATATTTTCCATAGGGCACAGGTTGGCACACATTCCGCAGCCAATACACCGACCTGCGTCTATCTTCAGCTTATCAGTATATTCCTTTGTCTTATAAAAGAAATACAGCCTCTGCCCAAACAATCCGGCCAGATGCCAGAGAACCCCAAGGCCTTCCCGGGGCGGTTCCCCGCATTTTAAAGCGGCAGCGGCCTTCTTTATTTTGCTGCCGGCATTCACTACCAGCTCCCTGTTTTTCTCCAATGGCCTTTTTAAAGCTCTCTCATCGCCGATGCTGTCAGGCATCTTCAAATAGATCCCAACCATCCTTTTTCTCCTGATCCCGATCGTTCAACCGTTTCTATACGTTTCCAGCATATCACAAATCCACGCCCCTATCCAGAAGGGATTAAAAAGCGTAGTGCCGGGAGGCTCTAGCACCTGACCACAATATAGTTTGATTTTCCACTCGAATCCGCAATATCTGATAACATAAAATCTTTCATACATGCTACAATGTGACCGTGATAAAAAAGTGCATAAACAACGGGCCGGCGTTTACGGTTTGCTCGTCGGTCCGTTGGTATACGTCACCGTATTCATTGTTTTTCTATACTTCAAGGGAGACATGGTCATATACGTTTTGAACACCTTCTCAAAATACGTGATACTCTCGTATCCAAGCTTATGGGCAATCTGCTGCACGCTCAAATCCGTCTCCTCCAGCAGCCGCTTCGCCTCCCTGATGCGGTGAATATTCAAATACTCACTGATGCCGTAACCCGTAATTTCCTTAAAGGTGCGGCTCAAATAATATTTGCTGATATAAAACTGGTCGGCCAGCAGATCCAGCGTTATCGTTTCATCAAAGTGCTCCGAGATATAGTCGGCCACCGCGTAGATATTCTGGTATTTGGAAGGCGCGCTCACATCCGTATGTTCAATGGCCGGAGTATGATTTTCGCGCATAAAACGAATAAAATACTGGATAATTTCCGTCTCGATCATGGCCCTGTAATTTCGTTTTCTGCTGTCAAATTCTTCCTGAAGCCTGATATAGAGGTCGATAAACTCCCTCTGCTGCCTTTCGTTCAGCGGAAATACCCCATAGTGCTGGTGAAAAAACTTAACCAGGTTCAGATTCGGGAACAGCCGGTCAAATTCCTTCATTTTATCCCGCTCCACATAGAGGATAATGCGGTCATGGCCGATTTCCTGTTCGCTGTTCGCCGTGGTCATATGAATCGAGTTTTCATCCACCAGAATCAGTGATCCGCCTCTTACCAGATAAGAACGGTTGTCAAAGAAGAAACGCCGTTCCCCTTCCAGCAGATAGAAGATCTCATACTGGTTGTGGAAATGCTTTCCATGCATATTAAAGTGACCCTTGCGTATCATTCGTTCCAGTTCAATGCCATCGGTCCTGGCGTAATAGATAACGGCTTCCATGCCTCGTCCCTCCTGTCTGCAGCATTTGGAACCATTATATAATAAAACCCATTAATTTTCTATAAGAAAGGAGTCTCCTACTCATGCAGGAACTGAAAAAAGAAGAAATCACCCGAAAGCTTGACCTGGTCGTAAATAAGCTCTTAACGCTCGGCGGCCCTGAAAATGAAACAGAACTGGAGAACGGGGGCGAAAGCATCGGCTTCTTCCGCCGTGACTTCGGAATCAGCGAATGGGACTGGCCGCAGGGCGTCGGCCTATACGGTCTCTACAAGATCATGATGGTTGAAAAAAAGGACGAATACCGCGAGTTCTTATGCAGCTGGTTTAAATGCAACATGGCCGAGGGGCTTCCGTCCCGCAACATCAACACCACCACTCCGCTGCTGACGCTGGTACAGCTAAACGAAATCTGCCCTGATCCGGAATTTGAGTCTCTCTGCTTAAGCTGGGCCGACTGGCTGATGCGCTGCCTCCCCCGCACGGAGGAAGGCGGCTTTCAGCACGTGACCAGCGCCAACGGCGACCGCCTGGGCGTCCGTTTAAATGAAAATGAAATGTGGATCGACACCCTGTTCATGACCGTTCTCTTCTTAAACCGAATGGGCCAGAAATACAACCGCCAGGACTGGATCAGCGAGTCCATTCACCAGGTACTCTTACATATCAAATACTTATACGACAAGAAAACAGGACTTTTCTACCACGGCTGGACGTTTAATACGCGCGATAATTTCGGAGGCGTCTTCTGGTGCCGCGGCAACAGCTGGTTTACCGCGGGGATTCTGGAGTATCTGGAGATGTTTAAGGGCAGCCTGGATGCGGGCGTCCGGGAATTCATTGTAAACACTTATAAGAGCCAGGTCCGTACATTAAAGAAGCTGCAGAGCCAGTCAGGATTGTGGCATACCGTACTCGATGATCCGGCCAGCTACGAGGAGGTCTCCGGCTCCGCCGCCATCACCGCGGGGATCTTAAAAGGAATCAAGCTTGGTATCCTTGATGATTCCTATCTGGACTGTGCCTGGAAGGGCATCCGGGCCGTCATGAATAATATCGATGAGGAAGGCACCGTACTGAACGTGTCAGGCGGTACCGGGATGGGGGCTGACAGGGAACATTACAAAAAGATATTGATCGCGCCGATGGCTTATGGACAGTCACTTACGATTTTGGCTTTGATTCAGGCGTTAGATAATTTAAAATGATATTTTCACATTCCCCATCGCCCTCTTATACTCGCTCGGCGTGCATCCGCAGCAGGAACGGAAGACCTGGCTGAAGTAGTGAGGATTTTCACCGAAGCCGGTGGCTTCGCACAGCTCGTAGACCTTGATGTCTGGTTTTTCTGCGATCAGTTTTTTAGCGCGGTCCATGCGTAAGTCCATGACGTACCGTGTAAATGCAATTCCGGTTTCTTTCTTGAAGAGCTTGCCGAAATAGTCCGGGTGGATGAAGAGAACCGTTCCGGCTACTGCGGCGATGGAGAGTCCCTCGTCGCTTAAATGTTCGTGTACATACAGCATGGCCTTTTGCACGGTACTGCTGAAGCTGGCCTGGTTCTTCTCTGACCTGTCGGTCTCCCACTGCGTTAAAAGCTGGCGAAGCATGGCCGCCAGACCGTTAAAGTCGGTGCGGGCACTCGTCATTAAGAGCCTGACGATTCCGGTTTCCCGAACGTGTTCATTCGTGTATTTGGCCAGAAGAAGATAGAGTCTGGCACAGTAGGTCCTTGTTTCTTCCGGAGACTTGTTTAAGCGCCTCAGGTCGTATATCACATCTTCCATTTCTGTCAGAGCCAGCTCCGCATTTCCGTCCTTTACGGCCTCTTCCAGCGCGTTAAAGCAGGGCTCCCCTTCTACGGATTTCGTTTCTTCTTCGGATAAGATACAGAACTTGTCGTAGTAGAAACGGTATGAGGAAATTCTGGTCAGGAGGCTGTAGCGATCTGCGAGACAATCCCCGGAGGTAACCGGAATCCAGGATACAGAAAACGGGTATTCGTTTTTATCACTCCATTCCCGGATTCCCGACAGGAGACGGCCAAAATCCATTGTTTCCTGATTTACCGCAAATACAACGTGGCCCATAAACAGCGTGACGACTGCCCTGCTGTCCCGGCGGGGTCCCAGGACGATCTGTTTTATGTTTTCCAGGAGTATATTGAGACCTCCCAGATTTTCTTCCTCCCTCTCGCAGGGAATACACTCCGCCAAGATATAACCGGAGCCCAGAAGCCGGTCAAGACGGCCGTTGTCCGGCCCCCCCAGCAAGCCGTTTTCCAGCTGCTGGGCATTGGCATCCCGGATCGTCTGTTTTACAGTACCGCGCAGCATCTCTTCCTGCTGCCGGGCTTCCTTTTTTTCTTCTATCTCATGAAAAATCCTGGTGATTGTATCACTTAAATCCAACTGGGAAATAGGCTTTAACAGATAATCAGAAACACCGTAATGGATAGCCTCCTTCGCATAGGCGAAAGAATCATAGCCGGACAGAACCACGGTCGGTATGTCCGGGTACACTTTTCTCATCTGAGAGATAAATTCCAGGCCGTCCATTTCCGGCATACGGATATCTGTAATGATCAGATCAAACCGGCACTGCTCCATTAATTCCAGAGCCTGCAGGCCCGTCATGGCGGGCACAGGCTCAATATCCAGAGAAAGCCAGATCGGCAGTCTCATAATTCCATTTACTATGATGCGTTCATCGTCTACAATCAGTGCCCGGTATTTCAACTGCTTTCACCTCCTGGCTGGCAGATACACAGCGTAATCCATGTTCCCCGCCCTTTTTTTAAGTCAAAAACCCCGCTGCGGGCATCGGGGGTTTTGACCCTCGCGGCAGTCGCCAAATGGACGCGCCAGCGTGTCCGTTTGGCTCGTTGCCCGCGGGAATAAATCTTTAACCCGCTGCCGGTCCCTCCCAGCATCTGAATCCGCTCCTCGATATTTAACAGGCCGATTCCCGTATTGCCAGGCACCCGCCGCTCTCTGATCTGTGCCAGGATCTGTTCCGGAATCCCCGGCCCGTTATCCCAAATGCAGAGAATCAGGCGGTTTCCCTTCCTTCTGGCCCTGATTTCAATCAGACACGGCTTCATGGTAACCTCAGCCGCGTATTTCACCGAATTTTCCAGGATCGGCTGAAGAGAGAGTTTGGGAATCTTCATATCCATACACTCTTCCGGAATGGTGAACGCCACTTCCAGCCGTTCCTCCAGCCGTATTTTCTGAATTGTTACATAGCACGATAACAGTGTCAGTTCTTCCCTCAGCGGGATTAGATACTGCTGCTGTTTCGTCGCCTCGCGGAAGAGAGTCGCCAGCGACTGAACCATACTGGATATCTCAGGCCGCCCGCTGTCCATGGCCAGCCAGTTAATGGCATCCAGCGTATTATAAAGGAAATGGGGATTGATCTGCGCCTGAAGGACCTTGATCTGGTACTCCTTCTCCTTGATTGTCCTTAAGTAATTATCTTCCACCAGCCGTCCGATCTCTCCCGTCATGAGGTTGAAGTTAGCCGCCAGTTCCTCGAATTCCATAATATCCGTATCCAAAAGGTCTCTGTCAATCTGTACCGAAAAATCCCCTTCCTCCACCGCTTTCATTTTCTTGCTCAAAAATGCGATAGGAGCCGTTATGTGATGAACCACACGGGCCGTCGCCAGAAATGACGCAATCAATATGAATAAAATAGCCGCTGTAAAGAATATCATCAGCGTGTTCGTTGATGTCATCATCTCTTTGTATCTCTCATACCCCAGATACGTAATCCCGGGAAATTCAGACTCCCCCTCGGTCCTGAAATACCGTCCGGAGCCTCCATTTTTTTCTTTTCTCACAGAATCCAGCAGCACCGGGCTGTCAAAGATTCGTTTGTCTCCCGCGTAAATAGGATTTTCATGGTAAAAAATTACGATATTGCCCTTCGCAAGGCTTCCCTGCCTGCTCTCCGCCATCATCTTATCCAGATTCACACGAATCAGTATCATGCCCAGCGGGCGGTGTCCCCCAAACGGGGTGTCATAGAGTTCCCGGCCATAGAGCAGTTCCTGGCCATTCCCCCGTTCCAGCCACACCGGCTCCGTTCTGGAAGAGCGTTCCTCCATAAGAAGCCTGATTTTCTCCTGCTCCTCCTCTGTCAGGTTGTAGTCCAGGCTTCCCGTCGCGTACTGGCGTCCCTCTAAGTCTGTTACAATAATGGAGACTGCGTCATTTGCCACCAGCGATCCGGTAATCAGGCGGTAATACAAATCATCTACCAGTGCGTAGCGGTCCTCCCTCTCCTGGTTTACCGCCCGCAGCGCCTCCTTCACCGTCTTGTCATTCATGATGTTAAAAGCGATGTTTTCGACAAAATGAAGCGTGTTTTCTATATTCGAAAAGGAGGCTTCAAATACATTAGAAGTCTCCGTCTCCATATCCTGGCGGTAGATGCGCTGTGACAGAATCACGCCGGCCCCCGCGATCAGAAAAAATATAATAATATCAATCCACACGAGCTGCATCATCTTATGATGCAGCCCTCTTTCCTTCTCCTTTATGACTTCCTCCCTCTGACACGGCATCCCATCTGCGCAATCATAACCGAATGAACCGCCGATGATCCGTCAAATAAATCTTTTTTCTCTTCCGGTATCTCTCCCCCGCTTACCACATGAAGAAACAGCTCCAGCTCCTCCCGCAGAGAGACCAGAATATACTCCGGAGGCCGTTCCTCCGGGGATCCGTAGGAGATACCGCCGTCGGTTCGGGCAAACAGCTCGCAGATCGCCCTCGCGCTCTTCTCATCCTCAAACAGCGGAAACTGCGTCTCCCCCGCATCGCTGATCACACGAACTTCGGCGCGCTTAAAATCGATCACCGCTCCCGCTTTCGTGCCGTTAATACGGATAAAATGGTTTCCCACCCGGAAACCCGAGCCATACTGAAGCGTTGCGAATGCATTTCCGTTAAAGCTGGCGGTCAGCAGGAGCACATCGTCCTCATCTCCGAACTCTGCCCCGCGGTGCCCTAAGTTTCCTCCCACCGCGTACATCTCCGTAGGCACTCCCATGATCCACTGCATAATATCAATCTCATGAATATGATGGAATAGATGGCCTCCGGATTTCTCCTGCATCTTCTTCCAGCTCACTTCCGCCTTTTTCTGCTCCCAGCCGGTACGTTCGATATGCATGGTGAGTATATCACCGAAAAAGCCATCCTGAATCATCGCCTTAACTCTGGCAATTCCCTGATAAAAATGCATGATGTGACCCACCATCAGCGTTACCTCTGCCTTCCGGCACGCTTCCACCATCTCTGCGGCATCCTCTGCGTTCAGTGCAAACGGCTTTTCACAGAAAATGTGCTTTCCCGCTCCGGCCGCCGCCAGTACATGCTGATGATGCAGATAGTTCGGCGTGGCAATGATCACGGCGTCGATATCCGCATTTTCCATGATCTCATCGACAGAGGAAGCCCGTGGGCAGCCCAGCTCCCGGCTTAACCGCTCCGAACTTTTTCCGGGACTGTAAACCGCCGCCAGTTGGGCGTCCTCCCTCTCCTTTATGGCTCTGGCAAATTCTGCCCCGAAATAGCCGCAGCCCAAAACACCTATTCGTATCATCTATTTTATCTCTCCTTAATTTATAATACCACTTCCCGCCCGGTCGTGAGGCTCTCACATGCGGCCTCCAGAAAACGGACCACCTCTGTCATCTCCTGCCTCGTAACGGGACTCTGTCCGGTATCGAACATCCGGATAATCTGTTCTACCAGACACTCATAATACCCTCTCTTGTCCTGGGATACATCGATAAACACACTGCCGGATTCATGAAATATGGTTCCTCCGAAGTTGCCGTTTCCACATCGGTTTCCCCGGATATTTCCGATTCTCCCATCCTTCCAGACTCCGGTGATGATATCATGCTCACTGGTATGGATGACGGAAACCTTGCTGCATCCCGTCCCCATGGTCCTGTAAAGCATGTCCGCCATGTGGACCCCATACCAGAAATACCCCGGCTGCGTAGCGGTAAACGGCATAGGGCCGAAGAAATCGGCTCCAATCACAGAATGCCACTCACACTGCTTCAGTGCGGCTGTAAGGCCGTCCGCAAAGCGGAGAGAGGAAGTAGATAAAACCGGTACTCCATACTGTTCCGCCAGCTTGAACATCTCTCTGCAGTCCACCGTATTTAACGCAAACGGTTTATCAACATAGATTGGCTTCCCAAAGCAGACCATCTCCTGAAACTGCTCCAGCCGCCTTCTTGCGTCAACCTGTTCCAAAAAGACCGCATCTGAATTTTGCATCACCTCCGCTATGGATGAATATAATTTTACTCCCCAATCGCCGGCAACTTCTTTGGTAAAATTCTCCATCCGGTCCCGGCTCATATCAAAATCCTGTGATACAGGGCCCGGATACGCTGCGGTCACCGGATGGCCGCCAATATGAAACGCTTCCTTCTCCCCATTCAGGATTCTTGAAAACTGAACCGCATGGGAAGAATCCAGCCCTATGATTCCCAGCTTCATGCTATCTCGCCTCCAGTCTGACCGGCATCCCCACGGCCACGGACTCCCTGGCTCCGTCCAGTACCTTTACACAGTTTAAGGCTGCGCTTCCATCCAGCAGCGTCTCACAGCCGGGAGCTGCGTTCCCGGTTCTGACCACCTCATCAAAACACATCAGTTCCTTATAAAATATGGTTTGCATCCAGGAAGAGGTCTTCATTCCCGGCTTACCAAATCCCTTCCCCGCGTCCGTTCTGTTTTTTCGATACCCGTTCCTGCGTTCCTCATCCTCCGCCTCATTTTCCTGCATGGGATACAGCGTCTCCCCCCGGTCATGTTCCAGGCGGACAAAGGAATTTTTAAAATCCATCAGAATTCCACCCATCTTTCCCTGAAGCTTTACAAAGTGATCTCCCAGGCGGAATGCGGAACCGATTGTCAGGGATGCAAAACCACCTCCCGGAAGCTCCATATTCAGAAATATGGCATCCTCCTCATCTCCGCAGCCATCTCCGTGATGGACCAGATTCTTCCCTTTTGCATATACCGAAACCGGAAGACCGGCCAGCTGGCAGATTAAATCCACCTCATGCATGTGGTGGTACAGATGACCTCCGGAGATTTCCTTCGTCTGTTTCCAGCCTATGGTTTTCTGAGGCCCCGCCCAGTCCGTATGAACGGCCTCAATCATAAGCAGCTCTCCGATCTCTCCCGCGGCCAGCAGCGCCTTCGCCGTCTGGACACCCCTGATAAAATTGGTTGTATGCGCGGCAAAAAAATGTACCCCCGCCTTCTCCGCCGCATCAAGCATCTCTTTCGTATCTTTTAAACTCAATGCCACAGGTTTTTCACAGAACACATGCTTTCCGGCCTCTGCCGCAAGGATGGCAGGAGCCACATGGCTGTTATTGGGAGTCGTGATGATTACGGCCTCCACTTCCCTGTTGCTGCACAACTCCTCGATTGTCGGAGCCGCATAAGCCCCCGTGTCCCGCACAAACGCCTTCGAGCGCTCGTAATCCAGATCAAAGGCCGCTGCCAGCCGCGCCCCCGGCAGTCCCGCAAGATTATCCGCGTGGATGCCACCCGCATATCCGCATCCGATAATTCCATATCCAGCCATTTTCTTCTCCTCTCTCCAGCTTTATTTGTAACAGTTCAGCCTCCGGCGGCCTTTGCTGCCCGGTCTGTCCCGGCTGACTCATGGGGCCTTTCCTGTGACTTTGCAGGGGATTAGCAATTCTTAATGCGCAGAATTTTTCGTTCAGGGGAAATGCCCACTTGTCTGAGCGCAGCGAGTTTGGACATTTTCTCTGGGTTTTAGAAAAATTTTGCACATTTAGAATTGCTTATCCCCGAAACCGGAACTGGAAAGGCCCCATGAGCCAGCCGGGACAGACCGGGCAGCAAGGGCCGGTGGAGGCTGAACTGTTACCTTTATTTGTCTGCCCCCGCGGTAAGCCCCCCTACAATGCTCTTCTGTATAATCGAGAAAAACACGATCGACGGAATGACGACCAGAACTGACGCCGCCATCATATCTCCCCACTGAAGCGTCTCCATACCGCCCTTCAGGGAGTAAAGGCCCACGGAAACGGTCTGCTTATCCCCGCTGCTGATAATCAGAAGGGAGTATAAGAATTCATTCCACGCGTTAATAAATGCAAATATAGCCGTAGCTACCAGCCCGGGCGCCACCAGCGGAAGCGCGATGTGGAGAAACACCCCCGGCCTTCGGAGTCCGTCTATCAGGGCCGCCTCCTCGATATCCTTTGGCACCGTCCGAAAGTAGCTGACCAGCAGGTAGGTACAGAAGGGAACGGTAAATGACATATAAGCCATTAATAATCCCGGCAGCGTATTGGCAAGCCCCAGATTCGACACCAGGATAAAGTAAGGGATTGCCAGCAGAATCGGCGGAAACATATAGGTCATCACAATTACTCTCGTCAGAATCTTCTGTTTCCTGCCCCCAAACCGCGTAATCGCATAGGCGGCCAGAGAGGAGATCGTCATGCCCAGCACCGTGGACAGCGACGAGTAGAGAAGACTGTTCCCCACGTATATCAGAAAGTCCGTCTTATGAAGCAGATCCTTAAACCAATACAGTGAAAACCGTTCCGGCAGAAGGGCCGCCGTGTTGCTGACAATCTCAAACTGTCCCTTAAAAGAGGCAAATATCACGATAACGAGCGGTCCTCCCGCCAGCAGTACCGCGGCGGTAAGAATCACATAGGACAGTATGGTCCATCCGTTTTTATGCAGTCTCGCTCTCATCACGCCACCTCCTCTTCCCAGTGGTCTAATATCTTAAAATAGATCAGACAAGCCACCGTCAAAAACAGCAGCAGCAGAATGGTCACAGCCGAAGACCTTCCCAGGGAATACAGGGTCCACCCCATGCGGTAGGCGAAGATCGGCACCGTTTCCGTGGAGGTTCCCGGACCTCCTCCTGTCAGGAGGAATATCAGGTCAAAGCTGTTAAAAATCCAGATTGTCCTCAGAATAATGAGCAGTCCCACTACGACCCTCACAAACGGCAGCGTAATAAATCGAAATCTCTGAAACGGGCTGGCGCCGTCAATCTGGGCCGCTTCGTATAAATCTTTGGATATCGTCTGCAGGCTCGCCAGAATATTAATGGCAAACAGGGGGACTCCAAACCACACATTGATCAGGCTCACCGTCAGCATGGCGATCTTCGGGCTGGCCAGAAACTGAATCGGCTGTGCAATCAGATTCCAATGCAGCAGCTTGGCATTGACGATCCCATATAGATCATTTAAGAGATAGGACCATGTAAAGGTAACGATAATCATGGGAAATGCCCACGGGATCAGCACCAGCGTTCGGAACATCCCTTTGAACCGGCTGATTTTATGAAGTGACAGAGCCACTATAAATCCGAAAAACAGCTGCAGAGACAGTGAAATCACGGTGTATACAAGGGTGTTCCACAGCGCGTGGTAAAACTCCGGATTCTGCAGAACCGACACGTAATTGTTAAACCCGACGAACTTAACCGCTTTTCCCAGCAGGCTCTTATTGGTAAAGCTGTAATACACACTGATACATATCGGATATGCCAGCAGCAGTATGGTCACGAGAAATGCCGGAGTAATGAAAACCCCGCACATATGGCGGTCCACAAAATCCGCTATCCGGTCCCTGACACTCTTTCCGGCGTTTTGCCGATCCCGGTATTGCCTCATAAAATTCCTCCTGTAATGCTATTATTCCATCAAGATCTCAATCGCTGCGTTCAGCTTGTCATTCGCTTTCTTCGCAGCCTCCTCCGCCGGAGTCCCGTTCAGCACGATATCCTGCAGACATTCCTCGATAATGCCCTGACTGGTCAGCGCCGAGGCCGCAGGCGTAAGGCCATAGTCCATACCGATAAAGGTTCCCTTCTCAATCCCTTCCTGGATGTACTCAATCTCTGTCTTGAATTTCTGGATAGTCTCATCATCATAGAATTCTGCTGAGTTCGCAGCTTCCGCCGTCGCCGGCAGCTGGCCGCCCGGAATCAGATGCAGGAAATCAATATAGCGTTCCTTTTCAAAATGGAACTTGATGAAGTCATATACCGTTTCCGGGTACTTCGTCTGATTCCATCCCATCAGACCAATGACAAATGTGGTAGCTCCAAGATTTTCCCCATCCGGTCCCGTAAACGGAACCGCTGCTATCTTATCCAGAAGCTCCGGTGAATTCTGTTTGACTCCATTGATATGGAAGCCCGATCCAAATGCAAACGTCGATTTTCCCTGGAAGAATACGTCATTCTGCTCGGAGAGCCCATAGTTTACGGAGCCTTCCGGAGAGCCTGCCTTATAGAGGTCCGCCATCAGCTGGATTGCCTTTACCACCTTCGGATCGGTTAAATTCCCTTTATTATTTTCTGTAATTAACGGAGCTCCCTCCGCCTTTGCAAAGCAGCTGAGAAGCTGTGCGCACATCTGGTCGTTTTTAGACATGGCAATGGTAAATCCATATCTGTTCGGCGGATCTGCCACCGCAGACACCGTGCTTAACAGCTCATCCCAGTTTTTCGGCACAGACAGATTTTTTTCCTCCAATACGTCCTTGCGGTACCACATGACATAGGAATGAAGGTAATAGGGAATCCCCAGAACCGTGTCCCCATCCGTAAAATTCTCCAGTGGTTTTCCAAGGAAATAGTCCTCTCCCAGCGCATCGATCAGAGGATTCATGGGCAGCACCGCCCCCGCCTGATTAATTGCAAATAAGTTGTCCGGATTTACGCTGCTGACATCCGGAAGCGCTCCGGCCGCCAGCCCCGCCGTCCATTTCTGAGTAAATACATTCCACGGATACACCTCTACATTGATGGTCACATTTGGATGTTCCTTCATGTACTCGGCTACCAACTCGTCGATATAGTCTTTGCGTGCCCCTTCTGTAAATGTATGCCAGTATGTAATCGTCTTTTTCGTTGCATCATCGGTAATGGCTGCCATGGGGTCGGAGGTCTCGCTCTCCTGTACCTCCTGCCCCTTGCCTGCGTCCGCACGTTCAGCCGCTGTACCTCCCGCCATACCTTCCGCCGCCGAAGTCCCTGTCTCTTTCTTCCCGTTTCCGCTGCTGCACCCCGTCATTACTGTCGCCGCCGCAAGTGCTGCCGCCACAATCAGAGCTATTCTTTTTTTCATAATCGCCTTTATCCTTTCTTTTTATTTGGGAAGCTTCCTCATCTGTTTCTATTTTAACAGACACTCTTTGCCAAGTTAATTCAAAAATCAGACATAAATAGTAAAATTTCCGAAATACCAGAGAGTTTTTATATCATAAAAACAACGTTCCCATGAAATAAAAAGAGTGGAACCTCCGGTATCTCTCCGGAAATTCCACTCTTCTCGCCTGGCTCACAGCTTCCTCAATTATCCATCGGCGAAAGCACAGATAAATAGCCCTGAATTGTCTTGTCATACAGGCAGAACTGATTCCTGCCATTCTTCTTTGCTGAATAAAGCGCCTGATCTGCGCAGTGGAACAGCACTTCGTAATCTACTCCGTTCTCCGGACAGCGCGCCACGCCCATGCTGACAGAGATCTGGAAACCCTGGAAGGAATCGGTCAGGGAACGGAAGATGCGCTCGATCTGCGGCATCACATTGTCACGGTATTCCACGAAAATCAGGAATTCATCGCCTCCGACTCTGGCTGCGACATCATCCCTTCGGATATTCTGCCGCATCTTCTGGGAAATGTACTTTAACACCTCATCCCCGAAGATATGGCCGTGCTGGTCATTGGCAAACTTAAAGTAATCCACATCGATCAGGATCATGGCATACTCTTTATTCTCTCGCTGGACTATCATATTCTCAATCATTTCCTTGGCCGCCTTGTGATTATAGAGGCCGGTAAGAGAATCCTGGGAGGCCAGGCGCTTTAAATTGGTGAGTTCCATCTGCTCCTCGTGGATATCGATGAATTTACCGATCGTTCCGGAATATAAGGTATCCTCGTCGGAATCCCAGATCGTGCGCGCCACAACCTTGAACCACCTCGGTTTTCCCTCGATGACAACCTGATAGCTTCCGCTGAACACCGGCCCTCCCGGAGTGGTCGCACGAAGCTGTTTCTTTAAGTCCGCAAAATCACTTTTATTAAATACCCTTGCAAGTTCTTCATTGTGCTCCGGATGGGCGATCAGCTCCGGAATTCCCAGGTATTTCGCTCCCCACTCAGATACTTCCAGAAGATCCGAATGGATATTGTATTCAAACTGAACCTCCTGCGACATGGAGGCAAAGAAACGGTACTTAATCCGCTCCTGCTCCAGAAGCATCAGCGTCCGGTTCGACGCACGCAGTTCATTATGGGACTTCAGTTCGGACGCAATTCCCTCCATCTCAATATCTGACATCCCGTCCAGCGAGTGTAAATCAAGCTCCTTCAGGATGCGGTCCCCCACCTCCACGAGACATTCCAGCAGGAGCGGGTTAAATGCCCCGCACTCCCCGTTTAAGATCATCTCCATGGCCTTTTCGTGGCTGTAGGCCGACTTGTATACACGTTCGCTGGTGAGCGCATCATAGACGTCTGCCACCGAGACAACCTGGGCCGCAATGGGGATCTCATCTCCCTTAAGCCCGTCCGGATACCCGTTTCCGTCATACCGTTCGTGGTGCCAGCGGCAGATATCATGGGCCACCTGGATCAGCTTTTCCGTCTGACGGTTCGGCGCATTTTTCAGGATCTGCGCTCCGACGGCCGAATGGGTCTTCATGATCTCGAATTCCTCCGTTGTCAGACGGCCGGGTTTATTCAGAATCTCCTCAGGGATGGATATCTTTCCGATATCGTGCAGAGCCGACGCATTGACGATCAGAGCGATATCCGACAGCGACAGGTGGATCTTATCGGTCTTCTCCAGCAGCTTCTTTAAGAGCATCTCCGTGATCACGCGGATATGCAGCACATGGAGCCCGCTCTCTCCGTTACGAAACTCGACGATGTTGCTCAGAATCTCGACCATCAGGAAATTATTCTTCTCCTTATCGATGATCTGCTCCGTCACCATGCCTTCCAGAATCTTCTGCTTCGTATAGAGCATGAGCATGTTGCTCACACGGCGCAGCACCGTCTTCTCATCAAATGGGCGGCTGATATAATCGGCCGCTCCCAGGTCATAAGCGTGTTCAATATAACTGGAGGACGTCTCTGCCGAAATCGTAATGACTGGAATGCTCTGAATCCATCCATTTCTGTTCATAATCGCCAGAACCTCGAATCCATCCATCTCCGGCATCACGATGTCCAGAAGAATCAGCGAAAGATCGGCGTGGTACTGGTTCAGCAGGGAAACTGCCTCCACGCCGTTGGACGCTTCCATAATATCATACTCGACAGACAGTATGTCCGCCAAAAGGGAGCGGTTGATCTCCGCATCATCCACTATTAAAATTTTATTCTTCATTTATCTTTTTTCCTCGCGTATCTGGCGCAATTAATCGTTTTTCAGCATTTGAATCGCCTGAATCGTCTGACCGTAATCGTCTTTCACCCGTTCAAAGAGAGGTCCCGCCTCTTCGCTCCAGCCGCCGGCCCGCAGAGACTCGGTCAGCGCGCTGCTGGACTCGGCAAGCCTGGTAATCGACAGATTCAGGCAGATCCCCTTCAGCGTATGGGCCGCTCGGAAAGCCGCCTCATAATCACTCTCCTCCACCGCCTTAACCAGCCCGGCAAAGCTTTCATCACCGGGAAATTTTAGCAAAAAACGTGCGACTCTTTCTTCATTCGCCAGACGGCGAAGAACTTCTTCATAATCGGCGCCTATCGCCTCGTAACATTCCTTTACCGTCATCGAAATATCCTCCTGATCCTGTAACCTTAAGTCTTTCTAACTGTTATGATAAAACGCTTCTCATCATTTGTCAATGAAGGAACCTTCATTCCTCATTTATTTACTGATTTCACAGATAACATCGGAAAAACAAACGTTTTTATAGTAAAACGCGCAGGAAAATAAAAGCTCCCGGGAAGTATCCGCTTCCCGGGAGTCCATGTTCCTATCTCTTAATCAGGGCGCCAGACGCCGTCTTCTCCGATCCGGTATCCGACCGTTACCACAGTGTCTTTAGCCATACTGCCGTCGCTGTTTAAATAATACCAGTTTCCATTCCACTGAACCCATTGGTCTGCGGCCATCGCTCCCCCGCTTTGCAGGAAGTACCACGTTCCCCGGTCCAGTATCCAGGCATCAGCCGCCATGGCGCCATCTGCCCCCAGATAATACCAGTGGTTCTGATCGAGTACCCAGCCGACTGCCATGTATCCCTGATCGCCGAAATAATACCATTTTTCATTGATACGGGCCCAATCCGATTTCACAAAACCGCCGTCCAGTGTCTCAAACCACCAGCCATTCTCATTCTGTTTCCAGCTTCCCTTTACCGTATCGGGCAAAACCGACCGGACCACCGGACTTCCACTGCTGCCATGACTTCCGCCGCCATTATTACTGTTGTTACCGCCTCCGTTGTCATTGCCGCCATCGTCATTGTCGCCGTTGTCATCATCTCCGGAGCCGTCGTCCTCCGCCTTTACTGTAACGGTAAATTTTGCTGTTTTTCCTTTATAGGATACCGTAATTGTTTTAATTCCAACCGCCGCTGAATCGAATCCGGCCAGTTCATACTCCGTGACGGCGGCCTTCGTTCCGTCTTCATAGACAGCGGTAACTACCAACCCGGAAGCGTCAAACACCTCATGAATCCGGTACTCTGTTTTTTTCGGCTGAACCGTAATTTCGATTCCGGTTAAATTAGCCTCTTTGGGATTGGCAATTACAAACGTACTGAAGCTTCTCACGAAAAAGTGCAGGAAGCCGCCGCTGATCTCCGGATCAATCACTTCAATACTGCCATCATCCAATACGTGATAGATGATGAGATCTGCCTTATCGATCCCCTCCGGGATCTTTAAGGTCATATAAAGCGGAATATCCGGCTGAAGTTCTTCTCCATTCACCAGAAGCTTGATTTCCATCGCCGCCGCTGCTTTGGTCTCCGGGATGTCTTCCGGAAGCTTCGTTCCCGTAATTCGGGGAACGATCGTAAGATTCCCCTGGCCAAGCGGAGCATTCAGCAGCGCTCCGGCCACCTCCGCACCTTCCGTCAGCTTCGAATCGCCCTCGACTCGTATCGTGATACCGGGATATGCATTTTTAAGCAGTGCTTCGAGCTCTCCCATACGGTCCGCCATATCTTTTGTCAGAACCGTATGTTCCGCTCCCATTACATCAAGGAACACTTCCTTAGCCCCATCGACTGCTGCAGCCTTCTCCTCTTCCGTCACATAGGCCACATTCTCTTTGTTTAATATCTCCCTGGCCCCAGCCACGGACTGCTCCAGAACCGCGTTCTTTAATATATCTTCACGGTTTGTTACCGTAACCGTCACATCAGTCGTAAACGTCCTGTCTTCTCCGTCTTTATCCGTTCCCTCATGACTGACTGATATCTTTCTGGTTCCGGTTTTGGTCAGCTCATCTGTATCATAATCATAATCTGTAATGGTTTCTTTATAATAGACGGCGTTGCTCCCGCTGGCCTTCATGGTCCGTTTTACTACCATCCCCTCCGGATTAAATACACTTCCCGTCTCATAGACCGTCTTCTTCGGCTGCTTTGTCACCGTAATTCCCGTCTCGTAATATTCCAGTTCCTCATCGTAGACGGTTACCGCCACGCTGTCCTCCAGATACCGCTCCTCTCCCTCGCTGTCGGTCCAGGTATAGCGTATTGCCACCTTCGTGTCACCTGGCTCTGTAAAATCACCGATGGCGTCGTATTCCCCATCATCCAGTATTCTGACCTCCGCCGGCGCTGCATTGCTCGCCGTGGCTTTCATGAGAAGGCGCACTTCCATGCCATCCGGCTGGAACGCTTCTCCGGTTCCATATACAGTCTGTTCCGGCTGTTTCACCACCTTAATGCTCTGAGGTTCCATGGTATCCCAGTCGTAAACGGTAATATCAAAGGCGGCTTCCAGCGTCATGCCGTCTTCCGTCACATAAGAAACCGTTACAGGAACGGTTCCTGTCTCCGACGTATCCGGCATATTTACCGCAAACTCGACCGCGTCAAGCCCGCGTACCCGCTCTCCTTCACAATAGGCCCCGACCGTCAGTCCTTCGAAATCAGGTTCTTCCCCTCTCTCGTAGACAGTTTTTACAGGCAGCGTATCAATCTTGATACCGTCAATTACACAGTTTCTCGTAACAGTGACAGTATAATCCGCAAAGCTGGTTCCGTCTGCCGATGCGACTCCGATCTCTATGACATTAACACCTGGCTTTAACGGAATCACCGGATCCGTCACGTACTGGTTATTAACCTTGATTGTCACCTCATTGCTCGCCTGAACCGTCTCATACTGCAGTGTCACACGGCGCACGTCTGACGGCACGTCTCCTTCGTATTCCATAGTATTAAAATCAAATTCAGGAGTTAAAGTGACGCCCTCCATGGCAAGACTCGTTAAATAGGCCAGTCCGGATACATCCTCTTTCAACAGATTCAGCTGATAACTCTCCTCTGTCTCCCCATCCTCGGCCAGAACGGTTATGCGGAGCGAATCACCAGACCCGGATACCGGCACGGTAACCGCACCCTTTGTGGCATCCTGGTCTCCAACCATAATCTTTCTGGCGAAAATGCTGCTGGCAGTCGGCTGTACCTTCACCTCACTGCTGCCGAAAGGGATTTCCAGCTCATAAATATTGCCGCCCTTCCACTCCGCCTCTTTTCCATCCACGCGGATTCCTGAGATACCCGCGTCATCGTAATCCATGGCAGGCCCGGTACAAACCTTAAAATAATCGATCAGTAAGTCTCCAACATTTGTTCCACTGGAGAAAAACTCGAACCGGTCAATATTTTTTCCCTGTGTCCGGAGTGGCTGATCGGCCAGCTTCGGAACATTCATGTCGTTTACATAAAAATCAAAGGTGTTGGTATCCAGGTTAATGACATTCCTGATAATATCCCATTCGTTCTTTGTATACCCCTGAACATTTACCGTGCTCGAAGAGCCCTTCTTATTATGGGTAATAATATTTCCTTTCGAAAGGGCGAAGGTGCCGATTGCATTGGAACTGCCCGTCGGATCTCCCGTTTTGAAATCCGCTTTGTTAAAGGAATACATACCAAACTGATTGGCAGATGCAGACTCCATTGTCCGCTTCACTCTTGCCTCCACCGTAATAATTCCGCTTAGATCATACTCCTTCTTTGTATAAGCATAGAGGCTGTAGGTGCCGGTTTTCGCCATCTCCAGATACTTGTTTCCATTCGCCTCCGCCTTAATCTGCAAAGATGCCTTAGACGCGTCCGCAGCGGAGATATCGGAAACCTTCCATACATCGTTTCCGCTGCTGCTGTTTGTAAACGCGCCCGTATCATATTGATCAAATAAGTCTGCAATGAGGTACGTCGTTTTTCCGACCTCCTTGGAAAGAATCAGATTCACTTCCGCAGCGGCGGCTGGCATTACATTAACCTCTTCTGCGGTCGCTGTCGTGTACCCCTCTTTCGAAGCAGTCACCACATATCCGGTTCCTATTTTCACATCCGTCATCTCATAGCAGCCGTCGTTTCCGGTTTTGGCAGTAAATACCAGGTCTCCCAGCGATGCGGTTACGGTCACGCCCTGCAGCGGCCCGGACGAATTTGATACACAGCCCTTCATACTGCCCACGTCTGACAGACTCTCTCCCAGCTTCAGCTGTACTCTCGTCACCGCCTTCTCTTCCACTGTGATATCCGGTGTCTCTCCGTCCAGATAAATCTCTTTGGATATCACCGCCGTATACGATCCCGGCTTCACACCCGCTATGGCAAAGAATCCCTGCTCATCCGTCACTGTGGTGTAATCCGTATTCTTTAACTTTACTGCGGCTCCCTTCATGATATTTCCGTAAGGGTCTTCCACGTATCCGTTTAAGATTCCGCTGCCCGCTTCCCCCTAATACTCGAAGATTCCCATATCCGGTTCCCCGTTAAACAGGGAAGCTCCGGCGAAATCTCTTCCCGGATTTGCAGAAATAGACAGAAGCGGATCATCTTCCACCTGGGTTCCTGCATTCAGAAGAGGCGATTCCGGTTTCAGTCGCAGCTTTAGAAGCTCCACTCCCACATCATCTCCGTCTCCCGTCAGTCCGCCTTCAAACATCGGATCACCGCATACCGCACGGGTCTCCTGCTCCGGCGCCTGTACTCCCTTTCCATAATAGCAGTTGCTGTCATAGGAGGTAGAAGCCCCCTCACCGATTCCGACGCTGGTTGTAGTCTTTGCAGTATTGTAGAAAATATTATTGTTGATGTAGTGCATGTTTCCTGATTTATTTAAATAAACACCATTGCCCCCTGATGACTCGATAAACGGCAGATTAGACTTCTCAATTGTATTATAGAGGATGTTGTTGTAGACATAATTAACACCCTTATCCCCATGTGGATTGATATACCGTTTCTGTGCATCCTTAACTACATTGTAGCGGACCACGGATGTTCCAAAGATAAAACCGCAGAGAAGTATCCCATCTCCCGTGTCGTGGATGTAGTTATACTGGATCAGGATATTGGTGGACGCCTTATCGGGATCTATGGCATTGGAATCCGCACCCCCGGCTTTTACCCTGGTCTTGTAAACTTCATTCCTCTGTACGGTCACATCATCCGCATAATACATCTCTATACCGCACGTACCGGCTTCCTTGGAGATATTTCCCTCCACAACGGCACCCTGCACGCTGGTCAGATAAATGGTATTGCAGGCATAGTCAGAATTTTCCTGGCTCAAATAGTTGTCGCGTATGGTGACGTTCGTATGCGGCTTCCAGTTTTCACAGTAATAATTATCTGCGGCATTGCCCTTCCCCTCTTCTCTCGACGCCCAGTGTTCTCCGCCGGTATCGGCGCCCTTCCACTGCTTTACAATAATGCCGCCAAAGGAATTGTTATTGACTACGTTCCGCTCAACCGTAATATCGTGAAAAACCGTCGGCTGGTCTGTAGCCGGTTCCAACACCTCGAACAGGATTCCGCCCGTTCGCTTCGACTTATCCCATCCCTGTTTCCCCAGAATTCCCGGCTTTCCATTGTTGTCACCGCTGATCCAGGCACATACGCCGGTCACGTCATGAACGTATAAATCGTGCAAATAGTAATTGTATAAGTCGCCTCCGTCCTGACCGGCAATGCGGATGCCCCTGACATCCTTTAACTTATTTCCATTCTGGTCGTTCATGGCGCCGGTGAATCCGGCTGCCGTATTGGTAATCTCCAGATCTGAAAGCTCCCAGTACTGCTGATTATAGAGCGATACCACTTCGGGAACCGCCGCATTTCCGGTCAGCTTCGGTTTCTCCCCATCCCCATAGGCGCCGATGACGATCGGATTTCCCTCCTCACCGGACCCCTTCGGGGAAAGCGTCTCCTCTTCCCATACGCTTCCGGCCTTCAGCAATATCCGGTCTCCCGGCTGAAAGGTTCTGTTATTCACCATTTCAAGGCTCTTCCACGGCTTATCTTCCGAGGTTCCCTCATTTTCATCATTTCCGGCCTCAGAGTCGAGATAATAGGAAATACCTGCTCCCGCTTCTTCTCCATAGTCCCTGGATACAAGAGCCTTTCCTCCTGTGACCAGGCGTTCACCATAAGCCTTCATCTCCCTGTTTCCCGCCAGATCCACGATCTCACTGCCATCGTATGCAGCCATCTTTCCTGCCGCTGCTGCCGGAACCGGGAACAGCGTGCTGAATACCACGGCTCCCGATACTATACATGCTGTCATTCTGGTCTTCCATCGTGATAAGCTGTACAATTTGTTATCCCCCTTTTATTTTATTTATCCCTTAATCCCATCCATGGCAATCCCATCCACCAGATACCTTTGGAAAATAATAAAGAACACCACGATTGGAATCAGTGAAACCACTGACATTGCAAACAAACCGCCATAGTTGTTGTATGAGTTCGGATCCAGATACATATTGAGCGCAAGCGGAATCGTATATTTCGTCGACGAGCTCATGAAGATCAGCGGCTGAAAGAAATCCTGCCAGATCCAGTAAAATGCAAAAATAGAAGAGGTGATAATGGCCGGCCGCACAATCGGAATCAACACCCTGACGAGAGTCTGAATCTTACCGCATCCATCGATTTCCGCCGCCTCGTCCAGCTCTTTCGGAATCCCCTGGAAGAACTGAACCATCAGGAAGATAAAAAACGCTCCTCCGAAGCACCACGGCAGGATCAGGGCCACCCGCGTATCGATTAAATGGATTTTCTTCAAAATGATATACTGCGGAACCACCATAACCTGTGCCGGTATCATCATGGTCATCATCACACATCCGAACCAGAAATTAGAGAACCGGAATTTCAGTCTGGAAAATGTATAGGCCGCCAGCAGGGAGGAGAGCACGCATGTGATGGTCCCCACAACCGTCACCACCATGGAATTCATGAAAAACGTGCTGAAAGCCACGCCGCCGATTCCCGCAAATCCGCTGGCATAGTTCTTCGCCGCGTCCCAGACTTCAGGGAGCAGGGAATATGTATTGGTAAACATTGTTTCGTTGCTCTTAAAGGAGCTGGCCAGCAGCCACAGGAGCGGGTATATCATAAAGAACCCCAGTATACACGCCCCGGTGTGAAAAATCACTGAACTCAACTGTCTTTTTCTCTTCATTCCCATGATTTATTCCCTCCCGGCTTCATAGTAAACCCAGTTTTTCTGAGTCTTAAACAGGATTACGGTAAATACGGAGACAATCGCCACCAGCACCCACGCCAGCGCACAGCTGTATCCCATATCAAAATACGTAAACGCACGGCGGTACAGGTACAGGACGTACGATAAGGTGCTGTCTAACGGTCCGCCATCCGTGATGACGTAGCTCTCCGTAAACACGCGGAAACCGTTGATGATCTGAAGAATCAGATTGAAGAAAATGGTCGGCGTCAGCATCGGAATCGTAATCTTCCAGAAGGTCACGAAGCCGTTCGCGCCGTCCACCTTTGCCGATTCATAGAGTGAGCCCGGAATCTGCTTCAGTGCGGATAAAAAGATCAGCATGGAAGAGCCAAACTGCCAGACGCCCATAAGAATAATAACGTACAGCGCCGTCTTCGGATTACCTATGAGGGATGTCTTCTGCGCGATGCCAAAGACACCCAGCAGCGTCATGATAACGCCCTTATTACCGAAAATCTGTTTCCATACCACGGACACTGCGATGCTGCCGCCGATGATGGATGGAATATAGTAAAGCGTCCGGTAGAGCCCCAGTCCCTTGTGCTTCTTGTTTAACAGCATTGCCACAAACAGCGCAAACGCCAGACGCAGAGGCACTAAGAGCAATACGTATAAAAAGGTCACTTTTAACGCCTTATAAAAGGTCTTATCCTGTGTAAACGCCCGCACATAATTGGCGGCCCCGATAAACTGCGGATCGTTCAGAAGATTGAAATCCGTAAAGGAGTAGTAGATGGAGATACACATGGGAATCAGCCACATCCCGATGAAGCCCACCAGCCAGGGGGCAAGCAGCAGATACGCCACTTTATTGTCTTTATATCTTTTCTTTATCAAAGTAGTCACCTCAGTCTTTTAAAAAGGGACTGTCACAATGTCTTGTGCAATCCCTTTGTCTTCATTTCCTGAAACGTGTCTGAATATGTTTTCTTCCACGCCTTAGTTATTTCTCACCAGTATGGCATTTGCTTCCTCACGGAAGGTCTTAGCGGCCTCTTCCGCCGAAACCTGACCGTAGAATGCGCTGTAAGCCGCGTTCTTAAAGGCTTCGTTGATCTCGGACATACCGATCGGGTCCGGAGCAGGCGTCTCGCCGCAGATATCGGCAGTGATATCTAAATAGTTGAACATTTCTTCCTGCTGCGGATTTAATTTGCCGGTGGATTTCATGTGTTCTCTGACTGCGGATGATGCCGGAGTTCCTCTTTCCCCCATCATAATGTCGTTGGCTTCCTCGGAGTTTACGAACCAGTTGATGAACTCAGCCGCCTCTTTTTTATGCGCTGATGTTTCGGAAATGGTCAGGAACATACCTGGTTTATTCCAGAGGCCTTTATACTGGCCATCATCGGATAATGGAAGGGAGGTGATTTTCAGCTTATCATTCACGGAAGATACTTTGTTGGCATAGTTATTCCATTCCGTAATGGTAGCGCCTTCACCCGTCACCACCGGGCCTGCTTCCTGCCCCAGTGTCTGGATTGCCGCATACTCGTCCGGATTCGGAACCGCGCCTGCTGCCATCAGCTCCGACCACATATTTAAATAGTCAATACAAACCTGGTCGTCATCGTAACCGAGGGATTTCTGATCATCGCTGAATAAAGATGCGCCATGCTGTCTTACCCAATAATTAAACAGGTTGGTATCATCCACAGGGCCGGTCGCTGAACCCAGCTTTCCTGTCTTATCTTTCACGGTCTTACATAAGTCAATAAAGTCACTCCAGGTCCAATCCATGGAAGGAACCGCCACACCGGCCTCCTCCAGCACTAAAGGATTATATCCCATTGCGAGAAGGGAACTGGAATACACGAGTCCGACTGTCTTTCCGCCGATCTCACCGGACTTCATCAGGTTTTCATCAATACTGGAGGTATCGATGGTGCCGTCTTCTATATATGGCGTCAGATCCGCGATGGAGCTGTTCTTTGCATAGGTACTGATATAGAGATAGTCCATCTGAACGATATCCGGCATGGCTCCTGCGGCCGCCTGAGTCGCCAGCTTGTCAAAGTATCCGTCCCAGCCGGAGGGAACCGCTTCGAATTTTACATTCGGGTGAAGCTCCGTATACTTATCCAGAAGCTGCTGTGTCAGTTCGTGCCTCGTCTGCCCGCCCCACCAGGTAAACTTAAGTGTTACATCTTCACCATTAGAGGAAGCTGCTGCGGTCGTGCCGCCAGTAGATGTGCCTCCTGTGGTTGCGGCCTGCGTCGTATCAGCCGCACTTCCTTTCGTCTTATCCGAGCTTTTGCATCCCGTTGCCGACAGTACCATCATTCCAGCGAGCCCCAGCGCCAGTAAACGTTTCATTTTTCTCATAACCATTTCTCCTTTATCTCTATTTTTAACTCTCAAAGTTTCGGTGCACACCTTGTTTATGCTGTTATTCTACATGATTTGAAACAAATAAAAAATGGAAAAAGCCGTCATCCCAATTGAAAAAAGCCGACTTTCTCCCATGCGGAAAAGCCGGTTTTTTTCAAATTACGCCTGTTTTTGTATATAATCCTTGTAGTCGGAAGGGGACATTCCCACCAATTTTCGGAAGGTCTTGGAAAAATACTGGCCATCCGCCGGGTACCCCACTTCCTCCGCAATCTGAGAAAGCTTGATCTCCGGAAAATACCAGATCAGCCGTTTCGCCAGTTCAATTCTGACATTTAAAAGATAAGAAGAATACTTCTGTTTCATGCACTTGGAAAAGACACGCCCGAAATAATCCTGATTCATGTACAGTACTTCCTTCGTCAGCCACTGGATGCTCAGTTCCTGGCTGCTGATGTTCTGATAGATTCCCAGCAGAATATCGCGTATGCGCCGCTCTTCCTTATCTCCGCCCGGATGAAGCCCCTGCTTCTCACTGATATAGTCGGCCAGAAGCTTCAAAAGCTCCCTGTCGTCCTCCTCCTTCACCCACCGTTCATTGTCCTCATCCTCATAGAGCATGTCAAGCACATACAGGATGGCCGCTTCCTTTCTCCCGGCCAGATCGCCTCTGAGCCGCATCTTTACGAATCCCAGATACAGCTCAAACAGGATGGCGTCATAGGATTTCGCAGCCCTCAAAGCCCGGTAGTTAATCAGCATCAATTCCTCCCTGTTGATATCCTTATAAAATCCATGCCACAAAGCGTCCGTGTCCGCGTCGATCTTTCCCATCTTTAAGAGCCCCGAGACCTCCTCATAGAGGCCGTGTATCTGCTCCCAGCTTCCGCGGCTGGAAACCGCTGTCTGAAGCGGGCTGGAATCAAACTTCTCATACTCCTTTTTCACCTTCACTATGACGGGCTGAATCTCATCAAATACACGCCCATCCAGCAGAAGCAGCACATCGTTGCGGATAGACGTCACCAGAAGCACGTGACTGCTTCCCAGCAGCTCCGTGATAATGTTCGTCACCACAAACTGTTCCAGATAGTCAAACCATTTTTCCTTATGAAACGCCAGAAGAAAAACCTCTCTCCGGAAGATCCCGCAGTCCCCCAGATACGCCTCGAAGTCCTTATGGATATCTTCCCGGTTCAGCAGCACATTGCGGAACATCTGCTCCCTGGCTCTCGGAGCCAGCCGCTTGACCTGGGTCCGCATATCGTCCTCTTTCCTCTTCTTCTCTTCCCGGACCTTAAGCTCCTCCGTCACTTTGCCAATCACTTCCACGATCTTCGCCTCATCACAGGGCTTCAGTATATAGTGGCGCACGCCCAGCTCCATGGCTCTGCTGGTATACTCATACTCTCCGTAGCCGGAAAGCACAATGAATACAATATCCGGAAAATCCTCCCTCGTCTTCCGGATCAGCTCAATTCCATTCATGACAGGCATCTTAATATCCGTAATTACGATATCCGGCATCTGATTCTGGATCTCCTCATATCCCTCGACACCGTTCCATGCGGTTCCCGCCAGACTTATCCCGTACTTTTCCCACTGGATAAAATCTGCCATTCCCTCTCTCTCCACATCCTCATCGTCCACGATCAGAAGCTTATACACGTCTATTTCCCTCCATATTTCGGAATTTCAATCCTCACAACGGTTCCCTTTCCGGGCTGGCTGGTTATCTCAAATACTGCGTCAGAAAAGATCAGGTTCAGCCGTTCCCTGATATTTTTAAGTCCGATCCCATTTCCCTTTGGCACCATGGTGAAATTCCTGACGGTTTCCAGTTCTTCCTCCGTCATACCCGGCCCGTCATCCTCCACCTCCAGGGTCATGGTCTGCGCCTCTTCATTTTCCTTTACCCGCACCAGAATCCTGCATTTATTTAAGGAATTGTCCACGCCATGGTTGATCGAATTCTCCACCAGCGGCTGCAGAATCATCCGCGGCACGTGATACGCCTCCAAATCACCCTCTGCCTCCACGAGAAACTCAGCCCTTCTCCGGTACCGGACCTTCTGAATATCAATATAATGCCTTGCCAGCTCCAACTCCTCCAAAACCGTAGCCAGCTGTTCCTTCCTAAATGCCGCCCGCAGCAAATCTCCCAGCGAGATCAGCATCTCAGACGCCTCCTCATTCTTCCCCGACCGTATCATCCAGTTAATGGAATTTAAAGTATTATAAAGGAAATGAGGATTAATCTGCGCCTGAAGCGCCCGGTACTGCGTATCCTTCAGCAATATCTGCTTCTCATAGTTTTCATGAATCAGGACCATGATCTTATCCAGCATGATCCGGAACTCCTGGGTCAGGATTCCTGCCTCGTCGCCGCGCTTCTCTCCCTCCAGATACTCCTTGGCCTTCTGAAACTCACCCGCTTCCACGATCTGAATCGAATCCGTCAATCTGTTAAGCGGTCTGGTAATGGCCGTGGAAAGCCGTTTCAGGATCAGCATCGCCGCCACAAACAGCACGAGAAATCCGCCGATCAGACAGTAACGGACCATGGTGTTCATAAAATAAATGGAGCTGTACGGAAACATGTTTACATACGTCCATCCCGTCTCCGCCGATGTAAGCTGACAGAGAAAATACTTTCTCCCCTCCAGATTTATGATCTCATAATCGCTCTCCGGCAGCACCTGCCTGATTTTCTCATACAGACCGTCCTCGCTCTGATAGATCAGGCCGGAGTCGCTGGTCACACACAGGCTGGAAACATCAGTTTTCAGCTGATTTAAATGCTTCTCGATCAAGACCCGGATATCCGATACAAAGATCAGACTTCCCAGATAGTCAAGGCTGGCATCGATGTGTTTGCGTATATCCCTGCCGGAGACGAGATAGGGAAATTCCTCCGTAGGATTCTCATAAACGTAGGCCCCCTTCGCCTTATCAAATTTTTCCAGCAGGCTGTCGTAAATCCCCACCGGCAGTTCCACATACCGTTTCCCCACCTCATATCTCGTCAGAAATTTATCCGTATAGATAAATTCCGACACCAGCTCCGCAGACAGCGCCTCCGTGGTCAGCCGGCTTCGCAGCTTCGACATCTGAAACGAGTATTCTGCCTTGTTCTTTGCACTTTTTATGACCGACAGCTGATTTTGAATCTCGTAATCCATCGCCAGGTCGAAGGACAGCTCTTCCACCTTTTTCAGCTCTCCGTCCACCCGCTCTGTAAAGAAATTCAGTTCCTCCAGCGACTTCTGGTAAAGCTGGCCGTCATAGATACTCAAGGTAACCTGCATGGCAAGCAGCGTGATACCGCACAGAATTCCGAATATGGCCGCATAGACCACCATCATCTTTCTGGCAAGGCTGGTATTCCTAAACCGTTCCACCCACTGATCCCAACGCTTTCTCATCACTTTCCCGCTCCTTCATCGCCTGGTAAAGTTCCTGATCCGTCATATGGTTCTCCATGTTAGTGATGAGAACCACCCGCTTATCTTCCTTCGAATAGGTAACCTCCCTCTGCCACTCATAGAAATGAGGGCCGTCCCCTAAATTCCTGATATATCCCATCAGCCGTCTCAGACAGTACGCAGTCTCCTTGACATCGCAGAGACAGTCATTTTCGTAAAAGCCCTTCCATTTTCCGTGTTCCCGTGCTCTCATGGACCGGTCCGCCGCCTCATACCAGTCCGCCGCCCTGCCGAACAGATAAAACGCCCGCAGATACTGTTTACCGGCATACGCCTCATAACCGTCACAGAAGGACACAGCGCCTCTCAGACAGTACGTATGTAGTTTTACCTGCAAGAGAAGAGAATCCTCCAAAAGAGAACCCGCCTGCTCCGCCATCCGGCTGCATGCTTCCAGAAGCGGTTCAAATGCATTTCTCCCATTTACAACCGTTTCCCGGTACAGTTCCATCTGTTCTTCCAGACTCTCTCCCGGGGCAAACCAGTTAAGCTCCGGCTCCGGTCTCTGTCCTCCATCCGCCATGATGCGGCAGACAAAATCCCTCGTTACGTAATTATAAAACTGGTCGCCCGCCCGCTCGTCCTCCTCTTTTCCATACGGAACCGTACACTTAAAATACGCTTCAAAGAGATCCGGGAGAGACGCCAAAAGCTCCTTCCCGTCAATCCGCTGTCCATAGGCATAGTAAGACTCCATATAACGCCTCCTGTGTTCCGCTGCGGTGAGCGAATTTCCTCTCCACAGATTCCCAATAAAGTCCAGAGGATACACATGGGGCTTTACATTAGAACAGTTGACAACCCATAGGCTCTTTATTCCACAATCATACGCTATTTTCAATTCTTTTTCCACAAATTCCATAGAATTTGGCAGCATGGTAATATGATTCGCCGCCTGCAGGTCGTAAAAAGAGACGTGATAATACGTTCCATGGTTCCCATCCCTTAATTCTGCGGGAGGCAGCGCCGGCACTCTGGGATTGTGGTTCCCCTGTCTTCTCGATACCATTTTCCCGTAACCATTATCGGCCCAGATGGTAATCACATCCTCCGGCAGAGTCAGAAGGCCCTGCTGATACAGTTCCATCGTTTCCCCATAGAGATTCGTACAGAATACAGGATTCTTCACATGCTTCTTTACCAGCTCGTACTGACGCACCATCAGACTGCTGATTAAATCCCCCCGCTTCTTCGGGGTATCATACTGCGGATCATCATCCCAGAAAGGCCGGTCTCCCTGACCCCGGAATCCGATATTCCAGATAACACGGTAATCCTTCTGCCTCCGGATTCCCTCCTCCCACAGGCTGTAAAAGAGCTCCGGATATTCCGCAAAGGAGGGGGTCTTATCCGGATAAACCCGTGCAAACATCTCAGCTCCCAGCGGTTCCGCGTGATGATGAGTAATCCAGAGCCCCATATCGGCCGCCAGTCCCATATAAATCTTGGAATTCGCATCAGTACCCGGTATTACTAAATTTCCTCCGAGCCGCAAAAGCGCCTCAAATGCCATCTCCCACGGATACTCCCTGCTCACTCCGCCATCCCAGCGGCTGATCAGCACCTCATCGTTCAGAAACCAGCCTCTGTATTTCACCGGATATGGAGACGACTGGATCGTTCCCACCGGGACCTCCACATACTTCCGCTTTTCGAATTTCTGATCATTCCAGAACCATAACGGCAGAATCCCCATGTACGCCTCGCTCAAATGCAGCAGCGCATACACAAATCCCAGTTCATCCCCCGCGCAGACTACCAGCCGTTTTTCCTCAACCAGTATCCTGTACTGTTCCGGATCCATGGATTCCTCGCAGAGCCTGATCCCGCCCCCATAAACAGAATCCCCTTCAATCACCAGATCCAGATCCCGGTAAAACCGCTCCACCGCTCGTCTCACTGGAACTCTGTCCTTCATCGTTCCGATGTCTACCGTAACGCTTTTATCCAATAAAAATGTTCCCATCATATCCTCCTTTACCCTGAAAAATTCTATTGTATCTCCACTCCATTATAGGAAAATACACGATGGGCGTAAATGGAAAAAAACCGTAAACACACTTGGAAATTTCCGACTTTTCTGCAAAACAAAAAATGAGACCCCATAATTTCTTACGGAATCTCATTCGCAAAATCCTTATAAAATAAGGGTTTATTCCATTGTGTAAGGCATAAGAGCGATGTGTCTTGCTCTCTTGATTGCAACGGTAAGTGCTCTCTGATGCTTTGCACAGTTACCTGTAATACGTCTCGGAAGAATTTTTCCTCTTTCAGAGACATATCTTTTTAATTTATTTACATCTTTATAATCGATGGTGCCGTTCTTCTCACCACAGAATACACATACTTTTTTTCTTCTGCGCATGCCGCCTCTTCTGAACTTGGCGCCATCAGCTTTATCATTCTTATTATATGCCATTGGTACTACCTCCTGTTAGATTTTGTTGTTTCTATCCCTGCAAGTTTAGTTGAATGGAAGTCCTTCGTCTTCGACTCCATCCGGGATATTCATAAATCCATCACCGATTGCGGAAGACGGTGCCGGTCTGGATGTTGGCTGATAGCCGCCGCCCTCACCGGAAGCCGCGCCCTTGCTGTCGGCGAATTCCTGATCGTCTACAATGATATCGGTCGTGTAAACTTTGATACCGTCCTTATTCGTGTAACTGCCAGTCTGGATCCTTCCGGAAATCAACACTCTCATGCCCTGGCGGAAATACTTCTCGGCAAACTCACCTGCTCTGTCAAATGCGACACAGTTGATGAAATCTGCGGTCTGCTCGTTGCCGTCCTGGTTTCTGCGGCCTCTTCTGTCAACAGCAAGAGTATATCTTGCGATGGCCATGGCGCGCTCGCCCTGGGAATATCTTACTTCTGGATCACGGGTCAATCTACCCATCAGGATTACTCTGTTCATACGATCACACTTTCTTTATCTATTATGCCTCTTGTCTTACGCATAAATATCTGATAACTGGTTCCATAATACGAATGCGTGATTCTAACTCATTCGGTGTTGTGGAATCGCCATCAAACTGGATGAAGTAGTAGAATCCCTCTTTCATCTTCTGAATTTCGTAAGCTAATCTCTTCTTACCCCATTCGTCGATGTTGGTTACAGTACCGCCAAAACGAGTGATATAATTTGTAATCTTCTCGATGGCTGCTGCTCTCTCCTCATCTTCGAGCTTTACGTTAAGAACAACGGCTAACTCATACTTGTTCATGCTTGTTTACCTCCTTGTGGTCTCTGGCCCCTGCTTTCAGTTTCAGGAGCAAGGAATTTAATGTGTCACGGATTAATATTTTATCAGAAATTGGCAGGAAAAGCAAGTACTTTTTCCCGTTTTCCTACGATTTTACGACATTTCCGGAGCTTCTTACCGTTTTTCCGCCCCATCCGCTCCCTTCAGCCCTCTGACGTTCTTCTCCACCAGCTTTCTGGGAACCATAATCATGTGGCCGCAGCCCATACATTTCAAACGAAAGTCCGCGCCGACCCGCAAAATTTCCCATTCACTGCTGCCGCAGGGATGCTGTTTCTTCAGTTTTACAATGTCTCCGACTTCAAAATTCATCTCGTTCTCCCGTTATCAGTATCCTTATTTTAAGATCTCGTCAATCGCCTTTAACTCATCTGCCGAAAACTCCAGATGATCGAGACACTGAACGCTGTTCTCCAGCTGTCTCACACTGCTGGCCCCGATCAGTACGGAAGTCACAGCCTTCTCCCGAAGCACCCATGCCAGCGCCATCTGGGCCAGCGACTGATTCCTGCTCACCGCGATCTCATTCAGCCTGCGGATCTGATCCAGCTTCTCCTCTGATAAATAGCGGTCATTAATCGTAGTTCCCACTCTGGAAGCTCTTGACCCCTGCGGGATACCATTTAAATACTTATCGGTCAATGCGCCCTGCGCCAGAGGACTGTAGCAGATACAGCCCACGCCGTGCTCCCACATAGCTTTAAACAATCCGTCTTCCGGGGTTCTCTCGAACATATTGTAGCGCGGCTGCTCGATGAGACAGTGTACGCCCATATCCTTTAACATAAGGACCGCTTTCTCTGCCTCCTGCTTCGAATAGTTGGACAGGCCCACGTACAGCGCCTTGCCCTGTCTCACAATGTCCCCCAGCGTTCCCATCGTCTCCTCCAGCGGTGTCTCCGGATCCGGTCTGTGGTGATAGAAAATATCCACATACTCCAGCCCCATCCGCTTTAAGCTCTGATCGAGACTGGCCATTAAATACTTCCTGGATCCCCAGTTTCCGTACGGTCCCGGCCACATATCGTATCCGGCCTTTGTGGAAATAATCATCTCATCCCGATAGGTTCCCAGACCGCGTCTTAAAATCTCTCCAAAATTCTCTTCCGCTTTTCCAGGCGCCGGAAATCCATAGTTATTCGCCAGATCAAAATGCGTCACACCCAAATCAAACGCCCTGCAAAGAATCGCTTCCTGATCCTCAATCGGCTTTTCCAAACCGAAATTCTGCCATAACCCGAGTGAAACCCTTGGAAGTTTTACTCCGCTTCTTCCACAGCGCTTATAGTCCATCTTCTCATATCTGTCTTCTGCTGCCTGATACATAGTTTTACGCTCCTTTATTCTGTCATATTTTATCTGTTTTCTGCATTGCTTACATTTAGATTTGCAACCCCATTTACACGCCCGCCGCGTCTCCCAGCACCTCTCCCAGCTGCCCGCTGATCACCAGATCAGCACGGCCGTCCATAGGGGTAACCGTCTTATTAATCAGAACCATCCGTTTTCCTCTATAATAATCGATCAGTCCCGCGGCTGGATAAACCGTAAGCGATGTGCCTCCAACGATCAGCATGTCCGCCCTGGTGATATATGCTACCGACCGGCTAAGCACCTCCTGATCCAGACTCTCCTCATAGAGCACCACATCCGGTTTAATTGTCCCTCCGCAGCTGCACCGCGGAATTCCATCCGGTTCGTCCATATTTAAAATGTCTTCCAGACTGTAAAACTTTCCGCACCGGGTACAGTAATTCCTGTGTACCGATCCATGAAGCTCGAGGACTTCCTTACTGCCCGCTGCCTGATGAAGACCGTCAATATTCTGAGTGATAACAGCCTTTAACTTTCCTTCCGCCTCCAGCTTTGCCAAAGCCAGGTGTGCCCGGTTCGGCTCTGCTTCCGGAAACAGCATTCTGTTTTTATAAAACCGGTAAAATTCCTGGGGATTCTGCCTGTAAAAGCTGTGGCTGATAATCGTCTCCGGCGGATACTGATACTGCTGGTGATACAGCCCGTCCACGCCTCTGAAATCCGGAATCCCGCTCTCCGTAGACATACCGGCTCCACCAAAAAATACGATCCGGCTGCTCTCCGAGATCCACTGCTTCAACTGTTCCTGTGCTTCCATCTCTTCCGTTCTCCCTCCCGTCCTGTAAATCAGGGCCGCCACTGCACTCTGCCATGCAATTCCGGTCCGGTACTGGAACTCAGACGGGGTGCCGCAGACTGGATTCTTCCAAATCCGCCTGCGGCACCCCGGATCGTTTCAAAGTATACTTCCTATCAGTGGTGAATACCGATTTTTTTCCGCCTGCACTGCTATTCAGCTTGTTTTATTAAAGCTTCGAATATCCGTAACCGTTTACAAGGGCATCCAGCTTGATTCCCTTCTTGCAGTATGGGCATTCCCGGAAATCATACGTCTGATAATCAGGAATATCACGCTCCCTGAATACAGAGTTCACAGGCATCCCATCCAGTTCCCCGATCGCACTGAAGATGGCCGATATTCCCTGGAGTTTTCCTCCATAATACTGAATACACTCGACTCCCTTGTTGATCGTCTTTCCCGTTGTCACGGAAGCCATCAGAAGAATCACATTCTTACCGGTTATCATGGGCTGAATATTGTCACGGAAAATCATCTGGCTGTTACTGTTGTACTCCGGAGTCACAACGTAAATTGTCTGATGCGCATTCCTTGACATAACTCCTGCCTTTGTCAGTTCCTCCGCCAGATAGGCGCCTACCACATCCATGCCATCCAGGCATACGATGGTATCCACAAACGTGTTATACAGGTAAAGTCCCACTAAATCACGGGCGACCTCCTGTGCCTCACTAACACGTGTCTTCAGCGTTGTCATATCAATGTAGTAGTTGATATGAGAATGGTTGGTTGCGAAATGTCCCGGCACAACCTTGAGCGGTACGTTACATCCTGGAGCCTGAAGCTTGATATATCTGTTTTCCATAGAAACCTCCCCTGCTGCTGTTTTCTTTATTATACTACAGAAACAGGACTTGTTACAAGGAAAATCTATTAGTTTTGCACAACGCGGTACTAAACTACCTCATCGAAATAAACACCGTTTAACGGCCTGATTCTTTCCGCCATACTCCGGCGGTTTTCCGGCATCTGCGGCATTTTGTATCCGAAGAGCCAGGCTGTCATCTCCGCAATTCCCAGCGACAGATGCGGCTTCACAAGAGTCCCCTCCGTCATCCGAGTCACTCTGGAGCCATTCTTATCCAGCTTCCAGCGGAAAATGCCGTCATTCTGGCGTATCTGCCCGTCCGAGACCTCGATCATAAGTTCCATCTCACTAACCTCCGAGTCCTCTTTTAACCGGATCACAGAGACAAACTGCTCCAGATTGATGATTCGTCCCATCATAAGAGGCTTTGGCGGGGCGATCTCCTTCACATAGTCCGGATGCACCAGAAGCTCCCTCTGTTCCATCTCTCCGCCACCATAATAGGCGGAAATACCGGCCAGCCGCTCCCTCTCATCCCTCGTTCTCAAGAGTACCAGATCGCCGTCGGCACTTCTCACCTCCCGGCACAGAGACCGGTAATACTCCTCGTCACGCATCGTATAGACCTCATAATGCTTTTCGAGGCATTTGCCCGCAAATCTGGCCGCCTCCTCGCATTCCTCCGTCCGCTGTTCCATGAGGGCCCGTCCGCTCAGACGCATCATGCCCTTTTCACTCAAAGTAAGCTGCGGCTGATCAAAGATATAGGTAAACTCAAACGGCAGATAAATAGCCGGATCCACCGGATGCAGAAAGCAAAATCCCATCTTTTCCATATACATATCGGCAAATATCCTGGACAGCAGGCGGCTCATATACCCCTGGTGACGCCATGCCGCCGCGGTAGCCACCCCGGCGATATAGTCGATCCTCCAGATGCGGTCCTTAACCACCACATCAAACGGATTCCGGTGGAGCATGGCCACGATCTCATTGTCCTCCTCCGCCACGAGAATCTTGTTCCGGCGGGTCTTCTCCGCATAGTAAAAATCCACGAATGACTGGGAATCTTCCACAAAGATCTCTTCCCACAGCTTCCGGCTTCTGCTTTTCTCTTCCTGTCTTAAATAATGTATCATCCTTTAAAGTCCTTCTGTTCTATGCTGTATTTTCTGGCAAAGTCAATGGGATTATAGGACATCTTCGCTCTGCGCAGGCCTTCCATTCCCACGTCGTCCTCCCGGTTGACAAGCATCATTTCCTCCGGAAATGCCCTGACCAGAAACTCTCTGTTAATAAACTGGTAAAGTCCATTGATCTCCGGGTTGGCCTTCTCAATGTGAATTACCGCCATTTTTTCAAATTCATTATAGCTTCCTATCGTAAATGCTTCCAGCTTACCATCGATATAGACGCCGGCCATCCGGACGCATAACTGGGAACAGTTCTTCAAGATATCGTGAATTCCGTTCACCTCATAATCCAGCTGTGTACCGAACTCCGCGGCCTCCACCTTGTTTTCCCACCATCTGTCCAGGAACTCCCACACATCGTCCCGGTCAGAACAGCATAAAGTCCGGTACTCATACCGCCCTTCATACTCCCTCAAAAATGCATTCAGATGATTCTTTTTCTTATGCAGCTTCTTGCCGGCCAATGACCGCATGGCTGCAGCATCATACAAATAATCCTTTAAATCTTCCTGCTCCTTCACCTCAAACTTCTCAGGATCCAGTTTTAAATAGTTCACACCGTCCTCATCCGCCAGATAAATCCGAAATGGCTTTTTTAACACGGTATTAAAATATTCCACCATCTCATAAAAGTAATGGGACAGCTCCTCTTCCTTGCACATCGGCATGGCGCTGAAAGTAATGCCATCCTTTTCCATCAAAAACTGTACTGCTTTCTCATCGCTGATCGCGCATTGGATATGGTAAAAATCCCTCCAGATAAAACTGTCCAGAAACACACTGTCACACGTCTTATTGGGCCGCAGTGCGAAAAACGGCGTCACTCTCTCGATATCCTTTGCCTCTACCGGCTTAAACTGTAGATTCATAATAATTCCCTTCTGCATTAATATTGTCTTTCGTCTTATAATCTGATTTAACTCTTCTTAACAAAATCCGTATTGCACTTCGGACAGTGAATGCTGATTTTCCCTTTTCCTCTGGGAATCCGGATCTTCTGTCCGCAACTCGGACATTTATAGATATGGTATTCCTTCTTTTCCCGAATTCTAAACTTAAATTTGCGAAACTTTTCCATCACAGAATAGCGAAGTCCTTCAAACACCTGCTCTTCCTTATACCTTTTCCCGATATTCCTCGAAAACATCCGAAAATAGCAGAGAATCAGACACGCAAACGCCAGAATATCCACCCATGGTTTCCTTATAAAAATTCCAAGCAGCAGAAAGAAAAGTGAAACACCGATCAAAAACTGTCCCAGGCGATCCGCTCCATAGCGGCCCACCATAAATCCTGCAAACTTTTCCCTCCATTTATTCATCATATACTTAAACGCCTCTTTTCCTCATAATGACTTAACTATAATGAAGTCCCTGCAAAAAGTCAATCTCGTCAATTGATGTTTCACAATCTTTTTAGATTTTCCTGGGTATCACGCTATTGTATACCCATTTTTCCCCTTCTGTTTCGTCTGATAAAGCGCCGCATCCGCATTCTCATACAGCGTATCAAAATCATTTCCATCAATAGGGGCAATAGAAACTCCAATACTTGCGGACATCTCCCAGCTCTTCCCGCCTTCTGTGCATGTAACCCTCAGTGCATTCGACAGCTCCTTCGCCTTATCCTCAACCCATTCAGAGTCAGGCGCCGGAATAAACGCTGCGAATTCATCTCCGCCCACTCTTCCCAGCACATCATTTACCCGGAAATGCTTTCTGATGATAGAAGTAAACTCTCTGATACAGTAATCTCCAAATGCATGCCCGCACGAATCATTAGCCTGCTTAAAATTATCGATATCAAACAGAAAGAAGGCATAGACCCCATCCGCCGGTTTGGATAACAGAGCGGTAATTTCCCTTCCCGTTTCCATCTTTGTTAAGAAACCAGTCATCTCATCAAAAGAGGCACGAATTTCCTTTTCCTTCTCTGCATTAATATTTTTCCGGTACGTGAACATATGGATACATTCATCTTCCTGAGAAAAGAAGATATAAGCATCGATCCGCATCCAAAAATACCGGCTCCCATCCTGAGTAATCTTGAAATCATATCTTAAATGATTATTCCCCATTTCATACTGTCGGATAACATTTTCCGGAGTAAATGTGGAGACGTATCCCTCCCGGTACTCCTCCTTAATCTGTTTTTCCGCAATCACTATAAGTCCCTGGTCATAAGGCAGATCCCCCGCGCCCAGACTGCCAAAATACTGTTCTGTTAGTTTATTTGCATATCTGTTTTTCGTTATATTCAGTTCGTAGATATTATCATACAGCTGCTCTGTAGCCCTCTTAAACGCATCCTGCCGTTCTTCCATCAGCTGAGTAATCTGCCTGTTGAAATTGCGGAGCACCGTTGTTATTACTACCAGGACTGTAATAATAATCGCTATAATAATAACCCCTGTCTGGTACAGCCGATCTCTTATCTCACTTACGATAGCGCCGTTATTCTGTTCCACTACCAGATGCCATGACAGTTCTGGAATATATCTTGAAACCACATAGCTCCTTCCCTGGCCGCCCACCGCCGTATCCGACCATAGTTCCAGATTGGCAGAATCCTCCTTCCAGCCCAGCACCTGACTGCGGATACTCTCCTGCTCAAACGTCTGAAACCAGTCGATCCTGCTGTATCCCGTATGTTCAGAAGAGATCTCAATCACACCGTTCTCATCGATCAGACATGCATTCAAATGATATTTTTCTTCATAGCTCTTCAAAAACTCTTTTAAATAACTCACCCGCATACCGACTCCCACCACACCCAGGAAATCACGATCAGACCCATAGATCTTACAGTTTACAAACACCGTTATTGCATTGTCCGCTCCGTTTACCTCATCATTATCCACGTTCATGGAGTACTCAAGATCATCGTTCAGCATATCAAAATACCATATGTTCTCCGGGTCTCCCTCCGTCAGTATTCTGTCAATCCCATTGAAATTATAATAGCGGTTCGTCAGGGCCGATACCAGAAAGACTGAATCAAAGTCATACTTCTCCCGATAAGTCTCCAAATAATTCTTGATCGTCCATGCATACTGCTCGTCCTCTAAATGAGCTTCCTCGCCCTCCAAATGGGCCGCCAGAAGGCTGTCATGGGCCATGGTAAGGGAAATATTAACAGGCCTTGTAAACAGGGCTGCAAGCTGATAATAAATGCCCTCCGTCGTCAGAGAAGCCACCTGTTCGATGTTATTAAGCGAAGCCTCATAATTTGCCTGATAACTAAAAAACGCCGTCACCAGAAAACCACATACCAGGATCACACTGACCAGCAAATTTGTCTTTAAAAGCTCCCGATTCTTTTCCAAAACGAGCCTCCTTTATTTTTTTAATCCTGTATTGTTTTATTTTTAATACTTGTCTTATTTTTAACACTTACTTTTTTGACACTATAAATCTGGATTTTAGTATATCACATAATGCGTTGTCTAAATAGTTACCACTCCTGCCTCTTACAAAAATGGCCCTGTTCTTACTTAATTCAATTCAGATACGTCATCTGCAGACACAAAAAAATCCTGGAAAGTGAATTCCAGGATTCTTTGAGAGGCGACAACCAGATTTGAACTGGTGATCAGGGTGTTGCAGACCCACGCCTTACCACTTGGCTATGTCGCCGTAGATATTGTAAAAAGTTGAAGTTCTAATGAATTTCAACTTAAGTGACCCCAACGAGATTCGAACTCGTGTTACCGCCGTGAAAGGGCGATGTCTTAACCGCTTGACCATGGGGCCTAAGCTTTGCATTTCGTTCTCCTCATTTACCTTTTGAGTATCACGAACTCCCCGAGTAGGACTTGAACCTACGACAGCGCGGTTAACAGCCGCGTGCTCTACCGACTGAGCTATCGAGGATTATTATACCATGAGGTATCCTCTATTTCAAGGCATATACCCTCAAAACCACACATTGTACATATCTTTCATCCGTTCTTATTTCCTCTGCCATTTCTGACAGCCAAAACACTAAGTTCGTGAACAACCTCACTAAGTGTTTTGACATGCCTCGCACTAAACTCGAAACTACCTCGTTAAGTGCTCTGGCAACCTAAACCAACTTGGTTAAGCCCTCGACCTATTAGTGACAGTCAGCTACACATGTTGCCATGCTTCCACCTCTGCCCTATCTACCTCGTCGT
>NZ_QJKD01000006.1 GCF_003201875.1 Hungatella effluvii
TGTTCCACTAATAATTCATTCAATGTTCCAAGCTTGCGGATGGTTCTGGACGTAGATTTTCCGTTGCCATCTATAAAGGACTGCTTGATGTAAAAAGATTCAGCATTCTTTGATTTTGATGTATTTACCTTCATAAGTTATTACCTCCCTCCCCCTATTATACCACAAAAAAGCTAAAAAGCCTATATATAAAAACAAAAAAATGACAAAAAATATAAGCCAGTAGCGGCTTAGCGGTGTTTTTTTTAGATTGGGGGTGTCAAACTCCCGAGGAGTTAAATGTTCCGGTTCAGAACGGGGTATGCTTTGAGGAAGTGCTGTCGGAATTGATAAAATGGAAATAAGGGGCTTTTCTTTCACTGTAATTTGTAGTATAATCAACGGCAGATTATCATATTGAGGAGAAACCAGGAGGAATACCATGTTAGATTTAAAGTTTGTAAGAGAAAATCCTGAGGCTGTAAAACAGAATATCAGGAATAAATTTCAGGATAACAAGCTGCCGCTGGTGGATGAGGTTATTGAACTGGACGAGTTAAACCGCGCCGCAAAGCAGGAAGGCGATGCGCTCAGAGCGGAACGTAATAAACTTTCCAAGCAGATTGGCGGGCTGATGGGCCAGGGAAAGAGAGAAGAGGCCGAAGAGCTCAAGAAGCAGGTGACAGCGGCTTCCGACCATTTAGCAGAGCTGGAGGAGAAGGAACGGGAACTGGACGAGAAGATCAAAAAGATCATGATGACCATCCCGAACATCATTGATCCCAGCGTACCGATTGGAAAAGACGACAGCGAGAACGTGGAAGTGCAGAGATATGGCGAACCGGTGGTACCGGATTTCGAGATACCGTATCACACCGACATCATGGAGCGCTTCGACGGAATCGATTTGGACAGTGCCAGAAAGGTAGCGGGCAACGGTTTCTACTATCTGATGGGCGATATTGCAAGACTTCACTCCTCCGTTATCTCTTATGCGCGTGATTTCATGATTGACCGCGGCTTTACGTACTGTGTGCCGCCGTTCATGATCCGCAGCGAGGTAGTGACCGGCGTTATGAGCTTTGCCGAGATGGACGCCATGATGTACAAGATCGAGGGTGAGGATTTATACCTCATCGGTACCAGCGAGCATTCCATGATCGGAAAGTTTATCGATACCATTATTCCGGAGGAATCCCTTCCGAAGACACTTACCAGCTATTCTCCGTGCTTCCGCAAGGAGAAGGGTGCTCACGGCCTGGAGGAGCGCGGCGTCTACCGAATCCATCAGTTCGAGAAGCAGGAGATGATCGTTGTCTGCAAGCCGGAAGAGAGTATGGAATGGTACGATAAGTTATGGCAGAACACAGTGGACTTATTCCGCTCCCTGGATATTCCGGTCAGAACTTTAGAGTGCTGCTCCGGCGACCTCGCTGATTTAAAGGTGAAGTCCGTGGACGTGGAGGCATGGTCCCCGCGCCAGAAGAAGTACTTCGAGGTGGGAAGCTGTTCCAACTTAGGCGACGCCCAGGCCAGAAGGCTTAAGATCCGTGTCAATGGGGAGGACGGAAGAAAGTATTTCGCCCACACCTTAAACAACACGGTAGTGGCACCGCCGAGAATGCTGATCGCATTTTTAGAGAACAACTTACAGGCGGACGGAAGCGTAAGAATTCCGGAGCTTTTAAGACCGTATATGGGCGGAATGGAAGCGATTGTTCCGAAGGATAAAAAGTAAAGAGATCATGATAAAACGCAGCAGATGTGACCGGTTTTCGGAACCGCACACCGGCTGCGTTTCTTTTTTCAGAAGACGTTTCGTTTTGGGATCAATTATGGTATCCGTTTTTGGTACCGCCTGCAAATTTTGATATACAAACATTCCGGGTTCGGTTATAATTTAAGATAAATCAGATGGCGGGAAGGTGTTACGATGAAGCAGGAAGAGAGAAGACAGAAAATACTGAATATATTGACGATGGTCCCCATCGCAACGGTGCTGGAGCTGGCAGATCAGCTGGACGTCACTCCGGAGACGATCCGTAAGGATTTAACAGAGCTGGCCGCGGCCGGAGAGATCGTCCGGATACACGGCGGCGCAGCGCTGGCGGGAGATACAGATGGAAGTGTTCCGTATATGGCCCGGGAAAAGATCAGAAATCAGGAGAAGGTGGATATCGGCAGAGCCGCGGCGGAGCTGATCGATATGGGAGATTCCCTGATCCTGGAAGGAAGTACCACGGTATCCGCTCTGTGCAGTGCGCTGGCAGAGGAAAAGAACCTGTTGAAGACACTCACAATCGTGACAAATTCCTTTCATATTGCGAGTATTTTGGAGATGGGGGAACTATGTTCCAAATTCTTTTTCCTGGGAGGCCGGATGAGCAGTTCGGAACAGTTGGCCAGAGGGCCTCTGACGGTTGACTTTATGAAGAAGTTCTGTGTAAATAAGGCCGTTCTGAGCGGAGCGGCACTTGGGGAGAAGCTTTCAGTTTCGGCGTATTATGAAAATGACAGGATATTCCAGAAGACGGCGATGGAGTGTGCCGATCAGACGATTCTCCTTCTGGACAGCAGCAAGTATCCGGAAAGCGCGGTGATGGAAGTGGCGCATCTGACGGATTTTGACTATCTGGTTACGGGAATACGGTTTGATGATAAAAAGAAAAATGTATTGAACGGCAGCAGACTGAAGATCGTTGAGGTCTGACGGGAGGCCAGAATAGAGAGATGAGAAAGATTTCATATGGAAGAGCGGCTGGATCAGCGAGATGCGCTTCCGTATGGAATCTTTGTTTATGAAGAAAAGTTTGTTTTGGTAAAATACACTAAAAATATATTTTTGAAAACAAAAATATTGACAAAATAATCCTATGATGATACACTGAAAATATAAAAATTGGTTATTTAAAAATAAATGCGCATATAAATTTTTAATAACAAAAAATAGGAGAGTTTGAGTATGGTACCAAATCCATTTAATTTTACATACGGAGATGATATTGATCTTCCGGGTATGGCAGAGAGCATTCAGCGGTTGAAGCGGCCCGAAGGACCGGCTGATGTGGTTTTAGATACGGATACATATAATGAAGTCGATGATCAGTATGCACTTGCCTATCTGATTGGTTCTGCGGATCAGCTGAACTTAAAGGCGATTTACGCAGCGCCCTTCGACAATCACCACTCCAAGGGACCGGGAGACGGAATGGCAAGAAGCTATGATGAGATTTTTCATGTCCTGGAGCTGCTGGGACGCAGGGAGGAATACGGTTCATGCGTCCGCCGGGGAGCGGACCGGTTCCTGGAGAAGGAAGACGAACCGGTGCGGTCGGAGGCGGCGGAGCACTTGATCGGGCTCTCCAGGGGTTACACAAGAGAAAATCCGCTGTATATTGTCGGCATTGCGGCCTGCACCAACATCGCCTCAGCCCTGCTTCTGGACCCAACTTTGAAAGAGCGCGTGTTTGTGGTCTGGCTGGGAGGTCTGGGATTTGACTGGCACGACAATCACTCCTTCAATGCGAAACAGGATGTGGCGGCTGCCAGAGTGCTGCTGGGAAGCGGAGTCCCGCTGGTATTGCTGCCGGGGCGCGGCGTGGTCGATCATTTTACCACGACCGGACCGGAACTGGAGCACTGGCTGAAAGGCAAAAATAAGTTCTGCGATTACATTGTGGAGCGCACCAGACACGAAGCGGAGATTGTAAGCGGAGAGCGCTGCTGGTCCAGACCGATTTCCGATGTGACGGCAGTAGGATGGCTCCTGAACCCGGAATTCATGCTGGACCGGCTGGAACCGAGTCCGATTATGGAGTATGACCATTATTACGCCGAGGACAAAAGAAGGCATTTTATCCGCTACGTATACAGTATTAACAGAGACAGGCTGATGTACGATCTATTTACGAAGCTGGCAAAATTATAACGGCTGGCTATGGGGGAAGCGCATGATTCATAAAACGTTTAAAAAAACAGAGCCATATCTCTATCTGATCCCGGCGTTGGCCCTGCTCTTGATGTTCACATACTATCCATTTTTCAAAAATGTCTATTTGAGTCTCTTTGTGGTGGATAAATACCGGGTGATAAAAGAGTTCTGCGGACTGGAAAACTATCTCAAGGTTTTCAATGATGAGAAATTTATCAAGGCGATTATAAATACCCTGATTTACGTCGCAGCTACAGTACCGATTTCCATGGCAATCGGATTCGGGCTGGCGCTGCTGGCCAGGAAAAAGAAACGGTTTTCGATCGTTTATGAGGCACTGTTTGCACTGCCCATGGCGGTATCGGCCTCTGTCGTGGCCATGATATTCCAGCTGGCCTATAATCCGTCTCTTGGCATTATCAACCAGATGACGGGGCTTAATATCAACTGGCTGACCGATTCGAAGACGGCGCTGCTGAGCCTGATCATCATACAGATATGGGCCAATATCGGTTATAATTTTATCTTTTTCTTATCCGCCCTGCGCGGTCTTTCGGAAGAAATTCTGGAAGGGGCTACGATGGATGGGGCAAAGGGCTGGAGGCTGTTTTCGAAAATTATCGTGCCGCTGATTGCGCCGACCATCATGTTTCTTCTGGTGTCCGATATTGCCCATGCGATGACGACGGCCAGCTTTACCCTGATCCTGACGGAGGGGGGACCGAACGGAGCCACGGAAACGATTGTCTCCTACATTTACGCCAAGGCGATCCGGGGACGTAATTACAATTCCGCGTTTGCAGCTACGACGGTGGGCTTCTTTATGTCGGCGTGTATGCTGGCTTTAAGCCAGATTATCGAGAGAAAGAAGGTGTCCTACGACTGATGAATGGAACGATTGCCAGCTCCGTGAGGAGAAAGAAGGCGGTAAAAGATACCGCATATCAGGTTATTTGCCTGCTGCTTGGCATCATGATTGCGGCGCCGATTCTGTATGCAGTCAGCATCTCTTTCATGAGACCATCTGAGGTTATGAGCAGGGAACTGCATCTGCTTCCCGAACGGCTGTATACCGGAAACTACGTGACGACGGTAAAGCAGACCAATATCTTTCGTTTTATGCTGAACTCCTTTCTGGTTGCCTTTATTTCCAGCGCGGTAAGAATTATCACCTCAAGCCTTGCCGCATTCAGTTTTGCATTTTTTGATTTCAAAGGGAAAAACGTTTTGTTTTTCCTGGTGCTGACAGCGCTGATTATCCCGACGGATGTGCTGCTGATCCAGAACTATTTTACGGTAGCAGGAATGCATCTGCTGAACACGTATCTCGGTATGATGGTGGTGTTCTTCGTTCTTCCTATGAATATCTACATCATGCGGCAGAATTTTATGTCTTACTCCAGGGATTTAAAAGAGGCAGCCATGATAGACGGCTGCGGAAATTTTCGGTTTTATTCCAATATTCTGCTTCCTTCGTCGAAACCGATCATCACGACGGTTTTCATCTCCAGCTTTGTGGGAACGTGGAATACGTATCTGTGGCCGCTCATGGTTACCAATGTGGATGAGATGAGAACGGCGCAGGTGGCAATAACGATGCTTAATACTGTGGATTCAAGCCCCTACGGAACCGTTATGGCGGCGTCTGTGATCATCCTGATCCCGTCCGTTCTCATATTTGTGCTGTTCCAGCGGCGAGTGGTAGGCGGTATTATGGCGGGGGCGGTGAAAGGTTAAGAGAGAGTTTACTTCAGGAGGGAAATACCATGAGAAAACAGTTAAGAATGACGGCAGCAACAGTCATGGCGGCTTTATTGACAATGAATCTTACGGCCTGCGGCGGAGGGGGAAATAAGACCGCCCAGAGCACACCAGAGACGGCAAAGGATGGCGTCCAGGAGGTTACATTCTGGCATGTGCTCAGCGGCGCGCAGGGAGAGGCATTTCAGAAAGTCATCGATACGTACAATGAAACACGTGGAAAGGAAGCCGGAATCCGCGTCAATCCGGTCTACCAGGGATATGAGATAACGGATAAGCTGGAACTCGCTTACCAGACAAAGGATACAGCTAATGCGCCGGATATTACGTGGCCTCTGACATCGGTCATTCCGACTATGATGGATATGGACTGGACGGTCAGCGTGGAAAAATATCTGGAAAAACCGGATTCGGAAATTACGAAGGACACCTTTTATCCGAGTATGCAGCGGGCGTGTACCTATAACGGGGAAATGGTTGGAATCCCGGTGGCGAACTCCACCATGCTGCTCTACTACAACGAGGATGCCTTAAAAGAAGCGGGCTACGACATGGCGCCGGCCACCTTTGACGAACTGGCTGACTACACGGCGGCTCTGACCAAAAAAGATGAATCCGGCAATGTATCGGTTTACGGGCTGGAGACTCAGGTGAAACGGTATCAGCTGGTGAATTTCTGTGTCAGCCAGAACCCTGACTGCTTCTTTGGCGATCATGAAGGCGGAAGGGAGGGAAATATGACAAAGGTGACCATCAAAGAGGATGGGACTTTAAAGAATTTCCTCGAGAAATGGCAGAAGATTAATGAAACCGGCGGACTGAAATATATTCTGGATAAGAATAAAGAGGCGGAAGAATTTGCCCAGGGGGTGTGCGCCATGAACTTTATCTCTTCCTCCAAGCTAAGTACGGTGGAATCACTGGTAGACGGTTCTTTCGAGTGGAAGGTGGCACCAATCCCGAAGGTATCAGAGTCTGACACCAGCGGGGCCAGCATCGGTGGAAGCTGTCTCATGATGATAGACAGGGGCGATCAGGACAGACTCGACGCGGCCTGGGATGTGATTGAGTACTTTTCTTCCCCTGAAGCACAGTACATCTTTTCCACAGGGACTGGCTATATTCCAGTCAATGTGGAGACGGAGAACCTGCCGGAGATGAAAAAATTCTATGAGGAAAATCCGCGTTTCCAGGTGGCGCTGGAGCAGATGAAGAACTCCTCTCCAAATGCCCAGGAACCGCTGGATCCTGTAAGAAATGATATGGATACGGTGATCGCCGATACGATGCTGCAGTTCTGCCAGGGAGAGCTTGATGTGGACGCGGCGGTTGACCAGATCGTGAACTCCTGCAATGACCTGCTGGACGAGTATTATGAGGCAAATAACTGACAGATGGATGTCTGCTGTGCGGGAGGGCTTTTAAATGGCTGTCCCGCATTTGCCGTAAGGAAAGGGAGATGGTGATGGGAAAAACGATAAAACTGGTGGTCAGCGATATTGACGGAACAATTATGACGGGAAGGGAACCGTTTCCTGAGATACTGGCAGAAGCAGTGAAAGACCTTGCTATGCGCGGCATCGGATTTACCTTTGCAAGCGGCAGACTTCCCTGCAGAATCAATCCTTACATGGCGGCAATGAATTTGAAGGCGCCGGTAATAGCCTGTAATGGTACGCTTTTGTATGACGGAGAGCAGATCATTAAAAGCCATAGATTCCGGATTGGCCTGCTGCGTCCGATGGTGAGGAAGGCGCTTGATCTGGACATGACCGTGCTCTATGCGGTGAAGGGGACCGAGTACTGCGTGAAGGAGACGGAAGCCGTGAAGCGAAAATGGAAGGAACGGGGGACGTACCACGAGATCCGGGAAATACGCGAGGAGGAATGGGAGAAGCTGCTGGTCGATAAGGTGAATATTATGGATGAGAGGGAACGGGTTGGTGAACTGGAGGATGAGGTACTCGCCCTGCGGGAAGAGGTATCCACCACCCATTACGGGCAGCAGGGCCTTGAGATCGTAAAGGCCGGTTACAGCAAGGCGACGGGGCTTCGGGAGATTGCAGAATATCTGGGACTTGAACTGGGTGAAATCATGGCGGTGGGCGACAATGAAAATGATAATGAGTTACTGCAAATCGCCGGAATCGGTGTGGCTGTCGCCAACGCGGAGCCGGATACGAAGCAATGGGCAGATTATGTGACAGAGGCGGCCGGCGCGGCAGGGGTTGTGGAGGCAATTACGCGGTTTTGTGTTTGACGGTAATCGGTAAGCGGCAATTGGCAGTAATTGCTGCGTCCGTCAGCTGGAAAGGATAAGGGATGAGAGTATCAACATCAACCAATATTTTATATGAACGAATAAATGGTGAGAACATCGATCAGAGGACAGCAATCCGCCTGTGTGCAGAAGCCGGTTATCAGGTGCTGGATTTCTGTTTCCACGATGCGGTGACTTTAAAAAGCGGCTTTCTGACAGATCGGTGGCAGTCTTATATGGAAGAGATGAAAAGGACCGGTGAAGCGTGCGGCGTGGAATTTGCATTGGGGCACGCGGTGGTATATGACTTTTGTTCCGGAACGATTGACAGGGAGTATTATGACAGCCTGATGGAACGATGTATTCTTGGCGCGGAAATCCTGGGGATCGCCTGGCTGGTTTTGCATCCCTCGACGATGGAGACGGAGCGTTTTTCGCCCGATAAACCAGAGTCGAAGAAGGCCAACCTCGCCTTTTTTCAGAAGTGGGGAAAATTTGCCCTGGACCATGGAGTGGGGCTGGCGGTGGAAGGCATGTGGGACAGCACCCTGGACGTGGAGGCAAAATATGCGATTTCAGTGGATGAACTGATCGATCTTGTGGATGGCGTGGATCTGCCTAACGTGGCGGTCTGCTGGGATTTTGAGCATGGAAGCATCATGGGGATGAATCAGAGGCATGTGGTAGAACGGCTCGGCAAGCGCCTGAAGGCGGTGCATATCTCTGACCAGACGGGAATCAATAACATCCATATACTGCCCTATCAGGGCGTGACGGACTGGGACGAAGTTCTGCAGGCTCTGGCGGATTTTGGATACGATGGGGAATTCAACTTTGAAATACAGTGGTATTTACGGCGGGTTCCGGAGGAACTGCTGCTTCCATCCATCCGGTACAGCGGGGAACTGGGGAACTGGATGGTGAAACAGATTGAACGGTTTAGAGAGAGGAGCCGGTGTGATGAGAAAGCCTAATATCGTGTGGCTGACGACAGACCACCAGGCATTTGCCAACCATTACCATTATCAGCCTCAGTTTGAAGGGAAGCTGGCGGCGTATGAGAGGCTGGCCTCAGAAGGAAGAACGTATGAGGAGGCGTATTCGGTCTGCCCGCTCTGCACGCCGGCCAGGGCCTCCATGGTGAGCGGTGTCTACCCGCACAGGCACGGAATGATTCTCAATCCTCCTGAGAATAAGCCGTATGCGTACCGCCTGGATTTTGACAGCCCTTTTGAACTGTTTGGAGAAGCCATGAAACAGTCGGGATACCGGGTCGCCCAGTTCGGAAAATGGTATGGCGGGGCAAAGACGGCAGAGGAGCTGGGCTTTGAGGGCTGGACGCTGCCATACTATGGAAGACCTTTGGAGACGGAAGCGTATGCGGCGTATTTGAAGCGCAGCGGACTGCCCAATCCGGAGGTGGAAGTATTATGGCATGCGACAGAACCGGAGATCGTGGGAATGAAGTATGATCTCACTCAGCACTATCAGTATGCCTTCGGGCCGTTCAGCGCGGCAAGAAGGATGACGACGCCGATCGAAGGGCATGAATCGTATTTTACGGCTGATATGGCGTGTCAATGGCTGGAGGAATATGAAAGGAGCGGCAGCAGTCAGCCGTTTGTTCTGAAGGTGGATGTATGGGGGCCGCATCACCCTTACGACACCGCGGCTCCATTTGCCGGGAGCGTCGATCCTGCCGCCCTGTTAAAGCCGCCCAGTTTTTCCGATACTTATAAAAATAAGCCACAGAATTACCGTTCTACAAAGGAACACTGGAAATGCCTGGACGGCATGAGCTGGGAGGAGATGAGCCGCGTGCTCGCCGTCTGTTATGAACATGCCATGGTGGTGGACAGCGGCCTGGAAAGGATTCTCAACCAGCTGGATACAGCGGGATTTTTAGAGAACACGGTTGTGATTCTGACTGCCGATCACGGAGACCAGCTGGCATCCCACGGAGGACTGTTTAATAAGGATACTCTGATGGTGGAGGAAGTGATGAAAGTTCCTCTGGTCATTCGATGGCCTGAAAGGGTGAAAGCAGGAGAAAAGGATTACGCCCCTGTGACCAATATGGACTTGGTGGAGACTGTACTGGAGCTGGGAGGTGCAGAAGGACTGCTTGCGACCGATGGAGTAAGTGTTCTCGGTGAAAAACGGAGAGAGCATCTGATGTGCGAGACTTATGGCTGCTACAGGTATGAGTTTGTACAGAGAATGCTTCGCTGGAAACAGTATAAGTATATCGCGCATTGCAGAGATATGGATGAGCTGTACGACCTCGAAAAGGATCCCTTCGAGATGGAGAACCGGATTGAAGATGAGGGATATCGCGCAGTTCTCGGTGAAATGAAAATGCGGTTGAAGAATGAGATGCTTCGGTATGGGGATACGGAAGGGGAGGCGAAGGAGATATTAAGGACGTTATAAAGGTTCTTTCTTCATTACCTATGTAGGGCAGCTGACTCCTGTTGAACGGGAACTGGTGCGCCTGCTGAGAAAATTCAACTGCACAAGAACAAAGGAAATCGTGAACCTGATACATGAACTGAAATTGGAGCATTTGTTTCTATAGCCGTCAGACGGACAGGGGTAAAAGCCTTCCGGGGACGGCTTTTGTTGTGCAGTCCTATCCGAAATCTGAAATAATGGGTGCAAATATATAGAGAATAATAGCTTCGTGTGATATACTGATTTTATCCCGCAGAGGCTTTTTCGCCGGAAGAACTGCGGGATTGGAAGATTATGCACAGGAAAGACAGAATCAATAGGATAAGGAGAAAAGAATATGACAGCATTTAACCATTTTAACTTCAACGTTCTCGATCTGGAAAAGAGTCTTGCATTCTATAAAGAGGCATTGGGCCTCATGCCGGTTCGTGAGAAGGAGGCCTCCGACGGTTCCTTTAAACTGGTTTACTTAGGAGACGGCAAAAGTGATTTCACACTGGAACTGACGTATTTGACGGACAGGAAGGAACCGTACGATTTAGGAGAATGTGAATTCCACCTGGCGTTTGCCACAGACGAGTTCGACGCGCTCTACGAGAAACACAAAGCTATGGGCGTTATCTGCTTTGAAAATCCGGGTATGGGAATCTATTTTATCAGCGATCCGGATGGATACTGGATTGAGATCGTTCCGGCCAGGGGATAAGCAGTACATTTTTTCAGACACGCTATCATATAGAAAGAGGAGGGGATCAGATGGAACTACATGTCAATGGCGTCAAATTATATTACCGCGTTTCGGGCCATGGTCCGGCCGTGATCCTCGTTCATGGGAATGGGGAAGAACACTCCATTTTTGATGAGACAGCCGCGCTGTTAAGCTGCGATTACACCGTTTACGCCTTGGATTCGAGAGGGCACGGAAAGAGCTCGGCGGTGGAGACGCTGGGCTATCAGAACATGGCGGACGATGTGGCTTCGTTCATTCGGAAGCTGGACATCCGAAAACCGGTGTTCTGCGGCTTCAGCGACGGTGCGATCATCGGAATGCTGGTGGCTGAGCAGAATCCCGGCCTGCTGTCGAAGCTGATTCTCTGCGGCGGCAATGCCTATCCACAGGGAATAAAGGAGAAATGGTTTCAGCTGTTCCGCCTGATCAGCCATTTCGACAGGGATCCGAAGATCCGGATGATGTTGGTGGAGCCGCAGATCACAGAGGAAGAGTTAAAACGAATTGGAGAGCCGGTGCTTATTCTGGCCGGAGAGAACGATATGATCAAGGAAGAGCATACCCGCTATCTGGCTTCGAAGATACCGGACAGCCGACTTATCATTCTTCCGGGGGAAAACCACGGCAGCTATGTGGTGCACAGCAGAAAACTGTACCATCTTATAAAGAAGTTTCTTGCAGAGAAGCTTCCGGCAGATCTGATGGAAAAAAATGGACCAGGAGGAACCGCACTTGCTGATTGATTTGACGGTGGAAGTCACGCCAAAGGATCAGTACTGCGCAGACCGGAATACCTTTGTGGTGGAGAATTTATGCGGTTTATCCCGGATACTGGTGGGAGAGCGATGAGTATTTCATGCTCAGGAGAATAGAATGGACAGACGAAAGAAAATAATATGGATACTGACCGGCGCGGCAATCCTCGTCCTGGCTGCGGTAGCCCTTCTGATATGGAGACACAGAGGCGGGGAAGGCACCACGATTCAGAGCACAAAGGCACATCCGCTGCCGAAGGCGGTCTATTATCTGCAAAAGGATGAGGAGTGGGCGGCTGACCCGCTGGGAGAATCCCGCTTTACCATGGGCAGCTCCGGCTGTCTAGTTACCTGTCTGGCCACACTTTTTGATCTGTATGGAGAGTCCGTGACACCGGGAGAGCTGAACCGGCTCTTTACGGAACGGGGCGTTTACAACGCATCCGGGGACGTAATCTGGGGAAATATCTCTTCTGTATATCCGGAAGCTACGGTAACGGTTTACAAAACGGTAGATGAACAGGCGATTGAGGCGGCTCTGGATCAACAGCAGTATCCGCTTGTCAGGGTTAAGAATCTGGGAGACGGATACTGGCACTGGGTGCTGCTGCTGGGAAGCGGTGATGATGGCTACTTATGCATGGATCCGCTCTACAGCGAAAAGGAGGCCAGACCCTTAAGCGCCCATGGAAATACCGTGTATTCCTGGCGGCTTGTGACGCTGCCGGTGAAGGAATAGAAGGAGGCATATATGGCGTTGAATACGGAAGTCACGACCATGCTGGGGGATATTACGAAGGTGGAAGGCCTGGATGCGATTGTTAATGCAGCCAATTCGTCTCTTCTGGGAGGCGGAGGCGTGGATGGAGCGATCCATCGGGCGGCCGGAAAGGATCTTTTGTTCGAGTGCAGGCTTCTGGGCGGCTGTAAGACGGGACAGGCGAAGCTTACGCGTGGATACCGCCTTTCCTGCGGCCATATTATTCATACGGTGGGACCGGTCTGGAACGGGGGATCGAAGGGGGAAGCAGAGCTTCTGGCGTCCTGCTACAGAACCTCCCTGGAAGTGGCGAAACAGAACGGAATCAGAAGGATTGCATTTCCGTCCATCTCCACCGGAATTTACCGTTTCCCTGTGGATCTGGCGGCGGTGACGGCGGTGAAGGAAGTGAGACGCCGGATTGAAGAGTATCCGGACGCCTTCGATCTGATTTTATGGGTGTTGTTTGACGAAAAGACGAAGAGGGCCTATGATGCGGCCCTGGCAGAATAAGACGGGAGGCTCTGTGATGACGAAGCAGGACCAGATACGGACGTTTCTGTCTGTGACAGTGGATTTAAAAAAACAGGTCCCCTATCAGGAGACGGTGAAGTGCCTTCTGGAATTCCTGGAGGAACAGGGGCTGGCTCCCGGGCGGATGATGTTTGCGTTTCAGGATGTGCCGGACACGGCGGCCCCTGTCTTTGCACGGACGGCCACAGGAAAGATGGGGAAAGCATTTCCGCAGATAGGTAAGTATTTAAGGCCGTGTGGTTTAGCAAAACCGCATATCACGACTACGTCTAATTTCCCGGCTGTAAAGGGACTGGCATACCGGATTCCGGAAACGGATGAAGAACTGACTCCGGAGCTGTTTACTGCGGTGACGAAGAAGATTCCGAGGCCGTATTCGTTTTACAGCGCGGCTGTCATTCTGGATTCCATTCCGTGGTTCGGAAATACGAATCCTGTCCCGGCGCTTTCGGACCTGCTGGCAGATGCAGACTGTGCGTTGGATTCCGTTGGAAATAATTACAGTGCGGACTGTACGTATTACCAGTCCGACTGCATCGTTCTTGACCGGCGTTTCGACTGGGGAACCTCCTGCAATCCGGTACATCTGCGGTTTGAGGTAACTCCACCGTCCGGTATGGAGGGCATTTCCCCCAATGGCCTGTCCAGAGCGGATGAGATAGTCTGCCGATTTGTGAAACGGTACGGCGGACAGGCAGGGCTGCGGCAGATGGTCTGCTGTTTTTCTCCTGAGAGGATGGAGCGCATCTGTCAGGCGTCTATGGAAATGAACCGGTTTCTGGAGGAGCGGAGCAGGGAGTTTGGCCGGCTTTCCATGCCCAGCCGTATTCCTTATGGGATGGGCGCATACCTCTGTGCCTCCGAGGTAGAGGAAGCAGGTTTCAAGGTTCCGCCCTGCAGCCGGTTTTTCAAAAAAGTTCTGGAAAACATGGGATACATCTGGAGACATCCGGATATTGGCAGCCTCTGTGATTTTGGAAAGATTACAGAGCATGGGAATTTTGCACTTAACGTGCGGCCCTGGTTTCAGAAGAATCATCTCCAGGTGGCCCTGGACTGCGCAGGTTATAATTTTTCGATCAGCCAGATGCTTTTTCGAGACAGGATCTGCCGCTCCTTAAGGGATCTGGAATTGTACGCAGAGGATTTAAAACGGATTCTCTGCTTATGGGAGGAAACCGTGATACCGGAAATCAGACGGTTGTTCGGAGACACTCCTAAATGGTATATCCACTCCGTTTCCAGTGATTGTTACGTGGGACGCGTGATCAGAAATCAGCCATAAGGGCTGTTGCGCGGGGCGCAAAGAAAAAAAACAGGGTGTAAAGAAAAAATACTTGACACCCATAAAAAAGTAGTGTATGATAGCACAGGTGATGATATGGAAAAGATTGCAAGACAGGGCCTGCTGTATGATTTTTACGGCGCGCTTCTGACAGAACACCAGAGACAGGTTTACGAGGACGTGGTGCTGTATGACTTATCCTTAAGCGAGATCGCGGAGGAACAGGGCATCAGCCGTCAGGGAGTCCATGACCTGGTGAAGCGGTGTGACAGGATTCTGGAAGATTATGAAGAGAAACTTCATTTGATGGAAAAATTCGGGAATACGAAACGTCTGGCCAGAGAGATCCAGAGTCTGGCAGGAGAATTTTCCAGAACGGGCGACAGGAATCTGCTCCGGCGCATCGAAGAGATATCGGGCGAAATCATCGACCTGGAGGCTCATTAGAAAGGGTAGATCAGGAGGACATTAGATGGCTTTTGAGAGCTTATCCGATAAATTACAGAATGTATTTAAGAATTTAAGGGGCAAGGGACGCTTGACAGAAGCGGACGTAAAGGCAGCCTTAAAGGAAGTGAAGATGGCTCTGTTAGAGGCCGATGTAAGCTTCCGGGTAGTAAAACAGTTTATCAGCGCTGTACAGGAGCGGGCAGTTGGACAGGATGTCATGAACAGCTTAACTCCGGGACAGATGGTAATAAAGATAGTGAACGAGGAACTTGTCAAGCTGATGGGTTCCGAGACCACTGAGATTCACTTAAAACCGGCGAATGAGATCACGATCATTATGATGGCAGGTCTCCAGGGCGCGGGTAAAACCACGACCACAGCAAAGATTGCCGGCAAATTAAAGGCCAAGGGAAGAAAACCTCTTCTGGCGGCGTGTGACGTCTACCGGCCGGCTGCCATCAAGCAGCTGCAGATCAACGGTGAGAAGCAGGGCGTTCCGGTGTTTTCCATGGGAGAAAACCACAAGCCTGCGGACATCGCGAAGGCGGCGGTGGAACACGCGTCAAAGAACGACCAGAATGTGGTAATCCTGGATACGGCCGGACGTCTTCATATCGACGAAGACATGATGAACGAACTGGTGGAGATTAAGGAAGCCGTTGAGGTTCATCAGACGATCCTTGTAGTCGATGCCATGACAGGTCAGGACGCGGTCAATGTGGCCGGTATGTTCAATGACAAGATCGGTATTGACGGAGTTATCTTAACCAAGCTGGATGGCGATACCAGAGGCGGCGCGGCACTATCGATCCGGTCTGTAACCGGAAAGCCGATTCTGTACATCGGTATGGGAGAAAAGCTGTCCGATCTGGAGCAGTTTTATCCGGACCGTATGGCTTCGAGAATCCTCGGAATGGGTGATATCCTTTCTCTGATCGAGAAGGCGGAGAGCCAGGTGGATGAGGAGAAGGCGAAAGAGCTGTCTCAGAAGCTGCGGAAGGCCGAATTTGATTACAACGATTTCTTAGACCAGATGAACCAGATTAAAAAAATGGGTGGAATGTCCAGCATTATGGGTATGATGCCTGGTATGGGACAGATGAAGGACGTGGAAGTGGACGAAAAGGCCATGGACCGCGTGGAAGCCATCATCCTGTCTATGACGGATAAGGAACGGACGAATCCGGACCTCATGAAGAATGCTTCCAGAAAACAGAGGGTCGCCAGAGGCGCCGGTGTTGATATCAGTGAAGTCAACCGGATCGTCAAGCAGTTCGACCAGATGAAGAAGATGATGAAGCAGCTTCCCGGCATGATGGGCGGAGGCAAGAAGAAAGGCGGATTATTCGGCAAGTTCAAGATGCCGTTTTAATTGGAGCAGAGAAGTTAGCAAGGCAGTTTTACTGCATTGACTATAGATACGCAGTATGCGAAAACACAAATATTCAAGGAGGTGAATCACATGGCAGTAAAGATGAGATTAAAGAGAATGGGACAGAAGAAGGCTCCTTTCTATAGAATTGTAGTTGCAGATTCCAGATCCCCAAGAGATGGCAAGTTCATTGAAGAGGTTGGTTATTACGATCCGAACACAGATCCGAGCGTAATCAAGTTCAACGAAGAGTCCGCTAAGAAGTGGTTAGCAACAGGTGCTCAGCCAACTGAGAAGGTAAGCAAGCTTTTGAAAATCGCCGGCATCCAGTAGTTTAATAGGAAAGTCCCCCTTACAACCGTTTGGGGGAAAGTGGTGAAGCATATGAAAGAATTAGTAGAAGTAATTGCGAAAGCACTGGTTGATAATCCAGACGAGGTTGCTGTTACCGAGTCTGTGAAAGACGACGAAATCGTCCTTGAACTTACGGTAGCGCCTTCCGATATGGGTAAAGTCATCGGCAAGCAGGGCAGGATCGCTAAGGCTATCCGTTCTGTAGTAAAAGCAGCAGCTTCCAAAGAAGACAAGAAGGTTATTGTAGAAATTCAGTAGCCAATACGTAAACGAAGACCGCCGGCCTGTCAGGAAGACGGTCTTTTCTATTTCTGTTTTGCAAGGGAGAAAAATGATGGAACAGTTACTGAGAGTCGGCGTTATTTCCTCTACACACGGTGTCAAAGGAGAGGTTAAGGTTTTCCCGACGACAGATGACGCGGCACGTTTTAAAACGCTGAAGCAAGTGATTCTGGATACGGGAAAAGAACAGCTGAAACTGGAAATTGAGGGTGTTAAATTCTTTAAAAATATGGTTATACTGAAGTTTAAGGGATATGACACAATTGAAGATATAGAGAAGTACAAGGGAAAAGACATTCTTGTCACGAGAGACCAGGCGGTGAAGCTGGGTCCGGATGAGAATTTTATTGTTGACCTGATCGGTTTAAAGGTGGTGACTGAGGACGGGGAACCGTTCGGCACCCTGACGGATGTTATCAAGACCGGCGCTAACGATGTGTACGAGGTGAAGACAGCGGAAGGGAAGGAAGTCCTTTTGCCCGCCATCCGAGAGTGCATCCGGAACGTGGATTTAGAGGCGGGAGTGATTACGGTCCATATTATGGACGGACTTCTGGACTTATAAGGAGGAAAACATGAACTTCCATATACTGACTTTATTTCCCGACATGGTGTTAGACGGCCTTCACACCAGCATCATCGGCAGAGCCGTAGAGAATGGCCTGATTTCGATCGAAGCCATAGACATCAGGGAATACTCGACGGACAAGCACCGTCATGTGGACGATTATCCGTACGGCGGCGGCGCGGGCATGGTGATGCAGCCGATGCCCATCTGTGATGCCTATGACGACCTGTGCGATAGAATCGGAAAGAAGCCCAGGGTGATTTATCTGACCCCGCAGGGCACAGTCTTCAGCCAGAAAATCGCAGAAGAGCTGGCAGCCGAGGAGGAACTGGTATTTCTGTGCGGCCATTACGAGGGCGTGGATGAGCGTGCCCTGGAGCTGGTGGCCACGGATTACCTGTCCATCGGCGACTACGTTCTGACCGGCGGAGAGCTGCCGGCCATGGTTATGATCGACTGCATTTCCCGCCTCGTTCCCGGCGTGCTGAATAACGATGTCTCGGCGGAGTTCGAGTCCTTTCACGATAATCTTCTGGAATATCCGCAGTACACCAGGCCGGAAGAGTATAAAGGCCTGCGGGTACCGGAGGTTCTACTTTCCGGCCACCATAAGAATATCGACACCTGGCGGAGAGAACAGTCCATCAAACGGACGTATGAGAGACGGCCTGATCTGTTAAAGGATGCGGCACTGTCGAAAAAGGAACAGGAATATCTGGAGAGTCTGGCGAAGAAGCCGGAAAATCAGGATATTCAGGAAGAAAATTGCAAAAAGGGACTTGCAATCGACAATTCTTTATGATAAAATATTAGACGTTGTGACGCAAGGAGATGGTCCTCTGTTACGGATTACATCAGTATGAAGTATTAAGAACATCAAATAAAATTTAGGAGGTTCACACGATGAACGACATTATCAAGAATATTGAAGCAGCACAGTTAAAGCAGACAGTACCGGAGTTCCACGTTGGCGATACCGTTAAGGTATACAACAAGATCAAAGAGGGAACCCGCGAAAGAATCCAGATTTTCGAAGGAACTGTTATTAAGAGACAGAACGGCGGCGCAAGAGAGACTTTCACAGTAAGAAAGAACTCCAACGGCATCGGCGTTGAGAAAACATGGCCATTACATTCTCCTTCTGTAGACAACATCGAAGTGATCAGAAGAGGTAAAGTAAGAAGAGCGAAACTGAATTACTTAAGAGACAGAGTAGGTAAAGCTGCTAAGGTTAAAGAGTTAGTGAAATAATTCTGAAACAGCCAGGGGGACAATGAAAATTGTCCCTTTCTTAATAGATGGGATGTGCATAAAGAGTGGAGTTTTATAACAGTGAAGAGAACAACCGGATCCGCCATGTGGTTAACTGGATTGTAGACATTACCGTTGTGATCGCGTTCGCATGGTTTATTGTTTACGCATATGGGACCCAGATTCCGATTGCAGGACATTCCATGACTCCGCTTCTGCAGTCGGAGGATGTAGTACTGATGGACCGCCTGTCTTACGATTTCGGGAAGCCGGACCGTTTTGACGTGGTGGTGTTTGAACGGGAAGACCAGAAGATGAACGTAAAGCGCGTAATCGGTCTGCCCGGTGAGACCGTGCAGATTAAGGGCGGTCAGATTTATATCGATGATGAGTTAATTGAACAGCCGGAAGGAGCTGGCAGCATTTCGCTGGCAGGCATGGCGGAGAATCCGGTAAAGCTGGGGGAAGACGAGTATTTCCTTTTGGGCGATAACAGAGACAGCAGCGAAGACAGCCGTTTTTCCAATGTGGGCAACGTGAGCGGAAAGCAGATTCAGGGTAGAGTCTGGATCCGGATCGCACCATTGGCAAATCTGGAGCTGATTCGTTCGAAATAGAGGTAGATGATGAATATACAGTGGTATCCGGGTCATATGACCAAGGCCAAAAGGGCCATGAAGGAAGATATCAAATTAATCGATTTAATTATAGAACTGGTAGATGCCAGAGTTCCGCTTTCCAGCCGGAACCCGGATATCGATGATCTCGGAGCGGGAAAGGCGCGGCTGATCCTGCTTAACAAGTCCGACCTTGCCGATGAACGCTGCAACCTTAAGTGGGCCGCTTACTTCCAGGATAAGGGATACTACGTGGTAAAGGTGAACTCCAAGAGCGGAGCCGGTCTAAAGGCGATTAACGGAGTCGTGCAGGAAGCGTGTAAGGAAAAGATCGAGCGCGACCGGAGGCGGGGAATCTTAAACCGTCCGGTCCGTGCCATGGTGGTGGGAATCCCCAACGTGGGCAAGTCCACGTTTATCAATTCCTTTGCCGGCAAGGCATGCGCGAAGACCGGAAACAAGCCGGGCGTGACGAAGGGCAATCAGTGGATCCGGCTTAATAAGAGCCTGGAGCTTCTCGATACCCCGGGAATCTTATGGCCTAAGTTTGAGGATCAGGTGGTGGGAATCCGCCTTGCGCTGATCGGTTCGATTAACGACGAGATTTTAAATAAAGATGAACTGGCACTGGAGCTGATCCGCTTCCTTCAGAAGAAGTATCCGAACGTGCTGGAAGATAAATACCAGACGGACGCTTCCGATGCAGTGGGACTTCTAAACCAGATCGCAAAGGCCAGAGCGTGCCTCTCAAAAGGCGGAGAACTGGATCTTGCCAAGGCTTCCCGTCTTCTGATCGATGATTTCCGAAGTGGAAAGCTGGGGAAGATCACTCTGGAATTACCTTCTGAGAATACGAAAGCGGAGTAAACCTACGATGAGAAAGTTAAGCGAAGAAAAACTGGCTGCCGAGCGGGAACGCTTAGAGCTGATGAAAAGCTACGAAAGGCAGTATGAGGATAGTATCCTCGTCTGTGGAATCGATGAGGCCGGCAGAGGACCTCTTGCAGGGCCGGTTGTGGCCGGCGCGGTGATCCTTCCGCGGGACTGTGAGATCCTGTTTTTAAATGATTCGAAGAAGCTGTCGGAGAAGCGGCGCGAGGAACTGTTTCTGGAGATCCAGGAGAAGGCAGTGAGCTTTGCCGTCGGAGTAGTTGGACCGGAGCGGATCGATGAGATCAATATTCTTCAGGCCACGTATGAGGCCATGCGGCTGGCAGTCAGCCAGCTTACCTCTGTCCCGCAGGTGCTTTTAAACGACGCGGTGACGATTCCGGGACTGGATATTCCGCAGGTCCCGATCATCAAGGGCGATGCGAAGAGCGTTTCCATCGCGGCGGGCAGCATCATGGCAAAGGTTACGAGGGACCATATGATGGCAGAGTACGACAAGCTGTTCCCGGAGTACGGCTTTGCAAAGCATAAAGGCTACGGAACGGCGGCGCATATCGCGGCGCTTAAGGAGATCGGTCCGTGTGCCATTCACCGGAGGAGTTTTATCAGGAATTTTGTGGACTGATGAGGAACTGAATGAATAAGCGTGAGATTGGCAGCGGCTATGAAGAGATGGCGGCTGCCTATTTGATAGAACAGGGCTATAAAATCGTTGCCCGGAATTTTTTGGGCCGGCGCGGGGAGATCGACATCATCGCGCGGGACGGGGAGTACCTGGTCTTCGTCGAGGTGAAATACCGGCGGGATGAGAGACAGGGCAGCCCCGCGGAGGCGGTGGACTACAGAAAACAGCAGCACATCCGCCGCGCAGCGGAATACTATTTATACAAAAACCGGGTCAGCGAGGCTATGCCGTGCCGCTTCGATGTGGTCGCCATCCTCGGAGACCGGATCACGCTGATCCGTGACGCATTTTGACGCTTCGCGAAATACTACTGCTCAATTAGTTACGCAATGCTGAGCTAGCTGTGAATAGCAGCTTTGACGACACAGGAGGTTTTATTTTATGAACGATATATGGAAGCGAAAACAGGAACTGCCGGTGCTTGAATGCCGTATGGCGGATGGCGTTCCCTATCTGTCTTTTCCGATGCTGGAGAAGACCGGCATCGTGCGCCATGGGTTTTCCACCCGCATGGGAGGCGTGAGCACCGGCGTGTATTCTACCATGAATTTTGCATTTTTAAAGGGGGACGATCCGGACCATGTGCGGGAGAATTACCGCAGGATGGCGAAGGCGATCGGAGTGGATGAAGAGAGAATGGTACTGTCCTGGCAGACTCACACGACCAACATCCGCAGGGTGACGGAAGACGATGCGGGCAAGGGGATTACCAGGGAGCGGGACTATCAGGACATCGACGGCCTGATCACGGATGTGCCGGGTATGACGCTGGTGACGTTTTACGCGGACTGTGTGCCGCTCTACTTCCTCGATCCGGTCCATAGGGCTATAGGCCTAAGCCACTCCGGCTGGAGAGGAACGGTGGCCCGTATGGGCCAGGTGACGATGGAAGCCATGGGCCGGGAGTACGGCTCGAAGCCGGAGGATATCATCGCCTGTATCGGCCCCAGCATCTGTCAGGACTGCTACGAAGTGGGAGAGGAAGTGGCTGCAGAATTTCGCGGGGCGTTTTCGAAAGAATACTGGCCGGAACTGCTTCGGGAGAAGCCAGACGGAAAGTTTCTGCTGAATCTCTGGCGTGCCAATGAGATTGTCCTTCTGGAAGCGGGAGTAAAGGCGGATAATATCCAGCTTACCGATATCTGTACCCACTGCAATCCGGACTACTTATTTTCCCACAGGACGATGGGGAATGAGAGAGGAAATTTAGCGGCATTTCTTTCTATAAAAGAATCGTAAGGAGCATTTGCCGAAACAGAAGTAAGAGTCTGGACTTTTTTTGAAATAAAAGAACCCCTCCGAAACGGTCGTGATACCGTCTGAGGGGTTCTTGCATATGCCGCCCGAGCCGCTTTTCGGGAGAATGCAGCTACAGGATCGTCTGATAGTAATCGTATCCGTCGCTGTGGCGTTTTTTGAGCAGATTCTGAATCTTTTCCGTAGGGGAAAGCGCAGTGCTGATCGATACGTCGTGGTTCAAGGAATTGATGATGGCGGCGATATACTTGCTGATATCGGCCTCCACATACCATTCGCGGCTCAGCAGCTCCTTGGGGCGGTAGCTTAAGTTGGTCGTCACGACCAGATCGATGTATTCCTTTGCATAGTATTCGTCGAACTTGTCCAGGCCGTTTGTGAAGAGTCCGAAGGTACAGCAGACGATGACCTTTTCCACTCCCCGTTCCTTTAACTCCTTGGCAGTATCCAGCATGCTTTCGCCGGAGGAGATCATGTCATCCACGATGAGAACGGTCTTGCCTTCCACGGAAGCGCCCAGGAACTCATGGGCTACGATGGGATTGCGTCCGCCTACGACTCTGGAGTAGTCCCTTCTCTTATAGAACATACCCATGTCCACGCTTAAGTTGTTGGCCAGATAGACGGCGCGGTCCATGGCGCCCTCGTCCGGGCTGATGACCATGAGATGATCCTTGTCGATGGGCAGATTCGGATAATGGCGTAAAAATGCCTTTACAAACTGGTAGGTCGGCATAAAATTATCGAATCCGTGAAGCGGTATCGCATTCTGCACACGGGGATCATGAGCGTCAAAGGTGATGATGTTGCTGACACCCATGGATGTCAGTTCTTCCAGCGCCATGGCGCAGTCAAGGGATTCGCGCTTGCTTCTCTTGTGCTGGCGGCTCTCATAGAGAAACGGCATGATGACATTGACGCGGTGTGCCGTAGCCGAGCAGGCGCCTATAATTCGCTTTAAATCCTGGAAATGGTCGTCCGGAGACATATGATTGGTATAACCATTGACGGTATAGGATATGCTGTAATTAGTGATGTCCACCATTGCAAAAATATCGGTACCTCTGACGGACTCTTTGATGATGCCTTTGGCTTCACCGCTTCCGAAACGGGGACAGTCGCAGCTAAGAAGATAAGAATCGACATCGTATCCACGGTAGTGGAGATCGGCCTCGCGCCGCTTTAATTCCTCGATATCGTTTCGACGGAAATCTACGATATGGTCGTTGACTTTTTCTGCCAGTTCCCGGCAGCTCTCCAGTGCCGCGATCTTTAGCGGTGCAACCGGCAGCTGGTCATTAAATACATAATCATTTGCCATGATAATGAAATCCTCCATAAATTAATAACAGGCAGTCCCATAAGACTGCCCAGTTCTAATCTTACATCCATTTATACCATTCTTCGACACAATGCGTCAATAGCAATTCTTACATTTCATGGAAAAAAACAAAAAAGGCTTTCTTTACAAAGATTGATAATATTGTTATGATAGAGAAGATAAAACAGAAGGGAAACAACAGAAAATATGAGCAGAAAAGGACATAAAATAGGGGCTGTGGATCCCGGGTCCATCGCGGAGGCGCTGGAACTGGAGCCTGGCGACTGCGTGTTGTCGATAGACGGCCATGAGCTGGAAGACATTTTCGATTATGAATATTATATTAACAGCGAATCCATCGTCATGGAGGTCAGAAAGGCCGATGGCGAGGAGTGGGAGCTGGAGATAGAAAACGGATATGAGGACCTGGGGATCACCTTTGAGAACGGTCTGATGAGCGAGTACCGCTCCTGCCGGAATCAATGCGTGTTCTGCTTCATCGACCAGATGCCGCCGGGTATGCGCGAGACGCTGTATTTTAAGGACGACGATACCAGGCTGTCCTTCCTGCAGGGCAATTACGTGACGCTGACCAACTTAAGCGATTACGATGTGGAGCGCATCATTAAGTTCAAGCTGGCTCCCATCAACATCTCGGTGCAGACGACCAATTCCGAGCTTCGCTGTGAGATGCTTCACAACCGCTTTGCCGGACAGGCATTAAAGCGGATCGATGAGCTTTACGAAGCCGGAGTCCCCATGAACGGCCAGATCGTTTTATGCAAGGGCTTAAATGACGGGGAGGAGCTGGAACGGACCATAAGAGACTTATCGAAGTATCTGCCTTATATGGAGAGCGTTTCCGTGGTTCCAGTCGGGCTCTCCAAGTTCCGCGACGGACTCTACCCGCTAAGACCTATCGAAAAGGAAGATGCTGCTAAAACCATCGACTTGATCGAGCGGTGGCAGAAGAAGCTCTTTGAGGAACACGGGACCCATTTCATTCACGCCAGCGACGAATTTTACATTCTGGCGGGACGTCCGCTGCCGGAGGAGGAACGGTATGACGGATACATTCAGCTGGAGAACGGCGTAGGAATGCTGAGGCTTCTGGAAGAGGAGGTTGAGTCAGCGCTTCAGGAATTGCAGGGAGATGAGACGGAAGCGGAGATTTCCATTGCCACAGGACAGCTGGCGGCCCCGTTTATTGAGCGCCACGTGAATTCCATCCGCCGGAAATACCCAAACTTTACAATTCACGTGTACCCGATCAGGAATTACTTCTTCGGGGAGCAGATCACAGTGGCCGGACTGGTCACCGGGCAGGACCTGATCGGCCAGCTTAAGGATAAACGTCTGGGGTCGAGACTGCTGCTTCCGGAGTGCATGTTCCGCAGCGGCGAAGAGGTGTTTCTGGACGATATTACCCGCGGCGAATTACAAAAAGCTTTACAAGTAAAGGTAGATATTGTAAAATCAAGCGGTCAGGATTTTGTACAGGCCGTACTTCATCCTGTGGAAGAGGGAAGCCCTTCCTATGAAGGATATGAGTTAAAGGAGATTTCATATGAGTAAACCAGTTGTTGCCATCGTAGGCCGTCCAAATGTCGGGAAGTCTACGTTGTTTAATGTATTGGCCGGAGATACGATATCCATTGTTAAGGATACTCCCGGTGTCACAAGAGACAGAATCTATGCCGACTGTACGTGGCTGGATAAGAATTTTACCCTGATTGATACGGGTGGAATCGAGCCGGACAGCAGCGATATCATCCTGTCCCAGATGAGAGAACAGGCGGAGATCGCCATCGCGACTGCGGACGTCATCGTCTTCATCGTGGATGTGCGCCAGGGCCTGGTGGACGCGGATTCCAAGGTTGCCGACATGCTGCGCAAGTCCAAGAAGCCGGTCGTTCTGGCTGTCAATAAGGTGGACAGCTTCGAAAAGTTCGGCAACGATGTATACGAGTTTTATAATCTCGGCATCGGCGATCCGGTTCCGGTTTCGGCCGCTTCCAGACTCGGTCTGGGCGAGCTGCTCGACGAGGTGGTCAAATACTTCGGCGATAGCACCGAAGAGGAAGAGGAGGATGACAGACCGAGAATTGCCATCGTCGGTAAGCCCAACGTCGGCAAATCCTCCATAATCAACCAGCTGGTGGGAGAAAACCGCGTGATCGTATCCGATATCGCGGGAACCACGAGGGATGCGGTGGATACGGAGATCGTGTATAACGGGACGGAGTACGTCTTTATCGACACGGCCGGACTTCGCCGGAAGAGCCGGATTAAGGAAGAACTGGAACGCTACAGCATCATCCGTACGGTAACCGCGGTAGAACGCGCAGATGTGGTGGTGGTGGTGATTGACGCCACAGAGGGCGTGACAGAACAGGATGCCAAGATCGCCGGCATCGCCCATGAGCGCGGTAAGGGAATCATCGTTGCCGTGAATAAATGGGATGCCATCGAAAAGAATGATAAGACTATTTACGAATACACCAATAAGATTAAGGATACGCTGGCCTTCATGCCGTATGCGGAGTACGTGTTCATCTCGGCGAAGACGGGACAGAGGACGAACCGTCTGTTTGAGCTGATTGACATGGTGAGACAGAACCAGACGCTTCGCGTCGCCACGGGTGTGTTAAACGAGATCATGACAGAAGCGGTAGCCTTACAGCAGCCGCCGTCGGATAAGGGAAAACGCCTGAGACTCTACTATATTACACAGGTAGCGGTGAAGCCGCCGACGTTCGTCATCTTCGTCAATGACAAGAATCTGATGCATTTCTCCTACACGCGGTATATCGAGAATAAGATCAGGGAAGCCTTCGGGTTCAAGGGAACCTCTCTCAAGTTTATTGCCAGAGAGCGCAGCGGAAAGGAACAGTAGGGTATGGAAAGAATCATTTGTCTGGCAGCGGGCTATTTATTTGGCCTGCTTCAGACCGGCTATATTTACGGCAGGCTGAATAAGATTGATATCCGTAATTACGGAAGCGGCAACTCAGGGACAACCAATGCGCTTCGCGTGCTGGGAAAGAAAGCGGGAGCGGTTGTCTTCTTCGGAGACTTTTTAAAGGCGTTTATCCCCTGTATTCTTGTCCGGATCCTTTTTAGGGACCGGCCGGAGATTGCCTGTCTGCTGGTACTCTATACCGGTCTTGGCGTCATTCTGGGACACAACTATCCGTTCTATCTGAATTTTAAGGGCGGAAAGGGAATCGCAGCTACCGCCGGTCTCATCGTAGCCCTGGACTTACGGCTGATGGTAGTGACTCTCCTGGCCTTTGTCCTGATTGTGGCTGTGACGAGGTTCGTCTCACTGGGATCGCTGGTGGTAGCCACGATTTTTCTCGTGTGGATGATTGTTATGGGAAACAACGGCAGCTTTTCTGTACAATCGGGATATCTCCCAGAGTTTTACATAGTTGCGGCTGTGATCAGCGCCCAGGCATTCTGGCGCCACAGGGCCAATATTGTAAGACTGGTTCATGGAAATGAAAACAAAATAAGTTTTGGTAAAAAATAAAAACGAGGTGAAGTATCATGGCAAAGATTGGGATTGTCGGTTCAGGAAGCTGGGGAATCGCTTTGGCTGTTCTCCTGTATAACAACGGTCATCACGTATCCGTATGGTCGGCGCTGCCGGAGGAAATTACGGAGATGAAGACGACTGGGCGCCATCACACTCTGCCGGATCTGGTTCTTCCGGATGGGATGATGTTTACGGAAAGCCTGGAGGAGGTCATGAAGGATAAGGACGTGCTGGTTACAGCCGTTCCTTCCGTCTATGTCCGCTCCACGGCGCAGAAGATGAAGCCTTACTGCAGAGAAAGACAGATTATTGTAAATGTGGCAAAGGGAATTGAGGAATCGACGCTTAAAACGCTTTCCGAGATTCTGGAAGAGGAGCTTCCCATGGCGGACGTCGCGGTTCTGTCGGGACCCAGCCACGCGGAAGAGGTGAGCAAGGGACTTCCCACCACCTGCGTCGCAGGCGCCCACAGCAAAAAGACTGCGGAGTATGTCCAGTCTGTCTTCATGAGTGAGGTGTTCCGCGTCTACACCAGCCCGGATATGCAGGGAATTGAACTGGGCGGATCGCTTAAGAATGTCATCGCTCTGGCCGCCGGTATTGCGGATGGACTGGGATACGGCGACAACACGAAGGCCGCGCTGATCACGAGGGGAATTGCCGAGATTGCCAGGCTGGGAACCGCTATGGGCGGTAAGTTCCAGACCTTCTGCGGACTGTCGGGAATCGGTGATCTGATCGTTACCTGCGCCAGTATGCACAGCCGGAACCGCCGCGCCGGAATCCTGATTGGAAAAGGGTATACCATGGAAGAGGCCATGAAGGAAGTAAAGATGGTGGTGGAAGGCGTCTACTCCGCGAAGGCGGCGCTGAAGCTCTCGGAAAAATATGAGATCGACATGCCCATCGTGGAACAGGTTAATGCAATATTATTCGATGATAAACCAGCCTCTGAGGCCGTAAAAGGCCTGATGCTGCGGGACAAAACCATCGAGAGCTCCGACCTTCCATGGTAAAATATGGATGGAAGATTGAATTTTGAAAGAATATATGGAAATTAGTTGACATTTTAAAAAAGCCATCTTATTATAGAGACTATGTATATATAGTCATAGGAACTGTATATATGAATTTCAAATTCAAGAGGAGGAATGAATTATGAAAAAAACAACAAAGAAGCTGGTAAGCCTTGGCCTGGCTGCCGTTATGGCTGCATCCTTAACTGCATGCGGCGGCAAGAGTGACAATGGCGCGACAACGGCAGGCGCAGCGGAAACGACAGCTGCAGCGGATGCCGGAGCAGCTGAGTCGACAGCAGCTGACCAGACTGCAGGAGGTTCCTTTAAGATCGGCGGAATCGGACCGATTACCGGAGGAACTGCTATTTACGGACAGGCCGTTATGAACGGCGCTGAACTGGCAATCAATGAGATCAATGCGGCCGGCGGTATCGGCGGAGCACAGATCGAGTACAATTTCCAGGATGACGAGAGCGACACAGAAAAAGCGGTCAACGCTTACAACACATTAAAAGACTGGGGTATGCAGATGTTAGTCGGTACGGTTACTTCCGCACCGTGTATCGCTGTAGGCGCAGAGTCCAGCAATGACAACCTGTTCCAGCTGACACCGTCAGGTTCTGCTGTGGACTGTGCGAAGTTTGACAACCAGTTCCGTATCTGCTTCTCCGATCCGAACCAGGGTGCTGCTTCGGCCCAGTATATCGGCGAGAACAAGCTGGCTACCAAAGTGGCAATAATCTATGACAGCTCCGACGTTTATTCATCCGGTATTCATGACAAGTTCATCGCGGAAGCCGCTAACCAGGGCTTTGAAGTGGTAGCTGATGAAGCGTTTACCGCTGACAACAATACGAACTTCTCCGTACAGATTCAGAAGGCACAGGACGCCAGCGCAGAACTGGTATTCCTTCCGATCTACTATCAGCAGGCATCCTTAATTCTGGTGCAGGCAAAGCAGATGGGATACGAACCGGACTTCTTCGGCTGTGACGGCCTGGATGGTCTTTTAACCGTGGAAAACTTCGATACATCCCTGGCAGAGGGCATTATGCTGCTGACACCATTCGCTGCCGATGCACAGGATGATTTGACAAAGAATTTTGTTACTACATATAAAGAGAAATACGGAGACATACCGAACCAGTTTGCTGCCGATGCCTACGATGCAGTATATGCGATCAAGGCTGCCGGAGAAAAAGCGGGCATTACTCCGGATATGGACGCTTCCACAATCTGTGACAAGTTAAAGACAGCCATGACAGAGGTTTCTGTTGACGGATTAACCGGCTTAGGCATGAAGTGGACCGCTGACGGCGAGCCGGAGAAGGCTCCGAAGGCTGTAAAGATCGTAGACGGCGTATACAATGCAATGTAAGTTTATCAGGTAAACACTGCTTGGTATATGACCCAATGGAGGGTCGTCCAGAGGACGACCCTCTTCTTTTCAAATCCAATACCCTCGCGGGAATAAACAACGAATGAGGTGCGATGATATGATGAGTTTCATATCCTATTTTATTAATGGTTTAAGCCTGGGCAGTGTATATGCAATAATTGCTCTGGGATACACCATGGTATATGGTATCGCCAAGATGCTGAATTTCGCTCACGGCGATGTCATCATGATCGGAGGATACGTGGTATTCACCGTTGTCAGCACGATGGGGCTTCCACCGGCTGTTGGCATTCTTCTTGCTGTCATTATATGTACGGTTCTCGGTGTAACCATTGAAAAGGTCGCATACAGACCTCTCCGCATGGCTTCACCTCTGGCTGTCTTAATTACGGCAATCGGTGTCAGCTACTTACTTCAGAACATCGCGCTGCTCGTTTTTGGCTCCAATCCGAAATCCTTTACATCCGTTGTAACGATTCCGGCTTTGAAGCTTGCCGGCGGAAGACTGACGATCTCAGGAGAAACGCTGGTAACCATCGTCTCCTGTATCGTGATTATGATTGTACTGACCACGTTTATCAAGAAGACGAGGGCGGGACAGGCCATGCTGGCTGTCTCCGAAGATAAAGGGGCCGCCCAGCTGATGGGAATCAACGTGGACGGAACGATCGCGCTGACATTTGCCATCGGTTCCGCATTAGCCGCCATCGCGGGTACTTTACTCTGTTCCGCATATCCGACCCTGACGCCGTACACCGGTTCCATGCCGGGAATCAAGGCCTTCGTCGCCGCCGTATTCGGCGGAATCGGCTCCATTCCGGGCGCTTTTATCGGCGGCCTGCTTCTGGGCGTGATCGAGAACCTGAGCAAGGCATATATCTCGTCCCAGCTTTCCGACGCCATCGTTTTCGCAGTCCTGATCATTGTACTTCTTGTAAAGCCTACCGGTATTCTGGGCAAGAAGATTAACGAGAAAGTGTAGGTGGGGGCCATGGGAAAAAGTGGAAAGACGAAGAGTCTGCAGATAAGTAAAACAACAAGAAATAATTTAGTGACCTATGGGATTGTGATAGCAGCCTATATTATTGTAGAGATCCTGATAAATGGGGGGCACTTAAGCAGCCTGATGAAGGGCCTTCTGGTACCGCTCTGTATCTATACGATAATGGCGATTTCTTTAAACCTGACGGTAGGCATACTGGGAGAGCTGAGCCTGGGACACGCAGGTTTCATGTGCGTGGGCGCATTTTCCAGCTCTCTGTTCTCCATCTGTATGCTGGAGGCCATACCCAGTGTGGGAGTCCGTTTTACACTGGCGATTCTGGTGGGCGCTGCGGCCGCGGCTGTAGCCGGCATCATCGTGGGAATCCCGGTATTAAGGCTGAGAGGCGACTATCTGGCCATTGTTACGCTGGCATTCGGTGAGATTATCAAGAATGTGGTCAATGTCATCTATCTGGGAAAGGATGCGAACGGCATCCATGTCTCCATCAAGAACGCCATGGCGCTTAACATGGCGGAAGACGGTCAGATTATCATGAACGGAGCCCAGGGAATCAACGGAACGCCGAAGAACGCCACGTTTACGGTGGGAATTATCCTGATCCTGATCACGCTGTTTATCGTCCTGAATCTGATTCATTCCAGATCGGGCCGCGCCATCATGTCGGTGCGCGACAACCGGATTGCGGCGGAATCCATCGGAATCAACATTACGAAGTACAAGCTGATGGCGTTTACGATATCGGCTTCACTGGCCGGTGTTGCGGGAGTCCTTTATTCCCACAACTTATCGGCACTGACGGCGACACAGAAGAACTTCGGATACAACCAGTCCATCATGATTCTTGTATTCGTTGTGCTGGGTGGAATCGGCAATATCCGCGGTTCCATGATTGCGGCGGTGATCCTGACGCTGCTTCCGGAGCTGCTCCGCGGACTCAATACGTACCGTATGCTGATCTACGCCATCGTCCTGATCGTCATGATGATTTTCAACTGGAGTCCGAAATTCATCGATTTCAGAAAACGTCATTCCCTGAGACGGTATTTTCATAAAAACACGGCAGATAAGGAGGTTTCATAGGCATGGCATTACTTGAAATTAAAAACCTCGGCATCTCTTTCGGCGGACTGCGCGCCGTGGATGATTTCAGCATTACCATCGAGAAGGGCCAGCTCTACGGCCTGATCGGCCCCAACGGCGCCGGTAAGACGACGATATTTAACTTGCTGACCGGTGTGTACAAGCCCAATATGGGAACGATCCAGCTGGACGGCATGAACATCACGGGAAAGAAGACCATGGAGATCAACCGCGCGGGTGTGGCCAGAACCTTCCAGAATATCCGTCTGTTTAAGGAACTGACCGTTCTCGACAACGTAAAAGCAGGCCTTCACAACCAGTATTCCTACTCAACCGCAGCCGGAATTCTGCGCCTTCCCAAGTATTTTAAGGTGGAGAAGACCATGGATGAGAAAGCGGTGGAGCTTTTAAAGGTATTTGATCTGGATAAGGAAAAGGATTACCTGGCCTCCAATCTGCCTTACGGCAAACAGCGGAAGCTGGAGATAGCCCGTGCGCTGGCGACGAACCCGAAGCTTCTGCTTCTCGACGAGCCGGCGGCCGGCATGAACCCTAACGAGACGAAGGAACTGATGGATACCATCCGGTTTGTCCGCGATAATTTCGACATGACCATCCTTCTGATCGAACACGATATGAAACTTGTCTCCGGTATCTGCGAGAAGCTGACAGTGTTAAACTTCGGTCAGGTGCTCGCCCAGGGCAATACGGCAGATGTGTTAAATGACCCGGAGGTCATCAAGGCATATCTGGGAGAATAGGAGGAGACAGGCATGGCAATACTGGAAGTTAAAAATCTGGAAGTATATTACGGCGTCATTAAGGCGTTAAAAGGCATATCCTTTGAAGTAAATGAAGGGGAGATCGTGGCCCTGATCGGAGCCAACGGCGCGGGAAAGACGACGACGCTGCACACGATCACCGGTCTGCTGAAAGCGGCAGGCGGCTCCATCGGCTTTGACGGACGCGATATCACGAAGGTCCGCGGGGACAAAATCGTCGGCATGGGAATGGCTCACGTTCCCGAGGGCAGACGCGTATTCGCGGATCTGACCGTGTTCGAGAATCTGAAGCTGGGCGCCTATACGAGAAAAGACAAGACGGAGATCGAAGAGACGCTGCAGATGATCTACAAGCGCTTTCCGAGACTGCTGGAGCGTAAGAACCAGCCGTCCGGTACCTTAAGCGGCGGTGAACAGCAGATGCTGGCCATGGGGCGCGCGCTGATGTCTCACCCGAAGCTGATCGTCATGGATGAACCGTCCATGGGTCTGTCTCCGATCTACGTAAACGAGATCTTCGACATTATTCAGGAGATCAACAAGTCCGGAACCACGGTGCTTTTGGTGGAGCAGAACGCGAAGAAGGCGCTCTCCATCGCTAACAGGGCCTACGTGCTGGAGACGGGAGACATTGTTCTAAGCGGTGATGCGAAGGAACTGATGAATGATGATTCCGTGAAGAAGGCTTATTTAAGTGAATAGGCTGAAGGATCAATCGGTCTATGGGAGGCCTGTAGGCAGGTCTTGATGTTCCAGGTATGATTACAGAAATTCAAAGTATGATTTCGTGAGTGATTCAGAGAAGCCGGATACGCCTTAATGATTCATGAAAGGAAAGCCCCAGGGTCGGCAGAACCCGGGGCTTTCCTTATGATTAAAAGACTTGCTGGAATATTAAGTGATCCCTCGCATATATTATAACAGCACAGAAGGGGGTATCTTTATGGACAATTTTGATGTATACAGTGATATTAAAGCCCGGACCAATGGAGAGATTTATATAGGCGTTGTAGGACCGGTGCGGACGGGAAAATCCACCTTTATTAAACGGTTTATGGAACTGATGGTGCTGCCGGAAATGGTGGATGAGCATCAGAAAACACAAACGAGAGATGAACTTCCGCAGAGTGCGGCCGGGAAGACGATCATGACGACGGAACCCAAATTCATACCGAAGGAAGCGGCTGAGATCCGGCTGGGCGATGAGATTGAGGCAAAGGTGCGGCTCATCGACTGCGTTGGATTTATGGTCGAAGGAGCTGCCGGACACATCGAAAACGATGAGGAGCGCCTGGTAAAGACCCCGTGGTTTGAATATGAGATTCCCTTTACGAAGGCTGCGGAGATCGGAACGAGAAAGGTCATCAATGACCATTCCACCATCGGTGTCGTGATCACGACGGATGGCACCATCGGGGAACTGAAACGCCCCAACTACATAGCCGCAGAAGAGCGGACCATTACCGAATTAAAGGAGCTTGGAAAACCGTTTATCGTCCTTTTAAACTCCGTAAGGCCGTATTCCGATGAGACCACGGCCCTGGCAAAGGATATGAGGGAGAAATACGGCGTGACCGTTATGCCGGTGAACTGTGAACAGCTGAAAAAGGATGACGTCTATCATATCCTGGAACGCGTGCTGAAGGAATTCCCGGTTACGGAGATGGATTTCTATATCCCCAAATGGCTGGAGATCCTGCCTGCAAGCCACTGGCTGAAATCCCAGATTATCCAGGCCGCCAAGGATATGGTGAAAAAGGTTACCCACATGAAGGATATCACGTCGGATCTGTTTGATGGTGCAACCGAGAGTATCCGGGCCGTAAAGGTACAGAATATGAATATGGCGGACGGAAGCGTTTCCATGGGCATGGACGTGGATGACAGCTATTATTATCAGATCTTAAGCGACTACGTGGGAATCCCCATTGAAGGCGAATACCAGCTGATGCAGACCTTAAGCGATCTTGCAAAGATGCGGGCGGAGTACGAAAAGGTGAACCAGGCCATGAGCCAGGTGCGCTTAAAAGGGTATGGCGTCGTGACGCCGGAACGGTCGGAAATTATCCTGGATGAGCCGGAAGTGATCAAGCACGGCAACAAATACGGCGTTAAGATGCGGGCGGAGGCTCCTTCCATCAATTTGATCAAGGCTCATATCCAGACGGAGATCGCCCCGATTGTCGGCAGCGAACAGCAGGCGGAGGATCTGATCGCCTACATCAAGGAAAATGCCAGAGAGAGCGAGGAAGGCATCTGGAACACCAATATTTTTGGAAAGTCCATCGAACAGATTGTGGAGGATGGAATCTCTGCAAAAGTCTCCCAGCTTACGGAGGACTGTCAGTTAAAGCTTCAGGATACGCTACAGAAGATTATCAACGACAGCAACGGAGGAATGATCTGCATTATCATATAAAATGAGCATGAACGGCAGAAGAGGAGGATGAGGTCTTTCACGAGGTTTCAATTTATGCTATAATAGAAAAATGACCGACAGAAGAAAAATAAGGAGGGCTTTCAATGAAATTAATGTTCATCGGTGCGGACCATGAGGTTACCGGCAGCTGCCACTATTTAGAAGCCGCAGGACTTAAGATTCTGGTGGACTGCGGTATGAAGCAGGGTGTGGACTATTTTGAGAATGCAGAGCTTCCGGTGAGCTATTCGGAGATCGATTACGTGCTCCTGACTCATGCCCATATCGACCATGCCGGGATGCTTCCGTTTATCTATGCGAGAGGGTTCCGCGGAGAAATCATCACCACCGAAGCCACAGCGGATTTGTGCAACATCATGCTGAAGGACAGCGCGCATATCCAGGAATCAGAGGCAGAGTGGAAGAACAGGAAGGCCAGACGAGCCGGGCGGCAGGAAGAAGTGCCGCTGTATGAAATGAATGATGCGGTAGGGGTGTTAAAGCAGTTTAACCCCTGTAATTATGATGAAATAATAAAACTGGAGGAGGGCCTTACCATTCGGTTTACCGATGTCGGACATTTACTGGGGTCTGCCTCCATTGAGGTGTGGATCACAGAGAATGATATCTCAAAGAAGATCGTATTTTCCGGTGATATCGGCAACAAGAACAAGCCGCTGATCCGGGATCCGCAGTATATCCAAAACGCGGATTACGTGGTAATGGAATGTACCTATGGCGATCGGCTTCACGGCCAGATACCGGACCACGTTTCCATTCTCGCGGATATTGTCCAGAGGACGCTGGACCGGGGCGGCAATGTGGTGATTCCCGCATTTGCCGTGGGCAGGACACAGGAGCTTCTCTACATGTTCCGCATCATCAAGGCGGAGCACATGGTGAAGGGCCACGACGGATTCGAGGTCTATGTCGACAGTCCGCTTGCCGTCGAGGCGACCAATGTGTTTAAGGATAATCTGACGGACTGTTACGACGAGGAGACGAAGGCGCTCGTCACGCAGGGGATCAACCCGATCTCATTTGCGGGACTGAAGCTCTCCATTACCAGTGCAGAATCGAGAGATATCAATTTTGACACAAAACCGAAGGTCATCATCTCCGCGGCGGGCATGTGCGACGCGGGCCGGATCAGGCACCATCTAAAGCATAATTTATGGCGGCCTGAGTGTACCATCGTCTTTACGGGATATCAGTCTATCGGGACGTTGGGCAGAAGCCTGCTGGAAGGCGGCCGGGAGGTGAGACTGTTCGGTGAAACCATTCATGTGGAGGCCCACATTGAAAAGATGGATGGAATGAGCGCCCACGCAGATATGGAAGGGCTGATTCAGTGGCTGAATGCATTTGAGGAGAAGCCAGGGGAAGTATTTCTGGTACACGGGAATGATGAAGTGTGCGATTCGTTCAGGCAGGTTTTAAAGGAAGAGTATGGATATCAGGCGGAGGCGCCGTTTTCCGGTTCCGTTTACGACCTGGCCTCCGGCAGATGGCTGGAGCAGAGGGCCGGAGTCGTCGTGACGAAGACGGTGGAGACGGCGAAGCGGGCGGTAGGTGTCTATGCGCGTCTGCTGGCTGCCGGGGAGCGCCTGCTGTCGGTGATCCGCCACAACGAGGGCGGAGCCAACAAGGATCTGGCAAAATTCGCAGACCAGATCAATTCATTGTGCGATAAATGGGACAGATAGCTAGGAGAGTGACATAAGATGGGAAAAGTACTATTGTTTACAGATGGAGCTGCAAGAGGAAATCCGGACGGACCCGGTGGTTACGGAGCTGTGCTTCAGTTCACGGATTCTAAAGGGCAGCTCCATGAGAAGACGCTGTCGGCCGGATATGTGAGGACGACTAACAACCGTATGGAGCTGATGGCTGCGATCGCGGGACTGGAGGCGTTAAACCGGCCCTGCGAGGTGGAGCTGTATTCGGATTCCAAGTATCTGACGGATGCATTTAACCAGCACTGGATCGATAACTGGGTGAAGAACAACTGGAAGCGCGGCAAGAGCGGCCCGGTCAAGAATATCGACCTGTGGGAGAGGCTTTTAAAGGCCATCGAACCCCACCGCGTCACCTTCTGCTGGGTAAAGGGACATGCCGGCCATCCGGAAAATGAGCGGTGTGATACACTGGCGACCACTGCCGCGGATGGGGACAACTTAATGGTGGATGAAGGCCTGTAAAACTTACGTATCTCTTACAATCTCTTACTAATTAACGTACCCTATTTCCTTTCTTTTTTATTTATGATATGGTAATTTTATCAAAGTATGTTAGGATGATTATCATGAATAAAAATAGAGGAATCTGGCTTGTAATCGCTGCCATCCTGATCATCGGAATCGCGGTGACGTTTGCGACCAGCAGATTTATCCGGCAGAACGGCGGCTCTTTAGATACCGTTGCGGTGACGCAGATGCCCGGGACGACAGCGGGCGGCGGCATGCCGCAGGCATATACGGAGGGAGCGGGCACGGAGCTTCCCGCCGCGGCCAGGAAGCGTATGGAAGAAACAGTCCCTGCTGAGGAAGAAGGAGCAGTATCCGGGAACACGGATGAAGCGGCCGCCAGGGCGGCGGTACCGGAACCTGCTTCCTCCCGGATGATGGCGGCAGAGGGAGCGGCGGTGCCTGCTCCGGAATCCATCCTGATGGATGAGAATAAGGAGGCCGCGGATGAAGCGGTCCCGGAAGCAGCGGCAGCAGGAGCGGGAAACAAGGCGGATGCGGCAGCCCCATCCATATCCCCGTTAGGTCCGGGCGGAAGCGCAGTGCTTCAGAGCGACGAGGAGGAAAAGCTGGCCTACTACGAAAAACGTCTGGCAGAGCTGGACGCCCAGGTGCAGAAGATGCGCAGCGAATCCTCTGATTCCACTACGTATTCCATGAAGACGCTGGCCGAGAAGGAGTTTAAGCTCTGGAACATTGAGATGAACACCATTTACGCGGAAATCATGAACGGACTGGACGAGGATGCGAAGGGAAAGCTGGAAAGTGAGCAGCAGACCTGGATGAAGAGCCGGGATACAAAGGCGGAGGAAGCGGCGAGAAAGTACAGCGGAGGTTCTCTGGAAGGCGTCGAATACACGGCCTCCCAGGCCGAGACCACGAGAACAAGGACGTACGATCTCGTGGAAACGTATATTAACTCGCTGCCTGCGGAGAATGAAGGTTAGAAGAAAAAGAATCCCCATACAGAACAGGTGTACCGGTTCTGTATGGGGACTTCGATTTTGTGGAAAAATAACCGCCGGAAAACAAAGGAAAAGGGAGGAAGGATGACGTGGGAAACTGGTTTACGATCGATTCGATTGGTGAAGATACCTTTATGATCAGTGAGTACAGGCACTGGGAGGAGACACACGCATACCTGCTGAACGGCAGTGAACGGAGTCTGCTCATCGACACCGGTCTTGGAATTGAAAATATTTATGAGGAAGTGATCAGGCTGACGGATAAGCCTGTCACGGCCGTGGCCACCCACATTCACTGGGATCATATCGGCGGCCACCGGTATTTTCCGGATTTTTACGTGCAGGAGGAGGAAGTGAGCTGGCTTTCCGGAGGATTTCCTCTGCCGGTTGAACAGGTAAGAAAATCCGTTGCAGAGCACTGTGATTTGCCGGAGGGATTCTCGGTCGATGCGTATGAAGTCTTTCAGGGAAGGCCAGCGAGAGTACTTAAGGATGATGAAATCATTGACATCGGAGGAAGATCGGTGAATGTGCTGCACACGCCGGGCCATTCGCCGGGCCATATGTGTTTTTTTGAGAAGGAGAGAGGCTGGCTTTTTGCGGGCGACCTCGTATATAAGGGCACGTTGTTCGCATACTATCCATCAACCGATCCGCAGGCGTATCGAACCTCCCTGGAACGCGTATCGGCGCTTCCTGTAACACGGGTGTTTCCGGGCCACCACGGTCCCGATTTGCGGCCGGAGTTTCTGGAAGAGGTAAAAAATGCATTTTTGACGCTTCATGCGGAAGGAAAACTGCACCATGGCGGAGGCATGCACCAGTATGACGGCTTTGCCGTGTGGATTTAGGAAATATCACAGAAAATCGGCGGCAACATCTTGATAAATAAAATTCGATATGATAGGATAGTACAATGAGTTTGGCTAATGTATTAAGAACGGAGGTTGAATCTATGACAGCAATTTTAGCAAGTTTTCTGCAGACAGCAATCAAGTTTCTGTTTTTCCTTGCAGTGGCAGGAGGGGGAATCGTGTGCGGCAAGAAGTACAGAGACTACAAGGATGCGAAGAATGCAGGCAGTGCGACAGAAGAAAGTAAATAACTAACGGAGGACAGTAACGTGAACAAGACAGGTGTGAATGAACTGAGGAGAATGTTCCTTGAATTTTTTGAGAGTAAGGGACATCTGGCGATGAAAAGCTTCTCCCTGGTTCCGCATAATGATAACAGCTTATTGTTAATCAACTCAGGTATGGCGCCTTTAAAGCCATATTTTACAGGACAGGAGATACCGCCGAGAAAGCGTGTGACCACCTGCCAGAAGTGTATCAGAACCGGAGATATCGAGAATGTGGGAAAGACCGCCCGTCACGGCACCTTCTTTGAGATGCTGGGCAATTTCTCCTTTGGAGATTATTTTAAGACGGAAGCGATCCGCTGGTCCTGGGAGTTTTTGACAGAGGTTGTAGGACTGGATCCGGACAGGTTATATCCATCCGTCTACTTGGACGACGACGAGGCTTTCGATATCTGGAATAAGGAAATCGGCATTGCCCCGGAACGTATCTTCCGCTTCGGCAAGGAAGACAACTTCTGGGAGCATGGAGCAGGCCCCTGCGGACCGTGTTCTGAAATCTATTATGACCGCGGGGAGAAGTACGGCTGCGGAAAGCCGGGCTGCACCGTGGGCTGTGAATGTGACCGTTACATGGAAGTATGGAACAACGTATTTACCCAGTTCGAGAATGACGGACACGGCAATTACGAGGAACTGGACCAGAAGAATATCGATACCGGCATGGGTCTCGAGCGTCTGGCCGTGGTGGTTCAGGATGTGGATTCCATCTTTGATGTGGACACCATCAAGGCTCTGTTAAACAAGGTTGCAGAGCTTGCCCGCACGGAGTATCAGAAGGATGCATCGGTTGACGTTTCCCTGCGTCTGATCACAGACCACGTCCGTTCCTGCACCTTTATGATTTCCGACGGCATCATGCCATCCAACGAAGGACGCGGATACGTGCTGCGCCGTCTGCTTCGGAGAGCGGCCCGCCACGGAAGGCTGCTCGGCATCGAGGGAAGATTCCTCGCGGAGCTTTCCAAGACCGTAATCGAACTTTCCAGAGACGGATATCCGGAGCTGGAAGAGAAGAGAGCCATGATCTTAAAGGTTCTGACTGAGGAAGAGGATAAGTTTAACCGGACTATCGACCAGGGACTTGCCATTCTCGGCGAGATGGAAGAGAAGATGTCCGCCTCAGGCAAGACGGTGCTGGACGGTGAGGATGCATTTAAGCTCTATGATACTTACGGATTCCCGCTGGATTTAACGAGAGAAATTCTGGAAGAGAAGCATTTTGAGATCGATGAGGATGGCTTTAAGAAGGCCATGCAGGAACAGCGTGAGAAGGCCAGAGCGGCCAGAAAGACCACGAACTACATGGGCGCTGATGTGACGGTGTACCAGTCCATCGATCCTGCGCTCACCACGGAATTTGTCGGATACGACAAGCTTGCCTGCGATTCTAAGATTACCGCTCTGACGACAGAGACGGATCTGGTGGAAGCGCTGACGGATGGCGAGACCGGCACGATTGTGACGGAAGAGACTTGCTTTTATGGCACCATGGGCGGCCAGCAGGGCGATAAGGGTGTGATTGTCAGCGCAAACGGCGAGTTTGCGGTGGAAGACACCATTCATTTACAGGGCGGCAAAGTCGGCCATGTGGGCAGGATGAAGAAGGGCATGTTCCAGATCGGCGACGCAGTCACCTTAAAGGTCTGTGAAGAGAGCCGTATGAGCACCGGCAGGAACCACAGCGCGACCCATCTGCTTCAGAAGGCGCTCCGCACCGTTTTGGGCGAGCACGTGGAGCAGGCAGGTTCCTATGTGGATGAAGACCGTCTTCGTTTCGACTTCACTCATTTCTCCGCCATGACACCGGATGAGATTAAAAAGGTGGAATGCCTTGTCAATGAGAAGATCAAAGAAGCGCTGCATGTAAAGACAGAGGTTATGAGCCTTGATGAGGCGAAGAAGTCTGGCGCCATGGCTCTGTTTGGCGAGAAGTACGGGGATAATGTCCGCGTGGTGAAGATGGGGGATTTCTCCACGGAGCTATGCGGCGGTACCCATATTTCCAATACAGGTGTGATCGGCTCCTTTAAGATCTTATCTGAGACGGGAATCGCAGCCGGCGTGCGCAGAATCGAAGCCCTGACGGGCGACGGCCTGATGAAGTATTATCAGGATGCGGAGACCGAGCTTCACGAGGCGGCGAAGGCGGCGAAGGCCACGCCTCAGACACTGACAGCAAAGATTGAAGCCATGCTTGAGGAGATCAAAGCGCTCCATTCTGAAAATGAAAAGTTAAAGAGCAGACTGGCCAAGGACTCCCTGGGAGATGTTATGGACCAGGTGAAGGAGATCGGCGGTGTCAAGGTTCTGGCTACGAAGGTTACCGATGTAGACATGAACGGTTTAAGAAACCTGGGAGACCAGTTAAAGGATAAGCTGGGTGAAGGCGTGATCGTACTGGCTTCCGTCATGGATGGAAAAGTGAACTTAATGGCAACCGCTACGGAGGAAGCGCAGAAGAAGGGTGCACATGCAGGCAACTTAATCAAGGCTGTCGCAGGACTCGTTGGCGGCGGCGGCGGTGGAAGGCCGAATATGGCCCAGGCCGGCGGTAAGAATCCGGCCGGAGTTGACGCGTGTCTGGAAGAGGTTTATAAAGTGATGGAAGGCCAGATGAAATAAGTAAGAATTTTCCCAGAAAAAAATGAAATTTTCCTTGACGAATGGGAAAATTATGCTATAATCATATCAGTGCTATAAAATACCCAAACAGTTGTATTATGCACAAGTACACAACTGGAGGGAGGTTAGGTGTGAGCTATGTCAAATGTAATCGTTAAAGACAACGAGAGCTTAGATAGCGCTTTACGCAGATTCAAAAGAAACTGTGCGAAAGCAGGTATCCAGCAGGAAATTCGTAAGAGAGAGCATTACGAAAAGCCAAGCGTAAGACGTAAGAAAAAGTCTGAAGCTGCAAGAAAACGTAAATATAACTAATAATTAATTAGTCAAACAAGGTTAGTCCCTGGTCATTTTATGATCAGGGATTTCTTTGTTTGTAACAGTTCAGCCCCCGCTTCCGGCTGTCGCGGTCCGGCCCGCGACAGCCGGAAGTGGGGGCTGAACTGTTACATTTGTTTACTTTCACTTTAGCCTGCATAATCGGACGCCGTTTTTGCATATAGTATAATATCATTGGCTGAAAGGCAGAAACGATATGTTCGAAGAGATGAAGTTTAGTGCAGCTGAGAACTTAAAGCTTCCGAAGGATGTGGTCCTGGGCGAAGTGCTGGTATCTTTTCTGGGGCGCCACAGTGTTGTGATTGAAAATTACCGCGGTATCATTCTCTATACAGATACCCTGATCAAGCTCCAGGCAAAGACGTGCCGCGTGGCGGTATCGGGAAGCCGCCTTGTGATTGAATATTATACGAATGAGGAGATGAAGATTAACGGACTCATTAAATCCATGGAGTTTGAATAAGGATAGAAAAACAAGGAGGTACCACCGTGATTGTAACATGGCTTAACCACCGGATGTCCGGTTATCTGTTCGTGGAGATGACGGGATTTTCTCCGGAACGTTTCTTTAATATGTGCAGCGTTCATGAGATAGAAATCTGGGGAGTGTCCGATACAGGCCATTCCTATCGCTTTTATATGACCGTGAAAGGGTTTAGGAAGATAAAACCCATTGTCCGGAAATCGAAGGTCAGACTTAAGGTACTGGGAAAGTTTGGACTTCCTTTTTTTTTATACAGAAACAGGAAGCGAAAGCTTTACGCGGCCGGGATGGTGTCCTTTTTTGCCCTGCTTTACATACTCTCCATCTTTATCTGGGATATCGAGTTTGACGGAAATCACATGTATACGTATGACACCCTTTTGAAATACTGTGAAACAGAGGATATCCGCTATGGCATGATAAAATCAAAGATCGACTGCGACGCCCTGGAAGAATCGCTGCGGAGCGCATTTCCGGAAATTACCTGGGTGTCGGCCAGGGTATCGGGAACACGTCTTCTGGTTAAGATAAAGGAGAACGAGGTCCTCTCAGAAATACCCGCAAAGGATGAGTCACCCTGCGACATCGTAGCGTCAAAGGACGGCGTGATCACCTCCATGATCGTGCGCCAGGGCGTTCCGGCGGTTTCCGTGGGGGATGAGGTAAAGAAGGGCGATGTGCTGGTGAGCGGCACGCTCCACGTCATCGGCGACGGCGAGGAAATCATGAACACGCACTATGTCCATTCCGACGCGGATATTACGGCGCGGACGGAATACCATATCACGAGGCAGATGCCGCTGTTTAAGCGCGTGGACGTGGAAACCGGGAGAATACGCCGCGGGAAGTATGCAAAGGTATTTCAGTATTCCCTGATGCTGATACGCCCGAAGCAGGAGGGAACCACCTGGAAGGTGACCATGGAAGAGGATCAGCTTCACCTGTTTCAGAATTTTTATCTGCCCATATATCTCGGCGATATCACGGCTAAAGAGTACATTTCCTACGAGCGCCCCTACACGGAGGAGGAGAAAAATCAGGCGGCTGAAACCATCAACGAGAATTTGAAAAAAAATTTATTGGAAAAAGGGGTACAAATTCTGGAAAATCATGTTAAAATACTAGATAATGAATCTTTATGCCAAATTGCCATCGATATTGTGGCAGAGGAACCTGTGGGGGAACGGACGAGCGTAGAGATACCAATTAATCAGGAACAAGAGGAGACGAAAGAGTCCAATGAGCGTAATTGAGACAATCATAGATATACCGGCTGAACACGAGAAGAATGTCTGCGGACAGTTTGACAGCTATTTGAAGAAAATAGAGAGGACTCTTCATGTTACCATGATCGAACGCGACGGCGCGCTGAAGATTATCGGCCCGGAACAGATGGTGCAGAAGGCGAAGAGCGTATTTAATAATCTGATCGAGCTGTCGAAGCGTGGAAATGCGATCACGGAGCAGAATGTGGATTATGCCCTGTCCCTGTCCTTCTCGGAGAGTGACGGACAGATTCTGGAGATTGACAAGGACATCATCTGCAGGACCATTACAGGTAAGCCGGTGAAGCCGAAGACCATGGGGCAGAAGCAGTATGTGGATCAGATCAGGAAAAAGATGATCGTATTCGGAATCGGCCCGGCCGGTACCGGCAAGACGTACCTTGCCATGGCCATGGCGATCCAGGCCTTTAAAAACGGTGAGGTGAGCCGGATTATCCTGACACGTCCGGCCATTGAGGCGGGAGAGAAGCTGGGCTTTCTGCCCGGCGATTTACAGAGCAAGATTGATCCGTATTTACGGCCGCTCTACGATGCGCTGTATCAGATTATGGGCGCGGAGAGCTACTTACACAATGCGGAGAAAGGGCTGATCGAGGTGGCGCCCCTCGCTTATATGCGGGGCCGTACACTCGACAACGCCTATATAATCCTGGATGAGGCGCAGAACACCACGCCGGCGCAGATGAAGATGTTCCTGACGAGAATCGGATTCGGTTCCAAGGTCATCGTCACCGGTGACCAGACGCAGAAGGATCTGCCGGCCGGAGCCGTATCCGGTCTGGATACCGCGGTCCGCGTGCTGAAACGCATCGATGACATCGGCTTCTGTTACTTAAACAGCAGCGACGTAGTGCGCCATCCGCTGGTCCAGAAAATAGTACAGGCTTACGACGAATACGAGACAAAGAAAAAACCTGCAGAGAAAGAACGAAAGACAACAAAAGCCCCCGGAGGCAGAAAGGCACGTTATGACGATTCATATTGAGTATGAGACGGAAGAGGAGTTAAAGCTTCCGTATGAGGAGATCATCACCGCTGTGGTGAACGAGGCACTGGATTATGAGAACTGCCCTTATGAGGCGGAGGTGAATGTGCTCCTTACGGATGACGAGGACATCCGGCAGATCAATAAAGAATACCGGGAGATCGATCGTGCGACCGATGTGTTGTCGTTTCCAATGGCCGATTACGACAGCCCGTCGGATTTTGACCGTCTGGAAGACATGGCAAGCGATTACTTCAATCCGGAGACAGGGGAGCTGCTGCTGGGAGACATCGTCATTTCCGTGGACAAGGTGAAAGAGCAGGCGGAAAAATACGGCCATTCCGAGACTCGGGAGCTGGCATTCTTAGTGGCGCACAGTATGCTGCATCTGTGCGGCTACGATCACATGGTGGATGAGGAACGTCTTGTCATGGAGAAAAAGCAGGAAGAGATTCTGAAACGAGGGGGATACGAGCGATGAAGAAACGGGCATGGTTCTGTGCGGCCGGACTGATCCTTTTGATGGGAACGGTGACCGGATGCCAGGGAAAATATCAGGAGGTGGCTGTGACGGACGCCTCGGCAGAGACGGACACCACGCCCGCCCCTACGAAAGAGATTAAGATTGAGACTACCACGGAGGCTCCTGCGGAGGAAGCTGTGGAAACCGGCGACTGGTATACCTTCGAGGAGCGCATCGAGCAGGACGGAAAGATCAGAAGCTATCTGACTGGTAAGATGGTGGATACGGCGATCGGAAACCGCCGGCCCATTGCGATTATGATGAGCAATGATAAGGAGTCGCTGCCGCAGTACGGCATCAACCGGGCGGATATCGTGTATGAGGCCCCTGTGGAGGGCGGCATGAACCGTTACATGGCCATTATCGAGAATTACGACGATCTGGACAGAATCGGTTCCGTGAGAAGCTGCCGGACGTATTATACATACTTTGCCCGCGAGTTTGACGCCATTTACGCTCACTACGGGCAGAGCACCTTTGCCAAGCCGTATCTGGCCAATGTGGACAACATCAACGGGCTGGATGGAATCGGCACCGTGGCGTATTATAGGACGAAGGACCGTAAATCACCTCACAATGCGTATTCCAGCGGAGAACGGCTGAACAAGGCGATCGCCCAGCTGGGATACTCAGAGAGCTACAGCGCGGATTACAGGGGCCATTACCGCTTTGCGAAAACGGGCCATGAGGTGACGCTGGACGGAGCGCCCAGTGTGATGGAAGCAGCCAGGGTCTATCCGGGCTACGTGATGAATAAGCCGTGGTTTGAATATAACGAGAGCGACGGCTTATACTACCGGTATCAGTACGGGGCGGCCCATAAAGGCAATGAAGGCCCGATCGCCGTGAAGAATGTTCTTTTCCAGTACTGCCCGTCAGGGCACTACGCCACCACGGATTATCTGGATATCAATGTCCACGACGACTCCTACGGGCTCTATGCCACGGAGGGGAAGGCGATTCCGGTGAAGTGGACGAAGGACGGGGAGTTCGGCCTGACACATTATTACGACATGGAGAATAACGAGGTGATTCTGAATCAGGGAAAGACGTGGATATGCGTTATTTCTGCACAGGATTCCTCAAATGTAGAGGTTTATGGAAAATAACAGGATAAGCAGAAGCAGAAAAAAGCCTGAGAAAAAGGGCGCGTCAAATTTTATCATACAGGGAACGATTCTTGCGGCGGCGGGAATCATTGTGCGTCTGATCGGGATGCTGTACCGGATTCCCCTTGCCAACATTCTGGGGGATGAGGGAAACGGATACTACAGTTCGGCTTTTACCATCTATTCTATCTTGCTGATTGTCTCCTCCTACAGCCTCCCAACGGCTGTTTCGAAGATGATCGCGACGAAGAATGCCAGGAAAGAGTATAAGAATTCGGTCCGTATTTTAAAGGCAGCTCTGTTTTATGGCACGGTAGTCGGAGGGATCGGAGCCGCAGTTTTGTGGTTTGGTGCTGATTTCTTCGCCACCCGTTTCTTAAACATGCCGTATACCAGATACGCGCTCAAGACGCTGGCTCCTACCATATGGGTCATAGCGTATCTCGGTGTGTTCCGCGGATATTTTCAGGGCTTGGGAACGATGATTCCCACGGCCCTTTCGCAGATTTTTGAGCAGATTATCAATGCCGTTATCAGTATTGTGGCGGCGGAACGGCTGTTCAACGCAGGATTAAAGGCAAACCTGGTTCATGAAACCACAGAGTTTTCCTTTGCCTTCGGAGCCGCCGGCGGCACCATCGGTACAGGAGCGGGCGCGGTGGCAGGGCTTCTGTTCCTGCTTTTTCTAATGGCGAGTTACCGGCCTGTCATGATGAGGCAGGCAAAGCGTGACCGGACCAGACGAAGAGACAGTTACGGCGAGATCTCTTCCGTTCTGCTGATGACTGTTCTTCCCATTGTGATGAGCAGTGTGGCTTACAACATCAGCACGGTCATCGATAACAGCATCTATGGAAAAGGAATGGCGTTTCTCGGAATGGGAGCGTCGGAGGTAGTCTCAACCTGGGGCGTTTATGCCGGAAAATACCACCTGCTGTTTAATATTCCGGTGGCCATAGCCAATTCGCTGGCTTCCTCCCTGATTCCGTCCCTGTCGCGGGCAGTGGCAGGCAAAAACCGCGGACAGATCGTGAGCAAGGTTTCCATGGTCATTCGCTTTTCCATGGTGATTGCGATCCCGGCCACGGTAGGGCTTACCGTGCTTGCAGGCCCCGTGTGCAATCTGCTGTTCAGCCGTTACGATAACACCAACTTAATCCGCATGATGATGTACGGTTCGCTGGCTGTCGTATTCTTCTCCCTGTCTACGGTTACCAACGCCGTTCTGCAGGGAATCAACCATATGCAGACACCGCTTAAGAACGCAGTGATCTCGCTTGTGCTCCATATCCTTGTGCTCTGCGTCATGCTGTTCGGATTTAAGATGGGGATCTACAGTGTGGTATATTCCAACATTCTGTTTGCACTCTTCATGTGTATCCTGAATGGAATCTCTATCAGACGGTTCTTGAATTACAAGCAGGAGATGAAGAAGACGTTTATTCTTCCGACCATCGCCTCCGGCATCATGGGCGGGGCGGCTTACGGCGTCTACAAGCTGGTTCATATGACGGTCAAGAGCAATACGATCGGCGTGCTTCTGGCGATTGTGGTGGCGGTTATGGTCTACGGCGTCCTGCTTTTGAAGCTGCGCTGTGTGGACGAGACAGAGCTTGCCGGTATGCCCGGCGGTACGAAACTGGTAAGAATCGCACAGAAATGCCATTTGATGTGATTAAAATGAGAGAAGAAAGCAGATACTATACTTCGAAGGAGGTATTATCCTATGAAGAAGTATATGTTCTGCTTTCTTTTATTTGCAGCCACTTCGCTTCTCTGCCTCGGAATCGGTTTTGTCATTACCAAGGACAGCGTGCAGCCGGAGGAGGCCATACCCGGAGCGACTCTGGAGACGGAGACCGTGACGGAGGACCAGATCGTCATCAATCAGGAGAAGGTGTCGCCTGCGCCGGAGAAGGAAAAGGAGAAATTTTATCTCGTATCGGAAGATGGTTATCTGCTTGTCCTGTATCAGGATAAGACGACGATCTGCCTGTATACCCATATGCCGGTCACCGATTTCCCGGAGGAGGAGCGGGGCCGTCTTATGGATGGCATCTGGTTCTCCTCTATGATTGAGGTGTTTAACTATCTGGAGTCGTATACGAGCTAGAGTGTGTCTGACCGAATGGACCAAAACACAGGACTCGTCAGGAAAAATAATGCTTGAATTGAATGGAGGAACCGGATACAATAGGGCTGGTGACAGTACGGTTGCCAAGTGCTCATAGCAAGGAGGAATCCATGAAGAGAAGAGTGATGATCATAGGCGGAGGCGCCTCCGGTATGACGGCTGCGATTGCGGCTGCCAGGGAGGGAGCCGATGCCGTGATTCTGGAACATACAAAGAGACCCGGGAAGAAGATTCTGTCTACCGGGAATGGGAAATGCAATTTAACAAACCTGGATATGAGAAAGGAAGCCTTCCGCGGGGAGAATCCCGGATTCGCATGGAAGGTGGTCGGGGAGGTGCCGGTAAAAGAGACACTTTCCTTTTTTGAGGATCTGGGTCTGGTGCTGACAGACCGGAACGGATACGTTTACCCTGCCACGGGGCAGGCGTCTTCTGTGCTGGATGCGCTCCGCTTCGAGCTGGAACGCTTAAAGATTCCGGTTCTCTGTGAATGTGAGGTCTTAAGCGTGTCAAAGAAGCTGGAACTCGCCACATCCCAGGGAGCCATGAAGGCGGATGCGGTCATACTCGCGGCAGGGTCCAAAGCGGCGCCCGGAACGGGATCGGATGGCAGCGGCTATAAGCTGGCGGAGAGTCTGGGACACAGCGTGATAGAACCGCTTCCAGCCCTGGTGCAGTTAAAATGCAGGGAGACGTGGTATAAACAGTTTGCAGGCGTAAGGACAGAGGCTTCTGTAACACTGTATTCCAATGGAAAAGCGGTCGCTTCCGACCGGGGAGAACTGCAGTTTACGGATTATGGAATCTCCGGGATTCCTGTTTTTCAGATCAGTCGGTTTGCGGCGCGCGCCTTAAGGGATGGTAAGAAGGTGACTGCCCGGCTGGATCTTCTGCCGGTTATGGAAAAGCAGGAGCTCTTTCAATTCTTAACGAAACGGGTAAAACGGCTGGGATACCGGCCGGGGGAAGAATTTTTAAACGGCGTCCTGAATAAGAAGCTGCATCAGGTGCTTCTTAAGGAATCCGGGATACCGGCTGGCTGCCGGACCCGGGAGATCACGGAAAAGCAGTTGGGGGTTCTGACAGACCGGATCAAAGGGCTCGAAACCACCGTGGCAGCGGTGAATCCCTTTGAGCAGGCGCAGATCTGCTGCGGCGGTGTCGATACGAGAGAGGTAAATCCGTGTACTATGGAATCAAAATTAGTCAGTCAGCTGTTTCTGGCGGGAGAAATTCTGGATGTGGACGGCATCTGCGGAGGTTATAACCTGCAGTGGGCATGGTCATCGGGAATTCTGGCGGGCAGAAACGCAGGAAGAGGTCCTATATGATAAGAATCAGCCAGTTAAAGCTGTCTGTAAACCACAGCGAGGAAGATTTAAAGAAGAAGGCGGCAAAGACGCTGAAGCTTCAGCCGGCGGACATTCGCCGCGTAACGGTTGTGAAGCAGTCCGTGGATGCGAGAAAAAAGAGCAGTGAAGTGCTGTTTATCTATACGGTCGACGTCGAGGTGGCGAAGGAGGACAAGGTATTACATAGAGTGAACAGTCCAAACATTGCGAAGGCCGAGAAGAAGGAATATCAATTTCCGGAACCAGGAACGGAGCGTTTAGAGCACCGCCCCGTCATCATAGGAAGCGGACCGGCCGGCCTTTTCTGTGCACTGATGCTGGCAAGAGCCGGCTTTGGCCCCATCGTATTTGAGCGGGGAGAGCGGGTGGAAGAGAGAAAACGGTCGGTGCTTCAGTTCTGGCAGGGCGGAGAGCTGAAGAGCAACTCCAACGTACAGTTTGGAGAAGGCGGTGCGGGAACATTTTCCGATGGGAAACTCAACACGCTGGTGAAAGACCCGCTGATGCGGAACCGAAAAGTGCTGGAGGTGTTCGTGGAGTTCGGAGCGGATCCATCCATTCTTTATAAGAATAAGCCCCATATCGGAACCGATGTGCTCAGTGTCATCGTGAAAAATATGAGGGAAGAGATCATCCGTCTGGGAGGAACCTTTTACTTCCAGAGCTGCGTCACCGATTTTCGGATTAAGGACGGAGCGCTGAAGGCTATCACGGTAAACGGGTCGGAAGAATTTGAGACGGATGTCACCGTTCTGGCCGTGGGACACAGCGCGCGTGATACCTTTGAGCGGCTGCTGGAGAGAAGCGTGCCCATAGAGAAGAAAGCGTTCGCCGTCGGACTGCGCATTCAGCATCCGCAGAGAGACATCAATGCTGCACAGTACGGCGCTGCAGAGATCGAAGCGCTGGGGGCGGCCGATTATAAGGTGACCCATCAGTGTGCCAATGGAAGGGGCGTATACTCCTTCTGCATGTGCCCGGGCGGCTACGTCGTCGATGCGTCCTCTGAACCGGGGCGTCTGGCTGTCAATGGCATGAGCTATCATGCGAGGGACGGCGTGAATGCGAACAGCGCACTGATCGTCACCGTCACGCCGCAGGATTTCCCGGAAGACAGCCCTCTTGCGGGCATCGCCTACCAGCGGCGTCTGGAGGAAGCGGCCTACCAGTGCGGCGGAGGGAAAATTCCGGTGCAGCTGTACCGTGATTTTAAGAAGAAAAGGGCGACAACGGCCTTTGGAGATGTGGCGCCGGCCTTTGAAGGGCGGTACGCCATGGCAAATCTGCGGGATTTCTTTCCGGATACGCTGTCGGAATCGCTGATCGAGGGCGTAGAGGCGTTTAACGGGCGGATCGCAGGATTTTCCAGAGGCGACGCCATCCTGGCAGGCGTGGAGAGCAGAACCTCGTCCCCGGTGCGCATACCGAGAGATGAACGGTTTGAGAGCAGCATCAAAGGTATCTATCCCTGTGGGGAAGGCGCCGGCTACGCGGGCGGTATCACGTCCGCGGCCATGGATGGGATCAAGACGGCGGAGGCAGTCGCGGCACGCTTCTCAGTCCCAACGTAACAGTTTAACCCTCGCTTCCAACCGCTGCTCATTTGACGAATGGAAAAAAATGTTGTAAGATATGAGACAAAAAGACTGAAAGAACATGATTGGAGACACCATGAGAACTGAAGTGCGGGAAAAGCTGAAGGATAAACAGAGGATTGTCATAAAAATCGGTTCGTCTTCCCTGACCCATACGTATACGGGGGACTTGAACCTGATGAAGATCGAGAAGCTGGTGCGTGTCATCAGCGATTTGAAGGGGGAAGGGAAATCCGTGGTTCTGGTTTCGTCCGGGGCCATCGCGGTGGGACGCCAGGCTCTTGGCCACCACACGAGGCCGGTTACCATCTCAGAGAAACAGGCGTTTGCGGCGGTAGGTCAGGCGCGTCTGATGATGGTGTATCAGAAACTGTTTGCAGAGTACAATCAGGTGGCGGCGCAGGTCCTGCTGACGAAGGATACCATGATCAATGAAAGCTCCCGCTATAACGCCCAGAATACCTTCAACGAGCTGCTGAAGCTGGGCGCCATACCGATTGTGAATGAGAACGATACGGTATCCACCTCAGAGATCCCTTACGTCGATAATTTCGGTGACAACGACCGGCTGTCCGCCATTGTAGCGGCTCTCATCGGAGCGGACTTACTGATTCTTTTATCGGATATCGACGGCCTGTACTCTGACGATCCGAGACAGAATCCAAAGGCGCGTTTTATCAGCCAGGTGGATGAGATCACGCCGGAGCTGATGGAGATGGGAAAGGCCACCTCGGGCAGCGACGTGGGCACCGGAGGCATGGCGGCGAAGCTGGCGGCAGCCAGGATCGCCACAGACAGCGGTTCCGATATGGTTATTGCCAACGGGGATGACGTGGAGGTCGTCTCACAGATCATGACGGGTGACAGTAAGGGGACGCTTTTCCTGGCCCATCCCAACTTTGATTTCGATCTGATGCACTACATAAATAATGAATATTAGGAGGCACATCGATGCAGCAGGAAAAAATAGACAGAATCAACACGCTCTACCACAAGGCGCAGGCTGTTGGACTTTCTGATGAGGAGAAGGCCGAGCAGGCCGCCCTGAGAAAGGAATACATTGAAGCGATCCGCATGAGCTTAAGAGGAAACTTAAACAGCATTTCGGTTAAGGAAGAGGACGGAACCATTACGGATCTGGGGAAAAAGTATGGAAATGTCAAGCAAGAATGAAATCAGGGAATGGGTGAAGGAGAACCGGCAGGCTCTCACACAGAAACAGGAGATGGAGTGGAATGATGCCATCTGCAGGAAGATTTTAAGCCTCCGGTCCATCCGGCAGGCGTTCTGTGTCTACTGCTACGTATCCTTCCGCCATGAGGCAGGGACTGAAAAGCTGATTCAGGGTCTGCTGGAGATGGGAAAATACGTGGCAGTACCGAAGGTGGAAGGAAAAAAACTGGTATTCTATGCAATTCAGGGAAAGAAGGATTTAGAGAGCGGCGTCATGGGGATCATGGAACCGAAATCCAGCTGTCTGCGCATCCGCGACGAATTCGCACCAGTCATCGTGCCGGGAATTGCATTTGACAGGGAAGGACATCGGATCGGCTACGGCGGCGGATATTACGACCGCTTCTTCGACGAAGAGCCGGATCATCCCAGATTCGGAATCGCCTATCCCTTCCAGCTTTTTGATTCTCTGCCGGCAGAGGCCCATGACAAGGGAATGGATATGGTAATCACTCCATAATTCAAACTCAAAATGTGGAGTGAAATAGCAGGATAACAGGGAGGAACGCGATATGACACTAACTGAGACAGGAAAAAGAGCGAAGGAGACGGCAGGTGTTCTGGGTATTCTCGGCTCTGATAAGAAGAACGAAGGCTTAAGGGCTGCGGCCGCCGCTTTGCTTGAGGGCGAGGAAGATATTCTGACGGCCAATCAGGACGATGTGATCCAGGCGACGATGAACGGCATGAGCGCCGGGATGATCGACCGCCTGGAGCTGACGCCTTCCAGGATCGAGGCTATGGCCGACGGACTGATCAGCGTGGCCGGGTTAGAGGATCCGGTGGGAGAGGTGATCTCCATGAAGGCCCGGCCAAACGGACTCACCATCGGACAGAAACGCGTTCCCATGGGTGTGATCGGCATCATCTATGAGGCCAGACCCAATGTGACCGCGGACGCCTTCGGACTCTGCTTCAAATCAGGCAACTGCGTGATCTTAAAGGGTGGAAGCGATGCCCTGGAGTCCAATAAGGCCATCGTCAAATGCCTCCGTGCAGGACTTAAGAACGTGGGACTCCCGGAGGACAGTGTGCAGCTTATCACCGATACCGACAGGGAGGTGACGAAGGAATTCATGCGCCTGCACGACTATGTGGATGTGCTGATTCCGCGCGGCGGAGCCGGACTGATCCGTTCCGTGGTGGAGAACAGTACGGTGCCTGTCATCGAGACAGGAACCGGGAACTGCCATATCTTCGTGGATGAGACTGCGGATTTCAAGATGGCTCTGGACATCATATTCAATGCCAAGACCCAGCGGATCGGCGTCTGCAACGCCTGTGAATCGCTGGTCATACATAGAAAAATCGCGGAAGAGTTCCTGCCGCTGTTAAAGGCCAGGCTCGACGAAAAGCAGGTTGAGGTGCGGGCGGATGAAGAAGCCTGCCGTATCGTGCCTGCGTTTGTCCCGGCTGCTGCGGAGGATTGGGGAACGGAGTATCTAGACTATATTCTGTCCCTGAAGCTGGTGGACTCCATAGACGAGGCCATCGCCCATATTAACCGCTATAATACGAAGCACTCCGAGGCCATCATCACATCGGATTACGCCAACGCTCAGAAGTTCTTAAATGAGATCGATGCGGCCGCCGTCTACGTCAATGCGTCCACCAGATTCACGGATGGATTCGAGTTCGGTTTTGGTGCAGAGATTGGCATCAGCACCCAGAAGCTTCACGCGAGAGGCCCTATGGGGTTAAAGGAGCTTACAACGACAAAGTACATTATCTATGGAAATGGACAGTGCAGGCCGCCGGCTTTGTAAAATAGTTGTTTCCATATTAGAGTCCGCCTTGCCACAGGGCGGACTTGATTCTTTTTTTCAGGTGGACGGCCGTCGCATTTTTGGTGTTTGCAATAGAATGTATTTATGCTATAATATTCAAAGTCATTCCGGGTTTACAGATTATGACGGAGTGAGATAAATGGAGGAAACAGCTGGATGAATCATTTACATATGACACATGAGGAAGCTTTAAAGGCCGCACCGGCGGAGGAACCGGGCAGACAGCAGTTCTTTATGGAACGGTGCCGCCAGTTGATCGATGAGAAGAAGATGCGGGACGAAACGTACCGCGGAACCTTTCACATCGAGACGTTCGGTTGCCAGATGAACGCCAGGGATTCGGAGAAACTGACCGGAATTTTAGAGGCTTCCGGATTTACGGAGACGGACACGGAGGAGGCGGATTTCGTCCTCTATAATACCTGTACGGTCAGGGACAACGCCAATCAGCGCGTTTACGGCAGACTCGGCTACTTAAACCGCATCAAACAGAAGAATCCCAATATGATGATCGCTCTCTGCGGGTGTATGATGCAGGAGGAAACCGTGGTGGCCAAGATTAAGAAGAGCTACCGCTTTGTCGACATTATATTCGGAACCCATAATATTTTCAAACTGGCAGAACTGATTTCTGAACGCATGGATGAGAAGAAGATGGTAGTTGACATCTGGAAAGGGACCGACCGGATCGTGGAAGAACTTCCCACTGACCGGAAGTACCCGTTCAAGTCCGGCGTTAATATTATGTTTGGCTGCAATAATTTCTGCAGCTACTGTATCGTTCCTTACGTGCGCGGCCGCGAGAGAAGCCGGAATCCACAGGATATCGTGGGAGAGATCAGACGCCTCGTCGCAGACGGTGTTGTGGAGGTCATGCTCCTGGGACAGAACGTCAACTCCTATGGAAAAAATCTGGAGGAGCCGATGACCTTTGCACAGCTGTTAAAAGAGGTGGAGGCCATCGACGGTCTTCAGCGGATCCGTTTTATGACCTCCCATCCGAAGGACTTATCGGATGACTTAATCGAGGCCATGAAGAATTCCGGGAAGATCTGCCATCATCTCCATCTGCCGCTCCAGTCCGGAAGCAGCAGGGTCTTGAAGGCCATGAACCGGAGATACACGAAGGAACAGTATCTGGAACTGGTGGAGAAGATCAGGGCCGCGGTTCCCGATATCTCTCTGACCACGGATATCATCGTCGGCTTCCCGGGAGAGACGGAGGAGGACTTCCTGGAGACTATGGACGTAGTGAGAAAGGTCCGTTTTGACAGCGCATTTACGTTCATTTACTCGAAGCGCACGGGCACTCCGGCGGCGGCCATGGAAGAGCAGATTCCGGAAGCTGTGGTGAAGGACCGGTTTGACCGCCTGCTCTCAGAGGTGCAGAAGATATCGGCCGAGGTATGCGGACGTGACGCCCACACCGTTAAGGATGTACTGGTGGAGGACTTGGATGACCATGTGGAAGGCTTCGTTACGGGTCGGCTCGATAACAACACCACCGTTCATTTCAAGGGAGATGCGTCCCTGATCGGTCAGATCGTGGATGTGTATCTGGATGAGTCGAAAGGCTTTTATTATATGGGAACATTAAAATAGTACGACAGAAGAAAAGAGGAAAAAACGTGGCCGGAATGTCACCAATGATGGTCCATTATTTGGAAACCAAGAAACAGTACCCGGACTGTATCCTGTTTTACAGGCTGGGAGATTTTTATGAGATGTTTTTTGAAGACGCGCTGACCGTCTCCAAGGAACTGGAGATTACCCTGACGGGAAAAGAATGCGGGCTGGAGGAACGGGCGCCAATGTGCGGCATTCCTTACCATGCGCTTGAAAATTATCTGTACAGGCTGGTCCAGAAGGGCTATAAAGTAGCGATCGCAGAGCAGATGGAGGACCCGAAGCTGGCCAAGGGGCTGGTTAAGAGAGAGGTCATCCGTGTCGTTACCCCCGGAACCATTACCAGCGCCCAGGCACTGGATGAGACGAAGAACAACTACCTGATGGGCATCGTCTATATCGACGAGCGGTTCGGCATTGCCGTTTCCGATATCAGCACAGGCGATTTTTTGGTGACCGAGGTGGAGACGGAGCGGGAGCTGGCGGATGAGATCAACAAGTTCAGCCCCTCCGAGATTATCTGCAACGATGCGTTCTTTGTGTCCGGTGTGGACACGGAGGAGGTCAAGAACCGCTACCAGACCGTGATCGCCGCACTTGACAACCATTTCTTTTCCGACGAGGGCTGCAGGAGGATCTTAAAGGAACACTTTAAAGTGGGCTCTCTGGACGGTCTGGGCCTGCAGGATTACGATACGGGAGTGATCGCGGCGGGGGCTGTCATGGAGTACATGTACGAGACCCAGAAGAGCACACTGTCCCATATTACGACCATCGTTCCCTATTCCACAGGGCAGTTCATGATCATTGACACCTCGACAAGAAGGAATCTGGAGCTCCTGGAGACCATGCGGGAGAAGCAGAAAAGGGGAACCCTTCTGTGGGTGCTGGATAAGACGAAGACGGCCATGGGCGCCAGGCTTTTGAGAACCTATATCGAACAGCCGCTGATCCATAAGGACGATATCATTGCCCGCCAGAACGCCATCGAAGAGCTGAACATGAATTACATTTCCAGGGAGGAAATCTGTGAATACTTGAATCCCATCTACGATCTGGAACGTCTGATCGGCCGCATCAGCTATAAGACGGCGAATCCCAGGGATTTAATCTCCTTCAGGAATTCTCTGGAAATGCTTCCTTACATAAAAGATCTCATGGGCGAATTCACGACTCCCCTGCTGAAAGAACTCTGGGAAGAGCTGGATGCCTTAGAGGATGTCCACGACCTTGTTTCACGCGCCATCGTAGAGGACCCGCCCATATCCCTGCGTGACGGCGGTATCATAAAAGACGGCTATCACGAGGAGACAGATAAGCTGCGCCATGCGAAGACGGAAGGAAAGACGTGGCTTGCCGAACTGGAATCGAGAGAGCGCGACAAGACCGGAATCAAGAACTTAAAAGTCAAGTACAACAAGGTATTTGGATATTACTTTGAAGTGACGAATTCCTTTAAAGGGATGGTTCCCGATTACTTTGTCCGCAAGCAGACGCTGGCCAACGCCGAGCGGTACACAACGGATGAACTGAAGGAGCTGGAGGACATGATCCTGGGGGCGGAGGACAAGCTCTATACCCTGGAATACGGTCTGTTCTGCGAGGTGAGAGACGCCATTGCAGCCGAGGTCCTGCGAATCCAGCAGACGGCCCGGGCTATTGCAGGCATCGACGTGATGACTTCCCTTTCCGTCGTGGCCACAAAGAATAATTACGTGAAGCCGCGCATCAATGAAAAAGGTGTGATCGACATCAAAAACGGCCGTCATCCAGTGGTGGAAAAGATGATGCGGGACGATTTATTCGTTGCCAATGATACGTATCTGGACAATACGAAAAACAGGCTCTCCATCATCACCGGTCCCAACATGGCCGGTAAATCGACGTATATGCGCCAGACGGCCTTAATCGTACTGATGGCTCAGCTGGGAAGCTTTGTGCCCGCGGATGATGCCAATATTGGCATCTGCGACAGAATCTTTACCCGTGTGGGCGCTTCCGATGATCTGGCATCCGGCCAGAGTACCTTCATGGTGGAGATGACCGAGGTCGCCAACATCCTGAGAAACGCCACGAAAAACAGCCTGATCGTTCTCGACGAGATCGGCCGGGGCACCAGCACCTTCGACGGCTTATCCATCGCCTGGGCGGTGGTGGAGCACATCAGCAACCCGAAGCTTTTAGGAGCCAAGACGCTGTTTGCCACCCATTACCATGAGCTGACAGAGCTGGAAGGAACCATAAACGGCGTCAACAACTACTGCATCGCCGTAAAGGAACAGGGCGATGATATCGTATTTCTTCGAAAGATTGTGAAGGGCGGAGCGGATAAGAGCTACGGCGTTCAGGTCGCCAAGCTTGCCGGTGTTCCCGATTCCGTGATTGTACGGGCGAAGGAGCTTCTGGTGGAGTTAAGCGACGCGGATATCACGGCGAGGGCGAAGGAGATCGCAGAAGCGGGCGCAGGTGCGCCGAAGCATGCCAGCATCCCCAGGCCGGATGAGGTGGATTTGCAGCAGATGTCCCTGTTTGACACGGTGAAGGACGACGACATCGTCCGGGAGCTGGGAGAACTGGAATTGGGAAATATGACGCCGATCGATGCCTTGAATACGCTGTACCGTCTTCAGACGAAACTTAAGAACCGCTGGCAGTAAAGAGATAAAGGAGCGATAAGCCATATGCCAAACATTACGCTACTGGATCAAAATACCATAAACAAGATTGCAGCGGGCGAGGTGATCGAGAGGCCGGCCTCTGTTGTGAAGGAGCTTTTAGAGAACGCCATCGACGCCAGAGCTACGGCTGTGACGGTTGAAATAAAGGAGGGGGGCACCACCTTCATCCGCGTGACCGACAATGGCTGCGGAATTCCGAGGGAAGAGGTTCCACTGGCGTTTCTGCGCCACTCCACCAGCAAGATCAAGTCCGTGGAGGACCTCTTTACGATCTCATCCCTGGGCTTTCGCGGTGAGGCCCTCGCAAGTATCGCTTCCGTCTGCCAGGTGGAGCTGATCACGAAGACCAGCGAAGCCCTGACAGGAAGCCGCTACAGCATCGAAGGCGGCATGGAACGGCCGCTGGAGGAGATCGGCGCCCCGGAGGGCACCACATTTATCGCCAGAAACTTATTCTTTAACACGCCGGCCAGAAAGAAATTTTTAAAGACTCCCATGACAGAGGGCTCCCATGTGGCCGAGCTGGTGGAAAAGATCGCGCTCTCCCATCCGGAGATTTCGATCCGTTTTATCCAGAATAACCAGAACAAGCTCCATACCTCCGGCAACCATAACTTAAAGGACATCGTCTATACGGTCTTCGGCCGAGAGATCGCGGCAAATCTGCTGGCAGTCGAGGCGAAGAAGCAGGATATCGCCATCAGCGGCTTTATCGGGAAGCCTGTGATCGCCAGGGGCAACAGAAACTACGAAAATTATTTCATCAATGGACGGTATATTAGAAGCAGCATCATATCGAAGGCCATAGAAGAGGCCTACAAGCCGTTTATGATGCAGCACAAGTATCCGTTTACCATGCTACATTTCACCATTGAGCCGGAGCTTCTGGACGTCAATGTCCATCCAACCAAGATGGAGCTTCGCTTCCGCGACGGGGAGATGGTGTACCGCATGGTCTACGACGCCGTATCGGGGGCGCTCGCTCACAAGGAGCTGATTCCGGAGGTGGAACTGAATAAGGAAAAGGCGGAGCAGGAGACAAAAGAGGCGAGGAAGCACGAGCCGTCACCGGAGCCCTTTGAGCTTCGCAGGCTGGAGGCCATGAGCCGGCAGCAGGCCGCCTGCGCGCCTGGCTCCAAACGGCTTAAGCCGGCAGAACCGTCTCTCATGAGAGATCCTGATTTTCTGGCTGAAAACTGGCTGAAGAAGCCGGCAGGCGCGGACTTTTTACACGGGTTACCGGAATCGGATGCGAAAAATGAAGAAACGGTGCAAAATCAGGCAGATGGTGCAGGGGAACATGGACAATTAAACGGAATGACGGACCGTGGAGTGCAGCCCGCACAGGGAGAGGCAGCAGCGGGCGAAGCACAGGCAGGTGCTGCTGCATTTTCCGGGAAGCCGGAACAGCTGGATCTCTTTGACGGAAAGCTGTTGGAACCGAAATCAAGGCTGATGCATAAACTGATCGGCCAGGTGTTCGACACCTATTGGCTGGTGGAGTTTAACGAACAGCTTTACATTATTGACCAGCATGCGGCCCATGAAAAGGTTTTATATGAGAAAACCATGGCAACACTTAAAAACAGGGAGTACTCATCGCAGATGCTTAATCCGCCGATCATTCTGACATTGAACATGAATGAGGAGGTGCTGTTAAAAGCGCACATGAAGTATTTCTCAGACATGGGCTTCGAGATCGAACCGTTTGGCGGCAGGGAGTATGCGGTGAGAGGCGTACCGGCCAACTTACTGTCTATCGCCAAGAAGGATTTGCTGATCGAGATGATCGACGGGCTTTCCGACGATGTTTCGACTCATAATCCGGATATCATTTATGAGCGGGTAGCGACCATGTCCTGCAAGGCTGCGGTCAAAGGCGGCAACCGGCTGTCGACGGCGGAGGCCAACGAACTGATAGACCAGCTCCTGAATCTGGAGAATCCGTATGCGTGTCCTCATGGACGGCCGACGATCATCTCCATGAGCAGGTACGAGCTGGAGAAAAAATTCAAGAGGATAGTATGATGAAACCACTGATTATCTTGACGGGTCCCACGGCTGTGGGAAAGACGGCTCTGTCTGTCCGGCTGGCGAAGGCCGTGGGCGGAGAGATCATAAGCGCCGATTCCATGCAGGTTTACCGCCACATGGATATCGGTTCTGCCAAGGTGACCCGGGAGGAGATGGATGGGGTTCCTCATTATCTCATTGATATTCTGGAGCCTACCGGGGAGTTTAACGTCGCCGTGTTTAAAAAAATGGCGTCGGAGGCGGTACAGGAGATATATGCTCACGGACATCTCCCTATTGTTGCCGGGGGAACCGGTTTTTACATTCAGGCCCTTCTGTATGATATCGATTTTACAGAGCAGGGGGAGGAACGGGAGATCAGGGAGGAACTGGAACGGCTGGGAGAGGAACGCGGCCCCGTTTTTCTGCATGATATGCTGGCGGAGATCGATCCGGAGGCTGCCATGGAAATCCATGCCAACAATCGGAAACGCGTGATCCGCGCCATCGAGTTTTACCGGCAGACGGGGGAAAGAATTTCCGAGCACAACAGAAGGGAGCGGCTGAAGCGCTCTCCCTATGACTTCCTGTATTACGTCCTAACGGATGACAGAAAGACGCTCTATGAGCGGATCGACCGGCGGGTTGACGCCATGGTAGAGGCCGGGCTGGTCGGTGAAGTGGAAAAATTAATAGAAATGGGCTGCACGAAAGACATGGTCTCCATGCAGGGACTGGGATACAAGGAAATCCTGGATTACCTTCAGGGGAACAGCTCCCTTGACGAGGCGGTCAACATTTTAAAGAGAGATACGAGACATTTCGCGAAGCGCCAGATCACCTGGTTTAAGCGGGAGCGGGAGGTGCGGTGGCTGAATCTGGAAGACTTCGGCCGCGATAGAGAAAAAGTCCTGGAGAAAATGCTTCAGGATATCAGAGAAACGTATGGATTGGAGACAGAAAATCATGGAAATGGATGCGATGTATGAGCAGCTGGGGATCGAAAAAAAGGTTCTGGAGTTCGGAAAGGAGATAGAAGGGCTTCTTTCTGAGCGCTTCGCGGCGATCGATGAGACGGCGGAGTATAATCAGCTGAAGGTGATAAAAGCCATGCAGGACAACCGCGTCAGCGACATTCATTTTGCCGCAACAACCGGATACGGTTACAACGACCTGGGCCGGGACACACTGGAAGATGTATACGCCAGCGTGTTCCACACGGAAAGCGCCCTGGTGAGGCCGAACTTAATCAGCGGAACCCACGCGCTTCACGTGGCGCTGTCCGGCAATCTGCGGCCGGGAGACGAGCTTCTTTCACCGGTGGGGAAACCGTATGACACGCTGGAGGAGGTAATCGGAATCCGGGAGAGCGCAGGTTCTTTAAAAGAGTACGGGGTCATCTACCGCCAGGTGGATCTGCTTCCGGATGGAAGCTTTGATTTTGATGGAATTGCAGCGGCAGTAGGCGAGAAGACGAAACTGGTGACAATCCAGCGTTCCAAGGGATACGCCACCCGGCCGACCTTGTCGGTAGAGCGGATCGGTCAGCTGATTGCCTTTATCAAGGAACGGAAGCCGGATGTTATCTGTATGGTGGATAACTGCTACGGAGAGTTTGTGGAGCGGATCGAACCGGCCGACGTGGGAGCGGATATGATGGTAGGGTCTCTCATCAAGAATCCGGGCGGCGGACTGGCTCCGATCGGCGGATACATCGCCGGAAGAAAGGACTGCATCGACCGCGCATCCTACCGCCTGACCGCCCCTGGTCTGGGACGTGAGGTAGGAGCCAGCCTGGGGCTTAACCAGTCCTTCTATCAGGGACTGTTCCTCGCGCCAACGGTGGTGGCAGGGGCCTTGAAGGGCGCTGTATTCGCAGCCAATGTCTATGAAAAACTGGGATTTTCCGTGGTTCCGAACAGCACTGAGTCGCGCCACGACATCATTCAGGCGGTGACCTTTGGAAAGCCGGAGGGAGTCATCGCGTTCTGCCAGGGAATTCAGGCGGCCGCGCCGGTGGACAGTTTTGTCACTCCGGAGCCGTGGGCGATGCCGGGCTACGACGCGCCGGTTATCATGGCCGCAGGAGCCTTCGTACAGGGCGCATCCATCGAGCTTTCTGCCGACGGACCGATCAAACCTCCGTACGCCGTTTATTTCCAGGGAGGGCTTACCTGGTACCATGCGAAGCTTGGAATTCTCATGTCCATGCAGAAATTAAAGGACGCGGGACTGATCACGTTATAGAGCCAAACGGCAAAAAAAGTGTATACACGACTGCGTTTCTATGATAGAATAACAAAGCAGGCATGGATTTTCCTGCCAAAAACGAATGAGGGGTAGTAACAGATGAAACGTAAAAACTGCTGGGTACTGCTTCTTCTGGTGCTGACGGGGATTGTGCTGGGCGGATTTATTGGGACGATGGCTCAGGATGTATCCTGGCTGTCCTGGCTGAATTTCGGACAGTCCTTCGGATTCGATTCACCGCTCATTATTAACTTCGGTATTCTGGTCATTACCTTTGGCCTGAGTATCAAGATCACCATGGCAAGCATCATCGGAGTGGCATTGGCTCTCATTACCTATCGGTTCATTTAAATACATATGTCTTTGACACGTACCTGGAGAGTAACGGACAGGAGACATATGAACAGAATTACGATGAAAGACATACCGGCGGATGACCGGCCTTATGAGAAGTGCCTTCGGACAGGCCCTGAGGGGTTAAGCGACGGAGAACTTCTCTCCATTATTATCCGGACGGGATCCAGGGAAGACAGTTCCCTGGCACTTGCACAAAAGATACTGGCCTTAAATTACCCCAGCGAGGGTATTTTAGGGCTTTTGCATCTTTCACTCCCCGAACTGACTCAGATTAAAGGAATCGGAAGAGTGAAGGGGGCGCAGCTCCTCTGTATCGGAGAGCTGTCGAAGCGGATCTGGAAGAAGGCTGTGCTGGAAGACGTGGCCACCTTTTCCAACCCGGAAGACATCGTGAACTACTATGTGGAAGACATGCGGCACATGGAGCAGGAGCAGATCCGCATCATGCTGCTGAACACAAAGGGCGTGCTCATAAGAGATGTGCTGATTTCCCAGGGGACGGTGAATGCTTCCGTCGTTTCACCCAGGGAGATTTTTATTGAGGCGCTGAAGTACCACGCCGTGAATGTCATTGTGGTTCACAACCATCCCAGCGGCGATCCGGCACCCAGCCGGGAAGATATCACATTAACCAGAAGAATCATGGAAGCCGGAGAATTGATCGGAATCCGTATGTTGGATCATATTATCATAGGAGACAATTCCTATACCAGTTTTAAAGAACGGGGAATCATATAGATGGAATCGAAACGCAGTAAATACGTCCTGATTGCCTTAACGGTGATCTGTGTGCTTTTAATCGGCCTTACATCAATCCATGACGAGTGGCTGACGCCTTTGAGGACCGGAGTCGGGTACTTACTGATCCCGGTGCAGTCCGGAGTCAATAAGGTGGGCTCCGCCATTTACGATGAAATCGTGGATTATACAAAACTGAAAGACGCTCTGGAAGATAACAAGGAGATGAAGGACATCATCACCCAGCTGACGGAGGAAAATACCAGGCTTCAGGCGGAGGAATTCGAACTGAAGCGGCTGAGACAGCTGTATGAGCTGGACCAGGAATACGGCCAGTACAATAAGGTCGGGGCCAGAGTCATCGCCAACGACTCCAGCAACTGGTTCCAGGTGTTCCGGATCGACAAGGGATCAAAGGACGGAATCGCCGTGGATATGAACGTGGTTGCAGGCGGAGGTCTGGTGGGAATCGTCACGGACGTTGGCGCCAATTACGCCACAGTCCGGTCCATCATTGATGATTCCAGCCGTGTCAGCGCCATGGCCCTCCAGTCTGGAGACGGCTGTATCGTGGGCGGTGACTTGACGCTGTTTAAAGAGGGGCGGCTCCGCATCACCAACGTGCTGAAGGACAGCGACTTAAAGGATGGCGATAAGATCGTCACCTCCAACACCAGTTCCGTCTTTGTGCCGGGAGTCCTGGTGGGCTATGCAGCGGAGATCACCAATGACACAAATAATGTGACCAAATCGGGTTACTTGATTCCTGCTGCAGAATTTGACAGCCTGCAGGAGGTTCTGGTCATCACCGATCTCAAAGTGAAGATGACAGAGGAGACAACCGCGGAAGACGGCGCCTCTGCCGGGACGCAGGCGGGAGAGAGTGAGACGAACGAGGCCGGGGAGACGGCGGCTTCTTCGGAAGAAGAGACTGCTGCGGCACAGTAGAAGCTATGAAGAATCGAGAAAACGATAACGAAAGGAGCGGCGGCGATGAAACGAATTATCTTTAATATTCTAATGATTATTCTGGCGTTTACGGTTCAGAACTGTATCTTCCCGCTGCTTCCGTTTCTCTCTGCATCTCCGAATCTGCTGCTGATTCTGACCTTTTCCTTCGGATTTATCCACGGAAAGGAGGCCGGTATGTACTACGGCCTTCTTTCCGGTCTTCTGATGGATTTATTCTACAGCGGCCCGTTCGGTTTTTACACGCTTATTTTCATCTACGTGGGATATGTAAACGGTATCTGCACCAAATACTACTATGAGGATTACATTACGCTGCCGCTTATTTTAAGCGTGCTCAATGACCTGGCGTACAATCTTTATATTTATGTGTTCCGGTTCCTGATCCGGAAACGTCTCGGAATCGGATACTACTTCATGAACTTAATGCTGCCGGAGATCATTTTCACGGTGGTGACAACACTGCTTATTTACCGTATTTTCCTGATGTTCAACCGTCATCTGGAAGAGATAGAAAAAAGAGGAGATTCATCGATTGTTTAGAGATTTATTAGACATCTTAAAAGACTTTTTGAAGAAAATCGCATCGTCAAGACTCCTTGTACTGGGAGTCATCTGTATAGCCATGTACGCAGGACTCGTCCATAAGCTGTTTAATTTACAGATCGTAAACGGAGAACAGGCGTTAAACGATTACATGCAGCTGACGGAGCAGACCCTTACCACAGCGGGAACACGCGGCAACATCTATGACAGGAACGGCAAGGTGCTGGCTTACAACAAGCTGGCTTATTCCGTGACCGTTCAGGACACCGGAGAGTATAAGACAACGGCGGATCAGAACGCCATGTATTTAAGGCTGGTCAGAATCCTGGAGAAGCATGGGGAGACGGTACAGGGAAAGTTTGAGGTAGCCATCGACAGCAACGGAGATATGATCTATACTTCCTCCTCAGAGGCCGGCAGGAAGCGTTTTCTGCGGGATTATTACGGCTTAAAAAGCGTGGAGGAGTTAGATGACGAGGACAACAAGTATCCTTCCGCGATTTCGGCCAGAGAGCTGTTTGAAAAAGCGTGTGTCACGGCCAAGTTAAATGAGATGAAGGATTCCGATGGAAATCCTGTCACTATGACGGATCAGGAGGCGCTTGACATCATCAATATCAAGTATGCGCTTCGTCTCATGTCGTTCCGTAAATACGAGGCGACGACAGTGGCCACCCAGGTTTCGGACGAAACTGTTGCGGATGTTCTGGAGCATACAGCGGACCTGGCGGGAGTCAACGTGGAGGAAACTACCATCCGGGCTTATAACGACAGTATCGCATTTGCCCCCATTATCGGCTATACCGGTAAGGTACAGGAGGACCAGCTGGAGGAACTGAAAAAGAGCCGTCCGGACTATGATGTAAATGATATTGTCGGAACGACGGGGATCGAAGCCACAATGGAACAGGAACTTCAGGGAACGAAGGGCAGCAAGACAATTTACAAGGACAGCCGCGGACGGGTCAGGGAGACCCTTAATGAAACGGAATCTAAGGCCGGCAATGACATCTACCTCACGCAGATTGCGGGCCTGCAGACCGGTATTTACCATCTGGTGGAACAGTCTTTGGCCGGTGTTCTGCTGAAGACCATTGAAAACGGTGATGTGGAGATTACGAGTTCTACAGACGGATCCAATATGAGGATTCCTGTAAAGGATGCGTATTTTCAGCTGATAAATAACAATATTCTGTCTCTGAAGCACTTTGAATCAGAGGAGGCTTCTGATGTTGAAAAGAATATCAACAGTAAATTCTTATCATCCAGAGATCAGATTTTTGCAGAACTGCAGAATGAACTGATGAGCAGCCATCCGGCTTCATTAAAGGACCTGGATCAGGATCTGGCGGCCTATATGTATTATATATACACGTATCTGGCGAGCCCGACTGTGGGAATTATCAAAGAAGATTTCATTGATAAGACGAGTGCAGAGTGCCTGGCGTGGAAAGCAGACGAGATCAGTCTTCGTGATTACCTGTATTATGGAATTGCGAACGGCTGGGTAGATACTACGAAGCTGGAAACAGATTCCAAGTATTCCAATGCCGACGATACCTTCCGTTCGCTGGTGGACTATGTACTGGCTGAACTGAAGGAAGACCGTAACTTTACCAAGAGAATTTACCGTTATCTGATCAATGACGACGTCATCACGGGACAGGAGCTCTGTCTGGCGCTGTTTGACCAGGGAATCCTGGAATATAATGAAGAAGATATTAACCAGCTTAAGGCGACTGGTGACGCATACACATTTTTGATGAAAAAGATATCAACACTTGAGATAACACCTGCCCAGCTGGCGCTGGCACCGTGCAACGCTGGCGTGGTGGTTACGGATATCAAGACTGGTGAGGTGCTGGCTCTCGTATCCTATCCGGGGTATGACAATAACAGGATCGGCGACAGCGCCTATTTCAGCCAGCTTCAGAATGATTTATCACTGCCGCTGTACAACAATGCGACACAGGCGAAGAAAGCTCCGGGATCTACCTTTAAGCCTCTTACGGCTGTTGCCGCGCTGGAGGAACATGCAATTGGAATCGAGGATACGATCGACTGTACCGGGCGGTATGAGGAGATTGACACGCCAATCAAATGCTGGATATATCCGGGACATCACGGTCCGTTAAACATGGTTGGCGGCCTTCAGAATTCCTGCAACTTCTTCTTTGCGGACCTTGGGCACAGGCTGTCCATGGATGCCGACGGCAATTACGTTCCGTCACTCGGTCTGGAGAAGCTGCATAAATACGCTGCCATGTTTGGACTGGATCATAAATCCGGCGTGGAAATTGACGAGCTGGAACCACAGATTTCAGACATCGACCCGGAGCGTTCCGCCATGGGACAGGGTAACCACGCCTATACCAATGTACAGTTATCGAGATATGTGGCTGCTATCGCCAGCAGGGGTAATGTATTCGAACTCAGCTTACTGGATAAGACAACGGATTCTGAAGGTAATCTGATTAAAGATTATACCCCTGAGATTTCTTCTCATATTGACGCGGCGGATTCAACGTGGGATACTGTACAGCAGGGAATGAGGGAGGTTATCGCCAGCGGTACGGCGAAGAAGCTGTTTGCTGACCTGGAGGTTCCGATCGCCGGCAAGACCGGTACGGCTCAGGAGGCAAAAAACAAGCCGAACCATGCGTTCTTTATTTCCTATGCGCCATATAACAATCCGGAGATCTGCGTTACCGTGAACATTCCATACGGATATTCGGCTTCAAATGCCGCTAATATTGCAAAGAGCGTGTATCAGTATTATTATGGTGAAATTGATCTGGAGTCAATTCTGAATGCCGGTGCGCGTGATGCGGCGAATGTCACGATTCGCGATTAAGAAGGGTAAGAGAAAAGGTCAGGTGGATATGATGCATAATACCGTAGTGATTAAAAGCAACAAGGCGGGTATGACCGTTTATCTGGAACCGGAGGTCCCGTTTCAGACGCTTCTTGCCGATATAGGCAGGAAATTTGGAGACAATACAAAGTTCTGGGGATCGGCTCAGATGACGCTGACGCTGGAGGGAAGAAAACTGACAGCGGAAGAGGAATTTGCGGTTGTGAACCAGATCATGGAGAACTCCAATTTAGAGATCGTCTGCCTCGTTGACACGGACGCTAACCGCATCGAACGCTGCGAAAAAGCACTGAATGAGAAACTGATGGAGCTGTCCTGCCAGACGGGACAATTCTTTAAAGGCAATTTACAGGACGGAGAGACGCTGGAATCGGAAGCCAGCATCATTATCATCGGAGATGTGGAACGGGGGGCCAGGGTAATAGCGAAAGGGAACGTAATTGTTCTCGGGTCGCTTAAGGGCACAGTATGCGCCGGAGTTGCGGGCAATGAGGCCGCAGTGATTGTGGCGCTGACTATGGCTCCGACGCAGCTTCGCATCGCAGACTGCACCTCACGGCTGGATGGCCGCGGGAAGAAGCTGGGCCGCGGACCGATGACCGCTTCACTGGATGGAAATAAAGTCTCTATCAAACCAATGAAAAAAAGTGTGGAAATATTCCGAAAATTAATGTAGAATAGAATATGGATTGAATCAGGAGGATATGAGATGAGTGAAATCATTGTCATTACTTCCGGAAAAGGCGGGGTAGGCAAGACAACAACCTCTGCCAATGTTGGTACCGGCCTGGCCATTCTGGGGAAAAAGGTAGTTCTTATCGATACAGATATAGGACTCAGGAACTTAGATGTGGTCATGGGACTGGAAAACCGCATTGTCTACAATCTTGTAGATGTGGTAGAAGGCAACTGCCGTATGAAGCAGGCCCTGATAAAAGACAAAAGATATCCAAATCTGTTTTTGCTTCCATCGGCTCAGACCAGGGACAAGACCTCGGTGAATCCGGGCCAGATGGTGAAACTTGTTGATGATCTGCGGGAAGAGTTCGACTATGTACTTCTGGACTGCCCGGCTGGCATCGAACAGGGTTTTCAGAACGCCATCGCTGGCGCCGACAGGGCGCTTGTGGTAACGACACCCGAAGTATCGGCGATCCGTGATGCGGACCGCATTATCGGGCTCCTGGAAGCCTCCGGCATGAAAACCATCGATCTGGTGGTGAACCGGATCCGTATGGATATGGTGAGACGCGGGGATATGATGTCCCTCGATGACGTGATGGACATTCTGGCCATTGATATCATCGGCGCAGTCCCGGATGATGAGGACATTGTCATATCCACCAATCAGGGAGAGCCTCTGGTTGGCATAGGAACACCGGCCGGACAGGCTTATATGGACATTTGCAAACGTATAACCGGCGAAACGGTGCCGCTTTTAAATGTGGCGGCGCGTGGAGGGTTTTTCTTTAAGCTTTCCAACCTCTTGAAGAGAGCGTAGGAGGGATGAGATGAGCCTGTTTCCTGTATTCCGTAAGAAGAATTCAGGAGAGATTGCAAGAAATCGTCTGAAACTTTTGCTGGTTGCGGACAAGGCGGACTGTTCTCCTGAAGTGATGCAGATGATAAAAGACGACATGATCCATGTGATATCGAGATACATGGATGTTGATTCCGACAGAATAGAGATACAGATGACGAAGATGAAGCAGCCGGACTGTGACAGCTATATGCCGGTGCTTTATGCGAACATCCCTATTCGCGATATACCTGACAAGGGGATATACTGACTATGTTTTTTGACTACAATTTTAAATACTATAATTACCGTTTGGTTCTTTACATGGTGGCGTTATCCGTCATTGGGATTCTCGTGGTTGCAAGCGCATCCGGACAGGATTCCTCGACGGTTACAAAACAGATAATCGGTATCCTGGTGGGATTTGCCCTGGCCATAGGGCTTTCCATCATCGATTATCATAGAATTATTAATTTATATGCGCTGGATTACGCAGTATGCATCCTTCTTTTAGGTGCGGTGCTGGTGATGGGTCACACGGCAGGCGGAGCCACAAGGTGGATCGACGTTCCGGGTATCGGACGGATACAGCCTTCCGAATTCGTGAAGATCGGGCTTATTGTATTCTTTTCCTGGTATTGGAATAAATATCAGGAAAAGATGAATATGCCTGTTATGGTGGGGATCGCGGCCATACTGGCCGTAATACCCATCGGCCTTATTTTCGCAGAGCCAAACTTATCCACCAGTCTGGTTGTCATTGTCATCATACTCTGTATGGTGTATACAGCTGGCATCAGTTACCGCTGGATCGGCGGCGTGCTTGCGGTTGCCATACCTGCAGGCGCATTATTTATCTATCTGCTGACGCAGGGGTTGATCCCCTTTATCCACGATTACCAGGCAAGACGTATTCTGGCGTGGATCTATCCGCATGCGGAACAGTACGCGGAGAATATGTATCAGCAGAAGAATTCTATCATGGCAATCAGTTCCGGACAGCTTCAGGGGAAGGGACTTTTTAATACGACTATCGCATCCGTAAAGGATGGAAACTGGCTGGGCACCACCGGAGAGACAGATTTCATCTTTGCAATTATCGGAGAGGAGCTGGGCTTTATCGGCGGGGTTACCGTCATTGTGCTCTTCGGTCTCATCGTATTTGAATGTCTGCGCTTGGCGTACAAATCCAGAGACATGGCGGGGCGGCTGATCTGCACCGGCATGGCGGCGCTTATCGGATTTCAGGCATTTGCCAACATCGCCGTAGCGACACAGATTTTCCCCAATACAGGCCTGCCGCTTCCGTTTATAAGCTCGGGAGTCAGTTCCCTGATCAGTATTTTTATCGGGATGGGCCTTGTTCTGAATGTTGGATTGCAACGCAAAATTGGTAATTATTAAGGAGGTATATCGTTATGAATATAGGATTAGTTGCACATGATTCAAAGAAAAAACTGATGCAGAACTTCTGCATCGCCTACCGGGGGATTTTAAGCAAGCACAACCTGTACGCGACAGGGACCACTGGCCGTTTGATTGAAGAGGTCACGAATTTAAATATCCACAAGTATCTGGCTGGTCATTTAGGCGGTGAGCAGCAGCTGGGAGCCCAGATTGAGCACAACGAGATCGATCTGGTGATCTTTTTGAGAGACCCGCTCTCATCAAAGGCTCATGAGCCGGATCTCGTTAATATCATGAAAACCTGCGACATGCACAATATCCCGCTGGCAACAAATCTGGCGACCGCAGAGCTCTTAATCAAGTCTCTGGACCGCGGCGACTTAGAGTGGCGTGAGATGTATAAGTAGGAGTCTGTAAGTGAAGAAGAAAATTACGATGAAAGCCGGCTGCGCGTTTTTATGCGTGACCATGCTGTCGGGATGCTCCAGCTTCAAAAAACTGGATAATCCCTATGACTTCGCGCAGAGGACGGCTCTATATGAAGGAACTGCGCTATCGGACAGGGCAGAGAGTTTTGCACATAATCTCTGCGTCGTCACGGCGGACACTCCATCCACAGATCAGGCGGTTACCGCGGAAGCGGCGGCGGTCTTTGACCTGTCGGATAAAACGGTGATTTTCGGAAAGAATCCCTTTGAAAAGCTGTATCCGGCCAGCATCACGAAGACGATGACGGCTCTGCTGGCGATCAAGTACGGGAATCTGTCCGACGAGGTAACGGTACCGGAAGAAGCGGTGATTACGGAGAGCGGTGCGACCTTATGCGGCATCAAACCGGGCGATAAACTGACTATGGAGCAGCTGCTCTACGGTCTTATGCTGCCTTCCGGCAATGACGCCGGCGCTGCGATCGCAGTCCATATGGATGGCAGCATTGAGAAGTTTGCCGACCGTATGAATGAGGAGGCAAGAAAGCTGGGAGCGACAGGGACACATTTCGTCAATCCCCATGGCTTAAACGATGAAAACCACTATACGACCGCATACGATCTGTATCTGATTTTCAATGAGGCCATGAAATATCCTGATTTCAGGAAGGTGATCGGTACGTCATCCTATGACGCTGTCTACGCGACGGCCTCGGGAGATACGCTGACAAAGACCTGGAAGCAGAGCAACTGGTATATGACCGGTGAACGGGATATGCCGGAAGGACTGACTGCGCTGGGCGGCAAAACAGGCACGACAAAGGCTGCGGGAAGCTGTCTGATCATGGGCAGCAGCGGCTCTTCAGGGATGGAATATATTTCCGTTGTCTTAAAAGCCCCTGATAGAACGGGCCTTTACGATAATATGTCAAATATATTGAATAAAATTGTAGATTAGTCGTTGCGTTTTATGGGGATTTGTACTATAATTACTTTAATATTAATAGACTTTTTATACAAATCATATAACTCAAGGAGGAGATCGCTATGGTGCAGATAATAGCAGGAAAAAAGGGTAAGGGGAAGACAAAACATCTGTTGGATAGGGCCAATTCCGCCATCAGGGATTCCAAGGGATCCATCGTCTATTTAGACAAGAGTTCCAAACACATGTATGAGTTAAGCAACAAGATTCGTCTCATTAATGTCAAAGAGTACCCGATTGAATCGAGCGAAGGATTTATTGGTTTTATCTGTGGAATCATTTCACAGGATCACGATTTGGAAATGATGTTTTTAGACAGCTTTTTAAAACTGTCCTGTTTAGAAGGTGAAGATATTACAGACACCATCACGACTTTGGAAAGAATCGGTGAAAAGTATCACGTGACCTTCGTTCTCAGCGTATCCATGGACGCAGAGAATCTGCCTGAGAACGCGCAGGCCGATGTGATTGTTTCATTATAATCATACATAAACAAAAGAGGGACGTATCTGACTAACGCTGAAAGTATTGGCGGGAGTCAGGTGCGTTTTTTTGTTTTTTTGGCGGAAGGACGCGGACGTGTCGGAGGCTTGCCGGAAGAGCGGCGGGGGACGGTCGAAGTCCTGGCTCATGTTACCTCGGGGGCAGTCTCCAGGCCCGGGAAGGACGTTCCGCAGGGGGATCGGGCAAATTCCGCCGAACTCCTGATGAGTTCGCCTCCATGTCCCCTTTCGCTCGGGTGTTGAGCACCCTCCCTCACCCTCTGCTCCACGTCCTCCCCGCTCCATGGCTCCTTTCCTCACAACCTAAGCTACGTCCGCGTACCTTCCGCGTATCTTTCACTTGAACTTTTTGCATTTACCTCTTATAATAACTAGAAGGGAAAGGAGGCGCTCTCTTGGCACAACAGAAGGTAAGGCCCCGAAAGAAGGAGGCGGCCCCGAAAAAAAAGAATAAGAAGATCATTAAATACCGGAAGCCGCTTCATATTAATGTCGGAATGATCATCTTCGCATTGATTTTTGTTTATATGGTGTTCAGCGTCTATACCTACATACGGAGGGACAAGGTCCAGTTCTATGAAGTACAGGAAGGAAGCATCGTGAATAATACCGATTATACCGGTATTATTTTGAGGGAGGAAGAGGTGAAGACCGCCGACCGCTCCGGATATATCAACTATTATATCCGGGAGGGAAAGAGGGCGTCGGTGGGAACGCGGATCTATTCCATTGATGAAACAGGAAATATCGCATCATTCCTGGAAGAAAATACAGAAGAAAATGTCACACTGACAGCGGAGAATCTGGCTGATTTAAAGAAACAGCTGACTGTATTCAGCCTTACGTATGACGACAACCGTTTTAACTCGGTTTACGATACGAAGTATACGCTGGAAGCAGACGTGATGGAATACATGAATTTTAATGCGCTCGATAACGCTGGAAGCCTCCTTGACGAAGCGGGATTTAATTTTCAGCAGGTGCGGGCCGATGAGGCCGGTGTCGTGTCCTACGGAGTGGACTCTTATGAGAACCTGAATGCCTCAGGAATTTCGGAGGCAGTATTCGACCGCAGCAAGTATACGAAGACGATTACAAAAGCAGGAAATCTGATTGAAAAGGGGATTCCTGTCTATAAGATGATCACGTCGGATCAGTGGTCCGTGGTATTTCCGCTGAGTGACGATGATGTGAAGACTTATGGGGATAAGACAAGCCTGACAGTCACATTTTCCGGTCATGATTTAAAAGCCACAGGCAGCTTTTCCATGCTTACCGGAACGGACGGAAAGCCATACGGAAAACTGGATTTTGATAAATACATGGTCCAGTTCGCCTCAGACCGTTACGTGGACTTTGAGATTATTTCCGGTAAGGTGGACGGGCTTAAGATTCCCGCCAGCGCCGTGACGACGAAAGATTTTTATCTCGTTCCCATGGAGTATTTAACTCAGGGCGGCGACAGCTCTGAAAGCGGATTTAATAAGGAGGTTTATTCGGAATCGGGAACCTCCGTGGTATTTGTTCCGGCGACAATCTATTATTCCGAAGAGGACAACTACTATATCGAGATGGGCGGGGAAAACGGATTTAATGCCGGTGATTATATTGTGAAGCCGGATTCTACAGACCGCTATCAGATCGGGGCGAGCGCGTCCTTACAGGGTGTGTACAACATCAATAAGGGCTATGCTGTGTTTAAGCAGATCGATGTGCTGGCGTCCAACGACGAATACTATACAATTAAGAAGAATATGACGTACGGTCTGGCTGTATACGACCACATCGTGCTGGATGCGTCGACAGTCAGTGAAGGCGAATTAATCTATCAGTAAAGAGGTGTTACAATATGGTAAAAGAAAATCTGGAAGAGGTAGAAAGACGGATTTCAGAGGCCTGCAGACGGGCGGGAAGAAGCCGTGGGGAAGTGACGCTGGTAGCGGTCAGCAAGACAAAGCCGGTTTCCATGATTGAAGAAGCGTACGGGACAGGAATCCGCGATTTTGGAGAAAACAAGGTTCAGGAGCTGTGTGAAAAGCACGAGGTGCTGGAATCAGATATCCGCTGGCATATGATTGGCCATTTACAGAGAAACAAGGTACGCCAGGTGGTGGACAAGACCGTCCTGATTCACAGTGTGGATTCGGTCAGGCTGGCGGCCCAGATCGACGAGGAAGCAGCAAAAAAGGGCATTACCGCAGACATTCTGCTGGAGGTGAATGTGGCGGAGGAGGAGAGCAAATACGGCTTCCGCCTGGAGGAAACGGAGCAGGCGCTGAGAGAAATTGCGGCATTTTCCCATGTGCATATTCGGGGATTGATGACAATTGCGCCTTTTGTAGATAATTCCGAAGAAAATCGGCCAATTTTTAAAAAATTATATCAATTTTATGTTGACATGCGCGGAAAAAACATTGATAATGTTACTATGAGTATGCTCTCAATGGGTATGACCGGAGACTATGAAGTAGCGATAGAGGAAGGAGCAACTCTGGTAAGAGTCGGTACCGGCATTTTTGGTACAAGATATAAGATTGGAGAGAATGAAGGATGAGCATAATTAGCAAATTGCTGGAGAGTGTGCATTTAAACGGTGACGATGAAGAGGATGACTACTACTTAGATGACGATTACGAAGATGAGGATGACAGACCTGCCAGAAAAGGACTCTTTGCCAAAAAAGATGAAGATGACTATTACGATGACGAGGAAGAGTACGATCAGAAGCCGCGCTTTCTATCACGTTCTCCAAAGGTAGTACCGATGAAACAGCGCTCCATGATGGAAGTTTCCATGGTGAAGCCGACGTCCATCGAGGATGCCAAAGAGATTTGTGATTATATGCTGGCCGGAAAAGCGGTTGTGCTGAATATGGAAGGAATCCATACGGAAGTGGCACAGCGAATTATCGATTTTACATCGGGTGCGACATACTCTATGAACGGCAATCTGCAGAAGATCTCGAATTACATATTTATAGCAACTCCGGAATCCGTAGAGCTTTCCGGTGATTTTCAGGACTTGCTGAATAATGGTACGCTGGATATGGGCGGAATGAATCTTCGTCTGTAGCCATGACGATAAAAGACAATCAGATTTTAGGTATAGTACAAGCAGACAATCTTCCAACCACCGGGCTGCCGGCGCCGCGGGATTTTTCGTGACATGGACCGTCAGGAAGGAAGATTGTTTGCTTTCTATTTTACTTTGGAGGAACCGTAATATGGAGAAAAGAATTCCGGTACATATGGATGGAAGAAAAGTATACGATATTGTAATGGAACAATCCTTCGGTCAGCTGGAGGAAGAGCTGCGCGGGATGAATCTGGAGGACCGGAAGATCTGCGTCGTCACGGATTCTAACGTGGCCCCGCTCTACCTTGAGGAGGTGGAACGAATTGCCTCGGCCTGCTGCCGGAAGACAGAGCATTTTATATTTCCGGCAGGGGAGGAGAATAAGAACTTAAATACAGTAAAGGATCTTTATGAGAACCTGATCTTAAAGAAGTTTGACCGCCACGATTATCTGCTGGCCTTAGGAGGAGGCGTGGTAGGAGATCTGTGCGGCTTTGCGGCCGCGACGTATTTGAGGGGGATCTCCTTTATTCAGGTTCCCACCACCCTTCTTTCGCAGGTTGATTCCAGCATCGGAGGGAAGACCGGAGTTGATTTTGACGCCTACAAGAACATGGTCGGCGCTTTTCATATGCCGAAGCTGGTCTATACGAATATTTCCACTCTGAAGACCCTTACGGATGAGCAGTTTTCTTCCGGTATGGGAGAGATCATCAAGCATGGCCTGATTAAGGATGTGGCATACTATGAGTGGCTGGGAGAGCATGGGGAGGAGATTGGCCGGAGGGATCTGTCCGTCTGTGAGGAGATGGTCCTGGTCAGCAACCGGATTAAACGTGATGTCGTGGAAATGGATCCGACGGAGCAGGGAGAACGGGCGCTGCTTAATTACGGCCATACGCTGGGCCATGCAATCGAGAAGCTGGCTGATTTTAAGCTGATGCACGGCCACTGTGTAGGGCTGGGCTGTATCGCGGCCATGGGAATCTCTGCTGCCAGGGGGACGATGGCGGAGGAAGAACTGCTGCGGTTAAAAGAGATGATGAAGCGTTTTGGCATGCCTCTCACGGTCAGCGGACTTTCCGCAGATGAGGTCATTGAAACGACGAAGAGTGATAAAAAGATGGATTCCGGGACGATCCGCTTTATTCTGCTGGAAGAGGTGGGAAAAGCTTATATAGACAAGACCGTCACGGATGATGAAATGAATGCGGGACTTTCACGCATTTTGGCATAAGGAGATATACATGAAACAGAAAGCAAAACTTGTTACAGGACTTATCATAGGATTTCTGGCGGCAATCGGTCTGGACCAGTGGACGAAGCTGCTGGCGGTCAATCATCTGATGGACCGGCCGGCCTACGTCATATGGGATGGGGTGTTCGAATTCCTGTATTCGGAAAACCGCGGCGCGGCCTTCGGGATGCTCCAGGGAAAACAGTGGTTTTTCCTGATTATCGCTGTGATTGTGGTGGCCGCGGCTGTGTACTCCATAAGCCGTATGCCTGCTACGAAGAAGTATCTGCCGCTGCATTTGATCGCCATGTTTCTTTCTGCCGGCGCGGTTGGCAATATGATCGACCGGTTTACGAGGGGCTACGTGGTGGACTTTTTGTATTTCAAGCTGATCGATTTCCCCATCTTCAACGTGGCGGACTGCTATGTGACGGTGTCCATGTTTATCTTCATCCTGATGTTCCTTTTTCTGTATAAAGAAGAGGATTTGAATTGCCTGTCAGGCCGGAAGGAAAGGGAAGCGGATTGAAACAGCAGTTTACGGTAGGTGAGGAAGAGAAAGCCATACGGATCGATAAATACCTATCGGAGCAATGCCCCGATATCTCCAGGTCCTATCTTCAGAAGCTGCTGAAGGCAGAGGCAGTTTTTGTGGGAGGAAAGCCGGTTAAGAGCAGCTATAAGACGGCGGCCGGAGACTTGATCGAGCTGGAGATTCCCGAGGCGGTAGAGCCCGAAATCATTCCGGAGGAGATGGAACTGGATATCCTGTATGAGGATTCCGATATTATTTTAATTAATAAACCGAAGGGGATGGTGGTGCATCCCGCCGCAGGGCATTACAGCGGTACGCTGGTAAACGGGCTGATGGCCCACTGCCGGGCGGATTTATCCGGTATCAACGGCGTGATGAGACCGGGAATCGTTCACCGCATTGACATGGACACGACCGGTGTTCTCATCGTCTGCAAGAACGATATGGCGCACAACTCTATTGCGGAGCAGCTGAAGGTGCACTCCATTACGAGGAAATACTACGCCATCGCCCATGGCGTGATGAGGGACGACGAGGGGACCATCAGCGGGCCCATCGGCCGCCACCCGGTGGACCGAAAAAAGATGTGCATCAATGAGAAGAACGGCCGAGAAGCCGTGACTCATTACCGGGTTCTGGAACGCTTCCGACAGTTTACGTATGTGGAGTGCCAGCTGGAGACGGGGCGCACCCATCAGATTCGCGTTCACATGGCGAGTGTCGGCCACCCGCTTCTGGGCGATGCAGTATACGGTCCGGCCAAGTGTCCCTATAAGCTTACGGGGCAGACGCTGCATGCAGGCGTGCTGGGGATCGTGCATCCGAGAACCGGGGAATATATGGAATTTACGGCCCCGCTGCCGGAGTATTTTGAAGAATTATTAAGAAAATTACGTACCACCTAGAGCACTTTCTGGGTGGTATTTTTAAAGAAACTGTTAAGAATCAATAAATATATAGATTTTTCTGAAACTTTGATGTATAATAGGCATATAAGATAACTGGAAGGAGCGGTCTATATGAGCGGAAATTTAGTAATTACAATAGGAAGACAATGCGGTAGTTCCGGTAAGATCATCGGACAGAAGTTAGCCGAGGAGATGGGCGTGAAGTGCTACGACAAGGAATTGCTGGCACTGGCAGCCAAGAACAGCGGTTTATGCGAGGAATTATTTGAGACTCATGACGAAAAGCCGACCAACAGCTTTCTGTATTCCCTGGTAATGGATACCTATTCCATGGGATATACGACGTCCGGCTATATGGATATGCCGATTAATCATAAGATATTTCTTGCACAGTTTGATACCATCAAGCAGCTGGCAGATCAGGAATCCTGTGTAATCGTTGGACGATGCGCCGATTATGCACTGGCAGACTATCCGAAGGTAGTGTCCGTATTTATCACGGCCAGCGACGAGGACCGCATCGCTTCCCTGAAGAAGCTTTACAATGTGGATGATGCAAAGGCAAAAGACATCATGGTGAAGACCGATAAAAAGCGTGCAAGCTACTATAATTACTACTCCAGCAAGAAGTGGGGCGATACGAGAAGCTACGATCTCTGCATCAACCGGAGCGCGGTAGGCGTTGATGGTGCGGTGAAGATGATTCGTGCATTCGCGGAAACCAAGCAGGAGTGGCTGAATAAGAATACTTAAACCAACCGATGTGGGTCCCGGAAACGGGAGCATCAGGGAATTAAAGACCCGCCGCTCGCGGGAAGAACGGGGAACGGCCGCAGGATCAATCATTGATTCTGCGGCCGTTCTTCGTTCTTATTCCACGGTAACGGATTTTGCCAGGTTTCTCGGCTGGTCCACATCGAGATTCTTGCCGGTGGAGGCGTAGTAGGCGATCAGCTGGAGCACGACCGCGATAGGGAAGACGGTAAACCGATCCCCGATCTTCGGAATGCGGATATGAATATCGGCGACTCCTCTATCTAAGACGGCGTCCTCCTTGGTGATGAGAATCACGAAGGCGCCGCGGGCTTTGACCTCGCGGATGTTAGAGATGGTCTTGGCGAAGACTTTTTCCTGTGTGGCGATGGCGATGACGGGTACCTCCTCTGTGATCAGGGCGATGGTGCCGTGCTTCAGCTCGCCGGCCGCATAGGCTTCCGCGTGAATATAGGAGATTTCCTTCAGCTTCAGCGCGCCTTCCAGGGAAAAGGCATAATCAAGTCCCCGGCCGATGAAAAACGCATCGGATTTGTTGATTAAATGTGTGACCAAAGCCTTGATGGAGTCTTTCTGAGCGATCATGGCCTCCATGGCGGGAATTGCATTAAGCAGCTTCTTCATGAACTCGGTGGCCTGGGGGACGCTGTATTTGCCCCGTACAAGGGCCATACGGCAGCCAATCATATAGAGGGCGGCCAGCTGCACGGAATAGGCTTTCGTGCTGGCTACGGCGATTTCAGGGCCTGCATGGGTATAGAGCGTGTAATCACTCTCCCTTGCGATGGTGGATCCCTTTACATTGACGACGGATAAGGCCGCCGCGCCGTAATTCTTCGCCAGCCGCATGGCGGCCAGCGTATCGATGGTCTCTCCAGACTGAGAGATGATGATGACGAGAGTGTCTTCGCCGATCAGCGGCTCCTCGTAACGGAATTCCGACGCTACCGACACTGTGACCGGGATTCGAAGAAGGGGCTCCATCATGCTCCTGGCTGCCATTCCGGCGTGCATGGCGGTGCCGCAGGCCACGATGTGAATCTGGGAGCAGGAAGTGAACACGTCATCCGGGATCTGATCGTCGGTAAAATCGGGCAGCCCCTTGCTCAGACGGGGGAGTATGGTGTTTCTCAGCGCCTCCGGCTGTTCGTGGATTTCTTTCAGCATGAAATGGGGAAAGCCGTTTTTCATGGCGGCATCCATGTTCCAGTTTACTTCCATCAGTTCCGGCATCTCTTCATGGCGCTGCAGGTTGTAGAGGTGGACCTTATAGGAGGTCAGACGTACGATATGGTCTTCGGGGACGACAAAATACTGTCTCGTATAAGGGATGAGCGCCGTTAAGTCCGAGGCCACGAAGGAGCCTGAACGCGTGTAAGCCGCTACGAGAGGGCTTACGTTCCGGATGGCATAAATCTCTCCCGGGTAGTCTTCGAACATGATACAGAAGCTGTAAGAGCCCTTTATCAGGGCCACAAGCCTGGTGATGGCCTCCAGCGGGTCTCCCTGGTAGAGGCTGTCGAGCACCCAGGCGGCCACCTCGCTGTCCGTCTCGGAATGAAGCTTAGCTTCCAAGTGAAACTGTTCGGTCAGCTGATGGTAATTCTCGATGATGCCGTTGTGGACCAGAGTGACTTTTCCGGCCTGATGGGGATGGGTGTTCTGTGTTGTCACACCGCCGTGGGTAGCCCATCTCGTATGACCTAAGCCGCAGTGGGAGACGTCTGTGATCCGTTCCATCGTCTCCTTTAAGTTTGCCACCTTGCCGGTCCGGCGGACTAGGCAGATGTGGGAGTTCTCCATGCAAAGCGCGGCTCCGGCGCTGTCATACCCGCGGTATTCCAGCTGGGAAAGTCCGTTTAAAAGTATCTTTTTAGAGTCCAGGGGTCCTGTATAACCAATAATTCCACACATAGTTGTTGATCTCCTCTCAGTTTTTCTGAAAAAAGGCCGCACAAAAAAGAGACTGTCTGTTTCTCGTCTTTGAGAACGGCAGCTTTTTCAGCTTCGGTTTTAATTTTTGTCTGTCAGTCTGTCATTTTAGTCTGTTATGCTGTTTAGTCTCATCAGTCCGGTTCCTGCGCGTTTGTTTTGCGGTTACCCGCATATTTCGTTCAGGAAACACGCCCGGATGGCATGGAAGAGCATCCGCCGAATTCTTCGATAAACTCTTCTCCTCGTTAACCTTCAGTACCGGTCTTCACCGTTCACGCTCGTACTTACAGGTGCATGGCGCTTAGCTTTGCTATTGAAATTTATGCCTCCTCATAAATTTAGTCTATTATATCCCGAACAACTTTGTGCGTCAATAGAAGGTTTACAACGTTTTTACCAAAACTTTCTTTTTCATTTTACATTGCCCTTATAAAATAAGAGCATACCGGAAAGAAAAGGAAGGAACTGTTATGGCGAGTTTATCGTTAGTAAATGTGTGCAAAACCTATAAGAATGGTTTTGAGGCGGTGAAGGATGTGAACCTCGAAATCAGGGATAAGGAGTTCCTGATTCTGGTGGGACCGTCGGGGTGCGGGAAGTCGACGACACTCCGCATGATCGCCGGGCTGGAGGACATTTCCTCCGGTCAGCTCTGGATTGACGGTCAGCTGGTCAACATGCTGGAACCAAAAAACAGAGATTTATCCATGGTGTTTCAGAATTACGCGCTGTACCCTCATATGACGGTGTATCAGAATATGGCCTTCGGGCTGAAGGTGCGGAAGACACCGAAGGAGGAGATCGACAGACGGGTGAGGCAGGCCGCAAAAATCCTGGATATCGCCCATCTGCTGGACAGAAAGCCTCACGCGCTGTCGGGAGGCCAGAAGCAGAGAGTGGCGATCGGCAGCGTGATTGTAAGGGAGCCGAAGGCATACCTCATGGATGAACCTCTCTCCAACTTAGACGCGAAGCTGCGGTCGCAGATGAGGGTGGAACTCTCGAAGCTGCACCGGGAGCTGGGCGCTACCGTGATCTATGTGACTCACGATCAGGTAGAGGCCATGACGCTGGGGACGAGGATTGTTGTTATGAAGAGTGGTAAGATTTTGCAGGCTGCCGCCCCCGGGGATTTATATCAGAATCCCGTGAATAAATTCGTGGCTGGTTTTATCGGTTCTCCGGCGATGAATTTTCTGCCAGCGTGGGTAGAACGGCGCGATGAGAGAGTCTGCCTGGAATTTGGCAGCAGCAGACTGTATGTAAACCGTATGTGCGCCTCCCGGCTGATCGAAGGCGGATACTTGGGAAGACGGGTATATCTGGGAATCAGGCCGGAAGACTTTCATGAAACGGGACCCGGGGAAAATGCGCTTCCGCTGGAAGTGGAAATCAAGGAAATGCTGGGTGCCGAACAGCTTCTCTATGGAAACAGCGGACGAAATGAGCTCTGCGTCCGTACGAAACCGGATTTCAAAGCGGAACCGGGAAGCACGGTGACGGTCTTTGTCGACATGGACCGCATCAAGCTGTTTGATATGGAGACAGAAGAAAATATTTTATTTCACAGGGGAGTTTGTCCTATGAAATGAAATTCCTCCGGGGTATGCGCACTACGCGCTAAGGAAATATGGCCGCTAAAGCGACCGCGCTCCGGCGCGCGAGTCCGGCAAACCGGACTCTTTATTCTATCTGTAAGGAGTGAGTGTTCAAATGAAAGTGAAAGCAATGGTAAAAAAGGCCGGCCCATACGCCTATCTTGTCCCTGCCCTGGCAGTTTTCGCGGTTTTCCTGTTCTATCCCTTTTTCAAGACCATCTATTTAAGCCTCTATAAAACGAACAAAATGGGGCAGGCCAGGCTCTTTGTGGGAGCCGGAAACTATAAGGACTTATTAACGTCCTCCTCATTTTTAAACAGCCTCGTGGTAACGGGTGTGTTCGTGGCGATTGTGGTCTCTGTAAGCATGCTGCTGGGACTCTTTACGGCCCTGCTGTGCAATAAGACATTTCCGGGAATCCGGGTCTTCAGCACAGCCTATGCGCTTCCAATGGCGATCGCCTCCAGTTCGGCAGCCATGATCTTCAAAATTATGCTTCACCCGTCGATCGGCATTGTAAACAAGCTGACGGGACTTAATATCAACTGGATCAGTGATCCGAAATATGCGCTTCTCTGTGTGGCTCTTGTGACCGCATGGTTAAACAGCGGGATCAATTTCCTGTATTTCAGCGCGGGACTCAGCAATATCGATGAATCGATCTACGAAAGGGCGTCCGTGGATGGCGCAGGCGCGTGGGCCAAATTCTTTCATCTGACACTGCCGGGACTCAGCCCCATTCTGTTTTATACGCTGGTGGTCAATATCATTCAGGCCTTTCAGTCCTTTGGCCAGGTCAAGGTCCTGACACAGGGCGGGCCGGGAGAATCCACCAACTTAATCGTATATTCGATCTACCGGGATGCGTTCTTTAACTACCGGTTCGGAGGCGCGGCGGCGCAGTCGGTTCTTTTGTTCGGCATCATTATGATTCTCACGCTGTGCATGTTCCGGCTGGAGAAGAAGGGGGTAAACTACTGATGGATTCTACCATAACTGCAGAGAGAAACAAAATGAGCGAGGCGGAGATTGCCAGACTCTACCAGGAGGCCAATCAGAAGGCCCTGATCAAAAGAAGAGTGGAACGGACCGCGCTGGTAGCTGTCAACATCGCGGCGGCTTTTGTGATCCTGCTGCCGCTTTTCTACGCCGTGAGCATCGCTTTTATGCCCTCCAGTGAGCTTTTTACCACGGAACTCAATCTGTTTCCGTCAAGTCCTACCATGGATAATTTTAAAGAGGCCATGAGAAAAATTCCGCTGGGACGGTTTATTCTCAACTCGTTTATCGTGGCGGGCGCCATTACCTTCGGGCAGATTATATCCTGCTCTCTGGCGGCATTTTCCTTCTCCTTTTTAGATTTTAAAGGCAAAAATGTCCTGTTCATGATCGTCATGGCGACGATGATGATACCGGGCGAGGCCACCATCATATCCAATTACTTAACCGTCAGCCGTCTTAAATGGCTGGACAGCTATCAGGTGCTGATTATCCCGTACCTGACATCGGCCATGGGTATCTTCCTGTTTCGTCAGTTTTATATGACGTTTCCCATTTCACTGTACGAATCGGCAAAGATCGACGGATGTTCGAATATAAAATTCATCTTCCGGATTCTGATTCCGCTTACGAAGGCGGCGATCGGAGCTATGGCGGTCTATACCTTTATCAACGCCTGGAACATGTATATGTGGCCGCTGCTGGTTACCGGCTCTGATTCCATGCGGACCGTGCAGATCGGAATCGGAATGCTGGACAGTGTGGATTCCCAGTCCATATCCATGATGATTGCCGGTGTGGTGATGATCATTATACCGTCCATTTCGGTATTTTTGATCGGACAGAAACAATTGATCCATGGAATGTTTTCGGGCGCCGTCAAAGGCTAGGTCCGGCAGTATTAGCAGACCGGCGCCAAGTGAGGCGTACGGCGATCCCGATGCAGATAAAATAAGAAAGAAAATTCTGGAGGAATAAGCATGAAGAGAAATGCAATTGCTGCCTGTATGGCCCTTATGGTGGCCGCAGGAAGCGTGACAGGCTGCAGCAGCCAGACAGGAACGAAAGAAAATGATACGACGGCACAGGATACGGCTGCGGGAACAGAGGCGGTGAAGAGCAGCGCGGCAGAGAATAAGGCCGATGGTGTAACCATCACCTTCTGGCATTCCATGGGCGGCGTGAACGGTGAGGCGATCAATACTCTGGTGGAGCAGTTTAATAAGGAGAACACAGACAAAATCACCGTGGAAGCCCAGTACCAGGGCAGCTATGACGATGCGATCAACAAGCTTAAGAGCGCCCAGATCGGCAGTATGGGGGCCGACCTCGTTCAGATCTATGACATTGGCACCCGGTTCATGATCGATTCCGGCTGGGTGGTCCCCATGCAGGATTTGATTGACGGGGAAGGATGGGACTTAAGCCAGGTAGAACCAAATATTGCGGCTTACTATACGGTGGATGACGTCCTCTACTCCATGCCGTTTAATTCCTCCACCCCGATTCTCTATTATAACAAGGACATGTTTGAGAAGGCAGGAATCACGGAGATTCCGGACAGCCTGCCGAAGATTGCGGCTGTGGGAGACGGGCTTCTCGAAAAGGGAGGTGCCGGAGAGGTGATTTCCCTGGGAATTTACGGCTGGTTCTTTGAACAGTTTACTTCCAAACAGGGTGCGGACTATGCGGACAACGGCAACGGAAGAACCGCGGCGGCAACGGCAGTCGATTTTGACAAAAACGGCGCGGGCGTTAAGACGCTTACCGCATGGAAGGCTCTGGCAGACCAGGGGTATGCGCCTAATGTGGGACGCGGCGGAGATGCCGGACTGGCTGATTTCAGCGCAGGTAAGGCGGCTATGACGCTTGGATCTACCGCTTCGTTAAAACAGATCTTAAATGACGTAAACGGCAAATTTGAAGTGGGCACCGCTTATTTCCCGAAGGTGAGCGACGAGGACCAGGGCGGCGTGTCGATCGGCGGCGGTTCCCTTTGGGCGCTGAACAACGAAGATCCGGCGAGACAGAACGCGGTCTGGCAGTTCGTGAAGTTTCTCGTTTCTCCGGCCAGCCAGGCTTACTGGAATTCCCAGACCGGTTACTTCCCGGTAACCGTGGCCGCACATGAGGAGACGGTATTCCAGGAGAATATTGCGAAGTATCCCCAGTTTGAAACGGCGATCGACCAGCTCCATGATTCCACACCGCAGTCGGCGGGGGCGCTCTTAAGCATTTTCCCGGAGGCGAGACAGATCGTGGAGACAGAAATTGAAAATATGTTAAACAACGGCACTTCCCCGGAAGATACGGTGGCGAAGATGGCCGATAGCATCAATAAATCCATAGAGGATTACAATCTCTTGAACGAGTAAAGAAAAGGAGTACGGGACGATGAAAACGAAGGTTTGGGCACACAGAGGGGCGTCGGCCTATGCGCCGGAAAATACGCTGGAGGCATTTGAACTGGCGGTCAGCCAGGGCGCGGATGGAGTGGAGCTGGATATCCAGATGACGAAGGACGGCTCTCTGGCCGTGATACATGACGAGACCATCGACCGGGTCTGCGGCGGCAGCGGCTGTGTGGCGGATTTTACGATGAAGGAGTTAAAGAAGTTCCGATGCAGCAGGCTGCACCCGGAGTTTGCGAATGCGAGGATTCCGGAGCTGGGAGAGGTGCTTTCCCTTATCAAACCTTCGAAGCTGACCGTAAATATCGAACTGAAGACGGGGATCGTCCGTTATAAGGGGATCGAAGAGGCTGCCATAAAGTTGGTAAAGGAGATGGGAATGGAGGACCGGGTGATCTATTCGTCCTTCCACCATCCCAGCCTCTTAAAGGTGAAACGGCTGGATCCGGATGCCAAAACAGGTCTTTTGTATTCGGATGGCTGGATCCATGTGGCTTCCTATGGGAAGAAGCTGGGAGTGGATGCGCTTCATCCGGCGCTCTACCACCTGCGTTCCGGGAAGCTTCTCAAGGAGGCAAAGGAGAAGAAACTGCCACTCCACGTGTGGACTGTGAACGAGGAAGGGGCCATGAGGGTCCTTGCGGAGCAGAAGATCGCCGCCCTGATTACCAACTACCCGGATGTGGCGCTGCGTGTGGTGCGCGAGATGAGCCGACACTGAATCTTAATAAACATTTAATTCTTTTTCTCTGTTTTTTGACGGGACAATATGGTATATTCTTACTTTAGAAACGATAACAGGAAGATGAAAACCGATGAAACGAAACAGAACCGTCAGAAACCAGACTATATCCGCCATTTTTATGGCTCTTGTGGGAACCGTGATTCATGCGGGGGCCCAGTCTTATCTTTCATCCTATGATATACCAGAAAATAAACCGGCGCGGCCTGTGGTCACCATACCGCCTGTCGTGCCGGAGGAAACAAAGCCGGTGGAAACTGTGCCGGAGACGGAGGCGGAAGAAGTATTTTCGCCTTCTCTTGCTGCGCTGAATCTGGCTTATCTCTATCCGGAGGGCGCAGACCGCACGGATGCGCAGAACAGTCTGGCGGGGCAGATCCTCCGTGAATTATCTGTAAAAGACTCGGAATGGCTGGCCTCCATCTATGATTTATCTAACCGGAAGCCGGCAGAAGCCGCTGCAAAGCTGGGACTTCCCGTGGACCGTGTGCGGGGACTCTACAATCCGCTTGATGAATCGCAGACAGAAGACAATCCTGACAGCTGGCTACTCTCCGAGTGGTCGCGCATCGACATGGTCTTTACTGATGAAAATGGAAACAGAATTATGGCTGATTCCAATATCAAGGAAATCATGGCCATGGCAAATACATACTTTTACTACACGGACCCTGAGGACAGCGATGCCTTTCTGAATTACGTGCTGAATCTCTGGGACAAGTCTCACTCGATTCATTATTCCATCGGAGAGGTGTATTACTGTGACGGCTGTCTGGAGGAGGCGTCCGGTGATACGGAAGCCTCTGAGGCAGCAGGAACCGCCGGTTCGGGAGAGAACACGGAGAATGCCTCTGGAGACGGTTTGACGGGCTCTGAGGAGGCGCAGAGCGGAGCGGACGGGACTGCGGCTGCCTCCGCTTCAGATCATTCACAGGCGACGCCGGAAACAGCGGAGATTGGGCCGGGAGTGCCGTCTGCTTCAGAGGCAACGGTTTATGGAGCGGAAAACGGGATAGGGAGTGAAATGGCGGAAGCAGCAGAAACCGGGGAACAAGAGACCAAAGCGGAGATTGGCCCTGGAATTGCACTGATGGAAGCGTCTAAAGCCGCTGAGGCAGAAACGGCAGAGGAAACGAATAAGGAAGAGGAAACGGACAAGGAAGAAAGAACGCCTCCGGCGAAGTGTCCGGGGCATGTGGACCTTTATATTACTGCGGCTGTTACAGGCGCCTCTTCATCGGAAAAATCGCTGTTCTCCATAGCGGAGGGAGTGGCAGCTGCCGAACCGGAAGCTGGTTTTCCCGGCTGGACCGAGGAACATAAAAACGCGGTACGGGAACTGGCCGCCCAGGACTGGAAGGCTGCCTATGGACTGACGGTTTCGTCCACCTATATTTCGAATCCGCTTTCGCAGTCTGAGACGGAATACTACTTAAGCCTTCTTCCCGCGGACACCTCTCTGGAACGAAGGCGCCTGATCCGCTACGCCCTGTCTTCTGTGGGAAAAGTCCCGTACTACTGGGGCGGAAAGCCATCGGCGCCGGATTACGATGGGAATCATTTTGGCTCCCTGGCTACTGCTGATGAGAAGGGCCGCACGATGAAGGGACTGGACTGCTCGGGATGGATCAGCTGGGTATACTGGTCGGCGCTGGGAAAGAGGCTTCCGGCGGAGAGCACCGACGGACTTGCCGGCTGCGGCACCGCTGTGGCGAGAGAGGACTTAAAACCGGGAGATATTATTGTCCGGCTGGGCGACGAGGGGCATGTCGTCATGTTCCTGGCCTGGGAATCGGAGGATCGGATGAAGGTGGTGCACGAGTCCAGCGGAAGCGTAAATAATGTGACAGTCAGTACCATGCAGGCCAGCTGGCCCTATTATAGAAAGCTGATTGACTGAGAAATGTAAGAGAAAAGCAAGAAACAGTAAGATTGTTTCTGGTAGAATAAGTAAGGTTTGCCAAAGTAAATCACAGGAAAGGACTGAATAACCTGTTATGGATTATGAGGATGAATTAGACCGTATGCGTGCACAGAAGAGGCGCAGCAGCGGTGCAAAAAGAAAGGTGGACAACTTAAGCGGCCGTGCATATTATGAGAACGGTGACGGAAGAAAACGGGGAGTGGAATATGCGGGACGCCCGGATGTGCACCAGAGACTGCGGGAGGAACGGATCCGCAAGAAGAAAAAGAAGAAACGGCTGCTGATGATCGAACTGGCCGTTTTGGCCATATTGGCGGTGAGCGCATTTTTGATTTTTGGAAAGGGAACGAATCAGAAGGGATACTGGACAATTGCAATATTCGGTGTGGATTCCCGCGATGGAAAACTGGAAAAAGGCGCGCTGTCCGACGTTGAGATGATCTGCAACATTGATAAGGCCACGGGGGAGATCAAGCTGGTGTCCGTATTCCGTGATACATATTTAAAAATTAACAGCGAAGGAACGTATCATAAGATCAATGAGGCCTATTTTAAGGGCGGCCATAAGCAGGCAGTAGAGGCGCTGAACGAAAACCTGGATTTAAAGATCGATGATTACGCCACATTTAACTGGAAGGCGGTAGCGGAGGCCATCAATATCCTGGGCGGCGTGGATATTGAGATTACAGATGCGGAATTTTCTTATATAAACGGTTTTATCACTGAGACGGTTAATTCCACCGGGATCGGCTCCTACCAGCTGAAGAGCGCGGGTATGAATCATCTGGACGGAGTGCAGGCGGTGGCGTACGCCAGACTGCGTCTGATGGATACTGATTTTAACAGAACGGAACGTCAGAGAAAGGTTGTGACCCTCGCGCTGGAAAAGGCAAAACAGGCTGATTTTGGTACGTTAAAGACACTGGTATCCACGGTATTCCCTCAGATTTCAACGAGCATTGGGATCGATGATTTATTTACGATTGCCAAGGGGATCACAAAGTACCATATTGGCGAGACTGCCGGTTTCCCATTTTCCAGGACAACCATGAGAATCGGGAAGATGGACTGCGTCATTGCGACAACACTGGAGAGCAACGTCATTCAGCTTCATCAGTTCCTGTATAATGTTGAAAATTACTCTCCGTCTTCCACGGTGAAATCCATCAGTGCGAAAATATCGGAGGAGAGCGGAATCAGCGAACCGGGAAAGAACGCTCCCACAGGCGGCGGCTCTACGAAAAAGAATTCGGGGGCAGCTTCTGCGCCCAAAGAGACGGCTCCGCCTGAGACGGAAAGTGTGACAGAGGCGAGCGTGGAAGAGACCATGGAAACCACGGAGGAGACCGAAGCCGAGACAACGGAGGAGGAAACCACCGAGGCTGAGACCAATGGTGACGGAAGCCTCATCGGTCCGGGCGCCGGCCTTGACAGTGCGGTGAAAGAACCGGAGGAGACGAAGGGAACGAAAGAGACCAAGGAAGAAACTAAGTCAGAGACGAAGGCCTCTGAGCCGGCTGCGCCTGAGACGACGAAGGCTCCGGAGACACCAGCCCCCTCAGCGCCTGGTGATAAAGGTCCGGCAGGAGGTTCTTCGGGGGGCCCGGGAGAAGTGGGACCTGGGGTCTGATGCAGTAACAGGAATAAGTGAAAAATAGCAGTATGAAATATAATTACAGCCGATAGGTTGACATAAAAATATTATGTTGACCTGTCGGCTGCTTTTTATTGACATGAAAAACGAAAACTTTAAGAAAACTTAAGTCTTTCTCTTCCTTGATCTTTAGAATCCGGGTGTACGATTAAGTAAAAGAAGAGAATGAAAATGGATTGGAGGGTATTATGAAGAAAATCATCTGGATTTTGGGCGCAATGTTCGCGGCATTGCTGCTGATGGCCTGCAACGGCCTGTCGTTCAGCGGCAGCAGAATGGGGAATGGCAGCCAGCTTATTATGAAGTACAGCGTATTTAATACCACGGATTCCCAGTACTTTGAGATGGACCAGGGGGATGTGATCGACGCCGATATCGTGAGTGATTCAGGAAAGCTGTCGGTAATCATTCAAAGTGAAGACGGGGAAACGGTATATGAAAACGAAGACGTACCGACAGGCGCATTCCAGATCGAGATCAAGAAGAAGGGGATATATAAGATCAAAGTAACCGGAAAGAAGGCGAAAGGCAGCTTAAGCTTCATAAAGAGCACGGAACAGGATACCCTGGAAGCCAATCTGGCAGCGCTGAGCAATTCTTATTATGAGGGGCAGTCTTCACGGGCCTGTCAGATGCTGCAAAAATCCATCTTCAAAAAATTGCTGTTAAACGGATGGCTCGATGAGATAAGCGGCATGGAAAACGCCAGGTGGAATTACGATACCTTTACGAAATATACGGTTTTAGACCGTGACCTGGTTCCGGATGAGGACCAGGGGGAACTGTACTGCTGTACATTTTCCGCCGACAACGACAAATATGGTTACATCGTGATATCATATAGCGGCGACGGCCTGTCAAAAATTCGCGCGGTTGAAACTCCATACCTCTATGATTTCCTGGCTGAACGGGATCAGATTAAGAAGGAACTGGAGACGTCCGGAGTGGATTTATCAACAGCCTCTGCTCGGAGAGCGCAAGCATTGGGAGAGGACGGCAGCGATCCGGCAGAAGGAATTTACTTTACCGACAGCAAAGGAAACCACTATTTTTACAGCTTTTCATAGTATATGTAAGTGGGAAATAGAAAACGAAGACTGTGCAGCAGGCTGATTTTAGACAAAAATATATGCCATTCTGGAATTTGGGGAGTGTCCATGAATGGCATGTAAAAGAAGAGCTGAATGTAGTATAACACAAAAAGTTACAAAAGTCATGTTAAAAATGCATTAATTAACAAAAATGTAACCAAAACCGCTAATTATATAGCAAAAATATAACTGTATGGCAGGAATATGGACCGAAAAATTCATATTTCTGCCCTTTACAATGTACTTGACAAATGGATGGGGCTGCGTTAAGATTAGTTTGAAGATTGATAGTAACAAAATAATAATATCTAATTGATAATAACTAAAAGAAAATAAGAGAGACGGAGAAAGGGGACGCCATGAGAAACGGAATCTACGATCTGGACACTTTAAGAAAGGCCTATAACAGAGGCGATCATTTTAAATATCTATTTTTCTGGGGACACACGCCACCTGCGGACGGACGCATCAACGAGTCGTGCTTCAGCCAGTGGTGGATGTGCCGGTTTGCGGTTGATGGTACGGAATATACGTGTGCGGAGCAGTTTATGATGGCGGAAAAGGCCAGGATGTTTGGTGACGGGGAGATGCTCTCCATGATTCTTAAGGCAAAGCATCCGAAGGAGATGAAAGCGTACGGGCGTGCCGTCAGGAATTTCGATAAGGATAAGTGGGACGGCGCCTGCTATGAGATCGTTAAGCGGGGGAATCTGGCGAAGTTTTCCCAGAATCCGGAGTTGTGGGATTATTTGAAGACCACGAAATCGCGAATCCTGGTGGAAGCGAGTCCGAGAGACCGGATCTGGGGCATCGGTATGGGAAAAAGTAATCCCGATGCGGAATGTCCTGTGAAGTGGCGGGGCACGAATTTCCTGGGCTTTGCCCTGACGGAGGTCCGCGACCTTCTCCTGGAAAGGGAAGAGGGGGAAAACGGATGAAGAAGGAGCTGCGTGACCGGAACGGGCTGACAGAGGCTGAGTATCTGAGCAGTTACGAACCGGGCGATTACGTGCGGCCGTCTGTTGCGGCCGACATGGTTATCTTTACCGTCATGGAGACGGAGGAGGAGAATTACAGGAAGCTTCCGGAAAAGGAGCTGGAAGTGCTGCTGATTCAGAGAGGCGTCCACCCTTATCTGGGCTGCTGGGCGCTTCCCGGCGGCTTTGTGCGGCCTGATGAGACGACGGAGGCGGCGGCCAAGCGGGAGCTGAAGGAGGAGACAGGAGTTGACCACGTCTATCTGGAGCAGCTTTATACCTTCAGCGAGCCGGAGAGAGACCCGCGTACATGGGTTATGAGCTGTTCCTACATGGCGCTCATCGACTCTTCCAAGGTCTGGGTAAGTGCCGGGGACGATGCGGATCAGGCGGTCTGGTTCCGTACTTCCTTCCGCTTAATGGATGAACACATCGAGTACAGAAAGAACATGACCTACGACGGCATGAAGACGATACGCACAAAACGGTATGAACTGGAATTAAGCCATGAGGACGTGGTGCTGCGTTCCATGATAGAAAAAAAGATTGTAAAAACAGAACACGAAACAGTTACGGAATACAGAATTCTGGAAAATGACGGGCTGGCCTTCGACCATGCGAAGATCATTGCCTATGCGCTGGAACGGCTGAAGGGAAAGGTGGAGTATACGGATCTCGCCCTCCATATGATGCCGAAGGAGTTTACACTGACCCAGCTGCAGCAGGTGTATGAGGTTATCCTGGGGAAAACGCTGTTAAAGGCGGCGTTCAGGCGTAAGATTGCCCATCTGGTGGAGGAAACCGATTCCTTCACGGAGAATGAGGGCCACCGTCCCTCCAGACTGTTCCGCAGAAAATTGGAGGAAGAATAATGGGTGGATATGGGAGAAATACTGGCCGTCAGGCTGGTTTTCTCCCTTTTAATATGAGCATTTAATGGGAAGCCAAATGAATTGCATATTATGGGGTTCTATGCTAGAATTGTTACAAATGGCCAAAATTGCTAACCTTTGGCATACAGGGAAGACACCTGCAGGAGGGGTAAAGGAAGATGAACGAACAGATAACAGCCAGGGAATGCGTGAAAGCGTTTTGTTACGCCTGGTTTGAACGACGGAGTATGGAGGAGACCCTTGCTTTTTTAGCTGATGACGTTATGTTTATCGGTACCGGAGAGGGAGAAGCCGCCCATGGAAAGAGGGCGATGGCCGATTATATTACTCAGGACCTCCGGGAGATACCGGAACCGTTTGCGGTTGGAGTCACGATCGTTCATGAACAACAGATCGAAGCGGATATCTGTAATTTCTCCATCGGACTGACGTTAAAAAACACCTTATATTCCTGGCGGCTGCGCGGCTTCTTTCTTTTGATGCGGGAACACGGCACATGGCTGGTTAAAAGCCTTCATTTTGCGGAGCCGAGTGACAAGCAGGGGGATGAGGAGCACTATCCGCAGACTCTTGTCATGGAGAATATTGCCAGACAGCGTCAGAAGCTGCTGGATGACTCTCTTCCTGGCGGAATGATGGGCGGATACATAGAGGAAGGTTTTCCTTTTTACTTTATCAACCGGCGGATGCTGGACTACCTGGGCTATGAGAATGAAGATGCCTTTATCCGGGATATTGACGGAATGATAACAAACTGCATGCATCCGGCGGACCGGGAGATGGTGGATCTTGAAGTGGCCCGCCAGATGGAGGAATCGGGGGAATATGTGACCGAGTACCGGATGAAGAAGCAGGACGGCTCCTATATCTGGGTACATGACCAGGGGCGCGAGGTGACGGCGGAAGACGGCAGGCCTGCAATCATGTCGGTCTGTGTTGATGTCACCGCTCAGAAGCAGGCCAGGGAAGAGGTGCTGAATCTTTATAACAATATTCCGGGCGCTGTATTCCGTTGTCGGTTTGATGCGGAATTTTCCGTGATTGACGCCAACGATGGCCTGTTCGAATTTCTGGGTTATACGAGGGAAGAATTTGCCGCTATGGGGAATAACATGGCCTCCGTCATTTATCCGGCTGACCTGGAGGTTATGGCGGACCGCCTGAATAAACAGCTGATCTTTGGCAATACGATTCACAATGAGAACCGTCTGATCTGCAAGGATGGAACTGTTAAATGGATATCTATCAAGGCACAGCTGCTGAAGGAATCGGGCAGCGAACAGTTCTTTTACTGCGTTTTCGTGGATATAACGGAGGAAAAGCTTCTGCAGGATCGTATGCGGGAGCTGTATGAGAAAGAACTGACTTATTTTGCAGAGATGTCTTCCGCTGACGGCAGTATCCAGGGGCGCATGAATGTCACTCAAAACCGGGTGGAGAGCTATCTGTCCACTTCGGATATTTATCTCACGGATACGGACAACTCCTATGATGAGACGATCGAGAGTCTGGCCTCCTGTGCCGTGGACGCCGCATATGGGGAAGAGATCCGCTGGGCGCTGCGTCGGGAGAAGCTGCTGGAAGACTATGCAGCCGGAAGGACGGATTATCGTTACGAGTTTCTGTGCAGATATAACGGAGGCGCATTCTGGGGCAGCATGAATTTTAAGTCCTGCCTAAACCCGGAGACAGGCGATATTATACTCTTCTTCTATGTCCTGGACGTTACGGAGCAGAAACTGACGGAGCGTCTGCTCAAAAGAATTGCAGAACTGGATTATGACAGCATTACGGATGTAGATATCCGGCGGGATACGTATCAGCAGGTTTCCTTCAACACTTCAGAGAAGAATCTGATTCCGTGGCAGGGGGAATTTCAGAAGGAGACTACCAAGATTGCGGAACAGTTTATGGACAAGGCAGCCAAAGAAGAGTACTTAAGACGGCTGGACAGCGAATATATGAAGGAGATGTTAAAGGATCAGAACACATACTCCTTTGTGGCGGAGATGCGGGATGAGTACGGCAACGTGCGGGTCAAACGGTTTAAAGTGTTTTATATAAGCAGAGAATTGGGGCGGATCTGCATCGTGCGCACCGATGTGACCGATATCGTGCGGGGTGAGCAGCGTCAGAAGGAAGAACTGGCGGCTGCACTGGCCGCAGCGGAGCAGGCTAACGCGGCCAAGAGCGATTTCCTCTCCAGGATGAGCCATGAGATCAGGACGCCCATGAACGCCATTATCGGCATGAGCACCATTGCGGCCAAATCCATCGGGGACGACGATCAGGTAGCCGACTGCATCTCCAAAATCGGGATTTCCTCCCGCTTTCTGCTGTCGCTGATCAATGATATTCTGGACATGAGCCGGATCGAAAGCGGAAAGATGCTGCTGAAGAATGAGAAAATTCCCATGGAAGAATTCCTATGCGGAATTAATTCCATCTGTTATCCACAGGCAGCCTCGAAAGAGGTTGACTACGAATGTATTGTGGACCCGGTTCTGGACGATTATTACATCGGCGATGCCATGAAGCTGCAGCAGGTTCTGATCAACATCTTGAATAATGCGATCAAATTTACCGGCGTGAGCGGGAAAGTCACCCTTTCGGCGTCTCAGCGGAGCAAGATGAAGAATGATGCCGTCCTGCGCTTTATCATCAACGATACAGGTATCGGTATGAGTGAGGAGTTCCTGCCCCACATCTTTGAGCCGTTTACCCAGGAATCTATCGGCACTACTGCCTTATATGGAGGTACGGGCCTGGGGATGGCGATCTCCAAGAGCATTGTGGATATGATGGATGGCAAGATTACGGTACGTTCCATCAAAGGAATCGGCACAGAGTTTACTGTGGATGTGAAACTGGGTATTACGGAAGAGGAGAAGCTGCGCCATAACCAGAAGAAGCAGAATTTTAATTTCTCACACTTGAAGACGTTGGTTGTGGATGACGATGTGGCCGTCTGTGAGAGCGCTGTTGTGACGCTTCATGAGATGGGAATCAAGGCGGAATGGGTGGACAGCGGGCGCAAGGCCGTGGACAGAATCAGAGAATGCTGGGGCCGGGGCGCCTATTACGATATGGTACTGATCGACTGGAAGATGCCTGAGATGGACGGAATCGAGACGGCGAGACAGATCAGGCAGATTGTGGGGCCTGATGTCACGATCATTATCATGACCGCCTACGACTGGAGTTCCATTGAGCACGAGGCAAAGCTGGCCGGAGTTAATTTACTGATGAGCAAGCCCATGTTCAAGTCTTCTCTGGTGTCCGCATTTTCGAGGGCGTTGGGAGAGAAGGAGGAGCAGGAACAGGTATCCGCGGGCTTTGATTTTGATTTTTCCGGGAAACGTGTGCTTCTGGTGGAAGACAATGCGATCAACACCGAGGTGGCGGCTCTGCTGCTTACAGACCAGGGCTTCGAGGTGGATACTGCGGAAAACGGACTGCGTGCACTGGAGATATTCAGCAAAACGGAGCCTGGTTATTACGATGCCATACTCATGGATATCCGGATGCCAATCATGGACGGATTGTCCGCCACGGTCAATATCCGCCATTTAAGCAATCCGGATGCCAGGGATATTCCGATTATTGCCATGACTGCCAATGCCTTTGACGACGATATCGAAAAGAGCAGGGCGGCTGGCATGAACGCTCACCTGGCCAAGCCCATCGAACCGGAACGGCTGTATCAGACACTGTATGATTTTATCTTTGGAAAGGAGGAGTGACACAGATGCATGAAGACTCTCTCTCCATGAATCAGCCGGCTCCTCCGGAGCCAGAACGGACATCCTGCGTCGAGGAAATGATGCAGGATGTTTTCGATGCGGTTCAGGGCGGTATTTCGGTCTACCATGTCACCGGAAAACAGTTTGTTCCCTCCTTTTTCTCGGATGTGCTGAGTCTCCTCTGCGGCCAGGACCGGAACAGGGTGATGGAGGCGGTATGTGCGGCTTATGACAGCGGTGAATTGCTGGACCTTTCATGCAGGATCAGGCAGAACAACGGAGATCCTGTGTGGATTCGCCTGAATGGACGGCGGGCAGCAGGCAAGGATAAATTTTGTATTGTGTATACAGTTATGTCCGCAGAGAACCGTCTGCTGCAGCAGATTGCAGATGAGACGGCGGACGGAATCTATGTAATTGACAGGGAGACGTACGAGCTGCTCTATGCCAACGAATCAGGAAGGTTTCGCGGGGAAGAGCGGGGCGGAGTCGGGCGTGCTTGTTATGCCGCCCTGTACGGAAGAACGTCTCCCTGCGAATTCTGTACGCTTACCAGCCATGAGCCGGATGGGACGTCTCATGTCATGGAGACAGGAGAGACGGGGCGTTTTTACAGCACCCATTTCCGTAAAATTGACTGGAATGGAAGGCCGGCCATTGTAAAATATGTTCGGGATGTCACGGAGGAAGTGACCAACAGGAGAGAACGGGAACGTCTGGAGCAGTATTTTCAGACGGTTTTAAAGCATCTGCCGGGCGGTATCGTGGTGGTTCATTATGAAAAGGATGGAACGCTGAAGCCGGAATTTATCTCCGAGGGCTTTGCGGACATGACGGATATGACACTGAAGGAGGCATGGCAGCTGTATGAGACGGATGCCCTGGCCGGTGTCCATCCGGATGACAGAGCCCGTGTGAATGAACAGATGGAGGCGTATGTCCGGGGGAATGACAGAAATGGTGAGATCGTGTACCGCCTGGAGAAGGGCAGCGGGAATTATGTCTGGATAAAAAACAGCCTGACCATGAACCGTGACAGCGAGGAGAAGCGGATTTATTCAGTTCTTCGGGATATGACGGGGGAACTGGAGGAGAAGGAGCTGATCCGGAAGCAGTACAAGGATGTGATTCTTCAGCATTACCATATGCAGGATTCCAACGCTCTGATCGTGGGACACTGTAACATTACACAGAACAAAATTCTGGAAATCATCGATTACACGGGAGTGAACCCGCTAAAACTGTTTGGAAGCGTGCGGGAAGAGTTCTTTACCGGAATGGGGACTCTGATCGTGGATGAGGAAGAGAGGCGTAAATTCTATGGGATTTATTTGAATGAGCCGTCCCTTGCCGCGTTTAAAAGAAAAGATTTTGAGCAGTGCATGGAGTGCTTCGTCCAGATTCCAGGAGAGGCGACGGGCCGGTACGTGCAGATTACGATGACTCTGGTGGATACGCCGGACAGCAGCGATGTCACCGGTATCCTTGCGATTAGCGACATCACTGATCAGACGATCAATGACCAGATTCTGCATCGGCTTACCACCGCCAGCTATGACTTTGTCGTAGATATTAACCTGACGGCAAACCATTACCGGGTTCTTACGCAAAGCGACAGTATTTTATGTGTTCCGCCACCCCAGGGAAGCTATTCGGAGTGGACCTCCTGGGTGCAGAACTCCGGTATTATGGCACCGAGAGACCGGGAACGGTATAAGCATAACATGAATCCGGAGTATGTGATGAAAAAGCTGCAGTCAGGTCCTTATTCCTTCACTTTCTCTCTTATGGATCAAGATGGAGATATCCGCACAAAAAGCATAACTCTGTCTCCGGTTGATCTCCGTCTTGGAAGAATCTGTCTTTCGAGAACGGATATTACGGATTCTGTCAGGGAGCAGCAGGGAATGCTGCGTCTGATCGCCTATACCTTTGAACTGGCCGGGTTCATCAATCTGTCTGGAAGGAGTCTTACCATGTACACGAGGGCGACGGTTCTGGAAAATCTTCCTCCCGTCTATTCCGAGTGCTATGAGGAGGCGATTCTGGGATTTATCGATCAATGCATCACCGAGGAAAATGAGGCGGAAGTCCGCGCCAGATTCCGCATCCATACGATTTTGGAAGGCCTTCGGGAAAAGCCGGACGGATACGATTTTCTCCTTTCCTATCATACGGAGGAGGGGGAACGGTACAAACAGATTACCGTCATGTGGAGCGATGCGAATCACTCGACGGTAGGCCTGGTGAGGGCGGATGTGACGGATACGCTGACCGCCGAGAGGAAGACCAAGAAGGCGCTGGAAGACGCCCTGGCCCTCGCGGAAGAGGCAAACCGGGCGAAGAGCGATTTCCTTTCCACTATGAGTCACGATATCCGCACGCCTATGAATGCGGTGATGGGCATGACCGCTCTGGCAATCGCCCATTTAGGAGACCGGGAAAGGGTGGCGGACTGCCTTCAGAAGATATCCATCTCATCCAGGCATCTGTTAAGCCTGATCAATGATATTCTGGATATGAATAAGATCGAGCGTTCCCAGATTACGCTGAACCGCATGAAGATATCCTTAAACGAGCTTCTGGAGCAGCTGTCTGCGATGATGGCGCCTCAGGCCAGGACGGCGGGGCTTCAGTTTACTGTCCGGATGGAAGATGTCAGACACAGGCATTTTTACGGCGATTCCCTGCGGTTAAATCAGATTTTGATCAATATTCTGGGAAATGCGGTGAAGTATACGCCGATGGGCGGAAGCGTGGAGTTCTGGCTGACGGAGATTCCTCCAGTCGAGCCTTCGGCAAATGAGGCCGGCCGTGTCCGCTATCTTTTTGCGATCAGCGATACGGGTGTTGGCATGTCGGAAACGTTTCTGGCCTGTATGTTTGAACCGTTTATGCGCAATGAGAGCACGGAACGCATCGAGGGAACGGGACTGGGGCTCAGCATTACGAAAGGGCTGGTTGACCTGATGGGAGGCAGGATCCAGGCAGAAAGCCAGGTGGGCAGAGGAAGCTGTTTTAAAATAGAACTGGAATTCGACTGCCTGGAGGCGGAGGAAGAGGCGGCAGCGGAGGCTGAGGCTGAAAGGAAGACGGAGTCAGAGGCGGCCAGATGGAATGCATTTTCGCCTGCTGACGGCGATATGTTTGCCGGATGTCTCTTCCTGGTGGCTGAGGATAATGCGATTAACGCGGAAATTCTCTGTGAGCTTCTCACCATGAGCGGCGCCAGGACTGTGGTAACGACCGACGGAAAACAGGCGGTACGCGCGTTTATGGAGTCGGAACCCCATACATACAGCGCGGTTCTGATGGATGTCCAGATGCCGGGGATGAACGGATATGACGCGACCAGAGCGATCCGCAACATGGAGCGGGAGGACGCGGCAGCTATTCCGATTATTGCGATGACGGCCAACGCGTTTGCCGAGGACATACAGGCGGCAGCGGCGGCGGGAATGAACGCCCACGTGGCAAAGCCTGTCGATATGGCGGTGCTTCGGGAGACACTTTTGAGGGCGCTTAAGAAAAAGACAGTTTAGGAGGCAGAAGATAGTGATAGATAATCAGAAAACCGTTTTATTTGAGCAGATGCCAGTGCCGAAGGCGGTTATGAAACTGGCAGTTCCGACCATTTTAAGTTCCCTGGTTATGGTCATTTACAACCTGGCGGACACGTATTTCGTCGGAATGATGAACAATCCGGTGCAGAACGCTGCGGTTACGCTGGCGGCACCGGTGCTGCTGGCATTTAATGCGGTCAACAATCTGTTTGGCGTAGGCAGTTCCAGCATGATGAGCCGGGCTTTGGGACGGAAGGATTACGAAACGGTCCGCCAGAGTTCAGCCTTTGGCTTCTACTGCGCACTGTTTTTCGGCTTCCTGCTGTCCTTCGCCTGTACCGTGTTTCACCAGCCGCTGCTGACGCTTTTAGGCGCGGATGCGAACACGGCGCAGGCTACGGCGGAATATTTAAAATGGACCGTGTCTTTCGGCGCAGCGCCCGCGATCTTGAACGTGGTTATGGCATATCTGGTGAGATCGGAAGGCGCGTCGCTCCATGCCAGCATCGGAACCATGAGCGGATGTTTGCTAAATATAATCCTCGATCCCATATTTATTCTCCCGTGGGGACTGAACATGGGGGCGGCCGGAGCGGGTCTTGCCACCTTTTTATCCAACTGTGTGGCCTGTATCTACTTTTTTGTCCTGCTTTACGTGCGCAGATCGAATACCTTTATCTGCATCCTTCCGAAGAATTTCCGCCTGAAAAAGGCGATTATTCTCGGCGTGTGCGGTGTGGGAATCCCGGCGGCTATCCAGAACCTGTTTAATGTGACGGGGATGACGATTTTGAATAATTTTACCTCTTCCTTTGGGGCCGATGCGGTGGCGGCCATGGGAATCGCTCAGAAAATCAACATGGTGCCGGTACAGATCGCCCTCGGCTTTTCCCAGGGCATCATGCCTCTGGTAAGCTACAGTTATGCCAGCGGAAACAGGAAACGGATGAAGGATGCGATCCTCTTTACGGTGAAGACGCTGCTTCCATTCCTGTTCTGTGTCTCCCTGTTCTATTATATCGGGGCGGGCAGCCTGACCAGGGCATTTATGAATAATGAGGCCATTATCGCCTATGGAACGCGGTTCCTGCGCGGCTTTTGCCTGGCGCTTCCGTTTCTCTGTATGGATTTCCTGGCAGTCGGTGTGTTTCAGGCGGTTGGTATGGGAAAAGCGGCGCTTACCTTCGCCGTGCTCCGTAAGATTATCCTGGAGATTCCGGCACTCTACGCGCTCAATTACTTATTCCCGCTTTATGGCCTGACGTACGCCCAGTTCACGGCAGAATTTGTGCTGGCAATTGCGGCCGTGTGGATGCTGACACGCATCTTCAGAAGAATGCGGGAAGGCGAAGCATCGGTGGGATAGAGTATGGTTGAATAACTATATCTGTGCCGGCCTCAGCGTTTCGGGCGATAGATGATCTCATTGACGGTGTAAACCGTGACAAATGCATTTTTATCCGTTTTCATGATATAGGACATCAGCATGGCGTATTCGTTTTTATCGACGATGGTAATGATCTCTTTTTTCGGCTGGTTGTCGTAGGCTCCGATTGCCTCATAGATGGTGGCACCGCTGTGGAGATGGTGCAGGATGAAGTCCCTGATTTCTTCCTCGCGCTTCGAGATGATGCACACCCGTTTCTTTAAGTTGAAGCCGAAGATGAAATGATCCAGTGCGATCCCGTTTAAATACGTTCCCAGCACGCTCAGCACCACGATCTTCTTATCGTAGACCAGGGCGGAGGACAGCGCGACGCACATGCCGGCAAGGGACATGGCTTTTCCCAAGTCCATGTGAAAGTATTTATTCAGAAATTTTGCAACGATATCCAGGCCGCCGGATGACGCATTTCGGTTAAACAGCATGGCGAGTCCGATACTGACCACGAAGATGTAGCAGAGCATGTCCAGAAACGCATCGTTTGTAATCGATTGATTGTTCGGGAAAAGCAGTTCAAACACACCCAGCATTACAGGGAGCAGAAGCGAGGTATAGACGGTCTTTGCGCCGAATTCCCTGCCGATAAACAGAAATCCCAGGATCAGAAGGAAGATATTCAAGACAAGGGTGATGGCCGATATTTTCAGCGGAATAAAGTTGCCCAGAACGATGGCCAGACCGGAGATGCTTCCTACCGACACGTGGCTGGGGATCAGAAAGAAAAACACGGCAGCAGCCACGATAACAGTTGCAAAGGTTATAATTAAGAATTCCCGGATTGCTTCCCATTTTTTCATATGGAACCTCCAATAAAATTAGTGATATACTCCGCGGCGCATCATCGGCCGTGAGGAGTTCTGTCCGTATTGTAACATAAGGAAACCGTTCTTGCGAGAGCAAAATGCAGTAAAATTATAAAAACAGGGGGCATATCATCTGGCCTCCTGTTTTCTATTGCTGCAGCAATTACAAAGGTACCTTCATTTTCTTCTTGACATTTTGCAAAGGTACCTTTATAATGTGAAAAGAAGGTACCTTAGTATTTGACTGTTGAAAGGAGAGAGTATTATGTCAACAATAATAATCGGTCTGTTTTTAGTTGCAATGGCGGTCTGTTCGCTGAGACTTTCTGCCTTGCGTCTGGCAGGGGGCTGCTGCGGCGGGTCCGGTCAGCCGTACATTCCTAAAGTGAAGGTTCAGGATCGTAATCGGTTCCATTATCCATACCATACGAGTTTAAAGATATCCGGGATGTCGTCCGGCAACAGCGCGGTCTGTGTGGAGAACGCGTTAAACAGCATGGAGGGAGTATGGGCAAAGGTGAATCTGCTCAATGAAAAGGTCAGCGTTTATATGAAACAGGAGGTGGACGAGGCGGCGCTTCGGATTGCCCTCAGGGACGCGGGCTATGCAGTCTGCAGGGAAACGGAATATGGAGCGGCGGAGCTTTGATCAAACGACGACAGGGATGAGAGGAGAAAGACGATGAAACAGAATGCGCACGAACTGATGGAGCGGTTAATGCGGATGCAGTGGCTGCTCAACCGGTATTTTCACCGGAATTTAAGAGATCGCGGCGTTCCCTACCGCGGGCAGGGAAGGGTGCTTAAGGTGTTGAAGATGAAACCGGAGATTCCCCAGAAGGAGCTGTCAGAGATTCTGGGAATGAGGCCTCAGTCCATCGGAGAACTGCTGTCCAAGCTGGAGAAGAAGGGCTATATCACGCGGACGCCGTCACTCAATGATAAACGCGTCATAATCGTTCGCTTGACGGAAAAGGGGGCCGGCGCAGAGGAGAGCGGGAACAGCCAGTCTGATCCCGACGATATATTTGGCTGCCTTTCCGAGGAAGAACAGAGTACATTCAGGGAGTATTTAGACCGCATGATTGACGATCTGGAGGAACGCTGCGGTGAAGGCGGCGAACGGAGACGGCGCTGCCGCCGGAGTCAGGAATTTTCCTCTGAGTACCAGGAAGACGCAGAGGGGGCTGACTTTGACCGAAGACAGAGGCGCGATCGGTTCTTTCGCGGCTGACAGTTTATTTTGTAGTTACCATTTTACTTTCCATACCAATATTGAACAGGAGGCAGATGTTCCTATGGCACTGACGATGTCACGTGAAAATTATTTGAAGATTATTTATATCCTGAAGAAGGCGAACGGGGAGGTACGGTCGATTGATATTGCAAATTATATGGAGCTGTCAAAGCCCAGTGTCTGCGCGGCTGTGAAACAGCTGCAGACGCAGGGCTACATCATAAAGGCTGGGAACGGAATCATCGAGCTTACGGACAGAGGCAGATCGGAGGCCGAACGGGTGTTTGAAAGACATTGCTTCTTCGAGGAAAAGCTGATTGCCGCCGGCGTTTCCCCGGAACAGGCGCATGCGGATGCCGCCAGGCTGGAGCACGCGGTCAGTAACGAGAGTTTTAACGCGCTGAAAAAGGCGGGCCTGCCTGCAGGCAGTTAAATATGCACAATGAGATATAGGAAATATGCACAATGAAATTAAAATAGTGTCATACCATGGTTTCTGTGCTATACTGGACATGTGTCAATTTACTTACGATTATTATTAGGAGATAGCTGCATGAAGAGAGATGTCATACGAAAGAACAGTCAGGATGCTGAGCTCTTTCCCTTCGCGCCGATCCGCAGACGCTTTCTCATTTTCTGCATCGTATGTGTCCTGGCGGTCATGTTCAGCGGCGCATGTCTTACGGTCCGAAAAATGAGGCAATCCGCGGAGGCCGCATATCAAAGCGCTTCTGCACAGATATCGCAGAAGGTAGGGGAGTCCATAAAGCTGCTGATTTCACTGGCGGCGCTGCCGGAATTTTATGATCCGGACGTTCCGTGGGAGTCGAAGACAGCGAAGCTTGATGAGATCAATCAATATTTCGGGTATATGTTCATCTGCTATGTGGATGAGGACATTGAGGTCTATACTCTGGGAGAGGAAGCCGCGAGTCTGGCCAGCCGTGAATATATGCAGACGCTTTATTCGACCAGGGAGATTCAGGTGACGGATGGCTTCGTGGCAGGAGCGGACGGCCGGACTTTGAATTACACGGTCGCGGTGCCTCTGATTCAGGATGACGTCATGACCGGCAGTCTGTTCTGTTCCATCTATTTTGATGATGCCGTCAATCTGTTAAAGCAGTCCGCGGCGGCCAACGGGACGGAGGCCGTCCTGATCGGTTCCAAGGGCCAGATCATGTCGTCCACCGGAGGCCTGGCGTTTGGCGCGTCCTACACGGAGATTCTTCATGAGTATAAACTGATGGGACTCACGACGGACAAGCTGGAGACGCTTCTGCTGGCGAGGAATTCCGGCTCTTTCAGGAGTCTGAAGGCGGGGAATTCCCGATATACCGTGTTCGGGCCGATCGAGAATACGAACTGGGATATTCTGGTGACAGTCGATTTCCTGTCGCTGTTTTCTGCAGAGCTGCCATTCCTTCTGCTGGCTGCGCTGTTTCATATACTCATTACGCTGATTCTGTATCTGTTCGTTAAAAAACATATATTTGGTCAGATGGCGATCATGGAAAATCTTCTGACCTCGATACATAAGATGGAGAAAAAGCTGTACAGCAATGCAATCGCTCCGGAGAGTGTTGATTATGAGGATATTCTCCAGATGTCCAGCAAGGGGCTGCGGGATGAACTCACAGGCCTTGCAACCAGGACATTTTTCCTGAATCAGCTGGAAAAGCTGCTGCGGGATGGAAACGCTTCCGGCAAGCTGTCTCTCTGCTTTGTAGATCTGGACGATTTGAAGCTGCTGAACGATACGTACGGCCATCAGGCCGGAGATTCCGCACTGAAGAAGATCGGCTTTATCCTGCGCGGATATGAAAAGAAATATGAGGGCGTTGTAGGCAGGTACGGAGGTGATGAATTTATTCTGATCCTTAAGGATATCGACAGCGTGAAAGAGCTGAATGATGTTTTGGGCGAGCTTGTCGAACGGCTGCATTTTACCATTACCGTAAACGGAACGGAGATCCCTGTCCACTGCAGCATGGGGGCGTGTGTCTGGAATCGGAAGGATACGTTAAAGACCCTGATTTCAAAGGCGGACAAGGCCCTGTACGATGTGAAACGCCATGGAAAAGGAACGTACTCCCTTTTCCTGAATGGAGAATAATACTATGTTTTTCAAAGACAAAAGAAAGTGGATTCCATTCGGTATCCTGATTGTGTTTGTGATCGGTACTGCCGTGCTGGTACGGAGTGAGATTCAATCTGCCTCCGTTCAGAAACGGCAGAATGAGGCGCAGACGGCGCTCAGCTTCTTCTATGAAAATCTGTCGGTAAACTTTGAAAGGCTCAATTATGCAAAGCAGCTGTCTTATACCGATCCTTATCTTGACAAGGATCTAAAGCTTTTTGAGCAGGTATCGCTGAGGCTGCTGGCGGAATATTCCGCCATTGAGGCGATTGTTTACTTTGAAGGGGATACGGTGACGGCGGTATATCCGAAGGAGGAATACGGGGAAGTCGTGGGAAAAGAGCTTCGGGAGTTTTCCTACAGCTATACTCTGGCAAAAGTGATAAAAGACGGCGTGATCGAGGGACCGGAGCAGCTGGGAGTTAATCAAAAGGACGTATTTCTTTTTCTTTATCCCATGATTGAGGAGAATGAGTATAAGGGAGAAATCGCGGTGGCTCTCGACCGGGACTACGTGATCTCACAGATGGGACTCGGCTTTCTGGAGGAGGCAGGCTATGATTACGAGCTGTGGAGAGTCAATTCCATGGGGGAGAATAAGAACGTAATCGCCGTATCTGACTCGTCGATTGATTTTTCCGATGCAGTGAAATTTACGTTCAGTCTTCCGGCCGTATGGACGCTCAGCATCATACCGGAGAATGGCTGGTTTTCTGTAAAACAGCGTGCGGCCCTCAATGTCTGCTGCGGTGCGGCTGCACTTCTCGTCATAGCGCTGGCTATGCTTGCGTGGCGGATCACGGAGCAGAAACGGGAGCTTTACAAAGCTGGCCATACGGAGCCGGACAGCGGTCTATTCACTGTCGAAGGCTTCTGCGATTTTGTTGACCGCCGAATTGGGAGAAAGCCGCAGACCAGCCTCTGCGTGCTCTATGTCCGGCTGTCCAATTTCCGGAGGCTGTCCGGGGCGGCCAGCAGGGAGGAAGTGCTTGCCTATCTTGGCCGGATCCGCGGAAGCATCGGGGAGAATTTCCCTGCCGGAACGCTGGCCGCAAGGCTGAGCGAAGAGGTTATTGCGATCGCTCTGTTTGAAGACAGGGAGAGCGGGGCCGCTGAGGAGATGATCGAGGAGTTTGTTCTGCAGCTGTTCTGGAAGCGGAGCATGAGTGGTAAAAAGGAATTTGTGAATCCGGAATACTGCACAGTGTCTTATCCGGCGGACGGCTCCCATGCAGCAGAGCTTCTAAGGCATGCGGCGGAATGTTTTGAGCGGGAATTTAAAGAGAAAGAACAGATGGTTTGAAAAGAACATACCGGAGAGGAAAACACATGAAAAAAAGGACTGACAGATGGAGGGCAGCAGTGGCCTGTATCGCTCTTTACGGCGTGCTGACTGCCTGCGGACAGAAGGAAAAGGTACAGGACTTAACAGAATCGGGAATCACAGCGGAAGCGTCAGAGGGCGAAAACGGCGGCGGAAGCGGCGGAGAACCTGAGATTAAGATCGAGAACGGGAGTAAAGAGCAGCAGGCAGCAGGAACCCAGGGAGCGGATTCTTCCGGCGCCGGAGAGAATGGATACAGGATCATCAGGGACCAGACGTTTGAGGCGAACTTGAACCCTTTGGGAAAGGTGACATTTGTCTCCTATGAACCGGAGGCAGGGGAGAATTCCACCGCAGATGCACGGTTCGAACTGAAGGACGGTGATCGGACTATCGCGGTTTTAGACGGCGTATATAAGGATAATAACCGTGAAAAGGAACGGTTTCAAAAGGTGGAGGCGGTGTCTTTCCCCGACTATAACAGCGATGGTTTCAACGATATTATAATCATATGCAGCTATTTACCGATGTCTGGGACAGAGGCCGGCCGTTCCGAGGTGAGAATCTACAGCGGAAGTGAAAGCGGCGCATTTACCCTGGAAAAGGGACTGTCGGAAACAGCCGATTCTGCGCTTGCGGAGAAGACGGTTCAATCCGTACTGGGATTTCTGGGAGCAGGAAAGAAGAATGAAGCGCCTGCCGGATGGAAGCAGGCGTACATCGATTATCTTCAGGCCCAAGACATAGAAGAGTGGGTTGGATATCAGCTGATCTATCTCAATGATGACGACATACCAGAGCTTGTAAAGATCGGAAACAGTGAGGCGGTGGGCTGTATGATCGCCGCCTGCGCCGGCGGTTCTGTCGTTGATAACCAGTTGAACCGGCTGTATTTCAGCTATATTGAGAAGGGAAACCTTCTCTGCAATTCTGAGGGAAATATGGATAACTACTATGACCTGGTATACACCATGACAGACGGTCAGTTATCGCTGGTTGCCAGCGGTTACTATGGGGCGAAGGACAATTCAAAGCTTGAATTCGACGAAAACGGGGATCCGATCTACCAGTATGAATGGAACGGCAAGCTGATGTCCCATGAAGAATACAGCAGGGCATTAAACGCAGTCTATGACACCTCGAAAGCCAGGGACGGGTATGCGTGGGAGCAGTATCTTTCCAGGGAACAGGCCATTCAAAAAATCAGTGAAATGCAGCAGTGACATTGCAAAGATGGAATGACTATGGTAAAATATAGAAAAATTCTGTAAGAAAGAGAGGCGTCAATAATGGATAAAAACGTATTGGATTATGTTGTTGAGAAGACAAACGATTTAATGGGTGCACCGTCATGCAGCGGCGAGGCAAAGGCAGCGGCCCAGGCCTGGCTCGATGCAGTTGGAACTGACCGGGAAGCGAAAGAAACCAGGAGGTATGTGGAGGAACTGGAAGCGGATATTATGCCGATTGACGGCCTGATCGGTTTTGCAGAATCCGAGCACGGTGCTCAGGTCTTCGGAGCGGACAAGGCGAAGGCTGTGGCGGCTCATGCAAGAGAGATCAAAGCAGCCGGAGCAAAGTATTGTGATTGTCCGGCCTGTGCGGCTGTGGAGGCTATTCTTGAAAAGAAGGATACTCTTCTGGGCTAGAAGAAACAAAGAAACGGAATACTTAACAGGGCATCGGTCAGCAATGGCCGGTGCCTTTTACCACATGAACAATACAGGTTTAGAAAGCGAATTGTATGGAGCTTAAAATAGAATTTGGCAGCCAGTCCTGCGGCGTGTCTCTCTTCCTTCCGGAAGGAACGAAACCGGATAAAAAAGCCATGGATGAACTGAGAAGTATGATGCAGATGGAATGTACCGTGGAGCGCATGAAGGCGGTGGGAAGCTTTTTTGAGAATCCGGACAGTGCTGTGAGAAAGGCCGCCGTGACGCCGGATTTTCACAAGGGCGCAGGCATTCCCATCGGCACGGTACTGATGACGGAGGGATTTGTGATTCCCCAGGCCATGGGCAATGACATTAACTGCGGGATGCGGCTGTATACCACGGATTTGAAGGAGGAAGAACTGGAGCGCAGGCTGTCCTCCCTGCTGCCGGAGGTTCGCCGGATCTTCTTTGAAGGCGGCCGCGGCATTGCCATGAATGGAATTCAGAGGGAAGCCATGCTGAAAGATGGCCTCACTGGCCTGCTTGAGACCTCCGGAAAGGCGGCAGGAAAAGGAATCTGGAGGTTTTACAACCGGGAAGAACAGGAAAAGGAACTGGAGTATACCGCATTTCACGGAAGCCTGAAGGCCGGCGATACGGAAGGGCTGGGAGATTTTACCGGAGATCCCCATTTCCTGTCCTACGACGATCAGATCGGCTCCATAGGAGGCGGAAATCATTTCGTGGAAATGCAGCGCGTGGCCGAGATCTATGACGGGCAGACCGCCAACGCCTGGGGAATCAGGAAGGGCGCGGTCCTTATTATGATACATACCGGTTCTCTGACGATCGGCCATCAGAGCGGCAGGATCAACCAGATGATAACGAAAGGACTGTATCCGAGGGGCATCCCCCATCCGGATAATGGAATCTACCTTCTGCCGGAAAGAGGCGGAATGGACAGGGAATGGCGCCGTTTCTGCGATACCACCCGCAATGCCGCAAATTTTGGTTTTGCCAACCGGCTGTTTCTGGGGCTGATGCTTCAGAACGCCGTTGAAAATACGGTGCGCGCCTTTGGGATGAAGCTTCTGTACGACTCGCCCCATAATTTTATCTGGGAGAGAGAGGCGGAAGGCCGGAAGTATTACATTCACAGAAAGGGCGCCTGTTCGGCCAGAGGCATGGAAGAGATGGAGGGAACCCCATTCGCTTATTACGGGGAACCGGTGATGATTCCAGGTTCCATGGGAAGCTCCAGCTATCTCCTCAGAGGCATTGGGAATCCGGACGCACTGTGGAGTGCAAGCCATGGGGCGGGCCGTAGGCTGTCCAGAGGGGAAGCGATCCATGGCAGCGATGAGAAATTCCAGGAGTTTATGAAGAAATTTCACGTTATAACGCCCATCGATCCAAACAGGAGTGATTTGAAGGGGCGGAGCGATATCCTGAAGAAATGGGAGGAGTCCATACGATCTGAAGCTCCCTACGCTTATAAGGATATTGATAAGGTGGTGAAGGTCCATGAGAACCACGAGATGGCCGGCCTGGTGGCAAGAATGGAGCCGTTGTTTACGGTAAAGGCATAAGGCAGGACGATGCAGGGCTTTGAGGAAAGCTTTCAAGCGGACAGTTTTTATAAATATGCAGATGAAGAAAGACGGCAGAAAGACATTGGAAAGGTAATAGACAGATCATGATAAACAGAGAAGATATGCTGGAACTGACAAGGCGTATGACCCTTGCAAGAACATCCTTCACGAGGATCGCGGGCTGTTATGTGGACAGGGACGGAGATTTTGAGGGGAGTTTCAATACGAATTTCCTGAAAATATCCGCGCCGGAGAGGACGAAAAAACTGAAGCTGGCAAAGGAAATCCCTTTTTCGGCGACAAATGTTAATCTGAAGAAGTACGAGTTTCCCCAGAGCATGCGAAAGCCGGGAAGTATGTGGCAGCTGCTTATGGCCATGAATGAGTGCGGCTTAAAGAACGATGCCCTGATGGATACCTTTTACGACCTGGTTATGGAAAAATACCATAAAAATGCGGCATACGCGATTCTGGTCTTTCATGACCGGTACGATATTCCGGCAAAGGGGTCGGACGGAGAACGGCAGTGGGAGTCGGAGGAAGTGTTTGAATATATGATCTGCGCCATCTGCCCGATGACCGGGGAGTATGAGCCGGGAAAACCGGAATGCGGTTTTCTGTTCCCCGCATTTACAGACAGGAGCGGCGACCAGAACCATATTAATATCTTCCAGGCGGATGCTGACCGGCCTCACAGGGAGCTGCTGGAGATATTGGGGTTGGGATGAGGGCGGGAACTGCCTTTTTCAGAACGATGTTAAGTACCTGCTGAACTTTTTAGCGGACAGGGCAGAAATTACCGGGCAAAGCAATTCTGAAAGCAGGAATCCCCGCAGTTTTATCAGACCCTGGACCGATGGCTATAGATGGCTCTCTAAAAACGTAACGCATGCCTGCTCCAGTTGCATCAGTCCCGGCTCTTCTATGGGAAAATGCCCGGCGCCTTCCAGTATGACCGTTTGCTTTTCGCATGCCAGACGTTGATAGAAGAGAAGACTATACTTTAAATCAGTCCAATGATCTTCGGCGGGATGAACCAGAAGAAAGGGACAGGATTTAAAATCTTCGGGTTCTGTTTTTATGACCGGATTCAGCATGGTGTGGATGAAGGCCAGAGAAACCCTGGCTCCGGAAGATTTTTTGTCTTTTATCAGAACCGCGGCAAGCTCTTTATTGTTGACAATCGCTTTCATATTGCCAATCCATTTCATTGGAATTCTGATATGGCCTGCAACTGTTTGCAACAGCGCCAGAGCGGGCTTGGCGGCCATTCCCACATAGGGATTTTTTGCAGAATGTTTCGTGACTTCCTTGTTTCTCTGATCGAGAATACAGGAGGCCATCAGACCATTAAGCTGAGGGCATTCCGTGGCTGTTTGATAGGCCAGCATGCCGCCGGCGCTGAGTCCGAATAAAAATGTGGGGAGTTGTTTCGTACTTTGATAGTGATTTACAATTTCGGTTCCGACGGAAACCCATGTCTGCCAGGTTACGTTCTTTGAACAATGGGTATACCCATATAATGGCAGATCCGGACAGATCACTTCGAATCCATTTCTCATGAAAGGCAGCGCAAGAGCAGAGAGCATGCGCCCGTTTCCGCCGACTCCATGAAAGAGTATGACTCTTCCTTTGGGGGAAGCTACTTTATAGTGATCAATATGGATCTCCATAGTGTCTATGGTTAAATAATATTCTTCGGGCAGTTCCGCTTTCTCCAATCGATTATGGGGCGGCAGATATTCCTGAACCTTTAACCAGGTCCGGTCATTTTGATAGCTGTCCATTCTGTTTTTCTCCTTACTGTTTAAATGTCCCACTTGTGGCATTTATGATTTTATATTATAATAAGACTATAGTCAATGAGGAGGAGACATGTTCCCCATATGACATAAAATGTGGCAGGAGACGCCTATGAACATGAAAAAAGAGAATCCCCTTACGGTTCAGTCGAAACAGTGGATATTAGAAGCACTGCTGAAATTAATGGAAGAGAAAGATTATGAGGAGATTACGATCAAAGAGCTGACGGCCCGTGCGGATCTGGACCGGAAGACCTTTTACCGAAATTTCCGTTCCAAAGAAGAGGTGTTATACCTACAGCTTCAGGAACTGTGTGATCTCTATATTCAAATGCTTCAGGATTTGCCGCAGCTTTCAGCTTATTCCGTGACAGAAGCGTACTTTTCGCTATGCCGGCAGTACGCCCATTTTTTCATGCTGCTGAAGCGGAACAATCTTCTTTTTCTGGTGCTGCAGAAATTTGATGAGTATTTGCCTGCGATCAATGATCTGTTTCTCAGTAATCCCGTGTATAGGGGCAAATCAAAGCAGGAGCTTATCTATCAGGCAGGCGGGTTCTGGAATATCACGATTCACTGGATAAACGATGGAATGGAAGAGAGCCCGAAGGAGATGGCGGAGGTGATCAGCAGTATCATGCCGTCACCGTTTAAGTAGATACAGGATCGTAAGAAACAACTTGTTGCCTCTCTAATTTTGCATTAACCGCTTTTATCATAATTTCCCTAATATTCATTATACCCATAGAATATTTTTTCTGATAAACATACCGGGGCCCCTCGGGCGTATTTAGTAATAGCCAGCAGAAGTGGTGATGGCGGCAGTGATTAAAAAAGAGTTATAGATAGTGAAAAATTATTTTCACGCATAGTTGAAAACCAATCCAAACCATGGTACGATAAAGAGAGCGATTTCCAACTATGCGCGAAACACTTCTTTAACGAATAGTTAGCGCTAAAAAGCGCCATTTTACATCAATTACATAAAGGAGCCATTTTACATGAAACTTCAACGGCTATACAGTCTCACCCGCCAGGCTATCGACTACTACCATCTGATTGAGGACGGCGACCATATCGCTGTCGGTATATCCGGTGGTAAAGACAGCCTCACTTTATTATATGCCTTACAGGGATTAAAACAATTTTATCCGAAGCAATTTGAATTATCCGCTATTACAGTAGATTTGGGCTTTGGAGAATTTGACTTATCTCCTGTCAAAGAACTCTGTGAGCGATTTTCAGTTCCTTATACGATAGTTTCTACGGAAATCGGAAAAATATTGTTCGACACACGCGAGGAATCCAATCCGTGCGCGCTCTGTGCAAAGCTTCGCAAAGGCGCTTTAAATGAAGCGGCCATAAAACTGGGCTGCAATAAAATTGCTTATGCGCATCATCGTGAGGACCTGATCGAAACCATGTTATTGTCATTAATTTATGAAGGCCGGTTTTACGCATTTTCTCCCAGTACGTATTTGGACCGTACCGGATTAACTGTGATTCGCCCGATGATTTACGTTAAGGAAGCCGATGTAATTGGCTTTAAGAACAAATACGATTTACCGGTATGTAAAAATCCGTGTCCTGTGGACGGCCATACAAAACGGGAATATGTTAAAAATTTAACGAAAACGCTGGAACGGGAAAATCCGGGTGTAAAAGATCGTCTTTTCCATGCGATTGTCGATGGAAATATTGAAGGCTGGCCGGAAATTCTCAGCAAATCCACAACGGAAGTTATAAAAAATTATGAATAAATCATGAGGGAATCATGATCGAATCAGGAGGCATTAATCATGAGTACACTCTCCTACCATCAGCAGAGAGATATTGAGAATGTAAAACATTTAAGGGAACTGATCCGGGAACTTCCGCCCTTCTGCGCCGATTTCTTTCGTGGAATCGAGCCGCGCACCTCCTCCAGGACCAGAATTGCCTATGCATATGATTTAAAAGTATTCTTCGATTTCCTTTTAAAGGAAAACCCTGTGATTGCGAAAATGGATATGAAAGACATCAGTCTGGCCCATCTCGACAATTTAAAGCTTGTGGACATGGAAGAATATATGGAGTATTTGAAATACCGTTTTAACGATAAAAATCAGGAAGTCACTAATAAAGAACGCGGAATCATGCGAAAAATTTCTTCACTGAAGAGCTTCTATAATTATTATTACCGGAATGAACGCCTTGTAAACAATCCTGCGGCTCTGGTACAGCTTCCCAAGCTTCACGAAAAAGAGATTATTCGTCTCGACGTGGACGAAGTCGCTCTTCTGCTGGACGAGGTGGAAAATGGGGATGCGCTCACGGAGAAGCAGAAAAGCTATCACGATAAGACGAAGCTGCGCGACCTGGCTCTGCTGACGCTGATGCTGGGGACTGGTATTCGTGTGTCGGAGTGCGTTGGCCTGGATATTGATGATATAGACTTTAAAAATGGCGGAATCCGCATTCACAGAAAAGGCGGAAAGGAAGTAACCGTTTATTTCGGCTCTGAGGTTGAAGACGCCCTTAACGATTATCTGGAAGAACGGAAAATGATCATTGCCGAGGAAGGCCACGAATCAGCCCTGTTCCTCTCTCTCCAGAGAAAGAGACTCGCCGTGCGCAGTGTGGAAAATCTGGTGAAAAAATACGCACGGATCGTGACCCCTTTAAAGAAAATTACGCCGCATAAGCTGCGCAGCACCTATGGAACCAATCTGTATAAAGAGACAAACGACATCTATCTGGTCGCAGATGTGCTGGGACACGCCGACGTCAATACGACGAAAAAGCATTACGCGGCTCTTGAAGATGAACGCCGGCGCAGTGCGCGGAATAAAGTACGGCTTCGTGAGGACTGAGATGTCCTTCATTTAAAAGACAATGCCTCGGATAGATTAACAATACTAGCCTCATAGCAAGTCTCCTACGTGTGGTATATAAGGACATTATCATAAATCAGTCATAACTAACTTTGGAAAGAACCAAAAAACACTTGACAGAATGATGCGAAGCCATTATGATCAAACTAGGTAATTTCAGGAACAACAGAAAGAAAATTATAGAAATCAGAGGTCTGAGAGATTGTTTATTAGATTAAGATAGTAAAGACTGTTCGTTATAAGAGATCATGTATAAATTCCATGGCGGCACGGTACCGTATCCATTCGCAGGTACGCTTATTTTGCATGGTTTATTTATATATGTTTATAACCGGAACAGTTTTTTTGTGTCTTAGTCTGCCGATCCGGCATGGATACAATCTCTTTTTTTGTACCTGAAATTACCAATATCACGATTAGGAGGTACGCGATGATGTCAGGAATGATATGCTTTTATATTCGGTTACGATTCAAATGTGTGAATAACAGGATGATAACACGTTTATAATCAGGCGGTTACAGCCGCGTACTGCGCAGAGCCAAATCGATACGGCTCGCTGCCCGCGGAAATAAAATTGCCGCCTGAAGCTGCGCCGCGCCCCTCTCCTTCCCTTCCCAGGACAGTGAGAAATGGGTACGGCAGCAAGGAGGCTGAACAATATATGAAACAACAGAATGAAACCATAAGACCCCGCGCTCTGCTGGCTGGGGTACATTTAAATGAAAACAATGATTTTGAAGTATCCATGAAAGAACTGCACAATCTGGTGAAGGCCTGCGATATGGATCCGGTGGCCAGAGTCGATCAAAATCTCTCCTGTATTAACGCCGCTTACTATATTGGCTCGGGAAAGGTTGGCGAGATTAGGGAAGCCGTGGAGACGCTTTACGTGGACTATGTCATTTTCAACGATACCTTATCTCCCTCCCAGCTTAAAAATCTGCAGAGGGAGATCGATGTGCCGGTGTGGGACCGGACCTACCTGATTCTGGAGATATTTTCACGGAGAGCCCGGACCAAAGAGGCTAAAATGCAGGTGGAATCGGCCAGACTTCAGTATATGCTGCCGAGACTTATGGGACTCAGAGACTCTCTGGGGCGCCAGGGCGGAGCCAGCGGTTCCTTGAGCAACAAGGGATCCGGTGAAAAGCAGATTGAGCTGGACCGGCGAAAAATAGAGGGGCGGATCAGTGAACTGAGGCGCGAACTGGAACGGATGGAGCAGGAACGCGAAGTCCAGAGAAGAAAACGGACCCAGGGAACGTATCCGCAGGCCGCGCTGGTCGGATATACCAACGCAGGCAAATCCACACTGCTGAACAAACTGGTGGAACTGTCCAGCGGAAAAGAGGAAAAGATGGTTATGGCGAAGGATATGCTGTTTGCTACGCTGGACACCACCGTTCGAAAGATATCCCTGAGCGGCAGCCAGGATTTCCTGCTCTCCGATACAGTAGGCTTTATCAGCCGTCTTCCCCACAGCCTGGTCAAGGCGTTCCGCTCCACGCTGGATGAGATACGTTATGCGGATCTTCTGCTTCATGTAGTGGATTTTTCGGATGAGCATTACAAAGAACAGATAGAGGTAACGGAGGAAACGCTGAAAGAACTGGGGGCCGGTGATATTCCAAGGATCTATATTATGAACAAGGCCGATTCCGTTATGGAGGAGGAAACGCTCCCTAAAATTTCGGATAACCGGATCTATATGTCGGCGAAATACGGCATCGGAATCCCGGAGCTGCTGCGTATGATGGAGAAGATTCTCTTTTCTGATTATCAGGAGGCCCAGTTCCTGATCCCTTATGAGAACGGTAATGTGGTCTACTACTTGAACAGCCGCGCCATAGTTCACAGCCGGGAGTTTCAGGAAAATGGAGTCTGCCTGACAGTCAGCTGCCGGGAGGGCGACAGGGAGAAATATAAGCAGTATCTGACGAGATAAGATAAGACTACCAATGAATAAAAGTACCTGATGTGCAGAAAACGTGTAACCGGTCTGCTGCATCAGGTACTTTTTTCACATAGTTCAATCTGTTTTCTTTCACTAAATCACGGAGTTTCTGATATGTATTTTTGTCAGCCTCTCGATCTGCTGCATAATCTCCGGAATTCGAAGCTTGTGGGGACACTGCTTCATGCAGGACAGACTGGTGCAGCTTCTGCAGGCTGCCGCGCTCTCTTCTATTCCCAGATCGAGCTTTCTGAGGGCCCAGTAATCCTTTCCCAGAAAAAAGTAGTGATACTGCCGGAAAACCGTATGAATTTCCGTTCCATGCGGGCAGGTACACCGCTGGCACCTGTCGCAGGAAATCGGCTCGTAACGCTTCCCCAGGACGGTGAGCACCCTTTGAAAATCGGGGCGTTCCGGGACCGTATCCCCGGCTGCGGCTGCGTTTACCTCTTCCACTGTCCCGAGTCCGATCAGGGCACAGGAAACCGGATATGTAAGAACCCCTTCAATCAGCGTCTTTACAGGGAAAAAGGAAGGCAGAATCCCGGCGGCGTAAACCTTATTAACCAGAAATCCCTTTTGCCTGAAAAGCGGCTCTCTTTCGATGCAGTCCAGCATGCCGCGTTCCAGAATGTTGCCGCTTCCCTGCAGCACATCGATCCGTTTATCCTTTGCCGCTCTCAAAAGGATGTCGTAGTAATGGGAGGCAATGCCTGTGAAGCGAATTTTCCTCTCGGCCTTCAGTTCCGCCAGAGCATCGGCGGCGCCGTACCGGCCAAAGACCTGGTCTTCGTGATCCGGATCCACCTGATGGGAAAAGTAGATGTCCGGTGCGGTTCCCAGGTTCTTTGTCGATTCAAGAACAGCCTGATACATCTCATTGCCGGTATAGAACCGGGCTTTATCAGAGATGACGATCTTATCGCGGCCGATTTTTTTCGCAAATGCTCCCAGTTTCAGTTCGGCGTCCCCGTACTCCGGGACAATGGCCGTATCGTACAAATTGCATCCGAGTCTCCAGGCGTGCTCCATGACGGCGACAGCCCCTTCTGTATCAGGGCTGTAATAGCCTGGAAGAACCGGAACATTGCCGCTTAATATGGGAATGGTTCCAAATCCGATCTCCGATACACGAAGACCGGTAGTTCCGAGATCTCTGTATTTCATGGCATCTCCCTTTCTGCCTCATGATTACGGCACCAGGCAAACGCCCTTTCCCCAATCTGTTCGATTCCCTCCGGCAGCGTGATATCCGTCAGGTTATAGCAGAATGCGAATGCCTCTTTCCCGATTCTCTTCAGTGTAGACGGGAGCACCACTCGTTTCAGCTCATGGCACCGGTAAAAGGTTCCGGGAAGAATCTCCACAATGCCCTCCGGCAAAATGATTTCCTCCAGTGAGGTGCAGTTTTCAAATGCGCGCTCTCCCAGAGACTGGAGCATGGGCAGCTCTTCGATCCGTTTTAAACGGACGCAGCCGGAAAAGGCCATGCGGCCGATACGGGTGAGGCGGGAGGTGCCGCTCACCGTTTCCAGCCATTTACACTGTTCAAATGCGCACTCTCCCACTGATGCGACAGAGTCCGGCAGAGTGATGCTGGTGAGAAGGTTGCTGTCCTTTAACGCACCGCGCCCGATCTCCGTGATTCCCTCCGGCAGAATTAAGCGGCTTATATTCCCCGTACATTCCAGCAGCAGTCCTGTGCCGTCTGTCTTGAAGCAGTTACAGCAGTCCTCGAAGATCTGTTTTACCATGGGCGGAAGCTCCTGCCTCAGAGAATGAAGGCCCTCCAGGCAGTACTCTCTCCCATCGGCCGTAACAATGCGTTTCAGCCGGATACAGTTTCGAAACGCATGTATCTCCACCGCTGTTCGGGAGGAAGAAAATCTGATTCCGGTTAAATCGATGCAGTTAGCAAAGGCCCACCCCGAAATCCGTTTGATGAAAGGGCTGATTAACACGTCGCCGGAGCAGGCAGCCGCGTCAATGATTATATTTTTAACGGTGACAGGATCTGTTCCGCTGACGGCGCGCTGCTGTTCCAGCCAGGGGGTCTTGTCGAATGCCCGCGGGCCGATATACTCCACGGAATCGGGGATTGAGACTGCCTCAAGCCGTGTCTGATCCTTAAACACCTCTTCCCCGATGGTTTTCACGCCCTCGGGTATGGCCACAAACCGGCCGCAATTCCGGTATTCGGTTAATGCGAGCTCCTCATCGATGGTAAAACAGCTCAAGGCACTTCCATAGATGCGCCTTACGGCCTCCGGCAGATTCCGGTCAAACAGAGCCTCATATGCCGTAAGCTCATACACTGTGTTCTCCAGAATAACCCTGCGTATGGCGGTGCAACCGGAAAATGCATAGCTGGCCGGAAAATCGATGTTCTGGCCGTCACGCAGCAGGATTTCCTCCAGATGTCCACAGTCCTCAAAGCTGTGATTGGACAAGGCGGACAACGTGGGAAGCAGCATGCTTTTTAATGCGTCACAGCGCTCAAATGCCCGTGTTCCGATCTGTTCGGCCAGAGGGAAGTGAACCGCCTCCAGACTCTCGCAGCTGCTGAAGGCTTCTCTCCCCATGCGGCGGAGGTTTTCCATACGGCATATTTTTAAAGCCGAACAGCCGCAGAACGCGCCGTCTCCCAGGAGAACCGTCTCCTCTAACGTGACCGATTCCAGGCTTTGACACCAGGCAAATGCTCGGGCACCGATTTCTGTAATCCGGCAGGAGAAAGCGGACAGGGAGATACATTTTTCGAAGGCGGAACTGCCCATCTCCTCAAGCGGGGCTGAGACATGAACCGACTTTAAATTCCGGCATCCTGCAAAGGAAGAGCTGCCAATTCTTTTTAAGCTTACTGGAAAATGGAGCGACCGGAGGAGGTCATTTCCGGCAAAGGCGTAGTCCGCGATCCCGGCAACGCCTTCCGGAATGGTCACGTCACCGCTTAAGCCTGAGCCGTCAATCAGAATACCGGAGACGATGGCGGCTCCGGGAAGCGGACCGTTTCCCAGCCGCTTCTGCTCCTCCAGAAACGGTGTACCGGAAAATGCTGAGTCGCCGATCTGAAGAAATACCCCCTCAATTCTTCTTAACTTTTCACATCCGGAAAACGCACTGTTTTCCACTACAGTACAGCGTTCCAGAGAAGGAACCTCTGTCAGTTCCCGGCAGTTTAAAAATGCGCGGGCCAACACTGAAGTCAGCTGACCGCCAGGCTGTGCTGCTGAAACCGTCTGTAAGGCCGTGCAGCGGGCGAAAACGCCTTCCTCGAGGATTTTAACGCCAGGAGGGAGAAGGACCTCTGTGAGCCCGGTACAGCCGCAAAACGCATATGGTCCAATCTGTGACAGAGCCTTCGGCAGGGTGATGGAGGTGAGCTCCGTGTTCCCGTAAAAAGCGCCTCCCGCAATGGCCCGAACCTCATCTCCCAGAACGACACTGCCGGAGAATCCGCTGCCGTCCAACAATATATGACGGACCGTTTTATCGGCTGGAAGCTCCTTTAGAAAGCGGCTGCCTTCGAATGCGTGTTTTCCAATGGCTTCAATCGAATCCGGCATTATGACGGCGGCGAGCTCCTCACACTGGAATGCAAATTTATCTCCGACATACCGTACCCCGTCTTCAAATGTGAGCCGTCTCATCTTCCCGCACTGGGAAAATACGTCGGTTCCGCAGGAAACCGGATTGCAGAATACCTGGGCATTTCGAATCCCGGAATGAGTAAATACGTTGCGCCCGATCACCTTCAGGGAAGGCGGCAGCACGATATCCCGCAGGGAGAGGCAACGGTAAAAGGCCATGTCACCCAGAACGGTCACTGTCTCCGGCAGCACAATGTCTTTTAATTTCTCACATCCGTAGAAGGCCAGCTCTCCGATCTCTTTGAGCCTGTCAGAGAAACGCACTTCGTTTAATACACGGCACCGGTTAAATACGGATGGACAGATGCTTTTAAGAGAATCCGGAAGGATGGCCCGAATCAGTTTTACGCAGTTTTCAAAGGCGGATTTTCCAATATGTCTGACTCCTTCTGGAAACTGGATGGTCTGCAGGACGAGACAGTCTGCGAATGCCTCCTCCCCGATCATCTCCACCGAATCCGGAAGGATGACCCGGTCGATGGCTTCATTGCCTGCAAAGGCCCGCTCGCCGATCACGGTAATTCCATCGGGAACGACAACCCGTTCCTCGCTTCCGCGATACCGAAGCAGCGTGGTCCCGCTGATGGAGAAATTCCCCAGAACCTGGGCGTGGATTTCCCGGACTATGAACGGAGCGCTCGTTTCATCCTGGCTGCTTAAGCCGGTAAGCTCGTATTCACTTCCGTCCGCCAGGCGGATGGTATGAAGCGTGGTGCAGTTCTTAAACGCGTCTTTGTGGATGGCCACCCGGTCGCTGGCAAATTCCACCCGTTCCAGATTGATACAGTTTCGGAAGGCGCGGCTCCCGATTTCCGTGAGACTGGCGGGAAGCCTTACGGAAATGATTCCTTTTTTATCAAAGAAGCAGCTTTTCCCGATCGCGGTAATTCCCTCGGCCAGTTCCACGTGTTTTAAATTTGTGAGAAAACGGGTGATGACGCCATCCTGTATCTCCATCATCCGGCAGATATCGGCGGCAATGGCGCGGACAGTCTCGGGAGCGTCGGAACCGGGTGCCATGGCGGCGACGGCATTGGCCATGTGATAGGAGGTCCCGTCGGAAAACGCGATATCCAGAAGACCGCTGCATCCGGTAAAACAGTCACAGATATGTTGAATATCAAGCTCCGGAGAGATCAGGATGCGTCGGAGCCTGATATCATTTAAAAATGTCTGAAGGCCCAGAGACTGAACCCCGGGCATATTTACGGTCTCCAAGCTGTCACAGTAAAGAAAGACGCAGTTGCCAAGCGCCTTGACGGAGGCGGGGATCGTGATGGCCGTAAGGCTGTGGCAGCGGTGAAATGCGTAATTGCCTATGGTGTCCAGCCTGTCCGGCAGCGTGATCTCCGCCAGCTTCCGGCAGCCCTTAAAGGCGTCATCAGAGATGACTGTGACCGTATCCGGAAGAAGAATCTGCTCCAGGGAGGTACAGCCCTTAAACGCCCCTTTTCCAATGGTGTGAACGCCACTGGGGACGGCAACGGAACGGTTCCGTGTCTCACATTGTTCCAGAATTCCGTTTTTTATGACCAGGCCGTCATTGTTATTCATTTCTGAGCCTGCGCTGCTGCTGTTTGGGATATTTGTATCTGTTCCATTCATCTCCGGTCCGCCTCCTCCTCATAGAATATTGCTTTTAATATCTGTTTCATTTCTTTCACATTGCCGCAGTGATAGAGAAGCTGCTTGTATTTTTTCGTTCCGCTCCTCTTCTTCATGCAGTAGGAAGCCAGCTTCTTCATATAGGTCAGCGTGTAGGTCTCATCATAATGGCGGGAGGTCAGTTCCAACTGGCCCATTAAAAGGCTGTATTTGTCTTCGGTAACACTGCGGCCGGTAAGACGGCTGAAAATGTACGGGTCCTGGAGGGCGTAACGGCCGATCATCACTCCGTCTGCGCCGGTGGCCTCCAGCATGTGCTGCGCTTCGCTGTCGGAAAATATTCCGCCGTTGGCGATAACAGGGATGGATACGGCGGATTTTGCCTGTTCGATCTGATCGTAATACGGAGTGCCGTCATACATCATGCTGCGGCTCCTCCCGTGGATAGAGACCATGTCAGCGCCGGCTTCCTCACACATCTTCGTGAATTCCGCGGCAATCAGCTCGTCCTGTCGGATGCCGACGCGCGTTTTTACGGTTACTGGCTTTCCGCTTTTTTTACAGCCGCGGATGATAGCGGCCGCCCGTCTGGGATCGGCCAGAAGCGCGCTGCCCTCGCCGCTCTTAAAGATATTCGGTACCGGGCAGCCCATATTGATATCGATGATATCGAAGCCGGACAGAGCCTCGCTGCAGGCGGCCCGTTCCATCACTGCCGGATCGGAGCCAAGAAGCTGTACGGCCCGGATCCGCTCTTCTCTGGTGGTGTACAAGAGCTTTTCTGTGGCTTTATCTTTATATTTCAGCGCGTTGGCGCTGACCATTTCCGTAAAACAGAGGCCGGCTCCCAGCTCCTGACACAGCATTCGAAAGGGCCAGGAGGTGTAGCCGGCCAGGGGCGCCATCAGCACATTGGAAGAAAGAAGCAGATGGTTAAGCCTTAAAGGATTTGTGTTCATATTAATTACTCCATAGGTGTTGTCAGGAGAACTCTGTTCTTCTCCTCTCATTATCCACCGCAGAATTAATCCATGGTGACGAGATCGATGGACGCCGGATTGACGAATATGCGTATGCGCTCCACGGAAACTGTGTCGTAAGAGCCGATCTGCCGATTCTTTATATCTTCCAGAAGCTGATCCTTACCTGCCATAAAGAGCTCCATATCATCAAGAAGATAATCGAACTCGATTCCTACATACGGGTCATCCGATTCCTTATCCGAGTATCGCAGATAAGGGGCAACCGCTTTTACATTATAGGTGATCTGAAAACGAATGGTGTTCTCCGGAACGGTCTCATCCGGTAAGATCTCTGTGGAATCAGCCGAGTGTCTGTGAAAATAGTAATTACCGTATATTCTCAGCTTCTGCTCTTCCTGAAGCTGAAAGGAGTAGTCGAGATTCTCAGTTGTCATCTTCACATCGCCAATCATGGTCCTGCCGGAATAGGCGAAAGATGAAAATTCGGAGAAGGAAAATCCGGTGCCGATTCCCGTAATGAATACTCCGCTGCAAAAAACTGCAATCAGGGCTTTATGTAAGTTACGCATCCTGTACCTCCTCTGTGAGTGAAACGGCGGTTTCTTCCGCCTGAAAACGATTTGTTTTGTTCATGCGAAGCAGGCTTACGCAGAAACAGGTAAATGCACCGCTGCAAAGCACGGTACCGAACATAACCAGGGTAAGCCCTTTCAGGGGATATCCCTTAAACAGCCATACGATCAGAATGCCGAAACAGAACAGTGATCCCAGCACGAACAGGCCGCCAAACAGGGCCAGAAACATCATAAACAGATTCCAGCACCACTTAAGGCCCCACAGGCAGAGGCGAATGATTCCGTGAAAGCAGCTTCCAATGGCGAAGGCGATGGAATGGCCCAGCGTGTGCATGACGGGGACTGCCCTTCCAGAGACGCCGGCGGATGTTCTCCTGTGTTCTCTCTTTTTTCTTTCAGTATCAATGGTCACGGTCTTTTCCTCTCTGTGCAGCAGCGAGCGAATCTTTCGTATGGGACAGAGGATCAGATAAGCCGCCTTCCTTCCTATGGCCTTTCCCGCTTCATAGCAGCAGACAGCCCCATGGCGTGCTGCGGCAGACAGCTTCTTAAAAAAGCGGGCAAACTTATCACGCAGATCGGCCCCGTGAACCGTGATCGGCTTTACCGGGAGCTTCCGGCCGTCCTTCGCCGCATCACCGGAAAATTCCGCTTTGACGTGGTAAGCCTCCAGAATCTGGGCGGCCAGCTCCTTAACACTTCCAAAATCGCGGATGGCCTCGTCCTCACTTAATCCGCTCTCCACCTTCATATCAATATGCTGGGAGTACTCCTCCAGAATATCCTGCTGTTCCTCATCTTCAAGGATAAGGAGATGCCGGTTTAACTCTTCCAAAAATTCATTCTTATTCATCCTTCTGCTCCTTCAAAAATGTACATACCCGCTGTTGAAATTCGTTCCACTCCTGCTCCTGTGTCTCCCGGTAGAGAACTCCGGCAGCAGTCAAGTGGTAATACTTTCGCGGCGGCCCCTCTGTGGATTCCCGCAGATATGTCTCAAAATAGTGCTCATTGGTCAGCCGCTTCAGCAACGGATAAATGGTTCCCTCATTCACATCGATGACCTTGGATACCTCTTCCACCAGCTCGTATCCATACATATCCTTCTTCCTCACGGACTCCAGCACCACCAGTTCAAGGACTCCTTTTTTAAACTGTGCATTCATTTTAAGTCCTCCTTTAATACTATATTATACATACTACTATGTAATGTCAAGTACTAATTAAAATAAAATACTGAAAGTGCACGAAATGTATTTATAATTCTGAATCCGATCCGGTCTCGTGCAAAAAAATACCGGCCTCACTTGACCCGATTACAGATCATGGAAGCCGGTGCTGCCTATATTGATAGAGAAATGGAGGATATGGCCAGAAAGATACAGCTCCCTGCCATCTGCCCTCTTCTTCTCTTCGCTGTTTTTGTCTCTGTTCTGCTCTCTTTTTTCTCAATGATTCTCTGTCCCTACTTCTCTGCCAGAACCTCAGTAACAGGCACACAATACATAATGGTCAGATGCTGGCCGCTGTGGATCACATCCTCTTTCAGCCCGTTCATACTCTTCAACTCAGCGACGTAATCGGTGGTGGACATGCGGCAGCTCTCGGCATATTCATCGGCGATTCCCCAGAGTGTATCGCCTTTCTGAATCTCGATGCTGGTATAATACTTTTGAGACTCCGGAAGTTCTGTTTCATCGGCCAGTGCATTCATCAGAGAATGACCGCAGACGTTCGACAGAATCAAAACAACAAGTGCCATCGTAATCATTAATTTTTTCATCTGTATTTTACCCCCTGTAACTCTTTTATGACAAAAAGAACATTTGTTCTGTATGGATATATCATACCACTCGAACAAATGTTTGTCAAGAAAGAAAACCACTTTTTTCGAACAAAGGTTTGCATTTTTATCGAACATATGTTACTATAAAAGAAAGAAAAAGGATTGAGGAGGCTGTGTTATATGGCTCAGGAGAAGATAACAGCGAAACAGCAGGAAATTTTAGAATATATTAAAGAAACGATCTTGAAAAAGGGGTATCCGCCGGCTGTCCGGGAGATCTGTGAAGCGGTACATTTAAAGTCAACCTCTTCCGTCCATTCCCATTTAGAGACACTGGAGGAGAAGGGATACATAAGAAGGGACCCCACCAAGCCGAGAACGATTGAGATTATCGACGACTGCTTTAACTTGACGAGACGCGAGGTCGTGAACGTGCCGCTCGTTGGTACTGTGGCCGCCGGTGTTCCGCTTCTGGCTGAAGAGAACATTGAGAATTACTATCCCATCCCCGTGGAGCTTCTTCCGAATGCGGAGACCTTTATGCTGAATGTAAAGGGAAACAGTATGATTAATGCCGGTATCTTCGATGGAGATCAGTTGATTGTGGAACGGTGCTCCACCGCTTACGACGGAGAGATCGTCGTAGCGCTGGTTGATGATTCGGCTACAGTAAAGCGTTTTTACAAAGAAGACGGCTATTACAGACTTCAGCCTGAGAATGATGAGATGGATCCGATTATAGTGGATCACCTGGAGATACTTGGAAAGGTGATTGGACTGTTCCGTTTGGGAATTAACTAGTACAGCATTGCGTAAATAACTGTGATTAAATTGCCTGATATTCGTGTCAGGTGTGTGTCTGCGGAGCGACGGTGTAGTGGACCCTACGGCTAGCTTCGCAGACGTGCACATGGCGCGGATAGCGGGTAATTTAATCATAGGAATTTACGCAATGCTGTACTAGATTGCTGACGGCCAGAAACACGGAATTTTAGGAAAATAGAAAGTAAAGCGGGAAGAGGTTGACATAATTGATTTATGTCAACCTCTTCCCGCTTTTGCTTTCCGGTTTCTATCTGTTTCCACCTGCTTCTGAATCCAGTCAGTTTCGTTCTGCTATTTCAGTTCACTGACATCCAGTGTCTTCCCATCGCGCCAGATGCGCTCTAGATCATAGAAGAGTCTGTTGTCACGGTCAAAGACGTGTACGATGATGTCGCCGTAATCCATAAGGATCCAGTTGGCTGACTGATAACCTTCCACCTGACGGCAGGTGCAGCCCATTTTGCCAAGTTCCTCTTCCACGTTATCTACCATGGCCTGAACCTGGTTGGAATTAGAACCGCTTGCTATAATAAAGTAATCCGCCATAACGGAAACGTTGCGGATATCGATGATGCGGATATCTTCGCCCTTTTTGTCGGATAAAGCCGCGTAAGCTGCTTTTACCATCTCGCTAGAGTGATTCATAGTTTAATTTCCTTTCTTTTCCTCGTGAAGCTGTTTGTAATAATCATATGCCAGATTCGTCATGGAATCCACATAACAGCCTTTCCCATTCAGATAATCCAGGGTATCCTTTAAAATCTGATAGATGCATTCCTTCAGATCCGTAAATGCCAGCGGGCGCACCAAAGGTAAATCCGGGGCCTCATACCGGCGCGGTTCGATATAATCCGCCGTGAAGATAATCTCCTCCAACAGTGTCATATCGGGCCGTCCGGTGGTGTGCCACCGGATTGCCGAAAGCACCTCCGGATCCGATATCTGATATTTCGTCTCGGCCAGCCAGGCGCCGTATTTCGCATGAAGGACAGCCGGGGCCTTCTTCTCATCTTCGGTCAGCGCGATCTTCTGCTTCCCGCATTTTTTGATGATGGTCTCATTGCTGTAGTGCTTTGCGCAGTCATGCAGAAGACCGGCCAGTTCCGCCCTGTCCAAATCACAGCCGTAGCGCATGGCCAGTGCCGCTGCGGTAAATGACACGCTTATGGTGTGTTCGTATCTGGAAGGCGTCAGTTTTCCGCTCAATTCGTTTCTCAGCTGTGCGATGATTTCCTGCATTCCGCCACCTCCTGATATAGATGATGCTCTTTAATATACCTGGCTACCGGCTCCGGGACGAATGGTTCAATGGACTCTCCAAGCGCGGTCATCCGCCGCAACTCAGCCGAGGAGATATCGATCTCCCTGCAGTGCAGCATGCGGACGTCAGCCTGATATTTCTCTTTCAAATAGGCAATCTGTGTTTCCATGGAACGGCCTGCCGACTCATATTCCCGCACTGCCGCCAGGATTACGGCCTGTTCCAGTACCTTTGCCGGTTCATGCCAGTGCTCGATCTCATAGAGGGAGTCTGCGCCGATGATGAAATAAAACGTATGGCCGGGATATTTCTCATGAAGAATTTCTAGCGTCTGCGACGTATAGGTGTTGCCGCTGCGCATGACTTCAAAATCCGAACAGGAAAATCCCTCGCGGCCCTCCATGGCGAGCCGGGTCATCTCCAGACGTATATGGCTGTCTGTTACACGGTGGTCCTTTTTGTGCGGCGGCTGTCCCGAAGGCATGTACCAGATCTGGTACAGTCCGTATTCGCAATAGGCCTGTTCTCCGAGGAGAAGGTGACCGTTATGGATCGGGTCGAATGTACCGCCCATGATTCCGATTTTCCCCATATTCAGTAACTCCTTACGTTACGCCGGCTGAACCTATGGAAGGATGATCTTTCTCTTCTTCTCTTCTTTCGCCGGTTTATAAAGGACAATTTTTCTTCCAATAACCTGAACCACCTCAGAATGGGTGCGCTCAGCCAGTGTCGAGGCGATTGCGCTGCCGTCATCGAGACAGTTTTTTAATACTGTAATCTTAATCAGTTCCCTTGCTTCCAGCGCTTCCGCAATGGCGGCGGTAATCTCCGGCGTGATGCTGGATTTACCGATCTGGAAAATAGGCTCCATGGTCATTGCTAAGCCCTTTAAATAAGAACGCTGCTTGCTTGTCATATTTCCTCCATCATATTACTTTTCAATTTTATCATTAGTCTATTTGTAATAGTCGAATTCCAGACCGTACATACGGACGGTATCGCCTTCTTCGATTCCTGCTTTTTCCAGCTCTTCGAGAATTCCGTTTCCTTTTAAGAATCTCTGGAAGAATAAAAAGCCCTTTTCTGACTCTAAATTGGTATATCCCAGCATTTTTTCGATACGCGGACCCTCTACAACGTAGATGCCTTCCTCGTTCCTCTCCACCGTATAAGGCAGCGTCTCGTCGATCATCATCGACGGATCGAATTCCTTCTCGAAGATAACCGGTGTAGAATCTACCGTCTGCAGCAAATCGTAAACAGCGTATAAAAGTTCCTTGACTCCCTGGCCGCTGACCGCGGAGATCGGATAAACCTTGATTCCCTTCGGTTCAAATTCTGCTTTCAGCTTTGCAACCGGATCCTCGTCCTCGGCGTAAATGACGTCGGTCTTGTTAGCTGCGATGATCTGCGGCCTTTTCATAAGATCCGGGTTGTAGGCCTCCAGCTCTTTATTAATGGCCCGGATGTCCTCGAGCGGATCGCGGCCTTCTGTAGATGCGGCATCCACGACGTGAACCAGTACACGGGTGCGCTCGATGTGACGGAGGAAATCATGACCGAGGCCGATTCCCTCGGAGGCTCCTTCGATCAGACCCGGGATATCCGCCATGACAAAGCCCTTGCCGCCGTCGATATCCACAACTCCCAGATGAGGATTCAGAGTGGTGAAATGGTAATTGGCGATCTTGGGGCGGGCGTTGCTGACGCGGGAAAGCAGCGTGGACTTACCCACGTTTGGAAATCCTACGAGACCGACATCCGCGATGACCTTGAGTTCCAGCTGAACCCAGAGCTCCTGGCCGGACTGTCCAGGCTGGGCGTATTTCGGTGCCTGCATGGTTGGAGTGGCGTAATGCATGTTGCCCTGACCGCCGCGGCCGCCTTTTAAGATGACTTCTCTGCGGTTTTCACCGGACATATCGGCGATGACTTTTCCGGATTCAAACTCTTTGATGACCGTTCCTTCCGGAACCTTGACGATGAGATCGCCGCCATTTTTCCCGTGGCAGCGCTTCTTGCCTCCCTGTTCTCCGTCCTGGGCAGCGTATTTGCGCACCTGGCGGAAATCGCTTAAGGTATTTAAACCGTCATCCACTTCAAAGATAATATCGCCGCCGTCGCCTCCGTCACCGCCGTCGGGACCGCCGCAGGGAACATAGAGTTCCCTGCGGAAGCTGACGTGACCGTCGCCGCCTTTTCCTGATTTAATAAATATTTTTGCTCTATCGGCAAACATGAATTCACCTGTTTCCTTTCCATTGGCATTTTAAAAGAAACGGCTTCATACGGTGAGGTATGAAGCCGGTCTAATTATTCGCTTATTACTCTTGGATAAACAGAAACCTGCTTTTTGTCTCTGCCTTTTCTTTCAAATCTGACAACGCCGTCCACCGTAGCGAACAGTGTATCGTCTCCGCCGCGGCCTACATTAAGACCTGGATGGATATGAGTACCACGCTGTCTGTAGAGAATGTTGCCGGCTAATACGAACTGACCATCGGCTCTCTTAGCACCTAACCTCTTAGACTCGGAGTCTCTGCCGTTCTTTGTAGATCCAACACCTTTTTTATGAGCGAAGAATTGAAGGTTCATCTTTAACATCACTTACACCTCCTCAAATCGAATTTTTATATATTGTTTCCCATATGATTCCATGATATTCGTAAGCCCGAGCACCAGAGAATTCATAAGGAGTTTTGATTCCGGACTGATCTCTCCTGAAAAACGCAGCTGAAAGTCTCCCGAACGTTCATCGGCACTTCCCTCAAAATCGTCTTCCGTGAAGGTCTCGATCGAGTTATAAGCGGAGAATACCAGGGCTGAAACGGCGGCACAGACGATGTCCTGTCCTTCCTCACCGTACCCGGCATGTCCTGTAAGCTTAAGTTCGCGGACCACTCTGTCTGAATCTTCCAAAACTGTTACTTTAATCATAGTCTCTGCCTGAATTAAGCGTTGATCTTTTCAATCTTCACCTGGGTATAAGCCTGTCTGTGACCATTTTTCTTATGGTATCCGGATTTTCTCTTATACTTGTAAACGATGACTTTTTTCGCCTTGCCTTCTTTCACAACCGTACCTGTTACGGTAGCGCCTGCTACTGTCGGGCAGCCGACTGCTAATTCGCCGTTGTTTACTACCAGTACCTGATCAAATGTGACTGCTTCACCAGCGTCAACACCAAGCTTTTCTACTTTAATGATATCGCCTTCAGCTACTTTGTACTGCTTACCACCTGTTGCAATAATCGCGTACATATGGCACCTCCTATTATCATTACTCGCCAACTGTGGTGCTTCGCTTTTACACGAAAACTTTTAGACCTCATTGTGCGGCATACTGTAACATAATACCATTTGTCTTTTGTAAAGTCAACATAAATAAAACAAAATTATAAAGTTTTTCTGGCCGTTTTTGCCTTGTATTTCCACTTTCTTCTTAGTATAATGAAAAAAGTTTGGTTTGACAAGGAGGGGTAATACCCATGAAAACAGATAGAAGGAAACAAATTTTTATCCGCTGCTGCTACGGCTATTCGGTTAGCGGGATGGCGGTGCTGGTGATCGGAGCGATTCTGCCGTCGGTGATTGCAGAGGCCGGAATCAGCTTTCTGGCTGCGGGCGGACTGCTCTCCGTGATGGCGGTGGGGAATCTTCTGGCCAGCTTCCTCTTCCCCATCATGGTTCCCGCCATGGGAAGACGGTTCTCCATCACAGTGATGACCGCCATGGCGCCGCTCTGTCTGCTGGGACTCACTCTTCTGCCGCCGCTTCCTGTCATGTACGGCATTATGCTGGTCTACGGCCTTGTGAGAGGTTCTGTTACAATTATAAATAACGCCGCCGTCAACGATATTTACGATGGAGGCGCGGCCGGGAAGCTGAACCTTCTGCACTGCAGTTTCGCGGTCGGGGCGTTCCTGGCGCCATTTCTCACCGCAGTCCTGCTGAAGCTGGGATTTGGCTGGCGGTCGGTTGTCTATCTTCTGATCTTCATCACCGCCACCTCTGCGGTCACTTACGGAACCATGGATTACAGTCTGTTAAATGAACGGGCCAGAGATGCGGCGCCTTTAAAACATTCCGGAAAACGGGAGGGACGGGAATTCTTAAAGTCCTTTCAGTTCTACTGCATCGCCCTGATCCTCTTCTTCTACCTGGGGGTGGAAAACTGTATCAACGGCTGGTTTGTCACGTATTTGCAGAATACCGGGGTCATGAGCGAGACGTATGCCACCACGCTGGTGTCGGTGACCTGGCTGGTCATCATGGCAGGCAGGCTGGTCTGCGCCTCACTGTCCGGAAAGATGAGGCGCAGTTCCCTCATCCTGATGAACGCGCTGGGAAGCGGTATCTGTTTTTTCCTGCTGGTCTCTACAAAGAGCCTTCCGCTCATAACACTCGCGCTGATCGGCTTCGGCTTTTTCCTGGCGGGCATCTATCCCACCTGCATCGCCGACGCGGGACCGCTGATCCAGGGCTCAACCTTCGGCATGTCGGTGCTTACGGCGATCTCCGCCATGGGCGGCATTCTTACACCCCAGATAGTGGGCGGCGCGGCGGATCATGTCGGGATTGTGGCTGCGATCGGGATTCTGGTGGTGAATGTAATTCTGGTGATTCTGCTTGCTGCGATTAATAGGAAGAGATTGCGATGAATAGAAGGAAGTATCGCGGCTGCGAACAGGATGCAAAGAGCACAGGGGGAAAGAATATCCATTCAGCCCTCTGTGCTTTTTTTGACAAAAATATTTACTTTTTCCATGTGGACGGTGCAAACAGCAGAAGCATCGGGAAAACCTCCAGACGTCCGGCCAGCATGTCGAACATCATCACCCATTTCGACATGGCCGAGAAGCCGGAGAAATTGCCGGTGGGACCGACTGCGCCGAGTCCCGGACCAATGTTGTTGAAGGTCGCCGCCACAGCGGTGAAATTCGTTGTAAAATCAAAGTTATCGAGGCTGACGATCACGGTCGAGAGAACGAAAATCACTAAGTAAGCCACCAGAAATGTATTGATGGACCGGATGACCTGATGCTCGACCGGTTTGCTTTCGATCTTTATGATCTTGACACTCCTCGGATGAAGCAGGGAAAATAACTCCTTTTTCACCGACTTAAGCAGAATAATGACCCTGGATACCTTGAGGCCGCCGCCCGTACTTCCGGCGCAGGCGCCTATGAACATCAATACGACGAGCAGGCCCTTGGAGAATTCCGGCCATTTGTCAAAATCTACCGTGGAAAAGCCGGTGGTCGTGATGATGGATGCTACCTGGAAGGCCGCATGGTGGAAGGCCGCAAAGATGCTGGTAAAGCTTCCTCGGATATTGAGGGTGATGAAAAGAACGGTCACGCCGATAATTCCCAGATAAGCCCTCGCCTCCTCGCAGCGAAGCGCGTCCTTCGGATGGTGAATCAGGAATAAGTAATACACGTTAAAGTTAATACCAAAGAGTATCATGAACACGGTGATGACTCCCTGGAGATAATAGCTGTCATAGAAGGCAATACTGTTGTTTTTGATGCCGAAACCACCGGTACCGGCCGTACCGAAGCTGGTTGCCAGCGAATCGAACAGCGGCATGCCGCCGACAAGCAGGAGGATGACCTCCACTACTGTCATGAAGAAATAGATTCCGTAGAGAATCTTGGCGGTGGATTTTACCTTTGGAACCAGCTTGCCTACAGATGGCCCCGGGCTCTCCGCTTTCATGAGGTACATGTTATAACCGCCTGCAAGCGGAAGGATGGCGAGAATAAACACGAGAACGCCCATGCCTCCGATCCAGTGTGTAAAACTCCTCCAGATCAGCATACAGTGGGACAGACCTTCCACATCCGTTAAAATACTGGCTCCCGTCGTCGTAAAACCGGAGATTACCTCGAACATGGCATCCTCAAACCGGGGAATCTCCCTGCTTAGGTAAAAAGGCAGGGACCCGAAAAAACTGAGCACAATCCAGCTTAATGCAACAGAGACAAAGCCCTCTTTGGCGAAGAATACCATATTATCCGGTTTCCTGCGTGTCAGAAGAAGACCGGTCGTTCCGCATACCGCCATGACGGCCAGGAACCAGATTCCGCTGCTTTCCCGGTAAATGACAGCAACCACACATGGAAGCAGCATAAAGATGGCTTCCATATTCATAATCCATCCCAGAAGATAGACGATAATTTTCTTATTCATTTCCTTCGCCTTTTCCTACTTTAGTATATCCTTTAAATCATTTAATCCGGTATTCGTGGTGACGATGATTACACGGTCGCCGGTTTCGATGACATCTTTTCCGCGGGGGCTTCGGATCTTTCCATTGCGGTTAATACAGGCAACCAGAAGATTGTCCTTTAAGCGAAGCTTCTCCAACGGAATACCAACGATCGCGGGATCGTTCATCACGCGGAATTCCAGCGCCTCGGCGCGGTTAGCCACGATTTTATAGAGTGTCTCCACATTGCTGCCCATGGAATTCTGCATGGCGCGTACGTACTGTAAGATAGAATCAGAGGTAATTAACTTGGGATAGATTACACTGCCTAAATTCATGGAGTTAATTACATTTTCAAAGGCTATCTTATTGACCTTTGTGATCAGCTTCGCCTTCGACTGGCTGGCCGCATACAGCGACAGCATGATGTTTTCCTCGTCGAATCCGGTCAGGGATGCAAATGCCTCTGTCTGGCGGATGCCCTCCTGTAAAAGCAGCTCCTGATCAGAACCGTCGCCGTGGATAATCATGGCCTTTGGCAGCAGTTCGCTGAGTTCATTGCAGCGCTCGGCGTTCTGTTCAATGATTTTGATCTGAATCTTCGTATTTTCCAGAAGCTTTGCCACGTAATATGTGATCTTGCCGCCCCCTACAAATATGGCTGTTTTAATGGTATTATTGATAATTCCGGCCTGTTTGAAGAATTCCGTGGATTCTGCGGGCGGTGCGATGATGGAGATTTTGTCTCCCGCCTGCATCTCAAAATCGCCGCTGGGGATGATGACCTCCTCCCCCCTCTCCACTGCACAAATCAGGACAGTACAGCGAAGCTTGTCCAGAACGTCGCGGACCTTCATGGCGTGAAGCTTCGAGTGGTCAGGGACGAGGAATTTTAAAATCTCGATACGGCCTTTGGCGAAGGTATCGATCTTAATGGCTGACGGAAAACGAAGCAGCCTGGAGATCTCCATGGCTGCAGCCATCTCTGGATTAATGGCCATGGAAAGCCCCAGCTCCTCCCGAATATAACGCGCCTCCGAGTTGTATTCCGGATTCCGGATTCTCGCGATCGTATGACAGTTACCTGCTTTTTTTGCAATCAGACAGCAGAGCATATTTAACTCGTCTGAATTGGTGGTGGCAATCAGTAAATCTGTCTCCTGGATTCCCGCCTCCATCTGAACCTTGTAAACCGCACCATTTCCCACGACACCCATGACGTCGATCCGCTCTGTGATAGCGTTTAGAACTGCTGTGTTCTTATCGATGATCGTGATGTCATGATGTTCGTTGTTCAACTGTTCGGCCAGGGTAGTTCCTACCTTCCCACACCCGACAATTATGATTTTCATGTGTCTGCCTTTCCCTTTATAAGCGCGGCCTGTTCATGGAACGGTCTGCGTATTTTTTTCCTGGTAACTTCTACCAGATTCAGTTTTGTAATTTCCACAACGGATGTCTTAACCGGATCCTTTGCCAGAACCCGGGACAATACGGATAAGAGTTCCTGCTGGTCCTCTTCTGCCTCCATATCGATAAAATCGATGATGATGATTCCGGATAAGTTGCGCAGCCGCAGCTGGCGGGCGATTTCCACGGCCGCCTCCGTGTTGATCTTCATAATCGTGTCATGAAGATTCTTTTTGCCGGAGTACTTCCCCGTGTTGACGTCGATCACGCAGAGCGCCTCCGTAGGCTCGATGACGAGATAGCCGCCTGATTTCAGCCATACCCGTTTGCCCAGCGCTTCATTCATGGATTTTTCCACTTTATAAAGCTTGGACAGCGGCAGCAGGGCGTCGTCATAAAATGTCAGCTTCTGTAAGTCTCCCGGCTGAAAGCTTTTGAGATAAGCCTGAATGGCCTCGTAAATATCGGTTTCATCCGTCACGATCGCTCCCAGAGAACCGTGAAAGCTGTCGCGGATATCCGTCAGATACGACGGAGGGGTCCGGTATAAGAGACTGCAGCATGTCCGGTGAACGGCGTCCTCCATGACTCTGCGGTATATTGCCTTTAAGCTCTTAAGTTCTTCCAGAATCGTATCAAAAGAGGCTTCCGGTGCATTTGTTCTCACAATTATACCGAAATCCTCTTCCTTTTCTGCTTCCAGAATGGGCTTGATCCGTTTCTTCCACTCCAGATCCGACAGCTTTGAGGAGAACCCCAGCTGCCGTTTACCGGCCGTCAGGACGATGTAACGCCCTGTGAAGTTTAAATTGCCGGTAAGGACGGGCGCTTTTGTCTTAACTGCATCACGGTCAACCTGTACGACGATCTCATCGCCGGCCCTCAGCTTGCCATCCGGACTGGCGGCGGAGGCATGATGAATATAGCCGTCCGCAAGACTTAAATATCCCATACAGCCGTCTCCGATCTCGACGAAGGCCGCCCCTATGTTTTTAACGATGTTCTTTACTTTGCCAATATAAATGTTACCGAGAATGGAACGATCTTCCTCCGGCTCGAGGTTTAAGGAGACGCTGTCACCGTCTGACTGCACCATCGTAAGGATTGCTCCGTTCCATCTCGTAATGATGAGCTTATTCAACTTCTTCACCTATAAATCCCAAAGGCACCAGATTTCTGTGTTCTTCATCACCTGTATTGCCGTATACCTCTTCCCGCTGGATTAAAAAGGCAAATTCAGGGCAGGATTCGCCCCGCCACCTGTCATACGTCTCCATGATCAGTTCCGGCTTTAGGTTGTCCTGGCTTCCGGCGGAAACCTTCATGAAGATACGGTCTCCTTCTGTGGTAAGCTCGTAGATGGCCGGCTTTAAATCCATTTCCCGTTCACCCTTTTTTGTCTTTTTCACTGCGAGAATCTGATCCTGCTGATAAAATTCCTTCAGGCCTGCAAAAAAGGCCTCCAGATCCTCCGGAGCTTTTCCCTCGCGGAACGTAAGCGTATAGTCCGCGGCGGCCACGATGGACATGGCATTTTTCGCCTTGTCCTCCAGTTTATGGCACTCAAGAACTTTAATTCCTTCCACCATAACCGCATTCAGCTGTTTCACCATGGATTCGCAGTCGCTCATGGAATTTACCTCAATGTCCATGTACTCTCCGTTGCTCGTAAGGCCGAGTCCAAGGGGAGCCGCAAAGGACATGATCTGGTGGGGGCTGAAGCCCTCGCTGTATTTGATATCGATACCGGCGCGCCGCATGGCCTTCTGAAAATACCGCATGACATCGAGATGACCGATAAATTTGACGGGGCCCTGCTTCGAGAACTTAATTCTTACTTTCATAGCAGACACCTCCTCCAAAACGCATCCCGCCGCAGGCAGAACATCTCTGCCGGCAGTTCGGCGTTAATTTTTCATCAATGGCATTCAGCCACTCTCTCTTTAAGAACTCTTTGGAAACACCCGCATCGATGAAATCCCATGGGAATACTTCGTCCAGGCTTCGCTCTCTCGTCGTATAGAAATCCACGGAAAGGCCACAGGTCTCAAAGGCTTTCATCCAGATTCTGTTGTCGAAGTATTCGGACCAGGAGTCGTAGATGGCACCGTTTTTGTAGGCTTCCTCGATCAGCGCTCCGGTCTTTCTGTCGCCGCGTGCCAGAACTCCTTCCAATACGGTTAAATCCGCCTCGTGGTAATTGTACTTAAGGCTCTTCTGGTTCTTCATCTGCCGGAACTTGTCCTTGACGATGTAAGCCCTTTCGATAAACTCTTCTTTCGTACACATACGGGCCCACTGGAATGGAGTAAACGGCTTTGGTACGAAGAACGAAGAACTGGCCACTACGTTGACCTTACCGTTTCTCTGTTCCTTCGGAATCTCATAGTAGGTTTCCGCCACCTTCTCAGAGAGTTCGGCAATGCCTTCCATGTCCTCTTTCGTCTCCGTCGGAAGACCCAGCATGAAGTAAAGCTTCACACGGTTCCAGCCGCCGTGAAAGGCGTCGTTCGCGCCCTGTAAGATCACTTCTTCCGTCAGTCCCTTGTTGATTACGTCGCGAAGTCTCTGAGAGCCGGCTTCCGGGGCAAAGGTCAGGCTGCTCTTCTTCACATCCTGTACCTTGCTCATGACATCTAAGGAAAACGCGTCGATTCTTAGGGAGGGCAGGGAAATGTTCACGCCCTGTCCCTTGAACTCCTCGATCAGGAAATTTACAAGCCCTTCCAGGTACGTATAATCGCTGGAGCTTAAGGAACTCAGGGAAATCTCCTCGTGTCCCGTGCTTTTCAGCATCTTATAGGCGTAATCTTTTAAATATTCGAGGCTGTGTTCGCGCAGCGGACGGTATACGTTGCCGGCCTGGCAAAAACGGCATCCGCGGATGCAGCCCCTCTGGATCTCTAAAACCACGCGGTCCTGAGTCGCTTTGATAAAAGGAACCACGGGAGTCTCGATATAGTATGCGTCGTCCATGTTCACCACCAGCTGCTTGGTGATGGTCTCCTTCGCATGGCTGTTATTGGGGCGGAAGCTTTTTATGGTTCCGTCCTCATGGTATTCCACATCGTAAAAGGCCGGAACATAGATGCCTTCAATCTCGGCTGCCTGTTCCAGAAATTCACGGCGGCTCCTGCCCTGTTTCTTATTTTCTTTATAGCGGTCCATCAGCTCGAAATAAACCGTCTCTCCCTCACCGATATAGAACATGTCGAAGAAATCGGCCAGGGGCTCCGGATTATAGGCGCAGGGGCCGCCTCCGATGACGATGGGATCGCTCTCCGTCCGGTCCGCCGCGTGAAGCGGAATCTGTGCCAGATCCAGAACCTGCAGAATGTTCGTGTATGACATCTCATACTGAAGCGTGATTCCAAAGAAATCAAAATCTCTGACCGGGTCCTGCGATTCCAGGGCGAACAGGGGAATCTTCTTTTCCCGCATGATCTTGTCTAAATCGGTCCATGGGGAATAGACACGTTCGCAGTAGATGTCTTCCCGGCGGTTGAACATATCGTAGAGGATCTGCATGCCGAGATGCGACATACCGATTTCGTACACGTCCGGGAAACACATGGCAAAGCGGATATCCACTTTTTTCGGGTCCTTATTTACCGTATTTACCTCGCCCCCGATATAGCGGGCTGGTTGTTGAATACTTAGTAATATTTCATCATTTAAAGCTAGTTTTCTCATAATTTTTCCTTGTTTATTGTGCTGTTTGCACAGTATTTTTGATTTATAGTAAAGACCTGTTTGAGTCGAAAAGGACTTGGATTTGCGTCCTTATTTTCACTTTTTCACTCTTTTTTTCACCCCTTTTTCGAAGAAAATCAGGCCTTTTTTTTAAATTACGACAATTTTTTTTCACCTCAACTACGTAACATGGGATAAAACAATACGCCACAATGCATAATTATAAGGCATTTCACGGTATTAAGCAACACCATTCGGCAGAACATAATCAAGAAAGGACTGTGAAAATGCACAATCAATGACCTGAGGCTCATCTGACGGAAGGATCTCGTCAATAAAGCTCTTTTAAGTTTGCCTTATTCTCCCCATGATGGCAGCTTAGGAATGGCGCAGGTCATAGGGGGTTACCTCCGGTTTGATAAAGGATTTACATTCATGTCCAATATATCAAAAAGAATTTTTTACTTCCTTATTTTTCAGATCCTTTATAACTCTTTTGCCGTATCAAAGATGGCCTGAAGGCCCTCAGAGATTGTACCGGAGATTGGGTAGAGTATATAATTCAAGTCATGGTCATGCATCTCAAATTCAAGAAAGTGCAGGTTGGTTTTCCCGGCTGTCCGGAACGCTTCCGCGATTTCCCGGGATTGCTCCACTGGCACGTTTGCGTCGATGGTTCCTTGAAAAATATAAATAGGCAGGGTGAGCTGTGGCATGGTCTCCCGGTTTGGCGGGATTTCTCTGTGTGCCTGGAACCATGCCGATGTCAGACGGACGCCATAATTCTCCTTCAGCCACGCATCATCTCCCCCATCGAAAGCCCGGAAAGTCTCGTCATGAGTATCTTTCAGCATTTGTTCAAAATCCTTCTGATTAATCTCACCGTCGCTGTTGACATCCATTTCTTCAAAGGCACCGAACTGTGCTGTTACCTGAAATGGGTCGGCATCGTACTCTGCCTTCGTGACCGTATCATCTCCATCGCTGTCCAGATATGCCCCGACGTTCACCATGCTGGATCCTCCTGTCAACTGCCACTCTAAAATGTCCGCCATCGTTTCGTTGCAATAGCCCGCAAGAAAAAGTGCGTCCACCTGAACCTCGCCACTGAGCGCCACCAACGGCGCGATCATAGTACCCTCGCTCCACCCGAGCAGGATCACTTTTGCGTTCTGCAGGCGGCTGTCTGTTTTCAGATCGCGGATGATCGCTTCCACGTCCTTAACTTGATTAAGTGGAAGATAAGACTGGTAGGCAGCTTCGTCAATTTCCGCAAAATAGGGAGCCTCGTTTCCAACCGTCACACCGCGGGTGTTATAGCTGAAATAGGCTATGCCTTCCTGCGTAAACTGCTCTGCAAACAGGTCATGGTAATTGAACGTGATGTCACCCGTCTGGCGCTTGTTGTCATAGGTGTTTGGACCGGAACCATTGATATAGATTACCAGTTTATCCGCGGTCTCTCCCTCAGGTAGGCGCAGCTTGCCCTCAAACTTCAGCCCGTCATGGGCAGTGATCGTAATGATTTCCTCCTGTGTTTCTGACCGAGCCTGGGAGGACGGCTCCTCGCCAGTATCAACTGCAGAGGAGGGCTGGGAGCCTGTGTGTTCCTCCTTGTCTTCGGATGGAGCGCAGGCAGACAGCACCGCGCAAATACTACACGTCAACAGGACTGTAATCGTCCTTTTTATCGCAATTTTCATAAACATTTCGCCCTTCTCTGTTTTTTATCTCTACAAATGCTAATTTATCGCTGGATTCATTATACTTCATTTCTACATATAATTATAGTGTAATTTTGTAAAACTGGCTGGCCAAGAACACCATACATTGCAATCTGTTCTCGGTCAGCTGCCTCCTGATTTTATTATCCTGCAGCTGTTTTTCTGCCAGTGCCTTTGCCCGGTAATAAGACCCGTCAAACGTCAAAAGACGGAAGGAATCCAATATTCACGCTGTTGACATACCGGTCTAAATCCAGAGCATAAAGAAGCGTCGTTATTTGACAATGTTCTTAAGAGATTATTAATTGAAAATCCCCCTCTGGTATGATAGGGTAATATTGAACTTTACAGCCGATTCCAAAGAATCAAAATCCTATCATGAAAAGAAAGCAAGGGGATTCCATTATGATAAAACCACTGAACCTTTTCGTTCCTGCTGCCCTGGCGGCCGTCATGCTGTCAACTGTTTCCTGTGCAAAAGCGCCGCTTTCCATCGGCAGTGAATCCGCCTCTTCTTCTCCTCCTGCTGCCGTTCCTGACATGCCCCTTGGAACGGAACCTGTCCAGAATCTCAGTCCGCTGGAGGAATACCTTTCCCTCGTTGAAAGCTATATTGACGATGTCATATTCCGGACAGCAGACGAAGAAGATGTAAAACAACTATCGGACAAGCTTCAAGGGCATTATGAGATCACCGGGCGGACAGACGGCGGCGGACTGGAATATTATGTGGCTGTCAGACGCGAGGATGCTCCGGTATATGACGACTACGATTCACTGAATGTGGGTGAGCTCGATGCCCAGCTTTATGTAGGTTATTATGACCAAAATTCCGATCCTGTCGTCCTCTATGAGCTGGGAGGCTACTCCCTGCTGGACATGCCTTTTGGTTATGACACCGGACTGGACAGCTTCTGTTTTGGAAAATACGATGCTGATGCCTTGACAGAGAACCCATCCTTTCTCTATGCATTCAGCCATTCCGGCAGAGATATGCTTGATTTCATGAAGAGCAGGCCGGAACTGTCCTTTTACCAGGAAGGACAGTCTTATATCCAGTTTTATTATCAGGATGAGAGCACGATAAAATTTTATTCTGAGCCATATACCTGCAGCATCGCCCTTACCGGCGCGGAGCAGGAAGAACTCCGCCAAAAACTGGAGACTTCTAAGACCGAAGAAGGCATCAGGAGTTTCCAGGAAGCCATGACTTTTATGCGTAAAAAGGGCGGTACAAAAGACGGAATCTACTCCACAGGTGCCTCCCTGCTGCTCGACGGCCGCCGCTATAAGAGCTTCGGTAATTCTGAGTTTCCAGGATATCTGATGATTTTAGATGAGGAAACGGGTGATCTTCTCTCTCTCGAATATAACGAGGATATCTGCCAGTTCCTCAGGGAAAAAGTGAAGGCGGCCATCGGTTTGGATTATGGATATGTGGATTCCGGCTGGTTTAAGACGCCGCTCAAGAGCGCTTCCATTGCATTTCCGGAATATATGGGGATAAGCGGCGCCGAAGAGGCCCAGCTGAGAACACAGACTATAGAAGACAGGACTAAGCTGGAGGCCCTTGAAAAGCTTATGGATCAGGCGCTGAACAACGGAGAAGTCTACGGATTTTCCGCCTGCCCTTACGTTGCCCCTATTGATTTTGTCCGGGAGGACGGCGAGACACTGCGTATATTCGTTGCCACAGATTCCTGTGATTCCATGGCCTATGAGGGCCGGATCAGCTTCGAATACGGCAGGCAGGCCGATTTGGCAGCCATCTTTGATGAGGCGATGGTGAAACGGCTGGAGGAATAGAACATGATTATGCTGTCTATTTCGTTATTCTGCCAACCATGCCAATAACTCTGATTTCACCTGTTCCAAAATCTGTTGTCCAATGATATCGTCTCCTGCACTTCCTGTTAAGGTACAGTTGAATGTGCATACATCCCGAAATGTACTAATTGTCAATTGAAAATCTGGTGGAAGCCGAAATGTACCTGCTAAAGAGCAGCTTACAACATCGCTGTTTTCAAAATAAAGTCTGTTGTGATCTACAATGCCCATATTCGTGTATGAAACAGGAAGTACGCGGTAAGCTGCTTTGACTGTGCAAGACAGTACAGGGCGAAAAACCTTGTTAAATACACAATGCAGTGGTCTTATTCCCGCAAAGCAGCGGTACCCTGCCTTTTGAAGTGTCATTTCAAGATGAACCTGCACTAACGTCGTATAAAATGTGTGCTGAGGCATAAATTCAACGGTTAATCTCTTGTAGATTCCAGTCATATTAGCTATGGTTAAATGGTCAGGCTCTGATTGAAACCTGCGCAGATCAGCCGGACAAGGAATGACAACCTTATTGATATGTTGGAGACGGGCAATCACGCGAACATAGGCCGTCATAAAAACATCGTTGAGGCTTACACCGCATTTTTTTGCTTTCGCCTGAAGTGCTGTCAGATCATCGGACGTAATGCTGCAGTTTAACCAGAAATAGTTCTTCCCATTTGAAACAGGCCGCAATGGCGGAACGGCGTTATAGCGCCCTCTCCTGGTCTGCACGGTTGGCGGCTGAACATGAATATTTTTCAAGAGAGGGGCAATCTCTCTCTTGTTTTGTAAATGAACAGCTGGAGACTTGCCGTTATATAAAAAGGCCAAAAGGTACAGATATTGTAAAAATCCATTGCCATCCGTTAGTATGTGGCTCATTCCAATCAGAACCGTATCTTTTCGCTCTTCTCTATAAATGGTAATTCGAAGCTGGGGGCGCTGACTTAAATCCCATCGCAGAGCTTCCACCAGATCGGCTTCCACCAGATCGTATTGTTTGATGATAACTGTATGATCCGCAGTAAAACCTTGATTGACAAAGCACCCGCGCCTGAAATCGTAAGAATATAGAACCTCCGGTACGATTTTGCTGGATAAGTGTATCGCGTTTTTTAGGCGGGCTGTATCGAGATTTCCCATTGTTTCCATGCGGCAATACAGCAAGGGATATACCTGGTTCCTATGGGTGGCTTCTACGAAATCCATACATTCACATTTTGTGATGTTGTTACTTCCTTTCCCTGTCTTCCTGCGGCAAAAGCCGATGACGATCTTTTTTTGATTTTGAGTTTGCTTATCCATTCGTTTGATCTCCGTTTTCTTCGCATGATCTCTGTCTTTTTATTTTGTCACATTGATGTCCCCATTCTTTGTTTCCAATCCTATTTTTACGTCAGCATCATTGCCAATCGTTCCCCCAGCTGTTTTTTCAGTAATGGATAACAGTTCCGGAAAGGACGTTTGGGTAGTGCCGTTTTGGGTTTTGGCGGTAAACGCAAAATGCAGGCTATCTGGAATTACCAGCGTAATGCTGCCGTTTTTGGTGTATGCGGATAGGTCGCCGGTTACTTCCGCAAAAGTAAGCTTTAAGCTCCCATCTCCTGTTACTTTAAAGTTTCCAGAGCCAACGCCTTCGTCCACTGTCAAATCTCCGCCTTTCGATTTGTATTCAATCATGCCGGTTATGGAATCCAGCCGTGTATCTGCATTGGTAGTATCAATTGTACAAACTTGCGCGGAAATATTTTTTGCCGTCAGCTTTCCTCCGGTGCTTTTAAAAACAATTTTGTCAGCGGTAAGGTTGGAAACTTCAAGTTCGCCGTTGGTCGTATCGGCGTGGAAACTGTCTAATGTCAGGGCAACACCGGATAAAATGTTTCCGTTCGTTGTATGAATGGAAAGGCTGTCCTGATAGGCCTCCGGCAAATAAAGCTCCATATAGGAATGCACGCCGTTCCCGATGGGACGCGCGCCCTCGGATATGGTTAGTACGCCTCCCACTAAATCTATTTTGGCGAAATACGATTTTTGGGTTTTATCCATATACTCCACAACAACAATTTTGTCAGAATTACACTCTTTCATGGTCACGCTTTCCCCATCATAATCGACCATAATTGACTTCACATCGGTAAGTGAAAACTCTTTCGTTTGGGTGGGACCCTGCGAGCTGGAACAGCCGCCGGATAATGCAGTAAGACACAGAAGACTTGCCAGTGCGGCAGCGATTTGCGTTTTTGAAAACATATTAATTCCTCCTATAATTGAATGGTTCATTTAATAATATGGGTATTTTTATACGGGGTCTCTCTGCGCCCCGTATAAATGATTTATTTCTTGTAGGCATATAAAAGATTATCCATACAAATCTCTTTTGCCACAGAAACAGGAATGTTCTTTTGCGTTTCAAATGCATCGTTCTGGACGTGCATGCCCCACCAGGCCAAGGTTTCGACAATTTGTTGCGCAGTCAGCTCCGGGTATTTAACCGCCCGCATTTCTCCGATGTGAATATAGATCTTGACGTAGCTTAAAATATTATCAAAAAAACTTTTACGGTATCTTTGATAGTAGTCTCCCAATACGCCCATATCGTTTATGTTTTTTTCTAACACGAGACAGTCGGTTCCATATCGCGCTATTGTATCAAAAGCGTCAGAAATCATTTGTTCAAATAAATATCCGTCGGCTTCTCTTGATAACGGTTCGCTGAATTTTGCGTGGCTTTCATTCAGGACCGTAATAATTTCTTCGGACAGCCTCTCAAAAAACCGTTCATCAATCGGATATTGAAATTCCTGCTGTATAAAATCAGGGTCAATGGTACATTTCAAAATAAAGTCCAAGATGTCCTTTTTCCCCTTAAAATATACATACAGCATACCTGTTGATAAACCGATCTCCTTAGCGATATCTTTCATTTGAGTTCTCATATATCCCTTGTTGATAAACAAAGAACTTGCGGCTTCATAGATTGTCTGCAGTCTGTTCTCCACGGGTGCCCTCCTTTTATTGAACTGTTCATTCAATTACAGTATACACTGCTCATTAGAAATGTCAAGTGTACCAGATGTCAATCGCGAAAATTTCCTTTTGTTGTTCTGCTCTTCCGCAATGCATTCCTGTATGATCGTATTCTGGCTTTCTATTCTTTCTTTCAGGGAACAGCGCAGGAGATGGTTATTCTGTAGAGCAGCGGACACCTCCTCACGGGCATCCGTTTTGTCTGTCGAGCAAACCAACTGATCGGATATGGGACGGACTGGTTTGTCAAGGCTGGAAAGTGTCGTATGGAAAAGCTTAATATTACGTTCAATCACCATGAGTTCGCAGTTCATAGCCATTCTTCTGCTTTCTGCTTCTGCTTTTCGCGAACGGGTATCTATGAACTGGCGGTCAGACGGCTGAGCTACCGGCACCTCTCCGATCAGCTTCTGAAGCTCGGTGATCCGCCGATTCTGAACAGCGCGCCGCTGCCCCGGTGGGCGCCCCGAAATCCAGCCGCGGTTCTGAGGGCTAAAAGTATGGATAGACATACTCTGTTGCCGGCTTCTCCGCTTTGTCAATACTCTGTGCTTTCAGCATCAGGGTCTGGCCGTCCGCGCTGGCTTCGAGCGTTCCTTTTACGACCACCCAGTCGTCCTCCTTAAAATCCAAAATTCCGCTGCAGTCTACCAGGAAGCCGATCGGTGATAAATCTGCCGCGCAGCACCACATAGACAGGCGAACCAAAGCGAAATCACTGATTTTTTCTATCTCAGGGTCTTTATATATAAATCCTTTCATCACAACGGTGTAGCCCTCATACTTTTCGTAGAAGGAACTCAGCTCATACATCCAGGTATAGTAATCTTCGTCTGCGATTGTGATGGTTTTTGTATCCTCGTCCAAACCGTTTAAGTCGTACCAGGGACTTTCGTCTTCGCTGGCGGTTATTTCATCGGCTGCTTCATCAGCGATTCCTTCCGTGATTCCCTCCGGGGATCCTGTGTTTTTTGTGGCTGTTCTGTTTTCAGACGGTGTATCGGTTTCTAAAGCTTCCTGGCTGTCTGCCATGAAATCCTTTTTTTCACTTGGCGTCGTCTTATTTCCTCTGGCAGACAGAATCCCGCTGCCATTTCCTGCTGCCAGCGAGATCCCGGAACCGTCGTAATTTTGAATCATACTGCTTCCTCCTGGTGCAGCAGGACGGACGGCGAGCAGCAGAATCGGTATAATAAAAACGAAGGAGCGTGACAGGTTTGCCTTGTACTGCGGTGTCAGCAGGTTCCTTCCCTCCAATACAGTCCAGAGAAGCATCAGAGCCGACATTCCGTAGAGGTACGGCTTCATTCTCGGCGTCACATAGTTCAGATACTCGCCCGAGTATGTCAAACGAAAAAGCAGATATCCAAAAATCAGATAGCAGCAGCATTCCGTCAGCACCTGGAGATTCCAGCCTTTTCCTTTCAGCATCATATCCATATACCTCCGCTTCCACACAGCATAAACAGTGCGACTACAATGAAACAGACAAGAAACACGGTCACGGCCAGCCGGACCACAAACTTTGACCGAAAGCCTGACAGCAGCATGGCAGCATTCTTAATATCCATCATCGGTCCGAATACCAGGAATCCGATCAGTGGCCCGGCGGGGAGGCTTCCTGCCATACTTCTCGCCACCACCGCGTCGGAGGATGAGCAGAGGGACAGAATAAAGGCCAGCCCCATCATCAGAAGAAGGGCTTTCCACGGGGCAGACCCGCTTCCGGCCAATACGGCAGAAGGAATGAGGTCCTGAAACAGCGTTGATACAAAAATACCGGTGAGAAGATATTTTCCCACGGCAAAGAACTCGTTCTGCGCATGGCGGATCATCATGGAAAAACGGGCCGCCCGGGTGTTTTCATTACCGGTGGGAAGACTGTAATCTCCACAGCCGGATTGTACCGGCACGGCTTCCTCCAGCAGATAATCCCCCGGTGTCCGGATCAGATAGGTCAGTCCGCAGATCACCGCGCACAGAATCCCCAGACCGCAGCGGACCGCAATCATCCGGTAATTGCCGTTAAAGGCATACCAGGTGGAGAGAATTACCACAGGATTAATAACCGGGGATACCAGCATAAAGGTTACCGCAGCAGGCAGAGGGACGCCTTTCTTAACCAGACTTTTAAAGACCGGGATGGAGGCGCAGTCGCAGACTGGCAGGCAGAAGCCAGCCAGAATCGCAAACAACTGGCCTGTCAGAACTTTTTCAGGGAACCTTCTCTGAATCCAGTCCGGTGGTATATAAACCTGGATGGCGGAGGAAAGCAGGACTCCGATTGCCAGAAACGGGGCTGCCTGTAAAAATACTCCGAGAAATATGCTGGCATAACGCCCAACAGGAACCCCGAAATCTCCGAGCAGGTTAAACGCAAACAGATAAGCCAATGCAGCAGTCAGAACAATCAGGAACCAGTGTCCTGGCTGTGCGTTGAAGTGAAACATTTCACGGATAAATCTCTCCCATTTCCGCTCGGAAAACACCCGGATATCCGGATTGCAGTTATAAAGGAGTCTGGCGTCTGTTTTGCCATGTAAGTGTTTTGTGGCTCTGATGTAAGCGCAGTCACTTCCTGCAATCTGCGAGAATGCCGCGGCTCCGGCATCGGGAATCCTGTACTGCAGTCCGGTCTCATCCGCCATATAGATTACTTTTTCCACGCTCACCATCGGTGCGGCTGAAAACTGGAGCAGCATTTCCTCCAGTTTGTGGAAGTGCTCCATCCCGTTCCATTCTACCAGCATCAAATCCGGATTGTGCTGTTCTAAATACTCCAGAATCCGGTCGGTAATACTCATGGGTAACTGCTCCAGCCGGCTCTTGGAGAACACCAGTTTTTGAATCTGTCTGTCGTTTCGGAGCGCCTCTTCCCCGGACTCGAACTGGATAACCAGTACGTTCAGTTCCTGCAGCTCCTCTTCCATCAACTTGTTAATCAGTGTTGTTTTTCCCGAATCCAATAATCCGGTTATGACCCATGCGGGTGTCCTCATATCACAATTCCTCGCTGAATAATGTCCTGATCTGCTGCTCGTCAAGCCCTGTTCCAATAAAACAAAGCTGGTTTCCTTCTATATTTGCAGGCACTATCTCCAGACTGCCCGGCATAAAATGAAAGATCAGACTATGAGGATAACTTTTTACAATTCCCTTTCCCCTCAGAATCTCTCCATCCGCCTGCTTTACGACATGCAGCACCTTTTTTCGAAGCTGTTCTTCTGAAAGCGGCTCCGCACACTCCAGCGTTACTGCCGAAAAGACCTCTCTGGCAAAATGACGGTAAAGAATCCCTTTTTTCTTTATACTGTCCTTCCGGTATCCCGTTCTGATCCGAACCGGCTTCATGGATACCGTCTGCTCCATACCCAGCTTAAACAGGGCAATATTTCGTGGTCCATACTGGAAGACAGGGCGGGGAATGGAATCCCAGAAGTCCGCTTCAATTCTGGCTTGTGGATTGATATCCAAAATACTTTTTTTTACCCGTCCGATTTCTTTCTGACACTCCTCCTGGTGACTCAGCAGGATTAGATCTGCATAGGATATCTGGTCCTTAAAAAACTCTCCATAGTTTTTTAAATACTTATCAAAGAAACGGATATCCACTACGGTAATCGTTCGTTGAAGGTGAAGATTCCCCTTATCCTCCTGCTTTAAGCATAGTCTGGCGATGTCAGAAAGCTTCCCCACGCCGGAAGGTTCCACCACAATGGCGTCCGGCGCATAATCCTTCTGAATCCGTTCCAAGGCTTTTTCAAAGTCGCCGGTCAGGCTGCAGCAGATACAGCCTGCGTTCAAGCTGGTGACAGTCAGGCTGCATTCCCTGAGCAGCCCCGCGTCAATCCCCGCCTCTCCGAAATCATTTTCAATGACAACGATCTTCTTATCCCAGAATACAGAACGTACCATGGTTTTAATTAATGTTGTCTTACCCGCGCCTAAAAAGCCGGATATAATATAAATATCTGTCATTTACTCTCCTTTTCCGCCAGCCTTCCTATCGCGGCAGGCCGGCTTTCTATTTCAGCTGACATCCAATTCTCCTGAACAGCCTTTTTCCTGCAAATACCAGAAGCAGGAATATGACACCAACTAAGACAATGGTTCCTCCCGGTTTTAATCCCAGATAGTAAGCGGCAAACAGTCCGGTAACCATAAAGATCACATCGAGTCCCACCGCCCATAAAACGGTCTGCCGATAATTTTTACCGAACTGCATGGCGCAGGCCACTGGAACTACCATCATGGAGGACACAATCAATGCCCCCACGGTTCTGGCTGCGACGGAAACCGTCACTGCGATCAGGAAGGTGAACAGAAAATTTACCGTCCGCACCGGCACGCCGGCCAGCCTGGCACTCTGTTCATCCAGGGACACGTAGAATAATTCTTTATACAGCAGCAGGAACATCAGAAGCACTACGGCGCTGACTGCCACCACGAGATGCAGCTCCATATCACTGATTGCCACGATGCTGCCAAACAGAAAGCTGTTGAAGTTTGCCGCATTCTTTACAAATCCGGACAGGACGCCAGCCAGCCCCACTCCTGCGGACATGATGATGGCAATGGACATCTCGGAATAACGCGGCAGCTTCCTGCGGATCAGTTCAATTCCAAGGGAGGCGGTGATACAGGCAATCGCTGCAGCCGCCACCGGATTTATGCCCAGAATCAGCCCGGCTGCAACTCCGGCCAGAGAAGTATGGGACAACGCATCACCAATCATGGACAGGCGTTTAAACACAATGACAATTCCAATACAGGGAATAACGGCCGCAAGAAGGATTCCGACAACAAAGGCACGCTGCATAAAACCGTAATTAAAGATCTCCATGAGCGCATTCCCCCTCTCCGGCCCGAATCAGTTCCAAGTCCCCATCCTTCAAAAGCCAGATATCATCCGCAAAGGCTTCCAACCGTTTCCGGTCATGGGTAACCATCAGCACCGTTACCCCCTGTTCCAGGTTAATCCTCTTTACCAGCCGGTAAAAATCCTCCGTGCTCTGTTCATCCATCCCCGTTGCCGGCTCATCCAAAATCAACAGCCTGGGTTGACTCACCAGCGCCCTTGCCAGAAGGACTTTCTGCTGCTGGCCGCCGGACAGCCGTCCAATCAACTGCTTTGCATAATCTTTCATCCCAACCTGGAGCAGTGCCTGGCGGACCTGGCCTTTTTCTCTTTTTCCGGCAAAACGAAAGAGTCCGATCTGGGCATATAGGTTTGCCTGGACGATCTCCTCCACAGAGGCCGGGAAATTCTGACAGGACGCCATGCCGCTCTGGGGGACATAGCTTAAGCTCTTCCAGTTTTTAAACTGCCGGATATCGCGTTCGAAAATAGAGATTCTCCCATTTTTTTCACTGGGGGATAGTTCCCCCAGCAAAAGCTTTAACAGAGTGCTTTTACCCGCTCCGTTTTGCCCCAGCAGAACCGCAAAGCGGCTCTCGGGAACCGTAAAATCAATTTGTTTCAGGATCTGAGTGCTTCCATAAGAGAAGTTCAGTCCTCTGACTGCAATGGCCTCCATCCCGTTATACTCCTTGTCTGTCTTTTGTCATTTTTATTCAGCCTCTCTTATTTCAGCGCTGCCTCCAGCTGTTTTAAGTTCTCCTCCATCACCGAGAAGTAGTCGGCGCCGCTTTCCAGTTCCTCATCGCTTAAACCTTCCAGCGGATTTAACACCTGTACTGACGAACCGGTTTCCTTTGCGATGGTTTCGGCAACCTTTGGGCTTACCAGCTCTTCGAAAAAGATAACCCTGACATGATTGGCTCTTACAAAATCGATAATCTCCGCCATTCTTGCAGGGGAGGGCTCAGAATCCGGGGACAGTCCCTCGATTCCCACCTGATTGAGACCGTAGGCGTCACAGAGATAGCCGAAGGCTTCATGGGAAACCACAATATCCTTGTTCGGCAGGGAAGACAGGGTATCTTTAAATTTCTGATTTAAGTCAGCGAACCTGGAGGCGTACAATTCGTAGTTGGCTTCATAGTAATCCCTGTTGTCAGGATCTGCTTTTATGTAGGCATTCTTGATATTTTCCATCTCTTTTTCCGCATTCAGAGGGCTGAGCCATACATGGGGATCATACTGCCCCTCTTCTTCCGGTTCCCCGGCGCCTTCCTCCTCCTCATGGCTGTGGCTGTGGCCGTCTCTAAGCGCCACCCCCTTGGAGGCCTCCACCGATATCAGGTCTTTGTTATCTAAGCTGGCCAGCACATCGTCCACCCAGTGCTCCATTCCGGCTCCACTGTATATGAACAGATCGGCTTCTTCCAGATTCCGGATATCGGCAGCAGCCGGTTCCCAGTCATGGGGTTCTGTGCCGGATGGAACCAGGGTAATCACTTCCGCCTTGTCGCCGCCGATTTTAGCTGCAAAGTCGTACATGGGATAAAAGCTGGCCATGACCTTCAGCATTTTTTTGCTCTCCATGGCATCTGCTTTGGCTGCCGGGTTCGGCGCAGCGGCTCTTGTGCAGCCGGAAAGCATGGCAGCGGAAACAAGCGCTGTCATAGCCAGCGCACTCAGAGTCTTAATAGAATAAAATTTCATAAAATAAATCCTCCAGATTGTGTTTTTTAGTCATTCAGCCCTTCGGGCAGAGAAAAAGGGTACACAAAAACAAGGCAGATTTCATGACAGACGTATCCTGCCAAGCCATACACAAAAAGTGAACGGCTAACTGCCTTGTGCGAGGATGATTCAATTATCTAAACGGATTTTTAAGCTGACCAAAGAAACCGGGCACAGAAAGAGTCCGGTCTGACAGAATGATAAGATTTTTGAAATGACAAGATATGCAAAGATGACAACTGCTCCTGTTCCAACTGCTTTTGACAACAGCTGTATTGTACATACGCAGGCTTCGATCTCCGCGCAGACAAGGCAGTCTTCACCCGTACAGTCATGCTCAGCATGTGTGACGATAAAAAGACCGGAGAGAAGCAGCACTATGGTCACAAGAAACGCAGCAAGAAATGCATAGAGTCGTTTGTTTTTCTTAAAATAGTTCACTTCCTCTCCTCCTTTCCGTCATACTGGTATTTCAATCCAGCATTTTTACATTATATTATAACAACAGTTATGACATTGTCAAGGAATCATTTTCGCTTCCGCTGCTAATAGGGATACACATAATCAGCCACACAGCAGGTCATGGTAAGGCGGGCGGCCGCGAATTAAACGGCGGGTGAAACCGGCAGCAGGCGGGATTTAAACGCATGAAATAGAAAAACGGACTCCGAAGAGTCCGCTGTTTGTAATCCTGATTCTATGACAGCATCTGCGACACCACCGGACGCAGCCTTGCAGCCAGCATAATGGCAAGAATGCACAGCAGGCCATCCGGAAACATGGTAGGCAGACAATAGACTGCGAAAATCGCCGCCCAGCCTACGGTGTTCGGTGTAACGACTATAAAATGCGTAATAAAGTAAAAATATAAGATTCCCGTTCCATAATAAATGACATAACCGATCGCCGCCGCAAGGATCCAGGTCCTGATCTTCGACGAATGCAGGATCTCACATACCTTTCCCATCGCATAGGCCGCAAAGGCAAAGCCCAGCAGAAAGCCGAAGGTCGGCCGAATTAAATAGGCAGGGCCGCCGCCGCGCGCAAAAACCGGAAATCCTACCAATCCAATGACCAGATATGTTGTGACACTGTAAAATGCCCGCTTCGATCCCAGCAGAAGTCCTGCCAGAAGCACGAAAAGCCATTGAAGTGTGAAATTCATCGTATCCACGCCAACCGGAATTACAATCTTTAAAAAGGCGCCTACCGCGATTAACGAGGCAAAAAGGCCACAAATCGCCATATCCTTTGTCAGTTCTCTTCTTTGAGCTATCACTCCATTTTTCTCTCTCATCTGTATCCTCACCTTTCTGTCTCAACTTTCGCAAGTGCTCATGATGATTGTACACTTATTTTATAATTTTTACAATCTTTTTTTAGACGGCCCGCGGTGTGAAGCGTAGTGTCACAGCCGCAGCCCCTTGATATCCTTGATCCGGGACAGAATCATGTTGCAGCTGCTGCTGAGCACTCCGGGAAGCGGGTCTATCACTTCATCGATCAGCTGTTCCATCTCCTCTCCCGACGCGGCGACCGCGTGGACATGCAGCTTGTTCTTTCCGGTGACACGGTAGATCTGGGTGATGGTCTCGTTCCGGCGCAGTGTCTCTGTTACCTGGGCCAGTGTGTCCGGGCTTGTCTCAATCTCAAAGTAGCAGGATACGGCTCCGCTGATCTTCTGGGGATTGATAATGGTGGTATACTCTTCGATGACGCCCCGTTTTTCCAGCGACTGGACCCGCATCTTGACGGCCACCCGTGAGATACCGACCAGACTGCCTATTTCCGAATAGGACATGCGGGCATTTTTAATCAACAACTGTACAATCTTCTGATCCAATTCATCCAGGCCTTCAAGAAACATGTTATCTCCTTCTTTTATGATCGTTTTTCACAATCATAGATACAATCATTTCACCAGTTACTCTCCTGATATTATAAAATCATTTGCTGCAAAAGGCAATCTATTAATTGACACGCGCTCTTTTAACCGATATAATAATTACGAAACGTAAGTTTTAAATTACATATAGAAAGGTATTGTGCGATGATGAAAGGCGATTTAACACAGGGGCCGGTGATGAAAACCATGCTTCTCTTTGCGGTTCCCATGATTTTAGGCAATCTTTTACAGCAGTGCTATAATGTGGCGGATACTCTCATTGTGGGCCGTTTCCTCGGGCCGGACGCACTGGCTGCGGTGGGATCCGCATTTACCCTGATGACTTTTCTGACCTCTATTCTGCTGGGGCTCTGTATGGGAAGCAGCGCCGTCTTTTCGATCCGGTTTGGGCAGAAGGATTTTGATGGGCTGAAAGAAAGTATCTTTACCTCCTTCCTTCTCATTGCGGTAATCAGTATCCTCCTGAATCTGCTGGCCTTTTGGAGTACGGACCTGATCCTTGTGTTTTTAAGAGTGCCGGAGGAAATACGGGGGATGATGCGGGAGTACCTGATCGTCATTTTCTGCGGTATCATGGCTGTGTTTCTCTATAACTATTTTTCCTGTCTCCTGCGAGCCATTGGTAATTCCGTCACGCCTTTGCTGTTTTTAGCTGTTTCCGCTGTGCTGAATATCGCTCTGGACCTCTGGTTTGTGCTGGGACTTCACCGCGGTGTCGCCGGTGCCGCCGAAGCCACCGTAATCTCCCAGTACGTTTCGGGAATTGGAATTGCCGTCTATTCCTGGTTTTCCTGTCCATGGCTGCGTATCGGGAAAGAACACATGAGAGTCCGCCGCTCCTGTTTAAAAGAGATTGCCGGATTTTCCGTACTGACGTGTGTCCAGCAGTCCGTCATGAATCTCGGCATCCTGATGGTACAGGGTCTTGTCAACAGCTTTGGTACAACGGTGATGGCGGCATTTGCAGTCGCCGTGAAGATAGATTCCTTTGCCTATATGCCGGTACAGGACTTTGGCAACGCCTTCTCCTCCTTTATTGCCCAGAATTTTGGCGCAGGAAGGAAGGACCGGATTCAGACCGGATTTAAGGGAGCGGTCCTCGTCTCCTTTCTGTTCTGCCTTGCGATTTCCGCGATTATCTGGATCTTTGCGCGTCCGCTGATGCTTCTGTTTGTCAGTGAACGGGAGACGGCTATTATTGCGGAAGGAATGCGTTATCTTCATATTGAGGGGGCTTTTTACTGCGGAATTGGCTGTCTGTTTCTGCTCTATGGACTTTACCGTGCGCTGGGAAAGCCAGGCATGTCCGTGGTGCTCACGGGCATCTCGCTGGGAACCCGCGTCCTGCTTGCCTATGTTCTGTCTTCCATTCCGGCAGTCGGTGTGGTTGGAATCTGGTGGTCGGTGCCCATTGGGTGGTTTCTGGCGGACGCGGTTGGGTTGGGATACTTTATCCGGTACAGACGGCGGCTCCTATAAAAGTGCCGGCCAGGACGTTATAGAAAGGGCATTATAGGTATTACGTGCATTACGGGTATTATGGGCATTATAAAAAGATGAAGTATGGATCACAGGGTCCGGACTTCATCTTTTTATTTTATGCTTTGGACGTTCACATTTCTTTGTATTTTCGATTCCTTACTGCTTTTACAGGCTCATACCAGAGTACAGAAACCGCAGCAATACAGAGTGCTGTAAAGAATTGAAACAGGGATAAGGGCGCCAGCTTCAAAAATGAATGGAACGGGCTGTAAAGGCTGACTCCCAGAAGAAGCAACGTCATAAATGCGGCCAGACGCATGACGCGGTCCCGCGCCAGTTTCTTCGCGGAGCACCAGGCGCAGTCGCACTCGGAAGCATTGACCAGCACAAGGAACAGATTGCCCAGGATCACGATGGAAAGCCCCATGGAGCGCGCCTGCGGGGCAGATTCCCTCTGACTGAGCGTCAGGTAATAGCTTCCGAAGGAGGTGCCGAAAAGGACGAGCCCCTGCACAATACTTTTCGTCAGAGAGGAAAGGCGCAGCAGCTTTTCCGATCGTTTCCGCGGCGGTCTGCACATGACGCACGATTCTGCGGGCTGCCGCTCCAGGATCACGGAGCAGGTCGGATCAATCATCAGTTCCATTAATACGATGTGTACAGGCAGAAACATGAGCGCAGAAGGTGCGATCCCCAGCATGGAGGCCGACAGGGAGGCCAGGGCAATGGGGATATGGATGGTGAAGATATATCCTACCGCTTTTCGGATATTGTCGTAGATCCGCCTCCCATCCCGCACGGTCTCGACAATGGTGTGAAAGTTATCATCCATCAGGATTAAGTCTGCGGCCTCCCTGGATACCTCACTTCCCCGTTTTCCCATAGCGATTCCAATGTCCGCATATTTCAGCGCAGGCGCATCATTGACTCCGTCCCCGGTCATGGCGACGATCTCCCCGCTATCCTTCAGAGCCTTGACAATCCGCATTTTGTGCTCGGGAATGACCCGCGCGAAGATCGATACCGACTTTACGGTCTGCAGCAGCTCTTCCTCCGTCATGCGGTCCAGCATCTCACCGGTGACACTGCCGCTCTCCCAGTCGATGCCGGTCTGTGCGGCGATGGCCGCCGCAGTTAAGCCGCTGTCTCCGGTGATCATGACGATACGGATACCTGCCCTACGGCAGAGGGCAATATCTTCCCTTATGCCTTCCCTTGGGGGATCATAAAGACCTGCAAGCCCGGAAAACAGGAGGCCGCACCCGGCCAGAGAGTCGGGGACCTTTTCATCCTGCGGCAGGGCGGCAGACGCCATGGCGATGACGCGGAGTCCTTCTCCGGACAGCTCCGCGACCTTCTCTTCCACTGCCTTCCGCTCATCTTCAGAGAGGGAACAGAGTTCGAGAATGGCTTCCGGAGACCCCTTGGCAGCCACGAGGCGTTCCCCATCCAGCTCCCAGACATGCCCCATTCGCCTGGATTCATTGGTAAATGCATACTCCTGAATAAGCGTGCCGCGAAAGAGATCATCCTTTGTAACTCCAGATTTTTCACAGTATTCCAGCATGGCTTTCTCCATGGGATCATAGGCCTCGGTCTCACAGGCCAGCCCCATAAGGAATACCAGCCCGCTGTCTTTGGCGGCCTCGGGCCACAACGTTTTCACTTCCATATGGTTCTTCGTGATGGTTCCGGTCTTATCCACACAGAGGACAGAGACGGCTCCCAGTGTCTCGACTGACGGCAGATGACGCACCAGAGAGTGCTTCTTAGCCAGCCGCCATGCCCCCATGGAGAGAAAGACGGTGAGAACTACAGGAAATTCCTCCGGTATCATGGCCATGGCCAGGGTGACTCCCGACAAAATGCTCTTGATCAGGCGTTCCTGGAAGGGATAACCGGCCAGATTGATGTAAGTGAAGACGCTGACGAGGAGAAACAACAGCGCTGCGATTCCCGCGCAGACGGTGACCAGGTTCTTCGTCTGCTTCTGAAGCGGAGTCATCACCTTTTCCGCTTCCAGAACGTGACTTCCCGCCTTTCCGTATTCCGTGGCGGCGCCTGTCTTTTCCACCAGAACATAAGCATTTCCCTGCACGGCCAGGGTGCCCGCGTAGCAGAAATCGTGTTTCCAGTAGCCTTCGCTGCTCTCCGGTTCCGGGGACGGATCGGGATCCGACGACCGGGCATGCTTCCAGACACGGATCGGTTCACCGGTAAGCGTTGATTCATCGACACAGAAATCGCTGCTGGATATGATGGAGCCGTCGGCAGGAATCTTGATGCCCTCGCAGAGCGCCATGATATCCCCGGGTACCAGCTCCGCGCTGGCAATCTCCTGTCTGATACCGTCGCGGATCACCGTTACACGCGGAGCCGACAAATCCTTGAGCGCACGCAGCGTGCGGTCGGTCTTCCATTCCTGGGCCACATCGATGGTGATCATACAGGTGACAAACAGGAGCATCACTGCTCCATCCCGTGGCTCTCCTAAGATGAAGTAGATCACCGAGGCGATCATCAGAAGGAGAAACATGGGCTCTGCCATGACGTGGAGTGCTTTCTTAAAAAAACTTACTTTCTTTTGTGGAGTCAGTTCATTTCTTCCGTACTTTTCGAGAAGCTTTTGTGCCCCGGCGGTTGTCAGACCTTCCGGCATCCCATTGTTCCAAGTCTCCATAAGGAACCTCCCATGATAGATTACGACAAAAAAAGCGCACCTGTGGAACATACTACTGTCCCACAGATGCGCCTGATACCCATCTGCTGCCGTCTCGACGGCCCGGCTTCATGTCATTTACAGACATTGCCTGCTCAGTTTGTACTGTTGATCCCGCATCCTTTCAGATGGAATGCAGTGCAAAGAGATTATCTGATGTTATCTTATGATGGAGGTGAGAAAGATGTGACAAAGGATTTGTCAAGAGGATCGAATGCAGGATTACAATAAAAAACGACAGAGGATACCGCACAACGCGGTACACTCTGTCGTTCTTTATAAATTTCAGAAAAACCAGGCAGCCCGATTCTAACGAAACGAATTATAAAAGTCTTTCAAATCTGCCTTTGTTTCCGGATCAAGCTCCGTTTTCTTTATGCCGAGTATGGCACCCTCCAGCGAATAGAGACGATGAATGCAGGCGGAGTCATCGATGGCCTTGATACGCAGCCAGGCCTGACGGCTTCCAAGCTCCTTAAGTTCTTCATAAGTCGTGATACCGACCTGATTTAACTGTTCCTCCACTACTTTGCCGATATTCGGCAGTTTCGCCAGTTCTCCCATAAAGATTCCTCCTTTAGCGTTCTGCGAATTTTTCTACAATCTTTAACAGAAGCTCAACCACTTTTTCCATGGACTGTACCGGAATAAACTCATACTTACCGTGGAAATTATAGCCTCCGGTGCAGAGATTCGGACATGGAAGACCCATGTAGGAAAGACGGGCGCCGTCGGTGCCTCCGCGAATCGGAGTTACGATCGGTTCGATGCCGATCTCTTCCATCGCCGCTTTGGCAATGTCGATCAGATAGATATTCGGCTCGATGATTTCTTTCATGTTGCGGTAGCTTTCCTTGAGTTCCAGATTCACAGTGCCTTTTCCGTACCTGTCATTTAAGTAGGCGGCAACACGTGTGATAAACTCTTTCTTCTCCGCAAACTTTTTCTCGTCAAAATCGCGGATGATGTAGTCTAAATGAGCCTCTTCCACACTTCCGCGCATGGAGTCCAGATGGAAAAATCCTTCATAGCCTTCTGTATACATGGGATTTTCAAAGACCGGAAGCATGTTGTGGAACTCCATGGACATGAGTATCGCATTCCTCATCTTTCCTTTGGAGGAACCTGGATGAATGCTGGAACCGTGGATATCCACCTTTGCGGAGGCTGCATTGAAGTTCTCATATTCCAATTCGCCTAATCCTCCGCCATCCACGGTATAGGCGGCGTCTGCGGCGAATCCTGCCACATCGAATAAATCTGCTCCGTGTCCCACTTCCTCATCCGGTGTGAAGCCAATGCGGATCGTTCCGTGGGGAATCTCCGGGTGAGCCAAAAGATATTCTGCCATGGTCATGATCTCTGCGACACCGGCCTTGTCATCCGCGCCAAGCAGTGTGGTGCCGTCCGTGGTGACAATATCCTGTCCCTTATACTTTAACAGATCCGGGAAATCGGCTGCCTTCATGGTGAGACCGGTCTCCTGATTCATCAGGATGTCTCCGCCGTCATACTGTTTTACAATCTGCGGGTGTACATTGGCGCCGGAGTAAGCCGGAGCCGTATCCATATGAGCGATAAAGCCGATTACCGGAACCTTCTTGTCCATGGTGGCCGGTATGGTGGCATATACGTATGAGTTCTGATCCACGCGCACGTCCTGTGCATGCATGGCGCGCAGTTCTTCCGCCAGAACCTCCGCTAAGACACGCTGGCTTTCCGTGCTCGGAAATTCTTCCACATCTTCCTTCGATTCGGTATCGTAGGAAACATATTTTAAAAAGTGATTTAAAACTTCTGACATGATTCATGTCCTCCTTTGAGCTATAGATCTCTGTATCGTTGTGATAAGTATCTGACGGTTTCTGTTCCTTCAGACCTTCTTCTCTCAATTTTCTAATTATAACATAAACACGAACAGGGTGAAAGCCCCTATTATGTGTTTCCTGGCCTGACTAATCCCGCCTGCTGTCCGCTAATTCTGCCCTCACAGCTTCCGGAAATACGTAGTCCCATGAAAGCTGCAAAGCAGGGTTATCCAGCATGTCGCGATAGGGGGCAATTTCATTTTCCCACTGTTCCTTCGTACAGGGACCACCGTCCATCGTATAGGTATTCTTGTCAGGGTCGCCGTCCACCGCAAATTCCACGAGGAAATCACGGGATTCGGAATCGATAAGGAAACCATCAAAATCCAGTCTTCGATAGTAATAGCAGTCGTAGCTGAGACCGGTTGCCTTATAACCGATCATTCCGCCGTCCTTCAATGGGGTCAAAGGCATGGCATATCTGTCAGAACTTCGGAGCAGGGCGAGCTTTCCGCTGCGGCACGTATAGATATTATAGAAATAACCGCCCACGATATGCAGCTCCGGGACCCCGTCTCCATTGCAGTCTCCGAAGGCATAAACGGCATTCCCATCTCCCATTGGATAGTCGGCCGTAGCCGTAAGGGAATACATGGTATCATCCCTTAAAAGTTCGCGGTACAGGCTGACTGCGGTCTCAGGAGAAGTCTGCTGGGAATTGATTTCGTCTTCGCTGGCTGCCGCTGTCTCAGGGCTTACTACTGCCTTTTCATATAAGTCAGCCAGCTCCTCCGGCGTATAGACGAATTCGATCACATCTGTCATAAGGATTTGATCCCTGAGACGGTCGTAGCGATAGCAGACTCCATCTATAAGAATACCTTCCGTCAGCGTCTGCTCCAGTATGTCAGTCTCTCCTATGATGATGGGAGGAACGCAGTAATCTTCCTCCAAGCTGGTATAATAAATAAAGTGACTGGTGAAAAAATAATTGCTCTCCATGCGACCGGTCTCACCATAAAGAACCAGTCGGTACCGGCATATTTTCCCCCCTTTATCCGTATAACGGGTAATGGTTCCGCCCTCTGTGCTGAGACCTACTAAATCTCTTGTACTGCCTTTGATATTGATGACAAACGAATCGGTTGGCTCATCGTAATAGACGCTGGATCGGTATTGGCTCATAAAGGTGCTGATCTGTGCGGCAATCTTGCCGCAGGTATCGGGAATGGAGGGCTGGTTGGCTGATGACGACTCTGATGGCTCAAATGTTTCAGATGGTTCCGATGTCGCTGAATCGTTTGTGGTCACGGGCATGGTGGCAGACATGCTTTCTGTCTGTAAAGTTTCCTCTCCCATGCCCGGAGCCTGTCTGCACGATATAAGTAAGATGGAGATCAACGGAAACAGAAAACAGGCCAGTGCATACTTTCTTCTTCGTGACATTTTATTCTCACCTGCTCTTTCTGCATTTTGCTTTTTCTGCATTTATAGGGAATAGAGCTGACTTTGTATATTGATACGATATGATATAGCGAAACAATATCATATACAGCAACAGTATCATATACAGTAACAGTATCATACCCCACATAAAAAGTCACTGTTTACATGAACAGATTTTATCTTTGCAGCCCTCATTTTTCACCACAAAAAATCCTTTAAAAGAAAATAGCATTTATCTTCTCTCAAAGGATTTTTCTATACAGATTAACATAAAATTATTATGTCAACTCATCGCCTCTATCTTATTTCTTACTTACCTGTTTGCCAGTTCCCGCGTAATATCTTCCCAGGTTACACCCTTATCCGCCATCAATACCATCATGTGGTACAGGAAGTCGGAAATCTCATACTTCACTTCCTCCGGATCAGGATTTTTAGCCGCAATCACAATCTCTGTCGCTTCCTCGCCCAGCTTCTTCAGGATCTTATCGATTCCCTTGTCAAACAGATAATTGGTATAGGAACCCTCCTTCGGATTCTCCTTGCGGTCGAGAATAATGGCGAAAACGTCTTCAAATACCTTTAAAGGATTCGTCTCCTGATACTCCTTCTTTACCAACGTCTGGAAGAAGCAGCTGCGCGCTCCCGTATGGCAGGCCGCGCCGATCTGATTGACCTTTGCCAACAGGGTATCGTTGTCGCAGTCTAAGGAGAGAGACTTCACATACTGGTAATGGCCGGAGGTCTCACCCTTCAGCCAGAGACTCTGGCGGCTTCTGCTGAAATACGTCATGAGGCCGCTGTGAAGCGTCGCCTCAAAGGCTTCCTGATTCATATAGGCCATCATAAGAACCTCGGAGGTCCGGTAATCCTGGACGATCACGGGGATCAGTCCGTCGGAGTTCAGCTTAAAGTCTTCCCACGCCACCGCGCTTTGAAAGGTATCAACTGCAATGCCGTTCTTCTTTAACTGCTGCTTTAACTCCATGCAGGAAGGTGATTTTCCGGTCATGGAACCGATGACACCAGATACACGGCCAGAAGCCAACATAGAGGAAAATACAGCCGCATCAGGACAATCAGATGAGAGGATAAACGTCTCTTCCTTCTCCTCCAGCCGCGCGGTCTCCGCTTCCGACGGACAGGCACATCCGAGAATCATGACGGAAGCGCCAAGCTGGCTGTATTCCGCAGTCCGTTCCAGCCAGGTGAAATCCGGCAGCCAGGCGTAGATCTTATCATCACCGAAACGGTCGGAGGCCTCCTTCATCAAGTCTACATTTTCATCTACATCTACATTGAGAAATACGGCCTTTGCGCCTGCGTAGAGGTATTTCTTCACATCCTCCAGACGTCTGACGCGGCCTCCGGTTATAATGGGGACATCGGCCGTTCTGGCGATTTCCTTGATTAATCCGATGGAACGCTCGTGATCCTCATCCGTTTCGGACAGATCATAGAGGAACAGTTCATCGGCGCCGCTGTCACCGTAATACCGGGAAAGCGCGAGGACATCATTCTCACAGCAGTCTGCACCCCACAGTGCGGCCGCCTTTCCCTCGCGGATACCGAATCCCGGAATCACCTTTTTATATTCGTTCATAACATCATTCTCCTTCCGCACCGCTGTCATTCGAATGTTTCCACCGCTTTTTTTAGATTGATTCTGTTTTCATACAGAGCTTTTCCAATAATTGCTCCCTTTACACCAGCCTCATGAAGGCGTCTCAAATCGTCCATGGAAGACATTCCTCCGGAAGCGATGATGTCCATGCCGGTTGCCTCTGTCAGGGCCTTTGTGGCCTCCACATTGGGGCCTGTGAGCATGCCGTCTCTGGAAATATCGGTATAAACCACATGGCGGACGCCGTATTCCTTCATCTGACCGCATAGATCCGACGCCGATATTTCACTGACCTTCTCCCAGCCTTCAATGGCTACCAGCCCATTTTTCGCGTCCACACCCGCAACGATCCGGTCTGCGCCGAAATGGGTAACCGCGTCGCGAAGGAAAAGGGGATTTTGGACCGCCTTTGTCCCGATGATTACGCGGCTGACGCCCAAATTCAGCATACGCTCGATGGCCTCCTCCGTCCGGATTCCGCCGCCGATCTCAATCGGCTTGGAGAAGGCTGCGACGATCCGTCTGATGGCGTCTTCATTGACCGAATAGCCTGCCAGCGCGCCATCTAAATCCACCAGATGCAGGAATGTGGCCCCCTGTGATTCCCAGTATGCCGCCACCTTCTCCGGAGAATCGGAATAAACGGTGATCTCTTTGAATTTTCCCTGTCTTAAGCGGACACACTGTCCGTTTTTCATGTCAATAGCCGGATATAACTGCATAATATTCTCCTTCTTCCCGGTTTACAGTGTCCCTTTTGTCGACAACACATCCATGATTCTCGGGTCCGTCTGTGTGGCCTCGTCGAGAGCCTTGGCAAATGCCTTGAAGATGCCCTCAATGATATGATGGTTATTCTCCCCGGACAGCTTTCTGATATGAAGATTCATTTCCGCCGCATAGGAAACGGCGTAGAAGAACTCCTTTACCATCTCGGTCTCAAGCTGCCCGACTCTCTCGGCTGTAAAGGCCGCGTCGAAAACGAAGTAGGGGCGGCCCGATAAATCGATGGCACAGAGAATCAGGGACTCATCCATGGGAAGAATCATGTTTCCGTACCGTTTTAACGATTTTTTGTCTCCAACTGCCTCCTTAATGGCGGCGCCCAGCACGATTCCGGTATCCTCGATCGTATGGTGGGTATCTACCTCTAAATCTCCCTTCACTTCCACTTCCAGATCAAACAGGCCGTGGCGTGCGAAGCTGTTCAGCATATGATCAAAGAAACCGATCCCTGTCCGGACTGCGGCTTTGCCCGTTCCATCCAGGTTCAGCTTCAGGCGGATATCCGTCTCGTTTGTCACTCTCGCTATTTCCGCTGTTCTTCCCATATCCAGTCCTCCCTTGTCTCAATATCCTGTATGATTACTTTTCAAATCTGACCCTGACAGAATTGGCGTGTGCGGTCAGCTGCTCCGCCTCCGCAAACGCCTCGATATCCTCATGAATGGCCTCCAGAGCATCTTTGGAATAGTAAATGATGCTGGATTTCTTCACGAAGTCATCTACGTTCAGCGGGGAGAAGAACTTTGCCGTTCCGTTAGTCGGAAGCACGTGGTTCGGGCCTGCGAAGTAGTCGCCAAGAGGCTCAGAACTGTATTCCCCTATGAAGATGGCTCCCGCATTTTTCACACGAGTCATGTCTTCAAATGGATTCTTCGTCACGATCTCCAAATGCTCCGGAGCGATCTCATTGACCGTTTCCAGGGCGTCCGCCATGGAGTCTGCTACCAGGATGTAGCCATAATTATCCAGCGATTTCTGAATGATCTCTGAGCGGGAAAGCTCCTTTGTGAACTGCTTCGCCTCTTCCGATACCTTCTTTGCCAGATCCATGCTGGTGGTAACCAGAATGGCAGAGGCCAGTTCATCGTGTTCCGCCTGAGATAAGAGATCCGCCGCTACAAAACGGGGATTGGCACTTTCATCGGCCAGGACCAGAATTTCGCTGGGACCGGCGATGCTGTCGATGCTGACATGGCCGTATACCGCCTTCTTGGCCAGCGCCACGAAGATATTGCCCGGGCCTACGATCTTATTGACGCGCGGGATGGATTCGGTACCAAACGCCAGTGCCGCGATGGCCTGGGCGCCGCCCACTTTATAGACCTCGGTCGCCCCTGCAAGATGCGCCGCGGTGAGGGTCACGGGATTGACCTTTCCGTCTCTGCCCGGAGGGGTTACCATGACGATCTTCTCGACTCCGGCCACTTCGGCGGGAATGATGTTCATGAGAACGGAGGACGGATAAGCAGCCTTGCCGCCGGGAACATAGACGCCGACACTGGAAAGCGCTGTGATCTTCTGGCCCAGTATCGTTCCATCCGGCTTGCTGTCAAACCAGCTGTACGTCTTCTGCTTCTCGTGGAAAGCCCGGATATTCTTCATGGAGCGCTTCATGACCTCCAAAAGTCCCGGTTCCACCTCTCTCATGGCCTCTTCAATCTCCTCTTTTGTCACCCGGATGGTGGAGGCATCTATCACGGCATGGTCAAACTGCTCTGTATAGGAAAATACGGCCGCGTCGCGGTCACGTTTTACCGTGTCCACGATCTCCTGGACCGTATCTGAATAAGCGGTATAATTGTTCGGATCACGCTTTAATAAGTCTGCGAGAATATCCTTTTTGGAATTTTCGTCTAATGCAACAATTCTCATTTGTTTTCCTCCTTGTAGTGAGCGTTTTAAAACATCAGCCCATCGACTGCATTAAATTTCTCAAATCATGGATCAGACGGGTAATCCGGTCGTTTTCCCGCTTCATGCTGACCTGGTTGACTACCATGCGGGCAGACAGCGGACAGATCTCTTCCAGCACAGTCAGGCCGTTTTCCTTAAGCGTCGTGCCCGTCTCCACAATGTCCACGATGACCTCGGAGAGGCCAACGATGGGGGCAAGCTCAATGGAGCCGTTCAGCTTGATAATCTCCACGGTCTGGTGCTTTTTATTGTAAAAGTAATCCTTTGCAATGGCCGGATATTTGGTGGCCACACGGATTCTCTCGTGATGCTTTAACAGCTCGTCCGCCTCTTTCGGTCCGCAGACACACATACGGCAGTTACCCAGCCCTAAGTTCATCACCTCATAGAGCTTCCGGCCCTCTTCCAGGATGGTGTCCTTTCCGACCACGCCGATATCGGCGGCGCCGTACTCCACGTAGGTCGGCACATCGCTTGCCTTGGCCAGGAAGAAACGCATCCCCAGCTCCTCGTTTGTAAAGATCAGCTTCCGGGAACTCTTATCCCGCATCTCTTCACACGTAATTCCGATTTTTTCCAGCAGATCCAGCGACTGTTCTGCCAGACGGCCCTTTGCCAGAGCAAATGTCAAATATCTCATGTCATCCCTCATTTTAAGTATTCGGACAGCGGTATCTCATCCATCCGGTCTAAGTTCAAGTTCACAATCTTTACGGAAAAGCCCTTCTCATCTAAGTACAGCAGGTTCGTAATGGTGGTGCGCCCCGCATAGGCTTTATACGCCTCCAGCGTCTTGTCCGCCTTCTTAAGCTGAAGCTGCACTGGCATGGAGGTATCGCGGAAATGCTTCGCAAGCTGGATCGCCTGCTCTCTGGATTCCGGCTCGAAGAGAATCATGGTATTGACCACCCGGACCGGTGTATCGATCTTCTGTCTGGATAAAGCCAGCATCAGATCATCGACGGAGATTCCGAAGCCTACGGCCGGCGCATCCTTTCCGAACTGGACTAGAAGCTTGTCGTACCGCCCGCCGTTTACGATGTAATCTCCGGTTCCGTAAGTATAGGCCTTGAAAATGATTCCGGTGTAATACTGGTACTGGCTCAGCATTCCAAGGTCATACGAAACGTATTCCGACAAATCGTAATATTCCAGAATCCGGTTCACCTCTTCCAGACGGTCGATCGCCCGTAAGGCCCGCGGGTTTTTCGTAAACTCTCTGGCGGCCTGGATCTCTTCCAGAGAACCGAACAGTTCAGGAAGCTTTAGAAATGCATCCTTTAATTCCTGCGGAATGGGCTGTTCCATCACCAGCTCCTCCACGCCGAAGTAATTCTTGTTCTCGATCAGCTCACGAAGCTTCTCCTCCATCTCCTCGTCCATGCCGGCTTCCTCTAGAAGGCCGCGGAAGAAATCAACTTCTCCCAGCTCCACCTGGAATTCCGTGAGGCCAGCTGCCTTCAGGGCCCGGATGACCATAGCGAGAATCTCCGCATCCGCGTCGGACGAGTCGTCACCGATCAGTTCCACACCGGTCTGGGCCGCTTCCTTGAGCCGTCCCTGGTAGCTGGTGTTATTGATAAAGGTCCGCTCCAAATAGCAGAGCCGCAAAGGCATATCCTCTTCTGTAAAATACTTCGTCACACATCTGGCGATCGCCGGCGTCTCATCGGGCCGGAGCACCAGGGTATGGTTATCCCTGTCGAAAAACTTAAACATCTCTTTTGCTTTTACGCTACCCCGGGATTCATGAAAGATATCAAAGAATTCAAAGGTCGGCGTTTCAATATCCTGATATCCGTACAGATGGAATATCTCTAAGATCCTGTTCTGAATGGCTGCCTTTCGGGTGCATTCCACTCCGTAGATGTCCCGGACGCCATCCGGTGTATGTAATAATTTGTTTGCCATAGCTTCCTCCGAACGTTGCTGCATACTGCTTTCATATGGTAAAGTGCTACCATGATAACGTGTAGTTTATTATAAGGGACACTGCCCGACTTGTCAATCTCTTCTGTCCAAATCTTTCTGAATCATCTCCAGATAGTGGACAAAGATATCCCGGCAGCTGCGTATCTGCCAGGACTTATCCACTTCCTCATAGGTGAAGCTTTTGCGCCCGCCCTCCTCCATTCTGGTCCAGAAACGGTTTATTTCATCAAAGGGGAGGTAGTAGAGCTCATTTTTCATTGTATAGGACAGAATGATGAAGGAAATGCCGCCCTGCTCCTCAAACTCCCTCATGAACGCAATCTGATGAGGATGAACATTGTGCAGGGGAAACGTCTCCACGGCGCACTCCTTGGCGTCGAAGCAGATGGGAATTCCCTGTACGGCTCCGATGTAGTCTACCGTACTCTTCTGGTCGAAGTAGGCCAGCGTGATGTGGCGGCTCTCCTTGTCGATGGAGATGGGTGTGATCGGCGTCGGCACCTTCTGAATCAGGGCCAGCTTCTTCTCACGGTAGCTGTCGTTGCTGCGGTTGATTAAGTCTTCCAGCGTGGAGCCTCTTAAGCCCCTCGTATTCCATGTTCCCATAGCCTAACTCCAATCCCGGCAGATTTTCCGGAAGTTCTGCGGGAGCGGCGCAGAAAAGGTTTTACCGGAAAGGTAAGCAAGCGGTTCCGGCAGTTCAGGAAAGGTAACGGTACAGGAATGCAGCATCTGCGAACGAATATTCCAGCGCTTTTTCGCGTATTCATTGACCGCGCTTTCACCGTATTTGTAATCTCCGAGAATGGGGTGACCGATGGAAGCTAAATGCGCCCGGATCTGATGGGTTCGCCCTGTAATCAGCTTGACGCTTAGCAGAGTGCAGTCCTCCGCCCAGCCGAGCGGTTCATATTCCGTCATAATGGGAACGCTTCCCGCCGTTTCCGTTGTGGTGACAGTCACCTGGTTCGTGGCCTCGTCCTTTTTTAGAAATCCGGTAATGACCTGTTTTTCCGTCACACGGCCCTTTACCACGCACCGGTAGTATTTATGCAGGCTTCTGTCTTTAAAGACCGCGGACATAATCTGAAGGCCCGGCAGAGACTTGCCGGCGACGACGAGGCCGCTGGTGTTTCTGTCCAGACGGTTGCAGACGGATGGGCGGAAGCTTTGGAGCTGTTCTGTGGATAACTGTCCGCTGGATATGAGATAATCGATGATGTATTCCACCAGGGATTCATCGGTGTCCTTCGCTTTTTGGGAAAGCATTCCCGAAGGCTTGTTGACCAGAAGAATATGGTCATCCTCATAAATGATATGCAGATTCACCTTTTTAACCTCCTGGAGCGTATGGGAGGAAAACTTCTCGATGGTTTCATCGGAGAAGAACAGCTTGACCTCGTCTCCCTGGACGAGCTTCTCCGAGCCATCACATTTTTTTCCATTCAGCGTGATGTTTTTCTTGCGCATCATCTTATAGAGAAATCCCTTACCGGCCAGATTTAAGTATTTGGCCAGCAGCTTGTCCAGCCGCTGACCCGATTCATTTTCAGAAACAATGAGAGAACGCATCTTTCAATTCCCCTTACATGGATAGATTTTTAAGCAGCTGGAGTGTGTAGTCCACACTGCCGTCATCCTCGTATTCTTCCGCCGGCTTCAGGCTCTCCAGCCGGTGGAAAAATGCCTTTTCATCGAGAATGATCTTCACGCCAAGATCCAGCTTGTGTCCCGCAAACATCTCTTTTAAGAATTTCTCCGCTTTTGCAGTATCAAGCTTTGGCGAGGTACAGTATAGGAATACGCCGCTGGGCTGGACAATGGCTGCATCCGCGGGGATGATAGCGTCTCTGGTGGTGATGATTAAGTCGTACAGAATGGAAAAACGTCCCTCATACCCCGCCGCTCTCCGGTAAAAGTCCTTGGAAGGCGTCTTAAAACGCCAGGCCGCGAGAAGCGGTGAGGCCACGTTGGCCGTGGGAAGAACGGAAAGGATGGCCATGACAGTCAGAATGTTCTTCCAGGCCGTGCTGTCCACAAAATATCTTGCGATCAGCTGGGCGATAATCATGGCTGCGCCAAAGGCGACTTTGCCTGTCTCCACTTTCTTATGATGGTTCCGGTATCCGTACTGCCCCTTGTTGTATTTTTTCACAGTTGTCATTCCTTTTTTATCGGTATAGTGTTTTTTCAATCCCCGTTTGTTAAAGCGCCTTCATGATTCTTAAGATAATGCCGTGAGGCAGAACCTTACAGAGCAGATGAAATGCCTTCATGGTAATGCCGTAGACCGACACGGTCCGTCCCATCATACTGTCGCGGATCGCTTTCTTTACTACGCGCTTCGGATCCGCCATGACGATCCGCTTATAGACCGGAATCTCGCCCGTGGTCTCCGCAATATCAAAGAATTCCGTCTTGACTGGTCCAGGGCATACTGCGGTCACATAGATGCCGCGCGGTTTTAACTCCTCGTTAAGCGCCCGGCTGTAGCTGAGTACGAAGGACTTCGTGGCCGCGTAGATGGCGAAATCCGGCTGCGGGAGAAATGCCGCCGAGGAAGCCAGCTGAATGATGCGGCTGTTCCCGGAAAGGTAGGGAAGCACCATATGCGTAACCACACAGAGCGCTTTGCAGTTTAAATCCACCATACCGGCTTCATCGGCAAGATTTAAAGAACCTACCGGTCCGATCTTTCCGAAGCCCGCCGAGTTGATCAGCCATTTGACATCGGGGTGCTCTTCCTCCAGTGTGCACTGAAAATCCATCAGTTCCTTATGGTCTGTTAAATCCACGGCGAAGATGCGCAAACGCACTGGAACCGTGGAGACCAGCTCCTTCAGCCGGTCTTCGCGTCTGGCGATAACCCAGATTTCATCGATTCCGTTAAAACGGTCCGCCAGCTGCCTGACAAATTCTCTGCCCATTCCTGAGGAGGCCCCTGTTACAACTGCAATCTTCATTTGAATCCCTTCTTTTCTCTTTTATTTTTTAACCTTTTTATGAACGTTTCTTATTGTCTTTTTCTTTCCCGCCGGTTTATCGTCACGCTGCCTTGCAGCCGGATAACCGCCTGCTGGCTGCCCATTTCCTGGCCTTTTGCCACTTGCTGGCTGCCCATTCCCCGGCCTTTTCCCGCCGGCAGACTGTCCGCCTCCGGAAAATCTGGGACGGATCAGACATTTTTTGTCGTATCCGATTAAGTCGGTGCGGCCGGCCTTCTTCAGCGCTTCCTCCACCAGTTCGTAATTCTTTGGATTGCGGTACTGGATGAGTGCTCTCTGCATGGCCTTTTCATGCGGGTTCGTGGGGACGTAGACCTTTTCCATGGTGCGCGGATCGTATCCGGTATAGTACATGCAGGTGGAGATGGTGGACGGCGTCGGATAGAAATCCTGCACCTGTTCCGGCATATATCCCAGGTCCCGCAAGTACTCGGCCAGTTCGATGGCCTCGGGCAGACCGGAGCCCGGATGGGAGGACATCAGATACGGCACGAGATACTGCTTCATGCCAAGCTGCGCGTTCATATCCTTATATTCTTTGACAAACTGCCGGTACACCTTATTCTGCGGCTTGCCCATGCGGCTCAGCACCTTGTCCGCCACGTGCTCCGGGGCCACCTTTAACTGGCCGCTGACATGGTACTGGCACAGTTCCTTTAAAAACTTCCGGCTGGGGTCTGCCAGCACGTAGTCGAATCGGATTCCGGAACGGATGAAGACCTTTTTCACCTTTGGCAGAGAGCGAAGCTTCCGGAGCAGTTCAATATAATCCGAGTGATCTGCCTTTAAATTCCTGCACGGTTCCGGGAACAGGCACTGGCGGTTCGGACATGCGCCTTTGGTCAGCTGTTTCTCACAGGCAGGCGAGCGGAAATCAGCGGTGGGGCCGCCCACATCGTGGATATAGCCCTTAAAGTCCGGCTCTTCCGTCAGGAGCTTTGCTTCTGCCACCAGCGAATCATGGCTTCTCACCTGAATGATCCGACCTTGATGGAAGGTCAGTGCGCAGAAGCTGCATGCACCGAAACAGCCGCGGTTACTGATCAGGCTGAATTTGATCTCCCGAATGGCCGGAACACCGCCCTCCTCTTCATAGGACGGGTGATAGTTCCTCATATACGGAAGGTCGTAAACCTCATCCATCTCCCCGGTGGTTAATGGCTTGGAAGGCGGATTCTGAACGACGTACAGATTATCCTGATACGGTTCCACCAGACGCTTCCCTGTAAATGGATCCGTGTTGCTGTACTGGATATAATAGCTCCTGGCGTATTCCAGCTTATTTTCTTTCATGGCGCCGTAGGATGGCAGAGTCAGTGCGTCGTAAACGCTGTCCAGGCTGCTGGTTTTGTATACCGTTCCGTCTATGAAGGTAATGTCTTTGATATCGATTCCGCTGTTTAATGCGTCTGCAATCTCGACGACGGACCGCTCTCCCATTCCGTAGGAGATTAAATCAGCCTGGGAGTCGATCAGGATCGAGTGCTTTAACCGGTCTGACCAGTAATCGTAGTGGGCCAGCCGCCTTAAACTGGCTTCGATGCCTCCGATGATAATGGGAACCCGTTTGTAGACGCTGCGGATCAGGTTGCAGTAGACGACCGTCGCGTAATCGGGCCGCCTTCCCATAACGCCGCCCGGCGTGTAGGAATCCTGCTGTCTCCGTTTTTTGGAAACGGAATAGTGGTTTACCATGGAGTCCATATTTCCGCCGGATACGAAGAAGCCCAACCGGGGCTCTCCCAGCACCCGGATGCTCTCCGGATCTTTCCAGTCCGGCTGGGCGATTATCCCCACTTTGTAGCCGTGCGCCTCCAGAAGCCGGGTTATGATGGCGTGTCCGAAGGAGGGGTGGTCCACATAGGCGTCACCGCTCACATAGACAAAGTCACATTGCTTCCAGCCGCGGATATTCATATCGGCGCGGTTCATTGGCAGGTAATCGTGTATCATATTGCTGCTCCATTTCTGTTTATAATATCGTAATAATCGCGGATAAAGTAGTCGGCCAGACTCTTCTTCTCCGCTTCCATATGCCTGGAAAACTCATCATCCACAGCACAGACCGTCATGCCAGCCCGTTTCCCGGCCAGTATTCCGGCGGGTACGTCTTCGAAGACAAGGCATTTACCGGGGGCTACGCCCAGACGGCCAGCTACATTCAGATAGATGTCGGGCGCCGGTTTTCCGGCTGCCACCTCGCAGGCGGTAGCGATCACATGAAAATAGTCTCCGATCTTCAAAGCTTCGATGACTGCGTCCACCATCTCTCTTCCGTTGCTGGTGGCAATGCCGGCCGCGATGCCGCGGGACTTTAAGTGGATGAGAAATTCACGGGCGCCGGCCTTTAACGGCACCTGATGGCGGTATTTCTCGATGGACATCTCCCGCCAGATGGCTTTGATGTCTTCGATGGATTCCCTCAGTCCGAACCTGTCCTTGAAATAGACGGCAGTCTCGGAAAAACTCATTCCCTCAATCTCCTTCTGCAGCTCCGGAGGACAGTCGTGCCCGTAATTTTTAAGGAACTCGATGTCGATATCCTTCCACATCCACATGGAGTCCACAAGTGTTCCATCCAGGTCGAATATGACCGCTTTTGTCTCTTCTATCATCATAATTACTCCTGATTTGTCTTTTTTAGCAGTTCCAGTTCCTTATGGGTCAGCGGCCGGTACTCTCCCGGCTTCAGTGCCTCATCGAGCACAAGCGTCCCCATGGATAACCTCTTTAAGTATACCACACGACACCCCAGTGTTTCAAACATCCGTTTCACCTGATGGAATTTTCCTTCATGAATCGTAAGGCGGATCTCAGACAGCTCACTTAAGTCCCCGCGACGAACGACTTCCAAATCAGCAGGAAGCGTTTCCGTTCCGTCTGAGAGAACCAGACCCTCCGCCATACGGTCTTTCGCGTCTTCTGGAAGCATTCCCTCTATTTTGGCGTAGTAGACCTTGTCCACATGCTTTTTCGGCGAGAGCAGGCGATGGGTTAAATCTCCGTCATTGGTCAAGAGGAGCAGACCCTCTGTGTCGATATCGAGGCGGCCCACAGGAAATAAATCATCCCGTTTCCTGTCGGTGATTAAATCCACCACCGTCTCATGCAGCCTGTCTTCCGTCGCAGAGACGACGCCCTGCGGTTTATGGAGCATATAGTATTCATATTCCACATAGGACACGTTCCGTCCATCTACGGCGACCGTGTCGGAGGAGGGAGAAATCTTACGCTCACTCTTCTTCTCCGTCACACCGTTTACAGATATGCGTCCCTTTCGGGCCATTTCTTTGATCTGGCTTCTCGTTCCCTCGCCCATCTCCGTTAAGTATTTGTCCAGCCTAATGGTATCCTTCATCACAGCCACCGCCATCCCGGATAGTATTTGTTCTTGAGCGCCATACCCGTTCCCTTGGCAAACCCCAGGGGATGGCCGTCCACGCAGACGAGACACCAGCCCTTGACCGGCCCTTCCTCCGGCGTCAGGGAGATCGTTTCTCCCTTTAAATACCGGATGACGCGGTCATCCTCCTTTTTCCAGGAGATAGTCTGCTTAAATTCTTCTGCATGAAGGGTCATGGCAAGAGCCTGTCCAGGCTCAAAGCGTTTGTTCTTCAGTTCGCCCAGAAGAAGCCCCGTTCTCAGATAACGGAGTTCCTTTGCCGGAACAAAGTTTTCCGGCAGATAATAGACAGAATCATTTTTAATCATGATTCTGGAATTATCAAATTCCCGGTTCATGAGGGCGAGAAAATCCGTAAGCTCCGTTGGAAGGGCTGAGGCCCTTTTCCCCTGCGGCTCCATCCTGGAACGTTCCCGGCTGCCCGCAGCCGTCCTCTCCGCTCCACCGCCGTTTTTCCGCAGCAGGGATATAAAATGCCCCTCGCCCTTTATCTTATGAGGAAACAGACGGACACAGCCGTCGAGGCCGATTCCGCCTGATGCGCCTTCAAACAGAGGGAGCCTGATCAGTTCCATCTCCTGGTGGTTCCCCAGAATATGGCAGATAATCTCCTCATCCTCGCAGCGTGAAAAGGTGCAGGTAGAGTAAAGCAGCAGGCCGCCTGGAGCCAGCATGCGGACCGCCTGGTCCGTGATCTCCTTCTGAATTTCACTGTAGTACTCCGGTCCGCGCTCCTCATAGCTTTTCACCATATCATCGTCCTTGCGGAACATCCCTTCCCCGGAACACGGCGCGTCGATCAGAATCTTATCGAACCACGGGCCGAATACATCGGCCAGCTTATCGGGAGTCTCGCTGGTAACACAGATGTTGGAAATCCCCCAGAGCTCCAGGTTTTTAAGAAGCGCTTTCGCCCTCGAATTGCTGATGTCGTTGGAGATGAGGACGCCTTTTCCAGCCAGCTTAACACCCAGCTCCGTGCTCTTCCCACCGGGCGCCGCGCACAAATCCAGAACCCGGTCTCCCGGCTCCACCGGAAGAAGCATGGCCGGGGTCATGGCGCTGGGCTCCTGCAGGTAATAGAGTCCGGCGTAATAATAGGGATCCTTGGCCGGACGTTCCGTCCCCTCGTAATAAAATCCGTTTGGAATCCAGGGTACCGGCTTTAAATCCCAGGAAACCAGTTCCGGAAATGCTTCCGGCGTGACCTTTGCCGCATTGACCCGCAGTCCATACAGCCGTTCCTCGTCGAAGCTTTTTAAATAGGCGGAAAATTCCTCTTCCCCCAGTAAGTCTCTCATTCTGTTTAAATACTCTTCGGAAAGTTTCAATTCGCTCACGTGTGTAACTCCTGCCTTTCTCTATGGCAATCTTAATATACTAATAGGAATATTTCAACCGGTATTTCTGCAGATATTTTAATACCCAGTAGGGATTTAAGCTCATTTCGTCTTCATGGTCCGTCTTCATATAGATCCCGACATGAAGATGGACTTCAAAATTACCGGTGGTCCCTTCTACTGTGCTGTACCCGGTGTCACCCATGAAGCCCAGCAGCTCTCCGGCCTTTACGGCATCGCCCTCCTGCCACTGCCGGCTGTAGCCGTACAAATGGGCGTAATAGAGATAGGCGCCGCCGGGAGCGCGGATTCCGATCCTCCATCCGCCTTTCTCCAGCCAACCCACCTTTTCCACAATCCCATCCGACATGGAGACAACGGGATAATATCCCCGGGGCCGCTCTGTCCCCATGATGTCACAGCCCTCGTGGCCGCGCTCCCCACCGTACGTGCGCTTATCCATCCAGCCGTTCTCAAAGGTGACGGGTGGAGATGCGGCGTTCGTATTATCCGGGATGGGAAAGAACTTTAAATCGCCGAGGACCGTCTCATACGCCTGTTTCAGCTTCCGGTATTCCGCCGGCTTCACGGCCAGCAGGCGGTCTGTATGGCAGGCAGTATCCTTGACATCGGTCAGATCGTAATTGTGCTCAATCATCAGGGAAGTGAGCAGATCGTAATCGAGGGGGCCGGATTCTGCGATCAGGTTACCCAACCTCATACTGCGGAAATCATCACTCTCATATGTATAGGCGTCCAGCTGGTAATAGGTAGGATTGTTGTAAAGGTAATCGATCATGGTCACATGAAAGAAGGAAAGAAGCAGGATTAAAAGAAGAATCATCATCATATCGATACGGCCTCATCATATATTTGTATAAAACAATCTATTCAGGTGCTCATGAAAAAATCCTTCTTCCGCTTCTGTTCCGTTGCGGTGCTCTGCGTTCTTCTGTTAAGTCCGGCGGCCGCGACTCAGGGGGCAAAAAACGGACTGGTTCTGTGGGCCACGGTAGTTCTCCCCACACTCCTGCCGTTCATGATCTGCTCCAACGTCATCGTCGCACTGGACGCGATCCATATTCTTACATTTCCCTTCCGCGGGTTTCTTCGTAATTTTTTAAAGCTTTCGGACGCAGGAAGCTACATTCTCGTCTCCGGTCTCCTCTGCGGCTATCCCATGGGAGCCAGAAACTGCAGCGATTTTCTCGATGGGGAACGGATCACGAAGGCGGAAGCCAGATACTTATTAAGCATCTGCAACCATCCCAGTCCCATGTTCCTGCTGGGCTACGCGGCCACAGAGCTGCCGGGTGCCGTACCGGTGTGGATGCTTATGGCCGCTGTTTATTTACCGGTGGTCTTAATCGCCTGGCTGTCCCGGAAGCTCTATGGAATCCAGACGGTCTCTCCGTCGCTTCCATATTCCAGGGAAGCACAGCTGACCTTCGATGAAAGTCTGATGGATTCCTGCGAGGTCATGGTGAAAATCGGCGGCTATATCATGCTGTTTTCTATTCTTGTCTTTTATATTACGGGACTTCCGTTACATAATCCGGCCGGAAAAGCGGCACTGCTTGGTTTTGTGGAGATCACAACGGGAATCCGCGCCATCTCCGGTTCGATTCCGTCCATGGCGGGGGGCATGTGGATCGCCGCCGCTACCGCCTTCGGCGGGATGTCCGGAATTTTTCAGACAAAGAGTGTCATAAAAAATGCCGGATTATCCATCCGGCACTATGTAGCATGGAAAGCGGTTCACAGTCTGCTTTCTGCGGCAATCTTTATTCTATTGGCATGCTGCCGTCAGCTTCCGTGGGCGGCATGACCGCGCCGGTCAGCTCCTGACGGTTGGAGGAGACAATATCATAGCTGGACTGCATGGAAGTCATAAAGGCATCAAACCTGCCCTGTGCTCCTTCCATGGAGTGGCTGATGATGGTCTGAAGACTCTTTAACATATCGTCCGTGTACTGAACGGCGCTCTGGCGGATATCATTGGCGTCGGAGACGGCCTTCTCAACGATGTCCTGGGCCTGTAAATTCGCCTGATTGATGATCTCATTGGCCTGGGCGTATGCCTTCTGCATGATCTCATGCTCATTAACCAGTTCATCCGTATGGGCGGATGCCTGGGCGAGTATGGAATCTGCCTGCTGATGAGCCTCGTTTAAGATCACGTCGCGGTTGCTGATGATCTTCTGATACTGTTTGATCTCATCCGGAATCCGAAGGCGCAGCTCCACAAGAAGCTCTTCCAGTTCGTCACGGTTTACGACGATCTTACTGTTGGAAAGCGGCTGGTACTTACAACCATCGATATATTCTTCAATTTCACCAATTAACTGTTCAATTCTACTCATCATAATGCGTCTCTCTCCTTACCCGTTTTTCTATCTATTTTCTATCTGCCATCTTCCTCCTGATGCATTCTGCCACGCTGGCAGGAACGAATGCACTGATGTCTCCGTCATAGAACGCGATTTCCTTGACGATACTGGAGCTCAAATAGGAGTATTTTAAATTCGTTGTCAAAAATATGGTATCCACTTCCGGTGCGATAACCCGGTTGGTCTGTGCCAGCTGAAGCTCGTACTCAAAATCAGTGACGGCACGGAGTCCACGGACTACGACATCAGCCTGATTCGCACGCACAAAATCGATCAAAAGCCCTGCAAAAGCTTTCACTTCCACATTGCCTAAATCTTTCGTTATTTCCTTTAACATATTAACACGTTCTTGAACAGAAAACAACGGAGTTTTTGAATTATTATTCAAAACTCCGATAATTAACTGATCGGACATCCGGGCCGAACGCTCGATGATATCGAGATGGCCCAGCGTCACCGGATCGAAGCTTCCCGGATATACGGCCGTTTTCATAAAACCACTCCTTTTGCTATAAAAACATGTTTATTCGTCTTATAGATCTTTTCTCTGCGGCATTCGAACCCCATGGATTCCAGATAATCGAAGCCGGTGTTTAAATCCGCTTCCACAATTATGAGCGTGTCCTCTGAAATAAGCGGGGAAGATGCCAGATACTCCAGAACCTGGCGCTCGGATTCCTTCCCGTAGGGCGGATCCATGAAGACGAAATCAAAGACGTAATCCTTACCCTCCAGGCGGCGCAGGCCGGTGAGAACGTCACAGTTCATGACAACGGACTCTTCCGTAAACTTCGTGGTCTGTAAGTTCCCCCTGATGCATTCCGCGGCCTTTGGGTTCATCTCGATAAAGACTGCCCTGTCGGCTCCGCGGCTTAAGGCCTCGATGCCGATGCCGCCGCTTCCGGAGAAGAGATCGAGAAAGGTGCTGCCCGGCAGATCCGGATTTAAAATGTTGAATAAAGTCTCTTTGATGCGGTCTGTGGTGGGTCTTGTATCCTGACCCTCTATGGTTTTTAAAAGAAGCCTTCTGGCTTTTCCTGCTATTACTCTCATGAAATGGTATCCCTCATTCTTTTGGTGTTATGTACCATTATAGTATGAAAACGAAAGATATACAACCCAATTACAGTAAAAAAAGAACCTTCAGTTTTAAACTGAAGGCTCTTCTTTATTGTTTCTTGGCTTATTTACCAGCCATCTGTCTTTCCTGAGCTTCGATCATTTTCTTAACCATATAGCCACCAACAGAACCGTTCTGTGCAGAGGTTAAGTTTCCGTTGTAACCGTTAGTTAACGGAACACCGATCTCGTTTGCAACTTCCATTTTGAATCTGTCCATTGCTTCTCTTGCTTCTGGTACGTTTGTTGTGTTAGAAGATTTTCCTGACATATTGATATGCCTCCTTTTCGTCTATCACCATGCTTTTGTTTTGTGTTTTTCATGGTGTGTTTTGTGCTACACTCCTATTATGGCTCTGAGGGAGAATAATACACTAGAAGGTTTTTCCAAAATTTTATGTCATGGAACAGAGACTTTTTAAAAGTTTTCTTCCATATGAACAAACTGCACCTTCATACCCAGCGCCCGGTAAAAGGCGGCCGCGCTTTCGTTAAAATTCCAGACGGTCAGTTCTGCACCTTCTGCACCAGACAGAACCGCAGCCTCTTTGATTTTTGCATACAGCATACGGCCAATGCCCCGCCGCCGAAACGGTTCCGATACAATAAAATCTTCAATATAAAGAAATTTCTTTTTGCAGAGCAGTGGGGAAGCGGTTTCCGTCAGCTTCGCAAAACAGAGCCCGGCCGTTTCACCTCCGCTGGTCCTGGCCATATACAAGAAGTATGTATCATCTTTTTGCATGGCCTCATACTCTTCTTTTGTTAAAAGTGTCCCACACGGCTGAAAAATATCAGGACGGGCCGTAACGTGCATCGCATGTTCCTCGGTGATCAGACGGCATATCACAGAGTAATCGCTGGAAACTGCTCTTTCTATATGAAACGGTTGAGACTGCTCTTGACTCATGACTGCCTCCTTCTTTTTTCGCAGAAGATCCGGCCGCGTTTACCGTTTCCCACCGGTCAATACTGTCTTTACGAGATATTCTGCCCTCTCATATTCTTTTTTTTCAACATAAAGGTAATACTGTCTTAAGACGGATTCATCCATAAATGCTGTTCCCAGCGTCCGGCGTCCCCGTCTTCCGCAGTCAGGCACGGTTTTCCAGTCATACGGGATCTGATTCGCAGCCAGAGTATCCTTAACACGGTTAAAATCGTTCAGTGAAAATGTAACCAGAACTTCTTTTTTCTGCCAGAAAAACATGGTTTGTGTCCTCCTATTGATCCGATGGTTCTCCCAGTATTTTTTCGATCGAGGTCTTTACCAGATGGAAGGCCACTTCGTTCATTCCGCTGTTGATGATGATGTCAGCCAAGGGTTTTGTAGGTTCTACATATAAGTAATGCATGGGCTTGACGGTCGTCAGATACTGCTCCACGACGCCCTCGATATCCCGTCCGCGCTCCTTGACATCCCGGATCACCCGCCGCAGAATCCGTTCATCCGCGTCCGCCTCCACAAATATCTTGATGTCAAACATATCACGGAGCCGCTGGTCGGCAAATACCAGAATTCCCTCCACCAGGATTACCCTTTTTGGAAGGACTGTGAGGAACTGATCCGACCGGTTGTGCTGGGAATAATCGTATACGGGACATTGGGCGGACTCGCCGCGCTGCAGTCTGGACAGCTGATCCAGGAGAAGCTCCGTCTCAAACGCCTCCGGATGATCGTAATTCATTTTTTTCCGCTCCTCAAAGGGAATGCCATCCTGCTTTTTATAGTAATTATCGTGATAAAGGACGGCGATATCATCGTGAAACGCATCCTTTAACCGGTTGGTAAATGTGGATTTTCCTGATCCGGTTCCCCCTGCGATTCCAATTAATATGCTCTTCATAGATTTATTCCTCCCGTGTTTTTGGTATTTACTCTATGTATTCTTTTGATTCGATCTGCGAATCTCATTCAAACGCTCCAAATCCTCTTTGGTGCATTCCTTTCCGTAACGCGCCTTCTCGTATACCTGATGGTAGATTCCGCAGAGGGAAGGCTCCTCCGGAAATCCGCTTTTCTGTTCCAGCTCCTCCGGCGTTTCCGTCCGGGAAATCCGGCCTCTAACCTTAAGCCGTCTTAAAATTTCTTTTTTATACGCCCTGCGGATTCTTCCCTCAATGGTAAAATCTCTCCACAGAGGCGTTCCCTTCGCCTGTCCGGTATGGATCCTGTTAAAAACAACGGCCGGTTTCATAAATTCCTTTTCATCTCCGTCTTCTCTCGGCTTCAATAGACGGATCAGCAGGAAGAACAGCTGTCTGAGCAAATATACAGCGAGAAGTACTATGAAAACGACGGCAGCGGCTGTGAGAGCCGCATCCAGGATTTTTGCAAGAAGCGAAGGCGCCGCCGCCTCTTCTCCCAGCTCCGGAGGGATAAAGCTCCCGGAAGGCATGGATTCCACCGGCTCATTTACGGCTTCCGGAAGAAAACGGGCCAGAAAGCGAAGAATGGCGGTCAGGACAGATTTAAACCCGTTCACCAGCCACTCCAGGTGAAGAAGGGAGAACACGGCCATGAAAGCCCCCGTTACAGCCAGAAACACGGCCATGTAGACGCCATTTACCAGCTTCATCTGCGATTTCGGAATCTGATCCGTCGCCGGATGCATGCTCAGAAAACTGTCGCAGGAATGGAGCTGCAGATGAAGCAGATAGAAAAGGATTACCAGAAATAATCCCGCATACCCTGCTGTCATGAGCCGCGAACTGGGAATGAAGTATCCGGCAATGTAGAGGAAAACAGACACGCTGGCCAATATTATATGGATTCCGCTTAAATCGGCGGTAATCCAGCGGTTGATCCATTTAAATCTTGTCATAAGGCACCTCCCACTTCATCGTCAGAGCAGCCGGACAGAGGGAAAATACTGCCTCGTCTTCCGGCCGTAGCGGTGCGATCCATAAGGATCCCGGACTATAGCGGCAGAATTCCTGGTATGCCGTCTGAAGCTCCGGCCGTTTGCAGGATGAGATCATGATGTATAGACAGTCTTCCGCCTTCTTTTCCAGACTGCCTTCCCTCATCAGTGTCTCGAAGGGAGTCTGGGAAATGTCATAGCGGAGACGGCTGAGCGCCTCCATGCACCGGGTGACGTGGCTCGCTCCCGCCCCGGCGGGGACGAAGGAAGGCTCTTCGGCCGCCGCATCGATGCCGTTGCTGAAGAATCCGGTTGGAATTCCCGCGGAGACAAAGGCGTCGATGAAGGAACCGCAGATCGAGATAGCCTCCTCCCGGAGCGCCTCCGACGCCCACGGATAGTCCGAATCCATATTCAGAAAGAGGAAGATATTCTGGGAGGCCGTGGACTCATGAACGTTGACCTTCAAGGCGCCGGTTCGGGCTGTGGCCTTCCAGTTGACACTGCGCATGGAATCGTAGGTCTGATACTCCCGGATTCCCTTCAGTTCAAAGGGATCGGTAACCAGTCTGCTTCTCGATAAGCAGGTGCCCATCATCTTCTGAAACGGAACATTCAGACGGCCGCAGTCCGCAGCCGCCGGATAGACGTATAAATGAGAATCCAGGGACAGAGTCTCGATGAAATGGCCGGAAAAGAACAGATCATGGCTGACCAGATCCAGACTCTTTATTTCGTAATATCCGCGTTTGCGGCAGTGGAACCGCAGCTTTCTCGTGATCTTCTGATAAGGAAAGACGGAGAAGACGTCGTTGCGGTACGTATAGTCGGAGACAGCGGAGTTCTCCCCCGTGACGAATTCCAGTTCTCTGCCGATGCGGAATTTGACCCGCAGAATCGAGAGCGGAAGAAACTTTGCATTGACAACGGTCTCCAGTAGATACGCCTCGCCGCCGCAGACCGCGGGATTTCCCTGAAACGCAGCGTCCGCAGTCAGCCCCTTCTTCCAGAACCGTTCGTATAAGACGCGCTGAAGGACATAGAGAAAGCAGGCCCCAAGGGCCATCAGGATCAGTTCCATTTATGTATTCCACTCCTCTGTAGGTACAAAGACGGTATTTAAGAGCTGTTCGATAATCTGGCGGCCCGTACTTCTTCCAGTCAGCGTTCTGGCGAGAACCAGCCTGTGAGCCAGAACGGGAACGGCCAGCGCCTTGATATCCTCGGGAACCACGTAGTCCCGCCCCTTCACCAGGGCATAGGCCCGGGCTGCCCGGTAAAAGGCCAGGCTGCCGCGGGGACTGATGCCCCCTTCCACTTCGCTGTGTTTCCTGGTGGCGATAACCAGTTCGACGAGATAATCCATCAGATGGGGATGGACGTATACCGCCTCCGCTTCCTTCATCAGGTTTAAAAGCGCCTCCCGGCCACATACGGCGGTCAGGCTGTCATAGGGATTCTCTTTGCCGAAGCGTTCAAGGATCTGCCGCTCCTCCCCCGCGTCCGGAAGTCCCATGGGGATCTGCATCAGAAAACGGTCCAGCTGGGCCTCGGGGAGCGGATACGTCCCCGCCGTCTCGATGGGATTCTGGGTTGCAATAACAAAAAACGGTTCTTCCAGTTTCTTCGTCTCCCCGTCGATGGTCACCTGATGCTCTTCCATACACTCCAGCAGGCTGGACTGCGTCCTGGGCGTGGCCCGGTTGATCTCATCCGCAAGAAGCAGATTGGTAAACACCGGACCTCCGCGAAAGACGAACTCTCCGGCCTTCTGATTGTAATAATTGAGACCGGTTATGTCAGACGGCAGCAGGTCCGGCGTGAACTGAACCCTCGAAAAGGACAGCTCCATGCTCTTTGCCAGAGACTTTGCCAGCATGGTCTTGCCGGTTCCGGGAACATCCTCCAAAAGTACGTGGCCTCCTGCAAGAATCGCAGAGAGAAGTAAGTCCGTTACCTCTTCTTTTCCCACCAGTACCTGTCCTATATTTGCCTTGATTGCTTCGATCGCTTCTTTCATTCCAGTGCCTCCTGCCATAATTTGGAAATTATAACCTTTCATGCTATTTTATCAAATTAACCGCAGGCATACAAGAAGAACCGCCTCTTTCTGGATAAAGAGGCGGTCGTTTTTCCTGATTATTCAGTTAAATTATGGTATCTGCATGCTCATAGACCACGGAAACCGGCTTCAATTGGTTGTAGTAATTGGCAAATGTAACCGTCATATACGGATATACATAGATATATGCCAGACCGCAGGTAACGCCGCCGAGCAGCATCCAGAAGAAGAAAGAGAACTCCAGGATAAAGTATTCCATCTTGTGACCGACCATCATCTCCTTGCTCTCGCGGATACACTGCATAATTCCCTTATTGGGATTCTCAACCATGATGAAGATGGCCTGGGAATAACGGTAAGCGGCAATGATACCCGGTATTACAAGCAGTATACACCAGAGCAGGACAAAAACAGATATCATAATCGTCAGTCCTATGGCTTTTAACAGATAACGAACCGATGAAAACAAATCTCCATAAGACATGGACCCATCCCGGTTTGCCACCTTCAGGCAGTAGCTGCTGTATCCAAACTGTAAAATTGTGCTGATCACTATGTAAATAACAAAAAATATGAGAGAAGAAATCATATACGTGCCGGCTTCTCCAGTACTGACGGAAGATCCCGTGTTGATGATGCCGCCCCAGAAATCGAGAATAAACTGAACACCGGACAGAACCATAATGACTACTCCCATGATGAGTGTAACCACATAGGGGTTTACAGCCGCCTCCCTCATCTTATTTTTTGCATCGAATTTTAATTCCTGCCTGTTCATACATGCCCTCCTTATATGTCGCTGAACTGTTATATTTTTAACAGCATAAGTCTATCACGCCGACTTATTATTTTCAACCATTTTCTGAAAATGTACTTAATATGAAAATAATACACTTACAGATTTAGCTTGTCATAACTTTTTTCCAAATACAGATTGAGTTTTTTGCCAAGCTCGGCGTGATCCTCTGAGCTGAGCTCCGGATCCTCATCCAACAGCCGGTTGACCTCCTCAGACACCGTCTTTAAGATATTGGCATCGGTAAAGATGTCGGCCAGCTTAAATTCCAGATCACCGCTCTGTCTGAGCCCGAAGATGTCTCCCGGGCCGCGCAGCTTTAAATCCTCGGAGGCAATGAAGAAGCCATCGTTGGATTTGCTCAGGATCGTCAGTCGTTCCCTGGTTCCATCCTGGCCGGAGCCGTCCACCAGGATGCAGTAGGACTGGTGCTTTCCGCGGCCGACACGGCCCCGCAGCTGATGAAGCTGGGCCAGTCCGAAGCGCTCCGCATTTTCAATCATCATGACGGTGGCATTGGGAACGTTGACGCCTACTTCCACGACGGTGGTGGAGACGAGAACCTTGATCTCCCCGGCGGCAAACCGTTCCATGATTGCATTTTTCTCTTTCGCCTTCATCTTACCGTGAAGATATTCTACCGGGATCCCCGGCAGCGCGCTCTGGAGTTTCTTTGCATAATCCAGAACATTCTCCGCCTCGATCATCTCACTGGCCTCCACCATGGGGCAGATCACGTACGCCTGACGCCCGGCGGCCACCTCCCCTTTGATAAAGGAATACGCCGTGTTCCGGTAGCTGGTGTCCACGACACAGTTCTTGATGGGAAGCCGGTTGGCCGGCAGTTCATCGATGATGGAAATATCGAGGTCGCCGTAAATGATTATGGCCAGCGTTCTGGGGATCGGCGTCGCACTCATGACAAGAACGTGAGGCTCGTCCCCTTTTCCGCCCAGCATCTCGCGCTGGCTGACACCGAACCGGTGCTGCTCGTCGGTGATGACGAGGGCCAGCTTGTCGTAGACCACTTTCTCCTGTATGAGCGCATGGGTTCCGACAATGATATCGGCTTCGTGGGAGGCGATTTTTTCGTAGGCGGTCCGCTTCTCCTTTGCCGTCATGGAACCGGTTACCAGCACCACCTGTTTGTCAATGCCATTTTCCTCAAACAGGGAGAGCATGGACTCGTAGTGCTGTCTGGCAAGCACCTCTGTCGGCACCATGAGAGCGCCCTGATACCCGTTGTAAGCCGCCTCCAACAGAGCGAGGACAGCGATAATGGTCTTTCCGGAGCCGACATCACCCTGAATTAACCGGTTCATCACCTTTCCGCCTGTCATATCACGGAAAACCTCCGTAAGCACCTTGTTCTGCGCGCCGGTCAGCGCATAGGGAAGCTTTTTCACGAGGCTGATCACTTCATCGGAGGGCGTCATCCGAAAGTGGCTTTCCCGGTCCACACGCCTGTCCTTTAGACGGCGAACAGCCATAAGAAACAGGAAGAATTCGTCGAAAACGAGCCGTTTCCTGGCGAAGAGCAGTTCCGTCCGGTCTGTGGGGAAATGAATATGTTCGATGGCAAAATTATATTCCGCCAGTTCATGGCGGATCCGCAGATCTAAGGGCATGTAATCGCGGACCATCTGTCTCACCGACAGGGCCTGCTTCACTGCCCGCACAATGGTCTTGTTGGGAAGCCCCTTTGTCTGTCCGTAGATGGGCTGCATGGAGTGGATAACCTCCCCGTAGGCATCGCCCAGAAAGATCTCCGGCTGTTCCATCGTAAGGCGTCCGTTTTTCTTAACCACCCGTCCGCGGAACACGGCGCGCATACCGGCCTTTAAAGTGGCGTGCAGATAAGGCATGTTGTACCAGGTAAGGGTCAGGGAACCCGTAATGTCCCTGATCATGGTGGTAATCACCTGAATATGGCTGTAACGCTTCACTTCCGCGCTTTTAAACAGCACTCCGGAGACTGCCATCACGGTATCCGGCTTCAGTTCTCCGACAGAGACCGGTTCCTCGTAGGCATCATAGGCCCGCGGATAGTATTCCAGCAGTTCATCCACGGTTCCGATACCCAGCTTCCCAAACAGTTTTCCGGTCTTCTCACCAATGCCTTTTAAGGTATCCAAAGGTTGTTGATTCATGTTTCTTTCACCTTTCTCAAAAAAGTTCCCGGGCAGATTGCCTGCCCGGGAGCTGTTCCTGTTTCTTCTGTTCTACTCTACGGATATCAGATAATAGTAGATTGGCTGACCGCCCGGATGGAGCTCTACTTCACAGTCGCCGAACGACTCCTCTGCCTTCTCACGAAGCGTCTCCGCGTCTTCCTCCGACACGTCCGCGCCGTAATAGATGGTAATCAGCTCAGATTCGTCATCCACCATGGATTTGAGGGATTCCAGCGCCGTGTGCTCGATGGCTTTCCCCACCGCCAGGATTCCGTGGTCTCCGAGAGCCATGATGTCACCCTCGGTGATCTCGATGTTGTCAATCATGGTGTTGCGCACCGCATAAGTAATCTGTCCGGTCTTGACTCGCTGCATCTCCTCGGTCATTACTTTCTCATTCTCTTCCGCTGATAAATCTGGTGCGAAATTGATCAGAGCGGTAATTCCCTGCGGGATCGTTCTGGACGGAATTACGATGACATGCTTATTCTTTGTAAGCTTCTTGGCCTGTTCTGCCGCAAGTATGATGTTCTTGTTGTTCGGAAGAATATAAACCGTATCGGCATTGACACGGTCGATGGCGTTTAACATATCTTCGGTGCTTGGGTTCATGGTCTGGCCGCCCTGAATCAGGTAATCGGCTCCAATTCCCTTAAAGATCTCGTCGAGCCCCTCGCCGACGGATACGGAGATGAAGCCGTAAGGCTTTCTCGGTCCTGCGTTCTTCTCTTCGTCCGCTTTCTGCTGAGCGGCCAGCTTTTCCGAATCCTTAATCAGTTTTTCCTGATGCTCTTCCCTCATGTTGTCGATCTTCATACGTGACAGGGAGCCGAAGGTCAGTGCCTTCTGAATCGCGAGTCCCGGATCGTTGGTATGGACGTGAACCTTGACGATATCGTCATCTGAAACGACAACGATGGAATCGCCGATGGATTCTAAATATCCCTTAAATTCATGTTCGTTCTTCTCATCGTAAGGCTTCTCCAGATTCACGATAAATTCCGTACAGTAACCGAACTTGATATCGAAATCATCGGTTACCGCAGCACCGCCTGATACGCTTCCGGCGCTCGCTGCGCCTTCCACGGATAAATCCAGTTCCTTGCCCATCAGGCAGTCGAGAGCGCTCTTTACGACCTGCATAAGGCCCTGTCCGCCGGAATCGACGACACCGGCCTGTTTCAGCACGGGAAGCATCTCCGGAGTCTGGCTCAGCACGTAATCGCCGTGTTCGATGACCTTCTGACAAAATTCGATGATATCTTCCGTCTCTGTCACCAGTTCCACAGCCTTGTCCGCCATTCCCTTGGCAACCGTCAGGATCGTTCCCTCTTTCGGCTTCATAACGGCCTTGTAAGCCGTCTCTGTTGCTCTGACGAAGGAATTCGCAAGAGTCGTCGTCGTGATCTTATCCACCGTCTTTATTTCTTTTGTAAAGCCTCTGAAAAGCTGGGAAAGAATAACGCCGGAGTTGCCGCGGGCGCCTCTTAACGAGCCGGAAGAAATGGCCTTTGCCAGAGATTCCATGTCCGGATGCTCGATGGCCGCCACTTCCCTTGCCGCTGACATGATGGTCATCGTCATATTCGTACCCGTATCCCCGTCCGGAACCGGGAACACGTTGAGTTCATTGATCCATTCCTTCTTAGCTTCCAATCCTTTTGCACCGGCCAGAAATGCTTTCTTCAGCATCTCTCCGTCTATATACTTCATACCCACAGGTAGTTTCCTCCTTAATCTATCACTCTTACACCTTCAACGAAGATGTTGATCTTATCTACCGTCATGCCGGTGAACTCTTCTACTTTGTACTTCACATTTTCGATCAGATTGTCAGCTACCGCCGAAATGCTGATTCCATATGCTACGATGACATGGAAGTCGATGGTGATATGGTTGTCCTGTATATTCACGTTAATTCCGTGCGTCAGACTTTCGCGTTTTAAAAGCTTAACAAGGCCGTCCTTCATGCTGACAGCCGCCATGCCGACAATACCGAAACATTCTACTGCAGTAGTGCCCGCGTACATAGCGATAACATCAGGGCCAATCTGGATTTCACCCAGTTTATTATTGATGTAACCCTTCATAATTTTTACCTCCTATCATTCTGACTGATTTGATTATACATTATTTTCCCAAAAAAAGAAACAAATTTTTAAATTTCACTTGCAAAAGTATGCAATTTCTGTTATCATACATTTGTTGTGGATTTTTATAACAGAAAATCCAAGTAGCGTTTAAGGAGGTGCAATCATGGCTAAATGTGCAATCTGTGAAAAAGCTGCTCACTTTGGTAATGCGGTGAGCCATTCCCATAGAAGATCTAACAAGATGTGGAAAGCAAACGTAAAGTCCGTTAAAGTTAAAGTTAACGGAGGCAATAAGAAGATGTACGTATGTACTTCCTGCTTAAGATCTGGTTTAGTTGAGAGAGCTTAATCATTTAGGAAAACTCCAGGCTGATAAAACAGCCTGGAGCTTTTTTTGTTTTACAGAAAATAGCTGCCAAAGCAGTTTTCGAACTCTTTATTTTAACTGGAAACGGGTATCAGCACATCTCTCCCGTTTCCAACAAACACTCTTTACCAACAGAATAAGTTGTATCCCAGTACCATACAGGCGATGATGAACAATATCGTCATGATTGTTGCCGGGATAAAAAGCAGAATTGCCATTCCTGCGCCAAAGCAGAACAGCATCAGACCACATACTCTCTTCATATAATCCCTCAATCCATTTACATGCTATATGATATAGTATGCGGCTTATCCTCTTCTTATTCAGCTTTTTCCTCGTCTGCAGCAGCCATCTCTTCCGCTACCTTTAATGCCTCAGGGGAAACATCTTGGGAGCCCCCTGTAAACTTATTGACAAAATCAGGCACCATGTCCAGGATCTTCGTCATGGCATCCTGCTGTTTGATGTTGACCAGCTTCGTCACGCCGTTCTGAATGATTAAAATGGCGCTGGGGCTCATCTTGGCATTCATACCGCCTGCGCCCTTCTGCTTTGCGCTTTCAGCAAATGAACCGGCAGCCATGCCGCAGGTCACATCAACCAGAGGAAGAATGATGGTATCGTCCACCTTTACTGCCTCTCCCACTACGGTTTTTGTCGTTACAAAGGTATCCATACCCTTGAACAGAGCCTCCACTGTAGATGTAAAATAATTATCTGCCATCTGAACTGTTCCTCCTTTATCGAAGCCATTTTCTTAACAGGCCTCTGAAATTCTTATCGAGCAGCATCCTCCCCGCAATGAGAAGCAGTGTGCCGGCCCGGATTCTTCCTTTAAAATGTCCCTCCGCCGTAAATACCTGTCTGTCAAATACCGGGTAAATGTCAAGCTGCTTATGGCAGAACGGGTAAACCGCGCTGACCGCAGTTAAAACCTGACCGGTCGTATAGGGATCGTCGAAGCCGAATACCACTTCACCCTTTCCTTTTTTTGGAAGGAGGTGGCGGATCAGCTTCTTTAGCTGCCTCAGAAGAAGACGGATTGTCTTCCGGTTATTTTCATTGGAAATCCAGGCTTGAATCTCTTCTTTTTTCTCTTTTATGGTTTTTAGTTTATCACAGATACCCTCGAAAGAATACTTAAGTTTTGCGAAAATTGACGAAAGCCTGTCGGCTGCCGCCTGGGCCTTTCCGCCGCTACCCTGACCTGGCTCTTCATTCAGCCGTGACGATTTCTGCGGCTCTATTTTCTGCGGCTCTTTGCGCTTTTCTTCTGAATTTGTGCGCTCGCTGCCAGAAGCAGTGTTTTCGGGGAGTTTTCCTTCTTCCGTGAGCCGTTTCTTCCCGGAGTGTTCCACATCCTTCAGGATATCGCCGGAGAATTCTTCCGCATCCTCGTCAGTCACTTCCATGGCGTGGACCAGCATCTCTTCCGCATCCTCTCTGCTCTCTTCCACGGGTTTGAAGAGCCGGAAGCCGAACAGCCGGATGAGAATGGAGAACTCGTCCTCATAAGCTGCCGTTACAGAGATAATATGTAGCAGCCATGTGACACGGACTTTCCCTTTCAGCCGTTCGTAATAAGAGCCTTCAATCCGGTATCTGACCGGTACGAAGAGAATCAGAAGAAGCACGCCGAGAACGAGTCCCAGCAGAATCAGGACCAGAATTCCCAGCAGTTTTAAAATAAATAATATGATAGGAAGCATGGACACCTCACATCTCGCCGGCTTCTGGAACATGTTCAGACATGTTTCGGGCCTGATTGTCGCGGCCGCTCATACACGGAGCGTGCGAGTGATCGTTTAAATAACCGGTCAAATCGAAGCCGCCGGTATTCCGGTACAGTTCATCTATAATCTGCCTTGTCACCTCCAGGGCCTCCCAGTAGTCGGCGGCAATTCCGATGATGAAGAACTCCTCCTCCCGGTACCACGGGGCCGAAAGCTCCATGGCCGGATAGATATCAAGTACATTATTCCCACTTAATGAGGGTGTAATCACATAGGCCCCTGAAATCAGGCGGGAATTTCTGATTGCCTGAATGATTTGATACCGTTTCTTTTTCGCTTTGTCACCCACATATAAGTGGTCATACCAGCTTATCTTCATAATCCATCAGCTCTTCCAATAATTCCTTGCAGGTTTCTTTTTCCGCCTCGTCCCCGCAGCTTTCCAGGCTCCCTCTGATGTAGGATTTGATTTCATCAATAGAATGAAAGTACACCGGAAGGTCCGAGAGCACTTTCGCCATAATGGCGCGCATGACTGGTCTGGAGGTGCCGGAAAATACGGTTTCCAGCTGACCAAAATACGCTTCTGCGGTTTTTTCCAGGTACGCCCTGTCTACCAGCTCCTGCGTGCCGTCCTCTTCTTCGCCGCTTTCTGCGGTGACCTTCTTTAAATCCATAAAGGAACTTCCGGAAAGAAGAAGATCAACATTGCCGGCTCTCACATAATCGGGATCGGCGAGCAGCTCCGGTGTCTCCGGCGGAAATTCCGAACGGAGATATCTCTCATAATAGGCTTCCTGACGTCCTTCCAGCTGTGTGAGAAGCGCCGCGTCTGACTCTTCTGCCTCTCTGTCTCCATTTTTCGTTAAGTCATTCAAAACTCCGGTGATGATGGAACGATAGAGCTTCTCCTCGTTGACGTCGATTACTGCGTCGATTTTAGCGAGAGAAAGGACGTATAAGTCGTTGATAATTTCCTGCAGGCTTACGAAGCATTCTGCTTCTTCATTCAGCTCTGCACTCACACCCATAAGCTTCGCCTGGGCTTCTGAAAATGCCTCCGGTGAAAGGCTGCGGTAATCCATATGGCCGAATTGCTTAAGCGTCTCATATAAGGATCTGCGTCCCTCCGCCATCCCTTCCGGAAGGGATGCCATGGATTCGGTCTTAAGCGTATACATCATGTCATTTAAGCTGTCCACAGGAGAACCGGTATAAACCGAGAGCCCCTCCAGCACGAGGCTGTAGAATTTCTGCTTTGTCAGACGAACAGGGAGCTGGCCGATGATCTGGCGGATGCGCCCGTTCATAACGGCTGATTCCTTGGTATTCGTGATAAATGCCATCAGCATATCCGTAAAGGTCTCGTCGTTGTAGCCGGTTTCCGGCAGAGTCTTATAGGACCTCTCCAGCCGGTTTAACACGTATTCGTAGATCTGAAAGCAGTCTGTGTAAGCCGTCAGAATCTCCACCTCACGGGTAACCTCTTCCCGGAGCTGGTCCAGACGGTTAAGGATCTCTTCCCCTTCCAGATACGCTCCGATGAGCTCATTGAGTGTCAGAAGAAACGCGCCGCCTTTTCCGGGAAGCTCCGGTTCCTCTGTCAGGGTTTCGTATAAAGTATAGTAATTGAGTGCCAGCCTCGTATAAGAATATTGATACGCCGCTGTCATCTGTTTTTTTATGAAACGGGTTTCCAATGTATTATCCTCCTGAAGACTTATCCCCGATAATTTGTGAGTATGGACCTGCGCAGAAGATCGAGAGACTTTACGACGGCCTGCTCTCTGATCTTATCCCGGTTGCCCTTGAAGTGGTACTCTTCCACTTTTACCTTATCTTTCATATAGCAGGCAATATAAACGAGCCCCACAGGCTTGTCTCCCTCGGTCGAAGGTCCGGCGATTCCGGTGACGGCGATACAGACATCGGCGTCGGTTGCAAATACACCGCCTGTGGCCATCTCCTTCGCAGTCTGTTCGCTGACGGCACCGTATTTCTTGAGGGTTCCCTTGCTGACATCGAGAATTTTCCTCTTTGCCTTATTGGAGTAGGTGACGAAGCCTTCACGGAATACTTCGGAGGCTCCCGACACATTAACCAGGCGCCCGGCGATCAGGCCGCCGGTACAGGACTCCGCGGTGGTAACCGTGAGCTCATACTTTTTGAGAAGACGCACGACCGCCATCTCCAGGGTCTCCTCTTCCTTTGTGGTATAGATATCATCACCAAAACGGTTCTTGATCTCCTTTACGACAGGCTTAATCAGGCTCTTGGCAGTCTCGTCATCGGCCGCGCGTGCCGTTACACGCAGATGTACCTCCGCCGTCTTTGCGTAAGGGGCTATGGTTGGATTCGTCTGTGCGGCGATCAAATCCTTGATCTGGTCTGCCACCTGGCTCTCCCCGTGGCCGCAGATCTTAATCATCTGGGAACGGATCACCTCAGGCTGTAATTCCTGAAGATAAGGGGATACCGCGTCCAGGAAAAGCGGCTTTAACTCGTTAAAGGGGCCGGGAAGGAGAATCGCTGCTTTTCCTGCCTTTTCCAGAATGAGTCCGGGGGCTGTGCCGTTATGATTGTCAAGAACTTTGCAGCCTTCCGGAATGAGCGCCTGTTTCCAGTTGTTTTCCGTGATAACCGGATAGATGCCATCCTTGAAATACGTCTCGATCCGCTCTCTTGTATGCGGGTCTTCCACCAGCTTAAAGCCCATAACCTCGGCGCAGACTTCCTTTGTGATGTCGTCCTCCGTAGGTCCAAGGCCGCCGGTCAGGATGATGATATCCGCCCTTTGCAGAGCCGTGTTAATATCTTCCGCCAGCCGTTCCCGGTTGTCTCCCACCGTTACCTGATGGTACATGGAGAGGCCGAGTGACGCGCATTTCTCCGCGAGGAACTGGGCGTTGGTATTCACGATATTTCCAAGTAAAAGTTCTGTTCCGACTGAAATTAATTCAACAACCATAATGATTTACAGACTCCCTTCCGTAAGAACGCGATAATTTTTCGCAATGTAATCGATCAGTGAAACCACCGTCAGAACCAGCGCGATGACGCTGAAAATGGTGGTCAGAATGGACAGTGCCGGGATATTTACAATCAGCAGCACAGACATAATCATCTGAGAGACGGTCTTAAATTTTCCCCAGTAGCTGGCGGCAATCACGACACCGTTGTCAGACGCTACCAGACGGAAGCCGCTGATGATGAACTCGCGGCTGATGATGATAATCACGAACCAGGCCGGAAGCTGGCCAAGGCCGACGAAACAGATTAAGCCGGAACAGACCAGAAGCTTGTCTGCCAGCGGGTCCATGAATTTTCCAAAGTTGGTTACCAGATTGTATTTCCTGGCGATCTTTCCATCCAGTAAGTCGGTAAAGCTGGCTACGATGAAAATGACCGCGGCGATATAGCGGTACGTCTGGCTCACACCGCCGTCAAGCAGCATAAAGAGTACAAAAAACGGAATCATGATGATTCGAAGAATCGTCAGTTTATTCGGTAAATTCATCTTCTATCTCTCCTATTAAATCGTATTCCAGCGCGCCTGTCACTCTGGCCCTTACAAAGGCTCCGGACATCAGCTCCTCGCCGGTCTGGATGAAAATCATGCCGTCCACGCCAGGGCCGTCCATATAGGTTCGTCCCACATAGGCGTTTTCATCGGCAACCTTGCCTTCGATCATGACATCCAGGGATTTTCCAACCATGGACTGAGAATGGTCAAAGGAGATTTCCTGCTGAAGCTCCATGATGGCATCGCGCCGTTCTTCCTTCACTTCCTGTGGAATCTGATCCGGGAATCCGGCCGCCGGAGTGTCTTCCTCCGCGGAATAAGCGAATACGCCTAGGCGCTCGAACTCCATCTCATCCACGAATTCCATCAGCGTCTCATGATCCTCTTCCGTCTCTCCCGGAAATCCGGAAATGAGGGTCGTACGGATTGCGATATCGGGAATCTCACTGCGGAGTTTACCGACGATCTCCTTTAACTGCTCCCTGGAAGTTCTCCGTCCCATGCGGCGCAGGATGGTATCGCTGGCATGTTGAATCGGCATGTCAAGATAATGGCAGACCTTTTCCTCTGTTTTTATGGTTTCGATCAGCTCATCGGTGATCTCCTCCGGATAGCAGTACTGAATCCGGATCCACTGAAGGCCGGAAATGCGGCAGAGTCTCTTTAAAAGCTCCGGAAGCGACTTCTTTCCATAGAGATCCACGCCGTACAGCGTCGTCTCCTGGGCCACCAGAATCAGTTCCTTCACTCCCTGATCGGCCAGTGACTGTGCCTCCGATACCAGCCGTTCCATGGGAACACTGCGGAAATTGCCGCGCAGGCTGGGAATAATACAGTAGGTACAGTGCTTGTCACAGCCTTCAGCAATCTTTAAGAATGCGTAGTGGCCTCCGGTGGTGATCACCCGGTCTGTCTTTACCTCAGGAATGAGATCCAGATCGTGGAAGCACTGGACGTGCTCCCTGCCGCCAAGCGCCTCGGCCAGCACATGGGATATCTCGTCATAGGTGGTGGTACCGAGAATTCCATCGACTTCCGGAATCTCATCGATGATCTCCTGTTTGTAGCGCTGAGCCAGGCAGCCGGTAACGATCAGCGCCTTACACTTACCCACTTCCTTCATCTGCGCCATCTCGAGGATTGTGTTAACGCTCTCCTCCTTGGCGTCACCGATGAAGCAGCATGTGTTGATGACAATGACATCCGCATCGTACTCGTCATCCGTAAAGGTATAGCCGTCCTTGTTTAAAAGCCCCAGCATCATCTCCGTATCCACCAGGTTCTTATCACAGCCCAGCGAAATGCATAGTAATTTCATAAAATATTATAACTCCTGTCTTTTCGTATGTCTTTTTTGCATCTTTATTTCGTATCATGTATTGGTATTATTCATTACGGGTGAATGGAAAACGGAAAGGCCATCTCTGCCAATGTGGAGACGGCCTTCAACCCAGGGCACTGTTAAGAAATAGCGCAGCCATCTGATTTGTCTAAAGCTCCATACGCCGCGTTGTCGTCAATCGGCGTACTCCGTACGCCTCATTCCTCCGCCTTGCGCATGAAGCTTTATCCTGCATCATCTGTCCAAGTTGTTTCTTAACAGAGCCTTATCAATCGTCTTCTTCCGTTGCGTCCGCTTCGCTTAATATCTTTACATCGCCGTCATATAATTCTTCTACGGCAACGGAAAGCGGCTTCTTTCCGGCAATTGGAAGATCAGACTCGGCTCCTCCGATGATCTGTCTCGCTCTCTTTGCAGCGGCGATCACGATGGAATAGCGGCTCTGAACAACCGGCTGTTCTCCTGGCTCTACCTCACTGTTTACTACTTTAATTAAATCTGAATAAGATGGATGTAACATCTTTCATTCCCCTTTCCTGATAGCTATATATTCTTTAATTCTTCCCTGATCTGGGATAAAAATGCCAAATTATTTGAAACTCTGCTGTGCTGTACCGCAATCATCTTATGAAGCTGCTCTGTACAGGAGCTGATTTCATCATTGATTAAGATATAATCGTAGGAATCCATGCCCTCCGCCTCTTCCACTGCCCGGCGAAGTCTTGCATTGATCACATCCATGCTTTCCGTGCCTCTGCCGATCAGGCGTCTCTTTAATTCTTCCGCATTCGGCGGCATGACAAAGATCAGGATGGCTTCCGGGAAACGCTCCTTTACTTTCAAAGCGCCCTGAATCTCGATCTCTAAAAGCACGTCTTTTCCCTGTTCCATCTGGCTTAATACATACTCCTTCGGAGTTCCGTAGTAATGGTTGACATACTGCGCGTATTCGATCAGCGCATCCTGTTCCATCATCTCTTTAAAGCGGTCTTCCGTCACAAAAAAATATTCCCGTCCATCCACTTCTCCCTCTCTGGGATTCCTGGTGGTAGCGGATATGGATAACGCATAATTGTCATACTTCTCTAGCAGAGCCTTCATAAGGGTGCCTTTTCCGGCGCCTGAAAATCCCGATATGACTGCCAGCACACCATGTTCGTTCATAAGTTTCCACCTCGTTATGAGCACTTAGCGCCTGTACTTAGCGTCTGTACTCTATTCTATGTTCTGAATCTGCTCCCTTACCTTCTCGATCTCGGTCTTCAGCGCAATGGCCTTATCCGAAATCTCCAAATCATTGGCCTTCGATAAAATGGTGTTGGCCTCCCGGTTCATCTCCTGGGCAATGAAATCCAGTTTTCTTCCCACGCTGCCGCCGGCTTCCAGCTCCGCCTTCGTATTCTCAATGTGGCTTCTCAGACGTACGGTCTCTTCATCCACACAGATCTTATCGGCAAAGATCGTCACCTCTGTGGCGATTCTTCCTTCATCAATGGTCGTATTGGAAAGCAGTTCTTTTACCTTGTCTTCCAGCTTGGTGCGGTACTCCTCCATAATCCGCGGGGAGCGCTCCTCGATAAAATCCACAAGACTGGTCATGAAGTTTAACTTGCCCTGTAAATCAGCCTTTAGATTCTCACCCTCCGTGACTCTGGTCTCAACAAACCGTCTGGCGGCCTCTTCAACTGTCTCGGACAGAAGCTTCCACATGTGTTCCTCATCTTCCGGAACCTCCTCCATCGAGAGAACTTCCGGACATCTGGAAAGTGTGGATACTGTCACATCATTTCGTATACCAAACTGAGTCTCCATCCTGGCAAAATAATCCATATATTCGGCGGCAAGCGCGCTGTTATACTTCAAGCACAGCTTGTTCTCCGTGTAGTCTTCATAAGTAATAAATACGTCGACTTTTCCGCGCTGGATATAATTCTTCAGCAGATTCCGGATTCCGGCTTCAAAAAAATTGAACTTCTTTGGCATCTTGATGCTTAAATCCAGGTATCTGTGATTGACCGCCTTCATCTCGACGGAAATCTTATATTCATCCGTGACGGTTTCGAATCTTCCAAAACCTGTCATGCTTTTTATCATTCCTTGTGCCTTCCTTTCGCCATAGATACCATCCATTATAAGTCATAATAAAAAACAAGTCAAATAGTTTTCTGGACCGCTCGCCGCCTGTGGCTCCGCAGTCCGGTTGGCCACAGGCGGGGAGTGAACTGTTACAACTGGACGAAAGGTGTATTCCATAGTATAATATAGCCAGTTTCATTCAGTCAGTTAAAAAGGAGAACAGATATGAAGAAGGAAAGTATGATCTGGTACGATAGAAAGCGCCTCTGGTGCGGACTCCCATGGACCTTTACGAAATATGGAATGGACGAGGGCCGCCTTTTTGTAGAGACCGGCTTCTTAAATACGAAGGAAGAGGAGGTTCGCCTCTACCGTATTTTAAATATCAGTCTGAGCAAAAATATCATCCAGAGGATTTTCGGACTGGGTACGATTCACATTGACAGCACGGATCTGGATTTAAAGTGTTTAAGAATTACCAATATTAAAGACAGCGACCACGTAAAGGAGATGCTCTCTGAGAAGGTGGAGGAAGAACGCTTAAGGAACCGTGTCAGCGCCAGGGAATTCATGAATCACGGCGAGGACGGCGACGATACAGAGGCAGACTTAGACTCGTTCGAAGGACATGAACATTAGACGGACATGGATATTAGACAGAGATGGATATTAGAAGACATGAACATGGAAGGATCGAGGTACAGCAATGGCATTAGACGGAACTGTAATGGCCAGTCTCACAGCAGAAATCGGTAATCGGCTGGAGGGCGGAAAGATTGCGAAGATCGCCCAGCCGGAAAAGGATGAACTGCTGTTTACAGTCAAAAATCAAAAAAACACATGGCGCCTGCTCATATCGGCAAGCGCCAGTCTTCCGCTTCTCTACTTTACGGAGCAGAACAAGCAGAGCCCTATGACAGCGCCCAATTTCTGTATGCTTTTAAGAAAGCATATTGGAAACGGCCGTATCATGAGGGTCAGCCAGCCGGGGCTGGAGCGAATCATCTGCCTGGAGATCGAGCATCTCGACGAATTGGGGGACAAGCGGATCAAGAAACTCTACATCGAGATCATGGGCAAGCACAGCAACATTATCTTCTGCAATGACGAAGACATGATTCTCGACAGCATCAAGCATATTTCGGCCCAGGTCAGCTCCGTTCGTGAGGTTCTGCCCGGACGGCCCTATTTTATCCCGCAGACCGTGGAGAAAAAAGACCCGCTCACCATATCGGAGGCTGAATTTATGGAACTGATCGGCCACACGGCCGCGCCGATACAGAAAGCGCTTTATATGAAGCTGACAGGCATCAGCCCGATCGTCGGTACGGAGCTCTGCCATCTGGCATCCATCGACGGCGATGTGTCAGCCAATGAACTGTCGGAAGCGGAGCTCATCCATCTCTGCCATATGTTTTCCCTGATGATGGACGACGTGAAAAGCCGCAGCTTCACCCCGAACATTATTTATTACCAGAACGAGCCGGTGGAATTTTCCGCTCTTCCGCTTACCTGTTTTGAAGGAGAAAAGTACCAGGCCGTAACCTACGATTCCATCAGCACGCTGCTGGAGGAATACTATGCGTCCCGGAACATCTTAACGAGAATCCGCCAGAAGTCCGTAGACCTGCGGAAAATCGTCCAGACTGCTCTGGAGCGAAACTATAAAAAGTATGATCTTCAGATGAAGCAGCTAAAAGATACGGAAAAACGCGATAAATACAAGGTCTACGGTGAACTGCTCAACACTTACGGCTATGAGCTGGAGGGCGGCGAGAAAAAGCTCACCTGCTTAAACTATTATACGAACGAGGAAATCACTATCCCGCTGGATGACCAGCTGTCGGCCCGGGAAAATTCTCAGAAGTTCTTTGATAAATACAACAAACTGAAGCGGACGTACGAGGCCCTGTCAGAACAGACCCTGGAAACAAAACGGGAAATCGATCACCTGGAATCGGTCAGTGCCGCGCTCGATATCGCGCTGAAGGAAGAAGATCTCGTTCAGATCAAAGAAGAACTGATGGAGTACGGTTACATCAAGCACAGGCGCGCCGGAGACAAAAAACCGAAAATCACCAGCCGTCCGTTTCATTATATTACCTCAGACGGATTCCACGTCTACGTCGGCAAGAACAACTATCAGAACGACGAACTCACCTTCAAGCTGGCGAATGGCGGCGACTGGTGGTTCCACGCAAAAGGCATTCCCGGCTCCCACGTCATAGTAAAGACGGAGGGAAAAGAGCTGCCCGACCACGTATTTGAGGAGGCCGGCGCCCTGGCCGCTTACTACTCCAAGGGCCGGGAGAACGAGAAGGTGGAGATCGACTACATTCAGAGAAAGCATATCCGGAAAGTGGCCGGTGCTGCGCCGGGATTCGTCATTTACCACACGAATTACTCGCTGGTGGCCGAGCCGAAGCTACTCCTCGAGGAAATCAGCGAAAAAAAGAATTCCTGATCCGGGAGATAATTTTATACAGATAAGAATTTGCCCATTTCACACAGGCGGCAGCATAGAATCAGGCCGTCCTGGAGGAGATGGGCGTTTTTTCGTGTAATACGCTGAAGCGGTTGCGCTCCGGCGCGCGAGTCCGGCTTACCGGTCTCTTTGTGAAAGAATAAACTTGACATGGAATGTCGTATTTCGTATGATAAAGCCACTGGAGGTGAACCGTTTGAAGAGTGACCGCATGTTTGGAATTCTGTGTATTCTTCTGGAACGGGAGAATGTGACCGTAAGAGAGCTGGCCGGATATTTTGAGGTGTCCACACGCACGATTCACAGGGATTTGCTGGATTTATCCGCTTCCGGATTTCCTGTGGTGACGAGACAGGGAGTCGGCGGCGGTGTCTCCCTCCTGCCGAATTTCCGCTATAATAAATCGGCGCTCAGCGAAGATGATATGAAAGTGATACTGGCCGGCATCGAGGGGCTGGCCACCATCGATGACAGCGCGCGGATGAAGACGCTGCTGGCGAAGCTCCGCTTCAGCGACGGCAATCGGCTGCTGCTGGAAAATGACATCATTCTGGATTTTACTTCCTGGAATCAGAACAGCTCATTCCTATCCAGGATCGGGATGCTGCGGAGAGCGATCGCCGGGCATTTTATCGTGGAAATGGGTTACTGCAGCCCCAGCGGCACGGTGACGAGACGCGTCGAGCCGTATAAGCTGATTTTCAAACAAGAGACGTGGTACCTGCTGGCCTTCTGTCTACTGAGACAGGAATTTCGCATGTTCCGCCTGAGCCGGATTACGGATTTAGAGGTCAGTGATTCCGTTTTTGATGAACGGAGAGATTATGAGATTCCTTCAATGGAAAGCCATTTTGTCAACGGTGGAGGCCAGGCGGTCACCGTAAAAATGGACCATTCTCTTGAATTTCTGGCGATTGATTTCTTTGGCCGCGAAAATCTGGTTTACCGGGAGAACGATATTGTTGTTACATTTCTCACCGGGAGGCCGGAATGGGTTCTGAGCACTTTTTCCGGATTTGGAAACAAAGCCGAGATTCTGGCGCCGGACAGTCTCCGGCAGGAAATGATACATTATCTGGAGCAGATGGCAGCATTATATTAGATGGATAACGTGAAATATGACAGGACGCTGTCATATTTAAACGGTTATACTCGTATCAGAAATATCTGAATGTTCTCAGACATTTACAGAATGAAATCGATTGGAGGTACCGTATGGCAGTTGATAAAAAATATGAGGCGGACGTGGCCGCGATCCTCTCCCACCGCTACGACCAGGGAGGCACGCTGTGGGACACACCGGATCACCGCCTGCAGAAAGGGGCGCCGTTTTCCACTCTGGACTGTGTGAGCTATCTTCTGGAACTTGGTATGGACCCGGAAGAACCCATATTAAAGGAGGCCGCAGATCTGATACTCAGCGCATGGCAGGAGGATGGCCGTATCAGGCTTTACCCGAAGGGAAGTATTTATCCCTGTCATACGGCCTGTGCGGCGCAGGTGCTCTGCCATCTGGGATATGCAAATGACGAGCGGCTGCAGACAACATTCCGTTATTTTCTGGATACCCAGTATTCCGACGGCGGCTGGCGATGCAGGAAATTCTCCTTCGGACACGGTCCTGAGACGGAATACTCCAATCCGCATCCGACGCTTCTGGCGCTCGATGCCTTCCGCTTCAGCGATTATTTAAACCGGGAACCTGCACTGGACCGGGCGGTGGAGTTTTTACTGGAACACTGGACGATCAAGAAGCCCATCGGCCCATGCCACTATGGAATCGGAACGCTGTTCATGCAGGTGGAGTATCCGTTCCGGAACTATAATCTTTTTGAATACGTCTATATCCTCTCCTTCTATGACCGCGCCAGAAAGGATCCCCGTTTCCTGGAGGCATTTTACGAGCTGGAGGCGAGAACGGTAAACGGGCAGATCGTGGTGGAACGGGTCGTGCCGAAACTGGCTAAGCTCACCTTCTGTAAAAAGGGGGAGCCAAGCGAACTTGGGACAAAGCGTTTTTTGGAAATAAAAGATCATTGGAGGAAGATGCCATGTACGAATTGATTCCGGTTACAGAACAGAGCTACTATATTCAAAATCCCTCAAAAATCGGACTGGTCAGGTTAAATGATACCGACGTGTGTCTGATAGACAGCGGTAACGATAAAGACGCCGGGCGTAAAGTGCGTCAGATTCTGGAAGCCCATTGCTGGCGTCTGACTGCCATTTACAATACGCATGCGAACGCCGATCATATTGGCGGAAACAAATATCTTCAGGGGCAGACCGGATGCAGCGTCTACGTTCCGGAGATCAACCGTGAATTTACAAAGCATCCGGTGTTAGAGCCGGCGTTCCTTTATGGAGGATTTCCGCCGGAAGACCTGCGTCACAAGTTCCTTATGGCACAGGAAAGCGACGCGTCGCTTCTGACTGAGGACACGCTGCCCGAGGGCTTTGAGATCATTCCTCTGCCGGGACATTACTTCGACATGGTGGGATTTCGCACTCCGGACGACGTGGTCTTTCTGGCCGACTGCTTATCCAGCCGGCAGACACTGGACAAATACCAGATCAGCTTCATTTACGATGTGGCTGCGTACTTAAAGACGCTGGAGATGGTGAAGTCCTTAAGCGGGAAAATGTTTGTTCCCGCCCACGCGGAGGCCGTGGAAGACATAGCGCCCCTTGCACAGTACAACATCGATAAAGTATGGGAAACAGCAGAAAAAATCACGTTTCTCTGCAGAGAGGCGCTCGGCTTCGAGGATCTGATGCAGAAGCTGTTTACAGAATACGGTCTGGCTATGAATTTCGAGCAGTACGTTCTCGTAGGCAGCACTGTCCGCTCCTATCTTGCGTGGTTAAAGGATACGGGCAGAATCACGGTCTCATTCGATCAGAACAGGATGCGTTGGACAACCATCTAAAAATATCCCCGCCCTTTCGATTTGCTTTACAGCTGGCCGAAAGGGCGGGGATATTTTTATTTATTTTTCTTTTCCTGCACTGTATCGTCTCAGAATCTGTCCCACAGAAACGGGTCCTCTGTCAACTCCAGATAATGCTTCAGCCGTTCCCGAAATGCCAGGATCCGCGCATCTGCACAGTCCTTTTCCACTTCCAGCGGATTCATTTCATACGGGTCAAGCTCTCTGTCATAGAGAAGCTCTCTCTGCGGCTCATCGGGGGTGTAGCCATTGGTGATGACGTAGGTATACCGTTTGTTCCTGATTCCGCGCCAGCCATAGGCTTTGTGCGTCAGACCGCGCTTCGAAAATGCAGCAACCATGTCCGCGCCTCCGGGATAGGAACAGATCAGCATATCTTCCGGTTCACCGGATACTGCACTGCCGGTCTCTGCCGGAGTCGTGGTCAAGCTTCCTGCGTGGCTGTAACCCTCGCACGTCTCCGGCACCTCCAGATCCAGAAGCTCCAGAAGCGTTGGCATGTGGTCGGGACTTGCGAAGATCGCCTCATTCTTTCCGGGCTCCAGTCTTCCCTTCTGCCGGAAAATGAGCGGAATGTGAAGCGCCTCATCGTACCAGATGTTCTTGCTCATAAGTCCGTGAGACCCCAGCATCTCCCCGTGATCGGCGGACAGCACCACCAGAGTGTTTTCCTCCATGCCGTTTTCCTTAAGCCAGGTCAGGATTCTGCCAAACTGCTCATCGATTCCATGAACCGCGGCAAAATACTGGCGTGTCTGCGTCTCTAAGAGACCGCCCTCTTCCCGCATGGATTCCGGCACATTGGGACGGTAGTGAACCTTTAAATCCTTAAACTTTTCATAATAGCGCTCCGGCACCAGCTCATAAGGCAGGTGCGGCGGATTATAGGATACAAACAGTGCGAACGGTTCGTCTTCATCCTTCTTCTGATCCATATATTCGATGGCTTTGTCGGTCTCGTATTCTGCGGACCATTTGCCGGGCCTGATCTGAGTCTCATCATTCAGCCAGTAGTGGGGATCGAGATGATCGTCGCACGCTCCGTAGGACAGGAAATAATCGAAGCCCTGTCTTCTCTCTCCCGGCGGCGTATACGCGTCCCACTCCCTGGCGCCGGACTTCGGATGCGGATTAAAATTGAGCTCCGACGCATCCAGATGCCATTTGCCGATATAACCTGTCGCGAAGCCCGCGTCTTTTAAAACATTGGCGATACAGGTCTCCTGGGGCTTCAGCATGATCTTCTCTTCCAGGCCGATCTTGCAGTTCGTCCACATTCCCACGCGGAACGGGTATTTGCCCGTCATGAGAGAAGCCCGGTGCGGGGAACATAAGGGAAAGGTGCTGTACGCATTGGTACAGCAGACACTTTCCTCTGAAAAACGGTCGATATTCGGCGTTACTGCCTGATCGCTTCCGAGAGCGCCTATGGCCTCGGCGCGCCATTGGTCCGCGAAGACATACAAAAGATTGGTTTTCATCGATGTCTCATCTCCTTTACCAGTATAACTTCCAATCCCTCGAAAGCCGGGTCAGGGCTTCCATATAGAAATAATCTCCCCATGTATTGCATTCATCCACACCGCGGTTCGTGCAGGTATTCTCCTTGGAATCCCGTGCATACGTACCGTGGAGCAGCAGTCCGTTGGATTTCGTGATGTCCGTATTGGCGCAGTGATCCACGAGGGCCTTAAGCATACGGTCCGCGGCCGTTAAATAGCGGTCGGCCTTCTCCTGATCTAAATACTTCGCCATCTCCAGAATTCCGCAGACAGCGATGGCCGACGCGGAGGAATCCCTCGGTTCTGTGCTTCCCGTGTCGAAATCAAAATCCCAGTAGGGAACGAGATCTTCCGGCAGATGTTCGATGAAGTAGTCTGTAACACGGCAGAATAAATCGATGTATTCCGGGTTCTTTAAATAGCGGTAGCTGAGGGCGATCCCGTAGACGCCCCATGCCTGGCCTCTCGCCCATGCGGAACCGTTCCGGTTGCCCTGATGGGTTACGCCGTAAGTGGGCTCTCCCGTCTCCACATCGAAGAAATGGGTATGGTAGGTGGAATTATCGGGTCTCAGGATGCATTTCATGGCGGTTTTGATGTGATGCTCCGCCTTCTGTGCATAGGACTCATCTCCGGTAACCTCCGTCGCCCAGTAAAGGATAGGAAGGTTTAACAGACAGTCGATGATCAGCCGGTACTCCTTAGGCTCTCCCGGATTTCCCCAGGCCTGAAGGAAGTTCCCTTTCTCCCTGTAGCGCTCCGCCAGATGATCGGCCGCCAGAAGCGCCGCCTTTTTTGCGTGCTCATTGCCGGTCAGCTTGTAAGCCGCCACACAGGACAGGCTGTATAAGAAGCCCATGTCGTGGTGGTTTACGTCGATTTTCTTTTCGATTCGCTCTAAAAAGCTTTCCACCTGAACGTCGGCCGCTTTTTTAAATGCCTCGTCCCCGGTATGCTCATAGGCCAGCCAGATCGAGCCGGTCCAGAATCCGGTGGTCCATTCCACATTTTCCGTCGGCTCATAGAAGCCGCCGAAGCTGTTGGAGGACTGAAATTTTTCTGTAAATACCGGAAGGTTTTCCCGGATAACAGCTACGGCGCCGTTAAGCGCCGTAGTTGTCATCCCCTCTTCCATGCCCGGATAATTCCGGATTGTGTTAAGGGTCTGTGCCATAATCAATTCTCCTTATTCTTTTCCTTTCATTTTACCCCTTAATTCCGCTGGCTGCAACGCCTTCCACGAAGAACTTCTGACAGCTTAAGAATACGATGACAACCGGGATCAGGGAACAGACGGAAGCCGCCATGATCCATGCATAGTCAGCGCCATACTGGGAAATAAACATACGGATACCTAACTGAATCGTCTTTAATTCCTTTGTCTTTAAGTAAATGAGGGGACCCATAAAGTCGTTCCACACATTGGTGAAGGTGAAGATCGTCAAGGTCGCCATCGCCGGTTTTCCCAGCGGAAGAACGATTCTTGAGAAGATGCCGAATTCATTTAAACCATCGATTCTGGCGGCCTCGCAGAGCTCATCCGGGATACTGATATAGAACTGACGGATTAAGAATACGCCGAAGGCGGAGAATGCCTGCATCAGGATCAGTCCGATATGAGTATCATTTAAGCCCATCTTGGAGATCAGAATGAACTGAGGAATCATGTATACCTGCCACGGAACTGCAATGGTGGTAACATACATCAGGAAAATCAAGTCTCTTCCCTTGAATTTCGTCTTTGTGAAGCCGTAAGCCGCAAGACAGCTGGTGAACAGCTGGATTACAGTGGTACAGATTGTCAGCTTCGCAGTATTTAAGAAGAAGGTCGTAAGCGGAAGCTTTTTCCAGATAATCTGGTAATTGTTCCAGTGTATGGTATCCGGCCACCATTTCATGGGAATGGAGAATACGTCCTTGTTAAGCTTTAAGGAGGAAATCACCATCCAGTAGAAAGGAACCAGCATGAATAAGGACAGTAAAACTAATAAAATATAGATCAAACCTTTGTATGATTTCTGTTTTGTCTGCATACCGTTTCCCTCCTTTACATTAAGTCCTGAGACCATTTTTTCTCACCGGCGAACTGTACGAGCGTGATGACAAGTACAACGGCGAAGAGAATGATCGCGCCTGCGCTTGCCGGCCCCAGCTGCCAGCTGGTAAATGCTTTTTCATAGATGTAGTTGACCAGGGTCTTGGTCGCATTGCCAGGGCCGCCGCCGGTCATAACGTATACTAAGTCGAATACCTTGAAGCACTGGATCGTCAGCATGATCAGGACGAAGAATGTGGTAGGTGTCAGCATCGGAATCGTAATGTAGCGAAGCTTCTGCCAGCCGTTGGCTCCATCGATGCTGGCCGCTTCGTAGAGGGAGCTTGAGATTCCCTGAAGGGCTGCTAAGTAAACGATCATATAATACCCCATGTATTTCCAGATACTGACGATGGAAATGGCCACCATGGCCCAGTTCACATCGACCACCCAGCGGGGCGGATTGGCAATTCCTATGAATTTCAGGAATTCATTGACCGGTCCGAAATCCGGCTGAAACAGCATGTTCCAGACTGCTCCCACCGCCACGATGGAGGCGATATATGGGAAATAGATTGCCGTACGGAAAATGGCGATTCCTTTCAGCTTATTGTTTAAAAGAACGGCCAAAAGCAGAGAAAGCACCAGGGTCGGAAGGACCGTCATGAGTGCATACTCGATGGTGTTCCAGAAGGACTTCATGAATATTTCGTCTTTAAAGATCTGAGCGAAATTGGCAAGCCCGACAAACTCCATGGGAGCCTGGGAGGCATCCCATTTCATAACACTTAATACAAAAGAAAAACATACGGGAATGAAGATGAAAATCGCGTAACCGATCAGATTCGGCAGTATGAACGCGTAACCGACCATATTGTCGCGGATCACTCGTTTCTGACGCGAGGAAAAACCTTTCTTTTTTTTCTCTTCCATTTATTATACCTCCTGGCTTCTGCACTTTTTCCCATAAGAAAGAGCGCTCACTATAATAAGTTTACAGAGGCGCTCTTTCTGTCATGGGAACCTGTTAATAATTAGTTCCAGCCCTTTATTTCTGCTACACGTTTGTTCAGTTCTGCAATACCATCATCGATGGAGTAAGCCTTGATCATGATCATCTCATGTACTTCGTCTAATGGCTTACGGATCTCTTCGATCTGAGGATCAAGAGGACGGTCAAATGCGTAATGTGTATAAGTTAAAGCTTCCTTGTTGCTGTCGCCTTCCGGGAAATACTCTGCGGATGCGATGGTGTTGATGGATTCGTCTGTCTGGATACCTGTGAATACGCCCTGCTCAGCAAGAATGTTGGCTGCTTCTTCAGAGGATGCAAACTTTACGAAATCCCATGCTAAATCTTTCTGATCTGTGTAAGCGCTGATTCCGATTGGTGTTAAAGCACCTACGGTGTAGCCGGATTCTGTATCTTCCGGATGAGGAATTCTTGCTACGCCCCAGTTAAAGTCTGTCTCGCCTTCTGCCTGAGCCTGCATCATGGTTGCGATGAACCAGCTGCCCATCGGCATCATGGCACACTGCTGATTTTTAAATACAGATGAGTAATGAATGTTGGCTGTCTTTAATGTGGAGTAGTCCTGCATATAACCATTTTCCTGTAATGCAAGTGCTTCCTCATAATATGGCTTTAAGAAGGAGTAATCTTTCTCAACAACGGTGTGCTTTCCGTCCTGAACAGCCCAGTTGGTAACGAGTGCCTGCCATGTATGATCATGTGTTCCGTATACTTTGGCGCTGCCCTCGCCGGAGGTCATCTTTGCTGCCAGTTCATCGTATTCGCTCCATGTCATATCATTAGAAGGATATTCAACGCCTGCTGCGTCGAATAAATCTTTGTTATAATATAATACGTACCAGTCTGAACGGTATGGAAGTCCGTAGGTAGTGTCGTTGTACATTAACTGCTCTGCCGCACCGCTGTATACGGATAAGTCCAGGTTGTCCGCCTTGATCATCTCATCTAACGGAAGCAGCTGGCCCTTGTCTGCCATCTGAAGCATGGAGCCCATGTCCTTTACCCAGATAACGTCCGGATCGGCCTGAGCAGCGGATAAGCTGATTCCCAGGGAGTTGTTGTACTCGTCTGCGGAAGTGTCGATTACCTTGATCTCTACGTTTGGATTCTTTGCTTCATATGCTTTTACTACTGCGGAGAACTGCGGGGTTGTGTCGTAATCCCATGTGGTTACAGAAAGAACCTGCTTCTCACCGCTTGCGGCCGCTGTGGTCTCTTCCTTGCTCTCAGCTCCTGCCGCTGTTGTGGTCTCTTCCTTCGCTGTCGTCTCAGGTGCCTTTGTTGCTGTGTCCTTGCTTCCGCATGCTGCGAGTGATGTGCATACCATACCGGCTGCAAGTGTCAGTGCTGCAACTCTCTTTAACTTCATGTTAAAACCTCCCTATTCTTGAATCACAATTGTTTGTGTTCCTTTGATGACATAAGAATACCAGATTTTCCCCTTCCGTTAAATTAACGATTTTTATAATTCTGTTACTATTTTTCTGATTTGGGAAAATGGAAAAGAGAAAAAATATATTATTTACAGATTCTTGTATTTTTTTCATATCAGGCCTTTCTGGCAATTGAAATCCTGCTGTTTTATTAGTATGATATCCATAAGAATGTGGAGAAAGGGATGGAATATGAATAAAGAAGAGAGACAGAAAAACGGGAAAATGCAGAAGACATTTCAGAAAAAACTGATCTTATATAATATGCTGGTCATCATCTGTATCGCGAGCGCGGTAAGCTTCTATAACTATCGCTCCTATTGCCAGGATGTCATCATCAGCGAGACTAATAACTCCGCAAACCGTGTCCGCACCCTGTCTGAACGCCTGCAGGTTGCATACGATGAGATGGTGAATATCGTATTAAACTGCGCGGAGCGCAAGTCGCTGTTCTTCGCCACCACGCTGGACAGCCCAAACAAGCCTTATAATACCTCCATGGCCGTCTACGCCTCCGATGTGCTCCGGGATTTCTGTGCCATCTCCGGTTACAGCAGGTACATCAATAAAATCGTTCTCTACCATAACGGTCTCGTCCTTCAGGCCGGGAATTCCTTCGGCGCGTCCATGGATGTGGAAAACATCATGAAAGCCCCATGGTTTTCCTCCCTTTTATACAGAGAGAACGCTCAATATACCCTCTCGCTGGAGGACAATCCGTTCAAGTCCGGCAAAGGCCGGTCCACAGTATCGAAGCTTCTTCCGCTTCTCCGGCCCCTCCAGTACAGCGCACGCAACAAGCCGGAAGAATCCTGGGTCTTTTTAGGGATCGCGCCCACCCTGTTCTCCGACACGTTAAAAAGTCTGCCTTCGGATGTCCTCGTATACGCGGTCACCGAGGGCGGGGATATCATCGCCTCCACCGACAGAGAACAGGAATTTGATACTTCCCCTATTATTTCCAGCCTCCTGGCTTCCAAAGAGCAGGAAGGCAATTACCAGATGAAGCTCCATCACGAAAACTGTGTGATTACCTATACGAAGCAGCCGGTCAGCGGCCTGCTTTTCTTTGAAATCCGGCCAGAGAGCCGGATGCAGCTGGATCACGGCGTCATCAGGAGAACCGTTCTGATCATATTTTTCTTCTGCATCGCCATCGGGCTCACTCTCTCACTTCTGATCTCCCGCCAGTTAGGCGCGCCCATCAGCCGTCTGACGAAGCGCCTGGAGCTGATATCAAAGGGAGATTTCGAACCGGATCACTCCATTGAGACGGACGATGAGATCGGTATGATCGGGCGGCAGATCAATCAGATGTCGGGACGCATCTCCAACCTTTTAGAGACCAGGGTGGAAAGTGAAAAAGAAAAAAAGGATCTGGAAATCAAGATGCTGCAGGCGCAGATCAATCCCCATTTCCTCTATAATACACTGGATTCCATCAAATGGATCGCCACCATGCAGAAAAACAGCGGAATCGTGTCCGTAGTCACGGCCCTCTCCTCGCTGTTAAAGAACATGGCGAAGGGCTTCAACGAGAAGGTCACGCTTCGTCAGGAGTTGGATTTTCTTCAAAATTATGTTATTATTGAGAAGATTCGGTATATTGAACTGTTTGATATCGACATTATTGTCGATCAGGAGGAACTCTACGACGCGAGGATCATCAAGCTGACGCTGCAGCCCATTGTGGAAAACGCCATCTTCAGCGGTATTGAGCCCAGCGGGCGCACCGGTCTCATCACGATCCGCGTATGGGTCAAGGCCGGCGTCCTGCACATATCCGTCACGGACAACGGCATCGGTATTTCTCCGGAAAACATTGAAAAACTGCTGACCGATACATCCAGAATTACCCGCAGCAACATGAGCGGCATCGGTCTTCCCAATGTAGACCGCAGGTTTAAACTGGTCTATGGCGAGGATTACGGCCTTACGATTGAAAGTGTAGTTGATCAGTATACCACTATTACCATAACGCTGCCGCTGGAATTTTAGAGGCTGGCCGCAGGGAGGAAAGTAAAATATGTACAGAGTTATTATCGTGGACGATGAACCGCTCATCCTGGCTGGTATTGCATCTCTTATCACCTGGGAGGAGTATGACTGTACCATCATCGGCAAGGCCACCAACGGCCCGTCCGCTTTCGATATGATCATGGAACTGAAGCCGGATATTGTCATCACCGATATCCGGATGCCAGTGTTAAACGGACTGGAGCTGGTGGAGAAATGCAAGGACGAAGGCTGTACCTTCTCCTTCATCGTGCTGACGAATTTAGAGGAGTTTCATCTCGTTCGGAAGGCGCTCTCTCTGGGGGCCTCCGACTATCTCGTCAAGCTGGATTTGAATGAGGAAGCGCTTGCCGCCTCCCTGGCGCGGGCCAAAGACGCCTGCGAACTGCTTGTAAGCCAGAAGCAGCATCAGCTGCTGAATGATCTGATAAAAGACAATCAGGAGAATTTGTCAAAGAACTATTTAAGCCAGCTTCTGCTGTCCGGGAACGCCCCGGAAGTGCCGGATAAGGTGAAGGAGGAGTATCCGGAACCATTTCTTCTCCTCTTCTCCATAAGCCCTATCAATATCGCGTTTGAGACGGATGACGATCCTTACGATTTCCATCAGATCAGCAAACAGCTGATGGACATCCTGGGCGGAATCGCCACCAGAACCTTCCTGCGCCACACGCTTCTGGAGTTCCGGACGGATACGTACTTACTGGCCGCTTCCTTAAAGGATGGCGATGTATTTGAGACGGTTGTATCGGAGTTCTGTCAGAAGATGGCGGTGGCTCTAAAGACGTATTTCGAGTTCAGCGCCGTATTCGGTGTGAGTACAAGGAAAACGGAGATTCCGCTTCTCACGGAGGCGCTGGCGGAGGCGCAGACCGCGCTGGAAGTCTACTATTTCGAGTCCAGCTCTCCGGTGGTCTTCTACCAGGGGCAGAGGTATCACATGAGCCGGGCAAAGGATTTCAATATCAATATTTTCAAAAAAGATTTATCCGCCGCGATCGCGCAGAATGACAGCGATAAGCTGGCGGCCGTCTTTGAACAGATCATCACCCTGTTTAAGGAAAACCAGCCGGGCAAGGAGCAGGCGGCCAGCGCATGCATCAACCTCTATACGTATCTGTATTCCTATTTTGAGAGCGCGGACAACAGCTACGGCGATATCTTTCCTTACGCCATCAATGTGGCGGGCCGGCTCTATCAGTTTAACAGCCTGGCCGATATACTGACATGGCTTCAAAGCTTTTGCAGCAAGCTCTGCCGCCTGTTGAATGACCGCAAATCCACCCGTTCCGACAAGCTGGTGGAGCAGGCCAGGGCCTATGTGGACGAGCATTATATGGAAAAGCTGACCCTGGCCGATATCGCGGACAGTCTGAATATCAGCGCCGGCCATTTGAGCAATACCTTCAAAAAGCTGACCGGCAGCACCCTGTCCGATTATATCGCCACGGTGAAAATCGAACATGCCAAGGAACTGATCGATACCCACCAGTATCTGATGTACGAGATTTCAGATATGCTGGGGTTCGACAACCCCTATTATTTCAGCAAGGTATTTAAGAAGGTGACGGGAATCTCGCCCAGAGAACATGAAAACAGGACGCCTGCCTCGTAAAAACCGGCTCATAAAACCTGTCTCATAAAACGGCGGGGGCGTCTCCGGTACCATACGTTTGCAGTATGGACTGGAGACGCCCCCGCTTTTTCTAGCACAGCGTTGCATAAGTTCCGGTGAATTCTGCACTAGAGGTCGTCGTCAGCGCCTGGGATCAGGAACAGGAAACTCTTCTTCCCTTCCTTGTAGGCCCGTTGGGCCAATTCCTCACACTGATAGGAGTTTAAGGCTTTTACGGCGATCGCGAAAACCTGCTCCCGTCCGTCTTCGTAGGCTCTGTATGCGTATTTTATCTGGTTTTCCCCGGGGAGATCTGAAAACAGGATGGAAAAGAAAGCGATTTTTTCATCTTGATACGCCTGCTCTCCTGTCTCTTTTAAGAGATCCCCGTCTGCCTCATTAACGAGAATGCTGAAAAATGCGATCTGGTCATCCTGATAGGCTTTTTTCAGATACTGGCGCCTCTCCTCTGTCGTCAGAAATTCATCTGACAGGCTGAAACAGGGGATATTCTTCTCCCGATAAGCCCGGTCGATCATCGTGTTCTGCGTCTTCTTCGATGCTTTTTCCAGCACAGCAGAATAGTAGTCTATCTTATTTCCCTCATAAAATTTAACGGCCAGCTCATCGTATGTCTCCTGGTAGGGACCGTCCACTCCCACCACGACCGGATTCGTCATGATGAAGTTTGTGACCCACTGATTGGTGGAAATCTCTTCTGTCCTGCGTTCCTCCAGAATGGCCAGACGAATGGCTTCCAGAACCTCCGGATCATCCGCATACTGTTTCATCTCTTCGATAAAGGACACCGTATATACGTCTCCAGCCGTGACCTGGCGGGTTGTCTGATACAGGGAGGAATCGTTGTTCCACGCCAGACGGATTCCGTACTTGTTTACGAAAAAGCCTGTGACTTTAAAGCTGTGCCGCCATTTTTTGCTTTCGGGATTCGCCGAATCGTTGAGCCAGGCATCCGTTCTCTCTGAACTTTTTTGCACCTGCAGGCCCGTCGTCTCCTGCGCTCCTGCTGAAAAACCGCCGAGGGCCAGAAGTGAACCGGTTAAAAGTGCGGTTATCATGAGCGATGCCATCTTTTGAATTCTTGTGGTCTTTCTTGTCTTCATAACAGCCTCCAGTCTTTCTTTAAGCATATGGGTATTTTCACAGAGCGGCATGGAAACCGCGTGTCCGGCCGTTCCGGTTCCCTTCAAAGAGAAAAGGAGCGTATCGCCGTAGGCCATCCGCTGTTCCGCGGACAGGCCGGAAATCGCTTTCTCGTCGCAGGAAAGCTCACACGCGTGATCACATTCCCGGCGCATAAAATAGACGAGCGGGTTAAACCAGTGGATGGAGACAGCAAGCTGGATCATCCATTTATAGAGAATATCCTTCCGCCTGTAGTGAATCAGCTCGTGGCGGAAGATATCGTATAGCTCAGACGGCATAAGGTCGATCTCCGGAAGCAGAATGCAGGGCTTTAAAATCCCCGCCAGCATGGGAGAAAACGTTTCTTTGCAGTAATACACCGGGATCCTGCGCCGAATCTTCAATTCCAGCGCCACACTGCGGCAGATTCCGGCGGCCGCAGTGTCTTCTGCAGACACAGAGACCGACCGGAGAAGCTTTAAGCATCTGCGGTACGCGAAGATCTGGCGGCAGAAAATCAGCAGCGCGGGGATAGACCAGATGACCCACAGGAAGGAAAACGCCCGTGAGCCGACGGCGGCCATTGTAACAGGATTACTGGAAGGCTTCTCCGGCCCGGGATCGTCTGCCATGAACGGTTCTTCCGGATCAGACATCTCGTCATCGGGCTGTGCGTAGCCATCATCCATCGGAGAAATGGGAAACGTAGAAACCGGAACCGGAGAAATCTGATCTTCCGGAGCCATGATGGCAGAGATGCCTGCAGCCAGACACTCCGAACCCCACTCGGCGGCGCGGCCGATCATGCCGGGAGCCGGGGATAATGGAATCAGCAGTCTCACCACGGCCAGCAGCCAGATATAGTACTGCCATGTCTTGCTGAACCGGCGTTTCCACAGCGGCCGGCACAGGAGCAGTACGGCGATAATGACAGAGGCTGATAAAGAAACGGATAAGTAGAGGTAAAAAAGCTTCTGCATCAGGATTCCTCCTTACACTTCTCCCAGAACCGCTGCAGTTCATCCGCCGCTTCGGAGTCCAGCTGCTCCTGACCAAACAGGGAGGTGAGCAGATGCTTGACGCTGCCGTCGAAATATTCCCGTACAAACGTGTGGGCCTGCCCTGACAGATACTCTTCTCTCGTCACCGCGGCCGTATATTCGCTCATTCTGCCGCGGCGGGTGGAAATGATAAATCCCTTTTCAATTAGACGGGTGATAAAGGTGCGAATCGTGGTCCGCTTCCAGCCCCGCCCGTTCTCTTCTGCTTTTTCTAACAGCTCGGCGATATAAATGGATCCGCCGCTATTCCAGATAATTTCCATAATTTCTTTTTCCGCATCGGACATTCCCTGTATCTCTTCCATAATGGCACCTCTTTTTTATTACATGATGTAGTCATATCTTGATATTACATCATGTAGTCATTAATGTCAACACCATTGTGGAAAATAACGGCCGGATGCATAAAAGGCCGGGACGCACAATAAGCGTCCCGGCCTGCTGAAATCATTGATATCTGTTACAGACTGCAGTATCCGACGATCTCACAGTCTGCCGGCAGTTCATACCCGTTCAGACTGCCGATGGCCCACTCTGTCGGGAATGGACGGCGCTCGTCGAGAACCGCCGCAAAATTCAGCATGACAGCTCCACAGTTTAATCTGGCGTCGAGTTCTCCGGTCATGGAGTCCATCATCTTCACCAGGATTGCTTTTCCGTCTGCCAGAAGGAGGCGGAAGGACTGGCGGTTTAAAAAGGTAGGCGCGTAGCTTGCCGCATATAATGCCTCTCTGAGACCGTCGTCGATATACATCTCATCTAAATCGGCTTCTTTTCCCCATACATCGCCGTATACCATCTGTGCAAGTGAAATCTTCGGGGCAAGATGGCCCTCTCTCGTGATGACATCCACATCGGAAATACTTCTGATATGCAGTCTCGTTAAGCTTCTCTCTTTTTTTCCATAACCAAAGGCTGTGACGGCCGCCACCTTTTTGCCGTCCCCGATCTTTAACGCCGCCCGGAGCGCCGGATCGTCGTCAACCGTCAGCCAGCAGCTGTCGAGTCCCATGTCGGTCATGTGAAGAATCATATCTTCATTCATATAGCCGGCGTTTTCAAGATATCCCGGCTTCACTTCCGACAGGAGAAGCAGGTAGGCCGGCGCCTCGAACGTAAGGCCTTCGTATCCGGCATTCCCCTGAAGCTGGGCGCATTCTGATCCATCGAGTATAATCATGTCTGTGCTGATATCTGGTACAAGACGCCTGCATTCTGCGAAACATTTTGTGAGTGCTGCTTTCAGTTCCCCGGATACTGGTTTGTCCGTAAATTCTCTGATTGATTTTCTGGCTTCCGCCGCTTTTCTGTAATCCATATTGCCCTCCTTGTTTTGTCATTCTTTTTTTATTATAACACTGCCCTTCCTGTCGGGCAAGACTAATGCCTGCGCTTCTTTCCGGAAGAGCCCTTACGTTTGGCAAGCAGGGCCTCGAATTCTTCCGCCGAACAGCCGGATTCCTGCATCCACTGCTCTCTGCGGTGTTTTCTCACGGCAGCGACTCTCGCCTCCCTGATTTTCTGCCTCTTTAAGAAGAACAGAATACCACATGCGACGGCGGCCAGTGCAGCGGCAGCTCCGGCAGCCAGGAGCCAGCCGCGGGACAGATTCATCAGGAAACGCCCGCTGGGGGCGGCCTGGTCTGACAGGCCTTCCGGAACGGCGGATCTGGTGAGACGGCTCCTGACCGCGGGATTTGGGGTGATCCAGGCGTGGCCGACCGTCCGCTCTCCGTATAAGTAATTGACCGTGACCACGGTTCCCGACGGAGTCAGGGACGTCTCATCATAGCTCACAATGGGAACGACGGCAGACAGATCCGCCTCCTTCGGCAGCACGATCCGGCTGTTCTGGTTCAGCAGAAGAAGCGACTGATCCGTATTGGAATCCGAGTAGGTCAGATGATTCTCCGGTACGAGACTGCCTTCATAGTCGGTAAGCTTCATGGACTGAAAGCGGCTGAAACCGAAATCCAGCAGCTTTTTCGTATCGGTATAATGTGTCTGATGGCCGTTTAAAATGACAGCGATCAGCGTCATATCGTCTTTCTTTGCATAGGTCACCAGCGTATTGCCGGCCAGCGAAGTAAATCCGGTTTTCCCGCCGAAAACCCTGGAATCATAGGCGGCATCGTTCTTCTTAAGCATCTTGTGACCCGGTGAGATCGTCTGTCCCTCGGGAGCCTTCTGGGAGGGCGGAATCTTATAGACTCTCGTTCCCATGATTTCAACGATCTCGGGATAATTCAGCGCCGCCCGGGCGATCAAGGCCATATCGTAGGCCGTCGTGTAATGCTCCGGATCATTCAAACCGCTGGGATTAACGAAATTAGACCCGGTACAGCCAAGTGCCTCTGCCTTTTGATTCATCAGCTTTGCAAATTCTTCCGTGCTTCCGGCCGCATGCTCAGCCAGCGCATTGGCCACCTCATTGGCAGAATGCAGGATCAGGCCGTACAGGCTGTCCTTCACCGACATCCGGTCGCCTGTATCCATGCTCAGGCTCTTGCTCCCCTGTTCCACGTTGTAGACCGCATTCTGTGAGAATTCCACCGTTTCATCCAGTTTACAGCGGTCCAGCACTACCTGGGCCGTCAGAAGCTTCGTGATGCTGGCCGGATAATACGCCTCGTTGATATTCTTTCCATAAAGGATCGTTCCGGTCTCCGCGTCCATCAGGATTCCGCCATCCGCCTCGATGGCCACCTCGGACGGCCAGTCTGCCGCCCCGTACGCTGTCATGGGCATGAGGCTCGCAAATACCACTGCCAGACAGAGTACTAAATAACTCCAAATGTTCTTTTTAGGCCGCATAATCAAGTCTCCTGAACATAAACATATTCATTTTCCAAGGAATATTCTTCCCGGTAACGGTATCCTAATGCATGAAATTTCTTTAGCTCTTCGGCGGTCCTTACGCCGTTTGCGGCCATGAACCGCACCATCTCGCCCCTCGCCATCTTCGCGGCGGTCGCTCTCACACGGACCTTTCCCTCCTGCTCTGTGCCGAAGACACAGGTGATGAAGGTGTCGGAAGCTGTAAGCCAGGGTTCCACCGCGCGGCTGTACTCTTTCGATGCAAGATTGACAATCACACCATCCTCATCTGCCGTCAGCTCCTCATAGATCCGGTTTCCCCAGAAACCATACAAATCTTTCTTTCCATCGACCGGAAGTCTGGCCTGCATCTCCAGCCTGTATGGAACAACACCGTCACATGCCTTTAAAACGCCGTAAAATCCGCTGAGTATCCGTAAATGTTCCTTCACATAGTCCCACTGGGAACCGGTGAAAATATCGGGAGCCATGGACTGGTACTGGAGGCCGACATAAGCCAGTATGGCCGGTGTCAGGCTCCTCTCTAAATCCATTGTCTGGTAACGCTCGTAGTTCTGCCTTGTGATCGCGTCATTGGCGCCGAACAGCTTCTTCAGCTGCTCCATGGAATACGCCTTTAAAATATCGTGAAGCCGTTTTGCATCCTCTAAAAAAACAGGCATGCCCGTCTCTTCCATGATGTCTGTCTGTACCCGCATCTTCTTGGCCGGGGATATGATAATTTTCATTCGTATTCTCCTTGTTGTATAGTCGTAACTATTCAGCCGTGCAGCGGCTCATCCCGCAGTAAATCGTAAGCAATGGCAGAAAATACCCGTATTCCTTCTTCCAGCACTTTTTCGTCGAAATCGAAATCCGCCGTGTGCTGCGGTGCTTCCATGGCCGTTATATTCCGCATGCAGATGGCCTGGCCGCCATGAGATTGAACACGGTTCATCATCAGGGATATGTCCTCACTGCCCCAGTTTCTGGCGCAGCGCACACTGCTGACCCGGATATCGGGAAGCTCCCGCTCAATAACCGCAGCGGCCCTGTCTGCCAGCGTCAAATCGCTGTGGTGGGAATCGGCGGCGCCCATGCAGATCATCTCACAGGTACAGCCGTACATGGCCGCAGCCGCCTCACAGACGCGTCTGGCGTTCTCTGCCATATACTCGTTGATCTCAGTCGTCTCCCCCCGCAGTTCTATCTCCATTTTTGCGTAATCGGGGATAACATTTCTTCCGGTGCCTGCGTGAAGCGTCCCCACATTGACCCTGCTGGCGCCTTCGCTGTGACGCGGAATAGCCGCTAACCCCATCGCCGCGCAGGCCGCCGCCAGAAGGGCGTTTCGTCCCTTTTCAGGGAAGCCGCCCGCATGAGCCGGTGCACCGCGGTAGATGACGTCGTACTTGGTGGTCGCAAGGGAGCCATAGGTCGCCGGAGTCACCGCTCCGTCATCGGGGCCATCCAAAGGCGCAAGATGCGTTCCGACGAAATAATCCACATCGTCCAAATGGCCTTTGGAAACGATGGCTCTGGCTCCCCGCACGCCTTCTTCAGCGGGCTGAAAGATCAGTTTTACCGTTCCGTGCAGATGTTCCCGTAAATTCATGAGAACTTCTGCCACGCCGAGGCCGATGGCGGTATGGCCGTCGTGGCCGCAGGCGTGCATGACGCCGGAACACCGTGATGCAAAGTCCTCCCGCGCCGGTCTGTGGCAGGCGTTCTCATCCTCCAGGACGCCGAGGGCGTCGATATCAAACCGGAGGGCGCATACGGGGCCCTGCCCACAGCGCAGGATTCCGATTACCCCTGTATATCCTGCCTCCATCTCCTCTGTCAGGTATGTAAGGGGCGTATCCCAGCTTTCCCTGACCAGCTTTGTGTGCTCCCGCCGTGCCTCTTCGGATGGAAGGCCCATTCTGGCTCTGTCATCCACCACCTGGCGGCCAGTCAGCACTTCATAGCCCAGATTCGTTAAAATCCCGGCGATGACGGCAGAGGTGCGCATCTCCAGCCAGCCCGTCTCCGGGTGCCGGTGCAGGTCTCTTCTTAGCGCCACGCTTTTCTCATAAAGTTCTTTTGCCATAACTGTTATCTGATCGTACATCTATCTTCATCTCTCTTCTTTCGTATTTAGCAGTTCCCTAAAAGTTTAACATAGGAAACATGGAAAAGCAATTGAAGGAACTTCCAGTTCCGCGTATAATAATCTTAAGTTTTTATAACGAAAAAATTAGGATACCGGAGGCGCTTGTCAATTACCCATGTCTAATGCCCGATGAAGTGGGGCAGACCCAGGCACGGGCTTGTAACTCAACTACACGTAGTACGACATGTGATTCATGTCTCCTACCTCAAACGTCGGCTACAATAGGCTGATTGACGGCAGCCCGCCTGCTTCGGTTCTGCCTAACAGGCCTCTGCGAACAGAGTATTACATCCTTTACGGTAGATGTTTATGGCTCCGGTTCGGTCGTCATTACTTCGGTAACCGCATACCGTACAGCAAAATTCATGCCTCTTTCTGTTGCGGTTAGCCTTTGTCGTATTCCCACAGACTGGACAACTCTGGCTGGTATACTTCGGGTCTGCCGCAAGTACTTCTGACTGTGACAGCGCGGCTTTGTATTCCAGCATCTCACGGAACTGATAGAATGCCCAGGAGACCATTACATACCGGGATTTTAAACGGACGTGTTCCGTGGTTGTGCGTATCCCTGTTAAATCCTCTATAATAAAAAGCGTCCCTGCTCCATACTGTGAGATAAGTGCCTTCGTAACCGCGTGATTTACCGCGGTTACGTAACGGGTTTCTTTCTCACGGAGCTTTTTCAGCTTACGCTTTGCTGATTTTGTTCCACATGCTTGCAGGCGCTTCCGCAGGGCAAGGGATTTTGCGCGCTTTTCCTTGACTGCGCGGCCGGAAAAGAACCGGGTGTTCCCTTCATCGTCAAAGGAAACAGCCAAATGGTTCACACCCAGATCAATTCCAACGATATGGTTTAAGATATTCCTGTTCTCAACTTCCAGGGTGACCGGAATATGCAGATAATATTTCCTGTTTTTCCGAATCAACCTGGCAGTGCCAAAGCGTCCGCCGGCACGCAGCCAGTGTTCCATCCCTTTCGGTTCAAAGGGGATATGTAACCTGCCGGAAAGGGTATTTAAGCTGACGTACTGATCCGATATGGAGTAATCCCGGTTCCAGACCAGATCATACTCGAAGTTTCGAAAAGATGCTTTCAAAAGGGGTGTCCATTGCTTTTCATGGATTTATATTTTGCAAGGACGGTCTTAAATACACTCTGTGTCATCTGAGAGCGGAGTCCAAACTGCTGCCTGACCGGGTAGTATAAGGCATGGTTTAATTCGAGATAGCGGATGCCTTCCTGTCCAAAAACGAAGGCGGAGACAAAGTTCAGCACATCCCGGATAACGGACAGTGTCTTATTCAAAATAATCATCTGTTCTGATGTAGGGTATAGTTTGACTTTAGCAGTAATAGTAATAGATTTCATAGATTTTATACCTCATAATAGATTATGGGCTGAGTATATTTTACCACAATCAGAAGTAAAGAGCAAACGAAAGTTCGAAAAATAAAAAACAAAAAGGAGAAGGAGCTTGCGAAAGAGTCAGGAGGGGCACAATTCCTCTCATGTCTAAAGGCACGAGTCTCCATGTGCAGTTTATGAAAAAAATACTGGTTGTCGGTTCCACCTGCGTGGACATCATCCTGAAGCTGGATCATCTTCCCGTAACCGGAGAAGATCTCCATCCAAAAAGTCAGACTATGGCACTTGGGGGCTGTGCCTGCAACGTGGCGCACGTGCTGCTGTACTCCGGCTCACAATTCACCTTCATCTCTCCAGTAGGCGGCGGAATATACGGCAGCTTCGTCAAGGATGCGCTGACTGCTCATGGTTTTCCCATCCCGGTTTATCTCCCCGAAAAAGAAAATGGCTGCTGTTACTGCCTCGTGGAGGCTTCCGGGGAGCGGACGTTTCTCTCTCTGCACGGGGTCGAATACACCTTTCAGAAAGAGTGGATGGAGCCTTACCGCATGGAAGATTACGCCATGGCCTATCTCTGCGGACTGGAGGTGGAAGAACCTACGGGGGAGGCGCTGGTGGAATATTTCGAGAAAGAGCCAGGCCCGCAGCTCTTTTTTGCGCCTGGCCCGCGTGGAATCAGACTTTCCGGAAACCGGTTGAACCGAATCCTCGCACTCTCGCCCGTGCTCCATATCAATGAGCAGGAAGCGCTGGAACTGGGAGGCCGGGACAGTGTGGCAGACTCTGCGGCCGCCCTCTTTCAGATCACGGGAAGTCCGGTAATCGTAACCCTGGGTGAACGCGGCGCTTACTGCCGTGAAAGCGCAGAAGTTTCCTATTTGGTTCCGGGTATCCCTTCACAGGTCGTGGACACGATCGGAGCAGGCGACGCCCATATCGGGGCGGTCCTTGCCAGCCTGCAGAAAGGAAAAAGCCTGTACGATTCCATCGCGGCAGCCAATCGGGTGGCGGCGGCCGTGGTGAGCCAGGAGGGGGCGATCCTTCCAGAGGATTCGTTTTTGTTTAGAGAAGGCTGAAAGAAAAGACCGACTTTTCCATGACGCTAAAAAAAGACATCAGAGCCGCGGTATCGTCATTCCCCGCAGTTCTGATGCCTTTTTATAATCTTCTAATCTGCATAATTCTAATCCGTATAGGTTTAATCCGCGTAAGTTCCTTTGGACTTCACCAGCTTCGGACGGTATCCCGCCTCGGTGAGCGCGGCCATGATGGTGTTCTTGTGGTCGGTGCCGTAAGCCTCCAGTGTGATGCGCAGTTCCACAGCCGAGTTTCGGTTAATGCTGATGAACTGGTTGTGTTCCAGACGGATTACGTTGCCCTGCTCTTTGGCGAGAAGTGTGGAAACCTTGGCCAGCTCGCCTGGCTTATCCGGAAGCAGGACGGATACGGTGAAGACTCTGTCTCTCTGGATCAGGCCGTGCTGTACGATGGAGGCCATGGTGATGACATCCATGTTGCCGCCGCTTAAGATAGAGACGATCTTCTTGTTTTCCACCTTCATATGCTTTAAGGCCGCTACAGTCAGAAGGCCGGAGTTTTCCACGATCATCTTGTGATTCTCTACCATGTCGAGGAAAGAAACGATCAGTTCCGAATCTTCGATGGTGATGATGTCATCCACATTCTCCTGGATGTAGGGGAAAAGCAGATCGCCGGGGCACTGTACCGCCGTGCCGTCCGCGATGGTGTTGACACCGTTTAAGGAGACTACCTTGCCCTGGCGCAGGGATTCCTGCATACAGTTGGCGCCCGCCGGTTCCACACCGATCACCCTGATCTTCGGATTGAGCATCTTCGCCAGTGTGGCAACGCCGGTACAGAGTCCGCCTCCGCCGATGGGAACGAGTATGTAATCCACGGTCGGGAGTTCCTTGATGATCTCCATGGCAATGGTTCCCTGGCCCGTAGCTACATCCAAATCGTTAAACGGATGGATAAAGGTAAGGCCTTTTTCCTCTGCCAGCCGGTAGGCGTAACTGCAGGCTTCATCGAATACATCGCCTTCCAGAACGACTTCTGCTCCGTATCCCTTCGTCCGGTTTACCTTCATGAGAGGCGTTGTCGTCGGCATCACGATGGTCGCGGAGATTCCGGCCAGCTTCGCGGCGTAGGCCACACCCTGAGCGTGATTGCCGGCGGAAGCGGTAATTAAGCCCTTCGCCTTCTCTTCCTCGCTCAAGGTGCTGATCTTATAGTAAGCGCCTCTTACCTTATAAGCGCCTGTATACTGCATGTTTTCCGGCTTGAACCAGACCCTGTTGCCGGTCTGGGAGGAAAAATACTCACTGTACACCAGCTTTGTCTCCTGCGTTACCTTGCTTACAACCTCTGTTGCCTCTTCAAATTTCTCCAATGTCAACATAACTTACGCCTCTTCTTTCTCTTCCACATGGAATAATGCATTCACAAACTCCCCTGCGTTAAATTTCTGCAGATCGTCGATCTTCTCTCCAACCCCCACGTATTTGACTGGAATTCCCAGTTCCGACTGGATTGCCACGGCGATTCCGCCCTTGGCGGTTCCGTCCAGCTTCGTTAAGATGATTCCCGTGATATCCGCCACTTCCATAAACTGTCTGGCCTGTGAAAGCGCATTCTGCCCGGTCGTTCCGTCCAGCACCACCAGCGTTTCCCGGTATGCCTCCGGGAACTCCTTGTCGATGATCCGGTTAATCTTCTTAAGCTCTTCCATCAGATTTTTCTTATTGTGAAGCCGCCCCGCCGTATCGCAGATCAGAATATCCGCATGGCGTGATTTGGCTGCGGCCACGGCATCATAGACGACAGCGGCCGGATCGGAGCCTTCCTGCTGGGCGATGATGTCCACACCCGCCCGGTTGGCCCACTCCGTCAGCTGCTCAATCGCCGCCGCGCGGAAGGTGTCTGCCGCCGCGAGAATCACCTTTTTCCCGTCGTCCTTTAACTGGCCGGCCAGCTTGCCGACGGAGGTGGTCTTTCCCACTCCGTTGACACCGATGATCAGCAGAACGGACTGGCGGTTTTCGTATTCATACGCATTTTCCCCTAAATCCATCTGATCCCGGATGCTTTCCATCAGAAGATCCTTGCATTCGGCCGGGTCCTTTATTCCCTGTTCCTTTACCTTTTTTCTCAAATCCTCCACAATCGACATGGTGGTCTGAATTCCAAGATCTCCCATAATCAAAGTCTCTTCGATCTCCTCATAAAACTCATCATCGATGGCCGAAAAGCCGCTGAAAATGGAATCCATCCCCGATATAATATTGTCCCTTGTCTTTTGCAGTCCTGCTACCAGTTTCCCAAAGAATCCCTTTTTCTCACTCATAGACGGCCTCCTTTTACTTATCTAAATCTTCTTCTATCAGATTTACCGAAACAAGCGTTGAAACGCCTTTCTCCTGCATGGTAATACCGTATAAACGGTCTGCAGCCACCATCGTTCCGTGACGGTGGGTGATAACGATAAACTGTGTATATTTCGTCAGTTTATGTAAATATTTTGCGTATCTGTCCACATTCGAGTCATCTAACGCCGCTTCGATCTCATCCAACAGGCAGAACGGAGACGGTTTTAAGTTCTGAATTGCAAACAGCAGCGCAATGGCTGTCAGGGCCTTCTCTCCACCGGAAAGCTGCATCATGTTCTGCAGTTTTTTGCCCGGCGGCTGGGAGATAATCTGAATGCCCGCTTCCAGGATATCCTCATCTTCCACCAGCTCCAGAGTGCCGCGGCCGCCGCCGAAGAGCTCCTTAAACACCTTGTCGAACTCGGTGCGAATCTCCCTGAATTTCTCCTCAAACTGCCTTCTCATGCCGGTGTCCAGCTCCTCGATGATCTTAAGCAGCGTCTCTTCCGCCGTGACCAGATCGTCGTGCTGGGTCTTCATGAACACATACCGCTCCGATACTTCCTTATAATCCTCGATGGCGTTGACATTGACATTGCCAAGCTTTTTGATCTCTTCTTTCAAGGAGGCGATATGCTTTCGGATCTCCGGCAGAGATTCCTCCTCCCCGCCCTTAAGCTCCAGTGCGGCGGAATAGGTCAGCTCGTACTCATCCCACATGTAGTTTGCTAAAGTTTCCAGGCGCTCCTCCAGCTTCTCCTTCTGACTCTGCAAACGGAATAAATCCTTATCCAGACGGCTCATTCGGTCGGAAAGTTCTTCTCGCTTCTGGAAAAGCTCCTTCTGCTGTCTCGACTTTTCCTCTCTCTCTGCCGTCTTCTCCGCGATCACGGCCTCAAGGCCGGCGGCACGTATAACGGTATTCTCAATCTGTGCCTTTAATCCGGCGATTTCCGCCTGTTTTTCTTCGATAACCAGGTTGGAGTCATCGGTGCCCCCGGAGAGACCGGAAAGCTCTTCCTCCAGGCGGCGGACGTCTTCCCTGACCCGCCGGATATTCTCCAGTTCGAAGTCATCCTTCTGCTTGAGTCCGGACGCCTCCAGCTGGACGGTGGAGAGCGCTTTGGAAGCGTCCTCCCGTTCTGCCTTGGCCGCGTCAAGACGCTCGTGGCAGGAATCCAGACGGCTGTTGATATCCTGATTCTGACTCTCCAGCCGGATGACCTCGCCAGCCAGCTCGTTCCGGCTCTTGCCGATCTCCCGGATCTGATCCTCCAGCTGGCTGTTCTCGCGTTCCAGATCGCCATAGGATTCCCGGATCTCTTCCTTTTTATCCTCGGTCCTGGAAATGCTCATGCGAACCGTATTCTGGCGCAGATAGCTCTCCTGCTTCCTGGATTTCAAAGATTCCAGCTCTTCCCGGCTTTCGGCCAGGAGCGCTTCGTTCATCACCAGATCCTGTTCGATCCGGTCCACATCGGTCAGCGCCTTGGTACAGGCTCCTTCCAGCTCCTCAATCTCGCGCTTTCTGCCCAGCAGGTTGCTGGTGTTCTTAAACGCACCGCCGGTCATGGAACCGCCCGCGCTTAAAAGCTCGCCTTCCAGGGTAACGATCCGCAGAGAATACTGGAATTTCCTGGCCAGTGCAATGGCGTTGTCGATGGTATCCACCACCACGACCCGCCCCAGCAGATACCGGATCAGCCCTTCATACTGGCCGTCTGTCTCCACCAGACTGTTGGCTAGTCCTAAGACACCGGGTTCCTTTAACGCCTTGTCCTGATTAAAGGTGTTTTTGTTGCCGATACTCGTAAGCGGTAAGAAGGTCGCCCTTCCGTACCGGTTTTTCTTCAGATATTCGATCAGCTGCTTTGCCGTCTGCTCGGAATCCGTCACAATGTTCTGGATGCTTCCGCCCAGCGCCGTCTCCACCGCGATCTCATACTTCTTCGGAACGGTGATTAAATCGGCTACAACGCCGTGGATGCCGTGAATGCGGTCTCTGACCTCCATGACGCGGCGGATGCTTCCGCCGTAGCCCTCATACCGTTCCGCTATATTCTTCAGTGATTCCAGCTTCGTATAGCTGGTGTGGTATTCCTGCTGCCTGTCGTTTAAATTCTTGTTCAGACGGCGGACCTCGTGTTCCAGCTCCTCCGTCCTCGTCTCAGCCGCCGCCTGGGCGTCTCCAAGACTGGCGATCTCTGCCTCGATCTCTTCCAGCTGACGGTTTAATTCATCTAACTGGCCATCCTGCTCCGATTCGTCGCTTTTGTACTTTAAAAGCTTCTGACACACCTCGGAACGCCGGACATTTACCTGTTCCAGCATGGTTTCATACCGCTGCTGTCTGGCGTTAATGGATGCCTTCTCGTTTAAGGTGTCGATGATGCTGCCCTTGCCGGATTCAATCTCTTCTTCCAGCGCCCGGATCTCCTCATCCTTCTCCTTAAGCGCCTCTTCGGCCGCGGCCAGACGCTCTAAGGATTCCTTAACCTGGGCGGCAATGCCGCTTCGTTCTTCTTCATAGGCGGAGACCTTCGTCTTCTTATCCGCGATTTCCCCATGGATCGCTGTCATTCGCTTCCCAATGTGTTCCGCGTTCATCTTTTCCGTGTTGATCTGCTCATTCAGCACGCCTACACGGCCTTCGAGGGTGCCCTTTTCCATGTTGGTCTCGCCAAGAGCCGTTCTGGCCTCGCCTGCGGCTGCCTCCAGCCCGGATAAAAGGGCGTCCAGGGTCTCATATTCCACACGGATATGTTCAGAAGCCTGCCTCGTATCTTCCAAATCCTTCGATACGATGGCTGCTTTTTCCTCCGTCTCCTTTAACTGGCTGCGCGTTCCGGCGGTTTCCAGCAGGAACTGGTTCACATCGTATTTCTTTAAGTCTTCCTTTAAACGCAGATACTCCTTCGCAGCCTCGGACTGTTTTGCCAGAGGGCCGACCTGTTTCTCCAGCTCCGTTAGAATATCGGTTACACGGACCAGATTCTGTTTCTCATCCTCCAGCTTCTTCTGGGCGATGGCTTTTCTCCGCTTGAATTTTACGATTCCGGCCGCCTCGTCGAAGAGCTCCCGCCGTTCCTCCGGTTTACCGCTTAATATCTTGTCGATCTGGCCCTGTCCAATGATGGAGTAGCCTTCCTTGCCGATACCGGTATCGTAGAACAACTCGTTGATATCCTTCAGACGGCAGGTGCTGCCGTTGATCATATACTCGCTTTCACCGGAACGGTAGACACGTCTCGTGACCGTCACCTGATCGTAATCGATGGCCAGCTGGTGGTCGGAGTTGTCCAGGGTGATGGCTACGCTGGCAAAGCCCTGAGGCTTCCTTGTCTCCGTGCCGGAGAAGATGACGTCCTGCATGCTGGAGCTTCGAAGCTGTTTGACCTTCTGCTCTCCCAGCACCCAGCGAACCGCGTCGGCGACATTGCTCTTTCCGCTGCCGTTAGGTCCCACGATGCCGGTAATTCCGTTATGAAATTCGAACACGATCTTATTGGCAAATGATTTAAAGCCCTGTATCTCAATGCTTTTTAAATACATACTTTATGTTGGCAGGCGTCTATGCCTGCCTTTCCTTTTCCATTTTCTTAAGCTTTAAAATTCCGTGATAGGCGGCTACTGCTTCCGCAGCCTTTTTCGTCCTTCCGGTCCCCCGCCCGATCTCTTCTTCTCCAATGAGAGCCCGTGACTCAAAGATCTTATTGTGATCGGGTCCTTCTTCCCGCAGCAGTTCATAGGCAAGCGGTTTTTCCGTCTGACTCTGTACGATCTCCTGCAAGATAGTCTTGCTATCAAAAAAGAGCTGTTTATGCTCGATGTCGTTCATGATAAATCGAAGGATAAACTCTTTTGCATTAGCAAAACCACCGTCCAGATATATGGCGCCGATAAGCGCTTCCATGGCGTCCGATACGACTGAAGCCCTTCCGCGTCCGCCGGTCGCCTCTTCTCCCTTTCCCAGCAGTAAGTAATTTCCTAATTCAATGTCCTCGGCGCAGTAGGCGAGCGTCGGTTCGCATACGATGCTGGCGCGGATCTTCGTCAAATCCCCTTCCGGCTTATCCGGATATTTGTGATATAAAAAATCGCTGGAAACGACCTCCAGCACGGAATCACCTAAAAATTCCAGCCGCTCATTGCATTCCAGCTTGTTTAAACGGTGTTCGTTGGCGTAGGAGCTGTGGGTCATGGCCCTTGTCAGCAGCTGCCTGTCCGAAAAACGGTAGCCAATCCGCCCTTCCAGCTCATTCAGTTTTTTGTTCATTGCGGTCCTCTTTCCTTTACTATGAAAGAAGGTGTTGCGGACAGGCGGCATAATGCCGCCCTGCAACACCCACATCTATTAATTCAGCGCGTTCTTAATCTGTTCTACCGCATCACCGACTGTAGCGATCTTCTCCGCTACCTCGGACGGTATCTCGATATCGAATTCTTCTTCGATACCCATGATGATCTGGAATACATCCAGGGAATCTGCACCTAAGTCATCTACGAATGTAGAAGCCATGGTTACCTCCTCCGGTTCAACGTTAAGTACCTCTGCGACAATATTCTGTAACTTTTCAAATTCCATCTTTTCCCTTCCTCTCTCCTATTCTTTATTTTCCTGATTTTCAGCAGTCAGGCTCTCTCTTATCTTATCATTAATCCCCTGTTCTTTAAAGGCCATGCATTGAAGAATGGAATTACACACTTCCTTTGCCTTGGAATTCCCGTGGGTTTTCACCACCAGACCGTTCAGACCGAGAAGCGGTGCTCCTCCGTACTGAGACGAATCAAAGGATTTCAGTGTCTCCTTAAGCGCTGGTTTTACAAGCAGTGCTCCAATCTTACTTCTTAAGTTCACCATCATGCCGCTCTTGACCTTACTGATCAGAGTGGCACCTACTCCTTCGTAAAGCTTCAGGATTACGTTGCCTACAAATGCCTCGCATACGATAACATCTGCGCCGCCATGCGGAATCTCCCTCGCCTCAATGCTTCCGATGAAGTTTATGTCCCTGCATTCCTTGAGAAGCGGAAACGTCTCCTTAACAAGTGCGTTTCCTTTCTCTTCCTCTGCCCCGATATTGACGATGGCGACCCGTGGGTTCTTCACCCCCATCACATGTTCCATGTAGATGGAGCCCATGCGTGCAAACTGTACCAGATGGGAAGCCCTGGCGTCGACATTGGCACCGCAGTCAATCAGCAGAGACGCGCCCTTTTCAGTGGGGATTAACGGCGCAAGCGGAGGTCTTTCCACGCCCTTGATTCTTCCGACAATGACCTGACCGCCAACTAATATGGCGCCGGAACTGCCGGCTGAAACGAAGGCATCCGCTTCTTTCTTTTTCACCAGATTCATGCCAACCACAATGGAAGAGTCTTTTTTCTTTCGTATGGCATTCACCGGAGGTTCTTCCGTCTCGATTATCTCTGTTGCAGGAACAATCTGTATCTGTTCCGCCGGAAAGTTATGCTTTTTCAGCTCCTCAGCTACTGCCGGTTCCTGCCCTACCAGGAGAACGGAGATCTCCCTGTTCGCGTTCACCGCCTGCACGGCACCTGCTACCATCTCAGCCGGTGCATAATCGCCGCCCATGGCATCTACAGCTACTTTTATCATCACAATTCCCCTTTCAAGTCTGGCCTAAGATAACCTATTACATAATATACTAAATATTATTCTATAAATCAATATAAAATTTCAAAATCAGAATTCATTCTGAGAAGCTTAATTCCCTGATTTTTATCATACCAGATTTTTCCGCTTAAAAAAACCTTTTTATGAAATAATGTCACTTTTTCAAAACGGCTGCAGATATTCAAACGCTGCCCGAGACTGCCGCTTACCCCTGAAAAACTGCCACTTACCGAAAACTCATGGATATTTTCCGACACTTCCTTTATAATAAACCCATCTGGAACAAATCCCTGATATGAGGATAAAAAACGGAAAGGGAACAAAATAAGAAGAAAAGGGCAGGAGAGGCAGACATGCAGACTCTGATCAGAGTGATTCCGGAAAAGGAACCTGAACATGCGGAATTCTATGTACATTGTAAAGACCAGGCCTGCACGGCTGAACTCCTCGTTCTTTCGCGGTGCAGCCGCGTTGGCCTGGTGCTATATTTTCCTGTTTTGCCTGTTTTTTCTGGCACAGCAAATCCCTCGTTCCATCCAGGTCATGTTTTTGACCAGTACCGTAGTGCTTCTGCTGCTGTGGGAAGCGGAGTACCGATATCTGAAATCTGTTGCTAAAGATTTAAACAGCGGTGCGGCCGGAAGGATTCTCCTCATAGATCTGGAGGAAAAACCGGGTACTCCGGAAGAGTTTTTCACAGTTCTGGAAACCTACTGTCAAAAGAGCTCTATCTCGCTGGAATACGTTAAGAAAGACATTCCGGCCACCGTCAGGCTTGACGGCCGTCTGCATACGGTGGCGCTTACTGAATCCTACATGTATGGCGGCCCCGGATGGTCTTTGGAAATACAGGAGATTCTGTGACACGTTTATTCAGACCTGTCTGTGTTTCCCGTAAAATTTGCATACATTTGTGCTAATGCTCCGCGCAGGACTGCAATCTCATCTTCCTTTATTCCATTGTACTGGAGGTCATAGATTTTTTCGGAAATGCAGCAGAGCGCAGCAGCAAGACGGGCTCCCGCTTCTGTCAATGCGGCCATTGTCACCCGATTGTCCTCCGGTGCCTTCCTGGTCTCCACGTAACCGGCTTTTACAAGCTTCTTTATGAGATGGGTCACGGTCTGAGGCGTCCTGTCAATGTCATGCGCCAGTTCGTTCATGGGCAGAGGCCCATGCTTCATCAATTCCAAAATGATGGCGCCGTGTGAGGGCACGATATCCGTGATGCCGTCCTTCGCCAGCTCTTCGGCAATGAAATGGCGTATCTCTCCATCTATGCGGCTGATCAGTGTAAAGGTATTGTCGATCATGACTTTTCTTCCTGCTTTTTCACCACATCCAGCATGGCGCCGTTCAGCTTAAGGGCCTCGCCTTTTCCCCTCAACTGTCTGGCGCACGCCAGATAATAGTGGCGGGCATTGGCGCTCGTCTGTCTCCGGCCAAGCTCGGTCAGCGCATCGGCCTTGAGACAGGAGGCCGCTTCCATCTCCTGGCCGCAGTCTAACAGGATATCACACAGCTCCGCGGCCCACTGCGCCTCTCCACGCTCCAGGGCGGCCTTTCCCTCAGCCAGCACCTGACCGGCGCCTCCCATCATAGCTGCGGTCTTTTCTGCCCGTTCCTTCGTGTTCATATGCCCCAGCTTCGTTGGATTTCCATCAAACCACCCCAGATAACCGGTATAAATGGACCGGACAGACCACTCCACGGTTCCGTAGTACTCCTGTAAATAGGGAAGTGACGCCAGGTGCTCGGGAAGACGGACGCTGTCAGCCAGTTCATCCGGTGTCCGGCCCTCGTTCATGCCGCGAAGCGTCTCCGTCAGCACGTATTCCAGCGCATCCCGGTAATTTTTAAGCGTTGTCTCCACCTCCACGCTTCCAATCACGGCTCTGGTGTGACCGGGAAGCAGATACTCAGCCCTGTACTCCCTCATTTTATCCAGGGAATCGATCCAGCCGCTGATGTCCCGGTACTGGCCGCCGCGGATGGCGTATAAATTAGGCCAGGATTCATAATAGTTGTCGCCGCAGCATAGAACGCGGTGCTGAGGGAACCAGACAAAGATCTGATCGTCCGTCTCCCCCGGGGCGGCTGCGAGAACGACCTTCGTACCGTCGATTTCAAGCTCCAGCAGTTCCTCCTCGAAGAACTCCCTGCACGGAAGACTGCCCTTTTCTCCGTTGATTTCATTTCTCGGCCCGATTCCCACGCAGATGTTTTCCTCCGGCGTTAAACCGACACCGAACTGCCTCGCCCCGCGCACGCCGCAGATGTCCTTAATCAGACCGGTCCTTCCATACTGGGGATACGTCGGTTTTCTCCCGATAATCCGCGTATCAGGGCCTGCGAATACGGAAGCGCCCGAGGTATGGTCAAAATGAAAATAGTGCGTGTAAATGATCGTCCGGATTGGCTTATCTGTCAGCTTCTCAAACTCTTTCCTGGCTTCCCTGGCCGGTGCAACGCCGTTTAACGTATCCACCAGAATACAGGACTCCTCTCCTATCACAAGTGTGCATGTGCTCCCGCCATATCCCAAAGCAAAATATACACTGTCACAGATCTTCGTAATCCCTTTTGGAAATCCGTTTTCCGCCTGCTTTTTTAACTTTTCCTCGCCCTCATAGATCATGGTCCGGCCTCTCTTTCCCGATTTACTTCGATATCGAATGTTTTTCTTCTATAATACTTCGATATCGAAGTAATGTCAACAAAAAAGCAGGATGTCCCGTTAAAGAAACATCCTGCCTGCCCGCTTCACTTCCTTATTTCACAGGGCCTGCCTTTTTATGAAGGAAAAATACCGCCGCCAGGATGGCGCAGATAAATTCCGAGACGACCGGCGAAAGCCAGATTCCGTTCTCTCCCAGGAGAACGACCATGACGCCAAGAGCCGCAGCCAGGAAGAACAGTCCTCTTCCCGCCGATACGGCAAAGGACTGCCAGGGCCGCTCCATTGCCGTAAAGTAACCGGCCGATACCACATTAAATCCAAGAAACAAAAACGACAGCGAATAGAGGCGCAGCGCCCTCATGGTATAGGCAAACAGTTCGCCATCCCCCCTGTCCAGAAATGCGCCGACAAAAATCTGCGGAAACAGTTCCAGGACAAATACATAGACCACCGACACGATCACCTCCATCAGGAGCGAATACTTTAAGAGCTTCCGGCACTGACCGGGTTCCCTGGCGCCGTAATGGTAGCTGGTAACCGGCTGCATCCCCTGGGCAATCCCTGCCATAGTGTTCAGCACCAGGGTATTGATATAGGAAATGACCGTATAGCTGACGATACCGCTTTCCCCGATCACGCGAAGAATGGTCTGATTGAACAGGAACACCACAAGACCGCCCGAAAGCTCCGTGAATCCATTAGCCAGGCCGAGGGGAATGATTTTTTTATAAACGCCCGGATTCCATTTGAATCTGCGGAAACAGAGTTTCTTCCGAAAACGTGCAAAATATGTAAAGAATATGATTGTGGAGGCGACCTGAGCCAGTCCGGTCGCGAATGCCGCTCCCCAGACGCCCCAGTGAAATACCATGACAAAGACATAATCCAGAATGACATTGGTCAGTCCGCACACCATGACACCGATCGTCGAAACGACAGGCGTTCCATCCGTTTTCACCAGCGCCTCCATATTATAGGACAGGATAAAAAATACGGCAAAGGCCCCGATGGTTCCCACATAGCTCTTTACGTACTCCAGGTTGTCCGGCGAGGCGCCGAGAAACACGGCGAGAGGCTCCAGAAACAGAAACGTGAGTACGGTCACCACAAGGGAGACGATGGTTAAGACGACCAGATTCATGGAGAATAAGCTGCTCGCCTCCTCTTCCTTCTTCTGTCCCAGCGCAATGGAAATCAGCGTGGAGGTCCCCGTCGCCATCAGCAGGCCGATGGAAAAAATGCAGATCACATAGGGCATGGAAAGATTCACCGATGCCAGCGCGCGCTCACCGACTCCCCATGCCACAAACATTCCGTCCACCATGGTATACAGAGCAAATATCCACATGGATACGATAGATGGAATTACGAACTTGAAAAACTTCTTTAACAGCAAGATAAAACCTCCCGGAGGGAACTAACCCTCGTTTTTATAGTGTCTCAAGAATTGCGTTTAAGTAGGAGAGGCTGTTTTTGGCGGCTGTTTCCGTATCCGGATCATTCGTGATTTCCAGTGCCAGCGCGCCGTTGTAACCCACGCGGCTTAAGGCTGCCAGTGTTTCTACAAAATTATAGTGCGCATGTCCCGGATACCAGCGGTTATTATCCGCCACATGGACGTGGCCGATGGCGGCGCCGGCGCTTTCGATGGCTTTCCCGATATCATCTTCCTCAATATTTAAGTGTACCGTATCCAGGTGAAGCTTCAGCCGGTCAGAGCGGACCGCGCGAAGAAGCTCTAATGCCTCTTTGATCGTGGTTCCATAATCGCTCTCGAGCCGGTTCATCACCTCGAAGCCCAAGGTTACGCCGTGAACCTCTGCTTCTTTCGCACAGAGCTTTAAGCTCTCCGTCAGATTTCTTTTAAATGCTTCTCCATCCTGACCGCAGTCGGAAAATCTTCCCGCGATGAGACCAATGATAACTATACCATGAAATGGAGCGGCTGTCACCATGTGCCCGATCAGGCGGCGGATGGCAGCAGCCCGTTTCTCAGGATCCGAGCTGCCGAGACAGATTCCGTCCCTCTCGTAGGCAGAGCCTGTGCCGATGGAGGTGAGGACCACGTGGTTCTCTTCCAAAAGCCGGTATAACTGTTTTCTGTCGATCTGATCCGAGTCGTAAATGTGAAGCTCCACGGCGCGGTACCCCAGCGCAGCCATCTGGGGAATCGTCTCTTCAAACGGTCCCCGAAACAGGATGGGATCATCCCCGCCTGCGGATATACTTGCCGTAGCGGCAATCGTCATGCTCATGTCTGTTCTCCTTCCGTGGTAAAGCCTGAATTTCCGGTTATTTTATCGATGTTCTTCAAAAGCAGCGGTTCCCCATCGCAGCCGCTTATGGAGACGTCGTTTAAAACCAGTTCCTGTACATTGTTGATGTAGAGGCCCATTTTTGCAGTCAACTGGATGTCATCCATCATGGCGGGCTCATCTGGTTCCGGGTTCTCATCGTAATCAATGGTCACATGGTCAAACTCCACGTAATCCACCTTCCTCTCCGGCAGTCCGTATATAAATGCTCCGGCCACGTGGCAGTTATGCGCCTCAATATTTCGGAAAATCATCTGCTTCACCGATGGGGTCCGCTCGTCTGCCGGAAGCGGCGACTTGCATTTCACATAATCCGAATGGCAGTCGGGATCACAGCAGTTGTAGTAGGAATTCAGAACAAAGGGCGTCAGCACATGGTCCATGCGGATATTTTCAAAACAGATATCTTCGACGACGGCGTCTTTTCCTCTTCCCCGTCTCGTCTTGATCCGCAGTCCCCGGTCGGTGTGCAGGAACAGACAGTCTTTCACATGGACGTGTTTCACGCCCGCTGCCATCTCGCTTCCGATGGTCACAGCGCCGTGCCCGTTGTTCATACAGCATTGGCGCACCTCAATGTTCTGTGACGGAACTTTGTATTTATGGCCCATATAATACTTTCCGGACTTAAGGGCAATGCAGTCGTCGCCCAGGGAAAAATAGATTCCGGCGATTTCCAGACCGTTCACTGATTCGGGGTCCATGCCGTCTGTATTCGGGGAATCCCAGGGATTTAAGATGGTCAAATCCAGGAAACGGAGATCATCTGAAAAATAGGGATGGATATTCCAGGAAGGACTGTTCTGCACGGTGACCCCATGAAGCACCACGTGATCGCAGTGGTTCAAAAATACCATACGTGGCCGGAATGCGATGATTTTCGCCCTGTCGTCCTCCCACCAGTCCTGAAAGGTGGCATTCCCATCCAGGGTTCCCTCTCCTGTGATCACCACATTTGAAACATGGATTCCCGTAATCATGCTGGTAAAGATATCGAGGGGATTTCCCTCCCAGGATCCGAGATTGTACTCCGCTGTCTCATCGTAGCTCTGAATCATGCCGGGAAGCACGCCGAACCGCTCCCGTTCTGCATGGCCCAGGAGCACGGCGTTCTTCCCGATATCCAGCGTGAAGTCACTCTTTAAAAACAGGCTGGTTACGAGATACGTTCCCTCCGGGATAAACACTCTCCCGTCTTTCGGACAGGAGGCGATCGCCGCCTGGATGGCCAGTGTGTCGTCATGGATTCCGTCGCCCTCTGCTCCAAAGCGCCGAACGTTCAGCGTGACAAACTCATAGTCGGTACGGACCGAAAACTCCGCATAAATCTCTCCGCCGCACCGCAGGGATACGCGGTACTCCGTGTCGGGCGTAAGGCCCGACACGGTCTGGATGACGCGGCTGCTTGTTAAGACGAACCGGTCATCCAGCCATACTTCATACTCTTTTTCTGTATAGAAGACTCCGAAGTCCTCCCATTCCAGAAGGAACTTCCGGGAAGTCTTAAAAATCACGTTTGCTTTCATTTTCTTACCCCTTTACACCGCCTGCCGCAATGCCGTCCACGAACTGATCCTGTGCCAGGAAGAATACGATCAGAGACGGAAGCAGGGTGATGACTGACAGCGCCAGAACCTTATTCCACTCAAAGCCTGTCTCCGCATCCGTCAAGAGACGGAGCCCCAGGGAAGTCGGATACTTCTTTACACTGTCGATATAAATTAACGGTCCCTGGAAGTCGTTAAACGCCCACATGAACTGGAACAGCGCCACCGAAACGATGGTTGGCTTCACCATGGGCACCACGATGTAGACCAGCCGTTCGAAGGAATTGCAGCCGTCGATCTCTGCCGCTTCCTCCAGCTCCCGCGATACAGACCGCATGAACTGAACCAGCATGAAGATGAAGTACGGCTCGGCTCCGAAGAAGGCCGGAACCACCAGCGGCAGATAGGAATTCGTCCAGCCCCATGTCCGGAATAAGAGGAACTGAGGTATGTTAAGCACTACCTGCGGCAGGAACAGAGTCGCCAGCAGGATGGAGAACCAGAAAGTCTTTCCCGGAAACTCGAAACGGGAAAAGCCGTACGCCGTAACGACGCTGGCCACCACCGCTCCGATCACCTTCGGTATGACAATCTTAAAGGTATTGATCAGATAAAGGCTGTATGGATTGCCTGTCGCGGTCCAACCGTCAATGTAAGCCTGAAACGACGGACTCTTCGGAAGAAAGCTGATGGTTGAATAAATCTCATTGTTGCTCGCCTTAAAAGATGCGCCCACCATCCAGAGCATAGGGTAAAACATGACGAAGCCTACCAGGATCAGAACGGTGTAGCGAACCACGGTACTGACCTGTTCTCTAGTTTTCTTACTCATCTCTATCGTCCCCCCCTTATCTCTCATCATCCGAGTAATACACCCAGTACTTCTGGCTGGCAAAGGAGACCACAGTCAGAGTGCAGATGATGATAAACAGCAGCCACGCCATTGCACTGGCAAGCCCCATCTCATACGTACGGAATGCATTCTGGTAAATTAACAGGGAGATCAGCGTCGTCGATCCCAGCGGTCCGCCCTTCGTGATGATAAATGCGCTGTTGAACTCCTGGAATGCCTCACAGAGCTGTGTGATCAGGTTATAGAAAATAACCGGCGTAATAAGCGGTACTGTAACGGAGAAAAACTGTCTCCATTTGCCGGCTCCGTCGATGGAGGCGGCCTCGTAAAGCTCCTGCGGAACGCCCTTTAACGCGGCGAGAAAGATCACCATGGCGGAACCGAACTGCCATACGCGGAGCAGGCAGATGACGAAGAGCGCGTAGTGCGTGCTTCCGAGGAAATTAATCTTTTCACCGCCAAACATCTGGATAAACTGGTTGATCAAACCGTCTCCCTGGAAAATGAATTTCCACACGACTGCGATCGCCACGGAACCTCCCAGGATGGAAGGAATATAGTAGATGGTCCGGAACATTTTGACGAATTTCAGTTTAAAATTCAAGATATATGCGATGAACAGGGAAAATGCCAGTTTCAGCGGCACCGTAAGAAACGCATATTGAAACGTAACCTTAAATGCCTTTATGTATTTCTTCGTATGAAATATACTTAAGTAGTTGTCGAGACCGACGAATTCCGTTCCCGGTTTAAATAAGCTGTAGTTAGTAAAACTGTAAAACAGGGACATGATAAATGGATAAAACTTAAAAATCATGAATCCGATGATCCACGGCAGGATGTAAAAAAATCCCCTGTATTTGCGGTAAAAATTCTTCCAGTTTCGTGTCTTTACGGGCTGTGCTTCCATACTCTCACTCCTATCATTCCATTTTCATCAGTTCGGCCGTTACCATCATAAGTACCCCCATGGCCTTTACATCATCATCGACTACCGGCTCCGACAAGTAGTAGGTTATGCTTCCATCCCGCTCCGTGCGCGGTCCAAGGCCTGCCACTGCGCATGTGCCGGATAAATGGTATGCACCGTCGTCTGCCTGGTATATTTTCTGTTCCAGAACGGCGTCATAGATTTCTCTTCCCCTTGCGGCATACTTTTCTTCCAGAAGCGCCCCCAGGCGGCAGCCTTTTAAGACCGCATAAGCCACCATGAGTGATCCGGAGGTTTCCAGGTAATTCCCCTCCTGCTCCGGAAGTGCCGGAAGCTGGTAGAAAAGCCGGCTCTCCTGATCCTGATACTTTAAGATTCCATGAACCGCTTCTCTTAAAAGCTCGCCAAACCTGGCTTTCACCTCATAGATCTCCTCGGAGGCCAGCTCGCAGCAGTCAACGAGAGCCATTAGATACCAGCCGATGGAGCGGAGCCAGAAGTTCGGGGAAAGCCCAGTTACGGGATCGGCCCATTTTCTGTCCTTGTACTCGTCGTAAGCGTGGTAATACAGGCCGGCCTTCTCATCGAACAGAAGCTTCCTTGCCTGGTTAAACTGATTCATGATATCGCTGTAATTCTTCCTCTCGTTAAAACGGTTTTCATATTCCATATAAAACGGCTGTCCCATATAAAGGCCGTCCAGCCAGACCTGGAAGGGATAGATCAGCTTATGCCAGAAGTTTCCTGTAGTCAGGCGGGGCTGGTAGATCAGCTGGGTCATCAGGGTATCGCACGCCTTCCGGTACCGCTCCTCTCCCGTCTCATCATAGAGGAAGTAGAAGATTTTCCCCGCGTTGATAAAATCCAGATTGTATTCTTCACGGTGATAGCTCTTTATGGCTCCATCCTCTTCAATATAGGGACTCACCATCTTAACGATAAAATCCAGATATTCATGGTCTCCCGTCAGCTTGTAAAGACGGGAGGCGCCGACAAATAAGCAGCCGTCCTCATAGTTCCATTCATACATGGACTGGCCGTCGATTTCCACCAGATAATCGTCAAGCCCCTCGTAATTTTTCATATATTCTTTGAAAAATGGTATCAGATTCATAAAATGCACCTGCTTTTTATTTTTATTTGAATGAAAAAGGGTACAAAAAGGGAACGCCGCCCTGGCAGCGTCCCTTTTTGTTATATCCTGTCGCTCTTAATTAGTATGGGTTAGCCGCATTGACGTCATTGATGGAATCGATCAGGTACTGGGCCATCTCCGCCGGATCTGCTCCCGCGCTTAAGTTGTCAAATACTTCGTAATAAGCGCCGGTACGTTCCTTTAACGCGGAGTTTTCGAAGTTTGGATCAAAGGTATAGTGACAGAACGCAAGCACCTTCTGGTTGCCTTCCAGGGTCTGTCCGCCTAAGATATCCGCATCCTCCAGGATCTTCTTTGCCGCTGTATTGCACACGGTGCCGCGCTCGGTTCCCATTAATTTTACACCGTTTTCATTGGAAGTAATGTATTCCAGAAGTAAGGCGGCCTCTTCCTTGTGTTCGGAGGTCTCTGTGATGGCGAAGCCCTGGGAAACCTTGCTCATGCCGGCCGGATTGGGCCCCAGATCGGTCGGGTAGTCTCCAAGTACCAGTTCCTGGCCTTCATCTAAGGAATCGGCGATTTCCTGGACGTTGGAATCGTATTCGGTCAGTCCGGCATAGTGGCCATCCATCCACTTCTTGTTGGATAAGAAGTTTTCCGCACCGTCTCCGGCGATCGTGGAGATCTTCGGGAATACGTGGTCTTCTTCCAGAGAATTGATCCATTCCATGCCCTCTGTCACTTCTTCCACTGTGTAATTGACGGATAAATCCTTAATCCACTCTTTTCCGTACTTCTCCTGAAGGTACATTACCATCCAGATCATTCTCTCGTAGCCTTCCTCAGCCAGCGGATAGTAATCATCGCCGAGTTTTTCCTGAAACGCCTTTCCTGCGGCGCGAAGCTCTTCAAATGAGGTGGGAATGGCCACGCCGGCCTTGTCAAAGGTGGTCTTGTTGTACATCGGAAGCTTTCCCGTGATGGAAACCGGTACGCCCTGAAGCTTTCCTCCGACAGTCATGGCTGCCAGGTTGGTCTCCGACCAGTTATCCAGGGAAACAATGTCTTTAAACTGATTTAAATCTGCGAATTTGGAGCCGTCAGATGAAAACTGGTAAAGCCAGTTCCAGTTGACCTGCATCAGATCAGGAGCCGTTCCGCCTGCCAGCTGGGTAGCCACCTTATCGGTCCAGCCATCCCAGGAGGAGTATTCACATTCTACGGTTACCCAGGGATATTCCTGTTCAAATGCCTCGACGGCCGCCATGGTCGCCTTATGTCTCGTCTCCCCGCCCCACCAGGAAAACCGCAGGGTAACAGGTTCTTTTCCGTCCGTCGTGGATGCGCCTCCTGCAACGGTGGCCGCCTCCTGCGATGTCTGTGCCGTAGTCTGTGTCGTCTCTTTCGCGGCATTGCCCCCGCATGCCGTAAGTGATGCTGCCATTGCTGCGGCTAAAACCGCAGCTGTCATTTTTTTCATCATGATCATTCCCTCTCCTTTTATCGGTTACCGCGCTTTTTTTGCTTCCAGCTCGGCTTTTGTCAGCTCAATTTCAAACCAGACGTAGTTTACATTTTCATCCTCTTCGATTTCGATGGCATGCTCAATATCGGTCGGTATAAACGCCCAGTCTCCCTCATGAAGCTCGATTTCCTCATCCGCCGCGCGGTAGATGAACTTCGTTCCCGGCATTCCGTAATACCACTGATATAGGTTATCATGGCTGTGAGGAGCCGCCTTGTTCGGTCCCTTACCGATAATAGCGCCCATGGTCATGCGGGTGAGGAAATGAGTATCCAGAATGGAAAGCGCCTTGATGCCTTCCGGGCGGAAACCCTCGATATATTCGATACAGCCGCTTAACGGACAGAATCTCGGCAGCGCAATGTGCCAGTGATCAAACTGCTCGTAATCCTCCGGAAGCATGACAGAAGTCAGCTGTAAAAATTCCATGTCTGTTGCGGCGTGTAAGATATTCGCTTCTTTGTCCATGTTTGGGATAAACAGAGAAGGTTCTTCGATATTAAATGCCTTTTTCGGTGTGGCCACATAGCCTTCGCCCCTGGTAAAGTAGTAAATCTGTGTCTGATCGCCAAAGGTTTCCAGCGTAACCACGGTACCGGCCGCCACTTTGCATTTGTAGGTATGTACGCCGTCTACCATCCCCGGAAGCATCTCCGCTCTTAAAATTCCGTTTCCTGTTGTCTCAAATTTCATGTCTTCTTTTTTCTGGTAATGAATTACTGACATCTTAAATAACCTCCCTAATTATGTTTCATATAATCTTTCCAGAGAGATTGATAATCCTTTAAAACCTCCTCCCGGCTCAAATCACCGGTCAGATAAAAGCCCCAGAGTTCGGCACTCTTATTTTTCAGTTCCCCGGGAAGGCAGTTTACCACGTCGAGCGCGGTTCTGCCTTCCTTGATGCTTTCCTTTACTTCGGCCGCCAGAGGGGACAGCCCCTCCAGGCTTTCGTCGTTCATGGCCATGACAGGAAGGCAGCCCATCGTATCTCTTAAATACCGGGACGCCTCTGTTGAAGTGGCGAGCCAGTATAAGAACTCCTCGGCTTCTTTCGGATGCCGGCTGCTTTTCACCACAGACAGTGCCTGGACTTCCACGATCAGCTTATTTCTTTCCGCTTCCTCGTAGAGGGGAATCGCTCCGATGGAGATTTCCCGTTCCAGAGCCGGTTTGGACTTTGCCAGAACCGGCGCGAGCCAGCTGCCCTCGTCATTCAGCATTGCGTATTTTTCGATGAAGAAGTAATCTCTTGCGGTCGGGGCTCCGGTAGTTAAGGAATCCCGGTTTCCGAAACGCAGGGTCAGATCAAAATAGTCCGCCAGCGCCTGCCAGTTCTCTTCATACTCCTGCTGACGGTCTTCCTCTAACAGGGATTCCATATACGCGGTGGGATTGTCCTCCGCCATCGCAGGAAGCATGAATAAGTTGTTGGCCATGGTGAGCAGCGTTTCTTTATAGTGGTTCATCATGGGCTTTATGTCCTGCTCCTCCAGATCCAGACATAACTGTTCGAATTCGGATTTCGTTTCAGGAAAACGCTCCCATCCAGCTGCTCTTAAAAGCCTCTGGTTATAGGCGATACCGATCCCCTGAATCTGGAGCGGTACCGAGTAGACCGTTCCCTCCAGACTTCCCATGGTGCGGTACGGCATCGGAAGCTTCTGCAGTACGTTTTGATCTTCCAGCGGAAGCAGATGGTCCTTCCACTCTTCCATGGAACCATCGAAGCCGACGCAGATAATATCCGGAAGCTTCTGAGACGCCAGGCTGACCCGCAGCAAATCGGAATACATACTCCGGTCCACCAGATTCCATTCGATGCCCCCGATCTCCGGGTGCTCCTTTCTGTACAGATCCGACAGTTCCTTCACATATCCGCTCCATTCGGAAGACGGCATGCTCACGGTAAGTACAATTCCTGGTTCTGCGGCTGCTTCTGCCGCTCCGGTTTCTGTGTTTTGACTTTTGCATCCCGCTGCAGCCAGCACAATACCCACTGTTACCAAACCCATTCTAACCCTTCTCTTCATCGTAAAGCACTCCCTCTGATGTGTTGTTGTCACAGTATTTTTTATAGTATACCATGACAGTTTCAGGGGTGGAAACTAAAAATAACCATCACTCCGTTTCCTGGATTTTTCTCTCTTTCTTTGTTGTGCCTTCATTGTAATAGAACCTGGCTTCTTTTTACACTCATGTTTTTGATATGATAGGAGGACTATTTTGACTTCATGGTCTTTCGCAAATTTATTGTTTATGGTAGAATGATGCCAGATAACTGTGTTTTGGGGGACGTAAGTATGAACAGTCAGCGTTTTGTCAGTATACGAATCAAATTATTATCACTGCTCTTTATCTGCATTCTCGTTCCGTTTCTGGTATACTGGTTTTTTTCCTATGAGTATATCAAAACGTCACTGGACGAGGAGTTCGTCTCTCAGACGACCGATACGATGCGCGCCACCGGGAACAGTATTTCCGATTACGTGAAGCTGGTGGATTATACGGCGCGCGGCCTCTATTTCAACTCTGAGGTCATGGACATCCTGTCGGAAAAGGAACAGTCTGTATCCAGCTACCGCCTGCTTCAGACGGAGTCCCGCATCTTCGATTTCCTTCAGACCCTTTATTCCAGTGTGCCGGATGCCTCACAGATCCAGCTTTCCGCATTTAATTTAAAAAAGTCCCTGCTGCTCCAGTCCGATATGCAGCGGTATGAAAAGGACCATATCTATTTAAGCCAGGAACGGCGTTTCCCATGCGAACCGTACCACTCCTATGTGACGTCGGCCCACATGCAGTCCAACTATAATTTTCAGGAGCTGTCGGGGCGGGAATTTTCCCTTGTTTTTTCTCTGCATATGCCCATTTATCAGATTCCTTCCGTCACCGATTCCCTGGGGGAGATTACCATCGACATTCCCATATCGGTTCTGGATTCCATCTGCGCTCCCCTGTTCAAGGAAAAGGAGTACCTCTGCCTGGTGGATGGAAATGGCAGCTACGTCTACAGCAGCATCCCCGCAGAGATCGCCACACAGACCCGCAATCCGGTTATTCAGAACATCCTCTCCTCTTCCCTGGAGCCTGGCGTCCCGCTGGTTCTCGACACGGATTCCGAGGACATCGTCATTTGCAGCCGCATTCTGGAGGATCCGGTGGACTGGTATTTAATCAAGATATCTCCGAAAGCCTTTGTCTATGAAAAGGCAAGCCGCTTCTTCCACATGATGCTTTACTCCTTTATCATCGTGACCCTGGCGGAGATTCTTCTGATCGTCATAACCGTCATACGTTTTACTGCGCCGATCCGAAAGGTGACAGCCTATGCGGAAGCCGTCAGTGCCGGTGATCTGGATGCCAATATGTCGTCCTACATCACTTACACGAAAAATGACGAGATTGGCTCTCTGCTCATCACGATCCGCAAGATGATGTACTCCATCAAAAACTTTATCATTCACCAGTACCAGCTGGAGCTGGCAAACCGGACAAGTGAATTAAAGGCCCTTCAGGCCCAGATCAATCCTCACTTTATCCACAATACGCTCCAGTGCCTGGCGACCAATGCCCTGGAGGGCGGCAATCTGCCTCTGTACCAGTCCATCACGGCCCTGGGACAGATGATGCACTACTCCATGGACACCGCTCACAATCTCGTGCCCATAAACGATGCGCTCCATTACATCGAGCTGTATTTAAAGCTGCAAAAGCTGCGTTTCCCCAACGCGCTGGAGACAGAATTTGACATATCCGATGAGGCAGGCGCCATGCTGATTCCGAAGATGACGCTGCAGCCGCTGGTTGAAAACTCGATCCGACACGGTAATCTTCTGAAGCTTGACAACAGCCGCCTGACCATACGCGCTTTTGTGGAAGGCAATTACCTCCATTTATTCGTCAAAGATACCGGAACCGGCATTTCTGCTGAAAGACTGGAGGAGCTCACGCGCTCGCTTCAGCAGGTAAAGGCAGCTGCCTCCTCATCCGATGCGGAAACCTTTGTCGATGCGCTTAACCGTTTTTCCGAAGAACGTCCCGCTTCCAGAACCGCTGATATTCAAAGTGAACAGCAGCTGGAGACAGACCGGGAAAACCGATACGTGTCAAACAATATCGGCATGCGCAACGTCTACCAGCGCCTCCTGTTAAATTACAAGAACCAGTGCTCCATGGAGATCAGTTCTGATGGAAAAAGCGGGACGGTGATCCATATCCAGGCAGATTACCGGATGCTGGAGCATCACTGAATATCACAGAAGAATGGAGAAAATCATGAAAGTCTTAATCGTAGATGATGAAGCCCATGTCATCAGGGCCGTAAAACTCCTGGTGCCGTGGCAGGAACTTGGAATTACGGAAACTTACGAAGCGCTCACACCCCATGATGCGATCCGCATCATGGAGGCGGAACAGCCGGAGATCTTAATCACCGACATTGTCATGCAGGATTTAAGCGGAATCGACCTGATGAAATATATTGCGAGTTCCCTGAAGCATATCAAGGTCATCGTTATTTCCGGCTATAATAACTTCGATTATGTGAGAAGCTCTCTCCAGCATGGAGGTGTGGATTATCTTTTAAAGCCACTGGATCAGGATCAGCTGATCGAGGCCGTAAAGAAGGCGGTTGACGCCTGGAACCAGGAGCATAATTTATACCATACGGCTCAAATCCACAAGGATCAGATCGATTCCATGGCCACCCTGTGCCGTGAGAATCTGCTGTCGCGTCTGATTCACGGCGACCATCCGGAGCAGGCCTGCAGAAAACTGATGGAGCTGTCTCCCGAGCTTTCGGAGCTTACCGCCTGCGGATTTACCTACTGCAATCTGGAACCATTTATATCCGGGGAAGAAGCTTCCTGGAACGAGCCCTTTCACCGCTACAGAGACGCGCTCGCCTGCTTTCTGGCCGATTCTGGTGCGGGCTTTCTGCTGCCTGCGGACAGCCGTTATGAGATCGCTGTTTTTCTCACCGATTACAGTCCGGCCTTTCAGGAGCAATTAAAGAATTTTTTGCAGTCCGTACGGCAGTCACTGCCGTTTCCGGTCTGCATGGGGGTGGCAGCCGGTATTTTTCCCGGAGGAATTATGGAGACGTACCAGAAGGCAAGAGCCGCCTTTGGAGCCTGCAATATGGCGAGCCTCTCTCCTGTTCTCTGCAGTCTGGAACCCGGTTTCCACAGGCCGTTCCATGGTTTGACCGAAAAACAGAAGGAAGTGGATGACCGAATGCTGCTTTCCGCTCTGCTGACCGGGAATGAGCAGCTGATTGACGACAGTATCTCTGTCTGGATTCGCAGCCGCATTCCGGAAGATGCTCCGCTTCTTGCCATTGTGCTGGAAGCAGTTCAGGATGAAAACCGTCTGTTTGCCTCCTGGGCCGAACTGTTCGAAAACCGTCACAAAGGATTCCGCCATCAGACGGAGTATGTGGTCTTAAACTTCCGCGACATCATGGACGGATCGATGCGGATATCCTTTGAACGCTTCCGCCGCCGAATGCGGGCGGATATCCTGTTTCTCTATGGGGAGCTGAAGTCCATTCACTCTCCGGAGGCCGATATGATCTATCAGGTCGCACACTATATCGAACTGAATTATAACCAGCCTTTCAGCCAGGCAGCGTGTGCCCAGACCTTTTTTGTCAACCAGGAATACCTTTGCCGTAAATTCAAACAGACCTTCCACGTGACCATGATCACGTATTTAAACGATCTTAGAATCAACCAGGCCAGGCAGATGCTGAAGGATCCCATGATAAAAATCCGCCAGATCGCCCACGAGGTCGGTTTCGAAGATGAAAAATACTTCTCACGCCAGTTTAAGAAGTCCACAGGGATGACGCCCAATGACTACAGAACGCGCTATCAGGAACAGCTCGGTGAGTAAAATCTGTCTGTTTCTGTGTTCAGGGGCTGTTAAAAGCCATTGACAGCAGAAACAGACAGGCGCTGCGGAAGCTTTGGCTGAAATTTTTTTGCTTGTAATACCGGCTGAGATGGTTTATAGTCATATTATAGTTTGATCGCCGCGGTTTTCTGCTGCGGCATACGTTCTGTTCTCCGGCCAGGAGAACGAAAGAATCCCCGGCATTCTGCCGACGCAATTCCAAAATAACAAGAAAACTGATAAAAAGGAGAAAACTGCTTATGATGAAACGAAAGCTGGAAGAACTGAATTTAATGGATGATTTCCTGTTTCAGGAGATGGTATCCAAAGAAGGAATTGGGGAGGAATTCTGCCGGATTCTTCTCAGTACAATCCTGAACAGAACTATACAGAAAGTGAGAATCATCCCGCAAAAAACTGTGGCAGGAATTGATACCGGCAACCACGGGATCCGGCTTGACGCTTATGTCCAGGAGATATCCTCTGATGATATTTCCACAGATGACATAGAGGTTTCAACGGATGTCTATGATATCGAGCCAAACAATACCTATGAAAAGGAATCTCTGCCCAGGCGGACACGTTATTATGATGCGCTCATTGATTCTCAGCTTTTAGAATCAGGGACAGATTACGGTCATATGAAAAATGTCATAATTATTATGATTCTTCCGTATGACCCATTTGACAGAAAACGTATGGTATACACAGTACAGAACCGCTGCGTGGAGGATTCGTCAGTTTCTTATGATGACGGGCTGAAAAAAATCTATCTTTACACGAAAGGAACCGCCGGAAATCCTGGAAAAGCCCTTCGTGATATGTTAAAATATATAGAGAACAGTACGGACGACAATGTAACGGATGAGAACATTGCCAAAATCCATGGATTTGTCGATAAAGTAAAACGGGATAAGGAGGTTGGAATCAACTATATGAAATCATGGGAACGGGAACAGATGATCCATAAGGAAGGTTTGGAAGAAGGGCTGAAACGGGTCAATCAGCTGAATCTTAAATTGATTGAGGCCTCCCGTACAGAAGATATGATCCGCGCAGCCAGGGACCGGGAGTTCCAGGAGAAGCTTTTTGAAGAATTTGGCCTTTAGCGTTAAAAGGTGCAGCCTTACCAGGCATATGAATTGCCTGGTAAGGCTGCACCTTTTCTATACACGTTATCTGATAAACTCAATCTTTCCCGCAGTCACGCATTTCCCAGACTTCCGGTCAAACAGCAGGATATCATTTCCTTCTATATCCACCCCCGTCTTCTCTCCGATCTGGTAGGTGACGCCTCCGAAGACTACTCCTGTCAGCAGGAAATCGCCGACGCGCAGTTTTACGGTGGACTCCATACCGGTTGGCATGGCGCCGTAGACGGTGGCCTCTAAGCTTCCCTGGCCGGCGGAACTTAAGTTTAAGCATTCCGGTCTGACGCCGATGACAAAGTCCTCGTCTGTGATCACAGGATCGTCTTCCACCGCGTAATCGCTTTCGTCTACCTTCGCAATATGGTATTTAAAGGTCTCGTCTTTATTTCCTTTTTCCACGGCCTTCTTGTCTTTTAAGATTTCCTGTTTTTTCTTCTCGGCCTCCTCATCAGCCTGGTTTCGTTCCATAAACCAGCGATCCATGGAAATCGGTTTTTCCGGCAGGAATACGGCTTTTTCACCGTCCAGGACGGTCAGCTCCAGGGAACCATCCGATCTCTGTCTGCCCTTTGCCTCCATGAAGTTGATGGAAGGATTGCCGACGAAATCTGCCACGAAGAGATTGCGCGGACGGTTGTATACGTCTAAGGGCGCCTCGTACTGCTGGAGTACGCCGTTGTTGATGAGGCAGATCTTTGTAGCCAGTGTCATGGCCTCCATCTGATCATGGGTGACATAGACGAAGGTACTGCCCGTCTCCACATGCAGACGCTGAAGCTCATAACGCATCTCCAGACGCAGCTTGGCGTCTAAGTTCGACAGCGGCTCATCCATGAAGAGTACCGCGGGTTCCGGCGCCAGGGTCCTGGCAATGGCGACTCGCTGCTGCTGCCCGCCGGATAACTCTGCCGGGTAACGGTTCATGAACGGTCCGATCTTGACGATACGGGAGACACGTCTTACCGCCTGTTCCACCTCTTCTTTATGGAGCTTTCTGTTTTCTGTCAGCACTTTTTTGCCGTTTACCACAGCGAAGTCATTGTTTAATTCCTGGCCTTTGCCCTTGTAGGAAGCACGGAGGGAATCCAGCTTTGCCTGAAGCTCTGCGGCCTTTGCCTTCGCAGCAGCCTCGGGATCAGAACTTTCCTGAATATTGAAGCCGAACAGTGTCTTTGCCGTGTAGATCGACAGTGTGTAGGCGTCGATCAGCTTTAAATAGACCTTATCCATATCCAGCTTGCCTTTTTTGTCACGGCACTCTTCCACCAGTTCACCGATTCGTTTTCCGCTCTTTAAGGCCTGGATCAAATCATTGGTGGTCTTTGCCTCGAAATCAATCTGCGGCAGTTCCTCCTTGATGTTGCTCAAACCAAAGGAGATGTTCTGATAGACAGTCATATTGGGCCACAGCGCGTAGTTTTGGAATAAGAATCCCACTTTTCGTTTGTTGGCGGGCACATTGATGCCTGCCTCACTGTCAAATACCACCCGGTCGCCGATGGAGATCCGGCCGCTGGTAGGCGTCTCCAAACCTGCGATCATACGAAGGGTTGTCGTCTTTCCGCAGCCGGAGGGGCCTAGCAGGGTGATGAAAGAATTATCTTCTATATCGAGGTTCAAGTTGTCTACTGCGTAGAACTTCCCCCATCTCTTTGTCACATTTGTCAATTTTATTTCTGGCATGTTAATTACCTCCGATACCGTCGTCCAGACTCGCTCCGGTCAGTTTATTTACTAATGTATTGAATATCAGGATCGTTACGATCAGGATTAAGTTGATGGCGCTGGAAAATGCGTATAAGCCCATCTCGTCAAAGTAATCCAGAGTCGTGGAAAGAATGAAGCCCTGCGTACAGAGAAGCAGGAATAAGGATAGCTCTCTTAAACACGTCATAAACGGAAGCATGTATCCGCTTATAATGGCCGATTTCTGAATCGGAATGATGATACGGAACATCCTTTTAAACCACGGCAGATCCTGAATAATCGCCGCTTCCTCGATCTCATTGCTGATCTGCAGCATGGAGTTTAATGCGCTCCTGCTGGCAAATGGTATGTACTTGATGGTACCTGCAATGATTAACAGCGTATAGGTGTTGAATAAATTGATCTTCTCATTGGAAAAGAGAATGAAGAACGCCGCGCCTACTGCGATGGACGGCATCAAGTATGGCAGGAAAGCCATTCCGTTCACGTAGTTGGCCCATTTGCTTCTCCGGTTCTTCGATACCGCGTATCCGATTAAGGTACCGATCGTACCGGCAATCAGTGCGCAGCATATGGAAACGAGAAGCGTTCCCCAGAAGGCGTGCCAGATCGTGGAGTTATATAGGATTCCCTTCTGACCGTACATTCCGTTTTCCGTGATATTTTCACTGGTGATCCACCATTTGGTCGTTAAATTGCTTAAATTTCTTGTGTACAGGAAGCTGTAATCTCCCGGGTTCGGCAGGAAGGTCTCCAGTGCGAAGGAAAGAATCGGGAAAATACTCGTAAAGAAGGTTGCCACAATCATCACGATACCGATGACATACTTCCCCATTTTTCCGAGATTGATCTTGGAGAGCTGGCCCGATTTTCCGGTAACCGTCGTGTAATTCTTTCTGCTCTTTAAGCTCACCTGGTTCATGGTCAGGATCGCCACGCCGAATACCATCATGATAATGGCAAGAATACTGGCCTCACCGGTATACTTGGAGTTCATGGAGATATACTTGGTGGAAAGCGTCGTAAAGCCCAGATAATGCGGTACCGGATAACTTCCCATGGCGCTTCCGAATACCAGAAGAACGGTGGAGAGAATTGCCGGTTTTACCATTGGAAGCGTGATCCGGAACATGGTTTTCCATTTCGGCGTATCGAGTATGGTGGCCGCTTCCTCCAGGTTGGCATCCATGTTGCGGAAAATGCCGCCGATCAGGATATAGGCGAAGGGAGCATAGTGAAGGCCCAGGACGACCGCACTGGGAAAGAGTCCCTGGCATACCCATTTGGGCGCCAGAATCCCAAACAGTGAAGCCAAAAGCCCGTTGGACGTTCCCACGACCGCGTTGCTGTTAAATAAGTTCTGCCATACGACCGCCAACGTCCACTGAGGCATGATATACGGGAAAATGAAGATGGAGCTTAAATACTTCTTGAATTTTAAATTGGTCCTCGTGACAAGGAATGCGAACACGCCGCCATAGAGAATCGAGATAAGACAGGTCAATACCGCTAAAAGCAGCGTATTCCATAACGGTTTCCACAGATTCGTTCTGGCCAGCCGGCTGGTAAATAAGTCAACATAGTTGACAATTGTATAGCCGGATGCCTTTCCCGTTAAATGGGCATCGATGGTTCCCGGATGGATCATGAGCGTATCCTTCACAATTGCCACGATTGGTGCAACCGTTGTAAAAGTCAGCACAATGCCGAACAACAGAAGGATGACATTCTGCGGTTTGGAAAAGTATGTCTTGATCTTATTAAGCACGATGACCTTATTGTTTGACTTACGATTAACTGTCTGGTCCATAACTAACTCCTTATAAAATGGGCTGCCGCATTAAGAACAGCCTTAATGCGGCACACCCGTTATCTCATTGCTGCGGTGACCCGCTTAAGCTTCTGCGAGTGATCGTTTACTGCGCTGAATCGCTGTATTTTGTCAGCAGCTCAATCCAGCTTCCTACTGTAAAGGATACGTCCGCACAGTATTCCGGATCTTCCAGAACCAGTTCGCCGTCGGTGGTCCACCACTCATATCCTCTGTCGTTCTTGCTGTCGAATTCGTTCTCGCCCTTGTCATTGTAGCCGCCCTTGCTGTGGCCGTAGATTTTTTCGGTCTCTTCCATAACGGTCGGGTTGGAGGAGTAACCGCCCATATCTTTGCCCCATGCGGAGAATCCGTCTGCTGTGTTGGTCATATAGGCGATGAATGCACAGGAGGTCCATGGAAGCGGGCTGTTGTTGGTCAGGAATAAGTAATGGCAGTAGCCGTAGCCGCCGATGCCCTTGTAGCCATCCTGGTAGGCTGCAACTTTAATATTGTTGACGGATACTTCCGAAGATTCCTCAACGGAGCGAAGCTTTGAATATACGAGAAGTCCGCACTGGTCAGTAGCGGTCTTGGATACCAGAGTGTTACAGATCGGGCCGTCATCGGTCTGTTCATTGTAATTTTCTACCCAGAGTTTGATCCATGCCAGGGCGTATGCGCCATTTTCACCGAGTCCCAAATCCTGTGCATCGGTTGCCATCTCATCGACCACCGGCTTGAAATACGCCTGTTTGCTGCTGTCTAACGCATCATATGCCTCTTTTAACCATCCGGCGTACGTATCTTCTGTCAGCATGTATAAGAAGTTCTTTCCTACAACCTCTGAATCAATGTCCATGTATAACGGGTGAACGCCCTCTGCCACGAAATCCCAGCAGTTATTGAATTCAGCGTTTCCGGTGGAATTGTACATGAATACCTTATTCAGTGTCTGCAACGGAAGGAATCCTGTGTAAGCGTCTGCTGTAGTGCCGTTGGCATCTGCCCATTCCTTTGGAATAAAGGTCTTTAAAATACCGGTCTGTACCATCTTGGATTCGATCTGGTTGCCATCCTGGATCAGGGTCATGGCAAATGTTCCGGAAGACTTTAACGAGTCAGCCGACAGCTGTTCGAAGATCTTATTATTCTTTGGCTGCTGCCACTCATATTCCATGGTATAGGACGGATCGACGGACTGTAAGTATTCGATGAAAAGCGGTAAAGCGGTCTTTCCACGGCTGGAGTTGCCAACTCCGTAAAAGGTCTTTCCGTTGGACTCTTCGATTGCCTTCTTTGCCAGCTCTTCCATGCTCATGGTCTCGGCTTCTTTGATGATCTTTTCGACTTCCGAAAGATTTGCGTCGTCCACTTTCGGCTCCTCTGCCTTTGCTTCGGCCTCGGGGGCCTTTGTTTCCTCCCCCTTTGCGGCCTCTGTCTGAGCCGCTGGTGCTGCGGTCGTTGGATCCGCCGCCTTAGAGCCGCATCCGGCAAGTGTTGCCGCCAACATGGTACTGATTAGAACTGCTGATAAAATTTGTTTTTTCACTTCTTACTCCTCCTTGTTATGAGCACTTGGAGACCGTATTTTGGTCTCCTACGTGCGATACATGTCATCTCCACTCAGCGTGCCCCGCTTTATCGGGTATAGCGAGGTCTTTCACGAGCTTAGTGGAGTGGCTTCTTATTTCCTGCCTTTTCGATGCTGCAGCATCATCTGATGTAATTATTATATCTGGTCTCTTCGTCATTTTAAACTAGACAATACTGTTATTCCTTTGTGTATCCTGATATTTTGTATATTATTTCTGCTTGCACAGTAAAGTTATTATATATATTGTACACAAAACAAGCGGAGCATTCCGATGCGTCTGTCTATAATGGCGGCTTTTGCCGGTTTTAACAGCTTAGTACAGTACTTTCATTTATACCGTTTAAGTAAATGGCAGTTCTGAAAACATTGTTGAATTTAAATGTGATGATGCGTTAATGTGGTTGTGCTTCAATCAATACTGCAATACTTTTCGAAATCCCCCGCTTATGCTATACTTGATACAGTACAGAAACAATTTTCCCAACATCCATTTCCAATTATTATTTCCACATGAAAAGGAGCCGTTATCCTATGAAACACTATATCATCGTAAAATTTTCCGAAACCGTCAAAGAGAAAGAAGCCCTGTATCCGGAAATTGAAGTCCTGTTTAAAAAGGCAGAAAAAATAGAAGGTATACACCAGGTATCCTTCTATCCTTCCGTGATTGATCTGCCTAACCGATACGATTTCATGATTTTAATAGAGCTGGAGCGTGAGGCGCTTGCTGTTTTCGACGCTTCCGATATTCACCGTGACTGGAAAGCAAAGTACGGCAGTTTACTCACTGCCAAGACGATCTTTGACTGCTGCTAAAGCGCCGAATGGCCTTAAGAATTCGCAGACTGGTATTCAGAGGGGGTGACGCCCGCTATTTTCTTAAATGTGCTGGAGAAATAAGTGATATCGCGGTAGCCGACCATCTCTCCCACCTCATACACCTTATAGCGGCAGTTGGTCAGAAGCTTCATCGCCTCCCTGATTCTGCACCGGGTTATATAGGCCATAACAGTGTAATCCGTCTCTTTCTTGAACAGATGGCTTAAGTGCCCTTCGCTGATCCCCAGAGATTCGGCGATCGTTCCTACACTTAAGTCACTGTCATTGTAATGCTCGGTTATGTAGGCGATTGCCTCTTTGATATACCGGCTCTTATCGCCCGTCTTGATTCCGGGAGAAAGAATCTTTGACTCCTCCTGGCGTTCCTTTTCTTCCCGCTCTTTTACCAGCTTATCACGCACCCTGCTGACTGCGTCTTCCAGTTCGCCATCCTCAAAGGGTTTCAGTAAATAATCGAAAGCCAGCAGCTTTAACGCATTTCTGGCGTATTCGAATTCGCTGTAGGCGGTCAGAAAGATGACGGAGACGTGGTTTCCCTCCTCACGAAGGACTCTTAGCATTTCGATTCCATCCATCTTTGGCATCCGGATATCGGAGATGATCAGATCCGGGTTATATTTGCGGCATGCCTCCAGGCCCTCCAGGCCATTGGCCGCCTCGCCGGCCACCATGCAGTCTAAGGACGCCCAGTCCGTCTCCATGACAATTCCTTTTCTCACAAATACCTCGTCGTCAATTACCAATACCTTAAGCATCTTCTAACTCCTCTCCCTGTCTGACCGGAATCATGATGGTCACCTTCGTGCCGCCTTCTTCCGGCCTGCAGACCGACAGCCCATACTCTGCACCGTAATGCAGCCGGATGATCGTATCCACATTGTAAAAACCGATATGTCCGAGCCGGAGCAGATCTTCCTCTCCGCCCTCTGATGGTAGGCCCGTCCCTGCTGTCCGATTATTTAAATGGTTCAGTACCTCGTTGCTGATTCCGCAGCCATCATCCATCACCTCTATAAAGAGCCGCACCTCCTTCGAAAACGCCCTGACGAGGATATGGCCTTCCTCACAGTCTTTCAGTCCGTGTATCATGGCGTTTTCCACGATGGGCTGAACGACCAGTTTCGGAACCACACAGTCTGCAATCTCATCCGGAAGCTCGTAATCGAAACAGAATTTCCCCTGGAAACGGATCTTCTGTATCTCCGCATAGCAGTCCACAAGCTCCAGTTCCTCCTTCAGGGTGATAAACTGGGCGTTGGATATGCTGGTCCGCAGAATCTTCGCCAGCTTTGCCGCCAGGGTGGCGATCTCCGGGATGTGGTTCGCCTTGGCGACCCATTTCATCGTATCCAGTGTATTGTACAGGAAATGGGGATTCAGCTGGGCCTGCATCATTGCGATCTGCACCTCGTTCAGCTTCTTCTGCTGGCTGACCTGCATTTCCATATAGGTCTTAAGCTCCGACGCCATGGTGTTAAAGCTGCCGGACAGCTGGCCGAACTCATCATTCCTCGTGGAAATGACTCGCGCGTCGAGATTTCCATTCTGCACCTCATGCATGGCCTCATTCAGGCTCTGAATCGGACGCGACAGATGGTTGCTCATCTTCGCAGCCACTGCCAAACAAAGCATCAGGCTGGCGGCCGTCATGACAATCAGCACACTGTACATGGATTTCGTCGTGTCAGCCGTAAATACCTTCGGCCGCAGAAAGACGCTGTAGAGTCCCGTCCCGCCGATCTCGGAAATATAGATGCTGTTATTATTAAATGGCTCATCAACTGCTGCGCCCGCCATCAGGCGGTGCCTCAGAACCGTCCCGATCTCCTCACGGACCGCGGTTCCCGTACTGTAGACAGTTTCCCAGAAGCTGTTTAAGATACAGACGCCATCTTGGCTGCCGTAAGTTCCGCCCAGAATCTTTTCAAAATTGGAACCATTGATACTCACAAGAACATAACCCACGCTGCTGTCTTCGGAATCCAGGATGGGACGGGCGGCCCGCAGCAGAATATTGGACGATCCGGAATATTCCTTCTCGCGCCGTACAGTCATCTCGTCCGGGTGGGCCTCCGCCACATTTAAGATTCCCCAATAAACCGGAAGCTGGGTATGAAACATGCCTGCGCCGGTAGAGTAGAGGCAGACGCCTTCTCCTGAGTAGAGATCAAACTGAGCCATCTCCCGCAGGCTGGCAGTCTCCTCGTACAGCTTCGCATAGACCGCGCTTCTGCCCCGGTTGCCGGATTCCCTGATGGAAGCCACGATCTCCGGCTCTTCGCTCAGACGCAGCGTCACCTCGTCGATGGTCTGAAACAGGGTGGTCAGTTTTTCTTCCATAACCGCCGCCTGTTCCAGATCTTTCTTCTGATAGTCGCGTTCCAGCTTCACTTTGAACATCTGAATCAGGAAGATACAGCTGAGTACCAGAGGAAGCAGCGCGACAGCCACAAAACTTACGAGAAGTTCCCGTTTAAACGATTTTTTGATAAAGTTCCACATGGCGATTCCTCTCTACCGGATCAGTTCCGACCACAGCGCCAGGATCTCATCCTGATGCGCGCTGGCCCATTTGAGATCAAAATCCATGATCTTCATCTCCTCACCGGCCGTTTTCATCTGTAAATCCTTCCTCACTGTCCGGCGGCAGAATTGGTCCATAATCAGATTCTGGACATCGTCGCTGACCGTAAAATCAATGAACAGCTTCGCATTGGCCTCGTGGGGAGCCCCCTTAACCAGGGCACAGCCGTCCGGCACAGTGCTGGTGCCTTCCTCCGGATAAATCATGGTGATATCCGCCCCTTTGGCAATCCGTTTTTTTGCTGTCTCCTCCAGTGTGATCCCGACGAGATGAATTCCCGTACTGACCTCATCCACGACTTCTCCGGAACCGGCTGAGACCTTTCCATCCAGAGCGGTTACAAAGTCCTCCATCAGTTCCCGCTCGTCCATGTCAAGCACCTGAATCATGGTAGCGAGAGCTGTATAGCTGGTACCCGATTTTCCAGGCGCCGCAAATGCGATTTTCCCCCGCCACTCGTCATCTAAAAAATCCTTCCAGCTGTGAGGCGCCGTTTCCGCACTTACCAGCTTGTTGTTGTAAATAAACACGATAGGAAGCTCTGTAAACGCGGTCCAGCTGTCATCCGAAGATAAATACCGGTCGTCCAGTTTATCGCTCAGCTTGCACCGGTACGGCTCAAAATACTCCCGGTAAGCCTCATAGCTTTCCACTCCGCCTCCGAACATGACGTCACACGTCTGCTGTCCCGCTTCCCGGCCGATGGCCTCTAAAAGCTCGGTGGAACCGCCATCCCTCACCTCAACCCATATGCCGGTCCGCTCTTCGAACTCCCTGATAATAGGGCCGTATACTTCCTCTTTATGAGAGGTGTATATGATCAGCTTTTTGTCTTCGCTGACTCCGTAACCATCCGCCTGGCGTCTGGCCCCGGTTCCGGCTGCGGCCGCGGCCGCGGGACCGGTTTCTTCTGTTTTGCTGCATCCATATAAAACGGCGGACAGCAGGAGCAACAGGGCCATACATATCATGGTCCTGACAGCCTGCTTCCGCCGAATTTGTTTTTCCGATCTGATAAACTCGTCCATAAGTCCCTCCCTCTGGAGCATCACTTTTTCCATTATACCATCTTAGGGAGAGATTTCCAATATGGACTGTGTCTCGTTTTAAGGTAATGATATTTTAAGCATAGATTCGCTTTTATCTGCACACAGGTACCAGCTTATTTTGATTTTTTTCTTGACACAAATGAGCATATTCTTTCAAATATTCTTCTACATCTTTCCAGTCTTCTCTCTTCTTTGCTTTAAAACGAATATCATTAATCAGAACAATCTTCTTGCCATCAAGATCTGTTATAATATTTACATTTCTATCCATTAATCTCCCTTTTTCCAAAAAATCTACCATTTCCACATAACCGTTTTGAATTTCCTATCTTTTCTTAACTAAATAGATTTAGACATCACTATTCAGCCCACGCCCCGTCGCTCCCCACATAATACCCATCCGGCGTCGTAGTATTTGCGAGCATCGCTCCGCTGTCGCTGCAGTAGTACCATTTGGAGTTCCACTGGACCCAGCCGGTTACCATGTAGCCGGTCTCATTAAAATAGTACCAGACGTTGTCGATGTACTGCCAGTTGCTCACGGTATAGCTTCGGTCTGCGTTGCAGTACCACCAGCCGATGTCATCCTTTAACCAGGCCCCGCTACCGGCCGTGGCCCCCGGACCGCTGGCGCCCGAACTGCTTCCTGAGCTGCTTCCATCGGAGTTGTCATCGGAGCTGCTGTTAGAACTGATTTCAGCGGCTTCTGCGGAGGTCACATACCAGGACTCCGACTCCTTCCAGCTTCCCTTGTTTGAAGAATTGTAGACTCCGCGCACCTGGAAGGTGTAATATCCGCCTTTCGTTATGTAGCTGCCGAAGTGGCAGCTGGTCTTTGTCGTGGTAATGACGGAGGTGACGGCGGTGCTTCCCCTGTAAAGGCGGACCTCATACTTTTTAGCTTCCTCATTTTCGTTCCAGTAAGCAGTTCCATCCTCCGCGTCCCAGTCCAGGCCGTCTACATCCAGATCGTACTCGCTCTCCCCTTCCAGCGCCTCCAGGGTGATCGAGACGACGAGAGTGCTGCTGGTACGGCTCACTGAAGTGACCGTGCCGTCATTTCCGGTTAAGTTGACGTCTCCCTTCGAAAAACCGGAGGCAAAGTAGTAATCATCGGCTGCCTCCAGAGTTACCTTGATCTTCGGCTTGTCTCCGTCCTCCCACTCGTCGGAAGGTTCATTCTTGATTTCCACCTCTTCCACGTAATACTTGCTGGAAATTGTGGAGACCGACACATCTGCTCCGCTGCTTCCGACTTCGATATCCGAGGCGATCCGAAGAGATACGCCGCTTATCTTCGTACTCGTGGCCGCCATGGCTGTAGATGGACTGGTCATCAGTACCGCCGCCAGGAAAAAAACTGTCACTCTTTGCACAATACGCATATAAGTTCCTCCTCTTTCTGTTCTGCAGCCCAAAACCCCGCTGCAAGCAACTATACATCAAATTTGCAATATTGCGGGCTGCGGGGGCTTTGACCCACGCGGCAGTCGCCAAATGGACGCGTCAGCGTGTCCGTTTGGCTCGTTGCTCGCGAGAATAAAAGTACCACAGAAAGCTGAAATATACCTGAAAGAGACAGAAAAAATACTGGCTGTATTTAACCGCAGACTACGGAAAGCAGTTCCTTCCCCAGAACTTCATACGTATAATTGCCGTTTCCGCCATTTACAGAGAGAGAGATTCTGTTTCCTTCTCTCCGTGCGCAGGCGGTCATCACAGTTTTTCCGGACAGGTCCGTCACGGCAGCCGCGGCCTCCATGCCATCCTCCGGCAGATACAGAAGGAATTTCACCCCTTCTGCGTAGTTGTAATCAGGCTTTTCGCTGTTTGCGCCAACTGCGATCACACTTCCGGGACGGACCATAAGCGGCAGGGAGAAGTAATCGTGGGTCTCCTTCTGCCAGCGACCGCCTGTCACGGTTTTACCGGTCAGTAAGTTCACCCAGGTTCCTTCCGGCAGATAGTATTCCACCTCCCCGGATTCCTTAAAGACCGGAGCCGCTAACAGAGAGTCGCCCAGCATATACTGTTTATCCAGCGTCTCGCAGGCGCGGTCGCCTGGAAATTCCACGAACATTGGACGCATCATCGGAATGCCTTCCTCGTGAGCCTTTACCGCTTGAAGGTAAAGATACGGCATCAGAGCACATTTCAGCTTTACGAATTTCCGAAGCACACGGCACGCCTCCTCGTCGAAGAGCCACGGAACCCGGTAGGAGGAGGATCCGTGAAGGCGGCTATGGGAACTCAGGAGGCCAAACTGGCACCATCTTTTGTAGATATCGGCCGGCGCCGTATTCTCGAAGCCGCTGATATCGTGGCTCCAGAATCCGAATCCTGCGCATGCCAGGGAAAGGCCGCTGCGGATAGTCTCCGCCATGGAAGAATACGCCGCAGAACAGTCGCCACCCCAGTGTGCGGGAAACTGCTGGCCGCCCACCGTCGCGGACCGCGCAAATACTACTGCTTCCCCGGTTCCGCGCTCCCGCTCCAGAAGCTCAAACACCGCCCGATTATAAAGGTATGTGTAATAATTATGCATCTTCACCGGATCGGAGCCGTCAAAATATGCAATATCCTTTACCGGAATCCGCTCACCGAAATCCGTTTTGAAGCAGTCCACGCCCATGTCCAGAAGCGTCTTAAGCTTTGCCTGATACCATTCCACCGCGCCGGGATTTGTGAAATCAACCAGTCCCATTCCGGCCTGCCACATATCCGTCTGCCATACGTCCCCGTTTGTCTTTTTCATCAGGTATCCCAGCTTCATCCCTTCCTCGAATAACGGGGACTTCTGTCCGATATAGGGATTGATCCATACACAGATCTTCAAGCCTCTGCCGTGATAGCGCCGCAGCATGCCTTCCGGATCCGGAAATGTCTTCGGGTCCCAGGTGAAATTGCACCACTCATACGCCTCCATCCAGTAACAGTCAAAGTGAAAGACGTGCAGGGGAATGTCCCTGTCCGCCATACCGTCAATAAATCCTGAGGTCGTCGTCTCGTCGTAATTGGTCGTGAAGGAGGTGGTAAGCCACAGGCCGAAGGACCAGGCTGGAGGCAGAGCCGGTCTGCCGGTCAGCTCCGTATATTTGGAGATGGTCCCTTTGGGCGTGGAGCCGTTGATTACACAGTAATCCAGGCGCTCACCTTCCACAGAAAACTGTATACGCTCCACTTTCTCGCTGGCAATCTCATAGGCGGCATCCCCTTCGTTTTCTAAAAGAACGCCATATCCTTTGTTGGTAATGTAAAACGGAATGTTTTTATATGTAATCTCACTGGCCGTTCCGCCGTCTTCATTCCACATCTCAACAGTCTGGCCATTTTTTATGAACGGGGTGTAGCGTTCTCCCAGCCCGTAGACATACTCGTCCACGTCGAGGGCCAGCTGTTCCACCATGTAGCATTTTCCGGTCTCCCGGTTTGTCATGTGAGCCATATTCCGAAATCCGGTACTTGTCAGCTCCCGGTCGCCATCCAGAAAATGAATCCCCCAGGAATTCGGCCTCTTGTCGATTACCGCGGTCGTTCGTCCGCTTCTGTAACGGATCTCCTCATCGGTCTCCTCGACTACGATGTGAGGTGATGTCCCGTAAATCCTGGCAAAGGGACCGCGATAGACCGTTCCGTCGAAATGGCGGACCGACACCCGGATGACATCCTCCATCGGGCTGGTCAGCCGGATCGTCAGCATGCCCAGATTCAGACAGTCGCCGCGGTCTGCTATGTGTTTTCCCGGCGCATAGACGATCAGTTCGTTATCGTTCCGTCTGCTGTCCGCATACTCCACCGCATAAAGCGGCGTAATCTCCTTTTTTATACACCAGTATCCTTCTGTAAATTTCATCGTGTCCCTCCTGAAACGGCGTCCCGTTTTCTCTTTCATTTTCTTTTATTATAAGTAATTATAAGCACCGAATATAAATACGGGAAGGTTGAAAATTTACCCACCCCAAAAGGGAAAAATATGCATTATTTTTGCAAATTATTGAAAAAAATACTTTCAAACTGAGCCGCCTTATACTAGAATAGACTGAAGAGAAAAAAGGAGGACATTATTATGTCACAGAGAACGGATATTCACAAAGTACTAATTATCGGTTCCGGCCCGATCATCATCGGTCAGGCATGCGAGTTTGACTACTCCGGTACTCAGGCCTGCAAAGCGCTTCGGAAACTGGGATACGAAATTGTACTGGTTAATTCCAACCCGGCTACGATTATGACAGACCCGGAGACAGCGGATGTAACTTACATCGAACCACTCAATGTGGAACGCTTAGAGCAGATTATTGCAAAGGAACGGCCCGATGCCCTGCTTCCCAATCTCGGCGGCCAGTCTGGCTTAAACCTTTGCTCCGAGCTTAATAAAGCAGGAATTCTGGAAAAATATAACGTACAGGTCATCGGTGTCCAGGTGGATGCCATCGAACGCGGTGAGGACCGTGTCGAATTTAAGAAGGCCATGAACGAACTCGGGATCGAGATGGCGCGCAGCGAGGTGGCTTACAGTGTGGACGAGGCGCTGAAGATCGCGGACCAGCTGGGCTATCCGGTCGTTCTGCGCCCGGCTTATACCATGGGCGGCGCCGGCGGCGGTCTCGTATATAACAGGGATGAGCTTCAGACAGTCTGTGCCAGAGGCTTACAGGCCAGCCTGGTAGGCCAGGTACTGGTAGAGGAATCCATTCTCGGGTGGGAGGAGCTGGAGCTGGAGATCGTCCGTGACAGGGAAGGACGTATGATCACCGTCTGCTTTATTGAAAATATAGATCCATTAGGCGTTCATACGGGAGATTCCTTCTGTTCCGCCCCCATGCTGACCATCTCCGAAGAATGCCAGAAGCGCCTTCAGGAACAGGCTTACCGGATTGTGGAATCAGTGCAGGTGATCGGCGGCACCAACGTGCAGTTTGCCCATGATCCTGTTTCTGACCGCATTATTGTCATCGAAATCAATCCGCGTACCTCCCGCTCCTCCGCGCTGGCTTCCAAGGCCACCGGCTTCCCCATCGCCCTTGTGTCCGCCATGCTGGCTACCGGCCTGACCTTAAAGGACATTCCGTGCGGAAAGTACGGCACCCTGGACAAGTATGTGCCGGACGGCGATTATGTGGTCATCAAATTTGCCCGCTGGGCATTTGAAAAGTTTAAAGGCGTGGAGGACAAGCTGGGAACCCAGATGCGCGCCGTCGGCGAGGTTATGAGTGTCGGCAAAACCTATAAGGAAGCCTTCCAGAAGGCGATCCGCAGCCTGGAGACGGGACGTTTTGGTCTGGGCCATGCGAAGGATTTCGATACGTACACGAAAGAACAGCTTCTCCACATGCTGATTACCCCTTCCAGCGAACGCCATTTCATCATGTATGAGGCACTGAGAAAAGGTGCTTCTGTGGAGGAAATCCATGAGATTACCAAGGTTAAGGCCTGGTTTATCGAGCAGATGAAGGAACTGGTTGAGGAGGAGGAAGCACTCCTCGCCTGCAGAGGCGGACTCCCGTCTGACGAGATGCTCACCACCGCTAAAAAAGACGGTTTCTCCGACAAATACTTAAGCCAGCTGCTCCAGATTCCGGAGGAAACCATTCGCCGCCGCCGTATCGCCATCGGTGTGGAGGAAGCGTGGGAAGGCATTCACGTAAGCGGTACCGAGGACAGCGCTTACTACTACTCCACCTACAACGCACCGGATCAGAACCCGGTCCGCACAGACAGACCGAAGATCATGATCCTGGGCGGCGGTCCCAACCGAATCGGCCAGGGCATAGAATTCGATTACTGCTGTGTACACGCCTCTCTCGCCCTTAAAAAGCTGGGCTTTGAGACCATTATCGTCAACTGTAATCCTGAGACCGTATCCACCGATTACGATACCTCGGACAAGCTGTATTTCGAGCCGCTGACGCTGGAGGACGTGCTGAGTATTTATAAGAAGGAACAGCCGGCAGGCGTGATCGCCCAGTTCGGCGGCCAGACACCGTTAAATCTTGCGGCGGATTTGGAAAAGAACGGCGTGAAGATTTTGGGAACACCGCCTTCTGTCATCGATCTCGCCGAGGACCGCGATTTATTCCGGGCCATGATGGAGAAACTGGAGATTCCGATGCCCGAGTCCGGTATGGCGGTGGACGTGGAAGAAGCGCTGGCTATCGCGGCAAAGATTGGCTATCCGGTGATGGTTCGTCCTTCCTATGTACTGGGCGGACGCGGCATGGAGGTCGTCTACGACGACGAGAGCATGATCGGTTACATGAAGGCCGCAGTCGGAGTGACTCCTGACCGTCCGATTCTGATCGACCGCTTCTTAAATCACGCGATGGAATGTGAGGCAGACGCCATCAGCGACGGCACCCATGCGTTTGTGCCCGCAGTCATGGAACATATCGAGCTGGCCGGCGTTCACTCCGGTGACTCCGCCTGTATCATTCCGTCCGTACAGATTTCTCCGGAAAATGTGGAGACAATCAAAGAGTACACCCGCAAAATCGCAGAAGAGATGCACGTGGTCGGCCTGATGAATATGCAGTACGCCATTGAAAATGATAAAGTATACGTTCTGGAGGCCAACCCGCGCGCTTCCCGTACCGTACCGCTGGTATCCAAGGTCTGCAACATCCGTATGGTGCCGCTGGCTACCGATATCATTACCTCCGAACTGACCGGACGACCGTCCCCTGTGCCGGCTTTAAAGGAGCAGATTATTCCGAACTACGGCGTGAAGGAAGCGGTATTCCCGTTCAATATGTTCCAGGAAGTAGATCCGATCTTAGGGCCGGAGATGCGTTCTACCGGAGAAGTGCTGGGACTCTCCCACTCCTACGGCGAAGCGTTCTATAAAGCTCAGGAGGCGACACAGAACAAGCTTCCGCTGGAAGGAACCGTGCTCATTTCCGTCAACCGCAAGGATAAAGCGGAGGTCGTGGATGTTGCGAGAAGCTTCCATGAGGACGGATTTAATATCGTGGCAACCGGCAATACCTATGAACTGATCCAGGCCGCCGGAATCCCGGCGACACGCGTCAACAAGCTCTATGAGGGACGCCCCAACATCCTGGATATGATTACCAACGGACAGATCCAGTTAATTGTCAACTCCCCGGTCGGAAAAGACAGCATCCATGATGACAGCTATTTGAGAAAGGCCGCCATCAAGGGAAAAGTTCCGTACATGACCACCATCGCTGCCGCCAAAGCAACGGCCAGCGGCATCCGGTATGTGAAGGAACACGGACAGGGAGAGGTTCATTCCCTCCAGTCTCTCCACAGCGAGATCAGGGATAAGGAATAACCTTCCTTTTCTAATGTAAGAAGCAAAAAGCACCGATAACGGTTGGGATCAATCGTTGCCGGTGCTTTTTTTCTTTATCGTTTCATCGGAAATTTGTTTCATCGGAAAACCGCGTACCTCATTTTTCCGGCTTCACCATGTCTTCCACCATGGAGATCAGCGGAAACACATCGTTGTAATGCTTCTGTATAAACATTCCGTTTCGTTCCTGGAACAGCCGTTTGGCCAGCTTGTCAACGACAGGTATCACGATTCGTTCATGCTGGCACAGCATGGGGGCTACGTGGTCGATACTGCCTGTCACCTGATAATTCAGGCAGCCGCAGTGACAGTTGCAGCGGCCGATGACGGCACATCCCTTACACTCCTCTTTTTCCAGTTCATTGCGTTCAAACAGCTTCGTACGCTTTTTCTCATCGATTCCGCCCACGACATCCCCAATCGCGAACTCTCTGTGTCCCACAAACTGGGTACAGGGATAGAGGAGGCCGTCAGGGGCGGCGGATATCTGTTTTTTCCCCAGCTCACACCGTTCGTGGCAGTACTGTTTTCCCTGTATATGGCTGGCTATCTTCACCTCAAAGGGGCTGAAATAAAATTTCTCCTCCCGCTTCGTCAGTTCATAGTAAAAATCAGCCAGTTCCCGGTACTGGCGTCTTAATTCGCGAACCGATTCCTTCGTCCAGTTCCCCGCGTAATTCAGGCTGCAGATGAAGTAATGAAATCCCTTCTGCCACAGCTCCTTCACCCCCTGCGCATACTCTGCCGCTGTTTCCGGCGAGACGGTCATCATAACCGGCGCATAGGGGCGCGAGGCCAGGAGCATGTCCGTCACGGCTTCCAGGCGGTCATACGTGCCCGCTCCGCCGTGATCCCGTCTGAAGAAATCGTGAGCCGCTCTCGTTCCGTCGTGGGACAGAGCGATAAATATATTCTCTTTTTGGGAAAACTCCAGAAAATCCCGGTCCAGCAGCGTTCCATTAGTCGTCATCTTAAAATGAAACCGGACAGGCCTTTCCCGTTCCATGGCCCTGCAGTATGCCACCGTGTCACGGATCGTATCGCGGCACAAAAGAGGTTCGCCTCCAAAGAATATAATACCGCAGGAAGGCTCTCCGGAAGCGGCAGCCAGACGGACTGCGTGTTCCGCAGTGGAACGGTTCATATACTCCGGTTTCTGACATACGTAGCAGTAACCGCACTGCAAATTACAGTCATTGGTCAGGTGCAGGGTCATATGCATCAGATTACCCCCTGTCCCTTCAGCCAGTCTATGAAATCCCTTACCTGCGCCTTTAAATTCTCTTCGGAAGCTGCCCGCGCCATATCATTCTGCTCTTCTGACATAGCTGCCCAGTAGTTTCCCTCTCTGCCTTCGTATTTCTTCTGGATTTTATCGTACTCGTCGATCAAATCGCCGTAGTCATAAGGATCATAGAATATTCCCACGATCTCTTCCGGAGAAGTCTTTTCCAGGCTTTTTTGAAGCCTCACCGCGGTATCCTGAATCGCATAGCTCTCTACGGTTGCATATACGCCTTCTTCCGTCTCCTTCCAGTTTCCGACATCTGATTTGGACACGAACTCTATGGCGATCTTTTTTTTCGGATCCCAGCCATCTGTCTGGAGACTGCCTTTCACTGTTTTTTCTTTCGTCTTTTCTGGTTCAGGATAGATATGCGTGACGGGAAGCTTTACGTTTTTCAACTCCGGCGCTACCTCCTGCGTCAGTATGAGGCCGCCATAGCTTTCCGCCTCCGCCCGTATAATCTCAAATGCCTCCTCTTCAGACAGAAAGTATGGCGAAACCACCGAAACACAGCCGTAGGCCCCGCTTCCACCGCCGTGAATAAAGACCGGAGCGACCCGGTCCGATGCTCCCTGGGCACCTTCCGCGCTTGCACCGCAGGCGCTTAAGGAGACAGTCAGACCTAACGCAGTCATAACGTAAGCGTTCTTTTCCCATCTGGACGGAATCCGTTTCAGCAGCTGCGGATCAGCCAGTATCTCCTCTTTTGCCGGGTATCCGGGATTTTTATATCTGGTTACCGTTTTTACCTTCATCGCTCATCCTCCTTCGCGGGAATTCGCTGTGTGCTTCAACGTCCGGTTACTGCTTTCTATAGAAAAGTATACCAAATTGTACGGATGAAAGCAACGTCTGCCCGATGAAGGAAGCCTGCCCGGCCAAACCGGACTGCGGCGCCACTGGTGGGGAGTGAATTGTAACCCTCAGACACAGGAAAAGCAAGGCTTCCGAGGACTTCCCCAAAAGCCTTACTTTTCCTGTATCTGCAATGACAGAAATTTGCTTCGATGATACCCGAATGGAACCACCTCTCCTCTGTGTATCAGTTTAACGTAGCCTGAATCAGCTTCTCATGGCTGTGAGGCTCCGCCAGTTCCAGAACGCGGTTTAAGTCAAGGCCCATGGCCTCCGTGATCCGGATCCCGTACTCTTCATCGGCCCAGTAGCAATGAACGGCATGGCGGTATTTGATATTCTCCATGACAGACGCAATATTTCTTGCGGTATTGCCGATCAGCAGCTCCCGCTTGTCCTCTTTCAGTACTCTCCACAGGTCGCCGCCCGCCCGGAAGCAGTCGTCTGTAGGATCGTCCTGGGGATCGTAGGCATACATCGCCCCGGATAAATCGAGCGGCGGTTCCATGACGTCAGGCTGAGCCGCCCAGTCTCCCATGCTGTTCGGTGAATAGGCGGGAGCGCCGCCGTAATTGCCGTCCGTCCGCATGAGTCCGTCTCTGTGGTAATCGTGAACTTCGACCTTGGGCCGGTTGACCGGAATCTGATTGTAGTTGATGCCCAGACGGTATCTCTGCGCGTCGCCGTAGACAAATAAACGGCCCTGCAGGAACTTATCCGGTGAAAAACCGATTCCGGGAACAACATGGGCCGGTGTAAATGCGGACTGCTCGACCTCTGCGAAATAGTTTTCCGGATTGCGGTTTAACTCCAGCACGCCCACCTTCTGAAGCGGAAATTCCTTATGACGCCAGATCTTTGTGATATCAAATGGATTTTCATAATGATTCCTCGCCTGTTCCTCTGTCATAATCTGGACATACATAGTCCAGCGCGGATATTCGCCCTTTACGATCGATTCGTACAAATCACGGCCATGGCTCTCCCTGTCTTTTGCGATAAGCGCCCCGGCCTCTTCGTCCGTCAGGTTTTTAATCCCCTGCTGGGTTATAAAATGAAATTTGCACCAGAATCGCTCATTATCTTTATTATAAAAACTAAAGGTATGTTCTCCATAGAGATTCATATGACGGAAAGACGCGGGAATTCCGCGGTCAGACATTACAACGGTCGTCTGATGGAACGTCTCCGGCAGCAGCGTCCAGAAATCCCAGTTATTCTGCGCAGAGCGCATGCCGGTCTGAGGATCGCGCTTTACCGCACGGTTCAAATCCGGGAAATTATGTACATCACGAAGGAAGAAGGTTGGTGTATTATTTCCGACCAGATCCCAGTTTCCTTCTTCTGTATAAAATTTGATTGCCACGCCTCGGATATCGCGCTCTGCGTCAGCCGCGCCCCGTTCCCCCGCTACCGTTGAAAAACGTACAAAAAGATCTGTTTTTGTGCCCTTCTGCAGCACCTTTGCCTTCGTAAAAGCGGAGATATCCTCGGTACATTCAAAGGTCCCATAAGCGCCCCAGCCCTTGGCATGCATACGCCTCTCAGGAATTACTTCTCTGTCAAAATGTGCTAATTTCTCCATAAGCCAGACATCCTGCATCATAACAGGGCCTCTCGGACCCGCAGTCAGCGAATGCTCATTCTCAGCGACAGGTGCCCCTACTTCATTGGTTAGTTTTTTCGCTTTTGTATCCATAAGTACCTCCTTCTTTCATAATTATATTATATTCCAACATTTTCTAAAAGTCAAAACATATTTGTGCACATTGTATATATAAATACCGCCGAGTGTGATATATAATTGTCAATTTGAACAATACACATTTATAATTTCAAAATCATCTTCTGACAGGGATAATCAAATACAACGAGTTCCTCCGCGTCTGTAAACCCGCAGGAATGGTAACATGCCCGCGCCGCGATTCCCTTTGGATCACCGTCCTGAAACGTAACGACAGAGATCTGATCGCCGGCTTCGAAGCACTCTGTCATCTTTCGAATCAGCCCGTTTGCCACCCCATTTTTCCGATAATCCGGATGGGTCGCCAGAAACGTGAGTTCTTTCCCCGCCTTTGTGAATAGAATCAGGCCTGCCGGCACGCCATTCCTGTCGTCTATAAAAGCCTCGTTCTTACCGATTGACTCACTGAGTGCCGCCAGAAAATCATCTTCCTTATACCCGGCGAAATCATCTTTAACCAATTCCATCATAGACAGAATCATTTCTTTATCTTCCTGAAGTACGTATCTTACCATAGCCTCTCCTTCTACCTGCCAATCTTCTGTATTTTCTACTCAGAGTTTAACACAGGAGGCCGTCAGCGGCAACAGAAAAATGAGTCAGGAAAGCGCTCAGGATTCCATCGAGATTCCCAAGTGTATGCCAGAAAAAAACAATCGTTCGTGTTCGCGACACAAATACACTTCTTTCGAAAATGTCCGCTCGATACGGAACATTTTTCTTGCTATTTGTCCTGCCGCCCCTTATAATGTAGGTATCAGATACTCGGAAAATTGTATTTTTCCATAATCAAGCAGTATAAAGGGGGTAATATCATGCAGGAACAAACCATGTGGGCATTGACGAAAAAGAAACCGGAGGAAGGACTCTGGATGGAGCGCGTGCCGGTTCCGGCCGTTGGGCCGAATGATGTAAAAATCAAGATTCATAAAACGGCCATCTGCGGCACGGACGTACACATCTATCAATGGAATGAATGGGCACAGCACACCATTCCGATCGGCCTGACCGCCGGCCACGAATATGTGGGCGAGATCGTGGAGACGGGCGCGGGCGTAACCGGACATCAGGTGGGGGATCTGGTATCCGGTGAAGGCCATATCACCTGTGGTAAATGTCGGAACTGTCTGGAAGGCCATAAGGAAAACTGCCGGGATGCAAAAGGAGTCGGTGTAAACCGAAACGGAGCGTTTGCAGAATATCTGGTGATTCCGTCTTCTAACGTGTGGCCCTGTAATCCGAATATTCCAGAGGAGCTCTACTCCATCTTTGATCCGTTCGGCAACGCCACACATACGGCGCTCTCCTACGACCTTCTGGGTGAGGATGTCCTGATTGCCGGGACAGGCCCTATCGGTATCATGGCCGCGGCCATCGCAAAATTCTGCGGAGCGCGCCATGTGGTCGTAACAGATTTAAACGATTACCGGCTGGATCTGGCGAAGAAGCTGGGGGCTACAAGAACGGTCAACTTAAGAAAAGAGACGCTGGGCGATGTGATGAAATCCATCGGGATGACGGAAGGCTTTGACGTGGGCATGGAGATGTCTGGAAGTCCGGCCGGTCTTTCCGATATGATCCATAATATGAAGCACGGCGGTAAGATTGCGCTGTTGGGGCTCCAGGGACGGGAAACCACGGTTGACTTAGAGACCGTTATATTCAATGGCCTGAATCTTCGCGGTATTTACGGCAGAAAGGTCTGGGATACCTGGTATAAGATGACCACCATGGTCCAGGCCGGTCTGGATATATCGCCGATCATCACTCACCGGTTTGATATCCGCGATTACGAAAAGGGATTTGAAGCTATGATTTCCGGACAGTCGGGCAAAGTAATTCTGGACTGGTCCCATATCAATGATTAAAGAAAAAGGAGATTTGAAAATGGCTCGCAAAAACGATATTTTAAGTATTTATACGAAAGAAGTGGAAGACATCAGGGAAGCCGGCCTGTTTAAGGGAGAAGCACCAATCGCTTCCGCCCAGGGCGCCCGCGTAAAGCTGGAGGACGGCCGGGAAGTCATCAACATGTGCGCGAATAACTATCTTGGCCTTGGCGACAACCAGAGACTGATCGATGCCGCAAAGAGAACGTACGACAACCGGGGCTACGGCATGGCTTCTGTCCGTTTCATCTGCGGAACCCAGGACATTCATAAGGAACTGGAAGCAAAGATTTCCAATTTCCTTGGAACAGATGATACGATTCTTTACTCCTCCTGCTTCGATGCCAACGGCGGCCTGTTCGAGACGATTCTCACAGAGAACGATGCGGTTATCAGCGACGAACTGAACCACGCTTCTATCATCGACGGCGTTCGGCTCTGCAAGGCCAAACGGTATCGTTACAAGAATAATGACATGGCCGATCTGGAAAAGAAGCTTCAGGAGGCAGATGCTGCCGGAGCAAGAATCAAGCTGATCGCCACAGACGGCGTATTCTCTATGGACGGAATCATCTGCAACTTAAAGGGTGTCTGTGATCTGGCAGACCAGTACCATGCATTGGTTATAGTAGATGACAGCCACGCAGTAGGCTTCATTGGAAAACACGGCCGCGGAACGGCGGAATACAATGGCGTGGAAGGCCGCGTGGATATCATCACTGGTACGCTCGGTAAGGCTCTGGGTGGAGCGTCAGGCGGATACACCTCCGGGCGCAGGGAAATTATCGATCTGCTTCGTCAGAGAAGCCGTCCATACTTATTCTCCAACACCCTGGCGCCTGCGATCGTCGGCGCCAGCTTAGAACTGTTTGACATGCTGGAGGAAAGCACGGAGCTGCGGGATCATCTGGAGGAAACCACCGCATACTACAGAAAGCAGCTGACAGACAACGGATTCGATATCATTCCGGGACCCCACCCTTGCGTGCCGGTCATGTTGTATGATGAAAAACTGGCTGGGGAATTTGCAAAGAGAATGATGGCAAAGGGGGTCTATGTCGTGGCCTTCTCGTTCCCGGTCGTACCAAAGGGGAAGGCGAGAATCCGTACCCAGGTATGCGCGAGCCATACAAAAGAAGACATTGATTTTATTGTAAAATGCTTCATGGAGGTTCGGGAAGAAATGGGGCTAAAGTAAGGCCAAATATTCGGTCTGCGGCCATAAGTATAGGGGGAAAAGGAAGTGAACCGCTTCCTTTTCCCCTTATATCGTGCCCTCATACCATGCGAAATTACAATCCTATTCCTGCAATCCTTTTTTCTCTCTCAAAGAATAAATCCCATAGGAAATGCTTTGGATCAACATGATCAGACCTAACAGCAGGATGGACATACTGCCTGTCCCCATGTTCAGTTTTCCTATTAATGCGATCACAAGCCCAAACAAAAGTGCATGTCTCGTTATCTGAAATGCCTTGTAACCGCAGTGATAAATCTGCAGCCGTTCCGCTTCATCGCAGCTCTCTTCCCATGTCTTCAAAAAGGCAAAATCCGCAGGATCCCCCTTTTTCAGTGGATTCGTCTTCTTTACCTGTTTGATAACCGCTATTTCCACACAGACCATGGAGATTGTGGATACTAAAAATACGACCACAGACCAAAGTGCAAACGTGTTTCTCTTATCGAATCCTATGCCGAATGCCATAAACTGAATGACCAAATTGACATTGGTAAGAGTCAAAACAATATTCTGAGCGTCGCCTACTTTTTTCTCCGTTATGCCTTCCTCATCGGAATCCATAAGGGGGGACCACTTCTTCGCCTTGTTCATCAAAATCAGGGAGCAGCCTCCTAGTACCAGCCAGACTATCAGCTGAATCCATAAGGTAGACCGCACCGCTCCCGCATACAGCAGTTCTGCCAGGGAGGCCGCCCCTCCTTTTGCAAACAATATGGATCCGGCTCCAAGCACTGCTCCGATCGCCGCCCCTGTCAAAGCCCACAGCATTAGTTTTAAATATGAATTTTTTACTTTCATTTTGTCTCCTCCTCTTCATACGCAAAAATGTCTTCCACTGTTACGGACAGAATCCGTGCCAGCTTAAGCGCCAATGTCACCGAGGGGGAGTAATCGCCCCGCTCAATTAAACTGATCGTCTGTCTGGATACACCTGCCAGATTACCCAACTCCGCCTGATTCACGCCGAGCCTTGCCCGGTGTTCCTTTAACCTGTTATATAATGGCATAGCTCTCCTTTCCATATGACAATTACCATTTACAATTTGACAATTATTCTTGTCAACTCAGTATATCATTGACAACTTTCCTTGTCAATACTATTTGACAACTTTATTTGTCAACCAACCGCTGCATTTATGGAACAGATCCCGTTATCAGTGGATCAGGAAGACACGAAATGGGCTGACGGTTAAAAATGTATTTAACCGTCAGCCCGTCTCTTTTATCAGATTATAGTCTTATTCTTCAGTATGGTTTTCGGCTTTCCTGTCGAAAGACCTCAGTTTTCATCATCCATTTCATAGGTCTCCGGTCATTCCTGATCCGAATGTGGAGAATACGTTCCGGTAAAAACGATTCGTTCATTGGAATCTTCCCGCTCTTCCCACAGGGTAATTACGACATCTCCTGTTTCCTTCTTATATTCGAAATGCAGATCCATATAATCAGCTGCATACTGATTCTCAGGATCTACAGCCGCAGCGCCCTCCAGCGTGTGCGGCTCTCCTGCCTTTAATTCAAACCAAAACATGGTTCCATTAAAATTCGTGATCCCCAGTTGCCTGTCACCATCCTCATAGCTTCCCCACCATTCCGGTATTTCCGCTTCCGAATCCAGGGCGGATTGGGTAGTTGGATCCGCTTTCACAACCTCTGTGACACCTGTACCAGTCTGCTCTTCAGGACTTTCTGCTTTCTGGCTGTTGCATCCAGTCAGGAGCAGTAATACTGCTGCCAATATACATAATTCCCACTTCATTAGAATGAGGCCTCCCTTTTCATATTTTAACCGATTGTAAAAATTCTAATTTCATTGTACCATACAATCCCGTCATTTGAAAAGGTATGTAGAGACTTAAAGAGGTGGGGAATGCACTAACGCATTTGAAACCAGGCCTTCATCGTATCCAATACCGTTACCAGCTCCGCCTCCTCGATCACATATGGAACCATCGCGTACAGATATCTCAAAAACGGACGGCTGAATACGCCCCGTTCAAATGCGAACTGCTGGTATCCCTCCAATACAGCCGGATCGAAGACCTCCACACAGACGCAGCCACCCATCATGCGCACCTCTTTTATGCGGCTGTCCTCGAAGCCCTCCATCTCTCTCCTGGTAATCGCTGCGATCCGGCTGATTTTCGCCATATAGTCTTCCGACTCGAAAAGTTCAATCGATTTTAACGCCACACTGCAGGCCAGGGCATTTCCCATAAAAGTAGGGCCATGCATCAGCGCCAGGGAGGGATCATCCCCGTAAAAGCCCTGGTATACCTTGTGGTTCGCAACCGTCACCGCGTGCCCGATATAGCCGCCGGTCAGCGCCTTTCCCAGTACCAGAATATCCGGGCATACCAGATCGGCTACGAACCGGTGCCCCGTCCGGCCGAAGCCGGTGGCCACCTCATCAAAGATCAGAAGCACGTCATACTCATCGCACAGCTCTCTGGCCCGCTTTATGAAAGATATATCGTACATGAGCATGCCTCCGGCTCCCTGCAGAAGCGGTTCGACGATCAGGCAGTTCAGTTCGTCGTGATGGAGGTGAAATGCTTCCTCAAGCGCCGGTATTTCCGTCGGTATATGAATAACATTCTTTTTCTTTCCGAAGGCGAAGTGGTAATCCTCATCATCTCCTACTTCCATCGCTTTAAAGGTATCGCCGTGGTAAGAATGAGTCAGAGACAGGACTTTCTCCCGCCTGATGTTCCGGTTAGTATAGAATTGCAGCGCCATTTTCAGGGCCACCTCCACCGCCACGCTTCCGGAGTCCGAAAAGAAGCAGTAGTCTAAATCTCCCGGCAGCCATTCCTGCAGTTTGGATGACAGCTTTTCCACCGGTTCATGGGTCAGTCCCCCCAGCATGACATGGGAAAAGCAGTCGGCCTGAGACTTGACCGCCTCGGTCAGCACCGGATGCTTATAACCATGAATCACGCTCCACCAGGATGATACAGAGTCTATCAGTTTCCGGTTCTCCGTATAAAGACAGACGCCCTCCGCGTTGACAATCCTATAAGGCGTTTTCATCGTCTTCATCTGCTGATATGGATACCAGATCATATGGATACCTCCTCTCCCGGCTCATATAACGACACCAGTTCCTCTGCCTCCATGGCCAGCTCCGTATCGCCGTCTTTGACACAGGCCAGCACGGTTAGGCCTGTCAGCGATTCACACATGTTCCGATTGTCCTCTTCCATCATATCTCCGGCGTGGAAATGGTTGAAAATAATTCCTTTCACGGGAATATTCCGGGCACGCATGTAGCAGGCCGTGAGGACCACATCGTTGATTGTGCCGAGCCCCGCGTCTGCGACGATCAGGCAGGCCAGTCCCAGTTCCCGGATCACATCCTCCAGCTGAATCTTTGCTTCGTCGTAACAGAGGGGACAGAGGATGCCGCCGCTGCCCTCCATGGTGACGTATTCATACTTCCGGCCTACGGCCTCGAAGCCTTTTTTCACCACCTGCATCTGCACCGGATTTCCCTCAAGCCGTGAGGCAAGGTGAGGCGAAAAGGCATTTTCATAGATGTACGGACACATTTCCTCCAAAGGCTGTCCGATGCCGGAGACTGTCTTTACATACAGCGCATCCCCCGGTATCAGGCTCCCGTCTTCCCGGCGGTCATTTCCGCTCATGGCAGCTTTATAGTAGGCGGCGCTGTGTCCGCTCTCATGCAGTTTTTTGACAATCAGACCAGTCACAAACGTTTTTCCGATATCCGTCCCGGTCCCGGTGATAAAGATATTTTTACTCATCGTCCAATTTAACCTCGTATCCAATGTTTTTCAGCAGTTCCATATCCGTCTGTACCGTAATCCCTGCGGTGGTCAGCATATCTCCGCTTATGGCTGCGTTAGCTCCGCTCTTAAAACACTTTTCCCCTTTATCCTCCACCAGCCCCCGGCCGCCTGCCAGGCGTATGGAGGCATCCGGGATCAGAAAACGAAATACGGCTGCCGTCCGGCATAATTCTTCGTTAGTGAGAACCGGGTTATGTTCATAAGGGGTTCCAGGAATCGGATTCAGCAGATTCACCGGAATCGATTTTACGCCCAGTTCCCTGGCAGTCAGAACCATATCGATACGATCCTCCATGGTCTCTCCCAGGCCAATGATGCCGCCGGAACAGACCTCAAGTCCGGCTCTTATGGCAGCCTTTAAGGTCTCAATCTTATCGCGGTAGGTATGCGTGGTGCAGACCTGGGGAAAATAGCGCTCAGACGTCTCCAGATTACAGTGAACCCGTGATGCCCCGGCACGTTTCAGTTTCTCAAACTGCCTTTCTGATAAGAGCCCGAAAGAAACGCATACCAAAATTCCGACCTGCGCTCTTATTTCGCGTATGCTTTCACAAACTGCATCCACTTCCCGGTCAGAAAGCCTTTTTCCGGAGGTCACAATGGAATAACGAAGGACGCCCTGTTCCGCGTTATATTTCGCCTGTTCCACAAGCTTTTCCGCCCGCAAGAGCTCATATGCCCCGGTGCAGGCGGTGTGGTAATGGACACTCTGGGCGCAGTACTTACAGTCCTCCGAACATCTTCCGCATTTTCCATTGATAATTGTACACAGGTCAAATGTGCGGCCGCAAAAGCGGGTACGGATTTCATCCGCCGCTTCGGTCAGCTCCTTTAACGGCGCCTCCGCCAGACGCAGCGCTTCTGCCCGGTTAATCTGTTCTCCTGCCAATACCCGTTCCTTTAATTCTTCAATCATATTCCCATTCCCCTCATTTTCCTCATAACAGGCTGAATGCGCTTTACAAGGTACGCGGCCAGAACGCACAAACAGAGATCCCCCGGAACTGCCAGAATAAAGCAGTACAAAAACAGCGGCCACAGTCCGATCGGCGTATTGATGATGAAATTGCAGATGACATAGTAATAAATCATCCCCATGCCGTAAACGATGAAAAGGCCGGTGAAATTTGCAGTCAGCAGCCTTTTCATCGTCAGTGGATTCTGCTTTTCAACCATTTTTCCAGTCACATAGCTTGCCAGACAGAAACCGATGATATAACCGAAGCTGGGTTTCAAAAGGTACCAGAGCCCGCCTCCTTCCGCAAAAATCGGAAGCCCGGCCAAGCCTAATATCATATAGAGGGCTGCACTGAGCGCACCGCCCTTTCCGCCTAACAGCAGCCCCGCCAGCATGGTAAATAAAAACTGAAGCGTAAACGGCACCACGGGAACCGGTATTTTGATAAATGCACCGGCGGCAATCAGCGTTGTAAACATTGCGGTGTATGTAAGGTTTATCGCCGAGGTGTATTGTAGTTTCTTTTCTGCTCTTTCTGCCATAGTTCCTCCTGTTACTTTTTGATTGTAAACTAAAAAATATATACGGTTTACAATTGTGATAATATTGATATTACCAATAAATTATGCAAATGTCAACCTGTATTAGTATATGGTTGACATTTGTATACTGTCAGCAAAAAGTAAAGGTTCACAGAAATAATACTTCTCTTCCTGCCAACATAACTGTATTTAAACAAATAATTTAAAGAAAGAATCTCAGAAAACTCCACGCAAAATTCAAAGAGCCATGATATACTGGTTTACAGGAGGAGTAACCTATGAAACGAATTTTAGTTATTGAAGACGAACCCGATATTCAGGAAATGCTTTGTGCATATCTGCGAGACGCCGGTTACAGCGTGTCTGCGGCCAGTGACGGAATCCAGGCGATGGACTGTTTCCACCGGGAAAGCTGGGATTTAATATTGCTGGACTTAATGCTTCCCAAGATCGACGGCTACGGCGTATGCGAGCTCATCCGCAGGGAATCTGATGTTCCGGTCATCATGGTGACTGCTCTGGATACAGAGGAAAACCAGATCCGCGGATTTGATCTGCAGATCGATGACTACGTGACAAAACCATTTTCCATGCCCATACTTCTGAGAAAAATTGCCGCGGTTCTGCGCCGGACCGGGTCTGATACAGAAAGCCGTCAGCTCTTCTACCGTGATATCGTCATGGACTTAGACGCGTACCGGGTAACTGTAGATGGAGCATTACTCGATCTAACCACCCGGGAATTCGAACTTTTAAAAGAACTTTTACTGAATCAGGGGCGCGTTCTGACCCGTTCTGTGCTGTTGGGACAACTATGGAATTACGATTTTATCGGTGACGAGCGCATCGTGGACAGCCATATCAAAAATCTGCGAAAGAAGCTGAACCGTGACTATATTGAAACGGTAAGGGGGGTGGGATACCGTGTTGAAAAGATTCATTGATATTCGGACAAGTCTGACTGCGCGCATTTTCTTGATGACGATCGTGATTCTGCTCATATCCAGCAGTGTAACCTATCTCTTTCTCGCATGGGCGACACCGATATCCTATCGCTCCATCATTGCCGATAATTTAAACGAAAAGGTGGACCGGCTGATCAGCGATTTAGGGGAAACGACCTTTGAGGAAAGCGGTCCGCTGATCTCCCGTTTTGAGAAGGAGAACAACGCGGAGATTCTGATTACGGCCGGAGACGGAGAAACGTCCCTCCTGCCCGGCAATGCACCGGAGGAGGCTGTGGATTCAGTCACTATAGAAGACTATGGCTCTTCCGTATCCACATGCCGTTCCACTGCTGCCACAGTCGTTTCCGATTCCCCGGAAGTCGAATATACGAGTACGGACTGGGATGCGGCCGTAACGTTCAAGGGAAGCGGCAAGCCGTATGATTTAAGCGTCGTTATCCGTGTTTCCGCTGTCAATGAGACCTCCGAGGCCATGCGGCGTGTGCTGCCCTGTCTTATTCTGATCATGTTTGTCATCTCCCTGCTGGGGGCTCTTTTTTACTCCCGCTGCATCACCCGGCCCATTGTCAGGCTAAGCGGTATCTCCCGAAAGCTGGCGTCCCTCGATTTCGACTGGAAATGTCCGGAGACACGAAAAGATGAAATCGGTATGCTTGGCAGAAATTTAAACGAACTCTCTGATCATCTCAGAGACGCATTGTCGGAGCTCCGGGACGCGAACGCTTCTCTTCAGGAGGACATTGACCGCGAACGCGAGATGGAACGCCGCCGGTCCGCCTTTTTTGCTGCCGCTTCCCACGAACTGAAAACACCGATTACAGTCCTGAAAGGACAGCTTTCCGGTATGCTGGCCGGGGTGGACATCTATCAGGACCGGGATAAATATCTGGCCCGGTCTCTCGCTGTAACCGGCCGCATGGAGAAGCTGATTCAGGAAATGCTGACGATTTTCCGTATGGAACAGGACGACTCCGCCGTCCGCAGCGATCCGGTCAGCTTGACAGAACTAATTCAGGAACAGCTCGATCTGGCCGAGGATTTCGCCCAGCTGAAAGAACAGCAAATATCCGTCTCTTTACCGCCAAAAGCCGTGATCCAGGGAGACCGGATCCTGTTAAGCTGCGCCATATCCAACCTGCTGACCAATGCCTTGAAATACTCACCGGACGCGGCTCTTATTTCAGTCGCTCTCTCTGAAAAGGACACAGGGTTTATTCTGGACATAGAGAACAGCGGGGTCCACATCCCACCGGAATCACTTCCCCGCCTCTTTGAACCCTTTTACCGGGTGGAGGCATCCCGCAGCCGTGAGACCGGAGGCAGCGGTCTCGGGCTCTATCTTGCCAGGATGATTCTGGACCGTCATGAAGCCGCGTGCACGGTCATGAATACCGGGATCGGAGTCCGGGTAACGGTGAATTTCAATTATCAGAAAGACGACAGTCTCCATGAAAACTACACATAAAATCCATCACACCTCCAAATGGCTCATTTATAATCAATAGGAATACACGCAGGAGGAAAAACAATATGCGGATAAATATTGAACACGTAAATATGATCTATCCAACAGGAAAACAGGCGCTTCACGATATCAGCCTGACGATGGAGAGTCCAAGCCTCATCGGCCTGCTCGGCCCCAACGGCGCCGGAAAATCAACGCTGATGAAGCTGCTGGTTGCAGGGCTTCTGCCGTCCTCGGGAAGTATAACCGTTGACGGCGAGCCCCTGGTGAAATGTGAAAGAGCTTTAAAGGCAAAACTCGGCTGCCTGCCCCAGCATTTCGGACTTTACGACGAGCTTACGGTCTGGCAGTTTCTGGACTATATGGCTGCTCTCAAGGGCTGTTCTGACAGCAGAACAGCTATTGACGAGGCGCTCGCTGCCACCGGCTTAAAGGAGCTGCGCAAAACCCGTATACGGACTCTGTCCGGCGGACAGCGCCAGCGGGTAGGAATCGCACAGGCTCTGTTGGGAATGCCTGAATTCCTGATATTCGATGAGCCTACCGTAGGTCTGGATCCCGAGGAACGTATTCGCTTTCGGAACTTATTTTCGGAAACGGCACAGAACAGGCTGGTGCTGCTGTCCACTCATATCATCGACGATGTACAGTCTGTGTGCAACCGCCTCATCATCATCAACCATGGCCGAATCCTTTTCACAGGTACTCCGGAGGAGCTGATCCGCCAGGCTTCCGGGCATGTGGGCGTGTTTCTTGAAGATGCCAGTATACGCAGAGATTCCGGCCTTCACATCACATCCCGGATCAATACGGCAAGAGGGGTGCTCTGCCGCGGCGTGGCAAAGAATCTTCCACCGGAGGCCGAGGCGGCAGAACCCACACTGGAGGACGCTTATCTCTACCTCATCACGAAGGAGGGGCAATAATATGAATGCACCTTCACTCTTTCGCGTGGAATTTGGCCGTCTCATGCGTAACCGTCTGGCCTGGCTGGCCGCAACACTGACTGCGCTGGCCCCCATTGCCGGCTATTCCTTTTATCAGCCAACCTTCGGAGATTCCATGGGCGCGCTCTATCTGGCGAATCCGATGCTGACCGGCGGAATGGTCGGGACGCTTCTCTTCGCCCTGCTGATTCTTGCGGCTCTGGATCAGCCCGCCCGCAGCGGCACCGCAGCCCTCATAGAGACGATTATCCCGCCTGTGAAGATGCACGCCATACGGCTGCTGGCTGTTTTGAGTCTGGCTGTTCTGACGTCCCTGGCTGTGGGGATTCTCTACCTTCCGTACACCATGTGGAAATTAAATATCGTGTTCTCCTTCACAGATTACTGGCTGGCCGTTCTTTTGTTTCTGCTGTCAGGTCCTGTTATGGGGACTCTGGCTGCCGCCATGGCGATTCAGATAACCGGACGGCTGGATGTGAGCGTTCTTGCACTGCTGGCCGCTGTGATCTTTTCGCGCAGCCGCTGGTGCAGCCAGTACTTTCTCGCTCACTGGAATATTCCTCTGGTTTCCACCCTGTCCGACGCCTTCGGGAGCGCTGTCGTATGGCGCACCGCGTTCTACAGCCGTCTGGTCTGGCTGTGCCTGCTGGGCGGCGGCTGGCTTCTCTCTCTTCTGTTCGTCCGGCAGTACGGAAAAGGGGCGGCCGGTTCCCTGATTCACAGAATCAAAAGACCGGTACTCCCCATTATTTCCATACTGCTTCTGTTTCTGGGCGCTGTTTTATGGAACAGACAGCCCTTTATAGACCACTGTCCCGACGACTGGATTTCCATGGAGACGGCCGATCGGTTTCATGAACATCTGACCACAGAGAGTACATCCCTGAACGTGACCATCGACAGCTTCCTGATGGGGACTCTATCGGGGGAGGCCTCCTGGCAGATTCGCAACAATTCCGGCAGTCCACAGGAGCTTTACTTCAATTTAAACAGCGGCTATCGTGTCCGTTCCATCACTGCAAATGGGGAGCCGCTTCCTTTCGAAGATCTGAAAAATGACTATATCGCTTCCAGAGAGCTGCGGTGTACGCTGCCTGCGGATGAGGAAATCAGCCTTGTGATTACATACGGAGGCATGCCCCGCATCTGGAATGCGCAGGAACGGGAGCTGTCCGGAAACTACATCAGCAGCAGAGGCATTTATCTTGCAAGCCACCATCTCGCTCCTACGGTAGCTGGCTGCGCTCCCGTGAAAGATGAAGATACTCCGGTCACCTTAACCATCACGCTGCCGGCTGCCATGACTCCCGTCTCTACCGGTTCCCCAAAGCAGCTTTCCGATAACCGTGACGGGACCGTCAGCTGGGCGATTACCGATCAGGGAACCGAGCGGATACAGCTGTTTGCCGGAGACTATGTCTATAAAGAGCTGGCTACAGGCAGCGGTATGCCTATCCAGTTTTACTACAGCAAAAAATACCAGTCACGTCTGGAAAACGGAGCCCTGGAGCTGATGGAACAGGCGATCGCCTACTGCACCAGTCACTATGGTCCCCGTTCCTTTACCGAAGACAAACCGTTTAAGATCGTCCAGCTGACTGCATTTCAGTTCGGCGGTTTTGCTAACCGCAGCATCAGCGGCATGGGGGAAACGTACTTCAGCGACGAGAATCTGGGCAATCCGGACAAAGGACCGGCCAGTGCCGAGGTCCTGGCCCATGAAATCATCCACCAGTGGTGGGGCTTAGGCGCAACGCTGTACGATCCGGAGGACGAGGACTGGAATGACGAGGGAATCACCGTCTATACCACCTACCGTCTTATGAGTGAAATCATGGGCGAAGACTATGCCCGGGAAAACTATACAGACAAATGGAAGGCTGTCATGGAGGACCAGCACGCCTCCTTTTATCAGCGCCATCCGGAATACTTAGACCGCCTTCCCAAACGCTACTCAAATGAGGTTCTGGCCTCCAGAAGCAGCGCCAACTGGTATGACGGCAACGCCCTGATGATCTACCGCGCCGCCGAGAAGGCAGGTCCGCAGAAAATCGATGAAATATGGTCGGAACTCTACACCAGGCAGGCCTCCGGAACGTCCGATATGATCACGCTGAAGGATTTTTTAGATGCCTGTGGCTTAAAGAAAGGGGAGGTGGAACGTGAATAAGATATTCCGATATGAGCTGCGCCGTATGGTGTTCAGCAAATTTTACCTCGGCTTAAGCGCCGTAGCCATCTGGTATGGATGGCAGATATTAAATACCACAACGATTCTGGGCACAGCCCATACCGCTCCCTTTTCCCCCTGGAGTTTTGGCAGCTATCTGTCACAGCTTCTGCCCCTGCTCTGCGTGGCCCTGCTGTTCCTTGTGTGGAATCAGTGCAGCAATACGGCTCTCCGCACCGGTGTGCTGACCACCACGGCTGCGCAGAATCCGGGCGTATACCGGCTCGTAAAATGCGGTGCCGCTGCCGCTGCCTGGCTTTTGCTGGTGCTTCTTCTGGCCGCCCTGGGAGTTGGATTCCTGCTGGCCTTATTCGGCAGGGACGTCCCTGTCGGTGAGTACGTGGCGCCAGCGCTGGCGGCGGTCCTGCCTCCGATGATCCTTCTGCTGGGAATCGGTCTGCTGGCGGGACAGATTCACGCCTCCCTGCTTTTCCCAATGATGGCGCTGGTATTCGGGATAGGCTTTCTCCCGCTTCCCGACAGCCTCGATCTCTACAGCGGCGCTCTTTTCTCGCAGTACCCGCTGACACTGGAATACCTGGATCCCACGTTTTCCATGCCGCTCTCGTCTGTGACAGGAAAATGTGCCATGGTTCTCATTGGCGCTGCGGCATTTATTTACACGCAAAGGCCGGAACTGTTTCATATTCATAAAAGGAATGTTCCATGGTCGGCTTGAAACGCTGATAGAATTTATCAATAAAATCTAAAGTCCACAGGGCACAACGCCTCGCCCTCTATTTCAACAATATCATCGAGGGGAATTACCGTTCCCTCCAGCATAATCAGCACGTCCCTGTAACGATCCACTTTCCTGACACGGCCATGGACAGTGACGTAGGAACCGCCGGCTTTTCTCTCGTCTGCAACGAAAAAGATGACCGTTACGGCTGGCTGTTCCTTTATTTTTTCTATCAACAGCAGTAGTTTATCATTCAGGATCTCCTTGCTGTTATCATCAAGTTCAATCTTCTGGTCTGTCAGCCGTGCCGTTTCCTGAATGGCCGCATCATGGCCGGTCAGGGCCGCAAACGGAGAAAACTGTGCCGCGCGGTCAGATACCGCTATGCTGGGATGCGCTGTGGAAACATGGTGAGGCAAATGAATGATGTCGTCATAGCGATCTGGTCGATCCGTCTCTCTCTGCATGGATACCTCCTGTAAAATTACGCCTTATGACCGCCGATCTGGTGGTTGCGTTCGATTGTCATGGCCCCCTCTTCAAGGTTCATACCTTTCAGGAGGGCATTTTTTCCGAATTTCTTCTTAATATCCAGGACAGCCTTCTGAAGCTGTCTTTCCCGTTCCAGCTCCTTTTCTTCCAGTTCCTTCTGCTTTTGAAGAGCCTCGTAATCGGTAAACAGGTCCATCTGTTCAAAGTTCTCCTGCCTTGAAATACTGCTTTCCTCCACCACATGATTCACGGTAATATAAATCCTGCGGATCAGCAGCTCCTGATCGACGATCCTGTCGTACAGATCCATGGCCGCGTCCATGATCAGTTTTGTGGAAGAAGTCTGCCGGTTTAGATTCACCGTTCCATGGGCGTGTTTCGGAACCCTGCGGCCGTAGTGGTCTGTGGTGACGGCGCCCTTATACTTTTTACTGATCTCAGGCCTCGTCAGATTCTCGATGTCGTAGCCCACAGTCAGCACCACCTGATCTGTTACAAGGCCCTTATCCACCAAATCCAGCACCAGCAGATCTGTCATCTCCTGGACGATCAGTCTCGCTTTCGCATAGTCGTAGGGACACTGCAGCACCTGGCCGGAGCCGGTGCTGTTCGTCTCCGGTTTATAGGCCTTTACGTCTGCCATCGTACAGGGCTCCCAGCCCCATGCATGGTCTATGAGAAGCTCTGCGTTGATGCCGAACAGCTTGTAGAGCAGCTCCTCATTATGGTAATCCGCAGGTTTCCCAAGGGAGCATCTGGCAATGTCCCCCATGGTATACAAACCGGCGGCCTCCAGCTTCTTGGCATACCCCCTCCCTATTCGCCAAAAATCCGTAAGCGGTCTGTGCGTCCATAATATACGGCGATAGGAATCCTCGTCCAGTTCCGCGATTCTCACCCCATTCTCATCCGGCGCGATGTGTTTGGCTACGATGTCCATGGCGACTTTCCCTAAGTACAGGTTCGTCCCTATGCCTGCCGTGGCCGTAATACCGGTCTCCTTTAACACATCCATGACCATCCTTCTGACAAGCTCCCGAGCCGTAAGCCTATAGGTATGCAGATAGTCGGTCACATCCACGAACACCTCATCGATGGAATAAACGTGGATATCTTCCGGCGCAATATAGCGCAGATAAATATTATAAATCCTTGTACTGTATTCCATATACAGCGCCATACGGGGCGCCGCGGCGATATAGTCGATGGAAAGGCCCGGATTCGCCTTTAAATCCCGGTCATTCACAGAGGACCCGGAAAAACGGAATCCTGGGGCCCTTTGCCTCCGTCCCGTGTTCGCCTCTTTCACCTTCTGAATCACTTCAAACAATCTGGCACGCCCCGGAATGCCATAGGACTTGAGTGCCGGGGAAACAGCGAGACAGATCGTCTTGCTCGTCCGGCTTGCATCTGCCACGACAAGGTTGGTGGTCAGCGGATCAAGCCCGCGTTCGATGCATTCCACAGAGGCGTAAAACGACTTTAAGTCAATGGCCGCATAAATTCGATTTTCAGATGTTTTCATAGCTGGAAGCCTCCGATACAAACATATGTTCTTGCTAAGAATAGAATACCACAATTGCTTAAAAATATCCAGTGAAATGATAGTTGGGAAAAAATAGTACTGATGAAAACGGACTGGGAAAATACTTCTGATTGTCCGGCCGATGGAATCACATCACGCCATTCACAAGCAAAGCCCCCCGGAGGAAATCCTCCGGGGGGCTTCATTGTACTTCATGTTCATGTCATAGAGATTGTTGAAAATTAGTCTTCAACGCTGATGATTTCTTTCTTGTTATAAGAACCGCAAGCCTTGCAAACTCTATGAGGCATCATAAGTTCGCCGCACTTGCTGCACTTAACTAAGTTCGGAGCACTCATCTTCCAGTTTGCTCTACGTTTGTCTCTTCTAGCTTTAGAAGATTTGTTCTTTGGACAGATAGACATGGTTACACCTCCTTAAACTGTTTAAAAATATCCTGGATGACCGCCATTCTGGGGTCCAAAGACCTTGTATCGCAGTCGCAAGTCTCATGGTTGAGATTTGTTCCACATCTATTACAAATCCCCTTACAGTCTTCACTGCAGAGAACCTTCATAGGCAGATTCAGTATGAGTTCATCACAAACCAACTGGTCCACATCCAGATTATAACCACTTAAATATGGTTGTTCATCGAGATCTTCTACACGCTCTTCCTCGGATTCATTCAAATCCAGAGTGCGGATAATATCAAATTCCAACGGTACTTCCACCGGATCAAGGCAGCGGTCACACGGAACTTTCAGAGTAAGCTTTGCCTTCCCCTCAACTTCCAGCTTCCGGTCACCCAGATTCATAATTCGCAGAACCACCTTTTCCTTGGAGGCCACCTCGTAATCGCCGTTAGGGCAATGATAGATGTCCATTTCAATATCGGGTGTATAAGTTTTCTCTTTCCCTTCCAGGGTAAACAACTCTGACAAATTAATAAGCATATTAATCTCCATTAATACGCACCTATGCTATTATACACAGACGCGCATCATTTGTCAACAAAATATTTCCAATATTAAACAACCAGTTATTTCACAAGAGCTAATGTTTCTCTGGCAATGGACAGCTCCTCGTTGGTCGGGATCACGCATACTTTTACCTTGGATTCCGGAGTGGAGATGGTTACTCTCTTGCCTCTTGCCTTGTTGATCTCAGGATCGATTTCGATGCCGAGATATCCCAGATATTCGCATACAGCGCCTCTGATCGGTTTATCGTTTTCACCGACACCCGCGGTAAATACGATGGCGTCAACGCCGTTCATAGCGGCTACATATGCGCCGATGTATTTGGCCACACGGTAGATAAATGCCTGAATCGCTACATCTGCTTTGTGATTGCCTTCGCCCTGTGCTTTCTGCACGTCTCTGAAATCGCTGGAAACGCCGCCGGACATTCCGAGAATACCGGATTTCTTATTCAGAATATTCAGCACTTCATTGACATCCTTGCCCTCTTTGTTGCAGATAAACTGAACAACAGCCGGATCGATATCACCGCTTCTGGTACCCATGATCAGGCCCTCTAACGGAGTTAATCCCATGCTGGTATCAACGCACTTGCCACCGATGGAAGCAGATACGCTGGCGCCGTTTCCTAAATGGCAGACAATAACTTTTGCTGTCTCAGGATCTAATTCACAGTACTTGATCGCTTCTTTGGATACGTAGCTGTGGCTTGTCCCGTGGAAGCCGTAACGGCGGATGCTGTACTTCTCATAATACTCATAAGGAATCGCATATAAGCTTGCCTTCTCCGGCATCTTCATACCGAATGCAGTATCAAATACGGCTACGTTCGGTGTTCCCGGCATTGCTTCTTCACACGCTTCAATACCCATTAAGTTTGCAGGGTTGTGAAGAGGTCCTAAATCGAAGCAGTCGCGGATTACGTTCTTTACATCTTCATTTACAATGATGGAGTCACTGTAGACAGTTCCTGCGTGCAGTACGCGGTGTCCTACTGCCGAGATTTCGCTGGTATCTTTGATCACGCCGTATTCCGGGTCTACCAGAGCATCCATGACCATCTTGATCGCTACCGTGTGATTCGGCATCTCTTTCTTAACTTCCAGTTCTTCCTTGCCTGCTGCCTTGTGGGATAAATTGGAGCCTTCGATACCGATTCTTTCACACAATCCTTTTGCTAAAACCTCTTCGTTCTCCATATCGATTAACTGATATTTTAAGGAAGAACTTCCACAGTTGATAACTAAAATCTTCATTTTACAGTATTTCTCCTTTTATTATTTTACAATTTCGCCGTACTGTTCTCTGCCACAGGCAGCGGCATTGGATTCATCCGTGTCAATATGCATAGCCAGCGCATAGCTGTCGCTTACACGAACTACTACGTCGCCGAATACAAGGCTCCTGCCGTCTGTATCAACCTTAACGGATACAATGTCACCGTTCTTAACGCCCAGTGCCTCGGCATCTGCGTTGGTTGCATGAATATGACGCTTTGCAGCGATTACGCCCTCTGCGATCTCGATCTCTCCGCACGGTCCGACGATCTTACATGCTCCGCTTCCAGCGATGTCTCCGGATTCCTTGATCGGCGCAGCCACGCCAATCGCACGGGCATCCGTTAACGAAAGCTCTACCTGAGTTGCCTTTCTGACCGGTCCTAAGATGGATACGCCGGCTAATTCTTTTTTGGAACCTACAATGGTAACTCTCTCTTCGCATGCATACTGTCCTGGCTGGGATAAATCTTTCTTTCTTGTGAGTTCATATCCCTTACCAAATAAAATCTCAAGATGTTCCTGAGTTAAATGTACATGACGCGCTGAAGTTTCTACCAAGAATTTCATACCTATATTCTCTCCTGTTCTTTTTAATAATATGAATGAATATTACAATTCTGATTCTATTCTATGTGCTTTGATTAAAATTTTCAAGTGCTGTCTCGAAATAATTTGCATTTTTTATGAAACAATTGCATAATAGAGTGGAAAACAGCAAAAAAAGGACGTAATTTATGACGAAAAATGAAAATGCTTACATCGTCGGCATTATAGCGGAATACAATCCGCTCCACAAGGGACATGCCTGGCACATACAAAAAGCCAAAGAACTGGCCGGCGCGAAATACTGTATCGCCGTCATGAGTGGTGACTTTGTTCAGAGAGGCGCCCCGGCGATTTTCGACAAATACACAAGAACAGCCATGGCTCTGGAAGCCGGTGCTGATCTGGTACTGGAGATGCCGTCCATCTTCGCCGCCAGCAGTGCGGAAGATTTCGCGGCCTGCGGGATTGCGCTCCTGGACCGCCTGGGTGTTGTCGGTTCCGTCTGTTTTGGAAGCGAATGCGGCAATATGGAAGAAATTTCCCGTGCTGCTTCTATTTTAGCCTCAGAACCGGACCTTTATACGGCGGCACTGAAGGAACAACTTAAAAAAGGCTTCACCTGGCCCCAGGCGCGGGCGCATGCACTCTCTTTAACCGGCGACTTCGATAAAGAGCTCCTGGATTCTCCCAACAACATATTGGGAATCGAATATGCAAAGGCCCTCATAAGACGAAAAAGCCCGATCCGGCCAATCACGGTCCTGCGTCAGGGAAGCGGATATCACGACACCGGATTTTCCGATGTCTTCTGCTCCGCCTCCGCAATTCGAAAAGAACTGGAAGCAAACGCATCAAACGGCGGCGAGTGGCTTCCCGCATCTGTTCTCCAGGGCATGCCATCATTTGCCGGACACTTCCTGGAACCGGCTTATCCGGTCTTTTTAAATGATTTCTCGACGCTGCTTAATACGGCGCTGCTGCGCATGACGGCGGCATCAGATCCCCTTGAGCAGTATCTCGATGTCTCGGACGACCTGGCGGCCAGAATCAGGAAGGAACTTCTCTCCTTCTCTTCCTTTGAAGACCGGATAGGCGAGCTGAAGACCCGGCAGTACACCTATACCAGAATCAGCCGCGCCCTGCTTCATCTTCTGCTCGGCATCACGGATCAGGAGATTATGGCCGGCCGCGCCGCAGATTACGCGCCTTACGCCCGTGTCCTCGGCTTTCACCGCGGTGCTTCCGCGGTCCTTTCAGACATCAAAAAAAGAGGGACCATCCCTCTCATCACGAAAACGGCCGACGCCGGCAATCTTCTGGAAGGAACGGCGTGGGAGATGTTTCAGAAGGATCTGTTCTGCTCCCACCTCTACCAGGCCGTCGTTTCCGGAAAATATCATACGCATTTGAAAAATGAATATACGCATTCGGTCGTCATGAAGTCATGACGGCCGGATGAAACTCTCTATCTTATCTTTATAGAGCAGAAACCTGGATTTCGGAACCACGATTCCCTGACGCCACATCTCCATCAGCTCATCAAACACGACAAACTTCGCATCCACCACTTCCTCTGCCTGAAGCTTTAAATCTTCCAGATTCACATTCTGGCGGGTAATGTATGTATCCACAAACCGCTCCTTTAAACAGATGGAGTGGATCAGATGAAGCTCGTCTTTTGACGCGTGGATTCCGACTTCCTCTGAGAGCTCACGGAGCGCCCCTTCCACGCTGTTCTCACCCGTCAGCACAGATCCTCCGGTACACTCCCACAAAAGGCCGTACGGCTTATCCGGGTGCCTTCTGGTGAGCAGTATCTCCGATCTCTGGTTCACGGTCCAGACATCGGCTATTATATGGTACTCCCCAGGTCCCAGCGGCACGCCCCGCTCATGTGTATTTCCGGTCAGTTTCCTGTTCTCGTCGTAAACATCCCACAATTCCATAGGTTTTTCCTCCTAGAAATTGGCGCCGTTCCAGCCCCAGTGTTCCACTTCCTCGTATTTGATGTAAATCTTATCCTGAGGAATTCCCAGCACCTCCTCATAAATCTGACACAGTCTGGCCGTAAGCTTATCGTAAGCTTCATCCGTAGTTCCGCCGAAAATCTTCACCTCCACATAAGCCAGTTTCGTATCATTCTTCCCCTTGAAATAAAGAGAATAATTGTCCTCAAAGCCAACCATCAGCCAGCTTTCTGATTTCCCCGGAATCAGGGATATTGCCTGTCCCAGCTTACCCTTCAGCGTTTCCTTCTCACTTTCTGTAAGCGGCACACTTACCTTGGAATTAATAAATGGCATAATTTTACTCCTTCCTATAATTTTCTCTATCATACCACAGTCAAAGAGAAAATGCCATTCAGATTTCCGTAATTCCAACCCGGGTTTTATCTTCCAGCAGCAGCCCGGCCAACGTCTGTTCCGTCCCCAAAAACTGCAGGATATCCTCGATCTCTTTCCGGTTGTCCTTCGGCCCGCCCTGTTTCACCGCGCGGATCAGAATGTTTTTCGGAGTGTGTTCCATATCGATAAATTCCAGGATTTGAGTCCGGTAGCCCCTGTTTTCCAGGATCTCCGCCCGGAGGGCATCGGTGTATAAGGCTGCCATACGCTCCTTGATCAGCCCGTACTGGAGCACCGGGCGCAGCAGCTCGTTGTCCATCTGTTTATTCAGCTCATGCTGACAGCAGGGGACGGAGAGAATCACTGAGGCATCCCATTTTACCGCCTTTTCCAGGGCGTAATCCGTAGCCGTGTCGCAGGCGTGAAGCGTCACTACCATGTCCACATGGTCCACGCCGTCGTAGGAAGCAATATCGCCGTGATAAAACTTCAGCTTGTCGAAGCCATAAGCCACGCTTAGGCGGTTGCAGTGGTCGATCACGTCCTGCTTTAAGTCCAGTCCGATAATGCGCACCTCATAGCCCTTCAGCTCATGGAGATAATAATACATGGCAAATGTCAGGTATGATTTTCCGCATCCAAAATCGATGATTACATTTTCCCTGCTCTTGTCCAGTCTTGGGAGAATGTCCTCAATAAATTCCAGAAAACGGTTGATCTGGCGGAACTTATCGTAGCGGGAACGGACGACTTTTCCATCGGCTGTCATGACGCCTAAGTCCTCCAGAAATGCAACAGGCTTTCCTTCCTCCAGGATATAGCGCTTCTGCCGGTTGTGGGAGGCCACGTTCGGAGCCGCCACCATTTTCTGCTGATTTTTCTTAACTTTAATCGTGACAGTCCCTTTCTTGCCAACCAACACACGGGCCTGTCCTCTGGATGATTCCACCTCTGCCTGCTTAAAACCGCTCTCCATCAGTCCCAGCAAGTAGGATACGCCTTCTTCCCTCGTCAGATTTCGGTGAAATGCCTGTTTCTCCGTCAGTTCTTCCGCCTGGAAAACCATACCGCCTTTCAGCATAACCGGGCGCACCCGGACCTTCAGTGCTTTGCATGGGCCTGCCCCGTCCTTAAAGGCCGGATTGCTCAGGATTATCCTGAGCAGACTGTCGTCTAAAAAGTCCTCAAAGATCTTCTTAACCTCTTCTCTTTTTTCCAGAACCATACTGCTCTGCTCCATAAAATATTCCCCTGTTCTCTTAATTCTCTGCCGATACCCAGCTGCTTCTTAAGAGCTCCGGATGCGGCTCCAAATGCGCGTAATCATTAAAACGTTCCACGGTAAAGCGCGTATTGCCCGGGTTATAGGCCACCTCGGTAATGCTGCAGTTTTCCAGTGAATTGCCGAGCAGCCGGTATCTGGCCGGTTCCATGCCTAAAAATGCGGAGGTCATGCTTCGGATTACACCGCCGTGAGTGACTACCGCAACCGTCTGATAACCTCTCTCAGCAATCTCATGAAATACCGGCATCACCCGCCGGATCACGTCTCCCGCGCACTCTCCGCCCGGATACGGCAAGTCGGCTTCCATCTTTTCCTGTTCCTTCTTAAATGCAGCAAATTTTACCGCAATATCCTCGTCGCACATTCCTTCCATCTCGCCGAAGGAGATCTCGCGCAGCTCCTCCTTTACAATGTGTTCCACATTCCAGAAGCGGTTTGCCGTCTCCGCAGTCTGAAACGCCCGCAGCAAATGGCTGGAGTATACAGCTTCAATCTTCTCTCCTGCCAGACGTTCTCCCAAAAGCTCCGCCTGTCGGAAGCCCTCTAAAGCCAAATCCACATTGACGTTGCACAGCTGGCTGCACTGGCGGCCATGACGAATCAGATACAGTCTCATCCGATCTTCCTCCCAATTTCTCTTCTCTGTCAAATAGTAACAGTTCAGATGGCTCATCTTCTTGACCGAAAAAGCCGGTCAAGAAGCATCGGATGTTCATCCGATGTAAAAATCAGTGCAAAAACGGTCTTATAAGCAAGCTTAACGCCCGCCTTTGCACTGATTTTTACGCCGTCTGAACTGTTACTTCAAGTACGGCCCAGATGGGTGTTCGTTCATCTGGGCCTATCTTTTTTAATCCTAATTTTTAAAGCTGTGGATCGGGGCCGGAATTCTGCCTCCGCGGGTTACGAACTTCTCACAGGAATAGGGATTGACCGGCATAACCGGGGCGTAGCCAAGCAGACCGCCGAATTCCACCGTATCCCCAATGGTCTTTCCTATCACCGGTATAAGTCTGACAGCAGTCGTCTTCTGGTTGATCATACCGATAGCCGCCTCATCCGCAATAATTCCTGCTATGGTCGTCGAAGGCGTATCGCCTGGGATCGCAATCATATCGAGGCCTACGGAGCAGACACACGTCATCGCTTCCAGCTTTTCGATCGTCAGGGCTCCCATGGAAACCGCATCGATCATCCCCTGGTCCTCGCTGACCGGGATAAATGCACCGCTTAAGCCGCCTACATAGGAGGAAGCCATGACGCCGCCCTTCTTCACCTGATCGTTTAACATGGCGAGAGCCGCCGTCGTTCCCGGAGCGCCTACACGCTCCAGACCGATCTCTTCCAGAATCTCAGCGACACTGTCGCCGACAGCCGGAGTCGGAGCAAGGGACAGATCAATGATGCCGAACGGGATATTTAAGCGTCTGGAGGCCTCCTGAGCCACCAGCTGTCCGACTCTCGTGATCTTAAACGCCGTCTTCTTGATAGTCTCACAGAGGACCTCAAAATCCTTTCCTCTCGCCGTCTCGATGGCCGTCTTTACAACCCCCGGTCCGCTGACGCCCACGTTGATGATGGACTCGGCCTCCGTCACGCCGTGGAACGCGCCCGCCATAAACGGATTGTCGTCAGGCGCATTACAGAAGACGACCAGTTTGGCGCAGCCCAGAGAATCAGACTCCTTCGTCGCTTCCGCCGTCGCCAGCACGATCTCGCCCATCAGCTTCACGGCATCCATGTTGATGCCCGTCTTTGTGGAACCCACGTTGACAGAGCTGCACACGCGCTCCGTAACGGCAAGCGCCTGCGGAATGGAACGAATCAGCCTTTCGTCCGCATCGGTCATACCCTTGCTCACCAGAGCGGAATAACCGCCAATAAAGTTTACACCAACCTCGTGAGCCGCCCGGTCGAGGGTCTTTGCAATGGTCACATAGTCCTCCGGACTCTTGCAGGCCGCCGCGCCAACCATGGCGATGGGGGTAACGGAAATTCTCTTATTTACGATCGGGATGCCGAAATCGCGCTCAATCTCTCTGCCGACTGCGACGAGATTTTTAGCTGTAGTGGTGATCTTGTTATAGACCTTCTCATTGACCGCATCTAAATCGCTGTCGCTGCAGTCCAGAAGGCTGATACCCAGGGTAATCGTTCTGACATCCAGCTTCTCCTGTTCTATCATTTTATTTGTTTCATTTACTTCAAACATATTCAACATATCAATGACCATCCTTTTTCTTTTTCGCTGCTGTCAGATACGATGCATCTTAGTAAAAATATCCTCGCGCTGGCATTTTACCTTAACACCGATCTCGTCTCCGATCTGTTCCAGTTCATCGGCAAGCTCTCCAAAAGGTTTTGTGGCGTCGTTCGTGTCGACAATCATCATCATATTAAAGAAATCCTGTACGATGGTCTGTGAGATATCCAGGATATTCACCCGGTTGTTCGCCAGGTATGTGCAAATTTTTGCAATGATCCCTACGGTGTCTTTTCCAACTACTGTGATAATGGTTTTCTTCATGCTGCTTTTTCTCCTCTTTTATATAGTGATAATTTCCGACATCCTGTCTCTTCCCGCAACCGCGATCGAAAAATCGGACGCCTTAAATGGATTATCTCCGTCTGTAATCTCCAGCTTTACGGTCTCGTAAGCCAGCTCTTCATAATTATTTTCCTTGCTTAAATGGCCAAGCAGAATCCGTTTTAAATTATCGTGCAGAATGCAGCACAGAAGGCGTCCGGCGTTCTCGTTGGAGAGATGGCCGTGATCCCCTAAAATACGGCGCTTCAGGTAGTAAGGATAAGGTCCTGCCTGCAGCATGTTGACATCGTGGTTTGATTCCAGCAAAAGCGCATCGAGTCCCTGTAAATGATCGATTATGTACTGGTCATAGTGCCCCATGTCCGTTGCCACCGCCACTGATTTGTGGTCATGCTGGATCCGGTATGCCACCGGATTTGCCGCGTCGTGATCGATCGAGAAAGGCTTTACCTCCAGATCGCCGACAAAGAAGTCCACATCCGGACAGATCGGATGGTACAGATCTCTGGGATACTCTCCCAGATACTTCTGCTTCGATACCTCCTCCAGCGTTTCCTTTGTCCCATAGAGAGGAACACCATACTTTCTTGCCAGGACTCCCAGTCCCTTTGTATGATCAGAATGCTCGTGCGTGATGACGATTCCGTCGAGCTCGCTGCCTTTTAAACCAATTTCATTTAGGCCCTGCTCAATCCTCTTATTGTTGATGCCTGCATCCACCAGAATATGGGAGTTGTCCGAACCAACATAGATGCAGTTTCCGCTGCTTCCGCTCGCTATACTTACCAGTCTCATGTTTTCCGTCCTTTATCTTTCAATAGGGCCTCCAGCCCGGCTTTTACCTCTTCCACGGTCCCGTTGTTATCAATCACCCGGTCCGCCAGTTCCCGGAATTCCTCATCCGACAGCTGATTCTTCATGATGCTTAGGGAACGCTCTCTGCTGTATCCCCTGTTTTCTTTCAGGCGCCTGATGCGATTCTCTTCCGATGTATAAACATACCACATTTCATCGTAGATGTCATCCTGTTCCCTGCCCATAATTGCAGATTCTACCACAATTAAGTCCGCTTGTGAAGAAGAAATTTTATCTTTGATCGTTTTCCACACCATCGGATGGATGATTCCGTTCATCGTCTCAAGCGCATTTTGGTCATGAAAAATGAGTGCGGAAAGCAGCGGACGGTCAATGGTGCCATCCGGTTTTAAGAAGCTGTTCCCCAGGGCGCGGACGACCATCTCGTAGCCCTCGTGCCCCGGTTCCATCAGCTCATGCGCCACCTGATCGGCGACAATAATTTCTGCTCCGTACTCTGTCTGCAGGATATCGAGAATCCGGCTCTTCCCGGCGCCGACTCCACCTGTCAGTCCTATCACTCTCACTTTTTCTCCCTCTCTCCTGTAAGGCAAATACACGCCCTGGTCCTATTTGGCGTCAAACCAGGAATCTCCGACGTTCGCTTCCACCTCAAGAGAAACTGATAAATCCGCTGCATGCTTCATCTCGTCCACCAAAAGCGCCTTTACCGCTTCCACTTCGTCCTTCTGCGTCTCGATCAGAAGCTCATCGTGAACCTGTAAAACAATGCGCGATTTAAGGCCTTTCGCCTTCAATGCACGATCCACACGTATCATTGCGATCTTCATGATGTCGGCCGCCGTTCCCTGAATCGGGGAGTTCATGGCCACACGCTCGCCGAAGGAGCGCTGCATAAAATTAGTAGATTTCAGTTCCGGCACCGGACGCCTTCTGCCAAACATGCTGACCGCATAGCCGGTCTCTTTGGCGTCTGCCACAAGCCTGTCTAAGAATTCCTTAACGCCCGGATACGTCTCAAAATACTTATTGATATACTCCGTCGCCTCTTTCCTGGATATGCTTAAGCCCTCGCTCAGTCCGAAGGAGCTGATACCGTACACGATTCCGAAATTTACCGCCTTGGCATTTCTTCTCTGCAGCGGCGTCACCTCGTCCAGAGGCGTATGGAAGACCTCGGAAGCCGTGATGGCATGAATGTCATCCGCATGGCGGTAGGCTCCGATCAGCCTCTCATCTCCAGACATATGCGCCAGGACACGAAGCTCGATCTGGGAATAGTCGGCGTCGATGAAGACACAGCCATCCTCCGGCACGAATATCTTCCGAATTTCACGTCCCAGCTCCATACGAACCGGGATGTTCTGAAGGTTCGGCTCCGTACTGCTGATTCTTCCCGTAGCCGTGATGGTCTGGTTAAAAGTCCCGTGAATTCTCTCATCCGGCCCGATATAGACGGCCAGACCTTCCGCATAGGTGGAATTCAGCTTGGTGAGCTGACGGTAGTCGAGAATCATCTGTACCACCGGATAATCGGGAGCCAGTTTGTCCAGCACATCGGCTGCCGTGGAATAACCGGATTTCGTCTTTTTCCCATTGGGCAGCTTCATATGGTCAAACAGAACCTCGCCCAGCTGCTTGGGAGAATTGATATTAAAGGTTTCCCCTGTTTCCTCATAAATCTTCTGCTCCAGCGCGACAATCTGCACCTTTAAGCGGTCTCCGTACTCCTTCAGCCGCTCTCTCTCCGCCTTGATTCCCACCTGCTCCATGTGGAAAAGGCTGTAGATCAGCGGCATCTCAATATCGGTAAAGAGGCTGTACATCTCGGCCTTCTTAAGCTCCTCGGTCAGACGGTCCGCACTCATAAAGGCGATATAGCCCATGTAGCAGATGCACGTAAACGCCTTCTTCTCATCGCTCTCAAGCGCCTTTTTAATCGTCTGTTTTCCTAATAAATCGGCTCTGGACGGGACGGTCATGCCCAGATAATCACGGGCAAGATCATCGTAATCATACGTATCCTTAAGCGGATTTAAGAGGTAACCAGCCACACTGGCGTCAAACAGCGGGCTGTCTGATTCGGCTTTCAAAAATGGAAGCAGCGGCTTTAGCTTGAGCACAGATACCCGTTCGCATGATCTGCACAAATCCCTTGCCTTTTCCACCAGATATTCCGCCCGCATAAAGCCCTGGGGGACGAAACAGTAGGTGGCTTCCTCTCCTGTGCAGAGCGCCATGGCAGTCAGCTCATGGTCCAGGGTCACAAGTTCCAGGCCAATCTTCGCCCCGGCTTTGCAGGCGGCAAAGATGGCTTCTGCTTCTCCAAAATCGGTGACCATCTGAAAATGTGCCTCCGCCGACGGACTCTCCACCGGTGTATCCGAGAAACGGGAAAGGAGTGATTTAAACTCCAGACGCTTCATATACTGGTAAGCGGCCGGTGTATATAAGTTGTCCGCTTTGGCATCGTCATAGGAAAATTCTATTCCGCAGTTTATATTGATCGTTGCCAGCTCCTTGCTCAGCTGTGCAAGACTGTAATTCTCTTCCAGTGACTTCTTCGCTCTTGGCGGTTTGATCTCCTCTATATGGGCGTAAGCGTTCTCAATACTTCCGTATGCCTCTATAATGGCAGCGGCCGTCTTCTCTCCGATGGACGGTACTCCGGGAATGTTGTCGGAGGAATCTCCCATCAGGGCCTTCATATCGATAAATTCCGTTGGAGTCACATGGTACTCATTCTTCACATCCTCCGGATAGTAGTCTTTAATCTCCGTACCGCCCCTGCTGGTCTTGGGAATTCGGATCTTGATATGCTCGTCGGCCAGCTGGAGCAGATCACGGTCACCTGATACCACGACCACCTCCACGCCCTTCGCCTGGCTTTCTTTCGCCACAGTTCCCAGAATATCATCAGCCTCGTAACCTGCCAGCGTAAGGATGGGCACCTCCATGGCACCGAGGACTTCTTTCATCAAATCCACCTGCTCGTGAAGCTCCTCCGGCATAGGTTTTCGCGTTCCCTTATACGGTTCGAACATCTTATGGCGGAATGTGGGTTCCTTCCGGTCAAAGGCCACCGCCACATGGTCTGCCTGCTCTTCTTCCAGAATCTTAAACATAATGTTCAAAAATCCGTATACGGCGTTGGTATGGAGCCCCTCTGAATTTGTCAGCTCAGGAACTCCGTAGAATGCCCTGCTCATGATGCTGTGTCCGTCTATTAATACTATTTTCTCTTTGTCCATGTTCTCTCCTGTCAGATGAGTCCCGACTGCAGCCAGATACGGCACTGCAGAAGGACCGTAATAATTAATGCCATAACGCTGAGTGTGGATACCGCATAGCGCACGATCTTAACGAGCCGAGCTGCTTCCAGTCTTTCCCTGGACTGTTCGATCGCTGTCTCAAGCGCTCCCTTGATGTTATAATTGCCCGTCTCGGAGTCCAACTGCCGGATTCCCACGTCAACAGTAAAATATATCTCCAGCTCTTCCCTGCATTCCGGGCAATGTTCAATATGCTCCAGAAATTCAAAGAGTTCTTCATCAGTCAGTTCGTTCTTAATATAAGGCATTACAAGGCTTTCCGCTTCTTTACATGTCACCTCCGGACACCTCCTTCCACAAATCTCTATCTATCATACAATATATTTCCACCATTTTCAATTTAATAATCATAAAAAACACTTGCCAAATGGAAAATCCTGTGATAAAATAATCAACGCTGTGATTGTTACGCCGGCTTGTCGGAATGGCAGACGAGGTGGACTCAAAATCCATTGGTGGCAACACCGTGCGGGTTCAAGTCCCGCAGCCGGCACTACACCCTTGGCAGGGAATCGGACTAAAAATAACGTATCTGCGTTATTTTTGGTCCTTTTTTCTATTAAAAAAGGGGACCCGCCGAATGCAGCAGATTCCCTTTTACTTTAAACGCGATACGGTTCTACGATACCATTCTATAATTCTTTCCGGACGCTCAACCCCAGCGGCTTGGCCACACGGTCCTTTATACTCTCCACTTTCCCCAGCATCAGCCATTGCTTTGTGCATTCTGCGCTTGCTCTTTCGCCGTCATCCGGCCACATGGAACGCCACTTTGCAAAACATTTATTCTCCAGCTTGCTGAAAACCATATAGATCATCTGTAATTCTTCTTCGGTAAATTCTAAATTATAAATTTGCTTTTTTATCACTGTATGTACTCCCCCTCCATTGTCAATTATCTTATCACGGCCGGCTCCTGGTATAAAAAGTATACAGCTTTTCTTAAATTCGGTCAACTATATGAATATTTAATCCACCATATAAACATACCATATGTAGTAAACTACTGAAAAAAGGAGAATTGATATGGTTGACTTTGGAAACACCTTAAAAACATTACGATTACACGAAAAAATGACACAAGCCCAATTATCCCAGAAATTAGGACTGACAAAATCCGTAATCAGCGCCTACGAAACCGGTCTGCGCCTGCCGTCTTACGATGTTTTAATTCACATTGCACAGATTTTTAAAGTATCCACGGATTACCTCTTAGGCGTAGATCAAAAGGACAGTCTGGATCTGTCCGGGCTGACGCAGAATGAAAAGTCCGCACTGTTGGCACTGATCAAGGCTATGAAAAGCAGATAAGACTCCAAACGATACGCAGGCCGTGCACGGGCTTGCTGTTAATAATCAGGCTGCATGTCCCGCAGAAAAACGCTGCAGCCTGTCTGACTGCCATAATTTCACTGTGAAAGCATCAAAGCGCTTATTCTTTTGAGGCTCTGTGTAATTTCAAATTCCCCTCATAATCCAGATTCCCATCTAAACCAAAGGCTTCAAAAATTGCCTTCTTATCCTTTTTGTTTAATGGATGACTGAGTCTCCCCCTGACACCATTCCTGACATCGCTGCCGTAATAAGGTTCATTGGAATGCGCTGTGATGCATTCCTCCAGATGATCTAAATTTAAAGAAAAACCAATTCCTTCATCCCTGTAATCGGTATGGTACCACCCCTCATCTTCATACATCTTATATTCAAAAAGCGACAGTTCTCTGTATATAAAACCGTATTGAAGATATGCAGTCTCCCGATCCTGATAATTGATGCTTTTACTCGTCGATATGGGACCGTCGTCCAAATCCCGATATGTAACCGCCCGGTTTCCGATGATCTTATACTCACCATAATAAATACGGTTGTCCATGATAGCCTGCGGCGGCAGAGACAGCCCCTGTTCTAATTCATCCAGATTCACCTCCATGCTGTCACTGATTTTATGGTAAACTTTTACCACCAGCGCCGTTCCCATTAAATTTGCGAGACCGTAATTTTTGTTTTGTTTAAACTCCTCCGTCTTCCTCCGCTTCACGATATCGATTAAAATCTTTCCAAAGCCATACTGCCTTCTTCCGATTTTAAAAGCAAAAATATCGCCTTCTTTATAGCTCTGATGCACTCTTTTTTCGTTTTTAAAGGTTTCCAGTTCTGCGAAATCCGCCTGCGTCGTTTCCCTGATCCAGTTTTCCAGCCAGTTTTCCAACACCGCACCACTCTCTTCACTCCCTGCTTCTTCGGAATAAAAAGTCTTTTGTGTCGTATAACTGGCAATCGTGATCCAACCTCCCTCATAGGAAAAATAGACATCCACAGGCCGAAAGGACTGGGTTGCCGTAAAATTTAATTTCTTCGGCTTTCCCTTCGCAGTCTTCGGCAAAACCACCGTTCTGTTTTCCGCCGTTTCAACATCCAGCTCGCATTCTCTGTACCGAAAATTTTCCTCCTGACAGCCGGAGGAGGAAATCTCTTTTTTAATCACATTTCCATCAAAATAATAGGAGGTTCCTTTGATATCCAGTACTTCCCAATGCTTTTCGATGGGGTTTAAACCTAAATATTTTCTTTGTTCGTTGGTTAAAATAAATTTGTCATTCACAATCAGTCCCACCCTTTTCATTTCCCTCTTCTTTTACAATACGGTAAAGTTCTTCTTCCTGCTCCGCCAGCGACCGGATATCTCCGCAAACCGATTGTCACGCAGTTCATTTTCCGGTTTCAGGGGATAGTAAGCCACATAATCACCTATAATACGTCTCCTCCTCAGTTTGATTTGTCGAAAAAGCCGGCAATTGAAAATAGAAGCCCGGCCACTCCCATAATAAGAATCAGCCAGTCCAATCCGGACGAACAGAGCGCCAGCACAATTGCAAATAATAGTATTGCGATACCTAATGTGATTTTTTTCATAGTTGTACTCCCTTATGGTATTAATTGTTTTATTTGATACGTCGAGCAATTATTTTATTTGACGAATGAAGATGTCTTGGTACATTCCCTTATTTCTCCATCAGCAGCTAATCCTATGGCATAAGGTGCAATGTCAATTGATGGAGGAATCTTATCAGTTAATAATTGAATTATATTTATCCCGCCAATTGCGGTGGCACATTTAGCATTGATAATGAAATTATACCAATCACTTTTGCTTATGAAATGTAAAATTCCAAACGCCATGATCAGCCCATATTTTTTTGTAAATTTAAAATTACATAAGTCGCCAACCCATGTGTTAATAGTTAGCTGTCGACTAATTGATAAACGCCGCAATTTATTTACTGCATTTTCCGAAAGATCAAATGCATCAATACTCTTAAACCCGTGTTCAGCAAGGTATAATGAATTTTTACCATCCCCGCATCCTACATCAATTATATTACTTGATTTTTCTATAAGATTTTCCACTATCTTCCCAAAAAGGTATTTCCACTTTTTCCCTTCTTTCTATTCAAAATATACATTCAGCAGATCAATGGCTTCAATGCGCTTCTTATCCAGTTCATTATAACACGGCAAGCCTCATTCCGCATACACTTCATAAGAAACTAATTACATCGAAACAAAATCTTAAGCAATTCTGCAATACATTTCCCCGCCATTATGGTATACTATTCCTATCGAATTCAAATGATAAAGGAGGCTTTTTATGAAGCGATATACGGTTATTCTCACCCTTTCACTCGTCTGTGCCATTTCACTTGCAGGATGCGGTAAGAAGAATCAGGACAAAACAGATTTGACAAGCACCCACACGACGGCGGCAGAGACCATGTCTCCCACCACGACAGCGGCAGAGACGAAAGAGACGACGGCCGCGGACAAAGAGACCACGGATGCGGCTGGCGGCGAAACGAAAAAAGATGACGCTAAGAAGGCAGACACCGCCTCCAGCGTCACCACATCCATACACACTTACACCACAGGAAACATTTCCATCGAATACCCGGTTGTCTCTAATTTGAGCAAGGCTGCCGTGCAGGAAAAGATCAACAAGCTGTTAAATGAACATGCGCTGGAATTCATCAAGGCCTACGGCGTGAATGAAAGCAAGGACTCCCTTACCGTAAAATGCAGGGTTGTCTCTGCAGACCGCAGACGCCTGACTGCTGTTTACACAGGTTCCTACATGCCGGATGGCGGCGCGCATCCGGTCAGTCTCTTCTATACGAATACCATTGACACAGCACTCGGTGAAGATATGGGGCTCACAAACTACGCGGATCCCTATACTCTGGCCGGTTATGTGCTGTCCGGTGACTGCCAGTTTGCGGACGCAGATGCCGCTTTGGAAAAAGAATTGATGAAGGTTAAGAATGACACCGACATTGAGACGTATACCGAGATGTTCCGCCGCGCAGATTTCCCATGGAAGGCGCCGAAAACCACCTCCAAGGACTCTGACGAAGCCGTGAAATTTCCGGAAGTGTTCAGCTACGAGGAGCAGGGAACCATCTATGTTTCCATACCGGTACCTCATGCTCTTGGCGATTATGCTCTGATAAAGTACACTCCTGACACAAAATAGTGAAAATAGTTGCTATTTAACCCCATATTTGATAAAATAGTACGGAAAAATACAAAGATATGAAATGGGGTAGCAAAATGAGTGAAAAAACGCAACTGACAACACGAGACTATCTGCTCAGCATCCAACACCTGTTTGCCATGTTTGGCGCGACGGTTCTGGTTCCTTTGCTTACCGGTCTCAATCCATCGCTCGCACTGTTTTCCGCAGGTGTGGGCACCTTAATATTCCACTGCTGTACTAAGTTTAAGGTTCCTGTTTTTCTCGGTTCTTCCTTCGCCTTCCTGGCCGCATTAAGCGCCATCATTCGACCGGAAGGCGTTGTGGTTGCAGAAAACATTCCTTTAGCACAGGGTGGAATTATTTTTGCCGGTCTGATCTATCTGCTGTTTGCACTGATTGCGTTTTTAATCGGAGCGGACAAGATCAAGAGGGTATTTCCTCCGGTTGTAACAGGACCCGTGATCGTGGTCATCGGTATTAACCTGGCGAGCACCGCGATCGGTGATGCGACCGGCGGCTTAAGCCTGGCGGACGGCCTTACCTCTGAGATCGCCTTAAACCTGGGCATCGCCCTGTTTACGCTCTTCGTGGTAATCCTCTGTTCCATATTCGCACACGGTTTTTTCAAACTGGTCCCGATCTTAATCGGAATCGCCGCAGGATACGTTCTGTGTATTATTCTGGGCGCGGTCGGAGTCTTCCATATGGATTATTCCGCCATTACGTCCGCAGCATGGATTAATATCCCCTTTGTGACAAAGGATATGAATGGAGTTCCTTTTATGTCTCTTCCGAAATTTGAGCTGGGCGCCATTCTCTCCATCGCACCGATCGCCTGTGTTACCTTTATGGAACACATCGGTGATGTTACCACCAATGGTACGGTTGTCGGAAAAGATTTCTTAAAGGATCCGGGTCTCCACAGAACCCTGATGGGCGACGGACTCGCAACCTTATTCGCCGGATTCGTCGGCGGACCTGCCAACACCACGTATTCGGAGAATACCGGTGTTCTGGCCACTACGAAGAATTACAACCCGCGTCTTCTGCGTGTGACCGCCGTCTTCGCGATCATCCTCGGCCTTTTTGGTAAGGTAGGCGCAATTCTTCAGACTATTCCGGGCCCGGTCAAAGGCGGCGTAGAAGTTATGCTGTTCGGTATGATCGCCGCAGTCGGAATCCGCTCTCTCGCGGAATCGGATCTTGATTTCACTCACAGCCGCAATTTAACCATCGTCGGACTGATCCTTGTATTCGGCCTCGGTTTTGCACAGATGGGCGGACTCAATGTCCACGCAGGCTCCATAACGCTTAACATCTCCGGCCTTTTCATTGCCGTTGTGATCGGAGTTCTCATGAATATCATACTGCCTCAGGCAGCCGATACTGTAAAAAACTAAAGAAAGGATTTATATACCATGGAATATCCAATTGAAAATGTAACTGTCTTCAGCCACCCGTTAATCCAGCACAAGATCTCTATCCTGAGGGATAAGAGAACCGGAACCAATGAGTTCCGCGCTCTGATCGAAGAGATCGCCATGCTTATGGGCTACGAGGCCTTAAGAGACCTTCCCTTAAAGGAGGTTGAGGTCGAGACTCCGATCGAGACCTGTATGACTCCCATGATCGCAGGGAAGAAGCTGGCCATCGTTCCGATCCTTCGTGCCGGCCTCGGTATGGTGAACGGAATCCTCGCTCTCGTTCCTTCTGCCAAAGTCGGTCACATCGGTCTTTACCGCGACGAAGTCACACACGAGCCTCACGAGTACTACTGCAAGCTTCCGAACCCCATTGAGCAGAGAACCATCGTGGTAACCGATCCCATGCTGGCTACAGGCGGTTCTGCCGTCGCAGCCGTGGATTTCATCAAGGAACACGGCGGAAAGAACATCAAGTTCATGGCAATCATCGCCGCTCCGGAAGGTCTGGAACGCCTTCACAAAACCCATCCGGACATTCAGATCTATGTCGGCCATCTCGACCGCCAGTTAAACGAGAATGCCTACATCTGCCCAGGCCTGGGAGATGCCGGAGACAGAATTTTCGGTACGAAATAAGACAATGAAACTGTAAAGCTGACAGGAGCTGTAAAATAAGTTCCTATAAAAGAAACGCCAGTTCCGACAAATGCCGGTTCTGGCGTTTCTTTTTTATCTTCTCTTATCCAATTCCTTTGTATACAATGCTCATAATAAACACCAGGACGGCGAGTCCCACGTAAATATATTTTGCAGCAAAGCAAAACAGCTTCCCAACCGGCTTTTTCCGTCCGGTATTCAGTTCCTCTCCGATCCTTTTTATCCCCAGAACCCAGTAGATCATGATCGCGCAGAGCACGGCTCCGAAGGGCACGACGTAGATCGTTATCATATCCATCCAGGAACCCATATACGGCTCATACTCGATGAAAAGTCCAATCAGGAACACGAGACAGCCCACGAGAAGAACCGCCTTTTTCCGGTCGAAATGCAGATGAGTCTGGACCGCCTCCGCACATACCTCAAACATGTTGACAAGGGACGTGATTCCTGCAAAAAGCACGGATAAGAAGAACAGAACGGCCACCCATCTTCCGGCCGGTATCTGTGCGAAAACCTTGGGAAGCGTGATGAACATGAGCGGCGGACCGCTGGCCGGATCCATCTGAAACGCAAACACCGCCGGAATGATGGCAAAGCCTGCGAGCAGGGCCGCCACCGTATCGAGCAGAGCGGTCGTCATGGCCGCCTTCGGTATATCTTCCTTCTTGTCTAAATAACTGCCGTAAATGATCATTCCAGACCCGGTAATCGATAAGGAGAAGAATGCCTGTCCCATGGCCATCACCCACGTCTCCGGCTTAAGCAGAAGCTCCCAGCGTGGGATCAGCAGATACTCATACCCGGCAAGAGCGCCGTCCAGGAAGAATACCCGCACCGCAATAATCACGAACAGGATGAAAAATGCAGGCATCATAATGCGGTTGACCTTCTCGATCCCCTTCAGGACACCACCTACCAGTACTACCATAGTGATTACCACCACCATGAAATGCCACGGCACGCTGCCGAAATGGCCAGTCGCCTGGGAGAAATAGACCTCTGCCTCCATCCCCATCATAACTCCCGACAGAGAGCCAAACAGGTAACGGAGTACCCAGCCCACGATAATCGCATAACCGATCGCGATTCCCAGAGAACCGATCAGAGGGATGGCGCCGAGAAGTCCCCCGCCCCTTCTCCCTCTGCTCTTCAGCGCATAGCCGTAAGAACCGATGGGGCCGGTCCCAGTCAGTCTTCCAAATGCAAATTCTCCCGACAGCCCTACCATGCCGAATAAAAAGATAAATCCGAAATAAACGAGTAAAAAAGCTGCGCCTCCGTACTGCCCCACGCGGTAGGGGAACATCCAGATGTTCCCCATTCCGACCGCAGAGCCCACGGAGGCCAGTATAAATCCAAGCCGCGAACCGAACTTGCCGTTCTTCCCCGCAGTATGTGTTTTTTCTGACATGTCTCTTTGTACCTTACTCCTTGATTTTATCGCTGGCCTTCCTCATTGGACGGCCTCTTTCCCGGCCTTTTTATCGGCCTTCTTTCTTATGCTTCCTCTGTTTCGCGTTTCTCTGCCACTTCGCCCTGCTTCTTGTAGATGCAGCCCCCGTCAACACAGCCTCTTACGCTGGAAAGCGGATAGATATTGGATTTCGGTCCGATTACGGTTCCCGGATTTAAGACTGAGCCGCAGCCGACTTCCACGAAGTCACCCAGGATCGCGCCGAATTTCTTTAATCCGGTCTCGATATCTCCATCCTCTGCGTGAACCTTAACCAGAGTCTTGTCAGATTTCACGTTGGAGGTGATGGAACCGGCGCCCATGTGTGACTTATAGCCCAGGATAGAGTCGCCCACGTAGTTGTAATGCGGTACCTGAACGCCGTCAAACAGGATAACGTTCTTTAACTCACAGGAGTTTCCCACAACGGCGCCTTCACCAACGATGACGTTGCCGCGGATAAATGCACAGTGACGAATCTGTGCGCCCTTACAGATGATTACGTTATCGGCCAGACACGCGGTCGGCGGCATCTTGACGGATTTGTGAATCCAGATGGATTTGCCCATGCGGTTGTATTCGTCTTCCGGAAGCAGCGCGCCGAGGGATGTAATATACTCACCGATCTTGGGGAGGATCTTCCACGGATACGTGTTTCTTTCAAATAAAAGTTTTGCTATGGTATGGCTGGTATCAAATAAGTCCTGGATTTGCATATCTTCTTTTTTCATGGTCTTAAGTCTCCTATTTTGTTTTTTTATAATTAGCCGCCGCCGCATCAAATGCGCCCCGAAGGCCGTATTGATTGTTCAGCCTTAATACATTGGCCGTGCGTCCAGCGACAAAATTCTCGAGTTTCTGCATGTATTCATCGGAGGTAATGCTTCCCTCCGCCACGTAGGTAAGCCCTTTTTCCCAGCTGGCCGTCAGCTCTGGATTCAAAAGCTGGCGGATCGAGGCGTTTACCACGTCAAAGATCATCTCCCCTAAGAGTGTCGGGGTAATAACCTGGGTCTTCTGGTTTAAAGCCAGATATTTAATATTGAACAGCTTCTTTAAAATCTCGGCACGGGTCGCACTGGTTCCGATGCCGCTTCCCTTGATCTGGGCCCGCAGCTCATCGTCCTCGATCAGCTGGCCCGCATTCTCCATGGCCAGAATCATGGAACCGGAGGTATAGCGCTTGGGAGGTGATGTCTCTCCCTCCTTGATGGCCAGACTCTTAAGGGGGATTACAGCGCCCTTCTTCAGAGTCCCCAGCATGGCGATGAATTCCGGATTATCCATGTTTTTCTGTGTGGAATCCGCGCTGCCCTCCTCGGAGTCTCCGGAGCCATTCTCCGCCTGTCCGTCCTTTGGCTTGGCATCTGTTTTTTTCTTGCTTCCCGGAACATCCGCCACCTTTAAGTACCCTGCCTCCAGCATGACTCGGAAGTTTGCAAAAAAGTGCTCCTTATCGATAACCAGCTCCAGCGCGTATTTCTGGTAGATGGCCGGAGGATAAAAGATGCTTAAAAATCGTCTGGCAATTACCTCATAGACCTTCGCGGAAAGCGGCGACAGGCTTCGTAAGGCCCCCATGCCCTGTCCGGTCGGTATGATTGCGTAATGGTCCGTAATCTGTTTATCATTCACGTACCGTGTTTTTGCAATCCCTTTAAAGGAACCGGACTCCAGTGCTTCGGCGGCAAAACCTGCCAGCGGTTCAAAGTTCTTTAAGCCTCCGATGTTCTTGTAGATCTCCTTCGCCACTGCGGTGGAAAGGACTCTGGCATCGGTTCTCGGATACGTGACCAGTTTCTTTTCATACAGTTCCTGGACGACCTTCAAGGTCTCATCCGGACTGATCTTAAACATCTTGGAGCAGTCATTCTGAAGCTCCGCCAGGTTGTAAAGAAGCGGGGGATTCTTCGTCTCCTTCTTCTTCTCGATGGCCTGCAGCACCGCATTCATGGGCTGAACCGCGGAAAGTGCTTCGATTAAGGCTTCCGCTGTCTTTCTCTCTTTAAATCCGTTCTCCTTATAGAGATACGGGGATTCAAAATATCTGGAGCCCGGGGCGCTTTTCCACTCTCCGTCAAAATCCATGTCCTGAGGTGAGAACGTACCGATCACCCGGTAAAATGGAGTCTTAACAAAGTCCCTGATCTCCCGCTCCCGCCGGATTACCATGCCCATGACACACGTCATGACGCGTCCCACGGAAATCACCGTATTCTTTCCGGTCCTTAAGTAATTCGAAATATTCTGCCCATACTTTAGTGTGAGCAGACGGGAAAAATTAATTCCCATCAAATAATCTTCTTTTGCCCTTAAATAGGCTGAGGCGGAAAGATTATCGTATTCCGTCTCATCTTTTGCCTCCCTGATTCCTCTTAAAATCTCTTCCTCTGTCTGGGAGTCGATCCATACCCGCTTTTGGGCCTTATCCTTCACATCAGCCATCTGGGCCACCAGACGGTAAATATATTCTCCCTCGCGCCCCGAGTCAGTGCAGACATATATCGTATCCACGTCTGGCCGGTTCAGCAGACCGCTTACGATTTTAAACTGTTTTTCGACGCTGGGAATCACTTCATATTTAAATTCTTTCGGTAAAAAAGGCAGAGTCTCGAGACTCCATCTCTTGTATTTTGGATCGTAGCATTCCGGATAGCTCATGGTAACTAAATGGCCTACGCACCATGTGACAATTGCCTGTTCTGATTCAATATAACCATCGCTGCGCCTTCCGTTTATCTTAAGCGCGTTGGCAAATTCCTGTGCTACACTTGGTTTTTCTGCAATGTATAAAGATTTTGACATGTATATCCCCACTGATTTCTATTCATAACCCGTCTATTATACCATTGAAAATCCGGAATATCAATGATACAATTATAAACAATTCTATTTCTATTTTATTACGTTAAAGTGAAGGAGTCTTATTATGTCTATTGCAAAAGTAAAAGAATATCTGAGAGATTACGGCAGAGACTGTGACGTACAGGAGTTTCCGGTGTCCAGTGCCACGGTGGAATTAGCGGCCAAAGCGCTGTCCGTAGAACCCGCCCGCATCGCCAAAACCCTTTCTTTTCATGGAGATGAAACGAACGGCTGTATCCTGATTGTCACAGCCGGAGACATGAAGATCGACAACGCCAAGTTTAAGAAACAGTTCGGTTTTAAGGCCCGGATGCTGGGCGCCGAGGAAGTCGCCATGCTGACCGGCCACGAGGTGGGCGGCGTCTGCCCGTTTGCCAATCCGGAACACGTGACGACTTACCTGGATGTCTCCATGCAGCGGTTCCCCTCCGTATTTCCGGCGGCCGGAAGCGCCAGCTCCGCGATTGAGCTTACCTGTGAGGAACTCTTTAAGTATTCACAGGCAAAGGAATGGATCGATGTCTGCAAGGCAAAAGATGTTCAGGCCATATAAAGAATGTCCTGGTTATCCGGGTTGAACTTATGATAAAATTAGTTGTTTCTTTATAGAAACAATGATATACTAGCCTTGGCTGAAGATGGTAACGTGATACAGGTAATCCATATCAGGAGGTGTTAATATGTTAGAACATAGTGATTTGCAGGCAATCAGGGACATCATGAAAGAAGAAATCGGAAGATCAGAAAATCTTCTCAGAGATAATATAAGGACTGAGATCGGAAGGTCAGAAAATCTTCTCGGAGATGATATAAAGACTGAAATCGGAAGGTCAGAAAATCTTCTCAGAGATAATATAAAGACTGAGATCGGAAGGTCAGAAAATCTTCTCAGAGATGATATAAAGACTGAAATCGGAAGGTCAGAAAATCTTCTCAGAGATGATATAAAGACCGAGATCGGAAGATCAGAAAATCTTCTTAGAGATAATATAAAGACCGAGATCGGAAGATCAGAAAATCTTCTCAGAGATAATATAAAGACCGAGATCGGAAGGTCAGAAAATCTTCTCAGAGATTTTATAAAGACTGAGATCGGAAGATCAGAAAATCTTGTATTAAATGAGGTTGACAGAGTACAGGAGAATCTAGAAACGAAGATGGAACAGCTCCAAAAAAATATGGATGAGCTGACACAGTATTATCGGGCAGTAAAGTTAGATCATGAAAACAACGCTCTTTTCCTTCAGATGATTCAGGAACTCAAAAAAGAGATGGAGCAGCTCAAAATGAAAATCGCATAAAGATTTCAAATGAAAGTATTACATTCCTGGCAAAAGTAAGTAAAAGAAGAGGCAGTGAAAAAAGAGTTATCTAACTCCATTTTTTAGCTGCCTCTTTCGCTTTTTTGAGCAGTTTGTCATTTTAAACACTTCTTTATCCCGTATACTGGCTTGCCTGCATTTGAAACATCTCCGCGTACGATCCAGTGCCGCTGTCGGTTCATCCGGCACGATAACCGGGAAATCCTTATACAGCGCTCTGGCAATCGCCAGCTTCTAAAACCGTCTCTTATAAGCTCTATGAAGATTATAAAAACCGGATGTCGCCCGTCTTCCGTGGCGCCGTTCTCTGATATTTCACGGCCGGATACCCCAGAAGCATACAGCAGGCAAGAGTTCTGCCTTCGAGTCCCAGCCACTCCATCAGTTTCGGGCTCACACTGACTGTTCTCTGCAGGTAGCCGCTGTATAGGGCGCCAGCGCCCTCGGCCACCGCCATATTTTCCATATTGGCCGCCGCAAGACCTCCATCCAGCGGATTATCTGCTGCTGTAATCAGCAGGCACGGAGCATTAAAGAAGAAGGTGTCATCCTTGGGGTCGTTCTTCCATTTCTCATAGAAACGAGTAAAGGCACGCACGTAGTCAGGTTTCGTCTCCCGCAGGATCTCCAGAATGTATGGAAATTCGGACCAGAACAGTTCCTTGAACTCGGGGAGGCGTGTCTGTACTGCCACAAAGGTACACGCCTGTGCATTCTTCGCCGTTGCCGTATAGCGCCCCGCTTCGATGATCTGCTCCAGCACTTCCCGGCTGATAAGTGCATCCTTATAACTGCGGATGCTCCGGCGGAATTTTACCGCGTGAAGAAAGTTTTCCGGAGATACGGTGAACGAATCCTTTTGATACGCTTCCACCCCCGCCATATCATACTCTGGTATGGAAACCGCCTCGGAGGGACAGACTGCCACACAGTGGCCGCAGGTGATGCAGGGCCATTTGGCAGCGGCCTTTTTCTCGTTTAATACAATGGCGTTTCCCGGACAGTCCCGCACGCAGAGACCACATCCGATACACCGTTCCTGATCAATTATAACTGCATTATTCATCATTCAGTTCTCCTTTTCCCACTTCGTTTTAAGATACCGTTTTTTTCCTGTATTCGGAGAGAATCACTGCCGCAAACATGAATACACAGCCGGCCATCAGCCGGACTGTCAGCGGATCTCCCAGGAAGATCACGGAAAAGATAAGACCGAATACCGATTCAAACGATAAGAGAATGGATGAGGTGTTCGGCGTTAAATATTTCTGCCCCACATTCTGGAGCAGGAATCCGATCATTGTGCTGAAAATTCCCAGATACAAAAGACCAATCATCATCGTGTTGTCAATTACCCCGCCGTCAAACGGTCCTTCCAGAAGCGGCGCGATAATCCAGCTCAGGGCCGCAGCCACCACCATCTGCAGCACCGTCATCGTGATTGGGTCGTGATCCGTCGTATAGCGGTCGATAAATACGATGTGGACTGCGTAGAAGAAACCGCAGATCAGGGTCAGTAAATCTCCGAGGTTGATGGATAAATCCCCTTCCAGCGACAGAAGCGCAAGGCCCACGACCGCGATACAGGCGGCGATGATATTATTTCTCTTCGGTTTCTTATGGTTAAAGAACCAGTGAAGAAATGGCACGAGGATCACATACAGTGTGGTGATAAACGCATTTTTGCTGGCCGTCGTGTACTTTAATCCATACGTCTGAAAGAAATAGCTGACAAAGAGAAACACGCCCAGCAGTCCCCCGCAGAATAAATCCGATTTGTTGATCCTCATCACCTTTCTCCAGAATACCAGGATCAGTGCGATAGCCGCTATGGTAAAGCGAAGCGCCAGTAAGTAGGTGGGGGAAATGATGTCCACCGAATTTTTCATGACAACAAATGCGCTTCCCCAGATGATGGTCGTGATGATCAGCCCGATGGCTGCCAGTATTTTGATTCCTTTTCCGTCTTTCGTACTCATAGGTTTCCCTAATGTCCTTTCACATACACATGGGCTGCCGCGGCCGGATTATGGCCGTGGCAGCCCTTTGCTTTCTATGGTGCTGCAGTGCAGTTCACGGCCCCTTTGTCCGTCCTGCCGCCCGGTCTGCACTGGCGGCAGGGCGGACAAAGGGGCCGTGAACTGTAACGTTTAAAGCGTTACCAGCGTGTAAACCGGTATATCGTAGTAGTCCGGTATTCCTCTCCCGCTTTCAGTACCGGCGAAGGAAATTCCGGCATATTCACTGCGTTTGGATAGTACTGTGTCTCAAAGCAGTAGCCGTATCTCGGGGCATATACCATGCCACGCTTGCCGGCCGGGCCTGCGCCGAGGAAATTGCCGGTGTAGAACTGCATTCCGGGAAGGTCCGTGTAGACCTCCATACGGATCCCCGTTTTGTCGGATTCAGCTGCCGCGGATAGTTCAGTCTCCCCGGGAGCGTGGTTTAAGATCCAGTTATGATCGTAGCCCTTGCCGAGAATCAGAGCCTCATACTCCTCTTCGATGTCGCGGCCAATCACCTTCATGGTGGTGAAGTCCATAGGCGTACCTGCCACCGGTACGATCTCTCCGGTCGGAATGGAGCCTGCGTCCGCCGCCGTATACGTATCCGCGTCGATCCATACTCTCTGGCCCATGGCATTCCCGCCGTCCTGGCCGTCCAGATTAAAGTAACTGTGATTCGTAAAGTTTGCAACCGTATCGCTGTCGGAAACCATATGGTAAGCGATGACCAGGCTGTCATCCTGCGTCAGCGTGTAGCTCACCGTGATGTTGGCATTTCCCGGGTATCCCTGATCGCCGTCAGGACTGAACAGCGAAAAGCTGATGACGGTTCCGAGAGCGCCCTCCTCTGTCTCGACCTCCCAGAGACGGTCGTGATACAGATCCGGCGCGCTGTGCAAATTGTTCGTTCCGTCGTTGGCCGCCAGCCGGTACTCTTTCCCGTTCAGCGTAAACTTCGCCCCCGCAATGCGGTTGGCGTTGCGGCCAATCGGTGCTCCGAAGTGGGGCGGATTCTCCAGGTACGCTTCCACACTGTCATATCCCAGAACCACATCGACGAGTTTTCCGTCTCTGTCAGGCACGTTCATCGTCACCCATGTGCCGCCCAAATCGGTAAAAGAGGCCGATACGCCGTTATCATTAGACAGCGTATAGAGTGTGACCGCTTCCCCGGAAGGCATAACTCCCCACTGTTCTTTCCTGTAAGCCATTTCAGCTACCTCCGCGTTTCTCTTATTTGTGTCACTATTTTGCCTGAATATATCCCTGTGCCGTTAAAAGTTCTGCACAGAGCACTGCGCCGCCGGCCGCGCCGCGGACCGTGTTGTGGGACAGACCGACAAATTTATAATCGTACACGGTGTCCTCACGAAGACGTCCGATGGAAACACCCATACCATTTTCAAAATCCACGTCCATGGTTACCTGCGGGCGGTTGTCTTCATACAGATACTGGATAAACTGCTTTGGAGCGCTTGGAAGCTCCAGTTCCTGAGGAAGCCCCTTGAAGCTTACGAGGCGCTCGATCAATTCCTCCTTAGTCGGTTTCCTGCGGAATTTTACGAAAACTGCGGCTGTATGACCGTTTAAGACCGGAACACGGATACACTGGCAGGTGATAACCGGCTCGCTCGCTTTAACGATCTCTCCGTTCTCTACCTTTCCCCAGAGTCTTAATGGTTCCTGCTCGCTCTTTTCTTCTTCGCCGCCTATGTATGGGATGATGTTGCCTTCCATCTCAGGCCAGTCCTTAAAGGTCTTGCCTGCGCCTGAGATTGCCTGGTACGTTGTAGCCACGACCTCGTACGGCTCAAACTCTTTCCAGGCGGTTAATACGGGAGCGTAACTCTGGATGGAACAGTTCGGTTTTACAGCGATGAAGCCCCGCTCTGTGCCGAGGCGCTTTCTCTGATCCTTAATCACTTCGAAGTGCTCAGGGTTGATCTCCGGTACTACCATCGGCACATCCGGTGTCCATCTGTGCGCGCTGTTGTTGGAAACGACTGGTGTCTCTGTCTTCGCATAGGCTTCCTCGATCGCCTTGATCTCTTCCTTCGTCATATCGACGGCGCTGAATACGAAATCTACGCTGGCGGCAACTTTCTCCACCTCGTTTACATTCATCACGGTCAGCTTCTTTACTGCTTCCGGCATCGGAGTCGTCATTTTCCAGCGGTCTCCTACGGCCTCCTCATACGTCTTTCCAGCGGAACGGGGGCTGGCAGCCACGGTCACCACCTCATACCAGGGATGATTCTCCAGCAGAGAAAGAAATCTCTGTCCCACCATACCTGTAGCACCTAACACACCAACCTTTAACTTCTTTTCCATAGTTTTCTCCTCATTTCATTTCTTTTTTCAGACTATCCTATAACAAAGTTAAAAAAAAATCAAGGTTTATTCGTCACAAAAATACATTTGTACGTCTGCGAGAGACATTTTCCTAAAATGTACGTTCTGGAAAAGAATCGCACGTTTTTATTTTATGATTTTACAGCAAATATAATTCCCAGCGTGTTTGGGCCGCAGTGGCTGGACACCGTACATCCGGCCTCCGTCACCAGTATCTCCGAAAAGATTCCCCGGCTCCGGATCAGCTCCCTGGCTTCCTCCACCACCGCTTCCGGGCAGGCCGCGTGGGTGAGAAAGATTACGTCCGGCGCACAGCGCCCCTGCACCGCGTCGAGCCGTTCCCCGATATATTTTCTCACACACTGCCGGAACGCGCCGCGGTACTTTCTGTCCACAGTCAGTTCCCCGTCCCTCACGCTGATGCTGGGCCTGATGTTCAGCAGATTGGCGCCGAACGCGGTAACCGCCGAACAGCGTCCGCCCTTCCGTAAATAGTCCAGCTTGTCGATGACAAAACTCACATCCATGCGGGTCTTCAAATTTTCCAGCTTTGCCGCAATCGCTTCCGGTTCCATGCCGGCCTCCGCCATCTTTGCGGCGGCTACTGCCAGATAACCGATTCCGGTGGTAAGATTCATGGAGTCCACCACCGTGACGCCAGGAACTTCCTCCGCGGCCAGAACTGCGTTCTGATAACAGCTGGACAGCGCCGAACCGATGGTAAAATGAATCAGCGCACCGCACTCCTTCCTAAGTTCCGTAAAAGCGCCGCAGTACTCCGCCGTATTGATGGCGGTCGTACTGCAGATCTCTCCCCCCGCCGAAACATGGCGAAAGATATCGGACGGTTTCAGTTCGATTCCATCCCGGTATGTCCTTCCCTCCATGATAATGGCCTGAGGGATTACCGTAATTCCATACTGTTCTGCAATTTCTGCCGACAGATCGCAGGAGCTGTCGGCAGATATCCCTATTCTCTTCACCGTGATTCCTTTCCCGTGGCTGCCGCAGGCTCTTTCTTATGAAAGACGGACCTTGCTGCCCTTTCCGTCACGCTTTCCGATCTTTAAGCGGTTCAAATGAACTTCCTTCTTCTTGTATTCGATCACCGGATCCTCTCCCAGTAAGTAGACCGTCTCCAGTTCCTCTCCCTGGGCCAGCTTAATGCCCCGCACGCCTCTGGAATTCTTCTTCATCTCTGGAATCTCTTCCAGTGCAAACCGCAGGAACACGCCGCTTGAGGTCTGAAGCACCACCTCGGTCTCCGCCCGGAGAACTAAAATCGATACCACATCGTCGCCTTCTAAAAGCTTGGTAGCGGCTACGGTCCTGTTGTTTGTCTCGAATTCCTCTCCCGGCACTCTCTTCACGAGCGCCTGCTTCGTGGCGAAGAGGAAGCGGCTGCCCTTCATGGATTCCGCGCTGCAGAGATAGATAATCTGCTCTTTTGTGCCGTCGTACTTGCTTAAGTTGTCGATCGGCGTGCCCTTGTCCCTCAGCTTTCCGTAAGGGATATCGGCTGCCTTCACCTGATGTAAGTTGCCGGTATTGGTGAATATACAAATCTTGTCTGTATTGAAGCACGATACCACGTGAACGTTCTCCGTCTCGATGGTCTCTCTGTTGCGGTCGTATGTGGACTTGTCCAGCAGCTTGCAGTAGCCGAACCGGTCCATGACGAACACCACCTCCGAGACGGCCACGGCTGTCTCATCGTAAACAGCTTCTTTTCCATCCTCGATGAGCGTGCGGCGCGGTGTGGCAAATTCCTCTTTGATGGCCTCTAAGTCCTTCTTGATCACGACGTCCATATTGGCCCGGCTCTCCAGAATATGCTGGTACTCGGCGATCTTCGCCATAGTCTCCTTATACTCCTTCTCCAGGGCCAGAATCTCCAGACCGATCAGCTTATATAAACGCATCTCTAAAATGGCGCTGGCCTGCTTCTCCGTAAAATGAAGCTTCTCCGCATCCTTTTCAAATCCGGCTGTCCGGAATTTGATGTTGGAGATATCTCCTGTCATCAGGCAGGCCTTGGCATCCTTTAAGCTCTTGGAGCCTCTCAGCACGGCGATAATCAGATCGATGATATCGCAGGCCTTGATTAAGCCTTCCTTGATCTCCTTTTTCTCCAGTTCCTTCTCCAGCAGCGCCTGGTATTTGCGCGTTGCGTTGTGATACTGGAAGTCCAGGTAATTTTTGAGGATTCCCTTTAAATTCAGGGTCTCCGGCCGGCCGCCGGCGATGGCGAGCATGTTGACGCCGTACGTATCCTCCAGCTTCGTCTTCTTATAGAGGATATTGCGGATCTTTTCCACATCGGCATCTTTTTTCAGCTCCAGCACGATGCGGATGCCGTCCTTGTTGGACTGATTGGAAATGTCCACTACATCGGTCAGCTTCTTTGATTCCACCAGTTCCGCCACATCCACAAGGAACTTGTTGATGCCCGCGCCGATCATGGTATACGGAATCTCCGTAATGACCATCTTGTCCTTGTCGGCCTTCCGTTTTCCCAGTTCGATATCGATCTTTCCGCGAAGCTTGATCTTTCCGCTTCCCGTCTCATATATCTCTGCGAGACCGCTCTTATTGGCGATGATGCCGCCGGTTGGAAAATCCGGACCCGGCATGTATTCCATCAGTTCCCTTGTTGTTATCTCAGGATTGTCGATGTAGGCTCTGACGACATCGATGACTTCCCCCAGGTTATGAGGCGGAATGCTGGTACTCATACCGACCGCGATTCCCTCCGCGCCGTTAATCAGAAGATTCGGCACACGGACCGGAAGCACCTCCGGCTCCTTTTCCGTCTCGTCGTAGTTGGGGATAAATTCAACCGTCTTATCCAGATCCTTCAAATAGACTTCCTCTGCAAACTTCTCCAGCCTGGCCTCCGTGTAACGCATGGCAGCCGCGCCGTCGCCCTCAATGGAACCGAAGTTGCCGTGTCCGTTTACAAGGGGCATTCCCTTCTTGAATACCTGGGACATCACGACCAGGGTTTCATAGATGGAGCTGTCGCCGTGGGGATGGTACTTACCCATGGTATCGCCCACGATACGCGCCGACTTTCTGTGCGGCTTATCGTGGTTTAAGCGAAGTTCACTCATATCATATAATACACGCCGCTGTACCGGCTTTAATCCGTCTCTCGCATCCGGGATTGCCCTGGCAGTGATAACGCTCATGGAATAGTTCATGTAGCTCTTCTGCATTTCCTCGGAATATTCTGTTTTTACAATCTTCTCAGCCATGTTCCCTCTCCTTACGCATCAATCTCTGCTTCATCCGCATGCTCGTAAATAAACCGGCGCCGCGGCGGAACTTCGCTGCCCATCAGCATCTCCGTGATTTCGGAGGCCATGCGGGCATCCTCGATCTCCACCTGCTTCAGCACCCGGTGATCCGGGTCTAACGTGGTTTCCCAGAGCTGCTGCGCGTCCATCTCACCTAGACCTTTGTAGCGCTGCAGCGTAAAATCACCGGTGTGTGTCTTCCGGTAGCGCTCCAGCTCTTTCTCATCGTAAAGGTACTGTTCCTCGCCGCGCTTCGGAATCACCTTAAAGAGGGGCGGCATGGCGATAAACACATGGCCGTCATAGATCAGTTCCGGCATGAAACGGTAGAGGAACGTCAGAAGCAGGGTGTCGATATGGCTTCCATCCACATCGGCATCCGTCATCAGTACGATCTTATTGTAACGAAGCCTGGATATATCGAAATCGTTGCCATAGCCCTCCGAAAAGCCGCATCCGAAGGCGTTGATCATCGTCTTGATCTCGGCGTTGGCCAGTACCTTGTCCATGGAAGCCTTCTCCACATTGAGAATCTTTCCGCGGATTGGCAGAATGGCCTGGTACATCCTGTTTCGCGCAGTTTTGGCAGAACCGCCGGCGGAATCTCCCTCGACGATGAAGATCTCGCATTTCTCCGCGTCACGGCTCTCACAGTTGGCCAGCTTTCCATTGCTGTCAAAGGAGAATTTCGATTTGGACAGCATGTTCGTCTTGGCCTTTTCTTCCGCCTTCCTGATCTTCGCCGACTTTTCCGCACAGGAAATAACCGCCTTCAGAATCTCTAAATTTCGGTCGAAATAGCGCTGCAGTTCGTCTCCCGTCACCGTAAAGACTGCCTTTGTGGCATCTGCGCTGGCCAGCTTGGTTTTCGTCTGTCCCTCAAAAATGGGATCCGGATGTTTCACCGCCACCACAGCCGTCATGCCGTTTCTCGTATCAGCGCCGGTAAAGTTGGTATCCTTCTCCTTTAAAATCCCGAGTTCCTTTGCATAGCTGTTGATCATCTGCGTAAAACGGGTCTTAAAGCCGGCCAGATGCGTGCCGCCCTCCTGGGTGAAAATATTATTACAGAAGCCCAGAATGTTCTCCTCAAATGTATCCACGAACTGGAAGGCTACCTCCACCTCCACCCGGTCAATAGTGCCTTTATAATAGATCGGATCGTGAACCGGAGCCTTTCCGGAGTTCAGTTCCTTTACGTAAGAGATGATTCCCTCCGGCTCATGGAACAGGACGGTCTCCTCCTCCCCCGCTCTCTTATTCTGATATGTGATCTGAAGGTTGGGATTTAAGTAGGCCGTCTCGTGAAGACGGCTCTTCAGCCAGTCTGCCTTAAAACGGGTCTTTTCAAATATCTCTCCGTCCGGCAGGAAGTTGATCTCGGTTCCCGTCTCCTTCGTCCTTCCCAGCGTAGGAAGCAGGCCATCCACCAGTTCCACCGTCGGAATGCCCCGCTCATATGCGTCATAATGAATCTGACCGTTCTTATATACCTTTACGCTCATCCGCTCCGAAAGAGCGTTTACAACAGAAGAGCCGACTCCGTGAAGTCCGCCGCTTGTCTTATACGCATCATTATCAAATTTGCCGCCCGCATGAAGGGTGGATAATACGATTCGTTCCGCGGACATGCCCTTCTTATGCATCTCCACCGGAATTCCTCTTCCCGCGTCTTTCACGGTGCAGGAACCATCCGCTTCCAGAGTAACCCATATCTGATTACAGAAGCCGGCCAGATGCTCGTCCACCGCGTTGTCCACGATCTCATAGATCAGATGGTTAAGCCCCTTCGTGCCGACACTGCCTATATACATACCCGGACGTTTCCGGACCGCTTCCAACCCTTCCAGTACGGTAATACTGTCCGCATTATACTGTGTTTTCGCCATGATACTCCTCCACATCTTGTATTGTCTTTTGCTATTATACAATGAAATTCCTGCACTTGGCAAGTTTTTAACACATTTTTTCAAAAAAGTATTGAAATTTATACCAGAGTCGTGCTATAATATATGACGTGTCAGTAAACTGGCTAAGCAGATATAGTTCATTGGTAGAACATCAGCTTCCCAAGCTGAGGAGGCGGGTTCGATTCCCGTTATCTGCTTTTTTTATTGCAAAAATATTGATTTATAGATTTGGCAGGAAATTTCCACTGCAAAAGAGGGTGTGTTTCACACCCTCTTTGCTTATACATCTCTGGAATCTTTCCTTCGTTACTCTTCGCTGCTCCAGTCCACATCGTATTCCTTTTCCAGCGAAAAACTGCTTAACATAAGGTCCGCAGGGTCAAATGACATGAAATATTCATAGTCTTCCCCCTTCTGCAGCCACATATAGTCATCGCCGGTGAAGTCCGGAAACATCTCTCCAGCCTTCTCCCGGGACATCTCACTGACAGGCACACCGTGAAAGGTGATCCTCTTCAGTTCGCTCTCTTCGCCGCTGACCAGGCTGAATTCCAGACGGGCGATCACTGCGTCTCCCATACGAACGGCCTTTTCATCTGTAACCAGGGAAATATGGGCGAAGATGGAATCCGTAACCCAGATCGATCCGCCGGTGTAGTAAGCATTAGGCTCCAGCTCGGCCTCTGGGTCGATCTCATACTGATTGATCTGTTTGTCCTCCGTCATCTCAGACACTGTAACATTCATTCCCTGATCCAAAAGTGTCTGTACCGTGGTCTCGCCGACCAGAATCTCTTTCCCGTCTATCGCAACCGGGTACAGCACCTGGGCCGGTTCCGCCGACGTGGCCTCCTCTTTTCCGCTCTTCCCGGAACAGCCGGATAACAGCGCCGCTGCCGCAAGCAGAATCATACCTGTTTTTAAAACTCTTTTCATCACTCGCATCCCTCTTCTTTTGAAATAATATAAAAACCCCTGATAAAATCAGGGGTTTTCAGTCAGCTCCCGGCCGGACTTGAACCGGCGACCCACGCATTACGAATGCGTTGCGCTACCAACTGCGCTACGGAAGCAGCTTTGTTTGTCAGACTTAACTGTCGGACCTTAGATAGTATATCAGCAAAGGGGAAAAAAATCAACCCTTTTTTTGAAAAAATTGTAAATAGCGAGAACTGTTACAATTGATGTATTAGTTGCAAAAATTAGGGTGAAAAGTTATAATGAATAACAGTAGAAACGTCCCCAAATAACTGGCATTGGATAAAAGGTGATCAGATGAAGGAAAAAGAACCCGTCAGAAAACACATTCTGGTAAGCGGCCGGGTCCAGGGCGTCGGCTTCCGCTACAGTACCTATTATCTCGCCCAGAATCTTGGTCTGACCGGCTGGGTTCAGAACCTGGATGACGGCCGTGTCGAGATGGAGCTTCAGGGTGATGAAGCAGACATGAACAAGCTTTTCCGAAGGCTGGAGCAAAACAGTTTTATTGATATTACGGACTGTGTGGTAAAGCAGATTCCAACGGAACGGGAAAGCAGCTTTCACGTGAGGTAGTTTCCATATTTTTCCAGCTTCACCTCTCCCATAAAGTTGTATAGTTACCTTATGGGGGTGAATTGAAATGCATAAAAAAGGAGAAAAGGAACTGGCAGATTTATTCGACCGCGCCGCTGAAAGCGACGATCCCGTACCACCAGCACCGGACAATGAATTTCAGACGATTTTGGCTGAGATGAAACGCCGGGGAATTGAGCCCCGGATTCGTAAGGAGCTGAAGGAAAAGAAATAGGCGGTCTTTACAGACCGTCTGTTTCTTTTTCCCCGTATCCCGCCACCTCTTTATCCCAGGTCATAATGTGGTTCTGGAGCCACTCCTCCACGTTCTTTCTCACGGCCTCCACGAACGCCTCGCTCGGTCCTTCCTCTTCCTCCAGCATGATCCGCAGTTCCTCCACGGCCCGCTTAAACTTCTCATGCTCCCGGCGGTGGGCCGAAAGCTTCGGATACCCGTTCTTTTTCTGGAGCGCTTCCTCCTCGGAAAAATGGTAATCCGTATAATCCAGCAAAAAATCGAGCGTTCCCACTGCGGTTCTCTTTTCTGTTCCCGGAACGCACTCCTCCGCCAGTTTATTCACCCGGCTGATCAGTTCTCTGTGCTGCGTGTCGATCAACTCATTCCCCGTCACCAGACTCCTGTCAAATGTAATGCTCATTCTTTCATTCCTCCTTTTATCATCTTTACTCGTATCATCTTTACCCGTCTGCGCCTCAAGCACGCTTTCCAGGTGCTCCGTCTATTCCGGAAGCACCATGACCCATCTTCCCTCTTCCGGATAAAAAATCAGTTTAAACTCCTGGGTCAGCCCGCCGATCACCGCCCGGCAGGCGTATTCCATGGAAGGTATTCCGGAATAATACTTTTCTTCTCCAAAACGGACTGCCACATGGTTTACGGTCTGCATCATCCCATCGTCCCCTTCGAACTTAAAGGACAGGGGCTGGATCGCTCCGGTACTGGTAAACCACGCCTTGCACGCGATTTTGATCTGTCTGCCAGCCAGAAGCCCGCTGTCCGCTCTTTCCGCATTTGTCCCTATTCCGAACGCCGACATGTCACCACTCCTTTAAAAAACTTCCTGTCTGCTGTAATCCACCGTGCGCTTCTCCCTTGCGATTCCGCCGCCCATGTGATCATGTACGGCGGCTCCCTCCGGATGCTCCGGGAGAAACGCTGCGCGTTTTACAGCATCGTTGCCGAACCGCCTCCGGATTTCATCGACTGCCTTATCCATTCTCTCCAGCTTTTCGTAATCCATGCGGTCGAAGAGCCCAATCTGTCTGGATTCCTCTGAGGAGACGTGACTTGTATGGATGCCCAGATGGCGGACCGGCGTCTTATCCCACGCCTCGTCAAAGGCCCGGCATGCCGCCTCATACAGTTCCCTCGTGATGTTGGTCGGGGTTTCCAGCGAAATCTGATGAGAATGGTATTCGAACAGATAATCCCGGATTCCCACTGCCACCACGCCGATCTTAACGCCATCCTTCCTGAGTCTGGCCCCCAGTGTCTCCGCCAGGGACAAAAGGACCAGTTTTGCCGTTTCCGCGTCACAGACATCAAAGGCCACTGTGGTGGAATTGCCGTATCCCTTATTGGGCGGAGCCTCCGCCTCCACTGCAGATAGATCGACGCCGTTGGCAAAGCCCCAGATCACCTCTCCCTGTTTTCCCAGGTGACGCCTTAAAATATCCGGATCGCTCTGTGCCAGCTCACCGATCGTGGTGATTCCGATCCCCTTGAGCTTCCGGTAGGTCGCACGCCCGATGAAGAAAAGCTCCGACACGGGAAGCGGCCACATCTTCACCGGAATCTGCTCCTTCCACAGCGTGTGGACCCGGTTCGGCTTCTTAAAATCAGAGGCCATCTTTGCCAGAAGCTTATTCTGCGCCACGCCGATGTTCACCGTAAAACCCAGTTCCTGTAAGATCCTCTCCCTTATCGTCTCCGCGGCCACCTCCGGCGGTCCAAACAGCGCCGTACTCTCTGTCATATCCATATAAGCCTCGTCGATGCTGTACTGTTCCACCAGCGGCGTATACTCCTTTAAGAGACGGATCAGCGCATCACTGGATCTCTGATAGAGATTATAGTTAGGCGGAACCAATACCAGCTCCGGGCACTTTTTCAAAGCAGAAAACACAGTCTCTCCCGTCTTAATCCCACATGCCCTGGCAGGAATGGACTTTGCCAGAATAATCCCGTGACGCCTCGTCACATCGCCTCCCACCGCAGAGGAAACCGTCCTCAAATCCAGGCGGCCGCCCAAATGCTTCATCCGGTAGACCGCTTCCCAGGAAAGAAACGCCGAATTCACATCCACATGAAATATGGTGCGTTCCATCAATCATCACCTCAATACTATTGTATCGAATATACGTTCGATTGTAAATGGAAAGTAAAGGAAGCTGTCACAGCTTCCCCTACCGTCGTCCTATTCTTTTAAAGCGCCTTTTTCATCGGTTTTCAAATGCAGCTCCCCTTCGAACATGGCGCCGTCTTTCTTTGCCCGGTAAAGCTCTCCCTTCCAGATGATCCACTGGTCTCTGGCCATGGCACCGTCGGTCTTTAAATAATACCAGCCCCCGTCAGAGCCGGTCTTCCAGGTATCGTGCACCATCATGCCCGCGCCGTCAAACCAGTACCACTGATCGCCATCCTCGTACCAGTCATCGGCCACATAGTTTCCTGAATCTCCGAGATAGAACCGCCACCCGCCGTCCTCCTCCAGCCATCCGGATTTCTTTTCCTGCACGGTGATTCCGTAATACAGGGCGATGGCATCGGCTTCCGCCCTGGCCAAACGGTCCAGATTTGATTCTTTTAAGAGCCATGCGGCTATCTGCGCGTTGGTATGAAAGGAGTGCTCCAGGATGAGCCCTGGAGTCCCCACGGAGGCCGCGCCCCGGAGCACGCCGTAATAATCCCCGTTCTGTCCTCTTCTGTGCTCAATTCTGGCAGGCTGCTTCGTCTTCATCACCTTTTCCACACACTGCGCGAGGGCCATTCCGATCCCATCCGCGCTTCCGTTAATGACGCAGTAGGCGGCCGGATAGTCCACCTGATTGTTCACACCGGTTCCCACCGCGTTGGAATGGTCGGACAGGAACAAATCGCATCCTTTCGACTCCGCGCCTCTGGCGAAAAGACCCTTGTCCTCATCCTCCCGGCGCCTCGTGGTGATCACTTCGATTCCATACTCCTCCAAATACTTTTTCTGCAGAAGGTGCAGTTTCCATACCATGACAGACTCATAATACCGATGGTCTGCCGGGCTCTGGTTATACCGGCCCTGATGTCCCGCATCCAAACATATCTTCATATCGCTGCTGACTCCTTTTTAAGCTTATACTACAGGATATGAAGCTTTGGGACAGGTGTTGCATCAGGCTCCCGCGCCCATAATTTTGTGTAATAACGAAAAAAGCTTCCGGATTTATTTTCCGAAAGCTTTTTTATGACCTATCCGAGAATCGAACTCGGGTTTCCGCCGTGAGAGGGCGGCGTCTTGACCGCTTGACCAATAGGCCACGTATCGAATGTTAACCAAAAATCGTCGAGGCGACAAGATTCGAACTTGCGACCTCTGCGTCCCGAACGCAGCGCTCTACCAAACTGAGCCACGCCTCGATACCTTTGGTAGTATAATATAAAAATGATGGATTGTCAACTATATTTTGGAATTTTTTTAATTTTTTAAAATATAAGAAAAATTCTACTGCTGTTCCACCGCCGTAAAGCCCAAATCATCGAGAATTTCCACCGCTTTCCCGTAGTCCTTCTCTTCCTCGATCACCACAGTCTTAGTCTCTAAATCCACTTTGTGGCCGATTCCCTCATGATCCAGCCCTTTGTTGATTCTTGATACACATCCGTTACACATCATTTCATCACAGCGATAAGTCTTCATAATCTTTATCTCCTTTTCTTTTTCATAAATTGCGGTTGGTCAATCACTTCATAACCTTCTGTATCGTCATACACAGCTCATCAACCGCTTCTAAATTGCCGTCCTGAATCTGCTCCACGACACAGCTCTTGATATGGCTCGACAGCAGCACCTTATTAAAGCTGTTAAGTGCCGCCTGAACCGCGGATACCTGCGTTAAGATGTCCACACAGTACCGCTCATCTTCCACCATGCTCTTGATGCCGCGGATCTGGCCTTCGATCCGGTTTAAGCGGTTCAGTAAGTCCTTTTCCTCCGCGGCCTGACGATGCTTGTGCTTCACCGCACAGTCGCATGTGCGTTCCTCCATATCATACCTCCATTCCTTATGCCTCTACAACTTTACTGTCTTTAAGCGAAGCGCGTTGCTCACCACGCAGACCGAACTGAGTGACATGGCAAATCCGGCAAACATCGGATTTAACAGCGGGCCTCCAAATAAGTATAACACACCTGCGGCTACAGGGATACCCAGACTGTTATAGAAAAATGCCCAGAATAAATTCTGTTTGATGTTCCGAATCGTGAGACGGCTTAATTTTACCGCCTTATAGACGTCGCGCAGATCGGATTTCATGAGAACGATATCGCCGGATTCCAAAGCGATGTCGCTTCCTGAACCGATGGCGGTTCCCACATCCGCAGATACAAGCGCCGGAGCGTCATTGATTCCGTCTCCAACCATCATGACGGTCTTTCCCTGCTTCTGCAGAGACTCTACTACATTGGCCTTGTCTTCCGGCAGAACCTCCGCGATTACCGTGTCGATATGAGCCTGTTTTCCAATGTAATCCGCAGTCTTCTGATTGTCTCCCGTCAGCATGCAGACCGTGATTCCCAGACTCTTTAACTGATCCACCGCCTCCACGCTGGTTTCCTTAATGGTATCCGCTACACAGATTATGCCTTTTAATATTCCATCCACCATCAGATACATCGGCGTCTTGCCCTGATTCGCCATCTGGTGGGCCTGCTCTCTCACAGGATCGCCCATGGACACCTTCATCTGTTCCACAAGTCGTTCATTGCCTACGGCTACCTGGCTTGTTCCCATGGAAGCGATGATTCCCGCTCCCGTCACACTCTCGAACTTCTCCGGCATGACAAGCTCCAGCCCCTGTTCCCTGGCCTTTAATACAATGGCCTGCCCCAGCGGATGCTCCGACATCTGTTCACAGCCGGCCGCCAGCTTAAGAAGTCCGTCGGAGGTCTCCGTCTGATCCAGAACCACGATATCCGTGACCTTTGGCTTTCCTTCCGTAATCGTACCTGTCTTATCAAACACAACCGTGTCTATCTTATGAGCGGTCTCCAGCGCCTCACCGCTCTTGATCAGGATTCCATGGCTGGCTCCCAGACCGGTTCCGACCATGATCGCCGTCGGCGTCGCCAGTCCCAGCGCACACGGGCAGGCGATAACCAGAACCGCCACAAAGATGGTCAGGACAAAAGACAGCTCCTTACCGCCAAACAGCCACCAGAGGAGCGCCGCAACCAGTGCGATTCCCATAACCGTCGGAACGAAGTATCCCGCAACCTTGTCTGCCAGTTTGGAGATAGGCGCCTTTTTCCCCTGCGCGTCCTCGATCATCTTAATGATCTTGGAAAGCGTGGTATCCCCGCCTGTATGGGTAACCTCCATCTCCATGGCCCCGTTGTAATTCATGCTGCCGCCGATCAGAGTGTCGCCCTCCTGCTTCTCCACAGGGATGCTCTCTCCTGTCAGCATGGACTCATCCACGCTGCTGCTGCCGCCCGCCACGATACCGTCCAGGGGTATCCTGCTGCCCGGCTTGATGAGGACATGCTGTCCCACTCTCACACTGGCCGTCTCCACTTCCCGTTCCGTACCATCCTCATAGAGAATCGCGGTATCCGGGGCCAGCTCCATCAGCTTTCTGATCGCCTCAGAGGTCTTGCCCTTGCTTCTGCTCTCCATGTATTTGCCCAGCATGACGAGAGTGACGACCACGGCCGCTGACTCGTAATAGAGATGATGGGCGTTCATCGGATTCACCGGTATCGTAACTGTCATACAGAGACTGTAGATAAACGCACTGCCGGTGCCGATCGCCACCAGGGAATCCATGTTCGGATTGCCCTTAAACAGCGCCCTTAAACCTACCAGGTAAAACTTCCTTCCCGCAATAAGCACCGGAACCGTGAGTACCAGCTGTGCCAGCGCATAGTTGAAAGGATTGGCTTCCATATGGAGGAAATGCGGAAGCGGCAGTTCAAACGGGAGCATATGCCCCATGGAAATGTACAGAAGCGGAACCGCAAAACAGATGGCCACGATCAGCCGTCTCTTCATCGTGTCGCGCTGCTGCTCCTGCTTCCCCCAGTTTTCCTCCTCCTGGGCCTTTACATCTTTCTCCTCCGCCAGAGGGCAGGCGCCGAATCCGGCCTTCTCCACCTTCCCCATAATCATCTCCGGAGTGACTTTCGTCTCGTCGTAGGTGATGGTCATCTTGTTCGTCGTCAGATTCACGTCACTCGACTCCACACCTTCCAGTTTTCTCGTGACCCGTTCCACCGCACTGCTGCAGGCTGCACAGGACATGCCTTCAATATCGTAAACTTCAGTTCTCATAAGATCATCCTTTCTCATATACCCCTATAGGGTATATTCATTATAGTATGATTTCTTATCCCTGTCAATGGTATCTGTCAATATTATTTCTCAATAAAGAAAAATCTTGCTGGAAATCTTCGGAAATAAAAAAGCAGATTCCGCGGCGCTTCTTGAAGAAGCCGCAGGTTCATGGTAGAATTAGACAGTCTTGTTTCAGCAAAAGCGTTACAAAACAAACAAATGAGAAAGCAGGTATTGATTATGTGGGCAAATCCATTGAATCCGGGAGATACCATCGGCATTATTTCCCCCAGCCATACCGTCACTCCGGACGACTACGCGAAAATCATCTCCGGGATCGAAGCGAAAGGCTTTCGGGTGAAAACGGGGAGCCGCTTATACCGGCATACGTACGGCTACGCGGCAAGCGAGACGGAGCGCGCCGATGATCTCAATGAGATGGTTTCCGATAAAGACGTCAAACTGGTTTTATTCGGCGGCGGATACGGCAGTATTGAACTGCTGCCCTATATCGACTATGAAGCGATCAGGAGGAATCCAAAGCTGTTTTCCAGTCACAGCGACGGTACCTCTATTCTCAATGCGATTTACACGAAAACGGGCCTGGTCACGTATTACGGTCTGCCGCCCAGGCTATTCGAGGATATCGACGCCTACGCCTATGAACAATTTTCCTCCCATCTGGTTCGCCGGGATGCCGTTCATTTCGTCAGCAACAGCACCTGGTATTCCCTGAAAGACGGCATCTGCAGCGGCACCTTAATCGGCGGCTATACCCTGAATTTTGCCCTGTCTCTGCACAGCGGCTATCTGGAGACAGAAAAAGACCGGAAGTATATCCTGTTTCTGGAGGATCACGAGAAATTTAGTTCCGTCGCTGCAGTGAGCATGTATCTGTCCCATATTGAGCAGAGTTCCTTCATAAATCAGGTATCGGGACTGCTGTTCGGCAACTATTCAGACACCTTATCGCAGCAGCTGCTTGGCAGGCTGGAACGTTTCGGCCAGAAACACAGCATCCCGGTCGCGTACTGCGATGATTTCGGCCACGGAAAAAATCACGCCATCCTGCCAGTTGGCTGCCGCGCTGTGTTGGATACGAAAAATAAGACACTGCGGTTTCTCCCTTCATAATTGGCAGCAAAAAGGCAGGTCTGCACAGGACCTGCCTTTTTGCTGTAATTTATTTCAATCCGCATTCTGAGTCCAGAATACAAACCCCAGAATGACATAATAGCTATGCTGCCATTAAAATTTTAAAAATCAAACAGCGACAACTGATTAGACTCCGGCAGTTCGCCCAGCAGTCCCAAATCTCCCATCAGATCGCACACCGTCTTACTGACCTTCGTCCTGTTCCGGAAATCTTCCTTTGATAAGAACCTGCCGTCCTTCACGGCATCAACCACGGCATCAGCCGCTTTTTCACCAAGTCCGTCAATACTGCTTAAGGAAGGCATCAGCTTGCCTCCGATGATCTGGAAATGGCGGGCCTTCGCCTGATAGATATCGATCGGCGTAAAGTCATAGCCTCTCGCGTACATCTCCTGAACGATTCTCATATCGCGGAGCGTATCCTGTTCCTTCTTCGACAGCGTATCCATCCGCTTCCTGTAGTCAGCCAGGTAATATTCCAGCTTATCGCGTCCCTGGCACATCAGCTCATAGGAGAAGCCATTGGCGCGGATACTGAAGAACGCCGCATAATATGCCAGCGGATAAAACACCTTACAGTAAGCGATACGCCACGCCATCATAACGTAGGCGGCCGCATGGGCCTTCGGGAACATGTATTTGATCTTCTTACAGGACCAGATATACCAGTCCGGCACGCCGTGGCCGGTCATCTCCTCTTCCCACTCCGGCTTTAAGCCTTTTCCCTTTCGGACACTCTCCATGATGGTAAAGGAGAGTCCCTCCTCCAGCCCCATGGAAATGAGATAGATCATGATGTCGTCACGGGTACAGATCGCGGTCTGAATCGTCGCCTTTCCCTCCTGAATCAAGGTCTGGGCATTTCCCAGCCATACGTCGGTACCGTGAGCCAGACCGGCGATTCGCACAAGGTCAGAAAAATACTTGGGCTGGGTATCAATAAGCATCTGCATGGCGAAGTCCGTACCGAACTCCGGCACGCCCAGCGCTCCCAGCTTACATCCGCCGATATCATCCGGCGTAATCCCCAGAGCCGATGTATCCTGGAATAAGGACATGACCTCCCTGCTGTCCAGCGGAATATCCTTAACCGGGTCAAAACCGATTAAATCCTGAAGCATTCGGATCATAGTCGGATCATCGTGCCCGAGTATATCGAGCTTCAGCAGGTTATGATCGATGGAATGGTAATCAAAATGGGTGGTGACCGTCATGGTCGTCATATCGTTGGCCGGCCTCTGCACTGGAGTAAAGGAATAGATCTCCTCCCCGTGGGGAAGCACGATGATACCGCCGGGATGCTGTCCCGTAGTTCTTCTTACCCCGACGCATCCCTGGACAATACGGTTGATCTCACAGTTTCGTTTATGTACGCCGTGTTCCTCATAGTAATTCTTCACATAGCCGTAAGCCGTCTTATCCGCCAGTGTACCGATGGTTCCCGCGCGGAAGGTCTGGCCTTTTCCGAAAATAACCTCCGTATAGTCATGAGCCTTACTCTGGTACTCACCGGAGAAGTTCAAGTCGATATCAGGCTCCTTGTCTCCCTTGAATCCCAGGAATGTCTCAAAGGGGATGTCGAAGCCATCCTTTGTGAGCGGATGGCCGCAGACCGGACACTCCTTATCCTGCATATCACATCCGGCCATACCGGAATACTTCTTCACTTCCTCCGAATCAAAATCGTAATAATGGCAGTTAGTACAGTAATAATGCGGGCTTAAGGAGTTAACCTCCGTGATACCGGACATGTATGCGACAAAGGAAGATCCTACCGAACCACGGGAACCTACGAGATACCCGTCTTCATTGGACTTCCACACCAGCTTCTGCGCAATGATGTACATAACGGCGAAACCATTGGAAATGATGGAGTTCAACTCCCTCTCCAGACGCTCCGTAACGATCGTCGGCAGGTTGTCACCGTAGATCACGTGGGCCCTGTCGTAACAGATCTGCCTCAAGTCCCCATCTGAATTTTCGATGACCGGCGGACACTTATCGGGGCGCACCGGCGAGATTCGTTCGCACATGTCCGCGATCTTCCGCGTATTCTTTATGACGACCTCTTCCGCCTTGTTTGGTCCCAGATACTCGAATTCCTTCAGCATCTCCTCCGTCGTCCGAAGGTAAAGCGGCGCCTGGTCATCACTGTCCTTAAATCCCTGCCCCGCCATGATGATCCGGCGGTATACCTCGTCCTCGGGATCCAGGAAGTGAACGTCACAGGTGGCGCAGACCGGTTTTCCGAACTGGTCGCCCAGTTCCACGATTTTTTTGTTGATATCGATTAAATCCTGCTCCGAATTTATGCTGCTCTTCTCATCACGGAGCATGAAGCTGTTGTTTCCAAGAGGCTGGATCTCCAGATAATCATAGAACCTGACCAGTCTGGCGATCTCCGCGTTGGAGCCGCCGCGAAGCAGGGCCTGATACAGTTCCCCCGCCTCGCAGGCTGATCCCACGATTAAGCCCTCCCGGTTCTGGTTCAGCAGACTCTTGGGTATTCTGGGCCTTCGGGCATAGTAGTCGATGTGGGACCATGAGATCAGCTTATAGAGATTCACACGCCCGATATCGTTGGTTGCGATAATGATTACGTGATAGGTCGGAAGCTTCTTGATCATCTCCGGAGTCATCGTCTTTAAGCTGTTTAACTCGATCAGCGTCTCCACGCCGCGCTCCCGCAGCATTTGGACGAATCTGACAAAGATCTCCGCCGTACATCCCGCGTCATCCACGGCGCGGTGGTGGTTTGCCAGCGAGATATTCAGCGCCTTGGCGACCGTGTCCAGCTTGAACCTGTTTAGGTTCGGCAGAAGGAACCGCGCCAGAGTCACCGTATCCAAAACCGTAGGTTCAAAGGGAAGCCCCTGCAGCTCCGCGTTGCGGTTGATAAAGCTCACGTCGAAGGAGGCATTGTGAGCCACCAGAACGGATCCCTGACAGAATTCCAGAAACTGAGGCAGAATCACATCAATCTTCGGATACGGGAGCACCATGTTGTCATTGATGCTGGTCAGCTGCTCGATCTCGAAGGGAATCGGTACATCCGGATTTACGAAGGTGCTGAATTTGTCCGTAATGACTCCGTTCACCACCTTTACGGCGCCGATCTCGATGATCCGGTTCTTTTCCGGGCTGAAGCCTGTGGTCTCGATATCAAATACCACGAAGGAGTCCGCAAATGTCTGGTCTTTCGGATTATCCACCAGCAGCTTCAAGTCGTCGACAAGATACCCCTCCACCCCATAAAGGATCTTGAAGGTGTCCCCCTTGTCCAGGGCGTGGTTGGCATCCGGGAAGGACTGCACGCATCCGTGGTCTGTGACGGCGATGGCCGGCATTCCCCACTTTTTTGCACGCTTTACAATGTCCTTAACCTCCGATACGCCATCCATATCGCTCATCTTCGTATGGCAGTGAAGCTCGACCCGTTTCTCCAGGCTTCCGTCCACCCGTTTTCCGGTGAAGTCCTCTGACTTCTTGATGCCTACCACAGAGCCCAGAGTCAGCTCGCCGTCGAACTTGTCGATGGTCGTCACACCCTTAATCTTAATAAACGTCCCCGCCACAACGGCAGCCTTCAGATCATCCAGCTGTTCCTCCCTTGCGAACATCTTCACGGTAATCGTATCCGTAAAGTCAGAGACATCGAAGATCATAATCGTCTTTCCGCTCCGCAGCTCCCGGCTGTCCACCATGAGAATCTTTCCACGGATGGTTACCTCGCCGATCTCCCCGTCGATCTTTTCGATCTCCATTGTCTCTCCATCGAAATCACGGCCATAGAGCACGTCCGGATTATCCGAACGTTTTCCGCCGTAGCCGCCATAACCGCCGTTTTTCTTATAATCCTTATATTCTTTCTTCTGGTCCTTCTTTCCGTAATCTCCGTTCCTGTCCTTTTTATTTTCGTCCTTCTTATTCTCGTCCTTCTTACCGCCCATACGCAGTACCGGAGCGCCTGCCCCGCTTTCCGCAGCGCCCTGCCGGGCCGGGCCCTCGTCGAAGGGAACTTCCGCCGAATATCCGGCCGCCAGCGCCTCCAAAGATGCACCGTCCGCCATGGAAGGACCGCCGTATCCGTCCTCTGTCCCAGTTTTCGACAGCACCTGCTCCTCGTTTAAGACAGCGGCCAGAGAGGTCCTGCTGACGATCTCCTCCACCTCGCGCTGCATCTGAAGCTCCTTCTGCTTCGCCAGTGCATTCTCCTTCGGCTCCACGTACTCGTAGCGCACCTCAACAGGAAGGCCGCAGCGCTCATAAAAAATCTTCTCCAGAACGCGCTTTAACTCGGCTTCCTTTTCATGGGTGACAATGGTGTCTTCCACCGTCATCTTAAGCAGATCCGGCTCCGGAAATTCATATTCTGTCTTCCGGAAAATATTATATTCGATGATACTGTAATTTTTGAGTTCCATCAGGATGCTGTCCCGGTACACATCCAGCAGCTTCTCCGGCGTGTACTGGTCAGACAGGCGGAACTTCTCGATAATCTTGATCGATACCTGCTTAGAAGGGAAGAGCTGGTCCTTAATGCCCTTCTCCAGCCCATAGATATTCTGTTTATGGATCAGTCTGGGGCTCACGATATAAACGCGAATAGAGCTTCTATCCCTGGTGGAAGTGACCTTCTCAACTTCCACCAGATTTAAAAGCTCCCGCAGTTCGTCTGTCATATTCAGATTTGGAAATACATCCAAAAATGCTTTTGTCATTCCATCACCTGTTGCTTTCTGCCAAACATTATCTCCTCTTATCCAGCTTTAAGAGCTCCTCTCTCAAAGCGTCAAGTAAGTTCTCCTCGGGTACTTTACGGATAATCTCTCCCTTGCGGAATAAAAGGCCCTCGCCGATACCTCCGGCCACGCCCAGATCCGCTTCCTTCGCCTCACCCGGCCCGTTGACGACGCAGCCCATAACGGCTACCTTGACATCGAGATGGTCAAATTCCGTCACCATGGCTTCCACCCGGTTCGCCAGGGAAATGAGATCGATTCTGGTCCGTCCGCAGGTCGGACAGGAGACAACCTCCACTCCGCCCTTTCGTAAGCCCAGGGTCTTTAAGATCTGCTTCGCCGTCGTCACCTCTTCCACCGGATCTCCGGTTAAGGAGACACGGATCGTGTCGCCAATGCCCTGATGCAGGATAATTCCCAGCCCGATGGAGGACTTGATCGTCCCCGAACGCACGGTTCCCGCCTCGGTAATCCCCACATGAAGTGGATAAGCGGTCTGCTCCCCGATCAGTTCATGGGCCTTTATGCACATCAGCACATCGGAGGACTTGATACTGATCACCAGATTATCATATCCCATCTCCTCGATCATACGCACCTTCATGAGGGCGCTCTCCACGATGCCCTCTGCCGTCACTCCGTGATACTTTTCCAGTAATTCCTTCTCAAGCGAACCGCTGTTGACACCGACCCGGATGGGGACGCCGAATTCCTTCGCCTTATCCACAACGGCTCTGACCCGGTCCTCACTCCCGATATTGCCGGGATTAATCCGGATCTTATCCGCACCGTTCTCAATGGAGGCCACGGCCAGCCGGTAATCAAAATGAATATCCGCTACCAGCGGAATATGAATCTGTCTCTTGATCTCCTTTAAAGCCTCTGCCGCTTCCATCGTCGGTACCGCCACACGGATAATATCACAGCCGGCAGCCTCCAGCGCCAGAATCTGAGCCACCGTAGCGGCCACATCCTCTGTCTTTGTATTGCACATGGACTGGATCAGAATGGGATTCCCTCCCCCAATCTTCCGGTTCCCGATAGAAACCGTCTTCGTCTGTTCTCTGTCCGTCATCGCATTTTCCTCCATTTGCACACTCCCGGGACCCCATTCCTGTCTCAGTGGGGGAATTCCGGGATACGCACAGTATTTTTCTTGTTTTTCATGCCCACTTTAGGTAAAGCGGCTGATATCGTTAAATACAACAAACACCATCAGGGCCATGAGCGCCATCATGCCGATCAGATTCACCATACCTTCTTTTTCCGGATCCATGCGTTTGCCACGGACCGCCTCAATGATTAAGAACAGCAGTCTTCCTCCGTCAAGCGCCGGAATCGGAAGAAGGTTCATAATCCCCAGGTTCGCACTTAAAAGAATGCACATGCTAAGGACATTCATAATGGCCGCCATGACGCTCACTGTCAGCCCTGCCTTTACGGAATCATCGATCATAACCACGATTCCCACCGGACCGCTCAAGTCATTGACACTGGCTTTTCCCGTCAAAAGCATACCGAGACTCTTGATCGTCACGGTAATATCATATTTCACCTCATAGGCTCCGTATTTCACCAGTTCCAGGAAAGACGCTGCCCGGACATTTACCGGAGTTACGGAAATGCCTATCATATACTGGTTGTATTCTTCATTAAATTCCGGTGTCACCAGAACCGTGCCGCGCTCTTTTCTGCCTGTCTGCGCATCGGTTCTCTCATAGGACACCCGGTTCATCTTCTCATCCGGTTTTAACATGCGGTAAAGGATATAATCGCCGTAAACCGTCATCTTCTCATCGTTTACGCCGGTAATCACATCGCCCGGCTTAAGCCCCGCCTCGTAAGCAGGAGAACCCTCTGTGACTTCTTTGATCTGAGTGATGTTGTATCCGCCCATTCCCACCAGAATCAGTGCCAGGAAAAAGGCAAGAATAAAGTTAAAGACCGGACCGGCCGCGATAACCGCCATCCTGCCCGGGATGCTTGCATTCTGAAATGCCCCTTCCGCCGGATTATCCTCGTCTTCTCCGAGCATCATACAGGAGCCGCCGATCGGCAGCAGCTTTAAGGAGTACGTCGTCTCCCCTTTTTTGACATGGAACAGCCTCGGTCCCATACCAATGGAAAATTCCACAACGGCGATGCCGTTTAATTTTGCAAATAAAAAGTGCCCTAATTCATGAATCAGCACGATCAGTCCAAATACAAGAACTGCTACGATAACGCTGGACAATCTACCACCTGCTTTCTATATAGTCATAAGCCGAAGCCTCTGCTTCCAGAATCTCATCTACAGATGGATCCTCTTTCACAGTATGCCCTTTCATAGCCCCCTCTATCATATCCGTGATGGTAAGATAAGAAATTTCTCTGTTTAAAAATTTTGCAACAGCCCGTTCATTGGCCGCGTTGAATACAGTCGGCATGGTTCCGCCGGTTCTTCCGGCTTCGTAAGCCAGGGAAAGCCCCGGGAAATTTTCCATATCCGGCTTTTCAAATGTAATCTGCCCGATACTCCAGAAATCCAGCCGGTCCCCGGCCAGAAAACGGCGCTCCGGGTAGTAAAGTGCATACTGAATGGGCAGCTTCATATCGGGTGTTCCCAGCTGTGCAATCACCGCCCCATCGTCGAACTGCACCATGGAATGGATGACGCTCTGCGGCTGAACCACAACCTGTACCTGATCCATGGAGACATCGAAGAGCCAGTGCGCCTCCATCACCTCCAGGCCTTTATTGACCATAGTGGAAGAATCGATGGTAATCTTCCTTCCCATCGACCAATTGGGATGCTTTAAGGCATCCTCGATACGCACCTTTTTAAGCTCCTCTCTCGTCTTTCCACGAAACGGCCCGCCTGACGCAGTTAAGAGAATCTTATGTACCGCATTTTTGTCCTCGCCGTTCAGGCTCTGAAAAATGGCGCTGTGCTCGCTGTCCACAGGCAGGATCTTTACGCCCTTTTCCTTTGCCAGAGGCATAATGATATGGCCGGCCGTCACCAGCGTCTCCTTGTTGGCGAGCGCAATGTCTTTCCCCGCCTCCATGGCCGCAATGGTGGGCCGTATTCCGATCATACCGACGATGGCCGTCACCACGATCTCCGCGTCCGTCTCCACGGCCGCCGCGATGAGCCCTTCCATGCCGCATACCACTTTCACCGGCAGATCGCTGACCGTCAGGGCAAGCTCCTTCGCCTTTTTTTCTTCCCACACACAGACAATCTCCGGATGAAACTCCCGGATCTGTTCTTCCAAACGTGTAATATTACTTCCAGCCGCCAGTGCGGTTACTTCTATATCCTTCTGAGCTCTCACCACTTCCAGGGTCTGTGTTCCGATGGAACCGGTTGAACCCAGAACTGCAATCTTTTTCATGCTGTTTTTCGCTCCTTTTATCTTTCTCGCATTCCTCTTTACTCATCGGCGGAATTTACTCATTGTAGAATTTTGCTTATCGCAGAATTTTGTTCACCGCAGAGTTTTATTCACTGCAGAATTTTGTTCACCGCAGAAATGTTACTGCAAAGAATATGGCAGGCGCCGTAAACAGCATACTGTCAAACCGGTCCAGAATACCGCCGTGGCCCGGAATCAGATGGCCGTAATCCTTCACTGCGTGATTGCGTTTTACCGCCGATGCCGCCAGATCGCCGATCTGGGAAATAACCGCCGCTATGGCACAGGCCAAAGCGCAGGCCACCTGCGGGTTCTGTACTTCTGCCATGGAAGCGCCGAACACCGTCGCATAAAGGAAACCCAGAAGCGCCGCTCCAGCCACGCCTCCGATCGCCCCCTCAATCGATTTCTTAGGGCTCAAAACCGGCGCCAGCTTATGCCTGCCGATCAGCATGCCCACGCAGTACGCGCAGGTATCGCATCCCCAGGAACTCAAAAAGATCAGCCAGACGAGATACTTTCCATCCGCCATGACGCGAACCTGATACAAATAAGACAGCATAACCGCCACATAAAAGACGCCAAAGAACGCTACCGTCACTTCCTCTGTCTTATATTTGGGGAACGTAAAGACATAGATGGTCATCAGTATCATAAGAAATGCGATGGACATTAACATCATATACTGCTCTCCATGGAACCACAAAAGCCCGTAGTAGGACACCACGGTCAGATAGCCGGCAAATCCGATTACATTCCTCTGTATCTTCATAACACGATATAATTCAAACAACCCTATCATGGAAATGGCCACAGTCGTAGCAAAAAGAATCATCCCCCCGCTTCCCACAGTAACGAGGGCGATCAGGACCAGGACAATTCCACTGATCAGTCTGGTTGTAAACATCGCGCTTCCTCCCTTCTGACTATTTCACTCCTCCAAATCTTCTATCCCTACTATTGTACGCAGCTATCGCCTTTTTCAGTTCTTCTTTATTGAAATCAGGCCAATAGCAGTCCGTCACATACAGTTCCGTATAGGCTAACTGCCATAAGAGATAGTTGGACAGCCGCAGTTCACCGCTGGTACGGATCAGAAGATCCGGGTCCGGAATCTCCGCTGTGTCGAGATACGATGAAAATGCCGCTTCATCCATCTGGTCCGGAGAAATCTTCCCGTCAGCCGCATCCTTCATGATCTTCCTGGCTGCGCGCACGATCTCATCCCGTCCGCCGTAATTCACTGCGATGACAAAAGTCAGTCCCGTATTATTCTCGGTCTCTCTTTCCAGCCGGTTAATGCCGTCAATAATATCCTGATCAAAACGGTTTCTTTCTCCAATCATCCGTACCCGGACATTGTTCGCCCTGGCAATCTTTAAGAGCCGGACCATATAGTAACGGAACAGCTGCATCAGCGCCCCCACCTCATCGCCGGAACGCTTCCAGTTCTCCGTGGAAAAACCGTAGACAGTCAGATATTTGATTCCAATCCTGGCCGCATCCTCTACCGTCCGTTCCACCACCACACATCCTTCCTTGTGGCCCATGCTTCTGGGCAGTCCACGCTTCTTCGCCCAGCGTCCATTGCCGTCCAAAATGATGGCGATATGGTCAGGAATTACCATATTATCTATATTAATTTCCATTATATTCTCCTTTATTATTCTAGTACAGCATTGCATAAATAACTGAGTATTAGTGCCTGATATCTGCGTCAGGTGTGCGTCTGCGAAGCGACGGCGGACCTACGGCTAGCTTCGCAGGCGTGCTCCTGGCGTAGATAGCGGGTGCTATTACTTAGGAATTTATGCAACGCTGTACTAGGCTGCCCTGAAACATAAACAGGACAGGCACTTTGAAAGCCCCCTCACTTGCGTGGGTTGGAATCATGCCTGCCCCGGTTCTTTCTGTTATACAGTAAGAAGTTCCTTTGATTTCGCTTCGATTGCTTTATCGATCTTACCGATCATTTTGTCAGTTAATTTCTGAATATCGTCCTCTGCCTCAGCTAAGTCGTCCTCGGAAATCTCATCCGCCTTCTGCTGTTTTTTAAAAAAGTCATTGGCGTCACGGCGGATATTACGAACTGCTACCTTGGCTGCCTCGCCTTTTTTCTTGACATCCTTAACCAGTTCTTTTCTGCGTTCCTCGGTCAGCTCCGGAAAAACGAGACGGATTACGTTGCCGTCGTTGGTCGGATTGATCCCCAGTTCAGAAGTCAGAATCGCCTTTTCAATCGCCTTTAAGAGGCTCTTCTCCCATGGCTGGATGATGATCATGCGGGCTTCCGGAACGTTGATGTTGCCCACCTGCTGAAGCGGTGTAGGAGTTCCGTAGTAGTCAACCTTGATTTTATCAAGTACATGCGGGTTTGCACGTCCTGCGCGGATCGTCATATAATCACTCTCCAGCACTTCTAAAGTCTTATTCATCTTGTCCTCGTAAACCTGTAAACTCTCCTGCATATTGTCCTCCTAGTTTATGCGGTCACAATCGTGCCGTTTATTTTCCCCTGCATCGCGTTCGCAATGCTGTCTTTTTCGTTCAGACTAAATACTGCCAATGGCATGCGGTTCTCCATACACATGATGGAGGCAGTCAGATCAATTACGCCCAGCTGCTTGTCAATGACCTCCTGTATGGAAATCTCATCATATTTCTTCGCCTCCGGATTGATCTTCGGATCGCTGTCGTAGACTCCGTCGATGGCCTTCGCCAAAAGGATACAGTCAGCTTCCATCTCGATGGCCCGAAGTGCAATTCCGGTATCGGTAGAAAAGTAAGGATGGCCGGTACCTCCTGCAAAAAAGACGACCATTCCTTTTTCAAAATACTTGTTTGCTCTGTCCTTGGAAAAAAGCTTTGTCATGGAGCCGCACTCAAACGGTGTGAGAATCTGAGTCGTCATCCCGGCACACCGGAATATCTCAGAAACATAGATACAGTTCATAACTGTAGCCAGCATTCCGATCTGGTCAGCCTTGGTGCGGTCGATTGCATTGCTCGTCCTTCCCCTCCAGAAGTTGCCTCCGCCGATGACGATGCCTACCTCGACACCAGCATCCACGGATATCTTAACCTGCCGCGCTACTTCCTTCACAGTCGCTTCATCAAAGCCTGTTTTATTCGGTCCGGCAAGGGCTTCGCCGCTTAATTTCAGTAATACACGTCTTGGGTTCATAGCTATCATTCTCCTGTTATTTAAGCGTTTTCCGCTTTGGTATTGTCATGAATGATTATAGCATATTTCCTTTTGGTTGGAAAGAGAAAGTTTTTTAGGGGAGGGATCCGATTCGGCATTAAACAAAAATCCCCGGAAGAAGCGAAATGCCTCTTACGGGGATTTACATGTTTACTTAATGGACAATTAGTCCATGGTTGCGTACATGAAGTACCAGTAACCATATGGAGAATGCCATGTGCCCTTTAATTTCGGATCCTGTAAATAGAAGTCATTGTAGTAAGCAACCGGTGCCATTGCAGCATCTGCTAAGATCATATTCTCAGCATCATGCAGCTTCTGATAGTGCTCTGCTACGTCTGCTGTGGAATTTGCTTCGTCTAACATCTTATCCACTTCCGGATTGTTGTACTTACCATCATTGTTACCGCTGGTGGATTTCATTAAGTTAAGCATGTTGGACGGATCATCATAGTCATATACCCAGCCGTTACGTGCCATCTGGAAATCTCCTGCACGACGGGTTGGTGTGAAGGTAGACCACTCAACAACCTTAATATCCATGTTGATGCCAAGTGCTTCTTTCCAGCAGCTCTGTAAATACTCAGCCAGTGGTTTGTGATAACCGGCATCGTTGGTCATGTATTCAACAGTTGGGAAGCCTGCGCCATCCGGATAACCGGCTTTTGCAAGTAATTCTTTTGCCTTTGCAACGTCTGCATCATGGTTTGCAACATCAAAGAAGTCTCCGCCATTGTTCTTGCGTGTTGTCTCTTCGAAGGAGGAACCATCTTCTGCATCAGAAAGGCCAGGTCCTACAAAGTTAGTTGCCGGTGAATAAGTTCCCTGCATAACAGTGTTGGCTACATAATCACGGTCGATTGCAAGGCTGAGTGCCATACGCACATCAGGATTATCAAATGGAGCCTTCTCTGTCTGGAAGCTTAAGTAGTATGTACCCATGATCGGATCTACATGGAAATCTTCCTTGCCTTTTAAGCTTGGGATCTCTTCTGTAGGAACATCCTTGATCATCTGTACTTCACCAGTCTGGTATGCACTGTAGGAAGCATTGGAGTCTTCCATCAGGACAAACTTTAAGGTATTCAGTGTAACAGCGTCTGCATTCCAGTAGTTTTCATTCTTAGCAAAAGTTATATGAGAACCTGGGACCCACTCAATCATCTTTAACGGACCATTACAGATATAAGTCTCTGGTGTTAAGGTCCACTGGTCGCCATTCGCATCAACGGTAGCTTTCTGAATCGGAACCATGGAAGCATGTGTAATCAGCTTGGAGAAGTATACACATGGTACAGATAATTCAACTACAAATGTATCATCATCTGGCGCAGATACTCCAAGAGCCTCTAAGTTGCCTTCTGCTGCTTCTTCATATCCCTTTACGTAGCCAAGCATATCGCCTGCATATGGAGCTGCTGTATTCGGATCAGCAAGTCTCTGCCATGCATAAACGAAATCGTTCGCTGTTAAAGGTGATCCATCGCTCCACTTTAAGCCTTTGCGAAGGTGGAAGGTGTAGGTAAGGCCATCATCAGATACTTCATAAGACTCAGCCTGTCCAGGTACAATCTTGTTGTCTTTGTCCACGATCATCAGTGTCTCAAATGCGTGGATAATCATGTTTGCGCCGTCAACCGCACTGTTAAGTGCCGGGTCAACAGTCTCAGGGTCAGGACCAACCTGTACAGCAAGGTCAAGGGCACTTCCCCCCTCTTCAGCCGGTGCAGCGGTCTCGCCTTCCGCGGCAGCAGTTGTAGTTTCCGTACCAGCAGCAGTTGTTGGCGCATCAGCAGTCTTATTGCCGCCGCAGGCGGTAAGAATCATGCCAGTTGCCATAACAGCCGCTAATACAAGTGCTGTTTTTTTCATATCAATTCCTCCTCTAAAGAATTTTATTCAAATTAGCACAGCAATACTTTACTTAACTACTGTGCTAATTTGTCTTTTAGCATACCACATATTTCCCGGAATAGCAACTTAGAAATTAATTTACTTTGTCTAAGTGATGGCACGCTGCGTAATGGCCAGTGGAGACCTCTTTCCACTGTGGTTCTTCCGCTGCGCAGAGCTCGTCGGCATACGGGCAGCGGGTACGGAATCGACATCCACTCGGAGGATTTACCGGGCTTGGAACGTCGCCTTCCAATACAATTCTCTTAGATTTTCTGCTGGTCTCCGGATCTGCAATCGGGATGGCAGAAATCAGGCTCTTCGTATACGGATGTACACTGTGGAAAGTCAGCTCATAGCTGTCTGCCAGTTCCACCAGCTTGCCCAAATACATAACTCCGATTCGATTTGATATATGTTTTACAATTGATAAATCATGCGCAATGAATAAATAGGTCAGTCCCAGTTCTTCCTGAAGCTGCTCAAACATGTTGACAACCTGGGCCTGGATGGATACGTCCAGTGCAGATACAGGCTCGTCACACACGATGAACTCCGGATTTACCGCCAGGGCGCGTGCAATGCCGACACGCTGACGCTGTCCGCCTGAGAACTCATGAGCATAACGGTTTGCATGCTCAGAGTTTAAGCCAACCGTGGACAGCACAGATAAAATTCTCTCATGGCGGTCCTTCTTGTTGGCAGCCAGACGATGAATGTCAATGGCTTCTCCCACGATGTCCTCAACCGTCATACGCGGGTCAAGGCTCGCATACGGATCCTGGAATACGATCTGCATCTTGCGGCGGTAAGGAAGCATATTCACATGAGTGATATCCTTGCCGTCATAAAGAATCGTTCCATCCGTCGGTTCATATAAACGCAGCAGCGTACGGCCTGTTGTCGTCTTTCCGCAGCCGGACTCTCCTACCAGGCCGAGCGTCTCACCTCTTTTGATACCGAAGGAAACGTTATCAACCGCCTTTACAACCCTCTTTTCAAAAAGCTTACTTCCTGCAACCGGGAAATACTGCTGTAAGTGTTTTACTTCTACCAGATACTTGTCTTCCATCATGCATCTCCCTTCTGTGTCTTGGAATCCTGCTGTTTGTCAAACTCTTTCTTCTGCATCAGCCAGCATGCACTGTAATGGATATCGGTCAAATCAGTATAGGGCGGCATCTCTCTCAAACAGATCTTCATGCAGGCGCGGCACCTTGGTGCAAACGGACATCCCGCAGGCGGATTCAGCATATCAACAGGGCTTCCCTCGATAGGAACCAGCTTATTATGCTCTTTTTCCGTCAGCTTCGGAATACTCCGGATTAATCCCTTTGTGTATTCGTGGGATGGACGGTAGAAGATGTCATCCGTCGTACCGTATTCCACAACCTTACCGGCATACATAACGGCGATTCTGTCACACATGTTGGCAACAACGCCCAGATCATGCGTAATCATGATAATGGCCATGCCCAATTTTTCCTTTAAGTCCATCATAAGCTCGAGAATCTGAGCCTGAATGGTAACATCCAGAGCCGTAGTCGGCTCATCTGCAATCAAAAGCTTCGGTTCGCAGGCAAGGGCGATAGCGATCATCACACGCTGGCGCATACCGCCGGACAGCTCATGAGGATACTGTTTCAGACGCTTCTCCGGCTCGTTAATTCCAACGAGAGTCAGAAGTTCCTTCGCTCTCTCATTCGCCTGCTGTTTATTCTTATCCGTATGAAGCATAATTACCTCACGGATCTGGTTTCCGATGGAATAAACCGGATTCAAGCTGGTCATCGGGTCCTGGAAAATAATGGAAATCTCATTTCCACGCACTTTCCTCAGTTCCTTTTCCGACATCTTTTCGATCTCATGACCGTTGAATTCCAGGGAACCGCCGATCAGACGCCCCGGATACGCGGTAATCCCCATTAAGCTGTACGCGGTTACGGATTTACCAGAACCGGATTCGCCAACAATTCCCAGTACTTCGCCTTCTTTTAAATGAAGAGACACATCATTTAATGCCTTTACTTCACCCGCGGGAGTAAAGAAAGAAAGGCGTTCATTTTTGATATTTACCAAATACTCGCTCATAGTATCTCTCCTCCCTTAGTCTTTGAGTTTCGGGTCGAATGCATCACGCAGACCGTCGCCCAGCAAGTTAAAGCTTAAAATGATGACGGAAATCGCCAGTGCAGGCGCAAACAGACGGTGCGGATAAGACTGCAGACCATTTAATGCAGCACTTGCAAGGCTTCCCAGAGAAGGCATCGGCGCAGCAACGCCAAGGCCTAAGAAGCTTAAGAAGCTTTCCGTGAAGATAGAAGACGGAATCTGCAGCGTTGTGGTAACAATCAAAGTACCGATACAGTTTGTCAGTAAGTGCTTTCTAATGATACGGCCATTGGAAGCACCCAGTGCCCTGGCCGCAGTCACGTATTCCTGCTCCTTCAGAATGAGGATCTGGCTTCGAACGATTCGGGCCATACCAACCCAGTAAAGAAGGGCGAACACAACGAAAATACTGATTAAGTTAACACCGATTACCTGAATCCATTCAAATCCCGGTTTTTGAGCCAGCGCCTTTAGGGGCTGGTCAAATGCAACCGATAAGAGAACGATGATCAGGATATCGGGGACCGTATAGATCATATCGACGATACGCATCATGATCATATCGACCCAGCCGCCGAAGAAGCCCGCAACAGAACCGTAAAGGGAACCGATCAGCAGGATGATGGCGGAGGCCACAAGACCTACGGTAAGGGAGACACGGCTGCCCATCATGACACGGACCGCATAGTCACGCCCCAGGTTATCCGTTCCCAGAACATGCGGGAATACGCTCTCTCCCGCCGCCTTCGCCTCCAGTTCCTTTTCCGAATACTGCATGGGTGCCAGATTCTCGCTTCCGCGAATCTGCTGCTCATAGCTGTATGGGTAGAACTGCGGTACCAGGAATGAAAAAATGAATACAAAAATAATAACTACCAGGCTGACCATGGCAATCTTATTCTTCTTTAAACGACGTATTCCATCCTGCCAGAAGCCAACGCTCTTGCGGAGGACGGTAAGACTCTCTTTTTCCTCGTCACTTGCCGGGAGAAAGTCGTCTACGTTAAGCTGTAATGATAATTTATTATTCGACATCTTCTTTCTCCTTTCTATTTAAGATTAATACGTGGATCGATAAATTTGTAGGCAACGTCTACGATCACGTTCATAACAACCATCAATGAGGCAAGGAATATGGTAGTTCCCATGATCAGCGGATAATCACGTCCTGTGATGGAACCGATAAACTCAGAGCCAAGGCCCGGAATTGTGAAAATTTTCTCGACAATAAAGCTTCCCGTTACCGTATAGGCAAGAAGCGGTCCCAAATACGTAACAACCGGAAGAATCGCGTTACGAAGCGCATGTTTGAAAATACTGATTATCTGAGAAAGTCCCTTTGCGCGTGCTGTTCTCATGTAGTCCTGGCCCATAACATCCAGCATGGAAGAACGCATCAGACGTGCGATATAGGACGACGGATACAGTGCCAGCGCAATAACCGGCATGATGTAGTTTTTCCACGATGCCAGTCCGTACGTGGGCAGCAGCCCCAGCTTCAGACTCAGGACATACATCAGGATCGTACAGATAACGAAACTGGGAATCGCAATTCCGCACGTACTGAATACGATTATGATGTCATCCACCACCGTCCCTCGTTTAAAGGCGGCAATACTCCCCAGTGGTACACCCACCAAAACTGCCGTTAAGATTGCGATGCCGCCGACTCTTGCGGACACCGGGAACTTCGATGCGATGATCATATTCACGGTACGGCCACGCTGTTTTACGCTTAAACCGAGATTTCCGTGAAGAAGATCTTTCATATATGTAACATACTGCTCACTTAAAGGCTTATCAAGACCGTATTTCTCATTCAATGCGGCCTGTGCCTGCGGACTTATGGCCTTCTCTGACATGAAAGGGCCGCCGGGTACCATGTTCATAACGAAGAATGTAACAGATGCAACCGCAAATATTGTTACAATCGCCATGATGATACGTTTAAATATATATTTAGCCATTGTGTCAACTCCTTTGGTATAAGGTTTCCTTCGCGCAGCCCGGACGGAAGCTAACAGGCTTCCGTCCCTGCGTTCTGCGAAATATCAATAGTCTCTCCTGCTCTGAACCCGGGAAAAAGGCGAAATGTCCGTCCAATCTGGAAACATCTGTCAACGCTAAACGGACACTGTCTCTATAGAAAAATCCCATGGATGCCCATGGGATTCCCCCCTGAATCCTCTTTCCTTGGAAAGTCCTCCTCACATATGTTCGGCGGAATATATTACTGCATCTGTTTTGCAACTTCAGCAGCAAAATCTTCTTCTTTTTTCTCAAGACCTTCGCCGGTTTCAAAACGAACGAATTTCTTCAGTTCGATCTTTCCGCCAACTTCTTTGGAAACCTGCTCTAAGTATTTAGCAACAGTTAAATCGCCATCTTTCACGTAAGCCTGGTCTAACAGACAGAATTCTTTTAATTCCTTGTTGAGACGGCCAACGATCATCTTCTCGATGATAGCGTCCGGCTTATCCGGATTCTCGTTCTTAGCCTGAACCTTTAAGATCTCAGTTTCATGCTCAACGAATTCCTGAGGAATCTCGTCTCTCTTTACATACTTTGGTGTTAAAGCTGCAATCTGCATTGCAACGTTCTTTAAAGCCTCTTTTACATCATCGTTAACAACTTCAGCAGAAGCTTCCAGTAATACGCCGATTCTTCCGCCGCCGTGGATATAGTCGATTACAACACCATCTGTGGTGATCTTCTCGAATCTTCTGATGTTCATGTTCTCGCCGATTACTGCGATCTGGCTGGATAATACCTGAGCTACAGTCAGGGAAGCATCCTTTGCCCATGCTTCAGCCATGAATGCATCCATATCCTGCGCGCTGCTGGCCAGTACCTGCGCTGCCACATCGGCAACATAGCCCTGGAACTGCGCGTTCTTTGCTACGAAGTCTGTCTCGCTGTTTACTTCAACGATTGCTGCAGACTTTCCATCTTCGCTTACAAGGGTCTTAACAAGACCTTCTGCTGCGATTCTTCCCGCCTTCTTAGATGCAGCTGCAAGTCCTTTTTCTCTTAAAAACTCTACAGCCTTTTCCATATCTCCATCGGTTGCCGCAAGTGCTTTCTTACAATCCATCATGCCTGCACCGGTCATTTCTCTTAACTCTTTTACCATTCCAGCCGTAATTGCTGCCATTTGATTTCCCTCCATGTTCTTTTCGTTATTCATATGATACATGTTTAAGCTTTCTTAATCTATAGGGAACTTCTTCCTTTTCACCTGCGGCAGTATCTGCCGCAGCGCGGATCCCGCTGCCCCATAAATCGAAAAATGCTTCAACCCGCTTATCACAGCCGGTCGAAGCATTCATCTGCCTGAACAATTAAGCCTCTACAGCCTCTTCCATTTCCTGAGCTGCTTCTGCTTCTTCAGCTGTTGCCTCGCCCTGGTTTGCCTCGATTACTGCGTCCGCCATCTTGGATACGATCAGCTTAACGGCTCTGATAGCATCATCATTACCCGGAATCACGAAATCGAGTTCTTCCGGATCACAGTTCGTATCAGCAATACCGATTAACGGAATTCCCAGTGTATGAGCTTCCTGAACGCAGATTCTCTCTTTCTTAGGATCTACAACAAAGATAGCATCCGGAATCTTCTTCATTTCTTTAATTCCGCCAAGGTTTTTCTCCAGTTTCTCCCATTCTTTCTTGAGAGCAATAACTTCCTTCTTAGGAAGAACATCAAATGTTCCGTCTTCGGACATGGTCTCGATCTGTTTTAATCTTCCAATTCTGGACTGGATTGTCTTGAAGTTTGTAAGCATTCCGCCCAGCCATCTCTCATTTACAAAGTACATACCGCAGCGCTCTGCTTCTGTTCTGATCGCGTCCTGAGCCTGCTTCTTGGTTCCTACGAAAAGGATCTTGCCGCCTTCTGCAGCGATGTCGGCTACGGCTTTGTAAGCCTCGTCTACTTTTACAACAGACTTCTGTAAGTCGATGATGTAGATGCCGTTTCTTTCTGTGTAGATGTACGGAGCCATCTTAGGGTTCCATCTTCTTGTCTGGTGACCGAAATGTACACCAGCCTCCAACAGCTGTTTCATTGAAATAACGCTCATGTTATTACCTCCATTTGGTTTTTCTTCCGTCTGCTTCTCTTGCTTCCAAGGAGACCGATATTTCGGCACCTTCCTCCAGAATCCGCAAACGTGTTTTTTAGTAAGCTTAGCTAGTATAGCATATCTTTAATGCCTGTGCAAGTCATTTTTTACTTTTAATGACAATTTTTTTCATACTTTCGTAAAAAAAAGAAGCAGTTTTTCTTCGCTGCTTCTTTTTGCCGCCGTCCTGATTTACGGTTCTTTTATCTCTCTGTGTCCCTGCATCGACTTGCCGTTGCCGGCCTTGATCGCCTTCAGTTCATCAAAAACCACATCGTTTAAAACTTTGATATAGGTTCCCTTCATACCAGAAGAACGGGACTCGATAACGCCTGCACTTTCGAACTTTCTGAGAGCGTTAACGATGACTGAACGGGTAATTCCCACGCGGTCAGCGATCTTGCTGGCTACCAGGATTCCCTCATTTCCGTCAAGTTCGTCGAAAATATGAGTGATTGCCTCCAGCTCTGAAAAGGATAAGGTGCTGATCGCGGATTTTACGATCTGAACCTTTCTCGTCTCCTCTGCGTTCTCCTCATTTACGGACCGCATCATCTCGAGGCCTACAACCGTCGTTCCGTATTCGCTCAGAATGATATCGTCAATATCGTACTGAGCATCTGACTTGTAGATGAACAGCGTTCCCAGACGCTCACCCGCAATATCGATAGGAGTAATAATGGCCTGGTACTTGCGGATGTTGTCGCCTGTAAATCCGAGAGTCTCGAGATTCACATTCTCCTTGGTGGAAAGTATACCGAGCAGACGTTCATTCAGCATTCCGTCCACGTAACCGCCGACCTGATCTGCAATCAGTTCCTGTATCTCGTCTACATCAGAGCTGATCGCAACACCCAGTACCTTTCCCTTTTTACTGATCACGAGAATATTAGAATTTAATATCTCGCTGAGCACTTCACAGATATCGTTAAATACTACTTTGTGCGAGTTGTTGTTATGCAATAACTTGTTGATTTTCCTAGTTTTGTCCAACAATTGAACACTCATAACCGAAAACCTCCTTAAGAATTTGTAGGAAAGCTCAAAATACCCCTTTAATATTTAAATATTAACACTATTCCAGCAAAATAACAATCATTTTTTGAAGATTTTCGATTTTCTTAATAATTATTCTATTTTGTATTTTTGCTCGTACTGTAACCACACTGTTCGTTGGAGCAAAGCAGTTTATTGCCTTTTTCGACCATATAAGCGCCACATTTCGGACATTTCTCTGTGGAAGGTCTCTGCCAGGACATGAAATCACACTCCGGATTGGCTTCGCATCCGTAATATATTCTGCCCTTCTTCGTCTTCTTGATGACGACGTCCTTTCCGCACTTGGGACACGGTACGCCGATCTTCTCCAGATACGGCTTTGTATTCTTGCATTCCGGAAATCCCGGACACGCCAGGAACTTACCATGAGGGCCGTATTTGATTACCATGTTCCGGCCGCAGAGCTCACAGATCTCCTCTGTCACCTCATCCGCGATGGTCACGGACTCCAGTTCCACCTCTGCCTTGTCAACCGCTTCCTTTAAATCCGGATAGAAGTTGCGCACCACGGTCTTCCACGGAACGGAACCGTCTCCCACCTTATCCAGTAGGAACTCCAGATTAGCGGTAAAGGTGATATCGACAATGCTTGGAAAGCTCTGCTTCATCATACTGTTGACAACTTCACCCAGTTCTGTTACATAAAGATTTTTATTTTCCTTTGCCACATAGCGTCTGGCAATGATCGTCGTGATCGTCGGCGCGTACGTACTTGGACGGCCGATTCCCTGTTCTTCCATGGACTTTACCAGAGATGCCTCGGTAAAATGTGCCGGAGGCTGGGTAAAGTGCTGGCTGCTGTCCAGCTTCTCAAGAGTTAAAACGCTTCCCTTCTCCAGCTTCCCAAGAAGGGCGTTGCTCTCTTCCTTCTCGTCCTCCTGAATGTAAACAGACATGAATCCGTCGAAAGCCAGTTTCGAAGCTGCTAATGTAAAGTAGTAATCTCCTGCCGCAACCTTGACGGATGTCGTCTCATAGACAGCCGACTGCATGCGGCTCGCCGCAAAGCGTTTCCAGATCAGCTGGTACAGGCGGAACAAATCACGCTGAAGCGATTCCTTGACGATTACCGGTGTCAGGCTGATATCGGTGGGACGGATCGCCTCGTGTGCATCCTGGATTTTGGCTCCGCTCTTCTTCGCCTGTTCTCCGCTGGCCACGTATTTGCTTCCGTACTGCGCTTCGATAAACGCCCTCGCCGCCGTATCGGCCTCCTCTGCGATTCTGGTAGAATCGGTACGCAGGTAAGTGATAAGACCGACGGTTCCGTGTCCCTTCACCTCCACGCCTTCATAGAGCTGCTGGGCCAGACGCATCGTCTTCTGTGTAGAGAAGTTTAAGACCTTGGAAGCCTCCTGCTGAAGCGTACTGGTCGTAAACGGAATCGGCGCCTTCTTGATCCGCTCTCCGTTCTTCACCTCATCCACCACGTAGTCGCGGCCTTCCAGATCCTTTAATATCCCATCCAGTTCTTCTTTATTGCGGATCGAGATTTTTCCTTCTTTATTGCCATAGAACTTGGCAGCCAGGGCCTTCTTGCTTCCCTGCTGTTTTAAATCCGCCTCGAGGTTCCAGTACTCTTCCGGAATAAAGGCGTTAATCTCCTCTTCCCTGTCGCAGATCATACGAAGCGCCACTGACTGAACACGGCCCGCACTCAAACCACGCTTTACCTTTGCCCAGAGAATCGGGCTGATCATATATCCAACCATACGGTCCAGTATTCTTCTCGTCTGCTGTGCGTCCACAAGATCCATGTCGATCTCTCTCGGCGCCTTCAAGGATGCCTTCACCGCGTTTTTCGTAATCTCATTGAAGCTGATCCTGTATACCTGCTTATCCTTCTGCTCATCCAGCTTTAAGGCCTTCACCAGATGCCAGGAGATCGCTTCTCCCTCACGGTCAGGGTCAGTTGCGAGATAAATCTTATCTGCTTTTTTTACTTCCTTGCGAAGCTTCGCAAGAATATCACCTTTTCCCCGGATCGTAATATACTTTGGTTCAAAATCCTGTTCCGGGCTGATTCCCAGCTGGCTCTTAGGCAAGTCTCTTACATGACCGTTTGAAGCATCAACCTCATAGCTCGTTCCCAAAAATTTTTTAATCGTTTTCACCTTCGCGGGTGACTCCACAATAACTAAACAATTCGCCATACAAAACTCCTCGCCTATAATCTCTTACCATAATATTGATGGGATGTCTGAACCACATAACCGCCCAGTTCCAGTTCCAGAAGTGTGCCGATACATTCACTTACAGACAGTCCGCTTAAGATCACAATCTCTTCTAACCCCTTCGGTTGCAAATCGAGGCAACTATACACCATTTTTTCTTTTTTGGCAAGCCCGTTCTCATTTTTTTCATGAACTCTTAATATTTTACCAGCCCTCAGAGTGAAATATTCCAGTACATCCTCCGGACTTAAGAGAACGCCTGCACCCTCCTGAATCAGCCGGTTGCAGCCCTCGCTCAGCGGATCTGAGATCCGTCCCGGAAGAGCAAAAATTTCTTTTCCCTGTTCCAGTCCGATTCCTGCGGTAATAAGAGACCCGCTCTTCTGTCTGGCCTCCATTACAAGGATCACATCGGAGAGTCCGCTGATGATCCGGTTTCTTATGGGAAAGTTTTTCTGCTGCGGCTGCTCCCACGGCATCCACTCCGACAGAACACCGCCCTGGCGGCACATGTGTTCGTAGAGCCCGTAATTCTCCCGCGGATAACAGATCTTGATCCCGCACCCCAATACGCCGAATGTCTTTCCGCCGGCCTTCAGCGCTCCCCTATGGCCTGCGCCGTCGATGCCATAGGCAAGGCCGCTGATGATCTGCACTCCGGCCTTCGCCAGCTCCGCTGCCATGTATTCGGCTTCCTGCTTTCCGTAATTGGTGCAGTTTCTTGCTCCGATCACGGCAGCCGCCGGCCGCTCCTCATCCGGAAGTTCTCCTCTGACGAAGAGTCCCACCGGATAATCGTGTATCTTAAGCAGCCGCTTTGGATAATTCCCATCCAAAAACGCAATCAGGCGGATCCCCTCCTTTTCCAGTTCCTCCAGTTCCCGTTTTCGTCTGTCCAGCTGGCGTTTTTCCGCATCGAACGCGGCAGCCTCCTTCGCCCTCAGCAATCCTGCATTTTCCAGATTTTTTCCTTCTATATTATATATCTCCTCAAAACTTTTAAACTGTTTAAAAAGACGCATGCCGGTAACCGCGCCGATTCCGGGCACGGATAGAAACCAGCAGAGATATTGACGTTCCTTATATGATATCATGATGACTGCCTCCCCAGTATTTTTCTTCCAGGCTGCGAAGCCCTGCCGCTTCCGCCAGATGTTCTTTTTTTATTTCGCCGCTGCCTTCCAGATCTGCGATGGTTCTGGCCACTTTCAGTATTTTTCCGTACCCTCTGGCACTAAGCCTCATATGTTCAAAAATACGCTTTAGAAATACCTGTTCGCACTGACCCAGGCGGCAGAAATCTCCGATCTGTGACCCGTTCATGGCGCTGTTAAAATAGATTCCGCTGCCATCAAAACGCTGTCTCTGAATAACCCTTGCTGCCTCGACCCTCTCCCGGATGGCACTGGAGGTTTCACTCTTCCCCTTATCCTTCAGTTCCTCATACTTCATCGGCACTGCCTCGGCGCAGATATCGATCCTGTCCAGCAATGGTTTTGAAATTCGGCTCAAGTACCGCTGTATCTGCGGCTCCGTACACGTACACCGGCTGCGGTCCGGATAATAGCCGCATTTGCAGGGATTCATAGCGGCAGCGAGCATAAAATCCGCAGGAAATTCGTAAGCGCTGTGCAATCTGGAGATCGTAATCTTCCGTTCCTCCAGCGGCTGTCTTAAGACCTCTATGCTGTTTTTCTGAAACTCGGGTAACTCATCCAGGAACAGAACGCCCCTGGAAGCCAGAGAAATCTCTCCGGGTTTAGGAATTCTTCCTCCGCCGGTCAAAGCCTGCGGGCTAATGGTGTGGTGCGGACTCCGAAACGGCCGCCTTGACAGCAGCGGCTGATCCTGATGAAGAAGGCCGCAGATGCTGTATATCTTCGATATCTCTACATTCTCCTCGTGGGACAGGGACGGCATGATGGTTGGAATTCGTCTCGCCACCATAGTCTTTCCTGTCCCGGCTGGACCGATATAGAGGATGTTATGCATGCCGGCTACCGCGATCTCCGTGGCCCGCTTGAGAAGAAACTGACCGCTTACCTCTGAAAAATCCACATCGTAAGCATCTTTCTCCGAAAAGCACGGATTGTCCTGTCTTATAGCCGGTGAAAGCTGATCCGGATCAGTTAACATACCCGCCAGCTCTCTGATGTTCTCCACGCCAATGATGTCGATGTTCCCAATGATCTGTCCCTCGCTCACATTGGGAATCGGGAGAAAGCACCGTTTCTTTCCCGCATTCCCGGCCGCGGCCACGATCGACAGAATCCCGGAGACCGGTTTGATTCTTCCATCCAGCCCCAGTTCTCCCACCAGGATGCTGGTATCCAGAATCGACTGGTCCACAAGTCCGGTGGCCGCCAGAACCGCGACTGCGATGGGAAGGTCGAATCCGGTTCCCTCTTTCCTGATATCCGCAGGCGACAGGTTCACCGTAATCTTTCTGGCCGGAAGCCGGAAACCGGAATTCTTCAGAGCGGTCCGAACCCGGTCCTGCGCCTCCCTCACCGCTCCCGAGAGATAACCAACCATGGTAAAGCCGGGGAGGCCTTCGCTCACATCCGCCTCCACCACGACAGGGTACCCTTCGACTCCTAAAATACCAATACTATGCACTTTGCTGAACACACTTTCTCCCTTCCTGATTTTAATTTCTGTGTTTTCATTTTGTGTTTTCATTCTCTGTTGGAAATATGATGCAGAACCGCATCGATTCATAGAACGTTCCTGAATTGGAACCTGTATTAATCATACAGGATTTTAGATTGTCTGGCAAGCAGTTTTTAAACTGCCTGCCAGTCTCTGTCAAAGCTCGTGATACGTAATCCAGCTTAGGATATCATGCCAGACCGCTTCTTTATCTGTCTCGTTCAGCAGCTCATGGCGGTCATCCGGGTAGAGAATCATCTCGGTATCCGTCATGCCGATCTTCTTATACCTGCGGAACACGCGTCTGACGCCTCTCCCGAATTCACCGACCGGATCCTGTGCCCCTGACAGAATAAAGAGCGGCAGAGATCTGGGAATCCGGTCCTCCTGGCGGTGCAGCTTTAAATCCAGCATAATATTGAAGAAATCACAGTACGCCGAAGCAGTGAACTTAAAATTACAGAATGGGTCACTGCAGTACTGATCCACTGATTCACAGTTCTTGGAGAGCCAGTCATTGTCTGTTCTGGACGGCATAAAAGAACGGTTGTAATTCCCCAAAACCAGCTGGTGCATCCATTTGCTCTGATACTCTTTTCCCCTGATCAGGCCGATGGATGCGGCAATCAGTTTGCCTGCGATCACAATCGGCATCGCCTGATCTCCCGTTCCCATAATGATCGCACCTGCCAGTTCTTCCCCATACAGTGTAAGATACCGTCTGAGGAAAAAGGATCCCATGCTGTGCCCCAGCATATACAGCGGACGCCCCGGGTACATGACGCGGATGCGGCTGGCTGTCCTATGTAAATCCCTGATAACGCAGACATGGCCTCCTTTATCGGCAAAGTAGCCATACCGCCCATTCTGCACCGTTCCTCCATGGCCGAGATGATCATGGCCGATCACCGCAATCCCCTGTTCTGCCAGGAAGCGGGCGAATGAATCGTACCGAAGGATATGCTCCGTCATTCCGTGAGAAATCAAAAGAAGCTGTCTCACCTCTCCGTCCGGTTCCCACAAAACGGTATGCAGTCCTGATTTTCCATCGCTGGAAGGAACTCTGAACTCTCTTCGTTTTATCATGAAAGTGACTCCTCTCTGAAACATGAACAGAATCATTCTGTCGTATAAGAGAAGTATACCATAAATGTAAAGTTCGTGAAAGACTTCATCCGGTCTTTCGGACTGTAATCAGCGCTGATCCTTTAAGCCATGGTCAAATTCCGGCATATACGCCCTGTACCTCAACGGCATATGAGTCCTCTGGCACACCGGGTTCCACCGCTCTTTTATAGTAATACTCCTCCTTAATGCCTTCCACAGTTCCCGGTATTCGTCGTCTTCTGTCGCCTTATGAAGCTTTTCCTCCCACTCTCTGGAATCGAGATCCATAAGAAACCACGGCCGTCCGGCCTGATGAAGGGCGGCCTTCTTCCTTTTCTCGTCGTAGATAATCCAGTTCTCCGCCGGCATGCGGTCTGCAAAATGAGGGGCGATTAACACCAGCACATCATTCTTCGGGCCAATCCGGCTGACCAGCATGTCCTCATCCATCTGGATAAACCGCAGAAACTCCGTCTCCAGATGCGCCTCGTTGTCAAGATTCCGGCACATATCGAATATCTGGAATACCTCAGGCAGCTGGAGGCTCTGGGTGATGCCTGCTCCCTTCTGGAACCCCCGGATCAGGAAACGGTAGATGTGATCCGCCTTCTCTCCGTTCCTGCTCAAGGAGGCCTTGTAGATGGCTTCATACGCTGCTTCCGATATTCTGGTCCGCACCGATCGGATCACCTTTTCCACCTTTTCCTCGTCGGGTATAACATCAATGTAATCACAGAATAATTCCATGGTGCTGTATTGGCCCGCGGTCTCCAGTCTCACATTGGAATGGCCCTTCCGGCTCATCCATGCGTCATACACACCGGTTAAAATCCCTTCAAAGCTATCTTTACACGTATAAACCGTCATATCACTCACATACTCCCTGTTACTACTGAATACCGGTCCGCCGGGGCCGGGGCCATATTAAGCTTCATATCATCGAACAGCGACAGCTGGCGGTAGGCCCCCTGCTGGCTGATATCCCATACTGCACGGCGCTCATCCCCGACTAAGTGGCTGGTGATGTAATCCTCATCCATCCTGGTCGGATACATCATCCGGCCGGAACACGTAATAAAATACATGGCTCTCTTCAGTACGACTCCCATCTTCTTTAAGGATTCGAAATCCAGCAGGCCCTGTCTTCTGGCCGCGATGATTCGTTTTACGGATTTCACTCCCATTCCCGGTACCCGCAAAAGCGTATAGTAATCGGCACGGTTGATCTCTACCGGAAACAGTTCCAAATGGCGGAGCGCCCAGTCACACTTGGGATCCAGAAACACATTGAAATTCGGCCGGTCCTCTGTCAAAAGCTCCGATGCCTTAAAGCCGTAAAACCGCAGGAGCCAGTCCGCCTGATAGAGCCGGTGTTCCCGCAGAAGCGGCGGCCCGCCCGGAAGCGCTGGAAGGCTGGAATCCTCGTTGACCGGGACGAAGGCGGAATAGAAAACCCGCTTTAAATCATAGTTCTGGTACAGCGCCTCCGCCACCATCATCATCTGATAATCATTTTCCGGCGTCGCGCCCACAATCATCTGTGTACTCTGTCCCGCAGGCACGAAGGAGGGTGTCCTTTTATATTCCATCAGTTCGAATTTATTCGCGGTTATGCCACGCTGAATCTGTCTCATGGGAGTCAGTATCTTGCTTCTGCTCTTTCCGGGAGCCAGCTTTTTTAAGCCATCCGCAGTCGGCAGTTCCAGATTTATGCTCATTCGGTCTGCCAGAAATCCTACTTTTTCAATTAGAACCGGGTCGGCTCCCGGAATTGCCTTTACGTGGATATAGCCATTAAAGCGGTATACCTCTCTCAGCTTCTTTAAGGTCTGGTAGATCAGATCCATGGTGTAATCCGCGCTGTATAAAATTCCGGAGCTTAAAAACAGCCCCTCAATATAATTCCGCCTGTAAAACTCCATGGTCAGCGTGCAGACCTCATCCGGTGTAAATGCGGTCCTTACCACGTCATTGGAACAGCGGTTGATACAATACTTGCAGTCATAGATGCACTGGTTGGTGAAGAGAATCTTCAAAAGAGAGATGCATCTTCCATCTCCCGCAAAGCTGTGACAGAGTCCGGCAGCAACCGTGTTGCCAAGCATCCCTGCCTTACCTTTTCTGTCAACGCCGCTGGAGGTGCAGGCCACATCGTATTTGGCAGCGTCGGAAAGAATCTCCAGTTTTTCCTGTATACTTAAATCTTCCTGAATTAGCATAGGTCACCTCGAACATACGTTCTTTTTCTTTTATTTTAGCATACTGTAAAGAATATATCAAGTATTTTCGAATATATGTTCGAGTAATAATTTAAACAGGCTCAGGAGATTTTGTGAAACGCTTTCTATCCCGTCACACAAAAACAAAAAAAACGGCTTCCTCCGGCGCCTGAATTTCAGCGCCGGAGAGCCGTCCACACCGCATAAGCGGTTGTATTTTCCATTACTTCATAACATCACAGTATTTCCTTTTATTCCGCATATCCTTCCGGATTATTCTTCTGCCAGTTCCAGGAATCGCGGCACATGTCCTTTAAATCGCGTTCCGCCTTCCAGCCCAGCTCACGTTCTGCCTTTGCCGGATCGGCGTAGCACTGAGGTACATCGCCCGCTCTTCTCGGCTTGAACTCGTAAGGAACCTTTAAATCATTGGCTTCCTCAAAGGCATGAATAACGTCGAGAACGCTGTATCCGCAGCCGGTTCCCAGGTTGTAGATCAATACGCCGCCCTTTTCGCCTTCCATCTTCTTAAGCGCCTTGACGTGGCCGTCCGCCAGATCCACAACATGAATATAATCCCTGACACACGTTCCATCCGGGGTATCGTAATCATTTCCGAAGACTCCGAGAGATTCCAGCTTGCCGACCGCAACCTGGGTGATATATGGAAGCAGATTATTCGGAATTCCCTTCGGGTTCTCACCGATTCTTCCCGATTCATGAGCTCCGATCGGGTTGAAATAGCGCAGAAGCATGACATTCCACTCCGGATCAGCCGTATGTAAATCGGTCAGAATCTGCTCCAGCATTCCCTTTGTCCGGCCATATGGATTGGTGATCTCTCCCTTCGGGCACTCTTCCGTGATCGGAACAAATGCAGGATCGCCATATACGGTCGCGGAGGAACTGAATACAATGCTTTTTACGCCGTGTTCGCGCATGACATCACAAAGCACGAGTGTACCGGTAATATTGTTGTGATAGTATTCCAGCGGTTTGTAAACAGATTCTCCCACCGCCTTAAGGCCTGCGAAATGGATCACCGCGTCGATCTTCTGCTCCTTAAAAATACGGCTTAACGCTGCTTTGTCCAGCAGATCAGCCTCGTAGAATGCAAGCGTCTTTCCCGTAATCTCCTGTACACGTTCCATAGATTCCTCACAGGAATTACAGAGATTATCCACTACCACCACCTCATAGCCCGCCTTTAAAAGCTCCACGCAGGTGTGGCTTCCGATGTATCCGGCTCCGCCAGTAACTAAAATTGCCATTGTCATGTCCTCCTTCTAACATTGTCTACGGTTATTATAGCAGTCTGAACTGGAATAACAATGCAGATTTCTTTGAAAAACCTATAGATTTTTTCTATTTTTAAAATGCAAACGTGTGCGGCTCTCTCCCTGTCGGAGACTGCCGCCACGGGTCTGCTGTCTTTATGGCTCGAAGATGCGGTCTCCTTCCAGAATATCATTGCAGACGTATCCCTCCATCTCCATATACTGGACCGTGTAGGGATAATCGTCCCCTGCTCTGTTTACCAGATAAAACTGGATAGCCGGCGGGTCTGTATCCTCTGTATTCCATGTTCCCGTAATCTTAACATGGTCCTCATCGACAGGTTCCGGCTCCGAAAAAGTAAAGCTGCCGTCAAATGCTCCTTCTATGTGAAATACGACAGCGTCATCCTTTTCGTCGGGCACGATAAATCCGGCCATGGATTCCGGTATGGCAGGCAGCTCTGTTTTTCCTTCAAAAAGGACGGACATATACTCCTTCAGCTTTCCCGTCTTCACGGAAACTTCCGTCTCTCCCGGCGCTGTTCCGGTCCCCGCGATGCCGTAGAGACACCACCACGCAAAAGAATTATCAGCCGTATTATAGACCATCCGCTTCTCCGATGCAGTCCAGACCATCCCTTTTAAGACGGTTTCCTGAAGCTTCAGAGAGTCCAGTGACGTCCGGCTTTCAGCCTTCGCGGCACCATTTTCGCTGCTGCCATTTACATGATTCACCGGTTCTGCCGATATCTCTTTATCTGACGGAGAGGACACTTCCTGAATGCCGGAGGAGGTTGTCTCCGCATTCACCTCCTGGCTGCTTTTCGCAGAAGTCGGGGCCGTCTGTCCTTCCGTTGTTCCATTCTCCTGTGCCGCGTGTCCGGAGGCGCAGCCGCCTGACGCAAGAACGCACACAAGAGCTGCAGCTATAAGGGCCGTCCTGGGCCTGTTCATACCTGTCATACATTTCCTCACTTTCCTAGGGCGTGCAGATGGCAGGAATGAATTTTCAAACACGCCCTGTATAGTATCTGAAGAACGGACTACTCGTCCCATTCTTTCCATATCTCCGGCCGGTATCCCACAGTCGCCTTTTTCCCATTCCGAACCACAGGAGTCTTTATAACCTGGGGATTCAGCAGAAGCTTTTCCTCCCGGTCCTCGGGTGACAGATACTTTAAGAGAGCCAGCAGATCCTTGTCTTTGCAGTTTTCGTCGATCAGCGCTTCCACACCTCCAACCGCCTGCTTCACATTGGTAAACTCTCCTTTGCTCATGCCCTTTTCCGCCATATCGATCATCTGAACGCGGATATTCCGTTCCTTAAAATACCGCTCCGCCTTCTTCGTATCAAAACACTTCTTTTTTCCAAATATCTGTATGTTCATCCGTCAAGCCTCCACCACAAATTTTCCTCTGTCTTCCACCTCTTAAAGCCGCATCTGCCCAGTACACGTATGGAGGCCAGTCCGTCCGGCTCGGTCTCCGCGATCACTGCGCGCACCTCTTCCTGCTCCAGCGCCCACCGGCACATGGCTCCGACCGCCTCCGTCATATAACCCTCATGTTCATATTTCAGTCCCAGGCCGTAACCGATCTCCACCTGGCCTTCCGGATCCGGTACGTTTTTAAAATCTGCGGATCCTACGACCACACGGTCTTCCCTGCGCACCAGGAACCAGAAGGTGTGATATACGTAATGCGCCTCATCCTTCTCGGTTATCCCGCACTGCCCTTCCACAATTTTCAGGAAAATACCTTCCATCGGCTCAGCATCATAGACAACACCGAGTTCCGACTCCAGCTCTGCCATATCAGTAACCCAAAGCCTTAGTTGATCCGGCGTCAGCGGAATCAGCTGAAGCCGTTCTGTCTCTATCATCAATTTCCTTTTCCTCCATCCTGTATCTCCAGTGTTTCGTATTTAAGCATTCATCATACCATAAACACAAAAATTGCGAAAGACCTCATCCGGCATTTCCCGCACAGCCCGGCAGTCTATCCCATAAGGAAGACTGCCAGTAAATATCCCAGTGTCAGGCAGAGCCCGATACAGAACAGCATCAGACCAAAGGAAAAGCTTTCTTCGACCAGCTTTCCGGTCCGTTTCAGTTCCTCCTCCGCCTCTATGAAACGTGGAATCGCAGACGGACGGTCCATTTTGATTTTCCTGCCCCGCCTGCCTTTCCATACCGCGATTTCATCCGCAATACCTCCAAGGATGCAGGCGAGTCTGTCATTTTCCCTTATTTTTACGGTTCCCGGCAGCTGCCGGTGAGTCGTCTTTCTCGCAAGCAGAATCAGGCCGTCGACAAATGAATCCATGGCCCGGCAGACCACGGAGGACACCGCCAGAAATACAGTCACCACCGTAGAGACTAAATACCGGTCGATCAAGGCGCATACCGCGCCGCAGATTCCAGGCAAAATATGCAGGAGAAGCGGCCGGTAGACCAGATTCTCCAGATCCAGCCAGGATGGCAGGCGGTCTGCATAAATCACTGTGCCTCGTTCGTCCTTTTTCATCAGAAGCAAACGTACGACGACGGCATAGAGCACAATGCCGATTCCGATAGAAATGACTCCGCCCTTTAGATTTCCCAGAGAAAAATAAGCCACGGAATGAACCATCTCATCTCCCCGGAAAAAGGGTTCCCCTGCACCTGCGATCCGGTCCATGGTCAGATGCGGCGCCATGCCCAGAAGCGGAATGAGCGCCGAACAGCCCACCAGCACGAAACGGCTGAGAGGCTTCATGCAGGATGTGGACATCGCGTCGTACTTCGCCTGCTCTGTCGGATGTTTTTCCACAAATAGTGCGATAAACAGCTTCAGCATATAGGCCACGGTCATTCCTCCCGTCAGAAGAAACACCCATTCCGCCGCTTTCCAGATTCCCGGATTCAGCAGAAGCGATGTGACAATGCCAGGCATTCCAATAGAGTCAGAGGGCATTCCCGGATTCACCAAAACGGCAGCCCCCTCTCCCACGGCCTTCGCATACTCCACCATGCTCTCATGGAGCAGTGTCTTGCTCACATAACCGCTCCACAGCGGGATTCCGCTGATCCCCAGGCTTCCCATGAGGAAACAGAAGCCAAGCGCAGGCTTCTTCCTGCCGAAACCGCGGATATCATTTAAATTCAGCTTATGCAGATTCATATACACCGCCCCGGCGCAGAGAAAGAGCACCAGTTTAAACAGCGAATGGTTGACCATGTGAAGAAATGTCCCCCGCACCGCCAGACCATTTTCTTCTCCCACGCTGGAAAGAAGAACCGCCATGCCGATTCCCGTTAAAATGAATCCGATCTGAGAGATGGACGAACACGCCAGCGTCCTCTTTAAATTAACGGACAGCAGCGCCAGAAGCGCGCCCAGAAACATGGTCACAAGCCCCAGCACGGTGAGGAGAAGCCCCCAGTTTCCATCGGAAAAGAACAGCCCCCCGGTAATCACAATGATTCCGAATACGCCGGCCTTCGTCAGTATTCCAGACAACAGCGCGCTGGCCGGTGCCGGTGCCACCGGATGGGCCTTGGGAAGCCAGATATGAAGCGGAAAGCAGCCCGCCTTGGCTCCAAAACCGAATAGCAGCAGTCCCCCCGCAGTATAAAGCTGTGCGGCAGGCGAAAGGTAACCACCGCCGGTCTCCAGGGCCGCCCGCGCCGCCGGACCGATCAGATCCATATCCAGGGTCCCCGTCAGGTCATAGAGAAGGAACAGCCCCATGAGCATGGCAAGGCCGCCGATTACCGCCACAGCCAGATAGGTTTCCGCCGCCTTAAGGCTCTCCTTCTTCTCGTCGAACGCCACCCAGACATACGAAGTAAAGGACATGATTTCGAAGAAAATAAAGGTGGTATACAAATCCGCAGACAGAAACACTCCCAAGGTGGCAAAAAATGTTACCCATAAAAACACGTAGTATTTCCGGCGTTTCTCATAGTGAGCCATGTATTCCAGGGAAAACGCACCGCTGACAGCCCACATCAATACGGCGATACAGGAATAAACCAGACGGAAGCCGTCCAGCTTAAAATGCAGTCCCATCCCGCAGAATCCGGGTATCACCACATCAAACAGGGTCTTCATCCGGCCTCACCTCCTATCACCGTAAGCAACTCCATAAGAGGCCCGGAATACAGGCCAAACACCAGTACTGCAGCCGCGAAGATCAGAAGCGGCACCATCATCATCCAGTTGGGATCGGTGTACGGTTCCTCTTTTACCGCGGTCGCCGCCGCAGCCTTTGGAAAATACGCACGTACCAGTACAGTAAGCATATAGACACCGGTCATCAGGGCCGAATAAAGGATCACAGCCGTTCCCAGATACGGGAGGATTCCCATTCTGCTGCCGCCTGCCAGAGTGAGACTGCCGCAGGCGAAGGCCGCTTCCGCAATGTTCCATTTGCTGATAAAACCGGCAAACAGAGGGATCCCCATGAGGGAAAGGCTGGCCACAGTCAGACAGCCGAACGTCAGCGGCATCTTCTTTGCCAGGCCGTCCACCTCATAGACGTATGTCTTTCCGGTCTGATGCATCACAGCTCCCGCGCAGAAGAAGGAACAGATCTTCATAAATGCATGAAAGACCATGTGGCTTAAAGCGGCCGCCAGACCCAGAGGACTCATCATCGACGCTCCCAGCAGAATATACGACAGGTTGCTGATCGTGGAATACGCCAGACGGCGTTTCCAGTGAATCTCCCTGACCGCCATGGTGGAACCGAAGATAATCGTTACCATAGCTGCTGCCATGACCACCCACTGTGCCGCGCTTCCACGCAGAAATTCCGTTCCATAGCTGTAATAAGTGAATCGCAGAATGGCAAACGCGCCGGATTTCACCACGGCTACCGCGTGCAGCAGGGCTGTCACAGGCGTAGGCGCCACGGTAGCCATCGGAAGCCATCCGTGGCATGGAAATACGGCCGCCTTGACTCCAAAACCAAAGAATGCAAGGATATAGACGAACAGCAGTGTTCCACGGTCGCCTTCAGCCGCTGTCAGGGACAGGACGCCGCCCGGAACAAATTCCGTGGTTCCCGTGGCCGAATATTTCAGCACAAAAATCAGGCCGATAAAGGCGAACGCCGCGCCTCCGATGGAATAATAGAGGTATTTGCGGCTCGCCCGCATGGCTTCCTTTGTCATGGGATGGAGCACCAGAGGGAAGGTGACCAGCGTCAGCAGCTCATAAAACAGATACATGGTGACTAAGTTGCCCGAGAACGCAATTCCGATCGTCACCCCATACGTCATCAGATAATAGGCAAAAAAGGAGGCACGCCTCTTTTCATGCCTCATATATTCAAATGAATAAAGCGTTGCCAGAGGCCACAGAAACGCCACCAGGCCCGCGAATACCGAGCCCATGCGGTCAAGCTTAAACCGGACCGTCAGATTCCCGTAGAGTTTAAAGAGCACCAGACCATTTTCCATGCCGCTTCTGCCGGCGATCAGCAGGGCCACCAACAGGCTATTTAAAAGCACCAGTCCTTCCACGACGAATTCCAGGTGTCTGTATGTTCTCTCATCCTCAGCCCCGTATCCGGAGGCGAGGATCGCCGTACCTCCCACGATCGGAAGGAGCGCCGGCACCGCCAGTAAGATTCCGTTCATACGCATTCCTCCGTCAAAGTACGGCCGCGGCAATAGATTCCAGCATAGCCAGGAACCGGCCCGGGAAACAGCCGAAAAGCAGGGCCCCCGCCGTAAATATCAGTATCGGTACCATCATGCAGAGCGACGGCTCCCGCCCTATAAGCCCTCTGGCCTTTAATCCGCTCTCATCAAAGTCTTCACCCGGGAAGAACCCATGGATGGTGAGAGGAAGCAGATAACCGGCAGTGAGCAGCGCACTGACCAGCAGCACGGCCGGTCCCGCGATCGTCCACACTCCCGTTCCGGAGGCAAGAGCCCCGCACGCCAGATACCATTTGCTCACAAAGCCGCTGCAGGGTGGAATTCCGATCAGCGCCAGGGACAGAACCGTATAGCCGCCCAGCATCACCGGCATCACCCGGCCGAGACCGCGCATCTCTTCCACTCTGGTCCATCCGGTTTTAAATATGATGGCGCCGGCCGCCAGGAAGAGTCCGTTCTTGATCATGGAATGGAACACCACATGGGATAAGGCCCCCACAAATGCCGTCGGCTCCAAAAGACTCAGCCCGAACAGAATATAGGAGACCTGGCTGACCGTCGAATACGCCAGCCGTTTCTTTAAGACCTGTTCCTTATAAGCCAGCATGGAGCCCATAAATACGGTGAGCAGGGACAGGAGAATCCACATGGACTGTACCCAGGTTCCGCGAAGGAGCTCCGGCCCGACGATATAATAGACCACCCGGATTACCGCCAGTACGCCCGATTTCGTAATCAGGCCAGACAGAACGGCACTGGCCGGCGCGGGAGCGACCGGATGGGCTGTGGGCAGCCATCCGTGCATGGGAAACATACCAGCCTTCGTTCCAAAGCCCAGCAGCATGCAGCACACCGCAGCCAGCAGGATTCCTTCCTTTCCGGCAAGGGACACGCCTCCCAGCACACCTCCCGGAGTAAACGCCAGAGTACCGGAGATGCTGGCTAGAAAGAGGATCCCAAACAGCGCCAGGAAAGCGCCCGCCACAGAGTAAAATAAGTATTTGAGTCCCGCCATAACCGCATCCTTTGTGAGCTCGTGGAGAACGAGGGGAAGCGATGTCAGCGTCATCAATTCGTAGAAGACGTACATGGTCACCAGATTGGCGGAAAAATCCAGTCCGATCAGCACTCCGAGGACGATTAAGTAAAACCCGAAGAACCGGTGTTCATCCCGTTCATGGGTCATATAGGTAATGGAATAGATCCCTACCAGAAGCCAGACCGCCGCCGTCAGCACGGCAAAAAGCCTGCTGATCCCATCCACCCGGAATTCAATGGTAATGGTGTCAGTCAGCTTCCAGAGCGTAAGCCCGCCTCCCGACGCCACCGCAGCGAAGGCGCACAGCGCTCCCGCCGTCAGCGCAGCCATGACCAGGCACAGCATCGCTTTCCGGCTGCTTCTGAGCCGTTTCACCGTTAGAAGCAGGATTCCTGCCGCAATCGGAATGAGAACCGGAAGCAGCAATATCACGTTTTGATCCATCTCTTGGTACATAAGGTTTCTCCTCTTTTATTCATTTCAATCCACGCTTATATCGTTGAAAGTCCGGCTGCAATCGCCTGTACGATCGGCTGGGATTTCAGTCCCAGAATCAGATTCAGAAAGATGAAGCACAGGACGGCCAGCCTGAGTTTCCAGGAACTTTTCCTGACTGCGGACCGCTCTGCGGCCCCTCTGGTCTCCCGGTCTCCCTCTCTGGAGTACAGGGTGATGACAAGGCGCAGGAAGTAGATGGCATTTAACGTCGTGCTGACGGCCAGGCCAATCAGCGTGATAATCATCTTATTCGGACTCTGGAGTGCCGACGTGGCAAACAGCAGCTTGGATATGAAGCCGGCCAGCATGGGAAATCCCACCATGGAGAGTGCTCCCACGGAAAATCCGATTCCGGCCAGAGGGTTCCGGTATCCCGCTCCACGCAGGCTCTTGTAGTCCTTTTTATCACCGGACACCTCATAGAGCCCGACCGCGCTGATAAACAGCAGCGCCTTGGTCGCCGAATGGGTGAACATGTGGAACACCGCAGCCACCATCCCGGCCTCCGTTCCAAGGCCGATTCCCATGTAAATATAGCCGATCTGAGCCACAGAAGAATAGGCTATCATCCTCCTCGTATCCTTTTCCAGAATCGCATGAAGGGACCCCATAAGCATCCCGGCAAGTCCAAAGACGAACAGAACGTTGACAATACGGCTGGCTACCACATTTTCTCTTCCCAGCACGCGGTAGAATATTTTAATCAGCAGGAAAATATACCCTTTGGACACGAGTCCGGACAGAATAGCGCTGGCCGTCGGAGTCGCATAGCCATAGGTATCGGGTATCCAGTAATGAAACGGATACAGTCCGCTCTTGATGGCCAGTCCGACGCTGATCACCGCCAGAATTACCAGCATGGGAATCTCATAGCTGCCCGCGGCTTCAATGGCCTCCACCGCCGCCCTGGCCGGGCTCATCAGCAGATGGCCCGTTACATCGTAAAGCATACTGAGCCCGATTAAAAACAGGCCCGAGCCCAGTTGGCTCATAATCATATACCGGATCGCCGCCGACAGGCTCCTGCCCTTCTGCCGTATCATGATCAGACCGCATCCTGCGATGGTATTGATCTCCACAAATACATAGGCTGTAAATAAATCGTTCGTATAGATAAGGGCCAGAAGCGAGCTGAGCATCAAATCGATCATTACATAGAATAAGTTCAGCTTTGTCCCTTCCACGTCCTCCGCGGTATGATCCATGCCTCCCAGGACGGACAGCAGCATGACCACGCCGAATACAGTGGCGGTCAGGCCTTCTAAGACGCCGGCCCTGATCTCATTTCCCCAGGGTGCAGGAAAATGTCCCATCATATAGGTATAGCTCTCTCCCGTCCCCATACAGAAGCGAAGAACGGCGGCCGACATGACCGTCGTAATCGCAATAACCGCCAGGCTTAAATTCCTGGCCTTTTTACCAGAGAGGGCGCACGACAAAATCCCGGAAAACATGGCGATGATGATGGAGAAAAAAGGAAAGTTCTGAACAAGAGTCATGTCTTTTCCTCCTCTTTCGCCTGTGTCAGAATCTCATCCAGATCCAGGGAACCGTACCGCTCATACAGGCGGATCGTCAGCGCCAGCATGAGCGCCGTCGTGCTGACCGATACCACGATGCCCGTCAGGACAAGGCCGCTGGGTACGGGATTGATGTAAGCCGCAGCCTCTCTAATGCCGTTCAGCTCGATAGGAACGGCTCTTCCCTGGATATACCCCTTTGCCGCCAGGAATAAATAGACCGCCGTGTCCATGATGTTCATTCCCATAATCTTCTTGATTAAGTTCTTATGAAGCAAAAGCATGGTAAATCCCACGCCGAACAGAATCACTGCCACCGTCTCTTCTATGTTAAACAGCAAATGTACTGCCAAATCACATCCCTCCTTTTCGGAACAGCGTGTAAAATGCGTACATGGTGCACGCCACAACCAGACCCACGCAGATGTTGAGAGGCAGAATCAGCCCGCTGCTTAAGATGGCTCCGGGAGTTCCAAGAGGGATTCCGCTCTCTAAATGGTTCGCGCCGGTAAAGAAAGAATAGCTTTTCGCCACACAGTAAAACGTCAGCGCGCAGAGGGTAATTCTGCGGTACACTTTCTCCGTAAAGAAGCGTTCCGTCTTTTCGAAGCCGAAGGCATTTAAATAGAGGATCAGACCCGATCCCAGTACTGCGCCTCCGGAAAACCCGCCTCCGGGCGACAGATGACCGTTTAAAATGATGTAGATACCGAAAATCATGATAAAAGGGACCAGCACGCAGGCGCATTTCTGTAAAATGATGTCGTTCTTCGGTTCAAAGAGCCGGTCATTGGCCTCATCGAGCCGTTTGCGCGTCTGTGCGTCATGGCTCACCGCATCGATCCGGAGCAGCGCCAGGACACAGCAGGAAGCGATAAACAGCACGCACGACTCCCCAAATGTATCGAAGGCGCGGTAATCCAGAATCATACCGGTAACGTAGTTGAGTGCGCCGGTCTCCTCCACTCCCTTTTCTATGTACCGGGCAGACACCTCGTTGTTGTCCGGATTTCCCGCATTACCAAAGACCGGCAGATAGGCGATCGTCCAGAGCAGAACAAAGATGATCGTCAGGCACAGGAGAACCGACATGACCTGATAGAACCGGTGAAACAGGAGAAGCCCCCGTTCTTCCTTCTTCCGCATTCTGGCGGCCTTTCCCGGATCATCTCCCGGAAGCTCCGCCTGTGCTGACTGCGCCGCCTGCGAAAGTACCTTTGAGTCTTCCTCCGGAACGCGGATCTCCATTCCGTCTGCGAGAAGGTCCGTCTCGCCGTCGATCCATTTCTTGAATTTCAGCCACCGGCTGTTTTCGTAATTATCCTTCGTCCTGCTCATCACGGTCCTCCTTTCGGATGGCTCTGATCTTCTTTAGCGTAATGAAAAAGAGGATGCTGGTCACGCCCGCTCCCACCGCCGCCTCGGTAATGGCCAGGTCAGGCGACTGAAGCAGAATCCATATGATACACATGATCAGGCTGTAGGACATGAAAATAACGATGGAGGTCAGTAAATCCTTCGTAAATGCAACCGATACCGCACATACGATCAGACAGATTAAAAGAATGATTTCAAAGAGTTTCATCGCCCTCTTCCTCCTTCTGCTTCTTATCGGTCTTTCCCTTCCGGATCACGAGGATCTCACCCAGATTTTCGTCGGTCATGGCTTCCAGGCGGCTGATCATATGGCCGGATACCGGACCCGCAGTCCAGAAAAACAGGATAACCAGGAATAATTTTAAAGAATCCATGGAAAATCCACGAATCAGGATGAGTCCCGCAAATACGAACAAAATCCCCAGCGTGTCTCCCATAGCCGCCGCATGCATCCGGTTCAGCGCCCGGTGAAAGCGGTTTACTCCAAACACGGCCAGTATCATAAAAACAAGGCCCGTCACGAGACAGGCGGCCGAAAGTACGAATCTGATCCACTGCCACGTCATAGGGAATCCTCCTCTTCCGCCTGTATGCCTACGTTGTCCTCGATCGCTCCCAAATCGGCTTTCCGGTTCTTCTTCTGGAGATAGACTCCTGTGTATACCTTGCAGAGAACAACAACGCCTAAAAAGCTGATCATGGCATAGATCAGGCTCACATCCACCAAATAGTTTTCATCCAGGTAAACGGAAAGGATGGCGATGACCATGATCACCATGGTTCCTGTCATATTGACTGCGATAATCCGGTCCGAGATCTTCGGCCCCAGAACGGAACGAATGATGCTGATAATCATCAGAACTGCCAGAATCAGGGCTGCCCCGGTTAAAAGCATCTCATAAGCCTGTCCTATTTTGTCCATTTCGCTTCCATGTCCTCCATTTCCTTCAGCAGCTTTACGAATACAGAAGTCTCCATCCCTTCGGCCAGTTCTTTATCCAGACAGTGCACGCAGAACCGGTCGTCCTCCACGGACACGGTAATGGTTCCCGGCGTCAGCGTGATGGAATTGGCCAGCAGAACCCGCGCCAGTCCTGTCCTTAAATCCGTGTCAAAATACACGAAGGCCGGCTCCGGCTGAAGCTCCGGCGACAGGATGATCTTTAACACGCACACGTTGGCCTTTACGATCTCCTTCACGAGAACTCCGAAATAACGGATAAACAGCGGGATCAGACGAAACAGCAGCAGCTCCTTTTTCAGGCTGTATTCCATGTAGCGGCACATAAAATAAAAAAGTGCGGCTGAAATCAAAACGCCAAAGATACAGATTTCCGCCGTCACTTTACCGTTTAAAATCATCCACACTGCAAAAAATAAAAGAAACACAGGCATATCCCCCTTCCGCCCAGTTTGATTTACTATGTATTATACCTCTCATTTTGGGGAAATACAAGGCTGTCTGCACGTTTCGGTCCGCGGCGGCAGATCCGGATATTACGGCAGAACTTTACATTCTTTTGAAGCTTTCTGGTTGTATCATTTTTCCTATTGCGATATAATAAACATGTAACAAGAAACCAATGAGGAATGTGTATGGATTTGATTAACCAGTTTATTGAAAATTATAAGAAAAAGTTGAACTTTTACGAGACGGCCGGGCACATCGCAGCCAGGCAGCTGGAATCCGCGCTTCAGGCAGCCGGTATCCGCGCCATGGTGACATCCAGGGCCAAGAATCCTGTGAGATTAAAAAGCAAGGTATTGAGAAGGAACAGCCGGCGGCCGGTTCCCTATAAAAACATGAGGGAAATTTACGAGGATATCGCCGATTTATCCGGAGTCCGGGTATCCCTCTACTTCCCCGGAGACCGCGACAAGGCCAACAGCCTGATCGCCGATCTGTTTACCATTATAGAGACGAAGCAGTTCCCGGAGCAGTCCAAGCCGCCCACCTACAACAAGCGTTTTTCCGGCTATTGGGCCAACCATTACAGGGCTCATATGAAGGAAGAATCCTTAGACAAGTCACAGCAGAAATACGCCGCCGCGCGGATTGAGATTCAGGTGGCTTCTGTTTTGATGCATGCATGGTCCGAGGTCGAACACGATCTCGTCTACAAGCCTCTTTCGGGAACCCTGTCGGAAGAAGAGCTGGCTATCATCGATGAGTTAAACGGACTCGTCCTCGCCGGAGAGATCGCCCTGGAACGGCTGCAGAGTGCCGGCAATGAAAGGGTCCAGAGCAAAAACGCCACATTCGGCAGCCAGTATGAGCTGGCTTCCTATCTCTACAATTACTTAAGCAATAATTTCCGCCGTGAGGACATCGAGCTCCGCATGGGAAATATCGAGTTATTATTCAAGCTTCTAAGCAAGCTTAAGATGAACGGCGTCAAAGAGATCGAACCGGTCTTAAAATCAGTCAAGTTCGAAAAGGACCGCCGCAACATCTCCCAGCAGATCATCGATCAGATCATTACGGGTAATGAAAAACGGTACCAGATTTACCGGGAACTCCGCATCGCCGGAGATGCTGACGAGGTGGCCGGCAACTCCATCACCTACTTCTTTAACCAGTGGGTGCCTCTGGAGCATTTCCTGAACCGTATATCATACAAAAGCTCGCCGAAGACGCGCGGCGCCTTTAATATCAATACCTTAAAGCGGCTGGATATTCTCGACAAGGAATGCCTCAACAAGATCGTCGCCCTCCGGAAGACGCGGAATGTCCTGATCCATAATATCGAAACTCCCGCGGTGGATGATTTACTGGAACAGGGAAATGAGGCGAGGGACTTACTCGAAAAGCTGACGGAGCAGTTCTCCTCTCCCGCTCCTGCAGCGGAATCTGCGAAACAGGCAAACTAAATATCGGTATGAATGAGACAGCACATAAAAAGCAAGCAGCACCGGATAGATTTCTGCATCTGGTGCTGCTTGCTTTCGTGCGAAAGTACTTCGAATAACATTTATTTTACAAAGACGTAATTTGCAAGGTAAAACAGCAAAAACGTATGTGCCGGATAGAAAACATAGAAAAAGTATTTTAATCCGGGACCTTTCTGGTTATTGTAGCTGAGCATGAACGGCAGGGCAAGCACCATCATCCACTGTGTGGCGGTACCTGCGGCCAGCATCTCCTCGCTGAACTGGGCGATACAGAAAAGCAGATACACGACTGTTAATAAATCCTTCTTCTCTTTCAGGAAATACATCAGCACGCCCAGGGCAATGAATTCAAGTCCATATTCATTCAGCGCCAGATTGGGGATGACACCGGTGAGCGTATCTCCGCTGAGACTGCGAAGGAAGGGGAAAAAGCCAGGCATCATATAATATAAAATCTGGACGAGAAAAATGATGCAGATCATGATACCGCCCTTTTTCCTGTCCTTCAGAAACAGTTCAATGGTGCTGATTAAAACGCCCACAAGAAACATGGACAGGAAAATATTATGGTATCCATAGTCAATGGCTGCATCGAATCTGATTTTAATGAAGTAAGTAAAAAAGGTCATAAAAATACTCATCAGGTATAAACGAAGCAGGTATTTCTTCCGGTCTCTTGTGTAGTGATATCCCCAGACCATACTGAATAAAAACAGAGGGTAGGAAGCTCTCCCCACCCAACGGAACCACATCGGCGCACCTTCAAAGTAGAGTCCTGCGTGGTCGAGAAACATAAGGATAAGGGCTGTGATCTTTAACGCGAATGTACTCATTGTCAACCTCCATATTGGGAATTATTGTTTAGCCGTCCTGATCCTGCAGTGTAACCGCAAGAATTGATGGGTAGTAATTCTTGAGTTCCTCGACAGGCACGGATTTTCCCTTATACTTCTCAAGCCAGTCCTCATATCCTGGATTTTCCCATACCTCTCCATCCGAAAATACTATCTTCCGGTCGCAGTAAAGCGCATAGGCCACCCGGTTTGGTCCGCCGTCTCCGATCTTCGGCCATCCTGTCATCTTCTCTCCGTCATAAAGCGTCCAGCCGGAATCAGCGGCCGCCCCGGGTATGATCTCGTCATGATCATCGTACAGACAGTCATATGCCGGTTTATCGCTGGAATCCATGATATACCATTGAAGCTTCAGCGGCTGTCCCTCTTTATCGTAGGCCAGCATGCAGTACTGTCTGGACGAGATGGTTTTATCGGTATGATTGGTATAGGTATCATATAAATACGGCCATCCGCTGTCTTCATATTCACGCAGCTCCACTCTTCTGGAAACCGAGTTTCCTGAAACCACTGCCTGTTTCTGATTTCCAGTGCTCTCACACGGATTTGCCGCACACGATGTCTCCGCAACACTCGATCCCCCCGTCACGCCCAATGCCTCTGGCGCACACGATATTACGCCGACGCACAGCAACACAAAAATCACAGCTGCCGTCATCACTCTTTTTCTGTTCACAGAACACCTCCCTGTCTGATTCTCATATTCTTATCTGCGACAGGTAAATATTACCACAAAATGCTTGGGAAACACGGAATGAATCCTTAAGAAAGATGGATGGAAATGTGCATTTTATCGGATACAGCTGCTGTTTGTCTGAAAATAAGACTATGTGAAAGACACTTGCGAAAGGGTACAGACAAAAATCAGGGGCGTTCTGCGCCCCTGAAAATTCTGTTCCTGTCAATGTCTCTTAATTTTGTATTTCCATTATCCCCAAACCAGTATCCGGTTCATTCCTTCTTTCAGGCCTTCAATCGGGCCTGCCGCAGGCTGTCCGCTCCTGGACTGATCCAGATAGTCGGTATCGAATACGATTGGTGTGCCGTCCGGATTTTCGTACGCGGCCTCCGTGATGCGCGGCATTCCCAGTTTTTCGGAATTATAGATTTCTGTCGGAATCTCCAGCATCTCCTTTTCCACATTCAGCTCCAGATACGTTTTTCCGTCAGTCTCTACAATCCGAACGGAAGGATCCATATCGCTTACGTGCGTATTTTCTTCCCGTCCATAGGGCTTAGCCCCCTTTAAGTAGGCGTTTCCACGGATGTATACCGGCTGTTTTACATGCTTGAACTGCTCTAAATCACCGTTTCCACGGGAGATGACATCGTTTATATACTCTTCCAGAGAATTCGTATGGCCGTCATAGCCCTCGGTTCCGTGAAGGGACTGCTCTGTATAGGTCACGGTTCCCCCCAGGAATACGTTCTGATAGATCCTGTCGTCACCGCTGTAAACCACTGTGGTTCCCGCCACCTCTGTCGTGTGAGGGAAGTGGTAAGGAGTGGACCGGTCCAGCACGTCCTCTCTGCGCATGGTGCCGCAGCAGAGATTGTGAAGGTAGGCGCCGCCCTGGGCGATATTGTCGAAATTATAATCGGATGCAAAGATATTGTTGTCCACCAGATATGGGCCATGGGTTACTTCCACCATGAGGTCACGGTCGTTGGCATAGTATAAGTTCTTGCTCACTCTCGTTCCCTGGGCCTGCCAGTCCAGCCACGTTCCCAGCGTGCAGTTATGTATGCTGTTGTGATGAATCTGTACATCGATGGCGGCGTGCAGCTTGATTCCTCCGATCTCATATCCGAAATATTCGTGCTTTACCGCGATATTATAAATATGGTTATGGGCAATCTCGCTGAAGACACAGCCCATATGGCCCACGATACCATTCTGTCCGCAGTCATAAATCTCATTGTTCCGGATTACGTGGGAACCGATCGTCTCCTTGCTCCATCCGATCTGTCTTGCCCGGAATACGGCTTCCATCTGATACTGGTATCCCGGCTTTCTGTGGGTCCTGGTACAGAGATTATGGCCGGTGGAGGCTTCCTTTCCGATACTGATACCGCTGCATTTGGCATCGTGAATCTTATTGTTCTCAATGATCCAGCCCTTGCTCCAGTTCGTTCCCAGAAGTCCCGGCTGATCTGCGGTCGGCGGGGTCCACGGGCATGCCGCCTGGGCCATCTCGAAGCCGCGTACCGTGATATAGTTTAATCCTGTTTTTTCAGGATAGAAACAACATTTGCGCACGTTGATCTCTGTCAGTTCCTCGTTGGGATTCACGCCCTGGAAGTTGGCATAGATCACCGTAGTCTCCTGATCTGTCTCGGCATACCATTGATACATGGTATCCTCCGGATGCAGAATCGGCTCCGGATGCCTGGTCCACGGCGGATTCACGCCCTCGGTGCGGATAACCGGATTCTTCACTTCCTCCAGGCTCTTCGCTTCATAAAAGGATTTTCCATTCAGGTAGACGTCCCCGGCGTGCAGGGAATTGTCATTCGGATAGATAAACCAGTCTCCTCCCAGAACCTCCTTATACGGATTATAGGTGCCAAAGAAGGAATTGGGAAGAACCGCTTTCCAGACACTGCCCTCCACCGGCTCCCAGCACGTGATCTGCTCAGAACCCTTGATTACGACGCGTTCTCCTTCCGCTGCCTCGTATGTAATTCTTGAAACACTGCTGGTTCCGCCCTGCGCTGGTTTTACCCACTCCCGGTACTCTCCCTCATGGACAATGACACGGTCTCCCGGCATGGCGAGTAACGCGGCCTTCGATATGGTTCGGAACGGATGGTCCTTTGTGCCCTCTTCAAAATCACAGCCGGTTACCGCCACATGATATTCTCTCATTTTATTACCTCCTGGATCAATGATGTACTTAAGATGACTTAAATATAGCAGATTATGACAATTTTGACTTTACAATTATTGCGCCATCTATATCAATAGTTGCTTCTTTAAAATAGCACTTTTAACGAAAGAAGGCGGGATACAGCGGTTTTATATTGCATTCTTGCCATAATAGCGGTATGATAGCAGGAAAAACAGCGCACTTTTTTTGTTTCATTTTGCTGTCATGGCCCCCCCTTGCAGCGATGTAAATTTGATGCTCCGCTGCCTGCAGCGGGATTTTTAACCCCGGGAGGTAATCTTATGCTTACAGATGGTTTTCCAGCTCGGCTGTATGAAGATGCAGCGGCTGTGCTGTCACATATTTCCAGAAACACGTACCATGATATTCCAATCACAGAGACGGGCAAGACCTGCACTTATACGCTGCCCGACAGACAAACGGTTTCATTTCCTTACCGAATCTATTATGTCGATACGTATGAGGACCTGCGCTCCGGGTTATCATGGACGCAGAGAATGATCTGTCACGCCATATTTACGAGAAGCTTTGACGGTTATATACGGGAGAAACACGTAAGGGCAATCCTTCTGGAAGATTATCCGGACTGGTGTTTTCCATACATCTTAAAGCTTTCGGATGAGTATGTGGCCGAAATTCTGGAGCTGATCTACCATGAAATGGCAGGAAAAAATACAGACCGGATGAAATCATTCTGCCGCCTTAACATGAATTCGTTTCTGCTGAGCCATGACCGGATGATCAGCTACTGGAATGAGTTTTACCGTCACAACTGTTTTCACTACCGGGATTACATAGGCAGAAAGCTGTTTTCAGAGTGCTTTGGATACACGCGAAGCATGGAAAGGGAACGAAAGGGGATTACCAATGATTGAACATCTTGACGGCATCTTTGAGACAGTCACATTCCGTGAAAATCTCCGGATGCGAATCAGCGACATGAGTATTTGTGAAAATTTCCCGGATCACTGGCACACTCCGATGGAAATCATACATGCGACGGAAAACTGGTATAGGGTCGTGGTGGATGACCAGATCTACCAGTTAAATGAGGGGGATATCGCCATCATCCGTCCTGGCACCATACATGCGCTTTACGCGCCGGAAACGGGCAGCCGGACCATCTATCTGGCGGATTTATCATTTTTAGGAGGGGTCTCCAACCTGGAGACCATGCTCGCTCTGCTGGCGCCGGTAACCACCATCACGCCTGACGGAGAGCCTGATCTGTACAGAAAGGCCGGCGAACTCCTCTCCTTCATGGAAGAGGAATACGCCGGCTCCCGGTCCTTTTACGATATGCTTCTCTATGGCGCGCTCATCGAGCTTCTGGGGCTTCTTGGACGATACGCCATCTCCCCGTCCGCCTCCGTGGGCACGCTGGGTCCCCAGTCCGCCAAATACGCGGAACGCTTTCTTTACGTCTGCAACTATATCAATGAGCACTGTACGGAAGACTTATCCCTGGAAACCATCGCCGGGATCGCGGGCTTCAGCAAATACCACTTCACCCGGCTTTTTAAGGATTTCACACATACCTCCTTCTACCGCTACTTAAACAAAAAACGAATCTCCCACGCGGAGCAGCTCTTAATCAATCCGGAATACTCCGTAACGGAAGTGGCGCTCCAGTCGGGCTTCTCCAGCCTTTCGGCCTTCATCCGCATGTTTAAACAACTGAAAGGGTGTACCCCCACGGAGTTTAAACGCATGTACTCGCTGGACTGCATGAACCGTGTGGATGGTGAACCGGCAGCGGAACTGCCGTCAGGAAAATAATGCTTTCGCCTGTCCCATCCGTTCCACCACATGGACGCCAAAGGGACACCGCGTCTCACAGCTTCCGCATCCGATGCAGTCGGCCGCTCCCGCAGACAGTCCGTCATAATGCGCCCGCAGGGAGGCCGGGACCTCATTCTGCATGACCGCCAGATCGTAAAGTTTATTTACCATGGCGATATCGATGGCCGCCGGACATGGCGCACAGTGGCCGCAGTACGTGCACTGTCCGGCGTATGCGTGGTGAGGCGCCCCTGCAAGCACGGTTGCGTAATCTTTTTCTTCTTCTGACGCGCTCTCGTATGCCACCGCGGCCGCCACGTGTTCCGGGGTATCGTACCCCACCATGACACTGGCCACAGCGGGTCTGGTCAGCGCATAGTGGAGACACTGAACCGGTGTCAGCGCCACGCCGAAGGGAGACGCCTCCGCCGAGAACAGCCGGCCGCCGGCATACCCCTTCATGACGGTAATGCCAACCTCTTCCTGCTCGCAGACCCGGTACAGCTCTGCCCTCTCCGGTGCAATACCGCCCAATTCCTCTTCGTACCGCTCCTTAAAATAATCCTCTATGTTCTCGCTGGCGGGAAGCATATCAAACGCCGGATTGATGCTGAAGAGAATCATCTCGATCTCACCGCACAGCGCTCCCATCTTCGCCACCTCCGGATTATGGGTGCTCATGCCGATATGCCGGATAATCCCCTGCTCCTTCAGTCCCCTGACATATTCCATGAATTCCCCATCCATGATCGACTGGAACTCTGCGGCTTCATCCACGAAATGTATCATTCCCAGATCGATATAATCTGTGCACATGCGGTCCAGCAGGTCCTGAAACGCCGGTTTTACCTTTTCTAAATCACGGGTTCTGACATACTGTCCGTCCTGCCATGTGGAACCGATATGGCCCTGAATGATCCAGCGGTCCCGTCTGCCCGAGAGCGCCGCTCCGATATTGGAGCGGACGTTCGGCTCGGCCATCCAGCAGTCCAGAATATTGATCCCCGCCTCCTCGCAGCAGTCGATGACCGCCTTTACCTCGTCGCTGTTATGGCGTTCCAGCCACTCGCCGCCCAGACCGATCTCGCTGACCATCAGTCCCGTTTTCCCCAGTTTTCTGTAGTTCATATGTATTTCCCCTCTTCTTCTTTTATTCCCGTACCACGGGTTTGTAATCCATTCTGGATTCTTCCTCAGTTGCTTCTACCTTAAAAATCACAGGGCGCAGTCCATCGTTGCAGCTGCATATGGCGACTCCGGGCTTTCCGATCCAGTCACCGTAATAGAACAGCTCTTCTCCGGTGCCGTGGGAAAGCGCGAACACATACTGGTAAATCGCCTTCCACGCTTCATCACAGAAGCCCTCCGGTTTCGCGTAATCAGCAAAGAAAATCTGTCCCGCCTTCAGCATGGGACATGCCTGTAATCCCGATACTCCGTACTCTTTCGCCAGCTCCTCATCCAGTGTTGTCTTTAAAACGGTGATCTTGCATTTTCTCATATTTCATTCCTCCAATACAGTTTAGAGTGCTCATTTAGTTACTGTTCAGAGGTCAATGTCATTTAGTTAAATTACAAGGTTAGATTCCCTATTGGGGTCTAACCAATTTTTTTAAAAAATCCCTAAAAGGGATTGACAAACATTCAAA
>NZ_QJKD01000007.1:0-134892 GCF_003201875.1 Hungatella effluvii
ACGACGAGGTAGATAGGGCAGAGGTGGAAGCATGGCAACATGTGCAGCTGACTGTCACTAATAGGTCGAGGGCTTAACCAAGTTGGTTTAGGTTGTCAGAAATGGCAGAGGAAGTAAGAACGGATGAAAGATATGTACAATGTGTGGTTTTGAGGGTATATGTAAAACCTTCAAAACAGGTTTGGCCTGGTGGCTCAGCTGGTTAGAGCGCCGCCCTGTCACGGCGGAGGTCGTGGGTTCGAATCCCATCCGGGTCGTTTTAACAGAATATTTCGCATGTGGGATCTTAGCTCAGCTGGGAGAGCATCTGCCTTACAAGCAGAGGGTCACAGGTTCGAGCCCTGTAGGTCCCATTCATTGTGTATAGTCCGAATGAGTAATTCGCCGATGTGGCTCAATTGGCAGAGCAGCTGATTTGTAATCAGCAGGTTATCGGTTCGAGTCCGATCATCGGCTTGCATGAATCAAATAAAACTAAATAGTAAATAATATGGATGGTTTCCCGAGTGGCCAAAGGGGACAGACTGTAAATCTGCTGCAAATTGCTTCGGTGGTTCGAATCCACCACCATCCACTCGATATACTTCTAAAAAGATAGTATGTCGAATATAATTTAATAACGCGGGGTGGAGCAGTCTGGAAGCTCGTCGGGCTCATAACCCGAAGGTCGCAGGTTCAAATCCTGCCCCCGCAATTTTTTGTGAGAACTTTAAGTATGCTTACAGATGTACATGCCCAGATAGCTCAGTTGGTAGAGCAGAGGACTGAAAATCCTCGTGTCGTTGGTTCGATTCCGACTTTGGGCATTATGGGATACTAGCTCAGGTGGTAGAGCACTTGACTTTTAATCAAGTTGTCCGGGGTTCGAGTCCCCGGTGTCTCATCGAAATGAAGCCTTGAAACAATTTCTGTTTCAAGGCTTTTTTTATCTTTGTTTTATTTTTTTGAAAACTCTATTATAATGTATGATGAAGTAATGCGATAGGGGGGACTGCCGTTGGAGGAAAAGTATCGGGCTGAAATTGAAAAGAAACGAGCCGAGAGTGTCAATCGCGCCTGGAAGATCATCAGCGTATTCGTTGTGGTATTTCAACTTTTAATGCTGATACTGATGGCTGCGAAACCGGGTGGCCCGTTTAAGACACAGAGGAGAGCTATTTACTGTATCTTGTATCTGACTCTTTTTCTGGTTACGGGAATTGCCATGATCCTGAATCGGAATTTCTGGAGGAGGGAAAAGAAAAATTATCATCTGTATCTTCATGCTGAGCTGGTTTACGCGGCATTTATCTGCTTCTGGGGCTGTTGTGTTACTTTGAACGATCAGCTGGGAGGAAATGATTTAAGCGTATTTACATATATGATGCTGTCGGTGGCAGCACTTGGTTTTTTGGAGCCGTTGAAGGCTGGAGTTATTTTTATGGCAGCATTTGTTTTTTTAAATATCTGTCTGCCGGGAATCCAGACGATTGAGAATAATATTTTCAGCAATATTATAAACAGTTTTTCGATTGCGGGTATTTCTACAGCTATCTCTTATTCGCTTTATCGGAATAAGGTGATTGTCACAAAGCAGGAGGTGACCATCCGAAAACAGTACGAGGAGATTACCAGGGTAAATGAGATTCTGAGCCATCAGGCCATGGTTGATGAGCTGACAGATATGAATAACCGGAGGTATATGGAGTGGTTTATCGGGGAGAAAATAAAGAAACTGGAAGAGGAATCCGGTACGATCTCGTGTATGATGCTGGATATCGATTATTTTAAGCAGTTTAACGACCGGTATGGTCATATTGCAGGCGATGTGTGTCTGAAGAAGATTGCAGAGATTATCCGGGAATGCTGCCAGGATAATGATGTGGCGGCTATTCGTTTTGGCGGGGAGGAATTTTTTATCTGCCTGTTCCGGTGGGATCGGGATGAAGCGGTGGAAATGGCGGAGACAATACGAGAGAGGATCGCTGAATGCCGCTTTAAAATCAATGGCGAGGAAGAGGGCGCGGTTACCATAAGTATTGGTGTCTATACCTGGCATGGGGAAGGTAAGGTGCAGATGGATGATCTGGTCTGTCTATCGGATAAGGCGCTGTATCAGGCGAAGAAGAATGGAAGAAACAGAGTTGAGGTACTGTCATAAAAAGATCTGCCAGGAAACCGGATTAACGGTTTTCTGGCAGATCTTCTTTTTCTGTGGTCTCTCTTCGGATTAGAATGGGAGTGATTGTTTTATGGATTGGTTCCTTCAGGGGAACTGGTTTTCTTTTTTTTCGTTCATTCATCTGGCTGACAAGGAGACTTACCGCCTCATTGGCTATGCGGTCTATCTGCTGTCCTATTGTGCTGATCGGGATAACCGCTTCCCTGGCAACCGGGGAGTCGTCAAAGCCTATGATATAATAGTCGTCAGGCAGCCTGCCGTATTTACGGACAATTAAGTTTAACAGGATATTGGCATGGGTGTCGTTGGATACGAAGATGCCTTTTCGCATGCCGGTATAAGTGGTCTCCAGTTCCTCCAGGATATCTTTTAAGTACTGGAGAGAGGAATCGTAGGTGTTCTCTGTTTTGTGGCAGAATATACGGTTTTTTATATTATTTTCTTTGCAGAAATCCATGAAGCCCTGGATTCGCCCGTAGGCGGGGATGTTATCGGCTGTCGGTGTATTGATATGGATCAGTATGTCACAGTTATGTCTGGCCAGGAGGCTGGTGGCCTGTATGGCGCCCATGTAATTATCGGTGTTGATGCTGCAGACATACTGGTCTTCCCGTTCTATGGTGACAATGGGGATCTGAAGGTCTGCCAGTTCCCTGGAGGACAGCGTGTGGCTCAGGACAATGAGGCCCTCAATCTTATAGGCCAGAAGCTCCTGAATGTACTGGCGCTCCGTCTCCGCATTCTCGTGGCCGATGAATACCAGAAACTTGTATCCGTACGTCTCGTATGTGGCAAGGATCTGATTCAGCATTTCTGAATAATAGTGCAGATAAAGGTTCGGAATCAGGATACCGACAAATTCTGTCTTGCCGTTGGCAAGGATGCGGGCTACCTTGTTTTCTTTATAGTTAAGCTTTACCAGAGCGTCGGAAATGATCTGCTGGTTCTCAAGTGTGAGGGAGTCCGGATTATTAAAGTATCTGGATATCGTTGTCTTGGAAAAATGAGTGTATTGTGCAATATCGTCAAAGGTTATATTTTTTTTTTGTGTCATCCTTGATGCCTCTTTTCAAAATGTAGGGTATTTTTATGAAAAGGAGTTTTCTTGCCAGTGAAGATTCCTGTGACTGTCTGGAATTTCGCTCCATCCTCTTTATTTAGTATAACAAAAATAGATGAGTGGTTCAAGAGTAATCGGTTAAGTAACCGGTTTTGTGAATATCGTACAAATTGTGTTTGCCGTATTAAGGCAGTTTAACGAAAAGTAGTTTGTATATTGACAAATTGACTAAATAGGTGTTATGATAAAAACATAAAGTAACCGGTTACTTTACCGGTTACACAAAATGAGGCCGATAAAATTGCAGCGTTAAAGGAGGAATGAGGATGATGAAAGGTATTGGTGCGAAGGCCACTAAAATCGGAGTTATGATGGTGACGGCGGTCCTGATGCTGACGGGATGCAGATTTGGATTTGCCAGTGATCCGGATGATCCGAATGAGGTGGTACAGGAAGAGCCGATTGACACGTCGGTGGATACATTTGAATATGACGCTTCTCTGTCGGGTACGAAAATCACGCTTTTGAATTCCAAGGCGGAGATACAGGTGGCTTTGACGAAGATGGCAGAGGAATATGAGAAGAAATCGGGAGTCCACGTGGAGGTTATGCCGGTTACAGATGGGGATTCTCCTTATACTAAGGTTGTCAGCATGTATAACTCGGGGACGCCGCCTACAATGGCAATTCTGGATACTACCGATGTGATAGCACTGGCTGAGGAAAAAGCGGTTGATCTGACAGGAGAACCCTGGACTGCGGAAGCGGAAGGCTATCTGACAGAGGTGAATGGAAAGATATATAGCTTCCCGCTCTGTATTGAAGGCCGCGGGCTGATTTATAATCGGTCGGTGATCGAAGAAACTCTGGGAAGGGAATTCGATCCTCTGTCTGTTACGACCTTGGATGAGTTTGCGGCACTTTTGGATCAGCTGACGGAGGCCGGCATGAAACGGCCTGTTTCTGTGGCAAAGGAAGACTGGTCTCTGGGAGCGCACCAGCTCCAGTATATCTATGAGACGTATGACGGGACTTCTGAGGGCGCCCAGGAGGTTATCGAGGCGATCAAGGAAGGGACACTGGATTTAAATTCTTATGACCGTATGAATCAGTTTTTAAATATGTTTGATATTTTAAGGGAGTATAACGTGGCGAGAAAGGATCCGCTGGGGGCCGATTATGACGAGATGGCCATCGATCTGGTGGATGGAAAGACCGCTTTTTGGTTTAACGGCAACTGGGCATGGCCGAATCTTTCGGAGGCTGGTGCGGAAAATTCGGATGCGTATGGCTTTCTTCCATACTTTTTAAATAACGATCCTGAGGATTTTGCCAATCGGGAGATCCAGGCGTCTCCGTCTAAACAGATTATGATAGACGGGCGCGTCGTCTCGGATCAGGAGAGAGCGGCAGCCAGGGAGTTCTTAAACTGGATTGTATTCAGTGAGATCGGACAGCAGATGATCGTGAAGACGTGTAATCTGATTCCGCCATTTCAGAATAATCCTTATGAACCGGCTGATCCACTGAGCCGGGATATTTACAACCGGGTTCATGAAGAGAGGGCGTTTAATGCGTCTGCTATCGTTCCAAATGACCACTGGGCGGTTCTGGGAGCATCCATGCAGAAGTACCTGGCGGGCAGAAGCAGCCGGGAGGAACTGATTCAGTCGATTGAGAACTATTGGGAAGAACAGAGATAGGAGAGAGGTGTCCAGGATGAAATCAAAGAGCAAAGGGAAAGATTTCTGTATATTTGCATTGCCCGGATTATTCTGCTTTTTTGCAGTTGTGATTGTTCCGTTTATCTACGGCGTTTATTTGACCATGACGGACTGGAACGGCGTTTCGGATGTGAAGAATTTTATCGGTCTGCAGAATTTTGCCGGGGTTATGAAGGATGGACAGTTCTGGTCGTCTCTGCTTCTGACCTTTAAGTATGTGATCGTGGTGGTGGTATTTGTAAATGTGCTGGCGTTTATGATCGCCTATCTGCTGACCAGAGGGATTAAGGGACAGAACTTTTTCAGGGCCGGATTTTTTACACCGAACCTGATCGGGGGCATCGTTCTGGGATACATCTGGCAGTTCGTATTTTCAAGAGTATTTGTGGGGATCGGTGATGCTACGGGCTGGGGACTGTTTGAGGCATCCTGGCTTTCGGAACCGACGAAGGCATTTATCGCACTGGTGATTGTTACGGTGTGGCAGCTGTCCGGATATATGATTCTTATCTATGTGGCCGGTTTTATGGGACTGAGTGATGATGTGATGGAAGCAGCTACGATTGACGGTGCTTCGGGATGGACGAAAATGAAGAGTATTATCATGCCTCTTATGATGTCCTCCATTACCATATGCCTGTTCCTGACGCTGTCCAGGGCATTCATGGTATACGATGTGAATCTTTCCTTAACAGCGGGTGCGCCTTACGGGACGACGGAGATGGCGGCCATGCATGTGTATGAAAAGGCGTTTACATCGAGACGGTTTGGTGTGGGCCAGGCGGAGGCGCTGATCCTGTTCGTGATTGTGGCCTGCATCAGCGGCATTCAGGTTTATTTGACCAAGAAGAAGGAGGTGGAAGCATAATGGCGGGAGAGAAAGCAGGAAGCGGTAAGAAGAGAAAGAAATCGGAGCTTGTGGCTACAGCAGGACTGATCGTGATATTTATTCTTTACATGTTCCCATTCTACATGGTGGTGATCAATTCCCTAAAGCAGAAGCGGGATATTATCAAGAGTCCATTTTCCTGGCTGTATACAATTAAGGGACTGTCGTTTGATAACTTCGTGAAGGCGTTTGTTCAGATGGATTTTTTGAACGCATTTAAGAATTCCCTGATTGTTACGGTGTTTGCAACGGCGCTCGTTACGCTGCTGGCGGCTATGCTGGCCTACTATATCGTGCGGAATAACAATGCGATTTCCAGGACTGCCTTTGTTTTGATGGTGGCTTCCATGATTATTCCGTTCCAGGCGATTATGATTCCGCTGGTGAGTATCTATGGCGGTAAGCTGAATGTGCTGAATCACAGGAGCACGCTGGTATTTATGCATACGGGATTTTCCATGGCGATGTCCGTGTTTATGTTTCATGGGTTTATTAAGGGAAATGTTCCGGTAGCGCTGGAGGAGGCCGCGAATATCGACGGATGTACCCACGCCCAGACATTTTTCAGAATTGTTTTTCCACTGCTGAAGCCGATTATTTCCACGATGGTGATCTTAAATTCACTGGCGTTCTGGAATGATTTCCTGTTGCCGTCTCTGGTGCTGTCGGATAAGAAGCTGCTGACGCTGCCTCTTTCCACTTACAGCTTCTACGGCACGTATTCGGCGGATTACGGCACGATTATGGCTGGACTGCTGTTATGCGTAATACCGGTGTTAATCCTGTATATTGCGCTTCAGAAGCAGATTATCAGCGGCGTGGTGGCTGGAGCAGTAAAATAGATGATTGGTAAGGAGAGGCTGCATACGATGACAACTAATACAATACATATAAAGGCTCCGGGATGCTGGATGAATGATCCGAATGGATTTATTTATTACAAGGGAAAGTACCATATGTTTTACCAGTGCTTTCCCTATGGACCGAGGTGGGGGAGAATGCACTGGGGACACGCGGTGAGTGAAGACCTGGTGCACTGGGAACATAAAGGAATTGCCTTATTTCCAAGTAAGCGCGGGGACCGGGATGGGTGTTTTTCCGGAAGTGCGGTGGAACAGGACGGGAAATTATATCTGTACTATACCGGTGTCAGTTATCTTTTAGAGGATCCCGAGGACACGAATCTCTGTCTGGATGATCAGTTTGTCTCGGCACAGATGATGATTACATCGGAGGATGGAATTCATTTTGATAATATAAAGGATAAAAGAGAGATTATTGCTCCGATCTGGGAACGGGAAATGGGCGATGCAGCTCATACGAGGGATCCTAAGGTGTGGCGCGGGGAGGATGCCTGGTATATGGTGCTGGGGACCCATGGAAATGACGGTAATGGCAGACTGCTCTTTTACCGCAGCGCTGATCTGATAAACTGGTCGTTTGTGAATGCCGTGTCAAAAAGCGGTTTTGGATGGATGTGGGAGTGCCCGGATTACTATGAGACGAAGGGGGGAAAGGTTTTGTCATTTTCCCCTATGGGATTTTTAAAGGATGGGTATAAAGAAGAGAATCAGAATATCTGCATGGTTGTGGACTTTGAGGAAGAGAGCTGTACCATGACGATGCCGGATCAATACCAGTTTCTCGATTATGGTCTGGATCTCTATGCGGCGCAGAGCACGGTGGATCGGGATGGCCGGAGAGTGATGGCTGCATGGGTCCGTATGCCAGAGACGGTCGGCGGTGAATGGATCGGGATGATGTGCAGTCCCAGAGTGGTGGAAGTGGAGGATGGCCATATTTATTTCCGGATGCATCCGGCGGTCAGGAAGGCCTACAGCAGAGCGATTGATACGCCGAAGGAGGCTGCGGAAGCGGGATATCGGGCAGAGGCAGATTTAGAGGATGGAGATGGTATCGATGTCGGCGGATACCGGATTTACCGGAAAGGAAATCGAATCTGTACGGACCGGAGCCTGACTGCGGGAAATGACAGGGAGTGCAGAATGCAGTTTGAGACGCCGGAGATGAAGAAGGGCGGCCATGTGGAGATTCTGGTGGATTCCAATCTGATTGAGGTTTTTGTAAATGACGGCGAGTACGTTATCTCAAATGCGGTATATGGGATTGGAAATGTGATCGTGTCGGATCGAAAGGTGAAGCTGTTTACGGTAGAATAATACAAATAGTACAGTGATTATGAAACGTCTGTAAATATTTAGAGATTATAGCGCGTGTTTGGCGAGGAGATATGGTGAGATGGACTACTGTAAGGAATATGAGAAAAGGTTTGACAGGTATTATGACGAGCTGAAGTGGCTCTACTGCGAGTTATATAAAAATCAGGATGAGGCGTTTAAGCAGCTGTGCGGACAGATGTACCGGTTTTATACGGAGAGGAAGGCGGCTCTTAAGACGATGGACCGGGAGCGGGCGAAGGATCCGCAGTGGTATAAAGGAAACCGGATGGTCGGTATGATGATGTATGTGGATGCATTTGCCGGGGATTTAAACGGGGTTTTAAAGCATCTGGACTATATTGAGGAATGCGGGGTCAATTATCTGCATCTGATGCCGCTTCTCGATACGCCGGAGGGCAGGAGCGACGGCGGATACGCGGTATCTGATTTCCGGAAGGTGAGGCCTGATCTGGGGACTATGGAGGACTTAGAGTGTCTGGCAAAGGAGTGCCATAAACGGGGTGTGAGCATCTGTCTGGACTTTGTGATGAACCATACCTCGGAGGACCACGAATGGGCCAGAAAGGCGAAGGCGGGCGATCCGGAGTATCAGAGCCGGTACTTCTTCTACGATAATTACGATCTTCCGGCACAGTTTGAACGGACAGTGCCGGAGGTATTTCCAACTACGGCTCCGGGGAATTTTACCTGGGTGCAGGAGGCGGGAAAATATGTGATGACCACATTTTATCCCTATCAGTGGGATTTGAATTACTGGAATCCGGTTGTGCTGAACGAGATGGCCCAAAATATGCTGAACCTGGTGAACCGGGGGATTGATGTAATCCGTATTGATGCGGTTCCTTACATCTGGAAACAGCTGGGGACGAACTGCAGGAATCTGCCGCAGGTGCACACCATTGTGCGGATTATGAGAATTATCTGTGAGATTGTGTGTCCGGGGGTCCTTCTGCTCGGCGAGGTGGTGATGGAACCGGATAAGGTGGTTCCGTATTTCGGCAGCGTGGAGAAGCCGGAGTGTCACATGCTTTATAATGTAACCACCATGGCGGCTACCTGGAACAGTGTGGCGACAAAGGATATCCGGCTGCTTCGCCAGCAGATGAATGTGGTGAGCGGTCTGCCGAAGGATTACGTTTTCTTAAATTATCTGCGCTGTCACGACGATATCGGATGGGGGCTGGATTATCCGTGGCTGAAACAATTCGGGATCAATGAGGTCAGCCATAAAAAGTATTTGAATGATTTTCTGACCGGGCAGTATCCGGGATCGTTTGGACGGGGAGAGTTGTACAATTCAGACCCTGAGTCCGGGGATGCAAGATTGTGCGGAACGACGGCATCGTTATGCGGTATTGAAAAGGCCGCGTTTGAGAGGGACGCAGAAGCCCTTGAAAAGGCTGTTAGGCTGGATCTGATGCTTCATGCGTATATGTTGTCGCAGTCGGGGATTCCGGTGATCTACAGCGGCGATGAGATTGGTCAGGAGAATGATTATACCTACCACGAGAATCCAAAAAAATGGGATGACTCCCGTTATCTGCACAGAGGCGATTTCCGGTGGGATCTGGAGAAAAAACGCAGTGTGAAGGGCAGTCTTCAGGAAAAGATTTTCGACGGCATTAGGAAGCTGGAGACGATCCGGGCACAGGTTCCGGTTTTCTGCACGGATGCGCAGGTGTGGACCATTGACACGTGGGATGATTCCATCCTGGGCCTGGTGAGAGAGTACGGGGAGGAGAAGGTAATTGCCCTATTTAATTTCAGTGAATTCGATAAAGTCGCGTGGATTAACGAGGAGGATGGGATGTATACGGATCTGATCTCGGGGAGAACGATGGAGGCGAAAGGGGTGGAGATACCTGCTTATGGAATTTACTGGCTTATGAGGGAAAACGGGATTGAGGAGAATAAATAATTGATAAAGTAAAAAGGATCTGGAGACGCTGCGTCCCGGATCCTTTTCTTTATTCGTCAAATTCTACAATCACATAGTAGCCTCTGTCGTTGTGCTTGACTTCTTTTACGATTCCGTGGTCGGATTTGATACGGTCACGGCCGGTATAGCAGCCGGACATGGCAACGGCCGGATCGATGATATAGCTGTAGCTGCTGGTTCCTTCCCTCTCGATAATGGATACTTCATCACCCGCTTTGACGAGTCCGGGGCGCTCCATCTTAAATTCGATTGTTCTCACAATGAATCACCTCCTGGTTTGATTTTGATATCTATTATAAGGCTGATATGAAAAAATGTAAAGAAAGGAAAAACGAAAGAAATCCTTACGTTTTATTATAATACAATATTAAATTATTGAATATCAATAAATAAATATTGAAATTTAATATATACTATGGTATGTTACAGGAAAGAGAAGTATTGGATGAAGAATTGCAATGATAAGAAGGAGGAAGTTCGATGAGTGGGAAAATTCTGGAGAAAGAGGGTAAAATGGTGAAAATTGAAAGTCAGGAGGAAATTGGAAATCAGAAGATACCTGAACATCAGGTAAAACCTGAGAAGCAAAACGGAGATAGCAGTCAGATAATACAGGAAAAAGAAGATATAAAAAAGGAGATAAAAGAAGCGCCTGTTCCAGCTTGGCGTAGGGGAAAGCAGGAGGTTATCACACAGAACTTTCCGATATTTATGGGGGTGGCTCTGGCATTTGGAATACTGTATACATTTTGTATGTATAAGAATTCCAGTGGAATTACGTATCCGATTATGATTGGGGGGATTTATGGTGTGCTGGCCTGGATGATTAGGAGGCTTTCGATAGAGTGGAAACGGGAATCGTGTTTTTTGATTGTTACTGCTGTTTTGCTGGGGATTGCGGTCTGCAGGACTGCGGATCCGCTGCTTATTATGCTGATTAAGACGGCTGAATTTTTGCTGGTGGTTATTTTTGTGATTCACCAGTTTTATAAAGACAGGGAGTGGAGTATCGGTAAGTATTTATCTTCTATGGCAGTCTATCTCTGTTGTGTGATTGCGGCAGTTGTCTATCCGTTTTTTCAGGGTAACGAATTTTTTAAGAAGGTCAATTTGAAAAAGTACAGAACGGTATCACGGGTGTTCATGGGGCTGGCGGCGGCGCTGCCAATCCTGCTGGTGGCCGGATTTCTTCTGGGGCGGGCGGATGTAGTGTTTGGATCCATGGTGGTTCACTGGATGGAGACGGTTCTGAATGTATGGACTATTCTCATTATGGTCTCCATGACTGCTTTTGGGGCATTTGGAGTCTATTGCCTGATCTGCGGAGCCTGTATGGATCAGATCTCCGGGGAAGAAAAGACGATGAGAACCCACGAACCGGTTCCCGCTATTACGTGCATGAGCGCGATTGCTCTGCTGTATCTGTTCTTTAGCGGAATACAGGTTATTTACCTTTTTCTCGGAAAAGGCAGTCTGCCTGAGGGGGTGACGTACTCGTCCTATGCGCGGCAGGGATTTTTTCAGCTTTTGTTTGTGGCTGTGATGAATCTGGTTATGGTGCTTATGAACCTGAAGTTCTTTAAGAGAAGCAATTTCTTAAATGGCGTTCTGACTGTCATCTGCGGATGTACGTATGTGATGATCGCATCCGCGGCATACCGGATGGTTTTGTATGTTGGGGAGTATCACCTGACGTATCTGCGGGTTCTGGTGCTGTGGTTCCTGCTGTTGCTGGCATGTATGATGGTTGGTGTGGTTATTTTGATCTACAGGAACCGATTTCCGCTGTTTGGATGGTGCCTTGTAATGATATCTGTATTTTTTGTGGGATTTTCGTATATGAGACCGGACCGGGTGATTGCGGACTATAATGTGGTTCATGCGGGTGAATGGTCTGACAGCGATTTTACGTATATGACTCAGGCGCTTTCGGCGGATGCAGTTCCTGTAGTGCTTGAGGCGCTTGAAGATGATGCGGTTCTCGGACGGTTTTATTCCGGCGGGAGAACGGAATTTTTAAAGGAGTATTACAGATGGGTTATTTCAAAGAACTATCAGGTGGGGGCTGCGGATTTCAGGACATGGAATCTTTCGTTTGAAAAGGCAATACAATCGTTCAGAAATGGGGGGATGGAATAATGGCTGATTTGGCAGGAGAACTTTTTGGAAGTATCATACTGTTGGGGCTGCTGTTTCTGTTTTTTATAGTTCCGATTATTCTGACTTTCATGAATTTATATTTTATTCTTGCAGAACCGGGGAAATTTAAAAATGCGGCAGAGGTGCTTACATGGATTCTGGGACCGCTGTTTTCCGCTATACTGTATGATTATATGGGAATCGGGGGCGAATGGCAGGAGCAGCTGTTTACCAGTGACTCTGCAATCCATACTCCTGTGTCGGAGCACTATGTAGTTACAGTTCTTGTTCTGGTTTCTCTGGGGCTTCTGGGGTATTTTCTGCTAAAGCTGGCGTCTAAAAGGCTGCCGCCGCTGGTTAAGATTCTGAGTATATCATTTTTGTATATTGGATGCGCGGTCTGTGTGATGTGGATTATCCAGGTGCTGGGGCGGGCGGATGAATTATCTGTTTATCTCGCTGTATTTCCGCTGAATGTAATTCTGTTGTCGGCTTCTGTGGTGAAGACCCTGTTAAAGGAACAGAAGGAAGAGGATGAGGGAAAAGATTTCGAAAAGTTGACGGGATTGCGGCGCCTGCTGGTAAAGAGCAGCTGCTGGCCGGCACTGGCGTTTCTTATGGTGTGGCCGGTGCTGGGAATCTGTATTGCGGTTCTCGTGCTGTTTGGGCAGGAACCATCCGCCGCGGTGAAGGCATTTACAGAGACAAGCGACTGGATGCTGTCACAGCGGATATCACCGCCGACAGTTTACAGCGATGGCCATTATCTCTGTACGGTGGCGGCCGGGGGACATGAGAAACTGGTGAAACCCAAACGGATGGGAGTCCGGCATGGGCATCGGATCGTGGTGAACCGGCAGCTGTGTGTGGCAAATGCATTTGAGCAGGTGCTTGAGGAGCGTACACCGCGTTTTCACCGCTTCGTGCGCCATGTGTATGATACGTATGGATATCCGGTGGCAAAGCATATCAGGACGCCTCTGGCGGCGGATATTACATATCTGGTGATGAAGCCTCTGGAATGGATATTTCTCCTGGTTCTCTATCTGACGGACAGAAAGCCGGAGGATAGGATTGCAAAGCAATACCTGTAACAGTTCAGCCTTCACTTCCAGCTGCCCGGCCCGGCGCCTTCGTTTCCTGGACCTTTCCAGTTCCGGTTTCGGGCATAAGCATTTCTAAATGTGCAGGATTTTTCTAAAAACCAGTGATAATCCCCAAACTCGCTGCGCTCAGACAGGTGGGGATTTCCCCTGAACGAAAAATTCTGCGCATTAAGAACTGCTAATGCCCTGCAAAGTCACAGGAAAGGTCCAGGAAACGAAGGCGCCAGGCCGGGCAGCTGGAAGTGAAGGCTGAACTGTTGCCAATACCTGCCTGTGAAGGAGTGATAATTTGACATTTCACCATTGATCTGCTAATCTGGAAGAAAACTGTAACAGAAAGTTATCTGGAGGATGGAGATGGAGAAGTATCTGCTGGACCGATTAATGGAATATGGGGAATCTGACGCCTATCCGTTTCATATGCCGGGGCATAAGAGGCAGGCGGGGGCCGGATTTGCAGGGGATTTTCCTAATCCGTTTTCTGTGGATATTACCGAGATTGAGGGATTTGATAATCTTCACCACCCGGAAGGGATTCTGAAGGAATCTATGGAGTGGGCGGGAAATGTATATGGGGCGGACCGGACGTATTATCTTGTGAATGGAAGCAGCTGCGGTATTTTGAGCGCGGTCTGCGGCTCTGTCTCCCATGGAGGCACTATTCTCATGAGCCGGAACTGCCATAAATCGGCGTATCATGGCGTGTATTTGGGCCATTTGAGGGCGGAATATATTTATCCACAGACAATCCCGGAATTTGGGATTCAGGGTGGATTATCGCCGGAGGATGTGCGGCGGCTGTTGATAACCCATCCGGAGACGGAGGCCGTGCTGGTGGTATCTCCCACGTATGACGGAATTGTCTCGGATATCGGCACAATTGCGAAAATCGTCCATGAATGGGGGATTCCACTGATTGTGGATGAGGCTCACGGGGCGCATTTCCCCTTTGGAGGGGAGTCGGGATTCCCGATTTCTGCGCTGGAGCTGGGGGCGGATGTGGTGATACAGAGTCTCCATAAGACGCTGCCTTCTCTGACTCAGACCGCGGTCATGCATGTGAAAGCGGGATTTGCGGATATAAGCAGAATTGACCGGTATGTACACATGTTCCAGAGCAGCAGCCCATCGTATGTGTTGATGGCCGCTATTGAAAATTGTATCCGATGGATGGAGAAAGCGGGAAGAGATGAGATGAAGGCCTTTAGCGGCAGGCTGAACCGTATCCGGCGGCGGATGGGGGAGATGGAGTGTCTGGCTCTTCTTGACGGAGTGAAAGGGCGGTGCCAGGTCTTTGATGTGGATATGTCTAAAATCGTGGTTTCTGTGGGAAGCAGCGGCCTGACCGGACCGGAGCTTACGGAGCTGCTTCGGAACAGATACCATCTGGAAATGGAAATGTGCGGACCGGATTATGTGACGGCGATTACTACGGTGGCTGATACGGATGAGGGGTTGGACCGATTGTGCCGGGCTTTCCTGGAGATCGATCATGAGCGGAGGAGGGATGCGGGAGACTGTGGGACTGCCGCATCAGGCTTTACGGGGATAAACGGGGATAACACAGGGGAAAGAGACTATGGAATTGTGGATAACGGGATGGAAAAGGAACGCGGTTGTGGATGGCCGGAGATTGCTATGACGATCGCACAGGCGATGGACTCTCCGGGGCAGTCCGTCCCTCTCGATGCGTGTGAGGGAATGGTATCCGGGGAGTTTATCTACATCTATCCGCCGGGAATTCCGATTGTGGCGCCGGGAGAAGTATTAAAACCGGAATTGGTGGAGATGATCCGGCAGTATAAGCACAGGGGCCTTCCGGTCCAGGGAACGGCGGATCCGGAGGTGGAGGCGGTTTTGACGGCAGCAGGAGCGGAGAATTAGATACTATTATTTTAGAAAAAACTGAGGAATGAAACATGGGAAAGATTTTTTATGTGATGGGAAAAAGCGCATCCGGGAAGGATACGATTTATAAAGAACTGCGGGAACGGATACCGGAATTAAAGACGGTGGTTCTTTATACGACGAGGCCAATCCGGGATGGGGAGACAGAGGGGGTGGAGTACCATTTTTCGACGGTGGAACGGCTGGATGACTTCCGCAGGGAGAAAAGGCTGATTGAGGAACGGACGTATCAGACTGTGTATGGACCGTGGAGTTATTTTACCGTGGATGACGGGCAGATCTGTCTGGATGACAGGGACTCTTATTTGATGATCGGGACGCTGGAGTCTTATGAGAAGATGAGAGAGTATTTCGGTGAAAATGGGCTGGTTCCTGTCTATATCGAGGTGGATGACGGCGTGAGGCTGGAACGTGCGCTGGAGCGGGAAAAGGGGCAGAAGGAACCGAAGTATAAGGAACTCTGCCGGAGATTTCTGGCGGATGAAGAGGATTTTAAGGAAGAAAACCTGGTAAGATGCGGAATTATCAGGAGATACAGGAATGATGATTTGAGGGAATGCCTGGAGGAAATTTGCAGGGATATGGAAGCGGTTCTGTACAGATAAGGGGATTGCGTGTAGTATTAAGGTTATTATTATACGAACCAGGAGGAAAGGGACGAAAATCATGGGAAGTATCTTTATTCAGTTTCCAAAGGGAAAAAAGAAGGCGCTGACGTTAAGCTATGACGACGGAGTGGAACAGGATATCCGTCTGATCGAAATCATGAAGCAGCATGGATTAAAGGGCACATTTAACTTAAACAGCGGGCTTTACGCGGAAGAGGGTACGGTATACCCGCCGGGTACGGTGCACAGAAGGATGACGGAAAAGGCGGTGACGGAGCTCTACGGCGGCAGCGGTATGGAGGTGGCGGTTCATGGGCTGACACATCCGTTTCTGGAGCAGCTTCCGGTGAATCTCTGTACGGCGGAGGTGATGAAGGACCGGGAGAATCTGGAGCGGCAGTTTCATACAATTGTCAGGGGTATGGCTTATCCCTTCGGTACTACCAGTGACAGGGTGGTCGATACGCTTGTGCAGGCGGGAATCGCCTATGCGAGAACAACGGTTTCGACATGGGATTTCCGGCTTCCGTCCGACTGGCTCCGTCTGACGGCCACGTGCCATCACCGGGATGAGCGTCTGATGGAACTGGCGGGAAAATTTGTGGAGGAGACGCCAAAGTACGGCTCCTGGCTGTTCTATCTCTGGGGACACAGCTATGAGTTTGAGGAGGAGGGGAACTGGGAGGTGATTGAGAGATTTGCTGCGTATACCGGAAACCGGGATGAGATCTGGTATGCGACAAACCTGGAGCTGTATGATTATATGACGGCGTATGACCGGCTGCTGTTCAGCGCCGATGGGTCTATGGTGTGGAATCCTGCCGCAGTGGACGTATATTTTGAGAAGGACGGGATTTCTTACCGGGTGAAGGCTGGTGAGAGGATGGAACTGAATTAAATGCTTAAGACGGCTGCCGTATGGGGCCGTCTGTTTCTTTTTGTGCGGGAATTACCAGCACTTATTTCTTGTGAGTATGAATTTTATATGCTATAATAAATCCGTATATTTTGAGACGGAGGTGCCCCAATGCCAGGATTTAACGATATAATCGGTCATGAGATGATAAAGGAACATTTTAAGAAGGCTATAGAGACAAATCATGTATCTCATGCGTATATTCTGACAGGTGAGGCAGGAATGGGACGTAAGTCGCTGGCGAATGCATTTGCCATGACGCTTCTCTGTGAAAAGGGGAAGAAGGAACCGTGTATGCAGTGCCATGCCTGCAAGCAGGTGATGAGCGGCAACCATCCGGACTTGATTTTTGTAAATCATGAAAAGCCGAACAGCATCGGCGTTGACGATATCAGGGAACAAATTAATGATACAATCATGGTACGGCCCTACAGCAGCTATTATAAGATATACATCGTGGATGAAGCGGAAAAGATGACGGCACAGGCACAGAATGCCCTGCTTAAGACCATCGAGGAACCGCCGTCCTATGCGATTATCATGCTGCTGACTACGAATCAGGAGGCATTTCTGCCGACGATTCTCTCCAGATGCGTGCAGTTAAAGCTGAAGCCGCTTCAGGACAGCGTAGTCAGGACGTATCTGATGGAATCTCTGGGGATTCCTGAGGTGAAGGCGGAGATTTACGCCGCGTTTGCGAGAGGAAATCTGGGAAAGGCGATCCATCTGGCCTCTTCGGAGGATTTTCAGCTGATGTATACCGAGCTTCTGCATATGCTGAAGCATTTGAAGGATATGGATATTACGGAGCTTCTGGACTATATCAAGAAGCTGAAGGATGAGAGTCTGGACATCTATGACTGCCTCGATTTTATGCAGCTATGGTACCGGGATGTGCTGATGTATAAGGTGACACAGGATATTAATCTTCTGGTGTTTAAGGAAGAGTATAATACAATTAAGGAAATGAGCGCCTCCAGCGCCTACGATGGGATTGAAAAGATTCTCCAGTCCATTGATAAGGCGGGGATCAGGCTGAATGCCAATGTGAATATGGAACTGGCCATGGAGCTCATGTTACTGGTAATGAAGGAGAACTGATTGATGATAAAAGTGATTGGTGTAAGATTCCGCAATGCGGGGAAGATCTATTATTTTGATCCGGCCGGCCGGGATATTCATACGGGTGACCACGTGATTGTGGAGACGGCGAGAGGGATTGAATACGGTTATGTAGTGCTGGGAAGCAGAGAGGTGCCGGATGACAAGGTCGTCCAGCCGCTTAAGTCTGTGATCCGGATGGCGACGAGAGAAGACGAGGATGTGGAGTTAAAAAACCACGAGAAGGAAAGGGAAGCGTTCCGGATCTGTAAGGAAAAGATCAGGAAACACGGGCTTCAGATGAAGCTGATCGATGCGGAATATACCTTTGACAACAACAAGGTGCTGTTTTACTTTACCGCGGATGGTAGAATCGATTTTCGCGAACTGGTGAAGGATCTGGCGTCGGTATTTAAAACGAGAATTGAGCTTCGTCAGGTCGGCGTCAGAGACGAGACGAAGATTGTGGGAGGAATCGGTATCTGCGGCAGGCCGCTGTGCTGCCACTCTTACTTATCGGAGTTTATCCCTGTTTCAATCAAGATGGCGAAGGAGCAGAACCTGTCGCTGAATCCGACGAAGATCTCCGGTGTCTGCGGGAGGCTCATGTGCTGTCTGAAGAATGAGGAAGAGACGTACGAGGACTTAAACAGCAAGCTTCCGAATGTGGGCGATTATGTGACTACAGACGACGGACTGAAGGGTGAGGTTCACTCGGTCAGCGTGCTGCGTCAGCTGGTGAAGGTCATCGTCATCACAAAGGATGAGAAGGAAATCAGAGAATACCGTGTGGATCAGTTGAAGTTTAAACCGAGGCGGCGCAAGGATAAAGGCTCTGTAGCGGATGCAGAGCTGAAGGCTCTGGAAGCCCTTGAGAAGAAGGAAGGGAAATCCAAGTTAGATGATAATTGAGCTTAAGGCTGAGGAACGGCTTGACGATTTACAGAGAAACGGCTATCAGATTATACAGAAGAAGGACGGGTTCTGCTTCGGTATGGATGCGGTGCTTTTATCCAGTTTCGCGGCGGTGAAGCCGGGGGAAAAGGCCGTCGATCTGGGAACCGGGACAGGAATTATACCGATTCTTCTGGAAGCGAAATATGAAGGCGAACATTATACGGGACTGGAGATTCAGGATGAGGTGGCGGAGATGGCCGCGCGCAGTGTGGCGCTCAATCACCTGGAAGAGAAGGTCTCGATCGTAAAGGGCGATATCAAGGAAGCCAGCCGGCTGTTTGGCGCGGCTTCCTTTGACGTGGTGACCTCGAATCCGCCCTATATGAACGATGCCCATGGACTTAAAAATCCCGATCTGCCCAAGGCGATCGCCCGCCATGAGGTGCTCTGTACGCTGGACGATGTGGCGAGGGAGGCGGCGAAGCTTCTGCGGCCGGGTGGGCGCTTCTACATGGTGCACCGGCCTCACCGCCTGATAGAAATTATTACGGCGCTGACGAAGTATAAGCTGGAGCCGAAGCGGATGAAGATGGTCCATCCATTTGTGGACAAAGAGGCCAATATGGTCCTGATAGAAGCCGTGCGCGGCGGTAAATCCATGATTAAGGTGGAGGCGCCGATTGTGGTATATCGGGAGCCGGGGGTGTATACGCAGGAGATTTATGATATTTACGGGTATTGAGAAAATGATCATTATGTATTGCCAGCAATGGGGAGAATTTGGCGAATTAGGTGAATATGGCAGGGCGGAGAACCAGGGGATTGGTGTTTTCCGCCCTGCCATATTTCCGCCTTTCCTTGAAAAGTCTCGCCCTCTGTGTTAAAGTATAACTACTAATGAATAGAAGAAACAGGCCGGTCAAACGGCCCGAAAAATAGCAGAAAAGTTGGAAAAGAAGATGGAAGAACAGGTAAAGGATCAGAAAACAGGAAAGCTGTATCTATGTGCGACGCCTATTGGGAATCTGGATGATATTACCCTGCGGGTTTTGAATACATTAAAGGAAGTGGACTTAATTGCCGCGGAGGACACCCGGCACAGCATTAAGCTGCTAAACCACTTTAATATTAAGACGCCCATGACGAGCTATCATGAATACAATAAGGTGGACAAGGCCAGATATCTGGTGGAGCAGATGAAAAATGGGGTTTCCATCGCATTAATTACAGATGCGGGAACACCCGGAATCTCTGATCCGGGCGAAGAGCTGGTGAGACAGTGCCATGAGGCGGGAGTACCGCTTACATCTCTGCCCGGGCCTGCGGCCTGCATTACGGCTCTGACCATATCTGGACTGGCTACGAGGCGTTTCTGCTTTGAGGCATTTCTCCCTTCTGATAAGAAGGAAAAGCAGTGGATTTTAGAGGAACTGAAGCGGGAGACGAGAACGATTATTATATATGAAGCGCCCCACCGGCTTGTCAGGACGCTGGAGGAACTGAGAGTGGCCCTGGGAAACCGGAGAATCACCATATGCAGGGAACTGACGAAACGGTATGAGACGGCGTTTCAGACTACGTTTGAAGATGCGCTGGCGGCCTATGAGACGGAGGAGCCGAGAGGCGAGTGCGTCATTGTTATCGAGGGGAAGAGCATCGGTGAAATAAAGGAAGAACGGATGAAATCGTTTGAGGAGATGTCTCTGGAAGAGCATATGGATCTGTATGAGAAGCAGGGAATTGAACGAAAAGAGGCCATGCGTATGGTGGCGAAGGACCGGGGAATCAGTAAACGGGATGTCTACCAGCAGCTGATGAAGTAAGAGGATCCGGATATGGTGTGTAGATGAAGTAAAAATTAAATATGCAAAGAGGCTGGATTCCAAAGATCCGGCCTCTTTGCATCCTGGTGTTGGGGTAATACCTGGAATACATGTTCATTTATCGAAGCAATGGGAGATTTCCTGTCAGCTTATTCACCGCTTTTTTAGGTCCGCAGATGGCAATTCCGAGATAGGAGAAGGTATCTTCCTCGGTGGCGGCAGCCTTATCGATAAATTCATCGTAGGTCTTGCAGCTCTGTGCCGTGTCGGAAAAATCTACCACAGTCAGTTCCGCATATTCCGGCCGGTAAAGCTGTTTCCGGAGCTCCCGTATTTTGGCTCCGTCAGCCTTTAGTATGGGGACAGGAAACTGGATGATGCCCCGGTGGGAGCAGCCTGTCTTGTCCGTGACGTCAGGCCCCACGGTGTCCGGCATCTCCTTGCCAAGCGTGATTCCCATAATTCCGGCGGTGTTGGCAATCAGGCCGGTGGGGAGTGTCTCGTCGATGACCATGACACATTTTTCGTTCTGTAAATCCATTTGTCTTACTTCCTTTTCTGTTTGTTGTTCTATTTTACCATTTGTCCGAAAAAATTTCTTGAACGATGTGGCATATCACAGGCGGCTGTTATTTTAAAAATTTTTCTTGACAAACGAATCGGGATTGTATAGAATTGGTTTGAATATCAAAATATTTGAAACGAAAAATATCAGAGACAGGTGAAAACCACGGGTTTTCCCATTTACCTGGATGTGTGAATCACAGCACGAATGGGGGAAATTATGACGACTAGAATTATAGGAACAGGTTCGGCTGTACCGAAACAGGTGGTAACCAATGATGATCTTGCAAAGATCGTGGATACCAGCGACGAATGGATCAGACCGAGAACCGGAATCCGGGAAAGAAGAATTGCGGCGGCAGAATCAGGAACCTCCGATCTGGCGGCGGAGGCGGCGAAGCTGGCGATTGAGCAGTCCGGAATAAAACCGGAAGAACTGGACATTATCGTCCTTGCCACTTCCTCGGGTGACTGCTGTTTTCCAAGTGGCGCCTGCGAAGTACAGGCCGCGGTCGGCGCGGTCAATGCGGTGGCGTTTGACTTAAGCGCCGCGTGTTCGGGATTTGTCTTCGCTTTAAACACGGTACATAGCTTTTTGACGGCGGGAATCTACCGTACGGGGCTTGTGATCGGAGCGGATACACTCAGCAAGTTGGTGGACTGGAACGACCGGAGCACCTGCGTTCTCTTCGGAGACGGTGCGGGAGCGGTTGTTGTGAGGGCAGAGGACACCGGAGTCATGGGGCTGACCATGGGGTCGGACGGAACGAAAGGCGGCGTTCTGAAATGCGGTGGACGCACTACGGGAAATTTCCTGACAGGAAAGAAACCGGAATTAGGCTATATGACCATGGATGGCCAGGAAGTTTTCAGATTTGCGGTTAAGACCGTGCCGGAGGCAATTAAGAAGACGATTGCCGGGAGCGGAACCGAATTAGAAGAAATTAAATATTTTATTCTGCATCAGTCCAATTACCGGATTTCCGAATCCATAGCGAAAAGACTTAAATTACCGATGGAAAAGTTTCCAGCGAATTTAGAGCGGTATGGTAATACTTCCGGAGCGTCTGTGCCCATCCTTTTAGATGAGCTGAATCGCGAAGGAAAATTGAAACCGGGCGACAAATTGCTATTAGCCGGTTTTGGTGCAGGGTTGACCTGGGGAACCACTCTTCTGGAGTGGTAATTAAAAAGACTAATACTTTGAAAATCAAAGTAATTAGATAAATATTAAAAAATCAATGGAATAAAAGATGGAAAATGAAGAGGAGAATGAAACCATGTTAGAGAAGATGAAAGAAATTATCGCAGAGCAGTTAAATGTAGACGCAGAGGCCGTATTGGCAGAGTCTTCCTTTAAAGAGGATTTAGGAGCGGATTCCCTGGATTTATTCGAACTTGTTATGGCTCTGGAGGATGAGTATTCAGTCGAGATTCCTTCTGAGGATTTAGAGAAGCTGACGACCGTAAGCGCGGTTATGGACTACTTAAAAGCAAAGGGCGTGGAAGGCTGATGAATACCAGAATAACGGAACTTTTAGGAATTAAACACCCGATTATTCAGGGTGGAATGGCCTGGGTTGCGGAACATCATCTGGCTGCTGCTGTATCGGAAGCTGGCGGGCTGGGACTGATCGGCGGTGCAAACGCACCGGCCGAGGTGGTCAGAGAGGAGATCCGCAAGGCAAAAGCTCTGACAAAGAAACCAATCGGAGTCAATGTCATGCTGCTGAGCCCTCATGCCGATGAGATAGCAAAGGTAGTCGTGGAAGAAGGAATCGGTGTGGTAACCACCGGAGCCGGAAACCCGGAGAAGTATATTGAGATGTGGAAGGCCGCCGGGGTCAAAATTATACCGGTTGTGGCTTCTGTAGCACTGGCTAAGAGAATGGAACGCTACGGTGCGGATGCGGTTGTGGCGGAAGGATGCGAATCCGGCGGCCATATTGGCGAGCAGACAACGATGACGCTGGTTCCGCAGGTCGTAGACGCTGTATCCATACCGGTTATCGCAGCCGGCGGTATCGGTGACGGACGTGGAATCGCCGCGGCATTTATGCTCGGAGCGGAGGCGGTACAGATCGGAACGAGATTTGTGGTTTCGGATGAATCCATTGTGCACGAGAACTACAAGCAGCGCATTATCAAGGCAAAGGACATCGATTCGGCGGTTACGGGACGCTCCCACGGCCATCCGGTCAGATGCTTAAGGAATCAGATGACCAGGGAATACGTAAAGCTGGAGCAGGAAGGCAAGAGCTTCGAGGAACTGGAGTACTTAACTCTCGGAAAGCTGAGAGAGGCCGTACAGGAAGGCGATATCACGAACGGTACCGTCATGGCAGGCCAGATTGCAGGTATGATTTATAAGACACAGACCTGTAAGGAAATGATTGATGAGATGATGGAACAGGCGGAGAAACTGCTGAACCGATAATTGAAAATAATGGGACGGATACAGAAGCTGCCGAACTGGTAATTAAAAATGAAGGAACGGACGGGGAACCGCCGAACCAGCAATGGAAAAAGGAGTTACGGATTATGAGCAAGACTGCATTTATTTTCCCGGGACAGGGCGCACAGTACTGTGGAATGGGTCAGGATTTTTATGAGAATACAAAGACCGGAAAAGAGCTCTTTGACATGGCGTCAGAGCTGCTTGGTTTTTCCGTGCCGGAGCTGTGTTTTGAGAAGAACGACAGGCTGGATATCACGGAATACACACAGGCCGCCATGGTAACCACCAGCATCGCCATGATGCGTGTCCTGGAAGAGGCAAAAGGCGTGAAGCCCGATGTGGCTGCCGGGCTGAGCCTGGGAGAATACCCTGCGCTTGCCGCCGCGGGCGTGATGAGCGACGCGGATGCGATCCGTACCGTAAGACAGAGGGGAATCCTCATGCAGGAGGCGGTTCCGGTTGGACTCGGAGCCATGGCCGCCATCCTGGCCCTCGACGCGTCTAAGATTGAAGATGTGATAAGCGCGATCGACGGCGTTTCCATCGCCAACTACAACTGCCCGGGACAGATCGTGATCTCCGGACGGAAGGAAGCTGTGGAAGCCGCCAATGAGAAGCTCCTGGAAGCGGGGGCAAAGCGTGCCGTCATGTTAAATGTCAGCGGACCGTTTCATTCTGCCATGCTTGCGGAAGCCGGAAGGAAGCTGGGCGAGGTTCTGGCCGATGCCCGGATCAACACCCCGGTTATCCCGTATGTGGCTAATGTCACGGCTCAGTATGTGACGAAGGCAGAGGACGTGAGACCGCTTTTAGAGAGGCAGGTGTCTTCTTCCGTCAGATGGCAGCAGAGTGTGGAAACCATGCTGCAGGATGGAGTGGATACATTTATAGAAATTGGGCCGGGAAAGACACTGGCCGGATTCATGAGAAAGATAACAAGAGATGTAAAAGTCATTAATATAGAAAAACTGGAAGATATTGAAAAACTATAGCGAGTCACTCCACTAGGTTCGTGAAGGACCTCACCAAGTGGAGGTGACATGCATCGCACGTAAGCGCCTAAAAGACAGGCGCTAAGTGCTCATAGCGAGGAGGATGCCGGAATGTTAGAAGGAAAAACAGCTGTTGTGACCGGAGCCGGAAGAGGAATCGGGCGGGCGATTGCGCTGCGTCTGGCCGCAGAAGGCGCAACTGTCATTGTTAATTATAATGGTTCCGCTAAACGGGCGGAAGAGGTAGTAAATGAAATTACAGCAGTCGGAGGTCATGCGGAAGCCATCCAGTGCAGCGTTTCTGATTTTGACAGCGTTGCGGCCATGATGGACGGCGTTATTAAGAAGTATGGCTCTATCGATATTCTGGTAAATAACGCGGGAATCACGAAGGATAATCTTTTGATGAAGATGTCGGAAGAAGATTTTGATGCGGTCATCGATACCAACTTAAAAGGTGTGTTTAACTGTATGAAGCATGTTGCGCGCCAGATGATTAAACAGAGAGGCGGCAGAATTATCAACATTTCTTCCGTTTCCGGTGTGCTTGGTAATGCGGGGCAGGCCAATTACTGCGCGGCCAAAGCCGGTGTGATCGGACTGACGAAATCCTTTGCCAGGGAAGTGGCCAGCAGGGGAATCACCGTAAATGCGGTGGCGCCTGGATTTATTGAGACGGAAATGACGGAGGTTCTGTCCGATGCCGTAAAGGCAGGGGCGACGGAGCAGATCCCGATGAAACATTTTGGAACCACTGAGGATATTGCCGATGCGGTGGCGTTTCTGGCCTCCGGCGCAGCCGGCTACATTACCGGACAGGTGATCTGCGTGGACGGCGGAATGGCCATGTAATAAGGAGAGAACGATATGAGGACAAGAGTTGTAGTAACAGGTATGGGAGCAATTACACCGATCGGAAATGATGTAGAGAGTTTCTGGAACGGATTGAAAGAAAAAAAAGTGGGAATCGGACCGATTACCCAGTTTGATACAACCGATTACAAGGCAAAGCTTGCAGCTGAAGTAAAGGATTTTGACGCTAAGAACTATATGGATCCGAAGGCTGCAAAACGTATGGAACGTTTCTCCCAGTTTGCAGTAGCCGCTTCAAAGGAGGCGCTGGAGAACTCCGGCATCGACATGGAGAAGGAGGACCCGTACCGCGTAGGAGTCTGTCTGGGTTCCGGTATCGGAAGTCTTCAGGCCATGGAACGGGAACACAGTAAGCTTCTGGATAAGGGGCCGGGCCGCGTGAATCCTCTTCTGGTGCCCATGATGATTTGCAACATGGCTGCCGGTAATGTGGCAATCCAGTTCGGATTAAAGGGAAAATGCTTTAACGTGGTAACTGCCTGTGCGACAGGTACTCATTCCATCGGTGAAGCCTTCCGCTCCATTCAGTACGGTGAGGCGGATGTTATGGTTGCAGGAGGAACAGAAGCCAGTATTGCTCCGATCGGCGTGGCAGGCTTTACATCCCTGACAGCTCTCACGACGGCAACCGATCCGCTTCGTGCATCCATCCCGTTCGATCAGGACAGAAGCGGTTTCGTGATGGGCGAAGGCGCAGGTGTTGTTATCCTGGAATCCTTAGAGCACGCACTTGCTAGAAATGCGACAATTTATGCCGAGATGATCGGATACGGATCAACGTGTGACGCTTACCATATCACATCTCCGGCGGAAGACGGAAGCGGAGCTGCCAGAGCGATGATGAATGCCATCAGTGACGGAGGCATCAGACCGGAAGATGTGGATTACGTCAATGCACACGGAACCAGCACGCATCACAATGATTTATTTGAGACCATGGCGATCAAATCAGCGCTTGGTGATCACGCGAAGCAGGTAAAGATCAATTCGACCAAGTCCATGATCGGCCATCTGCTGGGCGCTGCAGGCGGAGTAGAGTTTATTGCCTGTGTGAAATCAATCCAGGACGGCTTTGTTCATGCTACGGCAGGTCTTGAGACCGAGGGTGAAGGCTGTGATTTAGACTACACGAAGGGCGAGGGTGTTTCCTGTAATGTCAATGTGGCAATCAGCAACTCTCTTGGATTTGGCGGTCATAATGCCAGTATTTTAGTGAAGAAATTCGAGCAGTAGGAGGCCTAATATGGAGATTAATGATATCATCAGACTGATGCAGGCTGTGTCAGAGAATGGCCTGACCAGCTTTAAGATAGAGGAAGGCAACTTAAAGCTTTCCATCAAGAAGGAAAAAGAACAGATTATAACTGTAGCAGGAAACAGCACGGTGCAGCAGATGATACCGGCGTCAGGCGTGGCTGCAGAGATGGCAGCGATTCCGGCAGCGGAATTTACTGCGCCGGCCGGCAGCGGTAAAGGCGCGCAGACCGCGGAAAACACGGCCGCAGCTATTGACTCCGATAAGATCGTGGCGTCACCGTTAGTGGGAACCTTTTATAACTCCTCTTCACCGGATGCTGAGCCGTTTGTCAAGGTTGGGGACACGGTAAAGAAGGGGCAGACCCTTGGAATCATCGAGGCCATGAAGCTGATGAATGAAATTGAGAGCGAGTTTGACGGCGTTGTGGAAGCTGTTCTGGTCACCAACGAAAATGTGGTGGAGTATGGCCAGCCCCTGTTCAGAATCCGATAAGAAGTGATACAGGGCTGTGATTGACAGGAAAGAAAAAGTTAAAGAGAGGTTCAGCCGATTTTTAAATGATGACTGGGTTAAAAATGGTTGAGGCTCTTTTTTCATAAAGAGGAGAGAGAGTCATGTTAGGTATTAAGGAAATTGAAGCAATTATTCCGCACAGACATCCGTTTCTGCTGGTAGACTGCATTGAAGAGCTGGAACCGGGCGTCCGCGCCGTAGGATATAAATGTGTTACGTTTGATGAGCCGTATTTCCAGGGGCATTTCCCCCAGGAACCGGTTATGCCGGGCGTGCTGAGAATTGAGGCGCTGGCACAGGTAGGAGCCGTCGCTATTTTAAGCGAAGAGGCGAATAAGGGAAAGCTGGTATTCTTTGGAGGTATTGACAAGGCGAAGTTCAAGTATAAGGTGGTTCCCGGCGACCGCATGCGTCTGGAATGTGAAATTATCAAGCGCAAGGGGCCGGTAGGCATCGGCAGGGCTGTAGCAACGGTTGACGGAAAAATTGCCGCTTCCGCGGAACTGACATTTATGATTGGATAGGTGGTCGTCATATGTTTGATAAAATATTAATTGCTAACCGCGGCGAGATCGCGGTGCGTATTATTCGGGCATGCAGGGAAATGGGAATCAAGACCGTGGCGGTCTATTCCGAGGCAGACCGGGATTGTCTGCATACGCTTCTGGCGGATGAAGCCATCTGCATCGGTCCCGCGCCATCCACCCAGAGTTACTTAAATATGGAGCGGATTTTGACCGCTACAGTGGCGATGAAAGCGGATGCCATCCATCCGGGCTTTGGTTTTCTCTCGGAAAATGCCAGATTTGCCGAACTGTGTGAAAAATGCAATATAACATTTATCGGTCCATCCGCTGACATTATCAATAAAATGGGCAATAAATCTGAGGCGAGAAAGACCATGATGGAGGCCGGAGTCCCGGTCGTTCCGGGCGGTAAGGAGGCTGTTCACGAGGTGGAGGAAGCCCGTCTCGTAGCGGAAAAGATCGGATATCCGGTGATGATTAAGGCATCGTCAGGCGGCGGCGGAAAGGGTATGCGTATCTCCAGAGGACCGGAAGATTTCGATGCAAATTTCCAGAACGCCCAGATGGAGTCGATCAAGGGATTTTCTGATGACACAATGTATATTGAGAAATATATCGAGAAGCCCAGACATATCGAGTTTCAGATCATGGCGGATAAGTTGGGAAATGTTGTCCATTTGGGAGAACGCGACTGTTCTATTCAGAGACGCCACCAGAAGGTGCTGGAGGAATCCCCGTCAGCAGCTATTTCAGAAGAGCTGCGTAAGAAGATGGGGGAGACGGCGGTACAGGCGGCGAAGGCTGTAGGCTATGAGAATGCGGGAACCATTGAATTTCTGCTGGATAAGCACAAGAACTTTTATTTTATGGAAATGAACACGAGAATCCAGGTAGAGCATCCGGTAACGGAACTGGTATCCGGACTGGATTTAATCAAAGAACAGATCCGTGTGGCGGCAGGAGAGCCTTTAAGCGTATCCCAGGAAGATGTAAAGATTACGGGCCATGCCATTGAGTGCAGAATCAATGCCGAGAACCCGGAAAAGAACTTCATGCCGTGTCCGGGTCTGATCACAAATGTTCACGTGCCGGGAGGCAATGGAGTCCGTGTTGACACGCATATTTACAATGACTACAGAGTACCGGCAAACTACGATTCCATGTTGATGAAGCTGATTGTCCATGGAAAAAACCGAACAGAGGCAATTGCCAAGATGCGAAGTGCGCTGGGAGAATTGATTATAGAGGGAATCGAGACAAACGTAGACTTTCAATTCGATATTTTGAGTCATGAAGCATATCAGGATGGCGACATTGATACAGATTTCATTCCAAAGTATTTCGCGGAATATGTGCGTTAACAATGAGCAGTGCACCCAGATGAAATTTCGTATTCCAAGATGCAAGCTCGCTTGTATCTTGGAATGCGGAGTTTCATCTGGGTATGGGGCGAATGCCCGGCAGCCATGGGACGCCAAAGGTGTTCCATGGCTGTCCACTGCGGCTGCATCTCCCCCTATCCCTCTCCTTACGGCCACCCCCATCCCCCCTCATTTTTTCTTTCTTAAAGGAGCAAAACCATGTTAAAAGACATGTTCAAAAAAACCTATACACTAATCGACAGCAAATATAAAACGCCCGACAAGGCAGACGAACCGAACATCCCGGCGGGTCTGTGGAGAAAGTGCAACAAATGCGGTCAGCCTATTTACGCGGAGGATGTCAGAAACAACTTTTATATCTGTCCGAAATGCAAAGGTTATTTCCGTGTCCACGCTTATCGCAGAATTGAGATGACCGCGGACGCGGGCAGCTTTGAGGAATGGGATAAAGAGATGGAATTTGCCAATCCCCTGGATTTCCCCGGATACGAAAAGAAAATAGAGGCCGCCAGGGAAAAAACAAAGTTAAATGAAGCCATTGTAACCGGAAAATGTACCATAGGCGGCGAGCCGGCAGTCTTAGGCGTCTGCGACGCCAGATTCATTATGAGCAGTATGGGCCACGTTGTCGGAGAAAAGATTGCGAGAGCGGTAGAGCGAGCCACAAAGGAACAGCTTCCCGTTATTATTTTTGCCTGTTCCGGCGGCGCCAGAATGCAGGAAGGAATCGTATCTCTGATGCAGATGGCCAAGACCTCCGCGGCATTAAAGCGCCATCACAACGCAGGCCAGCTGTTTGTCAGTGTTCTGACCGATCCTACGACCGGCGGCGTGACCGCCAGCTTTGCAATGCTGGGGGATATCATTCTTGCAGAGCCGGGAGCCTTAATCGGCTTTGCGGGCCCCAGAGTGATTGAGCAGACCATTGGCCAGAAGCTGCCGGAGGGATTCCAGCGCTCTGAGTTCTTACAGGATCACGGTTTTGTGGATAAAATTGTAAAGCGCGAGGACATGAAATCCACAATTTCCGCTATTTTAAAGCTCCATCATCCACATAAACAGGAAGATAACGGTGAAAACACATCTTTCCTTGTGGATAACTGTTCCCAGCCCGCTGGACTCAGTGGAAAAGAGAAGAAGACGAAAAACCGCAGGAATAAAAAGAGTCCATGGGATACCGTACAGCTTTCAAGAAGTGCGGAACGCCCTGTTGCCAGCGACTATATCAATGCGGTATTTGATGATTTTATGGAGTTCCACGGAGACCGTTACTTTGGCGACGACGGAGCCGTCGTGGGCGGATTAGCCTTTTTCCACGGTATGCCGGTGACGGTCATTGGCCAGGAAAAAGGAAAAAACACGAAAGACAATATTAAGCGCAACTTCGGAATGCCGTCTCCGGAAGGTTACCGGAAGGCGTTGCGCCTTATGAAACAGGCGGAGACTTTCGGCCGCCCTGTCATCTGTTTTGTGGATACGCCGGGCGCGTTCTGCGGTCTGGAGGCGGAAGAGCGCGGCCAGGGCGAGGCAATTGCCAGAAATTTATTTGAAATGGCAGATATCACCGTTCCGATGCTCTCTATTGTAATTGGAGAGGGCGGAAGCGGCGGAGCGCTGGCTATGGCTGTGGCCAATGAGGTATGGATGCTGGAAAATGCAATCTATTCGATTCTGTCTCCGGAGGGATTTGCCTCCATTCTTTACAAGGACAGCAAGAAGGCCAGCGATGCGGCGCGTGTCATGAAGATCACTGCCAGGGATTTGATGGAACTGGGGCTGATCGAAAGAATTATAGCTGAGGAAGAACCGGCATCAGCGGAGAATTTAACAGATCTGGCAAAGGAAATGGACAGTGCCATGGAGGCTTTTTTTGCAAAATACGCTGCAATGCCAAAAGAAGAAATTGCCTCTGGGCGATATGACAGATTTAGGAGAATGTGATGGGAAATTTAAAACCATTGGTAATAGGAGAACTTGTAGTTCCAAAACCGATTATACAGGGCGGGATGGGGGTTGGAATCAGCCTCTCCTCACTGGCGGGCTCAGTTGCAAAGGCAGGGGGCATGGGAATCATTTCTACCGCGCAGATCGGATTTAGGGAACCGGATTTTGCAGATCATTCGCTGGAAGCGAATTTGAGGGCAATTGGAAAAGAATTTAAGAAGGCCAGGGATATCTCTCCGGAAGGCGTGATTGGATTTAATATCATGGTGGCGACGAAAAGCTATGCACTGTATGTGAAGGAAGCGGTTAAGGCAGGAGCGGACATTATTATCTCCGGAGCCGGTCTTCCCGCTAGCCTTCCGGCATATCTGGCCGAGGCTGCGGCAGAGATGGGCGCGGCCGGGGAAAAGGTAAAGACAAAGATCGCCCCGATCGTATCCTCTGTCAAGTCTGCCATGGTAATCTTAAAGATGTGGGACCGTAAGTTTCACCGCGTTCCCGATATGGTCGTGGTAGAGGGGCCGCTTGCGGGAGGTCACCTGGGCTTTTCCCGTGAATCACTGGAGACACTGGGCGTGGATACTGCGGATGTAGAGCACACGTATGATCAGGCTGCCTACGACGAAGAGGTCAGAGGAATTATCCGCCTGGTAGGAGAGTATGCCGAGAAGTACCAGACAGAGATTCCTGTCGTGACGGCGGGCGGAATCTACAGCCATGAGGATGTGATGCATCAGATGGAGCTGGGAGCTGACGGCGTCCAGGTGGCGACGCGTTTTGTGACCACAGAGGAATGTGACGCTCCGGACGAATTTAAGCAGGCGTATCTTAACACCTCAAAGGAAAATATCGTAATCACAAAGAGTCCCGTAGGCATGCCTGGACGGGCGATCAATAACGCATTCTTAAGCGGTGTCGGGCAGACTCCGTTTAAGCTGGAACATTGCTATCAGTGTCTCGAGAAATGCGATAAGAAGACGATTCCCTACTGTATCACCAAGGCACTGGTGAATTCCGCGGAAGGGAATACGGATGAAGGGCTTGTGTTCTGCGGAAGCAATGCATTTCGGGCGGAGCGGATTGAAACGGTGGATGAGGTAATGAGGGACTTGATGGGAGAATAAAAGAAAACAGGTATTAGTAGTGAAAGTAAAGGCCATGGAGAGATAAGGTTCCATGGCTTTTTTGTTTGGTTAGTTTTAGGGTAATACTGGAAAACATACTTGCAACCGCTTATCTGGAGCAACAGGTTACTAATGAACGATTACAATCAATTCTAAATAAGCATTCTGTAGATGTAGGGAAAAAGTTAGCTGTATTAATTGAAAAGAATATGCTGATTGCTAAAAAAAACGACGTTGGACAAAGTATTCCTTAAATTTGGAGTATAAAGAAATGCCTATACAAATGGATTTCAATGACTATGCAGAGTCGGATCCAGTTCTTAATAAAACTGATAAATTGATATATCAATATATTAAAGAAAATGGATTTATTACAGCGAAACAGGTAACGCAGATAACCAGAATCGGTACTATAGCAGGAGCATCTGTTGCATTAAGCAGATTGAGAGAAAGAAGAATTGTTAGAATGATAAGAAATGGAAAAAAAGTATATTATGAATTGTATAGGAATTGATGTATCAATAAAAAAGTTGATATATTGGACAGAAATTCTATAGTTAAAGGTTAATGAAAAAAAGTTAAATAATATTCGGTTATAAAACAATTTCGAAAATCATAAAATAGCAATAAAATCACCACGGCGGTTGAATTAGTATGTTAAATTATCTCTGGGCGTTTATGATGGTGGTAGGCGTTTTATGGGCGGCGTTCCATGGAAATTTAAGCGCGGTTACCGATGGGGCGCTCTCGTCGGCAAAGGAAGCCGTCATGCTGTGTATCACAATGTTGGGAGTGATGTCCTTCTGGACCGGGATCATGGAGATCGGGCAGAAGTCTGGCCTGATTGAACGGTTGTCCCGGAGGATGGGGCCGGTGCTTCGTTTTCTTTTTCCCAGAATACCGAAGGATCATCCCGCCATGGATCACATCGCCACGAATATCATTGCCAACATCCTGGGCCTGGGCTGGGCCGCTACGCCGGCCGGGTTAAAGGCCATGGAATCCCTCCAGGAGCTGGAGGAGGAGCGGCGGGAGGAAGAACAGACAGAGTCAGGAAAAAATAGTCTGGCTGGCTATAAGAAACGTCAGATGCAGAAGTTACCACGCGCCGTACCGCTGGGAACAGCCAGCAATGAAATGTGTACATTTTTAATTATTAATATCTCATCCCTTCAGTTGATTCCGGTCAACATGATTGCGTACCGGAGTCAGTATGGGAGCACGAATCCGGCGGCAGTGGTAGGACCGGCAATTGTGGCTACGCTGGCCAGTACGATCGTGGCCGTCGCGTACTGCAAGGTGATGGACAGAAAACGGGGAGCATAAGGCTCCCTGTTTTTTTGGCTCGGCTGATTGCCAGCTGCCCTCAGGCACTACAGCAGCGACAGAGTAGACTGCCGCTCCACCAGCTCCACATCCAGCTGGACATGCGGCTGTTCCACATACCCTGTACGCAGTTTTTCCAGCAGCAGCTCCATGGCTGTTTCCGCTTTCTTAATTACATTCTGTGATATGGTCGTCAGTTTTGGTGTCGTGTAGGTGGAGACCGCCAGGTTATCGTAGCCGATGACGGAGAGGTCTGTGGGAATCCGCAACCCTCCCAGTCTGGCGCCCTCCATGATGCCGATGGCGCAGATATCAGCCGTGGTGACAAGCCCGGTGATCTTAAGGGCGCTTGCCGCGATGGCCTTGCCGGCGGCGACCCCTTCCTCGTATGAGGGAGAATAGGAAAAAATACAGTCCGGATCACAACCAAGTCCGCTTTCTTCCATGGCGGCCCGGTAGCCTTCGAAACGGTCTGTTAAAAGAGGATTGCCTTCGTAATTTGCCACGAAGGCAATTTTTTTATGTCCGCGGTTAATGAGATAGCGAGTCGAGAGGTAGCAGCCCTTTCGGTCGTCGGAACAGACATTGATGACCTCCGGATTGTCTGTTCTCGCATCGAAAAGGACTACGGGAAGATGATTCTCTGCAACAATCGCGTTGATGGAATCCTCAAAACGGTCTCCCAGGCGGGGATAGAGGAAGATTGCGCCGTCAACGTTCCAGTTGCGCATCAATATAGACAAATCATCCTGAGACCGGACTGCGCGTATCATGACGAAGTATCCGTTGTCACGCAGCTCTCTTTCAATCACGCCGATCATGGAGCTGACGTACGGATTGTCAAAGTAGCTAACCGAAGTTCCGTTGTCCTCCTTGTCATCCAAAGGAACAATGACTCCTATAATATGGGAAGATTTAATCGTCAGGCTTCTTGCGGACAGGTTCGGAACGTAATTGTATTCTTTTATAATGGAATTTACTTTTTCTATGGTTGCGGCAGAAACGCGGCTGTGCTTTCCGTTGATTACGTTGGACACGGTCATCATGCTGACACCGGCTTTTTCTGCAATATCTTTTAAAGTCATGTTTTTCTCCCCCTTTTCTTAAGTTATATTTAGCGCTAAATATATTATACACTATGAAGTTAAAAAACGCAATTGTATTTTATTTCACTTTAGTATAAATGCATAGTTTAAATGGGTTTAAACTATTTAAAAATAACAAAATACAAAAATAATATTGACAGTACCTCGTTCGAGTGGTATTCTCATGTTAGATTTAACGCTAAACCTTAACGAAACCAATTGCAGCGATTACCATTTTCAGAAACCAGAGACTGAAACGGAGACCGCGCGAAAAGAACAAGGAGGAGTTTAAAATGAAGAAATGCTGGATAGCAGCCGGCCTGGCTGCAGCGATGATGGTGACAAGTCTTACGGGATGCGGCAGCTCGGGCGAAAAAAAGGCTGCGGAGAGCGCAGCAGTAAACGTGCCGACAGAACCGTTTGGCGATACGGTAAAGTATGATCCGTCGCAGCCAATTAACGATGGAAAAGACATTTCCGTTGAATTCTGGGAATGGGGCAGTGACAATCTGTTTCAAGAGCTGATCGACGGTTATACAGCAATTCACCCCAATGTTTCCATCAAACTGGTCAACAATCCATGGGACGACTACTGGACAAAACTTCCTCTTTCACTTGGCGGTGCAAACGGACCTGCAATTTTCAATGTACATAACAGCCAGCATGAAAACCTGATTAACTATATGGCCCCGTATGAAGTATCGTCAGACGATCTGGATGCGGATTTTAACGGCGTGAGCGCCCATGTCATCGACGGCGAGGTTTACTATATTGATTACGGCATCATGACAGGCTCTGTTTACTACAACAAGGACATGTGGGAGGCCGCGGGGCTCACAGACGCGGATTATCCAAAGACCTGGGATGAGATGCGGGAAGTGGCGAAGAAGCTGACCATCAAAGAGGGAAACAGCTTTGTACAGGCCGGGTTAAACTTTAACGGAACCTTCCATCAGAATTACCTTCTGGGCTTGAATTACCAGCTGGGCCAGGATTTATTCGAAGATGACAAAAAGACAGCTACTGTCAATAATGACGCCATGAAGGAGGTTATGCAGCTTCTGGTGGATTTATACGAGGTTGACGGAGTCGGTTCCAAGGATTTCGGAGCAGAGGGCGCGGACAGCTTTGGACAGGGACAGTCAGCCATGACAATCCAGTGGGGCCATTTTAACAACACGTTAAAGACAAACTTCCCGGATATCAACTTTGGCGTCTTTGAAATCCCGGTATTTGAGGAAAATCCATATGCTTATAACCGGTATAACGGCGAGTCTACCTTTGGTATCAATAAGAATGCTCCGGCGGATCAGCAGGCCGTTGCGCAGGATATTGTGAAGTATTTCCTGGCGAACAATGACATTCAGAAGAAGTTCAACATTGCCATGAGCACCTTCCCGGCGAAGAAATCACTGGCTGAGGATGCGGAGATTCTGGCCAATCCGTCCATGGCGGTTCTGGCCGATCACATCGACCGTTACATCTGGCCGGGCCCGATGCCGGCGACCATGGAGACATCTTTAAAGACCGCCGGTGAAAATGTATTCTTTAACGGCATGTCCATTGACGATGCGTTGGCCGAGGCGGAAGAGACCATACATAACGATATGAAGAACAGCAGTTTTGAATCAGTAGAAAGCCTTTATAAATACGCGGAGTAAGACGCCGTCACCGGGAATGCCGCTTTCCATTTCGCTATTCAGTTCAGGAAATGCGGCGGCATCCCCCTGTTAAGAGGAGGGAAAATCATGTTCCGAAAAACAAATCCCCTGCAGAGCAAAAGTGAGATCCTGCTCCGCAATATCACAGTAACCGGAATGATTCTGTTCTACACGGTATTTTTACTGGTGCCGATTGGGATCGCATTTGCAGGCAGCTTTCACGAATGGAATCCGCTGAGCGGTATTTACCGGTTCAATGGTATAGAAAATTATATCAGTGTATTTACCAGCGCTCTTTTCGGCAAATCCATGCTCAATACCCTGATATTTTCTGTTGTAGTTATCTTTTTCCGGGTGGGGCTGGGCCTTGCTATTGCTATAGCGATCTACTCAAACCTGATTAAGCACAAAAGCTTTTTCCGCGCAATTTATTACATGCCGGTGGTTACGCCGATGGTGGCGGTGGCATTTGTGTGGAAATTCCTGTATAATCCGCAGATTGGTGCCATCAACCAGATTTTGGGACTTGATATCAACTGGCTGATGAATCCGAAGACGGCGCTGCTTGCCATTATGATTATGACGATCTGGAAGGATTTCGGCTATGCGGTCGTCATGTTTATGGCAGGTCTCTACTCCCTTCCCAGCGATGCCATGGAGGCGGCGAGAGTGGATGGGGCGTCTTCTTGGCAGACCTTCAAGTATTTAACGCTTCCGCTGTTGAAGCCCATGACGCTGTTTGTGGTGATTACGTCCATCATTTCCTATATCCAGGCGTATGTACAGGTGCTGATCCTGACGGAAGGCGGTCCGGGAACAGCCACCTACCTCTCCTCTTATATTATTTATAATGAGGCGTTCGTGAAGTATAATTTCGGATATGCATCCGCGATGTCCTTTGTGCTGTTTGTCATCACCGCGGTATTTACCTGGCTGTCATTCCGGGTATCCGGGGATTCGGAATAAGGAGGAGATGTCATGAAAAAGAAGGTAAGCAGTATCGTACTGAATCTTGTTTTACTGGTACTGGGAGTCGTGACCGTGTATCCGTTTTTATGGATGCTGGCCTCCTCTTTTAAGAAAAACAGTGAAATTGTGGCCCTGCATCAGACTTTCCTGCCAAAGCTGTTTACGGCGGGGAATTACGTGTCCATGAATGCTCATTTTAACTTCATGAGATTCTTTGCAAACAGTATCTTTATTACGCTGGCCATCACGGTGATCGTGATCTATACCAGCACTCTGTGCGGGTTTGTACTCAGCAAATATAAGTTTAAAGGCAGAGACGCCCTCTTCGGCCTTGTGCTGGCGACCATGATGATTCCATGGTGTGTCACCATCATTCCGAGATATTCCATGATCAAGGCGTTTGGATGGATGAACTCCTATGCCGCTCTGATTGTACCTGCGTCATTTTCCGGCTTCGGTATCTTCATGATGAAACAGCATATTGCATCCGTCCCCAATGAAATACTGGAGGCCGCCAGAATTGACGGTGCGAATGAGTTTTATATTTTCCATAAGATTGTGATCCCCATGTCAAAGAACGGGATTTCCAGTATTGCGATATTCCAGTTTTTATGGGCGTGGGAAGATTTCCTCTGGCCGTATCTGGTTATTGATGACAGCAGGAAACAGCTTCTGTCCGTTGGTCTTAAGATGTTTAACGGGCAGTATTCCACAGATTACGGCGCACTGTTTGCAGCTACTACGATTTCAATCATACCGGTTCTGGCGGTTTACCTATTCTTCCAGAAACAGTTTATCGCAGGAATTGCCGCGTCGGCAGTGAAGGGTTAAAGACAGGAATGGTTAATGGCAGAAGGAGAATATGGTGATGAGAGATATTTTTAAGGTTAAGACAAACCCTGCGGCCTGCGGGGAAAATATAGTGCTGGGAGACTGCTACCGCATCAGCGTGCTGACGGACGGACTGATCCGGCTGGAATATCAGGAAAACGGCCATTTTGAAGACCGTCCCTCACAGATGGCGTGGAACCGTGATTTTAAACCAACCCAGTACCGGGTCATTAAGACGGAAGACGGAATTGAGATCCTGACAAAGCGGATTCATCTGATTTATGATGAGAAAAAATTCTCTAAAAATGGATTGAGCATCCAGGTGATCGGAAACTTAAGCGCATATCACAGCATCTGGCATTACTCTGAGGAAATTCATGATCTGAAGGGGACAGCAAGAACGCTGGACGAGGTGGATGGCTCTACGGAACTGGAGCACGGAGTTCTTTCCCGGTTTGGATATTCTGTTCTTGATGATGGAAAAAGCATGCTCCTGACAGAGGACGGCTGGGTAGAGCCGAGATGCGGCAGGGGCGAGGACATCTATTTCTTCGGTTACGGCCATGACTATCTGGAATGCCTGAAGGACTTTTACCATCTCAGCGGCAGATCCCCCATGCTTCCTCGTTTTGTCCTCGGGAACTGGTGGAGCAGGTACTATAAGTATACGGAGGAATCGTATCTGGCTTTAATGGATCGGTTCGAGCGTGAAGATATTCCATTTACGGTGGCTGTCATCGATATGGACTGGCATCTGGTGGATATCGATCCGAAATATGGCAGCGGATGGACCGGGTATACGTGGAATCGTAGTTTGTTTCCCGATCCGAAGCGTTTTCTTCAGACGCTGCATAAACGCGGGATGCGGACGACTCTGAATGTCCATCCGGCGGAAGGCGTCCGGGGCTTTGAGGAAATGTATCCGGATATGGCCAGAGCGCTGGGCGTGGACTGGGAAAAGGAAGATCCGATTAACTTTGATATCGCGGATCCGGCTTTTCTGGAGGCTTATCTTGAGTATGCGCACCATCCTTATGAGGAAATGGGCGTGGATTTCTGGTGGGTGGACTGGCAGCAGGGGAATAACAGCAGGATTCCGGGGCTGGATCCGCTTTGGATGCTGAATCACTACCATTTTCTGGACAGTAAGAGGGAAGGAAAACGCCCGATGACATTTTCCCGATATGCGGGTCCGGGAAGCCACAGGTATCCGGTAGGATTTTCCGGAGATACGATCACCACATGGGAATCTCTTGAGTTCCAGCCGTATTTTACGGCAAATGCATCCAATATAGGCTATGGCTGGTGGAGTCATGATATTGGAGGCCACATGCGGGGCTATAAAGACGATGAGATGGAGGCGCGGTGGACGCAGTTCGGCGTATTTTCTCCAATTATGCGGCTTCACAGTTCCTGCAGCGAGTTTAACGGGAAAGAGCCGTGGCGGTTTAAGAAGGAGACGGAGGTTGTGATGGGAGAGTTCCTGCGCCTGCGCCACCGTCTGATGCCTTACCTTTATACCATGAACTACCGGGCGAGTGAGTCGGCAGAGCCGATGATTATGCCGATGTATTATCGGCATCCGGAAGCGGCGGAGGCCTACGAGGTGGCCAATCAGTATTACTTCGGAAGCGAGATGATCGTGGCGCCCATCACCGCGCCCAGGATTCGGAAGATTAACGAGGCAAAGGTGCGTGTATGGATTCCGGAAGGAACTTATATTGATTTCTTTAATCATATGGTGTATGAAGGCGGAAGAGTCATGGAACTCTACCGGCCGCTGGAGACGATTCCGGTACTGGTGAAGGCCGGAGGTGTGATTCCCATGACGGACAGCACCGGGGCCGCCGATGTGACGAAAAACCCGGAGGCTCTGCGAATCCTGATCTTTGGAGGCGCGGATGGCGCATTTACGCTGTATGAGGATGACAATGAGACGTGTGATTACGAGCAGGGCGTATGCGTGACGACGGAGATGAAGCTTGACTGGGAGGGGGAGAAACAGACCTTTACCATCGATTCGGCCAGGGGAGCGCTGGAATTAATACCTGAGAAAAGAAATTTCGTTCTGGAGTTTGCCGCGGTGACGGATACAGAGTGCTGTGTGAGTCTGAATGGAGAGGAAACCGTATACAGAAAGTCCTATGATGCGGACAGCAGAACACTGACCCTGGAGATCGATCAGGTTAGCGCAGCAAAAACGCTGGTTGTAAGGTTTGAGACAAACATGAAGCTTTCTGAAAACCCGGTGGAGAAACTTGTCTTTGAGTTTCTGAATCAGGCGGAGATCGAGTTTGAGACAAAGGAAATGTTGTTTAAGCGGATCAGGGAAGGGAAGAGTTTGAAGGTCTTTCTTTCGGAGCTGCAGGCAATGGAGATTGATGGAGAGATTAAGGGGGCGTTGGTGGAGATTTTGACGGCATAAGACGAATCCTGCTTAACATAGGAACTGAAAGCCGGCAGGGCAGTGAAAGTACAGGAATGTACGCCACTGTCCCGCCGGCTTTCAGTTTGTTTCTCCGGTATATTCAAACCAGTCAAAATCAGCATGATTTTGAGAGTCCTTCCCATCTGCCGTTGCATAAAGCGCGATATAGGTTCCGGTAAATCCCCCGGCAGTCTCTTTGTTTAAGATTGTACCGGATACGGTAGTTCCGGCCTGTATCCATGTCTGACCATCTTGAGAATAATAAAAATCAATGGACTGATATCTCATATGAATTTTGAAATAAACGCAGCCTTTTTCGTATGGAGCTGAATACAGTCTGGTATTGTCACCACAGATTTGGCATGCCAGGACAATGGAGATCCCGGTCTCTGTGCTTTGGAGCATCAGGGAATAATAAAACTGGTTATTATAAAACATGGTTATTCCTGCGGCTTCGCCTTTAGCGGCTGGAATAAATTCCATATAAGTTCTCGCGGTAAAGCACATATGCTGCTGACGTCTTCCAATAAACGCTGGACTGGCGGGCTCTGTCAGCGTGTGAGAGTTAAGGTACAGCCTTAAGAAGCCGGGCCGATCGTTCAGGCTGAAGGTTTTATAATCCGGAGTTCTTAGTAGATTCCAACACGTTCCTAACTCCTGTGTGAGAAAATGATCGCATGCCGGTTCCGGCTCCCAGATACATTCTGGAAGATCAGGCCCTGGATAGGAGAATTCCACGCAGCCTGTCTGAGGACTGAATACAGGCCAGCCGTCTTCCCATGCCATAGGAACTGCAAAAGTTTCACGTCCCAGATTACGGTAATCGCCGCCATCCGGACGTGAAGCCAAGAGAACAGCCCACCATGATCCGTCGTTCAGTTCTATAATATCAGAATGACCAGTGCTGTTAATTGGATAATCGCGTTTCAGGTTCCGATGAGTAATCAGGGGATTGCGAGGGTTGCATTCGTAGGGGCCAAAGATGGAGCGGCTGCGGAATACGGTGCTGCAGTGGTTATGGTCAGTACCGCCTTCGGCAATGATCAGATAATACCAGTCTTTTATGTGATACAGATGCGGCCCTTCGGGAGCCACGGCATCATACAGAGCTCCGTGCTCCAGAAGGGTGACTCGTTCTCCAACGAGTGTTCCTGTAGGAAGATCCAGGCGCTGAAGCCAGATATGGCGGCTTTCACATTCCGGGATGTCTGGATTTGGCCTTCTGTTGCCAAGATAATAGACTTCATCTCCATCAAATACAAGTGTCGGATCGATTCCTTCTGCTCCCTTTATGATCACAGGATCAGACCAGGGGCCGGCCGGATCAGAGGCGGTGACATAGAAATTAATATTGTCGTAATAAGGGGCATTGCCCACCAGGGTAGTCACTACATAGAATGTATCAGTCTTTTCATGATAGCGTATGGTAGCAGCATAGATTCCTCTGGAGGGGCAGAGCCCGTCTAAATTTGCCTGACTCTTTCTGGTAAGGACATGTCCAATCTGATGCCAGTGGACAAAATCTCTGGAATGAAAGATTGGAATTCCCGGAAAATATTCAAAGGATGAGGTGACGAGATAATAGTCGTCCCCTTTTTTGCATACTGAGGGGTCCGGATAAAAGCCTGGCAGCAGCGGGTTGCGCAGTGTGCTCATAAGGTTCCTCCCAGATTCTGGCTGAATAAGAGGCGGAATGATGTCTCTTTGGAATTTAAAATGTGCTGGCGCATGGCTTCTGCAGCCTCATTCCAGTTGCCTTTCAGACATTCGCTTAAAACTGTCAAATGGTCAGTCTGCTCATCCGCTGCCTTTTCTCTCGAACGAATACCAGACAGGGTACGGTAGCGAAGATTTTGATTGTGAATAGCAATATAGCTGTTTTTAAAATAAGTGTTGGGGCAGGCGTTCACAATCCACATATGAAAATCGTCATCTGCCGTAGCGGAGAGGGACTTATCTTCTAAAAGCTTTGTATCAGAAAAAAGCTGATAGTAGCGCAGTGTCTCATCCGTATCCAGGGTATTCCCGTAATTCTTTAGGATATATGGTTCCAGAAGAAGACGGAATTCATATGTCATGTTCATGTCATTAATGGATAAATTAGAGATCATAACTCCTTTTTTGGGAAGTATTTTAACGAGCCCTTCCTGTTCCAGTCTTCCGAGCGCGTCTCTGACAGGGGTTCTGCTGACCCCTGTTTCTTCACAGAGTATCTCTTCATTCAGAAATGTCCCCGGTTCATATTCACAACAGATAATCTTGTTTTTGATAAATTCGTAAGTGCTGTATTTTAATGTGTTTCGGCCTTTTTCGCTTTCTGAACGTTCAGTTTTCATGTTTCCCTCCTTATTATGAGCACTTAGTGGCTATTAAAAGATAAAATAAAAACAACAATGTATACAACATATATCCTCATGATTAATAATCATATAGCATAGATGAAAAAAAAGCAAGAGAAATTCTTTCCATTATTTGGTATTACCGCTAAATAATAAGATATGATAGAATAAATGTATAAAAAAGTAAAAATACATTTGACAAAGTTGTGTAAATGTGATAATAATTAAAATATCCAATGATGTATACAACAAATGAAAGGAGAAGGAGATATGAAAAAATTAATGACACTGGTGTGCGGAGCAATGCTGGCAGCAGGAATCTTAAGCGGCTGTGGAAGCCAGGAAAAGGCGGTGGAACCGACGACGGCTGAAGCTGCGAAGGAGACAACTCAGGAGGCAGGAGAAGAGACAACAGCGGAAGCTGTTAAAACGGAGGCAGAACCCGTCGATTTCAGTTTCTGGTGTATATCTGCTCATGAGGCATTTTACAGATCCCGAATAGACGCGTGGAATAAAGAAAACCCGGATAAACCTATTCAGGTGGATCTGGTCAGTGTCGGTGGGTCAGACAGGCAGAGTAAGCTTCTGGTAGCGCTGCAGACGGGGCAGGGGGCACCCGATTTCTGTGATGTTAATATCATTCACTTTGGTGTGTATTATGATTTTGATGAAATACCATTTGTGTCTCTCACAGATCTGGTGAAGGATGAGGAAGACAAGTTTATTAAGAGTAAGCTGGATATGTATTCTTATAATGGGGAGCTATACGGATCTCCGACACAGGCTGGCGCCAATGTTGTATTTTACAATACAAAAATTATGAAAGAAGCAGGTGTAGATATCGACTCCATAGTAACATGGGACGATTTCGTTAAGGCGGGGGAGACCGTGGCTGAAAAGACTGGAAAGCCAATGACGGCTGTTGAAACTACAGACATGTACCCATTCCAGTCCATGGTACTTCAGAAAGGATCCGATTTCTTCGACGAAGAAGGAAACGTCATCATCAATAATGAGACTAATGTGGAGATTCTGGAGTATTTAAAATCCTGGCTGGATGATGGAATTGCAGTTACGATGCCGGGCGGTTCCAATACCTCAGAGAATTTCTATGAATTCTTTAACAATGACGGTATGGGTGCCCTGATTATGCCTCTGTGGTATATGACGAGGCTTGAAGAGTATATGCCTGACTTAAGCGGTCATCTGGCCGTAAGACCAATGCCTGTATGGGAAGAGGGGCAGCAGTATACCAGTGCTTGTACCGGTGGAACGGGAACCGTTATTACCAATCAGTGCGAAAATCAGGAATTGGCAAAAGAGTTTTTATATTTCTGCAAATTGAGCTATGATGCGAACAAGGAGTGCTATCTGCAGCTGGGATTCGCGCCATTCAGAAGCGATGTATGGGAGGATGAGGCTCTTTCCGTAAATCGGGAATTCTTCAATAACGAGAATGTATTTGGTAATGTGGCGGCTTCTTTAAAGAATTCCAACGCGATCCATAATAATCCAATGGTTCCAAAAGCCTTTGATATTGTATCCTCCGATGTGATGTATTCTGTTTTTGAAGCCGGAACATCGACGCCGAAAGAGGCTCTGGACAGGGCGGCTGACACGTTGAATTCCCAGAAGTAAAGTATCCGGGCAGGTGCCGTCTGATTTGACTGGCGGCACCTGTTTCTAAAAGGAGATGATGTTGTGAAATACTTAAAAAAGCTTGCATACAGCAAAAAAGCGGCGCCTTACATATTTCTTATCCCATTCATTCTGTCGTTCCTGATCTTTAATTTATATCCGATTATCAGCTCCTTTTTAATGAGCTTTCAGAAACTGAAGGGATTTAACAGCTTTACCTGGGTGGGACTGAACAACTATAAAAATTTATGGAATAAAGATTTTTTCACGGCGGTTAAGACAACAACACTTGTGACGGCCGTCGAATGTGTTGTACTTACTGTGTTTCCGTTGATTTTGGCAGTTGTACTCAACACAGGACTTTTTAAGCGAAAAAATTTTTTCAGGGCGGTATTTTTTATTCCAACACTGGCCTCGACGATTGTGGCAGGTATCGTATTCCGGATGTTGTTTTCCGACTCCGGCAATGCGTTTATGAACTCACTGTTAAATGTGTTTGGAATCGAGTCACAGAACTTCATGCTGAATTATAAATGGAGTATTACCCTGATGGTGGTCTTAAGCACCTGGAAAAGCGCTGGGCTGTATATGATCTATTTCCTGTCGGGCCTCCAGACAATTCCAAGGGATGTCTATGAGTCGGCCGAGATTGACGGGGCCGGTGAATTTAAGAAACTGCTTTATATTACGATTCCCCTGCTAAAACCAATTATTATCTACGTCTTTACCATACTGATCTTCGAAGGGTACCGTACCTTCGGGGAGAGCTACGTATTCTGGAAAGAATCCATGCCGGGAAACCTGGGGATGACAATTGTCAGATATCTGTACCAACAGGGCTTTACGTATGGAAATCTGGGATTCGGTTCTGCAATCGGATTCGTCCTTCTTGGTATTGTGCTCATTATTAACCTCTTACAGCTTAAAGGATTTGGGCTTTTCAGAGACGACGATTAGGGGGATTTAAAATGAAAAAAACAATTATACGGTTTGTGGTGAGAAGTTTGTTTCTCCTGCTGGCAGTGATGATGCTATTCCCCATATATTTTATGGTAATAGCCTCTTTAAAGCCTACCAGTGCACTTTTTAAAAATGGAATCGCCATGGTCTGGCAGTTTGATAATCTCTCTATACAGAATTATATCTATACAGTGACAACAAAGTCTGGAATTTACTTAAAATGGTATGGGAACAGTATTTTGGTTATGGCTGTATCGACGGTGCTCTCCTTATTCTTCTCATCTATGGGAGGGTATGCGCTGGGAGCGTATAAATTTAAGGGAAAAAAGTTTCTGTTTACTCTTACTATGATTGTCATGATGATACCGTTGGAAATTCTTCTTATCCCGTTATATCGCATGATTATAAACATGAAGCTGATCAATACAAAGACTGGTTCCATTCTCCCCTTCCTGATTCAGCCTACGGCCATGTTTTTCTTCCAGCAGTTTGTATCCGGAATCAGTAAGGATTATATGGATGCGGCCCGAGTAGACGGCTGTACTGAGTTTGGCATCTATTTTAAGATTATGACTCCTCTGATGCGCCCGGCCTTCGGCGCAATGACCATTCTGCTGGCATTGCGCAACTGGAACGCATTTCTGTGGCCTCTCATTGTGTTTACCACGGATTCTGCCTACACACTTCCCGTGGGACTTGCTTCTTTAATCAGCTCTTATGGAAATAATTATGAATTCCTGATTCCGGGAGCAGTATGTGCGCTGATACCTCTGGTCATCATATTTCTGTTCAACCAGAATCAGTTTGTGGAAGGCCTGTCGGCAGGAGGTGTAAAGGGATGAAAAGAACTGTGGTTGCCGGGTCTCTTGTACTGGATATTCTGCCGGTATTTCCGCACGCTGTAACATCTGATATGCTGCTGGCAGAGGGAAAGGTAACGGAGTGTCAGGGGATGCGTATCTACATGGGAGGCGAAGTGGGGAATACGGGAATTGCTCTGCATCGGTTGGGGGAACCGGTGTTTCTCATAAGTAAGACAGGGGACGATGGAGCAGGATTCCTGATCCGGGAAATGATGAAAAAGGAAGGCGTTCCTTCACTTATTATGGAGGCAGGGGGTATCTCTTCCACCGCGAGTATCGCTTTGGCGGTTCCGGGAAGAGATAAAAGTACAATTCACAGCAGAGGGGCTTCCCAGACCTTTGTGGCGGATGATATTCAGGGGGATTTGCTGAAGGAGGCGGACTGGTTTCATTTTGGATATCCTACTTCTATGAAAACTCTGTATGATCGGAATGGAGAAGAATTTATTCGGATGCTGAAAAAGGTGAAACAGTATGGGCTGGGAATATCGGTTGACATGAGTCTTCCTGATTTAAATACGAATGCTGGTAAGACGGATTGGCTGCCGATTCTGGAGAAGGCGCTCCCGTATATTGATATTTTTATGCCAAGTATAGAAGAGGCAGTCTTTCTGTTTATGCACCGGACATATCAGGAGATGGCAGCGCAATATCGGGGAAGGGATATGACGGAGGTGTTGGGTGAGGAGTTTATTCTTACCATTGCGGACCGTGCGCTGGAAATGGGGACTAAGGCAGTTTTGTTAAAATGCGGAAAAAGAGGTATGGTATTAAAGACCGGAGAACACTGTCCCTGGGGGGAATCATGGAATGGCAGAGAACTGTGGTGCACGCCTTATAAGCCTGAAAAGATTCGTTCTGCTACAGGCGCAGGCGATACGGCGATAGCCGGATTTTTAAACTCTTTTAGACGGGGCTGTACGCCGGAAAAGGCGCTTGATATGGCTGCGTTTACTGCTCTTAGATGTATGGAATCTTATGATACCGTGAGTAGAATCGGTACTTATCAGGAGATGGAAGCGATAAAGAAAGAGGCGGGGGAGCGGTTAAACGGGCCGGATAGCAGTGTGTGGACGTATTGTATGGAATCCGGATGCTATGTGGGGAAAAATGACAGAAGAAAGGCGAGATAAACGATGTATGTATCAATGAAACCTATTTTAGAGCATGCTCATATTCATGGATATGCGGTTATGGCGATGAACAGTATCAACATGGAGATGGTACGGGCTGCAGTAAATGCCGCCCAGGCAGAACATTCTGCGGTTATCATTAACATTGGAATGGGACAGATGAAAAATCACGCACATCCGGAAGATATGGTACCCATGATCCGGCGGCTGGCGGGGCGTGCTTTGGTACCTGTAGCTTTAAATCTGGATCATGGACAGGACTTCACCTTTATCTGTGAGTGCATGAAACGGGGATTTTCGAGCATTATGATAGATGCCTCCGCGCTTCCGTATGAGGAGAATATAGCCAGGACCCGTCTGGTTTGTGAAATGGCGCATCCATTAGGGATCTGCGTGGAGGGAGAGCTGGGCCATGTCGGCCAGGCCGCGGACGGTGATGACGAAAATGGCGGGCTCTATACGGAGCCTGGTCAGGCGAAAGAGTTTGCAGACAGAACCGGTGTCGATGCACTTGCAGTGGCAGTAGGAACTGCGCATGGGAATTATCCGAAAGGAAAGACACCTAAACTGGATTTTGAAAGAATACGTCTTTTAAAAAAGATTCTTAACATGCCCCTTGTACTGCATGGCGGTTCAGGTGCAGGAGAAGAGAATTTAAAGAAAGCTGTAGCATGCGGTATTAATAAGGTGAATGTGTGTACGGATGCATTTGGCATAGGGATCCAGTCAATCGAGAAGCAGATAAATGAAAATCCGGGAGTGGATTATATGCATCTCTGCATGGGGGTGGAGGAAGAATTGACCAACTATATAAGAACGTTTATGAGAACAATCGGATCTTCCGGACAATACTATTTCGGAGAAGGTCCCTTGTCGGGAAATGAATAAATAAGACACCTAAAAACACTTGAAAAACAGCCCCAATCCACCTATACTAATCATAGAAGCATCGTGGCAGGTCAGCGGAGAAGGAGGCTTTAATATGAACATTTTAGTAGTAACTGGAAGCCCGAGAAAAGGCGGTAACACAGAGATACTGGCAGATGCGTTTGCCCAGGCCGCAAAGGAGAGCGGCCACGAGGTGACCGTGCGGAAGTTAAGCCGGCTGAAGGTAGGCCCCTGTCTGGCCTGCGAGTACTGTTTTACCCATGACGGCGTCTGTGTGCAGAATGATGATATGAATGAGATTTTGCTGGATGTACATAAGGCGGATATGCTGGTGCTGGCATCGCCCATCTACTGGTTCGATATCTCGGCGCAGATCAAGTGTTTTATCGACCGGATGTATGCGTGTGCCAAAACGGGATTTCACATCACTTCGGCGGCCATGTTGCTGGATTCCGGCTCACCGGGGGTCTATAACGCAGCCCAGGCCCAGTTAAAGGACATCTGCGATTACCTGAAGTGGGAGAATAAAGGAGCTTTTACGGCGCCTGGTATGGTAGAGAAGGGAAGTATCTATCAGTCCGCGGCGCTTGCACAGGTCAGGACGTTTGCAGAGAATCTGTAGGCATGGGGCCGGTATCCATATGGATGCCGGCCTTTCCTATTTTATTTTTATATTTACCATCACCGAATCAACTGAATACTGCCAATAACAGGCAGCTTCTTCTTCTGCCCCTGAAAGGCGGACACAATTCCCATAACAGCCAGAATCAGAACGACGCAGTTTAAAAGATCGCCAATTAAAGTCATGTGCGGAATAAAAGAGATGCAGCCGAACAGAATGTTTGCGATCAACAGAACCAATCCCTGGTTCAGATGAAAACGGACAAAAGAATCTTTTCCGGCAGCAAGAGCCGGGATGATGATCAGAATACTTAAGTAAGAGAGACAGGCATAGAGTTTTGAAAATTTTGCCGGTGCATTCTCGTGATTTAAATCGTGAGTTAACCGGCAGGGTTTGTTCCGGATTCGCTTTTGCAGCATGTAAGTATATGTGTCTGTCGGCACGGCTCTAAAAAAATCCATTGTCAGTTTCCTGACTGTAACATAGTAAATCATCTGAAATAGTACTTGAAATAGTCAGACATTTTTCTATACAAAAACAGAACATATGTTCGAAGATTCTATTGCACAATTCATGCACATATGATATAATTGATTTATGGAAAAAGTATATGAAATATCAGAGGAAACAAAATTAACATATGGTCGTGGATATGTATATTCTTTACAGTACCATCTTATCTGGTGTACCAAATATCGGAAGAAGGTATTAACAGATGGAATCGATATTCAATGTAAGGTGATGCTGACAGAACTGGCGGACCAGTATTCTTTTCAGATCCTGGCGATGGAGGTTATGCTGGATCACATTCATCTGCTCCTGGACTGCCGCCCACAGTTCCTGATATCAGACATGGTCAAAATCATGAAGGGAAACCTGGCCAGAAGGCTGTTCTTAGACCATCCGGAATGAAAGAAACAGTTGTGGGGAGGCCATCTCTGGAATCCATCTTACTGCGCAGTGACTGTCAGTGACAGAAGCCATGAACAGGTGAAACACTATATTGATTCCCAAAAAGAACGGTAACGGGGGGAAAGAGGATGAACAGGGCTTATAAGTATCGTGTCTATCCGACTGCAGAACAGGAACAGCTTTTGATGGATACATTTGGAAGCTGCCGGTTTGTTTATAATCATTATCTGGCCCTGCAGTCGGAGAACTATCAGCAGGGCAAGGCATACAGGAATAAGACTGTCTGCAATAACGACTGCAACCGAATTCTCAAACAGGAGCAGCCATGGCTAAAACAAGTGGATAAATTTGCCCTGACGAATGCCATCTATGCGCTGGATTCGGCGTACCAGAGATTTTTCAGGAGACAGGGCGGTTATCCCAGATTCAAGAGCAGGCATCACAGCCGTATGTCCTACACTACGAACTATACGAATGGAAATATTGCCGTACTGGCTGGTGAGATCAAGCTGCCAAAGCTTGGGAAGGTGGGGGCAGTTGTGCACAGAAGGGCACCGGAAGACTGGCGTCTGAAACAGGCCACGGTATCAAGGGAAAGTGACGGCAGTTATTATGTGTCAGTCCTTTACGAGTATGAGGCTGCGATTATGCCGCAGGCAGTTAATCCAGAGCAAGTGATTGGACTGGACTATAAATCGGACGGATTGTATATGGACTCAGAAGGCAGGTGCTGTGGCATGCCTCATTATTATAGAAAGAACCAGAAGAAGCTGACAAAGGCGCAGAGGAAGCTGAAAGCGAAGCTGCTGCAGTCAGTAAATTACCGGAAACAGCAGAAGAAAATTGCCCGTATTGCAAAAAAGGCAGCCAATCAGAGAAAAGATTATCTGCACAAAAAATCAACTGAGATAGCCAATCGGTACGATTTAGTGTGTGTGGAAGACTTAAGCTTGAGGGCGCTGGCAAACAGAGGGTTCGGGAACGGAAAAGCGACCATGGATAACGGGTATGGATCATTTCTTACGATGCTAAAGTACAAACTGGAGGAGAGAGGAAAGCGTCTGATCCGCATCGAAAAGTGGTATGCATCCTCGAAGACCTGTAGCCGTTGCGGCGCGGTCAAGATGATGCCGTTATCGGTCCGCCGTTATGAGTGCAACTGTGGAATGAGCATGGACAGAGATTTAAACGCTGCGATCAATATCAGAAACAGAGGGTATGAGATATATCTAAAGGCAGCATAGAAGTAATCATAACCTGTAGGGCCGGGACGGTCCGAACAGAATAATCAACGCCTGTGGAGCTGGCATAAGACCTGTTAGATAGAAGGGCAATTGGCGCTGAAACAGGAAGCTCGTGTATTTATACATGAGTATGTTCACTGTTTCATGGTAAGACCTTCCTTTCATGGCAGAGTGATTCATTAGCAGTTTTTATGCGATCCCGAATACAATGCACTCCTTTATGGGCCTGCATACCTCCCAGGCACTCCCGGTTGCATCCTGTGCAGGTGAAAATCCGGGAACCGGCACCTGAAGAGGTTTTCTTAACCCATTCGGGATCTGCGATCAGCTGGCGGCTCATGGCGGCCAGTTGGATTCGTCCTGATTTCAACTGTTCTTCCACGAAATCAGGAGAACAGAGCCGCCCTACTCCGCAGACCGGTAAATCGGTCAGACGGCTGACCTCATCACAGAAGGGTAAAAAGCAGCCCTGACCGTGAAAATAGGGATGTGAGGCCGGCGGTATGGTATCGCTTAGGTCGGAATGGTTGGCCAGGGTGACGTGAAAGCTGTTCACGCCAGCCTGCTCTAAAAGCGGAACAAAGACCGGAAGCTCTTCCTTCAGCACTCCGGCGTTCCCATAATGGGGATCTTCCTGGCGGACTGCCAGCTTATAATCGATGGTCATATCGGGAAGTGTTTTCCGGACGGCGGCGACTGCTTCACAGGCAAAACGTGCCCGGTTCTCCGCGCTTCCTCCATACCGGTCTGTGCGCTGATTGTAAATGGAGGAAGAAAAACTTCCGCACATCCGGTCGCCGTGGATTTGAATGACATCAAACCCGGCATCCTTTGCTAAAACGGCCGCTTTGCCGAAGCCCTGTGTGATCTCGGCAATTCTTTTGTCGGTCAGGCCGGTTATATAGCCGGATACCGTATCGTTTAAAAGGACTCTCATCTCATCCGGTTTGATCTTTCCGGTGATCATGCCCGGCAGATATTTGATCAGACTGCGGAACTGCGAGTCCGACATGTGCAGCTGGGCGGCCGCCAGGGCGCCGTTTTTGTGAATCGTTTCCGTGATCCGGCGGTAACGGAGAAATCCTTTCCTGCTGTACAGGGACAGAAATGGACTCTTCAGCACAGGCACATCCCCGATGATGATCATGGCTGTTCCGCCCCGGGCGATGGCGCCCAGTTTTTCTAAGTACTCCTCTTCCTTAAGGCCCATGGAGGTGGGGGCGAAGATAATTCGGTTTTTCAGGGTTACATTTCCCAGTTTAAAAGGGCTGTTAATAGTCTCATACATGGTTCTGCCCCCCTTTACTGCCTTCCCGGCTGCAGACGCGCCGGAGCAATTCCAAAAGCTGTTCTCTCTGCCCGTCGTTCAAGTTCCGGCAGACGATCTCGTCCCAGTCATGAAGCAGAGTGTGAAGTTCCTTGAAAATGACTTCCCCCTGCACTGTAAGCGTTAAATGGTAATGCCGGTGATCCACGGTGTCGCGGGTGCGGACTGCGTAGCCTAACTGTTCCAGTTTGCCAATGCACCGGGTCACATGCCCGTTGTCTGCCCTGAGAAAATGGGCGGCATCACTGAGTGAACAACCGGGATTTTTACCAATGTAAATAATATAATAAAACAGGCCATCCGTAAGACCGTACTGCTTGAGTCTAGCATCGGAATAGGCATTTAAATCTTTTCTTAGGGCAGTAATATAATAAGCGAGAGAATCTGGCATGGGAAGCGCTCCTTTCAATTTTCAATCTAACTTTCAATTAAAACTTAAAAATAAGCAAATAAAAAGTATTTGACTAAGTCAAATTATATTCTTAATAGTTGACTTTGTCAAATACTTTTTATTTATTGTGGAATTAAGCCTTCCGTTTGCGGATAACTCCGGTGAGCCGCCCGCACCAGCGCCCGGCATTCTGAGATTTTGTCATGCAGCAGCTCCCGTTCCTCGCCGGAGGTATTCTGGTACAGTTTTTCCTCGATCAGCTGGGACTGGATAACCAGATGGTAGTAAAACTGCGTGTCGGTTACGCCCTGGTGGCAGATCTTTGACAGCAGCTTAGAGGCGTAATCGTATTTTTTCAGCAGTGTCTCAGTGGCTGTGCTGCGGTGGTAGGGGAAGAGAAGGCAGTTGGCGGCGTAGGCGATCACGATTCCGGCCAGCACGTAGGCCAGACGGATCAGCAGCATCCGCCCTACAGGCGCCCAGCCAAATGCGCTCATAAACACCGCGCCGCCCAGCGCTCCGATGGTGGAACAGGTAAATGTTCCCGTGTAATCTGAGAAATAAAAGCTTAAATAGCCGGACAGCATCATGATGACGGTCCTGCCGGCCGGAGACGGAACCAGGGAATAGAGAATCACACTGAATACGCCTCCTGCCACGGTAGCGAAGAAACGTTTCCCGGCCTTCTGCCCCACATCATCGGCATAAGGGAGAGAGACTGAGGCAAGGGTAAACAGAAGCCATTTTCCGTGAGGAAGATTCAGGCTCTTAACCAGCAGTGTTGCGAGTGACAGCAGAAGCGCAACCCGCAGGGCGTAGATGACGCGTACTTTACTGATTTTTAATGCGGCCTGAATTCGGATGGAAAGAGAGAGCAGGGTCGGACGGAAATTTGACTTCTTATCGGGATCCGCCATATGGACCAGGTGATTTCTGATGTACTCCAGGCTGTCGTAAAATTCTGCCTGATGCAGGTCTTTCTCATCCGTAATAAAATCATCTCGCGCAATGAGGTGAGGAGCCGTGGTCTTCATATTTACATAGGCCTCAAAGTGGTCCAGCTGGACCAGCGTCTTTTCCAGCATATCCTGGTATTTTTCCGGATGTTCGGTCTGAGACAGCAGAATAAGCAGGTATTCCAGGCCGCGCCCGGAATCGACCACGGCGAAGTTGGCATCGGATATACACAGCTCCTTACGCCTTCTGTCGTAGACCATGCGGCTGAGGCGGCGGATATTCTTTCGGACATCTTCCAGACTTTCCGGTGTTTCGCTGCCGGATAAGAGACAGGATATATACTGCTTTGCCTCCCCGATCAGCGTAAGAAGTACGTCGGAAACCGTCTCCGCGGCCCGATTCCGTCCCATGACCAGCTGATAGAGGATGATACAGACTGCTCCCGTCACCATGGCCATAATCCGCTTTGGAAGCTGTTCCGGGCTGGAGGGGGATATGAAAATCAGGAACAGGTAGGACAGAATATAAGGAAAATACAGATGTCCGGAGTATTCATACGTATAGAGATACAGGATTAAAAAAATCATGATAAAATTGATTGGAAGAGCGATCCATGGATTTAATGTGACAACCAGACAGGCGGCAGCTGCCATCAGCACCAGGACCGCAGACTGCGCAAGCAGATGCTTAAATGGTGTGGAGGTTAAGTCGCGGACCATGGAGGCCGACATCATGATGGCAAAGATAACTCCGACAATGGAATTTTCTGCTCCGAATACTTTCTGGAACACATTGACGTAAGCGATAATAAACAGAAATGACAGAGTGGCGAATTTCAGATTTTTGCGTATACTCTCCTGAGCCGCCGACAGGATGGAACTCTTTTTGGGTATTGCCATAGATAAAAACTCCTTTCTTTCGAAAGTATATCGTAGCACAGAAAAAACGGCAGTGCAAGAACGTCCCATTTCTTAAATATTTATGAAGAACTGGATAAAGATGGAAAAAAGGCAGGCCGCAGCGGTCATCCATTATACGGATGACCGCTGCGGCCTGTTGCATACAGTGCTGATTATCTGTGCGATTTCTCTGTTTTTCGGTATTTCTGGTTGCGTATGTAGAACTGTATACGGCGTCAGATCCGGATTCGCATCAGGAAAGGGATTCCTTATACTGCTTCAGTGCTTTTGCCAGCTGATCCGGGCAGGAGGTAGGTCTGGGGCCGCAGTGAATGCCGTCGAGACGTTTGATCGCTTCGTCTACGTCCATGCCCTCGATCAGACGGCCAAGGCCCTGTGTATTTCCGGAACATCCGCCGATGAAGCGGACATTGGTGAGTTTGTTGTCCTGTACGTCAAAATTAATTTCCTGTGAACATACGCCGTGTGTTTTATAAATCATGAATCATTCCTCCAAATTTCTTTTCTTTTTACTCGTTTTCTGTCTCGTTTATCTGTCCCTGCATTTTTACAATTATACAGAATAAGGGAACAGATTGTCAATAGCGGCAGATACTTACCCCGGGACTTTTGAGCGCTGGGGCAAAACAGGCCGTAAACAACAAAATAAGTTATTCTAAAAACCGAAATTTCATTGCATCCCTTTAGCCGATTGTCCTTCTGTCTGGATCGAACGGATCTGCCGTTTCAAAATCCCTTCCTCATTCTGGATATTTGCGTTGGATTCTTCCCGCAGCTCTCTTCCATCATGGCAGATGTAATAGCGCTCATCCTCAAAGACGGTGTATGTCATGTTGTAATACTTCCCGATATCTTCTTTATAAGCCTGCATGATATATTTACAGTATCGGAGCAGGAGATCGTAAATGCGAAATTGACGGATAGCGTATCGAAGTACGCAGTTATTGCAGTGTTGCTGGAGGCGGAAGTACACCGGTCGGGAGAGTTATTTGGAATCAAGTACCTGAAATTCAAGAAGGAGCTGTTTCGTAATCCATATTTACAGGGTGTAAATTTAATGTTTCCATTTTTGGAGAGAAGACAGGCCATATTTATTGATTTTGTAGTGTTTTTTTTCATTTCTATATTATCCAAGAAAAACATATCGAAATATGATATAATGAAATAATAAAAAGATGAAAGGAGATTAATAAATGAAGTGTAAACCAATGATTGCATGGCTGCTTTCGGCAGTTATGCTGGCAGGAATACTGCCAGTGACTTCTCTTGCGGAAGAAAAGCCAACTTATGCAAATCACCAGGAAGACACTGCTGACTGTGGCTTTACAGAGGGAAAGACATGCAGGCACAACATTCATACAAAGAAGTGTTACACAAAAGAATATGTCTGTTTGGTGGAAGAGAAGACAGCATCCAAAAGTGATGCGGATATCCCACATGAACATACGCAGGACTGTTATAAACTGGATTGCCCGCATGAGCGGGGGATACATACAACAGATAACAAAGAACAGGAAGACACCCCTGACTTCTCAGGACAGAATATCCCCAAAGCAACAGACAGTAATGCTGCCCAGCCGCTGATGGCGGCCCCATATGCTATTAGTGGAGATGGATATTCCTTTGATGAAAATAACGGAGAGCTGAATATTTCCAATGATGAGGGTACCACAGGATGGCAGAGTAATCCCAATATAGACAGCGCCGACATCATATCGGTTGTTGTAGAAGATGGTGTGACAAAGATTAAAGAAAAAGCGTTTATGGACTGCAAAAATCTCAGTAACCTGGATTTTTCAGGCTGCAACAGTCTTAAAACAATTGAACATTCGGCATTTATGGGCTGTGAGAATCTTTTACTGAACGAATTGCCAGATCAAATAACCACGATTGGAGGAGAAGCGTTCAAGAACTGTACGAAACTGGCTTTGACCTCCCTCCCGGACAATCTGACCGGCATGGAGACTGGTGTATTTTCAAACTGCAAAAATCTGGAGCTGTCCTCATTGCCTGACGGTCTGACCAGAATCCCGAGTTTTGCATTCTTTCAATGTGAAAACCTAAGTTTGTTGACGATTCCTAATACTGTAAAAGAGATTGGGAATTCGGCGTTCAGCGGCTGTATCAATCTTGAACTGGATTCTCTTCCTGACCAGCTGACCCAAATCAATGAGTTGGCTTTTAGCGGCTGCCGCAAGCTGAATCTCACAGAGCTTCCTGACCAGGTGAAGACCATCGGTAAATATGCATTTAACGAATGTTCGAGTCTGGCATTGGAAAAGCTTCCAAGCAATATAACTTCCATTGGCGAAAGAGCATTTTCGGGATGCACTGGAATAACCTCACTGACTCTCTCAAACGTTGTTGCGCCAACATTAGATAAGAACGCTTTTGATGATATCCCTAACCTGATTCTTTTTGTGCCTTACAATGCCACGGGCTATGATGGGGAAAACTGGCCAAAAGAGCGGGTGGTTTACGGGGCGGCACTTTCTGACCTGACGATAAATAGCGGTACTCTTAATCCTGATTTTTTTCCGGGAAGGAATATCTATGGGGTACTTGTTGACAACAGCGTGGAGCGTGTGAGCTTAACCCCTTATGCCCACAATAAGGAAACGATTACCGTAAATGGAATCCCTGTCAACAGCGGGGCAGCTTCAGGGGATATTGAATTAGTGGAGGGGAGAGCAATTGTCATCATTGTGGAAGTGAAAAACAGTGATGCAGACAAACGTACCTATATGATTCATGTTTCGCGGGAGTGGGCAGATAGTATTCCTGTGAAGGGCGTGGAACTGAATCATACAGCTCTGACTCTCTACACGAACAAAAGTCCGGAATCAGCACAATTATCCGCTGTTGTTAAGCCTGAAGATGCCACAAATCAGACAGTTAACTGGAGTTCCAGCGCTCCGGATATCGCAAAAGTTGATAACAACGGATTGATTAGCGCTGTTTCTCCCGGTGAGGCTATCATCACAGCCACTACCGTGGATGGCGGCAAAACAGCCTCCTGCATGGTAACGGTAGAAGAGGAAACCATGGTCCCTACTCCGGTGACAGGCGTGACGCTTAATTTAGATGAGCTGACTCTCTATACCGACAAAGCTCCGGATACTGCTGAATTATTCGCTGAGATACAACCGCGAGACGCCACAAATCAGACGGTTACCTGGAATTCCAGCGCTCCGGATATCGCAAAAGTTGATAACAACGGATTGATCAGGGCTGTTTCTCCCGGTAAAGCCATCATCACAGCCACTACCGTGGATGGCGGCAAAACAGCCTCCTGCATGGTAACGGTAGAGGCGGAAACCACGGCCCCGACTCCGGTGACAGGCGTGACGCTTAATTTAGATGAGCTGACTCTCTATACCGACAAAGTTCCGGATACTGCTGTATTATTCGCTGAGATACAACCGCGAAACGCCACAAATCAGACGGTTACCTGGAATTCCAGCGCTCCGGATATCGCAGCAGTAGACAGCGGCGGCAGAGTGCGTGCCATATCGCCTGGATTAGCTGTTATCACGGTTACTACTGTTGATGGTGGCAGGACGGCCTCGTGTGCGGTTACGGTCAAACAGGAGGAACCATCCGGTGACAGTGGAAATGAAGGAAGCAATGGCAGCAGCGGAAGCAGCAGTTCCTCTGATGACAGCCCAGATTATTACTACCGTGTCCTGACTGACAAAGCTACCGGAATCACAGTGGCCGGTAACCAGATTAACAGTAATGCGGTTTTGACCGTCAAACCGGACACCTTCCATCAGGCCGGACATCCCGGCTGTGATATTCTGCGTGGGGCTCAGGCGGCCGGCCGGGTGCTGTCCTTCTGCGACATATCCCTTTCCCACGGATTTCTGGGTAATGTTACGGTTACAATTCCTGTGGAAGGCAGGGACGGGCAGGCTTTGACAGCAGCACGCTGTGTTGGCGGTAATCTGGTCTTATTGAACGTAATCGTGGAAAAAGGGATGGTGACGGTAACCGTAGACAGCCTTTCTCCAATTGCATTGCTGAATAATATTTATACACTGGATACTTTAACCGCGCCTCAGATACCGGAACCCGCTGCGTTACCTCCTGATACAGATAACCTACGCCGCTACCGCGTAAAAAAAGGTGATACTCTTTCAGCGCTGGCTCAAAGATATCATTGTACCGTTGCTGAGATTGTTGCGGCAAACCAAATTATTAAAAACCCGAACCTCATTCTTCCAGGCTGGGTACTTAAAATTCCATAATGCATAATAATCCATAATGCGTAACAAGAGATTATGCAAAAAAGATTGGGATGCCTATAGCAGAGCAGGAAAAGGTTCCGGGAATAGAGAATCATATCGCCTCCACGGCGGCCCGGAACCTTTTTTCTGTCTTTGCGCTTATGTAATGTGTACCATAAACCGTTTTTAGGTAAGGGATTCCTTATACTGCTTCAGCGCTTTCGCCAGCTGATCGGGACAGGATGTCGGTCTGGGACCGCAGTGGATTCCATCGAGGCGTTTTATGGCTTCGTCAACGTCCATACCTTCCACGAGACGGCCAAGTCCCTGGGCGTTGCCGGAGCAGCCGCCTACAAAGCGGACATTGGTGAGTTTGTTTTCTTTGATATCAAAATTAATTTCCTGCGAACATACGCCGTGAGTTTTATAAACCATATATCGTTCCTCCATGAATATTATTTACTGATTTTTAGTCCTGTTGTCTGCCGGTTCCTGTAATTATACAGCAGTCTTTATCATTTTTATCGCTATACCGAATAAGGAAATGGATTGTCAACAGAGACGAAAACAGTTATAATACTCAATATATGCAGAGTACCCGGGATGGGAACTTAAAAATAAGGAGGCGCTCTATGTTAGGAATTATCGGAGCCATGGATGTGGAAGTGGCGGAAGTAAAAGCGGCAATGCAGGATGTGGAAGTAAAGACTATGGCCGGCATGGATTTTTATAAAGGTACGCTTAAGGGAAAAGAGGCGGTGGTGGTCCGTTCAGGAATCGGCAAGGTGAACGCGGCGGTGTGTACGCAGATTCTGGTAGACCATTACGGTGTGGATGCGGTCATCAACACGGGAATCGCCGGTTCTTTGAGAAATGAGATCGAGATCGGGGACGTGGTGCTTTCCACCGATACGGCGCAGCATGATATGGATGCGACTGGGTTTGGATACCCGGTGGGACAGATTCCGCATATGGAAGAATTCTCGTTTCCGGCCGATGAAACGCTTCGGAATCTGGCTCTGAAGTGCTGTAAGGAAGTGAATCCTGACATTGGAGTTTTTACCGGAAGGATCGTTTCCGGGGATCAGTTTATTTCCGATCAGGTTAAAAAAGACTGGATTGCGGAAAATTTTGGAGGCTTCTGCACGGAAATGGAGGGGGCGGCGATCGCTCAGGCGGCGTACTTAAACCACGTTCCATTTTTGATTATCAGGGCGATCTCAGATAAGGCTGATAACAGCGCAACCATGGACTACAGCGAGTTTGAGGTAAAGGCGGTGCGCCACTCCGTAAACCTGATTTTAGCCATTGCAGAAAGGTATTCATGTTAAGTTAAGAATCGAATCCTGACGGGATTTGACGAACGATTCTAGGCTCTCTCATCTTCCCAAAGGAAGTTTCGGTGGTTATAATAATCCTATCACCGGAACAACCGGGAAGAAAGGGGAGCTATTATTATGCTGGAATTTTTACAGACAGGCAAAGCGCTGTACGTGCTTGCAGCCGTATGCGGCCTTGGAGTCGTGACCAGATGGCTTACACGTAACCTCTACAAAAGATTAATTAAAGAAACGGACAACATGTCACTGACGAAGAATAAGAATCTTCGTGCATTTAAGCAGAAGACAGAAAGCAACTATCAGATGAATCAGGGGATTCCGAAAATAAAGCCTTACTTAGAGAGGCAGATGTATGATTTCAGATTTATGCGTATGACGCTTAACGGATGGAACACCTTTTCCAATCAGATGACGCTTCTTTGTTTCCTCGCAGGAGGGGCGGCGGCGTTCGGCGCATACTGGTATCGTACCGATCCTTATTACATAGTACTGTACGGCTCCATGGGAATCCTGGCAGGGCTTTTTACAATCCTTGTAGACCACGGGGCAGGAGTCGCGGACAAGAAACAGCAGCTGTTCACCGCGCTCGATAATTATCTGGAAAATACGCTGATCTACCGTTTGGATCAGGAACGAGATGAAACACAGGCAATATCGGGGCCTCATATGGAAACCCGTGAAAATATCCGGTCGATCTATCCCGTGGCAGCAGGTACTGCACCAGGACAGGCAGAAGAGCCGGAGCAACAGGAAAACGTGCGGGGAAAGCAGAGAAACAGGACGGAGCGCATGAAAAACCAGCTGAAGGCGGAATCGCAGGCTCGCAGACAGAACAGCGGCCGTTCCGACGGAAGGCAGAGAGATGGAAGGCAGGGCGGTATTATACAGGAAAATATTATGGCAGAAACCGGTATGGGAATGGCATCTGACGAGGCGTCAGGAATTGCCGGTAATCAGAATATGGCGCAGGAAATGGCGCGGAGCGGCAGCGGGCCGTCAGAGATGGAAGGATCCATCCGGGATGTGGACTATTTAAAGAAGAGTCTGGAACAGATAGCGGCGAGCCGCGAACGGGGAAGAAGCGTAAAACAGCAGGAGGACTGGCTGAAGGATTTGAACCCCGATGAATTAAAGCTTATTGGGGAGATTCTGCATGAATATCTGACTTGAACATTTGGGAGAGAAAGGAAAATTGTATCGCAATTGGAGGGGATTTATGATATACTGTTCCTGAACAGGCATTCTATAACCTGAAACAAAAGGAAAAGGAGAATGATAGAAATGGGAAAAGAAGTAGTATTTGATTATTCCAGAGCAGCAGGCTTCGTCTCAGCAGAAGAGATGGAAAATATGAAAGCCACAACGTTGTGTGCAAGAGATGTGCTGATGGACAAGTCCGGCGCAGGGAATGATTTTTTAGGTTGGATTGATCTTCCGGTAGACTATGATAAGGAAGAATTTGAGAGAATAAAAAAAGCGGCGGCCAAGATTCAGAACGATTCTGATGTACTTCTTGTAGTTGGTATTGGCGGTTCCTATTTAGGCGCCAGAGCGGCCATTGAGTTCTTATCCCACAGTTTCTATAATGTATTGCCGAAGGGAAAACGCAAAACTCCGGAGATTTATTTCTTAGGCAACAGCATCAGCAGCAAATACATCCACGACTTAAAGGATGTGCTGGAAGGAAAAGATTTCTCCGTTAATATCATATCCAAGTCCGGTACAACGACAGAACCGGCGATTGCATTCCGTGTCTTCAAGGAGATGCTGACCGAGAAGTATGGCCGTGAAGAGGCGAACAAGAGAATTTACGCTACGACGGACAAGTCAAGGGGTGCACTTAAGAATCTGGCGACGGAAGAGGGTTATGAGTCCTTTGTCGTGCCGGATGACGTAGGTGGACGTTTCTCAGTCCTGACAGCGGTCGGCCTGCTTCCGATTGCAGTATCAGGCGCTGATATCGATAAATTAATGGAAGGTGCTGCGGCAGGAAGAAAGGCGGCTCTTGAGACTCCATATGAGTCCAACTCCGCATTACAGTATGCAGCCGTGCGCAACATCTTACATAGAAAAGGCAAGGCTGTTGAGATTGTGGCCAACTATGAGCCAAGCCTTCATTACGTTTCCGAGTGGTGGAAACAGTTATTTGGTGAGAGCGAAGGAAAAGACCGCAGAGGTATTTTCCCGGCAGCTGTGGATTTAACCACGGATTTACATTCCATGGGCCAGTTCATCCAGGACGGTTCCCGTGTGATGTTTGAGACCGTGCTGAATGTCGAAGAATCACCGGCCGAGATCCTGCTTCAGAAGGAAGAAGTGGATACGGACGGCATGAACTACTTAGCAGGCAAAAATGTGGATTTCGTCAACAAGAGTGCCATGAACGGCACGATCTTAGCCCATACAGACGGCGATGTACCGAACCTGATGGTAAAGATCCCGGAACAGGACGAATACTGCTTAGGACAGTTATTCTATTTCTTCGAGTATGCATGCGGTGTCAGCGGTTATATTCTGGGTGTCAATCCGTTCAACCAGCCAGGCGTGGAGAGCTATAAGAAGAATATGTTTGCGCTTCTGGGCAAGCCTGGATATGAGAAAGAAAGAGAAGAGTTGTTAAAGAGATTGTAAAATAGAATAAAGGGCCCGTATTCCATGACTGGGTGAGCAGTTGTGGGGTGCGGGCTGTTTTTTATCCATTTTTGCAATATCCTACTTGATCGTTAAGGCGGTAATATGTTCCAATCCATAATTTTCCCTGACTATACAAAAAATTAATATGTTCAATAAATAAGTGTATGATATAATATAAACATACATCAAAGCCGTTGGGGTAACTGCAGACCATCGAACCCTATGAATCCGGTGCAGCCTGCTGAATCGATGGATCCACAGGGATTGGCTGGCGTTTCCGGCATAAGTGAATAGAAATGGAGAGACGGACACTATGAAAGGGAAAAGAACATGGAAGATAGCGGTGCTGTCCCTGTCGCTGGTTTGCGCAGTATCTGGCTGCGCCCGGGAAAGCAGGCGCGTGCTGGATCCGAAAAAACCGACTGTTATAACGGTCTGGCATGCATATAATGCTTTTGCAAAGATGATATTTGATGAAAAGGTGACAGAATTTAATGAGACGAAAGGGCTGGAGCTGGGAATCGTCGTGGATGCCTATGGCTTTGGTTCGAGCGGGGAACTGGATGACGCTTTGTTTAACTCCGCCAATGAGATCATCGGATCTGACCCGCTTCCCAATGTGTTTACGGCGTATCCGGACAGCGCATACCGCCTGGATCAACTGGCGCCCCTGGTGGAAATGGAAGAGTATTACAGTGCCAAGGAGCTGGGGCGGTACCGCGCAGAATTTCTCAGCGAGGGTGACTGGGGAAAAGATGGCCGCCATAAACTGATTCCTGTAGCGAAATCGACAGAGCTTTTATTTGTGAACGAGACGGGCTGGAAGCAGTTTCGCTCGGATACAGGACTTTCAGATGATGTACTTAACACATGGGAAGGACTTGTCTCAGCGGCAGAGGAATATTATAGATGGTCCGGCGGGCAGCCATTACTGGGAATGAACAGCTTTAACGACTTTGCAGTGCTGACCGCGGTTCAGGATGGAGCGGATCCATTTCCTGCCGATGGGGAAAATCATTCATTTGTCTATTCCAGGGAGACCGCGAGGAAGGCGTGGAATGCCTATTACGTCCCTCATATAAACGGCTGGTATAAGAGCAGTGTGTATAATCAGGATGGGCTAAAGAGCGGCAGTCTGCTGGCCTACATCGGTTCGTCGGCCGGCGCCGGATACTTTCCTAAAGAGGTGATCGTGGATGGGGAGAACCAGTATCCCATCGAATGCAGGGTGAGGCCCTATCCGACCTTTGAGGGAGGGAGCGGCTATATGGCTCAGAGGGGAGCGGACATGGGAATATTCCGTTCCAGCGAGGCTTCCGAGTACGCCGCCGCGGAATTTCTGAAATGGTTTACGGATCCTGAGCGGAATATTGAGTTTACCGTTTCCATCGGATATATTCCGGTTGAAAATCAGGCGCTGTCATCTATCGAGGCGCTGGAAAATTTCGTACAGATGAGCGATAATACAGATGCGGTAAAAAAGAGCGTGACAGCGGCCCTTGAGGCGATGCAGGAAGGGAAGTTCTACGTCAGAAGGCCGTTTGAGAATTCGTATGAAGCAAATGAACGGTTTTCCCGTTCCCTGGAGCGGAAGGTGGAGCTTGATCTGAATGAGCTTCATAACAGAGTGGAGAACGGCGAAGACAGGCAGACAGTGATTTCCGGTTTTATGGAAGATGAGAACTTTGATAAATGGTATCAGGATTTAATGAGAGAAATGGTTGGAGAGGTAAATGAATAAAAAGGTGAGAAGTGATTCGATCGCCTTTAAACTGGCGCTTACGTTTGTGGTGTCGGTTGTGATTCAGAGTCTGTTGATGACGGCCCTTCTGAGTCTGGGCGGTGTAATCGGGCAGTCCCGGGAGAATGCGTACCAGATTTTTTCAGAGAAAGTGAAGAACCGCGCGGTGACAATCGAAGGGGAGATGAAGAATGTCTGGACGAATTTTGAACTCTATACCGATGAGCTGAGCCGGTATTTCGCGGAAGCAGAGAGAGATGAGAACGGGGAACTGCTGGAAAAGGAAGAACTGCTTAAGGCGGCCGCCCCGACCGTGCTGAATGCGCTGTACTATACGAAAACCACGGGTGCATTTTTAATATTAGACAGGGGAGACGATGAAAACGGCAGCTACCCGGCTCTTTATTTCAGGAATGCCAATCCAAACCGGGTCGATGAGCGCAATTCCAATACCTATCTCCTGGCCGGTCCCTGGGATGTGGCACAGGAGACGCAGGTGGTGACGGATGCCGCATGGAAGTACCAGCTGGAGCTGACGGATGCAAACCGTGCGTTTTATGAAAAACCATTCAGCAGTATAGGGCTGGCAGGCGATGAAAAACTGCTGGGCTATTGGTGTCCGCCGTTCAGGCTCTATGACGGTGGGGAAGAGGTGGTAACGTATTCGATTCCTCTGGTGGACCAGCGGGGAAGGGCGGTCGGTGTATTCGGCGTTGAGATCTCGTTGAATTACCTGTATAAATATCTGCCGCCATCCGATCTGATGGCCGTGGACTCCTACGGCTATGTGGTCGGAATACATACCGGAGAGAACGGTGAGATCCGTCCTCTCGTCACCCACGGAGCTCTCCAGAAGCGTATTCTGCAGGGGGCCAGTCCTATGGAGCTTAAGGCAAAAGATGCGGAGAACGGTATTTTCCAATTGGAAAACCATAATGGAAATGAGGTAATCTATGCGTGTCTGAAACAGATGGGCATGTATTATAATAATACTCCTTTTTCGGAAGAAGAGTGGTATCTGATCGGCCTGATGGATGAAGATGCGCTGCTTCGGTATCCACGCCGAATCCAGGAGATTCTGGTCTATTCATTTCTCATTTCACTCTGCGCAGGCGCAGGGATTGCGGTGCTGATCAGCCGGTGGTTTACCCGTTATTCAAGGCTTCTGGAGCTCTCGGAGGTTCCGGTGGGAGTCTATGAGATGGGCTCTAAGGGAAATAAGGTCTACATGACGAACCAGGTTCCCCGGCTGCTGGGATTATCGAAAGAGCAGGAACGGGCTTTTTGCAGGAACCAGGATGAATTTCAGGCGTTCTTAAAGAAGATTTGCGAGAAGCCGACAGAGGATGAAAATGTATTCTGCCTGGAACGGCCGGAGGGAAAACGCTGGATCCGTCTGACCTTTCGTGAGGACGACGGGAAGAAGAGCGGAGTCGTGGAAGATGTGACAGAGGAGACGCTCAAGACTCAGTCACTCAGAGCGGAAAATGATCTGGACGGCCTCACCCGGGTGCTGAACAGAAAGGCCTTCGAGCGCCGGCAGCAGAAATGGGATGGAATGCTGCGGCTTGGAAAACCGCTGGCAGTCCTGATGTTTGATTTGAACTGCCTCAAGGGGGTAAATGACCAGTTTGGACACGAGACGGGCGATAAGTACATACGCTTTTCTGCCAGAGCGATCTCCGGAGCCTTAAGGGATGCATGGATCTACCGCATCGGCGGGGATGAGTTCGCAGCTGTGCTTGAGGGAATGCCTGAGAACTCGATTGAGGAATGCTGCCGCCTGTCAGCTGGCCAGGTGGAGGCGTATGGAAAAGAGAATGGGTTTGAAGCGGGAATCGCCTGGGGATATGCGATATCGGCTCCGGACAGTGCGGAGGCATTCGGTGATCTGTTATCCCGTGCGGATCATAATATGTATGAGATGAAGAAACAGATGAAGAGCATAGATAAATCTTGAAGTAAGAGGCCCGTGGCTGTAATCGGATGAGGATTGCAGCCATGGACCTCTTGTTTTAGCATAGGTTTTCTGAGATTAGTCTTGCTGTATCAATCACTTTCTTCGGATACTCTGAGAGATGTTCCGTCATACGGACGGTGGGGCCGGAGATGCTGATGGCCGCAATTGGTTTTTGGCTGGTGTCAATAACCGGCGCTCCGATACAGGTAAGCCCGAGTTCATCTTCCTCGACACTTAAACAGTAGCCTCTGCGGCGGATCTCATCTAATGATTCTAAAAGTTTTGAAGGCTCTGTGATGGTATGCGGGGTCATAGGGGTCAAGGATACATGGTCTAAAAAGTCCCGGATAAATTCATTCCCCATGAATGCAAGCATGGATTTTCCAGTCGCGGTGGAGTAGCAGGTTTTCGGTAGACCAACAAATGATTTCATGTGAAACGCGATCGCACCGTCAATCTTATCTATAAAACGGATATTCCAGTCATCATCCCATATGGCGAGATGCACAGTCTCGCGGACATTTCTCTGAAGCTCTTCCAAATGCGGGCGGGAAGCCTGCAGAATCTCCATGCGGGCCAATACAACGGAGCCGAAATATGAGAATTTCATTCCAAGGCGGCACCGGCCATACTTATCCTTTTTAACAAAACCTCTGGCTTCCAGGGTAGCCACAAGTCGAAATACCGAACTTTTTCCCAACTCCAGTTTCTCTGCTATTTCTGTCAGTGTCAAAAAATTATATTCTCCCAAAAGTTCAATGATTCGCAGTGCGTTTGTTACGGACTGCAGCATGTATTTTTCGTTCTGTTCGTTCGTTGTATATTCCACAATTATTATCCTTTCCCAAGTCGCTACTATAGTTATAACAAAATGCGGTCCGAGTTGCAACCTTCTTACGCCGCACGATACCAGGAGAATTTACTGTTTGCATTTTTCTTTGTCAAATTTCTCTTATGGTTCTTCTTGTGGCCTGGAACATATCTGAATAAGACTGGTATATTTTTTCACACGGTTTAATTGATAGAAAATAATATAATAAATCTAGTATTGACAAAACAATAGAGAAGGAATAATATAAGGGTATAAAGTTCGTATAAAGAACTTGAAGTTCATATAGAGAACTAAGACGAGGGGGTGATCGGAAAAAAGAAAATAAACATATGTATTTCCGGATAGGTATAATGATCCGGCAGATTATCAGTGGGGGAAGTTTACCAGAAGTTAAAAGGAGAAAGGAAGGTTCGTATGAAATTGAAAAATTTAGGGTGGCTGGCGTTTGTAATCGGCCTCGTAACCGTAATTCCATTAACGCTGACGGAAAAGTTACCCGGCGATCTTATGGGGTGTTTCGCATTGATGTTTGTTCTCGGTATCGTCTTTGGCGAGATCGGAGACAGAGTAAAGTTTGTCCGCGACTGGATGGGTGGGGGCCCAATCCTGTGTGTATTTGGACCGGCTTTGCTGATGTATTTCGGGATTCTTCCTGCAGGGCTTAAGGATATTATGAAGAACTTCATGGATAACATTAATTTCTTTGCATTCTTCATTTCCATCATGATCGCGGGGGCGATCCTATCCCTGTCGAGAAAAATTATTATCAAGTCCACATTAAAATTTTTACCGGCCATTTTAGGCGGTCTTCTGATGTCGAGTCTTCTGGCATTTCTGGTGGGAGCAGTCACCGGTTACGGTGGAAAGAACGCTTTGTTTAATTTGGCAATACCGATCATGGGCGGAGGTGTAGGAGCTGGCGCGCTGCCGCTTTCACAGATCTATTCCGGCCACTTTGGGGGAGAGTCGGAGACCATTCTTTCGGTATTGATGCCGGCGGTAGTACTTGGTAATGTGGCTTCAATAATTCTGGGAGGCATATTAAACCGTGTAGGAAAAAAGAAGCCCACGCTTACGGGCAACGGCCAGATTCTTAAAATTGCGGATCCGGAGCTGGCGAGAGAGCTGGAGGAAGAGGATAAAGAGATTAACGGAGCACCGATTACCTATGAAGGTCTGGGAGCAGGATTCTACGTTGCCATGATTGCTTACATGGCGGCCCTCATTGTTAACAAGTTTGTCTACAGCGGGCTTCATACATACGTTTACTTAATTATCATTCTGACCCTGGTCAAGGCATTTGGTCTTCTTCCCAAGCACCTTGAAGTCGGTACGATCCAGTGGTCCAGAACGTGGACAAAGAATCTGCTCTATGCGGCGCTGATTCCAATTGGAATATCCAATATTGATATCGGTAAAACCATTGAAGCGCTGACGAATCCCATCTATCTGGTTCTGGTCCTCGTGATTGTTATCGGCGCAGCTATTGGTGCAGGACTTGTTGGTCATTTTATGGGGCTTTATGAGGTAGAGGCAGCCATTGCAGCGGGACTTTGCATGTCAAATATGGCCCAGACCGGTGATCTGGCTACCCTGGCGGCGGCAGATCGCATGGAACTGCTTCCATATTCCTCTTATTCGTCCAGAATCGGAGGTTCCGTCGTGCTGGTGCTGGCGGGAATTCTGCTAAATTTTATTCATTAACAAAGAGTACAGGAGGAATTGATTCATGTATATCAATCAGGAAAAATGTGTGGGCTGTGGTAAGTGTGTGCCATACTGCCCCAGAGATGCGATACAGATCGAGATGAGAAAGGCGGTTATCGATTTAGACGCATGTGTGGAATGTGGTGTCTGCCTTAAAAATGCCGGATGTCCTCGGGATGCCATCTATAACATTCATCTGGAAGCGCCCAGAGCGTACCGGAAGGCATTTTCGGATCCATTTGGAAAACATGAGAATACCGCCCTCAAACATGCGGGAAGAGGGACGGAGGAAGTAAAGACCAACGATGTGACAGGCGTAGTACATAGCCTTGATATGATTACATTCGCGGTGGAGCTGGGACGCCCGGGCGTCGGATCGACGTTCCGTGATCTGCAGACAATCCTGCAGGCGGCAGCCCCTTATGCAGAAAAGTTTGAGGTTAATAATCCGGTTACTTCGCTGATTATAGACAAGGAAAAGGGAGTTATCGAACCGTCTGTGCTGGATGAAATTGTTATGAGCGCTATCGTGGAGTTTTCCTGCAGACTGGAGAATGCAGACTCGGTGCTTCGGGCACTTAAGGAGGCTTCACATCACATTGATACGGTATTCAGTCTCTGTATTATCTGCCGAGTAGATGAGAGGGACGATTCCCTTCCGGTCATGGATATTATAAAAGAACTGAATCTGGACCTTCACGCAGCATCGGCTAAGACGAATCTCGGCCTGGGAAGGCCGCGCTACGAAGACAGGATTAAGGAAGGGGGTGCCGCGTTATGACACATACGCTACACAGAGTAAAGACCCGCTCCGGGCAGACGGACGATTATGTGGTATTAATCATGCCGGCACGCGGAATTAATAATCAGAACAGTGTTGAGGTATTTAAGAAATACCTGGATCTTATGGCTCAATTTGATCCGGTTAATATGGGGGCCATCGGCTGCGGTAATTTTGCAACGCATACTTTGGAGGAGATAAAGGCGAACTTAAAGCCGGAGGTTCCTATGGTTCATGGAGTATTTGATACCAGAGACAAGCTGATTAAAGTCATGAAGGCTTTAAAGGAAGCCGATTACGGATATTCCGTTGTTGTTTCAGGACTGGTGGATGATGTGGACTGTTGTGCAAAAGCGGCTGGTATTAACCGTCATTCTGTGGATATTTCCCTTGGAATCTGGGGGAATGTGGATAAACTTCCTGAGACTCAGATTTTGGAGATCACCACCATGTGCGGCCATGCCATGATATCGGCTGGCCTGGTCACAAAGATGGTGGAAGACATAAAGGCTGGCAGAAGGACTGCAAAGGATGCTGCGAATGAGTTATCGAAGCCCTGTGCCTGTGGTATCTTTAACCCGCATAAGGCTGAACGGCTGCTTTTAGAGCTTGCAGAAAAATTATAGGACGGAGGGGGATACGTGATTAAACTCAAGTTTTTTGGCCTGGGGGGCCAGGGAATTGTGACTGCAGCGAAGACTCTGTCCGAGGCGGTTTCCATCTATGAAGAGGAGTATGCGATAACTGTTCCGGCCTATGGACATGAACGGCGCGGAGCGCCAGTCAATACCAGCATTATGATAGACAGCAAACCGGTTCTGTTAAACTGTTTTGTCTATGAACCAGAGATTGTCCTTGTATCTGACGCAAGCTTTCTGACGCGGGAAATAGATATTGGAGCAGGCATCTCTGGAAATGCGGTTCTGGTACTCAACACAGGGAACGAGGGCATCGCAGGACAGTTTAAGGAGAAGTTCGGATTCAAAGAGGTCTATTATGCGGATGCCACGAGTATTGCATTAAAGAATATAAAGAGAAACATTCCCAACAGCGCCATGCTGGGGGTTCTGGCGAGGACTGGAATCGTAAAAATAGAATCCGTGATGGCGGCCGTTAAATCTACCTTTGGAACAAAGGCGGGCAGTGCAAATGCGGATGCGGCAAAGGAGGCTTACGATGAAACTGGAAAGATTTAGAGCTGAAGGGCCGATAGCCACCGTATTTGGGGCGGTGAATACAGGTTCCTGGCGTCAGGAGTATCCGACGGTGGATTACGAGGCCTGCATTAAGTGCGGTACCTGCCAGAGATACTGCCCTGTTGACGCCATAACAATTCGTGCAGATCAGGAGGAATGTGTGGCATTTGCCTGGGATTTCTGTAAGGGCTGCGGAATCTGTGCCAATGAATGCCCGAAAACGTGTATTAAAATGGCGCCTGTGGGAGGTGAGAGATAGATGGCTCAGTATAAAATGTTGGATGGCAACGCGGCTGCGGTACAGGCCGTAAGCATGGCCGGAGTCAAAGTGGTTTCCGCATATCCGATTACACCCCAGAGCCCCATTGCGGAAAAGCTGTCAGATTTGATTGCACAGGGAACGCTGGATGCTAAATACATCCGTGTAGAATCTGAGCATTCTGCCTTAAGCTGCACCCTGGGAGCTCAGCTCACCGGAGTCAGGGCGGCAACAGCGACAGCATCGGTCGGCCTAGCGCTCATGCATGAAATCTGCAACGCGGTATCCGGTATGCGTGTTCCCATGGTTATGCCGGTGGTGAACAGGGCTCTGGCGTCGCCATGGAGTCTCTGGTGCGACCACCAGGACAGTATGGCGGAACGAGACAGCGGCTGGCTTCAGTTCTATTGTGAAAATGTGCAGGAGATTTATGATCTGCTGCTGATGGCATACCGAATTGCGGAACACGAGAAGGTTTTGCTTCCGGCGATGGTATGTTTTGATGGCTTTTTCCTGTCTCACTCCATGCAGAAGGTGCTGGTTCCGGAGCAGGAAGCGGTGACAGAATTTATCGGACCGTACCAGAAGAAAAATTTCTGGCTGGATCCAGCCGATCCGGTATTTATCAATGATCTCATCTCTCTGGAAGAGTTTACGGAGATGAAATATCAGATGATGAAGGGGTTTGAGGCCGCGGAAGAAGTATTCGGAAAGACGGCGGAAGAGTTTGAATCCAGATTTGGACGAAAGCTTCAGATGCTGGAGGGATACAGGACAGAGGACGCCGAAACAATTCTGGTAGGTATGGGGTCCATGATGGGAACCATGAAGTACTTTGTCAACGAGCAGCGGGAAAAAGGTGAGAAAGTCGGGGCGGTAAAGGTAACGTGTTTCCGGCCATTCCCGGCAAAGCAGATGAAGATACTTGCACAGAATGCGAAACGGATTGCCGTGTTCGACAGAAGCGCCGGTCTGGGCGCCATGGGAGGACCTCTCTTCCAGGAGACGGTGAGCGCCGTGGGCGGAGGCTGCATTGCGAAGGATTACATAGGCGGGCTGGGCGGCAGAGATGTAAATCCGGCAACAATACAGCGTATGTATGACGATATTCTGCATGCAGAAGCTGCTTCAAATATTCCGGTGTGGATTGATACAAAGGAGAATCCAATGGATATCAGGGAGGTGCTCAGATATGTATAAGATCGTAACAGAAGCGAAGGGCCTTGTATCCCATGGAGTAAATGCATGCGCCGGCTGCGGCTTAGAGCTTGTTTTTCGCAATGTGGTCCAGGCTTTAGGAGAGGACACGGTCGTCATTATTCCGCCTGGCTGTGCAGCGCTTTTCAGCGGTATTGACAATGTAACGAACATGAAGATCGCCGGTTACCAATGCAACCTGGAAAATACAGCTGCGTCGGCCGCAGGGGTGCGGGCCGGACTCGACGCACAGGGAAATACTCATACGACGGTCCTGGCTTTTGCCGGAGACGGCGCTACTGCAGATATTGGTCTTCAGTCGCTGTCGGGAATCATGGAGCGCGGCGACCGGGTGCTCTACGTCTGCTATGATAATGAAGCCTATATGAACACGGGGATCCAGGGGTCCAGCGCCACGCCATACGGTGCCAATACGACTACGACTCCTGCAGGTAAACCCACATATAAAAAGGATCTGCTGAAAATCGCTATTGCCCACCACATTCCGTACGCAGCTGCGTGTTCCGTTGCAAATCTGCCGGACCTGGTGAAAAAAGTAAAGAAGGCCAAAGGTGTGGATGGCCCCGCGTTACTGCACGTACATACGCCATGTCCTACCGGCTGGGCATATCCGCCTGCGAAATCTATCGAAGTATGCAGAATGGCGATTGAAACGGGGGCCTGGGTTTTGTATGAATACGAAAATGGCCGGATTACAGTGAACAGAAAGGTAAAGGAATTAAGGCCAATCCGGGATTACTTATCGCTCCAGGGGCGTTTTAAGAAGATGACAGAGGTTGATATGGAAGTTTTACAGAGAGAGACGGCTTCCAGATACAGAGAGCTCCTTGCGTCAGAAGGCTGAATGGAGGAGGAGAGATGGAGAAGGAATATCGCATTCTTATTACAAATGGGGGCTCTACCTCTACCAAGATTGCTGTACGTGAGAATCATGAAGTACTTTTGTCGGTATCCGTTAAGCATACGACTAAAGAGCTGGAGCAGTATCAGACCATCTGGGATCAGTATGATTACAGAAAACAGGCTGTTTTAAAAGTGCTTGAGAAAGCCGATATCAAATTGGATTCTCTGGATGCCCTGGTGACGCGTGGAGGTAATATGCGGGCCGTGGAAGGGGGGATCTATGAGATCGGAGAACAGATGCTTGGGGATATGAAAAGTGGTCTCTATGGCTCTCATCCATGTTCGGTCTGCAATCAGATTGCCTATGATATGGGAAAAGAACTGGGAATCCCGGCCCTGGTTGTGGATCCGCCCATGACGGATGAACTGTGCAGTGAAGCCAGGTTTTCTGGCAGCGCTGCCATTCAGCGGATATCCAGCTTCCATGCGCTGAACCAAAAGGCGACGGCGCGGAAGATCTGTGCGAAAATGGGGAAAGCCTATGAAGATACGGATATGATTGTCGTTCATCTGGGCGGAGGCATATCGGTAGGCGCTCATAAAAAAGGCCGCGTGATCGATGTCAATAATGCCCTGGATGGCGACGGTCCATTCTCGCCGGAAAGATCCGGGGATTTGCCGGTAGGGGATCTGATACGGCTGTGCTATTCCGGACAGTACACTTGTCAGGAGATGTTGCGTCAGGTCAATGGGCGCGGCGGCCTTGTCAGTTACTTGGGAACCGCGGACTGCTTAGAGGTGGAACAGCGAATCAAAGAGGGGGATGAGCTGGCTGGAGCCGTCTATAGGGCCATGGCGTATCAGGTAGCAAAAGCGATCGGAGGAGCGGCTACGGTTCTGTGCGGCCACGTGGAGGCCATTGCATTTACCGGCAGCCTGGCATTTTCAGAGTGTTTTACCGGGCTGATAAAAGAAAGAATCGGATTTATTGCACCAGTCTATCTTTGTCCGGGTGAAAATGAGATGGAGGCGTTGGGAGACGGCTGTCTTCGGTACTTAACCAGCCGGGAAGCGAAAAAGGCATATCCATATACAGATCGGGAGGCAGATGATGATAAAACGGATCAGAGAGATTGAACAGTATTTAGACAGAGAAAATCCGAGAGTGATCGGAGTTGCCGCGGCCGAAGATCAAGATATCATGGAACTTGTAAAAGAGATGGGAAAACGCCGCATTGCCCGGTTTGTATTGGTAGGAGACGGCGGCAAAATCACAGAACTTCTGGAGGACAACGGTATTTCAGAAGACACAGCAAAAGTAGTAAACTGTCAGGATCACGGTGAGGCGGCCAGAACCGTTGTGAGCCTGGCAAAATCCGGTGAGTGCGACCTTATTATGAAAGGGAACCTTCATACATCAGTATTTTTAAAAGCTGTACTGGATAAGGAAAACGGATTGAACACCGGAAAGCTGCTGTCGCAGATCACTGTATACGATAAGCTCGATGAGGATGGGATTCAGTTAATGACAGACTGCGCCATGGCCATAGAGCCTGGACTGGAAGACAAGAAGGCGATCATAGAAAACGCGGTGGAACTGATGCGCCGGCTGGGATATGACTGTCCCAAAGTAGCGCTAGTATCAGCCCTGGAAGTGGTAAATCCCAAAATCCCGGATACAATGGAGGCCGCGATACTGAGCAAGATGTGTGACAGGGGCCAGATAAAAAACTGTATTGTCGATGGTCCTCTGGCGTTGGACAACGCCGTATCAGAAGAGGCGGCTCGTCACAAAAATATTACAAGTCCTGTAGCGGGACACGCGGACATTCTGGTGTTTCCTAATTTACAGGTGGCAAACTGTGTCTTTAAAACGCTTATTTTTTTCGCAAAAATGGACACCGCCGCAGTCATCATGGGAACAAAAGCACCTGTAGTCATGACCTCGAGAACAGATACCGTAGAAAATAAAATGTTGTCAATTATGTTTTCCATCTATTTGTCAGGAAAGCCAGATGTCAGTCATTCATAAAATTGTCTTACTGCTTTTCTGACAAAACCAGAACACAGCGCCAGCTTGCCCGTGACCAACCGGGCGAACCGGCGCTGTGTTCCCATCTATTGATGCACCGCATTCTGCTTCCTGTACTGATTCGGACTTATCCCCGTAAACTTCTTAAATATCTGCGAAAAATACGACTGCGAGGCAAATCCCGTGCTGGCTGCGATCTCGGCAATCGAATAATCCGTCTGTGTGAGCAGATCCTTGCTTATTTGAAGACGGCGCTGGATCAGATAGGTGATGGGCGACATTCCCAGATACTTGGAAAAGGTGTGCGATAAGTAAAACTTGTTGATGTGGGTAGCATCCGCCAGAGAATCCAGGGTGATCGGCTGTGCGTAATTTGCATCCAGATACCGTTTGGCGCTGGCGCATTCCTTGGGCATGCGGGAGGCATCCGTGGAGATGATGCCGAACTGGTCATTTCTCGTAATATAGATGAGAATAACTTCCAGAAGGTCGTGGCATACCTGTTCGTAACCGTTCTTTTTTTCCTTGATCTCACGAAGCATCAGCTGGGAGAAATTCAGCAGGTTCTTTTTTTCGGCGGAATAGTTATAGTAACCATAGTTTTCCGGGACATCCGGAGTGCCGAAAGAGAAGGTCAGGCCCTCGACGCCGAATACGATATACTCTAACGGTTTGGAATCCATAGACTTCTCCGTGTGTTCCACATTGGGATTGACGATGACCATATCATTTTCCTTAACCGTGATCAGCCGGTCTTCCACCAGGAATTTTCCCAGGCCGCTGATGACATAGAACAGCTCGGTAAAATGATGGGTATGGGGAAGACTCTGCCAGTCGCCTTCGTATTTGGAGGTGGAGGCGTACAGGAGCTGGAAATTCAGTTTTTGGAGTGTTTCAAGATTTTTATCAAAATTCAATCGTTCGTTACTCATAGGGCTACCTCTTTAAATTTTACAGACCTTTTAATTATCTTGCCTGGAAATCGCAAAGTAATAATAAATAAGCCGTTTCTCATACGTAAAAACACCAAATAAAGTCCTTTTATACTGTCTATTATAGGTGATTTGGCCATGAAAGAAAAGCTTTTTATTATTACTGGAGCAAGATATATAAAAAGTAAGAATCACACGGGGCATGCCTGTGGATGCCCTTTCTTCCACTTATTGTCAGCTTTATTTAAGAATATAGTTCTGGTATTGGTAAGGTGTATATAGTATACTGTATTGTATTACATTTCTTATTATAAGGAGGAAACTATGAAAAAATTTTTAACACTTCTTTTGAGTGCGGCCATGGTATTATCCCTGGCAGGATGCGGCGGCGGAAAAGACGCCAGGACGATTTATGATGAAGCTTCCAAGAAGACTTCGGAACTTCAGGAAATGGATATCGAGACAACGGCTGCCATGACGATGACTCAGGGGGATCAGACCATCGACTTATCGACAACCATGGATATTCAGATGACAGGCGCGAATACGGATGATATGAAGTATCTGGCAGCCGGAAAGACCACGATGGCGGGTCAGGATATTGATATGACGATGTACTACGAAGGCGGCTATTACTACATGGAGACCATGGGTCAGAAGATCAAGTACGCCATGGATTTAAACCAGCTCATGGAGCAGGTAAAGCAGAGCACGGAAGGCGCCAACATGGAATCTTCTTATATGAAGGAAATCAAGGCGAAGAAGGACGGAGATAATCAGATCCTCACATTTACGGCTGACGCGGAAAAGATGGACTCCTATGTACAGGATATCATGGGCAGCATGAGCGGAGCGGTTGCTGGAGCGGAAGATATTGATTATAAGATCAAATCGGCCAGTGGGGAAGCGGTTGTGAATAAAGACGGCTATTTCTCAAGCATGAATATCAAGATGAGCATGGATATGACGGTTCAGGGGGAGACCGTTGGCGTGGAGATGGATACCAACGCTATTTATCATAATCCGGGCCAGGCGGTCACATTGACTGCGCCAGACCTGGAGGGCTATCAGGAAGTCGATCCTGCGGCTCTGGGAACCCAGCAGTAAGCAGACAGCGCTGCACATTCTCATAAGAAGAATGTGCAGCGCTGTTTTATCTTGCCATGCTTTATTCTGGAAGAACGATGGAATCGTCATTGGAGCGCTCGAGAGTCGCATTGCTGTACTGCGTGATGGTTTTGACTGTCTTGCCGTCGATTTCCTGTCCATAATCGTAAGAGAGGCAGTATTCGATCGTCAGCAGGCGTCCCGATGAATCGATGACGGCTTTCAATGTCTCGGCCGTATAATTCCGGTCGGTGGCCTCGGCGCCGGTCTCCTCCAGTTCCTTCTGCTTTGACTCCAGAGAGCTTCTTTCATACTGCTTTAAGTCATCTTTTGTCAGTTCCCGCTGATACCAGTCCATCGCTTCGCCGTACATGACCTTAGAGGGAAGGGAAGATTCCTTAATCTGCTCGGGGCTGCGGCTGAGCGAAATCGTGGTCCAGCCGCCATCCTTATCGATGGAAGCTTCTGCGAAGTCTTCCGGAGCGATGCGGTGCCCGTAGATCCACAGGCGCTTTTTATAGTCTTCGTTTCCGGAAGGGCTGTCGGTGGTGTCGTAAACCCAGCCTTTCTCCAGCAGTTCGGGATGACTGCCCGTATCACTGTCAGCGTTGGAGGGGGTATGGTACTCGTCTTTCTCCTTGTCAAATATCCGGTAATAGTGATCGCCGCCAAGAAGCTTATGCTCTACGGTCAGAGTGGAGCTTTTGTCACTGGAGGTGGTGGTAACATAGTAGTCACGGCCGCCGTCCCCGGAGACACAGATATACGTGGTCTTCTGGCCTTCATAGCTTTTCTCATCGAAAAGTGCACCTTTGGAGATCGTAAATTCATAGCGGTCCAGGGCCAGATCGTGTTCAATCGCGGCATTGATGGCGTCTGCCGCTTCCTGCAGTTCGTGTTCCCTGGTTTTCCCGAAACAGCCGGAGACCATAAGGGAAGCGGCTGCCAGAGCGGCGGCCGGAACCAAAAGCCATTTACTTTTCCATAACATCGTAATCCCTCTTTATTCTTCGATGACCTGGATTTCCAGAAAATCGAAATCAATGTGTTCGATAAAGTTGTCCTGATAAAAACGCGCCTTGTCATGAACCTTAAACTCGTGAATGGTGGCATCCAGCCAGATCGGCTTTCCCAAATCAAATTCATAGCAGATATCATCAAGAGCCTGGAAAACCATGGCGGTTCTGGACATCGAGTAATCGGAGATGCAGATAACGGTATCCCGGACGAGTCTCGTGTCTTTTATAATCTTAGCCCACATGCGAAACATAGAATCTTCCTCCTCCCGTATATCTGTGGTTTTTATAAAAAGTATATGCAGTTGATTATATCATCCTGGCGGGAAGCAGTGCAAGGGGAAAAACTTGAGATTAAAAATTTGTAAAAATGAATAGAATATGATAGAATCAAGTTAGCGTTTTTTGTGGAATAAAATCGGATAAAACCGAAGGAGGACGACGACGAATGGCACAACCGATAACAGACCAGGTCGGATTCCTGTCAGAGGCATGCAGAGCCGTACAGGAGCTGTCTGCGAGCAAAAATTCACTGGATAAAATACGCCTGGATGAGAAGCGTCTGGAGAAAGAACTGGAGGCGGAAAAGAAGGCAGTGACGGATGCGATCAGTCTGACTGTGAAGAAGCGTATGGAAGAAATTAACGGTTCCTACGATAAGGAGATAGCAAAAGGGCAGGACCGGTTAAAGCGGGTTCGGAGCAAACGGGAGAAGGCGAAGAGCCAGGGCGTGAAGGAACGGATTGAGGAAGAGACGAAGGAACTGCGGGATGACAACCGGGAACTGAAGCTGCAGATGAAGACGGCGTTCCAGCAGGACCGTGTGCCGCGTTTCTGTAAATCCACATGGTACTACTCCCTGTATTTTACCAGAGGATTCTCAGAATTTCTGATTTTACTGGTGACGATTCTGATTTGCTTTCTTGCGGTTCCGTGGGGAACTTACATGCTGCTTCCGCAGAAGTCCAACTACTATCTGGCGGGGATCTATTTTGTGGCTGTCGTTGTCTTCGGAGGACTCTATATTCTGATTAATAATAAGACAAAGGTGCGCCACCAGGAGACGCTTAAGCAGGGACGGAAGATCCGCGATTTAATGCGGACGAACGATAAGAAGATCCGCGTCATTACCAGCGCGATCCGGCGCGATCGGGATGAAGCTGTGTATGATCTTGAAAAGTATGACGACGAAATCGCTCAGATCGAGCAGGACCTGGCGGATATCACCAGCAAGAAGAAAGAGGCGTTAAATACATTTGAGAAGGTGACGAAGACCATCATTTCCGATGAGATTGCCGGCGGAAGCAGGGAGAAGATCGAACGGCTGGAGGCTGAGCTGCGCCATGCCACGGATGAGGCCAAGGAAGCCGAGGTGAAAGTGAAGGAGCAGACTCTCTTTATCACGGATAATTATGAATCATATCTCGGAACGGAATTCATGGTGCCTGAGAAGCTGGATGAGCTGGCTGATTTTATACGGATGGGTAAGGCCACTACGATCAGTGAGGCGGAAGCGCTTTATAAGAGTGTAAAGGGATAACGAATATATAATAAGAGAAAGACGCGGTGCAGAACTTCTATTGCAGCAGATAGAAGTTCTGCACTGCGTCTTTCTTATTGCTGCTTTTTAACTTCCGGCTACGGCAGCCGTCTCTGAAGCAGATCCCAGTCCGAGTTTACGATCAGTTTCTCCGGAAAGGAGATGCTTTTTAACATCTTTAAGGCCGCGTCGTGGCTGCCGACCGCGTATTTGGAGTGGGCGTCGGAGCTGACCAGTACGGAGACGCCGTATGCCATGCAGAGCCGGGCGACGGTTTTACAGTTCTTATCGCTTCCGGGGCGGACCGTGAAGGAGTTGGAGTTGATCTCGATTAATTTTTCCTCCTGGGCGCATGCCTTGATGACGGCCTCATAGTCGCATTGAAAGACCGGATTCCCGATGTGCCCCAGACAGTCCACATCGGGATTTTTCAAGACCTCGATGAGCCCCCGCGTGTGATCCGCCGGTGAGGCGGGGGCAATAGCCTCCGCGTGATAGGAAGCAATGACAATATCCAGATTCTTTAAAATGGATTCAGGCAGGTCCAGCTGACCGTCATACGACTTGATATTCACTTCGGCGCCCTTGTAAAAACGAATACCGTAGAGCTCGTTCGGAAGGTTTCGTAAACACAGGAAGTGAAGCTCCATGGCGCCGTCCAACATCCCGGGACCGTGATTGGTAATGCCAAAGGCTTTAAAACCTTTAAACTTTGCGGCCATTGCCATCTCATCCAGAGTGCTGTAAGCGTGCTGGCTGACGCTGGTATGCATATGTAAATCCGCGATTGTTTTCAAACATACCCCTCTTTTCTTCTTATATAATTTTGTAGTAAGATAAACTTATTATAATGTTTAGTAAACAAAAAATCAATACAATCTGAAAAAAATACGAAAAAACTTAAAAATAATATAAACTTTACAAAACATTTACTTATAATTTTATTGACAAAATTAGTCAACATGCTATAATCTAACTATAAAACATCAATAAATACGATGAAAAAAGTGATTTAGCACAAACTAATGTTAGGAAACTAATAGAAACAGGGTAGAGAAAAGTTTACTAAACAGAAGTGAAAAACAAAAAGTAAAGTCAAAGTCAAAAGCAAAAGGAGGAAACAATGGGAAGCGTATATGCAGAAGGGCAGGAGTATCACCTGCAGATCAAGGAGGGAGATGTCGGCCGGTATGTAATCCTGACCGGTGATCCGGGAAGATGTGAAACCATTGCAGGGCTGCTTGACCGTCCGGAGAAAAGGGCGGCAAACCGGGAGTATGTTACCTGTACCGGATATTTAAATGGGGAGAAGGTCAGCGTGGTGTCCACCGGAATCGGTGGGCCGTCGGCGGCCATAGCCCTGGAGGAGCTGGCGCACTGCGGGGCTGGCACCTTTATCCGCGTTGGAACCTCGGGAGGTATGCAGCCGGAAGTACTGGGGGGAGATGCGGTAATCGCCACAGGAGCTGTGCGCATGGAAGGCACGAGCAGGGAGTACGCCCCCATCGAATATCCGGCAGTTGCGGATTATCAGGTGGTTATGGCTCTCAAGGAAGCAGCAGACGCGGCCGGACAACGCTGCCATCTGGGCGTCGTGCAGTGTAAGGATTCCTTTTACGGTCAGCATGATCCGGATACCATGCCGGTAGCAGATGCGTTAAATTCAAAATGGAAGGCCTGGGTCCGGTGCGGCGCGCTGGCAAGCGAGATGGAGTCCGCGGCGCTGTTTACGGTCGGATCAGTCCGCAGGCTTCGCATGGGTACGGTGCTCCTTGTCATAGGAAACCAGACGAGGCGGGAGATGGGACTTGAGGATATCCAGTGCCATGACACCGGAAAAGTGGCAGAACTGGCCGTGGAGGCCATGAAGCGGTTAATAGAGCACGATAAAACCAATCAGAAAAATTATGGAGGGAAGACATTATGAAGAAAAAAGGCAGAGCATTGACGGCAGTATTACTGGGGCTGACCATGGTGATGAGCCTGGCTGGATGCGGTCAGAAGAAGGAGAACACAGCCGATACGGCAGCGGCAGGCAGCGAGGCGGCTAAGACGGAGGAAAGTACGGGTGAGAAGAGCACGTCTGCGGAGATGGAGACAATTACCTTAAAGCTGGGCTTTAACGGAGATTTCCTCACAATGCCGGAAGCGGTACTGGGAGCTGCGGAGAATTTAAATAAGAAGTACGAGCAGGAAGGAAAGAACATCCGGATCGAGTTTGAGACGGATTATCAGACCATCGACAACAGTGAATACCATAACAACATCGTGTTTGCACATAAGAGTGGGGACGCACCGGATATCTTCATCTGTGACGCCGATGTGGCCGGATTCGTAAAGGCCGGATGTGTTCTGGATATCACGGATGTGATGAGTGATGCATTCGTAGACGGCGTATTCACACCGACTATGGTGGATGGAAAGGCGTACGCCATGCCTTTCGACCTGCCGCTTCGTGTAATCTATTACTCCAACAAGGACCTGGCGGATATCGGATGGAGCCAGGACGAGATCGACGCGTTGCCGGAAAAGATCCGGGACGGGGAATTTACTCTGGAACAGTTTATGGATCTCTGCAGTGAAGTGGTAGAAAAAGGCGGAGCGAAGTACGGTCTGGTTCACAGACCAGGAGCCGGCAATGACTTTTTCGATATGTTAAACGCGTTTGGCGGTCAGTATTACGATGAAGACGGCAGCCTGGTGTTTGATGAGGCCGGAATAACGAGATTTTTTGAGAGCATCTACGAAAATGCCAATACGACGAAGATCACACCTCCCAACTTAAACCAGCTGGGTTGGGATACAATTAATAAGATGGTAGGTACGGGAGAAGCCTTCGCCTACTACGGTCCGATGTTCTCCGCGACGTATGTGGCGCAGGCGGCAGGACTGGAGACGGAAGAGTTTGCGAAGAATGAGACGTTTGTGTTATTCCCGAAATCCGAATATACGGATGCCCCGTTTGCAACGGTAGCGCCTCAGATGATGGCGATCAGCGCCGATACAAAATATCCGGATGTCTGTAAGGATATTTTCCGCGAACTGGCCGGCGATTCCAACTCTCTGTTAGCAAAACATGCAGGCACCATCTACACGCTGTCCTGTATCAAAGAAGCCAATAAGAACCCGGAAGTGACGGAGAATCCGATCCTTAAAAATGTAACTTACATGGCAGATTACGCAAGGTCCGTTCCGGCAATCAACAATTTATCTTCCTTAAAGAGCGAGATGTTCACACAGATTGTCTCCCTCGAACTGGGACAGACGACTCCGGAACAGGCGGTTGCCGACTTGAAGACTCAGATCGAACTGAATGTTGACAATGTAATTTTCAAATAAAAACAGTAAGGTTTGCCGCTGCTGTGCCAGGGGGTGTGAAAGATTCCGGCGCAGCAGCATTTAGGAAGGCGGTTCCTCATGAAAAATAAAAATGGACAGGCATATATGTTTTTAACGCCTTTTTTGATTTTGGTGACGATTTTCTATGTGATCCCGGCCGTACTGACTGTGGTGATGTCATTTACGAATCTCGATTCCTCGTTTGTGTGGGAATTTAACCATTTCAAAAATTTTATTAAGATATTTAAAGATCCAAATACGCTGGTCATTGTAAGAAATACCCTGATCTTTGTCGGGGTAGCAATTGTGGCGACGGTTTTCTTAAATCTCCTGTTCGCCGTACTCACTACATATTTCGTTAAGACAGAGCGGTACTCCAGCATATTTAAGGCGATTCTGATGATCCCCATGATCACACCGGCTGTTGTGTATTCCGTACTCTGGATCTGGCTGTTGGAAGCCGGCGAGGGAGGAATGGTTAACCGGGTCTATTTATCCTTTGTGGACTCCCAGCCGATTAACTGGATTGCCAAATATCCGATGCAGATTGTCCTCTGTGCGACGATTCTCGTCAATATCGCGTATGGAACCATTATATTTTCCAGCGCGATCAAGAGCATTCCGGAAAACCAGTTTAAGGCAGCCCATGTGGATGGGGCGGGAGAATGGGAGATTATCAAAAGCATTATCATCCCTAATATCCGCTACCACATCCAGTTTATCGCCCTGTGGGAGGCGCTGGGGCTTCTCACAAACTACGTGACGATTCTCCTCATCACCAACGGCGGACCCGGAATCCAGACCGAGGTCTGGTCGCTGTCGGCCTACCATAAGGCGTTTAACGACCAGCAGTACGGATACGGCGCGGCTATTTCCCTGATGCTGATCCTGGTGGTACTGGTTCTTATGATCCTGATGAACAAAGTCATGCAGAAGCAGAATGAAAGGTAGGGGGGGAGAACGAATGGCAAAGGTTACGTTAAGCAAGACGGAGAAAAAGAAACAGAATATCGCTATCGCGGTATTGGTTCTGCTCTGTGCACCGATCCTGTATCTGTATATCAGCTTCTTCGGCCTTGCGTTTTTTAATGCGGATGGCGCGTTTACATTAAGCAATTTCGATTTTCTGTATAAGCCCATGAAGCTGAAGCAGACAACGATTCAGCCCATTGGAAAATCATTTGTAAATACGGTTTATTTTACAATCATAGTCACTCTGAGTGAAGTGGTCATCAGCTGTCTGGCCGGGTATGCGCTGTCGAGACTTCAGTTCCGGGGAAGGAAGGCGATTCAGTATTCGCTTCTAATTCTGAGGATGTTCCCGAACCTGCTCTTACTCATTGCCGTGCTTTATGTTCTGATTGCACTGCATATTGTCAATACCATGGTGGGCGTCATCCTGGTCGCCATCGCATTCCGGATTCCGGGGTCCACCTTTATTATTAAAAACTTTTTTGATGGGATACCGAGGGATATTGAGAATTCCACGCTGGTGGACGGATGCAGCAGGCTGAGCGGTTTCTTCCAGGTTATTATCTATCTGGTAAAGCCGGGCATCGCCTCGATCTCGATTTTCTCATTCCTCAGCGCATGGTCCAACTATATTTTGTTTAACACGCTGATTTTTAATTCCAAGACGCCGGTTATCGCCACATACCTCCATTCCCTGTCGCGGAGTGAGCAGATGATCGCGGATTACGGTGTATTTGCGGCAATGGCAATCGTATACATGCTGCCGGTATTCGTATTTTTCGTTATATCTCAGAAACAGTTGATGGAAGGCAATATCGGAGGCGGAAAGGGAGTATAATTATGATTTCAATCAATAAACTGCGTAAGGAATTTGACCAGGGCGTCGTGGCGCTGGACAGTATCGATCTGGAGATCCGGGACACGGAATTTGTCGCGCTGCTGGGGCCGTCGGGCTGCGGCAAATCCACAACCTTAAACTGCATCGCCGGACTTTTGGATGTGACCAGCGGACAGGTGATGTTTGATGATGCGGATGTGACGAACAAGGCTCCAAAGGACCGGAATATCGGTATGGTATTCCAGTCTTACGCCCTGTATCCCCATTTAAAGGTAATTGATAACATTGCGTTCCCCTTAAAGCAAAAGGGCGTATCGAAGGAAGAACGCCATAAAAAGGCGAGGGAAATGGCGGTAAAGCTTCAGATTGAGCATCTTCTGGACCGGAAGCCGACCCAGCTCTCCGGCGGCCAGCAGCAGAGAGTGGCCATGTGCCGCGCCCTCGTGAAGGAGCCGAAGATCCTGCTCTTAGACGAGCCGATGTCTAACCTGGATGCCCGATTAAAGATCGAGATCCGCGAAGTAATTAAGAAGATTCAGCAGGAGCTAAAGGTTACATCAATCATCGTGACCCATGATCAGGAAGAGGCCATGGCAATTGCGGACAAAATTGCCATTCTTGACAACGGAAGAATCCAGCAGTACGATACTCCTGAGATGCTTTATCAGTATCCCGCCAACTTATTTGTAGCTAATTTTATGGGGAATCCACCCATGAATTTTATTGATGCCAAGCTGGAGACGGCCGGGGAGAAGCTTATGTTTACCATTGGGGAGTCTTCCGTGGAGGTATCCGGGCAGCTTCTCGAAAAGCTGAGACCCCACACCGGCAGGCCGGTTAAGCTGGGAGTTCGTTCCCATCAGATTAGGGTAGGGGCGGAGCCGGCGGCCAATACCTTGCCGATGGAGGTACAGATGGTGGAGAACCTGGGCAAGGAACTGCTCTTGAGCGGGGATGTCCACGGCTGTCATGTGCGGGTATCGGTGGATGATACGTCTGCCTCCGGGCGAATGAAGGCGCTGGTGGGCGACAGTGAAAAACGGGTATATCTGCGGTTTGCGGATTTTATAAATGTGTTTGACTCTGAGACGAAGGTGAACCTTGTATTATGAGAGAATTATTAGAACATGCGGACCGGGTGCTGATTGGCGGGCACCGGGGCTGTGCCTGCCGTTACACGGAGAATTCCATAGAAGCCATGGAGCACGGCCTTCTGTCGGGCGCGGATTACCTGGAAATTGATATTCAGCTGACGAAGGACGGTGTGCCCGTGGTCTATCACGATACCGCTCTGGAGAAACGGACCGCTTTGCACGGATACGTTCACGAGCATACGCTGGACAGGCTGCGGGAGAACTGCCCGGGCCTCTGCACCTTTGAGGAGGCCATGAGATGGGGCTGCGAAAGAGAAGCGTGGTTCGCGCTGGAGATTAAGACGGTTCCCCTGGATATGCAGGAAGTAAACTTCCGCCTGCTGGAGGCCATGGTTCCTGTTCTGGAGAAAACAGGCATGAAGAAGCGTGTATTCGTATTTGGTCCGGATTATCAGGTCCTTAAACGGATGAAGCAGCTGGATTCGGAGGTGGAGATCGGCCTGATCGTCCCCTTTATCCCGGCGGACCCTGTGGAGCTTATGAAGTCTATGGATGCGATGGTCTATTTAACGTATATCTATAATATAACGCCGGACATGATATGCAGACTCAAGGCGCATGGATATTATGTGAGCGGTGCTATATTAAGGGAAGAAAAATGGATGGAACGGGCATACGCATGCGGCGTAACTATGTTTGAAGCTGATGATCCGGGAAAGGCGCGCAGACTGGGAAGCGCAGGACCAGAGGAAATCGCGTGATTGACGTATAGTGATGATTCTGATATGATAAAAAATAGTAAAAACAGGTGAAGGAAGGGGTGATGTGTGTGGCAACATTATTGGATATTGCGGAGAAGGCCGGCGTGGCCAAGTCTACGGTTTCCAGAGCGCTGAGGGAAGATCCGACGCTTTCTATTACAGAGGAGACGAAGGAAAAGATCTTTTCCGTGGCGGAAGAACTCCAGTATAAGATGAAACAGGAGAAGAAATTAAAACGATGCCGGAACATTGCGATCGTTCATAAGGACACACATTTCATGAACCAGATTGATAACGCGTTCTATTTCTCGATCAGGAGTGCCGTCGAGGAAACGTGCTATCAGAAGAATATCGGGTTCACATTTGTCCCTTATTCCTTCCTGGATTCGTTTGACCGACAGATCGACGGAGCGCTGGTCGTGGGGAATTTCGACCGGAAAGAGGTGGATACAATCTGTGCCGCGGTGAGGACCGGCTGTATGGTGTTTGTGGGCAAGGTGAATTACTATCCGGACCGCATGGACTGGATCTCTTACAGTATTAAGGATTGTGTTTATAAGGCCATGGGGCATCTGGCAGCCATGGGACTTAAGGATATTGCCTATATCGGCGGGTATGACAGCGAGGATACACCGGAGGAATTCAGCAAGTTTTCTTATTTTAAAAAGTTCATGGCCGAGCAGAAGCAGCTTCATTTTGCCGGTTCCATGGTCGGGGAACACGGCGTGGAGAGCGGTTACCAGATGATGAAACGCTGGCTTGGCGAGAAGAAGGCGGTTCCGGATGCATTTTTCGTATCCAACGATCCGATTGCCATCGGAGTGATCAAGGCGCTGAATGAGGAAGGAATCTCCGTTCCGGACAGCGTATCGGTGATTTCCATAAACGGGGACAGCTCCGGCGAATTTTCGTTCCCGGCTCTGACCACGGTCGATGTCCATACGGATGCCATGGGGCGGGAAGCGGTGGAGATTCTGGAGGAACGGATCGAAGGAAGGCGGAAGCTGATTAAAAAGGTGGAATACCAGGTGACGCTGGTGACGCGTGGAAGTGTGGGGAAAATAGAGTAAGAGAGTAATTAGTATTAGCAAAACAACGCAGGATATCGGTTCGTAACTGATGTACCTGCGTTGTTTTTCGTAGTTTTAATCGAAAAAATAAAATTGTTTATTTAGGCTAAAAGGTAAAAAAAATCCGGATTTTGGTAAAAATATACTGTTCAATTGGGAGGAAAAAATGACTATAATTTGACTATAAATACTTAGGAGGTATTGAAGATGAAAAAAAGATGGCTTAGTATACTATTGACAATCAGTATGACAGCTGTGCTGACGGCCTGCGGGGGAAATAGCGCGGTACAGGAGACCAAGCAGAGCGCTGTAGAGAGCACATCGGTAGGGGAAGAGGCACAGACAGGTGAGGGGACAAAAGAAGCGGCTGAATCCACCGAGGAACCGGTTACGCTCTCCATGTGGCATATTCAGACTAACGCAGAGGATTTGACGGCAAAGGCACTTTTGGATGCGATTGCACTCTATGAAGAGACCCACCCGAATGTAAAAATTGTACAGGATGCTACTCAGGGGGAGCAGTATAAAGTGAAAATCCGTACGGCGGCCGCCAGTGACGAGCTTCCTGATATCTTTTTTGCCTGGGGATACTCATTTGCTGAAGATTTTGTAAAATCGGGAAAAGCCCTGCAGATGGATTCCTGGCTGGAGGATGGGACAAAGGATAAGATAAAACCAGGCCTGCTCAGCGTTCTCTCCTACAACGATGCCGTATACGGCCTGCCGGTAGATTTTTCCGGAATGCTGATGTACTATAATAAAACTGTATTTGAGGAAAATGGTTTGGAGATTCCTGATACGTACGAAGATCTGGTAAATGTGGTGGATGCCTTTAAACAGAAGGGAATTGCTCCAATGATTATGGGTGGTAAGGCCATGTGGCCTCTGACCGCTATGTTTGAAGATTTTTCTATCCGCACTGTAGGCGCAAAAACCTGTCTTGATGTGGTATCGCAGCAGGATACCATTAACCAGGAGGGATTCGTAAAGGCTGCGGATTATTTACAGAAGTTTTTGTCCAATAAGACACTGACTGAGGACAGCATGACAATGATTCCGCCAGAGGCCAATACGAAATTTGCTGCGGGTGGTATCCCCATGACCTATAATGGAACGTGGTCTATTGGAGTATTTGAAGGTGAAGGCTCTCAGGTGAAGGATCAGTTGGTGGCAAAACCCTTCCCGTTGATCGGAGGCGAGCTTAATAATCCAGAAGAATATGTGGGTGCATCTTTATCCGGATATATGGTTTCTTCTGAGACGAAGTATCCTGATGTGGCAGCAGACGCAGTGAAGTTTATTACGGAGCAGGCGGCAAAAAATTTATATCAGTCAGGAGCGGGGTTACCGGCGTGGGACGTTGAGGTAGATGAATCGCAGCTGAATCCATTGATTATTGCCGTAAATGAGTTATATGGAGGCATGACCAGGGGCGTAGCCAACTGGGACACCCTGCTTCTGGCAGATTACGTGGAGGATTATAAGAATACGACCACGATGCTGACTATGGGGGATTTGTCACCGGAAGAATATACTCAGGAAATGGCGGAAATTCTGGGGAAGTAAAAAACGGATGAAACCTGGAAGAGGAGCTGCTGTAAATCTGCAATCAAGTTTACAGCAGCTTTTTGTTTCATCCAATGGCGGAAATTTGACTTAGTCAGGAAACGCAGCCTGTTGAGTCGAAAGATCCGGATTGGAAGAGGGGATAGCTGCATGAACAAAATGATGTCAAATAAAAAAGCAATTGCAATTTTTATATTGCCGACATTTCTTATTTTTTCCATGGTAATTCTGGTAACGATTGTCAGTTCCGGAGTCATTAGTCTTCTGGATTGGAACGGTATGGGAGAGGCCAAATTTGTAGGGATAAAGAATTATCAGGCATTGTTGCATGACAAGGTTTTTCGCAGTGCAATTGGAAATTCTTTTGTTTTCCTGGCCTGCACATTGATTTTGCAGCTGCCGACAGCCGTAATCTTAGCAGTGCTGATTGCGGACTGTGTCAGGGGGGAAAAGCTGTACCGGACCATTTACTTTATACCGGTTATCATTATGACCTCCGTAACCGGGCAGCTTTGGATGAAACTGTATGATCCGCTTATCGGTTTGGTAAATCAGTTTTTGGGAGCTGTGCATTTAGAACAGCTGCAGCGTAACTGGCTTTTTGATAAGAAGACAGTTATGATAGCAGCGACACTTCCCAGTGTATGGCAGTGGATGGGATATCATATGCTGATCGTTTATTCTGCGATTAAATCGCTGCCAAAGGAGATTTACGAATCGGCGCAGATTGATGGAGCGGGTCGGTTTAGGCTGGCGTGGAATATTACGATGCCCAATATCATGCCAATGTTAAAGGTGAGTGTTACCTTCATGGTAGTAGGATCCATGAAAGCATTTGACTTAATCTATATATTAACGGAGGGCGGACCGGTACATGCTTCCGAGGTGCCTACAATTACGATGTATAAGACAATTTTTTCAAAGTATCACTATGGTCCGGGAAGCGCCATGGCGATGGTAATTGTTGGTATCTGTCTGTTTTACGCGCTGGTAGTCAACAGGCTGTTTAAAAAAGCGGAAGAAAGGCTGGAATAGGATATGAAGAATAGGGCTTTGAAAATTATTAAGTACACGATTTTGAATGTATTTTTAATCATACAGCTGATGCCCCTGGTATGGCTCTTTTTGTTCTCTCTTAAGGATAATAATCAGATATTTAACCGTCCGGCCTTTTCTCTGCCTGCACCGTTTGTGTTTGAAAACTATACGAGAGTGTTTCAGAACTTAAAGATACATATCTACCTGTTTAACAGCGTTATTGTGACTGTTATGACCATGCTTGTTACACTTCTTTTTGCCACTATGGCTGCCTATGCCTGTACAAGAATGCGGTTTAAATATGGAAAAGCATTGATAATGGTTTTTTTGGCGGGGATTATGATTCCGGTTCACGCATCCCTGTTACCCTTATTCATTTTGTTTAAAAATATAGGAATTTTAAATACTAGATGGTCCCTGATTATTCCCTATACCGCTTTTGCACTGCCGGTGGCACTGTTTATCATGACAGGTTTTTTAAAGACACTGCCGGTCGAATTGGAAGAGGCAGCCTGCATTGACGGATGTAATATCTATCAGGTGTTCTTTCGGGTAATTCTGCCGCTGCTTAAAATACCGCTCTCGACCATTGCCATCTTTACGTTTATCAATGCCTGGAATGAGCTGATGTTTGCATTGACATTTACGACGGAAGCCGGGATGAAGACGCTGCCTGTGGCCGTTATGTCGTTTCAAGGTATTTATATGACGGACTGGGGGCCTATTGGTGCGGCAATGTTAGTGGCTACGGCGCCTACATTTTTGATCTATCTGTTCCTGAGTGAGCAGATGCAGAAAGGGATGCTGGCTGGAGCGGTAAAGGGGTGAGTGTGGTGAAAGAAATCTATCGGGACAGCAGCTGTTCATCCGAGGAGCGGGCAAAAGATCTGATTAAGCGGATGACACTGGAAGAAAAAGCAGCGCAGCTTAAGTCCATACCTGTTGTAGAGGCAGAGGTGTTTCAGGGGAAGGTGCAGATAAATGGGCTGGAAGGGACGTTAAAAGACGGGATTGGGTCATTTCAGCTTCCAGGAAGAAGTTTTTGTCCCGAGGACAGTGCAGCCGTTATTAATCAGATTCAAAAAATGGCTATGGAGGAGAGCCGATTTTCCATACCGGCGCTGATTCAGGAAGAGTGTTTAAGCGGTCATGTAGCGAAGGGGGCCAGCATGTTTCCAAAGCCAATTGGCCTGGCCTGTACCTTCGATTTGGAGCTGGTGAGATCGGTTTACCGGGCAATCGGTTCGGAAGCTGCATCCAGAGGCGGAAATCAGGCGTTTACCCCGGTTTTGGACCTGGGGAGAGACCTAAGGTGGGGAAGGCTGGAGGAGACCTTCGGCGAAGACGTGTATCTCGTTTCTGAAATGGGGTATGCTGCGGTAACGGGTCTGCAGGGTGGAGAAGATGGCGTTGAGGAAGGCTTTTTGGCCGCATCGGTCAAGCATTTCGCGGGATACGGCCAGTGTGATGGGGGACGCAATTTCGCGCCTTGTCATGTTACAGAGCGGATGCTCTGGGATGAAATTCTGCCTCCTTTCAGACGAGCGATTATGGAAGGAAAAGCCCGGGGAGTCATGCCATCCCATTCGGAAGTAAATGGAGTTCCATGCCATGCCAGCTATCAGCTGCTGAAAGAAATTCTGCGGGATAAATGGGGATTTGACGGTGTTGTCATTTCGGATTATTATGATATCGGCAGGCTGGAGAGTGTGCACCGCATTGCAGACTGCGGACTGGATGCCGCCGCTGCTGCGCTGCGGGCTGGAGTGGACATGGATCTGCCGGATGGGAAGAGCTATATGGTTCTCCCGGAACTGTGCAGAGGAAATGCAGAGCTGTCTGCCTGCCTGGACCAGGCGGTAATGCGGGTACTTCGCCTGAAATTTGAACTGGGGTTGTTTGAACAACCGTTCACTGATCCGAAGAAGGCCGGAAAACTGGTGCGCTGCGGGGAGCACGGAAAATTAGCCTTCCGTGCTGCCGCTGAAAGTCTTGTTCTGTTAAAAAACGAAAACGGGATTCTTCCGCTTTTGACGTCCGTGCCGCTTAAGATTGCCGTAACTGGTCCATGTGCCCATCCAGTACATTTCAGCTATTACAGTACAGCGCCGGCTGAAGGTGTCAGTATTTTACAGGGGATCGATGAGGCGGCAGCAAAGCTTGGGGCAGAGGTATTCTATGAAAAAGGCTGCGGGTTAACAAAGCAGGAAATATCGATGGATACAGAGGTTGATGCGACCATGATAGAAGAACCCGAGCTATATACGTTGGAAGAAGAGGAAGCATGTTTAAACAGGGCGGTGCGTCTTGCCAATACGTGTGATGTTGTGGTGGCGTGTGTAGGGGGAAGCGCTTCAACCAGCCGGGAAGCAATTTTTAAAAATAATAGCTCTGGGGATAATGATACACTGGAACTGGCGGGACAGCAGAGAGAACTGCTTCGCCGTCTCAGCAGCACGGGAAAACCATTGATTGTTGTCTCTGTGGGAGGAAAGCCTTATAGCAGTGCGGAACTGTATGATCTGCCATCCGCTGTTCTCCAGTGCTTTTATGCGGGGCAGGAGACCGGGAGTGCGGTAGCGGAAGTCCTGTTTGGTATGGTTAGTCCATCCGGGAGGCTTCCGGTGACGATACCTTATAACGTGGGTCAGATGCCGGTCTACTATAGTCAGAGGGATTCCGGCCTGATGAAAGGCTATTTATTAGGGGCAAAGAAAGCGCGTTACCCCTTTGGATATGGACTTGGCTACACAACCTTTGATATTTTTGATATTTCTGCCAGCAGCGAGAGCTTTCTGGCGGGCGAGAAGCTTACCATCAGCGCCTGGATTCAGAATACCGGACTGAGGGCGGGTGTTTGCGTGCCACAGTTTTATATACGGGATAGAAAATCTTCGGTTACCAGACCTGCAAAGGAGTTAAAGGGATTTTTAAGGGAAGAACTGGAACCGGGAGAAAAGAGGCGTGTGGAGTTTGATGTGTCTGAGGAGATGCTGTGTTTTACCCGATTGGACGGAACCTATGGGAGTGAACCGGGCGACTTCGAAGCTATGATTGGCGTGAATGCCTGGGACTATGTATTGTGTACATTTACGCTGAAGGAGAAATGAAATGGAAAAGTATAATATAGTAATGATTATGGCGGATCAGATGACTCCATATATGATGAGTTGTTACGGAAATAAGGAAGTGATCTGTCCAAATATAGAAAGACTGGCGCAGTCAAGTATCTGTTATGAAAATGCTTATACATCGAATCCGCTCTGTACTCCTGCCAGGGCTTCGCTCATGACAGGGAAGTATACGTCAGCGCTGCACTGTTACGATAACGCATCAGCATTTTCCTGTGAGGAACCTACATTTGCCCATTATTTGTCCAATGCGGGATATGATACTGTTTTGTGCGGAAAAATGCATTTTGTAGGGGCTGATCAGCTTCATGGCTTTTCCAGAAGACTGACTACTGATATTTATCCTTCAGGATTTTCATGGCTGCCAAACTATGTTGATGAGGAAAACCATATTCTCCAGTCGGATGCATGGGGAAATGCGATTCATTACAATGCCCGGACTGCGGGACCCCGGAAATGGAATGAGGGGCTGCAATACGATGAAGAGACCCATATGAAGGCAAGGGAGTATCTGTATACCCATGGAAGTTCTGCCCAAAATCCATTTTTCCTTTGTGTCTCGTATCACCATCCCCATGATCCGTTCAACCCGCCCCAAAAGTACTGGGATTTATATGAGGGAAAGGATATAACAACCCCGGATATCGACAATACTACGAAGGAAGGGGATACAACTCTGGACAAGTGGCTGAATACCGGATTTCACAGAACGGATATATTTCCTGTGAAAGGAAGAGAAAATTTGTATGCAGTTAGACGGGCATACAGTGCCCTGGTCACTTACATAGATGATAAGGTCGGTGAATTGATAAGTGATTTAAAGGAAACAGGATTGTATGAAAAAACTATTATTATTTTTACAAGTGATCACGGGGATATGCTGGGGGAGCGAGGTATGGTTCAAAAGCGATGCTTCTATGAGTGGTCCAGCCGCATCCCGCTGTTGATTCACTATCCGGACAGCCGGAGTGAAGGGGTTCGTACACCTGTGTCTATTGTGGATTTAGCACCTACGCTGGCAGATCTGGGTGGGGCGGCCCGGATGGAGGAGGTGGACGGTATTTCCCTGGTGTCAAAAACGCTGGCTGAAGATCGCCCTGTTTTTTGTGAATCCCATGGCGAAGCAATTCTTTGGCCCTGCTATATGGTCAGAAAGGGTGTCTACAAGTATACTTATATTCATGAGAAGGAGACGCAGCTATTCTGCCTGGATACAGATCCGGAGGAAAGGATCAATCTGTCTGGAACAGCGGAGTACAGTGAGATTGAGGAAGAACTTAAAGGGCTGATCTTAAACCGGTTTAATCCGCAGGAAGTGCTGGACTATCTGGACAAATCAATACGAAAAAAGAAAATCGTAAAAGAAGCAATGGAGAAGACAGAAACTGCCTGGGATTACGTTCCGGCAGTGGATGAGAGCGAGCGTTTTTCTAGATAAAGAATAGGCAGGAAAAGGGGGAAGGGCTGCATGTACATAGGAATTGATATAGGAGGAACAAAATGTGCGGTAACTGGCGGAATGTTTTTGGACGGACGTATAGAAATCGTTCATAAAAAGAAGATTGAGACGCCAAAAGACCGGCCGCCGGAGGAAGTTATTGAAATTCTTGCGGATGAAGTTATGAAATGGAGCGAAGAAAAGACTTCGGTAGGAATCAGCTGCGGCGGTCCGTTAAACAGCCGGGAAGGAATTATTCTGTCTCCCCCCAACTTAACAGGCTGGGATCATGTGTGCATTACCAGTATTATGGAAGAGCGTCTGAAGATTCCGGCATATCTGCAAAACGATGCAAATGCGGGGGCACTGGCAGAATGGTTATTCGGAGCCGGAAAAGGAATAAAAAATCTGATATTTCTCACGTTTGGGACGGGAATGGGGGCAGGGCTGATCTTAAATGGCGGACTTTATGCAGGTGCTCAGGACCTGGCGGGAGAAGTTGGGCATATTCGGCTGGAACCGTTTGGACCTGCGGGATTTGGAAAAATGGGATCATTCGAGGGTTTTTGCAGCGGCGGCGGAATTGCTCTTTTGGCGGAAGCGGCGGCGAAAGAGCGGGAACAGCAGGGACGAAAGACGGCTTATTGGGTGCCGGGTAAGACAATTACCGCGAGATGCGTGGCTGAATGCGCAAAGCGGGGGGATGAGACTGCGACAGAGGTATTTCGCATCTGCGGAGAAAAGCTGGGAAAAGCTCTGGCTCTTCTCATCGATACGCTGAATCCGGAGATGATCATACTGGGAAGTATTTATGGAAGATGCCGGGAGCTGTTAGAGCCGTCCATGAGACAAGTGCTGGAACGGGAGTGTCTGCCAGGGGCACTTGAAAACTGCAGGATTCTGCCGGCTGTTTTAGGAGAAGAGATTGGGGACTATGCAGCACTGGCTACTGCTGTTTATGGGAGGAAAGAATGGAACTGTATAACAGATATCCGGCACTGAGAAGCTGCCGTTTTGAAATTGAAGAAACTGTCTCTATACTGGAGAAGGCACTACAAAAAGGAGGGAAATTACTGCTCTGTGGAAATGGTGGGAGCAGTGCGGACTGCGATCATATCGTAGGGGAATTGATGAAAGGATTTTTGAAAAAGCGGCCGGCAGCAGTGCCGGAAGCTTGGAAAGATAACGGAGAGGCTGTTAAGCTGTTTGCTCAGCTGCAGGGGGCGCTTCCGGCTATATCCCTTTCGGCTCAGTCAGCAATTGTGACGGCTTATGCAAATGATGCAGACCCGGATATGGTATATGCCCAGTTGACGTATGGATATGGAAGAACTGGGGATGTGTTGGTAGCAGTATCGACGTCCGGAAATTCAGAAAATGTATTAAATGCGGTAAAAACAGCAAACTTTTTGGGTTTAAAGACGGTAGGGCTGACAGGAGGAATCCAAAGTAAGATGGATTCGCTCTGTACGATAACGATTAAGGTTCCTGAGACTGAAACTTATAGAATTCAGGAGCTTCATCTACCTGTTTATCATTATCTTTGTGCGAGACTGGAAGAATATTTTTTTTAAGAAACGGCCATTTTTTGGCCGTTTTTGCGCCATCCTGGAAACATTTACCCTTTTAAACAAAAGAATTTCGGAAAACATGAAGGGAGAAAGAGAGGGGAATATGCAATTTGTAAAAAGAGCTTCCATTGGTATGAAGATGATGGTTTTTACCGGAGCACTGTTTTTATTTTGTACGGTCTTAAGCGCCTTTATCTATTGGAGCGTGATTGAGGGGGCCAGCAGGCGGGAGATGGAACGGATTTCAGGGCAGACCTTAAGTTCAATCAATGATGGTATGAACAGTCAGTTTGAATATATTCACAGATTTGCGGCTGCACTTATGATGGGGAATTCCTTTCAGGCTATGGTAAACCGCCAAAATGCGGAACCGAGCCTGGAGGCGCAGATTGGAATGGAGCGCACTTTATATAATATTACGGAGTTTTCGGATCAGATAGAGGCTGTTATTTTCCGCGATTTAAGTGGAAAACTTTATGGTGTTAAGCGAAGCGGGGAGACAATTGGAAATTTAATTTTAAAAGAGGACGCGGAGCTGTTTCTCGAGGCAGCCGATTATAAGGGCAGATGGGATATACTTCCTGAAGCGTTATTCTCCGATTCAAAATCACATATTTCAATGGTATTTGATTTACAGAGTATAACAGATTTTCAGGAGATGGGTATAGTTGTAATCGAGATTAGTATGGATAAATTAAGCAGCGCTTTCTACGACACGCTGCATCGATATGATCTGGATATAAAAATTCAGGACAGTCAAGGAAGCGTAATAAAGGATTTCGACAAGCTGCCACAGGAATATGAAAAGGGAAGCTGTATTGCCCGCCTGGCAGTGGAAAATGAAGGTTTTACATGGGAGTATACGAGTGCCACACCCATGGTAAGGATGGATGACGCGTACTTACAAAGCAGAAAGATTACGTTGATTGTGCTGGCGATAAACAGTTGTGTTTTGTTTCTTGGTATTTATGTAATTATCAGAGGCTTTTTACTGCCGTTAAAAAGGATGGTTGGGGTAATCGACCGGACAGGAGAAGATGTATTGGTTCATGTGGACTTAAAATCGGATACATTGGAACTTAGACAGCTTGAGAAAGCTTACAATTGCATGACTGATCGGATAGAAAAGCTGCTTGAGCGAATTATGGCAGAGCAGAAAAATTTGCGAAAGATGGAATTGAGTCTGCTTCAGGCACAGATTAATCCTCATTTTCTGTATAATACTCTAAATGATATCAGTGCACTGATCGTGACAGACCGAAAGGAACAGGCCTGCCACGTAGTAAAAGCATTCAGCAATTTCTATCGGAGAACGTTAAGCAAGGGCAAAGATGTTATTTCTTTAAGAGAAGAACTGATGATAGTGAATGACTATCTAATAGTGCAGGGGATTCGGTTCGAGTCAGTTTTTATGGTGGAACGGGAGATTGATGAGAGTCTGTTGGAAGTCAGGGTGCCAAAGCTGATGCTGCAGCCCCTCGTGGAAAATGCCATATACCATGGCCTTAGACCACTGGGGCATAAGGGGACGCTTAAAATAACGGTGAAAAAAGAGATAACAGGAACGATAGGTGTAACTGTTGCTGATGATGGTGTGGGTATGTACGAAAGCCAGATTCGGGATATTTTAAATGGAAACAGAGAATCTGATGGGGGACAGGGATTTGGACTGCAGAAAACGATAGAACGTATCTGCCTTTATTTTGGAGATACAGATTGTGTGGAGCTTCACAGCTGTCCGGACAGGGGGACAGAGATTACGATACATGTAATTGATTTTAATGGTTAAGGAGAGGGGAAAAATGAATATCATGATTTTGGATGATGAAACGCTGGCCAGGGATTTAATTAAGTACTGTGTACCCTGGGAAAAACTTCATCTGGATTTGGTGTATGAGGGGGGAGACGCGGCAGGAGCACTGGATTTTATGGAAGAAAACAGGGTAGATATTATATTGACGGATATTACCATGCCGGGCTTAGATGGCCTGGAGTTTACCAGAGAAGTGCGCAGGAAATGGCCGGATACGGAGATCATTGTTATCACCGGTTATGACGAGTTTGAGTATGCCAGAAAGGGGCTGCGTTTAGGGGTTTCTGACTTTATTTTAAAGCCGGTTGATGGGGCAGAGCTGGAAAAGGCATTGTCGGAAATATTGTACCGAAAAGCAAGATCCAGGGCAACTCTGCCGGAGATTGCCATGGGTGGAAAGAGGGAGCAGGGGCTTATCGGAAATGTAATGGAATATTTGGAGGAAAATTATATGGACATGGAAATGGGGCTTGGTAAGGTTGCAGATCGATTCCATGTGAATGCCAGTTACTTGAGCAGGATGTTTAAGCAGCAGTCGGGAGTAAACTTTTCCGAATACCTTTTTGAACTGCGGATGAAAAAGGCTATGCGGAAATTGGAGCAGGCTAATGAGGAATTAATGATTTATAATTTGGCAGAGATGGTAGGATTTTCGGATGCAGACTATTTTGGAAGATGTTTTCGCAAATATACCGGAATGTCATTCAGTCAGTACAAGAAACATAAAAGATCAGAGTAAAAGCTGCTTTTAGAAATGCGATGGTCAATTGCTTTGTATTCTATTCCCTGTGAATAATTCCCGAATTCACGGCTTATAATAGAACAGAGAACAAGAAGGACATCAAGGCAGGATATTATGAGACTATGGGAACGCATCGCAATCCGCGGCAATCGGGAAGTTTATTATTATGATACAAAACAGTCCTTCGAGGCGGAAGAGTTCGCTTCGAGGCTTTATGATTTGATATGTACGGAACAGGAAAACGGAAAGACGGCGGGGGTTGTGTTCCTGTGTATCGGCACCGACCGCTCCACGGGAGACAGTCTGGGACCGCTGATTGGGTACAAGCTGAAGGAAAAACGGCTGGAGCGGGTCGAGATCCTGGGAACGCTGGAACGTCCTGTCCACGCCATGAATTTAGAGACCTACCAGGCTATCCTTAAATTTCAGTATCCGGACCATGTGGTGGTGGCGGTGGATGCCTCTGTGGGGAACATCGAGCACATCGGATATGTGACCCTTGGGAAGGGATCGCTGAAGCCCGGGCTTGGAGTCAGCAAGGAACTGAAGGCGGTAGGCGACATTTTTATCACGGGTATTGTCGGAAGCTGCGGCAGCTTCGATCCCTTAATGCTTCAGAGCATCCGGCTGTCTGTCGTCATGCGGATGGCGGACTGCATCAGCAGAAGCATTTATCTTGTCGAAAAGTTATGGGAAAATGCTTCCCTTCTTTGACAGGTTTTGCGCTCATCCTGTGCTATGATTCATTGGATTAAAATGAATAGCGGGGTGAGCCTATGGGAGAATTGTACAATCCGTTCCCGAAGCTGCCGAAGAATATACGGCAGATCGGGGAGCGTGACCAGATCGTAAAATTATATGTGGAAGACTACGTAAATACGTATTTGAGACGTCTGTATCCGGCGGGTGGACAGGACCTACGGGTCGGCCTACTGCTCGGAAGCGTGGAAATGAACGATGGGACGCCGTATATCTTTATCGACGGCGCCATGGAAATGGAAGATGTGACGGAACAGGGCCAGAAAGTGGTCTTTTCAGAACTGGCGTGGAAAAAGGCAAATCAGAGTGTGGAGCAGCTGTTTCCGAAACGGTCCATCCAGGGCTGGTTTCTGTGCGGAGCGCCCGGAAATGATTTGAGTCCGCTCAATTACTGGAAGCAGCATGTCCAGTATTTTCAGGGACCCAACAAGCTGATGTATTTGAGCAGTGGTGTGGAGGGAGATGAATCAGTTTACATAACGTCAGAGGACGGATTCTATAAGCTTTGCGGCTACAGTATTTACTATGAAAGAAATCAGATGATGCAGGATTATATGGTTCTCCGAAAGGATGTGAAGAGAATTGAGTCCGGATCGGATGAGAAGGTCATTCAGGAATTCAGAAAGCGTATGGATGAGCACAAGGACGAGGTGACGGACAGGCACCAGACTCTTGGGCTTTTACGTGGTATGTGCATGGCCATGTCCATCGTGATTCTGGCAGGCGGAATCGTAATGTTTAATAATTATGAGCGGATGCAGGAGATGGAAAGCGTCATTGCGTCCGCGATTCCTGAACGGGTGGAGTCTGCCCTGATGGGAAAGGACAATGCGGCGGGGAAGGATAAGCCAGAGTCCCATGTGGTCGTGGAAGAAGCGGAGGGCGGAGTCTATCCGACAACGGCGGCCGTGACAAAGGAAACCATGTCGGAGACACAGCCGGTCGGCCAGAACGGCGGCGACAGCCAGGCGGCCGGAAATGGACAGAACGGCGGCGATAATCAGGCGGGAGGAAGCGGTCAAAATGACGGAAGCGGCCAAAATGCTGGCGATGGACAGAACGGCGCTGCAGCCAACAGCGGCGGTGCCGGAAATGCAGCCGGCAACGGCAGCCAGGAGCAGGCACAGACGCCGGGCGGAAATAAGGGCGCATCTCAGGAGAACAGCTCCGACGGCCAGAGTTCAGCCGGAAACACGGCAAACGGTCAGAAGAGCGGAAGCGATGCGGGAACCAAGCCGGCGGAGAATGGCGGCGCATCCCAGGCTGCGGCCGGAGGTACCCAGAGAGTGCACGTAGTTCAGGATGGAGAGACACTGTATGGGATTTGTATTTCAGAATATCACGATGTAAATAAATTAAAGGAAATCTGCGAGTTAAACGGACTGGAGGACGAAAATAAGATCGTATCCGGCCAGCAGCTTCTGCTTCCTTAAAATTTGCGGTCTCGCGGAAAGAAAAAAATAATGCGTTTCTCCTGGAAATGATGTATACTACAATCAAACCACTTACGGCATTTTTTAGGAGAAAACATAATGAGTGATTTAGACTCTATGAACAGAGAAATTAAAAAAAGGCAGCTGAGACGGCAGATCGTTCCATCACCTGCCCCTCAGGAAGAAGACAGTGAGGAAATCGTCCGGAAGGCCCGAAAACGTGTCAAACTGAAACGGCTCAGGATTTTCCTGATTATTGGCGTGATCTTAATTGCGGCCGGTATTGGCCTGTTTCAGTATTTCCGGTATTACCAGTATACGGGCTATGACGTCGTGTGGGAAAAAGAGATGAAGGAAGGCAGCTTCGTCGGCTATATGGATTTTGGCGGAAACGTCTTGAAATACAGCAAGGATGGCGCTTCCTACATCGATAATCAGGGAAAAGAAATCTGGGTGCAGAGCTTTGAGATGAAGTCCCCCACGGCCTGTGTGAACGGCAATTACGCGGCAGTGGCGGACCAGCAGGGCAACAGCATCTATATATTTGACAAATCGGGTCCTACAGGGACGGCAACCACACTGCTTCCGATCATCAAAGCCACAGTCTCGGCCCACGGCGTTGTCGCCGCGGTTCTGGAAGATTCCACCTCGAACTATATCTATTTTTATAAGAACGACGGCAATGTCCTGGACGTAAAGATTAAGGCGCTGTTAAACGGCGAAACCGGATACCCGGTGGATATCAGCCTTTCCCCTGACGGAACACAGCTGATAGGCGCGTATGCTTACTTGAAGAACGGGGCGCTTAATGGCCGTGTCGCATTCCACAATTTTGCGGAAATCGGAAAGAGCGTACCAGACCGGGTGGTGGGCGGATTTGACGAACCCTATGAGTCGTCCCTTGTGGCACGGGTACATTTCCTCGACGACACGTATTCCTGTGCGTTTGCAGATAACAGCGTATCCTTCTATTCGACAAAGAACGCGCTGTCACCGGAGCTGCTTAAGCAGGTTGTGGTGGAGGAGGAGATCAGATCTGTCTTTTACTCGGACAAGTATGTGGGGATCATTGTGAATAACACGGATGGCGAGAACCCGGACCGGATGAATGTCTACAATCCCGACGGCACCCTCGTGTTTTCGGAGGCGTTTCATTATCAGTACACCCAGGCCGATATTGACGGAGAGCATGTAATTTTGTATAATGAAGATTCTTGCAGGGTTTATAATATGTCCGGAAGACTGAAGTTTGAAGGAACATTTGATTTTCCCGTATCCAAGATCCGGAACGGCAGATTTCCAAACACACTGCTGGTAACCGGGCCTCAGAACATGAAAGAGATAAGATTACAATAGACCAGGAGGATTAATACCAATGAGTAAGATCGAAACCATGTCAGTCAATGCAATTCGCGTCCTTTCCGCCGATGCCATACAGAAAGCGAAATCCGGTCATCCCGGTCTTCCGCTGGGCTGCGCTTCGGCCGCCTATGAGTTATGGGCAAATCACATGAACCACAATCCGGCAGACCCGAACTGGGCCAACAGAGACCGCTTTATCTTATCCGGCGGCCACGGCTCCATGCTTCTGTATTCCCTGCTCCATTTATTTGGTTATGGAGATTTATCAAAAGAAGATATTATGAATTTCAGACAGCTGGGTTCCCTGACACCAGGACATCCGGAATATGGCCACACGGTCGGCATCGAAGCAACCACAGGACCGCTGGGCGCTGGTATGGCTATGGCTGTCGGTATGGCGGCTGCAGAGACTCATCTGGCAGAGGTCTTTAATAAGGAGGAGTATCCGGTAGTCGATCACTATACATTCGTGCTGGGCGGCGACGGCTGTATGATGGAGGGGATTTCCTCCGAGGCGTTCTCGCTGGCAGGAACACTGGGACTGTCCAAACTGATCGTCCTCTATGATTCCAATAAAATTTCCATCGAGGGAAGCACGGATATCGCATTTACCGAGAATGTCCAGAAGCGCATGGAAGCGTTCGGTTTCCAGACGATCACCGTGGAAGACGGCAATGATCTGGAAGCAATCGGACAAGCCATCGAGGAGGCGAAAGAAGATACCGAGCACCCGTCTTTCATCACCATTAAGACGCAGATCGGCTTCGGATGCCCGGCCAAGCAGGGCAAGGCAAGCGCTCACGGCGAGCCTCTGGGAGAAGAGAATGTGCTGGCTATGAAGGAGAACTTAGGCTGGCCTTCCATGGAACCGTTCTACGTTCCGGACGAGGTATATGAGCACTATGCTCACCTTGCGGAAGAGAAGGCAGAGACGGAAGCCGCATGGAACGTAATGTTTGCAGCATACTGCGAAGAATATCCGGAGATGGAAGCGCTGTGGAACGCTTATCACGATGAGAACGCAGGCGAAAAAGCCATTGAGGCGTGTGCTGATTTCTGGAGCAGGCCGGAGAAAGCCGATGCAACAAGAAATATTTCCGGAAAGATTTTAAATAAGATTAAGACCTGTATGCCGAATCTGATCGGAGGCTCCGCTGACTTAGCGCCTTCCAACAAGACGAATATGTCGGATGTGGGCGATTACTCCAGGGAGAACCGCGGCGGACGCAACCTGCACTTCGGTGTCCGTGAGCTGGCGATGACCGCGATCGGCAACGGAATGATGCTTCACGGAGGACTGCGCGTCTTTATTGCTACCTTCTTCGTATTCAGTGATTATACAAAGCCTATGGCGCGTCTTTCCTCGCTGATGGGAGTACCGCTGACCTATATATTTACGCATGACAGCATTGGCGTCGGCGAGGATGGGCCGACCCATGAGCCGATCGAGCAGATGGCCATGCTTCGTGCCATGCCGAATTTCCATGTGTTCCGTCCCTGTGATGAGAACGAGACCGAGTGCGCATGGTATTCTGCGCTGACCTCCAAAAAGACACCTACGGCGCTGGTTCTGACGAGACAGAATTTAACACCGATGGAAGGCAGCAGTAGAGAGGCGTTAAAGGGCGGCTATGTGATTGACGACTGTGAAGGTACGCCGGATCTGATTTTCATTGCCAGCGGTTCCGAGGTAGAGCTGGCTGTCAATGCGAAGAAGCTGCTTGCAGACAGAAAGGTCCGTGTCGTTTCCATGCCGTGTATGGACTTGTTCGAGGAGCAGTCTGCAGAATATAAGGAATCCGTACTTCCGAAGTCTGTTCGGAAACGCGTAGCCGTAGAGGCCTTAAGCGACTTCGGATGGGGCAGATACGTTGGACTGGATGGAGCCTGTGTGACCATGACCGGATTCGGCGCCAGCGGCCCGGCAAACCAGTTGTTTGAGCATTTCGGCTTCACCGCCGATCATGTGGCGGAGGTTGCCAGATCCTTATAGACAGCAAAAAGTGCGGATGAGAAATAGAATTCCGCGCGCTGGAATGGAACTGAAACGGCGCAGGTGGAAAAATAAATACGTCGTCGGATAATACGAAAGGGAAAAAGGAGTATAGTTCAAAATGGGAAAGAAATGTATTGGCATTGATGTAGGCGGAACCAGCGTAAAGGTCGGATTATTTGAAACTACAGGTGATCTTCTTCTGAAGTGGGAAGTCCCCACCAGAAAAGAAGAGGGCGGAAAGTATATCATCGGTGATGTGGCGGCCTCCATTTTAAAGACCCTGGAAGAGAAGCAGATTCCGATGGAAGAGGTGGTCGGCGCCGGACTGGGCGTTCCGGGACCGGTTATGCCGGACGGCTCTGTCGAGGTATGCGTAAACCTGGGCTGGCACAACGTAAATCCGGGAAAAGAGCTTAGCGAACTCCTGGGCGGTCTGCCGGTAAAGAGCGGCAATGACGCCAATGTGGCAGCCCTCGGCGAGATGTGGCAGGGCGGTGGAAAAGGATTTGACGATATCGTAATGGTAACGCTGGGAACAGGCGTTGGCGGAGGTGTTATCATCGGCCAGAAGATCATCGCGGGCAAGCATGGACTGGCAGGAGAGATCGGCCACATCCATATCCGTGACGAAGAGACAGAGAGCTGCAACTGCGGCGGCGTAGGCTGTGTAGAGCAGATATCCAGCGCCACAGGCATCGCGCGGGAGGCCAGAAGAAAGATGGCCGCATCGGATGCTCCGTCTGCCATGAGGGAGTTCGGCGATGATATCACGGCGAAGGACGTGCTGGATGCCGCAAAAGCCGGCGATGCGCTGGCGCTTGAGACGATGGAAGTGGTAGGCCACTATCTGGGCCTCGCACTGGCACAGATCTCCATGGTAGTGGACCCGGAGGTATTTGTACTGGGCGGCGGTGTGTCAAAGGCAGGACAGTTCCTGATCGATACCATTTATAAGCATTACGATAAGTATACTCCGATTTCCAAGAATAAAAGTGGAATCGTACTGGCTACCCTGGGCAATGATGCGGGGATTTATGGGGCGGCGAGACAGATATTGGATTAATTTAGAATAGAAAATAGCAAAGGGGCATTAAGTCTGTATTTGTTACAGATTTAATGCTCCTATTGTTATATCAAAAACATACGCTGGTTATTGCCATGGTGTAGTGATATTTTTAGTTATCCAGTCAACCATCTCTTCATCAGACATATTTAAATCATAGTACATATAGTTATTGGAAAACCACTCGTGAATAGTTCCGGGCTTACTGTTGTAATAATATTCTTCTAAGATTGATCCGCTTCCTTCGACTGGACCAAGTTCAACTGTTTTTATAATAGGATTACCATCGATTACACGATCAAAAATTATTTTTGTTTTGGTGTATGCTTCAGGTAATTTCTCCTCGGTTTGGGGATCTTTACCATCCCATGTATTTAAAATAATAATACTATTGTCATCATTTATTGACACATCATTAAATACACAGCTATTTCCTATAAAACCTGCAATACTTGAATAATACCCGGAAACTTTCCCCTCCTCTATTTTATCAATTATGATATGTTCCATCACATAGCCAGAGGCGGCATACGGAGGATGGTAACCTGGATCAAATTTTTTCCCGACAAAACATGATAAATCCTCATTAGACTCTTTTGAAACCGCTCTGTTTATTTCTTCTATTGCAGATATTCGGGACTCAACTTCAGGATCGGCAGTTTCACCTGGTGCCAACTCCTGATCCTGCACTTCTTTTGTTTCAGGCAGCCGTTTGCTCTCTCGGATCTCGCCCGTATGATTGTTTACATCGCTATTTACCTCAGGATATTTATTATTATTATTATTATCCAAATGAGTTGATGCTAATATGAACGTTAATATAATGATATAAATATAGTTATTCATTTATTCTCCATTATCTATTGTTATAGGCGTTTGGTAAATACCCACAGCCTATTGAATTTATTGAGGGTTCTATCCTTCAAAGGATCTTCTCATTTCTATTTGTTTTCAGTGCGCCGTGCATGATACACTAATTTTTTCATACAAAAACGTTTCTGTTTATTTTACCATTCTTTATGCCAAAAGGCAAAATAATACTATTACTTAATTAAAATGCCAGGGCTTTCGCTTTATGTAAAAATTTATCTGTTAATGAAGTCAATTACAGAGTATAATATGAATTATTGATCTTAACGGGGAAGTTGAAAGGAGATTGGAAAAAAGTGGCAAAATATAGTATGCAAAAGCGGATTTTTGCGTTATCCCTGTTTTTTATGTTAATACCGCTTGTACTGTTTACAACATTTAACATATTTACATCAATTAGAAAAGTGGAAGATAATTATCGAAGCAGTCTTGTTTTTGGCATGAAGAAAATCGGATCCGTTATGGAAACTGTATTTAAAGATGTGGACCAGGCGTCTCTGTTTGCATTGGTCGATCCTAAGATCAATCATTTTCTGCAGGAGCAGTTCCAGGAGGAGACTGCATATGAAAGTTCACTGGAAATGGGGGCGGTATACAACAGCCTGAATTATTTGAAAAATACAAACCAGTATATACAGTCTATTCAAATAGAAGGTGTAAACGGACAGGGATTGTCTAATGGTTTTTTTCCAAAAAGCATCACAAAGGAGGATTGGGAAAGAGCGGCACAACTGCGGGGCCAGTCTTTGTGGGATGTGGATGAGGAGGTCGTTACACTGCCAAGGAAAAAGGAAAAATATATTTATCAAAGCCGGCTTCTCAGAGATTTTGGAAATACCTCAAAAACGGTGGGGGTCATAAAGATTTATTTAAACACAGATGCATTTCAAGAGCTGTTTACAAATGAGGAGGCCGATAATACCAGTTACTTTATTGTCGATACCAGCGGAGAGGTGCAGTACACTTCAATCCAGAAAAATGGGCCGGACAGACTGGAGGAACCGATACCGTATGAACAGCTCATAAGTCATCAGGGGGGCGCATTTGCAATAGAGAGAAATAATTCCGAACTATATGCTGCACCTTATTACATAAACCAGAACGGCTGGATTGTATACAGTCTTTCCATACCCGCGGCAATCCAAAAACAGTTGAGGGACAGCCTGATTCAATTATTTGTGCTTGCCGTCCTGTGCTTTATCTTCTGTTTTGTGATTGCAGGCAGTATATCCAGACGGATGTGCCGTCCGCTGGAAAATATAATCAAGCATATGAAACTGTTGGAGAAAGAACAGTTTTCAACGAGAGTTGAAGTACATGGGAACGATGAGATCAGTCTGCTTGCCAGACAGTTTAACAAAATGGCTCAGAAAATCCAGTCGCTGATAGAAGAAGTGTATTTGGTGAATATACGAAAAAAGGAACTGGAGCTTCGGGCGCTGCAGGCTCAGGTGAATCCACATTTTCTGTATAATACACTTGATATGATCTACTGGACTGCGAAGGTGGAAAATGCGCCGGAGACCAGTGATATGATAAATTCGCTGTCAAATTTCTTCAGACAGGCACTGTCCGGCGAGGATGGATTTACAACTGTCGAAAATGAAATCGAACATTTGCGATACTATGTCGTGCTGCGCCAGCAGAGTAAAAAGCCGTTTGATTTTGATTTAAATGTGGATCACACGCTGTTATCCTGCAGGGTCATTAAGTCAGTACTGCAGCCATTGGTGGAGAATGCCATTATCCATGGAATCCGGGATATCGACGATGGAAAAATACAGGTGGATATTTTTGTATCAGGTGATAATATCGTTTATACAATTGCAGATAATGGACAGGGTATCGATGTACTGGATATGAATGCGCTGCTTGACCGTACAGAAGAGAATAACCGCGGTTTTGGAATAAAAAATATCAATGACCGGATTCAGCTGATGTATGGTAAGGAGTATGGGATTTATTTTGAAAATGTTACCGGCGGGGGCGCGAAAGTGACCGTGATACAGCCGCGAAAGGAGTGGTCTTTACATGGTGAAGCTGATGATCGTGGATGACGAGGCAAATATAAGAAAGGGCCTGCGGGAATATATCTCGTGGGACGCATGGGGAATAGAACTGGCGGCGGAGGCAGAGAATGCGGAGGCAGCTTTGCGGATTGCGGCGCAGGTAAGGCCGGATATTCTGCTGACAGATATTCGTATGGGGAAGATGAATGGGCTTGAATTGACACGCCGGTTAAAAGAAATGTTTCCGGATTTACGTGTGATACTTTTAAGCGGTTACAGTGATATCCAGTATCTGCAGACAGCACTCCAGATGAAGGCCAGTGAATACCTGCTAAAACCGGCCGGGGCGGATAAGATCATTGAAGCGGTGCTGAACGTAAAAAAGGAAATTCTGGATGAGCGTGAGAAGTTTCAGGAAAACCTGAAAAAAGAGGCGTTTTTCGATGAAAACATACCTGTCATCCAGATGCATTTCATTGACGAGATCGTAAAAGGAAAGATTGCAGAACCCAAATCCATCATCAATAAGGCACATATTCTGAATATACCAATGAAGGGACCCTGTTATAAAATAATGCTGGCCGATGTAAGACGGGATTTGCTGGAAGACGGATTCAAATCAGGCCAGGAACTGGATATGAATTTTTGGCAGTTTATGCAGAAAACGAATCAGATCGTCCAGCAATATAATGAAACGTTCTGGTGTGAAACCGGGGACGAGCTAATCCTGTTTTTGGTTAATGATAAAGATGAAACGGTTTTGGATGAAACTTGCGGCCGCCTTGCAAATGATCTCATCGGCAGTTTAACGGATAAGGAGCAAATGTATATTGGGATAGGGAAGTCGGTAGACTCACCGGTCGATTTATGGAAATCCTATGATTATGCGAAATGCGCCCTCAGACGTTCCGCCTGGAATCCACAGCAGCATATTCTGAAAGAGGTTTCGCCATCATTAAGCCAGGCGGAACAGCAACAATGCCGTTTAAAGGAGAGTGAAATCTTAGCGCAGCTGGGATCGAAGCAGTATGAAAAGGCATTTTTAAACTTGTGTGAGTTATTTGATTTCTATGAAGAGTATTATATGAATTTCGATGAAATGAAAAAATTCTGTTATCAGGTGTGCCTGTTTGCCATACATCTTTCTTCTCAGGGAGAGGTGTCGGAGGAGCCGGTGATTGACGAATTCAGAGACGCGGGAGAACTGAAAAACTGGATGTTTCATTTTTGGCAGCGCCGGTTTCAGGGAAATGATATGGCGGCGCTGCGGTATTCGGAGCTGACCCGTAAGACACTCCGCTATATTCAGGAACATTACAGGGAGGACATTACGCTTCAGTCTCTTTCAAAGATTGTGTTTGCATCGCCCAATTATCTTGGTAAGGTGTTTTTCTCGGATGTTGGATGCCGATTGGGGGACTGGCTGAACCGCTACCGGGTGGAACGGGCGAAAGATCTGTTGACCGGAACCGATAAGAAGACGTATGAGATTGCAGAAGAGGTTGGATTCAGCGGTTATAAATTTTTTTCCGTCTGCTTTTTAAAATATGCAGGCTGTAGTGCCCGCGATTATAGAAACAGATTTAAGGGAGTGGGGCTGCCGGACTGATTGGTTCGACAGTCCCATTCTTTCGTTGATTTTATAGATGAAGTGTTGAAAAAAGGCATACTCGGGAAAGCCCCGCGGATAATACAAAAAAGCAAACGGATATTTACGAGATATTTTCTGTAGAACAGACAGTTTTATGCAAATACACTTTTGGGTTAAAATAAACACAACTTAAATACGTAACATATAACAGGCAGTACCAAAAGAAGGAGGTAAAAATGAAAAAGTTAATGAGGCGAATGATTGGGGCGGGAATTGGATTATTAAGTCTGAGCCTGGTGGCCTGCCAAGGGGCGGGGACAACGGAACCAAAGGAAACAACAGGAAGCGAAAAGAGTGAAAAACCGGAACTGGTATTTTGGGAGCTGCCCTATGGACCGGCTGATACGTATGGACCGGCTCTTCAAAAGATTCTGGATCAGTACAATTCAGAGGACCACAGTGCTACGGTCAGGCTGCAGATGCTGAGCTGGAGCGGATTTATGGAGCAGTACCAGACCTCGATTGCTGCCGGTTCGCCGCCAGATATCACCTCATCGATATCGTACAGAATTGCAAACTGGGCGGAAGCAGGCGAGGTCCTGGATTTAACGGATATTGTAGAAAAATGGAAACAGGATGGAGATGAAATTTTAGACGATTTCCTTCCGGGAACTCTGGAAATAGGAATGAATGATGGAAAATACTATGCTCTTCCATACGTAACCAATGCGACAACGGTATATTACAGAACCGATATCCTGGAGGATGAACTGGGTTTTACAGATTTGGACAAGCCTGTTTCCTGGGATAAGCTTTTTGAAATGTGTGAAGCGGTGAAAAACAAGTATAACGGAGATGTTATTCCGTTTTCATTCTGTACTCTCGATCAGAACAGCAGTAACGCCATGATTAATGTGCTGTTCTCCAACGGCACAAGCTGGGTGAATCGAGAAGGAAACGGCGGGGCCTTTGATGATCCCAAAGCCCTGGAAAGCATGGAATTCTTTAAGAAAATGAAGGACAACGGGTATTTCCCGGAGGGAATGGTTACCTATAATCAGGCCGACTTGGAAAAGCTGTATCAGTCGGGTAAGGTAGCGATGGTGTGGAATGCGCCTGCTTCTCATGTTGCATCGGATAAAGAACTGATGGAAAAAACAAAGATGATGGGGCCGGTTTACGGTCCGAGCGCGGATAAGCCTCGTTATGTCATGCGTACAGGCGGAGTAATCGGGTTTGCCCAGACGAAATACCCGGAGGAAACAAAGGAATTCATCGAGTGGTTTGTGAAGAACAATCTTGGAATATTTACCGAAGGACACGGAGGGCTGCTTCCGCTGCGCAAGAGCTTTTTTGATGATCCATTCTTTAAGAGCGACTGGGAAATCAGCGAGTACTCAAGATATACCGATTACTACGAAGATATCACATGGCCGGCGCCGTTCAGTCCCGCAGCCGCAGACAGGATTCTGATGGAGAATATTATTGGACAGCCTGAGGAGGCTCTGCTTATGGGGTCCACAGACCAACAGGGAGATTTGAAAAAAGCCCAGGAGTCGTTAAACAAGATTTTTGATGAGTATAGCGGCAACTAAGACGAATGGAGAATGAACTATGAGCAATCGAGTGAAAACCAGCAGAAAAAATAAAGATTATTTCGGATATAAACTGCTGTTACCATCTACCGTGCTCTTCCTGCTGATCAGCGTTTATCCGCTGATCAGCGGAATCTGGATGAGTTTTACAAATAAAAGCCTTATGAGATCAAACCAGACAAAGTTTATCTTTCTGGAAAATTACATCAAACTTTTTCAGGACAAAGAATTTTTGGGTAGTCTGGCATTTACATTTCTTTATACAATATTGGTGGTCTTCATCTCTTATGCCGCAGGGCTGATCCTTGCGCTGGCATTAAACCGGGACATGAAAGGCAGAGCTGTTTTCAGGACAATTTTTCTGCTTCCCTGGGTAATTCCATCGGTTGTTGCAATGACGAACTGGTCCTGGCTGCTGAACGACCAGTTTGGGTTTATCAATTCATTTCTAGAAAAATTACATATCATTGACAGCCCGATCCTGTTCCTGGCGGATTATAAATATATCCGGATAACCGTTATTCTCATATCTGTATGGAAGACAATGCCGTTTATGATGATTTCACTGCTGGCCGGACTTCAGAGCGTTCCAAAAGAACTGTATGAAGCGGCAAGTATGGATGGCGCCGGTTTCCTGGCAAAGCTAAAGCTGATCACATTACCTTTAATATGGCCGGTTTCATTTATTTCGGTTACACTGAACTTCATCTGGACGATCAATAACTTTGAGAATATCTGGCTTCTGACAGGCGGTGGGCCAAACGGGCATACCTTTACACTGCCTATTTATTCGTACTATACCGCGTTCTACCGGCAGAATCTTTCCTATGCCGCAACAATTGCCACAACACTCATCATCTGTATGCTGCTTGTGGGCGGTGTCTATCTGATGATAAAAAGGAAGGGAATGGCTGGAGAAGGGGGGAAGGGATCATGACATTCAGAGGAAAAAAGAAGAGATTCATTGACGCAGCGGTTTATATTGGTCTGACGGTATTTGCAGTTTTTTATAGTCTTCCGTTTATCAGCATGATCGGTACTGCCTTAAAAGGGGATTCAGAAGCGCTTTCAAACAGCGCGCTTTTTCCCAGGCACCTGGTATGGGACTCTTTCAGAAAGGTACTGGAAGGCCGCTTTATCATGACAACCGTCAACAGCATGAAGATCAGCCTGTGTGTATCACTGTTGTGCGTCATATTGGCCTGTCTGTCCGGATATGCGCTTTCAAGATGCAAAGGAAAGATTTTTGCATTGTATGGGAGCGGAGTCATGGTACTTCAGATGTTTCCCATGATGCTGATGCTGATCCCTCTGTTTTTGATTTATAAAAACCTGCATTTAATTGATACGCACCTGTCCCTAATCCTCAGCTATACATGTCTCAATCTGCCGTTTTCGGTCTGGCTGATGAAAGGCTTTTTCGATACAGTGCCTTATGAACTGGAGGAGTCGGCCTATATTGATGGATGTGGAAAATTTGATACTCTGATACGCATTGTAATTCCAATCTCTCTTCCGGGAATTGCGACAGCCGGTATTTTCACATTTTTGAATGTCTGGAATGAATATACATTCTCTAATACGTTTGTAAAGAATCCGGATCTGGTGACCCTTACCGTCGGACTTCAGGATTACTTATCCCAGAATTCAAATTCATGGGGGCAAATGATGGCAGCGTCGACAATTGGAATTATTCCGTCAGTCCTGTTCCTTCTTTTTGCTCAGAAATACTTAATACAGGGCATGACAGCGGGAGCGGTAAAAGGTTAGAAAGGGCGAGGATTATGAGAGAGAAGACGATTTCAATTTTGAATTCACTAAGTTGGAGTATCCAGCCGAAGATGGGGCTGGTAAAAGGGGCGTATTATCGGGAAGAGGGCTGGTTTACCCCTCATCCCGGGGATTCTAAGGATTTTTACGGAGTTCTGGAGGCGGTCAGCAATGACGGGAAACTGCAGATGGTGGAATTTAATGAGTTTAATGCACCTACCTATTACATACGAAAGTATCAAAATGCCAGTAAGCGCTATTCTGATTACGCCTTTTTGCAGGCGTCGAGGGAGAGAACCGCTTCTACACACGTTGTACTGGTAAACGGTATGACGTACGTGGAAGAACAGATGATGCGGGAAAACCGGTTGGATGGAGCGTTTGATTTGCTGACTGGCGCATCCAACAGCATCCGGGAATCCATGCTGGTTTTGGCAGAAAAAATCAGCGAAAGACTTCATACGCCATCCCCTCAGTCTTATTACGGTCTTGCAAAGGCCGTGGAACCGGGAATTACCGGGCGGCTTCAGGTGGTAACGGAAAAGGGAAAGATAGTGTCCTGTTTTTACGATGAAATCTTTGCAGACCATCCGGAAGAAATTGAAAATCCGGAATTAAAACCTTACTACAGACAATCCAAGTATTACTCCCTGGACTATGTATCCGATTATCCGTGCGGTTTTAACGCGTTGTTTGACATGTGGGGTGAACATGTTCTGAAATGCCAGAACTTAATGGATTTGTCAGGACTTCGGTTCTCGCAGGGAGAGTTTTTAGGCAGGGCCTGGGGAAATTATTTAAAAGTAGCCGGTGAATTGTGGAATGAGCTTCTAAAAGATGGGGTTCTTGTGGATAAAGGGATCGGAGAGTACGTATGAGAGGAGAACCGGTAAACCGTACCTTCTTTTTATACAACACGATCTGTTCCATTACAATTTTCGATTCAGACGGGGATTCAAAGACTATTTTAAACGAAGCTGAGGATATTGCATTTGAGATACGGAGAATGCTGGACTTCTATGATCCGGAATCGGAATTAGGAATGCTGAACCAGAGACATGAACTTAGCGTTCCCTATGAAGTGTCGGAGGAACTGTGCCTTTTTATCTCAGAGCTTCTGAGGTTTTCGAAGGTAAGCGAGGGCTGTTTTGATCCCACGATCGGTCCGGTAGTCCGGCTGTGGAATATTACTGCACATCGGCCGAAAGCTCCTTCTGCGCAGGAGATTGGTCAGGCCAGGAGGCAGACCGGAGCAGATTATGTCCAATGCGACACGGAAAAACACACCGTTACGTTTTTAAAGGGCGGGCTGGTCCTGGATGCGGGCGGCGCGGGCAAGGGATATGCAGCAGGACGTGTCGCTGAATATTTATCAAAGTCCGGTGTACGGTCTGCCAGTATCAATTTTGGAGGAAATCTCTATCTGATCGGGGCAAAGGCGGCGCCAAACGGAACTGACTTTCCCTGGAAGGTCGGAATACAGGCGCCCTGGAAGAGCGCTCCGGAGAGTGTTGGGACGCTGGAACTGCAAGACTGTGGTACGGCAACTTCCGGGGGATATGACAGGTTTTTTTCTGAGAATGGCAAAATATTTCACCATTTAATTGATCCCCGTACCGGTTATCCGGCAGACAATTCTCTGGACAGCGTTACAATTGTATCAAAGAACGCTCTTTATACAGATCTGCTTTCCACCGCATGTTTTGTGGCAGGAGAAGAAATGGCAGAAAAAATATGCAGAACGAGTGAAGCCCATGTGGGATACATTTTTATCAGAAAAGATGGTACGATTAAAGTTTCTGATCAATTGAAGAACTATTTTAAGCCTGAAAAGGTACGGAAAGGAATGGGGTCATATGGGAAATAATCCAATAGCACCATGGAATGAAAGAAAAGAGGTTGAATGGCTGAAATATACGGTACAGCCGCCTCTGGGAATTGTTAAGGGGAACTATTACCATACGCAGAGACGGTTCGGAGGAAGTGAGTGGTCAGAAGGCCATTTAGGAGAACTGACTGTGGTAACCGATGACAATCAGCAGATTAAATTCACCGAATTTAATGAGACGACAATGGATGGTTATTACAACCGTTATTTCGAAAATGTAAGCAAACGCCGCTCTGACTATGGAATCTGGCAGGCTTCTGTCGAAAGGCAGGCAGAAGCTGGTGTTGTACTGACAGACGGGATGATTTATGTAGAAAAACAGATTCTGGACAGACAGTCACTGGAAGGTGGGTTTGACCTGCTTACGGGAGCATCTAACAGCATGAGAGGGCTTCTTCCGCTTGCGAAAGAGCTTGCACTGGAGATAAAAAAACCTACTTCTAAAAAATACTACAGTGCAGCCGAGAATTTTGGGTACGGTATTACCGGCTGGCTTCAGGTGATTACAGAGAACGAAAGGATTATTTCCTGTATGTATGACGAAATATTTGCCGATTCTCAGGAGGATATTAAATATCCGGAATTAAAGCGCTACTATCGTCAGTCCAAATATAATTCGCCTTGTTTTGAGGAACCGGAGATACCGGGCTGGAAGAGTCATGGCTTTTTTATCGGATTTCACAAGTTAATGGATCTCCTGAATGAGAGGGTGACAGAAAGCCAGGATCTTCTGTCTATCGAAGGGCTGAAGCATGTGGCGGGATTACAAGCAGGGCCGATTTGGGACCGCTGTTCCGTGGACGATCGTCCTTTTACAATGGAGAAAACGGATATCCGCTATCCGGTCTGGGATAATTATTTGAAGCTGGCCGGTATGATAAAGAATGAAATGGAGACAGAACGGAGGTAGAAAATGAAGGATTTTGTGACAGACAGCAGGATTCTGCGTTGTACGGACTTGAACTTTTTTGGAGACAGAAAATGTAGGGAATTTGAGGTCGCAGGAGCTGAAAGCTATGCAGTTGGACAGTATCTCATGATTCGAACACAAAACAGGGAGGTCGGATGGCCATATCCTTATTTCATTCACGGAAAGACAGCGAAAGGACTCCTTGTCCTGGCAAGGGAAGATCAGGATCTGTATTCCGGCAGAGAAGGAGATCCGGTTGAGTATTGGGGGCCAAGAGGTACTTCTCCTTTAAATGGAACAGAGCTTCCGATTCTGGTTACGGAACCGGCTGCATATTTTGCTGTTTATCCCTTTATCTGTGAAAAAGCTTACCAAAAGCTGATTATCATAGGGACAGAGAATACGGTTCCGGCGGGTAATATGATTTCTGCGGAGATAATTAATTCTGTAGAAATTTGCAGCAAACTCAGTGACGCGGTAAAATTGCTTGAGACGGAAGCGGGGCGGGGACCGGTAATTGCGGCATTTAATCCCGGGACGGCAGAGACTTTTGCAGAAAGCGTATCGAAAGACAGAAAAAATAATACAGTACTTTTGGTCAGCAATAAAAAGGCTTGCGGAATCGACGGCTGCAAGGGCTGCTATCTGCACAGCGGCGATACGAAGTTTGGGATTAACGTATGCTGCAAAGGACCGTTTATGCCGCTTACAGTAATTGATTTTAAGGCTGACGGACGGTGTTTTGAGACATACCTGTAATGTACTTTACGAATAATGTGACAGGAGGATTAATTTGAATGAATTTAAACGTGACACTTCCGACACCTCACGGTGATCTTGTACTAAAAAATCCAATTATGCCCGCGGCCGGTACCTTTGGCTATGCAATCGAATATGAAAAAGCGATGAATCTCAATTGTCTGGGAGCAATTGTTCCAAATTCAATGGCGATTACGGAAGGGCAGCCCAGCACAGCCAGGCGGTTTTACCAGTCTGACTATGGCTTTATCAGTTCCTTTGGAGCTAACAATATTTCTTACAAAACATTTATTCATGAAATTCTGCCCAGACTGCCATACGAAACCACCCCGGTCTTCATTGATATAAAAGCGTATGACTTAAATGAACTGACAGAGTTTGTATCTATTCTCTCCGAAGTGAAAGAACTGGCTGGTATGGAGATTAATTTAAACTGCCCTTATGGAAATTTTGCGGTGCCTTCTTATTGGAAAGACATGGAACAGCTGAAGGAGATGGTTCTGAAGGTGAAAGCTGCAGCCGGTGATAAAATTCTCTGGTTTAAGGCTCCGACCGCGGAATATCCGGTGCAGCAGATTGTGTCCGTCGTACAGGATCATGGCGGAGATGCCTTTGTTAGTTTTAATGCCATCGGCGGATATGCGGTAGATATTGAAACCAGAAAATTCCGAAGCGGAAGCGGTGGAGGCGGCGGATACTCTGGCCCGGGAATAAAACCATACGCGATGATGTGCGCACATAACAGCAGCAAGGCGGCCAAAATACCAGTAATCGGCGGAGGCGGGATTACCTGCGCCCGTGATGTGCTGGAGTATATTATGGCAGGGGCTCATGCGGTACAGATCGGCTCAGCTAATTTAATGCGTCCCGACTTTATGGAGCGTCTGATTGAGGAACTGTATGAACTGATGGATAAAATGAAGATAGATTCCCTGGATGGGATCAGAGGCTGTGCGGAATATATGTAATAGTTTGCTAATTTTTCGTTAATATGGCCGTTTAGACTTTAAAATCAGGAATAAACGTGGTAAACTCAAACTATAGATAGTACATAAAGAAAGGGGTATTCTTATGAAATTTTATGTTTGTAACCACTGCGGCAATATTATCGCATATGTAAAGAGCAGCGGCGTTCCCGTAGTCTGCTGCGGAGATGTCATGAAGGAACTGGTTCCTAATACCACGGATGCTGCGGTTGAGAAGCATGTCCCCGTGATACATACAGACGGTCAGAAGGTGACCGTGACGGTAGGTTCTGCCAGGCACCCGATGCTTGAAGAGCACTATATCGAATGGATCGCGCTGGCGACAAAGCAGGGCAACCAGAGAAAAGAACTGAAACCGGGCCAGGAGCCTCAGGCAGAGTTTATGATCAGCGAGGACGACGAGGTCTTAGAAGTATATGCATACTGTAATCTTCATGGATTGTGGAAGGCATAAGGCAGGTTTTAGTATGAACTGATATATTAGAATTGATAATGAATATTTAGCAGCGCCTGAAGCAAATAACTTCAGGCGCTGTGTTTTTACTGTACTGCCATTACGATAGCATCATACCATCTAAAAGCCAGCATCATAAAAATTTTTAGATAATTAATGGACGATCTTGTTTTATTGTTAACGGGCAGGAAAGAAAAGCCGGAAAAAATCACATAAGTATGGACATAGAAGATCTTTTTAAGTAAAATGATATGTATAAAAAGTGGAAAAATACTTACAAAGTGGATAACTCCAGTCTGAAATGACGATGAAGTGGAAAAGAGGAGGCCCGGTATGGATTATGGATTTAAACCTGAAAAACGAGTGGTCACAGAGAAGTCCCCGGCCGTTTTTGCGTGCGGGGCGCTGCTCTTTTATGTGGCCTCCGGCAGCGGAACCCTCCATGTAAATGGCGTGAAGCTGGAGCTTGGAAAAGGGAGCTTCGGGTGGCTTCACACGTACCATATCTACCAGTTTGAACCGGAGTGGGGGCAGGTGCTGGAGCTGCTCTGCTGTCCGTTTGACTATGCTTCAGCTTCCTACGTCACCTATCGGAACAGCTTGAAGATCACCATGACTGTCCTGACGGAAAACTCTCCGGTGGTGAGACTGTATGGGGAAGATGCAGACGATGTCAGGTCGCTGATGGAAGAGTTGATGGAAGAGGGCTCCGGGAGCGGGGCCACGGATATTGTGCAGGGATATTCCCTGTTTCTGGAGATCGTCACGCTGTTTCTCCGCTATTCGGCGAGGGAGTCAGAGCGGCAGGAGGGACAGGGGAAGCCGTTTGAGCGAAGTCTGGCCTGGAAGCTGCTCCAGCATATATTCACCTACAGCAACGAGAATTTGACGAGGGAAAAGCTTGCAGCCGTCTATGGAGTAACGGTGCGGCAGGTCAGCTGTCAGCTAAGCCTTGTGGCAGGCCAGAACTTCGCAGGCCTCCTAAACCGGGCAAGGGTGGACCGGGCCTGCGATATGATGCATTTCGGAGGACTGACGATGCAGTACATCGCACGTTACGTCGGATACCATTCGGAAACCTCCTTTTACCGTTCCTTTAAACAGGTGATGGGGATGACGCCCCAGGAGTACCAGAAGGCCGTCCTGCCGGAGGCAGGGAAAGAGGCGGCCCATATCGATACGCGGGCGCTGCTGATCCTGAATTATCTGTTTGGCCACTACCGCGAACCGCTGACCACACAGGATACGGCGAAGGCCCTGTATCTGGAGAAAAGCGCTGTAAATCCCCTGCTGAAGGAGAACTTTGGTCTGGATCACAGCGGTATTCTGACAGAGCTTCGAATGACGTATTCGGAATCGCTTCTGGAAAACAGCCGGATGCCAGTGGTGGATATTGCGTTTGCGTGCGGCTATAACAGTTCCCATACATTCATCCGGATCTTTTCGAAACGCCATGGCATGACGCCCGGAGAGTACCGGCGTTTTTCCATACATGACAGTTCCAGTACAGCGCTGCGCAATGCTGTACTGACGGCAGATTATGCAGCGGGAGGTAAATAACATGGAATGTTCACTGGAGACGAGAGAAGACTCCGGATTTCGGGGAAAACAGTATTTTTCGCCGGAATTGCTGCCGGAGAGACTGAAGGCTCGCGCCTTTCGTTTAAACGGGGAAGGGGCCTTCGAGAACAGGGAGGACGTGACCGTACTTTCCATACGGAGAGGAAAAGGGCGCATGGTTTTGAACAACCGGGTGTATCCGCTGGAGCCGGGGATGGTGTTTATTCTCTATCCATTTCACGTCTGGAAGGCGCAGGCAGATACGGGATGTGTGCTGGAAGGGGAAGAGTGTGTGATGAACATGGGCGCCATGCTGTTTCTGTTTGCCATCCCGCCCTACCACCGTCCGGTGCCGGTATTTGAAGAGAATCCTTCTGTTTACCGCCTGGATCAGGAGTATAAACGCCGTGTGGAAGGTCTGTGGGACCGGCTTTTGAAGGAAAATGAATCCACGGACTGCTACGGAGGAAGAATGCAGTTTTCTCTTATTATGCGGATTATGGTCCTCTGCCGAAAACATGGAAAAGTCATCGACTGCTCCGCCTTTTAAATAAATTTGTCAAAAAATAGACGAAAAATCAGGCCATATTGACACTCTTCTAAAATTATTTTATACTGAGTCAAAATTCTGACAGGGTCAGATCAGTTTAGAGGAGGTAGTTTAGTATGACAAGATGTATGATCGGGGCATTAAAGGGGAAAGCAGCGGTAATCACTGGCGGAGGTTCCGGAATCGGAAAATCTATGGTGGAACGTTACCTGGCGGAGGGCGCTTCCGTAGTGGCTGCGGACATCAATGAAGCGAGCCTGAAGGCGCTTTTAGAAGAGCTGGAACCGGAGTACGGCGATAAGCTTAAGATTCTTAAGGTGAACGTATCCAGCAAAGAGGAAGTGGAGGCGATGATTGACTATACCGTCGAAGCCTTTGGAAAAGTGGACGTTGTCATCAACAACGCCGGAATTTTGGATAACCTTCTTCCCATTGCGGAAATGCCGGACGATGTATGGGAAAGGATTATGAATATCAACTTAAACAGCGTCATGTATGCATGCAGGAAGGCGGTCCAGTATTTCCTTAAGGAGAATCGTGAGGGAACGATCATCAATACGGCTTCCTTAAGCGGTCTCTGCGCCGGCCGCGGCGGTCTGGCGTACACCACCTCCAAGTTTGCCGTCGTAGGTCTGACGAAGAACGTGGCCTTCATGTATTCCGACGCAGGAATCCGATGCAACGCGCTGTGTCCGGGTGCCATTGAGAGCAACATCGGAAGCGGTATGAGAGAGCCCAGCAAGCTCGGTTTGACAAAGGCCGTAACCGGCAATTCCGGCCGCCACCGCAACGGATCCTCAGACGAGGTTGCCACCGCGGCAGTATTCCTCGCTTCAGACGCCGCTTCCTTCATCAACGGTGAGACGCTGACGATTGACGGGGGGTGGAGCGCCTATTAAACACGTGTGACAATAACTGCATAGAACTGTGCTGACAATCCGGCAGATATTACCTTCCCCCAAGCCGGTTTGTCAGCTGTCTGCAGGAAGCCGGCCAGGCAGCTGACCGCGAAACTGTCTGGGCGTACATCCGTAATGGCGTGTAAACAGCTCAGAATAGTAGCTTAAGTGGTTAAATCCGCACTCTGTTGCGATCTGTGTAATGCTCTTATCCGTCTTCTTAAGGAGATGAGAACTTACCTCCAGCCGGTAGGAATTCAGAAAATCGATCGGCGACTGGCATAAGTATTTTTTGAATATCTGACAGCATTTGCTGCGGCACACTCCGCCGGAAGCCGCTATGGACGACAGCGTCAGCCGCTCCGTATAATGCTGGTAAATAAAAGAAACCATATCTTTCTGAACCTTCGTATCCATGTCTTCACTGCCCGGTGCGGCAGGATTACCGGCCTGAAACTGCCGGGCAAGATTCTTCCATACCCTATAAAACAGTCCGATAATCTCCAGCTCGTACCCATACTCCCCCTGCCGTTTTAGTTCCGTCATTTCCGTTAGACTGTCCAGAATAAACGCATGGCCGGGGCAGCCGGAATCCAGATATACATATTCTGTTTCCCGGTCCTCCAGAATCGGCAGCAGGTATTTGCGGTAGATCAGCTTGTTTGACGAAAACAGCGCGGGATGGACGAGAATGCAGAGAAAGGAACAGTCTCTCTGGTCGATGGAGGAGCCGTAATGCATCTGCCTCGTGTTGACCATGACCCCGTCATGTTCTTTCAATACCAGATTCTTTCCATTAATATAATAGTTCATCTCACCATCGATAATCTTGATAAATTCCAGGTCATCGTGCCAGTGGCACAGCGCCTTCCTGTCCGGATACCGGGACAATTCTCCTGTCTGTATGTAGAGCGGTATGCCTGTTTCGTCGTAGCGGACAATCTCAGAGGCGTCCTGCATAACATCAACATTTATCTTTCCATCATTATTCAGCATTGTTCTCACCATAAAATACGATTGTTATAATATATAACGATTATACCGATATTGAACCCGTATATCAAGTAATATAATTATAAAATATAAATCAAAGCCAGACCATGGCTTACGGGGAGTTCTGATGAGAGAGAATGACAAACACTTTTACAAAAATTTATTCGTTCTGGTTCTGCCGATCGCGTTTCAGAATCTGATGTCGGCGCTGGTCAGCGCTTCGGACGCCATGATGCTCGGTATGGTGAACCAGGATTCTTTATCGGCGGTATCGCTGGCGGCGCAGGTGCAGTTTGTCCTGAGCCTGTTCTGGGCAGCCCTGACCATCGGGACGACGATTCTGGCGGCGCAGTACTGGGGAAAGAATGACCGGTTGTCCGTTGAAAAAATTCTGGCGATCGTCCTCAAGTACTCCTTCGTGATTTCGTTCCTGTTTTTCGCGGCGGCAGCCCTCTGTCCGCAGGCGCTGATGCGCATCTTTACGAACGATGTGACGCTGATCGCGCTGGGCGCCGTATACTTAAGAATCGTCAGCTGGTCTTACCTGCTGGCGGGAATCTCCCAGATCTATCTCTGTATCATGAGAAACAGCGGAAGGACGCTTAAGAGCACGGTGTTTGGTTCGGTCTCCATGGTTTTAAATATTCTGCTGAATGGTATTTTGATATTCGGACTGTTTGGGTTTTCGAAGCTTGGAATCAGCGGCGCGGCCATTGCGACTGTGATTGCCAGGGCGGCAGAGCTGGGTCTGGCGATGTGGGAAAACTGCAGGAAAGATGTGGTACGGATCCGCTGGAGCCTTCTGAAAGAGTCTCACGCCGTGCTGCGGAAAGATTTTGTCAAGTATACCTCACCTGTTATGGCCAATGAACTGGTGTGGGGCTGCGGCTTTACCATGTTTACCGTTATAATGGGCCACCTGGGAAGTAATGCCGTAGCGGCCAACTCCATCGCCGGAATCGTGAAGAACCTGATCTCCTGTCTTTGTATCGGCATCGGCTCCGGAAGCGGAATCATCGTGGGAAATGAGCTGGGAAGCGGAAATCTTGTACGGGCCAGGGAGTACGGCGGACGGCTCTGCCGCCTGTCGCTGGTAATGGGAGCCGTGTCCGGTGTCATCCTGCTGGCGTTCAGTCCCTGGATCATGCGGTATGCCGCCAATTTGAGCCCACAGGCACAGGCGTATCTGCATGGAATGCTGTTTATGTGCGCGTATTATCTGATTGCGAAGTCGGCCAATATGACGGTGGTGGCGGGAATCTTCTGCGCGGGAGGCGACACGAAATTCGGCTTCCTGTGCGACACAGTCACGATGTGGATGATTATCGTTCCAATCGGCCTGTTGGCGGCCTTTGTCTTTAAGCTTCCGGTGCTGGCGGTCTATTTTCTGCTGAATCTTGATGAATTTGTGAAGCTTCCGGCGGTCTACCGCCATTATAAAAAATATCAGTGGGTCAGAAACCTGACCAGGGAAGATCTGGCGGAAGAGGCGGCTCTCAGCGGCCGTACTGAATAAAAGGAGATGGGAACATGCTGGCGGACTACCATACACACACGTATTACAGCGATGATTCGGAATGTCCCATGGAGGACATGGTGAAAAAAGCCGTGGCCATTGGGCTCGACGAGATCGCATTTACAGAACACGTGGATTACGGCGTAAAGACGGATTTGAACTGCGGCTATGAGGCGTATTTCGAGGAAGTGGAGAGACTTAAGGAGAGGTACCGGGATCGGATCGCCATAAAGGCAGGAATCGAATTCGGGGTGCAGAGCCACACGATTCCTCTGTTTCGCCGTGACTCCACGCGGTATCCCTTCGAGTTCGTCATCCTGAGCAACCATCAGGTGGGAGACCGGGAGTTCTGGAACTATGAATTCCAGGAAGGAAAGAGCCAGGAAGAGTATCAGACGGCCTATTACGAGGCGATCTACGATGTGGTCCGGCAGTACAGGGGATATTCTGTATTGGGGCATTTAGACATGATTAAGAGGTATGACCGCTTCGGAGATTATCCGGATGACCGGATTATGGAAATGGTGGACCGGATTCTGCGCCAGGTGATCGCAGACGGAAAGGGCATTGAAGTCAATACGTCAAGCTTCAAATACGGCCTGAAGGATCTGATGCCGAGCCGCGCCATATTAAGGCGTTACCGGGAACTGGGAGGGACCATTTTGACGATTGGCTCCGATACCCATGAGACGGTGCATCTCGGTGACCACATCGCCGAGGTGAAACAGGTGCTGAAGGAAATGGGATATCAGACGTTCAACACTTTTTCCAGGATGGAGCCGGTTTACCACGATCTGTAATATAGAATACACTCCATTAACGCGGCAGAAAAGCCACTGCAGATGAGGAAGCCCAAAGCTTCTGTCTCCGTTTGCAGCGGCCTTTTTAGTTTCATAGAAAATTCGTCCTATGAAACTAAAACCCTCCGGGGTATGCGCACTCCGCGCTAAGGAAATATGGCCGCTGAAGCGACCGCGCTCCGGCGCGAGAGTCCGGCGAGCCGGACTCTTTATTTATTTGTGCAGTTACCGGATGTTTACAATTTTTACGGATATGGTATACTATATTGCAATCCACCATCCATCCGAAGAAGATGGCGGAATTCCTGTGATTTTCATGAAATTCTGTGCTATAATGAACACGCGGGCAGTAAAAGTACCTTCCCAGGAGCGCTTTCCTGTTACGCAAAAAATCCCCATAAAAATGAGGAGACCCCGGTCGACGAGCAACCGGGGCAATTATGAAAAATCTATGTGCAATTTGACGATATAATCAATTCGCATAAATGATTTCCTATGCATTTAGTATAAAAAATACATGTGAATAAAATATGAACTTCATGTAAACAGATTATGAAAAATAGAAGGAGGCTTCATGGGAGAGAAAATAAGCAGAAAAACCATTGTTATCGGCCACAAGAATCCGGACACGGATTCCATCTGTTCGGCCATCTGTTATGCCAACTTAAAACGGTGCGTTACGGGGGAGAACTACCAGCCGGGACGGGCCGGGGCAGTTAATGAAGAGACACAGTTTGTTTTAAAGCATTTCAATGTGGAGGCCCCGGAGATTATCGAGAACGTCAAAACGCAGGTCCGTGATATCGAGATCAGGGAGACGGCGGGCGTGAAGAAGAACCTTTCTTTAAAGAAAGCATGGAATATCATGCAGGAGGCGAACGTCGTCACCATTCCGGCTGTCACGGAGGAAGGGCTGCTGGAGGGGCTTATTACCGTCGGCGACATTGCAAAATCCTATATGAACGTCTATGACAGCAGCATTTTGTCCAAGGCCAATACGCAGTACGCCAATATCGTGGAGACCCTGGAAGGAGCCATGATCGTGGGTGATGAGACATCGTATTTCAGCGAGGGCAAGGTTCTCATCGCGGCGGCAAATCCGGATATGATGGAGTATTATATATCCAGGGGCGATTTGGTCATTCTTGGGAACCGGTACGAATCCCAGCTCTGTGCAATTGAGATGGACGCCGCCTGCATCATCGTGTGCGAGGGCGCGGCTGTCTCCATGACGATTAAGAAGCTGGCGCAGGAGCACGGATGTACGGTTATGACGACACCGTATGATACCTTTACGGCGGCCCGTCTTGTCAATCAGAGCATGCCGATCAGCTATTTTATGAAGACAGAGGCATTAATTACGTTCGAAATGGACGATTATATTGATGATATCAAGGACGTGATGGCGAGCAAACGCCACCGCGATTTCCCTATTCTCGATAAGAACGGCAGATACCGCGGCATGATTTCACGCCGGAACCTGTTGGGAGCCAAGGGCAAACGCATCATTTTAGTGGACCACAACGAGAAGAGCCAGGCGGTGGAAGGCATGGAGAGTGCCGAGATTCTGGAAATCATCGATCACCACAGATTGGGAACGGTGGAAACCATCGCGCCTGTATTTTTCCGCAATCAGCCGGTGGGCTGTACCGCTACCATCGTCTATCAGATGTATCAGGAAAACCGTGTGGAGATCGAACCGTGGATCGCCGGTCTGCTGTGCAGTGCCATCATTTCCGATACGCTGCTGTTCCGGTCGCCGACCTGTACCGACGTGGATAAGAGGGCGGCGCTCCATCTGGCTGAAATCGCCGGGGTGGAAGTGGAATCGTACGCAGCCTCCATGTTTGCTGCTGGAAGCAATCTGAAGGGAAAGACCGATGTGGAGATCTTTTATCAGGACTTCAAGAAGTTCTCGGTCGGAAAGGTTTCCTTTGGCGTGGGACAGATCAGCTCCTTAAACGCGGGTGAGCTGGAAGAGTTAAAGGACCGCATGCTGCCGTACATGGCGAAGGCCAGAGAGGAGCACGGCATGGATATGATGTTCTTCATGCTGACCAATATTTTAACCGAGTCCACGGAGCTTCTCTGTGAGGGCCAGGGGGCTGAGCAGCTGATCGCAGGTGCATTCCGGACGTATTCGGAAGAGGGCGCAGGCGTTAAGGACCACGTGGTCAGCCTGCCGGGCGTGGTATCCAGGAAGAAGCAGCTGATTCCGGGAATCATGCTGGCAGTTCAGGCATAGGGCGTTGCATAATTAGTAATAGAAAGGAATTATGATGGCGAGACAATACTTTAAACCGGGCAATATGCTGTATCCGGTTCCCGCGGTTATGGTAAGCTGCGGGCGGGAAGGCGAAAAGCCCAATATTATTACGGTCGCGTGGGCGGGAACGATCTGTTCTTCTCCGGCCATGCTGTCTATCTCCGTCCGGCCGGAGCGGTATTCCCATGCAATCCTGACGGAAACGAAGGAATTTGTGGTGAATCTGGTTACGAAGGACCTGGTGTACGCCGCGGATTACTGCGGTGTGAAATCCGGACGGGACACAGATAAATATAAAGAGATGAAGCTGACACCGTCGCCCTCAAAATTTGTGAAGGCGCCGGGGATTGGGGAGAGTCCTGTGAATCTGGAGTGCCGCGTGACGGAAGTGAAGAAACTGGGGACTCATGATTTGTTCCTGGCGGAAGTGGTGGGCGTCTCCGTAAACGAGAAGTTCATGGATGAGAACGGGAAATTCCACTTAAACAGTACCGGGCTGGTGGCTTACTCTCATGGCGGGTACTTTGAGCTGGGGAAAAAACTGGGGAGCTTCGGGTATTCGGTGAAGAAGAAAGGAAGGAAGCACAAATAATGCAGAAACTGGACAATATCACACTGATCGGTATGCCGGCTTCGGGAAAGAGCACTGTGGGTGTTCTTCTTGCCAAACGTCTCGGCTACTCCTTCGTGGACGTGGACATCGTGATACAGGAGAAGGAAGGCCGCCTGTTAAAGGAGATCATAGCCGAAGAGGGGCTTGGCGGTTTCATGGAGGTGGAAAACCGGATAAATGCCGGCCTTTCCGTACATAAAAGCATTATAGCGCCGGGTGGCAGCGTGATCTATGGGAAAGAAGCCATGGAACATTTAAAAGAGATCAGCACGGTGGTCTATTTAAAGCTCAGCTATGAGGCGGTGGAAGCCAGGCTGGGCAATCTGGTGGACCGCGGCGTCGTGTTGAAGGATGGGATGACGCTTCGGGATCTCTACGAGGAGCGTGTACCGTACTATGAGAGATACGCGGATATTACCGTGGATGAAACGGGCAGGGATGCGGGGCAGACGGTCGATCAGTTAAGGGAAATGCTGGAGGACATCTACGGACTCAGAACGTGACAACGGAACGGGGCAGCTTATGGAAAATGAGAATTTGTCCGGCATGCACGGACTGGAGCTTACGAGGCACAGCGCGCAGGCCATAGTAAATGATATCGGTGGAATCGTCCATCAGAACATCAATATGATGGACAAAAACGGGGTAATCATCGCGAGCACGGATAAGTCGCGGATCGGCCATCTGCATGAAGGCGCTGTGAGAGTGATCGGGGAGAAGCTTCCTGAGCTTTACATAACTCCTGAATGCGCGACCAACTCCACCCGGGTGGGGTTAAATCTTCCGATTATCCATATGGGAGAGTGTGTCGGGGTCATCGGTATTACCGGCGGTTATGAGCAGGTAAAGGATTACGGAAGAATTGTTAAGAAGATGGTGGAGATCCTGATTCGTGAGAATTCGGAACAGGATGAGAAACGTCTGAAGACCAGAGTTGTGAGCCGTTTTCTGGAGGACTGGATTCTGGGAAACGGCCTGTTAAAATCCCAGGCTCTGGCGGAGCGGGGGTACACCCTGGGAATCGATATCAGCCTGCCGCGGCGCGTGATGGTCGTCAGCGTCAGAAAGCTGGAGAAATATATATCCACGGCGGACGGACAGAAGCTGATCGAGCAGATTGAGAATGATATCTCCAGTGTGGTGGAGTACATTCCCACCAACATGATCCTGAGAAATACAGGCCGCCAGATCATACTGGTCAAACAGTGCGCAGACACTCAGATTCGGGAGCTGGCGGAAAGACTGTCCGGTATGGTTCTGGAGCGGTATCATATCAAACTGGCTATCGGCATAGACGGAAAGTCTGAGGATATACCGACGGCGTACAGCCAGGCAAACCGCGCGTGGCGATCGGCGAGAATCTCCTCCTCCAATATCCGGTCGTATGACCAGGTGACACTGGAGCTGTTTGCCGGTGATATTTCCAAGCAGATGAAGATCGCCTACATTCATAAGCTGTTTCAAAACTGCGCATATGAGGAGCTGTCTGGATGGATCGATATCCTGGAGGCGTACTTCGCCGCGGAAGGATCGCTGACAGCCGCTGCGGACGCGCTGTATATTCACAAAAATACGCTGACGTACAAGCTGAAAAAGCTGGCGGAGCTTACCGGCTACGACGTGAGACTGATCAGCAATGCTCCGGTTTTTTATATGGCAATGCTGTTTTTCCAGGATGTAAAGGTTGAGATAGAATGGTAAGCGAATGTGCTGGAAAACAAAAATTGTGATGATTTTATGTTCTGAGGAACGTTGACTGTGCCTTCTTAAGTATTGTATAGTATACACATACTAAAACGTGTTTCGTGCATTTTAAAGGACAAAGTGCACAAATATTAAGGAGGGCATGGTATGACTGGTTTTCCGCTTATTATCGCTTTTGTAATTGCAATCATTGTTATGATTGTGGCAATCTCCAAGTTTAAGATTCATCCGTTTCTCTCGATTATGACGGTGTCTCTGATCCTGGGACTGATTGCAGGCATTCCGCTCGTGAATGTGACGGCGGAGGATGGCAGTGTGACACAGGGCATTGCCAATGTGATCGGAGCCGGATTCTCCGGCACATTTACCAGTATTGGTATCGTCATTATCCTGGGCGCTTTGATCGGAAGCATCCTGGAAGCGACCGGAGCAGCATTTAAGCTGGCAGACATGGTAATCCGCCTGGTTGGCAAGAAGCGGCCGGAGCTGGCTATGCTTCTGATGGGCTGGGTCGTGTCGATCCCTGTATTCTGTGATTCCGGATTCGTAATTTTGAACCCGATCCGTAAGGCGCTGGTGAAGAGAACCATGGCCTCCAGCGTGGCGATGACGGTTTCCTTATCCGCAGGTCTCTACATTTCCCACGTATTTATTCCGCCGACACCGGGACCGATCGCGGCGGCCAACACGCTGGGAATCGGAAACAACCTTCTCCTTGTTATGGGAATGGGCGTTCTTGTATCGATCGCTCCGCTGATCGCCGGCTATTTCTATGCGAAATACATCGGCAGGAAGGTTCGGGCAAAAGACGAGGCGGACAGCAGTGAAGTAACGAAGACTTACGAGCAGCTGGTTGCGGAATATGGCAAGCTTCCGGGCGGATTTATCGCTCTGGCTCCGATCGTTGTGCCGATCGTTCTTATGGCACTCGGCTCAATCGCTTCCATGGCTCACTGGACCGGATTTTTATTCGATATCTCAACATTCCTTGGAACACCGATTATCGCTTTGGCTGTAGGTACCGTATTTGGCGTCATTCAGATGGCACAGGCCGGTAAGATGGATAAATTCTACGGAGTAACCAATGATACCTTAAAGACAGTAGGGCCGATCCTGTTTGTAACAGCGGCCGGCGGTGTGCTTGGAAAAGTGATTTCTTCTACCAGCATGGTTGATTACATTACTTCCAACGCAGCTGTACTGGAAAGCATCGGCATCTTCTTCCCATTCATCCTTGCGGCTATCCTAAAATCCGCACAGGGTTCCTCCACCGTGGCCATCACGACTACGGCCGGTATCCTTGCACCGCTCATGGGCGTTCTGGGACTCGCGTCACCGGTACGTGCGGCACTGGCGGTAATGGCAATCGGCGCTGGAGCAATGACGGTTTCCCACGCGAATGACTCGTACTTCTGGGTGGTTACCAACTTCGGTGAGATGGAGCCGGAACAGGGATATAAGACACAGACATTATGTACACTCGTACTTGGTATCGCATCCATGGTTTGGATCTTCTTATTATCCGTAGTATTCAGATAATGGAGGCAGGTTGAAGTATTTTACTAATTACAATGACAGGAGAGGTGACAATGAAATTTTTATTTGCATCGGACTCATTTAAAGGGACGCTGTCTTCTGAACAGATTATAACGCTTCTGGACGCGGCTGCGAAGAATGTGTTCCCGGACTGCGAGACCATGGGGATTCCTGTGGCCGACGGCGGGGAAGGTACGATCGACGCTGTCATATCCGTGCTTCACGGATCGATCCACGAAGTAGACGTACACGGTCCTCTGATGGAAGAGGTGGTCAGCCGTTACGGCGAGACGGGGAACGGTGCGGCTGTCATCGAGATGGCGGCGGCATCCGGACTGCCGATGGTGCCTGTCGATAAAAGAGATCCAAGGGTTACAACGACTTACGGAACGGGTGAACTGATTAAAACTGCTCTTGACCGCGAATGCCGGGATATTACGATTGCGATCGGCGGCAGTGCGACCAACGACGGAGGCATGGGAGCCATGCGTGCACTGGGAATTCGTTTCCTGGACGAGAACGGAGAGGAGCTTTCCGGATGCGGAAACGATCTGGCACGGGTGGCGGACATTGATATCAGCGGACTTCACAGTGCAGTGAAGGATGCGAGGTTCACCATAATGTGTGACGTAAATAATCCCTTAACGGGTCCTGACGGAGCGACCTATACGTTTGGAAAGCAAAAAGGCGGCTCTCCGGAGATATTAGATGAACTGGAGCAGGGAATGATTCACTACGCGGCCCTGATCCGGGAGAAAATGGGTACCGATGTGGACCAGATTCCGGGTTCCGGCGCTGCCGGCGGTCTGGGAGCGGCATTCTGTGTATTCCTTAAGGCGGAGATGAAGTCGGGAATCGAGACGGTGCTGGATCTGATTCATTTTGATGAACTTCTGGAAGGTGTGGATCTGGTCATAACCGGTGAGGGAAGAATCGACTGGCAGTCTGCCTTTGGAAAGGTTCCCAGCGGAATCGGCAATCGCTGCCGGAAGAAGGGAATCCCGGCGATCGCCATCGTCGGCGGTATGGGCGATAAGGCGGAGATGATATTCGATCACGGGATTGACAGCATTATCACCACCATCAACGGGGCCATGGGGCTCGATGAGGCGCTGGAACGGGCGGAAGAGCTGTACGCCGGAGCGGCGGAGCGGGCATTCCGTATGGTAAAGGCGGGAATGAGACTTCAGGACAGATCATAATAGGGTAAAATAAAAGGAATTGCGGCCGGGGCCAGGATGTGGTTCTTTCTCGGCTTTGAGGGCGGGGCGGCGCAGGGAGACTTCATATCCCGTGTCCGCCCCGCTTTCTACTCGCCATAAAAATGGCCGGGATTGTCGGACACAAATTGCATGTGTTCGCCATTCCCGGCCGTTTTTATGGTTCGTATCCAGACGGCGGCACACTGGGATATGAAGTCTCCCTGCGCCGCCCCACCCTCAAAGCCGAGAAAGAACCACATTCTGGCTCCGGCCGTTTTTGTTACCGAAAAGTTTAGCGGGCCGGACTCTTTGTTGTGAAATTTACGCCTATACAAACAATTTACAAACCATTTACAACAATAAGGTATTTGCTCAGTTAATTTCCTGCTAACATAAGTATGAAAAAAACTTTTAAGGAGGAAATGATGAGTGTGAAACTAAAAAGGTTGACAGCTCTTTTACTGAGCGCCTGTCTGGCAGCGGGCAATATAACGGCTGCATTTGGCGCGCCTGTACAGCCGGATCGTGATCCAGGGGCGAAGGTACGGACGAGCAGGCTGATATCGACAGAAGAAACCGTATGGAGGTATCTGGACGATAATACGGATCCGGCGGCAGCGGATGACACGGAAGAGGGAATGCCGGGTACCCCCAGCAACGCGTCACCTTCTGACGCATCGCCATCTAATGCATCGGGAAAATATGGATTTTATCGTTTTGCGGCGGGCAAAAACAAAGCATCGTCAAAGACCGGCAGACTGGTCTGGACCAGCGCGGATTACGATGATTCCGGCTGGAAAGAGGCGAGAGGAAGCTTTGGGGCGAAGAAAGGTGAGATTGCGGATCTGGGAGACGGCCTGGTTCCCTATACTCTGTTGACCCAGTATATAGAAGGGCCGGATATGGCGGAAGGTACGGATATTCCGGCCTATTTCTTCCGTACGACAATCGAACTGGAAGATATCGGAAGCATTACTGCCTTAAACGGCGAGATCTTCTATGATGACGCGGCCATCATCTATATCAATGGCGAGGAAGTTCACAGGGCCGGTGTTCCGGAGGGCGGCTATTCACAGAATCTGGAGTATGGAGGAACAAACGCGGGTACTCCGATTAACGATAAGTTCCAGATCACGGACTTGACCATGCTGAAAGAGGGAAGCAACACTGTATCGGTAGAGCTTCATCAGGGCAGGGCCAACAGCTCGGATATTTACTTTGATTTCTGCTCTCTGGAAATAGGGACACCCGCCTCAGAATCGGATGAATTCATTACGACAGAGGGCACGGTTTGGAACTACCTGGAGAACAACACCGATCCGGCGGAAGGCAGTGAGGACCGGACCGTATGGACGCATACGGAGTTTGCGGATGAACAGTGGAAGTCCGGAAAGGGAAGCTTCGGAGCCAAGAAAGGCGCGATTGCAGACCTGGGAGGCGGATATATCCCGGATACGCTGTTAAAACATTACATTGACGATACGAAAACGGCAGTGCCCGCGTATTTCTTCCGCACGGATGTCTATCTGAACGATGTCTCCGATCTGGAAGCGCTGGAGGCGGAAATCGCCTATGATGACGCGGTGATCGTGTACATCAATGGAAAGAATGTCTATGAGGGGCAGGTACCGGAGGGCGGCTATGACAAGAACCTGGCATACGGTTCGGCCAATGGGCTGTCAGCTCCAAGCCATGATATTGTCACAATCAATGACGTTTCCATGCTGAGAGACGGTGTAAATACAATTGCGGTAGAGCTTCATCAGGACAGGGCCAGCAGCTCCGACATCTATTTTGATTTCATTTCCCTGAAAGCTGCACAACCGAAGCCATTTAAGGCTATTTCCCTGGGGGTATGGAATGATGAGACACAGTCGGCTGTTACCTGGTATTCCTCAATCGGGGAAGTAGGCAAAGTGAGAATCGCAGAAAAGGCGGATATGGACGGAGATTCGTTCCCGGAGCGGGCTTCCGAGTTCGCGGCGGAAAGAACGGAGGCAAACGACGCCGGGTTCTACAGCTTCCAGGCAGTCATGACAGGACTGGAGCCGGATACCGCTTATGTTTACCAGGTTGGCGCCGGGGAAACCTGGTCCGATATTTATGAATTTACAACCCGGGATTATGAGAATGGATTTAACTTCCTGCTTGCAGGCGATCCGCAGATTGGCGCGGGAAGCACGGATACGGATACTGAAGGGTGGGAGAATACCCTGAAAACGGCCATGAAGGCATTTCCGGAGACCAGCTTCTTAATCAGCGCGGGAGATCAGGTCAACACGGCCAGCAATGAGGCGCAGTATGCGGGATACTTAAGCCCGAAGGAGCTGCTGTCGCTGCCGGTAGCGGTAAACGTGGGAAATCATGACGTGGGAAGCAGCGCCTACAGCCAGCATTTCCAGGTGCCGAATGTCAGCAGCATGGGAATGACAGAGAAGACCGGAAAATTCGGAGGAGACTACTGGTA
>NZ_QJKD01000007.1:134991-341410 GCF_003201875.1 Hungatella effluvii
GGGAAGCAGCGCCTACAGCCAGCATTTCCAGGTGCCGAATGTCAGCAGCATGGGAATGACAGAGAAGACCGGAAAATTCGGAGGAGACTACTGGTATACGTATAACAATGTGCTTTTCATGTCTCTTAACTCCAACAATATGAGTACGGCGGAACACCGGGAGTTTATGAAAGCTGTTCTGGAAGAAAATGGTGCTGATGCGGACTGGACGGTGGTAACTTTCCATCATTCGATCTACAGCACGGCCAGCCACGAGTCGGACAATGATATTATCCAGAGGCGGGCGGAGCTCGTTCCGGTATTTACGGAGCTGGGAATCGACGTAGTGCTGATGGGCCATGACCATGTTTATACCAGAAGCTATATGATGAATGGAACGGATCCGGTAGTTCCTGCTGACGGAACGGTGCCGGAGAGTGTGACAGACCCGGCTGAAGGCGAAGTGCTTTATGTGACGGTCAACTCCGCCAGCGGCAGCAAGTATTATTCCATACATAATAAAGATTTTCCTTATGCGGCGGTGATGAATCAGGAGAGTACCCCGAATATCACTAACGTGGAGGTGACAGATAAGTCTTTTGCAATTACGACTTACCGTACTGCCGATATGTCTGTAGTGGATACCTTTGCAATTTATAAGGATGGCTATCAGCCCCCGGAAGCTGTTATTAAATCCGTTTCTCTCGGAGTGGGTGCGGACGAGTCAGAGACCATGGTTACCTGGTATTCTGATTCTAAGCTGCCGGGAAAGGTACAGCTTGTAAAGAAGAGTGATCTGGCCGACCGCGTATTTCCGGAGACAGCGGCAGAGTTTGCGGCAGAGAAGGAGAGCGCCAATGAGGAAGGCTTTTTCACGAATCAGGCAGTGATTCGCGGTCTGGAATTCGGGGCAGAGTACGCATACCGGGTCGGAGACGGAACCACCTGGTCAGATGTGTATGACTTGACGGTCCAGGATTTTCAGAATGGATTTAATTTCCTGCTTGCAGGCGATCCGCAGATCGGGGCGGGAAGCACGGATACGGATATTAAGGGATGGCAGAGAACTATGGAGACGGCTATAAAGGCGTTTCCAGGGACCAGCTTCTTAATCAGCGCGGGAGATCAGGTCAACACGGCCAGCAATGAGGCGCAGTATGCGGGATACTTAAGCCCGAAGGAGCTGCTGTCCCTGCCGGTAGCGGTAAACGTGGGAAATCATGACGCGGGAAGCAGCGCCTACAGCCAGCATTTCCAGGTGCCGAATGTCAGCAGCATGGGAATGACAGAGAAGACCGGAAAATTCGGAGGAGACTACTGGTATACGTATAACAATGTGCTCTTTATGTCTCTCAACTCCAACAATATGAGTACGGCAGAGCACAGAGCGTTCATGAAGCAGGTGCTTGACGAGAACGGAGCCGATGCGGACTGGACGGTGGTAACTTTCCATCATTCGATCTACAGCACGGCCAGCCACGAGTCGGACAATGATATTATCCAGAGGCGGGCGGAGCTCGCTCCGGTCTTTACGGAGCTGGGAATCGACGTAGTGCTGATGGGCCATGACCATGTTTATACCAGAAGCTATATGATGAATGGAACAGATCCGGTAGTTCCTGCTGATGGAACGGTGCCGGAGAGTGTGACAGATCCGGCGGAAGGCGAAGTGCTTTATGTGACGGCCAACTCCGCCAGCGGCAGCAAGTATTATTCAATACATAATAAAGATTTTCCTTATGCGGCGGTGATGAATCAGGAGAGTACCCCGAATATCACTAACGTGGAGGTAACGGACAGTTCCTTTGCAATTACAACCTATCGCACGACGGATATGTCGGAAGTAGACCATTTTACAATTTACAGGACAGAGGCTCCTAAGCCGCAGCCTGATGTGACAGGCGATACAGTAGCAGAGATTCTGGAGAGTCTGGATCAGGCCCTGGAACAGGCGGAGACAGAGGGAGAGAAGCAGGAAATTCTGAAGAAGGCGGCTGATGCGGCCGGAGCGCTCTCGTATGATCCTAATACAATGGATGAATCTGAAATGAAGGAAATTAAAAAGCTGGAAGATAAGATTCTGGCAGGCTACGGCGATCTGTCGACCGAAACTGACTTAAAAACCGAGAAGGTGACCGGTGTGAAGGCAGAAGGCGCAGCGCTCAGTATTCCGTTAAAGGCTGGTGTCAGGGCAGCGGCCGTTCTGAAGGTAAGCGATATGGAACTGCCGGAGGCTGTGGGATTTGAGACGGAAGATGTTATCACACTGGATATTCAACTGGATATCATAAGTGATGATCCGGAGGTGTCAGGCGGGAATATCCAGCCGAAGGTTCCGATGAAGATTACCATCAACGCGCCGGAGGGCATTGATTTAAACCGGCTGGTACTGCTGCATTACACCAATGGGGTATATGAAAACGTAAAATTTACAGTAAAAGATGGAGCGATCAGTTTTGTTGTTAATGCGTTGAGCCCGTTTGTACTTGCGGAAAAAGCGGCGGATAAGCCGGATGATGATGGAAATGATTCTAATGACGGGTCTTCTGACAATGGATCTTCTGACAATGGATCTTCCGGCAGTGGTTCTTCCGGCAGTGTGCAGGGATCATGGATACAGGACCAGACGGGCTGGTGGTATCAGTATCAGAATAAGACGTATCCGGTCAATACATGGGTGTCCATACAGGGAATCTGGTATCATTTTGACCAGGCCGGTTATATGCAGACTGGCTGGATTCAGGTAAAGGGCGTATGGTACTATTTACAGCCGTCAGGAGCTATGGTGGCATCAGACTGGGTATTGTATCAGGATAAATGGTATTATCTGAACCAGGATGGGGCGATGGCTACAGCACCGGTTCACTATAATGGAACGGAGTACCGGTTCGACGAATCAGGTGCGTGTATAAATCCGTAATAAGAATAACCGTTCCACTCCACGGAGGATCGCGCTGCGGCGGTAAGGAATCTTGTCGCCGCAGCGACCCGCCGCAGGCGGTGAATCCCGTAGGCGGGATTCTTATTTGATGTTCCGGCTAACGCGGAAACAGGGAGGAAATCAATTATGGAATGGATTAAGAGGAAGAGCGGGGAGATCGTCCTGGCAGCTGTGGTAGTATTGATGATTGCAGCCATCTGCATTTATAACAGGGCTAACCCGATTACCTATACCATGTATGAAAATGGGTCCATCAATTACGTAAAGGCAAGGGTGCTGGAGGTGACGGATCAGCAGCTGGAGCCGGTGAAGGAAGCAGAGGGACGCTGGCTGGGAACCCAGGAACTGAAGGTGGAGCTTCTTAACAAGGGCCATGCAGGGGAAATCATTACTGTAGTCAATTATCTGAGTACGACCCATAATGTTTATGCCAAAGAGGGGCAGTCATTAATTATCAAGGCGGATTGCCCTGAGGGAGTGGAGCCGTTTTATTCGGTCTATAATTACGACAGAACCACAGGACTTATGATGACTGGCATTGTCTTTATGACGTGTATGGTGCTGGTGGGCCGGGGAAAGGGAGTAAAAAGTATTCTCAGCCTGGCGTTTACCATGTTTTTTATCATTGCGTTTCTGCTTCCCATGATATACAGGGGCCATTCCCCCGTGCTTTTGAGCATTCTTACAATTCTTGTTTCCACAGCTGTCTCCATGCTGCTTCTGAACGGGTACAGCGCAAAGACACTGACTGCTATCGCCTCTACCATGGCGGGAGTGCTGGTGGCAGCAGGGGCGTTTGCAGTCATAACGGCGGTCCTGCATCTCGACGGCTATAACGAAAGTCAGGCGGAGGAGCTTTTACTGATTTCGGAAAACACGGGGCTGAAAATCCGGTATATTCTTTTCGCAGGCATTCTGATCGCTTCTCTGGGAGCAGTTATGGATATGTGTATGTCCATCGCGGCCTCTCTTTTTGAAATGAAACATCAGAATCCATCCATGGATTTTAAAGCGATTGTCAAAGCCGGGTACGCCATTGGAAGAGATATGATCGGTACTATGTGCGCGACCCTGGTTCTCGCATTTACCGGGACGGCCCTTACCATGATGCTGGTGCTGATCTCATACGGTGTCCAGCCGGAGCAGCTGATGAATTCGGATTATATTGCAATTGAGGCGGCTCACAGCCTGTCCGGCAGTCTGGCTGTTATCCTGTGCGTTCCAGTGACCTCATTCTTGTCCGCGTATGTGCTGGAACGAAATAATTAGGCTAAATAAGTAACAGTTCAGCCTCCGCCGGCCTTTGCTGTCCGGTCTGTCCCGGCTGACTCATGGGGCCTTTCCAGTTCCGGTTTCGGGAATAAGCACTTCTAAATGTGCAAAATTTTTCTAAAAACCAGAGAAAATCCCCAAACTCGCTGCGCTCAGACAAGTGGGCATTTCCCCTGAACGAAAAATTCTGCGCATTAAGAATTGCTAATTCCCTGCAAAGTCACAGGAAAGGCCCCATGAGTCAGCCGGAACAGACCGGACAGCAAAGGCCGGCGGAGGTTGAATTGCTGCTTAAATAAAAATAATTATCATTATCACTATTGCAAAGAGAGAAAGACTCTGCTATACTGTAACCAGATGGAAATGGCTGGAAATACTACGGCCGGTACCATTGAGTAAATCATGCAAAGGCAGATTGTCATTGAATTATAAAACAGGATATCGTATTTTCCCATATGACAGGGTGCCTTTGCGGCACTCTGTTTTTCGGTTCATGAGGCGGTGCAGTCATGCCGTGCCGGACAGCAGCATAAAATAAACCTGGTTAAAGGAGGAGTTCATCATGATAAATATTCAGAAGGCGGCCATTATCGGCTGTGGATTTGTAGGAACATCTATTGCATTTTCCCTTGTACAGAAGGGGATTTTTTCGGAACTGGTTCTGATTGATGCCAATGAAAAGAAGGCGGAAGGGGAGGCGATGGATTTAAGCCATGGTCTGCCGTTTACGAAGCCTATGGAGATCAAGGCCGGAGGCTATGAGGATATTGCGGACTGTGCCATGATCATCATCACAGCGGGAGCAAATCAGAAGCCTGGAGAGACACGGCTCGATCTGGTCCATAAAAATGTGGAGATTTACAAGAGTATTATACCGAAGATCGTGGAGAAGAATCAGGAGGCGACGCTGCTCATCGTGTCCAATCCGGTGGATATCATGACGTATGTGGCGCTTAAGCTTTCCGGTTATCCCAGTCACAAAGTCATCGGTTCCGGAACCGTTCTGGATACGGCCAGGCTGAAATACCTATTGAGCCGCCATCTCGACGTGGACAGCAGAAGCATTCATGCATTTATTATCGGTGAGCACGGCGACAGTGAGCTGGCTGTGTGGAGCGCTGCAAACGTATCGGGGATCCCATTGAATCATTTTTGTGAACTGAGGGGATATTTCGATCATATGGAGTCCATGGACCGCATTTACCAGAGCGTCCGGGACAGTGCTTACGAGATTATAGAGAAAAAGGGGGCCACCTACTACGGTGTGGCCATGGCGGTCTGCAGAATCGCTGAGTCTGTGATCCGGAATGAACATTCCATCATGCCGATATCGGTTTACTTAGACGGGCTCTATGGACTTCACGATATCTGCTTAAGTATCCCGACGGTAGTCGGCCAGGAAGGCGCGGAAAAGGTGCTGGATATCCCCCTGGACTTAATGGAAATGGGAAAACTGGTGTATTCGGCAGAAGAGTTAAAGAAGATTATTGGAGAGTTGAAGCTGTAAAATGGGCCTGCTGATGAATGTTAGTTCATAAATGTGAAAAAATATGGAAAACCGCTTTTCATTTCTAAAATGATGTAGTAAGATAAAGTTCAGACAGATAGTTTACAAAAAATGTGATGTTAAAGGAGCTTTATGAACTACATTAATCTCGATGGAATAGGCGAAAAAATCAGCAGGTTAAGAAAAGAACAGGGAGTCACGATCCGGGAGCTCTCCGAGTATACTGGTTATTCAGTGGGTTTTTTAAGCAATCTGGAGACTGGGAAAAACAGTCCCACGGTGGAAAGCCTTCAGAGGGTGGCCGAGGCGCTGCGGACCGATATCATCGAGATTTTGACGAAGGAGAAGCAGCACCATACGGTCATCCGGAAGAATGAGCGGTCGGTGTTTGATCATCCCCGTTATAAGATGACGATTGAAACACTGGATTTCGGTTATGACAAGCAGATCTATGAGTTCATAACGATCGACCCGGGAGCGGAGGAGAAGGGAATCGTCTCCAGGCACCTGTTCCCGGAAGTGTGCACCGTGATCGAGGGCGTTCTCACCATCGAGGTGGAGGACAGCGTCTATACCCTGGAAGAGGGTGATTCCATCTATATCCCAGAAAAATCGGCGCACAGGATTTATAATCTGGGCGATAAAAAGGTGGTTACCTACTGGGTTTTTCAGAAAACAAAATAATGAATAATATATGGGAAGATGTAAATGCATGGCATGCGATGGCCGGCGTTTACATCTTTTTTTGTGATTATTCCTAAATAAAAAGTTGCAAAATTAGCACTATTGCTCAAAAATAAAATATTTCAGCGCCACGCATTGACAAAAGTATGAGGTGAGATTACAATGTGTTCATAATAATGAAATTTAGTTCATAATTATAGTTGGAGGAAGCAAGATGAATTATGGTTTAAGAGTACAGAAAATCCTCGGCGGTATGCAGCAGGATGGGATAGACAGCCTGCTTGTGACCCAGGGGACGGATATCCGATATGTGAGCGGGTTCAGCGGCGAGGCCGGAGTGGCGGTGATTATTCTCAGTGAAAGCAGAAATTATCTGATTACAGATGGACGGTTTACCAGTCAGGCGGAACAGGAGACAGAAGGATTTGAGATTGTCTTAATCAAGTCAGGGCATAAGCTTTACGAAACCGCAGGCGGACTGCTCGATGAGATTGGAGCCAGGGAAATCCGAATCGATATCGGACAGATCTCGCACGCGGACTACTTGGAACTGGAAAGCCATTGTCATGGAAATATCCAGAACATGAAACCGTATATTTCAGATGCCAGGATGGTGAAAGACGAGGAAGAGCTTGTTCTGATCCGCAGAGCCTGCGATATTACGGAACAGTCATTCATGGTTCTGCTGAATCAGGTTCAGCCTGGACAGAGCGAGAAGGAGATCCGCAACATTCTGGAAAATGAATTTCGCAGAAGGGGAAGCCTGGACGTGGCGTTTGAAACGATTGTCGCCTCCGGCCCGGTAAACGGAGCTAATCCACACGCCAGCTTAACAGACAGAACGATCCGGCAGGGAGATATGGTTACGATCGATTTTGGCTGTAAATATGAGGCGTACTGCTCCGATATCACAAGAACCTTTGCGCTGGGAAAACCGTCAGACGAGATGATAAAGATTTACAACACGGTGAAGGCAGCCAAGGAAGCAGCGGAAAGTATTCTAAAAGAGGGAGTCAGCGCACGGGATGTTGATCTTGCTGTGGAAGCGGTTATCAATGGCGCCGGTTATCACCTGCCTCACGGACCGGGACACGGCTTCGGTCTGGATATTCATGAGAACCCGTTCCTGTCTTCGAGAAATGAGTATCGGATGAAACGTAATGTGGTACATACGCTGGAGCCGGGAATCTACGTACAGGGTATCTGCGGCGTGCGGATTGAAGATGATTACCTGATCACTGGTGACGGAGCGGAGTGTCTGACACCTAATATTACACGGGATTTGATTATACTCTGATGTTACGGGAAGGTATGGAGGGGAACGGCAATGAGAGAAGAATGTGTGCTTCCCATTGAGCGTGTGCGGCGGATTGACAGCAGGCATATTGAATTTTACTGGGGGAGAGAGCCGGTATCCGGCGAAGAAAAGAGCATGGCTTTCCATGTATACAGAGATGGAACAGAACTGGAGCTTTATGAGCGGAAAGACGATGACGAATGGGATGTCGGTACTGTGCATGAACCGGCGAAGAGACGAACTACGGTAACGCTGGCGAGAGAAATCGGGGGAGAGGAACGCCCGAAAGAGGAACGCCCGAAAGAAGAATCCCGTATCAAATACGCATACCCTCTTACCGCCTGGGTGGAATATAAGACAGATCACCGGATTGTATGTTCCAAAGGTCTGAAAGAAGCAGCCGGCATAAATCCCGTAGTCCACCAGGTTCCCTACGAACCGTATTATCGGAAGTTTACAGCCTCGAAGATGGGAATCCGAATTAAGTCAGGGGAAAATGTGAGCGACAGGGCTCATGAGGCTGCGGCTCAGATCATTGATATTCTGCTGGAGAAGCTGCCGGAGACGGCAACTCGGATGAGAGAACTTCATGCCGAGCTGGCGATCTACGCGCTGGATGAAGACGCATACGATATACCGGAGCACCGCGCGGGCTGTCTGTACATGAACCGGCCGGTCGAGGGCTACGGTGGTATCGATGAAAATCCGGTCACGTCCATTTCGGAGGCCAACGTCTTAAGAGTGCTTGAAGGGCCGCATCAGACCCGATATAAACAGGAGTTGATTCTGGCCCATGAGTTTGCCCACGCCATTCACCTGATCGGTATCAAAAATCTGGCCGATCAGACGCTGTACCGCCGTTCCATTGACGTATATGAGGCGGCAAAAGCGGCTGGAAAATGGCCGGGCAGCTATGCAATCAGTAATTTTGAAGAGTATTTCGCCACACTGACCACGATCTGGTTTAACGTCATGGAAGAGGGAAAGAACGGAGCATGGGACGGTGTGAGGGGGCCGGTCAATACGAGAGAAGAGCTGAAGCGTTACGACACCGGGGCATACGAATATTTCACACAGCTCTATACGACACGGCAGCTTCCGTATCCATGGGATACGGTGCGAAATGAATACGATATCGACGGAACGAAATATCAGGAGGTAAGGGAATCATGACGGCAGAAGAAATCGTGGAGAAAGACAGAGAGGCTCTGTATATCGGCAATACCCGGACCGTAGAGTTCGATTTGCCGCTTCCGAAAAAGGGAGTGTACGGTTCCGATATCCGGTGGATCAGCGGCCACGACAGGATTATCACTCCGGATGGAAAGGTTACCCGCCCCAAATTCGGCATGGGTACCAGGACGATCAAACTTACGGCAGTAATCAAGTGCGGAGACGCGGAGGCGGAGCGCAGCTTTGACGTGCGCGTGCTGGAGGAGGAAAACCGGATCAGGATTGCCAAGGTATATCCGATCCAGGAAAAGGCTCCAAAGGGACAGACTTACTATCTGCCGTCTGTGGCGGTGGTGGTGACGGAAGACGGCAAGACCATTTCCCACGCGGTAGAGTGGAACAATCATGGAGAAGCTGTCTATGAGAAAACAGGATTCGTGGAGGAACACGGCTTTATATCTGGAACCACGGTCCCTGTGACTGCCGGAATAGAGGTGGTGGAAACGCTGGATGCGGAGACCGTAAATCCTGCGCCGACTGTCAGAGACTGTTCGGACGGCCGGGTTTATTTAACCGAAGGAAGCCCGTTTTATCAGGCGCAGGAGTGGTTTTTAGAGTTTCTGCTTCAGGTCAATGACGACCAGATGCTTTATAATTTCCGGGATGCTGCGGGACTGAATAAGAAGGGGGCGCCGGAGATGATTGGATGGGATGCTCCTGACAGCAACTTAAGGGGACATACCACAGGCCACTATTTATCGGGGCTGGCCCTGTGTTACCGGGCGACCGGCAGCCCGGTGATCCGGGAAAAGGCAGAGTATATGGTGCACGCGCTTCGGGAATGTCAGACTGCCCTGCACGAGAAAATGGGTTGCCATAAAGGCTTTTTAAGCGGTTATGGAGAAGAACAGTTTGACCGCCTGGAACAGCTGGTGCGCTATCCGGAGATCTGGGCTCCCTATTATACACTCCATAAGATTCTCGCCGGACTTCTGGACTGCTATGAATTTGCGGGCTGTGACGAGGCGCTCTCCATTGCCGGAGATCTGGGAGACTGGGTATACGAGAGGTTGTCAAAGGTACCCCACGCCCAGCTGAACCGTATGTGGAGTCTCTATATTGCAGGAGAATTCGGCGGCATGAACGACGCCATGGCCCGATTATACATACACACAGCAAAGCCGGAGCATTTGGAGGCTGCGAAGCTGTTTAACAACGACAGGCTGTTTTACCCCATGGCAAAAAACGTAGACGCGCTGGATGGACTCCATGCGAACCAGCACATTCCCCAAATGGTAGGATGCATGAAAATATTTGAGGCAGGCGGAGAGACGTATTACCGGGATATCGCCCGTTTCTTCTGGGAAGCGGTGACCGGCGCTCATATCTATACCATCGGCGGCACCGGTGAGGGGGAGATGTTCCATGAGGCCGGAACGGTTGCCGGTCTTCTGACAAAGAATACGGCAGAGAGCTGCGCTTCCTATAATATGCTGAAGCTGACGAAGGAACTGTACCAGTACCAGCCCTCGGCCTGCTATATGGATTATTATGAGAGGACGGTCTTCAACCATATAGCCGCTTCCTGTGAACACGGAGCGACGGGGGCCAGCACCTACTTTATGCCGCTGGCACCGGGATTTCATAAGGATTTTGAGGATGAGAATTCCTGCTGTCACGGAACCGGGCTGGAAAGCCATTTTAAATATATTGACAGTATTTATTACCACGATGCAGACTCGTTTTATGTTAACCTGTTTAGCCCGTCGGTTCTGGAAGCCGCAGGTATTACGATCAGGCAGACGACGAGTTCGGCGGACCCGGGCCATATCTCTGTGGAGGTACAGGGAAATAAAAGCACAGTGCTGAAAATAAGAGTTCCGTACTGGTGCGGCGGATCGTATCAGCTGGAGATTGACGAGGCAGCCGTGGAGGCCCCGTCTGATGAGGCCGGATATATTCAGATTGGATACAATGGAAGCGGCAGCATGAGGGCAGAGATCCGGTTTGCGTGTCGGGTGAATCTGGAGCGGACGCCGGATGATCCCCATACCGCCAGCCTTACGTATGGACCTTATGTACTGGCGGCATTGACCGATTCGGTGAATTTTCTGGAATTACCATTCGATAGAGAAGGAGCCTTAGAGCAGCTTGTGAAGGTGGAGGGAGAGATCTCGCTGCAGTACCAGGAGATTAAATTTGTTCCGCTCAGCAGTATCTGCCACGAGCCGTACCAGGTCTACTTTAAGACGATCTAAATAAAAGAGGGAGAAAAAACTCATGAAAACAGCAAGTCAGGCGATTTCAAATGAAGAGTTACGCAAACAGAAATCATTCTTAGGCCATCCCAAGGGAGTGGGGACCTTAAGCTTTATGCAGTTATGCAATTCTTATGCCAGCTATGGCATGAGCGCCATTTTAATTTATTATCTGTATGCTGTAAAACCGGAGGGGCTGGGACTAAGCCAGGCCAACGCGGCGCAGCTGATATCCCTTTACTCGGCGTGTTCCCTTATGTTCGGTATTGTCGGCAGCTATGTGGCCGACCGTATCCTGGGAACGAGGCGCGCGCTGTGCTTTTCCAGAGCCGTCACGGTGCTGGCGTACGTCTGTCTCGCCCTGCCATTCGGCGGAATCGTGGGATACGTGGGCGCCATGTGTCTGCTCCTTGTATCCGCCATGCTCTGCGGCAGAAGTGCGGACGCCCTGATGGGAAAATTTTACGACAAATCCGACAGCCGAAGAGACGGAGCCTATACGATTGGCTATGTGATATCCAACATCGGCGCGGCGGCGCCTGTTATCTCCGGCGCCATTGCGCTGGCTACCGGATACCATGCAGCATTTCTGGTCTGTGCCGTATTTGCCGCTCTGGGGGTCGCAGCCTATCTGATCACAGAGAAGAAGTTTTTCGGAACGATTGGTTACGAGCCGGATGATCCCCTTTCTGCTGACAAGAAAAAAAGCTTCATTGTAAAAATGATTGCAGCCATTGTAGTCGCCATTGCTGTATTTGCTGTGTTGTTTATCAGCGGAATCCTGACAATCGGGGTATTCTCCAACGTAATCAGTACAGCCGCCATTTTTATCCCGATCGTTTACTTTGTGATTATTATTACAAGCCCGAAGACGCAGAAAGAGGAGAAGACGAGAGTCGCCAACCTAATCCCCGCCTTCATCTGCAACTGCTTTGCCATGCTGGTATGGACCCAGTCCACTTCCATTCTTGCCATTTTCACGGAACAGAGAGTGGACCGTGTGATATTTGGAATGGAGATATCGGCGGCGTCCTTCCAGACACTTCCGGCCGTATTTGCCATTTTCTTAGGGGCCGTGGTCGGTTCCTTGTGGAGTGTGCTCGGAAAGAGGCAGCCTCTGGCACCGGCAAAGATCGGTATCGGTACGATTCTGTGGGGCTGCGGACCGCTCTTCATGACGCTTCCTTTCATGCTCTACGGAGCTGCGGATAAGGTGAGCCCGCTCTGGATCGTAGTGTTCTATCTGCTTATTATCCTCGGTGAGGCGTTTACCAGCCCGGTTGGATATTCCTGTGCATCCATCGTGGCCCCGCAGGCGTTTGCAACCCAGATGATTACGGTGTGGTCCATGTCACAGTCCACGGGTGCGGCGCTTAACACCCTGGCAGTGAATTTCTATAAGGAAGGATCTGAGGTTCCGTTTTTCCTGGTGATCGGCCTGATTACCTGCGCGGCAGGACTGATCGTCCTGATCTTTGGAAAGAAGATTGCTGCGGGAATGGGAATGCTGGAGAAAACGGAATAACTGACAGTTTAAGTGACATACTCCCACTACTTAGAGAAAATCATTCACTGGATGATTTTCTCTAAGTAGTGGGGGCTTCTTGTTCAGGCCAGGTAATCCCGACAGTATCAACAAGCTACCCCCGTGTGTCCCACGGTTGATATATATTTTCACGCTATGCCTAAGATCCTTATCCCCTCCTGCCTTATGTTTATTGCTGCATTTTGGTCCCGGTCCATGATGTTCCCGCATTCGCATAGATAGACTCGTTCTGACAAGGCAAGCTCTTCTTTTTTCTTTCCACACAAACAACAGGTCCTGCTTGACGGAAACCACTTATCTACTTTTACAAGCTGTTTTCCTTCCTCTTTCAGCTTGTACCGCAAGAACAAGATAAACATCCCCCAGCCATTATCATGAACAGATTTTCCAAATCGTAATGCCTTAGACATTTCTTTCATGTTGAGATTTTCCACCACAACTGCATCGTAAGCATTGGTTATCTGCCTGCTCTGTTTGTGGAGAAAATCTTTTCTCTGATTCGATACTTTTTTGTGGAGTTTGGCAACTATTTTTCGTTGTTTGGCACGATTATTGCTCCCTTTTTCACATTTTGACAGCTTTCTTTGCTCCCTTGCCAGTTTTTCCTGCGCCTTACGATAAAATCGTGGATATTCAGGGATTCGTCCTTTATCATCGACATATAACTCTTTCATGGAAAAATCTAAGCCTGTTATTTTTTCTACCTTTTGCGGCGTGATTGTTTCTTCGTATGCAAACAAAACAGAAATATAATACTTTCCATCCGGATCCTGAGATACTGTACAAGATTTCAGCTTATAATCTTCTGGTATTTCCCTATGTTGTTTGATTGTCACCCATTTGAGTTTTGGCAATTTGATTTTGCTGTCTGCGATTTCTATATTTCCGTTCACATAATTTGTTGTGTAGGAACTCCTGTCATTGTGCCTGCTTTTGAATCTCGGAAATCCCACTTTGCCTTTTCCGTTCCAGAAATTTTTATAAGCTTTCTCCAAAGACAGCTGTTCATTGGCAAGTGCCAGACTGTCCACTTCACAGAGAAACGGATATTCTTTCTTGTACCTTGCAGGAGTTGTCTTCAAGGATTTTCCTGTCGTTTCATAGCAGTCATTCTTGTCTGATAACATCTTATTCCAGATGAACCTGACACAGCCAAATGTTTTGGCCAGTAAGATTTTCTGGTCTTTGTTTGGGTAGATTCGAAACACATAGGCTTTGTTCATCGCTTTTCCCCCTGCGATTGTATGTATTGCTTTATTACAGAAAGAGGCGCACCACCTGCTGCCTGCACTTTTACAGGCATTGATGAATTTGCCGATTTCAGATTTAGGATAAGCACGAAAAGGCACATTTCTTTCTATTCGACTGATTATATGATACCTCTTTTATCCGTCCTACGCAAGCTTTGCCTATCGGCTGTTGCGATATGGTTACAAAAGACGTAACCACACCTTACAACCAAAGCCGATTCATTCCACCGCCTAAGAGGGCGGGGGAATGAATCGGCTAAAATCTGTTAAAAATAACAGAGGCGGCATCCCATTTTATATACGGGTGCCGCCTCTGTTTTTGGTGTGTCAGATGGAGGGGATTCCATCGAACCGGAACATACGGATTCTCTTCATCAATGGAGTCGTCCGGGGGTTGACACTTCTTTTAGCATGGTGGTTTTTCAGACCTGTCTTTTACAAACGCCTTTCGGTATTCACTGGGGGTAATCCCCTGGTTTAATTTAAAACGTCTCGTAAAGCTGGAAATATTGTAGTAGCCTACGGCTTCGGAAATCTCTTTCAGCGGCAGCGCGGTGGTACGTAAAAGCTCTTTTGCCCGTTCTATCCGCAGGTGAATGGTGTAATCCATCACATTCTGACCGGTCTGATCTTTAAAGTATTTGCTGAAGGCCGGAAGCGTCATCTCGAAGTGGCCGGCAGCCTCATAAGCGGAAAAATCGCAGCGGAGGCAGTTGGCCTCCAGGTATTTCATAACCTCATCCAGAACGACCCGTTTGGCCGCGGAGGCGGTGAGCCCGCTCAAATGCTCACTCCAGGCCCGGAGCATCTGTATAATCTCCAGCGCGGTCTCCATACCCGACAATTCGATGGGAGAGTTGGAGGCCGCATTTTTCTGACCGCGGCAGTGTTCATTTACGAGATGGATTAAGTCAAAACAGATGCTTCTGGCCAGATAGAGAGGAAGCTGGCTCTCCTCCATAAAATGAATGATATTCTGAATGGCATCCCTGATGTTCTGCTCATTATGGGAAAAAAGAGCATTTCTAAGACTCTCAAATTCCTTGTGAGGGTAAACAACCGTTGCGTGTGCCGGCCCCAGGACCTCCCGAAACTCAATGACGGTGCCGTTGCCCTTTACGAAACGGTAGTCCAGGGCGCTGACGGCCTCCATGTAGGACTGGGCGATGCGCTCCGTACTGTCCACGCAGGTGCCGATTCCGACGGTGGTCAGCAGCCCGTACTGCCTGGTTAAATATTTCTGCACATCCCCGAAAAATCTTGCCGAGACCGGCATATGATCCGGCTGGTTAATGAGAAGCACGATTTGATTGGGATGGAAATTATGCAGGTAATAGTAAATATAAGGAACGGAAAACTGCTTCTTAATCTCCTGCGCCAGCCCGTCCAAGTTGTCAAACTGCTTATGCAGCATCACAATACTGACGGTAAAGTGCTCATTTGGCAGAGAGAGGTCCAGCTCCGAACAATCCAGATTGAAGTCTTCTCTGGAAGCGTAGGCGCCGTTTAAGAGGCGGTATAAGCGTTCATTTTTAACGGCTGTGAGGCTGTTGGCCAGCTGAGTGGACAGTGAACTGTTTTGAGTAGATAAGTAGTCCAGCGCTCCGGCAATGGTCTCCAGTTCGTTGTAGGAAGCCGCGTCCGGGGAGATCAGCTTTGCCCTGTCCCGCAGACGGCGGACGGGAGCGTAATTCACTTTCTGCAAAAAGAAGATAGTGAAGCTGGCGATAAGCAGAATAATAACAATAGCCAGCAGGAATTCCCTCATAATAGAAGAAACCTGTGTAAATGTGGTCTGCCTGTCCGGAATAAAAGCCAGATACGTCCACCCGTTTTTCTCCGACCGGTGCGTGCGGACGACGTATTCTTTCCCGTCTATACTGGTTGTGGACGACAGTTCTATGGAATCTCCCAGATAAGAGCTTAAAATGCCGCGCATCCGATCGTGTTCTCCCGAGGTGGTTACGACAGCACCGTTCTGGTCCAGGATATAGGTCTGCGCCTGATAGCTCTGGAGCTTCTGGCTTAAAAGTGCCTCGATGGAGCTGTTGTTTACATAAAAGAGAGCCGTGCCCTCGTGTTTCTGATAATCGGTAAAGACCGGGTAGGAAAAAAGCACGACGTTTGCCTCGGCAGGGCCTAAGTCCAGGTTGAGAAGCTTCTGCCTGGGAAGACAGAAGGAGGCCTTGCTGTTCAGAAGCAGATCCTGGAATTCCCTGGAGCTCATGCCGGGAACGCGGAAAATGCGGCTGAAGTAATAGTCCTTCCGGCAGGTCGTGGAACTGGTGGCCACGTATTCTTTCCCATCCAGAATCAGAACGATATCCTGGATAAAAGGGTTCGCAGAGGTTAAGGCCGACAGATAGGTGATGGTCGGGCTTAAGGCCAGAGGAGTTTCCGCCTCGGAGGCATCGTGTATCGTTCCAGTCAGCGTCAGCTGCCCTACGATATTTAGCATGGACTCCAGCTCATTGTCGAGCTGAGTGCTGATCTGCAGCAGCTCTAAGTCTACGGTTTCATAGATCTCATCATAAAATTTCTTCATAAATCGGGAGGAATAGAAGAAGGTCAGGATGACGAGAGGGATTAAGAGCACGGTCATATAGGAAATCAGATAGCGGATATAGTGCCTCCCGAATTTTCGCTTTTTCCCTGTTTTCAGCATAAGATCTCACCGCCCCCGTTTCTGATATTTAACAATATTTATTATAGGGTAAATGCACAACACTTTCAAGCAAAGTACCGCGAAAGAAAATAAGGACAAGGAAAAGATAGATAAAAAATGGCGGAAAGCCCCATGGAATCTAGTGCAAATTCTGCAAAGAAGCAAAAAATGGCAAATGCAGAAAGCAAAAACAGTATGCAGTTATGACCGCTGGAAAAATGGCTGGAAGGCCTGCAAAAAATGTGAATTGAAACCAGGCGGGTACTGCCGCTATACTGGTGCCAGACAAAAAAATATGGAGGAGGTTTCAGGGAATGAGGGGGAGTACTGACACGAAACACGCGGTCGGGCCTGCACCCGGAAAGCCGGGGATTTACAGAGTGAAAAGGGCGCTGAGGCGCGACTGGCAGCTTCTGTTATTATGTGCAGTTCCTGTTTTGTATTTTATTCTGTTCCATTATGTACCCATGTATGGAGTGCAGATTGCCTTTAAGGATTTTCGGGCGGTGGACGGAATCTGGGGGAGCCAGTGGTGCGGCTTCAAACATTTTGAACGTTTTTTTTCATCTTCCCAGTTTTGGCCATTAATTAAGAACACGCTGGGACTCAGCTTTCTGCAGATTCTGCTGGGGTTCCCGATTCCGGTTCTTCTGGCAATTATGCTGAATCAGGTGAAGCACCAGAGGTTCCGGAAATTTGTGCAGTCGATCGTGTACTGTCCGCACTTTATATCGATCGTCGTCCTGACCGGTATGCTGTACATATTCTTATCACCGAGAAATGGTCTGATTAACCAGGTGATTCAGCTGTTCGGAGGTGAGCCCATCTTCTTTCTGGGAGATGCGAAGTATTTTAAGCTGACATTTGTCCTCTCGGGAATCTGGCAGAACGCGGGGTGGAGCGCAATCATCTATATTGCGGCGCTGGCGGGAATCAGCCCCGACTTATATGAAGCGGCACAGGTGGATGGAGCAAATAAGTGGCAGCGGATCTGGCACATCGATATTCCGGGGATCCTGCCTACGGTTGTGATGATGCTGATTCTGGAGGTAGGAAAGGTGATGAATCTGGGATTCCAGAAGGCATATTTAATGCAGAATGCCCAGAATCTGGCAGCCAGTGAAATTATATCGACCTATATCTATAAAGTTGGTATGATAGATGCACAGTACAGCTATTCAGCGGCCATCAACCTGTTTAACAATCTGGTCAATATCATACTTCTGGTCACTGTCAATCACATTGCGAAGAAGACGACTGACAACAGTTTGTGGTAACGAGCTGCCAATTGCTCGTAATAAGGAGGACAAAATGGCACAGAAAAAAACGAAGCTGCACAGAAGCTTTGGGACGCAGGCGCCGGCCGACCGCCTGTTTGATATCTTTAATTATCTCGTACTCGGCCTGGTGGCAGTCTGTGTACTGTATCCACTATATTTTATCGTAATCGCGTCGGTTTCCGATCCGGTGGCGATCAACAATGGCCAGGTGGCATTTTGGCCCGTCGGGTTTAACACGACCGGCTATGAAAAAATATTTGAAAATACGAAGATCTGGCGATCCTACAGCAATACCATTTTTTACACCGTGGTGGGAACCACCATCAACGTGATTCTTACCATGATGCTGGCGTATCCGTTAAGCAGAAAGAACTTTTTTGCCAGGAAGCCGCTCACGCTGTTCGTCATGTTTACCATGTACTTTCAGGGGGGACTGATTCCTACTTACTTATGGATGAACGACCTTCATCTGTACAATACGCCGTGGGTTATGGTTCTGCTTCCGGCTATCAACGTGTTTAACCTGATTATTGCCATCAATTATATCAGCAACAGCATACCGGAGGAACTGTACGAGGCGGCTTCCATCGATGGCTGCAGTCATATCCGGTACTTTTTCAGCATTGTGCTTCCGCTGTCAAAGACGATTGTGGTGGTGCTCGTCCTCTATTACGGCGTCGCGCACTGGAATGAATTCATGAACGGTCTGATCTATTTAAGGGATGAGGGGCTGTATCCGCTGCAGCTGACACTGAGAAATATTCTGCTTCAGAATCAGGCTTCCGGCCTGGGGGATGTGGACAGCATCATTGAACAGCAGAAGGCTGCCGAGTTGATCAAGTACGGCGTCATTATCGTATCGACTCTGCCGGTTCTGGTGATCTATCCGTTCCTGCAGAAGCATTTTGCAAAGGGTGTTATGGTTGGCTCCGTCAAGGGCTGACCTGGAAAGAAAATTACATAAAACTATATTTTTTCAGGAGGGAAACAATGAAAAAGAGATTTATGAGTACACTGCTTACAGTTACGGTTATGGCATCGGCCCTGACGGCCTGTGTGCCCAAGGCGGCCAACGAGACGGCAGCGCCGGCGGCCACCAAAGCCGTGGAAGCCGGAGAGACGCAGGCTGCGTTTGAAGTGAATAAGGAAGGTCTGCCCATCGTAAACCAGCCGATTACGTATGAGATCGCGGCCAGCACACAGAAAAATAAGAATTTTAAGGAGCTGGAATTCTTTCAGAAGCTGGAGACGGATACGAATGTAATCGTCAACTGGAATATGTCCTCTGATGACGGATGGAATGAGAAAAAGAGCCTGCTGTTTGCAAGTAATACGCTGCCGGATGCATTTTACGGACAGGATATCTTAAAAGATGTGGATATCATCAAGTATGCGTCCCAGGGAATGCTGATCCCGTTAAATGATCTGATTGATGAGTATGCGCCCAACTTAAAGGCGATCCTTGACGCGAACCCGCAGTACAGGAAGCAGATTACGGCGCCGGATGGCAATATCTACTCGCTGCCGACCATCAATGAGTTAAATCCGACCACCCATGACAAGCTGTTCATCAACAAGACCTGGCTCGATAATCTTGGCCTTCAAGTGCCGGAGACCAGGGAAGAGCTGGAAACCGTTCTTCAGGCCTTCAAGGACGGAGATCCCAATGGAAACGGCAATACAAACGATGAAATCCCATTTTCGTTCCGTATGAGCTCCAGCGACCCTTACAACAGGCAGCAGGGAATCCAGTCTTTATTCGGAACCTTCGGACAGCTGGATGATATCTATCATTTCGTGATCAACGACGGAGATGTTGTATATACGCCGATGACAGAACCGTATAAAGAGGCCATTTCCTGGTTCCATTCCCTGTACGAAAAGGGGCTGGTGGACAAGGAAGCATTCACACACGACTTTAACGTCTATGTGGCCAAAATTCAGGATCCCAACAAGATTGTCGGCATGTTTTTAGGCTGGAGCGGCAATGCCACAGCGGCGGCCAACAAGGATGACTACGCAGCCATGGCGCCGCTTATCAATACCAACGGCGAGCGCATCTGGAGAACCGTGGATGCGAAGATCATCTCCAAGGGTTCCTTCGCAATTACCAGCAAAGCGGAGCATCCGGAAGTTCTGATGCGCTGGATCGATCAGTCCTACGATCCGGAAAGTTCTCTGGAGATCTGCCAGGGCCTGCTGGGCCACGTTCTGGAGAAGACCGGAGAAGGCCGTTACCACCAGATGCAGCTGCCGGAAGGCGTCACTCTCGATACGGCAATTCATGATTACAGCCCGGGAAATGACGGAACCTTCGCAGTAATGCAGCCCATCATTGAAAAGCTGGACTTAAACGCTAACTTAACAGAACGTAAGGAACTGGATGCTTTCTATGCTCCGTACAATGTACCGGCTGACGAGATGTATCCCAACGTGTTCTTCACCGGGGACGAGATTGAAGAAATCGGCGTGCTGCAGACAGATATTGACTCTTACGTAGCCCAGAAGTATGCAGGCTGGATCGTGGAAGGCGGCGTGGAAGACGAGTGGGATTCGTTCCAGAAGAAGCTTCAGGATATGAACGTGGAACGCTATATCCAGATTTATAAGGACGCTTATGCCCGTTACAGCGCAGAATAAGGAGAATCTGTTACCCCATATTTTGCGGAAATGTAACTGTTCAGGACGGCTTATCTTCTTGACCGAAAAAACCGGTCAAGAAGCATCGTATGTCCATCCGATGTGAAAAATAGTGCAAAAACAGTCTTATAAGCGAGCTTAACGCCTGCTTTCGCACTATTTTTCCCGCCGTCCTGAACTGTTACGCGGAAATAATGAATCAGGAGAGCCGTATATCAGAGCCGTTGCCAAATATGCTCTGGTGCGGCTCTTTGTAAAAAGGAAAGGAGACGGAAGTTGAAGCCACACGTTATTATAATTATGGCGGACCAGCTGCGGTATGATGTGCTGGGAATGGGATTTACCCCCAATATTGACTCAATCGCAGCGGATGGGACCGCATTTGGCCGGGCCTACTGTGCCTGCCCTCTCTGCGTGCCTGCCAGAGGTTCGTTTTTTACCGGGACTTATCCCAACAGAAACGGTTCTCTGATCAACCCATGGGAGCCGGCCGACGCCGTTTGTGGAGATGTCAGGCCGGAATTTGGCAACTTATACACAATGATGGAGCGGGATTGGGACAGTATCCACAGTGGGAAGCAGCATTTGTTTACAACCGGAGGAAAATTGGAAGACCGTGTGGATTCCCGTACGCGCTGGTTTTCCACGGAAAAGAGTTATAAAGAATTTTTGAAGGAACACGGTATTGCCATGCCGGGAGGCGGGAAATTCCGCACAAAGGTACCGGAAATGGTGGACGGAAAGGCTACAAGGGTGAGCAGCTATTCCAACGCGGAAACGGGGAGGTATGAACCGGGAGAGCAGTATTATTTTGATTCTTATTTTACGGAGATGGCGCTGGAAGGCCTGCGGCGGCGGGATACCAGGAAGCCTCTTCTGTTAAACGCCATGTTTTTAGCGCCTCATCCACCGCTTCAGATACCGGATCCATGGTACAGGGCAGTGGGCGCGGAGGACTTTGCGCTTCCGGAAAATATCGGTGTGTACTACCCCAGGCAGTCCCCGCTTCAGATGTATAATCTGACGGGAATCGTGGGGACCCGCTATGGGCGGGAGCACTGGAAGGAGGCCTGGAGAGTCTATTTGGGGCTGGTGAGGATGCTGGATCACTGCGTGGGCCGGGTTCTGGAAGAGCTGAAGCGGCAGGGAATCTATGATGACAGCCTGATTCTCTTTACCAGCGACCATGGAGAGATGCTGGGCTCCCACGGCCTGTTTCAGAAGATGTGTATGTACGAGGAATCAGCCCGCGTGCCGCTGTTTATGAAGTTCCCAAAGGCGTTCACGCCTTCAGAGAAATCGTATGACCAGGTAGTGAGTCACATCGATGTAATGCCCACACTGTGTGATTATCTTCAGGTGGATAGCGGAAATGAAATGGACGGCACATCGCTGATGCCGCTGCTTCGTGGAGAGAGCAGGGCGGAGGACAGAAATTCTGCTTATATCCAGTATGACGGAAATGGCTCCCGGTCTAATTTTCAGCGCTGTATGATATGGGGGAGATGGAAGCTGATCGTGGATTTATTTAAGGATGAAACATTCTATGAGCTGTACGATCTGGAGGAGGATGTGCAGGAAACTTCCAATCTGATGTTTGACGGAAAACACGATGAGATTGCGGAAGAGATGGCGAACCGCTTAGCCGCGCACAGCAGGGAAACAGGGGATTTACTTACAATGGCTCCCTTTGATGCGGCCGGATTCCGGCGTAAATATGAGGATTTTCCTGTGTTGTAATAAAAACAGGAAGAACAGGAGAAGAGAATGAAAAAAGAAGAGTTACAGAACTATCCGAAGCTGGCGCCGGCGGAACTGGAGGCGGCCCTCGAAACAGCCGTATCCCAGACCCGTTTTTCCATGTCCAGATTCGGAGCTGGGTTCAAACATATTTTCAGTACCAATCACTTTTACACGGAAGCGCCAAATAACCAGTGGACCAACGGCTTCTGGACGGGACAGCTGTGGCTGGCATACGAGTGTTCCGGCGATCCGGAGATGAAACGGACGGCGCTTGCACAGACAGAATCCTTTCGGTACCGCATCGATCATCAGATTGAAACGGATACTCATGATCTCGGATTTCTGTATACCCCATCCTGTGTGGCGGCCTGGAAGCTGACCGGCAGCGAGGAGGCGAAGGAAACCGCAATTAAGGCGGCCCGCAGGCTTCTGGAGCGTTTTCATGAGAAGGGGCAGTTCCTGCAGGCATGGGGAAAGCTGGCTGAGCCGGGAAATTACCGGTTGATTATCGACTGCCTTTTGAATCTTCCGCTGCTGTATTGGGCCGGCGAGGTTACCGGGGACAAAATTTATGGGGAAAAAGCGGAAGCCCATGTACATACGGCGCTGAGCGTGCTGATCCGTCCTGACAGTTCCGCTTTCCATACCTTTTATTTTGATCCGGAGACAGGGGAACCGCTGAAGGGAGTCACACATCAGGGGTATTCCGCCGACTCCGCATGGGCCCGAGGGCAGGCCTGGGGCGTGTACGGCATCGCATTGAGCTATCGCTATACGGGAAATCCTGAGTATGTCAGGCTGTTTGAGGAGGTAACCGGGTATTTCCTCGATCATCTTCCCCACAGTCTCGTTCCGTACTGGGATTTTATCTTCGAGGATGGCAGTATGGAACCCCGGGATTCCTCTGCGGCGGCGGTCGCGGCCTGCGGTATGCTGGAGATGGCGAAATACCTGCCAGGGGAGAAAGCCTCGTACTACACTGGAATTGCCAGCCGGTTGATGAAAGCGCTTTATGACACCTGCGCGGCGAAATCTGATTCAGAGTCGGATGGACTTCTTCTGCACGGAGTATATGGGAGAAAGACGCCTTACAATGACTGTATTGACCATGGGATCGACGAGTGCAATCTCTGGGGGGATTATTATTATCTGGAAGGTCTGGTGAGATTAAAATATGACTGGAATCCATACTGGTAATGGGGGAAATAATATGGCGGAAGTGTGCAAAGATCTCTTGAAGGAATGGTGCGAAGCCATGCTTCGCCTTCAGATCGGAAATACGAATAACCCAAGACTCGACGGCGCTCTCCTCTGCCCCGCGTGCGGAAAGATTCACGGGCGCTGCTTTGAGGCGATGTATCCCTTTTTATGTATGGCTGCGCTTGAGAGGGATGAAAAATGGGTGAAAGCCGCTGAGAGGCTTTTTATTTGGGCGGAAAATACGGTGTCACAGGAGGATGGTTCCTTTTTAAATGATATTGACTCCGGTTGGAAGGGCACGACGGTTTTTAATGTGATCCAGCTGGCGGACTGTCTGCTGTTTCATGAAGAGCTGCTGTCAGACGAAACGAGAGCCGCCTGGCGACAGCGCCTTAAGCTGGCAGCAGAATTCCTGTACCGGTTTGATGAATTGAAGGATAATAATATCAATTATCCCATATCCAATGCGTTGGCCTTATATGAGTGCTGGCTGGTGCTGCATGAGGAACTCTATAAACGAAAAGCGGAAGAACTGGCTGAGCCGTCCGGGCTTCCATTTACCGAACATGATCTGCTGTATGGAGAGGGGGTGCCTCGTGAAAAGAGGAGTCCAAGGGGCTGCCGCCCCATCGATATCGGGTACAATGTTGAGGAGACGCTGCCGTCTCTGGCTCTGTACGGCCATCTGAGCGGAGACCGGAGAGTTCTGGAGGCTGCGGATAGGGGGATGGCTGCGCATCTGCCGTTTTTACTTGAAAACGGTGCCTGGGACAACAGTTTTGGAACAAGAAATTATAAATGGAGCTACTGGGGGAGCCGCACTTCAGATGGCTGCGCGCTGGGATACCTGCTTCTGGCAGATGACAACCCGGATTTTGTACTGGCAGCTGTAAGAAATCTAAATCTGCTGAAGAAATGTACCGTGGATGGATTGCTGGCTGGAGGTCCGCATTATAGGCTGGCCGGTCAGGCACCGTGCGTTCATCATACATTTACCCATGCAAAGGTATTGGCTGGAATTCTGGACAGAAATTTAGTGTGGAAGGGAGCGGACGACCGGGCAGAGCGGCGCCTGCTAAGACAGAGGACCGAGGGAATCCGGTATTACCCGGAGACAGAAAGCTGGATTGTAACAAAGGGATCCATGACGGCCACGGTGACAGCCTGTGACTGGGAGTATTTACCCGGAGGCCATGTCGGAGGCGGAACACTGTCGCTTCTTCACCACGAGAGGCTGGGAACTCTGCTGTGTGCCGGGATGAGCCGGTATACTTTAAAGGAACCAAACAATATGCAGGTTCCTTGCCGGGTCAGACAGGAGTGCCTGGCAGTGAGAATCGAAGCCGAAAAGGACGGTATTGTCTACAGCAGTCTCTATGATGACGATGTCCGGGTATCGGTAGAAGGCGGACTGGTTACTGCCAGCGGAAAGCTGAGAGACGAAAAACGCAGAACGTTGTCTGGCAGAGAACAGAGTTATTGTTTTACTTACCAGGTTTCAGGGGAAGAACTGCGCATTCGGGCGGAGTTTGATGACGGAACGCTGATCTGTCCGGTGGTGAGCGGCGCTGATGAAGCGGTGTTAGTGGAAGAGAATGGAAAACGGGCAGTAATATGTAAGAAAAACGGGCAGGTGCTGATGGAGTCAAACCGGGAGATGAGTTTACCGTACAGTACAGAGCGTATCTTTAATCTTATACCCGGGCTGCAGGCGCTTCGGGTGCAGATCAATCCGCAGGCAGGTTATGATTCTGTTTTACTTCATATAGTTGTAAATGAAAATTGCTTTATAAATGGGATTATAGATCGGATTTAAGTTTTGTAGAAATCGTCAGGGGTAGATGGCTGAATAAATAACGAAAAACATAAAATACAAGTTGAATATACTAAAAATTAGTGTTAAAATTATAATGTATAATTTATATAGAAGTCAGAGGATGACTCGGTGATTGCCTTTCAAAATATTGAAAGGACTGATGTGCAATGAATACGCTGGAAATATTAACGTTAATCATAGTGATATTTACGGTACTTACATATCTGGATAATCACCAGAATAGAAAATGAGCTATCCTCTCTGGCCAGAGGATAGCCCGGTAACTTAAAATTACTGTTTGCTTGATCGGCAATCATCGGTTTCTTGTTAGCCCTTGATTACTTCTGCTTATATTATACACTGGGTACTTGTATTTTTCAAGTACCCTTTTAAATAAAAAATTATAATTCTTTGAAATATTCTTATATCATTATCTGTTCACCCCCATCCCCTCCCAGGAATGCCACAGCCTCAAACGCCCGAAGCTTCATATGCACCTCGCAGGCCGGAGCGTCTTCATAATTCCCAATCAGCCGGACCCCGTTTTCCGGAAGGCACGCTTTGGGAAGGTCAATGACAGCCGGATCTGAGAAAAAGTTAAGAACCACCAGGAGCATCTGCCCCTGATAGCGCCGTGTATAGGCATAAATGGACGGATGTTCTTCACATACCGGATTGTAGTCGCCATAGACCACAACTTTATGATGTCTGCGGATACGGATCAGATCCTGATAGTAATGATAGATACTTTCAGTGTCACGGATGGCCGCTTCCGCGTTTATCTCTGTGTAGTTTGGATTGACGGGAATCCATGGGACCGCGTCGGTAAATCCGGCATTCGGGGAGGCATCCCACTGCATTGGCGTTCGGGCATTGTCGCGCCCTTTGGCGTAGATCGCTTCCATAACGCGTTTCGGATCCTCGTGAAATACCGTGACAGCCTCGGCATAATGGTTGAGCGTGTCGATGTCTTTGTACTGGTCGATGGAGCCGAACCGGATGTTGGTCATACCCAGCTCCTCGCCCTGGTAGATATAAGGAGTTCCCTGGAGCGTATGAAGGAAGGTGGCCAGCATCTTGGCGCTTTCCACGCGGTATTTTCCGTCGTCCCCAAAGCGGCTTACCATTCGTGCCTGATCATGGTTATTTAAGTACAGACTGTTCCAGCAGCCGTCCGCCAGGCTGGTCTGCCATTTCCCGAATACGGCCTTTAGTTCGGACAGCTTCCATTGGCGGATCTGCCACTTGTCTTCACCGACCGCATCGAGATACATGTGCTCGAAGGTGAAGACCATGTTTAACTCATGGCGGTCTTCGTGAGTATAGAGCCGCGCCTGGTCCGTGGTGACCGAGACCATCTCGCCTACTGTGATGAAATCCCGCTGGCTCAGGATGCGCCGGTTCATTTCCTGAAGGTATTCGTGGACGTGCGGGCCGTTGGCAAAGTAAGGTGTGGCCAGATGGGGGCCATCCTCAGGCATATCCGGAAGCTCCGCGGCCTTGGAGATGTAGTTGATCACATCCATGCGGAAGCCGTCAATTCCTTTATCCGTCCAGAACTGCATGATGCGGTACACCTCTTCCCGCACAGACGGATTATCCCAGTTGAGATCAGGCTGTTTCTTTGTGTACAGATGCAGGAAATACTGCTCACCCTCCGGTTCCTTTTCCCATGCAGAAAATCCGAAATGACTGCACCAGTTGTTAGGCGGCAGACCTCCCGGTTTCCCATCCCGGAAGAAGTAATAATCCCGGTAGGGGCTGTTTTTGTCCTTTAACGCAGCCTGGAACCAGGGATGCTCGTCAGAGGTATGGTTGACGACCAGATCCATCATCAGCTTTAATCCTCTCTCGTGCATCGCCTTAAGCAGCCGGTCAAATTCCTCCATGGTGCCAAACTCTTCCATGATTTCGCAGTAGTCACTGATGTCATATCCGTTATCGTCATTGGGAGAACGGTAGATGGGGGAAAGCCAGATTACGTTCACGCCCAGCTCTTTCAAATAATCGAGTTTCCGGATAATTCCTCCCAGGTCTCCGATTCCATCTCCATTGGAATCCATAAAGCTTCTCGGATAAATCTGATAGACAACCGCTTCTTTCCACCAAGTTTCTTTCATTGAAATCCCCTCCTTTTAACGCTATTGTAGCATGAGATGATTGATCCCACAAACGTTTTCATTTATATTTAAAAAAGAAGTAAATATTATATATAAAATATTTGACTTTTACGTGTAACATTGCAATAATAGAATCATATTTGTACCACAAACGTTTTGGAAAAGTGAGGTATTTTATGGAAAAAATAGAATTGGGGGAATGGAGCGTGTCGGTGTCCCGGTGGGACCGGGCGTGGCAGCCCCAGATGGAATCGCTGTTCTGCCAGGGAAACGGGTATCTGGGGGTACGCTGCGCGGTGGATGAGCCGGTTCCCGGGCAGAAACGCGATACGTTTATTGCAGGAACGTATGATTCCTGTTTTGGCGAGGTCTCTGAGCTTCCGAATCTTCCGGATGTGATGGGGAAGGAGATTACCATTGACGGGGAGCTGCTCCAGCTGAACGGAAGAAATCATGAGGATTACTGTGCCATGCTTCATCTGGAAAACGGGCTGGTTGAGAGGCACTTTACATACAGAACGGAACAGGGAAAACAGGTGAAGGTAAAGATGGAGCGGTTTGTGTCGTTAAAGAACCGCCACCTGCTGATGCAGAGACTGTCTCTTATTTTGGAGGAACCGGCCGAGCTGGAGATCAGGACCGGAATCAACGGACAGGTGAGTAACAGCGGGGCCCAGCATTTTACGGAAGGTACGAGGCACTGCGTGCCGGGAGAGCGGGAGGAACTGTCGTTTCAGGCGTGGGATTCAGGGGTGCGCTTTGCCGCTGCCTGCGCTCCGAGGCTGACTGCAGGATCATACCGCGCTTCCATTGACATGGACCGGCGCAGGATCGGAACGCACTACCATATTTCCGGGGAAAAAGGGGAGGAGATCGTGCTTGAAAATGCGGCCGCTTTTTATACTTCCAGAGATGCAGAGTATTGGGACGGCGAAAGCCCTTTTGCAGATACACCTTTCAAAGAGACAGCGTGTGGGAAACACAAGAGCCTTTCCATAGTAGAGGATGCCAACGCACTGGCGGCCGAAGCCGCCAAAGCAGGATTCGACCATTCGCTTAAAGAGAGCGGCGAGGCGTGGCAACGGTACTGGGACTTACATGATATCCGGATTGACAGCGACGAGGTGTTTGATTCCTGTGCGGCCAGATTTGCCCTTTACCACCTGCGAATCATGACGCCGGTGCATGACGAGCGGATGAATATCGGTGCGAAGGGGCTGTCCGGGGAGGCCTATAAGTGCCATACGTTCTGGGATACGGAGATGTTCCTTTTCTCATCCTGGCTGTACACAGAGCCGGAGGTGGCCAGACGGCTGCTGCGCTACCGCTATCTCACGCTGCCGAAGGCGAAGGAAAAGGCGGCGCAGTACGGATGTGAGGGGGCGCTGTTCCCATGGGAGAGCGCCTGGATTACAGACGGAGAGGTGACTCCGTCAGAGGGAGCGCCCGACGTGGTGACGGGAAAGCCGATTCCCATTTATACCGGTACCCAGGAGATTCATGTCAATGCGGATATAGCGTATGCGGTCCATCGGTATTTTGAAGCTACGGATGATACCGCATTTATGGAAGCGTGCGGCTATGAGATGATACTGGAGACGGCGCTGTACTGGGCTTCCCGCGCGGAGTGGAACGAAGAGAGGAAACAGTACGATATACACGGCGTGATCGGACCCGATGAATACAGTGAACACGTATCCAACAATGCCTATACGAATTATATGGCTTCATGGAATATCAATGAGGCGCTCCGCATCCTGGAAATGCTCCGGCAGGCAGGTAAGGCGGATCTACTGGAGGAGCTGGAGAAGAAGACGGGCGCTGTCTCCAGGGAAGTATGGATGAAGGACCGGGCGGAGAAGCTGGCGCTTCCAAAGCCGGATAGCAGGGGAATCATTCCGCAGGATGAGGCGTTTTTAAATCTGCCGGAACTGGACCTGACGCCGTTTAAAAAGGGCGGGAGGAAGATTCTGGAAAGCTTTAATGTAGAGCAGCTCTGCGGATATCAGGTCTTAAAGCAGGCGGATGTGGTAATGCTGCTGTCCTCGATGCCGGATCTGTTTCCGGAGGATATTATTCTTAAAAATTATCAATATTATGAAGCGCGCTGCGTACACGATTCGTCCTTAAGCTTTAATGTGCACAGCATGACGGCGGCCCGCCTCGGTATGACAGAGGAGAGCTTCCGGCTGTTCAGGAAGGCCGCCGGAGTGGATTTAAACGGCGGGCTGTCCTCCGCAGAGGGAATTCACGCGGCGGCAATGGGCGGAATCTGGCAGTGTATCGTTCTGGGGTTCGCCGGATTATCGGTAAAGGATGGGCGTCCTGCGATGGAACCCCATCTGCCGGAATCCTGGCGAAGTGTTTCATTTTCATTTGTCTGGAAAGGCGAAAGGTTTGAGATCACAGCGGATCATGAGGAGGTGCGGTATGGTAAAACTGGTGGATGTAGCAAAGGCCTGCGGCCTGTCGGTGTCACAGACGAGCCGGGCGCTTAACGGCAGACAGGACGTCAGCGAGGAGACGAAACGGCGCGTGAGCCAGACGGCCGCGGCCATGGGATATGTGAAAAATCTGACGGCACAGACGTTGTCTGCAAAGAAGCCGATGCAGCTGGCCGTTGTCGTGACAGGGGTCAGTGAGCAGACGGAGAATTCCTCTTTTTTCTTCGGCATTATGCAGGGAGTGAATTCATTTGCCAATCAGAATGGTTACGAGACCGTGGTATATATAATGGAGAACAGCCCGGAGTGCTTCGAGACGTACTGCAGGCAGCGGGGGGCGGGCGGAATGATCCTGATGAACGCGGATTACGATGAACCGGCGGTTAAGAAGCTGGCTGAAGGGGATTTCCCCTGTGTCTTCATTGATATTCCGTATACAGGGGAGAGAAAGGGATGCGTCATCGTCAACAACGCCTATTATTCGAGACTTGCCGTGGAACACATGGTGAAACGCGGCAGGAAACGCATTGCCATGATAACCGGAAGCGGCCATTCCATCGTGGAAAAGGAGCGGGAAGAGGGATATAGGCAGGCGCTTTGTCAGGCGGGGCTTACGGTTAAGCCGGAATGGATTGTGAAGGGCGATTTCCGCTACGACATGGCTCATGAACAGGCGATCCGGCTTATGGAGAAGGAGCCAAGGATCGACGGATTCTTCTGCGCCAGTGATTTGATGGCCCTGGGAGTCATCAATGCGCTGCGGGGGCAGCACATAAAGATTCCGAAACAGATTTCCGTTTTTGGATTCGATGGACTCTTAAGCAGCGAATATGCCAGACCAAAGCTGTCAACCATCCGTCAGAACCAGAAATACAAGGGTTTTCTGGCGGCCAGGATGCTGACAGATATTCTGGGGAATGAAACGTATGAGCCGACTGTGATCGTGCCCTGCGAGGTATGCCTCCGGGAATCCGTATAGAGAGGTGGGGGGATGAACTGGTATAAACATATTCCGCTTCAAAGAAAGATTCTGGCGGCCTGTCTCGTCGTAATCCTGGTTCCATTAACAATCCTGGTCAGTCTTGTGCTGAGAAGAAGCATGGAGGAGGAGATTGACAGAAGCATCGTGAACATGACGCAGGCAAATGAGATGATTGATGACCGGCTGGAGACCATTGTGAACCATTTGAAGACCACTTCAGCCATGTATCTGGTCTATCCGGACATTATTCAATATGTGAAAAATGATTTTAACATGAACCGGCCGGAGTATATCACCACTCTGCGGGAGCTGAGAAAAAATGTGATGTCGGCGAAAATCAATCCCTACGTCTCCAGCATTACTTATTTGTCCAACAGGAATAACGCCTACAGCGGCGCCGGATATAATGAAAATTACATGAGCCGGATCGAAGGCTTCGCTGAGACCATGAAGACGGAAAAGATTAAAAATATGCTGTCACCGGTCTACGAGACCGTGATCAACCAGCAGAGTGTCAGGACGATTACCTACGGGTTCTCCCTGGTGGATACCTATACTTTTGAACAGGTGGGGTACGCCTTTATCAACCTGGATTTGAAGCAGTTCGGGCAGAGCTTTATGGTTTTTACCGAGGATGGAAGCATGGATACCCTGGCGGTGCAGGGAGATTACATAATCTACCAGGGACAGCGGGTGACGGACGCCATGGCTTCCCATGTGAGGCAGGCGCTCCTTGAGAGGAAGGAGAGCTTTGCCGCCAATAAAAATCAGGTGATGGATTTGAATTTTTCCGGGGAAGACTGGCGTATGGTGGCGACTTATAATGAAGCGCTGGACTTAACCATCGTCAGCATGGCTGCGGGGCGGGTGCTGAAGCTTCATATGATGCAGGGAATGGCCTCCTATGTGATCATTGTTGTGATTATGACCGCGGTATTCATCGGCGTCAGCATCCTGCTGAGTGTGAAGCTGACACGGCCGATCCGCGTACTGGAGGAAGGCATGCATCAGGTGGAAAACGGGAAACTGGTTCCCATCACACAGGAGCTGAACCGCCAGGACGATTTAGGCCGGCTGATTCTTGGGTTCAATAACATGACTGCCAGACTGAAGGAGAGCATTTTAAGGGAGTATGAATCGAAGAATCTACAGAAAAAGGCGCAGATTATGATGCTGGAGAGCCAGATCAATCCCCATTTTCTGTATAATACGTTAAATGTCATCAATTCCATCGCCATCCTGGAGGACGTGCCGGAGATATCGGAGCTGGCGACCGGGCTGGGAGATATGTTTCGCTATAACATCAGCGGAGGAAGTCTGGTCACGGTGATGGATGAGATCACGCAGATTGAGCGGTATGCCAATATTCAGAAGCTGTGCATGGCGGGGCGGATCGAGACCGTGTTTGATGTTCCCGAGGAGGTCAGAGGGAAGAAGATACTCAAATTTTTGCTTCAGCCGCTGGTTGAGAACTGTTTTGAACACGGATTTTCTCAGGATAAGAGAGATGGACGGATCGGGATCAGGGCTTCCTCCGAGGAAGGCGTCGTAACGCTGACCGTGGAGGACAACGGCGCCGGGATGTCGGAAGCTCGTCTTAAGCAGCTGACGGAAAAATGCCGGGAGCAGGGATCGCTGTGTCTGGAAAAAGAGGAGACGGATTCCATTGGACTGCTGAATGTGAATTTCCGTCTGAAGAATTATTATGGAGAAGAGTACGGTTTGATCCTGGAGAGTGAGGAAGGCAGGGGAACAAAGATCACCATCAGGATCCCTGAAGGTGAAAAAAAGTCATACCCACAGGGCACCCCGTAATTCATGTCCTGGCGGACGGAGTTGTGCTGCGCACAAAAATGTATAGGAAGCGGGTGAAGTCATGAAGTTTGCAGTTGCGGATGATGTTCTTTTGGCCAGAAAGGCTGTAGAAAAAATAATACTGGAATGGGACAGGGACAGCACCATCTGCTGCTCCTGTGACAATGGCAGTGAGGTTTTAAAGGTGCTGGAGGAGCAAAACGTGGATGTGCTGGTGGCGGATATCCGGATGCCAGGACTGAACGGAATCGTCTTATCCGAGGTGGTGCGCCAGCGTTTTCCGTCGGTGGATGTGGTTCTGGTGAGCGGATACGCCACGTTTGATTACGCCAGAGCCGCCCTTCATAACGGGGTACGGGATTATCTGCTGAAACCGCTGAGGAGAGAGGATCTGTTTCACACCCTGGATACTATAAAGAAGGCGCGCACAGAGGAAAAGCGGCAGGAGGATCTGCTCCGTGACGTACAGAAACGCGCAGGAAGTTTTCTCCTGCTCCGGTATTTATCGGGGGAGGAGCGTCCCGAGGACGTGCTGCCCGAGGAGATGACAGGACTGAAAAACGGGTGTTTCTTTGCGGCTCAGATCATGGTGGACGGAATGGGATTTGAGGAACTGTCCATACGGCTGCGGGATCTGTCTTTTGGCCGGGACCTGATTTTCGAGGATATTCTGCATTCCGGAGCGGGAGTCATCGTCTCCTGCGGGGAAGAACGCGCCATGGCGGTGTTTGATAAGAAGCTCCGGGCATTAAATACGCTGGCGGAACAGGGAAAGAAGGATGGCCGTCAGGCGGCAGTCGGAGTCAGCCTGCTTCTCACGGGACCGGATTCCATAAGGGAGGCATATTCCCAGGCGAGAAGAGCCTGCTGTCTGCGGCTCCAGGACCCGGAACGGGGATTATATCTTTTCGATCATGACAGGGGGAAGGAACTGCTCTCCAAGGAAGACTTACATTTAATTCGAAACCATTTGAATGCCAGGCGGGTGAAGGAGGCAAAAGAGTTCTGCTTCAAGAAACTGGTACAGCAGGAGAAGACGACGGTCCTGCAGCTGGAGCAGGCATACCAGGCGCTGCTGGGCATCTGTTTTACCATGGATACGGAAACGATTTACCGGCCTCTCTGGGATTTTGAGGACATGGGCGGGCTTCTGGACTATATCTGCAGCATGGCGTGCTGCATCGAAGAGGCGGACCGGTCCATAAATGAAGGAGACATTATTGACGAAATCCAGGCATTCCTGGAAGAAAATTATTACTGTGAGATCTCTTTAAATGAGCTGGCGGCGACGAAGTATTTCATGAATCCCAACTATCTGAGCCGTCTCTTCAAGGCGCGGACCGGAATGGGATTTTCCAAGTACCTGCTTGGCCTGCGTATGAAAAAGGCGGAAGAACTCCTGGAAAGCGGGGATATGAATATCAATGAGGTGGCGCTTATGGTGGGATACACCAGCCCTTCCTATTTCATTCAGAATTTTAAGAAATATTTCGGCCGGACTCCGGGAACACAGAGAAACAGGCCTGAATCGCGCTAATGTAAAAATACAATAAAAGACGTGTAATATAAATGTAAAATTAATGCATAATAACGGAAAAGTAACATAATTGATATCTGCTTATGTCAGTTTTGCAATATGATTGAAAAAAATAAACGCTATAATATGGGTATAAGATACAAGTGACTTATACCCATATTTTTCGCATTGTAAGGAGGATATCTATGAAAAAAGTATTGAGTGCAGCAATGGCGGCAGTAATGGTAGTGTCTATGGCCGGATGCGGCTCGTCCAACAAACCGGCAGAGACCACGGCGGCGTCGGCCGCATCCACGGAGAAGACGGAGGAGACGACGGCAGCCGAGACGAAGGAGGCCGCGCAGGCAGGAGAAGTGACAACCATTGAGTTCTTCCAGATGAAGGACGAGGGAACCGATTATTACACGGCGCTGATCAAGGAATTCGAGGCTCAGAACCCGGATATTAAGATCGAGTACACCAACGTTCCGGATGCGGAGACCGTCCTGATGACGAGAATGGCTTCCGACCAGGTTCCGGACGTATTTACCCATTTCCCGCTGGATGCTTCCTTCCGGGAGCAGGTAAAGGCCGGATATATGATGGATTTAACCGGAGAAAAGATGCTTGATAATGTGGCGGATGATATTCTGGATATCAGCCTCATCGACAGCAAATCGTATTCGATCCCGGTATCCTTAAACATGCTGGGCGTTTACTACAACAAAGATTTATTTGATAAAGCCGATGCCACGATTCCGGCAACCATCGAAGACTTATACAAGGTCTGCGATACGTTAAAAGCAGCCGATATCACACCGTTTACATTCCCGGATAAGGATGTATGGACGGTTCGCCAGTTCTGTGACCGCGCCAGCGTAACCATGCTGGAAGATCCGGTAGGACTGTTTGAAGACATTGCAGCAGGAGGGACTACAGCTGCCGACTCCAAGGAACTCCGCCAGATGGGCGAGACCATTGTGAAGCTTCGCCAGTATGGCCAGGAAGATAACCTGGGAACCGGCCAGGAGCAGGCTATCGCAGATTTTGCAAACGGCAAGGCAGCCATGTTCTTCTCCGGAACCTTCGCATACCCGGAGATCGTAAAGAGCAACCCGGATCTTCAGTTTGCCATGTTCCGCTACCCATCCTTTAATGGCAGCAGCATTGACCGTCTGGGCGTCAACATCGATACGGCATTCAGTATTTCCGCAACAACAAAGTATCCGGAAGCGGCAAAACGTTTCGTAGAGTACTGCACCAGCCCTGAAAATGCACAGCAGTTCTCCGATTACGATGGAACTCCGTCGGCAATCAAGGGCGTCAACTTCAATAAGACCGAGTTTGAATCCATGTTTAAGGATTATGTCCAGACTGGTAAGACCATGAGCGTTCCGTCCAACAGCTGGCCGCCGTCATTTGGTGGAGAGTACGGCAATATCTGCCAGGAACTGATTGATACCAAGGATGTAGACCAGTGGCTTGACAACTTAAATCAGTTAATTATGGATACCTATAACAACTAAGGTTTTACGAGAGGGTGAGATTCTTGCCAGGACGCATTTTGGCCGGGTGGCGCTAGTGCCGCCGGACCTAAATACGTAGTGTACAGTGCCTGATATCTGCGTCAGGTGTGCGTCCGCGAAGCGACGGCGTAGTGGACCCTACGACTAGCTTTGTGGGCGTGCTCCTGGCGTAGATAGCGGGTGCTGTGCATTACGCATTTAAGTCCGGCGGCGCTGGTTTCACCCTCTTTCTAATTAGAAGAGAATCGTTCAGAAAGGGTGATGGACCGTGAAAAACAAACCAAAACGGCCGAAGGCGGGACGCGCCGCTTATATGGCATTTACACTGCCGGCAATTATTCTATATACGGTCTTTTTCGTATTTTCCGTAATCTACGGAATCTACTACAGTTTTACGAACTGGAACGGATATGCAAAGGAGTATAAATTTGTCGGTCTTAACAACTATGCAAGGTTATTTTCAGACCGTGTCTTCAAACGTGCGCTGGTCTTCACCGTAGAATACAGTGCAATTCTTGTGGTGGGAGTCATCACCATCGCGCTGATTCTGGCGGTTATCCTGTGTTCGAAGATTAAACAGCAGACTTTTTTCCGGGCCGCTTTCTTTTTCCCGGCAACGCTGAGCCTCGTTACCATAGGCCTTGTTTTCAATGAAATCTATTACCGGGTGATCCCGCTGATCGGAAAGAGTTTAAATATTGATTTTCTAAGTAAAAATATTTTATCCAGTTCATCTACCGCCATGTGGGGCATCCTGATCGTCCATATCTGGAGGAGTGTGTCGATCCCCATGGTGCTGCTGATCGCCGGAATGCAGAATATCTCCGGAGACTTATACGAAGCGGCCGCCATCGATGGGGCCAATGGAGTGCAGCGTTTCTTTCGCATCACGCTTCCGCTTCTGATGCCGGTCTTAAGCGTCTGTATCATCCTGGTGACAAAAGAAGGACTGACGGTCTTCGACTATATTACGGTCATGACCAGCGGCGGACCTGCGGGCTCTACCCAGTCCATTGCGTTCTTAATCTATGAAAATGCCTTTATGAACCAGAAATTCAGCTATGCGATTACCCAGTCTGTCGTAATTTTTGTGCTGGTGTGTGCCGTGTCGTATTTCCAGTTCAGGACGACGAGGAAGGAGGACTGACCATGAATGGAAAAAAGGAAAAGCAGCTGCGGCCCTCCAGTATCCTCAAATATCTGTTTTTGATCTCGGGTTGTCTGGTGATTGCCGCGCCCTTGTATGTGACAATTATTACTGCATTTAAGACGAGAGAGGAATCGACGGTCAATTTTTTCTCCTTTCCCAGCCAGTTTTATCTGGGGAATTTTCGGGAAATTATTGAAAAACAGAACTATTTCCGCTATTTAGGAAATACCGTTATTATTACGGTCTGTTCCCTGCTCCTGATGGCGCTTGTCATTCCCTCGCTGTCTTACGCGCTGTCCCGGAACTTGAGACGGTCCAAATTCTACCGTTTCTCTTACATCTATCTGGTCATCGGTCTCTTCGTGCCCTTCCAGGTAGTTATGATTCCGTTAGTGAAGATTGCAAGCTCCCTTCACATGTCCAATATCTGGGGGCTGATTGTTTTAAATCTGGTGTTTGCACTGCGTGACGGCGTGTTCCTTTTCGTGGCGTACATGGACAGTGTGCCCCGGGAACTGGAGGAGAGTGCATTTATCGACGGGGCCGGAGTGGTCCAGACGTATATCCAGATCGTATTCCCTCTGGTAAAACCCATGACCGCCACGATCATGATTCTGAACGGGCTATCCGTATGGAACGACTTCATGCTTCCGCTGCTCCTGTTAAACAAATCCAAGAACAGCTGGACGCTGCAGCTGTTCCAGTATAATTTTAAGACGACGTATTCCTTTGACTATAATCTGGCCTTCGCGTCATTTCTGCTGTCCATGCTGCCGGTGATGGTGGTCTATGTCTTTGCTCAGAAATACATCATCCAGGGTCTGACCACAGGCGCGGTCAAAGGTTAGGTGCGAAAGGAGACTAATATGGAAATTAAATATCTGGGCACGGCTGCCGCAGAAGGATGGCCGGCCGTGTTCTGTACCTGTGAGGCGTGTAAGAGGGCGAGGGAGCTGGGGGGAAAGAATATCAGGACCCGCTCCCAGGCCATTGTGGATAATACGGTTCTCATCGATCTTCCACCCGATACGTATCTCCATGTCCTGCGGGAGGGAATAACGATTGACGCGGTCAAATCGGTGTTTATTACTCATTCTCATCAGGATCATTTTTATCCCATGGAGCTGCTGATGCGCGGCGAGCCATATGCGCACCAGCCCGGAGCGCCGGTTCTGACGGTCTATGGAAATGATAAGGTGGAAGCGGCATACCGAATGGCCATGGAGATGAACGACAGCCCTACGCTTCACACTCAGCTGGATTTTAAGCGGGTAAGGCCCCTCGAACCGGTAACGCTGCCTTCCGGATACGTGGTGACGCCGCTGGCGGCCAACCATGCGAAGGACGAAAACTGCCTCGTATACCTGTTGGAAAAGGACGGAAAACGTCTTTTCTATGGTCACGATTCGGGAAGCTACCCGGAAGAGACATGGGATTATTTAAGAGGGAAAATGATCAGCCTTGTCAGCTTCGACTGTACCAATGTGGAGGCGCCCGACGGAAATTATCACATGGGGCTGCCTGACAACCGGAATGCAAAAGCGCGCATGATTCGTGAGGGATGCGCCGGAGAGAACACGGTGTTTGTGATCAATCATTTCTCTCACAATGGTAAGCTGATGCACGAAGAGATCGTGGACTGTGTCCGCGAGGACGGATTCGTGGTGGCATATGATGGTATGACGGTGGGATTCTGATCATGGAAATGGGGGAACGTCTAAGGAGAAAGCAGAAGGAAGTGTTTCTGCTCTGCTGGACCGGTTATTTCCTGACGTATTTCGGGCGGCTGAATCTATCCGTGGCCATGAACGCCATGGCGTTGGAATTTGCCAGCGGCGCCGCAGTGATCGGCCTGACCGGGAGCGTATTTTTCTGGGTTTATGCGGTGGGAAAGCTGGTCAACGGTTATGCGGGGGATTATCTGGACAACAGGCATCAGGTGTTTTTCGGGTTGATGGTGTCGGGAGCTGCGAATGTGGCTATCGGATTCGTCCATAACATATGGATCATCATCCTTTTATGGGCGGTGAACGGATTTGCGCAGAGCGCCATCTGGTGCAATATGATCAGTCTGATTGCCCATTGGTTTTACGAGGAACAGCACGCGGGAGCCGCGGTGTGGCTGTCCACCTCCATGGTGGGAGGAACGCTGGCTGGCTGGGGGATCTGCGGCCTTATTATCCGGGCGGCATCCTGGCAGTGGGTATTTTTAATACCTGGCTTCGCCCTGATTCTGTTTGCGCTGCTGTGGAAGACGTATGTGAAAAATACAGCGGTGGAAGCCGGATTTACGGATTTTCAGAGCGTTCGGGTGATGAAACCGTCCGCGGCATTTCTGGAACATACGGACTCCTCTTCGGGTATCGGAAACCGGCTTGGAAAGTTTATTCTGGCTTCCGGCCTGATCTGGATTATACTTGCCTGCCTGGCGCAGGGGGTGATCAAGGACGGAATCGGGCTGTGGGGACCGACCATGATACAGGATATCTATGGCGTGGACGCCGGTACGGCCTCATTCCTGCTGTTGTTTATACCGGTGATGAATTTTATGGGCATCACCCTGGTGGGAATGATTCAGAGAAAACGGCTTCTGAAGGAAGAAACGCTGGTGGTGATTATGATGGTCCTATCGGTATTTATCCTGGCCGGGCTTCGTGTCTTTATGGGAAAATCGCTGGCTGCCGGGGTACTTTTATTAGGCGGCGTCAGCGCCGTGATGTACGGTGTAAATACGATTTTGCTGGGAGTATTTCCGCTTCGCTTCGCAAGGGCCAACCGGGCCAGCTTCGTATCGGGGCTGCTGGATTTCTGCTCCTATGTGGCCGCCGGTCTGTCCTCCGTGTTTTCCGGGCTGGTTATCCAGCTGGGACTGGGGTGGAACAGCGTGTTTCTGGTGTGGCTGGCGCTTACGGTGATGGGGATCGGGGCGTTGGGGGTGTTTGGGTGGAAGTATAAGGCGCAGACCGGAAGATAGAATGGAAACGGAATAAGAGGGAAATAAAAAGTCTGACTCATTCAGTTTATGACTTTTTATTCCCCTCTTTTACTGTACGATTATTCGATTCTGGCTGTACCACGAATCTCTTCGAAGGACGAGATTCCCATTTGTCCGGCCAGCACTTCTAAATCCTTCAACAGGCGGTGCATAAAGTCTGGCCTGGAAAGATTGGCAGATCCAACCTGTACTGCATAGGCCCCTGCCATGATGTATTCGATCACATCCTCTGCACATGAAATACCGCCGATTCCGATAATGGGAATGTCTACGGCGGCAGCCGCTTTGCGGCACATCAGGATTCCCACCGGTTTAAAGGCCGGGCCGGAGAATCCGCCGGAGCCGCCTCCGCCGCAGCGATATGTTCCGGTCTGGATATCAATACAGGAACCGTTTAGGCTGCTGTAGCTGGTTATGGCATCGGCGCCTCCCTCCTGACAGGCCACCGATATTTCCTCTACGGGAATGTCTCCGCCTGGAACCTTGGCGATCAGCCATTTGCGCGGGGCTGCCGCACGGACACGGGCTACAAGATCTTTTAATTCATCCGGATTCTTCCAGTAGGGAGTTCCGGGTCCGTAGGGGCAGTTCAAATTGATTTCAATGCCCATAATCCGGTCCATCTGTTCGATAGAGGCGGCCAGTTCTTCCATCTGATATTTATCGACGGCTTTCATGTCAATAATAAGCGGTGTGGTCTCGCAGGGAAGATGCGGCAGTATCTCTTTTTCAAATTCAAAAATGCTCATGTTGTTTTTAGAGAGAGCACTGATAAATCCATTATTGGTCTTACATATTTTTTTTGCCATGGTTGGTGATCCGCTGTCTATGAACATGGAGTTTGGCATCATGGCACCCAGTTCATTCAAATCAAGGTACCTTGCATGTTCGATTAAATTTCCCAGCGTAGCCGCAGCGGGCATAAGTGGATTTTTTAAGCGGATATCTCCTATGGAAGACGGGATTGTTACGTTTAAGTTCATAGTCTGTGGTCCCTCCTATTTAAAAGTCTGAAAACATTTCCGATCTTTATCAATATCGATCATGTTAAATGGCAGATACGGTCCGTTGCAGCATACAGGGATGCCCATCTGGATATCCGGGCTGTGTAAGTAGCAGGACTTACAGGCGCCGATCCCGCACCCGATCCGGGTACTGGCAAATACCATTGTACGCTCCTTTAAAGAATCAGCGGCGCAGTTCATAATGGATTCGAGCACCGGTACGTTGAGAGCCATATATATGGGATCGGATCCGTCCATCAGATGTTTCAGCGCCTGGGCTCCGTCGGATACGAAGTGTGCAACGGAAGGAAGCAGTTCTTTGGGAACCGCGCTTTGGGAACCAATCAGGAACAAAGTTGGTGTGGCGCAGGCGTGGATGAGCGGAGCCAGTAAATGAATTGTAGCGGGTTCTGCCACAAATACAGCGTTTGTGCCGGGAGCACAGCCAATTCCGTTGGCTCCCCATATAGCGGTCTCAGCGCCGGTAGAGAGAGAAAAGAGTGAAGAGTTCTTTGCAGCGATCACCTTTAGACCCCGGTCAGTTGCTTCGTAGATCATGTATGGATAAGACCAGTGAAAACCGTCCCCCTGATTCTGGATCATAACAAACTGCCCAGGTTCATAAGTAAAATCCGGGTATTCCAGTTCCAGTAAGTGAAGCGGGCGGCCGTCATCGGCCGTCATCACCTGCACGGATAAAACCGTGGAATCGAGTACGGGTATGTAATCAGCCGGCTTCCATACGCCATCTTTTTCCATTTCCTCCTGAAGCGGACGGGCCAGGGATAAGTACCGGTCCCATTCGGGAGCCCTGTTGTCTTCCTCTGTATAGGGGAGGTCAATGAAACCGAGCAGATTCTGATGCTTTAAAACGCTCATGGTTATAAGATCGGATAAGTTGTTAAATCCTGCGCCGCTGGTAGAAATATAGTCGGGACAATGATATTTTGACTGCCTGTAATACTGCTTTAGTTCTGGATCTGAAATCTCTTCCTGTGTGTCTGCAAATATCTCATCATAAAAGAGCCGCACAATTTTACCTGCTTCAACCACAATCTGAAGTCTTCCGGTTACACCTGGCTCCAGTTCTTTCGCCAGACCGTAATACCTGGCAGGGCTGGGATCCGACATGCGGGCAGCTATCTTTTCAGCGAGAGGCAGCATGGAACGCTTAATGCTGTTGGAGGCGCCGGCCACCAGATCAAAGTCTCCGGTCAGACGGTTTGCGGCTACCATCTGTTTTTCCACACTTGTGATTCCATTGACCAGAACGACTCCCGTGACTGCGGTACGCTCTTTGGAAGCCTGGAAGAAGCCGTAGTCAGACAGGCGCTTGTCCACATTTTGAAAATGCCTCATATAGTAAGTGGGGCTGCACTGCTCATTGAATTCTACCATGACGATGCGTCCGTCATCTGCCACCACTTCGAGGACGCCTAAGTGTCCGAGATCGCCGTTAAAGCAGGAAGAGAATCTGGCTTCTTCCCTATAGTAGCAGCCCTTGATTAATCCTTTTGGCGGCTGTACGCTCCAGGAGAGGCGATCTAAAATAGATACTGTTTTTTCCCGTTGTTTCATTAAAAAATCCTCCTTTTTTTCTTGAGTATTTCTCATTTGTATTGAGCATAATCCAGAAAAAATTGAAATTCTATAACTGAACTGACTTGAATTATAAGTATTCTGACATATAGGGCGATATTATGTTATAATGTCATAAAAGTAGAAAATCAAGTCAAAAAAGTTATAGAATAGTGGCCTTCCACCTGTTTATACTGAATATACAACGAAAGAAAGGAAGGGGAAACAATATGAAAAAAAGAACCCTGAAGAGAATCGCCAGCTTTACACTTAGCAGTATGATGACCGTGAGCCTGCTTTCCGGATGCGGCGGTGGGAAACAGGCAGAGAGCCAGCCGGCAGCAGGCGAGGCAACAACCGAGCAGACGAAGGGAGAGGAAAAGGAAGAACCATATGTGGTTACCATGCTGACTCAGGGGGAGCAGCAGGAGGACCTTCCGAGAATTATGGAGAAGGTAAATGAAATTCTGGTCAGAGATCTGAATATGAAGCTGAATCTTTTGGTAGCGCCATATGGCAGCATAAATCAGCAGAGGCAGCTGATGCTGACCAGCGGGGAACCTCTGGACCTCGTTTACCTGGATGCCTCCTCGGCAATTGGTTTCATGAATAATGGCCAGATTATAGATTTGAGTGATCTTATTGATAAATATGGAACCAATATTAAGAAATACTGGGGGGATGAGGCGAAGTCTGCCAATATAGGTGGTTTTGTGTTTGGCGTCCCTAATTTAAATGAGGTGGGTAATATTCCGGCAATCGGAATGAGAAAAGACATAGTAGAAAAATATGACATTGATGTAGAGAGCATCAAATCGCTTGAGGATCTGGAGCCGGTTCTGGCTATGATTAAGGAGAAGGAGCCGACTATGACACCAGTTCACATCTGTGCGGACCAGCCGCCGATTTCACGCCAGCTCAGCGTGATTGATCCTCTGATTGACGGAATCGCCGTTCTGGATAACAGCGGGCAGGATACCACTACAATTATACCGGTTACCCAGAGCGAGGCCTATAAGGAGAAGTGTGAACTGTTCCATAAATGGTACCAGGCCGGATACATCAATCAGGATGCGGCAACTACTACGGTCCAGTTCGAATCTGCATTTAAGGCGGGCAGTACATTTTCCGCAATCATGGTCTGGCATCCCATGTCTCCCAAACAGTTTGGCGGCGTAGATATGGCTTATGCGTTTTTAGGGGAGCACAGAGCGTTATCGGGAGCTACCAGCAACGCGGATTACGGAATCGCCACTAATTCCCAGAACCCGGATAAAGCCATGCAGCTTCTGGATTACTTATATGGAAGTGAAGAGGTTGCACAGCTGTTAAACTGGGGTGAAGAAGGGAAAGATTGGGTATACGTCGACAAAGAACAGAATGTGGTCAGCTGGCCGGAAGGTGTGGACTCCAATAATGCAACGTATCATGCGCAGCTGTCCTGGGCTCTTCCCAATCAGTTTATGGCCAGCAGCTGGGAAGGCGTATGGGATCCGGATGTATTTGAGCAAATGTTAAAGTTTAATAAAGAGGGGAAGAAATCGAAGGGATTTGGCTTTGCATATAACACAGAGCCTGTGGAGACAGAGCTTACGGCACTGAAAAATGTGCAGGAGAAATACCGTATTTCCCTGGAAACCGGCGCTGTGGATCCGGCTGAATATCTTCCTCAGTACGAAGAAGCCTTAAAGCAGGCGGGGCTGGACAAGCTGATCGAGGAGAAACAGAAGCAGTTTGACGAGTGGCTTGCGGCTCAATAGGAAAATACCATGGATGAAAAAGTGAGAAAAAGAAAGTTCCGGTGGAAAAAATGGATTCCAATATTTGTTATGATGTCACCAGGGCTGATCTATCTGTTTATCAATAATTATATCCCCATTTTCGGGCTGGTAATTGCCTTTAAAAAGGTGGATTTCCGTGTGGGTATCATGAACAGCCCATGGGCGGGGCTTTCAAATTTTACATATTTATTCAAGACACCGGATGCCTTTATTATTACACGAAACACACTGCTGTACAATGTAGCTTTCATTGCAATTAATACCGGCTTGAGCCTGACTTTTGCGATATTTATTAACGATATGAAAAATAAGTATTGCAAGAAGATCTATCAGTCAGCGGTGCTGCTTCCTTACCTGATGTCCGTTGTTATCATCGGTTATATCGTCTACGCACTGTTAAGCCCGGACAAGGGAATGATTAACAACAGTATATTAAAACCGATGGGGAAATCTCCTGTTTCCTGGTACATGGAGCCAAAGTACTGGCCGTTTATCCTAATTCTGGTAAATGCCTGGAAGGGAGTGGGATATAACTGTCTGGTATTTATTGCTGGACTGGCTGGAATCTCGCCGGGGTATTACGAAGCTGCACAGTTAGACGGGGCGACAAAATGGCAGCAGATAAAATACATAACACTGCCATGTATGAAGACCACGATTATTACTCTGGTCCTGTTGAACATCGGAAGAATTTTTTATTCCGATTTTGGCCTGTTTTACCAGATTCCGATGAATTCGGGTGCCTTGTTTGACGTGACGAATACAATTGACACGTATGTATACAGGAGCATGCTTCAACTTGGAAATATCGGCATGGCATCAGCCGCGGGCTTCTACCAGTCGCTGGTTGGGTTTACGCTGATTTTAATCTGTAACTTTATCGTCAGAAAAATTGATCGGGACAGCGCATTATTTTAGAGGGGAGGGGAAGATATGAGATCAAAAGACCAGAAAATATTTAATCTGATTTCCCATACCGTCATGATTCTCGTGACCGTTATGGCGGTACTTCCCTTTGTACTCGTGTTTCTCTCCTCCGTAACGGAAGAGAATACATTGGTGCTGAACGGATATTCCTTTTTTCCAGAGAAATTCAGTCTGTATGCCTATGAATACATTGTTATGAAGGGGAAAAAGATATTCAGGGCGTATGCGGTTACCTTGTTTGTCACTGTGGTCGGTACAAGTATCAATGTGATGATTTCGGCCATGCTGGCATATCCTCTTTCCCTAAAGGATCTGCCGGGGAAACGGATTTTTACCTTTTATGTGGTATTCACGCTGCTGTTTAACGGCGGACTGGTGCCGACATATTTGATGTATACCTCAGCTTTTAACGTGAAAAATACTATTTTTGCCCTGATTGTTCCCAACCTTTTGATGCACACGATGAATGTACTTTTGATGAGAACGTATTACAGTACCAGTATTCCCGCGGAATTGTTTGAGGCGTCGGAAATTGACGGGGCGAGCCAGTTTAAGATATTTGGCAGTATTATTTTGCCGCTGGGAAAACCAATAGCGGTAACCATGGCTTTGTTTTCGGGCCTCAGCTATTGGAATGACTGGACCAACGGCCTTTACTACCTGACTGGTTATGATGGAGAGAAACTCTATAGTATTCAGAACTTCCTAAATAAAGTGGTGACAGATATCCAGTACCTGAACTCCAGCCAGGTTGGCTCAAATTCAGATATTCTGGCTAAACTTCCAACAGTTTCTGTCCGGATGGCAATTGCATTTGTGGCTATGATTCCGATTTTGGTGTTGTTTCCATTTTTACAGAAATACTTTTCCAAGGGGATTGCGATGGGAGCTGTCAAAGGTTAAGCTGTTAGCAGATGATGCGCTGCATCAGGGGGGAGGACTTTGTATGAGGACAGAAAAGAGGACCGGGAATTCAATATCCAGCCGTTTAAGGCGGCTGATGATGATTCTCGTGCCTCTTTCTGCCCTTTATATCGGAATCAGCGTAGCCAGCACTTATTACTTTAAAAAGCAGATTGTGAGCTATGCCGAGACATTTGTGGACTTCTATATTGATAAAATTGAGAATACAGTTACAAACATCAACCGGCGTATGAGCATGCTAATCCTGGGGGAAGGCGAGACGGAGATTGAGCTGGATTCCTATATCAACAGTATTAAGACAACTGATAACATCGCCTTTCGGAATTACTTTATTGGAAAACTGCGGGACGTCTTTCGCATGTATTCCATGGAGTATGGAAGCGAATATCAGTTTTTTGCCTTTTTTCCGGAGGGAAAACAGTATGTCGGTGCCAATGCGAATGATAAACTGGGACAGGATGTCTGGGAGCAGTACCGGGATGATATCACACATAGACTGGAGGGAGAGACGCTGGTCCCCAACTCCGGGAGCCAGTACTGGCAGTTTGTCGAGGGAAGCGGCGGCTGCAATTATATTATAAAATTTTACAGCATCCGGGAAGTCTATGTTGGATGCTGGATCCGGCCGGATGACCTTATCGCGCCGCTGGAAAATGCGGTAAAGGACGGAAAAACCACAGCGTTGCTCTTTGACCAGAATAACCGGTGCATTGCAGGGGAGCGTACCATGGAGCCGGATACGATCACGATCGAACGGCGGTTCAGCAATCTGCCGTTTTCTGTGCGTTTGACTGTTCATGATTACGGTCTGTTTCAAAAGACATTTCTGATGCAGATGGGGCTCGTCTTTCTGGCACTGGCCATGCTTTTCATTACACTGTGCAGTATTTATTTTTTGTATAATAAAGTGTTAAAACCTATCAAAAAGTTTTCTAATAATCTGGAGCGGTTAAGCCGGGGCAAGACAGGGCTGGAGGAGATAAGCAGCAGTGAGCTGTCGGAACTGGAGCAGGCCAATGCAGAATTCCGGCAATTGCTGCAGAAGATCAGCATGCTGCAGGAGGAGGTGTACGAAGGGGAAATAAAGAAACAGCTGATGTATATGGAGTACTTAAAGCTTCAGATTGAACCGCATTTTTATTTGAACTGTCTAAACTTTATCTACAATACAATCGATTTGGGCAAATACACCCAGGCCAGTAGGATGTCGGTCATGACAGCCGAATATATGAGGTATTTATTTAATAATGGCCGGGATTTTGTGTGTATCTGGGAAGAACTGGAGCATATCGGCCATTATTTAGAGATTCAGAAGCTGAGATTTGAGCACGCGTTTGATTACTATCTGGAGCAGGAGGATGAGACGAGGGAGGCCAGAATACCGCCGCTGGTGATCCAGACATTTGTAGAGAATTGCATAAAGTATGCGGTTGACTTAGATTCCGTTTTACAGATTACAGTTACCGTATTTTCGGAGGAAATGAACGGGTTTCCCTATACAAATATCTGTATTACAGACAGCGGACCGGGATTCTCGGCACAGATACTGGAGCAGCTGGCGGATCAGAAGAAATATATGGAGGAGGAAACAGGGCATATCGGCATATCGAATACGATTAAACGTCTGTACTATACTTATGGTGACCGGGCCAGTATCAGTTTCTATAACGGACCGGTAAAGGGCGCTGTTGTCGATATTCATATTCCATATACCGTAAAAGCGGCTTTAGAAAAGGGGGATGAGCCGGATGAATCTGCTGATTGTGGATGATGATCTTCATGTAATTGAGGGGATCGAACGTAATTTAGACTGGGAGCGGCTGCATATCGACCAGGCTTTCCAAGCGCTGGGGGTTCCTGCGGCTAAGAAGGTGCTGTCTTCCAATCCGATCGATGTCATGATCTGTGACATTGAGATGCCTCAGGAGACGGGGCTTGACCTGTTGGAATGGATTCGGGAGGAGGGATTTCCAATTCAGGCGATCTTTCTCACCAGCTATGCCAAATTTGAATATGCACAGAGGGCGATTAAGCTTGAGAGCCTGGAATATATACTAAAACCCGTAGACTATGGACAGCTGGAAAAGGCAGTAGTCCTGGCGGTAGAGCGGTCCTTAAAGAGCAGGCAGAATGAGGCGTTTAAAGAGAGCAGCCGGTACTGGGAGCAGAACCGTCAGAATGTTGTGGAGTATTTCTGGACTGGTGTGCTGGCAGGGAACGCTTTATCAGACGAGGAGGAGTTAAACTGTAAAATAGAGGAATGCGGCCTCGATTACATTCGTGGAAAGGTGTTTCTTCCAATTGTAATACAGATGGTCCGTGACGTGGCGGAATCATATGCAGGGCTGGCGGATGCGGTAGATGCTTTGTGTACGAATTGTCTGGAAGATAATACAGATGATGGCGTGGAGGCATATGAATTTCATGCAAAAATATCAGATCATATGTATTTTCTTATGCTGAGAGCCAGGATGAATTCGGATCCGGATGTATTAAGGCGCGACGTAGAACGCTTTATGGCTTTCTTTATGGAGGGAATGGGAAGGGCGGAGCTGAATGTGCTCTGCGGAGTGGGTATGTGGAGTACTGCAAATCTTGTTTATGAAGATGTGAGCTGTATCTATACCATGATGTATGAATCGCCGCGAAATAAAAAGAAGGTTCTGTACCTTCAGGAATACGAGCCCGTCAGCATGATGTATGAGGTACCGGACCTTAAAAACTGGTGGGATATGATGAAATATGGACAGACAGGAGAATTGAAGGAAGCGGTGGAGCGTTACCTGGATATTCTGGCCGGTCAGCAGAAGCTCAGTTCCAGAAATTTGCAGCAGCTGGGACTGGATCTTACCCAGATGGTGTATTCCTGGCTGGGATCTATGAATATATACGCCCATATGCTGTTTGACAATGAGGAAAACAATAAGATCTACGGAAGAGCAGCACTCTCCTCCCATAATATGATGCAGTATCTGGAGTACCTTCTGTCCAAGGCAATGGAATATAAAGATGTAGTAGAGCGCCCCCATACGATTGTAGATACGATCAGGGACTATATGGACCACCATTTTCAGGAAAACTTATCGCGGGATGATTTGAGCCGTCTGGTATTTTTAAATCCAGATTATTTGTCCCGCCTGTTTAAAAAGGAGATGGGGCTGTCCATCAGCAGTTATCTGATACAAAAACGGATTGATCTGGCAAAAGAACTGCTCTCTACGACCAGAACGCCGGTAAGTGTTATATCATCGCAGGCAGGCTACGATAATTTTGCTTATTTTACTAAGGTGTTTAAAGAGAAGACTGGTATGTCACCCAATGAATACAGGAAGAACTGTCAAAGTGCTGACGGGAGGGATAGGAGATAAAAGCGAAAATGCGGGAAGTGAATTTCTATGCTTATGAGACGTACTGCATGGTTCGGATAGAGGAACGACCGGACGGACCGGAAGTGCTGTCGGCGTGCCGTGACATCGCCATGCGGGTGGAGCAGACTCTGAATATGTATGATGACGAGTCTGAGCTGTCGGCGATGTGTCGGAATTATTGTCCTGGCGTGCCGTATGGCGTCTCAGAAATGCTTTTCTATTTCTTGAATATCAATTTAAATATGGCGGAGCTCTGCGAAGGGGCTTTTGATCCCACCGTCGGAGCTCTGGTCAGAAAATGGGGAATCGGTTCGGGAAAAAACGTGATTCCTACAGAAGCGGAACTTGCTGCCCTTATGAAAAGGACCGGATACCAACATATCCGACTGCTCCCGGAGCAGTGTACCGCAGTGATTGATATTGGAGGGATCATTATAGATCCGGGAGCATCAGGAAAGGGATTCGCCATTGATTTGATTGTAGATTATTTAAAAGAAAAAAAGGTGCGCAGTGCGTGTCTCGACTTTGGCGGAAACTTATATGTGATGGGAAGTAATATTGAAGAAAATGAGACACATGGTGTGGAAAAACCGGGAAACGGGGCCTGGAATATTGGTATCCGCCACCCGGATGATCCGGGAAAAATAATGGCGCAGGTGTATGCAAAAGATCAGGCTGTTTCCACTTCTTCCTGGTATGAACATCATTTTAAACGGGCGGGGCACATCTATAGCCATCTGATCGACCCATCTAACGGAAAAACGGTGGAATCAGGACTGTCGAGTGTGACCGTGCTGTGTGACCGTGCCATTTATGCGGATATTATTTCGACGGCGTTGTATGTGCTGGGAGAGGAGAAGGGGAAAGACGTTATCGGGAAGCTGTATAAACGGACAGGAATTCAGACGGATTACCTAGCCTGCAAGTACAAAAGATGATTGTAAAGTGATCCTGTATAGGGTATAATTTCAACGCTGTACTGGAAGAGATGACTCAAATTTTATGCAGCCTTGGTGATGAGGAGGAAGAGAAGGGCGGAAAGAGCTAAAGGGTAGCTTCTATAATATTGAACAGCAAATTCGCAGTGAGCGGGTTCAAAGTATAGAGGGGCTGTTGACATTCATTTATTTGATTTGTCGCTAGCTTAACATAGAAAAACCACCCCAAAACTTGGCCAGTAGCCAGTAGCAGGGTGGAATTTCTATTCTGATATACAAGTCAACCCACCTTGTGGGCGGGTGCTCCTCTTTATATCTATACTATAGCATTTCTCACATTTACATGCAAGAATTATTTTTAAATACTTTCATGTAGTTTAAATCGTACTTTAGGTTATTTTACAAGAGACTACATGCAGACCGTGAGACGGGCTGCTTTTTGATCGCTTTGATTAAAAGCTGATTGGATTGAACGGTTAATAAGACTTGAGTTAATGACTTTTTGTATGAAATGTCCATTATTTCTCCCAAAACACTTTACAATCTGTATAAATGATGGTAAGATACAAATGTGTAAACGATTACACATCATAATACTATACAATTACTAGCCTTTAACAAAAACCCACTGATTATAAAGGATCATATAACTCACATATTTTCAAATAACCATAATTTTTTTTGACGATATGTGTAAACGGTTACATATTACTGCATCATGGCCGCATCGTGCGGCCGCAGGAGAAATGGAGTGCAAAATGAGTCTTACGATTAAGGATATTGCTGAAAAAGCAGGTGTATCCGTGGCTACGGTGTCGAGAGTGATTAACGGATCCGGCTACGTGAGTGAAAAGAACAAAAAAAATATCGAGGAAATTATTCAGGAATCGAATTACTGTCCGAATGCGGCGGCCAGAAGCCTGATCACCCAGGCCTCTGATATGATCGGCCTGGTGATGCCGGAGCGGGTTAATCCATTCTTCGTGAAGGTATACGACGGTGTGACCCGAAAGGCGGATGAGGAGAATATAACGGTTCTATTTTATAAAACAGACGACGATGAGAAGAAGCAGGGGGAAATCTTAAAGCAGCTGAAGGCTCAGAGTGTAAAGGGTATTCTGATTACCCCGAGTCTCTATCAGACCTCCGCCACCAGAAAGATGCTGGAAGCAGTGGAACGGGCCGGAATTCCCGTGGTCCTCATCGATCGTGATACGGAGGGCGGGGATTTCGACGCGGTATTTATTGATAATAAGGGAGCTATTTATAAAGCTACAGAACAGCTGATCCAGGCAGGACATACGCAGATTGCGGCCGTCACCAGCCCTGATTTTTCCAGAGTGGGCGCGAGAAGGCAGGACGGTTTCCTGGAATGCATGAAGAAGCATGGGCTGGAGGTCTGTCCGGACTGGGTGATCGAGGGAGAATTGAGCATTGAGAGCGGATATGATGCCTGTAAGCGCCTGATGGAGATGGAGAACAGTCCCACCGCAGTTGTGGCATTTTCCAGTTCGGAGCTGATCGGATGTGTGAAATACTTAAACGAAGCAGGATACCGGATCGGCAGGGATGTCTGTCTCTTTGGATTTGATGATATCGGTACATTCCCGGATTTTGGACTTCAGCTGTCCACCATCGAACGGCCCATGAGGGAGATGGGGGAGCTGGCGTTTGAACTGCTGTGGGAACGGATTCATAACGGCGGAAAGAACAAAAGAAGCCGTGAGATCCTTCTTCCGACCAATATGAAGCTTGCTGAGAAATAAACGGTAATTGTGCATGGACAACGGAGGCAATCCGTGGGCCGTGAACAATTATTAAATATATATTTACATCACTTAAAGGGGGAAAGCAGCAATGAAACATGACAACAGCTACAGCTACAAACCACAGTACGATCCATTTGAAAATGTTATGACGAGGAACGGACTGCACGCAGATGAGGTGATTTCCGCACTGCAGAAAAGCATCCGCCATGCGGACGAGGACACCGCGATCCGGTGCGGATACGAGATGTATGTTACCAGTATGGAACTGGAGAACTATCTCTGGAGACGTCTATCCGTCATCAGTGTGGAAGACATCGGATTCGGGGAGCCGACCGCTCCTATCCTGATCCAGACATTGAAGAACATGAGAGAGGAGTTTCCGTACTCTTTAAGCGGCAGCAGGGCGCTGTTCCTGTTCCAGGCGATTCGTTATCTGTGCAAATGCCGGAAAGAGCGCTCCAGCGATACGATTAAGACGATCGTAATCGAGGAGTACAAGCGGGGGGAGTACGCAAAGCTTCCGACAGAGTATGATATCTATGACTGGCATACGAAAAAGGGAAGAGAGGGCGGCAGAACGTATCTGGATTTCCTGGAACATTTCACAGATGTTACGCCATTTATGGATCAGTACGATCCGGAACTGAAGGAGATCTTAAAACAGTATACCAGGGAGAACATCGAACTGGGTGAGGAGTAAACAGGGGAACCGGTAAAACAAAAGAGGAGAGCACTCTCGGAAACTCCCTTGCACTCATCTTTGTGGCTGATTTTCCGCCATATGCACACAAATTTATTCAACGTACACGCCGTGTACGCCTCGTAAATTTGTGCACATCTGACAAAAAATCATCTCACAAAGCTGAGCACAAGGAGTTTCCGGGAGCACTCGAAGAAGAACAGGGAGGTTACAGAATGAGTAAACTAAGACGCATTGCAGCATTGGGACTTACGGCGGTACTGCTCGGGGGTTGTGTACCACAGAAGGTGGCTGCGCCGGAGAAGGCAGAGGAGACAAAGGCAGAAGAGGCAAAGACAGAAGAAAGCCAGGCAAAGAACGAGGGGGAGAACGAGGGTACGAATGAGACGGCGGCGACGGAAGCAGAGACGGACGCAGCCATCGCAACGGAGATTACGGGGCCGGTGGAGATAACCATATGGCATCAGTATTCTGATCAGTATGAGGTGTGGTTTCAGAAGGTAGCGGACGAATTCCACGCAAAAAATCCTGATATTACGGTTAAGCTTCAATATCAGCCCGCCGACCAGTACGAAGCAAAGGTTATGGCGGCGGCAAAAGCCGACGATCTGCCCAGCATGGTTCACTCTGCGGCAGCCAATATGACCAGCTATATCAATGAGGGAGCGCTGGTGAATATGGACGATTATATTTATGATTCGACGGTGGGGTATGAGAACTTTGATGAAGATATCAACTCAGGGCTGAATCAGATGTATGTGCCGTGGGGCAATAAGCGCTACGCCATGCCTCTGTTCCTGGGCGGCAATGTCTTTTTCTATAATAAGACCATGTTTGAAGAACTTGGCATAGAACCCCCGAAGACCTGGTCCGAGGTGGAGGCCGTGGCGACGGCTGTCAGCGACAAGATCGGCAAGCCTGGCTTCGGATTCCAGATTATGGTGGACGGTTACATGGAGGTTCTGACTCAGGCCGGCGGAGAAGTGATTGATCTGGATAATAAAACCATTGGCTTCGATTCTGAGACTGCCAGAGAGAAGATTACCTGGTACAAAGATTTGATCGATAAGAAGGTTGCCCGTCTGGTAGGAGACGACAAACACTTTACCAATCCATTTGCCAACGGCGATGTCGGATGCTACGTTGCATTATCCGGAAACTACGGATATCTTGCCACCGCGGTCGGAGACAAGTTTGAACTGGGAGCGGCGCCGCTTCCTCAGGAAGGCCCCAAGAAGTTTGTCAGCCTTTCCGAGCCGGTATTCGCCATCGCGAAGACCAATCCGGAAGAGGAACTGGCCAGCTGGATGTTCTTAAAATACTTACTGAGCCCGGAAGTCAATGCGGAGTGCGGAACGGTATTCGGCGCCCTTCCGGCATCTACTGCGGCCATGAACGAGAGCGTATACCAGGATTTCTTAAAAGTAAATCCGGTGGCGGCTGCGGTCTACGAGCAGAGAGATTCCTACGGATATATGCCGACTATAGCGGGATGGTATGAGCTTCGCACGAGTCTGGATAAGGCGTTGGAAGAGATTATGCTGGATATAAGCGACATGGATACGGCACTTGCAGAGGCTAAAAAGTCGGCAGAAGCAGCAATCCGCAAATAGTCCAATCAGATGAAAAGGTGAGCCATGGAGATTAAATTACAGAATATCAGAAAAAGATTTGGGGAAACGGTAGCCCTTGACGATTTATCTTTGGAATTTTGCGATGGGAAACTGACCACGCTTTTGGGGCCAAGCGGATGCGGAAAGAGTACCCTGCTTAATTTAATATCGGGAATTCTGCCGCCTACTTCGGGATCGATTTATTTCGGGGACAGGGATGTGACATCTCTGTCTCCGGATAAGAGAAATATCGGCCTGGTATTTCAGAATTACGCGTTATATCCCCATATGACGGTAGGAGAGAATATCGCATTTCCGCTGGAAATCAAAAAGGTTTCAAAAAAAGAACGGCTGGAGCGGGCGGCGGAGTTTGCCAAACTGCTTCGGATTGAAGATTACTTTAACCGAAAGCCATCCCAGCTTTCGGGAGGACAGCAGCAGCGTGTGGCCATAGCAAGAGCCCTGGCAAAGGAACCGGAGATTCTGCTTCTGGACGAGCCGCTGTCCAACTTAGACGCCAGGCTCCGCCTGGAAATGCGGGAGGAGATCCGGCGGCTTCAGCTGGAGACGGGAATCACCACCATTTTCGTGACCCATGACCAGGAGGAAGCGCTCAGCATTTCAGATCATATTCTGCTCCTGAAAAAGGGGCGGATCCAGCAGTACGGGCTGCCTCAGGAGCTGTACGATGAACCGTGCAATCCGTTTGTGGCGGATTTCCTGGGCAATCCGCCGATTAATCTGTACGAGGGCGTAGTCGATGGAGACCGCGTAATATTGCAGGGAGACACTCTGGGATTTCTCATTGTGGGGCTGAAAGGCATCGAAACTGGAAGAAGGGTAAAGCTGGGAATCCGGAGCGAGGCGTTTGAGGCAGCGGCGGAGGGAGTCTATGAGACGCCTGCAACAGTAAGAAACGTATTTTTAAATGGCAAGGAAACCCTGTATCTTCTGGAAATTGGGGGAAAAGAATTCAGAAGTACGCTGGAAAGCGGACAGACCTATGAAATTGGAGGGAAGATATCGGTTCGTTTGAAAAAGAAGGGGGTTCACATCTATGATTCTGAGACAGAGGAAAAGATCGGTTAAGGTAAAAAGTGATGAAAAAATCACGGTCAGGACATTTACGGAACCCTTCATCTATCTGCTCCCATTTATTCTTGTAGTGAGTGTGTTCATGGTCTTTCCGATTATCACGGTCTTTCTGAATGCATTTCTGGAAAACTATGATTATCTGGCCAACACCTACACCGGCATGGGAATGGGGAATTTCGCAGCGCTTTTCTCGGATAAGGAGTTTTTGCTGTCACTGAAAAATACATTCCTTTATGTGGCATTTGTCGTACCGCTATCTACAGTCATTGCACTGACGGTGGCCATTCTCTTAAACCAGAAGCTGAAAGGAAGCTCGTTCTTCCAGTTCGTATATTTTCTGCCGATGGTCACGGCGACCATTGCCGTCGGAATCGTGTGGAAATGGATGTATCACTACGATTACGGCATTATCAATTACGTGCTTGGAGTGATCGGGATCGAGCCGGTCAAATGGATGGAAAATCCCAAAATGGCGCTGGCGGCCCTGATTATCTATGGGATCTGGACGAAGCTGCCATTTACTATAATCCTGTTCCTGTCCGGTCTCCAGACCATCGGTGAACAGTATTATACAGCGGCAAAAGTGGATGGAGCGAAACCGGCAAAGATTCTGTTCCGTATAACGCTTCCGCTCTTATCGCCCACGATCGCGCTGGTCCTGATTATCAATATTATCAATACCTCGAAAGTGTTTAATGAAGTATTTGCGCTGTTCAATGGAAAACCGGGGCCGGGATACTCCCTTTATACTGTGGTGTTCTACATATATGAGAACTTTTATCATAAGATGAACGTTTCCATCGCCTGCGCGGCCGCACTGGTATTGTTTTTGATCGTGTTTATCATGACCATGCTGCAGATGACGATTCAGAAAAAATGGGTCAGCAGGTAAAAAGGAGAATTGAGATGAAAAATAGACATCTGGCTGTAAAGATCATTTCCTACGTAATCCTGTCGGCCGGCGCGGTGATGATGGTTCTGCCGTTTTACTGGATGATCATTACTGCGTTTAAAACGCCGGAGCAGGTGACGCAGATGCCTCCGATCTGGTGGCCGCCGTCATTTTTGCTGGATAATTTCAAGTATGTGCTGAGTTCCGGTGAGTTCGCAAGGTATATTATAAACTCGCTGTTCGTCACGGTTTCATCGGTGATCCTGACGACCACGGTCAGCATACTGACTGCCTTTGCATTTTCGAGGCTTAAGTTTCCCGGGAGAGACATTATTTTTTCCCTGTTCCTGGGATTTATGATGGTTCCGTTTGAGCTTCTTGCCATTACCAATTACGTTACCATCGTGAAGCTCCATCAGATCGATACGTATAAAGCGCTGATCGTACCGTATACAGCCAACATACTCTATATCTTTATATTAAGAAACTTCTTTCTGGAGATTCCGGGCTCGCTTTACAACGCGGCGCGGGTGGATGGGGCATCCAATTGGAAATTTCTCTGGAGAATCATGGTTCCAATCGCCAAGCCGGCGATCATCACTATCATTCTTCTCAACAGCATTGACAGCTGGAACTCATTCTTATGGCCCATGCTGGTGACGAATGAGTCAAGGATGAGAACCGTGACCGTGGGACTGACTTCATTTGTGCAGTCCGCGGGAATCCGCTATGAGAGGCTGATGGCGGCAGCGTTTATTGTAGTAATCCCCATGGTGGTACTGTTTTTCTTTGCGAGAAAATACATTGTTACTGCGGTGGCACAGGGGGGAATCAAAGGATAGAAATGGAGAACAACATGAATATTGCAGAAAAGATTGATCACACCATACTGCGCGCCGACGCGAGAGAAGAAGAGGTAAAAAGATACTGCCGGGAAGCGGTTCAATACCATTTCGCATCAGTATGCGTCAATACATGCCAAGTTCCGCTGGTGGCTGAACTTCTGAAGGGTAGCGGAGTAAAGGTATGCTGTGTCGTGGGCTTTCCTCTGGGGGCCATGAGCACCCGTGCCAAGGCGTACGAGGCACAGGCCGCCGTGGAAGACGGGGCGGAGGAGGTTGACATGGTCATCAATATCGGCGCCGTAAAAGACGGAAATTACGACCGCGTGGAGGCGGATATCCGTGCAGTCGTGGCAGCCAGCGGCGGCGCGGTGGTGAAAGTCATACTGGAAACCTGCCTGCTTACCAGAGAGGAGATTGTGGAAACCTGCCGCCGTTCTGTGAAGGCAGGGGCGGGATTTGTAAAAACTTCAACCGGATTTTCGACCGGAGGCGCCACGGAAGAGGCGGTTCGTCTGATGAGAGAAACTGTGGGAGATTCAGCAAAGGTAAAGGCCAGCGGTGGAATCCGTACCTGTGAGCAGGCAAAGGCTATGATAGAAGCCGGAGCCGACAGAATCGGTGCAGGGAACGGAGTTATACTGCTGGAGGAGTGATTGGTTCGGGAAATCAGGAGGTTGTATATGGAAAGAAAAACACTGGTTTTTGGAAGCTTTGTCGTGGATCTCATGGCCCGTGCGCCACATCTTCCTGTTCCGGGAGAAACGGTTAAGGGGAATGGATTTAAAATGGGCCCTGGGGGGAAGGGCTTTAACCAGGCTGTGGCCGCCTTTAAAGCGGGGGCAAAAGCCACGCTGGCGACCAAGCTGGGTACGGATTCATTTTCCGATATTGCACTGAATACAATGGAAAAACTGGGCATGGAGACCGGGCGGGTCTTCCGGACCGACCGGGAGGACACAGGCTGTGCGCTGATCCTGGTGGGGGAAGACAGCAGTCAGAATGAGATTGTGGTGGTACCGGGAGCGGGGCTTTCTATAACGGAGCAGGAAGTGGATTCCTTAAAGGAAGTGATCCAGGACTGTGAATATGTGCTGATGCAGCTGGAGACGAATCTGGATGCGGTGGAGCGGGTTGCGGAATACGCGGCAGAGAGCGGGACCAGAGTGATCTTAAACCCGGCTCCTGCGGCAGACCTGCCGGAAGGGCTGTGGGAACGGATCGATGTGATCACGCCCAACGAGGTGGAGGCGGAGTATTACACCGGGATTCCTGTCTGTTCGGAATCGGACGCAGCGAGGGCCGCGGACTGGTTTCATGAACGCGGAATCGGCGAGGTAATCATTACCATGGCAGACCGCGGCGCCTTTTTATCATCGGCATCCGGAAAAAGGGAGTTTGTTCCGGCGTTCTCCGTAGAGGCCGTGGACACTACCGGCGCGGGAGACGCATTTTGCGGGGGACTTCTGGCGGCCGTGTCGGAAGGGAAAGACTGGAAGGACGCGGTGGTGTTCGCCAGCGCGACGGCGGCACTCTCGGTGCAGAAGATCGGGACGGCGCCGTCCATGCCGGACAGGCGGGAGATAGAAGCATTTTTGGAGAACCACTAAAAGAAAAAATCAAGGGGTGTCCTGGCCGTACGATTACGGCTTTCAGGACCCCCTTTCGCATTTCTCTAAATCAGGGCATGCCTCTTCATGGTTTCCGTCAGCTTTGCCTTGTCGGCGGCACTCATTCTGATGAGAGGCAGCCTGTAATTTTCCCCGCACATTCCCATCAGGCTTAAGGCCGCCTTAACAGGCACCGGATTGACGTCCAGGAAAAGGGCGTTCATCAAATCCAGCAGGTCTAACTGCAGTTTTAAGCTCTCCTTTTCCTTCCCATTCAGGAAAAGTCTGCACATTTCGTGGGTTTCCCGCGGCATGATATTGGCCAGGACAGAGATCACGCCTTTTCCTCCCAGAGAAAGAACAGGGACCGTCTGATCGTCATTTCCCGAATAAATATCCAGGTCATCCCCGCACAGAGAGGCGATCCGGGCAACGTGGGAGATATTGCTTCCCGCCTCCTTGACAGCCTGGATGTTCGGATGCTGTGAAAGTACTTTGCAGGTCTCCGGTTCCATGGTCATGCCGGTACGGCTGGGCACATGATAGAGGATGACCGGAATTGAAACGCTGTCCGCTATGGCCGTAAAATGGGCGATCAGTCCCTTTTGCGATGTCTTGTTGTAGTAAGGCGTCACTTCTAAAAGCCCATCCGCGCCAAGCTCCTGAGCCTTTTTCGACAATTCTACTGCATGAGCGGTGTTGTTGCTTCCTGCGCCTGCAATCACAGGCACCCTTCCATGAACCCGCTTCACGGTAAATTCAATAAGCTTATATTTCTCTTCATCCTGAAGCGTGGAGGATTCGCCGGTAGTCCCATTTACTACAATGGCGTCAGTTCCATTCTCCAGTTGAAATTCCAATAATTTTCCCATTGCTTTAAAATCGATAGAGCCATTTTCAGCCATTGGTGTCACAACTGCTGCTGCAGATCCTTCAAAAATCATCTTACCTTCCCTTTGATTCGATGCTTTAATGTAAAATATGACAAACTCTCCCGGTCTGTTCCTTGCACAAACCAGTTTTTTTCCTCATATAAAATCACTATGGAGAGTGAAGTTCATGAATAATTATTTGATTCTGGGCGGCGATTTAAGACAGATTTATCTGGGCCGCATGTTAAAACAACAGGGATTTCCCACCGTTACATCCGCCGACTTAGGCAGGCTTAACCTTTCTCTGGAAGCAGCCATAAAAGCCAGCAGCGTCCTTCTGGGTCCTGTACCCTTTACAAAGGATGGCAAGACCATCTTTTCCGCGGATCAAAAAGATTCCTTAAAGATCATGGACCTATTAAGACACTTAACGCCTGACCATACCCTGTTCGGCGGAAATATACCTGACTTTGTAAAAGACCACGCCAAAGAGCATAAAATCCCATACTTTGACTTTCTGGAGATAGAGGAAATAACCTTAGAAAATACCATAGCCACAGCGGAAGGGGCGATTGCGGAAGCGATCCGTCTGAGCCCGGACTGCCTTCATCAAAGCCGGTGTCTCATCACAGGCTTCGGCCGCTGCGGAAAAACGCTTGCCTGTAAATTACAGGGATTGTCTGTGGATGTTACAGTGGCCGACAGAGATTCGGTCCAGCTGGCCTTCGGGACTGCGCTTGGGCTTAAGACAAAGCCTCTGTCCGAAATCTCACAGGATATAGGCGAGTATCAATTTATTTTTAATACCATACCCGCACCAGTCATCCATGAAGCCGAAATACGCCTTATGAGGCCTGATGTCACCATCATTGATATTGCCTCTGCCCCTGGCGGCGTGGATTTTACCGCATGTAAGAGCCGGGAAATAAACGCCAGACTATGTCCCGGACTCCCCGGCGCCTATGCGCCGAAGGCGGCGGCTGAAATTCTGTTAAAGGCTGTCATGAAAAGCTTATAGTAAAGGAGTTTATATGAAATTAGAAGGAAAAAAAATCGGCCTGGCAATCACCGGGTCTTTCTGTACCTTTAGTAAGATGGAAGAGGCAGTCAGCGCTCTGATGGCTGAAGGCGCCTCCATCTACCCCATTATCTCCACAAATGTGCAGACTACCGATTCCCGTTTTGGAGATACCACGGAGTTTATCAGCCACATTTCCGACCTGACCGGCAATCCCCCCATTCTGAAGCTGGAGGATGCCGAACCGATTGGTCCGCAGGGCTACCTGGATATTCTTCTCATTGCACCGTGCACAGGGAACACCCTGGCAAAGCTGGCCAACGGCATAACCGACACCCCTGTCCTCATGGCTGCAAAAGCCCATTTGAGAAACTCCAAGCCCCTGGTTATCTCGATTTCCACCAACGACGCTTTGGGAATTAATTTTAAAAATATCGGCCAGCTTTTTAATATTAAAAACATTTATTTCGTGCCATTCGGCCAGGATAACGCGATTAAAAAACCCAATTCCATGATTGCCAGGACGGATCAGATTGTCAGAACCCTGGAAGAAGCGCTGGAAGGAAAACAGATCCAGCCGGTCATTTTATAAAAGGATTTTTTCGGCGGTACCGGAGGTCCTGGACGTTGGAAGGTTCAGGGCCTTTCCGGCTGCACCGCCATTTTTTCTATGCAAAATAAATCGGACATGTTATAATGAACGGATGAAACAGAGGCGGGTTATGTGTCAGGAGGTAACGGGGCATGCTGAAAATTGCTGTAGTGGACGATGAAAAAGTGTATATTGACCAGATTCAGGAATACATCAGGCAGTATAGTGCAGAGAAGAAACGGGAGATTCAGACAGAGACCTTCTGCGACGGAAGTGCGCTGCTGGAGAATTACAGCCCGCGGTTTGACATTATCCTGCTGGATATTGAGATGGGGAAGCTGAATGGGATGGAGACGGCACGGGAGATACGGAAAAAGGATCAGGATGTGGTGCTTGTTTTTATTACCAATATGGCCCAGTATGCGATTAACGGTTACGATGTGGGAGCGCTGGATTACGTGCTGAAGCCGATTAACTATTACACCTTCTCCGTGCGTCTCGACCGCGCCGTCTCAAGGGTGAAAAAACGTCAGCCTGAGGAAATTCTTTTAAATCTTCCAGATGGGATCAAACGGCTCAAGGTGGACCGGATTCACTACGTGGAGGTGCAGAACCGCATGCTGCATTACCACACGGAGGACGGTATCTTCGTGGTGAGAGGAACGCTGCAGGGAGCGGAGGAGACGCTGAAGGAGAGCCATTTTGTGCGGTGCAACCACTGGTATCTGGTGAATCTGCAGTACGTCTCGGAGATACGCAAAAATATAGTCATCGTAGCAGGAGATGAACTGGAGATCAGCAGGAGGAATAAGACGGCATTTCTTTCCGAGCTGACGGATTACATGGGGATGGGGACATGACAAAGATAAATATCACGATATGGACGTATGTGGAACTGGCTGTATCGCTCTGGGCAGCATGCGTACTTTATATGATTCCGCTGAAACACCGCCCGAATTTCCGGCTGAGACTGGGGCTGGCGACGGCGGGGACCTGCGCTGTGACTGCAGCAGCAGTCTGGTGGAAGACGGCATTTCCGGCGGTGACCGTTCCGGAGGTGGTATCCATGTCGGGCGTTTTTCTGCTGGGCTGCCTGTTTATTTATATCTGCGCGGCCATGCCTGTGGGCGCGGCGGTGTACTGTGCGGCGTGGGCGATCATCAGCCAGCAGATTGCTCATGAGTCTGCGTTTATTGTTGTGAGGAGTCTGGAGATCGGAGGCCAGCTGTCGGCTGTCGGCTACATGGCAGTGATTTACGCGGTGATTTATGGAATGGCCGGCATCACAATCGTCAGATATATGCCGGAAAACGGAGTCTACCAGGTGGGGCCGCGGCAGCTGTCCTCGGCGCTGTTTTTGCTGATTGTTTTTGAAATTCTGTTTGGTTTTTTGAGGTCAGGAGGCGGCATTCCATTTCCCGATGTGCGGGTATGGAACATCCTGCTGATTCAGTGCTACTGCGTCCTGATTCTCTACCTTCAGAACACGCTGTTCAAGAAAAGCGCCATGAAACAGGAGCTGGACATCTTAAATCAGCTGTGGCATCAGCAGAAGGAGCAGTATGAGCTTTCCCAGGAGACCATAACCCTGATTAACCGCAAATGCCATGATCTGAAGCATCAGATTGCCGCCATGCGCGCCATCACCAGTCCGGAGGAACGGGACAAATATCTGCGTGAGGTGGAAGACTCCGTGCAGATCTATGACTCCATTGTGAAGACCGGTAATGAGGTGCTGGATACGGTTCTGACGGAGAAGAGCCTGTTCTGCACGGCCAGTAGCATCAAGATCAACTGCATTGCGGATGGCCGCCAGATGGATATCTTTGACCCGGTGGATCTATACACCGTGTTTGGCAATGCCATTGACAATGCGATTGAGAGCGTAAAGCAGCTGGAGAATCAGGAGATGCGGATGATAGACGTGCTGGTGTACGTCCGCAAACAGTTTTTGATCATTAATATCATGAATCCGATCGGCAGGCGGCTGGAGTTTGACGGCGATCTGCCTGTCAGCACAAAGGCCCGGAACGGGTATCACGGATTCGGCTTGAAGAGTATCCGCTATACGGTAGAAAAATATAATGGTTTCATGAAAATTGACACGGAGGAAAATATCTTTTCGCTGAAGATATTGATTCCGATTGCAGGCAAAAAAGCCGCGGACAGGACTGAGAGGAGGTAGTATATCTCCTCTCAGTCCTGATTTTTTTGTTTCACAGGAAAGTTCGTCCTATGAAACAAAAACCCTCCGGGGGATGCGCACTTCGCGCTAAGGAAATATGGCCGCTGAAGCGACCGCGCTCCGGCGCGAGAGTCCGGCGAGCTGGACTCTTTATTTCTGAAAACCACTTGGGTTCTAAAATCGACCACTTATACAAAAATGCTTACACTCCGAAAAAAAACTTGTTATAGTATGGAGGATTAGCACAAAGAAAAGAGAAATGGCATGAGAAAAACAAAGAATTTGAATGACAGGTGGCAGTTTACCGGTCCGGATGGAAGGACCGTGTCAGTGAATCTGCCGCATACCTGGAACAGCGTGGATGGGCAGGATGGCGGTAATAATTACTGGCGCGGTTCATGCAGGTATGAACGGGAACTGGACATGCCGGAGTTTCAGAAAGGTGAAGAACGGGTCTATCTGGAATTCCGGGGAGTGAACGCCAGTGCGAGGGTATATTTCAATGATACCCTGGTGTGCACCCATGACGGCGGCTATTCCACATTCCGTGTGGATGTGACAGATCTGCTGCGGGAGACAAACCGGCTGGCTGTGGAAGCGGACAATGGCGTCAACGACCGTGTGTACCCGCAGAAAGCGGATTTCACATTCTACGGGGGAATATACCGTGACGTGAATCTGGTGGTGGTGAACCGGAGACATTTTGCTCTGGCTGACCGCGGCGGGGACGGAATCCGCATTACGCCGCAGGTGAAAGAACTGGACGGATATGTCAGAGTCCAGACCTTTACCGAGATGGATGCAGGGGGAAATAAGCCTGATGCAGCGCTGCCGGACGATGATTGTGAGATCCGCATCGTTCTTCTGGATTCAGACGGCGCGGCAGCCGCCTCCGGAACCGGAGCGGACTGCACGCTGGTCATCCCTTCCGTGCACTTATGGGATGGCTTAAAGGACCCGTATCTCTATACGGCGGTCGCGCGCCTGGAGTACCACGGGAAAACCGTGGATGAGATCCGCTGCCGGTTTGGCGTCCGCACCTTCCATGTAGACCCGGAAAAAGGATTTTTCTTAAATGGCCGCGGCTATCCCCTGCGCGGCGTATCCCGCCATCAGGACTGGAAGGGACTGGGCAATGCCATCACGAAGGAGCACCATCAAAAGGACATGGAGCTCATCCGTGAGATTGGGGCCAATACGGTCCGCCTCGCCCATTATCAGCACGATCAGTATTTCTACGATCTGTGCGACGAGTCCGGCCTGGTGGTCTGGGCGGAAATCCCTTATATTTCCGAACATATGGCCAATGGAAGAGCGAACACCATAAGCCAGATGAAGGAATTGATTATCCAGAATTACAACCATCCCTGTATCGTCTGCTGGGGAGTCTCCAACGAGATTACCATCTCCACAAAGAATAAGAAGGATATGCTGGATCATCACCGGGAGCTCAACGAGCTCTGTCATGAGATGGACCCGACCAGGCTGACAACGCTGGCCTGCTACGCCATGTGCGGACCGTTTAACCGGTCTGCGCATATCACCGACCTGGTATCGTGGAATCTGTATCTGGGATGGTACGTCCCGGGGCTGTTCCTGAATGATTGGTGGATGCGGTTTTTCCATTTCCGGTATCCGAAGCGCTGTCTGGGGTATTCGGAATACGGATGTGAGGCTATGCCGAACCTGCATTCCGGAAAGCCGCGCAGAGGGGATCACTCGGAGGAGTATCAGACCATTTACCACGAGTACATGTTAAAATGCTTTGAACGCAACCCCTATCTGTGGGCGACTCATGTGTGGAACATGTTTGATTTCGCGGCGGATGCCAGAGATCAGGGAGGAGAGGCCGGTATGAACCACAAGGGGCTGGTTACATTTGACCGGAAAATCAAAAAGGACAGCTTCTATCTCTATAAGGCATACTGGAGTGATGAGCCGTTTGTGCACATTGCGGGACGCCGCAGGGCGGACCGGGAGGAATCTGTCACTACTGTGAAGGTTTACACCAATCAGCCGAAGGCCGCGCTGTACGCGGATGGAAAGCTGATGGAGGAACAGACAGGAGACCGTGTTTTCAACTTCCGTGTGCCCTTAAACGGCACGGTAACGCTGGAGGTGAGAGCCGGTGAATGCAGGGATACCGCTGTCTTTCATAAAGTCGCGGTTCCAAACCCGGCATATAAGCTGGTCAGGAAAAAGTCCTCCAGCGCCAATTGGGTGTAAGAAAATATGCAGTTGAAAGGAAGGAAAAGTTATGTTTATGAAAAAAAGAGCGCTTTGGCGCGGCTTGACAACTCTGTTTACATTTATTTTTTCACTGACAATTATTATTGGGGTTGTGGCTGAAAGCTACAAGGCGACGATCGATACCGCTCTCGGTACTTTGAGTGAGAAATTCGTCTCCGAAAATACAGAAGATGACCCTTTATATGATAAGTTTCAGCCGTCGGCGGAGGTTCTCAATGAAGACGGAACCGGCAATTCCCACGCGTTGATTCAGAAAGCCATTGATTTAAACCGCCAGCAGGCTGCGGAAGGCGCGGTACTGCTTAAGAACAACAACGCAGATGGACAAGGACTTCCACTGGCCGGCAATTCCCAGGTGACGTTATTCGGAATCCGTTCTCACGTATCCCTGCTGGGTTCCAGCTTCGGCGTCAAGGCACAGGGTCCTTATATCAGTCTGGAGCAGGCGCTTACTCAGAATAAAACTGATTTTAAGAATACCATAGCCTACACGCTGAACAATAACTTTGCCACCGGCGAGGTTACGAGAGGCGCGACGTTAGACTCCTGGAGCGGAGACGAATTTGAGTTCGAGGGCGCAGGCTTTACCGTTAATCCGGTAATGACAGCGGTATATGATAAACTGAATGAAACGTATCTTCACTCTGAAAATGAGACTCCTTCCGCGGAGTACGACCCGGGCGAGCCGTCCGCAGCGGAGATCAAGGCAGTCAATTCCGATTATGCGGCCAGCTTTGCCGAATACGGCGACGCGGCAATTGTAGTCATCAGCCGTCCAAGCGCGGAGTCCAAGGACTATCTGCCGGGCGGAGTGGTTGACGGTCTGGGAGCAGAGGAACCGCTGCAGCTGACAGCCAATGAACGCGATACCATCGAGATGGCGAAGAAATGCAGCGACAATGTAATCGTGCTGCTCAACTCCGCCAATGCCGTTGAAATCGGTGACTTAAAGAATGACCCTGAAATAGATTCAATTCTCTGGATTGGATTCCCAGGCTGCTACGGTATGCTGGGTGTGTCAGATATCCTCTGCGGACGCACCAGCCCTTCCGGAGCACTTCCAGATATCTACGCAACCTATAATATGTCGGCTCCCGCCATGCAGAACATGGGTAATTTCCAGTATGAAAACGGGGCGGATATGCTCACCCGCGGCGCTGGACAGACCGGCGGCACTACAGGCAACTACCTGATCGAGGCCGAAGGCATCTATGTTGGCTACCGCTACTATGAGACCAGATATTACGATTCGGTATTTGGAAACGGCAACGCCGGTTCTCCGGTCGGCGCTTATGCGTCTTCTACGGAGTGGGACTATGACAAAGAGGTAGCCTATGGCTTCGGATATGGTCTTTCTTATACCGATTTTACCCAGGAATTCGAGGGAGAACCGGAGTTTAACGTCTCCACAGATCCGGAAACCGGCGTCTGCGATGCAACCGCCGTATTTCATGTAAAGGTAACAAATACCGGTGACATGGCCGGAAAATCCATCGTCCAGATTTACGGACAGGCTCCTTATACGGAGGGGGGCGTTGAGAAGTCAGCGGTTCAGCTGCTTAATTTCGGCAAGACCGATACCCTGAAGCCAGGCGAATCACAGGTGGTCTCCGTAGAGGTTGATTTACAGTATATTGCCAGCTATGACAACACGTATGATAACGGTGACGGCACCGTTGGTACTTATATCCTGGATCCGGGAACGTATTACTTTGCCATGGGTAACGGCGCACATGACGCTCTGAATCACATGATGGCCCGCCAGGGAGCGGATCCGGAAAGTCTGTCAGGCGAGAGCAACAGCGCTATGGCTTACGAACATAAGATTACAGAAGATTTTATTTCCAGCACCGCTTTCTCTGTTTCGAAAACCGGAGAGAAGATTTCAAACCAGCTGGATTACGCTGACTGGAACTATTTCCAGCCGGGAGAGGTTACTTATTTAAGCCGTACTGACTGGGCCGGCACATATCCGAAGAGCTACACCGGTATGACACTGGTCAATGAAGAACTGATTAACCTGCTTAACGGCAATTATTATACCATTCAGACGGACGACGACACCTCCGGAATCACCTGGGGGAAGGACAGCGATCTGATGTTCTATGAGATGTACGGCACTGATTTTGACGATGCGAAATGGCAGGACCTGCTTGATAAGATGACGCTCGAGGAAGCACAGTATCTCGCCACGTTCGGCGGTCCAAGTATCCCTGGAGTCAGCTCCATCGGTACAGTGGAAACATATATGACCGAGAACGCAGGAAATGGTGTGGCTGTAAACTTAAACGCGTCAAAGGACACGGGGGCTCCCTGGAGCATCTCCGCCAGCGATCCCAACGGAAACTGGCATCCGGAGGTATTTGCCAATGCACCGCTTGTAGCGGCTTCCTTTAACCAGGATTTATATAAAGAAGTTGGCTCCTTTATCGGTGAGGAAGCACTGTTCACAGGAATACCGATTTTGTGGGGACCTGGTTTAAATACTCACCGCCATGCTTATAACGGCCGTAACGGCGAATACTATTCGGAAGATCCGGTTCTGTCCGGTTCCGCGGCTATGGAATTTGCCATCGGCGCACTGGATTACGGCCTGATTGCAGCACCCAAGCATTTCGCATTTAACGATCAGGAAACAAACCGAAGCGGCGTGGCGCCTTACATGCTGGAGCAGAGGGCCCGTGAGGTCGAGCTGCGTGCTTATCAGATCGCTTTCGAGGCGACCAAGTACGACACGGAGGAAGAGGACGCCGGTATGCGCGGCCTGATGATTTCCTTCAGCAAGATTGGACCAGTGGAATGCACTGCCAGCTACGAACTGATGACAGAAATTCTGAAAGAGGAATGGGGCTTTAAGGGATATGCCGTCACCGATATTTATGACGACACCGATATTTACGGAGCGGTACTGGCTTCCGGAACGACCTGCTTTGATACCCGTGGTATCTCAGGCTTCTATGGAGCTACGACGCTGGAGAACTGTTCTACCTTTGCTACTCAGGTTGACGGCAGCAAGCTCAGTGCCCAGCTGCTTTCCGGCGATGCGAAGCTGCAGAATGCCGTGAAAGATTCCTGCCACAATATCTTATATGCGTTCAGCCAGAGCAGTCTGATGAACCGTTATAACAGCACGACACATATCGAGCAGACCATGACATGGTGGCGTATGGCCTATATGGCGGCTATCGCAGCATTCGGCATTCTGCTGCTGGCCAGTGGAGCTCTGTATGTCGTGTCCTCCAAACGCAAAGAAAGAGAGGTATCATAAAATGACAGCTTTTATTAAAAAACAGGGTCCGGCTTTCTATTTCAATATCCTGTCCGCAGCAGCAGGTATCGTGGCGTTCATCGCCATGGTGGTCAGCAGTACCATGAACGAAGCTTATGCGCTTAATTCCTTCCCGCTGTTTGTGCTGGGGGCAATTGCCGGGATACTTCTGATCGTGATTGCTGTTTACGCCGCTAACCGGTGGGGAAATTACGATTATGTGGGGACACTGTCCGGTGTGGCTGCCGTTGCTCTTTTTTCAGCCGTCATCGGCGGGATCATCATGAACCGTGTCCTGCTGATATCCGGATTATTTTCCTGGAACTCCGGCAATACGCCTGGCTGGAACGTATTCTATGCCAGCGTGGTTTCCATTGCCTGCTTTGTGATCTCCATCGTGCTGCTGATTATCGGTTCATTCTTAAAGAGTGTTAAATAAGAAAGCAGGAGGTACCATTTATGAGCAACGAATCAACAACGGCGGCCGGCATGAACCGGGCAAAGCCTTACCAGCTCGTCCTGTTTCCGTTTAATAACGGTGCAACCAATGTTTACTATATTCTGACCATCACCTACATTGCCTATTACGGCAATGGGGTGCTGGGACTGGCGCTGATGTTCGCCACGACCATGGTAACGGTTATGCGTCTGTTTGACGCGGTGACGGACCCGATCATCGGCGCTCTGATCGATAAGACCAACGGACGCTTCGGCAAATTCAGGCCTTATATGGTGCTGGGAAATGTAATTATGGCGGTGAGTGCGTTTCTGCTGTATTTTGGCACCAGGCTCATCCCCGATACGATGATGTGGCTGCGCTATACGTCCTATGTGGTGATCTATGCGCTCTATGTAATCGGATATACGTTTCAGACCTCCTGTACCCGTTCTGGACAGACGGTACTGACCAATGACCCGAAGCAGCGGCCCATGTTTACGATTTTCAACATGGTGGCCAGCATGCTGGGGATGGGAGCGATCCAGTTTCTGGCACCCATTTTCCGGGCGAAGTTCGGAGACTATACCACGGCCGCATTTTTCGACATGATGATTCCGATCTCGGTTATTATCTCTGCCTTATTGACGGTGCTTGCAGTAATCGGCATCTGGGAGAAAGACCAGCCCAAGTATTTTGGACTGGGAAGTGAGGAGAAGCAGAAGATCAGGATCTCTGAGTATGTGGCTATCATGAAAGAGAACAAACCGCTCCGGAGGCTGATGGTTGCAGGGGCCGGCTGCAAGCTGGCGCTGGCCATTGCCACCAATGGTACAGTGCTCTGTATGCTCTATGGTTCCATGATGGGCAATTATAACGGGCTGTATCTGCCGATGATGATTGCCGGCTACGTGTTCTCCGCGCCGTTCTTTGTGCTGACGGTGCGCACCTCTCAGAAGCACGGGCAGAAGGCGTCCCTCACGCGTTACGTGGGGCTTGCGCTGGTGATGTATGTGGGAGTCTTTGCACTGCTCCTGTTCTGGAAACCGGGCGTGGCGGGAGTGAATCTGTCTCTCAGCAGCTTAAATATTTATACGGTCCTGTTTGTTCTGCTGTTTGGAATCGGATATGGAGCCTACTATGCGACGGCGGATATGCCGATCCCCATGGTTGCAGACTGTTCGGACTATGAGACCTACCGCTCAGGCAACTATATCCCCGGCGTAATGGGAACGTTGTTCTCCCTGGTGGATAAGCTGGTGTCCTCTTTAAGCTCTACGGTGGTGGGAATTGCTATCGCAGCCATTGGACTGTCTACGCTGCCCGGCGGTGATACGCCTTACATGGAAGGCATGAAGGGGATCGTCCTCGTGCTGTTCTGCGTGATTCCGATGATTGCCTGGGCGCTGACCCTGTGGGCCATGAAGGGCTACACACTGACCGGAGAGCGCATGAAGGAAATCCAGGCGGTCAACGCGGTCCGCAAGGATGCGATTGCCAAAGGAATGAGTACGGAAGAGGCGCTTGCTACCTGGAAGACCATGGATCAGGTGCCGGTGGAGTTTCGGCAGGAATGATGGGGGAGCAGCAGGAATAGGTAAAACAAAGAATAAGTAAAACAATGAATAAGTAAAACAAAGAGGATGCCCGGAAGGAATGAATTTGACTTCCAGGGCATCCTTTTAAGTGGCCTTAACCTATGTACATTACCATGAAAACAACGGCGTCTTCCCGTCAATGGCGATCCAGCTGATACTGTGTTTTTTCACGTGAAGAAGGCTGCAAATCAGGTCGATCTGATTATACTTTACGACACTGTTCGAGTGAGTCCCCACCCAGTAGGTTTTTCCGTCGCTTCCCGTCACTTCAACTGACCTTCTCAGATAACCGTAGCCCTCTTCCGCTCTGGCGCGGTCATCCGTGAACCAGTCTGTGCCGTTCGTCAGGATCTCCTCCTCATGGCCGGGATAGTTGTCGAGGACGTACTGAACCGTCTTCACCATGGCATGGGCGGTGCTGTTGACCCGTTCGGCCGGCCCGTTGTTTAATTTGATAAATTTGGCCTTGCCGCCGCCCGGCGCTTTCTGCGCCTGTGTGTCTGGCTCCGCGGATGGCCGCCGGTCTCCGGCAGCAGCCTCACGGTAGCTTACGAGGTCGATCTTCTCGTCATCCTCCAGGCTGTTGTTTACGATCTGTGCAAATCTGCTAACGTCTGCCACGTTCCTGGTCAGTAAGTAGAGCTCATCCTTTTTAAACGTATTGGAATCCAGAACCGGATAGTTACCTGACAGCTGTGCCGCAGCGCCGCACAGTTCGGCGAAGAGTTCCATCATGTCTTTTAATTTGTCCCGAATCAGTTCAAAACAGTCTGTGAACTGGGAGTAATCGCTGCGGTATCCATTAAAGAGCTGGACCATATATGTGGTGAAATACCATTTCCCGTTTTGCAGTACAGCTGCCGCTGCCGGATTGTCCGTAATGATTTTCTTTACATTTTTTCCATAAAAATCGGCCACTCTGACTGCAAAATACACGGCGCCGTAGTACTTCTCAAAAATCTCCGCTTCCTGTTCATCCTCTGCCTCCAGCCATTCGGGTACGAATATCGTTTTATCCTGAAAACTGTATTCTCCGCCGGTGTCATTTCGGGAACTCAACAGGACATTGGTGCCCTTGCTGCGGGCGTCCCCCGGGTACCCTGCGCAGGCCTTCCGGGCTCTCGCAAAATCGACGAGGTCGACGGTGCGCCTGGCGATATTTCCTTCCCCGCGCTTCACCAGCCTGAAATACCTTTTGCCGTTCATCTGCTCCCGCTCCAGAAATGCGGCCAGCTTCACCACAAATGGCGATGCGAAGGCGATATCCTCCGCCTTAATGGGCTTCTGCCGGTTTAGGGCCACGCTGATCTCATTCACCTCCCGGGTCGAATCCGATTCCGACTCGGCGGCCTGCGCAGAGTGTGGAATATGTATGATGCGCAGCAGTACCTTGGCGTTCTTCGACTGCCTGATCTTTTCCTCCAGCTTTGCCGCTTCCTCTGTTTCCCCTTTATTTTTGCATTCCTTTAAATCATATTCCATCTCATAAAGGCACTGGGCGGATGCGGTGATGGTCTGGGCTCCGTTGATGACGGAGAAATGAAGGTCACCATATTCGGATATGTGTTCCAGAAGGACCTCCTCCACACGGTCCAGTCTAAAATCGGGCCGTTCTACCAGAATGGTAATACCGTTATTCTTAAACCAGAACTCGCCGGGACTGTTTCTTAACGTATCTTTGATCGCGCGGTCAACGCCCAGCTGTTCGTTTAAACCGTACCGGACATTGCGCTTAAACAGCTTGTCGCCGATTCTGTTATAGATATCAATCAGCTGGTACAGGTGGACAGAAGTCACATATCCCCGGTTAGAACCTTCCGCCTCGTCCTTATTTTCCCAGTTGATATGGCATTTCATAGGGGGCATCTGGATAAACTCAAACCGGTTTACATTGGTCAGCTTGATGTCCTGCTCATTGTAGCTGTTGTCGAGAATATAGAGAAAATTTACAGTACCTTTCCAGGCCTTCATCTCTTTCCGGATATTTTTCTTCATGGTCTTACCTTCCGCCGAAAGAAAAAGTCTTTCGAGGAAAACCCGGCTTTTCATGTTGTCTACGATGCAGATGACATAGATATTCTTTTCCGCCGATTCCGGCATATTTGCCAGGCGGCAGGCTTCCTCCTCCAGAGCCGCCAACAGGCTGCCGCTGTCCTCTGTAAATTTCAGAAACAGAAAATTCTCACTGCTGTCAATGCCCATCTGTACAGAACTGCAGATTTCCCATTTTTCCGCCCGGACCAGGAGATTCAGCGCCTTTTGAGCCTCTTCGCTGTCCCACCAGGTCTCGTCGCAGTCGATATCACGGTTGCTCAAAATATTTCTGATATACTCTTTATAGTTTTCGATTCTCCTGGCTCTCATCCGATTTTCGCTCATTGTCTTTTGTCCTTTCCATACTGATTAGCAGCTGGCTCCCTGAGAATTTATGAACGCCATGCTGATTTAGCTCTTTGGAAAATTCCAGAATTAACTGGTTGTAACGGTTTACGATAGTATTCAGTTCTTCTTCTGTCAGGTAGTTCTTCTGTATGGCCTCTTCCAGGTTCTGGGTAAAGTCCAGCAGGCCGATCCGGTAGCTGTTAATCATATTTTCCACGTAGACCAGAATCCCGTCTGTATCCAAATCCTTCCGGTTATCCAGGATGTAGTCAAAATAGTAATCCAGCTCCTTCTCCAGCATTCTGACGGCATACTTAAGCTCGTTGCCGCAGCAGAACTTCTCCGTGTTCAGTTTCCGGCTCTTATTGCTGATCTCATCTACCAGATTCACAATCTCCGGATAGATACTCCCGGTATGAATGCCGAAAAATTCCTTTAATTCTTTTCGGATCAGCGGTTTGGCCTCCTTCGGAATCCGGATGCCATACGTCATCCACGCGGGTAAGTCCGCAGCATCATTGCCCTGGAACAGAATGAAGGCGCCCTGCTGTGCCACGATCCGGTTATTCAGCTTTGTGTGGTCAATAAATTTATGGTTTTTCTCAAAGATAATCTTATCCCGGTGCCACTGCCTGTCCCGGTTAATGATGGCGTCGTAATTGGCATTGGTATTCTCCGCGCTGGGACTGAAGATCTCATCGATGAAAAATACGAACACCATCCCATCCTCGTGATCCAGCGAATCAACATCCTTGCGGTAGTACGGCGTGACTGCAAAATACAGGGCCGTCAGGCAGTTATAGGACACATCCAGAAGGCGGCTGGGAAATTCTCCGTGCTGGGCGTCGATGGCGTTGTCCAGATACCGCTTCTCGCCCGTCAGCCTGTTCTGTCTCATGGCGTCAAAGAGACTCTTCTCAAAGAAAGGATTGCCATCCATGACGCCCCTACGGAAAATGTTGGCGCGGCAGGAGGTGGTATAAATCTGGGGCTCGCCCCGGTAAACGTAACTGTAATTTTCACCTTTACGGGATTCCATGTATTCTTTTATCTTGGAAATATAATCGGATACATTTTCAATGGGTTTTTCTGAGATTTCTTTGACTCTTTTATCTTTGGGAAGAACATAAGCGCTGTTTTCGTTCAATTGCTTTCCCTCTCTTTCGATATAGATTCCCCTGCTGGCTGGGCCAGGAAAATCATGATGGTTTTATTATAGCTTATACGGAAGAGGCATTCAACGGGGAATCGGCGTAAGTTTGGTGAAATATGGCATGAAAAAGATGAAAAAAAGCCATAGTAATAGCAGGCGCGTAAGAAAAGTAAAAGCGAAACAGAAAAAGAGGAACGAAAATGAAGAAAAGAATACTTGGTTGTCTTACAATGTTATGTGTAATCTCGGTGATACTAACCGGCTGCAGAAATCAAAGACAAGGAGCCGAGGATCTACAGAACCGGGAATCCTCCTCCCTGGCTATGGCGGAGGAAAATGCCATGAACCGGGAAGTGGGGGCGCAGGATTCAGGAGACCCACAGGGGACAGGAGGTTCGCAGGATTCAGAAGACGCGGTCAGAACCGCTGGAAAGGCGGAAGCGGGCAATGTAAGGGCGGAAGACGATTATTACAATTATGTAAACCAAAAAATCCTTGCAGAAATGCAGATCCCTGCGGATTCTGGAAACTGGAGTTATTTTTACGAATTGGGACAGAAGTCTTATGATAATTTAAGTGATCTGCTTAATGAAATTATCAATCAGAGAGAGCAGTTTGCCGAAGGGTCACCGGAACAAAAAATAGCCAGTCTATATCTGACTGCAATTGATATGGAGGGGAGAAGAAAAGCAGGATTTGGTGCGCTGCAGCCTTATCTTGACAGCATCCGCAATGCGGCTGATATTCAGGAATATATAGAAGCGATCGGGACTATAAACAATGAACTGGGATTCTCCAGTCTCATTGCTCCGACTTATTATGAGGATATGAAAGATTCCCAGAATTATGGCTGTTATCTGGGGAGCGCCGACTTAGGGCCGGGAAAAGAGACGCTGGAAGATGGTACACAGTCGGTTATATTGGAAGCATACAGGAAATATATAAAAAATATAATGGAATCCACAGGAATCAGCGAAAAAGAGGCGGAAAGAGCTGCTTCATCCATTTATAAGTTTCAGACTGATTTAGCGTCTGCAACGCTTCCGCTGTCTGACCAGAATAACCCTGAAAAAACGTATAATCCCCAATCGCTGAAGGAACTCAGCGCCCTATACTCCAATATTGATATAAAAGCATATTTAAAAGCGGCCGGGGCGGCCGGTTTTAATTCCTGGGTGGTAAATGATCCGGGACAGGCAAAAAAGGTGAACAGCTATCTGACAGAAGGTCATCTGCCGCTGTTAAAGAATTACTCCATTTTCTGTCTGATTAAAGACTTCAGCCCTTGCCTGACACCGGAAATACGGGACAGCACCATAGCATGGAGTAATGCTCAAAAGGGAATTCAGGGAAAGAAAACGGATAAAAAGCTGGCAGGAGAGCTTGTTCAGAATACATTTGGATTTGAGTTCGGCAGGCTTTATGTAGAAAAGCATTTTTCGGAAGAAGATAAGAAGAATGTCGAAACGCTGGTCCATCAGATTCTGGCCGCCTACGAAGATCGTATAAACGGATTGGATTGGATGGGAGAAGCGACAAAAGAAAAGGCAATTCGAAAACTGGAGCATATGACCCTCAAAATTGGTTATCCGGATCACTGGCCGGACTACTATAAAAACGCAGTCATTCTTCCGGAAGGGCAGGGCAGTCTGGTTGACAATATGGTAAATGTATACCGATCGCTCAGATCCTACGAAAAAGAAGAAATAAAGAAACCGGTTGACCGGACCCAATGGGGAATGACGCCTCAGACTGTCAACGCATATTACAATCCTCTGAATAACGAAATTGTCTTTCCGGCCGCGATCCTGCAGCCTCCCTTCTATGATCCAAATGCAGACGATGCTTCAAATTTAGGCGGGATTGGGATGGTGATTGCCCATGAAATCAGCCATGCGTTTGATTCCTCCGGCGCCCGCTATGATGAAAATGGAAATTATAATATGTGGTGGACAGAGGACGATTTAAAGAAATTCCAGGATCTGACTCTTAAGGTAGCGGCGTACTATGACGGCCAGGAGGCTGTGAAAGGGCGTTATGTAAATGGCCGCCAGACGTTAAACGAGAATATTGCCGATTTAGGCGCCCTTGCCTGTGTCACCTCGATTGCCGGAGATGATACGGAAGCCCTGAATTCTCTTTTCACGCAGTATGCCCGCATCTGGGCGTCAAAATATACAGAGGAAAGCATGATCCACAGGCTTAATACGGACGTTCATTCTCCGGCAAAAGTGAGAGTAAATGCGGTCTTAAGTTCCACAGAGGCTTTCTATAAGGTCTACCCGGATTTAAAAGAGGGCGACGGCATGTATGTGACGCCGGAAAAGAGGGTGAAGATCTGGTGATGCGGGTTGGGGGGAAGCCAGCCCGTTTGTTGAGTCGTTGAGCGGAATCACCTGATTAATTTGTTGGGGGATGCTGGACGACTAGAGCGACTGAAAACGCGGTGGTGAACGAGAGAGCAATTGTTTAGGGATAGGGGGAACGTAAACCATTTGTGTAAAGTAAACTATTTGTGTAAAGTAAACAATTCACGTAAAGTAAACAATTTGTATAAAGTAAACGATTAGTTGACAAAACAGACTTATTAAAGACTGAATTTTTAATGCAGTAGCTATTGAGTGATAAGATGGCCTTTACAATGGAAGCAAAATATGTAGTATAGTATTAATGTATAAAGAAACAGCAACCTCATTTGGAACGGCTTGCTTTTACCCTGTTTTTGTGCTATAGTAGGAAAGCTGATTTTCCCCTGAAAACAGGCAAAAACGGCAAATATATGGTGTGTTCGAGACCTTCCACACCTAAAACAAAACTAAAGGAGAAATGAATATGTTACAAAAATCTTCAAGCAGAACCTATTTTATGGTTTATGCGGCGGCGATTGCTGCCATCTACACCGTACTTACGATGGTATTTGCACCGATCAGTTTCGGTCCTATCCAATTCCGAATTTCGGAAGCGCTCTGTATCCTGCCATTTTTTACACCGGCCGCAGTCCCGGGGCTGTTTATCGGATGCCTGCTGTCCAATTTATTGTGTGGCGCCGCAGCATTGGATATCATTTTTGGGAGTCTGGCTACGCTCATTGGGGCCTTGGGTTCCTGGATGCTCCGCAAAAACAAGTGGGCGGTCTGCCTTCCACCGATCCTGGCAAACACAATTGTTATTCCATGGGTGTTACGTTTTGCGTATGGCTCGGAGGATATGATTTTGTATGCAATGGTAACTGTAGGTATTGGTGAGATTCTGGCGATCGGTGTTCTGGGAAATCTTTTAATGGGAGTTCTTTATAAATACAGACAGATTATGTTTGGCAAGAAAAATCTTGCGTAATGAATTCTGAAACAGGCCTAAAAGATCGAACTTAGAAAGAAAAACATTGTAGAATTTTCAGAGAATATAGGAGAAAAGCAAGTTAGAAAATAGAATTTAAGAGCTTAAATTATGAAATACAGCATACTGGAGGAATACCCTTGCCTGATAAACAGATAAGAGGTAAAGGGGGAATCCAGTAGGCTGTATTTTTAATTAGTTTCTTCTATATAATTGGTATTATAAGAACTGAGTTTTTAAAGTTAAATAATATTTGGAAAAGTGTCAAAAAAATGATACAGCAAACACCGGATAGTTTTAAATAAGAGTATGAAACTATATTATTATAAAATAACAATACATATTTTTAATTAATCGTAATGCGAATAGCATTGAACAAAGATTTCGTTCCATTAGCGTTCATCACAAGCCTTCATAAATAATTTTAACAGATCCAATGCATATCTTTTTTTCTTGATGCTGCAATTTCCCAGAATTTCAATGACTGCCTGCTGTTCCACATCCAGGTCGGTGAATTCGCTGGTATCCTCATTATTTCCGTAGATTAAGTAATCCAGCGAAATATTGAGACAGGATGCAATGCTAAGCATTGTGTCAATGGACATACCACAGGTTCCGCGTTCAATATCCTGGCAGTATTTATAAGCACGACCGATTTTTTCCGCAAGCTCTTCCTGTGTTAATCCCATAATCATCCGTCTGTTTCTGATCCGTTCCCCTGCTGCAATTCGATTATATCCCGCCAATTCATAAGCCTCACTTTCCAGAAATTACCGTACATAAAATTATTATATGGTTCATTAAGGTTGACAACACCTGTTTTGAGGGTATAATGATAGTAAGTTTTAAACGTATATTATGCACCTGTTTCTAACGCGAACAGATGATGAGGTGCCAAAAATCGACATACTGTCGAAAAATGATCATACGGCACTAAAAAGGGTGAGGATGAAAAATGTATAAAAAGGCTAACCTTGGCTGGCTGAAACACTGGGATTTTATGATCCTGGATTTAATTTGTCTGCAAGTGGCATTTATAAGCGCTTATTTTATTCGTCATGGGGTTCATTTGGCATATGAGAACAAGTTGTATCGAAATATGGCCTTTGTACTCTTCTTGATTCAAGTCTGCGTCACTTTCTTTGGCGAGAGCTTTAAAAATGTTTTGAAGAGGGGATATTATAAGGAGTTTACAACTACATTTAAGCACGTATGCCAAATAATTCTAATTGCGGTATTTTATTTGTTTGCAACGCAAACCGGTGAAGGATATTCCAGAATTACATTGGTCCTGACCGGCATTATTTATATGGTCATCAGCTACATAGCCAGGATTCTTTGGAAAAAATATTTAAAAACCAAGGGTGTTGTAGGAAAAGGAAATCGATCGTTATTAATTATAACATCAGAAGAAATGATGGATATAGTGATTGATAATATTCGTAATAATAATTATGAAGGTTTCCAGATTATAGGAATCAGCCTTCTTGATGCAGACAGGGTTGGTGAGACGATCAATGATGTGCCGGTAGTAGCAACCCTAGACAATGTTGAAGAGTATGTCTGCAGAGAATGGGTAGATGAGGTATTTCTTAATCTGCCCAAAGAGATTCCATTGCCAAGAGACCTGATTAATCATTTCATCGAGATGGGGATCACGGTTCACTTGAAACTGATCGAGATGGCGAAGCTGGAAGGCGAAGTTCAGCGGGTAGAGCGGTTGGGAAGCTACACCGTTTTAACGAGCAGTATTAATATGGCTTCATGGAAACAGGCATTTTACAAGCGGGCTATGGATATTGCCGGCGGCCTGATCGGATGTATCATCACTGGAATTTTGTATTTGATTGTGGCACCATGCATTTACATAAAATCACCGGGACCTATCTTTTTTTCACAAGTCAGGGTAGGTAAAAACGGTAAGAGATTTAAGCTTTACAAATTCCGCAGCATGTATATGGACGCGGAGAAGCGTAAGAAAGAATTGATGGCACAGAATCGTGTGAAAGATGGAATGATGTTCAAGCTGGACCACGATCCCAGAATTATTGGTGGTGACAAAGGGATTGGAGGATTTATCAGAAAGTATTCGATCGATGAGTTCCCTCAGTTCTGGAATGTACTGAAAGGCGATATGAGCCTGGTAGGTACGAGGCCGCCGACCATCGACGAATGGGACAAGTATGAACTGCACCACCGCGTAAGGCTGGCCATAAAGCCCGGAATAACCGGAATGTGGCAGGTGAGCGGGAGAAGTGATATTACGGACTTTGAAGAGGTTGTGAGGTTGGATAAGGAGTATATCACAAACTGGAGCCTGGGGTTGGATATGAAGATTGTGATGAGGACTGTGGGTGTGGTGTTTGGGAAGAGTGGGGCGATGTAAGGGTTAGATAGATAAAAGTAATGGGTTTTAGGGTGTGAACTGGAAATAATAACAATTATTTTGTATAGGAGAGAAATTTACGTTTATCATGAATATGTTTTAAACTCTCTTTTGTAATATTAAATTAAACTATGTTTATTTATATATAGAATAGCAGCTAAAACGAAAAAGTACTTAGCCAAATTTTACTTAGTAGGATACATGAATATTAAAACTATTTAATACAAGTATGGAGATGGGGGACAAATTAAATCGAAAAGCATTTTATTATATTAACGAATATATGGGGATAGTTTTTTTTGTATTATGATGTTGTACTGTTTTGTTGTAGTTAAAATTTGTTCTTAATTATTATTAAAAGGATTAATGTAAATATACAAGAAGTTTAACAAACAATAACAGCAATTATATAAGTTTTTTAATGTATAAAAAGATTGAGGAAATCATCAATGAGTAAGATTTAACCGGTAACCTGTTTGACATAGTCAGTTTAATAGTCGTAAAACTTTTAACTGGCATAAAACAAACGCAAAGCCCTCTCAAATTGATTTTATATAGCACTTTTTAAAGAGATGAGGAATAGACATTATAATAAAAGATTACAAAATGGCCGTAGCCGGAATGGGATATGTAGGATTATCGATTGCTACATTACTTTCCCAACACCATAAAGTAACCGCTGTTGATATTATTCTGAAAAAAGTGGCGACGATAAACAATCGTATATCTCCAGTTCAAGACGAATATATAGAAATATTTAAATAAGAAAGAACTGAATATGATAGCAACTTTGGATGCAAGGGAGGCTTTTATAGTAATGTTGATTTTGTAATAATCACTGCTCCTACAAACTACGATGCTACAAATCAATACTTTGATACATCTGTAGTAGAGGCAGTGATTAAATCGATTATGAAGTATAACCCAGATGCCATAATGGTTATCAAGTCCACAATTCCTGTGGGCCATACCAAGAGTATCCGTGAAAAGTTTGGTGATGGTGATACAAAAAAATCAGCAGAGATTTTGCTAAATTGCTTCAGGAAGGTGCGATAAAGGAAGATATCGATATGTATGTGGCATAATAGGAACACAAACATCTAGTCAGGAGATGGGTAGGTGATGAGTTCATATATTCTTATCCGGAAAGGTGAACAAAAAGTCTGTGAAAATAGCGTAAATACAAGGAAAATCGCAGGCTTTCAGGCCGCCAAAGAAGGAAAGAGTTATGCCGCAGTGGACGGATATTTCCACCCGCTGTTTGTCGTGGCCAAGAATGAAAAAGTTAAAAAACAGGATTTTAATTGCTTTGTGAAGATAGATATAAAGCCGAGTAGGCAGATGTGAAAGAGGAGCAGTAATAAGATGAAAGTTTGTTTAGTAGGGTCCAGTGGAGGACACTTGACACATTTATATATGTTAAAACCGTTTTGGCAGAATAAGGAACGTTTCTGGGTAACCTTTGACAAAGCTGATGCGCAGTCCCTTCTTGAAGATGAGAAGATGTATTCTTGCCATTACCCAACCAATCGAAATATAAAAAATCTAATTAAAAATACGATTGTTGCTTGGAAAGTTCTTAGAAAGGAAAGACCGGATCTGATTATCTCGTCAGGTGCAGCAGTAGCAGTACCATTCTTTTATTTAGGAAAACTCTACGGAGCAAAAACAATTTATATAGAAGTCTTTGACCGCATTGATGCTTCTACTGTAACTGGAAAGTTGGTATACCCAATCACCGATAAGTTTATAGTCGAATGGGAGGAGATGCGTCGTGTATATCCCAAGGCGATTAACTTGGGCAGCATTTTCTAAGGAGCATAAGGTAGATGATATTCGTTACAGTAGGGACGCACGAGCAGCAATTTAATCGTTTGGTGCAAAAGATAGATGAATTAAAAAGAGACGGTGTAATTGAGGAAAAAGTTCTGATTCAAACCGGCTATTCTACATATGAACCAGAGTATTGTGAATGGAGTCAGTGGATTCCATACCCGAAGATGCTTGAAAATGTAAATAAAGCAAGAATCGTCGTCACCCACGGTGGCCCATCCAGCTTTATCATGCCACTTCAGGTTGGAAAAACTCCGATTGTGGTGCCAAGACAAGCGAAGTTTGATGAGCATGTAAATGATCATCAAGTGAAGTTTTGCAATGCAGTTGCAGAACGGTACGGTTCTATCTTCGTGGTAGAGAACATTTTAAAACTTGGCGAAGCTATCATGGGATATGAAGATCTCTTCAAAGCAATGCCGGGAAAGCAGGAAAGCAATAATGCCAAGTTCAATGCGGAACTTGAGAAGATTGTAGAGGAAATGCTGTGATACCCATTAAGGAGAAACTTAGGGAATTAAAGAATCCACCGGGGAAAATAGATGTAAATGAAATATATGACAGGCTTGTACCCTATAAATATGTTTCCTTTGATATTTTCGATACGCTAATAAAGAGAAAAGTAAATACTCCAGTGGACATTTTCAAAATCATGGAATTGTCTGTTGGAGATAATTTTGTATATAAGAGGATAGAGGCTGAGCGTAAAGCGAGAGAAAATTCTGCTCATGAGGAAGTAACTCTACAAGAAATTTACGATCATTATCCTGAGAAAAACAGCGGTTATGCTAAAAAAGAGTTGGAAATTGAACTGGATACAATAGTACCAAATATTCCAATGCTTGAAGTTTATCGCAGATGTGTTGCTGATGGAAAGAAAATCTTCATCACGACAGACATGTATTGGCCAATAGCATCAATAAAAAATCTTTTAAAGCAGGTTTGCGTTGATAAATACGAGAAGCTTTACCTTTCAAGTGAGGAACAGAAAACAAAGAAAACAGGATCCCTATTTAAGGAGATTCTTAAAGAACAGAATATTCGTCCAGAAGAACTCATTCATATTGGTGATCATCCTCAAAGCGATTATAAAGTTCCAAGGAATATCGGAATTGCTGCTATTCAGATTCCAAGAAGAACAAAAGAAATACAGTTCAGGGAAAAGTTGGAAGGGTTACAGAATAATTATCTTAATTCATTGATAAAAAACACCTACACGAGTGACCAGGATGCCTATTACGAATTTGGGTATGCACAATTTGGAAAACTGCTCTGGGGTTATTCTAGGTGGATTCATCAGAAAACGTTAGAAAAAGGAATAAGCGAATTATTCTTCTTTGCTAGAGATGGTTGGATCATGAAGCAAGCCTATGACATCTGTTTTGCTGATCCGACAATTCATACTCATTATTTAGAGGTGTCACGTCGTAGCCTAAGAGGACCAAACCTATGGATGGACTTCCACTACGATAAAGTGCTTGACATGGTTGTTAATTCGAAGCTCATATCTATAAGATCTATATTTGATGGGTTAGGATTGGAAATTGATAACTATAAAGAGCAATTATCAGATTTGGGAATTTCTAAAGATACTGTCTACGACAGAAGCACTATCCGAGATGATGAGAAACTGAAATACCTTATTCTATCATTAGAGAAAGAGATTGTAAGTAACTCCAAGATAGAATACGATGCCTTGAATGAATACTTAAAAACCAATGGGATATCCGGAAAATTTGGAATAATTGATATTGGATATGCTGGTAGTATGCAACGTTATCTGCAGCAGACTTTGAATCAACTGGGAATTGCCTACGAGATCTCAGGCTTTTATTTAGCAGTTGCTGATTACTATACAAAGAATGATTCGGTAGATAATCCGCTTGATTTAAATGGATATCTGTTCGATTTCAAACATGATCCGTCTGCTGTAGATACAAGAAGCTCTTATGTTGGACTTTTTGAAACCTTGTTCCTTGAACAGGACGGATCTGTGAAGCGATATATTCAGGTGGACGGAGGCGTTAAAGCTGAGCGTTATCCATATGAATACTATCGGGAAGGAAAACCTACACAGGATTTCTTAAAGATCAAGTCATTGCAACAGGGTGCAATGGATTTTGTAAAGGCAGCGGCTGCAGACAAGAATTTGGAGCGTTTTGATTACTCTGTTGATGATTTATTTTACGGAATTTATGAAAGTGGAGTAAATCCAGATAAGCATGATTTGGAGTTGTTTAGCGAAATTGAGTTTTATGATGAAGGTATTACAGCAAAACTCGCAGCGCCAAAGAGTTTAATGTTTTATCTTGGTCATGTGAGCCAACTAAAACGTGACTTTTTATCTTGTAGGTGGAAGATTGGATTTATGAAAAAGCTATTTAAGATCAATCTTCCATATCAAAAGATGTATCAAAAAATGAAGAGAGTTGAAAGCGAGTAATTATGGAAAAGCAGCCAAAACGCATACTCATAATTGGATTGACAGAGAGAATGGGTGGCGTAGAGACATTTATTTATAATACGACAACACATTCTGATAAAGCCAAATATAAATACGATTATCTCGTTCATGGTACAGATCACTGCGTATTTGAAGATGAGATAAACAAATATTATGACGATGGTGAGAAGCATATTTTCTTCGTAAAGAAATATAAAGAAGATCCATTGGGCTGCATCAGAGACTTGAAGAAATTTTACGTAGAAAATGGTCACAAATATGATTACGTCCATTTCCAATCGGGTTCGACAGCGGAAATTCTTTATGTTTATCCCTTCTGCAAAAAATACGACTTTAAAGTAATATCTCATAGTCATAACGGAAATGGATATTCGCCTGTTATAAACAATATTTTTCGCAGAATAGTCAATAAGATAACATCCAAAAGACTATCCTGTTCTGCAGAAGCAACGAGATGGTTCTTCGGTGACGAGTATATGAATAGTACGCAAATTATTGTCAATGGAGTCGATACAGATCGTTTCACATATAATGAGTCTGCACGTCAGAAAATCCGTAAACATTACGGTTTTTCGGATGAACTTGTTGTAGGACATATTGGAAGATTCTCCGAACAGAAAAACCATAAATTGATCCTTGGAATTTTCAAAGCCGTACTCGAAAAACAGTCAGATGCTAAGCTGCTGTTGGTCGGTGTAGGAGAATTGCAGGACAGTATAAAAGAATTGAGTAAATCTCTTGGGATTGACAGGTCAATTATATTTGCTGGAAAGCAGATGAGGACTGAGGATTATTACAGTGCATTCGATGTTTTTCTTATGCCCTCGTTATATGAAGGCCTTCCAATTGTTGGAGTGGAAGCGCAGTGTGAAGGATTGGAATGTCTATTCTCTGATCAGATTGATAAGCAAATTCTTATTACTGACAGAGCGAAGATGTTAGGACTGAATAATGCTCCAGAGGTGTGGAGTGATGCTATAGTTTCAGCGAACGTTAGTGACAGAACAAAATATTCAGATGAAATAAAAGCTTCTGGATATTCGTTGGCGGATACGGTGAAAACCTTAGAAAAGGTATATAAAGTATAAGAATTGTATGAGGTATAAAATGAAGAGAGTATTAACAGTAACATTGAAGATACTTAACCTTCCAAGAATAATAATAGCATATTTGCTGGTTAACTTTGCACGTGTTTCATCTCTCGTTGAAGGGAATATGAAAAGGTTAAATTATAGGTATGATGTGGCTGTAGATTCCTTTAGTGGAATGCTTGCTACATGTCTGTCAAGAGATCGAATATTTCAAGCGATATTAGAGCATCGTCTGACTGATTCAAATAAGATCTTTGGTTACATTTTTCGTATATATTTCCCAACTCTGGCGCAATGATATTGAAATTTGGTCAAAAATGGGGGGGGATTGGAGAAGGCTTTACAATATATCATGGCTATGGCTTAATTATCAATTGCTTGAAAACCGGTGGAATTTGTCAGTTTACCAAGGTGTGACTATTTAAAAAAAATGGAAGAGGCGAGGACGATTTACTAATAATTGGTGATAATGTGACGATATACTCGAATGCTGTGGTAGTTGGCAACATACATGTTGGTATAATGTGAAGATTGGGGCTTGCACCGTGGTGACAAAAGATGTACCGGAAAATAGTATTGTTTATTCTTCTATCCCATATATAAAATCCAACTGAAAGGTTGTAAAAGAATGAAAAAGGTAAGTATAATTGCTCCTGTATACAATGTTGAAAAATATATAAAGCGTTGCATTGATAGCATTTTAGAACAAACATACTCTGATATTGAAGTAATACTTGTGGATGATGGATCAAAGGACTCGACCGGGAAAATTTGTGATGAGTATGCGATATCAGATCAAAGGATCAAAGTAGTCCATAAAGAAAATGGAGGACTTGGAATTGCTCGTAATTCGGGGCTTGAGATGGCAACAGGAGATTTTGTCACATTTATTGACGGTGATGACAGCATTACGAATGACCATATTAAAAAGATGGTAAAAGCATTGGAGAAGGATGATGCAGATACATGTCTCGCTGGTCATACCAAGATTTATGCAGATAGCAGGGTTGAGCATATTAATGTTTGTGCAGGAAAAATATTCAAAGGTGAAGAAGTAAAAAATGAAATATTAACCAGAATGGTGGGAAGTAATCCAGACGGGAGTGACTATATTGAGATGTCAGTTTGTATGGTGCTTCTATCTAAGAAGATTATTGATGAGTTTGGCCTTAGATTTCATTCAGAGAGAGACTTCATCAGCGAAGATTTGATCTTTGACTTTGATTATTATCCGAGATCAAAAAAGGCTGTTGTTATAGACGATGTAGGATACTATTACTATGATAACGAAGGATCTTTGACTACTAAATACAATCCAAAGAGATTTGAAAAGCAAAAGGAGATGACGAGAGAGGTCATTGAGAGAGCTAAGTATATAGGAATCTATGAGAAGTGTGAGCAAAGGATTTTGAATACATTTGTCAGCATTTCTCGATACTGTATTAAGTTGGAGCAGAAGTTTTCTAACAACTCATATAAGACATATAAGACAAACGCAACAAAGATTTTAAAGGATGCTTTCTTACAGAAAGCCTTAACTGATATTGACAACGGAAATATCCCAATTAAATCGAGAATTGTTAATATAATGATGAATAGACAGTGGCGATTTTTATTGTGGCTCACTATGAGTTTTAAAAATCGTTATGGAATATAGAAGGAGTAGTTTTATGAAGATCAAGATAAATACAATAATCATACTCTTAAGTTGTTTGTTATTTGCATCTTCGCCATATTTAAGTCAGACAATTAACAATGTAGTGTTTTTGGTGGTTAGCTTAGTGCTGCTCATTTCAATGATTCAAAAGCAAATTTACCGGACCACTATAAAAGAGTGTATACCAATTATTGTTTTTTGTTGTATTACTGTTGTTTGTACAGTATTGAATCATGGAATGACAAGCAGAACCATTAATGCGATTGTAACAGGATTGAGATATGTGATGCTTTTTATGGCTTATTGTCAACTAAGCATAGAAACTTCAGCTCAGAAAGTTGCAGATACAGTTTTCAAGATTCTTTTTGTCGCAACAACAATAGAAGATTTGTGTGTGCTAATTACAAAGGGGTATGGAATAGTTAATGATGGAACTTTGGCATATTATTTGTTTGGAAACAAATTTGGAGTTTCATATTTGCATATGCTTACGTTATCACTTTTTCTGTTTCATATTTTTACTACACGAGGTTTTTTGATCAAGAAAAATGCATTTTGGATATACTTGGCATTCAGCGTTGCAATATGTATGATTGCTGATTGTAATACTGGGGTGATAGGCTGTGTTGTAATAGGAGGAATGACTTTTATTGCGGGGAAAAAAGATAGGTTTATAAAGATAATTGATAGTCCAATAATTTACTTAGTAATCTTTATTAGCTTGACATTTTTATTAGTAGGAACGGACGTTATTTTGAATAATAGATTTTTAGCTACGTTGCTACAAAAGTATTCTCATACTAATAAGATACTAACTGGTAGAGTGGATATGTACAAAATTGCGCTTTACACAATAGTTCAAAAGCCTGTTTGGGGTTATGGAATAAATAATACCATAGTATCAGACACATTGTCATGGGGAAACGCGCAAAATGGATTATTAAAAATGCTTTTGGATTATGGCCTAATTGGCACTGCAGCTTTTCTGAATGTTTGTTGGCGATCAATTTATCAGAGAGTGAGAGGAAATGTCAATGATATGGTATTCCCAATTTTGACATTTTTATATTCGATGGCTGTATGCTCAATGGTTGAGATCAATCTTTCAGGATATTATTTTGCGGGCCTAGCATTGGTCAATGCAGCACAAGCAAAAAAGTATTATGATGCAAAGAATCTAGTAGGAAATTGATATGGAAAACAATTTAAACGAGCAAACAACAAATGAGAAAATATCGGTCATTGTACCTGTATATAATGTTGAAGCGTTCTTAGAGAGATGCATAGAGAGCTTAATTAAACAGACTTATAGAAATATAGAAATTATTTTGGTTGATGATGGTTCTACAGATGGTAGCGGAGAAATCTGCCAAAAATATGCGTTGAGATATGAAAATGTATTCTACTATTTCAAAGAAAATGGTGGCTTGTCTGATGCGAGAAATTACGGAATAGTTCAAGCAACAGGACAGTATCTTGCTTTTGTTGATAGTGACGATTATGTTGACACACATATGTATCAATGTTTGCAGGCGGATATTGAGAAGTATAATGCAGACATTTCCACATGTGCTTTTCAAGAATTTACCGATGAGCCATTTGGGGATGATATAGGAATTGCTTCAAATGTTGAAGTTTTAAATAAAGAAGATGGAATTCGCTATTTGCTATTATCTGACAAATATTGTAATTACGCATGGAATAAGCTATATAAGAAAGATCTATTTGAAAAGATTAAATACCCAATAGGAATGAAAATGGAGGATTTGGGAACAACCTATCTGTTGTTTAATAAATGTAATGTAATTACATATAGGCCATTTAAGGCGTACTACTATTTCCAAAGGGAAAACAGCATAATTCACCGTGCTGATATACAGTTTTATATTGATAAGCTAAAGCTTAGCATGGAGCGATTCTATTTTATTAAAAAGATTTATCCTAGTATGATAGAAAACTATAATTTTATTCTTCGTACTATTTTTATAGATTATAAGTATCTTTGTGAGAATAGAGAAACCATGCTTAAAATCAAAAAACTAATAGATAATGATGTCCCAATTGAAATGACAAAAGGGTTATCAAAATTGCAAAGAATTAAATTTCTGATGTTAAAATATATACCACACTGTTATAGGCGGTTATTTGGAGTAGTTTAGCACAATGAAGGATTATATCAAGCAATTAGTTAAAATTAAACAGACCAGGATACATGATTTAGTTGAAAGCTTTTTTTGCAAAGACGTGGTGAAGTTTGCAAAGAGTGAGAAGTATGCGTTTGTCTTTTTTGCGGCAGATTACAATAATCTTGGAGATATAGCTATAACTACTGCGCAGGTTCGCTTTTTGCAGCAAATCTTTCCTACTTATAAAATAGTATGTGTCAAGCCTTCAGATACAATTAGATACTGTAAAAGTATAAAGAAGCTTTCAACTAATAATGTACTTGTGACCATTATCGGTGGCGGTAATAATGGATCATTATATGAATTTTTAGAAAGACCGAGAAGGTTCATCTTGAATGAACTAAAAGGATATAGGATAGTGTCGTTTCCACAGACAGTTTTTTATGGAACGAGTGAAAGAGATATTCCATATAAATATGCGTTTATTAAGGCTGCAAATAAATGTAGTCACTTAACTGTATTCGCAAGAGAAAGATATTCATTGAATAAGTACAGAGAACTGAAACTTGAAAAAGCAAAGGTAGATCTTGTTCCAGATATAGTCTTTTCCCTTGTCCCACCGAGATTAAATGATCATAGCGGAGATGGGATAGCATTAATGCTGAGAAATGATATAGAAAAAAATGTGGACGTGAAGCATCAAAAACAGATTATAGATTATTTAACTCTGACAAAGGATGAAAAAATCGAAAAAATGGATACATGGGGAGATAGTACAAAACTTTTTGATGATAAAACACTTATGAATTATTTGGAGAAGCTTTCACATAAGAAAATTGCCATAACGGATAGATTACATGGTATGATTTTTTGTTTTATTACACATACGCCATGTATTGTAATTGATTCAACGAATCCTAAAATCCTGTCTACATATGAAACGTGGCTAAGGAAGCAAAACTTTATAAAGATTATTAATACGAACGCTTCTATCCAGGAATTTATTTCGGCATATGAAAGTTTGGCGAAAAATATCAAGCCGGATGCTCAAATGCAAGAATTTAACTATTTGCCACTGATAGAAGCCTGTAAGGGAGAATAAAATGGAGCAGATAAAAAGATTTTTTGAATGCTTAATACCAGTAACGGTGTGTAATCTAAAATGTAGTTATTGCTATGTTATTCAACGTGATTATAGAAATATGAAACTAGCAACTATGAAGTATTCACCAGAACAGATTGCACAAGGGCTTACCAAGGAGCGACTTGGTGGAGTATGCTACTTCTCTATATGTGGCGCAGGTGAAACTCTAGCACAACCGGAAACGTTTCAAATAGCGAAATTATTGCTTCGGGAAGGGCATATTGTAAACATTACTACAAATGGAACTCTTACAAATAGATTCCATGAAATCGTCAATATAGACGAATGTGATAGAAAAAGACTACACTTTTCATTTTCATTACACTATTTGGAGTTGCAGCGTCTGCACTTGTTAGATAGATTTTTTGAAAATATTAAGCTTGTACATGAATATGGATGTTCATACATGGTTCAGCTAAATTTGTGTGATGAATATATTCCATTTCTTGATGAGATAAAGCAGGTATGTTTAAAAAATGTAGGTGCATATCCACAAATTGCAGCAACTAGAAAAGAAGGCCCAGGGATTAGAAAGATTCAACTTCATACAGAACTGAGTGAGGATGAATATAGAAAAATCGGAAATTCTTTTGATTCTGAGTTGTTCAAATACACCATGGAGAATTTCAATGTTAAAAGAAAAGAATTTTGCTATGCAGGAGAGCGGTCAGGTACATTAAATCTTGGGACTGGGATACTAACGAAGTGCTATGCAGATCCTAAAGGAATCGATATTTTTGAAAATATAAGCAAACCCATTAAATTGAATGTGATGGGGCATAATTGCGGCTGTGCATACTGCCTGAATTCTTCTCACTTCATGTCGCTAGGGGTAATAGATAATGACGATAAACGGACTTATGTATCAATAAGAGATAGAAGTGATGCACAGTGGTTTAATGATACCTTAAAATCCGCTCTTAGTCAGAAATTATGGGATAGTAATGAGAAATATTCTAGCAAAAAAATGATCATATCAAATTTGAAGCAAAAATTTAAAATGGCATTTTATAGGACACGCCATAAAGTAGTAATTTTAGTGAAGTGGGGTATAAGAAAATAACATTATGAGTAAGGCAAATGGATTGGTTAAGAATACTTTTATAATAAGTATTGGCAAAATCAGCACGCAGATCATTAGCTTTTTATTATTACCTTTGTATACTGCTAAAATCAGCACTGAAGATTATGGAAATGCTGATTTTATCATATCAATTGCTGCCTTTGTTGTTCCTTTTTTGACACTTTTATTAGAAGAGTCTATGTTCCGATTTCTGATAGACGCAAGGGATGATGGGGATAAAGAGAAAATTATTTCTCATACCTTTATTATATGTGCAGTAAATACGATGTTAATTTCAATAATATTTGGAATTATAATGTGCATTTCCCAATATAGTCTTGGTTTTTCAATTTGGATGTATTGTATTGCATCAGTATTTATTGCTCTTAGTAATGCACTTGCAAGGGGGAAGGGGGAGATTTTAACTTACTCAGTATCAAATTTTATAGCAAGTGTAATGACCATTGTTTTAAATCTAGTTTTTATTCTTGGCCTTCACTGGGGATTTCGAGCATTGATTCTTTCGGGAGTAATCGCAAATACGTTAGCTGCTTTATTTGTGTATTTTAGGTCTGATATTTTAAGGTATTTGAAATTTAGTAATATTGACTTGGGGTTAGTAAAAAAAATGCTGAAATATTCCATACCCCTAGTACCTAATACAATTAGTTGGGGAATTATTAATGTTTCGGATCGACTGGTATTAATGGGGATACTTGGTGCAAGTATTAACGGCTTATATTCTGTTGCTTACAAATTTCCCAATTTAATAAATACGTTTTATGGTTTTTTTGTGATTGCATGGAAAGAAACATCAGCAAAGATGGCAAAAGATAACGACTTTAGTGAGATGAAAAAAATCACGGAGACGGTAAATCTGATGTTGTTCTCGGTTACAATTCTAATGATTACAGGCATTAGATTTGTTTATCCACTATTTGTTAATAAGAATTATTGGGATGGTGTAATGGTCGTGCCACTATTATCGATAAGTGTATTCTATTCATCATTAGCTGGCTACATTGGGGGAATTTTTACTGCATTTAAAGATACAAAAATTCTTGGAACAACATCATTCGTTGCTGCAATTATCAATTTGCTTATAGATTTATGTTTAGTTAGACACTTTGGAATATTTGCTGCAGCAATTTCTACGCTAATTGCTTCAGTTTTTTTGTATTTTTACAGAGGATTACAGGTTCGAAAATATACACATTTTTTGAGTATAAAAGATATCGTATATATTTTATGTTTTATATGCCTTACATGCATCTTCTATGTAAATAAATCATCAGTAAATATTATCATTTTTGTGGTTTCAATTATGATATCTGTTTTACTTAATTATAGAATGGGATGTAAAATGGTTATTAAAACAAAAAATAAATTCTTAAAAAATCGCAGGTGAATTTAATGGGAAATGGAAATAAATTTCAAAAGCATGCATACTTGGTAATGGCATATGACAATTTTAAACAATTGGAGAAATTGATAAAAACCTTGGATGATGAGCGAAATGAAATATTTGTTCATATTGATAAGAAAACGAAGGTTTTTACAGAAACTGTTAAAAAAAAACTTATAGGCGGGGTGACTAAAGGAAGAATAGAAATCTACAATGAGATTGCAGTGTATTGGAGCCATTACAGCATAGTGGATTGTGAACTTTTCTTGCTTGAAAAAGCAGTAAAAAAACATAAATTTGAGTATTATCACCTTCTGAGTGGCCAATGCTATCCGATAAAAAGTCAAGAATATATTCATGACTTTTTTAAACAGCACAAAGGTAAAGAGTTTGTGGATTATCAGCAAAAGTTTTTTGAAAATCATTCGGATGTTATTTTAAAAAGAATAAAGTATTATCATCCATTCAGAAAATATTGTAGATTTTTCAAATATAAATGGATGAATGATTTTTTTCGAGGGCTAAATTTAGCTTTCGTAACTTTTCAAGAGTTTGTTTGTGTAGACCACTGTAAAAAAAATGATCTGGACATTTGTTACGGGTCTCAATGGTTTAGCATAACTGACAAATTCGCCCAATACATATTAGAACGAAGAAATTATATAAAAGCAGATTTCAAGTATTCAAATGCCCCTGACGAATTGTTTATGCAAACTATATTAAAGAGTTCTCCATTTCTCAAAAACTTATATAGAGAGACGAGCAATACATTCTATGGAAATATGAGATTGATTGATTTTCATAGAGGGAATCCATATACATATAGAAGTACGGACATTGAGGAGATTAAGATATCTGAGTATCTATTTGTTAGAAAGGTAGATGAGAGAATTGAACCAGGCATATTAGAACTAATTGCTAAAGAATGCAATCTTGAATGGAGTGAATCATAAAGGAGATAAGTCATGTTGTATAGAGTATTTCTCTCTACCAATATATATGATGAGCGGCCTATTCGTTTGACAATTCTGCATTTTAGAAGATGCAAGAAATTGCTTCGCAAGGGGAACTTGTACCTGTCACATATTCTGTTGTGGATGGCGAGTTATTCTTCTCCCAGACGGATCCTCCAGTTTGCCATACACTGACGATTGACAGCAAGACCATAACGTGTGAATTCCTGTTCCAGCTGGTAAAGCGAAACGGCATTTACATACTTGCCATTCATAATGGCAGTACCAAGTGAGACTGAAACCAGACTGCCATGCAGTAATGGCCTGGGATGAGGTGCTTTTATCATGTGTCCGTCTTGCTGGAATATACGCCGATATGATGTTCACTCACTTCAACTTTTGCCGGAACAAAGCGATACTGTCTGCTGATCGCGTCTGGAAGCTGTTTCCAGCCGTTTTCTCCAAATTCGGCTATAAGTTCTTCCTCAGTAATGTAATGAGGGATCACATGTATGGTAAGCCTGGAAATATCCTTATCTTTTTTGCCTGCCTGCTTTTTTGACTTGGAAGGTTTGGTCTCAAGGTCATCCGGTTCAGCTGCTTCAAGATCGCAGACAGCTTCTGCTTCATTAAAGAAAACAATTTTTCCATCTACTTTCATGAAGTGGATCTGATAGCGGTCCTCCATCTTTTCAGATGATCTTCCAAAACGATCCTGTTTCCCGAGGATGAACTGTTCCATCATGAGCTGCATATTCTCATTAAGAGAATGCACTTCTTTTATCATCTGTTGTGTTTGTTCCTGCTGACTTAAGAGCAGCTGAATTTGCACTACTTCCTGTGGCCTGCCGGCAGACTTTACAGGTTCAGGTATGCAGCAGGCTTTTTTTCGAAGCCTCCTGATTTAGTAATAGGAGGTACTAAGTGTGATGCGATGTTCCTGGCACCAGATGCGATCAGAATTACCACTGGACCGGCATTCATTAATAATGGCCAGCCACTCGTCGTCTGTATGACGAAGATATTTGTTTTCCATGCAGATTCACTTCCTAAGCTGAAAATTGGGAGCGAATGTTGCACTGGATCATACCGATTTGAAGTAAATAGATCCGAATACAAAAGCTGTAATACAGAAGAGATATCACTCCTTGGAATGGTTATCTCATAACAATTAGGGGGATGGTAGCCGGTGGATTATACCGCGCTTACGAGAATTTTATGTAGTTATATTAGAAGAACGCATAAAATAACCGGTTATCATTACAAAACAATTTATTCCCATTTTTCCGCTCCAGCAAAACGGCATCGCAAAAACAGATTTACCTATTAATATATTTTGACGATCTATTACGTCAAGTACTCCCGAGTTAACAATATAATGGTGTGCAACAATAATCAACATAGTAAGTATTCGTAGCAGTTCTATACCAGAATCTCGTTTTGTCCCCCGATTTATGGTAACTCTATCTTACAATCTTCAGTTTCCTCTAGATCCTTATTTTTTACTACTCAAAATAATCTCACAAATTCTATCTACATCATCCAATGACATATCTGCATACAATGGCAATGTAAGAACTCTCTTACTCAAATGAAGTGCGACAGGTGTATCATTTACATCATACTGTCCATGGAAACACTCAAAGCTATTAGTGATAGGATAGAAATACTTTCTTGCGCCAATCCCCTGTTCTGCAAGTGCCTCAAAAACCTCATTACGACTTGAACCAAATTCCTTCTCATCAAAAACTGCTGGAAAATAGGCATAGTTCGGAGTTACCCCATCTTGCACAGGATTAAGCTGAATTCCATCAGTGCCGTCCAGATGAGTACGATACCTTTCCACTATTTTCTTGCGCTTCGCTATTTCTTCATCAACATGACGCAGATTACAAAGTCCCATAGCTGCACAGAATTCGTTCATCTTGGCATTTGCACCTACTGCTTCAACTCTCTCTGGTCCGTGAATACCAAAGTTCTTCAGATTGTACAATGCTTCTCCGAATTCCTTATCGTGGAAACATACTGCGCCGCCTTCAATACTATTAAACACCTTCGTTGCATGAAAACTAAAGCAGGAAACATCACCAAAATCACCAATGCCTTTCCCCTTATAGCGAACTCCAAAAGTATGTGCGGCATCATAGATTACCTTCAAGCTGTACTTCTTTGCAATTCGTTCAATTTCCTCGATGTTACAGATATTTCCATATACATGAACAGAAACAATCGCACATGTCTTATCAGTAATTAGTTCCTCGATTTTTGTTACATCCATAGTAAAATCTACAGGATTGACATCACAAAATACCGGCGTCAGACCATTACGGACGATTGCATGGGTAGTAGATGCAAAAGTATATGGTGTCGTAATAACTTCTCCATGTAAATTAAGAGCCTGCATAGAAAGTTCCAGAGCCATATGTCCATTTGTTAATAAATCAATATGTTCGACTCCAAGATACTCTTCCAATTTTTCCTGTAATCCTCTATGCTTGGGTCCCATATTTGTCAGCCAATGGCTGTCCCACATTTCCTTAATTTCTTCTATGTACTCTTCTATTGGAGGCATGGAAGAACGTGTTACTAAAATTTTGCTATCCATTTTTAATTCTCCTTCAATTCTTTCCACATATAATAGGAATCTTTTGTCGCTTCTTCAATCACTTCATAGCCCATATACTTATAAAATGCAATTCCGTTAATATTAGACTTTCTCACTTCCAACTTGAAATTTCTCATTCCGTTTTCTAATGCCAGTTTTTCTGCCTTCTTCATCATTTCTTTTCCAACATGAAGACCACGGAAATTAGGATCCACTGACAAAAAGCTTAAATATGCTGTATAAGCATCTTTGTCATTCACATACATACCCAACAATCCCATTGGATTCTCGATGCCGTTTTTACAGGAAAGAATTGCTCCATGCGAACATATTTTTTGAGCGTAAGATTTAATATCAATTCCTCGTTCCAATAATGTAGGACTAAGAAATTTTTCAAAATACAGAAACTGTCTCTCTGCTTCATCCGCATCTAATATCTTACCAATATTCATCTGTGGCTCTATCTGTAAACGAACCATCTGAATATCTTTTTGTCCCATAATATTAACTCGCTCTGTTAATACACTTTTTTCCACAGATTCATTATTCAGCCATTTCACGATAGCCAATGGCAGATTCACCCCTGCCATATGGCTAAACGGATAACCGCCACCAAATCGGGCATTCATTTCAAGAACATAACATTTATCTTCTACAACAAACACATCTACGTCCAAGTTAGCTCTATGGTGCATCACACAACTCAGTTTTTCACCCAATCGCTTTAATTCCGGTTTATCAACCGTCACAGCACAATCTGTTTCACCTGAACGCATCGCATATTTCATTTTTGCAATTGTAGTAACATAGTTACAATTCAAATCGTCAATGACATCCAATCCATATTCCTGTCCTTTTAGTTTTTCCTGAATCAAAATACTTTTTTCAATATCAACAGCCGACTCATATTTCAAATATGTATTTTGTATATTTCTCATAGTCTTCGCATAGAAAATGCGAAGCTCTTCTTCATTTTCTGCTTCAAATACAGCAATCGAGCCCATTCCCCAACGTGGCTTTACCATAACAGGGTAGGACACACACCCATTGTGTAAACTGCTGATTGCATCATCTAAAGAAATAAATGTTACTGGAATATCAATTCCCTTCTCTTTTAAATAACAGAAAGTCTTCCACTTATCGTTGCAGATTTCGATTGTTTCATAATCAGACACAATAACCGTTGTTCCAATTTCTTCAAACCGCTCCTTGTTTTTTGCAAGAATCGGAAGATCAATATCAAATAGAGAAATCACTGCGTCTATATGATTGCTTTTACAGTATTCAAGCAAAAAAGAAATATATTCCGAATCATAAATCAGTGGAGTAACTACCGATTTATCAGCTACAAGAAACGCTGGAGAAACTGATGAGCTATTAGCCACATGAACTTCTCCGCTATCCCCCAAAGTCTCCTTAAAATATTGAACCAAATAACTTCTTCTTCCTACCGATGTAAATAAAATATTCATATTACTTTTGTCTCCTTTTTATTTGCCTTGTTCCAGTAAATGGATATTATCAAAAAAAAGTGGTGTTCCTCCAGTATGAATAAAAAGAATATTTGCATTCTTAATTCCATTTTTCTTCAAATATTCCAGCATTCCATAAAATCCTTTTCCTGTGTACGTGGAATCTAAAGGAATTCCATTACATACAAACATGGAGCGTATCGTATCCTTAATTCCATCTGAATATTTTCCATACCCACCAGACAAATAATCATCCTCCACACAGATCTCAGGATATTCTTCAATCAATATCTGATTTTCCAGGGAAAATGCATCCAGATAGTTTTTAATCACTTCTATTTCCTGCTCACTTTTTCTAGCTACAGAAATACCAATTACCTTTTGATTGCTTCTTCTTGCAATCAACTTCCCTGCCAGCAAACCAGACTGTGTCATCCCGGTTCCTGTCGGAAGAAAAATGTAATCGAAACGAATTCCCATTTGCTCTTCCTGTTCCAAAATTTCGCGATATACTTTTTCATAAGCACGTACTGGGACAGCTTCATTACCATGTCCAAATTTATCACCATAAATATAGTATGGCTTCATTCCATTCAACTCACATTCCTGTATTACACTTTCCACAGCCTCTGCAACTTTTTGTTTTTCGCATTCATGAAAATGTGCACCACACGCATGTACCATATAACTGTTGTTCGTTACAATCCGACTTCCATCATCATCTGCCGGAGATATGATATGGCATACCCCACCCCGATAAGAATTGACGTTTGCCAGTGCTCTGCTCAAATTTGATCTTGCATTTCCATAACCAATCATGCAATTTTTACCTTTGATATCCATATCAGAATAAAACTCCTGTGCAATGCGAGCTTTATTGCCGCCAAATGAAAACGGAAGCAGATCATCTCTTTTCACATATATGTCCAGATTATCTAAATCTGTTTTGCACATTACAATCGGTGTCCTTTCCATTTTCATTGCTCCTCCCAAGAATTATTTAGCCTTAATATCAAATGGACATCTTTAGGACGAGGCTTACTTGAGACAACATATCTTTCAAATCCCACTTTTTCATATATACGAATTGCAGCCTCATTTCGAGAATCCGAATACAAATGAACTGCAGTCAGCCCTTCTGAGAATGCAATCTCCGAAAATTCCCGTACAAGTCTGACTGCCATACCACGCCCTAGGTACTCCTGTCTCGTTGCTACTACAGAAATATGTGCCATATCGTTAACTACATTATTTGTATATCCAACAACCATAGAACAAATTTCGTTGTTTTCTATTTCGGCGCATATTTTTGCCTTTTCAACAAACTTTTCCGTTAAATTTTCTAAATCCTGCTTATGCAAAAGCGGTACCGGAAAAGATTCATCTATCTCTTTCAAAAATGAAAGCATCGCCTCTCGGCTCATTCCTTTTATATACAACAGCCACGCCCCATTCTTTACTCTAAGTTTATATTATTTCTTCACTATTTTTCTAATCAATACTAAGCACTCATCAAAGACATCTATACGAAATACCTTTGATTCCACAATGTAAATAAAGCCTCCGCAGAGCACCTGCAAAGCAATAATCGTAATCTTTGGTAAAACTAAGTATTGAATCGGCCAAATTATTGCCCCCATCAAACTGGACATCAAGAAAAACGGAAGTATATCTGTAATCTGCTCTTTGAATGAATAATTCAATAACTTCTTGTTTGGGAAGGCATTTACTGCTGCACTGAGCGGACCTGTAGCCATATATCCCACTGCAATTGCGAATACACCAAACGGCAAAGCAACAACAATAGAAATAACACCCATTATTTTTTTGATAATCTCTAATTTCAAGAGCATATCACTTCTACCCATTGCCTTAATTGCATTTAGATTAGCTGTATGAATTGGCCACAATACATATGTAAAACAGAAGATTCGCAAATATGGCACACAAGGTAACCATTTATCTGTCAAAATCAGTGATACAAGCGGTTCTGCAACGATTGCCAATCCAAACATCAATGGCCACATAATATAGCTACTTGTACGGATTGCCTTCCTAGTCATTGTCTTAACTCTGGAACGATTATCCTGTTCCTGAGACATTGATGGTAACAACACGCTATCAATAGAGGAATTGATATTTATTACTATCAAATTCGGAAATTGTTTTCCTTTATTATAAAAAGCCAAATCTGATGCGGAATAAAATTTACCAATAATCAAACTACGGATATTATTATAAACTGTATCCAACAAAGACGACGCTAGTATTTTCCAGCCAAATGAAAGTAACCCTTTTAACCTTTCCCATGAAAATACCTTTTTCGGACGCCACTTAACCGTCAGCCATAGAATCAATGTATCAATAGTAGTGTTGGATAACTGTTGTGCCACAATAGCCCATAAACCAAAACCAGCATACGCTAAAGCTACGCCGAGAAATGCCGAAAAAATCGTACCGCCTAGTGTTGCAAAAAAGAATCTTTTGAATAGCATATTTTTTGACACATATGATTGTTGTATACCTTTAACACCTGAAATCACAATTGTCAAACTGATAACACGAATAATCGGTGTAAGAGAATCGTCATTATAGAATCCTGCAATTAACGGTGCCGTAATAAACATTACCGCATAGAGTATTAGACAAACAACAAAATTGAAATAAAATACCGACGAAAAGTCCAAATCATCAGCATCCTTTTTTTGAATCAATGCTGTACCCAAACCACTATCCACAAATACTTGCAGGATTGTCATAAAGACTGTGATAAGAGCAATCTGACCGTAATCTTCTGGCGCAAGAATACGCGCCAGAACAATGGAAACAACAAATGTTACCAGCTGTGCACCACAACGTTCCGCAAAGCGCCATATAAAATTTGAAACCGTTTTACGTGCTCTTTTATCATTCATTCTTTTCCCCTTTTTTTCTCAGAATATATTTTGCTATTTGGGGTGATAGAGTTCCTATAAAAATAATAGCCTTTCTTTTATTGCTCTGCTGTTTAAAAATCTGTCTATGCTCAAATTTCAAAAGCCTTTTATATTCGCCTTGTAAATATAAAATCTCAAAAGTATAATTTTGAATTGCGTATTGAAAATCAGCATGATATTGGTAATCTGTAAATTTATCAAAATTCTCGTGTCCCGCTATCATTTTTTTTAAATGGCTAATTTTTCTTGTTACATCCTGTAGATTTGTCATTACACCTCCACTATTTGTACGGTAGCAAGACATACTTTTAGGTATATAATAGCATTTTCCTTTATGAAGAGAAAATAATACAAGCGGCAAATCCCCTACAGGATACACATTGTTATACTCTTGAACATACTTCTTGATAACCTCTGTTCTTATAAAGTAGCTGCTTGTTTGAAACAGCCACCCAATAGAACATAACTCCATTTTAATATATTCTTGCGCAGTAATCGCCCCACCTTTTATATTAACTGGTGGAAATGATCTATTTATTCTTTCGCCTGTATTAGATACACATTGCGTATTATGAACACAAATCGCGCAATCCGTATGTTTTTGGAGAGCCTCATACTGAAGTTGAAGTTTGTTAGAGTCTGACCAATAATCGTCTCCCTCACAGAATGCAACATATTTTCCCATCACTCGTGGATAGTTAAACATGATATTGGGGTTATTCCCTTTGCTAAACTGATTTTCTGTTTGTAAAATCGGCTTTATTGTCTCAGGATAATTTTTTTGATACTTTCTGATAATATCTTGTGTTTTATCCTTTGACGCATCATCATGTATCAAAATCTCATAGTTAAATGTTGTTTTTTGTGCCAACAAACTTTCTAACATTTTTGCAATATACTTCTCTTGATTGTATGCAATACAAACAACGGAAACTTCTATATCATTTTGCTTTACTTTCATTTCTTTTCTCCTGTATATTACCTTGTTTCTAAAAAAATACCACCTAGCTTTTTTCACTGGAAATAAAAAAGATATGGCACAATTTCCGCTCTTCCCATTAAAACCATATCATAGTAAAACCAAAAGGTATAATAAACCAAAAAGAAAATACCCCAAATAAGCCTTTGCCTTTTTTGCTGACTCCGAACTACATTACTAAATAAAATCAGTTCATACACAGAAAAAAAATATCCCAATCTAGAGGATTGATTTGTTATTCCTCCAAGCTGAGACGTAACCAAATCCAGCATAAACATTCCATATAGAAAAGGAGTTGCCGGCTCTTTCCACTTTAATCTTTTCCAACTGTAAAACAGAATAGCTAACACTGGTACACGTCTTACTATTTGCATCGGCATAATTTTTATAGTACCACTAATATATAGGCGCACATACCGTGCAAAAACATTGTTAATCGCACCTAAAATTCTCGCAAACGCTTCAAGTCCAATCAAAAGCAATATTGCCATTCCAAAGACGAAAACAACTCTTCGAATTCCAATATCGACAACTTTCTCTCCGATTGTAATGTTCACATTTTTGCTCTCATTCTCAAGATAGAAATATAAAAGAAGTATCACCGCTCCGATAATTCCGCTATTATGAAATAGCGTAGCAAAAACTACTGTAAGAATATATCTTTTTATGTCTTTCTTTTGTAAAAAATGAAAACCATAAAACAAAATGGAGATTGCCATCCACTGTCTCATCAAATTCAGTGATGTTCCGTAAAACAGCAAATAGAAAAGAAGCATCGAAAAAGAAATCGAAAAATCGCCCTCTATTTTTTTTAATCCTTTATAGATAAAGCCAATAATCAAGGCGTGCGTCAAAAAGAAAACTCCTTGAATAGATCCTGTCAGCTTCGTTGAAAAATAAACTACTAAATTGTATCCGATTTCCCAATTTGTAACTGCTTTGTATTGAAAATTTGAATAAACTGACTTCCCTAAATAATCAAAAAAGCTCTGTGCGTTTTGAGCTGCATCGTATAACATAAAAGTGTATACTTTTGTATCCGTACCAACGCCGATTTTGCGCATACTTGCTAAAAGAATGGGCATCAGCAATCCCAAAAAGACTAAAACATGCTTTGTAATTTTTTTACTTTTTCCCGTTTCAGCCAGCATCAGCAAAAAAGTGGAGATAGAAAATGTTATCAAATAAATTGCCATCTTTTTTTCCTTCTTTTTTCAATTAGTGAAGATATCATCATTACTAATTTAATTCTAAAAATTTCCCCAAAGGAACTTCTTGCATATCCTGATTTACACAACAATTTAATATACTTACCTATAAACATATAATTTCTATTAGCTTTCATTTCTCGAATTTCATCAATTTGAGAAAAATATTTTGCTATCTCAGCCGTTTTGTGACTTTTTAATTTCAAGTCAATACTGATATCTTCTGGATTCACATTACTCATTGAATTAATATTCTCTCGTAAATATCTAGAAACAACCTTTTGCTTCAATTTATTACTTTGAGAAATTCCAGAATTATTGATTCTATACTTTAGCCCAACTACTGGACAACACGCCATTCGAAATTTCTTTGATGCTCTCAATAGAAAATCATAGTCTTCAGCACAATTGAAATCTCTATATCCTCCAAGCTCATTAAAAACTTCTTTTCTTACAATCCAGGTCGGATGAATCAATGAGCTACGCGCCTTTAAGTAGTTTTTACATCCGGTGTTCCACACTGGGTATTTTTTTATACACCCACACGGATTTCCCATCATATCTATAGGCTGAATATATGTTCCAACAATATCCAAATCATTATAAAACATATACCTTAGTTCACTTTCTATTCGATTCTTATCAGATATATCATCTGCATCCATTCTTGCAATTATTGACCCATTACAATATTGCAGTCCTCGATTCAACGATTTTGTTAAGCCGATATTTTTTTTGTTTTTAATTAGTACTATTTTCCCCTTTTCGTTTAATCCCTCTAGAAAATCTGTAAGATCTTTTCTCAACGGATTATCATTTACAACAACGATTTCTATATTCTTATACGTCTGTTCCTCAATTGAATTTATTGCAGTAGATATAAAACCAATTGGCTCATTATATGTACTCATCAGCACACTTACCAGCATATCCATCATGTCTGAATAATCTCCATTTCTTTCCTAACTTTAGTTTACTCCCTATACAACTCAAACTTTATACTTGCAGTTGCATATAGATTCTCTACGGCTCTAACCTTCGTTGGAATATCGATTTTTTTCAGGTGGGGAACAGCCAGAAAATAGCATTCAAAACTCATGCAATGCACTTATAAAATCCAATTTCACAAACGTAAATAATACTGTCCACCTTGATTAAAAAAGCCACTTAAACATCATATCCCATACAATCTTTTAGAGCTTTCTTCATCTCTTGTTTTTCTTCTATCGTTTTATTTGCCCAGTATGTAGTAAATACAGGATGCTTCTCCATACCTTTCTGGTTTTTCTCTATAAAGTTATCTGTCGTTCTGATTACCCGTCCAGGATTTCCCACAACGATACTATTATCTGGAATATCTCTCGTCACAACAGCACCTGCGCCAATTACTACATTATTACCGATTGTGATCCCTGGAAGAATAATAGCATCTGCACCGATAAAAACATCACTTCCTATAACTACTCGGCCCACTCTGCTATAGCCTATAAATCTCTTTGTACTGGCATCATGTAAAAGAATTCTGGCATCGCTAATAGTAACTCGATTGCCTATTTCTAGCAAAAAAGCATGTCCTCTATCGATTTTATCCGTCCAGATTTCCACATCATCGCCTATTGTGGCACCAAGCTTCCGGAGTTCTTCGACTGTGCATCCCCCGCGGAGTAATTTTTTTATTTTCAGCTTAATTTTTCTAATCATTATTTATACAAACCCCGATATACTTTCTCTAAAGCTTGAAAGAATACATCCTCAGAAAATTTTTCCTCACAGATTTTTCTTGAGGCATTCGATTCATTTTTCCATAAATCCAAATTATTGGTAAGCTGAACCATTGCATGTGTTAACGCGTTAACATCTCCTGGTTTAATTAAGAAGCCATTTTCGTTCTCTTTCACTGCTTCAGCAATGCTGCCAACATCTGTACTTATAATAGGCAAGCTATAAGACATGGCCTCCAATATAGCAATTGGTAGTCCTTCATTATAAGACGGCAATACAAGTACATCAGATTTTTTCAACAATTCTGGCTTTTGTTCTTTTGTAATCCAGCCTAAAAACTCAACGCAGTCTTGTAATCCGTTAGTCTGTGCATATTCTTTTAATCGTTGCTCATCGGTTCCAGAACCAGCAATTAATAGACGAAAATCCGAAACACCTTTATTTTTCATCTTGTTTACAGCCTCTAATAAGTCAACAACTCCTTTACGCCGGATAAGTGCTCCCAGAAATAAAAACGTTCTTATCTTACTGACTTCCTTATCTTCAAAGACAGGAAGAAAAACAGCATTATTGATAACAATAACAATGGCTTTTGGTGCGATTTCCAAAATAAAGTTTTTCCAGTCTTCTCCCAGAACAATGCTAGCATCTGCAATAGAAAACAGTTCCTGAATCTGTTTTTTCCGTTTTTTATTTCCGCTATAATAAAAATCTTTAAATTCAGATCCATGCAAGTGGACTATAACCCGTTTATTGTATCTCTTACACAGTTTAGTTACATAATACTTTCTATAAAAGCTCCCCTTATAAGACATATGAATATGTATTATATCAAACGTATTCCGTTTTATGAGTTTCTTTAGCTTTCTATAGGCATTAACAAAGAAAAGTGCCTTCTTTATCGGATTTCCTGTTACATGTGTAGCTAAATATGAAAATTGAAAGTCATCCCCCCAATCATGATCCATTAACTGATCAATAACACTGTTCATGCCACCCTTTTCTTTTCGATCCGAGCTACACATTAAGATTCTAGTTTTTTTATCATTTTCAGTATTTCCACATATCATCGCATCGATAGAATCAATAATGGTTTGCGTATTTGATACATACGGTTTGACTTCTTTGCATTTTGCCTCTTCGATAGCCTTACCAATCTCGTTACTATCATAACAAGCAGTGACCATTCCGAGTTTTTCAAATGCCTGCACCAACTGAAGCTGATGATCATCAACAGCCTCTAGATATTTTGCCAATCGAGGAACTGCTACTACACGTTTACCCATTTTTACAGCATTCACGATTACTCCTGTGCCACCATGAGTCAACACGATATCGCAGTTTTTCATTATTTCATTGAATTCGCCACGATTCAAAAATTCTTTGTATTTATAATTTCTTATTAAATAGTTGCTGGAACCAATTTGAGCAAAAACCTCATCGGTAATTGATCCATTCTCTATAGCTTTATCTACAGCCTCTAACAATCTGTTAAACTGGAAACTTCTTGATCCTGTCGTGATAAATATCATCAATAAATTCCCCCTTTACAAATTGCATTCGGATAGAATTTTTTCATACTTTCCCACTGTACATAAAACTGGTCTGCAAACTTATACGCAATCTTTCCAGAAAGATTAGGCGAATAAATTTTTGCAAACGATTCAATATATATCACCTTACCACCAAAAATTTTCGTCCATGCCATTAATGGCACTGCGGCTAAAGCACCAGTGGAAATGATATAATCTGGTCTATCTGATAAAACGATAAAAAACGATTTTATAATGTTTGCAAAAAACTTTAAAAAGAACATTTTATCTGTTCGATTAATTGACATAACATATTTCACCGGTATATCTCCAACCTTAACATCATAGCCTATTTTTTCTGTTACAATATAGCCGCTATATTTTTCAATTAAAGGCTTAAGCATCATCAACTGCTCAAAATGTCCTCCCGATGATGACGCCAAGCATATCTTTACTTTCTTTTCTTTCATAAATTACAGTCTCCAGAAGCGCATACCAGATGCTTTAAGATCAGATACTTTATAAAGTCCCTTTACATCAATCAGAACTTTTTCGTTTTCATTGCCTGCCTTGAACATTTTCTTGATATCATCCAAACTCAACGCCTTAAACTCATCATGTGCAACAGCAACAATCACACAGTCTGCATCTTTTGCATCTTCCAACTTAGTTAGAGTAACACCATACTCATGCATCGCATCTCTTTCACTTGTCCAAGGATCAACAACTACCGGTTTAATACCATATGTATTCAGCTGCTTGATAATATCGTTAACTTTACTATTTCTAGTATCCGGGCAGTTCTCTTTAAATGTAAGGCCCAGAATAACTACTTTTGATTTTTTAGGTGCCTGTCCAACTGCAATCATCTGTTTTACTGCACTATCAGCAACATATTTTCCCATACTGTCATTAATAATACGTCCATTCAGAATAATCTGACTATGATATCCAAGTTTTTCTGCCTGATATGTGAAATAATATGGGTCAACTCCTATACAATGACCACCAACTAAACCTGGTCGGAAACCAAGGGCATTCCACTTAGTATTCATACCCTCTACAACTTCATTGGTGTCAATATCCATCCGATCAAACACCATAGCAAGCTCATTCATAAACGCTATATTAATATCACGTTGACTATTTTCTACAACTTTAACAGCTTCAGCTGTTCTCATATTGGAAACCGGATGTGTTCCAACCTCAATTACGATGTCGTATATATTTTTAATCTCTTCAAGAGACTCTGCATCGCAACCAGATACAATTTTATGAATATTCTCTAAACGATGTACTTTATCACCTGGATTGATACGCTCTGGGCTATACCCAATTTTAAAGCCCACACCACACTTTAATCCTGATTCTTTCTCAAGAATAGGAATACATACATCCTCAGTACACCCCGGATAAACAGTAGATTCATAAACCACGATAGCGCCCTTAGTAAGGTTACGACCAACAATTTCAGATGCACCAATAACAGGGGTTAAATCCGGTGTATGATCAGTATTTACTGGAGTTGGAACTGCAACAATCAAAAATTTTGCAGATTGTAGTGATTTCTCATCAGCAGTGAAACAAACTGTTGTACTTTTAATAACTTCATCGCCAACTTCTTTTGTAGGATCAATACCTTCTTTATATAGATTTATTTTTGCTTCGTTGAGATCAAACCCAATAACATCTAAGCCTTTTTTTGCGAAAGCAACAGCTATTGGCATACCAACGTAACCTAACCCAACCAACGCAAGTTTTTCTTCACCATGAATTAATTTCTCATACAATGACATTTCTTTTACCTCCAAATTTAACGCTTAAATTGACATTTATGAACCTATTCCACCGTAACGCTTTTTGCCAAATTTCTCGGCTTATCAACTTCAAGTCCCTTTACAATGCTCACGTAATATCCCAACAACTGTAATGGTATTGCAGCCAGTGAAGCCATAAATTTCTCATCCACCTTCAGTACATAAGTAACAAAATCAGCTGTTTCTTCAATCTCGTAATTCCCATATAAAGTTACTGCACATAAATTCGCTCCACGGCTTTTGTTCTACCATATTGCTCTCTGTTTTCTCATACAGTTAACCTTGTGTAAGAACTCCAATAACAAAAGTCCCATCTTCAGTTAAACTAATCGTGCCATGTTTCAACTCTCCTGCGACGTATGCCTTAGAATGGATGTAACTGATTTCTTTTAGCTTCAAGCTTCCTTCTAGGCATACTGCGTGACCAATATCTCTTCCAACAAAGAACACCTCCTTCTTGTTTTGCGCACTTACTTGCAAACCACTGCAGTCTTTCCTTGTCATCCAGAATCTTCTCAATCTAAGCTAGAATGGATTGAAGTTCCTCGGTGAGGCGACTGCACTCTTGTTGCTCAAGTTCTCCTCTAACCTTCGCGAATTGAAGTGCAATGCCGTAATTCTCCATCACTGATTTCGCAGGATAGATATTGGTTGATGGCGTAATAACAACAAAACCCGCAATGTTAAACATTGTTTTAATGTCCAACGTTGCGGTCAAACCCTGTTCTTTTTTACGAGATATATGTTTCTCCTGTAATATTTTGTTTCCTCATGATTGGTTTCATTTATTTTTATATTTTGTAAGCTATTAGGCGGTCATATATGTTTTTTGCCATTCGATTATGTAGGAAACCACTTGTATCATAGGGGCAGATATTTCTTTAATTATTAAGAAAATAAGCTGATGATGGATGTGATACTAATATCTACTAAAAACTTTCTATCTGCAAATAATTGTTATTATTTAAACCAGACACTTTATCGTCCTATTTATTTATGCAATAATCTAGGTGTACAAAACATAGTTATTTATAATTGCATTATTTTTAGAAGGGAGAGATATGCTAACAAATTGTAGAGGACCAGGAGTAAATGTAGAAAGCCAATAAAACTTCAATAATTAGACTGAAAATATATAGTATGTTCAATAATGAGGGGGTACCAAACAATGAAATACATATACGAACAACAAAAAACATATCTTACAGATTTTATTAATTCATTATCACTTGAAAGGAATCTATCAGAGAAAACTCTTTATGCTTATAAAAGTGATTTGGTATGTTTGCTTACTTGGTTAGATGAAAATAGATATGATTCATTAAATACACAGTCAATCTCAGATTATTTTCTTTATTTGCAAAAAGATAAGAAATTATCACCGCGATCTATTCGCAGAAAGTATGTCTCCATCAAACAGTTTTTTTACTACATAAATACAGAAAAAGGAATCAACGAGATATTTATGAAGTTCTCCTCTAGAAAGTTTCAGCTGCCAAAGTCCCTGCCACGTACTTTATCAAAAGCGGAGATTAATCAATTGATTTCTACTGTATCAAGAGAATATTGGTCAGCTCCAAGTGATTTTTATCGGAGACTCTATTTGAGAGATATGTGTATAATTGAAGTGTTGTTTTGTTTAGGCTTGAGAATTGGAGAGGTTGCAGCGCTAAATATAGGGGATTACGATTCTGTTGAGGCATCATTTTTAATTCATGGTAAGGGAAACAAAGAACGATTACTTTTTATATCCTCAATCGCAGTAAATCAGAAACTTCAGAAATGGATCAGAACGAGAAAAGAATTTAATATTCAGGACGATGCTCTGTTTGTTAATAAATACGGAAAACGATTAAGTATCTACAGCATAGAAAATCTATTTTATAAGTATCGGGAATTGGCACATATAAATTCTAATGCAACCCCTCATTATTTAAGACATAGTTTTGCAACCCAATTATTAAACAACGGAGCTGATATTAGAGCGGTACAGGAGATATTGGGACATAGTAGTATTGTTACAACACAAATTTATACGGAAGTATCATTAAAAAGAAAGAGAGAGGTGCTATTAAACTGTAATGGAAGAAATTTTATTAATTTACCAGAAGATAGTATGGTGGATGAGTGGCTGTAATGAACTTCGGTAAATGTAATTTTTTACAAACTTTAACAATCAATTATGTAATAAAGATTTTTGAAAATTAATCTGGTCGAAAGAGTAAAATAAAGTGTTTAGAAATACAGCCTTTTAATTAAAAGTTAAAAAGTTTATATTAATAATTAAGAATATAATATAATGTAAAGAATATATATTTATGTTATAGTAGTTGATAAAATATGTAGGCATAAAAAATTTGTCAATTAATAAACTATATGTACTACTTTTTGAAAGGTAACCAATATGATAAATTTATATGATAAAACTATGTGGAACTATATAATAAAGGACATTGGAAAAGAACTGGAATATCTTCCATATGCTATACTACTGGGCTTAATATTGTTCTTTATTACAAAAAATATCTTATTTAAAAGTAATAAGAGCTCCCATTATTTCTATAAATTTATATTTCTAATCTATCTATTAGCATTAGTTCATATCACTTTATTCGAGCGCGAACCAGGCTCACGGACAGCGATCAGTCTTACCTTATTTGAAACATTAGGCGGTTCCAGAAATAATGCATATGTTATAGAAAATGTACTCTTATTTATTCCTTTTGGTTTTTTGCCAGCTACTCTTTTTAGGCCTATGCGTAATTTGGTATTCAGCCTTATGGGCGGGGCCTTCTGCAGCCTAATGATTGAAACGACTCAACTGATCACCCAAAGAGGATATTTTCAGGTAGATGATATTCTTATGAATAGTATCGGCACAGTGCTTGGCTGTAGTTGTTTCTGTCTGCTAACAGGAATCTATAGGATTTGCAGATATACCATCACAAAGTGTTTTGGTTCTGTAAAAATTTGATTTGTTGCTCATCATCAGATAGTTTGTCATAAGTTGTCGAAACGCGGATCATGCAATAAACGAGTAAGACCAATGTAATGAGGCAACTGACTACAAAACATATAGAACCATATAATAGAAGAGAAATAAGTGACATATATTTAGCTCCTTCCAATCACCATATTTGTGGAGGTGATGGTTTCTTCTATATAATATAGGTTTCATATTATCAGTTTATACAAGATTTAATAAACCTGAAAAAATAAATACTAATGCAAAGCTAAATGTCTATGATCCATAATAAATTAATAGACAAGGTAATTATCTATAATATTGGTGTAAAACAGCAGGATCGCTAAAAGTTAGTGATCCTGTCTTTTTATAAATACAATCCGGTGATATTGTTCGTAAAATACGTTGAAAACAGATTATATAGACATGTTTTAGGCTGAAAAAGCTTGCAAAATATGGAAAGGTGAGTTAATATAGTCTCAACGGGTTACATATTCCGGAAAAATAATTTTAGGAAAAGGATTTTGAAAGGAGAATGCAATTATGAGAATGAAGAAGCTTGCTGTTATGGCATTAGCAACAGCTCTCTCCGTAGGTTCAGTCATGACAGCGTCAGCTGCATGGTTACAGGAGGGAAGCAACTGGAGATACCAGAATGATAATGGTACATTCCAGACAGGAACATGGTTTAGAGACGCTGATGGAAGATGGTATCATTTCGACAACAACGGAATTATGCAGAAGGGCTGGTTCCAGGATGCTGACGGAAAATGGTATTTCCTGGCATACAATGGCGTTATGCAGGTTGGCCTGATCAAGGTTGATAATCAGGTTTATTACATGGGGACAAGCGGTGACTTATTTATCGGTGATATGAAGATCGGTAATACGACTTATAACTTTGGCCTTTATGGAACTACTAATGGACAGCCTAGCGTACCAGCATCAGCTACATATGGTGGAAATGGTAACCAGTCACTGAATGGTGGCGGTGGCGGAAGCAGTTCCGGCGGTGGTAGTACAACCCCAACCCCTGTTCCGGTACCGGATGAAGTAGGATCAGCGGTGGACAATGTTAAGGGAGAAGTTGAAAATGTAAAAGAAGCAGCTAAGGATGTAATCTCTAATATTGTTGTGCCTGAGCCTAAGATGGATAGTGATAAGAAGGCGACTGTACCTGTTACGGTAACCGTAAAAGAGGTTAAAACTCAGGAAGATGTAACGACAGTAAAGGAGGCGGTTACAAGCCTTGTAGGAAAAACAGTAGAAGGTGTTGCTTCTGATGAAATTGTTACTGTAGTTATTCCTGATGGAGTAGTTATACCGGGTCTTCCAAGTCATACAAAAGAAATCAAAGTTGAAGATATGGATAGTGAGATGAGCCGTTTATTAGATAAATATTTAACGGTTGATAATTTAGATAAGTACAAAACTGGAACTGTAGCGTCTATTATTGTACCAGTAGAGGGTGTAGACGTAACTTACACAATTACTTTAAAATAATTAATATTTCCAACCATTTATAGGGTGGCTCCCAAAGGAACCGCCCTATTTTTCAGTGCACCTTACAAAATAATATACACAACCATTTTTCAACCCAGGCAACAAAACCAATGTGGAGCAAATTATGAAAAATAGAACAAGGACTGCAAAGCGCTGCAGCCTGTTATCACTGCTGTTCCCTACATTTCTAATGGTCACGTTTTTCTGTACCCCTGCTTATGCCGGCAGTATCAATGGCAACGAGCAGTCGATCGTTTCCGTCATCAACGGCCAGTTCGAGCAGGACGGTGTTATCTACAAAGTTCGTCAGGAATATATAAATTCTGCAATGGGTTACTTACAGCAGGATGATGTGGATCTGACAGCAGAGCAGGCACAATCCGTGATATCTGAGATCTATTCCAATGTACAGACTGGTGTCGACAGCGGATATTTAGAGCAGATCGGGCAGACCGCGCCTCCGGAGACGGCACCGGCCGAAAGTCCAAAGGGCGGAGAAACAGGAAATAACGGAAGTAAGAATCCGGATGGCCAGGAAACAGACGGAAACGCAGAGGCTGGAAATCAGCCGGGAGAGAGTACGGAAAGCGGAGAATCAACCGGAGAAACTGTCGGTGATGGGCAGAATGGTGGGGACGGAACGGATAATCCGGATGGATCAGACTCTGAGGAGCCGCAGGAGGTAATTCCGCCAACCCCGGAGGTAATCTCGATTCTGGAGCTCGTGGACAAGGCACCGCCTCAGTCATACGAGTATTTATCAAAGGATACAGACGCCCTGATGGCGCGCATCCATATTCCTTATCAAATACTATGGTACATTATTATCATATTGGCTGTGGTCATAGCGATTATTACAGCCATTTCATTCTTAAAAAAGCTTTTTGTACACCATCATAACAGAAAGCTGAGGAAACTTTTTAGATTTATATTGGCAGCGGAAATAGGTGTGCTGTCCGCCATTTGCTTTTCGGCAGTAAGCGTCTGGATCGGGGCGTTTCAGGACAGTGCTGTTTTGAATAAACTTGCGGATACGGGATATTACCGCACGATCTTTGAGGAACTGCGGCGTGATACTTCTATCTCGTTTGCACTTCTGGACATCCCGGATAACGTTATGGATGGCGCGATTACGTATGAGCGCGTCGTGCTGGCAGCAAGGCAGCAGGTGGAGAGTGATCTAAGCCAGGGCGTTTATCAGGCGGATACTTCCGTGCTGACAGACCAGCTGGAGGCAGATATCAGATCATACCTGGAAGACAGATCTGTTACTATGACGGAGCAGGCCCAGACTGGGCTGGATGAACTGATGAATCGTCTGGATCAGAAGTACTCCTCGCTGCTTAAATGGCCATTTGCAGCATGGTGGATAGAAATGAAAACGGAATTTTTTGCTTTTGCAAAAATAGCACTGCCGCTTTCACTGCTGCTTGTCATTCTTTCACAGGCCCTTATCATCGGCTTGAACCATTATAAACACCGTGGTGTTATACTGGGCGGAAAAGGCCTGATGGGCGGCGGACTGATAACTGCGGCGGCCTTTGGCGCCGGCATGGTCATAGTCGGTCAGAACCTGCCGAAGGTGACCCCGGATTACATGGAACTGTTTTTCAAAATATACGGTAACGGGTTGTGCAGAACCGGTATGATTACGGGAGTGATAGGAGTCCTTCTCGGAGTCATTGTCCTGGTCGCGGTCCATACCTGGAAAGACAGCAAATAACAAAGTCAACAAATAACAAAGTCAACAAATAGCAAAGACAGTAAATAACAAAGACAGTAAATAACAAGACAACAAATAAAAAATACTAAGCAACCATTAACGATCACACAAAGAGAAAGGGAACGGTAAGAAGGATGGATTTATACGACATTCACTGCCATTTAATTCCCGGAGTGGACGATGGGTCACAGACGATGGAAGAGAGCCTGGAGGCCATGAAGCTGGAATATGAGGAGGGCGTGCGCCATATCATATGCACCTCCCATTTTTCTGCGGACTGTGAGGCCGGATACGCCTCTAAACTGCAGGAGGGCTTCGAACAGCTGAAAGCGCGCTTAAAGGAGACCCCGTACGGGGCTGAAATGAGGCTGCATCTCGGTAATGAGCTGATGTATTCCGAAAGCCTTCTGGAGTGCCTTGACGAGGGCCGCGCGTGGACTATGGCGGGCAGCCATTACATTCTGGTGGAGTTTTTACCGTCCGTTCGTTATGAAGAGCTGTACAAGGGACTGCGAAGGCTGGCATCCGGCGGCTATACGCCGATCCTGGCTCACATGGAGCGTTACCGCTGCCTGTATAAGGAGACGGACCGGCTCGATGAATTAAGGGATCTGGGCATTTGCCTTCAGGTAAATGGAGCCAGCCTGTTTGGCGGAGTGTTTGATTCTGCCAGCGCGGTGGTTCGCAAGCTCTGCAAGTCGGGGCGGATCCATTTTCTGGGAACAGATTCCCACGGCACTCATTATCGAAAACCGCAGATAAAAAAGGCAGCGGCGTGGATTCACGATAACTGTCCGGCACCTGTTGCTGAAGGGATTTTATGCGGGAATCCGATGGCGGTACTGGAGGATAAATTATTTTGATTTAGGAGAAAATTATGGGAACCAATCAGGATGACGAGATTGAAATTGATTTGAAGGAACTATTTTACGTAATCAAACGGAAACTGTGGATTATCCTTCTGACCGGCATTGTGGGTGCCGTCGGCTTCGGACTTTTTACTGCGATGGTAATGAAGCCTGTCTATACGTCCTCTACGATGCTCTATATCGTGAATAAGACGACTACGCTGACCTCCCTGACGGATTTACAGCTGGGAACCCAGCTGACTAAGGATTACAAGGTCCTGGTGACCAGCCGGCCCGTTACGGCGCAGGTTATTACAAACCTGGACTTAAATTTAAGCCATGAACAGTTAGTGAAAAAAATTAAGGTGGACAATCCTACCGATACCCGTATCCTCACCATCTCGGTGGAGGACACAGACCCCTACATGGCCAAATCCATAGCCGATGAGTTCGCATCGGTAGCATCTGCCCGTATGGCTGAAATTATGGATTCCGCGCCGCCGAACATTGTAGAGGAGGCGTATCTGCCAACACAGAAGACAAAACCAAGCATTACGAAGAATACCATGATCGGCGGTCTGGCAGGTGTGTTCCTGGCAGGAGCGGTTATACTCGTGCTGTTTGTGATGAACGATGCGATTAAGACGCCTGAAGATGTAGAGAAGTACTTAGGACTCAATACACTGGCTACGATCCCGGTATTTGAGGGCGAGACAGGCGCGAAAAAGAAGAAATCCAAACGGAAGAAGAGCGGGAGGTAAGCGGGATGCAGAAGGTTTTATTGCGTAAACACGATAAGCTGGATTTCAGGGCAAACGAGGCGTTTAAAACGCTGCGTACCAACATCCTGTTTTCCGGTCATGACACAAGAGTTATTACACTGACCAGCTCGACACCCAACGAAGGAAAATCATCTCTTTCGTTCCAGCTGGCGGTTTCTTTCGCGGAAGCGGACAACCGCGTCCTGTTTATCGACGCTGACATTCGTAAATCCGTGCTTGTGGGCCGTTATAAGGCGGAGGGCAATAAGTTCGGCCTGACCCATTATTTATCCGGACAGAAGACTATTGACGATGTAATCTGCAACACGGATATTAACAACATGGATATGATCTTTGCCGGTCCGGTTTCACCGAATCCGACAGAGCTTTTAAGCGGCGATTTATTTGCAGATCTGATCCAGAAGGCGCGGGAGGAGTACGACTACGTAATCATCGATGCTCCGCCGCTGGGCAGCGTTATTGACGCGGCTCTGATTGCCAGACATGTGGATGGCACCATTATCGTCGTTGAGAGCGGCGCAATCAGCTATAAGATGGTTCAGCACGTAAAGGAACAGCTGGAAAAGGGCGAATGCCGCATTCTGGGTGTGGTCTTAAACAAGGTGGACTTAGACCGCGATTCCTACTATGGAAATTACTACGGTAAGTATTATGGCAAGTACTATGGGAATTACGGAGAGGAAACGAAAAAGTAGGACAGTACATAACATAAAAATATTCTTAAAAATACCCGCAGACAACAGAGACTGCGGGTATTTTTTCGTTTATCCCCTCGAAAACGTAGCTTTTCTGCCGCTTTTTCGATATAATAAATAAGAAAGAGTTGACTTTACCACAGAAAAGCAGTAAAAGTAAGTGGAATAAAATTAAAAACATAGTAAGGATGGAAGAAACGATGTATCAGATTGATTTTCATAAACCAGAGAATATACATTTTATAGGGATCGGCGGCATCAGCATGAGCGGTCTGGCCGAAATACTTATCGACGAGGGATTTACTGTTTCTGGGTCCGACTCTCATGAATCGGAGCTTACGGATCATTTAGCTGCAAAGGGCGCCAGAATTGCCTGTGGACAGAGTGCGGATAATATTGTTGACGGGATCGACGTAGTTGTCTACACGGCGGCCGTTCATCCAGACAATCCGGAATTTGCCGCAGCCAGAGATAAAGGGCTTCCCATGCTGAGCCGCGCGGAGCTGCTGGGTCAGATGATGAAAAATTACGAGAATGCGGTTGCTGTTTCCGGAACTCACGGGAAGACTACGACCACATCCATGATTACAGAGATTCTTCTGGCTGCTGATGCGGATCCCACGATCTCCGTAGGCGGCATCTTAAATTCCATTGGAGGCAACATTCGGGTGGGTGGACCGGAGCTTTTCGTGACGGAAGCCTGTGAATATACCAACAGCTTCCTGTCCTTTTTCCCGACCATTGAGGTGATTTTAAACGTGGAGGCAGACCATCTCGATTTCTTCAAGGATTTGGACGATATCCGCCATTCCTTCCGCCTGTTTGCCGAGAAGCTGCCGAATGACGGCCTTCTGGTCATCAACAGCGATATAACGGATTATAGAAAGATTACGAAGGGGTTATCCTGCCGTATCATTACATTTGGAAAAGAAGAGGGCAGTAAGTACCGTGCAGAGCATATTCGTTTCGACGAACTGGCGAGGCCGGTCTTTGACCTGAGTGTGGACGGGGAAATTGTGGATACCGTGGCCTTGGGTGTTCCCGGTGAGCACAATGTGTATAACTCCCTGGCTGCCGTGGCTGTGTGTACGGAACTGGGGATATCTCTGGAGATGATCAGGAAGGGACTGTGGAATTTCACCGGCACAAACCGCCGCTTTGAGAAGAAGGGAGAGCTGGGAGGCGTCACTATTATTGATGATTACGCCCATCATCCGCAGGAAATCAGCGCATCCCTGGCGACTGCGCTTAATTATCCGCACCAGAAGCTGTGGGTCGTATTCCAGCCCCACACCTACACGCGTACCAGGGCGTTTCTTGACGAATTTGCAGAGGCCCTGTCCATGGCTGACGAAGTAATCCTCGCAGATATCTACGCGGCCCGCGAAACCGACAATTTAGGCATCAGTTCCAAAGATATTGTCGACAGAATCGAGGCAAAAGGGGTAAAAGCCCATTATATTCCGTCCTTTGACGAAATAGAAACATTTATTTTGGAAAACTGTATACACGGTGATTTGTTGATAACTATGGGGGCCGGAGACATTGTAAAAGTGGGAGAAAAGCTGTTAGGGAAGTAGTTATCCACATTATCCACATAGTTTTCAACATTTTATGTAAAGAAGCTATGTGGATTTTTTAATTAACATAAATTATTGACTCACAATTTTAGAAAGAACGAATTTATCAGGGATTCGACACAATTCCCCATAATTTTTAAGATTATGTATACTTGCTTTCCACATTATCCACATTATCCACAATTACTTTGGTGGATAACTCCCCCTATTTCTTTTTAAAGTGACTTATGGTATACTATGAGCACTTAGTGAGGTAGTCCACGAACTTAGTGCGAGTCATACCTGACCACTTAGTGAGGTATCCCACGAGCTTAGTGGGAATGGTATACTATGAGCACTTGGTGAGACAGTTCAAAAGCGCAGTGCAGGACGAAAAGTGAGGTTATGGCGGTGGATTTTAAAAGCAGTTTTAGAGTTAATGCGACGTTGGTTCCCAACGAGTTTATTGATACATATATGGCTTCGGCCAATGGAGAATATATCAAGGAGTACCTTTTCCTGCTCCGCCATGAGGGCGAAGCGGTGACGGTCTCTATGATTGCGGATGCAGTCAACCACACGGAATCGGATGTGGCACGTGCGCTGGCTTACTGGAAAAAGGCAGGGGTCCTGGAGGAATCTGTGGATAAAGTTTCTGCCAATGGCCCGTCTGTGGATAAGTGTCCGGCTGCTGGCGAGATGGCCTGTGCAGGGGGCGTAATTGTGGAAAATGTGGCGTCTCCTTTAAACGGAGTGTTTACGGAGGCGTATGCAGGAGTGAGTTCTTCTTACGGGTATGTGGACGGCCCGGTAAAAGGGAATGCGGCCGGCACCGTTACGTGTGTGGAAGCGGATACGCCGGAGAAGGGACCGATGGCTCCGAAGGCACCGGAACCGGCTCCGGCCAAAAAGGCGGAGCCGCGGCCTGTCTATTCTCCGGAACAGATCAGCGGCCTGGCGGGAGATGAGGATTTTTCCCAGCTTCTCTATATCGCCCAGAAATATATGAACAAAGTCTTTACCCAGCGGGAGTGTGAGGTGTTTGCCTATCTCTATGACGGCCTGCACATGACTGCCGAGCTCCTGGAATACGTGGTGGAGTACTGCGTACAGGGCGGGCACACCAGTATCCGCTATATCGAGACTGTGGCGATCAACTGGCACGAGTCCGGGCTTAAGACCGTGGAGGACGCCAAGGCGTACGCGTCGTCATTTACCAGGGACTCCTTCGCGGTGATGAAGGCGTTCGGTTTGAACGACAGAAAGCCGGGCGATTCAGAGCGTGAGATGATTGACCGTTGGTTCAAGACCTACGGATTTACCAGGGAACTCGTTCTGGAGGCCTGTAACCGCACTCTGGCGGCCACACACTCGCCCAGCTTCAAATATGCGGACAAGATCCTTTCGGGCTGGAAAAAGGCCGGTGTGCGCTCTCTGGAGGATATCCGGCGGCTGGATGAACAGCATGCGGAGCGCGCGAAGGGAAAGGGAAGCAGTAATGGAAGCGGCTCCCAGGATTACAGGGGAGGCGGCAATGGCCGCGGACGAAGCACCAACCAGTTTCAGAACTTTCCCCAGAGAGAGATCGACTACGATGCGCTGGTGCTGCAGCAGTTAACAGAAAAGTAAGGAGGGAGCCATGTCGCTCAGCAATTCTCAGTTTGATGCCATCATGCGTACATATCAGCAGCAGCAGCTGTTAAACCGCCATGAACAGGAATCCAGAATAGCAGAAGTATATAATAAGATACCAGCCATAAAAGAACTGGACGACTCCATAAGCTCCTGCGCGGTAAAGAGCGCCAGGAGGCTGCTGGACGGCGACCAGGGGGCATTAAAGGAACTGAGGGCGGAAATAGCGGATTTGAGGGAGCAGAAGGGTGTTCTGCTTCGTGCCTACGGATTTCCGCCTGACTATATGGAGATGCATTACAAGTGCACGGACTGTATGGATACAGGCTACTCGGAGGGCAGGAAATGCCACTGCTTCCGGCAGGCCGAGATGAAATACTTATACGCCCAGTCCAACATTGAAGAGATTGTAACACTTGAGAATTTTTCTACCTTTTCTTTTGAATATTTTGATGATTCGTCGGTGCTTCCCGTCCTGGGAAGAACGGTGAGACAGTATATGAAGCAGGTGGTGGATACATGCCACCGGTTTGTGGACAGTTTCACGACAGAGCATGGCAATATGCTATTTACTGGTCCTACGGGGGTTGGAAAGACATTTTTGACCAACTGCATCGCCAGAGAGCTGATCGACCGATACTACTCGGTCATCTACTTGTCGGCCAATGACCTGTTCGAGGTATTTTCGAAGAACCGCTTTGAGTATCAGGCGGAGGAAGAGATGAAGGGCATGTACCAGTACATTCTGGACTGCGATCTGCTCATCATCGATGACCTGGGGACGGAGCTGAACAACAGCTTCACCTCGTCACAGCTGTTTTACTGCATCAATGAGCGGCTGAATTCATCGAAGTCTACGATTATTTCCACGAATCATCCGCTGAATGAGCTGAGGGACCGCTACACGGAGCGTGTGACCTCCCGCCTGATCAGCAAATATACCATTATTCCGCTCTACGGCGACGATATTCGCCTGCGAAAGAAAGCAAAACGCGCTGATTAACTTGACTATTTCGGCGCATAATGATATAAAAGAACCGTTGTAAGACAAATGGATACGTTGGAGGAGAAGAAATGTTATACGAAGAGAAGACGATTGAGACGATTCCGGTGGGCCCGCTGGGATTAATTCCGCTTAAGAGCTGTACGGAGCTGGGAGCCAAAGTGAACGATTATCTGGTGGACTGGAGACGGGAGCGGGAGAGCGAGCACAAGTCTACGATTGCATTTTCCGGATATCAGAGAGAGTCCTATATCATTGGGGCCAGCACACCGCGTTTCGGTACCGGAGAGGCGAAGGGAACGCTTTCCGAGTCGGTTCGCGGAGACGATTTATACATCATGGTGGATGTATGCAATTACAGCCTGACCTATTCCCTTTGCGGGATGACGAACCACATGTCCCCTGATGACCATTTCCAGGATTTAAAGCGAATTATCGCGGCTGCAGCCGGTAAAGCCCGCCGTATCAATGTGATCATGCCGTTTTTATATGAGAGCAGACAGCACAAGAGATCCAGCAGAGAGTCTCTGGACTGTGCGCTGGCCCTTCAGGAACTGACCAATATGGGCGTTGAGAATATCATCACCTTTGACGCTCACGACCCGAGAGTGCAGAACGCGATTCCGTTAAAGGGATTTGAGACGGTTCAGCCGATTTACCAGTTTATCAAGTATCTTCTGAGAGAAGAGAAGGAACTGCAGATCGACAGTGACCATATGATGGTGATCAGCCCGGACGAGGGCGGCATGGGCCGCGCTGTATACTTTGCCAACGTGCTGGGACTTGATATGGGGATGTTCTATAAGCGCCGTGACTATACACAGATTGTGGGTGGCCGCAATCCGATCGTGGCTCACGAGTTCCTGGGAAGCAGCGTGGAAGGAAAAGATGTGATTATCGTGGACGATATGATATCTTCCGGAGAGAGCATGCAGGACGTGGCGAAGGAACTGAAACGCCGTAAGGCGAGAAAAGTCTTCATCTGCTCGACCTTCGGTTTATTCACCAATGGCCTTGCCAAGTTTGATGAATACTACGAGAATGGAATTATTGACAGAATCCTGACAACGAACCTGGTATATCAGACACCGGATCTGCTGTCCAGACCGTATTATATTAATGTAGACATGAGTAAGTATATTGCGCTGATTATCGATAATCTGAATCACGACGCTTCTTTAAGCGAGCTCCTGAATCCGACATCGAGAATCAACCGTCTCCTTGACCGATACCGCGCGGGTGACAGGTAGGAGATCGATGGAAAGACTGTCAAAACGTAACTTATGTCTGGTAGGGCTGACATTATTCTCCATGTTTTTTGGGGCGGGAAATCTTATTTTTCCGCCCTTTTTGGGCGCTATGGCCGGGGCGAATACCTGGACCGCCATGGTGGGATTTGCCGTGACCGCCATCGGCTTTCCGATTCTCGGCGTAATAGCAGTGGCGAAGGCCGGCGGCCTTACCAGCCTGGCGGGGCGGGTTCATCCGGTATTTGCCGCTGTCTTTACGCTCCTGATCTATTTATCGATCGGTCCGTGCCTGGCGATCCCGCGAACCGCCAGTACGTCGTTTGAGATGGCTGTAATACCGTTTCTGGACGGCCGTATCCCTGCGGGAACAGCTCAGTTGCTGTATTCGTGCCTGTTCTTCACCATCGCGTTCCTGGTGGCCTTAAAGCCCGATAAACTGACGGACAGGCTGGGAAAAGTACTGACCCCGTGTCTTCTGACCCTGATTGCGATTCTGTTCATTGGCTGCATCTTAAAGCCGGCATCCGGTTACGGCGGAACATCTGAGACTTATCAGAATCATCCGTTTGTAAAGGGATTTTTGGAAGGATATCTGACGATGGATACGATCGCGGCACTGAATTTTGGAATTATTATCTCCCTCAATATCAGCGCTCTGGGGGTGAAGTCAGAGAGTTCCATCATAAAAGAAACGATCAGGGCCGGATTGATTGCCGGAGGCATCCTGCTTCTGGTGTACGCTGCGCTGGCTCACATCGGCGCGGTTACGGGAGGCACATTCGGTTATTCTGAGAATGGTGCGCAGACTCTGAATCAGATGGTGCGCTTTCTGTTTGGGAAGGCGGGCCTGATTATGCTGGCAGCCATTTTCTTTATCGCCTGCCTGAATACCTGTATCGGACTGATCAGCTGCTGCAGCCGGTATTTCTGCACGATTCTGCCACGAATCGGATATCGGGCATGGGCCTTTCTCTTCGCCGCAGTCAGCCTGATTATCGCCAATGCCGGGCTTAACCGGATCCTGGAGATATCCGTCCCGGTGCTAAATGCGATCTACCCAGCGGCTATCGTATTGATTCTCCTCTCATTTCTCTTTCGTGACGGGAAACGGTGGCGGCCGGTTTACGTCTGCTCCATTGCCCTGACCGGAGTGACGAGCATCGCAATGTCTCTGTATCAAATCGGCATAACGCCTCTGGGACGCGTGTTAAATATACTGCCTTTGCACAGCCTGAATCTGGAATGGATCAGCCCGGCGGTGGCTGGGATTGTGATTGGAATGGTGGCTTGCGCAAGGGGAATGAGAGCGGAATGAGGAGTGAGCGCGGATATAGATGCGGATTAGCGAATGCGGGAGAAAATAATATATAATATGAAAAAACTGCTTTCTGAGAAAGGCCATGGGTTATCCCGTTACGGTCATTCCAGTATAGCAGTTTTTTATTTACGCCGGGTTATCCGGCTGTCAGGCACTCCGTTTTTCAAGTCCTTTTCGGCCACAGCCATCCCTGCCGATCAATTACGAATTACGAAACACGTCAAAACTAAACTGGTGCGTTTCCCCTGAGATTGATTCTATACTCAGCTCTATGGGGCAGTCATACTGGTCATAGACGATATTTTCAATCACCAGCAGCGCGGTACCTTCCGGAACCTCCAGGGAGGCAGCCAGCCGGGGCGAAGCGCTGCGGGCCGTAATGGACCGTCTGGAATGGACTGGCAGCACATCATACTGCGTCTTTAAAGTCTGATACAGAGAGGCATTTGAAAAGTCGAAGCGGTCCAGCTTTGGAAAGCGATTTAAAGAGAGGTAATTGACCGTATAGACAAAGGGGATTCCATCCGAATAGCGGAGTCTTTCCAGTCTCAGGCATACATCAGACGGCGCGAGTTCCAATTTTTGATACAGATCTTCATCAAACTGTATTTTTTCCATGCTCAGGAGTCGGGTGGAGGGAACCTTACCGATCAGTTTCATCTCCTCATCGAAGCTCATAAGCTGATTCATAAAGATTCCGCGGTTATCCGGACCCTTCACAAAGGAGCCGCAGCCACGTTTTCGTTCAATTCTTCCGCTGTTTACCAGTTCGTTATAGGCCTGGCGCACAACGGGCCTGGAAACTCCGCAGGCCTTGCAGATGCCTTCCTCCGTAGGAAGCTTCTGGCCGGGCTTTAGGATTCCCTTCTGTATCGCCTCTATGATGCATTGACGTATCTGTTCGTAAAGCGGAACAGAGCTGTATTTGTTAATCTTAATATAGTCCAATTTTTCACCCCACAGATCCTGTAAAACATTACATTTCCGTCTAGTACAGCATTGCGCAAGTTCCGGTGAATTCTGCACTCGCTATTCATGCCAGGACCACGCCCACGAAGCTAGACGTAGGGTCCACTACGCCGTCGCTTTGCGGGCGCGCCCCTGGCGTAAATATCAAGCACATAATTCATCGAAACTTACGCAATGCTGTACTAGTATAACAGGAAAAGCCATCTTTTACAATGGGCTGCCGGCATACGTTACATAACCGAAACTTCCCTTTTTCATACAGTTCGCAGTGGAGTAGGCGGTGGCCTTTTCCAGAGCCAGCCTGATCGTGGCGGGGGCAGGAATACAGCCTTTTGTCCAGCCCTGTTCATACAGAGCGATGACAAAGGCGGTGAGAAAGGAGTCCCCGGCCCCCATCGTGTCAACCGGATCGATATATTCCGCCTTTCCGTATACCAGAGAAGTCCCGTCAGATACGCACTGACCGGAGCTTCCCATGGTGATCAGGACGAGTCCTGTGTTTCTTTTGTGGAGCGGTTCACAGAATGATCGTATCTCCGATTCCTCCATTGGAGGGCATGAAAACAGGGCCAGGTCCAGCCCACAGCAGACCTTATCGTAATAGAAATCAGTTCTGTATTTTTCCTTTTCACCAAAATCGTAGGTGAATAAAGCTGGAAGACCGCTGAGCCGGGACATCTCTTCTTCCATTTTTGCATTACAGGAACTGTGAATCAGAGAAAATGATCTTAAGTATTCCATATCGTCTTGCTGAAGCCGCAGCGGTCCGGACCATTGATCTCCGGCCGTGATGCCCAGATAGGTGCGTTCCCCGTTTGTGACGCGGTAGCGGCAGCATTTGGTGATGGTTCCTGGGACTTTTTTGCATCTTGAGAAGTCCACATGAAAACGGTTCAGCGCATCGACTATGACTTCAGACATGGCGTCATCGGCCAGATTGCCCATGTAGGCAGCTTCCGCACCGAGTATGGAGGCGTGGACTGCAGCATTTAAAGCGTTTCCACCCGGATATATGGCGCCGGTATTTGTATAGTAGTCGATGACATTGTCACCGAGCCCCAAAAGTCTCATGAGTATTCACCCTTTCTGTAATAACGGCGGATGTCCAGGGAATGGTCTGTGATTACCTCAATATTCTTGCTGATTCGCTGCAGAACCGCGGCCATAATCATGGGGGAAAGAAGCGGGCGGTAACGATCGCTGATTCCCGGAAGTGCATAATCACGGCAGTCAAAGCAGGTCAGTTTATTCGTGTGCTTTTGGGCAAATGCTTTTACCTTTTCGTCGAGAGGCCTTGTCACCCCTTCTGTCAGGAGCAGGGTTACACATACATCGTCCTCCAAAAGCTCCAGGGTGCCATGGAAGAATTCTGGTGAACTGACGGATTTCGTCCGTATCCACTGGGATTCCTCCAGGACACACATGGAATAGGAGTAGGCTGTGGGCCATAAGTCTCCGGAGCCGATCCAGATGTTATAGGGTTCCCGGCAGTATTTTTTCGCATAGCTGATACAGGCTTCATCGGCCTGAATGCGAACCTGAGCCAGAGCGCTGCCCAGGCTGCCCAGTTCGTCTGCAAAACTTTTATAATCAGGAAAATAGCCTTTTATCTCGAGAATTTTACCGATTAACAGATAAAAGACAAGCTCCTGGGGTCTTCCGTCCTTATAGATAAAGGAATAGTCGGATATCGCCTCCAGAGGTGAATCGGGGATTCCGATGACGGAGACCAGACGGACACCTCGTTCTTTCAGGTACTGGGCCGCCTTCAGTGTATCCGGCGTGTCCCCGGACTTGGAGGTGAGAAATGCTATCGAATGGCTGGTAATACGGTTGCAGCCGGTAAGAACCAGGTCAGCGGAAAGCATGGCGTCAGTCGGAATCGGCGAGTAATGGTTAATATAGTGCTGGAATGGCTGCATCATAGCCATGGAGCCTCCGGAAGAGGTAAAGAACAGCAGATCGAATTCATCTGCGCAGATCTGGTCTGCAATGGCTTCAATCCGGTCTCTCTGAGCATAAATAAATTGATAATTTTCCCGGATTACCGCCTCGTCAAAGTTAATCATAGCAAATCTCCTTTTCTCAATGGTTTATCACCATTGTATGGATAAATGATTATATTGTCAATATGTAATTACAATATTACAGATAAATATTTAATTATATTTAGTAATTGAGAACTTCCCAGCGAATAAAATGGCTTCAGACCTCCTATCTGCAAAAATCGTATTATAATCGGAAATGATCTGGATTTGTGCACAAAATGCACAAAATAACAAGTAAAATATTATATAAAATAACTATAATAACCAACTTGATTTTGGATAAAGGCTATGATATACTGAGTTCATCAAAAATAACTAAACAAAGTTAAGAAATTAAATCGGGGTTGCACAATGGGACGAGAAAGTAAGGATGGAAGTTTTCCGACAGGGCTGTTTTGCGTATATCTGGTGTATTTTTCAGGGCAGGCCATCTACAATACGTATCTAAACCTGTATCTGGCACAGATCGGATTTACTGCGACGCAGATTGGGAGTATCATCTCGATCTCTACGGTTGCACTTCTGGCGGCACAGACTCTGTGGGGAATCTTAAGTGACCGTGCAAGGGTAAAGAACCGGGTGGTCTGTGTTCTCTATCTGGCCTCAATCCTTTCGGCCCTGGGCTTTTATCTCACGAGAAGCTACTGGCCGGTGGTACTGCTTGTAGCAGTCTTTGGAGCGTGCTTCGTGCCGATTGTACCGCTTAACGATAATATCACACTGGAATCCTTGGTGAACAGCAAATGGGATTATGGCTGGATCCGTATGGGAGGAACCATTGGATACGCGATGACTGTGGTCTTGATTGGTTACTTCTTAAGGGATGAGTATTCAGCCATATTCTGGATCGTGGCGGCAGCCATGGGGCTGTGCCTGCTCTTTTCCCTGACGATACCGCCGGTGAAAGGGTTTAGAAACGAAAAAAAGAAATCCTCGGTCCGGGAGATATTATCCAACCGCACCCTCGTGGTTTTGATCGCTTTCAACTTGATTTATGGACTCGGCAACAGTTTTTTTTACAGCTTTTACTCACTCCATTTTGTTCAAATTGGGGGTAACAGCAGGCTGGTTGGCTGGATGATGTTTGCCTGTTCGGCAGCCGAGGCGCCGTGCCTCATGTTTATGCACCGTCTGGTCAAAAAGATGGGAGTCGCAAAGGTCTTGATTCTGGCAGGCGTCCTGACCTGCGTCCGGTGGACGCTTCTCTATTATCTGACGGATCCGGTGTTAATTATCGTTACGAATCTGCTCCACGGCTTCAGCTATACCGGAATTACATACTGCCTGCTGAATTACATTAACAGAAGAGTTCCGCCGGATTTACGGGCCAGCGGCCAGGTGCTGAACGCCACCATGAGTACCGTATTCAGCAAACTGATTTTTGGATATATCGGAGGCGCGGCCTTCGAGCTGTGGGGGGCTGGTTCCATGATGGCCTGCTCAGCAATTACCATAGGAGCGGCAACTCTGTTCTTTGCAGTCTGGAGCAGAGGGAAACAGGAGAGTCTGTCTTTTTAGCAGTTAAACTGCTTAAAAAATAAAATGATATGAATCAGAAGGAGAGGAATCATGAAAAAAACAAAAAAGATGTTAGCTTTACTCGCAGGTTCAGCGATGATTATCTCATCCCTTGCAGGCTGTGGCCAGTCACCAACAGCAACCCAGGGGGGAAATGAGAGCACGAAACAGGCCGATGCAGGCCAGGACTCCGGAAAGAAGGCAGAATCCGGCGCAAAAGAGAAGATCCGTGTATTCACGTTCTTTACCGGATCCGATCAGTGGGCTCCGGTGTGGTCGGAAGTGATCGACGAATATATGCAGGCCAACCCGGGCATTGAGATTGTAGATGAGTCTGCGCCTACCGCGGGAGCGAACGATGTGTTCCGTACAAAGATGCAGGCGGATATCGCTGCCCGCACTCCTGCGGATCTATGTCTGTTCTATACGGGGGCGGATGGAAAGCCTCTGGTGGACTCCGGACTTTTTGTGGATCTTGGACCATCTATGGAAGCAGACCAGGACTGGTCTAAGAATTTCAAGCAGTCCGCACTGGACGGTCAGAAATACGATGGCAAGCAGTACAGTCTTCCTTATCTCGGCTATTATGAAGGACTCTTCTATAATAAAAAACTGTTTGACCAGTACAGCCTCGAAGAGCCGACATCGTACGATAATATTATGAAAGCGGTCGAGGTGTTTGCCCAGAATGGAATTCCGGCGTTTGCAGCCTCCATGGCGAAACCTTCCTACGTTCTGGAGCTGGCTATTTTAGCCCAGGCGGGAGCGGAAGGCCATAAGAATTACTTTGATGACAGCTGGGCCCCGGCGCTCGACTGTATCGCTGACCTGTATCAGAAGGAAGCATTTCCGAAGGATACCATGACTATTTCAGAAGACGACATCCGTCTGATGTTTAAGGAAGGCAAGGCAGCCATGATGTTTAACGGCTCCTGGTGTGTCAGCGCCCTGGAGGACAATCCGGATATGCGGCTGATTTCCATGCCGGCTCTTCCTGGAGGAAAGGGCGGAGAAAGCTGTGCGCTTGCCGGTTTTGGCTCCGGATGGTTTTTAAGCAAGGAAGCGTCAGAACGCAGTGAAGAGTCCTTAAAGCTCTTAAAATACCTGACTTCACCGGAGATCATGCAGCGTTTTATCGCAGTAGGCGGAAGCTCAGCGGTAGAGTGCCCGGCACCGGAGGGCGCCTCTGAACTGATGAAGAGCGCGGTTCTTATGTTAAACAAAGCAACCTATACCGATACGGCAATCGATTCCCAGGTAAGCCGCGAGGCCTGGATGGCAATCGCAGACGACGGCACCCCGTATCTGGTAGAAGGCAAGAAGAGCAGCCTGGATCTCCTGGCAGAAGCAAGAAAAATTCAGGAAGCAGTAAACAGATAACAGGAAAGAGGGATTGCGGCGGCAGAAGTGAGAGCTTTTGCCGCCCTGACAGAAAAGAGAGGGGAAATGCTTCATGAAGGCGAAAAGACAAAGGACAGCAATCATATTCTTGATTCCTGCCGTGGTGCTGCTGCTGTGTTTCATGATATATCCGCTGGGAAAAACCATCTTTTACAGCTTCACTGCATGGTATAATTTTTCCACGGAACAGACCTTTATTGGCCTCGATAATTATAAGGAATTAATTGCCGATCCCGTGATTCGGGTGGCTCTTCGCAACACTGTGATTCTGATGGCAGGAGTACTTATTTTCCAGATCGGATTTGCCCTTATCCTGGCGATCATGGTCGATGGAATCAGGCACTGTTTTAAGTTCTTCCGCACGATTTATTTTTTCCCTATCGTTATTTCAGCTACGGCGATCGGCCTTATGTTTACCCTGATTTATAAATATGAATACGGTCTGCTCAACTATTTCGTTGTTTTGTTTGGCGGAGAGAAACAGGTATGGATCAATGAGAAGTCATCGATATACTTAGCCCTGATTCCGGTTGTGTGGCAGTATGTGGGCTTCTATTTCGTCATATTCTTAACGGGAATTGCCAACATTCCCGCTGATATATATGAATCGGCTATGCTCGATGGAATAAGGCCCTTGCAGAAGGCCGCCTACATAACCATTCCCATGCTGAGAAGCGTGCTCACCTCATCGATTGTTCTGGTAATTTCCGGCTGCTTTAAAGTGTTCGATATCATTTTCATGGTCACCAATGGAGGACCACTGGATTCCAGCCAGCTGCTCAGCACCTATATGTATCAGAAGGCGTTTGCGCGCGGGAACGGAGGCTATGCCAGCTCCATTGCGATTGTCATGATCGTGCTTGGCGTGGCGGTGACCAGCGTACTCAGAAAGCTGCTTTCGGGAGGTGAGGAAAATGAATGACGACAGAAAAGGGCGCGGAAAAGAGCTGGCAGCAGCTGTTTTAAAATACGTGATTTTGCTTTCCTGGGCGCTGACGACAATCATCCCTCTGCTGTGGGTATTCGTCAACTCCTTTAAGACGTCAGAAGAGATCGTAAAAAATGGCGTGGCACTGCCTTCCGCCATTCAGTTCAACAATTACAAGACAATCATGAGTTATCCGGATTTAAGCATGTCCAGAGCGTTTCTGAACAGCTTTATTATTTCCGGTTCCGTGGTAGTCGGAGTGGTGCTTGTGGCCGGATTAGCGGCGTTTGCGCTGGGAAGATTCCGTTTTCAATGGACGAGATACGCGGATGCAGTACTTATTGCCTGCCTCCTGGTTCCCTCCTTTGCAACCATGATTCCCAACTTTGTAACGATCAGCAAGCTTCCGATCAGAGGAACTCATGCGGCGGCCATTATCCCTCAGATTGCGGGAAATCTCTGCTTTTCCATCACATTGCTGACCGGATTTATGCGTTCGCTGCCTGATGAACTGGATGAGGCCGCCATTATGGACGGCGCTACACCCATCTATGTCTTTTCCCGTATTACCATGCCGCTGTCCAAACCGATGTTCTCGACAGTCGGAATCATGGTATTCATCTGGTCTTATAACGACTTGCTGACATCCATGGTCTATTTGTCACAGCGTTCCAAGCAGCCGGTCTGCGTGATTCTATCCATGGTCAGCAATATGTTCGGAACCGATTACGGAAGTATGATGGCAGCGATCATCGTGACAATCGTGCCGCTGCTCATTCTTTATGTAATATCCCAGGAGCAGGTTATCAAAGGTCTTACGGCGGGGGCGGTGAAAGGCTGACCTGTCGGCGTATCAGTAAAACATCCCGCCGCAGGCGGAAGTAAATTTGGAGGATCGATTTTATGGAAGTGCTTGTTAATCATTTGGGGTATGATGCCGGCGGCAGAAAGACCGCGGTATATCAGGGAAAGAGAGAGGATCAGCCGGTTCATTTCTGCGTGCGCCGGGAAGGCGGGAAAACCGTGTTCGAGGGCGTTCCGGCGGAGTGCGGGGAAGTCGCGCAGTGGAATACCGGCTACTATTGGACTCTGGATTTTTCGGATTGGAAGGGCGAGGGCGTCTTTTGCATCTGTCTGGAGACGTCATCCGGCACGGTGGTAAGTGAGAGTTTTGAAATCCGGCAGTCGCTCGTCACGATGAGGCTGATTAATGCAGCCTGCTATTACTTTAAGGCACAGCGTTCCAGCGGGGAGTGGCTCCATGAAGACCGCAGTCTCAGTTTCGACGGAGAGAGGGCGGGGCGGGTGGACGCCCACGGCGGCTGGTATGACGCTACGGGGGATTACGGCATCCATCTGTCCCATTTATCCCATGGATCCGTACATAATCCGCAGCAGGCGTCATTCAGCGCATATACCTTTTTTAAGGCGGCCGAGGAACTGACAGCGTCCGGAAATGAGCAGTATACCATGCTGAAGCGCAGAATGCTGGACGAAGGGAGCTTTGGCGCCGATTTTCTGATGCGTCTGCGTGCGCCTTCCGGCGGATTCTTCCGTTCCATCAGCCGCGCCAATGCCCTGGCCCATGTTCGGGGAAACCGTAAGATCGGTTTTGAGTATCACGCCTCCAGTTCCCAGTTCAGTGAAAAGGCGGCGACAGCGGATGAAGAGGTGGTGAATGACACCAATTATGAGGTCAGTCTGCGTTCCGGCGGCGGAACGGCTATAGCCGCTCTGGCAGCGGCCTCAAGGCATTACTATCCGGGCACCGATTATACAAGAGATGAGTATCTGCTGGCGGCCAAGGACGCATGGCACTACTTATATGAGAACAATGAGCAATATACTAATGACGGAGCCTGGAATCTGATTGATGAATACTGTTCTCTTTTGGCTTTGACGGAGCTGTTTCGGGCGAGTGAAGAGTACGAATATCTGATGGAAGCCGGAGCCATGGCGGAACGAATCTATAAACGGATGGTGATGGAAGAGGATCAGAAGGCTTATTTAACTGTGAGAGATGGCGAACCGTATTACCATGCGGCCGATGAGGGACTGCCCGTTATGGCGCTGATCGAGTATGCAGCCGTCGAAATGGATGAGGAAAAGTCGAATAATGCGATAAAGATGGCAGAGATGCTTATGCGCCACATGCTTTTTGTATCTGCATCAGCGAACAACCCGTTCGGTTATCCGAGATTTCTGTATAAAGACGAGAAGGGAATAGAAAGGATACAGTTTTTCTTCCCTCATCATACTGCGGTGGAGCCGTGGTGGCAGGGCGAAAATGCGAGAATTGCCTCACTTTCGGCAGCGGCCAGAGCGCTTCTTGCGGTAACCCGGGATACGGAATTAAAAGGTGCGCTGGAGCTCTTTGCCGATCAGCAGATCAACTGGATTATGGGATTAAACCCGTTTGACTCCTGTATGATGGAGGGGTATGGACGAAATAACATCCAGTACTTCTTTAACGACAGGTATGATTTCATGAACTGTCCCGGCGGCATCTGCAATGGTATTACGAGTGCGGAGGACAATGAAGAAGGAATCGCATTTATCCGGGAACCAGGCGGCAGTGTAAAGGACAACTGGCGTTGGGCGGAACAATGGATTCCTCATGTGACATGGTTTATACTGGCCGAGGCCTATAAGCGGATATAGAAGGATTCTGCTCTATTCCTCGAAAAGAACCTCCAGGCGTTTATTAAAGACAGTGACTGCGGCGCCGATAATGCCGGTGTCGCGGCTGATCGACGGTTCGATCTGAAGGGTATTGTGCACCAGGGTGGTGCGGATGGCCTCCTGTATTCTCTGCAGCAGGGGGTCTCCCAGCGCCAGTGGAATGATCCCTGTCAGGACACAGTGCTGGATATCGAGCAAATACGTCAGGTTGGTCAGTGTATAGCTCAGGTAAGGGCAGAGATAATTGATAATTTCATCCCTCATAGTTTCCGGAAAACCGGGATTCTGCTGCAAATTAATCTGAAAACGCTGGTAGATGGCCTCCAGATTGATCAGCTGTTCAAATGGCTTGGGTTCCGGGACCTCCGCCCCCGGTATCTGGAAAGAAGTGACAGGCATGTTGCCGATCTCTCCGGACTTATGGGTGGCGCCGTACCACAGTTCCCCATTCATCATATAGCTGACACCACATCCGGTACCCAGAGTAAAATAAACAAGGTTCTGATATTCCGGACATCTGCGGCGTAAAAATGCCTCGCCGAGACAGGCGAAGTTCACGTCGTTGTCCAGGAAAAACGGAACAGGGAGAGCATCCGTAAACTCCGGAAATGCTTCTGCAAACGTTACTTCGTGGTCGATGTTCATATAGGACATATGAATAATGCTGTTTGTCTGTGGATTCACCATAGCGGGAAAACCGATTCCGATACCCAGCACGGGAATCTGCTCGCCCGCGGCCAGTGCCATCAGCTTGCTGATCTCTCTCGTCAGCTTTGAGAGCTCCAGCGTGTGGTTCTGGACCGGAAGATGGATTGACCGGCAGTACTGGCAGGTTCCCAGCATATCGACCAGACCCATATGTACGATCTGCCCTTCAAATTCGAGTCCGATGGCGTAGTATGCCCGCGGATTAAAACGAAGAAGATGGCCGCGCCGCCCGGCGCCGGGACTCTGAGTCGTCTCTTCCAGCTCGATGAGAATTCCCAGCTCCAGAAGCTTGTCGACTATCTTTAAGACAGTGGGAAAGCTGATTCCAGTGATGCGAACCAGTTCCGCGCGGCTCATAATGTTCTGATTGCGGAACAAATCAAAAATCATCATACGGTTTTTGGTTTTTAGATATTTCGGCATGTACTGGTTCACGGTAAAGCTCCCTTCTGCAGGATCATGATACTAGAATCATAGCATTAGAACACCAGACAGTCAAACGCTTTTCGGCGTTTTAAAGAGGAGAGGAAATAAAAAAAGGAGAGTCAATATGGCAAGAAGAATGTTGGAATATATAAAAGAACAGCCTGAAGTATGGCGAAAAATAACGGATGGCAGAGAGTCCCTTTTTCAGGGAGCAGTTGAAAAACTACAGCAGCCGGCAAAACGGATCGTGATTCTCGGCTCCGGTAGTTCCTATATCGCATCTATGGCTGCGGCAGATTTATATGAAAAGATGCTGGGACTGGAGGCTGCTGCAGTGGTGCCGACCCGTTTGGACGGCCTCTTAAGGCTCTTAAATCCGGAAGAGACGCTGCTGATCGCTGTATCTCAGTCCGGGAAGAGTACATCCACCATAGATGCAGTAAAGAAATGGAAGGCACGCGGCTTTCGCATTCTGGCGGTAACTGCCGATGAACAGTCTCCGGTGGCAAAGGAAGGTGACATTCACCAGTTTATCGCCTGCGGGGAGGAGACGGTGGGCCCGAAGACGAAAGGAATGACAGCCACGGTTTTAACCCTCTATTTTCTGGGCCTGGCTCTGGGCAGAGCCTGGAACCTGGGAGACCATGGGGATTCTGACCGTTTTCTGGAGGAACTGAACCAGGCCATAGATGCAGCGCCCTCAAATATAGAAAAGAGTATAGAATTCTGCCGGAATCAGGCTGACTTACTTGCTGTTATCCCACACGTTACCATTCTGTCGGAGGACGCCGGCTATTATGCGGCGCAGGAAGGAGCGCTTAAGCTTCTGGAGACTCTTTACATACCGGCGGTGGCCTATGAATTTGAGGAATACCTGCATGGCGTCAATAACACGATTGCTCCGGGAATGTGTCATCTCTACCTTCCTGCCAGCGAAAAGAATGTGGAACGGATGGCTGCCCTGGATCACTACACCAGAGAAAAAGGCTGTATAAACTTGATTATTACGGTATTAGACTGGGAAGAAGGAAGCCATGTACTTAAGCTGTCAGGAAATCAGAATCCATATCTCAGCATATTTGAGACACTCCCGGCTTTTCAGGTAATGAGCGTATTCGGGTCAGAACGCAGAAATATAGACTGTGATAAGCCTAAATTTCCTGATTTCTATGGGGTATTAAACACAAAAGCGTAATCTAGGAGGAAGTTATGAGATATTATGCCGGATTAGATATAGGCGGAACCGTTGCCCGCATGAAAATAGAGTATGAGGATGGCCGGGCGGGGGAATTCTACGGAGCCGGAGGTACCATGAATACAGATGGATATGAGCGGTGCAATGAAAAGTATCGAAGCTTTATTCTGCCGATTCTGGAGGAGGCACAGATCAAAGCGGAGGACTGCGTAAAAATCTGCGTGGCGGCCAGTGGAATCGATTCTCCAAGACAGGAAGAAGAGTGCCGCAGGTCCTTCCTGGAAATGGGGTTTCGGCCGGAAAGTATTCTGGTATATAACGACTGTGAGGTATTTTTGCATGTGTCGACCGGGCCGGCAATCGTGCTGGTCTGCGGCACCGGTTCAATCGCATATGCCAGGGGAGAGTCCGGAGCGATCACCCGCTGCGGCGGCTGGGGCCACGTGCTGAGCGATGAGGGGAGCGGCCATAATATGGGAATGAAGGTCATAAGAGAGGCGGCCAACCACATCGACGGCAGAACCAGCTGCCCCATTCTGTACGAACTTTTCGAAGCCCAGAGCGGCCTGAAAACGCTGGATGAGATCAATACCTTTGTCAACGACATGTTAATGGAAAAGACGCAGATCGCCTCCTACGCCCCGCTGGCAGAAAAGGCTTATGAGCTGGGAGATGAGACAGGCCTGAAAATACTGCGGGAATGCCGGGATGAACTGTTTGCCCTGGTAAAGGATGTCTATTATAAAGCAGATTTAAACAGATACCGCAAAGAGGCGCCGGTAGAACTCTGGCTCTGGGGCAGTGTTCTGTTAAAGAACAAAATTATAGCTCCTGAACTGACGGATCTCCTTAAGAAAGAATTTCCTTCTATTCAAATAAGAATTCCGGAGAAGACGGCGCTGGATACCGCTCTGGACATTGCAAAGTCATAAAGAAAAGCCGCGGGGCAGCCGGATTACCGGCTGCCCCGCGGCGTAATCATATCTTAAAATCAAATCTCCACCAAATGATAAGGAATCAAATTCGCCGTCAGCATCTGTGCCTCTCTCTGATGGCACGTAAAGATAATAATCTGTCCTTCACAGGCCTTCACAAGCCATTTCAGCGCGGTCTTTAACCTGTCGTCATCATAGAGAACAAAGCTGTCGTCGAAGATCAGCGGCATCTCCCCGTGGTCCCCGATAATCAGCTTGGCGGCTGCGAGTCTCAGGGCCAGATATACCTGGTCCATCGTTCCGCTGCTGACCTGTTCTAATGGAACCAGTTTGGTTTTTGTGTTTAAGAAAACATTCAGGTTCTCATCCACGCTTAAGCTGGTATAGATGCCTCCCGTGATTCCTGCGATCAGATCTGAGGCGGTCTTATTTAAATAGAGGCCAAAGGAATCGCGGATCGAGGAGGAAAGCGTCGTCATGGTCTCCAGAGCCAGGTCGATGGCGGACAGTTCCTCGCGGATTCTGTCATTTTCAGCCAGAATGTGCTTCAGGCCTTCGGCCTGAGTCTTGCAGGCGGACAGATGTTCCAGCTTCTTCTCTAACTCCCACTGGGTCTTCTGCTGTTTCTCAATAACTTCCCCGCAGTTCTCCTGCCGGCCCTGCAGCTCCGTGATCTCGGCGGCCTTCTGTTCAATGGCGGTTTCCGACTTGGCAATGGCAGAACTCAGCCGTGTAAATTCAGCCATTCTCGCCTGAAATGCCCGCATGGCGTCCATGGAGATGGCAGTGTCGCCTAAATGCCTGGAGAAGATCTCCTGCAGGACCTTGGCGCTTAACTCCATGTCCTTCTGCCTGTGCCGCAGCCGCAGATACAGGATGAGGCCAATCAGATAGAAGATAATGGCCGCGCCCACCGCCGCGGCGATGCAGACCAAGGAGTCGATCCCGTAAACGGCAGTCACATAGTTGTCACCGCCCAGGTAATAGACGGCGCCGGCGCTGCACAGCAGCAGGGTGGCGATGACGAGAGAGAGCACCGAAAGGATCTTCTTCGACTTTTTGCCGCAGACCTCCTTCGCCTCTGTGTACTCGTCAAAGGTGCCCTGTGTCTTGATGGAGTAGGCCGTGATGGAATCCTGATCGGTGAACTGGTTGTTGGCCAGAACCTGCTTGCCTCTGGCCACCTTCTGGATCAGCTCTTCCTTTTCCTTCTGCTTCACTTCCAGCGTATCCTTTACCTCCACGCGCATGCGCTGGTAGGCCTGAATCTGATTCTCATATTCGGGAGATGCGATCTCCTTCTCGGTGTTGCGGATCTCGCTGAGCAGAGAGGTGTAGGTGCGGGCCGCCTCCGGAACCATCTGAGATTCCAGCTCCTTGTGCTGGCTCTTCAAAAATGAGGTCGCCTTCGTAATATTGAGCGCAATATTGCCGGTGGTGTTAAGATTGGCAATGTAATTCTTAAGTTCAGACACCATGCCCTCATCGGTTGCGCTTTTTAACTGGCCGATGCTGACCGTGTTGTTGTACGCCGTCTCGCTCAATCCGCTTAACAGGTCGTCGAGAAATGCCTTCGTCGGTTCAATCTCACGTCCCGCCGTCTCGTCCACGACTTTAAATTCCTTCTTATTCTTCTGAAACGTCCGCTCAATGCGGTAAATGTGATCCTTGTGCTCCAGCCTCAGCTGCCCCTCGTAGGTGCCGCTGTTTTCCCATGGCTCGAATTTGGAGTAGAGATCGTTTCTGGAGGCCCGTCCGCGCTGTTTCTCGATGCCGAACAGCATGCCCCTGATAAAGGTGTGAATGGTGGATTTACCGGCTTCATTCTTGCCGTAGACGATGTTTAAGCCGTCCTCGAAGGAAAGGTTCCGCCCGTGAAATTTTCCAAAACCGTTAATATAGATATCCAGAATTTTCATTCGGTCAGCTCCTTTCATCCGTGGTGCGCAGCAGCGCGTTGATTCCGTAATACAGCGCCTTCTTTTCCACCTGGCTCATCTCCGGTTTCTGAAGGGCCTGTATATAGAAGCCGATCATATCGCTGGGATGCTCCGCGAACAGCGCCGAGAAATCGTACTGCGGCTCGGACTCATCAATGATTTCCATGATCTTAAACCGTGTGGACAGCATGTCCAAATCGAAGGAAATGTCGGGATCACGCATGCCCCGGATGCGGAACCGGAATATATTTTCCGGCCCCCGGTTCTGAATCTCCTGGGTAATCTTCATGGCCAGCTCCGTATTGGTGGTGGCCGTCGTCACATTGACCGCAAGGGAGATATACTGAATCCTTGCCAGGGGAACAAATTTTAAGGAGGTCACCATGCGGGTTACCTCGTTGATTTCGCCCATAAACATGCCGTGCTGGCCGGCCTCCGTCTTATCGAGAGGCTCCGGCGATCCGGAAAATGCCATGCGGTTCTCGATCAATACCTCCGGTTTGTGGATATGTCCCATGGCAATATAGGAGAAATCCAGCGCGCCCATGGCGCCCTTGTCGAAGGGGATATGATTGGCATCGCCGCCGTGACCCAGTAGAACGTGGATTCTGCCGTTGTTAGGAACCTTCAGATGATCCAGGCGGTTCTCCGGAATATCCGTGGTATGATAGGAGAAGCCATAGACCTCCGTGTTGATCTCCTCAAAATAGACGCATTGGAGTTCCTCATCCATTAAGTAAGTCACGTTGGGCGCCCAGGTAAAGCTTAAGAGTGCGGAATTAGTCCGGATGCGGTCGTGATTGCCTGCGATGATGACGACGTGAACACCGGGTATCGTAGAAAACAGATAATTAACTTCTTTCAAATCCCTTGCCAGCGGCTGGCGGTGGAATAAATCGCCGGAAATAAACAGGCAGTCGGCTTCCAGCTGTCCCGCCTGTGCGACGGCTTTCGCGAAGGTATCTTTGATATCCTGGGAGCGTTCCTTACTCCAGGGCTTATCGCTGTCCGGGCTCATGCCCCAGTGAACGTCTGCTATATGTACGAATTTCATAGTCATCACCTCATAGTTCCTCAGTTGTGTCCGGTGCCGTTTTTCTCACACGGCTTTACCATTAAAGATACCATAAATTCCCTACCGGGATGGTAGGGAATTTGTGGTAGAATTCTAGAGTTCACAGTTGTTTACGGTTCTTGGGAACGGAACGACGTCGCGGATATTGGACATGCCGGTTAAATACATAACACAGCGTTCGAATCCCAGACCGAAGCCTGCATGGCGGGTGGAACCGTATTTTCTTAAATCGAGATAGAACTGGTAATCTTCTTTCTTTAACCCCAACTCGTCCATGCGGGCCGTGAGTTTGTCGTAATCGTCCTCTCTCTGGCTTCCGCCGATGATCTCGCCGATCCCCGGAACGAGGCAGTCAACTGCGGCCACGGTCTTGTTATCCAGATTCATCTTCATGTAGAAGGCCTTGATTTCCTTCGGATAGTCGGTTACGAAGACAGGTTTTTTGAAGAGCTGCTCTGTTAAATAGCGCTCGTGCTCGGTCTGCAGATCGCAGCCCCAGAATACCTTGTAGTCGAACTCGTCGTTGTGCTTCTCCAGAAGCTCTACGGCCTCGGTGTAAGTAACATGGGCGAATTCGGAATTTAATACGTTGTGAAGACGGTCTAAAAGGCCCTTATCCACGAACTGGCTGAAGAAGCTCATCTCTTCCGGAGCATGCTCCAGTACGTAGCGGATCACGTATTTTAACATGGACTCTGCCAGCTCCATATCGTCATTTAAATCGGCGAATGCCATCTCCGGTTCGATCATCCAGAACTCGGCGGCGTGGCGGGTCGTGTTGGAATTCTCCGCACGGAAGGTAGGTCCGAAGGTATAGACATTGCGGAAGGCCATGGCATACGTCTCTGCGTTTAACTGGCCGCTTACGGTTAAGTTGGTCGGTTTGCAGAAGAAGTCCTGGCTGAAATCCACTTTTCCTTCGTCGGTCTTCGGAATGTCGTTTAAGTCAAGCGTCGTCACCTGGAACATCTCGCCGGCGCCTTCACAGTCGCTTCCCGTGATGAGCGGGGTGTGTACATACACAAAATCACGCTCCTGGAAGAACTGGTGGATCGCATAGGCGATTAAGGAGCGGACACGAAATACCGCCTGGAAGGTATTGGTGCGGGGACGCAGATGGGAAATTGTCCTCAAATACTCAAAACTGTGTCGTTTTTTCTGTAAAGGGTAATCTGGCGAAGAAGCGCCTTCGACGACGATTTCTGTCGCCTGAATCTCGAATGGCTGCTTGGCTTCCGGTGTAGCAACCAGGGTACCTTTTATAATCAGAGCGGTTCCAACGCTCAGTTTGGATATTTCTGAAAAGTTTTCCATGGTGTCGTGGTAGACCACCTGCAGTGTCTCGAAGTAGGTTCCGTCGCTTAAGACGATAAAGCCGAAAGCCTTGGAATCTCTAAGGCTTCTGACCCAGCCGCCGATGGAAATCTCTTTGTTTAAATACTGCTCCCTGTCCTTATATATTTGCCTTACTGTCACTAAATCCATAATAATTTCTCCTTTTGATATGATCGCATACTTATTAAGATTATACTGTATTTTGGTCTGCGATTCAAGGGGGAGACTGTGTAAAAACGCTATATCTGCCATGAAATGTAAAAGAAAACCATAATAATAGAAAAATGTCGGAAAATGCACAAAAAAGTATAATAATATTTCAAATATTTGTTCACTATTTTCAAAATGTGTGGTATAATGCTAGTACAATAAAATTCTAACAGCAAGAGGTGATAACGTGATTAAAAAAGAAATGATTGCCATGCTTTTGGCAGGCGGACAGGGTAGCCGATTAGGTGTGCTGACACAGAAGGTAGCCAAACCAGCAGTATCGTTTGGCGGGAAATACCGTATTATCGATTTCCCGCTCAGCAACTGCATCAATTCAGGAGTTGATACAGTCGGAGTTTTGACACAGTATCAGCCGTTACGTTTGAACACCCATATCGGGATCGGTATTCCGTGGGATTTGGACCGTAATGTGGGTGGAGTAACCGTTCTCCCGCCTTATGAGAAGAGCAAAGGCAGCGACTGGTATACCGGTACAGCCAATGCGATCTACCAGAATCTGGAGTTTATGGAGACGTATAACCCGGACTATGTGTTAATCCTCTCAGGAGACCACATTTATAAGATGGATTATGAGGTTATGCTTGAGTATCACAAAGCGAATAATGCAGATATCACCATTGCTGCCATGCCGGTACCGATTGAGGAAGCCAGCCGTTTCGGAATTGTAATTACTGATGAGAACAACCGTATCACGGAGTTTGAGGAGAAGCCGGCGAACCCGAGAAGTAACCTGGCCTCCATGGGTATTTACATATTCAGCTGGAAAGTACTGAAAGAAGCCCTGATTAAGATGTCAGAGGAACCGGGATGTGACTTTGGCAAGCATATCATTCCGTACTGCCATGCAGCCGGACAGAGGATATTTGCTTATGAGTACAATGGATACTGGAAGGACGTAGGTACTTTAGGTTCTTACTGGGAAGCCAACATGGAGTTAATCGACATTATTCCTGAGTTCAATTTATATGAGGAATACTGGAAGATTTATACCAAGAGTGATATCATTCCGCCTCAGTATGTATCGGAGGATGCAGTGATTGAGAGAAGCATCATCGGAGAGGGCTCTGAGATATTCGGAGAAGTCCATAATTCCGTAATCGGTGCAGGTGTTACCGTGGCGAAGGGCGCCGTGATCCGGGATTCCATCATCATGCGTGAGAGCGTGATTGGCGCCGGTTCCATAGTCGATAAGGCTGTCATCGCTGAGAATGTCAAGATTGGATCAAACGTCGCACTCGGCGTGGGTGAATACGCACCGAGCAAGTATGACCCGAAGGTATATCAGTTTGACCTGGTTACCGTGGGTGAGAACTCTATTATCCCGGATAATGTGAAGGTTGGAAAGAACACCGCCGTTGTAGGGGAGACGATCGTAGAGGACTATCCCGACGGATTACTGGCAAGCGGAGATTACATCATAAAGGCAGGTGGTATGCGATGAGAGCAATAGGAATTGTATTAGCAGGCGGTAACAGTAAGAGAATGCGGGAATTGTCCAACAAGAGGGCGATTGCAGCCATGCCGATCGCAGGCAGCTACCGCAGCATAGATTTTGCACTGAGCAATATGACGAATTCCCATATTCAGAACGTGGCAGTGTTGACCCAGTATAATTCCAGGTCTCTTCATCTGCACTTAAGTTCTTCCAAATGGTGGGATTTCGGAAGAAAACAGGGCGGTTTATTCGTATTCACGCCAACCATTACAGCGGAAAGCAGCGACTGGTACCGTGGAACTGCTGACGCGTTATATCAGAATCTTACCTTCTTAAAGAACAGCCATGAACCGTACGTGGTCATCTCGGCCGGTGATGGTATCTATAAACTGGATTACGGCAAGGTGCTCGAGTATCATATTGAGAAAAAGGCCGATATCACCGTAGTCTGCACGGACCTTCCTGAGGGAGAGGACGTAACCCGTTTCGGCCTGGTGGGAACCAACGAGGACGGCAGAATTACCGATTTTGAGGAGAAACCTATGGTGGCTTCCTCCAATACCGTATCGTGCGGCATCTATGTGATCAGAAGACGTCAGCTGATTGAGCTGATCGAGCGCTGCGCTATGGAAGACCGCTACGACTTTGTCAATGATATTCTGGTGAGATATAAGAATTTAAAGAGAATCTATGCGTATAAGATGGATTCCTATTGGAGAAATATCGCTTCCGTAGAATCCTACTACAGAACAAACATGGATTTCTTAAAACCGGAAGTCAGAGATTACTTCTTCCGTCAGTATCCGGATGTATACTCCAAGATTGACGATCTGCCGCCGGCAAAGTATAATCCTGGCGCAGTAGTGAAGAACAGCCTGGTATCCAGCGGAAGCATCATCAATGGGGTAGTTGAGAATTCCGTTCTGTTTAAAAAAGCCTATATCGGCAATAACTGTGTGATTAAGAATTCCATCATTTTAAATGATGTGTATATTGGGGACAACACGGTTATTGAGAACTGCATAGTAGAAAGCCGGGATACAATCCGCGCCAATACGACTTACATAGGTACACCGGACAATATTAAAATTGTCGTAGAGAAAAACGAAAGATACACATTATAGGTAATGTGACGGGAAGGGGTTTTGACATGCAGATTACAGATGTTAGGGTAAGACGTATCGAAAAAGAAGGAAAGATGAAGGCCATCGTATCAATTACACTGGATAATGAATTTGTAATCCATGATATCAAAGTAATTGAGGGAGAAAAGGGATTGTTTATCGCCATGCCGAGCCGCAAGGCGGCAGACGGAGAATACCGCGACATCGCACACCCGATTAATTCGAATACCCGTGACATGATTCAGAGAGTAATCCTGGACAAGTATGAGACGACCGCATTAGAGATGCCGGAAGAAGAGGCCGCACTGGCCTGATGTTAAAGTTGGGATTGGCAGCAGAAAAGTGAAATTTGAATGATAGGAGCCGCATGGGGTGCCGGTTGGACACCATGCGGCTTTGTTTTTTGTAAGGGACCGCGTCCGCGGCATCGCCAGTTGAGCGAAAAAAAGCAATTTACATATGTGGGACAGGCGGGTTATAATGGGGATAGCTTTTAGATAGTTCATGACAAGGAGAGGAAGTACGAATATGACAATCAAAATTGGTATATTAGGATATGGGAATCTCGGTAAGGGCGTGGAGTGTGCGGTTAAGCATAACCCGGATATGGAATTGGCGGCAGTCTTTACGAGGAGAGATAAAGAGTCTTTGAACATTCTGACGCCGGGGGTGAAGGTTTGTTCTGTCCAGGAGGCGGAGTCCATGAAGGATGAGATCGATGTGATGATCTTATGCGGCGGGAGTGCTACAGATCTGCCGGTTCAGACGCCGGAGTTTGCAAAGTGTTTTAATGTCGTTGACAGTTTTGATACACATGCCAGGATACCGGAGCATTTTGAGGCGGTGGACGCGGCGGCGAAGGAGGGCGGCCACGTGGGAATTATCTCTGTGGGCTGGGACCCGGGAATGTTTTCCCTGAATCGTCTGTATGGCAATGCCGTTCTGCCGGAGGGCAATGATTATACCTTCTGGGGCCGGGGAGTCAGTCAGGGGCATTCTGATGCGATTCGCCGCATAGAAGGCGTGAAGGACGCCAGACAGTATACGGTGCCGGTTGAGGCCGCGCTGAGGGCCGTGAGAGATGGAGAGAATCCGGAGCTGACTACGAGACAGAAGCATACGAGAGAGTGCTTTGTGGTAGTGGAAGAAGGGGCTGACTTAAAGCGGATCGAGGAAGAGATCGTGACGATGCCCAACTATTTCGCCGATTACGATACGACGGTCCGGTTTATCAGTGAGGAAGAGCTCATGAGAGATCATAAGGGAATTCCTCACGGAGGCTTTGTGATACGTACCGGAAAGACGGGATGGGAGAATGAGCACAGCCATGTGATCGAGTACAGCCTGAAGCTGGATTCGAACCCTGAGTTCACGGCCTCCGTCATCGTGGCGTATGCGAGAGCGGCTTACCGTCTGAGTAAGGAAGGCGCGGCGGGCTGTAAAACGGTATTTGATATAGCGCCTGCGTATTTAAGCCCTCTGAGCGGGGAAGAATTAAGAAAACATCTGCTTTAGGAACAGGAGGAAGAGGCGTGGCGGCGAAAGAGATGGTTCTGTATTATCAGCCTGAGAGAGAGAAAGAGGCTGGCAACGCGTCGAAAGCGGCAAAATTAAAGGGTGTTCTGATCCGCATGGGCATCCGGATAAAGAATATTACACCGGAACAGACCGGGCAGACGGTTGGTTATCTGGCTGGTTTCGATGGATTTGACGAGAAGGAGACGGAAGAGGGAACTGTGCTTCCGGAGCTGGAGGAAGAGATGCTGGTAATGAAGAATTTTACGAACCGGCGGATCGACGAGCTGCTCGCGGGACTGCGCCGGGCTGGTGTGCCGAAGGTTGAGTTAAAGGCAGTGGTCACGGAGACGAACTGCGGCTGGACTTTTTACGCTCTGTACGAAGAGCTTAAGAAGGAACGGGAAGCGATGACAAAGAAGGATGAGGCTTAAGCCGGATTAAGGCGAAGCGAAACGATAGGATTAATCAGAGAGAAGGAGAAATACCCATGGACAACGAAGGAAAGAATGGCGCACAGACAGACAAGCAGGCGGTGCTGGGGCGTTTGAGGGACACGAAGGCCCTGTATGTGGTGGTTTCTGCATGTACGAAGCTGCCGTATGTCGTGTGTGATCCGGAGACATTTGACGATGAGGTTCTGGTGTTTTTTAAGCCGGAGGAGGCGGAAGCCAAGGCAAAGAGCCTGGCTGGGGAAAAGATCCCGGTGAGTATCGTTAAACTGGAAAATAAACAGCTGCTTTTATTCTATACGAATCTGTATACAATGGGAGTGAACGCTATTTTCGTAGCAGATTCCGGGAAAGAGGAGCTCATCCAGCTGGAGGAGTTCGTCAGACGGAGAGGAGACGAGCCCGGCGAGGAGGGCAAGGTCTGGGTGGAGAATCCGGCGCTGCATTTAACTGCTCTTTATTATATGCAGGAGGCGAGAAGGCAGCCGGGCCCGGAGATGAATTCCAGGCTCATGGAACTGCAGGAAGAGATTGAGATGCATTTCCGGAAGGGTACTTTCATTCTTGCCATACAAAAAGAGGGCAATGGAATCCCGCTGGTAAAGATGAAGAACGGAGATGTCTATCAGGCGGCATTTACAGACATTCTGGAATTCCAGAAGTTTAACCGGGAAGAGCAGCTGCGGCCGGTAATCGTACCGGCGGAGAAGGTTTCCCAGGTGCTGGCAGGCGATGCCATCGGTATTATCTTAAATCCGGTGGGAATTAATCTGCCTTTGGCGGTGAACCGCCCGCCGAAGCAGGAAAGCGAACAGTAAGAAGAGGTGCAGGAGAACCGTTGTCCTGCGGCTGGTATGGCCGTGGGACGGCGGTTTTTCGTGTAATAGGAAAGAGCTCCTATTACACAAAAAAGCCCTCCGGGCAGGAGGCGCACTCCGCGCTAAGGAAGTATGGCCGCTGATGCAGCCGCGCTCCGGCGCGGGAGTCCGGCTCGCCGGACTCTTTATTCTGCAATAGGAAAGTGATCGGATTCTTGCACGCTTCAGCTGAATCCTGTATAATGGAGGCATTGGACGAGGTAGAAGTATGAAGAAGATATTTTCGTATTATTTAAAACCGTATTATCTGCGTATGACGATCGGCTTTTTGATTAAGTTTACCGGTACGCTGATGGATTTATTTCTTCCGTGGACACTGGCTTATATGATCGATACGGTGATTCCGGCAAACCAGAGGCCGGAAATATTTTTGTGGGGATTTTTTATGATTTTCTGTTCGATTCTGGCGGTGGTGTTCAGCGTCGCGGCGAACCGGATGGCATCCCGGGTGGCCAGCAGCGCCACCCGGACGATACGGGGAGATCTATTCGAGAAGGTGAGCCGCTTATCCAACACTCAAATCGACCGCTTTACCAGGCCGTCTCTGATATCCAGGCTGACCAGCGATACGTATAACGTTCATCAGATGCTCGGAAGAGTCCAGCGGCTGGGAGTACGGGCGCCTATCCTCTTAATCGGCGGCATTACCATGACTATGGCGCTGGATCCGGTTTTGGCGTGTATCCTGCTGGCGGTGCTTCCGCTTCTTACGATTGTTGTGGTGGTGGTCTCGAGGAAGACGATTCCCATGTTTTCCGTTCTGCAGGATCGGGTGGATCGGTTTGTACGGCTGATCCGGGAAGATATTGCGGGCATCCGTGTGATTAAGGCGCTGTCTAAGGAATCTTATGAGCAGGAGCGTTTTGACCGGGCGAACCGGGAGGTGGTCGACTGGGAGCGAAAGGCTACCGTGACCACCAGCATCACCAATCCCGTGATGAATGTGCTTTTAAATCTGGGTCTTGTGGCTGTTATTCTGGCTGGAGCCTACCGGGTAAACCAGGGGACTTCGGAGGTCGGAAAAATACTGGCGTTTATGACGTATTTTACGATTATTCTGAATGCGCTGATGTCCATTTCCAGGCTGTTTATCATGATTTCGAAGGCCGCGGCTTCGGCCTCACGTATTGTGAAGGTGCTGGATGCGGATCAGGAACTGGTTTTTCAGGAGATGGAAGCTGAGGAGGAATCCGCGTGGGAGACCGAGACAGGAACGGAGAAAAAGGCGGGGACTGGCGAGGAGAATGGTGCAGTCCACGTGGAATTTGATCACGTATCCTTTTCCTATAATAAGGTTGAAAATAACCTGGAGGACATCAGTTTCCGGCTGAAGCGGGGCGAGACGCTGGGGATTATAGGAGCCACGGGAGCGGGAAAGACGACGATCGTGAACCTGCTGATGCGTTTTTACGATGCCGATCAGGGCGCGGTCCGCATTGATGGAAGAGATGTGCGCACCATGGGGCTTCATGAGCTGAGAACGCGTTTCGGAACTGTATTTCAGAATGATACGATATTTGAAGATACCATTATGGAAAATATCAATATGGGCAGGGAACTAAGTGAGGAAGCGGTCATGGAAGCGGTTCTTTACGGCCGGGCCAGTGAGTTTGTGGAGGAAAAAGGCGGTATATCAGCGCAGCTGGATATCAAGGGGGCTAATTTAAGCGGCGGGCAGAAGCAGAGAATTCTGATTGCCCGGGCGCTGGCAGCCAAACCGGATATTCTGATTCTGGACGATTCCTCTAGCGCGCTGGATTATAAGACGGACGCGGAGCTTCGGAAGGAGCTGAGGGAACATTTTGCGGAGACGACCTGCGTGATCATCGCCCAGAGAATCAGTTCCATCATGAACTCGGATCACATCATGGTGCTGGAGGATGGACAGATGATCGGATACGGGACGCATCAGGAGCTGATGGAGACGTGTGAAATTTACCGGGAAATTGGAAAATCCCAGATGGGAATATAAGGGGGCGGGACCATGGCTGCACGCAGCAGAAGTGAAAAACGGCTGGAGGCCGCATATAATGAGCCGCAGGGGCGCTCTCTGGTTCAGAGAAAGCACACGATTCTTCGCCTCGGCCGCTATATGATTCAGTATAAATGGCTCCTGCTCCTGGCTTTTATCATGACGGTGGGAAGCAATTTGCTGGCTTTGGTAGGGCCCATGCTTTCGGGCTATGCCATTGACGCTATCGAACCGGGCATGGGGAAGGTGGAATTTTCGAGAGTTTTCCATTATGCCGGATGGATGGCGGCATTTTACGTGATTTCTTCGGTATTGTCCTATGCGCTTTCGGTTCTGATGATTACCATCAGCCGGAAAGTGGTATACCGGATGAGAAAGGACGTATTTGACAAGATGCTGGCTCTGCCCGCGGGGTATTACGACCTTCACCAGACGGGAGATATCATCAGCCGTATTTCCTATGACATCGACACGGTCAATGAGTCGCTGTCCAGCGATCTGATACAGATTTTAACTACGGTGATCACGGTGGCCGGCGCCCTTTACATGATGGTGGTCATATCGCCGAGACTGGTGCTGGTATTTGCATTTACGGTGCCGCTGTCTGCCTGTATTACAAAGTTCATAACAGGAAAGACACGTCCGCTCTTCCGTGCAAGATCGGCAAGTCTGGGGAATTTAAATGGCTTTGTGGAAGAGATGGTAACCGGACAGAAGACCTTAAAGGCCTACTGCCAGGAGGAAAATGTCATTCGGAAATTTGCGGAGAGGAATAAGGACGCCGTGGAGACGTATTACAGGGCGGAATACTACGGCAGTGTGGTAGGGCCTATGGTGAATTTTATCAATAATCTCTCGCTGTCCTTAATCAGTGTATTTGGCGCGCTCCTCTATCTCGTCGGCTACATGACGGTAGGGCAGATTTCTTCTTTCGTACTATATTCAAGAAAGTTTTCCGGCCCGATCAATGAGGCTGCCAACATCATGAGCGACCTGCAGTCTGCGCTGGCCGCGGCGGAGCGGGTGTTTGTGCTGATGGATGAGATCCCGGAGGCGGCAGATGCGCCCGGCGCCGCAGAGCTGGGAAGCGAGGAGGAGGAAGTCCGGGGAGAGGTCGAGCTTTCCCATGTTGATTTCGGATATGAAAAGGACCGGATTATTTTGCACGATCTTTCCCTGAAGGCGGATCAGGGCAGGCTTATTGCGATTGTGGGCCCTACGGGCGCGGGGAAAACGACGCTGATCAACCTCCTGATGCGTTTTTATGACCCTAATTCCGGTGAAATCCGGGTGGATGGCCATGAGATCCGGGAGGTGACGAGAAAGAGTCTCAGGAAATCATACGCCATGGTGCTGCAGGATACGTGGCTGTTCCACGGAAGCATCTATGAGAACCTGGCATACGGAAAAGAGGGGGCTACGATGGAGGAGGTCGTGGCGGCGGCGAAGGCGGCCAGGATCCACTCGTTTATCAAGCGCCTTCCGGATGGCTATGATACGATCCTGACAGATGACGGGACAAATATATCAAAGGGGCAGAAGCAGCTGCTGACTATAGCGCGTGCTATGCTGCTGGAGGCGAGGATGCTGATTCTCGACGAGGCGACCTCCAACGTGGATACCAGGACGGAGATCCAGATCCAGGAAGCCATGCGGAAGCTGATGGAGGGGAAGACGTGTTTCGTGATCGCACACCGGTTGTCGACCATAAGAAATGCGGATCTGATCCTGGTGATCAAACAGGGAGAAGTGGTGGAGAAAGGGACCCATGAGGAGTTGATGCGTGTGGAAGGGGAGTATTTTCAGATGTATACGGCTCAGGGGGAGTGAAAGGGAGGGGGATACGCGGATTTTTTCACAGCCTGGCCGGAAAAGGGAGAACGGGCGGCAGGGAGGGAAAGGTTCAGGGATTCCGAGGGGTGGGACTAAGGGCGAACAGCCCCCTCCGCAGGGGTCCCGGGCAATTCGACCGAACGCCTGATGCGTTCGCTCTCAGTGCCCGCAAACCATTCCGCCGAACGTATGTGAGGGGGACTTACCGCTGCGTCCTGAAAACGCGATTTTGCCCCTGCTCCGGCGGCTTTTCGCCCTAAGTCCTACCGACCTCTGCATCATTCACCTTTCCCTCCCTGCCGCCCGCTCTCCCTTTTCCGGCCAGGCTGTGAAAAAGCCGCTGTGTACTGGCTCCATAGGGGGACGATTAGTCAAATGTTCTAAAAAAGAATCGATATATTGACAAATATTGAGTAATATGCTATTTTTAATATAAGCAGATGAGAACGATGAAGTCGTTTTTAATTTTTTAAGTTTTCAACCTATCATATAGCATACAGCATATAGCTTACAGGTCGAATGCCACTTACGATTCCCGCCGGATTCAGATGGACGGAGAAAAGAAGCCATATGAATTATGTCAATCAGCCATCCTCTTACTTCCCTTTTTACGTACCAGGTACAGAGGCAGAAGGAGCGGAGATGGCATGTATCGCACCTGTGGGATTTGTAAATATCCGTCAGGCGCTCATATCAAGGAGGACATCAATATGAAGAGACCAGTAACAGCGGCAATTGCAGGCCTGGGCAACCGGGGAAATGATATCTATGCCCATTATCAGCTTGTAGCGCCGGAGGAGATGAAGGTAGTGGCGGTGGCGGACCCGGTTGCCGCAAAGAGGGAGGCGGCCCGGGAAGAGTACGGGGTAGCGCCTGAAAACTGTTTTGAAACGGTGGAGGACTTGTTGAAACAGCCGAAGCTCGCCGATATCCTGGTGATAGCGACACAGGACAAACAGCACGTGACCCAGGCGGTGGAGGCGATTAAGAAGGGATATCACATTCTCTGCGAAAAGCCTATTTCCCCCAGCCTGGAGGAGTGTCTTCTTCTGCAGAAAACGGCCCACGAATATGGACGTATGGTAGCTGTGGGGCATGTGCTCCGTTATACTCCATTTTATTCGAAGATAAAAGAGGTGATCGAATCCGGACAGATCGGAGACGTGGTCAGCGTCCAGGGACTTGAGAACGTCAAATACTGGCACCAGGCTCACAGCTTTGTGAGGGGCAACTGGCGCGACTCTGTGGAGACGAGCCCGATGATTCTTGCAAAATGCTGCCATGACATGGATATCTTCGTATGGCTTCTGGGAAAGAAGTGCGAACGGGTTTCTTCCTATGGTTCCACCTATTTATTTAAGGAATCCATGGCCCCGGACGGCTGTGCCATGCGCTGCCTCGACGGCTGTGCGGCGAAAGAGAACTGTCCGTATGATGCGGAAAAGATCTATATTACGGATAAAGGCACCGGAATCCGCAATGTTGTTGAGAAGAACCTGACCGGTGACGATGCGTGGCCGTGCTGCGTACTCTCCCAGACACTGACCGAGGAGGCCATCTATGACCAGATTAAGACCGGACCTTACGGCCGCTGTGTTTATCACTGCGATAACAACGTGGTGGACCATCAGGTGGTCAATATGGAATTTGAGGGCGGTGTGACGGTCAACTTTACCATGAGCGCATTTACCAGCGGAGGAGGCCGTGATATCAAGGTCATGGGTACTATGGGGGATATCATCGGTGATTTACATACGGGAATTGTGAAGGTTACGAATTTTGGAAAAGAGACGGAGGTTTATGATATCAATGCGACGGCAGGCGATTTATCCGGCCACGCGGGAGGCGATAACCGTCTGATCCACGATTTCCTGGCAGCGGTAGAGGAAGGCGAGACGAAGGGACAGTTAAGAACCGGCGTCGATGTGTCGATACAGAGCCATATCATTGCGTTGGCGGCTGAATATTCCAGAATTCATGAAGGGGAAAGCGTTGCCCTGGATGAATTTATACGCAGTGAGAGATATAAAGAGCTTTAGATGGTTTGGCAATTTATGAATTGCTTAAAATGTTTAAGAGAAGGAGAGGATTTTATGAAAAAGAGATGGTTAGCTTTATGTCTGGCAACAGTGATGGCGGCATCCTTAACCGCGTGCGGCAGCTCCAAGACATCCACACCGGATACGACAGGTGCGCAGACGACTGCAGCGGGCAGTGAGACGAAGGCAGGAGACGGGACAAAGGCCGAAGAAGCGCCTGCGGGTGCAGTGGAACAGGTGGTGACCATTCCGATGTTCAGTGATCCGGATACGCTGGATCCGGGCCGTTCCGACGACGAGCAGAAGAATGCAATCGTGCTGGAGATTCAGGAGACGCTGATCCGTCTGATGGACGGAAAAGTAACGCCTGGAGGTGCAGAGAGCTGGGAGACCTCCGATGACGGACTGGTATGGACTTTTAAGCTGAGAGACAATCAGTATTCCGACGGTACGGCCGTAACGGCTCAGGATTATGTAAACTCTATTCGAAGAATTTTTGATCCGGAGGTCAACTGTCACAACGCGGGAATCTTCTACTGCATCAAAGGCGGAGAGGATTTCAATACGGGTAAGGGAAGCAAGGAAGATGTAGCGGCGAAGGCGGTTGATGACAAGACGCTGGAAATCACCCTGACAGAACCGCTTCCATATTTCTTACAGCTGATGACATTCGCCAATGTGACTCCGGTTCCGGAATCCAAGACACAGGGCGAGAAGAACTCTTCCTACGGTGCGACGGCAGATGAACTCAGCAGTTCAGGTCCATTCTACGCATCAGAGTGGGTCCGCGGTTCCAAGATCGTGCTGAAGAAGAACCCGAATTACTGGGATGCGGCAAATGTAAAGCTGGAAACCGTCAACATGGTGCTGGCGCAGGACGAGAATACGAGAGAGCAGATGTTTAATCAGGGTCAGCTTGATATCTTAAGAAAGGTCCGCAGCGAGTATGCAGATACGTTAAAGGCTAAAATCGACGGCGGCGAGGTCCAGCTCTTAGAGGGACCGCAGCCGAGATACAGCTATATCTGCTTTAACAATGAAGATCCCAACGGAATCTTTACAAATGAGAAAATCCGTATGGCATTTTCCATCGCGCTGGACAGAGAATCTCTCGTTAAAAATGTTATGAAGAAGGACCAGGCCGCTTACGGCATGATTCCTTACGGTTTAAGTATCGGCGAAGAACTGTTCCGCGATATCTATCCGGAGCCGATGAAGGATTTTCTGGCTCAGGATCCGAAGGCACTGCTGGAGGAGGGTTTAAAGGAGCTCGGAAAAGAGGGAGAGCAGATTACAGTGACATTCCTTCAGAAGAACTCTGATAATGATACGAAGGTTCAGGCAGAGTATTACCAGAACCAGTGGCAGACAAAGCTTGGCGTGATTGTTAAGATTGATACGGCATCCGACAACTCATCCTTTAACAACCAGGTATCCAAGGGGCTGTATCAGGTATGCCAGACCGGCTGGGGCGCTGACTATAATGATCCAATGACATTTATGCAGTGCTATATGACCGGCGACGGCAACAACCCGGCATTCTTCTCAGATGCGAAGTACGATGAGCTGGTGGAGGCGTGCAAGACGGAATCCGATATGAAGGTGCGCGGCGAGAAATTTGCAGAGGCAGAGAAGATTATCACAGTGGAACACTGTGGTCTGGCGCCGATTACCTTTACATACGACAAGAATGTGGCAAAGAGCAGCGTGAAGGGCTTCTATATTAATGGAGCCGGCGGCCCGGCAATCGAACTGAAAAGTGCATATGTAGAATAGGATTAAGAGACAGGAACATGGACTTTGACAATGCGGGGCAGGTATTTACTGCCCCGCATTGTGCGTTGAATTATTACTGCATTGTATGAATAAAGGGATTACGACAGATGGGTTACGACGAAACGCATGAGTCAGAAACAGGATGGGAGGTTCAAGATGGTAAAGTATATTTTGAAGAAGATAGGTTATATGATTGTTACACTCTGGGTAATTCTGACAATAACCTTCTTCCTGGTCAGCGTCATACCAGGCGATCCGATGCAGGCGGACACCAAGGTGCTTCCCGAGGCTGTGGTGGAGAACCTAAAGGCCCGCTGGGGGCTGGATAAGCCGATAGGGGAACGGTATGTTATTTATTTGAAGAATCTTCTTCACGGAGAACTGGGAGAGTCTTATAAGACTCCGGGCCTTACTGCGAATCAGATTATTAAGGACCGTTTTCCGGCTTCTGCAAGGCTGGGGATTCAGGCCGTGGTGTTAGGACTGGTTCTCGGTCTGCTTCTGGGAATTCTGGCGGCCTTTCACCGGGGGACGTGGATTGATTTCATTACGATATTTATCGCGATCGTGGGGGTATCCATCCCAAGCTTCGTTTTTGCCGCTTTGCTCCAGAAATACGGCGGCGGAGATTATTTTCCGATTGTCGGCTGGGTGTCTCCGGGGATGAAGATTCCCGACATTTTCCGTTATACGGCGCTGCCGACGCTGGCGGCATCGATCGGCGGCCTGGCTACGTATTCGCGGTTTATGCGGTCCTCGGTGCTGGATGTGCTGAGCTCTGACTATATCCTGCTGGCCAAGGCCAAGGGGCTGTCCAACTGGAAAATCATTACACGCCACGTGCTCCGCAACAGCATCACTCCGATTATCTCGATCGTGGCGCCGCAGGTGGCGGGAATCGTGACAGGGTCCTTCGTGATCGAGAGAATTTTCTCCATACCGGGTCTGGGCCGTTACTACGTGGACAGCGTCAATGGCCGTGATTACCCGATGGTTCTGGCTACGACCATATTCTTTTCCTTCATCTTCATTCTTTCGATTGTTGTGATGGATATTTTATATGCAATCGTAGACCCGAGAGTCCGTAAGGGCATCATTGAAGGAAAGTAAGGAGGAGAGCCATGGAACAGGGAAATGAAATGACAGTATCAAAGGATCTATTCCGGCGTGTCGGGGTGGATGAACAGAAATCAGAGTCTGTGGTGCGCCCCAGTATCTCCTACTGGCAGGACGCGGTCCGAAGATTAAAACAGAATAAAGTAGCGATGGTGAGCCTGGTGGTGCTCCTGTTAATTCTGGTGATGTGCGCCATAGGGCCGTATATTTATCCCCACCCGTTTGACGAGCAGAATATTGAATTTACGAATCAGACGCCCTCCTTGCAGCACTGGTTCGGACTGGACGATCTGGGGCGGGATATTTTCGCGAGAATCTGGATGGGAGGAAGAATCTCCTTAACGATTGGTATCGTGGGTGCTATCGTGTCACTCGTTATCGGCGTTTTATATGGCGGCATCAGCGGGTACTGCGGCGGTCTTGTGGATGATATTATGATGAGAATCGTGGAAATCCTGGTGGGAGTGCCGTACATGGTGGTGGTTATTATCATGTCCGTGGTACTGGGAAAAGGCATGACCTCCCTGCTGATCGCGCTGTGTATTACAAGCTGGACGAATCTGGCGCGAATCGTGAGAGGACAGGTGCTGGAACTGAAGGAGAGCGAATACATTCTGGCGGCACGGGCGCTGGGAACGCCTCCGCTACAGATCATCGTAACGCACCTGCTTCCCAATACATTGAGCCTGATTATTATCAATACGACTTTCTCCATACCATCGTTTATCTTTGCGGAAGCGTTTTTAAGCTTCGTAGGTATGGGAATCCAGCCGCCGCTGACAAGCTGGGGCGCTATGGCCGCATTGGGCCAGCAGCAGATGTCTTACTATCCTCATGAGCTGATTTTCCCGGCGCTGGCAATCTCTGTGACCATGCTGGCATTTAACCTGCTGGGCGATGGACTCAGGGATGCATTTGATCCGAAACTGCGCCAGTAGCACTGTTTGTGAATAATAGAGGAAAGGCAGGCATTACCTATGAGTCAACCATTACTTGAGGTTAAGAATTTAAAGGTTTCATTTCATACATATGCCGGGGAGGTACAGGCGGTCCGGGGCGTGGATTTTACGCTGGACGCCGGAAAGACCATGGCAATCGTCGGGGAGTCCGGAAGCGGTAAAACGGTGACTTCCAAGGCGGTTATGGGGCTGATCGCCTCGCCTCCGGGAGAGGTAAAGAAAGAGAGCAGCATTTTATTTGAAGGCACGGATATTTTAAGGTTTACGGAAAAACAGTGGCAGGATTACAGAGGCAAGGATGCGGCCATGATCTTCCAGGACCCCATGACATCTCTGGATCCGACCATGAAGATCGGGCGGCAGATCATGGAGAGCATCGTGGAACATCAGAAGGTGGGAAAACGGGAAGCCATGCAGAGGGCCGTGGAGCTGCTTAAAAAGGTGGATATTCCCAATCCGGATGAGAGAGTGCATCAATATCCCTATGAATTTTCAGGAGGAATGCGTCAAAGAGTGGTAATCGCCATCGCGCTGGCCTGCAATCCGAAGCTGATGATTGCGGATGAACCGACTACAGCGTTGGATGTCACGATTCAGGCGCAGATCATCGGCCTGCTGAAGGAGATACAGAAAGCAAACAATACGTCGGTTATCATGATTACTCACGATTTGGGAGTCGTGGCCGGTATGGCGGACACGATCGCGGTTATGTATGCGGGATGTATTGTGGAATATGGTAATGTCTTTGACATTTTCAATGCGCCGCAGCACCCGTACACCAATGCACTTTTGAACGCGGTTCCCAGGCTGAATGTAGAGAACAAGGCGCAGCTGGAGGTAATTCCGGGGACGCCGCCGGATCTCATCTCGCCGCCGAAGGGTTGCGGCTTTGCCACAAGGTGCAAGTACTGCATGGAAATCTGCCGTCAGGCGCCGCCGGAATATACGGAGGTGTCAGATACCCACAAGGCAGCCTGCTGGCTCCATCATCCGATGGCCAGGGAGGCGTTCGATTACGATGATATAAGGAGGGTTTTTGAATCATGACAGGAATGGATAAAGATAATCAGAAACCCATGGTCCATGTGGAACATTTGAAGAAGTATTTTCAGGTGCGGAAAAAGGGGATTTTAAAGGCAGTGGATGACGTATCCTTCGACATCTGTGCAGGGGAGACCCTGGGGCTGGTGGGGGAGTCGGGATGCGGCAAGACGACCTGCGGACGAACAGTCGTAAAGCTGTATCCGGCCACTTCAGGGACTATTGAGTTCGACGGAAGAGATGTGAGCCAGTTAAAGACGAAGGAAGAGATAAAATGGTTTAAAAAGAATGCCCAGATCATCTTCCAGGATCCTTATGCCTCCTTAGACCCGCGAATGACGGTGGGCGACATCGTGGCGGAGGGAATGAAGAACCATGATTTATATCCGGGTAAGGAGCGGATGGAGCGGGTGCATGAGCTGTTAAGCCTGGTAGGTCTCAACAAGGAGCATGCGAACCGCTTCCCTCACGAATTCTCCGGCGGACAGCGTCAGAGAATCGGCATTGCCAGGGCGCTGGCCGTGGACCCGAAGTTTATCGTCTGTGACGAACCCATATCGGCTCTGGATGTGTCGATCCAGGCTCAGGTGGTCAATTTGCTGGTGCGCCTCCAGAAGGAATTGGGGCTGACGTACCTCTTTATCGCCCATGATTTATCCATGGTGAAACACATATCCGACCGGGTGGGCGTCATGTACATGGGACATATCGTGGAGCTGGCATCCAGCGCGGAGCTGTACCGGAATCCGCAGCACCCGTATACGAAGGCACTGCTGTCGGCAATTCCCGTGCCGGATCCGGAATTTGAGCGCTCGAAGACACTGATTCCGCTGGAAGGCGAGGTAGGAAGTCCGATCAACTGCAAGGAGGGATGCAGATTCGAGAAACGGTGTAAATACGCCACGGAACAATGCCGCAGCGTGACACCGCAGCTTAGGGAAATCGAGGCGGGACATTACGTTTCCTGCCATCTTTTGAACTAGTACAGCGTTGTATAAGTTCCAGTAAACTTACACAATGCTGTACTAGGCAAAGGGCGTTGATTGACAGTCTCTGTTTATTATGATATGGTTAAAAAAATATTATTTTTAAGAGAGAGAGCACGATGGTTAATAAGATAAAGAGGACTTCCCTCCAGTCCGAGATCATACGGTTTATTCTGGATTATATCAGAGAACATGATTTGAATCCGGGGGACAAACTTCCCTCGCAGGAGAACCTGCTGGCCATGATGGGGGTCAGCAGGACTTCCCTGAGGGAGGCTATGAAGACACTGGAAGCCAGGGGGATTCTGGAGATTCAGAATGGGAAAGGCGCCTATGTGGGTGGTTTGGTGGATGCCGACGGTGTACAGGTCATTGATTTCACACAGGAAAAGGAACGTCTTCTGGAAGCGCTGGAAGTGCGTAAGATTCTGGAACGGGAGATTCTGCGGATGCTGATCCACACCATCACCGACGAGGAGTTAAAGGAGCTGGGAGAAATTAAGGATATTCTGATGAGCAAATACCGGAGGGGCCTGCAGCAGACGGCGGAGGACAAGAAATTCCACTATACCATCTACCGGCTTTGCCATAACCAGGTGATGTATCAGCTGATTCTGTCCTTAAACAATGTGATGGAGAAGTTCTGGGAGTTCCCTTTAAATATGGAGGATCCGTTTCTGGAGAGTATACCGCTCCATGAGGAACTTTATGAGGCCATCTGTGAAAAGAATGTAAGGAAGGCTCAGTCCATCAATGAGAAGCTTTTAGAGGCAGTTTACAGAGATATCAGACAACAGCGGTAATGGTATATCGGATAAGGCTTGCGGGGGCGGCAAAGAAGGAAATTCGTGCTCCCTTGCGCAGACCTATCACATAGCATATAGGTATTGGAAAAGGGGATATGAGATGACAGATCAATCGGAGTATTTAAAAAGTGATAAGCTGGTGACAGCCCATTATGGGGAGGAATATGAGCATTATTATAATGCCGTTGTTCCTCCGATTTTTATGAATTCACTCAATGTGTTTGAGACCATTGATGATTATTATGACAGTGACAAGACGGACAAACATACATACTGCTATGGGCGGGTACAGAATCCCACGGTGCGGATTCTGGAGGACAAGGCAGCGGCTCTGGAGCACGGGACCGGCGCGCTGGCGTTTGCCTCGGGAATGGCGGCGGCTACCACGGCAGTTCTCACTGTCTGTAAAACAAAGAGCCACGTAGTCTGTATCCGGAACGCGTATGGACCCTTAAAGACATTTCTCAATGAATACTGCAGGGAACACCTGGATATGAGCGTCACCTATGTAAAAGGGGATGAGCCGGAGGAATTTGAAAATGCCGTCACGGATCAGACGGATCTGATTATTCTGGAGAGCCCTTCTTCTGTCGTACTGTCCCTTCAGGACATTCAGGCGGTGTCCGGGACAGCGAGGAAACACCACGCTTACGTCTATATTGACAACAGCTTCTGTACGCCGATTTACCAGAAGCCGCTGGAGCTGGGGGCTGATATTGTGATGCACACCACCTCCAAGTATATGGGAGGACACAGCGATATTATCGGAGGTGTTCTCGCCGTGAAGGACGAGGAGCTCATGGCGCGCCTGAGGCAGCAGAGGGAGCTCTTCGGCGGAATCATCGGTCCGATGGAGGCATGGCTGATCATACGCGGTCTGCGGACGATGGAGGTACGTGTGGAACGCCATCAGGCGACGGCCATGGATATAGCGGCGTTCTTAGAGAACCATTCGAAGGTGAGAAAAGTCTATTATCCGGGACTTTTGTCCCATCCGCAGTATGAGCTGATGAAGCGGCAGCAGAGCGGAAATACGGGACTATTGAGTTTTGAGATAGAAGGCAGCGCAGAGCAGGCGAAGGAAGTGGCAAAGCGGCTTAAGCTGTTTAAGATCGGTGTTTCCTGGGGCGGTTTTGAGAGTCTTGTCTGTATGCCGCATGCGAGACAGGATGAGGAGGCGTGCCGGTTTCTGGGAGCGGATCAGAATGTGCTGAGAATTCACTGCGGACTGGAAGGCGCAGACGTATTAAAGGCGGATTTGGAAAATGCGCTGGCCTGTCTGTGATAGAGTGACGAAAGAGGGGGATTACAGGATATGGCTATTGTTTTTCACGAGAGAACGGAAGAGTTCCACCTTTATAACCGGGATATCAGTTATATTATGAAAATTCTGCCTGACCGCTCTGTCGGGCAGCTGTACTATGGAAAAAGGATTCGCGACAGGGAAGACTATGGCCATATGCTGGAATATGCGGTGAGAGATATGGCGCCGTGTCCTTTTGAGGGCGATAATACATTTTCCAGGGAGCATGTGCGGCTGGAGTATCCGGTGTATGGAACTGGGGATATGCGTTATCCGGCTTACCGCATTGCCTGCGGAAATGGAAGCCGGATAACCGGATTTACCTATGCAGGGCACCGCATCTTTGCAGGAAAAAAGCCGCTTGAGGGACTGCCGGCCACGTATGTGGAGGATGACGGGGAAGCCTGTTCTCTGGAGCTGTATTTAGAGGACAGCCTGATCCGCGTGCGGCTGGTGCTGAGTTATACTATTTACAGTGATTTTCCGGTTGTTGCCAGAAATGCCCGGTTTGAATGTCTGGAGGGCTGTCAGGGAATCAGGCTGGAGCAGGCCATGAGTCTGAGCCTCGATTTGCCGGACAGCCGCTATAAGATGCTTGATCTGGCCGGCGCCTGGGGGCGGGAGCGTTATCCCGACCTCCATCCGCTGCACCAGGGGATACAGTCGGTCCATAGCATGAGAGGCCACAGCAGCCATCAGTTTAACCCATTTCTGGCTCTGCTGAGGCCGGATGCGGGTGAGACGGCGGGAGAAGTCATCGCGGCCTCCCTTGTATACAGCGGTAATTTTCTTGCCAGTGCCGAGGTTGATACCATGGGGACAACGAGAATCATGGTTGGTATCCATCCGGAGGGATTTTCCTGGCCGCTGGCAGCAGGGGAGAGCTTCCAGACCCCGGAGGCGGTGCTGGTCTATTCTGACAGGGGCTTAAACGGAATGAGCCAGGTGTTCCACCAGCTGTTCCGGACCAGGCTGGCGAGGGGCTGGTGGAGAGACCGGGAGCGCCCTATCTTAATCAATAACTGGGAAGCCACATATATGAAGTTTAAGGAAGAGAAGCTTCTCAACCTGGCGGAAAAGGCCAGGGAGGCCGGTGTGGAGCTGTTCGTCCTGGACGACGGGTGGTTTGGCCGTCGTGACGATGACACTTCCTCGCTTGGGGACTGGTATGCGGACCGGAAGAAACTGCCGGACGGCATTGAAGGGCTGTCGGAGAAAATACGGGCCATGGGGCTTTCCTTTGGTCTCTGGTTTGAGCCGGAGATGGTCAATCGGGACAGCCGCCTGTATGAGGCGCATCCGGATTGGGTGCTGGGCAGCGAGGACAGGCCGCGCTGTGTCGGCCGGCACCAGCTGGTTCTGGACTTTTCGAAGGACGAGGTGATCGATTATATCGGCGGATTGATGGAGGACATCATCGGGCGGGGGCATTTAAGCTATATCAAATGGGATATGAACCGCAGCATCACCGAGGCGTGGTCTTCAGGGAGGGAGGCCGCCTTTCAGGGAACCGTCATGCACCGGCAGATTCTGGGCGTCTATCGTCTGTATGAGCGGCTGATCCGCAAATTCCCTCACGTTCTGTTTGAATCGTGTGCCAGCGGCGGAGCGCGGTTCGACCCCGGAATGCTCTATTATGCGCCGCAGGCATGGACTTCGGACGACACGGATGGAGTGGAGCGTATAAAAATTCAGTACGGAACTTCTTACGTTTACCCTTTAAGCTCTATGGGAAGTCACGTCTCCGCGGCTCCGAACCACCAGACGCAGCGCAGTGTCCCGATGGAGACACGGGCAGTCTGTGCGTATTTCGGTACCTTTGGATATGAGATGGACGTAACGGCAATCTGTGAGGCGGAACTTGAACAGATGAAGAACCAGACTGCATTTATGAAGGCAAACCGCAGGCTGATTGCGGAAGGGAGCTTTTACCGGTTGATCAGTCCCTTTGAGAATGAACGCAGCGAGGCTGGCTGGATCGTGGTTTCTCCCGACAAACGGGAGGCGCTGGCGGCTTACTTCAGAGTACTGCAGCCGGTAAATGCAGGATTTTGCAGGATGAGGCTCTCGGGGCTTCTGGAAGAGGGGGAGTATGAGATCCGGGAACAGGGAATGGCGGAGCTTCCATACACATGCTACGGCGATGAACTTATGAATTACGGACTGATTCTGTCGGATCAGGCCAGCGGTGTTAAGACGGCGGGAGTGCGGCAGGGGGATTATCTTGCGAGGCTGTTTGTGCTGAAGGTGAGAGACGACGGTGGCAGTTAAAAATTGAACAGATAGTACCTTGAATTTTCCATACATACTCCTTATAATAAAAGGGTATGATAAAGGGGTATCATAAAGGAATATTAAAGGGGGAATCAGCATGGCCTTGCCAATTAATATAACGGAATTGATCAACCGCAGAGTTGTTGAAAATGCACGGGTTGAGTATAAAAGGAATTGGAATCCGGAACCAATTCTACATTCCATCTGAGCATTTGCTAACGACATTGATAACTGGGGCGGCGGATATATTATTATTGGGGTAGAGGAAGAAGATGGCATGCCGAAGCTTCCGGTCAGCGGGCTTACTCCGGATTCCATAGACCGCATTAACAAAGAATTACTGCAAAAGTGCAATCTGATTGAGCCGCGATATGTTCCGATTGTTGAGCAGACTATTTATGAAGGTGCGGATATTTTGGTTCTTTGGGTGCCGGGCGGAGAATCACGTCCATATAAGTGCCCAACCTCATTCCCGGCAGAAAAGGTTGTCAGGACTGATAAAGCGTATTATATTCGTAAACTTTCCAATACAATTAAGGCAAATAATCTGGAAGAAAAAGAACTGTTTCTTTTGGCCAATAATGTTCCTTTTGATGATCGCGCTAATTTTAAAGCGAATGTAGCAGATTTAAAGTCCAGTCTGATTGCAGAGTATCTTTATGCAGTAGGAAGCGATTTGTACGAAACTTCGCTTAAGCGTCCTGTTACGGAACTTGCCTTAGATATGCGTTTGGTTGGTGGTCCGAGTGAATTGCGCAAGCCATTAAACGTTGGGCTTATGTTTTTTTATGAGCGGCCGGATGAGTTTTTTCCTTATGCACGTATTGAAGTTGTTGATAAGCCTGATCCGACAGGGATCGGTATGACTGAAAAAGTATTTTCCGGGCCGCTTGACCGTCAATTGCGTGATGCCCTTAGCTATGTCCAAAATTATATTATAAAAGAAAAAGTTACAAAGGTTCCTGGCCGCGCCGAAGCAGAACGTATTTATAATTACCCTTATGCGGCGGTGGAGGAGGCTTTATCGAATGCGGTCTATCACAAATCCTATCAGATTGGCGGACCCATTACGGTAACGATTACTCCTGAAAAAATGGAGATTACCAGTTTGCCGGGCCCGGACAGGACGATCAGTGATGAAGATATCCGAAACAGTCGGTAAGGCTATACGTGAATTGATAGGAGAACATAAAATTGAATATATTGATTCAGAAAATTTAAGAAGCCGCTATCAGAAACTTCGATTGACAAAGAATTGAGTAACATAACAGGGCATACGTATCTGTGAAATAAAAAACTCCTCCGGTAGTATTCCCGGAGGAGTTCCTTTCTACTGATAATCGCAGACATTCGCCCATTTCTGAAGTAATTCAACCTCTTCGGGACGTTTCTTTGACAGCTGGGCCGCAGCTACGATCGGCAGCCATGTCTGTACGTACTTCTTTGCAGTACCGGTCTTTTTGCAGAAGATATCCATGTACATATCCGCTTTTTTCTGATCCTGTAAGCAGAACAGAAGGTAGGTTCTGGCAACATCTGCACTGGCGTTACCCTGAGTCGCATGTACCCAGTCGAGAACACACATGGAGCCGTCTTCTCTTACGACGATATTGGTCGGGTTAAAATCACCGTGGCATAACTTGGTATGCTTTGGCATGCTGTCCAGCTTGGTGCGCATGTCATAGCGTGTGATATCACTTAATTCATCGATCTCAAGAATCTGTCTGGACATCTTATCCTTCAGCTTGTTTAACAGAGGACAGTGTTTGGAAAGAATATTCAGATGAAGATCAACCATCTGTTCCATGTACTCTGCAAGCTTGTCAGGGTTCTCGTCCATAAGCTGCTGGAGGGTTTTGCCTTCAATGAAGTCAAACGTAATGGACCACTTACCTTCAAATACACCGACTTCCAATACCTTTGGTACGTCAATTCCGCCGGTTTCTTCTACACGCGCGGTAATCAGCGCTTCATTTAATACTTCCGCCTTCGGGAAATCTGCGTTGAAAACCTTAATCGCCTTGTCTCCGTCACGATATACTTTTTTTGTTGCTGTTGTTGCAATCAATTCTGCTGCCATATATAACCTCTCCTTCCATCCTTGAGTCTAAACTATGTAGTAGTTTTGGTTCTTTTATTTTACTACAAATTCCATAAAAAGTACAGATATTCCGGTAAAAAGTTCTGAATATTTTGCACACAATTTACATAAAACTAAAAATATGATCAAAAACGAAAAACTGCGGTTCCGTATGCGGGAAGCGAATATGCGATGGAATAATCCTGGCCGTCGCACTCCTTTTTCACGGAACGGAACGCAGGGGCCTTGTCGCCCCGTTTGTAGAGGCCGTGGCTGTTATCCAGCACCAGGGTATAGGTTCCGCGCTTCGGCACGCCCACACGGTAGTCAGGCCGTTCTACCGGAGTGAAATTGATGACAAATAAGAGGCTCCGTTTGTGGTCGCGGCTGTAACGGATGAAACTGAAGATGCTGCGGTCTCCGTCGTTGGCATTGATCCACTGGAAACCATCCCAGTCGTAATCCAGTTCGTAGAGTGCCGGGTATTTGCGGTAGAGCTGCAGTAAATCCTTCACATAGCTCTGTAAGCCGGCATTCTGCGGCTCGTCGGCCAGGTACCAGTCCAGCGCCACCTTTTCATCCCACTCGTGAAACTGACCGAAATCCTGCCCCATAAAGAGCAGCTTCTTGCCCGGGTGTCCCAGCATAAAGGTGTAGCCCGCTTTTAAGTTGGCAAACTTATCCTCTAAAAGGCCCGGCATCTTGTTGATCATGGAGCACTTCAGATGGACGACCTCGTCATGGGACAGCACCAGGATATATTTTTCACTGGTAAAATAGGTGAGTCCGAACGTCATCTTGTGATGGTTGTATTTGCGGAAATACGGGTCCAGCTTCATGTACTCCAGGAAATCGTGCATCCATCCCATATTCCACTTAAAGGTAAAGCCAAGGCCTTCATCCTCCGGTTTTTCGGTGACCTTCGGCCATGCGGTGGACTCTTCCGCGATGACGATGGCGCCGTTTCCGCGGTCTGCCATAACACTGTTTAAATGCTTGAAAAATTCAATGGCTTCCAGGTTTTCATTGCTGCCGTAACGGTTGGGAATCCAGTTGCCGTTCTCCCGGCCGTAATCCAGATAGAGCATGGAGGCGACGGCATCCACACGAAGTCCGTCCACGTGGTATTTTTCTACCCAGTAAATGGCGTTGGCAATGAGGAAATTGTCTACCTCATACTTGCTGTAATCAAATACCTTGGTTCCCCAGTCCGGGTGCTCCCCTTTTCTGGGATCAGCGTATTCATAGAGCGCCTCTCCGTCAAATTCAGAGAGGCCGTGCGCATCCCGCGGGAAATGGGCCGGAACCCAGTCCAGGATGACACCGATTCCTTTTTTGTGCAGGTAATTGATAAAGTACATGAATTCCTGAGGCGTTCCGTAGCGGGAGGTCGGTGCGAAATAGCCGGTGACCTGATACCCCCAGGAGCCGTCGTAGGGATGCTCGGCGATTCCCATTAACTCCACGTGGGTGTATCCCATGTCGGTCACATAATCGGCCAACTCCCTCGCAGCTTCCACATATGTATAGCAGCCGTCTTTTTCCGGTCTGTTTTTCCTGCGCCAGGATCCGAGGTGAACCTCGTAAATGCTCATCGGAGCATTCATAGGATCGGTACTTCCGCGTTTATCCATCCAGGCGTCGTCTCCCCACTGGAAGTCCGAGAGATCGGCGGTAACGGAAGCGGTGCCGGGGCGGTATTCCGCGCTGAATGCATAGGGATCTGCCTTGAATAAAATTTTGCCGCTCTTTGTTGTGATGGCGTATTTGTATAGCTCTCCTGCAGCGATGCCGGGGACAAATGCCTCCCAGATGCCTGAATCCGCCAGAGGTTTCATCGCATTTGCCTCCGGGTCCCAGCTGTTAAAGTCGCCGACGACACCGATCTGCTCCGCGTGAGGCGCCCAGACGGCAAAATACATGCCGTTTTTGCCCTTATATTTTTTTGGATGCGCGCCCATTTTCTCGAAGATCTCATAATGTCTGCCGTTGTTGAAGAGATAACGGTCCACTTCCGTGATAAATCCTGTCCCAATTTCCTTTTTGCTTCCTGCCATAAGTTTAGCCCTCCGTAATCTTTAGAATAACCCCCCGGTTTGCCGGCAGAGTTACCGTGATTTTCTGATCTGTAACGGGATATTCCTCCCCGTCGAGAAGATTTACCGCTGTGGTGCCGCTTACCGGGCATGGTATGGCGACGGATACATCGGCTCCGTCGTTGTTTACCGCAGTAATGACGGCATGTCCCTGATGGAACCGTGCAAATGCGTACTGCCTGTTGGTGAGAAGGAGCTCCTGATACCGTCCCCCGTGGAATTCAGGATTCTCATCATGAATGGTTCCCAGTCTGGCAATAAGATCTGTCAGGCCGCAGTGAAGTTTTTCCTCGTCTGCGATGGTGATGCGAGGCCGGAGCGCATCATCGCTCGTCTTTGTCCGCCTGCCTTCAATCCCCCATTCTCCTCCATAATAGATGGAAGGAATTCCGGGAAGTGTGAACAGGAGTGTGTAGACGGGATATAGATGCTCCGGATCGTTTAGTTTGCTGGCGATCCGGTCCTCGTCGTGGTTATCTACAAAGGTGTAGAGCCTGCCGCCGATGGCCTCGAGACGCCTGACATTATGGGCTATTTCGAAGTAATTGTGGTCGTTGTGTCCGGAATAAATGCTTTTGTGCAGCTCATAATTGGTGACGGAATGAAGCATCTCATCATTCACCCATCTGCTGTAATCGCCGTGAATCACCTCGCCCATCAGCCAGAAATCATCCTTCATGGCGGAGGTCTGGCTCCTTAGCTCCTTCATGAAGCCAAAGTCAAGCACGTTGGCACAGTCAAGGCGGATTCCGTCGATATCGAAGGTATCGACCCAGAACCGGATCGTATCAAATAAATACTGTTTTACATCGGGATTCCACAGATTCAGACAGGGCAGTTCGTAATGACCCTGCCAGGCCTCATAGCCAAAGGAATCTCCCAGCGGACTGTTCCAGCCGAAGTTCACGCCCTTATACCAGTCACGGTAAGGAGAACTCTCCCGGTTTGCAGCAATGTCCAGAAATGCGAAGAACTCCCGGCCTGTGTGGTTGAAAACTCCGTCAACCACCACTTTGATGTCCGATTCATGACACAGGGAAACGAAGTTTTTGAAGCTTTCATTGGTTCCCAGACGGCGGTCTACCGTGCGGTAGTCCCGCGTGTCATACCCGTGTGAGGAGGACTCAAACAGTGGCCCGATGTAAATGGCGTTACAGCCAAGTGACCGGATATGAGGAATCCATTGATCCATTTCCTCAAAACGGTCTGTAACGTCGGCTCCGGAATTCTCTTTCGGCGCCCCCGTTAACCCTAAGGGATACATATGATAAAATACCCCTTTTTCATACCACTTGCTCATATACTTATCCTCCAGTGATAAAGTTTATACCTCCCGGCTCTTGAAGCGGCGCAGAAGGAACTGATAACGCAGCTGTGCCGCGTTTAGTTCATAGATATAGCAGTCGATCAACGTGGGATCGACTACCTGTTCAAAATGGTTTCTTGCCGAATCGATGGCTGTTTTGGAACGCTCGATCTCCCGGCGTAAATTTTTTTCTTCCTCGGAACGGACCAGCCGTTTTCTGAATATCATGCTTTTCATCGTATTTCATCTCCAGATTAAAATAAGTCAACAGTTCTACTATAGAAAATAGTATATCTGGAAAATACCAAAATATTCATAAATTGCCTGTATTCATTGGCGAAGGCTGCTCTTTGGCAGAAGAAAGCAGTTCCTGAAGATAAGTCCCCAGTCTGCGGAGTTCCTTTGTACTGTCTGCGATCGTCAGATAATAGTAGTTGGAAGTGCCTTCCCGGCGAACATTCACCAGCCCGGCGTCTTTTAAAATCTTTAAATGATGGGAAATGGCAGGGCGCGATAAATTAGTCTGCTCCGTAATCTCCTTTACATTCATGCCGTGGGCTCTGTCAGGCCGGTATCCCTCCAGCAAAGCGGCGATGTTCGTCTCATGGTCATCATAGAGACCGGTGCTGGCAAGCACCCCGATGATGGAAAGTCGGACCTCGTCGCCAAGAGCAATAAACAGCGGCATGCAGTCGCGGAAAAGCTTGTTAAAATCGCCGGCTTCCAACATGTAAACTCCTCCTTTGGTTTAAAAAAATAAACTAATTGTATTTTACCATTTTAGGGAGAGAACGTCAACAAAATGAAGTGGAAAAAGCCGGGGGGTGAGATGGAAAAAAAGTCCATTCTATCAAGGCTTCGCAGTTATGTAAAGCAAATAAATGTATACAGTATATTTGTGGAAAACAGGTTGACTTTTAGCTTCGGATTGTGCATAATTAAGAAACATTCTTACCCCCATTCGGAGGGCAGATATGATTCACAGGGTCATAGAATTCTTTTTATGACAGCAGCGCCGATATTCCGGCACAATTCCCAGTTTTGATAAAATATAAAGAGAGAAAGAGGGGGATTTTATCGCTCAAAATTTGATTTTGCTGTTGGTGCTGGCCGCTGGCGCCTATTACGATGTGCGGGAGCACCGGATTCCCAACTGGTGGGTAGCCATTTCCATGGTCTGTGGGATACTTCTTGCCATGGTGGAATCTGGAGTGCCTCCGGAGACGGCGGTTTATTTAAAAGAGGGCGGGCTGTTTCTGGCGCGTATGCTGGTGGTGACAGCACTGTTTTTTCCACTGTTTTTCTGCCGCATGATCGGAGCGGGAGATGTCAAGCTGGCCGCGCTGATCTGCGGCTACTCAGGCCTTGCCGCCGGAGCCGCGGCGATCGGCCTGGGATTTCTTATGGGGGCCTTCTGGTCTTTTCTGAAGATGATGGTGAAAGGCAGCTTTCATGAGCGCTTTAGCCATCTCACAGCCTATATCAGGCGCATTTACCATACAAAAAAAATAACGGTTTATTATGATTTTGCCAGGGACGGGGCGGAGGCGGTAATCCCGCTGGGAGTCTGTCTGCTCTTTGGGACCATGGCTTTCATCATGATACCGGGATAGGAGCAAAGGTGTGACAAACAGGATTATGGCGGTCTACGACGTAGACCCGTTTTATGCCGACCGGTTTGCAGATTTTGTAAACCAGAAGGAGAAGGTGCCTTTTACCGTCATGGCGTTTACGACGCTGGAAAGGCTTAAAAATTATGCCATGGAGCATGAGATTGAATTGCTGCTGATTAACAGTACTGTGCCTAAGGAGGAGATTGACCGCCTGGGAGCGGCCAGGGTGGTGACGCTGGCTGACGGGGAGACGGTGCCGGTCGATGGGCAATATCCGAGCGTCTATAAGTATCAGGCCACCGACAATATCATGCGGGAGGTAATGGCATGTTACTGTGTGGGGACGATTCAGCCTGCGCTTACCGCGATTGGGAATGTTGGTGATATCATCGGTGTGTACTCCCCTGTCAACCGCTGCTTAAAGACCTCTTTTGCGCTGACTGCGGGCCAGCTTCTGTCCAGAAAATCACGGGTGCTTTATGTAAACTTAGAAGACTGCTCCGGACTGGAAAAGCTGTTTGGGGAAGAGCACAAGGCGGATTTGTCCGACCTGCTGTATTTTTACGGACAGGGAAATTACAGCTGGGTACGGCTGAGCTCGGTTATCTACTCCTGGGGGGATTTGGATTACATACCGCCGGTGCGGTATCCGGAGGATTTGTGCCAGATTACGGCCGAGGATATGGCAGATCTGCTGACGCGGATTGCAAAGGAGAGCGCCTACGATATCGTGGTGGTGGATTTAGGACAGTTTGGGAAAAAGGCCGCTTCCGTGCTGGAAGTATGCAGTACGGTCTTTATGCCGGTGAAGGATGACTGCATGTCTGTGGCAAAGGTGGAGGAATTCGAAGAGTACTTAGTACGTTCGGGGCATGAGGCGCTTAAAGAGCGGATTCAAAAGATTAAGCTTCCTTATCACAGCAGTTTTGGAAGAAAGGAAAGCTATCTGGAGCAGCTGCTGTGGGGAGAGCTAGGGGATTATACGAGGCAGCTGTTGAAGGGGAGGTAATCGTAGTAACGGAACAACAGGAAAAGAACGAGAGAAAACGGCAGTCAGGTGACAGGGGGCATAAGCGATGGATCAGGAATTATGAAAGGAACTGCGGCAGGAACTGATGACGGTTCTGGAGGGACAGAACCATACCAGCGACGAAGAACTGTATGAGCTGATCGACGAACGGATTCTGGAATACGGGCAGGCCAGATACCTGCCATTAAAAGAGCGGGTGGACCTGCGCAGCAGCCTGTTTGATTCCTTCCGCAGGCTGGGAGTGCTGCAGGAGCTGGTGGATGACCGTGAGGTGACGGAGATTATGGTGAACGGACCAGATCATATCTTCGTCGAACGGAAGGGGCGTGTGGAGGTGTGGAGCAAAGGCTTTGAGAGCACGGAGCAGCTGGAGGATATGATTCAGCAGATTGTCAGCCGGGTTAACCGGACCGTGAATGTCTCACGGCCGGTAGCGGATGCCAGACTGCCGGATGGATCCCGTGTGCACATCGTCCTGCCGCCCATTGCATTAGATGGTCCTGCTGTGACGATCAGAAAGTTTCCGGAGCCGATTACGATGGAGAAATTAATCAGGTTTGGCTCGGTCAGCGAGGAGGCGGCTGTATTTTTAAAGAAACTGGTGACGGCGGGGTATAACATTTTTATCAGTGGAGGAACGAATTCCGGGAAAAGCACGTTTTTAAATGCGCTTACCGCCTGCATTCCGGCAGAAGAACGATTGGTTACGGTTGAAGATTCCGCGGAACTGCAGATCCGTGCCGTTCCGAATCTGGTAAGACTGGAGGCCAGAGGGCCAAACGCAGAGGGTGAGGGCGCCGTCACGATCGCAGATCTGATTCGCGCGGCGCTCCGTATGAATCCGGACAGAATCATTGTGGGGGAGGTCCGGGGAAAGGAGGCACTGGACATGGTTATGGCTATGAATACGGGGCATGACGGCAGCTTGAGCACTGGACACGGCAACAGCCCGAAGGATATGCTGTCCAGGCTGGAGACGATGATGTTAATGGGGGCCGAACTGCCTCTGCCGGCGATCCGCAGTCAGCTGGCCTCGGCTCTTGATATTCTTGTGCATTTGGGAAGACTGAGAGACAGGAGCAGACGGGTGCTTTCAATTGTGGAGGTGGATTGCTATGAAGAAGGGGAAATCAGGCTTCATTCCCTGTATGAGTTTGAGGAAAAGACGGAGGAACGAAAAGGTCCGGACGCAGTTGTCTCCGGATGCCTTAAGAAAACCGGAGCACTTAAGCACACGGAAAAACTGCGGGCAGCAGGTGTTGTGTTATGACAGGTACCGGCTGTCCGCCGGAGAGTGGTTCCAATATGCCGCGGCAGGAGCCGGTTTTGCGGCGGCCGTGTCCTATGTATTTTACCGGAGTCTGGCGGTATTTATTCTATTGAGTCCGTTCGGACTGTGTTATCCCCTGATCAAGAAGCGAGATCTAAAAGAACAGCGTTTGAAAAAGCTTAATCTGGAATTTAAAGAAGGGATTCTGATTCTATCTTCCTTTCTGAGCGCCGGATACTCGGTAGAGAATGCATTTTCAGCCAGTGTGAAGGAACTGGTGGTCATGTATGGACCTTCCGGTATGATGACTTTGGAATTCAGCCATATGGAGGGACAGATTCGCATGAACCGCCCGGTTGAGCAGGTGTTGAGGGAATTTGGCGACAGAAGCGGACTGGACGATGTAAGGAATTTCGCCGAGGTATTTGCCGCGGCAAAACGAAGTGGGGGAGAACTGGTCTCGATTATTAACCACACTTCGGGCGTGATTCGTGACAAGATACAGATTCAGGAAGAGATCGCAACAATGACGGCGGCCAAACAATTTGAACAGAAGATTATGAATCTGATTCCTTTTTTCCTGGTGCTGTACGTCGATGTCAGCTCACCTGGATTCTTCGATATGATGTATCAGACCGGTGCAGGCAGAGGGATCATGACGGGGTGCCTGGTGCTTTACGCGGCAGCGTATGCTTTAGCGGGTAAAATTCTGAGAATCGAGGTGTAGCAATGGGGAAATCCGTAAAATTTCCGGTTCCAAAGTTTTCTGTGGTCTGTGCCGCGGCCGGAATCATACTGTATGCAGTATTACTGATTTTTCAGGGAGGCAAATGGGTGCCCGTAGCTTCCTTGGAGCGGGCGTCCCACGGAGAAGGGGAACTCCTGTATGAGGTTATGGTTCGGGAGTTGGGGGAGGGAGGGCGGGAAATACCGGTTACGATACCGGTGAGAGACCGGCAGTATTCAGACGAGGAAGCCAAAACACTGTATGATACGGTACTCCCGGAACTGACCGACCGGATTCTGGGCGGAAACGAATCACTGGAGGCGGTTCGCGGTGATTTGGATTTAGTGCGGGTGTTGGAGCCCTACGGCTTAACGGTACGATGGGAATCCGAGAACGCAGAACTGGTGGACTCCTTTGGTACCGTGGTAAACAGCGGCGTTTCGGAGGAAGGGGAGACGGTTTGGTTAAAAGCAGTCTTAACGGATGGAGTCCATACGCAGGAATACGACATACAGGTGACCGTGATGCCGCCGGTCTTAAATGGGGATGAGCAGCTTAAGGAAAAGATCATGGAAGCGTGCCGCCGCCTGGATACCAGGCAGAAGACAGAGAAAGAGCTTCTTCTTCCGGAGGAAGTGGACGGAAAAAAGCTGAGCTATTACCGGGAGCGTGATACAGACTACACGGTGATCCCTTTTTTAGGAGTTCTTCTTGCCTTTTTGTGGGCGGCGCGGGAGAAAATGAATGAGCAGAATGCAAAAAAACAGCGGGAGCAGCTTTTGCTTCTGGACTATTCTGAAATTGTATCAAAATTCATGGTATTTATCAGCGCGGGGATGACGATACGGACTGCCTGGGAACGGATTGCCGTGGGATATGAAAACACAGTCCAGGGAGGAACACGGAAGCCGAGGCCTGCCTATGAAGAGATGTGTCATACGATTTCCCAGTTAAAGAGCGGAATGGCCGAGGGCAGGGCATACGGTGAATTTGGGCGAAGGTGCGGTCTGCAGCCCTACGTTAAGCTGGCGGCACTGCTGGAACAGAACCGGAAAACCGGCAGTAAGAATCTTAAAGCCGCGTTGGAGCTGGAGATGGTGACAGCGTTCGAACAGCGGAAAAACCTGGCGAAAAAACTGGGAGAAGAGGCCGGAACAAAGCTGCTGCTGCCGCTGTTTCTAATGCTTGGAGTTGTCATGGTCATGATGGTAGTGCCTGCGTTCCTGGCTTTTTACTGAGAAGGGAGGTGAATGGTATGGAAAGGATAAAGAAAGAACTGGCTGCATTTTTGAAGGAAGAGGATGGCGTGGGAGTAATTGAGATTGTATTGATTCTGGTGGTGCTGATCGGTCTTGTAATCATCTTTAAGAAACAGATTACAACCCTGCTGAACAATGTATTCAAGGAAATCAACAGTCAGTCGAAAGAGGTATATTAATATGCGCAAAAGCGGGCAGATAACCGTATTCTTAAGCCTGGTTATGCTGTGTGTCTGCAGTCTGGTGTGCGGGCTCGTCGAGTCCGCCAGGACCGCAGGGGCAGGCTGGTATCTGAAGATGGCAGCAGATTCCGCCATGGATTCTGTATTCAGCGGCTATCACCGGGCGGCATGGGAGCAGTACCGGCTTTTCCTGCTGGAATACGAAGATGAGGACGAGCCAGGCAGTACGTGGCTGAAGCATATGGAGCCTTATATGGAAACCCATGGCTGGTATCCGGCTGTCATTCAGTCCGCCTCGGTCAAAGAAATTTCCCGTATTACCGACGAGCACGGAGCCAATCTTAAGCAGGAGATACAGGATTACATGCGGTATGGAATCTGGGATACTGTGGCGGAAGAATCCGAAGCGGAAACTTTATGGAAGGAACTGAAAGAGGCGGAATCCCTGCAGACCGTTTCAGAGGCGTACAGCGGCCACGCGAGGGAGGCGGCACGCATGGAGCGTGCGCTTGAAGCCATATGGAAATCGCTGGAAAGCCAGGAAGAGCATCATAAAAAGGCCGCCGCCAGACTGGCCGGCTGGGATGGATCCGGTTTTCGGACCGCCGCAAAGCAGTTAAAAAAAGAGGCGGAGCGCCTTCCGGGGCTGATAAAGACCTACGCAAAGAAAGCTGACGAACTGGCTGCACATCTGGAGGAAACGAAGGCGGACACAGAGCAGCAGAGGGATGATTTAAGCGAAGGTATACGGAGCGCCATGGAGGAGGAACTGGCCAGCTATGAGTCATACATTTCTGAGAACGGAGAAAAGCGGAGGGAGATAGAAGCCATGCTCCCTGGGACAGAAGGAAATACGGCGCTGATTGACCGTGCGGTGGAGCAGTCTTATGAGGTCGAAGAGATTATTGATGATTGGGACGACGAGGACGAGGGAGATGAACCGGATGAGGATGCATTATGGGGATCTGTTGAGGCTGTCTGGGATAGGGTGAAGATACCGGAGCTCTCCTTTCGGGCGGGGCTGAAGGAACCGGAAAAGCAGAATCTTCTGGAACAGATTCAGCAGATGGCGGGACTGGATCTGTTGATGTTAGTCCTTCCTGAAGGACAGGAGGTTTCTAAAGGTGTGATTCAGACAAGGGGACTTCCATCGGCAATGCATACAGAAGACATTTTGAAAGATAATTTTCTGGAACGCATATTGACAGATGAATATATAGGCAGATTTTTCACCTGTTTTTTGTCGGCTGACCAGAAGGAGGTGCGTTATGAGCAGGAATATGTGCTGGGAGGCAAATCAACAGATGAAGAAAATCTGAAATTCGCTGCGGCGAGAGTTCTGGCAGTGCGGGAAGGACTTAATCTTATTCATATCTTGTCAGACAGCCAGAAGAGAGAGGAGGCGCGTGCGCTGGCCGCGGCAATTACCGGTATTACCGGGACCGCACCGCTTACAGGGATTGTAGCGTTCTTTGTTATGACAGTATGGGCTCTGGGGGAAGCGGCGGCAGATCTAAAGGCTCTTCTGGCCGGAGACAGAGTTCCGCTTATAAAGACGAGAGAGACGTGGAAACTGAATTTAGACGGACTTCTGACCCTGGGAGAACAGGGAAAAGTGGAAGCAGGACAGGAGACGGGGGTGGGAAAGCGCTATGAGGATTACTTGAAGATGCTGCTGTTTATAGAACCGGCAGAGCGTCTGTATTATCGGGTGATGGATGTAGTCCAGATAAATCTCTCCAGAAAACAGCCGGATTTTACCATGGAACGGTGCGCATATCAGGCCAAGATTGTTGGCACTGGTACTGGAAAGCATCTGTTTTGGCTGGGTGGGGATCCACGCTATACCATGGAAGTGCATACAGACAAAGCATATTAGAACAGGAGGCGATGGATAATGCCCTTTTTTCAGCGGCCCTTATCAAAGGATTTTAATAAAAAAAGATCAGTTACTCTCCAGGTACGAATCCCCCTTGAGATTTACGGCCTCCCTGTAAAGAGGGTATTATCTTTCGCCTCCCCCCGGCATGTCTGGTACCGGCAGCTGGGAGATCGGCTTCGTGTGTGCGGCAGCATTACGGTAGAAGCCGCGCTGGCACTGCCGCTGTTCCTGTTTGCCATGATGATGCTGATGATTCCGATGGTACTGATGAATGAGAGCAGAAAAATACAGACGGAGCTGGAACAGGTGTGCGCGGAAATCAGCCAGTATGCGGGGGTGCTGTCCGATTCCACGCTGGAAAGCGAAGTCTATAAGAAAAGCGGAATTCCGGAGGAACTCATTGAGGATATGACGAGGACAGGCTTTCGCTTATATGCGGAAGGAAGGATAAGAAGCCGGATTCAAACGGAGAAGGCCGGTCAGTTTTCCCTGACCGGCTCCCGGATTCTGGAGGACGGAGAAACCATAGACTTAATTCTCAGCTACCAGATGGTTCTTCCATTTCCCGTGTTTCGCATGAAGAGTGTGCCAATGACGGCCAGAAGCTGCAGAAGAGCATGGATCGGCAGAGACGGCGGAAAGAGGAATGGAGATACCGGACAGGATATGGAAGATGAACTGGTCTATATCGGCAAGAGCAGTACCCGGTACCATAGAAACAGGAATTGCCACTATCTTTACAATTATATCAGCGTAATCTCTTTTGCAGATGTAGGAACTGTGAGAAATTCTGATGGAAGGAAGTATAAATCATGTGCCAGATGCGGCGGCCTTGCGGGACCGGGAAGTTCTGTATATATCATGCCAAGCGGGGAGAGCTATCATGGCGACAGGAATTGTTCCTCTATTGTCGCTTATGTGCGTGCGGTGCCGTTGTCGGAGGTGGAATATCTGGGGCCATGTTCTTATTGCGCGAAATAGAGAGGGACCGGGAAAGGAGGAGACTCAATGGAAGATATAAGATGGGTACATATAATATTTATGACATTTTTAGCGGCTGCGGCCTGGCAGGATTTGCGGAATAAAAGTGTAAGTGTATGGCTGTATCTGGGCTATGGGGCAGTTGCAGGTGCCATCAGGCTGACTGGTGGGGAGCCTGTTTTACAGGCCCTGAGCGGGGGGCTGGTGGGGGTGGTGCTTTTGGCAGCAGGCTGGCTGACCGCAGGTGCGATCGGAATTGGCGATGGCTTGTTTTTCGTGGTCAGTGGGCTTTACTTAAGCTTTTATGATAATGTGCGGCTGCTTTTATACGGAATACTATGGGGCGGTATATTTTGCCTGTTTCTATTTTTGTATGGGAAAAAACATGGAATAAATATACACAGAATGACGGTGCCATTTTTACCGTTCCTCATTCCCGGGTGGATCTGGATGGTGATTTCATGAAAAAAAGACTGGCAGGAAGTTATACCATAGAGGCAGCCTTTGTTATGGCGCTTGTCCTGTGGGCAGTTTTGTTTTCTGTTCAGGCAGCATACAGGCTGCGGGATGAGACAGTGGGAGCGATGGCACTGCAGGGAGCCTCAGAGTATTTACGTCATGGAGAGGAGATTACGGAGGAGGCGGCGGCAGCCTATGCAGAACGCCTGGCAGGAAGACCATTCTCCTGGAGCGGCTATAAATTCATCATAGAGGAAAAAAGAACGGCACTGATGGGGCGGAGCGTCAGCGCCTCTGGAAAAGGGGGAACCTGGTCCCTTCTAATCCGCCAGAATGAATATGATCCGGAGAATTTTCTTCGGATGTGCAGTCTTTTAAACCAGGAGGAATGAAATGGAAATTACATATAAAAGAGAACTGAAGCATAATTATCTGATTATTATCCCGGAAGAAACTTTCTACGACAGCTATGAGATACGGATGATGGCCTCCAACTGTATCGATGGACTTTTGAAATTTCATGTGAAGCAGGTGGATAACATAAGATCTTACTACTATGAGATCACATCAAGACAGCCTCTGACGCGGCTTCTGGAATACCAGAGCCTGGGGGCAGAGGAGCTCCGATGCCTGATTACGGGGATCGTCAGGACTCTGGAGCGGATGGAGACGTATTTGCTGCAGGAAGGCCAGATTTTGTTAGAGCCGGATTATATCTATGTGGAGCCAGAAAATTTTACAATGTATCTCTGTCTCATTCCAGGACGTCAGGGGATATTTCCGGAAGAGATGACGGCTCTTCTGCAATACCTTCTGGGAAAGGTGAATCATCAGGATAAGGAGTGTGTAGTAATGGCATACGGACTTTATCAGGAGAGCTTAAAGGAGAACTATGGAATGGGGGATCTTCTGAGGCTGACAGGCCGGGACAAGTCTGATGACATGAGAAACGAGTGGGGGAAAGAGCCGGAGATGAAAGATAATGACTGGCAGGCGGATGCGATGGAAACCGATGGAGAGGCGGAGCTGATACGACCGGTGAGCAGGAATAAAAAAGCGGTGCGAAGACAACCGGAGTGGAAAGAGCGCGAAAAAAAGGTGTTTGAGAACAAAACTATATTACAGGAGGGCAGTAAAAAGAGAGAAGAAAGTCTGGTGGAAAGGAGAGCTCTGGTCCGCAATATTTTAACCTTTGCCGTTATTGCTGCAGGCGGACCTGTTTTTTGCTGGTTTTTATATGGAGAAAGAGGTATAAAACAATACTGGCCGCTTCTGGTGGCACTGGATGTGCTGACAGCGATTTTTTTATTTGTGCGTATCGTCATTCCAAAATTACTGGAGGGAGATCAGAAAGAAGGAGATTTTGTTGAACGAGAGGACAAAAACAGATATGATGAGGAAGAAAGTCGCCATGAGTGGCAGATGGTGTTTCAGGAAGAACCTGAGAACAGTCATGATATTCCAGTTGCAGGTAATCATGAGGTAAATTTTAAGAATGAGGAGTGTACTACGGCCCTTTTGACTGAACAGGAACGGCCTTTAAATTCCAGATGCCTCCGCAGTACAGAACCGGGAATCCCCGACATTATCATTTCCTACGTTCCGTTTATTATTGGTAAACAGGAAGGACTGGCAGACTATGTATTATCCCGTGATACAGTCAGCCGTCTCCATGCGAGAATAGACAGAGAGGGGGAGGAATACAGGATTACGGATTTAAATTCGACAAACGGAACTACGGTAGGCGGAAGGCTGCTGGAGATGAACGAAACCGCGGTACTTTTGCCTGGAGAAGAAGTTTATATTGCAAATATTGGATTTATATTTACATAAAGCGGCAAATTGTGCTAGAATGGTCGTATGATTATAAGGAGAGCACAATGGAAGATTTGTACGGACGAAAAAAAGCATATGTAAATACCGGCCTTATCGCGTTAAACGTGCTGTACTTCCTTTTTCTGGAGGCGACAGGTTCTTCGGAGAATACATCATTCATGGTGGCGCACGGCGCCATGTATGCGCCGCTGGTAATAGAAAAAGGTGAATATTACCGGTTGATTACCTCTGTATTTATGCACTTTGGAATCAGCCATATTATGAACAATATGTTGATTCTTTTTATCCTGGGTGATAATCTGGAAAGAGCCCTGGGTCATATAAAATATCTGTTTTTCTACCTGATCTGCGGAGTGGGGGCGAATATCGTATCCATGGCCGTTAATTTAGGGGAGTACCGAAACGTCGTATCAGCCGGCGCTTCGGGAGCTATATTTGGTGTGATAGGCGGACTTTTATACGCCGTCATCATAAATCGTGGCCGGTTGGAAGACTTGAGTACCAGACAGCTGGTTGTGATGATTGTATGTTCCCTGTATTTTGGCTTTACCAGCACAGGTGTTGATAATGCCGCGCATATTGCAGGTTTATTAATAGGCATTGTAATGGGGATCCTTTTATATCGCAGGCCCAGGAAAAAACGCAATACCGAGATATGGGGATAAAATGGAAGGAGGTGAGAGTGTGAGGGATGACAATTGTATTTTCTGCAAAATTGCTAATGGCGAGATACCGTCAGAAACCATTTACGAAGACGAGACGTTCCGTGTAATTCTGGATTTGGGCCCGGCATCAAAAGGACATGCTTTGATTCTTCCAAAGCAGCATTACAGCGACATCTGCGAGTTGGATGAGGATGTTGCGGCCAAGGTCCTTCCACTGGCAGCAAAGATAGGAACGGCGATGAAAAAATCTTTGAATTGCGCCGGGTTTAACGTAGTCCAGAATAACGGGGTGGAAGCAGGACAGACTGTATTTCATTTTCATGTGCACATTATTCCTCGTTATGAGAAAGGGCCTGTTATGGTTTCGTGGGTACCGGGAGAGGTGAGCCCGGAAGAATTAACAGAAACAGGAGCTGCCATAAGGAGCACCCTGTAATCAAAGGGGGCATAGGAGATGAGCATGCAACAAGATGAAGATATGCTGTTACAGTCGATTTACGAAGAGTATCAGGGAACGCTCCGCCGAATTGCGAGAGCGCTGAATGTTCCCAATATGGAACTTGAAGATGTTGTCCAGGAAACTTTCATAGCTTATTTTAGGAAGTATTCATTAACATGGTCTCCAACACGCAAGAAAGCGATGCTGGTGAAAATCCTGAAAGGAAAAGCGATTGACTGCCTCAGAAAGAATGGACGCTATGAAAAGGTCAGTCTTGATGAGGAGAATTCAGTTAGATGTATTGAGATGCTGACCACGTACGTGGTAACGGATCCCATTGATATTATTATCAGTGAGGAAGCAATACAGAGAATTACCACGGAAATCGCCAATATGAGACAGGAATGGAAAGAGATGGCTGTTCTGTATTTCCTTGAACAGAGAACCATACCGGAGATCTGTGAAATGCTGGAGATACCGGGAACGGTATGCCGCTCCCGGATTTACAGGACAAGAATGTGTCTGAAAAAGATTCTCGGACCCAAATACGATATTTAAAAATTTAATAATGTTTAGTTTGAAGCCAGAGATTCGATCATATCCACGATTGTATCGACGGCATTATGCAATTCACTTTGTTCCATGCGGCTGATATAGGTTTGACGGTCATTATATGTTTGGGTAATGGCCTGGAACAGGGAATCGTCAGATAGATTTTCTTCTTCCAGGACGCAGCTGAAGCCCTGTTTTTCGAATGACCGCGCATTTAGGATCTGGTCACCGCGGCTGGCAGCAGCAGAAAGTGGAATCAGGATATTAGGCTTATGGAGTGCCAGAATTTCACAGATAGAATTGGCACCTGCTCTTGATATCATTAGATCCGCTGCAGCGAATAAATGTTTCAAAGGTGCGTCAACGTACTCGTACTGTACATATCCTTCGGTGGTTTTCAGACTTTCATCCAGATTGCCCTTGCCGCAGATATGTATTACCTGGAAGGTCTCAAGCAGTTTTGAAAGTATATGGCGTACAGAGCGGTTAACGGTAACAGAACCGAGACTACCGCCGATAATAAGAATGATAGGGCGGTTGGCAGACAAACCGGTATATTTAAGCCCGGTAAGCCGATCGCCCTGCAACAGTTCTTTGCGTATCGGTGAACCGGTAAGGCATGCCTTTTCTTTTGGAAGGTATCCCAGAGTTTCTGGGAAATTACAGCAGACTTTTGCCGCTGATGGAATACAGATTTTATTAGCCAGTCCGGGGGTCATATCGGATTCATGGATAATAACCGGAATTTTATAATGCTTTGCCGCAAGAACAACGGGAACGGCAACAAAACCGCCTTTGGAGAAGACGACATCAGGCCGGTGGAGTTTTATCAGCTTCAGGGCCTCGCCATAGCCTTTCACAACGCGGAATGGGTCGGAGAAATTTTTGATGTCAAAATATCTGCGGAGTTTACCGGAGGAGATACCATCATAGGGAATACCCACTCCTTCGATGAGTTTCCGTTCGATTCCCTGATAGGATCCAATGTAACGGATCTCATAGCCATGTTCTTTCAGAGATGGAATCAGAGCAAGGTTCGGGGTAACATGTCCGGCGGTCCCGCCGCCGGTTAAAATGATTTTTTTCATAAGACGTTGCCTCCCAATATCGATATACTATTATAGTAAACGTTAGCAACAAAATGTCAACCCCAAAGCGTGTGGGAACTTCAGGATAACCTGTAATTATGAGGTGTGTGCGTGGACCAAGATAGGAATCATGGAAAAAAATGTTCTGTTTTCAAGCGAATAAAATATTTTTTAACACGACAAGTAAGAATGGATGCACGGTTGCTTGATTTTATGCAGGAGCACCCGGAAATAGCACCAGATTCTGATCTACTTGAAGCACCGCCCGGTGAATTTCAGAAAATATTGGCTGAGATGGATAAAAGAGGAATCAAACCTGCTGTTAAAAGGCAGGTAAAACTAAAAAACAGTCTGACCAACGCAGGAAGATATATGCATAGGCCTGCGTTTGTTGCGCTGTTAGTGGTTTTGATAATTGGTGGGACTTCTGTGGGGACATCGGCGAAGAAGGCTTATGATTATAGGGTTAGAGAGACGGCAGCAGGAAAGAGTAATATAGTTTGGAATAATGACCAGTATGTAATACAAAAAAATGAGGGGATAGAAGAAGTATATAAAGAAATAGAAAATAGTTTAGGCATTAAGGCATTAAAAATATCCGTAATTCCTATAGAGATGAAGTATGATCATTTAGAAATAAAAGAAGGTATAGCAACAATGAAATTTACTTTCAAAGATCGTTTATTTTGTTTTGTTCAAGCTAAAAATAATGTTGCATCTTCAAATAATGTAGTATCAGATAGAGATAAAAGCAATGAAATTTATAATTTATGGTTGGATAAGACAATAGTAATAGAAAAAAATGAATTGCCCAATGATCGGATCGAGTATAGTACTTACTTAGAAATCAATGGAGCTTACTACTATCTATATGGAATCATGGAAAAAGATGAATTTGAAAATATAGTAAGTGAATTAAGATTTTAGGAGAAGAAAATCATGAAAAAAAGGTTATTAAGTATATTATTAGCACTATTAATGGTAGCATCAGTTGCTACATCAACGTATGCTCAGGGTAATGTAGAACAAATTTTAAGTGGTTCTCCGTATGTTACAACTATAAATAATAAAGTATCACGATTTTCAGCTATACAACCCAGAGGAAGTATAATTTCAACTGGTATTTTGCAAATATCTAATAAAGGAAAAGGTAATATAGGTGTATATATACAAACCTTAACTCATCAAGAAGTAGATGAGACTATATTTGGTGTTTATTTGGATCGTTGGATTGCTAGTGAAAAGCGATGGGCAACTGTAGCTAACTATAAATTTACATATACTAAAGAGGATAATCCGGATGATGATCTAACAATTAAATCAATAGCTTTTGATATAGAAGGGCAACCGGTAGATTGCTATTACAAATTGCGCGGAGCGCATTTAGTAATATTAAATGGGAACCGTGAGATGCTAACAAGTGAAACGGATGGTATATTAATAACAGATAATGTAGAATAGTAGCATTAACCTAATTAAATGAATTAAAAGGTGTGCAAAAAAGCTAAAGTTTTTTACACACCTTTTCCTATTCATAATTCTATAAATAATTATAATGACATATTTAGCTTATCTTCCCACTCCACTTCCTTAAACCCAACCAAAACAAAATCGTCCCCCACAACAATTGGCCGTTTTACAAGCATGCCATCTGTAGCCAACAATTCTAACTGTTCAGCCTCAGTCATTTCTGGTAAACGATCTTTTAAATTCTGTTCTTTGTAAAGATTTCCACTTGTGTTAAAAAACTTTTTCAGAGGGAGCCCGCTTTTCTTGTACCAGGTTTCCAGTTCTGTTGCGGTGGGGTTCTGCTCTTTGATATGTCGGGCTTCATAGGAGATTCCATGGTCATCCAGCCATTTTTGGGCGCGTTTGCAGGTGCTGCATGGGGGATACTGTAAAAATAATATGCTCATATTGGATATTCCTTTCTTTTTATCATATTTTTCATATATTTATTGGAACTTTCGCATAGGGTAATAGCCCATTCTGGCGATTGAGCGCGTTACTTTTGGTACAACTGCCATTGACTCTATTTTATCCTGTATTGCCCTGAATGAAAAGGGGATTTTTGAATAGAATGTAGTAATAGACAGAATTGAGGAGTTTCAATGAGCTTTATTTTATTTTTATCGGAGGCAATGGTTCCGCTGATTCTTTTTTATATTGTTGGATTTGGAATTCTTTCGAAACGTCCGGTTTTTGATGATTTTATCAATGGTGCAAAAGATGGGATGAAAACTGTTGCAGGGATTATGCCAACGCTGATTGGATTGATGACTGCAGTGGGAGTACTGCGCGCTTCGGGCTTTTTGGATTTTCTGGGGGAACTTTTGAAGAATCCTGCAAGCTGGCTTTGTCTTCCGGCACCGGTGGTACCTGTGATTTTGGTGCGTTTGGTATCAAACTCCGCAGCGACAGGACTTGTGCTTGATATTTTTAAGGAATACGGTACAGATTCCTATGTTGGCATGCTGACCTCAATTTTAATGAGCTGTACAGAGACTGTGTTTTACTGCCTCAGTATCTATTTTGGCACTGTGAAAATCAAAAAAACAAGGTATACTATGGGTGGTGCTTTGCTGGCTACAGCGGCAGGAGTGGCGGCCAGCATTATTTTAAGCCGATTTTTGGCATAAAATCCAGTAATTAAACAGTTTTTTAAGAATTTCATAAGAATTCAGGTGGTTGCCTTAGGATTCATTATCATGTATAATCATGAGGAAGCTTTTATTGGCAGGAACGTATGAAAGGGATAGACGTGGATACTTACGGGACTCTTAACGAAGTATTGGTAAGATTGTTTCGCGATATTATGGACATAGAACAACAGGCCATTATTACGTCTGAGTTTAAGGACTTGACGAATAATGATATGCATGTCATAGAAGCCATTGGGATCGAAGAACCGAAGAATATGTCAACTATAGCAAAAGAGCTTTCTGTGACAGTCGGGACACTGACGATTGCGATGAACAGTCTGGTTAAGAAAGGCTATGTGACTCGTCAGAGAGGAAAAGAGGACCGCCGCGTTGTTTATATATTTCTTTCAGAAAAAGGAAGAGCTGCTTACGAGCATCATGCCAGATTCCATAAGGATATGATCGATGACGTTATCGGTCAGCTGAGCGGAGATGAAGTAGAAGCTTTGATTAAAGCTCTGACCAAGTTAAATACCTGGTTTCGGAGCCTTGAGGAGAACTAGAAGGAGGCTATAATTAATCATGAAAAAATTCATCATGTGTTTTGTAGGAGCTATGCTGGTATTATCTTTGGCGGCATGTACACCAACTCCCGTAAAACAGTCAGAATCAGCAACAGAGCCTATGGTTGAGGCATCGACCGGCGGGGCCAGCGATAAAGTACCGGACCCGAACGTGGAACCGATGGAGATCATATCTGTATACAGTTCTAACGAAGATGCGACAGGATTAAATCAGGCGATGGACGCAGTAGATGAACTGACAGCGCAGTCGCTGGTTGATAAGCTGATTGAATATGGTGTTTTAGAAGAAGGGACTGAGGTCCTTGAGTTTGACACAAAAGATGGCATCGGTACCCTTGATCTTTCAAAAGTACCATCCAGCGGCACATCAGGGGAATTATTAATGCTGACAGCTATTGGGAATACATTTACAGAAAATTTTGAACTGGACAAGCTGAAACTTCTTGTGGATGGAAAGAATTATTCCAGCGGACACATTGAGCATGGTGATAATGATTACCTGGAATATAACAGAGATTATAAAAAGCTGTAAAGAGGCCTGCAATAATTATTATCATATCGAAGATACTGGTCATGTGTGAAATTATAAAATAGTAATTATGGCAGATAGATAAAGGTGCCGCTTAATCACTAAGTATATGTGATTAAGCGACACCTTTATTCAGTACAAATTATGTACTGAATAAATTATAATAAGAAATTAGAAAATACATGATCGAAGGAATCGTCAGTTGGTCAAATGTTCAATAAATAGAGTTGGATAAGTGGCCAAATAAATACTCATTAAACTCGTTTCCTGATCCTACTGATCCATCTGCTCCGCCAGCCACAACCGGAAATATGGCTGTATAATGCTGAACTGAGCCGGACCGATGTCGAGGAGGAAGGTGTGGAATGCTTTTAAATCAAACTGATCTTTTAAAATCTTTTCCGCTGTATTTCTCATTTCCATAATTTCCATGTATCCCACGTAATACTCCATATAGTTGGTAGGATTCTCCACCAGGCTGTAATAGATGGTATCTGCGACATCACTGTCACCGATATTATAAAATTTACCCAGATATTCTTTTACCTGTCCTTTGTCCCAGCCATCGTAATTAATGCAGATATCGAGCAGTGCATACAGACCGAGAGAGATGGCGGCATTGTGGGCAAGAAGCTGCCCCATGTTCGGATCGAGTCCATTGTCAAGCGTGTAGGAATAATACTCTACATAGGTGGCCCAGCCTTCTGAATAACTGGAGAAGGACAGGATCTTCCGAAGATCGCAGGTGTTATTGCTGATAAAGTAAACATTTTGATATAGATGGCCTGGATAGCCTTCATGAGCCAGTGTCGGAAATAAATCTTCATTCTGAAACCTGGTGCCGCCGTTAATGTAAATGACGTTATCCTGGTAACGGTCCAGCGGAGGCACAAGGTAAAATGCAGGACTTAAGGAACCCTCCAGCGCTTTTGGAACGTATTTGACCTTATAGCTGCATTTGGGAAGCGCGGGGAAATCTTTGGAAATCTGTCCTTTTAAGGTCTCCAGAATTTCATCTGGCTTTGTATACTGGAATGCATAGGTATCCAGGGCATCGACCAGCTCGGGATGAGTCTGCACGATTTCTCCCAATGCCTTTAGATCAGAATTTAACTGTTTCTCAATTGCCTTCTGAAGCTTTACAACGCTGTCATAGGAGGTGGCCGTGTTGGATTTTACAAGATATTCAAAATATTGCTTTCCCTGTGGAAATTCACTCAATCCTTTTTCATTAGTCCCTGTTCCCATCAGCGAAGTGATCCCGTCAATGAGGTTCTTATAGGCGGGGATAAAATGTTCTTTTAATACCGCAAGGTTTTGCTCTTTATATGCAGCCTTTTCTTCCGGTGATGCATCGGTAAGAGCATCAACCCGTTCGTTAAAAGTCTCTGCCAGGAAACTGTGGTCCGGTTGAATTAAGTAGGCCTCACAGGACTGAAGAACGTGGTCGGCGGCGGTGTCACACATGAAAAGTCCTGCCTCTGATTTTTCTTTTTCAAATTCCAGAATCTGTCCATAATATGTATCAATTGTGGACAGCAGGGCCAGGTAGTGATCGACGTCCTTTTTACTGTAAAAGGTGTATTCGGCCAAAAGGATGGGGAGCTGTGCCTGAATGCCGATCGTGCTGGTTAAGGGCTGTGCATAGAGTTCCAAGCCTTCCGAAGATAATTCCGTCTCAAGATAAGAGGAGAGAATCTTGTAGGTGAGTTTCTGTTCCTTAGTCAGCTTCTTTATATCGATGGAGCCAAGCGCTTTTTTCAAATCCTGCATTTCACCGTAGTTTTTCTTCATGTTGCCCAGAGAAAATTCTCCAAAAGTATCAGGAACTTCTGTGATGCCGCGTGAAGCAGGATCAGCCAGCGTGTAATGAAGATCCAGGCCTGAATTCTTAAGTTCTTCTTTGAAAATGGTCTGAGTGAGGGCGTCAAATTGATTCTGGACGCTCACATTTTCCGATTTGTACTGTTCGTACTGGGCGGAAGACGTTTCAGACGGTGCAGGTGTCTTTGGTCCCGCGCAGGCCGCCAGCATGGAGGCCGAGAGAAGAATGGCCAGCAGACGGCGGGCCTGTTTTACGTGTTTGTTTGTCATAATTATTCCTCCAATATTCACTATTATAATTATATGGAGAAAAAGAGAACTCATGAGTGGAAGTTTGACGAAAAACAACGTGTTTTTCAGTTTTATCGGGATTTCGAACCAGTTTCCCGCTTGACAAACCGGATGGAAACTATTACACTAAGAGTTACAAATCCAGTTTATATAGGAATGCAGAGAAAAGAAGAGTAAGAAGAGCGCTTCATGTGCAGAGACTCCCGGTAGCTGAAAAGGGAGCTTGAGGTCCTTCCCAACATGGTCTTGGAGCAGCAGAGCCGAAGTGGCGGTTACCGCCTTTAAGCTTTGACGGTTACACCCGTTATCGTGTCAGACTGTAATTACCGTTTCAGACGGGAGCGCAGCCGAAGAGGTCCGTGTCGTGAGAGACGGATAAATTAAAGTGGTAACACGGGAAATATTCCGTCTTTAAGTGTCCTGAAAGGATATTTACAGGCGGTTTTTTATTTCACAGAAAAACAGGTCCTATGAAACAAAAACGCTTGCCGGACTCTTTATTCTTTTCAGTAATGAAATGCAGTTAGTTATAAAACGTACAGGAGGGAAAAACAATGTGTAAAGATTGTAAGAAAGAACCATATTATATTACCACTGCCATTGCCTATGCGTCGGGAAAACCGCACATTGGTAATACGTATGAGGCAGTGCTTGCGGATGCGATTGCCCGGTTTAAGAGAGCCGAAGGGTATGATGTATTTTTCCAGACAGGAACAGATGAGCACGGTCAGAAGATAGAGGAAAAGGCCGAGGCATCAGGCGTAACACCACAGGAATTCGTAGATCAGGCCGCGGGGCAGATCAAGACGATCTGGGATCTGATGAACACTTCCTATGATAAATTTATTCGTACAACGGATAAGGATCATGAGGCCCAGGTACAGAAAATTTTTAAAAAGCTGTATGATCAGGGGGATATTTATAAAGGCTATTATGAGGGACTTTACTGTACTCCGTGTGAATCTTTTTTTACGGAATCCCAGTTGGTTGACGGCAAATGTCCGGACTGTGGCCGTGAAGTTAAGCCGGCGAAGGAAGAGGCGTATTTCTTCCGTATGAGTAAGTACGCAGACCGCCTGATTAATCATATTAATGAGCATCCGGAGTTTATTCAGCCAGTATCCAGGAAGAACGAGATGATGAACAATTTCCTCCTTCCAGGACTTCAGGATCTTTGTGTATCCAGAACGACATTTAGCTGGGGAATTCCGGTGACCTTCGATCCGAAACACGTAACCTATGTATGGCTTGATGCGCTGACTAACTATATCACTGGAATTGGATATGAATGTGATGGAAACAGCAGTGCGCAGTTTGCGAAACTCTGGCCAGCAGACCTTCATCTGATTGGAAAGGATATCATTCGCTTCCACACTATTTACTGGCCGATCTTCTTAATGGCTCTTGACCTGCCGCTTCCGAAGCAGGTATTTGGCCATCCGTGGCTGCTTCAGGGTGACGGCAAGATGAGTAAATCCAAAGGAAATGTCCTCTATGCAGACACTCTGGTAGATTTCTTCGGCGTGGATGCCGTAAGGTACTTTGTTCTTCATGAGATGCCATTTGACAATGATGGCGTGATCTCCTGGGAGCTGATGGTAGAGCGCATGAATTCTGATCTGGCTAATATCCTTGGAAATCTGGTCAACCGTACAATTTCCATGTCCAATAAATACTTTGGCGGCGTAGTCAACAATGCAGGCGATACGGAGGCGGTTGACGACGATTTAAAGGCAGTCGTACTGGACGAAGTAAAAAAGGCCCGCGAAAAGATGGAGAAGCTTCGTGTGGCGGATGCCATTACGGAAATCTTTAACATATTCAGGAGAAGCAATAAATATATTGATGAGACGACACCCTGGGTTCTGGCGAAAGATGAGGCGAAAAAGGGCCGTTTAGAGACCGTGCTCTATAATCTGACAGAGGCCATTACCATTGGAGCATCTCTGCTGGAATCCTTTATGCCGGATACTTCCGCAAAGATTCTGGAGCAGCTTCATACTGAGAAACGCAGTCTGGAGCAGATGGATCAGTTTGGACTTTACCCATCTGGAAATCATGTGACGGATAAACCGGAAATCCTCTTTGCCCGTATGGATATCAAAGAGGTATTGGAGAAAGTAGAGGCCATGCAGGCAGCCTCGGCTGCCGGAACTGAACAGGAAGGCGCTGGTGAAGAGACGGGAACAGACGCACCTGAGGTTATCGATATTGAGGCAAAGCAGGAGATTACCTATGATGATTTTGCGAAGCTGCAGTTTCAGGTAGGTGAAATAATCGCTTGCGAGGCAGTGGCAAAGTCGAAGAAGCTTCTTTGTTCCCAGGTCCGTATCGGAAGCCAGGTAAAGCAGATTGTGAGCGGAATTAAAGCGCACTATACTCCGGAAGAGATGGTAGGCAAGAAGGTTATGGTAGTCGTAAACTTAAAGCCTGCGAAGCTGGCGGGAGTGCTGTCTGAGGGCATGCTTCTGTGCGCAGAGGACGCGGAAGGCAATTTATCCCTTATGGTACCGGAAAAAACGATGCCTGCGGGAGCAGAAATCTGTTAATAGAGTAGAATGTTGGGGCTGGGTTCCGGGAATCCGGCCCCAGTAATCTATGAAAGGAGTATGGATGGAGCAGACTTCAGCGAAATATGGAGCCGGCGAACGGTCAGGCGGAATTTCGGGAAATACGCTTAAGATGGTTGCGATTGTTACCATGTTTATTGATCATATTGGAGCGGGAATTGTGGAACCATATCTCAATATGAACATGGGAGCAATGGAAGGAAATGAGATGCTTAGCCGTCTTTATTACCTGGATATGGGGCTGCGCATCATTGGAAGGGCTGCCTTTCCGATTTTCTGCTTCCTTCTGGTGGAAGGATTTCTCCACACACATAATGTGAAAAAATACGGGAGCCGTCTGCTTCTGTTCAGTCTGGTCTCGGAGATTCCATTTGATCTGGCATTCTTTGGTACCTGGTTTTATCCGGCATATCAGAACGTTTATATCACACTTTTTATTGGCCTGGTGGTCCTGGTTGGATACCGGCGCTGGGAGTATGACGCGGTTAAGAAAATGTTAGTAATGGCGGCTGGATGTGCGGCGGCTTATCTGCTGAGATGCGATTATGATATCAGCGGTATACTGATGATTGTTATTCTATATGAATTCCGGAGAAATAAACGGTATCAGGTGCTTGCGGGCGGACTTATGGCGGGGCTGGAAAGCATCAGCTTTTTTGGAGCGGCAGTGCTGGCATTTATTCCAATCAGCATGTATAATGGTACAAGAGGACGGATAAATTTAAAATATTTTTTTTATTGGTTTTATCCGGTCCATATAATGGTATTATATCTGATTCAGCTCCTGGTTGTCAGGTGACAGGCTCGTTGTGTCAGCGCGGGCGGAACTGGGTTTAGAGATATGAGGGAAGAAAATGATGATATTTGATACACATGCTCATTATGACGATGAGCAGTTTGACGAGGACCGGGAGGAACTCCTTGCTTCCATGCAGGCATATGGAGTGGAAGCGGTTACTAATATTGGGGCCAGCCTTGCTAGCTCACAAAATACGATTGAACTGACAAAGAAGTATCCGTTTGTCTATGGCGCTATAGGCGTCCATCCCAATGAGGTCGACGAACTGAATGAGGATGGTATTGCCTGGCTGAAAGAAAATTCCGCTCTGCCGAAAATCGTGGCTGTCGGTGAGATTGGTCTCGATTATTACTGGGATGAGCCGGGGCAGGAGGTTCAGAAAAAGTGGTTTCTTCGTCAGCTGGAGCTGGCTCGGGAAGTAAAGCTTCCAGTGGTAATTCACAGCCGCGATGCTGCGAAAGATACGCTGGATATTATGAAGTCATTTCATGCAGAGAATCTCGGCGGAGTGATTCACTGCTTCTCCTATACGAAGGAGATGGCGCGGGAATACTTAAATATGGGTTTCTATCTGGGAATCGGCGGAGTCGTAACCTTCAAAAACGCAAAGAAGCTGAAGGAAGTAGTGGAATATATGCCGATGGAGCAGATGGTTTTAGAGACAGACTGCCCCTACCTATCGCCCGTTCCAAACCGTGGTAAACGCAACTCATCGCTGAATCTCCCATATGTGGTGGAGGAAGTGGCCCGCTTAAAAGAGATATCGGTGGACGAGGTAATAGAAATCACAAACAGAAACGCGAAAACAATGTACAGGCTTTAATGGAGGGCGCGAATGGCGACACTGGGAAACCCCCAAAAGACGATAGAGATCATACAGAAATATGAATTTGCATTTCAGAAAAAATTCGGCCAGAATTTCCTGATTGATACCCATGTGCTGGAGAAGATTATAGCGGCTGCGGGTGTGACGGAGGACGACTGCGTGCTGGAGATTGGACCGGGAATCGGGACCATGACGCAGTATCTGGCGGAACATGCAAGAAGCGTTGTAGCGGTGGAGATCGATAAGAATTTGATTCCAATTCTTCAGGAGACACTGAAGGAGTATGAGAACATCACTGTAATCAACGACGATATCTTAAAGGTTGACATAAATAAACTGACTGAGGAATATAATGGCGGACGGCCGATTAAGGTGGTTGCCAATCTTCCTTATTATATTACGACGCCAATTATTATGGGGCTCTTCGAAGGAGGAGTTCCCATCGATAATATTACTGTCATGGTCCAGAAAGAAGTGGCGGAACGTATGCAGGTAGGGCCGGGATCCAAGGACTATGGAGCGCTGTCGCTGGCGGTGCAGTACTATGCTGACGCCTATATTGTGGCAAATGTGCCGCCCAACTGTTTTATCCCGAGACCGGGGGTTGGATCCGCAGTAATCAGGCTGACAAGGCATAAAGAACCACCGGTAGAAGTGGAAGATCCGAAGCTGATGTTTAAGCTCATACGCGCGTCCTTTAATCAAAGGCGTAAAACGCTGCAGAATGGGCTGAATAATTCGCCGGAACTGCCTTTTGCCAAAGATGAGATCGCAGATGCCATCAAGAGTCTGGGTGTCACTCCTCAGATACGCGGGGAGGCACTGACACTGAAACAGTTTGCAGATTTAAGCAACTATTTTACACGTAACAGGGGGTAATATGTCAGATTCACTCATTACAAAAAAAGCGATTGCCGCGGCGCTGAAACAGGTCTGCAGGGAAAAGCCGTTTGATAAGATATCGATTGCGGATATTACCGCGGTATGCGGATTGAACCGTCAGACGTTTTATTATCATTTTCAGGATAAATATGAACTGCTCAGCTGGATCTATTATAACGAGAACTTTTCTAAGATCACAGAAGATATTACCTTTGATAACTGGGATCAGAAATTCCTGGAGATGCTTCAGATTATGGAAAAAGAAAAGTCGTTTTATGTAAATACACTGAAAGAGCAGGAGCACACCTTTGAGAGCTATTTATTTGAGATGGCCAAAGCCCTGTTTTCAGAGGCCATTGCCAGATTGGATGAGAATAATCATTTAAATGATGTGGAACGGGAGTTTGATGCCGAGTTTTATGCGTATGGTATTTGCGGAGTCATCGTTTCCTGGACGCAGAGTGGAATGAGAATAAAACCGGAAGTTGTGGCGGAACACTTAAGGAGCCTGGCCAAGGATACAGAGCGGATCGGTTATATCCGAAGCCAGGGCACTGTTTAAGAAATCTTATCCATGATATAGCTGATGCAATCTTCCATTGAGGAAGTCTTGATCAGCTGGAGCAGCTCATCGTATTTCATACGGCACTCACACGGGGAAGTATTGAACTTGTTTAAAAGTTCCTCGATGTTGCGGGCCGTCCGTTCCGGTGATTTTTTGCTGTTTTTTAAAAAATGGAAGAGCGCCGTTTTAAACACGGATTCTCTTAGATGTTCCTGCATAGTTGCATACATGACAATCCCCCCTGACTAATCTGACTCTGTAATTGAACGCTGTAATCTGACTCTATTGTAGAAGATGAGAATCGATTTATCGATAGACAAAATAGAAAAAATGTCTGGTTTTGCGACACCGTATTGACGGTGTCGTTTTTTTTGACATTAAAAAATTCATGTATGGTGACAGGCCAGATGAAGTATGCTAATATTAGGCTATGAACAGTAACCGATTGACGAGGTAAGAAAGGAAACGGATATGAAGAAGAAAAATGGACTGGGAAAAGCGATTGTCTGGGGCGCGGCAGCGGCGGCGGCTGGTGTAGCGGCAAAAAAAGCGTATGATAATTCAAAAAAGAAACAGGAAGAGAAAGTAGATAACGTATCGGATCAGGTTATGGAGAACCGCAGCTATGAGGGAAAGAACGCCTATTTTGTTGGAGGCGGACTCGGAAGTATGGCAGGTGCGGCGTATTTAATCCGTGACTGTAAGTTCCCGGCAGAGCAGATCACAATCTATGAGGGAATGCATATTCTCGGCGGCAGTAATGATGGAATCGGTACTCCGGAAGGCGGATTTGTATGCCGCGGCGGCAGAATGTTAAACGAAGAGACGTATGAGAATTTCTGGGAGTTATTTGGCTCAATTCCATCACTCAATAATCCTGACAGAAGTGTGACAGAGGAGATATTGAATTTCGATCACGCTCATCCGACACATGCGAAGGCCCGGCTGGTGGATAAGGAAGGCAATATTCTTGATGTGAGAAGCATGGGATTTACTCAGGAAGAGCGAATGGCCCTGCTGAAGCTGATGAACACACCGGAAGATAAACTGGATGATATGACAATCGAGCAGTGGTTTGCGGACATGCCTCATTTCTTTACCACGAATTTCTGGTATATGTGGCAGACGACCTTTGCTTTCCAGAAATGGAGCAGTCTTTTTGAATTCCGCCGTTATATGCGCCGGATGATTCTGGAGTTTTCGAGAATTGAGACGCTGGAAGGCGTGACGAGAACCCCATTAAATCAGTATGACAGTGTAATTAAGCCTCTGGAAACATATTTGAGAAATAAGGGTGTTAATTTTATTGAAAACTGTACGGTGACAGATATTGATTTTGCAGATGGAGACGGAATTACTGCAAAAACACTGCATCTGGATGATAACGGAGAAGAGAGAACTGTTGAAATTCAAGAGGGTGATATCTGTATTATGACCAATGCGTGTATGACAGACAGTGCAACTCTGGGTGATCTCCATACACCTGCTCCGGAACCGGAATTAAAGCCTATTTCGGGAGAACTCTGGAGCAAGGTGACGATGAAGAAGCCGGGACTGGGAAATCCGGAACCGTTCTTTGGAGACGTACATGAGACAAACTGGGAGAGCTTTACTGTGACAAGCCGCGGAAATAAGCTGTTAAAAATGATCGAGGATTTAACCGGCAACGTACCGGGAAGTGGCGCCCTGATGACATTTAAAGACTCTAACTGGCTGATGAGCATAGTTATAGCAGCGCAGCCACACTTTATTAATCAGCCGATGGATGAGACGATATTCTGGGGGTATGGTCTGTATACGGATCATGTGGGCGATTATGTGAAGAAACCGATGAAGGACTGTACGGGTGAAGAAATGCTGACAGAACTTCTTCATCATCTGCATATGGAGGACCATATCGATGAGATCATGGCCGATGTGGTCAATGTTATTCCATGTATGATGCCTTATGTAGATGCCCAGTTCCAGCCGCGTAAGATGACCGACCGCCCGAACGTGGTACCGGAGGGATCTACCAACTTCGCCATGATCAGTCAGTTCGTAGAGATTCCGGATGACATGGTATTTACAGAAGAGTACTCTGTACGTGCCGCCAGAATCGCTGTATATACTTTGATGGACGTGGACAAGACGATCTGTCCTGTTACACCATATGTAAAGGATCCAAAGGTACTTTTAAAAGCAGTACAGACGGCATACCGTTAATTGTAGGAAAAAGCCGGGAAGCAGAGAAATTCAGCTTCCCGGCTTTTTAAATTGCTCTATTTTTTAATACTTACACGAATCTTCCAAAAAATGAAAGGATTTTACGGATTGCAAGAAACTTAAATGTATGGTATGCTATAATCTGCGCTGTCTGCCACAGACAGACAAAGAGAAAAGATATGGAGGGAAAGTAACATGAAAAAAATGGCACTTGTATTAGCTGCTGTTCTGGCTTCCGGTATGGTTCTGACCGCGTGCGGCGGATCCGGCAATGCGGCGAAGGAAACAACAGGTAATAATACATCGACCACAACCACGACAACCGGCGGACTTGATCTTGCAGTTCAGGTTGGACCTGATCCGGAGACAGTAGATCCGGCGTTAAACACGGCAATTGATGCATCTAATATCATTCTGCACGCATTTGAGACGCTTCTTACCTTTGATGAGAACAATGATATCGTTCCTGGACAGGCGGAATCCTTTGATGTGAGCGATGACGGACTTACTTATACATTCCATCTTCGTGATGGATTAAAGTGGAGCGACGGCTCCGATTTTACAGCGGAAGACTTTGTTTATTCCTGGAAGCGTCTGGCCGATCCGATGACGGCGGCTCCGTATGCGGCAGACATGCTGTCTATGGTAAAGGGCTATGAAGAAGCTGCGGCCGGAGACATCGACGCACTGGCAGTGTCCGCACCTGACGCAAAGACTTTGGTTGTAGAATTAGCCAGCCCTTGTGTTTACTTTGACAAAATCATCACCCACGCAAGCATGGCTCCTGTTAAAAAGGATGTCGTAGATGCTAATGGTGATCAGTGGGCGCTGGCTCCTGAGACCTATGTATCCAACGGACCGTTAAAGATGATCGAGTGGGTACCGGGATCTCATATGACTTTTGCAAAAAATGAAAATTACTGGAATGCTGATAAAGTTACCTTAAATTCCTTAAAGTTCGTTCTGATGGAAGATTCCAACGCGGCTTACAGTGCTTATCAGACTGGCGAAGTACAGATGATTAAGGATATTCCGACTGAGGAGATTCCAAGTCTGCAGGATAGCCCGGATTATCATCTGGATCCTCGTCTTGCTACCTCTTATACGATCTTTAACACACAGAAGGCGCCATTTGATAATGCAAAAGTGCGTATGGCCCTGAGCCTTGCTGTTGACCGTGAGTATGTAGCTAATACACTGATGATCGGTACCGTTGCCCCGGCGACCAACTTCGTAGGCCCTGGCATCTCTGATGTAGAAGCTGGTTCCTCCTTTGAAGAAGTAACACGTGCGAATAACGGCGGGGATTTCTTTAATGTAAGCGACTATGAGGCTGATCTGGCAAAAGCAAAGGAACTCCTTGCTGAAGCAGGATATCCGAATGGAGAAGGCTTCCCGATCATTGAGTATATGACCAATGATGCAGGTTATAACAAACCGGTTGCCGAATATTTACAGAGTGCCTGGAAAGACCTTGGCATAACCATGGACATTAAGATCGTAGAGTGGTCTACCTTCACACCAACTCGCCGTGCCGGTGATTTTGAAATCTGCCGCGGAGGCTGGGTATACGACTATGATGATCCTTCTAATATGCTGAACTTACTTGCAAGCACAAGCGGAAACAACGATGGAAAGTATTCCAATCCGGAAGTTGACAAGCTGCTTGAAGAAGCGCGTTCTACTGCTGATAAGGCAGAACACTATGAGAAGCTTCATGCTGCAGAGAACCTGATCATGGAAGATGCAGCTGTTTCTCCGCTTGTTTATTCAAGTGATTTCTATCTGCAGAATCCGAAGTTAAAGGGAACATGGCATTCTCCATATGGTTACTGGTACTTCATGTACGCAACCATGGAAGAGTAATTGGAAATAACAGAAAACCAGAAATCTACAAAGAATTAAATATTCAAGAAATATCGGAAAGGGTTCCGCCACTTGTCAGACAATGTGGCGGGATCCTTTTTGACATACTGGATCATTTGTTATTTTTTTAGTATTCTCATTAAATAGTTGATATCCAGCAGGTTTACTGTTTCAAAATTACCATTATAAAACACCCCCCAGTTATTGAATACACAAGGAAGTTCCTTTGCTTTTTGGAGCGTATCTACTTGAATAAAAGATACGGGAATCTTACTCTCTTCACAATGCTGCTTAATCATCTCGATATTTTGATGAATATAGGGACATTGCAAATCATAATAAATGGTCAGCTCTTTACTTTCGATTCCAGGGGTTTTGACATTTGGTGTAAATCTTGGAGTTGTCCCATCCAAAGAAAGAGCAAGCAGCTCGTATCCATTGTCGGTAGTATCGACAACTTCGAAGCTGAATTTTTTTGCAAATGCCTGGTTGGAAAGCCAGGATTTTTGTTTTTTCGCCCCTAGCATGCAAATACCGGATTTTCCTTTTTCCTTGGCATCGGCCAGACAATATTCCATTAGAGCTTTCCCATATCCTTTTCCTTTGTAACTGCCAGTAACCCATAAGCAATAAAGATACAGATAGTTGTCCCCATTTATAGGAACCCAGGCTGTTTCAAGAGGCGCATATTCGATAAAAACTGTAGCCTTTGCATCTAACTTTCTAAAAACATGACCTTCACTCAGCCGGTCTGAAAGCCATTGGCGCTTTGCCTCAACACCGGGATGGGATTTTTTACTGCGGATAATACAGCATAAATGCTCATTGGCAAGGTTCTCTGTCGTCAAGTTTATAAATTCAGTATCCATATGCTGCCTCGCTTTCAATAAACGACTGTTATTTTCTTAGTCTTTTGGTATCTTACATTAGTTCAGGATTGTAATGGGCCCGCTCCCCGCCAATAAATTTCGGCCTGGTTCGCGCGCAGACAACGCGGGCGGCACCTACGTATTTGGTGGTGATGCGCACGGGTACCGCAACTGCTTTTAAATGCATGCCGATCAGGGTATCTCCGATATCAATGCCGGCGGATGCCTGGATGTGTTCCACTGCCACCGGATGCCGTAAAGTATGGTATGCCGCAGTGGCAAAAGAGCCGCCGGCCTTTAACTGAGGAACTACATTCACTGGTTCATACCCATAGCGTGCGGCAGCTTCTGCTTCCAGGATCAGGGCCCGGTTTAAGTGTTCGCAGCACTGGGCGGCTACGTCAATGCTGTGCGAAGACATGATTTGATAAATAGCGGTGTATACTGCTTCTCCGATCTCCTCACTGGAGTGAGAGCCGATGCGGTATTCTGCAATTTCACTGGAAGAACAACCGATAACGACAAGATCGTGTTTTTTTAAATGAGCGGCTTCCAATAATTCCGCAGCAGCGTCGGCTGCCTGCTTTCTGATGTCATCTAACATGAATTCCACACTTTCTTTTAATTTATCAATTATAATGCGGCGCGGATCGCAACAGCCATGTCTTCATACTCTTCATCAGTTAAATAGACCTTATCAGGATTCATGGCAAATGTTCCGCCCCATTCATCCCCGCCATTGTATTTAGGCACAATGTGCATATGAAGATGGCAGCCGGTATCTCCGTAAGCGCCATAGTTCACTTTGTCAGGATTAAATACCTTGTGTACAGCCTTGGAGACCTTGGCAACGTCAGCAAAAAATGCGCTGCGTTCATCATCACTGATATCGATCAATTCACTGACGTGTTCTTTATACGCGAGAATGACTCTGCCGCGTTTGCTCTGTTCCTTGAATAAATATAAAACGCCGGTTTCCATCTCGCAGACAGGATAACCAAATTTTGCGACCAGTTCTCCCTGCATACAGTATGCGCAATTCGGATCTTTCATAATATTAGTACCTTCTTTCTTTTTTTATTATTCTGGATCTATTTTATCAAAATAGAGTGGGGATGGGAAGAGGGGAGATTGTTAACTTTCTCAATATAGAGATTAAACAACAGGTCAAAGAAATAACTCACGCCGTATCGGGTGTATACATTTTGAATGCCTTCGGTAATGCGGTCACTGGAATGAAATTTGTGACTGAGATAAATCACATTGTCATAACAGGACTCAAATTTTTCGGAATGATTAAGGGTAATCAGCACTTTGCAGGCGTGGACACTCTGCAGGTCGGTGAGCGTAGCTATGGCGTAATTGCCGGTGGTAGAGGTAACGATAACCAGGTCTTCGGGCTTCAGATTTTGCAGGAGAGTAGTATCAGGATAGGCATCTGTAACAATACGAATCAGCTTACCGATCGCAGCCAGTCCCTGCTGCAGTACCTTCGCTGGATAACTAGACAGATCCGCAGCCAGGATAACGACCTGTTCACTGTCATGGATGCGTTTTATCAGCGCATCGAGATTTTGAGACAGGAACATCTCATTGATATCCTGCATCATATCATCCATGGAAATACGAAGATACTGGTCGAATTCCGGATGGCAGGCATACTGAACAAAGGCATCCATGTGCTGTCGGGTAATTGGTGCATTCTGTTTCATGGCAGTAAAGCTTTCATAGCCGATCAGTTTGGCAAACCGTTGAATACTGCTTCGGGAAACATAGCATTCCTCCGCCACATCATAGATACTCAGGTTTTTCAGTTCTTGAAAATGTTCCAGTAAATACCTTGCCAACACCAGGTTGGTATCATCATCTTCATTGGAATTTAGGACTGCCAATAGAGATGTCATCAAATTAAAATAACTTAAACTGAAATTGTTTTGGATTTTATCTGTATTCATAGCCAAATCATATCACAGGTTTTTTATTCTGTCATCGATATTCACAATAAATTCTTATTCGACTTTCCATAAATGCAGTGATTTTCACAAAATATGGATTCAAATGTTGAACCCCATCGTTTTCTCTTCTTTGGTACACTGTTTGTATGAACCAAACGTAAAAAGCGAAAGACGAATTTTGAAAGGAGACGTATTTTATGAAGTATTCAAAGAACCCGGTATTTCCAGAAGGATTCTTATGGGGAGCATCCAGTGCAGCATGGCAGGTAGAGGGGGCAGCCGCTGAAGATGGCCGTACTCCCGCAATTATTGATTTGAATTCCCAAACCAAGAAACCTTATGCAGATAACTCGGTAGCATCTGATCACTACCACCATTATAAAGAGGATGTAGCGTTGATGAAGGAGTGCGGCTTTACCAGCTACCGTTTTTCGATATCCTGGTCCCGTGTAATTCCAGCGGCTGACCGCGAGGTAAATCCCATGGGAATCGCATTTTATAATAACCTGATCAATGAATTGCTGGAGGCAGGGATTACTCCCATTATCACACTGTATCACTACGATATGCCGTGCTGGGTGGATGAAAAGTACGGTGGATGGCATAATCGAGCCATTATTGATGAATTCGATTACTATTGCCGTGTCTGCTTTGAGAACTTTGGAGACCGTGTAAAATACTGGCTTTCTATTAATGAACAGAATATGCAGATTGTCTATGGTGACTGGTTAGGTGTATCCAAGGGCTGCACAGACTGGTTTAAGGAAAAGTGGCAGATAAACCACATCATGAATTTGTGTCACTCCAAAGCCGTTATCGCCTGCCATGAGCTGGTAGAAGATGGAAAGATTGGTCCAGTACCTGGATACGTGCCGATTTATCCTTATTCCTGTCGGCCCGAGGATCAGATAGGTGCCATGAATGCGGAGGAACTGACGCAGAAAATCTGGGATGACTTATATGTATTCCGCGAGTACAGCAGTTTTGTAAAAAATTACTGGAAGGTTAATGATATCGATCCGGATATTCGACCTGGCGATATGGAATTAATAGCCCAGGCGAAAATTGATTTTATTGCGGTTAACTGCTATCGATCTGATGTGGGAATGGCCCCCGACGACAGCTACAAGCAGGAAATCGGTCTTAATAAATCCGGCATCAAGGGGGAATTCGTATATCCTAACTTGCCAGGTGAATATGCACTGGCCAGAAATCCTTACGTAGAAGTGACGGATTGGGACTGGCATATTGATCCTGTCTGCATGCGCTATTCACTGCGTTACCTGTGGGATCATTATCACCTGCCGATGGTTATAACGGAAGCGGGATATGGTGCTCACGAAGAGCTGGGAGAAGATGGTAAGATTCATGATCAGGCCCGTATTGATTATCTTAGAGAGTATGTTTATAATGTAGGTCTGGCGATTCAGGATGGGGTAGAGGTATTCGGATTCAATCCATGGTCCTTTACCGATCTTCTCAGCACTGGAAACGGCATGGCAAAGCGTTATGGTCTGGTCTTTGTAAACAGGACCGACGATGACTTAAGGGATATGAAACGGATTAAAAAGGACTCGTTTGACTGGTATTCCGCATTGATACACTCTAACGGTCAGGAATGGGGAAAGGATATGTCACAGTGGCGTAATTTTGCTAAAAACAAGGTAGAATAAACAATAAGAGGGGGTGCCAACATGGCTAAAAAGAATTATGCGGCAATCTGTAACTCGATCATCGCGGTGTGCGGTGGTGAAAATAATATCTCCCGCATTAGTCACTGTATGACTCGTTTGCGCGTACAGCTTTTAGACGGAAGCAAATTAGACAGAGAGGAAGCAGGAAAAATACCGGGAGTTCTGAACCTGGTAGTACAAAATGGTGAATATCAGTTTGTCATCGGTCAGGATGTTCCAAATTTGTATGCAGAATTTATTAAACATGAGGGGCTTAAGACTGGCGGAGAAGTTACAGACGCCGCTGCATTAAAGCAGGATACGGAAGCGAAAAAGGGAAATGTAATGAATACCATTATGTCTTTTATTGGTGGAACCTTTTCTCCTGTTATTCCCGTGTTAATAGCTGGCGGTCTTACCGGGGCCGTATTGACGCTGCTGACCGCATTCTTTGGAGTATCCACAGAGTCAGGGACTTATACAGTTATCTATGCGATTAACCAGGCGACATTTTACTTCCTGCCAGTCTTCATAGGCTTTTCTGCAGCAAACCGACTGAAGTCCAATGGCTTTCTAGGGGCCTTTCTGGGGGCAATACTGCTGTTCTCCACTATTAACAATGCAGAGGGGCTTAATTTCCTTGGTATTTCCATTCAGCAGATTAGTTATAATTCTACGGTATTTCCGGTTATATTGGGTGTGCTTTTTATGGCAGTCGTATACCGCTTCCTTTCTAAGGTGGTTCCTGTGTATCTGCGAACTATCTTTGTACCGTTGATTACCATGCTGATCACAGTGCCTGTAACTTTAATTGTGTTAGGCCCCATTGGCAATCTGATGGGAACATGGCTGGCAAATGGTGTATTTGCCATCTATCGTGCGGCTCCGCCGGTCGCTGTTATGATTATCGGTATAACGACGCCGTTAATGGTCTTCTTTGGTATGAATAATGCGACTTATCCTATTGTATTTGCGCTGTTGGCAGAGGTTGGATCTGACCCGCTGATCTGTACCGGCATGGCTCCGGCTAATGTTGCCGTAGGGGGAGCCTGTCTGGCGGCTGCGCTGATTGCAAAGGACATTAATGACAGAAGTGTGGCTACTGGCGCGGGAATTACTGCGCTGTGTGGAATTACTGAGCCAGGTGTCTACGGAGTGTTGTTTACTAAGAAGTATCCTTTAATCGGCGCCATGGTTGGAGGCGGAATCGGCGGACTATTGGCCGGATTGGTGGGGATGACCCAGTATGTAATCTCTACGCCAGGTTTTATATCTATACCGGCATATATCAATCCTGATGGTACTTCAGCTAATTTGATATGGGCTATGGTAGTCATGGTCCTTGCAGTAACGGTTGCCTTTGGAGTTACTTATGTATTAGGCAAAAAAATGGAGAAATAGATTATGAACGATGAGGGCGACAGCTAAGAGGCTGGACATTAAAAAAACGGTATGCTATGATTGAGAAAATGTATGGAGTAAAGGGGCAGTCCCATGAATAAATTATTTACTATCGGCGAGATGGCGAAGCTATTCGGTATTAATGCGAAAACGCTGCGTTATTACGATGAAATAGGATTGATCCGTCCGGAGCATACGGACCCCAAGACAGGATACCGTTACTACTCTACCGGGCAGTTTGAGCGCCTTAATACAATTAAATATTTAAGAGCGCTGGATATGCCACTGACTAAAATTATGCGTTTTTTTGATAATAAGGATATCGGTCAGATGATGGAGATTCTGAAAGAGCAGCAGCAGGAGGTTCTTGTAAAACACAGAGAATTGGAACGCATAGAATACAAGATCAGTGAACGTCTCTCACAGCTCCATGATGCACTGTATACCATATATAACCAGGTGGAGGAGGTTGCTCTGCCGGATAGAAAGCTGGCCATGCTGCGGACGGAAATTCCGGCCACGGATGATCTGGAATATTCTATCCGCCAACTGGAACGGCAGACACAATTGGAGGCCGCCATGTTTTTGGGGAAGGTGGGCGTGTCCATTTCAATGCGTCATGTGATGTCACATAAATTCGATGAGTTTTGTTCCATATTTGTTGTGCTGGAACCTGGAGACGTCTATGACGGAGAGGCAGTGGATATTCCGGGCGGAAGATACCTAACACTGAGGTATTGTGGAACGCATACGCAGTCATCGGTCTACTATGAAAAACTTTTGTCTGAAGTGAAAGTGAGAGGCTATGAACTGGCCGGAAATTCTATTGAAATTACGTTAGTGGATGCGGGAATGACAAACGATACTACACGGTTTGTAACAGAGCTGCAGCTGCCCGTGACAGTTGGGCAAGAGTATGACCTTAGGAATTAATATAAAAAGGAATATAGCTTTTATAGTAGAGCTGCCGGCAGACAGCTCTGCTTTTCATAGTGCGCCCGGCGGCGCACGTTTCTAACCGGTGCAAGTCCGGAATCCGCCCGGTAGCCTGCAAAGAAAAAGTCAATAGTTATTTTTAAAATAAGTTATATTAAAAAATTGGTATCACAATAAAGCCGCCAATTATTGCCGGCTGAAAACGGAAAGATGAAAAACTACTATTAAGAAGTCAACGATGAGAGGTATTCATTGACTCGTCCGTAATAAATACGGAGAAATTTGTTTGCACCGGCGGTCATATAAACGTAATAATCTTTGCCTTGAGCACGTTTTTTCATCATAAATCCGTATACCGGATCATCTGGGGGTGCCAGTTTCATAAGTGAGTCCATAATTAGAAATAAGGTCTTTCTGAGTTGTGGAGCTCCTCGTTTTGATGTTCGAACACTTTGCTGCTCATAGTCACCAGATTGATTGGCACCTGGATCAACCCCGGCATAGGCAGTTAGAGCACCTTTATGAGAAAAACGGGATACATCACCGATTTCAGCTATCAGTTGCGGACCGAGTGTAGTTCCTACCCCAGCCATATCAAGTACTATAGGGTATTCTGGAAGTTTAGCAGCAGTCTGGTTCATAAGGAGACGAAGTGATTCCACATTTTTTGAGGCTATATTTAGCTGATCAACTGCCTGATGAATCAAAAGTTTTGTTATATTATCTTTTGGTAGTGTTGCGATAAGATCGTAACTAAATTCATATATATCGTTAGGCTTTTGGGGCTGAAAATTATATTTTTTCTTTTTACACCAAGATTGATACCGCTCAGAGAACGAAGAAATAGACTGTTTACGTACACAGTCAACATGCCAGAAGATAGTGACAAAATCCACCCATTTTTGGCTTCCATCATTTCTTGCAGGGCTGTCAAAGAAGGTATTTATACCTGGAAATGTTTCATCAAGAAGAGCAATAAGATTATTCTTCATGGCTGTTTTCTGTTTCATGTAGAAATCAAACTGGCGGTTCATGTTTTTCAGTTGTCGGCGTAATTCATCCGTGTTGGTGTATGGTTTAAGTTCGCACCAGTTATCAAGAGTGTAGCGTGCGATTTTTATTGCATCAGCTTTGTCTGTTTTTACTTTACGTAATGAATTATTACCGAAGTCTTTTATTAGTTTAGGATTAATGGCACTTACGAATAAACCAGCGTCTGACAACCACTGTGCCATGGGCTCATAGTATCGGCCTGTATGTTCCATAACAATTCGAGTATCGCCATTTAAGCTTTTCAACTGGCTAATTAGATATGTTATGTCAGAAGATGTGTGTTTTACATCAAATGGTGTAGCAACAATCTCTCCGAATGGGCGGAGGATAGCGATTGTACTTTTGTTTTTTGAGACGTCAATACCTACTGCATTCATTGTATTCTCCTTGTTTGGTGTTTTGTTAATGGTAAGGTCGGCTTTACTCATTGCTTATTCTAACTACTGGCTGACACGAACGTAATAAATCTACCTGCGTAAAACGAATGCTGCGAATGAGGGCAGGCTGACATTCTACCGGACGGACGCGAAGTCCAAGTGGGAAGCAGTCATACCATTGTTCCCTTCATTCTAACAGCTTGAGCAATAAGAAGGATATGGACATGGCTGGTTGTCATGTACCTTATCCATAATTCTATTGTAGTAGTGGGAAGGATATAGCCGAAGGCAAGGGTGTCCATCGTGAGGTGGAATCTGAAGGAAGCTGGATATGGGGAACATACTAACCCATGGGCAAATCTCTGGTCTGACGAACAGAAATCACATCAGGCTATGCATGAGGGTAAGGCTGCTATACAAGTCGAAGCCCAATAACTACACGGAATCATGTATGGTAAATGTGGCAGATAGATGGAGAGAAAGAAACGTGTGGTACCCGGGGAGGTCTGTACGGAATGTCCTGAAAGGGATAACCATTATCGAAAGATAGTGCTGAACGTACAGAAGTCAGCCGAGGTCGTAGTAGTCGAGAGATGAAGGACCGAA
>NZ_QJKD01000008.1 GCF_003201875.1 Hungatella effluvii
TGTTCCACTAATAATTCATTCAATGTTCCAAGCTTGCGGATGGTTCTGGACGTAGATTTTCCGTTGCCATCTATAAAGGACTGCTTGATGTAAAACGATTCAGCATTCTTTGATTTTGATGTATTTACCTTCATAAGTTATTACCTCCCTCCCCCTATTATACCATAAAAAGCTAAAAAGCCTATATATAAAAACATAAAATTTGACAAAAAAATATAAGCCAGTAGCGGCTTAGCGGTGTTTTTCTAGATTGGGGGTGTCAAACTCCCGTAATTGGAGTTTACCACAACCTGACTTCGAGTGCAATCGAATCTATCCTTTTAAACGGTACTGTACCGTTTCATAAGCTCATGGTATAATAAGGCAGAGGTGAAAACATGAAAGGCAGCAATGAATTATACAGACTCGTATACGACTATTATGCAACCAGAATCCTGTTTGGCTTTTATACTTATGGGGATGCGATACCGTCCCTCCATAAAATATGTGTTCAATTCAGACTGGCGGTTCCAACGGTTCGGACAGCATTTACTTATCTGGAGCGGGACGGATATATACAGGTCGAAGCGTCCAGAGTGGCACACGTGGTTTACAAGGCGGCTCCCGCCCAGATCAAGAGTAACATTGCCGACTACTTTCTGCCGCGGGAGGACGGATTAAAAGACATCGGAGTGGCCGGGCAGGTTCTAATCGAACCGCTTTTCGCACTGGGGCTTCAGCGCTGGGAAGAGGACAAGTGGAATCAGCTGCGTGAATGGCTCTCCAATCCCGCTCCGGACGCGTTTTTTATGCAGATTGAGCTCTATATACCGGCGCTTTCTGCACTGGATAATAGGCTACTGCTAAATCTTTACTGGGAGATGGTCCGCTACCTCTGCTTCCCTTATCTGGCCAAACACCATATTGTCTGTAAACGATCCCTGGAAGAACTGGGAAACTGGACAAAAGAAGAGATTATCCACTATCTAAAAGCTGAACATTTCACTATTTATCATAAAACTGTTGATAATCTGTTTTCTTTTCTAAAAACTGTACGACCAAACTATGTATCAAACGAACCGGAGCCTATCCCTTTCCAGTGGAGCATCTACCGGCAGCGTCCCCAGATACGATATTTCCTGGCTGCCAACATCATCCGGGGAATTTCCTCCGGAATTTACACCATCGGAAGCTATCTCCCCTCTCTGCCGCAGATGGCCGAAAGGTATGGAACAGCGCTGTCTACGATACGCCGTACGGTCTCGCTCCTCAATGACCTGGGAGTGGCCGCGTCCCAGCACGGTAAGGGCGTCCTGATCTGTATGACACCGCAGGCCATTGATTTTTCCAGTCCTGATGTGCATGAGATGCTGGATCTCTATCTGGAAAGTTTCCAGATGCTGGTATATACCTCCCGGTCGGTATCCCTGTTTACACTTCAGTCCGTCTCCAAGGCGGCTCTGGAGATTTTAACCGAGCAATTCAGATGCATCAGGAAGGAAAACCGAACGTATCTGTATTTTGAAATCTATCTGGCCTTCATCGTGAAAAACTGTTCCTCTGCCATGGTGCGTGAGTGTTACGACAAATTAAAACTGTTTCTGGCCTGCGGCTATCCGGTCACCCTGATGAGGCTGAAAAAAAGCAGTCTGGGTCAGGAATACGAACCTGCCGTCCTCCAGGCGGTCGCTTCACTTGAGGCCGGGGACACGGAAGGTTTCACCGATCAGTGGTGTGAATTCTTAAGCCGGCAGGAGAACGAGGCGAGATCATTTATCATGGAACAATGGAGGCATTCACCCAACAATCAGAACATTCACCAGAAAGCAGGTGACAGTCATAGACGGTAAAATTTTATTGGCAGACGACGAAAAAGATATTGCAGACCTTATGGAAGAAGTCCTGCGCCAGGACGGTTTCCGGGATATCCGAAAGGCCTGTAGCGGCGCGGATGCGGTGAACATCTGCCGCGAATTCCAGCCGGACGCGGTCATTCTCGATATCATGCTTCCGGATATGGACGGTCTGGAGGTATGCAGGCAGATTCGGGAGTTCTCCTATTGCTCCATCCTGTTCCTTTCTTCTAAAAATGATGATGTGGATAAAATTCTCGGTCTCGCCTCGGGCGGAGACGATTATATCACCAAACCATTCAGCCCCCGCGAGGTTGTGTTTCGCGTCAAGGCGCAGCTTCGGCGCCAGCATTATCAGGCTTCCTCCTCCCAGGGCGCGGGCTCCGTCTTAACCGCCGGTCCCCTCTCGCTGGATAAGGAAAGCGGGCGGGTCTATAAGGATGGACTCGAAATCTCCCTGACCGGACGCGAATTCCTTATGCTCTCCTATCTCATGGAAAATGCAGACAAGATCATAAGCAAAGAACGTCTCTATGAACAGGTCTGGGGAGAATCCAGCAGCATCTGTGACAACACAATCATGGTACACATCCGTCATCTCCGGGAAAAAACAGAGACGGACCCGTCGAGACCGCAGCAGCTCATCACCGTAAAAGGCCTGGGCTATAAGCTCAGGAAAAGGATCGAATAAATGAAGAAATCCGGTTACCGCACCACATTCCACATATATTTTATCTTCCTGCTGACGCTGATCGGCACGATCCTGTCGGCAATTCTTCTCTTTTTTCTGCTGATAACAGTTCGAAAACCGGACGGGTCTTACGTCAGAAGTGACTGGCCAAAAGCCTTTACAGAGAGTTTCGGCAGACAGATCCAGTTTACGGACGGTACGCCCCGGGTTACACAGGCCGGAATCGAGCTGCTGCAGGACAACGGCGTGGGCCTCCAGATCTTAGCTCCGGATGGCCTGGTGGCATACAGCTACGGAAAGCCGGATTTCGTCAGCGGCTCTTATTCCGCCTTTACCGGCACCGTTCAGGGCGCCGGAGAAGACTGTGTCTATATCCTCTATTTTCCCATGAAAATATCCGCCATCACCATGTATCTCAACGGAGATCGTTTTTCTGGCGGCCGGTCGGTCATTCTGACCATTTTATGCGTGCTGTTCCTGGTTATTCTCATCTCCGGCGCCCTCTACGGCTTCTGGACCTCCAGACAGTTAAAGCGGCTGACTGCCTCCATTCAGGACATCTCCCTCCGCCGCTATCTTACTGATCACAGCCGCGGCGCGTTCGAAGATCTGTACGCCAGCCTGAACACGTTAGATGCCGAGATCCGGGCCAGCGACCGGCTGAGGGAAGAGACGGAGAAAATGCGGGAGGAATGGATATCCAACATCACTCACGACCTGAAGACGCCCCTCTCCCCGATTAAGGGCTATGCGGAGATCATAAAGGAGGGGGACGCCGGGCAGGAGGAATCTTACAGGCGGTACGCCGCAGTCATGCTGAAAAACGCAGCCTATATGGAAGCGCTCATCGATGATCTGAAGTTGACGTACCAATTGGAGAACGGCCTGATTCCCGTCAGCCGGGAGAATCAAAATATGGTCCGCTACCTGAAAGAGCTGGCGATCGATATTTTAAACACGCCCGAGTACGAAGACCGCGTCATCGGTTTTGACAGTACGGAAGATGCCATATTTTATTCGTTTGATGAAAAGCTGCTGACGAGAGCCTTTCGCAATCTGATCATCAACGCCTTTGTACACGGAGGAGAAGCGGCGGAGGTCACGCTCCGGATAATCAGCTTTGCCGGAACGCTGCTGATCCAGTTGGCTGACAACGGAAAGGGCATAGGACCGGAGGAAGCAGAGCACCTTTTTGACCGCTACTACCGCGGCTCCGGCACCGATACCGGTACCGGAGAGAAACCGGAAGGGACCGGCCTGGGCCTGGCAATAGCGAAAAGCATTATCGAGCTGCATGGCGGAACGATCACTGCTGCCGGCACCCCTGGCGTGGGAACCGTGTTTTCGATTGAATTTCCTGTTTCTTAAGGTTAATTAAGGTTGTCTGAAAGTCAGATTAAGGCTGACAGTTTATCATAATTTCTATGATAGCTGTCAGCCTTTTTAAAGTAACAGTTCAGCCTTCGCTTCCAGCTGCCGCTGCCCGGCCCGGTGTTTTCGTTTCCTGGACCTTTCCAGTTCCGGTTTCGGGCATAAGAAGTTCTAAACGTGCAGAAATTTTCTAAATCAGCTGATTCCACAGAAAGCAGGTGTCACAATGAAGATCATACTAAAATATATTCTCACTAATTTAAAAGAGCGAAAGCTGCGGACTGCAGTCATGTTCCTGTCCATCCTGCTCTCCTCCATGCTTCTGTTCGTATCCTTTTCCATCGGCGCTTCGTATGAAAGTGCGCAGCAAAAAATGGCCAGAGGCATGGCGGGCAGCGCAGTTTTCTCTGTAAAAGCGGCAGACAGGGCCATTGGAACGAACGAACTTCCCCTGCTTTCGTCCGTCGAGGCGGGCGTCGGCGTGCTGAAGGGCACGGCCCTCTATCATGAGAACGGCTACTACGAGACCATCGATTTAGTTGCCGCCGATTTAACAGAGCTGGAGAAAATCAATCCGCCTCATCTGGCCAATGGTGGGAAAATTACTGATTTCACCGGCTGCCAGGTGATCCTGCCGGACCGATTTACTTTGAAGTACGGAATAAATAAAGGCGATACCATTCATTTACAGATTCATGACGCCACGGTTCCGTTTCAGGTTGCAGAAATTGCCAACTATGACACGGTTTTCCTCCGCCACACAAGGGGGGCAACAGCCCTTCTGCCTCTTTCCACCCTGGCCCCACTCTTAGATCAGACGGACGGGTACAGCGAAATCCTGATAAAGCCCGCTGCCGGAGCGGACACCGCGGTCTTGAAAAACGAACTTGCCGCTGCTCTGCCCTCCCCTGCTTATGTCGTATCCGAGGTGGTCAACGAGGCACAGATCGCAGCCGACGCAAGGCAGAAATCCATGCCGTTTTTCCTCATCAGCTTTTTCTCCATGACCATGAGCGTGTTCATTATTTACAGCAGCTACAAAGTAATTACCCTGGACCGCCTGCCGGTGATCGGAACCTTCCGCAGCATCGGCGCAGAGAAAAAGACCGTGACCCGTATCTTCCTTCTGGAAAGCCTCCTGTACGGAAGCGCAGGCGGCCTTCTGGGAATTCCGTCAGGCATTGTGGTGCTGAAACTGATTCTTCACGGCATGGGGCAGTCTCTGTCCCATGGCATAGAAATCCCGGCGGTGATCTCCCCGCTCAGCGCCGCGCTCTCATTTACCATGGCAGTAACCGCGGCATTTTTCTCCTCCTGGATTCCAATCCGCCATGCGGGACGCATGCCTGTGAAGGACATCGTGCTCGGCATCCCGGAAGAACCGCACACTTCCACCAGATTCGTCACGAGCGTCTGTGTAATCGTGTTTCTGATCTCTGTGATACTGCCCCGTCTTGTATCCGGCCCCATGCTGTACCTGGCCGGCGGCTTCTCTCTGCTGGGAATGATTGCCTCGGCCGTGCTTCTCGTTCCCATACTCACCAGCCTCTGTTCCGCGGCACTCACACCGATATACCGCTCCCTCCTGGGAAATGAGGGCTGGCTGGCTGCCCGGAACATGAGGGGCAATAAAAATACGGCGCAGAATATCACGCTGCTCTTCATCAGTATCTCCGCTGTGATTGCCATCACGGTTGTCGGTGATTTTGTCACAACGTATGTCAGCGATGTCTTTAACGGGGCGGAACTTGACGGCTTTGCGGACGGTCATATGGAACAGGAATTTGTCGACAGGGTAAAGGATATGGATGGTATGGAACAGGTTCTGCCGCTTTACGTATATAAGAATCAGATAACAGCGGACGGCCTCCCCCTAAGCCGGATGGAGGCAACCGACCGTCTCGACTGGTACGGTCCCATGCTGGCGCTCCATTATACGGATAAGGACATGGAAGCATCCGCCATTTCGGCCTTTGCCTCCGGGCGGGCCGTCATCCTGAGCACCGACTGCATGAAACGAATCGGCGCTTCCATCGGGGACAGCCTGTCCCTCTCCGACGGCTCCGTCCAGCAGGACTATCTGCTCGTTGGCAGCTTCAAATCGAGGGCCACCGATGTCGAGGCCGTTATTCCCGCAGCTTGTGCGGTTTCCGATTTCGGAGCCGTCTCCTACGGCTTTCTCGCTTATACCGCGGCCGATCCGGACGCCATCATGGTACAGCTTCGCAGCCTGTTCGGTGAAACCTCCAACTGGAGCCGGACAGTAGAAGAATTCAACACGGACGCCCTTTCCACGGTCGGAACCTTTTTGAAGCCCATGCGCACCATGACCTGGTTTATCCTGCTGCTAGCCGCGGTCGGCGTCGTCAACAACCTTTTGATCAGCCACATTCAAAAGCGCCGCAGCACCGCCATGTATAAGTCCGTGGGGCTTTCAAACCGCCAGATGGCGTTGGTCACAGTGATCGAAGGCTTTTCATCCGGCCTGATCAGCGCAGTCCTTGCTGTATTTATCTCTTATATGGAAATCCAGACCATCTTCCTTGTGGCTGGTCCAAAAATACAGATCGTGCCGGAGCTGGATGCTTTTACGTTTCTGACTTCCGGTATCCTGGGAATTGCGGTCACTCTGCTGGGCTCTATCGTACCCATCATTAAGTGCCGGAAAATGAAGCTTGTGGAAGAAATCAAATTTGAATAGCTTACAGAACTGGAGGATAAGAAATGAAACCTGTTATAGAAACTGCCGCCGTAGAAGGGCGTCATATCGTTAAAAATTTCCGGCTCGGTGATACCGTGACCGAGGTGCTAAAGGACGTATCCCTGCAGGTAATGCCCGGGGAATTTGTCTCAATTATGGGACCATCCGGTTCGGGAAAAAGCACGCTTCTCTATATCCTCGGCGGTCTGGACACCCCGACAGGCGGCCGCGTGCTGCTGAACGGAACCGATATCTCCAGCTTCGGAGACGAAAAAATGAGTGTTCTCCGCCGTCGGAACATCGGATTCGTCTTTCAGTTTTACAACCTGATTCCCAACTTGAATGTGGAAGAAAACATCATGCTCCCGCTTCTTTTGGACGGCCAGAAAATGGAGCGCTGCACAGACCGGCTCGACCGGATTCTGGATATGGTGGGCCTGTCAGACCGGCGCAGACACACGCCCCGGGAGTTATCCGGCGGTCAGCAGCAGCGCGTGGCAATCGCCCGTGCGCTCATCGGCAATCCAGGAATTCTCTTTGCCGACGAGCCCACCGGTAATCTGGACACGAAAGCCGGCGCCGATATTATGAGCCTGCTGCGTGAAATCAACCGCAGCACCGGGCAGACCATCATTATGGTAACCCACTCCCCGGAAGCCGCCAAAAGCAGCAGCAGAATCATTACGGTGCGGGATGGGAGCATCGTGTGATGCGGCAGAACCAGGCTTCCGATTCCGCTTACACTACATCAATCCAAACAAATTCCATAATGGATACATGACAACAATAAATCCCACAAACATGATCAAAGTCTTTAGGCCTTCCTGTTTGATAAAATCCTTCATCGGCATCATTCCGTATTCGTACATAATCAGGTTTCCGTTGGACTCATACGGCAGAAACAGCATTTCACATGCGTACACCAGGATCATGCAGGCCACCACCGGGTTAATGCCCAGGGACACGGCGATCTGCGCAAATGGAATAGACAGCCCGCCCAGCATCGCAAGGGGCGTCATGAAGAAATTGGCAATCATTCCAAACAGCATAAAGGAGATGCATACGACCAGCACGCTCTTTCCGGAGAGAAACGGCACGGCGATATTCGTCAGGAAATCTCCAAATCCGACGGAAGCTCCCACGACGCCGATCCCGAGGCAGGCCGCTACAAGGAAGATCATGGAGAAATTGATTCTTCCGATTATCTCCTTGTCCCCGATTTCAATGCCCGGAACGAACATCAGATACGGGATCGTCATAAATCCATAGGCCGCCGGAAGGCCGGTAAAGTTTGAGGAAAACAGCCAGGCGAACAGAAGCACGATCATGGCCACCGCCTTTTTCTCTTTTTTGCTCATCTTTCCCAGCTGCTCGTATTTTTCATCGAAAATCTTACGGTTCAGCTTTCCGTCCATCTTCTTTGTCTTATAAACCTTCATCAGGATAAACAGCGTCAGCAGGCACCAGATAATGAAGCAGCCGTTGTACAGGAATGTGGTGAACATACCCATGCTGTATTCCGGCACAAACTCCTGCAGAGATGTCTCAATCATGGAATAGTAGCTTGGATAGTACAGAAACACCGTGCTTCCTGTACAGCCTATGGTACCTGCGAAGCACACCAGCGATGATTCCCTGGAGGGCTTCAAATCCATGGCCTTGCACACACCAAAGATCAGTGCACCGGCAATCACCCAGCCATAACAGAAGGTGACCAGATTTAGAAGAATCCCAATGACAAAGCAGCCGTAAACCACACCGCCGTAGGTTCCGCCGCATTTTCTTATGACAAAGTAGGCGATCCGTTTTAAAAGACCGCACTCATCCAGTACCGTACTGAAGATAAGTCCCCCCAGGACCATCCATACCGTCGTATTGGACCAGGAACCAAAAGCCGTCGCGGCCGGAACGATTCCGCTGACAATATACAGTGACGGAAGCAGAATCGCCGATACCAACAGCGGAAACAGCTCAAAGGCAATGATCATAATCATAAACAGCGTAATCATAAAGAACCGCTTCAGACTTTCTGTAAAATCTCCCGAAACCGGAATAAAAGCAATGATGAAAGGAATCAATATGCTGACTGCCCATCCGATCCGTTTTTTCTTATCTGCACTCGTACTCATTCTAGTGTCTCCCCGGATAACCATCTGAACATCTGGGATGCCCTTTACAACGATCCTATTTTATAATGCTTTCCTATAAAGTTCCATAATATCTTTTACATTTGTCTGTCTCGGGTTGGCCGGAATGTTGCCGCTCTTCATGGCATCCTCCGCCATAGCCGGAATCAGCTCCTCTTTAACGCCTGCCTCGGAGAGTGATTTCGGAATGCCAAGGTCTGCGTTCAGCTTTTTAATCTCTTCCACCAGCATCTCCGGTTTGAAACCATTTAATACTTCATTGCCCTGGCGGATATAATTATAAATCACTTCATAACGGCCGTTGTCGGCAAGGGCGTTGTATGCCAGAACCGTTGGAAGCAGAATGGAATTTGCGACGCCGTGGGGGACATGAAAATAGGCGCTTACCGGGTGGCTCATGGCGTGTACATTGCCGAGTCTGGCCCATGCAAATGAGATTCCCGCAAAATTGCTGCCTGCCATCATGGCGCTGGCCGCCTCCTCATTCTTTCTGTTTGCGACAAACTGACGGAGGTTTCCGCCGATTAATTCCATTGCCTTTTCAGCCATTGCATCCGAAAACGGGGAGGCATTGACGGAAAGATACGCCTCAATGGCGTGAATCAGTGCGTCGACACCGCAGGCCGCGGCGATGGACGCAGGCGCCGTCATAATCAGTTCCGGATCCAGAACCGCGTATTTCGGCAGGATTTCATAGCTGAACACCGACAGCTTGTAATTTCTGGTTTCGTCCGTGATAACTGCGGAAGCGGTTACCTCACTTCCGGTTCCCGCTGTTGTAGGGATCGCAATCATCGGCACAATCGGGCCGGGAACCTTGTGATTTCCCTCATAGTCCGTGATGCTGCCGCCGTAGTTCGCCAGCACGCCCACAGCCTTCGCCACGTCCATCGAGCTGCCGCCGCCAAGAGCGACGATGCTGGTCGCTCCGCATTCTTTATAGAGAGCGGCCGCTTCATTGACGATATCGGTGGTCGGATTCGGAATGACATCCAAATAGGAGGTATACCGGATTCCTCCCTCTTCGATGATGTCCTGTATCTTCCCTACCACGCCGATTTTCTCCAGACCGCGGTCAGAGATTAAAAACACGTGCTCCGACTCGTTTTCTTTCAGGATCTCGGGAAGCTTTTTTAAGCTTCCCATTCCAAATTCAATATTCTGAGGTATTTTAAAGCGAAAATCTTTCATTGTTCTTCTCCTTTTTTACAAAACTGCCATCAGGCTGGTGATCAGCATGTTTGCGCCGATAAACAGAAGTACTAAGTATACGATACGCAGGAACTGCTCACGGTTAATTCTCTTTAAGAAGCCCATGCCGAGGAAGAATCCGATGGCGGCACAGGGAAGGCCGATTGCCAGGGCGCTCCACATGCGGGGGGTAAATGCGCCGTTGCGGAACTGAGTATAGATGTTCCAGGTATTTAAGACCACCCATACCATGTTCATCGTGTTGCGGAATTTTTCTTTATCCTTTACCGCCTCGATGGTGTAAACCGTAATCAGCGGGCCGCCGATGGTAAATGCGCCGTGAACGATACCGCCTAATATGAGACAGCCGTAGCGGAAAATCTTCCTGCCGGTTGTGTCGGGCGCGTCTTCCTCATCTGTTTTTTTCAGAACCAGCGGCCTGATGATGTGCTTATAAATATTCATCAATGCGATGATGGTAACCATGGCGCCGATACAGATCTTCGCGGTCGTCGGGCTGATCTTGTAAAACAGATAATTGCCGATCAGGATTCCAGGCGCACACAGTGCGACGATTTTCACTAAATCTTTCCAGGAAACCTCACGCCAAGCCTTCACGCCCAGATAGTATAGGAATGGAATTGTGAGGAGCGTCCCGTACGGTACCCCCTCCGCGGTTCCCAGAAGGCCGTTCGTAACTGCCGCGGCGATAACGGTACAGCCAAATCCCGTACATCCCTGTACAAAGAATCCAAAAATCTGCATCAAACCAACCAGTATAAAATCAAACTCAAAAGTCATAATATCCCCCTATGTATATTCCGTGTATTTTAGAAATGAAGCTCTGTACGCTGAATCAAATCCTTCTGCAGCGGCTTGCCGAGTTCGACAAAGTACGCGCTGTATCCGGCGACACGCACAAGCATGTCTTTGTAGTCCTCCGGCTTCTTCTGCGCCGCCCGCATTGTCGCGGAGCTCATGATATTGAACTGGACATGCATCGCCTGCTTTGCCATATACTCATCGATAAATCCGATCAGAGTGTCTCTTCCCTCGACACCGGCCACAGATTCCTCCGGGAATCTTAAGTTCATCAGCGTGCCGTTGGATGCCAGGGAGTGGTCTACCTTTGTCAGGGAATTCACAAGTGCTGTGGGGCCGCAGATATCGTGGGAGCCGCCGTCGGTATGAACCGGTCCCATGTTGTCAGAGATCGCTTCGCCCGCTTTACGGCCGTCCACGGATGCGTTGGTATTCAAGCCCATGGCCACGTTGGCATTGACCGAGTAGACTCCCGGGCTGAACTCGCCGCCTCTCGGATTCTTTCTTCCCCTGATATGTCTGCAGTAGCATTCGAACATGTAGCGGAACAGTTCATCTGCATAGTCGTCGTCGTTGCCGTAGTGGTGAACCTTGGAGCTGTTTACAAGGGCGTAAAGCTTTTCATGACCTTTCCAGTTATCCTTCACGGCTGCAAGCAGTTCAGAACCGGTACAGCGCTTCTCGTCAAATACGAGCTGTTTGATCGCAGCCAGGCTGTCCGCGCAGGTTGCCATGCCGCTGGCCTGCGGACCGGTGCCGTTATACTTGGCGCCGCCTTCCGTTAAGTCCTTCCCCGATTCCATGCAGTCCTCATAAAATGCGGATACGTAAGGTACCGGCTTTAAGGCGCGGTGGGCATTGTCAATGATATTCAAGCTGCTGCACATCTGATCAGTCCAGTAAGCAAACTGTTTATCTACACTCTCTAGAACCTCGTCAAAGCTCTGGTAGGTATCCAGGCTTCCGGTATCCGGTCCCAGATGGCCGCCGAGGGCGCCGCATTTCTCCCATCTTGCACAGTGAGGTCCGCAGTCCAGACAGCGTCCGCCGTTTAATACCATTTCCATCATCTTCGCCGTGTTGACGTAGGCGGCGTCGTGCCAGCCGTATTCCCTGCCGGGAAGATCGATCTCCACACAGCCTACGACACAGTAATCTCTCGCTTCTTCCAGGATCATGCCTTTTCTCATCATGCCCTTGATCGCCGGGGCATCGTTGAAAAGCTTTGGATGGCCGTAGCCTGCGCGGATACATTCCACGGTCTTGACCTTTAATTCATAGGGGGTATTTTCATGCATACGCACGCAGACCCACGGATTCATCATGCGGGTATGGGCGGAGCCTTCCAGCATCAGCATCGTCAAGTCATTGGTGGCGTCATTGCCGTCTCTGTCCACGCCGCCTATGGTCAGGCTCTCGCCTCCGAAACCGCGGCCGTTGCGCACAGCCATACTTCCCTTATCCTTTAACTTGGTCGGGTTGTTCATCTTTACGTATTCGACCTCGATCAGCTCCAGGACAAATTCCTTCGTGATGGTGCCGCTTTTCATGTCCGCCTCATAGTACGGATACAGCCACTGATCCATACGGCCGTAGGAAATGGAGTGGCCGTTGCTCTCAACCTGAATGAGTGTTGTGGCTATATTAAATAACTGCATTGCCTGCCAGAACGTCTTCGGCACACTGCCTGCGATCTGACGGCAGTTATCTGCCATGGCTTCCAGTTCTTTCTTTCTCACCGGGTCCTGCTCTCCTGCGGCATACTCATCAGCCAGCTTCGCATAGCGCATGATGTATTTTTTCGCAGCCTCATGCATGATAATCATAGCCTGGTACGTATCCCGCTTGTCGCCGTATTCCGGATCTCTCTTATCCAGCTTCTCCAGACCCGCTTTGGCATTTTCGATCAGGCCGTTGTAACCGACCTTCATCAGCTTCGCATAATCGATGGCCAGATGTCCGGCGCCTGCGAAATGGTACAGGTTCGTCTGGAAGATCTTCTTTCCTGCCTCGGAACCCTTAATCTGCTCTTCCTCCAGCCGCACATTGATTAAATCATCCACGGTTCTGCCCTGCCAGTATTTGCACAGTTCGATAATTTCTTTTCTCTCTTCGTCATTTCTTATGTAGAACTGGTCGTGTTCGCGCTCCTCAAACGGGGAGTGAAGGATCTCTTCGATGATCCAGTTCACGGAAAACTCCGGATAGATCGGCGATGCCTTGGGCGGCGCAGCGATCTCACCCAGAATCAGATCTCCGTCGTCAATATACAGCTTCGTATTCAGCAAAATGTTCTCAAAGGCGTAGGCACACTGAAGCTTGCGGGGACAGACTTCATGCTCTTTATAGCTTTCCGTCACCAGCCTTAACCGCTCCACATCGACCTCGTAAGGTCTGTCTAAAAACGTCTGTCTGAGCATGTTTACCCTTGGAAATGGGGACCAGTCTTCATGGTGAACCTGGTAACCCAGACTGTAGACATGATCGAAAGGTTCTGTTCCACACGCGTTTGTGTGATTCTCGTTCATTGCAATTCCTCCTGAAAATATGATATAATTTGGTTTACTGTTTTTCCTTTGTTCCCACCAGGCAGTGAATTCCCCGGCTGTTAAAATACTCTGCAAGCTCGCCCACATGCTTCTGAAAGACCTTTCTATTGATCTTCACGTCCTCCATCTGATAGGGCATTCCCAGGGAGGCGTATTTCTCTTCCCCAAGGCGCATGAAGCTTAAAAGCTGCAGCGTTCTGACGCGGCCGCCCAGCTCGTTTAAGATAAATTCGGCTGTGGCCTCTATGTTGGCCATATCATCATTGACATTGGGGATCACCGGAATCCGAAGGATCAGTTCCCGGTCCCCGCCGGCCAGTCTCTTTAGATTTTCCAGGATTCTTTCGTTGCCCACTCCCGTGTATTCTTTATGTATACCACTGTCCATATGCTTGATATCGGAGATAATGAGGTCCGTATACGGCAGAACCTTCTCGATTTCCTTCCAGTCGGCGCAGAATGTGGATTCACAGCAGGTATGGATTCCCTCGTCCTTACATGCCTGAAACAGCTCCGCCACAAAGTCGCTCTGAATCAGCGGTTCCCCTCCGGATACGGTAACGCCCCCGCCGGAACGGTCGTAATAGCCCCGGTCCTTTCGGATCTCCTTCATGCAGTCTTCCACGGACATCGACTGCCCCCACTGCTTGATCGCATCCGACGGACACGCCTGATAGCAGGCCAGGCAGTTGGTGCATATACTCCGGTCGATGAAAGCCAGCTTCCCGCGCGTAAATTTAAGCGTGCCTTCTGCCGGACAGGCTTCCTCGCACGAACCGCAGTTCCTGCGGGAAATGCATTTGCTTTTATAGATCCCTGGCTGGATATGCGCAGTCCAGCTCTCGGGATTGCTGCACCATCTGCATCGCAGCGGACATCCTTTTAGAAACAGTTCCGTCCGCATCCCCGGTCCGTCATGGATTGTGAAACGCTGAATATTGAAAATAATTCCCTGTTGTGACAATCGGCCCCCTCCTCTCAATGGTCGTTCTCTCCGGTACTTCTGATTGATTGTATCTCTCTTTCGTTGTCCCGGAGTTGTTTTTGTATGTTAAAATTATATCAAACCCGACGGACTGAAAAAAGTGGCCATCTGTAGTATTTCGTATAGGGAATGTTCCCTATTTCGACAGAGAAACGGAAGTCTTCCGGAATCGATCGTGGGGTTCTGGCTTACAAAAAAAGAACAGCTCAATCAGGAAATAAACTATCTCTGATTGAGCTGTTCTTTTCTCAAACTTCTATTTCACTTATACTAAAAAATGCTTTTCTTCAATACAGCCCCTGCCTGACTGTAAACCGCCCATCCTCTTCCGGTTCTATCGTCTGTCTCTCCTCCAGCGTCTTCACCAGCACATCATAAACCGTCATACCGGTACTCTCACTCTCGAGGATAAAGCTTTCCGGAACTGTGGTATCCATAATGGCAGCCGTATAGACCTTCTCCTTATCGATCGCTTTTCCATCCGCTGTCTGTATCGTCCCGATTCGCTTTCCCGGTTCCGCCGTGGGGTCATAGTTCATGGAAAGTCCGGAAAAATAGTAAAACCAGCCGGACTGATTCTCCACAACAATCGATTTTTCCAGAGTCTCGATCAGATTTTCTCCGGTTATTTTTACTACACGCATCTCTCCGGTATCGGGACTCTTCAGATCCGGAAGAATGCATTTTAAATCCACATTCGTCACATCGCCTTTATAGAGTCTGCCGCTCAGTCCCTTGCCGTTATATAAGCCGTCCTTCCCATTATCCATGAACAGGGCGATCTCTGCACCGCTCTGCCCGCGCATGGCGTCCGTAACAAAATTTCCCGTCTGCATCAGGGTAAAGTCAGAAGCCGCAGTTCCATAGATCTCCGGATCAGCCTTATGAACAGGCTCTTTATTTTGTTTATCCACCATCTGTATCACGTCTTCTTTCGTCTTCTCTCCCCGCAGCATACCCGCCAGGCCTTCCTCCAGCGCTTCCTGCGCATGCTCCAGCTGGCCGAACACCGCGTAGCGGCCGGCGCGCAGTACCGGAATTAACGATTCTATTTCAGGGACATCCGGCAGGTCTACATCATTCAGGCAGGAAAACATCGCTCCGGTGTCCGCCATCATGGCCTCCTGTCCCTCGGGTGTGGAAATGAAATCCATAATCTTCATCACCTGCCCATACTTATCCTGATTTTCAGGCTCCGCCAAGTGCTTGTTTACTCCCACATAACACACCATATAAAGCCTTGCCCAGTCGTTGCTGCTGTCTGGATTGAAAAACGGCATGAGTGCAAACTCATCACCCATTTTGGATATCTCATGTCCTCTTCTGGCCAGAAGGGCAGAGTCCTCGACCATGGCGCACTCTCTGGCATAAAGCATGGTCTCCCGTTTGGAGTACTCAATCTCCAAATCAGAAGGTTTCCAGATTCCTTCCTCCGTCATCTGCTGAAAGACGTCTAACGCCGGGCCGAAATGATCCCCGAAGCTGCCGGTTCCCTTGTTATAATTCGCTATCCACTGCTGATCCTCCGGCCTGCTGAAGCAGCTGCCAAAATTAAAACCAGTAAACGCCGTATTTAAGACCTCCGAATTCTCAAATCCCAATTGAATCGACCGGATTCCGCTGGCTTCTATGGTTTTACAGAGCTCCACAAACTCTCCGTAATTACCGGGAACCTCCCAGCCGTTTTCCTGAAACAGAGTCTTATTATACAGAATCCCTCTCACCTGAGAAGGTCCCGGCAGATAAAAAAGTGTTCCTCCCCTGGAAATACTGTTTAATATCGAAAGCTTATATCGGCTCGTAAAATCTTCACCAGACAAATCCAGGAGTCTGTCCGCCCAGTACTCTTCCCCTACATCCAGTGGCCACGTCATCACGATATCCGTCAGATCATCGTGCTCCAGCCTCCGGCTGTATTCTTCAATCCCCATATCCGGAGTATAATTACCAATCTGAACAATATCAATATCCGGGAATTTTTCTTCCACTGCTTTTTCAAAGCTGTTGATACTAAACGCATATTTTACCAGAACGGTTACAGCAGTTCTGCCCTCTTCCACCCTTTTCTGAGAAATGACGTCATAACTGCCGCTATCCTTTTTTCCTCCGCATGCGGTCAAAAACAGCATGCCGCACGTGAGGGCAATCAATCCCGCCTTCTTAACTTTACTCCGGTTCTCCCAACGGATCACTTTTGCGCACCTCCGCTAAACTTTCACCAAAAGCCTTCTGTTCAAACGATGCAATGTTCATGGGTTTATCAAATATATACCCCTGAATGTAGTCGCAGCCTTCCTGCTTCAGCATCTCCACCTGTTCCCTGTACTCCACGCCTTCCGCGACTGTCACCATCGAAAGGGAGTGGGACATGCGGATGATACCGCCAACCACAGCCTTCAGACGGTCTAATTCCATTGTTTTATCTTTGAAAAATACCTTATCAATCTTTAAGGTATCAACCGGAATCGACTGAATAAGATTCAAAGAAGAGTAGCCGCTTCCGAAATCATCCATCGAACAACCGAATCCCGCTGCCCTGATTTGTTCAATGATCTTAATCAGGCGCTCTGTATCTTCAAAAACCACACTCTCCGTAAGTTCAATCTCAATCAGGCTCCTGTCAATCTGATATTGATCTGCTACGGTCAGATAGGCCTGCAGGAACTTCTCATTTTTAAAGTGAACGCGGGAACAGTTGACAGATATCTTCACCGGCTGCACTCCACGCTCTATCCAGGAACATAAGGTACGGCAGACCTCCTCAAATACCCATAAATCCAGCGTAACGACAAATCCGTTTTTTTCAAACAATGGGATAAATTCGTCCGGATAGATCATTCCCTCCGTGCTGCTGCACCAACGTACCAGCGCTTCCGCCCCGCCGATCTTTTCCTCGGGAAGGCGGTATTTGGGCTGTAAGTACACCTGGAATTCCCTGTTTTTCAGTGCTTCCTCCATCACATCCGACAAATGCTTCTCCCGGAACATGCGAGAACGGGCAGCGTCGTCGTAAAATGCATACCGCAGCTTACTGCCGGCCTGCCTCGGCGATTCTCTCAACGCAAGCTTCGCTCTATCGATCATCTCCGGAAACGGCATATCCTTGTTCTCGATCACATAGACGCCGAATTCGAGCTGCGGCATCCCCCATGCAGGATTGAGACGGCCGAAATACTCCTCGGCGGCGGCCGACCAGTCTTCGAATCGCTTGATCAGCTCCTCTTCACTCCGGCAGGTCAGCATGATACAGAAATTATCGGCAAACAGTCTGCCCATGCACTCGTTTTTATTCAGCACGGAGGAGGAATATTTGTAAAATTGCGTTAAGATCATATCGCAGTTTTTCCGTCCGATCTGCGCATTCAGAATTTTAAAATTTTCTATATTGGTATAGACCAGCGCATACTTCTGTTCCGGGACAGATTCCATCATCTCGGCTGCCAGCTCATAAAACCTCTGTATGGTATTCCCCTCGGTTATCCCATCCACGTAAGCGAGTCTCTCCAGCTTTTTTTTATTCGCACGGAAGATCCAGAACAGGATGGCCACAAGCCCGCAAAACAGAACTACAAGCAGCCCGCAGATACGCAGAGTCATAACCAGCAGCATATCCGACTTCTCGTTCACCGCCTGAAACGGAACAAAGGTCAGAAGATACCAATCGTCCGGCTGAATCGGCGTATAAACCATATATCTATGTACACCGTCTAAAGAAAAGCTGATCTGGTCCGCGACATTATTCTCTATATCACTGCATACTTTCGTCAGGCTCTCTTTTTCATCCATCTCCGCATTCTGAAGCGTGGAAAAAATATTATAACCACTTTTCATGGCAAATGGAAAGACGGCCTTTGTCACAAGCGTCCCCGACTTCGTGATAATCTGAGAATAGGCCTGACCGTTAAAAGAGGTCATGGACAGCACCTGATTCAGCGTATCCGGATCATAACAGGCAGCCAGTGCCATAATCTTTTCCCCGCCAACCACGACATGATCCAGGGAAACCGCAAAAACAAAATACTCTTTATTATCCATAATCTGGTCTTTTGCAATCGCGGACTTATTAGCCAGCATACTGTCGAGCATGGCACCATCGAAGGAAAAAAATACCGATTTACTGTCCGCGATATTGTATGCTTTCCCGGATTCCTCTACCAGCATAATTGTTTCAAACTCGCCAAACCCCTGCTGCTTCTGTAAAAGCCGCCTGACTTCCTCCATATTCTCAGGCTCTGTCGCCTCCAGGGATGCTCCCATCATATTAAGCATGGCGAAATTATCTTTCGTTATGCGGTCAAGATTGGCTGCAACCCTTCTGGAAACCTCCTGAAGATATCCCCTGCTCTCTTCTCTTATGGTCTTATGCAGGTTCCTGTAATACAAAAAACTGAAGACGCTTGCCAGAATACAGATCACTATAAATACAACAAAAATCCACCGGTATGTCCCGTTTTTCTTTTTATATCCAGCCTTTCTTCGCTCCATACATCAGACCTTATTACCTTTCCCCGCAGGCTTATTTTAATTTATTCCTGTCAATTGCATTGCTTACTGCTCTCTGTTTTCCAGCCACTTATATAACTGGAAGCGGCTTTTTACTCCACACTTGGTATAGATATTCTGTACATGCTTCTTCACCGTATGATAGCTGATCACAAGCTCGTCGGCGATGGCCTTGTAGGTCAGGCCGTTGTACATGAGCTCTGCCACCCGCTGCTCCGCCTGTGTCAGCGGCAGCATGGTTCCGGAGCCTTCCAGCAGCTTTCCTTCTTCTTTCCTGGAGATGGTAATCCAGTGATACCGGTCGATGATTCCGTTGGAATAGCTCTGATCGTACGTATAGATTGTAAAAATATAATTTTTAATTACCCGTGTCTGGACCCGGTCGGCCGTAAAATTGTCCTCCTCGCCGCCCAGTAAAAACGGCAGCCAGCTGCACGGTGTGGTCGTACTGATCTGTTCGGCGATGGAAGGGCCAAGAATCTCTTTTAAATAGCTCTGAGCCGTCTTGTTATAGCTCATAATATGCATAAAGTCATCCGTGACAAAATAGGCCTTTTCACCGGATGAAATGATCTCACTCTGAATATTTGACACGATCTTGGCCTGCTCGTATTTTTTGAAATTCTTATAGGAATTGGCCACATAGACGTAGATTTCATTCAGTGCCTCAATTTCCTGATCCGTAAAATCTCCGTTCTCCAGACTCTTAAAAAAGGCGACCTGGATATAGGCGTTAATGCCGAATGCCATCGTAACGCTATAATGCGCATGAAAGTTTTCCTCCAGAAAACGGACATAGGCGGAGTGGGTATAATCGACAGGACTGATGACGTCTGTGGATTTATACAGTCTTGGTATCACATTAAAGTAAGTCAGATGGTCACGGACCGCGTCCTGATAAACCACATGCCTGATGACATCATTTGCAACAAATTTCCTGTATGGATGCTCTTCACAGTCCAGCAGGATTCCGTTCCGATTGATCCATGAAAGAAATGTTCCATGTGTATCGAAATAGGATATCAGCACATGCTTTAAGCCGAAATTTCTATCCAGAGAATCCAGCAGAACGTTGCTGAAAAATTCACGTGCCGAAATCTGATGTTCCGCCATTTCCGAGAAAAAATTCATCTGGCCGGCATTTTCGTATTTCATGGTTTCTTTCCCCCATTTTTCGTTTCGGATTGCTCTCTTATGCGGTAAGGCAGCTTCCCTCCACCTTACCATACTCCAAATACATGTAGAAATTATAGCATGAGAACCAGGAACTCTCAAGCGAAATTGATGCTGCCTTTAACATGGAAGTTTGACACCTCATTCATACAAAAATAGCCCGTAGGCCGCCATAGGACCATCTTTTTTTGTCAAGCTCTCCTATGTAGATACCATTGGAAAATCCACAACCAGAACGATCCGTAAACTTGGAACATTAAAAGATTTATTAGTTAAACACGGACCCACACGGGAAACCAGGCCTATATCGTGACACAGTCAATCAGGGAGCCTGCCGATTTGAGATTGGAAGGAAATATTAGCTTTCGTGGACGGTAGAAATAATTTTTTTTCTAAGATCCCCAAAAAGGAAAAAAGACTATATTTCAAAACGAAGCAACACCGCTGTAACCCCCTTATAGAATGGGAATTACAGCGGTGTTTAATTCTTTTAAAATTGTGTGTCAATAATATTCCTGGTGCAATAGTGTCTCATAATAGTATCAATGTTATTGCACTCAAGAAAGTGCCTCCGGCACTTCAGCTCCCCTGGCCCCTCATCAAGGAATGAATGTGCTGAATGCCACCTTTATATCAAAGTTTCGCACCGTTTGAGGCAATTACATCTTTATACCAGTCAAATGATTTTTTCCGATACCGCTGATAACTTCCATTCCCCACATCGTCGCAATCCACATAGATAAAACCATAACGTTTGCTGATCTGGGATGTGGACATGCTGATGATATCAATCGGCCCCCAGGAGGTGTATCCCATCAGTTCCACCCCATCCTCCAGAACCGCCTTTTTCATTTCGCTTAAATGCTGGGTAAAATACGCAATCCGATAATCATCCTCAACTGTTTTTTCCTCAGTCAATACATCATGGGCACCAAGACCATTTTCCACAATAAACAAAGGCAGCCTATATCTGTCATATAACTCAATTAGGGAATACCGCAATCCTACCGGATCAATCTGCCACCCCCAGTCACTGGATTTCAGATATGGATTACGAATCCCTCTGGCAGTGTTGCCGGCGGTTTGTTCTAATCCGGATTCGGTACTGGCGACCATTGACATGTAGTAACTAAAAGAAACAAAATCAGCCGTATGTTCTTTTATTAATGCCATTTCTGCCGCGGTCCGTTCTACCGTTATCTGCTCCCGCTCCCATTCCTGCATGATAAATGCCGGGTATTCGCCAAACACCTGGACATCCGTGTAAAAAGAGTTGCGGCGATTTAACTTCTGGGCCAACAGCACATCCTCTGGCTTGCAGCTGTAAGGATAGATGGTAAGTTTCGTGAGCATACAGCCCATCCGGGACCCCGGAATTATCTCATGGCAGAGTTTCGTCACCATAGCACCTGCTGTCAGTTGATAGTGCAGTGCCTGAAAAATCACTTCATTTAACTGCTCCGGTGCAAATCGATCTGGAACAATTCCGGCGGTTGTAAATGGGTGGCGGAAAATACTGTCAATCTCATTGAAGGTAATCCAGTACTTCACATCCTTCTGGTAGCGTCTGAACAATACTTCACAAAAGCGTACAAAACAATTTATTGTCTCCGGTTTCGCCCAGCCATTATACTTCTCCACCAATCCCATCGGTATTTCATAATGAGACAGAGTAATCAACGGCTCGATCCCGTATTTCTTTAATTCATGAATCACATCATCATAAAATTTAAGTCCTACTTCATTTGGTTCCTTCTCATCTCCCTGGGGAAAGATCCGGCTCCATGCCACAGAAAAACGCAATACTTTAAAACCCATTTCGGCAAATAATTGAATATCTTCCCGGTAGTGGTGGTAGAAGTCAATTCCCCGTCGTTTAGGAAATTCCCCAGCTCCTTCCACTCCCATTGCCCATCTGATATGTTCATTGGTAATTGCGGTCTGCTTCTTAAAATCCTTCACATCTACTGCCGGTTTAAATAAAGCCATATCCGCCACAGACAAGCCTTTGCCATCTTCCAGATATGCACCTTCACACTGGTTGGCGGCCAGTGCGCCTCCCCAGAGAAACCCTTCTGGGAATGACTTGGCGTCAAGCTGCTGCAGGTTTAGATTGTCCCAGCTCAGACCGGCAACCTTGGATTGTTTCTGCTCAGACTGTTGTGTCTTAAACTGACTCATCTCAGGCACCTCCGCACTGCTTCTCCAGCTCTTTATTGGCCGCTTTTACAAACGGTGTGTAAATAACGAAGCAAACAGTCAGAATAATTAACTGTACCAAAATTGCCCGCCAGGTTCCATAGGCAACCAGAGCGTTGATGAACAGTGGCAATCCCCATGGTGTTGCCACCGAGTTGCAGACGAGGAGACCGGAAGAACAGGCAGAGAATGAAATCGCTGCTGCCGCACAGCCGGAAAGCACAAACGGAACACACATAATCGGGTTCAAAACAATCGGAAGGCCGAAGATAATCGGTTCATTAACTCCAAAAATCCCAGGAACCAGTGAAACCTTGGCAATCGCCCGATAGTCCTCCCGCTTTGAAAAAGCCAGGATGGATAGGATCAGAGACATTGTGATTCCTGATCCAGTCATAGTGATAAATACCACCCACAGAGCACCGGTAAATGGTTCTGTTGCCAGTTGTCCTGCTTCTACCAATGCCACATTGGTAGCCAGTGCAGCCGCCGTCAATGGGCTGCGCAACGGAGCAATTAACTGATTGCCATGAATACCAATACACCAGAACAGCAAAGAGGTAAAGGTCATCGCAACAACCCCGAAAGGCGTATTGATTACCTGCTGCAGCGGGATCTGAATCACCTTATAAATAATCTGAGTCAGATACATTCCACTGAAGGAAAGAATAATATGGCCAATGATCGCAATGGCAAAGATCACAATCGTGATTGGAATCAAATCGTTAAAGGTATTGGCGATATTCTTCGGCACCTGGGCCGGCATCTTGATCTTAATCTTATCAATCTTGCCGAGCTGAAAGAACAGCTCAGAAGCCAAAATCGAAACAATAATTGCAGTAAACAAAGCTTCTGAGTTTGTTGATACCGCGGGTAATACATTTTTCACAGTATGTACGGTTTCATCAACTTTTAAGGAACCAGTAAGCGGCGAAACCGAAAGGTATGTCACCACGCAGAGCAGTGCGTTGGTAATCTGGTTCACCTTATTTTGTTTTCCATATAAGAAACCCATAATTGTAGCAATAAAAACCGCCATCAGATTCATCGTCACATAGTTGATCGAGCTGAACATCGGTGACAATCCCTGCAGCCAGGCAAGCGCCGGGAATTTGGCCAGCCCGGTCGCCGGGCTGCATAAGATGGTGTTAAACAATGTTGCAAAGGAACCCACGATAATAAATCCCATTGAAGCCATAAACGTGTTCTTAATTACATTAAGATGCTTATTATTATCGAATACCACTGCAATATCCGACAGCTTTTCCGTAAACGTATCCATAAACCCCATAACTCATCCCTCTACTTTCCGAACAATTCTTCTGCCTGTAAAATAATCCCTTCCACATTCATTCGTCCATAGTCCATTGGCTTGATCACGGCTACCGGCGCTTTGCCGTCAACGATTTTTGTGATTTTTTTCAGCATATGCTGAACCTGTGGTCCTAACAAAAGCACATCAAAATTCTCCAATTCATTGGCAATAACCCCCTGATCAACTGCCCAGATGGTATAATCCTTCCCCTGACTCTGAGCATAGTCCTTCATTTTTTCGACCAGCAGACTGGTGGACAGTCCCTGAGCACAAGCTAACATAATTCGCATAAATACCTCCATCTTCCCCGCCCGTTGGGCAGTTCGGTTAATTTGTTTGTTTATTTTGTCTGGTTATTTTTTAATTCACTGATCATCCGGTATAAATGGATCATCTCGGCAGCATTCTCCTGAGCCATCATTGCCATGGTCAGATGATCCTGGGAATGAACCAGGATAATATTGACATCAACAGGCTCTCCTTTTGCTTCCTGTGTGATGATATCAGTCTGTCCCTGATGGGCTTTTCGCATCTCCAATTCGGCCTGCACCAGGTATTCTTCGGCTGCTTCAAAATCGAATTGCCTGGCCGCCTCGACCGCTTTCATGGACTGGGCTCTTGAATTCCCGGCATTCATGATAATTTCAAATGCACCTAAATATTTATTGTCTTCCATTTTATTCTCTCCTGTTATCTATTTCGAGTTCAATTCCGGCAAGTATCTCTTCCAACACGGAAAACTCCTGCTTCTGCAGCAATTCATGGATATAACCGGAATTAAGCAGCAATTTGGAAGTGACCTGATAGAATCTCTGTAAATCTCTGTTTTCTTTATTTTCAATTGCTGTCAAAAAGACAATTTGAACCTCTCTGGTGCCCCATAAAACCGGCTCCTTTAAAATCCCAACACAGACAAAGGTAGTCTCGCTGAGTGCTTCAAAGGGATGTGGCATAGCAGCCAGATTACCAAAATCAGTGCTTGATAAATGTTCCCGTTTCATCACAGATTCAAAAAATCCAGGGGGCATCTCCTGCCTTTTCTCAATATGCTGGCACATATAGGACAGAATCTCCTCCTTCGTCTTAAAATCAAGTCCGGTCAGAAAAAATTCCGGACAGTAATACCGCCTGACACTCCCGGCACTACGGTTGGTCAATACCTTTTTAACCACTTTGATATCCTGCTCTTCCAGGAAATATTCCACTTCCTGAATCGGCACCGGTACCCGGATGGGAATCGGCACAGTTGTGAATATGTAGTCAAACTGCGTCAGATCCTTCTGGGCGATATGATTGACATCGCAGGCTTCAATATGATTGATATAGCTTCCGAATTCCTCCTGATAGCGGTAAAGCATCAGTTGGGCACTTCCTTTTCCCGATGCACAGACCAGCAATACATTCTTTTTGGCAATCCGGGACTTTTTTCGTTCCAGTGCCAAAGCAAAAGCCAGCGCAAAATATCCGCTCTCATCCTCACTCAATTGTTTCTGACAGTAGGTGGCGATGATGCTGCATGCCTGAAGCGCCATCATATAGGCAAGTGCATAACGTTCTTTGATTTCTCTTAGCATCGGGTTCTTTAATTTCAATCCATACTGCAGCCGGATGGCGAGTGGCACGATATGCTGGCACAGGGACATCCTGAGTTCCAAGTCATTGCGAAAATCAAAATGGAAGGCTTCATACACGGCCTGCAGCATGTCTGTCACCAGACAACTGATCTCATGGCTGATCACCAGATTGCCTGTATCTGACTCCCGGACTTCCATAAACTGTTTGCCAGCCAAATGGATGGCAATATAGTGCTGCTCCGCCTCGGGAAAGCGGAAGGAAAAACGCTGTTCCAACGCTTCTACCAACATCTTTGCCGCTTTCATTTCTTTTTGCAGTTCCGCCATCTGTATCATATCAACCGACAGCGGAATATAATGACCATCTTCTACCCGCTTTATCGCAATGAAGATATGCACCACCAGATTCTGAAATGCCGGTTCCGACACATAAAGGTTACTTTCCTGGAGGCTGGCTCTGACAATCTCGGCAATCTGTGAAAGGATATCTGTTTCCTCACAAGGGTTCCGGTAACCGGCCGCGTAGGTAGCGATACATAGACGAAGATGCATTTCGTCGCCTTCCACCTTGATGCCGTATCCAGGCTTTTTCTTTAAAGTTAAGTTGTATTCTGCCAGCAGTTTTTCTACTGTCTTCATATCATCTGCCAATGTCCTTCTGGATATATAGAGCATCTCACTCAAATCCTCGGTTTTGACATACTCCGAAGCATTCAGCAGATAATCCAGCACATAGCGGATCCGCTCCTCCGAAGAGTTGGGCAGAAACTGTTCCTGCTGCTGTTCCTGTATGGATCGGCAGAAGGTTTCAAAGCAGGAGGGTTCATCAATCCGCAGACAATATCCATTGCCGCGTCTTACCTCAATTCTGGCTCCGTTGGCCGGAAGGAGCTGACTCAAGTTTTTTATGGCTGTCCGCACCGTACGATTGCTGACATTAAGAAGTGCTGCCAATTGATCTGCCGTGAGACAGGATGCGCCCTGCAGAGCTGCTAACAACTGACGTTCTCTTTTCTCCATAAGTTCTTCCTCCTTTATGCGATACCACCTTCAGTAGTATGAAATTATCATAGCAAATTCATTGATTGAACTCAATGAACAGTTTTGCCAGTTGCTTGTGGCAAAAGCTGCAAAATGAACCATTTTACTATCCAGTTGATTTATTTTATGTAATTGTCATATCCTAGGCACAGCGCATGTTCCACAACTTCAATAAATCCGACTCCCTCATTCCCGGGTTTTATCTGTGTTCTTCATACCTTTGGACGCGACTTGAAATGGAATCCTCATATTCATTGTCTTATCTCCGAAGGCGGCGTTGGTTCTTCCCTTTCCTGGCGCAGGGTTACTCACTTTCCTTTTGCTTTTCTGCGCTTTTCCTTCCGGACAGCTCTTCTTAACTTACTTCACTCACGGCCTGGCGATTCTTTTAAGCAGGTGAAAGCTTCCATTTATCATAATCACAAAGATGGGTTTTATGTCTATGCCGAATCCAAAGACTGCAAACCCGACACCGTCCTGAAATACATTGGCAGATACCTCGGACGGCCCGTCATTGCCTCCTCACGCATTGACTCTTATGATGGCGATACCGTTACGTTTCACTATAACAGGCATGAAGACAATGCTCTTGTCACCGAATCGATTCCTGCTATGGAATTTATTTCCCGACTAATCCAGCACATCCCAGAAAGACAGTTTAAAATGATCCGCTATTACGGCCTGTACGCCAGGCATAAAGAGCAGGACAATAAACTTCACCGGGTTCTTTCAAGGGAAAAGCACAGGTTTCTTTTAAGTTTTCATAAATGGCGGTCTCTAATCCTTTCTTCTTTTGGTTATGATCCTTTAAAATGCCCCTGCTGTGGGTGCATCATGGAGGTAGTGGAAGTCTATTACAACCACAAACCGGTCTCTCTGCTGGAATTATACGAAAGGGCTATGAGGGAATACAAATGCCGGCCGCCTGCACAAAAAAACTATACAGCCCACTCCTCCCATGCTAAAATCAAAGCATCTTAACTTTGATTGGAGGTGGGCACTATTACTAACAAAGAACTTGCAGAGAAACTCCGCATAGAATATGCGAAAAATCCTCCGGACGGAATGACCGCTGCCGAAATCCTGCGCATGAAGGATGAAGCTCTTCTTGATATGGATTATTTTCTTCACGAAAATGTATTTGGCGAAGATGATGGAAGTGATGGCTTTTTTATATTTTAGTCCAGTCCATCGTCTGTTTTTGATGCTCTGCAAAAGCAGAGCATCAGGTTTACATAAACCGTTCCACACAAGAACTTTCCTGTTATACAAAAAATATGCCAGATGGGAGCAGAGCCATATCCCTCCTGCGTCAGCCATCCAGCATATCATCTATCTAAAAATGGTGGGTTGATAATCATAAGCTGTCAGAATAACATACATCTAACAAAAGGATAAACAACTCTGCTTACAATTTCCTTTCATCAAACTTCATAAAAATGAACACATTACTTCAATTCTATTTTATCAAGCCATTCTCCGCCAGCCATGCTGTAATATCTTCCGTATCCGACGCCCCGGCAAACAGTCCTTCATGAACAACAGCGTCACCCGCACAATCCCGGATAAAGTCCATAGATTGCTCAAACTGTTCTGTATCCATAGAAGCAGACTGGGAAAATGGGTAAATATCAATGTTACTTAAATCATAGCTCTCCAAAAATGTGCCGATTACCATAGGAGCCGAATGCCACCAGATAGGATAACCAATAACAATGCGGTCATATTCCTCAACAGATGCAAGAGGATTTTTTATTTCCGGCCTCTCATTATTATCTTTCTCCGCTTTGGCAACCTCTGTCGTCTCCGTATAATCATCCGGATATGGGTTAAGCGGAATAATTTCATACGTCGCACTGTCTGTCTGCTCTGCAATATACTTTGCAATTTCCTCCGTATTACCGGAGCGGGAAAAATATACAACCAGTGTCTTGCCGTCCCCTTCCATGGGTTCTGCAGGCTCGGATTCGTCGGTTTCTGATGTTTGCGGTTCTTCCGATGCTTTCTGTGCTGCAGCCTCCGTCACAGCCTGTGTTACATCCTCCGTTGCAGCCTCCGTCACAGTCTGTGTTGCTTCCGGCGTGCTGTCTGGCGCCTGGTTTTTGCCGCAGGCGGCAAGGCCAAAGGCCATCGAAAGACTCAATAATATCATAGTTAATTTTTTCATTGTTTACGCTCCTTTTGGTAAATCAAATCCGTTTTTAGCAACACTTCCTCTGCCCTTATAGCCGAGAAGCAGTCTCCCCAGATAATGACCAATAAAGACAAACAATCCCATTATGAACATATAATCTATTAAAAAAAGAGCAAGCGGTTCTTCAAAGTCAAAGAACACAAATTGGTTTTCAAGAAACATATAAGTTCCCACATCCCGTTTTATAAAAGCATAGATTCCATATCCGGCAATCGCTATGGCAATTCCACGGGCAGCCGGTAAAATAATCTTAGATGACTTCACATGAAGCCGTTTTGCCATACCCACAATCATATTCCAGTGCAGTCCCAGATGTAATGACATCAGTACGAACCCCCAATAAGCACAGAGCAGGTGTAAAGTTCTTGAAAAGCCGCGGCCGCCGTTGATTGGCAAAAAAGTAAACAAATGGTTTGATAGGATAACGCCACTTATCACAGAGCCGATCATGGTAAAGCATATGATAAATACAAGCAATGTCTGCAGTACCCGAAAAGCTGTATACGTTCCACGAAATAAATTTTTGCTCCATTTTACGTTCCACACATGATGCAGTATAAAAAGTACAAACATTACCATACCCACATATTCATGGAACGCGCTGCTGATCAGTTCATAAGTCATGAGCAGTAACAGACACACCGTCATGCCTATATCCGTCAGCATCTTTAGTTTCATCTTGGGTTTCATTCAGTTTCCTCTCAGTTCTGCCAGTATGTCTTATTTATTTAAGCGTTTCAATCCAGTGATCTACCTCGCTTTCCGGTGTTACAAGCAGCCCAAACTGCTTTGAGCTAAACTGGATTGCTTTGCTGTTTTCAACAGGCGAACCTTTGCATGCGTTCCCCATATCCTGCAAAGTGTGACCCGGCCAGCCCGCATGTGTCTGAAACGGAATCACCGTTTTTCCCTCCAGGCTGTTGGAATTCAGGAATGTTAAAATATAGTAATATCCTTTCTTTCACAATCAGAGTTTGCTATAATCTTCATCCAAAACAGGCTCCATCCATTCACAGGAAGAACCTTCTGCTGTCACCTCAACAGCCAGGTGTGAGAACCACTTGTCTTTTGCCGCTCCGTGCCAATGTTTAACCTCCGGCGCTATATCCACTACGTCTCCTGGGTTCAGCTTTCTTGCAGGTTTTCCCCATTCCTGGTACCACCCCTGCCCTCCGGTAACAAGCAGAATCTGCCCACTCTTATGATGAATATGCCAGTTATTCCGGCAGCCTGGTTCAAAGGTAACATTTGATATCGGTCCCCCTTTGTCGGTTAACGGCTGTAAATACGCGGTGCCCTGAAAATACTGGCTGAACTTTTCCGGAAGCTCCTGGCCCGCCGGAAATATACTTGGATTATTTTTTACGATTTCCTTCATGATAAAATCTCCTCTCTATTACTGTTTGTGTTGTGAAAGCAGCCATCGGACAATCGTCCTGTCATTGACTGCATACTGACCGCCCACATGATAGTTATAAATTCCCTGGCGGTTAAAATACAGGTTATCCGGCATATTGATTACTGCCAGTTGTTCAATTTCATTTTCAGTCAGACCTCTATCGGCATAGCCATTACGCAAATCCGTATACGATTTAAGGGTCTGTTCTGAGCCATAATATTCATCGTTCCCAGCTATAAAAAAGTAGATTGGCAACCGGTTCTCTATTACATTGCTAAAATCTCCATTCCACTTTGAACTGCAATGCAGGTAAGCAGAATATAAATCTGACCTGACATTCAGAACACGGGACATGGTTTCACCGCCAGCCGAATATCCCATGGCATAAACACGTGTGGTATCAACAGAATAAGTTTCTAAAAAATACTCTGTCAGTTCTATGACCTGTCGGGCTGATTTTTCTCCCCAATCCTCCAACTGCGGGGACACCACAATCATGTCATCAGGCTGTTCCGTCCATACAAGCGAACTGCGGTCTGTAAACAAATTTACGCCAATCGTCTCCAGCTTCAGAGAGTGAAGCAGTCCATTGTAACCGGGAAGCACAAGAATCATCGGATAACGCTTTTCATGGTTATAGTCCTCCGGAATGAAAACGCTGTAATGCACATCTCCGTCTTTTCCCTGGAGAACATTATTTATTGAGAATCCCTGAAACTCCGGCCAGCCAACATTTTCAGACCGGAGTACAGGAAGGGTGCAAGATGGTTGGACCGTCTGCCCCCTGGCATTCAGGGCATCAAAGTTCTGCCGAATCTTCACCCCTGAATAATCGGTGCGAAGCGTATGTAAATAGCTGGAACTTTGAAAATGGAGCGCCATACCCGCTGTACTTTCCGGCTGCCAGGGTTCGGACTCATCGGGTTCAGGGTTTTCAACACGGGAAAGCTGAATAATTACAAACCTCCCGGATGACTGATTTTCTCCCTTATTAATCTCCCGTTGGTTATTCATATAGACTGCTGTTATTTCACGGGTTTTTCCGCCTGCTTCATCATCTGTAAAAGTGTAGAGTGTTTTAGGATCACTGTCTGGCAGAACAATCTCATCGCTGTACTCAACCGTAATCGTATCCAACATCGTATAGGTGGGGTAAACAGCCGCATTTGCTGAAATTCTTTTAATTCCACTTTGAATAGACTGCGCTTTTATATCTGCGATACTGTCAGCCCCAGCCTGGGGAATGCCGCAGGATGACAGAAGGATACTTAGAGCGGCCGCTATCCAGGCAATTTTGTGTTTACCAAGTCTGTTCATACTTGTCTATCCTTAATATTCAAGGTTTTGAACCCACTCCGTAACAATACTTTCAGCGTTGTCAAGTTCGTCCCAATAAACCGTTACCGGATCATCAATGACTGTGGCTCCCGGTTCCAGTTCTTTGATGGTGGAGACGGTTCTGGAAGCGCCGCTGCCGCCGTGCGCTACAAAGGGAATCATTGTCTTGCCGCTGAAGTCATATTCTTCAAAAAACGTATACATAGGCATTGGCAGGTCCGCATTCCAGTTTGGATAGCCGATAAAAACAGTGTCATAGTCATCCAGATTTTCAATGTGGGTGGACAGTTCTGGTCTTGCATTATCACTTTTTTCTTTGGCCGCGAATTCAAGCAGGTCGTCCATGTTGTCCGTAGGATATTTTTGAGCTGTTTCAATGGAAAACAGCTCCCCGCCGGCATTTTTCTGGATAACATGCGCCATATACATAATGTTTCCAAAGGTTCCATCATCCGACTGCTTGCGGCTGGCTCTTGAAACGGCGTCAACTCCATCCTCCATCGGCAGGGTAAAGTAAGCAATCAGGATATTTCCCTTGCCGGTATCCTGTGTAGGGCTGTCCCCAGCGCTTTCATTGGCTGAACTGCTTAAATCAGAAGTTTCTGCGGTGACAGTGCTGGCGGCGGTGGATGAACGGCTGGCTCCATTGGCCTGGGAACACGCGGACAGGGATACCATGGCAGCAACGGATACTATGATGGATGTAAGGACTTTTTTGTAATCTTTCATTTTGTCTCCTCCTGAATTCCAGATAGATTCAATGACTGAATCCAGTTTGTAACATCGTTTTGGGCTTCTGCAACATTATTTCTCGAAATGGAAAGACCGTCTTTTATCATTGTTGCTTCCGGTTCCAGCTCGGCAATCGTATCTACCGTCCGTGAAAGTCCGCTTCCGCCGTGGGTAACAAAAGGTATCACGGTTTTACCGCTAAAATCATACTCCTCAAAAAAAGTATAGAGGGGCATTGGCAGATCCGCGTTCCAGTTTGGATATCCAATAAAGATTGTGTCATACTCGTCAAAATTGTCTATATGTGCGGCAAGCTCCGGCCTGGCATTTTTCTCTTTTTCCTCAAATGCAAATTCTAAAAGAGGATCATGACTTCCCGGATATTCCTGCTTGGTACTGATTTCAAATAAGTCTCCGCCAACAGACTGATGGATTAGCTGGGCAATATACTGTGTATTTCCCAATATTTCTTCATCTACGACCACGCGGCTTGCGCCAGCTATGGTATCCACTCCATCTGTCTCCGGTACAGTAAAGTAAGCAATTAACACTTCTCCATGTACAGCCTCTGGTTCACTAAGTGGCATGTCATCTGATAATTCCTGGCTTCCCGCAGAGCTTGCGGACCTTTCAGTGCCGGCCCTGCTGCAAGCAGATAATGTAATAATCAGTATGGAAAAAATAGCCACCACCTTCATCCATCTGCTTTTCTTTTTTGTCATTTGCCATCTCCTTTCGATTGTGCTTTATATATTGAAATAAATGCAAAACGGCTGCAGAAAACGCTGCCATAGCGTTCCTCCGCTGCCGTCTGCGATTTATTGCTCTCGGTTATTTGCTGCTATGATATCCGATAGAGCGATATGCTCGTTGCGATAGCGGGCATTAGGGTTCATTTCCGGAATATTAAGCTGAATGGCCTTGTGGGGGCAGTGGTGGATACATGCCATACAAGTCTGGCAATGCTCCGGATCTTGCACAGCTTTCCCATTTTCTATCCGGAAACAGCCTGCCGGACAGACGCTCACACAGAGACCGCACCCAGCGCAGCGGTCTGTAATCCGATACAGATTCTTAAACGTATCGGGAGGAAGTTTCGCGGTGCGCTCCAAATACATCTGATGGGCCTGACGATCCTCCGGCATGGCCGGCTGGATAAAATGTATGCGGGAATTAATATCAGATAACGCAGCCGCAATTTGTTCATCCTCTTTTTTATCTATCTTTTTCTGTTCGTCCATATCAAATGCGGGAAGATAGTTATCCACCATCCTTATGGTGTTGATGTAGGCCGGCTTTAAGCCGTACCGCGCTGCTGTCTGTTCCGCCAGTTCAGCCGCGCCTCCATGTCGGTTGCCGTAAGTCAGAAGTATGTATAAGTAATCTGTTTTAAAGGTTGATTTTCTCATGAAATCTTCAACCATGGGCGGAACCTCATGACCGAAAATCGGGCATACAATGCCAATCGCTTCATCTTCAAACACAGGCTCCTGATTGTCAATAATCTGCGGAATGCTGATTGGCATTTTATCAATCTGCCTTGCTACATACAGGCTGTTTCCCGTAGCTGTAAAATAAAATAACATCATATTCCTCTTTTCCTTTTGATATTAGCAGTTTCTGCCAAGGGCGTATGCTTCCTCCATGGCCGGTCTGCCCTGAATCTCTCCTACATGAAACGCAGAACCGTAAACCTTGCCTTTTACCACAGAACCCGGCACGCAGTTCACAAATCCCTGCATGTCATTCATCGTACATTCCATCACATGTGCTCCATCGGCCGCCGTTGCGATAAAATAGAACTCTTTGCTTTTCAACCGGCTTCCGCCCGCCAGAGTACGGTCAATCATGATCTTGAGCTGTGCGCAGATGGAATAATAGTATACGGGTGTGGACAGTACAATGACATCTGCCGCAATCAGTTTTTCAAGGATTTCTCCCATGTCATCCTTCTGGACACAAACCCCGCCATTGTTTAAGCAGGCTTCGCAGGCGATACAAGGCGCGATTTTTTTGCCCTTAAGACATATTTTTTCCACCTGGTGTCCCGCTTCCTCTGCTCCGGAAATAAACCGGTCGCAGAGAAGTTCCGAATTTCCGCCCTTACGCGGGCTGCTTACAATTACCAATACTTTCTTAGCCATATTCGTCTCCTCCCTAACGATAAGATTCTTTATAGATAGCCACACAGTCCTCATTACTCAACTGGCAGGGATCGTTCAGGAAATTCACTCCAAGCGTATCCTTCGCATTCTGTGCCATTTTTTCAAATTCGTCCGGCGTAATACCATAATCCGACATCTTTAAATCAGCTACCCCGCAGGCTTCCTGGAGGTTAACCAGCGCCGTAATGAAATCCTCCGGCTTTGCAGCGTTCTCCATCCCCATCAGACGGGCCATTTCAATAAACCGGTCATCGCAGACATGTTTGTTGATAAAGAAGCTGTAAAATGCCTTTGAAATCATGATAAGCCCCGCGCCATGTGGAAGTTCATGATGATACGCACTTAAAGCATGTTCCAGCGGATGTGCGCTTGTACAGGAACCTACACACATCTGGATTCCAGAGAGATAGCTGCCGAACGCAACCTTTTCCATTGCGGAAATATCGGTAGGCTCCTTGATAGCTTTTGGCAGATAACCGCTGACATTGCGGATTGCCTCACTTGCCACCATTTTGCTCATTTCGTTGCGCTTATTGGAAATAAAACCCTCGGTGCTGTGAAACAGCGCGTCAAATCCCTGGAATGCCTTAAACTTTGCCGGTACGCTCGTCATTAGCTCTGCATCTACAATCGCAAGTACAGGGAATGTTCCGGTCCCAAAAACACCTGTCTTTTCATCGGTTTCCGGATTCGTAATAACTGCGCCTCCGTCTGTTTCAGAACCAGTGCCTGCGGTTGTGGTAATTGCAACAATGGGGAGCGCCGGCGTCACAGGCCACTGCTTTTTACCTGTGCCGAACTGAACATAATCCCATAAGTCACCGCCGTTGGCCGCCATGATTCCGATTGCCTTGGAGGCGTCGATGACGCTGCCCCCGCCCAGTGCCACAATAAAATCGCACCCGTTTTCTTTGGCAAGCATTCCACCTTCTTCTACAACCGGTTTGGTTGGATTTGCAGGAATCTTATCAAACAAAACGACTTCGACTCCGGCTTTCTGAAGCTGTTCCTCCACCCTGTCAAGGTAGCCGTTTGTACGGGTTGATTTTCCGTTGGAGATGACCAGCAAGGCTTTCTTACCCTTCACTGTCCCCATAGGTGTGTTAATTTCTTCATGTAACATGCCTAATTTACCGGCGCCAAATATCGCTTTTGTTGATACTCCAAAGATAAAACTCATAACGATTTCCTCCTGTTTTCATTGATTAATTTGTGCATACTTCATTTATGCAGTTTAAGGCATTCAAGGTTCTGGGGTAGCCGATGTAAGGCATACACTGTGAAATCACATTGATAAGAAACTGCTTATCATTGCCTACCCGGACATTGCCGTCAATATGTCCTTTGAGCTGCGGTTCACAACCGCCCTGGGCCAGCAGGAAGCAGAATGTAATCATTTCCCTCTGTCTGTAGTCAAGACCATTTCTTGTATAGTAATCCCCAAAGCAATTAGCTGCCAGCCAGCAGTTAATGTGTCTGCTTTCCTCCGGTCCGGATTTGTATAAGTCTTTCATTCTCTGTCCGAAAATTTCAACCTGTGTCTGGCTGCCCCTTATCAGACGGTTTTCTGGATTTGTCGTGGACTGGCCGGAAAGGGGAAGGGGAATCTTCTTTTCTTCAAAGACTTCATTGGTTGCTTTTAAAAATGGATACGTTCTGCCGACTCCTAAGTATGCTGTGGCCTGATATCCAATCTCTTTCACCTCAACCGGTGTAATCCCGGCGCTCAGCGCATCCGGCAAAAGTTCTTTATAAAGAGCAGCGCCCTGGCAGCCTATGAGTGTTGCCAGAATCGCCATGTAGCGGGTTCTTTCCTCCAATCCCTTTCCGGGTTCACCGGTCACCTCGCTGCACGCAAACTGTTCAAAAAATTCTTTGAATTCCGGATCAGTCATTTCAAACTCTGAAAGATACATATTTGTTTTTGCCATACGAAATCTCCTTTTAATCGTGAATTTTTAGGTTGTTAAGCTGCCTTGCGGTACATGCGCAGCTATGGTCAATTATTTCGCTGTGTCCAATATCCATAGCAGTAATTGCGGTCATTTCCTTTTGTGTCAGCTCAAAGTCCCAGATATCTATATTTTCTTCCATCCGTTCTTTATGGGTGGATTTCGGGATAATCACGACTCCCCGCTGTATATGCCAGCGGAGGATGACCTGAGCTGTGGTTTTATTATGCTTTTCTGCTATCTTAGTAAGAACATGATGATGAAAAATATCTTTCTGCCCTTCTGACAGCGGCCCCCATGCCTGGGGCTGAACACAAAACATTTTCATCACATTGAGAGCCGCCGTCTGCTGGTGAAAAGGGTGGATTTCAATCTGATCGACTGCCGGCATAACCTCCGTGTTCATGCATAAGTCCGTGAGACGAGCCTGATCGAAGTTACATACCCCGATGGAGCGGATGCTTCCTTCCTTTTTCAAGCGTTCAAGAGCCCGCCATGCGCCATAATAATCACCAAATGGCTGGTGGATTAGATATAAATCCAGATAATCAAGTTTTAGTTTTTTCATGGAAACGTCAAAAGCCTTTAATGCTTTATCATACCCGGCATCTTGTATCCATAACTTTGTTGTGATAAACAGTTCTTCTCGCGGAATTGCCGACTTTTTTATTGCATTTCCAACCGCCTCCTCATTTAAATAGGCGGAGGCCGTGTCAATCAGGCGGTAGCCAGTCTCAAGAGCGTCATTTACACATCGCTCGCACTCATCGGCATCATTAATTTGAAAGACGCCATACCCTTCCATCGGCATTTCCGTACCGTCATTTAAAACTGTATTCTGCATTTTTTATCCTCCTTGCTTTTATTTTCTGGCTTTATTCTAAAGTTTTTTTCTGAAAAAGTACAATGCCGTTTGCGCAATGTGCTATAATGTAAACGCATACTGAAACGGATGGAGCAAAGGAGGAGTCGTATGTTTGAATTATACCAACTGGAACAATTAGTAATATTCGCAAAATGTGGAACACTGTCCAAAGCCGCAGAACATCTGCATCTTTCACAGCCGGCGCTTAGCCGCTCCATGCAAAAGCTGGAGGATGAACTGCGGGTGACAATATTTGAACGTCATAAAAACAAAATCGAGCTTAACCAAAATGGATTACTGGCAGTGGAGTATGCCGAAAAGGTGCTGGATCAGTCAAGGAATATGGCAGAGCAGCTCCGGGCGTTTGACCGGAGCCGTCATACCATATCCGTAGGCTCCTGCGCACCGGCTCCTCTATGGGAAGTGGCGCCGTTACTATCCGATCTCTACTCGGATATGACGATTTCTTCTGAGATGAAGGATAAGGATTGTTTGCTTCAGGGTTTGCAGGATGGCTCTTATCAAATCATACTCCTTCCCGAACCGTTAGAAGCGCCAGACCTCTATTGCACAAAGTACGGAGAGGAGCACCTGTTTTTTTCCCTGCCTCCCGCCCATGCCTTGTCTGGCAGCAAAAGTCTTTATTTCAAGGATTTAGACGGGGAAAATATGCTGCTCCGTTCTAAAATCGGTTTTTGGCATGACATACACGTTAAAAAAATGCCTGCCGCCCACTTTTTTGTGCAGGAGGAAAATTTTGCTTTTAACGAGCTGGTTAAAATCTCTGCGCTGCCGTCGTTTACTTCTGACCTGGTGATAAAGCGCGAGGGAAAAACACCAAACAGAATCATCATACCCATTCTGGATCAGGAAGCGAATGTCACCTACTATTGCCTGTGTAAGAAAAGTGATATGAAAAAATTAGGCGCTTTCTTCAGGAGAATCGAGCGGGAGCGAAAGTGAGCATTACAGGGCTTATTTTTACTGTTTAGGCATAATCCAGAATTTCATTGTCGGATAGCTCAGTACCACTTGTACCAGGATATTCACAATATTAGCTAACGTTGGAACAACTCCCTGGGGAATGCCTGTATTTACAAGCAATGTCTGGCTGTATGCGGGCAAAGCCGCCGACACGATGACAAGCACCACAGCCAGGCATATGTACTTTGGCACTGCTTGGGCAAACGCTGCGTTGGACCTAAATACAAAATTCTTCTGAACAAAAAAATTCACTGTCTGAGCGCAGGCCGTAGCCATCAGAAAACTTGCAAAGCCGCAGAGCCCCAGATCACTCTCCACATTCGTATAATTAAATATCAGAAAGCGGAAAGGCGTCCGGTTCAGCGATGAAAACACAAACCCTGTACAAATCCACATGACTGCGAAGTTCACCACGGTAGCCACATTTGACAATACATTAAACAAAATAAACTCCCAAATATTGGGGTGTTCTGATATCCAGTTCTTAATTCCTTTCATTGCTTTTGTCCTCCCTGCGCAGCAGTTTTTCATATTTCCGGTTTTCTCTCTGGTTTTTGAAATAGCCTGCGGCTATTTTGGAAACTCCGTGAAGGAAGTGACCATTTATCACCGTCAGCATTCCATCGACCATATCCATGCTCACCAGACCACTGGTCATCTTTGCAATCCCGCGGAAGGGCATATTATAGATGAAAAGTATATTCAAATCAGGCTTGCCTTTTTCTTCACTTCGCTTTTTCATGGTGGTGAGACGGTTGTAAATCATGCGGGCCAGTCTGCTTTTTGCATAATACATCTGGCAGATGGCGTCGTTGATTCCCAACTCTCCCTTCCATTTGCCGGAGGGAAGCGGATAACCGAGAAGTGTCTCGAACTCCTCGTCCTTCACCTGTTTAATCAGCCCTGAAAAATAGGATGGGAGCTGTTCCTTCACATAAGGATATTCCGTGGTCGTTCCAGCCACTGGAAGGCGGCTTACCAGGCGAAGGTCTGTTGCGCTGGCGGCTACAACAATCTGATAGTTCCCTTCCTCAATTTCCCAGCGTCCGGTATTCACATTCCAGTATCGGAAGGTTTTATCATCAAAGGGGATATGGACCGTCTGACTCTCCCCGGCTTTTAGAAATACTTTGGCGAATCCTTTCAATTCTTTTTCAGGACGAAATACCTTTGGCTCTGGCAGCGCAATATATAACTGTGCAACCTCAGCGCCATCAAAGTCTCCGGTGTTGGATAAAGTAAAAGTAACGCCATCTTTTGTCACTTCTAAGTCCGAATATTCAAACCTGGTATAAGAGAGGCCGAATCCAAATGGATAAAGGACTCTTACCAGACTGGTATCATAGTAGCGGTAACCCACGAAAAGTCCTTCCCTGTATTCCGCATTCCTCTCTTTGCTTGGGAAATTCCCATAGGCAGGAGTGTCCTCATGGCGAAGCGGATAAGTCTCGTTCAATCTTCCGGAAGGGTTGACTTTTCCCGTCAGGATATCCAACATCGCGCTTGCTCCGGCCTGTCCGTTTAAATATCCATGGAGAATCGCTTTACAGCACGGGTGCCAGGGCATCTCTATGGAAGATCCGGCGCTGATAATTCCTATTACATTTGCGTTTGTCTGCGCCAGGACGTTTAGCAGGTCAATCTGATTCTGTGGAATCCGCATATGGTTCCGGTCAAGTCCTTCTGCCTCACTCAGCTCATCCAATCCGAAAAAGTACAGAACGATGTCAGCCCCCTCCGCCAGGTCAAGCGCCGCTTTTCTAAGTGCGGCATCCTCCTCGCCGGTCCGTCTGTAACCCTTTTGGATTCCAAGAACCTGGAGATCGTATTCCTTTATCACTGTCTCAATGGTTTCCAGCCTGGTGGGATTGACCATAGAAGAACCGGCCCCCTGATATCTCGGTTCAATCGCAAAATCTCCAATCACGGCCACCTTAGTCTTTGCTTTAAGGGGGAGGATACCGTTTTCATTTTTCAGCAGCACAGCGCTTTCTGCCGCCGCTTTTCTAGCCAGCATATGATGAGCCTGTTCATCGAAAGGCTCTGTTGACGTCGCGCCTTTTGATAATGTCAATACAGCGTCAAGCAGATGATCCACACAGGTATCCAGCTCCTCCATTGTGAGTTCCCCGGTATCGAGGGCTTTTAACAGCTCTCTGGCAGAACCCAGGCCAGGTGTCGGCATCTCCAGGTTCGAGTTTGCTTTTACCCCTTTTACATGGTCATTGGACCCTCCCCAGTCCGAAATAACAATTCCCTCAAATCCCCATTCCTTTCTGAGGATATCTTGAAGCAGGTGCATGTTTTCATTGGCATATTCACCGTTTATTTCATTGTAGCTGGTCATAATGGCTTTGCCATTTCCCTCTTTTACCGCAATTTCAAACCCGGTTAAATAAATTTCCCGTAATGTCCGTTCATCCAGTACGGAATTCATTGCCATGCGGCGCAGTTCCTGGCTGTTGACTGCAAAATGTTTCGGACAGGCGGCAACGCCATTACTCTGAATCCCTTTTACATAGGCAGCCGCCATTTTCCCTGACAGATAGGGATCTTCGGAAAAATACTCGAAATTCCTTCCGCATAAAGGGCTTCTTTTAATATTAAGTCCTGGGCCGAGCACAATATGAACGCCTAAAGCAGAGGCTTCTTCGCCAAGGGCTTCTCCGATTTCGTTTCCTAATTTGGTATCCCAGCTATTTGCAATCGTTGACGCGGTAGGAAAGCAGGTAGATGGAAGGGAGGCGTTTAATCCCAGGTGGTCCCCGGCTCCTTCCTGTTTCCGGATTCCATGTGGGCCATCAGAGCAGAACAGAGAAGGAATCGCAAGATGCGGAAAATCTCTTGTCTGCCACTCTGTTTTTCCACTTAAAAATGCCGCTTTTTCTTCTACAGTCATCTGACTAATCAGTTCCTTATATTTCATAATCCACTGCCTTTCATTCAATCAGGCGAAACCATCTCCTGACAATTTAAAAATGATATTGCCCGGAGATGGCTTCCGTTTTACTTATTCTGCACTGTCTATTTTTCTTTTCTTCAAATATCCCCGGATTACCAGTATCTCAAGTCCTGCCAGAAGAACGGCAGCAGCAAGATCGGCGCCATAAACAATCTTTAACCAGTTGGGAATTGTCCCTGGAACATAGTTTTCATACGCAGAACTGTTTACAGTTGTATAGAATATGTTCTTTACCGCCTGACGCATGGCTATTACGGATGTTGCGCTTAAATCTGTCATGATTGCCTCGTTTCCCGCTGTGCCTAACATCATATCCGTACCGCCGCGAACCGCCCGGTCTGCGTCCATATAGCCATAATTTCCAAAGTAATCGGAAATCACCATGCCTTTAAAGCCCCATTCCTCTCTCAAAACATTTTTTAAAAGAGCAGCACAGCCGCCGGCCCAGTCTGTACCAATGAAATTATAAGAGGACATAACAGCTATTTTCCCATCTGGATTGCTCTTTACTGCTTCTTCAAATGGTTTCAGATAAATTTCTCTGATGGCCTGTTCCGTACTCCAGGTGCAGCACAAGGCGTTTCGATTAATCTCCTGTTCATTTAATGCAAAATGTTTGATGAAAGGATACATGCCTGACTCTACTGCGCCTTCCACCTCGGCTACTGCCATCTTTGCGCTTAACACACTATCTTCTGAATAATACTCAAAATCACGGCCGCCAAAAGCACTTCGGTGCATATTCATGCTTGGAGCATACCAGCCTACAATATGGAAATCGGCAAATTCAAGCCCCATCGCTTCCGCATACTCTTTTGCCAGATCAAGATTCCAGGTCTGAGCCAAAACCACTTCCGAACAGAATCCGGTTCCAAACGCTCCCAAAGTGCTTGAATTTACGCCGGCAGGTCCATCCGTATCCAAAATCCTGATTTTATTAACAGAACCAACCGCTGCATTCTGATGACCGCCGAAAGCAATTAATTCTACCATTTCATCTACTGTCACCTGATCCAGCAAGGACTCCCATCTGGGGTCATCGTAATCAGCGCCTCTTAAATCATATAGTTCCATGCCGTTCTTCGCCCCGGTTACAGGCATTACATCGTCCGCATGATTAAACACGGCAGGATCGTATGTTCCATTTCCCTGGACAATGCCATCCAACTCAAAATCAACCGGTTTCGCCGTTGCGGCTGCATAGTTCTCAAAGCCATTTTTTCTTGAAAGGTAGGTCACGTCGCCTTCCGCAAAGTCAAACTGGCGCTCTGCCACCTGTACGTCCCCATTATGGGTTCCGTTTTCATCAAAAACTACGGTTTCTGCTACATGATAATTTCTTGTATCCACCAAAGTATGACTGTCTGTCCTAAGACTGATCTCATAGTCTCCAGCTTCCAACACATAATGCCCTGTTTCATAAGTATCGTAGGATGCCATATCTTCCACATCAAAAGTCAGCGTCATTGTCTGTGATTGCCCCGGTTCCAGTAAGTCTGTCTTATCAAATGCTGCCAGGTTTACGCTGGATTTTTCAATTCCGCCATTAGTATAAGGCGGGGTATAATAAAGCTCTACGATCTCTTTTCCGGCTGTATTCCCCGTATTTGTCACCGTTACATCAACACTGACCGCACTGTCAGTTACTTGCAAATCGCCCATACTCTGCTGGAAAGTGGTATAGCTAAGTCCATATCCAAACGGGTACATAACTGTATCTTCATAGTTAAAGAGTCCTTCTTGGGCCGCCGTCTCATAAAAACGGTATCCAACATAGATGCCCTCAACATAGTTGACAAAGGAGACGATTCCGTCTGCTTTCTCCCAGGCCGCCTTTGCCGCCGCAGTAACGTCCTCTGTGTTGGTATAAGCAAAATGCCCAATATTGTTAAAGTACGGCGCTTTATGTATGTCTTTCAGCCATGTGTCAGCAGTCTTTCCCGATGGATTGATTTCGCCTGACAATATATTTCCCAGCGCGTTAAAACCCGTGGAACCGGCCCCTGCGCAGAGAAGCACGCTTTTAATCTGTTCATATTCCTCAGTCCAGCCCATTTCCATGGTATTAGCGCCGTTGTAAATGACGACCACATTGTCAAACTCATCACACACCATGTCCACCAGTTCTTTTTCAGTACGGCTTAATTCTAAATAGGACTGTCCGGCTTCAAAATCGTCATAGTTATCTGAATTATTCGTATAGCTCCCTTTCATATATTTCGTGCCGATTTCCATCGTAGATCCGTCCATCACAGGTCCCATATCGTAAGGCAGATCTGCGCCTTCCCCACCGGTTCTGGAGAGTACAACTACCGCAACATCGGAAAAATCCTTTGCATGATCCAGCACTTCCCCGGAATATTCCGCGGCCGGGATTTCAGGGAGGGTCCAGTCCTGTCCATCGTTAATACTGATGGCAGGGCGGTCTGCCCGGTACTGCTCATACAGCTCTGATAATTCCTCATTTGTTTCAAATCCTGCATTTTCAAGTCCCTGAAGAATGCCAATAGCCGTGGCTGTATCAACCGTTCCAGAACCTGTTCCTCCATAGATCGGGTTTGTTGACGCCCAGCCAAACACATTGATTTTCTGCGGAGCAAGGGGAAGGAATCCATCTTCATTTTTAGTTAATATGATGCCCTCATTGGTTACTTCTTCCACAACCCTCCGGGAGTTCTCCACATGTTCCGGCTTTAATTCTCCCTTATCAGACAGTATGACATTCAGCGTATTATAAATGGTTCCTGTCACAGCCGAATTTATGGTAAGAACCACAATTAAAACAAACGCAAATACGGACTGCCAGCGGATTAGTCCCCGCATCGGTTTCTTCCATCTTTTTGCAACTATTAATGCTGCAATCATACAAACAAATGCAATACCGATTATGATGAGGTGTGTCCGCATCATCTGAATGACACTTATGACATCCTCCCATGCTACTTCAACATTACCCATACCCAATTCCTCCTTAAAAATCATTTGTTATATTTGTTGTGAGATTAAAATACCATAAAAACAGCCAGGAAAACCAAAACTGGTTTTTCTGGCTGTTTTTATGGTAAAAGTGGTAGTTCAAGACTGTTCCGGATAAAAAATAATATCCACATAAAATCTCTTTTTTTCTTCGCGCATTAACAAGGTCCCACTATATTTTTCCACGATATACTTAATGCTTCTGACACCAAATCCATGATATGCAGTCTCTTTTTTCGTAGTCAATGGCAGTCCGGCCTCAAACACCACCTTTTCCCCACAATAATTCTCTACATGAATATAATTCCCATGGTTGCGCTGGCTGACAGAGATACTGATGATTCTTTTTTCTTCATCAGGCTCCTTCACAACACACTCTATTGCATTATCCAATAAATTCCCAAACAAGGCATATACATCAGTAGTCGAAATAAAACCCAAAATACTGCCATCCACCATGCAGCTTAGTTTAATATTATACTCATTGCACAGCAGTCCTTTTTCGGTCAGTACCAGATCGAGAGCATCATTGCCCGTCTGGTAAATATTATCATAGATTTCCAGCGCACCCTTGACGTCATTGATATATTCCTGCTGATCATCTACATTCTCAATCCGCGGGATTTTAGAAATACGGTATTTTAAATCATGACACTTCAAATTAATAATATTAATCGTTTCCCTGGACAGCTTCTGCTGTTCCCCCATATTGTGCAGCAGGCTCTCCATCATTTCATTCTCATGGAGAATCCGGTTTTGTACGGACATATAATAAGCGATAAAAATTGCCAAAAGGCTGCAGACAATAGCATATACTTTACAGAACACATTCTGGAGCAGACTGCTGTTCCCGCGAAACATGGCATGATCTACTAACACGCTGATAATTACCACGGTAAACAAAATTGCAAGGGCTAATAGGATCATGCGTATATCCCTGTTTTTCAACTCCCCTTTCCCCTCATATCTGCGTATTACACAAAAATAGATCAGGAGCGATACGGTTACATACGGAAGCACACGCACAAAAATAAAATCAGGGACTACTGACAGTGAAAATCCAGTCAACGTCTGAATAATGGTTATCAGGGCAAATGCAATATGCTGTGTTGCGTATCCACAAACACCTGCAAATAAAATTTCCGCTAAATTGACTGAATAGCACCACTTCATCAGTCCCAAAGTGAGGAGGAACAAACAGCCATAATACAGAATCAGTATAACCGGGTTAGCCCCCGGAATGCTGGAACATATATGGAAAATCAAAAAAGCCAGCACGAAATATGTTAAAAGCCCGGACAAAAGGCGTATTAAAAATTTATCTTTCCTCTCGCAGCCTATTACAAAGACGCTTTCACCGATAAAAAGCTGCATGGAAAAGCGAATACAGGAAATCAGTTGTATCCCCGCCATTAAAAATCACCTCCCAGATATTTCATAAAGTCTTCCTTAAATTCTTTCTTCCGCCTTCTGGTAATCGGTAATGGCACTTCATCTACCCAGACCGTATCTTTTTCCATCTTCGTAACGTATTTCAGATTCACCAGACAGCCATTGATACATTCGGAAAAGCCCTCCCTGCTCAACTGTTGTTCCAGTTCGCTTATCGTTCCTCTTGAACGGCAGACTCCCTGCTTTGTATGAAATACCAGATAATTTTTATCTTTTTCTACATAGATAATCTGGGAGCTGGTCAGCTTTATAATCGAATCCTCTGTATGTATGACAAAATCTTTTTCCATATTTAATCTGGAAAAACGGATTGCCTTATTCAGCTTATCCGTAAACACATAGTAGCTGACAGGCTTCACTATAAAGTCAATGGCATTGACTTCATATCCATGGATTGCATATTGAGCCATGTTGGTAACAAATACGATGCCCAGAGCCTGATCCTTCTCACGGATTTTTTTGGCCGCTGTCATTCCGTCCATATGCGGCATCTCAATGTCCAAAAAAATCACGTCCAGATTGCCGTCATAATCTTCAACAAAATTCAACCCGTCATTGAATTCTTTCATGCTGAAATTGACCTTCTCCTCTTTTTCATACTGTGTTAAAAATGATTTCATGAGTCGCAGATGGTCCAAATCATCATCAATCAAACCAATTCGAATCATATCCTTGCTTCCCCCGTCCTTCCGATATGCCCAAATTATAACACAAGTAAATGATACATTGTAGTCTCAAATGCTATTTCATCTGGGTATCCGCAGATCCCGATTAGCAAATAATACAAGTCAAAACATTTCTTAAAATACACTGGGCATAATAAAGGCGAAACACATGATTAAATAAACATGTATTTCGCCCTATTCTTTACCTTATATTAATTCAACACACACATTTCCCGGCTACTGCATAATCGCAGTAACACTCCTTTTCTTCAAACTCCTTTTTTAACACGATCAATGCTGTCATCAGACCACCAGGAGCCGATTCACCGCCACGCCCGCATATTCCGCAGTCCAGGTTTTGATATCCATGGCTTTTCAATATTGAATTAATCTGCTCCATAAAGTAACCCTGCAGGCGATGTCAATCCCCCCGATAAGGATCAACTTCTGAAGCTGGCAGTCCCTGATAATATGCTACCGTTCCAACAGGTTTTGACTGGCAGATTTTGATTGGATATGGCAAAGCCGCATTGTCCTCGTCCTCACAGGCAATACAAATTCCAATATCCCGATACTCTGTGCAGCTATTCCAGATTCTATCTTCTCTTAACCGTCTTTCAATCTCCTTCGGAGATAATTCCAAGTTTGCATAATATAAATACCAGTTATAGCTGGATATTTCTCTGCCAATACTTTTGATAACAAAGTAAGGATTTTGAGATAAAAATTTCCGATTCCAATCCGCTACTAAATCGTAAATATCCTTTCCCGCAAAATCGCCATAACCATTATAACATGGCTCATATAAAATGCCCCCGTCCGGGCACATCACATAGGCCGCTCTGTCTATTTTCAGTCTTCTTTTATTGTTCTTATCCGCAAATCTCCAACTAAAACAACCCATTTTAAATTCTCCTTTCCATTTAAACACAGCACATAATCTTACCGAACAGCCTCCGCTTTCTCCTGCTTCTTATTTACGATTTCTTTCACACGTTTTTCTGCAATCACAAAGCCGCGGTATCGCTGTTCTTCCTCAAATTCTTTAAAATATGTCTCAAATACCATTTCCGCTACCAACTGGCTGTTTGGAGCCGGTTCAGCGCTGATTCTATAAGTTCCGTAGTCCAGATTCTGGTACCCGTAGCTTTTCAGTATGGAATCAATCTGCTCCATAAAATAATCCTGAAGGCAGACCGTTCCATGGGATACGGTATAGAATACTGAATCCGACAGATAGCGGTTAATCTGCACAAATTCAAATTCGTCCGGTCCAAGGCATCTGCAAAACTGCGCGCAGTCATCAACCGTTTCTGTCCACTCTCCTTCCCCTTTTACCCTTGTTATCTGGAACATCATTCCTGCTGTCCACGCTTCTGCCTGGCAGTTCTCTTTCTCCATCTGACTCTCCATATTTCCTCCAAAAAACCCTAATCAAGAGGCAATGAAACTGAAAATATCCATTTGCCCTGGTATCTGCGGATGATCCTCGGCATGGATCGCTTTTATCTTATCCATCTGTATGTACACCATATTCCTTTCTTTCATGAGCCGAGTAACTTTATCACGGCAGGTTCTCAACATCTCAATACCATTCTCCGGAACCTCATGGGACCGCATCAGAACACAATCGTCCTGTTCTATGGCTTTTTCCAACTGTTCTACATAGCCAAGCGCATAGTAAATATCGGACTTCTTCCGCTCTTTCTCACTTAATTCCGGATTTTTTTCAGCAAGCCACTGATAGTCCTTATTTTCCTTATAGATTTGCAGCGCCCTTTTTGCCGCCGCCTCGATCTCCGCTCTCCGCGCCATGTACTGGCTGCTAATCATGTCCGGTATCTCCAACTCATAACTGGCTGGATAGTCTGCTTCAAGCAGACAGCTTCTAATCCGGCGCCGCTGGGATATCATGCGGTTTCTGAGAAGGTTTAGTTCAACTCCGTCCGGGCAGTTGAAATCCGTTCCCCCGAGCGCATATATCTGCTTCCACAAATCATGCAGCGCTTGGAGTTCCTTCCCCAGCGTTTCCGCCATTGCCCGGTTCTCTATTTTCTGTTCGTCCCCAGCTTCCCACTCATCACAGGACTGATGTTCCAGCCCTGAGTCGGATACAATGGCTTTGCGAATCAGTCCATGTACACAGCAGCCATAGTAATATCGGTTCTCTCCCAGTTTTATTTCCTTCTGTTCCCGTTTCAATGACACACAGGTATTGCAACACGCCTTACCAATCATGCAACCGCTCCTCTCAGGCAATCTTTGCCTCCATCTCACTATAAACCTCTGTAAATGGGGAATCTTCCGCCTCAACCCAGCCGGTTCCCTCCACTTCCTCGTACAATGCCTCCAGCATCGTATACGGCAATAACACCAGGGACTCATTTTGCGCATAGCTGCGTCCATCCTCCAGCTTATCAAACAGCACTGCATGTCCGTGCGTATCGTAATAGTAGCAGTCCTGTCCCCGCGCAAGGATTGTATCCGGCCTTACCACAAGGGCATACGAATACGCATTGCTTTCTCCCAATCCGCAAACGCTTACAGCAATTTTTCCATCAATGATAACCATAAAATCGTTCCTTTCTTAAATGAGAACAGACCTCTTTGTCCCGTTTTTATACAGCTTCATCAAATGCTTCCACATCATAGTCAAGTTCCATCTGTCCCTCCACCTGTTTTTCCCGTTTGGGATTCCCGTACATCCACCAGTTGAATACCGCTTCACCATTCCTCCAGTTCCCATCTGTTTTTCCGGCAGCTCTCCTGGCCTCTACCATACGGTCAAAGGTTCTGATATACGCTTCCCGGTACTTCGGATAACGTTTAAATTCCCACTCCCTGTTTTTTACCGACGCCAAAGGGCAGCCGATACAGCCGAGCCGGCGAAATCCGCAGTCGTAAAGCTCACAGTAAGAAATCTTTAGAGAATAAATAAAAAGCCACACCTCATTCTCTGTCCAACTGATGATGGGATTGATTATCCGTTTCCCCTTTAACTGGCAGTTTTCAATTATCCTGCGGCTTTCTTCATTATCATTATTAAGTATTAAATCCGGTTTCCGTTTTCCCAAAACCTCGACTGCTCCACGGCTTTCCCGTTTACGGCTCTCCTGCCATCTCACCCCGGTAATCACAAAGCGGCCTTCCCCTCCCGTCTCTTTTAGCACGCTGCAGCAATACCTGGCGTTCCGGTAGGGGGGAAGCTGCTTTTTGATAATCAGGTTCCACATGGTAATTGGCGGATAGTCTATAATCACATCAGGATAAATCCGCCGGATAAAATGCACCAGCTCCGGCGGATCTACTGTGGTTAAATGGTAATGTGCCTCGAACCGGACGCCGGCCATTTTTGCCAGATGGTAAATCACCAGGCTGTCCTTGCCTCCGCTGAAAGCTAAATAAAAGCCGGCAGGGTTCATGGCCAACGCGGCCGGTTCACACATGTTTAGCAGTTCAACTGCATCTTTCATTTTTTTCTCTATTTCAAACAGATATAGCTGTTCCATTCCTTCCCGTCCTTCACATACATTTTGCTATGGACGGAAAAGCCATTCTTAACGGTGTGTCTTTTTACGCTGCTAACCGAGTACAGTCCGGAACTTCAGCGCGCAATCGCCTGATTCCTAACAGCAACCCGTATTTTTATACAGGGAATGAAGAAACGAAACGTATTTAAGGCATAAGAGAAAGAGTTGCATATGCCCTCGGCCTGATTTCCAGAATTTGAACATTGGAAATCTTCCGATACGGCCTGCGCCGGTTTTCTTCCTCTACCCAGTCACGAAAGAGCATGTCTATTTCAAACTCTTCATCATCATGGGCGGACCGTAAAATCACATACTTCTTGCCCTCTCTCTGGTTATTCCTGCAGGTATCATAACGGTATGTCACTTCATAAATAGGAGCCGTAACCCTGGAGGTGAGTATCTGTCTGGGGTGTAGATTTTTGAAAAATCTCCGGTATTCTTCCGTGGCCGGAAGTGTGCCGCCGATGGCGATCTCATCAAATGTCACCATATCCGAAAACTTATGTATATGCATACGCTTCACTCTCCTGCACCGATAAAAGACGTTTTAAACGTTTCCTCATCCGGTATAATCTGCCATAGACTCCCGATGCCGTAACACCGCATGCCGTTCCAATCTCACGCCCGGTAAATCCCGCCGCCCTCATCTGGACCACTGTTTTCTCCTTTTCTGTCATATGCACCATGACCTCCTCAATCATCATTCTCTGAAAAACCAAGTCCTCGCATGTTGCATTTTTTGCCTCAATAGTCTCTGCAAGCGTAAAACTGGAATCTTCATATATGGTTCCGTCTAAGCTTATCAGGCAGACCCTGCGTTTTAGCCGGCTGTTGTAACGCCAATACTTAAATAGACAGTCACACATTTTTCTTGACGCGATTGTCTGAAACTCATACTGTCTGGCCCTGCTATTTTCATCATAAGCCTGTACCGCTTCCAAATATCCCATTGCTACCACATCATAATATTCTGCCATATTTAACTGGTTGTAATATAAAAAATCCTTGACGAGGTTATGGTTTTCCTCTGCAAAGCTCCTCTGGTATTCTGTCAGCTTGTGCATCATTCTGATTCCTCCGTTCTTCGGTTTTCTTTTCTTCCGCCTGTTTCTTTCCAAGGGCAACTCTCCGGTTAACCGTAGAAGGATAACAGCCAAACAAATCCGCAATACTGCGTTTGCTGTACCCCTCCTCAAACAGCCGGCACATACACTGGTTCATCTCATCTTTGCTCATCTTGGCAAAATTGACCGGGGGCGGTCTCTTTTTCAGTATCTTCCGGCAGACCGGATGATCCGGGCCGTATTCATAAAGAAACCTGGCCTCACTGGCATCAAAATTTCCCAGAATGGCAATCAAAAGGCAGTAATAGCCCTCGATTTCCTCTCCTTCATATCCCATGCGCACCTCTTATTCCACCGCATATGCCAGACGGTAAGTTCCTTTTCCATCGGTCTGAAATTGAGAGCGGTGTTCGTAAATACAGGCGCGGATACGTTCCTTGTAATATTGGTTTTTCTTTGCTTTGGGATGTTGTTCGAGATGTTCATAAAGATTTTTCAAAGATATTGTGCCGCAGGCCCGTACCGCTTCGGGGGAACATTTTCCCCGCCAGCGGTTGCTGCCGCCCTGTTTCCGTTCCGGAAACGCCATAAACGAGGTCAGATTACGTCCAACACAGCTTGTCAGCTCCTGGGTTCCCAAGTGCTGCACAATCTCCTTCCAGTTCCCTCCAAACTCTTTTTTTAACAGGTGTTCTGCCAAGTAAAGATCGTCCTCTGTCATATATTCCCTCCTTTAGCCCGTCATGACCGTTCCCTGTAAATACTTTTACCATCATACACATGGTTTCCGGTGAGGACTGAATAACAATTCCAGAAAAATCACTTCCCAGTGATTTAAGCTCCTCCCGTTTCCCGCGAACCAGCGATTTGGCAAGACCGAATTCCAGCTGCTCGCTGGACACCATATAAAGCTTTGTTTCCGGATCAAGATGGAAATTTACTCTCTTTCCTACTTCAAAGTCATATTTTCCTGCCATAATTACCTGCAGGCTGATTGATGTTCGTTTCAAAATTTTTCCTCCGTTAGAATTTAGGGTAGCATGTCAAAATCCGGAATCCCCAGTCGGCCTCACCGTCCTTTAATAAGACCACGCAGGCTTTTTTTAGATCTTCATTCAGCATGTCTATCCCCTTTTTAAATCCATAGCCCACAGGCTTTGAAAATTCACCATGCAAAGATATTACGTCCCTGGTGGTGTCTAAGAGCCATTCCCGGATTAAGGGATTGTAAAACCGTTTCATCAGACTCTTTACAACCGCTACCGCCACTTCCATATCCCAAAAAGATGTGGCATAAATAATGTCTTCTGCATTCAGCCGGGTTTTCAGTGCAAGCACCTGAATATCGGTGTGTTTCCTGATTGTATGTCCGCCGTAAAGACCAACCTGGTCTAAGTTTCTCTGTATCATATCCAGCGTAGTCTCTATGGTTTCCTCCGGGATACCCTCAAACAAATCTTTCATCCGTAACTCCTTTCCTCTTTGCGGATAAAATGCACAGGTATCCCAGACGGATTTCTGTGTTGATGGCTGTTTTTTCCATCAAAAAAACCACCGGCTGCTGCCAATGGTCCATTTTTATCCGTCAAAGGATTTCTTTTTTGTTTTTTGCTTTGCCGCTTACTGCGGTCTTTTTAATTTATGACTGCCCTCCTCTCTTTTATAGGTCAACCACAGACTGCCGGTATGACATTTTTCCGCGGTTTCATAGAAATAAAAAAAGACGCCAAAATATCTTCCAATTTTGACGTCTCTCTTCCAAATCAGTAAGGCCAAAGCCTAATGTTTTTACTTCCGGTCAGCTACCGGAACAAAGGTTATTTACAATGACTGAACACTGCAAAAATCAAATTCAAGTACAGTTTAGCACTATATATAGTACGTGTCAATAATTCTTTTCTATATATAGTCATGTGCAGGTATTTGCAGGTATTACTCCTCTGTATGGTTCAGATTCACATATCCATGGTCCGCTTCAGGAATCTTGACTTTTGCTACTGCCTTGAGCCAGTACCAGCGGATACTATAAATATTGAAATCGAATTCTCCTCCAACTGCATTCCTGACCGTTGCCTGGAACGCCGCCGGGATTCTGTGAAAAACCATCTCATCTTTCTTTTTTAGCTGTTTTAACAGATCATACGTTTTTTCGCTTATCTGGGAAACCGGATAGAGAGACCTTGTTTTCTTTGCCATAACGCCTGAGACATATGGAAACTGAATATTATCCCACAGGACATTTTCTAAATCTCCCAATCGGATTCCAGTTTCCCTCATCAGCTGGACCATACAGAGATCTTCTGTTTTTCCGTTCTCTTCCAGAGAGGCTTCAAGATATTCCAGCTTCTGCTCCAGGCTTTTTTCCGTTTGGCATAAATGATGGCTGACTTTTATGATTTTTCCTACTATTGACATCCTATTTCCCCCTACTGTCTTATGTATGTTACGGTTCTTCTTCCAAAAGCTGCCGATAAAGAGCCTCAATACGGCTCTTTATCTCAGCTTTTGTCTGCTCCTCATCCCTGTTGTGCATTCCTAAACGGTTGAGGATATTAATGGTTTTCAGATACTCAATCTGCAGCATCATTTCTTCCCGGATTTCCTGGTTTGTCATGGCTATGCCCTCCTTTATCCATTACTTATCCGGTATTCTGCCTTTTTTGTAAAATAGCTGTGTTTAATTTACCATTTCCTCTTCATACCTCTCAATCATCTCCCAGGTAAGCCATTCGGGTTTTTCATCCTCGGAAAAGCTGTTCCAGATTGCCTTCATCTCCGCAATCTGCTTCTTTTCACTTTTTGCCCACAGGCAGCCGACATATCGATTCCCATGTCCAAGGTAATAGTTACAATCAGTCCTTAACCGGTCCAGCATTTGATACTGGAACCGTTTTTCTTTACTCACGAAACCATTCACGGGCTGAATGATGAACTCCTGTTTGATTGGCGTATTCGGGTCCCCATCCATCCCATTTCCCATGACAGAACATAACTCTGGCTGTTCCGTCTCTCCCAAATTAATATCTTTCCATAAACGGGCATACTGATCCCAGTACACAGGCATTGAAAAATCGTCTTCACCTATATACTTTAAAATTAGCACCACATCTTCCTTTGCTTCTGAATACATAGCGTATCCTCCTCTGCCTTTTAGATTAACTTGCTTTTCTGCATTTTGAATCGTCTTCCCATTCGTCCGCCTGGTCAATGTGACGGATAATCATTTCGGTCTGGCCTGATATCTCCTTTTTTATCAGCAAATACAGCTTATTAAAAAGATTAAGCAAATAGGAACGGAACGCATATTCCTGTTCAAAAGCCCGAATCCATGCTTCTGCCTTGGCAAACAGCCGGAACATATCCAAATCGTTCACATTGACAGATACCTGGGCGTCACAGATGTAGGAATTCTTCTGGCAGTAGGTTCCGCCATTGGAATTACGGACAGCGATTCCCCTTCCGTTTTCAATCTCTGCAATCCACGGATACCGGCGTTTCTCTCCCTTTGTATCTGTGTCAAACCGCTTAATGGATAGCTTTGTTACAATACTAAGCCCATCCGCGTCCGGCACTCCAAAAATCTTCTCCTGCGAAAAATCCACATATAAAGCTCCGCAAAAATTTTTAGAATAGATAAACTTCACTTCCTCCGGATTGATATGAGCACTGACACTGACGGTACGGTCCCCCGTCCCCTTGCTGTAATCCAGCATAATCAGTTGTATCAGAGATCGGGTGCCCTCCTCCGCCTCCTCTCCCATGGCGTGAATATGAGCCGGGAAAAGTTTGGACGCGGGTTTTAATTTATCATTCAGTTCCAGAAGTTTTTTATCTGTCTTATAAACCGCAATCTGTCTCGATACTTCGTTCTTCCAGTCCCTCTGTTCATTTTGTGCCATTTTTTCTCCTCTATCTTATATAACTTAATATCTTCTTCGTAATGCTGAGAGGAAGCCTGGACAAGTCCGAAATATTTAAAAATCCGTCCTGATAGATGTCCTCAATCACTTCCCGGTCATCTCCGATCGCAGCAGCAAAAAGCAGTATCCCATGCCGCTTCAAATCTCTTTTTAAGGCTTTTAAATCCTCTTTTGCCAAATCCCCGCTGTAATTAAGCGCAGCCGGCTGGCCGTCAGATACCAGGAACAGCATTTTTAATTCTTCCGGTCTGGTTTTTAAGCGCTCTGCCACAAAGCGGATTGCCGCTCCATCCCGGTTGCTGCCTCTCGGAGACATATCCATAATCCGGTACCGGTCCTTCCCATCTACGGAATCAAATTCAGCATAGGCATATAAGTCTACGGTTTCCGTTGTATAAAGGCCGCCATAGCTGGTGGAATGCCCGTAGACAATCACCGGGATTCCCAGGTTCACACAGACATCATAGAGAATCAGAGCCGTCAGCCGTCCGAAAGTAATCCGGTCCTCATATGCCATGGATAAAGACTCATCAATCAGCACCGCGATTGCGGCCTGCCGTTCCTCCCCATATGCCCTTCGGCTCATGAAGATTTTTCTATCCTGGCGGTAAAGCCGGGAACTGTCTATCTTTTTCCCTATGGACAGGTTCTTTTCCATCCCATCTTTTTCGGGATAGATAATCTCCCACATCTCTTCCTTCAGCCGTCTCGCAGTTTTCAAAATATCCGGTGACAAACTGTCGTACATCCGTCTGCATGAAACCGGAACATTTGCAAGCCGATGGACCTCAATGTTGCAGTCTGCATGGGCATACCCAAAATCCATGTGTTCTGCCTGGTTTTTTATAGAGCTTATCAGTTTCTTTTCCTGTTCCTGTTCAAACTTCTCCTCCGCCAAATCATACAGTACCCGGTTCATATCCTCCGCAGCATTAAAATACCCGCTTCCTTCGTATTCATGATCCCACTTAACGAGCGATTCTCCATTTGTCGCTTCGCAGACGCTTTCTCCTTCAAACCGGCCATCTTCCTGATCTGTGACTTCCGGTCTGAAATTATCGCGGAATATCTGTAAAAGTTCTCTTAACAGATTCTCTTCCTCATCATCCTCCTGTGGGATTGAATCATCTTCTGTGGTTCCTTCCACAGCCTCCGGAGGTTCTTGCTCCGTTCCGCTTCCTTCCACATCGGATTCCTCTTTATTCTCGTCATCCCGGTCATCTTCCTTCTTTTCTTCATCTGCATGTTCCTCCTCATCTTCCCATGTGCCATCCCAGCCCTCCGGGGTTTCCCCGTCCTCCTCACATTCCTCTTCCAAATCCGGCGCAGGAGCAGCCACATTGCTGAATACGCTTTCTAAAATATCCTCTTCCTCACCATCATTCCGGCAGCCGGCATCAGCTTTACTGCTGGAACCGGCTTCGCTTTCAGAATTATCCTCACTGCCGGAGCTGTCGTCACTGTCAGGTTCCTCCTGACGGTCAGACTCCTCACCGTTTTCCGGTTCATCAGCCGTGGATTTCTTTTTGTCCTTCTGTTCATGAATCCGCTGAATCAAATCCTTCATATAGTCCCAGATTTTTAATATCACCTGATTGGCGGCGCGGAAGCGTTCCGCTTTATCCACGTCCACCACCGCATCATCAATAAGCTCCATGCAGTCATACAGACAGTCCAGATACTCGCCGTCATAACCTTCCCAGTTGTTGATTTCACCGGCTCTGGCATATCCTAAAATCAGATTTAAGATAATCGCCAGCCCATGATCCTGTCTCTGTATCTCCTGGGCGACGGTGGGCAGCTTTTCTATATGCCGGTTCGCATTCATTAAAATGCCTCTCCGGATACTGCCCGGGTATTCGTCACACATTCGCATTTCCACATAAATGTCTTCCAATATGTTATTGATACGCAAAGCGGTATCTGCAATCACAGATACCGCCGCCTTATCTCCTGCCTGGAGGAATTGCTTTATTTCCTCCAGGGCCTCTCTCTCTTTTTCATTCCCCGGCACTGGCGGCCGGGGATATATCTTCCCTTCTTCAAACCCCTTTCCATATAATTTTCGTAAATACATGGCAGTATATTTCTGGTGGCCGCATTCATGCCCCAGGAATCCCACCAGGCTGTCTGTCTTTAATTCCTTTGTGGGAAAGCTCCCTGTAATAGGATTTGCCGCATTGATATACACACTTTTTCCACTCGTAAAGGCAATCGCTGCTGACGGGCTGGTATTCCATCCCATTGAAACCCTTAGTTTCCTTCCCGGTTTCCAGACCAATGAATTTGCCAGCTTCTCCATGTTACGGATAAACGGCTTAGATGTAAAAACCTGCTTATTACTGATCTTATTTTTAATCTCCCGGATTCTTAATCGGTCATATCCTTTCTCACTCATAAAATCTCCTTCACCTTATGCCGCCTCCAGAACTTCAGAGTAGCTTACCTTGATGCAGTTATCATAAATTTCTTCCCTGTATTCCCGATCGGAAGCCGCTTTGCTTAAAATAGTGGACTTTGCCGCTTTTAACACGTCGCCGGTCACCATGTATGCCCAAACCCAGGACTCATATTCCCGGTATCCGCAGACACCACCGCGTATCCGCTCATTTCTGCAATACTTTCTGATTTTTTCCACGGTCTCTGCCATTTTTAAAAGCATGATCTCATCTTTGCAGCCAGTCTTTACCATGGCCCGTTTCTTCATCTGTTCCGGCGTCAGCTCCTTTTTGTCAAAGACCATACACATACGGGACAGGATTGACTCATTCATATCCTTACAGCCTTTATAATCCGTGTTGGTTGTTAAGACAATCACGGTATCTGGGTTTCTGTGGACAATCTCGCCATCCGCAAGGGTGATAGAAGCACAGTCATCCAATAAGCCATTCAGCTTTACCAGAGTTCCCGGCTTTCCTATCACCGCGGGCTCCTGGAGCTCAAAAACGGCTGGCCTGCGGCACGCTTTGATTAAATCCGATTCCACCAGCACAAAGTCCTTCTGGTCTTTGCAGTTTTGATAACCGATTTTATAGATTTGCCGCATCAGCTTTTCAAATGCATGATTGATATCCACGTCCTCCTCATAAGTACCTGTATATTCACTCAGTACCGTGGAGGGGTCCATCATAAATTCCTCGTAATCAGGAAATGGCGGAGGCTCTGATTTTACCTTGTCATTTGTATTGGGAATCATGGTTGATACAAGATCCATCTCGTCCGTTCCCTCTGAGCAGGTTAAAAAATAATACGGAAGCCCCAGCGCATTGGCAAGAATCGCTACATCAATGGTCTTGCCTGTGCCGGAATCTCCCCTTGTCATGAATGTGCGCATGGGAGTATTGTGAATCATCTCCAGGATGTCCTGTACCTCCTCCGATACATGATAATTGGGGGAAATCTGCGGCACGCGGGCCTTTTCTTCCTCCGTCAACTCTACATTCATACAGTATTTACTGCCCAACGACCCGATTGGCTTTGAATTTGCCGTAATCCGGTTCACGCTCAGGATTTCAAACCGTCCTGACGTAACCTCAGTCGGCGCATATTCTCCCCCCGCAATCGCCTGCGGCGTCAAAATAGGCGCGTTTCCGGAGGCAAGGGAGTTCCTGTCAACCGGCAGGCCGTCCGTTACCAGCGCATTGGCATTTTCCACTCTCCGATAAATATTATCACAGCAGATAAATGCGGCTTTAAGCGCTAAATCCATATCGGGCCAGTTGTTTTTGTACTGCGCTCTCAGAATCGTAAAGTTATCAAAAAATTCGGTGTCAAACAGCGGGCCATCTATATTTAAGCTGGCATATTCAAGCATACATATTAAATACTTCCCGTCGCTCTGTCCCGACCGCAGGGCCGGCATATGCCGGTGTATTCCTGCTCCACTCTCGCAGACTTTAAACTTTCCGTTTTTGGGATTATATACAACAACCATCCTGTCCTCATTATTTTTTTTCTTAAATTCGCCGCAGTAGAACTGAAGTTCTCCCATATCATTTTTCTGTACCCCCAACGCGCCGTCCGTATCTGTCTCCATTAATTCCACCAGCGTGAGAACCGCCCGTAAAACAGGGCCGTGAAGTGTAGACTGTTTCCCCTGCTGCATCAGATTGTATCTGGATGTATATCCTTCCTCTGATGATGCTTTGTTTAGCCCATTTTCGATCAGCGTCTGTAAAAATGGTTCCGGTATGGGTAAACTGAATGTCCAGCTTTCAAATATCTTTGAAGATGCCATTTTATCCCTCTTTCTATCTGTCTCGTATTACTTAGCTCTCTACTGTAACCATGCCTCGCTTGGCATATTGCTGATTAAACGGTTCAATGTCTTTGTAGATTTATACCAGCTATAAAACCTATCGTCATTTGCCCTCTCGTAAGCTTCTTCAATCTGCTGTACTAATTGAAGGAATCCCGTATTCTGGTCCCGGAGTATGTCAAAAGACGCCTTTAGGCAGTCATATCTGTGCCGCACGCCAAGATAAGCATACAACACTTTAAAACATGCCTGCGCACACTCTATAAACTGATCTTTTGTCAGCCGCTTCAACCGTTTCCTGCTCTCCGACTCTGCCACACAGTCGTCAAGCTCTATGCCGAAATAATCCTGCTCATAGGCGTCCCAGCCCAACACTCCTCCGCCATATCCGCTTGCGCCGATGGCAACAAATAAATCGTCGAAGCACTCTGGAACATAAGCATTCTGTAAATCCTCCTGCATCTGTTCACACTCCGCGCATAAATCGCAAAACATCATTTTAAACTCAAATTCCTCATCTGAATCCCCGTCCAGCGCATTTAGCAGCGAATCGGAGCCGTCCTCCGAGTCAAAGTACCATTTGACATTGTTGCATTCCTCCTCAATCTCGTACAGTTCCTCCCTTATGAAATCCAGGTTGAGGTTCTTTACGATAGCTTTCCGATACCGAAGCTGTCTTGCCTTGTACCGTCTCGTTTCTTCCGAATCAATCTGATTTGACATCATACCTCCTCCGCCAGGAATCGCTCTGTTGCCGTGTGGGCTGCCCGTATCGCCGCGCCTGAAATCTGGCGCTGCCAGGCCCCGTGGTATCTTGACCAGCGGAAACCTAAGTTCCTGTGCAGAAATTGCCGGAACTCCTGGGATGCGTATCTGTTCATTGTTTTTCTCCTCGTAAATTATGAACTAGCTTGCAATCTGTCCGTCAGAAGTGTCATACTGGGATTTTGCTTTTTCTATCCGCAGAGCCTCCATCTGAATCCGATAAGCCAGTTTTGTATTTCTCTTTTCTTTGTCATCCGTCATAACCGCTTCACAAAAAGCAGCCCAGTTTCCCACCAAAAACACTTCACACTTGGCGCGTGTCACTGCGGTATAGTAGATGTTGCGCTTTAACATTCGCTTGAAACACGGAAGCACCGGAATGATGACCGCTGGATACTGGGACCCCTGGCTTTTATGTATGGTAGCAGCATAGGCGTGCATCAATATGCCATAGTCTTCCGAGCCATATTCCCCAATTCTTCCATCCTCAAACCGGACCACTAATGTAGAGTTTCCGTCCTCATTCTGATAAATATCAGTGACAATCCCCATATCTCCATTGGATACCTCATCTGTGTTCTTTAACTGCATCACCTTATCCCTCAAACGGAATACGGAGCTGCCAAGTTTCATTTCCAGGCACCCCGGAAACTGCGGATTCACCAGTTCCCTAAGCTTTCTATTGAGCGCATTGGACCCCACCGGCGTATCTTGCCTGAAGGGCGTAAGTACCTGTACCACATCGGTATCACCATGACCGGCCTCCAGCTTTTTCTGATACAGGTCAGCAACCACCTCAGCTGCCACCTCATCGCTGTCAACGGATATAAACTGAAAATCGTCACCGAATAACAAGTCCGTATCTCCATTGTTCATTTTCAAAGCATTGATGATAATGCGGGACCCTTCAGCCTGGCGGAACTGTACGTCAAGAACCGTGACCGGAATGACTCCGGAATCAATCATTTCTTTAAACACACTCCCCGGTCCAACTGATGGAATCTGGTCCGGGTCTCCAATAAATACTACTCTGGCGCCGTTTTTTACTTTTGAGATCAAAACGAAAAAAAGCCACATATCCACCATAGACATCTCATCAATGATAATCAGATCCTCGTCCAGTTCTTCCGTCAAATCCAGATTGACTTCTTCTTCCTCACCAGTGATGTAGAGCGCCTTATGAATGGTCATGGCCGGGTATCCCGTGCTGATTACCATGTTACGGCTGGCACGTCCGGTCGGAGCGCACAAAAGAGCGGTCTTTTCCCGCTCTTTCTTCTCAAATATCTTTAAAATAATCCGCTCGACTGTAGTTTTTCCAGTTCCGGGGCCTCCCGTTATGATCGACAGGCTGTTGGCAAATACAGCCCTTACCGCTTCCTTCTGCTGTTTGGTCAGAACCATGTGCGCGGTTCCCTGCACCTCGTCCAGCTCCCGTTCAATGTCATAGGAAGTCTGCCTGTTATTCATCACCCGAAGGATATGCTCCGCTGCCATTTTCTCTGCCATATAATTCTTGATGGAGTACAGTGCATGCCCCTCCGCTGCCAGAAGTTCATCGGAAAAGACCATTTCATTTCCAATATCCTTAATCAGACGGATTTCCACTGCCTGCCGGTACATACCGTAATTTAAAAGTTCCGCCGCCTGTTTTACAATCTCCCTGCTGTCTAAATACAAATGACCATCGCTCTCTGCATTTTTCAGAACCTGGAGAATGGCTGCCTTAACCCGCAGCGTGTCATTGGGCCGGAAATTTTTATTCTTTCTTGCAATAGTATCCACATTTTCAAACCCGAAACCGCTTAACTCACATAGCCTGAATGGCTTTTCCTTCACAATCTGCAAGGCGTTTGCTCCAAAGTAGTCACGAATATCAGATACCCGTTTCGGTCCCACTTTTAGGGGTGAGAGATACTGCATCAGTTCCCGTAAAGAGCGGCTTTCTGAGTATGATTTAAGGATGGTCTCCAGTTTACTTTTCGTAATGCCTTTTACTTCAAGCAGCCTTTCCGGCTGTGTATCCAAAATCTTCAGGGTTGCTTCCCCAAACCGGCTCACTATCCTGTTTGCAGTTACCGGCCCAATTCCTTTAATCAGCCCTGATGCCAGATAACATTCGATCCCCTCTCTGGTTGTCGGCATAAATATCTGGCTTTCCGCCACCGACAACTGCAATCCATAGCCTGTTTTTACCCATTTTCCTTCCAGTCCTGTATCTATTCCCTCAATAAAGGGGATTGCAGTTCCAAAGGCCGTAAAAACACTCTCTCCATTTTTGAAAGACTGGTTTACAGCCGACTCCGGAATCGTCTGGCTGGTTCGATAAGAGGCTATGGTATATCCGTTTTCATCGTTATAAAAAATCTTACGATGTGGTGTACACTGGATCACATTTGATACCTCCGCTTATCAGCCATTCCACGATAGATAAACATACCTTCCCTTTACAGACGCCTCCACTCCGCCATCCCTGGTTAAAAGGCGGCAGATATCCTCTGCCTCCTCTCCCGGATATTCCGGCAGGCTGCCAACACGCCGATACCCCTTGGGTGTTCTGATATTACAGATTCCATCCTTTCGCAGCCAGCATTCATATACGCCTTTTGTATTGAGTCTGGCAATAATCTGGTTTAGGCGCTCTTTTCCAATGCTTCCATACCAGGAAATCACGTTCTGGGAATTTATTTCATCTTCGGGATTCATGTCTGCTTCGTAGGCTGCTGCTGTTTCTGATTGTGCCGGCTGCGTTTCAACAGTCTCGTTTTCCTCCTGGAATACTTCAGGAAGGGTCCCGCCCAACAGGGAAACCAGATGTTTCCGCGCGCGTATTAAGATTCCCAATGCCCATGGATTTTTAAGAGCACACAGGATAACGAAAAGCGGGATTCCAAGGGAGATAACATTGACTGCAATTCCAAGAGCAAACGGGAGCAGAAACGGCAATAAAATACTGCATCCGATTCCTGCAATTACAAATTGAATAATCTTTCTGATATTTTTCTGTTCCATCTTCTTATCCTCCATAATAAAAGGGGGAAATGCAATCCTTTCACCAATCGGTTCCAAAGGATATCCATTTCCTCCTGCATACATCACTTAATTAAACGGTAAATCCCCGTCATCCATTCCGGCATCAATATTCATAAAGTCATCCTTGTTACTCGCGGGTGCATTCTGCCGGGTACCTCTGGGTGCTGGCCTTGCGGCCTGGCGTGCCGGCTGCCTGGATGGCTGTCTTGATGAAGCCTGGTTCGGCTGTGCCGCCCGACTCTGCTGCGCCGGCTGTCTTGACTGTGCGGCCTGACGTGGCTGTGCGGCCTGGCTCGGCTGCGCTGACTGACTTGGCTGATTTGCCGGAGGCGCCTCCTGAACACCCCCATCTTCGCTGCTGTTCTTCTTGCTCTCCGCAAATTCCAGGTCATCCACAACATACTGCATGGAATAGACTTTTACGCCTTCTCTGTTGGTATAGTTATTGTTCTGCATTTTCCCAGTCAACAGCAGCTTCAGACCTTTCCTGCCAAAACGCTCCAGCAGTTCTGCCTTGCGGTCAAATGCCGTACATCGGAAGAAGTCCGCCGTAGGTTCCCCTTCACGTGCCCCCCGCCTGTCTACCGCAAAATCAAAACGCGCAATCGCCATTGCAGTCTCGCCCTGTGTATAGGAAATTTCCGGATCATCCGTCATTCTGCCTAAAAAAATACATTTATTCATGCTCTCTCTCCTTCTGCATTTGTTATTTTTCCTTCTCTGCACTCTAAATAAATCCAATCTTCTGTCTTGCTTTTCTTAAACAAAGATTAATAAATTTCTTTTCCTCCTTTCTCTCATTTTCAGGCAAAAAAATAAGACACAAAGAATTTTCATTCTAAGTGCCTTTAAAGCAGGTGAATCCTGCTGTGCCTTTTCGTTTTAGGGTGTTCCCTGAAATCTTAACTCCCAGTAAAAAGCTGGGACAAAATAAACTATCCGGCTCTTTGAACCAGACATAAATCAAATATCATGTCAAGAATAACACAATATATAGATTTAGTCAACATTTTATATCTATATATAGTTTTTCATTTGTTGAATCCCTATAACTTTTCCATGAGATCACGATATTCCGATTCATAGAGCTGATACTTTTCATAAATCTTTTTGTTTCTTTTATTCAATTTAAAAAACCAGGGAAGCTCAATGTAGTCCTCCACCCAGAACCGGATTGTCATGTTGTCGGCTTCAAAACGGTATTTTATATCCTGTTCCTCTACCGTTAAAACACCGTTGTGAAAATTGTAAACGGTACTGGACCCCAATTTCGGATCATAGTCCGGATTTTCAATGTGCTTATAGCACTCCCTAAAATAGTTTCTCTCTTTATCAATCAATAATTCCGCCATTTCCATATTCTCCTTGATTTCCCGGTACCTGTTTATCTGAAAACCAATTGAAGTATAAGACGTAATAAAGACATACAGGGAGACTCTAATGATAGGTGAACGATTATATGATTTACGGAAAGACGCTGATTTAACGCAGGAAGCCTTGGCTAAAATCTTAAATACCACGAAGCATAACATATCAAAATATGAGTGCGAACAATCGGAGCCGCCTGACAGCATGAAAATTCTGATTGCAAAGCACTTTCATGTATCCATTGATTACTTGCTCGGTCTGACTGATACCCCGGCGCCCTATTCTACCAGACCAATTTTACCTTTACCTGAAAATTTTCCTCCGGAAGCCAAAGCGGAATTACAGGAATTCATCAAGTATTTAAAATACAAATATAAAAGTTAAGGCAGGGAGCCTGTGATAAAACCAGTTCCCTGCCTGCCATTCTACATAAATCTCAAATCTTTACTATTTCTAACCCTCCCGAATTGCCTCAAGCATGATGGGGGAACCCACACAAAACTCCTCAGCATTTCTGTAAATTTTAATTTCATGAGTTATTTCGCCGCTTTCCGGACGCAGGCTTCTGCTGGATACCTGAATCAGTCTCGCATCCTTTTTCAGTATCTCTTCGTCAGTAAGTTTCTCGTATTCTTTGGGCAGTTCTATGTGTATCCCATGATAACCGTCACTGATGGAGAGCAGCAGTCTCCCGCTGTTCCCTATTACCTTACAAAAAAGCTGTTCCTCTATGGTAAGGTCAACCAAGCGTCCCATGAAAATTTCCTCCGGTATAAAATCCCATTCCGAATACTTTTCACCAATCTCGGCCCTCAGCTTTCGCTCATCATAACCTGGAAGTAGTTCAAAGTGATCCGGGCCATCATAATAATCATTGAACCATACCCCTATCATCACATCATTTAAGTATAATTCACCTGCCCACACAATGCCTTCCGGACCGTCTATTGACTTCAGCCCTTTCACTGTAATTCCATTTAAACTTGCCATTCTTCCCTCTTTTATCCTAATATCATTTTTTCATAGTTACTTAACAGTCTCATAACGGAGATTTCATATGCAACCCTTTCCTCCTGCTCACCCATTGGCAGCAGCTTCACGTATTTCCGGCTCTGCATTCTTCCCAATATATGGATTGGCTCACCAACCTGTTTCCCGGCTGCTTCACGGGCATCCTTTCCCCAGCATATACATGGAATGTAATCGGTTTTTCCATAGGGCCGGTTGACTGCAACAATTAAGTCTGTGATTTCCCGGTTTAACGGTGTCCGCCGGTAAATAGGCTCCTTACACAGGAAACCGATCAGTTCCACCTGGTTTATTCCTTCTGCACAGGCCTGTGCATCCCATACCTCCCTTACAAAAATGCGCAGCAATACCTGCCTATGGTCCCCAACGTCTTTTGAATAAGTCCGAAGCTGTCCTCTGATTCCAATACAGCTCCCTGCTTTTAACTGGCTGCAATAACGTTCCGGCAGCGTAACAAGCACTTTGTCAACCGCGTCACTAAGCCGTTTTACTATAACCTCCACCTCAAAAAAACGCTCACCGAAGCTAGTGTGGCTGTAACGAATTTCCTGTCCTACCTCGCCTGTTATCTGGATGTAGTTATTTTCACCGTTCTCCTGCTCTATCATATGTACCTCCATTTCTGCTCTCATAAATATTTCAATTCTCTCCTCTGCCGCTCTACATACGGTTTCCAATAATCGTCTATTCCCTTGAAATTTCCTGCCCAGCTCCCATCTGTATCTAAATCCCATTGCTTTCGCCGGTAGCGGATTGACTGCTCCTGACACAGTGCATAAAGCCGATTGCTCCCCTTCCGGATTTCGGTCCGTTTTCTCTTCTTATTTGGGCAAACCGCGCCTACCTTTCCCTCTAAATCGCATTTATCACAGGATTTGTCATTGTGGTCGCAATTTATTTTCATCTGGCGGTCCATATCATAATAATCAATCACTTCTTTCACGCCGTTTTTTGCCAGGGCAGCCAACAGCAATTCCAAACCCTTATAGTTATTGACCCCCGGATTCCCAATGAAGGTGCGCCCGGAAAACTCGTGGGCAATCAGGCCCTTTAACACACCGTCCGTCACACATACGCTTGTATCATACGGATTTCCGAAAAATGCGGCTGGGCTGTTGCTGCTAACCCCTTTTTCCCTTCCTGCGCTGGACAGCCAGACATACTTCCGGTCATGGACTGGCACATCAAGACGGATTTGAAAACCGATTAAATTCCCTTCAATATCCGGAACCGGGCAGAGATATCCTGAATAATTCTTTCCAAAAGCGATATCCCAGTTTCCCCGGCTATTGAGGTAAAATCCCGGTACACCCGACAGGCTTAAATCTTTTAATAAAAGTTTTCTGGCAAGGGCCTCCGTTCCATAAATGGGCGTACTGCAAAAACGGAACCGTTCAATCGCCTCCTCCGACAGTCCCCGTTCCCTTAACAAAAGGCGGTGCTGTTCTGTTAACTGCAGCAGCTTGAGAAGTTCGCTGTAAACCTGATTCCGTTTTATACTGTCCGCAGGGTCTGCTTCCGCCACCGATGGTTTTCGGATATTATATGCCTGGTTTGAAGAGTATCCGCCACGCGCCAGCCGTTCACGGATTTCCCGATATGCAATTTTATAGCAGTCCGGTCCGGTAATCCCCTTGAGTTCACAGTACAGCGTCAGCATATTTCCTTCAGCACCGCAGTTGTAGCAATGATAGACGTTTTTAATCCGGTTACCCTTCCAGATGCAGGCGTTCATTTTTCCACGCTCATCCCCGCAGAACGGGCAGATCAGATTAAACGAATCCTCACCACCCGTCAGACAGGTTAAATCCAGAAGATTTACAACATCAGCTATACTAAAAGGAGGTATAAAATTTTCGATTTTCTCATCTCCTTTTACGATTCGGCCCCTGTGTTGAACGATTATAATTAAGACGCAGCCTGCAATAAAACTCTTGCCGCCTGCCGGACATTATCGTTAGGGCCTTTGTATTTATACGCAAAAAACTCTAAATCACCAATCCCCTTTGCACCGTCAAGCGCGATCTCTCCCAGGGTTCGTCCTCTGTTTGCCACGCCAAAATTGCAAACCACTTTTTTAGCCTCATCCACGGTAAACCCACCAGGTTCCGGCGCATTAGAAGAAGGTGCCGTTTGCTTTTCCTCCTGCTGTGCCTTTTTTGCATGTTCCGGCAGTTGAACCGGGACTCCGCTTTCCGGTTTTATATTATGGGAAGGCGCAGGCGCCTGTGTCTCCGGCGCTACGGAAGGTTCACTTTCCGCAGCATGATTTCCGTCAGCCTCGTTCTGCTCATCATCACCAGCGGCCTGCATATCAGGATCATCACCGCCTTGGTCAATTGTAAATTTATTAAAGAAATAATACTTCAAAGTATACGTGAGGGCACTACCTTTTGCTTTGTCCGGCATATCATTGGTCCCAATCGCATGAATTTTTACTTTCTCAAAATCCTGTGGGTCCTCCACATTAGTCCAGCGTAACGTTAAATCCTCCTCATACAGCCAATAATTTACCCCTGAAATATAGCGGACAAAGACCTGGTTTCCATTTTCGTCGGTATTGGTAGCCGTTTCTTCCACAATATCAAAATTAACCCCAAGCTCATTCATAGCCGGAGTCAAAAAGCGGTAGATATCATCTATTTTGAGAAAGTCATAGTCAACATTCTCATTGTACCTGCGTTTTACCAGCGCAGGAATCGCTTTGCGTATTCCCACAAACTTCTCTTGCAATGTCATGCTTATTCTCCTTCATTTGTTTGCTTATGAGGCGTTTTTTCATGCCGGCTTTTCTTCCTTCTTAATAAAAAAAATGCTGGAAACGTTTGTCTTTGCATATTCCTGATAGACATCAGGATATGTAAGCTTCAACTTCTCCAACTCTGCTTTGTTAATTGACGTTGTCGTTCTTTTCGTATAACCCACACGGTAAATGATATTACCGGTATTCAGTTCCCCTCCTTCTGCCTGTCCAAGCGCTTTCTGCACCGGAACATAAATCTCCTTAATCTGTTCCTTTACCTCCCTTGCCTGGCTCTCCAGCTCTGCCCGTTTTGCATCAAGCTGTACATATTTTTTCATCACATCTTCCAGTTCCCCAGGAAGCACAATCGTTTTGCCAGGTTCAATTTTCCGGTATTTTTTAATGGCCGCCAATACCAAATCAGGTTCTTCATAGAACTCCGGTTCCCGGCCGGCCTTAACGTTATTCACCCAGAAATCCCGTTCCAGCTCAATCATTTCATCTTCTAATTCTAAATCTCTGGTTAAGGTTCTGATGAAAAATGTATTCTCGGAATTGCCGTAAAGGCAAAGGAATATCACCCCCGCCACATTGGTAACGCTCATATAATGCATCCCCTGCAGCATGTAATGATAAGGGATGGAATCATTGTCCCACTCATCTTTCTTGAAGCTAAAACATAGCGATAGGTAAGGTCTTGATTTGTGCTTCGTTATATTGCCTTATTCTTTAACTTTCTCTTTTATAACATAATAGTTTGATTTAAAGCGTTGTTTCTTTCAACTATGTTGCTAAGTTCTTCAATGTATTCTGTTATGACTCCCTTACCATAGCCTGTGTCGCCAATCATTCTTGGTATAAGGTTCCATATAGCTTCTTCACCATATACTGTATCTCTCATGCTTTCCATGATAATAAGAGCTATTTGGTACATTTCATTATCTACTAGATTTTGCAACATTTTGATTATATCTTCATATTTCAAGTCATTGCCTCTTAAATTACAGATGTTTCCCCATATTGTAAGATTTTTACTTATCCATTTAATAGTTCTTATAACTTCTCCATTTTCTTTCATACGAATAATCTCCTTTGATATGCGCTAGACTATATAGTCCAGACTTTCTAGTCCTAATAATATCATGATTGACTGTTATAATCAATACTAATCGGACCATTTAGTCTGGTTCAGAAAGGATAGATAATTAATTATGACGAAAATTATTCTTGATTTTTCTATTGGCGAGAAGTTACGTCACTATCGTAGTCTTAAAAGGTATTCTCAAATGGATGTTGTTAGAGAAGCAAATTTATTAGGTAGCACCATGTCCGAGTCTACTTATTCAAAAATTGAACAGGGCACTCGTAACATTTTTGCTTCCGATTTGGTTATTCTTAAAATAGTTCTGGGATTTTCCTATGAAGATTTATTTACCGATTTTGAGAAGTCAATTCTTGAGGCGTATAAGTAACACAATCTCAACCTTTTCCCCCGCTCTACACCGTACGTGAGACTTTCATCTCATACGGCGTGCCACCATTTCTATGGTTCTCATACTAGATTTTAACTTATACATTTCTTAGAAGTCTTAATTAAATTGTGCTTAAATAGCATTATTTCCAGCTAAAGTTCTCATTTTGTTAACCTTTTCTAACTGTTTACCATCACATTTTAAAAGCTCCATATATTTTCTTATTGTTTCCGCGTTAGTTGCATGTATAAGAATATGAATATTCTTGTCGATAATAATTAAATTGTTGTATTCATCAGTTCCACCTAGGTGTCTGGGTTTTATATGATGACAGTGAATACTTTCATATTCCATTACTTTTCCAGTAATCGCACATTTTCCCCTTTGAGCACAGTATCTTGATATCCTATTGTCTGAGTATTCAATGCTGCGATTGGCTTCTACTGTTCTCATCATTTTTAAAAGAATTGACATATTCAACTGTAATGGTTCATACATAATTGCTCGGCCCTCAGGTGTATACTTATTTATTTTTCTATTTTTATACCTGGGCTGTTTTGTTTGAATATATCCTATGGGAATGATTGCAGTTTCATGAACATAGCGGAGTTGCTTGCTTTTTCCATACTTTTCTTTTATAAATCCTTCTGGTGAGCCTTCCTTTTTTAACCTCTTGCCTAGCGTTTTTCTTAATACCCGATTAATTATAAATGCTATTTTGTTGCAATCAGCACTTATATGGGTAGTCACTTGGTAGTAATTATGAATTCCTAGAACAGTTGAATTATACTTTTGTATCGTTTTGTATTCTCCTATTCCATCTTTTGGACATCTAATTTCTTTGATAATTTTTTTCAACTTTTCACACTCTGTTTTGATGGCTTTGTCTTTCATGTGCGACTTAATAACGTATTTTTTTCCTTTTTTAGTAGCTCTGATTTTGAACCCTAAAAATTCAGAATATTGCTTTTTTAGGTTTATGACTTTGGACTTTTCTTCATTAATATCCAATTTCAATCTGTCTTTTAACCACAGCTTTGAGGCCATAAATACTTTTTTCGCATCATTAAAATTCCTACAGAAGATTTTAAAATCATCTGCATATCGAACTATATACATTTCTTTCAGGTTACTGTATCGTTTTAGAGACTGATACTTTGCTCCTTGGTCAATAGAACCATTGCTATTAACATATTCTGCATATTGATGTTCTGTAGGGAATAATTCCCATTGACTAGCTGTCCACCAATCAAATTCATTTAGAACTACATTAGCTAATAGCGGCGAAAGAATACCTCCTTGTGGAGTTCCTTTGTCTGGATACATAATATCTCCATTTGGCATGACAATGGGAGCTTTTAACATTTCCTGAATTATACAGATTAATTTTTTGTCTTGTATACCTATATTCCACAGTTGCTTCTTTAGCTTATGATGATTAACATTATCAAAGAATCCTTTTATATCAATGTCTACTACATAGTGTAAGCCTTGCCTTTGAACCATTTTATAACATTGGGCAATAGCTTGTTCTGCTGAACGATTTGGCCTAAACCCATTATTTCGTTCAAAGAATTTAGCCTCACATATTGGTTCTAATATTTGTAATATGCATTGTTGTATTAAGCGGTCCATTATTGTTGGAATTCCGAGTGGTCTTAATTTTCCATTAGGTTTTGGTATTTCTACTCGTCTTACTGGTGATGGTTTATAGAACTTCAGTTTATTCCTAACTTTTTCTACCAGCCAGTCTGGTTCTCGGTTTTCAATATCTTTAATTGTTTTACCGTCAGTACCTATTGTGTGGCTACCAGCGTTCTTTTTAATATTTCGATATGCTAACAGGATATTTTCTCTAGTCAGAATTAATGACATTAGGTTGGTGAATTTTTTTCCCTGTTGACTATCAGAATACAGCTTGTCCATTATTTCTTGCATATCGTAATATTCTGCATATCTAAGCTTTTTGTTAACTTTGGACTTTTCGGAAATCGACATAGGCATCACCCCTTTCTTTTCAAAGGATAATTTTCTTTGTCCTACCCGAAGCTACGTCTATTAATTCTAGTATAATTATATAGAATTGGCTAGTGGCCCTTCCTCCACAGCTTATTATCACTGTTTCCTCGGTACTATGCCACCGCTATCACCTCAATTAAATAGCTTATTTATCCATATGGATTTTCGTCTATACTGTTTCATAGATGTGCAATCATCTCCACATTTGAGGCTTCTGACGTTCCAATATTCCTATCATTGCATTAATTTAGGTGCTTTCTCTGAGCCTGTATATAGCTTATTCAGCCCTGTTGCCTATAACAACATATGGTCTTTCATAAAACAAAGTCTTACTCAACCACATATACCCCATCATTGATGGTATGTACATTTCTATACATTATGCATTTAGACTCGTACTCTCAAAAGTTCGTCGGTGTTTATAACACATTCTCACCATGTTAATGCGACACCCGGCCTATAGGATACACCATCCACCTCTGGACAGCTTTCGAGTTGGCAGATAGTTATTCTGCAAAACTTACGGTATCTCTCAGCCGACTTTGGCGAGCTCCATAACAACTTTCAAATTGCCTATCCAGTTGCCATTCGCAGGTTGTAGTGAGGGCATTTCAAGGCGTTACTCTGTCATTCTACCCTTCGGAATATTAGTTCTATTTCATTAATTATTAATGAAACGCTTTAGCTTTTCACTAAAGAACGTCTCGCACTCGTTTTGCATTCTACAATCCATATCTTCCCATCCTTCTCCACAAAAAAATCCACATTGCTTATCATAAACGGATACAGCGGATGGCGAAACATTTTTCTTACCGCATACGGTTTCAGCCCAGTTTTCTTCATAAAAATCTGAACCACCAGTTCCTCCAGCCGATGTCCGATTTCCAGGCTGACCCAGTTGCGTTCTTCCTCCACAACCGGCTGATATCCCAGCTTCTCATGATACAGTTCATTGGCTGTCTTCCACGGCGAAACCCGGTAAATACTGGCTACATCGCTGCCCCCGATCCCGCACCTGCGGTACTCCAGCCATTGTTCCTCTGAAATTTTTGTGATGTCTTCCACGAAAACTTCTGGTTCATAGTTTAAATTCAGCAAGTATTTTCACCTCCTCGCCGGTTCCTATTTTAAATCTCCCGGAATATCGTAATCGCTCCACCGCAGTGTCAAACACCTGGAAACAGCCTCTTCCAAATCTGCCAGAGGTTTTCCCTGCACACCATTCACCTCCGACAAAAAGATACTGGTGCAAATAGCGCAGTACACATCATAACCACTGCAGGCTCCGCCCATATAGGTAGCTTTAAACTGCTCCACAGTTTCCGCAATCATTTTTTTTCCTATCTTTACCCGCTCCATCAGCCCGGAAATCACATTGACCGGGTGATTTAAGTAAATATGGAATAACCGTTCAACCCCGGCAAGCGCTTCCTCATACCTGGCAAAAGCCATGGACATATTAGCATCAAATTCTGCCATGGACGCCTTCTTTTCATGCGCCAGCTTCAATGCCTTTCCAAGCACCAGCGGCCGCTTATCTTCGCCAATCAGCAGAGAATAATAGATATTCGCACCACTGGCTCCCACGTCTGATGTTGAAATTCTAACCGCGGCTGATAGCTGGTCGTTTAAATCCTCCCGGTAATTTCTTAACGCTTTCCGGTAAGAAGATACCAGTTCGTCATCCTCAATCTCCCAGGTGGCTGTGGTCATGGTGTGGTCGTAATATCCCGCCTTAAACGTTGCCTCATCATATTTCCCGTTGATATAGGACGACGCAGTGCCAAAAATCTCGGTCATCGGCAGGATACAATAGTCGCTCTCATCCCCGCCGTGGACAGCCCTCACTTTGCCTTCCTGAATCCGGATAAGGGCATCGCCTCTCGTGACCTTCAGGCAGTCATTTAATATCCTGGCAAGCTTCGGCTTCTCCAAATCTGACAGTGCATTTCCATTCACCCTTGCCCTGCTCTTTAAGGTAGCCAGGCTGGATCTTCCCAGCGGATAGACGGACCTTCCCATCTTGAGCAAAAGTCCTGTATTCCGGCAGGTATCCGGAATAATCCCCTTTTCCTCCAGTTCTTCTGTAATCCTCTGACACAAAGCCTCATTTTCTTCTGCGGGCAATAAACGTATGGAGCTGCTGGGCCTGACGTCCCAGCCAGCGCGTTCCTCCAGTTCCTCCAGGAACCCATGCAGCTGGTCCTCCTTTGTGAAATTAATCGAAAAATCATCCTGATAATTCATTCCTTCTCCTTTCTAGCTGGCTTCTTCCAGCAACACTGCAGCTGTGACATGGCCATCTTCAATGACCCATTCCAGACCGTATCCGGCTAACTCAATCAATTCGTCAATACTCAATAGATCTGCATTTTTCCATAAAATCTGTGTACCAACCATCTCTTTCTCTCCTTTCATTCTTCTTAAAGCACAAAAAAAGACCCAAAAAGATAATCTACTCGTCTTTTGGGGTCTTTCTAAACGAACCATTCCTGGTCCGGCTTTCGCAACAGGCAACTGCCTCAATCATCATGCTCCCGGTTCTTACCGGGACAAAACTTTGATATGTTTTGGAAACATATAAAATCACTATTATTTATACACTATCACAATATATAGGTTATGTCAAACCTTTCATACTATATACAGTATCATTCTCTACTATAGTTATCGTACATTACATCTTTTCCTACTATGTATTATCATGGTTCCACCCCCGATATACTGATCCTTCCTAACAAGCGAATATAATTGATCCTTTGTAAATACAATCCCTGGGTTTTCGGCCAGCAAATATAGAATATTAAATTCAGTCTTGGTCAGTTTTATATTGGTATTTTCTACTTCAATAATTCTTTTATATGAATCTATGATAAGCTCATATAAAAATATGGTATTTGTATTTTCACTACTCTTTATTTGACTCCTCTGCATAACAGCTTCCGCCCTAACTCTAAATTCCCCCTGTCAAAAGGGTATAGAATACATTCAGAGACTCCATTAGATTTAATCTTTTTTCCACACAATATTCTGATGTAATTGCTATAAAGGGTATTTTACATAAACTCTTGATCGCACTAAACAGAATTCTAATTTCAATCTTTAAAAAACAAATATCCCAAATAATTAAATCATATATTTCCCATTCTAGATTCTTTGCTGCTGAAGAAACTAACTGTATCACAGACACATTTGGGAAATCATCATATTAACCGGGATTCCAAGGTATTTATTTTGCATTACTCAAGCTACAAAAGGTTATATTCTCACATAATTCCAGAGACAGCGTTTGTTTTTTCTTCTGCCCGGGCTTTCCCAACCGTAGATTTGAGAATACAATATTTTTCAGTTCATGTCCAGGCTCATCGAAACCACATAGTTCCAGAGCTTCACATGGTCTCCACACTCTCTTATCATCCAGATATTCTCCCAAAACTTCAACATGATCAAAACTGCAGTTTTCAAAGACCGGAGGCTGGGATGCTGCAATCCCGTCATCGTTATAGCCAACGGAATGAAACAATATTCTTGCCGCGGTGCAGTCCCGCACCATCACGTCACGGACGTAACCGCCCCGCTTTTTCGTGCCTTTAATCTCTATACCAAAGTAAGACTGGCTCATATCACAGTCCCAGATCATCACATCTTCAATTCCTCCGGACATCTCACTGCCAATGGTAATGCCGTGACCGAAGGCGCTTACACAGTCAAAAATCCGAATATGTCTGCTTGGCCTGCCAATTAGATTCCCTTCCGGATTTTTTCCTGACTTAATGGCGATCGAATCATCACCAGTATAAAAAGTGCAGTTAAATATTGTGCAGTTGCTGGAAGAATCCGGATCCCAGCCGTCACCATTCCAAATTTTTTCCGAGTAAAATTTACAGCCGTTTGTCACGATTCTGTCAGAGTAAATCATGTGCACATTCCAGCTAGCCCCATTTTTAAATGTAACTCCTGATAAAACAATATCCTGACAATTACTGATATTAATGAGTCTGGGACGAACCCTGCCAGGGATCGTCTCCGGTTTTTCGCATTCCCCGATCTGCTCTCCCAGAGAATCCAGATAATCCTTCAGCCGTTCACGCTCCGATTCAATCACCTTCTCTGCAAGGCTTCTTCCTCCACTTGCAATCATACCTTTTCCACGAATCACCACATGACTGCAGTTAAAATCTCCGTCATGATTTAAATGTCCCAAATTCAAGAGGCTGCTGTAGCACTCAGTCTCAATTCCCTCAAAACGACTGGGAATACGTGGAAGATAATCTTCCACCACATCTGTCCCCTGAAGAATTCCACCTTCTTCCAGATATAATTCCATATCGCTGTGAAGCCGCAATGCGCCTGTCAAGAAGATTCCCTCCGGTATGTAAACCGCCTCATCCGCCTGACAGTCATCAATCGCCTGCTGTATAGCTCTGGTATTCATCGTCTTTCCATCACCAGAGGCGTAATACGGTGCAGATGTGATGTCACGAAGAATCTTTCTCTTTCCTGTACTTATGCTCAATTCCTCCCTGGCTGCTTCCCGACCATCTCCGTCTTTCTTAACAATACGGATTCTATAATCCGTTTCAGCTTCCAATTCTCCCAGTTCATAATGTGTTTTTACTGTGCTTCCATAATATTTTTCATTTAAATGAATTTCATATTTTACACTCTCTGAAATTTTCTTATCCCAGTACAGAGTAATCGAATCTGCTGTAACAAGTGTATGAATAGTCCCGATCCGTTCCATATTATATTTCTCCTTTCAGAAGCCATAAAATTGAGTCTTCCAAACAACTGTCCCAGAAATACCAGTCGTGATTTCCCTCTCTCTCCTGATAGATTGCATTGATCTCCTCTCGCTTCAAAAACTCATAAAATGCTCTGTTATGCTCCAGGAAAGGATCGCCGACACCGCATGTCAGATAGATTTCAGGCAGTTCAGTCCCCTTATCTTTCAGACTTTTAATCTGAATTTCCGGATTTTGAGAACTTTCCTCCAGCAAATCCAAATCTCCAAAGATCTGGCGGTAATATCCGTAATCACCTAAGCCATCCTCAAATCCTTCCCTTTTTTGGGATATATCGTGTATGATCAACGCGGAAGAAAACCCCACTATCTTCCCAAACGTATCCGGATATGCGAATCCAGTATGAATTGCTCCGAAGCCGCCCATAGAGACGCCGCCGATAAATGTATGTTCTTTCCCTGCTGGCAGGTTCAACATTCTTTGAACATAGGAAACCAATTCCATACCTACGTATCTACAGTAGGTATTTCCTTTTCCCGTGCCGTCCAAATAAAAACTATTCTCACCTGCTGGAAGAATAACTGCCAAATTGTACTTTGCTGCCAGATCCATGATATGAGTGCCATAAATCCAGGATATTTCAGAATTCCCGTATCCCCCAAGCAGCACCAGCGTCTCCGGCTCCCTGTCGTAATGGTGGTTTCCTTCCCTTACTTCGGGATTCGTATCGTTCGGTAGTATCATATTGAACGGAACGTATCTGCACAGTTCCTTTGAACGAAATTTAAACTCTGCGAAAGCCATTTTTCTCCTCCTGCTTATAGGTAAGTTTTACCTCATACACCGGTTTTAGATTCACACGGTTCAGAATGCCAATCTCTTCTTCCACAACCTCAGTTCGTCCTGCCATGGCCGACTCTGCATTCACCTTCGCGCCCTTTTTCAACGGCGTAATATATATGGTAAGCGGCTGGTCTTTAAGACGGTCCGCATACGTTTTAAGGCCAATCTCCCATGGCGCTCCATTGCAAAAATTATCATGGATCATATCGCCATCGATAAACGCCTGTCCAATATCACCCTCATACTCGATCTCCATGACAGCCTCCTTTAAACCAGACATCAAATCCGCTGGCATATGAACCACATATCTCGTTGGACCTGTCTGCTCCACAGACGGTGAGAGTTCCTTTTTTGGGGCAGAGAGTTCATAAATCCCCCACAATTCATCGCTCGTTTTTTGCTGCATTACCTGCGCACTTTCCTTAAACAAATCGGGCGGGTATGCGGAAATCAAAGTGTGATTCTGACTGGTTTCTATGCGTATTCCATCCCTGTCACAAAGAACCGCGGCATTGGTAATGACGAATGCACTGCGTCCATTGATATCCAGTTGATAGAGGTCATTCATGATATTTCGTGGAATCGTATATATGATACATTTCTTATCTTCCCGCGAAACAGTGTATCTTCTGCCATATAAATGAGTTTCTTCTTCCATCACGGTACCGCTCTCAAATACAAATTTTTCTTCCATTCCCTCCGGCTGCAGGAAGAGATATCGAACTATTCCCTCTTCCGCCCATCTGGCAGCCGGCTGTGCAAGCGCATATTTCAGCAGAATTCCATTTAAATTCATGTTAAACGGCAAAATACAATTTTCATCAGGCGCCAGCGATACAGGCCCGAACTCTATCGTCTCGCCTGCCAGGTGCAAGGCGATATACTCATCCTTTTTGGGCCTGGTAACGGCATGATCCTGAAAATTGTTGATAAACAAGAATCCTCTGCCATCTTTCATTCTGGCCGCATAACGAAGCGTATCGAGATCAAGAGGGCTGATTGCCTCTGCTCCCTCCGGGAGATACGTAACGGTATCACACAGCTCTTCGGCAAATTCTTTTGTAAAGCCGTGCAGTGCTTTCAGTCTTTTATAAGATTCTCTCAACTGTCCAAATTCCCCTACTGCCGCCTGATAATCATAAGAAAGTTTCGGTGCCTGTCCCTCATTTAAGAACTCCGGCGCAGTACCTTTCGGATTCGTACCGCCTTTAAAAACATAGTATCCCAGGAAATTACAGCCAGAGGCGATTTTAATATTGGCCATGGCATCCACACTCTTATATGCAAACTGAAACCGGTAATTGTATGTACAGAGCATTCCACCGCCCATCTCACAGCAGGCATAAGGTCTGTCCTCCGGAAGATAACGGGGTTTAAACTCTCTGCTTTCACTCACTTCATTATTATGAAAGTCTGAGTAGATATACTCATCAGTAGCCGGATGCTCTCCTTTATAAGAGTGAAAGATCCACGGACGGTAGGAATAACCGCCCCATAGCGGCATCATCTCTTCTGGCGTTACCGCACCTCCCCAGGCAGTACACGTGTAAAACGGAACTTCAATTCCTACCTCTTTCGCCATATCCCGCAGCCGGTACATATATGCCTCTCCGTCACAGCCTGATGCCATCCATTCATCAGTCGCCCCTGTTGTCATCTCCCAGGGTGCGGCTGAATGCTGGTATTCATTATCAATCTGGGCCCCGATCACAGGCCCTCCGTCTTTATAGAAAAGGCCCGTAAGCTGTTTTGATATCTCCTGATAGAATCGTCTTGTACACCGGAGGAAGCCCTCGTTGATTTGGCGTACCTCAAATGGTTTCCCATACAGCCAGTCCGGCAGTCCTCCGTTGCGCGCCTCGCCATGATTAAAAGGACCGATTCGGATAATAACAGAAAGTCCTTTTTCCTCACAGAGCTGTACGAATTTCCTTAGATTTCTTCTCCCCGCAAAGCAAAACTCCCCCTCCCTCTCCTCATGGTGATTCCAAAAGATATACGTTGATACTATATTAATTCCGCACATCTTCAATTTTTCAAGTTCGTCCTTCCAGTATATCTCCTCACATCGGGAAAAATGAAATTCGCCGCTAACAGCAAACAAAGGGGTACCATTTTTTCTTAAATAGTAATTTGTAAAATCAATGGTATCCCCCGCAGGCGATATGCCGGCAAATTGATCCCCCAAAGGGTATATACTGCGTTTTCCGGCATCTCTTAAGTTCAAATGATACATAATCTCTCCTTATCTACCTCACCAGTTCTCTTATCATTGCCGCCTCAAGCTCCTGTTCCGGCTTAAATAGCTCGGAATCCATATATTGGTAGATGGCACCCAGAAGGGCCCGTGCTTCCGGATACTGCTGTAAATCCTGTAACCCCATAGAGGACAGGATCAGCGAACCATTACCGCAGCGGCACTCCAGCAGTTGAGCCATAGGTCTCATATAAGCATAGCTGTCCATCTCCGTTATCATTGCTTTTACAGGCTCTTTAAAAATAATGGCTCTTTGGGAGGCCATTGGCCACCACTGCCAGTTGGTATGAGTTTCCGTTGGAAAATTTGCAAATAACGGATGGTCTGCATCAATCAACTGTCCCATCCCGCCCTCTTGAACAGAAAATGTTCCCACCGACCAAAAATCCGTGGTAAACTGCGCCTGAATGGAAAATGGCAAATTCTCCTTAGATGATGGCGGAGCCAAATACACCTTTCCGCCTTTTTTCAAAACCGCTTCTGTCTTCTGGTCAAACACTCTTGTTTCGTATATACCAGGCGGGCAGACTGGCATGGAAGGCGGGTAGACCCAGACCCGGTATGTATTAGAGATATCTCCAATCCGCACAATCAGGTCCAGCCGTACAGCAAAATCAATGGTATCCGTCGAAATTTCCAGTGTACCCGCCTTGGTGAGTCTGCCCACGGGGCAGATTCGTCCTGGCAGTGTACCTCCTAACGATACTCCCGTTCCCTTCAGTTCGTATATTACAGGTCCCGTAATATCCCGTTTTCCGTAATTTGCCACCATAACATCAGCAACCAACTGCTCTCCTGCCTCATACGTATACTTTGGCAGCAATACCAAAGGCAGCTGATCGCAAAAGAAAGATTTAAACGCCTTTGGAGCAGCAAAGGGAAATGCTTTGGGCCTTAAATGAGAGTTCATCATTCCCACCAGGGCGGTCCCCTGACCCGGGAAATCCTGTAATCCCAGCAGTGAAATTCCAGACAGCTTCTCCGTACGCATCGCCGCCTCGATCTCTTCCCGGTATCCAATACGCGCCAGCTCTCCCGAGGCTTCTACATACCGCTTCCATTCACCGGTCAGCCCCAGCTTCTCCACCGATTCCTGTACAATCCGCAAATTGACTGGGTCCGTAATCCCTTTAAAATCCTTCAGTTCGTCAAAATCAGGCAAGACCTCAAACTGGCCGACCTCGAAGCTGAATACTGGCCTGTCATACACACTTCTGATGCACTCCATGGCAGCGTTATAATTCATCCTGGCATCTGGATACCGGTTGTTCACATATCCACCCAGTCTGGGATTTTCTTTGTCCTGACCTGCATACGTCCCCCGCAGCACATCGCTAGAATACCTCTGCGACGTATAGAAATCGCTGTCCAGCTCCATCTCATGCCTGCCATAGTGAACATTTGATCCTTCTGCGTATAGGCGGGTGGCATCCAGTTCATGCGCCTCTGCCAGAAGTTTTCGCATTCTTGTATGGCCCAAATCCCCGGCCTGCAACTCATTTCCAAATGTCATCATCACGAAGGACGGATGGTTTGCCATATTGAGAAGAATCTGCCTCATCTCCTGTCTGTAATAATAGAAGCTTTCCTCTGACTCAAACGCAGTCTCCGGATTCCAGTGGGACAGTTCCGGCTGCATCATCATCCCCAGGCGGTCAGCAGCAGCAAAGGCGGCCTCCGGCGGACAATAAGAGTGGAAACGTACACAGTTTACGCCATAAGACTGATACTGTTTCAAAATATCGAGCCATTCTGCCTCCGACATCGGGGGATAACCGGTCTCCGGAAATACGGCGCAGTTTGCCTCACTCCTTAAAAAAATAGTGCGTCCATTGACTGCAAGTCTTCCTCCCCCATCACTGCCAAAATCACGTACGCCAAATGTCACTGTCTTCGCTTCCAGCCCAGTAAGTTTTGCAGTCATCTGGTATAAATTTCCTTCGTACTCATCCCACAACTGCACCTCCTCTGCGACAGGCAGCTCGTCGAAAACCACTACAGATATACCTTCCGTAAGAGATACTGCCTTAGAAGCCGGCTTCTTAAGTGCAGCCGATTCCAGGGTAACCTCTCCATCATAAGGCACACCCGCGCAAATCTCCACAATAACTGTAACCGTCCTGCCTTTCGGATAAATCCTGACAGAGGAGCAGAAAACCTGTTCCTTCACGCAAAGGCGAAAATATCCCAGAATACCGTTCCAGTTTGTCTGAGTTTCATCGGTCGCAGCAGATGAATATACGATTGAGTCATGCGGCATATCCGGATAACTGTTGTCAGAAATCAGGGTCACTTCATTATCGCCATTCAGACGGCCGGTAATCTCAAAAACATGGGGTGTACTGAGGGAAGGCATAGTAAAATGCGGAATTTTCACTCCATCAATCAAAAGCGTCAACCATCTCGCACGCTCCGCTTCTAAAAAGACGCGGGCTCCTTTCGGCGGCTGATACGTCATTCTTTTGCTGATACTGACTGCCCCTTCATAGGTGTATTTTCTTGTAAATCTCGTTCTAATCTGCGCCTGTGGATCAAAAGCAGCTTCCGCATTGCCAAGTCCGGCATCCGGATGCCACTGCCTATCTCCCCTATCCGGGTATCCGATCTTGTTTTCATCCAGGGTTCCGGGCAATGACATGGAATGAACCGTACCGTCATTCAGCTTAGCCTGCCAAATTCCGTTTAGAGAATAAATCATTGACGATCACTCCCTTCCCATCTGAGCACACATCAGCAGAAATGCTCCCACACCGTGCAGATCATTGGAGGAGACAGGACGGCTGCAGTAGTAAGCGTAATCCCCCACTCCAGTACCAATACAGACTCCATTCACAAAAAGATTATCCCCCTCCCACTCCAGAGACCGAATCACCGCGTGATATCCTTTTTCCGCAAATTCCAGGTAATCTCGTGACAATATCTTTTTTCGTACTGCCTTGCAGATGGCTGCCGTAAAGAGGCAGGTACACGATATTTCCGGCCAGTTTCCCGGCTGTCCGGCTTTATCCACGACCTGATACCAATAACCGTCTTCAGACTGGTAATGGCAGACAGCATGCAGCAGATTTCTCACCAATTCAATTAGCCTTTTGCGGTCTGGATGTCCATCCGGCAGAAAATCCAGTTCATCGAGAACTGCAACAGGAACCCAGCCGATACTTCTTCCCCAGAATTCCGGAGACAATCCAGTCTGCGGATCCGCCCAGGATTCCTTTTGGGAACAATCCCAGGCATGATGCCAGAGTCCCGTCCTGTTGTCCCTCGTCTTCGTCTCCATAAGAAGAGCCTGCTCCGCCGCCAGGTCTAAAAACTCCGGATGTCCGAATTTACTTCCATACTCAGCGCTTATTGGCCCAGCCATATAGAGGCCATCCAACCACATCTGCTCGGGAAACCATCTTTTATGCCAGAAACCGCCTTCTTCATTTCTCGGAAACCGCTTTATGATTGAGGCTAACGTATCTAAGGCATTTCGATATCGTACCTCTCCGGTCCGCTCTAACAATGGAAATAAAAGAATCCCCGGCTGTATATCATCCAACTGCCCTTCATCAAACACAAGGATCTCGCCCTTATCATTCAGACAGGAATCAACCCATCTTTTCATATAATCGAAATACCTCTCATCACCGCATTCTAAGTAGGTCTGATAAACACCGGACAAAAACACTCCCTGGTGGTAATGGAAATGGCCGGCCGGAGGCAGTTCTTCTGCCTTATACTTCCTCATCATTGTCTCACAGGAAGCCTTTGCATAATCCAAAGGGGACTTACATATCATCACGCTATTCTCTCCTCTCAAGTTAAATGTCTTTTACCTTCACTCAACAGACAATCCAAAAAACACATTATGGTCTGTATAAATGTTAGAGGCATTTCCCGTCATAATCACTTCGATATCATTTCTTCCTTCTTTTAGCTTTGTACCTATATGAAACGTATGGGGATTCCAGAAGCTGACTCCTGTCAGTTCCCCATTACACCAGCATTCGGCCATTTCTTCCCCTGACACACGAAAGCTATCCGGCACAGCCAAAGATTCATCCCGCTCCACGGTACAGCCGTAAATACGCCTGTTCCCTTCCTGTGTCCGCAGTTCAAATCGTTCCGTCCAATCTTCTATTTTTGTTCGCCGGCTCATCACGTCCGTCAATACTCCTTCTGAGTCTGACAGGATCAAGGCTGTTTCACAAGGATTTATCGTTACATCAATCCATTTTTTGTTTTCTGAATCCAGAGTATAGCTACAGCCGTAAACCTTTCCTTCCCACAGATCAATCCAAACGGGATTTTCCATGTTCACCGCCAAAAGCCGCGTCTGTACCAGGTTTTTCCCTTCGTTTGAAAGAAAAATCAATTCCTGATCCCCTTTCATCCGCCTCACTGCCCGCAGGCTCCGGGCGTCAGACGAGAGTGTGACCGTTCTAAAGGTTTTATATTCCTCCAGTTTCACCAGTTTTAGAATCTCCGCTGCTGAGTACACCATCCGGATGTTTCGAAGCTCCTGCTGAGATTCATACGATTTTCCCAATACATTCAGTATGATTTCATAACGGCAGTCCCCGATCCGGAAGGTTCCATCTTCCTCTCTTCCACCCTTTACCATAGAAACCGGTAGATAGTGGAATCCGATCTGATTTTCATACAATACTGCCACTTCCTCCGCCGGAACAAGATTGTTATCGCAGAGAACCGCCACCGAGGCACAGTCTTCCCCGTCCGTCATTAACCAGGAAATCCGTTTTATATAATCCGAAAAATGACGGTAGTGTGGCCACCAGATATTATTGGGGCCTACATCCGGCGGCCGCTCCTCCTTTCGTTTTCCCATCACACTGTAGTAAAATGCATGAGGAACAAACAGATTGACTCCACGGATACCAAGCCAGTCAATATACCATTTCATATCTTCGCCTGTAAAATGCCAGGGGATTTGCCCTCTGCCGCATACGCCAAAGCACTCGTTCATATTACGCCGGCAGCCAAGCAGCCTGGCAATATCCGCGGCCAGCTTCGCCTGAACCGAGTCTTTTCCGCTCAAGCCTCCTGTCATGGGTACGACTCTGCGAAGAATTAAGTCCTGCCCTGGCACGTGAAAATACAATTCCTCCTCGATGTCATCGCTTTCCGCCGGATGACCCATAAATGCAATCCCATGGTCTTGGCACCAGTCTGACAACGGTTTATAGAACGTCTCTCGCAGATGAAGCTTAACCAGTTTTCGGTAAATACGGGTGGTTTTATTTTCAAGGCCTTCAAACAGCACCTCCAGTTCAATCAGTTTCCCCCCTTCCAGTACAATCTCTTTCTCCATGCCCTTTGCCCATTCCCGATAGGCGGACGCATTTCTTCCCAACGCACACGGCTCGTCGGTAAAAAAACCAATTATCGTGGTCCCGAAGTACTCCTTTAATTCCCTGTAATATCGTTCATGGGTCAGTCGAATAAAAGTCTGCACTGCCTCCGGATTCAGAATATCCGCCGACTTAGGCGCGCCATTCTCCCCATCGTCCTCTCCAAAATGAATTCCCCGTATGGTACCTCCCGTAAAGCCATATATGAGATACTTTCCATCTGGCATCCGGGCCAGTATCTCCTGATCCCCCGGCTCTTCCGCCAGGGTAATTCCTTTTGAAGCATATTCCGGATTTTCCTCTGCCACCATTCCGTGAGCGGATCCGGAAGGGTACATCCCTTCATCATAGAGTACGACCTTCATTCCAATCTCAGAAGCTGTTTTTACAATAAACCGGACCGTTTCAAAATAGGCCGGGGACAGGTAGGGAATCGTCTCCGGAATCCCAATTCTCGGATGCAGTACAAACGCATTAACGCCTTTCTCCACAAAATCCTCCAATTGCAGTCTGATTTTCGTTTCATCCGGCTCATCATTAAAAAACCAGAACGGAACGGGTGTAAACTCTTCAGATGGTTCCATAATTTCTTTCCACAACTGTTTGACATCTCCCATAACTGCTTTCCTTTCTCTTCCTTCTATGGGGCACCCTTACACAATCCGGCTCTCAGGCGGTCCAAAATAGGAATAGACTCTTTCTCCAGTATATATCACAATTTTGTCTAATACGAACCCCGGATCCATCTGATAGACTCGCAGAACATGAATCCCGGCCTCTTGCACTGCAATCTTCCCTGTAAGAATCTCCGTATTTTCATAGACGCCGCGTCCCCAACTGTCCGTACCGTCGGAATCATTAACATAAGCCTGGGTTCCTGTAAATACAACAGGCGCTTCCTCATCAATACTTGCCGCAACTCTCATGCTTCCGCTTTCATTCAGCGTGGGAATACGGTATAGATCCATCTCAAAGGTTCCCGCTGACCAAACATAAATCCGGTATTCCACAAACGCGCAATGCCTTTGATCCGGACACTCCACAGGCTCAAGGAGGTTGGGATAGAGCTTTATGGAATCTCCATTTCTGCTCAAATACGGCTCAGTCTGCCAATTACTGGTTCCATTCGACTGTCTGATACTATAATGTTCTGCTTCCATAGATATGTATCCGTCTGCCTCGATAAAAGTCTTATCCGGAAGCAGTCCGGCTCTTCGGTTATCCACAACAACAGATACGGTCCGGCTGTGAATCTGTTTATCACTCTCCATGCCGGAAACCGTGATTTCGGCCTCTGCTATACCGTTCGGTACCTTCTCCCAGATGACAGAGACAGTAACTCTCTCATCCTGCCACACACAGCCTTTTTCTTTGCTGAAGGCCAAAAAGTCCGAATCCGATGCAATACTCCAGTCTATATACCCGCTTCCCTCATTGTAAATATCGATAAAGCGGCTGTTCTCACCATAAAAAGAAAAATGATGCGGTATTTCCATTCGGACTCCCAACCTTGCATAACCAAGATCCGCTGCGGACGGACGGTACAGCAGATTGGAGAGGACCGCCCTTCTCGACCGAAAATAGGGCTGGTACGGGTCCATGATGAGATTCCAGCGTCCGTCTAAGAGTGTATGGTACGCTTTCGTGTCCTTCACAATTCCGTAATAAGCAGCTTCCGAAAGACCGCTGTATTTTCCAACGCAGCCGCCTCTGTCCTGCCCGTAATAAAGCACTGCCTTATCCGCAGAAATATATTTCTTCGCTGTATTGGAACAGGAGCGCAGTGGGTAGAGCTGAAGTTCATAAAAGGAGGGCCGCTTCTCTTCAGCTAACGCATCACACAGGTTTTCAGAACGTTTCACCAGTTTCTCATACGCTTCCATATATTTAAGTCCCTCATCGCCATACGCTTCCATCTGAAAGAGTCCGCTGCCAAAATGCTCCGGCTTTCTCGCATACGCCAGCTGTTGGAATATCAGTTCAATATCCGCATATTCTTCTGCCTGCTCTTCAGAAAGCCCGAAATCCCGCACAGCTTTTTCCCTTAAATATTCCCTCAAGTCCTTTTCTCTCATCTGATCCACATCATAAGCCAGATTCAGGAAATATTCAATCCTGCCTTCCGCCGGTTTCAAATCCCCCACATTTACAATCCAAATATTCCGGGCCAGATAATCGTAAGCCTTTGCCATTTCTTCGCGGATCAATGCATAGGGAGTGGTGCTTAACCAGATATAACTGTTGGGGCTTCCATGATATCCCACATGATAATAAACGCCTGCACCTCCCTTTCTTCCGCGTTCGTTCTCCTCAGGCAAACGGCGTAAATATCCGTAATTGTCATCGGTCCACATCAGCGTAATATCCTCCTGCACCCTCATACCGGAGTCGTATATCTCCTGCATCTCCTTATAAGGTATAAAAAGCTGGGGAATCTCCTCCGCCCGGTTACCAAGAGCTTCCTCCAGAAGCTTCCTCTGCGCATCTATAATTTCTTCCAGAAGCCCCCTTTTTTCTTCCATTGTCTCTGCACTTACAGGCTGCCAGGTTGCGTCATGGAGTCCGCGCATTCCCATGGTAAAGATACATTCATGCCTCCCATACCGCTCCACGCTTTCCTTCCAGTAATCCTGTAAAAACTCTTTATTATACACGACTTCCCCCGTGTCGGGATTTTTACTTACATAGACGTAACCGCAAGGCGTGGGAGAATCGGTCAGCTTCGTTTTATATAGTGTTTTTCCGGAATTTTCTTCCTCCCAACGCTTCTCAAACTCGAAATATTCACTGACATTGTTGCGCAGCAGCATTTCGCAGTGGGAAGTTCCTATTACAATTCCATACCGTCCGGCATTCTCTGCATTGGCCGGATTTTTATGAAAATACGGAGAACCGCCATGCATGGCGGGCCATAAGGTATTGGCCTTTAGGCGAAGCAAAAGTTCAAAGATATGTTCATACGTTTTCACAAAATCTTTGTCGCCCTGGCCCATGGCCCAGTTATCAAACGCATATTCATCGTTGATAAAAATACCGCGGTATTTCACAGAGGGTTCCTTTGATATGTACGTCTTTTTCGGATCAATATAAACGCCTTCCATGCGTTCCGCTTTTACATCTGCCCACCATTTCCACGGGGATATCCCCATCTTTTCACACAGATCATAGATTCCGAATATGGTTCCTCTTCTATCTGAGCCGACGATCAGAAGCTTTTCTTCCACTACCTGTATCTGAAAGCACTCCCACCTCCCAGCTATTCCAGAGACGTCCAGTACTCCTGTGCGGATCATTTCATCAACCTTTTCGCACCTGCCTATAGTTCCGATTATGACGGCAGCCTCATCCGCACTCTGTCCCTTGACCGGGACAATACCGGTGACAGCTTCAATATCTGCAATCAAATCTTCTGTCGCCCGAAGAACACCGGCATCCTCACCCCTGTCTGTCCAGATCACCGGTCTCACGCTCTGATCTGCCAGGGTAAAACAGCCATTTTTCCACTCTTTTAATGTATACGTTGCCATACGAACTACTCACTTTCCGTTTTGTGTAGCGATCCGCGTCGAATCGCTCCCATTTTTATTATTGTAACGTTCTGTTCCAACTGTGTATATATAAAAAATTTCTGTTTCTATCATAATTTACAGTTTTACGACCTGCAACTCTTGACTTGAAAAATAATACCAATTAAATTAGTATTATAAATAAGAAGATATCACGGGGGGGGAAATTTGCATGTATCATGTATTGTTAGTAGATGACGAAGAAAGCGTACTGAACGTCCTGCGTACCAGTATCGACTGGCAGGGACTTGGAATCGAGACCTTATTAACCGCAAATGACGGCCTTGCTGCGCTGGATATATTCGAGCAGCAGCAGATTGACCTGCTGATCACAGATATCCGCATGCCCCGGCTGGATGGATTGGAACTGATCCGAAGCGTACGCCGGCTTTATCCTGATACCCACTGCATCCTTCTGACCGCATACGGAGAATTTGACTACGCCAGACAAGCCATCTACTTAGGAGTGGAGAACTATTTGCTTAAACCGGTTGCCAAGAATGAGATCGAGCAAACCGTCTCCAACGCTCTGAACAATCTCTACCACCGTCACCAGAATACCTCTGGACTGTTATCAGAAAATATCTTAAGGCGTTGGATTAACGGTTCCATAACCTCGGAAGAGCTGGGTGAGCGCGCTGCCGTCCTGGGGATCAACTTATATCTGCCGCAATACTGTGTTATATGCATTGTAAAAACAAGACGCGCTTCAATCTCACTGTTTCGCTCAGCTCTCATCGAAGCTTTGAGTTCTGACTTTGAAGTCTGGCATTTCTGGGATGAAAAAGGCCGCTTTATTCTGATTCTCGGCGGAAGATCCTTTGAGACCGGATCTCTGACCACTCGGATTTATGAGACTGCAGCAGCAAATGAGGCAGAGGAGAATATTGCCGCAGCAGTAGGCACTACAGTCACAGAAACAGCCCTTCTCCATCTCAGCTACTTAACAGCCACTGAAATCCTTGAACGTTCCGACCTTTCCAAAGGCCAGACCATCCTGTCAGGCGATATCACCTCCCACGCCCTTGGCAGCGATCTGCTGGCAGAGGAAATCCGTACCCTGTTCTTTGAACCCAACGAAAAATTCCGCGAAAACGGATACAAGCATCTGGCGCTGAAGCTCTATCAATCAAGCCCCTCTCAAAATTTGTCCTCTTTTATGTACGCCTGCATCAGTATTCTCGTAACGGAATTTCCAGAGCGGGATAACATACAAAAGCTGATATTTGAGCAGGACTGGGACTTGCCGGAGAATCTGGAGAAAGATAAATTTTTAGTCCGGGTCAATGAGCTTTTCAACCATGTTTACGCCATATTTGCGGACTGCATGGCAAAACGCAGCCCCATTATACAGGCTGCCCTGCGCTATATCCACAACAGTGTGATTGAAGGAAACAGCGTATCAGTCAAAGAATTCTGTGCAAAGAACGGGATGAATCCAGCTTATCTCGGCCATTTGTTTAAGCAGGAAACAGGCAGTTTCTTCAATGATTACCTCATGCAGTGCCGGATCAACCAATCTGTCATCTTACTGCGTAACCCAAACCGTAAGATTAAGGACATTGCGGAAAAGATCGGCTTTACCTCCACCAGCTATTACGTCAAATGCTTTCGGGAGGCAAAAGGAATGTCACCGGCCAAATATCGGCTGGATATAGAAGGAAACAGTGAAAAGGAGAAGTCATGAAGGTAAAGAAAATCATTTCATCCAATCATCTAATCATACTGCTGATCAGCTGCTACTTACTTATCCTGACTGTCATCAGCACCGTTGCCTGCTATTTTTCCTATCAGCGCTCTAAAGTAGAGCTCTTAACAGAGCTCGATATGATGCAGCTTCAGGCCGCAGAAGAATACAAAAATTTAACAGACCAGTTCTGGGAATATTATATGCCGATCTTCGAGAACAGCAGTCAGTATTATCCTGTTCTTCAGAGCTATTTTGTCTCCGGCAGCACAGGAACACTGTCGCCTCTGGATAAATTCAACTTATCCAGTCTTCTTTCCCAGATCGCGCTTCGGGATAACCGGGTACAGTGGGTTGCCGCCTGGTCTCCCTCACGTTCTGTCAACTACATCTATGATACCGAACAGAGGACGCTTCAGATGTTAGATGATGATTTTCCTTATCTTGAGCATTTGCAGAAGAAGTCTAAGGCCATGGAAATCTACAGTGAACAGCAGTATGATTCCCAAGGTGTCTCCTGGTCCACCCTGGCCATTGCAGGCGGGCTTCCTGCCGGTATGGGGAAAGGTTCCATCATTATAGGATGCAGCCTGGCAAAACTGGACCAAATCTGTCAGAATAACAGTCCGGCCGAAACGCTGCAGTTCGATATCCTCGTAGACGGAAACCGTATCTTCTCCTCCGGAGACCGTCCTGTAACCGATCAGGATGTCCCCCTGCCTGGTCAAAACGGCCTCCGCAGGCTGGAGGGCCGCCGTTATTATTTGAGCAGTTATGTCCAGCCATCCAATGGAGCTGTCATCACGTATTCCCTGCGTTTTAGCGAACTGCTTAAGCTGTCCCACAAGAATACGCCCTTTGTTCTCGTAATAATACTGGTACTGGTTCTTTTGTCCGTTCTTTTATACGTACTGCTCATCCGTACGATTTCCCATGAAGTCGGCATGATCCGGGACGGGCTCGATAAAATCGGCCAGAAACAGTTTGATTCCCGTATCACCGGTCCATTTTTCCAGAATAGCTTTGCCAATATTGCCGAGTCAATCAATGAAATGGCACAGAGCCTAAAAGAGAATATCGACCGCGCTTATTTTTATGAATTAAAGCAGAAAGAAGCGGAGCTGCAGGAACTGCAGTCAAAGTTCAATCCTCATTTCCTCTACAATTCACTGGAACTGTTTCGGGCCCGCTGTTACCAGAATGATGATCCGGAAACTGCCGAATTAATCGCCCAGACGGCCTCCATCTTCCGGGGCTTCATCGGTTCACGCACCTTTATTCCCATACAGGAAGAGCTGGCTTTCAGCAAACGGTATCTCGTCTTATTCAGCGCACGGTTTGATGATGGTGCTCAAATACTTTACGATATCGACACGGAAGTCCTGCAGTACGGCATTATCCGCAACGTATTTCAGCCCCTGATTGAAAATTACTTTTCACACGGCTACGATGCGGAAAGAGATGACAATTCCATATTATTTCGTGGTTACATACAAGATGAGGAGCATATCGTTTTTGAAGTCACAGACAATGGACTGGGGATCTCTCCCGACCGGCTCTCACAGTTAAACGCCAGTCTCCACGAGCCAATTACCAGTGAGAAAGAAAGCTACGGCCTTAAGAACCTGCATCAGCGGCTCCGCTTATTCTACGGTGAAGGATACGGCCTGTCTATCTATAACAATCCAGTTAAGGGAATTACGATTAAAATGGTGATCAGGAAACTCAAATGCAGTGAGGGAGAAAATTAGGGTGCCGCACGAATGCAGCACCCTGATTTTTCACTTTAATGTTTTTACAATTTCAGAGGCATTCTTTAAATCTCCCAGGCGCCAGTCAATAATTTCCTGCGCTCCCAGCCCCTCACAGTCTGAGACCATCTTATCCCACAGAGAGTCAAAGGATGCTTCATCTTCTGCATAAACCATCTGCCAGCTTGCATTCACTACCTTATCTTTGATCGCATCGACGGTCAGTTTCATCATGTCATCCGGGTTGGTCGTAAAGTTATTTACGTCCTCCATATCCGGATCGTTGAAGTATGCATGTTCAGATTCCAGCCATTCTTTCCAGCTTTCATGGCCAGTCACTTCCTGCCAGCTCTTAAACGATTCATTCTGGCTTCCGAAAGAATCTACCTCCGGCCAGCCAGTGGTTGTACAGCATAACGGAGTCCCATCCGCATCTTTGTAGCTGGTAATCGCGCCGTTTGCAACTACCCATGGAGTATTCCAGAGTTCCATCTTCTCGCCGCTTGACAGTACAAAACCACTGCTGTCTCCCATTTTTGCTTTTTCCATATGTGCACGGCCTGCTTCTGTAAGGCCGGCAACTCCATTTTCATCTGCCTCCCAGCACTCGCCTTCCGGTCCTGAACTGACGGTTAAAAATGCATCCGGATCACACAGCATATCTAAAAATGCAAGACAGGCATCAAGATTCTTGGTATTTGCATTAATGCCGATCATAACCCGGCTCTTCCCATAGGTAGCTGTATAGTTATAGTACACTTTTGTCCCAGGTATATAGTACTCGTAATAGGTAGGCGCCCAACCTGGCAGATATCCGCTCGGTATCATCGCATACCCTTCGTCGACCTTAATTTTCTGGGTTGGCCGATCGTTGTTAATGCTTTCCGGGTCCATAATCCCCCTTCTGTAAGCCTCGTTGTACCACTTAAGCCCTTTATAATACATGCTGTCCTTGCTTAAAATCGAGCTGTAAGTTCCTTCCGCCATGTTCGCCTCCAGAAGATACGGAAGCTGTACCTCGGAATACCCCTGCATCCGATACCACATAACCATATTGGCCCAATAATTTGAATCAGAACCATTGTTTAAAACCGTACCATAATATGGAGTGCCATCTTCGGCCGTCGGCCTTGCTGCAAGCATCTGTTCCATCACATCCAGCACGTCGTCCATACTGTTCATCTGAGGGGCTCCGATTTCCTCATACACGTCCCAACGCAATTTTACCGCGTTGCGCTCTGTTGAATCAATGGACTTATAGCGGGCCATATTATCGCCAACATCGGTTGTCAGGCCATAGACACTTCCAGTTCCTGCACTTTTATACTCCCTGATGTACTTAAGCGCCGTCTCCATCGGTTCATATGCCTGTAGGTGCGGCATATCATCCAGATAATCATCCAGATTCAGAAGCATTCCTGATTCGATCATGATGTCGAGACTGTTTTCCGGAATAAACATAACATCCGGCAGATCACCGCTGGCAAGAATCGCATTTGTCTTTTCATCGGAATAAGCCCAGACATCCAATGCAAATCCACGGGAAGCAAAGTAATCTCCCCGGAATCCGCCTACCAGGCCGCTGGATAAGTTAGCTGCTGACGGATAAAATGTGATAGTGGGTACTGCGCCATTATTAGCACCGGTTTCTCCTCCGTTATCTTTTGCAGCAGCTTCTGTCTTAGCTGTCTCAGTCTTTCCGGTCTCTGTATTGGCAGCATCCGTGCCTCCATTTTTTCCGCAGCCAGCCATAGTAAGTAACATGACGCCGGCGAGAGCCGTACTGATAAGGCGTTTTGTTGTTCGTTTCATAAGATTTTCTCTCCTTCTCTCTCTTTTTTCATCTTTATCGCTACCCCTTGACAGCGCCGACCATAATGCCCTTGACATAAAAGCGCTGAACAAACGGATAAACACATATAATAGGGATTATAACAATTGCAGTCAGAGTCAGCCGGATCCCTGTAGGCGTAATGCTGGCATAGGGATTCGCATTATTAATCTGTTCTGCTGCTGCGGTTACCTGCTGAAGCAGTTCATACAATAAATACTGCAGGGTGTAAAGCTTCGTATTTGTGATATACAGTTTAGTCGTAAAGAAATCATTCCATTGATTCACCGCAGTAAATAAAGACACTGTGGCCAGAATCGGGGTCTGAAGCGGCAGTATGATCTTAAAAAATGTGGTAAGGTAACCTGCACCGTCCAAATATGCAGATTCTTCCAATTCCGGACTCATAGACTCAATATTGGTTTTTACCAGAACCATATTATAAACGGAAATTGCCGCCGGAATTACATAGATTCCAAAGCTGTTGGTAAGTCCCAGCATTCGGTTGTTTAAGTATTCCGGTATCATGCCTGCAGAAAAATACATGGTAATAACGGTAAAACGATACCAGAATTTTCTCCCCCACATGTTGGTTTTCGTAAAAAAGTACGCCATATAAGAGGTACAGACCAGGCTTAAGGCCGTGGTACAAATCGTACGGGCTACCGATATAAAAGCAGAGTTGGCAAGATTCTGTACCTGAAAAATTTCTACATAGTTCTTAAAGTTTATCCCATGAGGAAGGAACAAAATTTGGTTTAAATCCACCATCTTCTGATTGCTGATGGTACATATCATGAGATAATAAAACGGGTAAAAACAGATTAACGCAATCAGGGTAAACACGCAGATCGCCGCTATGTTGTATATCACATCTCTTTTTCCCATTCTGACATGATTTTTATTTTTAACCTTAATGCTTTTTGTAACTGTCATCTTTATTTTCCTCCCGTTTAGAAGATGCTGGTGCTGCGAACTTTTTTAGACGCATAGTTGGCAGCTGAGAAAAGTACGACCGCTACCAGGGATTTCATGATTCCGACTGCAACACTAAAGGATATCTGCCCGCTTCCAATACCGAGATTGTAGACATATAAGTCCAGTACCTCGATTGTCTCCTTATTAAGCGCATTGCCAAATGCCAGATACTGATCAATGCCGCAGTTTAAAAAGTTACCAATACTCATAATCAGCAGTACGAAAAAGGTAGGAACCAGAAGCGGGATTGTGAGATAGCGTATCTTCTGCCATCTGCTGGCGCCGTCTACCATCGCCGCTTCGTAAACTTCCTGATCGAGACCGCTGATAGCCGCAAAATAGATGATAGCGTTCCAGCCCATAGACTTCCACAGTGCAAGCAGCGCCTGGGTCAGCCATACGTGATCTTTACTGTTTAAAACATTAAGAGTTGCATCGATGCCAAGATTATGTAAAATCGTATTGATGAGTCCGTTGGTCCCCAGCAGATTTGACGCAAGAGCAAACATGATAACCCAGCTGATAAAATGCGGCAGCGTGGTGACCGTCTGCACCACTTTCTGAAAACGCTTACTGGATACCTCACTTAAGAAAATCGCAAACAGCATGGGAACCGGCATCAATAAAAAGTTTAACCCCTGAATCGCAAATGTGTTCCGCAGTACCCGGATTAAATTATCACGCATAACCGGATTGCCAAACAGCAGGCTGAAATTCTTGAATCCCACAAACTCGCAGTTTGCAAGACTCATTCCCGGTTTATATTGAAAAAACGCAAAGCTCCAGCCCCATAGGGGGAGGTATTTAAAAATAAAGATAAAGATTAAGCAAGGCAGTATAAATAAAAAAAGCTTATACGGTTCCCTGATTCTCTTTTTGCCTGGTACCGAAGCCACCACAGCGGTTCTATTATTTTTCATAATTTTAACCATTCTCCTTCATATTTTTTATTTTCTTTATAGTTTTATTATAATTATTGGTATCCGGAGTGTATATAAAAAAGATTATAGATTATGTAAATAATTACACTTTATATTGAACCCCGTGAAAGGTAAAATTGCTGACAGCAGTAATTCTTCCAAACGCTCCCGCCTGAATACTTATATCTTCAAAGACCAGATTTTTGAATGGACTTTCTTTTAGTCCCTCGATTAAGAAAGCTTCCGATTCTCCCACATACGTCTCCTGTAAGACTGCGGTAACACGCCTCACTGTAATATCTTTTACACAGGGAATCCCCCGGCCGTCAGGGACCGTCTCTACCAGCGCTTGCCAGTATTTTGGAATTTCCCCTTCGTAATCCGTCGGAATTTCGCAGCAGCTGTATTTCGGATACCAGTTCAATTGAAAGAGAAACGGATGGGCGACATCCAGCATATTCAGGTTCTCCACCGTTATATTTTCTATCACACCACCTCTTGTCCTGGCCGACTTGATACGGAATCCATTCCTGGTTCCAATAAAACTATTGTTTATAATCCGTATATTGCAGATCCCTCCAGATGTCTCGCTGCCCAGAGTAATCCCTTCCCCTTCAAATAAGGTGCAATTCTGAATTGTTACATTTTTACAGATTTTAGCTACTTTAAGCCCGTCTGCATCCCGGCCTGATTTAACACATATATTGTCATCATTGCAGGAAATCTGGCACCCTTCGATCAGAACGCAGTTACAGGAGTCTATATCAATCCCATCTGTACTTGGACCGCTATTATCACAAATCCTGATTCCACGAACCGTCACATTTTTGCTGTAGCAGAGATGGACATTCCAGAACCCGGAACGTCTGCTGACAAATTCTTCCAGGCTGATATTCTCACTGTTCAGCACAATCACATTTCTGACACGAAAACAGTCGTAATCCACTGCCCATCGAAGCCCTTTCTTTTCATAGCGCTTCCTCATTCCCCCACGGTGGTCATCGCCCCAATACTTCTTCCACCAGTACTCCCCCTGCCCGTCAATGGTCCCGGGACCCGATATCCGCACATTGAATGCATTCCGCACATTGATAACCGCAGCCGGCCAATCCATCTCGATTCCTGCTACCCTGCCGGAAACCACAGGGTATTCATCCTCGCTATCAATGCCAAGCAGTACGGCGCCTTCTGCCAGATAAAGACTCATATTACTTTCTAAAAATAAGGCTCCCGTCAAATAGACTCCCGCAGGAACGTATACCTCTCCCCCACAGGCTCCCGCTTCTGCTATAGCCGATTGAATGGCCTTCGTACATAGGGCTTGTCCTCCGTCTTCCGCTCCATATTCACGAATGTCAAATTGTTTTATCATAATCTTTTCTCCTAACACTGAGTAGTGATGCTGGTTGAAAACATCTTCTCTTATTGTAGAGGGGCTAATATATAGTGTATATATAAAAAATTTTTGTTTCTGTTATTTTTTATGTATTTTTTCCAGAAACAATAATACCCTCTTCCGTTTTGGCACCTCCCCAGCCACAATAAAATAGGCGGTCAATTTGACCGCCAAATAAAATTTGTTTTTGCTTTTCTATCCATGTAATATTTTCTCTTTACAATTTTTCCGTATTATTCACTGTCAAAAGTCCCCTTAACTCCTCACATGCATCTTTCCGTATGAAAACCGGTATTTCATCAAGAGATGCCGGCACACAAATCCACTGCCCGCCAGAGTATACTTTTTTTCCAAAATAAGCGATCCAGTCCTGCCCCTTCGGCAAGTAGACTTTACTCTCATAACAGTCTTTATAAAGCACTGGTGCAACAAGAATATCCCTTCCGAACATATACTGTTCTTCCAGTTCCCAGCACAGTGTATCATCAGGAAATTCATAGAACATGGCCCGCATTACCGGTGTTCCTGTTTCGTGTGCTTCCTTCATGATTCTTCTTATATATGGCCGCATCAATTCCCGCAACAGGATATACCGCTTCATTATGGCATAATTTTCATCTCCAAAACTCCAGATTTCGTTATCAGAACCCGTGGGCTGCATCATACTTCCATCTTTGCGGTAAAGATTCTTGCTGGGCATACGATCTCCATGCAGTCTCATGACCGGGCAAAAGGTTCCCCATTCAAACCAGCGGATTAACAATTTTCTGAATTCATCACTGCCTGGATCTCCTCCGCTGAAACCTCCAATATCGGTAGTCCACCAGGGGATTCCGGCAATTCCCATGCTAATTCCGGCCTTAACCTGCTTCCTTAAAGTTTCCCAGTCACAATGGACATCACCGCTCCACACCAGTGCTCCATAACGCTGACTTCCAGCCCAGGCACAACGCACCAGATTCAGCACATTCTCCTGTCCTTCCGCTCTCATTCCATCAAAAAATGTTCTGGAATACATCTGTGGGTATACATTGCCAATCTGAACATTTGGTCCCATATGATAGCGGTAATTATCAAAATCGTATACAGAGTATTCCGGTTCTGCTTCATCCAGCCAGAATATTCTGATTCCATTCTGATAATAATTGTCTTTACACTTTTTCCATACGTAATCCCTGGCTTCCGGATTTGTCGCATCGAAAAACATACTATCGCCGCCAAAGCGCATCCCAATCTCCACTCCACGCTCCTGCTTTACCAATAATCCTTTCTGGCGCATTTCCTGATAATTTTCGCTGTCCAGCCCAATTTGAGGCCACACCGATACCATCAGTTCGATTCCCATCTCTCTTAATTCCTGCACCATTCCCTCAGGATCAGGCCAGAACTCTTCTTCAAATCTAAAATCCCCCATATGAGGCCAATGAAAAAAATCACAAACGATCACATCTATGGGGATATCCCTTTTCTTATATTCTCTGGCAGTCTCTAACAGCTGTTCCTGATTCCAGTATCTCAGCTTACATTGCCAAAATCCCAGCCCATACTCCGGCATCAGAGGTACTGTCCCTGTTACACCTGCATATGCCTGCTCTATTTCGTCTGGACTGTCGCCTGCAGTAATCCAATAGTCCATCTGTTTCGTACTCTCTGCATACCATTCAGTTACATTTTTAGAAAAATTAACATGGCCGATTGCCGGGTTATGCCATAAAAAACCGTAACCCAGAGAAGAGATGTAAAATGGTACGCTGGCCTGAGAATTTCTATGCGCCAGTTCCAGACTGCAATTTTTTAAATCCAGGGAATTTTCCTGATACTGGCCCATACCGTATATTCTTTCTTCAGGATTCGAAGCAAAAGATACCGTCAATTGAAAATCCCCACCCAAATCAGGCTTAAAACAGCGATTGATCCGATTGAGGGCTCCGCCAGTCCCCGCTTCTTGTAACAGCAGTTCTCCCTTTTGGTTGTAATAACTGATATCACATCGATTATTATAATCATTAATAGTTAATATGGCTTTTATATTTCCGTTCTGGATCGAGGCCTGCATTTCACCAGTTCTAATAACCACGTTTTTATTTTTGGGTTTTAATAAGGCATAATCTGTTTCTTTTATATCTCCCATCATAGCGGAACGTACCCGCAGGCTGTTATCCCCCCACGGTTCCAGCTTTAAGATTTCACCATCCCATCGATAATATAACGCAGACTCATCCGCTGTCATTGTCCACATCTCTTTTCATTCCTTTCCTACTGATTCATCAAGTATTACTGTTTCCTTCAACCTGAATATACTGACTGACTCTGCTGGAACCATATACTTTACAATTCCCTTATCTACAAATACAGACGTTGTTGCAGGCGAGACTTTTTCCGGCTCATCAAAACTATTTTCATCCGTTAGCGCATATCCACTCATACAGCAGACCTCTGCACTGCTGATCTCTAACTCTGATAATGCAATCTCCGCTTCATAGGACTCAGCTTTTAAATTTACGGCCTTCACGATAATATCTCTACTTTCCTCATCCCTGGATGCAGTACAATAAATTGGTTCAATTACAGCGGCCGGGCAATCCACTTCATTCATTATTTTTCCATCAATCTTATTAACAATCCGTTCATGCCCCACGATCAGTTCTATCTCATAAACAACGCCGCTTTTAATAGAAAATGCTCCCTGATCAAAACTTGTATTCCTTCCGTCAATATCTTCTTCAACAGAAGAGTTTTGATTCTCCCAGCCGCCATATTCAACTCTGCGTTTATTCTGTTCATCCATAAAATTAAACCAAAGTGCGAATCCCAAACCTCCACTTATTCGTTTGGCATGGAATTTAATTCTATAACTGCCTTCTGCTTCTCCTATAAATATCGGATCAGCGGCAGAATCGACCAGAATATCCGGGCATCTTACCAGCCCCTCCTCTTTGATTATCTCAATATTCTTAATCTCAACCCTGCTGTCTGCATTCCGCAGATTAGGCGCAAAGTAAATTTTTTTTCCCATTTTATCCGGAAGTGCTTCAGATTTCATGTCCGTCTCAATGTCTACTTTCAGCCCGAAATCTCCCTGATTATTCATAAACAACTTCTGCACATAGTAATTAGGCGTACCAAAGGCACGATGATTATCAAACCAGATCAGATTTGGCTTCCAATCTACATAGCCTGCATTACACAACATCGGTGCGTAACACGCCAGACCAACACCTTCCGCATTACGTTCCAGACCTATCATATAGCTGGCTTCTGCAAGCGCATTATACCAGCTGTTTCCCTTCGATGCATACTCCCCCAGAAATACTTTTGTCTTTCTTTTCCGATATGAGTCATAGTGATGATGGTTTGCAATAAACCATTCTGGTGCCTGATAATAGTGTTCATCAATCAATTCAGAACCGTTTTCTACTGCGGATTTCCACCCCGTATCATATGCACTGCCGCTTACGGCCGGACCCGCACTGTTAATAATTTTAATATGTGGATACTTTTCTTTTATCGCCTTTTGAAAAAAGGAATATCTCTCAAAAAAATCGTCTCCCACTTCTTCATTCCCTATGGCAATATACTTCAGATGAAACGGCTCCCTATGGCCAAGTTCTGCTCGTTTTGCCCCCCATACTGTATTTTCTGAACCGTTGGCAAATTCAATAAGATCCAAAGCATCCTGAATCCACTCCTCAAGCTGTTTTAGTGGTACAGCCCTGCGATGATGAGGATCACAACCTCCTGGCAGAACAGGAAGCGGTTTAGCTCCAATATCTTCGCACAACTGAAAGTATTCATAATATCCAAGTCCAAGCGTTTGATTGTAATTCCAGTTATTACGTCGTGACGGGCGGTCTTTCAACGGTCCGATCGTATTTTTCCAACGATACATGGAATCCCTGTCACTCTGATTTAATGAGCCGTCATGTATGAGACAGCCACCAGGAAAACGCATAAATTTAGGCTTCATATCTTCCAGTAATTTCGCAATATCTACTCTCATTCCATTTTTACGGTTACGAAAGGTATCGATTGGAAACAGTGATACCAAATCGAAATAGACCCGTCCGGCAGACTTCAATTTAATTGACAGCCTTGCACTATAGTTAGTAACCGGAGCGATAAACTCTGTGCTTAGCATAACCCATTCACGGCTGGTAATTTGGAAAATCCGACTCTCATATATTTCACCATCCATGTTCTCCAGTGCTGCTTCAACTGTCTGAAGCCTGCCATCACATGCTGTATAGAAAGATAATTCATAGTGTTTTCCTGCTTCAAGCGGAATTCCGCTGTTGTAACCACAATTCCGAACTCCGACACCTTCAGATGGTTCGCATGCATCAATAACCAGATAGTGAGGATTTTTGCTGCTTACTGGATTTCCTGTCTGCACCGATACAGAGCACGTTATATCCCCAGGAATGATTTTTTCCCAGCCAGTCAATCCATGGTAGCCTGGGTTATCCAGCTCACAGAATTCAAAACTGCGGTTTTGTAGCAATTCGGCATATAACCCACCATCTGCTGCATGATTGATATCTTCAAAAAAAATGCCAAATAAATCTCCCAGACTTCCTGTCTCCAGCTTGGGGTTCACCGTAATTTTCATAACCTGCTGTTTTCCCTTCTATAATCATGTACCTTGTTCTTTCAGCATAAAATCAAATTCCTGATCCCTGTCACAGTACAACAAGCCATCTTTAACTGTCAGTTCGGCCACCTGAATTGCTGTATGGAATTCCTTCTGACAGACGCAGTCCTGCTCTTTTCTGTCAGGATGGCAGAAATATACGATATATGCCTTTCCATCACATACGAGTACGTCAGCATGATTCCCTACTGCCCCGTCAAAAGGCCTTTTCCCTGGATTCCCTAAAATAGTCTTATCCTGCTTTACCCAGTTTTTTAAATCATGGGAAGAGTACACTCCCATGCCATGCCACTCATCAGTAATCATCCAATACATTCCACAGAATTCAAATACATTGGGCCCCTCGTGCGGACAATCAGAAATTGCCTCTCCAATCACCTCCCACTGATAAAGATCCCGGCTTTCTGCAAAAAACGTGTGGGAATCTGCCATTTCATTTTTATACCACATATACCAGCCTCCGTCCGGCTTTTTAAATACGGCCGCATCAATCACCTTATCCGAATCCAGGTCAAGCTGTTCATGCAGAGGGTCGCGGTATAAAGGGGATTTCGGTATATTCATATTTACTATCCTTTCAAAGATCCTGCTGTTAAGCCTCCAATTATCTGTTTCTGCATAAGAATGTAAAAGATTACCATCGGTAATAATGCAATTACAAGAACAGGCATCATAATACTCCAATCTTTTGAATACATACCGATTCCATTATATACCTGCATAATAAGCGTAGTTTTTTTCGTCGAACTGATAAACAGATATGTCAGCATAAAGTCATTCCAGATCCACATAACATTAAAGATAATTAATGTGGCGGTGACCGGCTTCAGCAGGGGAAATACAATCTGCCAGAAGGTTCGCGACATGGATGCACCATCAATTCTCGCGGCTTCTTCTAAGTCAACCGGCAATGCACGGATAAAACCTTTATATAAAAAGCTTCCAAAAATACAGCCATTGCTGTGCAGGAAGATAAGTCCCCACAGCGAATTAATCAGATGCAGACGGTTCATGATTGCAAACAGCGGAATCATCGTGGTCTGCAGTGGAATCATAAACCCGAGTAAAAAATAGTTATCCAGGAATCTAATGAACGAATTCTGTTTTCTTCTTGCCAATGCATATGCAGCCATGGAACCGAACAAAACAATAAATATAATGGATATTAGTGTGATAAACAGGGAATTCGAAAATGAGACCCCAAAGTTCATTTTAGAGAAAGCCTTTTCATAATTTTCAATCGTAAAATTGACTGGTAATGCCAACGGCTGTTCAAAAATTTCCTGCTGAGTTTTAAACGTACTGACTACCAGATAATAAATAGGAACGACGAAAACAACACTGATCAATATCATCATGCATTCCGAAAAACCTGCCTTTATTCTTTTTACCCTCATGCCAGTTTCTCCTCTCTCTTACTCATAAGTTTTGTCTGTAATACTGTAAACAGAGATATGAGTATCAGGAAAACAAACGACATGGCGGACGCAAACCCCACCCGGTTTGAGTTGACTCCTTCTGTAATAATTGTCTGTGTTATCATAGTCGTTGCGTATCCGGGTCCCCCTTTTGTCAAAGCAAATGGAAGATCAAACGCTTTTAAGCTTCCTGTAATCAAAAGCATAACGCTGGTAGTCATAGCAGGCGCCAGCATGGGAACTGTAATATTTTTAAAAACATCCCACTTATTTGCTCCATCCACTGCTGCTGCTTCGTAATACTCAGGGGAAATTGTCTGTAAGTTAGCCAGGTAAATACAGGCATGCCAACCGGTACTGCACCATACGGTAACGAGTATCAGAGAAACCATAGCCATTCTGGGATCCGATAGTAACAACAGTTTCTCTCCTCCCAGACTGATAATGATACGATTAATCAACCCATTCTGAGATGGTGAAAGAATAAAATTCCATATGTAACCCAGAAACAGGGAACTGATTACAGATGGAAAAAAGAAAATTGCCCGCTGGATGTTTCTTGTCTTCATTTTTCCATTTAAAATAACAGCCAAAGGGATTGCTAAAATAGTAACTAAGACTGGTACTGTCAATGCATATACAATACTGTTAATAAAAGATACTTTAACATTACTCGTTGTAAATACTTTCAGATAATTTGATAATCCCACAAAATCAAATTGTTTTGATAGACCGGTATAATTTGTGAAGGAATAAAAAAATGTATAGATGGTAGGGATAATCGTTATAACGGAATAAATGACTGCTGCTGGAAGTACAAATAATATATATGGAATGTCTTTTTTTAATTTATGATTCAACCTGATCGCTCCTCACTGTTTGTATAGGTTATTATAATAAGTAAGGCTGCTGCATCGATGCAGCAGCCCTCATTTAAATATATTTATCTGCCTTCCATCAGTTCAGTCTGTTTATCATCTAATTCCTGAATCAATTCTTCCTGTGTTTTGGTCCCCAGCACAATTTCCTGAAGCCCTTTTTCAACAATCGGAGTTAATGTTGAACCATATACCCAATTTACATTAGGCAGTGCAAAATTCCCACTCTCTGCAAATCTTCTCAGCGGCTCCATTACAGGGCTGATCTCGTACTCTATCCCTTCTACTCCCAGGAAGTTGCCGGTAATACCCTGGTAAATCTTAAGTCCCTCATCACTTCCAACATAATTAATAAACGCTTCCGCAGCTGCTTTGTTCTTGGTTCCAGAGCTGACAGCAAAACCCACATTTAAAGCCCCTGAAGAAATTTCTCTGCCGTCTGCGCTGACAAATGGAAATACACTCATATTGATCTCTGGATTCTTACTGTATATTCCCTCCACTGCCCATGGTCCAGTAATGGTCATAGCTGCCTGCCCTGAGGAAAATTCGTCCATTCTCTGATCATCGGAAAGGCCAACCATGTCTTTTGTTATAAACCCTTTTTCCACTAAATCCGCATAAAAGATGGAGAGTGCGTCTGTATATCCTTCTTTAAAGGTAGTCTCTCCTGTATTAATTTTTGCATCAAATTGCGGATCATCAATCATAACTTCTGTATCGTGAAGCCAGTAAAACCAGTCCACCATATTACTGCTCACAGCAAGAGGCTTCACGCCTGCGTCAAGCAGCACCTGGCAATTGTTAATAAATTCATCCCATGTACCTGGAACCTCCAAATTGTGTTCTTCATAAATATCCACATTATAGAATACACCGCCAACCCAGGCATCCGGAGAATATACTACTACTTTTCCGTCATAGCTGAATGCGTCCTGATAATTCTGAGGCAATCTCTTAACAGCTTCCAAATCACTTAAATCTGCAAGATAGCCATTCTCTGCCATCGACTGTACCGGTGGCCCCAGATAAAAGATATCCGGCAGTTCGTCCGTGCTGGCCAGCAGGCTCCTCTTTTGATCATACTGGCTGTTCTCTGACGGAACATGCTGAAAATCAAATTCAACGTCAGGATATAATTCATGGAATCCGTCTAAAAGTGGCTGAAATTTTTCTTCTTCATACCATGACAGAAATGATAATACTCCAGATACATCTTTACCCGGCTCATTTTTTTCGTCAGTCTCCTGAGCCATAGTATCTGACTTTTGATCAGATTGTTGCTCCGTCTGCTGGTCTTTCTGCGTATTATCCGCCCCACACCCCGTAATACTTAAAGATAATATAATTGCTGTTCCCAATACTAGAAGACTCTTTTTCATCGTTACCTCTCCTTTCTTTTATGAGCTAAGTATATCACCTCCCCAGATAATCCCAAATGACAGGTATTACGATTTTTTGCTCAATAATATGTTTTTGCTATTCTTTTATACGGTAATTGTTTGGAGTTATCCCTGTCAGCTCCTTAAATTTTCTGCTAAAATGATTGATGCTCTGGTACCCAACCGCTTCGCTGATCTGTCTGATGGATTTTGTAGTTTCCCGCAGCATTTTTTTTGATTTCTCAATTCGGAATGATGTCAGATAGCTCCAGTAAGTTTGTCCCGTACCCTCGCTGAATACTTTTGACAAATGATTTTTACTAATTCCAGCATATTGCGCAACCTGCTCCAGTGTTAAACCGGCATCTCCATAATGCTTCACTGTATAATCTTTTGCCTTACGGATTATAAGGGAAGGCTCCTGACCGATCTGTATTATTTCCAGTGTATCCTTCAATTCATCCAGCAACAGACCAATGTACCTGGCCAGCAGTTCATAATTCCAGCACTGCTTCAGGCTGTCTAATGTTATATGCCTCAATACTGCAACCGTATATTCTCCATATTTTTTAGTCAAGCCCAGCTTCAGGGAGATCAGGAGTTCCATCAATATCTCGTATATCTCATCCGGATTTATTTTTAGAGCGTTAATTTTATTCAGTCCTTCTAAAAATTCCTGCCTGGCGATTTCAAAATCAGCCCACTTTTGCAGATCTGTGACCGCCTGCTCACAAACAGCCCATATCTCTCTGCTGTAGTCAGGATAAACCGCCCCGTTTTTCTCCAAAGAGTATCTCATTTTAGTGTAATAACAGCGGTACCTGGTTTGTTTTGCCTTCTCATAGCTAATACTCCATATCTGTCCTTTTACAATAGGAGCCACTCCTGCAAATCCATAAATATCTTCCTTCTCAAGTAATTCCAGTCCCTTCTGCATCTTTGTAGCAAAAAACTCGCTTTCAATAATGACGAAAAGCTCAGTATGGGACTGATAAAGAACCATTGTCTTATCACCAAATATTTTTCTGAATATTTTTTTTACAATTTCTTTCCTGTTCTGGCTCTCAATCTTCTGCTCTCCATATAAATAGATATTTATAACATATGTATATGAACTTACTGCTTCTCCATACTCTGAAAAAAACTTCTTATATTGAAGTTCATTCCCCCGTATTATCATTAACTCCTGAAGCTTCTTTTCACAGAGTTCCAGTTCATAATAAATATTCTGGTTTTTCTGCTGTTCCCGGAGTTCAATCTTCCTAAGTATATTAATCATACACTCTTCCAGCTTATCTTCATCCAAAGGTTTAAGCAGATACGATTCTGCTTGAAACTCCAGTGCACTTTTAGCATACTCAAATTCTGCGTAGGCTGTCAGTATGATTATATGAACAGTTTTATCAAACGCTCTGACCTTTCTTGCAAACTCAATGCCTGTTACAATTGGCATTTCTATGTCTACAACAATTATATCTGGTTTTACTTTATCATACAGATCCAGACCCTCTTTGCCATTCTGGGCCGCTCCTGCAATCTCAATCTGATACTTCTCCCAGTCGATAGCATGGTATAAGAATTTAAGGACACTGGTTTCATCATCAATAAATATAACTTTATACAATTACTTTTCCCCCTCTGTCAGATACCCTATTTTTAATATAAACTTAGTATATCCATCTCGATCATTCCGGATATCAATAATTCCAAATCCGTCCCCATATGCCAGTCTCATTCTCTGATGGACGTTGATTACCCCAATATGGCCAGATTCACTCTCTTCCCGACATAAACTTTCTTTCAATGTCTGCAGCTTTTCTTCAGGAATCCCTTTCCCGTTATCCCAGACCTCGCAATAACAGCAGCTATTTTCCGCATATATTATTATTTTTATATCCCCTCCCTGAGCAATATCCTTTAATCCATGCTTAATAGAATTCTCTACAATTGGCTGCAGGATCATCTTCTGCGTCTGATATTTCAACAGAAGATCGTCAACCTTTATCTCATATTCAAATTTCCCCTCATATCTCATCTGGTAAATATTAAGATAGTCACTGATATAATTAATCTCATCCTTTATTGTAACTGCCTTCACAGTGTGATCCATGGAATAACGAAGCAGCATCGAAAATGATGTCACTATTCTGCTGATTCTTCTATTTTTTGCTATCACAGCCTCAGTTTTTATTAACTGAAGTGAATTATACATAAAGTGTGGTGTAATCTGTTCCCTCAAAACTTCTATCTCAGCATTCTGCCTTCTGATTTCAGACAAATATACCTGCTTAATCATACTGTCCATTCTTCTCAGTAATTCGTCAAATTTCCATCCAAGCTTATCGATCTCCAACGAACCGTATTCTTCACTATCCTCCTGGTAATGTTCAAGGTCTGCATGCTCTACTTTGGTACAAAGTTTCTCCAAAGGACGTTTTATATAGAGAGAAAGCATGTAGGAAATAGCAATTACAAATATAATACTGACAGGCAGAATAACAAACACAATCTGATTGAACACCTCTTTCGCACCTTTCATCATGGAGCGGTAAGATATTTCTGCCAGCAGATACCAGCCCGTTACTTCGGATTGCTGATACACATACATAGCCGGTTCTCTATTAGAATCAATTACAAATGTCCCCGTAGAGCCGAGGAGCTTTGTATAGATCATCTCATCAATTTCCTGATTTACCCTGCTGATGTCCTGATCGAAAATAATTCTGCCGGTTTCTGAGACCATGGAAATCTTTATGTCATTTTGATCGTGAACTTTTTCCAGTACGGAATTAAGCTTATCGTAGTCTAAATCTCCCTGAATAAATCCTATATGCTGCCCATGCTCCTGAATAGGAAACACTGCACTCACCACAAGATGGTCCTTTAAATATCGGGCATAGTAATCGGTGTAATGAGGCATTGTAAAATATATCCTTTTACTGCTGTCATAGTTTTTAATCCAGTCAAGTTCTAATAAATCGGCATTTTGATCCAGAGAGCTGTTATTAGGCAGATTCTGTTTATAGCCATTGTTGCCGATCAGAATAATATCACTGATATAATTCTTTAAAATATTCACATTTGCATTGTTCTCGTCGATTTCATTTTTAAGAAAATATCTCTCTTCTATATTCATATCCTGGTAATACTTAAAAGCTTCATTTATTTTAGAATTATTGCTTACATAAACAATCATTGTTTTAATATCTCTAAAATAATAGTCAAAATTATCACTGATCTGCTCAATCAGAATCTCCATGCTTTTCTCTTTATCTTTTTTAAGACTGTTATAATAAGATTTATAGCCGATAAAAGCTGTAAACAGCAGAATTATTATGATAAATGGAATAAATATCATTAGAATCCGATTACCAAAACTTCTTCGCTTCATTTTACCCCTCCCAGTTAATAATGTTAGAATAATAGTATTTTACATTAGTTTTTTTGTCAATAGCACTGTTTCAACCATAATTGTCATAGAAGATGGAAGACTTGTCCAGCAAAATAAATTTCTATAATTTATGAGACTAAAAACGTAGCATACCCTCTAATCGAGCAAGAATCAAGGCTTCTGATGGGAAGCGTTTTAGTCTATTTTTGCAGATTTCTTTTTAGTTTGGTAGGTACGGATTATCCACCGTTTACCATCCTTCCGCTATCTCTCCTCTCTCTGCTCAATAAAAAAGACACACAGATACAATCATCTGGTGTCATGCTTATATGTACTGTGCCTCTTTTATGTTCCTTACTAGCCATATCCCTACGGTCTGGTAAATTCTCTCCTTTCTCTAAAAAATTTTAATAAAAAACACAGAAATCTTATATCATGTATCCCTTAACACAATAATTTTATTAGTCTTTTGCTTCATCTGTAAATCGGTACCCTATCCCCCATATGGTTTGAATATACCGGTTCGCCTGCCCCAGCTTCTTACGCAATCGTCCGATGTGACTCATAATATTACCATCATCTTTTATGAATTTATCCTCCCAAATCATATCGTATATCTGCTCCTTAGAAAACACCACTCCTGGATTGCTTGATAGAAGATATAAAATGTCAAATTCCCTTTTAGTAAGGTCAACTTTTCTTTTTTGTAATTCGACTAACCTTTTGCTTGGATCAATTACTAATCCTATATTCCTCTTGATAATCGGTTTTAATTCAATTCGTTCTTTTCCCCTTTTCATACAAGCTATACTACGGATAATTAGTTCGTCAAACGTAGTCGGCCAAACCATACAGTCATCTGCCCCCAAGTTCAATATTCTAATTCTAGTTTCAATTTCTAGCTGCTTTGTCAAAACTAATATTGGAGCATTACTTAACCTGCGGATAATCTGAAGCAAAGCCTCTCCTTCCATGTCTTGTATAAAAATGTCAAAAATAATAAGATTATATATTTCCCGCATAATCATTTCCATTGCTCGTGTTGATGTCCTGACGCAGTACACTGTAGTAAAGGTATCCACAAAATTTTCTTCTATTGTATGCCCAACATTCTTTTCTTTACTTATTACTAATATATTTCTTTTCATGAATATTCTCCTTTCTCTTTCGTATAATAATCAAACACATCTATACTGCCATTCCTACCTCCACCGCAGTTACTACTAGTATTTTAAAAGGGTAAAGTACAGATACCAATACTTTACCCCCTTGCTGCTTTAAATGAATCATTTGCCTACATATATTATTTCAACTTAATAGATGCCTGATAAACAGGCTTAATATGAATTCTATCTACTGATTCTATTTGCTCATTATTTTCTTCCAACCTACCAGCCATTGTGGAACTGACATTTACAGAAGACCCTTTTTTTAATGGTGTCACTACGATCGTAACTGGAGCATTCATAACCAAATCCCAGTGTTTTTTTAGCCCAATTTCCCAGATATCCCCATTACAGAAGTTATCCGATATCATTTCGCTATTAACAAAAGCTTGACCGATATCTCCTTGATATTTGATTTGTAGTAATAATTCACGGCAATCATGAAACTCTTTTGGAATATTTACTGTATACTTACCTACTCCAACGTTCTGAAAAGGTAATTCTATACTTCGACACTGTCGATCCTCCCAGCGAATCTTCACTCCTGTAAAAATATCATCCACCACAGTGTTCATAATAGCCCCCTGTAATTCAGTAATACTATGGTTGGGATATATATATAGCATCACCTCATTGTTTTCTATCGCAGGAGTTTCTAATCGCAAGTTATCTCCATCGTATGTAATTGCGGTATCACAAAGTAGAACAACCTTCTCTTGCTGCCACTCAATTTCACTATACATCAAGCTTTGTGCTCTAGTTAATAATATTACCTTTACCTTTCCATGAATACCGTCCAAAGTCGTAACAGATGCCTGAGTCGCTACAGGTTTTACCCTTATTTCTGGCGACTTCAAAGTTTTCCCATTTACTGATGTAATATTTTCACCATTCCATACAAATTCCGGCATCATACCTTCTGGCATAAAAAAGAAATAGGTTGTACTATCTTTCTCAGTTATTACAGATAAGAGCTGTGCCTTAGCATATCTAAGTTCATACCCTGCCATATTAAAATTAAAAGGTAGTATGACCTCTTCTCCAGCCGATATTGATATATCCTTAAATAATACCTCACCCTTTTGGGTATCTAAAGCAATATTAGTATTCTGCTTTTCTTTGCATTCTGTATGATCCTGATAATTATTGATAAATAAAAATCCACTGGTACCATCAGTACGAACTGCATAACGTAATGTATCAACATCTGAAGGTTGAATTTCTTGTGAACCTTCCGGAAGTATAGTTACTGTTTTACAAAACTCATTCGGGAAATTCTTAGTTAACATGTGAAGGGCCCTAAGTCGATAATAGCTTGGTCTAGTCTGTCCATATTCGCCAATCGCAGCCTGATAGTCATAAGAGAGTTTGGGGCATTGACACTCATTCAAGTATGTATTCCTTACTCCCTTCGGATTCGTTCCGCCACGATACATATAATACCCAAGGAAATTACATCCACCTGCCAACTTAATATTTGCCATTGCATCCACACTTTCATAAGGCAGTTGAAAGCGATATTGATAATAGCATGTCATTCCTCCACCCATCTCACAGCAAGAATAAGGCAGACTTTCCGGCTCATAAGCAGGTTCAAAATTATAAGTTGCTGGCACATCATTATTATGATATTCCCGATAAATATACTCTGGTGTCAAAGGATGCTCGCCTCTATAGTTATAGAATATCCAAGGCCAGAAAGCATATCCCCCCCACAAAGGTAACATTTCATCTGTTGGAGCTGCTGCTCCTCCCCAACCTGTACATGTATAAAAAGGAGTAACAATTCCTTCTCCTATCGCCAATTCCTTTAGCTTGAGCATATATGCATTACCATCACTTCCACCAGGCACCCACTCATTGGTAACACCAGTTGTCATTTCCCACGGAGCGCCGGAGTGCATATATTCGTTTTCAATTTGCGCTCCAATAATAGGACCACCATCCTTAAAATAGAGCCCTTGAAACTGTTCCGCAAAATTTTTATACAATCGCTTAGTATAAAATATAAACCCATCATTAATACTACGCACATCAAAAGGTTTTCCATAGAGCCAATCAGGCAGACCACCATTTCTTACTTCACCATGATCAAAAGGTCCGATACGAACGATTACGTACATACCATGCTTCTGACACAATTGTATGAATGCTCTAATATTACGGCATCCATCAAAACGAAACACCCCCTCCTCCTCTTCATGGTGATTCCAGAAGCAGTAAGTGGCAATAATATTTATCCCACCCATCTTCATTTTAAGTATAGTATCTTCCCATTCACTTTCATGAATTCTGGAGTAATGGCACTCGCCACTGATTCCAAAATACGGATTTCCATTCATCGTCATATAGTAATTGGTAAATCCGATTTCATTACCCACCGGATCTTTACCGTAAAATTTTTCCGATAAAGGAAAGATATTTTTTTTCACACAGTCTTTTATGTTCAAATAGTTGTTCATTTTATTTTCCATCTCCATTGCCTACTCTGCCCTACGGGACTTCATTAGCGCATATAACTCATCCGTGGTTATATGGTTTTCCATATTTGTAATTAACACTACACGTCTATCTTCTTCAGAATACAAAAATTGTCTTTGCCATTCATAGAAATAGGGTTCATCACCAACAATATACAGGAAACTCATGTATCCATGAATTACATTAGCAGTCCATTTCATATCAGTTAAACACTCATTCTCATAAAAATCTTTCCACTTATCATGTTCTCTTTGACGCATCAGTGTGTTTGCTAAAACATATTCTTCCCTAGCTCTTCCTGCATAGTAAAACGCATTTTTATAATCCTTATCAAGTGCAAGCTGCAAGCTCTTAGTTATAAACTGTGCCCCGCTATTACAATAATAATAGATTTGTGCCTGAAGAAGGAGCGAGTCCTGAAACAGTTCTGATGCTTCTGGTGACAGTATCTCTGCTGTTTTCTTGCATTCTTCCAAAAAACACTTATATTTCTCCACCGCTTTTACATAGAACAAGTCAAAAAGCTTTACCTGTTCTTCAAAAGTTTCTTTGGGCTGCAGCCACTGCAGCTGTTCTGATGGTTGATAGGAGTTTTTCATAAATGTACTGATTAGTCCCCTCACATTGTGATTAGCAAACTGTTCACCTGCATGCTCATCTTCATTCGGCCCAAATGCTGTTGCTGATTTAAAATAGTCCACAAAGCATTTTGAAATCTCTTCTATATTATCCTCACTGTAATATTTTCTTATATATCCGGTGCGATGCTTTTCTATATCTATATCACCAGTTCTCCACATAGTTGCAATGAAGTCCAGATAATAGACATGTGGTTTTACATTAGAACAGTTAATTAACCAATAATCCTTTACCCCTACATGCAATACCTTTTGTAATTCTTGTCGTATAAATGATGGTTCATTTGGCAGCATTGTAATATGGCTCCCAGCCAGCAAATCATAGTAGGATACATGATAATAAATTCCATGGCTCCCAGCATCCTCTTTTTCAGGCAGAGATGGTATTCGTGGATTGTAGTTTTTTTCCAGCCTTCTTGTTACCATTTTTCCATATCCATTATCTGCCCAAATTTTTATAACTCCCTCAGGAATTGATAAATGTCCGCCTTGATATAGCTCCATCGTTTCACCATATATATTTGTACAACATACAGCATCAGGAATTCTTTCTTTCACAAGATTATATTGTATCTGAATCAATTCACTGATCAGCTTACCACGTTCCTGATCCGTCTGATACCGTGGATCATTTGCCCAAAATGGGCAATCGCCCTGTCCTCGAAACCCCAAGTTCCAAATGACTTGACAATCTTTTTGTCTTTCAATCCCATCTATCCATAACTGTTGAAATTTTTCCGGGTGTTCATCATAAGATGGATTTAAGTCAGGGTATGCCCTCAAGAACATTTCTGCACCTAATGGTTCTGCATGGTGATGTGTAACTTTTAGCCCCATAACAGCCGCCAGTTTTCTATAGCGTATTGCATTTCTGTCTGTGCCTGGAACAACCATATTTCCACCTAATCGTAATAAAGCTTCAAAAACCATTTCCCATGGTTTATCTTTATCTCCTTCTAAGGTCCAAGTATGCAGCAATACCTCATCATTTACAAACCAGCCACGCTGTTTCACCGCATAAGGAGTCATCTGATAGCTATATGCATCAGGAATTACAACACATTCTTTTTTATCCACTTTTTGATTATTCCAAAACCATAAATCATGTATACCCAAAAAACATCTGCTGATATGGTAAATTCCATATATAAATCCTAAATCGTCTGCTGCTTTAATCTCTATCTGATTGTTGTTGACTGCAATGGAGTAGCATTCATTTTCTTGTTCTGCCTTTACCAGAAAAATATCATTTCGTTTCTTTGAATCACTTTTGAACACTGTCTCAATATCTCTCTCTAATGTTGCTATTGCCCGCATGACTGGTCTCGTCGCTGCCTCAGCCAGTATCTTTGAATTTCTGCCTAATGTTATTATCATTTTTTCTCCTTATTTGAAGCAGCTTCCAATTGTATGTGCCTTCGGCAAGCTGCTTGATTATTATATGGGTAATATCCTTTATTGCAGTTAGAAAGAAAATTCATACTGGATATTTCTTTGATATAATTCACCAGTACGTACTATATCAACGCTGTTAAGTACCCTGCCAGTATATGTTGGAACATCCTGTGGTTCAATGGCCACTGCACAGTTTCGCTTTGTATTAAAAGATGTTTGCTTTTCACCATCATCTCCCAAAAAACCACCTGTATAAACAACTACTGCTGGTGCATCTGTATACATTATCAGTTTTCTTTGTGATACTGGTTCTTCAAGAACCAACGCTTTTCTCATGATCCATAGTTTTTGTCCTAATATAAAAGCATGATTATAGCCTCTTGCCACTTGGATCTGTACATTATCTGAAGCTTGCTGTATTCTATCAACGAAGCTATGATGCTCTCTAAAATCAAACGGAGTTCCTTTCACTGACTGCCTGCTATCTGGTATGTGTTCTGTTGTATTTGCGACATATTCCTTAGCGTAAACCGTCAAATAATGGTTATGAACACTGGTAGTGAAATCGCCAGAAAGATTAAAATAAGCATGGTTTGACAGGTTTAAATACGTATCCTGATCGCTACAGGCATTGAACCGAATCAGAAGTCTATTTTCTTTTGTCAGTCTGTAACAAATATTAATTACCCTGTTTCCCGGAAAGCCATCCTGTCTATGGTTCAACATAGTCGTAAAGACAATTTCGACCCAATCATCACTTACTGACATATTTCCAACGGCTGTATTGGTATAGGACAAACTGGAGAACCCACCATGAATATTATGCTGCCCTTCATTCTGCATTACCTGCCATTTGTTTTTGCCAAAATTAATAATTCCATCTTTTATGCGTCCTGTGGTCGGACCAAGAGATGCTCCGGCATACCATGGATTTTTTACATAACTCCTTAGATCTTGACTAGAAAGCAATACGTTGATTTTGTTGTCTGCAATACCGGACGGAATATAGATTCCAGTTAATGATGCACCATATGTTATTACATGAACTGACATCATACCATTATCAAGGCAATACTCATCAATAATGTAACATTCAGTTTCTATGGAGTTTAATCGACTTATCATCATTGTCTATAGCCCCTCCCCATAGCATCATCACGATATCCATCTGGTGTTTTTACCTCCTTGGTATAGCCAATTCTACTGTCTGTTCCGCTATATCAATAGTCGTTGTAATTGTGATATTTTCCCTTACTCCTCTACCCTTTGATACCGTCTGATGCAATCCCATCAACCAAGTATCTCTGGAAAATTATGAAAAATATTATAATTGGTATTAATGATACCCAAGACATTGCAAACAAGCCACCATAGTTATTATAGGATTGAGGATCCAAATACATATTCAAAGCAAGTGGTATCGTAAATTTGCTCGTCGTATTCATAAATATCAATGGCTGGAAAAAATCCTGCCAGCTCCAATAAAATGCAAAAATCGCAGATGTAATGATTGCCGGCTTCACCACAGGAATCAAAACCTTAAAGAGAATACCAATTTTTCCACATCCATCAATTGAGGCCGCTTCATCCAGTTCCACTGGAATACTTCGGAAAAATTGGATCAATAAAAAGATAAAAAAGGCTCCGCCAAAGCACCATGGGAGAATTAGTACTAATGTTGTATCTATCAGGTTTAATCGTTTCAGAATAATATATTGCGGTACAATCATTACCTGCCCCGGAATCATTAAAGTGACCATCACACAACCGAACCAAAATTTAGATAAAAAGAACTCCATTCTTGATAGGGCATATGCTGCGAATAATGAAGAAAAAACACAGGTGATTGTACTGATAAGCGTTACCACCAAAGAGTTTTTGAAAAATACGCCAAACGATACGCCACCAACACCTGCCCAGCCGCTCACATAGTTTTCTATTATGTTCCACTCTTTTGGTATCAATGAGTAGGCATCTGTAAAAATAGTAGCATTACTTTTAAATGAACTGGCAATCAACCAAAGCAGCGGATATATCATAATAAACCCCAAGCCAATAGCAAAGGTATGAAAAATAATAGAGTTTAAATTTTTCTTAGTTTTTCTATTCACTTATTTTCCCTCCTTTGATTCATAAAAGACCCAATTGTTTTGAGTTTTAAATAGTACTACGGTAAAGACACCGATAATTGCCACCAAAACCCATGCTAACGCACAACTATACCCCATATCAAAATAGGCAAATGACCTTCGGTAGAGGTAAAGAACATAGGATAATGTGCTATCTAAAGGACCACCATCTGTAATAACATAACTTTCCGTAAAAATGCGGAAACCGTTGATTACCTGTAAAATTAAATTGAAAAAAATAGTAGGTGTAAGCATTGGCAGGGTTATCTTAAAAAATGTAGGCATCGGCTTTGCCCCATCTACCATTGCCGACTCATATAAACTATACGGAATCTGCTTTAATGCAGAAAGAAAAATAAGCATAGATGAGCCAAATTGCCAGATACCCATAAGTATAATTACTGATAAGGCCGTTTTGGGATTTCCTAACAAGGATAACTTTTGTTCTATCCCAAAAGCTGCCAGAATGGACATTACAACACCTTGATTCCCAAAGATTTGCTTCCATACCACAGAAACTGCAATACTTCCTCCGATAATAGACGGAATATAGTAAAATGTCCGGTAAAATCCCAATCCCTTATGCTTCTTATTTAGTAACACTGCAACGCCAAGAGCGAATATAAGTCGCAAAGGCACCAGAATTAAGACATAAGAAAAAGTCACTTTAATGGATTGATAAAAAGTTTTATCCTGCATAAAAATTCTTTTGTAATTATCAAAACCAATAAATTGCGGAACATTCAAAAGATTATAATTGGTAAAAGAGTAATACATTGACATAAACATCGGTATTAGATACATTGCAATAAAGCCAAATAACCATGGGGCAAGCAAAAAATAGCCCACCTTATTGTCTCTCATTTTTTTTGATTTCATAAGATCTCCAATCAGTTCAAGGTATAATAAATGCCGCGGTTTTAACTGCGGCATTTTATTACATGATGACAGTTCAAAAAACGTGTCATCGTTAATTATTATTTATTATTGCGTTCAAGTATTTCATTCGCATTTTGCCTAAAAGCAGCCGCTGCTTCTTCTGGCGTTGACTGTCCATAAAGTACACCATAAACGGTCGAGTTAAATTCTGCATTAATTTCTGCAATTCCGGCTGGATCTGGCGCAGGAGCATCACTGCAATGTTCAATCGCTACATCTGTATATCCAAACATCTCTACTTGTATATCTGACAGTTTGCCTGAATCGCTCAAATATGCTCTTATTTCTGAAGATACTGGTGTCCCTCTTTCGGCCAGGATAATATCATTTGCTTCTTCAGAATTAATAAACCAATCAATGAATTTCGCGGCTTCCTCTTTTACTTTAGATGTCTCAGCAATAGAGAAAAACATGCCCGGTTTCTGCCACAGTCCTTTTACACCATTGTCGCCATATGGCGGTGTTACGAGTCTTAATTTGTTTGTATAATCTTGTACTCTAACCGCGTAATTAGCCCAAGCTGTAGAAATTCCTGCATCTCCGGTTACCAGCGGGCTGGCTTCGTCTCCCTTTGCTGTAATCGCTGCATATTCATCCGGGTTCGGCATTGCACCGGCTTTAATCAGCTCTGATATCATATTAACAAAATCAATATATATCTGGTCATCATCATATCCTAATGATAAATTATCCTCACTAAACAGCTGGTATCCATGCTGACGTACATAATAGTTAAAATTGTTAGTATCATCTGCCAAAGGATAGGATGTTCCCATTTTACCGGTCTTTTCTTTGATTTTAAGACAGATATTCTTAAAATCATCCCATGTCCAGTCGGCTTTCGGTGCTTCAATTCCCGCTTCTGCCATAACATCTTCATTGTAAGCTACTGCCAACTGGGTACTTGACAACACCATTCCTGCCATTTTATCATCAATCTTTCCCGAGTTATAGAGGACCGGACTTACATTCGTTAAATCTATCGTTCCATCATCTATAAATGGCTGTAAATCAGTCAAAGAATTATTCCTTGCATATGTAGAAATATATAGATAATCCATCTGTACAATATCAGGCATCGTTCCTGAAGCTGCATTTGTTGCCAATTTGTCAAAATATCCATCCCAACCGGAAGGAGATGCCTCAAAAGTCACATGGGGATTCAGTTCTGTATACAAATCCAGTAACTTTTGTGTATAATCATGTCTGGCCTGACCTCCCCACCAGGTAATCTTTATTGTAACTGGTTCTGTTCCCTCCTCAGTCTGCACCTGTTCTCCTGACGTTGTACCTTTTGTCTCAGTCGGCTGGCTGTTTGAACTTGAGTTACATCCAGTTATGCTAAAAACCATTGCAAATGCAAGCGTTAAAGCTGCGGTCTTCTTCATTGTTTTTCTCATTAATAGTACCTCTCCTTTGCTAATATAAAGTTCACCAGGCCCGGCTTTCTTTATTGAATAATTCAATTATAATGGCCTTTCTGATACAAAAAAAGAAAAAAAACGATATTTGACTTGAAAAAAACCGACTGAATTAAATTTCTAGTTTTTTACGGTATTCTCTTAGAGTAACATGGAAATGCTTCTTAAACAGGCGGCTGAAATACTGCCCATCGGCTGGAAAGCCAACCAATTCAGTTAATCTCATCTGAGATATCTCCGGATGAAAACGCAGCAGTTTTTCTGCCATCGTGATACGATTTCGTTGGATATACACTGATAGCTTCTCCTTCATCTGCTTATGAAAGTATCTTCCAAGATACTCTTCATTCATATATAAGATATCTTTTGCAAGCCATTGAATTCCTAATTCCTCCTGATCCAGATACAGATAAATTGCCAGCAAAATATCCTTAAGTCTTGGCTCAATTTCATTTAAAAAGATTTGCTCTGATCCAAGAAACTGAATTGCTTCCTGAAAAAAATCAGCTCTACTCTGAAGCATTCGCTCACCAATATGAGCATCTTGACTTCCCGATACAAGCTGCATAAATAATGACAATTGAAGACACTTTTGCTTCACTTCTGCTGTAGAAATCTCCAGTTTTGCATAAATCAAGGCAAGCTGATAAAGAATACCTTCAAAACTATTTAGCTGCTCCCACTGTTCAGGTATCCCTATAAAGCTCCCTTTTTCCCATATACTCTTCTTTAAATCAGGTTCTGACAGCAGTACTTCTGTCGGCATAACCTCCTGCATAAGAAACAACTTTTCAACCTGTTTTTTTCTGTCTGTAATTTCATAAAAGCTGCAGGCTTCACTAACTGCAGCATCCAGCCGACTGTCATCCAAGCGGGCGTAAATATTTTTCGTACGCATAACCATCGTTCTCAAGCTATTGGTATCTTCTATAGCGATTAGTATCCACAAAGTATTATCAATATCAGTCTCCAAAATAAGCCTATCTTCTCCAGCTAATTCATCAAATATATTCCTGACTACAAAACGTTTAAGCGATGTATCCTGGCCCCCCATCCGCAAAGCCAATAACCGAAGTGTTCTAACACCAGAATTACAAGACTTTTCATAAAACTCATATTCCCTATATGGTACGTTTTCCCCCTGCAAGTTTTTTCTAAAGAATTGCTCCTTAGCGGCTGGATACAATTGTTCTATTTGATCCTGACGCTTTTGATACTCCTGTATATCATCCATAACCCGCGACATTACTTTTTTCAACTTTTCACGATCACAGGGCTTTAAAATATAATGTTTTACACCCAATTCCATTGCCTGACTTGTGAACTCATATTCACCATAGCCTGAAAGGATAATGTAAAGTATCCCCTCATAAAGCTGTTTTGCCCTTCTGATCATCTCAATCCCATTCATAATTGGCATTTTTATATCAGTCAGGACGATATCAGGATGGTATTGCCTAATTAACTCAAGACCCTCTGCCCCATTCCATGCACTGCCTACGATATCAACCTGATATTCAGACCATTCAACCAGATGGACCATTCCCTCCCGCTCTACGTTTTCGTCATCCACAATAATCATCTTATACATCATACGCCTCCCATTCCTCAAAAACACTCTCCTGCAATTACGAATAGATATTGATATCGTTCCTTTGCTCTGCAACAGTTCCAGGAAGTACTATCGTAACCGTTGTCCCTTCCCCTGCTTTACTATTAATATGAAACTGATAATCAGTTTTATACAATAGCTCTAACCGGTCATAAATATTTTTCAATCCGATTCCATTGCCTCTTGGTTTCATAGTAAATGTCCTAACCTGGTCCAGAACAGAGGTATCCATTCCTGGTCCGTCATCAGTAATTTCGGCAACTACCATATCATTGCTCAGACAAATCTTAATGTGTATAGAACAAATACTGATCGACTGGTCAATACCATAATAAATGGCATTTTCTACAATAGGCTGCAGAATCATTCTGGGGATCATCCGGTTCTCAGCCTCTGGTTCCACCTCCATAACAAAGCGTCCACGGTTCTCATACCGAATATGCTGAATAAATATATAATTATTCAATAAATCTGCTTCTTCGGCAACCGTAGACATGGTTTCCTGGCTAAATGCCTGGCGCATCAATTCCCCTAACGAAATCACCATCTGGTTTGCTTCCTGATATCGCTCTGCCTGAATCATCCATGTTACTGAATTTAATGTGTTATATAGAAAATGTGGATTTATCTGAGCTTGTAATGACTGATACATCGTATCTTTCAATAATATCTGCTTTTCATAGTTCTCCCGTATCAGTTCTTGAATTCGCTCCAGCATATTTGCAAAATTTTGCTGAAGCATTCCAAGTTCATCCGTACTATATCCTGTACCCAAATAATCCTTAGCCCGCTCAAATTCCCCCTGTTCTACAATATACATCGTATCGGTAAGTGTATCCAGTGGATATGTAATATACCTGGCAACTTTCTTGATAACCATAACTGTTCCGGCAAATAGCAAAATAAATCCGACAATCAGCAAATAAGGCATCATTCTGCTCAACATAAAAGTACTATCATAGGGAACAATATTGATATAATCCCAGGAATATTTATCCGAGTTGGCATGACAGATAAAGTATTTTTTTTTGTTAATTTTCACAATATCATACTCTTTGTCCAGGACAGTTCTAAGAAATCCCTCATCAACAAAGACATTATCTCCATACACTATCCCATCATCTGAGAGAATATAGAGCCTGGTATCGTCTACTTTCAGTACATCCTTGTTTCGCTCTACTATATCGGATATCTCACTGATAAAAATGAGGGTTCCTAAATAACGTAAATCAGCGTTTAGGTAATGTCGGATATCCCGTCCTGATAGCAGATAAGGAAATTGCTCTGATGGCTCAATATATACATAGCCCCCGGCTGCTTCGGAGCACTTATTTAAAAACTCCTGATAGATATCATCCGGTACACTTAGATGCATTTTTCCATTCTGATAAAAAGCATTTTTCCTGTCTGTATAAATAATTGAAATAACTAACTCCGCATTGATGGATTCCTGAATGATTCTTGTCCTAAAATTGTTTATACTATAAGCATATTTCTGTTCATCATCAATTAACATGATTTCATTCAGCTGTCTTTGCATATCATAATCCATCGCAATTCCATACGATCGCTGTTCAATGTCCAGCAATTGTGTCTCCATGGCATCAATATAGTAGCCTAACTCCTTAATTGAAGTCTGATACAACTTAATATCATACATATTTAAAATAATACGCACAGCAATGAGGCTGATTACCAGAAGCGTCCCCAGTATGCCACTGTACATAATCAACATTTTTTTATACACAGTTAAATTTTTTATATAGTTTGAAAAAAGATTCTTAATCAAGCTGATCTGCTTCATAATTATCTCCACTAATTTTTCATTATCATATAGTTCTTAGGTAACATTGAGGAAGGTAAATACTTTATATTGTCTGGAAATAATCATGTTAAAATTAACTAAAATTTTTATCTTTGCCAGACGGTTGCTGTTTACAGCGCAAAAAATGGTGCAGGCCTTTCAGAGCAATACTTTATCAGCAAATATTATTTATGTCGATTATTTCATGATATCACTGGCCTGAAATACCGCAAACAAACTTCCCCTGCTATGCGGTATGAATAGGCATATGGCCGGAACAAAAATAATTTCATTCCAGCCATATATTATATTTCCATACTTTCAAATTCACTGTATTTATACTCCTTTGGCGAGACACCTATTATTTTTTTAAATATCCTTGAAAAATAATATTGATCTTTATACCCCAAGATTAGCCCTATCTCATAAATATACATATTAGAAGAACGTAACATCTTACATGCCTCTTTCATTTTAAGGTTCAAATAAAAGTCCATCGGTGTATGATTTGTATATTTCTTAAAGATAAGATTCAGATAGCTCTTTGACAGTTCAAATACTTCTGTCAATTGCTCCAATGTCAAATTCTCATAGATGTGCTGGTACATATATCGTACTACATTCGTCACATGTATATTCTGTTCCTGCTGATTATAATTTTTTTCTCGATAATATGTTTCCGCCAGAATCAACGCCAGCACCTGAGATATGTATATAAAATTCCCCAATGTATAATTGCCTTCCAGAGACCGAAACAATAAATCGAATAAATTCAACATCCGATTTGCCGCATTCTTTGAAAGAAATTTTATCACCTGACATGCTTCCAAAGGATAGTATTCAGCATCAGCACCTTTGAAATGAACCCACAGGATACTCCAAGGGTTATCTTCTACTGTATAGTATTTATGACCCCTGAACTTAGGAATACAAAATGCTTCATTTTCTTCTAATCTGAATATTTCTCCATCTAATTCGATAATCCCGCTTCCCTCCAAGCAATACATGAAAATATATTCTTCTACACCAGCCTTTCTTTCACGATAATGATTTTCAGCTTTTGGGAACAAGCCAACATCGGTTAAATAGAGTCTCTTTATTTGCGGATGCTCAATATATTCTTTAAATGCTTCTGTTGGCAAAACAATCATCCGCTCGCCTTTAAATCCGTCCCTTTTTTTATTTTCTATACTGATCATGTTTGGATATTAGCATATCATTAAGATATTGTCCATCTTTTTCTTTTTTATGGCATTCACATTTATTACCAGCATTAGTAAAATAAACTCACAAATAAGAAAACCGTAATAAAGGAGACGTTAAAATGAATATGAATTCAAAAGTAAGTATATGGGAGGAACCAATCATAATCCCGACCTACAGAGTACATGAACCAGAAAAAAGTCCATTATTCATCGAAAAGAGGGCTTATCAGGGAAGTACTGGAAAAGTATATCCACTGCCTGTTACAGAAAAAATATCTGATAATAAAGAAAATATTACATATCAGGCCGTATACCTTGAGAATAATTTTTTAAAAGTAATGATTCTGCCAGAACTCGGTGGACGAATTCATCGGGCCTATGACAAAACAAATGGATATGATTTTGTCTATTATAATCATGTAATAAAACCAGCGCTGGTTGGACTTACAGGTCCCTGGATTTCCGGCGGTATTGAGTTTAACTGGCCGCAACACCACCGCCCTTCCACATTTTCACCAGTAGATTACTCCTATAAAGAAAATCCTGATGGTTCCTGTACCGTATTTGTGAGTGAGAATGACAAGATGTATGGTACAAAAGGCATGGCTGCAATTACGCTCTATCCAGAAAAGTCATATATTGAAATCAAGGGCCAACTATACAACCCTACTGATTTACCACAGACATTTCTCTGGTGGGCAAATCCGGCCGTGCCGGTTAATGATCATACTTATTCCGTCTTTCCGCCTGATGTAAATGCTGTCATGGATCATGGAAAACGGGCTGTTTCTACATTCCCCATTGCAACTGGCGAATATTATAAATATGATTACTCTGCAGGAGTTGATATCTCCCGTTATAAAAATGTAGAGGTTCCTACCTCTTACATGGCAGCCCACTCTGATTATGATTTCATTGGAAATTATGATGAAAATATAGAAGCCGGCCTGTTGCACGTAGCAGATCACCATGTTTCACCTGGAAAGAAACAGTGGACATGGGGAAATGGTGACTTCGGCCGTACATGGGACCGTAATCTAACTGAAACGGATGGTCCATATATCGAATTGATGACTGGTGTTTTTACAGATAACCAGCCCGATTTTACATGGTTAAAGCCCCAAGAGGAAAAAACATTTGTCCAATATTTTATGCCCTATAAGACAGTAGGACGGGTTGGAAATGCTACCAAAGATGCTGCTGTTAGCATATCTGCTGATGAAAATGGTCTAGCAACAGTTAAAGTATACGCAACAGGTATCTATCCAGGTTCTATCATCAAAGTATCTGGTACAAATTCTATTGTACTGGAAGAAAATACTGACTTAACACCAGAAACCGGCTACAAAGTATCCTTCCCTATTAGTGAACCGCTTCATAACTATGTAATAAGTGTGACACATCTGGATAAGCTACTGGTACAATATCAGTCATATGAAGAAGAATTAAAACCAATCCCTAAACCCGCCGAAGGTATGAAAGCCCCACAGGATATGAAGTCTCTGGAGGAATTATATTTGGCAGCCACACACTTAGAGCAATACCGTCATGCAACTTATGAACCTGCTGATTACTATTTGGAGGGCTTAAAAAGGGATTGCACTGATATCAGACTAAACAATGGATATGGTTTGCTACTATACAAACGGGGGCATTTGAATGATTGTATCTCTCATTTTGAAACAGCAATTAAGAAGCAGACCTGGAAGACTCCAAATCCATATACTGGTGATTGCTATTTTAACCTTGGTATTGCATTGGAGACAATTGGACTTCATGAAAAAGCCTATGATGCCTTTTACAAGAGTACCTGGAGTGCGGAGACTCAAAGCCCTGGCTTTTACTGGCTAGCTTGTCTGGCCTGCCGCAAAGGTCAGTATACAGAGGCTTTAGAATTTATTAATAAATCACTGTTTAATAGCTGGCATAACATGAAAGCCCGCAATTTAAAAGCGGCTCTTTTACGGTTGACAGATGAAAACAATACCACATTCCTGAATGAATGCCTTGAAATTGATCCGCTCTTTATGGGATGCCTTTATGAGAACTATCTGAATCTAAATGAACTTGAATCATGGAAAGTGAAAATGCGCACGGATGCTCATAATTACCTGGAATTGTCCTTAGATTATCTCAATGCAGGACTATATCAAGATGCCTTGACAATCTTGTCTGCATACAGTGGCAATAGTCCAATGGTTCATTATTACAAAGGATATATATATTCTATGCAAGATGAGCGTGAAAAGGCTATCACCTGCTATCAAATTGCAGAAAGCTGCTCTCATGACTACTGTTTCCCGAACCGGGTGAAAGAAATTCTTATATTAAATGATGCTGTTAAACTATTAAAACGCGCACCAATGGCTCATTATTACCTCGGAAATCTCTTTTATGATAAAAAGCAGTATGAAAACGCTGTTTTTCATTGGGAAGCATGTATCTCTGATGGCCGCAAAATTGCCCTTGCTTACCGAAATTTATCTATTGCCTATTACAACAAGCAAAAAAAACCGGATAAGGCCATGGAAGCATTAAAGATTGCCTGCTCCTTAGAACCCAATCATGCGCGGATGTGGCTGGAGTATGACCAGCTTGCAGCAAAACTGAACTTTTCCATTGAAGAACGGATTAAGACGATGGAATCTCATAAAGAGATAACTTATTCCAGAGATGATTTATATCTTCGCTACATCACATTACTAAATACGAATGGTCGATATGAAGATGCATTATCTGCATTAATGACACATTCATTTCATCCTTGGGAGGGCGGTGAGGGCAAAGTCAGCAGCCAGTTTAAATATGCTCTCATACATCTGGCAAAAAAAGAAATAAATGAAAATCAACTCCAAAAAGCCATTGACCACTTAATCCAAACCCTCACTTATCCGGTTAACTTAGGCGAAGGCAAACTTCCTAATGTTCCAGATAATGAAACATATTACTATCTCGGTTTAGCCTACAAAAAACTAAATGATTCAAATGCAGCTAATCACTACTTTAAACTGGCAACACAGGGTGAACAGGATCCCGGGCTTGCTCTTTACTACAACGAGCAACCATCTGACTTTATATATTTTCAAGGCTTGGCACATATAGAACTGGAAAATGAAAATGCGGCTAAAAAAGCATTCCACAAATTAATCAGTTTCGGTGAAAAACATTTATTTGATAAGGTCTCCTACGATTATTTTGCTGTATCATTGCCAGAAATCGAAGTCTTTGAAGACAATTTGCAGCAGCGTAATGAAATCTATTGTAATTTCTTAATGGCACTGGGACACTTCGGAATTGGTAATATAGATAAAGCTCAAATGCTGATTGGTGATATTCTTGACATTCAAAAAGATTATCAAGGTGGACTTTCTATTATTTCACAAATATAATTGTTATAACGGCTATCACATCAAAACATGCGATGGCCGTTTTTAATATGTTATATATTATTCAAAGCCATAGGGTAACACACTCTCCATATTTCATGAGATGCCATGTTCTTTGGACCCTAATAAATCTGCTCAGAAAATCAACACTGTTTTCAAAACAGATGCAGTAGCTCTGACCTGCTCCACAAGTGCATTTCGTCACTGCTGTTCTTCCTTTATAAAAATCTTTTGTAAATATTCCAGCATTCACCGCATGTAAGGGCATCTGTCCCTTTTCAGATCATCCCCAACAGATCATGAAGCAGCCCCATAATTCCACCCAGATAAAATAGATCCGTCTCATCCACAACACCGCTCCAGTATATAGTAATAAAGGTTCCTCCTTTAGTCACAAAGTCTCTGACACACTCTGCAAACACTCCCTTAAGCATATAGATCATTGGCGCAATCCCCCTCTCATAGCCGAACAGATTCTGTTCCATGTCTTCGCATAAAATCTGCTAAAAATTATCCGGACGGAATGACCCCTGCTGAAATCCTGCGCATGAAGGACGAAGATATTCTTGATATTCCCTTCACGAAAATATATTTGGCCAAAATAATTAGAAACGATGTTTTCTATTTTAGTCCAGCCATCGTCTGTTTTTGATGCTCTGCAAAAGCAGAACAACAGATTTACATAAAGCTTTTCACACAAGATCTTTTTCTATCACATAAAAAATGACAGGGGAACTACTGAATTACTCCAATAGTCCCTTGCCGCTAACATGCTATGATAAACTCACTTTATTCTTTCGTTTTTTATCCGATCACTTCAATCCGGTCACGCTCCCTGCTATAAAAATACACTTTTTCCGAAAAGAAGTCCTCACTGCCACAATTATAGTTCTGGAACCTTAAAGCGTCTTGAATTACCTCCTGAGATACTAGGTTACTTTTGTGAATCACCGCAGCCTCCGTATTAAGAAAACTAAAATAAAGGTCACTTTTAAGCAGTTCACTCAACTTTTCCATTACACCAGGCATAAAAGCAGCAATAGCTCCATTCACATAATTCACCGTGGTTATGAATATCCCGTGTCCCTGGTTGTTTTTTACTATTTCCGGAACCATATGTATAAATTCCTGATCTTCTGACAATCCAAAGCACAATGAATATACATCAACTATCCTGGGCGGAAATAAACGGTATGTATTTCTCTTTCTCTCCTTTCGTTCTTCTAAAAGCACAAAAAAAGACCCAAAAAGATAATCTACTCGTCTTTTTGGGTCTTTCTAAACGAACCATTCCTGGTCCGGCTTTCGCAACAGGCAACTGCCTCAATCATCATGCTCCCGGTTCTTACCGGGACAAAAGCTTTGATATGTTTTGGGAACATATAAAATCACTATCAGTTATACATTACCGCAATATATAGTTTGTGTTGAATATTTTAATCTATATATAGCTGTTATGCTTTTTAGCTTCGGTTTTCTCCACCCCCAGGAAACTATCTGTATTCAAAAATACTTCCAGTTTTCCTGTTCCCGGCTGAAAAAAGAACCGATATGTTCCGCCCTCCTCAACGCGCCAGTTTTTATCCAGCAGCAATATCTCAGTGGTCTGATTCTCCATCAATAGCGTCACGCGATAGAATCTTCCCGGTTTATGTCTGCTCTGCGCTTTCAGGACAGTTCCTTCAACCGTACAGTAATTTCTTTTTAACACCACCTTGACCAGACCGTACAGTTTCCATATGACAGCCAGGGACAGGCAGCCCGACAGCACAAAGAAATCCCTTGCATGATACCGAATTCCCGCATAGGTTCCAACACTAACAATAACAAGCGCCAGCCCGGCCAGGCAGCAGACCTTATTCCTTAAAACCTCCGGTGTGCCGGACCATTCATTGAAAAATGCTGTCAGATATACCTGTATCCACGTTCTGGCTTTCCTCATAAACAAACGGCCTCTCTCATCACGTTTTCCTGGATACTCTGAATAGTCAGCCGCTTTTTCTTATAGAGCTGCACAACAGACAGAAGAAAATCCAGCTTAATTGTTTCCCTAAGTTCCTGGTATTCCGGCAGCAGACGGAAGGTCCACTTTGCGTTATCCTCCAAAACCCGGTACAGATCTTCCAACTGCAAGGACAGATTACCCGACTGTGACAGTTTTCCCAGCAAAAGACGTTCATTTTCATTCATATAAATTCCTGAAAACGCTCCTTTAACAGAAAATCCATGAGACAGCCCCATACAGAACGCCCGGAAACGCAGTGAAAAGGTCAGTCGGTTAGGGGTAACGAATACCTTTAACAATAAATCCACCACAGCGGCTTCCGGGCTGTCTCCCTCACCGCATACCAGCAGCCCCCGCCTTAACAGACGGCTGACACAGTATTGTATCTCACTGCTTTTCACTGTTCTTTGCAGCTGATCTGTCTCCTCATGGCCTTTCACCTGTCCCATCAGGCTCAATACATAACAGTCGAGATTTTCTTTTTCAACAAAATTCCAAAGCAGCGCCGACCAGACATATACCTCCATGTTCACCAGGTAATACTCCTCGCCGGCAGCCTCCACTACAAATCTTCCCTTTTTACCCAATGTTTTCTTTCCAACCGCACTGAAAATCTGCATATTTTTCCTCCTAATGATAAGATAAAAACGAAACTGCCACAGGCACAAAATAGAGAAACAGATACAAAACCGGAAAAGGAAACTGCATCCGCTTTCTCCACTTTTTATCCACCGGAATTTTTAAAGGTGAAACCTCAAGACCTTTAGAAACTTCATCGCGGAAATTTAAAAACAAGGTCCGGAATGACTCACCGTCATACCCAAAAGACTCAACCCGTATGGTCTTGTAAGAGTTTCCGCCCGCTGTAATCCTGCTGTTTCTGCTATTTTCTTTCAGCATTACATAAAACCGCGGGCGCCCGCTCTTCTTTTCCTCCGCAAGCCCTCCCACCTCGGTACTGTCTATCTTTACAGTCTCATATTCCTGCGCTCTCAAGGGCTGGCAAACCGTGAGGATTCCCTTTCTCAGTTCCAAAAAGCAGCCCGACATATCCATCACATACTGCTCCTTATTCCTATAACAGGCAAACAGCGCCACTCCTCCGGCCACGGATACCAGCGCAAAATAAATCATCTGCCAGCTCCGGTATCCTGCTGCTATCAGAATCAGGAATACAACCCCTGACGCCGCAAGAATTGCAGAAAACCGGCGGTACAGATCGCGCCGGTCCATCCTCGTATACATCTCCTCCTCATCTGCTTCTAAACGCACCCAGTCGCCTCCTCTCCCTAATCTCTATGCCGCTGTCATCTTACAGCAGCCATTCCAGAACTTCTCACACTCTGCTATGGTCTGCTCACAATAATAGTCTGAAAAGTTACCAATATGAGCCTCCTCCGGCTCAATCTCCAGTTTAAAAGCCAGCCAGTCATACGCCTCGCTTCTCGTCATCAGACGGCTTTTCCATAGCCGGTCAAACGCTCTGTGAGCCTGTATCCGTTTGTTTCTCAGATTTCCATCAGCCAGTGTCCCCTTGGGGGTATTGCTCCCTTCATGGACGCTGACATAGGCATCACACCGGTCCGGATAATTGCTGCAGACATACAGCCGGCTCCCAGGCACGATGGTGTGACTGCCATATACATATTCCGCAGGCCGAAGCACGGCGCGCCGGCCGCAGTACGGACAGGTCACGTCCAGCTGCCGTTTCCTGCTTCTCCCATTCTTTTTATTACACATCAATTTCATATCCTAACTCCTTCCATTTCATATTGGCTATGAGTTAAGTGTAATAAAACAGCCATGCCCAGGTGAACCGTATTTCTAACTTTTTTTAACTTCCTTTTTGCTCCTGACTTTCTTTCTTCTCTTAACCTGATAAATACCACCGGCCCCCGCCGAGGCCGCAAAAGCGGTTCCAGCGCCGATAAGAGCCACCGGTACCTTAGATGTCTTCTGCGGCGTATAGATGGCGGTTGCTTTTACCTGATACTCGACCTCCTGTTTTTTCAGGAAGTCTCTTGCCAGATATTCTGCCTCGTACCGGAATCCATTTTCCTCCTCAAACATGACGCTGCCGCCATAGACAGCGCTGCAGTCGGCAATCATTTTACGGCCCGAAATAAGGGCGTCCCGGCAGGTGACTCCTTCCGTATCCTGATAGGCATCGCCGGCCCACTCCATCTTCTGTATTTCATAATTCTTTTTATCAAGCCCTAACAGCTGCAGCAGTTCTTCCTCATAGCCGGCCAGCTTTGGCGTCTCATCGTTATGGGGGACAATCATGTCTCCCAAATGATACCCCGGTGTTCCGTATTCATGGAACACTGCCCGGAATTCAAATCCGTCCTCCCACCTGCGGTCTGAAAATGTATACCCGGAGAGAGGAACCCTTTGTTCTGTCCGCTGTCCGGTTCTTTCATCCGTCACCGTGATTGGCACATGCTCCGGTATGGTATCCGTTGCCTCCACTGCTTCATAAAGCACCGTGTCCTCCGCCAGTTCCTCATGAGCCGGTATCACGGTTTTCTCTTTCGTATATCCCTGCAGCTCATAGATACGGCCATCCCGCACAATCTCCTGTGCGGGAATCAGTTTTTCTTCCGTATCCTCTAAAAAAGCATCGCTGTAAACGGTAATCCGTTCCTTGCCGGAAGGTTCTACCGGGCGCTGACCAAGAATTTCATGATGTACCTCTTTTAAATGGTAGGAAACCCCATCGACTGTGATATCCTGGACAAAATCATTCCGCTTCTCGTCCCAGTCAGTCGTGACATACTGTTCTTCCCGGTACAACTCCTCCGCCGCATATGCCTCCCGGCTGTTTCCTGCCAGCAAAAGCACCACCAGCAAAGCCATACAGCCCGTCTTCATCAGACGGCGTTTCCTCAATGCCAGCGCCATCATAACAGCAGCAAGTAAAAGCAGAGCCATCTCTGCCCCATGGTGGGATTCTTCCTCCCCGTAACCGGTTTTCGGAAGGTCTTCCAGTCCTTTCAACACAACTTCCCCCTTTCCTCCCAGCTTTGACTGGTACTCTGCCGTTATGGTTCCGTAATGTCTGCTGTTCTTTAACACACAGTCCCCAATCACGCTGCCGTCCTCGAATACCTGGAATGTAAATACAGCCGGATTGCGCTCATAAGTCTCCGGCGGAATCACTTCCTGGTACTGGTATTGTCCGGGTTCTTTAGGCAGGAAGGAAATCTTTCCTTCACGGTCCGTTGTCCCTTCTATTACCACATTCCCAGCATAATCCAGAATCCGGATTACAGCCCCGGCAAGCCCGGCTCCTGTATCCATATCCACCTTCTGTATCACAACCGGCATTTTCTTATAATCTTTCACTGTATTGTCCCCGACAATCCTGCCGTCCTCCTCCACCGTGAACTGAAAGACCGTCGTATTCACATAGTAATTCTCCGGCCCCACTGTCTCTTTAAAAGTATAGACTCCCGGCTTTGGCTTCTTAAAGCGCACATTGCCGTTCCGGTCGGACACGCCGGTAAAGTAAATGCTGCCGTCCGGCCGATAGATGGTAATGGCAGCGCCGGCAATTCTCTCCCCGGTGGTCGCATCGACTTTGGAAATACTGCCGTACTCATCATGGGGCTTTTCATCGCCTCCGCCCGGATGGTCCGGCGTATGTTTGATTTCATAGTTGTAGACCACAATGTCCTGTATCCCCGTCTGGTCTTTCACCTCGATGGTGGCAGGTTCCATTTTCTTGTATCCTGCGGGAGCCTCCACCTCCCGGATTACATAGCGGCCCGGCGCCAGCCCCTTAAAGGCTTCCGGCTTCTCATCTGAAACCCACTCCCGGATAATCTGACCGTCAGCCTCCCGCACCATCTGCAGCTTTGCACCAGCCACCGGCCTATGATCTTTTCCATTCTGCTTGCTGACTTCCACCTGGATTTTCTGGTTTTCAGCGGTAACCAACTGGGGACCCGGCTGATTTGTCACCTGGAACTTTATCGGCTTCATTGTGGCATACCCGTCAGGGCTGCTCTTTTCACGGATTTCATAGCTGCCCGCCAGAAGCCCTGTAAATGTTTTGACCGTCCCATCCGTCAGCCACTCCTCAACCAGCTTCTCAGACTTCCCCGGATTGGAATAAAGCTGAAGCACGGCTCCCGCCACAGGTTCTTTCGTTTCTGAATCCACTTTCTCCACATGTACTTCAATCTGTTTGTTCTCCAGCTCAAAATACTGCTTCTCCAGCTCTTCCTTCACCTCAATCGTAATCGGTGAAGCCATCTGATATCCTGGTAGAGGTTCCAACTCATGGATTTCATATAATCCGGGAGCCAATCCCTTAAAGACCTCCGGCAGTTCCCCGGATATCCAGTCCCGTATGATTTCCTGATTGTCCGCGCGAACCAGACGCAGCTTCGTGCCCGGAAGCGGGTTTTCCCCGTCGGTCTTCTGAATATCTACCTCCAGCTTCTGGTTTAGCACTTCAAAGTTCTGTACCCCGGCCTCGTTTGCCACTTCAATGAGAACCGGCTCCGGCAAAAGCAGATACCCTTCAGCAGCCTGTATTTCCTTTATGGTGTAAAATCCCTTTTCCAAACCAGTAAAATGCTCTGGTTCCGCTCCGGAAACCCATTCCTTCACCAGCGCGCTGTCACGGTTTCTGATTAACTGAAGTACCGCTCCGACAACCGGCTCTTTCGTTTCTTTATCCAGTTTCTCAATATTCACCTCAATCTTATGGTTCTCAATGGTGAAAACCTGGATTTTGTAATCCTTTGTTACCGTAATCTTTACCGGCTCTTTGAGTTTTTGGTAGCCATCTGCTTCGCTAATCTCATAAATCAGATAATCGCCAGCTTCCAGCTTCGAGAAGCGTTCCGGGCTCCCGTCCGTCATCCATTCACGTACTACGGTACCGTCCTCTTTCACAAGTTTTAACATGACTCCGGCTACCGGATCATGGCTTTCTCCGTCCACCTTCTCAATCTCCGCTTGAATCGGGGAATTTTGGAACGTGAATTTTTGTACGCCTTCCTGATCCGTGACCGTTATTTCCATCGGCGGCATGTTTAAATAAGCGTCCGGTGATTCCACTTCACGAATCAGATATCGCCCAGCAGAGATTCCTTCAAATACCTCCGGCGTATCGGCAGATACCCACTGTCTGATTACTTCCTCCTCCGGCAGCCGCACAAGTTCCAACTTAGCTCCGGCGAGGATCTGTCCGTTTTCTCCGTCCACTTTCTCAATCTCCACTTCTATCTTCTGGTTCTCAATCTGGAATGTCTGCGCCCCGGTGGTATCTGTAACTACAATCTTTATTGGTTCCTGTAAAAGCTGGTATCCATCTGCAGTCTCCGCCTCTCTTATGTAATAGACGCCTGCACGCAGACCGGTAAATACCATTGGCTCACTTCCCGTTACCCACTTACTCACTACCTTTTTTTCCTCATCAAGCAGTTCCAGTTTTACTCCGTTTACAGGCTCCCCAGTCTCCTTGTCCACCTTTTCAATCACTACCTGAATTGGATAGTTCCGGACAGTATAAGTCTGCACCTCTGCGGTGGGTAAAACCGTGATTTCTACCGACTCCATCACCTGGTAGCCTTCCGGGCTTTCCAATTCCCGGATTACATATACCCCAGCAGGCAGGGCGGTAAACCGTTCCGGCTTTTCACCGGACGTCCACTCCCGCACCACTTGGCCAGTCTTCTTTTCAATCATCTGCAGTCTGGCTCCAGGAAGGAAGTCCTCTGTATCCTGATCCAGCTTCTCAATATCCACCGTGATATGTTCATCAAACATCTCCACATGATCCGGCGCCGTCATATTTTCTCTGATTTCAAAATAGACCTTCTCGGCCTGCAGATATCCGTCCGGCACTTCCTTTTCAATCAATACATAATATCCTGCCGGTATGTTCTTAATTACATGCGGAACCGTGGAAGACCTCCAGCTTTCAAATACCTCGCCTTCCTCTTTTATCTCATTTCCTAATTCGTCCGTTGTGATATGAATCGGACGGATTTCAAGCAGCGCACCCGGAACCTCTTCCTTTGAGGTTAAATCCTTTTTGGATATCTCAACAGAATTAGCCTGGTCCGTCACTTCATACTGGTACGTGATAATCTCCACCCGGTCTGTCTTAACATTAAACTGGAATGTATGGAGGGCCGGATCGATCAAATATCCGTCCGGAGCGCTTACTTCCTGCACCTTAAATGTATATAAGCTCACAGAGCCGTCTGCACTCATCTCACCAATCGGCATGTCACTGCTTTCTACATACCCGTTCTTATCTGTAATCAGGATTGTGGCTGTATTTTTATCCACGTTCGTAAGCTTGAATGCCGCTCCGGCCAGCGGTTTGTCCGGATTTTCTGCATCGGCCTTTGTAATTACCAGCCGCCCTTTAATTCTCTTGTCTACCATTTCAATCTCAATGACCTGGCTGTTCTCCACGGATTCAAACCTAATCTCCTCCGCCCTGACATAACCGAATGGGGTCTGCTTTTCTACCAGGTAATAAATCCCCCGGGGCAGCCCTTCTATTTTGTGAGGCTTCAAATCGCCCGCTGCAAATCCGGCTGGTATCCGTCCCTCCTTTTGATCCTGTTCACTATAGATTCCATCGGAACCGGATATCCAGGTTTCCACAAGATCGCTTTCCTCGTAATCCACGGAAGGAATTAAGTTTCCATTCTGATCATAGATGAAGTTCCCATCCGTATCCGTGATGAAAAGCTGATTTCCCGCTTCATCGTAACGATTATGCTTTGTCAGGTTCCCGTCCTCACCCGCCCGGTAGACAGCCAGCTCTGCCCCTGCAATAACTTTTCCGCCCGGCGTTCCGGTCTTTAAAAAGAGAACGGTAATCGGTTCATTCACCATGGTAAAGCTCTGGGTTCTGGTTTTCGACCCAACGTCTAAAACAGGAATATAAATGGGGGCGGCTTTCTTCATGCCGGACGGGACGTCCTCCTCTACCAGCACGTATTTGCCCACTGGCATATAGTCAAAATGCATGGCCCCTGTTTCCGTTACATAGCATACAGTCTGGACACTGCCGGGAACCGGCTTTATGTCATAGTCGTAAGCAATATAACTATGGCCGCCCTCTGTAATGACCGGATGCGCTGTTTTTCGGACCTCCCTTCCATCGTGGGTGGTCCACTTATAAAACGGCGTTTCCGGGTTATAGCGGATTTGCCCATTCTCATCATATTCCGGTTCCCCGTGTTCGTTAAGCACCGCCGGATAAAGTGCAAGTACCGCGGGGTTCTCATTGGCAAGCGCTTTCCCGGTTCTGGAGTCCGTTTTAAGGATTTCAACGGCGGTATGGTCGTCTTCCATGACAGCCCCCTGTACCTCCCCAGTCTCCAGAATAATGACCTCCACATCGCTGGAAGTCACATATCCGGCCTCCGTAGGCGTCCTCGTTTCCCTCAGGATATAATCGCCGGGTGCAATATGGTCAATCCAGTGCGGCTTCATAGTCCTGATGGGGTTATGATTCCCGTCCAGTTTCTGATTTCCACGGTCATCGTATTCATACCCGGATATCCACTGCTCTTTGACTCTGGGGTTCCCCTCCTGATCTCTGGTAATTTCCAAATGCCAGCCCTTTTCCGAGTCATCATAAACCTTGTGGGCCGCATAAAGTGTCAGTTCCGCCCCTTCTACCTCTTTTCTCGATGTCATGTCAAGTTTGGATATCTCGATTTTTGTAAAGTCGTTTTCCAGATAGAAAGACTGCGTCTCCGTGATTTCATTTACAAGCATACCGATTGGCATGGTCTGGACATAACCTTTCGATGACGGCACCACGGTCTCCTCCAGTATGTACGCTCCCGCCGGTACTCTGGCAATCTCATGGACCTTCTTCTCCGTTGTTGTCACCCATTCATTGTTCGTCATAGTCACCCCGCCATTTTTATAATAGATGGGCAAACCATTCTCATCGACGACCGGCTCCAAATTTGAGTTAATCGTCTCCCTTCCCTCTTCGTCCCTGTGAATCTCTACAGACTGGGAAATGATTTTATTGCCGTTTTTATCCAGAGGCCACACGATGATATTTTCCTTTTCATCTGTTACATAAGCCATACCAGTCTCGGAATCCAGCAAACAGATACGGTTCCCCCAGTCGTCAAGACCATACAGGATACCGCTTTCCTCATCGTACTCCGTCGGGTCATACTCCAAGTCAAAATACCAAAGCGGTACAACCGGGTTCTTTTCCTCTGTAATATCCCAGATATCGTTTTTCTGCGCGTCCTGTTCTGTAATCCGGATATCGGTATCAACTCCGGTTTCACTTGCCGTTATGCCGAGGACAGAATCAAACATATTGCGTTTTACCGTGACCCCTTTGTACTCATGTTCTCCGGTCTTCTCTACCCGAAGTCCCTGATACATGGTAAGTGTTGCATTTCCAACGTAAGTGTTGTATCGGATTCCCTTCCCTGTAAACGCACCGTACTCCTCATAAAGAAGCCGCACATCGCCCATCTGCTTTAACTCTTCCTCCGTTCCGGATACCGTAATGGCTGACCACTCATCATAGGTTTTTGTGGCGTAGCCATACCCGGCATACTCGCCGTTCGGCCAGTAATAGAGGATTACATCGCCTCTCTCTTTTAACTGTTCTTCATCGCCCTGAACCCGATAGGTAATGGTATCAGTGCCCTGCTCTACCTTATGGATCTCCACACGGATTGGCCGGTCTTTTACCACCATCTGGTGCATATCTTCCATTATCGGTTTCCCATCTTGTCCAACGGCTTTCACGTACTGGTACTTAACCGCCGGCACCTTCTTACCTGCGTCTCCGTCCTCATAATACTCAACTAAATCAGAGTAAACCTCGATGGCAATGGGTTTAGAGCGCACATAACCCTCCGGCGGATTTTGTTCCACCAGGACATAGCAGCCGGCTCCAAGCATCTGTGGCAGTTCAATATAACCGACGCACTGTTTCTCATTGCTCAGGCTCCCGTCTTCCTGCTCTGCTTCACCGTCCCGAACCGTGCTGTATGCCTTAAAAATCCCGACCTCTGCCCCTGTTTCATCACGCATGATAATCTGTTCGGTCTCATCATAGAGCGGCACCCCATGTTCATCAAACAGGACGTCTCCAGTTCCTTCCACTCCGGTCGTGCCGCTTCCTTCCACATCCCGCTTGGCCGCATAGATTTTAAATAAGGCTCCATCGTGCAGGATATTCTCACCAGTTTCACTGTCCAGCTTTTCAATGCGGATTCGGGAGCCGTAAAACTCATTTTCAAAATCCATGTTGGCAAAGCTGATAAAATTAAAGGAGCCGTCTTTTTCCAGACCAGGCTCCCGGTTTCCGATATCTCCATTATCATTGATGACTTCCCCGTATCTTGGGTCTAACACACTCCATGGAACCAGTGCTTTTGCATACTTACGGTCTATGGCAGTGGAGATTCCGGTCATGGTATCCACGCCGTCAAGCGTCACCCCGTAATCTGCCACATTTCCGTCCCGGTCCAGGTAGACATCATAATATACACCGTCCTGCTGCCCGTGGTCCTCGCTGATACTTTTGTAGCGGTAATACCCAGCTACCGTCTCATTCCCGCAGTCTCTGGCGCTGTCCGGCTCCAGGCCGTATTTAAACACCAGGAAATCCCCGTCATTATTGTGCGCCTTGATGGTGTGTGTCTCCTCATTAAAACGTATGAAGTATCGTTCCATCAGTTCTTCCGGCGTCAGTTCTGCATCATAAAAATACTCAGGGGATGGATTTTTGTCGTGGATCGTCCCGTCCTCATCTATTTGAGGGGCAAACGGTATCTCCACTTCCTTTGGCTTGTCAATCTCGTAGTGCTTGCCGGGAATCTCCGTTGGTTGCTGTTCCACCAGGACATACACGCCATACGGCAGCATAATACTCTGGCCCCAGTAATCGTCCTTCCCGCCGCCGCGGCTGGCATGGAGTGTTTTTAAGTCATGGTCCACATCATAGCGGGGATCGTCCCACTCCACGGCAAGCATTTCCCCAAGCTCCGGATATTCTTTAAAAAAGGCTTCGTAATCATAGAATCCATTTTCTGTCTCTTTTAAAAATCCCGTTTCCAGCAAATCGCTCCGAAGATACAGCTTAAACGAAAAGCCCGGTATGGTTTTTGCCTCCGGGCGGTTATTAAATCCGCCAAAAAGCACCGTGAAAGGGTCTCTATGGATTTTATAGGTATTGGTATCCTTATAGGAATCCTCTGCGATATCCTTCGTCACTTTGATGGCCTGCTTTATCACCCTCTGGGCGACAATGATTGGATTGTCCCTGGTGCCTGCGTCCTGATCTACCTGATATTGGCCGGGATACAAAAGTACGGCTTCCTTGATATAGGAGCCTTCTGCAATCGCCTCCTTCTCTGTAAATAAACTGACAGTAGCGTTCTCATACTGCCGCACATAATCGCCGTAGTCCATCTGAATGCCATCTATTACGATAGTCTGTTCCGGCGCCTGCGCCCGGTATGTAACGGTAAGCGAACCTCCCTGGTTCTCCCAGTTCACGTCTGAAGTGTCTATATCTATCGTATAAAGCCCGCTGTACTGGTCAAACTCTGCCTCGATTTCTTCCAGCTTCTCTTCATACTGGAATATCGGTACCGTTTCGTATACTGGGATAGTCTCCATCTCCGGTATAGGATTTCCTTCCTGGTCCAGAATGTTTTCTCCTGGCTCATAGGTATCAGCGGCCTGTGGATACACGTATTCCACAACCAATGGTTCGCCCTGCTTAACCGGCTCTCTTACTGCCTTTTTTCCCACAGTAAACCGATACCCATTCCGGACAAATTCGTCCGCCTCATAAATGGCATAAAAAAAGCCTGTGTCACAGGTGCTTTTTACAACCAGGTGGTCTGATGCTCTGTCATAAATTGCCGTATCACTCAGCGCCTTATATCCATAGCGTATAATTGCTTTCCAGACATCGTCTTCCTCATAAACCCGGTCCACACGGTAGGCATCCCAGAACGAATCAGAAGCACAGTATTCCAGAATTTCCCCAATGAACTGCTCATTGGTCTCCCCGTCAAGCTCTAGGATTGCCCAGGGATATCCGTCCAGGCTGTCTTTATATCCCGAATAGAGGAGCGCTTCATTCGCCTGCTTCTTTACATACGCTTTATCAATCTCTTCCGATACCTCTATATCCGGGTCTCCCCCGTCCTTCCGTTCAATTGCCGCAACACCGATATTCAGGCGGTTGACGGCAGAGTAGGTAAATTCCATCGGTTCGGCTTCATAGACCGGCTCTCCCTCTTCATCAAACTTTAATTTCACGGTTCCGTCGGGATTGTATTTATATTCCCCTCCTTCTGCTGTTTTGTAAATGATATTTCCATTGGAATCCCGCTTCTCAATCCGCTGCGTTCCGGTAATCATCTGTTCTTCTGAGGTCTTCTCATCACCCGTTACCCGGTAAAATTTTGAGCCTTCCGGATAACCGGACACTTTAATCTCATAACCGGTAGTGCCAAAATAGGTCACGGTAAAATCATTCCAACTGCCATCGTACTCATTAATCCGGTGGTTTAAATCCGTAGCGCTGACTGAACCTGATTTTGAGATTGGGAAGGTTGTCCCTGTACGGTTGGACTCTGACAGGTGAATACCCACCCGTGACAGCTCATACCCCTCGCTTCTTGATATCTCTTCTATATAATAGCTGCCTAAAAGGAGCGGACGGCCAATCCACTGGTTTCCATTATTTTCAACATTCTCCTCGTAGAGATTGGACGCTTGTTTACTGGTATCTGATTCTTCTGTAATTGCAACAAAAGAAGCATCTCCGTTTTCATCGGTTGCAGCCACGGCCACCAAATCGCCGGCGCTAAACACGGTTCCGGTATATCCATCCGGATGATTGATGTCCTCATAAGCATACAAGCCATAGACGGCCCCCTGCAGTGTTCCATCCCCCTGGGTCATTCCGTAGCTGGCACCGGTATCCTCCAGCCTATTTTCCATCAGTCCTGTGCTGCCTATCACTCCAACGCTTTTGGGCAAATCCTCCTGATACAATTCCAGATCTCTTTTATTAATATGAATTTGTCCTTCTGTCCGGTGGTCATATATTTCAAACAGATGCCCGGTGTCCGAATGAGAATAATCGCCTTGATTAACAGGCTGCACCTCGCTGTCGTGCATCACCCCGTCCCAGATCCAGGAGCTGCCTTCCCCTTCTTCTGCATATGCCTCGCCGCGTAATATCTCCAGTTTTATCTGTCTGGAGTTACTTGGAGTAGCCTCCCTGATCTCCTCCAGCTCCTCTTCTAAGTCTTCCTCCTCATTTTCCTCTCTATCTTCCCCTGTTTCTCTGCCGGTATCCTCTTTTTCTGCCTTCTCTGCATCAGATGGTGTTGCCGCTGCCTGTACCACCGGAACCTCATGTAAAGATATCCTCGGTTCCCCTGACTCATCTGTCGCCTCTGACGGCGTTGCTATGTCTACGCCAGGAGCCAAATAGGATCGGTCTGTTTCCTCTACCTTTTTATTTCCCGGATAGGTTCCGATTACCGTCCCCGTGCCGCCTGCCTCTGAGGAGGAAAAAGCCACAACCTCAACCGGAATATCATCATTATGAATGTCATGGAGAATATATCCCAGCCTGGCCTTAATCTCCCTGGCCGTATAAACCCGCTCTAAATGAATCCAGGTGTCCCATGCCTCGTCTCGGTCCTCCTCAAGAGCGTCGCAGGCTACCCCCTCATCTAAGGAATGGAAGTCACAGTTTTCCTCACACCAGTCAACACACTGCTGCCAGGCTTCCCATGCCTCGTTTTCCAATTCCTGATTTTTCTCATCAATCTCCGCCTGTTCATCCTCGGTTACTTCGCTCCCTGCTTCATAATATTCAATAACAGGTTCTGGATGACCACCGCAATAGGACTTATGATAGTTATATGTTTTTAGATCTGTATGCTCTATGTACCCCTGTGAATCCGTAGTAACCCGTTTTGTACATACAGCCAGAGAGTCAAATCTTCCTTCTGATAAAGGGCTTTCCTTCCGGAATTGTTCTTCCTCTAAATTAGTCCCGTCAAGCTGCCTAAAGTCAAACTGTTCTATTATTTCAAAATCAGAATTTTCCAGTGGCTTTCCGGTCTCCGAATCATATTTCTTCAGTTCTAACTTATAGTTTCGTTTAAAAATTTCTTCATGTTCATGTCTCTCATATGGGATTTCATATCCTCCAGAAGTTGTTGTCCCTTCTCCAAACTGAAGATAAACCTCCCAGGGTTCTTCTTTTCCCGCCATTGTGATCATGGCCTGCATACCTTCTGTGGAACTGTTTTCAGACCAGCCATCCGGATACCAGATTTTAAAAGTATTTGGTTTTATCATATACCTCGCAGCCAAAGATCCTTCTTTAAAACGACCCTTGACCAATCCAATATTAGGATTCCCGTCCATGCAGGTAAAAGTGATTTTATCTCCTTCTGTTTTGTAGTTCCAAGACTGCGGAAGTACATATTCGATCTCTGATTGGCGCCAGTCGCTGCTGTCGATATCAAAGGTAACACTATAGCTGCCATCCTCATTTTTCTGCATTTTATGAACAGGTGCAGTGCTCATGTATTTAGATGTAAATGCCGGTATTGCGCCCTCCTCCGTAGTGCCATTCGCATGATTAAAAAATTCATTTAACGCACCTCTCGTCTGATCTGCCAAAGTCGAATTTTTAACATTGGCAAGCAGGACTTCCATCTGCACTTTGAAATCTTCAAGACCATTCCAGTTACCACTCATAACCGCCCATGTTGCTGCCTGTCCAAGTATATAATATCCCTGTGGTACTTTCCCTGCCCGTTCATTATAACCCTCAAAATTTCCAGAGGCTGATAACGCATACCATAATATCTCTGCGGTTTCACGTGTGAGTCCCAGTGGAAGATTATCCCCATCTCGATCAAGATCATAGGTATGAAAAGTGCCCTGTGTTCTGGTTCTCATCGACTTGTTCGGTTCCATGCAGTATCCTGCCGCACTACCGCCTGAATCACTGACATTGGTGATTCCATAAGGCCATAATCCCACACGGTTATGATTCTTTCCGTAAAACGGGAAGCTGGCGCCTTCTTTCAGGAGATTTTGCGTTCCATAATAAGTAAATATTTCTCCCCTTCCCTCCCCATCTGCCCAGGCTGAAAAAGCACCGAACTCTACTGACAGAACAGGTAACAATGACAGCACAACCGCAAGCAGGAATGCTGTTAATCGCCTGCCTTTAGGATAATATCCTGTTTTCAAAAGTATGCTCCTCCTTTATTTCTATACAAAAAACACATCCGGCAGATTCCTCTGTCTGGATGTGTTTTTTCATTCATATTATATTGTCTATAGACACTGAAATTAAGTATTACGTCTTTCTAAAAACTGGGATTATCATACTCAATGTCACAGAACGGGCAAGTCCATGCTGATTCTCTCGCTCCAAAAGTGTAGTTGGTGCCGCAAACCGGGCAGGAAAATCGTCTCCGATCTAAATAAAATGAAGGTGAGGTTCCTATTGTGGAAACATCTATTCCTTTCCATTCCCCATCAATCATCACACTATTCCACACATGGGCAGCATTTTCACTGATGCCGCACCGCAGGCCAACTGCATTGCTCAACAGTTTATAGGTTCTTGCAAAACCAACACATTCTGATTTTCCCAATACCAGTACCCCATATATAGTATCTGAATCCGGTTTGAATTCTCCTGTGTCATAAACTGCACGTTCCTGGATATATTCATATACACGTTCTGCTTTTTCCCTGTCGCTCAGCTGATAATTAAATCCAGTTATAAACTCTGCAGTTTTCTGATAGACGGCCGCCTCTTTTTCATTCAGCGCACTTACCGGATAAATTCCTCTGACAGCCGCTAAAATGCGAATATCCGACATCCCCCATCTGCCAAGTTCCTCTGCATAATCTGTCTCATCATCAAATATAAGGCCAAGGAAATCTTCATCTAAATAATAACCATGATCATCATATGGAGTGGTAAATCCCCTTTCATCAATAACGGAATCCGGCCCCAGCCATGCCCCATCACTGCCAACTTTGTAACCATCCGGCGTGACGCTATCCCTCTTCATAGCTCCAGTCACACCCATGAAATAATCCTTTCCATCATGATTGACCCAGCCAATTTTCATATATCCGTTGGAGATATAATATAATTCCCCTTTATCCTCCAGCCAGCCGTCTCTCTGGTAGCTTCCGTCATCCCGCACATATTTCCAGCCACCATCATCACCCACCCACTTTCCTGCAAATACGGGAATCGCCATCATGCATGATAGAATCAGTGATACTGCAGCTACATATATTGTTTTCTTCACCTTATCCACCTCCAGCTTAATTTTTAAAATGTTTATCCACCAATTCATTATCATCATATCAAACTGGACTTCCCTGCGTCTACTGCATTATAAAAAAACAAGACTTTTGCAAATTTTTTAGGATGACACTACCTTATTCCCTAAAATTCCACCGATGCCAACGGTATAGGAAAAACAAGATACCCGCACTTTTCATACAGGTATCTTGCTTATCTCTTATTCATTCAACACCTCTAAAAACGCTTCCGGTGTGATCGGCTGCGGCTGGCTCCCCTCATAATCTTTCACGTTCCTCGTGATGATATAACGGGCATGATTATGTGACGCAACCCGATGCTGGACACAGTCCTCAAAATCTTTCCAGCCGCAATCCAGCGCCGCCCTTATGTCGTCCCCGGTTACATCAGCCACATCAATCAGGCTTAATATTGTTTTAATGCTCTCTACTGTACTGGCGCGGTCCTTTATCTGACGGTTTAAAATATAGTAAATATCCGTTACCGCTGACGCAGACAGAAAACCTCTGATGGTTCCTCTCCCTGACATCTGCAGAATCCGACCTGAAGCTTCCATTCCCGGCCGCTGCATCAAAACGTCCAGAATTACATTCGTATCAATCAATACCTGCATATTTCCCAAGCCTCTCATTCCGGTAGTCATCTAAAGACATCCCTTCGTCCGGGATTATCCCTGTTATTTTCTTCAAGGCAGCTTCCACATCAACTTCCTTTTTCTGTTTTCTTTTATCTGCAAGTGGCAACACAATCACCTCCACGTCCATATTTTCCATTGACTTTGGCACCGCAAACAGGGTCTTCAGCCTGTCGCTGTTTATGATTTCTCTTAATACTTCCATGGATTGCACCTCCTTTTGCTGCATTTCAACCAGTATCTTCTAAGCTAATTATATCCTAAACCAGTTATCAATACAACAAAAATTACAGCAGGAGGAATCAAGGCCGCCATATGCCATCCGCTCCCACCGTATATCCGTCCAGTGTATTCCTGTTCACATACAGAGAGCCGCGCGTACCGTCCGATACCGGATTGAAATAGAACCAATTCCCCTCAATCGTATACCAGCCTGTTACCATGTGGCCCTGGGTTCCGTCACTGACATTGTGCAGGAAGTACCGGTTTCCATCCTGATCGGTAAACCAGCCCGTCTGCATATAACCAGCCTCGTCAAAATGGTACCATTCCAATCCGCCATTGTAGCCAAGCTGCACCCAGGCATTCTTCGGATAGCTGCCGTCCGCATACCGGAACCACCAGCCTGTGTTATCCTGAAGCCAGGCGCCCGCCGGCCCCGCCTCTGTAACTGCTTTTGGTCTGCCGGAGCCGGAAGAACTGCTGCCACCGCCGCCTCCGCCTCCGGAAGAACCGGAACCGGAATAGGTCTGGTCTGTTGTTTTATATCGGAGAATCACCTTACAGCTTCCCTGAATTCCTCCGTCCTCTGCTGTCGCCACAACGGCCGCCTCTGTACTGCCTGACGCACCGTTTAAATCCTGAATCCATTTGGCTTCATGGTTCACTGTAACCAGCCCGTCTTTTACAGTTAGCAGGCTTGGGTCGCTGACACTCCACGTATAATTTCTGTTATCCGCGGCTTCCGGCAGTACCGATGCGTTAATCTTCTGCGGGGGAGTGATATTCCAGGTCAGGGTCGGACTGTTTCTCCTTCCCTCCTTTACCAGTTCCATCTCAAATACCAGCTCCGCCTTATCCATCTGCACTTTTTCCGGATGTACAACCGTAAGGTCCGTGGTGGTAAATGTGATATCCGCCTCACACGTATCCTTATGCTGCCCGTCCTCTGTTGTCACGGTCACGAAGCCCTTCTTGCCGCCGGCGGCAGTGGAAAGCGCATATTTATTATCTTTCAGTCTGGCCTCATCCGTTGCAATCAGCGCCTGAATCCATGCGGAATCCTGATTTACCTCCACGCTTCCTCCCTGGTCCGCAGTCAGCACGGAACCGTCATTCGTCTCCCAGACAATCTTTTTATTGTCTGCCTGGTCCGGCGCAATGACTGCGTTCAGCTTTTGCGGCGGCGTCACCACATACCGGACAGACGGGTTTAAGCGGTTCCCCTCCATGATTTTCTCTATGGAAAATGTCAGATTTTTCTTATCCAACTGCACGCCTTCCACACGGACAACCGTATGGTCCTCTGTAGAAAAATTAATGTTTACCGCACAGACCGCCTGCTTCCCGCCGTCCACAGTTGCAGCCGTTACATAGGTAGAGCGGTTCCCTGCGGCTATGGAAGATGCATATGGGTTCAGTTTTAAGTTTTCCGTGTCCACATTTACCAGGTCTTCAATCCATCTGGCCTGGTTATTCACGCTCACAAGCCCGTCACGGTCCACAGTCACCATGTTATCATCGCCGGCTTTCCAATTTACGGCTTTATTATCCGCATACTCCGGCGTGATGGTCTCATAAAGCCTCTGCGATGGTGTAACCCGGTAAGTCACCTGCGGCTGGAGGCGGTTTCCTTCCAGCACCCGGACAACATCAAATCCGATTTCCGACTGGTTCAGCGTAATATTGGACACCGGCACCGTGGTTTCGTCTGTTATTTTAAAATCCACTGTCACAAGACAGCTTGCGCGCTTCTGCCCTGCTTCTGTTGTCACAGTAACCGAGGCATAATTTTTTCCCTCTGTCATAATCGGTTTTGACGGATATAATTCCTGGTTCGTTACACCGGCCTTAATCAAATCCTGAATCCATTTCGCCTCCCGGTTTACGGTAACCGTTCCCTTATCATCCACGGAAATCACGTCGGTCGATGAGCCATCGGTATCTTTTACATTCCATACCACATTTTTATTGGCAGCGGAATCCGGGATGACTGTGGCTGTCACCTGTACCGGATCTGTTATCTTCCAGGCAATCTGGGGATTCCAGCGCGAGCCGCTTCTAATCTGTTCCACACCAAAGGCCAGCTTGTCCTGACTTAATATGACTCCGTTTGTCATAGCCCGGTATTTAGCCGAAACCGTGATGTTCTCATCCGGCATAGTGAAAAAAACATCCGATGCCTCCGCGTTGATTTCCTCATGTTTCCCGCCGTCATCGGATACCCAGGTTAAGGACCCCGGCTCCAGTTCATAATACACCGGCGGGTCACTCTCTGTATCATTTACCGGGCTTGTGTAGACCAGGACCTTAGTTCCTGCCGCAATCGCTCCTGGATTTGCCCAGTTGATTTCCTTTGCATAGTTATTCTGGGACTCCATAACAGACAGGATTCCATTGTCAACAGAAGGGACCGTCACCAGATAGCCCCTTACCGGATCTCCTGTCTTACTGGCAGCAAAGTGATGGATATTGCTGTCCCCAACCGTTAAAACTCCTTCTTCCAGCTCCTCATAGAAGAACCGGCTGGTCTGCTTTACAAAGCTGCCCATCTGATAGAGGGAGAAATCCCGGTTGTTGGAATAATAGGCTCCAATATGGTGTTCCAGCCGGATTTGCGGGGTCAGCTTATTTCCAAATGGATTCAAGGCGTATTTGTCCTCTGAATTAGCAAAAAGGTATTCCAGATGATCTCCCAGCTCCACATTTCCACCCTCAATATATCCGATAAACAATCCTGCTGTTTTGAGTGCCGAGGAAGTGGAAGCCCCGATGGTTCCTGCGAACCGCCCATTCTTTACCCTTCCGCTCTGCATACGGCCCACAAGCCCGCCAATATAGTCCGCGGACGTACTTCCCACTTTTCCTTCCACATAGCAGTTGTATACCTGGCTGTCATAGATATTTCCACAGATTCCACCGACACTGCCTTCCGAGTAAAGGGAGCTGTAGCTGTCATTGGTGTCATTTACGCAGTCGCCAATAAAGGTGGAATGTGCGGAGCCGCAGATTCCTCCCGCATATGCTTCCAGGCTGCCGGAAATATCCGTTCCCCCCAGAATACTTCCTGTATTTTTACAATCAGAAATCATGCTGTCATACGCCTCGCCTGCGATACCGCCCAGGACGCCCGCGGCCCGTACCTGCCCGGAAGAATAACATTCTGTGATAACCGTGTCATTGGCTTCACCCACAATGATTGCAGCCTTATTTGCGGCATTTATCTGTCCGTCTACTGTCAGGTTCCGGATAGACGCTCCGTATGTATATCCAAACAGGCCCGCATAACTTTGGCTTGTATCACTGATTTTCAAGTTGTACACCCGGTAACCATTTCCATCCAAGTTACCTTTAAACGGATATGGCTCTGCGTCAGACAGGCTCCGGTAATACCCGATTGGGAGCCAGGAGGCGCTGTCATTTAAAGAGATATCCTTGGTCAGCTCAAAATAGCAGTCCTCATATCCATCCACCTCCCCGTTTGCCACCTGATAGGCCAGCAGCTTCAAATCTTTATCATTCCGCAGCAGATAGGGGGATTCTTCCGTTCCCTCTCCGTCAAAATGATCCGACATCTCTATGCCGCCCCACAAGTCTCCCGCCATCATCAGGGCATTGGAAGGTGTGGCTTCCCGAAGTTCTTCCCACTTTGCTGCCTCCTTCTCCACAGGGACCGCTTCCGATGGAGTTGCCGTTCTTTTATCCTCCGGCTGTTCTTCTCCCAATTCTCCGTTTTCCCTGTGCTCTGCCTCTGTGATTTCTGAATCCCTTCGCGCCTCTGAGCCGCTTGCGATATGTATTTCCTGGTCAGAGCGTTCCATGACCGACGCATAGGATGGGAACGCGGCCCCCGCAGACGAAATCCCCATTACTGCAATCAGCGTCCAGGCAGTCAAAACGGCTGACCCCTTCTTTATTCTCTTATCCATGTTCTCCTCCATATTTTATTCTGATTGATACGCAACAAATGCCGGCCGGAACCCAATACTCTGACTGCTTACCTCTCCTGACGAAACACGGCCGTCCCAGGACACCTGATAAGCCCGTTTTCCTCCGGTTACCGGTGTCCTGAGCCAGTATCCCATCGTATAGGTTCCTGCATTTACATAGTTATTACCATCGGCCCCGTGAAGCTTCCACAAAGAGTCTCTATACCGTACCGCCTCCTCCAGGGATAAGCAGAACAGTTTATCTGAAGAATCCACCGACCGCACCGCTGCCTTGGTAAAACGGTTCAGAGCCGTTTCATAGCCTGACGTTGCTCCGGTATAGGAATAGCACACAGTTGTGGCGGTATCCATAATATTCTCCCTATTCTCCAGACTGGTGTTCAGCCACAGCCTCAGACTGGAACCGCTCCAACTGCTGTCTGCCATATCGTAGACAGCCCTGTCACCGCCGATTATCTCATCACACAAAAACAAAGCCCCACGCCTTTTAGCTGCGTCCATATAATCCGGGTCAATGCATCGGAATGTATAGGTGGTTCCGGCAATGGTCCGTTCCTGTACGTCTCCGGTATACCAGAGGCGGTCTTGTGTGGTATTTTCTCCTGGCTTTTTCAGCACATAGGCCGGACGGATTCCAGCCTCCATCGTGGTAGTCTGTTCTGCTGCAATGTGTCCGTTATACTGGACCAGATACGCATGATTTTCAGAAGACATGGTACTTGTCCAGTAAAACCGGCTTCCCGTATCGGGCATCCAGGGCTGTAAGGTATAGGATTTATACGGTTCACTTCTGACTTCAGCCAGGGAGAGGCAGAACACCCGGTCACTGATACTGTCATTCCCCTCGGACAGCCTGAGCGGAAGGAGATGATCTGAAACAGATAAACCATCGGCAAACTGTAGGTTCAGCCAATTCCGGATTCCGGAGGTATCATACCCCATATCTGCACCAAAGCCGGAGCAAATAGAGTAAGGAATCACCTTATCCGCCAAAAGAAGCTGACCGCCCTTGTAGTCTTCATCAATACAGGTAAATATCATTTCTCCCCACTCGCCTGGCAGTTCTGTTTTCACGGTCTGTTTTTCTCCTTTTTGCAATAACTCCAGGATCTCGCCGCATCGGTCACATAAAAAATCCCCGTCCCCATCACAGTGTCCCAGCATAGGAAGAACGATTTCTTCCCTGTAATCCTGACATAACCGGCACGTCACAATCCGGCTCCCATTCATAAGGCATGTGGGTTCTGTCTCCTCCATCACCAAATCATGCACATGTCCGCCCGATACAGGGCTGCCGGCATTGGACGGAGTCGCTGTTTCGCTTCCAAAGGAAGGAAATGTACACATAAGAAAAAGAGCGGCCATGACTCCCGCCGCCCTGATGTTATTTTGTCTTTTCATCGCTCTTCGCCTACTCTTTCAAAACTACGTTCTTCGCAACACAGCGGTGTTCTTCATCTTCCCCCGCTTCAAAGCTTACCTCCTGTCCGCTCCTAAGCTTCCGAAATCCATCCATCTGAATCTCGGAAAAGTGGACATAATAGTCAATCCCGTCCTGATCTGTGATAAATCCGAATCCCCTTTTTGCATCAAACCACTTGGTTGTTCCTGATAATATTTCTGGCATATTGTTCACTCCTATTCCGGTGCCTTCCAGCACCTTTCAATTTCTAATATAGAAAAAGCTGGCGTTCTCTGCCTGCTTCCTGACGCCGGTTCCCGGCAGTGATTTCTTACATGCATCTCTTGATGACTCTGGTGATAATCCCCTCAGCCACTTCTGTCTCATCGTTGATTCTGGTAACAAGGAATCCAACTTCGTCCTTGCGCCCTGGCAGGCTTGCAGTGTTGCAGGAATGGGCGACCGCATTCACCCCATTGTTTAAATGGATAAAGTAGGTCCCCTTATAGACATCCGTAATTTTCCCAACATACTTGCCCTGCTTATGCAGCCGCATGAGATTTTCTTTATTGGTATTTGCCTGCGCCTCCTTTGCACTGACTTCAATCTGTATGCGTTCCGGCGATTCTGCATCCATCTTTAAAACCTTTACCAAAACAATATCCCCATTGGCGAATTTGTCATTGGCATCAACCATCCACGCCCAGGCCATGTCTCTCGCTTTCAGGGAACACTCCACGCCGAAAATCTCCAGCCGGACCGCTTTGGGCGCCACGGCAATCACTCTGGCCTCCACAATTCTCCCGGGGCGCACCATCGGATACCCGTCTGCGCCTTCTGTAAAGTAAAAAAGCTGCCGTTTCCTTAACATGGCTTCTTTTCTGGACGCTACAATGCTCCGTGTCTTCTGATCCATATCCCGGACAATAAAATCAAGCTCCGCGCCCAGCATATTATTCGCCAGCCGCGTCTGCCTGTTTATGGTATCCGCGTTCTCCCTGCCATCCCCCTCCAGGTTGATCATCATTTCTTCCATTGGTATGATAATCCGGTATCCCTTGTACTGAATGACAGCCACGACCCAGCCGCCCTCCAGCTTTTCAATACCACCGAGCATACCGGATAATACCTTTCTGGTGCGAAACGCATTAGTCAGCTCATGCCAGTTTACATCCTCCTGCTCACGCGGGGGCCTTGGCTGTCCATCGGTATCAACCGTCAGTATGCCCATGTTGGCAGCCATCTGCATTTCTTTTGCTGTTTCCTTCGATATTCTTACCTCTTCCACTTTTTGATTTGGCACTTCAGACCTTCCTTTCCTCTTTATATTTATAGAAACAGAAGGAAATATCCCCCTGTCCTAAACACAGGAACGCAAAAAGCAGCCTCCAAATATTTAGAAGCTGCTTTTTACGTGTAAGTATATAAATTTCATGATATCATTATAAAATAGACCGAATCCTATGTCAATATGGCTGGCGACGCAATGTAGTCGCATTAAGGTCGCATTTTTTACACAGCCCCAAAACAGGAATCGTTAATTTATCTTCCTGTTTCCAATATAGCGTATTTCCATAACTTATTTTTTATTTTCCGGTGGAATGTATTCCAATAAATCCCCAATTTTACAGTCCAGCGCTTTACACAATTTGCACAATACAAATGTGTCTAACCGGGTTATCGTATTGGTGCAATAGTTGTCAATCTGATTCCAGTTCATTGCTGCCTTATGCGACAGCTTATATTTGTTGAAACCGGCATTTGCCATAAGTTCCTCTAAGTGGATTTTAATCGTTCCGTAATCTTCATCCATTTTTTACCTCCAATGATGGCCCAGGCCATAAGCCTACTCTGCTTTTTCCGGTGAAATGTACTCCAACAAGTCCTCAATTCCACAATCCAATGCCTTACACAATTTGCATAGGACAAACGTATCCAACCGAGTTATCGTGTTATTATAGTAATTGTCGATTTGCTTCCAATTCATAACCGCTTTGTGGGAAAGATTATTTTTGTTGTAGCCGGCTTTTTCCATCAATTCCGCTAAATGGATTTGTAATCTGCCGTAATCTTCTTCCATTTCTATCCTCTCCTTCTGTATCTGAAATATTTGCACTTGCATTATTATTGTATAGTTGTTATAGTAAGAATGTAATTTGCAAGAAGTATTAGATAACAAGTAATAGAAACGTGTGTTCTTTAGGAGGGGAGAAAATGGAACTGGACGATTTGAAGGAGCTGATTTTTGACTTTCTCAATGAAAGTGACGGCTCACTGATTGCAGACATTGAAACAATGGAACGTGAAAATACGTTCATCGTTAAGACGGTAGGCGGAAACACATTTGAAATCGAATTTAGGGAATGCCGGATTTAATTCCTTTAGGAAAGCGGAAATTGAAAATTTATGATGGAACTGGGGCACGCATACCGATACCCAAAATTGTGCTGACCAGTAAATGGCTGGAAGAAACAGGCTTTCTAATCGGAACCATACTGAATGTAGATTACCAGCCGGATAAAATCATCATTACAAAGGAGGCAGGAAAACAGCAATGAAAAGTATTTTACAGCAACTATATGACGGAGAAATTTTACCGGGAGAACAATTCAAACCCTACCTAGAGGAATACAAGGAGAAATGGAATAAAATAAGCAATGCGGAATTGGTGTTTACAGAAAAGCTGACCAAACAGCAGGAACAAGAATTTGACGCTCTGATGGACGAGCATGCGCTCCTTATGCCGTTGGAAATGTCCCAGGTATTTATTGATGGCTTCAAATTGGGCGCGCGTATCATGTGTGAAGTCTTTTCCAAGGGGGAAGATACGCAGGATGAATGTTCTACCATGTGAGGGAGGGCCGACAGATGGATACAGACAATATTATAACTATCATTTACGAGAAACGGCTGGATGGTGAAATAAACCAACAGGTTTTGAAAGATCCGGAATATAAAGAGGCCGAGCGGGACTCCGTTATAAAACTAGAAAAGCTGTTAAAAACGAGACTGACAAAGAAGCAGCGCCACCACCTTGACCAGTTTGACAGTTCAAAAAACAATCTGGCTGTAGAGTATGGACGTATCGCCTATTTCCAGGGTATGAAAGACGGCTTCCAGTTATCCCAGATATTGAGCGGAAACCAGGAAACACAAACTAATCACTGAATGAACGAAGCAACCGTTATAACACGGCTGCTTTTTTCATTTCCATTCGTAGAAAGGGTAGTATGCGTATGAAAACACTTTCAAGAAATTCCCTCCCACAACAATCTACTAAAATAAACAAACTTCCCGTCAATCCATCTGCAAATCCGGTGTCCTACCAAGTATTCCTCGCTGCTGCATTCTGGATTATCCCTGTCCCAGCCTGTATCCAATAAAAATGCCTCTACACTCTCATATGGAATCAATGCATTAGCAGCCCGCAACACCACATTCCGATCTGTATAGTCAATATCTACATCAAACTCTGTTTTCATAATTGTTGTAAAACCCAGACGAATTACCGGATTTTCGTATATCATTAGTCCCTGCATGGCAACCTCCTCTTTTAAACGCCAGAACCTTGGCAAACTCTTAGATTACAGCAATCCTCCTCAATCTGCACCACCTCTTTTCTTTATTGCGGAGAGCAGTACCGCCCTGCTGTCATCTGGTAAAGCATCCAGATATGTTCTTTACACCACTCCGCGGCAATCTGAGCATATGCAAATGGAATAAATAAAAGAAAAAGGCGCACTGTGCCGGAACGCCTTAATCTTCTCCAAAATTTGATGGATTCTCTAACTGGTTAATGAAACAAATCCTCTACCCGCTCTATCCGCCCATGTTCCTGCTGATTGGGAGCTTCCTCTTCTGCTGCCTTCCTACCCGCACCTGACCTGGCCTGTTTTCCTGAACCCATACGGGTATGAATAGTCAATGTCTCCTCTTTCTGTTCAAAGCCGTCAGGAGGGGAATCCTCTTTCCCCACATCCTTCACACACTTATCCTCCGACTCTGCCACCTTTCCCTCTTTCCGCCATTCCGGAGTATGTACATCTGTCTTTTCCGGTTCCAGAAACTTTGCCTCCGGGTGTCTGGTATAATCAAGTTTTTTTACCCGCAATACTTTCTGGCCCCGGATGATTAGCAATGCCTGGTCAAGCGGGAACCGCAGCACCTCGTCAGGAAGCAGCAGCATCCGCTTTCCCACAGAGGAAGACTCCGTATAATCCGGAACATAATCTGTCATTCTCATGGTCTGGAAGCTTTTGCGGATAGAGGATACCCCTACCGTAACCTCTCCGGAACGGCCGCTGAAATAGGTTGCGGTCGTCATATCATTGCAGCCTAAAAATAACGAAGTATCACACCCACCCAAAATCTCCTCCCACTGCCCGTCCGGATACCGGTTCTGGAGCTGGGGTATGTTTTGGTACAGGATACACATTCCGATCTGTCTGCTTCTGGCTGTAGCGAGTTTTTTCTTGAAATCCGGCACTACTCCTATGTTTGGAAATTCATCCAGAATAAAGAAAACCGGAACCGGCAGCTTCCGATCCGGCTGCCGGTCGGCAAAACGTACCAGCTTTATACACAAAAATGAGACAAACAGCGTTGCCAGAACATCAAACGTGGAATCTTGATCCGATGTAATGCAAAAATAAGCACATTTTTTCTGCCCCGGCAGCGTTAAGTCAATGTCCTTATGGCTTGTAATTTCCTGCACCAGCTTATTCTGCATAATCTGCAGCCGGGTTCCCAGACCCAGAATTGCATTTCCCTTTACCTTCTCCGCTTTGGAAAACAGCCGATACGACCCCTTGGCCGGATGGTTTTCCGGAAGGCCGTCAAAGGTTGCGTCCAGTGCCTCCAGACTCTGGTTTAAAAGCAGCTTATAAGCCTCCGGAAACGTCCGGTCCCCATCGTGATACTCCCGGTAAACATACAAGCAGAGCGCCTTTAGCAGGTCCATCTCTGTGTTATCATAAAAATGGTCAAACTTGTCCGTCGTATTCCGGATCACCACATCCACAAAAATGTCAATCAGTCCGCCATCATCAATCTCAGCCAGGCAGTCCCAGGCGTCCGAATTTTCAAGGCTGATTAAATTCCACTGCTTCACGATATAATCATGGTTTTTTAAGTAGGCGACCATATCCTCATAGAGTTCTGATTTGGGATCTGTCACGAACATGCTTTCCCCACGTTTTACACATTGCAGAATCATGTTTCTGGAAACAGCTCTGGATTTCATGCTTCCCTGAGAACCGCACACAGCGAAATTCCGGTTGAGCATGGAATTTTTCGGCAGGCTGATTACCTGCTCATTGTCGATATCCAGTCCCAGAAGGATTCCGTCCACATTCTTTAAATCCTTATCAACCGCCAACACCTTTGCCCGCTCCTCTTTTGTCATGTAGCCGGCAGTTCCATAAGTCCCCTTCCTGGAATACTCAAAATTGCGTTCCTCGTCCAACTGATCTTCTGCGGCATTTCCCCGGTAAATGACTACCCCTCCGATTATCAGAAAAAGAAACAGGGATAACACGGTATTCTTTAACCCTGTCACAGTAAACATGCCATAATACAGGCAGATAAACGGTTGAAACCGCATGGAACCTGCATCTTTAAAAACCTGTGTCAGCAGACCTCCCACATAAAAAGCAAGCACGAAAAAAGACAGGCCAAACAGAATCCGCTTCACTGTTTTCCTGTCCATCTGTTTTATTTTATCCCACATTGACCGACCGTCCACCACCCTTCCCTTCACTGTTCGCGGTGTGATACTGAACCAGATTCCCATAATAATTGCCCAGAGTATTGACCGCATTGTACAGGCTTGTGATGATTACCGCCCGGATATTATGGGCCTTCCTCTCATTCTGGCCCAGAGAGTTCAGCACATACTGGATGTGAAACAGATTCAGCTTATAAAATTGCGCCTTAACCAGTTCCACGCTCCTATCTTCCTTGTTGACCCTGATAGTCTCCGTCTTTGATGTCAGGACATCGACTGCAATCCGGACTATTTCATCAAGACGTTCATCGTCCGGGGCATCATGCTTTAGTGTTCCATACTCAATCTGCTCCTTAAACCGTTCTTCCACCTCCTGATAAGATAAGATGGGATAATCTCTGTTGTAATCTTCTGGAGTAATCTCTGTATTTGTCCCACCGGTTTCAGTTGGAGGTCCCCCGTATTCTGGTGGTACCCTCCCACTGATTCCAGTGACACCTCCCCCTGATTTCAGGGGGATATCCAACTTATTCCCGTGATACGCTGCACATACTCCAGGGGTATCACTTATTTGAGTGGGATATCCCCCGGACTTCTGTTCTGCTGTCGTTTCCTCGCATAGTTCCTCTGCCGGATACGTCAGTGCAAGAAGAACTTCCACATCTAAATCAAGGAACAGGACATTGGGCACCTGCTGCCCATTGATACAAAGAGTCCTGAACACCCGTCTAATCAACACCAGTTTTTCCAGCTCCACAACGGCATTATTGGCATCCCTCTTGGAAATCCCAAACTGATCTGCCAGCTGCTGGTAGCTTCTCTGTAATAAGTCCGAGTGGAAGCGCTTCCGAAAACCGATGAGCTGTCCGCTCCCCTCGTCCCTGATTTCCGCCGCCCGATACCAGTATACAATATCAGAGAGGATTACGATTGCGTTTAAATACGGCTTTCCAGTTGATTTGCGTATGGTCTTGTACCAGGCTGCTGGTATGATATTACCTGTGATGTTGATTCGGCTCATCCGGTCCACGGTTCGATTACCGGTTGTGAAATCACTGTCCATAATAGCCTCCCTCACTTTTTTGCATGAAAAAACGGCTGGTGTCAACCAACCGCTCAATGTTACTCATATTTTACTTGTTAAACACTTTATTCTTTCCTGTACCGATACACACTAATACAGATGGTAAATCAACAGATTATCACTTTCTACGCTCTCCAGCTTAATAAAGAAACACTGCCCCCTTTCCGCCTCACCACAATCCTCTTGATAAACTTTTCTTCAAAATTCTCATATGTTTTTATTTGACATAATCCAAATTGACCAATCATGGACATATTAAATCTCCTCATCTTCTTCGGACCGGAAATTATGGTAGTACAATACAAAACTGTCTATAATCTCTTGACGAGAACCAGTAAACTGCGTTTCAACCCCACCGTTATTCAAGCTGTCAATCCACTCTCCGTCAATCATACAGCCAACCTCCATATTGATGCTATACTTAACTTTTTCAAGCAGAGTAACATCAGAAATATCACCAAGACAATATAAATAACCACATAATAATCGAATATATTCAGAACTGCCCGGCTGATAATTCACTATTTCCTTCTGTAATAAATCAATTATCTCCCATTTGGATATATAGTTAAATTGAAAACCGTATTTTATTATAATTTGCTCTGCCCGCTGTTCATTTGTCATATTGGCAATTCGCCGCTAACACCCCAATTTCTCTCTTAGTTTAATCCCTTTCAAACTGGAATTGTTTTAATCAACAATAATTTTGACAGGAGAACATTTACCACTATTACACTTACTTTCAGAAACACTACAAGCGGCAATTCCCATTGTAATATCCATTAATGCTTTTAATACAATTTTGTCACCCGCTTTGGAAACCGGTTCTTCCACTGAAATGCTGCCATTGGTGTTGATTTTTGTATGCATGAACAAGTTGACAGGTGTGATAATAGCACGTTGTTCTTCAAGCGCCTTATTGATATTGTCAAAGCAGTTTGGGTGTTCTTCGCCGTTGTGGTAGAAGAAGTCATACATTTCCGTCCGACAACACGGGTGGAGCAAATCGTGTTCTCCAACATCATCAATAAGCACTTTTATCATGGGATGATATTGGTTCGTATAAATAATATCTCCAATATTTAATTTCAGAGATTCGTTACAATCAATCGTCACTCCGGTTGAAAGAAATTCATTTGCATTTCCATTCACTTCGGCAAAAAAATCCACCACTTGCCCGCCTTCAATATCAATCACTGTAATACTTTGACCTTGCTTAACATCAATTTTCATTCCCGAACACACCGGAATTATATACTCTTTACTCATTGTATTTGCCTCCCAACTTCAAATTCAGGGGTTATCAATAAAACTATTCTATCCAATGTACTCTTTCCAAGTTTTATCATATAATTGTTCACAACACACTTCCCTTAGTAATAATCTGAAAATTCTCAGAAAATTAAGATTAATATTACCATCATCCTTTTCGTATATATAACGCCAATAATCGAAAGTGTTAGAAATACTTTCCAGCAGTTCATCAAAAATACTCTTATTTGGAGATCTAAAAAATTCTTGCATTTTTAGCTCAACTAATGTCGTAGTTTCACAATCCTTTTCTTTGAGTAATACCCATAATTTTTTCAAATCATGACCATCACACGCTTTTTTACCTCTCATTTCTTTGACAGATACATCATGAATAACTAAAAGAGTTTTAATAAATACCTCACAAGCAAAAGCAGAATTGACAATACCTGACACAGTATGAGAATTAAATCTGTATTCAATAATATTATTAGGCTCTATTTCACAACATCTTGCACAATCAGAAAAAGCACAAGCCTGCTTGAACATTCGATGTGGATCTAACACAATCTTTTCTCCCATATAGTATTCTCCTCTAAAAATTGCATCTACTGCCGCAACATATAAATGATTATAAAACATTTTTCTCTATATTGCCACCCCCTCCTAACCTCCTTCCAAGTATCGTATGACCTTCTCCCTCACAACCCCTTTCACAACAGCTTCGCCTCCCATATATGCCCCCAGCGCCTCCGCCTGATAATCAAAACAGTAAATGATTCCCCTTCCTTCCCGTTCTATTTTCCCCCTGACTCTCTTTAACCTCCATAATTCCAAATCATAGCAAAAATACACTGGGTTCCCATCACAATCCACGCCATCATCTAACACTCCATCTGTTCTATTTACCTTCCATAATGCAGTGCATAAGAAATCCCGCAGCTTCCTGTCCTCCTCCGGTTTTACCAGCAGCCGCACCTGTATCTGCGCCTCCTTAATCAGCGGTATAAAATAAATCTGTTCATAGATATCGTCCAACGCAAACAGGTTCCCCTTTATTCCACCGTCACTTTCTAAAATCCTTACAAGCATGTCCAGCCGATTCCCAAACATCACCGCATCAGCCGGCGAGCGATACCCCTTATTCCGAAACACCGCCTCCAGACGGCTTCGCATGGTACGCTCTGTTTTCTTTGCCCACTTCATCAGACTGTCCATGGAATTATACACAATATATGGTTTCATGGAAGTAAGCAGCACCCCACAGGCCCTGGAGCCGCCAATCTCCTTCGCCATACCACTTTTAAACTCCAAAGTGCCATAATATCCCCCCATACCCGTCCGAATGGTCTTCTGTCCCTCCCCGGACGGAACAGGATGGAACATAGGGGAGAAAAAGTCCGGTTTACTGCTCTTATAAACTGGAACACCGGCTACAGACAAATAGATCCACACCATACTCATCCGATACAGCCTCAGCCGTTTATCCGGTTCGCTTTTTATATGGTTCGTCTCCACGGAGCCGCAGAGAAACGAGGCGAAATCATCCGGCCACAGCTCCAGCAGCTTTCTTTTTGCTTTTGCTTTAAGCACATACCCTTTAAGCCCATCTTTCCATCGCAGGCTGATATAACCTTCCCGCTTTAACCTGGTAATCAACGCCGCTCCATAGGAACAGGAGCCGACTGCATATGCCGCCCAATCCGCCGGCATTTCCCCGCTCACTCCAATCAGCATCACCAGGCGGACTGCCTTACTCTCCTGGTCCATATCCACCACCTCACCTGTCTGCCTTTTTATTCCGTATGATTCTAAAACCGTACCCTGCTGACTCCATCCCTGGGTAGAAAATCCAGGAAATCCCAACGCCTGCGCCTTGAAATACCGTACTTTTTTCCGTAACTGTACCCTATCGAAAATCCGGCAGAAAACACAGTCACTTTTTCGATACCCATTACCCGGAGCAGACTGCCTGGTTTTGCATCGTATTCCACAGCCAGCCAGGAAATTTTTCATCCTCCATAATAACCAGATAAGTCCGGTCTTCCTTTCCCAGCATGGTTGTATGATAGCTGTTCAGATAAAGTCCGCTGTCCGTCTTTAAAAAGAAGGTTCCCACCACGTCCAGAATATGTTTTTCCTCCAGATTATCGTGGTCCCTCACTCTGGCAAGAGGAAGTCCGGAATCATATACATGCAGAAAACAGACGGTGCAGCACTCATACTGGGGAACCTCCCCCTCGCTGTCCTCCTGCTGTGCGCGCCAGTGTTTCAGCGCCAAATAGAGCGGCTTATAGATATAATCTGTGTAATCGCTCTTTCTGTGTGGAATCAAAAACGGAAGGGAAATGGTCATAACGCCCTCCCTGCAGTCCACTTTAACTCCGTGAATTCCGATTAAATCCTCCTTATATGCCTCATATTTTCTGGTATCAAAGGTCACTTCCAGCACCAGACGGCGCATTTTCTCCGTCAGCCGTTCCGACAGTCTGGCAGCCTCTAAGATCAGATCATTAAAATTCTCATACTGGCTGTTGATATACTGCTTTGTCCGGGCAGACAAAAGCGTCCTGGCCTCTGCCACTGACAGGTCCAGCTTCCCGGCTGTCTTTTGCACCTCGTCAAGCTGCTGTCCCATCTTTGAGAGGGCATCGGCCTTTTCATGATTTTGTGTAATATTCGACTTCTCCATCTCCTTTCACCAAACAATATCCAATCGCCGGCAAACTCACCTTTTCAATCACTGAAAGGTCGGGGACCGCAATGATATTGCTGCATGAATCCCTGCACTTTCTTTGGAAAACGCTGTTTACCAGTTTTACATCATTCAAACCGATGTACAGGATATCAAATAACTCCTCACCGCTGACAAATATAATGCGGACCGGATACTCGTCCCGGTCCGCCAGAAAATGTTCCGATACCGTCCTTTTTTTCATCAGGCTGATTAACACCCAGAATGCCTGCAGTGTCCCCTCGTCCCTGGCCGCATAGGAATTTTCATTTAAGTACACCATCTTCGTCACCGGACTGCTTCCAATGCGGTTGTCCTTTTCCAGACGTTTCAGCGCCCTGCCCACCGCGCGCTCCTGGCCGAAATACGCATACACCTGTGACTTTAAGAGTACATTATATTTCTTGATTAAATCCAGAACCTCTTTATCCTGTAAAGTCCCTTCCTCCATCCTGACCTCCTGTTGTTTCTGGTCTTTTACGTCTTAATGACGTAATAAAAAACAAATACGCTTTGATGACGTATTAGCACCACAACAAAACACTCAAGCGTTTGCTTATACGCATTATCTGCGTCTTTTATACATCATCAAAGCGCTTTCCCATAGCCCCCTTACCATACCGCTCCAGCCGTTCCCGCAACTCCTTCAAATCCTTCCGGTCCGTGGTAATCAAATCCTTCTCCAACTGGCTTGCCCGAAACTCCACCGTCAGATTATTATTGTTCGTTGAAATCATACCGTTGCCGCGTTCAAACCGCACAATGGACATCATCTCCGCCTCCGATAAATGCAGAACCTCTTTAATCTGCTCCGCCTCGTTATTCTCCATATTCAGAATGATTTTCGTCTTTGCGTTATTGATAATGCCTCTCCCGTACTTCCCGTCCTTCAGGGCAAAGAAATCAGTCAAATCCTGGGTTGCACATACGCCGGAGCCTCCATAACCACGAATAATTTTAAAAATCTCCAACACATATTCCGCCGCCATCTCATTAGAAGCCGCCCCAATGAGTTTCCAGACCTCATCAATGAAAATGGCCTTCTCCACCGTCCGGTCCTCCTTTGCCTTAGACCAGACAAAATCAAGAGCCACAAACATACCGACAGTCAGCAAATCCCCGGACAGCTCCGAAATGTCCAGCACCACATATTTGTTAGATAAATCCACATTGGTCTGCTGGTTGAAGCTGGAGGCGGAACCGTGTACCATGCGGTTTAAAATATTCGCCAGCCTTTTTGTCTCCGCCTTCTCCATCAGCACTTCATGAACGTCTCCAAGAATCGGCATCAGCTTATAGCGTTCCGGCTGTTCCGGGTCAATCAGGCTTTGGTTTTCATGTGTAATTCCCTTTCGGTTATAGGTGATAATCAATGCCTCGTCCAGGAGCTGCTTTTCCTCATGGCTCATATCAGGAATCAGCAGGGAAAAGAAAATATGTAAATCCTGTATTTTAGAGGCAAGCTCAGAATGTTGAATCATAGGCCCGTCTAAAATATCGCTGGCAGCCTTATCTGTCTTGCGTATTTCCATCACATTGATACAGTTTCGGGAAGCCGGGGAAATTTGGATAAAAGAGCCTCCGATGTTCTCGCAGGCTCTCGCAAACTCATGCCCCTTATCCGGGGCAATGATAAATACCTGAATCCCCTTACGCCTCATGCGCAGCGCCATGAGCTGAAGTGTAAAGGTTTTTCCCGCCCCCGTAGTCCCCATGATTGCCATGTTGGCATTTTTATATATCTCCGAATTAAAAATATCCACGATTACCAGGGAGCTGTTCGCCTTGTTAACTCCCATCAGGATTCCGTCCCTGTCCGACATCTCATAACTCGTAAATGGATAGCAGCTTGCCACACCGCTGGTCAGCAGGTTCCGCTTTGATCTCTGGTATAAGTTCTTATCCAGATTGACCAGAGGCAGCGCAGACTGAAATGCACTTTCTTCCTTAAACAGACACGACATGGTATCAATATCCTGGGAATTTAGAAGTTTTTTCATCTCCTTTGCCCGCCATTCAACCTCATCCGCACTGTATCCGGTCACGGTAATCAAAATACTCATATAGTACAGGTCCTCGCTGCTTCCCAGTCCGTTTTTAAGATAATACCCCGCCCGGATGGACTCCGCCAGGTCATCGTAATCACTGTTGGTATCTGACACCTCCTTGATTTTAGAACTGTTCAGACGGATTCTGCGCCCAATCCGCTCCACGCTTTTCGCTTTGTCCTGTTTATTCAGAAACACATCAATATCAATCCCCTCGCCGGCATTTACTAAAAGCGACAGCCAGCCGGCCGGAACACGGCTCCGATAGCCTGCGGAAGGGATAAACAGATACGTGTGGTATACACCGTCCATGACAATATAATTTCCATGCTTAAAATCAATGGACTCCGGCGCAAAAAATTCTGTAACCGGTATGTTTTCCACGCTCTCCTCGCCGTTTTCCCTGATATACCACGCGACCACCTCATTCATATGCTGGCTCAGCGTCTTCATCGTGCTGGTTCTCCGGTTCAAAATGTGGTAAAGCACCTCCACACAAGCCTGCGTGTCGTGTTCCGGGATTATGACCTCGTTTCCGCATTGTGACAAATACTTTTTAGCGGTCTGCACCGCCGTATTCAGGACCGCCACAATATCGTTCTCATTTTGATTGCGGCTGCTCCGGTAAGTCTCATATTCAAAAATCAGAAAAAACCGGCGGGAAATTGCCTCACGGGAACCGACAGACCGAATCAGCGACGCATAGTCCTCCTGTAAAAGCCGGCACCGCTCATCCGCCTCCTTCTCTTTATCCCTGCGGATATTTTCAAGGAATCCGGAGATATCCGCCTTTTTAGACAGCACTTTTATCTGAAGCTTCACAGGCGCAATCTTTAAGTAGCCTACAAAAGCATAGATGATATTCCGCTGTTCAGCCGGGCTTCTAAGCAGAAAGTTGACCGGCGTCACCTCCACAATCTTAACGTGCCTGCCATCACTCGTATGGATAATCCCGTCTGTGATACCTGTTATGGGAATACAACCGGCCGCCAGGGTTCTGGGAACAGGCCCCACATCAACCGGCCCCTCCGGCCGAAACGGCCTGCTGCTTCGTTTTTCTTTTATCTCCTTCCTCTCTTCCGGCCTGGCTTCATCTCTGCCGGCGGCTCTCTTTCTTCTTTCTCTCTGATATGCCCTTTTTATGTTTTTCAACTGGTTGGTCTGCCCCTGGCTGCGCTCTGCCGTGCTTTTGTCCGCCATCTCCGTTCCTCTGCCTCCTCTCTCTGCGTTCTCTGTCCCTGGCAATCTTTTTCAGCCGCCGGCTCCGTTCCAGCCGGTACCCGGTATCCGGAGGCGCCAATACCCTGCGCTGTCTGACATACCGGAAGAAGCTCATCAAAAACGCAGTCAGACTTTCCCCCTGTATTCCAAGCAGGGAAACAATCATAACCGGAAGAATGACAGCCACGCCAATATAGATCTTATTCTTCAAGGTGGTATCCAGCATAGTCAGCGGCTTCAGCATAAAAAATACCAGAATTGCCGTCTCAACAGCATTCCTGGTTCGCAATCTCCCTGACAATACGGTACCCTCCTCCGCAAAATTGGGCGGTATAAAATATAAATCAATTCGCTCTTTTGGTTCTGACACCTTACCAAACCACCTCTTTCCTCTCCTTCATCGTCTGCGCTTCGTCCAGTACCGACAAAGACCATACCCCGCGATAAAAATCACCACCATTAAGTAGATCTCCGGCCAGTGCATTGACGTTATTTCAATCTTCTTATCACTGCTTTCAGGAATAACACGGGAAAATTGTTCCGCTTTTTCAATTCCAGCACCGCTTTCATTTATCCGTTCCCATGCCTCTCTCTGATCAGCCCCATCACCTTCAGGCAAAACCTGTATCTCCATCAGACAGGTATGATTATCCTTTACCTCCAAAACCTCCCCGCCAATGCTGACTGTATAGTATTTTTTGTTCCATACGGCCTCCGCCTCCTTAATCTGATAACGCCCCTCCGGCACCGGCAGATTATAGCGGTACTCATTTTCATAGGTCAGAAAGCAGGTTTTTTCCAAATGCGTCTCCACGTTTTCAATCACTACCCGGATACTGCCGGAAAAATGTCTGATGACTTTTCCCCGAACCGCCAGAGTTCCTGCCGCTGCTTCTGTATCCGTAAAATATGCCTCATAGTCATCCGTCTCCAGAATGTGGTCCGCTTTTACCATGACACTGCCGTCCTCAAATCTTACATAACTCCCATTCTCCGGGTCAAAGGCCCAGCCGTCCTCCAGCATTCTTCCGTCCTCCCCAAAGCCATGCCCTTCCTGCCATTTTACAATGACCGGAATATCCTGGTTTTCCGTCCGGTACTGACTTCCATAGGCAGGCGCCTGGAGAAAAAGCGCCGCCAAAAGTCCCAAAACCATTCGTGTGCTCCCGTATTTCATATAAACAGACCTCCTCTATGTACCTATAATCCAGAAAGCCCCGTCGTCCAGATCTCTGCCATACGACTGAATGGTATCAACGCTGTAAACCTTCCCGGTCCTGCTCCGGCTTCCCGGGTCAGCAATCGTTATGTATCCCTGTGCGTTTACTCCCGTGAGTACGATATAGTGTCCGCTGCTTCCCGATATGGTATTGGGGGCGCAGATTACCACAACCAGCTTCCCCTGCTTTAACGATTGGACCACCTCTGACATCCGGTTCTTCCCCACACGCTTTACTGTCAGCCCCCAATGGAGGGCCGCATTCCTGGGGAATGAATGGCTGGTACCCTGTCCGGAAACGTATTCCCCATGTTCAATGGAATAATCCGCTGTCATTTTAGGCGTTACCGTCTCTCCGGTTAAGGTAGATATGACAATCGCCATTGCGGTAGGGCCGCAGCCAGCGCTGCCAATGGTACTGCTGCCGTACTTCATACTTTTCCACGGCTCCTCTCCCTGATTAAAATATACGACTTCCTTCACACAGCCGGAAACCGTCTCATATGAAATGGCATCGCCCGCAGTATCAATATCCCCCATAATTCCATCTTCAGAAGCGCCCACACCCGTTATAAATTCCTTCCAGCTAAACATCTGAAATAGGATATCCTTCATGCTGCGCGTCCCATCCTGTATTGCCTGCAATAGTTTTACCACCAGGTTAAAAAGGGAGCGGCTTGTCACATATCGGTACTCATAGCCTGTGCTGGTTTCTGAAAGCTCACGGTTCAGCTTCAATAAAATAGAATACTGTGCAATCGTTATGGTTGTCTCTGTTTTCTCCTCCCCCTCGCCTTCGGAAATTGTCACTTCCCTGATTCTCGTTAAATTCCAGCCAAAAAACGTATCCAATTCCGATGCGATGGTTGCTTTCATCATGTTGAGGGAAACACTGTCTGAAGGATTTGCCGCAATCCCTCCGTCCGGGATATCGCCTCCCCCGCCCAACAGCGCCATCACCTTCGCTACATAGGCAGGTGTTTCCCCATTCTGGGGAATCCGGTATCCTGCGTCCCGCACCGCCTTTCCGCCTGCGTTATAGGCTGCTATCGCAAGCTCCAGACCGTTTGAATAGGCTGAAAATGCCTTGATTTGGGCAGCAATATACTTTGCGCCTCCCATAATGTTCTGCTGGGGGTCATAGGGGTCTGTAACGCCCAGTTCTCTTGCAGTAGCCGGCATCAGCTGCATAATGCCAATCGCCCCTGCGTGTGACACTGCGTTAGGGTTAAAATCAGACTCCGTTTTTGCCATTGCCTTTAGAAGGGAAACCGACACATCATAGGTAGCGGCCGCCAGTTCAAAATACGCATCGTATTCACTGGTTAAATCCGTAGAAAAAGAATCAGATCCGCCATATCCGCCAAAACTCCTAATCTGGGAACCGGTCCATTTTTCCTCAAACATAACTGCCAGGTACCGGCTTAACTGGGGAACCAGGACCTCCTCATACTCGTCCCTGATAATCTCGTATTCGTCACAGCCTGAGCCATCAAAATCAGCTTCGATTTCCTCCAGGATTGTGTCCCGCTTTTCCTCAATCAATGACAGAACCTCATTTTTCGCCTCCGGCTGTGACAGTACCGCCTCTATGCGTGTCTGCAAATTCAGCAATTCCGCCTGTCTGGCCTGGCTCACATAATCATCCGGGCTGCCAAAACCGATATAGGACAGCACCAGAGACAATAAATTCGCCACAATATACATGACAAGAAATATAATCACAAGCAGGGCGCCTATAAATTTCCAGAATGTCTTACTGGTAACGACCGCTGCAATCACTGCGCCCAGCGGCCCCCCTGCGGCAGCTCCCACCGTTGCTCCGGCAGAAGCCCCGCCGCTCCCGGCCGCGCCAATCGCCGCCTGGGCCGCCTGGACGGAATGGGCCGTCTGGTATACCTGATTTGCTGCTTTTGCTGCCTGGGCGGCTTTTTCAGCCGCCTGGTCAGGGAAATCAGAATCCAGTCCGTCTCCTCCTATTCTTCTCACCTCCCCTTGTTTTGCTTGGAACCATTCTTCCCTTTAGCCTGCTTTTCTGAAGGATTCTCCTTTTTAGGAGCTGGCTTCTGTTTCCTCTTAGGAACTTCCGGCAGGACTTCCTTATAGGTCTTTTCATAATGAACCTTGCCGTCCTTTTGCAAGGTCGCCTTGATACCGGACTGAACCGGTTCCAGCTTCACTTCATAGAACCGTTTTCCACCCGCCTCCACAACCTGGTGGGGCGTATTGGGCTTCTCATATTCATCTGCTGCAAATCTGGCATACTTCACTCCGTCATGTTCAAACTGCTGATACCCCCGATTGTCCGGTATGGATACGCCGTGTTTCTGATCCGGAACGCCCTGTCCGCCTCCAGATACGCCGCTGGATGTCAGGCTACCTCTGGTATCGTTTTCTGTTCTTCCCGGTTCAGCAGAACCTGCCGCCCCTGTCTGGGCCGTGATACTGCTTCCCGCTTCTGCTGTCATGCTGTTCTGACCTGCCACGGACTTATTCCCAGACACGCCGGCATCCGAACCAAACGGATTACCTGATACGCCCTGTGCATCTGCCATCTGCAAATGACCGCTTTCCTGGCCGCCTGACGCCACAGAGCCACCTTGAACCGAACCGTCTGTCCCCTCGCTCACATCAGCACTCTGGTAACCGGAATCAAAGGTAATACCGGAGCCTGCCGCACTGCTGTCATCAAACAATACCCCGTCTGTGTTCATCGTGCCCAGACTGTCTGTTAGGCCTGTATCCACACTGTCACCTGCGCCGATACTCATGCCGTCTGCCATTCCTGTGTCCATATTGTCTCCTGCGCCAATACCCACGCTGTCTGCCATGCCCGTGTCTGCATTGTCTCCTGCGCCGATACCCATGCCGTCTGCCATGCCCGTGTCCACATTATCTCCCGCAGCAATACCCACGCTGTCTGCAGCATTAGCGTCAATGCTGTCATAATCAGAAAATGCTCCGCCCATATTGGCTGCTTCAAATGTATCATCAGAATCAAACGGACCGGCTTCCACTGAATTTCCGTCCGCTTCAACCGCCCCATCAAAGTTTTCAGCCGGAATTGCCGCGTTTCCACCATAGTCCATATCAGAACTCATCATTCCAGAATCTATATCTCCTGAGAACGGACCTTCTGCATATTTGTCAGAAAGTGGTGTTTCAAATCCCATGCCATCGGCAGCTTTACCTTCTTCTGCCAAATCATTGCTCTTTGAGGACGGATTCTCCTGATAAGAAGGTACGCCCATATCCGCACCAAATGTTTGATTATCCGGCACAGCGGAATCCTTTGGCATACCATGAGGTTTCTCCTGGGAATCTCCATTCTTCTGCCCTGACATCGGCACGCCCATATCGGGACCATTTCCTGCCATGGCCGCTGAATCTGCACCGTTTGATGGCTTTCCGCCCATGCCGCTTGCACCTGGACCGCCCATCGGAATCGGGCTTCCCACACCGGAAGCCATACTCCCCGCCCCCGGACCTTTCCTGCCACCGGACGGTGAACCATGCCCTCCTGTAGAACCTCCAAACTGTGAAAATACACGTCCCAGCATCATCATAAGACCAAGACCGCCCATGCCAGGGCTTGTCCGGCCCAGATTGACGCCCAATGACGCCATATATGAATCGAGCTTAAACACAATTTTTCCAAATCCAACCAGACACAGAGTCGCTGCAAAAAATTTCGTAAATCCGTATCCGCTTGCCATCATATTTCCATATCCGCTTAAATAGACTTTCAGGCACCACGCATCCAATATAATAAGTACCACCTGCCCGCCAAACATCTTCGACCAGGAGGCCAGGATATTGTTCGTCGCTTTTGACCCGCCGGTTGCAAAGGCAAGAGGAGCCGTATACGAAAACACCCCAAGAAGGACATAGCGCTCCGCCATAATAAACAATAGCTTTAAATAATTCCAGGCAACCATAAACTGAATAATTACCAGCAATAACTGTATATTCAATGAGTCAATTCCCAGTCCTGATGTAACAGCTTCAGCCACGGAAGTAAAATCAGCAAAAGAAACAACCGTAATTTGAGTTCCCGTCACCCAGTCATACGGAGTTCCCGCCACATCCAGAACATAATTTACAATGCTTTTTGCCCCGGTCACCATGAAAAGACAGATGCAGCTCCGTATTACAAGTTCCATCGGATCTTCCGAATTTAAGTATTTTCCAAACATGCCCTTTAAAAGCTGCCAAATAAAAATGAGCAGTAAAATAGCAATCGCCAAAGGAACGATTGCCTCCCTGTATAAATCCTTTACCACGCTGAACAATTCCTCAAATAAATCCAGATTGCAGGACAGCAGTTCGGTAAAGACCTGATTGACAATCTCCATCATGTCAATGATAAACTGCGAACACTGCTCCCTGACCGCTTCAAGAAGCATTTGTATCAGCCATCCCATGCTTTATGGTATGTTCTTAGTCCTATAGACTTTCCAGTCAAATACCCCTCCTTTCCGCCGGGGAAGCGCCGGCAATTTTTTAGACTTTGTTAACCGCTAAACTCACTCTTTGGTATGATTTTTTCCATGTAGGTTACGATAGCCCCAAGCGTCATTAATACAGCCCAGCAGACCACAATCCGTTTCAACCACGCCCGCGACTCGTCCACTGTCTTTCCTGATTTTGAGAAGTTCATCAAAAACAGGCACACAGCCGAACACACCACCGCTGCCACCGTAGCAATTCCGGCAACGTCCTTGTAAACGTTCTGCATGGCACTTTTGGCAATATCAAAAATATCGTCTGCCGATACCGGCATAATCAGGCAGGCCGTACAGGTCACGACCATAAATGCAAAAAACGCAATCTGCGGGATAAAGATTAACATACGGCTGCGCTGAACCCGCTGCAGCTCTGCCATCATGCCCGCTGCTTCCACCTCTGCCATTTCCTTCATATTCTTCCACTGCATTTGTACTTTTCCAGAATGCAACTTCCCTTCACCTCCAATTCCAATATTCGGACAATAAAAAAGCAACCATTCCGAAAAATGATTGCCTGTCCCCACCGATTCAGTTGTATCAGATATTATGGCCTCCCATCATGTCCTCATGCATAAAATCTGACCTTATCATTATAATTCTTTTAAAATTGTGTGTCAATAATGTTGCTGGTGCAATAGTGTCTCATAATAGTCTCAATGTTATTGCACAGAGAAAAAGAGGGCCGAAACACTTTAAGCCCTCTCATCTTCTACTTTATTTTGCTTTCCTCCTTATCAGCTTGCCTTTTTCGCCATCGTCATCGCAACAGGAAAATAATCAATTCGATAACACAGATTTGCTGTCTCAAAGCAGGCATGATCCAGTGCGATTTCCACAATCCGCTTCACTCTCGCCGTTTTTAATCTTCTGCCATTATAGAAATAGCAGGCGGGTTCCCCTACCTGGAGCGGAAATTCCAACATCCCGGAAATCAGTATGCTGCGTTTCTCACAGAGATTTGATAACATTTGACTCATACGATACCTCCTTGCCTTTGACTGTACCTCTCATTGCCAACTTGTCTTTCCTGGAACATTTTTGATATTGCTGTCATTCTTCTGGTGAATTGCTTCTCTTCTAACTGCTTTTTCCTTCCAACCAATTCTCTCTATCTATTGTCATAACCCTCCTTTCCCAAAACAAAAAAAGACACCTAAACGTCATCAAACATTTAAGTGTCTTTCTTACAGTCCCTGCACAGGACTTCTTATTAAGGCAATCGCCAATTCTTTACCTTCCGAATCAGTCCGGAACAAACTATGAAACATTCTTCAAAAGAACGTTAAATCAATATCACCTCCAGATTATCACAATATATAGTTCATGTCAACTACGCCGATAACTATATACAGTCATTTTGTGAACTTATATACGCAGCGAATCATAGTATGTACCTGCTCATAATAGAGGTCCTCATCAAATCTGCCGCAGATCATGGAATAATTAATCAGTAACGGACGATACATTTCTATGAGTTTCATTAATGCTTCTTTATCGCCCATCTTAGCAAGTTCCAGTAAACCTTCAAATTCAACCATGCTGCATCTCCCTTCTCAGCTTTTTCAACGTATTGTAATAAGTATCAACCACCTTTTTTACCGGAATATGGAGCCGCCCCGCGATCTCCTCAAAACTCATTCCGTTAATAATACGCCAGAAAATCATACGCTTCCTTTCATCACTCAGGTTCGTAAGCGCAGCCAGTAACCGTTCATTCTCAATCAAATTGAGAAGCTGCCTCACATCCCCAAAGTCTTCGCATAGTCTGCCGACCTGTTCCTCTAAATGCTGATAATAGTCTCCCATGCGGGACTCTGCTTCCATATAGGCGGAATCCTCAATCGGAATCTCCCGTTCCTGAATTCTGACATGCCTTTTGATATATTTAATTTTCGTATTCCTCACTGCTGTTTTGAGATATGCTCCAAACGAATCCTGCGTAGAAAACTCTTTATTTTTGCCTTCCATTTAATTTCCTCCATCTCGATTTTTCATCTGAAAATGGAGGTTTCCGGCGGCGACCGGCAGTGCGGTAATGGACCATTCGCCGCATAATATAACAAAATTCGACAAAAAAAGACCGCTGGATATATAATCCAACGGCTGTCTGAATAATTATGAACGATTATTTCATATACTAATACGGTTAATGGTTCATGTAGCACCGCATAAATATAGTATGATTGTTTCTTCCTTTTTTTAACATCACTACGCTATTTTGCGTATTTTTTAATTTTTCTCTTTCATTTCCCATGCTGCCCCAATTCTGCAGCCATAAAAAACACGCCAAAGCGCCAGAATAGGCTGCATTTTTTTATTAGCAGCTATTCCTGGTTTTGGCGTGCTTTGTGAACTATTATTTCACTTTTAATTGAGGGGTATAGCTCGTTTTCATTTTCATCCAATAAATATAGTATTAATCAAAGTGAACTATTACTCGTTACCGGAGGTGAACTATGGAGAGTTTTCTTGTACAACTTGGTTCCATTATTAAACAGGCAAGAATTGAAGAAGGGTTGACACAGGCACAACTGGCAGAAAAGGCTGATATAAGCACCCGTTATTTAATGGACATCGAAAATAAAAACGATATTCCCAGCCTAAAAGTTTTTATTGCTTTGATTCGGGCCTTACGGCTTTCTTTAGACCCGCTTCTGTATCCCGGCACGGAAGGCACTGAAAAACTGTACCGGCTTCTGTCACAGTGCAATGATAAGCAGATTGCTGTCATTACAGCCATGACCCAAACCATGCTGGGTGTGGATTTCTAATACCTTTATTATATCAAAAGCCATATTACAAATTCTGACTTTTCTCATGCGTTTTTCATGTTTTTTTGTCAAAAATCCGGACAAATGACTCTGAAATCAAATGCCCGGATTTATTTCACCAATAAAACTTTTTTCGCACAATCTCTTTCAGGCAATACCGTCTATGACTTCCTCCTCAATCCGCCTGAACACCGCATCAATTTCATGGTCCTTCACGTCCCATTTCTCCGCTTCATTAAATTCAACCATATCCTCTGTTCCCCATAAATCCTTGTGAACAATATAACCGCAAGACGGGCAAAAATTACTGTCTTCCGGAATGACCGCCTCACAAAGCGGACATCTCCTGTCCGGCCGGTAATTTACAAATATCTTCGAGATTGTTTTAAGCTGCAGCGCCGTCTGGATCATAAGCAGGATAACCACAGGACATTTCTTTTTCTGCCAAAACCAGAATCCAGCCATTACCGGCAGACAAATCAAATTTAATATTCCACAGTGCATTGCTTCATCATAAATAACATCTATATTTCTCTTATTCATCACTTACCTCCGAATTTGTTTTCCGGGTACATTACGGTTCCCATCACTTCCTGCATTGGAATAAAACCAACCATTCTTGAGTCCCTTGAGTGATTCCGGTTATCCCCCAAAACATATACGCTCTCAGGCGGCACAACCCAGTCCCCATTCTCATGCTCATACGGTTCTTTTATATATTCCTCCACTAAAACTTCTCCATTTACCCATATCTCCCCATCAGATACGAAAACGGTATCCCCCTCCACCGCGATGACCCTCTTAATGATACGCTTATGAAGCACTTTGGAATCAATAACCACAACATCACCGCGCTGTGGCAAGGTTCCCATTCTCACAACTACAATATCCCCCTGGGACAGTGCCGGTTCCATGGAACTTCCGCTCACTGCCGCCAGCCGGTAATAATTACTGATCCACAGGGCTGCCAATACGGCCAGCCCTATATTCATAACTACCATATATCTCCGCTTTGTTCTGATAAACAACCACCCTACTTTCTGCGGAACATATGATTGGTATTTTTCAGAAGTGCGATTTCTTCCTCAGCCATCTTATATTCCTCTTCTAATTCATTATCTGGTACAGAACTGTTTTCTTTCTTTATATCCCTTTTTGCCTTTTCCTCTTTTGTGATACCTCCCGGCCGTTCCTCATGATCTGAATCCGAAGCTGGAATTTCCTCATTATACGCCAGCACTGCCCTCGCAACATACCTGGCAATCTTCCTCCCCTGGGAGTTCAGTATTTGGGCAGCCAGCCGGTGCCGGTCATCGTCCGGATCAAACCGGATTGTAAATCTGTACTCATCTTTTTTTCCCATCACTGCCCTCCCAGACTAAGACGCGCGGTCCGCCAGATACAGTTTCTTATACCCCTTTGCATTTGCCAGTGAATCATAGATGATATGATACTCACCGCGATACCGAATCCACACCTCTTTTATTACCTCCGCTAAAAGCATGGAACCTCCGCCCACAAAAATGGTTGTGATGGAATTAAAGTCAATTCCGATTTCCCGGAAAATCCCCAGGGTATTGACCACATATTCGTAAACCACGCTTCTAATTAAATCTTTTATCTCCGCTGACAGCAAGGAATTTTTCTCCCCGATTACCAGGTCTATATCCGAGTCCTCCAAAAGAATATCAAGTTGTTTTCTCACCCGGTTCCGTATCTCATTGTACAGCGGTATAACCCCTTTTTCCAAAGAGTCAAATATCTCTGTATCCGGCTCCCCATAACGGAGCAGCAAATAATCCAGTGTAAATCCGCCAATGTCAACAATCAGTACCTTTGCCAACTGCCTCAGCTTCATATCCTTAGAATACATGACGGCCGCCGCATATGCCTGGATATACGATACAACATCCCGATAACAGATCAGATACTCTCTGCCGCCATACCGGAAAGAGACCGGTTCTTCGTCTCTCCTGAAATAGTTTTCAAATTTCTCATATAACCCCGAAAAATCAGCCGGCGGAAGCCCCACAAGAAGTTCCACGCCAACCGGACGGTTCGGCACCGGGCGGTAAATTCCCCGGTTCAGCCGGTCCTCCAGCTCCCTTGCCACCCCCATGAGTGTCAGAATATAATACCGCTCGTCAAACGTCTTATCCTTCATGTACGCAATCCGCCTGTTGGACGGAGTATAGAATTTCCCCTTATACTCCAGGACTTTTGTATCCATTTTGGGAGGCATGATCTCCATTTCATTTAACCCGGACTGAAATGCAAAATGCTCCGTCTTGATTTGCTTATTGCCTGTATCCACCGATATAACCATATAAGTTCTCCTCTCTTTCATTCCTCTCGTTTTCCTTAAACGTATACAATACGTCCGGTTACAACTCTACTTTAATAAATCCGCCGGCTCTGTGTGAACCGTATTTTTAAAATAAATAAATTATTTTTCATCTTCTGTCCATGCCTCCTGAAAATGCTGAAGAAGCTCCCTGCTCTCGTCCTCATAGCCCCATAAAATGCCGCGTAAGGCCTTCAGCGCCTCGTTACGCCATCTGAAATAAGTCGCCCGGTTAATTCTCGGTATCTTAGGGAAATGTGGCTCTAAGTTATCTAAAATCTCTGAAACGTTCTCCGGCTTATAGGCCGATAAATAAGTATAGTAAATAACCCAGTAGAATTTCTCCCCCTGGGGATGATAGCGCCTCATCAGTTCCACCGACTCGTCAATCAGGCGCAGGAACTTATTGGAGCTGCTGATTACTTCCACCCGCCCCCGGATATTAGCCGCGTCCTCATTCAGATCCATACCGGCTTCATATATCTGGTTTAGAAATTCGTCAACGTCGGAACCATATTCAGCCTGGAATCTTCTCTTTACCTGCCCGATTTTGACCTGCATCCGCCAGTTGACAGAGCGGTAGATTTTCAGCAGTGTGATAATGTCGTGATATGCCTCGTTGTCCTTACCTGTATCTTTCTTTGTAATAACTCCTGATTTTCCCATGATTGCCTCCACTCATATATTGAATTGAAAATCCCCTCGTTCATGAGAATAAAATTAAAAAAGGCATTATAAGCCGGTTTGACTTATAACACCTTTAGTACGCATTTTTCTTTATTAATAGTAACAATTTTCCTGTTTTGATCTACGCCATTTTGCTTCTTGATTTACGCCATTTTTACGCCATTTTTTTAATAAATTGCGGTATTTTACGATAAATTATGATACCTTCATGATTTTTCCTAAAACGCTGGAATCCCTGTAAAATCAAGCATTTTCAGGCTTCTTCATCCCACTGGTAAGGAGTAGTCTGATATACGTAGAAATTCAGCCAGTTGGCATACAGCGTGTTCGCCGCATTCCTCCAGGAGAGCACCGGTACTGCGAAGGGATCGTTATCCTCATAGTAATTGCATGGGAGTTCCGGATTGAGTCCCTTTGTTAAATCCCTGTGATACTCATTATTCAAAGTCATGCGGTCGTACTCCGGATGGCCCTGGACAAACACCTGGCTTCCGTCGCGCTTCATCACCAGATAGACGCCCGCCTCCTCTGACACTGCAAGAATTACCAGATCAGACACCTTCTCAATGTCCTTTCTGCGCACCTCTGTATAGCGGGAATGCGGAGCCATGATAAAATCGTCCATACTGCGCACCAGCGGCACCTTGCGGTCCAGAACCTTATGGCGGTAAATGCCGGAAAGCTTCTTTTCCCGTTTGTATTTCGGTATCCCGTAATGGTAGTAGAGTCCGGCCTGGGCTCCCCAGCAGATATGTAAGGTGCTTGTCACATGACTCTTGCCCCATTCCATAATCGTCTGAAGCTCTTCCCAGTAATTGACCTCCTCATACTCTAAGTTCTCCACAGGCGCGCCGGTGATGATCATACCGTCAAACTTCTTATTCTTAATCTCGTCAAAGTAAACATAAAACTTGTTCAAATGGCTGGCCGACGTATTTTTCGACGTATGGGTGGCCAGCATCAGAAACGTGCAGTCCACCTGAAGAGGCGTATTGGAGAGCGCCCGCAGAAGCTGCGTCTCCGTGTCCTCCTTCACCGGCATCAGATTTAAAATAAGAATCTCCAGAGGGCGGATGTCCTGGCTCATCGCCCGGTCCTCCGCCATGATGAAGATATTCTCTTTTTCCAGTATCGCCTTCGCAGGCAGATCTTTTTGTACTTTAATTGGCATATTTTACTCCCCCAGCATCTTTATAAACTCTTCCTCGGATATGATCGGCACGCCTAAATCCTTGGCCTTCTTATTCTTGGAAGAATTGGACGCCACGTCATTGTTGATCAGATACGTTGTCTTCGAAGTTACAGAGCCTGTGGCCTTACCTCCCCGCACTTCGATGGCCTCCTGCAGTTCCTTTCGGTTGGCAAAATGTTCCACGCTTCCGGTGATTACAAAGGTCATGCCCTCAAAGATGGCCTCCTCCGTGGATTCCTCCTCCTGCTCAAATGTGAGTTCTGAAAGCAGGTGGTCCACAATCTCCTGATTCTTCTCATCGTCAAAGTAGCGGATCCATGCATCGGCTAAGACTCCGCCGATTCCATCGACCTCGATCAGCTCCTCCGCTGTAGCATGACGCATGCGGTCAAAATCGAACTTAAACTTCCGGCACAGCATCTTCGCATTGGCCAGACCGATCCCGGATATCCCAAGGCCGTAAACCATCCGTGCAAGAGTCGTGTGGGACGCGGTCTCTGTCGCCCGGATTAAATTATCATAGGACTTCCGGCCGAAGCCTTCCATCTGGGTAATCGTCTCCTCATGCCGGTCAAGATGAAAAATATCTGCAAACTCCTTAATAAAACCGGCGCCGATAAATTTCTCCAGGGTCGCCTCCGAAAGGCCGTCGATGTTCAGCGCGTCGCGGCTGACAAACAAGGCGAAGCTCTTGATGCGCTTGGCCTGGCAGTCTGGATTCGTGCAGTAAAGGCTGCGGACATCGCCTACCTGGCGCACCTCCGTCTTGCCGCCGCAGACCGGACATTCCTCCGGAATCCTGATCTTTCCGCTTCTGGTCAGGTTATCGGCAATTTGCGGGATAATCATATTGGCCTTATAAACCGTGATGGTGTCGCCCTCGCCCAGAGCCAGGGACTCCATAATGCTTAAATTGTGTACGCTGGCGCGGCTCACCGTGGTTCCCTCCAGCTCTACCGGTTCGAACACGGCGACCGGATTGATTAAACCGGTTCGTGACGGGCTCCACTCGATATATTCCAGCTTCGTCTCCCTAATCTCGTCTGCCCATTTAAATGCGATCGCATTTCTCGGGAATTTGGCGGTCCGTCCCAGAGATTCTCCGTAAGCGATGTCGTCCAGAAGAAGCACCAGGCCATCGGAAGGGATATCGTAGCCGGAAACGGCTTCAGCAAACTCTTCCACCGCCTCCGGCAGCGTCTCCGCCGTAACGGTCTTGTACTCCACCACATCGAATCCCTGTCTCTCCAGCCACTCAAACTGTTCCTGCCGGGAGTTCTTAAAATCCACACCCTCGGCCGTAACCAGAGCAAATGCCTCAAAATTCACGTTCCGCTCCGCCGTGATCTGGCTGTTCAGCTGACGGACCGAGCCGCTGCATAAGTTTCTGGGATTCTTATATTTGGCATCCACATCGTCGATGGCCTCATTAATCCGGTTGAATTCCGAATAACGGATGACGGCCTCGCCGCGCAGCACCAGTTCTCCCTGAAAGGAGATGGTGACCGGCACGTTCGCAAACACTCTGGCGTTGCTGGTAATGACCTCGCCGATCTCTCCGTTGCCGCGGGTAACAGCCTTCTTAAGCGTTCCGCCGCTGTAAGTGAGGACAACGGTCAGTCCATCCAGCTTCCATGAGAGAATACCCGTCTGATCGCCCAGCCATTCCTGTAAATCGGCCGTGCTCTTCGTCTTGTCCAGCGACAGCATGGGACTCTCGTGGCGCTCCTTCGGAAGTTCGGAGAGCACCTCATATCCTACGTTCTGAGTTGGGCTCTTGGACAGCACAACTCCGGTCTCCTTCTCCAGTTCCACCAGCTCGTCGTACAATTTATCGTATTCGTAGTTGCTCATGATCTCACGGCTTTCCTGATAATACGTCTTCGCCGCGGCCGTAAGAGTAGCAGCCAATTCTTTCATTCTGCTGATTTTCTCGTCCACTTACAATCTCCTTTTCACTGCGTTCTTTCCTTATTAATGCATGATTGTTGTATTGCTGTTTATGATCGATAGTTCTGGGTTCTGGTTCCGGCCACTATATACGATTTTTTATTTGACCACTTATACCGACCACTCTTCCTTATCATACCGGAAAAAGTGCCTCTCCATGCATCACTTCCGCTTCCCAGGGGCTTTTTTTCGTTTATCTGTCCGAACTTCTGGATTTTCATTCCGACTTTTTTCATTTTTCGTACGGTATTTTGTATCCTCATTCCAGACTTTTTCATTTTTCATGCGGTATTTTTGATCTTCATTCCGGCCTTTTTCATTTTTTGTCCGACCTTTTAGATCTTCATTCCGGCTTTTTTCATTTTTCGCTCGGTATTTTGAGTCTTCGTTCCGGCCTTTTTCATTTTTTCCCCGATCTTTTTCATTCACCGTCCGGTCTTTTAAGGAAAGGCTGGATGTATCTTCCAGCCGGCGCATCAGCTCCGCGTATTCCTTCTTCGATACAGGCCGTGATTCACCGGCTTTTAGATCGCCCAGCTCTATATTTATGATTCTGACACGCTTCAGTTTTCGCACCTTGCAGCCCAGCTGCTCGCACATCCTGCGGATCTGGCGATTCAGTCCCTGGGTCAGTATAATACGGAACGATTTTTCTCCCGTCATCTCTGCGAAACACGGTTTTGTCGTCACATCCAGCTCCGGGAGAAAGACTCCTTTTCTCATCTTCTGAATAAATTCCGGTTTCACCGGCCGGTCAATAAACACGAGATACTCTTTCTCATGGCCGTTGCTGCCGCGCATCAGACGGTTCACTAAATCGCCCTGGTTGGTCATCAGAATCAATCCTTCAGACTCCTTATCGAGACGTCCCACCGGATAAATCCGCACAGGGCTGTCCACCATGTCCACAATATTGGGAGCACGGTCCTTGTCCGAGGTGGTGCAGACGATTCCGCACGGCTTATGCACCGCTAAGAGCACCCGGTCCGGTTTCTCCTCGGCGCCCTTTGTTCCTGCCGCAATTGTCCGTCCATTACAGACAACTGTTTCTCCATTTTTTATCTTCTGTCCCGGAACGGCGGTTCTTCCGCCGACCGTTACCTTACCTTCTTCTATCAGCCGGTCTGCTTCCCTTCTGGAGCAGATTCCAGCCCCGCTTAAGAATTTATTCAGGCGGATTCCGTCATCACCCATGTCTTATCTCCTTTTGCTCATTAAGTAAAAATTATATCATTGTTCCATGGCAGAAGTCAATTTATTCCGGGAAACGATTTGCGGAATTTTCCAATTTATCCGTGTGTCACGTACGTTTGAGCGTAATCTCTTAAAAGGTAATCTCCTAATTACTCTGTCCATATACGTAGGAAGGCCCAAGGTAAGGCAACTATTCGTACTCCGTCGCACACTTTGGATGAAAGGGAGGCAGAGGTCTCATCAGTTTTCATTACAAAATATGCAAAAGCCCCCAGGAAGCAAACCATACATCCAGCAATATGGTTTGCTGCCTGGGGGCCCCCTCTAAACGTCTACATTCCTACAAAAACGCTCTTGCTATAGTCGTAAACAAAAAGCATACAACAATTCCGGTAACTGTAGGAACCAGGAAGGAAGCAATCGTCCACTTCACACTCTGGGTCTCTTTTTTGATTGTAAGGCAGGTGGTGGAACAAGGCCAGTGCATCAGGGAGAACAGCATGGTACTGACAGCCGTGATCCAGGTCCAGCCGTGGCTCACCAACAGATCTCTTAGTACTGACAGATCGCTGATATCCAGCAGACTTCCCTCTGCCATATAGGCCATGATGATGATCGGCACCACGATCTCATTTGCCGGGAATCCGAGGATAAAGGCCAGCAGTATGACGCCGTCCATTCCGATGACCTGGGCGAACGGATCCAGAAATCCGGAACAGTGCGCAAGGAGTGTCGCATCGCCCACGGAAATATTGGCCATCAACCAGATGATGAGTCCCGCCGGTGCCGCGACTACGATGGCACGGCCCAAGACGAACAGGGTTCTGTCAAAAATCGAGCGGACAATGACTTTTCCAATCTGCGGCTTCCGGTATGGCGGCAGTTCCAGCGTAAAGGAAGAGGGAACGCCTTTTAATACCGTGGCGGACAGAATCTTCGAGATCAGAAGTGTCATGAGCACTCCCAGGACGATGACTCCGGCCAGAATTGCAGCGGACAGGACTGAGGAGAATGCCCCGGCAGCGCTTCCTACGAAAAACATGGTAATAATGGCGATCATCGTCGGGAAACGTCCGTTACAGGGCACGAAGTTATTGGTGATCATGGCGATCAGCCGCTCCCTCGGAGAATCGATAATACGGCATCCGATGATTCCGGCGGCATTGCAGCCAAATCCCATACACATGGTCAGTGCCTGTTTTCCGCAGGCGGCACACCGTTTGAAGCACCGGTCCAGGTTAAATGCAACTCTTGGAAGGTAACCAAAGTCTTCCAGCAGCGTAAACAACGGGAAAAAGATTGCCATTGGAGGCAGCATAACCGATATTACCCATGCCAGCACGCGGTAAACACCGTGGACGAGGAGATCGTTCAAAACAACCGGCATACCGACGGCCAGGAACAGTTCACTGATCCGGTCCTCCAACCAGAACAGACCGTTGCTTAACATTTCTGACGGATAGTTGGCTCCCGTAATCGTCAGCCAGAAAACGCCTAAAAGAATCAGAAACATAATGGGAAATCCGGTTGCTTTGCTTGTAAACAGACGGTCCAGAAGACGATCCTTCTTATCATACTTCTGATTCTCATACACCACCGCTCCCCGGCAGATAAACTCTGCTTTTCGGACAAATACCGATGCCATGTCATCGCTTACGCGCTTCTGCGTGATGCCCCGTTCCTTCCACTCTTCCCGAATTTCCGCCAGAAGGGAGCTTACTTCCAGCGATTCTGCCACGGGAGCGAGATATTTGCGGACGGCTTCCATCAGGTTCTCATTGGAATCCAGGAGACGGGCGCAGAGCCAGCGTATATTGACGCCTTCGCCAGCCGTCTTCTTTACCACAGGTGTGAGCCGGGCGATGGCCGCCTCGATGTATTCCGGATACCGGATAAGAATCCGCGGCGCCGGATTTTCATCAAATCGTCTGTCTGCTGCCTTCTCTGCTGTTTTTCTAACTTCGTTTTCTATGTCTTTTACTTTTTCAGCCTCTGATTCCGCTGTTTCCATATTTCTTGCTTCTATATCTCTTGCTTCTATATCTCTTGCTTCTATATCTCTTGCTTCTATATCTCTTGCTTCTATGTTTTTTGCTTCCGCCTCTGCTTCCGTATCCTCCGTATTCACATCTGTTGGGGATACATCTGCGCTTTCTTTGACTTCTGCTTCGACTTCTGCTTCTTTTGATCCCGCTTCCTCTATTTTCATTTTCGCTTCCGCATTTTCTGTTTCTTCTGCTTCCACTTCTGCTTCTGCTTCCAATTCCACGTCTTCCACGTCCACAGCTTCCATCTCAGCATAATCGCCCTCCACCACTTCCATGTTTTGGGCGCTCTCCAGCCTCTTGTTCAACTCCAGCACATGTTTCAGGCCTTCATAAATCTGTTCCAGTCCTTTTCCGCTCCTGGCCGCAGTTCCAATGACAGGCACACCCAGGCGCTCCTCCAGGACATCGAACCGGATAGAGATTGATTTTTTCTTAGCCTCATCCATGAGATTGACGCAGACCACCGCCCGCCGGTTAGCCTCCAGAATCTGAAGCACCAGATTTAAATTTCGTTCCAGACAGGTGGCATCACAGACAACGATAACTGCGTCCGGATTTTCAAAACAGATAAAATCTCTTGCCACCTCTTCCTCTGTGGAATGGGCCATCAGAGAGTAACAGCCAGGGATATCCACCATCACATATCCCTGCTCTCCGTCGTTTGCATAGCCCTGGGCGTTTGCCACTGTTTTTCCTGGCCAGTTTCCGGTGTGCTGATTCATTCCTGTCATTTCATTAAATACGGTACTCTTTCCCACATTCGGGTTGCCGGCCAGGGCGATCACCTTATCGTCTTCCTGGCGCTTCCTGATTTCCAGCCCGCAGTCTACGGACTTGATTCCGACAGAATCTCTGCTTAACCCCATATTACGTCCTCCGTTTCCTCCTGTTCTGACTTGCCCTCACAGATCGAGGCAGTATCTGCGGCCGAAACCATGCCTGGATTCTTCTCCGCTTTTGCTTTCCGGTATCCCGGCTCCATCCTGCATACCATCACACGTCCGGAGTCTTCACTCCTCAGCGCAATGACGGCCCCGCGGATCACATAAGCGCAGGGATCTCCCAGAGGGCTCTTCCCCACACACTCCACCACGGTTCCTTCAATCAGACCGATGTCCTGAAGACGTCGTCTCATATCATCAAAAACGGCCAGCTCGGATATAACTGCCTTCTGGCCCTTTTTTAAATCGGTTAACTGGATTACTTCTGTCATTAAAATTTACCTCCGAAAATGTTTCCATATCCTAACATATGCGAAGGCTGGTACAGTGGTTCCGCAGGATTTTTGCATTTTTTCAGACAGCAGGCCTGTCATAGAACGTTCACCGCCGGAATATACTAAACTGATATGCGGATACCGACAAGGAGGTAACAAATGGACCAGGAAGATAATTTTTATACATTAAAAGGCTATTCCCTGCTGGAACACGTTCAGATCACCTACTCCATGGAGGACTATTTGGAAATGATCTGCCGCCTCAGTCAGGACGGCACTCCGGTCCGGATCGGAGACCTCGCCAAATGCCTTCATGTCCGGCCTTCATCCGCCTCAAAAATGGCCGGAAACTTACGCAGCAGCGGGCTTGTTCGGTTTGAAAAATACGGTACGGTCACGCTGACCGAGGCGGGTCTTCAGCTTGGGCGCTATCTCCTGTTCCGCCATACGGTGCTGCAGAATTTCTTCTGCTATATCAATCAAACCACCGATGAACTGGAACAGGCCGAGAAAGTAGAGCATTTCATCGATCCGAAAACCGTGTATAATTTAAAAAAATGGCTGGATAAATTTACATAGACAGTCTTGTGCGAATCCGTAATTCGTCGTATACTATAGGTTACACGATGAAATTGTAACAGTTCAGACGGCACATCTTCTTGACCGAAAAAGCCGGTCAAGAAGCATCGGATATTCATCCGATGTGAAAATTGGCGCATAAAGCCGCTTACAAGCAAGCTTGACGCTACTTCCTGCGCCAATTTTCCCGCCGTCTGAACTGTTACATGAAATTCAAGGAGGAACAGACACATGGATAAGATTAAGATGACAACCCCCATCGTCGAGATGGACGGCGACGAGATGACCCGGATTCTCTGGAAGATGATCAAAGATCATTTACTGCTTCCCTACATTGACTTAAAAACAGAATACTACGATCTCGGCCTGGAATACCGCGACGAAACAGACGATCAGGTCACCGTCGATTCCGCCAACGCCACTAAAAAATATAAGGTTGCAGTCAAATGTGCCACCATCACCCCCAACGCCGCCCGTGTAAAAGAGTACAACTTAAAAGAGATGTGGAAGAGCCCCAATGGCACGATCCGCGCGATTCTTGACGGTACTGTATTTCGTGCTCCGATTGTGGTTAAGGGAATCGAACCGTGTGTAAAGAACTGGAAAAAGCCGATCACTATTGCCAGGCATGCTTACGGCGACGTATATAAGGGTTCCGAGATGAAGATTCCGGGAGCCGGTAAAGTCGAGTTAGTCTATACGGCAGAAGACGGAAGCGAGACCCGTGAACTGGTACATAATTTCGCAGGCGCCGGTATTGTACAGGGCATGCACAACATAAATAATTCCATAGAAAGCTTTGCCAGAAGCTGTTTCAACTACGCGCTGGATACGAAACAGGATTTATGGTTTGCCACCAAGGACACCATTTCCAAAAAATACGATCACACCTTCAAGGATATTTTCCAGGATATTTTCGATGCAGAGTATACTGCAAAGTTTGAGGAAGCCGGAATCACCTACTTCTATACTCTGATCGACGATGCGGTCGCCCGTGTCATGAAGTCCGAAGGCGGCTATATCTGGGCCTGCAAGAATTATGACGGCGACGTTATGAGCGACATGGTTTCTTCCGCATTTGGCTCTCTCGCCATGATGACCTCCGTTCTCGTATCTCCGGATGGCGATTACGAATATGAGGCAGCCCATGGAACCGTACAGCGCCACTATTACAAGCACTTAAAGGGAGAAGAGACCTCCACCAACTCGGTGGCTACCATTTTCGCCTGGACCGGTGCTTTGAGAAAGCGCGGAGAGTTAGACGGCAACAACGACCTGATGGATTTCGCAGACAAACTGGAGAAAGCCACCATCGATACCATCGAAAGCGGTGAGATGACAAAGGATCTGGCACTCATCACCACCATACCGAATCCTACCGTATTAAACAGTGAGGATTTCATCAAAGCAATCGCTGCCCGTCTCTAAGGGAGAGCTTCCCTTACCGGCCTTCAGCGAAACGTAATCTGACTGCTGCTACTGCAATCCCTCCGGACCGCGGGTCTTCTCACGGTACCGGGGGGATTTTCATAAACAAGCTATTCATTATTATCAGGAGGCTCTGTCCATGAGATACAAACCCAAAGACCACACACTGAAAAACGGCGTTCTCTGCCACTTAAGAAGCCCTCTTCCCGCCGACGCGGCCGCCATCCTTCATCTGATGAAGGCCACCTCAGACGAGACAGACTTCCTGGCCCGGTACTCCGATGAAATTACCATGCCCACCCTGCGGGAAGAAAAATTTCTGGAGTCCACTCTGAGCAGTCCCGCCGACTTAATGATCTGTGCCGTTGTGGACGGAACCATCATCGCCAATGCCGGCTTAAGCCCTATCGCCCAAAGGGAACGGTACCGCCACCGCGCGACCTTCGGCATATCCATCCGGAAAGAGTACTGGGGCCTGGGAATCGGCTCCCTGCTTCTGTCGGCCATCATTACATGTGCCGGAGAAATGGGGCTGGAGATGATCGAGCTGGAGGTTGTCTGCGAAAATAAACGTGCGATCGCCCTTTATGAAAAACATGGCTTCCGCATCTACGGCACCCGCCCCCATTCCTTTAAATACCGGGATGGCAGCTACGCCGATGAGCATCTCATGCTGCTGGACCTCTGATTGTCCGGACTTCGAAGTACGGTTCACAGACTGTCTCCCATGACTCTTCTGTGAACCATCAAATTTTTCAGTAACAGTTCACTCCCCACCAGGGGCGCCGCAGTCCGGTTCGGCCGGGCAGGCATCCTCAGTCTTTCCTGTGACTTTGCAGGGGATAAGAAGTTCTTAACGCGCAGAATTTTTCGTTCAGGTGAAATTCCCACTTGTCTGAGCGCAGCGAGTTTGGGAATTTTACCTGGTTTTTAGAAAAATTCTGCACGTTTAGAACTTCTTATCCCCGAAACCGGAACTGGAAAGACTGAGGATGCCTGCCCGGCCGAACCGGACTGCGGCGCCCCTGGTGGGGAGTGAACTGTTACGATTTTCGACATTATTTTTAAAAAAAGGACAAAAATCCCTGTTCAATTCATTATCAGAATGATATAATATTTATTATCATATGTTGTATTGGTAATGGAAGGGATCCTGATCATGAATTTAAGACATCTTACTATCTTCAAAACCGTCTGTGAAGAGGGCAGTATTACCGGAGCGGCGAAAACGCTGTCCATGACGCAGCCGGCTATCTCTCACGCGATCAATGAACTGGAGGAATCCGTAGGCGCCTCTCTTTTCGACCGCGTTTCCAGGAAAATCGTCATCAATGAGAACGGCAAATTCTATCTCTCTAAAGTGATACCGCTTCTGGAGCTCTATCACGATCTTGAAACCTGTTCCGGCTCCTTAAACCGCCAGACTCCTCTTCGGATCGGCTCCTGTGTGACTCTGGCCAGTTTCCTGCTGCCCGGAGTTATTTCCCGTTTTATGAAAAGCAATCCGGAGTCCGTCGTCAAGGTCACGGTGAATAATTCAAAAGAGATTGCACAGCTGCTGCTGAAAAATGAGCTGGATATCGGTCTGATCGAGGGCGTGGTGCTGGGCGAACAGTTGGAGAAGATTCCATTTTCCTCCTATCCGCTGGCCGTCATCTGCGCTCCCGACCATCCATTCGCCCGCCCGGCCAGCCAGCCCGTATCCCTGGAACGCCTCGTGGAAGAACCCCTCATCCTGCGCGAGGAGGGCTGCACGATCAGAGACACCTTCGACTGCGCCCTGACTCTGCACAACTTAACCGCCGTGCCGCTGTGGTCCAGCACCAATTCCGACGTAATCGTCCAGGCCGCCCGTGAGAACCTGGGAGTAGGCGTCGTTCCCCGAATCTTTGCAGACCCCTACATTCAGCGCGGGGAGATTGTGGAGATAGACGTAAAGGAATTTGATGTCAGCTGTATGAACCACGTGGTATTTAATAAAGATAAATTTCAGAGCGAAAGTTTCCAGGCGTTTATTAATCTGGTGCTATTCGATTAATCTTGTTATCCAAAAAGTACGGCGGCGAAACAGGCTATTAACAAATCCACTATACTACCACAGAAAAACCTCTTTCCCCGCAAGCTTCATCAACGCCTCCAGAAAGTAGTAATCACCATATATAATCGAAAATTCGTGTTCCGTGTCGTGGTAGGCCGCCGTACATTTCTCCAGCAGCTGATCTTCTTCCTCATTCCAATTGCACCGTTCCGAAGCAAGCGTTCTCAAAAGGCGCAGCGCCGCCTGCAGATAGACACGGCTTTCCCTGCCCTTTTCCTGCTTTGCAATCTCAATAAGCCCGCAGGCGCCGATGGCGGCGGCGGTGGAGTCTTCCAGCCCGCAGTCCTCCGGCTGCCGGAAATCCACCGGAATCAGATTGCTCTCCGGAATATTAGCGATAAAGTAGTTGGCGATTTTCTTGGCGGTGTCGAGATACTTTCTGTCATTCGTGTGTAAGTAGCTCAGGACAAATCCGTATAAGCCCCACGTCTGGCCTCTGGTCCAGGAAGAGCCTTCGCCGTATCCCTGGCCTCCGTAGTCTCTGACCATCTCCCCCGTCTCAGGATTGAATTCCACGATATGACGGACAGACCCGTCAGCCCTGACAAATGCATTCATCGCAGTATCCGCGTGATCCACGGCGATCTCATAGAATCTCGGGTCCTTCGTCTCCTCAAAAGCCCAGTAAAGCAGCGGAAGGTTCATCATACAGTCGATGATGGCCCAGCCGCGGTTGTCTTCCTGCCGATACCCCATTCCGTCATTCCAGGCCCGTAAGAACCTGCCCCGCGGATTGTAGCGGCCCGCCAGGTTACAGGCGGCCAGCATACTGCGGTTTTTCGACTTCCCGTCACCGGTCAGACGGTAATCGGCAACGGAGGTCAGAAGCCACTTAAATCCATTGTCATGGGTCAGCCCTTCCGCGCACATTAAGTTTCTGTCCATCTTCTCTTCCGTTTCCACGGCGATTTTCTTATATTCCTCATCCTGGGTCAGAGCGTACATCTGCCACATCATGCCTCCCCAGAATCCGTTGGTCCACCAGTCTATCTGGTCATCCCCCGACCGGTCGTCATGGACGCCGTCAACGGTCGTATACGGGATCTTGTGGGCGGATCGTCCGCTCACCTTCTTAAGTTTCTCTTCCGTCCTCTTCAGCGTTTCGCCGGCCCATGCCAGTTCCTCTTTCTTTAATGGTAATTGTTCTTTCATATTTTCGTCTCCTCCGTCAACCTTTCACTGATCCAATCATAACGCCCTTTACAAAGTATTTTTGAATAAACGGATAAATCACAAGCACGGGAACCATACTCACCACGATCAGCGCGTACTTGATTACGCCCGCCGCCTGGGCGAGCTGTGCCTGCAGCTCCGGATCCGTCACAGTGGATGGATCGATCTGATCCGCCATTAAGATCTCCCGCAAAAACAGGGTCAGCGGGTACAGTGCCTTGTCATGAAGATAGATCATGGCATTGAAGTAGGCATTCCAGTGGCCCACGCCGTAGAACAGCACCAGCACCGCCGCGATCGCCTTCGAAAGCGGCAGGACGATCCTGATAAAATACATGAAATCCGAGCAGCCGTCTATCCTGGCTGCCTCCAGCAGCTCTCCGGGAATTGAATTCTGGATAAATGTCTTTGCTATAATCAGGTTGTAGACCCCGATCGCCCCCGGAAGCAGCAGCGACCACACCGTATTCAGCAAATGCAGCTTCTGCACAAGTATGTACGACGTAATCATACCGCCGTTAAAGAACATGGTAAATGTAAAGACCAGCATGATCGCGTTCCGCCCCGGAAGATCGTCCCTGGACAGGCAGTAAGCCGCCGTCAGCGTCATGATAATATTGATTGCCGTCCCCACAAACGTGTAAAACAGGGAGTTACGGAATCCCGTCCACACCGTCTTCGTATGAAACACGGTCTTGTACCCCTCGAGACTGAAATCCACCGGAAACAGGACCACCTTGCCGCTCTGCACCGCGGTGCCGGACGAAAACGACGCGCTGATCACATAGACACAGGGATACAGCACAAGGACAAAGAAAATCGTCAGGAGAGCCGTAATCACAACGTAAAACACTTTGTCATTCAGACTGTAATTCTTAAATTTCCGCATTTTTGCCCTCCTTAAAAGATCCCATTGCCGCTCAGCTTCTTGCTCCCCCAGTTTGCTATCATCAGAAGGATAAAGTTGATCACCGAGTTAAACATACTGATGGCCGTCGATAGCGAGAAATCATTGATTCCGCTGGCGAGTCCCACCTTGTATACATAGGTCGATATAATTTCACTGTAGTTCAGATTCAGATTATTCTGCATCAGCAGGACTTTCTCAAATCCCACATTCATGATGTTGCCAACCGCCAGAATCAGCATAATGCTGGCGGTCGGGAGGATGGTTGGAACGTCGATGTAGAGCAGCCGCTGGAACCTGCTTGCCCCGTCAATCTCAGCCGCCTCATGAAGGGACTGGTCCACACCGGCCAGCGCTGCAATATAAATAATCGCGCTGTATCCCGTGCTCTGCCACACCCCCGACCAGACGTATATGTGCTTAAACAGCTTCCCGTCCGCCAGAATATTCGGCGCCGTCCTGTTGGTAAACATCGTATAAAGACTCCCATAGATTCCGCTCCGGTTGTTCAGCACCTGGAAAATCAGACCCACCATGACTACGGTCGAGATAAAATACGGCACGTACGTGATCGTCTGGATCGCCTTCTTATACCGCTTCCCCAGCATTGCATTCAGCAGCAGCGCGAAGATAATGGGAATTGGAAATGACACAGCGAGGCTGTATAAGGAGATCATCAGCGTATTTTTCATGATGATCGGGAATTTGTATGAGGTGAAGAACTTGACAAAGTTGTCAAGTCCCACCCATGCGCTGCCCCAGATTCCCTGCCTCACATTATATTTCTTAAACGCGATCACCAGACCGCCCATGGGGACGTATGCAAACACCGCTATGTAAATGAGCGGTAGCAACAGCAGCAGATACAGCTGCCATCTGGCAAGAATCTGTCTCTTCAAATCTCTTTTGCCCGCAACCGGGCTGTCTTTTCTCTTTCCTGCCACAATAAGATTCCCCCAGATTCGTCTATTCCACAGAGCGGTCATAGGCCGCCTGCGCGCTCTTTTGCCACTCGTCGAGGCCCATTCCCTTTAGTTCTGACATATAAGCATCCCATCCGCTCTCAATATCTCTTGCCCCGGTGATAAACTCTGCCATCGTCTGGTTTACATAAGTTGGTATGTTAGAAAGGGCTTCCTGAATCTTTCCTGCCTCATCCTCTGTATAGTGAAGAAGAGGAAGAACCTTCTCCGGATGTTTGTCAAAATAATACTCATAGCTCTTGGCATTTAGCTGTGTCTTGTCTTCCGGGTCGTAAGTTACCATGCCGTTTGCAACGGTGTTCATCTCCGCAAGGCTCGCATATCTCGGTGATACGCCGTGCCATGTCTTTGCTGCCGGCTCCAGCCAGTAGTTGGAGATATAAGCCAGCGTCACCTTGTCGTAGAGACCGGCCGCCACATAGGCATTGTTCATCTTCTCCAGTTCCGCCGGGTCTTCGGTATAATCAACACCCTTTTCACCGAATCTGGCTACCGTGGATGCCTCATGATCGTAGAACGCGTCTGCCAGTTTCACAGCCAGCTCTACATTTTTACAACCATTAAAGATAAAGAATTCCTGGTTTGGCGAGTATTCTGTATATGGTGTATAGTTGGTTCCGTCCGGCCCCTTAACCGGATTTAAAATCTCCATTTCCAGGTAGTTGCTGTTGTTTGCCGCATCCGGATAGTTGGAGAGGGAGCCGAAGGACACCAGCCCCACCACATTGGTTTCCTCGTTTAAAGTAGCCTTAAACTGCGTATCGTCATCGGTAAAGATGGCCGGTGAGAGCAGGCCCTCCTTGTAAAGATCGTTCATGTAAGTCAATCCGGCCTTCCAGCCCTCCGTAGTAAACGGAGCGATAACAGTCTTTCCATCCTTGTCAAGGGCGAGGCCGCCGTTTAAATTGCCGCCGTTCCAGAATTCAAAGGAGTTCATGAGCGCAGCCGTGATATTCTGGCCGTAGCCGCCTGCCTGATAGCCGTAAGCGCCGATCTCATCCTGCACGCCGTTTCCGTTGGGATCCTGATCATGGAACGCCTTCAATACGGTTTTCAGTTCATCCGTTGTCGTCGGCATGGTCAGTCCCAGCTTGTCGATCCACGCTTTATTGATAAACATACGATTGGGCGTCACATTCCAGGTCTCCGGTTCATATTTGGATAAGCTGTACATGTTACCGTCCGCCATCGTCTGGGCCGCTTCCATCACCTTCTTGTCTTCTTCCGGGATTGCGTTGTAATTCGGCATCCTGGAAGCATCCTCTGTATATTCGTTTAAAGGCAGGAACACTCCGCTGCTGCCGTATTCCAATATTGTCTCCGGTGTCAGCGCGTTATCCACAATCAGCACATCCGGCAGATTGTCATTGGAGGTGGCCATCAGGGACACCTTTGTCCTGACCTCATCCGTAGCCGCCGGAAGCTGATAAAACTCAATCTCAATCCCCAGCTTGTCTTCCAGATATTTCGTGAAGTAGTTGTTATCGTAATCCGTCACATAGCTGTTTGTCTGGATCGCAACCACCAGCTTGTTGTCTCCGCTGCCCTGTGCCTCCGTAACAGCCGTCGTCGTATCGCCTCCTGTGCGGTCTGTTCCGCCTGCCGGCCCGCCGTTTCCTTTCTGGCAGCCCGATAATGCGGCTGCGGCCATCACTACTGCCATTCCCAGCGCCGCTGCTCTCTTCCCATTTTTTTTCATGATACTTCTCCTCCTTTATGATTATTTCTCATTACTGCTTCCTGGAAGGAATACGTGCGGCCATCGGAAAAAGCCACTTCCATATCCCCATCCTCTATGTTTTCACCCCCGTAAACGCGACAGGCCGTGACCTCCCCTGCGCCGTGCGGGTATAAAACCGTTACCATTCTAATAGTGTCAGACTCTACATGGGCGACGATACAGTTAATCTCCCGGTACATTCCCTGCTCGGTCCCTGTGGCCGCATACCCCTGCCACTCCGGCTCTTCTCTCCCGCGGATTATTTCCATGGTTTTCCCGTTCCCGGAGACGCAGACGGCCATCTCCTCCAAGTCCACCCCCGCCTCCGTGATCACTGGATTTTCACTGTCCACATGCCACAGAAAATCGTATGTATGAGTATTCTGGGACTCCAGCCGGTCCACCACAAGGAAAAACGGATTCAGCCCCTCCGGCGCTTTTTTGATAAAATAGACCGATCTTGTATGACGCACTCCGGTCTCCCGGGGCGGAACATCGTCTTTTGCATTCTCCTCATTCTTTCCGGGTTTTCCCCAGTTCCAGTATTCCATACCGCCGTACGCCCCGTCATAGCAGCCTTCCGCCCAGTCACAGGAATCTCCGATTCCCCACTTCATCCCGGAAAGTTTTTCAATGTCGCTGTCTTCCCAGACATACGCGGCTCTTCGGTTCTGCCCCTTCTGGTCCACCAGGACCGTATTGTGTGCCCTGGAGGACAGACAGTAGCGTCTCATCTCGGAATCGTCGTAGGCATAATTTCCGCCTTCGGTCAGCAGGTACTTCCCCTGTGCGTAAATGAGTAAATTCAGCTTATCCTCATGCTGATGACCCCGTCCAAATGGCGCAGCGTCCAAAAGTCCCCAGACGCTGCCGCTCTCCCATCCATTTCTCATAATGAAGAAACCCGAATAGGGAAGTGCGGCTGACAAATAATCGGGACGGGTTCCCCGGGTTCCGCCGCTGGCCGCCCAAAGGATAGTTTCCGCCTTCTCTTCTCTTATGAAGGAAAGCTTTGGCTCCAGCAGTTTCCGGCTCTCCTCCCTCCTTCCATCGTTGATATCCGGCAGACATCCATCAGGCATCATAAGCTTCACATCAATCTCACATGCGGTTGTCAGCCGCTCCGTCATCCGTTCCGGGATCGGCACATCGAACGCCCTGGCCACCAGAATCAGCCGCTCGTAGTTATTGATTACAACATCATGATATCCCGTGGACAGTTCATACTGGAAGCCATCCGGATAAATCTGATGCCCCAGCTCCTCCTCCAGCGCAGCAAACGCAGACTGAAGCCACTCTTCCCGCTGTTTAAACTGAGGATAGAGAATTCCAATCTGAGCCAGCCCGTTCATCTCCATAATCAGCCAGTTTCCATGCGTCCTGTTTCTGTAAAGCCTCTGCCCGTGTTCCCAGACCGATTGATACCATTCCACCAGAAGATCGTCGGTAAACGCCTCTGTATCAAAGAATGTGAAAAGCACGTACGGCCAGTTCGCTCCCATGCGGATCCCGCATTCGATCGTTCTCCAGCACTCGGTATCGTACCCGGATACTGACAGTTCCGGGCGTACCGCCTGGCGAACCCAGGAACGGAAAAATTCCGCAGCCTGATAAGCGTATGCCTCCTTCTTTGTTCGGTTGTACTCGTGAGCCAGCATCTTCCACTCATGATGGCGGTTCAGCTGCCACGTCCACTCCCTGTACTGATTATAGGTAGGATTGGCTTTCCAGTTTATCTCCCCCGCTGCCCCAAAATCACAGGGGACTCCCACCGATATCAGGACGTGCTTTTGCAGACGCTCACATGCCTCCTCATCCGTCTCACCCGGATATTTATAGACGTTCTCCGGTTCCTCATACGGGATTGCTAAAAAGCGTTCCCTCCTCGCGGCAAGCCCGGACCGCAGCGAAGCTGCCAAAGCTCTTCTCGCCTGACCGTAATCATGGTTCTCTGCAAAATGACGCACTTCGCTCATATCCGGCCGGTCCAAATCGAGACAGCTATGGAAAAATGTCTCATCCGTAAGAAGAGGTCCATTTTCTGTTTCCGGCATCTTTATGCCTCCTCTCCAATATGTATTTTTCGTATGGCCGTATCGTACCATACCTCTCTGTCTTTTGGATACTGTCATTGAGTAAAAAGAATACCGGAGGGTAAGAAAATGGTATCTCATATTTTTCCTGCCCTCTCATATGGTAAGAATTCAAATTCTGCTTTCATTTTATATGGTTTTGTTGCATAATAAACGTATTGTTTAAAATAGGAGATTGAATATATGGATAAGAAAAAAGAATTTCTTGATTACCTCCTGGAAAGATTTCAAATTGAAAGAAAAAAGTTTGACCGATCAGGAATCTATGGTTATACCCAACGGTTATTAGCCTACAACTCTAATAAGATTGAGGGAAGTACATTAACAGAAGAACAGACTGCATCTCTGTTTGACACAGGTATTTTGCCGGGAACAGATGATTACTATAGAGCAAAAGATGTGGAAGAGATGAATGGACATTTTCTTATGTTTAATAAAATGCTGGAAACATTAGAGGAAGACTTAACACAAGACCTGATCAAACAATTTCATTATGAGTTTAAAAGTGGTGTATTTGAAGACCGGGCAAATGGGTATGCAATTGGAGATTATAAAAAAAGACCCAATATGATTGGCACATACCAGACTGCACGGCCGGAGGACGTAAAAAATGAGATCATTTCTTTATTACACTGGTATTGCAAACAGGAGGTTAATCTTTCTGTTCTGGCCGAATTTCATGCCAAATATGAATGCATCCATCCGTTTCAGGATGGAAATGGCAGGACTGGAAGACTGATCATCTTTAGAGAATGCCTGAAAAATGGGCTTGTACCGATTATCATTGAAGATTCGAACAGATATCAATATTTGGAAGCGTTAAAACAATATAGGGAAGAAAAAATTGTAAAAAATCTTGTTAAATTATTTGAGGAAGAACAGCAAGTCTATTATGATAAAGCGATTTATTTTATGTAAACAATACGATTTGGCTTTTGATTCCTGGCTAAGATTTCTGCCGTCACAGAATGTACCATCAAAATAACATAAGGGACAGCGCTGATAAAATTCCTTCAGGCTGTCCCTTGTATGATCTGGCATAAAAGTCCCTTACCGGGTCTCACAGTTTTCCTTATACACCTTCGGTGTGACGCCCACCTGTTTGCTGAAATTCCGATAAAATGTATTGACCGCACCGAAACCGGTCATCTGGGCGATCTTATCGTTGCTGTAATCCGTCGTCGCCAAAAGTTCCTTCGCCTTCTCGATCCGCAGCCGCAGAAGGTACGAGGAGAAGGTCTCACCGGTCTGTTCCTTCAAAAACTGGGACAGATACTTTTCGGAAATTCCGATCTCGCTGCTGGCCCGGTAGGCCGAGAGACCGGCTTCCTCGTAATGGCTGTTTAGGTACTGGGTAATCTTCTCCTTCAGCCCCTCGTTCTTGCTTTTCTTCGTCTGGCTGATGAAGTCACAGAGTTCGTCAGAACTTCTCCGCAGCATCTCCATCATCTCCCCACACTTTAAATTCTTCTGGAAGACCGGAAAATTCTCCCTGGAATCCGTCTCTCCATCCAGATGGAGCCAGGCCGAATACAGGATATTCCGGATCGAATAGAAAATCTGTTCCTTCTGTGCCTCATATAAGTAAGGCATCCTGCTGTAATAGTTCTCCACCTTATCCAGCTGCATGCAGATCTCCTCCTGCTGCCCGCATATGAGAAGCGTATAGAGATGATTCAAAAAATCCATGTTGACCGGATTTTCGTAGAGAGCATTGGCAGAGATATCGTAAGTCTTTACTACATTTTCATTGCTGTAAGCGTACTGTGCCCGAACAACCTGACGGGCCTGCTCGTAACATTTGTTCACATTGGCAAGGTCTGTTCCGATGGCGCTGATGCCGACATGAAGAATCACGTCGTACGCGGCGGTAACCATGGCGGCCACCTCCTCAAAGAGCTTCTTGATGCCGGAAACATTGGCCTCCTGTTCCGGTTTCAGCTCAAAAAGGAACAGCTCGTCGGTCAGCCCGCTGTATACGTTCGTAAATTTCCCGGGATAATGCTTTTTTAAGTACTCCACCATGGCAAGTGTTATGATATCTGAATTTCCGTATTCCTTCTGCTGCAGGCGCACCACCGCCACGCAAAAGAATTCCGGCACCTTCTCAAAGCATTTCTCAAATACCCGCCGTTCCTCTGGAAGCCAGATTCCCATAACGATCAGATGCTCCAGCACCATGGCTTCATTCTGCTTCGCCAGCTCCTCCATCCTCGAACGGTACTCATTGCCGTTCTTCTTCAGGGCCAGTATATTGTCTGTCAGAATCCCGTACTCATCAAACCTCTTTTTACTGCTCTCCACTCCATTTTCCGCAGGGAGGGCAAATAAAACCCGTTTCATGCCGGAATACTGCTGGTAGCTGTAAAATGCAGTCAGCCCGATTACCAGCAGCAGACCGATGCAGAGATAGATGATCAGGAGTCTGCTCACCGGCCAGATCTGACTGGTGATAAATGCCATGGGAATCCCGGTAACGATCTTCCACTGCAGGTCATCCTGCTGCTTCACAATCAGGCGGTAACTGTCCCCATCCCCGACGACCTGTCCATTCTCATACGCACCGATCCCCTCCGGGACATTCCCATACTCCAGCAGGACATCCCCTGTCCTGGAATCCTGAATATAGAGGAATCCATCCTTCTCCAGCTCCGGCATCATAATACTTTTAATCAGATAGTCTCTGTCAATGACAAAGCAAGACAGATACTGCGGGTTCAGCCGCGTAAATTCACTGCTCGTTAAGTAGAGTATGGCGTCATGAAGCTTTCGTTCCTTCTCATTATAGATGAACTTGATCTGATCCACCCGGACGAACTGATTGTGTTTCGCATACCGGCCAAACAGTTCGTCACGAATGGCCTCCGAGTCAGAAAAGTCCACGCCTTCCCGCTGGACCCGGAGAAATTTATTGTAGTATTCCTGGAAATTGAAGCTGCACTGACTGGTAGATAAGTACAGGTCATTATTTTTGAACAGCATAAATACATAGGGGGTGTAATCCGCCACAAAGCCAATCTCACTGAACATTTTATTGGCCTCCTTAAGCTTTAACACATCCTCCTTTGGAATCTTCCCCTGCTGGTAGACAATGGTGCTGAAGGTCTGATTCTTCGCCATCATTTCATTGATCAGCTCCATTTTATTAACCATCTCATAAATACCGTTGATTCCCTCCTGGTTCTTCATCTCCCCCTTTTCAATAATGTAGTCCTCAATACTGCGGCTGGCTACGAAGGCCACCAGAATACTGCTCAGGAAAACAATCAGAAAACCCAGAAAGTATTTTGTTATGTAGTGCATCAGCATTTTTGTAAATTTCATAGATTTCTGCTCCATTTTTACTTCGACTGTTTTAATCATCGTATGTTGAGGCTGTGATTCATGACTTTGCCGGCAGCATACACCGCCAAGAATAAAGTCACATATCGTATGATAGAATGCAAACCAGGTATCAAAAAAATAAGGCACAGAATACTTATATTTCTGCACCTTACTTTTCTGTTTCTATCTATTCATAAAATTCGATCCTCAGTTCATCTCAGCCAGCAGCTTATCAATGCTCACAATCTTCACACAAAGTGCAAATAATTCCATAGCCAGAATCAGGTCAGATAACGGCGGATAGGAAGGAGCGATACGGATGTTGCTGTCGTGCGGGTCCTTTCCATATGGATAGGTAGCGCCGGCGCCGGTCATGATGAGACCTGCTTTTTTACATCTGCCAACGATGGACTTCGCACATCCGTCCAGAGAATCGAAGGAGATGAAGTATCCGCCCTTCGGACTGGTCCAGGAACCGATTCCAAGACCGCCCAGTTCTCTCTCCAGAATCTCGATTACGGCTTCGAACTTCGGTCTCATGATGTCCGCATGCTTTCTCATGTGCTCCACCATGCCGTGGATATCTCCAAAGAAGCGCACGTGACGCAGCTGGTTTACCTTGTCATGGCCGATGGTCTGGATCTTTAACTGCTTTTTAATGTCTACCAGGTTGTTCTGGCTGCAGGCGATGGCCGCGATACCGGAACCCGGGAAGCTTACTTTGGAGGTAGAAGCGAACTTGTAAACCAGGTCCGGATTTCCCGCTCTCTTGCATTCTGCCAGGATTTCGATTAAATGATCCTGGTCGTGGTCGTATAAATGATGGATCGTATAGGCATTATCCCAGTAGATTCTGAAATCCGGAGCAGCCGGTTTTAATCTTGCAAAACGGCGTACAGTCTCGTCGGAGTAAGAGATACCCTGTGGATTGGAGTACTTCGGCACACACCAGATTCCCTTGATGGAGTCGTCATTTGCAATCAGTTCTTCCACGATATCCATATCCGGGCCTGTTGGCGTCATGGGGACATTGATCATCTCGATACCAAAATATTCCGTAATGGCAAAGTGCCTGTCATATCCCGGAACCGGGCAGAGGAATTTTACTTTGTCTAATTTGCACCATGGAGTATTCCCCATCACACCATGGGTCATGGAACGGGAAACCGTGTCATACATGACGTTTAAGCTGGAGTTGCCATAGATAATAATTGTATCCGGGTTAACCTCCATCATGTCGCCAAGCAGTTCTTTCGCTTCCTTGATGCCGTCGAGCACTCCGTAGTTACGGCAGTCTGTGCCGTCTTCACACGTTAAGTCATCGTCGCTGCTTAAGACATCCATCATTCCCATGGATAAGTCCAGCTGATCCACGCTTGGCTTTCCTCTGGACATATCGAGGCGTAAATCCTTGCCCTGATACTCCCTGTACTTGGTGGAAAGCTGTTTTCTAAGTTCCTGTAACTCTTCCTTCGTCATCTCTGCATACGGTTTCATCACTTTCTTCTTCCTCCTCATATGATCTCCTTCATTCGTTTCCGGGAGTTTTGCCTCCCATGGCGGCAGCCATTTTTCTCTATCCCGGTCATTTCGGCCGGCGGCTGCCCGGGTTACAGCAGTTCCTCTAATACCTTGTTTACCATGGCGGGGTCAGCTTTCCCTTTCATCGCCCGCATCGTCTGTCCTACCAGAAAGCCTCTGGCTCTCTCTTTCCCATTATGGTAATCTGTCACAGACTGTGGATTTGCTGCTATAACCTCCCGGATCACGGCGCGGAGCGCTCCCTCGTCATTTACTACCTTAAGCCCATTTTCTTCTACGTAGGCCTCGGGATCGACATCTTCAGCGAATATTTTTTCAAATACTTCCTTCGCTACCGTGCGGTTAATAGTACCATTATCCACCAAAACAATTAATTTTGCAAGATTTTCCGGTGAAAATCTTATGGCCTCCGGTTCCAGGGCCTCTTCCTTCAACAGCCTCATGGCCTCTACCATCAGCCAGTTGGCCGCTTCTTTCGGCTTACCGCACAGGGAAACAGTGGCTTCAAAGATATCGGCCATGTACTTCGCCCCCGTAATGATATCCGCATCATACGCGGAAAGGCCGTACTCTTCCTGGTATCTCGCCATCTTCTCGGTCTTTAGCTCCGGTTGGCGGTCCTTTATCTCCTGAATCCAGGCGTCGCTTATGGTTACCGGCGGCAGGTCTGGATCCGGGAAATAGCGGTAATCTTTGGCGTCCTCTTTGGAACGCATGGCACGGGAGCTTTCCTTATTATCATCCCAGCGCCGCGTCTCCTGGACCACCTTCTTCCCATCCTCCAGAAGTTCGATCTGGCGCTTCCGCTCGCCCTCGATCGCTCTGGCAATAGCCTTGAAGGAGTTTAAGTTCTTCATCTCCGTCCTGGTACCAAACTCCAAAGCCCCCGTCTCCCGAACGGACAGGTTCACATCCGCCCGCATAGAGCCTTCCTGGAGCTTGCAGTCCGACGCTCCGAGATACTGGATAATCAGCCGCAGCTTCTCCAGATATGCGATCACTTCATCGGCGCTTCGCATATCCGGCTCCGAGACGATCTCAATGAGCGGAACGCCGCTTCTGTTATAATCCACCAGGGAACAGTCTTCCCATTCATCATGGATCAGCTTTCCTGCATCCTCCTCCATATGGATCTCGTGAATCCCCACCTTCTTCTTACCGGCCGCTGTCTCGATTTCCACGAAACCGTCGTGGCAGATGGGGAGGTAGAGCTGGGAGATCTGGTAGTTCTGAGGATTGTCGGGGTAAAAATAGTTTTTCCGGTCAAACCGGCAGTACTGGTTAATTTCACAGTTCACTGCCAGCCCCACCGCCAGGGCGTATTCCACCACCTGCCTGTTGAGGACGGGAAGCGAACCCGGCATTCCGGTGCAGACCGGGCAGGTGTGGGTATTGGGCGCTCCGCCAAACTCCGTGGAGCAGGAACAGAAAATCTTCGTTTTCGTGGCAAGCTCTACATGGACCTCCAGTCCGATGACTGTCTCATACTGTCTGCTCATCTGCTACACCTCCTTTCCTGCTGACGGCTCCTCTCAAACGCATACCCCGCGCGGATAATCTGTTTCTCCTTAAAGCAGTCCCCGATTAGCTGCAAGCCAATCGGAAGGCCTTTGGAATCTGTCCCGCAGGGAACGGAAAGCCCCGGAAGCCCGGCCAGGTTGACGGAGATCGTATAGATATCGCCGAGATACATTTTCAGGGGATCGCTTAAGCTCTCTCCCAGTTTCGGTGCCGTAACCGGTGACACGGGTCCCAGTATCACGTCGTAGCTCTCGAACGCACGGTCAAATGCTTCTTTGATCAGCGTCTTCGCCCGGAGAGCCTTCAGATAGTAGGCATCGTAGTAGCCGGAGCTCAGGACGAAGGATCCCAGCATGATACGGCGTTTCACCTCCGGCCCGAAGCCCTGGGAACGGCTCTTTTTGTACATATCGTGAAGCCCATCGTACTCCTTTGCCCGAAAGCCGTATTTTACACCGTCGAAACGCGATAAGTTGGAGCTGGCTTCCGCGGAAGCGATCACGTAATAGGCAGGAATGGCGTATTCCACCATGCCCAGATCGAATTCCTCCACAACGGCGCCCTTTTCTTTCAATACCGCCGCTGCATTTAAGATGGCTTCCTTTACCTCCGGATCGAGGCCGTCTCCCATATAATCCCTCGGAATTCCGATTCTCATTCCATTCACGTCGTCCACCAGAGCCGACGTAAAACGGGCACTCTCCTGCACCTCCATGGAAGTGCTGTCTTTTGTATCATGGCCTGCCAGCGTTTCTAGAATCACCGCACAGTCCGTCACATCCTTCGCCACCGGACCGATCTGATCCAGAGATGATCCGTAGGCAATGAGACCGTAACGGGAAACGGTTCCGTAGGTCGGCTTTAAACCGGTCACTCCGCAGAATGAGCTGGGCTGCCGTATGGACCCGCCCGTATCGGAACCAAGCGCATAAAAGCATTCATTTGCCGCAACCGCGGCGCAGGAACCGCCTGACGAACCGCCTGGCACATGATCCGGGTTCCAGGGGTTTCTCGTGACTCCGAAGGCGGAAGTCTCCGTCGTACTGCCCATGGCAAATTCGTCCATGTTCGTCTTGCCGATGATTACGGCCCCCGCCTTCCTTAAGCGTTCTACTGCCTCCGCCGTATAGGCAGGCACGAAGTTTTCAAGAATCTTCGAGCTGCAGGTGGTGCGCATGCCTTCGATACACATATTGTCTTTTACTGCGGCCGGGACCCCGGCCAGCGGTCCGGTAAGGGTGCCTTCGTCGATCCCTCTCTGTACCTCCTCCGCCTGCTTAAACGCCTTTTCCTCTTCCAGTGTTACGTAGCAGTTAAGCTCCGGCTCCCGCCTTCTTATCTGGGCAAAGACGGCCTCCAGCGCCTCTCTGCACGTTACTTCTTTCTCTTTTATCTTCTTTCCCAGCTGGACTGCGGTCAGTAATAATATCTCTTTTTCTTTCATGGGACTTCCTCCTTATTCCACTGTTTTAGGAACCTTAAATGCACCGTTTTTCTGCTCTGGCGCATTGTTCAGGATGGATTCCCTGTTGATGAGCTCGCGCTCCGCCGAACTCGGATAAGGAAGGCTTTCTTCTCCCGGTATATCCTCCCGGAATACATTGGTCAGGGGGAAACGGTGAGTCATGGGTTCTACGCCCTCTGTATCCAGTTCGTTCAACTTGTCGATATAAGCAAGCATGCGCTCCATGTCCTTTTTGGCTTCCTCTTTTTCTGCCCCGGACAGCTCAAGCTTTGCCAGAATTCCCACGTACTCGATCATCTCATCACTTATCGCCGGACGAACGTGGATGGGGCCGGCTTTTGAAGTCTTTTCTGTCATATCTGCCATGGTTCTTTCCTCCGTTTCTATGGCTCCAGTCTGGTCACGTCGCGCGGAAACATGGTCGTCTCACGGACATTCTGCTCGTTTAACAACCGCATGGTCAGTCTCTCCAGACCGATTCCGAGACCTCCGTGAGGCGGCATACCGTATTTGAATATCATCAGGTAGGATGCCAGTTCCTCCGGGTCCATGCCCCTCGCTTCCATCTTCTTTATGATGGCATCGTAATCGTGGATTCTCTGGCCGCCTGTGGTGATCTCCAGACCACGGAACAGCAGGTCGAAGCTCAGCGTATACTTCGGATCCTGGGGATCGTCCATGGCGTAAAACGGCCGCTTCTTTGACGGGTAATGTGTGACGAATACAAAATCGCTGCCGAACTCCTCTTTAAAATACCGGCCGATCAGATTCTCTTCCTCCGGCTCTAAATCGTAAGGGTTGCGGATCGGACGGCTGTATTTCTCTGAAACGAGTTCCTTGGCCTGTTTAAAGGTCACAGCGGGAATCTTTGATACGTCCGGAAGTGTAACTTTTAACATCAGGAGTTCCTTTTCATATTCCTTAGAAAGAAGCTTCATCACGTATTGAAGCATGGCGGTCTCCATGGCCATCACCTCTTCAAAACCATCGATATACCCCATTTCAAAATCTAAACTGGTGTACTCGTTTAAATGACGGGTGGTGTTGTGCTTCTCTGCGCGGAACACCGGAGCCGCCTCGAATACCCGGTCATAGACACCGACCATAGTCTGCTTGTAAAACTGCGGGCTCTGTCCCAGCTCGGCCTTCTTGCTAAAGTAATCCAGCCGGAACACATTGGAGCCGCCTTCTGCACCGCGGGCCACGATCTTGGGCGTGCGGATTTCCGTAAAGTTCTGGGAATGAAGGAAATCACGGAAGCCTCTGACAATGCCTTCCTGAATGCGGAATTTTGCCCGTTCCATGGGGTTTCTCAGCGTGATGGGACGTAGGGCAAGCTTCGTCTCCAGGGAAGTATTCAGCTTCCACTTGCTGACGGCGATGGGAAGAACCTCGGCCGGAACCGAGAGAACCCGAATCTCCGACACGCGGATTTCCAGGCCGTGGGGAGCACGCGGCTCCGGCGACACGGTGCCGGTGACGATGACGGTGGATTCTTCTTTTAAACGATCACTCGCACGCTCTTCGCACGAGTCACCGTGACAGTCATCGGCGGACGGCTGCGCCGCACCCTCCAAAGACCGCTCGCAAACACACTGGATTAAGCCTTCTGCTTTTCTCAAAATGATAAAACTCACTTCCCCCATGTCGCGTATGGTGTGGACCGCCCCGCTTACGGCTACGGTCTTTCCGGTGTAAGCACCGGTGAGTAAATCGGCCAGTTCTGTTGTTTCTTTCTTTTGGATACCTTTGATAAATTCCATGTCTGCACTCTCCTTACCATAGTTGCTAATGGTTGGATTCCGGGAGAGGGGGTTTTCAACCTGGCTGACGAGTACGCAGGAACCTTTCAAATGCTTCGCATTCGAAAGCTCCGTGCTGTAACTATTTGCCTTCGCGAAAAAGAACCCCGCCCCGGAATACAGTTACATATTCCGGGACGGGGCTCTCTATGATAAGATCCCGCGGTACCACCCGCATTGAGATACTTTACTTGCTATCTCCACTCTTTCACTTAACGCGTGTCACGGACATGCCTACTCATGATACCGGAATGAATCCGGCCGCTTCGGGATGTCGGCTCCGGAGTGTTCCCTTAACTCAGTCCCTCATGACGGCGCTCTCAGTCGGTGACGCCCTCTTCCTGTCAAGTTTCTTAAGTCAGAGTCTCTTTCTCAGCCTTTGGTCTTATAAACAATTCACCACTTCACTACGATGAATTTCATTTATGATAGCACACCGGTTTTCTCTTTGCAATACCTATTTTTCACAAAAGAATCGGGCCTTGTTGACTTTTATTGTCGAAAAGGTTACAATTATCTGCACGTTTACTACGTAAGATAGGGGGGTTTTACATGTCAAATATTACCGTTTCCGAGGCGCCGGCCGAAAACAAAATGGGTGTCATGCCCGTCAACCGCCTGCTGTTCTCCATGTCTATGCCCATGATACTTTCCATGCTGGTTCAGGCCTTATACAACATCGTCGACAGCATCTTTGTGGCTCAGATCGGCGAGACCGCGCTGGCGGCCGTATCGCTGGCATTTCCGGTGCAGAACTTAATTATCGCGGTGTCCGTCGGCACCGGAGTCGGCGTCAATGCGCTTCTGTCCCGCTCTCTGGGAGAAAAGAACCAGGAAACCGCCAACCTGGCAGCCGTCAATGGGATCTTTGTGTTCTTTTTAAGCTATCTGCTGTTTGCTGTCTTCGGCTTCTTCTTTGCCAGAATGTATTTTACAGTCCAGACATCGAACCCGGAGATCATCGAACAGGGGACCATTTACTTATCCGTCTGCTCCATCTTTTCCTTTGGGATCTTTTTAGAGATTGCGCTGGAGCGGATCATGCAGTCCACCGGGCGCACAATCTATAATATGATTACCCAGGGACTGGGAGCCATCATCAACATCATTCTGGACCCGATTCTCATCTTCGGGCTGTTCGGATTTCCCCGAATGGGGATTCTGGGCGCCGCGGTGGCCACGGTAATCGGCCAGATTATCGCCATGCTCCTGCTGCTCTATTTCAACATCAGGAAAAACAGCGACGTAAATCTGAATATGCGCCGTTTCCGTCCGGACACAGCGATTATCGCTGAAATCTACAGGGTTGGGCTGCCTTCCATCATCATGCAGTCCATCAGCTCGGTCATGACCTTCGGTGTCAATAAGATCCTGCTGCTCTTCTCTGAGACGGCGGTATCCGTATTCGGAATCTATTTCAAGCTTCAGAGCTTCATCTTCATGCCTGTATTCGGCTTAAATAACGCGATGGTGCCGATCGTCGCCTACAACTACGGCGCCGCGCGGAAAGACCGTATCATGAAGACCATCCGCTCCAGCGTGACTGCGGCGGTCGCCATCATGCTGGCAGGGCTTGCCATATTCCAGATTTTCCCGGAGCAGCTTCTGTATCTGTTTGACGCTTCGGAGCATATGATGGGAATCGGCGTTCCGGCTCTCCGCATCATCAGCTTAAGCTTCCTGTTCGCAGGGTACTGCATCGTGATCGGCTCCGTGTTCCAGGCGCTCGGCAACGGCGTCTACAGCCTGATCACCTCAGCCGCCAGGCAGCTGGTATGCATACTTCCCGCCGCCTGGCTCTTCGCGTCGGTGTTTGGCCTTCACGCGGTCTGGTACGCGTTCCCGCTGGCGGAAATCATATCCGTCATACTTACGACCCTTTTATTCCGCAGGATCTATCAGAAGAAGATTCAGTTGTTGTAAAGATACAGCAAAAGGCTGGCGCATCCGCCAGCCTTTTCATTTCCCCACACGATCCTCTGGCAGCACCAGGCAGTACGCCTGCCGGTACTCTTTGGCCGTGATTCCCATGTATTTTTTGAACAGCCGGCGGAAATAATCGACATCCGTGTATCCGCACTCGTAGGCAATCTCACTGCCCGTCAAGTTCGTTTCAATCAACAGACGGCAGGCCCGGTTGATTCTGGCCTCGTGGATGGCATCGGTTAAGTTTCTGCCGTACACGGCATGATAGACCCGGCCCAGATGATCCGGGCTGCATTCCAGCCTGTCGGCAAGAAACGAGGCGGACAGCGGCTCTTTCCAGTGCTCCCTGATATACCGCGCCGCCTGGTTGGCCAGATAAACCTTCTGCCCGCTGACCTCCAGCGGAGAGAGGGAGTCGGAAAGCTCACACAGCAGCTCCAGAAGCACCAGATTCAAAAATGTCTTATCATCGCGGCATACGTTCTGCCTCCGGATAAACCGCCGGAACAGCTCCTCAAACGCCTCCGGCTTCGCCAGACGTATCAGCTGCGGAAGGGCCATAATATCGCTGCCCATGCGGAGAGCCTCTTCCTCTATGGTAAAATGGAGCCAGTAAAAAGTAAGGTCCTCGTCAAAATCCCTGGTTCCCCCATGATGGCGTCCCGGAAACAGGATGAGCGCCTCCCCTTTTTCCACATCGTACTCCACGTCCTCCTCGAATATCCCCAGAGTCCCCGAATTGACGTAAATAATCTCAAATGTATCCATGGTACGCTCCACATGGCGTCCCCGTCCCTTTGTCACCAGATAGCCGGCATTTAACGCCTGTACCGGCAAAAGTGCCTTTAAATGCAGAAAATGTTCCATTCTTCTCTTTTCCGATAGTCGGAATCCTCCAGTTATTCTCTCCTTTCTCCTCTTGTATAATGCCACGGAAACTGGCAAGATAGAGAAAGATAAGAATTCTTATAAACGCGGAAAAAACCGGTCAATTTCCCGCCTTACCAACACAAGAATACCAGAAAATTTTATAAATGAAAAGAGGATAGCGGCAATTCAGCCGCAAATATTGGCTTATGGTTACAGTTCTACAAATTAAGCAGATGGTGTCCCAGGCCTATTTCGGGGATGCTGTCATGACGGAAACGGATTATTCCAGGGGCCGGAAGCTGTTTATCGCCGAAGGCTGCTGCGCCAACGGCGTCGTAACCCTGACAACAGGGGCGTTTCTGTCCGGCTACGCAGGCTATCTCGGCGCCGATGATTCTTTAAACGGAATCATCGGTTCGATTCCGGTGCTCTTATGCACCCTGCAGATGTTTTCTTCCGTCGTCCTGGAAAGTTTAAGACAGAAGAAATTTTTAATCGCCTGCTTCGCGCTGATCCACAGGCTTCTGCTCTCCTCTGTCTTTTTTGTGCCTCTGGTGGTCGAAGATAATGCGGGCCGCCTGGCGGCGGTCGTGGCCATCTATGTGGTCGCCCATTTCTTCGGCGCGTTTATCGGCACCGGTACGGGCAGCTGGCTCCTCTCCCTGGTTCCGGAAAATATCCGCGGAACCTATCTGGGACGGAAGGACGCGTTCGCCTTTGCATTTACTACGGTACTCAGCCTGCTCTGCGGCCGTATTCTGGACTGGATGAGAGGCGCGCATCAGGATCTGCTGGGGTATTACATCATCGGACTTATTGTACTTTCCACCGCCTTCACGGATTTCTGGTGCCTTTCCTCAATCCGGGAACCGGTACAGGAGACTCACCGGCGCAGCTTAAAGGCCGCTGTCATCGACCCGCTCCTCGACAGGGAGTACCGGAAGGTCATCGGCCTTTACATGTTCTGGAACCTGGCCCTGCAGGTAGCCGGACCATTTTTCAGTGTGTACATGGTTACCGGCCTCTCGCTGGATTATACCTATATCACCTTCCTGGGGCTGATCGCTTCCTCCGTCCGTGTCGTGGCAGCCTGTTTCTGGGGACGTCTGGCAGACGCTACCTCCTGGCTTCACGCAGCGCGCTGCTCCATGCTCCTGCTGGGCCTTGTACATACGTCGTGGCTGTTCATGACACCCGCCACCTGCCTGATACTACAGCCCATACTCCAGGCTCTCTCCGGAGCCGCGTGGGGCGGAATCGCCATCGCGGTTTTCAGCCTTCAGTACCAGTACGCCCCGGCCGACAAGCGGGTCACGTACGTCAGTGCCAACTCCTCCTACGCAGGCTTATGCGGATTCTTTGCCACGCTGCTTGGCGCGTCCCTGTTAAAGATCCTTCCGGAGTTTTCAGTCGGGGGATTTAAAGTGTCCGGGATGCAGATGATTTTCGCATTGTCCGGAGTCTTGATTATGCTGTGCGTGAGATACATGAGACGGTTAAAATAAGCATTCTCTCACTATAGAAAAAAGCAGCCGCTTCAGAATATTCTTTAGCGGCTGCCTTTTTCCTATCGATATGCATCCATGCACTGATCCAGATATCTCGGATAATTTTCATTGATCCACAGGTTGGTGAGAAGAGTTTCGGCCTCCTCAAAGCTGGCTTTTCCATAGTCTGTTTTATCCAGCACCTTCAAAATTCCCTGGGAAGCCCCGTAATCCAGACAATCGCTGTACTGTCCTGCCGACATTTCGCGGGTCTGCTCCGCAAGCCAGGCCAGCTCTTCATTATCGCGCGGCAGCTGATTCGAATCATATTCCACCTCTTCATATTCAATCGGTGTCGAAAATCTTTGGCCGGCCGCCTCTATAATCAGCTCCGGGTTCGTCCCATTCTCCAGTTCCGCCTTCACAAAGGCCCATACTGATTGTAATTCTTCAGGATACTCCCCGACCTTCATGCCATAATACATAAAGACACCGACCCTGGCTTTCCAGCCCTTATCCAAATAAGCGGCGTCCGTCCGCTCATATAACTCCTGAAGCTGTTCTTTTGTTGGCTTCAGCCTGGTCTCCAGGAGTTTTTCCTTCAGGGCATCCCTTACTTCCATCTGAGTCCTGGATATGTACTCCATCAGACCGTATGTTTCCGGCCCATAGGCAGTCTGTCCAGGTTCCGCTCTCCTCTTGTTTTCCTTGTCCAGGGATTTTTTTATGTCATCCAGAGTGATGTCCACTTCGATTTCATACTTGGAGGCCTCAATCCGCTCCACCGTATCCGTAAACAGCGCATTGACCGCCTCTGTCCGCAGAACCTGGGAAGGTGTCTCCCCCCCAATCGTGCTGTCCCAGAATCCCTTTTCGTTGGGGTCCTGCTGATAGGTCTGGTAGAAATAGGAGCTGACCTTTGCCCGAAGATCATCCTGGTACAGCGCCAGATGCTCCTGGGTGATCGCATAGTTTCCGATCCGCATAACAGGCTTATCCGTCTTTTTATACAGCCAGATTCCCGACGCCACCACTCCCGCCATCAAAAGCCCCAGCAAGATGCACATCACCGCACTGGGATAGGAAAGCTTCTCAAGTTTTAATCGAAATGCCATTCGCCTCATGATCTCCTCCGCTCCTTATTTCTGCCGTCACATCCGGGTATGAGCTGTCTCCAGCCCATACCCATGATAACCATCTTAATTCTTTCTGTATTTTACCATTTCCTGTGTCAAAAGTCTCTCTATTTCGTGAATTTCTTCCATGGAAGCATCTTCATCTGCAAGGATACGCTCCGCGTCTGCAATCAGCCGCCTCAAACGTGCCTCATCCACATTGCTGAATTCCGATGTGTTGATACCTGTAGCCAGATCCTTGATAAAGCTCAGATTCTTTTTCACGATTTTTTCCGGCTCGTAATCTGTATCCCATGTTAAGGCCGGTTTTACTGCTCCCTCTTTTGCAGTTCTGGAGGAATGTATTCCCACGTAATTATTGCCTGCTGCTGTTGGAATGCTGATTTCAAATGATATTTCACTCTCTCCATCTCTGACAGCCCCGCGAACCGCATCGGTCACATCCAGCTTCTGGATCAGGCTCTCTGATGTCATGCTCTTCGTCATAACAGCGGCAGGTTCTGTGCCCTTTCTTTCCGGGAAGCTGTTAAACGTTACTGAATTGCCCTCCCAGTCACTGTCCACGTGATAAATATTGGCGGTATCAAAATCTGCGCTGGGTGCGCCTGTCAGCTCATACGTCAGATAGATATGGTCTGCATCCTCCGGCACCCCAGACAGGCTGAACTTCATTAAAGACTTTCTCGTATAATTCTGAGCGCCCAAATCGTATTTTACGATCAGACTGGTGGAACCGCTGAAATTCTTATCCCCGTCGGTTCCGCCCTGTACATACACATCATCCATGGAGTCAGCGGACTCGTCTCCGACCTGCACCTCCACGGCCGCGGTAAGCCCCGCCGTATTAGACAGGCCTTCCGTCAGGTTCAGAACTCCCGTCAGCGTATAGACACCGTACACGTCCTTCTGGTAGCCGCCGCGCTCCCAGGTAAGTTCCAGTGTATGCATAGCACCGGCATTATCATAAGCCTTAACGGTTTCCGGCAGTTCTATTTCGGCAAATTTCGTTCCCGGCGCCACTTTGATTTTTTCGAACTCCTCTGCAAGTCCTACAAGCTCGACCTTTTCGGTGTCCGCAAGCTTTAGAGTAACCTGGCTCGTACTGCCTGTGGTTCCTGCTGTTTTTACAGACAGCTTAATAAACGGTGTTGTCTGTATTACTTCAACATTCCCGTCTTTTTCTACAATTTCTCCGCCCGCATAAGGAATGGACACTTCAATGGTTCCATTATTCTCCTGGGTCGGGTCCGCCACACCTGCCGTCACCATTCCGTCTGATACCTGCATGGTCACAGAGGCGGGCTTATTGGAGGTGATTCCTGCCACCGCCTTTCCCTTACTGTTCCAGAAGTTCACCCCGGTCATTCCCAGGGAATTTTCCCTTACTGCATGAGCATCTTCACTGCACTCCAGTACTTCAATATCAGGATCGGCGGCGTAGCTTTCCGTTCCTGAGGCGTCTTTTCCCGGCAGAATGACGTAGGAGTAATCCGCTCCGGACGGTTTCCTGCCATGCTCGAACCAGAATGTCGCAAACTGATTCGTCTCTTCCCCTTCCGTGGTACCCTGCGCACTCCAGTTACCGGTTCTCTTTTCTTTTAATGCCATGATGTCGGCTTTTCCTGGGAAGTAATAGCCAATATCGGAATTTTCGGTGTTTCCTTCCAGATAGAGCCAGGATGCATCCGGAATCTTTGTTCCCTTTTCTGCGCTCTCTGCACCATCGTCCCGGATGGATTTCTCAATTCCGTCGATTAAAACCTGATTGCTTCCATCCGCTTTGATCTTTCTGTTATCAATCACAGTCTCCACATAGTTTCCGGTAGAAGAGGTAATCCCGCTTCCCACTGCAACTATCTCATCGTCAAACATGAACCAGGATTTTTTCACATCGGTTCCGTTTCTCGTGCTTCCACTGTTGCCCAGCGTCTTATAACGCATTCCGGCCGTTCCATAATCACCCAGACTGGAACCGCCCACCCAGCTGTAAACATTCTTAGTGCGGTCTCCGGCTCCGTTGCTGCGTGTAACGTACTCCGTTGTCGTACCGGCCAGACGTTTCGGATCAACGGCAGCCCAGTATCCATCTCCATACTGATCCCTGTCTCCATTATAAAGATAGGTCATACCATCTGAAATATTCCAGGTCCGCTTTCCTTCGTCATTAATCAGTTCGTGTCCATACGTCCGGCTTGAGTGCATTGATAAAGCAAACCCATATCCCGGCATGATGTGTACCAGTTTGTCCATGCTTGCAAACAGCTTGTGAAGCACATATTCGCTTCTTGGCTCGATCGAGTCGTCATTCATAATCTGATTTGCCTTCATCAGGGATGCAATATGACTGCTCTGGCTGTAGTAATACTCTTCATCAATGCCAACATAGTATTTCATCATACTGTTAAAACGCTGCTGCTGTTCTTCAGGCATGGCATCGCCTATGAGCATCATGGCATCCATGATTCCGGCGCCTCTCTTTTTATCGCTGGAGGTATTTCTCGTAATGTCTCTTCCTGAAATCATATCCATACACAGGCCATTATAAATAAACGGTTCGATGCCATCAAATACCATGTCAAAGATAAGCTGTTCCGCCTGATCATCATACGTCAGTTCGTAATCAGTCCCTGCCAGCACACTGAACAAGATACTCAGCTTCTCATATAACTGAGAACCGTATCCCCCCATATAAGCCAGTGCCTGATGCTGGATAAAGGAGCCGTCTTCATAGAATCCATCCCCCGCAGTCACATACTCAAACACGGTCTTATACGCCTTCTTCACATGCTCCAGCTTGCTGCCGTTGTCTGTCAGGAGTCCTACCTGGGCGACAACCATGCCCTTGTCAATTAAGTTCGCGCCTGTCATGTCCGGTGACCCCGGATAACCCGACGGCTTGTCGCATACGCTCGTAAAACGGTTGACTGCCGCCGCATAGCTGTTAATCTGTTTTAATGTAAGGTCGTCGTAGAGGATCAGTGCGGTATCCATAAATGCAATCGGTCCGCCGATCTCCCAATGCCACCAGTTTCCGAAGAAGGGAGTCTGATCATCACTGCTGCTGTAGTGGTTCTCATTCATAAAATCCAGTGCCTTTATCAGCTCATTCTTTAAATCTTCGTCCTGATACAGTTCACAGCCCTCCGTAGCCCATGCGATGGCCATTTCCTTCATGCGTTTAAAAGTCTCAGCCACATTTCCGGAATGCACCTTTGCCGCAGCTCCCGTTCCCGATATAACGCTCATATCCAGATCACTCCAGAGATTCGTCCGGGAAGCGTCGCCGCTCTTTATCATAGCGGCCCAGTACTCTCCGGCCTTCTCATTCAGTCCGGCTATGTAGGTGCGCACCGCTTCATTCCCGGTGTCCAGAGTCCCTCCCAACAGGTTGTTCAGCCATTTTTCTCTCAGCTGCACGAACTCCGGATTTACGGGTTTATCTGTACTGGAATTGCGGGTTACAAGCTTTGGCGCCTGCTTTCCTTCTGCTCTCGTGGAGTAGAAATCAATCATATTGTCGTTGGCCTCCGTCGGGCAGCTGATTTCGAAAGAAATTTCTTTTTCTCCCCGAGCCAGGGCAGCTGTCACAGCGCTGCTGACATCAACAGTCACCACATCGCCGGATATCTCCGCCCTGGTGATGATGGCCGCCGCCTTTTCGGCTGTTCTCTCAGGAATGGTATTCCATGTGACGGAACCCGCCGTCCACTGGCTGCCGGTCTGATGCACTTCGGCCGTCGTAAAGTCCTTGGCCGGGTTGGAGTTGCTGATCCCTCCAGTCAGCTGGAGCACCAGCTCCGCCTCTTTTGTATCGCTTCCCACGGTTGATAAATCGAATTTCAGCAGTGCTTTCCTCGTATAAGACTGATCTCCATCCGAATACTTTACACGGAGCTTCAGCGCATCGTAATTGCTGAGTGATGTGCTTACCTTGCCGGCGTCTTTTCCTGCCTGAAGATAGACATCCTGGCTGGCCGTCACCGCCTGTTCACTTGACTGCAGCTCCGCAGCAGCAGCCGACATCTCCGCCGCCAGTTCATTGATCCGCGTTCTTACCTCGTTTGTAAAGAGACTCTTGGAAGGAGGCCCCACCTTTTCATAGGTCAGCTCACTCTGATCGTACTGCGTTGCAAATAAGGCATCCGCTTCCTTCATCAGGTCGGCCAGCTTCTGGTAGGAATCCGCCGTGTAGTCGTCTGCATTCAGTTTCTTCGCATTTTTGTATACAGACGGAAGATTCGGTGTCGTCACTGTGATGTCATATTCCGGCATCCAGGTCGAAGTTTTAAAGTTTCTTGCCTTGAAAACTACGCTGTCGTCGTAAATCTTCACATGGTAACCGGTTCCGGTTTCCGTCACTCCGTTTTCTGAATCATTATAGGATGGAAGGTCCACCATGGTGCCGTATCCGCGGTCAATCGCCTCCACGACGCCGAAACCGTTGTGGATATGGCCCGACATGTAGATGACCTGCGGATATTTTGCGAATATTTCCTTCACTCGTCCATCCTGGTTGCCGAAGTCATTTAAAATGTTGCTTCTCCAGTGGGTATCCTTCAGCGCATTATGACCTATCACAAAGATCGGTTTATCCGGACTGGCATTTTCCGCCAGTGTCTGGTCCAGCCACTCCAGCTGTTCATCAGACAGATACATGGCATCCTTGATGCCGTTTTCCGTATTGATCGCAATAAAATGGTAGCCGCCCAGCCAGCGGTCGAAATACAGCTTGCCGTCCGTATCCGGCATGTATCTGGCATTTCTCTCCAGATAGAGCGCCTTCGCTGTCGGCCAGTACTTGCTGATGACTGTCTCATCCTTATTCCAGTCCGCGGAGCTGGTTCCCCGCACGTCGTGATTGCCCAGCGTGATCATGACCTTATCATCGGAAACCGGCGAATACTGATCCATGATCTTGTACAAGGCGTCATACTGGGCCTTTGTTCCGCTCTGGGTGAAATCTCCCAGATTCAGGATGCCCAGGGTATCGGGATCCATGGCTTTAATATCCTTCAGTCCCGCAATCATATTTACCGCATTCGTTTCCGTCAGATCATCTGATTTGATGTGCACATCAGACACCACCTGAAAGCTGGCCAGAGGCTCACTGCCCTCCAGAAACTGATTGTATTTTTCTCTCAGCGCTCTGACGGCGGTCATGGCGGCAGCTGTCGTCATCCCCTCTATTGCACGTTTCGTCTGCTCTATCTCTTCTGCCATTGCATCAATCCTGTCCTGCGGATATTCTGAACCAGGCTTTATGGCCGCCAGCTGGGCGGCCATTTTATCTGCTATGGCCGAGGCGCCCTCCGCCTCATAGATGGTCTTTACGGTTGTATCCGCCAGCACCTTATTATAAACCCGCAGTTCGTCAACCAGGCAATTGCTCATACCATAACAGCCTCTGCCGTCTCCTCCCAGGATAAAATCAAGCCCCGTATCCACGGTCTTTCCGCTGTGCTCCGCCATAGAAATGGAAGAATACTTCTCTCCGTCCATGTAAACAGTCATACTGCCGTCACGGTCATAGGTACCGACTACGTGATGCCATTGGTCGTCATTCGCGGAAATTTTCTTAATTTCCACCCTCTTGCCAGATATTCCGGAAAAATTCATGCGAACGTCCGTATCGCTGGCATTATCGTAATTGCCAAATGCCCAGCCCACATTACTGCCGTTTAAATAATTCTTATTCGAAAGTATGGTTCCGTTGTTCTGTCCGTGATTTTCAGTCTTCATCCAGAAGGATAAAGAAAAATCTGAGGTACCGAACAGCAAATCCCCGGGCTGGCCGTAATTCACATATTGTTCCGCTTTTATGCTGCCCTGACCTGCTGATGTTCCATTGTGGAAAGAGATGGCGTTTCCGCGGACTCCCTCTTCGTAAGCGGGTGTTCCGACCACGGTTCCATGATTTCCATTGCCGGTTACATCTGTAATCCGGCCCGCGTTTACACTGTCCTCATCAAAGGTGGAATGCATGACCAGTCCATCCTTTAAGAGTTTTTCAGTTCCGCTTTCATCCATGATGTTACGGTAAAGGCCTTCGATCTCCGCAGCGCTTAAGGATCTTGTGTACATCCGCACTTCATCTAACGCACATCTGGCCAGCCCGTTCTTTTTGTTGCCTCCTGCCCCCAGGATAACCGGCATACCGGTGTCCGCGGTTTTTCCCGCATGGCCTGCCATGCTTACCGATGAAGTTTTGGCGCCATCCATATATACCGTCATCTCTCCGTCACGGTCAAAAACCACCGCCAGATGATGCCACGCATCATCATTGGCTTTGATTTCCTTAATCTCTACACGGCTTGATCCCGTTCCTGAAAAATTGGCTCTCACATCCGGACCATAAGAAGCTCCGGTGAAATTGCCGATGGCAAACCCCACATTGCTGCCGTTGGCATAATTTTTATTGCCCAGAATTGCGGAGTTAGTACTTCCATGGTCATCCGTCTTCATCCAGAGGGAGATTGTAAAATCTTCTTTTCCAAAAGTCAGCTTGTTTCCCAAATCCACATACTGTCCTGCCTCGCTGCCGTCGCTGCCCGCCTGGCTTCCTGTATTATTCACATACAGCGCCCGTCCTTTGATTCCGTCCACAAAGGTAATATCGCCTGTTATCGTCCCGTTGTTTCCACTTCCGCTTAAATCCCTGACCGTATTGTCATCAAAATCAGAATAAAAGACAAGGCCATCATCCGAAACGGATTTTACCGGGGCTGTCCCGGAATTCAGCGGTGCGCCATACGTTAAATTTCCCATCGTCATGGTCACTGCCAGCGCTGCCGCGCATAGTTTTTTCCATTTTAATTTCATAAAACAGTTCCCCCTACTGAATCCATGCTCCGTTTTCATCGACCTGATATCCATCAGGTGTTGTAGTGCCGGTATAGAGCGAACCGACGGAACGGCTGCCGCTCTCAGCAGATCCACGATTCCATTTTCCGTCTTCCGCATTCTGCCATCCGGTATTCCCCTGGGTAACCGGATTTAAGTAATACCATGTTCCATTTACAAACACCCAGCCGGTCATCATAGCTCCCGATTCATCCAGATAGTACCACTGGCCGTCAGCTTCTTCCTTTACCCAGCCTGTGTGCATGGAGCCATCGCTGCCTAACTTATACCACTTGTCTCCATCCAGAATCCAGCCTGTCTGCATGCGGCTGTTTCCATCAAAGTGGTACCACTTATCGTTGATTCTGGCCCATTCATTCTTTGCATAGCTTCCGTCACTCTTCTGGAATTTCCAGATGTCATTTTCTGCCTTCTGCCACTGGCCGCTTACATTCACCGGCGCACGGTTTACTTTCACAGAACCGGAGCTGCTTCCTGAACTGCTTCCTGTACTGCTGCCTGAGGAAGATTTTTTCACAACCGTAATCTGGAATGTATCTGTAAATACTTTAATTGCATCATTGACTGCTACCCGATAGGTAACTGCTACATCCTTGGTTCCGGCTGTTCCGGTATCGACATCTCCAATCTCGTATCCACTTATCGTCTTCGTGCTTCCGTCACTATATACGGCCGCTACGACCAGCCCTGCTGAGCTGAAACGTTCACCGGTTTTATACTCAATCTTTGTCGGAAGTGATGTAATTTTAATTCCGGTCATGACCTTCGTTACCGGATCCGTCTTTCCGCTGTATTCCAGTGCGTCGACAGCCTCCTTCAGGTTTTCATATGCCATGTCTACCACCGGCTGGTCTGCTTTCGTCAGCGTCTTATCCCTTAATACTGCTTTCGCCTCCGATAAGGCTTCTTTCATCGCCTCATACGTTTCTTCGGTATAATCTTTTTTCTTCTTTGACTCAGCGATCAGAACGAGATCTCTCAGCGCATCGGTATCCGCCTTCTGGTTCTCTTCAGAATCCATACTCCATATCGCTTCCATCAGTTCAGTATAGGCGGTATGTACTTCCAGCTCTGTAGCCTTTGTATTTACCAGAACCTCAGCGGCTTTATTAAACGCCTTCATGAAACGGCTCTTTGCCGATTCTGTCAGCTTCGCTGCTTCACCACTGTTAATCAGCTCTGCCGCTTCCGTATAGAGTACGAGAAGCGCATTCTTATCTTCCGGTTCTATAATGCTGACCGATACGGTTGCAAATTTCTGATCCGGATTTTCGATTGAATCATGATTGGTCAGGTCCAGATAACCGATACAGGTATAAGAAAATTCTTTATCCGGATCATAGGCGTTATCCGGGAACCAATACTGAATGCCGACCTCTGCCTCCTGACCGTTATCCAGTAATACGGCTGCCATCTCCGGAAGTCCCAGTTCCTCCCACGGCGTTCCCACCAGCTGGATAATTCCGGCGAAATCCTTTACCTTCACCACCTTGTGAAGCGCTTCCATGACATTGACTGTACAGGCGATCGGCAGATTGATTCCATCTGCTTTTCCATATACGACAAAGGTTCCTTCTGTCTGATAGCTGGCAGGGTTCATAGAATTCCATTCGACAGTCACATTCTTCGTTTCCTCGTTTGAGTACGTAACCGTTACCGTTTCCGGAAGGACCGGTTTCTTTCCTGCCGGAGTGGATATGGACACAGCCTCCACCTTCGTCTCATAGACATTGCTCAGAACAATTGTCGGCGCCATCTTTCCGGCCGCCTCTTTGGATGCAAAGTCTATGCCTCCGTTGTCTCCGGTCGTATACTCGCCAAAGTAGTCCGTTACCATAAGAAATGAAAATGATGTCTGTCCATTTTTGGCATATGCTTTCTTCACCCAGTCGGTAACATCCAGTTCCACAATATCTTCATGATTATCTCTGATATCTGTATAGACAATCTTTTTGTCGTTTATTACCAGGTTATCCGCGGAGAAATCAGGTGTCGAATTCCATGTCACCTCATCTTCCTTCCACTCATTACCTACTTCATATACCTTCAGATAAAAATGATTGTTAATTTTTTTATAATCATCCTCGCTGCTCGGTCTGGTCATCTGCAGCTTAATGGTAATGTTAGTAGCTGACTTAAGCATATCAGCCTCTTCAGACAGATCAAATCCGATGACGCCTCTTCTCGTATAGGACGGTGCATTATTGGCTGTCTTCACCTTGATTACATTCGGATCTGATTTGCCGTAAGCCTTGTCGCCGTCTGCTTCCTGTGTATAAGCATCTTTGGCTGCCACGCTCTCTTTTACCGTCTTTCCGTCGCCAAGTTCACCGATTACCTTCACGGCAGCCGTACAAGTCTGTTTTAATCCGGCCACCCGGCCTTCTACGGTAAATTCACCTTCGCGGGAATACTGATCCAGAGTCACCTTGTCCCACTGGACCTCCAATTCCATCGTAAGTCCACCGGCAAATACAGCATTCACACGGTCTGGAAGCTCCGGATAAATTCCGGCAAACGTCGTAACCTCTACGCTCTCGTAGCTCTCCGGCGCATCGGCCACTACGATAGTCGCTGTAACCAGGTTTGAAAGACCGGGAAGCATACCCGGAAGTTCAATGACACCGGATTCCATACAATCATCCTTTGTCAGCTCTTCCCATTCCACCGGATACTGATACGTTTCCCCATCCAGGACAATTTTTAACGTCTTCGGAAGTTCCGGCACAACGCCCAGTGTGGTAACCAGATTGACAGTCTCTACCTCTTCCGCCTCTTCATCCTGGCTTGAGTATTCCAGTGCTCCGATATCCACACGTCCGGCAATGGTATTTCCCATAATATCTTCGGTTGGCATCCCCTCAATTCGCTGTCCTGCCTGGATACACGGAGACCCCTCGGTCAGCTGGTACGGTTCCACCAGACTTTGAATTCGTTCTTTCGTGAAATCCGAATCAATCAGTTCTTCCAGATCCTCTAATGGATACTGATAATCAGAATACATTTCTCCCGCCTTATAATTCTTCAACATCGGATCTGCAAATATATTGCCTTTTTCCATTAACGATTCCTTATCCAGAACACTTCCAGCCGCTGTATTGGCAATGGTATCCGGATAGAAACAGTTGTTTTCGATTACGCTGTCCTTATGTATCGCAGATCCCTGCTTCAGTACCGCGAAATCAATGGAAGCTCCGTCTTTGGCCAGAACGATGTTGTTCTTGAAATCCACAAAACAGGTTCTCTTATCCTTCCCGCCAAACAGGGATGTCTCCTTTCCTTCCCCAAATACCACAATCGTATTGTTATAGATCTTTCCGACATTGGCTCCGGCAGAGCTGGTGTTGTCGTAATGGAAGGTCTGCTGCTGCATCCTGCTTCCGTTCGGATACGTACCAGTTCCGTCATTGATACTGACATTATAACGGAAAATGGTATTTTTCTGGCTGGACATGAAAAGCATGGCGCCGCCTCCGCAGTCGTGGCTTAAGTTATACTGGAATATATTGTCCACGTTCATCATGTCGGAGTCAAAGGCTTCTCCGTCATCGTAGCCATACTTATTGCCGTATGCCTCGTTGTACTGCACGATTACGTCGTCCGCGAACATGGTCCAGCACTGAGCATAGTTTACAGTTCCCCGATCCAGGCCGCAGGAGGAATTAACCATGTTTCCTTCCACCAGACCGCCTTTCGTCTCTGTCAGTACAATACCGTCGCCGACCACATCTTCCAGATAGTTATTTCGTATGGTCACGTTGGAATAGTTTTTGAGGAATTCATTCTTTCCCCATCCGCTGCTTCCGATATCCGTGTTGCACTTGTTCCGGATACCTTCAATCGCCACGTTTTTCACGTAGTTGCCTTCAATCAGGACATCCTCAAAGGCCGCGCGTCCCATTGCCTTAGGGGTCAGATTGCCATTATCGTCAATGGTAACCCGGTTACCATCCTTATCGAGATAGTGTCCCATGACGATAATACCGCCGGAGGTTTTTCCTCCCTTAAAATTTGAGTTTACATCGTGGACATAACAGTTCTTAACTACAATGTGCTTATAAATCTCTTTCTGATTGGAGGAATAGATCAGGATACCGGCACGTTCGCTGGTACCGCTGTCCATGGCCTCCCCCATCTCATCGGTACTCTCCAGGTTCGTTACTTCCAGGTTGTAGATTTCCCAGTACTCTTCGTTATAAATGGTGACGGCTCCGGTAATTGACGGACCAGAGGTGCCGTTTCCATTAATGACTGGGCGGCTTCCTTCGCCGTACCTGTCAATGGTGATGGGAGCGCCTTCCTGGCCGCTTCCTTTTGGATTCAGCGGCTGGTTCCAGATACAATCTGACTTCAGGAGAATTTTGTCTCCAGGAAGAAAGGTTTTGGAATTTACCCGGTCAAAGGATTTCCAGGCAGTATCCTCTGTCTTTCCGTCTGCCGTGTCGTTTCCGTCTCTGGCATCCACGTAATAGGTCGTCCCCTCCGTCTGCATCTTTAATGCATTGGATGCGGTAGAAAGGCTGGCATTGGAATCTGTCGCGGTGCGGTCATTTGCAGCATATCTGTCCCGGCTGGTCACTGAGGTATCAGCAAATCCAACCATACTGACAGGCAGCGCGCTCATCATCATGACTGCCGCCATCATGCCCGCGGCTTTTCGTTTGAAACGTTTACTTGTTTTTTGCATAACAATATTTCCCCCTTGCTTTTTTTTCGCCTCTTTTTAGAATCAATCAAACGCAGTTTATCTTCTTTTTTTCATTTTTTAACCTCCTCATTCTTAAATTATCTTATACTGGTCATACCAGTTTTTGATTTTGAAAGTATAATACTAATTATGGTGGACTTAATTTTTCAGTATTAGGGAATAGCGGCTTCCGCACGCATAGAAGAAAAAATTTCTTTTGATAAAAGAGGCTGAATAGTCAGAACGCGATTAGACAGATGCAATATTTAAACACAAAAATACCGATAATACTTGACATAATTAGTATTATCGGCAGTAACGAAACCTGCTTCTGCATCCCAGAAGGCAGTAAATGATAGAATATATAGAAAGTATAGCATTGGGAAAAACTGGCAAAAATAAATAATTTGCTGAATTATATTAAAATTTTAATATTCTGCCTTTTTAAAAATGTAATATTACCATATTCTTGTACTTTTTTTATTTTTTTGCCCCTTTTTCGCATAGAAATCACCGTCACCCGGATATGAACAGTCAAAAACCCCGCCGCAAGCGGCGGGGTTTTTGACCCTCGCGGCAGTCGCCAAATGGACGCGCCAGCGTGTCCGTTTGGCTCGTTGCTCACGGGAATAAAAATAACCGGGAGCGCCGATCACATGCATTCTGTGTTCGACACTCCCGGTCATCTTCGTGGTGAGCCGAAAGCCCGACGGACGCGGGATACCAGGCCTCTCTGCGCCGTCTTGCACCTAAGGTTAAGAAAGAACCGGAACTACTCTCCTTTTCCTCTCTCCATGCAGGACTCTCTCACGATCAGCTCCGGCTTCAGGATCCGTTCCACCCGGCTTTCCTCATCCGGAACGCCCTTTATCTTTTCCAGCAGCAGCTCTGCCGCCATAGCGCCCAGTTTTTCCTGCGGATGGGCGATAGTTGTAAGCTTCACCGCCCCGTTTTCTGCAATAAATGAATTGTCGTATCCCGTTACGGAGATGTCCTCCGGAACACGGATTTTCTTCTTTTGAAGCGCCTTTAAAACCTCCAGCGCAATCTGATCGTTATAGCAGACGATACCGTCCATGGCGGCTCCGCTCTCCAGCATCAGTTCCAGCACCTTCGCCGGCTTCACCGCCCGGTCCTCCGTATGGAACCAGATCACCATATCGGGATCGTAAGGATAACCGGCTTCAAAAAGCGCCTTCACATACCCCTTGTGGCGCTCCCTTCCCTGGCTGTCGTCCGCCTTAAAGATCCCCAGAATCCGCCTGTGTCCCAATTCGATCAGATAGTTTGTCACCAGATAACCGCCCATACAGTCATCCATCAGGATGTGCGGCTTATTTTTCATCTGCGCATAGTATCCCTGTATGAAGACATAGGGAATCTGGTAAAAATCGAGTTTTTCATACAATGCCATATTGGCGCAGAGAATCTCGCTCTTGCTGGGTTCCACGATCAGACCGTCGATATCTTTCTCCAGGATTTCCTCGAGACAGCGGCTTTCCTTCACGCGGCTGTTGCCGGTATTCTTCAGGATAATGCTGTATCCCTCCGCCGTCAGTACGCTGTCGATGCCCTGAATCAGCCTGGGGAAAATATAGTCCGACAGGTACGTGGTGATAACCGCAATATTCCCCGAACCCCTGTAATCCATTCCGCCTAACGAAAGTGAGGGGGACTTCCCTCTTCTAATTTTGCTGGAGACAAAGGTCCCTCTGCCGTGCTCCGCTTCTATAAATCCCTCCTGCGCCAGGATGGACAGCGCCTTTCGCACCGTATGGCGGCTCACATGGCGGGAGGCGGAAAGTTCATTTTCCGAAGGAAGCTTATCCCCCGGCCTCAGCCGGCCGGTAATGATATCACTCTTCAGTTCCTCCATCAGCACGTAGTATTTCGTCTTCCCGCTCTCGCCCTCTTCCCGGCCTGACGGGCTGCCCTTACTTCTGTCCATAATACGCGTTTGGTCCATGCTTGCGCATAAAATGCTTATCCTGCATGGACTGCGGCGCGGGTTCCACACCGCGGCTTAACATCTCAGTCACAAAATTCATCTTTGCAATCTCTTCCAGCACCACGGCATTATGGACCGCGTTGGCGGCGTCTTTTCCCCAGGTAAAGGGGCCGTGATTCTTGCACAGAACCGCCGGCACGTGAACCGGATTCCTGTCGCGGAAGGTCTCGATAATCACCATACCGGTGTTCTTCTCATACCCCTCTTCGATCTCCTCCGGCGTTAAATTCCTGGCACAGGGAATCTCCCCGTAGAAATAGTCCGCATGAGTCGTCCCGTAACACGGCAGCGCGCGGCCCGCCTGGGCCCAGGCCGTAGCCATGGGAGAATGGGTATGGACGATCCCGCCGATTTCCTCAAACGCCTTATACAGCTCTAAGTGAGTCGCTGTATCAGAGGAGGGATTCAAGTCCCCTTCCACCTTATTTCCATTTAAATCCATGACTACCATGTCTTCCGGCTTTAACTTATCGTAATCCACACCGCTGGGTTTGATAACGAACAGTCCCTTTTCCCTGTCAATTCCACTGACATTTCCCCATGTATAGGTGATAAGCCCTCTTCTTGGCAGTTCCATGTTGGCCTCGTAGACTTCTTTTTTTAATTCTTCCAGCATCGTGTCATTTCCTCTTTTCTATTTTTTGTTTCAGTGCGTGCAGATGGCAGGAATGATTTTTCAGACACGCCCCGGCAGACACTCGACTGCGGCGCGCTCGATCGGCAGGCCGCTTATATACCGCTCCATAAATACCTCGAAACCGCGCTCATCCGCTTCCTGCGGCTCCATAACCACGCCTTCTTCGTCAGCAAATACGCTGTCTGCCAGGTACTTATCGAGAGAGGCGCTGCCTCCGTCTTTTCTGTAGCGCATATAGGAAGCCAGGATTGCCGCGCCCCATGCGCCGCCTTCTCCGGCAGTTTCCATGACGGTCACCGGTACGCCGGCCGCCGCCGCCATAATCCGCTGTCCCACGCCCTTTGTCTTGAATAAACCGCCGTGGCCCAGCAGACTGTCCAGCTTCACGCCCTCTTCCTTAAACAGGATATCCATGCCCACGCGCAGCGCTCCTAATGCCGTATATAAGTGAACGCGCATGAAGTTCGCCAGATTGAACCGGCTGTCCGGCAGACGCACGAACATCGGACGTCCCTCTTCAAAATGAGTGATGTGCTCTCCCGAGAAATAGTTGTAAGCCAGAAGGCCGCCGCAGTCCGGATCGCCTTCCAACGCCAGGTTATATAAGGTTTCAAACAGCTGGTTTCTGTCTGCTTTCATCCCCATCGCCGCGGAAAACTCTTCAAACAAATCCACCCATGCGTTTAAGTCAGAAGTGCAGTTGTTGCAGTGCACCATAGCCACCAGATCACCGGCCGGCGTTGTCACCAGATCCAGCTCCTCGTGAACCTTTTTCAGTTCCTTTTCCAGAACTACCATGGCAAACACGCTGGTGCCTGCGGACACATTGCCGGTGCGCTTCGCCACGCTATTGGTCGCCACCATACCGGTTCCTGCGTCCCCTTCAGGCGGACAAAGCGGAATACCGGGTCTTAAGGCGCCGGTCGGGTCAAGAAGCTTCGCGCCCTCTTCCGTCAGTTCTCCGGCTTCTTCTCCTGCGGTCAGTACTTGGGGAAGAATGTCACGGAGCTTCCACGGCAGATTCTCTCCGGCCGTCAGCTCATCAAACTGAGCGATCATTCTCTCATGAAAGTCTTTCTTATCGGTATCGATCGGAAACATACCGGCACAGTCGCCGATTCCCAGCACCTTCTTCCCGGTCAGTTTCCAGTGTACGTACCCCTCCAGCGTGATCAGGTAATCGATCTCCGGCACATGCGCCTCTTTCCCCAGGATCGCCTGGTACAGATGGGCGATGCTCCATCTCTGCGGGATATGGTACTGGAACAGCTCCGTCAGCTTTTCCGAAGCCTCCTCCGTCATGGTATTTCTCCAGGTACGGAACGGCACCAGGATTTCCCCGGCCTTATCGAAAGCCATATAGCCGTGCATCATGGCGGAAATGCCAATGGATCCGACGGTCGTAAGCGTCACACCGTAGCGTGCTTTTACATCCTCCGCCAGCTTTGCAAAGCTGTCCTGAACGCCTTCCCAGATGTCCTCTAACGTGTATGTCCAGATATTGTCCACGTACCTGTTTTCCCAGTCATGGCTTCCGGAAGCGATCGGTTTCTGGTGCTCATCGACCAGAACCGCCTTGATGCGTGTAGACCCCAGCTCCATACCCAGAGCCGTTCTTCCGTCTAAAATGCTTTGATATACGTCCCCCGTAAGAGCGTCTCTTTTTTCATTTAAACCATCAGTCATAGTTTTTCCCCCTCTCTAACGATAAGAAACAGAATTCCATCTCAGTTCATTCTTAAAATTGCGGATTGTAGTGTCCTCGTCGATGTAGACGGCTTCGATTCCCATGGAAGCGGCCCAGTCGCCCATCTGCTCTGCAGTCAGATCGTAGGAAAATGCCGTATGGTGTGCGCCGCCGGCCAGAATCCAGGCTTCGGCTCCGGTCTTTAAGTTCGGTTCCGGTGTCCAGAACGCGGTGGCAACCGGAAGCTTCGGCATCGGTTTCTCCACTTTTTTACAGTTCACGGTATTTATGATAAGGCGGAACCGGCTGCCTAAGTCCACCAGCGATGTGGCCACCGCCTTTCCTTCCTTTGCGGTAAATACAAGGCGGGCCGGATCCTCCCTGTCTCCCATGGACAGCGGGCATACCTTGATGGCGATCCTGCTGTCCGCAATTGACGGGCATACCTCCAGCATATGTGCCTGCAGAATGCCTTCTTTTCCTGGAACCAGGTTATACGTGTAGTCTTCCATAAAGGAAGTTCCCTTAGCGCCTTCCATACCGGCTGTCATGATCTTCATTAAACGTACCATGGCGGCAGTCTTCCAGTCGCCCTCGCCACCGAAGCCGTATCCTTTTTCCATCAGACGCTGAATCGCCAGTCCCGGAAGCTGCTTTAAGGAACCAAGGTCTCCGAAATGAGTCACGATCGCCTGATAATCCTTTTCCACCAGGAATTTCTCAAAACCCAGCTCGATCTGTGCCTGTACTGCCACGTGCTTCTTAAACTCTCCGGCATCTCTTCCCTCTAACAGAATATCGTACTTATCGTAGTACTCTTCCACCAGAGCGCTTACATCGCCTGCTGCCACGTCGTTTACATAATCTGCGATCTCGTTCACGGGATAAGCGTCGATCTCCCATCCGAACTTCATCTGGGCTTCCACCTTATCGCCCTCGGTTACTGCTACATTTCTCATATTATCGGCCACGCGGACGACACGGATATGGCTGCTCTCCATGATGCCCACCGCGGTTCTCATCCAGGAGCCGATCGCCGCCTGCACGGAACGCTCATCCCAAAAACCGACGATAACCTTTCTCTCAATGCCCATTCTCGTCACCATGTGGCCGAATTCCCGGTCCCCGTGAGCGGACTGGTTCTCATTCATAAAATCCATGTCAATGGTGTCATAGGGAATCTCCTGGTTAAACTGCGTATGTAAATGAAGCAGAGGCTTTCTGTACTCCTGAAGGCCGAGAATCCAGGACTTGGCCGGTGAAAACGTATGCATCCACGTGATGACACCCGCGCATTCCCCGTCACTGTTGGCCTCATGAAACAATGCGCGGATCGATGTGTTGTCGATCAGAGTCGGTTTCCAGATCACTTCATAAGGCAGAAGTCCTGACCGGTTAAGCCCCTCTACAATGATTCTGGAATGCTCTGCCACCTTTCTCAGACACTCATCTCCATAAAGATCCTGTGACCCCGTTGCGAACCAGAACTTGTATGCTTTCCTCTCCATAAAAAAATCCTCCTTATCACTGATATTATTATACTACAACAGTAGCACTTGTACCATAGTGTGAACAAGTTGTTTTTTTAGAACATCTGTAATGTTGAAACCGGAGTCTTATCCCTGATCTATAAAGTGGGATGATGGAAAAACATACCTGGCTCCATGCTAATTCGTCATGATGCAGATGGTAATTTGTACCTTTATAATATCATAGACAATAAGAAACGAGCACCCCGCCTGAGCAATAGCTGTACGGCAAAATGCCCATTTCCCTTTAAATATATTTTTAATTTGAGATATGGATTTCTCAATAAAAAAGGATTTCCAGTATACCCTTTCCTCTCATAAATCTTTCACAAAGTGTGACGTTCCTCTGACGAGAAGCAATTTTCAGACACACTTCAGTTCGTCAGAAGATGGAGTCACTGTATACATGGCGATTTCGTCGGTTTCCCGGTTGGCGGATATGATCACATCGTTCTGATTCACCATGTAATGACAGACATTGGCCGGACCACAGTCCCTGTCAATGATTTCGCGCTCATACGTCCCGCTCTCCCTGCAATAAGAAAAGGATACGAGATTTCGTTCGCCCTTCCGGAAACCGATTACGACCCGGGGAATCCGGCACAGCGGGCCGCCATAAACGGCATGTAAGAATTCCATTTTATCCGGGCATTCATATACCTTAAAAAAGCCTTCTCCCCGGTCCTGATAGATCGAAAACGTATCTCCATGAAACGGCGACAGCACCGCCAGTTCCTTTCTGCCGTCCCCGTCCAGATCCAGCAGCACCGCATCGGAAGCCGGTACATCGAGGAGTTCCCGGATCTCCCACTCCCCGTTCCTCTGTTCCGGCGGAAGGAACTGAAATATACCGTTTTCACAGGAGATCAACGCCGTATCCACGCCGCCGTTTTCTGTCCTGGCGTAGCCATGATTTTTCGTCAGGCCTTCCTTTAAGACCGTAAGCGGCAGCGGATGGGCCTCGTCAAAAGTGCTCAAATCATCCGGAAGCACGGCGCAGTAAACCTTTCCGGGGCAGCTCCAGTCATCCTTATATGCATGGCCGGACTTCAGCGTACAGGCGATCAAGTACTTTACACCGTTTCTGACGAGAATATCGAACCGGTGCACAAACGGAAGCTCCGCCAGGGTTTTCACCTCCCATACTCCGTCTGCAGGCGTTACCGTTACAATCTTTGCTTCTTTGGAATCATTGGGGGAATAGAACTTATGGGTCGCCAGAAACTGTCCGTCGCTTCCCGGCACCTGGACCATCGTCATAACTCCGCCCGGCCCCTCCCATACAGTGTCCACCTCCTTTCCCGTCTCATCGAACAGGATACAGCGGTCTGTCTTCTCTGCCGCCACCAGAAAATGAAACCTTCCCTGATACGTCAGGGGGGCGATGGAATAGCACTTTGTTAAATTGGCCAGCACTTTTTTTTCAACTTGCATGTTCTTCCTCCTTCGCCTGTCTGCCAAGTATGTCGGTCATCATCCGATTCGCCTTCCGAAGTTCTTCCTTCCAGTCGACGCCTCCTGTATACCAGAATTCCGTCACATATCTTCGGATTCCCAGCCGCCACGCCTCTCTGATCGCCTCTTCAAAATTCACATGGCCGCTTCCGTATGGAATCTCCCGGAATTTCCCCGGCACCGTCTCTTTTAAATGCATGGCCAGCAAACGGCCGCTCCCCGACTTTAAATCCTCGATCACATCGGTCTTATACTGCTTTGCCGCATTGGTGATATTGCCGATGTCGGGATATACTCCCAGATAATCCGATCCCATCAGCTGCACATATTTCATGGCCTTTCCAACCGTATTCATGAACTCGGTTTCCATGGTCTCGAAGCCCAGCAGTATGCTCCTGCTCGCGGCCATATCCACCGTTTTTCTCAAATTCATTTCAAACATCTTTTTTGTGAATTCGCTGGACTCCTCATAATACACGTCATATCCCGCCAGCATGATAATTCTGATTCCCAGGTCATCCGCCAGATTGATGGCCTTTTCCATGATTTCCATGCCGCGGATCCGAACGGATTCCTCGCTGCTTCCCAACGGGTATTTCCGATGGCCGCTTAAACACATGGTTCGGATCGGAAGTCCCGCCTCGTACATATCCTGTACGAGAGAGGCCCGCTTTTCCACGCTCCAGTCCAGCCGCGCCAGTTTTTCTTCGGTTTCATCGATACTCATTTCCAGGAAATCATACCCCGCCTCTTTGGCATACGTAAGCTTTTCCCGAAAGCTTAACTCATTTGGCATCGATTTCTCATAAAGTCCCAAGGTATATAATTTCATCGTTACTCCTTTGCCCCGGTCTTACAGCAGGGAACGGAACGGTACGTTAGGCTCATCCGTAAAGCAGTCTTCAAAGCCGCGTCTGTAATGGTACTGAATCTTATTCCGGTCCACCGGCCAGACGTATTTGCCGCCCACGTCCCAGATAAACGGATGGAACTGATACTGTAAAACGTCTTTCTTATAATTGTAAAGCATGAGAATCTCAAGGGGATCTGCCTTAAAGTTAGTCCATACGTCGTAATGGATCGGAATCACCACCCTGCATTTTAACGCCTCCGCCATACGAAGAATATCCACGGACGTCATCTTATCCTGATTGCCCGCCGGATTCTCTCCGTAGGAACCAAAGGCAATATCAATATCGAAATCCTTTCCGTGTTTGGCATAGTATGTACTGTAATGGGAATCCCCGGAATGGTACACGGTTCCAGCCGGTGTCTTGATCACGTAGTTCACAGCCTTGTCGTCCATATCGTCCGGCAGCACACCCCGGATGTCCTCATCCGCCGTGACGAGACACGTTCTGTCAAAGGAATCCGTGACCATGATTTCCACGTCCTTGATTTTAATCGTATCTCCCGGTTTGACCACTCTGCATCTCGATTCCGGAACGCCGTAGCTCAGCCACTTCTCCACGCTCTTTAGCGGACCGATAAATGGCACCTCGCCGCCGCAGTTCTGCATCACAGCCGCCGCAAAAAAAGGATCAATATGGTCATTGTGGTAATGGGTGGACAATACCGCATCAACGGCCGTAACAGCAAACGGGTCGTAGACGATGGGGGCAGCCCGGAGGTTCGGCTGCGTCGCACGGCCGCCGGTCATATTCCGCATTTGATGAAACGGGTCCATCTCCTTCGTTTTCTGAGATCGTTTTCCATTGCCAAACCACAGATCGATGGCAATATTCGTTTTATTTTCTGTTTTGATCCAGAGTCCGGTACAGCCGATCCACCACATCGCAAAGGTTCCCGGCTTTACCTCCTCCTGGTCGATCTCTTCATTCAGCCATGTCCCCCATTCCGGAAATGCGCCCAATATCCATTTTTCTCTCGTCAGTTCTGTTACTTTGCTCATATTTGCTTCCTCCATTTTCTACCGAGTGCCCTCGGAAACGCTTTCTGTCCGGTTTCTGTGAATGCACTTTACCACATTTGATAAGTTTCACCCTGAAGCTTAAAGATTGCTTCGATAAAATAGTAATCTCCATAAATGATGTGAAACTCATGATTTTTATGGTGATATGCCGCTGTACACTTTTCCAGGATACAGTCGCTGTCTTTTGAGAAATTGCACCGTTTCTCATACAGTGCCTTCAATAGCTTTTCTGCTGCACGCCGATAGACCTCCGATTCGCACGCTGCGGTCAGCCGCGCAAGCTCCAGAAGCGCGCTGGCTGCTGCCGCTGCCGCCGAGGAATCCTCATAATACGGCTGCTTCGGCGCCCGGAAATCAACCGGGATCAGGCCGTTTTCCGGTATATTGGCTATAAAGTAATGCGCCGTCCGTTTGGCGGTGTCTAAATAGCGTTCATCCTTCGTATGGATATAGCTCGACGCAAATCCATACATGGCCCAGGCCTGGCCTCTGGTCCAGCTGGAGCCCTCCGCATATCCCTGACCGCCCAGGGCCCCTGTGAACTCCCCGGTCACCGGATCGAACTTCATGATATGATTGGAGGAGCCATCCGGCCTGATATAGTATTTCATCACCTGGTCGGCATACATCACCGCCTGCTCCCGGAATCTGGGATCACCGGTTTCATCGGAGGCCCAGTAGAGCAGATTGATGTTCATCATGCAGTCAATAATGGCCCAGCCCGCTGTGTCCTCATCGGGCGCGCCGCTCCACTGATCCCATGCCCGAAAAATCCGGGCCGCCGGATTGAAGCGGCCGGAAAGGATAGTGGCTGCCATCAGGCCGCGTTTTCTTGACTCCGGATTTCCCGTAATCCTGTAATCGGCCACCGCGGACGGAAGCCATACAAAGCCCATATCGTGATGCAGCCCATAGAAATCGGCAAATGCCTGATCCAGCTTTTTTTCCGCATACCGGGCGATATCCACATACCTTTGGTCCCCGGTGCGCAGATAGAGAAGCCACATGATTCCCGGCCAGAAGCCGTTGGTCCACCAGGAAACGCCATCATCCCAGCCAAACTGCCGGTCCTCGTCAATCTTGTTGTCATGAGTTCCCGAAACCGTCGTATACGGGATTTTAAATCTGGATTTTTCAGAAACCCAGTCCATTTTTTCAATAATTTTTCGTTCTGCCTCGCAGGTCCAGTCCATCTCATTCTCACTTTCTGATGTCAAGCAGTCTTTAAAGCCGGGTATGGAACAGCCCGCAAAACGGGTCCACCGGATTTTTCCCTGTAAACCGGCTTCTCCCCATTATTTTTTCGACTATGGCATCGATTACGTATCTGCTGGGTGTATAACCATTGATGTATGTCCTGACCTTTGGCACATCCAGGAGCATATAAGGGTTATCCACAGATATAAAGAGTGTCGGGATTTCATAAATGTATCTGGGTGTGTTGCATCCGCCCGGCGCGGTCCAGGAAATTCTGGAAACATTGTCGCTGCCGGAAGTTTTCACGCTGCAGTAATACAGAATCAGGTCAAACCGCTTCGTCATGCTCTCTATGCTGTTCCCGATCGGAAGCAGATCTTTTCTGGAAGCATCGTAGACGGTCACTTCAAACCCTTCTCTTTCCAGCAGCCCGGCCAGATACTCCGCCTGATTGCAGATGGGATCGTGGTAACCGCCCTTGTCGCCCAGGACATGGAGCAGAATCCGCCTCTGCGTCCTGGGGCTTATGGGGAGCAGGTTCTGGGTGTCCTTAACCAGGGTAACCGACCGGTCCGCACACTCCCTGGCCAGATTACGGTTATCCTCACGTTCAAACACCTTCAGCGCCTCATCTCCCGGAAACAGGGTTCCCTCCTCCATCTTTTTATGAAGCTTTAGATGAGCCTTTAAAGCCAGAATCCGTGCAACCGCCTCGTCCAGTCGTTCCATGCTGATGGTTCCGTCTGCTGCCGCGTCCAGCACGTACTGGTAATCTTCTTTTAAATCCAGGGTAAACAGGATCATATCGCAGCCTGCCGCCACCGCAAGGGGCAGGGCGTCTCTTCTGGCCATGGTCTGCATGAATCCGGTCATCGTCGTGGCATCCGTCACCACCAACCCATTAAATCCCAGCTGCTCCCGCAGGAGCCTTGTGGTCAGATCGCAGGACAGGGAGCCGGGAAGAATCTCCTCATCCCTGATATCCGGTTTCATCTTTCTGGAGTATGCCGGCAGCATGATATGGGCGGCCATGACGGTTTCCGCGCCGTCATCTATCAATGCCTTATAAATCTTTCCATAGGAGGCATCCCACTCCCCGGCCGTGCAGTCGTTGATGGTGGTTACCATATGCTGGTCCCGTTCATCCCGCCCGTCTCCAGGCCAGTGCTTCATGCATACGGCCATACCGCTTTCCATCTGTCCTCTGACAAACTCCCTGGACATCTGAAGAACTGTTTCCTGGTCGGAACTGAATACTCTCGTATTCGTAATGGGATTGTGATAATTCGTGTCAATATCCAGAATCGGCCCAAAGTTCCAATTGGCCCCGGTTGCCGCCGCCTCCTCCCCACAGACCCGCCCCAGCTCATACGCCCATCTCTTATCTCCGGCTGCCGCAACCTGCATCTGCGTTCCAAATAAAGTGCCTTCTTTGCAGATCCCATCCGCTCCGCGCTCGAGATTCGACGCAAACAGCAGAGGAATCCCGGTTCTGGCCTGAAGCTTTTTGAAATTTTCTTTCACTTTCCTTGCTGGAAAAACATCGGTCATATAGCCGCCCGGATAAAAGCCCAGGGCATCCATTTCCGCTGCCATCTCTTCCACCGGTTTATCCTTGATTAAAATACAGAACAGATGGCTGACCTTCTCTTCCACGGTCATTTTCTTCATACAGCCCTGTACCCATGCGATATCACTCTCATCCAGGAAGAATGGCTTTACCTTAAAATCCACGTTCATACCGCGCTCTCCTTTCTTATCCCTTGACACCGGAGGATGCCAGACTCTGCTCGAAGAAACTCTGGAAACACAGGAATACGATCAGAATCGGTATAATCGAGATGACCGATGCAGCCATGATCGGCCCGTACTCTGCCGTAAACTCGCTGATCATGTTGCGCAGTCCCAGCTGAATGGTATACAGTTCCCTGGAATTGATGTAGATAAGCGGAGCCAGAAAATCGTTCCATACGGATACAGAGGTCAGGATCACCAGCGTTCCGATTACCGATTTGGAAAGAGGCATGATGATCTTGGAATAGATGCCGAACTCATTCAGGCCATCAATCCGCGCCGCCTCGCTCAGTTCATTGGGAATTCCATCGAAGAACTGCTTCATCAGAAATACGCCCATGGGGTTAAACGCCTGAATCAGGATCAGCGCCATATGGGTATTGGTGAGTCCGAATATCTTGATAACGGAAAACTGAGGAATCATAACCACCTGGTAGGGAAGCATCAGCGTTGCCAGGTACAGGATAAAGATCTTATCTCTCTCCGGAAATACCAGCTTGCTGAATGCGTAAGCCGCCAGGCTGCACGTCACGATCTGCAGAATGGTAATCACCACCGTCAGCTTCAGTGTGTTAAAAAACAGCTGCGGATAATTGGCCTTATTCCAGATATAGGAGTAATTTTCCAGTTTCAGATTCTGAGGGATCCACTGGATAGGAAAATTGAAGACTTCCAGACTGTCTTTAAAGGAAGAAGACAGCATCCAGAGGAACGGAAGAATCATAGTTAAAGACGATGCGATGACGACCGTATACTTGACAATCGATAAGAACAGCGCAAGTCCGGTTTTTTTCTTTTTTTCTGCCATGCTCTCTCCCTCCTAATCCTGTTTTTGGCGTTTGAACTGAATCAGCGTCACCACTAAGATACAGGCAAACAGTACCATAGCCTCTGCTGATGCGTAGCCAAACTTGTAATTCTGAAATGCCTCTTTGTAAATCTGAAGCACCAGCACGGATGTAGCGCGTCCCGGGCCGCCCTTTGTCATGATGAAAATCGGCGTAAATACCTGGAACGAGTTGATGATGCACATGATGGTTATGTAAAAGGTAACCGGCTTAAGCTGCGGAATCGTAATAAACCGGAAGCGCTGGAATGAATTGGCCCCGTCTACGGTAGCCGCCTCATACAGCGAGTTATCAATCCCCTTTAAGCCCGCCAGATAAATGATCATATAGTATCCGATTCCTTTCCAGATAATCATGATCATCACAGCCAGAAGCGCCCAGTCCTTATCCGACAGCCACGCGGGAACATTTTGAAGACCAATACTGTGCAGGATCTGATTTAAGGGGCCGTTCTTGGAATAAAGGAACTGCCATACGACCGAAATCGCTACAATGGAGGAAATATGCGGAAAGAAATGCGCCGCACGAATTGCAGAAGAAAACTTAATGCCGGAATCCAGAATAAACGCCATAACCAGAGACAGCATGATGATAAACGGTACGGTTCCCACCGTATAAATAACGGTATTCCAAAGGGATATCGTAAAGTTTGAATCGCGAAACAGATTGATATAGTTTTTAATTCCCACAAACTTAGCCGCACCGGATCCGTCCCAGTTCGTAAAGCTTAAACCGATTGCCCAAACAGCCGGTATTAAGGTAAAAACTGCAAATCCGATGATATTTGGAAGCAAAAAACAGAACGCCATCTTTCTGTTCCGGTTGACCACTACCTGGTTCGACTTGTATACTGCTGTCGTTTTTGCCATATCGTCCCTCCTTGTTATGTGCACTTCACGGGCGCACCCTGGCCGCTTACGTGCAATACATGTCGTCTCCGCTCAGCGCGTGACGCTTTTTAAAGTCTGAGCCGGCAGACTTGAAGCTGCACTGCGTAATGAACTGCGCAGTGCAGTGCTCAAAATATCGTACCGGCTCAGGAACCACCCCTTAGTTCTGAGACAGGATCTCTTCACGACGGGTATTTAAGTTTTCAGCCATCTCTTCCGGAGACTGGTTGTCTGTAAGTACAAGCTCAAGTTCTTCGTTTACCGCACTTGACATCTGGCCTAAATTCACGCTTGCTTCTCCAAGGCCGTAACTGACATTGTCCGTCAGCGCTTCCATGGATGATTCGTCAAGCCCTGTGCTCTCTTTAAATGTGGTCATAATCTCATCTGACATATATCCCGGAACCAGCATGGATTCTGCAACGATCTTTGCGCCCTCTTCTCCGCAGAGAAACGTCATCAAATCCCATGCCGCATCTAATTTTTCCGTCTTAGGATTGATCAGTACCGGAGTAGAGGTTGCAAAGCCCTTCTTATCGGTGCCTTCCCAATAAGGAGATTTCACAATGCCGTATTCAAATCCTAGATCCTGTGCTTCCAGAAGCTGCGTCATCCAGGAACCGTTATACAGCATGCCCCACTTTCCCTGGTAGAAGTATGTCTGATCCTTCGACATGGAGACAGACTCCGCATAGTCTTCCCAGACGCCGTCTTTCATCGCTTCCATGACTTTTGTTGCTGCCGGCACCAGCTCATTAAAATCGCTGGAAGTAATATCAAACCCGTTTACGGCTCCGACGAGACACGGTGCGATAAATCCTGGTTTTGGATAGAACGCACATCCGTAGACATCGTCATGGCTTAACTGCTTTCCGAGTTCAAAGAACTGCTCCCATGTCATATCATTGGTGGGATATGCAACTCCTGCATCATCAAAAATCTTCTTATTATAATAGATCACCCAGTCATTGGTCCGGAACGGAAGGGCATAGAGGCCGCCGTCTATCACATAATGCTGTTCCAGAACAGTTCCGTAAGGGGTGAGATCAAATCCTTTTTCTTTTGCTACGGCATTTAAGTCGAGGGCAAAATTCTTCTGCACCAGCGTCGGATAAGAAGTATTGGATTTTGCAAAATATACGTCAATATCGTCGCCGGAAGCCAGCATCGTGGTAAGCTTTGTCTCGTAATCGTTGGCCGGCGCGTTGATGACTTCCACTTCAATATTGGGATATTTCTGGTTAAACGCCTCCATCATGGCCGGGTATACAGAGCCCTCCACGTCATAGTCCCAAAGAGCCAGTTTTAACTTCGTCTTTTCTCCTGATGCCTCTTTGCTTTCTCCCGCCGCTGTTGTCGCAGACTCAGCCGCCAGAGCTGCTGTTGTAGTCTCTGTCTTCGTTCCGGTACCGCTGCATCCTGCAAGAACTGTCACTGCGGCTGCGGCTGCCAGCATTACACTTACGTTTCTTTTCTTCATGTGAATAATCCCTCCATTTTGAATGCCAATAAAAACCGTCAAGTTTTTACGATCATTTATTGGTTTTACGATTGTTTTGTATGTTCATTATATTCTTTTATGTACATTATGTCAATAGTGCTAAGAAATATTTTTTATTTTATGTTGTTTTTATGTTTTTTTGTTTCCAATCGTTCATTTTGTCACTTTTACGAACTATATTTTTATTTTTCATTGTGGTACGCGTGATTTTCTATTGATTTATTGTACGTTCTTTGGTATGCTGTCCTTGTATTCTTGAGTTTTCTTTTATTTTTCGTTCATTCAGGAGGATTATATGAACGTTTTAGTGATTGATGTTGGAACTTCCAGCATGAGGGGTATTTTATACGATGCGCACGCAGCAGAACTGAAAAAGGTTCAAATTTCCTATTCCCCGTTCTATATTGATCAGATTCGTGTGGAGCAGAATGCTTCTGAATGGACCTCGGCACTGATCCGGATCTGTTCCGGATTGGCGCAGGCCGCCAAAGAAGAAAATCTGGAGATTGATGTGCTGTCTCTCACGTCACAGCGCTCCTCCGTACTTCCACTGTCGAAAGATATGGAACCACTGTCTCCGGCGATCATGTGGCAGGACAAACGTACAGTACCTCTCTGCCATGATTTAAAGAAGTCTGATCCTGTTATAATCCAAAAGGCAGGAAGCCGGGTCAATCCGGTTTACTCGGGCAGTAAAATGGCCTGGATCCGCAAAAATCAGCCGGAACTGTTTGAACATGCGGCAAAACTGGCGGTCATTCCCAATTATCTGGTATGGTTTATGACGGGTACTCTGGTCACCGACCATACCTACGGGAGCCGCTCTCTTCTCATGAATCTGGGAACCCGGGAGTGGGATGAGGAGCTTCTGCGGCTCTTTGAACTCCCCCGCTCCAAGCTCTGTGATCTCATATCTCCCGGCACTGTGGCGGGACACATATCCGGCCCATTTTCGCGGCTCACCGGACTTTTGGAAGGGACGCCGCTCATATCGGCAGGAGGCGATCAGCAGTGCTCCGCGCTGGGCCAGGGGGTGATCCACCATGGAGACGCCCAGATCACGACAGGTACCGGCGCTTACATCATCAGCGGCTGCGATGAACTGCCTGTGGTTAAAGGCAGCGAAGTCATCGCGGGCGTCAGTGCAATACCGGGAAAATACGTTTTAGAAAGCAGTATTCTGGCCTGCTGTTCCGCTTTTAACTGGTTTCATAACGCCTTTTATCCTGACAGCGATCACGGCTTCGATTCGATCAACCGGGAAATCCTGGATTCACCTCCTGCGGCAGGCGGCATCATCGCTCTGCCTTATTTTCAGGGGCAGGGGACGCCTGACTGGAACAGCATGGCCACAGCCTCCCTCCTGGGTCTCACGCTGTCCTCCTCAAGAGGGGATATGGCCAGAGCCATCTTAGAAGGGATCTGCTATGAGATAAAGGTCAATATGGAGTGCATGGCACGGTATCTTCCCGTCCCCTCGTCCATTGTCTTAAGCGGCGGCCTTACGAAATGCCCGTCCCTGGCGCCGTCCCTGGCCGGAATCCTGGGAACGCCGGTCACCCAGTACAGCAATCCGGAGTCCACTGCCTTAGGCGCATGGATGTCCGCCGCCGTAGCCACCGGGCTGTATCCCGGCTGGGAAGAAGCCTTTCGGGCCGCCCGGGCCGCCGATGCCGTTACACAGACACTCCCGGAAAACAGGGACAACTACAAAAAAGGATACAGTCTGTATCAGGAATCTTATTCCAGACTGTATCCTTACACTTAAATATTCTGTTATCTGTCCTTACCTGTCAATCGGTAATGTGGCCCTTCAATATGGTCACGTTATCTTTTTCCAGCCTTGACGTAACCGCCTCGTCGGCCAGCTCGTCCGTAACGATATGGGTAATCTGATGGGTATCCGCGATGATAAAATTATGCAGCTTGCCGATACGCTTATGATCCGCCAGTATGACGACCATATCCTTTGCCCGCTCGATCATCAGGCTGTTTACCATGGTTTCCTGAAGCACCGCCGTGCTGATCTCGCCTTCTGCCGTGATTCCGCTGACTCCGATGAAGCACTTGTTCGCCCGGATCTTCCGTATGGTGGCAAGTGCAAAATCCCCTACCAGGGAACATTTCGTTCCGTGCAGCTCCCCACCGGTCAGAATAATGCTGACCAGCGGATCGTGACTGCTGGTAATGGCATTTCCATTATTCGTTATCACGCTGACCCGCTTGCCGGATATATAGTCCAGCATTAAAAGAGCCGTCTTACTGCTGTTGACGAATATTATATCGCCCTCTTCAATCAGCTCTGCAGCCTTCTTTGCAACGACTCTTCTGTAATCCGTCGTTCCGTCCTGACCGGTGGCAGGCGGAACCTCCAGCGTCGGATCTTCAAAAAGGGTGCCTTCTATCAATTTTGCACCGCCGTAATGGCGTTTCACAAATCCCTGATTTTCAAAATCAATCAAATCCCGTCTTATGGTAAGCGGTGAGACTCCCAGTTCATTGGCTAATTGATCAACCGATACTTCTTTCTCTTTCTGCAGTCTCTGTAAAATCGTCTGCTGCCTTTTTACAATGACACCCTTTTTGTTTTTCACTTCGACAACCTCTTATACCCTGTTATAGTTTCGTTTCCTGCTCTCCGCAGAAGACATTTTCACTTAAAATACATTTTCCTGATCGTTTTGTTCAAATGCACCGCATTTTACGAACATTTTTTTGATAATTAAGGATTCATTTAGAATATTTTATCGAACGTTGCATCAAATATCTGCGGTGTTTCAGTCCGGCTTTCCCCGCCAAATGCTTATATAGTACATATCATACCATAAATTTCATTATTTGAACAGTTCAATAGCCAGGAACTTAAAATTCCTGGCTATAAACAGTAACCTATGATCTCTTCTTTGTATTCGACGTTATGACTACCAGCGCAATTGCAGCCGCGCACCCGGCCAGTTTGGAAACCAGCAGCGCAGGCAGCATATCCGGCTCGGTGCTCACGGTAAATCCCAGATGGGCGGCCAGCATGGAGGCTGAGCTCACCATATACGCCACATTGACAAGCTTGCCAAACGTGTTCATGTCCTTCATCATGACGAGCGCCGGTATGGGACTCACGATACTGACCAACAGCCCCAGGACACTGATGCTGTCCAGCCCCATTCTGGCGCCCAGTGCGGTACAGGGCCGTTTCAGCCGGCGCTGAAGAAATTCCGTCACGGGAAGACTGCCCAGAAGCACCACACCGATGGATGAAACCACCGCCATGGCCTCCTCGATGGGAGCCATTCCGGGAATCACCACAAATCCTGTCATATATGTAACCGCTGCCAGCACAAGCCCGGCGGTTATCACGGTACGGATAAGAACAGCGAACACCTCAAAGCCTTTCACCATGCCATCAGGAATACGGAACAGACCGATTCCCAGCAGAAGGGCCAGAACCAGAACAGGAAGATTCTGATGCAGAATCTCCCCGATCCCCAGGCCGCACACAGCCCCTCCGGTGATCAGCGCCGCCGGCATGGCAGCCAGCCCCAGCATAATTCCCTTTGCAAATACGGGACGGTCGCCCTCTTCGATCAGCCCCATCCCTACCGGAATGGTAAAGACAATCGTGCAGCCAAACACAGAGGCCGCCACGATTCCCGCGTACCTTCCGATCAGCGGATTCTCCGCCAGCTCCATGGAAAGCTGATATCCTCCCATATCGATGGCCAGAAGGCTTCCAAACATGGCGGGGTCCACCCCAAGGAACCGGTAAACCGGAATGATAAGCCTTCCCAGCGTCCCCGATACCAGCGGGGCCAGGCAGATGATCCCCACCATGGACAGCGCAGTCGGCCCCAGATACTGAAAGCCTTCCTCAAATTTCTTCCCATACCCAAAACGATTCCCCAGGATACGGTCAATTCCCCCAGCCACGGCGCCCAGCGCCATAATGATCATAATAATCCGGTTTATCATATCTCTGTCTCCAAAATCAAATTTAATCTCTCACCGGACACTGTCGGCTGTGTCTCATTGTATCACAAACTCGAAACTCGTGGAAGACCTCATCAGTTTTAAACGTGTATGAATTTACCAGACTGCGGTACCCCAGACGGGGAGAGAACAGTAAACTTTTTGACAGCCGGGAGGCGATTTATCTATGGATATCTATTGATGTGAATACAAAGTTCTACTATAATGGAAGGGAGAATATTGATGAACCGTCATACACTGCAGCGGCCTCCCCAGAAAGCTGATTGTCTATCTAAAGAAAGATAACTTCTGGCTCAGCCGCCTGGGAAACGTATAAGGAGGTAAATACAAGGTGTGACGCACTCAGGGAATTATTTGCAGAAGAACTGGATTTCAAAAGAATCCCAATACCAACACAGAAAGAGGATAACCAATGTCAGACAAACTCACACGGTGTGACTGGGCCGCCCACGATATACTGAACCAGGAGTATCACGATAACGAATGGGGGAAACCCGTTCACGATGACAGAACACTATTTAAAATGCTGATTCTGGAGGGTATGCAGGCAGGTTTAAGCTGGATTACCATCCTGAAGAAGCGGGATGCCTTTATAAAGGCCTTCGATGATTTCGATCCGGCCATCATCAGTACATACGGCGACGAGAAGATCGAAGAGCTGATGCAGAACGCCGGAATCATCCGAAACCGTTTAAAGATCAACGCAGCCATCTTAAACGCCAGGGCTTACTTCGTGTTGTGTGAAAAATACGGTTCCCTGGACCAGTTCTTATGGTCCTATGTGGATAACAAGCCCATCAAAAATGCCTGGGAAACCATGTCTGACGTTCCTGCCAGCACTCCGTTAGCAGAAAAAATCAGTAAGGATTTAAAGAACCTGGGATTTAAATTTGTAGGCCCTACCATTATTTATGCCTACATGCAGTCGGTCGGGCTGGTCAACGATCATATGACCTCCTGCTTCTGCTATAATTGCGAAGAGTAGAGAGAAATGGTTAGAGCATGTTTGAAAATTGTTTTCCGACATCTGTGTATCCAACTTTATGAGAGATTTTGCCCCACTAAAGGAGGCACAGCGGGCTACGCGGGCTGTATCGGTCCAAATCTGCCATGAAAAGGGACGTGCAGTATGACCAGAGGAACATGGCTTCCGGATGCATGTGTGATGCAAGGCGCTGCTGCAATTATCTGGTGCTCGGACGCCAGAGAGTCAAAGGCCGTATCAAAGTCATTCTCGTTGGAGAAACTTTGGGATTTTAAAAAGAAGCGCTTTTCCGATCCAACCATGACCGGAAAAGCGCTTCTTCTATTCTTTGTTACTCTTTATTATTCGTTATTTTTCTTTTTTACCAGCTTTTAATTACCGCTCTTTCCATCTCTACAGCAAATTCTTTGGTCCGAACCCGATCGGCAGCAATTCCTTCAGCGTAAAGATTTCATACTCCTCCCTGCTGGAAGGCAGAATAATCTGAAATGTCTCCGGGTCGCAGAATTCCATCATCACCTGGCGGCAGACGCCGCAGGGAGCCGTCAATCCTTCCGGGACACCCTCCTTCCCGCCGACGATACAGATCGCAGTAAACTCTCTCACCCCTTCGCTGACCGCCTTGAAGAACGCCGTCCGCTCCGCACAGTTGCTGGGGGTATACGCCGCGTTTTCAATATTGCAGCCCTGATAGATTATTCCGTCAGCCGTGAGCAGCGCTGCTCCGACTTTAAATCCGGAATAAGGGGCGTAGGCCTTCGCCATGGCCGAAAATGCCTGGGATATCATCTCCTCAGCGGGAAGCTTTGCCCTAAGCACAGCCATTTCCTCCGTAAAATCCATAACGGCCTCCTTTCCTTTACCAAACAATTGCATAAATACCGCAGTAACAGTGCTTAATATCCGCCGTCACTCTTCTCCTGCTTTACCAGCTTGATCATCCGGCTGGTTCCCAGGCGCTCCGCGCCCAGCTCCAGGAACTTTTCCGCATCTGAGAGCGACGAGATGCCGCCTGCGGCTTTGATCTTTACCTCTTTTCCCACATGCGCCTTGAAAAGAGCCACATCGTCAAAGGTTGCTCCCGCTTTGGAAAATCCGGTGGATGTCTTGATAAAGTCCGCGCCGGAACTGGTTACGACCTCGCACATACGGATTTTCTCCTCATCGGTGAGAAGGCAGGTCTCGATGATGACTTTTAATATCTTATCTTTGCAGCATTCCTTTAACGTGCGGATTTCCTCCTCCACACGGTCGTATCTGCCGTCCTTCACCCAGCCGATGTTGATGACCATGTCAATCTCATCGGCACCGTTTGCAATCGCGTCCTTTGTCTCATACGCTTTTACCGCGGTCGTGGAATAACCGTTCGGAAAACCGATCACCGTGCAGACCGCCATGCGGTCCTTCATATATTCCTTCGCCGCCTTCACATAGGAAGGGGGAATGCAGACCGACGCCGTCCCAAATTCCATGGCCTCGTCACAGATCTTCCTGATTTCTTCCCAGGTCGCCGTCTGGGTCAGCAGCGTATGATCCACATACTTCAACGTTTCTTTTCCGTCCATAATTTCCTCCTGTGCCTCCTTACAGTTCCAGAGCGATCTCCATCATCTTTCCAAATCCCAGCTGGCGCTCCTCGGCGCTTAATTTCTCCTCGCCGTAGATCAGATCCGAGATTGTCAGCATACAAAGCGCTTTCTTTCCCGCAGCCGCGGCGTTCATATACAGCGCGGCCGCTTCCATCTCCACGGCCAGCACGCCCATACTGCGCCACTTGTCATTTACGGTAGTGTCCGCGTTATAGAAAATGTCGGAAGAAAGGATATTGCCTACCACCACATGGGTCCCCTGTGCGTTCGCCGTATCCACCGCTTTCGCCAGCAGACCGTAGTCAGCAATAGGGGCAAATGTCCCGGGGAGGCCGTACTGATAAGCATAGTTGGAATCCGTGCAGGCTCCCATGCCGATTACCACGTCCATAAGCTTTACCCCGTCCTGTAAGGCTCCTGCGGAACCGATGCGGATAATCTGCTCCACGCCATAGAAATGGAACAGCTCATACGTGTATATGCCCACAGAGGGCATTCCCATTCCGCCGCCCATGACGGAAATCTCTCTTCCCTTATACGTTCCGGTATAACCGAACATGTTGCGCACTGATGTCACTAACACCGGATTTTCCAGATACGTCTCCGCAATATATTTTGCACGCAGCGGGTCGCCCGGCATCAGTACTGTCTTCGCTATCTCTCCCTGTTTCGCCCCGTTGTGGGCTGTTGGTGTCATACTCATTTGCCTGTCTCCTTCTCAATTTTTGCTGTTTTCTTCCTGAATCATCAGCCGGATGGCCTCGACAGCTGTCCGGATGGCCGCATCCGTGTCATGGACAATCGGGTTCTCAAGCCCTTCCTTCGCCCTCTCCTGGTTAGCCATAACGAGAAATACCGATCCCGCCCTCACCTTCAGCGCGCTGGCCACGATAAACAGCGCCGCCGATTCCATCTCGGAAGCCTTACAGCCCAGACGCAGCCAGGCGTTCCACTTATTCATCAACTCATACGATACCGGCTTCGTCTCCGGTGAATGCTGGCCATAGAAAGAATCCTTGCACTGGACAACGCCGACGTGATACGGTTTTTCCAGCTTCTTCGCCGCCGCTGCCAGGGCGTTCGTCACATCAAAATCGGGAACCGCCGGAAATTCGATAGGAGCATATTCGCGGCTGGTGCCCTCCATACGGATAGCTCCGTTGGCAATCACCAGGTCCCCGCTCTTAACATTGATATCCATCCCGCCGCAGGTGCCGATACGGATAAAGGTATCCGCCCCCGACATCACCAGCTCTTCCATAGCGATCGAAGCCGACGGTCCGCCGATTCCAGTGGAGGTAACGCTGACAGGCGTTCCGTCAAGCGTTCCGGTATACGTCACATACTCCCGGTTGTCCGCGATCAGCTTCGGATCGTCAAAATATTTCGCAATAAGCGCGCACCGCTTCGGGTCGCCCGGCATGATGACGTACCGGCCCACATCGCCCCTTCCCACCTGGATATGATACTGTTTCCCTTCGTTTTCCGAATAGTTTGTCATAAATGACCTCCCTTTCTCTCAATCCGTTATATGTCATTCTCATCTATCTTATCCGCCATAGCCGATTTAATTCTCTGGTACTGTTCTTCACTGATTAAGATTCCCCTTCCCTCCCGGGAAATATATCCCTCTTCCTCCATCTGGCTTACGCACCGATTTACCGTCTTCACACACAGCCCCGTACTGTTGGACAAATCCTTTCTCGTCAAATGAATCCGGCAGACCCCCCGTCTGGCTGAATCCCGGTATATCTGCATAAACAGAAGAAAAAGCCGGTCGATTCCCTGAAGGAAGAGAAAGAGACGCTCCTTCCTCACCTGCTCCACGAGATAAACGCTCATAGCCTTCACCTGTTCCAGCACCGCGTGGATATCCGTCAGCATCCAGCGGCTGAACTGGTCCTTGGACACGCAGAGGAACCGGCAGTCGGTCTCCGTCATCAAGGTCGTCTTATACAAATCATACCCCATGAGAAATTCCATAGCCCCGAACACCTCAATGGGATAAAATCGGGTGTAATCGTACGCCACCTCCTGAATGCGGTAGTCCGTCGCCTTCACAATTCCCTCTACCAGAATGTATACAGTGTCCACATGCGCGTTTTCATGGATGAACGTGGTTCCCTTCTTCAGACGCACGATCTGAAATGCTTCCAACAGCCACTTGGGCGCGTTTGCCAGATAATTATTCAGATACTCGCGTTCTTCGCTGCGCAGCTCGTTGATCAAAGATACAACATCATTCATGGTCTACCTCCTTCATCCGTACTTGCCATCCTCTTCTTCTAGTTTGCATCATTTCACAAAAAAAGTCTACTGTTCCTCATAAATTTTTTTAATATTTTCCCTCTATGACTTACCATCCCCAGCCTGACGCCAGTCCAATCCGCCAGTCTGCTCCGCCTGGAACGGGAAGGGGACTTTTCCGTACCCTGGCCGGAAAAAGGCGGAAACCGGCGGGCTGAAGACGGCGATTTTTTCCGGAGTGTGGCGGGACTTAGGGCGGGCAGGGGGCAAACGGGGGGCAGATTTTCGTTTACAGGACGAAAATCTGAGGGCACTGAGAGCGAACTCATCAAGAGTTCGGTCGAATTGCCCGGTACCCCCGTTTGGCCCCTGTCGGCCCTTAGTCCCGTCCACTCAGGAAACATGAGCCGTCTTCTGCCCGCCGGCTTCCGGCTTTTTCCTCACACCGCCGTCAAAGTCCCATTCCCGTTCCAGGCGGAGCAGACTGGCGGATTGGACTGGCGGCAGGCGTCCCCTTCTATATTTATCTGGCGCCCTTCTCGTACGGCTGACCACTGGCCTTCGGTGCAGAGGACTTACCAACAAAGAGAATTAGAATCACAATCGTAATAAAATACGGCAGCATAGCGAGAATCTGTGACGGGACTGCGAAGTTCCCGCCTCCCAGCGTTACCGTCAGCGCCTGGGCCGCGCCGAACAGAAGACATGCGCCATACGCCCCGTGTGGCGTCCACTTACCGAAAATAACGGCCGCCAGCGCGATAAATCCCTGGCCGCTGATAGCGGTCGGCGTAAACTGCGGAATAATGGCCAGAGTCATGGCGGCTCCGCCAAATCCCGCTAACAATCCGGAAACCAGAACACAGATGTAGCGGATCACATACACATTGATACCCATGGTATCGGCAGCAGCCGGATGTTCCCCCACGGCCCGGATGTGAAGACCCCATTTTGTCTTATACAGAAAGAACCAGATGAACACAGCCAGCAAAAGCGCGAGAACAACGGTCACATCCACATTTAAATTCTGAAGAGCCCCCTGTACTTTCAGTCCTCCGAACAGCTTGGGAATCTTGTTTGGTACCGGCTGCGACATGGTCGCACCGTCGAATAACAGCCGGCAGACGAAGAGCGCCACACCCGGTCCGATTAAGTTAATGGCAATTCCGGAGATCGTCTGGTCCGCTTTGCAGGTAATGGCGGCAAACGCATGGAGAAGCGCAATCAGTCCGCCTGCCAGCCCCGCGGCGATAAATCCGGCCCAGGCGCTTCCCGAGTAATATCCCACCGTAGCTCCCGTGACCGCTCCGATTGTCATCATTCCCTCAATCCCCAGGTTTGTCACTCCGGACCTCTCTGACACGACTCCGCCCAGTGCGGCGAAAACCAGAGGAGTTGAATACATCAGTGTAATGCCGATAAACAATGTCAGACTGTTAATCATGTTTTTTTCCTCCCTTTGACAGACGTTCCACCAGCGGCGGAATAATATGGGTCAGCGCAACAAAGAACACGATAATGCCGATGACAATGTTGATAATCTCGGACGGTGCGCCCACCTCGTACTGCAGTGTCTGGCCGCCATAAATGAGACCGCCGAACAGAAGTCCCGCAAAGATACAGCCAACCGGAGAGCTTGCCGCGATCAGACAGACTGCCAGCCCATTAAAACCGGTATTCTCAAATGCCGCCAGTGTAGCAATTCCGTGGGGAGAGTTGCCTGTTATGTAAAGAGCTGCCGCCAGCCCGCAGATCGCGCCGGAAATCAGCATGGAATGCAGGATATTCCGGTTCACATTAATTCCCGTAAACTCCGCCGCAAACCGGTTTGCGCCGACCGCGCGAAGCTCAAATCCCTTTGCCGTCTTATAAAGCAGAAAAGATACGAGCACGGCAAGGATGATGGCAATGAGAAATCCAGCGTTGACGTCTGTCTTTAAAAGCGTATTTTTCAGGAAATCATTTTGCATCAGCGCGGCCTTCCCACCTTCCGTCGCCTTGTAATTTCCCAGAATCATCGTATAGCCGGAACGGTTGATCGCATACGTTCCGATGGTGTCCGGCTTATGGAAGCGCTCCAGTCCGCACACATAGTTGGAGAAATAGAGCGCAATCCAGTTGAGCATGATGCTGGTTAGAACCTCATGGATACCGAATTTTGCTTTCAGAAAGCCTGCAATTCCTCCGTATAACGCGCCTGCCGCTACTCCCGCTCCCAGCACCAGGGGGATCTGAATCACCGGTGGGAAATCACAGACAATTCCGACCACAGTGGCCGCGACACAGCCCATAATAAACTGCCCCTCCGCACCGATGTTAAAGAGGCCGGTTTTAAATGCAAAGGCCACTCCGATTCCGGTCAGAATCAGAGGCGTGCTTTTGATAATCACGTTAGACATATGCTTGGGACTCGAAAAAACACCGTTTAACAGAACGCCCAGCGACTGAACAGGCGGATATCCGACCGCAGCCAGAATGATTCCGGCGACCAAAAAACCAAAAAAGATGGCAATCAGGGTCATCGTGAGCGGCTTTTTCAAAATATGAACAGTTTTATTCATGATTCTTTCCTCCTGCCATCAACAGGCCAATCGTATTTTCATCCACGGTCCCCTGTGTAAACGTATCCTGGATTTTTCCATCGTAGATCACCGCAATGGTATCAGAGACATTCATTACCTCATCCAGCTCAAAAGAAATGAGGAGCACCGCCTTTCCCTTGTCGCGCTCGCGGATCAGTGTCTTATGCACGGTCTCGATGGCTCCCACATCCAGTCCGCGGGTGGGTTGAACCGCAATCAGCACATCCGGGTTCATGGAGATTTCACGGCCGATAATGACCTTCTGCTGGTTTCCTCCAGATAAGCCGCCTGCCCGCTTCGAACCACAGTCCTCCGGCCTGACGTCAAATTCCCCGATCAGTTTTTTGGTGAACAGCTCCATCTCCCTCTTATTCAGAATACCTTTTCTGGAAAATGGTTCCTGGCGGTATCTCTCCAGCACCGCGTTCTCATTGACCGTGAAATCCAGTACCAGGCCGCGTTTCTGCCGGTCCTCCGGTATCGTGCTGATCCCGCTGTCGATGACGGTGCGCGGATTTGTGTTGCCAACCGCTTTTCCATTGACTGTAATGGTTCCCTTCTCCGCGGGCACGAGACAGTTAATCGCTTCTACCAGTTCCTTCTGGCCGTTGCCGTCGATACCCGCAATCCCCACGATCTCGCCCTTCCGCACGGTTAAGTTAAGCCCCTTTACCGCATCCAGCTTCCTCTCGTTCTTCACAACCAGATCTTTAATCTCCAACACGGTTTCCCCGGGCTTTGCAGGTGTCTTGTCCACCACCAGCTTCACCTCATGGCCCACCATGAGTGTTGCCAGCTCCTGCTCCGTCACCTCTTCGACCGATATGGTATTGATATACTCTCCGCGGCGAATGATTGTGCAGGTATCGGAGGACGCCTTGATTTCCTTCAGCTTGTGGGTGATAATAATGATGGCTTTTCCGTCATCCACCAGATTGTGCATGATGGAAAGAAGATCTTCGATTTCCTGAGGAGTCAGCACCGCAGTAGGCTCATCCAGGATCAGCAGTTCAGCTCCCCGGTACAAGGCTTTTAAAATCTCCACTCGCTGCTGCATTCCCACGGAAATATCACTGATTTTTGCATCCGGATCAACCTCCAGACCATACTTTTCGACGATTTCCAGAATCTGTTTTCTGGCCCTTTTCATATCCACGATTCCTGCGTGGGAAGTGGTCTCATTGCCAAGAATGATGTTCTGCGTCACCGTAAAATCCTCTACCAGCATAAAGTGCTGATGAACCATACCTATGCCGCTCATGATCGCCGTATTGGGATTTTTAATATCCTTCTTCTTTCCGCCTATGTAAATCTCGCCCTCGTCGGCCTGATAAAGACCGTACAGCACATTCATCAGTGTACTTTTTCCTGCCCCATTTTCACCCAGAAGGGAATGGATGCTGCCTTTTTTTACGTCCAGATTCATATTTTTCAAAGCGTAAAATGCCCCGAAACGCTTTGTTATCCCATGCATCTGAACCGCATAGTCGCTGCTCACCGTGGCCATCTCGATTTCTCCTTTCATTTTTACACCGCAGCCCTGCTGGTACTGCGGTGTAAAATCATTCGTCCCTATTCTGCTATGAATGCTTCGTACGTTTCTTTTGTGGTTGGCGGAACCAGTTCCCCGTTTTTGATGGATTCCGCTACCTTCAGCGTATCCTCATAAACGCCGTCCGCCATGTTGCCGTGTTCTTCCGGAATGCCTACACAGTCCTCCTTTAAGCCGAATGTCAGTGTCTGTCCGCCAATCGTTTCGCCTTCCATTGCTTCGATGGAAACTTCCTTAACAGCTTTACCAACCAGCTTAAGCGCTGATGTCAGAACGTTTTCCGGCGCTAAGTAAGCCTGGTCTCTATCCACGCCGATTACCCATTTGTCCGCTTCCTTTGCAGCCTCGATCACGCCGGTTCCGCTTCCGCCTGCGGCATGGTAAATCACGTCACAGCCGTCTGAATACATCTTTGTGGCAATGGCTTTTCCTTTCGCCGCATCGCTGAAGCTTTCCGCATACTGAACGGAAATATCGATATCCCTGCCCAGTTCCTTTGCCGCGTACTTGACGCCCGCCTCATAACCGTACTGGAACTGGTCAATCAGACCGGAAGATATGCCTCCCACGAAGCCGACCTTGCCGGTCTCCGTCATACGGCCCGCCACGTAACCGACCATAAAGGAGGGTTCCTCAGCCCGGAACATTACTCCCGTTACGTTGTCCGGCGTATCATCATAGGCATTGTCAATAATTGCATACTGAATATCCGGATTGCTGTCCGCTGCTTCCAGTACTGCATCCGCACAGGCGTAGCCCACGCCCCATAAAAGGTTGGCGCCGTTGTCTCCCAGCCTCTCCAGGTTCGTAACGAAATCCGACGCCTGTTTTGATTCAATATAGTTAACTTCTACTCCTTTTTCTTCTTTTAACTCGGTCAGACCTTCCCATGCCGACTGGTTGAAGGACTGGTCGTTGATTCCGCCCGTGTCCGTGATCATCGCAACAGAAAAGCTGCTCTTGCCTTCCGATGTCCCACCGCCTGTATTTTCTGTGTTCTCTGTCTTTGCACTTTCCGCTGTTGTACTTCCTGTCTTTACGCCTCCGCATGCTGTAAGAGACAGTGCCATTGCCGCCGTTAATCCAAATACAATTCTTTTTCTGATTTTCATAATGCCAATTCCTCCATCTGCATTTTTTAATTTATAGTCACGTATAGTTTTTTACCCTGTACGATCCTTTATACAATCTGAATATCCTGAAACCCGTATCTGACCGCCAAATTCTTAAGCGCTTCCATGCGTTCCCGGGACGGACTTTTCGCCTCCTTAAGACTTCCAGTCACTCCATATTGACGGAAGGTGATCAGCTTCAGCCGGAATTCCTTTAAATAGGGAGCTGCTTCCCGGGATACGCCTGCGATGACCGCCTCCATATCCACTTCTGGAACCCGTTCCTGCCGGTTTTCCCCCTCGTGCTCCGAGTCCAGGCATACCAGCCGCACTTCGAATAATTTTCCGTGTTCCGCCAGATATTTAAGATTCTTCTTTACTATGGAAACATCTCCGCCTGTCAGCCGTCCAAAGACTTTGTGATCCCACGCCTTTACATCTAACATCACCTGATCTGTCACCTGCATGAGCTGTGGATATTGGGACAAATCCACACAGCCGTTGCTGTCCAGGAAACAGGTAAGCCCCGCTTTTCCTGCCCGCCGGAACAGTTCTGTGAGGAACTCCGGATACAGGGTGCATTCACCTCCGGAAACGGTGATTCCCTGGATAAACGGCATGTTTTTTTCAATTTCCTTCCACACGTCATCTGCGCTCATCCGGCGCACCTTTGGAGACGCGTGGCTGGGACAGACGCGAATACAGGTATCGCACTGCACGCACAGGCTCTCATCCCAGATTACTCTGTCTTGCTTATTTTCCTTCGATACTGCTCCGCCATTCCGTGCTTCTCCGCCCTCCGGCTCGTCTCCTCCATTTACCTGAATCGACAACGCTCCCGCCGGACACTGGCTGACACAGAGGCCGCAGCCGCTGCACAGCTGCTGTGTCTCAGGGTTGTGGCAATAGGCGCAGGCGATATTGCAGCCCTGGACGAATACGGAGGTGCGGCAGCCCGGACCGTCCACAACGCTCAACGGAATAATCTTATTAATCACGGCCTCGGGAGGGACCATGCTCATAGCGCCCTCACCTTCCTGTTTTCCAGATGTGCGTTCCGGTAGTTATCTCCGCCGAGATACACCGTATTCTGAAGCACAGCCTCGCCCTCGTAATACTTTTTCATCTCGCTCCGTTTCACCAGATAGCCGGTAATCCGGACTAAATCGCTGTCCGACGCATAAAAACTTATGTATTTATCTCCCAGGGAAAATGCCCCCTTTACGATATCCAGCATGGCCGCCGGATTATTTCTGCCGGTTGGGTCAAAGGAAAAGATATCCGCGCAGCCGGTCGGGAAAAAGCGGTGGAAACGCGCGCTGTGGCGAAGGTGGTCATACATGCGCTCCGGTTCCATTCCAACCGGAATCCTCACTCCGGACGTAATTCCGTGGTCCGAGTCGATTCCCACCTGCGCGTGGAGAGCAAAATGGTCATGAAATACCTCCGAGTAAAGCGCCTTCGATGTCTCCGCATATTCCGCAATGACCTGCATGATCTGGTCTGCCAGCTGGTCCGCTTCCTGATCGCTTCCGTAGATCTTGTCCGGGTCGTCCATCAGCAGATTGGTACATTCCGCCAGCCCCACGACTCCGAACATGGCAAGGAATTTATCCCTGGAAATAAAACCCTCTCTGGAAAGGAACGAGGTCTCGAAGAAATTCGATTCTTCCACGAGGAACCGGATTCTCTCGTTCATATAGTCCCCCATGCGGTGCAGACAGTCCGGAAGGGTCTCCGTCAGAAACTGTTCTCTGCTCTCTGCCTCAGGAACCAGCTTCGGAAGGACGATTCTCGTCAGTGTGTAGGAGCCGCCTCCAATGGGCAGAATGTTGTAACAGCTGGAAATGCCGTAGTCCCCATACGTATCCTTGTGCATCCGGTGGTTGCAGATGGCCGGATTCGCGCAGTAAAGGGAGGTATAGAGCGCCAGTTCCCCGTAGGAGTCCGGCGTAATATCCGGATCATATTTCAGTGTCAGGTTCGGAACCGCATTTTGAAGCTCTTTTTCCAGCTTCAGGATGATCCGTCCGGTTCTCGTCTCCTCCGGGCCCAGATTTGCATGGCAGAACCCGTCGGTAATGGTCCGGTCGAGATAAATCAGGAACAATCTCAGCTTTTTCTCCGCTTCCTCATCGCTCACACCTTCGAGAAACGGTTCGATCAGGCGGTCGATGCTGCCAAGATAAACGGGATAACTGGTAATGGAGGGCACATGGCGGTACAAAATCTCCAGGAACTGAATCACCTCGTCAAGATCCTTCGGCGGGTCAAGCTGCAGAAATTCACACCCTTTTTTTACCGCTGCTTCGTAATCCGGCATGATATATCTCGGCCGGTACGGCGCATGGCCTTCGTCCAGGTCACAGATGGCTCCGGTCTCCATATAGTGACGGGTCTTCTCCGGTATCTCCAGTACCTCCAGACTGTTCTCCGCCGCATGGGCCAGGGCCACCACCTTCTGTTCATACGTCAGTCCCTTCGATGTCACAATGTCTAAAACCTTATTCATGCATTCCACCTCTTTCTTTTTCAATGGACCTTATGTCTCTTTTGTTTTTGGAATAATCACATTGTAGCAATGGTTTTTTCATTTTTAAAGGACTTATGTCCTTTTTCAAGGAAATATTATCCACTTTGTGAAAATATCACATTTTTATGAGCCATTTTTTAGGCAAAAAGTAGATGCAAAAAGGACACAAGTCCTCTTTTTAACGACTGTGATCGAAAAAATAGTGATTTGCAAGAAAAAAGCCGCCCCTTTTCCAGAGCGGCAAAAAATATCTGATTAGATTTGCGATAAAAAATCACTGAATATTTTATAATGCAGCTTCTCGTCCAGAGACAGACGCGCGAGCATTTTTGATACCTGAGGGTCCTTGATCTTTTGAGACTGATCGGCATATGCCTGGGCGGCGAACTTCTCGGACTCGGCGTCTGTCGCCAGCACGGTACGGATATCGCAGCTGTAATCTACCATATTTCCGCGCCAGTATGAACACGGCTCCACCGAACGACATTCCGGCTGGCCGCCCAGAAGAGTAATAAGCTGTCCGATAATGGTAAAATGGTGTTGTTCAACCACAGCGATACGCTGGATCACACGGCGTATGTTTTTATGTAAGGCGCGCGAGTCCAACTTGCCGGACTCTTTATTATAATTACTGCCGGCAGTCCAGGACTGATACAGATATTGGTGTACCGTGGTCATTTCGCTGACCGCTGCAGCTAAGTCCGGCATGAGGATCTGCGCGTACTGAAGATTTTTTTCAGTGACGGCGGCCGGAGGATACCAGTTCGAATGGATAACCGGTATGGAGTCCGGATTCGCATGGATACTATACGGAGTATTATTCATAAAATAGCTTCCTCAAAAGATCTGATAAAGTAGTTAAGTAATCTTTATGAGAAAAAGCCCTCATATAGAACCTGGTACATTCCTGGTACATTATGACCTATCCTCACCGCTGCACACGCTGTTTTTATCTAATTTTTATAACCAATATATTTATACTGGTAAAACGCACAATTTTTCTTTTTGATTTTCCCAAAGTTTGTGAACACTTTTTTGTAGAAATGAGTTATATTAATAATCGTAAACCCCCCCAATACATTATATAGTTTTTGCTACACCCCATAAGAAACGAAATACCTTCTCCGAAAAAAGGATCAGCTCCCCCGGCTGATCCTTTTTCATGTTATTCTTGCAATTTTCCAGTTCTATGGTAAAATACATAACTAACTGCTTTGGCATTTTCGCCAAATGTGTGCACCTGTAACAGACAAATACATAAAGGAGATTTCTAACATGGAAAAAACAGGCGTGAAAGAGTTTTTGAAACGTAAAAACGTCAACATCACCGTCCAGACCTATCTCATTGATGCATTGGGTGCCATGGCATTTGGCTTATTTGCCTCGCTGCTGATCGGCACCATCTTTGCAACGCTGGGCGACAAGACCGGTGTCGCGTTGTTTGGCACCATTGCGGGCTACGCAAAAAGTGCGACCGGCGCGGCTCTGGGAGTATCGATCGCTTACGCGCTGAAAGCGCCGCAGCTGGTCTTATTCTCCGCCGCTACCGTCGGGATCGCCGGCAACGAGCTGGGCGGACCGGTCGGCGCACTGGTAGCCACCGTCGTGGCAGCAGAACTCGGAAAGATCGTATCGAAGGAAACCCGTGTCGACATCATCGTAACCCCCGGCGTCACCATCATCTCCGGCGTCCTGATCGCTCAGTTTGTAGGGCCGGGTGTGGCTGCCTTTATGGCCGCCTTCGGAAATCTTGTAAAAACAGCCACGGAGATGCAGCCCTTCTTCATGGGAATCCTGGTATCCGGCCTCATCGGGATCGCCTTGACGCTGCCGATCAGCAGCGCCGCTATCTGTATTATGCTGGCGCTCGACGGTCTGGCAGGCGGCGCGGCCACGGCCGGTTGCTGCGCCCAGATGATCGGTTTTGCCGTTTTAAGCTTCCGGGAAAATGGCTGGGGCGGTTTGCTGGCCCAGGGGCTCGGCACCTCCATGCTCCAGATGGGCAACATCGTGAAGAATCCGAAAATCTGGATCGCGCCCACGCTGGCCTCCCTCGTAACCGGCCCGGTCGCCACGGTGATCTTCCAGATGAAGAACATCGAGACAGCCTCCGGCATGGGAACCTGCGGGCTGGTAGGCCCCATTGGCGTCTATACCGCCATGGGCGGCGGCGCCAGAATGTGGATCGGAATTCTGCTGGTCTGCTTCCTGCTTCCCGCCGTTCTGACGCTGGTCTTCGGAGAATTTTTAAGGAAAGCCGGCTGGATCAGGGAAGGGGATTTAAAACTGGATCTGTAGTACGACATACTGCACTGTGGCACGACATACTGCACTGCAGAACAGAACAATCAAACTTTTTTCAAAACAGGGCCTGGCGGAAAACCAGGCCCTGTTCTTTTATTAAGTCATATCATCTCGAAGCGCATCAATGATATTCTCTTTCTTTAATTTTCCGACTGCAGACACCATTGTGATAAACACGATAAAGAACACACTGAACGCGCTGACTGCCATACTTGCCCATGGAAATACGAAGCTTACGTCCGCTCCCCCGTAAGCCATGCCGCAGTAGATCAGCCAGGAGCAGATTCCCGCCGCCGGCAGCCCAAACAGCAGCGTCCTCATACCGTAGAAGGCACACTCAAAATTCATCATCTTATTGAAATCATGGTCAGACATTCCTACCGACCGGAGCATGGCAAGCTCCCGCCTGCGCAGCTTGATATTGGTAGAAATCGTGTTGAACACATTGGCCGCCGCAATCAGCGAAATCATCATCACAAAAACATACGTAAACACGTTAATAACAAATAGAATGCTGCGGTTTTCTTCAAACATCCGATTCACATTATACAGGGCGTAATCGGTTCCAATTCCCGCTTCCTGAATCATTTCCGACATCTCCGCCGTCACCTGCGAGGGCTTATCCGACAGAAAGGTCAGTCCCATTATCTCCCCCGCATCTGGAGATACAAATTGTTCTCTTAGCTGCCATGGTGCGACGATCATAAAGATAAACGGCTTCACATCGGAAGAGTTCTTTGGAAGCGTATCGAGAGGTATGGTATCGACGAAGGTGATACTTATCTGCTTCTCTTTGTCTGCCGATGGATTCCCCTTCCTCTCCCCGGGCGGTTCGGCTCCGGGGGTGACCGATCCGCTCACGGAATCACCCACAAACATATTAACCAGCCCGCTCCGGCCGCTTTTCGTCTCATCTGATTTTTGCTTCGCTACGGCAATCATTTTCGCATTCTGGCCGGTATATTCTTCCGGAGACAATCCCAGGCTTTCGATAAAATTACGGAATTCTCTGTCCTCAATGAACTGGATATCCATCGGCAGTGTGACTGTCTCATCCGGATTCTCATACCCCATGTATTTCCGGTATTCGTCTGACAAGTCGCCGGCCCTGACCGCGCAGGAATATGACATAAGCGCCTGATAAGAGCTTTCTTTGATCCCATCCGCAGTTTTAAGCCTGCCGTAAAGACGGAATAATTCATTTTCATCAATTTTCGGCGACGAAAAACAGATGTCAAAATCCGTATTTACCACGGACCGCTTCGCTCCCTGATTCAGGCAGCTTCCAAAAGCATTGGCCGAGACAAACAGAATAACGCTTAAAGAGAGGGAAAGCACGATGCTGCGGCAGCGCTTCTTATTTCTTTTAAAATTTTTCAGAGCCAGCGTTCCCTCCAGGCCGCAGAGGCGCTGCGTCAGTTTTGATGTTCTCACGGCTCCCGATTCGATTTTGATCTCATTGGTCTGGCGAATGCTTTCCATCACAGGTCTGGCCGCGGCCTTCCTGGCCGGAATATAGGCGGCAAACAGAATTGTGACCAGACTGATCACCGCCGCCCCCGCTATGGCTGTACCGGACACAGTCAGCGAAAGAGACACGGCACTGTAGCCGAAGTTTTTGAACTTCTCGGCCACAAAGGATATTACAAGGCCAATGCTGCCAAGGCCCACAAGGATACCGATGGGAATACCAGCCGCACCGATACAGAGCCCCTCAAACAGCACCGAATTCCGCAGCTGGCCGGCCGTAGCCCCCACCGATGCCAGAATCCCGAACTGGCGCGTCCGTTCGTTCAGCGAGATGGTAAAGGAATTGTAAATTAGAAAAATCGAACCTGTCATGATCAAGGCCATCAAAATTCCGCCGACGGAATATAAAAGCATATTAAACAGGTGATCGCTGGACACCCCCAGAAAACGCAGCACATTGTCATTCAGGACATATGCGCTTTGCCCCGCAGACCTTTCAATATAAGCCTGGACTTTTCCCGGATTTTTAAGTGTGACAAAGATGCTTAAGCTGGCCGCCTGATCTGTCCGGCCTGCCGTCAGACCTGCTGCTGTGTCTTCTGTCGTTATCAAAGTATAACCCGGCGCAGTAAATTCCTCGAAAGCCGGTCTTTCACAGATGCCGACAACCGTATAGGTTCTTTCTTCCTGAGGCACAAAGTTTTCAGTTGCCTTCCCCGGCTCATTTCTGGCAGAAAAGGGATCATGCTGGCCGAGACGGCCTTCCCCAGCCATACGGCTTCCGATGGCAAGCGAAAGCGTGTCCCCCACTGCATAAGTAACGCCGCCGTTTGCCGCGACATGGGCCGGGACCAGAATCTCCCCGCTGTTCTCAGGCAGTCTGCCGGAGACTAACTCAATGGGAACCGTGTCAAAAGCCTCTTTGCTGAATCCCGTAATAAAGAGATAGGGCTTGTTGGGATTTTTCCCGCCTTTCAGCTCCGCATAGCCAATATTTTCGGATATCGCCGCGCCAGCCACTCCGTCGTCCCGGGCCCGCTCCTCCGCGAATGAGGAATCCACATCCAAAAACTCGACGTGCCATCCGCCATATTTCACTGTCGCGCCCTTAATCATGTAGTTCAGGAGGGAAACGGAGAACGTCGTGACAGCCGTGATCATAGCCGCGGACAGAATTACCCCGATCACGGTGACAATTGTCCGCGTGCGGCTCTTTTTCATGCTCTGCAGGGTGACCTTGTGAAAGATATTCATCATCACACCATCCTCTCGTCCCGCACTACCTTACCATCCGAGATACCGATGATGCGGTCTGCCTGCAGGGCGATATTTTCATCGTGCGTGACGACGATGAGGGTCTGCCGGTATTTTTTGTTGCTTAATTTCAACAGATTGATGATCTCATGGCCGTTGTGACTGTCCAGACTGCCTGTCGGTTCGTCGGCCAGGCAGACAGACGGCGCATTCATCAGCGCGCGCCCAACGGAGACCCGCTGCTGCTGCCCCCCGGACAGCTGATTAGGCAAATGCGTTCTCCGGTCTTTCAGACCGAGCATTTCCAGCAATTCCTCCAGTCGCTCCTCGTTGACCTTCCTTTTGTCCATCAGGATGGGCAAGGTAATATTCTCCACCACATTCAGGGTGGGAATGAGGTTGTGAAACTGGTAGATCAGCCCCACCTGCCGCCTGCGGAAAATGGCCAGCTTTTCACTGTTTCCCGCATACACATCCTGCCCGTCTAAATACACCTTTCCGCTGGTCGGCACATCCACGCCGCCGATGATGTGGAGCAGTGTCGATTTGCCGGAGCCGGAGGGGCCTATGATCGCGGCAAACTCGCCCTTTTCGATTGTGAGTGAAACGTGGTCAAGGGCAGTGACCTGATTTTCGCCCCTGCCGTAGACCTTGCATAGATTATCAATTTTTAAAAGCTCCATTATGTGAGCCTCCTTCCTCATGGTATACTCATATAATAGAGAATTCACCTTACATCTCTGTGACTTTTCAGTGAGAGATCCGTCACTTTGGAAAACGGATGGTAAATACCGCGCCTCCCTGCGGATGATTCTTTGCAGTAATCGTCCCTCCCTGCCGGATGATAATCATCCTGCAGAGAGCCAGCCCGATCCCATATCCCGCCCTGTTTGCGCTTTTTCCGCTGTAAAACCGTTCAAATATGTGAGGCAGAGCTTCTTTTTCAAATCCCGCGCCGCTGTCATGAATCGTAATTTCAGTGAACAGAACCGTATCCGTACAGACAATCTCAATCGTTCCGTGATCCCCCGTGCTTTCCATACAGTTTTTAAGGATGTTCTGTACTGCCTCCGCCAGCCAGCCCGGATCACCCTGTATGATTACGGGGAATGCCGTCTTGGCATCTGCACGCACCTCTCTCTGCACCACAATCCCATGCAGTTCCATAGGGATCAGCAGGGGCCGAATTGCCGTGCTTATGAGGTCGTTTACGTCAACCGGCTCTCGTTGAAATACCACGACGCCCGCGTCCAGACGGGACAATTTAAGCAAAGACGTGATCAGCCAGTCCATACGCACCAGCAGTTCCTCTGTTTCCCGAATAAAGGCCCTCCGCTCGTTTTCATCCGGATTTTTCTCCAGCAGGGAAAGCGTTAAATTTGCAGACGTAAGAGGTGTGCGGAGCTGATGGGCGATATCGGCCAGCGAATCGGCAAGATGCATTTTTTCATCTTTAAGCGCCTCGTTCTGTTCCCGAATGCGCAGCAGCATTTTCGTTATTTCGCTGTGGAGAATAGACAGCTCGCCCTCTTCCAGTTCGTCGAGATCCAGACGGTCGGCATTGTGCAGCACGAGATCGATCTGATTGGAAAGCCGTGCAATACGTCTGTATCTGGCTTTCGTAAACAGGAAAAAGGCGATGCCGAAGACAGAAGCCGAAACGGCGGTAAGAATTCCGGCCGCCGTGTTGATGGTAAATCCAAGCGCTACCGTGACGGCTGCCGTCAGGACGAACACCATGACAAACTGCCGAAACTCCTTATTCCGAAACATTTCCGCCCCCCATTCGATACCCGGTTCCGCGGACAGTCAGAATAATCTGCGGATTTGCTGGATCATCCTCTATCTTCTCCCGCAGCCGCTTGATATACACAGTCAATGTATTATCATTGACAAATTCGCCCGCCGCGTCCCACAATTCATCAAGCAGCCTGCTTCTCGTGATAATACTCCTGGGATTGTTAACAAACACCAGCAGTAAACGGTACTCCAACGCAGAGAGGAAAACCTCGCGGCCGTTTTTTTTCACAACGCCGCCCGCCATATCGACGAAAAGCCCGCAGATTTCAAATGCCGCCCCGCTGCGTCCGTTTTTCCGCAGCGCAGTCCCGATCCGCGCGATCAGCTCCCGCGGGCGGAAAGGCTTGGTGATATAGTCGTCAGCCCCCATATTAAGCCCTGTGACAACACTCGTCTCATCGCCCGAGGCAGTCAGAAAGATCACTGGAATATCCTGGGTCTCCTTGATCTTTGTATATACGGTAAAACCATTTCCATCGGGCAGCGCAATATCAATCAGCGCCAGATCAAATTTATTGCCGTCTGCTGCGGCAAATGCGTCCTCCCGCGTAGGGGCGTGGGTGACCGTAAATCCCTCCGAGCAAAGCAAAAGCGTAAGGTTTTTCGCAATCTCCCTGTCATCCTCTACTAAAAATATCCGCGTCATTCGTCATTCCTCCAATCTTTCCATAGAGTGCTCTCATAGCTTCATCGGCCGTCAAATCTTACACGCCTGATCCGACTTTTGCCATTTTAATCGTATGGTATCCCACAGCAGGTGCTATATGCACAAGGACTTATGATACGCTGTACCAGATATTGATCCCTGCCTTGCGTGCCTGGCTTCCCAAGTCCTTCACCGCCAGTGTGTATCGTTTACCATCCTTGATAAAATGAGTCCCGCACTGCCTGAATTCAAAATGAATCCCGCTTTCCATACACTGCTGTCTCAGCCAGAGCACCCACTCATAATCCAGCGGCCGGGCATTCCGGTCGGATTCGCCGCCGGCCACCACCAGCTCAACCCCGGATAGATACGGCCGGATATCGATCCTTTCAATCAACGGCTGGCAGATGATATTTTTATGCCTGATCGAAAGGCCGGAAAAGATGGAAAGCCGTTCATCGGCCCTTGCCTGATTTTCTACCGTACAGCAGACCGTCACATTGTCATATCCATTTTCCCAGTCGGGAGGAATACAATCCATAAATCGTTCAATTCGTTTCGTCAGAAAGAGGAAATGCAGGTCCGTTCTCTGACGAATCATCATCCAGCACTCCTCCCGCCACGCATCAGCCTCTTCCACCAGAAAATCGGACTGGAAGCAGAGATATACCACCTGTCCCGGCTTCATTTTGTATTCGCCGTTCTTCTTTTTCTCAATGGGCGCAAAGAATTTATCCGTCCGGACCACCTCGTCCGTATTGATCCCTTTTCTAGTACTGCTTTGCATAAATAACTAAGTAATAGTGCCTGATATCTGCGTCAGGTGTGCGTCTGCGAAGCGACGTCGTAGTGGACCCTACGGCTAGCTTCGCAGGCGTGCTCCTGGCGTAGATAGCGGGTGCTATTACGTAGGAATTTATGCAAAGCAGTACTAGCATCGCCTTTGTGAATATAGCAGTACTTGCAGCCGTCGATGTCCGGGCAGCAGTTTAAATTCTTTTCCAGGCTTTCGGATATACTTTTTGCATTTATTAATCCTGCGTAACACCGGTCAGATCAAGCAGCCTCTGAACCGCTTCCGGACTCTCTGCAAATGTCTCAATGGGGTCTCCCGCCCACTCAGAACAGGCTTCCCTGGTCATAGTCCCCTGTCTTACCTGGGGCCCGTCTTCCAGTTCGACCGTGTACGTCCAATTGACCTCTCCCAGATTCCCGGTCAGAGCTATCAGGACACAGGCGTATCCCTTCATTTGCTCTTCAAATACAGCTGAATTCGCCGCGCTGTTCTCAAAGTTCAATGTCCATCCATACGGTTCCTCCGAAGTCTGAAGCTCATTTTTAAAGCTGCCAAGCGCCTTACCGATTCCGAGCAGCTGCGCGACTCTGCCGTTAGCGGACATATCTCCCACATACGGATGCTTTGCAGCGAACAATTCATTTGCCTGCCTGCTTACAATGGTTCCGTCCTGCATCACAGTCATTCCATCGATGGAAAGATCCGTTCCCACCTCCGCCAGATCAATGTTCAGGTTAAATACTCCGCTCCTGTTCCAGACAGACGGCAGGCAGGCATAAATCACCAGTTTTGTATTTCCATCATCCTCTCCAACCAGTTTATACCTCCGGTACACAGAGGCGGAATCGTAAAAGACGCCTCCAACCGACAGCACGTGTTCGTTCACATTTGCATACGTCACCAGATAGGAATCCACCGGGTATCCGATGACAAACAGCTTTAAAAACAGGGCCAGCAGGACTGCGGCGAATGCGGAGCCAATGCCTAAAAGTACTTTTCGCAGATTGCTCTTCCTGATTTTTTTCAAATAATCAATTTCCCGTTCATTTTCCTTTTGTTTTACATCCGTCTCACGTCCAAGGTCCTCTTTCATCCGCAGATACCGGCCGCGGCAGTCCTCACAGGTCTCCATATGCGCCTCGATCTGCCTGCTGCTCTCCTCGGACGTCAGCCCTTCCACATACAGTGGAAGAAGATCGCGGATCATTTCACAGGGTATGTTCTGTTTCATTTTCCTTCGCCTCCTTTACAATTCTTTCCTTTCCCCGATAGAAAGTCACTCTCGCCCAGTTCTCGCTCTTCCCCATGATCTCTCCGATCTGGCCAAAGGTCAGGCTGCCGGTCAGGCGCAGATACATCACCTCCCGCATGGGGTCCTCCAGATGATGAAGCAGTTTCATGACCGAAAGCTGATCCCAGGAACAAAACACTTCCTCCTCCGCGGAGGGGACTGCAATTTCTTCCGCTTCCTCGAAATCGGCCCTGCCCTTCTGCTTCCGCAGATAATCGAACCATACGTTCCGCGCAATGCCGCAGAGCCAGGTAGATACGCTGCTCTGCTCTTTGAATTTATGGATGCTTTTCACCGCCTGATAGAATGTTTCCTGGGTCAGTTCCTCCGCCAGATCCGGATTCTGTGTCTTCGTCAGGAGAAAGGCATATACTGTTCTCGCGTGTGATAAATAGATCTGTTCCATGGAATCCATATATGTGTTTCCTCCTCTCTGTTAATTAGTGTTGCAGAATCCCGATTCGTTACAGGCCGGTTATAATTTTTTCATTCAGCTTCTATAAAACTTTTTCTTCGACCGTATCTGCTGTTTCCATTTACAGCAGTCGTTTAAATGCAGCATGGGGTCCCGTGTCGGCGGCATGAGCAAAAGCCCTGCCACGTCTTTCTTTTCCCAATAATCCAGAAGCCAGACCGACTCTTCCTGTGCTGTGACGCCGCCTTCCTCCCGTATCCGTTTTAAGTCTTCTTTTCGGACCTCCCGCTTCATATCATCGGCCGTCAATCCTTCCACGATCTGTCTCGTCCTTCTGCCGACCGCGCTCCTGTATTGCAGCAGTTCGGCGGGGCGCAGCGCCTTGCTGAGCGCCATGATCTGATCGTCACTCATCGCGTTGCCGGTATCTGCAACTGCCGTTCCCAGACGCCGGGCCCACTCCCGGTTCCATACCTGTTCCCCTCCGGAGACCAGAAGATTCATGGTCAAATCCTCCAGCCTGGCAATATGCCAGAGTGCCCAGGCGATGGTCTCATCCTTTGATGTCACCATCACCGCATACTCCGGATCCTCCAGGTCTCCGGTCAGCCGGTCCAGCTCATTCTCCTCTCTCCCCGACACCTCCGAAAGATGCAGGGCGCCATGAAGCTCTGAAAACAGGCGCTTCGCGTCATCCAAACGATTTGCTTTCCGTATGATCGTTCCCAGTTCTTTATGTTTTTCACTCAAACCTGTTCCAAAATATTTCATAGCTTCTCCCCATGTTCTTTACATTTATGTTATAGCTGCAGCGAATCCTGTTTTGTCTGCAATGAATGCCTCCCGTTTATCATACAGCACCTCGTAAATCATATCGATAGTCTCATATACTTCCCTGTTCTCCGATGCCGGAAAACGATTTTCCAGCATATCCTGAAACTCCTGAAACATCCGGTCCGACAGCAGTCTGGCCAGATCGTATTTGTCCGAATAGTGTTTATAAAAGGTGGACCGGTTGATCAGCGCCTCATCCAGTATATTCTGCACCGTGATCTCGGAAAAGGACTTCTTTTCCAGCAGCCGCAGAAATGACTCTTCTATGTTCTTCTTCGTTATTAATCACACGCAAATCCTGCTGATTCATGCCATTTCCTCCTCGCTATGAGCACTTGGCGGGCGTCTTTTGGCCGCTTACGTGCGATGCATGTCATCTCCACTTGGTGAGGTCCCTCACGAACCTAGTGGAGTGGCTCGCTATGAGCACTTAGCGGGCGTCTTTTGGCCGCTTACGTGCAAGAATAGCAGCCTGGTACGAGCAGAATAGCACATTCTATATGGATAAGCAACTAATTGTCGCATTTTATTGCTTATCCAATCAGTTCCGTTCCATCTGGTGATTGAAACTTTTTTCCGGACTCCTTACAATCGGAGGAAAAGGAGATGAGGGGTATCACTGCCAAGTTGATGGCAGAGACCTTAAGAGGCAAAAGTCTCGCAAAAGGAAGATTACCTTTCAGCCGTCCTCTGCAAAGCGTCTAAATGACGGATCACAGTCAATAAAATCAGTGTGTTTTTATCCATTTCCGACAATCAATATTTTTTTACTGGTAAAACGCACAATTTTATCTTTGAAATTTCCTGAAGTTTGTGAACACTTTTGTAGGGGTTATGGTGTATATTAATAATCGTAAACCCCCCCAATACATTATATAGTTTTTGCTACACCCCATAAGAAACGAAATACCTTCTCCGAAAAAAGGACCAGCTCCCCCGGCTGATCCTTTTTCATTGTCTTAATATATTATTTTGCCCTGTAAGAAAGGGGCGGCAGACTCGCGTCCGCCGCCCCTTTCCCTATTTCACCAGATAGCCCTTCTCCGCGAGCGCTTCCGCCGCCCGCAGGAAATCTTCTTTCTTCGTCAAAACGTAATCGGTGTTATACGTGGAAACAACGAAAATACCGATCGAATGCTTCGCCAGGGCTGCCGATATATCCGCCAGGATTCCAATCAGGGAAAAATCCAGCACTCCCTCGATCCGAAATGCCTTCCAGCCATCCTCTCTGTCCGTCGTCTCCTCCGGAACATGCTCCGTTCTGCACACCAGTGATAATTCCTCATCCGTTTTCCCGATAAAATAAAACGAATCCGTCAGGTTGACTCCTGACAGGTCCCGGATTTTACAAACCGAGAAATCGTCGTTTAAAAGCTTTATTTCCATAGCACTGCCTCCTGTCACCTTATTCCATCATATTATCGCGTTTGAGCTGAAAGGCGGCCACAATACCGTCTAATCTTCTCGCTTCGGCAGAGAGCGTCTGGCTGGCCGCCGCTTCCTCCTCGGCAGTTGCCGAATTGGACTGCACGATCTCGGCAATCTGTTTCATGCCGCTGCGTAAGAGCCTGATGTGCTCCGCCTGCTGGGCCGACGCGGCCGATATCTCCCGCACCAGTCCCATCGCCTGATTGGAAGCAGACACGCCCTGCTCCAGAGCTTCGGCTGTGGCAGAGGCGATCTCTCTGCCCTTTCTGACCGCCGTGTTGGCATTCTCAATCAGCTTCGCTGTATCCCTGGAAGCCGCGGAGCTCTTTCCCGCCAGACTCCTCACTTCCTCCGCGACCACGGAAAAGCCTCTGCCCGCCTCCCCGGCCCGCGCGGCTTCGACGGCGGCGTTCAGCGCCAGCAGATTCGTCTGCAGGGCAATATCCTCGATCACCTTTGTGATTCGCTCAATTTCTTCGGAAGCGTGTGTGATATCATTCATGGCAGCCGTCAGCTGTTCCATCTGAGCCTTTCCCGCCTCCAGCACCCGGACCGCGTCCTGGGAGACGAGACTGGCCTCGCCTGCGTTGCGCGCGGTGTTGTCAACCTCATCCGATGCGGCTTCCAGCGTCGCCGCCAGTTCCTCCACCGAAGCGGCCTGCTCCTGGGCCCCCTCACTCAGCGTCATGGCGCCGTCTGCCACCATACCGGCTCCATCTGCCACCTGGGCGGACGACCGTACAATCTCTTCCAGCGTATGATTTAACCGCAGCGTAATATGAACCAGAGATTCCCGGATGGAGCTGAAATCCCCGACGTAATCCAGTGTGGGACTCACCGTTAAGTCATTGGCCGATATGCGTTCCAGCACGTATGCCAGCTCTCCGATATACTCTCTCAGCCGTTTTACGGTGAGTTCTAAGGTTCCCGCCAGCTCTCCGATCTCATCTCCCGACGTAATTCCAGATACCACAGGAGTATGGGAGGCGATTCCAAAATCTCCCTGTTCCACTGTGCGGGCAAACTTCCTGAGGCTGGCAAAGGGAAGCGATATGGCTCTCTTTGCGAAAAACAGAATCAGTCCCACGCCCGCCGCCGCGCAGATCAGCCCCGCAAGCCCCATGGCCCACAGCGCTCGGTACATCGTGGACTTCGCTTCATAACTTGAGACTCCCGAAAAAATAAGCCCTTCAGCCGTCCCATCCGCTCCATACACCGGTACATAGGAGCAGACATGGGGAACACCCAGAATCGAGGTCTCTCCGACAAATGATTTCCCCTCTGAAAGGACTATCTCCGCAACTGCCGGATCCAGCGTCGTTCCGGTAACGCGCTCCCCATCCTTGATGATCGTGGTGGCTGTCCGCTTATCTCCCTGAAAGATCGTATACTCGTAACCGGTCTGAGCCTTCAGTTCATCGAGAAGCAGCGTCCTGTCCCGATCCCCGTTTTCCGCCTTCGAAAGCTCATAATTCAGCAGATTCGTTCCCTGCACACACTCTGCCTTCAGCATGTCCATGAACTGCCTGTGGAAAATGATTCCACAGAGAATAATAACAAAAGCTGTGCTAGCACACAGCAGGACACCAGCCAGAATACTGAATCTGGCGCCTAGTTTCAGTGACTTTTTATGGCGTTCCATACGTGGCCCTCCCGGAATTAATTTCCTGGTTCTCTCAGTTAATAAGAAATATTCTGATTAAACATATCACGATGGTTTATGTCTGTCAAGAACTTTGGAAGGGCTTCCAATCTCAGGAGGAATGGCCTGTTTATCATCTTTCCGTCCGCCATTTTTGCAACACAAAAGGTGACCGCTGCGCGTCACCTTTTGTCCGTCTCTTCCTGTTTTTAAAGATTTTTCACCGGGAGCAGTTCAATATATCCTCTGGTGCCGACCGGCTCCAGCTGAATCCGGGGGTTTTCGCTGTCCCACCGGTATCCCGCGGCCGATGGTTCATATCTCTTAATCGCTGTTTGAACTGCCTCGATCGCTGCGCAGTAGTCTTCTTCCTCGAAGGGTTCCCCCTGAAACATGAGGTATTTTGCCGCAGGGAGTTCGATCACATCGAAGCCTTCCGGAACTGGACCGTCGTAATCCATGGTGACCTCCACGCCCTGTACATAGACAGAGGTCCCGGGCCTGCGCAAGGCCTCCGGAAGCCATAGACATACGGGTTCCCCGCAGAGGGATTTCATGCTGGTTAAGAGTCCCCATACATCGCAGCCCACCTCTTCACAGTAGGGGAAGTAGTCCGCCGCCTTCACCCCTCTCTTGATAATCACCTTGCGTTCCGGTTTGTCGATTGCCTGAATAAACACATTTTTCACATTTTCCATTGCGTTCCATTCCTTTCTGATCTCTCTGTATTTGACGCCATACGGGGTAAACAGATACAAAGGAACCGGATTCCCGGCGTATTCACGCGGATTACAGCCAAACTCCCGGAAGAACGCCCTCTGGTATCCATCCACGCTTCCGAACCCGTACTCAAACGCCACATCTGCGATTCTGCACTGCTCGTCTCTCAATTTCAGCGCGGATTCAGAGAGGCGCAGCCGCCTGATATAGTCGGCCGGAGTCTGGTTCGTCCACTGCCGGAACAAACGGTAGGAATGCCACGGCGAGAACAGCGATACCCTGGATAAATCAGCCAGCGTAACCGCCTCCTTTAAATGCTCCTGAATATAGTCCTGCATCCTCTGAACCGCCTCTGCCTGTTCCTTCATAACTGTCTCCTCCTGTTGTGTGCACTCATCGGCGGCTTGAAACCGCCTGTGTGCATTTTTGTCATCTTCACCTAAAAGTTTCTTCTCGAACTTACTGATGTATCTGACACGATTATCATACAAAAAATCAGAAAAATACTCTCGACCTTTTTTGCTGAACGGAATTCTGATACAGACGGTATTCTCACCTGGATTCCTAATCCTGGAGGGGCAGCGGCATTACCCACACCTCCATATAAAGATCGGATTCATTGCTTCTGTAGTACTTTTCCGCTGAAAACGGCAGTGTTGTCAGGCCATGCGCCGGCAGCCACGTTCCGAATAAGTATTTTCCCGCCTGATCCAGCGCGATGGTCACCAGTTTTTCAAACGTCTCCGCCTCGATTCTGCATACCAGATACTCTCCCACAGGCAGTTCCCGCTTCACAAGCGTGGAAGCCTCTGCCGCTTTCGACTTTGTATTTACTTCCATTCCTGCTGCCTCTGCGTCCCCCTCCGCCAGGGCCCCGGCAAAATAGAGAAATGTCCCCGCCTCCGGATCTGCCATATGCGACATCCCCATCTCCGGCCCATCCGGCGCCAGTCCATCCACAGATGGTTTCTTTTCATGAAATGATTTCCACAATTGCCCCGGGACATCGATTCCGGTGCTCTCCCCCGCCGGCACCTGCCTCTTCATCTCCACGGCAGTCTCCATTCCCAGATAAGCTTCGGGAACCGCAAGCCGCCTCCGCTCGATCTCCAGAACGATATCACCCGCGATCAGCGGCACGCCCTCATCCACCAGCTGATATCTCATGGACAGCTCCGGCTTGTCACACGTGTTGAGCATGGGCCAGTCCTTCCTGTACTCCTCCGGCGAGATGCCATAGGCCTCCTTAAACGCCCTTGTAAATGCGGCATGGCTGGAAAATCCATACTCCACCGCGACATCCAGAATCCGCTTTTCCCTGTCGGCCAACACGGAAGCCGCCATAGCCAGACGCCGCATCTTAACGTATTCCAATACCGGCCGTCCCGTCAGACGCTTGAACAGCCGCTGAAAATAGAACGGGGAAAGGCCGGCCGACTGTGCCAGCGCCTCCGTGCTGATATCCTCCTGTAAGTGTTCCTCAATAAAATCCAGTGCTCCGTCGATTGCTTCCCATGCGTGCATCCTCTTGTCTCCTTTCGATTTCTGTCTTTACTTCTATCCTCGATTTCTGACCTCATTTTATCACGCACACGCTTTGCCCGCTATCCGTCCAGTGCCCTTTTTCCAGGCTCACCGGGAGATTTAAAACAGCCCGGTGTGCCATTTCAGCACATCGGGCGTTCTGATAAATTCCATGGCGGCGTTCAGCAGTCGCCCACATAATAATTCACAATACTCAGGTAATCCGCTGGTGTGGGAACCTCCAGACACAGACTCAGAATCTTCCTGTTCCTCTGATATTCCGCCTGAAGCTTAACCTGGATTCCGTATTCTTTGTTTATATTTTCTTTTCTTCCATCAGAGTCCACGATAAAAACGGGGCCCGTGCAGCCATTGACAGTTTTCAAAAATTCCTTCATATTTAAAATCCTGAGTTTCATCATATCTATCCCTCCTGAACAAAACGGTCCGGCACGCCGGACACCTGCACTGTCTGATCTGTTGTCTTCTCATTACAATATCATTATAGTGCAGTTTGTTTCAGGAAAATATCATCTTACTGTCAATCTATATCATAATTCCGCCATTTACTTCGATACTCCATGGGACTGCATCCGACGCGTTCCCGGAATACCTTTCCGAAATAACTGCTGCTTCCCAGTCCACAGGACTGACAGATCCTGGTGACGGAGTCGTTCCCTTCCGCCAGCATATGGCACGCTTTCTGTAAACGGTAATCTGTCATATATTCCACTGGCGTCATCTTCAGGCAGTCATGAAACGTGCGGAAGCACTCCCTCTCGCTGATATAGGCGGCTGCCGCAACTTCCGCCACCGAAATCTTATCCGCGCAGTGTTCATGGATATACACCATCATCATCTTAATCTTTTCACTCGGCCTGCTGCCATGGGCGCCTTCACTGCAAAGTGGCTCTGCGATCGCAAGCAGACGGCACCACAGCTCCGAGAGAAGCGTCCGCAGGCGGATCTCGTAGCCATACTCATCCTCCGAAAGTCCAAACGATTCCCGGAGAATCGCAAGGAACTCCGCGTGCTCCGGCCGATCCGGATAGAGCCCGATCATCTCGATACCGGGGGCTGTGATGAGCGGCCGCACGTATTTCTGGTCAATCCGGCTTCCTGTCTGCCCGCTCACCAGCAGCGGATCGAAAATATGAATCATGGAAACCGCTGTCTTCTCCCCCTCCTTTACCCGCGACATGTGGAGTACATTGGAGTTGACGAAGCCGGCGGAGCCCTGTGGGAAGATGATCTTCCCCTGGGGTGTATCATACTCCACCGCCCCCTCTTTCATATAAAACAGTTCGACTTCCTTATGCCAATGCCACGGCGACTGCTTTCCCAGATGCTTCTCCAACTCCACATAGGAAGCGATATAAGGGAAATCCGGCGAAAAATCAGGAAGCTGCTCCTCATAGCTTCCCGGCTTTAATTCCACAGTATGGATAACTTTCATGGCGACCTCCTGTCTCTGGTCTTTATTATACCAGAACGAGAGGCCGCTGTAAAAAGAAACTGACCTTTCTCTTTAGCTGATATTTTATCTGGCCGTTCTGATGTTTCGTTATATTCCCTGCTCCTTCGCTTCCCTCTCCCGGTTCTTCAGCGCATCGATATGCTCCCGCGCCTTCTGCATATTTCCGTACGGATCTCCTTTTACAGGGTCAAAATCCATATTATAACGGCCCCGGTGTACACCAGGCTTCTTATCTGCATCCTTTAACACGGCACTCACTCCTCCTCCTTCGTATACAGTTCGATGGGGAACAGTCCCTCTCTGTACTTGGTGATTCCGGCCGGAACGATGCTGACACTCCTTAAAAAGCGTCAGATACTGCGACAAATCCCGGATAGAACGTTCCAGCTCCGGTCCGTCATTGACATTCTTGCAGCCCCCGTCCGGCCTGCTGGAGCTCAAATCCAAATTCAATTATAACATTACAGCGTTCCATATTGCCACAGAATGTAAAAAACTTAAGTTTAATGTAATAACTCTGCCGGATCATCGGGAGGCGCTTCCTGTAATAAAAATGCCACACAGCTGCAAAGATATAAATTCTCTGCGGCTGTATGGCATTAGTGCTGAATTCAACGGCATTTGCGCAATGCAGTACCAGGGCTTGTCTGAAAATTAATTTCCGTCATCGAGATAGAGAAGTACCCGACCGATATCCGGCGCCCCAAACGGTCTAGCTGTCTTTTACTCAACCGTTAAAGTGAAGACAACAGATGTTCCCCATTCGTCAAAAATATTTTTTCTTTTAATGGTTCACTCATTTTACCTGTATTTTCCAACGCCTCACTATTTTTCCTGACTGTCGCGGGAGCTGTATGGGGGAAATCGCTTCCGTATAGGATGTGATCTTCCGAAGCAGCATTCAAAAGCACATCCAGCTGTTTCGGTTCCGCGTAGCCTGCCACATCAAAATATACATGTCTTAGTGCCTGCTCCAAATCAGGTTTGTTGACTGTAAAATTCTTAAAAAACACATCCAATCGGTCTGACAAAAAAGGAACAAATGCTCCCGCATGTGAAAAGATAAAACGAATATTAGGATATCTCACAAAAACATCGGTCAGACACATATTTACAAAAGTTCTCGTCGTATCGAAGAAAAATTCCATGGCTGGAATTGGAAAATCCGTACAGACATCTTCCGGAACATCTGATGGTTCTGTTGGATGGATATGTACAATGCTTCCTAAACTGTCCCATTTTTCCATGATCGGGTCAAGTATGGGGTTGCCAAGGTAAATCCCGTCAGAATGTGTGTTGACGGTAAAACCTTTCGCCCCCTCCTCCATCGACTTCTCTATTTCTTCCAGTGAGCGTCTGATATCCGGCATCGGAAGCGCTGCTAAGTAACCCATTCTTTTTTCATAACCCTTTAACAATGAGCTAATCTCCTTATTATTTTCCCTTACAGCCTCTATGGTTTTTTCTGTATCACCACAGCAAAAATACGGGGAAGAAATCCCCAAAAGTGCGTATACGATCTGATTCTCCTCCATACAGTCCAACTGTTTTTGAATATCCCAATCCGGTGTTTTAAAATTCTCCGGTTTTGGTCCAAAATGATCCATTAAAAACCGTCTGTATTGGTCTGTCAGATAGTGAACATGAAAATCGATTTTCTTATACATTTCTCATTGTCTCCTTTAATATTTTTTTACAAGCGTTTTTTGCGCAGATTTTAGAGTATGCTTCTTTGGATATTTTTCCTGTTTCCGCTTTTTTATCCAACCATCTTCCCAGTGGGAACTCCATAGATATATTGGCCATGTCCGTACCGAAAAAAAGACGGTCCTGGTATTTTTCCATAAAATCAAGTCCAAATTGGGGATCACGCATAATCGCATTTCCGCCGCTGTTTGCAGAGAGGTCACCGTGTAAATTCGGATAATGGTCCATCAGATCGATCAGCCTTCCTCCCGCTTCCACGGGCCCTTCCGGGTATCCCTGCCGTTCTTTTTCATTTTCTGTCCGGTTTTTGCTGATTTCATACCAAAAGGGCTGGGAATGACCAATCATCATTAACCGGGGGAATTTCTTCAGCGCCTCCTCTAACAGAAAGAGACCAGGCTCATCGATGATGCCATACTGATTTTCCGGTTCCGGGCTGATGTGAAACAGGATTGGCAGTTCCAAATCCTCACAGGCTCCCATAATCTCCTCCATATATGGATGCGTGAGCGGAAGATGTGTTACCCACTCCCCCAGACCTTTTGCCCCCTGTTCCTTCATTCTTTTTAAGTAAGAATAAGGTTCCTTCACGCCTGTTGGAATGTTGCAGAACCAACTGTATGTTTCGGGAAACCGCCTCGCTATCTCAGCAGCTGCATGGTTGGAGATCATCGCGTCATCCTGAATCTCCAGTGACATGATTACCGCATGTACAATTCCAAGCTGTGACAAGTGTTCTTTCATGGCCGCACAGCCGCTGAATTTCACATGATTATAGATTCTGGCACAATCCTCCAAAGCTACATGCAGATGGATATCTATTTTCTTCATCATCCATTCCTCCTGACTTCTTCCCCTGCAAGATAAACCGCCTTTACATGAATATCATTGTCAAAAATAATGAGATCTGCATCTGCTCCAACGGCTATTTCGCCCTTTTTTCCCTGAAGTCCCAGATACCTTGCAGGATTCTTCGAGGCCATTCGGACTGCGGCCCATAACGGAATCCCCGTTTTCACAGCACAGGTGCGAACCAAGGTGTCCGCGCAGGCAATACTTCCCGCAAAACAGCTTCTGTCCGGCATTTTGGCCACACCATCTTCAATGATGATCTTCATGCCCATCATCTCCTGCTCTCCCGCAGCATCCGTTCCAGCAAAGGGTCCCGAATCCGAGACCAGCAGGATCCGGTCGTAGCCTTTACATTTTACTGCCAGTCGGATCAGCTCAGGCGGCAGATGACAGCCATCACAGATCAGTTCCACATCCAGATCATCACACAATAGTCCGGCTTCCACAAGTCCGCCGTGACGGAACCCATTTGTTCTCGTTACTGTGGACATGGTAGTAAATAAATGAACCACACAGGAATAACCGTTATTTTGGGCCTCCATGGCTGTATCGTAGTCTGCCATACTGTGTCCCATGCAGACCCTCACCCCTCGCTCCTTTAAAAAGCGGCCAAACTCCATGGCACCCGGAAGTTCCGGTGCAGCCATCCAGCGGATCACACTGCCCTGTGCAGCCTCCCACAGCGTCCTCCACTGCGTCTCTTCCATTACCCTTTTTTTCAGTTTCATCCCTGATCCGGCTCCCTGGGCAGCCTGCTCTGATGATGTGTAAGGACCTTCCATAAACAATCCAGGTACGAACGGAAGCCCCCGCTCCTTTGAAAGCCGCCTCCACAGCCCTGCCATAGCAGATATTTCTTCTGCCGAACGGCCCAGGGCAGTTGGTAAAATAGTGGTGGTTCCGTGAGACAGATGCGCTTTGAGAGCCGTTTGAAACTGACTGTAATCCGGCTCCAGAAAGCTTCCCCCGCCGCCTCCATGTGTATGGACATCAATCAATCCCGGAGATACATAATCTCCTTCACAGTTGATGATCTCATCCGCTTGCGGCATCGAAATTTGTTCTGCACAACCACCTCCAAAACATTTTATAATGCCGTCTTCTTCTAAAAGCCACCCGTTCTCTAATATCCGATCCGCAAGAACCAGATTACATGATTGAAATAATCGTTTTATAGCCCTCTCCTCCTTTTTTTCTCATGATTTTCCGATGCAGAATCTAAAATATGCAGTCCAATACAGGCAGTTGTCTTCTGCCCCGGCTCAAGGCTGGTTAATGTCTCGGGTGCCGTATGAAACGCATCTGCCGGTGCCGACCATGGTTCCATACAAACAAAATGATTCTCAGGTCGGGACCAGAGCAGATGGTAGGGAAATTCCGGACTAAAGGACACCTCCAGACGGTGTCCGCTGCCACGGTCCCACAACGAAACCCGCTGGGACGCGTTAAAAAACATTGCCCCATACTCGGATGATCCGTCTATCTCAAAAGCAAATCGTCCCGGTGCCGGAATACGCAGCTTTTTGGATGGAATCCATAACTCATCCGCTGAAATTTGAAATTCCACCGATTTTAATTCCGATATGCAAAAATATGGATGAAAACCAAAAGAAAAACGCATGGTCACCTCTGATTGATTGTGATAAGTCTGGAACACATACAGAGAGTTTCCCACCAGTTTGTATTCCAAGTCAACACAAAATTCATAAGGATATAGCTTTTTGGTTCGTTCATCTGAACAGAATCTCAGCTTTGCATAAGAATTCTCCTCTGATTCTCCTGCGCTCATGACTTCCCACACAGCATATTGGGCCAGTCCATGAATCCCCATATGGCGAATCTCACCACTTTCAAAGTAAGAATCCTCTTTTAGTCTTCCACAAATAGGAAATAATATAGGCATTCCGCATTTTGGCCGTTCTTCTGATAAAAGATTGGCCACATCAGAATAAAGATACTCCTGCCCCTGCATATTCAAACTGACCAGCATGCCTCCGCATGCAGGAAGGATAACGGCTGTTAAACCGTTATCCTCATTTTCCAGCACCAGCTTCTGCTGCGCCGGTACATGATATTCTTTCGCTTTGTACATTGGAACAGTTATCCTCTTTTTCTTTCCGCTATGGTATGCTGCACTTCTTCCATTTTCTCCTTCGTAAGATCATAAAACCGCATGGCTATCAATGTCGCGATATGACCTAATATCGGTACAATACAAAAACAAATCAGGATCACATTATTAAATACAGCATTGACCGGCTCGTTTGGTGTGATCGTTACAGCTCCCACACCGGCATAAGCCAGCGCAAATCCTACAATCAGCGTAGACAGCGAGGACAGCAGCTTGTCAATAAACGAAAAAATAGTTGCCACCATCCCCGGAACATACCGTCCTGAGCGGTAAGTCTCGTAATCGCTGCAGTCAGCAATGAGCGGGGTCAGCGTGGACATGGAAACATAAGTTACACATTTCTGCAGCATGTATAATCCCAGGAAAATAAACGGTACCTCCGGATTCGGTTTCAAAATAAACATCAGTGTCAGCAAAATTAAGGAAATCCAGGTCGTTGTTAAAAAACACCGTTTCAGCCCAACCTTTCTTGCCAGCACTACTCCCAAAAAAGAAAAGATAATCGATGGTACCAGTACCATCATCGAAAATTTTCCCTGCATGGAAGAATTTAACAGGATATTGGCAAATATGTAGGTCAGTGTTCCTCCCATCAGCATGGAGCCAAGCTTGTCAGTAGCTGCGGAAACAATCAGCATCTGCAAAGGACGGTTGTGTGCAGTGATGTCTAAATATGCTGATACTTTTACCTTTTCAGCATTTCCACGACTCGTAAAATTCTCAGACCGATCCTTCTCCCAGATTCCGGCAATTGCCAAAATAGTCAGAAACACAGACAACAGTACAATAATGAGGGACGCCGTCTTCCATAACTCCGGATTCACCATTCCTTTATTGGGGGCATATTCGCCAACCGAATAAATTTTGGCCAGATACGTGGTAATCAGAAATGGAATAATAGCCGATATGATCTGGCAGCCAAATCCGTCAAAAAATGTGAAGATTGGCCTCTGTTTCGGATCATTGGTCAGTATCGTCTGGGCACCCTTTGTACAGATCGTCTGAAAGGTGTAACCAATAATATACAGAAAATACATGACCGTTGTATAAATATATTTCCCGGTAAGCGATAAGGTGACGGGTGTTCGGAATAAAGCAAGCAGACAGAGTCCAATGATGATGTTTCCACCCAGCATAAACGGGCGGAATTTTCCGAATCTTCCATCCGTCCGGTCAATCCAAAAACCTACGATGGGATCCGTTATCCCGTCAAATATTCTGGTGCAGGTGGCAATCATTCCAACAATGACCGCTGCCAGTCCCAACACATTCTGAGTGTAGTAAGCGTAATAAGCCATTAAAAAATTTGCACAGTTGGTGGCCACGTTGTTCATAGAAAAACATCCGATCTGCCACAGTTTTGCCTTGTCGTAATTCATCTGGTTATCCATAGTATCCCCCTGAATATTTTTATTTCAGAACGCGTTCCTGATAATTTGATTATAACAGGGACAATTATTTGAAGTTAGGATAATCTTATGATATACTGGTACTATCTTTAGGAGGTGACATGATGGCTGACTACACCGCATTTGATATGATTACCGATATGATTGGAAAAGCAACCGGAGTTCCCGTCTCATTCATTCCCAATACGAGAGAAAATCTAAGCAGCTATGATTCCCTTCTGTCAGCCGGCCTGTCCCAGGTGAATTCCTGCAACTTTGAAGAGGAGAAGCTCTATTGTATTGAAGATTTACTGCATGTTCACACCCTGATCCTACGAAGAAAACTACCGGATGATTTACTCATGATTATCGGATCTTTCCTGACGGCTGAACCGGGGGATGAGGAGATTATCCGCGTAATGTCTGCAAACGCAATGCATCCTTCCACGAAACCGGCTCTCATTGACTATTATCGTTCGCTTCCCCTTGCTAAACTGTCTTATGTACGGTATTTTGCCGGCATCGCAGGACGCTTTCTGTATGGAAGGACTGTGAAGTTTGATATGATCAATCTGTCCCTTTCCCCGCTCTCCTCCGGCTCCATTACACCGTTTCAGGAAAATCCCGGGGCACAGCTGACATTCTTCAAAGAAGTAGAGAAGCTTTTTGATCTGGAAAAAAAGATGATGTGGGAAATCGAGCACGGCAATCGCAAGGAGGCGCTTCAGACCTATGAAGAACTGTATCTTTATGTAAAAAAACGTCTTCATCGGGAAAAGCAGCTTCAGACAGCCCGGTGCCACAGCCATTCGCTGAATGTACTGTGCCGAAAGTCCGCCCAATATAGCGGCGTACATGTTTCCCTTTTGCATGAGGCTTCCGAGCATCATACAATCAGAATTGAGCAGGCCATGTCTCCGGGAGAACTCCATGACGGCGACATCCGTATGCTGGGAGAGTACCTGACACTGGTCCAGAATCTTTCCATGAAGGAATATAGTAAGTCCATCCGCCAGGTCACCGCCTTCATCCTCACAAACCTTGGAGCCGAAATTAATCTGGGAACTCTGGCTGAATTATGCAGTCTTTCCCCGACGTATTTAGCCGCTCTTTTCAAAAAAGAGACTGGAATGACGGTCGGTCAGTTCATCACTATCAGACGCATCCAGCTGGCCTCGGATCTTTTGATTCAGTCCGGTATGCAGATTCAGGAAATCGCTCTCTATCTGGGATTCCAGGATACCAGTTATTTTTCACGGGTATTCAGGAAAGAAACCGGCATGACGCCTCAGGCTTTTCGGAGAAAGCATAAAATAATCCGGTAGGACCAGCCTGCCGGATTATTTTAGCGTCTTCCTTATAACTGCGCACTTTAATTTCTTGTGGTTATAACCTTTCCAGCAAGTATAAGAGCCAGCAGCGCAGCACCCATTCCAATTGCGATGAGCAGCATGCGGGACTGCTCCGCTGACCGGATTGCAAGCTGCACCTCAGTTCCGTCTGCGGACAGGAGCAGATAGCTCCCCATGACTTCGGTATCCGCTTTGCTCCACTGTCCATCCACATAGAGGTAAATAGTTGTTTTCTCTGGTTTCCCATTTAGGGGCTGATAACGGATGATGTGCTGCTGCGCACCGTCTCCCGGCATGGAGACGCGCCAATACTCGTCAATTTCATCCAGTGGGACACCTGAAGCATCGCCTTTCGTGACGGTAATCGCATCATCTTGAGAGAACTGCCCGTCAACAAGAATCACCGACTGCCCGTTGCTGCGCAGCGCACTGCTTGCCAGTGTAGTGCAATACCTTGTGTAAACGGCCTCAACCACATCATCGAATCTTAAATTGGTAAAATCTGACCTGCTCCACTGCCCATAGCAGCCTTCTTTATAAGGAACGTCCGGCACATGAGAATGTTCCAGCGTTTCACCGTATTGCACCGAAAGTGTTTTCACGACAGCATTGTCCGCCATGAAGATCATGGACAGGCTTTTGAACCTGGTGGGAAGCCCTTCTGCCAAAAGCAGGGCTTCATAGGACATGGGTTCCGCTTTCCCGGACAGACTCACTCTGTCCACACCCGCAAGGTCATCCGAAACAAAGTAGTTGCCCGAGAGTATTCCGGTGGCATCACCGGCAATGGCGGCGGCATTTTGCGAATCTCCCCGCACATTTACCAGCGTGTAGCATTCACTGATATCCTTGCCTTGTCCTGCAATGCCGCCCACATACCTGCGCCCGGACAGAAAGCTCTTGGTAAAGGATTTGCGAATGATTGAGAGTGACTGACCTGCGATGCCGCCGACGTAATCCCCGGAGGTGCTGGAGATAAAGCCGTAGTTCTCACAGGTGTAGACCGTCCCCAAATCCATTCGCCCAACTATCCCGCCTGCATAGTCCTTTTTGGAGGTCACGCTGCCTATGTTCACGCACTCCAGTGCAATCGCTCTGGTCTGGTACTTAAAATCGCAGGAGCGGGTTCCGCTTATGGAAATATCATCCTCCGGATCCAGGTCGTACTCAATGGCCATGGAGCCCGCCACGCCGCCCACGTTGACATCTCCATCCACCGTCCCGGTATTTTTGCAGCCGGCCACCTTGCCCTCGCGAGTCTCGTAAATATCCTCGTTGGAGATATCCTCATAGTAATTTTTGGGGTCAGGTCCGTCGGTTCCTACATCGTCGCAGAGAGCGAGCATCAGGTCCATAACCACCATAAACTGGTTGTTGACCGCCCGAAGATCGTCGACGAGGGTATCGTTTGAGGAGCCGAGTGTACTGTTCAGCGATGAGAGTGAGCCGGAGAGCCCGGTCAAAGCGGCGTTCAGCCGTTCCGAACTCTGTGTGTAAGCTTCTCCCAAGCCTTGAAATCTGATATCGTCCTCCCCGGACAGGTCTGCCGCCCATTGATACAGCTGAATAACCACGCCGGACAGAGAGTCTGATGCGGACTCAAGCGTTTGGAGGGCCGACTGAATCTGGCCCGCAATCGGACTAATTGCACCATTGGCCTCCTCCAGATGCTCTAAGAAGGCGGCAAGCACAGAGAGAGAATGATTTATTTCGCCAAATGTATTTGAAAAATAGTTTATGGAACGGGACAAATGGCTTAGAGCTGACTGTATATCACCTTGTAAGCCTTCTGCTTCCTGCCCGATGCGGTCCCAATCTATCTTTTGCATGATATCGTCCAGGTCTGTCGCCACGGCAGACCCGCAAGTCATCACATCAGTCAGTGACTGGAGCAGCTTTTCCAATGTTTCGCGGCCTATGGTGCCTGCTGCCTCGTATTCCGCCGCAGCTTCTTCCACAATTTCTGCGACGGCTTCCACCGCATTGGCAAAGGCTGTACTGTCTGTCTGCAGCTGCTTCATCTCGGCATCCATATCAGGCAGGTACCGGTCGTTGACGAGAATGTCCACGGCTGCCTGGATTTCCTCTACCCCGGCGCTGAGATAGGCTGACGCCTCGCGCAAATGCGAGACAGCTTCCTGTAAATCACGGATAGCGTCGTCGGATATTAGGGTGAGGTCATTTAGCTGTGGAGCGACCTTCTGCAACTCGGAGAATGCCTGTGAAGCCTCCTCAGATGCGTCCTCCAGCTCCGATAGAATTCCCGGCAGCCTGCCGATATACTTCCGGATAAGAGCGGATAAATCGTTGGTGGAGCTGACATTGCCGTCCACAAAGCCGGTGATTTGACTGTTCAGGCTGTCGGCGCTATCCCGTGCGGTATCCAAATATCCCAACGCAGTGGTGGTCTGTGCGGAGGCGGTGGTGGAGGCGGCATCCGCATCCGTCAGTGTCTGATCCAGCAGCCGATGAAGTGTGTTGAGCTCGGTCTCCAACTGCTGAATGTCCGTCCCGCTGAATGTCAGGCGAATATCGGGGGCCATCTGCCCCACGATACCACCAACGTCCTTTCGTCCGTTAATGGTTCCGTTGTTGACGCAGCCGCTTAAATATCCCGACTGTCTGCCTGAGATTCCCCCCACATTGTAGCCCACATGAGGGTAGCCTACGCTCCCGTTGTTAGTGCAGGACTCGATGGAGCCTGTGGAATAGCCACTGATTCCCCCGGTGTCGGTATGTGCGGGAACATTTTCTGCGGAGTTTGGGCGCTCCCAATCAATTTCTATATTTTCAAGGAAAGCTGGCAGCTCCACATAGTCCGTATTGACCGCACCATTATTGGTACAGTTTATCATGCTGCCGCTGTTTAAACCAACGATACCGCCTGTGAAATGGGTTCCGGAGATGATGCCGGAGACTCGGCATCCTGTGATCACGCCGCTGGTCTCGTTGCTTCCGGCAATCCCTCCAACCGTGCTTCTGCCTTTTACGGTTCCGTTGAAACTGCAATCATGGATGGTGCCATAGTTCGTTCCTGCAATCCCGCCAAGGACATCCTGCGTGCCCGCAGACACAATGCTCCCGGTGACTTGGAGGTTTTTGACCACGGCGCCCGGCTGAACAATGCCGAAGACCCCAACGTTAGAAACGCTATGGGAAACCGACCATCCTTTGATGGTGTGCCCCTGGCCGTCAAACAATCCGCCAAAGGTCGGGACGGATACAAAATCCGTGCCCCGGAGGTCTAAGTCGCTGGTAAGCCGGAACTCCTTGCCTTGTGACCAGGTATCTAACGTACAGTTTTTTGCAAATTCCAAAAATTCCTGCGTGCTGTCAATAGAGACGATGCGTTCCTGTTCCACCGCAAAGACGGGGGAAGCACAGCTGGCAAAGAGGACACACGCCATGAGAAAACTGATTATACTCCGCTTATTCATCTTCGATATCCTCCTTTTTTTCCGGTGCCTCAATTTCTTTGATTTCTCCTGATTGAACAAAGGCATCCACCCTGCCCCTCACGACGCCGTGAATGGTTCCGGTAATTATTCCGGAAACCTGCCCATGGATGCGCCCATCCACCCGAACAAATCCGCTGGCCGCGCTGCGTGTGGGCAGGGCCACGTTAATCGCGAAGGATGTTTTGCGTATGATCTTATCTCCAAAAAGCAGAAGCTGGGGCAGAATGAACAGGACCAGGAAAATGGAGATAAGGGTCCCTCTGGCAAGGGACTGCCCGATGGCCACGATGGCCGGCTCCGAGGTCAGTTCGCCGATGAGGAGACCTGCAATGGCCAGCATGGACCCGGAGGTGATGATGGTTGGGAACGAAAGGTTCATGGTCTCGATCATGGCCTCTCTCTGCGGCATCTGCTCCGACAGCTCCATGTACCGGGAGGAGATGACGATTGCGTAGTCGATGTTCGCTCCCATCTGGATGGATGAGACGATGAGATAGCTCATGAAAAAGAGGGGCGACCGGGTGAGCGCCGGGAAGGAGAAGTTGAGCCAGATACTGCCCTGAATGACCATGATCAGCAGTACCGGCAGCCCCGCCGAGTTGAAGGTAAAGAGGAGCACCGCCAGAACGATAAGAATGGAGACCACATTCACCACCGTATTATCCCGCTGGAAGGATTTATACAGGTCATACTGACTGGTGGAGTCTCCCGCAAGATAAATTTCGTCCTTGTAGTATTGCCCGGCGATCGTGTGCATCTCATCGAGAAACGCAAAGGTCTCCGCGCCCTCCTGGGGGAGGTTGAGCGACATGAGGATACGGCTGTAGTGCTCACCCTCCATTTGAACGCGGCCGTCCCGCATCTGCACATAGGCATCGTCCAAGGTCTCCTGTAAGTCTGGGTCGAGGGTTACATACCCCTCCTGCACCTCGTCATAGAGGAACATAAACATATCAATGAGCGGTACGCCATAGGTGGGCAGACCATTGACAATTTTCGCATAGTTCTCATTATTTGCTGCGTAGGCGGCATAGAGCATCTCCGCCACCTCATAGTCCAGGTCCGCAAGCTCGGCAAACTGGCGCGGATTCAGCTTATCGGTCAGCATATACCCGTCCATTGCCTCGGTGTTGCTCAGTCCCATGGCGTAATCGATCTCGGGCCGTGCCTCAAGTTCAGCAAGGAGCCCCCGCTCTGCCTCATAATCGCCGCCCGGCACGATCATGGCAAGCACGTTGTCCTTGCCGAAGTTCTCTTTGATCATCTGTTCGGCGATTTGCGATTCATTCTGAACCGGAGTGGTCAGCTGACTGTAGCCGTACACATAAGGGCACTGATTGGAAATGAACATCGCGGCGGCAGCCAGAACTAAAAATATGGGTGGGACAACAAAACGTGTCCGGTACGCAATCTTGCCTACAAGGGGAATTGGTGGAATCAGCTTTTTGTGCCTGGTCTTTTCCATCCAGTTGCTGAAGAGAATCAGCAGCCCAGGCATGATAATAAAGACCGACAGCAGGCTTAAAATAATCGCCTTGATGAGTACGATGCCCATATCGACGCCAATTTCAAACTGCATAAAAGTCATAGCCATGAGTCCGCCCACGGTGGTAAGGGAGCTGGCCGATATTTCGGGGATGGCCTTGCTCAGCGCCACAATGACCGCCTCACGGGTGGGCAGCGTCTCCTGTTCCTCCTTAAAGCGGTTGCACAGGATGACCGCATAGTCAATAGACAGGGCCAGCTGGAGCACAATGGTGACGGAGTTTGAGACAAAGGAGATGGTTCCGAAGAGGAAATTTGTTCCCATGTTGATAATTGCGGCAGAGAGAAAGGTTGCCAGCAGCACAATCACCTCGGCGTAAGTCTCCGAGGTCAGCAAAAGAATGCCTACCACCAGGATGGCCACAATGACGATGATCGCCTGCATCTCGCTGGCAATCGTCTCCGAGAGAGTGTCTCCCAGGGTGGTGGATACATAGAAGTCGTGCCCGGCGAGGGTCTCCTTCACAGTGTCCAGCGACGTGAGACAGGCGTCCTCCTTTTCATCATAGGCGAAGGTAATATGGTAGAGGGCGCTGGCGTTTTCATAGTGGTCGGCGGTATCGTCAAAGGTGACGCCGGACACTCCGGGCACCGCCTCCAGCTTTTGCAGGATTTCCTCCGCCTGTGGATAGGAGATATTGGCCACCATGACGTCTGCCATGCCAAAGGTCACAAATTCCTTCTCCATGATGTCGAGCCCCACTCTGGTCTCGGTATTGTCAGGCAGATAAGCCGACAGGGAGTTCTCCACATGAACCCAGCCCTTTGAAAATGCGGAAAAGATGATGGCGATGATGAGCAGCAGAAAAAACAAGTTGCGCTTATCCACGATAAAGGTCGCAGCTTTGATCACGGCACCACCATCTTGCTTTTTCTGATTGTTCTCACTCATTGCACTTGCGCTCCTTCTATTTTCATGGGCTTATGATTGGGGGCATGGGCCAAACCCGTTACGGTTCCATCGGCAGCTAAATTGGCGTCCACCTCCACCGGCAGCACTCCAAACGGCAGCTTCACTTGAATTCCAAATTGATAGCTGCTCCCATTCACTTTACCGTTTTCGTAGGGAATGGTTAAGCCCATCAGCTTTGCCGTACCACCAAATTCTGTTTCGGTGTACATGGTAAGCTCCACATAGACCTTAATGGGCCCCATAGGACTTTTAATTTTAACTTCAAATTTTTTTGTTTTATTTACCGGCTGCATAATTATGACCTCCCAAACTTGTAATTTTTTTAAGGCGGGGAACCAGTTCCAGTGCGTTTTCTGTAAATATCATCTGCTTTTGCTCGTAAGTCAGTTTTTTTGTCTGTTCCAGTGCCTCCGTCTGTCCGATGCAGGCAAAAATGTCGGTGTAGGGCGTGTCGGAGCCGTAGAGCAGATGGCTGGAGTCCACATTTTTGAGGAGCAGCTCCACCTGCTTCTGCTCGGAAAAGCCCGCCACATCGAAGTAAACATGGCGCATATCCGCCATAAAATCTGCGTGGCGGTCCGGGTTGTCAAAGCGCAGCATAACCGAAAACGATTCAAAGCGGTCTGCCAGAACACTGAGGAATGCTCCCGCGTGGGGGACAACCCATTTGATGCCTGGAAAGCGTGCAAAGGTGTCCATCAGCACCATGTTGGTAAAGGTCCTGGTGGTCTCGAAAAAGAACTCCATGGCGGGAATGCTTATGTCCTCGCAGACATTGGGAATGCTCACCGCCGGTGCAGCGGGGTGAATGACGACCAGCGCGCCCCGGCCGTTCAACTCCTTCATCAAATCGTCATACCGCCGGTCTCCCAGGTAAACGCCGCCGCTGTTGGTCAGAACGCCGATTCCATCCGCGTGTAAGGTGTCCAGCGCATAGACGGCCTCCCGAATACTGTCCTCCACGTGAGGAAGCGGCAGCACCCCCAGGAAACCGAGACGCTCGGGGTGCCTCGAAACATATTCTGCCGCCTCTTCATTGATACGGCGCACATACCTCAGCGTTTTTTCCTTCTGTGCCGTATAGAGCCCCGGTGAAGAGAGCTCCAGAAACGCAAAACCAATTCCAAGAGTGTCCATAAACTCCAGCTGTGTCTCCAAGTCCCAATCCGGTGTCGGGAAACCGTCTGGTTTCTCCATGCCTTCGCTGTCAAGGAATTCGTAATACGCCGGTGAGAGAAAATGGGACTGAAAATCAATCTTTCTTGTAAATTTCATCATTGCTTTTACCTGCTTTCTCATAAAATGCTGACTTATGTTACAGATGATCCGGCAACGAGCCAAACGGACACGCGGGCGCGTTGACTTGGCAGTAATATATGCCATTTTTCATGAATGCCACCTCTTTGATAGAAATCATACAGGAAACCGGAGAGTAAAAAAACGGTCATCTGCAGTGCAAATGAGTAAAACCGGACAAAAGGTGCCGAATTGATGGTCGATTGCAAATACCGGACAGATGTGATATCCTATGAATACCTGGGCACTTAACGAGGTCTTCCACCCGTTTCTTGACCATGGTATCATCGCTGCGATTAAGAGGTAAACAGATGAAACAAGAAGAGAAAACCCTTCAGACAAAACTTGCCCTTGCCAATGTTCTCAAAAAAAAGATGACCAAAAAATCTCTTTCCAAAATAACGGTTCGCGAGTTGATTGAAGAATGCAATTTGAACAGGAAGACCTTTTACTATCATTTTGAAGATATTTATGCACTGCTGCAATGGATGCTGGAGCAGGAAGCCATTGAGGTCGTTCAAAACTTTGATTTGCTGCTGAATTTAGAGGACGCGATTGAGTTTGTAATGAACTATGTATCGGAGAACAAGCATATTTTAAACTGTGCGCTAGACAGTATGGGCATAGAAGGCTTACAGCGTTTTTTTGTTTCCGATTTTCATAAGTTAGTAAACACACACCTAAAGTTGGGTGCAAAAAATCTCGGCGTTGCAATTCCGGAGGAATATGAGCGGTTTTTAACCTTCGTATATACCCAGGCCATTGCCGGAATACTGGTTGAATGGATCAAAGCAAAAAACAGGAGTGAAGTCAGCTATATCACGCCCGAATATGTATCGATGTTTATTCGCACCTCACTCCCTCCCGCACTGATGGCCGCTGCACAAAATCAAATTTAGGGGGCAAAATTGAAGACAAAAAAAGGACTGGATACGTATTTGAAGCTTTTCTATTCAAATACTGTCCAATCCTTTATTTTAAGAGGTTTTTAGTGTAATCTTTCATCAAATTTTTTACGCCAATTGCATTTCCCGTTTTACGCCAATTTTACGCCAATTAAGGCGAAAAATACAAGAAGTTATATGAAATAAAAAAATGCCCTAAACCCGCATGAATACTGGATTCTTACGGTTTTTAGGGCATTTATCTTTCACTCCGAACAATTACTTCGCGTAATCTGTCACTCTGGACTCTCTGATCACGTTGACCTTAATCTGTCCCGGGTATTCCAGGGCTTCTTCGATCTTCTTGGAAATATCGCGCGCCAATAAGATCATTCCGTCATCGTTAATCTGTTCCGGTACTACCATAATCCGAACTTCGCGTCCCGCCTGGATGGCGAAAGACTTGTCGACTCCCTTGAAGGAGTTTGTAATATCTTCTAACTGTTTCAATCTGTTTGTATATGTTTCCAGTGTCTCTCTTCTTGCACCCGGTCTTGCGGCAGAAATTGTGTCCGCCGCCTGTACGATGCAGGCGATAAGACTCTGTGGTTCAACGTCACCGTGATGGGATTCTACGGTATTCAGCACAACTGCAGGCTCTCTGTACTTCTTGCAGAGCTCCGCTCCCAGCTGAATGTGAGAACCTTCCATCTCATGGTCAACGGCTTTCCCAATGTCATGTAATAAACCGGCACGTTTAGCCATACGGACATCAAGCCCGATCTCTCCGGCAAGAAGCCCGGATAACTGGGCTACTTCCATGGAATGCTTTAATGCATTCTGTCCGTAGCTTGTCCTGTACTTCAGTTTACCAAGCAGTCTGATGAGTTCCGGATGCAGACCGTGAATACCGACCTCAAGGGCCGCGGCCTCACCTTCCTCACGCATGTTGGTTTCCACTTCTTTCTGTGCTTTTTCTACCATTTCCTCAATTCTGGCCGGATGAATACGTCCGTCCACAATGAGCCGTTCCAATGCGATCCTGGCTACTTCTCTTCGAACCGGATCGAATCCGGATAATACAACCGCCTCAGGGGTATCATCGATAATGAGTTCCACGCCCGTCAGGGTTTCTAACGTACGAATGTTGCGTCCTTCACGTCCGATGATTCGGCCTTTCATCTCATCGTTCGGAAGCTGCACAACGGAAACTGTCGTCTCTGCAACGTGGTCCGCAGCACATCTCTGGATGGCTGTCACCACATATTCCCTCGCCTTTTTATCGGCTTCCTCTTTTGCTTTGTTGTCGAGTTCCTTGATTAATTTCGCAGTGTCATGTTTTACATCATCTTCAACAGATTTTAAAAGATATTCTTTTGCTTGTTCGGAGGTTAATCCGGAAATCTTTTCCAGTTCCTGTATCCCTTTTTCATAGAGAGACTCTACTTCGGCGTTTCTCTTATTCAGGGCTTCCTCTCGAGCAGTAAGACCTACTTCTCTTTTTTCCATTGCGTCGGACTTCTTGTCCAGGTTTTCTTCCTTGCTTAGTACTCGTCTTTCATAACGTTGAAGCTCAGCTCTTCTTTCTCTGGTCTCTTTTTCCAGTTCATTCTTAGTCTTCAAAGACTCTTCTTTTGCTTCAAGGAGAGCTTCGCGCTTCTTTGTCTCAGCGGTTTTTAATGCTTCATCTATTATTTCCCGGGATTTTTCTTCTGCAGAACCAATCTTGCTCTCATACGATTTTGTACGATACGCGATGGCAGCAGTCCAGGTAATAAAAGCAACTACAACTGATGCGACGATTGCAATCAATGCAGCCGTGAATACTGATACTGACACAGGAGCACCTCCTTATTTAATTTTCATTGTACATCAATACAACACTACAATTTTAAACTGTTTTATACATTATGTCAAGTATTTAACCGCTGTTTCCAGTATACTTATACACATTTTCAAAATGACCCATCATCACTGTACTTACTGCCAAAAACGCGGTCCACCGTCTCAAAGGAAAATCCTTTTCTTCCCAGCGCTGCCATAGCTTTTCTCCGCTCTTCCAGTGTCATGGCTTCCGGCTCCAGTCTCTTCCGCCTGATGTAGTCCCTGATCTGCGCCTCCTCGTCCACCGGATGCTCCTCTAAAATGTCGGAGACCGCCTCCTTGGAAAGCCCTTTTCGCTGAAGCTCGTACTGAATCTGCCGCTTGCTTTTCTTTGTGGAGTGATACTCCACGTAGCGTCTGCCATACTCTTCATCGTTGATATACCGGTGCTTCTTCAGGAATTCGATGGCATACTCGATAGCTTCTCCAGGATAGTATCCGTCCTTCAGCTTCTTCCGCAACTCCTGTTCCGTCTTATCGGAAGACTTCAGCAGGTAACAGACCCGCTCCACCGCACGCTTTAAAAGGATCTCTTCCATGATCTCACGATACGTCTCCTCCGGCAGTTCCTCTCCCGTCTCAATGTGATACCGCTTTATTTCCCCGTTATAAAGCGCAAGAGCAAAGTCTTCATCCAGAACGACTTTACTCCTGCGCTTATCAAGGGGTGTGATCTCCGTAACTGTCATACCTGCCCCTTACTCTTCTTATTTACTGATTTTATGAATCGCCGCCTTTATAGATCACAGTTCTTTATAATTTCCTGCCATCTTATTAGTCAGACTTATGATTCCTTCGGTTCGGCCTTAATTCTCTTACTCTCTTTTTCCGGAACAGCTTCTCCCGCGGGAGCGCCGCCTGCCGGAGCACTTACCGGAGCCGCACCATCTTCACCGAGTCCGTAACGGGCGCGCACCTTATTCTCGATCTCCTCACAGACAGCAGGATTATCCTGGAGATAAATTTTAGAATTCTCACGGCCCTGGCCGATCTTTGCTCCGCCGTAAGCGAACCATGCGCCGCTCTTCTCCACAATATCTTCCTTCACCGCCAGATCGAGCACATCGCCTTCTTTGGAAATACCCTTTCCAAACATGATATCAAACTCTGCTTCTTTAAATGGCGGAGCAATCTTATTCTTAACAACCTTCACACGTACGCGGTTACCAACCACTTCGCCGCCCTGCTTTAAGGATTCAATTCTTCTGATATCCATACGCACAGAAGCGTAGAATTTCAGGGCACGGCCGCCAGTCGTTGTCTCAGGGCTGCCGAACATAACGCCTACCTTCTCACGCAGCTGGTTGATGAAGAGTACCGTACAGTTGGACTTACTGATGACACCGGTCAGCTTTCTTAAGGCCTGAGACATCAGACGGGCCTGCAGGCCTACATGAGAGTCACCCATGTCGCCTTCAATCTCCGCCTTCGGAACAAGGGCTGCAACCGAGTCCACGATGATAATGTCAACCGCGCCGGAACGCACCATCGTCTCTGTGATCTCCAACGCCTGCTCCCCGTTATCCGGCTGAGAGATATATAAATTATCGATATCCACGCCGATCTTCTTCGCATACACCGGATCAAGGGCATGCTCAGCGTCAATAAAGCCCGCGATGCCGCCGCGTTTCTGAACTTCTGCAATCATATGTAAAGCCACGGTCGTCTTACCACTGGACTCCGGGCCATAGATCTCCACGACTCTTCCCTTCGGGATTCCACCGAGTCCCAGGGCGATATCAAGGCTTAAGGAACCGGTCGGAATAGTCTCCACGTTCATCTTCACGCCGCCGTCTCCCAGCTTCATCACGGAACCCTTGCCATATGCTTTCTCAATCTGTGTAATGGCGGCATCAAGTGCCTTTAATTTATCATCTTTATTCATGTTATCCTCCAATGCGAACAAACGTTCTTTTCCTGTTTATAATCATAGTATACTTGTCCCTAAATGTCAACTGGAATTTTCCTGAATTCCCGCGTTTTTACACCGCTGAAAGCAAAAAAATCCCTGCCCCTATTCCCTCAAAACGCATCACTCTCCTGTTTTCTATTCTCTTTTGTAGCTTTTCCTGAAACTGCGGCGAACTGCCAGTGAACTGCAGAAATAGAGAACGGAACGTTCTCCGATACCCTTTTACTATATCATAGGGACGGTCTTCATGCAATTGGTATTTTCTGTTTCTGGTAAGTATACCGATGCTATTTTTAATTTTATGTTTAAATAATTTTTCTGGATTTCTATTGTGTAATTTTTTTTGTATGTATTGTAATTTTTTTCTGGCTTTCTACCGTAAATATGGTAAAATAATAGCAGTCTCTGCCGCACATTCCTGTGCGCAGAACCGTTCATCAAGTCCGTGGCTGTCATCTGTACAGCATACGGCTTCATACGGTATCAGACGATACCGTCAGGGCCAGTTCGGCCATAATTTTCCATCACTGATTTTGGATACACCGCAAACAAAATATCTGACTCAAAGGGGGAATGTCTGTGAATGCCTGTTGATACCTGACGCATTTTTGATTATAATCCCATCTTTGACACATGAATGAACGTATAAGTGCCACAACCCCTTTGAAATACTGGGCTTGTGGCACTTTGTACTCTCTTCACGAAATATAGTAATGTT
>NZ_QJKD01000009.1 GCF_003201875.1 Hungatella effluvii
ACGACGAGGTAGATAGGGCAGAGGTGGAAGCATGGCAACATGTGCAGCTGACTGTCACTAATAGGTCGAGGGCTTAACCAAGTTGGTTTAGGTTGCCAGAGCACTTAACGAGGTAGTTTCGAGTTTAGTGCGAGGCATGTCAAAACACTTAGAGAGGTTGTTCACGAACTTAGTGTTTTGGCTGTCAGAAATGGCAGAGGAAATAAGAACGGATGAAAAGATATGTACAATGTGTGGTTTTGAGGGTATATGCCCTAAGAGAAAACGGAGAGATGAGAGTCGCTTCGTTTTTATAGAATAAGCGCGAGTGGCTCAGTGGTGGAGTACAACCTTGCCAAGGTTGGGGTCGCGGGTTCGATCCCCGTCTCGCGCTCTTTTTATTTGGTGCCGGAACCTTGATTTTACAAGGGATTCCGGCTTTTTTTGATTTCTTTTACTTGTCCTTGCTGGGATAGAGTGGGGTAGAATTTTGGAAGTGTCTACATAAAAATGTAGGCAGCCGTTTCCGGCATTGGGTTCGAGTCCCGTCTCGCGCTCTTTTTATTAAGTGGCCGGAAGCCTGTGTTTATGCGGGATTCCGGCTTTTTTTAGTCTATCCTAGTGATATTTTATGGGGTAGAGTAGGGTAGACCTTAACTTGCAAGGGCTTTTTCCATATCGGATTCATTTTCGGCAGTTGTTGCACGGTTAAATGCGTAATTGTGTAACGTAGTTCTTTCGTCCTCATGGCCGACCTGGCGGCGTATTTCATTAATATTTATTCCGGCATCGAGGAGAGCGGAGATATAAGATTTCCTGATCTTATGAGTGCTTTTCCTGTTGATATTGATATGATCGCAATACTTACGGATACGCGTATCAACTGCACGGGGAGTAATTCTTTTCCCGCCGTGTATAAACAGAAAATCATGATCGCAAAAACCACTCTCTTTGTTTGTGTCAAGAATGATTTTAATAATGCGGCGTGCTTCTTCTGTAAGGTATACATCGCGGTCACCAGCGGAACTCTTTGTGTGTTCTACGGTGACCCATACGGCCGGGTACCATGTGCCGTCAGGCCGTTGCCGTTCCTGCTTCTGTACCATTCGATGAATATGAAGATACTTACCGTTAGAGGAGATATCAGTCTCTTTTATGGCAATCAGTTCGCCTAAACGTACACCTGTCTGAAATGCAAGGGGGATAGCAAGAGCCGTTGTACACCCTTTTTCGTCAAATTCCCGCCATGCTTCGGATTCAATTAAAGGCCGTTCCGACGTAAGAAATACCTGAGTACTATCGTCCGGCTTTTTAACCTTCCTAAACAGTTTCCCTTCGATCTTAAACTCATTAAAAGGATTGGAAGACAGCAACTCATGATCTACAGCATAGGTAAGGCTTTGCCGCATAATCATGGACATATTATAGTACTGGTTTTTGGTAAGAGACTTTTCTCTTATTTTATTTAAAGCCCATTCTTTCAGCGACGCTTTTGTAAAAGTCCTTATATCCTGATTAATAATAGGATCATCTTTGTAGTAAGCATTCCAGTCGTTGTCGATCCTGCGGATATAACTGGTTGCATTAGTTTCCAGACCTTTAATTTTCAGCCACAAAGGATAAATAGCAGCCAGAGTAGACAACTGGTTTTTCTTTTGCGCTTCCTGCTCTTGGCTTTCCCTGTCTAAATAAAAGTCAATGATTTTCCGTTCCAGCTTTTCCCGTGTGGACGCAGTAACGGGTTTCCGTCCCTTTGGTTTGGTTGAATCCGGTAGATAAGATAAATGTACACCTTTTTCATTTGTCCAGATATGGTAAAAGTTTTCAATGTGCTCTTTAAGGATTGCATTCTCTTTTTTCTCTTGTTTTGTCATATTGATTAATTCGAGAAGCTCTTCCGTATTTATATCTATTATATCATATTTTACCAAATTTGTCCATAAATCAGTGGCGTTTTCTTTACTTTTATTGTTTAAAATACACAAAAAATGTACCATCCTTTCGAGATGATACAGCTTGCTGAAATGTGTTATTATTGTTTGTTTGCGTATTTTATTAAAAATTTTATTGGTGTTATATGTTTGTAGTGGTGTATGAAGCAAGTTGTATCAGATTGATGAATCAAAAATATAAGTAACAGGTATTTTAATACCATCGTTTGTCAGCAGATATGGTAACGTGTGCTGACGAAGTTCCTTAAAAATATCTGACAGCGGTACTCCGCGGACATTTGCCAGTTCGGAGGGGCTGAGATAAAGTGTGATTATTTCCATTTTGTATTCCTGTGCTTTCTTTTTCAGATTAAGGGAAGTTCTAACTGTCGTGCCGGATCGTTACCGAAAGGAGTATTTTCGGTACTGCATGACTCAAATTCATGTAACGAGCGTGGGTGCTGCTCCATATGCAAGTATTCGTCTACGGTATAATCTTTATACTTTCCTAAATCATAATAGTGCCTTATCTGATTGATACGGGCGAGAAATGCTTTCCATGATTCCGGTTCTTCCCGCTGAATATTCGGATACTGTTCAAGCAGTGAAAGATTTGAAACAATGTATACAGTATCATGGAGACAGACGCGGTTCGCATAGCGGCAGTTTAAAGTTAATGGCTGGCCGTCACATAATGCGAGAATCAGGGAGAATGGCAGAGCACTTCTGTATTCATCTAATAGCAGAATCCGGGTTCTGGACGTGTCGTATTTGTCCCATATGCCAGAGCCTTTATAGTCAACGACAGAATAGATTTCACTTGCATCATGTGACTGGTATACATAGGAGGTCTTCCCTGTGCGCGTTTTGCCATAGATATACCAGACTGTCATGTTACGGTATTCTTTGCCTTTATCTTCCCAAAATGCTTGACGATATTGTTCTACTGCGGGCAGATGAAGTGCCAGAGAGGGAACCGCTTGAACCACTTCCAGATTTGAGGCTCCATCTTGTACAAGCGCAATCATGGCATCAATGTCAGAGCGGTGTCCCTGATAGTCTTTTCCATCATCTGGACATTCGCAGGACTCATAAAATGTTTCTATGTGGTTTGTTGATTTCTTTTCACTTTCGAGATAGGCGCCTTCCTTCCTCGTATAGTCTCGATTCTCTTTAGATGTTGAATTTCTTATCACCTCGATGTGTGAATTGTCAAATTGTTTGGATATTGTAGACACTGACTGAGGATTTTTAAACTTCACATACAGGTGAAAATGATGGGTGCCTTGTTCTCCTGTTTCATAACAGAAACAGTAATATTCAGTTTTCCATTTTTTCATGGTTTCTTTGATTTTATCAGCAGTAAATCCTTTTTCTAAAGGATTGTTACAAGTGATCTGCATTCGTCTTGTACGGGTAGACAATGCTTTTTACACCTTCTTTCAATGAAATGTATTGTTAAAATTATAACAGAAAATGACACGTGACACATGACACATATGTGGCCTAAAGGTTAATACTAAGCCTTTAGGCTTTCAGGGCTTGCCCGCCACGCTCCGCATGGCGGACGCCCTGAAAAACTTTGCTATCGGTTGACTGCACTCCACAGATCGTCATGCATTGCTTTGACATTTTGTGGAAATGGGACACGTATTTTAGTCAGGTTAGCATCATTAACCGTATAATAACCAACCCCGGTAGGACACGTCTCAATTTCATCTTTGTAGCTGGGCATAAGCATATTTATCGTTTCCTTTGAAGGCGCTTGTAATAATACCTTAAAAGAAAATGATTCCCGGCTGCCGACAGAAAAAAACTCTGCAAGTGGTTTCTGTGCCGATACGATGATATGAATTTGTTTCGCACGGCTGAGGTTTAGAAGCCGGGCCATTTTGGACATGATCTCTTTTTGCTCCTTTGCAGGAAAGGAAAGCAGCCAGGAAGGATATTCGTCAATGTAGAGGACAAGCCAGTTATAAGTTGTATTTTGTTTAAGCCGTTCCTCGAATATGTCATAAAATTGCGTAAAGCCTTCGAGGCAGTCATCGTATTTAAAGTAATGCTTAGCCCCTTCTAAATATGCAAAATCCACGTTTTTATAATCCAGTAGAAAAATTTCACACCCGGATAAATGACGGGAAATTTTAGAAGTAATACCAGTAGCTAATACTGTTTTTCCAGATCCTGAAGGTCCGGAAATTATTGCGCGTGCACTTGAAGTCATATCCCATTCAATCCACTTTGTAACACCGTATTGCCAGTAGTTTTCGTCTACAAAAGGCTTAATAATTCCGTCAGCCATGATAGTCATCGTCCTGTAGTGTACGGCTTCCGTATGTCTGGTTGAGTACTTCTGTCATCGCGTTTTCGTAGGCGACGCGTTGGATATAACTATCATCAAACGATAATACCAGTGTCAGGGTGACATACGTTTTCATATCCTCTGCCTTGTCCACGTAAAGCATATTGTTTTCTGAACGTTCTATCAGCGGGGGAAGTCCATTTGTCCTAATATGCTGGTCTATCAAACCCTGGACAGCAGAGCGTATTAATGCGGTGTCGAGATTTTCCGTATCTATTTTAGGAATCATGTATCTGTGGTACATCATGCCGCGGTATGTGTATGCATCAAGCGTTGGATTGCCCATGTCAGCCGGACGGAGCGGTCTTTGGCAGGAGGTAAGGGCGCTAAAATTAGGAGCAGAAAAAATTCCACTGTACAGCCAGTTCCCAATGGTTTGGTAGCAGCCTTTACAGAATCTTTCTTTCTGTGCGTCACTTCCATGTTGTAGTTCCGCCATTTTCCGTTCCCGTTCCTCTTTCTTTTTGTAGTATTGCAGCGCAACACAGGAGCCGCCGGCGGCCGTAGCTGCTACACCGTAAAAGTGTCTGTTGACGAAGGAATATATGGAATCAAATAAATATCCCAGCGCTTTCATAAAGAGGATAACTACTATAATACAAGAGGCAGCCCCCAGAAGAATCAAAATGATTTTTCGTGGAAGTCCGGTGGAACGGGCTGTTTCCAGCCCATTCATTACCGTTTCTTTTGCAGAGTTCCAAAACTTTTTAAGGGATTCTTTCATATGTCTGTACCTCCACTAAATTATTGTAGCTTTTCCGTTATTTACAAGCGGTTTTGCAGCTGTCCACGAGATGAAATTTCCGTTCTTGGTCTGCCGGTACTCGCCTGTAAGTTCGTAGTCCTTACCTTTCTCGACCATGTTAAAAACCTCCTGATTTACATTTGCCTCGCCAACAATGTTGTCGTCCTCCTGGCTGAACGTTATTTTAAAAGACTGATGCTCAATACCATCTCTTCCGATGTACTTACTGCTTTTTGCATTTAAAATTTTAACAAAAGTTTTCAATATCATTAGTAAATCTCCTTTTCGATTTTTGCTATTCGGAATACTTCCGAAATACTTGATAAGTTTCATTTTTTCCTCACCAGTTTGACATTCCCGGGTGATGTCTTACTGAAATATGGTTTTGCTGGGAGGAGGAACACCCTTACCTCCCAGCATGAAATATCTGTTTAGCTAATTTTTTCCGGTTTCTCAAGAGCAGGGCAATATAAATATGGCTGTAAATCTACTTCAACGCAGGAAATCTCAATTTCCAATTCGAATATTTCTTTGCGCACCGAATTGAGCGTATGCGAAAGATCAGGATAATCGACTCTGTCAATCAGTTCTCCAATTGCTTCACGAACCATAAAAAGCTCATTTAAACGGGTGTTTATAATTTCATGAATGACACACTGGTTTATGGATTCCCCACTTGCTTTTATCTCGGAAAGTAAGGCTTTTAAACGTTCATCTTCTTTTCTTGTTCTTTCAATCAAAATGGTTCCTAAGGTCAAAAGATTAATTGCTTTGTTTGTTGTTTCGTCCATTTATAACACCTCATCTTTGTAAAATGTATTGTTATTATCATAGCAATTACGTTTCTAATCTTAAATTTTCAAGGTACATGTATGTAAAACATCGCGCGATATGGATTGTTTTGCAAAGTCTATTCCTGATGGAAGAGTTTGTGTAGTCTTATAAAGTCGGTTGATTTACTCAACATGAGCATAGTATAATATAAAACAGAGAAAATGTAATGGACAGAAACCTGATTGGTACAAAAAATCGAAATGTCCACAGATTTAATTCTTGAAGGTGAATATGATGGATAAAAATACAGCTTTACAATTTAGTACAATTATTGTTTATGAATTGATGAAGCAAAAAAAGTCTACAACTGATTATGAAAGAAAAGTAAGCGATAAGCTAAAGTGTTCAGTCAAGACAGTTCATAGATACTTTACTGCATCGTGTGGTTTTGCAAGAAAAAATAGCGGCGTTAAATATTATGAATTTTTAAAAGCCAGTGAGAAATATCTGGGTCTAACAAGGAAAGAATTATTTACAAAAAGGAAATTATATTATGAACTTGATGAAGAGAAAAAAGAAAAATTATTTTGCAATGAAAAGGAAAAAATCAATCAAGATTTATATACTGAATGGATTGATGAGCCATATAAACTTTCTAAAGATGAACTTAGTTATACTGATGTATTCATTAATTATTTAGATTTGGTGAATGACAGTTTTTTGGAAGTGTTGGGAAAAAATTTAGAGGACATTAGTGATATTTTACAAGAGGTTTTAGATGGGTGGCAGGAAAAAATTGTTAAGGAAACATGGAATAAAAGTAAGAGTGATTATAAAGAATATATAAGTTTCTTGTATAACTATTATGAAAAATTAAAAGTAAGCAAAGAATTTTTAACTCAAATTTTATCATTACAATATGAACGTAGAATGAGAAAAGAAGTCAATACAATTTTAAAAGAAGCTGTCGAAGCATCACGCATGCATATTACAAATATAATGAATCATGGATTTAACGATGATATTATTAACTTAATATGTATGCAAAAGAGTTTTATTACGTTGGAACAAGAAAAGCAGTGTATTGTTTATGATGAAAGAAAAGGGTATAGATACAATAGTGTATTAGTTATAAATGAATTTAGCACTAATATAAATTTTGAAACCGTGTATTATTGTATGAAGCTAGTGAAAAGTACTGTGTCATCAGGAAATAGACATGTACTGAGTGTGAAACAAGATTGTCTTAATAAAGCTATTACGTATGCAATGCTTAGTAAAAGTCAACAAAGCATAGTAATGAAAAAAATACTAAATATTGTAGAGCAATGCAAATAAAATCAATTATTTCGCAATAAATAAGTCATCAATGTATATTGATAAAATTTCAGCAATTGCAATCAACTCACTTGCAGAGAGATGAGCTTGTCCCCTTTGATATTTTGAGTAGGTTTGTTTAATTATGAAACAACCTTTAGCCTAGCCTGGAAAAGGTTGCATATTCTAAAGAGAAGTGCTATTATTTAAATATAAGAAGAGTTAAGCAGTAAGCTACTAAAACTTTCGACTGCGGTAAATAAACAAGGTCTCCGGACATACATAAATAGAGAAGATAACGACCATGTTTATTTAACAGGAGGTAATATATTATGAAGAAATTATTAGGAATGCTTTTAACAGTAGCTATGTGCGTTACTATGGCAACACCTGCATTTGCATCTAATGATATGTTCGTGTATTCTAAGGAAGCTGATGGCTGGTATATGAATGGCGCGAAAATAGATTCTGCAGAGACTGTGTATGCATTAAATCTCGGTGAGCAGTTTCGTGATATCGCAGACGAGAAAGAACGCATAAAAGCTGTTGCGGACTACATTAAAAATAGCTATGAATGGGACTTACAGTTTGATGCTATTTTTAAAGTAATCGGTAAGGATAAAACCAGACATTTTGATAAGTTATACACGTGTATGTTAGAGGGAGCTGGAATTAATGTCGTAGGTCACACAATGACTGCTTACATTAATCGTACGTTTGATAATACCTGTCAGACAGCTCAGGATGTTGTAATAGAGTTAGGTGGTCAGCGTTATTGGTCGTCTGCACTTATGTACAAGTATCATGGTGACGAGTATCTGTTAGTTGATCATATTCCGTCAACAGACCATACGAATGCAGATGTTCATGATTATGACATGGATGGTAACTTTGTGTATGAAGAGCTTATTATGATTCCTGAGGAAGATGTCATATACGGTAATGTATTAACAGATTAACAATCAACAAGCACAGGAGGGTAACATTCCTCCTGTGCATAAATTACAAAATGAAAAGAGGGGTACATGTGAAAAGGTTTAGAATGTGCACACCTTTATTCACAATCTATAAACCGATAATCAAGCCAGGAAAGGGTGAGTGTCTTTCCTGGCATTTTCAATGGTGGGTATCATTCTTTTTGAGTCCAAGCCGTCAAGGACATGCTTCGTTTTTCCAAAATCCTTGACGGCTTTCATTTCAAAATTTATATTTGGTGATTAAAAACGCGGGTAGAGTATGGGGTAGAGTACGGAAGAGCACCTCTCAGACCTCCTGTATTTTGGTTATTTTTTCGTTCTGTTACGGGTTCGATCCCCGTCTCGCGCTCTTATTATATAAGAAAACGGATTTCCAGAGATGGAAATCCGTTTTTGCGTTACACTCCAAAGTGTATCATATACTTCTGTTCATCGATCGCCTGGCTGATCCTGTCTGCAAGCGCAATCAGGTTGTGATCGTGATTGATTCTTTTGTCGCTGATCACGATATCCTGCAGTGCGGGGAGAGACTCCGGCGGGATTAAGGTAACACCGTATCTGTCGAGGGCAAAGGAGGGGCGGCTGAGAGACTGCGTGTAGGTCTGGATCAACATCAGCTGCGGCCACCAGTCATTGATATACTTGTCGTCATCGATGGCAACACAGCCATACTTCTGAGGTTCATATTTCACATAATTTTTTTCTGGATCGATTGTATCCATGATTCCAAATTCTGTCTTTATCATAAGCTCACCTGAATTCTACAGCAGCTCAGTGTCCCGGTGGATTACTCGCAGGGAACAACTGTCTCAATTAACCGGTCGGCAGTCTCTTCGTCTGCGGCGATGGAGAAGAGATAGACCACTTTGTTGTCCTCATTTCGCAGGTAGACGTTCATCTCGAGGTTCTCCGGTATTTTACAGACCATTTTCTGATAAGTCTGGCCGGCCACAGTCACGGGCCGGGGGGCAGTCGGAGTCAGATCGTATTTCCCCCAGAATGCAGAAAATACATTGAGATCGTCCCTCAGAATCTGCTCCATCGGATCACTGTTATACTGAATGACGACTCCAAACAGCGACTGATCCGGAGTGACAGCCAGGAAATCGTAATAGCTTGGGATATAGTCATGAGCGGAAAGTACATTCAGTTCTTCGGCTGTCTGTACAAAGGTATATTCCGGCAGTGTAATACGGATTCCGGCCCAGGGATGCTCATAGACTGAATTCTCGAACCGGCCGGATGGAAGATGGACGAAAAGAGGGTCCGTTGGGGGCGTCTCTTTCCAGGCTCCCGAGCGTTCGAAGGTGTAGGTATGGCCTTCTATGTCGCGCGTGGTGTCGCTCACCATTATTCCATCGGCATCAAAGTAGTACCAGCCGTTTCCATCTCTGATCCAGCCGCCGCGTATCAGGGTGCCGTCAGAGAGCGCATACTGCCATTGATTTCCCTTGTGCAGCCAGCCAGTGCTTTGATTCCTGCTGGCCGTGCTTACCGCGGCATATGCCTCCTGCGGCCGGACAGCCGAAACTGTACCGGCGAGTGCCAGGGACAGACATAATCCTGCGGAAATGGTAAGAAGACGTTGGTTTAATCTCATGAAGCTATGATCCTCCTGTCAGTGGTACCGCCTTGCACGGTGAATTACAGTAAGTGTATCTCTTTTTGGATTGCCTGTCAAATACGAGGATGAATGAGCTGACGTTTAAATTTACAGAAGCCGTAATATCCGCTATAATCAGGACAGAGGCAGTAGCAGATAAGACAGCACACCGAGACGAAAGCGAAGAAAGATAAGACCGTGCATTAAGACGAAAGAAAAGCAGCCGGACGGGGCTGGAAAGGGGTGGGAATGTGAGTGAACCTGTTGCAAAGCGCCAGATGTTTGAATATGACGGGGATAATCCGTTTCATATCTATAATATTCCCTATTATCCGTCGAGCAGTGATGAACTTCTGTTTAATCACTGGCACGAGGAACTGGAGATTGTTTATACGCTGCAGGGGAACAGTCTGCATTATATTGACGGGACCTGCATCAAGTCACAGCCGGGTAGGCTGATCGTCGTGAACTCAGAAAGCAGTCATAATATCATACCGGACCGCACGGTATATGGAAGCGGAAGAAAAGTGGTGATTGCGCTGCTTATTTCGCGGGAATTTCTGGAGGGGGTATTTCCGGACTTTAAAAACATGTATTTTCTCAATGAGAAGGAGATGACGACTCCGGAAATAGGGGATTTGATGGTGACACTGTCCCATTACGACGATGAGTCGGAGACGTCATGCTATGAGCGGATTTATATAAAGGGACTGGTACTCCAGCTTCTCTACCATATCACGCAGGAGGGAGTGGCGGAGAAAAATGTGATCCTGCCGCTGAACAATCAAAAGAACATCGAGCGGTTGAAAGGCGTCCTTCAGTTCATTGAAAACCATTACATGGAGAAGCTTTCTCAGGCAGAGATCGCGGATAAGTTTTACTTTTCCAAAGAGTATTTCGCCCGTTTCTTCAAGAAGCACACGGGGATGACCTTTATCGAGTACCTGACGAAATACCGCCTTCAAAAGGCGCGGATGCAGTTGATGGCTTCTAATTCTGGAATTCTAGAAATTGCTCTCAATAATGGTTTCTCTGACGATCGGAGACTGATTCTGGCGTTTAAGGAGGAGTATGGCGCAACCCCATTCCAATATAGAAAAATGGAAAGAAATAAAGAAGAATAAAGAAGAATAGCGGCTGAATTTTCATGTACAGGTCAATATATGGATGTTTTTAGATAAAATACGCAAGGAATTTCCTGTCTGTCTCCATTATAATGAGGATTATAAAAATCAAGTTACAGGAGAGGGGAAGCAATGGGAAAAAAGAAAACCGGTTTATCATGGTCGGAAAAAATTTCTTATGGTATGGGAGACTGCGGAGCCAATGTGACAGTAGCCCTGTGTTCCACATTTTTGACTGCGTATTATACGGACACTGTGGGGATCGCTGCTGCCGCGGTCGGCACTATGATGCTGCTGGCGCGCGTGTTCGATGGGGTTACCGATATTATCATGGGGGCGATTGTCGATAAGACGAAGACACGCTGGGGCAAGGCCAGACCGTGGGTGCTGTGGACGGCGCCGCTTATGGCGATCGCACTGATCCTGGAATTTAATGTTCCCGGTGGCTTAAGCGGGAATGGAAAGCTGGTCTATGCGTATCTGACCTATATTTTCCAGAACTGTATCGTGTATACAGCCAACAACCTGCCGTTTAATGCATTGCTGTCGCGCATGACGCTGAATGTTCAGGACCGTGCCTCTGCGGCGACTACGCGTTTTGTCATGACTCAGCTTACAACGCTGATTATCAATGCGGTGACAGCAACCCTCTTGTCTACGGCGGGATGGTTCTGGCTGTCGATTATTTACGGCATCGTAACATTTTTTATGTGTCTCATCTGCTTTCTGGGTACCAGGGAGCATATCGGAGAAGACACGGAAACCGGTGTGGTTCAGGTGGAGAATGTTCCGCTGAGTACAGCACTGCCGGCACTTTTCAAAAACAGGTATTTTTATATTCAGAGTCTGCTGTTCATGTTTCTGTATATTGGAATCGTCAGTACCGGTTCCACAACATTCTATTTTTGCAACATCGTTTTAAATAATCTGGGTTACTTAACCTACATATCCATGGCTACCACGATTCCGGCCATCATCGTGAATCTTATGCTGCCGAAGGCCATTCAGAGATACGGAAAATGGAAACTGATGATTGGCGGCGCATTCCTGATGGCTCTGGGCGGGCTGATCATCGGTGCGGCCGGTTCCAGCTTCCCGCTGGTTCTTCTGGGGCTGATCGTAAAAGGGACGGGAATGGGACCGATCATGTCCGGTATCTTTGCGATGACCGCGGATGTCGTGGATTACGGTGAATGGAAGACCGGAGTCCGCTCGGAAGGGTTGGTCAACTGCTGTACATCCTTCGGTATGAAGGTTGGAATCGGCCTCGGCTCCGCCCTCTGCACCTGGATCATTACCATGGGTGGATATGATGGGACTGCTGCGGTGCAGCCGGCTTCTGCTGTTACCATGATTCGGTTCGGGTTTGGATACAGCGGTGCGATCATCGCGGTGATCTGCCTGGTTCTGTGTTTCATGATGAATATCGATAAGTATATTGTGGAGATTCAGAATGACCTGGAAGCAAAACGAAATACAAAATAGAGAGGTACAGATAACTATGTCAGAAATGAGTGATACAATTCGTAAACTGTTTCGGGAGGGGGATGACCGGCGGGACGCCGGTCTCACCACACCGGAGGGAATCCGGCGTTTTGACGATATCGTCTATGGGGAGGATGCAGAGCGGCAGATTCTCGATGTATACCGTCCAAAAGACAAGGCGGGGGTACTCCCGGTTATTGTGAGCGTTCATGGCGGCGGCTGGGTGTACGGTGACAAGGAGAGGTACCAGTACTACTGTATGGATCTGGCGTGCCGCGGATTCGCAGTCGTAAATTTCACCTACCGTCTCGCACCGGAATATAAGTTTCCGGCATCGCTGGAGGATACAAACCGGGTGTTTGCCTGGGTGCTGGATCATGCGGAGGAATATGGCTTTGACCGGACGCGGATCTTCGGTGTGGGGGATTCTGCCGGGGCCCATAATCTGGGGCTTTATGCCGCTGTCTGTACAAACCCGGAATATGCGGCAAAGTATCCATTTCAGCCGCCTGTGGGATTTGCGCCGACGGCTGTTGCACTGAACTGCGGCGTCTACCGGGCGCCGGTCTCCGAAGACGAGAAGGACCAGAGCAATCTGCTTATGGCAGATCTTCTGCCGGAGAGAGGGACGAAAGACGAATACAAGAAAATCAGCCTCGTGAATTACGTGACCAGCCAGTATCCGCCGGTATTTCTCATGACGGCTACCGGAGATTTTCTGAGAGAACAGGCGCCGCTTCTGGCGGAGAAGCTGATGGAGTTTGAGATTCCGTTTGTATACCGGTATTATGGCTGCGCGGACCGGCCTCTGGGACACGTGTTCCACTGCAACATCCGCCTGCAGGAGGCTTCACGGTGCAACGATGAGGAATGCGAGTTCTTTCGAAGCTATTGCTGATTCACAGCGGCCAGTTGATCCAGAATAGCGAGAACTTCGGAGAGCTCATACATGCTGTAATCAGCCAGTGTACGGTCAAAATGAAAACGGTCGTCGATGAGCGCAGCCACGGTCATACTGGCTCCGTGGCCGGCCATGATACCGTAAGTGGAATCTTCCACGACGAGGCATTGTGACGGTGTACACTGCAGGGTGCCTGCTGTATGCAGATAGATTTCCGGATTCGGTTTGCTTTCCAGGTTTCTTCTCCGCTTACTACGTAATCAAAATAATTTTTCAGACCGCAGGAGGTCGGTACGGTTTCAATTCCATTCCTCCTGCTTTTTCCTGTTGCACTTTTCCGGTTACGACCGGTACGTTCCGATCTGTGCCTTTCCGGTAGCGACCATCTCTCCGGCAAGCGCGGGTGCGTCATTGTCCAGTCCCATCCTGCATCGAATGGCAAGTTCCAGCGCCATACCCAGATTAATTCCATATAGAACCGTCAGCCGCGAGTCTGCATCTGCCAGCGCGGCGGCACATTTATAAGGAGATCCGCCGATCATATCGCACAGTATGAGAAGCTCGTCACAAGTCTGCATGGTTCCAACTGCATCTTTTAAATGTTCCATCAATGTGTCCCAGCTCTGCCCGGATTCAAAATCCACGGCAGTCAGCAGCTCCTGATGTCCAATCAGCAATTCCAGCGCGCTGACCAATCCGGAGGCAAACTGCCCATGTCCTGTGATAATCAATCCTATCATGCGTTTCTCCATTCTTCTTGTATCTGCTGCAGCTTTTATTTTATAATCTCCTATATCATATACTATATACAAAAAAAACGCAATTCCCCGTCCCTTTCCGGATGCTGTTTTCCCTGTTTCCTTCCCGGTTTCCAGAAAAGTCAGAAAACCTAATAATTTCCACCAAAAACAGAATTGCTATCTCTTCAGGAAAAGCTTAGAATAAAATCAGAACATTCTGTTAAAAATCGGGGGATTGCAGTATGAAAATTGGAAAAAAGATACTTCTGACCAGTGTATCCTTGATTACAGCCGGTATTCTGGCGGCGGGAGGGATTATCAGCTCGGTTTACATAAGACGTCAGCTGGACAGCACGGGGGTGTACGTGGAGACGTTGGTCGACCAGATCGCCGTCAACATCGGAACGAGAACACGGGAATATGAGGATACGATGTTAAATATGGTGCAGAACTGGGATTTATTCGGCAACTATTTAAATAAAAAAGACAGTAATATCTATTATAACCGCCGCGCCGTGGCTTCCTTTGTGAATCAGAGAAACACATCGAGGTCGCCGATCCTGGATTTCTACGCATTGGACAACAGCTCGGTGATTACCTATTATGATTATAAAACGCAGAGTTTTAAGGATGTGAACCAGGAGATATCAGACTATATCCGGGTCAACAGAAAAGAAATACCGAAGGGTGCCATCTGGAGGTGTTTTGCCTCAGAGCCGGAAAAGGTCTACATGATCCGGTCCATTTACAGTCCGGTCAGGCTGGAGTATGACGGTGTGATCGCGGTGGGGATCAGCAGGGATATATTTGAACGTCAGTTTCTGGCACTGGAACAGAGCAAAAATGGAAAGGTTACCATCTTAAACCCGGAGGGGGATGTGATCTTTGGAAAGAATGGCGAACAATTAAATCCTGCATCTATACTGGAGAAGAGCAGGGAATCCGGTGATTCCCGCCATTTAATCAGGAGCGGAAGCAGGAGCTATCTGGTCCGAAATAAGGAAACCGAGGACAAGAAGTGGAACGTGATCTATCTTATTAACGAGCAGGAGCTTTTCGGCCCCATGAATCAGATGCTGGTGGCGATTCTGATCGTCTGTTCTGCGACCATACTGGCGGCGGTAATCTGCGCCGCGGTGATCTCTGGCAGTATTACGAGGGGAATCCGCCAGCTGTATGACCACATCCAGCGCCTCAAGCAGGGGGAGTGGACCACGCTCTCCGTCCCCTATTCCAAAGATGAGATCGGCCAGATTACCATTGCATTCAACGATATGGCAGTCAGCTTGCAGGACATGGTGGAGCATCTGGCCAGACAGAAGCTGGAGACGGAGCAGGCGGAGTATAAGGCGCTTCAGGCGGAGTACGGGGCACTTCAGGCGAGAGTGAATCCGCATTTTATTTTCAATGCCATGGAGTCCTTAAATGCCGTTGCCAAATTAAACGGACAGGACACAATCGCCTCCATCTGTACGTCTCTGGGACGGCTGATGCGTGTGGCCATTAACCGGAGAAAGAGCACTGTGACGCTGAGGGAGGAGCTCAGCTATGTCAGTGACTATCTGGAGGTTCAGAAATTCATGATGGAGGACCGGCTGGAGGTATTTTTTGATGTGGAACCGCAGGCGGAGGAGTGCCAGGTGCCTTCTCTGCTTTTACAGCCGCTGGTGGAAAATGCGGTTATTCATGGAGTGGAGAATTTAAGCGAGGGGGCAGTGATCTTTGTCTCATCGGATCTGATAGCCGGGCCGAAGGGAGAAGCGGCCGTAGTAATACAGATTGCAGATAACGGAGTGGGAATGGACGAGGAGACTCTGAAACGGTACTGCGATTTTTCTGTCAGCGCGGAGGAAGACAGTTCCAGCCATTTCGGCCTGGTCAGCGTGGAGAAACGGATAAAAATTCTGTACGGGCAGGAGTACGGGATTACAGTGTCGAGCCAGGTAGGGAAGGGGACCGTCGTGAAGGTAGCCCTTCCTGCCATCGACAGAAACGGGGGATTTACATGATTAAAATTATGGTAGTCGATGACAATGCTCTCGTCCGGAGGGCTGTCTGCGAGACCATCGACTGGGCGGCCATGGGCTGCGAAATCGAGGGAAGGCTGACGAATGGAATCGAGGGACTTCGATATGCGAAGGAGCATCATCCGGACATCGTCATCACCGATATTAAAATGCCTGGAATGGATGGCCTGGAGATGGTTAAGGCCTTGAAAGAGGAGTATGATAAGTTTTCGTCGATTGTCATTACCGGTTTTGACGAGTTTCAGTATGCGCAGCAGGCGCTGCGGCTGGGGGCCGCGGATATTCTGCTGAAGCCGATTGAAAATAAGGAACTGGTGGAGACGGTGAGGCGGATTGCCGGAGGGAGCATGGAGAGGAGGTACGGAGGCGGAGGTCTGAGCAGAGTAGGAAGTCTGGGAAGAGATGAAAAATTGACCGGAAATGTAAGCCTCAATGGAACCTTCGGCCTGACCGAAAATCAAATTCTGACTGAAATGATCCGCGAGGAGCATATGCAGTATCTGGAAGAGAAGAAGGAGGAGCACTATGCCATAGTGGTGCGCCGGGCGCTGGCGTATATGCGGGAAAACTTAAGCAGGAAGATCAGTCTGACGGAACTGGCCGACTATGTGGGACTGTCGGCGGCTCATTTAAGCCGGCTGATCAAAAAGGATACGGGGAAGAGTTTTATCGACGTTCTCAATCAGATTCGCTTGGAGACAGCGGTCCAGCTGCTCCGTGAGGGCAGATATAAGGTCTACGAGGTATCCAACATGGTGGGAATCGACAATTATGCGTATTTCTATCAGTTTTTTAAAAAAGAAACAGGAAAATCACCGACGGAGTATATTCAGAACGGAACGTAATACATTTATCCCTATCAGGCGTCTGCCTGGTAATTTGGCACGGCAGATAAAAGACGTCATAATAACTAATAAAATATCATTTATGTTAAATTGTTTGTGCATGTTGAATGATATACAATAGTGTCAGTGGGAAACCCAAGAACAAAGAAAAGGAGAAGAGATATGAGAAAGAGAGAAAAAAGATGGGTTAGTCTGGCACTGGCGTCATGTATGGCTATCGCGGCCGTGACAGGATGCAGCTCGGGATCCGGGAAGACCGGAGAGACGGAGAGCGCTGCTCAGGCAGAGACAGAAGCAAAAGCAGAGGCAAAGAAGGAGGAGGGAAAGGAAGAGAAAAAGGAGGAGAGCAAAGAGGAAGTCACACTGACATTTCTTCACCACATGGGGGAACAGGGAAAGAAAGACGGACTGGTAGCGCTGTCGGAAGCATTTACGAAGAAGTATCCGAACATTAAGATCGAGGTGGAGTTCCTTTCCAGAGATGATTTTATCAATCAGTACAAACAGCGGGTAGCGGCGGACAATGCGCCTGATTTCATCAATTACCGGCCGTTTGAGACGCCGGAGGTCATCGAAGCCGAGCTGGTGGAACCGCTGGATCCCTCCATTTTCCCGGATAATATCGATAAGAATTGTATCGATTCCATATCACTGGACGGAAAAATCTATGGAATTCCTCTGGACAGAGGCGGATACGGCTTCTATTACAACAAAAACATGCTGGAGAAGGCGGGAGTGAAGCCAGAGGATTTAGATACGATGTCGGGAGTTTTAGAGGCCTGCCAGAAGATAAAGGATGCGGGAATGGTTCCGCTGGCTTCCGGTTATGCGGAATCATGGACAGAGAATATCATCATCGAGGGCCAGACTTTTACGGGACCGATGGTTGCCGATCCGATGATTTTTGAGAAACTGATGAGCGGTGAAAAGAAGTTTTCCGATTATCCGGAGTTTGTGGACATTATTACACACGGCCAGCAGTTGGTTCGCGATTACGCGCTGGTAGATGAGAAGGCGGCAAGCCAGCAGGCTTCCGACCAGTATGCGCAGTTCGGACGCGGCGACGCAGCCATGATGATGCAGGGAACATGGGCGATTTCCGATATCCGTATTGCTCAGAAGGCAGCAGGCAATACGGATGAGTTTGGATTTACGTATTATCCATGGTCTGACGATCCGGCAAAGAACTATATGCCGGCCAACGCCGATGACTCCTTCATGATTTCATCGGGGAGCAAGCACATGGAAGAGGCCATGCTGTTCGCAGAGTTTGTTCTGACACCGGAGGCGGGAAAAGTATGGGCCAACGCATCGGGCTGTATCAGTGCTCTTTCGGGCGTCAGCGCGGATAATCCGGATCCGCTTCTTATGATCTTTACGAAGGTCCTGGACGAAAAGGGATACTATTTTGAGATGAATCCGGGCCTGGCGGGCCAGTATTACCAGGATTTTGACAAGATATACATCGAGGGAAGAATTGCGGGGGATTCTCCGGAGACTGTGATCGAGAAGTGGCAGAAATCATTTGACAATATCCGGGCTACAGGGGGCTGACGGGAATTGACGAAAAGGGAGCGGTCGGAAACGCGGCGGCTCCCTTTTTCCTAAAGGAGGCGTATGCTATGAAAGGCAGATGGAAGTCTGTTAAGAAAAACAGTGTTGATTTCATGTTTTTACTCCCGGCCGCCCTTGTGTTCCTTTTCGTTATCGCGGTCCCATTTTTTCAGGCGTTCGGGATTGCGTTCACAAACTGGAACGGTCTGTCGAAGGAGTATGATTTTGTGGGGCTTAAGAACTTAACCGCCCTGTTTCACGATACACAGACGATCAATGCAGTCTCCAATACCATGGAGTACACGGTGATTACCTGCATCGGCGTCAACATCCTGGCACTGGCCATAACTGTGGGATTAAACTCCAGCGTTGCGGGCAACCGGTTCCTGAAAAGCGCCATGTTCCTTCCGATTATCGCCAGCCTGGTAATCACGGCATTTATCTGGCAGAGAATCTATGGAGACGTATTTCCGGTGAATTTCGGTATTGTAAGTCCGCTTACCAAGCTGACCACGGTGATTCCGGGAATTGCCCTGATGTGTCTGTGGAGGGATACGGGACTGGCCATGGTGATCTACAACGCCGGTATTCAGTCGGTGCCCGGAGACCTAAAGGAGGCGGCCCGAATCGATGGGGCAAACGCGTGGCAGTCCTTCTGGAACGTGACATTTCCCATGCTGGCCCCGGCCTTTACCACCTGTGTCACACTGTGGCTGGGATATGGGTTAAAAGTCTTCGATTATCCGAAGGCGGCAACCAATGGGGGACCGGGAAAGGCGTCCGAGACGTTTTCTCTGTTCGTATACAATCATTTTTTCACGAATAACAGGGCCGGATACGGGCAGATGGCCGGCCTGGTGATGCTGATCTTCGTGGTGGTAATCACGGGAGTGGTTACGAAGCTTCTGCGGAAGAGGGAGGTGCAGCTGTGATGGGAAAGAAATTACATACGGCCTCCGGCCGGCGTTTTATCCTGCTGAGCCTGGTCATGTGGTGTGTGACGATTCTGTTTCTGGCGCCGTTTTACGTCTTGATTATCTATGCGTTTAAGCCGAGGGAGGCGACCATGCTTAAGAACCCCCTCGCATTTCCGGATACGCTCTATCTTCAGAATTTTGTGGAGGCGGTGCAGAAATCTGATTTTCTGAGGGCCTTTACCAATTCCACGGTATCTACCGTGTGCGGAGTCATTGTTCTGGTTCTCATCTGTTCTATGGCGGCTTATATCGTGGTGCGGCGGGGAAATAACCGGTTTTACGGAATCTGGCAGTACATTTTCCTGGCTTCCGTCATGCTGCCCTTTCAGACAATCATGTTTCCTCTCTATAAGAATCTGATGAACCTTCATCTCTTAAACAGCCGTCCAGCCTATGTGCTCGTGTCTGTGGGATTTCAGATGGGATTTGATATCTTCCTCTACTGCGGCTTTATCAAAACCGTTCCAGTGGAGCTGGAGGAAGCGGCGGCGATCGACGGATGCAGCAGGATGGGGATCTTTTGGAGAATTGTTTTTCCATTATTAAAACCGGTTACCATGACGGTTGTCGTATTATCGGCACTGGGAATCTGGAATGACTATCAGATTGCCCTGGTTGTGGTCTCCAAGGAAGCGGTGAGGACACTGCCCGTGGCGCAGCAGTCTTTTATCGGGCAGCAGATCTCGTATCTGAATCTGGCGTCTGCGGCGTGCCTCCTCTCGATTATTCCCATGTTTTTCTTATTCCTGTTTATACAGAAATTCATCGTGCAGGGAGTGACTGCAGGGGCGGTTAAGGGATAGTTGGGATTTATCAAAATGTTCATAGCAAGGAGAAGCAAAATGAAAATAATTAGAACGGACCTGCCCGGAAGGGCGCGGGAACTGGCGGCGGCCATACAGAAACGGTATCCAAAGGCGGATGAGTATCCATACCGTTCATGGAGCTATCCGCAGGGCTATCTGTTGATGGGGTTTATTCATTTATGGGAGAAAACAGGGGATGAGTTGTACTTCCAATATGTGCTTGCATACTGTATGGATCATGTGGCGGAGGACGGAAGTGTCCGGGGCTTTACGGGATGCAGCATGGACGACATGATGACTGGGGCTGTGCTGGTCTGGCTGTATGAGCAGACGGGGGAGAAACGGTTTGAGGAAGCATGCAGAAAGATCCGGGAAACCTACCGGGATTATCCGCGGACGAGAGAAGGAGGGTTTCTTCATAACCGTACCGAGTTTCCGGGAGAAATGTGGGTGGACGGCGTCTTTATGGGGCAGATGTTTTTATGCCGGTACGGTGCCGTATTCGAGGAGACGGAGTGTTTTGACGAGGCGGTGCTGCAGCTGGAACTGATTTACCGGTACTGCCATGCGCACGACGGTCTTTTGGTCCACGCCTACAGTGAGGACTGTCTGGCTCCTTGGGCCGGGCCGGATGGCAGGTCAGGATGTGTCTGGAGCGAGGGACTGGGATGGTATGCCCTGATTCTGACTGAAGTTCTCGATCTCCTTCCCACCGGTTACGAGGGAAAGGGGAAGGTGGAGAATCAGCTGAAACAGCTGTTGGCCGGCCTGGAAAAATATCAGAATCGGGAGAATGGTCTGTGGAGACAGGTGGTGGACCGGACCGATGACGTGGATAACTGGTGTGACACTTCGGGAAGCGCCATGTTTCTGTACACCTGGAAATGGGCGGTGGATAAGGGAATGGTGCCGGAGGAGACGGCGGAGCGGATCTTAAGAAAAGGATACGAAGGGCTTCTTGCCCGTATCGTACCGGGGAAAGACGGGCTGCCTGATGTCCATACGGCGTGTCAGGGGCTCTGCGTCCAGAACTGTTATGAGGACTATATCCATTATCCCAAGACCGTGAATGCGCAGGAGGCGGTATGCGGCTGCCTATGGGCTCTGGTGACAGCGATTGGCTAGGTACTGTTTGAATAGACCAATGCATTCCGGGCAAACAAAAAAGGAGAAGCGTATGAAAGCATTAATTGTAGATGGGGAAGGCCGTTTATCGGTGGAAGAGATAAGTATGCCGCAGATTGGCCCGTGCCAGGCTCTCGTGAAAATGGAGAGCTGCGGGGTGTGCAACGGAACGGATATGAAGCTGATTCACAGGACATTTAAGAATTTCCACACATACCCCGCCATACTGGGGCACGAAGGTGTGGGAAAAGTGGTAAAAACGGGAGAATTTGTGGAAAACCTCCATGTGGGTGACCGTGTGCTGCTCCCATTTCTGGAGGAGGCGGCCGACGGATACGTTCCGGGCTGGGGCGCCTATGCGGAATACTGTGTGGTGGGAGATGAGAAGAGCGCCGTACGCCATGGGATGGGCCCTGGCACAAAACAGTGGAACGAGGCGTATGCGGCTCAGACCGTTATCCGGCCGGAGGATCGGGTGGATGCGGTGGGCGCTTCCATGATCATCACGTTTCGGGAGGTGTTAAGCGCCATCCGTAGGTTCGGATTCCAGCCTAATGAGACCGCGGTAATATTCGGTGCGGGTCCGGTAGGGCTCTGTTTTACCAGGTTTTTAAAGCTGCTGGGACTTAAGACGGTCGTCACAACGGATATTCTGGAGGAAAAGGTGGAGACCGCGAGGCGGATGGGGGCCGATTATGCGTTTCATTCTGCCTCCTGCAATGTGGCTGAGGAGGTGAAGCGGATTTTTCCGGATGGTGTGGATTATGTAGTGGACGCGGTGGGCGTCAATGCACTGATTAATGAGGCGATGGGGCTGTTGAAATACAACGGAAAAATCTGCTGCTACGGTATCTCTCCTGAACTGACCATGAAGCTGGACTGGAGCAGCGCCCCCTATAACTGGACGCTCCAGTTTGTGCAGTGGCCCAGCAAGAAGGAGGAAGGGGAAGCTCATTCCCAGATTATGGCGTGGATTAACCAGGGGGTCCTGGATCCCATGGACTTTATCTCCGATGTGATCCCCTTTGAGCGGATCACCGACGCATTTGAACTGATCGAGGCGAAGAAGCCGGATACGAAGAAAATCGTGGTTCGATTTTAGAAATGGAGGAGTTGGAATGAGAGAGAGCAGACTGTTTTGCACGCTGCCCGAGTACGTATGCACACCTGACGGGATGGCAGTTGACCGCCATGGAAATCTGGTGCTGTCCTGTCCGAATTACGCGGATGACAGCATTTCCGGCTGTGTGGTCCGGATCGATAAAGAGGGCCATGTGCGAAAGTGGTTCGACGTACCGGTCCATCCGGAGACCGGAGTGGCCAGAAATATGGGGATCGCCTTCGATGACGAGTGGAATCTCTATCTCTGCGATAACCAGGGCTGGAGCGAACGGGAAGAGCTGCTGTACAAGGGCAGAATCCTGAAGCTCACGGTAGATGAGGAAGGAACCATCTTAAAGACCGTTGTCGTAGCGGAACACATGGAGCATCCTAACGGTATCCGGATCAGAGGCGGGTACATGTACGTCACACAGAGTTATCTGCATCCGGTCAGGAGGCCGGATGGAAAGCTGGTGAGCTGCGTATACCGGTTCGGCCTTGACGAGGAAGGGATTCAGATCACCAATACCCTGGAGGACCGCCATATCTTCGCCACCTTTGTGACGGAGAATCCGGACTGCCAGTATGGCGCCGACGGGATCGTCTTCGATCAGGAAGGACGGCTCTATGTGGGGAATTTCGGGGACGGAGCCGTTTACCGGATTACGTTTAAGGAGGACGGAAGTCTGGACGAGAACACGCTGTTCGCCCGGGATCCGGAGGAGCTTAAAAGCACGGATGGAATGATATTCGACGAGGAAGGAAACTTGTATATCGCGGATTTCTGTGCCAATGCGATCGTGCAGGTGACACCCGGAGGAACGGTACGGCGGATTGCCCAGAGCCCGGACTGCAAAGGCGCGGACGGGGGACTGGATCAGCCAGGGGAGCCGATTGTATGGGACGGCCGGATTATCGCCTCCTGCTTCGACCTTGTGACGGGACCGGGAAAGGTGAATTTAAAACATGAGATGCCGGCTGCACTGGTGCAGCTGCCGCTGTAAGGAGGCACCATGGGACAGGGAACTTTAGGAAATGCGGGGGACCGCGGGGACACCTGTATTCTGGCCCACGATCTGGGAACCAGCGGAAATAAGGCCACACTCTACCGCGCGGACGGAACGCTGGTGGCCAGCTGTGTTCACGAATATCCAACGAGTTACCCGCAGCCGGGGTTTGTGGAACAGGACCCGGAGGACTGGTGGAATGCGGTCTGTGCGTCGACGAGAGAGCTTCTGGAAAAAACAGGGATGCGGCCGGAAAGGATAGCCGCCGTGTCCTTCAGCGCCCAGATGATGGGCTGCCTGCCTGTGGACCGGGAGGGGAATCCCCTGCGCCCGATGATTATCTGGGCGGATACGAGAGCGGTGGAAGAGGAACGGTGGATGGTGGAACGTATCGGTATGGAGCGCGGATATGAGATTACGGGCCACCGGCTCAGCGCCTCCTATTCCGCGGCAAAGCTTTTATGGGTGCGCCGCCGCGAGCCGGACGTCTATCGCCGCTGTTATAAGATGCTGCATGCCAAGGATTTCATCATCTGCCGTCTGACGGGGAAGTTTGTGACGGATTACAGCGACGCTTCGGGAACGAATCTCTTCGATATCCGGGCGAAATTGTGGTCCCAAGAGATATTAAGGGCACTGGACCTCGATGAAGAGCTGCTTCCGGAGCTGCATCCATCGACCGATATCGCCGGGGGCGTGACGAAAGCAGCCGCAGAGGCCACCGGACTTTTAGAAGGAACTCCTGTCGTGATCGGAGGCGGGGATGGAAGCTGCGCCTGTGTCGGGGCCGGTGTAGTGGATGAGGGGAGCGCCTATCTGGTGCTGGGATCATCGTCCTGGATATCGCTGGCGTCGAGGAAGCCGTTATTCGATCCTGAGATGCGGACATTTAACTGGGTTCATTTAGACCCGGAGCTCTATACTCCCTGCGGTACCATGCAGGCGGCAGGCTATTCCTATCAGTGGTACCGCAATACGCTGTGCCGCGGAGAGATGGAGGAGGCCGCGAAAACAGGAGAAAGCCCTTATGAGCGGATCAACAGGGGAATCATGGAATCCACACCGGGAGCGGGCGGTCTTCTATACCTGCCCTATCTTCTGGGGGAGCGCTCACCGCGCTGGAATCCGGATGCCAGAGGCGCCTTTTTGGGCATGTCGGTGACGACCGGAAAACATGACTTATCCAGGGCCGTGCTGGAAGGCGTTGGTTTCAATCTGCGGGTTATTTTAGAGAGTATGCGGCGGGAACGTGAGATGAAGGAGCTGATGCTCATCGGCGGAGGTGCCAAGGGGCAGACGTGGCCCCGGATTCTCTCAGATATCTTCCAGATGCCATTAAAAATACCGGCATACCGGGAGGAGGCAACCAGCATGGGCGCGGCGGTGTGCGCCGGCGTGGGAGTGGGAATATACCAGGATTTCTCCGAGGCGAAAAGGATTAACGCCATCGTGGATACGGTGATGCCGAGGGGGGAAAACCGTCTGCGGTACGACCGCCTGTATGAGATCTTTAACCATGCGTATGACGCTCTGACGGGAGTCTATGGCGAACTGGGCGCTTATCGGAAAGAGATGGGGGAAAAACATGAATAATTTTATCTGGTACAATCCTACCCGCATCCTGTTTGGAAGGGGAACCCATAACGAGGTGGGGCGGGAAACGGCCGCTTACTCCAGGCGGATTCTGCTGCTGTATGGAGGAGAGAGCTTAAAAGCTGCGGGGACGTACGGTGCGATCACAAAATCACTGACAGTGGCGGGAGTGGAATACCGGGAGCTGGGGGGCGTCCGTCCCAATCCCAGACTGTCGCTGGTGCGCCAGGGGATTTTACTGTGCAGGAGAGAAGGGCTGGATTTCGTGCTGGCAGCAGGAGGAGGCAGCGTGATTGACACGGCGAAGGCCATTGCGGCAGGCGTCTTATATCCGGGCAATGTGTGGGATTTTTACCATACGGAGAAGCGGCCGGAGAGAGTCCTTCCCACGGGGGTGGTCCTGACCATTCCGGCGGCCGGGAGCGAAAGCAGTGACGGCAGCGTGATTACGAGAGAGGAGGAGAATGAGAAGAAGTCGTTCTGCTCACCGCTTTTGTATCCGAAATTTGCTATTTTAAATCCGGAGCTCTGTTACACGCTTCCGAAACGGCAGATTGCAGCGGGAAGCGCCGATATACTGGCCCATGTGATGGAACGGTATTTCTCTCCCAATGGTAACACGGAGCTGTCAGACCGTCTCTGTGAGGCGGCCATGAAGACGATCATCCATAATGCGCCGCTGGCACTAGCGGATCCGGGCCGGTACGAGGTGTGGGCCGAACTCATGTGGGCGGGAAATGTGGCCCACAACGGACTGCTGGGAAAAGGAAGGGAAGAGGACTGGGCCAGCCATAACATTGAGCACGAGCTGAGCGCCCTGTACGACATTGCCCACGGAGCGGGGCTGGCCATCGTATTTCCGGCGTGGATGAAGGCTGTGAGCAGGAGAAATCCGGCGCGTTTTGCACAGTTTGCGGAAAGGGTATTCGGAATCGAAGCGGAGGATAAGCGGGAGGATGAGCTGGCCGCGCTGGGAATCAGCTGCCTGGATAATTTCTTCCGGAGACTGGGGCTTTTTACCACGCTCACAGAGGCCGGAATCGATGACAGCCAGTTTTTACGAATGGCCGGGCGCGCAGTTGCGGGCGGCAGCCTGGGAAGCATGGAAAAACTGGACCAGACGGCGGTAATGGAGATTCTGGAGCTGGCCAGGTAAGGAATGAGGAGGGAGACAGACATGAAGATAACGCCAAAGGAACTGGCCGGGTATTTTGATCACACCCAGCTGAAGGCCTATGCGGTACGGGCCGATTTTGAGAAGCTGTGCAGGGAGAGCAGAGAATACGCATTCCGGATGGTAGCCATCAATCCGGCCCCGGTGGCTCTGTGCAGAGAGCTGCTTTCCGGCTCCAATGTCCATGTGGGAGCCGCCATCGGTTTTCCGCTGGGTCAGACGACGATCAACGACAAGACCAATGAGACGAAAGAGGCCATACGAAACGGGGCCGATGAGATCGACTACGTCGTAAACCTGACGGAGCTGAAAGAGAAGAACTATGGATACGTGGAACGGGAGATGGCTTCCATCGTGGAGGTGTGCAGAAAGGCGGGAGTAATCTCCAAGGTCATCTTTGAAAACTGCTATTTAACGGATCAGGAGAAGGAGGCGCTCTGCCGGATTGCCCTGGAGGTGCGGCCCGATTTTATCAAGACCTCTACTGGCTTTGGTAGCGGCGGGGCCACTGCTGCTGATATCATGCTGATGAAACGGATGGTGGGAGATGCGGTGAAGATAAAAGCGGCGGGGGGAATCCGAACGCTTGACACGGCGCTTGAGATGATCGGTATGGGGGTGAGCCGGATCGGATCGACGGCCAGTGTTTCGATCGTGGAGGAACTGAAAGCACGGCAGCGCGGGTCCTGAAGCATGTTTGTCATAACCTGAAGAGACTCTTATAAAGACTCCCGGACAGGCACGCAGAAACGGTATGCAAAATGGTGTACAGAAACGGCCGGATGTGGTACAATGCAGGTATGAGTTTTAGCACATACATCGTACACATGCGGCCTGTTTCAGCCGTTTTGAGTGCTCAGGACAAGGAGGAATGGTTTATGGAAAGAGCAATTACAATCAGTCGTGAATTTGGAAGCGGCGGGCGTGAACTGGGAGTGAAACTGGCTGAGAGTCTGGGAATTCCGTTTTACGATAAGGAATTGATTTCCATGGCTGCGGAGGAGAGCGACATGCCGGAGGACGCATTTCTTCATTATGATGAGAACATGCCGTTCATAAAAGATCCGTTGGACCGCCATTTCTACTCGCCATTTTCTTCCATCTATCAGGTTCCCATGTCGGATCAGATCTTTTTGGCGCAGTCCAGGGTGATTCGGAAGCTGGCGGACCAGGGCCCCTGTGTGATCGTTGGACGGTGCGCGGACATGGTTCTGGAGAACAGTGTGAATCTGTTCATTTACGCCAGGATGAAGGACCGGATCAGACGTATGAATTCCCTGGAGACAGGCGTCGATCCTGTGAAGATGGAGAGCAGAATCCGCGAGGTGGACCGGAAACGGAAGGATTACTATCAGTATTATACCGGCAATGAATGGGGAAAGGCCCAGAACTACCACCTTTCTCTGGAAAGCGGTCTGGTGGGCGTGGACGGCTGCCTGAAGGCGGTCCTGGCCTATTTGGAATCGGTGCAGTAGAATAAATACGATACGCCCCGGAGCGGGACAGGCCTGATGCAGTACGCAGAGCTTTGCGGCCGTGAATATGGATATCAGATTCCTCAGAAGTCGGGCAGACGGCTTTTGGGGAATTTTCTTGTATTATGTCCACCTTTGTACTATAATAATATACATTATGGATTTTGATAAAATCTTGATGGAAGTGCGAGGTGGAAAGAAATCGATGCAGTTTGCTGAGAGAATGGACCGGTTCGGAGAAGGAATATTTTCTAAATTACTGGAGATAAAAAGACAGAAGGAAGAGCGGGGAGAGATCGTGATCGATTTAGGCGTGGGGGCGCCTAATATTCCTCCGGCCAGGCATATTACCGATGCCCTGTGCGAGGCGGCCGCGGATCCGAAGAATTACGTCTATGCCATCAGCGACCAGAAGGAGCTTTTGGAGGCGGCAGCCCAGTGGTATGAGAGGCGCTACGGCGTGAGCCTGAATCCGGAGACGGAGATCTGTTCTCTTTTGGGATCTCAGGAAGGACTGGCCCATATTGCGCTGTCTGTTGCCGATGAGGGAGATGTCGTTCTGGTTCCCGATCCCTGTTATCCTGTTTTTGCGGATGGTCCTCTTCTGGCGGGTGCCACCCTTTTTTATATGCCTCAGAGAAAGGAAAACGGATACATCATCGATGTGAGCGAGATTCCGGAAGAGACGGCGAAAAAGGCGAAACTCATGGTCATTTCTTACCCGAATAATCCGACCACGGTCATGGCGCCGGACTGCTTTTACGAGGAGGTCATCGCGTTTGCGAAAAAGTATGACATCATCGTCCTGCACGACAACGCGTACAGCGAGCTGGTATTTGACGGGAAGACCTGCGGGAGCTTCCTTCATTTTCCAGGTGCAAAAGAGGTTGGCGTGGAATTTAACTCCCTGTCCAAGACCTACGGGCTGGCCGGTGCGAGAATCGGCTTCTGTGTGGGCAATGAAGAAGTGGTGAGCCACTTGAAGATGCTGAAATCCAACATGGATTACGGCATGTTTCTGCCTGTCCAGAAGGCGGCGGTCGCGGCGATTACGGGAGACCAGGCCTGTGTGGAGACCACGAGAAAGGCCTATGAGCGCAGACGGGACGCCCTGTGTGACGGTATGACGGAGATTGGATGGAAGATGGACAAGCCGGAGGCCACCATGTTCGTGTGGGCGAAGATACCGGATAATTTTTCCGATTCCACCTCCTTTGCCATGGAACTGGCCGAAAAGGCAGGACTTCTGGTCACTCCGGGAAGCGCCTTCGGACCTTCCGGCGAGGGATACGTGAGGCTGGCCCTTGTCCAGGATGAGGACGTGCTTAAAAAAGCGGCGAGGCTGGTCGATGAAAGCGGTATGCTGCGATGACAGCGAAGAGGAGGCAGTATCTCTGGCGTGCCGCGGCGGTGCTTTACGTGCTGTTTATTTTCTCCAATTCCATGAAGACGGCCGACCTCTCCTCCGCGGACAGCGGGGCGGTGCTTAAACTGGTGCAGCAGGTTCTGACAGCGGGAGGCGTGGACAGCACCATCATTACAGAGCATGTGATCCGCAAGACAGCGCATTTTACGGAATACGCTGCGCTGGGAATTCTGCTCTGCCTCTGTTTTCGGACGTTTGCCCTGTCATTGGACAGGCGCGTTCTGTCTCAGGTGCTTGTAAGCTTTCTGGTGCCGTTTACCGATGAGACGATACAGCTTTTTGTGGCCGGCCGGTCAGGACAGATCAGCGATGTCTGGCTGGACTGTGCGGGGGCGGCCTTCGGAACCATGGTATTTATGGCAGCTGCACGGATTTTAAGCAGGACGGGAGTAAAAAAACGTGATAAAAAATTATAAGATAGTTCTTCAGTATGACGGAAGCCGTTATGACGGCTGGCAGAAACAGGGCAATACGGGAAACACGCTTCAGGGTAAGCTGGAGGGGATTTTACTGAAACTCACCGGACGGCCGGTGGAGGTGCACGGATCGGGGCGGACAGACGCCGGAGTCCACGCTCTGGCCCAGACGGCTAATTTCCATGCAGATACCGGTATGACGGAAGACCAGATCAGGGCATACTTTAATCAGTACCTGCCGGAGGATATCGCCGTGCTCTCTGTGGAGACGGTGCCGGACAGGTTCCACAGCAGGTTGAATGCTGTGAAAAAGACGTATTTATACAGGATTGAGATGGGACCGAAGAAGGATGTATTCGAGCGGAAGTATTGTTATGGGCTCGGAAAGCCTCTGTCGGTGAAACGAATGGAGGAAGCGGCGGCCTGTGTTCTGGGGGAACACGATTTCAAGAGCTTCTGCGGCAATAAAAAGATGAAAAAGTCCACAGTGAGGACGATTTCGGATATCACATTTGAAAAAGAAGGAACGAAACTGTTGATCCGCTATACGGGAAACGGTTTTTTATATCATATGGTCAGAATTCTTACGGGAACGCTGATTGAGATTGGGCTCGGAGAGCGCAGTCCACAGGAAATGAAGGAAATCCTGCTGAAACTGGACCGACAGGCGGCCGGCTTTACGGCGCCGCCGGAAGGTCTGTTTCTGGAGCGGGTTATGTATGAGGACAGGGAGTAACATGACAGATTTTTTAGTGAAGACTTTTGTTAAGGATTACGAGAATACGGGAGATATCGGCGTGAGAACGGAGTATGGCCTGATGGCCAGCACCGTGGGCATCTGCTGCAATGTGCTTTTATTTGCGGCGAAGCTGTTTATCGGTCTGCTGATCAACAGCATTTCCGTTATGGCTGACGCATTTAACAACTTATCGGATGCGGCCTCCTCCATCATCGGCTTTATTGGCGTGAAGATGGCGGGCAAGCCGGCGGATGAGGATCATCCCTTCGGACACGGCCGGGTGGAGTATATCGCGGCATTTATCGTGGCATTTATCGTCATCCAGGTGGGTTTTTCGCTGTTTAAGACGTCTCTTGGCAAGATTCTTCATCCGGAAGAGATGACGTTTAAGTATATTTCGATCGTCATTCTTCTCATGTCCATCTGCGTGAAGCTGTGGATGGGAATGTTTAACAGAAAACTGGGAAAGAGGATCCATTCCTCTGTCATGATGGCGACCGCGGCGGATTCCATGGGCGATGTGGGCACAACCTCAGCGACCATACTGTCCATTCTGGTTTACGGAATCTGGGGGCTCAATATCGATGGAATCGTAGGCCTTATCGTGTCGCTTATCGTCATGTGGGCGGGTGTCGGGATTGCCAAGGACACTTTGGCTCCCCTGATCGGAGAACCCATCGATCCGAAGCTTTACCGGGAGATCACGGAATTTGTTGAAAGTTTTGACGGAATTGTGGGAAGTCACGATCTGATCGTACATAATTACGGGCCTTCCAGAAGCATGGCGTCGATCCATGCGGAGGTACCGAATGATGTAAGTATTGAAAAATCCCACGAAGTCATCGATTATGTGGAACGGGAGGCACAGCGCCGTTTCGGAATTTTTCTTGTGATCCATATGGATCCGATTGAAACAAAGGACAGCAGGGTAACAGAATTTAAGGAAATGGTGGAAACTATCGTTAAGAGCATCGATTCCAAGTGCAGTTTCCATGATTTTCGTATGGTTGAAGGCGATAAACAGATTAATCTGATCTTTGATCTGGTCGTTCCAAGGGATTATGACAGGGCGGCGAGAGAACAGATCAGAATAGAGATAACAGAGAAGGTAGCAGAGCGGGATAGCAGATGCTGTCTGGTCATGACGACAGAAAGCGGCTTCGGCGTGGAAGAATAAGGAAACAAAAAAATTTCCATAATATGCAATAAGAAGACAGCATCCTGCATTAACTTAGTAGAAAGGAAATCGACTCCATGTTGTTTATGGGTATGATGAGCCTTGATGGGCCGGAAGACTACGGCCGGTTAAGCGATGAGGTGCTCCTTAATAAGGTTGGAACGGGAGACCAGGAAGCGTTCAGACAATTATATCAGAATACAGACCGGTCAATTTACGGGTTTATCCTGTCTATTGTAAAGAATCCCCAGGATGCCGAAGAGATCATGCAGGAGACCTATATGAAGGTGTGGACTTCCGCTGCGGGTTATAAGTCCCAGGGGAAGCCTCTGGCATGGATGTTTACCATAGCCAGGAATCTATGCTACATGAAGTTTCGCAATCAGAAGCATGAGTCGGATATCGCATTTGATGATCTGGAAGGCGAAGAGACAGGTGAAATATGCCCGGAGATTGAACAGGCGGCAGATAAGCTGGTTTTAGCCGCGGCGCTCAAGATCCTGAAAGAAGAGGAGAGGGAGATTGTCCTTCTGCACGCGACTGCCGGGATGAAGCACAGGGAGATCGCAGCTTCATTAGGCATGCCTCTGGCCACCGTCCTGTCTAAATATAATCGTGCCATGAAGAAATTAGAAAATTATTTATCATAAATATCAAGGGTTCTATCTCCTGAGCAGATGCCGGGAAGAATCGCAAAGAGCAAAAGTAATGTAAGAATAAAAAAGAGAGGAGGAAGTGTTCATGTTTTACAAAACCGACAGACAACTGAACAGAGAACAGATAAAAGCGCATTTGAAGTCTGCGGTCATGGACCTGACTCCGAATGTATTGGATAAAATCGATATGAGTACGCCCCAGATGGCAGCGGAGGAGCTGCATGAGGAGGCGGGCAGGGCTGTGAGCTCCATCGCCGTGATGCGAAAGCGGATGCGCGTGGTTGCAGCTTTGGCCGCGGCGTGCCTCTGTATGGTGGCAGTCGCCGGAGGCACCTATACGTACCGCAATGGAAAAGTGGACTCCGTGATCGGCATCGATGTCAATCCCAGCGTGGAGCTGTCCGTGAACCGGAAGAACCGGGTGCTGGAGGCGGAGCCGCTGAACGAAGATGCGAAAGCCATTATGGAAGACATGAATCTAAAGGGTGTTGATCTCAATGTGGCGGTGAACGCGGTGATTGGTTCCATGGTGACCCATGGCTACCTGGATGATCTGGAGAACGCCATTCTTGTAACAGTCTCAAACGACAGTGTCAGCAAGGCATCGGCCCTGCGGTCGTCGGTCGTGAATGATATTCAGAGTTCCCTGGAAGAAAATCAGGTGAAAGCCGTGGTATACGACCAGCAGGTCATCGAAGAGGATGATGTGAAGGCGCTGGCGGACGATTACGGAATATCCTATGGAAAAGCATATTTTTTGAAGGAACTGATCGATCAGAATCCTGCTCTGACCATGGAGGATATGGAGAAGCTGGCTCCTCTGACCATGGAGGAGATTGCAAAGGAGATTACAGAGCGTTCCTACGCGGTAGGAGGTCATGCGGGTGTGAGCGAGGATATGACCACCACCGCCCAGACGACCACGCAGCCGGTCACAACAGTGCCCGTGACAACAGAGGCGACGACAGAGGAAACGACGACGGCGGAGGAATCCGAGACCGAGACGGGGAATCAGACGACAGCGGCTCCGGTTCCGCAGACGACAGCGCCGGCTCCCACCGATCTGCCGGTGATGACGACAGAGGCGCCGACGACGGAAGCGCAGGTGCCGGTCTCAGACGCGAAGATCAAGATCGATTACGTCGATTATGAGAATGGTGTGGTGACCGTCAACTTTAAGACAAAGGTAAAGTGGAAGAACCCCACCGTATCGGTAAAGGATGAGGGCGGAACCACTTATTCCGCCATGGTTGGCGATACGGACAGCTCCACATGTGAGATCTACGTAAGCGGCCTGGAAGGCGGAACCTCATATACGTTCGTTCTCGGCGGAATATCCCCGAAGAACGGGAAGCAGACGACGGTGAAGGGAACCTTCGAGACTCCGGTAATCGGGGATGGCGATGCTAACGAGGAACCGGTAGTGCCGCCGGAAACAGAAGAAACAAAAGAATCGGAAACACAGCCTCAGACTACGGAATCGTCTGAGGCTTCTGCCACATCACCGGCCGAAACAGAGTCGGCAGCGGAGACGGAGAGTACCCAGGCTGCCGAGCCTCCGACGGAAGCGCCGACGGAACCACAGACCCAACCGCAGACAGCTGCGACGCCCGCGGCGTGAAGCGAATCCTGTCATTTGCCGCATACGAAATTTGGTTTAAGCTGTTTGATTTGAAGGAATAATAAAGAAAATAGAAAAAATATGGAAAAAGGGCTTGACGAGGAGAATATCGTATAGTATAATACAACCGTTGTGTTGATGGGCTATCGCCAAATGGTAAGGCAACGGACTCTGACTCCGTCATTTCAAGGTTCGAATCCTTGTAGCCCAGTTAAAAAGCTTTTAAGCATAAGAATCTTGTGCTTGAAAGCTTTTTTGTATTAAGGAAATTGCTGCTATTACAAAAAACCTACGGCTGGCCGGACTCTTTATTCTGTGTAACCGAAAAGTACAGCCTGAACGGATACTTATCAGCGGTTCCTGAATTCACTCGGCTGAATTACCGTATAACTCTTAAATGCACGGCTGAAGTAGAAGCCGTCTTTATAGCCGACCAGCTCCCCGATCATCTGGATCTCCATGTCCGGATTGTTAAGGAGCAGCCGCTTGGCTTCGTTCATTCTCAGCTTCGTCAAATATTTGGACGGAGTTTCTCCCGTGTATTTCTTGAATATTTTCCCCAAATACTCCGGCGTAAATCCGAATTTCTCGGCCAGCTCCTGAAAGGAGACATCGTTCTGATAGTTTTCCTGAAGATATTTTTCCAAAAGCTCGCAGATGGACTTCTGATCCAGGGCGCTGTTCCTGGTCCGGTAGGTCTCCAGTTCCTCGGTCTCCGTCCCCATAGTGATCAGCAGCTTCTGAAGCGACTCGGAGAGCGCCTGCGCAGTCACCGGTTTCAGCAGATAATCCCTGACTGCGAACTTGATGGCGGCCTGAGCGTAGGAAAAGTCGTCATAGCCGCTGAGGATGATGATCTTCACTCCCGGATGATTCTTGTGCAGATACCGGGACAGCTCCAGGCCGTCGCACTGCGGCATGCGGATGTCCGTGATGACAAGGTCGGGACAGTCTTTTTCCACCTTTACGATGGCCTCCATTCCATTGGCCGCCTCCCCGATCAGGGTAAGCGGCAAATCCAGGGCTGTGATTTTTTTAATTAAGTTTTTGCGTATCAGGCTTTCGTCCTCCACGACCAGATATTTATAATGGGGGATGCTGTTCATGGTATTCCTCCTTTGAATGGTAAACAGGCCCTCCAAGGACAAAGATCGTCCTCAGCGGCAGTGTATTTTCGATCTCGAATACCGCCTTCTCTCCGTAAAGCAGTTTCAGCCGGAGATATACGTTTTTCAGTCCCATGCCTCCGATCTGCATGGATTTCAACTCCTCATTGAGGTTTAAGTTCCGGTACAGGTTAAGCAGCTCCTGCTTCTTCTCATCTTTTAAATGGCCGCCGTTGTCCTGGATTCGCAGCAGCCAGCGTTCGTGTTCGATGGAAGCGGAGATGGTGAGTTCCCAGGGCGGCTGTTTGTCGAAGGCGTATTTGAAGGCGTTTTCCACCAGAGGCTGGATGATCAGCTTGGGGATACAGATGTTTTCGGCCTCTTCCTCAATGTCAAAGGTGTAATGAAATTCCTCGGTATAGCGCATCTGCATGATCTCTAAGTACCGTTTGGTGTAGAAGATCTCCTCTTTTAACGGAACGATCATCTCGCTGGAGGAGGAGATATACCGGAAATAGTCGCACAGGGCCTGGCACATCTGAATGATGTCCTCATTCATCTCCTCCTCGGCCATGACGCTGATATTCGTCAGGCTGTTGTAGAGAAAATGCGGATTGATCAGCGACTGTGTGGCCTGCAGCTTGGCTCTCGTCTCCTCGCTCTGGGATAAGAGCACTTCCTGGGAGGTGCTGCGGAGCTTCTCATACATGCTGCGGATGGATTCGCACAGCATGGAAAGCTCTGTGATATTGCTGTCCGCGGAAGTCAGATTCACCTTATTCTCGTCCAGCACCCGGTTGATGGTGATCTTGCCGGTGGCCGCCGTCAGCTTCCGAAGCGGTGCGGTCAGCCGTTCTGAGATGTAGAAACAGATCAGCAGGGTGAGTAAAATGGAGAACATGCCGATCAGGGCGAACATAACCCGGAAGGTGTTAAGAGGCTCGTAGATGGCCGCCTTCGGCTTTGTTAAGATCACGGTCCAGTTATAGTCCGGCGTGGTCCGGTATGTAAAGAGAAGGTTCTCGCCCGCGTCGGTTTTTAAAAGCCTGCCGGTATTTTCCGGAAGGCCTCTGCGCTCGATCAGCCCGTAGTAATCGGGCACAACTTTCGTATCATTGTAGGGGTAGACCAGCTCTTTTCTGGAATTGTAAATGTAGACGCGGCTGTCCGGGTTCTGGTTTTCCAGCTGGGTCGCCAGGGAGAAGATGGTATCGCAGTCCTGTATAACCTCGACGATGCCCTCCGGCTGTCCCGCGGTATCGAGAAACAGACGCACCAGGGATATGAACTTCTGAGACTCCTTATTGCCGCCTCTTGCGGGTAAATCCTTCTGCACTTCCGGGTTGCTGATATACATGTGGCCGTTTTGCGCCATGGTCTCCTCGTACCAGGGAAGCGACTCCAAGTCCACGGAAGAGATTAACAGCCAGTATCCGGCTACGGAGCCGTCCATGGTGTAGATCCGGACATCGGAGGCCGACTGATAGGCGCCGATGATCGCGGTGACGATATCGTGGATGGCCAGTGCCTTCTCACGGGAGGCCGCCAGCCGGCGGGGGTCCGTCCCGTTCCTCCGATAAGAGGCCGAAAATTCTTTAAAATTGGACTTTACCGCATTAGAGTATACGATATTCATGGAAATGGTCGAGATGTTGTTTAACTGGGTTTCCACAGAATTTTCCACAGAGGCGCACATGTTTTCTAAATCTTTTCTCGCCTCTTCCAGGGCATTTTTCCTGTAATGCGTGTAGGTGAAAAAGAAGAAAATCCCCAGCAGAAGCAGGATGAACAGGCCATATATGACAAAAAGATACATCTTTTGGGAATAATGCTTTGTCGCTTTTTTGATAAGAAAGCCACCTCCCTTCGTGAGTGATATTATACAAGATTGTTCAAAAAAATGCAAATGATAGTTCGGAATTGTCTATTTTGCAAAAATGGCTCTTATGTTATGATAAAATTACGCTAAAGGAAACGTATTTTATCGATAAAATATAGACACAAAAGACAAGAGTGGAAAAAGTGTGAGAATCAGTTGAGAAAAAGGAGAACAGATATGAAAAAGATGATAAAGAGAGCATTAAGCCTTTCTATAGCGGCGGTCATGGCGGCGGCAGTGGTGACGGGCTGTGGATCAGACAGCAATACAGGCGCGGCAAAGGAGGGGAAGAAGAGCGTAACCCTGACCTTTGGCAGCCACCAGAGCGGCCTTCCGACATCGGGAATCGTCCAGGATTTAGCGAAGGAATTCGAAGCTGAGACCGGAATCAAAATTGACTTCCAGATTTCCCCCGACGCCCAGTGGAGAGACTTAATTAAGGTGAAGCTGGATTCCGGGGAGGCGCCGGATATCATCTGTGTGGATACGCCCATCGGTCTGGCCTCCAGCATTCACATGGACCAGTACAGTGCGGAGCTGACCGGGCAGGAGTGGGTGAGCCGCATGGAAGACAGCGCCCGTTCGGCTGTCTCCGTGGATGACAAGGTATACGGCATCACCTTCCCGGGAGCGAAGATGTATTTCTATCTGTATAATAAAGACACATTCAGCGAGCTTGGACTGGAGGCGCCTGCTACATACGAAGAATTCAGGACGGTCTGCCAGACCATTCAGGATTCCGGAACGACACCGGTCTATGAAGCCACCACAAACGGCTGGCATCAGGTACTTCCCCTGTTTGAGACCGGCGGATTATGGCTGGCCGATGATCCTGAGGTCTACAACAAGTTAAATGCGAATGAAGTGGATTTAGACTCCATTCCCCACTTACTGAACATCATTACAGAATTAGACGAGTGTGCAAAAGCCGGATACTTCGGAGATGACTACTTAAGCAATGCATGGGAGAATGCAAAAGAGGCCATAGCCACGGAGCGGTGCGCCATGACCATTGCCGAGCTGGGATTCCGCGGTGAGATCGAAGCCGATTATCCGGACTTCAAGGCGACAGAGAAGCTGGGGGCGTTCGTTATGCCGTGGGATGACAACAAAGCAGTCGGCGTCAATCCTGCCAGCAATGCCTACTTTATCAACAAGGACAGCAAATACGTGGAAGAGGCAAAACAGTTCTTCGAGTTCCTGGCGAAACCGGAAAACCTTCAGAAGCGCCTCGACGGACAGCCGGAATTAAGCGCGCTCTGCTGGCCGGAGATTAAGAGCAAATACTCCGATGAGGACCAGAAGTTCTTAGATTCCCTCACAAAAGCCAACGTGGTGCAGACTTCTGTGAACTACATCGACAGCCAGTGGATGGATGTTGGAAAAGATTTGGAGGCAATGTATACCGGAGCCATGACGCCCCAGGATGTGCTGGATACGATCATGAGACGGCGTACCGAACAGGCGGAGCTGCAGAAGGACCCGGGCTGGGTAAAATAACGGCGGCGGAAAGGAGGTACGGTCATGAACAGAAACAAATTATATCCCTGGTACTTTGCCAGCGGCGCGGCGATCCTCTTTTTCCTGCTGTGCTTCCTTCCAGGTCTGCTGGGTATCGCATATTCGTTTACAGACTGGAATAATTTCAGCGATGAGATCAATTTTGTCGGCCTTACCAACTATAAAAAGATCTTTCAGGGCAATTCCGAGTACTTAAAATATATCGGCAACACCGTGCTGTTCACGGTTGTTACCACAGTCATGAAGACGGTTGTCGGCCTTGCGCTGGCCCTTCTTCTGACCCAGAAGTTTATCAAATGCAAGAATTTCCAGCGCATGATCATCTTTTCCCCACAGGTCATGTCGTATCTGGTGGTCGGCCTCGTGTTCCGGAGCATGCTCCATCCGACCACAGGCTTCTTAAACAATTTTCTGAGGGGAATCGGGCTTGACGGGCTGGCTAAAAACTGGCTGACCGATTTAAGCCTGGTGTTCCCGACGGTCATGACCGTGGATACCTGGAAGGGCATGGGCTACATCATGGTCGTCGTCATCGCCGGGCTGATGTCCATCTCGCCGGAGTACTACGAGGCGGCCAGCATAGACGGCGCCAATTTCTTCCAGAAGCTGTGGGATATCACGCTGCCCTTATTAAAGCCGGTTCTTGTCAATGTAACGGTTTTAAATGTGACTTACGGACTGCGCGTATTCGATATGATTTATTCCCTGACAAACGGAGGCCCCGGAAACGCTACAGGCGTAATCAACACAGCTGTTTACAAGGAATTCTCCAAGGGAGATTTAGCCATGGGCACCACGTTGTCCAGCGTCCTGTTTTTCTTTGTGCTGGCACTGCTTTACTTTATCATCAAATCTATGGAAAATAAGGAGGTGGAAGCATGATGGGAAGAACCGGCAGAACCATCGGCCGTGTGGCCGGAAACCTGATCTCGATTGTAATCAGCCTGATCGTCATTATCCCGCTGGTGGTGCTGTTCTTAAATTCCTTTAAGACCTCGGCCGAGGCCAACCGGATGACACTGTCGCTCCCGACGAAATGGGTATTTGAAAACTATGCCACCGTCATCGAACAGGGCAAACTGGTGTCCTCCTTCTTCAACGGACTCCTCTATGCGGCCGGCAGCGTAATCATCGTAGTCGGACTGGTTGCGGCGGCAGCCTTCGTCATATCCAGAAACCAGAAGGGCGTCAACCGTTTTCTATATTACTTTATCATCTCCGGCATCGCCATGCCGATCAACAATGTAGCTTTGATGAAGGTCATGCAGGCGTTTCATCTGGTCAACACCAGAATCGGCATCATTCTCTTATATGCCGCGATCAACATACCGCTGAGCCTGTTTCTGGCCTACGGCTTTGTGGCGACGATACCGCGTGAGATCGACGAGGCGGCGGTCATCGACGGATGCAAGCCGTGGCAGCTCTTCTTAAAGGTAATTGCGCCGCTGTTGAAACCGATTGTTTCCACACTGTTTGTGCTGGATTTCATGGCAGTATGGAACGATTTTACCATGCCGCTGTATTACTTAAACAATTCCAGAAAATGGCCCATGACGCTTGCCGTCTACAACTTCTTCGGGGCCTTCCAGAATTCCTGGAACCTGGTGGCGGCGGATATCATGCTGACGCTGGCGCCCGTGCTTCTGGTCTTTATCCTGGGGCAGAAATACATCGTGGGCGGTGTGTCGGCCGGATCTGTAAAAGGTTAAAACAGAGCCGTTAAAGACGGCTGAAAAAAAATAAGCCTGCAAGGAGGAGGAACGAATGACAATGCAGAAGATCTGGGATCTGATCCGGGAAATGACCCTGGAAGAGAAGATCGGGATGATTCACGGACAGGGGATTTTCCATACGAAAGGTGTGGAGCGCCTCGGAATCCCGCCGCTCTGGATGTCGGACGGCCCCATGGGGGTCAGAAAGGAACTGCAGGACGACAACTGGGCGCCTAAGGGGACGACGGACGATTACGTGTCCTACCTTCCCAGTAATACGGCCATCGCCTGCACCTGGAACCGGGAGCGGGCGGCAGACATGGGATGCGTGCTGGGGCAGGAGGCCAGGGGGCGTGGAAAGGACGTGATCCTGGCTCCGGGAATCAATCTGATTCGTTCCCCCCTCTGCGGCAGAAATTTTGAGTACATGAGCGAGGATCCTCATCTGATCTCGGAAATGGCGGTTCCGCTTATCCGTGGCATTGAGGAGCAGGATACGGCTGCCTGCGTGAAACATTTTGCCTTAAATAATCAGGAGACCCGCAGGCTCGATGTGGACGCTGCCGTGGACGAGCGGGCGCTCAGAGAGCTCTATCTCCCCGGCTTCGAGGCCGCGGTGAAAGAGGGAAAGACGAAGACGCTGATGGGCGCCTACAACCGGTTCCGCGGAGAACACTGCTGCCATAACCATTACCTGCTGGAGGACATTCTCCGCGGGGAATGGGGCTTTGACGGCGTGGTCATATCCGACTGGGGAGGCGTCCACGACACGATGCAGGCCGCGGAAAACGGACTGGACATCGAGATGTCGGTGACCAGTGATTTTGATCAGTACTGCATGGCGGACCCGCTGGCGGAAAAGGTCAGATCCGGAGAGGTGTCCGAGGCGCTGCTGGATGAGAAGGTTAAGAATATTCTGGTTCTCATGGACCGGCTCCATATGCTGGACGGCGTCAGAAAGAGCGGCTCCTATAACACGAAGGGCCATCAGGAGGCAATCCTCAAATGTGCCGAAGAGGCGGTTGTGCTGTTAAAGAATGAAGGCGGGATTCTTCCGCTGAAGCCCGTGAAACGCCTGGCAGTAATCGGGGAAAATGCAGGGAAGATGCATTCCAGCGGCGGCGGCAGCGCGGCGATCAAGGCGCTTTACGAGCTTACCCCGCTCATGGGCCTTAAGATGGAGCTGGGCGGAACTGTCAGCGTGGAGTATGCTCCAGGCTACCAGAGCGACGGTGAAAAATCGGCGGAACAGGAGAACTGGCAGGCGGAGAGCCTGGAGGAACGGGCCTATAAGGCGTCATATAAGGGAGACGGAAGCGATGGGGCGGAGGAGCGCCGCAGAGAACTCATAAGGGAAGCTTCGGCTCTGGCAGAATCCTGCGAAAGCGTCGTTCTGTTCTGCGGGCTGAATCACGAGTTTGACCTGGAAGGCTGTGACCGGCCGGATATGAAGCTGCCTTATGGACAGGAAGAGCTGATTTCTGCCGTCCTGGATGCCAATGAGAATACGGTCATCGTGGTTATAGCCGGTTCTCCGGTGGACATGGAGGTCTTTGCCGACCGGGCGAAGGCCATTGTATACAGCAGCTACAACGGAATGGAAGGCGGCCTGGCCGTGGCAAAGGTCCTCCTCGGCAGGGTGAATCCTTCCGGCAGGCTTCCATTTACCATCCCGAAGCGGCTGGAGGACTGCCCGGCCCATTCCATCGGAGAGTTTCCGGGAGATGATACCGTAACGTATCGGGAAAGCATTTATGTCGGGTACCGGTATTACGAGACGGAGCAAAAAGCAGTCCGTTACTGTTTTGGACACGGACTGTCCTATACGGAGTTTTCCTATGGGGATTTAAAGCTGGAGCGGCGGGAAGACGGCATCTATGGTACTGTGACAGTGAAAAACTGCGGCTCTTCGTCTGGAGCGGAGGTCGTGGAGATTTACGTCGGTGCAGCCGGAAAGAATGTCAAACGGCCGGTCAGAGAGCTTAAGGGATTTGTAAAAGTCTTTCTTCATCCAGGCGAGGAACGCGCCGTGGATTTCCGGCTTCCATGGAAAGCATTTTCTTACTACAATGAGGAGAAAAGGGCGTTCGAAGTACCGGAGGATGAGTATTCGGTCTGCGTGGGGCGGTCCGTTGGTGACGTGCGGCTTGTTCAGACCGTTGATATCAAAGAAAATGAGTAACAGTTCAGACGGCGGGAAAATGGTCGTCTGAACTGTTATGAAAATAATGCATTAGCAGGAGGAAAATGTCGATGAAATTCACAGAAGGTTACTGGTGTACCAAAAAGGAAATCACTCCGCTCTACGCGGCAGAATTCGCAGACAGCCGGATACATGGGGATGAACTCATAATCTATGCGCCGGGAAAGCATATCGCGGGAAGAGGAGACTGCCTGAATCTGGGGATGCTCACCATCTGTCTATCCAGTCCAATGGAAGATGTGATTAAGGTTTCCGTGAGGCATTTTGAGGGAACCGCTTACCGCGGCCCCTTCGCCGGGATTAAGGAGACCGCCCCCCATGTGACAATCGAGGAAACAGAGGAGGAGATCCGCTATCAGAGCGGCCGCACATCTGCGGTTATCGATAAGAGGCCAAACGGCTGGGGAATCCGTTTCCTCGACGGAGACCGGGAACTGACCAACACCGGATTCCGCAACATGGCGCACATGACCAACCGGGATACGGGAAAAACCTATATGGTGGAGCAGCTGGCCATCGATGTGGACGAGTACATCTATGGACTTGGTGAGCGGTACACACCGTTTGTGAAGAACGGACAGATGGTGGAAATGTGGAATGAGGATGGCGGAACAGCCAGCGAAATCACCTACAAGAATATTCCGTTTTATATTACCAACAAGGGGTATGGCGTGCTTTTGGATCATGAAGGGGATGCCGCCTATGAGATTGCCAGCGAAAAGGTGGAGCGCCTGCAGTTTTCCGTGGAAGGGGAACGGCTCGATTACTACGTGATTAACGGTTCCACCCCGAAGGGAACCATATCCAAATATACGGAGCTGACCGGCAAACCGGCGCTGCCTCCGGCCTGGTCCTTTGGCCTTTGGCTAACCACCTCCTTTACGACCAATTACGATGAGGAGACGACCTCCGGCTTTATCCAGGGCATGGCGGACCGGGATATACCGCTGCACGTGTTTCATTTTGACTGCTATTGGATGGAAGCGTATGAATGGTGTAATTTTACGTGGGACCCCAGGACATTTCCGGATCCGGCCGGTATGCTGAAACGGTATCACGACAGGGGATTAAAGATCTGTGTGTGGATCAACCCGTATATCGGCCAGAAATCTCCGCTGTTCCATGAGGGCATGGAGCACGGCTACTTAATCAGAAAGACGAACGGGGATGTATGGCAGACTGATATGTGGCAGGCCGGTATGGGACTGGTGGATTTTACCAATCCGGACGCGGCCGCCTGGTATCAGGGCAAGTTAAAGACGCTGCTGGACATGGGCGTAGACTGCTTTAAGACGGATTTCGGTGAGAGGGTTCCGGTGAGGGATATCGCTTATTTTGACGGTTCCGATCCGGTTAAGATGCACAATTACTATACGTTTCTCTATAATGAGACCGTATTCCAGCTTCTGGAACAGGAGAGAGGAACAGGGGAAGCCGTGCTGTTCGCCCGTTCGGCGACTGTGGGAGGACAGCAGTTCCCGGCTCACTGGGGCGGTGACTGTTCGGCGACCTATCCGTCCATGGCTGAAACCATCCGGAGCGGCCTCTCTCTGGCCTGTGCGGGCTTCGGCTTCTGGAGCCATGATATCAGCGGTTTTGAAAATACGGCGCCGGCCGATATCTACAAGAGATGGTGCCAGTTTGGCCTTTTAAGCTCCCACAGCCGTCTCCATGGCTCTTCCTCCTACCGCGTGCCGTGGCTGTTCGACGACGAAGCCTGCGACGTGCTTCGGAAGTTTGTAAAGCTGAAATGCGCGCTGATGCCGTATCTCTACCGTCAGGCGGTAAAAGCCCATGAAGAGGGCATACCGATGATGCGTCCAATGTTCGTGGAATTCCCGGAGGACCGGGCCTGCGAACCGCTGGATAAGCAGTATATGCTGGGCGATTCCCTGCTGGTAGCCCCGGTATTTAGGGAATCCGGCGAGGTGGAATACTACCTTCCGGAGGGAAACTGGGTGAACCTGCTTACCGGAAAGACCGTCGTGGGAGGCAGATGGCAGAAGGAGACACACGATTACTTCTCCCTGCCGCTCATGGTGCGCCCCGGCAGCATTGTGGCGGTTGGAAAAGAGAGCAGCAGACCGGATTACGCGTTTGCGGATGGAGTCAGATTCCTTCTGTATCTCCCGGAGGAGGGAATGACCGCAGAGACTGGCGTAACGGACTTAGAAGGCCGCGTAGTGATGACCGCAGCGGCCAGCCGGGCAGATGGAAAGATTACGCTTCGGGTAGAAAGAACCGCCGTGGCTGCCTCCGAGGAGGTTTCGGCGGACGTTTCAGCAGGATTTACGTTTGAGGTTCTGGGAGACGGGAAGGTGGAAGTGGTGGTCGCATAATACGTTTACTCTTTTCAGACTATCAACTTTCTTTCAGCCGGAACTGCTCGACCAGTCCATTTAAAAGGATCGCTTGGTCGGACAGTTCTTCGCTGGCCGCGGCACATTCCTCGGCGGTTGCAGAGTTGCTCTGGATTACGGCGGTAATCTGTTCGATTCCAACGGTGATTTGTGAGGTGGCCTCCGCCTGCTTTAAGGAAGCCTTGGAGATGAGGTCCACGGTCTCGGCTACCTCCACGGCACCGTTTACGGCTTCCATCATGGCGGCCGCTGTCTCGGAAGCGATCGCTGCACCGTTTTTCACTGCCTTCATGGAATTCTCGATGAGAGCGGAGGTGTTTTGGGAGGCGTCCGCTGTTTCCCCGGCAAGGTTTCTGACCTCATTTGCAATGACTGTGAAGCCCTTTCCGGAAACACCGGCTCTCGCCGCTTCCACGGAGGCGTTGAGTGCCAGAATATTTGTCTGGAGCGCAATGGATTCAATGGTTTCAATAATGTTGACGATCTCCCGGGAGCTGCTGCTGATTTCATCCATGGCGGCGATCATCCGCTGCATCTGCTGATTGCTGGCGTACATCTGATTACCGACCTTGCGTGCTTTCTCGCTCGCCTGCTCCGCGTTGGAGGCATTGCCCCGGATCTGCCCGGAGATGTCTCCGACAAATACAGCCAGCCCTTCGATGGAACCCGCCTGCTCGGAGGTGCCCTGAGAGAGGGACTGGGCGCCGGTGGCTACCTGTTCCGCACCACATGCAACCTGATCGGAGGCACGGTTGATCTGTCCGATAATTCCATTTAAGGACCCGGAAATATGTTCGAGAGCCTCTTTGACCTTCATAAATTCACCGGCATAGTCGTATGTCAGTTTAAAAGCCAGGTCGCCGTCTGCAATCTGATTGAGTACGGCGGAGATTTCCTTTATATAATTCACGTAATCCTTAAGCCGCGTTACCGTCTTGTTGAAATTTACAGCCAGGGAGCCCAGCTCATCTTTCGAGTTATACGTAATTACTTCATTTAAGTTGCCGTCTGCAATTCGGGCGGCAACATTGTCGAGCTCATTGACCGGAGTAAGTATGGCTTTCACTGTGGCAAGGGATAATAGAAATCCTGCAGTGATCAGGAGTACAATAATAGAGATCAGAAGCATCCACGCCCTGGAATAGAGAAGCGTACTTTCGTGGCTTGCATTCTGGGCGTTTGTCTTGCTGTATTCGACCAGCTCCTCGAATATTTCGGTGGCTTCGTCAAAACGGTTTTGGGAATCGGCCCGTGCAATCACCATCGCCTGTTCCATCTCGCCCCTGCGGCTCAATTCGACTACGGTGTTGTGCAGCTGCAGATAATCGTCCCAGGCCAGTCTGGCGGAGGTGAGCAGTTGTTTTTCCTCATCGCTGCTGCCAAGCTGATCGTATTCGGCGAATTTGGAGTCGATTTCAAGGAGAAGGTCTGCCATCTGTTCTTCCCGCAACGCCATAATTTCCGGCTCCCAGGCGATGATGTGTCCATATTCCCTGATGCGGAAATTGGAGGTGAGTGTGTCCAGTTCTTCTGCCGTGACAACGGAAGGCAGCCAGTCATCGTTGATAGCCGTGTTGCGCTCATTCATCCGATACATGAACACGAGGGATATTACGCCGAGTGCGGTCAGACCCAACAACAAAAAGGTCGTTTGCATAAGCAGTTTTGTTTTGATACGCAGATTTTTCATTTGTAACCCCTTTACCCCTTAAAATGTATTTAAATTTATGCAAAAATTATCAAAAGTTCCGATAATATAAGAATAGCATTAAATATAGAAAATACAACTAAAATATTGAGCAAATTTAAAACAAAAAAAATAAAAAGAAGTAAAAAAAGTGCTTGACTATCGGACTAACATCGTGTATACTACATCTTGCTGTGTTAATGGGCTATCGCCAAATGGTAAGGCAACGGACTCTGACTCCGTCATTTCAAGGTTCGAATCCTTGTAGCCCAGTCTTGATAAAACCCGCAGGAAAGTTCCTGCGGGTTTTGCAGTATTTTGTGAGAATAGCGTCTTATAAATTGCAGAAACTTGAAAAGAAGCAGGAATCCATAAGGAACTGCTTCTTTTTCTGCAGTAGAATCGCTCCTTCTTCTGGACAAGACAGGCAAAATGCTTTATAATGTTACTTAATTTTGATGAGAGGTGCAGCATGTACACATTTGGCAGCAGGATACGGTACAGTGAGACGGATGAATATGGTAAACTGACTCTTACAGGTATCATGAATTACTTACAGGACTGTTCGACGTTTCAGTCGGAAGACATCGGGCTGGGAATTTCCTATTTGACGGAACACCATCAGGCGTGGTGGCTTTCTTCCTGGCAGATCGTGATCGACCGGTACCCTGCGCTGGGAGAAGAAGTGGTTATCGGTACATGGCCCTATGATTTCAAAGGCTTTTACGGATACCGTAATTTTACTATCTGTGATCCGGCCGGGAATTACCTGGTGAGAGCTAATTCCGTATGGTTTCTGTTTGACACGGAGCTGGGGCGGCCTGTGAAGGTGAAGGAAGAGAATATACGGGGATACGGCCGAGGCGATGAGAAGCGCCTGGAGATGGAGTACGCACCGCGAAAGATCACTGTTCCCGCTGAATATGAGGAAGCGGAGTGCGTGACGATCGCAAAACACCACATCGATACGAATCATCATGTGAACAACGCCCAGTATGTGGAGATCGCCAGGGAGGTGCTTCCGTCTGAAATCGAGGTCGGAGAGCTTCGGGTGGAATATAAGAAAGCAGCCGTCTGCGGCGATGTGGTTTATCCGCATGTCAGCCGGACGGATGAAGGATACACGGTTTCTCTCTGTGATGAGCAGGGAGCCGCTTATGCAGTGATATGGCTGCGGGGAAAAACGAGAGAGGATATAAGATGATAGAACTGGGAAAAGTGCAGACCCTGACGGTACAGAGGGTCAAGGAGTTCGGTGTATATGTGGGAGAGGGCGTGGCTTCAGAAGCTTCCGTACTGCTTCCGAAGAAACAGGTTCCGGAAGGAACGAAGCCGGGCGATGAAATCAGCGTATTTATTTATAAAGACTCGGAGGACCGTCTGATTGCGACCACGGGAATCCCGAAGCTTTCGGTGGGAGAGACCGCGATGCTTCCGGTAAAGGAAGTGGCCAAGATCGGAGCGTTTCTCGATATGGGACTGGAGAAGGATTTGCTTCTGCCGTTTAGGGAGCAGACACATAAGGTACGCCAGGGAGAATCGGTTCTGGTGGCGCTGTACGTGGATAAGAGCCAGAGGCTGGCGGCCACCATGCGGGTTTACGCTTACATGAGCAGTGAGTCGCCTTATAAGAAGGACGATCAGGTGACTGGAACGATCTACGAGATCAATGAGACTCTGGGTGCGTTTGTGGCAGTCGACAATAAGTACTATGGACTGATTCCGAAGAAGGAGCTCTTTGACGATTACCATGAGGGAGACACGGTTTCGGCCCGGGTCACCAAGGTTCGGGAAGACGGCAAGTTGGATTTAAGCCCGAGACAGAAGGCGTACTTACAGATGGACGACGATTCGGCGCGGGTGTTGGAAGTGATCGGAGACCAGTTCGGCGGAGTGCTTCCATTTACGGATAAAGCGGCTCCGGAAGTAATCAAGCGCGAGTTTCAGATGAGTAAGAACGCGTTTAAACGCGCGGTAGGCCATCTTTTAAAAGATGGAAAAGTTAAGATTACCGAGAAAACCATAGAGATATTGAAATAGAGTGGAAAGGAATAACAGGAGGATTGTTTTGGACTCGATAGACTATTATAATAAGTATGCGGCAAAGGTGTTCGAAGAGACAGTGGATCAGGATATGTCGGAGATAAGAACGGAGTTTTTAAATCTGCTGGAGGAAGGGGATACGATCCTTGACCTCGGATGCGGCTCCGGAAGGGACAGCCTGATTTTCTACGAACTGGGATACGATGTGACAGCCATGGACGCATCAGAGGAGATGTGTAAACTGGCCGAGATTCACACAGGGCTGGAAGTACTCAACATGACGTTTGAGGAGATGGATTTCGACAGCGTGTTTGACGGAATCTGGGCCTGCGCTTCCCTGCTCCACGTTCCGGAAAAGGAACTGTCTGCCATTCTTAAAAAGATAGCAAGGGCCTTGAAAGACAGCGGAATTCTTTATATGTCCTTTAAGCTGGGAGACTTTGAGGGCTTCCGGGGAGAGCGGTATTTCTGTGATTACACAGAGGATGCCATGGAGGAAGTACTGAAAGACAACGACCGGTTTGACGTGGTAAGGATCTGGGAAACCGAGGATGTCCGTTCTGGTCATTCTGACACACGGTGGCTGAATGTCCTGGTCAGAAAACAGTAAATCTTACGAAAATATTAACAAGACAGCGCGAAGAAATTCGGCGCTGTTTTGTCGTTTCCGCCCAAATCCGGCCTGGAAATGCCGCAGGTTAGAGATATTAGACAGAAATGCCCGGCCGGATCTTTCTATATTTTGGCGTTTCAGTCATTTTTTTTATTGAATATACAAATTAGCCAAAAGGCAGATTTGGATTTTGGTTAAATGCCATATGGTAAAGATAAGACCATTCATGTATGATAAGGTCAGGAAATGAAAAGGACGGCAGTCCAAGGGGCTGCGGGGTCCGAGGAGAAAAACAAGCACATATTTTTATTTAAAATTAGGAGGATTAAGCGATGGCTAGTTTATCATTGAAGAACATCACAAAGAAATATCCGAACGGATTCGAAGCTGTAAAGGATTTCAATCTGGAGATTGCAGACAGAGAGTTTGTCATCTTCGTAGGACCTTCCGGCTGTGGTAAGTCCACAACCCTTCGTATGATCGCTGGTCTGGAAGATATTTCTTCCGGTGAACTTTACATCGATGGCAAATTAATGAACGACGTTGAGCCGAAGGACAGAGATATCGCAATGGTATTCCAGAACTACGCTCTGTATCCACATATGACCGTTTACGATAACATGGCATTCGGTCTGAAACTGAGAAAGACACCTAAGGACGAGATCGACAAGCTGGTTCATGAAGCAGCAAGAATCCTTGACCTTGAGCATTTATTAGACAGAAAGCCGAAGGCATTATCCGGTGGACAGAGGCAGCGAGTTGCTATGGGACGTGCTATCGTACGTAATCCTAAAGTCTTCTTAATGGACGAACCGTTATCCAACCTGGATGCAAAGCTGAGAGGCCAGATGCGTATTGAGATCTCCAAATTACATCAGAGACTGCAGGCAACCATCATCTACGTTACACATGACCAGACAGAGGCTATGACACTTGGTACCAGAATCGTAGTTATGAAGGACGGCGTTGTTCAGCAGGTTGATTCTCCTCAGAACTTATACGACAAGCCAGGCAACAAGTTCGTTGCCGGATTTATCGGAGCTCCTCAGATGAACTTAATCGAAGCAACCGTTGCAAAGAGCGGAAGCGACGTTACTCTTACATTCGGCGGACACACCATCGCACTTCCGGAAGGAAAAGCGAAGAAGTTAGAGGGCGCTGGATATGTTGGCAAGACTGTTGTTTTAGGTATCCGTCCGGAAGATTTACATGACGAGGAAGCTTTCCTTGCATCTTCTCCGAACAGCATTATCGATGCAACCATCAGAGTTTACGAGCTTTTAGGTGCTGAAGTTTACTTATACTTCGATGTTGATGATGCAAACTTTACCGCAAGAGTGAATCCTCGTACAACAGCAAGACCTGGCGATACCGTGAAGCTTGCTCTTGACTTAACAAAGATCCATGTATTCGATAAGGACACAGAACTGGTAGTCTTAAACTAAATTTTATGAAAATTTAAGCAGGCGAGTGCTATACTCGCTTGCTTTTTTTTAGTTTTTGCATTAATATAGAATAAGGGAAAATTTACGATAAGGAGAGTGTGCCATGATTTCGAATCAAATACTTCAAACGACAATTGAAGGATTAAAAGGAATTACGAGAATTGATTTATGCATTTGTGATACGGAAGGAAAGGTATTGGCAACAACATTTCCTGACGCAGAAGACTATGAGAGTTCTATCCTGGCATTTGTGGATTCTCCGGCTGACAGCCAGGTAATTCAGGGATACCAGTTTTTCAAGGTTTTTGATGAGCACCAGTTAGAATATATTCTTCTTGCCAAGGGAGGCAGTGACGACGTATATATGGTTGGCAAACTTGCCGCCTTCCAGATTCAGAGTCTTCTGGTTGCTTATAAGGAGCGTTTTGATAAGGATAACTTCATTAAGAATCTGCTTCTGGACAACCTGCTTCTGGTGGATATCTACAACCGCGCCAAGAAGCTTCATATTGAGACAAACATCAAGCGTGTCGTATTTATCATTGAGACACAGCACGAGAAGGATGTCAACGCATTAGAGACGGTCCGCAACTTATTTGCTGCCAAGACGAAGGATTTCGTTACCGCGGTAGATGAGAAGAACATCATCCTGGTCAAGGAAGTCCGGGACGGTGAGACATATGAGGAACTGGAGAAGACGGCAAACACCATCCTGGACATGCTGAACACAGAAGCCATGACCCAGGTTCATGTGGCCTTCGGTACGATCGTCGGAGAAATCAAGGAAGTATCCAGATCCTACAAGGAAGCCAAGATGGCGATGGATGTAGGCAAGATCTTCTACAGCAACAAGAATGTAGTCGCATACAGCAAACTGGGTATCGGACGACTGATCTATCAGCTTCCGCTTCCGTTATGCCGTATGTTCATCAAAGAAATCTTCGACGGCAAATCCCCTGACGAGTTCGACGAAGAGACACTCACCACGATCAACAAGTTCTTCGAGAACAGCTTAAACGTATCCGAGACATCGAGACAGTTATACATTCACAGAAATACGCTTGTATACAGGCTGGATAAGTTACAGAAGAGCACAGGGCTTGATTTGAGAGTATTTGAGGATGCAATAACGTTCAAGATAGCCTTAATGGTTGTCAAGTACATGAAGTACATGGAGAACCAGGACTATTAGTGAGGCATGAGCAGTGCGAAAAGAGACAGTAAGAAATCAGCGTTGTGCTGGCACAAAAGCGGATTTCCTGCTGGCTCTTTTCATAGGGTGAAGCCCGGAAACCGAGACAGCGTGCCCCGCTTCATCGGGTATGAAGCGAAGCGGAATCGAGGTTTGCACTGCGGGGTAGTGGGTCGCGACAAAGGAAATTAAAAGACTTCAGAGGATAAAGATGATCGAACTGTGGAATGTAAATAAAACATACGAAACCGGAAACAAGGCTCTGCGTAACATCAACATCACAGTTGAGGACGGGGAGTTCGTTTTCATCATCGGCCGGAGCGGCTCTGGAAAATCTACGCTTTTAAAGCTTCTTTTAAAAGAGGTGGAACCGACGTCCGGCAAGATTATTGTTAACGATATGAACCTAGGGAAGATGCCCAGGCGCTACATTCCAAAATACCGCAGGAGGCTGGGCATGATATTCCAGGACTTCCGGCTGTTAAAGGACCGCAATGTCTATGAGAATGTGGCATTTGCGCAGCGTGTCATCGGCGCTTCCGCAAGGAGCATCAGAGAATCGGTTCCAACCATGCTGACCATGGTGGGACTCTCATCGAAATACAAATTTTATCCGCAGCAGCTGTCAGGAGGCGAACAGCAGCGAGTTGCGATTGCAAGGGCACTGATTAACCGCCCGGAGATACTTTTAGCCGACGAGCCTACGGGCAATTTAGATGGCCACAACTCTATGGAGATCATGAAGCTGTTAGATGAGATCAATAAAAGAGGGACCACGGTAATCGTAGTTACCCACAGCCATGAAATCGTAGACCGCATGAAGAGGCGGGTTATCACCATGGATCGTGGAACCATCGTAAGCGACGAGAAAAAGGGCGGATATACACATGAGGATTAGTACATTTTGGTATTGCCTGAAACAGGGCGTAAATAATATATGCAGAAATATTCTGTTTTCGCTTGCTTCGATCGCGACGATTTCTGCGTGTATTTTTTTGTTTTGCCTGTTCTTTTCCATCGTAGTCAATGTGCAGTATGTGGTTAAGAATACGGAAAGCACGGTGGGAATCACCGTATTTTTTAATGAAGGTACAACGGATGAGACAATTGCCCAGTTCGGCGAGACTTTGAAAGCGAGACCGGAAGTAAAAGAGATCAAGTTCAAGTCGGCCGAGGAAGCATGGGAAGAGATAAAGGGTGATTATTTCGGAGAGGATAAGATGGATTTGGCGGAAGGCTTCCGTGACGACAATCCCCTTGCCAACTCTGCTTCTTACGATATTTTCCTGAATGATCTGGAAAATCAGGAGGAATTTGTTACCTGGCTGAAGAGTCAGGACATTATCAGAAGGGTGAACTATTCCAGCACCGCGGCGGAAGGAATTACCAGCATCAATAAGGTAATTGGTGTTCTGTCCGTGATGATTATCGGTGTTCTCCTGGCGGTTGCCATTTTCCTGATCAGCAATACGATCTCGGTTGCGGCTGCATTCCGGAAGCATGAGAACGAAATTATGAAATTAATCGGAGCCACGAACTATATGATTCGTGCGCCGTTTGTAGTAGAAGGGGTGCTTTTGGGAATCTTCGGAGCTTTGATTCCCCTCGTCGCCATCTATTATCTTTACCGGAACGCGGTGGGATATGTGGTGGAGAAGTTCAGCATCCTGTCCGGCCTGTTCCAGTTTCTGCCGGTTGAGCAGATATTCCCGTATATGGCGGGAACTGCGCTGGCGCTGGGCGTCGGAATCGGATTTTTTGTAAGTTTCTTTACAATTCGTAAACATTTAAAGGTATAAGGGGAACTGCATATGAAATACAGAAAACGGATAGAGGCGGCCGTCATGACCGCAGTCCTTACCGTATCCTGTATATTTCCTTCCTATGGTACAAAGACTGATGTAGATGCGGCCAGAGAAAGCAAGTCAAATCTGGAAAACGAAAAGAAAGAAATAGAGAAGACGATTGAAAAACTGGAAGTGTTGAAATCTGACACCGCATCTTATGTAAATCAATTGGATGCGGAACTGAATTCCTTAAACAAGCAGGTAACCGCCCTTAATTCCCGCGTTGCGGCGAAGGAAGCGGAGATCGAGGAGGCGGAGGCAGAGCTGGCCGCCTCGAAGGAAGATGAGAGACGTCAGTATGAAAGCATGAAGCTTAGAATCCAATATATGTATGAAAAGGGTGAGACCAGTTATTTAGACTTGTTGTTTAAGTCGGCCGATCTCACCCAGCTTTTTAATCGTGCGGAATATATCAGTCAGATTGCGGCATATGATAGAAAAATGCTGGATCAGTATGAAGCGGCCAGTGAAGAGGTGGCTGCCAGAGAGGCAGACCTAAAGGCAGAACACGAGGAGCTGGTAACGCTTAAGACTAATACGGAAGAAAAGCAGAAGGACGCTGAGCGTCTGATGAATGAAAAGACAGCGGAACTGAAATCCTATAACAGTAAGATCGCAGCCAGCGAGGGAAGTCTCTCGGATTTGGAAAAAGACATCGCTGCGCAGGAAGATAAAATTAAGGCTATTGAGGCTGAACTCAAACGAAAAGAAGAGGAAGCGAAGAAGGCCGCATTAGAGGCAGGGCAGAAGTATAATACCGTTAGTATTGGGAATATTAACTTCATATGGCCATGTCCGGCCAGCAGCAGGATCACCTCCTCGTTTGGAGACCGGGAATCTCCGACGGAAGGCGCGTCATCCAGCCATCAGGGCATCGATATCGGCGCATCCACGGGCAGCAGCATTCTGGCGGCGGCTTCAGGTACCGTAACCATATCTACATACAGTTATTCTGCCGGCAACTATATCATGATCAATCATGGAGGAGGTGTCTCCACCGTTTACATGCACTGTTCGGAACTTCTCGTTTCTGCAGGGCAGGAGGTGACACAGGGGCAGGTAATTGCTAAGGTGGGCTCTACAGGTTATTCTACCGGCCCCCACCTTCATTTTGGCATCCGGGTGAATGGAAGTTACGTTAATCCCATAAACTATGTAAGTCCATAACCCGAAAGACAAGTCACTCCACTAAGTTCGTGAGAGACCTCACTAAGTGGAGGTGACATGTATCGCACGTAAGCGGCCAAAGGACGTCCGCCAAGTGCTCATAACAAGGAGAATAACATTGGAAAACAAAAATAAATTTTGGAAAGGCGCCCTGGTCGGCGCACTTCTGACAGCATTTGCAGGACTGATCATCGTGGGCATGTCCCTCGGAATATTTCTGATTGGGAGAACCGCGATCGACGGGCCGCAGCAGGCGGCCGAATCAAATCAGGCGGAAAACCAGGACGGTTCGCTGGATTTAAACCGGATTACGAAGAAGATCACTACGCTTCAACAGATTATAGATAAATATTATCTCTTCGATGAAGATACCACGAAGGTGGAAGACTGGATTTACAAGGGCATGATGTACGGCTTAAACGATCCGTATACAACGTATTATACGGCTGAGGAGTATCAGAAATTAACTGAGGATACGGAAGGCGAGTATCATGGAATCGGTGTCATGATCAGCCAGAACAGAACCACCGGAATCATTACAGTGATCAAAGTATTTAAGGATACTCCGGCGGCGGAAGCAGGCATGAGACCGGGCGATGTTCTCTATAAAGTCGGAGACATGGAAGTTACCGGAATGGATATGGATATTCTGGTAAAGGATTATATCAAGGGAAAAGACGGCTCCGAAGTGGCTCTTACTGTCTTCCGGCAGGATGAGGGCGAATACGTCGATTTGAAGATGGAACGCCGCAATGTCACGGTACAGACGGTGGAATACCAGATGCTGGAAGACCATGTGGGGTATATTGCGGTGAGCCAGTTCGATGTAGTGACAGCCGATCAGTTTAAGGCCGCAGTCGATGATCTGGAGAAACAGGGCATGAAGAAGCTCCTGGTTGATTTAAGGAACAACCCGGGCGGCGTTTTGGATACGGTGGTGGATATGCTGGATTATATCCTTCCGGATGATTTAATTATCGAGGGTGATAAGGATCTGGTGCGTACCAACACGGAAGCGACGCTGCTTGTGTATATGGCCGACAAGAATGGCAAGGGAGGGCAGGAATACGCCTCCGACGGCCATTCTCTCGATATTCCGCTGGCTGTTCTGGTCAATGGAGAGTCCGCCAGCGCTTCCGAGGTATTTACGGGAGCCATGAAGGATTACGGCAGGGCGACAGTTGTGGGAACAAAGACATTTGGCAAGGGAATCGTGCAGAATCTGATTCCTCTGGACAATGGAACTGCCATCAAGATGACTACGGCTCACTACTATACACCGTCAGGCTTTGATTTACACGGTAAGGGAATCGAACCGGACGTGGAAGTGGAGCTGAATGAAGAGTTAAAGAATCAGATTACGGTGGATGTGAAGGAAGATAACCAGATTCAGGCGGCTCTGAAGGCGCTGGATAAATAACTGGTTCTGAAATATAAGAAAACGAAGAAAAAGGATTAGAATCCGAGGCTTTCATGCCTTCGATTCTAATCCTTTTTCTTCGTTTTCTTATATTAAGTAACGGAACAGCTGGAAGAGACGGGAGGTAACGGCAAAGATCCATTTCTTTTTCGCAGGGACCGGAATCACCGGAACGTCCGGGTCCGGGACATAGGTGCCGTCTGCCTGCACCACCAGGGAATCGGCTTCCAGATCGTCGATGCAGGCCTTAAGCTGTCGGTTGAAGGCTTCTCCGTCGATGACCAGCATGGTCTCCGTATCCACATAGGTGCTTCTCATATCCAGGTTATAGGACCCCACGATAGAGAGACGGTCGTCCACCAGGATCGATTTTCCATGGGAAGAGTGATCTCCGAAATATTCACGGAGTGAGACTCCTGTATCCAGTATTTTTCCGCGGTTTTTTGTGTAATCGGAGGAGGCCATAAAATTGTCGCCTACGGAAGTTGCATTCAAAAGCATGGTGACCTCCGGTACGGAACCGGTGATTTCCTTCATTCCTTCATACATGTCTTTGCTGAAGACAGTGTATGGAGTGTGAATATAAGCCTGTTTCTCCGCGTGTGCCATCAGGTACTGGACCTGGTACCAGACCCAGGGCTCCTTGGCAAGAATGTGGGTGGGATTGGAGATCAGGGTGGCCTTGTTGATTGCCACGGTCTCCGGTCCGTAGTCGTGACCGGCCAGAACCAGCTCCGGCATGGCTTCTTTCAGGGTTTGGTAATACTCGGCCAGCTCCGCTCTTGCAGCAGGCAGTTTCTTCTTCATGGACGCAGAGGGGGCGTCAAACACGGTTTTGCAGTACCCGGACTGCCACATCGCCTCGAAATATTCGTCTGCTTCCGACAGAACGCTGGAGGACCATGCCTCCTCCTGGCCATGCTTCGTGTTATAGATCATCACGTCACGGTCATAGCTTAGATTGCGCAGGTTATACTCTCCAAGGAAGTAATCAAAAGTGTTGCGGCCGCCCAGCAGCAGGAGCTTATCGTCAATAAGCAGATATTTGTCATGCATGCGTCCGTTGATGGTCCACGGCTTCAGCGGGTTGGGAATATTATAAAATTTTATCTCAATGTTCGGATTGGTCCCTGCCGCGTAGAAGATCGGGTTTCCCTGCATATGAAGGGTTCCGTACAATCCGTCCACCAGAATCTGGACCTTTACACCACGGTCCGCGGCCTCCAGCAGGGAGGAAAAGATATCCCTGCAGCTGGAGCCGTCCCGGATATCGAAGGTGGAGAGCACGATGCGTTTCTCCGCCTGATGGATCATTAAAACGCGGCTTTCCAGGGCATCCATGCTGGTCTCTACGACGCGGGCCCTGTCAACACTTTCTGTCTCCGAATAAAAAGAGGCTGGTTCAAAATTATTTTTAAATTCTTCTCCCGTTTTCTTTGTATGTACGAAGGGAAGCAGGGCCCCTGCCGCCAGGTAAAGCAGATAGAGCAGCAGAGCCCATCTCAGGATGACGAAAATACGCCGTTTCATATTATATCAATCCTTTTTTACGGGTAAAGGACACTAATACTGCAATTCGTAGTGTCCTTATATGTAATTATTTAATTTTGCAGTTTTGAAGGGCTGCGACGAAGGCGTGACAGGCGTCTTCTCTCGTGGCCCAGGAAGTAACGAGACGGATCGCACTGGATCCGTTGGTGCCGCGTTCCTGAATGGAAAAGAGAAAATCCGCGCTTAAGGCTTCGATGACCGCATCCGGAAGGAGGGGAAACAGCTGGTTTGTCATGGATTCGGAGATAAAGGTGTAACCGCACTGTTCAATCCCTTTTCTTAAGATGGATGCCATATCGTTGGAATGTGCCGCCATATCGTAGAATAAATGGTTCTGAAACAGCTCTTCGAACTGGATTCCCAGAAGCCATCCTTTCGCCATCATGGCGCCGCGCTGTTTGATCATGAAGCGGTAATCCGGCTTTAATTCATCTCTGCAGATGATGAGCGCCTCGCCGAACAGTGCGCCGGCCTTGGTGCCGCCTATGTAAAACACATCCACCAGCTCTGCAATATCACGAAGCGTCAGATCATTGACCGGGCTTGTGAGTGCCGCTCCCATGCGGGCTCCATCCAGGAAAAGGTAGAGATCATTCTGGCGGCAGATATGGTGCAGGGCCTCTAAATCGGCTTTTGAATACTGGGTTCCAATCTCCGTGGAGTTGGAGATATAGACCATCTTAGGCTGAACCATGTGCTCATCGGTATGCGCATCCAGCGCCTTTAAAACGTCTGCCGGGGTTAATTTGCCATCCTTAGACGGCATGGCCAGAACTTTATGGCCGGTAGCCTCGATGGCCCCTGTTTCGTGGACATTGATATGGCCCTTGTCTGTGGCGATAACAGCCTGCCACGGGCGAAGCGCGGCGGCGATGGTGATTAAGTTCGTCTGGGTTCCGCCGGTAATAAAATGGACATCCGCGTCGTTTCGTCCAATCTCTTCTTTTATTAAGCGGCGCGCATTTTCGCAGTGAGTATCGAGTCCGTATCCGCCGTTCTGTGCTAAGTTGCAGTTCATCATCGCTTCCAGGATCTTTGGATGAGCGCCTTCACTGTAATCGTTGTTAAAACTGTACATAAACAGTCCTCCCTGTATCTGATAGTCTGAGACTAATCATATACCAAATGAGGGGGAATTGCAAGGTGGGAGAGGAAAAGTGGAGGTGAGGCTATTTACTGGAAAGTGTGGGGAGTGATATAATTTTGAAATACAGAGGACGGGAAATATCGAAAGAGGATGAAGCGGAATGGGCAATCAGATGGTCAGCAGCGCAGGAATGCTGTTTTTGTATTTGGCGGGTGAGGTTACCGATGGCAGCGTAACATGCATTTATAAAACAGACAGTTACAGCCATCCATTGGATTTTTACGAGCAGGTGAGTGAACTACGGGAAGACGTTTCTGATAAGGCGGAGCTGGAACTCTTCTGCGTTCTGGGAGTACCTGAGAAGGTCGACGCGATCGAAGCGTTTGTGGAAGGAAGTATGAAAGAGAGGACTTTGGAAATCTGGAAAGAACAGAAGATGGGGGAAATGGAGGAGAAGACAGATAAGAATCATGCACTCCCGGATTGGGTGGAGGCGGAATTTGAGAGACTGATACAGGAGTATATATTTCAGGAAGATAAAATGTTGTTTCCCAGAAAGTGCCGCATGGAAATGGAAGGCTATGATATGTACTGTCTGTGGGGTGGAATGAATTCGGAGGATGATGGACATCTGTGGCTGGAAGAGACAGCTGCTATGTGGACAGAGGCTGAAAAGCCGTTTCTATTCGGAAAGCAGATGATGATACAGACCTTTGAACTGAGCGATTTAACCGGAAGAAAAGTGATAGGAGCGATCCACGGTTTTGCAGAGGAAGGCTGGTATCTGTTAATCGAGGGAGGAATGAAGCTGTATCTGAACAGGGAAATACCGTACCTCAGAGAGCTGATTGGAGTACGGGATATCGGATTATTCACTGTGTCAGAGATTGACCGGATTACCAGCAATCCGGTATACGCGTATGGCAGGGCCTACCAGCCTCAGGAACTGTGCGAGGAATGGCATAAGGCATTTCTGTTTACTGCGGCTTTGGCAGAACAGGTGTGGGAGGAAGCATCCTTCGTCCCGGTGTATGAGAGGTTCCTTGCATTTCTGGAGGAAAATATAAGTGAGGTATGGGAGGCAAAAGCTCTTTTAGAAAAGAAGATGTATTGGAGTGTCATGATTGGGCATATCGATGAGATCAGAGGGTATTTAAAAGGGGAGGAGGAAGTGGCTGTATCGAAAGACTTTCTTCTGCTTTTAAACAGCAGATATGCGTACTTGCCTTATCTGTACGAGCTGATGAATTCAATGGGAATTAAAATGGAGGAAGTGGTTGCGAACTGCGGGCTCCAGGTATTTTCACCGGAGAAGTTGAGGCAGATCATTGAACTGGGGGAAAACGGGGATTCGTTTCAAAAGGGTGTGCAGTGGGAAGCAGCTGCAGAGTATTTTATCAGCCATATAAAGGGCTTGAAGGTCAGCGGCCGACGCATTAACGTGGGAGTCCAGGAGATAGATTTGAGCATTGTAAACACGTCTCTGGACAGTAATTTATGGGAAATGGGCGCCTATCTTCTGACAGAATGCAAAAACTGGGCAGATAAAGTGGGAATCCAGGTGATTCGCGGACTGTCTTACAGTTCTAATATGAAGGGAAACAAGACAACACTTCTGTTTGCGGCAAATGGGGTAACCAGGGACGGAAAAAGAGAAATATTAAGAGCCGCGGTGAATCAGCAGTTTATTCTCTGCTTCACAAAACAGGAGCTGCTGAAGGTGAAGAGCGGCGAGGAATGCTATGAACTTCTGATTGATAAATGGCGGGAACTGAAGGCGTGTGCGGAGAGAGAAATGATGGTATAGGCAGGGCAGCGATGATGGATTGGGGGGAGACAGTGGAAAAATAAAGAAGAACAAATGTTCGCGGCATGCCTATACTTTTGGTGGGGGATATGGTATAATTTTTATGGTCTTTGGTATCGGGGAGGTATTTGCGAAGAACAAATTATTTGGGACAAGTGAAAATTGATCTGACATATAATGAGCAGTGTTAGTTTTAGTGGCCAACATTCGTAAAGAAGGATTAGTGAAGAGGTTGTTGCCAAAATTATAATATCTATGCTGCAAAAAGCTATTCTTGCTGCAGTACAAAACAATGGCATAATGATTAAAATGGGGTATAGACATATTCATGCATGAGAAAAATATAACTTGTAGATATAGAGCAGAAGCAAATTCAAATGAAAAAGTGTATCGGCATGATATCGTGTGATGAAAGGGAGGGAATCATATGGCAATACCAACAAACATAAAGACATTGTTATCAGGAGATGTTGTTGAATGGGCAAGGATTGAATTTAAGGAAACGTGGAATGCAGAAGCCTCTTTGAAATCAGTATGTGCATTTGCAAATGATCTGGATAACTGGGGCGGCGGATATATTGTTATTGGCGTAGCGGAAAATGAAGGACAACCTGTTTATCCTCTTAAAGGTGTGCCTGTGGATAAAATTGATGCTTATCAAAAGAATATTTTGTCTAAATGTAAGTTAATCAGGCCTGCATATATGCCAATAGTGGAAATTGTGGATTATGAAAATAAGAATTTCATTGTTCTTTGGTGTCCTGGTGGAGATAGCAGACCATATTCATCTCCTAAAACCATGGCAAAAGATAACAAAGAGCGTATTCACTACATTCGAAAAATGTCTAGTACGGTAGAACCATCTGATGACGAAGAAAAGGATTTGTTTAATTTAGCAAATCGAATTCCATTCGATGATCGTGTAAATCATCAGGCGGAGATGTCAGATTTAAATATTACACTTATTCAGAATTACTTGAAGGAAGTTAAGAGTTCATTGTATGAGAAATCAAAAACGGGAGACTTTGTTGAAGTATGTAGTAATATGAATATTATCAGTAATCTTCCGGAATATACAAAACCAAAGAATGTGGGATTGATGTTTTTCAGTATGGAACCTGACAGATTTTTTCCATACACACAGATAGATGTTGTTCAGTTTCCGGAAGGCTTAGGCGGTAATTATATTATTGAGCAGACTTTTAAAGGACCGATTCAGCAACAGTTAAGAGATGCATTGCAGTATATTAGCAACACGATCATTACCGAAAAAGTTGTAAAACATCCTGATCGTGCGGAAGCAGATCGTTTTTTCAATTATCCATATGCTGCAATTGAGGAGGCATTATCAAATGCGGTGTATCATCGTGCATATGATGAAAGAGAGCCGATTGAAGTTCGAATAGAGAATGACTGGATAGAGATATTAAGTTTTCCGGGACCGGATCGTTCTGTAACGATGGAAGGATTAAAATCTTATCGTGTATCAAATCGGCGATATCGGAACCGTAGGATAGGGGATTTCCTGAAAGAATTGCATTTGACTGAGGGAAGAAATACAGGATTTAAGAAGATTCTTGACGCATTAGAAGCAAATGGATCACCGAAACCAGAGTTTGAAACGGATGAAGCGCGCAGCTATTTTATTACAAGATTGTTTGTTCATGAAGGATTTATAGAAGAAAAACATGGAACTGAGAATGCGTCAACCCCAAATTCAACCCCAAATTCAACCCCAAATTCAACCCCAAATTCAACCCCATTGTCTTCATTAACAGTGGATTTGATGGGATTGCCATTGAGAGAACAGATATTGGTACTTATAACGAAGAATTCATCAATATCCAAAAAGAAAATGACAGAAATTCTGGGTGTTTCAATGTATGTGTTGAAGAAGGAATTGGCTGTAATGAGTGAAGAGCATGTGGCTGAGTTTGTTGGATTTAGTCGGAATGGTAAATGGGTTGTGTATTAGTTGGATTATTCGGAAAAGTGCACTGTAAAAGTATGGTTTAAGATGAATGTGTTTTTAAAAGTATGGAATTATAAAGGAGGAACCTCAGTGGATCAATTTGAATTAGTATCAGAATATAAACCAACCGGCGATCAGCCCCAGGCCATTGCCAAGCTGGTCAAAGGTTTCCAGGAAGGGAATCAGTTTCAGACTCTGCTGGGTGTCACCGGCTCCGGTAAGACCTTTACTATGGCCAATGTCATCCAGGCGCTGAATAAGCCAACGCTGATTATTGCCCATAACAAGACGCTGGCCGCCCAGCTCTACAGCGAATTTAAAGAATTTTTCCCCAACAACGCGGTGGAATACTTTGTATCCTACTACGACTACTACCAGCCGGAAGCCTACGTCCCTTCAACGGACACATACATTGAAAAGGACTCTGCCATCAATGACGAGATTGACAAGCTACGCCATTCCGCCACGGCTGCGTTGTCTGAGCGGGAGGATGTAATCATTGTGGCGTCCGTGTCGTGTATTTATGGTCTGGGAAGCCCCATCGATTATAAGGAGATGGTAATTTCCCTGCGGCCTGGGATGGAAAAAGACAGGGACGAGGTGATTCACAAGCTTATCGATATCCAGTATACGCGGAATGATATGGATTTTAAGCGAGGCAGTTTCCGTGTAAGAGGTGATGTGCTGGAGATTTATCCGGCTTACTCGGGCGGAGACGCTTATCGGGTGGAGTTCTTCGGGGACGAGGTGGAGCGGATTACGGAGATCGATTCGCTTACCGGAGAAGGGAAGACGGAGCTGGGACACATTGCGATCTTCCCGGCTTCCCATTACGTGGTTTCAAAGGAGAAGTTGGAGCTTGCGACTCAGACGATACTTGCAGAGCTTAAGGAACAGGTGGCTTATTTTAAGAGCGAGGATAAGCTGCTGGAAGCGCAGAGAATTTCTGAGCGGACGAATTTTGATGTGGAGATGATGCGGGAAACCGGGTTCTGTTCCGGTATAGAGAACTACTCCAGGCATTTAACTGCATCCAGGGCGGGAGAACCACCCTGCACGCTGATCGACTATTTTCCCGAGGAATTCCTGATTATTGTGGATGAGTCCCATATTACTCTGCCTCAGGTCCGCGGTATGTTCGCGGGAGACCGGTCCAGGAAGACGACCCTGGTCAACTATGGATTCCGTCTGCCTTCTGCTCTGGACAACAGACCACTGAATTTTGAGGAATTTGAGTCGAAGATCGACCAGATGATGTTTGTGTCGGCCACGCCTTCTGTCTATGAGGCGAACCATGAGATGATGCGGGTGGAGCAGATTATCCGGCCCACGGGACTTTTGGATCCGGAGATCGAGGTGCGTCCGGTGGAAGGCCAGATCGATGATCTCGTCTCGGAGGTCAACAAGGAGGTCGCGAATAAGCACAAGATTCTGATCACAACGCTGACAAAACGTATGGCCGAGGACCTGACGGATTACATGAGGGAGATTGGAATCCGGGTGAAGTATCTTCATTCCGATATTGATACGCTGGAGCGTTCGGAGATTATCCGTGATATGCGTCTCGATGTATTCGATGTACTCGTCGGAATCAACCTTCTGCGTGAGGGTCTTGATATTCCGGAAATTACGCTGGTAGCGATTCTCGATGCGGATAAAGAGGGCTTCCTCCGTTCGGAGACGTCTCTGATCCAGACGGTCGGGCGTGCGGCGCGTAACTCTGAGGGCCACGTAATCATGTACGCGGATTCTATCACGGATTCCATGCGGGTGGCGATCGAAGAGACGAACCGAAGGCGCGCGATTCAGCAGCAGTACAACGAAGAACACGGCATCACGCCGACGACCATCAAGAAGTCTGTCCGTGATTTAATCGCTATCTCGAAGGCGGCGATTGAGGACAAGAAGTCCTTTGAAAAGGATCCGGAATCCATGGACCAAAAGGAACTGGAGAAACTGGCGAAGGAGCTGACGAAGAAGATGCATCAGGCGGCAGCAGAGCTGAACTTCGAGGAGGCCGCAAGGCTGCGTGACCGTATGGTGGAAGTGAAAAAGATGCTCCAGGAACTGGACGAGTAAATAAAACCAGAAAACTATCCGTAAAACATAGAAAGTCAGTAGCATTTGATATTGACAATAATTCTCAATAAGTGTAGAATTTCTATGGACGCCGGAATATATGAGGTGCCCAGGCTAGTACAGCATTGTATAAATTCCTAAGTAATCGCACCCGCTATCTACGCCAGGAGCACGCCTGCGAAGCTAGCCGTAGGGTCCACTACGCCGTCGCTTCGCAGACGTACACCTGACGCAGATATCAGGCACGATTACTCAGCTATTTATGCAATGCTGTACTAGCGATTGTGAGGCCTGGGTTTTCCATTTTATAAAATAGGGGAAATGCATTTGAAACGGCAGTCCGGAGGAGAACAGAATGAAATTGCACGAAGGCGAAATAGGTAAGACATATATTGTCTACAGCGTAATGGTGGCTGACACGATTACGAGGCGGCTGGAAGCCCTCGGCGTCAACGAGATGACGCCGGTAACCCTGATGAATAAAAAAGGCAGCGGGACCGTGATTATAAAGGTAAGGGGTACTCGTCTGGCGTTAGGGCGCAGAATATCAGAGGGAATTGAGATCAGGGAGGCCGCAGACCATGAGTGATGAAAATAGGGTGATTAACGTAGGCTTCGTCGGAAATCCGAACTGTGGTAAGACAACGCTGTTCAACGCCTTCACAGGAGCAAAATTAAAGGTGGCAAACTGGCCCGGAGTTACGGTGGAGCGGGTGGAAGGTGAGACCAGCTATAAAGGACGGCCGATCCGTGTCATTGATACGCCAGGAATCTACAGCCTGACTTCCTATACCATCGAGGAGAAAGTCACAAGAAAATGCATCGAGGATGGGGAAGTCGACGTCATCATCAATGTAGTGGATGCCTCTTCACTGGAACGCAATCTCTACCTGACCCTTCAGCTTCTGGAACTGAAGAAACCGGTAATCCTGGCTTTGAATATGATGGATATCGTGGAGGACCGTGGGATGGAAATCGATCTGCACCGCCTTCCTGAGATGCTGGGTTCCATTCCTGTCGTACCGGTATCGGCCAGAAAACGTACCGGCCTGGATGTGCTGATGCACGCCGTGGTTCACCACTACGAGGAAGGTCCTCAGGGCACGGTAGTGGGGTATACCCCCCGGATCGAAAACAAGATTTCCAAGGTGGAGACGGTGCTTAAGGCCCACTATGGGGAGATGGACAATCTACGGTGGCATGCCATCAAGTTTATGGAATACGATGAGACCGTATGGAATGATCATCCGGTAGATTTAAATAACATCATTGATCATAATTACGAGAAAGAGATTATCAATCAGAAATACGATTACATAGAAGAGATTATAAAGGAGTGTCTGGTCAATAAGGAATCAAAGGCCGCGTCGACCGATAAGATTGATGAGTTTTTAACGCATCCAATCTGGGGAATTCCTATTTTCTTAGGGATCATGGCAATGGTATTCTTTCTGACGTTCACTGTCGGTGATTTCTTAAAGGGATTTTTTGAAGTCGGTCTCGACTGGCTCTCGGGCAGTACGCTGTATTTCCTTCAGAATATTCATGCTTCGGAATGGATCACATCCCTGGTTGTGGATGGCATTGTGGCCGGTGTTGGCGGAATTCTGACATTTTTGCCGAATATTTTTATCCTGTTTCTGGCGCTGGCCTTTCTGGAGGACAGCGGCTATATGGCCAGAGTTGCCTATGTCATGAATGAGACAATGGGGCGGGTAGGGCTTTCCGGCAAGGCATTTTTACCCATGCTGTTAGGCTTTGGATGTACTGTGCCTGCCGTCATGGCGGCCAGGGCTCTGCCGAGTGAAAAGGACAGAAGAAGAACCATTCTGATCACACCGTTTATGTCGTGTTCAGCCAGACTTCCCATTTACGTTCTGTTTGCGGAGATGTTTTTCCCGCGGCATGCGCTGATCGTGGCCTATTCCCTGTATCTGATCGGACTCATTGTAGCCATAGCGGTGGCCCATGTGACGCACCGGATGTCAAAGGGAGGGGAAGAGGATACTCTGTTGATTGAGCTTCCCGAGTATAAGACGCCGAATATGCGAACAGTGGCCATCTATGTATGGGATAAGGTAAAGGATTACTTGAGCAAGGCGGGAACCACCATATTCCTGGCTTCTATTGTCCTGTGGTTTGTGTTGAACAGCGGACCGTCCGGATTTGTGGAGGATGTTTCCAATAGCTTTGCCGCTATGATCGGACGGGTTCTGGTGCCGGTTCTGAATCCTGCCGGCCTTGGGGACTGGAGAATCGCGGTGGCGCTGATATCCGGCCTGTCGGCTAAGGAGGTCGTGGTATCCAGCTTCTCCGTTCTGTTTGGAATTGGAAACATTAATTCGGCCGGAGGCATGAACCAGCTGTCCGGAGTTCTGTCCTCCATTGGTTTTAGCGGGGTCAATGCTTATGCGCTGATGATTTTCTGCCTGCTGTATTCTCCGTGTATTGCTGCGGTGGCAACCATACGAAAAGAGACCGGTTCTACAAGATGGACTCTGGGAATGGTTCTGTTTCAGCTATTGACCGCATGGGGAGCCGCGGTGATCGTGTTCCAGATTGGAAGCTTACTCTTTTAATTTCCAATAAAAATTATTTGTAACGCCCGAACGGTAAGGTTGTTCGGGCGTTTTTCTATACAGGTATGAAAAAAATTAGGATCTAATCAGGAACAGGAAATGGCAAAAGCCGGATTAAAGCAGCGAGTAACCCTTCTTTAACTGTTCCAGCAGAGAGGTGAAAAGGGACGGAAAATGGTCCGTTTCATCACCGTTTCCACTCAGATAACGGATGATGATGGTGGATATCTCCTCAATATAATCGGCACATCTGTGGAAACAATCCGCTGCTTCAACCCAGCCTGCCTGCCGTACCATACCGCCTTCCTTCAACCGCACCATACCGCTTTCCTCCGACCGCACCATACCGCCTCCCTCCGACTGTACCATACCGTTTTCTACCAACCAATCCGTTCCGATTTCGACAAGCATTTGGGCCATTTTGTCGAATGTTCCCCGGTAACGTATTTCATCCGGCTCCGCGATTCCCTTCAGCGCATTGGGAACTGTGGGAACGGTACCAAAAAATGTGACCATATTCAGCAGGATTTTGTCATACTCTTCTTTTGTCAGCTGTTTTTTCCAGTCGGGAAGCTCGCGGATCATCTTTTCAAGGCCTTTGTATCCCAGGAAGGAAGCGGGCGGATTCAGAAAATGATCTTTTTGAAGCGCCAGAGCTTCGGAGGCAATCTGGTTCTTGCTCCTTTTTTCCGTCATTCTGACCGTACAGATCGTATTTTCACTGCTTAATCCTGGATAACTGCAGTTCATACTGTTTTTCAGTTCGTCGTATCCCAGGGTGAGAAGCTGCGTCCGGCCGCAGTCATAGAGGCAGATGAGGCGCTGATCGTCGTCGTATCCTGTCATCAGTACGTAATGAAAGGGAATGTGCTCCTTATGGTAAAGCTTTGGATAATAGGAGAGATAGTACATATCGAGTGCCCCCAATACGACGGGATGACCTGCGTCGATTTCCTCTTTCGCCTTTTTCAGCGCCCGTTCAAAGGTGCTGTAGGAATGGTGGGCGTAGGTGAACCCTGCGATCGGTGCCAGAAATGCATACATGTGTTTTGTCCGGCCGTCGCCGAGGGCTACCATGCGTTTCAAGTCTGATTTGTCTGTTTTTCGGTAGCAGAAGGAGCCAAAGCCGGAGAGCAGAAAGAAAAATCCATCCGGGAGAGACTCTCCTGTTTCATTTATATAGAGATCTTCGATTCCATTCCACATGCACTCATAGTCGTGGGAGTGGTGTTTCAGTTCAATGATTTGTTTCATAGTACACCTCGCTTTTCGTGATTCTGTTTATCGTGTTATCCTGATCTTAAACCATGACATTGTGATAGAGTCAAGAGGCTTTTGAGCATTTGTACGACCGGTTTATCTATTTTTAGACATATTTCTGTTTTTGTCTAAAAACCATCCAACTTAAATAAATTGTATAATTACAAAAAGTCAAAATGGTATTATTGTTAAGGTCGTAAAGATTTGAAAAGGGTGATGGCTGTGAAGACGAGAAAAATAAGAGAGAAAAAACAGAAAAAGCGTTTTAGTATGGTTGATGTGATTGTACAGAAAGGCAGATGGATCGAGAAAATTTTTGCCATTGCGGTGATTCTTTCGGTGATATCTGCCTGTTTTGTGCATGTGAATTACGATTTGAGCGAATACCTGCCTGACTGGGCGCCTGCCAAGGAAGGCTTAAACCGGATGGAAGAGGAGTTCGGCTATCCGGGAACCGCCCGGGTGATGGTGGGGCCGGTGACGCTGTATGAAGCCAAGGCCTATAAGGACCGGATCGCGGAGATTGACGGCGTGGACATGGTTATGTGGGCGGATACGACGACAGATGTGTACAATGCCAATATCTTTATTAACTACGACGATATCCAGGATTACTATAAAGACGGCTATGCGGTGATGGATATCATTTTTGAGGAAGGCGATTCCAGCAGTTTGACGAAATCTGCCATCAATGAGATGCAGACCCTCACAGGAGACAAGGGCTATTTCATGGGCTCCGCGGTACAGAATAAGTCCTTAAATGAGACGCTGATGCGGGAAATCAGCATTGCCATGGCTCTCGGTGTGGTGATGATCGCGGTTATTTTATGCCTCACGACCACTTCGTGGTTTGAGCCGGTCATGTTTTTGATGGTCATGGGAATTGCCATTATCATCAATATGGGAACGAATCTGATTCTGGGGACCATATCATTTCTGACCTTCAGCGTGGCCTCGATTCTGCAGCTGGCCGTCGCCATGGATTACTCGGTGTTCCTGCTCGACATGTTTACAAAGGAGCGGGCCAAAGGAAATGATCCCGTTACCGCAATTACCAACGCGATACATAAGTCACTGCCCTCTATTCTTGCAAGCGGCGCCACCACCATTATCGGGTTCGTCGTACTGATGCTGATGCGTTTCAGTATCGGTAAAGACCTGGGCTTCGTTCTGGCGAAGGGAATCGTGGTCAGTCTGATTACCGTGCTGTTTCTTATGCCGTCGCTCCTGCTTCGCTGGGGAGACCGGATTAAACGGACGGAGCATAAGTCCTTTATGCCTTCCTTCCATGGTCTGGGACAGGTGGTCTACAGAGTGCGGTATGTGGTTCTGGGAGTCGTGCTTCTATTTGTGGTTCCTGCATTTACAGCCCAGAATATGAACTCATTTACGTTTGGAAACAGCGCTCTCGGGTCCAGCCCCGGAACGAAGGTATATGAGGATGAACAGCAGATCAACGGGCGCTTCGGCAAGAGCAATCTGATTCTGGCCGTGGTTCCGAACACCAGCATGGTGAAAGAGAAGGATTTGACGGATGCGCTGGACGATCTGTATTACGTGAAATCGGTGACTTCCCTGGCGGGCACCATACCGGAGGGAATTCCGGAAAAAATCATTCCAAAGAGCGCAACGAGCCTGCTGCACACGGACAACTACAGCCGAATTATGATCTATGTAAAGACCTCGGATGAGAGCGATTTTGCTTTCCAGTGTACCAATGAGATCACGTCCATTGTACGGAGCTATTATCCGGAGGACTCCTATATAACGGGAGTGATCCCTTCCACACAGGATATCAAATCAATTATTACGGCGGACTACAATTTCGTCAACCTGTTGTCAATCCTCGGCGTGGGTTTGGTGGTTCTGATATCGTTTAAATCACTGATTATCCCGATTGTCGTCCTGATTCCTATCGAGGTGGCAGTCTTCTTCAACATGGCAGTTCCGTACTTTACGGGAGAAAGCATGCTGTATATGGGATATATTATCGTCAGCTGTCTGCAGCTGGGGGCTACGGTGGATTACTCGATTCTGATGACGAATAATTATATGGATGCGAGAAGAACGTATCCCGAAAAGGCACGGGCAATCAAGCATACGGTATCGCGAAGCGCCCTTTCCATACTGACATCGGGAACGATTCTGACGATTGCAGGGTACGGTCTGTATTTCGTCTCCTCTGTGGCTGCAATTGGCGGTCTGGGTCATCTGATCGGACGCGGGGCATTGATCAGCGTCCTGATGGTACTGTTTCTGCTGCCCGTGCTCCTTACCATGGCGGATCCGCTGCTGATGAAGGAAGAAGCTAAGAAAATTAAGATAGAGGAAACGCGCCAGGCGATGAAGCAGAAAAAACGGGATTTAAAGGAACAGATGAAGCAAAAAACGGTGCAGATGATGCCGGGGCAGCCAAAGAAGAAAATGGAAGCGGAGCAGATGGGGCCGGTGAAGCAAGATAAGAAAATGGAAGCGCAGCAGCCGTCAAAGAATATTGAGGATGAGGTGAAGGAAAATGAGAAATAGAAGAAAAATCAGATATAAAATTACCGCCGCCGCATTGATCAGCTCGATGCTCGGCATGTCCATGGCAGGCAGCGCCCTTGCGGGACCGCCCGCGGTTGCCACGGATGAGGCGCTGTATGTAAACCTGGATTATTACGGAAATCAGGTGGACAGCAGTGTGGTGAAGGGAGTTTCCTTAAACGGCCTTCGAACATTTACGGATTATGGAACTTATACAGATGTAACAAATATGTCTAATTACGCGGAACCGGTGATCAGCGGGGACGGAGTTACCTGGCAGCTGCCGGAGGACTCAAAGGAGCGGTTTTACTACGAGTGCCAGCTGAACAACGACGAGGTGGTTCTCCCGTGGAATTTTGACGTGTCCTATAAACTCAATGGTATTCCAAAGGAAGCAAAAGACCTGGTCCATGCCAATGGACTGGTGGAAATGGATGTCCACTGCATTCCGAATGAAAATGCAAAGGAGTACTACCGCAACAACATGCTTCTTCAGGTGGCGACCATGGTTAATATGGAAGATGTAAACGCTGTGGAGGCGCCAGGCTCTCAGACACAGGCATTAGGAACGTATAAGGTTGTGATTTTTGCCGCGGTCCCAGGGGAGGAGAAGACCTTTCACATCGGGATCAGCACGACGAATTTCGAGTCCATGGGCCTGATCATGATGATGATTCCCGGAACGCTGGACCAGATGAGCGAGATCACCGATATCAAAGAGGTAAAGGACACAATGGGGGATTCCACCGATAAGCTGCTGGATGGTATGAATGAAATCCTGGATACCCTGGACCGGATCAGCGGCGGTATGAATGTGGCACAGGCGGGCCTGGAGGATTTGCAGAAGGCGAGATCGGGTCTGGACGCGTCGAAGGACGAAATCATAGCCAACGCGGATAACAGCCTGGACAGTCTGGAAGCTGTCAATGAAAAAATCAGTCAGCTGGCTCCGGATATCAATACGAATAAGCAGTCTCTGGATGAAATCAACACGAGAATCAACGCCATCGTGAAGACTCTGAGAAGCTCAGGCAATGACTTCTTCGATCTGGCAGGAAAACTCAGCGATCTGGAGGACTCTCTGGGGGATTTGCGTGATGATTTGAATAATTCCAACAGGGACGAGATTCTGGATCATCTGCAGATTGTAGACGACCAGCTGGAACAGATCAATGAAGTGCTTCAGAATATCATACAGACGGCCGGAGGTATCCCGGCGGAACTGGATGAGGAAGATCTGGCGGAGCAGCAGGAGACGCTAAGCGATTTGCTGGAGGAGACGTACGGAATTCTGGATGACATGGAGTCCGTTGTCGGCTCCGATGCCGTGGACCGCCTGCGCAGCCAGCTGGATGCGATTAACGGTAACGGATTGGGAGATGCGGCCAGCCTTACGAAGCTGGCGGCAGCGGCCAGGGCACTTCTCCCTGTGGTTAACGGTCTTCAGGGCATGGTGAGCGATCTGGAGCGCACACTGTCTGGAATTCGCCTGGATGACGGCCTTGAGAGCGGCCAGGACGCGGCCGGGGAGATCAGCTCCATCATGGGCCGGATCGAGACCTTGATCGGCGACGTCAATGATTTAAACAGGACTGTCAATGAAGATAAAGCCGGTTTTGACCTGATGCTTGATGACATGGCCGCCTCCCTCGATCAGATGAGTTCCGGCACAAGCCAGGTGATCGCGCTCTTAAGAAGTGTGCAGAACACGGCCAGGACCAACCGGAGCGCGGTGGAAAATGGTACGAAGCAGACCCTTGACGGCCTGATTGATATTCTGGAAAAGGCCGCGGATACGAAGGGCACCAGCGACAAATTAAAGGATGCCAACGAGGACTTGAGAGCCAGCGTAAAGGATGAGCTGGATAAGATCGAGGATGACACGAATCTGCTGGAAATGGACCCGTCTCAGTCCATGATTTCCTTCACCTCGGATAAGAATCCGTCTCCGGCCAGCATTCAGATTATTCTGCGCACAGAGGAGATCAGCGAAGAAGATGTGAATACGAATGCGGTTGATATTGAACCGGTTCCGCAGAATGTTGGGCTGTGGCAGAGAATTGTAAATGTGTTTGTGAAGATATGGGATACGGTAACGGGATTTTTTAAGAAATAGCATCCTGAAGCAAAAAGAAAATGAAAAAGCCTTACTAACCTGAGGATCGTTTTTGGGTTAGAAGGCTTTTTTACGTTTTTCAGTGCGTCAGATATCTGCAGAGTATCTCGACGAACATATCGAATAAAACCGGTGACACTGCACTTTCTTCTGGTGTTGGAGGAATATACGGCAGTAATACCTGGCGGTCAATCAGCTCCTGATAGGGATGGGAACTGGTCACGGTAACGAGCATGATTTTCCCCGCGGAACCGGACAACGATTTCAGAAGAGAGTGCTTGGCACTCACGGAGAAGACGATAAGAAGATCATTTTCATTCATTGAATCGCTAAGCTCAGAGATATTATCATTGGGAACCGCGTGAAAGAAACGTCCTGTTTTAATCATGAGTGTTTCCAGAAGAGAAGCGGGCTGAAAACTCTTGGAAACGCCAGTGGTAAATACCCTGCTGAATTGATTGATATAGCAGACAAGGTCGCGAATATAAGAATCTGTAAGGATTTTTTCCGCTTCTCTCAGAAGCTGGTTCATAACTGAGAAATATTCCAGGTGATCACAGTCCGGCATCTGCTGTGTCCTCTGCTCGGCAAGCCATGCGATAAGATCTGCACGGAAATCCTGATACCGTGTGTAACCAAGTCCTTTTACGAATCTTGTGAGCGCGGGCTGGGAGACACCACAGGCGTCGGACAGCGCGCTGGTAGTCATCTGAACAATTTTGCCGGGATCTTTGGAGATCTTCTGATAAATGAGCTGGTCATTGGGGGTAAATTCTGTTTTTTTCTGTTCCATAATCTGAATGACATTCATGAAGTTTATCATTCCTTTCCGTTAGTTCAAATCATTTTTCATCCATTTAATTTAAGTGATACAATTATATTACCATATTATAAAATAAAAATCACTTCTGTAAACCAAAGTTTTACAACAACTATAAATAAATAATTTAGTAAATATACACAAAAATAAATAAAATATTTATGCAAAACAGGTATTTAAAAATAGGGACGATGATGTATAATATATTTATGAGATGCAACAAAAATAAATATAATATTCAGAAAACGAGGAGGAAGATGGAATGGCAGCAAACTATGAAACTTTGCCCGGAGATATTGTCCGGCTGGTTGGGGGAAAACAAAACATTAAGGGGCTTACGCACTGTATGACGAGACTGCGCTTTGATCTGGCGGACTACAGTAAGGCCAATACCGACGTGCTCTCAAAAACGGCTGGTGTTCTGAAAGTCATCAATTCAGGAAGCCAGTACCAGGTCGTTATCGGCAATAAAGTCGAGTCAGTCTATGAAGCCATTATGGAACAGACGGGGGGTCCAGGCGGTGGAATGGTTGAAGATGCTACATCAGAGGATAAAGCTGTGGGATCAGAGAAGAAATCAGGAATAATCAACCGGCTGATGGATACGATATCCGGTGTTCTGGCGCCGACCTTACACGTGTTGGCGGCAGCCGGTATAATCAAGGGACTGATTGCCCTTACGCTTACGCTGGGGTGGGTCAGTGACACAAGCGGTCTGTATATGCTTTTGTATTCGATCGGTGATGGTTTCTACTACTTCCTGCCAATTATACTTGGATTTACGGCGGCGCGTAAATTTAAAATGAATGAAATTCTGGGCGCTGCCATCGGTGCGACTCTGGTTTATCCCAGTATGGTCAATATTGCTTCCAATCTGGCGGTTTCCGGAACTGTTTTTGCTGGAACTGCATTTGAAATGAGCTATTATAACACATTTCTGGGAATTCCCATCGTCATGCCTGGAAGCGGATACACCTCCAGCGTTATTCCGATCATTATTGCAGTATATGTGGCGGCAAAGCTTGAGAAGGCGCTGAAAAAGAGTCTGCCGGCGGCTATCAGGGGAATCCTGACTCCGGTTATTGTTCTTCTGGTCACGGTAGTGTTTACATACCTGGTAATTGGACCTGTCTCCATGGGGATCTGTGGTGTGATTGCAATGTTTGTTACATTCCTTTACAATATTCCAGTGATCGGCGGAATTGTTGCAGGCGCGCTGATCGGCGGGGGTTTTGGTATTCTCGTTATGTTTGGACTGCACTGGGTTATTATCTCTCTGGGGCTTTCCACGATTGCTGTTCAGGGCTTTGATTATATGCTGGCATGCGGCAGCATCGGACCGATGATCGGTATGGCACAGGGAATTGCAATCTGTATAGCGGCAGCTCGTCATAAGAATCAGAAGGTCATGGATCTGGCACTTCCGGGAACTCTGTCCCAGATTTGCGGAGTGGGAGAGCCTTTGATGTATTCGGTATTAATTCCGCTGAAAAAAGAATTATACTTAAATATTTTATCAGGCTGCGTAGGCGGCGCCGTATTGGGGCTGCTGGGAACCAGGATCTATATGTTTGGCGGCAGCGGGCTGTTTTCCTTCCCCAACTTCGTAAGCGCAGCGAGCGGTACAACGGATTTGATCAAGTACTGTATCGGTGTAGCAGCAGGCTGTATCTTTGCATTTGCTGCGGAACTGGTGATCTATAATAACGACAAGGCGAAGAAGCTTCTGTAATGAAGCAGGACTATAAAGAATATGAAGAGAAAATAAAAATGAATGACAACTTAAAATTTGATGCAGAGAGAGGTGAGACCAGAACGTATGAAGCGGCTGGTAAAAAAATCACCTGCAGAGCTTATCTTGGAATTGTATACTGTGAACGGCCGGCCGACCCTGTCCAGAAGCTGAATATATTTGTTCCCGAGGCGTACGGCCAGGGGGGAACGGTCTGCGGATACACGAAGGATACCGCTCCAATCTTTATACCGAATACGGTAGGCGGTTATCTGCCGGGGCCGGCGGATGAGCCGGGGCTGAATATAAGAACCGGAATGCCCAATTCGATCTTTACGGCACTGGAGCATGGCTGTGTAGTTGTCTCCGGTGGTGTGCGTGGAAGAACCTCGGGAAAGAGAAATTCAGAGTTTTTTGAGGGGGGAAAGACCGATGATACCGGACAGTATGATGGGAAAATGGTGGGCAAAGCGCCGGCTTTGATTGTTGATATGAAGGCGGTTATCCGGTATATACGCCATAATCGAAGTCTGATTCCCGGAGATACCGAACGGATCATCACCAGCGGGACCAGTGCGGGAGGTGCGCTGTCTGCGCTGGCCGGCGCTGCCGGAAACAGTCAGGATTACGTTCCTTACCTGAAGGAAATCGGGGCGGCAGACGAACGTGACGATGTTTTCGCTGCAAACTGCTACTGCCCAATTCATAATCTGGAAAATGCCGACGCGGCTTATGAATGGCAGTTTGGAGGTATCCGTGATTACTACCGTACCCGGCATCAGAAGACTGAAAATGGGATAATCCGGATCCCGGAAGAAGGCACGATGACGGACAGACAGATGGAGCTGTCACAGGAATTACAAAACCGATTTCCGGCATACTTAAACAGCCTGAATCTGAAAGATGAAAATGGAAACAGCCTGAAGCTGGATAATAATGGTGAGGGAAGTTTTCTGGAATATATAAAGGGACAGATCCTAAAATCAGCCAGCAGGGAACTGGCATTTCATGGCGCTGCCAGTCATTTATCAAGGTTGGCAGCGCCTGGCAGCGCTGTGGATACATTTCCGGCTCTGACGATTCTGGGAGAAAGTGCGGTCGGGCTGGACTGGAAGGCATATATGAAAGCGATTACCCGGATGAAACCGGCCCCAGCTTTTGACGCTACAGATCTTAAGAGTCCTGAAAATGAGGAATTTGGCTCTATGGAAATGGAAGCCAGGCATTTTTCTGAATTTTCCATGGAGCACACGGAGACCGAGGCAGAGATGGCTCCCGCGCAGCTCATTCGTATGCTGAATCCCACGCAGTACATTGGAAATGCGGATACGGCAAAACACTGGCGAATCCGTCACGGATCATTTGACCGGGATACATCGTTCGCAATTCCGGTTATCTTAGCCCTTTTACTTGAAAATAATGGGTATGATGTGGATTTTTTCCTGCCCTGGGGAATTCCTCACAGCGGAGATTATGATTTGCAGGAATTATTCGCATGGATTGACACAATCTGCGGACAACAATAAAAAGGACGGAAAATACAGTGGAGAAGAAGATTTTTGGAGTGAATACAATGGCTGTTATTGCCGGTGCTCTGATCCTGGCAGCGACGGCGTGCGGCGCTTCCTCTGATGATGGGAAGAAGGAAGCGGCATCAACCGATTCGGCGGCCGAAACTGCAGCGGGGAACCGTGGGACGGACTCCTCTGAACTGGTATTTGAACTATCGGGGGATTCTGTGAAGCTGACGAGCGGAGATGAGAGATTGACAGTCGCACTGAAAGCGACAGAGGGTGCGTTCGCCGCCGCCAGTGGAGAGGATGTGACGGGCTGGTTTGTCACACAGGATGGAAATGCAGTCTTTACGAACAGTGGAGTGGCCACAGCGGAATCCGTAAGCGATAATGGGACATCAATGGAAATTACATTAGATACTTCCGCGATTCATGGATTTACCGCTGGCGGTACGGCTGCTGTGTATGTTCAGCCAGAGGAGCAGACGGCTAAGGTAAACGTGGGGAGTTATACGATTCCGGAACTGGATATCACCCTTGACGCCTCTGAAGGAGTGGTGGCGGCAAATACCTCCGGAATGGCTGCAGTGACCGGCGCAGCTGCGTATTTTACCCTTGCAATGCCTGAAGGAACCAGACTCGATGATGTGAATACCGAGGCTGCTAAGCTGGCAATGACAGACGGAGATGGCTACTGCGTGGATGAATTTACAGATCCGGTCATCAGCCTTGACGCAGCAGCGTGGTCGGAGGGACGGTATGAGTACCATTTTGACGAAGCAGAAGTAGAAAAATTGTTTTCGCGTGCGAAGGTAAGAGGCAGCGAATCGGAGGTGTTCAGCGAGGGCGGCCCCGACTGGACTGCATTTGGTGGAAATGGAAACGGGCAGTATTACTTTAATCTGACCGTAAGCGGACTGACTTATCGTGGTCTTCCGGTTCCTGATTCCACATTTCGCGTATGTTATTACGTTTACGGAAGAGACGCTTCCGATAAGGCACGCATCACCCTGGCTGACTATATCAATGTTTATGATTATGAAGATACGGGAGCCGAAAAGCGTACTCTGAATGAAAGGGGGCAAAACGCCGTTTTAGGGAATGAGGCCGGCCGGAAAGCCGGGGCAGAGAACGGGCCGGTATGGACGTGGATCGGAGCCGATTATGAAGGAAAACCGGTCTTATGTGATACGAAGCAGGACGATTTTTATATTACATGGCCGGAAGGCGTAGATGCGTCGGCGCTGACGGCTTCTGATGCTGCCGTGACGCTGTACAGCCAATACGGGGATGAACTAAGGCTGACGCCAGACTCGGATTATTATGTTTACAGTAAAGGGACGGAGACACAAATCGCGGTTCCCTATGTTCAGATGGCATTTACGCCAGTTTATACCAATATGGTTATTACCGTGAATCGGGATGCGGTTTCCGGCGCAGATGGCGCAGCAGAAGAAGCGTTTACGCAGAGCTATGACATTGCGTCGGTATATGTCTACCAGGTGCAGCATGGCGGACTGAATCCCAACGGAGCGGTGCTCGTTTACCAGTTTTACGGCTTTGAGGAAGATACGCTTACAGACTGGAGGCAGCTGATGCATGGCTTTGAGTATGCGCTTTATATTGAACATGAAGATGGAACCAGGGCGTATTATTCGGAGGAAAATGGAGGAAGCCTTGTTGATTCGGAAGATGCCGCCGCCTTATATGACGCAGCAGGCGCACAGGATTTAAATATCCGTCTCTGGAATCAGGCGGTTATCTATGATACGACATCTGCAATTGAACATGAAGACGGATCCATGACTTACAGAACGGAGACAAAGACGGTTAATGGGGAAAATGTTATTTTTAACAAAATCGTTTTAACTGGCTGGGACGGCAATGATCTTCGCGGTGTGCAGATGACTCCCACGGAGGCGAGAGCGAATGGATTAAAACCGGCAGCCGGGTATGCATTCCCGCAGACGGATGATTTTTACGAGAAATTTAAAGACTATAATTTCGGCCATGATTACTGGGTTGCACATTCCATGTGGCCATGGGTGGAAGGAATAGAGCGCGGCTGGCTGACAAATGCTGACGATATGCATGCAACGTGGAATGGACTGAACAAGGGGTATCACTTTGAATATGGCAGTGATGGCCGTTATCCTGACTGGATCGCGCCGGAAGCGGATGGCCGTGATAACTGGTGGCCATGGCTCAGAAATGGTTTTCCTGACAGGATGTGGGATGCGGTTGATGCAGCGAATGCGGATACCTACCGAAAATAAGTGACCAGATTGGCTAAGAGAATAAAAAAACAGGCCGGATACCAAGTAAAATCAAGGTATCTGGCCTGCTTTTCCGTAATTAACAGGAATGCACCTGATAGGAATCGAACCTACGCACGCAGCTCCGGAGGCCACTGCTCTATCCACTGAGCTACAGATGCATCTTTCATATTCTACTATATTTTCTTATGAATTGCAAGACTATTTTTATTGATTTTTATATCATAGTTTGTTAGAATAAAACGGAGATTGAATCTCCAGGAGGTTAAGGCCCGTATGAAGGACTTGTTAGAAAACTTAAAAAAACGTCTTGCAGATGAAGAAACCATCCGATATTTAAAGTTTATGGTGATTCCGCTTGTTGTGATTATCCTGATTATTGTGATCGTTATGGCGGACAGGCCGCAGGGGGAAGAGGGAGAATCGACGGAAGCTGTTTCACAGATCGAAATCGGAACGGCGGAAGCGACAGAAGAAGAGAAGACAGGGGACACAGAGGACACCGCATATCATCTGGAAGAGGCAGGGGAAGAGATCCGCAGCCTGATGGAGGCTTATTTTAAGGCGAGAAGGACCTGCGATATCAATGGTCTTGCAGAGGTATACGGAGACAGCGCTTCACCGGAGGAACTGAGAGAAGAAGGCCTTCGTATGGAGGAAGAAGTAAAATACTATCAGAGTTATAACGATATTGCCTGCTACAGCGTGAACGGCCCTGAGGAAAATACCCTGGTGGTCTATACCAGGTTTCAGATCAAGTTCCGTCAGTCGGATACCATGGCTCCGAGCCTGTTTGCCTGCTTTGTGAAGCGGGGAGCGGACGGAAGCTGGCATATGATGGCGGAAGTCACTCCGGAGGAAGGGGCGTACATGGCCAAAGTAAACGAGTCGGAGGCCGTGCAGAGTATGGCGGAAGAAGTCAATGTCGGCCTGCGTACCGCACTGGAAACGGATTCCAACCTTCTGGCTGTCTATCAGGCACTGATGAGCGGTGAAGAGGCAGAAAGCGGTGAAGGGGCAGAAGGCGTCGGGGAAAACGGTGAGAGCGGAGAAAACGGAGAATCCGGAGAATCCGTTCAGAGCGAAGGCACCGACGGCGGAGACGAAGTAGAAGCTTCCGGAAATGAAGTGACGGTAAACGGAGACTAAACGTCCGGAAACGAATGACAAAACATACATAACAACAGATGCTTCTCTGCGTGGCACCGTGCAGGGAAGCATTTTGAGATTAAGGAGAAGAGACATGAATGTAAAAGATTTTGATTTTGAACTGCCGCAGGAGCTGATTGCGCAGGACCCGCTGGAGGACCGTTCGTCTTCCCGGCTTCTGGTTCTCGATAAAAAGACGGGAGAAATTGAACACCGGACGTTCCGCGATATCCTCTCTTATTTGAGGAAGGGAGACTGCCTTGTCATCAACGACACGAAAGTCATCCCGGCCAGACTGTTCGGCGTGAAGGAAGGAACCGAGGCGAAGATCGAGATCCTGCTCTTAAAAAGACGGGAGAATGACATATGGGAGACGCTGGTGAAGCCTGGAAAAAAGGCGAAGATCGGCACGGTGATTACCTTCGGCGACGGGCTGCTGACGGGTACGGTGGTAGATATTGTAGAGGAAGGAAACCGGCTGATACAGTTTTCCTACGAGGGGATTTTCGAGGAGATTCTCGACAGGCTGGGCCAGATGCCGCTTCCGCCGTATATCACTCACCAGCTTAAGGACCAGACCCGCTATCAGACCGTTTACGCAAAGCATGAGGGATCGGCAGCGGCCCCCACGGCGGGACTCCACTTCACAAAGGACCTGCTGGCGGAGATCGAGGCTATGGGAGTCGCGATCGCCCATGTAACGCTTCATGTAGGGCTCGGCACATTCCGGCCGGTCAAAGTGGATGAGATCGAGGAGCACCACATGCATTCCGAATTCTATATTGTGGACGAGGCGGAAGCGAAGAAGGTGAACGATACGAAGAAGAACGGAGGGCGGATTGTCTGCGTAGGAACCACCAGCTGCCGTACTGTCGAGTCTGCTTCCACGGACGACGGCGTGCTGAAGGCGGGGAGCGGATGGACAGAGATCTTTATCTATCCGGGATACCGTTTTAAGACGCTGGACTGCCTGATAACCAATTTTCACCTTCCGGAATCCACACTCGTCATGCTGGTTTCGGCTCTGGCAGGCAGAGAGCACGTGTTAAACGCATATGAGGAAGCCATCAGAGAGCGCTATCGTTTCTTTAGTTTTGGAGATGCCATGTTTATCACCGATCTTCACGAGGGAGCGGTTCCCGATGTTGGAGAGCAGAACGGTGATGGAGATCAGGCCGGTGATGGAGATCAGGTCGGTAACGAGGCTGGGGAAAGGACGGAAAAATGAAATCAGCAGAAGATTTGAGACAATTTCTCCGCTCCGTTGACCGGAAGGGATATCCTGCCTACAAGGGAGCAAAGGGTGTTTACCAGTTTCCAGACTTTACCTTAAGCATCGACCATGTGCAGGGCGACCCGTTTGCGTCGCCGTCCAGGGTCAGCATCCGGGTGGAGGGAAAGAAAGCATGTTTTCCGGCAGAGTCCTATCACCTGAGTCATAAGAGGGTGGCGCTGCAGGACCTGCTGCTTCGTAAATTCGCCGCCAAGGTGGAACGGTACAATTTTAAGGCGAGAGGTTCGGGAAAGAGCGGGCTGATCGCAGTCAGCCGGTGCGGCCAGGAGATTCTGGAGAGAACCGCGTGTGTTGCAGATCCGGAGGATGGAGACATTTTGATCCGTATGGAAGTCGGATTTCCGGCGAACGGAAGGACGATTAATTCCGGGGAACTGATTAAGATTCTGTTTGAATTTCTGCCGGAGTGCGTGGCGGGAACGTGTTTTTATAAAACCTATCCGGCTGCAGAGAGGGAGAAGGTGAAAAAAGTCTCTGAACTGGCGGAGGACCAGGAGGAAGCGAGAAGGCTGCTTTCTGCCATGGGACTCACCGCGTTTGTGGCGAACGGATCCATTTTGCCGAGGGAATCCGGGGTATCGGACCGGCCGATGGCGAAGGCGGTTCCATTTACGTCCCCATCTTCGATGGAAGTGGTGATGAAGCTTCCTCATGCAGGGGCGATTAAGGGGATGGGCATCCCCAGGGGTGTAACTCTGATCGTGGGCGGAGGCTACCACGGCAAATCCACGCTTCTCTCAGCCCTCGAGTCGGGCGTGTACAATCATATCGCCGGAGATGGCAGGGAGTACGTCGTCACGGAAGCGTCGGCGGTGAAGCTGCGCGCAGAGGATGGACGGAGCGTCAAGAATGTGGATATCTCCCTGTTCATAAAGAATCTTCCGGATCGGAGGGATACGAAACGGTTCTGCACCGAGGATGCCAGCGGGAGTACGTCGCAGGCGGCCGGTGTGGTGGAAGCGATGGAGAGCGGAGCAAAGACATTTCTGGTGGATGAGGATACCAGCGCGACGAATTTCATGATACGGGACGAGCTGATGCAGATGGTGGTGCACCGGGATCAGGAACCGATCACACCATTTGTGGAGCGGGTCCGGGCGCTTTATGACGAGCAGGGAATCTCCACGATTCTGGTAGCCGGAAGCTCGGGCGCCTATTTCCATGTGGCGGACCGTGTCATACAGATGGACTGCTATGTGCCGAAGGAAGTGACCAAAGAGGCGAAGGAGGCCGCTGCCGGGTTCGGAGAAGGCGTCCAGTCGCTTAAATTAACGACGGTTTCCTTTGAACGGGTACCGAAGAGGTTTAAGTCCGGAGGCAGGGACGAACGGTTTAAGATGAAGGTTCTGGGCCGTGACAGCCTGCAGTTTGACCGGGATGTGGTGGAGCTTCGTTTTGTGGAACAGATTGCGGATACGGAGCAGATTGCGGCTCTGGGATATTTGTTAAAATATGCGGGAACGCATTTTATAGATGGCAGGCGGAATCTGATTCAGATCGTGGACCTGCTGGAAAAGAAGGTTGCGGCGGAGGGCCTTGCGGCACTGGCGGAAGACGGATATCTGCCGGTTAATTTATGCATGCCGAGGCGTCAGGAGATATTTGCCTGTATCAATCGCTGCCGCAGTCTGATGTTTTAGGGAACAGGCGGTTAGCTGGATTAGCAAAGGGGTCAGTCATGGAAGAAAAAAAACATCTGGTTGGGGGGATTTCCAGAAAGACGCTGGAACGCCTTCCTGTGTATCATCATTACCTGGAGCGCAGAGATTCCGAGGGGCTTGTCAATATCTCCGCGCCGGTGATTGCACTGGATCTGCAGCTGAATGAGGTTCAGGTCCGAAAGGATATCGCTATGGTGGCGCGTTCGGCGGGGAAGCCGAAGACGGGTTACGTAGTTAAGGATTTGATCGATGACATTGAGGAATTTCTGGGGTACCATAATACGAATCAGGCCGTCCTGGTGGGCGCAGGTTCCCTTGGAAAGGCGCTTTTATCGTACCGCGGGTTTGAGCAGTACGGCGTGGAGATCGTCATGGCTTTTGACGGAGACGCCAAAAAGGCGGAGCAGAAGGTTGGGGAAAAGATGATTCTTCCCATGGAGAAACTGGAAAATCTCTGCCGGAGAATGAATATCCATATTGGCATTATCACAGTTCCGGCGGATTCCGCGCAGGAGGTGTGTGACAGGCTGGTGGACGGAGGTGTGAGAGCCATCTGGAATTTCGCGCCGATTCATCTGAACGTTCCGGATCACGTACTGGTTCAGAATGAGAATATGGCCGTGTCTCTGGCGGCGCTGTCAAAATATCTCTATGAGACGGATAAGGATGCAGTGAGGGGGAATGGTGTTTGAATACCGTATTGCTGCAATATGCCGTGGAGGTTGAAAAGACCGGTTCCATCACTCAGGCGGCCGGAAACCTTTACATGGACCAGCCGAATTTGAGCAAGGCCATAAAGACGCTGGAGGAAAGCCTGGGAGCACCCATTTTCAAGCGGACGCCCAAGGGGGTCGTCCCTACGGCCAGAGGCAGGATCTTTCTGGAATATGCGAGAAATGTGCTGGCTCAGTTAGAGGAGATGGAGGCGCTTTATAAGCCTGCGAAGGCAGGCGGTGTGGAGTTCGCCCTGTCCATGCCCCGGGCCAGCTATATCAGCTATGCATTTTCCCTGTTCGTGAAGCGGATTGACCGGAAGGAAGGCATGAATCTGTGGCTTCGGGAGACGAATTCCGCCGACACTCTGCGTGATGTGGACCGTGGGGAGTATAAGCTGGGGATCATCCGCTATAAACCGTCCGCAGAGGCATATTACGCCAAGCAGGCCGCGGAATGCGGGCTGAAGACGGAGCTTCTGCTGGAATACGATGAACGCCTCCTGATGTCGCAGGCCCATCCCCTGGCCTTAGCCGGCCACATAGAGCCAGGCGATCTGCTGCCCTACATCGAGATCACCCATGGAGACGGCAGCACTTCCGGCCATCGGGAATTGAAGGCCGCGGACAGCCCGCCGGCCAACAGGATCTATATCTTCGAGAGGGGAACCCAGATGGGGCTTCTCCATGAGAACAGCGACACCTATATGTGGGTATCCCCCATGCCGCCGTCTGTCTTAAGGCAGCACGGACTGACCGAGAAGCCGTGTGCAGACGGAAATCACCGGTACCGCGATGTCCTCGTCTACAGAAATGGTTATAAGATGGGGAAATGGGAACGGCTGTTTCTGGAAGAACTGGAGCAGGTAAAGGCAGACCTGATGGGTGAATTTTAATCAGTATCTATATATCGATATTTATATACTGATATATGCGAATTTACATTTGTATTTTTTCCTCCCTGAGTCTACAATAAGATCAGCATAAAAATATGGCGAGGAGGATTTTACTATGGCAAGATTCACATTACCAAGAGATCTGTATCATGGAAAAGGAGCCCTTGAAGAGCTTAAGAATTTAAAGGGAAATAAGGCAATCGTGGTAGTAGGCGGCGGCTCTATGAAGCGTTTTGGCTTTCTCGATAGAGTAATCGACTATTTAAAAGAAGCAGGCCTGGAAGTGAAATTATTTGAAGGTGTGGAACCGGATCCCAGCGTGGATACCGTTATGAAGGGCGCTGAGATGATGCGTGAGTTCGGTCCGGACTGGATCGTGGCGATCGGCGGAGGTTCTCCGATTGATGCGGCCAAGGCGATGTGGGCATTCTATGAATATCCGGATACCACATTCGAAGATCTGTGCATTCCGTTTAACTTCCCGACACTCCGTACAAAGGCAAGATTCTGTGCGATTCCGTCAACCTCCGGTACTGCTACCGAGGTAACGGCATTCAGCGTAATTACGGATTACAACAAGGGTATTAAATATCCGCTGGCTGATTTCAACATCACTCCGGACGTTGCGATTGTTGATCCGGATCTGGCTGAGACGATGCCGGCCAAGCTGACCGCGTTTACCGGTATGGATGCCATGACACACGCTATCGAAGCGTATGTGTCCACGCTCCACTGTGATTATACCGATCCGCTGGCGCTTCATGCCATCAAGATGATACATAACGATTTAATCGATTCCTATAATGGAGACATGGCTGCCCGTGACCGCATGCATAATGCACAGTGCCTGGCAGGAATGGCATTCTCCAACGCGCTTCTGGGCATAGTTCATTCCATGGCCCATAAGACGGGTGCCGCATATTCGGGCGGCCACATCGTACATGGATGTGCCAATGCCATGTATCTTCCTAAAGTAATCAGGTTTAACGCAAAAGAACCGGAAGCGGCAAAGCGTTACGCTGAGATTGCACGTTTCATTGACCTCAAGGGTTCCACCGATGAGGAGCTTGTGGATGCGCTGATCACAGAACTCCGCGTGATGAATGAGAAGCTGAATATTCCAACCTGCATCAAAGAGTACGAAGGCGGAATCATCGACGAGAAAGAATTCAATGAAAAATTACCGTCAGTAGCAGAGCTGGCAGTCGGTGATGCATGCACCGGGTCCAATCCGAGACCGATTACACCGGCCGAAATGGAGAAGCTGTTAACCTGTTGTTACTATGATAAAGAAGTTGATTTTTAACCTTTTATTTAGCAATGCAATGTGTGCCGGGGGCGCAGGATCGTATGGTCCTGCGCCTCTGGTGCGTGAAAAAGGCTTCAGTTCACAGCCCTGTCGATCTCTGCTTCCCGATCTGCCCCGGCTGGCTTATGCGTGGTTTCCAGTTCCGGTTTCGGGGATAAGCACTTCTAAACGTGCAGAATTTTTCTAAAAACCAGGGAAAATTCCCAAACTCGCTGCGCTCAGACAGGTGGGAATTTCCCCTGAACAAAAAATCCTGCGCGTTAAGAATTGCTAATCCCCTGCAAAGTCACTGGAAACCACGCATAAGCCAGCCGGGGCAGATCGGGAAGCAGAGATCGACAGGGCTGTGAACTGAAACCGAAAAAGCTGTTTGACAGCGCTTTTTATCTGTGTTAAGGTATCAGGGAACCAAAAAAGAAGGGACAGGACTGGCGGATGAAAAAAGAGGATGCAGTGCTGGTGGTCAGTTTTGGAACCAGTTATAATGATAGCCGTAAGAAGACCATTGAGGAGATTGAGAAGACGATCGCCGGACATTTTCATGGTTACGAGTTCCACCGGGCGTTTACCAGCCGGGTGATTATTAATATTTTGAAAAAACGGGATTCCATTTCGATCGACGGAGTGTCGGAAGCGATGGAAAGACTTTTAAATCAGGGCATAAAAAGGGTTCTGATCCAGCCCACCCACGTCATGAACGGCGAAGAATTCAACGCCATGATGGAGGAGATGAGTCCCTATGAGGCTTCCTTTGAGGCAGTGGCCGTAGGCGCCCCGCTGCTCACTTCAGATGAAGACTATGAGCGGCTCGTCCGCATTCTGGCAGAGGATACGAAGGAATTTGATCAGGAAGGAACGGAGATCATTCTCATGGGCCACGGGACAGAACATGCGGCGAATGAGGTCTATGTGCGCCTTGCCGCGGAATTTAAGAAACAGGGATACATCCGGTACCATGTCGGGACTGTGGAGGCGACGCCCTCGCTGGAAGATATGAAGCGCGAGACGGATCAGTCAGGTGCGCGCCGGGTGGTGCTTCAGCCGCTGATGATCGTGGCGGGAGACCATGCCAACAACGATATGGCAGGCGACGAAGAGGACTCGTGGAAGAGCGTATTTCAGGCGGACGGATATGAGGTAGTGTGCCGGCTGAAGGGGCTGGGAGAGTTGGAAGGGATCCGCAGAATGTTTGTAGATCACGCGAAAATGGCGGTGCGGTCCTTGACTTTAAAATAGCGCTTTGCTAGAATGACACTATTCGTTATATAAGGAAAAGGACAGGTAATATGCAAAAAAGAAAGAGAATGGCGGCTGCCGCGGTTTGTCTTGCGGCTGCCGCTTCCATCTGGCTGCTGTCGGGATGCGCCAGAAAGATCGAACCAATTACAAAGTCCAGTTTTATGCTGAATACGTTTGTAACCGTGACTCTGTATGATACGGATGATCCGGACCTGTTAAACGGCAGCCTGGAACTGTGCCGTTCCTATGAGAATATATTCAGCAGAACCATCGAGGGAAGCGAGATTTACAAGCTGAACCACCGTTCTGCGGATGAGCAGACCGTGACCGTTTCAGACGATGTGGCAGCTCTGCTGGAAAAGGGTATTCATTACAGTGAAGTCTCGGAGGGGGATTTTGATATTACTGTCGAGCCGCTCAGCTCCCTGTGGGATTTTTCGTCGGATGAACATATAGTTCCTTCGGATACCGAGATCAGGGAAGCCAGGGACAAGGTGAACTGGAAGAATCTGGAGCTGGCTGGGAATACCCTTACGTTTGACTCGCCGGATACGGCCATTGATTTGGGGGCCATAGCCAAGGGCTATATTGCGGACCGCATGAAGGACTATCTTGTCGAAAAGGGAGTGAAGAGCGCCGTGATCAATCTGGGCGGCAATGTACTCTGTATCGGAAAAAGGCCCGATGGAACGCCGTTTAAGGTCGGCCTTCAGAAACCTTATGCGGACCGGAATGAGACGATTGCGACGCTGAACATCGACGGAATGTCTGTCGTTTCATCCGGTGTCTATGAACGCCATTTTGAAAAGGATGGGGTGAATTACCACCATATATTAAATCCCAGAGACGGGTATCCGTATCAGAACGGACTCATATCGGTAACCATCATCTCCGATCTGTCCGTGGATGGGGACGGCCTTTCCACGACCTGCTTTTCCATGGGACTGGAGAAGGGAAAGGACCTGCTCGATTCCATCGACGGCGCCTACGGTGTGTTTATCACCGATGACTATGAGATTGTATACTCGGAGGGAGCAAAGCAGTTCCTGGATAAAGAATCTTAAGGATTCCTTTATTCATGGGGATTTGCTTTACATTTTTCCGGCACTATACTACAATAGAAGAAATGTAATTTTGACAGGAGCAGTGTTATGATTAAAAAAATATGGGACAAGGTTATGAACCGGGAGGTCATTTCTTATCTGATCTTCGGGGTACTGACCACACTGGTGAACTGGGTGGTCTATGCGGCCATGGTAAAGGTTCATATCGATTACCGCATAGCGACAGCGGTGGCATGGGCCGTATCTGTCTTGTTTGCGTTTATTGTGAATAAGATTTTCGTATTTCAGAGCTATAATATGCGCCCGGCCTTTGTCATGAAGGAGATCACGTCGTTTGTGGCGTGCAGAGCCGTGTCGGGTGTAATGGAGATGGTCTTTATGATTGTCATGGTATCATGGATTCATATGGACGAGTATATCAGCAAGATTGCAGTTTCTGTGATTGTTGTAATTGTAAACTACGTATTCAGTAAACTTTTTATATTCAGGAAGAGCGAAGAAAAATCCCTGTGAAAGGTTGGCCGAAGTACGGCCAGGTAACTGCATATGGAACGCGATGACGAGATTGAAAAGATTTCTAAAGAACTAGAGGACATACTAAGAATGACATCAGAGAAAATACGGAGCAGTGGGGAAACTGAGACGGAGAAGAAAAATTTGATACCTTCGGAGAATGGGGCGGACGAAAAAGAACCGTCCGCTTCCCTGGAGGATTTTTCACTTATACTGGACCTGGGCGATGGCTATACGGTGTCGTCGGATTCTGCCGCGGACGCGTCTGCCGTTGAACATGGGGAGGCGGAAGTGAAGGCCGGTGCGGTAGACGGGACGGATTCGGTAGACAGGACAGATTTGGGAGACAGAACGGATTCGGGAGACAGAACGGATTCGGGAGATAGAACGGATTCGCCGGAACTGTGCGCGGATCCCGGTGACAGCCTGGATTCCTTTGACCTGCTGGGCGGTCAGACGGCGGCTGAAGAGGAATACGAGGATTCTCTGGAGCTTTTTCTGGAACCCGTGGAAGAGGAAGAATACGAATACGATGAAGACGCAGAATTTCCGGATCGGGAAGACGCCGGGTATGCAGTCCGTGATGAGGGCCTGTATCCGGATCAGGAAAATCCGGTCCGTGGTGACCGTACCCGGAAACGGAGACGGGATGGCAGAGAGAGCATCAGCCTGATACGGCCGTCGGATGGACTTGTGGCTGCATTTTTTGTGCCGATTATTATTATGATCATTATCTTTGCCCAGCGCGGAATCTTTCCGTTTGGGGAGGAGAGCTTCTTAAGAACGGATATGTACCACCAGTATGCGCCGTTCTTCTCCGAATTTCAGCACAAGCTGACCCATGGCGGCAGCTTTCTGTACAGCTGGGATGTGGGAATGGGCGTGAATTTCGCGGCCCTCTACGCCTACTATCTGGCCAGCCCCTTAAACTGGCTTCTGGTGCTCTGCCCCAAGGCGTATATCATCGAGTTCATGACCTATATGATCGTGTTCAAGATCGGTCTCAGCGGGTTAAGCTTCGCCTACTATCTGCGGAAGCACTGCAGAACCTCGGATTTCGGGATCGCATTTTTCGGCATTTTTTATGCGCTTTCCGGTTATATGGCGGCTTACAGCTGGAATATCATGTGGCTGGACTGCATCCTTTTGTTCCCTTTGATCATGCTGGGGCTGGAGCGCCTCGTACGGAAAAAGAAATGTTTTCTTTATTGTATTACTCTGGGGTTATCTATTCTATCAAACTATTACATATCCATTATGATATGTATTTTTATGGTGCTGTACTTCATCGCCCTGCTTGTGATGGATGGAAAGAAATCGTGGAAGGATTACATGGTAAATATCAGTTCCTTTGCGGTGTTTTCCCTTCTGGCGGGCGGTCTGGCCGCGGCAGTGCTCCTTCCGGAGATCTACGCGCTGCAGATGACCGCGTCCGGAGATTTTAACTTTCCAAAGACGGTGACCTCCTATTTTCCGATCTTTGATATGCTGGCGAGACACTTGCCGGATGTGGAGACGGAGATCGGACTGGATCACTGGCCGAATATCTACTGCGGCGTGGCGGTCCTTATGCTGTTTTTGCTGTATCTTGTGAACCGGAAGATCAAACGGCGGGAAAAAGTGGTGTACTGCGGTCTGCTGCTGTTCTTTTTTGCCAGCTTTTCGTTCAATGTACTTAACTTTATCTGGCACGGGTTCCATTATCCCAACAGCCTTCCGTGCCGCCAGTCCTTCATCTATATTTTCCTGATGCTTCTGATGTGTTATCAGGCGTACAGTCATTTGAAGGAGACGCCATGGAAGCATGTGGTGCTGGCGTTCTTTGCAGCGATCGTATTTGTGCTGATGGCTCAGAAGCTGATCACGGATGAAGCGTACCATTTTTCTGTGTTTTATGTGGCGATTCTATTCCTTTCCGCCTATGCGGGGCTGATCTGTCTGTATCAGAAGGGGGTCAACCGGAATCTCGTCATCCTGCTGGCGCTGGGAGTCGTTTCGGTGGAAGCGGCGGTCAATACGACGGTGACGAGCGTTACCACGACCAGCCGGACCAGCTACGTAAAGGATAATGACGCCAGCGTGCGGCTGACGGAAGGGATCAGCGATCCTTCCTTTTACCGGGTGGAAAAGGTCACCAGGAAGACGAAAAATGACGGCGCGTGGATGAATTTCCCGTCCGTATCCCTGTTCTCGTCCACAGCCAACGCGGACTTATCAAAGTTCTTCAAAAAGCTGGGATGCGAGAGTTCCACCAACGCTTACAGCATCACCGGCAGCACGCCGCTGGTGGATTCGCTGTTTTCCGTAAAATACGCGCTGTATTCAGAGACACCGGCCGACACCGGTCTCCTCACTCCGATGGAGGTGGAGGACCATACGTATCTCTACCGCAATGAATTTACGCTGCCGCTCGGAGTCATGGTCCCTTACGATCTTGAGGACAACTGGCAGTTAGACATCACCAACCCGGCGGATGTGCAGAACGATCTTGCCGTGGTGCTGGGAGCCAGCCCTGTTCTGGAGGAGGTGCCGAGCGAGATCCTCGGAACCAGCTTCACCTTTACACCGGAGGTGTCGGGCGATTATTACGTCTATGTGAGCAACAAGAAGGTGGAAAAGGTAAGCGCCCTGATGGGGGAAAATACGAAGAGCTTCGACAACATTAACCGAGGATACATGCTGGAGCTGGGATGGATTTCAGCGGGCGAGGAAGTGACGCTCCGCAACGATGACAACGAGCAGGATCTGGTTGGTATGGCTTATCGGTTCATTCCGGAAGGCCTGGAATCGGTATACAATGTGTTAAACAGAAATTCCATGGAGCTGACGAAGAAGACAGATACGGAAATCTCCGGAAGAATCGACGCCGAAAAGGCAGGTCTCCTCTATTTGAGCATTCCTTATGACAAGGGATGGTCCATATTGGTGGATGGAGAAGAGACGGAGCCGTATAAGCTGTTCGACACCTTCTTAAGTGTGCGGCTCACGGCCGGAACGCATATCGTGGAGCTGCGCTATATGCCGCAGGGCTTAAAGACGGGTGGAATGATCACGGCGGGCAGCATCGCTATGCTGCTTCTCATTGCAGGAATTACCGCAGGCCGCAGAAAGAAACCGGTCATGCGCAGAAGAATAAAATGCTAAGGAGAAATGAAATATGAAATTATGGGGCGGACGCTTCACAAAAGAGACGAACCAACTGGTACACAATTTCAATGCTTCCCTTTCCTTTGACCAGAAGTTTTACCATCAGGACATCGAAGGCAGCATTGCCCATGTAAAAATGCTGGCAAAGCAGGGGATTCTGACGACAGAAGACAGAGATGCGATCATAGAGGGGCTGGAAGGAATCCGCAGGGATTTAGAGAGCGGAGCGCTTACATTTACGGCGGAGCACGAGGATATTCATTCCTTCGTGGAAGCAGTTTTAACGGAGCGCATCGGTGAGGCTGGAAAACGCCTTCACACAGGCAGAAGCCGCAACGACCAGGTGGCCCTGGATATGAAGCTGTATACGAGAGACGAGATCGATGAGCTGGACGGTCTGGTCAAATCTCTTCTGGAAGAGCTGTTAAAGCTGATGGAGGAGAATCTGGACACATATATGCCGGGCTTTACTCATTTGCAGAAGGCTCAGCCCATCACGCTGGCTCACCATATGGGGGCCTACTTTGAGATGTTTGACCGCGACCGTTCCCGCCTTTCCGATATCAGAAAACGGATGAACTACTGTCCGCTGGGATCCGGCGCGCTTGCAGGCACCACCTATCCCCTGGACCGGGAGTATACGGCGGAGCTTCTGGGATTTGACGGACCGACGTTAAACAGCATGGATTCCGTGGCGGATCGTGATTACGTCATCGAGCTGCTCAGCGCGCTGTCGACGATTGCCATGCATTTGAGCCGCTTCTGCGAGGAGATTATCATCTGGAATACGAACGAGTATCAGTTCGTGGAGATCGATGATTCCTACAGCACCGGAAGCAGCATCATGCCTCAGAAAAAGAACCCTGATATCGCGGAGCTGATCCGTGGAAAGACAGGCCGGGTCTATGGCGCTCTCGTCTCCATTCTGACGACCATGAAGGGGATTCCGCTGGCCTATAACAAGGACATGCAGGAGGACAAGGAGCTGACCTTTGACGCCATCGATACGGTAAAAGGCTGCCTTGCGCTCTTCACCGGCATGATTTCCTCCATGACCTTCAAGAAGGATGCCATGGAAGCGAGTGCGAAGAACGGCTTTACCAATGCGACGGATGCCGCGGATTATCTGGTGAACCACGGTGTGGCGTTCCGTGACGCCCATGGAATCGTGGGACAGCTGGTATTATACTGTATTGAGAAGGGAATTGCACTGGACGATATGTCCCTGGAAGAGTTCCAGGCGATCAGCCCCGTGTTTGAGGAAGACATTTACGACGCCATCAGCATGCAGACGTGTGTGAAAAAGCGTATGACCATCGGCGCCCCGGGACAGGATGCGATGAAGAAAGTGATAGAAGCGTGCAGAGAGAGGCTGGAAAAGTAAAATCCATATTCTGGAAAATTCCTCAGAAAAACTATTGCATTCCTCTATAGGGGAAGGTTTATACTAAAGTATATTAGATGATTTATACGGAAAGGTAAACAAAATCTGATCAGAGGAGGCTGTCTGGTTTGCTATGGGGGAAAGGCAAAACGCTAAAAAATTATATTCTATCGGTGAAGTAAGCCGTATCTGCAATGTGTCGAAAAAGGCACTTCGCTTTTACGACCAGATCGGAGTGATCTCTCCGGATATGGTAAGCGAAGAGAACAATTACCGCTATTACAGCGAGGAGACACTGCTTCTGGTTCCGGTCGTTAAGTATTATAAACAGATGGGGTTCAGTCTGGAACAGATGCAGAGTCTGGTGGAAGGCAGTACGTATCAATGCCTGGAGCGAAGCTTTTTAAGCAAGAGTGAGGAACTGCAGACCGAACGGCAGGAGCTGTTATACCGCTATACCGCCGTGAAGGACTGGTATGAGCTCGTCCGTGAGGCTGAGCTTGTTTCTCAGCGCAAAGAACACGATGTGACGATAAAATATGTGAATTCTACGGTGTACTGCAGTAAAGAACAGGATTTTTCATACAATTACATGGAATCGATCATCAATATTCCGTGGGTGAATTATCTGGAAAGCATACATAACGAGATCACAGGGCCGGTTATCTTGAATTTCCCATCGTTTCGTGAGAAGCGGGATGGGACGTGTAAGCGGGCCAGGATTATGCAGATGCCGCTCCGCCCGCTGGTAAAGGATGCGGAACTGAAGACGCTGGGCGGAACCATGATGGCTTCGGTCTATCACGTGGGATCCCTGGATACAATCGGACGGGAGTACGGGAAGATTGAGGAATGGGCGTCGAGAAAAGGATATGTCTGCGGCGAGGAATCGTTTGAACGGTATGTGGTGGATTACTGGACGACGCGGGTGCCGTCGGAGTTTGTGACGGAGATACTGGTGCCGGTTACCCGGATGGAAGAGTGCAGATAATTTGTGTAAATTGAATAATATGATGCCCAAACCTTCCCCTCAAGGGGAAGGTTTGGAGGAGACAACCATAGCTTCGCAGGGAGATGGTTGTCTTTTTTTATGCAAAATTACGCTGTATCATGGTTTGACGGCATTGTTATTGTTTTAACATTACCCTAAGGGGAAGGTGCATTATGCAGATTTACCTGTATTATACTAAAAAATATTTAGAAAATGAAATAAAAGTAAGAATAATATAAAAATATTTTAGAAAAATAGCGTAAAAAATGAGGCTTGACATTCCACATAGGGGGAAGGACTATACTAAATGCATATAAAAAAGATGGATTGAAGATAAAAATTAGATAATGTATCTAATTTTCAAATCCAGAAGGAGGATATTTCATGAAGTACGATGCATTGGGAATGATTGAAACAAAAGGACTGGTAGGATCGATCGAAGCGGCGGACGCCATGGTAAAGGCGGCGAATGTCACCTTAATCGGCAAGGAACACGTAGGCGGCGGTCTCGTTACCGTTATGGTGAGAGGCGATGTCGGAGCTGTAAAGGCTGCGACGGATGCAGGAGCGGCAGCAGCACAGCGCGTAGGCGAGCTGGTATCCGTTCATGTAATCCCACGTCCTCATGCAGAAGTGGAGTGCATACTTCCGGTCTGCAGAAAACCGGAATAGGAGGAGGTCGCGCAGGTGAGATATTACGGAGAAGAGGCACTGGGCCTGGTGGAGACCATCGGCCTGACACCCGCGCTGGAAGCGGCGGATAAGATGTTAAAGGCAGCGGACGTGGAACTCATATCCTACGAAAACGTAGGTTCCACCCTTGTGACCATCATGGTCAAGGGAGATGTGGCAGCGGTACGGTCCTCTGTGGAGGCCGGAGCGGCGGCAGCGGCGGCCATCGGAAAGCTGACGGCTAAGAATGTAATGGCGAGACCGATTCAGGGAGTAGGCGATATTGTATCCGTACACGATGTTGATGCGTAAGAACAGATAAACGGCAGGAAGGAAAAATTTTATGGAAAGATATGAAGCCATTGGTTCCATTGAAACATTTGGCCTGGTATTCGTTCTGGAAGCCGCGGATGCGATGTGCAAGGCGGCCGATGTGGAACTGATTGGATATGAGAATGTGGCTTCCGGATACATTTCCGTGCTGGTGCGCGGTGATGTGGGAGCATGTAAGACGGCGGTAGATGCCGGAGTAAAGGCAGTGGAAGCTATGGGAGCCGAGGTTTACAGCTCTGTCGTAATCCCGAGGCCTCATCCTGATCTGGAGAAGATCATCACACGTTACTCCTTAAAGAATCTTCTTCCGGCGGAGTAAGGAAAGGAAGCGTAGGCAATGCGTTTTGTTGATAAAGACTTGCTTTCTGTCCAGGAAGCCAGAATCCTGATGGAAAATGCCGGAGAGGCGAGAAAAGTGCTGGCTGGTTTTGAACAGGAAAGGCTGGACCGCATTGTGGTACATATGGCGCAGGCGGCGGCAAAACACGCCAGGGAGCTGGCGGTCATGTCCTGCGAGGAGACGGAATACGGAAACTGGCAGGATAAATACAGGAAAAACCGGTATATCTGCGAATACCTGCCCGAGAAGCTTAAGACCATGCGTTTTGTGGGAATCATCTCGGAGGACCGGGAAGAGAAAATGATGAAGGTCGGCGTACCGTTAGGAATTATCGCAGCGCTGACACCGTCTGCCAATCCGGTATCCACGGCCATCTATCAGGCGCTCATCGCGGTGAAATCAGGCAATGCCATCGTCTTCGCTCCCCATGAGCGGGCCGCGAAGACCACAGGCAGAGCGCTGGATATTCTGATGGAAGCGGCTGCTGAGGCGGGACTTCCGGATGGCGCGCTCTCCTGCTTAGGCACCGTGACGCGTCAGGGAACGGAAGAGCTGATCGGCCATCCGGCCGTATCGCTGGTGATCGGCACCGGCGTTCCGGAGATGACAGAGGCCGCGAAGGCCGCGGGAAAACCGTTCATCTATGGAGGAACCGTAGGTTCCCCCGCGTTTATCGAGAGGACGGCGGACATACCGAGGGCGGTAAAGGCCATCGTGGCCAGCCGGAATTTTGATTACGGAATCGTGCCGGCGGCGGAACAGTATATCGTTGCAGACAGCTGCATCGCCGGTGAGGCGAAACGGGAATTTGAGAGAAACGGCGCCTACTTCATGTCGCGGGACGAGGAAAAACAGCTGATCGGGCTGCTTTGTCCCGAAAATGGCAGTCAGGACCCTGAGCTGGTGGGTAAACCGGCGCGGGAGCTGGCCAGGAGGGCGGGATTCTCCGTTCCGGATACGGTAAAGGTACTGGTCTCCGAACAGAAGTATATTTCAGACAGAAATCCATACGCCAGGGCGCTGCTGTGTCCGGTTCTGGTGTATTACATAGAAAATGACTGGGTTCACGCCTGTGAGAAATGCATCGAACTGCTGGCAAATGAAAGCCATGGACACACACTTGTGATTCATTCGAAGGATGAAGAGGTCATTCGCCAGTTCGCACTGAAGAAACCGGTCGCCAGGATGCTGGTGAACACCCCGGCTGTATTCGGAAGTATGGGCGTGACGACGAATCTGTTTCCGGCCATGACGCTTGGAAGCATTACCGCCGGGGTCGGAATCACCTCGGACAGCGTTTCCCCCATGAACCTGATTTACGTCAGAAATGTGGGATACGGAGTACGGGAGATCGAAGACCGGATGGTTGAAGACGCAGAGCAGAGGACCGGCCGCGCCGATGCCGCGGTTTTAAACACAACCCGACAGACGGCGGTCCCGGAAGGCAGGGATGACAGCCTGGATGACGAGCTGGAGCGGGCCATGAAGAAGCTCCTGGAGTGGATGGCCGAAGAAGAATAAGCAGGAAAGAGGGGTAATACAAATTGGATATTCGTGAGTTTACAGATAAATTTGCAGATGCGACCAGAAACATGTCGCCGGAACAGCGGGAGGCGCTGGTGAAGATGCTGGAATCCGTTTCCGGCGATCTGCCAAAGGGCGCTCCGGAGAAAACGGGAGTATGCAGCGGCGAGGGCACAGAGATTCCCGATGGGATCACCCAGCGTCTTCAGCTTCTGAAGGATAACTATTTAAAGCAGGTTCCTTCCATCACGACTTACCGTGCAAGAGCCATTACAAAGATCGCGAAAGAGAATCCGGGCATGCCGAAGATTCTTCTGCGTGCAAAATGCTTCCGTTACTGCTGTGAGACGGCGCCACTGGTGATTCAGGACCACGAGCTGATCGTCGGAGCACCATGCGGAGCACCGAGAGCCGGAGCATTTTCACCGGATATCGCCTGGAGATGGATGGAGGACGAGATCGACACCATCGGGACGCGTGCCCAGGATCCATTCTACATTTCCGACGAAGACAAGAAGATCATGAGAGAGGAGCTGTTCCCGTTCTGGAAGGGCAAATCTGTCGATGAGTACTGCGAAGACCAGTACCGGGAAGCCGGCGTATGGGAGCTCTCAGGCGAGTCCTTCGTATCAGACTGTTCTTACCACGCGTTAAACGGCGGCGGAGATTCCAACCCCGGATACGACGTAATCCTGATGAAAAAAGGAATGCTGGATATCCAGAGAGAAGCGAAAGAGCATTTGGAGCATCTGGATTATGAGAACCCGGACGATATCGAAAAGATCTATTTCTATAAATCCATCATCGATACCACCGAGGGCGTTATGATTTACGCAAAGCGTCTGTCTGATTACGCGGCGGAGCTGGCGGCAAAGGAGACGAATCCGAAGAGGAAAGCAGAGCTCTTAAAGATTTCCGAGGTCAACGCCCGTGTACCGGCCCATAAGCCGGAAACCTTCTGGGAAGCAGTCCAGGCGGTATGGACCATCGAGTCCCTGCTGGTCGTGGAAGAGAACCAGACCGGTATGTCCATCGGACGTGTGGACCAGTATATGTATCCGTACTATAAGGGCGATATCGAATCCGGACGGTTAAATGATTTCCAGGCCTTCGAGCTTGCCGGCTGTATGCTGATTAAGATGTCGGAGATGATGTGGATCACCAGCGAGGGCGGTTCCAAGTTCTTCGCCGGTTACCAGCCATTCGTCAATATGTGTGTGGGCGGCGTGACGAGAGACGGCCGTGACGCAACCAATGAACTGACGTATCTGCTGATGGATGCTGTCCGCCACGTGAAGATTTACCAGCCTTCCCTGGCCTGCCGTATCCACAACAAGTCTCCTAAGAAATATATGAAAAAGATCGTGGACGTGATCCGTTCCGGCATGGGCTTCCCGGCCTGCCACTTCGACGACGCCCACATTAAGATGATGCTGGCAAAGGGCGTAAGCATCGAGGACGCCAGAGACTACTGTCTGATGGGCTGCGTGGAGCCGCAGAAATCAGGCCGTCTCTACCAGTGGACCTCCACCGCCTATACTCAGTGGCCGGTCTGCATTGAGCTGGTGTTAAACCATGGCGTTCCGCTCTGGTACGGCAAGCAGGTCTGCCCGGATATGGGGGATTTGAGCCGGTTCAAGACTTTTGAGGAATTTGACGCGGCTGTAAAGGAAGAGATCAAATACGTGACAAAATGGACGGACGTGGCCACGGTTATTTCCCAGAGGGTCCACAGAGACCTTGCTCCTAAGCCTCTTATGTCCATCATGTACGAGGGCTGTATGGAAAAGGGAAAAGACGTTTCCTCCGGCGGCGCGATGTACAATTACGGACCTGGCGTAATCTGGTCCGGCCTTGCAACCTACGCCGATTCCATGGCAGCGATCAGGAAACTGGTATTCGATGATAAGAAATATACATTAGAGCAGTTAAATGAGGCGTTAAAGGCTGATTTCGTTGGTTACGACCAGATCAAGGCCGACTGCCTGGGCGCACCGAAGTACGGCAACGACGATGATTATGCGGATAATATCGCGGCTGATTTAGTTGATTTCACAGAGAAGGAGCACAAAAAATATAAGACTCTGTACTCCAACTTAAGCCACGGTACCCTGTCCATTTCCAACAATACTCCGTTCGGACAGATGACAGGCGCTTCCGCTAACGGCCGCGGCGCTTGGCTGCCGTTATCCGATGGCATCAGCCCAACCCAGGGAGCCGACTACAAGGGACCGACTGCGATCATCAAGTCCGTGTCCAAGATGGCTAATGACAGCATGAATATCGGCCTGGTACATAACTTTAAGATCATGGCGGGACTCTTAGACACTCCGGAAGGAGAGGAGAGCCTGATCACCCTGCTTCGGACCGCCAGTATCTTCGGAAACGGCGAGATGCAGTTTAACTATCTGGATAACAACACGCTCTTAGAAGCGCAGAAGCACCCGGAGAAATACCGCGACTTAATCGTCCGTGTAGCCGGATACAGCGCCTTCTTCGTAGAACTTTGCAAGGATGTTCAGGATGAGATTATCAGCAGAACCATGCTGACCCATTTATAAAGAACCGTAAATTGGAGATGAATAACGATGAATCAGACACATGCAGGTTCCATTGAGCGCAAGGCACTGATATTCAATGTTCAGAAATATAACATGTACGACGGACCGGGCATCCGCACCATTGTGTTTTTCAAGGGCTGTCCGCTGCGCTGCAAATGGTGTTCCAATCCGGAGGGAATGGACCGGAGCTTTCAGGTCATGTTTAAGAAACGTTCCTGCGTGGACTGCGGGGCATGTGTAAATGCCTGCCCTGCGGGGATTCACGTGATCTCCCCGGAGACTGGAAAACACGAAATCCGAAGAGACAGAGACTGCACCGGATGCAGAAAATGCATGGAGGTGTGTCCCCAGGAAGCGCTGACGATCTCAGGTGAATGTAAGACCATCTCGGAGCTGTTAAAGATTATTTCCGAGGATGAGGCCTTCTACGAACAGTCGGGAGGGGGCGTGACACTGGGCGGCGGAGAAGTGACCGCGCAGCCGGAGGCAGCCTTAAACCTTCTGATGGCCTGTAAGCAGGAAGGCTATAACACGGCGATCGAGACGTGCGGCTTCACGAAAACGGAAACTATTTTAAAAATCGCGGAGTATGTGGACTTATTTCTGTTCGATATCAAGCATATGGACCCGGAACGCCACAACGAGCTGGTCGGTGTAAACAATGAGCTGATCCTGGAAAATTTAAAGGAACTTCTTCACCGCCGTTACAACGTCAAGGTGAGAATGCCCATGCTAAAGGGGATCAACGACAGCAGGGAAGAGATCGACCGGGTAATCCAGTTTTTGATGCCGTTTCGTGATTATAAGAATTTCAAGGGAATTGATCTGCTCCCATACCACAAGATGGGGGTAAATAAATACAATCAGCTGGACCGGCCCTATCCCATCGACGGAGATCCCAGCTTAAGCGACGAGGACTTATCGAGGATCGAGGGCTGGCTGAAGGAGTATCAGTTCCCTGTCACTGTGGTAAGACATTAGCCGGGCCGGTACATAGCAGGAAAGGAGAGCCATGGCGGAAAAGGAACTTACCAGTGTAAGCCGGGTGATCGAGGAATCCGTACCCGGCAAACAGGTTACGATCGCCCATGTAATCGCATCACCGGTGCCGGAGGTGTACGAGTGCCTTGGAATCGACGCGGCGGGAGCCATCGGTATCCTGACGCTCTCCCCGTTTGAGACGGCCATCATCGCGGCGGATATTGCGGCTAAGGCGGCCGATGTGGAGGTTGGATTTTTAGACCGCTTCACGGGATCGGTGGTCATAGCCGGAGATGTCCAGAGCGTGGAGACGGCTCTTGCCTCCGTCTGCAGGACGCTGGAGACCGTGCTTGGCTTTGCCGTGACACCGGTGACGAGAACATGAGAACAAAGAGAATTATGGTAATAGGGGCTGGCGGGAGCGGAAAAACGACTCTGGCCCATGCACTGAATGGGGATCACTCTCCGGTAAAGCGGACGCCCTGTCTGGTCTACGGAGCACGGACGATCGATGCTCCCGCCGCCTACTTAGAATCTCCCTGGATGGTACAGCACCTGATCGCGGAGGCCCAGAATGCGTCTCATGTTCTGATGCTGGTGGATCAGACAAAGACGAGGGAGGTATATTCCCCCGGTTTTGCCCTGGCCTTCCGTGCTCCGGTCATCGGAGTCATAACGAAGGAAGGAAAGAGCCGGGAGCAGCTGGCCCGGTGTGAAAAGGAGCTTATAAAGGCCGGGGTTCAGCCTCCGTTTTACCGGGTGGTATTTCCTTCCGGGGAGGGGCTACGTGAACTGGAAAAACGGCTGAGCAATGACTAAAATTCAGGAGAAAGGAGGCGGAAATAAAATGGAACAGTTTATTATGAAAACAAAAGTGTATCTCGGGGAAGCTTCTCTGGAAACTCTTCGGGATATGGGGATAAAAAAGGCGTTCGTGATCTGCGATCCGTTTATGAAGAGTTCTCATAAAGTGGATATGGTGACGGATCTGCTGGAGGAAGCGGGAGCGGAATTTTCTGTTTTTGCTGAGGTTGTACCGGATCCCACCATTGCGGTGGTGACTAAGGCCATCGAGCAGATGCTGGTATGCAGGCCGGACGCCGTGATTGCGCTGGGCGGCGGCTCAGCCATCGATACGGCAAAGGCGGCAGGCCTGCTTTATTCCGGCATGAGCCAGTCGGAGCGTCCGGAACTGATCGCAATTCCGACCACGAGCGGAACGGGAAGCGAGGTTACCTCCTTTGCTGTGATCTCGGACCCGGAAAAACAGGCGAAATATCCCCTGGTGGACGATTCCATGGTGCCGGATACGGCGCTGTTGGACCCGCGTTTTACCGTTTCGGTACCACCCCATATTACGGCGGATACCGGCATGGATGTGCTGACACATGCGCTGGAAGCGTACGTTTCCACCGACGCCGGTGACTTTACGGATGCCTGTGCGGAGAAGGCGATCCGGCTGGTATGGCGCTACTTAAAAACTGCGGTGGAAGACGGAAGCAGCATGGAAGCCAGGGAGAAGATGCATAATGCGTCGTGCCTGGCCGGCGTGGCATTTAACGGGGCATCCCTGGGAATCTGTCACAGCCTGGCTCACGCGCTTGGCGGAAGATTTCATATTCCGCATGGAAGAAGCAATGCGATGCTGCTCTGCCATGTGATCGCTTACAACGCGGGACTGGATACTCCGGGTGAGACGGCGGCCCTGAAGCGGTACGTGGAAGTGGCCAATATGCTGGGAATCTCGGCAGGAACCGACAAGGCGACCGTACACGGACTGATCCGTCAGATCAGGATTCTGATGAACCAGATCCATATTCCCCAGTATATAACGGAATGCGGTGTGGACAGGGAGGAATTCCTGGAGGCCGCAGACGGTATGGCACAGCTTGCTTTGGATGACAACTGCACGGTGACGAATCCCAGGAAGCCGTCGAAAGAAGAGCTGGAGAACCTATACCGGTGTCTGTGCAAAGGGGGATATTGATGAAATACATAACCGAAGCGGATTTGAGAAATTTATACCGCACCACCCCTTTTACAACGTATGAAACGGAACCGGGGACACGGCTGACGCCGGGAGCGAGGCAGTTCCTGGGGGACCGCGGAATCAGGGTTCCGGATGAGATACCTTCCGCAAAGCGGTTCGGGGACAGTGGAACCGGAGGAAAGAAGCCGCTGTACTTCTGGAGACAGGAGGAAAATAAGGCGGGGCATGATACGGACCGTATTGGTGCAGATGCAGAAGAAAACGCAGCAGCGACGGACAGCCTGGAAGGTGAGGAGCGATGTCCGGAGGATTTGAATATCACTCCGGAAAAAATGGCGCTCTTAAACCGCCTGAAATCGGCGCAGGCCTTATTTTTGGAAACGGGGCTTCAGTTTAAGGAGCACGACGTGCTTCTGGCCCAGCGAATCTTCGTCATGGAGCGCTGCCTTGCGGGGCTGGCCGCAGAGGAGGAAATGTGCCTGCTGCCGTGCCAGGCGTGTACTGGAATCTGCCCGGATAATTTTTCCGAGGATATGGAGGACTGCTTCGAGATTACCTCCTTCCACGTCCAGTCAGACCGGGGAATGGACTTAATCCGGCTTCACCGGCTGCGCTGCCTTCTGCGGGAGCTGGGCCTTTCTGTGGAGCAGGAGCTGGGAGCAGGCAAAAGCCGGGAGCTTCATCAGGTGATTAATGGTTTATCCCAGTTAATATGCCAGTTATTTGGAGGAAATACATGTCAAAAGAAGGAATAACATTTGAGGAATGCGACAGCCTGGTAAAGGAGTTTGAGCGAGTCGTTAAAAACCCGGTAACAAACGGTTCTTCCGTCTATTACACCGGAGTGGATTTGGGAACGGCCTGTGTCGTAGTGGCGGTTCTGGATGAAAACTTTAAGCCTGCTGCCGGCGCTTACCGGTATGCCGACGTGGTGCGGGACGGTATGGTAGTGGATTATATCGGTGCCATCCGGATCGTCCGGGAGATGAAGGAGGAACTGGAGGAAAAGCTGGGCTGTGAGCTTTTATATGCGGCCGCCGCCATTCCTCCCGGGACCGACGAGCTGGATTCGGGAGCCATTAAAAATGTGGTTCAGGGCGCGGGCTTTGAGATCACGGCTCTTCTCGATGAGCCAACCGCAGCCAACGCCGTGTTAAAGATTAAGAACGGCGCGGTCGTGGATATCGGAGGCGGAACCACTGGAATCTCCATCTTAAAAGACGGAAAGGTGGTTTATGTGGCGGATGAGGCTACCGGCGGAACGCATTTTTCACTCGTTATTTCCGGGGCGTATGGGCTTCCCTTCGGGGAGGCGGAACGCTATAAGCGGGACCCCTCACACCATAAGGAGCTGCTGCCGGTCTTAAAGCCGGTGGTGGAAAAGATATCTTCTATCATCAACCGCCATTTAGAAGGCCATCAGGTGGAAGGCATCTACCTGGTGGGCGGAACCTGCTGCCTGGCAGGGATTGAGGATATTATTGAAAAGAGGACGGGAATTCCGACGTATAAACCGGATAATCCCATGTTTGTAACCCCACTGGGGATTGCACGAAGCTGTACCCAGGAAGCCAGTGAATGAGATGAGGTAATGTGACATGGAAATCAGAATCATAAAATCACCGGCGCACGGCACCCTCGATATCCTGTTAAGAAGAAAGGGATCGGGAGCATCGACACCCATCGAGTCGGTGGATGCGGTCGGGCTGGTTCAGGGCCGGATGATTGAGATGGTGTGCGCCGCCGATGTGGCGGAAAAGGCTGTCGGCGTCACCGTGGAAGACATTCGGGGCAACTGTCCTCAGAATATGGTGCTGCTGGCTATTTTCGGGGATACCGCCTCCGTGGAAGCGGCCCTTGAGGAAATTAAGCGGAAAGAGAAAGAGGGGACACCGGAATGGTAACTGCAAAGCTGATCGGCAATGTCTGGGCGACCAGAAAAGCGGAATCCTTAAACGGATTTAAGTTTATGATGGCGGAGATCATCAGCGGGACGAGGACGGGGGAACGAATGATCGTGGTGGACACAATCAGCGCCGGAATCGGTGACCGGGTGATCGTCACGACCGGTTCTTCCGCGCGCCGCATGCTGGGTGACGACGGGATTCCGGTGGACGCCGTGGTAGTAGGAATTATTGATGAAGATTGTGAATTTATATAGAAGAAACCGGTGCAGCGCTGCACCAGTGCCGCCCGGCACTTGTGTTTCCAAATGGATAGATTCGCAGAGAAGAAGGGATGTGGTTTCATGAAAAAGTTAGTTTGCGCCAGGGATATTGAAGAGTGCAGCAAACAGGGAAAGACCGAGTACTGCGTGGACGGCGATACAATTATCACACCTTCCGCAAAGGACGCGGCCGAGGCGTGCGGGATCCGGTTTACGGATCGTATAAGCCAGCCGGAAGCGGTGTGTGCCAATGCGTTTGCGGGAATGGATAAGATGGATGCGGCCGGACTCTGCCAGCTGTTAAAGACCATACTGGAGCAGGGGGGTTTACAGGCGCCGTCTAAGCCTTATGAAGAGGAGCGCCATGGAAATGGCTTAAAGGTAGTTCGGGGCAGAACGGTGAAAATGGATGTGTTTGACACCGGAAACCCGGATGCGACGGCGTATTTCCAGGAACTGGTAAGCAAGGATGAATCCCATATCAGCGCCGGGTTTCTGATTATTGAAAACTCGAAATTTGACTGGGAACTGACCTATGAAGAGATCGATTACGTCATCGAAGGCACACTGACGATCACCATCGACGGAAAGACGTATACCGCTCACGCCGGAGACGTGCTGTTCGTACCATCGAATTCCAAAGTCGTATGGGGATCTCCAGACAGGGCGAGAGTGTTCTATGCCACTTATCCGGCCAACTGGGCAGATTTGCTGTAAGGAGGTAAGCCATGAAGGCACTTGGACTGATAGAGACAAAGGGCACTCTGGCGGCGGTGGAAGCCGCAGATGCCATGGTAAAAGCCGCGGATGTCACACTGGTTGAGAAAACACGAGTCGGCGGCGGCCTGGTGACCATCACGGTGACCGGTGATGTGGCCGCGGTACAGGCGGCTGTGGACGCCGGTGTGGCAGCAGTGGAACGGATCGCGGCCTCCAGCCTGGCGGCAAAACTGGTCATTCCACGGCCTCATGAGGAACTGGAAATCCTGTTTACACCGAAGGGGCCTGGCGGGAAGACGGACGCGGAAGAGTTAGTAGCTGAAGAGCCGAAAACTATAAAAGCTGCCATAAATTCAAACGCTGAAGAATCAGAAATGAATCAGCCAGAAGCGATTCAGCCAGAAACAAAAGCGAAAGAATCCCCCCACCCTGCCCTCCCGGAGAAGCTGGACCGGCAGACCTTAGATTCCATCATTGAAAAATACGGCATTGCCGAAGGTATGGCGATGGCGGACGGACTGAAAGTAACAGCGTTAAGGACACTGGCCCGCGAATACGGAGAATTGAAGATTTCCGGCAGGGAAGTGTCCAAAGCCAATAAACAACTGCTGCTGGAGGAATTAAAGAGCTATTACGAAGCTCGAAATGATTGACGCGGTTTTTCGCGGGAACAAAATAATAGAAAAGGAGATCCTGACAATGGAAAACTTTGATTTTGATTTACGTTCCATCCAGGAAGCCAGAGATTTAGCCAGAAAAGGAGAAATCGCGGCGAAAAAGATGGCTACCTACTCCCAGGAGCAGATAGAGGTTATATTACAGAATATGGTAAGAGCAGCAGAGGAACACGCGGTCTGCCTGGGTAAAATGGCAGCAGAGGAAACCGGGTTCGGTAAGGCGGAGGATAAAGCCTATAAGAATCACGCAGCGTCCACTCTGTTATATGAAGAGATAAAAGATATGAAGACCGTGGGAATCATCGACGAGGACCCGGTAAAACATACGATGGATGTGGCGGCGCCTGTCGGCCTGGTTATGGGAATCGTTCCATCTACCAACCCGACTTCCACCACAATCTTTAAATCCATTATTGCGGTGAAATCAGGAAATGCCATCGTCTTTTCCCCCCATCCATCTGCGGCGAAATGTACACTGAAAGCAGCAGAACTGATGCGGGATGCAGCGGTGGAGGCGGGGGCGCCGGAGGACATTATCGGCTGTGTCACCATGCCGACCATGGGAGCCACCAATGAACTGATGAAATGCAAAGAGGTAAACTTAATTATCGCTACCGGAGGCCCCGGCATGGTGAAAGCAGCGTACAGCGCCGGAAAACCGGCTCTGGGCGTAGGCGCGGGCAACTCCCCGGCATACATAGAGCGGACCGCCGATATCAAACAGGCCGTAAGCAACATCATGGCCAGCAAGACCTTCGATTACGGAACGATCTGCGCTTCCGAGCAGTCGATCGTTGTGGAAGAATGCAATAAGGACGCGGTTGTCGCAGAGTTAAAGAGACAGGGAGCCTATTTTATGACTCCAGAGGAGACCGAGAAGGTGTGTGCCCTGCTTTTCAAGAGCGGAAGCCATAACATGAATGCCAAATTCGTAGGAAGAAGCCCGCAGGTCATTGCGGAAGCGGCGAAGATAACCATTCCGGCAGGAACGAGAGTTCTGATCGGAGAGCAGGGCGGCGTTGGTGAGGGATACCCGTTATCCTATGAAAAACTGACAACCGTGCTTGCCTTCTATACGGTAAGGGACTGGCAGGAAGCCTGTGAACTCAGCATCCGCCTGCTGCAGAACGGTATCGGCCACACCATGAGCATCCACACGGAAGACAGGGAGATGGTGAGAAGATTTGCGGCGAAGCCGGCTTCCCGTATTCTGGTCAACACCGGAGGAAGCATGGGCGGTACCGGAATCAGCACGGGATTGGCAACCTCCTTTACCTTAGGCTGCGGAACGTGCGGCGGAAGCTCTGTTTCTGAAAATGTAAGCCCGAAGCATTTAATTAATATTAAAAAAGTTGCGTTCGGTGTGAAAAATTGTGCTACACTGGTGCAGGAAGATAAATCATTCCGTCATCCGGAACTGGCTTCACAGTCCTGCTGTCAGGGAACCTGCGGTACGGCTTCCAGCCCGGCTGATTTCGTTGCCTCCTTTGAGGAAAAACACTCTGCCTCCGGTACGGCGAAGGCTGACACTGCGGTTTCCGCAGACTGCGGCAGTGATAAGCTGGCGGCACTCGTAAGAGAACTGGTTATCGCCATGAAGAACCAGTAAAGCGGCAGAAGGAGGAAACCCATGGATCAGTATGAGGCAATGATCAAGCTTCTTTTGGAAGCAGTAAAAAATGAGGACGGCACAGCGGCGGATAACGCTTCCGCGAACACCCCGGCAAATGCGGTGCCGGTCGGCGTATCCAACCGGCACGTACATTTATCCCAGGCCGATTTAGATACCCTGTTCGGCCGCGGGTACGAATTGACGAAGACGAAAGACTTATCCCAGCCGGGCCAGTTTGCGTGCAAAGAGACCGTAACGGTCTGCGGACCGAAGGGGGCCATTGAAAAGGTTAGAATTCTGGGACCTGTAAGGAGCCGGACACAGGTGGAGATTCTCGCCGGTGACTGCTTTAAACTGGGCGCCAAGGCGGAACCGAGGCTGTCCGGTGATCTGGACGGTACGCCGGGAATCACTCTTGTGGGACCGAAGGGATCCGTACAGACGAAAGAAGGTCTGATGGTGGCGCAGCGCCATATCCATATGCATCCGGATGATGCGGCCAGGTTTGGCGTTCATGACGGCCAGTCTGTTTCTATTGAGACAGATGGATTACGCGGAGGCGTTTACCGCAATGTGTTAATCCGTGTAACGCCGGAATCCGCACTGGAGTGTCATGTGGATACAGAGGAAGCCAACGCCATGGGAATCGGTTGTTCCGCGGCTGTCACTCTGGTAAAGTAAAAAGTCTGTTTATAAAAAGTATAGCATTTAAAATTAAAATAAAATTCAGGAGGATTTCACAATGAAATACGATGCATTAGGAATGATTGAGACAAAAGGTTTAGTTGGATCTATCGAGGCAGCAGATGCCATGGTTAAGGCTGCAAATGTTACATTAATCGGCAAGGAATTCGTAGGCGGCGGTCTCGTTACCGTCATGGTAAGAGGCGATGTCGGTGCAGTAAAGGCAGCGACTGACGCCGGCGCGGCAGCAGCTCAGAGAGTAGGCGAGCTTGTATCCGTTCATGTGATTCCGCGTCCTCACGCAGAGGTGGAGACCATTCTTCCGGCAGCTGCAAGAGAAGAGTAATCAGTCAGGGAGTGCTCTCGTTTCGGAGAGTGCTCCTTAACCAATAAGGAGGGCTTATAAGAATGAATGAAGGTGCAGGCGCAGCAGCTGTTGCTGCGAAGAAAAAATTATCTGCCCAGTTTTTTAAGAAGGGTGTATTTGTTGCAATCATGTCCGGTATCTGTTACGGGCTGTATTCCGCGTTTATGACACTGGGAATGACAAAGGGGATATGGGCGGACTGGTATGGTCCTAATACGGCGGCTTTGTCTGCTTTTGTCATTACGTATCTGCTAGGCTCACTGGGAAGTGCGATCAACGATACGTGCAGTGCGGTATGGGCTCTGCTGATTGCCGGAGCAAAGGGAAAGCTGGGCGACTTTTTCCGCTGTTTAAAGACGAAACCAGGCTGGATCATGATCGCTGCCGCTCTGGTGGGCGGCCCCATCTCCAGTGCGGCCTATGTGGTTGGACTTCAGATGGCTGGTTCCATCGTTATTCCGATTTCGGCTCTCTGCCCTGCAATCGGTGCAATCTTAGGAAGAGTGCTCTACAAGCAGGAACTGAATAAGCGCATGGTTGCCGGTATCGGTATCTGCGTTCTTTCCAGCTTTATGATCGGAAGCACCAGCCTGGGCGGCGATGCTCCGGAAGGTCGTCTCCTGGGAATCTGTATCGCGTTTATCGCGGCTCTGGGCTGGGGGATAGAAGGATGCGTAGCCGGTTATGGTACGACCCTGATCGACTATGAGATCGGTATTACCATTCGCCAGTGTACCTCCGGACTTTCCAACCTGTTTATTCTGGTTCCGATTTTTGGCATTATTGCCGGCAACATCGGCATTGCTCCTCATTTAACGGTTCAGGCATTTACCAGCGGTCCGGCCATGATCTTTTTCGTGATAAGCGGATTCTTCGCCCTGTTTGCATACAGTCTGTGGTATAAAGGAAACAGCATGTGCGGCGCGGCTCTCGGTATGGCGTGTAACGGAGCGTTTTCCTTCTGGGGACCGTTCTTCTGCTGGATTATCCTCGGTGTCATCTGCGGGATCGACGGCTGGTCACTTCCGCCAATCGTCTGGGCAGCAGCGATTCTGATGATATTCGGTATCCTTATGATCGCCATGAATCCGCTGGATTTATTTAAGAAAAAGGAGGACTAGGCAGATGAAACCACTGAGTTACGCGATTATCAAACACTTTACGGAGGTCCCCGAGGCCTGTGCGGAAGATGTAATCGACGCCTTAAAGGGAGATTACGGTAAGTTCAGGGGATTGACCCTTAAGTCTGTGATCGAGACCCTGATGACGGACGAGGCCAACGGTCTCCTGGAGGAATCCAGATTTGAACTGGATGAAGTCGGAAATTTAAGGATTTACTACCGGGCGAATGAGGAGCAGAAAGCGACCATCAACCGGTATATCAAAGACTGACGGCGGGATACGGTATAACCGCTGAACAGCCATCGATTGGAGGCGGGCCTGGCCCTTCCAGTCGATGGCTGTTTTGTGTAGTAGGAAGGTGCTCCGCACCCTTTACTCTTCAGTGTATGGACTTTACTACAGTGTATGGAATTCACTACAACGGAAGAAACTGCGCTTTCCGCTGGCGGAACACCGTATAATACGAGAACCCGCATTCCTTCAGCAGTTCTCTTGTCCGCTCGAAATCAGCCCCTAAATCTTCAGGTATATGGGCGTCCGAGCCAATCGTCAGGATTTCTCCGCCTAGCTCCCGGTAGCGTTTCAGCACATCTGCTGCCGGGTTGGGCTGGCTGATGCCCTTCCGCAGTCCGGCCGTGTTGCATTCAATCCCCTTGCCGTGTTCGATGACAGCCTTAAGAATCCTGTCGAGGATGTCCCTGTACGCCTCATAGCTGTAGAAGGCGGCCTTGTTGGGACCGTATCGGACGATGTAGTCGATGTGGCCCGCCACGTCGTAATCGTCCAAATGGCTGACATTATCCAGCGTAGTCTCAAAATACTGGAGGTAGGCATTGGCCTCCCCCCTCTCCTCGAAAAACTCCGGGTAGGCGGGATCTTTTCTGTCTATGAAATGGGTGGAACCGATGACGAAATCAAAGGGATATCTGCGGGTCAGTTCCTTAAAATACTCCTTTAAATGGACCTGCAGTCCCAGTTCAATGCCGATCCTCACATCGATCCGGTCTTTATATTCTTCCTGAAGCCTGGTGAGAGAACTCATGTAGGGGTCCAAATCCAGGTTGAAGTCGATGATGGATTCCACGTCATAGTCGTGGTGGTCCGTGATGCACAGCGAATCCATTCCCAGTTGTATGGCACGCTCGATCTGCGCCCTGGGGGGCGTCGTGGAATCGCCGGAAAAATCCGTGTGCAGATGGTAATCTGGCAGCATGACTGTCTCCTCTCTCTCTGAATGAAAGCTAGTACTGCATTGCGTAATTAATTGTGAATAAAATGCCTGATATCTACGTCAGAGGCGTGTCTGCAAAGCGACGGCGTAGTGGACCCTACGACTAGCTTTGTAGGCGCGGTTCTGGCGTAGATAGCGGGTGTTTTATCACAGTTAATTACGCAACGCAGTACTAGAACCATTATAATCAATATCGTTGGGAAAAGCAACGCAGGATTCGTCAGCTTTACACACTTTTTACCAAAAGTTTACAGAATTCATAAAAAGCGTTGAAAAGACATTCCGGTCTATGATATCATTAGAGATGCGCGCGGCGGAGGGAATCCATGCGGGTATGAAGCCGGCGCTTAAAAAAGAAAATGAATGCAGTTGAAAAAGGGGTTACAAGGAGGTAACTATGTCTGTCAATGACATATCAAGTCTGTTCAGTTTTATCGGTGGACTGGGGATGTTCCTGTATGGCATGAACATCATGGCCGACGGTATGCAGAAGACCGCCGGAAGTAAGATGAGCCAGTTTTTGGGAATGTTAACGAACAATCGTCTGATGGCGGTCCTTTTGGGTGCGCTGATCACGGCAATTATTCAGAGCAGCGGTGCTACGACGGTTATGGTAGTCGGTTTTGTAAGTGCCGGGGTCCTGAATCTGACACAGGCGGTAGGCGTGATCATGGGTGCCAATATCGGTACGACGATTACGGCCTGGATTGTATCTATGAACCAGCTGGGAGATGCGTTTGCCGTATTCCAGCCGGCATTTTTTGCTCCGCTGTTGATCGGGATCGGAGCGATTTTCATGTTATTTGGTAAAAAACAGAGGATGAAAACGGCGGGAGAGATTCTGGTCGGCCTTGGTCTTCTGTTCATTGGTCTTGATTTTATGTCGAGTTCCATATCGCCATACACCGACGCGCCTGTTTTCTCTGAGGCATTCCGCCTGCTGGGAAGCAATCCATTGCTGGGAATGATCATCGGTGCTCTGGTTACGGCTCTTCTTCAGAGCTCCTCCGCCTCAGTCGGTATCTTACAGACTCTGGCGATGAACGGTGTGGTAACGACGAACGCGGCGATTTTCATCACGCTGGGCCAGAATATCGGTTCCTGTGTGACCGCCATGATATCCAGTATCGGCGGGTCCAGAACCGCAAAGAGAGCGGCCGTCATCCACCTGACATTTAATGTGATGGGCGCTGTGATATTCGGAGTGATTTCGTTTATCCTGTTTTCCCTTCATCCGGTCCTTGCGGCCCATAACATTACATCTGTGCAGATATCGATTTTCCATACGATCTTTAACCTGACGAACACGGCGCTTCTGTTTCCGTTTGCCAATCAGCTGGTGAAACTCTCCGGAGTCTTCGTTCCGGAGGATAAGAAGGAACCGGCCGTCACTGACGAAGAGTCCGAGACGATGAAGCATCTGGATGAGAGAATATTCGAATCTCCTGCATTTGCCGTGGAGACGGCGGCCATGGAAGTGGTTCATATGGGACAGATCACCATGGAGAATGTCAGACGGGCCATGGACGCAGTTCTGACTAAGAATGCAAATGAAGTCGAAGACGTGTATAAAACGGAGCAGACCATCAATAATATGGAGAAGATGCTGACCGAATATCTCGTCAAGGTCAACAACCTGTCGCTGACGGAAAGACAGAAGCTGGTTGTGAATGACTTGTTCTACAGCATCAATGACATTGAGCGTGTGGGAGACCACGCAGAAAACCTGGCCGAGCAGGCGGAATACATGGTTCAGCATAATATCAGTTTTTCAGAAACAGGAGAGTCGGACCTTCATGTTATTTGTGAGACCGCTTTTAACTCGTTCAAGCACTCCATCAACGCCCGGCAGAAGGGGGACATGGACGACGTCAGAAAGGTAAGCCAGTACGAGGATGAGGTGGATACGCTGGAGGAAGAGCTGAGGGAGAAGCACATCGAGCGGCTGTCTGCCGGTAAATGTGACCCTTCGGCAGGGGTGGTATTCCTGGATCTTATCAGCAATCTGGAACGTATTTCTGATCACGCATACAATCTTGCCGGTTACGTGAAGGACGAGATGTAGAAAATGTTAAAAAAGTAACAAAATCCCAAAAATGAAAAAAAGGACTTGCTATTTAATGGATTATTAGGTAAAATAATGGGTAGTTGATTTTATTTTAACAAAATCACAAGAAATCCACTCTTCATTACAGATGGTGGATATGTGAATTAAAAGGTACAATCAAATTAATTTTATTCTTAGGAGGAATTGAATTATGGCAGTAAAAGTAGCGATTAACGGTTTTGGTCGTATCGGTCGTCTTGCATTCAGACAGATGTTTGGTGCAGAAGGTTATGATGTAGTAGCTATCAACGATTTAACAGATCCGAAGATGTTAGCTCATTTATTAAAATATGACACCGCTCAGGGTGGATACACAGGACGTATCGGTGAAGGCCTTCACACAGTAGAAGCTGGAGAGGACTCCATTACTGTAGACGGCAAGACCATCAAGATTTACGCAGAAAAAGATGCTGCTAATCTTCCTTGGGGAGAAATTGGCGTAGATGTAGTATTAGAGTGTACAGGCTTCTACTGCTCTAAAGATAAATCTCAGGCACACATCAATGCAGGCGCTAAGAAAGTTGTTATCTCCGCACCAGCAGGCAGCGATCTGCCAACCATCGTTTACAGCGTAAACGAGAAGGAATTAACTGCAGATGACACCATCATCTCCGCAGCTTCCTGTACAACAAACTGCTTAGCTCCTATGGCTAAGGCTCTGAACGATTACGCTCCAATCCAGTCCGGTATCATGAGCACAATCCACGCTTACACAGGCGATCAGATGATCCTTGACGGACCGCACAGAAAAGGCGATTTAAGAAGAGCAAGAGCTGGCGCTGCCAACATCGTTCCGAACTCCACAGGCGCTGCAAAAGCAATCGGCCTTGTTATTCCGGAATTAAACGGCAAGTTAATCGGTTCCGCTCAGCGTGTTCCGGTTCCGACAGGTTCCACAACAATCTTAGTTGCTGTAGTTAAGGGCAAAGACGTTACAAAAGAAGGTATCAACGCAGCTATGAAGGCAGCAGCTTCCGAGTCCTTCGGCTACGAAGAAGATCCGATCGTTTCTTCTGACGTTATCGGCATGAGATTCGGTTCTCTGTTTGATGCTACTCAGACCATGGTTTCCAGCCTTGGTGATGACTTATATCAGGTACAGGTTGTTTCCTGGTATGACAACGAGAACTCCTATACAAGCCAGATGGTTCGTACAATTAAGTACTTCGCTGAATTAGGCTAATTATTAAAGATCCATGGAGGGTCCGGTCGTTTGGACCGGACCCTTTTATCGTTCAAAGGAAGGGGCGCTCCGGCGTGTCCTTTCTCTTATAAAACAGGTTCGTATTCTGTATCCATAACCATTTCGTTATGAATACAGCATCAAGTAGCGAAAATATGGAAAGGAGCATGAAAATATGCTTAACAAGAAAACAGTTGATGATTTAACCGGATTACAGGGAAAGAAAGTGCTCGTAAGATGTGACTTTAACGTTCCGTTAAAGGAAGGTGTGATTCAGAACTACAACCGTATCGACGGTGCGATTCCAACCATTAAGAAATTACTCGATCAGGGTGCAAAAGTGATCCTTTGCTCTCATTTAGGAAAGCCGAAGGGAGAGCCGCTTCCAGAGCTGTCCTTAGCTCCGGTAGCTCCGGCACTGAGCGAGAGACTTGGCGTAGAAGTAAAATTCGTGGATGATCCGAAGGTAACAGGACCGGAGACACAGAAGGTTGCTGCCGAATTAAAGGATGGCGAAGTTTTATTACTTCAGAATACCCGTTACAGAATCGAAGAGACAAAGTACGGAAAAGATGAGAACGCCGAAAGCTATGCGAAAGAACTGGCTGATCTCTGCGACGGTATCTTTGTAAACGACGCGTTCGGTACGGCCCACAGAGCTCACTGCTCCAACGTAGGCGTTACAAAATACACCAATACCAATGTAGTTGGATACTTAATGGAAAAGGAAATCAAGTTCTTAGGACAGGCCGTTGAGAATCCGGTTCGTCCGTTCGTTGCTATCTTAGGCGGAGCGAAGGTTTCCGATAAGATTAACGTAATCAACAACCTGCTTGACAAGGTAGATACCCTGATCATCGGCGGCGGTATGGCTTATACATTTGAGAAGGCACAGGGCGAGGAGATCGGCAATTCCTTATGTGAGGAAGACAAGCTGGATTACGCTCTGGAGATGATCAAGAAGGCCGAAGAAAAAGGCGTGAAGTTATTACTTCCGGTTGACCATGTAGAAGGTAAGGAATTCTCCAACGATACAGAACGCAAGGTCGTTGATGTGATCGATGCCGGCTGGTCAGGATTCGATATCGGACCGAAGACCATCGCTCTTTACAAGGCTGCTCTGGAAGGCGCTAAGACTGTTGTATGGAACGGACCGATGGGCGTATTCGAATTCTCCAACTTTGCGGAAGGTACTCTGGAAGTATGCCGCGCCGTTGCTGATTTACAGGACGCAACAACCGTAATCGGCGGCGGAGATTCCGTAAACGCTGTGAAGAGACTTGGCTTCGCTGACAAGATGACTCATATCTCCACAGGCGGCGGTGCATCCTTAGAGTTCCTGGAAGGCAAAGAGCTGCCAGGCGTAGCTGCTGCAGATAATAAATAAGTAAGTAAGAGGAGAATAAGATAAAATGGCAAGGAAAAAAATTATTGCTGGTAACTGGAAGATGAACATGACACCAACAGAGGCTGTAGAGCTGGTTAATACCTTAAAGCCGCTGGTTGTTAATGAGGATGTAGATGTAGTATTCTGTGTACCGGCCATTGATATCATTCCGGTTATGGAAGCAGCAAAGGGAACCAACATCTTCGTTGGTGCCGAGAATATGTACTATGAGGACAAGGGCGCCTACACCGGCGAGATTTCCCCTGCCATGTTAGTGGATGCTGGCGTTAAATACGTAGTAATCGGCCATTCTGAGAGAAGAGAGTACTTCGCTGAGAGTGACGAGACTGTAAATAAAAAGGTCTTAAAGGCATTCGAATACGGCATGACTCCGATCGTATGCTGCGGAGAGTCCTTAACTCAGAGAGAGCAGGGAATCACCATCGACTGGATCCGTCAGCAGATCAAGATCGCCTTCTTAAACGTACCGGCAGACAAGGCTGCAGAAGCTGTTATCGCTTATGAGCCGATCTGGGCAATCGGTACCGGCAAGGTCGCTACGACTGAGCAGGCTCAGGAAGTATGCGGAGCGATCCGTGCATGCATCGCTGAGATCTATGACGAAGCCACAGCAGAAGCGATCCGTATCCAGTACGGCGGTTCTGTATCCGCTGGAAGCGCACCGGAACTGTTCGCACAGCCGGACATCGACGGCGGCTTAGTAGGCGGAGCTTCCCTGAAGCCAGACTTCGGAAAGATCGTTTGCTATAACAAATAAGTAATGAATAATACAGGATTATGAAGTGTCCTGTAATGAAAAAGGTGGGGACAGTCGCAAACGCGGCTTCTCTGCCTTTTTATTGTTCTGTACATGGCCGGTATTTCGCGAAGCGTACTGCCGGTCGCAGCGTGTGCAGTAACTTTTTATTCCGCTGAAAAGCCCGGTTATGCGCATACGGTTGACAAGTGATGAGAAAAAGTAAATAATAGTAATGAATATACCGATATCAGGGTGCGCAGAATGGGTAAAGGAGGAGGAGTTATGGATACAAAAGAGCCGGGACTGATGCAGAGGAGTATTGAGATCGACATGGAGCAAATCCGTAAGGAACTGAGTGAACAGGAGCTGCTTCCGGGAGCGTACTGCCAGGAATACGAGATATTCAAAGTGATATACCGGTTTGTGGCGCGGAGGCTGAAGCGCACGAATGAGAGCGCCTATATCATCCTGCTGACCCTGACGGACCGGAAGGGAGAACTGCCCTGTCTCGAGAGCAGAAACGGGCAGATGGAGATTTTGAGGGAACTGATCCAGTATTCGATCCGCTGCGGGGATGTCTATACGAAATACAGCAGCTGTCAGTTTCTCATTATGGTGACAGACTTATCCGAGGCGGATGCCGATATGGTTGCGAAGAGAATTGCGGATGCATTTTACCAGAGACTGGGCGAGGGAGCGGACCAGGTGCTGCTGCACCACTGCTATCCCATGAAAGCCGTAGAAGAGCGGCCTTAAACCAGGGGTTATGATAAAAATTTGTCATTCAGCAGTTGCAAGATATCCGCAAATCATGTAGAATATAGAGTTGTGAGAAGATAATTACCATTATATAGAAAAACAAGATAAGGAGATTAAGTTATGAGCAAGAAACCTGTTGTACTTATGATACTTGATGGATATGGACTGAATGATAACTGTGACCATAACGCAGTCTGCGAAGGCAGAACACCGATTATGGACCAGCTGATGAGCCAGTGCCCGTTTGTAAAGGGCAACGCCAGCGGCCTTGCCGTAGGACTTCCGGATGGCCAGATGGGGAATTCCGAGGTTGGCCACTTAAACATGGGTGCCGGCCGTATCGTTTATCAGGAACTGACCAGAATTACAAAATCGATCCAGGACGGAGATTTCTTCGATGTTCCTGAGTTTTTACAGGCTGTAGAGAACTGCAGGAAGAATGATTCTGCCCTTCATTTATGGGGACTTGTCTCCGACGGAGGCGTTCACAGCCACAATACCCATATTTACGGACTCCTGGAACTTGCCAGGAGAAATGGCCTCGACAAGGTTTACGTACACTGCTTCTTAGACGGCCGTGACACACCGCCAGCTTCCGGCAAGGGCTATGTGGAAGAGCTGGAAGCGAAGATGAAGGAAATCGGAGTGGGCAAAGTAGCCTCTGTGATGGGCCGTTATTATGCGATGGACCGTGACAACCGCTGGGATCGTGTGGAGCGCGCTTACAACGCCCTGACCAGGGGAGAAGGCGGTACTGCTGCCAGCGCTCCGGCAGGAATTCAGGCTTCTTATGACGCGGAAGTGAACGACGAGTTCGTGGAGCCGTTTGTCGTAGTGGAAGATGGAAAACCGGTTGCTACCGTAAAAGATAACGATTCCGTTATTTTCTTCAATTTCCGTCCCGACCGTGCAAGAGAGATCACGAGAGCGTTCTGTGATGACGATTTCAAGGGATTTGCCAGAGACAGACGTCTGAACTTAACGTATGTATGCTTTACCGATTACGATGACACTATTGCAAATAAGCTGGTTGCATTTAAGAAGGAAGCCATTGCGAATACCTTTGGCCAGTTCCTTGCAGACCACGACATGACCCAGGCCAGAATCGCCGAGACAGAGAAGTACGCACATGTGACATTCTTCTTTAACGGCGGTGTCGAGGAGCCGAATAAGGGTGAGGACAGAATTCTGGTTCCGTCTCCGAAGGTGGCTACCTACGACCTTCAGCCTGAGATGAGCGCCCCGGCTGTTTGTGACAAGCTGGTGGAAGCGATCAAATCCGGAAAATACGACGTTGTCATCATCAACTTCGCGAACCCGGATATGGTTGGCCATACGGGAATTGAGGATGCTGCGATCAAGGCGATCGAGACCGTAGACGCCTGTGTGGGAAGAGCTGTAGACGCAGTCAAGGAGATGGACGGCGTACTGTTCATCTGCGCTGACCACGGAAATGCAGAGCAGCTGGTAGATTACGAGACAGGAACACCGTTCACCGCTCATACCACGAATCCGGTTCCGTTCATTCTTGTAAACGCAGATCCGTCCTATAAGCTGCGGGAAGGCGGCTGCCTGGCAGACATCGCTCCGACATTAATTGAGTTAATGGGCATGGAACAGCCGAAAGAGATGACTGGAAAGTCATTATTAGTGAAGTAAGATACTGGAAAAATCCTGTAAAAATGGCAAAAATATAAAAGAAAAGTCATGATATGATCTAAAACATAAAAAAATAGTTATGAAAAGTCGAAAAAGGCCGCATATTTGAACCTTAGGAACCGCAGTGATTACCGACGGGGAAGAGGGGACAGAGTGACGGCCTTTTTCCAGCATCCGTGGGAACGAATGGTGGTTGTTCGTCTAACTGGCGGATGATATAATATGGGAAGAAAACAAGAGAAAGGGGAATTACCATGTTGGATCAAAAAGTTGCAGAACTTATTAATGTGCAGGTGAATAAGGAATTTTACTCGGCGTATCTGTATCTCGATTTTGCAAATTACTACCGCGAAGCAGAGCTGAACGGATTTGCAAACTGGTATCAGGTGCAGGCGCAGGAGGAGAGAGACCATGCCATGCTGTTTATTCAGTATCTGCAGAATAACAGCGGCAAAGTGACTCTTGAGGCCATTGATAAGCCCGATAAAAAGTTTGAGGACTACGTCGGTCCGCTGAAGGCAGGTCTGGAGCATGAGGTCTATGTGACCGGACTTATCCATGCGATCTATGATGCGGCATACTCCGTAAAGGATTTCCGCACCATGCAGTTTCTCGACTGGTTTGTGAAGGAGCAGGGCGAGGAAGAGAAGAATGCAGAGAATCTGGTGAAACGTTTCGAGCTCTTTGGCCATGATCCGAAGGGGTTATACATGCTGGATTCTGAGATGGCGGCCCGCGTATACACCGCTCCGTCCCTGGTGCTGTAATGGGAAAGAATGAATATCTCTGTCCGTGCCTGAAGATCACAAAAAAGGATATCAAGGAGGCGATCGCGGGCGGCGCGGATTCCTTTAAGAAAGTGAAAAAGAAGACGGGAGTTTCCCTGAAATGCGGCCATTGTGAGTGCCGGGTGAAGAAGTATGCGAAAAAGCAGTTGAAGAAACAGAGTGAGAAAAAGGCCTGAGCTTAACCAGCAGACAGAGCCGCTTGACAAGCGCAGCAAAGAAATCTATACTAAAAGTGCAAGGGTTTCTAAACAACTCCCTTAGCACTAAAGGAAAGATGAATATGAGAAAACCACTTATTATTCAAACAGATTTTGGCACTGCGGACGGAGCTGTCTGCGCGATGTATGGAGTATCCTATGGGGTAGACCCGGAACTTCGGATTACGGACTTGACACACGATATTCCCCAGTATGATATCTGGGAAGCATCCTACCGGCTGATACAGACGGTAAACTACTGGCCGGAGGGCTCGGTATTTGTCAGCGTTGTGGATCCGGGAGTGGGATCGACGAGACGAAGCATTGTGGCGAAGACCACCACGGGACAGTACATAGTGACACCTGACAATGGAACACTGACCCATGTGAAGCGGATGTGCGGAATCACGGAAGCACGTATCATCGATGAGAATGTGAACCGTCTGCCGGGATCGGGAGAGAGTTATACGTTCCATGGCCGTGACATTTACGCTTATACCGGAGCGAGGCTGGCTGCCGGTGTCATCACCTTCGAGGGAGTGGGCCCTTCCGTGGAAGCGGAAAGCGTCATCGAACTTCCTGTTGTGGAAGCGGCTTATAACGGAGACAGAGTGAGCGGTACCATCGATGTGCTCGACGTCAGATTCGGAAGCCTGTGGACCAATATCTCCAGAGACCTGTTTTTAAAGATTGGTGTAAAACACGGACAGCGTGTGGAAATCAGTATTGAGAATGAGACGAGAACCCTGTACAAGAATATTCTGGTTTATGCAAAGAGCTTTGCCGACGTTTATGTAGGCGAACCGCTCATCTATGTGAACAGCCTAGACTGCATGGCGGTTGCCATCAATCAGGGCAGCTTTGCAAAGGCCTATAACATTGGAACAGGGAATAAGTGGCAGATTACGATGCGTAAGGCGCCTAAGATTATATACGAAGACTAAACATTTTATCTGATTTAACAGATAAAGGATGAAAAAGTGAATAGACATTGAAGACGGCTGTCCCGCCGCTCCGGAAGAAGGAGCGGCGGGACAGCCGTCTTTATCGCGCTAAGGAAGTATGGCCGCTGAAGCGACCGCGCTCCGGCGCGAGAGTCCGGCGGGCCGGAGTCTTTGCTCTTGCTTTTTTGTCTTATGATCGTCCGGTCAGATGGTAATCGCGTATTTTATGACATGATCGGCCTGCTTTTCAAATATCTCGTAAGCCTCCAGGATATGGGCTAAATCCGTCCGGTGTGTGATGAGGCAGCCGGTATCCAGCTTTCCTTCCTCAATCAGCTTCAAAATTTCACTGCAGGAATTGGCATCGACGCCTCCTGTCTTGAAAATCAGATTTTTCCCATACATAGAAGGCAGAGGGAGTACCTGCGGTTCCTCATAGAGTGCGACGACGCAGACAACCGCGTTGGGACGGGCGATCTGCCAGGCCATCTGGAAGGTGTCCTTCCCTCCGGCCACCTCGAGAACGGAGTCGGCGCCCCGGCCGGATGTGAGTTCCAGCACTCTCTCCAGGACATTTTCATAGCGCGGGTTTAAGGTGTAATCGGCAAGACCGCGGCGTTTGGCAAGCTCCAGGCGCTCCTGGGAGGTATCGATGGCGATCAGCTTCCCCGGATGATAGAGGCGGGCACACATCATGGTGCATAAGCCGGTAGGGCCGGCTCCGATGACGGCCGCCGTGCCGCCCTCCCCGATTTCCGCAAGCCCCGCGCCCCAGTAGCCGGTGGATAGGATGTCCCCCGTAAAAAGGGCGGCTTCATCGGTCACAGAATCGGGAATCGGCGTGAGGCCGTTGTCCGCAAATGGAATGCGGACATACTCCGACTGACCTCCGTCGATCCGGCAGCCGAGAGCCCAGCCGCCATGCTCATCAGTACAGTTATTGACATAGCCGCGCTGGCAGTAAAAGCACTCCCCGCAGAAGGTCTCCACATTGACGGCAACCCTGTCGCCGGGTTTTACCCGTGTCACCTCACTTCCGGCCTCTTCCACGATCCCCACAAATTCATGGCCCAGTATGGTGCCCGGAACGGCCCTGGGAACTGCGCCGTGCAGGATATGGATATCGCTGGAGCAGATGGTTGTGAGCGTAACTCTCACGACGGCATCCCTGGGGGTCATGATATGTGGGATTGGCCGTTCCTCTAAACGCAGGATTCCACTGCCTTCGTAGACGACGGCCTTCATGGTTTCCTTACGGGGAAGGTTTTGTGATGTATGGTTCTGTGATGTATGGTTCTGTGATACCTGATTTTGTGACATAAGCTTCTCCTCTCCATACTTTAAAAGCGGTAAAAATACCTCTTACTATACTCTGTATAATAGTCTAGTCAATGGCCTCCCAATTGTCAATGCGCATGCCTCGAAAAATATCCGGAAGTGTAACAGTTCAGTCTCTGCTGCGAGCTGCCGCTGTCTGGCCCGGTGTTTTCGCTTCCCGGACCTTTTCTGTTCCGGTTTCGGGCATAAGCATTTCTAAACGTGCAGGATTTTTCTAAAAACCAGTGAAAATCCCCAAACTCGCTGCGCTCAAACAGGTGGGGATTTCCCCTGAACGAAAAATTCTGCGCGTTAAGAACTGCTAATGCCCTGCAAAGTCACAGAAAAGGTCCGGGAAGCGAAAACGCCGGGCCAGACAGCGGCAGCTCGCAGCAGAGGCTGAACTGTTATCCGAAAGCATATCCGAAAGACTGAACAAAAACTATTTGATTTTACCTGTAAACTTTGTAGAAATGTGTTGACAGAAGGGAATCTCTGTACTAAACTTAACTTGTTGAACAAGTTGGAAGGGAGGTGCCTATGGTTAAGAGATGTACCGGGGAAGATGAGAGCCGGCTGCTGGATTTTTTGCAGAATGATGCGGTCTATCACACATTTCTGCTGGCAGATATCGGCAATTACGGATTCGATCAGGAGTTTCAGACCGTATACGCGGGGCTGGAAGAAGACCGGATTACTCATGTTTATCTGAAGTTTTACGGGAACTTAATTGTGGCAGGGGAGGCAGGGAACATCGACGGGGAGTTTTTAAGAACACTCACCGAAGAATGGAAGCCGGATGTGATCATGGGAAAGGCGGAGCTGACGAAAGCGGCCGGCAGATGGATTCCTGGATATGAGCTGGCGGAGAAGAACCTCTATCTCCTGGAGGACAGTGCGCACCTCATCGGCGAGGCCGGACTGCCGGAGGGCGTGACCATGAAAAAGGGCATGCCGGGAGACGAGGATAAGATTCATGCATTTCTCATGACGATTCCGGAGATACGCGCGCTTTATGCTTCAAAAGAGATGATCGCGGACCGGTTAAAGAGCGGAGACGGGACCCACCTCTATCTGGAGCGGAACGGGGAAATGATCGCCCATGTGAACAGCGCGGCGAAGAGCCCGTTTACTGTTATGTTAGGCGGCGCGGCTGTGAAGGAAAAGGAACGAGGAAAGAATTTAGAGGCCCTGCTGGTCAGCCGGATAAGCCGCGATATTCTGGCGGAGGGGAAGAAACCGTGTCTCTTCTGCGACAGAGGGGAAGAACATAATCTATTCGTGCAGATCGGCTTTCAGAAGGCCGGAATCTGGGGAACTCTGACACCCAGGAAGCCGGAAGAGGGAAAGAGCCGGCTGCCATCCTACATACTGGTTTATAACCGGCTGTTTCAGGATTTAATGGATGGCGTCTATGAGAAGGACAGCCTTCTTCCCAGTGAAAATGTGCTGGCGGCGGCCTACAAGGTGAGCCGGAACACGCTGAGACAGGCGCTGACCATCCTGACACAGGACGGATTTATCTATAAACGGCAGGGAAAGGGAACCTTCGTATCCTACGACTGCCGCAGAAATGAAAAGAAGAACCTGTATAATTTTTTGAGAGAGTGTGCCAAGGAACCGGTGAGCCGGGTGACTATGGATTACAATATCGGACTTCCGACGAATATTGCAAAACAGAAGCTAAAGCTTAAGGACGGCGACGAAGTCCTGGCGAGCAATAACGTATACTGGGGCGAAGAAGGTCCCATCGGCCAGTCCTTTCTGCAGATTCCCATGGAGGTGATCATGGGGAGCGGCATAGACGAAAAGGAACCCGACGAGGAACAGCTTCTTCATTTTATGGACAGTTTGATTTATCAGAAGGCGGTGAAAGCCCACATGACCATTCAGGTGGTGGCCGCCGATGAACAGGTGATCTCCTATATGGATATACCGGAGGGAACTGTGCTTCTTCATATGGAACAGATTTTATACGGGCCGGATTATACACCTGCCGCCCGGATTAAATATTATTTCATTCCTGACAAATATCAGGTTGACTGTCAGCTGCAGGCGTAACCGCCGAATGCTCATAACTAGGAGGCATATATGGATACGAATAAGAAACCAATTATTCAGTTCAATTCATTCCAGTTTCACTATTTCAGCCAGGCGGAACCGACCCTTCATGATATTAATTTAACGATCTGTGAAGGGGAAAAGGTTCTCATCGTCGGCCCCAGCGGAAGCGGTAAGAGCACCCTGGGAAACTGTTTAAACGGTCTGATCCCTTTTGCCTATAAGGGGGAGATTGAAGGAAGCCTTAAAATCAACGGCAGGGAGACGAGGGAGATGAATATCTTCGAGCTGTCGAAAATGGTGGGCACCGTGCTTCAGGACGCGGATGGCCAGTTCATCGGACTGACGGTGGGCGAGGACATCGCGTTTGCACTGGAAAACGACTGTGTGGACCAGGGTAAGATGAAGGAAGCCGTCCAGAAGGTGGCGGACATGGTGGACATGGGAAATCTTTTGAAATCTTCTCCTTTCGAGCTGTCCGGGGGACAGAAGCAGAGAGTATCCTTCGCAGGCGTCATGGTTGATGACGTGGATATCCTGCTCTTTGACGAGCCGCTGGCCAATTTAGACCCGGCCACGGGAAAGACGGCCATCGATCTGATCGATCATGTGTGGAAGGAACTGGGAAAGACGGTTGTGATTATCGAGCACCGTCTGGAGGATGTGCTTTACCGCGATGTGGACCGGATCGTGGTGGTGAATGACGGTCGGATTGCAGCAGATATGTCGCCGGACGAGCTGATCGCGGCGGACATCCTTCCGGGAATGGGAATCCGGGAGCCCCTCTATGCCACCGCGCTGAAGTATGCGGGAGTCAGGGTGACGCCGGAGATGCGCCCCGGCCGTATGGAGACGCTGCGGATTGACTTGGTAAAGGAGGCGGTGCAGAAATGGGCGCTGAGCCGTGTGCCGGACCGGGAAGTGAATAACAGGCCCGATATTCTGGCGGCGGAACATTTAAGCTTCCAGTATACGAAGAAACGGAGAATTCTGAAGGACATCAATTTCCACATCAGGGAAGGGGAGATGGTCAGCATCGTGGGAACCAACGGCGCGGGCAAGAGCACCCTGGCCAAGGTAATCTGCGGATTTGTCACAGAGGACGAGGGACGTCTTCTGTACGAGGGCGAAGATTTGAAGGGGAAGACGATCAAGGAACGTTCTCGGATGATCGGTTTCGTGATGCAGAATCCCAATCAGATGATCTGTAAGCCCATGATTTACGATGAAGTGGCGCTTGGACTGAGAATTCGGGGGGTAGATGAGGCGGAGACGGAAAAACGTGTGGAAAAAGCGCTGAAGATCTGCGGCCTGGCTCCATTTAAGAAATGGCCCATCTCCGCGCTGAGCTTTGGCCAGAAGAAGCGCGTTACCATTGCCTCCGCGCTGGTTCTGGATCCGAAGATCCTGATTCTGGATGAGCCCACGGCGGGCCAGGATTTCCACCACTATACGGAGATCATGGAATTTTTAAAGAGCCTGAACAGCGAGGGGGTCACCATTATCATGATTACCCACGACATGCATCTGATGCTGGAGTATACGCCTCACGCCATTGTGATCTCCGACGGGCAGAAGATCGGAGATGCAACCTCGGCGGAGATACTGACCAATGAGACGATAACGGAGCAGGCGAACTTAAAGATCACCTCCCTCTATGAGCTGGCCGTGGCATGCGGGGTGGAGAATCCGGAGGGCTTCGTCCAGAACTTCATCGATTACGAAAGGGGGCTTCGTCACGCATGAAAAGCAAATTGTTCGACTACATAGACCGGGATAATTTAATCTTTAATTTATCAGGGCTTACGAAGCTGGTATGCTTCATCGGTTTGACCTTCGCGGTCATGTTTTCCTACGATATCCGCTACATCCTGTTTGTTATGGTGCTGTCCGTCATCTTCTTCGCCATGTCGGGCCTGCAGTTTAAACAGATTAAGCTGATGGCGATTTACGTTGTCGTATTTCTTGCCATCAACTTTGTGCTGACCTATATCTTCAGTCCGCAGTACGGAACGGAAATTTACGGAACGACCCACGAGCTGTTTCGGTTCAACAGCCGCTACACGGTGACGGAAGAGCAGCTGCTCTATCAGGTGACCAAGGTGGCCAAATACGCCTCCGTGGTACCTCTGGGAATGATTTTCTTACTGACGACCAACCCCAGTGAGTTTGCGGCCTCCATCAACCGTGTGGGCTGTAATTACAAGGCGGCCTACGCGCTGTCTTTGACGCTTCGGTATTTTCCGGACACTATCCGGAATTACCAGGATATCGCGCTGGCACAGCAGAGCAGAGGACTGGATTTATCCAGGAAGGAAAAGCTCGGAACGAGGGTGAAAAACGTGATGAATATCTGTGTGCCCCTGATCTTTTCCACGCTGGACCGGATAGAGCTGATCAGCAACGCCATGGATTTACGCGGCTTCGGAAAGAAGAAAAATCGGACATGGTACGTGGCAAAGCCATTAAAGACTGTGGACTGGTGCGCGATGGCGGCAGCATTGGCGATTTTCCTGGGATCTCTGGCTATGACATTTTTTGTCAATGGAGGTTCCAGATTCTATAACCCATTCATTTAAACAATCATAAAGGAGAAAAACTATGAAACCAATTTTAGTATTTCAGACAGATTTTACTTACAAAGAAGGCGCAGTCAGCTCCATGTACGGCGTGGTGAAGTGTGTGGACCGTGAGCTGGAGATCATGGATGGTACCCATGAGCTTCCGCAGTATGACACCTGGAGCGCCAGCTACCGCTTATATCAGAGCCTTCAGTTCTGGCCGGAAGGAACCGTTTACGTGTCTGTCGTGGATCCTGGAGTAGGAACGAAGCGCCGCGCCTGTGTGGCAAAGACTGTTGACGGATACTATATCGTAACGCCGGATAATGGTTCTCTGACACATGTAAAGAAGATGATCGGCATCGAAGCGGTGCGTGAGATCGACGAGACAGTAAACCGTCTGAGAGGAAAAGGCACGGAAGGTGTTGCCATCTTCCACGGCCGTGATTTATTCGGCTATACAGCGGCTCGTCTGGCCAGCGGAATCATCGATTTTGAGGGCGTAGGACCGGAGTACCCGGTGGAGGAGATCGTGGAGCACCCGATTCTGGAACCGGAGATTACAGAAGGAAAGGCCTGCGGCGTATTCGAAATCAATGATCCTAACTTTGGAAACTTATGGACGAATATCAGACTGGAAGACTTTAACCGCGCGGGATTTGCTTACGGTGACTATGTCAATGTAACAGTAAAGCATGACGGAGAGGTGGCTTTCCAGCAGAAGGTATTATTCCATCAGAGCTTCGGTTTCGCTGAAAAGGGCGATCCGATGATTTATAACAATGAGCTTATGAAGGTGTCTCTGGCCGTCAGCCAGGGAAGCTTCTGTGACAAGTATAATCTGGGATACGGGCCAGAATGGACGGTTGAGTTTACAAAGTAGAATTTACTTGACAAATTATGGGAATTTGAGTAGTCTTAACTCGTAATCTACCAACCAAAGGAGGGTAATCATGAAAAAGTTATTTGAGTTCAAAACAAAGACCATCGTTGCAACCGGACTTGGCGCGGCTTTATTCACCCTGTTATTCATGTATGTGAAGATTCCGACCGGAATTCCGGAAACCGACATTCAGACCGCATACGGCATCGGCGCGTTTTTCGCCGCTCTGTTCGGACCGATCGCGGGCGGACTGATTGCATTCATCGGACATGCGCTGTCTGACGGTATTCAGTATGGGTCTATATGGTGGAGCTGGGTAGTTGCCAGCGGCATTTCCTGCTTCATTATCGGTCTTGTATATCCGAAGCTTCATGTGGAAGACGGTGAATTTGGAAAGAAGGATATCGTTCTTTTCAACATTTACCAGATTATCGGTAACTTTGTTGCGTGGGTTATCGTAGCTCCGCTTCTGGATGTCGTAGTCTATGCAGAGCCGGCAAATCTGGTCGTGACACAGGGCGTCGTAGCTGCTATCAGCAATGCGATTTCTGCAGGCGTCATCGGTTCGATCCTGCTGGTACTCTACAGCAAGACACGGTCCAAGAAGGGCAGCCTGACAAAGGAATAAACCAGTATAAAAGAACCGCCGCCGGCAGGCAAGACCTGCAGGCGGCGGTTCCTTCGTTATTCACGCATTACTCGTCAAACAGCTTTGAATAGATCTCTTCACACAGCGCATCCACGTAAGCCTGGTCGGGAAGGTCCTTCGAGGTAATGAGGAGATCAGAAATCAGCTCGAACCGCTTGAGATTCCTCTCATCCTCGCCCAAATCAGAAAAATCAGCATCGAGGCGCCCGTCAATATCTTCCCTGCGGTAGGCAGAGAGGAACCAGGAGATCAGCTCCTCCGTCTGTTTTTCTTCTTCCTCAATCTCACTGGCCATGCCCCTGGCGGAGCGGAATGTCAGGAAGGCGATGATCAGACAGCCGATCCCCATGACGGTCAGCGTACCCTGAATCAGGTACTTGGAAAAGCCCGCCATGGGCATGTCGAAAATGCCTGCCCAGCATAAGACGGCAAAGACGGTGATGGCTCCTCCAACCAGTAAAAATGCGGAGGCGCTGGATTTGCGGTCTTCGTATTTCTGAGATTTCTTCACGTAGGCAGCGGGCGGACGCACCGGCTTTTCCGCCTTTGGCATCGCCCCGGATTCCTCTTCGGAGGTCTCGCTGTCCAGGTCTTCCTGTATCAGGGCGTCCGGCTCTTCCTCCAGCGCCGCCTTCTGCATGGCCAGGGCTTCCTCCTTCGATTCAAACAGGGGACCGCCGCAGTCGGAACAGACGGTAACTCCTTTGATAAATTCCATGTCACATTTAGGACAGTATGGCATGACGTTCTCCTTTGCATATGGTAATATAGGTAAATTATACCTCTCAATCGTAAATTCGTCTATGAAGAAATGAAAATAGAAAAAAGTAAGGGCGTTTTATGCTTCCCTTTCTGAGCAAAATACGATAGAATAGAGAAAGACATATTAGGAAGGGTTTCAGATGAGTATTAGGATCAGGTTTGCGTTAAGGCCAAAGAACCGGCTGACCGGCTACCGTGAATGGACGCCGGATGCCGCGGAGACGATGATTAAGGAACTGGCTGGAGAGCAGGGCTATACATGCGAGTCTCTATCCGGATGTCTGCTTTGCAGGCTCTGTCCAGAGGGATATATATGGTTCCACTGGGATAAACGGGTCCTTAAGGGGGAGTCCCAGACCAACATCGTGGGGCCCGGCTTTCATGTGGCTGTCATAGCATTTTTAGAGCAGCTGGCCGGGCAAGGAAAATTAAAATTAAAAGTTGATGACAAGACGGGCTATTACTGGAGAAGAGATTTTCTGACTATGCGGAGAAAGTATTTCTATCAGTGGTTTATGGATCTGATGAAACTGGTGTCCGGATGGGAGAATGGGCCGGAATATACATTTTGCTGGCCTTCCAGCTACTATATACCGGAGAAGCAGGACGGAAAGCTGATTACACATATCCGCCCTTTTTCGTTTATGGAAATTCGCGGAGTCGTGAATTCAGGACTCAGTATGGCATTTGCCAGGGATTTTTTTATTTGGAATGAGATTGAAAAGGATGCCGTTTACTACAGAAACTGCGCACTGGTGCTTTTGAATCAGAGCTGCTTTTTTATGCCCTCCAGCAGGTGCGAGACGGATAAGAAGATCAATGACAGGATTATCGAGTGCCTGGAGAAGGCGCTGTCCATGGATTCCAGCCTGCCGTTTCCATTAAAAGAATATCTGGAGATATGCCGCCTTGCAGAGCATGAACCGGTGGATGTAAGCCATGCGGAGCCGCTTTCGAGAGAGCTTTTCGTGGGCTGCCGGAGACATCTCATTTACCGGAAGCTGGGCAATATGAAATTCTGCCTGCCGGGATCTTTTATGTTTGACGAAAACTGCCGCAACGGCATGGATCATTACTACGACGGCGTGGAATACGGCGGTCATGATCTCTACATTTACGCGGTGGTATTAGGTACAGGCGGCACATCCAAATTTAAAAAAGCATGGTTCGAACAGGGGACGCCGGAAGAGGAGTTCCTGTTTGATGTGGATAAAGGAAAGGGAAAAGCGGTCTTTTATGCGCCCGAAGAGAAGGACGGAGAGGTGCTTTACAACATGTCCGCCCAGGTTCTCTACAAAGAACAGAGAACCAATATTAACATAACCTGCAGGAAGCCCGGGGAGATGGAGTGGGCTCTTGATCTGGTAAAGAAGATTACAATAACGGAATAGAGGATTTTATGGAACAGAAAGAGATGAAGACGGGAACACTCTTAAAACGGTTTGTTCCCTATTATAAGAAATACACGCGTATCATGGTGTTGGATCTGCTGTGCGCCTCGCTGACCACGGTCTGCGAGCTGATACTGCCCCTGATCCTGCGCTATATCACCAATCAGGGACTGAAGGATCTGGCCTCACTGACCGTTCAGACGATAGTGGGCATCGGTGTGCTCTACTTCGCCCTCCGGATTGTGGACGGTCTGGCCAGCTTCTATATGGCGTACACCGGCCATGTGATGGGAGCCGCCATTGAGACGGATATGCGTCAGGATGCGTTTGAACATCTGCAGAAGCTGTCGGATAATTATTTCAACAATACGAAGGTGGGACAGATCATGTCCAGGATCACCAGCGATTTGTTCGATGTGACGGAGTTTGCCCACCATTGTCCGGAAGAGTTTTTTATCGCCTTTTTGAAGACCGCTGTGTCCTTTGTCATACTGGCGGGAATCAATCTTCCCCTGACGGTGATCATATTTGTGTTTATCCCCGTGATGGCGGTCTCCTGCTCTTACTTCAACATTCAGGTGAAGAGGGCATTCAAGAAGCAGCGTAACCATATCGGTGAGCTGAACGCCAGAATCGAGGACAGTTTACTTGGCAACAAGGTGGTACGCGCCTTCGCCAACGAGGGTGTCGAGATCGAGAAATTCAACCGGGACAATCAGGAATTTTTAAATATCAAACGCCAGACCTATAAGTATATGGCGGCGTTTCAGAATACGATCCGCATGTTTGACGGACTGATGTATGTGGTAGTCATCGTTGCGGGCGGTATCTTTATGATTAAGGGGCTGATTGATCCCGGTGATTTAGTGGCCTATACCATGTATGTGACAACGCTTCTGGCGACAATCCGCAGAATTATCGAATTTGCGGAGCAGTTCCAGAGAGGAATGACGGGAATCGAGCGTTTTACGGAGCTGATGGACGCGTCGGTGGATATTTTTGATGAAGAAGGGGCGGTTCCCTTACGGGATGTACACGGAAGCATCACATTTGACCGTGTGTCCTTTGAATATCCGGATGATCATAATCCGGTCCTTTCGAATATCGATTTAAAGATCAGGCCGGGGGAGAAGGTTGCCCTGGTGGGGCCGTCGGGCGGCGGAAAGACAACGCTGTGCAATCTGATCCCGCGTTTTTATGATCCTACCGAGGGACGGATTCTGCTGGACGGACAGGATATTAAGAATGTAACGCTGCAGAGCCTTCGCGGAAGCGTCGGCGTCGTGCAGCAGGATGTGTATTTATTCTCGGGTACGGTTTATGAGAACATCGAGTACGGCCATCCGGGTGCCTCCAGGGAAGAAATCCTTGGGGCGGCGAAGATGGCGGGAGCCCATGAATTCATCATGGGGCTGAAGGACGGCTACGACACGTATGTGGGCGAGCGCGGTGTGAAGCTTTCAGGCGGCCAGAAGCAGCGGATCAGCATAGCGAGGGTATTTTTAAAGAATCCGCCCGTCCTGATTCTGGATGAGGCCACATCTGCCCTGGACAACGAGAGCGAACACCTGGTATCGCAGTCCCTGGAACGTCTGGCTGCGGGCAGGACAACCCTTACGATTGCACACAGGCTGACAACCATCCGGAACGCGGACAGAATCCTTGTCCTGTCCGGCAGTAATATTATAGAAGAAGGAAATCACGAGGAACTGATTAAGAAGCAGGGAATCTATTACCAGCTGTACACCTCCGCAGGCGAAGCGGAGCAGAATTAGTGCGGTCCAGTGTATTTACGCCGGGATGCACTTGATGGAAAATGAAGGAGAATAGCAGATGAGAGTAGCGATTGTTACGGACAGTAACAGCGGAATTACACAGGAGCAGGGAAGACAGGCGGGAATCTATGTGGTTCCGATGCCCTTTATGATGGCTGGAGAGACGTATTTTGAGGATATCAGCCTTACACAGAAATCATTTTATGAGAGGCTGGCGGAGGGCGCGGATATCTCCACGTCACAGCCGTCACCCGCGTCTCTGATCGACTTATGGAACGAGTTGTTAAAGGATCACGACTCTGTGATTCACATTCCCATGTCCAGCGGCTTAAGCAGCTCCTGCGAGACGGCCCACGCGCTGGCCGCCGACTTTGGCGGAAAGGTGCTGGTGGTCAACAACCAGAGAATTTCTGTTACACAGCGGCAGTCCGTTCTCGAGGCGAAGGCCATGGCGGATCAGGGAATGAGCGCGGAAGAGATTAAGAGGGTGCTGGAAGAGACGGCCTTCGATTCTACCATCTATATTACGGTGGACACCCTGGAGTATTTAAAAAAGGGCGGCCGGATTACGCCGGCAGCAGCACTGCTGGGAACATTTTTGAAGATTAAGCCGGTTTTGACGATTCAGGGAGAAAAACTGGATGCATTTGCCAAGGCGAGAACCATGAAGCAGGCAAAGAGTATGATGGTTACAGCCATTAAGAAGGATTTGGAGGAGCGTTTTTCCGATCCGGAGGGCGCGGCTGTCCATATGGCGGTAGCCCATACGGATAATGAGACGGCGGCTCTTGAATTTAAAAAGGAACTGATGGAGCTGTTCCCGAAGGCCGGAGATATCTACGTGGACCACTTATCCTTAAGCGTATCCTGCCACATCGGACCGGGAGCGCTGGCCGTCGCCTGTACGAAGAAGCTGTCTCTATGAGCGGAACAGACCGGGAGGTGTGCTTAAGATGTTCTTCCAGGTAAAACCGATTAAACTGAAACACACCGTAAGCTTAAGGCTGGTGCTGATCCTGTTCTTCCTGATCATCGGTCTGGCTCCCATGCTGATCCAGAATAAGATCATGCTGGGAACCTACAGGCAGAACCAGATCGACGCTCGGATTCAGGATATTCAGAACCAGTGCTCGATCCTGAGCAATAAGATGACGCGGGGCGGCTACCTGGTGAATGAACCCAGGGATACGCTGTTAGACAATGAGATGTCCGTGAAAGCGGACATGTTCAATGGCAGAATTGTCATCGTCAATAAGAATTTCCGGATTGTTTCCGATACATTTTCGCTGTCTCTGGGCAAGCTGAACGTATCGGAGGAGGTGATCCGATGCTTCAACGGGGAGAACAGCAGCAAGTATAATTCCGACAAGAATTACGCGGCTCTGACGATCCCGGTTTACTCCAACAGCGAGGACAAGGTAATCGACGGTGTCATGATCGTGACTGCGTCTACCGAGGATCTGCTGACGAGGCTGTCCTCCGTGTCGGAAAAGGGCAGCTTCCTGCACCTTATGATATTTTCCATCCTGGCGATTCTCGTCGTGCTTCTCGTCAAGCTTCTGATGAACCCGTTTAAGGAGCTGCAGTGGAAGCTGAAACGGGTGGAGGAAGGCAACCTGGATGAGGAACTCTCCTCCAACGCGTATACGGAGACGCGGCAGATCACGGAATCGATCAGCAAGACGCTGAAAAAACTAAAGGCGGTGGATCAGTCAAGGGAGGAATTCGTATCGAATGTATCCCATGAGCTGAAGACGCCCATCACCTCCATCCGTGTTCTGGCGGATTCCCTGATGAGTATGGATGACGTACCGGTGGAGCTGTACCGGGAATTTATGACGGATATTTCGGATGAGATCGACCGGGAGAGCAAGATTATCGACGACCTTCTGGCTCTTGTCCGTATGGACAAGACGGCGGGGGCTGAGTTAAATATTGCGCAGGTAAATGTCAATGGACTGCTGGAACTGATTTTAAAGAGGCTCCGTCCAATCGCCGGAAAACGCAACGTGGAGCTGACCTTTGAGAGCATCCGTGAAGTGACGGCGGACGTGGACGAGGTAAAACTGTCCCTGGCTCTCAACAATCTGGTGGAAAACGCCATTAAATATAACGAGGAAGGCGGATGGGTGCGCGTCACTCTCGACGCGGATCACAAGTTTTTTTATGTCAAGGTGGCAGACTCCGGAATCGGCATATCGGAGGAATTCCAGGAGCACATATTTGAACGATTTTACCGCGTGGACAAGGCCCGTTCCAGGGAGACCGGGGGTACCGGCCTGGGGCTCGCCATTACGAAGAATATTATCCTGATGCATCAGGGGGCGATCCGGCTTTCCAGCAAGGAAGGCGAGGGAACCACGTTTACCGTGAGAATCCCGCTCACCTATATTCCATAGAAACAGGAGGACGTAATTTATGAAACGATGGATATACAGTCTGCTCCTCCTGGTGCTTCTTGTCGTTCTGGCAGGCTGCCAGAGGAGAGACGGGAATGAGGAACAGACGGAGGGAGTGTACCAGATCTACTATATGAATTCCTCCATGACGAGGCTGGAACCGCAGGACTATACGATGCCGCAGATGCCGGCGGATGGGACGGCCACCGAGACGGACTGGAAGATCACCAATCTGATGGAGCAGCTCAAGACGGTGCCGCAGGATTTAGACCGCCAGTCGGCTGTCCCGGATAAAGTGGGATTTGAACGGTATAAGCTGGAGGATACGGTACTCTACCTCTATTTTGACAATAATTACGCAATGATGAATCCGACAAGGGAGATATTATGCAGGGCCGCTCTCGTGCGGACACTGACCCAGGCGGAGGGAGTGGACTATGTGGCCATCTATACGGCGGAACAGCCTTTGATGGACAGCACCGGCGTGCCGGTGGGCGCCATGACAGGGGCCGATTTTATCGATAATATCAGCAATGTCAACGCGTTTGAGAAGACGGAGCTGACCCTGTATTTTGCGGACAGCACCGGGGAAAAACTGGTGAAAGAGCAGCGGGAGGTCGTACATAACGTGACCACCTCACTGGAGAAGCTGGTGGTGGAACAGCTGATCGCCGGGCCGGACAGGCCGGGAATAGGCGCGACGCTTCCAAAGGATACGAAGCTGTTAAACGTATCGGTCAATGAAAACGTCTGTTATTTGAATTTTGACGCATCATTTTTAAATAATTCGCTGGATGTTAAGGAATATATCCCAATCTATTCCATTGTGAATTCTCTGGCTGCGGTTTCGTCTGTCAATAAAGTACAGATCGCGGTCAATGGTTCCCAGGATGTGATGTTCCGGGATTCCATTTCCTTAAACCAGCTGTTTGAACGTAACTTGGATTACAACGCGGAGAACGAGGACAGTCCGCAGTAAACAGGAGGAAAGTATTTATAAAACGTCCATTATGTCTGATAGCAGGGGGATTCGTACTTGGAGAGACCGTCGTTCTGCTTTCTCTGACATCAGGACTTCTGATTCCGGCGCTTCTGGCGGCGGGAACAGGTGCAGTATGCTTAAAAAGGAGGAGCAAAGGTGCCGTGTGGCTGCCTGTGTTCCTCCTTTTTGTGCTGCTTGGAATGGGGCGGGCAGGGGATACAAAGCAGAAATGGGAGATGCGGGAACGGGCCTGTATGGATATGGCCGGCATTTTTTCAGAACTGCATGGACGGGTGAGTGCGGTGGAGGAGTCTGAGGGAAAGGTACAGATTACGCTTGAGGAGAATGTGGTGCGGCCGCTGGCTGGGGGCGGAGAGGGCCGGTCCTTCAGCATGAGCCGGCAGATTCCTTGTGTACTGGTATCGTGGAAAACGGATGCGACGGAAGATATGCCGGACGCCCGGGACTTTAAGATTGGCAGTAATGTTACTGTGAGAGGCAAGCTGGAGTTATTTGCACGCGCCAGGAATCCGGGAGAGTTTGATTCCAGGAGTTATTACCGCGGACAGGGAGTGGACTGCCGCATGTACGGGGAAGAAGCGGAGATTTCGGGAGGAGACGTCTCCCCGCTTCCGGAGCTTTTGCGGCAAATCCGGGAAAAGGCGAAGCAGAATATTATGAGATCTGCGGCGGCGGAAGACGCGGGTATCTTTTCTGCGGCCGTTTTGGGGGATAAGAAAGCGCTGGACAGCGAGATCAGGGATTTATATCAGAAGAACGGTATCGCCCATCTGCTGGCCATCAGCGGCCTTCATTTATCAATTATCGGAATGGGGGGATATAAGCTGTTAAGAAAAGCCGGTTTAGGCTATAAAGGAGCCGGACTGGCGGGAACTGCTTTTATCTTCTGCTACGGCGCGATGACCGGCGGATCACCTTCCGTGGTGCGGGCCGTCGTCATGATGAGCACCGGTTTCCTGGCTTCTTATCTGGGAAGGACCTACGATCTTCTGTCGGCGCTGTCCCTGGCGCTTCTGATGCTGGTATGGGAAACACCGGAGCTTTTGACGCAGGGAGGTGTTCAGCTGTCGTTCGGCGCTGTCTTTGCCGTGGGAAGTGTGCTTCCTGTCATTCAGGATTATCTGGGAAAGGGACGAAAGATTCTGGGCGCGCTGGCGGTGAGCGCTGCGATTCAGCTGGTGACGCTCCCGGTAATTCTGTGGGATTTCTTTCAGTTCCCTGTTTACGGAATTTTCCTGAATCTGCTGGTGATCCCGCTGATGGGAGGCGTCATATGCTCCGGGATCGGGACGGCTCTGCTGGGCGGGATTTCCTATAAGGCGGGTGCGCTGGCCGCGGGAACCGGTCACTATATACTGCGGTTTTATGGATGGCTCTGCCATGGGACGGAACGCCTTCCGTATCATACGCTGGTGATGGGAAGGTCGGCTGCTGCGGCTGTGATTCTTTATTATATGGTGCTGCTGGTGGTGCTGATCGGGATGAAGAGAGCGGTAGGGAAGAGAGACGAGGCGGAAAAAAAGAGAGAAGAGGTAAAAGAGAAACAAGAGGTAAAAGAGAGAGAAGAGGTAAAAGGGGGAATAGAAGGAGACGAAATAATTGGAATGGCCGAAAAATCCCGCCCAATATGGCTGAGAACGGCCCTGTTTTTCTGTATCTGCGTATTTCTGCCCTGTATTCTGATGCCGCGCCCTGTTGACGGGATGGAGATTCTGTTTCTGGATGTGGGACAGGGGGATGGAATTCTGCTTCGTTCCGGCCGCGGCGCCATGCTGATAGATGGGGGGAGTACCTCGGAGAAGAAGCTGGGAGAGTACCGGCTGGAGCCGTGCCTGAAGAGCTGTGGGGTATCGGTGATTGAGTATGCCTTTGTCAGTCATGGCGACCTGGACCATATAAGCGGTGTCCGCTATCTTCTGGAGTCCTGTGAGGAGATCGAGATACGCAATCTGCTTCTGCCCTGCCAGGGAAGGGAAGATGATGCGCTCCTAAGCCTTGCTGAACTGGCCAGGGCCAGGGGGACAAAAGTATCATTGATTGAAGCTGGAGATAGCTTTTATATGGAAGGGATCGGCGTGACCTGTCTCTATCCGGGAATTTCTGATCTGCCTGCGGATAAGAACGAGGAGTCCGAGGTATTGAAGGTGGACTATGGAAATTGCCATATTTTATTTACCGGAGATATGAGCGGCGAGGGAGAGCTGCGTCTTTTGTCTGCCTTATCGGAAAAACCGGGCGTGCTTTCGGAGATTCAGATATTGAAAACTGCTCACCATGGTTCCCGGTTTTCTTCCGGAGAGACATTTTTAGACGCCCTGGGCGTTAAATGGGCGGTGATTTCCTATGCGGAAGGGAATTCCTACGGCCATCCTCATAAGGAGGTGCTGGAACGTCTGGGTGACCGAAGCGTGAAAATCTATGGAACGGCGGAAAGGGGAGCGATTACGATGAAGACGGATGGGAAAAGGGTGAGGTGGAAGGCGTTTTTGGATTGAGAGCGGTTTTTGTTCGTTGACGCATCGGAATTCCCTTAGTATAATGGTACCAGTGACGAAAGGCAGGTAGAAAGGAAAGACATCATGCAGAATCTCACTCAGGATATTAAAAATCATAGCTTCAAACCGGTGTATTTGCTGTACGGCGATGAGGCATTTTTAAAAAACAGCTATAAAAACCAGATGAGAACCGCCATATCCGGCGATGATACCATGAATTATAACTATTTCGAGGGGAAGGGGCTGGATTTGAACGAACTCATCAGTCTTGCAGACACAATGCCTTTCTTCTCGGAAAAACGTCTGATTATGGTCGAGGACAGTGGATTCTTCAAGGGTGCGTCAGACGAGCTGGTCGCTTATTTGCCCCAGATGCCGGATACGACCTGCATCATTTTTGTGGAATCTGAAGTGGACAAGCGCAGCCGGATGTTCAAAAAGGTGAAGGAAATCGGCTATGCGGCGGAGATGGCCAGACAGGATTTTGCACAGCTTTCCAGGTGGGCAGGAGGAATTCTGGCCAGAGAGGGAAAGAAGATTACCGGGCGCACCATGGAGCTTCTCTTAAATATGACCGGAGATGATATGGAAAATATACGGATGGAGCTGGAAAAACTGGTAAGCTTCACTATGGGGCGCGACGTGATTACGGACGAGGATGTGGAAGCGATCTGTACAGTTCGTGTGACCAATAAGATATTTGATATGGTGACAGCCATTGTGAACCGTCAGACGAAAAAGGCCATGGATTTGTACGAAGACTTACTTACGCTCAAGGAACCGCCGATGAGAATTCTGTTTCTGATTGCCAGACAGTTTAATCAGATTCTGCAGGTGAAGGAACTGATGGCAAAGGGGATGGATAAAGGGGCCATCGCCTCCCGAATCAAGGTGCCGCCGTTTGTGGCAGGCAAGATGATGCCCCAGGCCAAGACATTTACCCGAGAGCAGATTCTTTCCTGTGTGACCCAGTGCGTGGAAGCGGAAGAAGCGGTTAAGACCGGGCGGCTGAATGACCGGATGGCGGTCGAACTGCTGATTACAAGAAAATTTTAAGACGTTGAGTAGTCTTTATGGCGGAATGAAAAAGAAAAAAAGGAAGGAAGATACCGTTGATGGTATGCTTCCTTCCTTTTTCTATACAAATTGAGATATTGAATTTTATTGCATCTGAAAACATGCCATATAACGCTGGCCTGCCTGTTCCCAATTTATTACATGGAATAAATCGTCGATATAGTCGGCTCTGAGATTGTAGTGCTTTAAATAGTAGGCGTGTTCCCAGACATCGAGATTGAAGACGGGGCACAAGCCCAGTGGGAGCGGAGTATCCTGATTTTTCGTGGTAGTAATCATGAGAGAACCATCTGCGGCGACTACCAGCCAGGCGTATCCGGAGCCGAAGACGGATAACGCGGCCTCCTTAAACTTCTTTAAAAAGGCGTCAAGACTTCCGTATTCCCTGCGGATGGCATCGGCCAGTGCTCCGGTTGGCATTTGGTTCGAAGCGGGAGCCAGGCCGGTGAAGTAGAGCAGGTGGTTGTAAACTCCGCCGCCGTTATTTCGTACCGCTGTCTGGATCTCCTCAGGAAGGCTGGCAATATTGTATATAAGCTGTTCCAGCGTCCAGTTATGAAAACGGGAATAATCAGCCAGCGCCTTGTTAAGGTTGTCAACGTAGGTCTGAAGATGACGGTCGTGGTGAAGCTTCATGGTCTTTTCATCAATATAGGGTTCGAGTGCCTGATAGGCGTATGGCAGCGGGGGATTGGTGAATGGATAATGATAAGTTAGATTGGTCAAGGGTAACGTCCTTATGCGCTTTTTCTATCATATGCTGGCGGGAAGCGTGCAGTGAGAAGTGTTTTCTTTTTTAAAGGGCGGAGGAGGAGAAGGATAACCTCCGCCCCTGGGGGGATGAGCTGCAAAATACAACTCACTTTAATAACGTATATAGTTTCTGTTTGTGATGCATTTTTTTGAAATAGACAAAATGTTTTAAAAGTAGAGCAAGATTGTGATAAAATAGATTGAACTATAAGATAAATAAGGCGTTATAAGCTATTTCCTTATGAGAGTGACCGTTTTAACCGTGGGACTGGACCGTTGCTCATGCCAGGCGCACAAGAATGGAAAGCTGGCTGCTTCGGTCCATTAGGCCCGGCTTAACTGCATGGATCTGGGACGGCATCTGATCCAGGAGACGAGGCTCCCAACGAATCGCGTGATCCGGCATTGCGACGTCAAATGAAGTGGTGCCCACGCAAGAGGGTGGACAGCCCGGAAGGCTGATCTGGCAGCATATGGGGGCATTACTGGTTACGAATAATTTAAGACAGGGAATCTCGTGGTACAGTGGACAGAATAATCACGACTTGTCACCTTTGTCCTCTCTCTGCATATAATAAATTATAATTTAACATATATAAAAAAGGGGAAATAAATTATGTGTAATATATGTAGATGTCTCTGTGGTAACTGGTGTGGTTGTAGAAATAATAGCTGTAATAATAGCTGTAATAATTGCTGCAGATGCGTATGCAACAATCCCTGTGAAAATAATTGTAATAACAATTGGAATTGCAACTGCGGCAATAACAACAATAACAACAATAATTGCTGCTTCGATCCATGTGCCAGAGAAAGAAAAGAAGCTTATGAGGCCGGATTTAGAGACGGCTGTAACAATGCCTCCTGCAGGCAGGATAACTGTGGTTGCTAATGATATCTATAAAAAGGGCGGTCCGTTTGGGCCGCCTTAAGTATTCCTTGTATTTGTGTTTGCAATAACCGTTTTCATGATAGAATGGTCTTCCCGCAGCCACACGTTTCCTTATAACAGTATTCATATCTGTTGATATCCGCCAACTTAAATAAAAAAATGCCGCTGGCTGGAGTCAGCGGCCATATCTTTTAAACCGTTTTTCAAGCAGTCTGGTATCTATTCTTACGTGCCGTGTTATTAATATATCTTATGCACTTAAAAATAGAACATCTTTGACCTTCATATTATCATTCCCTTATTCCAACAATATATCTGAGTATATGGAAAAGTCATGGAAGTATATGAATTATATATCCTGTTTCTTCCTATTACAAATATTAGAAACTTTCTATAAATAGTAACAAAGTAGCAACAAATCTAAATATAATAAAACAAAAAAATCCCCATCCAGTGGGTTAAGCCGAACGGGGAATTCCTTTATTTATCAGGTTTTTCTATGAATTAAGCCATTGCGTTAACAGCCTTAGAGATACGGGATACTTTTCTGGAAGCAGTATTCTTATGATATACTCCCTTAGTAGCAGCCTTATCGATCTCAGCGATTGCGCTTATTAAACATACCTGTGCAGCAGCCTTGTCACCGGCAGTAATAGCAGCGTCAACCTTCTTAATCGATGTTTTCACTCTGGATCTGATCGCTTTGTTTCTAGCAGCCTTAGTCTCGTTAACTAAAATTCTTTTTTTCGCGGATTTAATGTTAGCCAAATCTGTACACCTCCAATTTTAATTGATATATGGTTATTCTTTGTTTTGCATCAAAGCCTGGACACGGACAGTTCAATGTAAACATACCTTAGTATTTTAACGAATAAAGCTTCTAATGTCAATACATAATTCCTGATTTTTTGCAGAAAATACCAGAGAAAAGAAAAAAAGTCGCAGTTCACGACCCGTCGGCACCTGCTGTCCGGTCTGCCCCGGCCGGTTTACCCGACCTTTCCTGTTCCGGTTTCGGGCACAAACACTTCTAAACGTGCAGAATTTTTTTAAAAACCAGAGGAAATCCCCAAACTCGCTGCACTCAAACAGGTGGGGATTTCCCCTGAACGAAAAATCCTGCGCGTTAAGAATTGCTAATACCCTGCAAAGTCACAGAAAAGGTCGGGTAAACCGGCCGGGGCAGACCGGACAGCAGGTGCCGACGGGTCGTGAACTGTTAAAGAAAGGTGAGAAATATGAAAAATACATTCGAAGTTCGGACGGATCTTGCAGTAGAGGAGAAGGAAAGCTTTCCAGGAAATGGCGGAGAAATAAGTGGGGTATCCTTAAGAGAGTGGCATCGGGCGGACAGCCGCATCAAGATGACGGAAGTGAAAATACTGGATAAGAAGGGCGAAAAGGCCATGGGGAAACCGATGGGCTCCTATATTACACTGGAGGCAGACCAGTTATCCAGAAAAGATGAAAATTATCACAGAGAGGTGTCGGAAGAGCTGGCACGGCAGATTGGGCAGCTTCTGGAGGGCGAAGACTACCGGGCCTCCGGCTTCCATGTTCTGGTGGTCGGTCTCGGCAACAGTTCTGTGACACCGGACTCTCTGGGGCCGAGAGTGCTTAACAATCTCCAGGTCACGAGACATTTGAAGGTGCAGTATGGGGATGAGTTCTGGAATGGGCGCAGTATGCCGGTCATCAGCGGTATTGTTCCAGGCGTCATGGCTCAGACCGGGATGGAGAGTGCGGAAATTTTAAAGGGTATTATTCATGAGACGAAGCCAAATCTGATTATTGCAATCGACGCGCTGGCCGCAAGGAGCGTGAAACGGCTGGGAACCACCATTCAGCTGACCGATACGGGAATTCATCCGGGTTCCGGCGTTGGCAATCACCGTCACAGCTTAACGAGGGAAAGTCTGGGGGTTCCGGTTATGGCAATCGGTGTGCCTACCGTGGTGGGAGCGGCAGCTATCGTGCATGACACCGTATCCGCCATGATTGCCGCCCTGTCTAAGGGGATGGAGACGAAAGGAATGGGGGATTTTGTGGGAAGCATGAGCTCTGACGAGCAGTATGATCTGATCCGGGAACTGCTGGAGCCGGAATTCGGCCCACTTTATGTGACTCCTCCGGATATCGATGAGACGGTAAAAGAATTGAGCTATACCATTTCCGAGGGAATCCATCTCGCTTTTATGGGAGAGGAAGAGGAGTAAGGGGTAAATGGTGATTTTCCTGCATAGTATATAAGCGAGGGACTTTTTTCTTTCCGGGGCGCCGTGAAAGAAATGCAGGAAGGTGTTTATGAAGGAGAAGGGCGGAAGGATTAACTGGCTCATCAGACATATGATGCTTATCACCGGCCTGGTACTTGCCGTCCTCCTCTTGTTCAGGGGAGCGGCGGGAACCGGACGGGCGGCAGGCAGAGAGCGGCTTACTGCCTTGATAAATGACCAGGCGGATGCCGGGCTCGAGTGGATCTGGCGTATGAATTATCCTGCTGCTGGACGGGCAGAAGAAAATGAGACGAAGATGGTTAAAGCGGAAGAGGAAAGCATCAGCGGTCTTATCTGCCGCTTCATATTTGGGCAGTCACCTCTGTACCGGTATCTGGGCAGGGAAGAGGGCGGTGAAATAAACTACAAGGAAGAAGATCCGGCATTTGCTGGGTATCTGGAAAGCGGAAAATTCTATGAAGAACATCAGTACCTGATGTATGACGGCGGTGAAGAGACCGGAGCCGGTACCATGGAGCAGGCCGGCACGACGGTGCTGGCCGCTAATGGCGATGGAGCCGGCGGAGAAGGAACTTCCGGAGCGCCGGGGACAACAGCCGGCGGGAATGCAGGGAATGACGAAAACGCAGGAGCCGTCGAAAATGCAGGAATGAATGGGAACGCTGCAGCTCTCCCCAAAAAAGACGATAATATGACGTGTGCTGCCAGCGTCCTGCCTCTCATAGGCACAACCTACAGGAAAGAGCAGCTGGCCGACTACGACTACATGATGAAGCATTTTTACAGTGTGCACACCTCGACGACAGCGGGACGTGATCTTATGAAGGCGGATGAATTTCTGGCAAAGGACTTTACACTGGAGGGAAGTAATGACAAACCGCAGATTTTAATTTACCATACCCATTCCCAGGAGGAATTCTCCGATTACGGGCCTGATAATAAGGAAGCAACCGTGATTGGGATCGGAAATTATCTGACGGAGCTTCTGACGGCCAAGGGTTATCATGTGATCCATGACAAATCGGTCTATGACCTTCAGAACGGAAAGCTGGACCGGAATAAAGCGTATACATACGCCCTGGACGGGGTCACGAGGATTCTTCAGGAGAATCCCTCCATCGAGGTCATCCTGGATCTGCACCGGGATGGGGTCAATGAAAGCCTTCACCTGGTCAATGAGGTGAATGGAAAACCGACGGCTCCCATTATGTTTTTCAATGGTGTCAGCCAGACTCCGGAGGGACCGATCGAGTATCTGCCCAATCCGTACCGCAGTGATAATCTGGCATTCAGTTTTCAGATGCAGCTGGATGCGGCGGCCTATTTCCCAGGTCTGACCAGGAAAATTTATATCAAGGGTCTCCGGTATAATCTCCATCTTCGTCCAAGGTCCGTGTTAATTGAGGTCGGCGCACAGACAAATACATACCAGGAAGCACGAAATGCCATGGAACCGCTTGCGGAAGTTCTGAATATGGTGTTGCAAGGAAATTAAAAAAATGGTATATTTTTAAAGCAGGAACATCATTGCCGTGTCATTTTGTATCAGAGCATATCTGAAAATTCATTTCCGCCATCTGCACGCCTCACTTCGCGGTATACCGGGCCCCAATTCAGTCAGCGTAGCCCGCTACGCCTCCTTCATCGGGGCCCGGTCTCCCACAAAGTGTGACGTACAGTTGACGAAAAGCAATTTTCAGATACGCTCTGGTATCATCAACTGCAGAAAAATGGAAAAGAGGAAAGTAAATGGCAACTGTTGACCAGAGTAAAATACGCAATTTTTGCATTATCGCCCATATTGATCATGGGAAGTCAACCCTTGCGGACAGAATCATAGAGAAGACCGGACTTTTGACAAGCCGGGAAATGCAGGCCCAGGTTTTAGACAACATGGATTTGGAGCGGGAACGCGGAATCACCATCAAGGCCCAGACCGTCCGTACCGTATACAAGGCGGAAGACGGAGAGGAATACATTTTCAATATGATCGATACGCCGGGGCATGTAGATTTTAACTATGAGGTGTCCCGGAGCCTGGCGGCCTGTGACGGCGCCGTGCTCGTGGTGGATTCATCTCAGGGTATCGAGGCCCAGACGCTGGCCAATGTCTATCTGGCGCTGGATCATGACCTGGACGTATTTCCGGTTCTGAATAAGATCGATTTACCGAGTGCGGAGCCGGAACGTGTGGTGGGAGAGATTGAGGATGTGATCGGAATTGAAGCCCACGACGCTCCAAGGATCTCGGCTAAGACAGGCGAGAACATTGAGGAGGTCTTAGAGGCCATCGTAAAGAAGATTCCCGCACCCAAGGGGAATCCGGATGCGCCGCTCCAGGCTCTGATCTTTGACTCTCTGTACGATTCCTACAAAGGCGTCATTGTATTCTGCCGTATCATGGAAGGCCGTGTAAAAAAGGGCGTCAGAATCCGTATGATGGCTACAGGAGCGGTGGAAGAGGTCGTGGAGGTCGGCTATTTCGGCGCGGGCCAGTTTATCCCCTGTGATGAACTGAGCGCGGGTATGGTTGGCTACGTGACAGCCAGTATCAAAAATGTGAAGGACACCGCTGTGGGTGATACGATTACGGACGCAGACAATCCCTGTAATAAACCGCTCCCGGGTTATAAGAAAGTCACCTCCATGGTGTACTGCGGTATGTACCCGGCGGATGGTGCCAGATATAACGATTTAAGGGACGCGCTGGAGAAGCTTCAGCTTAATGATGCATCCCTGTTCTTCGAGCCGGAGACGTCTCTGGCACTGGGCTTCGGCTTTCGGTGCGGTTTTCTGGGACTTCTGCATCTCGAGGTTATCCAGGAACGTCTGGAGAGAGAGTATAACCTGGACCTGGTAACCACGGCGCCAAGTGTTATTTACCGGGTCTATAAGAAGACCGGTGAGATGATACAGCTGACGAACCCGTCGAATCTCCCTGATCCGTCCGAAATCGAATACATGGAAGAGCCGATTGTCAGCGCGGAGATCATGGTGACCACTGAGTTTGTGGGAGCGATCATGAAGCTGTGCCAGGAGAGACGCGGCGTCTATCTGGGAATGGAATATATGGAAGCAACCCGTGCCCTTTTGAAGTACGAGCTTCCGCTCAATGAGATCATCTATGACTTCTTTGACGCTTTGAAATCACGTTCCAGAGGTTACGCCTCCTTCGATTACGACTTAAAGGGGTACGAGCGTTCCGAACTGGTGAAACTGGATATCCTGGTGAATAAGGAAGAGGTGGATGCGCTGTCCTTCATCGTACATGCGGAATCCGCTTACGACCGGGGACGCCGGATGTGCGAAAAGCTGAAGGAGGAGATCCCGAGACAGCTGTTCGAGATTCCTATCCAGGCGGCCGTCGGAGGAAAGATCATTGCAAGAGAGACCGTCAAGGCCATGCGCAAGGATGTACTTGCCAAGTGCTACGGCGGTGACATAACCCGTAAGAAAAAACTCCTTGAAAAGCAGAAGGAAGGTAAAAAACGTATGCGCCAGATTGGTAACGTAGAGATACCACAGAAGGCATTTATGAGCGTACTGAAGTTAGATGATGAATAAAAAGAAATTGGAAATCTATGTGCACATTCCTTTCTGTGCAAAGAAATGCGCCTATTGCGATTTCCTGTCGTTTCCGGGTAACATGCGGATGCGCCGGGAGTATACGGACAAGCTGCTGGAAGAGATACGCATTCAGAGCAGCTTTGTACGGGAGTATCAGGTTGATACCATTTTCCTGGGAGGGGGAACGCCTTCGGTCCTGGATGTGAGCGATATTACAGCTATCATGGGGGCGCTTAAGGAACACTATGACATCGCGCCCGATGCGGAGATAACGATCGAAGTCAATCCGGGGACGGTGAAGATGGAAGGTCTCGTCGCCTACCGGGAAGCTGGAATCAACCGCGTCAGCATGGGACTTCAGTCGGCGGATGACACGGAGCTTCGCTATCTTGGGAGAATCCACACCTACGACGAATTCTTAAAGAGTTTCCAGAGGGTGCGCATGGCAGGATTTACGAATGTCAATGTGGACCTGATTTCCGCCATTCCGGGACAGACTCCGGAATCATGGAGAAATACGCTGAAAAAGACGGCTATGCTGAAGCCGGAACACATATCCGCCTACAGTCTGATCGTAGAGGAAGGAACGCCGTTTTACGACCGTTACGGCGGCCATGTGGAGATGGAGAGCTATGAGATGTCTCCGGAGGAACGCCGCCGTTTAATGGCGCTTCCGGACCTTCCGGACGAGGACACCGAGCGGGAAATGTATTACATGACCAGGAACTGTCTGGCCGAACAGGGATATGAGCGGTATGAGATATCCAACTATGCCAGACCCGGCTTTGAATGCCGCCACAATGTGGGATACTGGACCGGAACCGGGTATCTTGGACTGGGACTGGGCGCCTCCTCCTATTTGGAGGGATGCCGTTTCCACAACACATCCGATTTCCAAAGCTACGTATCGGCCCATTTCGACGACGAAGCAGAGTTTTGTCAGGCGCTCAGACAGGATATGGAGCAGCTGAGCGTAAAGTCCAAGATGGAAGAGTTCATGTTCCTGGGGCTCCGCCTGACACGGGGCGTATCGGCAGAAGGCTTTATCACCCGGTTCGGACAGAGTATACGAAACGTCTATGGCGGTGTGATCGACAAACTGGAGCGGGAGGGCCTGCTGGAACATAAAAACGGCTACTACCATCTGACCGAGCGGGGGCTTGATTTGAGCAACTATGCGATGAGCCTTTTCCTGCTGGACTGATGAAAATAAATGGTACAGAAAACCGCTGTTAAATTAGAAAGTTTCCCATTCTAATTTAACAGCGGTTTTTGTATTGTCCCTTTTTATTACCATACAGGGTCTGCCCTAATTATTTTCTTTACTGAACCAGGAACACTTCTGCACTTCTGGTACCATATGCCCTCGTCTCCCCGTGAGTATTAAAGAAGATATCGACATGGTTTCCTTTCACTGCGCCGCCGCGGTCCTCTGCGGTATAAATCACGCCGTTGATCATAATCCTGCTTCCGTAAGGAATCACTCTCGGGTCAACCGCGATCGTGTGGTTGGCGGAGGCGATGGCTCCTGTGCTGGTGTGGCGTCCCCACCCTTCGGAGCAGGCGGAACATGGGCAGTAGCCGGTGGTCTTAAAGACACCGAGGGAGCGGAGCGTTCCTGCGCTTCCGTCAGAGCTCATGACCTGCATGTCGCCGACACTGTGTACCTTCGGGCTGGAGAGCTTCATTCCTGACGCATAGGCTTCAACGAGATAGGAACCATCTTCATACGATTCCCAAGGTACGATCACTTCAAATCCGTAATTGCCGGTTCCGGTGCCTTTCCTAACCAGGTCTTCCCGATAGTCATCGGCGGGAGCCGTGTACTCGGCCTCTGTCTGTCCTGTCGCCTGATTGGTGACTGTGACCTTGACTTCTACCGCGGAAGCGGGATCGGAGCTGTTCCAGGCCCAGCCCCGGACGCTGTCGCCCTCCACACAATCCAGAACTCCGGGTGTCTGCCCTGCGAGAGCCGGGACGGCGGTACCTAATAAAAATGTCATCATAAGTAAAGTTCCGAAGAACAGTTGATTTCGTTTCAATCGTTTCATGTAATAAATACATCCTTTCTTTTTTACTAACTGTAACATATCTTAATATATTATAAATATATGTAACAGTTTTGTAATAAATGAGGTACAAGTACACATTTTACACTATTTTCCAGATTTGTCAAGGATATGAATAAAAAAAAGAGGCGCCCGATGTTTCATAAGGCGTCTCTATTCGTTCTAATGTGTCGATTGAAAGGTTTTTCTTCTTATATTATAATTCAGGATTTACTCCGCAATTGCCTGAAATACTTCCTGTTTTTTTACTCCATAGTCCAGTGCTTCCTGGTGGCTGGAGAAGTAGAGATCCACGGTGTGGCCGTCCACTCCGCTTCCGATGTCCTCCACAGTATAAACGGTTTCACCGATCATCACCTTTGTTCCAAGGGGAAGTACGGTGATGTCTGCTGATATGGTGTGGTTTGCCTGCGGCACGGTACCGGAATAGGTGAGGCCGCTGCCGCCGGAACATTGACTGCAACCGCAGTATCCGGTGGTCTTGAAGATTCCAAGGGACTCTCCCTTTTTATATCCTCCGAAGGTTTCTTCCACCGGTTTCTCCTCTTTTTTCGGGATTCCGGGGCCGATCTCTTCGCTGGTGCTTTCTTCCGGTACTGTGATGACCTTTGCCGCTTTGGCGGCTCCGTCTTTGTAAATATGCAGTTCAACCGCTGCAGTCTCGTCTGATTCCGCGCTGTCCTTCAGCCACCCTGTAATATGGTTTTCATCCACGGCCGTGAGAGCGCCCTTTTCTTCGGCAGCCAGAGCCGTTATGGATAAAAGCAGAGTACAGAGGAGCGTCACACACAGCATCAGAAGAAGCTTTCCTGATTTCTTTTTCATGATTTACCTCGCAATATTATGATTTTTCTGTGAAATATGATAGAAAAATGTGTTGTTATGGTGTATCAATTTTCATTATATTACAAAACTGTTAAATGTCAAGGGAATACTGGCAATACGTTTGTAACATTTGTCACAGTTCCCCGCCCCCGCCGCCCTCTGCTTTCCGTTCTGTCCCGGCTGGCTCCTTCCAGTTCCAGTTTCGGGCATAAGCATTTCTAAACGTGCAGAATTTTTCTAAAAGCCAGGGAAAATTCCCAAACTCGCTGTGCTCAGACAGGTGGATATTTCCCCTGAACGAAAAATCCTGCGCGTTAAGAATTGCTAATACCCTGTAAAGTCACAGGAAAAGCCAAGGAGCCAGCCGGGACCGAACGGGAAGCAGAGGGTGGCGGGGGCGGGGAACTGTAGCGAACATTTGTCTTATTTTAATAAAATGCTTTATAATTTATAAAGAAGAAGTTCACAGAAAATTCTCAAAAAATTTTCAAGCGTATGTATTGACAAATGAGGGAAAAAAGAATATATTATGAAATGAAGATGTTAGCACTCCCAAACGTTGAGTGCTAACAGGAAGACTCAGAAAGGAAGTGTGGCGGGTTGAACGATAAGGACCAGTTGGACGGCCGTAAGGTTACGATCTTGAAGGCCATTATTAAAACGTACTTAGAAACCGGCGAACCGGTTGGTTCCAGAACTATTTCCAAGTACACCGATCTGAATTTGAGTTCAGCCACGATCCGGAATGAGATGTCTGATCTGGAGGAGCTGGGATACATTGTACAGCCGCATACGTCGGCCGGGCGGATTCCCTCCGATAAGGGATACCGCTTTTATGTGGATCAGATCATGCAGGAGAAAGAAGAAGAGTTTACTGAAATCAAGGAGCTGATGCTAAAGCGTGTGGACCGGGTCGAGCTTCTGCTGAAGCAGATGGCAAGAATCCTGGCGCAGAACACGAATTACGCGGCTTTGATCAGTGCTCCCCAGTATCACAGAAACAAGCTGAAATTTATCCAGCTGTCCAAGGTTGATGATGGAAAGCTTCTGGTGGTCATCGTTGTAGAGGGAAATATGATTAAGAACACCATGATCCCCGTCAGCCAGCAGCTAAGCGATGAAGGGCTTTTAAATCTTAACATTCTTCTTAATAATGCCTTAAACGGGCTGACCATAGAGGAAATCAATCTGGACGTGATCAGCAGATTAAAGGAGCAGGCCGGCATACACAGCGAGGTGGTCGACCGGGTTCTGGGCGAGGTTGCGGAAGCAATCCGGGCGGACGACGATGATTTGCAGATTTACACCAGCGGTGCCACGAACATTTTCAAGTATCCGGAGTTAAGCGACGGAGAGATGGCAAGCCGTCTGATCGGTACGCTGGAACAGAAAGAACTCCTTCAGGAGCTGGTCGATGATGTGAACAGTTCAGAGAGCAGTTCGGGAATTCAGGTCTATATCGGCGAGGAAGCGCCGGTGCAGACGATGAGGGACTGCAGTATCGTCACAGCGAATTACGAGCTGGGCGAGGGCTTGAGGGGAACGATCGGTATCATCGGTCCAAAGCGTATGGACTATGAAAAGGTTTTGAATACGTTGCGGAATCTCATGACGCAGCTGGATTCGATCCTGAAAAAAGATGAAAGGTGAAGGGAAGAACAGTGAGCAGCGAAGAGACGAGAATAGAAGAGGAACTGGTAGAAGAGGCCATGAAGGCTGAAGACGCCGGTTCCGTTGAAAAGGAAATAGAAAAAGGCGATAAAGAGGCCGCGGAGACAGACGCGTGTGCCGAGGACGCCGCTGAGGAAAAAACCGGAGAAGAAGAGCCGGCAGAAGAAACGCAGGCAGAACCGGAGAAGAAAGGATTTTTTGGAAAGAAGAAAGAGAAGAAAGATCCGAAAGACGCCAAGATAGAGGAACTGACCGACCGTCTGCAGCGGAATATGGCCGAGTTCGATAACTATAGAAAGAGAACCGAAAAAGAAAAATCTGCCATGTTTGAAATCGGCGCCAGAGATATTATTGAAAAGATACTTCCGGTTGTCGACAATTTCGAGAGAGGCCTTGCAGCCGTTCCGGAGGAGGATAAGGGCGCTCCGTTTGCAGAAGGAATGGAAAAAATATATAGACAGCTTATGAAGACGCTGGAAGATGCAGGTGTAAAACCGATCGAAGCGGTGGGTCAGCCATTTGACCCGAATTTCCACAACGCAGTGATGCATATTGATGACGAATCCCTTGGCGAGAATACGATCGCCATGGAACTTCAGAAGGGTTATACCTACCGGGATACCGTGGTGAGACACTCCATGGTTCAGGTAGCCAATTGACTGTGAGCACTTAGCGAGGTTCTTTCGAGCTTAGTGCGAACGTCGTTCACGAATCTTAGCGAGGTCTTCTCGAGCTTAGATGAGTGAACATACCCGTAAGCATAAAATTTATTCAATTACAATATTTCAGGAGGAAAAAACTATGGGCAAGATTATTGGTATTGACTTAGGTACTACTAACAGCTGTGTGGCTGTTATGGAAGGTGGAAAACCGGTTGTTATTCCGAACAGTGAGGGTGTAAGAACAACACCATCTATCGTAGCATTTACAAAAAACGGTGAGAGACTGGTAGGTGAGCCTGCAAAGCGTCAGGCGGTTACCAATGCGGACAGAACCATCTCTTCCATTAAGAGACATATGGGTACAGACTACAAGGTAGCGATCGACGGAAAGAACTACACACCGCAGGAAATCTCCGCGATGATTCTGCAGAAGTTAAAAGCAGACGCAGAGGCTTATCTGGGCGAGAAGGTAACAGAGGCCGTTATCACGGTTCCTGCATACTTCAACGACGCACAGCGTCAGGCAACCAAGGACGCAGGCAGGATTGCCGGTCTTGATGTAAAGCGTATTATCAACGAGCCGACGGCAGCAGCGCTGGCATACGGCCTTGACAATGAAAAAGAGCAGAAGATCATGGTATACGATTTAGGCGGCGGTACATTCGATGTTTCCATCATCGAAATCGGCGACGGCGTAATCGAAGTACTTTCCACAAACGGCGACACCCGTCTGGGCGGCGATGATTTCGACAACCGCATCACCCAGTGGATGGTAGACGAATTCAAGAAGACAGAGGGCGTAGACTTATCCGGTGACAAGATGGCTATGCAGAGATTAAAAGAAGCTGCAGAGAAGGCTAAGAAGGAATTATCTTCCTCCACAACCACCAACATCAACTTACCGTTCATCACTGCTACGGCAGAAGGCCCGAAGCATCTCGATATGAACTTAACGAGAGCGAAATTTGATGAACTGACACTCGATCTGATCGAGCGCACGGCTGTTCCGGTACAGAACGCATTAAGAGATGCCGGAATCACATCTTCCGAGCTTGGAAAAGTTCTGCTGGTAGGCGGTTCCACCCGTATGCTGGCAGCACAGGAAAAAGTAAAACAGCTGACAGGAAAAGAACCGTCCAAGACCTTAAATCCTGACGAGTGTGTGGCGATCGGCGCCAGCATCCAGGGTGGTAAGCTGGCAGGCGATGCCGGCGCAGGCGATATTCTTCTTCTGGACGTTACTCCACTGTCCTTATCCATCGAGACCATGGGCGGCGTAGCGACAAGACTGATTGAGAGAAACACCACAATCCCGACAAAGAAGAGCCAGATCTTCTCCACAGCGGCTGACAACCAGACTGCGGTTGATATCCACGTTGTACAGGGCGAGAGACAGTTCGCAAGAGATAACAAGACACTCGGCCAGTTCCGCTTAGACGGAATTCCGCCTGCAAGAAGAGGCGTTCCGCAGATCGAGGTTACCTTTGATATCGATGCCAACGGTATCGTAAACGTATCCGCTAAGGATCTTGGAACAGGCAAGGAACAGCACATCACCATCACTTCCGGCTCCAACATGTCCGATGATGATATCGATAAGGCTGTAAAAGAAGCGGCTGAATTCGAGGCTCAGGATAAGAAGCGCAAGGAAGGCATTGATGCGAGAAATGACGCCGACTCCATGGTATTCCAGACAGAGAAGGCTTTACAGGAAGTAGGCGACAAGATAGACGCCAATGATAAGGCTGCCGTAGAAGCTGATTTAAACGCTTTAAAAGAAGCCATCAACAGAGCTCCGATCGAAGAGATGACAGACGCTCAGATCGAAGATATTAAGGCAGGCAAAGAGAAGCTGATGAACAGCGCTCAGGCACTGTTTGCAAAAGTATATGAGGCTGCCCAGGGTTCTGCAGGTGCCGGCCCTGATATGGGCGCTGGCGCGGATAGCGCAGGCGGCGGAGCTTCCTATCAGGACAGCGATGTAGTTGACGGAGACTACAAAGAGGTGTAAGATAGTCTGGTCAGTTGACAGGGCTTTGGAAAAAGTGTTGTAGTGATACAGCACTTTTTCCGCAGTTTTCATATTTGGTTGTCCGGCAGGCATGAAGGGCCGGGACCAGGTAAAGCGATGAGTGAAAGGTAGACCTAAGATGGCAGAAAAGAGAGATTATTATGAAGTCCTCGGCATTCCCAAAGACGCAGACGATGCGGCGATTAAGAAGGCCTACAGGGCATTAGCAAAAAAATACCATCCTGATACGAACCCCGGCGACGCTGCCGCAGCGGAGAAGTTTAAAGAAGCTTCCGAGGCGTACAGCGTGCTCAGTGATCCCGATAAGAGACGCCAGTACGACCAGTTTGGTTCCGCTGCGTTTGACGGAAACGGCGGACCGGGCGGATTTGGCGGTTTCGATTTTTCCGGCGCAGATATGGGAGATATCTTTGGCGATATCTTCGGCGATATTTTTGGCGGCGGACGATCCAGAAGCGGTGCCCGTTATAATGGACCATCGAGGGGCGCCAATGTCAGGACCAGTGTCCGGATCACATTTGAAGATGCGATTTTCGGATGCGAAAAAGAGATCGAGCTTAATTATAAAGAGGAATGTGCGTCGTGTCACGGAAGCGGGGCGAAAGCGGGAACCTCACCCGTTACCTGTCCGAAGTGTAACGGAAAAGGTAAGATCATGTATACCCAGCAGTCCTTCTTCGGTCAGGTACAGAATGTCCAGACTTGTCCGGACTGCGGCGGAACAGGCCGTATCATAAAAGAAAAATGTCCGGATTGTTATGGAACAGGATATATTACGAAGCGTAAGAAGTTTAAGGTCACGATTCCTGCGGGCATCGATAACGGACAGAGCGTGCGTCTGGCCGGAGCCGGTGAACCGGGAACCAATGGCGGAGAGCGGGGCGATTTACTGGTCGAGGCCGTAGTATCCGGCCATCCGATCTTCAAACGTCAGGATACCAGCATTTTCTCCACCGTGCCGATTTCCTTTACCAGGGCGGCGCTGGGCGGTCCGATCCGCATCAAGACGGTGGATGGAGACGTGGAATACGAGGTGAAGGCCGGAACCCAGACAGACACCAAGGTCCGCTTAAAGGGCAAGGGCGTTCCGTCTCTGAGAAACAAGGCAGTCCGCGGCGACCATTATGTCACACTGGTTGTACAGGTGCCGGAGCGTATGAATGAGGCTCAGAAGGAGGCGCTGCGCAGGTTCGATGAGGCGATGGGCGGCGACAGTTCCGAGGGCGAGAAGCATAAGAAAAAAGGAATTTTTAAATAGCAGTTATCGATAAGGCCGTCATCAGGCAGTAATCCCTGATGGCGGCATTTTCATTTACTGATAATTCTCGCAAAAAATTATGAATCCTTACAATTTTATACAATACACAAAATATAATTGGTTCTATCTTGTAAAAAACAGTAAAAACCAGTAGAATAGGAATCAGTAAAAGAAACATATCAGTTTCGGTTTTGGGGAAATCCGGAAAGGGTAAGGGATGACAGAAGAAGAGCGGCAGGTTTTAGAGTTTGTCAGGCGGTTTCACCAGGTCTGTCTGGAAGAGCAGGATATGGAACAGGTCGGTCAGATGATTTCTGACGATATCGAATGGACTGGTGCAGGAAGATGCAATAGAGTAAAGGGACGTGAGAACATCTTAAACGCCTTTGAGGCGGATCAGAACGGAAAGAAGTACGATTATCAGATTCTGAATGCGGATTATGCGGTATCGCTTCTCGCCGGACACGTTTATTCCTTTTCAGGAATCTGTTATGTCAGAGGAACCCAGGGGGGGCTGGAGGACGGCGAGCGTGTGGTGCGCACAACGGGCGTCTGCCGGTTTGAGGACGGCGTCGGGTATATGATGAGACTTCATCACTCTCTTCCGAACCGTGCGTGGGAATCCGATCTGCAGCGCATGACACAGGAAGATGTGCGGGTGCTGCGGAGTCTGGTCGGTTTGCAGTCAAAGGAACTGGAGGAGAAAAACTCTAACTTGGACGCGCTGATTCAGAATATCCCCGGCGGCGTTATCTGCTGCAGGGACGACGAGGATCTGGAACTTATATTTTACAGCGATGGTTTTTTAAAGATGTTCGGCTATACAAGAGATGAGATGGAGACGGTCCTTGAGAATAAGTTCAGTCGGATGATCGTGCCGGAAGATTTGCAGAGCACGCGTCTGGACGTGATCCGTCAGATGAAGAACGGAAATACCAAGGAGATCGAATACCGTGTGATCTGCCGGGACGGAAGTCATCTTGTCATTCAGGATAATGGACAGCTGGTCATGCGGGACGGCCAGCCCGTTTTTTACTGCATTCTGATCGACATTACAGAGCGCAGAAAGGCGGATGAGGAGCTGAAGATGAGTCTGGAACGGTGCCAGATTATCTTAAATCAGGCCACAGACATTATTTTCGAGTGGGATATCAAGAGCGATACACTGACCTGCTCGCCGAACTGGATCAAAAAATTCGGATATCAGGTGGTCCGTGATCACATATCGGAAGAGGTATTGAGACGGGGCAATTTACATAACGATGATAAAAAGATCTTTGTGCAGATGCAGAAAGAAGTCCTCTTAGGTTCCCCCTACGGGGAAAATGAGATACGGATAGCCACAAAGGATGGGCGATTTATCTGGTGCAGGGTGCGCTACACGCTTCAGACGGACCAGGACAAGCGGCCGGCACGGGCCATCGGGCTGATCGCGGACATCGACAAGGAGAAGCGGGAAAAAGAGCGGCTGCTGGAACTGGCGGAACAGGACTCTCTGACCGGCCTCTACAACCGGGGCGCGGTTCAGACGCTGATCCAGCGGTATGTGGTGAAGGCGCTGCCGTCGGACCGCTGTGCGCTGATGATCCTTGACGTGGATAATTTTAAGAAGGTTAATGATATTTACGGCCATTTAAGCGGTGACGCGATGTTAAGAGACATTGCAGACATGCTTCGCAGGCTGTTTCCGGAAAATGCGGTTCTGGCGAGAGTCGGCGGAGATGAGTTTGCGGTCCTTTTGTACCACGTGAAAACTTTGAGTGAGGTGGAGGAGAAGGCAGATGGTATTCTTAAAAACTTCCGGTCGATTTTAAGGCAGCAAAAAGATATCATATCCTGTTCGATCGGTATCTCCATCGCTCCCGAGAACGGCGATAACTTCGCAAGCATCTACAAAAACGCCGATGCAGCGCTCTATCAGGCCAAACGGCAGGGGAAAAACAGATATGCCCTCTATGCGGAATCGCTGGAGGATGTCATCACACCGGAGGGACAGACAGACGTGGCTGGAGCGGCAGTTATGGATCAAAAACTTGCAGACCAGAACCTGACAGGCTATGTGCTGGATATCCTGAGCCGCTCCCACAGCATGGAAAAATCCATTAATCAGCTGCTGGAGATTGTCGGAAGACAGGTGGATGTGTGCCGTGTCTACATTTTCGAGGATGACGAAGATGGAATCCGGTCCTCCAACACGTTTGAGTGGTGCAAGGAGGGGGTCCAGCCCGAAAAGAAAAATCTGCAGAGCATAGATATGGAGGCGCTCGATCATTACTACGATAACTTTAACGAAGAAGGCATCTTTTTCTGCCGGGATGTCAGTACGCTTCTGACACATCAGCGCATGATTCTGGAAAATCAGGGGATTAAGTCCGTGCTGCAGTGCCGGATCATGGACCAGGGGAAGCCGAAGGGATTCATCGGTTTCGACGAATGCATGGAAAACCGTTACTGGACCGGCAATCAGATCCGGCTGCTTCAGACCATTTCCAGGATTCTCGGTATCTTCTTAATGAAGGGAAGGGCGCAGGAGCGGCTTGGCAGGGCAATGAACGGATTTTCCGCAGCATTGGAGGAGCAGAGAGACTGGTTCTATATTCTGGACATGGAGACGTGTCAGTTTCTTTACACCAGCAGAAAGGTTCAGGAACAAGATCCGGCGGTCGTCTGCGGCGGTGTCTGTTACCGCGTGTTCTTCGGGGCGGACCGGATGTGCGAGGGCTGTCCCATGCTGCTGCTGGATTCCGTCAGGACCAGTGCGTCGAGCCTCGTCTGGAACCGGAATAGGAAATGCTACGTGCATACCCGCGCCCAGGCTGTATTGTGGCCGGGAGGAAGAGAGGCGTGCATGATCAGCTGCCGCATTGTGGAAGGGCTGGAAAAACAGAGAGAGGAACCAGAAAATAGCTAGGAGGAAGAAAAATGAAAAAAATTAAAAGACTTACACTGACGGCGGCACTGGCATTCTGTGCGATCCTGTGGTTTTCTATGGCGGCGTTTGCGGATGATACGCAGGAGGTACGGGATTTTCCGGGATTTAACGGTTCCGGATCGAAGCAGGTCGGACCAATCGAGGGCAGCGTCTCCTATGACTGCTGGTACGATGACGACGACAGCGATGATGACGATGGCGGACCGGGTGCCTATACGTATAAGAGGGGCTGGCGCTACAGCCCGGGCGGCTGGTGGTTCCAGAACAGTGATGGGAGCTGGCCGTCCAATGGATGGAAGCACATCGACGGCAGATGGTATATGTTTGACAATGGCGGCCACATGATGACCGGATGGTACACCGATGGAAACGGCAATAAATTTTACTTAAATCCGACTGACGACGGTACGCTGGGTTCCATGAGAATCGGCTGGCAGATCGTCAACGGAAAGGCCTACTATTTTAACACGATGTCCGACGGTACGCTGGGACGTCTCCTTGTGAATACGACGACGCCGGATGGCTACCATGTGGGTACCGACGGCATCATGGCACGGTAGCCGGGGCGGAAGGGCGGGAGACCCCGTACTCTGAACAGCCTGAAAACATGGATGACAGATAAGAAATAACAGATAGGAAATAACAGATAGGAAATAACAGATAGGAAATAACAGATGAGGCATATCAAATGAGACAGAAAAAGGCTGAACCTGCTTGCCGCGGGTTCAGCCTTTTTCGTTTCGATTACAAACTCTAATTGCCGTTAGATTGTAATATGTGAAAATTCGTTCTGTATCCGGTCCCTCATGACTCAGGGCGAGTGTGATGTGGTGTAATGCATCAAGGAATTTCGTTTTTCTTGATATTTTTTGCCCCTTGTGATCGGTATGGAACAGAAGTGATTTTCATCCGTTCAATAGATTAATGCATGAGGATCGTGTTTTATTGCATCTATTTCAAAAAAAAATAAAAAAAATTTATTTTTCTTTTTCACTTCCATGCGTTATGATGGAACAGACAGCCCGATAAGTCGAAAAATGGCGTAAATCCGCCATTTTTGAAAGAAGAAGACCCCGGTAAATACAGTTGCTGTTGCAGCGATATCAAAACTATGCTATGATATCATGTGGTTTATTTCCGTGAGCAGCGAGTAAAGTGCCAGACGGACATGTCTGCATGTCCAATAGGTGATTTTCGCAGGCGGCGGATCATGTCGGATTATCTGATTGACTGGAACCAGTCACAGATGAAAGAGAGGAAACGAATATAATGCACCAGTATCTGATTGTATGTCCGCTGGTATTCTTAGCCGGTTTCGTAGATTCCATTGCCGGCGGCGGCGGTCTGATCTCACTTCCTGCCTATTTGGCAGCAGGGGTTCCGCCTCATTTGGCGCTGGGAACGAATAAGATGGGATCGACCATGGGAACGGTCATCTCCACGGCGAGGTTTGCGAAGAGCGGCTACATCAAATGGAAGCTGTCCTTATTTGCGGCAGCCTGCGCGATTGTCGGTTCCATTATCGGTTCGAATTTATCCCTGCTTGCCAGTGAGAAGTTTTTAAAGGGAATGATGTTGTTCGCCCTGCCGGTTGTGGCTTTCTATGTTTTGAAAAATAAGGATATGGGCGATAATCAGAATACGGGAAGTCTTACGGAGAAGCAGATGATGCTGATCAGCATGGCTGCCGCGCTGGTGATCGGTACATATGACGGCTTCTACGGACCGGGAACGGGTACCTTCCTTCTGTTAGTTTTAACAGGGGCGGCGAAGATGAACCTTAAGACCGCATCGGGGACGACAAAGGTGATCAACCTGTCCTCCAATATTGCAGCGCTGGTGACATTTTTAATAAATGGAAAAGTATTGCTTCCGCTGGGAATTACAGCGGGCGTCTTCTGTATTGCGGGCCATTATATCGGCTCCGGTATGGTGGTAAAGAGCGGCCGGAAGGTCGTGCGTCCAGTTGTTCTGGCGGTGCTGTTGTGTCTTTTTGTGAAAATTGTGAAAGGGTAAGGGATTGCTATGAAATGGAAGAAATTTACGCTGAAGACCACGACACAGGCCGTGGATTTAGTCAGCAGCATGTTTGATGAGATCGGAATCGAGGGAATCGAGATCGAGGACAATATTCCGCTTACGGCGGAGGAGACGAAGGGGATGTTCATCGATATCCTTCCGGAGCTGCCGCCGGATGAGGGCGTGGCGTTTGTCAGCTTCTATCTCGACGACAGCCAGGACATCGCCGGCATCCTGAAGAGTGTGGATGAGGGACTTGATGACCTTTCCATGTTTACGGATCTGGGAGAGCGGACCATCACCGAGAGCGAAACAGAGGATAAGGACTGGATCAACAACTGGAAACAGTATTTCAAGCCGTTTACCGTGGATGATATCCTGATCAAGCCTACCTGGGAGGAGATTCCGGAGGAACATAAGGATAAGCTTCTCATTCAGATTGATCCGGGAACAGCGTTCGGCACAGGCCAGCATGAGACGACTCAGCTCTGTATCCGTCAGCTCCGCAGATATGTGACGCCGGAGACGGTTCTTCTCGATGTGGGAACGGGAAGCGGAATTCTGGGAATCACAGCCTTAAAGCTTGGTGCAAAGACGGTGTTTGGCACGGATCTCGACGAGAATGCCATCACGGCGGTCGGTGAGAACCTGGAGGCCAATGGAATTGATTCAGAGAAATTTGCAGTCCTCCAGGGTAATATTATCGACGATAAAGATGTTCAGGACGCGGCGGGATATGAAAAGTATGACGTGGCGGTGGCAAATATTCTGGCGGATGTCATCATTCTGCTTCAGAAGGAAGTTCCGGTACACTTGAAAAAGGGAGGAATCTTCATCACCTCCGGCATCATTAATATGAAGGAAGAGGCAGTGAGGGCGGCATTTGCGGCCAACGACGCCTTTGAAGTAATCGAGGTAACGTATCAGGGTGAGTGGCTGTCGGTTACGGCCAGGAAGAAATAGGGAGAGTATGTATCATTTTTTCGTAAATCAGGATCAGATCGGGCCGGAGACTGTCACAGTCACGGGGCCGGACGTGAACCATATAAAAAATGTGCTGCGCATGAGGCCGGGAGAAGAAGTCCTGATCAGCAACGGTGTGGACAGGGACTATTTATGTAAACTTGAGACGATCGCGGCGGACAGCGTGACCGCGGCGATCGTCTCGGTTACGGAGGGCGGCACGGAGCTGCCCGTGAAATTTTACTTATTTCAGGGGCTTCCGAAGAGCGACAAGATGGAGCTTATCATCCAGAAGGCGGTTGAACTGGGCGTCTATCAGGTGATTCCGGTAGAGACAAGGCGTACCATCGTGAAGCTGGACGCGAAGAAGGAAGACGCAAAGGTGCGCAGATGGAACGCCGTCTCGGAGAGCGCGGCGAAGCAGTCGAAACGCCTGATTATTCCGGAGGTGACCGGTGTGATGTCATTTCGAGAAGCGCTCCAGTACGCGGGTGGATTCAATAAGAACATCATTCCGTTTGAGCATGCGGAAGGGATGGCGGACACAAAGGCGTATTTCGCAGGAATCAGGCCGGGCATGAGCTGCGGAATCTTCATCGGCCCGGAGGGCGGATTTGAGGATGACGAGATCGCGATGGCCTCGGAGGCCGGAGTGAAGCCGGTGACACTTGGAAAACGAATTCTGCGCACGGAGACGGCCGGGCTGGCAGTGTTGTCTGTCTTAATGTTCCAGATGGAGAATTGACGAGCCAAAAGTGCTCATAACGAGGAGAATTTAAATGGAAGTTTATTTTGATAATTCGGCAACGACGAAGGTGTTTCCGCCAGTGGCCGATCTTGTAATGAAAGTGATGACGGAGGATTATGGAAATCCGTCCGCGAAGCATGGAAAGGGCATGCGCGCGGAACAGTATATCAAAGAGGCCGCAGAGATCATCGCCGGTACACTGAAGGTATCTCCGAAGGAGATTATATTCACCTCCGGCGGCTCAGAGTCCAACAATATGGCGCTGACCCGGACAGCCATAGCCAATAAACGGGCCGGCAGTCATATCATCAGCACCTCCATTGAACACGCCTCGGTCTACAATCCGCTGGCGTATTTGGAGGAACAGGGCTTTGAGGTGACGTATCTGCCGGTGGATCATGACGGCCATATCAGCCTGGAGGATTTGGAAAACGCCATCCGCGAGGATACGATCCTTGTATCCATCATGTATGTGAACAATGAGATCGGCGCGGTGGAGCCGGTGGAAGAGATCGCAAAGCGGATCAAAAAGAAGAATCCGGCGATTCTGTTCCACGTCGATGGTATTCAGGCGTACGGAAAGTTTGTCATCCGGCCGAAACGGCAGGGTATCGATTTACTCTCGGTCAGCGGCCATAAGATTCATGCTCCGAAGGGAATCGGTTTTCTGTATGTGGACAGCCGGGTTAAGATAAAGCCGCTCATCTACGGCGGCGGCCAGCAGCGGGGCATGCGCTCCGGCACGGAAAACGTACCGGGGATCGCCGGACTCGGTGAGGCGGCCAGGGAGATGTATCAGAACCATGGCGAGAAGATGAAACAGCTCTATGAGTTAAAGGATTACATGATAAAACGGCTGGATGAGGTCGAGGGAACCACGGTCAACAGCCTTCCGGGAGAGTTGTCCGCGCCTCAGATCGTGAGCGCCAGCTTTTCCGGAGTGAGGAGCGAGGTGCTGCTTCACGCACTCGAGGACAAGGGAATCTACGTTTCCTCCGGATCCGCGTGCTCCTCCAATCACCCGGCGGTCAGCGGAACCTTAAAGGGAATCGGGGTAAAACAGGAACTGCTGGATTCCACACTGCGTTTCAGCTTCGGTGTATTTAATACGAAGAACGAGGTGGATATCTGTATCGCAGCGCTTAAGGAGCTGCTTCCGGTGCTCCGGAGGTATCAGAGAGGCTGACAGCCATGAACAATCAGAACGGCTGACCTGGCAGAAGGCCGTAAGAGGCATCAGGCATTCAGAACGCAATGCCCGGCAGAGAAAAGAAAGGATCAATATGCAGTATAAATCATTTTTGATAAAGTACGCCGAGATCGGTGTAAAGGGAAAGAACCGTTTTATGTTTGAGGACGCTCTGGTGACACAGATCCGTCACGCATTAAAGGATATCGATGGAGATTTTATGGTGGTGAAGGAGTCGGGAAGAATCTACGCCACAGCGGAATCTGAGTATGATTTTGACGAGGCAGTCGAGACGCTTAAGCGTATTTTCGGCATTGCCGCCATCTGTCCCATGGTTCAGGTGGACGACAATGGATATGAGGACTTAAAGAAACAGGTGCTCGCCTATGTGGATGAGGTTTATGAGGATAAGAATTTTACCTTCAAGGTAAATGCCAGACGCGGCAATAAAAAGTATCCGGTAAATTCCGACCAGATCAACAGGGATTTAGGGGAAGTGATTCTGGATGCGTTTCCCGAGACGAAGGTGGATGTTCATCATCCCGAGGTCATGCTCCATGTGGAGGTGAGAAACCGGATCAACATTTACTCCATCGTCATTCCGGGACCGGGCGGTATGCCGGTGGGAACTAATGGAAAGGCCATGCTGCTCTTAAGCGGCGGTATCGACAGCCCGGTGGCCGGTTATATGATCTCAAAGCGCGGTGTGAAGATTGACGCCGTTTATTTCCATGCGCCGCCTTATACGAGTGAGCGCGCAAAGCAGAAGGTGGTCGATTTAGCGAAGCTGGTATCGAGGTATTCGGGACCAGTTCATCTTCATATCGTGAATTTTACGGATATCCAGCTCTATATCTATGATCAGTGTCCTCATGAGGAGCTGACCATTATCATGAGACGTTACATGATGCGGATCGCCGAGAGACTGGCAGTGGATGCCGGAGCACAGGCTTTGATCACAGGGGAGAGCATCGGCCAGGTGGCTTCCCAGACAATGCAGTCCTTAGCCGCCACGGACGCGGCCTGTACGATGCCGGTATTCCGTCCGGTTATTGGATTTGACAAACAGGAAATCGTGGATGTAGCTGAGAAGATCGGAACGTACGAGACATCGGTTCTGCCCTTCGAAGACTGCTGTACCATCTTTGTGGCAAAGCATCCGGTTACAAAGCCGAATTTGAAGATGATTGAGCGTTCGGAAGAAAAGCTGAAAGAAAAAATCGACGAGATGGTGGAGACTGCCATCAATACTGTGGAAAAGGTATGGTGCTGATGCATCGGACGAACTTTCCCGTGAAAGAACAAAGAGTCCGGCCCGCCGGACTCTCGCGCCGGAGCGCGGTGGCTTCAGCAGCCCAATTTCCTAAGCGCGGAGTACGCATACCCGATAAAGCGGGGCACGCTGTCCCGCCCGGGGATTTTTATGTAATAGGAGCACCTTCCTATTAAATAAAAAGCTTCAACCGTGGGACACGGTTGAAGCGCTTACTTGTCCGATTAATCAACGATGTATGGCTTTAAGATGCTTACGATCTCATCCACGCTGCTCTCAGAATGAATGTTTAAATCGATCGGCTTGGATAAGTCTAAACTGAAGATGCCCATAATGGACTTGGCATCAATAACGTATCTTCCAGATACCAGATCAAAATCGGTATCGAACTTGGTTAAGTCATTTACAAAAGATTTTACTTTGTCGATGGAGTTTAAAGATATACGCACTGTTTTCATGTGAAAAAACCTCCTTGAGATTGTTCTTTTTTTGATCAGGGAATCCCCGCTTGTTCAAGTTCAATACTACTGGTATATGGGTTAAAAGTCAATGGTAATTTTACATGAAAATAAACTTCACATACTGTTTATTTAGATAGGAGAAAATAAAATGAGAAAGGCAGCCCTGCATAACCTTGGATGCAAGGTGAATTCATACGAAACGGAGGCTATGCAGCAGCTTCTGGAAGAGGCGGGATATGAGATTGTTCCATTTGCCGAAGGCGCGGATGTGTACATCATCAACACCTGTTCAGTAACTAATATAGCCGACCGCAAATCGAGGCAGATGCTTCACCGGGCAAAGAAGATGAACCCGCAGGCTGTGGTAGTGGCGGCAGGCTGTTACGTGCAGTCGGCAGGAGAGGCGCTCAAACTGGACGAAGCGGTGGATCTGGTCATAGGAAACAACAAAAAGACCGAACTTGTGAGAATCCTGGATGACTACTTTGCAAACGAAGACCACATTGTGGAAGAGACGGTAATCGATATCGGAGCGGCAAAGGATTACGAGGCCCTGACCATCAAACGGATCGCCGACCACACCAGGGCGTTCATCAAGGTCACAGACGGATGCAACCAGTTCTGCAGCTACTGCATCATCCCTTATACGAGAGGACGGGTGCGTTCCAGAAAGCTGGAGGACGTGCGCGCCGAGGTCGAGCGGCTGGTGAAGGCCGGATATAAGGAGATCGTGCTGACAGGGATTCATTTAAGCTCTTACGGCGTGGATTTTGAAGGCGGGGAGAAGAAGACGCTTCTCGACCTGATTGAGTGCCTTCATGAGGTAGAGGGACTCTTAAGAATCCGTCTGGGCTCTTTAGAACCGCGGATCATCACAAAAGAGTTCGCGGAAGCTCTGGCGTCTCTACCCAAAATCTGTCCTCATTTCCATCTGTCCCTTCAGAGTGGATGTGATGGGACGCTTGCGCGGATGAACCGCCACTACACGACGGAAGACTATTTAAGCCGTTGTGAGATCCTGCGGGCGGCGTTTGAATGTCCGGCGATCACCACCGATGTCATCGTAGGCTTCCCGGGGGAGACAAAAGAAGAGTTCCAGACAACAGAGGCGTTCTTGAAGAAGGTTCATTTTTACGAAATGCACGTCTTCAAATACTCCAAACGCGAAGGCACCCGCGCGGCCGTCATGCCGTCACAGGTTCCGGAGCCGGTGAAAACCGAACGAAGCGGAGTCCTTCTGTCACTGGAAAAAGAAATGTCCCTCGAATACCGGAAGCAGCATCTCGGAAAGACTACTGAGGTACTGATGGAAGAAGAATATGAGTGGGAAGGAAACCGATATATGATTGGCCATACAAAAGAATATATCAAGGCAGCGGTACCGTTTCAGGAAGACCTGAAAGGAAGTATGATTTCCGGAATACTTGAGACCCTGCTAAATGACGAGGTATTTCTCCTGAAAAACTAAGAAGATATATCTCCTTACCACTTACTTAGCCTTTTAGTCAATAAAATACAATGATACAGTTTTTCTTCCACCCTCCGCCGCTTTCCTGCTTTTTATCGCAGCGGAGCCAGTACACAGCCGAAATTCCGCAGGGCGGGGACGCATGTTTATTCCAGTGTGCCGGCATCTGGATATGAGTTATAAGAAAGTCCGGGCAGGGCGAACACGCCCGGTTTTGGTGTGTACGTCAGGTCCGGACTTTCTTATCGCGAGTAGGAAGCAAGACGGACACGGAATAAACATGCGTCCCCGCCCTGCGGAATTTCGGCGTAACTCATCCATGGAAAATTCAGGAAAATCAGGAATTTTTATTTTTTTCTTGCCGAAACAGCAAATATGGTTTAGAATAGAGAAGAACAGTTAAAGGACGTGAGCGTAATGGGCGATATTCATAATACACAATTTTTTGGTTCAGTACAGGAAAACAAGCTGGATGTAAGCCAGGTTCTGGAGCAGGTCTATATTGCCCTTTCAGAGAAAGGGTATAATCCGGTCAACCAGATCGTGGGTTATATCATGTCTGGAGATCCTACTTATATAACCAGTCATAAGAACGCCAGAAGTCTCATCATGAAGGTAGAACGGGATGAGATCCTGGAGGAGCTTATGAGGGTCTATATCGATACGATGCTTAAGTAGTTTTACACGGTAAAGAGAATCTGTAATTTGACTGTCAGATGAAGGAATAAACGGACTCTGGCAGTTGTTTTTTCGTGTTGGAAAAATACCGGTTTTATTTCCAGCGGCAGCGATCGGAGAGACATGCGGGCATGTTCATCCGGTAACTTCTGCGGGAGCCAATACCCCGCCACCTGCGGGGCGCAAATGTGATGCCCCGTTGTCCGCGGCGGGGTATTTGAATTTTGCTGCAGTTCCTCAGATAACCGATAGAACGGCTGAACTGGAGCTTTTATTTCCGCAGGCAATGAGTCGGGAGGACATGCCCGCATGTCTGTCCGGCGGCCGCGAGGGTCAGGGACACTGCCGTTAGCGGCGGAAGGTTTGACGAATATGGAGAAAATAAATATGAGAATAATGGGCCTTGACTACGGTTCCAAGACTGTTGGCGTTGCCGTATCCGATTCCCTTGGCATTACTGCCCAGGCGGTGGAGACGATTACGAGAGAAGACGAGAACAAATTAAGAAAGACTTGCGCCCGAATTGAAGAATTGATTCGGGAATATGAGATTGAAACCATTGTTTTGGGTTATCCTAAGAATATGAACAATACTCTGGGAGACCGTGCAGAGAAAACAGAGAGCTTTAAAACCATGCTGGAGCGCAGGACCGGACTGCCGGTGGTACTCTGGGATGAGAGGCTTACAACCGTTCAGTCGGAACGGATCTTACAGGAGAGCGGAGTCAGACGGGAAAACCGGAAGGCGGTCATCGACAAAGTGGCGGCCGGATTGATTCTGCAGGGCTATTTGGACAGTCTGCCAGGCGGCACGACCAGAGGAGAATGACGAACGATGAGCAACGAAGAAAAGAAGATCACATTGGTGACAGATGACGGCGGAGCCGTGGATTTTTACGTTCTGGAAGAGACCAGAATTAATGGAATGAGTTATCTGCTGGTGACAGATGCAGCGGATGACGACGAAGAAGGAGAATGTTACATTCTGAAGGACTTATCGGAGAGCGACGATGCGGATGCTCTTTACGAGTTCGTAGAGGATGATAACGAGATAGATTATTTATTTAAAATATTTTCCGAACTGCTGGAAGACGCGGACGTGGATATTGAAAAGTGATGAAGAATATGGAACAGGAAGTTTTTAAAGACATGCTTCGTAAAAAGGGACTCAAAGTGACAAATCAGCGCATGCTGGTACTGGAAATCATGGCGGAGCGCCCGGGTGAACATTTAACGGCGGAGGACATCTATGACCTCGCGAAAAAGAAATGCCCGGAGATCGGACTGGCTACGATATACAGGACCGTGCAGGTACTGGTGGATCTTTCGGTAATCGATAAGGTGAGCTTTGACGACGGTTTTGCCCGCTATGAATTAGGGGGTCTTGAAAGTGAGTCCAGACATCACCATCATCACGCAATATGCAGCCGCTGCGGCAGAGTATTTTCATTTGAAGGAGACCTCCTTGATACGCTGGAGCAGGCCATTTCCGATACCATGGGATTTAAGGTGACGGATCATGAGGTAAAGCTCTACGGGTACTGCAGGGATTGTCAGAAAATCATGGAAAAAGAAGAACAGGACGGAAAATAATAGAAAAATGGAGGTAACAGATTGAAGAAACAGGACAGCAATGCAAAAATTAAGATCATTCCCCTTGGTGGAATGGAACAGATTGGTATGAATATTACCGCGTTCGAATACGAGGACAGCATCATCGTAGTGGACTGCGGACTTGCTTTCCCCAGCGACGACATGCTGGGCATCGACTTAGTCATTCCGGACGTAACGTATTTAAAGCAGAACATCGACAAGGTGAAGGGATTTGTGATCACCCACGGCCATGAGGACCATATCGGGGCCCTGCCGTATATTTTGAAAGAGGTCAACGTGCCGGTCTACGGGACCAAGCTGACCATTGCACTGATCGAGAATAAGTTAAAAGAGCATAATTTATTAAAGAATACGAAGAGGAAAGTAATCAAGCACGGTCAGTCCATTAACCTTGGATGCTTCCGTATTGAATTTATAAAGACAAACCACAGTATCGCAGACGCTTCCGCACTGGCCATCTATTCACCGGCGGGCGTGATCCTGCACACCGGCGACTTTAAGATCGACTATACGCCGGTATTCGGCGAACCGGCCGATTTAGAGCGTTTCGCAGAGCTGGGCAAGAAGGGCGTTCTGGCCCTGATGTGCGACAGCACCAACGCCATCCGCCCGGGATTTACCCCATCGGAAAAGACGGTGGGAAAGACATTTGACAATATCTTTGCAGATCATAAATTTAACCGTATCATCGTTGCCTCTTTTGCCTCTAATGTGGACCGTGTGCAGCAGGTGATCAACTCAGCGGCTAAATACGGACGCAAGGTCGTGGTAGAGGGACGAAGCATGGTGAACGTCATCGGAACGGCCAGCGAACTGGGCTATATCGACATCCCGGAGGGAACCTTAATTGATATCGACCAGCTGAAGAATTATCCGGACGAGCAGACTGTGCTTATCACCACAGGAAGCCAGGGAGAATCCATGGCGGCCCTTTCCCGTATGGCGGGAAGCACCCACAAGAAGGTATCGATTAAACCGACCGATGTGATAGTGCTCAGTTCCACCCCGATTCCGGGTAACGAGAAGGCTGTATCCAAGGTTATCAACGAACTGGCCATGAAGGGCGCTGAAGTAATCAATCAGGATACCCACGTATCGGGACATGCCTGTCAGGAAGAGATCAAGCTGATCTACGCCCTGGTGCGTCCGAAATACGCGATTCCGGTTCATGGAGAGTACCGCCATCTGATGGCTCAGAAGAATCTGGTACAGGCTATGGGCATTCCGAAGGACAATATCGTGATCATGTCCTCGGGAGACGTGGTAGAACTGGGACAGGAGTCATGGGGCATCGTAGATCACGTTTCAGCAGGCGGAATCCTGGTAGACGGACTGGGTGTCGGCGACGTCGGCAATATCGTGCTGCGTGACAGACAGAACCTTGCTCAGAACGGTATCATTATTGTCGTGCTGACGCTGGAAAAATACAGCAACCAGCTTTTGGCTGGCCCGGACATCGTGTCCAGAGGCTTCGTCTATGTGAGAGAATCCGAGGATCTGATGGAGGATGCAAGAGCGGTCGTAAACGACGCCGTGCAGGACTGCCTCGACCGTCATGTCAACGACTGGGGCAAAATCAAGAATATTATCCGTGACAGCTTAAGCGATTTCTTATGGAAACGAATGAAACGGAATCCAATGATTCTGCCGATTATTATGGAAGTATAAGAAGCAGAAGAATAATATAAGAATCAGAAGCAATATAAGCATCAAAGAATCAGGACTTTCGTGATGAAAGGGATGACAGTATGAGCCGTGCTACAAAAGAGATCAACAGAATAACGGGAGCCATCATCGGAATATCCGGAAGGCTGATTGTCTGCGCGCTGGTTGTGCTGCTTCTTTATGAAGGCGTGACAAAGGGCTATGAATTTGGACATGAAATTTTCTATGCCACGCCTGTGGAAGCTGCTCCGGGAAGAGACAGGAGCGTTACTGTGGAGGAAGGCACCTCCATCACGGATGCGGCAAAGCTCCTTAAGTCATACGGGCTGATTGCGAATGAATATTCATTTGTTATACAGGCCATCTTCTTCGACTACGAAGTGAATCCCGGGACGTATACCGTGAATACCTCTATGACCTCCAAGGAGATTCTTCAGTTGATGAATGAAAATACCGGAGAAGAGGAAGAGAAGGAATGATTGTTAACGACAGAGTCACGGACTACATCAATTCGCTGGAGAGAAGCCGGGGACCGCTCCTGACGGAGATTGCGTCAAAGGCCCGGAAGGAACGGGTGCCGGTCATCCGCGAGGAGACAGCCTCATTCCTGATCTCTCTGGTGGAGGCGAAGCGACCGGCGGCTATCCTGGAGGTTGGCACCGCGGTGGGCTACTCGACGCTTTTGATGGCGGGTGCCATGCCGGAGAAATGCCGCATAACAACGATTGAAAAATATGAAAAACGGATACCAGAAGCCCTTCAAAACTTCGAGAGAGCAGGGGAGAGTGAACGAATCACCCTGCTCCCCGGCGATGCCGGAGAGATCTTGAAGGAATTAACCGGTCCTTATGATTTTATATTCATGGACGCGGCGAAGGGCCAGTATCTCGTATGGCTTCCCGAAATCATGAGACTCATGGTTCCGGGAAGTATGCTTGTCTCGGACAATGTGCTCCAGGATGGCGATATTATCGAATCCCGTTACGCGGTGGAACGGCGCAACCGGACGATTCATGGGCGGATGCGGGAGTATTTATATGAGCTGAAACATACGGACTGCCTGGCCACGTCGATTGTCCCCATCGGGGACGGCGTCGCCTTAAGCGTTTTAAGAGAGCGGGTTAGGTGAGCCAGAGAGGTATGAGTCAGAGAGGTGCGAGTCAGAGATAAGCGGCCAGAGATTACAAATGTATGCCTGCCATTGGCGGGAGATAGAAAGAGATGTAAAAAGATGAGAAAGACAGAACTGCTTATTCCGGCTGGAAGCCTCGATGTGCTGAAGACCGCCGTGATCTACGGTGCGGATGCGGTCTACATCGGCGGCGAGGCCTTCGGACTGAGAGCGAAAGCTAAAAATTTCACTAACGAAGAGATCAAAAAGGGAATTGTCTTTGCCCATGAACATGGCGTGAAGGTCTATATAACTGCCAATATCCTGGCCCATAACGATGATTTAGCGGGCGTGGAGGCGTATTTTGAGGAACTGAAGGAGATCAGGCCGGATGCGCTGATAATCTCAGATCCGGGAGTATTTACCATTGCCAGGCGGGTAATACCCGATATGGAGATTCATATCAGCACCCAGGCTAATAATACGAACTACGGAACGTACCGATTCTGGTATGATCTGGGGGCAAAGCGCGTGGTAACGGCGCGCGAGCTTTCCTTAAAGGAGATTAAGGAGATCAGAGACCACATTCCGGAGGATATGGAGATCGAGAGCTTTATTCACGGAGCTATGTGTATCTCCTATTCGGGCCGATGCCTTTTAAGCAATTTCATGACAGGAAGGGACGCCAATCAGGGCGCCTGTACCCATCCCTGCCGTTGGAAGTATTCCATCGTTGAGGAGAAGCGTCCGGGAGAGTATATGCCGGTTTATGAGAATGAGCGCGGCACCTTTATCTTTAATTCCAAGGATTTATGTATGGTCGATCATATCCCGGAGATGATCGATGCAGGAATCGACAGCTTCAAGATCGAAGGCCGCATGAAGACGGCGCTCTATGTGGCGACAGTGGCCAGGGCCTACCGTAAGGCGATCGACGATTACCGAAAGGATCCGAAGCTTTATGAAGCGAATCTGGACTGGTACCGGGAGGAGATTGCCAAGTGTGTCAACCGGGAGTTTACGACAGGCTTCTACTTTGGCAGGCCGGATGCGTCCGCGCAGATCTATGAAAACAGCACGTATGTGAAGGATTACACGTATCTGGGGACTGTGGCGTCTGTGGACGGCCGTGGATACGGAGGGCTGGAGCAGAAGAATAAGTTCTCTGTGGGAGAGACCATCGAGGTGATGAAGCCGGATGGAAGGAATATCGAGGTTGTTGTTAAGGGGATTTATGATGAGGATGGGAATCCCCAGGAGAGCGCCCCCCATGCACAGCAGAGGATTAAAGTGGATCTGGGAATTGAGATGGAGAAATACGATATTCTGCGGAGATGTGAGAGCTGAGAAATTTATTCAAACATAAGATAGAAATGAATATCCGGTGAACCATGTGTGAGTCTGCTCTGCATGGTTCCCGGATATTTTTATTCATATACTCTTATTTACAGGCTCCCAAAAGAGCCGAAGACCGTGAGGAGAACGAGCAATTTGCCTGGTTTGCCACGGTATTACATGGAGGGATCAAGGCAAATTGATATTGTGTACGAAAAATAATTGTGCTAAACTTCTATAGAAGAAAGCAGATTAAGGAATAAACTATGGGGATGTAACAAAAGGGGGAAGCGGAAGTGGTTGTACTTTTGGTCGATGATGAGAGAGTCGAACTGGACATGCTGGAACACTGTGTGGAATGGGATTCTCTGGGAGTGGAGAAGGTTTATACGGCCGGTAATGGAAGAAGGGCATTACAGATCGTACAGGACAGGAAACCGGATATTGTAATTACAGATATTGAGATGCCGGTGATGGATGGAATTACCCTGTCCCGCAAAATCCGCGCAATGGGATTGAATATCAAGATTATTTATCTTACCGGGTACGATAACTTTGCGTATATCAAAGCAGCATTCAAAATGGATGCGGTTGACTACATACTAAAACCGGTGGTGCCGGCTGTGGTAAAGGATGTAATTGGACGTTCTGCTGCTTTGATAAAAAAGGAGAAAGAGGCGGAGCAATCATTTGAAATTTCCAGGCATGCGATGATGGAAGAACTTGTTTTACAGGGAAGAGAAGTAAAAAAGACAGCAGTTAAGCTTGGAGATAAGTTATCAGGATCTTTTACGATGCTTCAGATCTACGGTGGTATGAACAAGGTATCCTGTGAAAAGATATGCAGCCGTTTTCCTGAGATTCGTTATGAGATATGGGAACGCGATAAAACTACGTTTCTGTTAAAGCCTTCGAAAAAGACAGAGACAATGGCGGCGGAGATTCTCGCAGAGGGGAAAAAGGACAGTTCGCAGATACTTAATTCGATCTATATCAAAGAGCCGATTGATATACAACATCTTCATGAGGCGTATCTGGTCAGTTGTTCGTACCATACACAGTTGTATTATAAAGCAGATGGAGTGATAGTAAGCGCAGAGCGGGCGGATATTGCAGACACAATGACAAGGGAGCCGAAGCCTGGGAAAACGGGGGCCATACAGGACGTATACATGGAGACTGTAAGCCGGTATCAAGAAGGAATTCCAGATGCAGAAGAGAACAGGATTTATGAAATTACCAGGAACCTGTTTGACAGTCTGGAGGCATATCGGTGTGAGGTAGAAGAAGCGGTCAGATATTTATGTGCACTTGTCTGGGAACTGGACTGCCATTTTGTCAGAGGAAATGACAGAATCAGCCAGTTTATGGCTTTAAATGCAGAGACGGCCATAGAAAAAATCGGGGAAAGCCTCCATTCTTTGGAGGCAGAGCAGATACTGACAACATATCTGCATCAGATATGTTCATATTTTGAGATGCAGAGACAGGGAAGAAACAGTTACGTTGTGCTGAAGGTGAAAGAGTACATTAAAAACAATTACCAGGGACAGATCAGCATGGAGAAATTAGGAACCAGACTGAATTTATCGCCCAATTATATCAGAGCAATATTCAAGGCGGAGACGGGACAGACGATATTGGAATACATCATGGATTACCGTTTTTCCACGGCCTGCAGTCTGCTGAAGGATAAAAACTTAAAGGTACGGGAAGTAAGCCGGCAGGTTGGATATGATAATGTCTCTTATTTCTGTTCAGTCTTTACGAAGCGCTATGGGGTCAGCCCCAGCGAATACCGTAATTCTTTGTAGGCTGATATGAAATGGGGGAGAAAAAATGCGAAAGATAGAAACATGGCTTGGGAGTATGAATATACGGAAAAAGCTGATTGCTGCTTACCTGCTGTTCGGTGTTCTGCCGCTTGTCATGATAACAATATATACGTATCACAATACCAGGGACTATCTTCTTGAACGAACCCAGAAAGATATGACAGCCAGTTTAAAGCAGCTTACTTACGGAATCAGGGAAACGGTAAACGGTTATTATGCCATTATGGATCAACTGTATATAAACAGAGAACTGCTGAATTATCTGAATACAAACTATGAAAACCAGAGCTATGAAGGACTGTTTTATTACACCGAAGGGTTGTTTCGCAACATTATGGCTCTGTATCCTGATATTCTGAGCATATCCATATACAGTACGAATGAGACGATTCCTGAGGATTCCTACTATTTTTACCATCTGAAGGAGGGGCAGGAGCCTGAATGGTATCAGGAGGTCCAGAAGCCGGGACGGACCATGGTCCATGAAGAATCTTTGATTTTTCTTACAAAGCTGAATTTATACGAGACAGCAGGAAATACCCATATCATAAAAATTGAGGTATCGGAACATGCTGTTTATCAGCTTCTGATGAATACCAGTCCCGGCACTGCGCAGCTCGTGACAGATACCGCCGGTGTTGTCGTTTCCCGGTATGGGGAGGAAGGAATCGCAAATCCGGTTACGTATCCAGGGCCGCTCATGGCTGTATCAGAGGAGATTAAAGATTTCGGAACAGCGATTGTGCTGGCAGATAAAAAGAGTCTTCTGCGGGAGATACGCAGGAGCGCCATAGTCATATTTTTTCGCTGTTTTGTGATATCCGGAATTGCATTTATCTGCATGTACGCTTATATTACCTGTTTTTTCAGAAAACGTGTAGAATGTGTCAGAGAGGGAATCGGAACCATCGGCAGCGGGGACTTAAGTCACAGGCTTCCGGCTCTGGGAACGGACGAAATAGGAGAGATTGCGGGATGGGTGAATGGTCTGGCTGAGCGGTTGGAGCTTGTGATCGCGGCATCTTATAAAAAGGAACTGGAGATAAAACGGATGGAGCTGGAGCTGCTTCAGGAGCAGATAAATCCTCATTTTCTTTACAATTCCCTGGCCATGCTGTCTGCACTGGCAATTCAGCACGGGGAGGAAAACGTTAGTGATATGGCCTGCAGCCTTTCGGATTTTTATCGGATTTCCTTAAATCATGGGAAGAAGACCCTGCAGATCGGGGAAGAAATAGACTTGTTGAAAAGCTATTTAAAGGTCCAGAATGCCCGGTTTAGAGATATGGTACGTATGGAATTTGAGATAGAGGAGGAGCTGCTCACCTGCGAAACGTTAAAATTAATCTTACAGCCGGTTGTAGAAAATGCGATTCGTCACGGAAGGGAAAGGGATCAGGAATTACTGGTAATTCTGCTGCGTGTATTTTTGCAGAACGATCATATCTTTTTTGAAATTATAGATGATGGAAACGGTATGCATCCTGAGGAAGTGTGGAAGATACATGAAGATCTGAAAAATGGAACAGGCGGTTTTGGCCTTCGGAATGTAAATGCGCGTATCAGACAATCCTATGGAGAGGAGTATGGGCTGTCTCTGGAAAGTGAGTATGAATTTGGTACAAAAGTGACAATAGAGATTCCTTTTATAAAAATGCGGGGATAGTGCTATGATAAAAAGGTGGTTTTGCATTGCAGGTTTTATGATTCTTATCGCAGTCTGTGCCGGGTGTGGAATAACGCGGCATGAAAGCAGTTCCGTTAAAAATCAGGAAGACATGGAGCCGGTTATTACTGTATTTGATAAGTCGTCAGGAAACAGCCGGTTTGATGACAAAATTGCTCTGGAAATCCAGAAAAGAACAGGGGTACGGATTGAATTGATCAATCCGACGGAAGCGCCTTCTCAAAAAGCCCGGCTGATGCTTGCTAACAGGGATTACCCTGATATTGTGATTACAGATCTGGCTGCTGGAAACACAGCAGGTATCATGGCTGACAAATACGCAGAAGCCGGTGCGTTAATCCTTTTGGAGGTGCATATTGAAACAATGGGACCTGACATTATGTCCATGTACGGGGATACATTGGAAGACTTAAGGCATGAGGATGGACATATCTATTACCTTACCAGCTGGTATGGGGAAAATTTAGAGCCGGTAGCCGGATTTCAGATTCGTTACGATATTTTAAAAGAACTGGCCGGACAGGAGCGGGCGGACAGCAGCGAGGCATTTACACAAAAGGAGATAACAGAACTGCTTCGTTCCTTCCATCAACGGTACCCGGAGATCGATGGCCAGGCCTCCATCCCTTTTACTTTTAACCAGGAGAATTCCGGCCGGACTCTCTACGGGATGTTTGGATTAAAATATTACCATGAGACAGACGAAGGTGAAATTCAGACCATTTATAAAGCGCCGGAATATTTACCCATGCTGCTCTTTTTAAATCAACTGTACAGAGAAGAGCTTCTGGATAAGGACTGGCTCGTTAATAAAGCACAGAGCTATGAAGAAAAGCTGAAATCCGGCAGAGTATTCATGACGGCAGGCGCGTATTGGGATATGGATTCCATTAATGTGGTATTAAAAGAAAAGTATGGCGGGGATGCGCAGTTTTACAGCTATAAAGTTCTTGGTGACGGCATAAAAGACGGAGAGACTGCTTATAATGGCAGGAATTCTCTGGGCTGGGACTGTATCGGCATAACAGACAATTGTGAGAATGTGGAAGCAGCTATGAAGGTGCTTAACTTTTTGGCCAGTGAGGAAGGGCAGTATCTGACCTTGTGGGGGATCGAGGGAGAAGACTGGGACCAGGTAGATGGAAAACGCGTACCCAGAAAAGAAATCCTGGATTCATTTGAGGTAAATATAGAAAAAACACGGGACGAAACAGGCATCCGGAAATGGACATGGATGACGAAAAATGGGAATGGGTCAGATGGTTCCCCCTATGATATGGCAACGAAGCTGCGGTTATCGGAATCAGCCAGAAGAGCGTATACAAACTTGTCAGGAGATTACTGGGATACAGCCCCTTATGCGGGAATCGCTCCGGAGGCGGGGACGGCAGAGGCAGCTATCCAACAGGAAATCACGGCTATAGGCCAAAACGCCTGTTATCTGGCTGTGTGTGCCAAAACTCCGGAAGAGTCAGAACGGATTTACGCCGATATGCTGGCCGACATGGAGAAAGCGGGAGTAGACCGGCTGGAACAGGTCATGAATGAACGATACCGGAATAAAAAATAATATGAATAATAAAATCGGACAGCAGGATGAGTTCTGCTGTCTTTTTATTTGCGCTTCGGCGCGCGAGTCGGGCTTTCCAGACTCTCTGCTCTTTAAACATTATTGTAAAAAAGTGATATGGATTGGTGAAAAGTGATATAAAAAAACACTTCACTTGAAAAAGTAGTTAAAAAATCCACATAATAAACAATAAAATCCAATGTAATATTGGAGGATATTTAGATACAATGTCAAATGAACAACGAAATTAGGGGAAATGGTATAACGTATTGACTAAAAAGGAGGTTACTATGAAAAAGAAATTTATGAAAAGAGCCATGGTGGCTGGCTTATGTGCGGCGATGACGACGACATCACTGTCGCCTGCCTGTGCGTCAGTGGATCTGGAAAGCGGGCAGAGCACGCGGGAAGAACAGCCAGCACCGGTCAGAAGGAAAGCCTCGGATTCCAATGCGAACAGGAAGGCATCTTCTTCAAACGCTGCCGATAAGGCTTCACCTTCCGATGCGAAAGCATGGCTGATGAGAAATTCAGCTACTCCGCCAGCGTACTTAAGCAGTATGGAGTTCACCGGAAGCCAGGCGGGCTACGGCAAATGGACGATGGACAAGGATTTTGATACGAATAAACCCATCGAGTTAAAACTGTCGGAAGACAGCACAACGATATTTGAAAAGGGAATGACAGCTAATGCTGAGGCATGGATCACCTATGACGTGAGCGAATATGGCGGAAAGATATTTTTTGCATATGCTGGAGTACACTATGGCCAGATCTCGGCTCCCAGCGGCAGCGGCGACTGTGACTTTAAAGTGGAGATTGACGGCGTCACAAAATGGGAATCATCAAAAGTTTTAAGTGCTGCTGATATTGCGGAAAAGGCAGTCGTGGAGATTCCGGAAGGTGCAAAAGAATTAAAGCTTTGGATTGGCAAGGGCGGCGATGACGGGAAATACGATCACGGTGTCTGGGCCAAGGCAAGCATTGTGGAAAATAAAGCTATGCTGAAAGCGATGGAAACTCTGAGCGTTAACGCACCTTCCTATCTGGAGGTAGGGGCAGAGGGGAAAATGACGGTGCGCGGCAAGCTGTTTGATGAGACGGAAGCCAGATTCGGCGAAGATATTATCGTCAGCTGTGAAAGCGATAATGAGGACATAGCCACAGTTGATGGCGAAGGCGGATCCTGGAAGGTAAACGGGATCGGAGACGGAATTGCTGTCATTACAGTAACCGCCGTCAATGAAAACACAGGTGAGTATCTGGAGCAGAGTGTAGAGATACTGGTTGGAGAGGATGAAGAAAATACAAGAAGCGTGGAATCACCAAACGGCGAGCATAAGCTTCTCTTCACTTTAACGCCCGCAGGCAAGCTTCAGTACCGTGTTGTAACCGATGCAAACGAGGAGATGAATGTCATGGCTGCCGGCGTTACAGCCGGTCTGGATACGAATCTGGGGGACTTTTCCAATGATCTGGAATGGGCGGACGAGTCTGTGAAGACTTCGGAGGTTACCGATTCCTATGAGTTACTGGGAGCGAAAAAGTCTCATGTGGAAGCTGCCGGTAATGAGATGGTATTATCGTTTAAAAAGAAAGAACCTGCAAAAGGTGCGGAGGATGTTACATTTCGTGTCATTGCGAGAGCGTATGACGACGGTGTCGCCTTCCGTTACCAGATCTCGGCAGAGGAGAAAAAGAAGCTGACCATCAGCGAGGAAAAGACTGCGTTTGTACTTCCGGATGAAGCCGTTTCCCAGGCCATGGAATTTGTGAATCATAACGAAGCAAGGGAAAAGGAGAAGACCAACAGCCAGCTGACCGGAGCTTACTGTATGCCCCTTCTGTACGAGTCAAACGGTACGTACGGCCTGATATCCGAGGCGGCTCTTTCCCAGGAATATGCTGGTGCGGCATTCTATGGCGATGGAACCGGAAAGCTGGATGTCCGATTCTCCTCAGGTGATCTAAAACCAACTACAAAAGTAGAAACCTCCACATCCGTGCAGGATCCATGGGCTGAGGGAGAGGAACATCCATGGGAATCGCCCTGGAGATTTGTTGTTATGGGAGATTTAAATACGATCAACAGTAATACCATGGCAGAGACTCTTAGTCCTGAAGCGGTGATTGACACTGACTGGATCGAACCGGGGGCATGCGCATGGACATGGCTGAACGGTGAAGGTACCAGCAGCTTTGATACATACAAGAAATATGTAGATCTGGCGGCAGAAATGGGCTGGGAGTATGTGCTTTTGGATGAAGGCTGGCAGCCTAAAGTGGATTCGGGCGGCTACGTATACAAAGGCTACTTTGACTGGTTTGATGATCTGATGGAGTACGCAGATGAGAAAGGTGTCGGTGTTTTCGTCTGGGCCAACAATGCTGATTTGAATACACCGGAGAAACAGGAAGTAATCAGCGAGTGGGCAGCAAAGGGCGTCAAGGGCGTGAAACCGGATTTCTTTAATTCACACAGCCAGGAACAGATGAAGATCTATATGCAGCTGATACAGAAAACAGCGGAAAACCACATGATCCTGAATATTCACGGCGCGCCTAAGGCTACAGGTGAGAGAAGAACCTATCCGCATCTGCTTACGAGAGAGGGAATCCATGGAGCGGAGCAGATTCTGTTTGATTCTGCAGGTGTAACGGCAAGACATAACTGTATGCTTCCATTCGTAAGGAATGCAGTGGGACCGGCTGATTATACGCCTATGCTTTCTGTCGATAAGCATAACAGCCCGTACGGCGGCGGAAATACCTACTCCTACCAGGGCCATTATACAGCCGGACAGATGGCAGCCATGCCGGTAATCATTGAAACAGGTATTAACTGTATGGCAGACAGAGCGGACATCTATTTGAACTCTGCAACACGACCGCTGTATGAGCGTATGCCGGCGGCATGGGACAACAGCAGCGTGCTGGATGCAGATCTTGGCAGCTACGTTGTGATTGAGAGGGAAACCTCTGACGGCAGATGGTATATCGGCGTGATTAACGATGAAGCAAGACAGGCAGATTTAGATATGAGCTTCCTTCCGGAGGACGGGGAATTCTACGCTTATATTGTAGAGGATGGCAATGGGCCGGATGTTTTAACAATCCGCACCGAGAAAGTAACGAGTGAGGATATGATCTCACTGGAGTTAAAAGAAGCGGGCGGAGCTTTGATCATGATACAGAGTGAAGCGCTGTCGGAAGTTACAGAGATTACCCTGAATAAGGAACTGGTGGAACTGACGATGGGAAAGACCGAGACTCTGACTGCATCGGTGGCACCTGATGACGCGAAGATCAAGAATGTGATATGGGAGAGCAGCGATGAGAAGGTTGTCAAGGTTGAAAAAGGAAGATTAACTCCTGTTGGAATCGGCATTGCAACCGTGAAGGCATCCTGCGGAAGCGCAGCGGCCGTCTGTGAAGTGAGGGTGTATCCGGATGAGTACTTGAAGCTGGACAGATGGGAAGTTATAAATGAAGATCTGGAGTACTGGACACTGAACAGTGAAAATGTCCTGACCGTTACCACTCAGTCCGGCGGAATCTACACGAACAGTAAAAATACTGCGAATAACGAGTTTATGATTAAAGCAGACCGTGATTTTGAAGCTTCCGTAAAGCTGACATTTGCACCGGAGGCAGACTATCAGGCCGCAGGCCTCCTGATTCTGGGAGATGAAAGTCCGTCCAGCAGCCACAAGGCCGAGTCCTATGCGGGACTGTGGAGGAGATACCACAGCAGCTTTGGCGGAAATGTGCTGAATATGGTAAATTACAACGGAAAGCTGGGTGAGGATGATCAAAAGGCGGATCATGCGGTAAATGATCCGATATGGCTGAAGCTGGTGAAGGACGGCAATACGATAACTTCTTATACCAGTGAGGATGGAATCACCTGGGAACAGTTGGGAACAGGGGAAAATGTCAAGCTAAACGGTGCAGAGATTATTAAGGTTGGCGTATATGCCGGTAATGACCAGCCTTCGGGTAAACCTCAGGCTCCCAACAGTCCGGCGGTATTTGAGAATTTCACCTATAAAGTGAAGGAAAGTGAAGCGGAGATCATTCCATTCGGGCAAAAATCCTTACTGGAGGTGATGGGCGTTAAGCTGGAGACAGAAGGCAGGACAGAGTATGCGTTAGGTGATGAATTTGATCCATCCGGCTACACATTTACTGCATATTACACAGACGGGACGAGCGAAGAGATTTCCGGTAATGATTGTGAGGTAACCGGTTTTGATTCTCTTGAAATCGGTGTTAAGGAAGTTCAGTTTACCTATCAGGGCAAGTCTGTAACTGTGGAAGTCAATGTGATTTCAGATGAGGAACCGGAGCCGGAGCCGGAGCCAGATCCGACAGATCCGGCAGAAGAGGCCAGGGAAAAACTGAAAGCGGCGATCGACCGGCTGAAAGAGGAACTGTCTGCATTAAACAGCAAAGATTATACGCAGGAATCCTGGGATAAACTGCAAGCAGCTCTTAAGCAGGCCGAGGCAGTGGCTGAAGATGAGGATGCGGCACAGCAGAAGATTGAACGTATGATGAAAGACTTGGCGGATGCGAGAAACGGTTTGGAAAAAACACCAGAGCCGGAGCCAGAGCCGACACCAGAGCCGACACCAGATTCCGGATCGAGCAGTGACAGCGGTTCTGACAGTTCATATACGCCTGCAGTAAGCAGTCCTGGTGTGAACGCAGTTACGGGAACATGGACTATGACGCAGAATGGAGCGTGGCAGTTTACTTCCGGAGGGCAGCAGTATAAAAATGAATGGGCGGCAGTCACCATTCCGAATGCAGATGCCTCCAAGGGACAGGAGACGTATGCCTGGTACCGGTTTGACGAAAATGGCTATATGATTACCGGCTGGTTTACAGATACGGACGGCGCCAAATATTATTTCCAGGAAGAAGTCAATGGTTCAGAGGGACGCATGATGACCGGATGGGTACAGGTTAAAGATGCGGACGGCAGCATGAAGTGGTATTACTTTAATCCTGTGTCTGATGGAACAAGAGGAAAAATGCTGGTTAATACCACCACACCCGACGGTTACAGGGTGGATGAAAACGGCGTGTGGGTTCAGTAGTTCTATCAAATATTTTATATGTGAAAAGGCGTGAAGAGAATATCTTTACGTCTTTTCTTTTAGCCTGTTTCCTGTAAAATAAATGATACCGCAGTTCTTACAGGCACTTCTGCTTTTTGCAGGAAGCCGAACATGCTTCTGCTTTTTCTTGTAGAAAATCTTCGATTATGGTATACTATGAAGACTTAGTGAGGTATACCACGAACTTATCGGGGTTTGACTCTGATGGAAGCGGAGGTTTCAATCATGACATGGATTTTATGGCTTTTGGCGGCTGCCTGTGTCATATACTATGTAGTTATCGTCATTTATTCGGGTTTTACCACTTCATTTTCCTTTATTTGGATGGTATTTGCGGCTGCCTGCCTTTTACTGGCGCTGGGCTGGGAATATTATATGAAGCATAAGGACCGGGTGCCGCTCTGGCTGCCCGTGTCGGTTATTACATTCTGCTGTACGGGTATTCTGGTGTTTTCCATGGTGGAGATCCTGATCTTTACAGGAGTGGCCAGCCGGGACACCTCGAATCTCGATTATCTCATTGTGCTTGGAGCCAGAGTAAAAGAAGACGGGCTCAGCAAATCGTTAAAGAGCCGTCTCGATAAAGCAATCGAGTATCTGGAGGAGAATCCGGGAACCGTACTCGTACTTTCCGGCGGTCAGGGCGAGGATGAACCGGTTACCGAGGCGTCTGCGATGCGGGACTATCTCGTATTTAACGGCGTGAGAGAGCAGCAGATGATCCTGGAGACACGTTCTTTCAGTACAGTGGAGAACATTGCCTACAGCAGGATCGCCATCGAGGAAGATCAGGCGAAGCGCAAAGCGCGCCGCGCCAGATCCGACATCACGATGGAACCTGGAACCTACGAGGAAATTCCGGATAAACCCATAAGAATCGGCGTTCTGACCAGCGATTTCCATGTGTTCCGAGCGGAACAGATCGCAAAGAAATGGGGGATTCCGGATATTTATGGAATTTCCAGTGAATCAGATCCGGTGCTGCTGGTGCATTTCTGTGTGCGGGAATGTGCTGCGATCTTAAAAGATAAACTGGTAGGCAATATGTAGGCAGAGAAGAAAAAGAAGATGGATGATAGACGGGCGAAGGCACAGGACTGCCGCAGGCGGGGATAATTCCCCGCTGTTTTGCTACAGTAAGGTGTGCGGTACGCCCGTCATTTTAGACAATTAGGATGGTAAAATATGGAAATCGGTCAGCGTATCATCCTATTTCATTCTGTTGTAGAACCGCCCCACTTGTGGTATGCTATATTAGACTGGAAAAGTAAAGTTCCGTTCTTCTTTTACACATTATAATGAAATCGCCAGAGAATGGGCAAGATGGTAAGAAAGAGAAAATGTTAAGGAAGGAATAAAGAATATATGAGACAGTTAGAGAATTTGACAGCCTATGAGGTTGTGGAAGAAAAACAGCTGGATGAGATGAAAGCCACGGGAACCGTGCTGCGCCATAAGAAAAGCGGAGCGCGAATTTTTGCTGTATCGTGTGACGATGAGAATAAGGTATTTTCCATCGGATTCCGCACGCCGCCGGAGGACAGTACCGGCGTGGCGCATATACTGGAACACAGCACTCTATGCGGTTCCGAAAAGTTCCCGGTAAAGGATCCGTTTGTGGAACTGGTAAAAGGCTCCTTAAACACATTTTTAAACGCCATGACGTATCCTGATAAGACTGTTTATCCTGTGGCGAGCTGCAACGAAAAGGACTTCCAGAACCTGATGGATGTCTATATGGACGCTGTTTTTAATCCCAATATTTATAACGAACCGAAGATATTCATGCAGGAGGGCTGGCACTATGAGCTGGAGAGCCAGGAAGCGGATTTAATCTACAACGGCGTCGTCTATAATGAAATGAAGGGCGCGTTTTCCTCCCCGGAGGAGGTTCTGGACCGTTATACGAGAAAGGTTCTGTTTCCGGATAACTGCTATGGGCAGGAATCCGGCGGAGATCCCGCGTTTATCCCGGACTTGACATATGAGCAGTTTCTGAATTTTCATAAGAGATATTACCATCCCTCCAACAGCTATATCTATCTGTATGGAGACATGGATATGGCGGAGAAGCTGGAATGGCTGAATGACCAGTATCTCTCCAAATACGATACCGCAAAGATCGATTCGGGGATTCTGCCGCAGGAACCGTTTGACCGGCCGGTGGAAGAAGAGACTCATTATTCCATCACCGACGGAGAATCCGAGGAGCAGGCCACCTATCTTTCCATCAATACCGTGGTTGGCAATGATTTAGACCCGCAGCTTTATGTAGCGTTCCAGGTTCTGGAATACACCCTGTTGGATGCTCCGGGAGCACCGCTTAAGCAGGCGCTCATCGATGCGGGAATCGGACAGGATATTCTTGGCGGATATCAAAACGGAATCCTTCAGCCCTATTTTTCCATTATCGCAAAGAATGCGGATAAGGAGCAGAAAGGGGAATTCCTGGCCGTAGTAAAGGGAACGCTCCGCAGGCTGGCGGATCAGGGAATCAACAAAAAGAGCTTAAAGGCCGGGCTGAATTTCTATGAATTCCGCTACCGTGAGGCAGATTACGGTTCCGCGCCCAAAGGACTGATGTATGGCCTTCAGTGTATGGACAGCTGGCTGTACGACGGAGATCCGATGATGCACCTGACCTATCAGAAGACCTTCGATTACCTGAAAAATGTGGTGGACGACGGCTATTTTGAGCAGCTGATCCGCGATTATCTGCTGGATAATCCGTTTGAAGCTGTTCTCGTGGTAAGCCCGGAGAAGAACCTGACAGCGAAGGAAGACGAGAAGACTGCCGGACGTCTGGCCGCCTACAAGGCCTCGCTTTCTGAGGAGGAGATCAATGCTCTCGTGGAGCAGACCAAAGCGCTTCGGGAATACCAGGAAGCACCGTCTTCTCAGGAGGAATTAAAGAAGATTCCCATGCTCTCCAGAGAGGATATCGGCAGGGAGCCGGAGGAGATTATCTGGGAAGAGAAGGAAGTCGAAGGCGTGAAGGTGATTCATCATGAGATGTTTACCTCAGGCATCGGCTATTTGAAGCTGCTGTTTGACACCTCCCGGGTGCCAAAAGAAGACTTGTGTTATGTGGGCCTGCTGAAATCTGTTCTGGGCTTTGTAGATACGGAGCACTATACGTATGGGGATCTGACGAGTGAGATCCATTTGAACAGCGGCGGCATTAATTTTAGTGTCACATCCTATCCGAACTTAAAGAACAGCGCTGATTTTAAAGGCGTGTTTACCGCCAGCATCAGAGTGCTGTATGATAAGCTGGACTTCGGCTTCTCCATTCTCGGTGAGATCCTGAAAAATTCCATTCTGGACGACGAGAAACGGCTGGGAGAGGTGATCAGTGAGACCAGATCCAGAGGCAGGATGAAGCTGGAGGGAGCATGCCATTCGGCGGCTGTAGCCAGAGCAACCTCCTATTTTTCTCCGACCTCCTATTATAATGACAACACAGGCGGAATCGGGTATTACCAGTTCTTAGAGCAGATAGACAGAGATTATGCAGACCATAAGAATGAGATCATTGCCAGGTTAAAACAGGTGATGGAGCGCCTTTTCACCGTTAAAAACCTGCTGGTCAGCTATACGGCCGATGAGGAGGGCTTCCGGCGGCTGCCGGCGGCGCTGCGGACATTAAAGGAAATACTCCCGGAAGGCAGCGGCGAGACGTATCCGTTTGCGTTTCCGGACGGAAACCGGAATGAGGGATTTAAGACGGCCTCCCAGGTTAATTACGTGGCCAGGTGCGGAACCTTTGCGGGAAGCGGCTTCTCCTATACGGGCGCGCTGCGTATTTTAAAGGTTATCTTGAGCTATGACTATCTGTGGATCAATTTAAGGGTCAAGGGCGGTGCCTACGGCTGCATGAGCGGCTTCGGACGTTCGGGGGAAGGGTATTTAACCTCCTACCGTGATCCGAACTTAAGAGAGACGAATGAGATCTACGAGGGAATCGTGGAATATCTGAAGAATTTTGATGTGGATGACCGTGACATGACGAAGTATGTCATTGGCACCATCAGCGACATGGATGTGCCGTATCCGCCTTCCACGAAGGGAAGCCGCGGATTGTCTGCATACCTTTCCGGTGTGGATGATGCCATGATGCAGCAGGAGAGAGACGAGATTTTAAATGCGACAAAGGAAGATATCCGGGCGCTCGCGCCGATCGTTAAAGCGGTTCTTTCAACAGGAAGCCTATGTGTGATCGGCAATGAGGAAAAGATAGAGGCAAATAAGGCGATGTTCCATGAAATAGAGACCTTATTCCACTCATAAAAAGTTACAGAAAAGGCCGCACCATAGAAAAACGAAAATTGACATCTATCACGAAGGAGAATGAATGGATAAGAATTATAAATCAGGTTTTGTAACGTTGATCGGACGTCCCAATGTGGGAAAATCCACACTGATGAACCATCTGATCGGCCAGAAGATCGCCATCACGTCAGATAAGCCCCAGACCACCAGAAACCGTATTCAGACCGTCTATACGGACGAGAGGGGACAGATCATCTTTCTGGACACTCCGGGAATCCACAAGGCAAAGAATAAGCTTGGCGAGTATATGGTGAGTGTGGCGGAGCATACCCTGAAGGAAGTGGATGTGGTGCTGTGGCTGGTGGAGCCGACCACGTTTATCGGAGCGGGAGAGCGCCATATCGCGGAGCAGCTTCAGAACGTGAAGACACCGGTGATCCTGGTTATCAACAAGACCGACACCATAAAGAATCAGGAGGAGATCCTGGAGTTTATCTCTGCCTACAAGGATGTATGCAGCTTTGCGGAGATCGTTCCGGTGTCGGCGCTGAAGGATAAAAACACGGATCTGATGCTGGATTTAATCTACAAGTATCTGCCCTCCGGACCTCAGTACTACGATGAGGACACCGTTACGGACCAGCCCATGCGCCAGATCGCAGCGGAGCTGATCCGTGAAAAAGCGCTGAGGCTGCTGAGCGACGAGATTCCCCACGGAATCGCCGTCACCATCGAGAAGATGACAGAGCGGAAAAACGGCATGATGGACATTGAGGCCACGATTATCTGTGAGCGCGACTCCCACAAGGGAATCATCATCGGCAAGGGAGGCGCCATGCTAAAGAGAATCGGCAGCGCGGCGCGCCGGGAGATCGAGGGTCTGATGGACACCCAGGTGAACTTACAGATCTGGGTCAAGGTACGGAAGGAATGGCGTGACAGCGAACTGTATATGAAAAACTACGGATACAATGGAAAAGAAATTTAGAAACGGGTGATCGAAGTGAGAGAGGCTGTCAGGCTTACAGGGATGGTGTTAAAGGCCGTTCCGTCCGGGGAGATGGACAAACGTCTGGTGATCCTTACGAAGGAACGCGGTAAAATTACGGCGTTTGCCAGGGGCGCCAGAAGGCCGGGCAGCATGCTCATGGCCTGCGGCCGTCCCTTTGCCTTCGGGCAGTTTACGTTATATGAAGGGCGGGATGCCTATTCCCTGCAGTCGGCGGAAATCTCCAATTACTTTGACGAGCTTTCCATGGACGTGGAGGGAACGTGCTACGGCTCCTATTTCCTGGAGTTTACGGACTACTATACCAGGGAGAATATGGACGGCACGGCCATGCTGAAGCTGTTATACCAGTCGGTGAGGGCCCTTTTAAAGCCGGCGGTTCCCAACGAACTGGTCCGGCGCGTGTACGAACTGAAGGCCATGGCCATCAACGGGGAGTACACGGAAAAGCCCCCCAGGGAAGTCAGCGATTCGGCCAATTACACATGGGAGTTCGTCGTGCTGTCGCCGGTCGAGCATCTCTATACCTTTGCGCTGACCGATGATGTATCCAGGGAATTTGGGCGGTGCGTGGAGATCAATAAGAAGCGGTTTATCGACAGGGAATTTCATTCACTGGATATTCTGGAGGCGATGACAGGGCGGCGGCCTCTGTGATAATGGGGCTGCTATGGTGATTGGGAAATTTCTTAATTGGAGGATCTATAAAGTATTGAAATGACGGGATGCATTTGGTATACTATGAACACTTGGTGAGTTTTTTAACAAACCTGGTAAGAATGCACGCCTAAACACATAATGAGGTCTTTCGCGAACCTGGTGTTTATGGTATAATGCTTTCGTATGCGCCAAATGCAGGAGGATGATAAATGAAAAAAATGAAAGCGGTCCTGGCGGTTCTCATCACAGCGGGGATACTTGCCGGATGTGCCGGAAGAGGGGGAACAAGTACCTTTGAACCTAAGAGCAGCGGCATTTTCGTGACGGATGCGGGAACTTTTTCAACGGCTACCGTTGAGACGTACGACAGCCAGGATTATTATAGTGAAGAGGAATGGAAGTCCTTCCTTGAAGAAAACGTGGCGGCGTATAACGCCGAACACGGAGAGGGAGCGGTTACCTTACAGTCATGCAGTTTAAAGGAAGGTACGGCCAGCATGATCTTCGATTATGCGACAGGAAGCGACTTAGCGCAGTTTACTGCCATTTATGAGGACACGGCCAATCAGGTGAACTCCATCGATATTATTCCTGTGGCCCAGGCCCTGGAAGAAGCGGGGGCGGCCGGAACGATCTTTATCAAGACAGCGGACGGCAAGACGGCATCCACAGATGAGATCGCGAAGAAGACCGACTATCACGTCGTTGCCGTGGACGGCGGACCGATAAAGATTCAGACAGAAGGAAAGATCATGTACACCTCCGACGGGGTAAAATTAAACAGCAGCTTCATAGCGGAGCTGTCGGAAGGAAAGAATTACATCATATTCAAATAAAGAATCCGGAGCGGATGGAATAAAATAAGAGAGGTTTGAGGACATGGAAAAGACAATGGAAAAAATTGTAGCGCTGGCAAAATCAAGGGGATTCGTTTATCCGGGTTCTGAGATTTACGGCGGCCTTGCAAATACCTGGGATTACGGCAATTTAGGTGTGGAACTGAAGAACAATGTAAAAAAGGCGTGGTGGCAGAAATTCGTTCAGGAAAGCCCGTATAACGTGGGTGTGGACTGCGCTATCTTAATGAACTCACAGACCTGGGTGGCTTCCGGCCATTTAGGCGGCTTCTCCGATCCGTTGATGGACTGTAAGGCCTGCAAGGAGCGTTTCCGCGCGGATAAGCTGATCGAGGATTACATGGCTGAACACGGAATCACGATCGAAGGTTCTGTAGACGCCTGGTCTCAGGAAGAGATGAAAAAGTACATCGAGGACAACAACATCTGCTGTCCGAGCTGCGGAAAGCATGATTTCACTGATATCCGCCAGTTCAACTTAATGTTTAAGACATTCCAGGGTGTTACGGAAGATGCGAAGAACACCGTATACTTAAGACCAGAGACGGCACAGGGAATCTTTGTAAACTTTAAGAATGTACAGAGAACCTCCAGAAAGAAAATCCCGTTCGGCATCGGGCAGGTTGGTAAATCCTTCCGCAACGAGATTACGCCGGGTAACTTTACCTTCCGTACCAGAGAGTTTGAACAGATGGAGCTGGAATTCTTCTGTGAGCCTGGAACCGATTTGGAGTGGTTCTCCTATTGGAAACAGTTCTGTATTGACTGGCTGAAGACGCTGGGCATGAAAGAAGACGAGATGCGCGCCCGTGACCATGCTCCGGAAGAGCTCTGCTTCTACAGCAAGGCTACTACGGATATCGAGTTCTTATTCCCGTTTGGATGGGGTGAGCTCTGGGGTGTTGCGGACAGAACGGATTACGACTTAACGCAGCATCAGAACACGTCCGGTCAGGACATGTCCTACTTTGATGATGAGAAGAAAGAGAAATATATTCCGTACGTAATTGAGCCGTCACTCGGCGCTGACCGTGTGACCCTGGCGTTCTTATGTTCCGCATACGACGAGGAAGAAATCGGAGAAGGCGACGTGCGTACCGTTCTCCATTTCCATCCGGCCATTGCGCCGGTGAAGATCGGTGTGCTTCCGCTTTCCAAGAAACTGAACGAGGGCGCCGAGAAGGTGTACTCTGAGCTTTCCAAGTATTATAACTGTGAATTTGACGACAGAGGCAACATCGGAAAACGCTACAGAAGACAGGATGAGATTGGAACACCGTTCTGCGTAACATACGATTTTGATTCTGAAGAAGATCATGCAGTTACGGTCCGCGACCGCGACACCATGGAGCAGGTGAGAGTTCCGATCACAGAACTGAAGAATTATTTCGAGGATAAATTTCGCTTTTAGCGACTGAGCCGGGCCGACCGTCTCCGGATAAGAATACAGATCCGGTGGCGGCCGGTCCGATTTCAGTTTACAGTTCATAAAACAGGTTAAACCAGACTCTTGACTTTTGAAGGGGGTGATCGGATGATTCTGGAGAAATTGAAGCAGATGGAAGGTTTTACCCACCAGGAGCAGGCGGTGGCACGGTATATTCTGGATCACGTGGAGGAAATCCAGCAGATGTCCACGGAGGAACTGGCCAGGGTATCCTATACCAGCAAGGCTACGGTGGTCCGGCTGTGCAAAAAGCTGGAGGTGGAGGGATATCAGGAGCTGAAATTAAAGCTGGTCTCAGAGATGGTGCAGAATATCCGGGTCAACCAGCTCTTAAGCAAGGAGCCAATTACGGAGAAAAGTACATTTACGGATATCATCAATACACTGCCGAAACTGTATGACAAGGCCATTACCGACACGGAGCTGTGCATGGACAGGAATGTTATGATCCGCGTCTGCAACAGGATTAAGTCGGCGGACAGGATCGATATCTATGGCAGCGGCATCAGCTATATTCTGGCCCAGTCGGCGGCATTTAAGTTTGCCACTCTCGGGATGGAGTGCGCGGCTTATGAGAGTGTCAACGCTCATTATCTCTCCGCAGGGAAAAAGAAAAAGGCGGTGTCCTTTGTCATCACATTTACCGGGGCAAACAAGAATATGATTGAGACCGCCCGATATTTAAAGGAGACGACGGGATCGTATGTGGTGGGAATCGTGGGCCGTCACAATGAGGAAATCCGCAAATGGTGTCATGAGATCGTGGAAATCCCGTCCAGGGACTCCCTGCTCAGCTTAAAAGTGATTACCTCCTTTACAGCCACCACCTATGTGCTGGACATCTTCTTCTCCATGCTTCTCGCACAGACCTATGAAAGTCATGTAAAATCGTCTCTTGAAATGGTTTGCCACGAGACCCTCAGGATCGGGGTGGACTACTGGAATCTGAAGGAACCAACGGATGAAGAGGAGAACTCATAATAAAGCCGTATCAATCGCCTGAAGTCATATCAGAATCTGTTTTTGAACCGCTGTTTCAAAAAAACGGCGGTTTTTTTGATGAATTTTGAAACGGTGAACCATTTCACGTTTTCCGTAGTGAAGATATGGGCATGATGTGTTACGATGAGTCCATTAAAAGAAAAGAGGGGACCGAGTAAATGGATTATAAAAAACTTGCAGAAGAAATCCTTATAAAAGTCGGCGGAGAGGAGAATATCTCCGGACTCACCCACTGTGCAACCAGACTTCGCTTTAATTTAAAAGACGAGGGAAAGGCACAGACGGAGGCCTTAAAGAAGGTGAACGGCGTCATGGGCGTCATCAGCAAAGGCGGCCAGTATCAGGTCGTGATTGGCAGTGATGTGGCCAGTGTGTATAAGCCGCTGACAGAGCTGTGCGAACGCACGGAGGAAGGAGAAAACGGCTCAGGGAAAGAGAAAAAGGACGACAGGAAGGTGGTAGCGCGGATGGTGGATACACTTTCCGGCATCTTTACACCGATTCTTCCGGCCATCACCGCCGCGGGTATGATTAAGGCTATCCTTGCACTTTTAACGGCGTTCAGCCTTGTGGACAAGACGGGTACCACCTATCAGACCCTGAATTTTATGGCGGACGCGGCGTTCTATTTCCTGCCGATACTGCTGGCGAATTCCGCGGCTAAAAAGTTTAAATGCAACCCTTACCTGGCAATGATGCTGGGCGGCATGCTGCTTCACCCGGATTTCGTCAATATGGTGGCGGCGTCGAAAGAGAGCGGGGAAGCGATCCGTATCTTCCTGCTCCCGATCACCAACGCAGGATATTCATCCTCCGTGCTTCCGATTATTCTGATCGTATGGTTCATGTCCTATGTAGAGCCGATTGCAGACAGAATCTCTCCAAAACCAGTGAAATTCTTTACAAAGCCTCTGATCACTGCCATCGTCACGGGAATCGTGGGTCTGGTGGTCATCGGACCGATCGGAACCATTATCAGCAATTTAATTGCCTCAGGCGTACACAGTTTAAACAATTACTGCAGCTGGCTGGTACCGGCTCTGGTAGGTGCGTTTACACCGCTTTTAGTCATGACGGGAACCCATTACGGCCTGATTCCCATCGGAATCAACAACCGTATGACTATGGGCTACGATACCCTGATCTATCCGGGTATGCTTGGATCCAACGTGGCTCAGGGCGGAGCTGCCCTGGCGGTCGCCATTAAGAGTAAGAAGTCAGAGATAAGGCAGCTGGCGTCTTCCGCCGGAATTACGGCTGTCTGCGGAATTACAGAACCTGCGCTCTACGGTATCAACATCCGTTTCAAAACACCCCTGTACGCGGCTATGATCGGCGGAGGTGTGGGCGGTTTCCTCATGGGAATCCTAAATGTTAAGAACTACTCAGGCGGTTCACCGGGATTTTTGACACTGCCCAGCTATTTAGGCGGCGATACGCTGACCGGCTTCTACTTTGCCTGTGCGGGCGCGGTTGTCAGTGTTGTAATCGCATTTATCATTTCCTATGTTCTTTATAAGGATCCGCAGGAAGAAGGCGGTGAAAAGGCTTCCGAAAAGTCTTCCGGAAAAGAGAAGGAGGTTGTGATTGCCGCTCCGCTGACCGGCGAAGCAGTATCCCTGGAAACAGTCAATGATCCCACATTTTCGGAAGGCATTCTGGGGAAAGGCATGGCGATTATGCCTTCCGAAGGCCGCGTGGTATCTCCTGTGAACGGAACCATTGCCACGATCTTTGAAACCGGCCACGCGATGGGGCTTGTGTCGGAGGACGGGACGGAGATTCTGATCCATGTGGGACTGGACACGGTAAACTTAAAGGGAAAGCATTTCCATGTAAAAATGAAGTCCGGAGACACGGTAAAAGTGGGAGACTGCATTCTGGAATTTGATTTAGAAGCGATGAAAGCGGAAGGATACGATGTGATCACACCAGTTATCATATCCAATCATTTTAACTACAGTACTGTGGAAGCAGCGGCCGAGGGCCGTGTGAAGACGGGAGAACCGCTTTTGAGGCTGCTGTGATGGAGGGAACCATGAAGACATTTCCGGAAAATTTTTTATGGGGCGGAGCGGTTTCCGCCAACCAGTGTGAGGGCGCGTATAATGAAGACGGGAAAGGCCTTTCGGTTCAGGATGTCCTGCCCCACGGCCTGCGTGGAGAGCGGACGGAAGGGCCCACCGCGGATAATCTGAAGCTGGAAGCGATCGATTTCTACCACAATTACAAAGAAGATATTCGTCTGTTTGCAGAAATGGGGTTCAAGGTATTCAGAACCTCCATCGCCTGGTCGAGAATCTTTCCAGAGGGAGACGAGGAGACGCCCAATGAAAAAGGGCTGGAGTTTTATGACCGCCTGTTTGACGAGTGCTTAAAATACGGCATAGAACCATTAGTTACCATATCTCATTATGAAACCCCGCTGGGGCTGGCGGAAAAGTACGACGGCTGGAGAAGCCGGAAGCTGATCGGATTTTTCGAGCGGTACTGCCGTACTGTTTTTACCAGATATAAGGATAAGGTGAAATACTGGCTGACCTTTAACGAGATCAATTCCCTTCTTCACGCCCCATTTATGAGCGGAGGCATTAAGACGCCGGCGGAACAGCTGACGGAACAGGATTTGTACCAGGCCATGCACCACGAGCTGGTAGCCAGCGCCATGGCCGTGAAGCTGGGCCATGAGCTGATGCCCAGTGCGAAGATCGGCTGTATGATTCTGGGAATTACGGTTTATCCTCTGACTCCGGACCCGGATGACATGATTGCAACTATGGAGAAAGACCGGGAAACGCTTTTGTTTGCAGACATTCACGCAAGGGGAACGTATCCGAAGTATCTCTTAAACTATTTCGAGGATCACAAAATAGAGATTTGCATGGAACCGGAGGACGGAGAAATTCTGAAAAATACAGTGGATTTCATCTCCTTCAGCTACTATTCCAGCGTCTGCGCCACCACGCATACAGAGCTGGGCGAGCCGACCGGAGGCAACTTATCGAGGGGCTATAAGAATCCATACTTGAAGGCTACTGCCTGGGGCTGGCAGATCGATCCCAAGGGGCTTCGATACACACTGAACCGCCTCTACGACAGGTACCAGCTTCCACTGTTTATCGTGGAAAACGGTATCGGCGCGGAGGACCAGCTGGTGACTCTGGAAAATGGGGAAAAGACGGTGCTCGACGATTACCGGATTGACTATCTGCGGCAGCATCTGATCCAGGTACGCGAAGCTATCCGCGACGGTGTGGAAATCATGGGGTATACCTCATGGGGCTGTATTGACCTGGTGAGCGCTTCCACGGCCGAGATGAGAAAACGGTACGGCTATATCTATGTGGACCGGGGCGATGACGGCACAGGAAGCCTCAGGCGGTACAGAAAGAAGTCATTCTGGTGGTATCGGGACATCATCGAAAGCAACGGCGTTAATTTATAGATGAGAGAACCGTAAGCCGTTCCGATTTATAAATGCGGCTGCAGGCCCGCCATCTGCCCCTTATCCCAGAATGTGCAGATGGCGGAAATGAATTTTAAATTCGCTCTGACACACATTCAGCGATCAGGCGGGAGAACGGCTCCATATCGTACTCTTTTCTGGAGACTATAAGCGCCTGCTGATACGCTTCCCGGCGTTCGTTACCGATGGAGATGGCAGGGTAGCCCGCGGAAACAAGAATTAAGTTTATGAGAAGAAATGCGGTCTCTTCATTGGCCGCATCAAATGGCTGAATATCAATCAGCCGTTTACCGGCCATGGCTGCCAGCTCAATGGGATGGAGCGAGGACCTTGAGGACCTGATCTGATCCGTGAGATGTCCTGTCAGCCTTGGAACATCCTCTGGCTGAGGCGGCTGATACCCGTAATCCGTATCAGACGGCATGCCGGTACGGTAGGAATCAGACGGCACGGCGCTGCAGTCTGCCATAGCCGTTCTGTGGAGCTCTTTTATGGTGTCTTCCGTAATGGTTATATCCTGCTGTCTGTTGTCTCTTAAATGATCTGTCTGCTGTAAAAGTTCTTTTAATGGTGTCATGATAGTTTCCTCCTCCGGGTATTATACCACACGGAAATAAAAGGGTGCAACGGGGAGTGAGGCGATTCCGGTATTGACAAAGAGCGGCGGTGTTTCTATAATGAACAGCAGAGAAAGTTAGAAACAGCTAACCAACAGCGGAGCAGGACCCGATGGAAAATCAGTACGCTGCGCGGTTGTTCAGTTTGGGGAGAAATAAATGAGCAGACATTTGGAAATCCGGGACGCCTACCGGAATCTGGAAAAAGAAGACAATGCGTTATCTGGAGTATGCGATGGCCGGGATTTCGAGGAAATGCAAAGGCCGCATTCTGGAGGTTCCAGTGGGAACCGGTGTGCTGACCATGCCTGTGTATCAAGGGCTTCCAAGTGCAGATGTGACGTGCCTCGACTACTCAGCGGACATGATGGCGAGAGCGAAGCGCCGGGCTAAGAACATGGGATTATCCAATGTAAGATTTCTGCAGGGAGACGTTGGAAAACTGCCGTTTGCGGATGCAAGCTTCGATCTCGTGCTGTCGCTCAACGGATTCCACGCATTTCCGGACAAGGATGCGGCATACCGGGAGATACTTCGTGTGCTCCGTCCGGGGGGCATTTTCACCGGCTGCTTCTATATTATCGGTGAAAATAAGCGTACCGACTGGTTTATCAATCATATTTATGTGCCGAAAGGATTTTTCACTCCCCCGTTTGAGACGGCGGGAAGCCTGAAAAAAAGGCTGTCCGGAATGTTTGAAAAAACGTCGGTGCGGACGGTGGAATCCATGGCCTGCTTCACCTGCCGGAAGGCATGGTAATTAAAAAAAGAACCTGCTGACAAAAAAGTCCTTCCAGCCACGGCTGCGTCTGAAAACGCCATGGCTGGAAGGATTTCTTTGATTTCTGTATAATCCGTTTATCTCTGTCCCTTGTCGTAAGGCACGCCTTCTGCCTTCGGAGCCTGGGAATTCTTCGATGTGAATACCAGTACGATCAATGTGATAATATACGGCACCATCTTGTAAAAATAACTGGGTATTCCGAGACTGCTTAAGAACGGAATTCCAGAGTAAGCGGCGGCCACCGCCTTCATCAGTCCGAAGAATAAGGAGGCCAGCATGATTTTCACTGGTTTCCACTGACCGAAGATCAGGACGGCCAAAGCCAGGAAACCGTATCCGGCAACATCGGCGTTAAAGTTGGTGGAGGTCGGAACGACGAATACCAGTCCGCCTAAGCCACCGAGGGCACCTGAGATCAGGACGCCCGCGTACTGCATATGGTAGACGTTGATGCCTGCCGCGTCGGCCGCCTGGGGATGCTCGCCGCAGGAGCGCAGCCTAAGTCCAAACCGCGTCTTGTAGAGCACGACGGTGGAGAGTACGAAGATTGCGATTCCGATGTAGGTGGTAATGTAGGCGTTCTGGAACAGCAGCGGTCCGATAAACGGGATCCTGCCGAGTACGGGAACCGAGGTGATCCGGAAGGTATTGGTAAACTGTACCTGCTGCACGCCCTGAATGACACGGGCCACGAAGATGGCAAATGCGGGGGCGAACATGTTTAAGGCGGTACCGCTGATAACCTGGTTCGCCTTCATATTGATGGACGCATATCCATGGAACAGGGAGAAGAACATGCCTGTCGCCATGGAGATTAAGACCGCCAGAATCAGCTGCATCTGGCCGCTCATGGTGCCTCCCGTAAAGTGAATAAACAGGATTCCGGTAAACGCGCCCATGGTCATGATTCCCTCCAGCGCGATATTGATAATACCGCTCCGTTCCGAGAACATGGCACCCAGAGCCACGATCATAAGAGGAATCATGAAATACATGGTCTGCTGAAATATAAAATAAATAACACTCATGCGTCTCCTCCTCCTTTCGCCTGTGCCTCTTCTTTTTCATGGCGCGCCTTCTGCACCTTTCCGATCAGCATCTTTACCATGAGGGCAAAGGCGCTGAAGTAGATGATCACCGCGACAATGATATCGATGATTTCCGTAGAAAATTCAAACAGCTGCAGATAAAATCCGCCTGCCGTTAAGTAGGCGATAAAAATGCCGGAGAACAGCACGCCAATCGGGTTGCTTAAGCCCAGCAGGGCGACGGAGATTCCGGTAAAGCCTTCGGAAGCCAGAACATCCTTGATCTCAATATGTTTTCCGGTTCCGGCCAGATAGAGGAGGCCGCCGGCCAGTCCGGCGATGGCGCCTGCGATCATCATGGACATGATGATGCTTTTCTTCTCATTGATGCCGGCGTACTTGCTGGCATCGCGGTTGAAGCCAACCGCCTTCAGCTCATAACCGAAGGTGGTCTTGTTTAACAGCAGATAAATCAGGATAACGACGATAATGGCGATGATAATGCCTCCGTTGACGCTGGAGCCGGGGAAAATCTTGTCCAGGCCCATCTTCGGGATATTTGCGGTAGCCGCCACGTTTCTCGATTCATTTCTCAGATTGTTAAACAGGGGCTTGCTGCTCTTTACGATCCAGTTGACGAGATACATGCCGATGTAGTTCATCATAATGGAGGCGATAACCTCGTTTACGTTATAGTAAGCCTTTAAGAGTCCTGGTACGAGTCCCCACACGGCGCCCATGACGACGCTGGCCAGCAGCGCCACAAACCAGTGAGCCGGCCCCAGGGAGGTCCAGAGAATTCCCACGTAGACGGCTCCAAAGCCGCCCATGATGAACTGGCCCGGTGTACCGATGTTGAAGAGTCCTGTTTTAAAGGCGAAGCCAACGGAGAGACCGGTTAAAATGATGGGCGTCGCATAGTAGAATACCTGTCCGATGCCCTTGGCCCCGTGAGTAAACGCCCCCGTCAGGATTGTCGCAAATCCGGGCAGCGCCTGGGCAGGATTGCAGAGAAACAGGATGATCAGGCCGACAATAAGTCCCAGCACGATGGCAAAGATGGAAGATAGTATTCCATTGTAATCCCGTGGTTGCTTCTGTTTCATGATTTGCCACCTTCTTTCTTCGAACCGGCCATGTAAAGGCCTAATTCCTGCACTGTAACCTTCTTGGGATCCAAGTCAGCCACAATGGAGCCCTCAAACATGACGAGAATCCTGTCGCTTAAGTTCATGACCTCATCCAGTTCCAGGGATACCAGCAGAATCGCGGCCCCCGCGTCACGCTGCTTGATCAATTCCCTGTGGATATATTCAATGGCCCCCACGTCAAGACCTCTTGTGGGCTGTACTGCCAGCAGGATGTCATGATCCCTGGAGACCTCTCTGGCTACGATCGCCTTCTGCTGGTTGCCGCCGGACATGCTTCTGGCGCTGGTGTAGGGCCCTTCACTGCTTCGGATATCGTAATCTTCAATCAGCTTTTCTGAATAGCCGTAGATGCTGTCGTTCTTTAGAAAAGTGCACTGCTGAAATCCCTTCTCAAAATACTGCTGAAGCACCAGGTTATAGCCCAGATTATAGTCCAGGACAAGTCCGTGTTTGTGGCGGTCCTCCGGGATATGAGAGAGTCCGTGGGTGTTTTTATAACGGATGCTCTTTTTTGTCACATCCTGACCGTTTAAGAGCACAATTCCCTCGCTCATCTCGGCCAGGCCGGTGATGGCGTGAATCAGCTCTGTCTGACCATTTCCGTCGATACCGGCGATACAGACGATCTCACCCTTTCGAACCTGGAAGGTGACGTTGCTCACCAGATTTTTTGTGTGGCCCTCTTTGTTGGCCTTGACGGACAGATTCTTCACTTCGAGCACCACATCCTTCGGGGAGGCGGCGCCTTTTTCCACGGTCAGATTCACCTTGCGTCCCACCATCATCTCGGACATTTCTTCCGGTGTGGTGTCCTTTACCTCTACGGTTCCGATATATTTTCCACGGCGCAGGACCGTGCACCGGTCGGCAACCGCCTTGATTTCGTTAAGCTTATGCGTGATAAAGAGGATGGATTTTCCCTCCTTCACCAGATCCCTCATGATCTGCATCAGTTCGTCGATTTCCTGAGGCGTTAAGACGGCCGTGGGCTCATCGAAGATCATGATCTCATTGTCGCGGTAAAGCATCTTCAGAATCTCGACTCTCTGCTGCATGCCGACCGTGATGTCGGAGATGAGCGCGTCGGGATCGATGGTGAGCTGGTATTTCTCACTCAAATCCATGATTTTTTTCCGTGCGTCGTCCATTTTCAAAAAGCCGTGTTTCGTGGTCTCCATGCCGAGGACGATATTCTGGAGAACCGTAAAATTATGTACCAGTTTGAAATGCTGATGTACCATGCCGATGCCCAGCGCGTTGGCATCCAGCGGCCCGGTAATCTTTTCTTCTTTTCCTCTGACTTTAATGACGCCCGCTTCCGGCTGATAGAGGCCGAACAGCACGCTCATGAGCGTCGATTTCCCTGCGCCGTTTTCGCCGAGAAGGGCGTGAATTTCACCCTTTTTCAGCTGCAGAGTGATGTTGTCGTTGGCGATGATGCCGGGAAATTCTTTCGTAATATTCAGCATCTCGATAATATAATTATCCATGAGAACCCCCTTGCAGTGCAAAAAAGGAGATGCCGTAAGATACCCGTCTTCAGTTGTGACTGGGAAATCAAACGACATCTCCTTTCTTATGTAGATCCGATTATTCTACGAAGTTGATAGTTGTCTTTTCAAGCTTTAAGTCTTTGGTTGGATCGTTGTTGTCTTCAGAAGGCTGTACGAGAGTGATCTTGCCATCCTTTAACTGAGCATAGACTGCGTCGTAATCCGCCTGTGTGAAAGCTGTAAACTTGGAGGTCTCCATCGGAAGGCCGATACCGTCGTTCTTCGCGGAGAAGATACTGGTCTTGCCGCCCGGGAAGCTGCCTGCGTAGAAATCTCTTACGCCGTCGTAAACAGATACGGAAAGCTGTTTCATAGCGGAAGTGATTACAGTGTCGGATTCGTAACTCTGGTCAACGTCCACGCCAACGACCTTGGCGCTCTTTTCTTCTGCCGCCGCCATAACAGAGTTACCTACCGCGCCGCCGCATCCGAAGATGACTTCCGTGCCGTTCTGATACCAGGAGGCAGCCATGGACTGCGCTTCCGGTGTCGCGGCAAATGCGCCTGTATAGTTGTACATGATCTCGATGCCGTCCACGCCCATCTCTTTGGCTGCGAAGTCAGCGCCTTCCGCGAAGCCGTAGCCGTAACGGATAACGGCCGGAACCGCCATACCGCCTAAGAAGCCCAGCTTGGTATAGCCGTCTTTTACTGCCGCGTAGCCTGCCAGGAAGCCAGGCTCATCTTCCTGGAACAGAATCGGCATAACATTGGCTTCGGTTCTGTATTCGGAGTAGTCGCCGCTGTGAGGCTCGCCGTCCAGAAGGATGAAATGTACGTCCTTGTACTGGTCCTGGGCCAGATAAACAGGCTCTTCAAATAAGAATCCAGGGCATACGATCAGTTTTGCACCGCCCTCAATGGCCAGACCGATGGTCTCTAAATAAGAGTCCGTCGTTCCTTCCTGAGGCTGGTAGTACTTGTAGGAAATGCTGTTTTCTTCCGCGTATTTCTTCATGCCTTCCCATGCGCCCTGGTTGAAGGATTTGTCGTCAATGGTACCTAAGTCGGTAACAAGAGCCAGTTCATAACCGTTGGAAGATTCCGATTTTACTGCGGTATCGGCTGTCGTCTCGGCCTCTGTCGCTTTGGTTTCCGCGGCAGTTGTCGTCTCAGCAGGAGCAGCTGTCGTGCTGCCGGAGCCGGAATTTGAAGAACTGCATGCACTTAAGGATGCAGCCATCATGACCGCCAGTGTTACTGCTAATACTCTCTTTTTCATAATACGTAATTCCTCCTATCGTTTGAAAGATTGTTATTAGAGCTACTTCTACTTTACCATATTTTGGAAACAGAAACAATGTAAAGTAGGGCAATTTTACAGAATTATTATAAAGCAGCTTGTTATTTAAAGAAAAAATGGTAAACTGATAAAGGATTTAAACAGAAGGAGGAATATTGTGCAGAAACTAAATCTTCTGGAAGAGCCGGTACAAAAGCTGTTTATCAAGTATCTGATGCCGTCCATCAGTGCTACGCTGGTTACTTCTATTTATATTTTGGCCGACACGCTGATGATCGGCCGGGGCGTGGGGCCTGTGGGAATCGCGGCCTTGAACCTGCTGCTTCCCTTATTCAGCCTGTTTTTTGGAACGGGCATGCTCTTCGGCGTCGGAGGAGGCGTTCTCCTCTCAATCTCGAAGGGACGCCGGGACGAGCAGGCGGCAAAAGAGTATTTTACAGTGGCCCTCTGGCTGGCCGTGGCCTTTGCGGTCTTTTACATTGCTGGCGGGCACCTGCTTTTTAAGCCTGTGACGGAATTTCTGGGCAGAAATGATACCATGGGAAATTACGTCGACGAGTACGGCCGCGTTCTGGTTACAGGCGCTCCGGTCTTCCTGTTCTCGGCCTTTTTACAGGCATTTGTCAGGAACGACAGGGCGCCGAAGGTATCCATGGTGGCGGTCGTGTCTGGCGGTGTGACCAATGTGGTACTGGATTATATTTTTATATTTCCAATGAAAATGGGAATGGCCGGGGCAGCGATCGCCTCGGTGATCGGTTCCCTCCTGACGGTTGGAATCCTGCTGACCCATCTTACCTCGCCGGACAACACGCTGAAGGTGGTGGCCCGCCCCGGGTGGAAGAAGGCGTGGGAGGTCGTGGTCAACGGATTTGCCAGCTTCCTGCTGGAGATGTGCAACGGCGTGGTGACATTTTTATTCAACCGCCAGCTCCTTGTCTACGTGGGCGATTTGGGTGTGGTCGTGTACGGAATTATCTCCAACAGCGCGCTGATCGTAGCGTCCATCAGCAACGGCATCTCCCAGGCCGTACAGCCGATTCTCGCCACCAATTACGGTGCGGGCAGAAAGTCCAGATTAAAAGAGACGCGCCATATGGGAGAGATGGCGGTGACCATATCGGGCATTCTGTTTACGGGAATCGGCCTTCTTCTGCCGGCCCTGGTGACCGCGGCCTTCGTGAAGCCGACGGCGGAGATCCTGGCCATGTCGGTCCCGGCCGTGCGGATCTATTTCCTGTCATTCTTCGCCATGGGCTTTAATATCCTGTACGGCACCTATTTCCAGTCCGTGATGAAGCCGGGATACTCCCTGTTCATCTGCATGATGAGAGGGATGGTGATAAACGGAATTCTCGTTTTCCTTCTGCCGATCGCTTTCGGCGTTACCGGAATCTGGTCCGTCATGCCTGTGACGGAATTTGTAACGCTGATCATCTGCCGTTTTCTGCTGGCAGGTCAGAATAAAAAACTGCCGTCTAGTACTTAAAGCTGTCTGTAAAGAGCAGCTTCAGAAATATATTCTTATAGTCTTTTAATCGCAGAAAGCTGTATATCCCGGCTTTCTGCGCAATTCGAAACAAATCCATAACGAGAAGATAATATTCCAGGTAAAAATGAAAGCGGCTCATGCATTCCGGTTTGACTACCAAATGCATGAAGTCCCATTTTTCACAGTTTTCCGTGGTAAGCCTGTCACGGTATTCGTTAAACAGCGCCGTGCCCGGTATGGGTGTGAAAATGGAGACTCCCGTATAGGTGATCCGGTGTGCGTGGATAAAACGCCGCATGTTCCGGAAATCCTCTTTCTTGAAACGGCTGTCGATGATGAAGAGCCCCACCAGATTAATGTTGTATTTTTGAAGCATCCGGATGGTCTTAATGTTGAGAGACTGGGAGGAATGCTTCTGATAGGAGTCCAGAAAGCTGTCGGAAACCGCCTCCAGACCGACCATGATGTAACGGAAGCCGGCCTCCGCCAGTTCCCGGATCAAGTCCTCATGAACGGCGATAAAATCCGAGCGTCCGTAGCAGATAAAGGTCTTCCTGATATTCCGCTCCCGGAGCAGCCGCATAAATTCTTTCAGCCTCGGAACATCGAACAGGAAGTCGTCATCGGCGATCTGAATATTGCCGCAGGGGATGGTCTCCAGCTCCTCGATGATCTTTTCCAAGTCCCGCTGGCAGTAGGTGCCGCAGTTGAGCTCCCGGCCATAGCAGAAGGCGCAGTGGTAGGGACAGGAAGATGAGGTCTTTAAAAGGGCTACAGGGGAGACGTCTAAGTAGCGGTAGTGGTCCTGACAGGTGGAAAAGGCGCTTCGGTCGGGGATTGGGAGTTTGTTTAAATCAAACGGTTTCATGGGATTTTTGTGCCAGCCCCCATTTTCAGGATAACAAAGTCCGTCAATCACAGACAGCTCCGGCGGACAAAAACCATTTTCCGGCGGAATGAGCCCCTCCGCCTTCAGTGCCTCCGCAATCGCATAGATATTGTCGGAACGGCATATGTAAGACACGGCAGGATCAAAGAAACGCTCCGGGTTCAGCTGTGCATGGGAGCCGCCGATGATGGTGATGCAGCCGGGGCGCAGCGCCTTCGCGCGCCGGGCGTAGGAGAGCATCAGTTTTTCCTGCGTGATATAGCCGGTAACGGCCACCGCGTCGGGGGTGTATTCGTTTAAAATCTCATCAAAACTGCGCCTGTCGAAGGAGGCTTCATAGATCATGCTTTCCACATCATATTCCTTCAGCATGGCTTTTATATACTCCAGTTCCAGCGGCTCCGTCTTAAGAGCCATGTCCAGACTGAAGCCGCTGTCTGCGGCCTCCGGTTTTACCAGCAGAATCATACCATTCCTCCTTCCAATTGCGCTGTCCTCTGATCAAATTATATGGTAGAATAGGGAAAAAGGCAAGAAAGGAACTCCGATGGAATACATCTATATTCTTCTGCTCTACCTTCCCTCCGGCTTCGGCCGCCTGACACAGCGGGCGACGGGCTACCGGTACACCCATGCGGCGGTGTCGCTGGACGATACGTACACCCATTTTTATGCGTTTTCCAGGCTACGGGCAAAGACGCCTCCCATCTCCGGATATATTGAGGAGAAGAGGATCTATTATACGCTGGGGGAGGATGTGCCCATTTACACGAAGATTTTCCGGGTGCCAGTCACCAAAGATGGATACCAAAACGCCATCCAATACATGGAAGACGTGAAAAATGATCCCGAGATCATGTACAATTTAATCCATATGCTCCTGATCCCGGTCTTCGGAGGTCATCCACTCTATAAGGCGTTTCACTGCGGCGAGTTTGTCGCGAAGGTTCTGGAGGCGGCGGGAATCAAACTCCACCAGCCTTATTACCGTTATACGCCAAAGCTGTTTTCCGAACTGCTGGAGCCGTATTTCTTATACGAGGGAACTCTGGATAATTCCAGCCGCGACGGAATGGAGGACGACTTTTTCCGGGAAACGCCGAAAAAGGAATACCTTGCAAAAACGCTGTATATTATAAAGGAACTGCTTTTCCGCCAGGTCTTTCACCGCGCCTCCAGACACTTCCGTCCTGAAAAGGTGCGTTTCTCAAATCGTATATACGAACAAAAATCGCATATCAGAAAATGACAGAATTTGAAAGTACTTTCATAAAATTGTATTGAAAAAAGAGCGAATTTTTGCCAGCAAATCAAGAAAACCTCTTTACTAGAAATTGAATTATGATATAATATTGACAGGTCTTTTGCGCGTTTTTTTTCTTACGGTGCGAAAGCGAACCGATAACTTTATTTGAGGAGGAAATACTTATGGCAACAAAATGGGTTTATTTGTTCAAAGAAGGCAGTGCCGATATGAAAAACCTGTTAGGCGGTAAGGGCTCTAACTTAGCAGAGATGACTAATTTAGGTCTGCCGATTCCACAGGGCTTTACTGTTACGACAGAGGCTTGTACAGACTACTATACCAGCGGCAAGAAGATTACTGAAGAAATTCAGGAGCAGATCTTTGACGCACTGAAAACATTAGAGGAAATTCAGGGTAAGAAGTTCGGCGATACAGAAGATCCGTTATTAGTATCTGTACGTTCCGGTGCAAGGGCGTCCATGCCTGGTATGATGGATACAATCTTAAACCTGGGACTTAATGACGTTGCAGTAGAAGGCTTTGCCAAGAAGACAGGCAACCCAAGATTTGCATACGATTCTTACAGAAGATTTATCCAGATGTTCTCCGACGTTGTTATGGAGATGAGCAAGACTTTCTTCGAGGGCATCCTTGATGAAGTAAAGGAATCTAAGGGAGCTAAGTACGACACAGACTTAACTGCTGATGATTTAAAGGAAGTTATCGCAAAATACAAATCTATCTACAAAGAGAAAATGGGCGAAGAATTCCCACAGGATCCGAAGGTTCAGTTAATGGAAGCTGTTAAGGCTGTTTTCCGTTCCTGGGACAACCCTCGTGCTATCGTTTACAGACGTATGAACGATATCCCTGGCGACTGGGGTACTGCGGTTAACGTACAGGCCATGGTATTCGGAAACATGGGCAATACCTCCGGTACAGGCGTTGCATTTACACGTAACCCATCTACCGGTGAGAACGGTATCTACGGCGAGTACTTAATTAACGCTCAGGGCGAGGACGTAGTTGCCGGTATCCGTACACCGCAGCCGATCACGAAGCTGGAGCAGGATTTACCGGAATGCTACAAGGAATTCATGGCAATCGCTCATAAGCTGGAAGACCATTACCGCGATATGCAGGATATGGAATTCACGATCCAGGAAGGCAAATTATACTTCTTACAGACACGTAACGGCAAGAGAACTGCTCCGGCGGCCATTAAGATTGCCTGCGACTTAGTCGATGAAGGAAAGATCACACCAAAGGAAGCAGTTTTAAGAATCGAAGCAAAATCCCTCGATCAGTTACTGCATCCAACATTTGATCCGGCTGCATTAAAAGCCGGCGAAGTAATCGGTTCCGCTCTTCCTGCATCTCCTGGTGCTGCGGCTGGTAAGGTTTACTTTACCGCTGAGGAAGCAAAGGCTCATCATGAGGCTGGTGAGAGAGTCATTCTCGTTCGTCTTGAGACCTCTCCGGAAGATATCGAAGGAATGCATGCGGCAGAAGGCATCTTAACCGTTCGCGGCGGCATGACCTCTCACGCAGCAGTTGTTGCACGTGGTATGGGTACCGCTTGCGTATCCGGCTGCGGCGAGATCAAGATTGATGAAGCAGCAAAGTACTTCGATCTTGGCGGACATACCATTAAAGAAGGCGATTACATCTCCTTAGACGGTTCCACAGGTAAGATCTACATTGGCGATATTGCTACACAGGAAGCTACCGTCAGCGGTGACTTCGGCAGAATCATGGGATGGGCTGATGAGTTCAGAACCCTCCATGTAAGAACAAACGCTGATACTCCTGCAGATACCTTAAACGCAGTGAAGTTAGGCGCAGAAGGTATCGGCCTCTGCCGTACCGAGCATATGTTCTTCGAAGAAGACAGAATTCCGAAGATCAGAAAGATGATCCTTTCCGATACGGTTGAAGCAAGAGAAGAAGCATTAAATGAACTGATTCCGTTCCAGAAGGGTGACTTCAAGGCGATGTACAAGGCTCTGGAAGGCAGACCAATGACCGTTCGTTACTTAGATCCGCCGTTACATGAGTTCCTTCCGACAAAGGAAGAGGACATCGAAGCTTTAGCTGCTGATATGGGCTTAACCGTAGAAGCAATTAAAGAAAAATGTGAGGATTTACACGAATTCAACCCGATGATGGGCCACAGAGGATGCCGTCTGGCAGTTACTTATCCTGAGATTGCCAAGATGCAGACAAGAGCCGTTATGGAAGCTGCAATCGAAGTAAAGGCAGAAGAAGGATACGACATCATTCCTGAGATCATGATCCCGCTCGTAGGCGAGAAGAAGGAATTAAAGTTTGTAAAAGATATCGTAGTTGAGACCGCAGAAGCAGTTAAGGCAGAAAAAGGCTCTGACATCCAGTACCACATCGGTACCATGATTGAGATCCCGAGAGCTGCATTAACAGCAGACGCTGTTGCTGAGGAAGCAGAATTCTTCTCCTTCGGTACCAACGACTTAACACAGATGACATTCGGATTCTCCCGTGATGACGCTGGCAAGTTCTTAGATTCCTATTACAAGGCTAAGATCTACGAGTCTGATCCATTTGCAAGACTTGACCAGACCGGTGTTGGACAGCTTGTTGCTATGGCTGCTGAAAAGGGCAGAAAGACAAGACCTGACATCAAGCTTGGTATCTGCGGCGAGCATGGCGGCGATCCGTCCTCCATCGAGTTCTGCCACAAGGTAGGCTTAAACTACGTATCCTGTTCTCCGTTCCGTGTGCCGATCGCAAGACTGGCTGCGGCTCAGGCGGCCCTTAACCAAAAGTAAGCGACCGTTTGTTCGATAAAAAACCATACTTGATTTTGCAAGTAATGTTTGATATAATGTAAACAGGCAAAAGAAATCAGATGTCCATGTGGGCACAAAGCGAAAACCCCAGAGCGGCTACTCTGGGGTTTTCTTTTAGGCTAATTGTCGCTGCTATCTCTGTCTAACCATTTGCATATGTAGTAGGCAACTACACCTGCCATAACAGAGAGTAAGAAAGAAATCATTAAGTCCATGTAAGCACCCCCTTCCTGTTGCCAGATTGGGTGCGACAACACAAATAGTATATCATAAATATCAAAGTTGAACTATACTATTTTGTCGATAAAAGGGGAAGGCTTTAATAGGGAAGAGTTTGCTGTGCCAAGGCCGCCGCGTTTCAGGCGGCTCTGAACAATAAATAGAGACCGTTTGTTCGGTGGGAAATTATGCTTGATTTTGTATATAGTGTTTGATATAATATAAGCAGGCAAAAGAGAGTAGTTCTATATGTATACACAAAGCGAAAGTCCCAGAGGTGCAACTCTGGGACTTTCTTTAGGCTAATTGTCGCTGTTATCTCCTATCTAGCCATTAGCAAATGAAGTAGGCAACAACACTTGCTGTGATAGAGAGAATAAAAGAGAGTAATTCCATTATGTATACACCCCCTTCCTGTTGCCAGTATAGGGTGCGACAACAAATATAGTATAGCATGAGTGATGGGGTAGTTCTATAATAAAAATGTAGAAATGATATCGATATGTCGAGTGGGTTTGGGATTGCTCTGCTATGGCCGCAGCGGCACAGGCGGCGTTGAACAACAAATAACATTGCGGTTCAAGTCGAAACTATTACTTGATTTTGTAATCGGTGTTTGATATAATGTAAACAGGCAAAAGAGATTATATCTATTTGTAGCACAAAGCGAAACCCTCAGGACCGCAATTCCTGAGGGTTTTATTTGGGTTAGTTGTCGTCCTTATTTCTGTCTAACCACTTGCATATGTAATAGGCAATTACATTTACCATGACAGAAACAATAAAAGAGATTATATCTTGCATTTGTCGCACCCCTTTCTGTTGCCAGATTGGGTGCGACAACACAAATAGTATATCATAAATATCAAAGTTGAACTATATTATTTTGTTGAGAAAAGGGGAGGAGTTTTATGGGGGAGGGAATGCTCTGCCAAGGGTGCTGCGGCTCAGGCGAAGTTAAATAATAAGTAATATTGCGATTTATACAGAAACTACCGCTTGATTTTGCAGACTGTGTGATAAAATACAGGCAGGCGAAAGAGATTAATTATATATGTATACACAAAGCGAAAGTCCCAGAGTTGCACCCCTGGGACTTTCTTTAGGCTAATTGACGCTTTTGTTATCTCCTGTCCAGCCATATGCAAATAAAAGTGGCTGGATCATTAGGAAAAAGCTTAAAGGTGCAGATTAAATAACAGAGGAGTACGAGAAATACCGGCTGTTGAAATGAAATAAATATAATTCCTGAACAGGTTTAAGATCTCACTGACCATAAGAAGAGAATACCGCATCTCCTCCAGTGTCTCCGGGGGGGGGGGGACAGTCTTCAATACCGATGATAGTTATCAGCTTGCCGGGATCCCCGAGACAGAACAGAAACGCGGCTTTTGCTCCGCGTGCCTTAAACCAGCTTCTGAGGCGGGGATCTTCAACGGATGCGGTGTCAGGAAATGAGACGGCGGGAAACTCCGGAGTGATATTCCAGTCCAGCGAGCAGAGCTCCTCTAAAGAGTCCGCCATGAAATGGGTTCCGGCACTGCACCAGTTATAAATATTTTTAAACGGCTCTCCTCCTGTTTTCTGGCACAGGTAAATGCGGTCGTCGCGGAAGACGCGCCCGATAAATTCCAGAAGAATAGGACTGGAGCGGCTCCTCAAATGACAGCCGGCGAACAGGGGATTCCTCGTTTCCGTATATGCAGTAGTGGCCTCGGCCGAGCACAATCTCATAGCGTTTTTTATTTAAGACCAGCTTCTCCTGGTCTTTTTTCGTGGCGGTAATGTCATGGAAAATACAGTGAAAGTATGGCGCTGCCGGGCGTCCCGCCTCAGCTCGGCACTGGTCCAGACCCAGCGGACTTCCCCGCCTTTCGTGATCAGCCGATTTTCATACATGAAGACTTTGCCGGAGGATGTCTGCCGTTTGATCTCCTCCTTCAGGGACAGCCTGTCTCGCTCATATGATACCTCTTATCATGGTTCTCCCCATATTAGTGGAAAAATGTTACCGAAGCAAGTCAAATATGTGGTAATAAATGGAAAAATAATTTGCTTACAGGAAGCAAAATAGCGGAAAAGCTGCCTGAAACCACGGAAATACCGAAGGATGAAGGCCCATGGCATACCTTTTCAGCGATTGGACCAGGATTACGGGGACTGTGTTGGCGGTTGTGTAATACCATTTGATCGAGTATAATAGTTTAGAAGAAGCAGTATGACAAATGAGGCAGCGATGCCGGAAAAACGGGGGATAAAGAGGATGAGGAGAAGAGGGGCAAGGCGTTTGGTATTGAGATATGGAATCGTTGGTCTTCTGGCTGCGGGGCTGCTTTCCGGGTGCTCCGGTACGGGGGAACTGGAGGCTCAGAACCAGGAGCTGAAGTCGCAGGTGGAGAGCCTGTCAGCGGTAAAGGAGAGTCTTGAAGGCGAGAAGGAAAGCCTTTCCTCCGAACTGGCGTCGGCGAAGGAGCAGAAGGAAGAGGCTGGGAAGAAAGCCGCGTCTCTACAGGCGACGATCGACGAGATGGCTAAGGAAGCGGAAATCCAGGCTGGGGATGTGGTCGTCAGACTGATTGGGAAAGAGGACGTGGAGAAAGACTCCTCCAAATGGATATTTAACAGCTACAGCAATTTGAACTTTGAGATTACAAACAATACGGACAAAGATATACAGGGAATCCAGGGAAAATTAAAGATCATGGATCTGTTCGGCAAAGAGATTTTAACAGCCGGATGTGATTTTACCGGACATACCATACCGGCGGGGGAGACCGTGGTCAACGATGATCTGAGCTTTGAAATTAATGATTTTATCGACGAGCATATGAAGCTGTATACGACAGCGTATGAAGACTTAAAATCAGAGTATACGGTGACGCAGATCGTATTTACAGACGGGACAGTAAAGGAATAGGTGAGCAGCCACACTGGTGTCTGCGTGATTACATAGAAAACCTCGGGCTGGTCCTGAGGTTTTTCGCTGTCTGCATGAATTACGGCAAAAAAATGGTCATTCGCGGTCAGATCACACGGCCCAGGCCGGAAAAGACTATAATAAAACCATCAAATGACCCGGAAAGGAATGACAGTTTATGTATGAACTCAGAGAAAAGAAAGAAGAAGGAACGAAGAAACCCGTATGGAAAAAGGCGGCGGCATGTATTCTGGCGCTGTTGTTATTTTTTGCCTGCTCCGCGCTGCTTTATGTAACAAAGCTGGCGACATCCACACAGAAAATCCCGGATGCGGACATCAAGGCGATCAGCAATGATTATCTGAATGAAGCGACGGAGAAGCAGATGGACGATTACTGGACAGTGGCTATTTTCGGCGTGGACAGCCGCAACGGCGACCTTGGAAAAGGAACCAGCGCGGACACTCAGATGCTTCTCACGCTTAACCGCGCCAACGGGGAAATCCGGCTGGTATCCGTTTACCGCGATACGCTGCTGATGAGCAATGTGAAGGAAGGAAAGTGCCGGAAGATAAACTCCAGTTATTCGGAAGGCGGACCGGAGCAGGCCGTCACGGCATTAAATGAAAACCTGGATTTGAAAATCGGGGATTACGTTTCCTTTTCCTGGAAGGCAGCTGCCGACGCGGTCAACCTGCTGGGGGGAATCGATATGGATATCACAAAGGCCGAGTATGCGTATATCAATGCATTTATCACAGAAACCGTGGATAGTACGGGAATTCCTTCGGTACATTTAACGGGCCCGGGGCCGACTCATCTCGATGGTGTCCAGGCCGTCGCCTACAGCCGGCTGCGTCTGATGGACACCGACATGAACCGGACGGAGAGACAGCGGAAGGTGATCGAGGCCGTATTGGAGAAGCTGAAGCAGGCGGATATTCCGACGATCAACCGTCTTCTGGAGACTGTGCTGCCACAGGTCGCAACCAGCATAGACGCAGGCGACTATCTGGAACTGGGAAAGAACGCCGGAAACTACCGAATTGTAAAAACCGAAGGCTTTCCGACGGTATACAAGGCGGCCACGCTTGGAAAGCTTGGAAGCTGTCTGATTCCCAACACGCTGGAATCCAATGTGACGGCGCTTCATGAATTCCTATACGAAGATCAGGACTATCAGAACTCAGACCGGGTGAAAGAGATCGGGGGAGAAATTATTAAACAGGCATTGGGAGAGTGAGGTGACACCATGATTCGGATAGCAGTTTGTGATGATGAGCCCGCATTTGCAGAGCGGGTGAAGACGCTCATTGAAGCAGAGTGCCGCGCGCTTTCCGTTTCGTCGGAGACGGTTCTCTATACCGACAGCGGCATGCTGGCCTATGACATCGGGGAGAAGCGGTATTTCGATATGCTTTTCCTCGATATCGAGATGCCTGGTTTCTCCGGCATGGAGCTGGCGGATTTAATAAAGGATTCGCTGCCCCAGGCGCTTGTCTCCTTTATAACCTCCCATACAAAGTACGCGGTCAAGTCCTTTGAGCTCTCCATCTTCCGCTATATACCGAAGGCGGAGGTGGAAAGCTGCTTATCCATGGCGGTTTCGGATGGGATTCGGCTGCTTTCCTGGAAGGTGAAGGAGTGTTACGTGGTGGAAGCACCGCGCCAGATCATGAAGGTGGCGATGAGCGACATTCTCTATATCTATAAAAAACAGAAATATTCATGTCTGGTTCTGCCTGGGGAGGAGGTGCCGGTCCGAAAGGCGCTGGGACAGGTGAAAGAGGAGCTTGGCAGAGAGGAGTTCCTGATGATTGAGAGAGGCTACATGATCAACCTTTACCATGTCAGAAAAATGGAAGGCGCATCCGTGGTTATGGACGATGGGACCGTGCTGCCGGTGAGCCAGAGCCATGTAAAAGAAGTGAGAGAGACCATTACCGGTTTCTTCCGGAGGCATCTGTCAATTACCCATGTCTAATGCCCGATGAAGTGGGGCAGGCCCAGACACAGGCTTGTAACTCAACTACACGTAGTACGACATGTTGTTCATGTCTCCTACCTCAAACGCTGGCTACAATAGGCTGCGGGAAAGTCCCCCTCACATACGTTCGGCGGAATAGTTGACGGCAGCCCGCCTGTTTTGGTTATGCCTGACAGGCCTCTGCGAACAGAGTATTACAGCCTTTATGGTAGATGTTTATGGCCCCGGTTCGGTCGTCATTACTTCGGTAACCGCATATAGTACAGCAAAATTCATGTTTTTTTCTGTTGCGGTTAGCTTTTGTCGTATTCCCGCAGACCGGGCAACTCTGGCTGGTGTACTTCGGGTTGATCGCAAGGATTTCTGACTGCGACAGCACGGCTTTGTATTCCAGCATCTCCCGGAACTGGCTGAATGCCCAGGAGACCATTACATACCGGGACTTTAAACGGACATGTTCTGTGACAGTGCGTATCCCGGTTAAATCTTCTATAATAAAAAGCGTCCCGGCTCCATACTGTGAGATAAGTGCCTTCGTGACTGCGTGGTTTACCGCGGTTACGTAACGGTTTTCTTTCTCCCGGAGCTTTTTTAGTTTCCGCTTTGCTGATTTTGTCCCACATGCCTGCAGGCGTTTCCGCAGGCCAAGGGCTTTCGCGCGCTTTTCCTTGACCGCGCGGCCGGAAAAGAACCTGGTGTACCCTTTATCATCAAAGGAAACTGCCAAATGGTTCACACCCAGATCAATTCCAACGATATGGTTTAAGATATTCCTGTTCTCTACTTCCAGGGTGACCGGAATATGTAGATAATATTTCCTGTTTTTTCGAATCAGTTTAGCAGTGCCAAAGCGTCCGCCGGCACGAAACCAGTGTTCCATCCCTTTGGGTTCGAAGGGGATATGTAACCTGCCGGAAAGGGTATTTAAGCTAATGGACTGGTTCGATATGGAGTAATCCCGGTTCCAGACCAGATCATATTCGAAGTTTCGAAAAGATACTTTCGTAAAAGGGTGTCCATTGCTTTTCATGGATTGATATTTTGCAAGGACCGTCTTAAATACACTCTGAGTCATCTGAGAGCGGAGCCCGAACTGCTGTCTGACAGGGTAATATAAGGCATGGTCTAATGCGAGATAGCGTATTCCTTCCTGTCCAAAAACGAATACGGAGACAAAGTTCAGAACATCCCGAATAACGGACAGGGTCTTATTCAAAATAAGCATCTGTTCTGAGGTAGGGTATAGTTTGATTTTAGCAGTAATGGTAATAGATTTCATAGATTTGATACCTCATAATAGATTTACGATCTAAGTATATTTTACCATATTAAAGAGTAAAAGGCAAACAAATGTTTGAAAAACTAAAAAGGAGAAGGAGCTCGCGAAAGAGTCAGGAGGGGCACATTTTCTCTCATGTCTAAAGACACAAGTCTCCATGTGCATTTGATGAATACCATATTTCAGCTTTGTGAATTTGCGGCCTATTTTTTGGAGGCATTGATCTGCTATTTTTTTATCCAGCTGTTTTTTCCGGAGAAAGCGAAGGGGAAACTCAGCTTTTTCCTGTTGTCCGGTGTTCTGCTTCTGACGCTGCAGCTTGCGGATTCTCTCCATGTGTATCCATTTCTGGTTACCCTGTGGTTTGTCTTTTATATCTGTATGACTACGGTTCTCATTTTCCACGTGGATGTGTTTTATGCCGTTTCCCTGGTGAGCTTCTATATTCTGTGTGTCTACATTATTGATTTCTTCTGTATTTCGGTGATGGGGGTATTTTTGAAGAACCAGCAGTTCGCACAGATGGTCATCGCACAGCTGTCGCAGTGGCGTCTGGTGTATCAGGCTGCAGACAAGCTGCTGCTGACCGGGGCGTATTTTCTGGCGAGGAAAGCATTTCGCCGGGAGCTGGCCTATAATCCCCGGATGATGTTCCTGACCTCGGGGCTGGGGCTGTGCGGCGTCGGATTTCTGTCATGGCTCACGATTCAGGAGACGAGCCTTCATGCGCTGTTCGGGTGGAGCATGTGCATTATCTTGCTGTTTCTCATCTATTTCCTACTGTTGTTTTACTCGAAATACGTGGGAGAGCAGAAGCAGCGCCTCGCCCTGGAATTGAAGGAGCAGATGATCGACAGGGAGTACGATCTGATGGTCCGGCAGCAGCAGGAGCAGGAAGAGCTGTCGCATGACATGAAAAATCATTTGCTTGTGCTTTCTTCCATGATCGGAGAAGGGAAAATGACAGAGGCGGAAACGTATCTGGAGCGAATGGGAGAGCCGCTGCGCCAGCTGGAGATGATGGTATGGACGGGCAATCCGGTGCTGGATGTGCTGTTGAACAATGCCAGAAGCAGCGCGGCAAAGAAAAAAATCCGCTTTACCATTCAGGCGGATGCGCTGACACTGGGAGATATGGAAGACCGGGAGACGTGCAGCCTGTTTTCCAATCTTTTGGACAACGCCGTGGAGGCAGCAGACCGGGTGGAAAAGGAAGATCGCTGGATTACCGTTAAAATGCGAAAGGCGGGAGACATGATATTCATCGAACTTTCCAACTCCATGACCGGCAGGCCCTCCGTCAAGGACAACCGCCTGGTGACGACGAAACGGGAGGGAACCGGCCATGGGCTGGGACTTAAGAGCGCGGAGCGCGTGGTGGAAAAGTACGGTGGCAGTCTGGTCTGCGAATACGGAGACGGTGTTTTTACGGTTCTGGTGTCCTTTCTGGAAGGGCTGCGAGACCTCTCATAATCCGGCCGTCATCCCAGAAGGCTCCGTGGCCGCCGAGACGGATTGCAGGCTTGTGTCTGCCGTGAAAGTCACTGCCGCAGGTGATAAGAAGACGGTTTTTCTCAGCGACCTCCACGTAATAGGCCGCTGTCTCCTCATCGTGATAAGAGGAAAATGCTTCGATTCCGTCGATTTCGCGAAAGAGCATACTCTCCAGCAGCTCGGTTTCGCCGCGGCCGAGATTCTGACCGGGGTGGGCCAGGACGCTGATTCCTCCGGCATCGTGGATCAGAGATACGGCGTCGGCAAGGGAAATGTAGTGGATCGGTACATAGGCAGGCTTACCTTCTGAGAAGAAATCCCAATAAAACCGCACATTTGGCATGTCGCTTTTTGCTCCGCCCGGAAGATACGGGCGGAGTATTTCATATTGCGGGGCTTCTTTTTTTGCGAGGAGAATATCCGCGATCAACTCGCCTGGAACGACGCCGTCGCTGGAGGCCGTCAGGACCTCAGCCTCATCGACCGGGATTCCTGTGGCGCTCTGAAATAATCGGATTTTCTCTCTGGCCGCCATTTTCTCCTGCTCCAGAATATCCTGTTCGATCTGTGCGAATTCCTTTCGCGTATGGTCGAAGCAGTATCCAAGCAGGTGGAAGTTCCTGCCTTTATGGGTGCAGTCCAGCTCGACTCCGGAGATGACGCGAAGGCCGAAGGCGGCGCAGTCCGAAAGGGCTTCTGACTGGGCCGCGGCGACGCTGCGGACCGAGTTGTGATCCGTTATGGCGATTAAGTCCATGCCCTGTGCCCTGGACATTGCAACGATTTCCTGTGGTGTGTATTCTCCGTCGTCACTGGCTGCTGAATGGATGTGTAAATCAAGCTTTGACATTGAAGATCTCCCTTCTGTTTCTTTGATGGATGTATTATTTGGTGTGACTGGGCTCTGCGATTATTACAAAATAAAGGCGGGTCAATGTTTCTGCGATTCCCGAGTTTTCTGCCGCCTGCGGAAATAAAAGTAAATAAACTGCAGGAGCAGAATTCCTGCGGTTGAGATCAGGTAGAGAATCCGGATACTGGTAAATGCGGCGGGACCGGCCGCAGCAGAACCGGCCGCTGCGGTGCGGGCGTCGATCAATCCTTTGACTGCGCCTCCGATCATCGGGCCGAGGATGGAGCCGAGACCGATGGCTGCCGTATAAAAATTATCATAGACAATCCGGTTATCCGCCGGCATCAGTTCGTATCTGCGGTTAAATACGGAGATCACAAATCCGGCGTTGGCTGCCGAGGATATGAGAAACGCGGCCGGAATAAAAAGGTACCAGTTCTGAGCGGAGGCGAAGGACATGAACAGAGTCTCACCTGCAAAGAACCAGATGGACATTTTTAAGGTAAATTCATGGCCGCAGCGGTCACTTAACCTTCCCCAGAAACTGAGCAGAACGATCTGCGGCAGAGAGATGATCATGTATAGTCCGGTCACGATCTGATAGGGGAGCGCCAGATATTTCATCATGTAAACCATGGTATAGCTGTCGGAAATGGTAAGCAGCAGGTAAAAGATAAAGATGTAAGCCACAAAGCCTGTAAAGCATCGGTTTTTGAGAGGCAGTCCGGCGATGTCCCGGAAGCGGCAGCCTCTGCTGGAGGACTGGTACGGTTCCCCGTCTGGTGTTCCTGCCAGGAGAATCACTTCAAAGATTCCCATCAGGGCTGCAGCGGCAAACAGGATGGCGAAACCGATATATTTCCCTTCCATGAGGTCCATAAAACGGCCGCCAGCCAGCGACAGAACCACTGTGACCGTGAGCGTCAGCGTCTGCCTTAGGGAAATGTACCGGCCGCTCCTTTTTTCATCGATAAAACCCAGCATCCACTGGTTCAGCACCACTGTCGTCTGGGCCTGAAGTGCGAAGGCAGCAACGACGGTGGGAACAAATACGTAAAGCTGCATCCTGGCTGGAAACAGAACCGGTATGGTGACAAGGAAAAGTGTTGCCAGGCGGGAGAGGATCGTGAGTACTATCGTCATTTTTTTGCGGCTGGTAAATCGCTCCAGAAATGCTGGAAATACGAGGATCAGCACGCCGCAGATATTGACGATGACGCTTAAATAACTGACCAGAATGTCACCGGCTCCCATGAGAATCGCGAGGCCGCTTAAGAAAACGCCGCTGGTCAGATACGTAAACGCTGTGCCGAATCCGGCCTGGACGAGAAAGCAGGCACGGGGCCGGGAGTCCGGCAGGCCCTCACCCCCGGGCCGGGGTTTCATGGCTGCTCCTTTATAAACTGAACGTCGTCAAAGATTTTCCCGGCTGTTAAGTACGCCATGCCGTCGTGATAGTCGTGCCAGAGATCGGCCGAATACAGAATCTCCGCGGACATGTGTCTCGGAAGAAGAGCGGAGAAGCCGTCGCTGATGGGACCGATACAGTCTTTGCGCAGATCGGGGCCGCCCAGGACGACATACTGGGGATTTAAAATGCCGCAGATCCAGCCGATGATCCGGATCATCAGATTGGTGTAAGCTTTGTCATCCGCTGCTTCCATCAGCCACTCATCGAGAATCCGGCCATCCTCCATGGGAACCAGTCCCAGCTCCCCGGCGAAATTGCGAAAGCCGCGGACGACCCGCCCGCCGACGATGAAACCGGCACTGACACACGTTTTTTCCAGGTGAAGATACGCCATATTCGTGAGATCCGGGGCCTCGCAGGGAAATTCCCTGGCATAGCAGCGGCCGAAGCCGATGGCTGTGGCATTTAAGTCATTCTCCATAACGATGGGAATGTGATACCGCCCGGCGAGGCGGTCTCCTAAGTCATGGCGGCATAATTCGTCGCTGCTGCCGCTCCCTTTCCAGAACGAACCGTCTTCGACGATGCCCGGTACGCCGATTCCGATGGACTTTATATCCTTTCGCGCAATTAGTTCATCGAGGTACGCGGTGATGGCCGGCTCGTAGTCGTCGCCTGTAAACTCCAGTCTGCAAGTCTCTAAAATTTCTCCACAGATTCCTACAAGCAGTCCGTGCATCTCACTGCCCGAGATACAGATCGCCGCGCCGTAGTACTTATCCGGCTTGAAGCGGTACCGTTCCGCCTTTCGTCCACCGCTGGATTCGTCGTGTCCAATGCTCTCGATTTCCCCGTTTTCCATCATCTCGGCCAGAAGAGAGCGGACCGTCGTAGAACTGATCTGCGTCTCACCAGCGATTTCCGCCCTGGTCGCAGTGCCTCTGTTTTTGATCACTCTGCGGATCAGTGAAAGATTCGCCTGTTTTAAAAGCCGTGGTCTGGCGGTTAATGTGTCCATAAGAACGCCTCCTTGAAACTTTTGTTGGAAACTTTTATAAGTTTATAATAAAAGTATATGCGGGAACGAAAGAACTGTCAATAGAGAAAAAATATTTTTCTCTATTGACAGTTCTGGAGATCAGGAGGCGACGGGGATTTGTTTCATTCTATGATACAGGATTGTCTGTATTTTTTTGAAAATCTGAGATACTTTTAGAACGGGCGGCTAACTTCAGCCAGGCTGTCAGGATATTTACGTCTTTTTGTAAATGAATTCTGTCATGAAGTGCGTCGGGAACAGGGCCTAATTCTGAAAGCAGTTCTATGATGCTTCTTTCAATGCCTTTTTCAATTCCTAAATGTTCCCGTTGTTCCAGTTTGTCAGCAAAAAGTTCTTCCAGTGCGTTACACAAATTGCATCCCTCCTTATATTTTTTCCAGTTTGCCCTTATGATTAAATCCATGGCCGCCTCATAGACGGGGGTGTTTTCTTTCCCTTTATAAGCTTTTGCCAGCGGTTCGATATCCTCTCCTATCTTTAAATCAGAGCGCAGACGGCTGAGCCATATCGTTTCTACCGGTGATAGCTGATGAATAATCAGCAGTTGAAATTTGAACAGCAGTTTGGATATGTAATAGATTCCAGGGAATTTTTCTGTAATATCACTGCCATATGTCTTTCTTAAAAACGTTATCAGCTTATCCGGATACTGGTTTACAACCAGTGTTACCGTTATCTCCGAAGGCTGAATTTTTGGTTCCCGTCCAGCGGCCTGATAAAGACAGGCATAGCCGTTTACCTTGAAAAAGTCATTGATCCCGAATGAAGCTCCAGGATTTTTATATTCCACGATATTATAGCGGCTGAAAATACGGCCGATACTTTTGGTAATTTTTCGATTGGACTCTTTTATGATCAGTGTATCAATCTGAAGAGGTTTTTTTGTCAGGTTAAACTCTTCATGAAACTGCAGATACTCTTTCTCGCCCTCCAGTTCAATCTGCAGCACGGCTTGAAATGCCGGATGCCATTGTAAGGGTTTGTGCTCCATATGGTTCTCCTTTTATTATATAGAAAATTCGGATGAACAGCAATAGGCATTCATAGGCATTTCCTCCTTCTGCACATTTTTTGTGGTTAAATATCAGGAATTGTGACCGAGATGGTCTTCTGTCGTACTTCCGTACGGGAGATTGTCTGAAGGACAATGAGAGATCAGTCTTCGTCCCAAAGGACAGAATAATAATCAAGTATGAAGTAATTATAACATATATTTACTGTAATGTCATGCAGTAAATTTGTAGTTGCAGTAAGTGTAAATTTGCAGCCGCATCAAGTGAGAGAAGGGAGGGACCAGCAATAGCGGAAAGGAAACGCAGATCGTTTCCTTCCCCCCTATTGATGATCCAACACCAGTAAAATACTGAGGTTTCCCTTTTAAATTTCAATCACTTTTCCCTTGGAAAGTCTTGACTCCTCCGCCGCAAACGCGACGAGGTGGCTGTTAATGGACTGCTCCAGCGAGGTGATCCCCTCCGGCTCTTTTCCGGTCTGAAGCATGTCGAGGAATTCTTCCAGCATGCGGTTGTCGCCGCCGGCGTGGCCGCTGAAATCCTCGGCCAGCCGGGAGATGTCAATAATCTGACGCGGTTTTCCAAAGAGACCGATCTCGATGGTGTTTTTGTACATGTCGCCGGTGAGATCGCCTTTGGTGCCCATGATCTTGCAGTATCGGGAAGCGCCGTCGCTGGTAAAGCCGCTCATGGTGAAATTAATGGTGCTCCCGTCGGTGTTTTCGATGTTGGTCACCTGATGGTCCACCACATTGTTGTCACAGTGGTAGACACATCGTCCGTAGGGGCCTGTCTTTATGGCTTCGTAGATCGTGTCCGTCGTCGGATGAAGGGCTAAAATGTCCACCGGCCATTCGGTGTGGCCACAGGCGATTCCGGTCTTTTCGTTGGTAACGTAGATCTTTTCTGCATCGAAGGGACAGGAGTCTTTGGCAGCGCAGCCGTCGAGGCAGCGATGCGCGGCGCCTTCCGGGGCGCAGGATTCCTTGAATAAATAGGTGCTGCCCATGGACGTAACGCGGAGCGGGGTCTTGTCAGCCAGCCATAAGTAGAGGTCGAAATCGTGGCACGTCTTCTGAAGGCACATGGGGCTGGTCGTCTCGCTGTTTCTCCAGTTTCCGCGGACAAAGCTGTGCGCCTGATGCCAGTAGCCCACGTTTTCGATGGCCTGGATGGTGACGACGTCGCCGATGATGCCGGAAGCAATCAGTTCCTTCATCTTCGAGAAAAATGGCGTATAGCGGAGCACGTGACAGACAACGATTTTCCGGTCGTATTTTTTTGACGCTTCCAGGAGCTGGCGGCACTCAGAGGGATCGGGGGAGATGGGTTTTTCCATCAAAATGTGGTATCCTCTTTCCAGAGCGGTAAGCGCCTGGGAGACGTGATCGCGGTCCTGGGTGCAGATAAAGACGGCATCGGCCATCTTGGGATGGGCCAGCAGCTCCTCCGCACTGGCAAAGCAGCGCTCCTTTGGAATGTGGTACGTCCCGGCGGTCTCCCGAAGAGCGCCGGGATCGATATCCGCGGCTGCGGTAATCTCCATTTTGTCCGGGTGAAGCAAGGCAAATGGCGCATAGGTGATTCTTCCCCTGCTTCCAAGGCCGACGATGGCTACGGTTGTTTTCATGTGAATTCCTCCTGTTTTATGATAAATTGTTTGTATGAATACTCATGGTTACGGTGGTACGGCGGCTTCCCGGTTCTGACTCGATGGTGAGCTCCGACGACTTTTTAAAATAGAGCTTGATCCGCTTATAGAGGTTGGCCAGGCCGTAGCTCCCCGAGACCGAGCCCACCGGATTCGTATTTTTAAAGGATTCCTGGATCCGTTCCATGGTCTCCTGATCGATGCCGGGGCCGTTGTCGGTGACGGATATGACACAGCCGTCGCCATTTTCCACAATGCGTATGACGATGTGAACCGGTGAAGAGGTGGTTTCTACCGCGTATTTCATGGAATTTTCTACTAACGGGTGAATAAGCAGCTTGGGAATCTGTATGGAGCGCACCTCCGGCTCCACCTGGTATTCCCAGGTCAGACGGTCCCCGAACCGGAACTTCTCCACCTGCAGGTACTGTTCCACAAAGGTCAGCTCCTGATCGATGGTGATGCGGTCGCTCCCTTTTAAAATGTACTGGAACAGCTTGGCCATGGCCATGAGAATTCCGGCGTTGTCCATGTCATTTTTCTGGATCAGGCTCCAGTAGACCGATTCCAGGGCATTGATGATGAAATGAGGGTTGACCTGGGATTGCAGCGCAGTGATTTCCGCTTTGGTCCGCAAAAGTTCTTTTTCAAATACCTGCTCGATCAGACGGTTGTTCTTTTCCACCAGCGCATTGTAATGGATGTTCAGTTCATTGATGTCGGAATTGGAGTAATGCCGGTCGTTGGCCTGCAGCTTTCCGTCGGCGATCACCATGGACTTTCTCATGTCCGACAATGGCTTTGAGATCATGCGCGCAATGAAGAGACTGCAGATCAGGAAAACGCCGGTTCCGATGAGAAAGCCGCAGATCACGATGCCGCTCATCCAGGAGATATCATTGGAGGTCAGTTCCTTCGGAATATAGATGGAAAATGTCCAGCCGGAGTACGAGGAAGTGGAATCGGCCAGCTGGTAATTCCGTTCGAAGGCTTCCGGGTTCATGTCCTTTAGCGTCTTTCCATAGGAAACACGGGTGCCGGCGCAGTCGGTCAGCTCCAGCGTGCAGTCGCCCAGGGCGTTTAAATCCTGGGCGATGGAGACCGTTAAATCCGGCTTCAAATGAACCACGACGTATCCGCCGTGTTCAAAGGCGTAGTCCGCCAGGAGAATCCGCTTGACCGCCATGATGGTATGGCCGCCTCCGGACTCCGATTCTGACAGCAGCCATACGGCCTTACCGTTGTATTCGTCGGCCAGGGCGAGGGCGGTCTCCGGGATGGCGGCAGAGAGCGGCTCCTTAGTGTAAGGATAGATCTGGGCCTTTTTACTGTAGAGTTCGATGGATTCTAAATTGTCCGCGTAATTGATCGTATTCATGGTTTTTAACCGGAGAGTGGAAAAACTCTCCGAGGAAAATGACGCGTTCTGATTATAGTCGTTTAAAATGGTCTGGACCGCCAGGTCGTTGCAGAGACGTTGAAGAGATGAATCCATCTCGGTCAGCGAGGAGTTAAAACGCTCCTGAGCCTGCTTGACGGTGATTTCTATATATTTGGAAGACTGCTGAAGGATGTAGCCGGACATATTTTTATATAAGTAACCGCCGATGCAGAGAAAGGCGATGGCCATCACCAGCATGGAGGAGATGAAGATCTGCCCCGATGTGGTGTTTCCCAATAATTTCAGTTTCTGTTTCATGGCGCCTCCGGTTGCGTGTGGACCAGCATATTTTTATGTTACAGCATCATCATATCAAATTCATATGGTAAAATCAAAAGATATGCATCAAGAAGAAAAAATAGTGGAATTTTACAAAAAAATAGTGTGGTTTCTTTCTTTGTTGTCTATTATATACTAAACATATCTTATGAAGGAGGGATTTACAGATGAAAAAAAGATTAGCAGCAATCGTCTGTGCAGCCGCGCTGGGGGTTACATCACTCACTGGCTGTGCATCAGGAAAGCAGGAGACTACAGCTGCAGGTACGGAGACGACCGCAGCGGCGGCCGCGGAGAAGGCGGCAGGCGAAGAGAGTAAGGCGGAGACGGGCGGGGAAACAGCGGCCAGCCAGGAAGCAGCGGAGATTACATACTGGGATACGGTCGGCAGCGTGTCGGACCGTGAGGCCAAGCTGGCCATGATCGAGCGGTTCGAAGCAGAGAACCCGGGAATCACGGTAAAATATGAGGGAATGGAAGGCGAGGCCTACAAGACTAAGATTAAGACTGTGGTAAGCGCCAACAATCTGCCGGATATCTTCGGATACTGGGTGGGAGAGCAGTTTAAGACGCTTGTAAACTCCGGAAATGTGGAAGATTTGTCTTCCGTTTTTGAGGAGGACACGGCATTTCGCGATACCTTTGTGCCGGGCAGCTTAGACGCGGTATCCTATGACGGCAAGGTCTACGGCGCGCCGACCTCCATTACGTGTATGGCTGTCTGGTATAACAAGGCCATCTTCGAGGAGAACGGAGTGGACGTGCCGAAGACATTTGAGGACTTAAAGGGTGTGATCAACACACTGTCTGATAAGGGCGTGACACCGATTATCGTGGGAGCCAAGGACCGCTGGCCACTTCTCGGCTGGTATTCCTACCTGGCACAGAGAATCGGCGGTGTCGATCTCTACAATGAGGTGTGTTCCGGAGATAAGAACTTCACGGAAGACGCATATGTACAGGCTGGCGAGGAAATCAAGGCTCTGGCGAAGAAAGGCTTTATCAATGGATGCATGTCCGTAGATGCTACGACGGCAGAAGCCTTATTCGCGGCAGGTAAGGGCGCAATCTTAATTACCGGTTCCTGGTCGATTCCGACCTTTACGGAAGACCCGGAGCGCGCAAAGGATTTCTCCTATTTCCCATTCCCGGTGGCAGAGGGCGGAAAAGAGGACGAGGCCGGCTACTTATACGGCGGCGTTGCCAATACCCTGGCGATCAGCAGGTCAACGAAGAATAAAGACGCGGTTGTGAAGTTCTTAAAGTACATGATGAGTGAGGAAGAGCAGACCTTAAGTGTAGAGCGCACAGGAACCTTCTCGACCGTGAAGGTATCTCCGAAGGAAGAGAACATGGACCCGCTGGCATACCAGTTCAGCCAGTACGTATCCGATGGTGTGGAAGGCTTCATTCCGTATACGGATCAGGCCCTGCCTCCGGAACAGGCGGAGAACTTATTAAACGCTTTAACCGCTATCGTTGCGGAAGACAATGCCGACGTCAAGGCGGAGCTTGCAAAGATCAAATAGATTTCACAAATTGGTACAATATTGGGGCCGCGCACGGAACACCTCCGAATACGCGGCCCCGAAAGGAATAGGTACAGAGTATGAAAAAAATACATCCGGCGGTGCGGTGCCTCTTCATATTGCCTGCGGTCCTGTGGTTTTTTGCGGCAGTGATCGTGCCGGTCCTGATGGCGGTCTATTACAGCTTCTTCAGCTGGGACGGGGTGACCGCCAAGGTGTTTATCCGCTTCGATAATTACAGGGAACTGTTTAAGGATCCGGTCGTCTGGAAGTCCCTTACCAATTCCCTGAAGATGGCATTCTGGTGCGTTCTGCTTCAGCTGCCTATCGGCATGGCGTTTTCCGTCATTCTTTTTAACCGGAAGCTGAAGGGACGGGGATTTTTCAGGACCGTGTACTTCCTTCCGGTGGTGCTGTCCTCCTCCATGATCGGTATCTTATGGGGACAGATCTACGATCCCAACTTCGGACTGTTAAACGGTCTTTTGGAGGCGGTGGGATTAAAACAGCTGCAGCAGATCTGGCTGGGGGACATGAAGCTGGCGCTGGGATGTATTATAGCGGTGGTGGTCTGGCAGTTTATCGGCAATTATATTCTGATCTACTATACGGCCCTGCATAATATTTCCGAGGATGTGCTGGAGTCGGCCAGGCTGGATGGAGCCGGTGTCCTGAAGCTGTTCCGTTATATTGAACTGCCTCTGATGTGGCCGGTGATCCGTCTGACCCTGATACTGGCTACGGTCAACTCCTTAAAATACTTTGACTTAGTCTACATCATGTCAAACGGAGGACCGAATCACGCCAGCGAGGTTCTGGCTTCCTATGTGGTAAAGAACGCGTTCAATTCCATGAGGATCGGCTATGCGAATACAGTGGCGGTGCTTCTGCTGGTTATGGGAATCTTCTTTATTGTTCTCTATAACAAGATACTGGCTCCGTCATCGGCCAGTGATTAAATATTATCGTAGGAGGTTTCCGAATGAAAAAACGCAGTATATCACCAGGCAAATGGATTCTGTACCTCATTCTGGCAATTCAGGCGGCAGTCACCACGTACCCGCTGATCTGGATGATCGTGTCCTCTTTAAAGGACAACGTATCCTTTTTTGCAGATCCATGGTCCATACCCAAGAATCCTCAGTTTGTCAATTACGTGACGGCCTGGAAAGAAGGAATCCAGGACTATATGATAAACAGCATTGTGATCACCATCGCTACGCTTTTTATCGTCATTATTTTAAGCTGTGCGTTCTCCTTCATGGTCGCCCGTTTTCCGTTTAAGGGGGGCGGACTTCTGGTTGGAATGTTTTTTGCAGGCATGATGATTCCGGTTCACTGTACTCTCGTTCCGCTCTATAGTATGATGAACGGACTGGGATGGCTGGACAGCTTATGGGCCCTGCTTTTTCCCTATGTGGCGTCGGGACTGCCGCTGGCCATCTTCCTGACTTACGGCCACTACCAGCAGATTCCCATGGAACTGGAGGAGGCGGCGAGAATGGATGGATGCGGTGTTATCCGGATGTTTCTCTACATCTTTCTGCCGCTGGCCAAGCCGGTGATTTCCACCATCGGGATCCTGACGGCCATCAGCGTGTGGAACGAGTTCATATTTGCCAATATCATCATCTCTGACCCGCTTAAGAAGACTCTGCCGGTAGGCCTTCTGGCGTTAAAGGGAACGTACAATACGAACTACGCTGCGGTCAGTGCGGCGTTGACTATTTCCGCGATACCGATTATCATAGTCTATATCCTGATGTCAGGAAAGATTCAGGCTGGTATGGTCTCGGGCGCGGTGAAGAGCTGAACGGGGGAATACGATGGAAAATTATATTGTTAATCCGGTTTTACCCGGATTTCATCCGGATCCGTCCATTATACGGGTGGGTATGGACTACTATATGGCCGTGTCCACCTTTGAGTGGTTTCCTGGCGTCTGTATCTACCATTCCACAGATTTACAGAACTGGGAACTGGCGGCCAGGCCGCTGGACCGTGTCTCCCAGCTGGACATGAAGGGCAATGATGCCTCCGGCGGAGTGTTTGCCCCCTGTCTTTCCTATGACAACGGCGTGTTCTACCTGGTTTATACCAATGTGAGGACACACTGGTACGAATTTATGGACTGCCATAATTATCTGGTGACGGCCTCGGATATCCGGGGGGAGTGGTCAGAACCCGTCTATCTGCACAGCATGGGCTTTGATCCGTCGCTGTTTCACGATGATGACGGGAGAAAATGGGTGGTCAGCATTGTGAGGCATTACCGGAAGATGCGCGTTCAGAAGATCGCCCTGCAGGAATACGACCCTGTTTTAAAGAAAATGACGGGGTTGCTGACGGAGATCTTCGGGGGCAGCGGGCTGACGGCTCCGGAAGGACCTCACCTCTACCGGAAGGATGGCTTTTACTATATCATGACTGCGGAAGGCGGGACGGAATACGGCCACGCGGTCACCATGGGCCGGTCGGAGAGGATCGGCGGTCCCTACGAGCTGTCGCCCTATAATCCGGTTTTAACGTCAAGAAATGATCTGACACTTCCTTTACAGAAGACCGGACATGCTGATCTCGTGGAAGCGCCGGATGGGGAGTGGTATATGGTGCATCTATGCGGTCGGCCGCTGCCGCCGTTTCGCCGGTGCATTCTTGGGAGAGAGACAGCGGTCCAGCATGTGAGATGGACAGAGGACGGATGGCTCTGTCTCGCGGATGGGGGAAAGGAACCGCAGGTACGCGTTCCGGTATCGTGGCCGGTGGAACGGAAACTGGAGGAGGAGATCCGGTATTCGTTCCAGGGGCCGGATTTAAGCCCGGATTTCTTTTCGCTCCGAGTGCCTCTGGGGGAGGCATTGTCACTCACAGAGCGTCCGGGGTGTCTGCGGCTGACGGGAAAGGATTCTCCCAATTCCAGGTTTGAACAGAGCCTGATCGCGCGGAGACAGGAGGATTTCGCGTTCAGCTTTGAGACCGAACTGGATTTTGAACCATCCTCAGAGCGGCAGATGGCGGGAATTCTGTATTTTTATGACGAGTGTGATTTTTACTACCTTCGTGTGACTCACGGACAGAGCGGACAGAAGATTATCGATGTAATGCAGATGAACCGGGGAAAGACGGAGTATATGCCTGACTGCGGCATTGCGGTGCCGGAGGGGCGGAGCATCCGGCTTAAGCTGGTGGTGCGCCGGACCGAGGCTTCCTGTTACTACAGCCTGGAGCAGGGGGCGTGGCAGCCGGCAGGAAATACGCTGGATGCCTCGCTTCTGTCTGACGAGTATCCGGAGGAAGGGGCTTACACGGGAGCCATGGTTGGCCTGGGATGCCATGACATGGCGTACCGCAGCGCCAGGGCGTATTTCAAGTATGCAGTGTACCGCAGAGAAGGGACCGGAATGGGAATAGACTGATAAAGACGGACGGAGAAGGGGGGAAACCATGGAACGGACCTATACACTAATGCTGGTGGAGGATGAGCGGAATATTCTGTATGGCATGAAGAATGCCATCCTCTGCCACAAGCCCCAGGTTACTGATATTCTGACCGCTGAAAATGGACGGGAGGCGCTGGAGCTTTTGGAGGAACGGGTTCCGGATATCATCATTACGGATATCCGCATGCCGGAGGTAGACGGCACCGAGCTGGTCCGCCGGATTCGTGAACAGGGGTACGAGATGCCTGTGATCATTCTGACGGCCATGACGGACTTTGCCATTGCCAGGGATTTGATCCATTACCAGATTCAGAATTACATCGTGAAGCCATTTTCGATTGAGGAGATCTTAAAGGAGACGGAGGTGGCCATCGGAGAACTGAAGAAGCGCAGCCAGATGAAGATGGCGCAGAAGATCGTGAAGGAGTTCCCGGAACTGGTGGAAACTCCGCCCTCCAGCGAGAACCAGCTGATATCACAGGCCGTGGAATACATAAGCAGCCACTTGGACGGCGCAGCCTCTTTAAATGACATTTCCGGGGCGCTCCATGTGAGCAAGGCGTATCTGTCCACACTGTTTAAGCGGGAGATGAATACGACCGTGACGGATTTTGTGACGAAGCAGCGGATGAAGGAGGCAAAAAAGCTTCTTCTGGAGACCGATATGCTGGTATCAGAGATCTATTTAAAGGTGGGCTACCAGAGCGATAAGTACTTTATCAAGGTGTTTAAGGAGATGGAGGGGGTGACGCCTCTTGCCTACCGGAAACGTTGGAAATGAAAATCACTATCAGATTTGCCTCATTTGTGCGGATGAATCTGGAAGATTGTGTAACAGTTCAGCCTTCGCTTCCGTCAGCCGCTGTCCGGTCCGGCGCTTCCGTTTCCCGAATCGTTCCAGTTCCGGTTTCGGGCATAAGAAGTTCTAAACGTGCAGAATTTTTCTAAAAACCAGGAGAAATGCCCAAACTCGCGTTGCTCAAACAAGTGGACATTTCCCCTGAACGAAAAATTTTGCGCGTTAAGAACTTCTAATACCCTGCAAAGTCACAGGAACGATTCGGGAAACGGAAGCGCCGGACCGGACAGCGGCTGACGGAAGCGAAGGCTGAACTGTTACAAGATTGTAAAAAAAATAACAAAAGAAATGAAATGAAATATTGACTATTTCGATTATTTGTAATAAAGTAAGTATTAGCCTATGGCGTGTAACTTACAAGGTATAGGTAATATCAAATAAACAATTTGGTTACTATACACTAATACAGAAAAGAGAGGTTGAATAAAATGGCAGAAATCGATTTAAGTCAGTATGGTATCAACGGAACAACAGAAATCGTCTACAACCCTTCATTTGAAACATTATTTGAAGAAGAGACGAAACCAGAACTGGTAGGCTATGAAAAAGGCCAGGTAAGTGAACTTGGTGCAGTTAATGTTATGACGGGTATTTATACAGGACGTTCACCTAAAGATAAGTACATTGTCATGGATGAGAATTCAAAGGACACTGTATGGTGGACTTCTGATGAATATAAGAATGATAATCACCCGGCCAGCCAGGAAGCCTGGGATACTGTAAAGAAGATCGCTCAGGAAGAACTTTCCGGCAAGAGACTGTTTGTTGTAGATGCATTCTGCGGAGCGAATAAAGATACCCGTATGGCAATCCGTTTCATCGTTGAGGTTGCATGGCAGGCTCATTTCGTAAAGAACATGTTCATCCAGCCTACAGCAGAAGAACTTGAGAACTTTACACCGGATTTCGTTGTATACAATGCTTCCAAAGCAAAAGTAGAAAATTACAAAGAGTTAGGTCTGAACTCTGAGACAACTTCCATGTTCAACATCACCAGCCGCGAGCAGGTAATCGTAAATACATGGTACGGCGGAGAGATGAAGAAGGGTATGTTCTCCATGATGAACTACTATCTGCCGTTAAAGGGCATTGCTTCCATGCACTGTTCTGCAAACACAGACTTAAACGGCGAGAATACCGCTATCTTCTTCGGCCTTTCCGGAACAGGAAAGACAACACTGTCCACAGACCCGAAGCGTCTCCTGATCGGCGATGACGAGCACGGCTGGGACGACAACGGCGTATTCAACTTCGAAGGCGGCTGCTACGCTAAGGTTATCAACCTGGATAAAGAATCCGAGCCGGATATCTACAATGCAATTAAGCGCAACGCTCTGTTAGAGAACGTTACCCTTGATTCTGAAGGCAAGATTGATTTCGACGATAAGAGCGTGACAGAGAATACCCGTGTATCCTACCCGATCGACCATATCGAGAAGATCGTTCGCCCGGTTTCCGCAGCTCCTGCAGCAAAAGATGTAATCTTCCTGTCAGCAGATGCGTTCGGCGTACTTCCTCCAGTATCCATCCTGACACCAGAGCAGACTCAGTACTACTTCCTGTCTGGATTTACAGCAAAGCTTGCTGGTACAGAGCGTGGAATTACAGAGCCTACACCTACATTCTCCGCTTGCTTCGGCCAGGCTTTCTTAGAGCTGCACCCGACAAAGTATGCAGAGGAGCTTGTTAAGAAGATGGAGAAGAGCGGCGCAAAGGCTTATCTTGTCAACACCGGATGGAATGGTACCGGCAAGCGTATCTCTATCAAGGATACCCGCGGCATCATCGACGCGATTCTGGATGGTTCTATTGCAAGCGCACCGACAAAGCAGCTTCCGTACTTCAACTTTGAGATTCCGACAGAGCTTCCGGGTGTAGATCCTAAGATCCTTGATCCTCGCGATACATATGCTGAAGTTTCCGAGTGGGAGACAAAGGCAAAAGATCTGTCTCAGCGTTTCATTAAGAACTTCGCAAAATATGAGGGAAATGAAGCAGGAAAAGCTTTAGTTTCTGCTGGTCCTGAAGTTTAAGAGTAAAATGAGTTTTTGGCCCCCGGCAGTATCTGCCGGGGGTTTTTGTGTATGGCAGGTAAAAGCTGATGGGAATCATAGTTATTTGATAAAAAATAACAAATCTGATTGGGGGTAAACATGGTTCGTGATACAAAAATTATCTTTTTTGATATTGATGGAACGCTTATTGATATGAAGAGAAAGCAGATTTCCAGTAAGACCATAGAAATGCTGAAAAGGCTGAAAGAGAACAACGTGATTATCTGCATTGCAACGGGCCGGGCGCCTTTAGCGCTTCCCAAGTTTGAGGATATCCGGTTTGATGTTTATCTGACATTTAACGGATCGTATTGTTACAATCAAAATCACACAATCTTCAGCAATCCGCTGCAGACAAATGATGTTTATTCCATAATAAAAAACGCGGAGGCAATTCGAAGACCCGTGTCCCTTGCCACAAAAGACAGACAGGCGGCAAATGGAAAGGATGAAGATCTCATCGAGTATTATGGCTTTGCCAACCGCCAGGTGGAAGTTGCAGATGATTTTGACGAAGTGGCAAAAAAAGAAGTGTACCAGATTATGCTGGGATGCCGTGAAAAAGACCATCTTTCGTTATTGAATGGTGTCCGTCACGCCAAAATTGCAGCCTGGTGGGACAGAGCGGTGGACATCATCCCTGCTGACGGCGGCAAAGGCATCGGGATAGAAAAAGTTCTGGAATATTATCACTTAAACAAATCAGATGCGATGGCTTTTGGAGATGGAAACAATGATATTGAGATGTTTCAGGCGGTTGGAAGGGGAATAGCAATGGCAAACGCATCCGACAGGCTCAAGGAAACTGCGTACGATATCTGCGGTGATGCAGCGGAGGATGGGATATATCATTATTGTATGGAGCACCGGCTTATATAAGCGTAAGCTGACGATACGGCGCGGGAAAATCTCCGGATTTTCCCGCGCCTTTCAGTTTGCGGAAAAACTGTGGATAAGATTTTTACATGTTTAAAGAGAAGTTACACTCGGTTGGACTGATTTTGAGTGATATAAAAACAGAAATATACAGATTGCATAAAAATAGTTTTGTATACGCTGAAAAAAAAGCCATATTGCTGTCATAATTTACAAAAAAAATATTACCTATTGATTTAAACGTGTAAACGAACTATAATGTGACCATAGAATAACAGTAGTTAGTTGAATGTAGATAATGCATACTTTTCGAGGAGGTCGTGATTTGAAATCTTATGAAGCAATGGAAGAAGAAGCTCTGGCCGTGCGCAGAGACATCATTGAAATGCTTTACCTGGCGGGAAGCGGTCATCCCGGCGGTTCCCTGTCGGTGACGGATATTCTGGTGTGTCTATACAACCGGATCCGCGTGGACGAAAAGCAGCCGGTCATGGAAGACCGGGACCGGGTGGTACTCAGTAAGGGACATGCAGCCCCCGCGTTGTATGCCGTGCTCGCGGAACACGGTTTTTTTTCAAAAGATGCGTTTAAACGTTTAAGAAGACTGGGGGGCATGCTTCAGGGCCATCCGGATATGAATAAGACGCCGGGGGTCGATGTCTGCACAGGTTCTCTGGGACTTGGGGTATCAACCGCCTGTGGAATCGCACTGGCTGGAAAAGTAAGAAAGAAAGACTACCACGTATATGCGATTCTGGGAGACGGGGAGCTGCAGGAGGGCATCGTATGGGAAGCCATGACGGCAGCGGTTCACCATAAGCTGGATAACATGACGGTGATTGTGGATTTAAACGGGCTGCAGATCGACGGTCCGGTGGATAAAGTAATGGGCCTTGGTAATCTAAAGGGAAAATTCCTGGATTACGGTTTTAAAGTGGTGGAAGTGGACGGACATGATTTTGAGGCGCTGGACGCAGCCATCGCGGTGAGAGAAGACGGCAGGCCGGTCTGCGTACTGGCAAAGACAGTGAAGGGAAAAGGCGTTTCCTTCATGGAGAACCAGGCCGGATGGCATGGACAGAAGGTAAGCGAGGAAGATTATAAGACTGCTATGGAAGAATTGAAAGGAGGAAGATGAGATGGCTGAACCGGCAATGAGAGAGGCTTATGGAGACGCCTTGCTTAAGATGGGGGAGGACGAACGCGTCGTGGTTCTGGATGCGGATCTGGCGAAAGCTACTTCCTCCGGCAAATTTGCGGCGAAGTATCCTGATCGGTTCTTTGATATGGGAATTGCGGAGCAGAATCTGATGGGAACGGCAGCGGGAATGGCGATCAGCGGACTGAAGCCCTTTGCATCCACCTTTGCCCTGTTTGCAGCGGGGCGGGCTTATGAGCCCATCCGCAACGCGGTCTGTTACGCGAAGGCTCCGGTGAAGATCGTGGCTACACATGCGGGACTTTCGCCGAATTCTGACGGAGGAAGCCATGAGACGATCGAAGATATCGCACTGATGCGGGTGCTTCCGGGCATGACAGTTTTAAGCCCCTGTGATTACAGGCAGGCGCTTGACATGGTTTTACAGATGAAAGATATGGATCACCCGGCTTATATCCGGATGTCGAGACACCCGGTGGAGACGGTGACCACAGAGGGAAGCCATACGGAGATCGGTAAGATCGACGTGCTCCGCGAAGGCGGAGATGTGTGCTTTGCGGCCACGGGGATTATGGTGGCGGAAGCGCTGCATGCGGCGGAGGCCCTGGAGGAAAAGGGAATACATGTGGCGGTTTTAAATGTACATACCATCAAGCCTTTGGATAAGGAGACACTGATCCGCTACGGAAAATCCTGCGGATGTATGGTGACGGCTGAGGAACACTCGGTAATCGGAGGATTGGGATCCGCAGTGGCGGAAGTTCTTTCAGAATGCGGCGGATGCCGTTTGAAACGTGTCGGTATTCAGGATAAATTCGGACAGTCCGGTGATCTGGGAGAATTGATGGAGAGCTATGGACTGACGGCAGAAAATCTTATTGAGACCGCATTAAAACTGATGGAGGAAGACAAATGAATAAGATCCCGGTAATCATAGACTGCGATACAGGAATCGACGATATGATCTCCTTTGCCGTGACACTCACCTCAGAGAAGCTTAACATTCTGGGGATCACCACAGCGGCAGGAAATCAGGTGGTGGATGTCACCACACAGAATACATTAAACGGAGTCACTATCATGGGAAGAACCGACATTCCGGTGGCAAGAGGTGCAGAAAAGCCGCTTTCGAGGCCGCTTCGGGACGCCGGATACATACACGGTGAAAACGGTCTTGGAACGTACCGGTTCGCCGAAATGACGGCCAAACAGCCGGAAGATGCGGACGCGGTAGAACTGATGAGAAGCCTGCTGGACGCATCGGAAGAGAAGGTCGTGATTCTTGCGATCGCCCCTCTGACCAATGTGGCGAGACTGCTGATGGAACATCCGGAAGCAGGAGAGAAGATAGATAAGATTGTATTTATGGGAGGTTCTTTAAGAACCGGCAATCCTACCCCGGTATCCACCTTTAATGTGCTGGCGGATCCGGAAGCTGCAAGATATGTGATGAAGAGCGGAATTCCCTTCCACATGTGTCCGCTGGATACGACCAGGGAGCTATATCTGACCGTGGATGACATTGAAGCCATCGGAGCGATCGGAAATCCGGTTGCTCAGATGAACTACGAGATGTGCCGTTTTTACAATGACGCCGTGAATAAGAACAACAACGCGGATAAGCGTTTTAAGGGCCTTTGCATCCACGACCTCTGTGCGGCGGCGTACGTGACGGATCCCCAGCTTTTCACAACCGTGAAATATCAGGGGGATGTGGAGACGGAAGGGGAGCTGACTCTGGGATTTACGGTTCTGGATTATGAAAATATCAGACAGGTACCGGAGGAAGAAAGAAATGTAACCTTTATCAGTTCCGTTGACAGAGAAGGCGTTTTGAAGATATATTTCGAGGCTCTGAAAAGCTTTGGAGAACCGTGCGACGCACAGCTGGCAGAAAGCAATTTTCAGTCATGCTCCGGGGGGAAGAATTCAATGGATAGAATACCGGTAATCATAGACTGCGATACAGGAATTGATGATATGATATCCTTTGTGCTGACGCTTGCGTCGAAACAGCTGGATATCCGGGGCGTTACCACTGTGGCGGGAAATGTGTCCCTGCCGTACACGACGTACAATACCGTCAACGGCCTGGCATTTATGGGCAGAGGCGAGATACCGGTGGCAGCCGGAGAAGCCGCGCCCCTGAAACGTCCGTACCGCGACGCCAGTGAAATTCACGGGGACAGCGGGCTGGGAGCATTTACGTTTAAAAATCCCGTGGATTACGGCCCTGTGGAGACCGGCGGGGTGCAGTTCCTGTATGAGAAGCTGATGGAATCGGAAGAGAAGATCACGATTCTGGCGCTGGCTCCTCTCACCAATATTGCAAAGCTGTATCTGGAGCACCCGGACTGCAAGGAAAAGATTGAGAAGATCGTATTTATGGGCGGCTCCATTTTCAGCGGTAATCCGACGCCGGTTGCGACGTTTAACGTGTGGGTGGATCCCGAGGCGGCAAGGATCGTTCTGGAGGGCGGTGTTCCCTTCTATATGTGTCCGCTGGATACCACCAGAGAAGCCTATCTGTCGGAAGATGAGCTGGAAATTATCGGGACTATCGACAATCCGGTGGCAGATATGGTCTACACCATGTGCAGCTTCTACTGGAGCCAGGAGAAAAAGAATGTAAACGGCCATAAGCGTTTTAAGGGGTTATGCATCCATGACCTGTGCACAGCAGCGTATGTGACGAACCCGGAGCTGTTTCACTCCACGAAATATTACGGAGATGTGGAGACGAAGGGGCCGCTCACGGAAGGCTTTACCATGATCGACTATGAGGACATCTTAAGGAAGAGCGAGGAAGAGAAAAACATCGATTATATTGATTCCGTTGACAGAGACGGTGTGATGAAGGTTTTCTTTGAGGCACTGAACTCTTATTCAAAATAAATATTTAAAAACGGGTTTCGCTGTTTCTAAGGCGGCGGGCGTAATGAAAATATAAAGGAGAAGATAAAATGAAAAAAGTTATAGCGGCAGTACTGGCGGGAGTTATGGCATTTTCTTTGACAGCATGCGGAGGCGGAACAGCGAAAGACGCAGGGAGCGGTGAAAAGGCGGAAGGAACGGGAGAAAAGACTTACAAGGTCGCACTGATGGCGGACGGCGCCGGTTTCGGTTCCCAAAGCTTCAACGACGTAGCGCTGGAAGGACTGGAGAAGGCAAAGGAAGACTTCGGAATCGAGCTGACCACATTGGAGGTAAAGGAAGTAGCAGACTTTGCTAACAGCTTAAGAAGCCTGGCGCAGCAGGGCTGTGATCTGATCATTACGCCCAGCTCCACCATCAAGGATGCGGTAACAGAAGTTGCAGCGGAGTATCCGGATACGTATTTCGGACTTCTGGATGTACAGGTGGAGGGAGTATCAAACGTGGTTTCCTCCAGCTACCGTGAGCATGAGGCGGCTTTTTTACTCGGCGCTCTTGGCGGTTACGTGACAAAGACAAACCAGATTGGCTTTATCGGCGGTGTCAGCGGCGTGATCCAGGACCGTTTTCAGTACGGATACATGGCCGGAGCATGGTATTCCAACCCGGATATCAAGGTGACCTCCTCCTATACCGGCAGCTTCAGCGACGTGGGTAAGGGAAAAGAGATCGCAACCATGATGTTCAGCGATGGCTGCGACTATGTGGCGCCATCTGCAGGCGCGTGCAACTTAGGCGTTTTCCAGGCCTCCAAGGAAGCCGGTGCCGACAAGTGGAGCTTTGGAGCGGCCAACGGACAGTTTAACCAGATGCCTGACAAGATCGTGGCTTCCCAGGTAAAGCGTGTGGACAATGTCGCTTATTCCATGGTGGAAAAGATGGTAAATGGAACACTGAAGGGCGAACAGAGCGAATACGGCTTAAAGGATGGCGGCGTGGATTTAATGTACTCCACAGAGGAGGCCATGAAGGACGCAGTACCTCAGGATATCAAGGATAAAGTAGAAGAGATCAAAAAACAGATTGTGGATGGAACGATTAAAGTTCCGGCTACTCAGGATGAATATAACGCATATGTAAAATAGAACCCGTATCGAGCGGAAATGGTATGCATCGCACGTAAGTGCCTGAAAGACAGGCGCTAAATGCTCATAGCGAAGAGAGGGGTACCGATATGGAATATGCAATTGAACTAAAGGAACTGACGAAACGGTTTAATCAGTTCACGGCCAACGACAAGATTTCTTTTCAGGTAGAGAAGGGGGAGATCCACGCGCTGGCAGGAGAGAATGGGGCGGGTAAGACGACACTGATGAATATGATTTACGGTCTCTATACGCCGACTTCAGGAGAATTATGGATTAATGGGGAGCAGGTTAAATTCACCAGCTCAAGAGATTCCATCGCCAAAGGCATTGGCATGGTGCATCAGCATTTCATGCTGGTTCCAAAGCTCACGGTGGCGGAAAATATCATCGCGGGCCAGGAGACCGGATCGCCGCTTAAGCTGGACCGGAAGACGGCGGAGAAGCAGATTGCCGAGCTGTCCGATCAGTACGGACTGAAGATTGATCCGGCGGTGAAGGTTGGCGACCTGTCCGTGACCATGCAGCAGAGAGTGGAGATTTTGAAGGTACTGTACCGCCGTGCGGAAATACTTATTTTTGACGAGCCGACGGCCGTGCTGACGCCGCAGGAGATCGACGAGTTCTGTGATATCCTGCTAAAACTCAAACAGCAGGGAAAGACGATTCTTTTCATCAGTCATAAATTAAATGAGGTCATGAAAATATCGGATCAGGTAACGGTAATCCGGCTCGGCAAGGTGATCGGAACGGTGAAGACCAGCGAGACCACGCCGGAAGAGCTGACCAGGATGATGGTGGGACGCGATATCTCCCTGGGAGGCGGCGCCCGTGAGGAGATGAAGACACCGAAGGAGATCTTAAAGATTGACCACGTGTCTTATAAGAACAGCAAAAACATTAAGAAGGTGGATGGTTTAAGCCTTTCCGTGAAAGCCGGGGAGATTCTGGGAATCGCCGGAGTGGACGGCAACGGCCAGGAGGAACTGGTGGAGATGATCTGCGGTCTGCGGAATATGGATGAAGGCGATATCCGCCTCGATGGAGAATCCATTAAAAACCGTCCTACGGGAATGGTTCAGGACATGGGAATCGGATATATCCCGGAGGACCGCCACAAAGATGGTCTGGTACTGGATTTCTCCATTGCGGAAAATGTGATTCTCGGACAGCACAGAAAACCGCTGTTTGCGAAACACGGGCTGATCATGAAGAAAAAGGAGATCGGGGAGACGGCGGAGAGTTTAAGGGAACAGTTCGATATCCGGTGCTCCGGTGTAGATTCGGCAGCGTCCACGCTGTCCGGCGGAAACCAGCAGAAAATCGTAATTGCAAGAGCCATTTTCCGCGGACCGAAGGCAATCCTGGCGGTTCAGCCCACCAGAGGCCTGGACGTAGGAGCGATAGAATACATACACAAGGCGCTGGTGGAGCAGAGAAACCAGGGAAAGGCCGTGCTGCTTTTATCACTGGAGCTGGATGAGATTCTGTCCTTAAGCGACCGGATCGCGGTTATTCATAAAGGAAAAATTGTGGGAATCGTAGATGCCCATAAGACGACGAGAGAAGAACTGGGGCTCATGATGCTGGGGCATGTGACCGGAAAGGAGGAGGAAGCATGACGAAGGAGAAGAAGAACGAAAAAAAGAAAGATGGCTTAAACGGTGTGCTGATGCAGGTCGCCATTTCCATTATTTCGATCGTATTTGCTTTCCTGGTAGGAGGAATTATCATAGCAGCCATGGGCGAGAACCCATTTAAAGCGTATTCTGTGCTGATCAAGGGCGCTGTGGGAACACCGGTGGCACTGACGGTTTCCTTAACCAAGACAGTGCCGTTGATCTTAACCGGTCTCGCCGTGGCGGTGGCTCAAAAGAGCCGCGTGTTCAACATCGGCGCCGAGGGGCAGCTCCTGGTGGGCGCGTTTGCCGCAGGCTACGTAGGCTTCACTTTTCATCTTCCTGCGCCGCTTCACATTCTGCTCTGTCTGGCGGCCGCTGTGATTGCAGGTATGTTCTGGGCGTTTATCGCGGCATTTTTAAAGTATTCGAGGAATGTTCACGTGGTTATTGCTACGATTATGTTAAACTACATTGCAACCTCCCTGGTCCAGTATTTCGTCTGCGGACCGTTTAAGGAACCGGGGGCTACCTTTAACGCGACATCGGCGATTGCCGGGACGGCAAAGCTGCCGCAGATTCTGCCGCGGCCGCTGTCCTTAAACCTGGGGTTTGTCATTGCTCTGGTGATGATTGCCGCATGCTGGTTTTTGCTTAATAAGACCACTACCGGATATGAGATGAGAGCAGTCGGCTCCAATCCAAATGCCAGCCGCGTGGGCGGAATCAATATTAAGAAAAACATGTTCATGGCGCTGGTTTTAAGCGGCGCGCTGGCCGGACTGGCCGGCGGAATCGAGGTGTCCGGAAGCTTATACCGTGTGATGGAGGGCTTCTCTCCGGGATACGGCTTTAATGGAATTCCCGTTGCCATGATGGCGAACGGCAACCCCATCGCGATTTTCTTCTCGGCCTTCCTGCTGGGAGCCATGAGAAACGGTGCGCTGGCCATGCAGATTCAGCTGGGAATTTCCCAGGATATCGTGGATATTATTCAGGGCCTTGTTATTATCTTCCTGGGCTGTGATTATATGATCCGTTACTATATCAACCATGTACGTCTCGAAAGGAGGAAACTGGCATGACAGGAATGATTTCGATTCTACTGTTGTCAACCCTTCGGATGGGGACGCCTCTCGCCCTTACCGCTCTCGGCGGTACGATGTCAGAGCGTTCCGGCGTTACCAACATTGGTCTGGAAGGAATTTTAACCGCCGGCGCCTTTGCCGCGGTTGTGGGCAGTTATTTTACCGGAAATCCCTGGATCGGCGTTCTGTGTGCGATTATTATGGGAATTGCCATTTCAGCGATTCACTCGTTTATTGCGGTAACAGCCGGCGGCGCCCAGAATATCAGCGCCATGGCCCTCGTAATGCTGGCCAACGGTTTTTCTGCGGTGGGCTTAAATGCCATCTTTAAGAGCGCAGGCAACTCGGCCCAGGTAAACGCCCTGCCGACCACGCCGATCCTGGCCCACATACCGGTTGTGGGAGAGTTTTTAGCCAAGCTTTCACCTTTCGTTTACATTGCATTTATCATGCTGTTTGTAGTCTGGTATATTTTGAAGCACACGCCGCTTGGACTGCGCATCACCATGGTGGGCGAGCAGCCGAAGGCGGCGGAGACAGCCGGAATCAGCGTTGCAAAGATCCGGTATTTCTCCGTACTGGCGTCAGGCTTCTTAGGCGGACTGGGAGGTGCATACCTGTCTCTCGGGCAGATGAATCTCTATCAGGACGGGATGGTATCCGGTCGTGGTTATCTGGCTCTGGGTGCAGTAATCATGGGTAAATGGAACCCGGTGGGAGCATTTTTCTCAGCCATGTTCTTCGGTTTATTTGAGGCAATCCAGATTTATGTACAGATGATACCGAATTTCCCGGTGCCTCACGAGTTTATTGAAATGATTCCGTATGTGGCGAGCCTGATCGTTCTGGCCGGCTTCATCGGAAAGGCGGAGGGACCGGCCGCCAACGGCAAACCGTATTCACGGTTCGTGAATTTAAGGTAAAGAATCAGCCGTGCGGCAGTTTGCATGGAAAAGTGTGTTACAAGCTTGCTTGTATAAGCGCTTTTCTGTGCAAACTGACATAGGGCGGAACGCCCGGGCTTCTTGTTTTCGTGCTGTTCGAAAACAAGAAGATGCACGGCTGAAACTGGAGTTTGCATGGAAAAGTGTGTTACAAGCTTGCTTGTATAAGCGCTTTTCTGTGCAAACTGACATAGGGCGGAACGCCCGGGCTTCTTGTTTTCGTGCTGTTCGAAAACAAGAAGATGCACAGATGAACAGGTACGTAAGCGGGCAGGCAGTGCCCGCTTACGTGCTTATAAGAAGGAGGGAAATATTATGAGACAAGGGGATCTGATCGTTAATCCTACACTGGCCTGCGGGAATCCCTTGAATTTTAAGGAAGATTTAGATATACTTGAAAAAACAGGAATTAAGATTCTGCATATCGACATCATGGATGGCCATTACGTGCCGAATCTCTGCTTCGATACCGGGATGGTTGGGCGAATCCGGAAAAACTATTCGTTTCTACTGGATGTCCACTTAATGGTGACGAATCCGGAGGCCTATATCCAGCCGCTCGCGGCGGCCGGAGCGGATTATGTAAGCTTTCATTTTGATGCAACCCATTTTCCGATCCGAATGCTGAATCAGATACGGGAAAACGGCATGAAGGGCGGCGTGGTGCTGAATCCGGCCCAGTCTCCCGAGCTGCTTGCAGGGACGCTTCCTTACCTGGATTTTGTACTGGTGATGGGCGTGGAGCCCGGATTTTCCGGTCAGAAGTTCCTGGAGGGAACCGTGGAAAAGGTGAGAACGCTTAAGGGTATGCGGGAGCAAATGGGGCTTTCCTATCTGATCGAAGCCGACGGCGGCGTGGACCGGGAGAATACCGTTACCCTGTTAAAGCAGGGGGCGGATATCCTGGTGTCGGGTGCGTTTGGTGTGTTTGAAGGAAGAAATGGGCTCGAGCAGGACTGCAGGGAGTACCAGGAACTGGCGCTTAGGGCAGCCGGAGAGAAGCAGACTGATTTATAAGTAACGGAATTCATCATGAGCAGCAGACAGACGAAGGGGGGAAATGGTGTGGCGACAATTAAAGATATTGCAAGAGTAGCGGGCGTGTCTACAGCGACCGTGTCCATGGTCTTAAACGGAAAGGACTGCATTACCAAAAAGACGAAAGAGAAGGTGATGGCGGCCGCCAGGGAGGTGGACTATATACCGAGTATTGCGGCCAAATCGCTGAAGACAAAGCGCAGCTATACCATCGCCCTTTTTGTTGGAGATATCGCAAACCCGTTTTTCCCGGAGATTATAAAGGGTGTGGAAGCAGCAGCCAAAGATCGGAATTACAGCGTCATCATCTATGATCTGTCCGGGCAGGACCAGGACTTTGTGGAGCAGATTGATAAGGCGGCCAGCCAGAAGGTGGACGGCTTTTTTATCACCGGCAGCACACAGATTTCAGAGGAAGCGAAAAAGAGACTTTTAATGATTGCGGACTCAGGCATCAAGATGATATCCTGCAACCGGTTTATGGAATGGGGCGAATTCCCGCTAATCTATACCTCGGAGGGAGAACAGGTGGACGGCCTGCTGAGCAAGCTGGCGGCGCTGGGACATAAGCATATTGGCTGTATCTCCGGCTATCCGGAATACTGGGTGGCGGAGCGAAGGGAAGATTTCTACCGGAAGACGCTGGAGCAGTACGGTTTATACCATCCGGAGTATATCGTGAACGGCGGATTCTTCATAGAAGATGGTATCCGCAACACAAAGAAGCTTTTAAAGGAACAGCCGCAGATTACCGCGGTGATGTGCGTTAATGATACACTGGCAATTGGCTGTAATGCGGCCGCCAGGGAACTGGGACTTAAGGTTCCGGAGGACTTGTCCATATTCGGCGTGGATGGCGTGGAGTGCCTGAAATATTTTGCGCCGCAGATTACAACTGTGGATACTCATCGGTATGAGTATGGTTACAAGGGGACCGTCAGGCTGATCGAGCTGATCGAGGACGACGGGAGCCGGAAGCAGGAGCTGCTGGAGACCATGGTATGTTCCTGTTCCATTCAGCAGGGAGATACGATTGCCCCGCCGAGAAAAGAAAAATATGAGAACGAAGAAAGAGAGATAAAAGAAGAAAGATAAGAAATGAGAAATAGAATCGTAAATGGAGAAAGGCTGGATAAAGGAATGAGAATAGGAATCGGATGCGACCACGGCGGTTATGAGATGAAGGAAGAACTGAAAAAAAGACTGACCGACGGCGGACATGCAGTTACAGATAAAGGAATTTACAGTGTCAGTGAGGCAGACTATCCTGACGTGGCCGCAGAAGTGGCAGAGGGAGTTGCCGCCGGAGATTACGACTGCGCGGTTCTGGTGTGCGGAACAGGGATCGGTATGAGCATTGCGGCCAACAAGGTGAATGGGATCCGTGCCGCGCTTGTGACCGATACATTTTCGGCCAGGATGGCGAAGGAGCATAACAATGCCAACATCATCACGCTGGGAGCCAGAACAGTGGGAATCGAGCTGGCGTGGGAGCTGGTAAACGCGTATCTGGGAGCGGAGTTCCTTGGGGGCAAGCATCTGGTGCGGGTTGAGAAGATTATGAGGCTGGAAGGAAAATCAGAATAAAGGATAATTGTCTGAAAAATCAGGTAAAGAATGCACTGCAGGCCAGACTGCGGCAGCTTTTTTACCTGATTTTTTTGTTTTAATATTGGATAAAGTGCGAGGCCTGCACTTATAAACTTATTTGAAATGATATAAATGATATAAAAAACATAAACGATATAATAAATGTTGACTTTGATATATGACAATGCTATATTGTATTTAAATGAAACATCTGCTGTACAGAAATATACTGTTTATTTGGAACATATTACCATGAGAGAAGGAGGAGGTATTTTGAATTACATAAAAAATGATGAAAGAAGAAGGAACAGACACGGATTTGGGAATCAGAATGTTATGGGAAGAGTCTTTACCGCACCGCCGGTTCTTCTGTTTTTCTTATTCACCTTTATTCCGATTATTATGGCGGTAGTGATCAGCTTTACCGACTATGATATTGTGAACGCGCCCCGGTTTGTGGGGCTGTACAATTACAGGAAGATGGTAAATGATGAATTCTTCTGGATTGCCCTCAAGAACACGTGCGTATATACGCTGCTGTATGTGCCGGGCGGCCTGCTCCTCTCTCTGGGAGCGGCCCTGTACTTAAATGTAAACCGGAAATTCGTAAGTGTCTTCCGGACGCTCTTTTATCTTCCGGTGCTTTCCTCCACTGTGGCGACCGCCACGCTGTGGTTCTGGATTCTGAATCCTCAGCTGGGCCTGTTGAACGGAGTTCTGGAGCTGTTTGGCATATCGGGGCCTGCCTGGCTCTACGACAGCCGATGGGCCATGCTGGCCGTGGTTATGATGAGTCTCTGGGCGGGATTCGGGACAAATATGATGATCTTCTTATCCGGTTTAAAGGGGGTATCCCAGTCTCTGTACGAGGCCGCCAGGGTAGAAGGCGCCAACCGGTGGCAGATTTTTACGCACATCACATGGCCATCCATCTCCAAGACCACATTTCTCGTGACGACGATGCTGATCATCTCCAGTTTTCAGGTGTTTGACCAGGCGTTTATCCTGACGAGAGGAGGCCCCGGAAACGCCACGATCACACTGGTCTATTACATTTATAACAATGGTTTTAATAATCTGAACATGGGTTATGCCTCCAGCATTTCCATGGTCCTGTTTCTGATTATCCTGGTATTTTCCATAATCAATACCAGGCTGAACAATGCGGATATTTAAGAGAGGAGGAAGAAGATGAACAGCCGTGAAGTAAGAAGACGTACAAAGAGTATTTTATGGTATACGGGAGCGGTCCTGATATCTCTTGCCACCGTGTATCCGTTCCTGTGGATGGTATCCACATCATTTAAGCCGGAGGCGGAGATTTACTCCAACTCCCTGTCCCTGCTGTCCTCGAAGTTTACACTGGCCAATTACACGAAGGTGTTCAGAACCATGCCGTTTGCCAGGTATTTTATGAATTCCTTTATCCTGGCGGCCAGCGGCGTGGCGACGAACTTATTCTTCGGCGCGCTGGCGGGATACGGATTTGCAAAGCTTAAATTTCAGGGAAGAAAGGTGTCGTTTCTGATCCTGTTATCGTCGATGATGATCCCGGCGGTAGCCACCATGATTCCCCAGTTTCTTGTCTTAAAATTCTTCCCTCTGGTAGGCGGCAACAACTTATTCGGACAGGGCGGAAACGGCTTTATAAACAGTTACTTTGCCATCATCATTCCGGGCGCGGTAGGGGCCTTTGCAGTGTTTTTTATGAAGCAGTTCTTCGAGACGCTGCCGGACGAGCTGGCTGAGGCTGCCAGAGTCGATGGCTGCGGGGAGTTTAAGATATTTACGAAGATTTACTTTCCGCTGATCAAGCCTGCGGCCATTACGCTGGCGATCATGACATTCCAGTCGGGCTGGAACAGCTTTATGTGGCCTCTCATTGTGCTGAACTCCGATAAGATGAAGACGGTTCAGGTGGGGCTTGCCACGTTTCAGTACCAGTATGACACCCAGTACGGTCCGCTGATGGCAGGCACGGTGATCGCCACCCTGCCCATGGTCCTGCTGTTCTTATTTGCACAGAAATACTACGTGGAAGGGATTGCCTTCAGCGGAGGAAAATAAACTATATTTAAACCATAAAAAGGAGAAAACAAATATGAAAAAGTTAATGGCGGCCGTTCTGACGGCCACAGTAGCGACAGGTCTGCTGGCCGGATGCAGCACGGGCAATGGCGGAAATGGCGAAAAGGGTTCTGAGGCGGCAGGAAAGCAGGAAGTGACCATGTGGGGGTCCATGAGCGGCGACGCGGTGGAATACATCAACCAGATGACCGAGAATTACAACAATTCCCAGGAGAAGTACCATGTGACATACGCAGTACAGGACAGCATGGAAGAGAAGTTAGTCACTGCCATCGCCGGAGGGGACGTGCCGGACATCGTCATGTGGGACCGCTTTACCACGGCTACATACGCTGCAAAGGGAGCTTTTATGCCGCTGGATGACTACATAGCAGGCGACAAGGTGGATATGGACCAGTTTTACCAGCCCACAGTCGAAGAGATGAAGGGAAACGACGGCAAACAGTATGGCATTCCCCTGACGGTGGATACGAGAATTCTCTTCTATAATAAAGACCTTTTAAAGGAAGCCGGAGTGAATCCGGAGGAAATCAGTACGTGGGATGCCTTAAAGACCGCCGCTGCGGCACTTACAAAGAGAGATGCAGGCGGAAAGCTGGAACAGTCCGGTTTTTCCCTGTCGGATCCGGGGCTCTTCAATAACTGGATTCTCCAGGCGGGCGGAAAGATGGTGGATGATACGGTGACACCACCGGTTACCGCATTTAATTCCGATGCGGGACTGGCTGTGCTGAATTACTGGGATGAACTGCTGAATCAGGAGAAGGTCTATGATCTGGGCTTCGAGGATGGCTTCGGAGGAAACGGCTTTAAGGCAGGCAAGGTAGCCATCTGCTTCAACGGGCCATGGGCGCTCAAATCCTTAGATGAGTCGGGAATCTCCTACGGTGTACTGGAACAGCCCGAGGGCCCCGGAGGAGTGCGGTCCGCGATCATGGGTGGATTCGGCCTGGTAATTCCGAGTAAGGCAAAGAACGCGGACGCTGCGTGGGATTTCATCAAATGGTGGACGACACAACCGGAAAACGGCGTGGAATTTGCGAAGCTCAGTGCCAATCTTCCAGCCAATAAAAACGCGGCGGCAGACGATTACTTTATGAACGACGAGATTTTATCTGTATTTTCTAAGACCATGCTGTATGCCACGACGAGAATGCCGGTTCCGGGTTACTCCGATGTGGAAGGCCTGGCACTTCGGCCGCAGCTGGATCTGTTTGTGGGCGGAACGCTCTCCGCAGAGGAGGCTCTGGCCACGGCTCAGAAACAGGGCGATAAGATATTGGCGGAAGCAGCTTCCAAATAACGCTTCCCGCGGAATAAAGAGGAGACAGAACGATGGCAGACTTGAACGATGCATTAAACCTTGCCCAGGAGGCGCTGGAGCGCTGTTACTGGGATGACGAGAAGCAGTATTATGAGCACCATTTTCCGAGAAAAGAGGAGGAAGCCTTTGTATACTGGTGGCATGCCCATACGGTGGACGCCCTGCTGGACGGATACCTGCGTACCGGGAATGGCGTCTACATGGAACGGATCAGGAAGGAACTGACCGGCACCTGGAACGCCAATCACCAGACCTTTCTCCACAACTGGTATGACGATATGGAGTGGATCGCCCTGGCGCTTCTGCGTCTCTGGGATGTGACGGAAAACGACGCATGCAGAAAAGAGGTATTTACGATCTGGGAAGATGTGAAGACGGCCTGGAATGACCATATGGGCGGCGGACTGGCCTGGCAGAAGAAGCAGTTGGATTACAAAAATACGCCGGCCAACGCACCGGCGGCGATCCTGGCATTCCGTTTATACCAGAGATTTGGAAGGCCCGAGGATTTGGAGTGGGGCGAACGGATCTTTCAGTGGAACTTACGCCATCTGGTGGATCCTGACAATGGATTTGTCTGGGACGGGATCAACCGGCTGGGCGACGGAAAAGTAGACTATGAGTGGGAGTTTACGTACTGTCAGGGAGTATTTATGCAGGCAGCTTTAGAGTACTACCATATCACAAAGGATGAGGAATATTACGAGATGGCGCTTGCCACCTTTCGGGAGGCAAAACGGAGGCTGGCCGACAGCCACGGCGGTTTAATCCCGTATGAGGGACCGGATGACTGCGGTCTGTTCCGGGGGATTTTCTTCCGTTACTGCTGCGAGCTCTATGCGGAGAAGAAAAATGAGCCCGAGATCCGGGAGATGATTCACTTCCACGCGGAGACCGTGGCAAACCGGGGAATGAACCGGGAGGGGCTGATCGGCGGCAGCTGGGATGAGCCGGAGACAGGCACTGTGGATCTGGCTCAGCATCTGAGCGGAATCATGGTGATGGAGATGGCGGCAAGGTGCTGACCAGGGAACGGGAGCCGTTTGACTCCTGTAAGGACACATGGTATTATATAAATGATATATCATTTATATAATACCATGCAGTCTGGATGAAACGATAGAAAACGGCGGGGCTGAAAGAGAAGGAAGGGGAGCTTTCTTCTCATTGGCCCGTCTGCGCACAGGTTGAGTGAAGAATGGAGGAAGTCATGAAGGGAAAGCCATTATATGAAAGAATTTATCTGGAGATATTAAATGACATACGGTCAGGGAAGTATGAGACCGGTGTGCGGCTCCCTTCTGAGAAAGAACTGTGTGGAATCTATAATGTGAGCAGGATAACAGGAAAAAAGGCGATGGATATGCTGGCGGAGCGGAACATTATCATCCGGATGCCGGGGAAGGGATCGTTTGTCAACGACTCCTGGGAGCAGGCGGCAGAGTCTCTTCCGCAGGAGACAAAGACGGATTCTCCGGTGATCGGTGTGATTATGGACGGCTTTGGAGGCAGCTACGGCTATAAGCTGATTCTGGGAATTGAGAAGACCTGCAGGGAACTGGGATATTACATGGTGCTTCACTGTACCAATGGCAGCAGGACAGAAGAGAGCCGGGCAGTGGACCGGATGCTTTCCCTGGGCGCACAGGGGATCATCATCATGTGCGTGCACGGAGAGAATTTTAACTCGACTGTGCTGAAACTGGCGGTGGAGGAGTACCCCATCGTACTTTTAGACCGGAGGCTGAAAGGCGTTCCGGTATCGTATGTGGGGACGGACAACCAGAAAGCGGCCAGGGAACTGACGGACTGGCTCCTGGACCGGGGCCACCGGAATATCTGCTTTGCGTCCCACTGCGGAGTGGACACCCCTACGATCGCAGACCGTCATCTGGGCTTTCTGGACAGCCATTTAGAACACGGCCTGACCACGAATGAGTCCATGTGGCTGACGGATTTGAAGGCCACGCTGCCGTCCCACCGCACGGAGGAATCGCTCCGCGAGGATTATGATAAGGTGAAGGCGTTTATCGGAAGCCATCCGGATATCACGGCATTTTTCGCGGTGGAATACGATATTGCCAGAATCATCCGGAGTTCTCTCGTGCAGCTGGGCGTTGAGGAGAAGTATACGATTGTATGCTTCGACGGTTATGACAATATAACCGGAGAAGAGGACTTTACCCATATCAGCCAGGACGAGATCGCCATGGGACAGACGAGCGTATCCCTTGTGAGAGATCAGTTAAATGGCAGCCGGAATATCGAGCCGGTACTGATTCCGTATAAGATTATTCCCGCGGGCAATTAGTACAGCGTTGCGCAATGCTGTACCAGGAATTTGACCGAGACAGTTTAGCAGCCACTAAGATGAGTGCAAGAAAATTTCCAAAAGCACTCACAGGCTGGATGGAGGAAAAATGATAGAGAGACCGGAAATACTGACAGAGACAGCTGACGAGCTGGAAAATTACTATAAGAAAGCGTACCCGCCGCTGGCGCCGCTTGTGAAACCATGTTTTTTAAATACCATTGATACGACAGTAAAGAAGCTGGGGGAAGAGGAGTATTTCGTAATCACCGGAGATATCGAGGCCATGTGGCTCCGTGACTCCTCTTTTCAGGTTATGCACTACGTGCCGTTTGCAGCAAAGGATGAGAGGCTGCGGGCAATTCTGCGCGGCATTATAGGAAAACAGGCGAGTCAGATTTTGACGGACCCGTATGCCAACGCGTTTAACGAGGCTCCGGACGGCAGAGGCCACCAGGATAAAACGCAGTTAAACGACTGGGTATGGGAGCGGAAATACGAGCTGGATTCCCTCTGTGCGCCCCTTTATCTGGCGCATGCCTACTGGAAGGAAACTGGCAGCGCCGATATCTTTACAGAAGAATATGAGCGGATGCTGGCCGTACTCTTGTCAGTGGTCAAAACGGAGCAGAACCATGATAACTCGGCCTATACCTTTGAGCGGTCTGACTGCCCGGAGACCGACACTCTTCCGTGCGGAGGACTGGGGAATCCGGTGGGGCGTACGGGGATGTCCTGGTCTGGCTTTCGCCCTTCCGATGACTGCTGCACGTATGGCTATCTGATTCCTTCCAATATGATGGCGGTGGTTGCGCTGGGATTTGGGGAGGAGATTCTCCGGGAGGTATTAAAGAACATTTCCCTGGCAGAGGAATATGCGAAGACGAGGAAGCAGATCCAGGAGGGAATTGAAGCGTTTGGAATGGTGGAGCATCCGCGCTGCGGGAAGATGTACGCCTACGAGACAGACGGACTGGGCCGCTATAATCTGATGGATGACGCTAACTCTCCCAGCCTTTTAGCCATGCCGTACTTACATTACTGCGGCTGTGAGGATGAATTCTATGTCAATACGAGAAAATTCATACTGTCCGGGGATAACCCGTTTTACTACCGCGGCGCCTGTGCGGACGGTGTGGGAAGCCCCCATACGCCGGAGGATTACATATGGCATATTGCAATTGTTATGCGCGCACTGACCTCGGCTGACCGGGAGGAGATACTGGCCTGCTTAGAGCAGCTGGCCGGAACGCATGCAGGGCTTTACTTTATGCATGAGAGCTTCCATAAAGATGATCCCACCCGGTTTACCCGCTCCTGGTTTGCCTGGGCCAACAGCTTATTTTCTGCGTTAATGCTGAAATTGAAGGAAGAAGAGTTTTTCTTCTTGTAAGGAGACAGAGGAGACTGGTATTTTGTGGTGAAGGCGTACAGATTTCAGCAATGGCTGGAAACGAAATCTGTGCGCTTTTCTGTTTGCCGCGGCGGCTCGTGCAGAGAGTATGCGGGAGATCGTTTAAACTGTTTGAAACTATTTATGGAGGGGAAAGATGGGATTATCAGTTGGAGAGGAAACAAGATTCGGAATGAATCACGGGGCCGAAGAGGGGCCGAAGGAGAGACGGAAAAATGTTATCTGGTTCATCAGCGACCAGCACAGGGGGCAGGCGATGGGAATTCACGGTGATCCCAATGTGTCAACGCCCAACATGGACTGGCTGGCCCGCACCGGCTGTGACTTTGAAATGGCGTACTCCGGCATGCCGCTGTGCAGTCCGTTTCGGGGTTCCATGCTGACAAGCCGCTATCCGCACCACTGTGTGCCGGGCCATGAATATCCGCTGGATCCGAAGCTGCCGACGATTGCCAGTGTATTCCGGGAACATGGTTACGAGACTCTTTATCTGGGGAAATGGCATCTGGATGGATTCCACGAGAGCGAGGGCAGGGCGGCGTTTCATTTCATCCCGAGAGAGCGGAGAGGCGGTTTTGAAAAGTGGCTGGGATATGAGAATAACAACAGTCCATGGGATTCCTATGTACACGGAGACATGGGGGAGGGCGAGGTGATGAAGAAGCTGGAGGGCTATGAGACCGACGCCCTTACGGCCCTTTTGCTCCAATATCTGGACGAAGACAGGGAACGGCCGTTTTTTGCAGTGCTCTCGGTTCAGCCGCCTCACGATCCGTTTATTGCGCCGCCTGAATTTATGGGAGGCAGGAGCAGAGGAAGCGTTGAATTCAGGCAGAATGTGCCGTCGCTGCAAACGGTCAGGGACCGGGCGGCCGAAGATCTGGCCGGGTACTATGGAATGATTGAAAATGTGGACTGGAATCTGGGACGGGTGATCCGTAAGCTTCGTGGCAGGAAGCTGCTGGAACAGACGCATGTCATGTACTTCAGCGATCACGGAGACATGATGGGCTCTCACGGACAGTTCCGAAAGATGACGCCTTACGAGGAAGCGGTGAGAATTCCGTTTTTGATTGGCGGAGAGATTCCGATGGATTACGGTGCAAGGGGCTGCAAGGCGGTGAAGCGGGTGATGATAAACCATGTGGATATCGCTCCGACCACCCTGGGATTGTGCGGTATTGAGAAGCCAGACTGGATGGAGGGCTTTGACTACTCCTTCTGCCGGTTAAACCGGGGTGAAACGCACGGCGAAATCCCGGATTCCGTATATCTCCAGTCGGTGGCGCCCAACGGGGGACCGGACAGCGTGGATCAGCCATGGCGTGGAATCGTGACCAGGGATGGCTGGAAGTATGTGAGATTTTACGGAATGCCGTGGCTTCTGTACCACTTAACGGAAGATCCGCTGGAAGAGGTGAACCTGGCACACAACGGGGAATTCCGGGAAAAACGTCTGGAGCTGGAGGCGCGGCTCCGGGAGTGGGAGGAAAAGACCGGGGATTTCGACAGCTCCCGCATTGTAAGAGAGGAAAAAGTATGATATACTTTGGAGACAATTAAGAGATTGTTATAAGGGGGGACTGCGGACGCGGATTCCGCAGCATATACGGATGAAAAAATATATTGGAAACAGGGCTTTTTATCGGATGATACTCGCGATCGCGGTGCCGATCATGGTTCAGAACGGCATCACGAATTTTGTGGGGCTTCTGGATAATATTATGGTCGGAATGGTGGGAACGGAGCAGATGTCCGGCGTGGCCATCGTGAATCAGCTGATGTTTGTGTTTAATATCAGCATTTTCGGGGCGATTTCCGGCGCAGGTATTTTCAGCGCGCAGTTTTATGGCAGTGGAAATCATGAGGGCGTGCGCCATACGTTCCGTTTTAAGCTTATCTTCAGCGTTCTGATTATCGTCGTGGCGGGCCTTCTGTTTCTGGTATGGGGAGAAAGTTTTATATCCATGTATCTTCACGGTGAAGAGGATGCGGCGGGACTGGCTTTGGCGCTGGATCAGGGGCGCAAGTACATGCTGGTCATGATTCTGGGGATGATTCCATTTGGCATCGAGCAGGTTTACACCAGCACCTTAAGGGAGTGCGGAGAGACGGTTATCCCAATGAAAGCGGGAATCGTGGCCGTTCTTGTGAATCTCGTATTAAACTATATCCTTATTTTCGGAAAGTTTGGCGCGCCGGTGCTGGGCGTAGTAGGCGCGGCGGTAGCTACCGTGATATCCAGATTTATCGAGGCAGGGATTGTCATTCGGTGGACGCACTGCCATAAAAAGAAGAATCCATTTATCACAGGGGCGTATCGCAGCCTGTACATTCCCGGAAGTCTGGTGAGGCAGATCGTTATCAAGGGGATGCCCCTGATGGTCAACGAGGTCCTGTGGGCCGGCGGCATGGCGACGTTAATGCAGTGTTATTCTGTGCGCGGACTGGCGGCAGTGGCGGGAATCAATATTTCCTCCACCATCGGTAATGTATTCAATGTGGTGTATCTCGCCTTAGGCAACTCGGTGGCCATCATCATCGGTCAGCTGCTGGGGGCAGGAAAGATGGACGAGGCACGGGATACGGATACGAAGCTGATTGCATTTTCCGTGTGCCTCTGCCTTGGAATCGGTGCTGTGCTGGCGCTTCTGGCCCCTCTGTTCCCTATGATTTACAATACGACGGATGAGGTGAAGGCGCTGGCGACAGCATTTATCCGGGTGATTGCGCTGTATATGCCGATGGGGGCATTTCTGCACGCGTCGTATTTTACCCTGCGTTCCGGCGGGAAGACGATTGTGACCTTTGTCTTTGACAGCGTGTTCATGTGGGTGGTCAGCATTCCGTGCGCCTACGTGCTGAGCCGCTACACGGCGGTGCCGATCGTTCCCCTCTATTTCGCCTGCCAGATGATCGAGATTATTAAGTGTGTGATCGGTTATGTGCTGGTGAAAAAGGGGATATGGCTGCAGAATATTGTGGAGGCGTAGAGCATGTCTGAATCACAGAGAGATAAATCGGTATGATAAGGAGACTTTTGAGGAAATAAAGAGGCGGTAGGGTTAGAGGCTATTGCAGAGAAAGTAAAGCAGCTGGACGGTTTTCTGTCGTTGGGACGGAGGGCGTTTGGCTCTTTTTTTCTTGACGCGTGTGTGGGGGAGGGGGAGATAAAAATAAAAGGGGTTGACATAGTAAGCAGTGATATGTTATAAATAACATATGTAAAAGATAACATATAAAAGAGATGACATGCGGGAGCATTGATGTGTGAACCTAATCAATCATACTTAAAGGCAATAATACCTGAACCCAGCAATACCCGTCCCCAACCCCAACAATAAGCGGCTAATATACCGAAAAACCGTTTCATCATCAAAAAGGAGGATTATCATGGTAACAATCGATTTCACAATTTTAGGAATGCTGAACTGGAAGCCAATGACTGGCTACGACATGAAGCGTATGATGCAGGATTCGCCGGTCATGTACTGGTCGGGGAATAACAATCAGATCTATAAAGCATTGGTACAGCTTCTTGATATGGGCTATGTTACAAACGAGCTGCAGTACCAGGAAAGCGCGCCCAACAAGAAGGTTTATTCGATCACGGACAGTGGGAGGGCGGCCCTGGAAGCATGGATTCTGGAGACAGAGCCGGAAAGTCCGGAGTTTAAGAAAGCGTTTCTGATTCAGATTTCCTGGGCCGGACTGATGGAAAAAGAAAAGATTGACCAGTTGCTTGCCCGGTATGAGGAACAGGTCAGAGAGCAGATTGCAATGCGGCAGGAGGAGAAGCGGCGTCAGAAATATTTCCCAAACCGGTCTGAGCAGGAGCACTATGTATGGGACCAGATTTATGATAATCTCTGCCAGTCCTATGAGGCCGAACTTCAATGGACCGTCCGGTTCCGCGAAGGACTGAAGGCATTGAAATGACGATTGAAAAAATGCGTGAAAAGGTGGTGATAAGGTATGCAGACAGAAATTATAACGATGAATCAGGCAAAAGCCGCAGTCATTTACAGCGGGGAATGCATTCTCAAGGACGCACAGTCGGCGCTGGACTTCATGATGAGTATGAAATATGAGACTGATTGTGAAAGGATTGCGCTGAATAAGAAGGCGGTCGCAGAAGAATTTTTCATTCTCAGCACAGGGCTGGCAGGCGAAATCTTGCAGAAGTTTATAAATTATGGGATAAAGTTCGCAGTCTACGGTGATTTTTCCAGATATACAAGCAAGCCCCTGAAGGATTTCATTTACGAGAGTAATCATGGAAAGGATGTGTTCTTTACCAGTGACCGGGAAGAGGCAATCAAAAGGCTTACCGAGATACGGTAAGCCCAAAAAGTCAGGACTGTCTGATTGCCTTTGCCGGAACGCCTGCGACAACCGTATGATCCGGAATATCCCGGATGACAACGGCGCCGGCCCCCACTATGGTTTCGGCCCCTACCTTGATATCGTCAATGATCGTACAGCCGATCCCTAAATATGCTTTTCGGCCGATCTCTGTGTGCCCTGCCATGGCGGCCCTGGGACAGATATTGACAAAATCTCCGATCATACAGTCGTGTTCGATGACAGCTCCCGTATTTACAATGCATCCGATGCCAACAGAAGCGTTTGTATTAATGACTGCTCCGGCCAGCACGGTACAGCCTTCCGAGATTACGGCGGAGGGACTGATCACCGCTGTGGGGTGGAGGAGGGAGGCCGGGTGAAGCCCTAAAGAAGCCAGCTTCGTAAGCTTTGCCTCGCGAAGGTCATTGCTGCCGGTTGCGACGATCACTTCATCATAAGCGCTGAGAATTTCTAAGAGATTCCCGTCTGTTTCCTCATAGATTTTGTGGCCGGGTATCTGCCGGGATTCCTTTTCACGGATCGTTAAAAAATCAATCTCACCATATCGTTTCATTGCCAGAGCGCATTCTGCTGTTACCGTTCCCTGGTCTCCGGCTCCCCAAATCAATAATCTCTTCATTCCAAATCCCCCTTTGACGTCTGCCAGACAGCAGGAATACAGTTCTTAAGCGTCTGCGCAATTCTGGATTCACTCTCTTTGCACCCGGTGTCCACCCAGCGTTTTACCACCATGGTGAAGCCCGCCTGAAAATAAACGAAGTAATACATCATTTCATCCTCCGATGTAATCCCGGCCGCCTGGCAGCGCGGTTTTAAAATTAGATTCCACATAGGTTCAAACCCCTGTTTGAGCGGAAATGCCCGCCTGGTCTGCAGAGCAATCCGGTAGAAATACTGATGCTTCCGGATATGCTGCAGGAAAAGGAGAATCAGCGGGTCCGAGAACGGCAGATCTTCCGGATTGCTGTGGGACGGATAGCTTTCCAGAAGCTCCTGATGCAGAAAGTCTTCCATTCGATCCAGCATATCGTAAATATCCGTAAAATGCGCATAAAACGTGGACCGGTTGACTTCGGCGGTTTCACATATCTTTTTGACTGTTATTTTTTCAAATTCCGTGTGCTTCATCAGCTCCAGCATGGCGGCATCCATGCGGATCTCCGTTTCCCGGTAGCGTTGATTATTTTTCGTATTCATGGCGTCGGCTCTTTTCTATTATTCCAACATAAATCGGTATATTGATGATTGTACAGAAAACTGTAACACAGTATGATGAAGAAAGCAAGAAAATGAATGAAATGACAGCAGCTATTTATATGGGAAATCTCTCAAACTCAAACAAAACTGAAACAAAACTGTGCTACAGTAAGAAAAAAGACGGAAAAAAGGAGGAAAAAGATGCGCATCCTGTACCAGTGGATCGGGGACGGAAGCCAGAGAATCAGGGAAAATTATAACGCGTCCGACAGCAGGTCCCTGCACATTACGGGGGCGACGGGCGCTTTTTGCATGCTGCTGGGGCTGGGAAAAATTATCTCCGGCGCGCTGTCACTTTCGGTGTTTGCCTGTATGAACGGCTGTTATACCCTGGGTATGACGGCAGCAAGGTACTGCGCCCTGGCAGGAACTGTGCGGTCTAAGGAACGGAAGAATCAGTATTTCTATTACCGTCTTGCCGGAGCCGTCATGGTAGCCGCCAGCCTGTTGTATGTTGCATATTCCCTCTGGACAATCCGCCATCCGAAAACAGTCAATTATGGAAAAATCGCGGCTATCACCATTGCAACGATCACCTTTACGGAAATCGGCGTCAATGTATGGGGCGTAATAAAATACCGGAAGTACCATTCCCCTCTGCTTCACGCGCTGAAGATTATCAGCCTGGGGACTTCGCTGATTTCGCTGGTACTGACCCAGTCAGCGATTCTTGCGTTTGCAGATGACGCGCAGGATCCGTCGGTCAACGGTTTTCTGGGAACGGTCACCGGAATCTGTGCGGCCCTGCTTGGTGTTTATATGATCCGGCGCATCAGCCGGATTGAGGCTGAGGACCTGCATAGAGAGGACTCTTATAAAGAGAACATTTACAACAAGAACATTTACAACAAGAACATTTACAACAAGAACATTTACAATAAGAACGTTTACAATAAGAAGGGGGACGATCTTTATGATTCACATACTGGTGGTAGATGATGACGAGAAACTGACACAGAGTATCTGCAGCTACTTAAATAACTGCGGTTATGAGGCGAAAGGAATGCTGTCTGCGGAAAGTGCCTATGACGAGATGTACAGCAGTTTCTATGATCTGATTATCTCTGATATCATGATGCCTGGAACGGACGGCTTTGCATTTGCCGAAACGATTCGCAGGCTGAATAAGAGAATCCCCATCCTGTTTGTCAGTGCCAGAGACGATCTGTCCTTTAAACAGAGGGGGTTCGATCTGGGGATCGACGATTATATGGTCAAACCTCTGGACTTAAGCGAACTGCTGATGCGGGTGCGGGCGCTGCTCCGCAGGGCCAATATCGAGGCCAGCCGCAGACTGACGGTGGGAAGTCTGGTTCTGGACGCCGATGGTATGGAGATCACGCAGGGCGAACAGGAGATTCCGGTGACGACGCGGGAGTTTAACATCATGTTCAAACTGCTGTCATACCCCAATCACACATTTTCCCGCTCCCAGCTGATGGATGAATTCTGGGGCGTGGACAGCGATACAAGTCTGCGGGCCGTGGATGTCTATATCACGAAGCTGCGGGACAAATTTTCCGCCTGCAATGAGTTTGAGATCCGGACGATCCGGGGGCTGGGGTATAAGGCGGTGCTGTTATGACGATAAACAAGGGTACGGAGGATGCACGGGTCACCCGCCGTTATTTCTTTTTTCCCGCCTATGTTGCGCTGGTGTTTCTGCTGGCGGTTCTGATGATGCTGCCGACGATCTTCTACGGTGGCGCCCATCTCATACTGGAGGAATCAGGCCCCTATATAAAATGGTACTTTCTGTATTGTATTGTTCTTGCTGCTTTCGTATCCGGCGGGCTGGCCCTGCGGAAGTATTTGAATTTTGACCGCCCGATTAAGAAGCTGAGCGCCGCGGCCAGACAGGTGGCGGAGGGGGATTTTTCCGTCTACATTCCCAAGCGTCATACCTCCAATGATATGGACTATATTGACGCGTTGTTTGTGGACTTCAACAAGATGGTGGAGGAACTGGGTTCCATCGAGACGCTGAAAAATGATTTTGCGGCCAACGTTTCTCATGAGCTGAAGACGCCTTTGGCGGCCATCCAGAACTATGCGCAGCTGCTTGGCACCACGGAGCTGACGCCGAAACAGCAGGAGTATACAGACCGGATTCTGTCGAGCACACAGCGTCTCACGTCGCTGATCTACAATATTCTGAAGCTGAACAAGCTGGAAAGCCAGAAGATACAGCCGAAACCGGAGCCATACGATCTCTGCCGCCAGCTCAGCGACTGCGCCATCGGCTTCGAGGCCATCTGGGAGCAGAAAAACATTAATTTTGAAGCGGACATGGAAGACCGTGCCGTGATCGAGGCAGATGAAGAACTCATGGAGCTGGTATGGAACAACCTGCTGTCCAATGCCTTTAAGTTTACAAAAGCGGGGGGAACGGTGAGCCTGCGTCAGTTTTCTGACGAAGAGCGCATTATCACAGAGGTGGGGGATACCGGATGCGGTATGACGCCGGAGATGATGAAGCATATGTTTGACAAATTTTATCAGGGGGATACGTCCCATTCCACAGAGGGAAACGGCCTTGGCCTGGCCCTGGTGCTGCGTGTCCTGGAGATGAGCGGCGGGACGATTACCGTGAACAGCACAGAGGGGAAGGGCACCGTCTTTACGGTCTCGCTGCCCCGCACTACAGCAAAGAAGGAGGAATCACAGACATCATGACAAGAATCAGGAAAGACGGTGCGGAATACGTTGGATATGAATACAAGGAAAAGTCTGTCCCGGCCTCATTTGCATCGCTGTATCTGGACAGTTATCCCTGTTTCGGATGGGAGGAGGATCCAAACGGCGTGAGCCGTAAAGAGAATGCGGAGACCGCCGGCCGTGCAGTTCTGCGCTTCCGGAGAGACAGAAAACTCTGCAACAGGGCGGAGCTGACCCGTCTGCAGAGGAACTTTGACAGCTGTGTTGCTGAGATCGACACTCTGGAGCGGTCCAAACGCTCAGGCGCTGTCATAGGAGCCCTTGTTACCGGAATCATGGGAACCGCGTTTATGGCCGGCTCGGTTTTCGCTGTTACGGCTGAACCTCCGATGGTGGTTCTCTGTATTTTGCTGGCTGTCCCCGGTTTTACCGGATGGATTCTTCCATACTTTTTATACCGGACGCTGCTGAGGAAAAAGTCGGCAAAGGTATCGCCATTGATAGAAGACAAGTATGAAGAGATTTACGAAATTTGTGAAAAGGGCAGTGACCTTTTGATTTGAAACAGCATGAGCGGCAGTTTCTCCCGTAAAAGGAAATAATTACGTGAGAAGCTGCCGCTTTTTAATATTATGGAAACAAAAATCAAACAAGAAAGAAATACAGCGGGGCTATACTCTCATTATCCCATTGAGAAAGGCGGTGAATGATAATACACAGACGAAAGACAGGGCCTGTGAGTAAGAGCGGTGACAGGCTGACTCTCATGCTGCTGTTCTTTCTGGATGTAATTGTTTCTGTTTATAAACTCAGCGTCTCATAATGTAAATGCACTGCTCATAGCGGGTGCCATGGGAGATGCAGTTACGTTAAGAGATACTGTATTTTAGAATCGGCGCTTTGCCGGTCGGATTGTGAGAGGAGATTAAGATGGCTGAATATCGTTTAAAGCCCGGTAAAGTCGGGGAAAAAGTAATAGGTGCTTATGAGAAGGCGGAGAAGAAATTTACGGATGCATTTCTGGAGGAGGATGCGGTTTCCGATTCAGGATACCGCCTGAAGACCGGAAAAACAGGAGAGTCGGTCAAAGGAGCGTATAAGAAAATCGAGGATGGCGTGGTGGGCGCATATAAAAAGGTGGAAGATGCCTTTGTCGATGCGTTTCTGGAACGATGCGATGAGGAGGAGAGCGGGGAGGTGGACAAATGAATAAAAGAGCGGTTGGTATGGTGATAACAGCCGGCGCCGCGGTTATGGCGGTTGTGGCTGCGGCTGCGGTCCTTCGCAGAAAAGGCAGTACGACACTGCATAAATTCCAGTGATGAAGCAGATATGTATTTTACTTACAAAGTATTCCGACTGGATTTCCAGTCTGGTTTACTACATCGGAGGGCAGGGGTATACCCACAGTTCGATTGCGCTGGGAGACCAGCCGACACAGTTTTACAGCTTTAATTACCGTGGCTTTGCCGTGGAAACAACGGAAAAACACAGGCGTCGGGGAGTCCGGTGCAGCCGCCTCTATTGCCTGAATGTTTCGGATACCGTCTATGAACGAATCGAGGAGAGAATCCGGTATTTTCTTGAAAACAGGGAGAACTACCGGTATACCCGCCTGGGAGTACTATGCTGTGTTCTCCGGCTGCCGTTGTACTGGAAGAATCATTATTTCTGTTCTCAGTTTGTGGCAGAACTCTTATCAGAGTCGAAAGCGCTGCGGCTGTCCCGCAAGCCGTGCTTCTACCTGCCCAACCATTTTATACGCCTGTTGGAGACACAGCCCTGCCTTGCAGGAATGGAACAGGATATTATTTAAAATAAAAATAAAATATGAAATAAAAATATTAAATATGGAGGTTCAATATGAAAAAAAGTAATTTCGTAGCATTGATTCTTGGCACCGTAGGTATCGTATTTTTTGCACTGGGAATGTGCATGGCACTGGTTGAAGAGTGGGGGATGTTCCAGAAGGGCATCATAGCCGGTGTAGTCGGCCTTATCATTCTTCTGATTACTGTGATTGTATGGCGCAGAATGGAAGGAAAGAGCCCTATCAGGCTGAACGCAAAGACCGTCGGATCGGTACTGGCCGGTGTGCTGGGGGCGCTGCTGCTGGGGGTTGGCATGTGCCTGTGCATGGTATTTGACAAAATGATTCCAGGTGTCGTCGTTGGCCTGGCAGGAATACTTGCACTTCTGATGCTGATTCCGATGACAAAGGGAATTCACGATTAAACGGATTACAGCAGTAGTTTTGCGTTCCGGCGTTTGCCCTGGGGCTTTGCCGAAACACGGAACTGCTGCGTATTTTTGTGGAGGTTTTAAAATAGAGATTGACATTTTTGTTTCTCTCCATTATAATATATCTAATAGATATATCTGTTAGATATATAGAAGCTTAATTCAGAAGGAGGAGCCATGCTCGAATCATTGATCCTGGGGATTGTATATGATGAAGATTTAACCGGATACGATATTAAGAAGAATATTGAGAAAAGCTTCGGAGTCTTTTATAAGGCCAGCTTTGGAAGTCTGTATCCCGCGCTCAAGAGGCTGACGGGCAAGGGTTTTGTGACAACGTATGAACATCCGCAGGGCGGCCGCCAGAAGATCTTTTATCACATAACGGAAGCGGGGAAATCCAGTTTTTTAGAATGGCTGTCGTCGCCGATGAATATTCTGGACGGCACGAACCTTAATCTGGCGAAAGTATACTTTTTCGACAGACTGCCGGCAGAGATCCGGGACACCCAGCTTCTCCTGTATGAGAACAACAATATAAGCTATCTGCGCGAGCTGGAAGCATTAGAGAAGAGCCTCAGTCATATGGATCATCTCGACAGCTGTTACTATAAAATGTCGACTCTTTATTACGGAATAAGTGTTACGGAGAAGACCATCGAGTGGTGCCGCCATATACGGGAAGGGAAAGTGCTGAAGGAACTGACTGCAAAATAGGAGCGGACCAGGAAATGAGGGAAACTTATGTCGGGAAAGTCACCGAGCGGTGCTTTAAGCCCTTACTATTACAAGGGCGGTTATTTTCACGGAATCCATTATGGAAGCTATTTTGATGATGCGGAGTCTCTGTATAAAATGATTGAGAAAGAGGAGCGTTTTATCCTGGAATCTCCGGAACAGCGCAGGATTATGATCGATCTCTATGAGACCTCTTTAACGCCTGAAGTGCTGGAGGCTGTGATGCGGCACATAGGCCGGCTGAGTCCAAGAATCGTAAAACTATCCATTGCCGCGGACAGGAAAAGTCTGAGAGTCTTACGCTGTGCCATGAAAAAAGCGGGAGTATTGGACGACGGGCGATATTATCTGTGCACGGATATGGAAGAGGGGAAGACCTGGCTTGTCAGCGATCATTCATGAACAGAAGGATAGATGGAAGCACAGTGTAAAACGCCGGGGCAGCCATCTGAAGTTTGCAGTAAACTGCATGGATGATTTTAGGAGGCGAAAGGCTGGCTTTTATGATAACCAGATGGCCTGCTCCGGCGGAGGGAGTGCAAAATAGAAAGAGCCGGTAATCCGAAGTTTTATAAACTTCTGGATTATCGGCTCTGCGTCTTTGCGTCTGGCTCTTTTATGATTGTTATTTGAAGCTGTTTTAGGTCGATCAGACTTTCCTGTCTGCATTTGGGGCAGTACAGGGGGAAATTCTTTAATTCGGTGTCGTCTCTTACTTTCATTCGTGTCTTGTTACCGCAAATCGGACACAGTAACCACATGGCGTTCATCATTTACTATCACACTCCTAACCGGCAATTCCATGTCCGGATTATGCAAACATGGTTTCCACACATTCTTTTATGAAATCCATTCTGTCCCCGGTATTTTCTTTGAAAAGAGAAGCGATAGCGATGACAAGCTCTTTCTCCCGGTTGACATAAATGGTATTACCGCTGTCCCCCATGGCTGCAAATGCATTATCATCTGCGATCCACCACAGGTATCCGTAGGGCAGATTTAACTCCTCCCACCGGCTGTGCTCCCTTGTGCTTTCGGCAATCCACTGGGCAGAGACGATCTGCTTCCCGTCCCATTTGCCGTCGTCTAAGTAAAGCTGACCGATCTTCGCCATGTCCCTGGCCGTGAGCGTCAGCCCCCATCCCGCCGCATGAATCCCTTTCGAGTCCATCACCCAGCCGCTTACGTCTCTGGCATTCATAAAGGCGTAGTGTGCTTCTTCATTTTCCAGAGTTACATTGCCTTTCACTGTAATACCGAGCGGGGCGAAGAGGTGTTCCGCCGCAAAGTCGAGCACGGATTGTCCGGTTGCCTTTACCAGAATGCCTGATAGAATATCCGGGCCAATAAAGGGCGTATAGCGGAATTTCCCTGACTTTTCCGGCCCGCCCAATAATTCCAGTGCGGTGCTTACCCAGTCATCCCTTGTAAAATATTCCAGATACGGCTCTTCCTGATGCTTGTACGGGGCAGTCATTGTCATCAGATCCCGTATCGTTATATCCCGTATCGTTGTTTCCCCTTCGTTGTAATTTTCAACCGGGAAGTCCGGGAAAAAGTCCAGCACCTTCTGGTTGACGCTCTGGACCGCCCCTCTTTCGATGGCGATGCCGATCAGGATAGAAATAATACTTTTTGTTACCGAAAAAATGTTGATGCAGCTGGCGGCCGTGCATCCGTTAAAATAGCCTTCGTACTGTGTTTCTCCATTTTTTAAAACAATCATGCCGGCAGTATTACTGTAACGACTATGAATGATCTCTTCCAATGCAGCGATCTTTTCCTGATTCATATTGTTTGTCTCCTTTGTCATTAGGCGCCGTTGTCGGGCAGCCATGATCAGATACCTTTTATCAGATACCCATTAGCTGGTGTCGTTTCAGCCTGGTTCTGCCTCCTCATATCGTGGGATTACCTCCTCATATCTATAGGGTAAATGCATTAAAAATGTTTTTCAACAACTTTTTTAAAAATTTTTCCCCAAATTGTTCATTTCCGAAATAGTTCCGAAATCGGTCCTGTATCTTGCAAGCAGAGAATTTTGTGTGTATGATGATTATAACAACGGAATAAGAGGTCTTCAGGGCAGGGTGAAATACCCGACTGGCGGTAAAGTCCGCAAGCCTGTGGTTGTACCATCTATAACGTTTATGAGCACCTGAAGGACATTTTTCAGATGCTGATTTTTTTAAGGGGATCGAGGATAGAACATGAACAGCAAAGCGAAGAATATCACTGCCATTGCAATGTTGTGCGCAGTCTCATACGTAGTTATGGTTTTCGGGCGTTTTCCAGTTGTATTATTCTTAAAATATGATCCGAAAGATGCGGTCATAGCCTTAGGCGGACTGATATGGGGGCCGATGACCTCCTGTATTGTTTCCGTGATTGTGTCTTTTTTGGAAATGCTTTCGGTCAGTGAAACGGGGATTATTGGCTGTATAATGAATATAATTTCCTCCTGTTCATTCGCCTGTACCGCTTCGGTAATTTATAAGAGAAAACGTACATTGACGGGAGCTGTCATCGGGCTGGCCGTCGGAGGCGTGACGATGACTGCAGTCATGATGTTATGGAATTATCTTGTCACGCCGCTCTATATGGGGTATCCAAGAGAAGCGGTAGCTAAATTACTGATCCCGGCATTTCTCCTATTTAATTTGCTTAAATCGGGGCTTAATGGGGGATTTACGTTTTTACTGTATAAGCCTGTTATAACTGCATTAAGAAAAGGCGGTTACGTCACGGCATCTGTAAAGCAAGGTAAAAAACGGCCTGCAGGATTGATTTTGGTAACTGTTATGATCATGATCAGCTGTATTCTGTTCATCCTATCCATGAACGGGATAATATGAGGAAATAAAATGGAAAGAATGAAGCATTTCCCTGTTTTCGTGTTACAAGGAGTTGTGATCCATGGACGCGGGATTGGTAAATTGGTTGGTATGCCTACGGCAAATTTGAAAGTCGTAAACAAAAGTGATTTGCCGGAGGAGGGGGTGTATATTTCAAAGGTGATGCTGGACAGTAACGTATATTATGGAATTACCCATATAGGAACACGTCCGACCATCGACAACGATTGTGACCTGTCTGTGGAAACGCATATTTTGAATTTTAATAAAGAGATATATGGGAATACCATGGAAATACAGCTATATAGAAAAATACGCAGTCCTCTGAAATTTGATAATTTATCGCTTTTATTAGAACAGATCAGAATGGATTGCCTGGCTTCATCGGAGTTCTGGGGAATAAAGCCTGTATCGTTGCACTTGTACATGGATATAAAAACTCATTCAGTAAAAGTTGATAATCAACGGCTGTCCTTGTCCAAAAAGGAGTTTGATATTTTATATATGTTATACTCAAATCCGGAAGTTGCATTTACAAAGGAACAAATCTATGAAGCGGTTTGGCATGAAGCGTCAAATGGATATTGCCATGCGGTGGAGAATACGATTTTTCAGATAAGAAAAAAATTAAAGGTATATTCCGCGCAGCATGATTTTATTAAAACTGTTGTTGGGTATGGTTATAGGATTCAGTTGAAGTAGGATAGAAAAAGAAATGTATTTTTATTTCTACAGATGATTAGATTCAGAATATTCAATTGGTTAACTCCCTGACCGATGGGCAGTCTGTTTTGTATAGTATGAGTTCGGGACAGCTTTCGGCAGTGGCATTATCTTTCCTGCTTTACATGAATCAGGTTTATGGCTAACAGTAAAGGAAAAATGCAAGAGGAACACTAAAAAATCATGATTGACAGATGAACTGAAATTGGCTTATAATAAAGATACAAAAAAGGCAGTTCACTCCAGCGAGTGGCTTCTAAAAAGTTATGTTTCTACAAGAATAGTCATATTTGCTTTGGAGGGCGGGTGACTATTTTTTTGTACCTATAATCATAATGATAAGTACTCCAAACGCAATCATCAAAGAAAGTGTCTCATATGTACTCATGTTATAATGGCAACATCTTGAAAAGTCCCGGAAAAGCCGGTAAAATCAATGGTTTTGCAACAGAAAAAAGCACTTATTACACCATTTTCTGGTTAGAGCTTTGAATGACAAAATTATGGATAAAATAAAAAATTACATAGCAAATTGGAATTTTCCAACTTTTAATATAGAATTAAAATCCCGTCTTTGACAGTAAAAAAATTCAAACACCGCTGGAAGCCCTATTCTATAAGGGTTTCACAGCGGTGTTGCTTTGTTTTTAAGTATAGTCT
>NZ_QJKD01000010.1 GCF_003201875.1 Hungatella effluvii
AGACTATACTTAAAAACAAAGCAACACCGCTGTGAAACCCTTATAGAATAGGGCTTCCAGCGGTGTTTGAATTTTTTTACTGTCAAAGACGGGATTATACTACAAATTACAGTGAAAGAAAAGCCCCTTATTTCCATTTTATCAATTCCGACAGCACTTCCTCAAAGCATACCCCGTTCTGAACCGGAACATTTAACTCCTCCGATTTTAGAATACAGCGCTTTACAAACCGCGCCGCCTTCTTCGCCGCATCGGTCAGCGAAGCGCCTTTTACCGCCTCCGCCGCCACGATGGCCGAGAACACATCCCCTGTGCCCGGCCGTTCCCGTCCGACCCGCATCGAACGGCAGAACGCGCCTTCCTTCCCCCGCTCTGCGATGACATTGGTCAAATACGCACCTTCCTTTACTCCCGTTATGATGACTCCGGAAGGTCCCATCTCCCGGATCTCCTCCGCCATCGCTAAAAGCTCCGTCCTGTGCCAGCCTTCGTCCCGGTATTCCCGGCCCGTCAGAATGCATGCCTCGGTCAGATTCGGCGTGACGATATTGCCCAGGCACACCAGCTCCTTCATGCGGCTGCACATGGCCGGCGTGTAGGTCTGATACGCCTTTCCGTGGTCTCCCATGATCGGATCGATCACCACCAGCGTATCCTTTCCCTGAAACTGCCGGATCATGGACATGACAATCCCGATCTGTGCCTCCGAACCGAGAAAGCCGCTGAAAATGCCGTCGAACTCCAGCCCCAGTTCCGTCCATTTTTCTAAATAAAGCCCCATCTTATCCGTATAATCGTCAAAGAAATACACCGGAAATCCGGTGTGATTAGAGAAAATGGAGGTGGGAACCGGACAGCACTGAATCTTCAGCGCCGACAAAATGGGAATAGCCACTGTCAGCGAACAGCGGCCATATCCCGATAAATCATTGATTACTGCAATTTTTTTCTGATGTCTTTCTGATATCATATCCGTAAAATTCCTCCCATTCCCGACCGGAGAAGCGCGTTCCGCAGCGGCATGTAGATGACGACGGAAGCGATGGCCGACGTCACCGCGTTGATGGTGGTCGAGGTCACATTCCATACGAGCGCCAGCTCCGCGGCCGGTTTTCCCAGGATCAGCAGCTTGTAGTAGTATCCCACAAGCGGATCGAAAATAACATTGAAAAGCAGTCCGCCAACAGAAGCAATCAGGACCCATTTGAAAATGTGTTTCTGATCATGGGATTCATTGATCTTTCCTATTCTGTGAGCAAGGAAACCGGTGATCAGGCCGATACACAGCTTCAAAATAAAAGTCTTAGGCGCATAGACCACATACACCGGATCGAATAAGTCGCCGATCGTCATACCGATGGCTCCGCCCAGACCGCCGTATACGCCGCCCAGTAAAAGCGCTCCCAGTACACAGACCGCATTTCCTAAATGAATGGAAGTCGCGTCTCCTCCCGGAAGCGTAATTTTAAACTGCAGGAACGTGAAGACCACGTACGACATGGCCGCGAATAATCCGGTCATGGCAATTTTGCTGATTTTACTGTCTGTTCTGTTCATTTCTTTTTCCTCCCTTGATGCCAATGCTTTCTTGTCCCCTATCTTAGCATGAGGGTGGAGTGATATAAATATCCAGTTTTGTTTTTTTAGGCCATACCAGTTTAGTAATTACAGTTCACGGTACCACGGGCCTCCGCTTTCCGGTCTGCCCCGGCTGGCTCATGCGGCCTTTCCTGTGACTTTGCAGGGTATTAGCAATTCTTAACGCGCGGGATTTTTTGTTCAGGGGAAATGCCCACTTGTCTGAGCGCAGCGAGTTTGGGCATTTTCTCTGGTTTTTAGAAAAATTCTGCACGTTTAGAAGTGCTTATGCCCGAAACCGGAACTGGAAAGGCCGCATGAGCCAGCCGGGGCAGACCGGAAAGCGGAGGCCCGTGGTACCGTGAACTACAGCGCTTAGTCGTGAGACTCCACGCAGATCAGCACCCCATCCCGGAATGTGATAGCACCCGTCTCCGCCTCAAGCTCGTTGCTGATGCATAGACTGGTCCCGATCCGGATATCCCGGTTCGTCAGGGGATACTTGAAACCTTTCAGCGTAATCCCGTGTACCTCTTCTGTAAGGGGAAGGAATGAAATATATTTCCCCCAGACCTCGCCGGAGCGGTAAGTCTTTCCCTGGTCCAAAATGTAGAGCCGGTTCTTCTCATCGACGATGGAAGCCTTCACGCCTTTTTGCAGGCACGCGTACAGCAGATGAATATTGCCGATGGAGTGGTCCAGCCTGCCGCCGGTGGCGCCCAGGAGAACCATATCGCTGACGCCGGCCTCCATGGCGGTACGGAGAGCAAGCTCCGTATCGGTCTCATCCTTTTCCGGCTGGTGCTGTTCGAAGGTTATGCCCTCTATCGTCCGGTATTCCTCCAGAAGTTCGCCCTTCACCGTATCGAAATCACCGACAATGGCATCCGGCCTGATATCCAGCTGTTTTACAGCCTCCAGGCCGCCATCCACGGCGATCACCATATCAAATGTCCTGTCCTTTAAAAAAGCACCGGCGAATGCACAGTCTATGCTTCCGCCGGTGATAATAAGGCCCGTCATTCCTGTTCCTCAAATATCTTCAAAAATGCCTTCGTGTTCGCCGTCACATCCCCTTTAAAGATCGCGGAACCGGCGACAAAGACATTGGCCCCCGCCTCCATCAACTCCCGCACATTATCGCAGGTCACGCCGCCATCCACTTCAATATCCGTGGACAGCCCCCGCATGCCGCATTTTTTCCTTAAAGCACGGATCTTTTCCAGAGTATAGGGAATAAACTTCTGTCCGCCGAATCCCGGATTCACGGTCATGAGCAGCACCATGTCCACCTGATCGAGGATGCAGTCCAGCGCGTCGACAGGCGTAGCCGGATTCAGCACGACTCCGGCCTTCAAACCGGCCTCCTTAATCTGGTTCACCGTGCGGTCCAAATGGGTACACGCCTCCACATGAACGCTGATGATGTCGGCTCCCGCTTCTTTCATGGCATCGATATAACGGCCTGGCTCCCGGACCATCATATGGACATCAAATACCTTATCCGTACAGCTTCTCAAGCTGGCTATCACAGGCATGCCGAAGGATATGCTGGGAACGAAGTCTCCATCCATCACGTCGAGATGGATGTACTGTGCTCCCGCGTCCGCGGCCTCGCATACCTGCTGCTCCAAATGTTTAAAATCTGCTCCCAAGATGGAAGGTGCTAATAGGAACATATCAATATCTCCTTTTATCTTTTAATTCCTGGTACAAAAGCTTGTAATTGTCATAACGGCTTTCGCTTATCTTCCCCTGGTGCACGGCCTCCTTGACTCCGCAGACCGGCTCGCCCACATGGACGCAGCCTAAGAACTTACAGTCTTCCTCGTAAGCCGCAAATTCAGGAAAATAATCCTTTAAGTTTCCGCACTCCAGTTCCTCTAAGTACATGGAGCTGAAGCCCGGAGTGTCCATCATGTACGTGTCCTTCCCGATGGCAAACAGCTCGCTGTGCCTCGTCGTATGCTTTCCTCTCTGGATCTTCTCGCTGATCTTTCCAGTCTCCATGCCTGCCTCCGGAAAGAGGAGGTTGGTGATGGAAGATTTCCCGACACCCGAAGGGCCTGCCAGAACCGTTGTCTTTCCCTCTGTCAGCTCCCGAACCGCTTCCAGCCCGCTGTTTTCGTAGGTGCTTGTAAAGTAGACGGGATAGCCCGCCGAGGAATAGATATTCCCCAGACGGTCCCTCTCCTCGTCTCCCGTTAAATCCGTCTTATTAAAACAGATCTTCACGGGAACATCCTGCACCTCCATCATCACGAGGAAACGGTCCAGAAGGTTTAAATTGGGTTCCGGATGGGTGATGGAGAAGATCACCAGCGCCTGATCGATATTGGCCACAGCAGGACGGACCAGCTCATTTTTGCGTGGAAGGATCTTGTCAATGTTGCCTTCCTTCTCCGCCTCGCTTAACACGGTAAATTCCACATTATCCCCTACCAGAGGTTTGATCTTTTTATTGCGGAACACGCCCTTTGCCTTGCATTCATAGACGTCCGTTCCGTTATCCACATAATAAAAACCTGCAATTCCTTTTATAATTTTTCCTGTCATACAATAGCCCTTATGACTGTGGAATGGGGACAAACGTAACCGGATAGGAATTGATTACTTCTCCCGTGTCCACATTGACAATCTGCACTTCACCGCTGGTCACGCCATAGGCGCCCTCAATGTTCTTGAAGACGACCGGAAGCTGCTGGTCTCCCGTGATCGTCACCGGCCCCATCAGATCCCTGACTTCGTCTTTTCCGTTTACCGTCTGCTTCAGCTGGATCTTTATATTCAGCTGGGTGCTGGCGGATCCCGGTCCAATTAAATTCTGAAGCGGATACGATTTCTCGATGGATGCTAAGTACTTGTATTTGGCCTGTTCCGCCGATCCGCTGCTGACCACGTAGTCGATGGCCGTTCCTCCCTCTACCTGGGTACCCGGCGCAATGGTCTGACGAATGATGGTGCCTGCCGGCACCTCTTCCGAGGTTTCCTTCGTTACCGTTCCGGAAACCAGGCCCAGATCGGCCAGCATCTCCTCTCCGACCTCTTCCCCTTTGCCTGTAATATCAGGAACCGTTACCGGATTGGTCAGTGCCGGGCCTGTGCTGGCGATCACGCTGATCACGGCCCCTTCCTTTGCCTTATCCGGGCTGTAGCTGATGATCTTGCCGGACTCTACCGTATCGCTGCTCTGGTTCTGCAGATTCACGACAAAGCCTTTGCCCTCCAGAAGCGATTTGGCCGCCTCCGCTGTAAGGGAATCCAGGCCCAGGGTGGTTAAATCGATCTCCGGATGCTCCGGTCCGTTGCTGATGACCACGGATACAGCCGAGTACTTATCTACAATCTCTCCCGCTTTCGGAGTCTGGGTAATGACATCTCCCTTTTTCACGGTATCAGAGAACTCATAATCGCCGATCTTCATGTCCAGACCGCCGTTCTCACGAAGCTTCTGCCGCGCAATATCTTCCGCCAGTCCCTCGACCTCCGGCATGGTGGTCTGTTTATCGCCCAGAGTCGTCTCTTCCGGTATTGTAGTCTCCACAGTGGTCTCCGTCTCCCTGGGTGTTCCGGAACGGAACAGCCCGCCAAGTCTGGTAACCAGGAAAATAAGGACGATAACGATAAGAACCGCCACCACGATGCCCGCTGCCGTCAGAAGCTTTTCGATACCCGGATTGATCTCCTCATCCGGTTCCCGCCGCTTCGTTCTTCCCGACGGACCTCCGGTGCTTCCAGTATTCCGGCTGCTCCTGTGTTCCGGCTGGCGTTCCCGCACCGGTTCATTGCCATAGCGGCTGTTCCGGTTCTGCTGCGATTCCGGCTGACTCCTGCGGCCGGAGCCGGAACGGATCTGCTCCAGCTCCGGCGCTCCGATGATCACCGTCTGGGATGTATCCATGGACGGAGCCGACGCCTGCACAAAATTCTCATCGGGCGTCACAAGGGCGCGCCGCAAGTCGGCGATCACCTCCTGCATGCTCCCATACCGGTACTCCGGCTTCTTCTCCGTACATTTTAAAATGATGTTCTCAAAACCGACCGGAATCTCCTGATTGTAGTAGCTGGGCGGTGTGATCGGGTCTTCTAAGTGCGCCAGAGCCACCGTGACGGTGTTCTCCCCTTCAAAGGGCACCCGTCCGGCCGCCATCTCGTACATGGTGATACCCAGTGAATAGATATCACTGCGGGCGTCGCTGTATCCGCCTCTCGCCTGTTCCGGTGAGATGTAATGGACCGATCCCATAGCCGTAGCACTGAGCGTCTGAGTAGATGCGGCGCGGGCAATCCCGAAATCTGCAACCTTCACCTTTCCATCCCGCGCGATAATTATATTCTGCGGCTTGATATCCCGGTGAACGATTCCCTGCTCATGGGCGGCTGCGATACCCTGCGCCACCTGGATGGCGATCCCGATGGCCTCCTTGCTGTCGAGACAGCCCTTTTTCAGGATGTAATTCTTAAGAGTGATGCCCTCGATCAGCTCCATAACGATATAATGAAGAGTTCCCTCATCCACGACATCATATACGTTTACAATGTTCGGATGGGACAGTCTGGCCGCAGCCTGGGCTTCCATCTTAAACTTGCTCACAAATCCGCTGTCTGAACTGAATTCCTCCTTCAGTACCTTAATGGCAACCTGCCGTTTCAGCTTATGGCACAGAGCCTTGTACACATCTGACATCCCGCCGGAACCGATCTTATCCAGTATTTCATATCTGTCCTGTAAAAATGTCCCTGGTCTCAAAATCATAAGCTTACCTCCCTGCCAATCTGCGGATCAACGAGTACCACTGCTATATTGTCCTTACCGCCATTGTCATTGGCTACCGTGATCAACTTCTCCGCTTTTTCCTCCAGCTCCAGATCAGAGCCGACAATCTCCTCCATCTCCACGTCCTCCAGCATATTGCTGAGTCCGTCAGAACACATGAGAATAAAGTCGCCCGGCTCCAGTCCTACCTCGAAGAAATCGACCAACAGCTTATCTTCTGTCCCAACTGCTCTCGTAATGATATTCTTTTTATCCTTATAATCCTTGCTTCCGCGCTCCAGACGCCCCAGGGAAACCAGTTCCTCCACATAGGAATGATCTTTCGTCACCTGTCTGATCCTGTCTCTCACGAGATAGAGGCGGCTGTCTCCCACATTGGCCACATAAAGGGTATTCTCATCGGCCACCGCAGCCACCAGAGTCGTTCCCATACCGGAAAGTTCCGGTTTCTCCTTCGACTCCTGATATAACATGGTGTTGACCTTTAATATGCCCTCCCGCAGAAGCGGAACAATCTGGGAATTTTCCGTATACTGAAGATACGACACCAGATTCTCTACAATATATCTGGAGGCATAGTCTCCGGCCTGATGACCGCCCATCCCATCCGCAACCACGAATAAGTTCGGCAGGCTCCCGACCGGCTCCACGCTGGCATATACGTAATCCTGATTGGCCGTACGCACTCTTCCCGTATCCGTCAATGCACAAGCTTTCATAGCGTCTTCTCACTCCCTTTTTGTTCCTGACATAAAAAACTCTTTCTAAGCTGGCCGCAGGCACCATGAATGTCCCGGCCCATTTCCCTTCTTATAGTAACATTAATTCCATTTTTTTCAAGCAGATTTTTAAATGCCTCTATGGCCTTTCTGTCCGACTGCACGTAATCCCGTTCCTTGATGGGATTCACCGGAATTAAATTCACGTGGCCCTGCTGGTCCTTGATCAGGGCCGCCAGGGCCGCCGCTTCCTCCAGATTATCATTGACTCCGGAAACGAGACTGTACTCAAAGGTCAGCCGTCTTCCCGTCTTCTCAAAATATGTATGACAGGCTTCCAGCACATCGTTCAGCTTATAGCGGTTCGCCACAGGCATCAGAGTCTTTCTCACCTCATCATCAGGCGCGTGGAGCGAGAGGGCCAGGGTGATGGCGAGCCCCTCATCAGCCAGCTTAAGGATTCCCGGAACAATGCCGCAGGTGGACAGTGTAATGTTTCGCTGGCTGATGTTCAGCCCATGCTCATCCGTCAGCAGGCGGATAAACTTCACCACATTATCATAGTTATCCATAGGCTCTCCCGAACCCATAATCACCACATTGGAGATCCGCTCCCCTGTGAGATACTGAATCCGGTAGATCTGGTCCAGCATCTCCGCCGGCCTTAAATTCCGTTCCAGGCCATCCAGAGTGGAGGCGCAGAACCGGCAGCCCATACGGCAGCCGACCTGGGAGGAAATACATACGGAATTGCCGTGTTTATACCTCATTAAGACACTCTCGATAATATTGCCGTCTGAAAGGCCGAATAAATACTTTCTGGTCCCGTCAATGGCGGATATTTTCTCGTCCACAGTCTGAAGCGACGTATAGTCACACGTCTCCTTTAGCCGTTCTTTGAGGGACTTCGGAAGATTGGTCATCTCCTCGTATCCGGGGGCCAGCTTTTTGTGCATCCACTCGTAGAGCTGTTTTGCCCGGAACGCCTTCTCGCCGGAGGCTGTGATAAACGCCGTAAGTTCTTCTAAATTCAGAGATTTAATATCTGTCTTTTCCATTATCCTTATTTTTTCTGAAATGCCGCGATGAAAAATCCGTCACACGGGTGGATTCCCGGTAAGAGCTGGATATTCCCGGACCTCAAAGAGGCCGCACTCAGTGTTTCTCCTAACTTTCCTTCTAAATTCATGGCGTCAAACGGATAATTCTCCAGAAACCACGCCGCATTCTCTTCATTTTCTTGACCGTCGATGGTACAGGTGCTGTAAATCAGCTTTCCTCCTGGCTTCACGTAAGACTGAACCACAGAGAGGATCTCCCGCTGCAGAGCCGCCAGCTCCTCCATCTGTTCCATCGTCATCCGGTACTTGATATCCGGTTTCCTGCCTATGATTCCAAGCCCGGAGCACGGCAGATCGGCCAGAACAATGTCTGCCCTGCCTTCCCACGCCGGATCAGGCACAAGAGCGTCGTGCACCTCGGCACGGATGTTGGTAAAGCCCGACCGGGCGATATTATCTTCGATAAGGGCCACCTTCTGCTCCGTCAAATCACGGACGGTTACCATTCCGGTTCCCTTCAGTTTATCCGCGATATGAAGGCTCTTTCCGCCGGGTGCGCCGCAGACATCGAGGCAGAGATCGCCTTCCTTCGGGTCCGCGATCTCTCCCACAAAGCTGGAGCTCATATCCTGAACTGAAATCAGGCCTTCAGCAAACGCGTCAAGGCTCTCTAAATAATCGTACTTCGACAAATAGAGAACCGCTGCAGACAGCGGCGTCTCCTCCACCGTAACCCCCTGGTTTTTCAGGCTTTCCATGATCTCCTGCTTCGTAGCCCGGTTCAAATTGCAGCGAACCGCCGTCCTGCTGGGCTTTAAGAAGGCTTTTACCATGGAAACCGCCGTTTCCTCTCCGTATGTATCCTTCCACATATCCAGAATCCAGGAAGGCATGGAGTATCGGACAGAATCATCCGGCCATTTCAGTTGTTCTTTATTTCTGGAAATATTGCGCAGAACGCCGTTGACAAAGCCCTTTAATCCGGTGAATTTCCGTTTCTGCGCCAGCTTTACCGCCTCGTTGCAGACAGCGGAGTCCGGCACACGGTCCATATAGAGAATCTGATAAACGGACATCCGCAGCAGAGTGCGGATGACCGGTTTCATCTTTTTTACTTTTACGCTGGAGTAAGAATTAATGACGTAATCCAGCTGAAGGGTGTATTCCACAGTACCTTCCACAGTGCGGGAGATAAAGGCCCGCTCCTGTTTGTCAAGATACTGGTATTTGCTCAGCGCCTGGCCCAGCACGATATGACTGTAACCGCCCTTTTCCAGGATCTCGAGCAGTATATCCAGGATGATTTCCCGGCTGCTGTTTCCGTTAGTCATTGTCTCTGCGTCCTCCAAATAGAATCACGAGACGGAGCAGCTGGAGCACGGAAGCAGCCAGCGCAGCCACATACGTGAGCGCCGCGGCGCCCAGCACCTTTCTCGTCTGATTTACTTCCTGGCCGCCAAGTATACCGACCTGGTCGAGCAGCGTGATCGCTCTCCTGGAGGCATTGAGCTCCACAGGAAGGGTGATGAGCTGGAAAATAACGGCCAGCGAAAAGAGAATAAGGCCGATATTCACGAGAGGCGATCCCATACCGCCGATCAGCGCACCGATAATAATAAGCGGAAACGCCGCCTGGGAGCCGATATTGGCCACCGGAACGATCGCTCCGCGCAGCTTTAGGGGAACGTATCCCACGTTGTCCTGCATGGCATGGCCGCACTCGTGAGCCGCCACGCCGATTGCCGCCACAGAGGTGGAATGGAATACCGACTCCGATAAATTGACGGTCTTCGTCCTCGGATCGTAGTGGTCTGTCAGCTGTCCCTTTACGGGACGGACGGTCACATCGTAGATACCCTGGGAGTTTAAGAGGCGCTTTGCCGCGTCCTCCCCTGTCATTCCCGTCATGCTCCTGACCTTTGAATATTTGTTGAATGTGCTGTTCACCTTTGCGGAGGCTGCCATAGACAGCACCGCACCTATAATTACAAGAATCCATGTGGGATCGAAATAATATCCCATTAAGCCGCCATAATACATGAATCAGATACTCCTTTCGAAAACGGTTCCTTCTGCAATCTGGTATCCGCGCAGAAACGCGCCGGTATCCATACGCTTCTTTCCCTGAAGCTGCAGTTCCTTCACCGCAAGTATTCCTTTTCCTGTCTTTACATACAGACAGTCTTTTCCTGTTTTCACAACCTGACCACAGGCTCCCTCATACTCTTCTTCCAGTGCATCGGCCTCCCAGAGCTTGATCGTCTTTCCTTCCCAGCTCGTGTAAGCGCTGGGCCACGGGTTTAATCCGCGGATCAGACGCTCGATGGAAGCCGCATCCTGATTCCAGTCAATATCTCCCATGGATTTCTTAAGCATTCCAAAGTAAGTCATCTTTTCTTCGTCCTGCACAGTCCGCACGGCGGTTCCGTCTTCCAGCTTCTTCAGCGTTTTTATAATCAGACGTCCTCCAATCGCGCTCAGCTTATCGTGGAGGCTTCCGCCCGTCTCTTTCTCATCGAGAGCAACGGACTCCTGATCCAGGATATCTCCCGTATCCAGTGTCGGCGCCATCATCATGGTGGTGATTCCGCTGACGGATTCCCCGTTGATCACCGCGAACTGAATCGGAGCTGCGCCGCGGTACTTGGGAAGCAGGGAGGCGTGGATGTTCACACAGCCATATTGGGGAATATCGAGGAGGGTCTTTGGAAGAAGCTGGCCGAAGGCCGCCACAACCATGGCGTCTGGATTCATCTCCTTAAGGAGGCTTACGAATTCCGGATCTCTTGCCTTCACCGGCTGGTAAACGGGAATTCCATACTCTAAAGCCTTTTCTTTAACGGGAGTCATCTGGACTAATTTCCCACGTCCTTTTGGCTTATCCGGCTGGGTCACCACCGCAATCACATCATGGCCCGCTTCCACCAGCGCCGTTAAGGCCGGCACGGAAAAGTCGGGCGTTCCCATAAATACGATCCGCATTCTACTCTTCACCTTCCTCTGTCTCATCTTCTTCCTGGTCCACATCGGTCAGCTCGCCTTCCACCTTATCGACGAAGAGATCGCCGCTTAAATGGTCGCATTCGTGGCAGATGGCACGCGCCAGGAGTCCTTCTCCAACCAGTTCGAATTCGTTCATCTCACAGTCATATGCTTTTACTTTTACGTGGTCGGGGCGGGTGACGACACCGGATTTGCCCGGTACGCTTAGGCAGCCTTCGCTGCCTGTCTGGCTTCCGCTCGTCTCGATGATGGTTGGATTGATAAGTACGTACTGGTTGCCGTCTTCTACATCGATTACCACGATCTGCTTCAGCACGCCTACCTGGGGGGCTGCAAGGCCTACGCCACAGGCTTCGTACATGGTTTCGAACATGTCGTCGATTAAGTCCTGGATGCGCGGTGTTAATTCTTTTACCGGCTTGCAGTGTTTTCTTAAGATGTCGTCTCCGATTGTTCTTATTTTTCTGATTGCCATTGTTGTTTATCCTCTCATTTCTTAAAGTTTGATTGTGCATCCCATCACTCCGCAGTGCACCACCTCACGTCCGCTGCGCTCCCGTTCGGTGACGGGCTTCGCCCTATAAAAAGTGTCACTAAGATATTTTCTTATGTGCTGGCACAACGAAAATATCTTAATGCCACTTTTTGCACTGCTCATGAAAAATCATACTGTACCACAATCCCTTTAAATATCTCTGACTTCTCCTGTTGGAAGCAGTCGATACTATCCCTGATTTTAATTAGTATATCATAATTTTCCTGTTTCAAATATAAAATTTTTCTATATATATCATTAATTTTGTAAACGGAGGCGTCTACAGGCCCTATCATCTGGACTTTTTCCTCGTCGGCCTGGGGCGTTATATGGGCTGCGAGGCGGTCCGCTGCCTCCACCAACGCTGCCTCTGATTTCGATGCCATCTGCACGGTGAACAGCACATTGACCGGCGGATACTTCATCAGACGGCGATAGGCCATCTCCTGACGGTAAAAGTTTTCATAATCCTGCCCTGCGGCCGTGACAATGCTGTAGTGCTCCGGATTGTACGTCTGAATAATGACATCACCATGCCTCGCGTCACGCCCTGCACGGCCTGCGGCCTGGGTGAGCAGCTGAAAGGTCCGCTCGGCAGCCCGGTAATCCGGTGTGTACAGCGATAAATCAGCCGCCAGCACTCCCACCAGGGTGACATCGGGAAAGTCGTGGCCCTTTACGATCATCTGGGTTCCGATCAGAATATCTGCCTCCCCTTCCGCAAATGCCGACAGGATTTCCTCATGGCCGCCCTTTTTTGAGGTCGTATCGAGATCCATGCGCAAGACCCTGGCCTGCGGAAACATCTTCTTTGTCATCATCTCAATTTTCTGGGTCCCTACTCCGAAATTGGCGATGTAAGGAGAACCGCAGCTGGGGCATTGATCCGGCATGGGAATCGAATAGCCGCAGTAATGGCACACCAGACGGTTATCCTTATGAAGCGTCAGCGTCACATCACAGTGGGGACACTTGATGGCCTCCCCACAGGAACGGCAGGACACAAAGTTTGCATAGCCCCTCCTGTTGATGAACATCATGATCTGTTCCTTCTTCTCCAGGCGGTCACCGATCATCTGCTGAAGCTGTCTGCTGAAAATGGACTTATTCCCGTCCTTTAACTCCTCCCGCAGATCCACGACGGCCACATCGGCCAGCCTGCTGTCCGCCTTGGCTCTGGTATGCAGACTGAACAGCCGGTATTCACCGCGGAGCGCCTTCGTGTACGCCTCCAGAGAGGGTGTCGCCGATCCCAGAACCACGGAAGCGTTCTGCATCTGCGCCCGTTTCACCGCCACCTCCCTCGCATGGTACCGCGGCACTACCTCGCTCTTATAGGCGCCTTCATGCTCTTCGTCTATGATAATCAATCCCAGCCTGGAAAACGGGGTAAACAGCGCGGAGCGCGGACCAATCATAATATCGATATCGCCGCCTCTGGCCCGCTCAAACTGATCGTACCGTTCCCCTGCCGACAATCTGGAATTGATGATGGAAACCCGGTTTCCGAACCGGCCGTAGAATCGCATGACCGTCTGGTAGGTAAGCGCGATCTCGGGGATCAGGACGATAACCTGCATTCCCTCACTTATGACTCTGGAAATCATCTCCATATAGACCTCGGTCTTGCCGCTTCCGGTGATGCCGTGGATCAGATACGTCTCCCGTTTTCCCGCTTCATAGTCCTCACAGAATACATCTACAACCGCCTGCTGCTCCCCGTTTAAGTCCACAGCCTTCACTCTGCCGCCCGCGTCCTTTACGGGGTTCCGGAAGATTTCCTCCGATTCCAACGCCACATAGCCTTTTTCAATCACCGGTTTTATGGTTGCCGCCGATAAGTTCATCTGGCCTGACGCCACCTCATACGGGATCACAGGGTTCTCCTTCAATGCCTTGAAGAGCCGCACTCTCGCTTTATAGCTCTTTTTCTCTGCCTCCGCCGTCACCGCCTCCAGCTGTTCTTCCGGGATCAGGAGGCGCAGGACCTTCTTCTCCTTCGGCTTCACCTTCTGCTTTACCGGGAGCACCGTCTTTAATGCCTGATTCATGGTGGAACCGTACTGCTCCTTCAGCCACCACGCCAGCATAATCAGCTGCGATTCCGCAGAAACACTGCCTTCCACGATTCCGGCGATCTCTTTTATCTTATCCGCATCATAATCCGCGTGGTCCGTCATGCCGACCACATAGCCCTTCCTAAGAGAATTTCCCTTTCCAAACGGAATCTTCACCAGAACGCCTACGGAAATCCGGTCCTCTAGCTGGGGCGGGATTCTGTAATCGAAGGTGCGGTCCACTTTCTCATGAGAAATATCGATGATGATCTGGGCAAATCGTTTTGTCATTGCGTCAACTTCCTGTCTTCTTAATTTTGGCAGCAGTTCAGACGGCGAATATCTGAACTGTTGCCACGCTTGTATTGATTCAGCCATGCGGCAGTCTGCACATCCGAATCGCTGCCGTTTCGAAATGAAATGACCCGACTTCGGCGCATCATAGCGAAGCAAGTCGGGTTTGTTCGTTACTAATTATAGGATTCCAAGGAAGAAAAGTCAACGCCGGATTACCCTTCCATCTCCCCATAAAAGTCCAGAAGCCGATAAATCCAGGTATCAAGGCCGGAAAAATGATATCCTGCGCCTTCCGCCTTCTCCGTATTAATGGAAAATCCCGGGAATCCATTGTAAGGGGCTTCTTCCCCATACGGGGACAGGACTGCCTTCTTCCCCGTCTTTTCTTCCATATAGCGGATGATCTCTCCGACGGTGATCGTCCCCGACGCAGCCGCATTCACAGGGCCTTCTAAGGATGAATCGGCCAGAAACGCCAGGAACCGGCCGCATTCCTCCGCGGAAATGAAGCTTACGGGACAGTTTTCATTTTCCACCTGCATGGCAATCTCCTTCGCCGTATGGGCAGCGTAAAACCGGAGACGTTCCGTGTAATCATCCCTTCCAAGAACCACGGGGAAACGCACCATTACGGACTCCTGTTCCGGAAATGCCTGCACCAGAGCCGCTTCCGCCTGCCTCTTTCCCGTTCCGTAATCGAATGCACTCCGCCCACCCCAGATGAGTGTTTCCTGGTACGGATCATAATCCTTCTCTCTCGTATTTTCCTTCAGTTCATAAACCGAGATGGAGGAAACCATGATATACCGCCTGCACCGGACTGTCTCAAGCGCAGTTTTCACGTCATTGGAGCAGTAGGCCAGATCATCATATGCCACATCGAATTCTCTGCCGGAAAATGCGGCGCGCATGGATTCCTCCCGGATGCGGTCCACCCGGATTTCTTCCACTGGGGCGATAAAACGCGGTTTTGCATTTCCCCGGGTAGCCACGGCAACCTCATGCCCCTGTAAAAGCAATGTATTCACCAGATGAACTCCGAAAAAACGTGTGCCGCCAAGAACCAGTATCTTCATAATTTCATGTTTCCCTTCTTAGCCGCAGATATCTTCGTAAAGGTTATCATAGCGGCGATGAACTGGCAGCTTTTCTCCGATATTCCACAAAAATCTGCCTTCCAGCGAGTAAGCATCTATGTTGTCTTCTTCCCGATCCATAAGAACAAGAACTTCCTCTTCCAGCCGCCGCATATCCAGCGCCTCCCCTTTGATTTCAAACGAAAAAGCACTGCTGCTGTCCCCGCTTTCCAGAAACTGCGGCTCCAGCCGGATTCTGGAATGGTCCGGCTCTTTTGCCGGTTCGATGCGGTATAAGTATTTGGAATCCGAATACTCCCTCGATTCACTGATCTCAATGATACGGCTGATCTGGTAGTCGTACTCCCAGTGAGGACGCGCAAACCAGCGGTTCAGCAGTTCGATGTACCGCTCGGCGCACTGTGCGAAAAACGCCCAGTCCACAGCCGGCGCCAGCCACTCCAAAGCCTTTCCGAACCACAGTCTGCGGTAGTCGTACCGGCAGTGGTACTTCCAGATCGCCTCTTCCTGCTCTGAGACCTTCACTACCCATTCATACGCCTTTTTTTCTATTATCAAAGCCAGAAAGCGGTTTTTCGCCGCCTCCGCCTCTTCCTCCAGGATCGTGATGGAGCTGGAACCCCGGTCGCCGCTGGAAACCATAAAGTATCCGTAGTCCCGGTGGTATCCGCAGGCCTGCCGGTACGGCTCAGACTCAGTGTAAGTCTCCGCCTTTGCCCCGCATCCGGAAGCGTCCAGTTCCTGGTTCAGCAGTTCTAAGAAGGAGGCCCAGATCTTCTGCTCCTCCGAGCGCCCCTTCCTCTGTTTTTTTACGGAAAATGCAGAATCATACAGCAGTTCTGCAAGTGTCTGTTCTTCCATCTCTTCCTTCCCAGCCTGTCATTATTATTTTCGCGGTCAGTGAGCCGGGCGGGCATGCCGGCATGTCCATCCGGCGGCTGCCGCGGTCAGCAGCCCAGCAGCCCCAGCACCGCTTCCGCAGGCATCAGATCGGCAAATCGGCCGGCCCAGATTTTCTCTTCATAAAACCTCACAGTCGCTTCCCCGGACATGAACTCGTTGTCATACGTGGTCGTGGCGCCTGTCGGTATCACCACGCCGTACCCCAGTTCGAAAGCGGCCTTACAGGTGGCATCGATGCAGTATTCCGTCTGCATACCCATGAGAATCAGGTCGGTAATCTGTTTTTCCTTTAAATACTCCTCCAGATCAGTCTCCAGGAACGCACTGTTGAAGCTCTTATCAAAAATCCGTTCTCCCGTTTTCGGTTCCACCGCCTCATGAATCTTCCAGCCTTCCGTTCCGCTCTCCAGCTCGTCTCCTGCACCGCCGTCGTGTCTGACATAGATAATTTCAGTTCCGGCCTTCCGCGCGCTATCCGCCAGATTCTCCAGTTCCTGTAAAAACTCCTCTTCCCTGTATGGATGTGCCTCCACCAGTGCTTTCTGTACATCAACAATCAATACGGCCATTTTCCCCATATTATTTTCTCCTTTCCTGTGTCTCAGAATTTATTTCCGCGAGCAACGAGCCAAACGGACACGCTGGCGCGTCCATTTGGCGACTCCCGCCCAGAAGCTCCATCTCGTCCCGCTTCGCAGTGAATCCGAAGGCTTCATACAGCGGCCGTCCCGCAGCAGTAGCTTCCAGCGTGACAACATCAATCTGTCTCATCTCTGCTTCCGACGTCAGCAGCTCCAGCACCCTGTACGCGATTCCCCGCCGTCTGTAGTCCGGACGGGTGTACATGTTCATAATATATGCCTTTTTCCCGGAAGGATTATGGTAAGTGGGCATCACCTGGAAGAAGCTGACGGCTCCCGTTCCAACCACTTCTTCCCCGTCAAAGACCAGCCATGCGGCGTGACTGTCTTCCGGAAAACACGTCTCGTAATAGCGGCGTGATTCCAGCTCTGTCCGGGACAGATCCACGTCTTCCTCAAGGCCGTTGGCGGCGCGCAGCACCTCCAGCCGCAGCCTGGTCAGAAGCTCTCTGTCATGGCTTCCCGCCCTTCTGTACAGAAGACTTTCCTTCTTTTCTGCACAGATCATCTTTTTCCCAGCGGCCTGACGCAGATGTTGAAAAAGCAATGGCTGAATCTCCGGATAGGTCCAGTTATCCGGCGGCTTCTCGAAACACTCAATTTTTTCCATCTCAAACGCGGGAGGAAGCTGGTCAAAACGGCTGATCTCCGCATAAAACAGCATTCCCAAGGATTCCGCCTGCTTCTCTCCGGACTGTGCCTGGTCAGTCACAGAATGCACAGAAACCGGAACCATCCGGTACTCCGCGGCTCCCGTTTCCTCGTACAGCTCCCGCACCGCTGCGGCTTCTATCGTCTCTCCCGCTTCCCGGTGTCCGCCGGGGAACTCCCATGTGCTGCGCTCTTTATGCTTGCAGAGTACCCACCGGCCCTGATATTTTGCAGCGATCACTGCAAAATGAAGCAGCTCGTCATCTGCCTTTTCATAAAATGCCACCTGTTTCATAAAATGCCGCCTTTTATCAGATTTTTCTCTGCCAGTTTCCGGTATTACCGTTCCGGCTGTGCTTCACCGGTTCCCATCAATCGGCCGGCCTAATTTTTTCTCAAGCCGCCATCCGGGAGCCGGACCGTCGTCTCCCCAGTATTCCTCCAGGGATGCGATTTTCTCCCCATCGAACCGGTAAAAGGAGACTGCGTGAAAGGAAGTGCCGTCTTCCGTGCACCAGACTCTGGCAGCGGTAACCGCGGTATCCTCCTTCTGCTCCATACGTTCTATGTTTCCTTCCCAGCGGCCCGGATATTCACAGTTCGCCCGGATATATTCCGAAACTGTAAACTGCTCGTTGGTGCAGTGCCACCGGATCACGGCATCTTCCCGGAACCACCGCCAAAGTCCGGCCTCATTCTGCTTGATCACATCCTGAAAAAATTGTCTGATCACTGCCTCTCTGTCCATATCTATACTCCGTTTTCCGTTGTCTGTTTTTCCAAAAATACAGCTGCCACTTTTCCCAGTTCCATGCTGTTGGAGCCTTTAAAGAGCACCGTATCTCCTTCTCTGAGTTCCGTTTTCAGCCATTGGGTCAAGGACTCCCGGTCCATAAACTCGTAGACGCGGATCCCGGGAGCCTGTTCTCTGACACCGCGCGCAATTTCTTTGGCCAGTTCTCCGAGAACTGCCACCTTATCGACGGGATTTTCGGCGATATAAGTCCCGATTTCATAGTGGAACCGCGGGGAATCCGGCCCCAGCTCCTTCATATCCGCCAGGACAGCCACCCGGGCTCTCGAAACTTCGATGGAATTTAATACCTCCAGGCCGGCCTTCATGGATACCGGGCTGGCATTATAAGTATCATCAATGATCGTCATGCCGCCCACATGGTATATCTGCTGCCGGTTCTTAAATCCGGTAAATTCCGCCAGCCGCTCTGCAGCGTCCCTCATCGGAATTCCGCAGACGGAGGCCACCGCCAGCGACACCATGGCGTTTGCCACGTTATGGCTTCCCATCACCTTTAAACGGACCGGTACCCGTTCTTCCCCGCATACCGCGGTAAATACCGGATAGCCGTTCTCCAGATGGACATCGACTGCGCGGTAATGACAGTTTTCTCCGGTTCCGTAGTAGATGGTTTGGAAGCCTTCTCTCGCCGTCGTCTTCTTTAAGAGATCGTCGTCTCCGTTCAGGAACAGAATTCCATGCTCCGTCAGACCATCCTGAATGCTCAGCTTCTCCCGGAAGATATTTTCCCGGGATCCCAGCTGTTCGATGTGGGTGATTCCGATATTGGTGATAACCGCCATCTGAATCTGGGCGATGTTCGCAATGATCGTCAGTTCTCCCGGTTCACTCATCCCCAGCTCGATCACGCCGATCTCGTCCTGACTGGATATCTCCGTCATGGTGATCGGAACGCCGACCTGGCTGTTGTGATTCGCCGGGGTCTTGTAGACGCGGTATTTGGCAGACAGGGCACAGGCCACCATCTCCCTCGTCGTCGTCTTGCCGACACTGCCGGTGATTCCCACCAGAGGAAGATTCAGGCGGCGTCTGTACCAGGCGCCCAGGGCCTGTAATGCCCTCTTTGTATCAGCTACACGGATCCATGGCCGGTTATCATCCATCACGTCGTGTTCACTCGTAAATGTCGCCGCCGCGCCGTTATCAAACGCCTGCCCGATAAAGCGGTGGGCATCCACCTTTTCCCCCACCAGGGGAACGAATAAATCATTTCCTTTCATGGTCCGGGAATCGATGCTTAAATGGTCCAGAGGCGTATCCGCACTGCCGCAGAGCAGCCTTCCCCCTGTGGCCTCCAGAATTTCCTTAACCGTGATATGTTCCATCTTCCTGTCTTCCTTCCTGTCTTCACTTAGAGTGTGCCTGAATCAGCCATACTCCAGCAAATGCCGGAAGGGATCACCACTTCCGGCATCTTTTTTTCATCACTCTATTCGCTTTTTTCCAATTCTGCCGCGATCTCCAGCACCACTTCCCGGTCGGAAAAATGGTGGCGGACGCCGTTCACTTCCTGATAATCCTCATGACCCTTGCCGATGACCGCAATCATATCTCCCGGTCTGGCGTGGACCATGCTGTAGGCGATCGCTTCACGCCGGTCCGGAATCTCTATAAAGTCACCGCCGGTCTTTTCGATCGAGGAGCGGATATCCTCGATGATATCCTCGGTCTTCTCAAATCTGGAATTATCGGCTGTCAGTATGGAGAAGTCGGCCAGCCTTCCGGCGCTGTCGCCCATGGAGTACCGTCTGTCCTTCGAGCGGTTTCCCCCGCATCCGAACACGCAGACAAGCCTTGCCGGGTGATACTCGCGCAGCGTTTCCAAAAGGCTCTCCATGCTGACCGCATTGTGGGCATAGTCCACAATCACCGTGCACTTCTTCGACGCATACACGATCTCCATGCGCCCATTGACGCTCAAATGCTCCAGCGCATGGCGCACGTTTTCCTTGGGAAGGTCTAAAAAGCTGCATACGCTGATAGCTGCCAGCGCGTTATATACATTGAATCTGCCGGGTATATTCACCCGGGCCTCCAGCGCATACCGCCCCGCCACATCGAATTCAAGCCCCACAAATTCCGGCTCGCTCACATAGTGAATCTGCTTTGCCATAAAATCCGCTTCCTGCTCCAGGCTGAAGGAGGTCAGTTCACAGGAGGCATCTTTGATAATCTCGTGGTAATGCTCGTCATCCCGGTTCACAATGCCGATCCGGCAGCGGTCCAGCAGCTGTGATTTATAATATAAGTATTCATTAAAATCTGCGTGCTCATCCGGTCCGATATGATCCGGAGAAATGTTGGTGAACAGACCGTAATCAAAACGGATGCCGTCCACACGGTGCATCTTGAACGCCTGGGATGATACCTCCATCACCATGTATTCACAACCGGCCTGCGCCATGCGTTCAAAGCTTTCAAAAAGCTGGTAGGATTCCGGCGTGGTGTTCATGGTAGGCGTCACCTCACTTCCGATCACAATACCGGTCGTGCCGATCATGCCCACCTTCTTCCCACAGCTTTCCAGAATCGCCTTTATCATATGGGTCGTTGTCGTCTTCCCCTTCGTCCCCGTCACCCCAATGGTGATCATCTTCTCCTGCGGATAGTCGAACCGGGCGGCGGACAAGAGCGCTAACGCCTCCCTGGAACTATGTACACGGATCGCGGTCACACCGGCAGGAATCTCGGCCTGGCGTTCCACCACCAGGACCCTTACCCCCGCCTTCACCACCTCCGGAATAAACTCGTGGGAATCAACCTTCGTTCCCTTTGTGCACACAAACACCACATGCTCCCTGGCTTTCCTGGAATCATAGATGACATCCTCCACTTCGATGTCCAAATCCCCAGAAATTACGTCATATTCCAGTTCTTCAAGCCACTCTCTGAATTTCATAGATCCTCCATCAGAATAATCCGGTGATTACTCCGTCGTTATTTACGTCAATATTATTAGCCGCCGGTACCTTTGGAAGGCCCGGCATGGTCATGATTGCTCCGGTCAGCACTACCACAAAGCCGGCGCCTGCCGATACATAGGCGTCTCTCACATTAATCTCAAAACCGCTTGGACGGCCCAGTTTCGTCTGGTCATCCGATAAGGAATACTGGGTCTTCGCCATGCAGACAGGAAGCCTGCCAAATCCCATATCTTCTATCTTCTTTAACGCCTTCGAAGCCGCCGGTGCATAGGACACGCCGTCCGCTCCGTAGATTTCCTTCGCTACGGCTGCGATCTTCTCCTTTAATCCGGCTTCGTCCGGATACAGCGGTTTGTAGTGGCTCTCCTTGTTTTCCAATGTATAGAGCACCTTCTCCGCAAGGGCGATACCGCCCTCTCCGCCCTTTTCCCATACTTCGGAAAGTGCGAACTCACAGTCTCTGTCCTCACAGAATTTCTTCACGAACTGGTATTCCGCTTCGGTATCCGTGATGAAGGAATTAAGGGTCACGATAACCGGCACATCGTACTTCTGCATGTTTTCGATGTGCTTCTCCAGATTCACGATTCCTCTTGCAAGAGCCTCTAAATTCTCTTCCTTCAGCTGATCCTTCGGAACGCCTCCGTTATACTTGAGAGCCCTGACCGTAGCCACCAGCACGATGGCATCCGGCTTTAAGCCCGCCATACGGCACTTGATATCCAGGAATTTCTCTGCGCCCAAATCCGCGCCGAAGCCCGCCTCCGTCACGACGATATCGGCCAGCTTTAAGGCCGTCTTCGTGGCGCGCACGCTGTTGCAGCCGTGAGCGATATTGGCAAACGGGCCGCCGTGTACGATCGCTCCCGTGTGCTCCAGTGTCTGGATCAGATTCGGCTTTAAGGCCTCCTTCAGCAGGGCGGCCATGGCGCCCACCGCGTTTAACTGGGCGGCCGTCACCGGCTCTCCCGCATAATTATATGCGACAATTATTCTTCCTAATCGTTCTTTTAAGTCGTTCATATCATCGGCCAGACATAAGATCGCCATGATCTCAGATGCGACGGTGATGACAAAATGGTCTTCCCTCACGAATCCGTCCGCTTTCGCGCCCAGACCCACTACCACGTTTCTTAAGGCGCGGTCGTTCATGTCGAGGCAGCGTTTCCACAGAATCTGACGGGTATCGATTCCCAGAGCATTGCCCTGATGGATGTGATTGTCCAGAAGCGCGGCTAATAAGTTATTCGCCGAGGTGATAGCGTGGAAATCTCCGGTAAAATGAAGGTTTAAGTCCTCCATCGGCACAACCTGGGCGTATCCGCCGCCGGCGGCGCCGCCTTTGATGCCGAAGCACGGTCCTAAGGACGGCTCACGCAGCGCGATGATAGCCTTTTTTTCCATCTTTCCAAACGCTTCGCCCAGTCCGACCGTGGTCGTGGTCTTTCCTTCTCCGGCCGGAGTCGGGTTGATGGCCGTAACCAGAACCAATTTCCCATCCGGTCTGTCCTTCACCTCTTCCCAGAGCTCATCGGTCAGTTTTGCCTTATACCTGCCGTAAAGTTCCAGATCCTCCTCACTGATTCCGTAGGAAGCCGCCACCTCCTTAATCGGAATCATCGTTGCCTCCTGTGCGATCTCAATATCTGTTTTCATCTGTGAATGTTCCTCCTTCTATGTAATTAATAACCCTGTTCCAGCAATTCCTCAAATTCCTCTGCACTCATCAGCACTTTTCTGGGCTTCGTGCCCTCCTCTTCACCGACCACGCCGGCCTCCGCCAGCTGGTCCATAATGCGGGCCGCCCGGTTGAATCCGATCTTGAACATCCTCTGAAGCATTCCGATGGATGCCTTATCCTTTTCGATAATGAATTTACCTGCCTGAACGAAATATTCATCCCGGTCGTTTCCGCCGCCCTTTGCGTCGCCGGCCGCCGGTGCTGATGCAATCTGATTCTCCACTTCCGGGTTGTAATTCGCTGTCATTCCCTGTTCTGTCAGGAAATCCACGACAGCGGAGACCTCCGTATCCGATACAAAGGCGCCCTGCACACGCACAGGCTTCGGACAGCCGGATGGATAGAACAGCATATCGCCCTTTCCAAGAAGCTTCTCCGCTCCGTTCATGTCGATGATCGTCCTGGAATCCACGCCGGAAGAAACGGCAAATGCGATTCTGGAAGGCACGTTGGCCTTGATCAGGCCGGTGATGACGTTAACCGACGGACGCTGGGTCGCGATTACCAGATGTATCCCCGCGGCTCGCGCAAGCTGGGCCAGACGGCAGACGGAATCCTCCACCTCGCCCGGTGCAACCATCATCAGATCCGCAAGCTCGTCGATGATGATGATAATCTGCGGCATCTTCTTCGGTTTGTTTTCATCCTCTATATCTTTAATATTCTCGACCTTCGCATTATATCCCTTTAAATCCCGGACATTATACTGGGCAAACTTCTTATAGCGGTCATCCATCTCGGCCACCGCCCAGTTAAGCGCTCCTGAGGCCTTCTTCGGATCCGTAACCACAGGGAGAAGGAGGTGCGGAATACCGTTGTAGACGCTTAACTCCACCACCTTCGGATCCACCATGATCAGCTTGACGTCCTCGGGGTCCGCCTTATAGATAATACTCATGATCAGGGTGTTGATACAGACGGACTTACCGGAACCGGTAGCGCCTGCGATCAGTAAATGGGGCATCTTTCCGATATCGGTTACCACGACCTGGCCGCCGATGTCCTTGCCCACTGCAAAGGCAATCCTGGACGCATGATTCTTAAACTCCTCTGCCTCCAGAATATCCCGCAGATATACCATGTTGTTCTCTTTGTTTGGCACCTCGATGCCGACCGCCGATTTCCCCGGAATCGGGGCTTCGATACGGATATCCGCGGCCGCCAGACTCAGCTTGATGTCGTCGGCCAGACCCACGATCCGGCTCACCTTTACGCCCTGCTCCGGATGGAGCTCATACCGCGTGACAGAGGGGCCGCAGCTGATATTGGTCACAGTTACGCCCACACCAAAATTCTGCAGTGTCTGCTGCAGCTTGATAGCGGTTTCCCGGTATTCCTTATCAGAGAACGGGCCGGAGCTCTTTCCTTTTTTCAGAAGTGTGACAGGCGGGAAGACGTACTCCTTCTTCACCACTTCCTCCTTCTGTTTGATCTCCTGGATCACGCTGAGATCTCCTGCTTCCTCTTTCTCTGCCTTCTCGGCCTTCTTCTTTTCTACCTTCTTCTGAAGCGCTTCCGTATCGGTCTCGATCACCTTGCCGGAAGCGGTAACGACGCGTTTCGGTTCCTCCGGTATAGAGAAGGTGTCGCTGTAATTAACACCCTTTTCATCCTCGTCCGTGGGATACAGCTCTTCCCGGGCGACCTCCATCTCTTCCAGCGTCTTCGTTTCTTTTTTAACAAACAGTGTCTCCGACGTTCCGTAATCGTCAGACTCGCCAAATGCCCCGGCGTCACTTTCCGCCGAACGCAGGTGAGCGGTACTCTCCCAAAGGTCTTCCGTCACAAACGGAACGGCGTCATCGGCATCGAACGGAACGGAATCCTCACTGGCAGAGTAGACGTGCGGCAGATCCGCATCCACTGCCTGACCGGCCGTCTGGAACGCGCCGGCTGCTCCCATGCTTTCACCGCGCTTTCGTTCCTCTGCTGCGGCTTCCGCCTCACCCGGCTTCGGGAAAATACTGCCGCGGAAAATATCCGCTGGATTCGGCCGTACCTCCGGAGCCGCATTCTTCCTGTTCTCCGTCACTTCCACGGCAGACACTGCGGCAAGCCGCCTTGCGTGGACATCGATGTCCTCTTCCGCCTCCGCACTGTATGCGGCCTCGTCTTCCATATCATAATCGTACTCATCCGGCGCCTCAAGCTTCGTCGCATCTAAATTAACGCCCCGCAGCTTCTGCTCCTCGCGGATTCTCCGCCGTTCCTCCTTGCGTTCCGCATGGATCTCTCTCTGAATATCCATGTTTTCCTTGGCATGATGATACGCCTTGCCGCTGCCGCTCTTTACGAGGTTCACAAATGATTTCTCCGTAATGCATACCGCGGAAATGATAATCAGCACCAGGATCACCAGATAAGCGCCCACGGTTCCGATAATGGAGATCAGGCCTTCCGCCAGAAGGCCGCCGATCAGGCCGCCGCCCTTTCCGCTGGCCGCGGCTGTCACATAGATATCCATGATCTTTCCGCCGGCGCTCAGCCTTGTCCCAAACAGGAGCTCGCCGAGTCCGCAGAGCGAAATAAGCGCCAGGATCACCGCCGCCAGTTTAAATGTTGCTCTGGGATTTCCCCGATTGGAGATATAAAAGCACGTTCCGGCAAACATCAGGACCGGCGCCACGTATCCGATTCCTCCGAATATACCCAATTGCAGACTGCGAAGGAAATCTCCCACCACTCCGCAGAGATGGAAATTGCTCAAAAAAAGAATGGCCGCAGCCGCAAATGATATGATGATGATAACTTCTGACCGGATAAATTCTGGTTCTGGTTCCGCCGCTTTCCGCCTGCTTGTCGTATTTTTCGGTCTTCCGACCTTCACGTTAGTACCTTTTTTTGCTGTCGTCTTGGATGTTGTCTTCTTCTTTGTTGTCTCAGGCACAATACTTCCCCCTTTTATCCATTGGTAACAGTATACAAAAAAATCGGGAGAATTGCAACGGCTAACCTTCTACTTCATCCATCATCTCATACAATTTTCTGAGAGCGTCCTTAATTCCGCCCACCTCGTCGATCAGCCCCTCTTTCACCGTTTCCTCGCCTACAAGCACGGTTCCCAAGTCCCTTGTCAGCATCTCCGTGTTTAACATCAGGCGCTTTAACTGGTCGTAAGCGATCGTTGCGTGGTCCGAGACAAAGCTTAAGATCCGGTCCTGAATCATCTCGAAATATTCATACGTCTGAGATGCACCGATGACCATGCCCGTCATACGAACCGGATGAACCATCATGGTTCCGGTCGGAACGATAAAGGAGTAATCCGTGCAGACAGCCAGAGGTACGCCGATGGAATGGCTGCCGCCCAGCACGAGGGACACGGTGGGGATACTTAAGGAAGCGATCATCTCCGCAATCGCCAGACCGGCGTCCACGTCACCGCCCGAGGTATTGAGTATCACCAGGAGGCCTTCCACGGAATCATCATCCTCGATTTCTGCCAGTTTTGGAAGGATATGGTCGTATTTCGTCGTCTTGCTGTTTCCCGACAGGTTCTCGTGGCCCTCCACCTCCCCGATGATGGAGAGCAGATGAATTTTCCTCTTTTTGGAATTGTCATCCAGGGTCATCTGGCCGTACTCTTCCAGCTTTTCGTCCTCTTTCTGCTCGATATCCTTCTCCGTCTTCTTCTCATCGAGGCGGTCTTTTCTCGTATCTCCGGAAGAGGTGTTTCTCTCGTCTGATCCGCCGTTTCCGTTCTGGCTTTCTGCTCTGTTATCCGTTTCGCAGTTTGTTTCACTATCTCTTTTATATTCTCTCATTCTGATTTCCTCCTGCATGGCTGTATTTTCTGCATCATTGTATTTTGGTAGCTTTCTTATGATGTGGAAGGAACCAATATTTTATGCTTTGTACCGGCATAAAAAGAAGCACAGGAAGCGGAACGCGTCATTGCGCTCTTCTTCCTGTGCTTCATTTATCCATTCTTTTTCATTTTTTTATAACAGAGGAAACAACTCAGGCTTCCGAGAATGCCGGTGCAGAGAAACATGACCGCCATCCCGGAGCCGGGTCCATACCCGGTCAGCCGGTGAAGAGCTGTCTGAATGCCCCCGTCAGCGCGCATAAACGGTTCAAACACGTAGTCCGCCAGAAAACCGCCCAGGAGAATCCCGGTCGGAATCGTCCAGTACTGGATGGCATTTCGCACGGCAAAGATACGCCCCTGCATATTCTGCGGAATCGTCCGGTAGAGAATCACATTCTGCCCCGCCATAATAAAAGGAATGGGGATGCTGGCCGCTATGCCGGCAATGCCCCATACGAGAACATTCTGCCCCGCTCCCATCAGAAAATCGCCCAGCAGAAAGGAGATGCCTCCCGATAAAAAGATTACCCGGACGCTGTCCTTTGGAAGCTTTACGAAGGAGACGATCAGACCGCCCGCCATGCCTCCGATCCCCAGAATCCCGCTGACAATGCCGAGCGCGATCTGGTTCTGGCCGCTCCGCGCCAGAATCATGGGAGAAAGGATATTTTCATAGGTCAGCCGTGAAAAAAAGTTCATAAGCGCCATGCTGATCATCAGATACCAAAGCTGTTTGTGTCCGCGGAGAAATTGAAGCCCCTCCCTCCACGATTCCTGAACCGAGATCTTCTCTTTCTTTTTCCCTATCTCCGTCCCTCCCGCATTCTCCGGTATCTTAATCCGAAACAGCAGGACAGAAAAAGCAAACAAAAAGGTCGCCAGATCAAAGACGATGACACCCTTTAACCCTGCAAATGAGGATAAGGATGCGGCCATCACCGGGGTTACCACCGTGAGTAAGGATGATGTGAAGGAATTTAAGCCGCTGGCCTGGCTGTACTTTTCCTTCGGAACCAGCATCCCAACCGCCACCGTCTCCGCCGGAAACTGAAATGCGTTCATGAAGCCGGTGATTCCATTGACGATAAAAATGTGCCAGACCGCCAGATTCCCGGAGACCGCAAGCGCCGCCACGGTCAGAGAGCAGACCGCCGCAAGGAGGTCCGCGAGAAGCATGATCGTTTTCTTATGGTAACGGTCGATTACCGGCCCGGCAGCGATGCTGGCTGCAATATAGGGAAGCCATGTACAAAATGTCATAAGCGACACGGACATGGCGGAACCGGTTCTGCCGTAAGACCAGATGATTAAGGCAAAGGAAGTCATGGAACTCCCCAGCTGTGATACGGACTGGCTGAACCAGAAAATGATAAAGTTACGGTATTGTCTGTCTTTCATAGATTCTCTCCTTATAAATTAAAATAAAAGTAACTCATTCCATTTATAAGTGCAGAATCCACTCAGGCGACATCTGTTTCATAAAATCAAGCGGTATTTCTGCCGCTTACAATTCCTTTTATACGCTCTGTGCCAGATTCGCCTGTCATGAAACTCTGCACAGAGCTGCTGCATTCATTCTGATCACCGGTGCCATGTTTTCCCCTCCCTTTCAGATATTGAGCACTCTCGGAAACTCCCCTGCACTCGTATTGTGCGGCAGATCTGCTCCCGCAGACCTCCTGCCCTGCTGTCAGTATACCACATTCTCTCTCTCCTGTCCCGCATGAATGACCGCCTTTTCATCGATGTCGTCCAAGAAACAATCCAATCCCGGGAAGTAAAAACAGCGCAGGCGCCGTCACGAGCCGAACAATAAATGGAAAAACGAATGGAAGGCGGCGGTTCCAGCCAGACACAGCTCCCGCGTCAGGCAGAAACGCGGGTACCAGACACAGCATCGCGGCCGTCAGATACAGGAAAAGGAAGGCCATGGACACTCCAAAAACCGTTCTCCTGATCCAGTTCTGTCTGATTCGTATTTCTCCGATAAGGCAAAGTCCGTTCATAAATGCCACAGCCAGGGAAAAAACACATAAGGGCCTCAAAAGCAGCGCAATTAAATAGACCGGGACTGTGTAATAGAACCGGTAATACCAGCCCATGATTTTATCTTTGATCATCAGGTGAATCACAAGCCCCGCGAGGGCTATGGCTCCCCAGATCAGACAGTTTCTCATAAAACGCTTCCTTTGTGACCGCTTCTCCTCCCCACTTTCCTCCAGTCTGGAACGTCCGTATAAGACAGTCAGAATATCCGTGGCAAGTACCGCGGCAATGGATTCCAGCGTCTCAATATCCGGCTGGTTCTTTCCCGTCTCCCAGCTGGAGACCGCCTGCCTCGTCACATGCAGCTGCTCAGCCAGCTGTTCCTGCGACAGTGAGCTCTCTTTCCTCAGCTTCTTTATGTTTTTTCCGATTTCGTTCATACGCGCTCCTCCTTCTCCATCCTTAAAGAAACCATACCACATACAGCGCCGCACTGTCACGCAACAAATCATTGCATTCCCCATTTTCAAATATTATCCGTTATTTCAATCAAATATTGACCACATGGTCTATTTGTGATATTCTAATAATAGACCATGTGGTCAATATTATTTTCAGGAGAATGGAATCATGAAACGAGAAGAAAAGAATCAGCAGACCAGACGGCGTATCCTGGAAAGTGCGCTGGCAGAATTTGCAGAGCAGGGCTATGGGGCCAGCTCTGTCAATACCATCAGTAACGGGGACGGGCTTTCCAAGGGGATAATCTACCACTATTTTCCGACAAAAGACGACTTGTATTTAGCCTGTGTGGAAGAGTGCTTCCAGATGCTAACTGGCCACTTACAGAGCCATACTAACATGGAAGGCCAAACCGCCGAAGAGCGGCTGGAGCAGTATTTTCGTGTGAGACTGGATTTTTTCGAACAAAATCCTCAGTACCAAAGAATTTTCTGTGATGCTGTCATCATGCCGCCCGCTCATTTGGAAACTTCCATTCAGGAGAGAAAAGCCCCGTTTGATCGTTTCAACATCGACAGCTTAAACCGAATGCTGGAGCCGGTATCTCTCCGCTCCGACTTATCAAGGGAAGATGTGGTGGACACCTTCCGCCAGTATCAGGACTATATCAACGCCAGATACCAGATGACCGGAAGAGAGCAAATCAATATACGCGACCACGAGGAAAGCTGCCGCAGGGCGCTGCGCATCCTCCTGTACGGCGTCGTAGAGAGAAAGGAGTAATGCAATGGACATTCAAAAAACAGCGAATGCATCTGTTTTGGGAGAAATGAAGCCTTCGAAGGCCATCATCAAGCTGGCGGTGCCCGCCACTCTGGCCCTTTTAGCAAAGGCGGTCTATAATATCGTCGATACCGCTTACATCGGCATGCTGCATTCCGACACGGCACTGGCCGCCGTCGGCGTGACGCTGCCCCTGCTTCTGATCATGGTTTCGGTTGAAAACATCTTTTCCGCCGGCGCCGCCGTGCTGGCAGGCCGTCAGCTGGGTGCGAAGGATCAGGAGGGAGCGGGCATTACGGTGACAACCATCGTCGCCCTGTCGGTAGTCATCGGTATGATTCTCTGCGTCGGCGGGCTCTTCTTTATGGAACCGCTGCTCCGTTCCTTCGGCGCCTCGGAAGCGGTTCTGCCCCAGGCTAAGGACTACGCGTTCTGGATGTTTATCGCCGCGCTGGCCAATCTGCCGGCCCAAAGCTTAAACTGTGCCGCCAGGGCGGAATCTTCCGTCAAAATTTCTTCCATAGCCGTCATCACAGGCGCCGCCTTAAATGTGGTTCTGGACCCCGTTTTCATGTTCGACTGGGGCTTGGGCCTGGGTGTGCAGGGAGCCTCCCTGGCCACAACGGTATCTCAGTTTGTCACATTTTTCATCCTGCTGTGGTTCTATTTGGGCGGCCGCTCCATCATTAAAATTAAGCCGCACTATTTTAAGCCCGACTTTCACATGATAAAAACGGTCACACTGATCGGAATTCCTTCAGCGGTCATTCAGATCTGTCTTGCAGCGGCCACCTCGCTGACCAATATCGCCGCAAAGCCCATGCCGGACGCCGATTTAATCATTGCGGCCTACGGTGTCGTCCAGCGTCTGATTCTCATCGGCTGCTACGTCATCATGGGATTTATGCAGGGATATCAACCGGTCGCTTCCTATGCCTTCGGCGCGAAGAACGAAGACCGTTTTCATGAGTCTGTCCGTTTCTCCCTCACCGCCTCCCTGCTGCTGACAATCGTGGTGGCCGCGGTCTATATCGCGCTGTCACGGCCGTTCATCCGGCTATTCAACAGCAATCCCGCCGTGATCGAATACGGTTCCCGGCTGCTGATATCCCAGGTTGCCTTATATCCGGCGTTTGGGCTCTGCTATATGATGACCATCACCTTTCAGACCATCGGCGCCTCAAGGTTCGGCCTCTTCCTTTCCATGATCCGCCAGGGTCTCTTTTACGTGCCCTTTATCCTGATTCTGCCGAGGCTTCTGGGCGTGACCGGCATCTATTTTGCCCAGCCCGCGGCCGATGTTCTTACTATATTAATATGCGTTCTTTCGATCCGCTCCATGAAACGGACAGCTTCCAGAAATATGAAGGGAAACAGCTGATTACTGTAAAAACAGCTCCGGCTGCGTCCACGTCTCCATGGCGTCGTGAATGATCTTTAAAAACTCGTCTGTATAGCCCGGGCCGATATAGCACACAGAGGCTACCTTCTGCCCATCGGAGACGAAGAGATAATGCATGCTGTCGTTTATTACGGCCACATAGGCGGTTTCAAACAGCACGGAAGAAACCGCCTCCGGATCAGCGCTGCTCCACTGCAGCTGATCCTTCATCATGTTCCTTAAGACCGGCTTCACCAGCCTGGGAAAGCGGAGTTCCATATAATCCATACGAAGCATCTGGGCATCCGGTCCGTCCTGGACGATCTGAAACTGTACCGGAGCGACGATGGAAGAATGATAGGTAACAGTTCCGCTTATGGGACTGTTCTCTGGTGAGACCGCCGTAATGGGCGGAACCGGAAGACTGGTATAAGCCTCACTCAATTCCTTCTGCCAGGACTTCTGCTCTCCCGCCCATATAAACACGAGGCAGATGCAGGTTACCGCGACTGCTGAACAGATCGATCTGGCCCGTCCTATGCCAGGGCGTGTTTGACAATTGCGTTCTGGCAGATGTACGTCACATTTTGTTCCCTTTAAATATTTCCGAATCTGTATATAATCAGACATTCTCCAGAAGATATTTATACCAAACATAAAGACCATCAGGGCGCAGAGCAGGAAAGGCGTCGCCATGGTGGTCGTATACCAGAAGCCAAATCGACCCAGGATCATCCAGCACCAGAGAGCCATCAGTACGACATCCATGGCGCACGTCAGAAGGCAGCCATGGCCTGTTTTCTTCAGGGATAGCTCCCCTGCGCTTCGTATTTCTCCGGAAATCTCCGGACTTACAGCCACATCTTTAACGGTCGAAAATATCAAATACTTCCGCCACACATCACCGACTGCTTCCCACCCTGCCAGACGGTACTGTCCCGTCAATTCCTTTTCATGCTCATCCCGGTACTGGTCGCAGGGCTCCAGCTTATAGACAAGGCTTCTCGGCTCTTTTCTTTGAAAATTTGCAAAATAATACCCGGTTTTACTGACAAACAGCCCCTGGCTGGCCAGCTCCGAAAACCAGAGTTCCAGTCCGGCGCTGTTATAAGGACTGACCGGCATCAACTTCCTGATCGTTCTTTTTCGTTTTTCCATCTCTTATCCTCCTGTCAGCGCCGCGTGCGCCCAATCCTTCTCTCGAATCCCTCTCTAGGGCTCCAGCGATCCCCTCTCAAAACTGAGATACCTCGTTCCCTGAAAGGTAAGCCTGCCCATATCGCCTTCCGCCAGCATCCCATACTCCGTTCCCGATACGCCCAGCTCCATGCGGTCGCCGCTCTCGACCTGAAACGTTGCATAATAAGACGTAAAATTTGAATAAATATCCATCGTGTTCTGATTGCTGTGCCGGTGCGAAACCTCCTGACGCTTGGAAGTCACCAACGCCTCCACAGTCAATACCGGAGAGTGGTTATTGGAATTCCACTGCGAGATCCCCCGAATCAGGGTAACTACGATCATTACTGCCACGATCAAAAATATAACTCCGAATAAAATCGGAAATAACTGCGTAAAACCTCCGTAAAAGCCAAAATCACTGTACATGACGCCGCTCCTTTTCCCTGTGGCTGTTACCACTCTTTTCTTTCTATTATAGTATGTTGTCAGAATCTTTTCCTTTCTTTTTCCTTAATATTATTGATTCATTTTTATTTCTAAAAATTAAGGCCGTCTATCGCACACATTTGTATGGTTAATACAAACATATCTTGTACGTATCACAATATTTTGATTGTGATTATAACAAGGTATTGACTTTGATACTTTTCCATGGTAAACTACTGAACAATATAAAAACGGTCACTTCAGTAATGCCAATGGGGGCAGCGTGGAGATCACTTCGCGCTGCTTTTCTGCAAAATTATGCAGGCCGTGACTGAATCTAAAGGAAAAGGAGAGAATATCGCATGAATAACTTCTTCATCGCACAGACATTTGGTAAATCCTCAAACTATACGGATATTCCAAATCATTTATTCAAGGAACACAACGTAAAAAAGGGTCTCCGCAACGAGGATGGCACCGGAGTCAGGGTCGGCTTGACGCGTGTATCCGACGTTGTCGGCTATGAGATTCAGGATGGAAAAAAGGTCAATGTACCCGGTAAGCTTTTCTACCGCGGAATCGAAATCGGCGATCTGGTAAAGGGAAAAGGAAATGCACGGTACGGCTTTGAAGAAACCACATTTCTTCTGTTATTCGGATACCTTCCCTCCAGGAAAGAGCTGAACGAGTTTTCCGGAATTCTCCGTCATTTTTATCCGCTTCCCGATGAGTTTCTGGAGAAGAATCTGCTTCGTTCCCCATCCCGCAATTTAATGAACAGCCTGCAGCAGAGTATCCTTTCTCTCTATAATTATGATGAAGATCCCGACAACGTGGACCCATACCAGACGTTATTAAAGGGAATCAGCATTCTGGCTAAGCTACCTTCCATGGCCGCCTACGCCTATCAGAGCAAGATTCACTACTATGACAGAGAAAGCCTGATCATCCACTATCCAAAGGAGGAATACTCCATCGCGGAGAACATACTCTATATGCTGCGCCGCGACGGCACCTTCACCGAGCAGGAGGCAGACTTACTTGACGTCATGCTGATGATTCACGCGGATCACGGCGGTGGAAACAACTCTACCTTTACAAATGTCGTCATCTCCTCCACAGGAACCGACATCTACTCCTCGATCTCCGCATCCATCGGCTCTTTAAAGGGACCGAAGCACGGCGGCGCCAACATCCGCTGCAGTGAGATGATCTCCGCCATCGAAAAGGAAATTGGCTTAAAGGCCACCGATGCACAGATCAAACAGGTGATTAAGCGAATTCTTGACAAAGAATTTTATGATAATACCGGCCTCGTATACGGTCTCGGCCATGCCGTCTACACAGTTTCCGATCCGCGTGCCGACTTATTAAAAACCTGCTGCGAGAAGCTGGCAAAGCAGAAAAAACGTGAAGATGAATACGAATTCCTGACAAGATTTGAAAAAGTTGCCAAAGAAACTCTCGCCGGAAATGGAAAAACTCTCTCAAACAATGTGGACTTCTACAGCGGATTCGCTTATAATATGTTACAGATACCGGAAGATATGTACACGCCGCTCTTCGTCTGCGCACGTATGGCAGGCTGGCTGGCGCACAATATCGAGAATAAGATGTATGATGGAAAGATCATGCGTCCGGCGTTCAAATACGTTGGTGAAGCAACACCTTACAAGAAGAGAGAGGAAAGATAGCATATGGTTAAATTGTATGATGGAGGTGCTTTCCTGGTAAACGGTACGGAACTGGTACCGGAACAGGAAGCCGAAAAGCTTGTCGCTCTGACAGGAAAGAACGTAACAAAAGAAGAGGCGAAAAAGGGCACGATTGCCTATTCGATCCTGAAGGAACATAACACTGCGGACAATATGGATCATCTGAAGCTGCGCTTCGATTCCATGGCATCCCATGACATTACGTTTGTCGGAATTATTCAGACCGCAAGGGCGTCAGGCCTCACCGAGTTTCCGATTCCCTATGTCATGACAAACTGCCACAACTCCCTGTGTGCGGTAGGCGGTACCATCAATGAAGACGACCACATTTTTGGACTGTCAGCCGCGAAGAAATACGGCGGAATCTTCGTACCGCCTCACATCGCAGTCATTCACCAGTATATGCGTGAAATGATGGCAGGCTGCGGACGCATGATCCTCGGATCCGACAGCCATACCCGTTACGGAGCCCTGGGTACCATGGCGGTAGGCGAAGGCGGCGGCGAGCTGGTGAAGCAGCTGCTTCGTGATACATATGACGTCACCTATCCCGGCGTCGTAGCGATATATCTGACAGGAAAACCGGGCCCGGGCGTCGGTCCGCACGACGTGGCACTGGCCATCGTAGGCGCCGTATTTAAAAACGGTTACGTAAAAAACAAAGTTATGGAATTCGTAGGCCCGGGTATCGCCTCCATGGATACCGATTATCGGAACGGAGTCGATGTCATGACCACGGAGACCACCTGTCTCTCCTCCATCTGGAAAACAGACGAGGACACGAGGGACTACTTAAAGATGCACGGCAGAGAGGACGCTTATAAAGAGCTGAACCCGGCGGATGTCGCCTATTATGACGGCGTCGTATCCATCGATTTAAGCACCGTTAAGCCGATGATCGCTCTTCCATTCCATCCGAGCAACACCTACGAGATTGACGAACTGAATGCAAACCTGGGCGATATTTTAAGAACCGTGGAAAAGGAAGCCGACCATATTCTCGGCAATCCGAATGTTCATTTATCCCTGACCGATAAGATTGTGGACGGGAAGCTCCTGGTACAGCAGGGCGTCATCGCAGGCTGTGCAGGCGGCAACTATTCCAACGTCATGACGGCCGCACATATCCTGTCCGGCAAGGACTGCGGAAACGATATCTTCAACCTGTCCGTTTATCCGTCCTCACAGTCGGTATATATGGATCTGGTAAAGAAGGGAGCCGTTACAGAGCTGATGGCTGCCGGCGCTACCATCCGTACTGCGTTCTGCGGACCGTGCTTCGGCGCAGGCGACACTCCGGCAAACAACACACTGAGCATCCGCCATACCACGAGAAACTTCCCGAACCGTGAAGGCTCCAAGCCGGGTAACGGCCAGATCTCCTGCGTCGCCTTGATGGATGCCCGCTCGATCGCAGCCACCGCGGCAAACGGAGGCTACTTAACCTCGGCGGAAACCATTGCTGACGATTATACAGTACCTGCTTATGAATTCGACAGCACCTCCTATGAAAGAAGAGTTTATCAGGGTTATGGAAAGGCAGATCCGGAGGCAGAACTGATCTACGGACCGAATATCAAAGACTGGCCAGCCATGAGCGCCCTGACTGATAATATTATCCTGAGAGTCTGCTCTAAGATCATGGACCCTGTCACCACGACGGATGAACTGATTCCTTCCGGAGAGACCTCATCCTACCGCTCTAACCCGCTGGGTCTGGCAGAGTTCACGCTTTCCAGACGCGATCCGGAGTATGTCGGCCGTTCCAAGAAGGTCAATGAACTGGAGGCGGTTCGCAAGACCGGCGCTTGTCCGTTAAAACCGGATCCGGAGATGGAAGCAGCGTTCAATGCCCTTCGTATTTATTTGGATCAGCCGGAATTAAGAGCCAGAGAAACCGAGATCGGAAGCATGATCTATGCAGTAAAACCTGGCGACGGCTCCGCACGTGAGCAGGCGGCCAGCTGCCAGAGAGTTCTCGGCGGCCTCGCTAATATCGCAAACGAATACGCGACCAAGCGCTACCGCTCCAACGTGATTAACTGGGGCATGCTGCCATTCCTTCTGGATGAGGAGCCATCCTTCGACATCGATGATTTCATCTACGTTCCGGGTGTCCGCGCCGCCTTAGAAGGCGATATGCAGCATATACCGGCCTATGTCATTAAGAATGAAGAGGGCAATCCGATTCACGAGATCAAGCTCCATATTGCGGAGATGACCAGCGAGGAAAAAGAGATTGTAAAAGCCGGCTGTCTGATTAACTATAATCGCAACCGCCACAGCGAGAATTAGATTCCTTAAACAGACTCATAAAAAAGCTTTTATTAACACAGCCTCCGGCTGAAACTTGTTAATAAAAGCTTTTCTTTTATCCCTATTTCTCAATAATCTGCGTAGTTTATTTCCTTACATATCTTGTCAGTCTGCCATTTCCAACTTTTTCAATTAAGCTTTTATCAAGCATTTCTTTTACTATGTTAATTGCATGCGTAGTTCCACTACCTAAAACTGTTTCAACATCAGAACGTGTAATTTCTTTTTTATATTCAAACAACTGAAGGATTGGCAAATACTTTGCATCTTCCATACTTAAATTCCGTGCATGTACATTGGGAAGAATCACTTGAAAAGCACCTTCCACACTTTCAAATACAGGTTGTTCAGACTTCCCCTTATAGCAGCTTATAATCTTGCTGATCCCCGTACCATACGCTTCAATTAATTTCATTCTATAAAATAAATTTGCCAGCTTTTCATTTCTTGACTGGGAAGCGCCGAGCATAGCCGCTTCCAATGACAAACCGGGCACCAAGCCCCCTAAAGATATAAATTCCAGCCGGTCAGAATACAAATTAATAAAGGTGCTTCCACTAAAAGAATAATCTCTATGGACAATTGCATTCAATAATGCTTCCCGAACAGCATCTTCCGGATAATCTCTTTCGTCCGTACGTAGTAAATCATGGAAACTGGCCATTGTTCCATTATAAAAATCGATGGTTTTGTATACCTCTGCCAACTGTTCAAAAAGCGAGCCCGTAAATTCTTTCCTGTCTTTAAAGACTAATTTGTCTGTACCCTGAAAAACAGCAAATTTTATAGAATGCCTGCACTGATCCGAAACAAGCAGGCCCATATTTGTGAAAATACCATCAGACGAAAGAATTCCCAGATTCTTCATCTGCACCCCTGTAAACTCCAGTTTTCTTCTCTCCATCTCCTTACTTAAACTGTTGAACGTCAACTCCTGAATTAATGAGCGGTTTGTTTCAAATGAATCGCCATCCGTCATCTTTATCATCATGCGAATCGCATCTTCCGATGCCGGAGCGGAAGTTGTACCGCGTCTGACATATACACCGGTTGGTTTCAATCCTTTGTCGGAAAGATAATATGGTTTTTTCGTGCCTGAATCCACTGTCACTTTTATATACGATTTGTTTTCGTCTTTTAACAGTTCAATGCTTGTAAACATAGAGATATCTGGTCTGATACTATCTCTTATTGAATTTGCAATTTGCTGTATTACAAAATCAGCATGATCAACGCCAACAATCGTTCCATTGTCCTGCACACCAATATAGATCGTTCCGCCGTTTGTATTTGCAAAAGAAACAATTTCTTTCTTCAAATCAGTAGTATAGATTTCTTTTAACTCAATAATTTCGCTTTCATACAATTCCATATTATCACTCTTTCTATCACGTTCTATCACCATTCTAACACAACAAGTGATAGAATGCAAGATACCTTTTCTTTCAGCCACAAATCCCTGTTTCTCAATAATCCGCAACCCACAGTTGCAGGGCCTGCCACCACAGGGTGTTTGCATTCTTCCCCATAATCCTGTATGATCATACATAGCAGCAAAAGGAGGAACCACATGAATTTCAACGAAAAACTACAACACCTGCGCGCCAGCCGAAAGCTTTCCCAGGAAGAGCTGGCCGGACACCTGGACGTCTCCCGTCAGGCCGTGACCAAATGGGAAAACGGCCAGGCATTTCCCGATTTTCCCAATCTGGTCCGTCTCAGTGAACTCTTCGGCGTTTCCATCGACCGCCTCATCAGGCAGGAGGAGGAATGCGCCCCAGCCCTTTTAGACCCGGACCCTGCGTCTGAAAAGGCGCTTCGCCGCTTTCTTATGCGGGCTAAACAGCGCACCTACGCCTCCGGTCAGAACACCGCGCCTCCTTCACGCCCCCAGTCTCACGATTTTCGATACTCCGAACAGGATTATCTCTACATCGACACCTATCTGGGAAGCCGGAATTTCACGGGAGAGGAAGCCGTGTGGATCAGGGACACTCCCGTCTGGGCGCTCAATTACTATGGCGTATCGCTGGACGAGACCTTTTACAGTGCCTTCTTAAAGGAAGCTCTGTCACAGGTTCCAGCCGAACTTCCCCTCCGCGGCCCGGAATACTTCCGGAACGAGGATTTTACCTATGTCTGCCGGACACAGGGTACCCTCGGCCAGTTTCAGGGGGAAGAGGCCATCTACTGCCGGGAGGTCAGAATCTACACGTGTTTCTTCCACGGAGGCAGACTCTCCTGAGTCATTTTACAGCTCTAAAGGACCGCTTACAAAGGATTGGAATCTTATGGAAATGCGAATAAGAAAGTCCAGATAAATCAGATAAAAAAACAAGGAGCATGAGCAGAACCATAAATGGTTTTCTGCTCATGCTCTCTTCCGACTTTTCAATCCAGTTTTTTAATCTCCCAGTATATTCCTGATTCTCACTGGTGTTCTGTAGTTCCATGTCGAGATCTTAATACCACTTCTCCGGCTGGCCGCGTTGACGATCTGACCGTTGCCGATATAGATTCCCACATGATTGATGGTTCCTTTACTGTTCGCATAGAATACGAGATCTCCCGGACGCATCTCGCTGGACTTCACGGCTTTTCCCATATTCGCCTGCGAACCGGAATAGTGCGGAAGGCTGATGCCAAAATGACCAAATACGGAGAGTGTAAATCCGGAACAGTCCGCACCCTTAGTCAGGCTGGTGCCGCCCCATACGTAGGGATTGCCCAGGAACTGCAGTGCGTAGTTTACAATCTGGGTCCTGAGAGAAGCTGCCGCGTTGGCCTTTTCCTCCAGCGGTGAGAACTTGATCGCCTCAGGCAGCGCGTATCTTACATCGACGTAATCCGATGCCACGTAAGCGTTGCTGTCCTCCTCCAGCTCGATCTCTACCCAGCCGTCAATCTGTTTCAATACCGGATACTTCTCGTTATTCGAGATCTGGGTCCAGATCTTGGACTCGGTGGACGGCTCCGACCGGGCGTTCAGCATGTCCGTGTTCACAATGGCCATCAGCTCAGCGACCTTAAGCGCCTCATCCTTGGCCGCCTGTCCGGTCAGAATATAATCGGATTTCACGTAGCCGGTGATCTTACCGGACTGAATTTTATACCAGCCGTTATCCGTCGTCTCGAGAATGTTGCCCGCCGCCTTGCTCGGCATCTTGGCGATCACCTTGCCCTCCTCGCTGGGCTCCTCCCTGACGTTTAAGTAGTTATCCACATCCGAGATACCGATGTTCTTGTACATATTGAAGATCATGGCCTTCAGATCCAGCTTTCTGGCCTCGTTTAACGCATACTCCAGCTTGACGTAATCAGCCGACATATAGCCGGACGGAATCTGAACCCAGCCATCGACCTGATCGACGACCTCATACCGCTCGTTTATAAGGCCCTGTCCCACGACATCCGATGTGGTATTGGCCTCTTTTCTGATATTTAAGTTGTCAACCTGCACGATCGCCCGCAGTGCTACGAGCTCATAGGCTTTCGTCTTCGCCTCATCACCTGTCAGGACATACTGGGAATCAATATATCCCTCGATACCGCCGGAAGAAATCTTATACCAGCCTTCCTGGGTACTGTCTAATATCTCACAGGCGCTGTCTCCCATCAGCTTTCCGACAATATCCGCTGAGGTATTCGGTTCTTTTCTCACGTTCAAATATCCGGAAACCTGAACGATTCCGAGGTTCTTATAAGAATCGACAACCACCTTTTTTTCCTCTTCCGTCTTCTTTGCCTGTGCTTCCGCCTCAGACTCCTCGGCTTCCTTCGCCGCAATCTTCAACTGCCCCGGGTCTTCCGCCTGGCTCTCTGTCTCTGTTGCTGCAGTCGTCTTTTCCGCCCCTGCCGATACGCGCTTTGCTATGGCCTTCCCGGCAAACAGGAGGATTACAATCACCACAACCGCTATCGCTGCCAGAATGATATACCTCTCGAAATCATTCTTATTACGCTTCTTTCTGGCTTTGTTCAGATGAACGATGTAATCTTTTTTGTCACTTTTATCGCTTTTGTTTTCCATTGTGTAATATTCACTCCATCATCGTTTTTGGCTTGAAACAGTCAAGTCAGACTACGAGCCTATCCGTTTTAGTATAGCATAATTTGTCGGTTATTGCGATATAGAAAGAATAAATAATTATTAAGATTATGTAACGATTCTGTGACATAAATATGTATACGATGCTACTTCGCCAGGATCATTCGGTCATTTGCAAACTCTTCGCCGCTTGCTTCCTCGAATTTCTTTAAGAGGTCTTCCACCTCCAGGTTCCTCTTCTCTTCCCCGGAAATATCATAGATAATGCGGCCTTCATGCATCATGATGAGGCGGTTGCCGATGGAGATGGCATCCTTCATGTTATGGGTGATCATCAGAGTCGTCAGATTCTGCTCTTCCACGATCTCCTGCGTGATCTCCAGCACCTTTTTCGCCGTCTTCGGATCCAGGGCCGCGGTGTGCTCGTCAAGCAGAAGCAGCTTCGGTTTCTGAAGCGTCGCCATCAGAAGCGTCAGCGCCTGTCTCTGACCGCCAGACAACAGACCTACCTTGTTGGTCATGCGGGTCTGGAGTCCCAGCCCCAGCTTCAATAAGGCATCGTGGTAGAAATCCTTCTCGTTGGCCTTGATTCCCCAGCCCAGGCCGCGCGTCTTGCCCCGCCGGAATGCGAGAGCCATGTTCTCCTGAATCTCCATGCCGGCCGCCGTTCCCATCATGGGATCCTGGAAGACTCTGCCAATGTAGCGGGCGCGCTTATACTCCGGTTCCCTGGAAATGTTGACGCCGTCGATCTCGATCTTGCCGGAGTCGATAGGGTATACCCCCGCAATCATATTGAGCATCGTGGATTTCCCCGCGCCGTTGCCGCCGATCACTGTTACAAAATCACCTTCATCCAGATGAAGGTTGATGCCGTTTAACGCTTTTTTCTCGTTGATCGTATTCTTATTAAAAGTCTTTCTGACATTCTGAATATCCAGCATAATTATTCTCCCCCTTCCGTGTAAGCCTTCTTAAGCCGCCATTTTCTCACCACGACAGGGACACAGAGGGCAACCGCCACAATCACCGCGGAAAGCAGCTTCATATCGTTGGCATTCATGCCCATCCTCAGTACCACCGCACGGATGACGAAGTAAATGACAGAGCCTACCACAGCCGAGGTCAGCTTGCTGCCGAAGGAACGAAGACGTCCCATAAGCACCTCCCCAATAACGATAGCCGCCAGACCGATGACAATGGCGCCTGTTCCCATGCCGATGTCTGCATACTTCTGGCTCTGGCATACGAGTCCGCCTGATAAACCTACAAGGCCGTTGCTGATGGTCAGCGCCAGCAGCTTGGTCCAGTTCGTATTCACGCCCTGCGCCCGGATCATGGCCTCGTTGTTGCCGGTCGCACGCATAGCGCTTCCGATCTCCGTACCGAAGAACCAGTACAGAAAGGCAATCATTACGATCGCAACTCCGATTCCTATGAGAAGGGAAGCGATCTGTTTATTGATCCCTGTCCATCCGATGATCTTGGAGAAAATTGTGTCGGTCTTTAACAGAGGCACATTGCTCTTGCCTCCCATGATCCGCAGATTGATGGACCATAATCCGATCTGCGTCAAAATTCCCGCGAGAATCGCCGGTATCTCAAACACTGTATGTAAGAATCCTGTCACCGCTCCTGCCGCCATGCCCGCTGCTGCTGCCACAATCAGTGCGGCCCAGGGATCCATCCCTCTGTTCAATACCATGACGGCGCAGACACAGCCGCCCAAAGCAAAGCTTCCATCCACCGTCAAATCGGCAATGTCCAAAAGCTTGTAGGTGATGTAGACACCCAGTACCATAATTCCCCATAAGACTCCCTGTACTACCGCATCCTGAAGGGATACCAGTAAACCGTTCATTGAACCATTCCTCCGCATCTTTATCTTTCTGGCATTTCCTTAAGCGTCTGTGATAACGCTCATAAATGCCTTACATAAAGAATACACTTCCGCATTCTTTATGTAAAGCATTTATGTAGAAACAGACAGATGCCTGCCGCCGCTGGCATCTGCCTGTTCATAAATATTCTTTTATTTGAGACCGGAAACGTCGATCCCAAGCGCTGCCGCCGTATCTTCGTTTACAGTCAGATTGCACTTGTCTGCCGGCAGGTATTCGATCGGCATCTGAGAGATATCAGCGCCTTCTGTCAGGATTCTGACAGCCTGCTGGCCGGTTAAGTAACCGAGCTGGAAGTAGTCGATTCCGTATGTAGCCAGACCTCCTGCGTCCACCATGCCCTCTTCTCCGCAGATAACCGGGATTCCGTTGTCACTCGCCACCATGGCTACCGTCGCCATGCCTGCTGCGATGGTGTTGTCTGTAGGAGCGTAGATCGCGTCCACATTGCCTACCATGGAGGTAACTACGGTCTGAAGCTCGTTGGAGTTGGATACCGTATAATCAATGGCCTTCATACCCTTCGCCTCAATGGCTTCTCTCGCCATCTTAGCCTGGATCTCAGAGTTGGATTCCGCTGAACAGTAAAGCACACCGATGGTCTGTGCATCCGGAAGGATCTGTTTTAATAAATCGATCTGCTCCTTCACCGGAGTTAAATCGGAAGTACCGCTGACGTTGCCGCCCGGAACGTCATTGCTTGCGACTAAATCAGACTCTGCCGGATCGGTTACAGCTGTAAGGAGAACCGGGATATCCGTTGTCGCACCGGCCACTGCCTGTGCAGCCGGAGTCGCAATCGCAAGGATTAAGTCGTCACCGTCATTCACCAGCTTGCTAGCGATGGTCTGGCAGGTCGGCTGATCGCCGGAGGCGTTCTGCTGGTCCACCGTATAATTAAGTCCGGCGTCATCAAGCGCCTGGATAAATCCCTTGTTTGCCGCGTCCAGCGCGGAATGCTGTACCAGCTGAAGAACACCGATCTTAAACTGCTTGCCGTCGTCCGTCTTAGCTGCCTCTGCTGTCGTCTCTTCTGCCTTCGTGTCAGCTGCGGAAGAAGCCGCCTCTGCCGTCGTTGTCTCTGGTGCCGCGGTCGTCTCTGCCGGCTTGCTCCCACATGCCGTTAAAGACATCATCATGGCGCCTGCCAGGATGAGTGATGCCACTTTTGCTGTTTTTTTCATAACCAATCTCTCCTCTTCTTCACAAATCTCGTTCGATCTGAACTTAATTGGTATCATACTACAAAAAATCCACCCCGTCAATTTCATTGCTTTAAAATTATGTGTGTTTAACGCATTAAAGTGGATTTTTGTTAAAAATGCCGAAAACAGAGAAATGGTTTTATCACTTTTTACCCTGCCAAAAAACCATTTCCAATAATTTCACTGGAATTGGAAATCAGGATAAATGCACTCGGCTCCACACGCCGGATATAATTTCTGAGTTTTAACGCCTGGGAACGCTTCATGGTGGTCAGAACCACCGTCTTCCGGTGATGGGTAAACGCTCCCTGCGCCTCGTACACCGTCGCGCTCCGGTTCAGGCCGTTGATAATATAGTCGCAGATCGGTCCCGGATCATCACAGATGATGCTGAAGCACTTGCAGAGGTTGATATTCTCGATCACATCGTCGATGACCAGCGATTTCGCCATAAGTCCGAGGGAAGAGAACAGTCCCGTCTCCGGCCCGAACACAAAGAACGCCATGATCACCGCAGCCATGTCCACGACAAGCAGCACCGTACCGATGTTGCAGCTCGTATACTTTTTCAAAATCATCGCGAGAATATCGGTTCCGCCGCTGGATGCGCCGATATGAAACAGGATCGCCGAACCGACTCCCGGAAGAAATATCGCAAAGATCAATTCCAGAAGAGGCTCATTGGTCAGCGGACGGACCATCGGACACGTCCGTTCTAAAAATGAAAGGGTAAATGACATCAGGATGCTGGCGTACACCGTCTTCACGCCAAATCCACGCCCTAAAAAAATAAAACCTGTCACTAAAAGCGCCATGTTGACGATGGTCGTAAATTGACTTGCCGACCAGTGGGTCATCGCGCTCACTACCGTGGCAAAACCCGTGACACCTCCAAAAGCAAAATTATTCGGAAATTTGAAAAAATAAATTCCGATGACCATAATCCAGATACTGCCCGTTATGATCCCATACTCCACCAGTGTTCTGAGTGTTTTGTTTTCTATCTGTTTCATGACTTCGTCTGTCAGCCCCGGCCTTTTCTTCCAGCCGGTCCCCCTTTTATCACGCGAGTGCTCCCAAAAACGGAGAGCGCTCCCTGCTAGTAAATGAGAGGCACGCCTCTTATTCCCAATAGAATATAGCGCAATCGTATTACAATTACAAACACCAAACAAGCTGACCCTGCCACAACAGTATGTCTGTGGCAGGGTCAGCCTGCAAAAACCACCTTATGCTTCCAGAAAGCCGGTGCTGTGGAGGAAACGTCCGAACGCTTCCCTGCCCTCTCCGTCGCACTTGTAGACGCCCGCATCCTCAAGGACGCGCTCGAATACAAGGCCTACTTCCTTCTTTAAAATCCCGTCAATCGTATCCTTCGTGATCTCCGGATACTGGGGCAGGAATTCTTCCACCCAGTCCGCGTGCTTCTCGATCATCTCGTTGCTGCGGATATCCTTTTTCTCCAGAATATACTCGGCCAAAAGGCTTAGCTCTGCCTTCAGTCTGGAAGGAAGGACGGCCAGTCCCATCACCTCGATCAGGCCGATGTTCTCCTTCTTGATGTGATGAAGCTCCTGATGAGGATGGTATACGCCTAAGGGATACTCCTCCGTCGTAATATTGTTCCGGAGCACCAGGTCCAGTTCATACATCTCTCCCTTTTTCCTGGCAATTGGAGTAATTGTATTATGCGGTTCCCCGTCAGTCTCTGCAAAAATAAACGCTTCCTCGTCCGTATAGCCTCTCCACGCCTGCAATACCCGGTCTCCCAGCCGGATTAAGTCGTCCGGATTCTTGCTGCGGGTTCTCAAAACAGCCATCGGCCATTTCACGATGCCGGCTTCCACACCCGGAAACTCCTCCATCTGGTAATACTTCTCGATCGGCGCCTTCGCCATGGCAAAGGTATAGTTGCCTCCCTGGAAATGGTCATGAGACAGGATAGAACCGCCCACAATCGGCAGATCCGCATTGGAGCCCAGGAAGTAATGAGGGAACAGCCTGACGAAATCGAACAGCTTGACAAAGGTGTTCTTCTCAATCTTCATGGGAATGTGCTGTCCGTTAAACACGATACAGTGCTCGTTATAGTATACGTATGGGGAATACTGAAAGCCCCACCTGCTGTCGTTAATTTTTAAACGAATGATCCGGTGGTTGTTCCGGGCGGGATGATTCGTTCTTCCTGCGTATCCCTCGTTCTCCATACAGAGCTGACACTTGGGATAACCGCTCTGCTTTGCCAGCTTAGCGGCCGCAATGGCTTTCGGGTCCTTCTCAGGCTTGGATAAGTTGACGGTAATATCGAGATCGCCGTACTTCGTGGGCGTCACCCATCTCATATCCTTTTTGATGCGGTACCGTCTGATGTAGTCTGAATCCTGGCTCAGTTTATAATAGTAATCCGTGGCTGCCTCCGGTGACTCCCCCTCATAGATCTCCCAGAATTTCTTCTCGATCTCACCCGGTCTCGGCATCAGGCAGTTCATCAGTTTTGTATCGAATAAATCCCGGTATGTAATGCTGTCCTCCGGCATAACTCCCGTCTCATGGGCATAATCCAGCAATTCCTTTAAAACGGATTCCAAATCAGTCTCACCTGACTCACCTTCCGGTTCTTCATACTCGTCCATCCGCATCACGTCAAGAATCTGGTTCGTGGCATAGATCTTATCAGCCTCCGTAATCAGTCCTGTATCCAACCCGTACTGCACCAGTTTCTTTATTGCCTCATAAATCATCCCAATCCCTCCTGTTTTCTTCATGACTGTTTCCCTCTATTATAACTTGAGGGTACGCGTAAAACAATACGATATCCTTTGTTTTTCCTACAATTTTTTTATAAAGCGGGGAAGCCGTTCCACGATCATCCCTCCGACCAGACCGATCACGAGGCCGGCGGCCGTACCTGCAATCAGAAGCACGGGCAGATAAACGAAGACTCCCGCCTGCTTTACCACCAGCGCCGCCACACACAGCTGGCCGATGTTATGGCCCACGCCGCCAATGACGCTGATTCCCACAGAGCTGAACCATTCCCGCTTTTTGCACAGGATCATCAGCAGAATGCTTAAGACCCAGCCGCCAAGGCTGTACATCATGCTGAAGACATTACCAAAGGTAAACGCCACCAGCACGATGCGGATCATGGAAACGGCCACGGTTCCGCCGATTCCGACCGTATAGAGACCCACGACCGTCACCAGATTGGCCAGCCCCAGCTTCACACCCGGAACCCCAAGGGAAATGGGGATCAGAGTCTCTACGAAGCTTAACACGAAGGCAAGCGCAATCAGCATGCCGTAGAGCGCCGTCTTATGGGCGGGGCTTTGTTCCGTCTTTCCTGCCATAGTCTTACCTCCTTTTTTGTTCCGCCTACCATCTTACCATATTTCCGGTATAAAATACAATTGCCAGACTTCGAAAAGTCCGGCAATTGTTAAAATTCATTACTTTTCACTGGCCAACCAGTGCGAGGTGTTTTTTGTGAGTGCAGCGTAGCGGAAGTCACAGAAAACCCGAGGGGGCCAGCGCCAAACTGCGTTTTTGCAGTTTGTGTGCATCGCGCAGCGTGTTGCTGGTCACGGAGTGAGCAGTAACTAAAATTCTAATCACGCATCACTGCTTACTTGGAAGCCTGCTTCAAACAGTCTTCCACACCGCCTGTAAATCCGTATAAATTGATGCTTACGGAAGCGATGGTATCGGTATAGCCATCTTCATTGATCAGACCGTCCAGAGACTGGTTATCCAGCACGTAGGCCACAACCGCTTCTGCCTGTTCATGCCACTTCGGGCCGTCTTCTGTCATCACGTACTCGCCGTTCATGGATAAGCTGCTCTTTTTCTTTCCGTCCTTATCCACACAGTCCCAGGTGAGAGCCGTGATCTTTCCATTCTGTATCGTCATGGCAACCTGATCCTTATAGCCGTTGCCGTCAAATTCCGGAGATTCGTAGGAGTAGCTTCCATCCTTTACCGCATTCACGGAAGCTGCCGCTGTACCGCCTTCCGAAGACTGGCGCAGACAGTCCTCCACGCCGCCGGTAAAGCCGTATAAGTTGATGCTCACGGACGCCACCGTATCGGTATAGCCGTCCTCATTGATCAGGCCATCGAGCGACTGGTTCTCCAGCACGTATTTTACGACTGCATCTGCCTGCTCATGCCACTTCGGGCCGTCCTCCGTCATGACGTACTCGCCGTCCATGGAGAGATTGCTCTTTTTCTTTCCATCTTTATCCACGCAGTCCCAGGTGAGAGCCGTGATCTTTCCATCCTTCACGGTCATGGAAACCTGATCCTTGTATCCGTTGCTGTCGAACTCCGGTGCCTCATAGGAGTAAGATCCGTCGTTCCAGCTGCTCTTTGCCGCGGTTTCTGAAGATGCCTGACGCAGGCAGTCCTTCACACCGTTTACAAATCCGTATAAGTTGATGCTTACGGAAGCCACCGTATCGGTATAGCCATCCGCGTCGATTAAGTTATCGAGAGACTGGTTATCCAGCACGTATTTCACGACCGCATCTGCCTGCTCGTGCCACTTCGGGCCGTCCTCAGTCATCACATACTCGCCGTTCATGGATAAGTTGCTCTTCAGTTTTCCGTCCTTATCCACGCAGTCCCAGGTAAGGGCTGTGATCTTGCCGCCTTTGATGGTCATGGCTACCTGGTCTTTATATCCGTTGCTGTCGAATTCCGGCGCCTCATAAGTGTAAGACCCGTCGTTCCATCCAGCCTTCGTTCCGGCTTCTCCGGCTGCCTGCTTCAGACAGTCCTTCACACCGTTTACAAATCCGTATAAATTAATGCTTACGGACGCCACCGTATCGGTATAGCCATCTGCATTGATCAGACCGTCCAGAGACTGGTTATCCAGCACGTATTTCACGACCGCATCCGCCTGCTCGTGCCACTTCGGGCCATCCTCCGTCATCACGTACTCACCGTTCATGGATAAGTTGCTCTTCAGCTTTCCGTCCTTATCCACACAGTCCCAGGTTAAAGAGGTAATCTTGCCGCCCTTGATGGTCATGGCCACCTGATCCTTATATCCGTTACTGTCGAACTCCGGTGCCTCATAAGAGTAAGATCCGTCGTTCCAGCCGGCCTTTGTTCCGGCTTCTCCGGCCGCCTGCTTCAGACAGTCCTTCACACCGTTTACAAATCCATATAAATTAATACTTACGGAAGCTACCGTGTCGGTATAGCCTTCTTCATTGATCAGGCCATCCAGAGACTGATGATCCAGCACGTATTTCACGACTGCATCCGCCTGCTCATACCACTTCGGGCCGTCTTCCGTCATCACGTACTGGCCATCCATGGACAGATTGCTCTTCAGTTTTCCGTCTTTATCGACGCAGTCCCAGGAAAGCGCCGTGATCTTGCCGTCCTTGATGGTCATATTCACCTGATCCTTGTATCCGTTGTCATCGAATTCAGGGGATTCATAGGAATATGTACCGTCATTCCAGCCAGTCGCTGTTTCCTCTGCCTTTGTTGTCTCTTCTTCCACGGCTTCGCCTCTGGCTTCGGCAAGTGCCTTTTCCACCGCTTTTATGATCGCGTTGCTGCTGAGTGTGGCGCCTGAAACCGCATCCATATCCAGCGTCTGTTTTCCAATAATTGCATCCGGAAGGGATGGTACTACCTGATCCAGAAGTGTCTCTTTCTCTCCCACTACATCGATCGATTCGATCGCCTTTGTGGAAACCTTAACCGTTACGGTAACGGGTCCGCCGTATCCGCGGGCAGACGCCGTGTACGTTCCCGCCGTGTAGATCGCCGGACGTGCCATATCATCAATTGCTTTGTAAAGCGGATCGGATCCGAGTATTGTTGCTCCCGCCAGAACCACCAGCGCACCCAGCCCGATCAGTCCCTTTTTCTTCGTATCCATACTGCCTTTATTCATGATCTCCTCCTGAAATGTACGATTTACTACTTTGTTTTTATTTTAACATATTCTTAACGATTCAAGCAATGCTTTTTTTAATGATTTTGATTATTTTATAAAATTTTTATAACTTCATGTATAATTCTGGAAATTGTGTTATACTATGAAGGGCAATTGCTGGAGAATTGGAAAAATATGTAGGATTTTGGTACTTTATTATGCTAATTCAACACAGCATTGTTCAAAAGTACGAAGAACAGGAAAGAAAATGATGAGTGCAGAGAATAAACATATCAGAAAAAAGAAGAAGGAGCTCGTTCTGATCCTTGTTATTTTAGCAGTTTCCGCGCTTCTTTATGCGGGCACGCGGATTATTTTTTCAAAACCACCAATGAGAGTCGAAATATCGGTGGATGGAACTGTGATTCAAACCCTTGATTTAAATAAAGACACAGAGCTCACCGTCGAAGGCTGGAACGGCGGGACGAACCACGTCGTCATCAAAGACGGAACGGTTCATGTCACCGAGGCCAGCTGCCCGGATAAGGTCTGTGTCAACCAGGGGACGATCCGGCGGACCGGGGAAGCCATCATCTGCCTTCCCAACCGCATGATCGCCCGTATTACCGGCGGAGAATAATTTCTCCGCCTATTCTTTTGCCGCAACCTGGCGTTTTAAGTATCCAAACGCGCCGGAACGGCAGAGAACGCCGATCAGAATCGCCGCGATGGCCGTTCCGCACAGCGTACTCATCAAAAATGGCGCCACATAGAAAAACAGGGCGACCTCTTTTCCCATAAGAATCGCCGCAACCGGATAACAGAGCGTCGCTCCGATTATACCGGTGCCGATGATCTCGGCCGCATAGGCGGCGGTCAGTTTTCCAGTCCAGCGGTAGGCCAGCCCGCAGAGCAGCGCTCCCACCATGCTTCCCGGAAATGCAAGAAGGCTTCCCGTCCCCATCAGGTTTCTAATGAGCGACGTACAGAAAGCGATTGCCACACCGTAGACCGGACCCAGAAATACGCCTGCCATGACGTTTACCATGTGCTGAATCGGGAAACATTTCGACGCCCCGATCGGCACGGAAAAGGTGGACAGCGCCACCGCCAGAGCGGTCAGCATGCCGCTCACTACCAGTTTCTTAACATTGAATTTCATCTTCAGTTCCTCCTGTGTTTTTCTGTCACATACAAAGAGTACGGCAAGCCGGACTCGTACGCCGGAGCACGGTCGCTTCAGCGGCCCTATTACAAACTTTCCCCTGAAACAAAAAAAGCGCCCATACCAAACGTCTGGTATGGGCGGCAAATATCCCTGTCATCTCATATTTCCCTACGTTGGCATTATCCAAATCAGGTAATAGGTCGAAGTTTGAGCACTTCCTCTCAGCCCGCCGCACGAGCTCCCTGTTGTATGTCAGTCTATCACTGCCAGCTTTTTTTGTCAATCCTTTCTTTCATCACCAAAGAAAAACAGAGCCACGGTTCCCGGCCCCGTATGAGCTCCGATCACGGTTCCGATGCTGTTGATCAGCACTCTGCCGTTCAGCTCCGGAAAACGCGCCTCCACCAGATCGGCCACGGCCCTCGCGTCGTCGCCGCAGGCAGAACAGGAGATGAAGCACTTCCCTTTGTACCCGTTCTTTCCATCGGCATGCTCTTCCATCATCCGGACCGCTTCCTGCATCGCCTTTTTCTTTGTCCTGATCTTATGGCGGGGAACCAAATGTCCCTCGTGATCCATATTCATCAGCGGACATATGTTTAATACAGTTCCCAGCATGGCCGAGGTCGCCGAAATACGGCCGCCCCGCTTAAAGCTGGTTAAATCCGTGGAAAAGAACCAGTGATGCACGTGAAGCCTCCGCTCCATCGTGATCCGGTACACCTCTTCCAGAGAAAGGCCCTGGTCGCGTAAATCCGCGGCCGCATCCACCAGCAGTCCGTAACCGGAAGAAGCCCCCAGGGAGTCCACCACCAGAATCTTCCGGTCCGGATACTCTTCCTTCAGCTCTTCCACCGCACTGCAGGCGGAATTATAGGTTCCTGAAATGCCGGAGGAAAGGCTGATATGGAGAATATCCTTTCCCTCCTTTAATATAGCTCCAAAAAAATCATGGAACTCAGCCACGTTGACCTGTGATGTAGTCGGCATGGCACCTTTTGAAATCCTGTTGTAAAACTCATCAAACGGCATGCTCTGTCCCAAATCATCCGGGTAGGACACCCCGTCCATTAAGTAGTGGAAGCAGACATAGGGAATCTGACGTTCGTCAAAATACGTTTTCTTCATATCTGCCGTGGAACAGCATGTTAATACAAATTGATTCATACTCCGCACACCTCCTTTTGTGATTAGCCTTTTTCATTTTATCACAAAATTCGTCAAATTGGAATCTTTACCGTAAATTCTGTCCCTGCCTCCAGTTCAGACTGTACCGTAATCGTTCCGTGATAATAACCTGCAATGTGCTTTACTATGGATAATCCCAGGCCGGTTCCGCCCTGTTTGCGGCTTCGTCCCTTGTCCACCCGGTAGAACCGCTCGAAGATGCGCCCCAGGGATTCCTTTGGAATTCCCATGCCGTTGTCCCTTACCCGTATGATCATTTCCTTGTCTTCTTCTGTGATGGTCACCCAGACCTCTCCGCCCGGTTTGTTGTACTTGATGGCGTTGCTGAGCAGATTGCTTACAAGCTCCGTCATCTGGCGGGCGTTGGCGTAGATGCACAGAGGCTTGCAGTCCGCGTGGACCAGCACTTCGTGGAAGGCCGCCAGCGGCTTCAGCGATTCCAGCACGTCGTCCAGGACGATGGACATCCGGACGTCCTGACATACCATCTCGGCCTCCTTCGTCTCCAGCCTGGAGATCATCAGGATATCGTTGATTAAGCTGGTCATATGGACCGCCTCTTTCTTGATGCGCCGGATAAAGTCCTTATTCTGTTCCTCATCCTGGATAATTCCGCTCTCCAGAAGCTCTGCGTAGCCCTGCACCGACGTGATCGGCGTCTTTAACTCGTGGGAGGCGTTGCTGAAGAATTCCTGCCGGATCTGCCGTTCCAGCTCGATCTGGTTTAAATACTCCTTGACATTCTTTGACATTTCCGTCGTCGTCTCCGCGATAATGTTGATTTCCGGATACTGGTACGTCTCAAAGGCCAGCTCCGTGTAGTCCCCGTTGACCTTCAGCATCTCCTGCGATATCTCTTTTAACGGCTTCGTGATGGAAGCCGCAAAGCTGTCGGCCGAGCAGGCAGAATAGATGAGCGCCACCAGGAAGCTGAGCCAGATGGCCGGAAGAAGGAGGATCAAATACTCCTTAAATCCGGTAAACGGTACCGCCATCCGCAGTATATAGTCAGAATGATCCGATTCATAAGCCACGTACAGCATATTTTTCTTCAGCGTATCGGAATATCTCCTGGAGGAGCCGCTCCCCGATTCCAGTGCCTCCTTAATCTCCTCCCGGTCCAGGTGGTTGTCCATGGAAGAAGTATCTACCACGCCCGTATCGGCCGCGACGCTTCCGTCCTTTCTGATGACCGTAAAACGGCTGCTGTTGTCATTCACCGTCTCCTCCAGCCTCATCACCTCGCCCTGTAAATCCCCGCTATAGTCGAGAACGCTGTCGATGGCCCGCAGAGTGTAGGTCATATCCTTTCTGGAGCTCTTTAAGAGCGCGCTGCTGGCTGCTATATAAAAGATGGCGCTGCTTAAGATCAGCGCCGCCAGGATTACCTGAATAAATTTTACAAATATGGCCTTCCGCATATCAGCCTTCCTCCGTTTTCACAAAGCGGTAGCCCACGCCGCGCACCGTGCGGATACAGGACCCGCCTTCCTCTCCCAGCTTCTGGCGGAGCGTCCGGATATGCATATCCAGCGTCCTCGTCTCACCGTCGTAATCGTAACCCCAGATGTGATTTAAGAGTTCATCCCGGGTGACCACCTTGCTGTGATTCTCCATAAGATACAAAAGCAGTTCGAATTCTTTTAAAGTCAGCTCCACCTTTTTCCCGCTGCTTAAAACCTCTCTGGTCTTTTTGTTCAGACTGATGCAGTATTTCTCTAAAATCTCTTCCTCGGTCTGGTTTCTCGCCCTGCGGCGAAGCAGACTCCGGATTCTGGCCGCCAGCTCCATGACTCCGAAGGGCTTCGTCATATAGTCATCGGCACCGCCGTCCAGTCCCGCCACCTTGTCAAACTCCCTGTCCTTGGCAGTCAAAATGATGATGGGCATGTCAGCCAGAGCGTCATTTTTCCGGATTCTCTTAATCGCACTCAGACCGTCCATCCCCGGAAGCATCAGGTCAAACACCGCCAGATCCGGCAGGTCTGTCTCGATGCTTTTGAGAGCGTCTTCCGCCATCTCAAAGGCGGAGACACTATAGCCGAAGCCTTCCAGGGCAATTCTGATTAAATCTCTGATATTGTCGTCGTCTTCTACCACATAGATTCTTTCCATACGCGCCTCCTACATCTCATCTCTCACAAATCCCGCTATGTTATGGGCGTGATCCGAAATACGTTCCAGGTTGCTCAAGGCCTCCAAAAATACGATGCCGTTTTCCGGCGTACACTTATGGCTGGACAGACGCTCAATATGGCGTTCCCTCAGTTCTTCCTCCAGCATGTCCACGCTCTCCTCGCTCTGCACCACGGCCCGTACCTCAGACATTCCGGCGCCGCCTCTGGCGTTGATGGCGTGCTCCAGTGCAGAACGCACCGTCTTTATCATTTCCTTCATCTCGCCGGCCGCATCCACGGAAAATACGATATTCTTGTCCGCCTTCTCCACCGCCAGCTCCGACAGGTTTTCACAGTGGTCGCTGACGCGTTCGAAGTTGCTGACCGTATAGAATAAATTCTTCACCAGCAGATGCTGTTCTTCGTTCAGGGACTGGTTGTTAATCTTGACCAGATAGGAGGTCAGAATCTTCTCGTACTGGTTGATCTTTGCCTCCAGCTTCTCCACCTGCTCCGCTTCCGCCCTGCTGTTATCCAGTAAGGCCGCTGTTGCAATATCAAAATTCTCCAGCGCCGCTTTTCCCATATTGATTACTTCCTGTGTCGCATTCTCAATGGCGAAGGAAGGCGTCTCTAAAATTCTCTCGTCCAGGTGGCGTTCCATCTGGGAGCCTTTCGTCTCTTCTTTTCCCTTTTTGCTGTCTCTGATCATGAAGCTTGATGCCTTTACCAGAAGTCCCGCGAAGGGGAATAAGAGTATCGTATTGCTCACATTGAATACGGTATGGAAGATAGAGATTTCCACACTGCTGATCGTTGATGACGCAAACACCGGATTCAGTTTAAAGATGAGATACATCACAATTCCGAAGATTACGGCTCCCACCGTATTAAACAGAAGGTGGATTCCGGCCGCCTGCTTCGCCGTCTTATTTGCTCCGACGCTGGAGATCAGCGCCGTCACGCACGTGCCGATATTCTGTCCCAGCGTGATGAAAATGGCGGACTGCCAGTTCACGATTCCGTTTAACGCCAGCGTCTGCAGGATACCCACTGATGCGGAAGAGCTCTGGATAATTCCGGTCACCGCCGCACCGGCAAGAATACCAAGAAATGGATTTCGTCCCAGAACCGTAAAGGCCTGCGCAAAGATCGGGGCGTCGCGGTACGGAGTGATGGAGGCCGACATAAACGTCAAACCGATAAACAGCACACCGAAGCCCACCAGGATCTCTCCCGCCTGTTTCTTCTTGCTGTTCTTGCAAAACAGCGTCATGACCGCACCCACGCCCACCAGGGCCGGTGCAAAAAACTCCGGTTTCAGCATCTCACCCCATTCGCTCATGGATACGATCCAGCTGGTCACCGTGGTTCCGATATTGGCGCCCATGATGATGCCGACCGCCTGGCCCAGGTTCATAATCCCGGCGTTTACGAAGCCGACGACCATGACCGTGGTGGCAGAACTGCTCTGAATAATGGCGGTAATACCCGCTCCAAGAATCACGCCCATCAGGCGGTTCTTCGTTAATGCTCCCAGCAGCTGCTGCATCCGGTGTCCCGCAGATTTCTGCAGTCCATCCGCCATGGCATTCATGCCATAGAGAAACATTCCCAGGCCCCCGATAAATTTAAACAGCATCTGTAAATCAGTGATTGACATAGTCCCCTCCCGGTTTTCATGAAATAAATTGATTGATTATGTAAGCACTATATCAAATCTATGTAAAGTATGATGCACGGGAATGTAAAATCTATGTAAAATTTTGTCTTATTTTAAAATTTCCCTGTATACACGAAGCACATTTTTATAGAACACGCCCTCGATCTCCTCCTCCGTAAAGCCGACCCTTCTCATGGCCTGCTCCAGCACCGGCAAGTCTTCCGGGGATTTTATCTCCAGTTCCCCGCCGATTCCGTCGAAATCCGATCCCAGCCCGATACATTGAATTCCGCCGATCTTCTTCATATGCTTCATATGTAAAATCATGTCATCGACGCGGCTCACCGCGTGTTCACCTCTCTGCCAGTCATGCAGAAAGTCCGCGCAGTAATTGATACCGGCCACTCCGCCGCGCTCTGAAAGCGTCTTAAGCATCTCATCGGTTAAGTTTCTTGGGTTGGAGGCAACCGTTCTCGCGTTGGAGTGGCTCGCCACGAACGGTTTCTTCGTATACCGGAACACATCCATAATCCCCGCGTCAGACAGGTGGGACACATCCATAATCATCCCCAGCCGTTCCATCTCCCTGACAAATTCGATCCCTGTCTCCGTCAGTCCGTGCTCCGTATCCGGTTCAAAATACGCCTCGTCCCCTTCAATCCGGATTATATTCGGCCAGCCCAGCTCATTCCGAAAATTCCAGGTAAGTGTCATCATCCGCACTCCCAACCGGTAAAAATTCCTCAAAAAAGCGATTTCTCCCTGGCAGACGCCGCCTTCCTCGATCGTCAGCAACGCAGACATTTTCCCCAGTCTCCGGTTCTCCTCAATATCTTCAAACGTTTTCACAATCCCGATCCGGTCTCCATGCTCTTCCAGCTCCTGATAGAACAGATCGACCAGCTTCATGCAGTGTTCAAACGGCTTCTCATACCTGTCCAGCGACGTAAACATCGCAAAATTCTGGAGACAGTAGTCCCCCTTCTCCATCCTCTCCAGATCCACATGGCAGTCATTCTTCCATACCGAATGCTCCTTCCCTTCCTCCATGCGGTAAAATAACTCCGAAATCGTATCACAGTGCATATCCACAACCTTCATAAAATTTAAACTCCTCTACATCATCATTCTGAAAAAGGAGCAGCTCCAGGCGGGCTACTCCTTCTGTAACTATGCAAATAGTATCACCATTATTCCAATTTTGCAACCCTGCCCCTCAAAAACGCACCCCAGCCTGATCATACATTTCTTTTCCCCCAGCGGAGCCAGTACACTGCCGAAATCGCGGCGGGGAGGCGGAGGTATGGATATTTCAGTGTGCCGGCATCTGGATACGAGCAATAAGAAAGTCCGATCCTGGCGAACACGCCGCATTTGGCGTGTCCGACAGGATCGGACTTTCTTATTGTGAGTAGGAAGCAAGACGGACACGAAATATCCATGCCTCCGTCTCCCCAACGCGATTCCGGCGTACCCTCTACTCACTTCGAAGCGCATCAATCGGATTCAAATTCGCCGCCCGGTTTGCCGGCATATATCCGAACAGCAGCCCGATTCCCACGGACACGCTGAAGGACACCACCACGGCGCTGGGCGTCGGCGTCGCGTTCATTCCCATGGCTGTGCCGATGACCGTAGTCGCCACAGATCCAATCACAATTCCGATCACGCCGCCGATGGAGCTGGTCACGGCCGCCTCGATGACGAACTGCTGCATGATCGTTCGTTTCTTCGCCCCCAGCGCCTTGCGGATACCGATCTCCCTGGTCCGCTCGGTTACGGACACCAGCATGATATTCATAACTCCTACGCCCGCCACCAGCAGGGAAATTCCGGCGATGCCGCCGAGGAGCATGGACATCATGGCTATCATGGAATTCAGGGAATCCAGAAGCTCGCTCATGGCCGTGATCCGGTATAAATCCTCATCCTTAAAGATTTCCATGAGGAAATCATCGATCGCCGTCTTTGCTTCATCCGTATGATTCATATCGGCCGTGGCAAACGTATAGCTGCTGATATTGGCGTTTCTCGTCATCTTCGCAGCACAGCTGTACGGCATCCAGACGAAATCATCGCTTCCGCCCGATTCCAGCTCATCGTCATCCTGTCTCGACACCACGCCGATGATCCGAAACGCGTTTCCTCCGATCTTAATGGTCTGATCGAGGGCTTTATCCACGCCTCCGTATAGATCCCACGCCACATAATATCCCACCACACACACCTTCTGGCGCGACACAATATCGGAATACTGGATAAACCGGCCGGCCTCCAGCTCCATATCCTTCATCTCCAGGTATTCCTCGCTGACACCGGATACCGTTGTCGACGTCGATGACTCCGTCCCGTTTTTCACAGTCGTGGATACGGTCACATTCGGTGTCATCTGGGCAAATAAATCTCTGTTGTCCTCGTAGAATTCATACATCTCATCCACAGAGACCGATCGTGTGGAAAGATTCGTCACGTTGACTGAAATCTGGTTCGTCCCCATGCTTGCGAAGCTCTCCGTCATGTAAGACATCTGGCCGTTGACAAGGCTTACCAGGATGATAACGGAGGCCACACCGATGATGATGCCCAGCATGGTTAAAAAGGACCGCATCTTATTGCCCATGATACTTTTCATTGCCATTTTAAAGGATTGCAGAATATTCATTTACGTCTCCATCAAAGTTGATCTTTCCGTCATGCACTCTCACCACGCGCCGCGCCTCCATTGCGATGGAGCTGTCATGGGTAATCATGACGATGGTATTACCTTCATCGTTTAACTGTTTTAAGAAATCCAGAACGCTGCGGCTCGTCTTCGAATCGAGGGCGCCTGTCGGCTCATCAGCCAGGATCAGGGACGGGTCTCCCGCCAGAGCCCTGGCGATGGACACCCTCTGCTGCTGCCCGCCGGAAAGCTGGTTCGGAAGGTTCCTCCATTTTTCCGCCAGGCCCACACGCTCCAGCGAAGCCATGGCCCGCATGCGGCGGGCCGTATTGCTGGCCCCCGCGTAGAGAAGCGGCAGCTCCACATTTTCCAGGAGATTCAGCTTGGGAAGCAGATTGTACTGCTGGAATATGAAGCCGATCATCCGGTTTCTGATGTCCGCCAGCTGATTGTCCGTCATACTCCCCACGTCTTTTCCGCCCAGTAAGTATTCGCCGGAGCTGGGTACATCCAGAGCCCCGATGATATTCATCAGAGTCGATTTCCCGCTTCCCGATTTCCCTACGATCGCCACAAATTCACCGCGGCCTATCGTCAGGGAAATGCCGTCGTTGGCCCTCACCTCTTCGTCACCCATCTCATAGATCTTATAGATTTCCTTCAATTCAATTAATGTTTCTTCCAAGTCTCTACCTCCAGCCATTACCTGGGACCGCCGCCGTTATTTCCGCCGCTTCTTCCGCCGCCGTTTCCGCCGCCATTACCGCCTCCAGGCGCGCCTCCGCCGCCCATGTCTCCGGGACCTCCCTGCATGCCGCCCATCATATTAAATGACGAGCTCACCGTGGACTCGGCCACATAGACCACATCACCCTCGGACAGGCCTTCCGTGATTTCCACGTAATCGTCGCTGATCAGCCCTGTCTTTACATCGACCGCCCGGAAGCCCGCCGGAACCGTTCCCTGCGCCTCCGTTACCGTATCGTCCTTTACATAGACCTTGTTGCCGCGCATCAGTGCATCGGCCGGTACGGCAAGCACATCCGACGCCTGGTCGAGGATGATGACGCCATCCACATTCATGCCCGGAAGCAGTTCATCCATGCCGTCGTTTAGGGTTACAGTGACAGGATAGTTGGTCACGCCGTTGGAGTAGGAGCTTTGCAGGCTCACATTGGTCACCGTACCGGAGAACGTCTTTCCGCTCACCGCGTCTGCGGTAATCACTACACTCTGCCCCACGGCCACTTCCTTTACATCCAGTTCATCAACCGACATCTCAAAGGTATAGCCGGACATATCGTATATCACGGCAAGTGTCGTGCTTCCGCTGGTGCTCTTCGCCACCTTGTCGCCTGCCTTTACATTTTTCGTGATCACCTGACCAGAGATCGGCGCTGTGATCGTGTAATTATCGTAATTATCCTGTGTGCTGTCCACCTTGTTTTTGGCAGATTCCAGCGTTTCCTCCGCTTTTTCCACGGAGTCCTTGTATGTTCGGAGAAGCTTCTCCGCCGATTTCGCTTCCATGGTGAAAACAGGGGTTCCCTTGCCCACGTAATCGCCCTCGCTGATCAGCAGCTTTCCCACCTCCACGCTGGAGGAAATGTCAGCGTTCATCACAGTCTCCAGCGTCGGCTCAAAGGAGCTCTCCGCGCTGCAGATAAAGTCTCCCACCGTCGCCGTCGCAGCCATATCGGTGGTTAAGCCGCCTGGATTCGCCGCCTCGATGGTGACATACCGGACAATCCGGCCGCCTGTCAGCGTCACATCCATGTTGCTCACCGCGGTAACAGTTCCCGCCAGCTGCTCTCCCGTATCCGTCAGCGTAAGCGCTGCACCGCTGCCCGCTCCGATGAAAGCCGCTTCCCCGGACAAAAACGGCAGTTTGATCTTCATGACCTTGTCATCGTAAATGTCGGCGATTTTCGTATTGGAGCTCACTTTATCGCCTTCTTTGATGTACAGAGTCTTGATGTAGCCCGCCTCTGTTGATTTGTAGGTATTGCCGCTGTAATCGCTGAGCGCCGTGTTATAGTCATCCAGGGCAACCTCGTAATTTTCCTGCGCCCTGGTCAGCGAATTATTGACGCTGGTCAGCTCCGATTCCATGGACGAGGTGTCGATCTGGTACAGGATCTGCCCCGCCTCCACCTGATCTCCTTCTTCAAAATCGGCGGCGATCACCTCGCCCTCCACGAGAGAGGTGATATCGTATGTATTCTTCGGAGAGATCGTACCCGATGACGACAGCTCCGAGGTGATATCGCGTTTCTCCACCATAGCGGTCCTGACCTCTTTCGCGTTCGCGCTTACCGCTTTCTCCGCCTTCATCCGAACCGCCGCGTAAATTCCCAAGATGACGACGAGCAGGAAAATCAGAATCAGAAGAAGCTTTTTCCCCTTCCTGCCTCCTTTTTTTCCATTCTTTGCCTTATTTCCAAAACTTATTTTCTTCATTTCAGGCTCTCCTGTCAGTCTTCAATATAATCAAGCACGGTACGCGTCTCGTCGCCGCTGCTGTCCGTTGTCACGGAATAGACCAGAGTGACCGTATCTCCCACCCGCATATCGCCATACGTGGAAAATGCAAACTTCATCTCTGTACTGTCCAGTTCATACGTATTGCCGTCATCCAGTATGATGGCGTCCGGCGTCATCAAATCGGCCGAATTATATATGACATTTGTGATCTCACCGAATACCGCGGAACGCCCATTCTCATTTTCGCTTCCAACTGTATACAACCATACTGTTTTGGATACCGGATGGTAGTAAACCAGCACGCCGTTGTCATTCTCCAGCGCCGCAGAGATGGATTCGCTGCTGTTGGAGATCGGCGACCCATCGAGGTATACGCTGGCAGCGCTCAGCTTAAACGGCAGATAATCGGAAAGGCGGCTCTTGCTCCTTACGATCTTCGGTCCCTTCAGGCTGTTGTCCACCATGGTAAGCGGATTGATCTCCCCGTCGGAGGTCAGCTCGCATCCCAGGCTCTTTCCGAACATGGTTCCCGCCTTCGTATCAGTTTTTAAAAGATTGTAGAATAAATTAATGCAGTCCTCCCTTATGAGGACCTCCTCCGGGCTCTTATTCATATTTTCATCGAGCTCCAGGAAATGGTATTTGGACTGCCTGGCCCCGGTCTGGTCTCCGGTAAAATCCGCATTCTCATATCCCAGCAGCGCCAGCGTTCCCTTGATAGCCTCCTGAAGCGTCACATACTCATCCGGTTTAAAATTGCCGCCTAAATATCCCGTCATCCATCCCTGTTCCGCCGCTATCCTGATGGACGCCGCATACGAATGGTCACGCGGTACATCGGCGAATACAGAAGTATTGCTTACACTGCTGACCGTACTCCTGTAGGAAGACGCGTTCACCAGCATACTGGCAAACTCCCCTCTCGTAATCGCAGAATCCATGTTGGTCACACTCATGATCCCCGATATTCCGATCACCTTTTTTCTCAAGTCGATATTTGTCGAAGCCTCCGCGGTTATGGGCATCACAGCCGTGGCCGTCATGACCACTGCCATGGAAGCGGCTATTCTTCTTCCATTCATTCGATTTGCTCCTCTCTGCACTCTGTCTGTTGTTCATGTTCAGTTTATCAGGCTCCTATGTTCATTTTGTGTCAGCAACCTGAAATTAACCTGAAACTCTTTTTCACTCTTTTTTCATTCGTCCCATTCTATCATGGATACCTGAAAATAACCTGAAAACCGGTTTCAGGCTATTTTCAGCTTCTCCTTCTATAATATCTATAAAATGCGGATACCGGAAAAGGAATGGGATTGCCAAATGTGGAAACCCCTTTTATAATATTTATAAGGATATGGACCGGCCGTTTCGGCCATACCGGAAAAGGAAGGAAATGATTTATGAATATACTGATCGTAGAAGATGAAGTGAGACTGGCCGACGCGCTGGGACAGATTATGGAGGAACAGCACTATCACACGGACATCGTGTATACCGGTACCGACGGTCTCTACTGCGGCCTGTCGGGCGAATACGATGTCATCGTCCTGGATGTGATGCTTCCCGGGGAAAATGGATTCGATGTGGTGAAAAAGCTTCGAAAGGCCCACGTCCAGACGCCGGTGCTGATGCTGACTGCCAGAGACGACATAAGCGACAAGGTGACCGGGTTGGACCGCGGCGCCGACGACTATATGACGAAGCCGTTTATCCCGGAAGAGCTGCTGGCACGGATACGCGCCCTCTCCCGCAGACAGGGCGAGGTGGTCGTGGAAGAACTTCATTTTGGAGATCTGACCCTGAATCTTTCAACCAACGACCTGGTGCGCGGCAGAAAGTCCATCCATCTGGGATATAAGGAATTTGAGGTATTGAAACTGCTCATGAACAATGCGGGTAAAATCATTTCCAAGGATATGCTGATTACCAGGGTATGGGGTAATGATTCCGACGCGGAGGACAACAACGTGGAAGCCTACATTTCCTTTCTCCGGAAAAAGCTTTCCTTCTTAAGCTCCAAGGTGGAAATCGTAACCGTCCGAAAAGTGGGGTACCGTCTGGAGGAACCGTCATGCTGAAAAAGCTTCGCGGAAAATTTATTGTCATCAATATGTCCCTGGTCATCACGATTCTCATCATCGTGCTGGGGAATTTTTATCATGCCAATCTCTGGCGGCTGGAACGCCAGACCGAGATGGCCCTGATGCAGGCCCAGGATTCGGCCCGCTTTAATGGAAAACCAAACAAAGTGGAACCTGGACGCCGGACTGACGATACGCCGCCCCCCTTCGTCCCCACCGCAGTCATCACCCTTTCAAAGAATGGGCAGACTGTGACGGACGTAACCACAAACAATCTCTCCTTATCCGATGACATGGCCGCCACTCTGGCTGACCTTGTCATGGAGAACGACGATCCGCGAGGCGTCTTAAAAGACTACTCCCTTCGCTATAACCGCTCCGAAACGCCGGACAGCATCACCATCGCGTTCGCCGATCAGAGCTTTGAGCTGAACAACGTCCGGGCGCTGCGCCTTAACTGTCTCCTGCTGTTTTTCATCGCCGCTATCCTGTTTCTTCTGCTCAGCATCTTCCTGTCCCGCTGGACCTTAAAGCCGGTGGAGCAGGCATGGAAACAGCAGAACCAGTTTATCGCCGATGCGTCCCACGAGCTGAAAACGCCGCTCACGGTCATCCTGGCCAATTTACAGATTCTGCTCTCCCATCAGGACTCATCCATTAAGAGCCAGATCAAATGGGTTGACAACACGAAGGAGGAGGCAGCCCGCATGAAACAGCTGGTGGAGGAGCTCCTCTTTCTGGCGCGCTCCGATGCGGGAACGGTGGAAGTCTCCCACACGGCAAATACCGAGTTCGATTACAGTGACAGCGTGCTGAACTGTGTTCTGCTCTTTGAATCAGTGGCTTTTGAGAGCAAGGTCACCTTAAACAACGACATTGTTCCCGGCATCCACATCTGCGGCAGCGAGCCCCAGATCAAACAGGTGATCACAATCCTTCTGGACAACGCCTGCAAATACGCCGGCATCCGCGGAACGGTCTCCGTCTCCTTAAAGTCCTCCCCCCATCATGCGGTGCTGACCGTCAATAATACGGGAGAGCCTATCCCTCCGTCCGATCAGAAGCATATCTTCGAACGGTTTTACCGCACGGACAAATCGCGGGTGAGAAAAGAAGGCGGATATGGCCTGGGGCTTTCCATAGCCTGGACGATTGTAGAACAGCATAAAGGGAAAATCAACGTATCCAGCAGCCTGGAGGAAGGGACGACGTTTACGGTTATGTTTCCGGTTCCTTAATGGAGGGACGAATAAGCCCGGGATGGCTCTTGTTATCAAGAGTTGTCCCGGGCTGTTTGTTGTTGTAACTTATTTTTTCATCTCCATCGCGTGTACCATATTCACGACAAATTCATGGCTCGGCACCGAAACGCCGCACCTCTTTGCCGCAGTCACTACGGAACCGCTGATGGTATTCACCTCAGTCCTTCTGCCATCACGCAGGTCTGCACGGATGGAAGTGCATCCCGCCGGATTCCCCATGGAGGTCTGACGAACCCGTTCCGTAACAGCTTCCTCATCGAAGGAAAGGCCCAGCGCACCGGCGACCGCAATCGCCTCGTGTATCAGCGCCTTCGTCAAATTCCATGCGTATTCATTCTCCGCGATGAATCCCATATCGACTAAAAGGATGCCGGTTACTGCGCTTAAGGAAACGTTGGTAAACAGCTTGTCCCAGATGAGATACTGAATGTTCTCATGGATTTTCACCTGAAATCCGCAGCTGTCAAACGCCTCTTTCAGCTGCGGCAGGAATTCTTCACGGTCCTCCGTCAGCATCCCTATATTCGTATTACCAACTCCGCCTCTTCTCACATGCCCTGGCGCCAATACCGCGCCGTTGTCCTCCGTCGTACCGATGATCACACGGTCTTCGGGGACAAATTCTTTTAAGATGTCCTCGTGGCCTGCGCCGTTCTGCAGCGTCAGAAGGCGTGTTTTCTCCCCAATCACGCCCTGATTCCCCGCCAGCGCAGCCCTGGAATAGATGGACTTCACGAACAGAATGACCAGGTCCATCTCCCCCAGCCCTTCCGTGCCGGTTACCGCCGTCGGATGGTACGTATTCGTCACGCCATCCTCGTCGATCTTCAGACCTTCACGGTTGATCTGCGTTACAATATCCGGTTTCGTGTCTACCAGATATACCTGATGCTTCCTTGATAAATGGCCGCCGTAGACGGAGCCCATGGCTCCGGCGCCGATGACTGTTATTTTCATCTGAATCTCCTGCCTTTCTGACTTTTTAGTTTGAAAAGTCTGCCAGCCCCTCGATTGCATATGCACGGATCGGACAGGAGTCCAGGCCAAGGATCGGAAGGGGGGCGTAGCTCATAAAGAATACATCCTGTTCCAGCTTCTCAAGGTTTTTCAGAACCTCGAGGAAAACGATATTCTCTGCCATTAGTATATCATGAAATGGCTTGACATCCTCATTGCAGTTTTCAATCGAAACGCCGTCTCCAAAGCCTACACACTTCACCTTATGATCCCGGAACCACTCAGCGCTTTCTTTTCCTACCAGAAGCCGCTTGTCCGCCTCCGTGTTGGTCGCCGGGGTAAACGGAGGAATCTTGTAAGAGGAATCAATGATCACAATATCCCCTTCCATAAGCTTTCCTGCCGTAGCCTTGTCAAGATCCGCAGCCGTAATGTGGGTTCCCGGCGCAACCTCCTCCTTGAAATCCACATACAAAGCCCTGCCCATAAATGTGGTCAGAGGCAGCTCCGCTACGCTCGGCCAGTTGTCATCATGATGGTAAGGGCACTCACAGTGTGTCCCCAGATGGCTGGTAAGATCCATAATCGTATGGAAATCCGGAATCGGTCCCCCGGTATTGAACCGATACATGTGGCATCTCCGGCTCTCCGTCTTCGGATCCAGCTCCTTCGTTAAATCCACCACTCTCAAATTCCCCATCTTATAAACGCACATCCTGTCTTCCTCCTCTATTTTAATATAATAAATAACTCCCGTTGCTTCTTACATCCAGTATACCGCTATACCGGTATACTGTCAACACTGACAAAACAAAATTTTACAATTTCATCGATTATTTTTATCCACAAAACGCCTTTTAAAAGAGTGATTGACCAAAAACAACTTCTATATTAGAATAATGGTATGTCAAACAAACAGGAGATGCATCACATTGAAAGAAAAAAGCTTTTTACAATCCAAGGCATACGATTACATAAAAGAACAGATTTTGGAAGGAAAGCTGGTGCCGGACACCCTCTACTCTGAGGCGCGCCTGTCCAAAGAGCTGGACATTTCCAGAACCCCCATCAGGGAAGCGTTACAGTGTTTAAGCCAGGATGGATATATTTCTATCGTCCCCAGCAAGGGATTTATGCTCCGCCACCTGACGGATAAGGACATGCAGGAAACCATCGAAGTCCGCTGTGCCATTGAAGGCTTCTGCACCCATATCATAGCCGGACAGATCTCCACCGAAAAAGGAAAACGGCTGCTGGAGGAGCTGGGACAGATACTTGAGCAGATGCAGAAGGCAAAAGATTTCGATGATAACCTGCAGACCTTTATTGACAGCGACCACTCCTTTCATCTCGCCATCGTGGGTTATGCGGAGAACGATGAGTTTAATCAGATGTTCCAGCGCCTGCTGTATTTAATCCACTTAACATCGGCCACCGCGCTCTCGGTCACAGGCCGTGTCGATGGAACACTGGAGGAACACGAGCTCTACTACCGCGCCCTCAGAGAGGGAAATGGAAACGATGCCTATCAGATCATGATCCGCCATCTGACTATGCCGCTGAAGCTTCACGATCATCCAGACGGTCAATAAACGCTCATATTCTGTGAAAATATCTTATGAAAGTAAGAAGCGATAAAAATAAGAAGCTGACGCCCTCCGGTATCACCGGATTTAAGGCATCAGCTTCTTATTTTTATATAATAAACCTTCTGTTATTCGCTTTACTATTTACTGACTGTAATTCCCTCTGATTCGATCTTCAGCCGGATCTTCAGCATCCGTTCATCCGTCTGTGCGATGACCTCCGCACACTCCCTCAGTTCTGCGCTGATTTCCTCCGAGCTGTCACCGACCTCTTTCTTATATTTCAGTTGATGATCCAGGCTGGCCCAGAAATCCATGGCGATGGTCCTGATCTGAACCTCCACCCGCATCCACTTCTTCCGGTCGGAAAAGAAGACGGGAATCTCCACGATCATGTGGTAGCTCCGGTATCCATTCTCCTTCGGATGGCGGATATAGTCCTTGATGGCGATGATATGCACGTCATCCTGACGGGTCAGCATGTCGGCTACGGCGTAGATATCATCTAAAAAAGAACAGATGACACGGATTCCCGCCACATCGTCGAGATTCTCCATCATGGATTCCATCGTTACGGGAAGTCCTCTCCGCTGCAGTTTTTCCACAATACTCAAGGGCTTCTTCACTCTGGATTTCACCATCTCGATGGGATTCCTGGAATTGCGTACGGACAGTTCGTCGTTTAATACCTCCAGCTTCGTCTTAATCTCCCTGATCGCACAGGTGTACATCATCATCGCTTCCTGGAACTGGTACGCCTGCTTTATAAGCGGGTCCGGGACCTGTACCAGATTCGGCACATTAACGATGGACTGATGCAGTTCGCTGTTGGGGTTCATATTTATATTCATATTTCTACCTCGCTGTCCTATCCTTAAGCTGTCACGAAACGCATATTATATGGACTCCACGGCTTTAACCGCCTCGTCCAGCCACGGTGCTTCCAAATACTCCACGGCGCCTTCATCAACAGCTTTGGCAATCTTGGGTTCAATCGGAATCTTGGCGAGAACAGGGATTTCATTCTCCTTCGCCACTTCGTCGATCCGGCTCTCTCCAAATACGGAAATCTTCTTTCCGCAGTCCGGACATGATAAGTAGCTCATATTCTCCACCAGGCCGAGAATCGGAATATTCATCTTTTTCGCCATGTTTACAGCCTTTGTCACGATCATGGACACAAGCTCCTGCGGAGATGTGACAATGATGATGCCGTCTACCGGCAGAGACTGGAATACCGTCAGCGGAACATCGCCGGTTCCCGGAGGCATATCCACGAACATATAGTCGATATCTTCCCACAGGGCCTCCTGCCAGAACTGCTTAACCGCTCCGGCGATCACAGGTCCTCTCCAGATTACGGGATCGGTCTCATGATCGAGAATTAAGTTGGCCGACATCACTTCGATGCCCATGGAAGTGGTCGCCGGGATCATGAGTCCCGTCGGTGTCATGCCGACGCCGTCGTCTCCCAGGCCAAATGCCTTCGGAATCGAAGGTCCGGTAATATCCGCATCAAGAATTGCCGTCTTATAATTTTTTGCGTTCATGCGGACCGCCATCATGGTGGTGACCAGCGATTTACCAACGCCGCCCTTTCCGCTTACCACACCGATTACCTTCTTAACCGTACTTGCAGGGTTTAACGGCTCCAGAAAGCTGGTCTGCTCCGTCTGTCTGCTGCTGCAGCTCTCCCCACAGGTATTACAATTATGAGTACAGTTTGTTTCACTCATGTTTCATTCCTCCTGATGATTATTCTCTATTATATAGAAGACAGCCTTTAAAAGGCCATCCGTTTCTATCGAATCCGTAATATAATCCGCCACGGCTTTCACCACAGCCTTTCCATTGCCCATGGCGATGCCGAGACCGGCCATCTCTACCATGGAAACGTCGTTTGCCCCGTCGCCGACCGCCGCAGTCTCCTCCAGCGACAGGCCGAAATGGGCCGCCATCTTCTCGATTCCGATGCATTTGCTTCCGCCCCGCGGAATCACATCCACGGCGTATTCATCGTGCCACCGTATGATCTCACAACCGGGAACCGCGCGACGGATCTCCTCCTCCCGCCTCCTGCCGATATAGGGCACGATCTGGTAGATCGGATACTCTAAAGCACGCCTCACATCCATAACGGGCGGAATTCTTGTCCCGATTCCCGCCTGGGCCTTCTCCACGACGTCATCCACCATATTAATATACATGCGGTCAGCCTCCATGAAAAGGCAGGGAAACGGATCTTTCCCGATAAGCGTCAACATGGCCGTGACTTCCGCGCTGTCTATAGGGGCGTCGTATACAACGCGATTGCCGCAGTAACAGTACTGCCCGTTTAACGTGACGTACCCGTCAAATTCCATGTCCTCCAGAAGGTTCTCCTCCTCGATCTCAAGCTTATGGCGCCCGGTAGCGATGAACAGCAGGATTCCTGCCTCCCTCGCCTTCCGCAGCGCCTCTTTTGTGCCTTCCGGAACCCTCTTCGTCTCGAAATCACGCAGCGTCCCGTCTATATCAAAAAATATGGCTCTGATCTGCCTTTCTCTCATTCTCATCTCTTCCTTTACGAGTTGCCATCGTCTGCGATTCGTAGTATAATGCAGACACTTAAGATTATAGTATGAAAGAAGGGTTCTGTCTATGGATTTTACACAGGCAAAAAAAATATTTGCTGGATATTTAAAGCAGTATGACACAAAAAATGAGAAAATCCGGCTGAAAATCGTACACACCTACGGCGTGACAGACGCCGCCAGGCTGATCTCTAAAGGCCTTGGCCTCTCCGACGAGGACACCGCCCTGGCCCTGCACATTGCGCTTCTCCATGATATCGGCCGCTTCGAACAGCTGAGGAGATACGACAGCTTCGACGATTCCATCGTTCCTCACGCGGAGTTAAGCCTCTCCATTCTGTTCGAAGACCATCTGATCCGCAGCTTCATTCCGGAACGCAGCTACGATTCCATTATCTATACGGCCATAAAGAATCATGGGCTCTACCTGATGGATGACTCCCTCACCGGAAAGGAACGCCTGCATTCCATGCTCATCCGGGATGCCGATAAGCTTGATAATTTCCGGGTAAAGGAGCAGGACTCCATCCATGCGATGCTGGATATTGAAGCCGAAGAACTGGGCGCTGAGGCCATCTCCGACCATATCCTCACGTCCTTCTTAAACCGCTGCCCCATTAAAAACGCCGACCGTGTGACGCACATGGATATGTGGATCTCCTACCTTGGCTATATCTATGACTTAAATTTTCCGGAAAGCCGCCGTATTGTGGCCGGACGCGGCACCATCGATAAGCTCATCGACCGGGTCCCTTACAGCAACGAGGCCACCCGGCGGAAGATGGAGCTCATCCGTCAGGCGGCCTGGAACTTTTTATCAGAATCCGCTGCCGGGAGCAGCCGTTAAAATTACGCGAAATTCCTACGGACCGCCTTTAAAATCCCAAGCAGGTTTAATGCCTTCAAAATACTGTAAAAAATCATGGAATCAATGGGCCACATAATCAGGTTCTTGATCACTCTGGCTGGCAGGATCACCATAAAGCCCTTGCCGTACAGAACGGACAGACACAGGGTGTTTAAGATCACGTTGCAGATCAGCATGACTACAAACTTGGCTAACAGCACCCTCCAGAAGGTGATGGGCTTCTTATAGTAGAAGCAGCCATAGAGCACGCCCGCCAGTATGACGACAGCCGTAAGCCCCGGGAAAAATGGTCCGGCAGGCTTCAGCAGATACTTCAGCACATCCAGACCTCCGGCAAATATTCCGCCTACCACGGGTCCGAATAAATAGGCGCATACGCCGTTTGGAATGCCGGAAAAGCCGATTCGGATGGTACTGCCTACATTAATGGAAAACATGCCCAGAATGATGGCGATGGCCGCGAGCATAGCCGCGGTGGTGATGGTCCTTACAGATTTCAGTTCTTTGTAAGAATCGGTGAACAAAGTGACGAATTTTTTCATAAAAAAATACCTCCTTTGCAGACCTCTTACTACAACCGGAGATAATAAACGTATCATCTTCTGATGCAGCGGGATGCGATTCGTGTACCGCAAGAAAAATCTTTTCGTCCGGCTGACAACTCCCTGTTCAACCAGCACTTAACGCACACAAACCTACTCTGCTAATATTGATTTGTAATTTGTAACGAACTCAGTATATCACAGAATACGGGAAATGCAAATATTTTTTCATTTGGCATCTGCATTCTTTTCTTTCTTTTGTCTTACCATCCATTCCACGCCCTTATGGACTGCCAGCGCGATCACGATTCCCAGCACAAGTCCGGTCAGAACATCCGACGGAAAATGAACGAAGAGATACAGCCTGGAAAATGCAATGAGCGCCGCCAGAACGAGCGCCGCCGCTCCCCAGCGCCGGTTATAGAGAAAGATGCTCACAGCCGCCTCGAAGGAGGCCATGGTATGGCCGGAAGGGAAGGAAAAATCCCCCGGATTTTCGATCAGCAGCTGTACGGCAGGATCGATCCAGCACGGCCGGTCTCTCGCCACTAAATTCTTTAAGAGAATATTGCCGATCAGTAAACCGCCTGCCAGGGATAAAAGAACGCAGAATCCCATCTTCCTCGTCTTTTTAAAACAGAACAGCACAAGTCCCGTGAGAATCCAGAAAATTCCGCTGTCCCCCATATGGGTAATATTTTTCATCACCACATCCAGCCATGGCGTATGGATGGACTGCAGAAAATAAAGAATTCCAAACTCCGCTTCTATCATGATTTATAAGCTCCTTCCGGTAAGAATCTGTTTTTTTCGGTGTAATGGGTATTATAACAGTTGAAAAAATATTTGACAAGCGGCTTATTTGAGTTTAGGATAAACCGTAGTTAAACGAATGATACATAAAGGGAGGCAAAAGACATGAAATTCATCAAACAATTCAGTATCATCCTGATAATTTCCCTGATTGGGGAAGCGCTTCACTACTTTATTCCTCTGCCTGTTCCAGCCAGCATCTACGGGCTGCTTATTATGCTCGCGGGGCTTCAGACGAAGCTCATACCTCTGGACAGCGTCCAGGAAGCCAGTTACTTCTTAATCGACATAATGCCGCTGATGTTCATACCTGCCGCGGTGGGACTTCTCGATTCCTGGGGACTGCTCCGGCCGATCCTCATCCCTTTTCTGGTCATCACCATGGTCTCCACAGTGGTGGTTATGGTCGTCTCAGGGAAAATTACGCAGTTTTTTATAAGATCTGACAAAAAAAAGAAGGTACCGGAACATGAATGAGATGATAAAAGAGTTTTTGTTTTTTGGAGCAGCTGTAAGCATCATGGGATATGAACTGGGCCTCTTTCTCAAGGCAAAGTTCAGACTTCCGATTTTCAATCCACTGTTGATATCCATTATCGCAGTCATGATTTTTTTATCCGTTTTCCACATAGACTATGAAAGCTATAATGTAAGCGCCAGATACTTGAGCTATCTGCTGACTCCGGCCACCGTCTGTCTGGCCGTCCCGCTCTATCAGCAGCTAAGCCTGCTGAAAAAGCACGCCAGGGCCATTCTGGCGGGGACCGTGACCGGTGTTTTGACCACGATGGCGACGGTTCTGGTCCTTGCGCTCCTCTTCCAGCTGACTCACGAACAGTATGTCACCTTTCTTCCGAAGTCCATCACCACCGCCATCGGCATGGGCGTATCGGAGGAGATGGGCGGCATTGTCACAATCACTGTGGCCTGCATCATCATCACGGGAATCATCGGCAACATCATCGCTGAGACCGTCTGCCGTCTTTTCCACATCACAGAGCCGGTTGCAAAGGGGATCGCCATCGGTTCCGCCTCCCACGCCATCGGCACCACAAAAGCCATGGAAATGGGCGAGATCGAAGGAGCCATGAGCAGCCTCGCCATCGCCGTGTCCGGGCTTTGCACGGTGTTGTTTGCATCGGTGTTTGCGAATTTTATTTAACACTATTAATCTGAGCTTGAAAAAGATCAAAAAATGGGTACAGCGGAAAGTTCCACTGTACCCATTTATCTGCATCACTGCTGAACCCAAACTCCATTATAATCCACATATCTTCCATCCGGAGTCCAACGTCCCGCGTACATCACGCCGCTTCCGTCCATATAGTACCAGGCTCCGTTAATATACTGCCAGCCCGTCATCATGGCTCCGCTTCCATCCAGATAGTACCAGTCGCCGTTGATTCTCTGCCATCCGACCTGCATCACGCCGCTGGAATTCATGTAGTACCAGCGTCCGTTCACATACTGCCAGTCCGTCGTTCTCACGCCGCTTCCGTCCAGGTAATACCATGCCCCGTCGATCTGCTGCCATCCGGTGCGCATCTTGCCGTCAGGTCCCAGATAATAGTTATTGCCGTCGATCCGTTTCCAGCCTGTCGTCATATATCCGTCGCCGTCGAAATAATACCATGCGTTGTCTATCAGCTTCCAGCAGCTTCTCGGATATCCGCCGCCTGAATATGCGTACCACCAGCCTCTGGCGTTCTGCTGCCATGCTCCGTTGCCGCCGTAGTACCAGACCTCATCCTCGTCAATGTAGTAATCCTCCGAATAGTCGGACCACTCGCCTGCTCTGGAATTATAGCTTGCAATGGCGCGGACACGGAAGGTATAGGAACCCTCACGGTCCATATTGTTTGCGAAATTATAGCTGCTGTCTGTTGTCTTGACGGTTACAACCGATTTCTCATCGCGGTAAAGACGAACCTCGTATTCCTTCGAGCCTTCCAGCGGATCCCAGTAAGCCACGTTTCCGCCCCACTCCAGGTTCTGAACGCTGCTTAAGGTTCCGCCGATTCTCTTTAAATATACCTCCAGTTCCATCTGTGTCCCGTCGTCGTAGATTCTGGCCTTCTTATAGACGGCGCTGCATCCGTTTAACGTAAATCTGCTCTTCGATGTGGAGCTGAAACGGTATCCGCTCTTCGCCGTCAGTTCTACATGAACCAGAGGCCGGTCGCCGACTACCCAGACGTCGCCTTCGTTTGAATACTCTGCGTATTCAACGGTAAATGGCTGTCCATCCGGCGCCTTCACGTGAATTCGGCCGATCTCATTGCCGGACTTCGGTTCCTCCCCCGAGTACGAAAAGTCCAGCTTCACCGAATCAATCTTCGTATCTGCGGCCCATGCCGGCATGGCCAGCGCCATGATCAGGACCAGTGTCATAATAAAACCTAACCGCTTTCCTTTCATATCAAACCCTCCTCATAAAAATGCACCAGTTATTTTCTATCTTCATTATAGTAAAACAACCAATATCTTTCAATTTCTTTATCATTACGATATATTACATTTTTATGACAGACTTTTCCAGCTATTTTTTTAAATATGTAACCATTTTGTCTTTTTATGACTTTTCAGCGGTTTTTTTGTAACTTTAATCGTTTTTTTCAGTCTCTATCCCAATCCTCGTTAACCGGACAGCCCTTCCGGTAAGAGAGCCGGTCTTCCTCCGTAATCTCCCGCACCACTCTGCACGGCGTCCCGAATGCCACCGAATGGGAAGGAATATCGTGGGTTACCACGCTGCCGGCTCCGATCACCACGTCACTTCCAATCGTCACGCCGGGCAGAATAATCGTATTCGATCCGACCCATACATCGTCCCCAATGTGGATAGGCAGGGAAAACTGAGCGCCCTTGCGCCGGTACTCTCCCCAGACAGGATGTCCCGTGACCGTAAGCGTCACATTCGGTCCAAACATCACGTAGTTACCGATAAATACTTCACAGTCATCGACAACACACATATTAAAATTGGAATAAAAGTGATGACCGATATGCGTATTGCATCCGTACGAAAAAAAGGCGGGGGATTCAATCCAGATTTCCTCTCCCGCTTCCGCCAGGAGTTCGTCTAAAATCCTCCGTTTTTCCTTTCCATTCGACGGTCTTGTCTGATTATAATCGTAGACCAGTTCCTTACAATGCACGCGCTGGTATTCAATTTTCTTCTCATATGCCTTATTCTCTTCCATCTCATGGCCGAATTCGCAGTATAAACGGCCACTCTTCATCTTGCCTTCCAATGACATTATTTTGTACCTCCGGTTGCTTTTTCTTTTATTTTATCACAGTCATATATGGTTGTAAAACGATATGATACTCCATGGTGATCGGAACGCTGTTTGGAGAACTCATCAACATCGACCGCCAGCTGACCCGGGCCGGATACTATCTTCAGTCCAGACTCATCCGCGGTTCCTCGGACAGCACCTTTGCAGAGAGCTTCGTCAGCTGCACGATCTTCGTCTGCGTGGGAGCCATGGCAATCGTCGGCTCCCTCCAGAGCGGAATGTCCGGCAATCATGAAATACTCTATGCAAAGTCCTTAATCGATTTCGTGTCCACCATGGTCATGGCCGCCGGCGCCATTTCTTCCGGTTCTGCTCTGCCATTTCTTTTAATTTTACCCCATGACCAGCGTAAGCAGCCGGTCCAGGCCGCAGACCTTCTCCTCACGGAACAGATTCTCCAGGCGTTCCAGGTTTAGATCAGAGTGTTCCACCTCTCTTGAATAGCGGCGCGCGGCCTCAAAAAACACGTTCTTATCCAGTACGCCGCCCTGCTCTTTCCACAGGGCCTGCGCCGTCTCACGGATCAGGAGCGTACTCACCACGGCCAGCTTCATCTTCTCATAGGGTCGTTCATCGTATTCCGCACCACAGAACCAGGTAAACACAAAGTAGACCATCAGCTGCTCAGACCACCGCTCCCATGTCTCACGCCGCTCCTCCGATACCTCTAAGAATTCATAAAATTCCTGTCTCTGCTCCTCATACGCACTTTCCCCTGCTCCGTACAGAACAGTCCTGACCCGCCCGATATAATCCGGCCAGCCGGAATTTAACACCTCCAGCTCATCAAAGAAGCCGAACAGTTCTTTCATCCCGTCAAAACGGCTCTCTCCGTCAATCTGATACGCCAAAAGCCTGGAGGCAAGCTTCCCGACAGCCCCCTTCCTTCCGTAACGCTCCAGCAGGGAATCCGTCTCATACAGACGGCCATTCACGATTCTGCGCTGTAAGTCATGAGCCAGCCCCAGCACGATTCCCGTGCGCAGGTTCCAGTCCAGTTCCCGGTTTTGCAGCGTGGAAATGATGAAATCTCTGCAGTCCATGAGCTTGGTATAAAGAAAGAAATCAAAATAAGGGTAAGTCTCCTCCTTCTCCGTCTCTTTGCTTAGGAACCGCACCGGCTCCTCACAGTCCAGAATCAGCTTTGCCGCCTCCGGACACGACAGCGACAGAGATATCTCCCTCACCCCCTCAAACTCCTCGATATGCCTGGGATACGCCCGGCACGTCCGGCAGAGCATGGAAGGCCCTGCCTCTGAATAGATGTCGCAGAGATTATTTTCATCTAAAAATGCACAGCGCCCATCATACTGGCGGAACGCAGAATTCTCCCAGTCAATGGAATTCTTCAGCCGGCTGCCAAAGGGATCTCTTCTTTTCCTGTATTTTTTTAACGATGCGTCATCAATCATAATCTGCCAGCCGGCGCAGCACGTATCCGGACATTCGCCCGCTACACACTGAAACCGGCTGTAATAATGTGGTACTGTTATCTTCATTTCTCTTATCTCCTGTCACCTGATTATTCAGAACCCCCACCAGGTGCTCATAGTATAACTCATGAAAGGCTTTTTGTCACGGCCAGAATCATAAAGAGGACGCCGCTGATCCAGGAGAGGTCGCATTTACAGCGGGAAGCCAGCTTTCTTCCTAAAAAAAGGCCCGCATACATCATCACGATTCCCATGATGAGCGCCGTCCCCATCGTCAGTCCCACCGGTATTTCCAGAAATGCGGAGAGTGCCCCCGCGATCAGGCTGTCGATCGACATGGCGAAGGACAGAAACAGAACCTCCTTCCATGACAGCGACTGGGAATGGTCCCAGTCCGCCGCCATGGGATCTCCGTAGATATTGACAATGATACGAAGGCCGGAGAAAGAAAATGTGATTCCCTTATGCAGGCTTACATGCCTGTTAATGTATTTCTTAATGGTATAATCGAGAAGCTTTACCACGCCGAGAAGGAAAAGGCTGATAAAACACACCGTCCGGGTCATGCTCTCCGGAACCAGACCGTCCAGTAGACTTCCCGCCGCCAGCGCAATCCCCAGACAACCGCTGCAGACTGCATTCATGACAACGATTTTTTCCCATGTAATATGCACTTTATTTGCGCCATAGGCCATGCTGGCCACAAAGGTGTCCATGCAGAGGGCCAGGACTAAAACCAGGATATGAAACATAGTCATCTGTCTTTGCTTTTTCTAGTAATATATTCCGCTTAACCGGTTTTGGAAACCCTTCCTGCGTTTCTCTCCTTCCAAAAGCCATAGATTACGTAAATAAGTGTATAACAGGCCATAAATCCGGACACCAGCGGGGCGATGGTTCCGATACGGAACAGATTATCCGGCCAGCGGCTGTAGACCAACCAGATCAGAGGCATACGCAGAGCCAGGGCTCCGAAGCAGCAGCTGATCATGGTAAAAATGGTCTTCGACCTGCCATTTAAATAGCCGTTTAAACAGAACACGAAGCTGACTGCCAGATAGTCATAGCTGCACGATGTGAAAAACGGAATTCCCGCCGCTATGATATCCTGGTTATCTGAGAAAATCCCAATCATGGTCTGCGGAGACACCTGGGCCCACAGCCAGAACACTGCGGAAGCCGCCACCGCAAAGGCAAGCCCTGCCGCAAGGGAACGCTTTGCCCGCTCCGGCTTACCCGCCCCGTAATTCTGAGCGGTGATGGCCGCCAGCGCGCCTGCGATGGAGGTGGCGGGCAGCATGGCAAACACATCATACTTGCTTGCCACGCCCACGGCCGCCGCCGCATAGACGCCCAGCCGGTTCGTCACACTGGTCAGATAGAGGAAGGAGAGCCGCACCATGCATTCCTGCAGGGAGATGGGAATCCCCACCTTAGCCAGCTCCAGCGCCTTATCCTGGTCGATTTTTAAATTGGCAAACCGGAAGGTAAAGATAAACTGATTCCTGTTTAAGTACCAGATCGCACAGATCATACTGACCGCCTGGGATCCGATGGTGGCAATGGCGACTCCCGCCACCCCCATGCCGAGGATGCCTGTAAGCACCACGTCGCCTACGATGTTTAACACACAGGCCAGGGCGATAAACATCATGGGCCGTTTGGAGTCCCCGTATCCCCGCAGGATCGCGCTGATGGCGTTATAGCCGCAGATAAAGAGGATTCCGCAGCTGCATATGATCACATACAGCTTTGCCAGTTCAAACGACTCCTCAGGCGTTTTCAACAGCCTTAAAATAGCCGGAGTAAAAAAGAGCATCAGAACCGTCAGTACGACCGCCGCCGCCCCGAATATGGACAGCGTCGTCCCGATGGTCTTCTTCACCTCCTCCTTCGCATTCATCCCCGTATACTTTCCCACCATAATGGTTCCGCCGAGCGTAAGTCCCGTAATCATGCTGGTGATGATCTGTGTCACCTGCGTTCCCGTGGAAACCGCGGCGACGCTCTCCGGCGTACAGTATTTGCCGATCACAAGCAGATCCACGGCCCCATACAGCGCCTGAATCACATTTGCAATCACAAACGGAATAGAAAATTCCAGCAAAACCCGGAACACATTTCCTTCCGTCAGATTATTCTCCTGTTTCATCTTCCAGTTCCTCCCAGTCTCTGTAACATTAACAATGCTCTATTCTATTACATAAAATAGACCTTCCAGCAACTGGAAGGTCAAGTGATTTCTAAAAATTATTTAATTTTTCCAATTCTGGGATAGTAACGGAAGAGAACCTTTGCCAGTATCTTCTTCTCCGGCACATAGGGATCCGGCCAGTATCTCGCGTCTGCGGAGTAATTCCGGTTGTCTCCCAGCATCAGGTAACAGTCCTCCGGCACTTCAAAATGATAATCGTCGGAATCCATCGCCTCCCGCAAATACGGCTCGTCCTGCAGGGCTCCGTCAATGTACAACTGATTGTCCCTGATCTCCACCGTCTCTCCGGGAAGTCCGATGACCCGCTTCACCAGGCGTGTTTCCTCGCTGCCGGGCCCTGTCTCATGATCGAAAATAATGATATCTCCCCGCTCAGGATCTCCGCCGAGCTTATAGGCCAGCCTGGAACCGATTATCCGGTCTCCTGTCATGATCGTCGTTTCCATGGAACCGGAGGGCACCGTGCTGTTCGCTATAATGAAGGTGTTAAGGAAGAACGCGATCGCCGCAGCTGCAATGATGATCTTCACCCATTCAAATATTTCTTTTTTCAGGTCAAACGGCTCTTCCTGTTCCTGTAACTTTTCTTTTTTCTCTCTCATGTCTGCACATTTTCCTTTGCTGTTCTGTTTTTTATATTCTAACACAAAAAACTCAATCTGTTCATCTTTTTCGCAATTTAAGATAAAAATAATATAGACCTTCCATCAGCTGGGAGGTCAAATAATTATTCGATTTTATTTAATTAATCCGATTTTGGGCCAGTAACGGAAAAGAACCTTTGCCCGTATCTTCTTCTTCGGCACATAGGGATCCGGCCAGCTTCTTGCATCTGCGGAGTAGTTCCGGTTGTCCCCCAGCATCAGATAACAGCCCTGCGGCACTTCAAAATGATAGTCTTCTGAAACCATCGCCTCTTTTAAATACGGTTCATCGAGAACCACACCGTCGATAAATACCTGATTGTTCCTGATGTCCACAGTCTCTCCCGGCAAACCGATAACCCGCTTTAGTAAATGTGTCTCTTCATTTCCAGGTCCTGTCTCATGGTCGAAATTAACAATATCTCCCCTGGCGGGTTCACCGCCAAACTTATAGGCCAGCCTGGAGCCAATGATGCGGTCCCCTGTCATGATCGTCGTTTCCATAGAACCGGACGGCACCCAACTGTTGGCAATGATAAGGGTATTTAGACAGAACGCGATAACCGCCGCAGCTACAATAATCTTCACCCATTCAAAAATCTCTTTCTTTAAATTAAATGGTTCTTCCTGTTCCTGCGTTTTTTCTTTTTTCTCTTTCATACGTACATTTTCCTTTGCAGTTTTGTTAGTCTGGTACTAGTTTACCACAAAATTCCCTGTACGTTCAGTCTTTTCACATAAAATTAACATTTAATTTGGTATACACAAAATCAGCAGGTACTGACTCGTAAACTCACGCTTGCCTAACAAAGAAACAGCCGGAACGGTTTCCCGCTCCGGCTGCCTTTATCACTGACTACTTACATAACTTCTTAAATTCATCAGCAACGAACTGTACCTGAGTACCCACAATAACCTGTACATCCGTTTTACTCGGTCTGATTACGCCTGCAACTCCGGCAGATTTAATCTTTTTCTCATTAACCTGTGTGTAATCCTTGATTTCCAGTCTCAATCTGGTAATACAGTTATCAATGCTCTTAATATTTTCTTTTCCGCCAAGACCTTCCAGAATGATTGTTGCAATCTGGGTATAATCATTATTAGCGAGAGTTACTTTTGTCTCGTCCAAATCATCATCATCTTCACGACCAGGTGTCTTTAAGTTAAACTTTGTAATCACAATGCGGAATACTAAGTAATAAACAATACCGACAACTACTGCGATTGGAAGAATCATCCATGGATTCTCTGCCATTGGGGTAAAGGAGCTTAAAATCCAGTCAATTGCACCGCCGGAGAAGGAGAAACCTGCTCTGACAGGAAGTGCAACGGTAATGGCCGCTGTAACACCGGCTAACAGTGCATGAACTACGTATAAACCAGGAGCCAGGAACATGAATGCGAATTCGATTGGCTCTGTTACACCTGTCAGGAAAGAACAGAATGCTGCGGATGCAAGAAGACCAAATACCATTTTCTTCTTGCCTGGTTTTGCTGTGTGGTACATAGCCAGACATGCTGCCGGAAGACCAACCATCATGAATGGGAAGAAACCTGTCATGTACATTCCGGTCTGTCCGTAAACACCGGTGTTGCCCCAGAAATTACCCAGGTCGTTGATACCGGCAACGTCAAACCAGAATACGGAGTTAAGTGCATGGTGTAAGCCAACAGGGATCAGCAGACGATTGAAGAAGGTATAAATACCGGTTCCAATTGCGCCAAGGCTTAAGATGCTTTCGCCAAGCTTTACCAATAAGCCGTATAACATCGGCCAGATAATGAACAGGATACCGCATGCGATAATGGAAACAAATGTCGTTACGATAGCAACCGCACGTTTTCCGCTGAAGAATGCCAGCGCATCCGGAAGCTTTGTGCTCTTAAACTTGTTGTAGCAGGTTGAACCGATAACACCCGCTAAGATACCGATAAACTGATTGTTAATCTTTCCAAAAGCCGGATCTGCTTCCGCGCCGGTTAATGTGGAGACTACGCCGCTGCTTAAAATGTTCTGGAATAACAGCATGGCTACCAGGGCGGACAGCGCTGCCGCACCGTCGTTGTCATCAGCCATTCCAATACCAACGCCGATTGCGAACAGCCAGGCCATGTTATCAATTATGGCGCCGCCAACCTTGATAAAGAAGAATCCAAGAGTATACAGGAAACCACTCGTCGCATAACCATTCAGTTCTGCAACCGCCGCTCCGGCCATAACTCCTGGGGCAAGGATGTAACCAATACCCATCAAGATACCACATACCGGAAGTACCGCTACCGGCAGCATCAATGACTTGCCCAATTTCTGTAAATACTTCATCATAATAAAGAAACCCCTTTCTTTTTTGTCCTAACGGACATTATTTATCTGATCCTGTGCCCATCACAGGTTCAAATCATATCTGGTCCAGCACCTCTAAAAGCGCTTTCTCCGCCTCTTCCTCATCGGTTCCCTCGAACCGGAAACGAAGCATCTCTCCTTCTCTGATCTCGAGACTCATCAGAGCCAGAAGATTCTTTCCATCTACCGTTTCCCCTTCCGCGGCAATGTCAATCCGGCATTCGTATTCTCTCGCTTTCATGAACAGCCGTGAAGCCGGCCTTGCGTGAAAGCCCATGGGGTCTTTCACTTCATATAAGAACTCCCTCATAGATCTCCAGCCCTATAATTCGATAATCGGATCCAGTTCCTTAACCTGCATGCCGGTATGGCATACCATATCCGGATAATTCGGCGTGTTGCATACGATGATTGGTGTGATCACATCGTAGCCAGCTTCCTTGATCGCGTAGATGTCAAACTCCACAAGGAGCTCTCCCGCATTGACATGCTCGCCCTGCTTCTTATAGGAGGTATAGTGCTCTCCCTTTAAATTTACGGTATCAAGGCCCACATGGACGATGATCTCAGCGCCTCCGTCAGTCGTTACGCTGACTGCGTGCTTTGTCTCAAACATAACGGTCAGAACACCGCTGGCCGGAGCCACGATTCTTCCCTTTTCCGGAATGATGGCAACACCCTTTCCGAGTATTTCCTGACTGAAGGTCGGGTCACTGACCTCGCTTAACGGTACCGCCTTTCCTTCTACCGGCGCAAGGATCTTCTCTCTCTCCTTCTCGCCTCCTGAAAACATCTTTTTTAATGAACTAAACATGTTTCCTCAATCTCCTTTCTTCTCCTTACATTCTTATTCTCTTAATATGGACAGCCAGATATGCCGTTTCTTCCTCGGTCACATCATGGTGGTAGGTCACCTGGATATAATCCTTCAGCTTCAGACTGCACGCGTATTCTTCCGGATACATCTGACTGATCAGCTGGTTGAATTCCGGATTATCGCTGTTTAGCATCTCACCTCCGATAATCCGCTGAGCCAGGAAACGAAGATGCGTGACAAAACGCTGGTAATTCAGCGAAGTTTCATCTAAATCCATGGAAAAATATTCTTTCACGATTTTTACAACATTCTGAATTAAGGTTGTAATATCAATCGTGTCCCGCATGGCTGTATTATATTCCGCATTTACTATATGAAGCGCGATAAATCCCGCCTCGTCCACCGGAAGTGTAATTCCAATCCTTCGCTCAATCAGGGCCACGGCGTACTCGCCGATTAAGTACTCTTCCTTGTAGAACGTCTTGATCTCGTTTAACAGCGGATTGGTAAACATCATCTTCTCTTTAAATCGTTCGATGGCAAAATTAATATGATCTGTCAGTGTAATATAGATGCTTTGGTTCAATCGCCGGTTCAACACGCTTTTCGCATAATTGATGATCTCCGTGGATGCCTGAATGTGCTCCAGAGGCAGATTCGCCAACAGCTCTTTAAACTTATCCGTGCTGTTCTGGCTGTCTAGCCGGAAGACCTTCTCGATCTTTCCCTCTGGAATCTCTTTCCCGGGCTTCATTCCAAACCCCAGTCCCCGGCCCATGATAACGACTTCTTTTCCATCCGCTTCTATGGCACTGACAATGTTATTGTTGATAATCTTGTCAATTTTCATACTTCACCTACAAATAAAAAAACCAATTTTGCCAGCGAAAATAAAATTATATTTTCATTGATCAAAATTGGTTTTGCCTGCTTACCAGTAACAATCCATCTCGTATTAACTTAATTCATACTATACCAGAACTCTAGGAAAAAGTCAACAAATTATTTAGACATTTTTTATACTTATTTAATAATTCCTGATTTTTTATTGTTTTTCTCGAATTCCATACGTAATTTTTCAATGGATTTCTTCTCGATCCGGCTGACATAGGACCTGGATATTCCTAACATATCAGCGATCTCCCGCTGGGTGTGCTCCTTTCCTCCGTATAGTCCGTACCGCATGCCGATCACCTTTTTTTCCGTGTCTCTGAGACAGTGGTCAAACGCATCGTACAGTTCCTTGATGTCCTGGCTCAGGATGATGGTCTCCAGAGCCTCCTTGTTCTCCATCTCTATGACATCCACCAGGCTGACGGTCTCACCATCCTTGTCTACTCCGATGGGCTCAAATAAAGACACCTCTTTTGAATATTTTTTATTAGCACGAAGGAGCATGAGGATTTCATTTTCCACACACTTCGCGGCGTAGGTGGCGAGTCTTGACCCCCTGTCCGTGTGAAACGTATTGACGGCCTTGATCAGACCGATGGTTCCGACAGACAGGAGGTCCTCCATATCATAATCCGTATTCTGATACTTCTTGGCCACATGCGCTACCAGACGCATATTCCGCTCGATGAGTGTGGCTCTCGCCTCCTGATCCCCTTCCTGGTATCGTTCCAGACACTCTCGTTCCTCTCGCGCAGTTAAAGGTTTGGGAAAAGTTTTCAAAGAAAGCCGCCTTAAAACTTACTTACTCTCATTTTATGCCGTCTTTCCTTTTAAAGTGCTTTTACAAAAAATATAGGCTTATACTTCTTTTTATTTTCCCTCGTTTTTACCTTTTTCGCGTCTCTTCCCACCTCATATAGCCGAAACAGATGACGATGGACACGAAGGAAGCCATCGGCGCGGCAAGTCCCATGGGAAATAAGCTGTCCCCTGCGATCAGGCTGAAGCCGTAGGTCGCCGGAATCCGGACAAGAAAGGTCGCGATCATGCTGTGGATAAACGGGACCAGCGCGTTGCTCCTGCCGCTGAAATACGAGTTGATGCAGAACACGAAGCTGACCAGGATGCAGTCATAGGAGTACGACCGGAGGTACTGGGCCGCCGCCAGTATGACGGCCTCGTCCCTGGAGAACACCGCCGTGACCAGCGGCGCAGAAAACTGGACGAAAATACAGACTGCGATCCCAAAGATCAGGGAAAAGCCGATCCCGTACCAGAGCGCCCGCTTCGCCCGCTCCGGCTTCTTCGCCCCGATGTTCTGCGCAGTCACCGTGGTCACCGCCGATGCGATAGCGCTTGGTGGCAGCATGGCAAAAGAGATGATCTTCTCCACGACTCCCACGGCGGCAGACGCGGTCAGTCCCATGGTGTTGATGATCGTTGTGATAATCAGGAATGAGACGTTGACCAGCGCGTCCTGCAGGGCAAGTGGAAATCCTACCTTGAGGATGGCGGCGGCCGGTTTCCTGCGGAGTCTTAAGTGACGCCGTCCAAAGGGGAAGGAAAATCCTTTTTTGTACATATATGCCAGGGCCGCCAGGAAGCTGACTGCCTGAGCGATGACCGTGGCGAGAGCCGCTCCGGCAGCCCCCATGCCCATCCAGCCGGTGAACAGGAAATCGCCGATGACATTGACGATGCAGGCCAGGCCGATGAAGATTACCGGAGTCCGTGAATCTCCGATCCCGCGGAAAATTCCGCTGACGCCGTTATATCCGGTGATAAACGGAAGTCCGCAGGAACAGATGAAGATATAGCTGCGCGCCGCACTGACCGCCTCCAGCGGGGTTTTCATCAGGGCTACAGCCCCATTAACGGCAATCAGCATCAGCGGGGTTAAGACAAGGGCCATCAGGCCGAATAAGACGGCGACACAGCCCACAGCCTCCGCCGCGCCTTCCTCGTTCTTCTCTCCGATCTTCTGACCGATCAGTACAGTCCCGCCCATGGATATTCCCAGGATGATCCAGGTGACTGTCTGCATCACCTGGCTGCCGATCGCCACGGCGGATACGGACGCGGAAGTCGAAAACTGTCCCACGACAAATAAATCGACGGCTCCATATAACGCCTGAAGAAAGTTTGAGATGAGAAATGGAACGGCAAAGCGCAGAAGCGCCGGGGCCAGTTTTCCCTCTGTCAGTGTGTTTTGAGTGGTTGAATTCATATAAAGGTACCTCCTGAGCTTTCTTTACTACGTAAAAAAGCCGGATAAAATATCAGGATTTCCACCTGACATCTTATCCGGCATATAAAATTCAAACGATTTATATCCCTCCGATGAACCACTAATATTTTATCAAATATCTTCGGTTTGTCAATACTTTGCCTCGTTTTTTGTCTTTTCTTTTGTCTTACTTTGTCTCCGCTAAAACGCAGAGTCTTAGTGGTGGAACAGACGGATCCCCGTAAATGCCATCGCCATGCCGTATTTGTCACACGTCTCAATCACCTGATCGTCACGGACAGATCCGCCTGGCTGAGCCACATACTTCACGCCGCTCTTATACGCCCGGTCAATGTTGTCACCGAAGGGGAAGAACGCATCGGAGCCGAGGGCCACATCTGTCATCTGGTCCAGCCACGCTCTCTTCTCCTCTTTTGTAAATACCTCTGGTTTTTCCTTGAAAATACTCTCCCATCTGCCGTCTGCAAGCACATCCATATAGTCCTCGCCGATGTAGACATCAATCGCATTGTCGCGGTCCGCGCGGCGGATGTTGTCGACAAAGGACAGATTTAAGACCTTCGGGCACTGACGCAGGAACCAGTTATCCGCCTTGTTTCCTGCCAGTCTCGTACAGTGAACGCGGGACTGCTGTCCTGCGCCGATGCCGATGGCCTGGCCGCCCTTTGCGAAGCAGACAGAGTTGGACTGGGTATATTTTAAGGTGATCAGGGAGATAATCAGATCAATCTTCGCGGAATCCGGAATCTCTTTATTGGAAGTCACAACTTCCTTTAACAGTTCCTCATTGATCTTCAGTTCGTTTCTTCCCTGCTCAAATACAATGCCGTACACTGACTTGCGCTCGATCGGCTCCGGTCTGTACGCGGGATCGATAGCGATGACATTGTAATTGCCGTTCTTCTTGGACTTTAAGATCTCCAGTGCCTCCGGCTCATATCCAGGAGCGATGACGCCGTCGGAGACTTCCCGCTTGATGATCCTGGCCGTATCCGCATCGCAGACGTCGGACAGGGAGATGAAATCACCGAAGGAAGACATGCGGTCCGCGCCTCTCGCTCTGGCATAGGCGCTGGCTAAGGGCGAAAGCTCTCCCATATCGTCCACCCAGTAAATCTTTCTTAATGTCTCGTCCAGCGGAAGGCCCACGGCCGCTCCCGCCGGAGACACATGCTTAAAGGAAGCCGCGGCCGGAAGTCCTGTCGCCTCTTTCAGTTCTTTTACCAGCTGCCATCCGTTGAAGGCATCCATGAAATTAATATAGCCCGGACGGCCGCTCAGCACCTCGATCGGCAGATCTCCGTTCTTCACGAAGATTCTGGATGGTTTCTGATTTGGGTTGCAGCCATACTTCAGTTCTAATTCGTTCATCGCTTTTTCTCCTTTTGCATAAAGAATTACTGGTTTTTATTCACAATGCGTGTCTCATACGCACCTGTGGCAATCGTAATATACCGTACAAACAGGGATACCTTGTTGTCCTCGTTTAAATTCTCCCACAGCAGGCTGGTGAACGCGTCGATGTCGTCCATGGTTTCCACCCGTTTGGGCTCGCCTTCAAAGCTTGGAAGCGGATTGCCGTCATGCATATACGTATGGATGAAATGGCCCTCTCCGGCAGCAGGATTCTCGTAGGCAAATGTATAGCGGCAGCAGGAATCAGGATTTCCGTCGCTGCTCTTTAAGATGGACATGGCATAATTATAATGGCCCTTTTCCTGGACATCGCATTCCGTACAGCCCTTCACATGCATAATTCCAGATATCCGGGGCGTATAGTTGGGGCTGTCCGGCTCAAACTCACGGCTTCTTAAGGACTGTTCGAATGTCATCTGCTTATCCATGCCCTCATAGATTGTATCTGTCTGGTCTCCGTTGGTTACGATCGTCTTGTTCCCAAGAACACGGACAGGTGCGTAGATGATCAGGCTGGGATCGGTAAGCTTCGCCGGATCGAATGCCTGGGTACGGATTCCCTCCCCGTCCTCCACGAATACGCGGTTGCGGCTGTTCTCGCTTCTTCCCATAATAAAGTAAGCGGCCACCGCCTTTGTTCCATCCGGTGTCTTTCCGATGATAATCCCTCTTCCTGGATAGGAATTGCCTTTCAAATCGTCCTTCAGTGAAATCATGTTCATCTTCTTTCCTCCTAAATAGTGGTATCGTCCGAAATTCCTATTACACAAAAAACCGCCTGGATACCCCAAAAGCGGTGCCCAGGCGGTCGGCTTCTTATCGAACGTGCTCCCCGTGGTATCTCTCCACTTATCCGCCAGTCGCACGTCACTCTGTCACATATCATATAATATTCCGGTCTGAAATGCAAGTATTTTTTCCCGTACTTCCTACTCGTTCCGGATTGCCGCAAGCGGGCTTAGCTTCATGGCTCTCAGCGAAGGGAAGAAGCCCGCCGCCATACCGACGAATATGGCAAATCCCACTGCCGATACCGAAAGCCACGGTGGAATTCTGGATAAATCTCCTTCTATGCCCACCAGAAACTGGCCGGATAAAAACTTATTGGCAATAAAGGAGATTCCATAGCTTAAGACAATTCCGATCACACCTCCCATGAAACCGATAAAACCGGATTCCAGCAGGAACATGTTCCTGATATTGCCCATGTCGCATCCGAGGACCTTGATAATACCGATCTCCTTCGTACGCTCATAGATCGACATCATCATGGTATTGGCAATACCGATGGCCGCTACGAACAGGGACACGGCGCCGATGCCGCCCAGCACGGCCTGCACCATGTTGGACTGCTTCTGGGACTGTTCCAGCCAGTCCATGTTGCTGTTGGCCTGGAATCCCATATCGTTGATGATCTTCTGCACCTCGGTGACATTCTTCATATCATCCACTTCCACCACCGCCTGCTCGTAGACGAAGTAATTAAAGGGCTTCCCCTTCTTATTCGTCGGCTGGTTTGGAATCGGTTTCTTCTTAAATACCTGCTTTAGCTGGGATTTCAGCATGTCGATGTCCACATACACACTGTAGCTGTAGTTGTTCCAGTCCTCCAGTCCGCCTTCCACCAGGCCCGAGGTCGGCAGCAAATACTTCTTGGGAGCCTTGACCGGAGTTCCTCCCTCCGTCGTGCTTCCGTTCTGGCTCTGATAATAGGCATCCGTATCAAAAATCACGAAAATCGGCTTATTCATGAAGTCGATATCCGGGACGTCGTCTCCGCTCATGCCGTACCGGTTGCTCCTGGACTTCGGATTATAAAACTGTCTGGGCACCATGTTGCCGACCACCATCTGAAGCTCATTGCCGCTGGTATCCGGCACAGTCCCCTCCTTTAAGGGGATCTTTTCCATATATTCCTTTGTCACACCGGTAAGGTTGACATTCGCCTGGTAGACGCCCTGACGCATGATAACGTACGTCGACAGGATCGGGGAGACTGTGGTCACGTGGTCCAGCCTTCGAAACTGGTCCATGACCTCATCTGTCATATACTTCGGATCCTTTCCGTCATCGGAACCTCCCCACATGGCGTCAGAATAGATGGATATCTCCGTCAGGCTGCCGTAGGAGGCAATCTGCTCCATGGTGAGTTCATTTAAACCGATACCCAAAGAGACCATGACCACGATGGAGGCTGTACCGATTACAACCCCCAGAACGGTCAGGAATGTCCTGAGCTTTCTCCGTCTTAAATTGTTCACACTCATGGAAAGCAAATCACTAAATCTCATCGTCTATTTCCTCTTCCTCTGCTGCCTTCTTCTTTTTCCGTCTCTTAACAAGGATAATGCCTGCTGCGGTACCGGCCACAAGCACTGCGATTACCGCTGGAATTATGAACTTCTGGTATTTCTTAATGCCCGTTGGTTCTGCGTCCGCCGGAAACGTGCCCATATCATCCGTCATATCGAAATCCTGATCCAACGCCTCCGTTACCATGAGCGTCATCTCTTTTTCGATCGGATCGCTGACTACTCCGTTCTCATCCTCGTAGGTGATCATAATCTTGATCTTGCCGTCATCCGCAGTGGGGGCGATGCCGGACAGCATGGCGTCCACGCTGCCGGATTCTCCCGGCTTGATATTGCCCACATAGGCGTCTGTCTTCTGGACAGAATCGCCTAAGAAGGTGACCATCACATTATAAAGAAGGACTTTGCCTGTGTTGTTGATCTGGAACATGACATTGGATTCAGCCCCAACAGAGATGGAGTCCGGCATGATATCGATGGTACCGGTGTTAAGCCGCGCCATCTGCTTCACCGGAATGTCCACCGTTACTTTCTCCTCGGCGTTCTTGAATTCCGGGCTGTCGTATTTCTCATTAATCGTAATGGCGTAGGTCCTCTGATCCACCCAGGCTCCTGCCTTCATGCGGATCTTAAGTTCTGTGCTCTGTCCTGCCGCCAGGGAATTCACCACGATGGAGGAGGAACCGGAGTCTGTGGTAAATACCGCGCTGTCCGTCACCTTCTCAGATTCCAGGGTAAATAAGATGTTGCTGGCAGCCACATTCTCGGATGCATTCTTCATGCGGAGAATCAGGTCAAAATCATCGCCTGCGTAAACCACCTCCGGAATCGTCTGGAATCCGTCGACGATCAGTCTGGCCTTCGTTCTGTCGTTGGCGTTAAACTCTCCCGTCTCCTCTTCCTTGTCCTTGTTCTGAACGTGTACGTAGAAGATGGATTCCGCTTTCTGAATATCGCCCTCGGTGCTGTCTCGGTATTCGATCGTAAAGGTGATCGGATAGTAACCGGTGTACGACTCCTTGCGGATAGCCATACTGTAGGATACCTCCTGGCTCTCACCGCCTCCGACCCGGTCAAAATGTCTCACGTAGTTTCCGTCATTGATGTTAAAGGGGAATTTGGTGCTGTCTTCGCTTAATCCCATGCGAACGTTGACATCAAATGCCGTAATATTCGATGCGTTGCGTAAGTTTACGGTAAAATTCATCACATCCGGATACTGGCCGGATGGGGTGGACTGGTTTTCACCCAGTTCAAAACGGATCGATCCATCGTCGTCTCCCGATTCCGTGGTCCCGCTGGACTTTGTGATCCAGACATTGATGTGGTCGGTCGTGGCGTCGCTGCCGTTGGCCTTGACGATGATCGGTACGGAATAGTAGCCCTCGGCGATATCTCTTCTGACCCTGGCAGATAAGGAAACGGTTCTGGTAGCGCCTGCTTTTACAGAGCCGATCACCTTGGCATCAAAGATGCTGGAGGTAATCTCAAATGGGAACACGGAACCATTATACTTGGTGTCCTCATCCGGATCTTCCGCCGCGTCGTATTCGCTGTCCACTGCGCTGTCGTCAAACCGCACGGACACTCCCTGTAAATCCTCGCTTCCCTTGCTGTTGTCGAATATCATGCTGATGGTCATATTCTGACCGGTTTTTCCGGTCGGAGTCTTCTTGACATCGAGATACTTATTCTTCTGTATCCCGTACTGCGCCCCCATCGACTGAAGCGGCACAGCCCCCAGTACTACCAGTACTGCAAGCAGCCCTGCCAGTACCCTATTACCTCTCTTCTTCATTCTCTGTATCCTCCTCGGTATCATCATGGTGTTGTTCTTCGATCTTGAAGATCTTGCCGTCTACAATATGTAACTGCCGGTCGGCAAAGCCGGCAATATAATTATCATGGGTTACCATGACAAGCGTCTGATTCTGCTCCCGCACAATCTTTCTCATCAGCCCCAGAATCTCCTTCGTCGTCTTCGAATCCAGATTACCGGTAGGCTCATCCGCGAATATGATCTGCGGATCCACGGCCAGGGCCCTGGCGATTCCCACACGCTGCTGCTGTCCGCCGGACATCTCGTTGGCCATGTGCTTCATCTGCTTCTCCAGGCCGACCAGCTTAATATACTTCACCGCCGTCTCGTTCCGCTTCTTTCTCGGGACTCCCCGGAAAGAGAGCGGCAGCGCCACATTCTCCACGGCGTTCATCGTCTGAAGCAGATTATAGGACTGAAAGATAAAGCCCACATGCTTCCGCCGGAAGGCGACCAGCTGGTTCTCCGTCAGCTTCTCAATATGCTTCCCGGCAATGGTAATCTCCCCCTTCGAGGGCTTCTCCAATCCGGCCATCATGTTCAGAAGAGTAGACTTTCCGGAACCGGAGGGACCGACAATCGCACAAAATTCCCCTTTATATATCGTAAAGTCGACCCCTCCCAGGGCATAGACCCTGGTGTCGCCGACTTTATATACTTTGTAGAGATTTTTCACCTGAATCATAGGTATCTTCTTACTCTTCTCTTCCCTGTTTTCTTCCGCCAAAGCAGATACCTCCTCGCTATGAGCACTTAGCGCCCTTCTTTTCTCATACTGCCATTATACAACAGGTTTTCCATCCGGTCTTCCTTAATTTTCTTAAAGTTCCTTAAATATTCCTTACAGGCACTTTTTTTGCAAAAAACTATGGAAATATTTTATAAGATACTATATAATGGGGAAAGGATTTTAAGACATTGGATAAAGGAGATTCTTATGAGACATTTATTAAACCCATTAGACTTTAGTGTGGAAGAAACCGGTCAGCTGCTCGATCTTGCAGACAATATTGAACATCACCTTTCGGAATATTCCCACGTATGTGACGGAAAAAAATTAGCGACATTATTTTATGAGCCAAGTACAAGAACTCGTTTGAGTTTTGAAGCAGCCATGTTGAATTTAGGTGGCAGCGTACTCGGCTTTTCTTCTGCCGATTCCAGCTCGGCAGCAAAAGGCGAGAGCGTGGCTGATACGATCCGCGTCATTTCCTGCTACGCCGATATCTGCGCCATGAGACATCCGAAGGAGGGCGCTCCGTTAGTTGCCGCCACCCATTCCGGAATTCCGGTCATCAACGCCGGTGACGGCGGCCATCAGCACCCGACCCAGACACTCACGGACTTGCTGTCAATCCGTTCCTTAAAAGGCCGTCTTCATGACTTAACCATCGGCCTCTGCGGCGATTTAAAGTTCGGCCGCACCGTTCACTCCCTGATCAACGCCCTGGTTCGCTATGAGAACATCAAGTTCGTCCTCATTTCCCCGCCTGAGCTGCGTGTACCGGAATACATCAGGGAAGACGTTTTAAAAGCGAACAACATCGAATTTGTGGAAATGGACAGCTTAGACGAGGCCATGCCTTCTCTCGACATTCTCTACATGACCCGCGTACAGAAGGAACGTTTCTTCAACGAGGAAGACTACATTCGTTTGAAAGACTGCTACATTCTCGATAAGAACAAGATGAAGCTTGCCAAGGAAGACATGTACGTTCTTCACCCGCTTCCCAGGGTCAACGAAATCTCCGTAGAAGTAGACAACGACCCGAGAGCCGCCTACTTTAAACAGGCCCAGTACGGCGTATACGTGCGCATGGCCCTTATTATGACATTACTGGAGGTAGAAAAACCATGTTAAATATCAGCGGATTAAACGAAGGCATCGTATTAGACCATATTCAGGCCGGCAAGAGCCTGGACATCTACTATAACCTGGGACTGGACAAGTTAGACTGCCAGGTAGCGATTATCAAGAACGCAAGAAGCAACAAGATGGGACGCAAGGACATCATTAAGATCGAGGGCGGTCTGGACCACATCGATCTCGACATTCTCGGCTACATCGATCACAACATCACGGTCAATATTATCCGCGACAATCAGATTGCGGAAAAGAGGACCTTAAAGCTTCCGAAAAAGATCACCAATGTGATCCACTGCAAGAACCCGCGCTGCATCACCTCCATCGAACAGGAACTGCCGCATATCTTCTATCTTGCGGATTCGGAGACCGAGACCTACCGCTGCATGTACTGCGAGGAAAAGTACTCCAAATAAAAGTAAAAGAATCATGACAGGGGAATTGGCACCGTCATGATTCTTTTTTACTTTCTGAAAACCTGTTATTTCTTATCTGCTCAGCTTTTTATTCAGTTCCTTCGTCTCGGCCAGCCGCACCATGAACATTCCCACATAGATAATCACATAAATGACAAGGAATGCGGGCAGCATCACTCTGGCGCTGGAAATCCAGCTGGCGGAATAGTTAAGAAACGTTCCAACCGTCACGGCCAGGGCAAAGCAGAGGCAGAAATGGATGATGGTGCGGATCAGCAGATTGCCAAAATCCATACACATGATATGGGAAATAACCGCAAACAGTGCGGACGCCGCCAGCCATACGAGAACCTGTTTAAGCGTTCCATCCATGCCGTTCATGACGGCCATGGACACCGTACACACAACGGCTCCGATTCCAATTCCTGTAAACAGATACGTTAAAAATCCTTCCAATCGTTTCATAATTACCTTCCCTCCATAATATATTTTCTAAAATCTTTCATATAGTTTCTGGAAATGAGCAGCTTTGTCTTTCCATCTTTTAAAAATGCGGTGTAGTTCCCGCTGAACTCCACCTCCACAAAAGCGACCATTGCTGCGTTGATCACGGTACTTTTGCTGATCTGAATAAATCCCCTGTGGTGAAGCTGCCGGGCCAGCTCATAAAGCCTTCCTTTCGCCTCATAGACTCCGGATTCCAGATATGCGCTGACTTTTCCGCCTTCCGTGAGAAAATAACTGATCTCCTCCGGCCTGAAAAAGTATTCCTTCTCTTCCGCATACAGCGGTATCTGGGAAATGCCTCCCGCGCCGCCTAAAAGCTCCAGCAGCTGCCTGACTTCCTCGCTTCCGCTTCGTCCGCGTATGATGACCTCCGGCTCTTCCATGTCTCCCGGTTCGATGATAATTTTCATATTCTTCCTCCCTTCTGATGTCATTGTATACCACCTCTTCGGATTTGTCTCAGCAAACACGGTGAGTGGTATTTTTTCGCCTGTAAGATGCGTTTTTCTATTACTGATTAAAGAGTCCGGCTCGCCGGACTCTCGCGCCGGAGCGCGGTCGCTTCAGCGGCCATATTTCCTAAGCGCGGAGTGCGCCGCCCCCGGAGGGTTTTTGTTTCATAGGACAAACTTTCCTATGAAACAAAAAAATGCAGCTGGCCGGAGCCTGTCCCAGCCAACTGTATGGATTATGTATTCTCTTTTGTATATCCTGCCTTCCAGAATTGAAGGATCAGGGTCGCCGCGCCGCTGACGGCCAGAAAGCCGTAAAAACTGATTCCCCTGCTCAGCATCATCATGGGAAATACATTGCCTGCCGCCACCACGCCGCTGTATAAAAGCATGAAGCTGCCCTCCGATGCGCCGACTGATCCCGGCAGCGGAACCGCAGTTACCGCCAGGCTTAGAATAGCCTGAACCGCCAGAAACTCAAACGGCCCCACATCTCCGATCCCAAGAGCCATACAGGCAAAATACGGAATCATAAACAGCGCCGTCAGCCTCAGTGCCGTCAAAAGTACCACTTTCACGAAGACCAGCGGATACTTGCGGAAGCATTCGCCGCCTCTGCTGTACTCGTCAATCAGGTGCTCCGCCTTCCGCTCCATCTTCTTTCTGTCCTTAATGATTCTCAGTTTCACCGCAATCGTAATGCCAATCATTGCAAGGCGCTCCACCAGCGCCCTCTTTAGAATCACCAGCAGGATGCCTAGGGAACAGATTCCGTTCACTGCAATGCCGAATATGAGCAGCCACTTGATCAGACGGCCCTGGCTCTGCACATACGGATACTTCACGATTACCATGACCACGCCGTACACCAGAACCATCAGCTGGTATACCGCGGCCAGCGTAAGGAGGGAAAAGGAACTCTGGGCAAAGCCGAATCCATCCCGCGTCATATAGTAAAGCTGCATGGGCTGTCCCCCGGTTGCAGACGGGGTGATTGCGCTGAAATAAAAATCGGCGAACGAATACCCGGCCGACCGCAGAAACGGAACTTTCGTCTGAAACGCCCCCATCAGGGTCCTGATGCTTTCCGCCTCACAGATCAGATAGACGGCCATACAGGCCACGCCAAGCCCCACAAATCTCCAGTCTGCCCTGGAAAAAACTTCGTACAGCGCCTCCGGCGAATGGTCCTTGAACAGAATATAAAATGTCATCCAGGACAGCACCGCCAAAACCGCCAGACAGATCAGCATCTGCCTCTTATGCATTCTCTTTTGTTTCAATATTGTCACAACCTTCCAGGTTTTACTGAGTGCTATTATAAACCTTAAATATTAAAATCCTGTGAAATAAAAAAAGCCTTCTGCCGCATGGACCTGCAAAAAAACGGAATGCAGGCCCGCATGGCAGAGGGCTTTTTCATTCATATTTTGAGTAAGACGATAAGCCGGGTTATGTCGTTGAATGGCCATCTATCTAGGCCTGCCGTCGCCGGCAGGCTCAAGCAACCTACCCGAAAGCAGGCGGGCCGCCTTATGCTCTCTGTTCGGTCTTGCTTCGAATGGGGTTTACATGGACCCCTCCTGTTACCAGGAGAGCGGTGGTCTCTTACACCACCTTTCCACCCTTACACCGGCATGCCGGTGCGGTATATTTCTGTTGCACTTTCCCTGGAGTCGCCTCCGCCAGACGTTATCTGGCATCCTGCCCTGTGAAGCCCGGACTTTCCTCATCTGCAGCCTTTCGGCATTACAGCTGCGGCCATTTGTCTTACTCAAAACGTTGTTAGTTTACCATAGATTTGGGATTTTGTAAAGACCAGTTCTCTATATCGTTATCAAACCGCACAAAAGCATCATAACCGGGATCGTCACGATAGAGCCTGCCGTGGCCAGGCCGAATATTTCTGAGGCGTAACCGGAATTCCGGTGGAATTTCAGGGCGAAAAGTGTGCCGGTGGTGGCAGTTGGGCAGGATGTGGCCAGAACAACTACTGTCGTGACCATATCATCGAGCCGGAAAGCCTTCAGCACCAGAAGGACCGCGACCGGTATGACGAGCAGACGGATCGCACAGATGTAATAGATCTGTACCTTCATAAGCAGGGCGCGGATATCGCTTCCTGCGATGGAGACACCGGCTACCAGCATGGCTAGCGGCGTATTCATATCGGCAATCGCTGTAAGCGGCTCCAGAATGACCGCGGGAAACCGGATGCGCGCAAGGTAACAGAACAGCCCCACTGCCACTGCCACGATGCAGGGCGATCGAAGGGCCGTCAAAAATGATTTAAAATCCTGTTTCCCGGTCATCAGGATGACTCCGTGGGTCCATACCAGAACGTTGAACACCGTTATGTAGGCGGTCGCATAGAAAACGCCGTCGGCTCCGAAAAGTGCGCTCACCAATGGAATCCCCATGAAACCGCAGTTGGAGTAGATCGAGGATATCCGTTCGACCTCCCAGTCCGTTCTTCCTTTTTTCACCAGAAAGGACGCGATCGCGATGGCCACTGCGTGGCTGACCGCCGCCATAAAGAACGCGGCCAGCAGTCCGTTTAGCTTCTCCGGATCGAAGGCCTGCTGATAGGATGTAAAAATAAGCAGCGGCGACACCAATAGAAGGAGAATATCCGAAAGCTTCTCATTGGTGTGTCCGCTTATCAGACCAATCCGGTAACAAATCATCCCAATAAGCGCCATGACAAACATGACGCTTATCTTTTCCGCAGTAATAACAGCCAGTTCCACGTTTACTTCCTCACTTTACAATCCATTTTCTTTTGTATTCGGAGGCTGCTGTCATACACGGAAGCAGCTTCCTCCGATAAATTCCCGTATAATCGAGTTATTGGGAATAGTCTCACTGTTTACGCCCAGGAAGTAATCCAGGAACTTAAGCAGACGTTTGGCTTCCATATACTCTTCCGAATCCCTGGGGATTCCAAACAGAAGCGGTTCCGCATACTGCTTTAAAACCGCCAGCTCATATACCGTGGCGGAGTTAAACATCATGTCGGCAGACTCCTGAAACGGGAAGATATACTGCTCTTCCCCATGTCTCACCGTCGGCCACATACGGATCGTATCCTGAGCAGATGCGCCTCTCGTCCTGGCATCCCGGACCATACGCCGCAGCAGGCGGCAGTCCGTGGTGGGAATCCTGTTATGCTCGTCAACATTGAGCTGCGTCAGCGCGCTGACGTAAATGCGGAATTTGCTTTCCGCCGGAAGGGAATAGGACAGCCGGTCATTTAAGCAGTGGATTCCCTCGATTACCAGGATGTCGTCTCTGCCCAGCTTTAACATGTCTCCGTGGTATTCCCGCGTCCCTGTCTTGAAATTATAGCGCGGCATCTCGACAGTATCTCCGGCCAGAAGGGCCATCATATCCTTATTAAACTGTTCTACATCGAGGCACTCCAGCACCTCGTAGTTATAGCTTCCGTCCGGATTCTTAGGACTGTCTACCCGGTTGACAAAGTAATCATCCACGCCGATCGGATGGGGTATCATCCCCTGTGCCTTCAGCTGGATGGACAGCCTGTGGGAAAAGGAGGTCTTTCCGGAAGATGACGGGCCTGCGATCATGACGAACTTTTTATCCCGTTCATACGTGACCTTCTCCGCGATCTCCGCAATCTTCTTTTCCTGGAGAGCCTCCTGAATCAGGATCAGCCGGCTTATGTCTCCCTTCGCGATTACCTCGTTCAGTTCCCCGACATGGGAGACGTTCAGGCGCTCGCCCCATTTTACACTTTCCTTTAACACCTGGAAAAGCTTCTGTTTCTTCTCCGCCTCAAACGTTGGAACCTCCTTGGGATTGTCCTTCTGAGGGAGCATCAGCATGAAGCCGTCGTCGTATAAAACCAGATCAAAATACTTGATATATCCGGTATTCTGCACCATATAGCCGTAGTAGTAATCTTCGAAACCGCCGATGCTGTAGATGTTGACGCGGGATACGCGGCGGTAGCGGAACAGCCGTTCCTTGTCATACATGCGGTGTCTGTGAAACAGTTCAATCGCATCGTCCGTATTCTCACTCCGCTTCATGATGGGAATCTTCTCTTCCACGTACTCATGCATCCGGACCTTCACACGGTCAATCAGCTCTTCTGTCAGCGTAAAGCTTCCATGGGGTTCAATATAGTAGCCTTTCCCGAGGGAAAAATCCACTGTGACCTTCTCGATCTTCTCCGCTCCCACCACGTCGTAAAATGCTTTCAGCATCAGGAATGTAGCGCTTCTGTGGTACGTCTGGATTCCCGGCTGGTCCCTTCCTGTGAAAAATTCCAGCCTGCAGTCAAACTTTACCTTTTTATGAAGCTCCCGAAGCTTACCGTTGATCCGCACAAGCAGAATGTCGTCCTCGTACTGCGGCTGATATTCCTCCGCAATCTCTAAATACGTCATCCCGTTCGGATATTCTTTTGTTACATCACCGATTGTTACTAATGCCATCTGATACCTCCTTGCTGCAGTATTAGAGCACGGCTGCAGGAAATGCCGCCGCTGTTTTGTGGATCTCCAGGCTGTCTCCATACTCCCGTTCCAGGTAATCCCCCATAAATCCGATAAACAGATGCTCCAGTCCATAGTGTCCGGCATCCAGAATTGCCAGATGATTCGCCGCCGCATCGATGCCTTCATGATGCCCGATATCGCCTGTGATCAGGACTTCGGCGCCGGCCTTTTCCGCGTAGGCAATGGAGCTCTTTCCGGAGCCGGGGGCAATCGCCACACGCGTTACCGTCTCCTTCACCGCGTGTTCTCCGTAAACGGTAATAAACGGCAGACCGAACCGCTCCTTGACGAACAGGGCCAGTTCCTTTAATGTCATCGCATAAGGAAGCGCTCCCACCTTGCCGATACCATATGGAACAGGCTTTCCGTCGATCTCCATGGTGCCCATCACCTCCAGAACGTCCGGTTTCACAAGGCCCAGCCGTTCGGCGGCAATATCTGCCATACAGCCGGGAGCCGCGTCGAAATTGGTGTGCATGGCGTAATAATTCACATTATACTGGATTAACCCCATTACCCTGAGGGCAATGAAATCATCGTCATTGACCTTTTTAAGCGGTTTAAAAATAAGCGGATGGTGTGTGAGCAGAAGATCCGCCCGCATCCGAATGGCTTCCTCCACCACCTCGTCTGTGGCATCCAGTGCAATTAAGATCCTGTGAATCTCCTGCTCCTGCCATCCAACGAGCAGGCCCACATTATCCCAATCACAGGCGCAGGCAGACGGCGCCAGTGTCTCAAGCTTCTGTATCAATTCCAAGCATTTCATCTTGTGCCTCCTTGTTCCAGGCCAGCATGGTTTCCATCTCCCCGCGGCGCTTTAAGGCCGCCGGCGTATCGCTGTCCTTCAGTGTATCCAGAATCTGCTCCAGCTGTTCCCGTTCCTTCTTAAGAAATTCTGCAAGAACGGGACTCTTCTGCCGGATCAGCCGTCCTCCGTACAGGTAATGCGGCTCGGAGGTATAATCCCAGGAAACGCCGTCCCGCGTCACCCCCATCACCGTATAGTATTTTCCATCTTCCTTCATCATAGTCTCCCGAACAATGGAAAATGACTCTTTTTCCAGAAAACGGCGAACTTTATCCAGTTCCGACTGTGGGGAAAGGACCCAGTATCCGATAGTCTCCCACAGCCCCCGCCCTTCTTCCAGAATATGTATGATCAGTTCCCCGCCCATACCCGCGATCACAACGCAGTCCGCTTCCCCTGTTTCAAGCCCCGCCAGGCCATCGCTTAAGCGCACATCGATTCGGCTTCCGAGTCCAGCCTCAGCTACGTGGGCTCTGGCGCGTTCCAGCGGGCCTTTTCTCACATCCATGGCTACCGCGTGCTCCGCCTGACCTTCTCTGACTAAGTAAATGGGAACGTAACCGTGGTCCGTCCCTATATCAGCAATGTTGCTTCCTTTGGGAACAAAGGAAGCAACTGTTTCTAACCGTTTTGATAATTTCATATATACAGCTCCAATATCAGTCGTCTAAATAATCTTTCAGCTTTTTGCTGCGGCTTGGGTGACGGAGCTTCCGCAGGGCCTTGGCCTCGATCTGACGGATTCGCTCTCTCGTCACGTTGAACTCCCTGCCCACCTCTTCCAGCGTCCTCGGTCTTCCGTCGTCGAGACCGAACCGCAGGCGAAGCACCTTCTGCTCTCTCTCTGTCAGGGTGTCAAGGACCTCCATAAGCTGCTCGTGAAGCATGGTAAAGGTAGCCGCGTCCGCCGGGACCGCCACCTGATCGTCCTGAATAAAGTCACCCAAATGGCTGTCTTCCTCTTCACCGATCGGCGTCTCTAAGGATACCGGCTCCTGAGATACCTTCATGATCTCCCGCACCCGTTCCACCGGCATGTCCACTTTCAAAGCGACCTCTTCCGGCGACGGTTCTCTGCCCAGTTCCTGCAAAAGCTGCCTTGAAACCCGCACGAGACGGTTAATGGTTTCCACCATATGAACGGGAATCCGGATGGTACGGGCCTGGTCTGCAATCGCACGCGTGATCGCCTGACGAATCCACCAGGTCGCATAAGTACTGAATTTATAGCCCTTCCTGTAATCGAACTTTTCCACCGCCTTAATGAGTCCTAAATTCCCCTCCTGAATCAGATCAAGGAACTGCATGCCGCGTCCCACATACCGTTTGGCAATGCTGACGACCAGCCTTAAGTTGGCTTCCGTCAGCTTCTCCTTGGCCAATTCGTCTCCAAGCTCGATCTTCTTGGCCAGTTCAATCTCATCATCACTGGATAAAAGCGGAACCTTGCCGATCTCCTTTAAATACATGCGGACAGGGTCCTCAACGCTGACGCCCTCCGGAACAGAGAGATCGATGTGTTCCATATCGATTTCTTCCTCTTCCTCCAGCTCTTCCTCGATAAATAAATCGGGATCCAGCTCTAAGTCCTCGTCTTCATTGATCTGAAGAACGTCCACTTTATTTGTCTCCAGGAAATCATAGATCCGGTCCAGCTGGTCTGCATCCAGCGTAGTGCCAGTAAAGAAATCGAGCACTTCCTGATTTTCCAGAACATTTTTTTTCTTTTTCGCCAGCAGAAGCAGCTGATTTAACTTTTCCTCAAATGCAGCCAATTCTTCTGCGGCCCTCAGTTCTGCCTCCCTGGCCTCGTCCACCTTCTTTGATGATGACAGCTTCTCTGCCGTTCTCTTAACATTCTCGCCCATGTTCTTCCATCCTTCCACAGCTTGCCTATAGTGTTCACCCTAATCCAGTGAAATATGCAGATCTTTCAGCGCCGCCTGCTCCTTTATGATTCTCTGCAGCTCCTCGATCCCCGCTGCGTTGCGGCTGGCATAATCGAGGCTGTTCTTTTTCACCTTCATGATCGTTTCTGAAAATGCCTTCTTCTGTTCTTCATTATCCAGGGATTCTTTCAGGCTCGCATTAAAAAGTCCCGCAACCACCCGGTACTGTTCTTCATCGTTAATAAAATGATTCAGGATTTCTGCCGGATTCAAATTCCCGGCGGCGTGTCCGTCAAATACCATCTTGGCTACCTGATGGTACAGATCTTCAATAAAATCATCGGGAGTGATGATTCCCTCTATCTTGTCAAACAGGAACGGATTCTCGATCAGCCATGTGAGGAGAAGCCTCTGGGACTGATTTCTTCCGTCTTCCCTGTCCTTTTTCTTCTTTCCTGCAGTATTCTCTTCTTCCTCCCGCGGAGCCACCGGACCCAGTCTCGCTCCCATGCGGTTTACCAGACGCTTCAGGTCTTCGTAATTGATGAAAAATTCCCGCGACACGGCCTCTAAATAGTTCTCCCGTTCCAGGGCCTCCGGAAATTCACAGAGCTTCTTCGCCACCTGGTTATAGAACTCGGTCTTCTGCTCGGGGTCATCCATCTCGTAGTTTCTCTTTAAAACGTCGATTTCAAATAAAAAGCTGTTTCTCGCCTGCTCAATCCGTTCACGGAACGCTTCAGCCCCCATATTCTTGATGAACTCGTCGGGGTCTTTATGCGGCTGCATGTTCAGCACCCGGATGGACATGCCCACATCGCGCAGAATCGGAATCGCCCTCAGAGCCGCCTTCGTTCCCGCTCCGTCGCTGTCGTACGTTAAAACCACCTTATCCGTGTAGCGTTTTAGCAGCGCCGCATGCTGCGTCGTAAAGGCCGTTCCCAGGGACGCCACCGCATTGGTGAAGCCGGCCTGGTGCATGGCGATGACATCCATATAGCCTTCGCAGATTAATATGTATTTTTCCCTGGAAAGTCTTGCATAGTTGAGGCCGTATAGATTCCGGCTCTTATCGAACAGCTTCGTCTCCGGAGAGTTTAAGTATTTCGGTTCCCCTGCGCCCATCACGCGACCGCCGAAGCCGATGACACGGTTGTTCACATCCATGATGGGAAACATAACGCGGTTCCAGAACTTGTCATGGGCTCCGCGCTCCTCGATGGTGACCAGACCGGTCTCCTTTAAAATCTTGTCGTCGTATCCCTTTGCCCTTAAATACCGGTACAGATCGTCACTGGTCTTGTTGGCAAAGCCGAGTCCGAAGTGGCGTATGGTATCATCGGCCAGCTGCCTGTCCCTCAAATACCGGTACCCCACCTCGCCCTGCGGATTCGTGAGCTGGAAATAGTAATAATTTGCCGCCATGCGGTTAATCTCCAGCAGGGCCGTCCGTAAATCCGCGGCCTCTTTTGCTTCCTTGCTGTACTCCTGCTTCGGGAGCGCCACGCCGGCCCTGTCGGCCAGCATCTGAAGCGCTTCCATAAAGGAATAATTCTCATATTCCATTACAAACGTAATCACATTGCCTCCGGCGCCGCAGCCAAAACAGTAATACATCTGTTTGGAGGGCGACACGGAAAAGGAAGGTGATTTCTCATTGTGAAACGGGCAGAGTCCAAAGTAGTTGCTCCCCTTCTTCTGCAGCTTCACGTAACCTGAAATCACATCCACGATATCGTTTTTCATTCTGACTTCTTCTACTACTTCTTCCGGATATCGCATGAAATTTCACACCTCCCTGATTCCCTTAACTGTCAGATATCCTTCCAGGCCTTTGGGACGAACAGCTCTTCGAACTTGTCGATGGCGTAGCTGTCGCTCATCCCCGCTATGTAATCGCATACCACGCGTTCACGGTTTTCGTGGCGTACATCCATCAGATAGTGGTATTCCGCCGGGAGCTTATCCGTATGCTCCATATAATAGTTAAACAGCATCACAATGAGATGCTGCGCCTTTCCTTCCTCCGCCTTGGGTACGTCGCTCCGGTATACGTTCTCAAACATCCAGGTGCGAAGCCCCTGCATGGCTTCCTCCATGTGGGGGGACATGATAATCTCCGGTTTCTCATAGCTGTTTCGGATAATATCATGTATCAGGTTATTCAGGCGTTCCCGCACGCTGTGCCCGAGAATCTCCGTATAGTACTCCGGCAGATCTTCCTCCACAAACATCCTGGCGCGGATTGCATCATCGATATCGTGATTGATGTAGGCGATCTTATCGGAAAGCCGTACAATCTTTCCTTCCAGCGTGGATGGGCTTCCGCTCGTTCTGTGGTTTAGGATGCCGTCGCGCACTTCCCAGGTTAAATTAAGGCCTCTTCCATTCTTTTCCAGAACCTCCACAACCCGGACACTCTGCCGGTAGTGGGCAAAGCCTTCCGAACAGATCTTGTTCAGGACCGCTTCCCCTGAATGGCCGAAGGGCGTATGCCCGAGATCGTGCCCCAGTGCGATGGCCTCAGTCAGATCCTCGTTCATGCGCAGCGCCCTGGCAATGGTCCTTGCGATCTGAGATACTTCAAGGGTATGGGTAAGGCGCGTCCGGTAGTGGTCGCCTTCCGGCGCCAGAAAGACCTGCGTCTTATGCTTCAGCCTGCGAAATGTCTTACAGTGGATAATCCGGTCCCGGTCACGCTGATAGACGGGCCGTATATCACACGGTTCTTCCTCCCTTTCCCTTCCTCTCGAATTCCTGCTGAGTGAGGCGTAAGGGCTTAAAGCTTCTGCTTCCCAGGATTCCGTGGATTCCCTGATATTCATGTGTCACATCCTTTCAATTGGTTTGTTTCTCTCCTCGCTCCGTAATTTCACGAGTACACTGACGTGGCTTTATTCTGTTAAATAAATACCCAAAGTTATGTTACATTATATCATATTTTCAGTAACTTTAATACCCTATATTTAAACTTTTGGATTTTTGGGATTTTAGATTTTTACTTCCTGTTTTTGCAAAGAGGCGGCGGAGGACAGGGAAAGGGCGGATCATGCGATCCGCCCTTTCCCTGCTGCTTTCCTGCTGTTACAGTTACTTTAAATTATTAATGATTCTGCAGCCTCTCCGATTCCTTCACAGAAGGTTGGATGGGGCATGATGACGGCCGCCAGATCTTCAGCCGTCAAGCGTTTTGAAATGGCCAGTTCCAGTTCGCCGATCATATCGGTTGCTCTGGCGCACATCAGCTGGGCGCCCAGGATACGGCCGGTCTCCTTTTCGGAAACTATTTTTAAGAAGCCGCGGTCCTGCATGGACAGGACGGACTTACCATTTACGGACATGATGTATTTTCCTGTGACGGTATCGATGCCGGCGGCTTTTGCCTCGTCAGCGGTGAGGCCTGCGCAGGCGATCTCCGGATCGGTGTACACGCAGGAGGGAATGACGGTCATGTCTTTTCCCTTCAGCTCCGGGAACATGGCGGAAGCTGCCTGACAGCCCTCTGCCGTAGCCACGTGGGCAAGGCAGACGCCTCCGATAAGGTCTCCAACGGCGTAAATGCCGGGTACCGAGGTTTCATAGCGCTCGTTTACCAGGACACGGCCCCGCTCCATTTCGATGCGTTCCTGCATGTCTTCCGAGAACAGACCGCGGCTTAATGGACGGCGGCCGACGGCTGACAGAATCAGCGCGGCCGGGGCTTCATAAGTTCTTTCTTTTTCCGTATAGCGGCAGAGATACGTTCCGTCTCCCATCTTTTCGACGGAGGAAACCGTAGCTCCGGTATGAATGTCTACGCCGCGTTTTTTCATAATCATCTTTAAATTCTGGGAAATCTCCTTGTCCATACCGGGCAGGATCTTATCCATGGCTTCCAGTACCGTGACCTGACATCCCAGGTCGTTATAGACAGTAGCGAACTCCATTCCGATGACTCCGCCGCCAATGATCACGAGGCGGTCCGGAACACACTCCTCCTCCAGCATCTGGGTGCTGTTTTTCACGCCTGGTAAGTCCATGCCCGGAATGGGAAGGGACGAAGGCTCGGAGCCTGCTGCCAGCAGAATATAATCTGCGGTTACTTCTTCCTCACCCGGCATTACTTTCACTAAGTGTTCTCCGCACACTACGCCGGTACCCCGGTATAGATCGACCTTTGCGGCGGCCAGCTGCTTCTCGATGCCGGCACGCAATTCTTCCACCACGGCGTCTTTGCGTTTCTTCAGTTCCTCCATGGATACGCGCAGGCCTTCCGTATGGAGGCCGGCGGCCTCTGTCTTCTTCACCTCCCGGTAAAGGCCGGTGGTGTGGAGATACGTTTTCGTAGGAATGCATCCGCAGTTTAAACAGGTGCCTCCCACATGGGACCGTTCGATCACGGCCGTTCTTTTTCCCGCCTTCGACGCGTAAAGGGCCGTCATATAGCCGCCTGGCCCCGCGCCGATTACGACGAGATCATAATGTTTTTCCATCCAATCCTCCTGTTCTCTCAGGCGCGTCTGCGAATCGACGGCACAGCAGACACTACATCATATCGCAGACCAGATCCTGTAAATCCTGCCGCATCGCCTCCTGAACCGGAGTGCCGCAGGACAGGGCTGAAAAACGATCTGCTGCTGCCTTTCTGTTCCAGATCATGCCGGTCAGAATCTCTTCCGCGGCTTTGATAAAGTCCGTATCCAGGGCGTCGGACCAGATCTTTCCTTCCTGGACACGCCCCTCTTCCACATGAACCAGCACCTGGGCCTCCCCCCAGGAAAAACGGGCGGCGGCTTCGTCGCTGAACGGGATCTTCCTGCCGTATTTCCACTCCCAGGAGGCAAACCGCTCCGTCCGCTCCCTTACCTCGTCTTCGCAAAGCCGCTCCGGGGGAAATGGGCCTACAGGAAGGCCGTAGACCTCGCCGAAGCTTTCCTCCAGGCTGTCTCTCATGCGTCTAACCGTCAGATCCGGCACGAATTCTATCAAATTGGCCACGCGGCTTTTGACGGAATCCACGCTTTTGGATTTCAGTTTTTCCCTGGAAACGTTTAGATAGCGGGCCATCTCTTCTTTGTCCACGGAGAGCAGAATCGTCCCGTGATGATAGCAGAGGTCCCCGGTCTCGTAGTATGCGTTGCCGGAAAATTTGCGGCCATCCACTGTGATATCATTGCGGCCGGTCCGTTCCGCGTTTACACCCAGCTTCCCCGCCGCCCTTAAGATGACTTCCGTCTGGTTTGTGACATCGTAGTTATCTTTTCTTGTGATGAAGGTAAAATTTAAATTTCCCAGGTCGTGGAACACGGCGCCGCCTCCCGACAGCCGTCTCACCAGATGACCTCCGGCGGCCTCCAGTTCCTCTCTGCGGCACTCCTTCCATGCGTTCTGATTCCTGCCTATGACCACGGTTTTTTCATTCTGCCACAGGTAGAGAATGCATTCCTCTTCTTCCACATGGTAAAGCAAATACTCCTCCATGCCGAAATTGGGATAGGGGTATGACCCCGGCCCCAGGGCCAGGGTCAGTCGGCGGATCACGCCTCTTCCCCCTCTGCGATTTCCTCCCCGAATGCGTAATGCAGCTTTGGATTTCTGGCCGCATTTACTTCATCCAGGCGCTTCACCATGGTGATGTGGGGGGAGCTCCGGATATATTCGGGATCACGCTTCGCCGTCTCATAGATCTCGTGGAACACGGCGATCAGTTCATCTAAGTTCTCCTTTGATTCCGTCTCCGTCGGCTCCACCATCAGGGCCTCGTGGACAATCAGCGGGAAGTACATGGTCGGCGGATGGATTCCATGATCTAAAAGGGCCTTGGCGATATCCATGGCCGTCACGTCCATCTCTTCCTTTTCCTGCTCCAGACTCATGACGAACTCATGCATGCACGTCTGTTTAAACGGCATATGGTAATAGTCTGACAGCTTTACCCTGACGTAATTGGCATTTAACACCGCGTTTTTACAGGCGTCGGCAATGCCGTCGGGGCCCAGCGTCAACACGTAAGAGAGCGCCTTCACCACCACCAGGAAGTTTCCGTAGAATTCCTTAACCATGCCGATGGATTTTTCATAGGGCTCCATGCAAAGCGCGCCGTCCCGTTCCACCACCTTCTGTCCCGGCAGGAACGGTTCCAGGAAACGCTTGCAGCCCACCGGACCGCTTCCGGGTCCGCCGCCGCCGTGAGGCGTGGAAAATGTCTTGTGCAGATTCAAATGAACCACGTCAAAGCCCATATCTCCCGGCCGTGTGATTCCCATTACCGCATTTAAGTTCGCTCCGTCGTAATAGCAGAGGCCGCCTGCATCGTGGACGATCTTTGTGATCTCCAGAATGTTGGGATCAAAGAGTCCCACTGTATTGGGATTCGTCAGCATGAGGCCTGCCGTGTCTTCTCCGACAGCACCCCGAAGCTTCTCTAAATCCACAAGTCCGTCGGCTGTGGATGGAATATTGATTACCTTGTAGCCGGCCATGGTTGCACTGGCCGGATTCGTCCCATGGGCGGAGTCCGGAACAATGATCTTCGTCCGTTTCTCATCCCCGCGGCTCTCGTGCCAGGCACGAATCAGCAGAAGTCCCGTGAATTCGCCGTGGGCGCCGGCCGCAGGCTGGAACGTCATGCTGTCCATTCCTGTTATCTCACAGAATATTTCCTCCGATGTCTTTAAGACCTCCAAGGCGCCCTGAACGGTGGTTTCTGGCTGCAGCGGATGAATTCCTGTAAATCCGGGGAGCCCGGCGATCTCATCATTGATCTTTGGATTGTATTTCATGGTACAGGAACCAAGGGGATAACAGCCGTCGTTGACACCGTGGGTCGCTTTGGCCAGTTCCGTATAATGGCGGCTTATGTCATTTTCAGATACCTCGGGAAGGCGCAGCGGAAGCGCTCTTGTGCACTCCGGCATCACATAAGGCACGTCGGAGGGCGGCAGAATCTGGCAGTGACGTCCGTTTACACTTCGTTCAAATATCAGTTTCATGCGCAGCACACCTCCTTTACGAGATCGGCCAGACGGTCCATCTCCTCCTTCGTATTCATCTCCGTGGTACACCAGAGCATGCGTCCGCCTGGCAGAGGCAGACCGCCTAAGTAACCTTCTTCCTCCAGTTTGGCGGACAACCGCGCTGTATCTGCCGGGCAGTCTGTCACGAACTCGTGGAAAAATGGCTTGTCATAGACCGGACTTAAACCGGCTGCTCTTAGCTTTTCTCTTAAATAATGGGCTTTCGAGGTGCACTGGAGCGCCGCCTCCCGAAGTCCCTCCGGCCCCATGGCCGATAAATAGACCGAGGCTGTCAGCGCGCAGAGCGCCTGGTTGGAACAGATGTTGCTGCTGGCTTTTTCCCGGCGGATGTGCTGTTCTCTCGCCTGAAGCGTCAGGACAAAGCCCCTCTTTCCGTCGGAATCAACCGTTTCCCCCACGATACGTCCGGGCAGCTTCCTCATCATATCCCGCGTGGTCGCCATAAATCCCAGGTAAGGACCGCCAAATGCCATCGGAAGCCCCAGCGGCTGTCCCTCTCCCACCGCAATATCGGCGCCGCATTCGGCCGGGGTCTGTAAAACCGCCATGGAGATGGGATTACAGCCGGCAATCAGCTTGGCTCCGGCTCCGTGAACCAGTTCCGCCATGGCCGTGACATCCTCCAGAATCCCATAGTAATTGGGCTGCTGTACATAGAAACAGGCCGTCGTCTCATCAAGCATCTCCTTAAGCGCCTCCAAATCAACGCTTCCGTCCTTTGAAGGAACCAGTTCCACGTGGGCGCCTCTGCCGTGGCAGTACGTCTCCATGGCCGCCAGCACATCCGGATTAGCCGTGTCCGCCGCCAGGACTCTGACTCTCTTCCGTTCCCGGCACATGAATACACTCTCCGCGGCGGCTGAAGCTCCATCGTAGACCGACGCGTTGGCCGCGTCCATGCCGGTCAGTTCACAGATCATGGTCTGGTACTCGAAGATAGCCTGTAAATTTCCCTGGCTGATCTCCGCCTGATACGGCGTATAGGCGGTGACAAACTCTTCTTTGGAGACCACTTCCTTAACTATGGCCGATATGTAGTGGCGGTACGCCCCCGCTCCGCGGAACACGTGGTCAAACACACGGTTTTTTCCCGCCAAAGACTCCATCTGCCTGCGCAGTTCAAGCTCTGATTTACCCTCCGGTATGGAGAGCCGCCCCTTTAACTTCACTGAATCCGGCACACAGCCGAACAGATCATCGTAATCTTTATAACCGATTTCATCGAGCATCGCCTTCTGCTGATGATCGGTACTGGATAAGTAAGACCCCATTTGCATTCTCCTTTTGCCATCTTAGAACTGCATCTAACGTTCTTATTCTTTGACGAACTCCTCGTATTCCTCCGCACTCATCAGCTCTTCCTGATCCCCAATATCGGATACACGGATCATCCATGCACCGTACGGATCGGAATTGATGCTTTCCGGACTGTCCAGCAAGTCTTCGTTTATTTCCGCAACCACGCCGGTGATCGGGGAATAGACATCGGAAACTGCCTTTACGGACTCCACATCGCCGAACGCCTCGCCTGCCGTCACCTCATCCTCCGGCTCAGGAAGATTAACGAATACGAGATCTCCCATCTGATCCTGTGCATAGTCTGTCATACCGATTCTGGCTGAGCCATCCTCTAAAAATTCGACCCACTCGTGAGATTTTGCATACTTTAAATTTTCTGGATATGTCATTGTTTTTTCCTCCATATTATAATTTATATTTTCGTGGAATATCTATTTCGTTCTTTTGTAGAAAGGAAGTGGAACTACCTCTGCTTCGATCCGGCGCCCTCTTACGTCCGCCTCTGCCTTCGTACCGGGCACTGCATACTCTTTCTTTACCAAAGCCATGGCAACCGGGCATTTTAAGTAAGGAACGTGGGTTCCCGATGTAGTGATACCGATCTCTTCCCCATTCGCATAGACGGTCTCATGTTCCCGGATAATGCCCCGGCCGGTCACCTTTAAGCCGACTCTCACCCGTGTGGGTTCTCCCTTTGCTTCGATGGCCGCTTTTCCGATAAAGTCTTCCTTCTTCATCTTCACCGCAAAGGAGAGTCCCGTCTCCAGCGGAGTAATGGTGTCATCCATCTCGTGGCCGTATAATGGCATGGCCGCTTCCAGTCTCAGCGTGTCTCTGGCTCCCAGTCCGCAGGGAATCAGACCTTCCTCTTTTCCCGCCTCCATCAGTGCCTCAAAAAGCTCCGGCGCCTTCCCGGCATCCATGTAAAGTTCGTATCCGTCTTCCCCGGTATAACCGGTCTTCGATACGATGCAGCGGATTCCTGCCACCGCACGGTCTATAAGGCAGGTGTAATATTTTACCGGCAGATTCTCTTTATCTGTCAGTTTTAGCAGAATCTCTTCCGCCTTCGGGCCCTGAAGCGCCAGCTGGCCGACTCCCGCCGATATATCCTTCAGCTCGGCGCCGGGGAGCTTATGGGCCATCATCCATGCGAAGTCCTTGTCTTTGTTGGATGCGTTCACCACGATAAAATAGTGATTGTCTCTGATCTTGTAAACGATCAGGTCATCCACCACGCCGCCCTCCTCATTGCACATGGGGCTGTATCTGGCCTGGCCGTCCACCATGCTGGTAAAATCATTGGTCAGCAGATGGTTTAAATTGTCGAGCGCCGCTTCGCCCTCACACAGGATCTCCCCCATATGGGACACGTCGAACAGCCCGCAGGCCGTCCTAACCGCCATGTGCTCCGCGATCACTCCGGTCCCGTACTGCACCGGCAGAAGAAATCCGGCAAACGGCACCATCTTTCCCCCGTACTTTACATGAGTATCATATAAAGTTGTCTTACATTCCATGTTTCCCTACCTCCAATCAAGATCGTTAAATTTTGGACATAAAAAAGGCATACAACAAGAAATAAGAATTGTCATATGCCCCGTCTTCGTACCTGAAAGATTACCTTCAGCCGTCGCCGTTCCTTTTCTGATCCAGTCCACGGCTGCTGTGTCCGGTCTGAGGAACATACGGCTGGAAAGCTGCCTCGTCGGTGGTGTCCATCACCTTTCCAGAGTTTCGTCCAAATCCGGTCCTTTTGCCTGAGAGTTTTTCTCACCTTCGGCTCCGCCAGTTAAGGCGGTCTCTCCCGAACTCTTCATCCGAATATTCAATTTACGAGTAAAGTATAACATGTATGGCAGGGAGCCGCAAGCGATTTTTGTGCATATTTTACGATTCCGGGGATGACTTCTCTCACCGGTTATGGTAAAATAAAGCCATGAAACGAAAGGGGACTTCTGCAAATGAACAAAAGCAAAACCTTCAGCTACGAATACGATGAATATGAAGACGGGACAAAGGGAGCCCACACTCTGATTGATGATCTTCTTGCCGACCCTGATTTTTCCGGACTGACTGAGCTTTCCATAGGAAACTGGGGCGACTGCTGGGAGGAAAGCTGCCAGCCAATCATCGACGGAATTATTTCACATGCGAAAGAATTTTCCCATATCCGCAGCCTCTTTATCGGAGATATGGATTTCGAGGAGTGCGAGGTATCCTGGATCATTCAGGGCAACTATGGCGGCTTATGGGCGGCGCTTCCGGAGCTGACGGAGCTGACCATCAAGGGAAGCACCGATCTGGAGCTGGGCGCAGTCTCTCATGAGAAACTGGAATCGCTCACCATCATCTGCGGCGGACTTCCGAATTCTGTCATCGAGTCCGTGAAAAATGCGCGGCTGCCCGGCTTAAAAAAGCTGATTCTCTACATAGGAAGCGATAATTACGGCTTTGAGGGCGACTGTGAGACCATCCGCTCTCTGCTTGACACCATGGACTTTCCGAAACTGGAGTATTTAGGGATTGTCGACAGTGAGATGCAGGATGAGATGACGGAAACCGTACTGGGGTGCCGCTATATGGACCAGATCCACACACTGGACTTGTCCTGCGGGACTCTGTCTGACAAGGGAGGGGCCCTTTTACTTGAAGCGCTGCCCGCGCATCCCAATATCCAGAAACTGGATGCCCACTACCATTACTTAAGCACCGGGATGATGCAGCGTCTGGCCGCGCTTCCGATCGAGACGGAGCTGTCCGAACAGAATAAACCGGATAACTACCGCGGCGAGGTCTGGATGAACGCCATGCTGACAGAATGAGAACCGTGGTGCTGCTGGGAAACCGTGACACGAAGCGAACCATCTACTTTGAAAAGGCGGCCCGCCAAAACGGACTGCCCTTTCTGTTTCTGGAGTGGGAGGAATGGAGGCGCTGCGGTTTTCCCGCTGACAGCGAACTGTTTGTAAAGATCGATCCTCCGGTCTGGACCGATGGCCATCTCTCCGGCCTCAATGATCTGGTCGCTTCCTACCGCAGTGATTTGAGGGCGTTGGAAAAGGAGGCATCAGTCTCCCAATTCTTAAATCCGCCTCGCACGCTCATGGAGCTTCTCGACAAGACCGGCTGCAAGCAGGCATTAAAGGAGGCCGGTCTTCCCATTACCCAAAGCCTGGGAGAAGGCATCGGGGACAGCGAAGCGCTTCTCTCCCGCATGAAGGATATGCGGATATTATCGGTCTTTATCAAACCGGTATCAGGATCCGGCGCGGCCGGGGTCACGGCATTTCGCTTCCAGCCAAAGACCGGACGCATGGCCGCCTACTCCTGCGCCGCCTTCGATCAGGCAGCATTAAAGCCGGAGCGTTCCTCTGCTTTCCGACCTCCGCTTATCAATACGAAGAGACTTCACACCATCACGGACCCTGCAGAAATCCTGGATTTTTTAGACAGTCTGCTCTCCCTCGGATGTATTGTGGAACGGTGGTACCCGAAGGCGGACTTTCAGGGATTTTCCTACGACTTGAGAGCGGTCTGCCAGGATGGAGCCCTCGATTTTCTGCTGGCACGGCTGTCGAAAGGGCCTGTCACCAATCTCCATTTAAACAATCACCCGCTGGATGCCTCCCGGCTGGCGCTGCCGGAAGACGTCACTTCAACTATAAAAGAGCTATGCCGGAGGGCCTGCTGCTGTTACCCCGGCCTTCGCAGCGCCGGGATCGATATTCTCCTGGAAAAAGGCAGCTTAAAGCCACGGATCATCGAGATGAACGGACAGGGCGACCTGCTTTACCAGGATATTTATGACAAGAATGAAATTTACAGCCACCAGGTCAGGATGATGAAGGCATGGCTGGAGCAGGGAGGTACTTTATGAGCGATGAAGCACTGCACGAGGTCCCGGCCGGCTTATTCGGCCGGACACTGAACGCCGGGCAGCCGGATATCGATATGAATAAAATCGCAGGCAGCCATGACATCCTTTTTATCTGCCTCGACACCCTGCGCTACGATGTGGCCGCAGAGGAGGAAGCAAAGGGCACGACACCGGTACTGAACCGGTATGGCACCTGGGAGAAATGCCAGGCTCCCGGCAATTTCACTTATCCCTCTCACCACGCCATGTTCGCCGGATTTCTGCCCTGCCGTTATGAGGCCAAAAGCATCGCTGACCGGCAGCCGCTCTTCTTCCCGGTAAACGCGGGTATGGGAAAGAAAGCGCCCGCCGGCGCCTTTGGATTTTCCGGGGCGACCATCATGGAAGGGCTGGAGAAGGCCGGCTACGACACCTGGTGCGTGGGCGGTGTGGCATTTTTCGACAAACGCTCCGACCTGGGCCGGGTATTTCCCGGATATTTCCGCCGCAGCTACTGGAATCCTTCCTTTGCCTGTCCCGTCAAGGACAGCACCCGCAATCAGGTGGATTTTCTCTTAAAGAAGATCGAAAAAGCGGACAGGGACATTCCGGTTTTTCTCTATTTGAATATCGACGCTATCCATTACCCCAATTACTTTTATCTGGACGGCGCCGTTCATGACAGCATTGAGAGCCACGGCGCAGCTCTGCGCTATGTGGATGGCCAGCTGGGTCGGCTGTTTGAATGCTGGAAGGCGGTGCGGGGCAGCACCTTTGTGATCTGCTGTTCCGATCATGGAACGTGTTACGGGGAAGACGGCTGCCAGTTTCACGGCATCAATCACCCGGCTGTAACCACGGTTCCCTATAAGCATTTTACCCTTTAAGGTCAGGAGTTCGACACCCATGAATATGAAACGATATACACAGTATATGTACAGCTATCCCCACAAGACAGCCTACGGTCCCCTGGAAGGAATTACTCTCAATCAGTATCTTTCTGATCTGGCTGGTGCCGGGCATGATCTCTACCTCCATCTCCCCTTCTGCGAGACGAAATGCGGTTACTGCAACTTATTCTCCGTCACGGGGCAGGGGGAGACGGCCATAGACCGGTATTTAGACACCGTGGAACGGCAGCTTCGCCAGTATGAGCCGCTTTTTGCCTCTGCAAACTCCCTTTTTACCAGCCTTACGATCGGAGGCGGAACCCCATTGCTGCTGACGGAAGCTCAGCTGGAACGGTGCTTTGCCATGATACGGCGTTATACACGGCTCGCCCGGGACGCGGAAATCATCATCGAGACGGCGCCGAATCAGACTGCGAAGCCGAAGCTTGCTCTGCTGAAGGACGCCGGTGTCACAAGAGTCAGCATGGGCATTCAAAGTTTTTTCGATGAGGAGCTGAAGGTCCTTAAGAGGAGCCACCGGGCAAAGAAGGCCAGAGAATCGCTGGATCTTTTGATGAACAGCGGTTTTTCCAGGGTCAATGCGGACTTTATCTACGGCGTGCCGGGACAGAGCGTGTCCTCCTTCCTCTCCTCGGTAAAAGAAGCGGTATCCTTCGGCCCTGACGAACTGTTTCTCTATCCTCTGTACGTAAAACACGGCGCGGCGCTGGAACAGGAATTAAACCGCGGCCTCGTTCTGGATGAGGATCTGGCCTTCCGCCAGTATGAAGCGGCCGCGGAATGGCTGGCCTCGCACGGTTACCGTCAGGATTCCATGCGTCGGTTCGTCAGGCCGGAATCGCCCGGGGGCAGCAGAGAATTTTCAGACTGCGGCTTTGGGAGTACGCTGTCACTGGGATGCGGCGGCAGAAGCTACCTGGGAAACCTTCATTACTGTACTCCCTATGCCGTCACAAGAGAAAGCTGCTTAGAGCAGCTGGTCCAATACGAAGAGACCAGGGATTTCTGCGCAGTCACCCATGGGATTCTGCTGTCAGAAGAGGAACAGAAACGAAGATTTGTCATACGACATCTGCTCATTCTTCCCGGGCTTCCTCTCACAGCTTACCGGGAAACGTTTCATGGTGACGCAGCCGCCGATTTTCCAATTCTTCATAAGTGGATGGAGCAGGGCTTTCTTAAGGAGCAGAGGGACTGTCTTGCACTGACGGAAAAAGGGATGGGGCTGTCCGATTATCTCGGCCCCATGCTCATTTCCAAGGAAGTCCGGGATAAAATGAATCAATGGGAGGCTCTTCATGGCACGAAACATAATCCAATACAGAGGGAGTTTAAAGAGCTGTAATTACGGCTGTTCCTACTGCCCCTTCGCCAAACGGCCCTCTTCTCCGTCTGAGCTTTTTAAGGACAGGGAAGACTGGATGCGGTTTGTCGGACATTTGGAAACGCAGAGTGAACATTTGGAAACGTTTAGCGGACAGACGGACACGTTCAGTGAACCGTATGGAGCCGTCATGGTGGTTCCTTACGGGGAGGCGCTGATCCACGATTACTACTGGGAGGGGCTTGCCCGGCTGAGCCGCATGGGGACAATGGAAGCCGTTGGGGCGCAGACCAACTTAAGCTTTGATATCGAGCGCCAGCTTACCATCTTCAAGGAAAGCGGCGGCAGGAAAGAAAAGCTACGCGTCTGGGCCACCTTTCATCCGGAAATGACGACCGTGCCCCTCTTTTCAGAGCAGTGCAGAGAACTGCTGTCTGCCGGGATCCGCGTCTGTGCGGGGGCAGTCGGCGTACCGGAAAACCTGGAAACGCTTCGACGCTTAAAGGAGGCACTTCCCGGCGGATGCTGCCTCTGGATCAACCGCATGGATGGGCTGAACCGCCGCTACACAGAGGAAGAACAGCAGGCATTTCTCAGGATTGATCCCTGGTTTTACCGTGAACTGCACGTAAAAAAGGCGATGCCGGAGCAATGTCCGGGACGCCTTTTTGTGGAGTCCGACGGCAGAATGAGGCGCTGTACCATCTCCGCTCCCCCGGAAGGAAACTGGTATGATACGGCAGGGACAGAGACGCTTCCATGCAGGAAAAAGGCATGTACCTGCTACCTGGCCTATGGCGGCCGGATGGACTGTGAGGAGCGGACCGCATTCGGGCGCTGGCCTCTTTTTCGCATCCCCTGGAGTCCCAGGGCAGTATTTCTCGATCTGGACGGAACGCTTATTCCGGAAAACGGCCGGATGGGGGACCGCCTCTTGCCCAATCCGGGGATCAGCGGGGAATGGCTGGACTTTTTCAAACGTGAGTCCCGGACCAGGTCCTTATTTCTGGCCACTTCCCTGCCCTGGAAAGAGGCGGCCGCCAAATGCAGGAGCATACTCCCCTATATATCAGGAGGCGTCTTTGCAGGAGGCGCGCATGTGGTCTTTCGTCCAGGCGAAGATCAGCCATGGAAAGATCAGGCAGGGAAAGACCATGCAGGGGACGACCGGCATGAGATCTTTCACACCTTCAACGCCCCCTGGCTCCCTCAGATCTCGGCGCTTCAATCCGACTCCCGCTCCCACTTTCGCCTCCGCCTCTTCGAACACGAAGGTCTCCCTTATAAGCTTACTCTCACGAGACCGCAGAAACGCGGCTGGACGCAGGAAGATGTGAAAGCAGTCACCAGTCTCCTGACGCCGGGCGCGTACCGCTGTTTCACGGAGCGCGGCAATCTTCAGATCGTTTCCCGAGAGGTTGACAAAGGGAGCGGGGTCCGCGAATTGTGTGCGCTTATGGGGATCGATCCCCGTGAGACGGCTGCTGTCGGCGATTCCGAGGAAGACACTGCCATGTTCCGCACCTGCGGTTATGGAATTGCTGTAAAGGGAGGTTCCCCAAAGGCTGCCGCAGAGGCCGATTTTATAGCGGAATGCTGTCCGAAAGACATAAGGTTCCATACCCCAGTTCCGCATTCGGCCACTGAGAATATCCGGGCAGGTGCCTGGCTCCCCGCCTTAAATAGGCTTTAATTTTCTCGCCGTACAGAAACGGATCCCTCCCGTCCACGATCCCCCACTGCATCAGAAGCGCGGCGCTTCCCGTGACAAACGGCGTGGCAAAGGAGGTTCCTGTCACGGACTCATAGCCGCCCCCCGATCTGGCTGTGATGATTCCGACTCCCGGGGCCACCAGATCGGGCTTCACCTGATTGGTCTTTCGTGTAAAACCGCGGCCGGAAAAATCGGCAAAGGACTGATAAGCGTCGTCATAGGCGCCTACGGATATGACTCCCGCCGCCGTGGAAGGGATGGTCAGCGTCGTCTCCGGTGTAGGCCTTAAGAAACGGGTTGAACGGCTCAGCACGCTGGCGGAGGGCAGCCAGAAATCGAAGTTTCCCTCCACGATCTCCCGCGGCGTCAGCCGGATTCTCCAAAGTCCCTCATCCACATAACTTTCTTTGGGAATGAAGTCCAGATAGATTTCCTGTGCTACGCTGTAGGGCCCCGGCTCTCCATAGTAAAGAAGAATGGTCAGATTTACAAAAGAAAGAGTCTGGGGCCCCAGCCGGCTGCTGATCGGACCAATCGTTTCGCCAGATGGCGTAATCAGGCTGATATCGAAAATATCCGTATAGGACTTCCAGAGCTGGACGCTGAAACTGGTCTGATAAGCTCCTATCGTCAGTTCCACCTCCTGAGGCTGGTTCATCACCAGCTGTCCGGCGCTGTGCCCGTCTCCCGCCCCCTCATTACCTGTTCCCACCACAAAGACCGCTTTTCCGTAATTGGATATGTCATTCAGAAACGTTTCCAGGAGGCTCGTTCCGTCATGGGAGCCATACGTATTGCCGAAGCTTAAATTGACCGCCACCGGCTGTCTCCGGCGCACGGCTTCTCTCACCGCAAAATTGACCGCCCGCATCAGTTCCGTCGTCCGCGGAAAGCTGTCGCTTTTCGGCACGCCCAGCTTTACCACCAGGAGATCGCTCTCATAGGCGATTCCCCGGTACTGGCCGTTATTCTCCCTTCCGTTGCCCGCCGCAATGGCGGCCACCGCGGTTCCGTGACCGCTCGTATCCACTGAGGGCACGATCTCCCGTGCAGCCGCCCGGCTTCCTGTGGCCAGAGCCTCGTTGATCTCCTCTTCCGTAAATACCCGATCCAGCGTCTGATCCCAAAGCATGACTATGCGGGTGTCCCCGTTCTCCTTCCGGAAATCATCATGGTAATAATCAATTCCCGAGTCGATGATTGCCGTCAGAACTCCTCTGCCGGACAGATTCCCCTCCCCCTGCTGCACGATATTAATACAGGAAGCTGCCTTTGCCTGGTTGATGGCAAAGTACAGCCTCTTCGGTTTTTCTATAAAGTCTATCTGCGGCAGACTGCTGATATAGTCGATCTCCGGCTCCGGCACCGTTAAAATGGCGTACTCGTTAATCATTTCATCCACAATGATCCCGTGCTCTGCCAACACAGCCAGGCTCCCGGAATATTTAACGATCAGTTCCCATGTATTCAGCTCGGAGTTATACCCCACATTCAGGGACTCCGATTTTTCCCGTTCCTCTGTCGTGGCACTGAGAGAGAGGTTTAAGAGGTTTTCCAGCTTCTGATTCTGCATATGCTTCTCTGCGTTATTCTTTTACTCTATCATACGCATCATGGCATGGGTGTATTCGGATTCTTTCCTGTCACCCCGCCGTCTCCTTCTCGGCCTCCCGGACCTCCACTCCATTATAGAAGAACCGGAGGATTTCCTCATAGGTTTTGCCTTCCGCCGCCATGGCCTGAGCTCCGTTCTGGCTCATGCCGACTCCGTGGCCGTATCCGCCTCCATAGATATGGAAGGTGGTGATATTATTATCATCCACGCCCTCGTTCTCGATGGCAATATAGGCGCTGGGCAGGGACTCGATATCCTTCATGACGTTTCCGTCATTCTTCGTAATCTTCATGTAGGGATTGCCAAGCTTTGCTCTCACCTGGCCTTCCCCGTTGATGGTCATGATTCCATCGGAGCCTTCCACACGCACTTTTTTCACGATGCCGCCCACACCGCGCTCGATGACGGAGATATTCAAAATGGTTCCCACCGCGGTAATCTCCTCCTCCAGCTGCCGGTTCGTGACCGTAGTCTCCCAGCGGTACATCGGGAAGGAGGAATCATAGGACGGGTACTCCTTATCCTTGATAAATGCCTCAAATGCCGCGTTGGTGGACAGATTTAAGACGCTGCGGTCTGTCTCCAGGAGGCAGCCGTCCAGATACGGATATTTGGCCGGATCACTTCCCCAGATGCTGCCGTCTGTCGTATGGCCGCAGGAGGTGGAGAAATAAAATGCCTCAATGGGCGCATCCTGATAAAACAGAAGCTTCCCATACGTCTCACGAACCGCCTGCTCCGTCTTATCTGATGTCTTTAGGTTGTTGTACACCTGAAATCTGGTGCTGTCGTCCACATGGGCGCCGTACTGGCTGTAGGTGTTGCTCTGAATCTGGCGGTAGGCGTACGTTCTCGCACAAACCGCCTGGGCCTTTAACGCCTCCATCTCGTAGCTGTCAGGCATCTCGCTGGGCACTACTCTGGTCAGATAATCTTCCAGATACAGTTCATTAATCAGGGTGATCCCCTCTGTCTCTTTCCGGATTTCGATGCTCCCGCTGTACGTCGGCGTGCCGAGGGACCGGCGGATCGAATTGACAGAGATGGTATCGCCGGCATCCACGGGAGTGACGACAATTCGACCGTCCTTCAGCCGCTCATCCGACGGATCGATAATCACTTCGGCCTTCGCCGGGATCTGCACGCTCTCCTCTCCGTAGGCAATGTTTAATCCGCTCTCCGCCGATAAGGTGACCGACGGATGAAAGACAGACTGAAAATTCGTATTCATGATCATGACCCGGATCGTCTTCGCATCGAATTCCCGCATGGTTAAAGCCGCGCAAAGCTTTCCATGGGCCACGACAAATTCCTGAATATCGTAGCCGACCAGGATATCCGAGATGGACTGCTCCTCAAACTGGCCATACAGCTTATACACCTTGAAATCCTTATCCAGCTTGATCTTACCGTAGCCTTCAATCTCGATGGAATCGTCCTTTACCGCCAGAACCTTTCCGGTAATTCTCTTTTTCTTCAAAGTCACTTTCTGAAGCTTGCCGTTCTTCAAAGACAGGTCCGCCAGATTATCGGCAAACTCCTCCGGCTGCCCCAGAGAGGCTTCCATGGGGAACGTTCTCTCGATTGTACCCAGATGTACGGAAAAGGTCTCCCCCTCGCCGCGTGTCAGCCAGACATTCTTATAAGTGACGGAATCACTCACCGTTTCCCTGACCGCGATCATCTCACCGTCTTTTACCAGGACTTTCAGTTCCCAGTCTATGTAGCTGTCGAGGCTGATTCCTTCAAAGCGGAATTTGCCCTCGCTCGTATAAGCGGTCCACGCCGGAGCGCTCCTGATGTTCATCGGAGTACCGTAAAGGAGAACGTCCATTTCCTTTATTCTGCCTTCCTGATCCAGTTCCTTCCGAAGGCTGTCGTAAATAAACCACCAGTTGTCCGATGGAAACGTTTTGCCCTGTTTTTTCTTTCCCACGTGAGCAGCCTCTCCCTGTCCCGGGACCAGTGCCTCCGCCAGTTCCTCCGCCTCCCGGTACGTTAAATATCCCTGTACGTATTCCGGGTCCGAAGGGGTCGTGTCCGGAGATAAGTATCCGTTCACGTAGAGATAATTCAAATACTTCGCATACCAGTTATTCCTGTCCTTCTCCGAAAAATAGTTCTGGCCCTGCTCCTTAAGCAGCTGTTCACAGTTTTCGGCATCCGTCAAAAGAAGGGCGGCTGACTTGTAGGCCGCCGCTCTCGATATCCCACCCGGCTTCGTCTCACTGACCAGGATGATGATAATTAAAATGAGAACCAGAAGAGGAATTCCGGCTGCAAATGCGATAAATTTCCTTTTATTCATGCGCTCCTCTTATCTCATATAAGTTTTCTTCTCTTCGTCGATGTGCTTTAAATCCTTGTAGTCGTTTGTATTAAGGGAAAGTTCTTTTTTCCTGAGTGCCCGGTTCACCAGTCCGGATAACATGCTGTAGCCCACCGCAAAGGTCGGTACTGCAATGATCATGCCCACAAACCCGAACAGGCCGCCGAACAGCAGAATGGAAAACAGCACCCAGAAGCTCGGAAGTCCCGTAGACTGTCCTAAAATCTTCGGGCCTAAGATATTGCCGTCAAACTGCTGAAGCAGTACGATGAAAATCAGGAAGTACAGACACTTCATCGGGCTGACCAGGAGAATTAAGAAGGCACTTGGGACAGCTCCGATAAACGGGCCGAAAAACGGGATCACATTGGTCACACCTACGATCACGCTGACAAGCAGAACGTACGGCATCTTCATCCAGTTTAAGCATACGAAACAGATAATACCGATAATCAGGGAATCCAACAGCTTGCCCGTGATAAATCCGCCGAACACCCGGTGGACAAAACGGAGCTCTTCGATAAACTGATTCGCCATCCGCAGAGGCAGCACGCTGTAGATGATCTTCTTTCCCTGTGCGGAAAGAGTCTCTTTGATGTTTAATAAGTACACCATAACGATAACGCCGATGAGGATGTTCTTAAGCGCCAGCACAACGCTCAAAAGGCCGCTGGACAGACCGCTTATCACCGTCGACACGTTCGGTACCAGGGAGGTGGTCAGCCAGTTTTCCAGTTGATTGGTCACCTCATCGTACATCGGGATTACCTTTTGTTCCAGGGTTGGATTATCCTCCAGAAGCTTCTGAAGCCAGAGCGCCAGGTTGTTGATATTCTCCCCCAGTCCCTCCTGAAGCGTCATAATGCTGGTGTAAATCTGCGGAATCACCATCCAGAACAGTCCCGCAACAATCACAAAGAGGACGACCAGGCTCACAGCTGTCGCTCCGGCCTTCGATAATCCCCTGACTGTCTTTTCCTTTTTTACGCCCTTCGCAATCCATCCTTCAAGAAGGCTTCTCGTCCTGTTGTAAATTGGAAGAAGCAGATATGCCAGAACAGCTCCATAAATCACCGGCATCAGGATGCCGATAAACGCCCTCAGTCCTGCCTTCATCACCTGAAATCTCGTAAGAAAAAAAGCAAACGCGATACTCAGCGCGATCACCGCCAGCGCGGTCACTCCCCAGCATATATAATTCCTGAATTTCGTTTCCTTCATATTATTCTCCTGTATTTTAAGATACGGGCTTTGCCCTATGTATACATTATCATACTTTTGTAAAAAGTTAAAGCAGCGATTTCTCGCTGCTTTTTTCTTTTGTAACCCCAAAATGCCGGTTCTTACTGTTTGACGCCTAGCCTTGCTAGGTGGGCGACCTCACTTAAGCTTCTGCCTTCCACTCAATATAGGAGGCCTGACATCCGCTTAAAAATATTGGAATCCCGAATGTCAAAATGTAGGTTCAAAGTAGGTAAGAGTGTCGAACATTCCAGGAATTACAATTCATCTTATTTTTATAGCATTAGTATACACCACTTTACTCAATTTTTCAAGTTCCTTTTCCTGTCAGTTTTAATTATGAAGACAACGCGCCCGGCGGACATGCTCTCAGCCCTGTCCGGCGGCGGCTGTTCGTTCCTCAGGCGCTTAAATGGTGCGCCCTGTCCAGCAGGCTGCCATGCTCGATATAAGGGTCCAGACGCTCCAGCAGACGTTCGCAGCATTCCTCATGAATCACCAGCTCCACCGCCTGGGCCGCCTTTACGGACAGCACAGACAGCAGCGATTTCGCATCCACCACCGTGCTCCCGCAGACCAGTTCCATCTTATGACGGCTGCTGCCGGTTATTTTTACAAATTCCAGGATCGAATCAATTCCCCAGAATCCGACTTTTACTCTTTTCATCGTTGGTATTCCTCCAAATACTGTACTGGTGCCAGCTACGCCATTAAAAGGCCGCTCTCCATATCGTAGAGCTGATAAACTTTGTATTCCCTGTCAAATATATATCCCAGCTTCTCCGCCAGCCCGACTGACTGTAAGCTGATCGCATCCCAGCTGGGGTAGATTCCCTGCTCCAGACACGTGAGGATGAACCGGGCGCTGCACGCCAGGGCCAGCCCCTTCCGCTGGTACTCCTTCCGGGTCTCAACCTGTATCTCAAACATTCCCTGGCTGATTCCATAGGCAGAACATCCGGAAACAATCTTTCTGCCATCCATGGCCACAAAGCCGAGGCCATTCTGTTCAAATTCCTCCGGAGTCTCGAAATTGGAGCAGAAATCACGGCTCCATTCCTCCTTAAGCGCTGTCTGGTACAGTCTCTTATCGATTTTCTTTAATCGAATTCCGGCGGGCAGGTTCCCACAGTAGGACTCCAGCGCCTCCTCCGAAAAATGATTCCTGTCCCTTCTCATGGAATACCGGGATAAAACCCTGTATTCTCCCGGGAAGGATTCCTCCAGCCATTCGGCCCATCTCTCATCGGATGGGGTGATGTAATCCTGGCCGCATTCTCTGTAAAGCTGCGCTCTCAGTTCCATGGCCTGTTCACCCTTTGGGCATATGCCAAACAGGTATGCGAAATCACCCAGATGAATCAGGCAGTACGCTGGATTCGTAAGCTCAGGCACCCACACACGGCCCATGTATCCCTGAACCGCTCCGTGCACCAGAACATTATCCGCCTGTCCGCAAAGCGGACTGATTATCTGTCTCTTTTCTTTTCCCAGTTCAATCATAATGCATCTCCTCCTTAAGGCGTTCCTCTTCGCCGTCAGCCAAAACTATTCCTTAAGCAACATAATACTGTGTATCATATCACACTATAAGAGATTCTGCAAATCAAAAACTGTTTCCGCCAGAAAATCGGCTCCCGCGCCGGTCAGCTCCTCCTGGTCTCCATAGCCGTAGAGAACGCCCACACTGTCAACTCCGACTTCCTTCGCTCCTAAAATATCGTGTTTCCTGTCACCGATCATGATCACTTTTTCCAGATCGGTAATCCCGTTTTCCTCGAGAACGTACCGGATGACATCCGCTTTTTTCACCCTGGTCTCTGCTAAATCCGCGCCTCCCATAAAGGTGAAATACGAATTCAGTCCGAAGTGCTCCATGATCTTTCTGACAAAGACCTCTGGCTTCGAGGAAGCTACAAAAAGCTTTTTCCCAGAGGCCGTAAGCGCCTTCAGCATCTCCTCGATCCCCTCGTAGACCTCATTTTCAAAGATTCCCCGGTCGGAAAAATACTCCCGGTAGACACCGATCGCGTTCGCCGCATCCTCCTCGCTGAATCCGTAGTATTCGATGAAGCTGTCCTTCAGCGGCGGTCCGATAAAGCAGCAGAGCGTATCTAAGTCCTCCACCTCGATGTTATAAGCCTTCAGGGCGTGGCGCACGGATTTGGTGATGCCTTCTTTTGGATCGGTCAGCGTTCCGTCCAGATCAAATAACAGATATTCCTTCTCCATTCTCTCCTCCATGGATAAGAATGCAACGGAGACGGAAGGCAAGCTCCCGTCCCCATATGCATTTTTGAATTAATTCCATTCACAGTTTAAGGTATTATCTCACTTTGTGAATTAGAAGTCAATCATTTCTGTTGCAAATTTGTCGTAAAATGGATATATTTAGTATGAATCATAAAAATATCCACTCCATATGGAAAGAAGGAATTCTATGATAGAGATCGATCAAAATGGAAAAAAAGATTTTTCATCCATACAGGAAGCGCTGGACAGCCTTGCAAAAACTCCGTATTCCGGAAAAGGAGAAACGCTGTTCCTGCACAGCGGAATCTACCGGGAACAGATTACCGTGCGCATACCACATCTGACCTTCCTCGGGGAAGAGGACGGTTCCACTGTAATCACCGGCTGCCTCTCCGCCCGCATGGAAGCACCGGAGGGCGGGCCGCTCCGAACGTTCCGCACCTTTACATGCTTCATCGACACCCACGACTTCACCGCACGCAGCATCACCTTTGAAAACAGCGCCGGGAAAGGGACCGAGGCCGGACAGGCCCTGGCACTCTATGCGGATGGGGACCGCCTCTTCTTCGACTCCTGCCGTTTTCTGGGAAACCAGGATACTCTCTTTACCGCGCCTCTCCCGCCGAGGGAGATTGAGCCGGGAGGATTTACCGGGCCGAAGCAGAATGCCCCCCGCATCAGCGGAAGGCATTATTACCGGAACTGCTACATCGAAGGCGATATCGACTTCATCTTCGGCGGAGCGGCCGCCTATTTTGAAGGCTGTACCCTGTTTTCCAAGTGTACGGACAGCCCGGTAAACAGCTATGTCACCGCGGCCTCCACGCCTGAGGGCCAGGAATTCGGCTATGTTATGAAGGACTGCCGTTTCGAGAGCTGCTGTCCCCCGCACAGCGCCTTCCTGGGGCGGCCCTGGCGCGAATACGCCCAAACGGTTCTCCTGAACTGCTACATGGATTCCCATATCTGCGAAGAGGGATGGGATGACTGGAACAAACCGGAGGCCAGAGAGCACGCGTTTTATGCAGAGTATGAGAGCTTTGGACCGGGCGCCGCCATGGACCGCCGCCCGGAATGGGTCCGCCGCCTGACGAAAGAAGAGGCCGGACGCTTTACAAAGGCCGCCGTTCTCTCAGGAAATGACGGCTGGGCTCCGGAATAGGGGCACGCGGAAAGCTTCACCGCTTATATGACGGGAGCGCCGATATTCCAGACGGTCTTCCCACCCTCGCCGAGGTCGATCATCCGGTCCAGAAGCCGCTTCATCAGTTCGTATTTCCGCTCCTGAAGCAGTGGATCATCCCATAAATTATACTTCTCCTCCGGATCGTTCTGGAGATCGTAGAACTCGCCGTAGCTCCTGTTCTGGTAGTAGATCAGTTTATAATGTTCATCCCGTATGGCCCGGATGTCTCTCGCTTCCATGTAGACGTCCGGCCATATTTCTTTGGCGCCGTCCTCGTAAAACTGTGTCAGACTCCGGCCCATCATGGTATCCGGGACAGCGATTCCCGCCGCCGTGAGGCATGTGGCCGCGATTTCGACCGAGCTGATGAAGCTGTCCTCTCTGCGGCCTTTAAAGCCGGAAAACGGAGGCTTTAACAGAAACGGAATCCTCATCAGGGCCTCCGAGCAGTACTGGGCCTTGGTGGCCACACCGAAATCTCCCATAAAGTCCCCGTGGTCCGAGGTAAACAGGATGAGGGTGTTATCGTAAAGTCCCTTCTTTTTAAGGAACTCAATCACCTGGCCGATTTTCCGGTCAATCAGAGTCATATTGGCATAGTAGGCCTTCTTCATCAGCCGGATCTCATCCGGGGTGAGCCCATCCGGCGACGTGTGATTCTTTAAATCAAGACTGCCGAATTTCTTAGCGATGTCGAGATAATGGGGCGGCTTATGGAACAGATCGGAAAGCTCCGTTCCCGGCAAAGTCAGCTCCATTTCCCCGTAGACCTCTTCATCCGGAAGCCCAATCCCGTCAAAAGGCATATGCGGCCCCGGAAATGAAAGGGTCAGGAACCAGGGCCTGTCATCGGGACAGCTCTTCTCCAGCCACTCCCTTCCCCGGTCGCCGATGTAGGCGTCCACGTGGTACTTTTCTTCCCCTGTAAATTCATAGATCCCCTTGCTGTTTATCTCCCTGAAAAGCTGGGATCCCCTGGTGAAACCGCTGTCGGCCAGAAACTCCACATAGCTGGAGACGCGGTCGGAGACCGTCTTGTTGGCCGGAAGGCCGAATTCGCCGTCGGCCAGCTCCTTCGTGATTATCTCCGGCGGAAAATGTTCATCCACAATGTCCTCATAGTCGTATCCCCGCTCAATTTCAGAGCGCCAGAAATGCTGTTTTCCGATGACAGCCGTATAGTAGCCCCCCTCCTGTAAATACTTCATAAATGTGGTCTCCTTTTTGGGAAGGCTGCTGACAAATCCCGGTACGCCGCACTGGGAGGGATAGCGCCCGGTAAAGATGGCTGCCCTCGCCGGAATGCACGACGGGTTTGTGGTATAGGCGCGGGAAAAGCACACGGCTTCTTCCGCCATCCGGTCAAGGGCCGGTGTATGTACCTGGCGGTTCACCCATCCGGCTGCGTCGTAACGCTGTTCATCTGTCATCAGAAATAATAGATTGGGTCTCTCTTTCAAATCGGTTCCTCCTTTATCTTCTCCGGGGCCGGAATCTCGTCTGACGGATAGGACAGTGTCACCACGGTTCCCTTTCCCGGAAAGCTGTCAATCACAATGCCATACGCATCTCCATAATAAAGCCTGATTCTGTCGTGGATATTCTTCAGTCCCACATTGCCCCTGCCGGACTCCTCTTCCACCCGTTCTCTCCGCTCCAGGCGGCCGCGGATCTCCGCCAGCCGCTCCGGCTGTATGCCGCCGCCATTGTCCTCCACCGTAACCGTCATGATTCCCTCCTCTTTTTTTACCGTAACCGCGATCCGGCCGCCAGAGCGGCCCCTGCCCAGCCCGTGGGAGATGGAGTTCTCCACAAGCGGCTGCAGGCAGACCTTTACGATGGGCTCTGCAAGCAGCTCCTCCGGAACCCTGGCGGCGAACGCAATCCGCCCGCCGAATCTGGCACCTACGATCGTCATGTAGCTGGAAAGGTTTTCCAGCTCTTCCCTGATGGTGACGAGGACACCGTCCGTATGGGTCGCGTAGCGGAACAGCTTCGATAAGGCCATGATCATCTCCGATACCTGCAAGGCCCCGTAAAGCTCCGCCATGCTCTTGATCATATCCAGGGTGTTGTAGAGAAAATGAGGGTTGATCTGAGCCTGCAGCGCCTTGATGGCCGCCTCCTTTTCCTTCAGTTCCACGGAATACACCCGGTTGACGAGGCGGTCAATCTCCTCTGCCATGCCGTTAAACGCGTCACAGAGGTCTCCCACCTCATCCCTGGTCTCGACGTGCACGCGGACCGTGTAATCGCCCTCCTTCACCCGGACCAGATTCTTATGGAGCCTGGTCACCGGGCGGACGATGGTCTCCGAGAAAAGGAGTGAGGCCGCCAGTATGATGAGCACGGTTATGAAGATCACGGTTCCTGTCATGGTGCTCAGCGCACGGATATTGCTCTCCACGCCCTTCATGTCATCGAAAAATGTGACTCTGATTCCCAGATTTTCGATACGGTAGTCCCACGAGATGCTCTCCGCCCGTCTCCTCTCCTTCGGCGGCGCCGAGTAGGAGACCGCGGCGGCCCGCAGACGGTTCACCGCTTCCGGCCCGCCGCTCATCGTGTCATAAAGCAGCTGCTCTCCGTCGTCCATGGCGATCTCCGTGTTCAGCACCGTCCGCAAATCCTGGAGAAGCAGATCGAACTGGTCTCGGTCAAAGACGATAAAAAGCCAGCCCAGGGTGCCGTTTTTCAAGTCTAAATCATCGATCTGGCGCAGATAGACGTATTTATCCGTGTAACTGTCATTCAGCTCCTCGATTCGCATGAGCCTCTGGTTTTTAAACCGTTTTCCCACCTCCTCCGGCGGTACGGAAAAAAGGATGGTGTCCGCGTAGCCTAAGGAATTCATCACATCCATGGCCGTTCCATCCTGTTTTAAAAATGTAACCTGATCCACGTACGCCATTACCTTGAACAGATCGAGATTCACCCGCACCTTTTTCTCCAGCGCCATGCGGGCGCTGTAGCTGCTCAGCGAATCGGAGGCCCCGCGTATCATGGCCTGGGTATCGCTGTCAAAAAAGAGATTGGAGATGTATTCGATTTTAGTCAAATAGTCCTCCAGCAAAACTGCCGTGTTCCGTTCCGTCAACTGGTTCTGGGTGAAGGCATCGCTCCTCAGCTTCTCGGAATAGGCGGAGTTAATATAGCAGTAGACAATACAAAGAGGAATGAGGGAGACTGTCAGAAAGCTCAGAAATATTTTTCTGTTGAGACGGCTCTCCAGCCACGTCTTAATGCGCACTCTCTTCACGTTTTTCCTCCTCCCGCCTCATCCTCTCCCTGTATTCCGACGGTTTCTCCCCCGTCATGGAGGCAAACACCCGGCTGAAATACTTTGCTTCCTTGAATCCCACCCGAAGGCTGACGGCGCTGACGGAAAGGCCCGTGTGGCTTAAAAGCTCCTTTGCCTGTCCGATCCGCACCTCCGTCAGATAATCGATGAAATTAACACCCGTCTCATCCTTGAATTTCTTGCTGAAATAGCTGGGATTGATTCCGTATTCGTCCGCCACCCAGGCGAGGCTGATATCAGTGCTGTAATGCTCTCTGATCTCACGCTGGATCCGTTTGACAATTGCCGCCACATCCATGCAGTCCTCTTCCTTCAGACAGGACGCTGCCTTTTCAATATACTCTTCAAACCGGTGGCAGATGGACCGGATGCTGTAGTAATTCCGGATCCGGACAGAGAAATCGTATCCCTCCTCGATCAGTTCCAGATATTCCGTCCGGCTCTGTTCCTTATACCGGTCATTTAACAGCTTGATCACCTCGCCCGACAGAACAAAGTAGAAATTTAAGCAGCTGGTTAAGTCGTACCCCTTCTGGATAAAGAGCCCGCAGGCCTGTCTCGTACACCCCCTGATCCGCTCCATGTTGCCGGCCTTTAACGCAGCCAGAAAATCCGCGTGAAGATCGGATTCCGACACCGGAAAGGACTCTGTCTTCCCTTCCCTCCCCAGCCGCAGAATGATGGCTTCCCTCGCCTCCGCAAATGCCTCGCCAATCTCCTCCAGCGCCTCATGCGCCTCGCTCAGCCCATACTCATAGCTGTGAAGCAGGCTCACAAGCACGCTCTCATCCAGCCGGAAGCCCGCAGGATTCACAATGCCTGTGATCAGAACGCCCCAGGTGAAACGGTCCAGCGGGCAGAGGTAGATGTCCTTACCGGCAGCGGCCTCCTCCAGACGTCCGCGCATCTCCTCCCTCGTCAGAGCGGATTCTTCCAGACGGCGCATCTGAAACAGCGCCAGTTCAAAGAAGCCGCTCTGCCCCTGTCCGGACACCAGGAGGCTGCTAAGCTGGCGCTTCGTCTCGTCGCCGGGACTTCGCAGGTACTCCGTCAGGATGTTTTCCACCCCCGCCGTGAAACCGTCCCGGGTCTGTTCCTTTCTCTCCTGCTCCTTTTCCAGCGCCGCGACAGCCTTCTCCACAGCTTCGTAGACCGCCGAACGCTCCAGCGGCTTTAATAAATAGGCCATAACCTCCAGCTCAATGGCGCGCCTCGCATAGTCAAATTCGTCGTAACCGGATATGACGATGGTCTTCGGAAGCCTTTCCCCCGCTTCCTCCAGGCGTTTTAGCACATCGAGGCCGTCGATCAGCGGCATATTGATATCCGTAATCAATATATCGGGTCTGGTGTCCAGCAGCGCTTTCAACGTCTCTTCCCCGTTATCACTGATTCCCGTCACCGTCACCTCAAAGGGGCTCTCCTTTAAGACCTGGCTCAGCCACCGGCCCACCCAGAACTCATCATCCGCAATCAGTATCCGATACATGTCCCCGTCCCCCTCTCTTGTGCCATTCTAACATAGATAAAAGGCAGCCGCAAGACTCAGTCCTGCGGCTGCCAGCCTGCATTATTTCAGCTTCAGATTATTCTCCACCTGTGCGTTTAGGTCCTTGACCGCATTGTCTACGGAATCACCGCCCGCCACATTGGCCGTAAAGGTACGGGCGTCCGCCCACGGGCTGACCACCGCGATGTCAAAGGCGGAATCCACCCACGGAACCATGCGGGCTGCGCTCAGACGCTCCGCCGCTGGCTCCACCACATCGTTGTCCGTGCTGGCCCCATCCGTGCGCGGATTGAAGCTGTTCTGGCTTGCCACATAGGCGTTCATGCTGTCCAGTCCGGTGAAGAATTCCACGAATTTCCGGGCTGCGTCCTTCTTCTCAGAAGAGCTGTTGATGCAGACGCGGACACCGGCATTGATCAGAATCAGGGAATCGTCATCCTCGACCGGAATACCGCCCAGAGTATAGTTCATATCCGGAGCTGCGCTCTCAAGTCCTGCCACGAACCAGCTTCCGCCAGGCATAAAGCCGGCCTCTCCCTTTGCGAATTCTGCAATATCGTCCTGGCCCGCCGCATAGACGAGAGCCTTGCTTCCGTCCAGATAACCTTTGGAGATCAGGTCTTCCACCAGTGCAAATCCCGGCTGCATCACATCGCCAAATTTCAGCTCGCCGCTGTTCATTCTGGCGATCTGGTCCATTTTATCGGATGCCTGATAGACCGGGTCCATGCTCTTCGCCAGGGAGAGAATGGCAACGCCCGTACCATCCTTGGCTCCGGCCACGACCGGTGTCTTTCCGGCTTTCTTCAGGATCTCACAATCCTCCAGAAACTCTTTGTAGTTTGCCGGCGCGTGGTCGATGCCCGCTTCCTTCAGTACATCGAGGTTGGAAAACATACCAAATACGGCCACTTCCATGCCGAGACCCGGAATGCTGTCATTGATGGTCAGCAAGTCCTTTACGAGGCCGCTGTACTTCTCCACCACAGGCATATCGGACAGATCCTCGGTATAGCCCGCTTCCTGAAGCTGCGGCAGGTAATTGGGGTTGGCAAAGAACACGTCGTCCCCCTGCCCGGAAGCCAGTCTTGCGGTGAGTACATCCTGATAACCGCCCGCGTTGCTGATTCCCTCGTACACCACCTTGATATCCGAATTCTCCTTGTTGAACCGTTCGATCAGTTCCGGAATCGCGCCTTCCTCCGCTCCGGTCTTAAATCCGAACACCTTAAGCTCCACCTGTTCTCCCGTGCTCTCCGCTTCCGCCTTTGTTTCCTCCGCTGCGGCGGTCTCTTCCTTCTTCGCCTCGCTGGTCTGTGCTGCCGTCGTCTCCGGTGCCGCCTTCTGTCCGCATCCGGCCAGAGATCCCATTACCATGGCTGCCGCCATGAACCATGCTGCTGTTCTTCTTTTTCTCATGTTTCTTCCTCCTGTTATTCCTTTATTATGATTTTGTTACTATTGCATTTAACTGATTCACCCCTTCACAGACCCGTTTAACATGCCGGAAATGATCTGCTTCTGCAGTATGAAATAGACGATCATCAGCGGCAGGATCACCAGGGTTGTCGCCGCAAACAGAATATTCCACTGGATGGACAAGTCACCCTTAAAGAAAAATACCGTGAGAGGCAGTGTCCTGGACTTCTGCCCCTGCAGAAGAAGCAGGGGATACATAAAGTTGTTCCAGACCCTTAAGGCGATCACGATCAAAAGCGTTACCATGGGCGGCTTAAGCAGCGGATACACGATTCTGATAAAGGTCGTAAAGGGGCTGGCTCCGTCAATATAGGCCGCCTCCTCCAGGGTGACGGGTACTGTATTCACAAAGCCGGAAAAAAAGAACACGCCGTATGCCGCGTTGGCTCCGATAAACGCCAGGATCAGTCCGAACAGCGTATTGGCTACGTGAAGCTTCTGCATCCATAAGACGAGAGGCACCATGGCCACCTGCTGCGGCAGCGCCAGACCGATGAGAAACAGCGCGTTCAGTACGAGAAAGAGCTTCTTTCCTCTTCTCGCCCGCATGATGGCATACGCCCCGCAGGCTCCAAAGAACGTGGTGATCAAAGAGCTGAATACCGTCAATACGGAAGAGTTAAGCAGCGCCCTCCAGTATTTCATTCCCTTCGCCGCCGTTATATAGTTTTCAAAGGCGAAGCTGGTCTTCAGGCTTAAGGGTTCGCCAGCCAGCAGAGCCTCATCCTTCAGGGACACGAGAACCATCATGATCACCGGGTAAAACATCAGCACACAGGCGGCGATCATCAGCAGCTCGAACAGAAATAGCAATGGTTTCTTTCTGGTTTTCATCAGTAAATCGCCTCCTCTCGTTTTTTCAAAACTCCGATTAAAACCTGCCCGAACAGGACTATCACGATGGTTAAAAGTACGGTCTGAGCCGATGCGTAGCCGTGCAGGCCGCGGTTCATATTGGCGACCACGTACGTTCCCACCGTCTCCGTGGAGTTCAGCGGTCCGCCGCCTGTCATGGCGTAGACAATGTCAAATACCTTTAGGGATTGGGTAAACGCAAGCGTCACATTGATGGTGGTGGCCGGAGCCAGCATCGGCAGGATGATGCTCCCAAATTTCTGCCACGGCCCCGCTCCGTCGATGGCCGCCGCTTCCAGAATGTCCGTCGATATACTCTGTAAGTTGGACATGTAAATGGTGGAAGAATATCCGATCCACATCCATACATGAGCGATCACCACACAGGACAGCGCTGTCTTTCTGTTTCCCAGCCAGGTGATGTCGGTTCCCAGCAGGTGGTTCAACATGCCGTCCGGCATATAGATAAACTGCCAGATAAATGCCACCACCACGGGGGATAGCATACACGGTGCAAAAAGCAGCATCCGCAGGAAGTTTCTGGACTTGATTTTCGTGTTCAGCGCCATTGCGAACACGATTGCGAACAGATTCTGTAATACTGTCGCTCCCAGGGCGAACAGAAAGGTGTTGACCATGGCCTTCTTAAACACCTTGTCATGAAACGCCACATCGTAATTATTAAATCCCACCCACTTGAATTTCAGGCTGATTCCATTAAAATTCGTCAGGCTGAAAAACATGCTGGATACCACAGGAATAACAAAAAACAGGATATAGACAGCCAGAATCGGCGCAAGGAGCAATAGGTAAAAGTAAAAGTTACTGTATGTCAGCCGTTTCTTTTTCATGGTTCCACCCCTTTATCTTTTCCTCATTTTTCCTCTGTTTCAATTCTTTGTAATTTCATTATAGTTGGAAAATGGCCCGGGAAAAACTCCACATTTTTTTGATTCAGGGGGAATTTTTCGCTGGAACGGTTACGGAAACAAAAACCTCCCTTCACACAACGAGTCCGGCAAGCCGGACTCGTGCGCCGGAGCGCGGTTGCTTCAGCAGCCAAATTTCCTTAGCGCGGAGTGCGCCTCCCCCTGAGGGTTTTGGTTTCATAGGACGAACTTTCCTATGAAACCAAAAAAAGAGCGCTCCCGCGAAAGGAACGCTCCGTTATGAGATATCTCATTAATTTTCCTTAATTTTCACAATTACCTTCTTAATCGGGGCCGGCTCGCCGTCTGCTGCTTTCGGCTTATGGCCATCCCACGGATTAAAGATCATATATTCACCTGCTCCGACAACTACCTTTAATCCAGGATTTGCGTTGTCATATAAAACACAGTCTTTTTCTTCGTTATACGGTACTGTCACATTCAGTGCGTCCACCGGTGCATAAGTCATGGTCTCAGTACCCGTGATCATGTACTGGATGTCCGTGTAATCATGGTGCGATTCATACTTCGCTTCTTCCCACGGAATCGTGGTGTATTCGGTTACATTCGCATAGACGTTCTTGCCATCAATTTCGTATTTCCCCGGTGCCAGGTTCTCTAAATCGGTATTCTGAAGGAAATCAACTGCCTTGCCGTATCTGCCTTCAATTCCAAGCCCTCTGTAAAAATCAAGATTCTTCGCTGAGTCAAAAATCATAGCCCTGTTCTCCTTTATGTATAAAATTTCTTAGCTATATTATACACCTAAAGCAGAATATTCTACAATGTTTTTATTTAAAAAACTCATGATTTTGATGGCGGAACAGATACGTTAAATGGGAATCAAACCAGCTCACAGCTCCGCTCCTGGAACCTCTCCGGTTCATGAAGTATAACGCCCCGTCGGAATAGTCCTCCCCTTCCAGCGCCCGGTTCACGCATTCCCTCGTCTCCTCCGTCACCTTCACAGAATTGATGGAACCGTCTGATACCGGTGAAAACTGAGAAGGCTCATAGACAACGCTTCTAACTGAATCCGGGAACTCCTGGCTCTTCACGCGGTTCAGCACCACATTGGCCACAAGAATCTTTCCCTTCTCGTCACAGACTCCGGCTTCTGCCTGAACGATCCGCAGCAGAACCTGATAATCGTCATCTGAAACCGCCTTCCGGCTTGCCGCTTTCTTCTCTTCTTCCCTGCGTCTTTCTTCTTCCAAAGCTTTCTGGCGGGCATTTTCTTCTGCCTCCAGCGCCTTTATCTTAGCATCCATGACAATCTGTTCATTGATACGTTCGAGCTCTTCTTTTGATTCCTGTTGGATTTCCTGCTTCTGCTGTACTTCTTTTTCCAATAGATTACCGGCTAACAGTTGTCCCTGCTTCTTTATTTCGGTAAGTTGGACTTGTACTTTTGCTTCCGTAACAGGTTCCTCTTCTTCTGCATCTTCCTCTTCTGCCGCTGTCTCCTGCCCCGGAGTCTCCGCAAACGCCGTCAGGGCGTTCTTTCCTCCGCTGCCGAAACCGGTTGAGGTAAATGCCACAACGGTGATCACCGCAGCGCCTGCCATAAAGACAGCCGACGATCGATACATCCTTTTTGTGGCCTTCACCGCCAGTCCCCGAAAGAACTGACAGATATGCTGAAGAATTGAGCGCAATGTCAGCATACATACTCCTCTTTCTTTTCTCTCATACATCTAAGCCGCAGACTTTTGCAGCCATTTCCGGGTGACGAGCGTATTATAGAGGAGTCTTGTCAACAAAGTCAATACTTATTTAACATCTTTGTGATATTTTCCTTGAGCGTTTTCTGGTCTTTTTATATTTTTTGTATATATATTACATTTAAAAGCTTGTTGTAAGCTATATTTTTATCTATATTTATTATTTAATTTTTACAAATCTGTTACATTTCTGTTACTTATTTAAAGTTGCAAATTTTGTGTTTTTTTGCGTTTTTATTTTATGTAAACTATTCAAACGTCAGGGAAGCAAATTTTCCCCGGATGAAGGTTACCAGGGTTTGTGGGGAAATCAGGATCTGCTGGCCTCTTAATCCGGCGCTTATGGCGATCTCATCATACAAAACAGCACTTTCTTCGACAAAAGTGGGGAATTGCTTCTTCATCCCAATGGGAGAACATCCCCCTCTGATGTATCCCGTAACGGCCAGAAGGTCCTTCATGTGGATCATTTCCACCTTCTTATCGCCTGCCGCCCTGGCCGTCTTCTTTAAATCCAGCTCCGCATCCACAGGGATGCAGCAGACCAAATAGCCCATCTTCTCCCCTTTCAGCACCAGAGTCTTAAACACGCTTCCGTGATCCACTCCCATCATGTCCGCGGCGTGGCTTCCCGATAAGTCATTCTCATCCACCTCGTACTCTTTTGTTCTGTATTCAATTTTCGCCTTGTCCAGCATACGCATGGCGTTCGTCTTCACCATCTGATTCACTCCTTTCTGAATCTCCGGCATGTCCGGAAAGCTTCTTCAGCTGATCGCCGGCGATCCGGTAAACCGTCCAGTCGTCCATGGGAACGGCTCCCATGGCGCGGTAGAATTCAATACTCGGTTTATTCCAGTCGAGGCACCACCACTCCAGGCGCCCGCAGCCCCGCTCCACAGCGATCTCTGCCAGGCGCTTCAAGAACGCGGTTCCGCAGCCCTTTCCCCGGTATTCCGGTCTGACGTAAAGGTCCTCCAGGTAAATTCCGGCTCTGCCCAGAAATGTGGAAAAGTTATGGAAAAACAGGGCAAATCCCACCGGTTCTCCACCCTCCTTCCCAATCAGCACCTCAGCCTTTTTCTTTTCGAAAATCCATTCCCGCAGCAGCTCTTCTGTCGCCTCCACTTCGGAAAGCATTCCCTCATAATCGGCAAGTTCCTTTATAAATCGCAGGATCAGCCCTGTGTCTTCCTCCGCGGCAAATTGAATTGTCATACGGCATATCCTCCCTTTCGACAGTTTTTGATGTGTTTCTTCTATATAATATAGCACTGCCTGCGCGCCGTGTATAGGAAAAATTATTTCAGCCCGCTTCGTGACGGGCAGCGCGCTCCGCAGGTTCTGCCTGCAGTAAGCAAATCATGAAAAAGAAGCCCGGATATGCCAGAATGCTGTCTCTGGTATATCCGGGCTCCTCCGGTACCCTACTTCTGATTTATATATGGAATCAATCCCCCTGCAGAAATAATCTTCTGCATAAACGGCGGGAATGCCTGGCCCTCATAGGACTGTCCCGTCGTCTTATTCCTAATGATACCGCTGTCAAAATCGACTTCCACCTCGTCACCCGCAGTGATGGCCTTAGCAGCCTCCGGGCATTCGATAATCGGCAGGCCGATATTAATGGCGTTGCGGTAAAAAATTCTTGCAAAAGTCTCCGCTATGACACAGCTGACCCCCGCGCACTTGATTACGAGCGGCGCATGCTCTCTGGAGGAGCCGCAGCCAAAATTCTTATTCGCTACGATAATATCGCCTTTTTTTACATTTTTCACAAAATCCCTGTCTATATCTTCCATACAGTGTTTGGCAAGTTCATATCCATCTGTAATATTTAAATATCTGGCCGGAATGATGACATCCGTGTCCACATTGTCCCCATATTTAAAAACGGAACCTGTCGCTTTCATTAATCTGTCCTCCTTTTTCCTTATAAGCCGAGTTCTTCCGGCGCTGAAATCTTTCCAGTGATGGCGCTGGCCGCCGCGATCGCCGGGCTTGCCAGATACACTTCAGAATCCACATGGCCCATACGGCCTACAAAATTCCTGTTCGTTGTGGAGATACAGCGTTCTCCTGCAGCCAGAATTCCCATGTAACCACCCAGACACGGTCCGCAGGTCGGTGTGCTCACGATCGCTCCCGCCTCGATAAAGATCTCCAGAAGTCCCTCTCTCATGGCCTGCAGGTATATCTCCTGTGTTGCAGGAATTACGATACAGCGGACATTTTTCGCCACTTTTCTGCCCTTCATCACCTTTGCAGCGATTCTCATATCGTCGATCCGCCCGTTGGTACAGGAACCGATCACCGACTGATCCACCATGATATCACCGAAGGAACCGATGGTCTTTGTATTCTCCGGAAGGTGCGGGAACGCCACTGTCGGTTTCAATTCCGATAAATCGATGGTGTAGACCTTGTCATACTCTGCATCGGAATCGGCCTCATACACGGTGAACTCCCGTTTGGAGTGCTCCTTCATGTACTGAACCGCCAGGTCGTCCACAGGGAAAATGCCGTTCTTTCCGCCCGCCTCGATGGCCATGTTACAGATGGTAAAGCGGTCATCCATGGTTAAGTTCTTAATTCCCTCGCCGGTGAATTCCATGGATTTATAGAGAGCGCCATCCACGCCAATCATGCCGATAATATGTAAAATGACGTCTTTTCCGCTGACCCAGCCGCCGGGTTTGCCAACCAGCTCGAATTTCAGCGCGGATGGTACCTTAAACCATGCTTTTCCCGTCACCATACCGGCCGCCATGTCCGTACTTCCCACACCAGTGGAAAATGCACCGAGCGCGCCGTATGTACACGTATGTGAGTCGGCGCCGATCACTGCATCACCGGCTACCACAAGTCCTTTTTCCGGAAGCAGCGCGTGCTCAATTCCCATCTGTCCCACGTCAAAGTAATTGCTGATCTCATGTCTGCATGCAAAGTCACGGCAGCACTTGCAGTTTTCCGCTGATTTAATGTCCTTGTTCGGGATAAAATGGTCCATAACCAGAGCGATCTTATCCTTGTCGAAAACTGTCTCTGTGTCGAATTTTTTCATCTCGTTGATAGCCACCGGAGAGGTGATATCATTCCCCAATACGAGATCCAAATCCGCCTCAATCAACTGTCCGGCCTTCACGTCCGAAAGCCCCGCATGAGCCGCTAAAATTTTCTGGGTCATTGTCATTCCCATAATCTATATCCTCCTTCAAACCCTGTTCTCATTTTCTGCTTTACATTCTAACATACTTATTGATATAATAGAAATACATAATATGAATACTTAATATAATAGTCAGTTATACCGTTCCGGCTGGGCGGAGACGGACCAGAGCGCGCCGCGCGAGGCAGAGAGCCAACCGGAATGGATACCAGGAAAAGAGGCATATATGGAACAAAACCTTTCGCAATATAAGATTTTCTACGAAGTGGCAAAGGCCGGAAACATCTCCAAGGCCGCCAAGGAGCTTTACATCAGTCAGCCCGCCATCAGTAAATCCATCAGCAAGCTGGAGGACAGTTTAGGTGTCTCCCTCTTCACTCGGAATTCCAGAGGCGTTCAGCTGACCAGCGAGGGGGAACTGCTCTTTCACCATACGGAATCCGCCTTCGAGGCACTGAGCCATGGAGAAAATGAGCTGAAGCGGATCAAGGACTTTAATATCGGCCATCTGCGCATCGGAGTGAGCAACACACTCTGCAAATATATCCTGCTCCCTTACTTAAAGGGCTTCATCGAAAAATATCCGCATGTGAAGATCACCATCGAGAGCCAGTCCACCACCCACACCATCGCCATGCTGGAACAGCAGCACATCGATCTGGGGCTTATCGCCGAACCGTCCAGCAGGAAACCGCTGATCTTTGTCCCGGTGATGAACATTCAGGATATCTTCGTATCCACGAAGCCGTATCTGGACAACTTATACCTGCGGGAAGGCCGAAATACAGATATCTTCCAGACCGGCAACATCCTGCTTCTGGACCGGAACAACATGACAAGAAAATACATCGACGAGTACTTAAGCGAGCATCAGATCGTCCCCGGCCAGGTGCTGGAGGTAAACACCATGGATATTCTGATCGAGTTCGCCAAGATTGGCCTCGGAATCGGCTGTGTGATCCGGGAGTTCGTTCAGGAAGAGCTGGACAAAAAGACGCTGGTCACGATTCCCATGAAATGGCCGATCAAAAAGCGTACCATCGGCTTCGCCTATAATCCAGGGGGGACTTCCAGAGCGTTAGAGGATTTCTTATCCTTCTGTGACAGTTTTCCGATCTCATAACCGGATATTGCGAAAATTGGATATTGCGAAACCGGCATAATTCGGACCGCATGGAGACAGCAGTTATCTGTTGTCCCAGGCGGTCCCTTCTTATTTCTCTATTTCTCTATTTTTCATATTTTTATACTCAGTTCAGCTTTCTCTTATACTCCATCCCCCACTCAACCATCGCGTCCAGAATAGGCTTCAGACTGTAGCCTGTATCCGTAAGTGTATACTCCACTCTGGGAGGCACCTCCGCGTAGACCTTTCTGTTCACCAGTCCATCCCCTTCCATCTCCCGCAGATTGGAGGTCAGCACCTTCTGGGAAATAGAACCGATGGATTTTTTCAGTTCCCCAAAACGCTTCGTACCGTCCAATAAATCTCGGATAATCAGCACTTTCCATCTGTCGCTGATCAGCATCAGCGTCGTCTCAACCGGACATGCCGGCAATGTCTTTTCCATTGTTTCCTCCATTTCCAGCTTTGTTTGGCTACTCATTCATAGTTTCTTTTAGGTACCTATAGCACAAAAAAGTGCTTACTTTACATTTCTGCTGTACAGTCCTATTATAATTCTATAAACACCAAAAAACAAGTCCAATTACATTTTAAGGAGGATCTTATCAATGAAATCTATGAAAATGGCTGTAGTATGTGCAAACGGAAAAGCAGGAAGGCTGATTGTTGAAAAAGCGGTGGAACGCGGGATCGAGGTCACCGCAGTTGTCCGAGAGGAAAACAGAAGCTCGGCCCAAAACGTTATACAGAAGGACTTATTCTCCCTGGTTCCGGAAGATCTGGCGGGCTTCGACGCGGTTATTGACGCCTTCGGTGCATGGACTCCGGAAAAACTGCCGCAGCACAGCTCGTCCTTAAAGCATCTATGTGATCTTTTGAGCGGTACCTGGACCCGTCTGCTGGTCGTCGGCGGAGCCGGCAGCCTCTACGTCACCCCCGATCATACGGCGCAAGTCATGGATGGACCCGGCTTTCCCGAGGCCTTCGTACCTCTGGCGGGCAGCATGGGGCAGGCCCTCGATGAACTCCGGAAACGTGGGGATGTCAGATGGACCTATTTGAGTCCTGCCTGTGACTTCCGCGCGGACGGCGGGGAGACTGGAAAGTATCTGTTTGGCGGGGAAGAACTTTTCCTGAATGAGAAGGGGGAAAGCGTGATCAGCTACGCGGACTATGCTTCCGCCATGATCGAAGAGGCCATAAACGGAAGCCATATCAGAGAACGGATCTCTGTGATAGAAGCATAGCCCGGCCCCATTCCCTCGTACTGTCTGTGGTTCGCTCTATTTCTCCACCTGCTTTCCACCGAAATAGTCTTCGGCCAGAATCCCGTATTCAGAGAAATCACAGATTCCCTGGTTATTGATATCCGCCTGCCTCATAGTCCCTTCATACTTCATTCCGCACTTTTTCATCACGCGGCCCGAATTGGGATTATGAGGATCGTGGCGGGACTCTACCCGGTTCATTCCGGCTTCCTCAAAGAAAAATCGGATCAGAGCGGTCAGAGCCTCCGATGTGATTCCCTGCTTCCACCATTTTTTCCCGATGCAGTAGCCGATGTGCACCATTGCGATCTCATCTCTGCCATGGACTGCGCCGATGCTTCCGACCGGCTCACCGATGTCCCTGGGCACAATCGCCCACTGGTAAAATGCATTGTCATCATATTGGAACACCCAGCTTTCCAGCACCATTCTTGAAACCTCCACCGATGGGTGAGCCGGCCATGTCAGATACTTCGTTACCTCCGGGTCATTGGCCCAGTTGCGGAACATTGCATCCGCGTCATCCATTGTAAACCGTCTTAATATCAGCCTCTCTGTCTCCACTCTCTTCGTTCCCAAATGTTTCATCACACAGCCTCCTTAGACATACTTACGATTCGCCATACAAGAAGGAGTCCGGCGAGCCGGACTCTCGCGCCGGAGCGCGGTCGCTTCAGCGGCCATACTTCTTTAGCGCGGAGTGCGCATACCCGATAAAGCGGGGCACGCTGTCCCCCGGAGGGATTTTATTTCATAGAACGAACTTTCCTGTGAAATAAAAAAAGGCGGGAGATGGCAGTTACCTTCCATCTCCCGCGTATTCTAATTAGTTATCGATCAGCTTGCCGCCGTCATTCCAGCTGTAAAGCTTTCTCAGTTCAGCACCAACCTTCTCAGCCGGATGCTCCGCTTCTTTTCTTCTCATCGCGTTGAAGTGAGAACAGCCCACCTGGTTCTCAAGCAGCCAGTCCTTTGCAAAGGAACCATCCTGGATATCTGTCAGAATCTGCTTCATCGCCTTCTTAGTCTCGTCTGTTACGATCTTCGGTCCGGTGATGTAATCGCCGTACTCAGCCGTATTGGAGATGGAATATCTCATTCCAGCGAATCCGCTCTCGAAGATTAAGTCTACGATCAGCTTCATCTCATGGATACACTCGAAATAAGCGTTCTCAGGCGCATATCCAGCCTCTACCAGAGTCTCAAAACCAGCCTTCATCAGTGCGCATACACCGCCGCATAATACAGCCTGCTCGCCGAAAAGGTCTGTCTCTGTCTCTACCTTGAAGGTTGTCTCTAAAACGCCTGCTCTTGCTCCGCCTAATGCCAGCGCGTAAGCCAGTGCCATATCTTTTGCCTTGCCTGTATAATCCTGATGAACCGCTACGAGACACGGTGTTCCTCTGCCAACCACATACTCATTTCTTACGGTGTGGCCAGGTGCCTTCGGAGCGATCATGGTAACATCTACATTCTTCGGAGGTACGATCTGTCCGAAATGGATCGCGAAGCCGTGTGCAAACATCAGCATGTTGCCCTCTTCCAGATTCGGTTCTACAGATTCCTTGTACATGGCTGCCTGCTTCTCATCGTTGATTAAGATCATGATGATATCGGCTTTCTTTGCTGCCTCTGCTGCTGTATAAACGATTAAGCCCTGTGCCTCTGCCTTTGCCCATGACTTGCTGCCCTCATAAAGTCCTACAATTACGTCACAGCCGGATTCCTTTAAATTCAATGCGTGTGCATGTCCCTGGCTGCCGTATCCGATGACTGCAATGGTCTTTCCCTCTAATAAGGATAAGTTACAGTCTTCCTGATAATAAATCTTTGCCATCTTTTTATTTCCTCCTCATATATGTATTCATATTATTATTGTTAAAGGAACTATGCCGACGACTCTCTGTCCGCCTTTGGCAATACCTCTAGCTAACTTCATAAAACTATGGTAAGTAACGGATGTCATCAGACCCCCTTGAGAGTCCCGTAAGACCGGTTCTCGCCAGCTCCAGTATCTCATAGTCTTCCAGCAGATTGATGAGCGCGTCCAGCTTTGACTGGTCGCCCGTCAGCATAACTGTCAGAGAATCTTTGCCTACATCGACGATGGTGGCACGGAAAATATCCGCGATAGCGCTGACCGCCTGCCTTTCACTGGCATTGGCCCGGACCTTGACTAAGATCAGCTCCCTGTATACGGAATGACCCGGCTTCAATTCCTTAATGTCGCGCACATCCTCCAGCTTGCGAAGCTGTTTCTCGATCTGGTCCAAAATTTCCTGGTCTCCGGTGGAAACCACTGTCATTCTGGAATATCTCTCATCCGCGGTGACACCCACGGTAAGACTCTCAATGTTATAGCCACGGCGGCTGAACAGCCCTGCCACACGGCTCAAAACACCGGAAGTATTGTCAACCAGCAACGATAATACGATTCTTTCCATTCATATCCCCGCCTTTTTGTATAGTAATTTTAATGATAACAACCTTGCTTCTATTTGTCAACTACATAAAAGTAATGTGTATTATAAATTCAGGTTATACTTCCGTTTTATGGCTTAGGGAAAATGGTGAGCCGCAGAAAAGTCCGGCCCCTCGTTCGCGCCAAATGCAGGCGCGTTCGCCAGGTCCGGACTATCTTGCAGGAACCATTGATCCACTTTTTACTTCTGAAGCTCTGCCACCTGCTTTACCACACTGCTGGCGCCTACGCGGCTGCATCCCGCTTCCACATAATTCTTTAAGTCTTCCAGCGTTCTGACGCCGCCTGCGGCCTTGATTTTAACATTCTCCCCGATATTTGCCTTAAACAGCCCGATATCGGAGAGCAGAGCGCCTGCGGTTCCGAATCCGGTGGAGGTTTTGATAAAATCCGCCCCCGCATTGGTCACCGCGCGGCACATGGCAGTCTTTTCTTCCTCCGTGAGATAACACGTCTCGATGATAACCTTCAAAATACGGTCGCCCGTGGCCTCCTTCAAGGCTCTGATCTCGTCCTCAACCTTCTGATACTCTCCGTTCTTCACGTCGGTCAAATTGATCACCATATCGATCTCATCCGCGCCGTCCGCCAGAGCCTCTTTCACTTCACAGACCTTGGCCGCTGTCACGCTGTATCCCAGAGGGAAGCCGACAACCGTACAGATCGTCAGGTCGGGATACGACTCACGGATTCTCTTAATATAGCAGGGCGGCACGCAGACGGATGCCGTCTGGAATTCGGCCGCCTCGTCACACAGCCTGCAAATCTCCTCCCATGAAGCGCAGGCCTTTAACAGGGTATGGTCCACGCAATGAAGCATCTCAGCATATGTCATAGTTATTCTATCCTCTCTCTAATATCGTTCCACGCCGTCTTTTGTGATTCTCGCATAGATCAGCTTTTCCGCTTCCGGCTGCTCTTTTCCGATCACGACCGCCTCTTTTAACAAGCCAATGGCTCCCGATAAGAGGCTTACCGCCGAGGTATACAGCGTGGCGATAATCTGTCCGTTTTCCACACGGTCGCCAATCTTCGCATTCAGAATGATGCCTGCGCCGTAATCGATGGAGTCTTCCTTCTTTCTTCTGCCTGCCCCCAGCTCCACGGCCGCCATCCCGATCTTCTCCGTATCCATGGCGGTAATATAGCCGCTTTTTTCTGCTTTCAGTTCATATTCCACCGGCGAGACAGTAAATTTCTCCGGCTTTCTCACATAGGAAGCGTCTCCGCCCTGAGCCTCCACCATCTGACAGAATTTCTCGAATGCCTTTCCGGACTTAATCGCCTCTTTCGCCATGGCGGTGCACGCTTCCATGGTTCCCATCTCGGCCAGATACAGCATGTTGGACGACAGGGCGAGACAGATCTGCGTGAAGTCCTCAGGGCCATGGCCCTTCAGTGTGGCAACCGCCTCCATGACCTCCAGGGCATTTCCGATATTTCTGCCCAGAGGACGGTCCATATCGGTGACCAGGGCGACGACTTCCCGTCCCACGTTCGTGCCGATATCCACCATCTCCCTGGCCAGCGCGATGGAATCGTCCAGCGTCTTCATAAATGCGCCGCTTCCCGTCTTCACATCCAGAAGAATGCGGTCGGAACCGGAGGCGATCTTCTTGGACATGATGCTGGCCGCGATCAGGGAAATATTATCCACCGTGGCAGTTACGTCCCGGAGCGCATACAGCTTCTTATCCGCCGGTGCCAGGTTCCCCGTCTGTCCGGCCACGGCGATACCGATCTCTTTCACCATATCGAAGAATTTCGACTGGTCCAGAGACGTTGTGAGGCCCGGTATGGCCTCCAGCTTATCCAGAGTACCGCCCGTGTGTCCCAGTCCTCTGCCGGAAAGCTTCGCCACAGGAACGCCGCAGGCAGCAGCCACAGGCCCGATCACCATGGTGGTCTTGTCTCCCACTCCGCCGGTGGAGTGTTTATCCACCTTGATTCCGGGAATGGGTGACAGATTGATCTCATCGCCGGATGCCGCCATACAGCCCGTCAAATAAGCGGTCTCATGCTCGTTCATCCCCTGAAAATAGATGGCCATCAGCAGGGCGGACGCCTGGTAATCCGGTATCTCCCCCTTTGTATACCCATTTACGAAGTACCCAATCTCCTCGTCGGTCAGGACTCCTCCATCCCGTTTCTTCATAATAACATCATACATTCTCATGATTCTTTGCTCCCTTCCGCCATACAGTGTCTCCGGAACGCCCGGGGGAGAAGCTCCCTTAACGTACACTCCTCCCAATGGGCACGGTCTGACGCAACGATAATCCGGAACGAATCCAGATCGCAGAACTGCGCCATTACCTGGCGGCAGATTCCGCATGGATAGCACAGGCTTTCCACGTCCCTGTCACTGGGACCGCCCACTATGGCGATCGCCTTAAAATTCCGTTCTCCCTCGCTGACCGCTTTGAAAAACGCGGTGCGCTCCGCACAGTTGCTGGCCGTCAGACCGCTGCACTCGATATTGCAGCCTCGATAGACCGCTCCCTCTGCCGTCATAAGCGCCGCTCCCACTGCAAATCCGGAAAAGGGGGAGAAGGACTGTTTTCTGGCCTCCGCCGCCTCTTCAATCAGCATCTGCGTGATTTTTTCATCCATTTCTACAGTACCTCCACCGGATCATCGGTCCGTTTCTGCCATACGCGGAGCCTGTTTTCCAAATCGGCCCTCACATCGGCAAAGGCCGGATCTTCATAAAGATTATGTAACTCGAACGGGTCTGTCCTCAGATTGTAGAGTTCTGCAATGCTTTCCTTATTGGCGATGAGCTTGTAATCGCCGTGAACCAGCATTCTGCTGTTGATATCTTCTCCGTACCCGTGGCCGAAGGTCTCTGCCATCAGGTCGTCCTCCCATTGGTCGGTCTTTCCGGTAAGCAGAGGCAAAAGGCTTCTGCCGTGGACTTTATTCTTTGTAAAGGCAGTTCCTGCCGCGTCGAGAATTGTAACCGGATAATCGATGGTACTGATCAGTTCATCCCGAACCTGGCCTGCCGGAATCACTCCGTCCCATTTGACCGCACAGGGGATTCTCATGACTTCCTCGGACATATAGGAGCCCTTGTCAAAGTGGCCGCCCTGGCTGGCCAGCGCATCGCCGTGATCCGTTGTCCAGATAATCATCGTATTCTTATCCAGGCCCAGCTCCTTTAACTTGTCGACGATCATTCCGCCTGCCGCATCCAGCATGGTGATGTGTGCAAACGCATGTCGGATAATCTCCGTCCATTCATCCCAGTTTACGGCGCTTGGAATGATTAACTGATCATCTTTTCCGAATGGTGAACTTCTCTCCCGGTAATAAGCGCCCGGTTTTCCCTGAAGGCGGTTCCGGTAGCTGCCGTACTCCGGCAGAACAAAGTCTTCCTTTGGATACAGATCGAGGAATTCCTGCGTCGGGAAATGAGGCTGGTGAGGTCCCCAGAAATCCACTCGTAAGGAAAATGGCTGGTCACTCTCCGACTTTGCCAGCTTTTCCAGCTGCTCGCAGGCCAGCGTGGCCAGGAAGAAGGACTCATGGGTTTCCTTTGGAGTGAGCGTGCTTCCCACCGCGTGCTCGCCGCACCAGTTGGCCTTGCACTGGTAATCCACATCATCTGCGCATTCCGCCCAGTCGCCGCGGCTGCTGATCTCAGGAATATCGAAGTAACGGTCGATGTGATGGAGCGCCTGCGGTAAGTTGTACCGCTTTAAATATTCCTTATACTCCGGCTGAATATAAGGGTTGCTGTAATCGGTTCTGGAGAATCCGCTGCAGTGATGTTCATTCGCCGCGCCCGGACCTGCATGCCATTTGCCGAAATAGTAATTGTCGTATCCCGCTTCCGCCAGCGTATCGAGATAAACCTCGTGATCGTATGGCGGGTCCGTATAGTTGTGATACTGCTTGTGGGTATGGGCAAACAGGCCGGTCAGCATGGTACGCCTCGTCGGGCCGCACAGCGGTGTCGCACAGTAGGAATGAGCGAAACAGGCGCCCTCGGCAGCCAGCTTCATGAAGTTCGGACGCATCGGTACCGGACCGTTTTCCCATTCCCAATGGTAATATGCCTGATGGTCATTCTGTATAAATATAATATTGGGTTTTTGTGACATTTTAACATATTCTCCTTGTCTTTTTGATAAATAATCCTGCTACCGCTGCTGGACGAACTTGGTGTATGGCTTGCCGCTGGCGGCGATTCCCACCGCGCTGCTGTTCTTCTTTAAGCTGACGGCAAGAACCAAAAGGCTGGCCAGATACGGAATCATCTGGATAAACTCACTGGGCACCGGATTTCCCGGGATTGTCTGCACGTAGAGCTGTATCGCGCTGAACAGTCCGAAGAACATGGACGAGGCAAAGGCCCCGATCGGCGACCAGCGTCCCATGGTAACGGCTCCCAGAGCCAGATAACCACGGCCTGCCACCATTCCCTCCTGGAATAAGTTCATCTGTCCGAGTGAGAGAAACGCGCCTCCCAGCCCGCCCAGCACACCGGACAGGATCACGGAGAAATACCGGATCTTGTGAACGGATAAGCCGGCCGTCTCGGCTGCCTTCGGGTTCTCACCCACGGTGATGATCCGAAGTCCGAGGGGGGTGTATTTAAACATACAGTGAATCAGAATCAGCGCCAGAAACGCGATATACACGAAGGGGGACAAATCGGATAAAAATCCTCCCACCACCGGAATCGACGAAAGAATCGGCGTATGCTCCAGGCTCGGAACCTGTGGAGAGCTGCCCTGCTGCCCAAAGACCGCCTTCAGTCCCACACCGGAAAATCCGGTTGCAAGGAGCACCAGCGCCATGGAACTGACAGACTGGTTGCCGCCCCAGGTAATGGAGATCACCGAGTGTATCGCCGAGATTAAAACACCGACCAGTATGGCAGTCAGCACGCCGATCCACGGGTTCCCTGTCAGATAGCTTCCCAGCACCGCGCCGAATGCGCTTGCCAGCATGATTCCTTCCAGACCGATATTGACAACACCGGAGCGTTCTGATGTGAGCCCGCCCAGGGCGGTAAGCGCGATCGGAGTTCCCATTCGCAATGTGGAAGCCAGCATAAAAATCAAGAAATTCAGCATATTATTTTCCTCCCCGCCCCTTCTTTATGTAATAACGGATCACATTTTCCGCACACAGGAATACGATTACGAGTCCCTGGATGATGTCCACCATGTTTTTGGAGACGCCTACGCTGGACTGCATCATCAGAGATCCGCTGCGCATGCTTCCCATTAAAAGCGCCGTGAAAATGATCGCAAACGGATTATTGCGCGCCATTAAGGCAACCGGGATTCCACTGAATCCGTAGTTTGCGGAGAAACCGTTGATAACCTTTCCCATAGTTCCTGTTACCTCAATGCCTCCGGCAAGACCGGCTAACGCGCCGCTCATCAGCAGTGCGAGGAACATGTTGCGCTCCACATTGATGCCGTTGGTGAGGGAGGCATTTTTGTTTAATCCCACCGCACACATCTCATATCCCAATGAGGTACGGTTTAAAAGGAAGTAGACGACCACGGCCGCTGTCAGGGCGATCACAATGCCCAGATTCAGCACGTAGGGCGACGGCAGCAGCTTCGGAAGCATGGCCGTGGCCTGAATCGGTCTCGTGGCCGACGCAGCACCCTCCGCCTTAAACGGCCCCAGGATTAAGTACTGCACCAGATACTGGCCTACGTAGTTGAACATAATGGTACTGATTACGACGTTGACATTGGCCTTTTGCTTTAAGAGGGCCGGGAAAAACGCCCAGACCATGCCGGCCAGCATGGATACGATCAAAACGAAGGGAATATTTAAGATCCCCGGCATCGGAAACAGGGTTCCCGCAATGCCTGCCGCAATCGCTCCCACGAGAAGCTGTCCCTCGGCGCCGATGTTGAAAACCGTACATTTATAGGCCAGAGCCACCGCAAGTCCCGTGAGCAGAAGCGGAACCGATTTCGTCAGAGACTGGGTAAATGCCATCGGTGTGCCGAAGGCGCCCTGAATCAGCGCTTTATACGCCTCGATCGGATTGTTGCCGAACAGCCAGATGATAATTCCGCCTGTTATAATTGCCAGAACCAGCGCAATTAAGGAGATCAGGAAATTAAGACCTACCTCCCGAAACTTTGCCGGCATCTGTTTTCCTGTTTTAACCTGCTGTCCCAACTTCTGTACCTCCTTTTCCTTTTACGGATCCGAGCATCATCATTCCCAGTTCCTGACGCGTCACGCTCTGTGCGTCCACAACGTCGATGATCTCCCCCTTGAAGATAACCGCAATCCTGTCGCTGACTGAAAGAATCTCGTCCAGCTCCAGGGAGAAAAGAAGCACGCCTTTTCCCTTGTCCCGCTGCTCCAGCAGTGTTTTCTGAACGAATTCCATGGCACCCACGTCCAGGCCGCGGGTGGGCTGGACCGCAATCAGCACATCCGGATCCCTGGAGGCCTCCCTCGCAATGATGATCTTCTGCTGGTTGCCTCCGGACAGCGTACCGGCGTTTACATCGACGCTGGCGCAGCGGATATCGAACTGCTCCTTCATTTCCTCCGCCGTGTCGTGGATCTTCTTAAAATTCAGCCAGATTCCATTTTTCGCAAACGTTTCATGGTACTGCAGGCCCAGAATCAGATTATTGGCAATGCTGTATTCCAGAACCAGACCATCCCTGTGCCTGTCCTCCGGGATCAGCCCCAGTCCGTGGTCCTTTCTGTCACGGATTTTGTCCTTTGTGATGTCTTTGCCATTCATCACGACGCTGCCGCTGTCGGGCGTCAGCTTTCCGCATATGACATTTACCAGTTCCTCCTGGCCGTTGCCGTCCACGCCTGCGATCCCGAGAACCTCGCCCTTTCTCAGCTCCAGATTGATTGATTTCAGTTTCTTAACCGTTTTGTTGACCGTATAGCTGACATCCCTTACCTCCAGGATGTTTTCTGCCTTCTCAAACTGGCGGCGGCTGCGCCTTCCAAGGTTTACATCACGGCCCACCATCATTCTGGTCAGCTCGGCCGAATCAGTCTCCTTCTTTTCCACGGTTCCCACGACTTTTCCCAGCCGGATCACGGTGATCCGGTCGGATATCTTCATCACCTCCGCCAGCTTATGGCTAATGAAGATTATGGTCTTTCCTTTTTCCTTCAGCTTCAGCAGGATATCGCAGAATTCATCGATCTCCTGCGGTGTGAGCACCGCCGTCGGCTCATCGAAAATAAGGATTTCCGCTTCCCGGTAGAGTACCTTCAAAATCTCCACACGCTGCTGTTCCGTAACGGACAAATCCGCCACCTTTTTGCCCGGATCGATCTTCAGCCCATACTGCTCTGACAGCGCGCCGATCGTTTCCCCGGCCTGTCTCCGGTCCACCTTTAAGGCCGTGCCGATCTCCTGTCCGACGATGATATTTTCCGTTACTGTCAGTTTCGGGATCAGCATGAAATGCTGATGAACCATTCCGATCTTATGTCTGATGGAATCCTTGGAATTGCTGAATTTAACCGGTTCCCCACGGATCAGCAGTTCCCCCTCATCTGGCTGGTACAACCCGTATAAGATGTTCATCAGCGTTGATTTTCCTGCCCCGTTTTCTCCGGCAAGCGTATGGATCTCGCCCTTTTCAAAGCTGATCGATATATGATCATTTGCAACGATTCCCGGGAACCGTTTCGTAATCCCCTTCAGTTCAATGATGCTCCCCACTTAAGGCACCTCCGTTCTCTGATTTTCGATACACGGCTATTTCGCATACTGGTAAGTAAAACTGTTAAATTCTTCTTCGTTGGAAGGAACCTTGATTTCACCGGACTCTACCTTTGCAGTCAGATCGGCGATGGTGCTCATCACATCATCAGGGATCTGCTTTAACAGCTCATCATTATTTGTAAATAACAGTTTTACGCCGCCCTCTTTCAAGCCAAGGGACATCGGTTCGCTCGTATCGAAGATGCCCGTCTCCTGGTATTCCTTCAGAATGGATAAAATAGCCTGATCTGCCGGTTTTACTACGGAAGCAAGAATCTTATCTGGCATCTTGTCAAACTGTCCGTTGGCTGCGCCTAAACAGTACGTTCCTTCGCCTGCGTCTTTCGCCGCATTGAAGACACCTAAGTTACATGCGCCGGAATACGTTCCGATGATATCCGCGCCCTTGTTGTACATGATCTTTGCGACCTCGCTGCCCTGTCCCACATCGGTGTAGCTGTTGGTAAATGCGGACTGAACCTCGCATTCAGGATTCACGGCCTTGACGCCTGCGGTAAATCCAAACTGATAGCGGTACTGCAGAGTCTCGCCTACGGCCATAACGGCGCCGACATTGTTAGTTTTTGTCATCATTCCTGAGAGCGCGCCGCCTAAAAAAGCGGCTTCATTTTCACGGTAAGCAACCGACATAATGTTTCCGCCGCCGTCAATGGCTTCGGCCAGATACAGGAACTTGACCTCCGGATTCTCAGCCGCCACTTCCAGCATTCCATCCTTATATTCGGAAGACGGTACCATGATAAAGTTGGCGCCCTGGCTGATCAGCGTGCGCAGACTGTTTGCAGAATCGGAAATCTCCGGAACCTCCAGCGGAATTCCCTTCACGCCCAGTTCCTTCTCGGCCAGTTCCATTCCAGCGAGTACGTCATCGTTGTAACTCTGTGTTCCAAACGCGTTGGCAATCATTCCAACGACAAGATCTGATTTCTTTTCCTGTGCGCCCTCTCCGGAGGCCGCTTCCGATTTTCCGCTTGTTTCCGTTTTTTCTGCTGCCGCAGTGCTTCCGCCTGTCGGCTGGCTGCCCTGACATCCGGTCAGAAGAGACAGCCCCATGCCTGCCGCCAGTAATGTTGAAACGATCCTTTTGTAATGTCTCATAATCTTTTCTCCTTCTCCTCTTATATAAATGATAAATGTTAATTATATTTTTCCTAATTTTACAAGTCTGCGCTTCATCTCTTCCATCTGCGCTTCATTTACTACCAGAACGCCGCCCTTCTGTACCAATAAGAGCCCCTCGTCTTTCAAACTGTTGATCGAACGGTACAGCGTCCTCACGCTTACGCTGAGATCTGCAGCAATCACACCGTGGCGCTCCCTGATTATGAGCTGCCTGTCCTTTCGGCTGATCCCGCCTTCGTTCCATTTGCTTTCAATGTATGCCATTAAATTATTGGAAGCTTTTAAAAATACCATTCGGTCCATCCTCGTATGGTTTCTCTCCACCACTTTGGCGAGATCCCGAATGACCACCAGGGCCGCCTCTCCGTCCTCCCGGATTTCCTTTAAAAAGTAGTTGCAGTCAATGTAAAGGAGCAGACAGTTTTTTGCAGCAATGATCTGGGAATAATACTCCTTATCGTTTGACACCAGCTGCGTGATCCCAATAAAAAACGGAGCATTGACCGCCGCAAGCATATTGGTGTTTCCGTCTGTGGAAACGCGGGTGAAATGGGCCCCTCCCTTTACAACCATAATAATTGACTGAAGCTTATCCGTCGGCCGGACAATATCCTCTCCCTTCTTCACCGCCCGCATCGTGATACATGGATTTAAAAACCGGTCCAGTTCATGGGGTTTGACTGCCTGGTCCTGGTTTTCTACGTATGCAACTCGAAAAAGCTCTCTCAGCTGACCAGATGTTTTTTCTGTCTTCATTTTCTGGCTTCCTTTCTGTACCTTTTTGGTCTGCATCATTATATCACAACGAACTGCTTATTTTTTCTTGCTTTCTGTAGCTTTATCATACACGCCAGTCAATTTTACTGCTATGACACATGTCATACCTAAGCTATTTTTATATTTTGTATCTTTTTCGTCTTAATTTTTGTGCACTTTGTACACAACATAAAGTGTATTAAAAAAGAGGACTTTTCCACGCATAAACTGCGAGGAAAAGTCCCCTTTTTTCTGTATATCCATGACTCATGTAAGCACAACATTCCGATATCCCATCTCGCCGGCCCATGCCGCCAGCTCCCGCATTACCCTGTCTTCAGGCTCCAATGCGCCGCTCAGCCTGCCTCTGACGCCGAAGGGCCGGAACCGGATCAGCTTGACTCTTACCGTGACCGGGCTTCCCATGAGACCGGCGATCCCTCTCAGCACTTTCTCGTAATCGCTTTCCCCGGAAAGACAGACGATGCGAATCTCCTCCAGTTTATTTTTCCTCCAGAGAAGCTCCAGATTTTTTTTTACAACGGCATTGTCTGCGCCTGTCAGCCTCTGGTAAACCTCTGAATCCCAGCTCTTCACGTCCAGCATCACGCCGTCGCTAAGCTCCAGCAGTTCCGGATAGAGGGAGAAATCCACCATCCCGTTGCTGTCGATGAGGCAGGATAAACCAGCTTCTTTGCAGAGGCCGAACAGCTCCTTTAAAAATTCCGGATAGAGGCAGCATTCTCCGCCGGATACCGTAATGCCGCGGATAAACGGCATATTTCCGGATATCTCCTCAAAGACTTCCTCTGCGCTCATCTCCCGGATCTTAGGAGAAGCATAATTCGGACAGACGGCAATACACCGGTCGCAGGAAACACATTTTTTCTCATCCCATGATACCATTTTGCCATTCAGGGCCAGTGCTCCCGCCGGACATCCGTCCACGCAGATACCGCATCCTGTGCATAAATTCTGCGTTTCCGGATTATGACAGTACGCGCAGGAAATGTTGCAGCCCTGAAGAAACACGGCGGTCCGGCTGCCCGGGCCGTCTACCACACTGACCGGGATGATCTTATTGACCGGGGCTTTCACACCATACGCTCCTTTCGCATCTCCAGGTGATTGGTGTCGTAATTCTTACTGCCAAGCACGGTGGTGTTCTGAAGAACGACGTCGTGGTTCCTGTATTTTTCCATCTCACTGCGCTTCACAAGGAAGCCGGTAATTCGGACCAAGTCGCTGTCGGACGCATAGAAGCTCATGTATTTGACGCCCAGCTGGAAGGACCCCTTCACGATATCCACCAGCGCTCCCGGATTCTTCCTGCCCGTGACGGCAAAGGGGAAGATATCGCCCACTCCCGTCGGAAAGTATTCGTGGAATCTGGCGCTGTGACGCAGGTGATCCAGCAGGTTCTCCGGCTCATCTCCCACAGGAATGCGCACGCCGGAGGTGATTCCCTTGTCGCTGTCTAAGCCGACCTGGGCGTGAAGAAGGAAATGGCCCTGGCCAATCTCCGAATAAACAGCCGGGAAATCCGCCGCGAACTTCCGAATGATCTCCATAATCTGCAGTCCCAGTTCATCCGCTTTTTCACTGTGCCCGTACCGCTCTCCCGTATCGGCCATCAGAGCATTGACACATTCCGCCAGTCCAGTCACGCCGAACATTCCCACGAATTTTTCCCGTTCAATCAGCCCTTCCCGCACCAGGAACGACGACTCGAAAAAGCCGGAGCGCTCCACGAGGAACTTCACCCGCTCATTCATATAGTTTCCCACCGCCTCCAGGCAGTCAGGAAGCAGCTCCTGTAAGAACTGGTCGACGGACTCCGCGCTCTTGACCAGCTCGGTCAGTGTAATCCTCGACAGCGTGTAGGCACCGCCGCCCACCGGAAGAATGTTATAACAGCTTGAAATCCCGTATTCACAGGGGTAGGTGGTTCGGTTATCTGCATCGTTGCAGATCGCCGGATTGGCGCAGGTAAGGGAGGTGGCGACGGCCAGCTCCGCATACTCATCCGGGGTGACCTCCGGATCGTACTTTAAGGTCAGGTTCGGAACGGTATTCTGTAGATCCTTTTCCAGCTCCAGAATTATCCGCCCCGCCCTGGTCGGTCTCGATCCCAGATTGGCATGACAGAAGCTGTCTGTAATCGTCCTGTCCAGAAAGATCAGAAACAGCCTTAATTTTTCCTTCACCGCATCGTCCGCCATCTCCCCGATAAACGGCTCGATCATGGTGTCCAACTCTCCCAGATATACGGGAAATCCTGTGATGGAGGGCACATGATGATAGAGGATCTGAAGTCCCGTGAGAAGCTCGTCAAACGTTTTCGGAGGCTCTACCCGCAGGAATTCGCTCCCCTGTTTCACAAATTTCTTATAGTCCGGCATGATATACCTTGGGCGGTAGGGGGCATGTCCCTCAAACAAATCATTCAGCGCACCCGTCTCAAAATACTTCCTGGTCTTCGGCGGAATGTCCAGTACGGAAAGACTGTCTTCCGCTTCCTTTGCCAGTGAAAATACCTTCTGCTCATACGTTAATTCTTTGGATGTGAGCACATCCAGTACCCGATTCTGTTCCATATGATCCTGTCCTTTCTTAAAACTTCTGATTGTTTCCAAACGTTCCATTGACTCGATAGGATCATTATACCATTACCAAACCGGCAGTAATATGACAGGTGTCACATTATAACTGGGATTCGCTAAAACGAAAAACGGCCCCCCGCTCCCGCAATGGGATACGAAGGACCGTTTCAGCCCGTCTCTATTTTTCCGGCACCAGGAGAATCTCCTCTTCCTCGCGCACAAAAAGTGCTCTGTGATTTCTGTCAAATTCCGTGATATGGCGGATAAAGAATTTGGAAATTCCGCCTACCAGGAAGGCCGCGGCCACTGTGCCTTCTCTGATTCCTTCCACATGTCCCAGACACAGAACGGAAAGGAGAACGGCCGTAAGGACAAGGCTCATATCAAAACATGTCTTTACAATACCAAAATCCCAGTTTTTCCGGCGTGATATCGCACGGACGAGGCCTTCTCCCGGAAGAATCAGCACATCGGGCACCACCTCCAGCGCTACCCCCAGTCCCAGGGCCGCACATCCGGCGAGAAGCAGAAGGATTTTCTGTACATAAAACACCGGAGTCCAGAATGACAGTACCCACATCCAGCCGTCGATACAGGCAGAAAAGATCAGCGTAGCCGGAAGCTGCAGCAGCTGTATCTTTTTAAAGCTGCGCCCCAGAACGAGGCACTCGAAAAGAAACAGGATACTGTTCACCGCCAGTACGAAGACTCCCAGGCTGTAAGGAAAGATAAACGTCAGGACATAGGACGGACTCGTAATCGGAGACGTCCCAAGCTCCGCCTTTGTGATCATACTGATTCCTAAAGCGGCCACAATCATTCCATACAAAAACATCCGGTACTTTTTCATTATCACGTGATGATCCATGCGCGCATCTCTCCTAAAAATTATTTTTGTCTTCTAATTTTTTTTGTTATTTTATCATAACACGAAAAAATGCACACTTCAATGGACATTGTAGCTTAACATAAGACTGAAAAATCATCACATTGCACAAAATTATTTTAGATTACCTAAAAATATTTTAGGTTCAAGTCACGAGGCTTTCTTTCTGCGTTTTGCCTCAAACGGCCCGCTCTGGCAGATTCACAGTGAAATGTCTGTCTCGATAATCCGGGAATACCGGATCAGCGGATACTCGCCGTCGTGGCTTCCGAACCGCTCTCCCGCCTCCTTATCCCGTCCCGTCAGAATCCGGTTTACCCCTGCTCCGGCCAGCATCCGGACCAGCTCCGTTTCCTCTTCCTCCAGGCAGACCAGCCTCGCGGTCTGAAGCCGCCCCCGGTCCTTTCTCAGGGTCTTTACGAGTTTCTCCCTGTTCATCGGCTTCACCCAGCAGCTGCCGTACATCAGTGACAGCTGGAGCCCCGGCTCCTCCGACAGGGTGACGCTGACGCCGCGTCCCCGGAAGATGCGTTCCCCCGTCATGGCGGACTCCAGTTCCTTCTGGTAGATCCGGATGGTGCTGCAGCCCCGGAATCCCACTTCTTTATTCCCATATTTCTCATAGGAATGTTCCAGCATCCTTAAGAAACGGCGGCTGAAATCCACGGCCTCCTGCCCCTCTGCCTCCACATAGATTCCCTGGCAGGAGCTGCACAGCAGCTGGCTGGTCCGTACCATGTGATCCGCGATGGCCTGCAGTGCTTCCCTGTTGCTGCGGCCCGCTTCGGTGACATAGGAAAAACTGATCCGATGCCCCCACTCGATCAGCTTCGTCCCCGCGGGAGCCAGGCTCCGGATTCCCCGGATGGCCTCGTCGCCGCCCCACGTGCACACGCCGTCGGAGAGTATTAAGAGCTTTAAGAGCCTCTCCCGATCCCCGGAGGGAATCCGAAAGGTATAGATATAGTCCGCCAGCACGGGCTCGATACGGATCAGCTCTTGAAGCAGAAACACCGAAAGCCCGTCGTCTTCGGAAGAGAGCTTCAGTAGATTGATGTTGCCTGCCAGAAGGCCCTCCAGCACACTGTAAGCTCCGATTCCGGTCATATTGCCGGCGGTCACGTGCATGAGGACGCCCAGAGGCATAAGAAAATGGTTCTGAAGTCCCAAAAGCTCTGTCTTCACCCTTCTCTCCAGCGTATCCTCCCGCAGGAAAGAAGCCGCCTGACAGATTCTCTCTCTCGTCAGAAGCTTCTCCAGCCCCCGCGCCCGAATCTCGCCGTCATACGCGCCGCCGGTCAAGAGTCCGGCTAACCGGCCGCAGGCTCTCATTACCACGGTTCTGGAGAGAGGGGGCTTCTCCAGTGCGGCCGCTGTTTTTTTTCCAGATCAATGGAATGCACTCCGTCCCACCTCCTTTAACAGTTCTCCCGCACCGGCCGCGCAGGTCCGGATATCGGGGACACCGGTCCTGCCGATGATCTCCAGGTACGGCGCCTCCATTCCGCAGCCGCATTCACAGCCGCGGTGCAGGACGCCCAGATCATCGGTCAGTATGCTCACCAGAGGGATACTTTCAACCAGCGGACTGATTAGATTAACCAGTCCCGCCTTTCCATAGCCGACTGGTTCCAGCGTATCCACATCCCGGATTACGACACGGCTCATGGCGGGAACATGGAAATGGTGGTTCGGACAGTCACAGTATACGCCCGGATGCTCTACCGCTCCGAAAAACTCCCGGAAATGACTCTCCGGCACGCCGAGATGCCTCTCACACAGCCGGTATAGTTCCGCCTTGTCCACCGTCTCTTTGTAAAACTGCTTCCAGCCGCCGCCAACCATAATCATGGAATGCCTGGGCAGGCGGAGAAAGATTTCTCTACGTTCCATCTCCTTTAACAGGAAATAGAGGTATGCCGGAAAGCCGATGATCCTCACCGGAGCCCTTCCTCCGCTATAACGCCGGAGGGCTGCCATCAGCCCCTTAAAATCGGGCCGGTATCCGTTCTTTCCCTTTCGCAGCGCATACCGCCGGCTGAGTGCCGGGGCAAACATCGTGCTGAGCCGCTGGGTCTTGCTGATCGCCGTCTGATTGTCCTTTCCGGGCGGAAACCCCAGAATCACATAGCGGGCAGGACACATGGAAAACAGCCTGTGGCGGGCGATGATCCGGCATGCGGCGATTCCGCCGAAGAAAAGGCTCTTTTTGTCAAATCCGATATGGCTCTTCACTCCCTTTGTCCCCGAGGAGGTGGCCTTTACCACCATAGCGGATTCCGGCATGGAATGCAGATCGTGGTACTTAAAAAACAGGGTCGGAATGCACGGCACCTCCCCCGCATCCGTCAACCGTTGTCCATCATCCCGCGAGAATCCCCGGCTCTCCAGAATCCGTCTGTAATCTTCGCACTTTAAGAGATGGCAGTCCACATTCCTGCGGACTGCCTCCATAAAAGCTCTGTCATTCTGTTTATGATCATAGATATCCCTGCAAAAACACAGCTTAAATCTGTAATCCATCCTTTTACTCCCGTCGTTCTATTCGGTCCACTCCGGGAACCACTGGCCTTCATTCGATATGAATCCCGCAAATACCCGGGGCTCTCCCGCGGAATTCTGAGCCACATGACCGCGGCAGTGAAGCTTGATCCACTGGCCCTTCCGGTTTCTCGCCCTGTATTCAACCTCATGGCTCACGGTCCGCCCGTCGCTGATCGCCTGATTCGATTCCCAGAACCGCTCCCAGTCAGCCGGATGGATGATGGAGCGCCAGATATCGGCTGCATTCTGAATCACCTCACCCGGAAATGCGAACTCTTCCACCAGTTTCCTGCTGTACCGGAAGGTATTGGTCGCCATGTCGCACACGTAGAGATAGTTGTCCGTACTCTCCACCAGCGCGTCATAAAGGTACTGCTGGTCGTAGTCAAACGCTTCCGGCTTTAAAAGCCGCCATTGGGCCTCCGCTGCCGCCAGCACCGACTCCTTCCCCTGCTGCATGTGATACTGGCGTTTCTGCTCGTACATGCGCTCGTCCACTTCCCGCAGGATATCCGTCACACTCATGGTATGCTCCGGCCTCAGCTCCAGAATTCCCGTACAGAAGCTCAGTTCATAAGGAATCCGGTCCTGTCTGCGGACAGCCAGCAGTCTCTCTTCCACCAGTTTAATCAATGCAGCAGCTTCCTGCTCCGTCTTCCCTGCAAAAGTTACGAGAAATTCATCTCCGCTTAGGCGGCATGCAAAATCCTCTCCGGTCAACACGCTCTTTACCATGTTGGCAATGACCCGCAGAAGGTTGTCCCCCTCCCGGTGTCCGAACGTATCGTTGACCTTCTTCAGGGAATTGACATCATACATGCAGACCGTCAGAATCGTCTCCTGATGTCTGGCCGCATCCAGCATCTCTGCCAGCCGGTTCTTCCCGCCTCTCCGGTTGAGAAGGCCTGTCAGATCATCCGTGCTGGCCTCCCTCGACAACTTTTTGGAAGCCGTAATATCCAGAGAATGCTGAAAATGAACGGTTGAGCCGTCTGTCCACTTCATCAGGCTGTCGTAGTTATCATAGTAACGGCCCGTTAGAGTGTTATACTCTTCCCACCGCCGGAAAACGCCTTCCTCCCCGGACTCCGTCAGCCTCTGTACAGGACAGCCGGAGCACCGTCCCTTGTTCCCCTTCTGAAGAACCTGCCAGCATATCTTGCCCACCGGATTCTCCAGGCCAAACGCTTCCTGCATTGTCTTATTCATGAACAAAATCCGGTCCGTATGGATATCGGTCACATACAGATTCGCCTGCATGCGGCCCATCATGGTATTGTATACCCAGTTCTGCAGCATATAGTCTTCATACAGGTTCTTATTGGCAAATGTCACCGCTATAATGGCCAGCAGGAACCGGAGTATGGGCAGTTCCCGGTCCGTCCAGCCGCCCTCCCCCGATTTTTTTCCAAATACCGCAAATCCCACAAATCGTATATTATTGCAGATTGGCAGAATCGTCAGATGACCTTCCGGCACCGTAAAAGGTACGAGCGCCTTTAAAAAGGCATCCAGCTCCTCACCAGAAAGCTTCTCCTCCATATTCCAGCTTTCCACCAGCCGCGGAAGCCACTGTCTTATGACCGCCTCCGCATCGGTGTCCTCACTTTTTCCGCTTCTCCAGGAGCCAGCTTCCTTATAACGCATCTGATTGTCCAGACGAACTAAGAGTACCGAATCAGTGTGCATCAGATGATTGATATAATCAGCCAGATACTCCGCTGTTTCCTGCACAGAATTCGAATCCATTAACAGCGTCTGAACAGAAAGTTCAGGCCGGTAAAAAACCTCCATGGGATATCCCCCTTTCCGGAATTATTGTGCCGCTTGTTCTCCGTTTTCCGGATAATCAAAGATATAATACTCATATGCGTTGACTACTCTGGTTTTCCCGTATGTATCCTCGCGTTTGAACCCTCCGCCATAGTTGGCATGGACATGGCCGTGTATAAAATACTTCGGCATATACTTGTCCATCAGATACTTAAAGCATTCAAACCCCTGGTGGGGAAGATCCTGCATATCGTTTATCTGATATGCAGGCGCATGTGACACCAGAATGTCAAACCCTTTATTCTTCTTTAACTTCCACCAGAGCTTTTTGATTCTCCGCTCCATCCTTCTTTCTGTATACTGGTTGTCGGCTCCCGGAATATACTCCATGGAACCTCCCAGGCCCAGAATCCGCACGCCGCGGAACACGAAGATGTCATCCTCGATGCAGACACAGCCTTCCGGCGGCCGCTCCTCGTAATGCCCGTCGTGATTGCCTTTCACATACAGAAGCGGCGCATGGGAGAAGGTGGCAAAAAAAGTCAGATAGGAGGCCTTCAAATCCCCACATGATATAATTAAGTCCACCCCTTTGATCTTCTCGGGTGAGAAGTACTCGTAAAGGGATTTTGACTCCTCATCAGCCAGTACCAGAATCTTCAAACTATTATTCCTCCATCACCGCATTGTCGTATATCGTCAGTCCCTGCAGCCTTACAAGAGACTGTGCTTCCTCTGTGAGCTCATCGAACTCAGGAAGCTTGCCCACCACGTTTTCAGCCAGCCAGTTCATCGTGATGATCTCTTCGGGAGAGAGTCTCTCCTCCTCCTCGCACTGAACCGTTCCATCCTGAGAATAGATCGTTCCCACGAATGGCTGGAAGCTTCCGCTCCGGATCGAGTTCTTCAGGAACGTGATCAGCCGGTTGGTGCCGTGCGGCAGATTCTGAGAGCAGATGACATCGATGACATCGGCGGACATTCCCCACCAGTAGTTGATGGCCTGCTTTCCCTTCATCTCCTTTACATCGGAGCCGCCTCGGCAGGTGGTATTTACGATTTTCTCGTAGAATTTGCCCCAGTGCCAGATCGGCGTCGCCAGATTCCGGAATTCTCCGTCCGCTTCTTTTTTATATAAACCGTATTCTCTCGATGCGGTCTTTGGCGTAATCATGTCTTCCCCGGAGATGAACGTGATTCCTTCCTTCTCCAGTTCCTCGCGGGCATTCCTGTCTTTTACCCTCGCCCACTCCAGATGAACCTTGACATAGGGATTAATCATACGCGCACCGAGTGCGAAGGCGTTGATATTGGCGATCGTTCCGTAGATCGGATAGTCCGCAATATACCCCAGCTTATCGCACTGCGCCATGGAAGCGGCCAGCGCGCCCATTAAGAATTTCGACTCGTACATTCTGGCATAGTAGGTGCAGACAGAGGAGTACGACATGTTGACAGAACAGTTAAAAATCTTTACCTCCGGATGCTCGATAGCCGCCTTGACGCTTAAACCGATCATCTGGGAAGCCGTCGTAAAGATCATGTTGCATCTGGCCGCGATCGCCAGATCGATGGCCCCCGCAATCTCCGCGTCCGTATCGGCCTCGAAGAATGCGACCGTCTTTAACCGCCCCTCAAAGGCCTGCTCCAGGTACATACGCCCCAGCTCATGACCATAGGTCCAGCTGGAGGTCTCTGCGGTCTTCGCGTGAATAAATGCGATCTTCAGCATCTCCGGCTCAATGTTCTGAGACGGGCGGAGCCAGTTGATGATCTTTAACGGGCTGTTATCCGGCTCTTCCACCTCCTCCGGCTGCTCTACCAGGGCGATCTTGCTGCCTCTGGAGGTCAGGAGAAGTTCATCCTTAATCTTCGTCAAATCCTTTGTGATCTCGCCCTCTGTCTTCAGCTTCACCACATCGTAGCCGAACAGCTCGACATAGACAAGGAAGGCGTCAGAACACGTCATCTCATAGGAATTCCCTCCAAATGCGCCAAACGCCTTGGAAAACTGGTCGTAGGCTGATTTGAAGTAGATTCTGTCATCCTCGCTCCACACCTCTTCCGGGGCCTTTCCCATGGCCTTTAACAGGCGGTCGTAGCTGCCTTCCTGGCTGAACCAGACATCACAGTTAAAGGAGACCTGGTAAAACTCCAGAAATTCATAATAGAGGCGGTTGTCGAGGTCATCCGTTCTCTTGGGGATCAGACGCGTCACCGAAGCCGTAATGCTGAACGCGCCCACATATTTGAGCACGCTGACACGCTTGTTGCCCTCCTGTACATAATACTGGTTCATGAACTCATACGCAACGATGGGGTCATGAATCCCTTCTTCTATCTGATGGTCGTATAAATACGCCCATTTTGCTCCAAACTCCGATTTTTCTGCCAGCAGAGGCATAAAATTATTGGCAAAGGCACTGGTTCTGCCTTTTGTCTTCGTTCCCACGATCTTATCAAGCGGGACGTCCATGAGTCCCAGATTCACTTCTGAAATGATATCTGTGTAGGAAAGTATGTCATCCAGCACCGGAAGATAAGGATACTCTCCCTTTGCCACGGAAACCTGATACTGTTTTCTTCCTTTTTTCAAAGCACCTGAATAGTCATAAAGCGCCATAACCGATTCTCCTCTCAGTTTTCCTCTTATTGTATGTTCGTCTTTTACAGTATACCACAAACAATAAATTCGTGAAAGACAAAAGACGCAGTCCGCGCCCCCAAATGCCACGTTTTTCTCTCGTAGGCTCTTAAGGACGCAGACTGCGTCTCATACTATAGGTTTCTTATCTTGAAATCACGTTCCAGTTCCCGTTTCTGATCCTTTTTCGCGATATCTTCTCTCTTGTCGTAGAGCTTCTTACCGCGGGCCAGGCCGATCTCCAGCTTCACCAGGCTGCCCTTAAAGTAAACCTGGAGGGGCACAATGGTATAGCCCTTGACCGCGATCTTGGAATCCAGCTTGCTGATCTCCGCCCGGTGCATCAGCAGCTTTCTCGGTCTTAAGGGATCTTTATTGAAGATATTTCCCTTTTCATATGGATTGATGTTCATGCCATATACCCATACCTCCCCCTTGTCAATTCTCACAAAGGCTTCCTTGATGCTGCATTTGCCCATCCGGATGGACTTCACTTCCGTGCCGGCCAGCTCGATGCCGGTCTCGTATTTCTCATCGATAAAATAATCATGGTATGCCTTTTTGTTGTTAGCAACCAGTTTAAAACTCTCTTTCCCCATCCTTTTATCCTCCTGTTATTCCTCCGTAGAAGTACTTACGGGGATAAAGTCGATCGTCCTGGCCAGCTTATCCGTTCCCGTGACCATGACGCGGATCGGCTGACCGAGTTTGTATACCTTCCTCGTCATATCGCCGATCAATTCTAAATGCTCTTCATCAAAATGGTAATAGTCGTCCTTTAACTCGCCTACCCGGATCAGGCCTTCCACCGTGTTGGGAAGCTCCACGTAGAGTCCCCAGTTTGTGACTCCCGATATGACGCCGTCGAATACCTCGCCGATATGGCCCGCCATATACTCGCACTTCTTCATCTTCACGGTCTCGCGCTCCGCCTCATCCGCCCGCCGCTCCATGGCGGAGGTCTGGACCGATACGCCAGTCAGAAGCTTATCATAGTGGGCCGTTCTCTTCTCACTCAGCCCGCCTCGCAGGTTCTCCTTGATGATCCGGTGAATCTGTAGATCCGGGTACCGCCGGATGGGTGAGGTAAAGTGGGTATAATACTTGGCAGCCAGGCCGAAATGGCCCGTGTTCACCACCGTATACTTGGCCTGCTTCATGGAACGCAGCGCCAGACGGCTGATCAGCGCCTCCTCCGGTGTGTCCTCCGCCTTCACCAGAAGCTTCTGGACCTCTTTCGGATAGACCTCTCCGTTATGGAACCGGATAGAGTAGCCGAAGTTATTGATAAAGGTGGCCAGACTCTTCATCTTCTCCGGGTCGGGATTATCATGGGTCCGGTACAGGAACGGGAGCTCCTGCCAGAAATAGTCTTCCGCCACGGTCTCATTGGCGATGAGCATGAAATCTTCGATAATCTTCGTCGCCGCGTTCCGCTCATACGGCTTGATCTCCAGCGGTTTTCCGTTTTTGTCCAGAATCACCTTGGTCTCCGGGAAGTCGAAGTCGATCGATCCCCTCGTCTTCCGCTTCTCCCTCAGGATATCGGCCAGCTCCTTCATAAGGAGGAACATGGGGACAAACTCCTCGTATTCCTTCATCACCGCCTCATCACGGTCTGTCACGACCGCGTTTACCGCCGTGTAGGTCATACGCCTGTCCACGTTGATGAGCGTCTCTGCGATCCGGTGCCCGGTCACATTGCCCGCTTCGTCGATCTCCATGATACAGCTGAGCGCCAGACGGTCCTCCTCCTGATTTAAGGAGCAGATTCCGTTGGACAGCTTATGGGGAAGCATGGGAATCACCCGGTCCACCAGATAGACGCTGGTTCCCCTCTTAAGCGCCTCCTCGTCCAACGGGCTGTTCTCTGTCACATAGTGGCTGACATCCGCAATGTGGACGCCCAATGTATATACACCATTCTCCTTCGATACGGAAATCGCGTCATCCAAATCCTTCGCATCCTCGCCGTCAATGGTGACGGTCTGCAGGCTGCGCAGGTCCAGTCTGCCTTCCCGCTCGCGATCCGTGACCTCGTCGGAGACCATTTCCACCTGATCCATCACCTCGTCAGGGAATTCCTCCGGAAGACCATACGCCTTCACGATGGATATGATATCCGTTCCCGGATCGTTTACATGGCCTAAAATCTCCGTGATCATGCCCTCCGGCTTCTTCTGGCTTCCGCCGAAGTCCGTAATTACGGCTACCACCTTATGACCGGTCACGGCCCCCATATCCTTTCCCTGGGGAATGAATATGTCCTTACCAATCTTCTGGTTGTCCGGAATGACAAATCCAAAGTTCTTATTTTTCTGGTAATATCCGATTACGGTCCGGTTCGCATGCTCCAGAACGCGCAGGACACGTCCTTCTGCCCGTCTTGAGCCCTCGCCCTCTGTCTCGATGGTAATCTGTACGGTATCGCCGTTCATGGCGTCAGCCGTCTTATCCTCGGGTATAAAGACGTCCTGCTCCCGTCCTTCCACGGTCACAAAGCCAAAGCCCCTCGGATGGCCGCTGAACGTACCGGCTATGGAGCCGATATCCGGCTTGCCGTACTTTCCTTTTTTGGAAATGCCGATCTTTCCCTCAGACAGCAGTGCATCCAGCACTTCCTTCAGTTCTTCTCTCTGCCCCTTCGGCACATCGAGAAGAATCGCCATCTCCTTCAGCTTCATCGGAACGTAGGCCGGTTCTTCCACCAGCTGTAATATCATGTTCTTTCTCTGTGTCAGTTGTTCCTCTGTCATAATTTCCTCGTTTTCTGTTTTACGCTGCGGTTCCCTCTGCTTTTATCATTATGCCCGGAAGGAACGTAAATAGTCCGGCCGCCGGACTCCCGCGCCGGAAGGCACCTGCTTCACCGGATAAATTTTCCTGTGAAACAAAAACACCCTTGCCGCCTAACCACAAGAGTGTTTAATCTTTACAGTATATTCAGATTCAATACTAACGCGAGAACGAAAAACAGAATCGCTCCGTATCTTGTAAATTTCTCCAGTTTACCTTCCATGGAACGGCCTTTGTTTCTTCCCCAGTAAGTATCCGCCATACCGCCGATGGAACCCAAGCCCTGTGTCTTTCCTTCCTGCAGCAAAATAATTGCAGATAATGCTATACATATAATAACAAATATGATTGATAAAATCGTTCTGATCATGTCCCTTTTCCACCTCCTATAGTCAAACATGGTAATCATATCATATTTTTTCCATAAATACAACTGCATTTTTTGTATTTTTATATTCTTACTTTCATCCACTCTTCGATTCTCAGAAGCTCGTTGTATTTCGATGTCCGCTCCGACCGGCACGGCGCGCCCGCCCTGATCCAGTCCGCGTTTACAGCCGCGGCAAAGTCGGCTGCGTACGGATCCTCCGTCTCACCGTATCCCTGGGACACGGCTAATTTCAGCCCGTTTCTTTTGGCCAGATCCGCCATCTCCATGGCCGCCGTCACGCTCTTTGCTCCGCACATGGAAATGCCTGCTGCGTTTTCCTCCACGCCGTCCCAGTCTGCCAGGCAGGCCCAGTCTCTTTCTCCCGGCTTTAAGCAGCCCGGTTCCCGGTTTTTGTGCTGCCCGATAAATACAGCCCGGTTTCCCAGCATCTTGGTCAGCATGCCCCATCCGCCGGCATCCGCTTCCGCCAGCCCGTCGAACACGGCGCAGACCGGATATCCGTCCAGCAGACGAATATAGAAACCGATCATATCATTTCTGTCCCGCTCGACCGGTACGCCTGTCATACGGCTTTCCCCTTTAAACTGATAGAACCCGGTACCTTCATCGAAAAGTGATTCCGCGCCTGCACCGATGGCCAGACACATATCTTTCCCCGGCTCATAGCCGCACAGCATCATGGCCTCCATGATATATTCCAGAGCCTCCTCCGAATTTCTCAAATCCGGTACAAAGCCGCCGTCGTCTCCCACCCCGGTCTGATATCCCGAGATGGTGAGAAGCCGTTTTAATGCCTGGTATACCTCCATGCATTTTTCGGCGCCTTCGCCAAAGGAGGCGGCGCCCACGGGAACTACCATATAGGATTCCAGATCGAGTGAGTTGTTCCTTCCGTATCTCCCGCCGCTGATCATCGTCATCATGGGGACCGGGAGGCGTCCAGGCGCCGTTCCGCCCAGATACCGGTAAAGAGGCATTCCCAGGCCTGCCGCCGCTGCCCTGGAAACCGCCATGGATACCGCAGTTAAGAAACCGCCGCATTTCCTGATTCCGCAGGAAGAAGCGCCCTCCTCCAGCAGCTTGTCAATGCCTCTCTGGTCTGACGCGTCCTCAAACAGCACGCACTCCGACAGTACCTCCATGACCCGGTCCGTGTCTTCGCTGTCCTCGCAGAGCGCTACCATGGCGCGGCCCCGGGCGCCGTTTTCCAGCTCCACTTCCGCCTCCACGGCCGGCAATCCCTCTGAATCCAGCATTCTGCGCCCGGTCACCTCTATAATTTCAAGTCCTTCCGCCATAACGTATTCCTCCTTACAAAACAATCCATTTTCTGTAAGGATGAACACAACTCCGGCACTTTATACCCGGTGATGCAAGAATATACGATCGTTTATGCTCTCAGCTCAATTCCAAGCGCCTGCAGGCCATTTAATATTTTATTCATGACCGCGCCGACTTCCTTGTCCTCCAGCGTGTGGTCCTTCGCACGGAAGGTGATGGAGTAGGCCACAGACTTAAAGCCTGCGAGGATCTGAGCGCCCTCGTAGATGTCGAACAGCTGGTAGCTCTCAAGAAGCTTTCCGCCGCGCTGCTCAATCACGTCTTCGATCTGACCCACCAGCACCTCCTTCGGCACCACCATGCTGATATCTCTGGATACAGCCGGATACTTCGCGATGCCTGTATACTTGCGGTCGAATGTGGTGAACGGAATCATAGACGGCATATCGATCACAGCCACATACGTTCTCTCACCGATTTTATAGTTATCCGCCACATCCGGATGAATCTCACCTAAATAGCCAACCGTAACTCCGTCGTAGACGATATCGGCCTGTCTGCCCGGATGAAGGAAGCTCTTTTTATCCTCCGGAGAATAATGAGGTTTCTTGTGCATACCGGCTTTGTCAAAGAATTCCTCAACCACGCCCTTCATGTCATAGAAATCACCGTCGCCGTACATTCCGAGTGTAAACTGCATCCGCTCGTCAGGCAGTTCTGTCAGCGGAAGGGACTTCGGAAGATAGATATTTGCCAGTTCGTATAAACGGACATTTTTATTTCTGCGGTTGTAGTTTGTCGATAAGGAGTTTAACATACCGTGCAGCGGAGAGGTTCTCATAATGCTGAAATCCTCGCCCAGAGGATTTAAGATTCCCACCGTCTTACGAAGCGGGCTGTCCTCCGGAAGCTTCAGTCTGTCAAATACCTTCGGGCTCTCGAAGGAATACGTCATGCCCTGGGAGAATCCGCAGAACTCCGCAACCTCTCTGGCCACCTCTTCCACACGCAGCTTATACGATAATTTTCCGGTCGTGGCCTCTCCTGACGGAAGCGTTACCGGGATCTTGTCATAGCCGTAATATCTGGCCACTTCTTCTGCCATGTCGGCCATGCAGTTTAAATCCTGACGGAAGGTTGGAACGATAATCTCACGGCTATCGGCGTCATATCCCAGATCCAGCTTCTTAAAGTAGCCCAGCATGGTTTCTTCGGAGACATCCGTTCCCAGAAGCCGGTTCATCTTCTCCGGCTCAAATGGAATTCTCTTTTCCGTTTTCTTTTCCGGATAGATGTCGATCATGCCGCCGACGACCTCACCGGCGCCCAACTCCTCGATCAGCTGGCAGGCGCGGTTTACCGCCTCCTCGGCATTGTTGGGATCAAGACCCTTTTCGTATTTTCCAGAAGCGTCGGTACGGAGTCCTACCTTCTTTGCGGAGAGACGGATGTTGGTGCCGTCGAAGCATGCGGATTCAAATACCATGGTCTTCACATCATCGGTGATCTTGGAGTTTTCACCGCCCATGATGCCTGCGATGCCGACTTCCTTTTCCCCGTCGTTGATCATCAGAATCGTGCTGTCTAACTTTCTCTCCTGACCGTCCAGGGTCTGGAATACGTCGCCGTCCTTTGCACATTTGACAATAATCTCATGGCCTGCCAGCAGGTCATAATCGAATGCGTGCATGGGCTGGCCGTATTCTTCCATTACGTAGTTGGTGATATCCACGATATTGTTGATGGGGCGGATTCCACAGGCAGCCAGACGTCTCTGCATCCAGGACGGTGACGGGGCGAGCCTGATATTTTTCACCATTCTCGCACAGTAACGCGGGCAGAGATGGCTGTCTTCCACGGATACTTTTAAATAGCTGTTGATGTCCTCGTCGTTTCCGGTAGCCGTAACGACAGGAGGATGGAATGGCTTGTCAAAGGTAGCAGCAGCCTCTCTGGCAATGCCGATAACGCTGTAGCAGTCCACACGGTTGGAGGTAATTTCATACTCGAATACGCTGTCACGCAGGCCCAGCACCTCGATTGCATCTGCGCCTTCCTCTGCGTCTGCCGGAAGGATGTAGATGCCGCTCTCCGGGGCATCCGGATACATTTCTTTAGAGGAACCCAGTTCCTCGATGGAGCATAGCATGCCGTTTGAGTCAATACCGCGAAGCTTGCCCTTTTTAATCGCCACGCCGTTCTCCGGAAGAGGGCTGCCGTCATGGCCTCCCGCTACCTTTCCGCCGTCCAAAACCACCGGAACCTTATCGCCTTCCTTAACATTCGGTGCGCCGGTCACGATCTGAATGGTCTCCCCGCCGATATTCACCTGGCAGATAATCAGTTTGTCCGCATCCGGATGGCGTTCGATCCTGTCGATCCTGCCGACTACGATCTTCTCCAAGTTTTTGTCGAGGCGTTCGAAGCCTTCTACTTTCGTTCCGCTTAATGTCATCGCATCTGTATATTCCTGGTCGCTGACATCTAAGTCCGGAACATATGCTTTAATCCATGATAATGGTGTATTCATCTTTTTTCCCTTCCTTTCCCTAGAACTGTCTTAAGAACCGAATGTCATTTTCATATAACAGTCTCATATCATCGATCTCGTACTTCAAAAGTGCGATACGCTCAAGGCCGACACCGAAGGCGAAGCCTGAATACTCGTCCGGGTCAATACCGCTCATGCGGAGAACGTTGGGATGCACCATGCCGCATCCTAGGATCTCGATCCAGCCGGAGCCCTTACAGAACCGGCATCCGCTGCCGCCGCATTTAAAGCAGGTTACATCCACCTCGGCGCTGGGCTCTGTGAATGGGAAATGATGGGGACGGAATTTTACTTTTGTCTCCGGTCCGAACAGTTCCTTTGCAAAATCTGCCAGCGTTCCCTTTAAATCGGCAAACGTGATGTTCTTGTCGATCACCAGGCCTTCAATCTGATGGAAGGATGGGGAATGGGTCGCATCCACCTCATCGGAACGGAATACGCGTCCCGGGGCGATCATGCGGATCGGCAGCCTGCCCTGCTCCATGGTGCGGACCTGTACCGGAGATGTCTGGCTTCTTAACACGATATTATCATTTATATAGAAGGTATCCTGCTCGTCTCTGGCCGGATGGTTCTTCGGAATGTTCAGTTTTTCGAAATTATATAAATCATACTCCACTTCCGGGCCTTCCACCACTTCGTAGCCCATACCGACGAAGATGCGCTCCACTTCTTCCAGCGCGATGGTGTTCGGATGGCTGTGGCCTACATTATTTCTCTTTGCAGGAAGGGTCACGTCGATGGTCTCTCTTCTTATCTGCTCTTCTCTCGCCTTCTTTGCCAGAGACGCCTTGGCCTCCTCCAGCCTGTTTTCGATGATGGCGCGGGCGTCGTTGACCATCTGGCCTACCTTCGGTCTCTCCTCCGGCGGAACGTCCTTCATGCTCTTCAGCACGCTGGTCAGTTCGCCCTTTTTCCCTAAATAAGCGACCCTGATCTCATTCAGCTTTTCCAGCGCGTCCGACGCTTCGATCTGCTTCAATGCATCTTCCTTGATTTTTTCTAATTGGTCTTTCATCATGCTCTCCTTCTTTTATCATTTTTCTTATACATAGAGTTCGTTAAGCCGGACTCTCGCGCCGGAGCGTGGTTGCTTTAGCGGCCATACTTCCTTAGCGCGGAGTGCGCCTCCTGCCCGGAGGGCTTTTTTGTAATAGGATCACCTTCCTATGAATAAAGAGTCCGGCGAGCCGGACTCCCGCGCCGGAGCGCGGTCGCTTTAGCGGCCATACTTCCTCAGCGCGGAGTGCGCCTCCTGCCCGGAGGGCTTTTTTGTAATAGGATCACCTTCCTATGAATAAAGAGTCCGGCGAGCCGGACTCTCGCGCCGGAGCGCGGTCGCTTTAGCGGCCATACTTCCTCAGCGCGGAGTGTGCCTCCTGCCCGGAGGGCTTTTTTGTAATAGGAACACCTTCCTATTACAAAAAAAAGCTCCGCCCCTGGTTAGGGACGAAGCTTGAGTTCGCGGTACCACCCTGATTCCCGCACAGAACGCGCAGGCACTCGGCATACGTAACGTGTATGAACGTCATGACCTACCCGCCGCCTCTTCATAGGGCGGTTTCTGCCATGCTGCTTCAGTGGGAAATTCAAACGCTTATCTGAACTTAAGGGGGCTTACAGCCGGTGACTCCCTCTCTCTGAAAGAAAATAAGGTTCTACTGACACCTTCATTGCATTTATCTGATAAAACTGAATTCATTTTATCCATTGTAACAGGAAATGTCAAGTGGTTTGCGGATTTTTCTTCACAAAGTCGAATCGTTCGATGTATCGTTTCTTATGGGTATCTCTCGTTGCCACACTGACTCCCCAGTATTTCGTGATGTCCTTACGATCCTCTCCTTCCGGTATACAGATGCCTGACGCCCGGTTCGGAAGCGGTGCACACGGCTCGAAATGGATCCCGTCATCGCTGTAATAAAGATACTGCACGCCCTCCGGATCGTTCCAGTCATCTCCATATATCCTTCCCTCGCCCTCCTTGTGCTTGAGTCCGGACAGCAGACAGAGCCCCTCCTGATACGACCAGACAGAAAACGCATGGCCGCGAATAACCGGATTCCCTTCATATCTGTGATACGGGCCTGTAATTGTATCCGCCCAGGCCAGCCCCAGCATGGTTTTATCCCCGTCTGGTTCCATCAAACGGCTTCCCTTAAAATAAACCAGCCATCTGTTCTGGAAAAATACCGCACTTACATCGTCAACAGCCTCGTCATCCCAGTTTCCTTCCTCTTCCCACTGAAGTACCGGCTCATCCCCCATTCTTTCAAACGGGCCTTCCGGTGTATCCGCTGCCGCCAGACCGCAGCACCTTCTCGTAGTCTTCCCCTCGGCGAAATCGGTGCCTACACCGGTATAGAACATATAAAATCTTCCTTTGTCATGAATCACATTGGCTGTCAGGACTCCCGCGCAGTCCCAGCCGCGTTCTGCCGGAAGCAGTGCATCCTTCCCTGCTTCCCAGTGGAAGCCATCTTTCGAAGTACAGCACATGATCTTGCAATCAGCAAAATGATCATAGGGCCGCTCATTGTCATGCTGTGTATACCACAAATAATACGTTCCCTGATCATACAGTATATTGGAGGGATCGTGGTTGTTGTCTGAAGGCAGATTTACGGTCTCCACCGTCTTTCTCTCCACTTCCAGCAGTTCTTTCGGTAATTTCATCATACACTCTTCCTTTCTTTTGCTCAGCTATGTTTTATTTCAAATGTCTTTTTCGTCAGATCAGCGGTGAGAACATCATAAGCAGCACCGTGTCTTCCTATCCTCTACTCCTTCCCTGTTCCTTCCACAATCCCATCAATCATCTGATTATGAAAAATCAGATACAGACCCAGAATCGGCAGAGCGCTAAGCGCCGCTGCCGCCAGAAGCACGCCGTAATTACCATTCATGGAGACATCTCCAATCGACCGCAGCAGGGCTGTAACTGTCAGCTTTTCCTTTTTGGTCGTGATAATAATCGGCCACAGGAATTCATTCCAGGTATTCATAAAGGTCAGAATAGCCAGCGATACGATAGCCGGCTTCAGCATGGGAAAACCAATTCGCATCAGAATCTGATTTTCCCTAGCTCCTTCAATTCTGGCTGCCTCCATGGTTTCCTGCGGAACCGTACCGGAGGCAAACTGCCTCATCATGAAGATTCCAAATGCAGGTATCGCATTGGGTAGAATCATGGACCATAAGTGGTTGACGCCTCCCATCTGCTTTACCAGTAAGTACGTGGGGACCAGCCTCGTCTCCAGCGGAATCATCAATGATGACAGCGTAATGATAAAGAGCACATTTTTAAACGGGAACTGATACTTTGCAAAGGTAAATCCTGCTGCTGTACAGAAAAAACAGGCCAGTGCGGTTGTAGAAACTGCGACAATAACACTGTTCATCATATTCGTCACAAAGGGCCAGTTTGCAAACAACATGCGGTACATCTTAAGCTGGAACCCAGCTGCCGGAAGAATCTTCGGGGACAGCGAGAATATTTCATAATCTTCCTTAAAACTTCCCATAAACATCATCAGGAACGGAAAGCAGGTGACAATGATCACAATCAGCAGCAGCAACAGGGAAATTAGCTTTTTTAAAATAATTTCAGCCTTCTCTTTCTTCATCGTCATTCCTCCGTCCTTCCATAATAATTTTTCACAACAAAGACACTGAGTATTACGAGAAATGCGAACAGAACATACGTAATCGCCGCCGCGTACCCCATTTTTGAGTATTCATATGCATTCTGGTACATGTAGTACACCAGCGTGGTGGATGAATTCATCGGGCCGCCCTGTGTCAGCACCATCACGTCGCCCACATTCTGGAAAATCCAGATGGTTGACATAAGCATAACGAAAAATATCTCCGGAACCATAAGCGGCAGTGTGATTCTAAAAAACTTCGTAAACGCTCCGGCCCCGTCAATGCTGGCAGCTTCCCCCACAGAGCTTGGAATCTTCTGCATTCCAGCCAGCAGTACCAGAGAGAAATAACCGGTCATACGCCATATGTTCATAAATGCTACTGAGACTTTCGACAAGGCAGTGGTATCCAGCCATCCGACAGGACCGATGCCAAAACAGCGTTCCAGCAGTACATTGATCAGTCCGCCCTCCGTGGTAAGCAAAATCCGGAATATAATTGCTGCCACGGCGACAGCAGTGATATACGGCAAAAGGACGATTACCGAATACACTCGTTTGCCGGTCAATCTGGATGAATTCAGGACTGCAGCCAGAATCAGGGCCAGGAAAGTACGTAGCGGAACGATGTAGAGCCATATTAAGACTGTATTCAGCAAGGACTTCCAGAACTTGTCATCCCCCAGCAGCTTTTCGTAATTTTTAAATCCAACGTGGTCAGCGGCCGCCACCGTTCCCAGACCATCGAAATTGGTCAGGCTGATTAAAAAACCGCTGACGGCAGGATAAATATAAAAGACTGCAAACAGAATGAAAAAGGGCATGATCCACAGATAACAGTGTTTGTATTTTTTCATTTCTTTTAATGTACTGGTCATTTAATCAGCCTCCAAACCGGTCAAATCTATCAGATGTCATTTAATTTCTGTTTCATGACCTCAACCGCAGTTTCTGGTGTGTATACACCGTTTAAGAACATCTCTCCGATTATCTCAGACAGCACATTGTTCATCTCGTTGCTTCTCTCGTCTACGAATGGGATATCAGGATCCGTATTCAGAAGGATCTCAGCCAGCTCTGAAACCACAGGTTCTCCGCCGAACGCCTCCCAGCCGTTATCTCTGCTTGCCGCGATGGCGCGGATTCCTTCCATGCAGCCGGTTGCATACTGCGCCATAACTCCATCTTCGTTTACATTGGAAAACTTCTCAGCCGCCTCTTTCGTAAGTGCAAGATAACGGACTACATCTTTTGCTGCCTCTAAGTGTTTCGTATTTTTATTGATCGTATAGTACTCCGTATTGTTGATATACGTCTCTCTTCCATTTTCCGCGAATTTCATCGGTTCTGCAATCGCCAGATGACCGTAACCGCCCTGACCATTTGGGTCTACGTTCGTCACATAGTAAGCAGCATGTGCTGCGACAGATGGAAACGCGGCGATCTTGCCGGCATTGAAAGCAGTCCAGTATGCCTCGCTGTTGCCCTGCTGGCTCGTATGCCAGATCCCGGCGTCGTAGCATTTTTTCATCAGTTCCAGAGCTTCCTTCCCCTTGTCCAGAGACACATTGCCCTCTGAATCCAGGACCTGGCCTCCCAGCATATAGATGAAATTCTGAAATACCTCGTTGCAGCCGCTGTCCGCCGGATCAAATGCACCCGCATAGTAACCGTTTTCCTTCAGCATTACCGCCTGGTTAAAATAATCGTCAAAGGTTTTCGGCGTAGTCAGTCCCAGTTCGTCATAGATATCCTGTCTGTACATAAATACATACTGGTTAGTCACCTGATTGGGTATTCCATATACTTTTCCATCCATGATTACCGGATCCATGACTGGAAGCACCTCTCCCTCCGTAAACATATCTGAGAGATCCACGAGATACCCCGCCTTGGCAAACTGCGGCGCATACAGATCATGTACAATCATGATATCCGGCGTACTTTCATCGTTTGACAGCTGAAGCTTCATTTTTGTCGGATATTCCGCATAGGAGTATTTTTCAAAATTGATCTTCACATTTGGATGTTCTGTCAAATAATCCCGGAGTACAATTTCTGCCACGGATACGAGATGGGCGCCTCCCATCATCGTCAGCTCGATTTCTCCCTCTTCTTTTGCCTCCGCCCCGCTCATCGTCGTTTCTGCTGTTTCCCCGTTTTTTGTTTCGTTACTGCTTCCACCGCAGCCAGTCAGTGACATACACCCCAATACTACGGCAATCCCCATTGCTAACCCTCGTTTTTTCATAGATACGAAACCTCCTTGTTTGGTATATTCTTTATTCTTATTTCATTTTTTATGATTTCCAGCCGCTCCGGATCCACTCTTCCCACCTGCTTCTCCATGGCATTGGCGATGCCGCAGGCCATGGAAAAACGAAATATCTCTTCCATGCTCCAGCTCTTTCTCAGGCCTATGGCAAATCCTGCTACCGTCGAATCCCCGCTTCCTATGGTGGAAGTTACTGATACACTGGGAATAACCGCTTCCCAGCAGCCCTCCCTTCCGGCCAGTATTCCGCCCTCCGATCCCAGGGAGACCAACACATAAGCCACGCCATCCTGAACAAGCTGTAAAGCCAGCTTCCTCACTGCCGTCCGGTCGGACACCGGTTCCATTCCAAACAGTTCAAATAATTCCTGCATATTGGGTTTATAAAAATAATAACCGTCTTTTCTCAATTGTTCTACGGTTACGCTGTTTGTATCCAGAAAGCATCTGGCTTCCTTCCATTGACACATTGCACTTATTTCACTGTACAGGCTATCCGGCGCGCCTTCAATTGTCATACCGGAGCAGATCACAATATCGTCTCTCTGCAAGTCCTCCCGAAGCCGGCACAGCAGCTGCTCCACCTGCCTCTTCTCTACGGTCGGCCCCTGCTCAACCAGTTCGGACTCTCTTCCCTGTTCCAGATCGATGATATTAATCGTCTCTCTCGTATTGCCGTTTATCTCGATCAGACAGGCATCGATCCCTTCCTTTTCCATAAAGGCCCGGATCATTCTTCCGTTACTGCCAGCGATAAATCCGTACAGAGCCACAGGCTCCCCGCACTGTTTGCATACCTTGGCGACATTGATACCTTTCCCTCCTATAGATACCTCTCTCAACAGGTGGAAGTATTTTTTTCCCGGTTCAAAACCATTGACATGGTAAGATCGGTCGATTACCGGGTTTAAACAGATTGCCCGAATCATTGACTCACCCCCTCTTTCACCCAGTTGTGCCCAGAGCTCCCCGTCACCTGACTCATTTTCCACATGACCTCTTCCTTCCACGCATCCTTTCCCTGTTTTAAATAGACGCGGGGATCGTATTTATCGGGCTGTTCCCTAAGAACTCTGCGCACCGCACCGGTAAATGCAAGGAAATTGTCCACATCCATATTGGCCTTGCAAACTCCATATTCTGCGGACCGGCGTATACTGCTCTCACTGCAGTTTTTCATCACCTCCACACGGCCGCCCTGTTCGTTTACATATTCAATCAGATGCAGGGGAAGGGAAGCTGCTCCGTGTAATACCAACGGAAAGCCTGGCAGTTCAGCCTGAATCCGTTCCAGAACTTCCATATGCAGAGGCAGATTTTCTGCCGCCTTTACTCCGCCGTGTGAGGTTCCGGCCGACACAGCCAGGCTGTCACAGCCGGTCAGAGCAACGAATCGCTTCGCAGCGTCCGGATTTGTAAATTCCACATGATCTGCAAAGATTTCGTCCTCGAATCCAGGCAGACGTCCCAGCTCCGCTTCCACACAGACACCCCTTGCATGGGCATATTCCACGACTTCCCTTGTAAACCGTACATTCTCTTCAAAGGTAAGATGGGATCCATCAAACATGACCCCTCCCACACCTGCATCAACCGCCTGCATAGCTGCTTCTGCCGTCGGACAGTGATCGTGATTGATTCCTACAGGAACCGATACACTTAAAGCGGCAATCTTCATCACCTCTATAAACTGCCTGAAATCCGGAACGTATTTCCGTGCCCCCATGGACACCTGAAGTATGACAGGCGACTGCTCTTCCTCCGCCGCTTCCAGCACCGCACACAGACTGTCATAGTTAAATACATTAAACGCTCCCACAATGTAACGGCGTTTCATGGCATCTACGTACAGCTGATCCAATTGAACAATCATTATTTGCCTCCTTTTATAGAAAACGTTTTCTATTAATTTAAAAAAATAATGGGTTCCTATGGGAAGGAAAACCGGAGTCCACTGAATCTCTTCTGCTCCGTTCTTTCCTTCCCTGTTCCGGCGCACCTCTATCTGAAAATATTTCTCAGCTAAGGCTCCGAATTGAATTACCATGTTTTAACTTCAGAGGCAGTTCATAATGGCAGAAATCCTCCTTCTCCCCCTTCAGCCTCATTAAGACCAGCTCTCCTGCCAGCTGCCCGATCCGGAATGGATCCTGAACCACAGATTCAATCTGAGGCTGAATCAACTGGTGCATCGGCAATTCGCCAAACGAGACCACCGATACGTCTTCTGGAATCCGGAGATTCAGTTCCTCCAATGCCAGCAGAGTACCTTCTGTCATCACATTATTAGCACAAAATACTGCTGTTGGCTTTAACCCATTTCCGGCAAAGATCTGCTTCACCCACTGCCTGGCGTCGTCACTGGTAAAGCCGCCTCTGCTGACCCATTCCTCTCTCAGAGGCAGTCCATAGGCCTGCATCGCCATGCGGACGCCTTCCAGTCGTTCCTTACCAGAACTGATATTCATCAATACATTGTTGACTGCAATCTCCGTGTGACCTTTCTGTATCAGCGCCTCCACCAGCTGGTAAGAAGAATCCCGGTTGTCCTCCACCACAATATCTGCCTGAAGCCCCGGAACCTTACGGTCGATTGCAATAACCGGCGTTCCATTCCCGGCAATATTGTTTAAATGAGAGGAACTGCTGTCGGAAGAAGCGATCACCAGCGCATCCACACAGCGCTCCTCAAACATAGAGAGAATCTGATGTTCCTTCTCCACGTTTCCGTCGCTGCTCGCATAAATAATCTGATAACCCTGAGCGGAAACGACATCTTCCAGCTTTCTCGCTGCCTTCATGAAGAAACGGTTCGAAATATCCGCCACCACCAGACCTATGATACCGGTATTATTGCTTTTCAAACTTCTGGCCACCAGGTTCGGCCTGTATCCCAGTTCAGCTACCGCTCTCTCAATCTTCTCCCTGGCTTCCGCACTCACCGGATAATTATTATTGAGTGCCCGCGACACGGTGGTTATGGACATACCCGCGTGGGCTGCCACTTCTTTTATCGTAACATTTTTCACATCGCACGCTCCTACAGAAAACGATTTCTATGTTTATTATAACCAGCTCCACTCCACTTGTCAATATGATTTTTTAATTTTCTGTTTACAGACGGTTGCTGCTCCTTGCTCCATCCCTGCTGCAGTGGTCATCATCTCTGTTGTCTTTTGAAGCTGCATATTTTAACAATGTCCACTATACTTAAGCCATATAAAAAATAGTAAATATTTAGGGTATATAAAATATTATTTTCAGCCGGGAAAGCCCATAAAATCAGCATTAACGTTGTATATGATACAATCCTGAAACGGGTAAATTGGTGCCCGAATGGTGCCCAAGTGAACCAACAGGGTTATAAACCGTAGTTTGAAGTAATGAAACGAAATGAGCCGTTTGACATTTTCACGCGCATATATTAGAATAAAAAAACCGGGTTATATGTTGTACGCTTTAGGCGGATAAGGCGCAGAACGACAAATCGAAAATTGTGGAGGAAAAAGATAATGGCAAAAGAAAAGGGTTCATTTAAAGAATTTCTATCGGCAGTTGCGCCAGAACACCAAGCGTTTGTCGAGAAACTTAATACCAAACTTATTGAACAGGGATGTGCTCTTGTAATTAAGGAAGCAAAAAGCGGTTATACTGCTTCATATCAACTAGAGAAGAAAACAGTGATGAACTGGGTGTTTCGCAAGTCTGGTATTTTGGCACGGATTTACGGTGACAATGCTGGTAAGTATGAGGATACAATCGCTTCTCTGCCTGCTGATATGCAAAAGAAAATGACTACTTCCCGTGACTGCAAGAGATTGATTGACCCTAATGCTTGTAGTGATACCTGTGTTAAAGGTTTTATCTATGCCTTGAATGGCGATACACATAAAAAATGCCGTAATGACGGAATGTTTTTCCTGCTGACAAATGAAACAGCGGAGCATATAGCCGGTCTGGTCTGTGCAGAGGTTAATGTACGTAAGTCAGCTTTATAACGACAGAAAAGTTAAGACCAATAGTATGTTGTTTGACAGATTTAAAGCGTTGGCTCAGGCTTGCTATAAAAGCGAAACACCATCGAAGAATTTGCAAATATGATCTAAAAAGAAAAGTACAGAGAACATCTTCACTTATGTAACCGACGATGTTCTCTGTACTTTTTTTATGGCTGATCCGCTCTTTCTATTGAATCAAACACTGATTCTCATCAAACCCATCCGCATACATACTGTCCTTATAAATCTCATCCAGCGTATCAAAGCGGAAGGTTCCCGCCTTCACCTTATAGAACTTCTTCTCCTCCGGAATATAGAACATCCCACTCTTATCCACGTTTATGGCTGCAATCTGTTCTGTATCCGCCGAAAAATATATCTGGTACGTAGTTGCCTCGTCCAGCTGGCCGTTCGGGACCTCCTCTAAGGAGAAGCCTGTAAATAAGTCGGCCACCGCTTTAATCCTGTCTTTTTCCTCGCTGAAGAACGAATAACACACAGAGCCATAGTATATGGAAACCGCTTCCGACTTCTCTGTATCGATCGGTATGCCGGAAAGCACCTCTCCGTCTGCCGGCGCCGCACCTGTTATGGGCTGTGCCTGCCCGGCCCCGCTGCCCGCGGCAGCTGTATCCCCGGAGTTCCCCTTATCCGCCGTGTCGATCTTTTGAAATCCCGCGGCACCGCCCGACGCTTCTGTCGTATCCGCTCCCGCACCGTTCTTTCCTGCATGATCCGCATCTGACGCAGCAGCCTCTGTTCCACCGACGGCGCTGTCAGCAGCCGTCTCTGATCCGCCGCCGACGCTGCTCACATCCGGTGCTTTCGCTGAAGCACCGCAGGCGGTCGCCGTTAGCGCGGCCGCCATGAAAAACCCTATAAAAGCCGCGTAGTGTCCTGTTTTTTTCATTTGTCCAATCACCTCTGTCCTGTCTGATCCGATCATACGGCAAACTGGCTGTTGTACAGTTCCGCATAGAAACCGTTCTTCTCAAGCAGACTCTCATGAGTCCCCTGCTCAATGATATGGCCGTCCCGCATGACCAGAATTACATCTGCCTCCCTTATGGTAGAAAGACGGTGGGCCACGATAAAGCTGGTCCTGCCTTCCATCATCTTGGAAAATGCCTTCTGAATCCGTATCTCAGTTCTCGTATCAATGGAAGACGTGGCCTCGTCAAGAATCAGCATGGGCGGCAGACACAGCATCACGCGCGCTATGCACAGGAGCTGCTTCTGTCCCTGGGACAAATTGCTTCCGTCCTCAGAGATAACCGTATCGTACCCATCCTTCATTCGTTTGATAAAGCTGTGGGCATGAGCCTCCTTCGCCGCTTTGACCACTTCCTCATCCGTCGCTTCCGGCCTTCCATATGCGATATTATCACGAATTGTGCCGGATTTCAACCATGTTTCCTGGAGGACCATGCCGTAGCTCGTTCTTAAGCTCTTTCTCGTAATCTCCCGCACATCGGTTCCATCCACTTGAATCGAACCGGAATCCACATCGTAGAAACGCATGAGCAGGTTGATGACCGTACTCTTTCCGCATCCCGTCGGCCCCACGATGGCGACACGCTGCCCCGGTTTTACTTCCAGATTCATATTCTCGATCAGCGGTATTTCCGGATCATAGGAGAAATTCACATCGCTCAGAGACACTTCCCCTTTTACCTCCGACAGGACGGCTGCATCCGGCGCATCCGGAATCTGTGGCTCCTCATCGATCAGTTCAAAGACGCGGGCCGCCGAGGCCAATGCGTTCTGAAGCTCCGTCACCACGCCGGAAATCTCATTAAATGGCTTCGTATACTGGTTTGCATAGCTTAAAAAGCTGGAGAGCTGCCCCACCGACAAATAACCGGAAATAGCCGCAAACGCCCCTGCAATTCCCACGCTGGCGTACACCAGGCTGTTGACGAACCGGGTAGCCGGATTGGTAATGGAAGAAAAAAATGTAGCCTTAAGTCCCCACACCCGCAGGCGCTCGTTAATTTCCTCGAACTGGGACTGAGCCTCCGACTCATAGCCAAATGCTAAAACCACCTTCTGGCTGCCAAGCATTTCTTCCACAAGGGAGGTGAGTTCGCCCCTCGTCTGCGATTGTTTCCGGAACATGGTGTAAGTCCTCTTTGCAATAAAGCTTGCCACAAACAGAGAGACCGGGGTAACCAAAATTACGACAACCGCTATGGCCGGATTGATTGTAAACATGAAAATAAGGGTTCCTAAAATCGTAAGGATACCTGTAAACAGCTGCGTAAATCCCATCAAAAGTCCATCGGAAAACTGGTCGATGTCGGCAATCAGGCGGCTGATGATATCGCCGTGGGAATGGGAATCGATGTATTTGAGCGGCAGGCTTTCCACCTTTGCAAACGCCCGGACCCGGATATCCTTTACCACACGGTATGTGATGATATTGTTGATATGGCTCATAAGCCACTGGGACACCGCGGTAACCAGGATAATGACGCCAATCTTCATGAGAATTCCGCCCATAACGGCAAAATCCACATTTCCCGGTGCAAGAATGCAGTCAATGGCTTTACCGGTCAAAATCGGCACATAGAGAGTCAGGACCACCGTGATCAATGCACAGGCCAGTGAAGCCAGGACGCCCCATTTATACCGGCCGATGCTGGAGAGAATCCGCCGTATGGTCGTTTTATGCTTTTTCATATTCATCCTACTGCACCTCCTCCTTCGAAAGCTGGGACAGACAGATTTCCCGGTAAATCTCACAGTTTTCAAACAGCTCCTTATGGGTTCCGCATCCCACCATGGCGCCGTCATCCAGGACGACAATCTGATCCGCGTTCCGGATCGTGGTTGCACGCTGGGATACGATGAATACAGTCATATCCTGTGTTCTCTCCTTAATGGCCTTCCGAAGTCTGGCGTCCGTAGCAAAATCCAGGGCCGACGCGCTGTCATCCATGATCAGGATCTCCGGTTTCCTGACCAGCGCTCTGGCAATCGTGAGGCGCTGTCTCTGCCCGCCGGATAGGTTCTTGCCGCCGGCCTGGATGTAGAGCTCCAGTCCCTCGGCCTTTTCTTCCACGAATTCAAGGGCCTGAGCCGTCTTAAGCGCTTCATAGATCTCATCGTCTGTGGCGTTTTTCTTTCCCCACTGCATGTTCTCCCGCAGTGTCCCGTGGAATAACACCGCCTTCTGCGGAACGACCCCCGCCTTGCCGCGCAGCTGATCCAGCGGATACTCCCTGACATCGTGGCCGTCCACCAATACCCCGCCCTCCGTCGCATCGTAGAAACGGGGAATCAGATTGACAAGCGTCGATTTACCCGATCCCGTACCGCCGATGATCCCCACGGTCTGCCCTTTCGTCACGGAAAATGAGAGGTTGCTTAAGGCCGGTTCCCTCGCTCCGTCATAGGTAAATGTCATATCTTTAAATTCTACCGCCGGAGCGCCCTCGCCGGCTTCCAGACACGTATGGTTCTTCTCCGTGATTCCCGGCTTCTGCTCGAACACGGCGCTGATCCGGTTCGCGCAGGCCAGCGCTTTGGAAATGGTGATAATGAGATTGGCCAGCTTCACCAGCTCCACCAGAATCTGGGACATGTAGTTCACCAGAGCCACCACCTCGCCCTGAGTGATAATCCCGCGGTTCACTTCCTTCGCTCCGGTCTGTATCAGCACAATAATGCCCAGGTTGATAATCACATAGGTAAGCGGATTTAAAAGGGAGGAAATCTTCCCGACAAACACCTGGATTTTCACCAGCTTTCCGTTTTCCTCATCAAACCGGCGGCCTTCATCCTCCTGCCGGTTAAATGCCCGGATCACCCGGACGCCGCTTAGATTTTCCCTGGCGGTCAGAAGCACGCGGTCCAGCTGCCGCTGTACCTTTTTATAGAGAGGCATGCTGATTAACATGATGCCAAATACAACCACGGACAGCACCGGTATGACAACGACAAAAATCAGAGCCGCCTTCACATCGATGGTAAAGGCCATGGCCATGGCCCCGAACACGATGAAAGGAGACCTCAAAAAGAGGCGTAAAAACAAATTAACTCCTGACTGTACCTGGTTTGCGTCACTCGTCATGCGGGTGATTAACGTGGCCGTCCCCGCCTTATCGAGCTCCGCATAGGAGAGGCTGCCGATGTGGGAGAACAGGTCATTTCGCAGTGCCGTACCGAATCCCGCGGCCGCCTTTGCAGCAAAATACTGGGCCGTGATGGAACAGACCAGCCCCACAACACCAAGAAGCACCAGAATTCCGCCCATTTTTAAGATATAGGGGAGGTCCTGTGTCTTAATTCCGACATCGATTACTTTCGCCATCACAAGAGGCACCATCAGCTCAAAACTGGCCTCCAGAAGCTTAAATAACGGCCCTAAGAAGCTTTCCAGCCGGTATTCCCTTAAGTATTTCAGGAGTTTTTTCATTTATCCTTCCTCCGGATTCATATGTTTTTAGAATAATTCATTGTAATATTATAGCATTCTGGTATAATATTACAAGTATCTATTGCAGAAAAATAATGAGTACTCTCGTAAACTCTTTGTACCCGGCTTTGTGAGATGATTTTTTGTCAGGTGTGCACGAATTTATGAGGCGTACGCGGCGCGTACGTTGATTAAATTTGGGTGCAGCTGGCGGAAAATCAGCCGCAAAGCTGGGTGCAGGAGAGTTTACGAGAGTGCTCCTATTAAAGAGGTGTATTCCATGGGACAGATGAATTCAAGGCAGCTCTATTATTTTACAGTGATTGCGGAAACGGGCAGTTTTACGGCGGCAGCAAAAAAGCTGGGGCTGTCTCAGCCGCCGCTCAGCAAGCAGATCATGATGCTGGAGGAAGACTTAGGCGTCCGTCTTCTGACCCGCGGGGCAAGGAAGGCCGAGCTTACCGAGGCCGGTTCCTATCTCTATTCCCGGGCTAAGGATATCCTGTCCATGATGGATACGGCCGCTGATGAGCTCCAGAATTTCCCATCCTCATCGAAGGGAATCTTAAAGCTGGGAACGATCTCCTCCTCCGGCAGCTTTCTGGCGGACAGCATCCTGCCGGGCTTCTGCCGGCTTCATCCCAATGTTCGTTTTGAAATCTCCGAGGGGAACACTTACGAGCTTCTGGAAAAGCTGAAAAACGGCATCATCGAATGTGCTGTGGTTCGAACACCGTTTAATACTGACGGTTTTCACTGTGTCTTCGGATCAGAAGAACCGCTTACGGCAGTCGGAGTTTCCTCCTGGTTTGACGCGATCCCAGGCGGCACAATCCGTCTTACAGACCTGGCCGGAAAGCCTCTCATCTATTATCGGCGCTTTGACGCTATCATATCCATGGCGTTCCAGAATATCGGCGCAGCACCTAATATCTTCTGCCGCAATGACGACGCCAGGACGTGTCTCCAATGGGCTGGCGCCGGCTTAGGCGTAGCCCTGGTGCCGGAATCCATCAGCAGCATGAGGCCGGCCGAAGGCCTGACAGTCCGGATTATCGATTCTCCGGAAACCGTCACCCGCATGACCGCCATATATAAAAAAAATGGCTATGTTTCAAACATAGCCAAAGAATTTGTAACTTATTTTGAAGCGCACTCTAGAGTGTGTTTATTTCAATCCACATTATGAGCCCATATATCGCTCATAATGACAGACAGCGTTGCTGTCTTTTATCTGGTTTCCAGATAAGCTTGACCTCATGTCAGTGGGGATATATGCCCACCACTGCCGTTAAGCTTCACAGCCTTCCCAAACACGAAGAATCCGATGAGAAACATCACGGCCAGAATCGCAACACCGCCGTTGCTCTTTCCCGTAATCTGAGCGAATAATCCCATCAGAGCCGTTCCCATGAAAGAAGCGCCCTTTCCGCAGATATCAAAAATACCGAAAAATTCTCCCGATTTCTCAGGCGGAATGATTCTGGCAAAATACGACCGTGACAGCGCCTGGATCGCCCCCTGGAACATGCCGACGCAAACAGCCAGCACCCAGAACTCATACTGCTTATCCAGCTGAATCGCATAAAGCGCAATACAAAGGTATGCAAGAATACACAGGCGGATGAGTTTTTCCGTCCTGTACTTCTTCGCCGCTTTGCCGAACAACAGCGCAAATGGGAACGCTACGATCTGAGTTAAAAGAAGCGCCAGCAAAAGTCCCTGGGAATTGAGCCCCAAAGAGCTTCCATAAGCCGTAGCCATCTCGATAATGGTATAGACCCCGTCAATATAGAAGAAGTATGCAATCATGAAAACAAAGATCTTTTTATGATTCTTCAAATCAAGAAGCGTATGCCCCAGGCGGCGCAGGCTCTCCTTCACCACTCCGCGTCCCGACTCCGCGTTGCCCGTATAGTGAACCTGTTTGTAGTGGCGGAGCAGGGGCACCGTCACCAGGAACCACCACAGGGCGTTGATGATGAGCGCAATCACCATGGCAGTCACCATAGTGATGCCGATCTTTTCATAGAACAGAACAAACACAAGGCTGAACACAAACGGAACACAGCTTCCGATATACCCCCATGCAAACCCATGAGAGGACACCGCGTCCAGACGTTCCGGCGTCGTGATATCCGGAAGCATGGAATCGTAGAACACCAGACTCGCAGAGTAGCCCACCTTTGCAATCACAAATACCACCAAAAATACAATCCAGGATTTTGGTATGGCAAGTGCGGCACATCCCAGAACGCCCACCATCATACAGATCATAAATATCGGTTTCTTATACCCCTTCGTATCGGCAATGGCGCCGCAGACCGGTCCGATAAAGGCCACCAGCAGCGTAGCAATCGAGGCTGCATATCCCCAATAGGCCAGATAATCCACCTCGGAGACGCCCTCCAGTCCCGCCAGATAATTAAAGTAAATGGGCAAAATCGTCGTCGCAAGCAGCACGAATGCGGAATTTCCTACATCGTACAGAATCCAGTCTATCTCCATTTTTGTAAGCTTTTCTTTTTTCTCCTGTCCCATGTAAGGTTTCCTCTCACTTTCTCTGTTTTCACTGCAGAAAATCAAACAGACTCATCTGGCTGTTTTCGTAATTCTTCTTATACCCGTGAATAATGTCCTTCATGCGGTACAGAATCCCGTATTTCTCACACTCTGCCGCGAATATGGCCCAGAGCCGCCTTGCCGCCGGACTCCGGCATTCGTAGCGTTCTCCGTACCGTTTTCTGTATTCCGCTGCCAGATCCCGCTCCGGAAACAGCTGCCCCAGCTTATCATAGTACCACTCCCTCTGATTATCACGGAGCGTCACACCAAAAGCCGCATAAATAAAAGAAGCTCCCGCCTCATGGGCCATTCTCACGACAGCCGTAATATTTTCCGGACTGTCTTCCAGAAATGGAAGGACCGGCATCAGCAGAATACCGGTAAACAGCCCTCTGGAGCTTAAGTAATCGATCAGTTCAAACCGCTCGGTCGAGGACGGCACGCCGGGTTCGATCTTCCCCGCCAGCTCATCATCCGCAGTCGTCACCGTCACTTTTAAGATTACAGGCGAATGCTCTTTTATGCTCTCTAAAATATCCGCATCCCTTTTTAAAAGAGTGCTTTTCGTGGCAATCCCTGCTCCGAAGCCGAAGGCGTCCACCAGCTCCAGCGCATGTCTGGTCAGCTCCAGCTCCTTTTCAAATGGATTATAGGGATCACTCATGGCTCCGGTGCCTACCACTCCGGTCTTCACCTTCCGCCGCAGATCATCCCGGACAATCCGAAGGGCGTCTTCCTTGGCCCGCACCGTGTCAAACCGTTCGATCCGATAGCAGGAAGACCGGCTGTCGCAGTAGATACAGCCATGGCAGCAGCCTTTATAAATATTCATATTATAATCGATGCCGAACCATTCGGAGCTCTTCGTCTTCGTCACGATGGTTTTCGCCGGTATATATTCCATACGCGCTCCCTTTCTGATTGATTCCATTAGTACCATTCTATCAAATGCAGTACGGTAGGGCAACTTATTTTCGAAAAATAGTTTGTTTTTCAAAATAATCCGGACTGTTAAAATGCTTTTGCCGATAACCTGATTTGAAATTCCGGTGTCTCGCTTGATATTTTTTTGCGGTCATGGTAATATTTTAGTTATATCATTAACAAAAAGGGGATATCATGATTGGATTAATACTGCGAGGCAAACAGATCTACGACAAATTCAGCAAGGATGAAATGACTGTTTACGCGGCTCAGGCGTCTTTTTTTACCATCATCGCGGCATTTCCGTTCATCATGCTGCTGATGGCTATGATCCAGTTGATACCAACGATAACAAAGTCCAACCTGCTGCAGGTAATTACAAGTCTGGTACCGGCCAACCTAAAGAGCCTGGTCTTCAGCGTCGTCGAAAATATCTATACCAACTCTCCCGCTACCGTTTTATCCGTAACGGCAATCGCCGCCATCTGGTCGGCCTCCCGCGGCATGCTGAGCATCGAGCGCGGACTGAACCGTGTATTCGGGAAACAGAAGAAGCGAAATTACGTGGTGACAAGGATGATCTGCGCCGGTTATACGATTGTGTTTATGCTTATCTGTATACTGACACTGGTACTTCTGGTTCTTGGAAGTTCGATTCAGGGTTTTGTTGAGGGCCATTTTCCGGTCATTGCAGAGATCACCCATTACGTTATCAGCTTTCGAACCGTGCTCCTTCTGATCCTGACGATCTGCTTCACTTTCCTCTATACGTATGTGCCGGAAAAGAAGCAGCATTTTAAAAAGCAGCTGCCCGGCGCCATTTTCTCCACACTGGGTTGGATCGCATTTTCATTTGCCTTTTCCATTTATTTTAACAATTTCAGCAATTTCTCTGTTATGTACGGGAGCCTTACGGCTATTGTGTTGCTGATGCTGTGGCTGTATGTGTGTATCTGTATACTGTTTCTTGGAGCGGAAATTAATTATTTTTATTCGGGGGACTGGAAGGAGCAGAAAAAGTCCGGTTGATCGTCAATTAAAATCAGAAATCCGGGCTGTATGCAGGAAAGTTTAGAATTAGAACGGTCTATATAATCGTTGAAAATCCCAGGATACAAACAGTCACTAATAGATGTTAAGTAGACAAATCAGGTTTCCGGGAGCCAGGCCTCATGTACGAGGAACGACTCTCCTGTTAGAGAAGATTAATAAGTCAAGGCCAGGCGGCATCCCGCCTGTTCTTGACTTACGTGGAAAACTTCGCACTCGAATCTAATTCCCAGCTACAATACCTCTAACGGAAGCGCCTCCTGCGGTGTCCCATACTTCTGATGGTGTTTTCTGATCTTTTCCAGCAGTTCTTTTACCACATCATCATAATTCGGATTTCCATACAGGTTATCCTGCTGCATTGGATCTTCCTTCCGGTCAAACAGTATGTGGCCCTTAAAATTTCCTCCGTTCCAGCCCTCCCCCACATAAGCCAGTTCATAATTCGCTGTAATAATACCGGTACGGGGTACATCACTGGGATGAATATACGTTTCCCTGACGCCTCCCTCTTTGCCATTTAGAAGGCAGGAAGACCAATCACAGCCATCTGTCTCAAAAGTATATGGAATTCCTGCCAGACCGGCCAGTGTCACCCCGAAATCCACAGCATTAAAATATGTATGATTCACCGATCCGCGGCAGCCTTCTCCTGGCATGGAAATCACCATAGGCAGATGGTATACGCTTTCATACAAATTATTCTTCTCCATCAGCCCATGTTCTCCCATATACTCTCCGTGATCCGTGGTAAATACGATTATAGTATTGGCCCATAACTCATTCTCTTTCAAATAATGGAGGATTTTCCCCACATTATCATCAACGCACTTCACCATTCCCAAATAGAGGGCTTTCATCCTCCGCAGATGGCCTTCCCGTTCAAACAGCCCTCTTGGAAAATAATGATTTCTTCCCCACTCATCAAACTCCGCCCAGTCCGGGAGGTCTTTCTCGTAAAATGTTACCGGAATCTCTACGTTAAGCGGATCAAACATCTTGTTATAGGGGGATCTCACACTGTAAGGCTGATGAGGGTCCGGTATACTCACCATATGGAGAAACGGTTTATTCGCATCACGCTCTTCCAGACATTTTATGGCCTCATCTGCCAGCCAGTCCGTGGTATACGACTGACTATCGCCAACCTCTTCCCCCGGTATCACGGTTCCATTCTCTTCCCTAATCGATTTGCAGTGCCCGATCTCAATTTTATACTTCCACTTTTCGAAGCCAAGCGGATTATATTCCCCCAGCGCTTCCCCCAACTCCCTATGGCCTGCTAGATGCCATTTTCCGGTATAACAGGTTTCATAGCCTGATCTGACAAATGCCTCCGCAAAGCCATGTTCCGCCATACCTACCGGAACACCGTTACGGATTGCCCCGTTATGGTGCGGATATCGTCCCGTCATGAGACAGCCTCTGGAGGGCGTACACACAGCGCTGGATGTATAACATTCCTCCAACAAAACCCCTTCTTTTGCAATTAAATCAATATTTGGTGTCAGGATTTCTCTCCCGCCATAGCAGCTGAGCACATCTCGACGCAGCTGATCCGCATAAATAATCAAAACATTCTTCATAGGTCTCCTTTCCATTCACCGGATACATCTATCCTTTTACCGATCCAATCATAACCCCCTTCACAAAATGCTTCTGTACAAACGGATATAAGGCAAGTACCGGCACCGACGATATGATGATTACACTGTATTTAATGGTCCGCGCAATCTGTTTCATCAATTCAAAAGATTCCGGATCCATAGTGGAGGGATCTACCATCTGCCCCGTAATAAGGATATCCCGCAATATGAGCTGAAGGGGGTACAATTTATTATCAGTTACATAAATTAAGCCGTTGAAGAAAGAATTCCAGTGCCCTACCGCATAGTACAGCGTCATAATAGCCACAATCGATTTAGACAACGGCAGCACAATCGATAGAAAATACCGAAAAATTCCACAGCCATCAATTTCCGCGGCTTCCTGAAGCTCAAGAGGAAGCGTATTCATAAAAAAGGTCCGGCATAAAATCAGGTTAAATACAGAAAATGACCCTAAAATCATCAGCACATATGGGGTATCGACAAGATGCAGCCCTTTGACCACCAGATACGTAGGAACCAGACCCCCGGAAAAATATTTGGTAATGATCAGCATCTTCATAATCAGTCCTCTTCCCGCCATGTCTCTCCGCGATAATGCATACCCTGCAGGAATCGTAATAAACAAAGCGATAAGTGTACCGAAAAATGTATACCGGATGGTGTTATAATATCCCGTATAAATTCTTTTATCTGACAGCACATACTTATACCCCTCCAGCGTAATCCCCTTTGGCCAGAACAACACCTTGCCGTTGGCAACCAGATTAGGGTCACTAATCGAGGCAATCACTACAAAAAACAGCGGATATAATACAACAAGCGTAATCATTATCATAAACGTATATACGAATATTGTAAAAATAGAGTCTGCCGGATTGCTCCTTATTTTGTTTAATAATTTCATCTCCAGCCTCCTACCATAAACTCACATCTGACATTTTTCTGGCAATACGGTTTACCGCCAGTAGCAGAATCAGATTTATTACATTATTAAAGAGGCCGATTGCGGCCGAATAGCTGAACTGGCCTCCCTGGATACCAATCTTATAAACGTAGGTCGATATAATCTCTGAATAATCCAGATTTATGCTATTTTGAAGCAGAAATGCTTTCTCGAATCCCACCTCCATGATCTCTCCGGCACGCATAATCAGCATTATAATCATAGTGGGGACTATGGAAGGAAAATCAATATAACGAAGCCTCTGGAACTTGCTTGCCCCATCCACTCTTGCTGCCTCATGAAGCTCCTGCCCTACTGAAGAGAGAACCGATATGTAAATAATGGAACCCCAACCGATATTTTTTATAACGTCCGACCATACATATATGTGACGGAAGTTTTTGGGATTTGATAAAAATCCAACCGGTTCAATACCTATCAGTTTCAATAACTGATTGATAATCCCATCGCTCGAAAGGAAAATCAGAAGCATACCGCAGAAAACCACAGTAGATATAAAATGCGGCGCATAAGTAATCATCTGAACTGATTTCTTCATCTTGTTATGCGTAATATAATTTAGCAGCAGTGCGAACACGATAGGAAGCGGAAATCCTGCGACTAAAGAATAAACACTAAGTGCCAGCGTATTTTTTAGAAGTGAACTAAATTGATAGGATTCAAAAAATGTCTTAAAATGTTTCATACCAACCCAAGCGCTTCCCCAAATACCATCAAGCGGTTTATAGTCTTTAAACGCAAGCTGAATCCCATACATAGGAATGTAATTGAATAATACAATATAAACAACCATAGGGAGTATAAACAGATAGCATACCCAGCTTTTTTTTAACATACGGAGGCTGCCGCACCGCCGCAGTTTTGCTGCGGCAGCGCCCTCCTTTTTATTATGAATGAATGTTTTCATGAGTATCCCTCCGTATTATCGCTTTGCATACTCGTCAACGTATTCCTGACAAAGCGCAGTATACTCATCCACCTTTAAGCTCTCAAGTGTCTTTAAATGAACCTCCCATTTCTCTTCATCAATTCCATTGATGACAGAATCTGCAATAAACTTTTTTAAGTAATTATCAATATCAGCAATAAGAATGGTTCTTCTCTCTTCATTTTCCTGTGTAGCCATTCCCCGCGGAAGGTCTATAACCCCATACTGCACCTGTTCAATAACCGATTCACGCTTCCAGTTTGGCTTAGGAGTTTTATCATCAAACTGCAGTGCCTCATCATACTCCCTCCTCCACAGAGAAGGGGTCATGCCGCCGAAGGATACTGCTTTCCTGTATTCCGGAGCTGTCTTGTATCCACCGCTGCTTTGAAGCACCTCATCAGTCAAGGTAAGGAATTTGGGAATCTCCTTCCCATTTTCATTGAGGATTTCCCATCTTACCCCTTCTTCCCCACGTCCCCATACCATAGCCTGTTCCAGAGAAGAATTGACATAGTCATACCATCTTACCAGGACCTCAGGTTTCTTACAGGACTTAGTGATAACAAATCCACCGGATTTTGACACATTATTTAGATTGATCATCTGCGTCCCGTCTGGTCCTTTTAATACAGGAAGAGGGCGATAACGGTCATGTCCAACACTGCCATTATCAACGCTGCTGTCAGTTCCACTGTAATTAGCCATTAAACCGATTACATCTCCGGCTGCACCTCTGGCAGCATACTGTTCTTCACTTATAGTAAATACCTCTTTATCAATCAGTCCTTCCTGGTATAAGTCATGAAAATACGAAAGTGCATCGTAATACCCTCTCTCCCGGGCACTGAATGTAACTTTATTGTCCCTGGTAAACACATGAGTAGCATTTTCAGGTACCCCCCCATGATCCAAATACATTTCCAATGGAGTCTACACCACCCCACGCTTGCCTGAAGGTAAACGGAATTTCATCCTTCTCTCCATTTCCATTCGGGTCCAGATCGCGGAAAGCAATTAAAACCTCCTTTAATTCCTCCGGTGTCTCCGGAACCTCTTTTCCTACAGCCGAAAGCCAGTCCATATTGATCCATAACTGGGCACCTATCTGGTTTTCCAGGGATTCATCACCAGTGGGAAGTGCATGGATTTTGCCGTCCGGGGCAATGAGCGCCCCTGGATAATCGTCTCTTGCATCAAAAAATGCTGTAACTGCCGGTGCGTAGGCTTCCAGATAATCATCAAGAGCAACCACCTGCTCATAATATTTTGCCATTTCCACCGGACCAATAATAGCATCCGGCAGGCTGTCGGTACTGAACATAATATTGATTTTCTCTTTCCAACCGGAACTCGGAATCTCAATCCACTCAATATGCACATTCGTTACCTCTTCGGTATCGATGACACACTGTTTTTCTGCAGCTGTGCGGATAGTACTCATCTGCTGAACCGCAATCTTAAATGTTTCCTTCTCATTTAAGATGGGAAGTCCCTCGGCATTAAAATTATCTGCTGTCTTTATCGTTTCTTCCTGATTCGCCTCAGTTCCCTTATCCGATTTACCGCAGCCCCCTACTATACTTCCAGCTGCAATCACCGTCCCCAACAGCAACGCTCCCAATCTTCTATATTTTTTATCCACTCTGTCATCCTCCTGAACATTTATATTTTTGCTTCACCTAAAGCTACACATCCGGCCGGTTGGCGCCCACCGGTCATCGCTATTTCCTGTTAATTTCAGCATACTCCCGCCAATCTCTGTTTGTCTATCTCTTATTGTTGAAATAATTATTATTTTTCTTCATTTTTTCTGCTAAATCAGCTGTTTTATACTCTTTTTCAACAAACAGTGGTCGTTTTTTTATTTCAACCATCTGAATTTGAAATTCAACAAAACGAGAGACATAAGGATTTCAATCGGAAATCTTAATGTCTCTCTGATGTTAAAACTATTACACCGGCTCTGCCTAATTTTTTTACTTATCCCTGACGCTTTTTCTCCCGGTACTCCTTTGGCGTCATTCCCTCATACTTTTTAAACATATTGATAAAGACGGTACTGTTGCCATAACGGAGTATCTCGGCTATCTCACTGATTTTTTTATCACTTTCCGATAAGAGTTCCCTGGCTTTTTCCAATTTTAACTGGTCTACATACTGTGAAATACTAGTGTCCATATTTTTCTTAAAAAAATGGCTCAAATTTGATATAGATGTACCAAAACATGCTGCCATATATTTTACCGTAAAATTCTCATCCAGATAATGTTCATGCATATAAGTCAACACGTCGGCAATATTCTTCTTTCGATACCCGGAATCCGCTGCCTCGCCCTTCTGGGGAACCATCTCTCTTTTCATTAGCGCGGACTCCAGAAGCTCCCGCACTGCATTCCGGTAACCCTTTTGATTAGAATCATACAGAATCTCAGTATCCAGATTCAACAGACGGGCCACTTCACTGCCAACCAATACTGCCACTGCTTCGTCGGCTTCAGACACCGCTATCTCCAGTTCTTTTAAAAGAACTCCCTTGCGGGCATCATCGCCGAGAGCTGCCGCCTCTTTTAATGCCTCCAGTTCCATTTTCGGATAACTGCCGTTTTGATACTGTTCCCGCCTGATCTCTCTCATGATCTCTTCATAAGAAGCCTTAATCATCCCGGTATTCTCCGTAATCTCGCCTGCCTTAAACTCTGCTCCGCGATTCTCAAACTCCGTCAGCGCCCCGGCTGCGGCCTCCCTCTCTTCGTCTGAACAGACCAGATAGACGCACATGTTCTCAAAGATACCAATTGCGTATGCGTTGGAACATCCCTCCTGCCGGCTCAGCCCCTCAAGCCATAAATTCAGTTCTTCATTCTCTTTTATCTTTTGAAAAACTATAATATATTTCCATTTTCGATTTAAAAGAATACCGTTTTCAAGACATTTTTCCCACAAAAAATCGCCTTTCTCTACCTTCACACTCAACAGTTCATAGAGACAACTTTCCGCACGCAGCTCATTGCGTTCTCCCTTCAGCAGAGCATTGTGTGTCATCAGGTCCTGAAACATCGTATACCGCTTTCTGGAATAATAAAGTGCAAGAATGATGCCTATCAACAAGGAGCAGCATAGCCATATTCCGTAACTCTTGAAGTAAATCCACGCATCCTTAGATGCCTCTTTTTTTGAAAGGATGCTCCAAACATTAAAGCCGGCGTCCATATCCATATAATAAGCTTCGTACCATTTTTCTTCAATTTCATTTAAATCTGTTCCCGATGTACTGTAAATGGTTTTTCCCAAATAAGTGATTCCGGTAATCCCCTCTTCCTTTAGCTGTGAGAACTGCTCCTTCAGTTTTTCATCCCGGATTGTATATAGCAAATATCTCCCCTTATCGCCATCCTGTGCCGCCGGATCGCTCAGCTGATAGAGCAATACAATTCCACTGCTGCTTCCTCCGTAAAGCTCTGCTCTTCCCGCAGCCAGCCCCTGCCCATTCGTCTGCTCCAACAAATTTTTATCAAGCCGGCACTGCTTGGAGAAAAACAGAGTCTCGCCCATAGTGCCGCCGGAAGTAAATACCTTTTTTAGATTCGCATTGTAGAAATAGATACGCTCAACAAAAGGAAACAGGGATTCTTTTTGTTTTAAATCATTTATTATATCCAGATAAGAATCCGGGAAATCACTTTCATATCTGCTATATACTTTGCTGTAACGGAAATCTGTATTATATGTCGTAATTACTGAAACCTGTTGCTTCCAGTAATCTACCTGCTTCTCCATTGTTATGTATATTTCATTTACCAACTTTTCATAATGCTGTTTTCTCACAAGCCCGAACACACTGAGGCTGATTACCATCATTGGAATCAGTAATATAATATTATAGGTAATAATAAACTGCATAAAACTTATATTTTTCTGTTGTTTTACCATATCTTCTCCTACTTCATATAAAGCCATTTAAGGGCTTCACTAAGTCTTGCAACAGACCGCATCTCTAATGGGAAGCGATCCCCACTGCTGCTTATGTAAAGTTCTCAGTACCCCTAACGGTGAAAACCCTCTTTATCTGCTACAATTATATGCTATATTGGACTATTTTTAAATAGAAAGTTCAGCATTTATAATATATGGCATTATAATAGAGGACATACCCTTTAGGGATACCTCCTCTATGACTGAAAATTTATAAGATATAATGCTATATGTCCGCCCTTCCCCAGCTTCGAAACATCTTTAGTCATTCTGCCATACCCTCACAGTACAGCTGTCTAATTGGCTATTCCTCATCGAAAATAAACAGAACCTCAATCGGTGCTTCCACTTCTCTAGATATATCAATCGCCAGCTTCAGCGATGGATTGTATCTGCCCGCTTCCAGGCGCATGATAGTTTCCCGTCTTACACCGACTTTTTCAGCCAGTTGTTCCTGGGTCATCTCCTTCAGTTGTCTGTACTTCTTAAGATTGCATGTAAATTCCCCCATGGCTACTCTCCATTTTCAAAACGGTACAGCAGGTACTGTTGAAGAAACAGCGATAAGCCAAATGCAAAACCGATAACAGCAATTAAAAGTTTTAGCATCACATATGGATTATTGATCCGAAATGCCGACATAGAAAGAAGCGCCACAGCAATAATCAGGGTAAGGGCCACTTTGTTAGCCATAGCACTGGCTCTGTTCTCGTTGGCTAAATAACGCTCATCAATCATCGTACCGGACATCTTCCCCTCATAGTAAAAACCGAAAAATCCAAAAAAGCAGAAAAATATCAGCGGAAATGGTACAGGCAAAATACCCTCTTCACGAAAAAACTGGGGCAGAAAACCCAGAAATCCCGACAACCCCAAAAAACCTAACAGCCCCATCTTCGGACTGATTTTTCTGGTAAATGTGGGTTTTTGACCCGCGGAGTATTTATTATTCATGGCAGCCTCCTTTTAGTGATATATTTATCTCTTTATAGGATAAATATATCACTTTTCTGTACTGATTGTCAACCCCCTTGCTTTTGAATTCTGCTTACTATCATTTATAGTCTTCACTTGTAATCTATCTTTTACTATTCCCTTCGAATCCAGCCCTTCCGCCAGCATCATCTACAAATCTACGGTGGCGATTCTTGGTTCAAAACAACAAGCCGGACGGACGCAAATAATCCTTACACCACTGGCTCTCTGAGGACCAACCTTCATAAATGTAGCGATTACACTGGTCTTTCCATGGAGTCCAAGCGGACCGATATCAGCCTCATTCACCCTTCTGGTAATCTCCTGCTCCATTTCCGACTGAACATCGAATTTTCCATCCACCTGCGCCTGAAGCATCATGGATGTTGCTTCAAAATGGCTTCTGCCAATGCCAACTGCAAGAGTACATGGAGAACAGCCCAATTGAGAGACTCCCTCAATCGCCCACTTTACGATTTCATTCAGCACCACATCTGTGCTGTGCTTATGAAATACACGATACGTTTTTCCTCTGATCGCAGGACCACCACCAAACATCAGTATATGAAGCCTTACGACATTATCTCTACATCGCCTGATAAGTATCGGAGCCGGCTCCACACCTGCACTTTCTGGATTTAAACCACCAGATTGGTCGATTCTCTGACTGTCATCTCCCATAATCGCCATAGGACGTCCTGGCAGTTTTTGTAGTCCTTGTGCTATACCTTCCTTGATAGCATCCAGCATCCGTCCACTTACTGCCGCATCTGGCCCTACTTCAAGTACCATATGCGGGATTCCAGTATCGTCGCAAAGAGGGCTATGATTCTTTTCTGCTGCATTGGCATTCTCCAATATAGTCTCAAGAACCCACTTTGCCTTCTCATTGGTTTCATTAGCTATCGCTTTTCGATAAGCTTCTTTCTTATCCTCTCGAAACGTTGACCCTGCCTCTACCAGCATGTTTCGGACAAGAGAAACTGTCTTTTCATAACTAAATTCACTCATAGATACTCCTCCCATGCGCTGCTGCAATAATAGCAGGATACCCATTCACCTTAAGCCGATACAAGGCCTCCATCCCCAATTCCGGAAAAGCAATCAATGTCTGTTCTGTCGTCTTATCCCCTAACAGCGCCGTCACTGGGGGGATTACCGCATACACCGCATTGTTTATATCCAAGGCCTTTATCGTTTCTTTATGAATCTGGCCCTTTCCAAGATGCAGCTTCACACCAGCCTTTGACAGTGGCTCTATACTGCTCTCGATTTCCAGTTTATTACTCGATGTAGGACCTACTCCCGCCGGGCTCACTGCTGTATGAAAAATAACACTTCCTTTTAAATCATACCCGAGTGTATGAGACTTGCTTTCTTCAATCAGCCTAACCACCTTCGGCAGCACAGCATCCCGTCCACAAAGAATATATCCTGTAATCAGCACGGTATCCCCAACCTGCAGACTTGCTGCCGCCACTTCAGAAATCGGTGTGTTTATCTCAATCTCCATAGTGTCCTCCAATCCTTTTCCACTGTGTTGGTTCCCTGCCCAGGCCCTTTAGTCATTGACTGCAAAAAGTCTCACATATGCGCCTTCGTTTTCAATCACGCCAAAAGCACGCGCGCGATTATAGATCTTCACCGCCCAATTTGTATGCGGCTTGATCTCGTTCATTTTATTCGCACCACTGCCTTTTACCACACCGCCTTCACTATGGCCAAGGATCATACACGCATCATCATACTCTTCCTTCGTAACTGCCATCAGCGCATTGACAAATTTGACATGTGTCGGATGAATCACGGTACGTCCTACAAAGCCGTTGGCTTTGTCCAGAATCACTTCGCGAAGAAGACCATCTATCTCATTGTTCACAATTGGCAGCCGCTTCATCAGATAATCTTCCAGCCCATGTTTCGGAAGTTCTTCAAACATTAATTCCTTCGGCGCACGGAAATACTCCCATACAGGTCCGGAAATCACATAATCGTTATCCCGTCCACAGACATTGATAATATCTGTCAGGCATTCGCGGACGGTCATAATGTCGTAAATGGAATAATCAACACCCCTGCGCACGCCAAATACTGAGGAGAAATCTGTACCGCCAACCCGTACCTGTAAGACCAGTTCGCGATATTTGTCAAGAATCTTCTTGATACCTACCAATTCCGATATACGTGTCTCCTTGTAGGCTACTTCCGAGTCCTCAATGATTGGCATGCCATACAAAATCTCCTCAAGGCGGTCGTTTAGATCCTGCAAATAAGCAAAATATTCGTACCCATTTTCTGCATTAAACTTAGGGAAATTAATGCCGCACAGCGATCGCGCTTGTTTTTTGGTCAGGCCCTGTCCAAAATGTTTAAATTGTGTGAGATTACGTATGCGCACAAAAATAAGCGGAACCGCTTCCGGCGCCAGATTCCCCTTATCCACAGCATCCGTTACCGTATCCAAAAGCCGGTATACATTCTGCTCTGCTTCCTCCACCCGATCTTCCGGACAAGCATCCTCAAAGCACAAAACAATGGTCGTAAGTCCAGGCATAGCACCTCCAAGGATCTTCGGTGCAAAATCCTTGATACCAGGCATATACATCGTAGCGCCAAGGCAATACTGCAGCAGCTCCCTATCGGTATATTTATTGAATTCCTCCGGTTCTACTAAAAACTTGAAATCTTTGTTATATAGATGGTGTCTCATCTTTTTTATCCTTTTCTTCTATGTATTTTATCATTGCTTGACTTTTCTATATTAAGCTCCCCTTCGGTGACCACACAGCCTCCGGATAATACTCGTCAATCATACGTTTCACAAGCACGCACTGCTTTGCCCTCTTTCTAGCGTCATCCTCCGTGCTGTCCCAGCTGTGTGTAGCCGCAACAGAGCCTCCTGTTTTTAAATAGAGCGGTGCTGCGATCCGTATCATATCCGGCACCTCATAGTGACGGATAAACCCACCCGTGGACTTCGGATTTTCAGTATGAATGTCAATCGGACAGTCCACTGCCTGACGCATTGCCGCCAACATTTGGAGCTGTATATCACGAACTGGATTGATGGAATCAGCACCAATGCTCTCCAGCACCTTTGCCGATGCCGGGTTACCATGGCCGGCATGAGCCGATACCTTAAAATGACAGTCCGCGGGGATCTCCCCTTCCTTTCTCATCTGATCCAGCACCCACAGGCAGCCTTCATCGTAAACGAGGAATCCCCTGCAACCGATTCCAGCAGCCCGTTTTACATCTTCTACTGCTCTTACGATCTGCTCCTGCCCTCGAAGACGGTACCCCATACGGACTCCTTCTTCGGTATGGACCGAAGCAGATGTATCTGTCGTTGCTCTTGGCCCTATGGCAAGGATCAGATCTGTCTCCCATTTATGTGCAAGCTCTACCATCCTCTCGATTTCTTCATCCGTAAGGCGCATAATTCCCTGTGTTTGTGTTACTCTGTGAAGATAAAGTCCATAGGAATCCATTGCCTCCAGAAGTGCCCTCATCACTTTCGGTCCCTGAATTCCCGGAACCTCAAATCGATACTGCCCATTGTCTTTAAATCGTTTTTTTGATTCAGGAAGGTCATAAGCATCCCCTCCTGGCAGACCGATTGTTTTTAGAAATTCTCTCGTTTTGTCCATACTGTTCATCGTCTATCCATCCTTTCACTCAAGATAACTCACACATTATCTATTCAATTCTTCTATCATGGCATCAATGGCTTCTCTATGGGAAAAATCCAGCGGAGGCAGTTTTCCACTCAGCCCTTTATGAATACGCACATCAATAAAAGAAGCTTTTCCACAGTCTTTCAACGCAGCGAGTGCAGCGATCAGTTCCTCTTTTCCCGTCACAGGATGATGCACCGTTTCATATCCGCAGGCCTCCGCGATCTTTGTAAAGTCAATTTTATAACCAGCAGATGGCTGGCCTCCTACCGATTCATGTGCGCCATTGTTCAGAATAATATGTAAATAATTCGGCACATGCAGCTTACTAACCATAGTCATGGCACCCATATGCATCATAGCAGCAGAATCGCCATCCAATACCACTACCTTTCTCTCCGGTTTTTCCAATGCTATTCCTAATGCTACAGAAGAAGCATGCCCCATAGAACCGACATTCAGGAAATCGTTTTCCTTGCTTTCATTTCTTCTTTCACGCAGAAAGAATAACTCCCTAGTAGCCCGACCAGTTGTTGCAGAATAAACAGTGTCCTTCGGCATTTGATCCAAAATCACCTCTATGGCCGCCTCGCGGCTCAAGGGATAAACAGTCTCTTTGTTGTTTATCTTCTCCCCAGCCATGACCTCCTTGGGGGCAATCAGTGCATACGGTTTGCGGTTAATCTTACAGTAATCGACGGCGTACTTGATACTCTCTATGAATTGGTTACTATTATCGGAAAGCACACGGTAAGGAATATGCATAATATCCAGAAGTCCCTGTGTAATCTCCCCCTGCAGTTCATGTTGTGGCCAATCCCCTGTCCCCGGCTGTCCACGCCAGCCAATTAGTAAAATCATCGGAACGGAATAAACATGCTCATCTACAAGTGATGCCAGGGGATTCACGATATTTCCCATACCACTGTTCTGTAGATAAACCAAAGGAATCTCTTTGCTTGCAAAATAGTGACCTGCTGCAATCCCCACCGCGTTTCCCTCATTGGCAGCAATAATATTCCGGGCTGGAAAGTTATTAAGCGCATAGTTGCAAAATCCGTTCAGATAAGAATCTGGTACTCCTGTAAAAAAAGTCACTCCATGCTTTCTTAATACATCAAATACAAGTCTTTGATCTAACATTTTACTATATCTCCTCCCCTTGTTTAGCAGCAGGATTTCCTTTAAACAGCGTAAAATATTCCGGACTGTCTGCTTTACTGATGTCCCAAGCTGCGTTAAATGCCTCCACGACAGCTTCCGGCAATGGCCCTGCATTTAAGACCTCGACGTTCTGTTTTAAATGATCCAGCTTTGAGGCGCCGATCAGAATTGCATCCCCTCGATCGGCCCTTAACATAGAATGATAGGCAAGCCATCGGTATGTTGCTTCAACGGTTGTAATCTTGTGTTTAACCACCGCCGTTTTGATTACTTCTACCGCGTCAAAATAGCTTTTTTTCCAGTAGCGTCTCTGATAGTTTGGTCTATGTGTAAAACGGCCATCGGTTGGCTCTTCCTCAAATTTACCATATCGCCCCGTAAGAAGGCCGCCGGCCATCGGGTTATATGCACAAAAGCGCATTCCAAACTGGTTCAGCGCCGCGTTAAGTTCCACCTCCGCTTTTCTCGTCAATGGATTATAAATGCCTTCATATACGGTAGGCTTAACCCAGCCATTCCTATTACACCGATGCCACACATCCGCCGCCATCCACGCCGGAAAATTAGAAAGACCAAGTTCCTTAAATTTCCCCTGTCTATGGAGGTCTGCACAGGCTTCCAATACAGAATCAACCGGGGTAAATGGATCCGGAAAATGCAGATAGAAAGTATCTACATAGTCCACTCCCAAACGAATAAGAGACTCATCTAACTGCTTATAGGCTGCCTCACCGTCCAACTTACCGGAAATTCGCGGATTCACTTTAGTAGAAATCTTTATTTTATTTCTATCTATTCTCCTCAAAACATTTCCCAGCAGTTTTTCACACGCTCCTTCGTTATAGACATAGGCTGTATCCAGTTCCTTATACCCTAAATCCAGAAATGTATAGACAAATCGTTCCACCTCTGGATAAAACACAGACTCTCCAAAGGTCATTGTTCCAAGGATTAAATTAATGCTACTCACGAGACACCTCCTCTCGGCACTCAAAAAATTTTAAAATATCTTTCACCGTTACTCCGTCTTTATGCACAAAGCCAAAAATCTTTCCACCGATATTCGGCTCTATACCAGCATATTTCATTAATTCATCATATCGTTTTCTAAACTCCTCATCATTCAATGGATTTTCCGGTTCACCTTTTGGAAAATCAACCCGTTCAGACATAACACCGTTTTTTGTCTTGATAGCAACAACAGCAGCCTGGATTTTCGGAAATACTTCACTCAGTTTCTCATCTGTAACTACATGGATTTTTTTTGTCAAAGAAAGTACATTCTCATCCTTTACACTCTTCTCATCAAATTCCTGAAGACCTGCCCTGCCATAAATAATACCTGCTGCCGTACTATATGGAATGCTCATTTTGGCAGAATATGACCCCAGTATCTCTGTATGGTCATGGCCATTAACTGCCAGTGAATACGTTTTAATATCAATCCTTTCTACTTCCTCCGCCTTCAAGCCATACTTGTTTCTGAGATGGATTGCGGCTTCAACAGAAGGATGTGTGTATCGACATGATGCGTAGGGCTTGGTATAGCTCTTCATAATTGCATAAGTACCGTTTAGAAGTACCTGCTTCAGCTCTATGTCTTCTTGACCCGTCATCATCTTAAAATATCCTCGATTTCCTCCTAACGGATCTGGATGTCCTTTAAATCCTGCCTTTGCCATCTGAAGAGAGGTTAGGGCAAGCAGCACCGTTTTCGCCACATTATATGGTTTTAGCTCCGATCCATCATCAAGTACCTTCAGCATGCCTGTAGCAGAAACACAAGCTATAGCAAACGCCTGAAACCTTTCCTCTTCTGTGAAGTCCAGCATATAGGACGCCGCTATCGTTGCTCCCAATACACCGCAAGTACCTGTGGCATGAAATCCCAGTTCTTTATGCCTTGGTTGAATAGTAACCGCCATCGTATAGGAGGCCTCATAGCCAATCACCGCTGCTTTCAGCATATCTTCGAGTTTTATGTTGTATCTCTGCGCCAATGGTAACAGGAGCGAAAAAATAGGAGAGCCCAGATGAATAATTCCTGAATTCGTACCATCGTCAAAATCTAAGGCATGTCCGTTTAAACCATTGAGGAACACAGCTTCTTTCAACGCCAGACATTCCATGATTCCAATCACCGTGAATTCCCCTGGTTCCGGGGCAGCAAATTTTATGTACTCTTTTATTTTTTTGCTCTGAAATTTCGCTCCCGCCGAAGTAACAGCAAGATAATCCAGTAACGATTGTCTTGCTCTAGAAAGTACTGTGTCTGGAATTTCCTTAACAGTATTAATGCTTTGCAGAAATGCTATAGATTTATTCATATCGTTTTTTCACCTTAATTTTCCTGAAATATTTTCTCTATTTCTCTAATATGATTCTGTAAGATCAATCAATAAATCATGTCTCATAATATCATTTCCAGCTACATCAAGTATTTTTACAGACGCTACAAACTCTCTGTGTTTCTTATTGAATTCTTCTATTGTATCCGCCTGAATTGTTACACCCGCCACACGATCACCGCTGCTGGTAACGGCGCCTGTAAATATCGTTCCCTTTGGACGAATACAGCGGTAATCCGAGATATTACCTAATTGAAGTTGCTCTTCAAAACCTTCCAGGTGATCAAACACTCCTGGTTTGCAATAGATGAAATCATTTACAATATATTGGTTTTCAGGAGGACAGATATTAATTTCCGGTTTTATTCCCATCGTCAAATCTATCACACATTTTATTACATCAACCCCACAGGATCTTTGGATTAATAGCCACTTCATTGCACCTCCTGTCCGTGCACAAAATTCAAGAACCGTAACCTTATTCCCATCAGTGAGCATCTGAACCAGCATTGGCGCATTCTTTATTCCAAATGCATCTGCTATTTTCTGGGATACCCGCTCTATTTCAGCACGAAGCTCTTCCGAAGCATGAACAGGATATCGTCCTCTAAATATAACAAATTTATCAGCATCCTTTACCTTCTCGCTATTGGAGACACAAAGAGTATGGGCTATTCCGTCAACAATAAAGAGATCCACACTTATTTCTTCGCCTTCGAAAAATTCTTCAACAATAACATTTTTTGTTCTGCTGATCTGAACAGCAGATTTAAATGCAGCCCTAAGTTCCTTTTCATTGAGTACCTTACGGACTCCCTTAGAACTGTAAGCATCAACAGGTTTAACAATCAACGGGTAACGCAGATGTTGTAACAGAGCTAAGTCCAGTTCCGCCATTACAACATATTTAGATGTCGGGATTCCATTTTCAACAAAAATCCTTTTCATCAATTCTTTATCAGAAACCAGTTTTGCAGTTTCATAATCAATATACCACGGCAGTCCCAACATTTCTGAAACTTGAGCCACCACAAGAAGAACCTGATCGGCACATACTGTAATTAAAAAATCTACATTTTCTTTTATTGCAATATCTTTGACAGCAGCGGTATCAAAAATATTGATTTTATAAAATATATCTGCATATGTTCGTGCTATCGCATTTTCATTTCCATCAAGTAAAATTACTTTTATTCCGTATTTCTTTAATTCATTTATTAATGTTATCTGAGGCAAACCACCCGAAACAACCAATGCTTTCATCTTTATTAACTCCTTATTTAGATTCATTTCATTTTGAACTTCTAAATTTTCGTATTAATTTTGTCAGTTCTTGTCTCTTAATCACGATTATCGTGCAACCAACTACAAATATCGCCATAATAAATCCAATTCGGATTACTGTATTCCTATAAAGAATCAAAGAGGCGGGTATAAAAGCCACGCTGATGCCAAGAATAGCAGTCATATCCTTTACAGGTACAATCATCTGCACCTCCAATCTCTGAGTTGCAACATAGTGCATAAAAATCAAAATCAACTGGCAAATAACAGTAACGTAGCATGCCGCCTGATATCCGAATATGAGGACTCCAATTACATCCCCTACCACATTCATGACCGCCACAATCAATGTAAAAAATGCCGCATAATGCGTTTTTTTATGATATGTCTCAAGATTAACAAACTGTGATGATAAAGCAGTAAATATGCCGCTGAGCATATTTGCAGGTAGCACATAGATACTTTGTTGATACCCTTTTCCTCCCAATACTTTTACAATTTCTGGTCCAATCAGCAAAACACAAAATGTGCAAAACACAATAAACCACATATAAACACGAAATGTCTTTCTGACTTCACTGTATGCTTCTATCTTTAGCTTGTCAAAAAGCCAAGGAGCCCATGCATTATTTAATGATTGCACAAAAATCAAAACTATATGGGTACATGAGGCCGCCAGTACAAGCCAAGCGACTTCTTCTGAAGTTCCAATCTGCTTAACAACTACTCTGTCAGCTGTCAATAAAATCTGGCTTCCAAGGAAACTGAAAACCAATGGAATTCCAAGTGCTAAAGCATACTTCCAAGAACCTTTCATGTAAGTAATACTTTTCCGCAGAAAATACACGTATAATATCAGCCCCACGAAAACGTAAGGAACGTACTGTCCTAAAATCCGTCCAAGCAGCTTGTCCTCATCCAGAAAATAGACGAGGCCTACTGCAATTAGTGTAGATCCAATAATCATGATAAACGACAATGCTGCGCTGAATTTATAGCGATACTCAATTCGTTGTTTTGCTTGAAACATCTGAAATGCTGGTTGAGCATATAAGTATGCAAACATAATAAGTATATATTTCCGATCAAGTAAGAATAACTGGTCAAAAAAATGAGGAAACAATAGATATACTCCAAGCATGACTGTTGTAATCAATGTACTCAATAATAGGCATGATGTAATATAACTATTTAAATATTCTCCTTCTTCATAATCAAAACGTGCTCTATTTAATGTCGCATAAATCTCAACTCCACATATAATCAAAAAAATAGATTGCCAGCTTGCAAATACTGAGAAATCACCGTATTCACCTTTTGTCATTAACCTTGTAAATATGGGAATAGTGATAAAAGACATGGCTCGCGTCAAAAAATTTGATATTATATACCAGAAGCTGGTTTTTACCAGTAACTTTTTACTAATGATATTGCTGTTTCTACCAGTCATAATTTTTCTTCTCTCTGTATAATCATCTTTCATTGATTATCCATATTTTGTCTTATTCTTTACTTTCATATGGTAAGCATTCATAATAACAATAACAAAATACATCATGTAAAATGTACCGTGTGTATGTGCAGTAAAAAAAGAAATAATTACGATAATCAAGCTTGTCCAAAGTCCTGCCCCCTTCAGTTTAAATATTCCAGGGGCATAAAAAAGATATGATAACACAAGGCCAATCACACCGTATTTATATAGCGTTGCATAAAATCCAGATAAATTAAAATTGATTTCATTTACATTTTCAGTCACACCCATCAGTAATGTTTTTCCTGACATTCCTTGCACAAGTAAACGTGCCAAACGTGTTCGCCCTTCAATTGCGGTTGAACTGCCTGTACTTCCGGAACTAAAAATCCTCAATACCATGTTTCTGAACACTTCCACCTGGGTATATGCAATTATTAATAAAATAAGAATGGATATGAGAATTATAATATTCTTTCCTGAGAATAAATTCTTTAACTTAGCAATATTCTCACGGCCATTTTTACTGTTATAAAGTGCAAAATAAATCCCCCAAATTCCAATCGCAACAGCTGCTGCCATACCAGACGTAGACAGTATCATTGCTGCAGAAACTAATACAGCGATTCGTTTTCTTCTTTTGTTTATATTGGGTGACAACAATAACAGGCATAACACAGGAAACGTATATAAAAACAGATGCGATGGTTCTAAGAAAAAAGCACTAGGCCTATAAAAGCCATTGCTTCTGCCATTAATTCCATACAAACCGGTTTGAGCCCCCAATATCCATTGGCTGCTCTCAGGCAACAGGAGAGAAGTCGGTACAAACTGAAGGTGAACCCCTGCCAAGTAATACAAAATATACTGTACAATCAAACAACTACCTGCTGCTGTACTAATTAATGTAGTACATTTCATGAAGTATTTTATATTTATACAGCCACACGCAATTGCCAAAAAAACAACAATAATAAATAGTGCATACAAAGTCTTCCCTGCATTAATTGTATGATCAACCATCTTATATAATTGAAATAACAGCAACGGTGTTATTGCTAAAATGCAGTATGGATCATAATCTGTTTTTCTCAGTTTAACCAGCAATTTCAAAGTAAGAAATGGGGACATTAAAAGTAGCATTGAAAGTCCGGCATTCGCATATATTCCTTTGTAATGTTGTAAAATCGGGCCAACTGCAAGAAAAAAAGCGAATAATTTATCCAATGAAGACGTATTATTTAAGCCGTATGTAATAGCACCATCATATAGATTATCTCGAAATCCATAGATTCTTAATTTCATGCATACGCCCTCCTTAATTCTAAATAAAAGCTTATAACCACTAAAAATTCAGCTATTATAAAAAGTTATTTTTCCCAGCATCAGAGTCCGCATCCGGTACATAATGTTTTGAAAAACGATCAACTCCCCGATATTCTGGTATCACATCTGTGCCTTCTTTTCTAAACACTAAAAAAATTGTTTTTATAATAATTTCTATATCCAAAATCACATTGAAATTTTTAATATAATTAAGATCATATTGAATGCGTTCTGGCCAACGAATGTTATTTCGTCCCTTCACTTGAGCCAATCCTGTCACTCCAGGTCTCATTTCAAACCGTCTTAATTCTTCCCCTTCGCAGCGCTCCATCTGATAAACCAACATTGGACGAGGTCCGACTATGCTCATAGTTCCATTCAATATGTTGAATAATTGTGGTGTTTCGTCTAAACTAGTTTTTCTTAAAAATTTTCCTATCTTAGTAATGCGATTCTCAGTCATTATTTCCTTTCCATCATTATCATACGTTTCAACAATCATTGTTCGAAACTTATACATAGTAAAAGATTTTCCATTCTTACCTGCTCTCACTTGCCTAAACAATGCAGGACCTTTCGAAGTCAATTTTATTGCAATAGGTACAATAATATATACTGGTATCACCAAAAGTAATGCTATACAAATCAAACTGACTGTAATATCAAACATTCTCTTTATAAATAAATTTATTTTTCCCATACAAATATCATCTTTCTTACTACAAAATATGGTCCTTAATTCTATCTGATCTTAGAGCTCTACCTCTAATATTACCGAAAACACCTTCGAATTATCTCAACAACACAGTCTACCTGTTCCATAGTCATTTTATTGTCACTCGGCAAACATAGTCCTCTTTCAAAGATATCCGCGCTCACATCAGCTGCACTTTCTACTGTAATATAAGCGTTGCTCTGTCCTCTGCCATTTCCATTTTTCGTGATAAATCCATGTCTCCTGTAAATCGGCTGCATATGCATAGGTTTCCAAATCGGACGCCCCTCTGCATTAAACGCTGACAGCGCTTCCAGAATTTCAGTGGGACAAGATTTTCCAGTTTCACTGATATAAAGTGTTTCTTTATCACTGCGTATCTGCTGACACATGGACGTTTTTTCAATAATTAGACAACTCAGCCAATAATTTGGATCACCATTGTCCACCGGATTCATTTTCACCGGAAGATCTCGCAGCCCTTCTCTGTATCTCTCATAAATGGCCTTCTTCTGCGCTCTATGTTCTTCTGCATATGGGAGCTGCCCGCGTAACACTCCTGCAATAATATTGCTCATTCGATAATTATAGCCAACCTCCTCATGCTGGTACCACGGAGCATCCTCTCTGCTTTGTGTGGACCACTTCCTGGCCTTGTTTGCCCACTCTAAATTATCAGTCAAAAGAAGTCCGCCACTGCTGCCTGTTATCAGTTTATTTCCGTTTGCAGACAGCACCGAAACATCTCCAAAATTACCAGTTTGAACACCTTTATATGTGGCGCAAAAAGACTCTGCGGCATCCTCAACAATCAAAGCATTATGAGCATCTGCAATTCTTTTTATCTCATCAATCTTTCCAGGAGTTCCGTACAGATGAGCAACTACAATAAGTTTTACCTCCGGATAAGTTTCAAAGGCTTTCTCCAGCGCAAGCGGATCCATATTCCATGTATCATACTCAGTATCAATAAATATCGCTTCTCCGCCTTCATAAGCCACCGGATTTACAGTGGCATCAAAAGTCAAATCCGTACAAAAAATTCTGTGACCTTCCAAAACTCCATGACCTACTTTCGGCTGACCATAGAGTTTTTCTCCACACAGCTTCACCGCCAGATGAAGTGCCGCCGTACCGGAAGATAATGCTACCGCATATTTACAGCCAACCTTTTCTGCTACCATGCGTTCCACTTCATTAATATTTTTCCCAACTGTTGAAACCCAGTTGGCACGAATTGCTTCATCTACCCATTTCTGTTCCTCACCGTGCATAGTAGGTGAGGAAAGCCATATCTTGTTTTCAAACGGAGAGATTCCTTTGAACCTGAGATCCTCCAAATACCATTCTTTCTTCATAACACTTTTATCTCCTCGAAAAATATCTCTAACTTCATTACTATTATCTTGAAATTTAGCATTACTACTGCTATATCTGTACTATGATAAATACATATCAGTAACTGCCGCCTCTGCCACCGCATTCCCAATATGATTTTTCAATACAACTTCATTCCCCGTAGGTTTTTCCCCCACCGGACAAAATGTTGGAATTATCTTCTCTACCATCTCAACAATAATATCGCTGTTTTCATAACTCGCTTTCGTAAGCGCCTCCAATTGTTCCAAAAATACACTTTTATCAAACGGAATGGGCTTCCCTATATGAATCAGCTTATTAGCGGTTTTCATCATTCCCTCTTCAGCCATAAGTTTTTCCTCAAATAGCTTTTCTCCTGGTCTTAAGCCAGTATATGTCAAAGGAATATCAATCCCTGGTTCATATCCTGATAATTTGATCAAGTTACGGGCAAGTGTATCAATCTTAACAGGTTCTCCCATATCCAAAACAAATATTTCACCGCCTTTTGCATAAGTCCCCGCCTGCATTACAAGGCTGACAGCCTCTGGAATCGTCATAAAATAGCGAACAATATCCGGATGGGTAACAGTAACCGGCCCTCCTGCCTCAATCTGTTTCTTAAACAACGGAATAACTGAACCATTGCTCCCGAGTACATTTCCAAAACGAACTGCCACAAATTGTGTACCTTTTCTGTCTCCGTCACCACCATGCAGTTTTCCATTTTCATTAACATTTACATTCTTATTATCCGCCTCACCGGAACCACCAGTCTCATTTTCCTTTTCCACATCATAAACTGCCCTCTGATCCAATGGCTCATGTACCACTTGGCCCGCTATAACTTTTTTACTGTGTGCATGCAAAAACGGCAGTTGTTCCATTTTGCCTTCTTTACTAATCGCATCCATACTCTGGATAACCATCTCGCAGAGCCGCTTACTTGCTCCCATGATACTTGTTGGATTTACTGCCTTATCCGTACTAATCAGTACAAAACGCTGAGTACCATGGCTCAAAGCAGCATAGGCCGTTTTATATGTACCCACAACATTATTCTTAATTGCCTCATTTGGACTGGTTTCCATCAGAGGTACATGCTTATGAGCAGCCGCATGGTATACGATGTCTGGCTTATACTTCTCAAATACCATATTGATTCTTCTGCTGTCCCGCACCGAACCAATCAGAACAATCAAATTCAGCTTATCCTTATATTTTCTTCTCAGTTCCTGTTCAATGTCATAGGCATTATTTTCATAAACATCAAAAATAATCAGCTGTTTCGGCTCGTGGTCGGCAATTTGACGACACAACTCACTTCCGATAGACCCACCGCCACCTGTGACAAGAATGGTCTTCCCTTTGATATACCGGAATATTTCTTCCATGTTTACTTTAATCGGTTCCCTGCCTAGCAAATCTTCTACAGCCACAGCCTTCATTCTGCTTAGTGATACTTCTCCATTTGTTAGCTGATAAATTCCCGGCAGACTCTTTAGTTCGCAGTGAGTCTCTTTGCATATATTTAAGATATCTCTCTTATTTTTCGGAGAAGCAGTTGGGATCGCCACTAAAATCTGATCTATCTTATATTTCTTTACTGACTCCATAATAGAATCACGTCCACCAACTATAGGCACCCCTTCTATGAAACGCCCCCACTTATTTTTATTATCATCAATGACACAGCATGGTTTTGAACATACTTCCGTAGAGCTTTTCAGCTCCTTTAATATCACCTGGCCTGCGGCACCAGCTCCGATTACCATAACATTATGAACAGCATTCATACTCCGTTCTCTTCGAGTCCGTTCAAGTGTAATATAACGATAGGCAAATCGCACAGCTGCTACCAAAGCCAGCTGCATAGCAGCACCAATCACATAGTAAGATATTGGCATACGTTTAATAAATACTGTAATACACACGGTGTGAAACACCGTGGTAATTACGCTTGACGCAAATATTCGATTTAATTCACTAAAGCTGGCGAATCTCCACAGACTCTTGTACAGATGCAGAATATAAAAAACAATTAATACAAACACCGTATAAAACGGTGCAAATCTTAAATATGAATCCAGGTACACATGTGGAATATTTGAGAAACGTAAATCAAATCGCAGCCACAAACCAAAAAAGTAAGAAAAATTTACTGCGATTACGTCATATATGATGAGATAGAAAGCGATTACTTTCCAATGTTCGATATGTTTTTTGGGGGCTTTATTACCAGTTACAGGGTTAATCATTTCGCTGTTACTTTTACACTCATTCTTATTTTCATTCATTGTACTTCATACTCCATTCTTCCCCTCACCTCAAAAATCAAGGTTATATACTCCTAATATTTCACTTAGCATAGATTTGGGATATCATTTTATCGTCAACGTTCCGGCATAGATTCCAAATAAACCTTCAACAGATTCACCGCCCCCTCGCGAATGCGTCCATTGCAGTGGGACAATCTATTTACAATCTGCTTCTGTTCATCCAGCCGGTCGCCGCTGTCATCAGACGAGGCGCCGTAGATCAGATAATCCAGTGACAATCCCATCTCCTCAGAAAGAAGAATTAATGTCTCAACAGACATGCCGCATCGGCCATTCTCAATATCCCGGTAATACCGGCCATTCTTCCCGATTCTTCTTCCCATTTCCTCCCCGGTCAGTCCCATTTCGCGTCGACGGCAGCCCAGACGCTTGCCTACTTCCTGCCTGTTATAGGTAACCATTTCATCCCGCCTTTCGCCCAAACAACATAATAAATATTATGTTGTATATAGGACGACAAGTCGCCTGCTACTTACATTCGGATAACGGGGTTTTAAAAATTCATTCACATATTTTAGGGAATTTTGGATTTTAAGAGTTGTAAAAAGTCGAAATGCGTGCTAGTATAATATGGAGTTTCGGTTTAAAACAGATATTATAGTTATACTTACAACATAATATTTATTATGTTGTATGCCCTCAAACCACCAGCCGCAGCCGTTCCAGCTGCCTCCGGTGTTCCTCTCCAGTAGAAATCATATAGATTCTTGTTGTATTGATACTGCTGTGCCCCAACACATCTGCGAGTTTCGCAATATCCTTATCAATTTCGTAAAAGCTTCTGGCAAACAGGTGACGGAGATTATGCGGAAATATTTTATCGGCCAGAACCCCGGCTTCTTTCGCCAGACCTTTCATTTTGCGCCAGATATTGCTTCTGTCCATGGTATTGCCGGTCTTCGTGATAAACACCTCCCCTTTTTCGATTCCATTTTTCTGTATGTAAAGAAGCAGTTTTTTTCTCAGATTTCCCGGTATCATGATCCTTCTGTTTTTTCCTTTGCAGCACACCTCTGCATATCCCAGCCTGACAGCCTTTACCGTCACAAAACACAGCTCGCTCACTCGAATTCCCGTACAGCAGATCGTCTGCAGGATCATCTCCAGCCTGATATTGCCGGTCCTTCTCGCTGCTTTTACCAGGCGGACATACTCCTGTCTCGTCAGTTCTTTTTCCTCCAGGCAAAAGGCCTGCTGCTGTATTTTTAACTGCTTAACAAGAAATTCCGGATGATCCAGCCAACGAAAGAAACTGTTTAACGACGCAAGCATGGTGTTCACACTTCTTGCGCTGTATTTTTTTTGCAGGGACTCCTTGTAACTGATAATCCGCTCCTTTGTCACCGGATTTTTCCCTATATAGTTTAAAAAGCATCCGATGTCATGAATATACTTTTTAATCGTTATTTTACTTTTCTCTTCCATAATTAAATATTTTTTAAACTCTTCAACTTCTGTTCTTTTAATCTTAAGTCCATTCATTCCTTCTACCTCTTTCCCCATTCGTATTGCTGCATACTCATACATTTCACTTCGCCGCAATTAAGTTTAACACACCCCATAGCTTCATGCATAAAAATGCCCCATCAGCCGTATACGAACAAGCCGATGAGGTATCGTAAACCATCTATATTACCCAAAAAGCACTTTAATGATACGAAAAAACCGCAGGAACCAATCACATTCCTGCGGCGAACTTTTTCTATATACATCAGGAGAACAACGGCGTAGAAAAATACCGATCTCCCGTATCGGGAAGCAGAACAACGATTCTCTTCCCTTCATTTTCCGGTCTTCCGGCCAGTTCCTTTGCAGCCCATACCGCTGCCGAGGATGAAATACCAACCAGAATTCCTTCATTCTGAGCAATCTCACGACCGGTCATATAGGCATCTTCATCCTTCACACGAATGATCTCATCATAAATATCCTGGTTCAGGATCGTTGGAATGAATCCGGCGCCAATCCCCTGAAGTCCGTGAGGACCAGGATTTCCGCCGGAAAGAATAGGAGATCCCTCCGGTTCTACCGCAACGATTTTTACGTCTGGATTCTGGCTCTTTAAATATTCGCCGGTTCCGGTAATCGTTCCGCCGGTTCCGACTCCTGCTACAAAAATATCCACAGTGCCATCGGTATCTCTCCAGATCTCAGGACCGGTCGTCTCCTTATGGGCCTTCACGTTAGCCGGATTATCAAACTGACCCATGATAACGGATCCGGGTATCTCGTCTCTCAGCTCTTCTGCCTTCGCGATCGCTCCCTTCATCCCCTTCTTGCCATCGGTCAGTACAATCTCCGCACCGTAGGCCTTCAGTAAATTCCGGCGCTCCACGCTCATGGTTTCCGGCATGGTGAGAACTGCACGGTATCCCTTCATTGCCGCGATGCTGGCAATGCCAATGCCGGTATTACCGGAAGTCGGTTCGATAATGGTTGCGCCCGGTTTCAAGGTTCCCGCCGCTTCCGCGTCAAGAATCATAAACAGCGCTGCACGGTCCTTCACGCTGCCTGCCGGATTTAAATACTCCAGCTTTGCGATGACGGACGCCTTCAGCTGATGCTTCTTCTCATAATTAGTCAGCTCCACCAGCGGGGTGCTGCCAATCAGTTCCATTGCACTCTTTCTGATATTTTCCATAATCATCCTCTTTTCTAATTCATAGTGTTCTTATATGAATTCTTTTTACTGATTTTAGTCTTGTTACTGCCATTTGTCAACTGTTTTTTTGTGATTATGGAAAATATTGCAACAGTTCAGAGGCACATCTTCTTGACCGAAAAAACCGGTCAAGAAGCATCGGATATTCATCCGATGTGAAAATTGGCGCATAAAGCCGCTTACAAGCAAGTTTGACGCTGCTTCCTGCTCCAATTTTCCCGCCGTCTGAACTGTTACAAAATATTTCTATAAATCGTATAAGCGGCTGTATTTTTCCTTCAGATACTGAATGTAATACTTCGGGTTGAAATCTTCTCCTGTCGTATCCTTCAGAATCTCTCTGCTGGTCTTCAGCTTGCCGAAACGATGGACGTTTTCCCGTAAATATTCACGGATTACTCCGATCTCCCCTCTCTCCAGAAGGCCCTCAAAGTCCATCTCTTTCTTCATATGGTAATACAGCTGTGCCCCAAACGCACTGCCCAGCGCATAGGATGGGAAGTAGCCAAAGGAGCCCTGGGACCAGTGAATATCCTGCAGCACGCCTTCGGAGGCATTTTCAGGACGAATTCCTAAGTACTCCTCGTATTTGTCCGCCCAGATCTCCGGAAGCTTCTTTAAATCCAGGTCTTCCTCGATGATCATCTTCTCGATCTCATACCGGATCAGAACGTGAAGGCTGTATGTCAGCTCATCCGCCTCCGTACGAATCAGGCCCGGTTCTGCCTTATTGATGGCTTCCACAAACTGTTCCCTGCTGACTCCCTTTAACTGCTCCGGGAAAATGGACTGGAGCTTCTCATAAAGCGGTACCCAGAAGGCGGCGTTGCGGCCGATAATATTTTCGAAGAATCTGGACTGGGATTCATGCATTCCCATGGAAGCGCCCTGGCCCACCAGTGTCTGTGTCAGGTCGTCGCCGATACCGAGTTCATAGATTCCGTGGCCCGCCTCGTGGATCACGGAGAATAGGGAGCTGTCCACATGGTCGCTGTAATGGGTCGTAATTCTTACGTCATGATTGTGCAAATTCGTCGTAAATGGATGGGCACTGACCGCCAGCACACCCTTATTAAAATCAAAGCCCACGTACTCTGCCAGAAATTCCGCCAGCTCTCTCTGTTTCTCTTCCGGATAATCTCCTGTCAGGAAGGCGTTTTCAATCTTCTTTCCACGTTCCTTGATCTCACGGATCAGGGGAACGATGGCCTCCTTCAGCTCATCAAAGAACTGATCCAGCAGTTCCATATTAAAGCCCTTTTCGTAGAGATCCAGCATGGAATCGTAGAGTTTTACGCCATCCTTTGCGCGGTAGGAGGCAAATTTCTTCTGGTAGTCCACTACCTTTTTCAGAGTGGGAACAAATTTGTCGAAATCATTCTCCTTCTTCGCCTTAGACCACACTCTCGTAGCCTCCGATACCAGCTGTGCGTTATCGCGGTACTCCTCCGCCGGGATGCAGACAAGCTGTTCTCTCGTCTCCTTCGCCTCTTTCACAATGGCTTTCTCCACATCTGTGAGGCCCTCTTCCTTCTCACACGCTTCGATGGCTTCCTTCATCTCGTCGCCTGCCACCATGTTGTAATACTCTTCAGATAAAGCTCCGATCACTCTGGCCGTATGGGCTCCGGCTTCCTCGGGTGCCAGCGTCTCATTATCCCACTCAAACAAAATCAGAGCGGTCTGTAACGCCATTGTCTTTTCCAGTACTTTTTCCAGTCTTTCATATGCTTTGCTCATGATGCCTTATCTCCTTGCTTCTTTATTCATATTCTGTCAAACATGTATTCAGTATACCTCTTCTGCCATATCCTGTAAAGTATGGAAATCCGGCCCACAAGGCATGCTGCAAACGGTAAGAGACAGTCTTACCAAACAGTATATACGAAAACTCAGAAATTACTACTATCCGTCTGCCGATGTCTCCGCCAGCAAACGCTAAAAAACGAAAAATGCAGGAAACCGGTATCTCCGGCATTCCTGCATCCACTTTTTCGTGTGATCCGTGTATATCCACGATTCCATGCATCAAAAATACTTCTTATTCCCCCATAAGTTGCTCTTTTTTAAATCCAGATATTCATTATAGGCTTTTTCCAAAATCTGCTTCTCGTTGGAAAACTTCAGTAAATGATACGCTTCGTGGAACTTATAATACCCGGAATCGATAAAATACTCTTCCCGTTGTGGTTTGCTGTAATAGCTGTCCGCCATCATCAGATACCAGTGAACATCCTTCTCCACCATATCCTGCGGCGTGTTAAAGGAGTACTGGCTCTTTCCGATATACTTAATAATCGACGCACTGACTCCCGTCTCTTCCTTCACTTCACGAAGGGCCGTCTCCTTATATTCTTCTCCCGCTTCTACAGTTCCTTTTGGCAAAACCCAACCTTCATATTTGTTCTTATAATTCTTATATAAAACCAGAATTTTACCTCGAAAAATAACCACACCGCCACAGCTCGTTGCCTCTATCATTGCAATTCCTCCAGACTGAAACCTTGCATCCCTGTCCGGGATTCCGGTTTTGGTGTGTCTCACAGACTGGGTATAGTATACCTCTTTTTAAACTTATATGCAAGAGTGTTCTTGTCATGTTCCGTTTCACGATCCGCCTGGAGTTTTCGGTGCCCGGCCTCTGCTTCCCCGGGCGGACCGGGAAGCAGAGGCCGGGCACCGAAAACTCCAGGCGGATTGTGAAACGGAACCCTGTCATCTTGAAAAGTAGGTATCAAACAGCGATCTGGCTATTGGCGCGGCCGTTTTTCCGCCGGAACCGCCTTCCTCCACGATCACGCTTACCACCAGCTTCGGATGCTCCGCCGGGGCAAATCCGATAAACCATGCGTGAGTCTCCTTGTCCTTGTCAAATTCTGCCGATCCCGTCTTCCCCGCCACCGTATAGGCATCCGTACGCACCGCAGAACCGGTTCCTTCCGTTACAACGGCCCGCATAAGCTCTGTTAAGCTGGCCGACTCCTCCGCGGTCATGAGATTGCCGTATGACTGGGGCATAAATTTTTTAATGACATCACCGCCCACATTTTCCACGTGGTCGATGAGGTACGGCTTCATCAGAGTGCCGCCGTTTGCGATGGCTGCCGCGATCATGCCGCCATGTATGGGTGTCATCTGGGTCTGCCCCTGTCCGATGGAGGTCTGAAGAATCTGCCACGTATCGCCTTCCGGCGTCAGCGTAAAGGCGCTCTGACTGTATGGAATGGCGATGGGAAGAGGCGTATCGAACAGAAGCTGATCCGCCGTGGTCTTAAGCCTTCCTAAATCCAGCGTCAGGGCGAGATTCGCAAAAGCGCCGTTGCAGGAATTTGCAAAAGCCCTGACAAAGTCCTGACTGCCGTGCGCCGTCTCATGGTAACATTTTATCGTGTAATCCTCATAGTGAAAAAAACCGCTGCAGTCGAACCGATAATCCCTGAAATTCTCCGGATTCTCCCTTATATACTCCAATGCCGTCACGATCTTGAACGTCGAGCCCGGCGGATAGAGCCCCTGGGTTGCACGGTTTAACAGCTGTCCCTCGCTGTTGTCGCCTGCCACGAGAGCATCCCAGTCCGAAGCCAGCGTATTGGGATTGTAGTCCGGTTTTGAGGCCATGGCGAGTATCTTCCCAGTGTCCGGTTCTATAGCGACCACCGCCCCTTTACGGCTGCCCAGAGCGTCATACGCCGCCCTCTGGAGGTCTACATCGAGAGTCGTGACCACATTGTCCCCAAGATTTTTAACGGACGACAGCTCATTGATCACCTGCTCTGCCAGATTCACGTGGCTGGTCAGCAGATAAAAATTACCCAGGGACTCCAGGCCGGTCTTTCCCTTGGTGGAATACCCAACCACATGGGAGAACATGGAATCATAGGGATAATACCTCGTCTCGCCGCCGTTCTCGTCCACATTTGTTTGAGCCAGAACTCTTCCGTCACTGCTTAAGATTTCTCCCCTTACCACCCGGTCCGAAAAGCTGTCGAGCCGGGCGTTGTAGGAATTGTTAATCACATTTTCACTTTTGATCTGAAGAAAAAAGGCAAAATACAGGACCAGTCCTGCGAAAAGCGCCGCCACCGCATAGGTAATCATCAGAATATGGCGGTTTGCCTTGGGATTCGGGTCAGCCTTTTTCATATTGTTTCTCTTCCTCTTCATTCTGTTTTAAAATATACAGCCCCTGCATGACTCCGAACAGAATAAACGTGCTGAACACAGAGCTTCCGCCGTAACTCATCAGGGGTAGGGTCACTCCGGTAGAGGGAATGAACTTCGTCACGCCTCCCACGGTTAAAAATACCTGGACGATATAGACCGTTCCCAGGCCAAAGGCAATCAGTTTGTAAAACACCGCTTTCATGCGGCTGGCTATCATCATAAACTGCAGGAAGCATCCGAAGCAGATGAACAGAACACACAGGGCAAAGATTCCTCCCAGTTCCTCTGAAACGGCGGAAAATACAAAGTCCTTTTCCACCACCGGTATCTTCCCAGGCATTCCCTGGCAGAGTCCCATGCCAAACCAGCCGCCCGTTCCGATGGCGAAAAGAGACTGGGTAATTTGATATCCCTTATTTTCAATATCCGACCATGGATTTCTCCAGGCAAGCACCCTCGCCCTGACATGATCGAAGAGCTGATAGGCCAACACCGAAGCCGCGGTCCCCGCACCTGCTCCGCCCAGAAGATACACCCATTTCCCCGTAGCCACAAACAGCATCAGCACGTAGGTTACGAAGAAAATCAACGCACTGCCCAAATCCTTGGAAGCCACCAGAATCAGCACATGAAGGGCGGCCACCAGCGTAGTCATGCACACCGTCTTAAACTTCGTGGAACGGTAAAACATGGTCGCCACGAAGAAGACGAAGCTGATTTTTACGAATTCAGACGGCTGGAAGGTAAAGTCTCCGATTCCGATGGAAAGCTGAGCTCCATAGCTGCTAATCCCGGTAATCAGCACGACGCCGAGCAGAATCAGTCCCAGGATCCCATAGACCCACGGAATCTTCGACAGCTGCCATACCCGGTCCATAATAAACGGTATAATCCAGGTAATAACCGCGGCCGCCAGCACGATCACGAACTGTTTCAGCGCCCGGTCAAAGGACAGCCGCGTCAGAATGATAAAGCCCACACTGAGCAGCATACACATGTTGTTGACCAGAAGCCGCGAAACATTGCGGTAGAACAGGCGGTAAACGTAAATGTAGCACAGAAAAAATATCACCTGCGCCGCATAAAACGCGAGGATGCGCTCATCTTCCGTTTTCAGCCACAGAATCCCGTATGCCAGAAAATGAATCAGAAACATGCACCGGTTCTGACGTCCGCATATCTTCTTTTGTTTTCCTTCGTCCCGGAAAGAAAAATACCGGAAATTCAACCAGGTATACACCGCAATCAGCAGTATCATCAAATACCTGGAAACATCGACAATCAGATTCACCATAGGCTCCTACTCCACACCGCGTTTAAAATGTCCTCTTGTAAAGTCTCCAAAGGGCTGTTCCACCCGTTTTCCCGACAGCAGGCTGTCTGTAAAGCACCGGATCACCGCCGCCGTCTCCTCAAGTGTCTCAACGGTAAACTGAAGTCTTACCGCCGCCGGAGCCAGTGCCCTGATCTGTTTCTCCATTCCCAGGAGGGATACCGGCGCTGCATTATAGATCGTGTTATAGCAGAACGCACAGTGATTCTTCACAGGAAATTCCTTGCCCATACGGTCTTTCAGCATAAGAAGCCCCGGCTTTTTATCACACTTCTCCGTTCCCTGATGAATACACTGCGCCGTCACCATCATGGGCAGGCGGCCATATGCAATCAACTCGCCAGGTTTGGAGAGCCGGGAAAGCTCTCTCTCGTTTAATTCTACAGGCCAGGTCAGCTCTGCGGCACCCATCTTCATAAGAAAGGATTCCGCTCTGTCGTTCATTCCATACATCCCATAGTCGAAAACCCAGGGAATTTCCGGGCCATGTTCCTTCAAATATCCGATCTCCTCCATGGAGCGGATCAACACTCCGTCGAATCCGGCTTCGCAAAAAGCCTTCTGACTGCGTTCGAAATACCGTTTTGCCTCGGTCCGGAAGATATGGGGCATCGTCAGCATACACTCTTTTCCCGCGTCGTGACAGGCCGAGACCGTCGTTTTCCAAAGCTCCGGCCCGAATTCAGCCGCGTCCACATAGACACGCTTCACGTGAGGATTATCGAGAACTGCCCGGAGACAGTCCGGGCGCTCGAGGGAAACGAAAATACGCGCCAAACCGTTTTCTCTGCGATTGGCGGTCTCCACCGTATCGCGATTCTCTTCATCCGCCGTTTCCACCGTCTGCAGTACCGTTTGCTGCATCATCTGCGGCATCGTTTGCTGCATCATCTGCGGCGCCTCGCGGCGGTACTGCTTAAGCACTGCGTCTTCCAGTGCTTCCACCCCTCTTCTTCGCAGATCATTTAAAGACTGCACCGGAAGAAAGACTTCCCCGGCAAGCTCTACGGTAAGCGTTTCAAAGTAAAATGGAGTATTCCCGGTCTTTTCCAGCTGCTTTCTGATCCTGGCCTCGTCCATTGGCTGTTTTAACGCCTCCAGAACGAGATCACCGGACACAGACACACGGCAGTCTCCGCAGGAAAGCTCCAGCAATGCGGGCTTTCCCGTCTCCAGAACAACCGTTCCCCGGATCGGCTCCTGCAGCTGCTTTTCCACAAAATTCTTATCCAGATAATCGAACAGCTCCTGGTTGCCTTCGCGGAAGGACGGTTTTTCCTTCCATACCACCATATCTTTTCCATTATGGCGGCGGTAGTATCCGTCCGTCTGTCCCCCGCGGTCAAACAGCTCCTGAAGGCGCTTTCTGTCCTTTTCATCCACCCGGTAACCGGCCCGTCCCCGTTCCAGATAAAGGTCCGTATAGCGCCGGTAGATTTCCACCACTCCGGCCGTGTAGCGAGGACTCTTCATCCGGCCTTCAATCTTCATGGAGTAGATTCCCGCTTCTATCATATCGGGAATGAGATCCAGGGTGCATAAATCCTTTAAACTCAGCACATACCGGCTGTCCTTCCCATTCAGAGTCTTCCCGTCCCGTTTCACGTCGTAAGGCAGGCGGCAGGTCTGGGCGCACCTTCCCCGGTTTCCGCTACGTCCGCCGATCAGGCTGCTGAACAGACACTGCCCCGAATAGCAGTAGCAAAGCGCCCCATGGACAAAGCTCTCTATCTCCACATCCACCTCCCTGTGAATGCTCGCAATCTCCTCCAGAGACAGTTCCCTGGCAGTCACCACACGCTCCGCGCCCAGTTCCTTCAGGATGCGTGCTCCGTACACTCCAGTCATGGTCATCTGCGTGCTGGCGTGGATCGGCAGATCCGGGAATCGCTCTCGGATCAGTGCAAACGCCCCCATATCCTGAACGATAACCGCATCAACTCCCCGCATATAATAAGGCTCCAGAAACGCATATAAATCTGCCAGCTCCGTTTCCTTCATGAGCGTGTTCACGGTCATGTACAGTCTGCATCCATGGAGATGGGCATAATCAATCGCCTCTAAAAGACGGTCTTCTTCCGGATTTTCCGCGTAAGCGCGGGCTCCAAACCTGCTGCCGCCGATATAGACCGCGTCGGCCCCTGCCGCCACTGCTGCCTTCATACTTTCCAATGACCCCGCCGGAGCGAGAATCTCTACTCTTTTCTGTTTCACGTAATCCTCCCTGCTAAACTTTGAGTACTCTCGGAAACTCCTTGTGCTCAGATTTGTGAGATGATTTTTCGTCAGATGTGCACAAATTTACGAGGCGTACACGGCGTGTACGTTGAATAAATTTGTGTGCATATGGCGGAAAAGCAGCCACAAAGATGGGCGCAGGGGAGTTTCCGAGAGTGCTCACTTTTTTAATAGTAAGGGGATGTCTCCCTGCTCATGAGACATCCCCCGATTTTATTCCTTATTCTCACTGCCTGTCCTGACTGTGCCGCCGGTCTGGCCTGCGTTCTTCTTACTCTCCGAAGCACTCCCGGCAGATGCCGCCTGTCTGGAAGTTCTGCCCGCAGCCAGCTCCTTATTCGCGGCCTCCAGCTTCATCTGGGTCGTCACCAGCTCATGCTTCAGGCTGTAGACTTCCTTTTCCATCTCATGCTTAAGCCGCTCCAGCTGCGCGATCTGCTCTCTCGCCTTGAAGTAATCGTCCGCCATATTCAGTTCTACCATGGCGGTCTGGTACTCTGCACTCTGCTTCGTAAAACCTTCCTGCCTCTTAAGCGTTGTGATCATCTCATTGATATAGCTGGCCACACGCTGCATGTAGCCCTCATCCTCGGTGCCTCCCAGAGTATATATTCTTCCATCTATTAAAACCTCGGTATAGTGCTTGGTATCCATGTCATGCTCTCCTGTTATCTTTTGCTGTATCGCTTTCTTATCATAATATACCATATTTTACACGGATGTCAAAGTGTTTTCCTGCACTGAGTTTTTACATTTCCTCCTGTTCGCAGCTATTCCAGAGCAAGTCCCAGATGGTGATACGCCCGCTCCGTCGCCACACGGCCGCGGGGCGTTCGGTTGATAAACCCGTTCATCAGCAGATAGGGCTCGTACACATCCTCCAAAGTCCCTGCATCCTCGCCGAGAGAAGCCGCCAGCGTCTCAAGCCCCACAGGTCCTCCCGAAAATTTCTCTATCATTGTGATTAGGATGGCTCTGTCATTGTTATCCAGTCCAAACTTATCCACATCCAGAATATCCAGTGCGAAATCTGCTACCTCTTTCGTGATCACGCCGTTGTACTTCACCTGGGCAAAATCACGAACCCGCTTTAACAGACGGTTCGCCAACCGCGGCGTACCTCTGGAGCGCTTGGCGATCTCCGCGGCGCCTTCCGGCTCAATCTCCACCTCTAATACCTTAGCCGAGTGGCAGACGATAATCTCCAGCTCCTCCGGCGTATAAAATTCCATCTTCTGTACCACGCCGAACCTGTCCCGCAGCGGAGCCGTTAAGAGTCCCGCCCTGGTGGTTGCACCAACCAGAGTAAACCTGGGTAAATCCAGGCGGATCGAACGCGCTGCGGAATCCTTGCCCAGCATGATGTCGATTGCGTAATCCTCCATGGCTGGATACAGGACTTCCTCCACCTGACGGTTAAGCCGGTGAATCTCATCCACAAACAGGACATCGCCTTCCTGAAGGTTATTCAATATGGCCGCCATCTCCCCCGGCTTCTCAATCGCGGGGCCGCTGGTCACTTTCATGTTCACACCCATCTCATTGGCAATGATCCCGGATAAGGTTGTCTTCCCCAGTCCCGGCGGACCGTAAAACAGCACATGGTCAAGGGATTCTCCCCTGGCCTTCGCCGCGTCGATATACACCTTTAAGTTGGCCTTCAGCTTCTCCTGACCAATATAATCGTTCAGACTCTGCGGACGGAGGTTGGGCTCGATCCGTTTATCTTCTTCCGTAACTTCTGTCGTTATGATTCTTCGTTCCATCTTCTCATCTACCTGCTGTTTTTATAGGAATGCCAGATGCTTCAGCGACGCCTTAAGGACATCCTCGGAGGTCATATCCTCTGTCACTTCCACCTTGCCTACCGCGCGGTTCGCCTCAGTCTGGGAGTATCCCAGCGCGACCAGCGCTTCGATCGCCTCTTTGGCCACACCTCCGGCTGATATCTCGGGGCCTTCCGCCGGCGCAAACTGTGCAGGCAGAACATCCGCCATATCAATCTTGTCCTTCAAATCCAGAATTACCCGCTGGGCTGTCTTCACTCCGATCCCCGGTGCCCTGGAAATTGCCTTCGCGTCGCCGGAAATAATAGCGACCCTCAAATCATCAGGCGTCATGGCCGACAGGACGCCCAGCGCCCCCTTCGGTCCAATCCCGCTGACGCTGATCAGCTGCTTAAACATCCGTAAGTCCTGCCGGTTTAAGAAACCATAAAGGCACATCCCGTCTTCCCTCACTTGAAAATATGTATACAAAATCGTCTCCATACCAATACCCGGCAAGCGGTCCAGTACGGATAACGGTACATGGATTTCCAGACCGATGTATCCCGCTTCAATAATCACGGTGTCTTCAAAGATATCGACCAGAGGTCCCTTTACATAAGAAATCACGCGCTCAGTCTCCTTTTTTTCTTCTCTGCTTTGCCTTTTATCATATCATACCGTGTATTCATATGCAAGCAGTTAATCGAACAAATATTCTGTTTTCCCGCCCGGAGGTTACCGTCCACAGCCTGGAAGAAATCCATTTTTCCGGAAAATCCACACTTAAAAAGACCGGATTTAAGTCTTTCCTGAATTTTTTCTTTATGATATAATGACTCCATAAAAACGGATTTCAGGAGACATCACGATGATTACCATACACGAAACACCGCTTTTCCCTGAGACATACCCTTTGGACCGTCTCGGGAAGCGGGAAGACCTTTTATTTTTTGATATAGAAACGACCGGATTTTCCGGAGAATATTCCAACCTGTATTTAGTCGGATGCGTCTATTACGAGGGCGGCCGGTGGAACCTGGTTCAGTGGTTTGCCGACACCGTGTCTGCCGAGAAAGAGGTGCTTATAACCTTCTTCGAATTTCTGAAACGTTTCCCTATCGTCGTTCATTTTAACGGGGACGGCTTCGATATTCCTTATCTTTTAAAGCGCTGCCGTGCCTACGACCTGCCTTACGATTTTTCCGGAGTGACGAGTCTGGATATCTATAAAAAAATCCGCCCTTACCGGAACCTGCTTGGCCTGGAGAGCATGAAACAGAAAGCCATCGAACAGTTTCTCGGCGTCGAGCGGGAAGATATCTACTCCGGCGGCCAGCTGATTGAAGTATATAAGGATTATTTATTTTCGCACGAACAGGTGCTTTTGGACATGCTTCTCTTACATAATGCCGATGATCTCCGGGGGATGCCTGGCATACTGCCGATACTCAATTATCCGGACTATCTGGAGCACAGCTTCACGCTGGTAGATCAGGAGCTTCTGACACGGAACGATCTCTTCGGCCGGGAATATCACGCCCTCAAACTAATTTACCAAAGCGACTATACCGTGCCGGTTCCATTTTCCCGTTCCTCCTCCGTGGCCGATCTCGAAGCGAAGGGCGGGCAGCTCACCGCCTCTGTCGATCTGTATGAGGGGGAGCTTAAATATTTTTATCCTGATTACAAAAATTACTACTACCTGATCTATGAGGACCGGGCGATCCATAAGAGCGTCGCCGAATACGTGGACAGGGAAGCCCGCATCAAGGCAACGGCAAAGACCTGCTATACACGCCGTGACGGCAGTTATCTGCCCCAGTTTGCTCCCATCTTTGAGCCGGTTCTTCAAAAGGAGTATAAGGACCGGATCACATACTTTCCATATGATGACAGGCAGTTTGCGGAACAGGAACGAAACGGCGGTTACGTCCGCCATTTGCTGGATTACCTGTGCAGTAAATAGAGGAGAGGCAGGAAGCAGACGAGAGAGCGTTCGCTCAAACGCCCCCCTGCATCTTTCTGAATGCGCGCGGAGATACGCCTTTCGCCTTTCTGAACGCGTCTCCAAAATAGTTTCCGTCTCCAAATCCGCACCGGTCCGCAATCTCTGTGACAGAGCAGCCGGAATTGAGAAGGAGTCTCGACGCCTCCCGGATTCTGATATTGGTCAGATATTCTTTATACCCAAAACCTGTGACCGCCTTAAACTTCCGTGAGAAATAGGCGGGACTCATGTGGCTTAATTCTGCCACCTCCTCCAGGGTAATAGGATTCTGATAATGATCGTAGATATATTTGGCAGCTTCCTCGATAGTCTCTTCTCCCAGTTCCAGCCGGCCATGATCCGCCTCAGCCTCCTGACAGCGGGACAGTGACACCAGAAGTTCGTAAAAACACCCTTTCTTCATGAGCGGTGAAAATCCATCCTGTCCTGTCTCCTCGTATTCGATCCGGCTGATCAGTTCTTCCACCCTGCTTCGGTTTCCATTGGGAACGGTAACCTTCGAGTTGCGGAAAATATATCCCACATTCTCTTTCCCGCACAGTTCCTTCATACTGTCGAGATATTCCCCATCAAAGCTGATAGTAACCCTTTCATTAACCGGACTCGAATGGTATGTGGTCCGGTGTATCTCCCCCGGCTTTAAGAAGATAATATCTCCCGGCTCAACGTAATACAGCGTGTGGTTGATAAAGATCTTGCAGTGTCCCGAATAGAGATAATAAAACTCGTAATGCGTATGCCAGTGGCTTTCCGCCATGTGAAACTCGTAAGACCGCTTTGTGCGGCTGATGTTGCATTTCATAGCTTTCCCCCAATCAATAATCACCATTTTTCAGCAGGGCCTTCATATAGGCGAAGGTCCGATCTTCTCCATGTTCCTTCAGCATCAGAAGGAGTTCCTCCAGCAGCTTAGCCGTCTCCGGCGCTATAACCATATACTTCTTCGCATGGCTGTAGTACTCCCAGGGGGATGCATCCGTGTAGTCCTTCCCCTTATATGTTTTGGAAGCCGCGATCCGGTCCATCATCATCTCGATGACGTACTTAAGCGGCATCTTATGGCCAGCCAGTCCCTTCGACATATCCGTCGTAAAGTCGATCCAGTATTCGTAATGATGTTTATTCCTCCCCTTGTGGTGAAGCCACGCCTTCGAAAAGCCCTTCTCCTCCCTTTCTGCAGCGTTGGGACTCCTCGTCCCCTGATAATAAATCACCCCTGGAATAAACTCTTCCAGACCGTATTTCGACAGATCATGAAGGAGTCCCTGTTTATAAAGCCCTACCCGGAAACAATTCTTCATGACTCTGAATTTATGCACCGTTATCGTATGAAAATGTCCCCAAAGATTATGTAACGTCATAGCCGCCTCCATCTGTTCTTAAAAGCGCAGAATACGCTTCAAATCGTTCCCATTTTACCACACTTTTCCCACTCAGTGCCACTATAATTTTCTTTCTTGACACCTTTCCCAAACTATGCTATTCTTAGGGAAGTTGCAGAGATGCTGCAGCTCAATATACTATAATTTTTTATTCATTTTGGAGGTATCACAATGAAAGGTACAGTTAAGTGGTTTAACAACCAAAAAGGTTACGGATTTATTTCCGACGAGCAGGGTAACGACGTATTCGTGCACTACTCAGGTCTGAACATGGATGGCTTCAAATCTTTAGACGAAGGCGCCAGCGTAGAATTCGACGTAGTCGATGGCGCTAAGGGACCTCAGGCAGTAAACGTTACCAAATTTTAATCATTGACTTAACGATGTACCTTTTTCAAAATGTGACCGCCACTGCGAATTTCCCATGCGTGGATTGAAATAAATAAACAAACAGCACAAAGGAAGAAGTACGATTGTTTTACATGATTACAGACAGAGCCACCCGGTTTCGGATGGCTCTTTTTGATTGCATAGAGAAGATCGCTCTATGAAACCCTATCTCACCGCGCGGTCGCGGATATCCGTCAGTTCTTCCACGGAGAAATTGTAATGCCTGTTGCAAAAATGGCAGTTCACCTCGATGCTCTCGCCCTCATCGATCATTTCATTTAATTCTTTCTTTCCAATGCTGATTAATGCTTTCTCCACACGTTCTTTCGTACAGTTGCAGGTAAATTCCGCCGGAACCTTATCCATGATTTCAAGGCCAAACTCCCCTAATATATGATCCAGAATCATCTCCGGGGTATTTCCCTCATCCAGCAGCGAAGTAATGGAGGTGATCCCGCCCAGCTTCTTTTCCAGCTTATCGATCATCTCGTCCGACGCGCCCGGCAGAAGCTGAATGATAAAGCCTCCCGCCTGTCTCACCGTATTGTCCTTATTCATCAGGACTCCCAGTGCAACAGAGGATGGAGTCTGCTCCGACGTAGCATAGTAATAGGTTAAATCTTCCGCAATCTCTCCGCCGACCAGAATTGTCTGACCTACATAAGGTTCCTTTAAGCCGATATCCTTAATCACGCTTAAAACGCCCTCTCCCACGGCTCCGCCCACATCCAGCTTGCCGTTCTCATTAGGCGGCAGCATGACGCCCGGATTAAAGGCATAGCCTTTTACATTGCCCTTAGAGTCCGCGGTCACAGTCAGGCCTTCGATCGGGCCGCTCCCCTGCACCTTAAGGGTCAGTAAATCGTCATCGCCCTTCATCATAACCCCCATCATGGCTCCCGCCGTTAAAAGGCGTCCTAATGCTGCTGTGGCCACAGGGCTAGTATTATGGGCAGCCCTTGCATGTTCCACCAGTTCTCTTGTTGTAGCCGCAAATGCACGGACCTGATGGTCTCCGGCTGTGGCTCGTACAATATAATCCGTCATCGTTCTTCCTCTTTCTTTCCGCGTTCCCTGGCAACGACGTAGATACGCTCACTGTCCTCCCTTATGGGATTCTCCGTAAATGCGTCATAAGCCGCCACAAAGTCCATTCCCGCCTCGCTAAGTGCCATTTTCACCGTGTCCAGAGAATAAGCTTTCTGATAGTGAGTTTCCACATACTTCCGGTAGAGATCGTCCTCCATCCGGATAAACAGGGCTAAATCGTATTCATTGACCATGGTGTCCTGATCGTAATAATTCTCCCAGATGAAGCTGCTCTCCTCCCGGTCTTCCGCAATGGTAGATTCCCTAAGCACATTTTCATACTTATAGATTGTGTTTAAATCAAAAATAAAAATACCTTCCGGATCCAGGTAATTGTTAACAAGAGAAAATACCTCCACCAGATCATCGTATTCCAGGATATAGTTCATGCAGTCGCAGATGCTGACCACGGCTGCCACCGTGCCGTACAGCTCGAAATCCCGCATATCCTGAAGCAGATATAGAATATCACGCCCGGAGGCGGCGCGCTTATCCATGGCGATCTGAAGCATGTCCTCGGAATTGTCGACACCGATCATGTCGTAGCCTTTCTCAGACAGAAGCTCCGTCACACTTCCCGTTCCGCATCCCAGATCCAGGACCAGGCCGTCTTCTACGCCGTATTTCTTTAAAAGTCCGGTTAGATACCGGCACCATTCTCCATATGGAATATTGTCCATAAAGGTATCGTACACCTCTGCAAATCCGGTATAGGCCTCCATCTGCATCTCCTCCTCTTAACAATCAAATACCCCGCACATAACATGCAGGGTATCAGTTTGCGTTACTATGCGTTCTTTCCGCAGCACTTCTTATACTTCTTGCCGCTTCCACACGGACATGGATCATTTCTTCCGATCTTCGGCCCCTTTACAATGGTTCCGGAAGCTTTCTGCTTCTTGTACAGCTCTTTCTTCTTCTCTTCCGGAAGAAGCTGCTCCCACTGAGGAAGACCGTAAAGCCATTCCGCTTTCGCCTCTACCATGTTGTAATATAACTTTTCCGGATCGATCTCGATCTTTACAACAGTATCCTCGTCCATGGTGTCGATCGGATTCTCATATCCCTTTAAGCTCTCATTGATACCATCTAAAAATCCTGTCATGGTCTGAACATCGGTACCGTACTTTTCAGCCAGTTCCTTCACAGTTCCTTCCACTACAGTCTCCGGCGCGGAGAGAATCTGCTCATAGATGCCTTTCTCCACTACGAAGTAATTAGACCATAACTCTTCCCTTGCTTTATCATCCAGCCCATCGCCATACGCCAGGGTTCTCCAATTTTCTAAAATAGTCATCGCTCAACCATCCTTTTATCTCTTATTTCTGTAATACTCCATGAATCAGTATATAACAACTTTGACAAATTTGCAAAACGTTTTTTGATTATTTGGACACGGAATCAAAAAAAAGTGCAGAAAGCTGCATAAACTCGAGGTTTTTCAGCCTTCCACACTAAAAAGGGGAGGATAAGTATTTCTTTTTCTTTTGTTGATAGTATTATAATTCCCATTCTGGATTTTTTTATACAGGGAGATACCAACTTTTTTTGAAAATGAAAGAATCCCCATGCCAGGCACAGGGATTTTACTTTATTATTCGCTGATTGTTCTTGGATAAACAGAAACCTGCTTTTTGTCTCTGCCTTTTCTTTCAAATCTGACAACGCCATCCACGGTAGCGAACAGTGTATCATCTCCACCACGGCCTACGTTGATGCCTGGATGAATATGTGTACCACGCTGTCTGTAAAGAATGTTACCGGCTAAAACGAACTGGCCGTCCGCTCTCTTGGCGCCTAATCTCTTGGACTCGGAGTCTCTGCCGTTCTTTGTAGATCCAACACCTTTTTTATGTGCAAAAAATTGAAGATTCATATTTAACATTTGTCAGTCCCCCTTATTAAGCGTTGATCTTATCGATCTTGATCTGTGTATAAGCCTGTCTGTGACCATTCTTCTTATGATAGCCGGATTTTCTCTTATACTTGTAAACGATGACCTTTTTTGCTTTGCCTTCCTTTACAACAGTACCCGTTACAGTAGCTCCTGCTACGGTAGGGCATCCAACTGCCAGTTCTCCGTTGTTCACAACCAGAATCTGATCAAATGTTACTGTTTCTCCTGCTTCGACACCAAGCTTTTCAACCTTGATTGTGTCACCTTCTGATACTTTGTACTGCTTGCCACCTGTTGCGATAATTGCGTACATATGGCACCTCCTGTTTTCTTTACTCGCCAATTTCGGTGGTCCGGGAAGTCGGACGCTTAGGACCTCGTTGAGCGGCACATACTTAGTTAGGATAGCATTATTTGGTTAATATGTCAAGAAAATTCCGACTGGTTTACATTCTATTATGACTGGTTTACATTCTATCCCGGCAGATTTATTTTAAGTAATGTAAAAAACAGGACCACTGTCCCTAAAATTATAAGTGCGCAGCCACATTTACTGACAAAGTTCAGAATCTCTTTCATTCTGGACTGCCCTCTTAATCCGGGTATTGTAAGCCGGTAGATCGAATATCCCAAAAGTGTGCCCCATGTATTGTTGAACATATCATCCAGTTCACACAGGCCTATCCTGAAAAAATACTGGGTTGCTTCGATTGCCACCGACAAAAAGAACCCAAATAAAACCGTCAGCAGAGAGAATTTAAAGATCTTTCCATTCATTGGCAGAAGGTAGCCCAGCGGGATAAAAAGGGCAATATTCCCCAGTATATAAAACCAGTGTATCCTTGAGTGCCGTTCCCACGCATACCTGACAGTCCAGAACAATTCCATATTGATCCTCGGTTCTGCTGTCTCCTTTCTGGCCAGCAGCGTGGCTGATAAGATTGTGAACAGCCAGAAAAGAAGCAATTCTTTTTTGAGAACTCCTGCCGCTGTCTTCCTGCCAAAAAATAGTGCTGTGAAGCTTACGGTTACAACCATTGCCAGAATTACAAGCATCACAATGGTTTGAGCCCCCGGAAATGTGTACGGATTCCAGATGCTGTTCCATGGGATTAGGTTCGTGATGCTATTAAGCATGTCTTCGTGGTCTCCTTTTCTGATAAATGAATAGATATGAATTTTATTACTTCGCAATCATTCTATCATATCAAAACAAACTTTTTTTAAATTCCATTCATTATAACATATTTTCTCAAATTGAAAACAACCTGTCAGATATTGAAATTAGATACCTGGCTCTGAATGAACGGGGTTACTTGCTGCCTCCCCTTCATACACCCTGAAATCACACCGCCCCGCCCTTTTTACCTCATACAATGCGATATCCGCGTTGCGGTACAGCTCTTTGAAGTTCTCTCCATCCCTCGGATAAAAGACGACGCCCAGACTGCAGGAGACTTCTCCTTTTTCCGGGTACTTCCGCTTAAGCAGGTCACAAAGCTGAGCGATTCTGGGAATCACATCCTGCTCGGAGGTGATATCATTTAAGAAGACCATGAATTCATCTCCGCCGATCCGGCCGCAGATGTCATTTCTTCTGAGGAAATGTTTCAGTATCCCGGCGGTCTCCTTGATGACCTGATCGCCGAACTGATGTCCGTAGCTGTCGTTCTGTTCTTTAAACTGGTCGATGTCCAGCATAATCAGTGCGTGACGTGCCGCTGGGCCGCTCTCCTCCAGTGCCTCTGTTACCCTGGTCATAAAGGTGTCGCGGTTTAAGACTCCTGTCATTCCATCGTGTTCCACCCGGCGCTGCAGCCTGAGCGTTTCCGTTTTCTCCTCGTCGATATCCAGCGTCATCATAAAAAGCCGGACGTCGTTATTATATGGGTCAGCAATCAGCTGGACGGTTGCACGGACCCAGTAAAGGCTTCCGTCATCCCTTTTTCTCAAGTAATCCATATTTCCGGAGGACTGCCCGTTATAATAGCGCAGCAGCAGTTTGTCTCTGTTAAAAAAATTATAGAATCTTGCCCGGTCTCCTTCAAATACGAACCGCTCTGCGATGTAACGCACTGTCTCTGTGTATTTTTCAAATGGCCTGAGATAATCAGGGGGATCGTCCCCTGCCTCCACGGCGTCTTTTGTCAGATTATACTCATAATAGCCGATGGTCTTGCCTTCCTGCGCCTTAAAATGCTGGCTCCATTTCTGATAAGTCAGTTCTTTCTCCCGCTGCTCCGTAATGTTCTCACTGGAAATAATGGCGCGGCGGGGTCTCCCCTCGCTGTCGTAAATCATCGCAAATTTCGCGGAATACCATCCGGTGGTGCCATCTTTTTTCCTCTTTTTGACGACTGTCTGTCCCTTCGGCTTTCCCTGTATGATAGATTCGTAAAAATCAATATATTCCTGTCTGCTCTCCTCGTCGATGGTCCCCGACTCCACAATGCTGTACGGTGCGTTGTCTGCAACAACAGGTAAACCGAATTCTTCCGCGGTTGCCTCCGGCTGAAAAAGCCGTCTGTTCTCCACATCGAAAATATACATGTATTTATCCGTAAGTGCAAAGGCAGTTTTGCTCTCCTCCATGCTCATGCGGATCTCGTCTTCCATCCGTTTCCGGTCGGCAATATCCATCAGGGAACAGAGTACGCTCCCGGGTATATTCGGGTCGCAGGTGCACTGGACCAGCAGCCACAAAATTTTTCCCGTACTATGTACCCCCCGGTATTCCATCTGAAACTTTGTCTTGCCGCGCGCGACCTGATCCAAAAGTTTTTTATGGATCATCTGAAAATCCGCTTCCGGCAGAATAAATCTGGCATTTGTAAATCCCTTTTCTTCTGCATCCTGCGAAGTATAGCCATAGATATCATAGTAAAACTGGTTCGCATACAAAATTGTCAGATCATCATCCAGTGCCACCTGGCAAATACCACATGGTACCAGGTCCAGTATGTTCTTGTAGTGCTCCAATATCGATCCTTCCATATGTCTGCCGCCTTTCCTATCCGATGTCCGCATCTTGTTTCATTATATCCTCTTGAAGGATAACTGTACAGCCGGATTTCATAAAAAATGCGGAAGCCCTGTAAACCTTACGTTTTCTGGCTTCCGCACTAAAAAGGGGAGGATAAGTATTCACTCATCTTTGGTATACTCCTATTTTAAACCAAAGAGAGATTTTTATACACTTCCCGATTAAATTATTTCTGTTTTTATTTTTTCGTACCGTTTTTTATCAGTGTCATTTAAATTTTTTAAAAGGCCCCCCAGATAGATGCGGTCGAGGTTTAACTTCGCCTTCCATTTCTGACCGTCGGGCTCCAGCGCCTTTTTCTCCAGCGCTTCCATCTCTTCCTGACACTTCCTGATCCGGGCTTCCAGCCCCGATACACTCGGCCCTTTCATAATAACCGGAAGATCCAGCGTCCTTGTCAAAAATTCCTGCATGGCCGTTTCCGCCGTCTCATCATCCCTGAAAACCCGCCGGAAAAGTTCCCGGCACCCGCGGTAAAAATCTTCCTGTTCCGAGTCTTCGTCTCCGCCGCCGCTTACCAGGAATCCGTGGTCAGAGGGGATCAGGCACACAGCTCCTTCCCGGACAGTCTCCAACGAATAGGCCGTCTCCTCAATCCCATGTTTTTCCATGATCCCGCGGACAAGATCGTATAAATACCATCTTAATTCATCCATATCGCTCCCCCTCGAACTCAACCGTTATTTCGCGTATTATTCCCGATTCTTATAATCCCTCTATTATTCCAGTCCCTTATTCTTCCATTTACCAATCCGGTAGAATACCACGGTCAATACCGCACCCAGTACCCAGGAAATCAGAAGGGATACCCAGATACACTCATATCTGCCGCCCGGAAGCTCCGGGGTCTTCGTAAAGTGAGCGATGCCGTATGCCAGCGGAACACGAATAAATACCGTCGTTACGATAGAAATCCACATGGGGGTCATGGTATCACCGGCGCCTCTCATGACACCGGAGAGACTCTGTGTCACCGCCATGGCGATATAGCCGACCGCAAGGATCTTCATCATATTGGCGCTCAGCGTAACCAGCTCGGAGGTATTGGTGAAGATACCCATCAGATATTTTCCGAAAATCAGGATCAGCGCCGTAATCGCCGCTGACGTTCCTGCCGCGATGATGGTTCCCTGCTTGGCTCCCTTATGTACCCGGTCGAACTCTCTTGCGCCTACATTCTGGCCGGAATATGTGGTCATCGCCGTACCAAAGGAGAAGTTCGGCATCATGGCGAATCCATCCACACGCATGATGATAACGTTGGCCGCAATCACCATCTCGCCAAAGCTGTTGGTCAGCGACTGAACCACGACCATAGCCATGGAGAAGATAGCCTGAGTGATACCGGACGGAAGCCCCAGACGCAGAATCGTCATAATATTTTCCATATCCGGCTTTAAATATTTAAATTTCAGATCAAAGACATCCGTCATCCGTTTCAGCTTGAAAAAGCAGAGGACTGCGGATACCATCTGTGCAATAACCGTGGCCAGAGCCACCCCCGCCACGCCCATCTGCAGGCCCGCCACAAACCAGAGATCCAGGACAATATTGATGACCGTCGCTACCAGCAGGTACACCAGGGCAGACAGCGAATCTCCCAGCCCTCTTAAAATACCGCAGAACATGTTGTAATATGCCACGCCCATGATGCCCACAATCAGAATCAGCAGATAAGAGGTGCACCAGTCAATAATGCTGGCCGGCGTGTTCAGCATCTTTAAAAGCGGCCGGATCGTCACCGAACCGAGGACCATAATGATCAGCGAGGACACCGCGGTAAGAGTGATCGTGCTCCCGATGGTCTTCGATAAGCTTTCTCTGTCCTTTGCTCCAAAAAACTGGGACACCATGATGCTGGTTCCCATCGATATACCAATAAAAAGTACCAGCAGCAGATTTAAAATCGGGCTGGCACTTCCAACCGCCGCAAGGGCGTTATCTCCTACATACTTTCCGACTACGATACTGTCTACCGTGTTATAAAGCTGCTGTGCGATATTGCCGATCAACATGGGAATCGTAAAGATAACGATCTGCTTCCATGGTTTCCCCACCGTCATATCTGTCTGTGCAAATAAAGCTTTTAACTTTCCACCCATACGTTCTTCCAACTTCCTTCTCTTTCGAAATAAACGCCTGATCTCAAGACTCTGTTTTCAGGCGAATATATTTATTATATCGAATATCAAAGGAAACTACAAGCTTTTTTCCGTATGTCCCAAATAATATCGTAACAGGGTCTCACGCACAGCACGAAGCGCCGCAGTGCATTCCTCGGGCCGCTCGTACATGGGATTATGCCCTGCTGCCGGAATCATAGCCATTGTTTTAAGAGGTGCGTCAATCGTATCAAAGTATGCCTTGCTGAGCGCCGTTGGCGTAATGTTGTCGTTCTCCCCAAGTATGCAGTGAACCGGCACCTCATAGTGCGGCGGGATTTCGCCAAGATTAAATGACAGCATCTGCAGATGAAGCGGATGATTGGCTTTCATAATCCGCATAAAACTGACGAGATCGCCCCATTGGAAGGAAAGGCTGCGCCGTAAGGGTTTAAATAGCTCGCCTATACCGGAACCGGAAACCGGGCCATGGTCGTATGCCTCCTGTATTTTTCGTAATTTGGGAAGCTGCTTCAGCAGTAATTCCGGATTATCGGGGGGATAATCCCCCATACGCTCCAGCGCCTGTATATGTTTTTTGTTTCCCGCTTTCCTGGCAAGCTCTGATTCTTCTTGTTTCTGCGGAGCGTTTTGCCCGCACCGCGCTGGTCCCAGTGTACGTGAGTAAATAAATCTCCCCAGGCGTTATCCAGCTCGTATGCGAAAAGCGATTCAAAGCTTCCGGGGCCGCCATGGAGATACAGGAGCACCGGGGCGTCGGATGTTTTGGGGTAGTGTAGCAAAAAGTGCTCGATGCCGTTTACCAGGATGTACTCTTCTTCAAATTGATTCATGGTCAGCTCCTTTGTTATGTAGTTTCATCGCATTTTACCCGCTTCGATGAATTCTGCTCATACCATATACTATTTAAAATTTTCACATAAGCTTTCAATATATTGTCTCTTAACAACCGCATTCAGCCATTCGGATGGAATGTTTTCGTTCCCGTAATAAATACCTGCCAAACCTCCGGCGACTGCTCCAACCGTATCGGTATCATCCCCGAGGTTTACAGCCTTTAAGACACAGTCTTTATAGGAATCTGTATTCAGCAGGCACCATATGGCGGCTTCCAATGTATGGACTACATATCCGCTGCTCTTTATCTCATGATCCGGCAACGCGCTAAACCCGTTTATGTTTCTCAGCCTTTCATAGGCCGCCGTCTCCGGATTCCCCGCTGCATCATAACAGGAAAACGCTGCATTGACTCCCCGTTCTACGGAATCCTTTAAAGTCCCCTTCTCCCGGATTAATTCTTTTGCAGTGAGTACATAGATCCCACAGCCCACGAGGCTTCTCATATGGCGATGCGTTAAGGAAGACACTTCATGGATCAGCCTGATTTGGTCCTTCACAGGCAATTGATCATGCAAATACAGATAAAATGCCATCGGCAGTATACGCATTAAGGAACCGTTGCCATTTTCGTATTCAGATACCATACCGCACTGCAGCGGTGCAGTCCCGCGTCCATAATTCATGATTGCCCTGCCTGTAGCATTTCCTACATCAAACACCTCACCCGTCGCCGTATAATCTCCATACAGCAGCCATGCCGAAAATCTTTCCATGATATCCTTGTAATCTATACCGCTGCAATTTACAATGCTGTCCACCAGAGCAAGCGTCAGGCTTGTATCGTCCGACCATACGCCCCTGGCCTGATAGTGAGTTCCATATTCCCTCATTTCCCGAACAGGATTCTCCGCTATTTCCTGCCGTGTTTTAAACTCAACAGGTACACCAAGCGCATCTCCGATTGCCAGACCAATCATTCCATCGTATAATTTCTTCAAAATTTCCTCCATTAAAATAATCCATTGCCGATACCATGCAGTTCGATACCAATCAGCCCGACGTTCCACTGGGATTCCAGATTGGCCTCTAAAATTATATAGACAATTATACCATGGCCGTTTCAATAATGCTATAAAAGTATAGCGCAGTACTGTTTTCCTCGTCATGAGTTCGGGAAAAACGGGCAGAGGGAACGTCAAAAAAGTAAACAAAAGAAACGCCTGCATTTATTATCATGAGGCGTTTCTTCTTATATTAATTTTAATCTGAATTTTCCGCTTTCCCTATCGCTAATTCCGTATCCGGCGCAGTTTAATTACCTGGTGATCCTCATTTGCGTGCGTTGGGAACAGGAATAGATCGCCCTGCTTATTGGCTGCCAGATCGTGAGCACGCAGATCGGAATTGAAGGTTCCCAGCTGGGCCACCATGTTCAAATCCAGGTCGAAGACCGTCAGGTAGCCCGCGCGCCCCACGACGTAAATGTATTCGCCGTCCGTATCCACGCCGGAGGGCATTCCCATGTTGTTGCTGCAGTAGCCGACTACGTTGCCTTCCGTATCGAACACATGCACGGCGTCTTTCTCTCTGTCACAGATCCAGATATGGTCCCGTGCATCCACGCACAGCGCATGAACGATCAGCATGTCTCCCGGGGTGTCCTCATAGGGCTTTTCCCAGTCTCCCACACCGCCGAAGGTCTTTCGGTAAGTACCGTCTGCATTAAAGATATGTACGGCCCGGTTCCCATATCCATCTGCAAATATATATTCTCCGCTGGAAGTCATATCCACATCAGTCGGCATGTTAAACGGCCCCGCAACCCGCTTGACACGACGCTGCGCCTCATAGAAGGCCCACATCCCCACAATGCCAAGGTATGGCTCTGTCGGGAAGATCTTGCCGTCCCTGCGCATCCTGGCCAGCGTTCCCATATCCATTCCGGTGTCGCTGGGCTTTCCTGCTTCTCCGAAATCGCGGATCAGCGTTCCGTCCGTGTCAAATTCACGCACGATATGATTATGGGTATCGGTACAGAGGATCGTGTCTTGGGGTGTATACTTAATAAAATGCAGATAGTCCCCCAGCAGTTCTCCTCCAAAACCCTTTATGTACGTTCCGTCGGGCGCCAGCTTTACAATCTGGCTGGGATTTCCGCGCATCCCCAGGTAGACATTCCCTTCCGGGTCGGTACAGCCCCCGGCAATGCTGGCACTTGCCACATTGCCCGGTAAATCCTTTGCAAAATCAGAAATATATTCATATGCAATATCACCGCAGGAATATACTGTTTTCTGAATTTCATCTCGTCTGGCATCACAGTGTAAAATCTTCATGGTTTCTTTTCCTCTTTTCCTCATTTCCTAAATTTCAGCGCTTTCACTTTTTCTTATTACACTTCCACCTTTTCCACCTTTATAACTATTTTTTTCATCCTGCACGGCTCCCCCACCGCACAATGCGGCTTATGCGCATCTTCCGGAGCCAGAATGACGTATTCACCGGGATGCAGAATCACCATGCTCCCGTCACTGGGTTCCTCCCAGTATCCCATGTCCTTTTCCGGGTCGTAGGTTCCCTTTCCCGTAAGGCCGTCACGCGCTGTCACTCCGATTCCTTCCAGACCGCAGATCACGTAATGGATATCGAAGTGATGATCATGGGTTTCGTAATCAATTCCGGTCGCCGGTTCTGTCTCGTAGCTCTGCACCTGAACGATCACACCGGGACATAATTCAAAATTTCCGGCCGGCAATTCCTCCAATCCCTCCCTTTTTAAGAAGGCAAGGGCCTCCGTAAATTTTTTATTTCTCAAATCATAACGATCCAGACTGCTGATTTTCTCATATACCATCGATTTGCTCCTCTCTCTTCTCCGTCTTTTAAAACGGCCTTTCATAACTGGTTAATTTCCCGCGCTTTGTGGCATGCCACAAAATGGTCCGGCAAGACCTCTTCAAATGCCGGCTGCCGCGTCCGGCATTCTTCCGCCGCATAGGGACACCTCGGTGCAAATCTGCATCCGGGCTTCGGGTTAATAGGGGAAGACAGTTCTCCCTGCAGAAGAACCCGTTTCTTCTCCACATCGATATCCGGTACCGGGATGGCTGACAGCAGCCCTTTCGTATAGGGATGCAGCGGGTGGTCAAACAAGTCATCGGAACTGCTCTTTTCCACCATACAGCCGACGTACATCACCAGAATATCATCGGAAATATGCTTCACCACCGACATATCGTGAGTAATGAATAAATAGGATAAGCAGCTCTCTTCCTGAATATCCTGAAGCAGGTTGATAATCTGCGCCTGAATCGATACATCCAGGGCGGATACCGGTTCATCACAGACCAGGAACTTCGGTCCCAGCGCCAGAGCCCTCGCTATACCAATCCGCTGCCTTCTGCCGCCGTCAAGCTCATGAGGATAGGAGTAGGCAAACCGTCTCGCCAGGCCCACCTGATCCATCAGTTCATAGACCCGTTTCCGCATCGTCTCCTTATCACGGCAGGCGCGGACGATTTTCATGGGGTCCATGATCAGCTCCTCCACACACATACGGGGATTTAAGGAGGCCAGCGGATCCTGGAAGATCATCTGCATCTCCTTACACATCTCCCGCCGTTTCTTCGGCTTCAAATGAGTGATGTCTTTTCCTTCAAATAAGACGGTCCCGTCTGTCGCCTCGATCAGCCCCAGCACCACGCGGCCCAGTGTGGATTTTCCGCATCCGGACTCCCCCACCACGCCCAGCGTCTTTCCGGCTTTCAGCGTAAAATTCACGCCGTCTACCGCGTGCAAATCTCCTCCCGGCGTTTTAAAATACCGTTTCAAATCCTTTACTTCCAGTAAATCAGCCATTGGCCTTCACCTCCCTGTGTCCCATTTTCGCCTCCTCCAGGTGAAAGCACCGGACCTTATGGCCGTTTCCTGCGTCCGAAAGGTCCGGATGGCAGCTTCTGCATGTCTCGTCCGCATAGGGACAGCGGGGATGAAAGCAGCAGCCCCCGGGCAGGTTCGCCGGATCAGGCATCAGACCGTCGATGGGATTCAGCCTTTTTTCCTTCCGTGCCAGAGACGGAATGGAGCGGAACAGTCCCATCGTATACGGATGAGAGGTTTCCTTGAAAATGTCGCGGAGAGAGCCGTATTCTACAATCTCTCCTGCATACATGACCGCCACCTTCTGACAGCACTCCGCGACGATCCCCAGGTCATGGGTAATCAGCAGCACGGAAGTTTTTAAGCGGTTCTTCAAATCGTTGATCATCTCCAGAACCTGCGCCTGAATCGTCACATCCAGAGCGGTCGTCGGTTCATCCGCAATCAGAAGCGCGGGGCTGCAAGCCAGCGCCATTGCGATGACCACCCGTTGCTTCATTCCGCCTGAAAGCTGATGGGGATAATCAGTGCTTCGTTCCGGCCCGATTCCCACCATTTTTAACATATCGAGACTTCGCTCTACCGCCTCGGCCCGGGAACACTCCATATGGAGGCTGATAGTCTCGACGATCTGGTCTCCAACCCTCATGACCGGGTTGAGGGCCGTCATGGGATCCTGAAAGATCATGGAGATTTCATTTCCCCGCAGTTTGCGCAGAGCCGCCTGATCCATGGTCACCACATTTTCTCCCTTGTAGAGAATCTCTCCGCCCACAATCTTTCCGGGAGGGTTGGGGATCAGGTTTAAAATGCCCAGAGCTGTCGTCGTCTTTCCGGCTCCGGTCTCCCCCACCAGTCCCAGCGTCTCGCCCTCCTCCAGGGACAGATCGATTCCATTTACCGCACGAAAAGTCGCCTGTTCCGTTACGTAGTGTATGTTTAAATCATTAATTTCCAGTAAGCTCATGTGATCTCCTCCCCCTACTGCTTCAGCTTGGGATCCAGCGCATCGCGCAGACCGTCGCCCAATAAGTTGAATCCCAGCAGAGTTATCATAATCGCCAGGCCCGGGAAGATTACCAGAGGCCAGAAGTCACGGATATATGCGCGGCCGCTGCTTAAGATGGCGCCCCACTCGGGCGTCGGCTCTGAAACCCCCAGTCCGACAAAGCTTAAGCTGGAAATCGTAAGAATCGCCATGCCGACCTTTAAGGAAGCGTCCACGATCAGCGGTGCAATCGTATTGGGCAGCACGTGGTGCACTATAATATAGGCATGGCCGGCGCCTCCCGCCCGCGCCGCCTCGATGTACTGCTCATCCCGTATAGTCATAACCGTAGACCGGAGGATTCGTGCACCTCCCGGTATGCTGGCAAGCCCGACCGCGATTCCGGTATTCAATAAACCGGTTCCAAGGGCCGCTGAGATCGCCACTGCCAAAAGCAGGCCGGGAATGGACATGATGATGTCAATCACGCGCATGATAACGGTATCGTACATTCCCCCGAAATATCCGGCCACTGCGCCAAGCACGGCCCCTATCACCAGGGAAATGACAACCGCGATCAGCGCCACGATCAGGGATACCCGGCCGCCGTACAGAATCCGCGCCAGGAGGTCACGGCCGTACTGATCCGTGCCAAATGGATGGGCCAGGCACGGATAGACAAACCGGTCACCGAAGGACTGGGCGCTGTAATCATAGGGGGTTAAAAAGTTGGCAAAGATTGTGGCAAAGAGAACTGCCGCCACCAGAATCAGACCTACGATAGCAAGCCTGTTTTTAAACAGGCGGTGCATCACATCGCGCCACTGGCTGTGTTTACGGGTCATCCCTTCCAGAGATTGTATGTAAGTTTCTTTTTTCTTTCTTCCGGACATATTATGACCCCTCCTTTGCTGTTGCTTTTTTCTTCCTGCCGGATACGTACTGTGAACGGATTCTTGGATCGGCAAACGCATAGCATAAATCCACGATCAGGTTCATGATGCAGATAAAGAATGCAAGAATCAGGACACAGGCGTTGATCACCGGATAGTCCCGGCCTGAGATGCCGGTCAGCAGATAGGAACCGAGACCAGGCATGTTAAAAATCGTTTCGATCACCACGGACCCAGCCATAACGGTACCCAGCTGCATGCCTACCACTGTCAGAATCGGAATCACAGCGTTGTGCAGCGCGTGGCGCCAGATCACCGTATTTTCCCTGCATCCTTTGGCTCTGGCCGTCCTGATATAATCGGAGCGGATCACCTCCAGCATGGACGAACGGGACATACGGGCCACATTGGCCACGGTTCCCATGGAGTTGGCCAGGACTGGAAGCACCATGTATCTCCAGTTGCCCATCCCGGTGGCCGGCAGCCATTTTAACTTCAGCGCAAACACGATAATGCAGATGAGTGCCAGCCAGAAATTGGGCATGGCCGCGAAAAACAGAGAGCCTACCGTGACGCTGTAATCCATAGCCGAATACTGCTTTGTGGCTGAGATCACACCGAAGGGAACGCCAATCAGCGTGGTGACAATGACACTCAGCACCCCCAGCTTTACGGTGATGCCGATGCGGGAAATGATTTCTCCGCTGACCGCATGCCCATAGGTATAGGAATTACCGAAGTCAAATTTCGTCACAATATTCACAATGTACCGGAAATACTGTGCAAAGAACGGCTGGTCCAGTCCCAGTTCATGCTTTAGGCTGGCGTAAGCCTCCGGCGTGTACCCGCTGGCTCCCAGCATGGACATGACCGGATCCCCCGGCGCAAAATAACTGATGCTGAAAACGATCAGCAGCACGCCGAGGCAGACCGGTACGATCCACAAAATACGTTTCAAGATATATTTAGCCATTTCGTCAACCTCGTTTCACTTCCTGTTATTTTAGAATCACATAACGCAGGTTTGCGCTTACCGCGCTGTGCAGGCTGACGCTCTCGATCTTCTCCGGATTGTAGGCTACAGCGTCCACAGACTCATAAAGCGGGATGATCATGGCACGGTCGTGAACGTACTGCTGAAGTTCTGCGTATTTCTCCTTGCGCACGTCGTCATCCGTCGTATAGTTTGCTTCTTTATAAAGTGTCACAAATGTCTCATCTGAAATGGCCGCAAATGGGAACGTCGCCAGTTCAGCCGGGAAGAACCGAAGGGAAATATAGGGTTCCCCGCATACGGAGCCGGTATCGGAATCCTGGAAATTAAGGTCTGTACCGCCCTCTGTCAGCCACGCAGAAAACGCGGTTGGAAAGTCGGTGAAGTTCATCTGCAGATTGATGCCCAGCTGCTGCAGGTAAAACTGAATCACCGTGGCTGCATTGGTCTTAACCGCCTGATCCACAGTCGTCATATTCAGTGTAAAGTTCACGGTTGAGCCATCTGTCACGTAACCAGCTGCCTCCATATACTGTTTCGCCTTCTCCAGATCATACTCATAGACGCCGGTGTCCTTGTAATAGGGGCTTACCGATGTGATGATGGAACCCGGCACCTCCGCCAGCTCCCCGCGAGCCGATTCTGCAACGTCCTGCCAGTTTACGCCGTAAGCAATCGCCAGCCGCACATTTTCATCCTTCATGTACTGATTGTTATTGTCCAGAGCCAGAAGGATATTTTCTCCCTCATGGGTCGTCATAACCGCAATCTTATCGTCGGTCAGCGCACGGCTGTAATCACTCTCAGCAATGTTAAGCGCCAAATCGATCTCCCCTGTCTCCAGAGCCATATACATGGCGGAATCCTCCGCATAGTGATTGATCTTCACGGTGTCTGCGCCTGTGAATTCGCCCCAGTAGCTGTCGCGGCGCTTCAGAGTGACATAGGAGTCTGTCACGTATTCAGCGACCTCATAAGGTCCGGAGCCGTTGGGCGCGTTAAGCCATGGATCAATGTTGTCGAATCCGGTTTCCTCGCACCAGGACTGATCGAGCAGGTATACGACACCCATGTTGATAATGCCGGGGCCGAATTCCTGTGTATTCGCCAGATATACGGTAAAGCCGTCCTCGCTGACATAGGACTTGTCCCAGTCAACCGTCGCATAGTACGCAGCCTGGTTCGTCTCCCGGTCCACCAGGGTCTTTATGGAAAAGAGAACATCGTCTCCGGTCATCTGGTCGCCGTTTGCAAAGTAGACATCGTCTCTGCACTCCATCACAAATGTCGTGCCGTCTTCTTCATAGTGCCACTCTTTTAAAATATCGGAGAAGGGATTGTTGTCCTCGTCATAATAGAACAAATAATCGTAAACGAGGTAACAGCCCCAGTGACATACTTCATTTTCGCTTCCCGGCATAAATGTGCCGAGTACATTGATAGTGCCTACGTTCAGAGTCTTCTCCCCTCCGCTTTCACCCGCTTTTGTCCCGGCATCCGTGCTGCTTTCTCCGGCAGGCGCCGCCGTGCCTTCTCCCGTATTTTTGTTCCCGCCTCCGCATGCCGTCATGCTCATGACCAGCGCCGCGGCAAGAAGCAATGCCCCCAGTTTTTTCATTGTTAAACTCCTCCTTTTATTTTTGCTTGATTTATTCAGCAAGGCGCAGATCCTGCACTTCACAATGCGTTACGTAATGCAGCACCAGGCCTTCCGCTTTCTCTTCTTAATACCGGTCCGTCTCTGAGTATGTCTCATACGGCTTCGGCACCTTCGGTTCTTTCTCCGTCCTTCCGTCCACGCGGTACTGCCAGTGATAGGAAGACGGCGAATTGGCCAGATTTTCCGGAGCACGGTCTTCTGTGAACGGGAGATTGGACCGAAACATGGCGTCCAGCCGTATTCCATCCGTCGCATAGCGCTCTTCGGCAAAACGAACCCAGTCGCTGCCGCATGGAAAACGCACCAGATCGTACTGATGCAGATGAAGAATCTTCCACTGTTTCCCTTCCCGGATAAAGTCCGCACCCAGCCGCCAGACGGCGCATTCCGCCCGATAGGCCTTTCCCTCCGCTGTCTTCGAGGTGAGAAGCGCTCTTTCTTCCGAGTCTCCTGCGCCCAGATCGCCCGCGTCGGAGTCCAGCCCCAGCACAAACCACATCCCCCTGGCGGATCTGCCGTCTGCCGCCGTCTCGATGACAGGAGTAACGGGAAGCAGCAGCGTAAATTTGCCGGCAATGTGGTCCTTCTGATAGTAGGTCGCCACCTTTTCCCTGGTGGAATACCGGCCCGAAGCCCCGATCTCGATGCTTACCTCCTCCGACCGGGACCAGAGCTCATCCATAATCTGTCCGCCCTCTCCCGCAAACAGCAGATGGCAGTATGTCCCTATTATATTTTCCACTTCCGCTCTGGCCTCCAGGCGGTATAAACGGTTTTCCACAAAATTGTCCATCATCCTCACCTCCTAAAATGCGATGCACACAGGGGACGGAATCTTACAGCCGGCCCCGGCGTAAACCAGCGTCTCTCCCTCAACACGGTAGAGGTCGAGATATCCCTGAAACTGATAGGCCACCACCAGATATTTTCCATCCGGCGTGAAATTCATGTCTCTCGGCATCTCCCCGCCCGTCTTTACCACTGACCTGAGTGTGAGACGGCCCTTCTCCACCTCCACGCCATATAGTGAAATGGAATCCTCCCGGTTTTCTCTTCCCATGCCGCGGTTGCTGACCGCCAGAAGCCTTCCTCCCGGACACAGCCGTATGGCCGCCGGCTCCGTCCTCCCCTTCATACCGGTAGTCCGTACGGAAATAGTCTGCACAGGGGTCAGCTTCCTATCACATTCCGGTGTAAAGGAATAGACGGAAACCATCTCATCATCCTGCCGGTTCACATAGAGGTACCGTCCGTCTTCGCTGAAGGTCAGATGCCTGGGTCCGGAGTGCGCCTCCATCTCCTCGATCCAGATGATCCTGTACCGATCTTCACAGTCGTAAATATAAATTCTTCCCCCGATCAACTCCACCGCCGCTAAATATCTGCCTGCGGGCGATTTCATCACACAGTGGAGAAAAGGCCCCACCGGGGTCGTATTGAGAGATGCTACGCAGGCCAGCCGCTCACCGATCCTTCCATCCTCCTGCCTCCTGTAAGCCTCCATCGTTCCCCGATAGAAATTGCTGACATAGATTTCCGCACTGTCGTCGTCACAGCACACAAAGCAGGGGCGCTGGCCGTCCGTTACCGCCCAGTTCTGTTCTTCAAATTTCCCATCGCTTATGTCGTAGGCCGTCATGCCGCCGCTGGCTCTTCCCTTAAAGGTCATCCCCTCGCTCAGCACGTAAAGGCTCCTTCTGTCCTTCGATACAGTCAAATATCCCGCATGATACATGGGCCTCGTATCCATCACACGGATCTTTCCCGTTAATGCATTGAGTCCGATCCGGTAAATTCCCCGGCTTCCCCCAGTTGAAGTGGTACCCACAAAGCCTGTATAGTCGGGCAAAAATGTTTCTGCCATTCCGTTGCTCCTTTCTGATTGATGTATCTCACCGCTTATGCACTTTTTCTATTTTCTCTTTTATTACGATACATTTATTATCTATTTTTACTTATACCATGTCTGAGCGCTCCTGTAAAATTCCAAAACCGGAATAGCAAGTATAACTTTTGGATTATACTTGTAAAAATCACTTTCCATTACATAAAAAAACAGATACCAGGAGCCTATTCCTCTGGCTCCTGCATCTGGTATTTTGCTGTCAGTCTGCTGTATACGCTCTTACTACCGCTTGCCGGTCACTTCCATGCAGGAATTCCCCGCTGCTCCAAATCGCTGTTCAAGGCGTTCTGATTCCTTAAAAAACGCTGTGTCACAAAATGGATAAAATCCTGATTCTCGGCTGTGTAATAGTGATCCTTTCTGGTCACCAGCGTCACACTCGCCTTTGCCTCACAGTCGCTGATGGGAATAAAGTAGATTCTGTCGGCCGGATCTGCATCCTCCTGCTTTGTCTCCACCGATTTATTTTCCTCAAACATGGGCATGCAGAATACGCCTCCCAGCCCCTTTCTCGCTGCCGAGAACAGAACATCCCGTTCATCCAGCTTCAGCAGGTTGCAGCTGACCCCGGCCCTCTGAAAGATCTCCATGCCGGTCTCAAAGGTTCTGGCGATGTTGCTGCAGAACAACAGCTGGCCGTTTAAATCCTTGAGCGCGACGCTGTTTCTGCCCCAGAACGGATGCGTGTTGTTCACGGCTATGTAATACCTGCCCACCATAAGATCGCGGCTCGTCAGGCGGCTGTCGAGTATTTCCCCCAGATTCAGCCCGGCATCCGCGTCCCCGCTGGCCAGCATGGCGTGGATCTCGTCTGTATCGCAGAACTTCAGCTCCACTTCGCATTCCGGATGGATTTTCCGGTAATCGTCCAGCATGTTTCTGAGCACCCCAAAGCCAGAGGCGATCACCATGCGCCTGTTGTTGCGTTTTGCTATCTGCCTGGATTTTAAAGTCCCCTCTTCCAGAAGTGAAAACGCGCTGTTTACGTACTCCAGGAAGCAGCGGCCCGCTTCTGTCAGCTCAATGCGGTTCCCTTTTCGTTCAAACAGCAGAAAATCCAGTTCTTTCTCCAACCTGGCAATCGCCGTGGATAACGCCGGCTGGGATACGTAAAGTTTCTTTGCCGCCTTCGTGATATTTTCCATGGCGGCTACCTCTCTGAAATAGTGCAGGTGAAGCAGCTCCATCCCATTCCTCCCCTCTCTTTCGCAGTTCATGGCAGCTCCTGTTTGTGCGGATTATGCTATAATTTGCCATTTATAGTAAGCATAACACAGTTTGTGCGATTTTCACAATCAAAAAAACAGAGCGTTATAGAAAATAATCATTTTCTACAGCGCCCTGCCTTCTGGTAAATTCTTTAGTTAAATTCTTCTGCTAAATCCTGCTGTTCCGGTACTCGTTCGCCGATATCCCTTCCAGCTTCTTAAAAACCTTGGAAAAATGCGCCACATCCATGAATCCCACCTCTTCCGAGATATCGCCGATCCTCAGTGACGGATCCTTTAGAAGCTTCTTCGCCTCGTCGATCCGGATATGGTTTAAAAGCTCGGAAAAGCTTTTCCCGGTATGACCGTTTAACAGCTTGCTCAAATGCCACTGGCTGACATACGTCTTTTCCGCAACCTCTGCCAGGGTGATCTTCTGTGTATAATTCTCTTCCATGTACTTGAGAGCCGTCTTCACAATAAAGCTTCCGGCATTATGTTCGGATGAATTATGTTCGGATGAATCTTCATTACCACTAGACTCCTGCTCCGCAGCCCCTTCCGGTTCTGCTGCCGGAGAAACCGGGACTTCCGCCGTGTTCTGTGTCTTTAAAGCGTTCTCCTGTTCCTTTCGTTTGTTCAGCGTATCCGCCATGAACTGAAGCGCTTCCTTGATCTCATCCATATTGGACGGTTTCAGCAGGAAACGGTTCACCCCCAGGCGTATGGCCTTCTGAGCATAATCAAAGTCCCGGTAACCGGTCAGGATGGCGATCATCATCTCCGGGAACTCCACACGGAGCGCCGCAATCATGGACAGCCCATCCATTCCGGGCATGGAAATATCCGTAAAGATAATATCCGGCCGCAGCTTTCGGATTATCTCCAGCCCCTCTAAGCCGCTGCAGGCGGTCGCTGTCACTTCACAGCCATAATCCGCCCACGGCACCACCTTGGAAATACCTTCTACTATAATCGGTTCATCGTCTATAATCACCACTCTATACATCTGCTGCCCACTCTTCCCCGAACGTCATTTTTACAAACGCTCTGCTGCTATCAGTATACCATTCGTACTAAACTCGTGCAAGACCTCGTTATGCCCGATAAGGCGGGGCACGCTGAGTACTCAGGTATGACTCGCACTAAGTTCGTGAAAAACCTCACTAAGTGCTCATAGTATACCATATTCCGGCGTTTCAAAGAACCCCGAAAATAATTTTCCCTTTATCACCCCTTGACAGCGCCGGCCGTCATGCCCTTGATAATATACTTCTGAAGGAAGATATAGACAATCAGGATCGGAATGATAACCAATGCCACAGATGCGGCCATGAGGCCGAAGTTCGTTCCTTCATTGGAAGTCAGCTCGTTTAACAGACGCGTGATGGCACGATGCTGCGGAAGACGAAGCAGGAACATCTGTGTAAACAGATCGTTATAACTCCAGAGGAAGGAAAAGATCGCTACTGTCGCAAAGGACGGTTTTGCAAGGGGCACTACAATCTTGTAAAAGATCTGGAATGGATTACAGCCTTCCAGATAGGCCGATTCCTCCAGTTCAATGGGGAGACTCCGCACGTAGCCGGTCAGTACGACTATGGCGAAGGACATATTGCCTGCTACCTGCGGAAGAATCACGCTCGTTAAGGAAAGCGCCAGACTCTCCGTATTGACCATGTGGGCGGAACTCAGCATACGGTATACCGGAATGATTGTGGAGAATACCGGGAACATCATGCCTGCCACCACCAGTGAATTAAGCGGTTTGCGAAGCTTGAACTCGTAGCGGACCAGGCCGAACGATGCCATGCCGGCCAGAACGATAACGATAGCCGCCACCGAAGTGGATATAATCATACTGTTGCGGTATGCGCTGAAAATACTGAGACGCTCAAATGCGGTCCGGTAGTTGGCCAGGGTAAACATTGCTCCTGTAGGAAGTGCAAAGGAGTTCGAAAGGATCTCGCCCTTCGCCTTAAAGGAGTTGATGATGACCCAGAAAATCGGATAAATCGTGGTAAGTGCCCAGAAGCCCAGAACGATGTAGATTACCACACTTCCCAGCGATATTTTTTTCCCTCTGCTCATGATGAATCCCCTCCTAATAATCTTTCTCTTTGAAAATTGTGTTGATCACTTTCGCCGTCACAATTCCAAGAACTACGATCAGAACCGCTATGGCGGAGCTGTAATCGACATTTTTCGTATTAAAGGTCTGGTAGTACATGTATGTGCCGGTCAGCCATGTCTCACCCAGCGGAATTCCCTTCGGGAACATGGTCCATGGGAGGTCGAATACCTTTAATGCACCGGTAACGCCGAGGACCACACAGGTACACATAACATTGTGAAGCAGAGGAATGGAGACATATCTTACTTTCTGGAATCCTGTTGCTCCGTCGATAGCGGCCGCCTCATACAGTTCGCCGGATATATTATTGAGTCCGGTGATCAGGATTACAAAATAGAAGCCCACATACTGCCACATAACAGGCAGCATCATCGTGATGAGCGCCAGCTTCTCGCCTTTCCAGTCGATGAGTTCGGTGACGCCGAGACTCTCCAGCAGCTGATTCACCATGCCCTTGTCGTACAGGAAGATCAGATTGAACATCAGACCTAACGCAGTGGCGGAAATGACGATGGGGAAGAAATAGACAGTCCGAAAGAATTTTGCTCCGTGGCTGATATTGTCAACCAGAAGCGCCAGGACAATGGCGATTCCTACCTGGCCAATGATGGTGACTACCATCATGAGGATGGTGTTTCTGACTGCCACACGCATGTTCTCATCCTGGAACATGGTCACGTAGTTGGTGTACCACGGATCATTCCATCCCTTGCTGGCGGCTCCCAGTTCTGTAATCTGCTTAAAACTGTTTAAGATGTTCTGTATAAATGGATAGTACAAGAAAATTGCCATAAAGGCGAACGCCGGAACCAGAAAAAGGAACAGCGGCTTTTTGTTTTTATAGATATTTGCTCCCATATTCTCACCCTATTTTTCCGTAAAAAAGCCAGAGACGAAAGGCCATTACGTCTCCGGCTTTGAATTGACAGTTATTTAGTTTGCGTGGTAAATCTCCAGGCCTTCCTTGACAGCATCTTCTGCTGTTACCTTGCCTGTTACGATCTGCGGCATGCCGTCAAAGGTTGACGTTCTGCATTCACCCTGGAAAATATCCTGAACAGCCGGTGTTAAGGAGGTAACGCCGCTCATCATATCCATTGCCTTTACCTGTAAGGAGTTGAACTGGCTCTGGTCTACCGCCGGCGCTTCTTTCAGTGCGGAAGCTGTATGCTGTGCGAAGATCGGTACGATTTCGTTGGAAGTCATGTACTCTACGAAATTTACTGCTACGTCTCTCTTTTCCGGATCATCCCATGCTTTCTTCGTAATGTAGTAGCCCATGGATAAACCGCCGATTAAATCAGTTGCTTTTCTGTCGCCCTTGCCAGGTACGTAGGTAACGGTGAATTTGTCGAGCTTCTCGGTATCCATGGTGGCTGGGTCATTCGGGTCGGACTGGCATGCGCCTGCGATTCCGCCGACTTTCCAGGAACCGTCGATTAAGAATGCAGCCTTATCTTCTGTGAAGGCAAGGAATGTATCATCATCGGTTGCGGATAATGTATTCTTCGGGAAGTACTCTTTTTCATATAAGTCTTTGACATCGTTGATGCCTGCTACCCATGACTGGCCCTGTGTATCTTCTACAGTTTCCGGAATGTCACAGTGGTTTGCCGGTGTGTTGTGATTGAAGATGGTGTACTCCCACCAGTAATGAGGAATATTTCCGAGCGCTGCAGCGATCGGGCTGTAGCCTGCCTCTTTGATCTTCTCACAGTCTGCAAGGAACTGATCCCATGTGTAATCCGGTCCCGGTACTGCTACGCCTGCCGCTTCCAGAACGGTTGTATTGACAAACATTGCCTCCCAGAAACCATTAACCGGCACTGCGTATTTCTTTCCGTCTACGAGAGATGCGGCGATTAAATCGTCATTCATATTGGAAGCGTACTCCGGATATTCCTTGCGGATATCATCGATGGACATAACCTTGCCCGCCTCGATGAAGGAGTTGGCGTCTGCGCCGTTAAACCAGAACAGTACGTCCGGCTCAGAACCCATCTGGAAATCGCTTGCCACACGGGCCTTTACGGTCTCGTCGGAGACTGCTGAGGAATCGTTTACGGTGTTTCCAGTCGAAGCTTCCCAGTCCTTTACTGCCTTCTGGTAGTTCGGAGCGTTGCCGTCCTCGCCTGCGAATGTGGTCATAACGTTTAATGCGACTGCCTTCTTTGCTTCGGTCGGGGCCTCTGTCTTCGCCTCTCCCTCTGTTTTCGCCTCGGTTCCTGCCTCGGTCTTCGGAGCAGCCGTCGTATCTGTTGTGGACTGTTTGGAGCAGCCGGTGAATACGGTTGTTGTCATAGCCCCTGCCAGTAATAATGCCATCGTTCTTTTCTTCATATTAATTGCCTCCTGTTTTTTTTATACACCCTTTGCATTCCTGCAATTTGTATACCTCATGTCATTATTATCGCTGATTTGGGTGCAAAAATGAATAACCAGTTCTGCCATTTGTTGTATTTTCTTGTTCATTTATCACAGAACAAGAAAATACAACAAATGGCAGAACTGGTGCTCTCTACTGGACAGCTATCGTAAGACGCGCGATGACATGCTGTTCCTCGTCTTTCTCTATTGTAAGGCCGCATGGCTCCCCATACAGGATCCTCAGACGCTGGTTCACGTTGGCAATGCCCAGGTTTCCCGAGGGTTCCCGGCTGAAGTCATAATCAGGCGACAGAAGGCGGCAGATCTTCTCCGCCTCCGCAGGTGTCAGGGTTCCGTCATTCACGATATCCAGATAGAGAAACCCCTCCTTCTCATAGCCACGCAGGATCACGGTTCCCCGGCCGCTGGGCCTGACGCCGTGTTCGATGGCATTTTCAATAACGGGCTGCAGAATCAGCCGCGGCACTTCATACTGCATGATGGATTCATCCAGCTCCTTGATTACGGTGAGCCGTTTGCCGAAGCGCTCGGAATTGATGTATAAATATGCGTTCACATACATCATCTCCTCGGAAAGAGGGACAAAGGTCCGCTTCTTCCGATCCATGGCCGCATCCATCAGCGTAGCGAGAGCCTCAATCATACGGGATACCTTCTCATTACCGCCCAGGCGGGCCTCCCAGTTGATAATCTCCAGCGTATTATTCATAAAATGAGGGTTGATATGGGACTGGAGCGCCATAATCCTGGCATCCCGCAGCGCGATCTCTTCCTCATAGATATGGTCAAACTGATACTTCAGCCGTTCGGACATCTGATTAAAGGATTCCATCAAGTACTTAAACTCCAGATTTTCCGGCTCCTCCTTAATCTGATAGCCGAGATTTCCCGTCTCAATCTGATCGGCGCCCTCCATCATGACCGTAATCGGTTTTGTGACATTCCGGTTGAATACGCGAAGCAGAATCAAAAGCAGAGGCACCAGGAACAAAAGCATGCCTGCGACGATGAACGGATAGCCATAGAACGGTGCCTGGATAATACTTTTATCCGCCTGCATGAGTACCGACAGGGTGAAGTACTCTTCCTTCTGCGTGTCATAAACATAGAGATTTCCGTTTTTACGGCCGTATCCTGTCTGCCGTGCAGTGCTTCTGCTTTCTGTTATCATCTCTTCGATATTTTCACCCTTCAGCAGAATGGTCTGGCCGTCGAGGCGGACGAGGACATTCTCCCCCTGCGGGGAATCGATGAGGGGGCCAAAACAGTATGATTTGTCCAGGCGCATGATCAGCGCTCCGAACTGATAATACGAATTGTCAAGGAGATTCCTGACCATATAGATCCTGCCGTCCAGGTTGATGTACCCCAGTGCCGTGTCCAGGGTGGAGAGAAACGCCTTAACCCTTTCATGGTCCTCTCTCCAGTAGGTCTGCACCTGCTGATACGTACCGCCGGCCGCGTTGTTGTAGACGCTGCAGTTCATCCGCTCCGGCTCTTCGTAGCACCACAGAATTGTAGTGGAAAAACACTGGTTCTGGCGGTACTCCTTATTTAAATAGTCATTGCTCGCGGAATAGAGGCCGCCGTAGCTTAAGCTGCCGCGGGTGTACTCTCTCCACGCCTTCTCCAGCGTCTGGTCATAGGTCGCCTTCCGGGACGCGTTGATGCCGTAATTCAGCCGTTCCACACAGATCTGCCCGTCATAGACCACCTGGTCCACGACGCCCTGCGCTACTGTCCCGTAGCGGTTGCTTAAAATATAGTAGCCAGCCACTCCGATGATCAGGCAGAACGGCAGCAGCCAGCACATCAGCATGATGCCTATCATTCGCCATTTCATGGACATTTCGTTTTTTTCTTTTTTACTCATATCTGACCCCTTCACCGCGTAAACGGCTTTTCACATTTTTCAATGTCTCTACTATATCACAAAAAGACGGGCAGCGGCAATATAATAACTGGCCGGCCCCGTCTTTCATACTCCCCAAAAAGCTTGAAAAACTTGACAGTAACGCAGGAAAGCGATATGATGCAGCGAGAATGATTTGTTACATTTATTTAAATACAATAATTATTTGTACGAAAGGAACAGGAAATATAGGAATGGAACATTTAATCAGAAAGAAACGTATCGGCATAAGTTTGATTATTGCGGTCACACTTACAGGAGGCATTATTTTCACAAGCGCATGTTCCGCAGCCGGCAAGACTCCTCAGCAGCAAAGCAGTCGCTCAGATGATGAAACTACGATGGAAACACTGGAATTGAAAGGAGTTACATACTATCTGGTTTTTGATGAGACTCAGTTAAGGGCAATTGGAAAAGATGGGTATGGACTTGATCGAAATTACCTCCAGCAGGCTGATATCGAATTATCATCGGATGAGTGGGTTCCTATCGGAACCGAAGATGAGCCTTTTAAAGGTTCCTATAACGGTAATGGCTTCGAAATCAAAGGGCTGACCATGACCGACCCAAAAGCTGAAATTATCGGGTTATTTGGATACGCCGAAGATGCACATCTCTATAATATCACCCTTCGGGACTACGATATTACGAGCGCTGGACGGGATCTTAAGAAAAAATCGGTCTCCCCTGTTCTCGTATTCGGAATGGGTAAAACCCGCTCTTACGATAATACGGTATATCCAAAAAAATAAATGCCTGTAAGCTGCACATTTTATATATATGTTTTATATTTCGTACTTTTTTCAGTTTCAAATGCAACTGCCGCCGGAAAGGGCAGCTGCATTTGAAACGGCAGGAAAACAGGCTGTGCTTGCGGGGCTGCCCTCTAACCGTCCGCAGGAGGGAGGATTGATCGCTTGCCGCAATATGCAATTCTGCGATTTGCTGAACTGCACAATATTCAGCGGGTGCTTGACCGTATTCCCTCGGAAGTGCTGGCGGAACTGAAACGGCAACAGCATGATAGAAAGGAGGTGTATCAGCCATGCTTATGGTTCCATGACTACCTTTAGGGTTTCGTTGCTTTTTAGCCAACTCACCCGCCATATCCAAAATGCCCGGACGGCATAAAGCCATCCGGACATTTAGAATGACACATGGTAATTACCCCTCTAACGGAAGATATAGCCGTTATTTTCCAGCGACTCCTTTGCCTTCTTCCAACTGGGCTTTCCATTCTCATCTTTCAGTATGTAATATGGGCTTTCAAAGATAGAGATGATATTCTCCGGATTCACCTGGTCAAAATCAACTTCCAAAATAATGGAAATCGTATGGCTTACGGAATCACTTTCCACCTTCCCATTTATCCCATTAAGTTCATCCAATTCTCCAATTCTGGATTCATACTGTTCCAGATCTTCAAGAAAGGAATCCTGTCTGCCCGCATAGAAATATGTAGTTTTTTCATTACACCCGGTAACCTGTCCGTTAACCACCTCCACTTCGTATAAGATGGCGGAATCATAATTTTCCTTTTCAGCAATATAGCTGTATATCCCCAGATCTGCGGACATATCCATTTCCTCAGGATGCTCCTCGGAAAACTCCAGGTCAATCCATGCGGTATCTATTCTATCATATATATCTCCATAGGTTATTTCCATAAATTCCAGGTCTTTTGGCACAAGGAATCCCACATATCCCTCCACTGTGCCTCCCTGGTATACACGGTCAATTCCATCCTTCTTAAACACCGATTGGGGTAGGACGGGGTTGCCAATTACTCCTCCGCGGCCGGATAAAACCGTAAAGTTCCGGCCGTCAAAAGATGGGGCAGCGTCGGTTTCCATGGAATCAACCTTCACCTTAATCTTTAGAACAACCGGATCCATGTACGCATTCTGGTAATGATCCGAATAGTAATCATCTTCTAAAAAATACGCTGCAGCTTCTCCCCTGTAAGCTTCCAGCACCTGTATGTTCCCAGCAAACGGAGCGTTCTGCCGGTACGCGGAAGACGGATTATAATCCAGTTTTATGGTATCCTCCAGGCCATACGGATTTTTCCATTCTCCTTTTGCAGATGACGTATCCCTGATAGGATTTTGCTTTGGGATTACGGACACATACGGCTCCTGGTCATCCGGGAGCTCATAGGCCTGATCTAATTTGAAATATAGAATTTTGTCATTCAGGCTTTGGTAAAGCATCATAGGCGAGGGGTCGTTTTTATCGATTACATAGCCAAACCAGCCCTCTGATGAACCGCCGGGCATAATAGCAGTAATACTGTCATCCATAAAATCAAGGGAATCCTCAAAATCATATTCCTGGCCTGTATTGCTGTTAATCACTCGGCAATCTCCCACATAAAAGTCCAGATAGGATTCCTCCAGCATGTCAACCGACGGAGCGTTTACAGTCAACTTCACAAGCAGGAATTCCTGATTGTCCTTCAGATTCCGGCTGTAGTATCCATAACTGTCCAACCGGTTCAACTGCTCATCAACCTCAGATCCCCTGAGTATCTCGTCTACCCTGATTTCAATTTCATATTCACCAAAACGAGGGGATTGGCAGTACATATATCCGTATTCCCCTATAGGCAGGGGGGTATTGAACGTCCCCATACTGAAAGCAATATCCTTCTCCCCGGCATTCAGCCAGTCCGATACCATAATAGGCTCATCCACCAGTTTCCTGTCTGAACCGGTGAGCGAAGTTTTAAACCACACGCCTTCATTTACACTGGGCATAAATACAATATTGGGTTTCTCATCCTCTTTATCCACAAGATAGAACAGGCAGCCGGTCTGCGTACTTCCCACGGACGCATCCCCGAACAGATTGCCTTTGACGAAACGCCTCTGGAGAAAGTAATCATAGGGATTCCCGTCCTCAGATATGAGTTTAAACATATTGACATCCCTCTGCCCTAACTCCACAGGCGAATCCCCTGGCCAGTCCGTCAGCGTGAACGTAAATCTGGCAACAAGAAGTTCCTGATCATCTCCCATCTCCAGGGGTTCATGATAAGAGGCATAGCCTCCGGCCGCAGCAAATACATCCTCGGCATCTGTCCCTCTTACAACATCCTGCAACGTAATCTCTGCTTTAAAACGGTTCTCTTCCTTGGACGCCAACGTACCGTCATATATAACCGTCTGGCTGATGCCTGCCGGCATTTTCTGAGTTCCATACTCCTTCGGGTTAGATGTACACCCACTGAGGGCTGCCGCCAGCACAGCCAGAAGTATGCACACCACACTTGCCTTCCGCATTTTCATAAATCCTCCACATTAGTATAAATCCCTGACAGTATATCATATATTCTGCCGGAGGAACAGTATGTCTGCACGTATTTAGCTGTTATATCTGTGCGTATTTAGCTGTTTTCAATGGCAGATAGTACATCCTCCGCTGTTGCCATGGGAGGAGATTAAACGCCTTATGGACCGTAACGCAATCAGATAGATGTATTGCGGTGTTTTTTCTGTAATTCAGAGGTGTCCCCCCATATACCGCGAGAAGGTATTGGAAAAATGGCTGCTACCCGAAAATCCTGGTCATAGACTTTGGCGGAGGCACCTTTGATGTCAGCCTCATGGACTGCTTTGAAAACATGATTGAAATCATTGCCATTGCCGCAGATAACCAAACTAGGACAAGAATGCCGAGTACGCGGATGACCGTTGGTTTTTTATCTTTCCCCAGATGTGGACATTAAAGTAGACTTTTTTTACTTTGCATTGTCATGCTGTAATTGACTGCCTCTGCAGTCAGGCTGGTTTCCTCTCCTCCCCGCCGGTAGGAAGTCTGGACTGCCTCTTTCAGCATCCGGCCTGGGCATCCTCTGTAAGCCGTTTATTTCTCCAAGCCCCAGAATCCGGTCAAGAAGATATTCACTGTGGCCTGTTTCTTTATTCGTAAATAAAGTTTTTCTAAATGTAACTGCTCCCAGTGATGTGAT
>NZ_QJKD01000011.1 GCF_003201875.1 Hungatella effluvii
AGTATCCGCAGTATTCGGATAGAAGAAAGAACTCATGGCTTCGACTGCTTCCAGTCTACACCATGAGTTCTTTCTTTACAAGTTAGCCTCTGAACAGTAACGAGAATCTTTGACGGAAGCTTTTTTCCGTGGTATACTGTTCCCACGTGGCGACAGGAGGTATTTCATGAAGAAGAAACGCAGAAAAAGAAAAAGTGCATGGGCCGTTTTTTTTAAGCCCATTAAAGTGATATTCTCAATTTTTTTAATTCTGATGATTCTGGGGCTGGGAGCCGGCGGCATCGTATATCTGAAGTTCGGGGATGAGATTTCGGCCTGTAAGGAACGGGCGGATCAGATTGTGGCACAATCGAAGAGAGAAGATTTTTCGCAGCCATCGGATACCAGGATCTATGATTCAGCGGGACAGGTGATTGGAATTATCAACACAGGACATTATGAGTATGTACCGATTACAGAAATCAGCGAGAATCTGCAGAACGCGTATATTGCCCAGGAGGACAAGCGTTTTTATAAGCATCACGGTGTGGATTTTATTGGTCTTGCGAGAGCGGGTGTGGCTCTGGTTAAGAATAAGGGAGAGATTACCCAGGGCGGCAGCACCATCACGCAGCAGGTCATTAAGAATACGTATTTAACGCAGGAAAAATCATTTATAAGAAAGATTACGGAGATATTTGCGGCACCTCAGATGGAGGAAAAGTATTCTAAAGCCGATATCCTGGAGTTTTACTGCAATACTAATTTCTATGCAAACCGCTGTTACGGAGTGGCCAAGGCCAGCCTCTATTATTTTAACAAAGAGGCAAAGGATTTAACCGTCTGGGAAGCGGCCACCCTTGCAGGAATCAGCAACAATCCGTCACGCTATAATCCAGTGACCCACCCGGAGGCAGCCCTGGAAAAGAGAAATAAAATCATTGACAACATGCAGAAAAACGGTATGCTCACGGAGGCAGAGTGCGAGGAAGCGAAGGCACAGCCGCTTACGGTAGCCAAGGTAACCGAGGAAGGGACGAAGGAGACTTACCAGTCCAGCTATGCGGTCCACTGTGCGGCTCAGGAGCTGATGAAGAACGACGGCTTCGAGTTCGAATACACCTTTGCCGATGAGACCGCTTACAACGATTATAAGGAGCGCTATCAGGAAGCATACCAGGAGAAGAGCGATTTGATCCGCAACGGCGGGTTTGAGATTCATACAAGCCTTGACAGTACGCTTCAGACGCAGCTTCAGGCAGGTATCGATGAGACGCTGGCGAAGTTCACCGACGTCTCGGACAATGGGAAATACGCGCTTCAGGGAGCCGCTGTCTGCATCGACAACCGGACTGGCTACGTGGTGGCGATTTCCGGCGGACGGGGAACCGATGATGAGTACAACAGAGGATTTTTAAGCAGACGTCAGCCCGGCTCGACGATCAAGCCGCTGATTGACTATGCGCCTGCTTTTGAAACCGGGTATTACTACCCGTCGAGAATCGTAAACGACCACTTATTTGATAAGGGGCCGAAGAACAGCGGGAATAAATATTACGGAGAAGTCTCCGTGAGGGAGGCTCTTAACCGGAGCTTAAACACGGTCGCCTGGCAGGTGCTGGCGGATATCGGTGTGGATTACGGAACGAGCTATCTCGATAAGATGCATTTTGTGGGACTCAGCTATCTGGATAACTGGAATACCAGCATGAGTATCGGCGGCTTTACCGAAGGCGCCCGTGTCGTGGACATGGCAAGGGGGTACTCCGTTCTGGCCAATGGCGGCATGTACAGCAACAATACGTGTATCACCGGCATTGACAGTCAGTACGAAGGCGACCTCTATCAGGAAAACCAGCCGGAGGAACGTATTTTCACTGAGGATACGGCGTATATGGTCACTGATGTCTTAAAAGGTACTTTAAACCAGCCATACGGTACCGGATACGGTCTGGGACTCTCGATACCGGCAGCAGGGAAGACGGGAACGACCAACAGCAGTAAGGACACCTGGTTCTGCGGCTATACCAAGTACTATACCACCGCTGTCTGGGTCGGTTACGATACACCGAAAGCCATGCCGGGAGTATATGGCAAGACGTATGCCGGTAAGATCTGGTATGATTTTATGAAGCAGTGCAATGAGGGCCTTCCGGCTGAGGACTGGGTCATGCCGTCAACGGTGGCCTACTACAATGTGGACTCCAGAGGCGAGAAAACCAGCCTGGAGACCGGGAAACAGGATTTGTTTTCTTCCGTGGCAGAGCAGAATGCGAGGTCCAACTCCAAGAAGTGGGATGAGGAACAGAAGATGAAGGAAGAAAACGCCAGGGCTGCCGCCGAGCAGGCATCCAGAGACGCTGCGGCACAGGGCCAGGAACAGGCAGCCGCAGGGCTTACGGCTCTGATCGGTGAATTAAATGGCCTGACTTACCGGGATGAGGCGACGCAGGAGATGATCAGCCAGGGACAGTCGATGCTGGATCTGCTGGCCGGCACGGAGCAGTATGATGCTTTGAAGCAGCAGTTCGATGAGGCGGCAGACCGGGCAGAAGCGCTTCCGTATGAGGAACAGAGCATACCGCCGTCCCAGGAGATTGGGCCGGGGATCACCCATGAGGCGAGACCCGGCGAGGCTCCCTCCAGCACGGAGGACGTCACCTCCGGCCAGGCCCCTGTAGTGCAGCCGGGTGCGGCACCGGGCGGTTTCGAAGCAGTCGGGCCGGGCGGTCAGTAAGGAAGGAAAACAATCGCTACGTTAAAAAGGAATTGTGAATAACTTTTCTTTTTAGCGTAGTTTTTGCTTTCTTCAATCACAAACCAGTTTTCTCTGTAAACAGATGGAACAACTGGGGAGCAGAGCGCTGCGGACAGAATATTGTCATGATGACGTACTGGACAGGACAAGGGAACAGTACTATCACATATATAAACCCGGTAACTAGTACTGCATTGCGCAATGCAGTACTAGTCTCTCCGCCACAGGAGAAAAAAGCGCTTGCCTGGATAAATGATCCTGTGTTATACTGCTGTCATAAACGGATGACAGCCTTTATAAGAAGCTATCGCCACCGGAATCCGGTTTCTTTCCGTATTCCTTTCTGCCAATTTCATCAGGCATTCTCTGTCCGGTCGGACTTAAGAATTCCCATTTTACAAAAAAACACATGTAAGTAATACTGAAAAAATAAGCAGGGCTATTGTCTGTTTTACGAATAAACATTATAATGGAGATAGGTTCTTATATAGCTGGAAACGGAGGCTATATGAGCAATGAGAACGATGCATACCGCATAACGGAGATACCAGCCAATTTCCCGGCGGAAGACCTGGTATTAAAGAGTGCCATGCAGTTTTTCAAGGATGAATTACTGTCATACCTGGGAATTACGGAGGAACCGGTAACCATGGGGCCGACAGAGTTTGTCCACCTGGAGGCAAAGCAGTTATATGAAGATTTTAACTTCATCAAGCCTGACCGGAGCTGGATTCATCTGGAGTTTGAGAGCGATGGAATCAGGGAGGAGGATCTGCGGCGCTTCCGCAGCTATGAAGCGGTCACTTCATTTATCCGTCGTGCTGATATCACGACGTATGTGATCTGCTCATCGACGGTAAAGGAGATTCGATTCGAGTTAAACACAGGGTATAATACATACCGGATCATACCGGTCCGGTTAAAGGACAGAGACTCAGATGAACTGTTTGCCGGGCTGTTCAAAAAGCAGAAGCAGGGAGTAAAACCGAATCGGGCAGATCTTGTCCCGTTGCTGCTCGCCACTCTGATGTCCGGGAACACAGATCAGAAAGAGCGGATTATACTGGCGAACCGCCTGATCACAGAATCCGGCACGCTATCAGAGTCAGACATGGTAAGGATGCAGGCAGTCCTTTATACCCTTGCCAACAAGTTTCTGTCAAAAGACGATTTAAATCAGGTAAAGGAGGCGCTGTTCATGACACCATTGGGTCAAATGCTGGTAAACGATGGAATTGAAAAGGGAATGGAAATGGGTATGGAAAAAGGAATTAAAAAAGGGATCGAAAAAGGCGCGAGCGCTCTGATTTCCGCATGCCAGGAAGTAGGACTTACCTATGATAGCACCCGTAAAAAACTGATCGAGAAGCTGGAAGTGGATGCTTCAACTGCATCCAGATATATGGAAGAATTCTGGTCCGTGCTCTCCAAGCAGTAGGGTATATTTTGGGGTTGCTTTTTATTCGAATAGCTGTTATGCTAGATGAGGATTTAACAAAACAAGCGAGAATTCCCCCGCCTCTATAAGTGGAGGGATGAAACGCCAAGAACAAGCTTAACGGCAGTGGCGGGTGGAGAGAAATCGGTTCCCCCACTGACATGAAGTCAAGCCGCGCATCTATAAGATGTAGTCGTACTCTGTGAAATCACTGAGCGTGGATTGAAACAAAAAATTAAAATAAATGATGAAGGGAAGTGAACCAGAGTGGAAGGTCGAAGTCAGAAGATGGAAGCAGACAATTATCATAAGCGAGTGGTAGTGTGGGCAGAGTCGATGACTTCGGAACTGCTCTGTCTTCACTGCCGTTAAAGAATAGTCTTTTGCGCTTATGATAGCCATTTCCTGGGGGTCGGTCCCTCAGGGATGGCTATTTTTGCGTGCTGCTTCCACGGTAAACCACACTTGAAAAATAAGGTTCGTATGGAAGGAGAAGAAAAATGCAGGAGAATTTTAACATGGAAGAACTGATGGACCTGCTGTTTACCCGTCAGTTCCGTAAATTGAAAGACATATTGACAGAGATGAACGAGGTGGATATCGCCACCTTTATCGAGGAACTGGATTCAGAGAAGACGGTGGTAGTCTTCCGGATGCTGCCCAAGGAGCTGGCCTCGGACGTATTTGCGTGCCTGGAGGTGGATAAGCAGGAGCATATTATCAACAGCATCACGGACTATGAACTGGGGACCATTGTGGATGATCTGTTCGTGGACGATGCGGTTGATATGCTGGAGGAGCTTCCGGCCAATGTGGTAAAACGTGTGCTTAAAAATGCCAGGCCCGACACGAGAAAACTGATCAACCAGTTTTTAAACTATCCGGAAAACAGCGCCGGCAGCATCATGACGGCAGAGTATGTAGGGCTTAAGCAGTCCATGACCGTGGAGCAGGCGTTTGCCTATATCCGGAAAAACGGGGTGGATAAAGAGACTATTTACACCTGCTATGTCATGGATGCGAAACGGAGACTGGAAGGGGTTGTCACGGTAAAGGACTTACTGATGAATCCCTACGAGGAAATAATCGGAAATATCATGGATACCCATGTTATTAAGGCTTTTACCACCGAAGATCAGGAGGAAGTGGCGGACAGCTTCCAGAAATACGACCTTTTGAGCCTTCCGGTGGTAGATCATGAAGAACGCCTCGTCGGTATTGTGACGGTGGATGACGTGGTGGATGTCATGGAACAGGAGGCAACCGAGGACTTCGAAAAGATGGCGGCCATGCTTCCCAGTGAAAAGCCGTATTTAAAGACAGGAGTCTTCCAGCTGGCCAAAAACAGGATTGCCTGGCTGTTGATTCTGATGATCAGCAGCATGATAACCGGCGGAATCCTGGCAAAGTACGAGGCCGCTTTCGCGGTGATCCCGCTTCTGGTAACCTTTATTCCCATGCTGACCGACACCGGCGGCAACGCAGGAAGCCAGAGCAGCACCATGATTATCCGTGGTATGGCGGTAGGTGAGATTGAGCCGGGCGACTTATTTAAAGTGCTCTGGAAAGAGCTTCGGGTGGGAATTATCGTCGGAGCCATTCTGGGCTTCGTCAATTACGTTCGCCTCGTAATTCTTTATCCGGGCAAAGAAATGCTGTGCCTGACCGTTGTACTGAGCCTGATGGTAACCGTCGTTATTGCCAAGACCATCGGATGCGTGCTCCCGATTGCGGCAAAAGTGTTCCATATGGATCCGGCCATCATGGCGGCTCCGCTGATTACGACGATTGTGGATGCGGTGAGTTTGATTATTTATTTCCAACTGGCGTGTTCGCTGCTGGGCTTATAGGACATGGGGCTGGGCCCTGGAGAACAGCAGTCCGGATCGCTTCTGTGAAATTCGGATACCAGTAGAGAAAAAGTAGTGTTTTGCAGGATACGAAAAGGGAGTATTATTTATGATTGAGTATAAGAAAATCAGTGATTTTCCAAAAGGAACATTATACAGCCAACTAAGCAGTGCATATTCTTTCCATGATAGTTTTAAAAAATATTGGGAAGAAATGTGGAAAGAGTATGACTGCTTTTTTTATTCTAATTTAGATATTGCAGACAAATGCGGATTCATAACTGTCTTGAATGGGAAAGCAATCGGTCACATTTCATGGGATCCGAGGAACAATCCGGACTATGTGATCATAGGCCATAACTGCATTTTAAGTGAACATAAAGGCTGCGGTTATGGGAAAGAGCAATTGCGGGAAGCAATTGCAAGAATTAAAAAGAGCGGGACCCAAAAAGCTGTTGTAACAACGAATGGTATACTAATACCCGCTCAAAAAAATTATGAAAGTGTGGGATTTAAGAAAATTTTAGTAAGAGAAAATAAAGATACACCATTTGCAGGTGACTATATAGACTATGAACTGATATTCTAATCAGAATAGCCGTTTCTAGAGCAAATCCCGTTCTATTTATCTCATGTTTTTTACTTATGGAGCCAGTACCCGGCCCCAGTGATGGAGGAGGGGCCGCCCTTTTTTCCTGCCTTCCGGCTTTAGTTCCTGCCGCCGAGGAAACAAGAGCCTGCTGCCCCTTCTCCATCTCCCTCCGCCTCTCCTCCATCACTGGGGCGTCCCTCCCTTATTTCCATGTATTCCCTTTACATCTCCCGCATAATATGCTACACTTTACCTATCGTACTGTTTTTTAATAAATAACGCTCGAGAGAGGAGGAAATCAATGACTACAGGAGCAGTTATACTTGCTGCGGGGCACAAAAGCTCGACTACCAGCTTCCAGCCCATGCTTCCGGTCGGAGACACGACTGCGGTGAAGCGGATTATCATTACACTTCAGAGAGCCGGCGTGGAGCCGGTGGTGGTGATTACGGGAGACAGAGGAGAGGAGCTGGAGAAGCATATTTCCAAGATGCGCGTGGTATGCTTAAGGAATGCGGAGTATGCGACGACTCAGCTGTTTGACAGTATCTGCATGGGACTAAACTACATCGAGGACCTGTGTGACCGGGTGCTGGTCATGCCGACAAAGGTTCCGCTGCTGCTGTCGGAGACCATCGAAAAGATTATGGAGAGTGAGGCGCCTCTGTGCTGTCCCGTATATGAGGGCAGAAGAGGCCATCCGGTGATGATAGCGGCGGACTGGATCCCGAAGATCCTGAACTACCAGGGAGAGTACGGGCTGCGCAGTTTTCTGCGGGAGCCGGAAGCGGATGTGGTGCTGGAGGAGATTCCGGTGGATGACAGAGGGATTATTCAGGCCGTGGAGACGGACGAAGACTGTGCCATGGCCTTGAGCGGAAATCATGGCAAGCTGCCGCTTCACAGCCGTATGTCACTCTACCTGGAATGCGACGAAGTCTTTTTTGGACCGGGAATCGCCCAGTTTCTGTCGCTGATCGACCATACCGGGTCCATGCAGACGGCGTGCAAACAGATGCATATGTCCTACAGTAAGGGATGGAAGATCATGAAGACCGCGGAGCGGGAGCTTGGCTATCCGCTATTAATCACCCAGTCGGGCGGAGCGGAGGGCGGCTTTTCACAGATGACTCCGAAGACGAAGGACTTTTTAAACCGTTTTTTGCAGATGGAGCAGGAGATGAACAGCCATGCTTCACGATTGTTTGAAAAATATTTTGGAGATGAGAGGTAATGGGGATGAAACAGTTATTCGAAGAAATGAAGCAGATTCTGGAGCAGGGAGACGACCTGGTGCTGGTGACAGTGATCGCCGGTTCCGGTTCCACACCGAGGGGCGCGGGAGCCAGGATGATCGTCAGAAAAGACGGGACAACCATGGGAACCATTGGCGGCGGCGCGGTAGAATATCAGGCGGGACGCATGGCTCTCGATGTGCTGAAGAGTAAAAGCTCCTTCAGCAAGGGCTTTAAACTGGTAAAAGGTCAGGTGGCGGATTTAGGAATGATCTGCGGCGGAGATGTAGTGGTCTATTTCCAGTATGTAAGCCCGGATAACCGGGATTTTCTTGCCATCTGTGAGGAAGGCATCCAGGCGTGTGAGCGGGATGAGGACAGTTGGATCATCACCGATATTACGGATGAGACGGCCTGGGCCGTGGGGATCTATTCGGAAAGCCGCGGATTTGCCGGAATCACCGTGGAAGGCGATATAGAACCGCTGACACAGGCAAAGGCGGTGCAGACCTCCGTAAGCGGCAGAAAGTATTACAGCGAGCCGCTTCAGAGAGCCGGTACGGTATACGTGTTTGGCGGCGGCCATGTGGCGCAGGAGCTGGTTCCGGTGATTGCCCACGTGGGATTCAAATGTGTGGTTTATGATGACCGCCCTGAATTTGCCAACAGCAGACTGTTTCCGGATGCGGTGAATACCATAGTCGGTGATTTTACCAGTGTCTTTGATAAGGTGACGATCCGTGAGCAGGATTACGTTGTGATCATGACGAGAGGCCATCAGTGTGACTACGACGTTCAGAAACAGGTTCTTAAGACGCCGGCCCACTATATCGGAGTGATGGGAAGCCGCCAGAAGCTGATGACACTTGCCGGAAAACTGAAGGCGGAGGGCTTCACCGACCAGGATATCGAGCGGTTCTACAGCCCGATCGGACTGGCGATTCTGGCGGAGACTCCCGCGGAAATCGCCATCAGCGTGGCGGGCGAATTGATTATGGTCAGAGCCAGGAGAGAGGGCCGGACGAAATGACAGAGAGCCATCTCTTTTTAAAGGGACAGTCCGGGGCCGGGAAGACGACGTGTCTCCTGTCCTGTCTGGAGTCTTACTGGAAGGGCGCCGGGGGATTTTTGACCCAGCGCCTGACAGACGGAGACGGTGAGACTGTGGGATTTCGCCTCCTGCCGGTGGAGAACATGGAAGAAATACCTTCCGTGACGAGGGCCTATGAGCCTGGCATAGAGGGCATTTTCATTGAGCGGACACCGGAAGGGTGGAGAAAATATCCGGAAGTGTTTGAGACGCTGGGAGCGGAGATACTGAACCGCCTGCTGGAACATCCGGAACAGTACCGTTTCTGCTATATCGATGAGATCGGCGGCGTGGAACTGAAGGTAAAGCCATTCATGGAGCAGCTGGAACGGCTGCTTGGGAGTCCGGCCTTCTGTGTCGGAGTGCTGAAGCATTCGGGAAATCTGGCCTCTATGGGTACGAGAATTCCGCTTCCTGCCAATGCAGCCCCGGACAGGGAGTGGCTGGAAGCGCAGATGGAGCAGCGCTTCGGCTGCCGGATTCTGGTCTTTGACGGAGGCGAAGCGGAGAAAATGGAAATCAGGCGGATCATAGACCTGCGGCTTTCCGGAACAACAGAGAAAGGGAGTGAAAAGTGATGGCAGATAAACATCGGGTGCGAGTGCGGCTCACCGCAATGGTGGTTTTGTTTGCAGTCTGCTTTTTCGGTTCCTTCATGCTGGGGAGATATCCGATTGAACCGTGGACGCTGATTCGGGTGCTGGCATCGAGAGTCATTCCGGTTACGCCGGACTGGCCTTCGCAGGTAGAGACGGTTCTTTTCAACGTCCGCCTTCCCCGGGTGTTAATGGCGGCGCTGATCGGTGCAGGACTGGCGGCGGCGGGAGCGGCCTATCAGGGAATATTTAAGAATCCCATGGTCTCGCCGGATGTGCTGGGAGCGTCGTCAGGCGCCGGATTTGGAGCCGCTCTGGGGCTGTTCCTCTCATTCTCCTACCAGGGAGTATCGTTTCTGGCGTTTGTTCTGGGACTGTCGGCTGTGGGGGCGGTCTGCCTGATCAGCAGCCGCGTGAAATACAACCAGACGCTGGGCCTGGTGCTGGCCGGAATGATGATCAGCTCCCTGTTTACGGCGGCTGTGTCATTCTTAAAACTTGTGGCGGACCCAAACAATACGCTGCCGGTGATCACATACTGGCTCATGGGAAGCCTGGCCTCGATCCGGCCGAAGGATCTGGCCTTTGCGGCTCCGTGGATCATTGGCGGTATTATCCCCATCTACCTGCTGCGCTGGAAGATCAATGTGCTGACGCTGGGTGAGGAAGAAGCACGCTGTATCGGCGTCAACACCAGTGCGGTCCGGCTTGCCGTGGTGCTCTGTGCGACGCTCATTACATCGGCGGCCGTGTCGGTCAGCGGTCTGATCGGCTGGGTGGGGCTGGTAATACCTCACTTTGCCCGGATGCTGGTGGGAAGCGACTACAGGAAGATGCTTCCAGCCTCTTTGCTTTTGGGCGCAAGCTTTTTGCTGGTGGTCGATAACTTCGCCAGGCTTCTGGCGACCAGCGAGATACCCATCGGAATTCTCACCGCATTTGTGGGAGCGCCGTTTTTCCTCTGGCTGATCCTGAGGGAAGGAAATAAACTTTGAGAGGTGGTAGAATATGGGGCTGATCGTAGAAAATCTGACCTTCGGCTACCGGTGCTTTCCCGTCCTGAAGGGCGTGGATTTTTCCGTGGAAAAGGGAAATCTCGTCTGTATGCTGGGGAAAAACGGCGCCGGCAAGAGCACGCTGTTCCGGTGTATTCTGGGCCTCTTAAAGGGGTACCACGGGAAAATCATGGCCGACGGGGTGGACCTGCGAACGCTTAAAGAGAAAGAGCTGGCCAGAAAGATTGCCTATATCCCCCAGAATCACGATCAGGCGTTTGCCTTTTCGGTTCTGGACATGGTGATGATGGGAACCACATCGTCGCTTCAGGGATTAAAGAGTCCTGGAAGGGAACAGAGGGAGACGGCATTTGATGCGCTTAAGACCATGAGGATCGAAGCGATGGCGGAGCGCTCTTACGCGCATTTAAGCGGAGGGGAACAGCAGCTGGTGCTGATAGCCAGGGCGATCGCACAGCAGGCGGGAATCCTCATTATGGATGAGCCGTGTGCAAACCTGGATTACGGCAATCAGGCCAGAGTCATGGAGGAGTTAAAGCGGCTTGCCGGAGAGGGATATTTAATCGTACAGTCTACTCACAGCCCGGATCAGGCGTTTCTCTATGCCGATCAGGCCGCGGTGCTTTCAGACGGGGTGATAAAGGCATTTGGAAAGCCGGAGGAGGTGCTGACAGAGTCACTTCTGGAGACCATGTACGGTATAACGGTTCGTTTGTTTGACGCGGGAGACACGGGGAGAAAACTGTGTATGCCCGATCGGGTGAAGGGGGAATAAATCATGTGGGAACTGTATGAAAGGCTGATAGCGCCAATACCGGACGATGTTCCGGTGGATGAAATAATAGTGGGAACGAGCTGTACCATGGTAAGAGCCGGCGGTGCGGCGGGTGCGGCCGCCAACCAGAGGCTGGAGAGCCGGCCGCGCATCCTGGAGGAAGAGGAATGGGAACAGGGCATGACCTGGAGACAGGCGGCGTCCCTGATTTCCTCCTGGAACTTTCTGGAGGCCGGAATCGGAGCGGCGGCCATTAACGCCTATTATAACCGGGAGGCCGTGCTGATGGCCGGAATCGCCGCGTATGAGGGCGTAAAAATATTGGAAAGCTGCGATACGTTTGCGGCGCCGGGAGACGCGTTTGCGGGAAAAAAAGTGGCGACTATCGGCCATTTCCATTATGCGGAGCGCTATCTGGAAAAGGCGGGAGAACTCTTTGTTCTGGAGAGGGAACCGCGGGAGGGCGACTATCCGGATACGGCCTGCGAATACATTTTGCCGGAAATGGATTACATCTACATAACAGGGTTCACTCTGGTGAATAAGACGCTTCCAAGACTTTTGGAACTGTCCGGCAATGCCAGGGTGATTCTGGTGGGACCCAGCGTCCCGATGGCGCCGGCGCTGTTTGAATTTGGCGTGAAGGAGCTGGCCGGAACGCTGATTACGGATATGGCAAAGACAGAACGCTGCATCCGCCACGGCAGCCACCGGGCGGTAGTGCGCTCCGGTATACCAGTGAGAGCAGGATATCAGAATTAACAAATAAGGGAGGCAATATCATGAAGAAAAGAAAAAACATATGGCTGGGCCTGTCACTCGCTGCAATCATGATGATGGGACTTGGCGGCTGTGCCAAAGGATCCGGGAATACCGGAGAGGCACAGCAGACTGCGGTGGAGACCACTGCCGCGGCGACAGCTGACACGACAGCGGAGGCTTCACAGGAGACGGATAAGGCAGATTCTGCGGCCGGAGACAAGGCTGCGCAGGCGGAAGGAACGAGAATCATCACGGACTCAGCCGGGAGAGAGGTGGAGATCCCTTCGGAAATCACGAAGATCGCGCCCTCCGGTCCTCTGGCCCAGATCGTGCTCTACACGGTGAGCCCGGATAAGCTGGCTGGTCTGGCGGCTGATTTCTCCGATGAGGCGAAGCAGTATATCGATGAAAAGTACTGGGGACTGCCAAAATTCGGACAGTTCTACGGAAAGAACGCAAGTCTTAACATGGAAGCTCTGATTGCGGAAGCGCCGGATGTCATCATTGACATAGGAGAGGCGAAGAAGACGGTGAAAGAGGACATGGATGCTCTTCAGGAGCAGTTGAATATTCCGGTTATCTTTGTGGAAGCGACGCTACCCACCATGGCAGACGCCTACGAGATGCTGGGAGATATCACCGGCGAGAAGGCGCAGGCCGGAAAACTGGCGGATTACTGCCGGGCAGAGATCGGGAAGGCGGATCAGAATGCGGCGGCTATCGCTGACGCAGACAGAAAGAGTGTGTATTTCGGGCTTGGTGACGACGGCCTTCACACCAATGCCAAAGGCTCCATCCACGCCGACGTGATCGATCGGATTGGAGCGGTCAACGCGGCCGATGTGGAAGCGGTATCCAGCGGAGGCGGAAGCGAAGTCTCCTTCGAACAGGTACTGCTCTGGAACCCGGATTTGATCATCGTGGATTCCCAGAAGCTCTATGATACGCTTACTGCGGATCCCATGTGGCAGGAGCTGGATGCCGTGAAAAACGGGAAAATCTTCAAAATTCCGACTGCTCCATACAGCTATATGAGCAGCCCGCCCTCTGTAAACCGTATGATCGGCATCGAGTGGCTTGGCGGTCTCGTATATCCGGAGATCTATACGTCGGACATTCGGGAAGAAGTGAAGAATTTCTACCAGCTTTTCTATCATATCGATGTGACAGACGAAAAACTGGAGGCAATACTGAAGAATGCGGTTAGGGGATAAGGGTACGCAGACTTTTGCATAGGAATTGAGGAAAAGGGAGAGCGGGCGGCAGGGAGGGAAAGGTTCAGGGATTCCGAGGGGGTGGGACTAAGGGCGAACAGCCCCCTCAGAATCCCTGAGCGGTTCCTCCATGCCGCCCCCGTTTCCGTTTCCTTGATACCCCACGCAAAAGTCCGCGTACCTCCTACACAAAACCCCAATTCTAAAAAAATACGCGAAGCCGGGAAATGGCTTCGCGTATTTTCTTCATTTATGCGCAGATATTTAAGCCTTGTTTACAAAAGACTCGCAGTCTGTACATTCCTTCATGGTCGGGTTGGACTCATGAGTACCTACCTTAATAGCCTCAAGAGTACAGTAATCCTCGTTTTTGGCATGGTAAGTGCAGTTATTGATTGTACAGTGGATACATTCATTCTTTCCGTTTACTAACATAGTTCAATACCTCCTTTATCATCTTATCGGTAATATTATCTGCAGAAATGAAGAAAATATACGGATGAATGTCAGCACAGTTTTCAAACACGCTCTGGGACTTGTTAGATTGTATGTTTGGGTGTATACTATTTTCATTGAAAAAAATTGACAGAAAGGTTTTGGGGAGGTCGTAGGGGTGGGACAGAAACAGAAGACAAAACAGGTGATCATGACGGAAGGCGTAATCTGGAAGCAGCTTTTGGCGTTTTCCATGCCGCTTCTGGTAGGCAATCTTTTTCAGCAGCTGTATAATACCGTGGATTCCATCGTGGTTGGAAACTTCATCGGCAGCGAGGCACTGGCTGCGGTTGGTTCCAGTAACTCCCTGATCAATCTGATCATCGGCATGTTTATGGGAATCGCCACCGGCGCGGGAGTGATTATCTCCCAGTATTACGGGGCGAAGGACGATCAGAAGCTTCACTGGGCGGTGCATACCTGCATGGCGCTGAGTCTGATCGGAGGTACGCTGCTGATCTTGCTGGGCGTGCTTCTGTCCCCGCTGATCCTGAAATGGATGGGCACGCCCGAAGAGGTTATGCCTAATTCTGTCGCCTACCTGCGCATCTTCTTCTGCGGTTCCCTGTTCAATCTGGTATACAACATGGGCGCCGGAGTGCTGAGGGCGGTGGGAGACTCCAGGCGGCCTCTCTATTATCTCTGTGTGTCCTCTGTGGTAAACATCATTCTGGACATGGTTTTTGTGGTGGTATTCCATATGGGGACGGCCGGAGTCGGTTATGCCACCGTGATCGCGCAGGCGGTTTCTTCTGTGCTTACGGTGCGGACGCTGATGAAAACGGAGGACAGCTACCGTCTGGTTCCTTCCGAGATCAGGATCGACCAGCGTATGATGAAGCGGATCTTAAAGCTGGGCATACCGAGCGGAATTCAGCAGAGCATCATATCCCTGTCCAACGTTATCGTCCAGGCGAACATCAATGGCTTCGGAGCGGCCGCCATGGCGGGCTATGGTGCCTACAGCAAGGTGGATGGCTTCGCCATGCTGCCGCTTCAGAGCTTCTGTATGGCTTCGACCACCTTCACAGGTCAGAATATCGGTGCGAAAAAGGCAAAACGTGTCAAGGATGGGATGTTTCAGGGAATTGCCATCAGCCTGATTTATACGGCCTTTATCTCGGTCGTCCTTTATTTAAATGCGGACAAGATTCTCCGCATCTTCTCGCCGGATGAGGCGGTTATCGCCTTCGGGCATACTACCATGGCCATCCTGCTTCCGTTTTACTGGTCCATTGCGATTCACCAGATCCTGATGGGAAGTATCCGGGGAAGCGGAAGAACCATGATTACCATGTTGATCGGCGTTGGAAACATGTGTATCCTGCGCATGATATATATTAATTTACTGGTTCCATTTTTTCCGAGTTTTGAGGCTGTCATGTGGTGCTATCCAATTACCTGGATGACGACGATGCTGATGGACTGCGTCTACAGCGCAAAGGCTAAATGGATTCCGAAAGGAGAATAGACGATATGAAACACGGATTTATCCGGGTAGCGGCAGCGACTCCGGATGTAAAAGTGGCTGATCCTCAGTTTAACAGGACAGAAATCTGCGCTCTGATCAGGGCGGGTATAGAGAGAAAGGCGAAGCTTATGGTATTTCCGGAGCTGTCGCTTACCGCATATACATGCGGGGACTTATTCGGCCAGGACGCGTTGCTGTCCGGTGCGAGAAGAGAGCTGAAAGAGATTTTAAAGGAGACGGAAGGCTCCGATCTTCTGGCGTTCATAGGAATGCCGTGGGAGAGGGGCGGAAAGCTCTATAATTCGGCCGTGGCGGTCCAGAACGGCAGAATCCTGGGCGTGGTGCCGAAGACGAATCTTCCTAATTATGCGGAATTCTACGAGCGCCGTTATTTCGAGCCGGGCAATGAGGTTCCTGTGATGGTAAGCTGGGAGGGACAGCGTTTCCCCATGGGGACGAATATCCTGTTTGCCTGTGAGGAGATGCCGGGATTTATCGTAGCTGCGGAAATCTGCGAGGACGCCTGGGTTCCGTGTCCGCCATCGATTCGCCATACAGCGGCCGGAGCGACTGTGATCGTCAACTGTTCAGCCAGCGACGAGACCACAGGAAAGGATATCTACCGCAGAAGCCTGATTACCGGCCATTCCGCCAGCCTCGTCTGCGGCTATGTCTATGCCAATGCGGGAGACGGCGAGTCTACCCAGGACCTGGTGTTCGGAGGACAGAATTTAATAACTGAAAACGGAACATGCCTGGCGGAATCGAAACGGTTTGCGAACGATACGATATTCGCGGATCTGGATCTGGAACGTCTGAACAATGAGAGAAGACGCCTCTCCACGTATCCGGTTCGTGACGACAGCGCATATTTTACCGTTGGATTTCATATAACGGAAGAGGAGTATGACCTGGAACGCCCGATCGATCCGATGCCGTTTGTTCCGACGGATGAAGGACAGAGAAACAGACGCTGCGAGGAGATTTTGTCCATTCAGGCCATGGGCTTAAAGAAGCGTCTCTCCCATACCGGATGCATCCATGCAGTTCTCGGCATTTCCGGCGGCCTCGATTCCACGCTGGCTCTGCTGGTGACGGTGCGCGCGTTTGACATGCTGAAAATCCCGAGAAATCAGATTCATGCCGTGACTATGCCGTGCTTCGGAACCACAGACAGGACGTATCAGAACGCCTGCCTGATGACGAAGAAGCTGGGAGCCGAGCTGACTGAGATCGACATAAAGGAAGCAGTTACGATTCATTTTCGTGACATCGGTCATGACAGCGGCAACCATGATGTAACCTATGAAAATGCCCAGGCCCGGGAGCGGACCCAGATTCTCATGGATCTGGCGAACCGGTTAAACGGCATGGTGGTCGGCACCGGCGATATGTCGGAGCTGGCGCTCGGATGGGCCACCTACAACGGCGACCACATGTCCATGTACGGGGTCAATGCGTCGGTACCGAAGACGCTGGTGCGCCATCTGGTGCGCTATTATGCCGACACGTGTGGGGAAGAAGAATTGAAAACGGTCCTTTTAGACGTGCTGGATACACCGGTGAGCCCGGAGCTTCTGCCGCCGAAGGAGGGCGAGATCGCCCAGAAGACGGAAGATCTGGTGGGACCCTATGAGCTTCACGATTTCTTCCTGTATCAGATTCTGCGGTACGGTTACCGTCCGGCCAAGGTGTACCGTCTGGCGAAGGCGGCCTTTGGCGGAGAGTATGACGGCGAAACGATCTTAAAGTGGCTGAAAGTATTTTACCGGAGATTTTTCAGCCAGCAGTTTAAACGTTCCTGCCTGCCGGACGGCCCGAAGGTGGGCTCCGTCGCGGTTTCGCCGCGGGGAGACTTGCGTATGCCCAGCGATGCCAGCAGCCGTCTGTGGCTGGAAGAACTGGAGGGATTGTCATGATTACCAGCAGCGCCAACGGAAAAGTAAAGCAGGTCATGAATCTGACGAAGAAGGCGAAGGCGAGGAAAGAGACCGGACTGTTTGTGGCGGAAGGCCTCCGCATGTTCAAAGAGATTCCCAGGGATCGGATCGACAGCCTGTTCGTGTCGGAAAGCTTCTTAAAGAATCCGGAGGGCCGGAAGGTGATCGGTTCTATGAATTATGAGGAGGTGGCGGATGATGTGTTTAAGACCATGTCCGATACGGCCACGCCTCAGGGTGTCCTGGCTCTGGTAAAGCAGTATGCATACACGATTGATGATATATTAGACCGGCCGGGTCCGGCGCTCCTCATGATTCTCGATACGATTCAGGATCCGGGAAACTTAGGAACCATCCTGCGCGCCGGAGAGGGAGCGGGCATTACCGGAGTGGTCATGAGCGACACCACAGCCGATATCTATAATCCCAAAGTAATCCGTTCCACCATGGGGTCCGTGTGCCGTGTGCCCTTTGTCTATACCGCCGGTTTACCGGAGACGCTGGCCAAAATAAAAAAACGCGGTATCTGCCTTTACGCGGCCCATTTATCAGGCAGGAATAATTATGAGAAAGAAGATTATACTGTTGATACAGGGTTTTTAATTGGCAATGAAGCGGGCGGTTTAAGCGACGAGACAGCGGCTATGGCAGACACGTATGTCAAGATTCCCATGATGGGAAAAGTGGAATCCCTAAACGCGGCAGTAGCGGCCTCTGTGCTCATGTTTGAGGCGGCAAGACAGCGAAGAAATTAGAAAATGCAGCCCGTCAGAAAATTGTAAGGCATTTTTAGACGGTAAATGTTGAGAAATGTCTGAAAATATAGTATGATTAGTGCAAATGAAAGATATGCCTGGCAGCTTTGCCTATTACTGGCTCAGGAAGGGGATTGATAAGATGGCAGCTATCTACTGGCTCATAGCCTTTGTAGTATTACTTGGGATTGAAGCCGCAACTATGGCCCTGACGACCATTTGGTTCGCAGGGGGCGCACTCGTTGCATTTGTACTGGCACTTTTGGGTGTCAGCGTACAGGTTCAGCTTGCTGCATTTGTAATCGTATCATTTATACTGTTGTTTTTTACGAGGCCGTTTGCCTTAAAGTACGTGAATCATAACACCGTGAAAACCAACTCGGAAAGTCTGATTGGAAAGCACGCGAAGGTTACCTCCGAGGTGAATAATACGGAAGGAACCGGGGCGGCGGTATTGAACGGACAGGAATGGACGGCGAGAGCAGAGGACGACGGAAATATTTATCCGGTCGGCACGCTCGTGGAAGTAAAAGATATCAGAGGCGTAAAACTAATTGTAAGCGAGACTCAGGAGGAAGCGTAGTATGAATGGAGCAATAGGGTTTTTTGCAGTCATTATAGTATTAATAATCATTCTGGCAATACTGGCATCATGTATTAAGATCGTACCGCAGGCGCAGGCGTTGGTTGTAGAACGTCTGGGAGCCTATCTGGGAACCTGGTCAGTCGGTGTTCATATCAAGATGCCGATTCTTGACCGTGTGGCCAAACGTGTGAACTTAAAAGAGCAGGTGGCAGATTTCCCGCCGCAGCCGGTTATCACAAAGGATAACGTTACCATGAGAATCGATACGGTTGTCTTCTTCCAGATTACAGACCCGAAGCTTTACGCATACGGGGTTGAGAATCCGCTGATGGCGATTGAGAACTTAACGGCAACCACTCTCCGTAACATCATCGGTGATCTGGAACTCGACCAGACACTGACCTCCAGAGAGACGATCAACGCGAAGATGAGAGAATCCCTCGACATTGCCACCGACCCATGGGGCATCAAGGTCAACCGTGTAGAACTTAAGAACATTATGCCTCCGGCAGCGATTCAGGATGCCATGGAGAAGCAGATGAAGGCAGAGCGTGAGCGCCGTGAATCCATCCTTCGTGCGGAAGGTGAGAAGAAATCCACCATTCTGGTTGCAGAAGGTAAGAAGGAATCCGCCATTCTCGATGCGGAGGCTGAGAAGCAGGCGGCGATCCTTCATGCAGAGGCCGAGAAGGAAAAGAGAATCCGTGAGGCAGAAGGTCAGGCTGAGGCTATCTTAAAGGTTCAGCAGGCGAATGCAGACGGTATCCGTATGATCAGGGAAGCGGGAGCCGATCAGGCGGTTCTGACGATCAAGAGCTTAGAGGCTCTTAAGGCAGTAGCCGACGGCAAAGCAACAAAGATTATTATTCCATCCGAGATTCAGGGGCTGGCGGGTCTTGTATCCTCCATCACTGAGATCCCGAAGGATCCTAAATAGGAATGTGAAAGGTAATTAGAGAATTCGCAGCAGGGGGCATAAGCTCCCGTGCTGCGTTTTTCTCATTCATATAAGCGTTGCAGCCGCGCTCCGGCGCGGCGTTTGACTTAGAGAATGCAGGCAGGAGGTGTGAATGGAACTCAAACTGGATTTGACAAAGGAATACGGTATCGTTTTAGAGGGCGGAGGCGCCAAGGGAGCCTACCAGATCGGGGCGTGGAAGGCGCTTCGGGAGGCGGGCGTCCGAATTAAGGGTATCGCAGGCGCTTCGGTCGGTTCGCTGAACGGCGCGCTGATCTGCATGGACGATTTGGAGAAAGCGGAAGATATCTGGAAGAACATCGAATATTCCCGGGTGATGGATGTCAGTGACGAGACCATAAAGGCGCTGAAAAAGAAGGATTTCAAGGCGCTTAACATGCAGGAGATTCTAAACAGCGGGTTCCAGTTCATCAAGGATGGCGGTTTCGATGTGACGCCCTTAAAGAATCTGATTGCCGAGGTGGTGGGAGACGAATCCAGCATCAGAGAGTCGGATCGGGAACTCTTTGCCGTGACGTATTCCGTGTCGGAGCACAAGGAACTGGCAGTGGATGTCAAGAGCGGTGAAGAGGGATCGGTGAAGGATATGCTGCTGGCCAGCGCCTATTTTCTGGCGTTTAAGAACGAAAAGCTGGGCGGTAAGCGATACCGGGACGGCGGCGGCTTCAACAACGTTCCCCTGGGCGTTCTGCTGGATAAGGGCTATGAGGATATCATCGTGATCCGCATCTACGGCTGGGGCTTTGACAGTGAAAAGGTGACAAAGATTCCGGAGGGAGCCAACGTGTATCACATCGCTCCCCGCCAGGATCTGGGCGGAATTCTGGAATTCGACAAGAAACAGAGCAGAAAAAACATGACTTTGGGGTATTATGACGCGAAAAGGTTCTTATATGGACTTGCCGGGCGTATATATTATATTGATGCACCAGGTTCCGAGCCGTACTACTTTGATAAGATGATGTCGGAACTGGAACTTTTAAAGATTTATGTCGAAGAAGATCTGGATCAGGAGACCCGGGAGAGCCTGAATGGTTACCGGATGTTTACGGAGACCCTGTTTCCAAGGATGGCTGTGGAGTTTAAACTGAAAGACGACTGGAACTACAGGGATTTATATATCGCGATTCTGGAGGACTTGGCGAAGCGGCTGAAGATCAACCGTTTTCAGATTTATACGGTGGACCGCCTGATTGGAAAAATAATGATGAAGCTGCACTCTCTTGACAGCCGGATTCCATTATAGTAATGTAATAGGAAGAAAAGGCGCGCCAAATGTCGAATGGCTGCAGGATAAACTTATAAAATTACAGAATGATTAAGAATTGTGTTTTTCATGAGGTTGAGAGAGATTTCGGGGTTTTCGTTCCGCCAGGGAGCCGGGGCCGGAGCGCTTCCCCCGATTTCGGCTCATGGTTTCGGCCGGGGCATCTCTAAGGCCGGAAGGATACAAAAACAAGGGTACCGATGACATTCATCGGGAACTCCTGAAGGACTTCCCGATTCAGGTCCTCTAAAAATCTGACTTTGAGGTCAGATTTTTCCCCTTGCTTTTGCACCCTTCCGACCTAAGAACTGCCGACGTCCTGCAAAAATCACCGAAACCGGGGGAAGCGCTCCGGCCCCGGCTCCCTGGCGGAACAAAAACCCCGAAATCCCGGCTAAAGTGATTGACGAAAGCAGCTTTTCATAATTCTGTAAGTTTACAAGTTTATTCTGGAATGGCTGAAAAAAAGATTGCATGTTTATGCATAATATACTATAATGGTGTATAAAAATACAAAAAGAGAAGTGGAGGAAGCATTATGAATTTAAAAGGAAGAAGTTTTATTACATTAAAGGACTATACACCGGAGGAAATCGGATATCTGCTGGATCTTGCCGCGGATTTAAAGGCAAAGAAAAAAAAAGGCGAGACCGGAAGTTCTCTGAAAGGGAAGAATATCGCCCTTATATTTGAAAAACCATCCACGCGTACCAGGTGTTCTTTCGTCGTGGCCGCGGTGGATGAAGGGGCTCATCCCGAGTATTTAGGCAAGGATGACATTCAGCTGGGACACAAGGAGAGTGTCGAGGACACGGCCCGCGTGCTGGGAAGAATCTTTGACGGAATCGAATTCCGTGGATTTAAACATAAAACAGTGGAAGATCTGGCAAAATACGCCGGTGTGCCGGTGTGGAACGGTCTGACGGACGATTACCACCCGACCCAGATTCTGGCGGACTTACTTACCATGAAGGAACATTTTGGTTACTTAAAAGGGCTGAGTTTTGTCTATGCAGGCGACGGACGCAATAATATGGCCAACAGCCTGATGATCGGTATGAGCAAGATGGGCGTCAACTTCACGATTCTGGCTCCGAAATGCTTATGGCCGAAGGACGAGCTGGTCACGCTGTGCCAGGACTATGCGAAGGAAAGCGGAAGCACCGTCACTCTGACCGAGAACGTGGATGACGTAAAGGGCGCGGATACGATCTATACCGACGTATGGTGCTCTATGGGCGAGGAAGACAAGGCGGCCGAGCGTGTGGCGCTTTTAAAGCCTTACCAGGTGAACGCTGCGCTGATGGAGAAGACGGAAAAGGATACCACCATTTTCATGCACTGCCTCCCGGCCGTAAAGGGCAACGAGGTGACGGAAGATGTGTTCGAATCAGAGGCCTCCGTGGTCTTTGACGAAGCAGAGAACAGAATGCACACCATCAAGGCTGTGATGGTGGCGACGTTAGGAGAATAGAACATGTATATACAGGAACGAAGCAGAAACCCGAGAAACTTGTCCATGATGCTGGATGCGGCCCATATTATCATAGGAATCCTGATCGTCGCGCTGGCGGTCATCTCATTTTTGAACCCGGAGGACCATATGCTGCTGTTTCCGGTCATTTTCCTCCTGGCGGCATCGCTCAATATCTTGAATGCGGTCTTTAAGATCCGCATGAGCGGCCGCGAAAAGAAGAAAAAGGCCTCGGGGATTCTGGTTCTCCTGTTTGGAATTGTGCTGCTTGCCCTCGCTGTCATCAGTGCGGTCAGCATCTGGTGGGGGTGAGAGCGGTGAAGACAGAGATTTTGAAAGCTATAAAAGATGAGGCTGGATTCGTATCCGGACAGGAGCTGTGCGACCGGTTCGGCGTGTCACGGACGGCCGTGTGGAAGGCCATCGGCCAGCTGAAGGAAGAAGGATTTCAGATCGAGGCGGTACGCAATAAGGGGTACCGTCTCTTAAGCAGCGATGATGTGATCACGGAAGCCGAGCTTATGAGCAGCATGGAAGGCGGATTTATCAAGAAGATCGTATACTATGAGGAGACTGATTCCACCAATATTCGCGCCAAAAAGCTGGCGGAGGAAGGCGCTCCGGACGGGACCCTGGTGGTCACGGACTTTCAGAACGCAGGGCGGGGCCGGCGGGGCCGGATGTGGGTATCTCCTTCCGGGACGGGCATTTTCATGAGCCTGATCTTAAGGCCGGACATCCTTCCGTCATCGGCCTCCATGCTGACGCTGGTGGCGGCTCTCGCAGTCTATGACGGCATTAAGGAGACGACCGGGCTTGAAACGGTCATCAAATGGCCCAATGATATCGTGGCGGAAGGAAAGAAGCTCTGCGGTATTTTGACAGAGATGAGCGCCGAGCTGGAAGGAATCCACTACGTGGTCACCGGAATCGGCATCAATGCCAATATGACCGGGTTCCCGGAGGAAGTGGGGGAGTCAGCCACCTCCCTGCGTATCCTGACCGGAGGCCCGGTGCGGCGCAGCAGGCTGATTGCCGTTGTGATGAAGGCATACGAGGGATACTATGTAAAGTTTAAGTCATGCGGCAGTTTAGCCGGCCTCATGGATGTATATAATGAACATATGGCAAATCTCGGCAGGGAAGTGAAGGTCCTGGATCCCGCGGGCGCCTATACGGGCAAAGCGCTGGGCATTGATGAGAAAGGCGAGCTGATCGTTGAGAAGGCCGATGGAAAGGTGGTCCGTGTGGTCTCCGGAGAGGTATCTGTCCGGGGAATTTATGGATATGTATAAGTATGAATAATTATTCTTTTTACGATCAACTGCAGACGCTGGAGCCGAAGAAGGACGAGTTTTCGAAGGAAGAGCGGCTGAAGGCCATGGAGAAGCCGCTGCTTTCCTGGTACAAGAACCATGCGAGGGTCCTTCCGTGGCGGGAGAATCCCGAGCCATACCGCGTATGGATTTCTGAGATTATGCTGCAGCAGACAAGAGTAGAGGCTGTGAAGCCGTATTTTGAGCGATTTATGGCGGCGCTTCCCGATACGGCGGCGCTGGCGGCAGTGCCAGAGGACAGGCTCTTTAAGCTGTGGGAAGGGCTGGGCTATTACAACCGGGCCAGAAATTTAAAAAAGGCGGCGGGTGTCGTTATGGAGCAGTACGGAGGAGTCATTCCGGCTTCCTGGGAAGCTCTAAAAACACTTCCGGGGATTGGATCCTATACGGCAGGCGCCATCGCCTCCATCGCCTATGGAATTCCCGTTCCCGCCGTGGATGGCAACGTTTTACGGGTGATATCCCGTGTGACGGGGAGCAGGGAAGACATTTTGAAGCAGTCGGTCAAAAAACAGATGGAGGATCTGCTTCTCGGCGTCATGCCCAAGGAGGGGGCCGGAAGCTATAATCAGGCGCTCATTGAGATTGGGGCCATTGTCTGTGTTCCCAATGGGGAGCCGCTTTGCGGAGAATGTCCCATGGCCTCTGTGTGCGTGGCGAGGCGTGACTGTCTCACAAAGGAGATTCCTGTAAAAACACCGAAAAAGTCCAGAAAGATCGAGGAGAAGACCATCCTTATTCTGGAGTGGGAGGGGCGCACGGCGATCCGCAAACGGGATAGCAGCGGCCTTCTGGCCTCCCTCTATGAGCTTCCGGGCGCGGAAGGATGGCTGGAAGATGAGGCGCTTGCGCAGATGTACCGTGTCCCGCTGGCAGCGGTCCGCCGGCTTCCGGAGGCGAAGCATATCTTCAGCCATGTGGAGTGGCGTATGAGGGGATTTGCCGTGGAACTGCAGGAAAAACCGGCCGGAGACTACCTCTGGGTGACGCCGGAAGAGATCAGGGAGACATATTCACTGCCAAGTGCATTTAAGGCGTATACTATGATGATAAGGTGAGAATAATGAGAAAAATGCTGTTTATCTTTAATCCACGTTCCGGGAAGGCTCAGATCAGAAACCGGTTGATGGATATTCTGGATATCTTCACAAAAGCCGGGTATGAAGTTTCTGTTCATGTGACCCAGCGGCCTAAGGATGCCATGGAGGTTGCCGCGGCAAGGGGCAATGACGCTGACTTAATCGTCTGCAGCGGCGGCGACGGGACCTTGAACGAGACCATAAGCGGTATGATGCTGCTGGACCGGATTCCGGATCTTGGATATATTCCCGCCGGTTCCACCAACGATTTTGCCTCCAGCTTAAAAATCCCGAAGAACATGATTGCTGCGGCGCATTTGGCGGTGGAGGGGGAAGCGTATCCTGTCGATATCGGAAGCTTCTGCGGGGACAGGAATTTCGTTTATATCGCGGCCTTTGGCGCATTTACGGAAGTGTCCTACTTAACGCCCCAGGATAAGAAGAATATGCTGGGTCATCAGGCTTATATGCTGGAGAGTGTGAAGAGCCTGACTTCCATCAAGTCCTACCGCCTGCGTGTGGAGAGCGAGGAGATTACGCTGGAAGGGGAATTTATCTTTGGAATGGTGACGAATACCATCAGCGTGGGAGGCTTCAAGGGCCTGGTCACGCAGAATGTGGCTTTAAATGACGGAGAATTCGAGGTGCTCTTAATCAGGACGCCGAGAACGCCTCTGGATCTAAGCAACATTGTCAACTATATGTTCTTGAAGGAAGAGCCTAACGAGTACGTTCATAAGTTCAGGACGAAGGCGCTCACGGTGATTCCGGAAGAACCGGTGGACTGGGTTCTGGATGGGGAATTCGGAGGTACACGCATGGAGACTCAGATCATAAATCTGCAAAAACAGATCCGGATTATGAGAAATCCTTCCAAAAAACAATAAATCTGCAATTTAGCGCAGAAAAATGTTGAAATATGTAATCCGGTAGTATATAATGAAAAGTTGTGTGGACTTTTATGTATACTTCTTAGCGAAAGGACGTTATTAAGTGGAAAAAGATAATTTTTTAGAGAAGCTGGGGAAGCTCGTGGAACTGGGAAAATCAAAGCATAATGCTTTGGACGTAACGGAGATTAACAACTTCTTTATGGGGGAATCACTGACCCCGGAGCAGATGGATCAGATCTATTCGTACCTGGAGAATCGCGGCGTTGACGTGATCCCGGTAATTGACGACTCGATACTGGCTGATGATGTGCTCCTGTCAGATGATGCTCTGCTGCTCGACGATGATCTGGATGACAGCTTTATTAAAGGGGCGGATGAGGAGGATATCGACCTCGATGCCATTGACTTGCTGGAGGGAATAGGTACAGAGGATCCTGTCCGCATGTATTTAAAAGAGATCGGTACCGTTCCGCTTTTAAGCGCGGACGAGGAACTGCGTCTTGCAAAGAGAAAAGCCGATGGAGATGAAGATGCGAAGGAGCGCTTGATTGAAGCGAACTTAAGACTGGTTGTCAGCATCGCCAAACGGTATACCGGCCGCGGTATGAGCTTTTTAGACCTTGTTCAGGAAGGAAATTTAGGTCTTATTAAGGGCGTTGAGAAGTTCGATTATACAAAAGGTTATAAGTTAAGTACATATGCTACGTGGTGGATTCGCCAGTCCGTAACAAGGGCGCTTGCCGATCAGGCAAGGACAATCCGTGTTCCGGTGCATATGGTCGAAACCATCAATAAAATGTCAAAAATGCAGAGAAAGCTGACGCTGGAACTGGGCTATGAGCCCTCCGTCACTGAGCTCGCAGACGCGCTCGACATGTCTGAGGACAAGGTAATGGAGATCATGCAGATTGCCAGGGAACCAGCTTCTTTGGAGACCCCGATCGGTGAAGAGGATGACTCTAACTTAGGCGATTTTGTCGCCGATAACAATGTGGTGACTCCGGAAGGAAACGTGGAGTCCGTAATGCTCCGTGAGCATATCGACGCATTGCTCGGTGATTTAAAGGAGAGGGAGCGTCAGGTTATCGTGCTGCGCTTCGGCCTTGAGGATGGACATCCGCGCACACTGGAAGAAGTGGGCAAAGAATTTAATGTAACACGGGAACGTATCCGGCAGATCGAGGCGAAAGCACTCAGAAAGCTCAGAAACCCGGTGCGGAGCAAACGAATCAGAGACTTCTTGTAAGAAGCAGAAAGGAGGCGTGGCATGAGAGTGCTCACGCCTTTTTGTGCTTTGCAAATGTAGATGCAGGACGGCAATACATACGGAGATTTTAGACGGCGGCGGGTTCCGCTTCAGCGGAGCATCGGTCTTTGCCTGTGAATCAGAGAAGGAGAAAAAGAGGATGAACCACAGAAATTATCAGAAAGAGCTGGACACCATACTGGAAGACTTTGAGAAACAGGGGAAGGTGCCGAGACTGCTGCTTCACAGCTGCTGTGCTCCCTGCAGCAGCTACGTTCTGGAATACTTATCAAAATACTTTGAGATTACGCTGTACTATTATAACCCGAATATCTATCCGCTTCAGGAGTATATGAAGCGGGTGAAGGAGCAGGAGAAGCTGATCTCTGAGATGAAGCTTGCGCATCCCGTGCTCTTTCGTACCGGCCCCTACGAACCGGACGAATTCTTCCGGATTGCCAAAGGACTCGAGAAGGTTCCCGAGGGCGGAGAACGCTGCTTTAAATGTTTCGATTTACGGCTCCGGGAAGCCGCCAAGGTCGCATCTGCCGGCCGCTATGATTATTTCACGACGACGCTTACCATCAGCCCCTTAAAAAATGCAGAGAAACTGAATGAGATCGGAGAGAAGCTGGCGAAGGAGTACCGCGTGGCGTATCTTCCATCCGATTTTAAGAAAAAAGACGGCTATAAGCGGTCTGTGCAGCTGTCGGAGGAGTACGGTCTATACCGGCAGGATTACTGCGGATGCGTCTATTCTAAGGAGGCTCGTGAAGGCTGAACCGTTACTCGGCAAAAGATAAATTGTAGAAAACCTGTTGACATTCGTGTAGAAATGTGCTATTTTAAAATTACAAAAACGTTTTTGGAGTAAATAAATGGGAGTAACAATAAAAGATGTAGCAAAATATGCGGGGGTTAGCCCCGGGACAGTATCCAGAGCATTTCATGGTTATCAGGATATCAGCGAGGAGACCAGACAGCGTATTTTTGAAGCGGTTCGGGAATTGGGGTATGCACCGAATGTGAATGCCAGAAGTCTCTCCTCTAAAGCGGCGCCGAATATTGGTATGATAGTATCAGGCCTTTTGGAAAGCAGTGGGAAGGATAACACGGTTTACATGCTGCTTCAGGGTGTTTATAAATATGCTTTTGAAAATGGTATGGAGGTAGCTTTATATACCACAGATTCTGCTAATCAGAACCGTAAGCCTTATGTCAGATTCTGTATGGAGCACAGCTTATATGGGGCGATTTTAAGCGGAATTAAGACGAATGATTCCTATTTTGAAGAGTTAATTAATTCTAAGATTCCGTGTGTGCTGATTGATGTAAACCTTCAGGGGCAGCAGCTGGGGTATGTTTCTACAGATAATGTAGAGGCAGCGAGAGCTCAGGCCCAGTATCTGTTTGATGCCAATCATCAAAAGATCGTCGTGATCAGCGGTCGCAAGAATGCTGCTGTAACTATGGAACGTATTGCGGGGATTTATCACGCATTTCAGGAAAACGGAAAAGAACTGTCAAGAGACTGCATTCTGTATTGTGAATTCAGCGAAGAGATTGCATATGAGAATACCAGAAAATTTCTGCAGACCAAGGGCAGAGACGCAGTTACAGCATTCTTATGCATGAGCGATTTGATGGCATTAGGAGTTATGAAAGCGGTAAAAGAAGAGGGACTTAAGATACCGGAAGATATATCGATTATTGGATTTGACGGTTTACCCATCGTAGAATATACAACACCGGCTATTACAACGATTCAGCAGGATTTTGTGGAGATGGGGTATCAGGCTGCAGCACTCCTGCAGAACAAGATGAATGGATTGGAGACACCGAGCGGGATCTATGTACCATTTCAATTTGTGGAGCGGGATAGTGTCAGAAAGTTACAGATTTAAAAAGATAGCCACAGGCTATTTTTTTAGCTCAATTACAAAAACGTTTTTGTAAAACTTTGTAAATGAAAAAGAGAAAATTTGTGCAGGAGAAAACTTCATGAGATATGATAAAGGAACGAAGGAACTGGAAAACTGGCTAATTGAGGAGGAACGGTTTGATGCAGAAAGTCTGGGGAAGTGCGAGGCCATCTTTTGCCAGGGCAACGGATATCTGGGCGTCAGAAATGCTTTGAACGAGCGCTATGTGGGAGAAAAAAGAGGAACCTTTGTGACAGGTACTTTTGATCGCTTTCATGAGAGCGAAGTGACAGAACTGCCGAATTTTCCGGATACTACCTGGATTGAAATAGATATTGAAGGCAGTCGTTTTTCCATGTTGAGAGGAAAAGTACTTGAATATAGCCGAATTATGAATTTAAAAAACGGAGAAATGGTGAGAACGACTGTTTGGGAAGATACGGCCGGACATCAGGTGAGATTTTCCTTTCGGCGTATTGTTTCCATGGAGGATATGAATGTGATGGCAGAACGCGTGGAGATCCAGCCTTTAAACCGGGACATTGAAATAAGACTGACCAGTGGAATTGACGGAACGGTCACGAATACAGGAACACAGCATTTTACTGAGGGAACCAGACGGTTTCACAGTGGCCGCTATCTCGGAATGGTATGTAAAACCATTCAATCCGGGGTAACGGCTGCGATCCATACCGGTCACATATTTTCCCTGAATGGGGATGTGAGAGAGCCAGAACTTTTACCGATTATAGAACGCAGGGCAATTAAAGTCAGGTCTGAGTTTCAACTAAAAAAGAACGAAGTACTGACTGTAGAAAAGATGACTGTAATCCATACCAGCAGAGATCTGGAGTATGAAGGAATTGAGATATCAGACTGGGAAACATTTCTCATGGAAAAGGGAAGAGAGCATATCGAAAAAGCCTGTGCAGCTGGATATGATATTTTGAAAATTGAAAGTGCCAAAGTGTGGAGAGAGATATGGGAACAGGAAGATATAAGAATTAGATCGGAAGACCCGTTTGATCAATTGGCGATCAGGTTTGCCATATATCATTTAAATATTATGGTAAAAAAAGATGACAGCCGGGTGGGGATTGGAGCCAAAGCCTTGAGCGGGGAAGGGTATAAGGGGCACTCGTTCTGGGATACGGAGATATTTATTCTGCCTTATTATATGATGACTCAGCCGGAAACAGCCAGAACACTGTTGGAATACAGGTATAAGAATCTGTATGGAGCCAGAAAAAAAGCATTAGAAAACGGTTACGAAGGTGCTATGTATCCCTGGGAATCAGCATGGATTGACGACGGGGAGACTACTCCATTGTGGGGGGCAGCAGATGTAGTGACCGGTGAAACTTTAAAAATACTGACTGGAATTATTGAACAGCATATTTCTGCAGACATCGCATTTGCCATATGGAGTTATTACCAGGTCACAGCAGATGAGTCATTTATGGAGACATGCGGCTATGAAATGATTTTTGATACGGCAAGGTTCTGGGCAGACCGTGTGGAATGGAATGATACAGAAATGCGCTATGAAATCAATGATGTTATCGGGCCGGATGAATATAAGGAGCATGTAAACAATAACGCATATACAAATTATATGGTTCATTTCAACATGGAACTGGCATGTATTCTGATACAGTTATGCAGACGGGAAAAGTCAGATATTTATAGTCGTCTGAATTCTCAGATGGATTTAAGTGCATTAGAGGAAAAGCTGGAGGAGAGGAGACGGCTGCTTTATCTGCCGCTTCCTGAAAAGGACAGCGGACTGATCCCTCAGTTTGATGGCTTTTGGAAACTTAAGAAGCTTGACCTGGCAAAATACAAATCCTGCTCTGTAGTAGGTACAATTTATGATGATTATAATATGGAGCAGATTAACAGCTTCCAGGTGATCAAGCAGGCTGATGTAGTTTTGCTCATGCAGCTTTTGAGCGATCGTTTTTCAGAAGAAATCAGACGCAAGAATTTTATCTATTATGAGGAATGTACGCTCCATGACTCATCATTAAGTAAGTCTGCTCACTGTGTCTCTGCCTGCGAGTTGGGATTTGAGGAAATGGCATACCAGTTTTTTCAGGGAGCATCCCGTATTGACTTAGGGCCTGCGATGAAATCTTCAGATGCGGGGATACACAGTGCTGCCATGGGTGGTATCTGGCAGTGTGTAGTTATGGGCTTTGGAGGTGTTCGTATACGAGATGGAGAACTGGTTCTGAATCCCATCCTTCCAGATGCATGGGATAATCTTTTTTACCGGATTTGCTTTGGTAAGGCGAAATTGGAGATTAGTGTTGAACGGGAGACAGTGAACGTTAAAAATCATGGATCTGCGATCATACTGCAGGTGATGGGGAGAAAACTTGAAATCAAATGCGGGGATTCCGTAACAGTGGGAAGGGAAGGTACAGCGACAGCATGAAAAAATATATGGGGATTATTTTTGATCTGGATGGTGTTCTTTGCATAACAGACCGGTACCATTATCAAGCATGGAAAAGGATAGCTGATACCCTGAAGATTGAGTTTAACGAAGCAAAAAATCACAGGCTCAGAGGAGTAAGCCGCATGGAAAGTCTGGATATTATACTTGAAAACTACGATAAGCCGTTGTCTGTTGAAGAGAAAATAGCTTTGGCAGAGGAGAAAAACAGATATTACAGGGAATTTCTGGAGACGATGAGCGAATCCGATATCGAGGACGCTGTGTTTGCAACGTTGGATGAACTAAGAGTGCGGCGCTATCTATTGGCGATAGGTTCCTCCAGTAAAAATGCAGGTTTTATTCTGGAGAAAACAGGACTTATCAAGTATTTCGATGCAATATCTGATGGAAATGGCCTTAACAAGTCAAAACCGGATCCAGAGGTATTTTTAAGAGCTGCAGATGATCTGAGACTGGCACCGGAAAAATGTCTGGTCGTAGAGGATGCAGCAGCGGGGATTATGGCGGCCTTGGCAGGTGGTTTTGACAGTGCTGGAATTGGTGATGGGACGGCAGTACCAGGGGTTACATACCGGCTGGAAAGGTTTGAGGAATTGTTAGAAGTTGTTTAAGGTGCTATGATAAATAAGACAGAGAATAAGGAGGAAGGCTGCAGAAAAACTGCAGCCGCTGAAAAAATGAGAAAAGCTGTTTCGATTATGATGGCGGTGGTTATGATGGCAATGGTGACAACAGGATGCGCTAACGGGGGAAAGTCGGAAACTGAAAAAAACGTATCTGGAGAGATAGTTATGAAGATGCCGACCTATAAGGCGGGAGAGAACACAGGCGCGAAATTCTTCGTGCCTCAGGTAGAGCGTTTTAACGAAAAATATAAGGGGACCTATCGAATTGAGATTGAGCAGGTACCGCAGGAGTCCTATAATGACAAGATTAAGCAACTGGCACAGCAGAAAATGCTTCCAACTATGGTGGAAAGCGGAGATAAAAATTGGATGAGAGAATTTATTATTCCTAATAAAATGTCATATGATCTGGGCCCATGGCTGGATGAACATCCGGAGGTGAAAAAGGTGTTAATAAGCGAATCTCTGGAATACGGAACCGTGGAGAACAGAGTGGTAGCTATGCCTTTAGCCATTTCAAAGCCAGTAGGTTTATTTTACAACAGTTCCATGTATACTCCATCAAAAAATATAAGGGATATGACTTTTGAAGAATTCTCTGCGGATCTTGGTGATAATAAAGTTGCCCTCGCGACTGGCGGTCCTGCCTTTTTCACTCAGCTGATGTTTACTGCAATGATTGCGAATGAACCTGGTGGTGCAGAGGTGCTGAAAGAAGGTTTTACTGAAAAGATACTGAATTATAATACTCCGGTATTCATTAATGCTGCTGAAAAACTTCAAAAGCTTGCAAAAAATAATGGTGCAGATAATATTATCAGCGCGGCAGGACCAGATGCAATGAATTATTTCCTTAGTAAGAAAGCAGCTGTCATTCCTAATGGACCGTGGTTTGCTGCTGAATTCGATCCGTCTAAAGCCGATAAATGGAGTAATGGATTTAATGGTGAAGATGTGGCTGCTGATATTTATCCGGGAAATGTAGTCATCAGTAATCTTCAGGAAACTACATGGTGGATTTCAGATGCTGCAGACGACCGGCAGAAGGAAGCGGCACTTGCGTTTCTGGAGTTCATGTATTCCCCCGAAGAACTGGAAGCCGCTTTGCTGGCGGAGGGCGGTGTGGCCCCCAATCTTGAGTATTCTGAAGAGTTTTTAGAGAAACAGAAAGAAAATAAAGTATACAGTCAATTAAATGCTGCAATGAATGAAGATACAGCGTATGTGGTACAGGTGGATCAGGTTATGCCCACTTCTTTAAGCTCTACGGAATTCGGCAAGATTGTCATCAAGCTTTATGATGGATCTCTGACACCGGAAGAATTCTGTCAGGCATTGACAGAAAAAGCAATGCTGTCTCAGCAGTAGGATACCTTGAGCAGCCAGTGTAAATTACAACAAAGGAGGTGTGAAGCAGGCCGTTATGAAGTCTGTGCGGCCTGCGTTTACCATGATGGATCATAAAAAAAAGGCAAAATCATCTGCCAGGAAACCGGGAATTAAGAAAATGCTGTGGATTTACACATTTTTGCTGCCCATTTTTACTGTCTTCATAATGTTTTATTTACTGCCGATTGTCACGGTGTTTATTACCAGCTTTACCAGGTGGGATGGGTTTAACAAGCCCCAGTTTGTAGGATTTCATAACTTTGTAAACCTGTTTTCTCAGCCCAGTTTTAGAATTTCTATGTGGAATTTATTAAAATGGGGAGTATTAGCGGCAGTTGTCCACGTAGGTCTGGGCGTGTTGGTTGCGTTTATCCTTTATAAAGCTCCTAAAGGAGCAAAACTTGTACGTATTGTTTATATGATACCGAGTGTCATATCTGTTGCGGCCTGGGCGTTGATTTACAAATTTATATTTAACGATCAGTTCGGCGTGATTAACAGTGCGATCAGGCTGTTTTATAAGGATTTCTCCGTAAACTGGTTTTACGAATCACCGTACGCTTTCTGGTCGGTTACCTTCGTATGGCTGTTTTATGCAGTGACTGTGACACTGGTGGTTTTAAGTGATTTGATGGCGATTCCCAAAGAACTCCATGAAGCTGCACATGTGGATGGAGCAAAAGAATGGCAGATTGCAACGAAAATCAATCTTCCCCTTTGCCGTCATTCCATAGGTACCAGCGTAATTGTGTCTATTACGGCCAGAATTGCCATGTATGAGGCGATTGCTCTGACTACAAGAGGAGGCCCCGGAGATGATACCATGAATATTTCTGTGATCCTGGTCAATGCCATAACCGATATGAACTATGGCTTTGCCAATGCAGCGGCTCTTGTTATGTTTTTACTGGGGATTATAGTTTTACTTGTCATCAACCGACTGTTCCGTATGGAAGAGTCAAACTGGTAGGAGGTAACCGATGAAAAATAAAGCCGGAAAAATTATAACAGGCATCCTTATGTACGGAGTCATGGTGTTTATAATTATTGTATCTGTATTTCCTCTGCTCTGGGTTCTGATATCATCTTTTAAGACCAATGCCCAGATTATGAATGAACCTTTTGCGCTGCCGCAGTCCATAAGCTTTAAGGCTTATGCCGATGTACTGCAAAGCTATGATATGATAAAATATGCGGTTAATTCATTGACCATTGCCGTGGTGGCGACTGGCGTTTCACTCCTCATATTTTCTATGGGGGCTTACGTAATAGCCCGGTATGATTTCCCAGGAAAGAAGTTGTTTTATATTCTTTTTACACTGACTATGTTGGTGCCGGCCCATACGAAAGCTCAGCCGATCTTTAGTCTGGTAACCGGTTTAAATTTGTATGATACGAAGTCGGCACTGATGTTAGTCTATATTTCCAGTGGAATGGCAATGTCTATATTTATCCTCAAATCGGCATTTATGTCGGTGCCAAAGGAGTTAAGTGAGTCGGCGGAGATCGACGGAGCAGGATTCTTTCGGATTTTCTGGCAGATTAATCTCCCTCTTGCGAAAACCGGTCTTTCTACTGCCGGTATCCTGATGTTTCTGGGAAATTGGAATGAATATTTCTATGCCATGCTTTTGACCACCTCTCCAAATAATCGTACACTGCCCTTGGCTCTTGCGTTTTTTAATGATGCATTTTCTTATGATTATACAAAAATGTTTGCGGCATTGACGATAGCCGTACTTCCAGGTATTATCATATATATGTTTCTTCAGGAAAATATTCAAGCCAGCTTTGCATCTTCCGGTGTGAAGGGATAGGGGGATTAAAAGATGAGTAATGGAAAAAATGTAATATGGTTTTTGGTAGACCAGATGAGGGCGGATGCCATGTCCTGTAATGGAGATCCCAACATCAATACGCCTAATTTGGATCTATTGTCGGCTCAAGGAATCAATTTCGAACGTGCTGTAAGTGGTTGCCCGCTTTGCGCGCCGTTTCGTGGAAGTCTTCTGACAGGGCAGTATGTACATAAAAGTACAGTCCCAGGTCATGATTACTCATTGGATCCCTCGATGCCTACAGTGGCCACGGTGTTTAATCAGGAGGGCTACGATACCATTTACTTCGGGAAATGGCATTTAGATGGGGATACCCCCAGGAAAGGGACGAATACAGATCCCAAAAAGCAAATTGTGGCAAGAGACCGAAGAGGTGATTTTGGAACCTGGATCGGTTATGAAAATAATAATAGTCAGTTTGAATGCTGGGTGCATGGACATGATAAAGATCGGGAAATCCCTCTGTCCCGCCTTATGGATTTTGAAACAAATGCTCTAAGCAATATGGTAATAGATAAAATTAGGTATTATGGAGAACAGAAAAAAAATGGACAGGCTAAGCCATTTTTCCTGGTTCTGAGTGTGCAGCCGCCTCACGATCCATATACGGCCCCTGCTGCCAATATGGCTCATTTTAATGGTCAGAACCTAAAGCTCAGGCCCAATGTGCCGCCTTATGAATCAGTACTTATGACGGCAAGAAGGGAGCTGGCCGGGTATTATGCGTTAATTGAAAATATAGATGAAAATCTGGGTAGAATCCGGCAGGTTTTAAAAGAAGAAGAGCTGGATCTGGATACTCACATTGTCTTTTTTAGCGATCATGGAGATATGCACGGTTCTCATGGGATGTTTAGGAAGACGAATCCCTATGAGGAGTCTGTTCGTATTCCGTTCATAATTGGTGGAGAAGTCCCTATGGGATATTATGGAAGAGGATGCGGACGCTCAAAAAGCCTGGTAAACCATGTGGATATTGCTCCTACTACACTGGGACTCTGTGATATTGAAAAACCGGATTGGATGCCAGGGTATGATTACTCATATGAACGGCTTCCTGGTTTGAGAAAGCCATCAGGACCTGTCCCGGAGGAAGCCTATTTACAATCTGTCATACCAACACGGCATGATCACAGCATTGATAAACCATATAGGGGGATTGTAACAAGGGATGGTTATAAATACGTATGTTTTGAGGATCATGACTGGTTGATGTTTGATTTAAACCAGGATCCCTATGAGCTGGTGAATCTTTCTAATTGTCCTCTTTCTGTAAAAAAACGGGTGGAACTGAATGAAAAACTGGTGAGATGGGTACGAGAGACGGGAGACTGTTTCCGTGTACCTGTGCCTGAATACGTCACATTTCCGACAGAATATATCACTTACCCGGAAAAACGAAAGTGAAGGAAAGATAGGATGAATGATATAAAAAAAGCATGGTGGAAGGAAGCCGTTGTTTATCAGATATATCCGCGTAGTTTCCAGGATTCCAATGGAGATGGAATTGGTGATTTGAAAGGAATCGAGAGAAGGCTTGGCTATTTAAAAAAACTTGGGGCAGATGTTCTTTGGCTGTGTCCTGTTTATGATTCGCCTAATGATGATAACGGATATGATATTCGGGATTACCAGAAGATTATGGAAGAAGCCGGTACGATGAAAGCGTTTGATGAACTGCTCGCAGCAGCCCATTCTATGGGAATGAAAATCATCATGGACCTGGTAGTGAACCATAGCTCAGACGAACATAGATGGTTTCAGGAGAGCCGAAAGTCTAAAAACAATCCATACCGTAATTATTATATATGGCGGGAGGCGAAGGAAGGGTCGTATCCAAATACATGGAGAAGTAATTTCGGCGGCTCTGCCTGGGAATACGATGAGGAGACAGGGGAATACTATCTGCATCTATTCAGCAGAAAACAACCGGACTTAAACTGGGATTACGAGCCGCTGCGCCAGGAAATCTATGGGATGATGCGATGGTGGCTCGATAAGGGAATTGATGGTTTCCGTATGGATGTGATCAGTTATATTTCAAAGGATCCAGCGGCGCTTACTGACAGGAACCAGCCGGAAAAAACTACGGCTGCTAATGGACCACATGTCCATGAGTATTTGAGGGAGATGTACCGGGAAGTTCTTTCGGGATATGAAGTGATGACTGTAGGAGAAACTCCTGATGTGACAGTGATGCAGGCAAGGAAATATGCCGGTTTCGATTCAAAGGAACTGCAGATGGTGTTCCAGTTCCAGCTAATGGATGTGGATGGTGGAGAAACAGACCGGTGGGGAATTCCTTCCTTCTGCCTGAATGATATTCGAAAGGTAATGGATCGCTGGCAGACGGGACTGGATGGAAAGGCATGGAATTCTCTTTTTTGGAACAATCACGATCAGCCAAGAGTCGTTTCAAGATTTGGCGATGATTCTACAGAATTTTATCGTAAAAAATCAGCCAAAATGTTGGGAGTCTGTCTTCAAATGATGCAGGGAACGCCTTATATCTATCAGGGGGAGGAATTAGGAATGACCAATGTGACCTTTGATAAGATTGAGGATTATCGGGATATTGATACGATTAATGCCTATAAAGAATATACGGGAGCAGGCACTGCTCCGGAGATAATGCTGAAACGTATCAGATACAGGAGCCGAGATAATGCAAGGACTCCTATGCAATGGGACGATAGTCCTAATGCAGGATTTACAAACAGTACACCATGGATCGGAGTCAATCCGGCTTATACATATATCAACGCTAAGGAAGCCTTGGCTGATCCCGACTCAATTTTCTATTTTTATCAGGCTTTAATTCGTTTGAGAAAACAGTATGAAATTATTGTCTATGGTTCCTATGAGCCTCTGGATCAGGAAAATCCTTCTGTTTATTCATACAAGCGCAGGCTGGGGAAAGAGGAACTATGGGTTTTCTGTAACTTTACGAGGGAAGAGCAAAAGATACCGGTAGCTCGGCTGCAGCAACAGAGCCAGCTGCTGCTTGCTAATTATGAGAAACCTTACTCTGAAAGCTTGCGGGCCTATGAAGCAAGGATTTACCGAATAGCACACGGAAGTATAACTCATCCTTGCAAGACAAAAAATAAGAAGTGTTTAACTTGACACCCAATGGGAATTGTAATAAAATTAACGATAAGGAGTATATAGATTAGAGGATAAAGGAGAAAATATTATGTTAACAAAAACACTTACTGTTGTAAACCCATCCGGACTTCATTTAAGACCAGCGGGAGTTCTTTCCCAGACAGCCATGAAGTTTAAATGCGACATCATCATCGAGTGCGGTGAGAAGAGAATTGTTGCAAAGAGCGTATTAAATGTTATGGCAGCAGGCATCAAGTGCGGTACAGAGATCAACTTAATCTGTGACGGTGAGGATGAAGAAGAGGCTATGAAGAGCATGAGCGAAGCGATCGAAAGCGGACTCGGCGAGATGTAATGGACAAGTTTCAATAAGTGAATGATATGCAGAAGCTGGCGGAAAGGAAGTGATTCTTTTCCGCCAATTTATGTTATAGTTCTGACGTGGGATAGGGGAAGGGACATGGCAAAATTAATCATAATCAGAGGCAATTCGGGAAGCGGAAAAACGACTGTGGCCAGGGCGCTGCAGCGCAGATTTGGAGATCACAGCATGCTTATTTCCCAGGACATGGTCCGCCGGGAAATTCTTCATGTAAAGGGCGAAAAGAATACGCTGGCTCTGCCGCTTATGCAGGAACTCCTGGCATATGGCCGAGAACACTGTGAGATAACGATTCTGGAGGGAATCTTAAGTTCCCAGCGGTATGAGCCGTTGTTCGATTCTGCAAAGATGCTGTTTGGAGACGAGGTTTTTGCCTACTACTATGACCTGCCTTTTGAGGTTACCCTGTTACGCCATCAGACGAAGGGCAGCAGGGAAGAATTTGGGGAAAGCGACATGCGTGCCTGGTGGAGAGAGAAAGATTACCTGAAAAATATATCTGAAAATGCATTGACGGCGGAAATGAGCCTGGAGGAAACGATCGAGCGGATTTATCGCGATGTGACGATGGCTTGAGGCGACGAAATTTCAGTAAATTGAGAAATATTGGATGAGGATCAATCTCATGCAAAAATACCGCTGAATTGTTAAGTAAACACAGGATTAAGAACAAAAATGAGACAAATAAAAGGCCCATACACATAAATTGTCAAATAAACTGACAACTCCCGTGAAAAAAGGGGTTTACAAATGGAAACGGATGTAGTATTATCTAAAAAAGTTGAAGCATAGGCAGAGGCTGGCAGAAGCCGGAGATGCCATGGTAATAAAATAGTATTATAAATATGGAACACAGGCCCGACGACGAGCATAGAAAGCCGCGGGTCTGTGTTTTTTTACAGCCAGAAAGGAATAAAATTATGGTAAAAAATTCAAAATCCCCCACACCAAGGAAAACGCCGGAATTATATGATTCCAGGTTTGAGCATGACAACTGCGGAATCGGAGCAGTTGCCAACATGAAAGGCGTAAAGAGCCATAAGACGGTGGAGCAGGCCCTTCATATCGTCGAGAATCTGGAGCACCGCGCCGGTAAGGACGCGGAAGGAAAGACAGGCGACGGAGTCGGCATCATGCTCCAGATTTCACACAAATTCTTTAGGAAGGTGACGAAATCCCTGGGTATTGAGATTGGAGGCGAGAGAGAATATGGAGTCGGCATGTTCTTCTTTCCCCAGGATGAGCTTGCCAGAAACCAGGCGAAGAAGATGTTTGAAATCATTGTAAAAAAGGAGGGTCTGGAGTTTCTGGGCTGGAGAGATGTGGAGACGCATCCGGAGCTGATCGGAGAGAGGGCGGTGGAATGTATGCCCTGTATCGCCCAGGGCTTCGTGAAGAAGCCGGCCGACACGGAAAAGGGACTGGATTTTGACCGGAAGCTTTACGTGTCACGCCGCGTATTTGAGCAGAGCAACGACAATACATACGTGGTATCGCTGAGCAGCCGTACGATCGTATACAAGGGAATGTTCCTGGTGAAGGAGCTGCGCAGATTTTTCCCTGACTTACAGGATAAGGACTACGAGTCGGCCATTGCCGTGGTACACTCCCGGTTCAGCACCAACACGAATCCAAGCTGGATGAGAGCGCATCCCAACCGCCTCATCGTTCACAACGGAGAGATCAACACCATCCGCGGCAATGTGGATAAGATGATGGCGCGGGAAGAAACCATGGAATCGAAGTATTTTAAGTACGATATGCACAAGGTGCTTCCGATCATCAATCAGGAAGGCTCCGATTCTGCCATGCTGGACAATGCTCTGGAATTTATGGTGATGAGCGGTATGGAGCTCCCTCTGGCTGTCATGGTGACGATCCCGGCTCCATGGGCCCATGATAAATCCATGCCTCAGGAGATCAAGGATTTTTACAGCTACTACGCGACTATGATGGAACCGTGGGACGGCCCGGCCTCCATCGTATTTTCCGACGGCGACCTCGTCGGCGCGGTTTTAGATAGAAATGGGCTGCGGCCTTCCAGATATTACATCACGGATGACGATCAGATGATCCTGGCCTCAGAGGTGGGAGCCATCGACACAGAGCAGAATCACGTAGTGAGAAAGGAGCGTCTCCGTCCCGGGAAAATGCTCCTGATCGACACGGTAAAAGGATGCCTTGTGTCAGACAGTGAACTAAAAGAGATGTATGCGTCTAGACAGCCCTACGGCGAATGGCTGGATTCCAACTTAATCGAACTGAAAGATTTACCGATTCCCAACAAGGGAGTTGCGGGCATGAGCGCGGAGCAGCGCTCCAGGCTCCAGAAAGCCTATGGCTACACCTACGAGGAATACAAGACGATGATTCTTCCCATGGCCTTAAACGGGGCTGAGGCGGTATCCGCTATGGGAGCCGACAGTCCGCTGGCAGTCTTAAGCAGAAAGCATCAGCCGTTGTTTAATTACTTTAAGCAGATGTTTGCACAGGTGACAAACCCGCCGATTGACGCCATCAGAGAGGAGATCGTGACTTCGACCGCCGTGTATGTCGGTGAAGAGGGAAATATTCTGGAGGAAACAGCGGAGAACTGCAAGATTTTAAAGGTTAACAATCCAATTTTAACGTGTACGGACTTGATGAAGATCAAATACATGAAGAGGCCCGGTTTCCAGGTGGAGGTCATTCCGATCACATATTATAAGAATACTTCTCTGGAAAAGGCAATCGACAGGCTGTTTCTGGAGGTGGACCGGGCACACCGGGACGGAGCGAATATTATCATCCTTTCCGACCGTGACATCGATGAGAACCACGTGCCGATTCCTTCGCTTCTGGCGGTATCCGCTCTGCAGCAGCATCTGGTGAAGACGAAGAAGCGCACCTCTGTGGCTCTGATCCTGGAGAGCGGAGAACCCAGAGAGGTACACCATTTCGCCGCGCTGCTGGGATATGGAGCCTGCGCGGTCAACCCATATCTGGCGCAGGAATCCATCCGGGCGCTGATTGAAAGCGGGATGCTTTATAAGGACTATTACGCAGCGGTGGAAGACTATAACAGCGCGGTGCTCCATGGAATCGTTAAGATTGCCTCCAAGATGGGTATTTCCACGATCCAGTCGTACCAGGGAGCGCAGATCTTCGAGGCCATCGGCATTTCAAAGAGCGTGGTGGAAAAGTATTTTACCGATACGGTGAGCCGGATCGGAGGCATTACGCTGGACGATATCGCAAATGATGTGGATACGCTTCACTCCATGGCCTTCGATCCCCTCGGTCTCGATGTGGATTTAACGCTGGAGAGCGTCGGAAGCCACAAGGCCAGGGCTGGACAGGAAGAACATCTCTATAATCCGCTGACCATCCACCTGCTCCAGGAGGCGGCCAGAACGGGAAGCTATGAGACGTTTAAGCAGTATACACATGCGCTGAATGAAGAAGGCCAGATGGTGAATTTAAGGAGCCTGATCGACTTCGATTATACGAAGCGGAAGGCGGTTCCCATCGACGAGGTGGAAAGCGTGGAATCCATTGTGAAACGGTTTAAGACAGGGGCCATGTCCTACGGCTCCATCTCCGGGGAAGCTCATGAGACGCTGGCTGTCGCCATGAACCGGATCCACGGCAAATCCAACAGCGGAGAGGGCGGGGAGAGTCTGGAGCGTTTGACTCCCGGAGCCGACGGGCTGAACCGGTGCTCCGCAATCAAGCAGGTGGCCTCCGGGCGGTTCGGCGTTACCTCGCGCTACCTGGTGAGCGCCAAAGAGATACAGATCAAGATGGCCCAGGGAGCGAAGCCCGGGGAGGGCGGCCAGCTTCCCGGAGGCAAGGTATATCCGTGGGTGGCAAAGACGCGGCATTCCACAACGGGCGTTGGTCTGATATCGCCGCCGCCTCACCACGATATCTACTCCATCGAGGACCTGGCACAGCTGATCTATGACTTGAAAAATTCCAACACAGAGGCCAGAATCTCGGTGAAGCTGGTATCCGAGGCTGGAGTCGGTACCGTCGCGGCAGGCGTCGCCAAGGCGGGAGCACAGGTGATCCTGATCTCCTCCTTTGACGGCGGTACGGGAGCGGCGCCGAGAAATTCCATCTACAATGCAGGACTTCCTTGGGAGCTGGGGGTGGCGGAAGCACACCAGACCCTGATTATGAACGGCCTCCGCGATAAGGTGATCCTGGAGACTGACGGCAAGCTGATGACAGGCCGTGATGTGGCGATTGCCTGTATGCTGGGCGCGGAGGAGTTCGGATTTGCGACAGCTCCCCTTGTAACCATGGGATGTGTGATGATGCGGGTCTGCAATCTGGATACGTGCCCGGTGGGGATTGCGACGCAGAATCCGGAGCTTCGGAAGCGTTTTAAGGGGAAACCGGAATACGTGGTCAATTTCATGTATTTCATTGCACAGGAGCTGCGGGAATATATGGCGAAGCTTGGAATCCGCACAGTGGATGAACTGGTGGGACGTACCGATCTGTTGAAAAAGAAGGAGCATATTTCTTCGAAAAGGGCGGATAAGGTGGATCTCTCAGCTATTCTTGGCAATCCGTATGCCGATAAAAAGCTGGCCGGCTATAACCACAAATCGGTCTACGACTTCGAACTGGGAAAGACCATCGATGAAAAGATCCTGCTGAAGAAATTGAGACCGGCATTGGTAAACGGGCAGAAGAAGAGCATTCAGATCGATGTTTCCAACACGGACCGTGCGCTGGGAACCATATTTGGATCCGAGATCACGAGACTGTACCCGGAGGGACTTCCGGAGGACACGTATACCGTAAACTGCACGGGAAGCGGCGGCCAGAGCTTTGGTGCATTTATCCCGAAAGGGCTTACGCTGGAGCTGGTGGGAGACAGCAACGATTACTTCGGAAAGGGTTTGTCCGGAGGAAAGCTGGTGGTCTATCCGCCGAAGGGCGTGACCTTTAAAGCCGAGGAAAACATCATTATCGGCAATGTGGCCCTTTACGGGGCGACCAGTGGTAAGGCGTTTATCTGCGGCGTGGCCGGTGAACGGTTCTGCGTGAGAAATTCCGGTGCTACCGCGGTGGTGGAAGGCGTGGGAGACCACGGATGCGAGTATATGACCGGAGGCCGTGTCGTCCTGCTGGGACCGACTGGAAAGAATTTTGCGGCGGGCATGAGCGGCGGAATCGCCTATGTTCTGGACGAGAAACGGGATTTGTATAAGAGACTGAATAAAGAGATGGTTTCCTTTGAGGAAGTGACGAATAAATACGATGTTCTGGAGCTGAAGGAAATGATAAAGGAACATGTGGCTTACACCAATTCGGAAAGAGGAAAAGAGATTCTCGACAACTTTGGTGAGTATCTGCCGAAATTCAAGAAGATCATGCCTCACGATTACCGCCGTATGATGAACACTATCGTCCAGATGGAGGAGAAAGGCTTAAGCAGCGAACAGGCACAGATTGAAGCATTTTATGCGAATACGAAGAAGTAAGCCGCGAGGAGGAAAAGCATGGGAAAGCCAACAGGATTTTTAGAATATGACAGAGAGACAGGAAGGGCGGCAGATCCCAAAAGCCGGATTAAGCATTATGACGAATTCCATCTTCCGCTCTCGGAAAAAGAACAGAAATGCCAGGGGGCCCGCTGTATGGACTGCGGCGTGCCGTTCTGCCAGTCGGGAATGATGATGGGGGGAATGGTTTCAGGCTGCCCCTTAAACAATCTGATCCCGGAGTGGAACGATCTGGTCTATACAGGAACATGGGAACAGGCCTATAACCGCTTAAAAAAGACCAACAGTTTTCCGGAGTTCACCTCCCGGGTATGCCCCGCGCCATGTGAGGCGGCCTGTACCTGCGGATTAAACGGAACTCCGGTTGCCATCAAGGAAAATGAGGGAGCCATTATACGGCGGGCCTATGAGACGGGGATTGCCGGCCCGAACCCGCCGAAGATCAGAACCGGGAAACGGGTGGCAGTCATCGGCTCCGGCCCGGCCGGTTTAGCGGCCGCGGACCAGTTAAATAAGCGGGGCCACAGCGTGACGGTTTTCGAGCGGGAAGACCGCGTCGGAGGCTTGCTGATGTACGGTATTCCCAATATGAAGCTGGAAAAATGGGTGATCGACCGCAAGGTGGATGTAATGAAAGAGGAAGGAATCTCTTTTGTCACGGGAGCTGATGTGGGGAAGAACCACAAGGCAAAGGACATCTTAAAGGATTTTGACCGCGTGATACTGGCCTGCGGCGCGTCTAATCCCCGCGACATTCAGGTGCCGGGAAGAGATTCGGAGGGAATTTATTTTGCAGTGGATTTCCTTAAATCCACTACGAAGAGCCTGCTGAATTCCAACTTAAAGGATCAGTCGTACCTGTCAGCCAAAGGAAAGCACGTGATCGTCATCGGAGGCGGCGATACGGGAAATGACTGTGTGGGAACCGCCATACGCCATAGCTGCGCATCGGTTCTTCAGCTGGAAATGATGCCGAAGCTTCCGGATAAGAGAATGCCCGACAACAGCTGGCCGGAATGGCCCCGTGTCGCAAAGACGGATTACGGCCAGGAGGAGGCCATCGCCGTGTTTGGCTCCGATCCGAGAATGTATCAGGCTACGGTGAAGGAGTTCGTTAAGGATAAGAACGGCAGAGTGGCAAAAGCCGTGCTCCTGTCACTGGAGCCGAAAAAGGATGAAAAAACGGGTCGGATCACGATGGAACCGGTGGCTGGAAGCGAGAAGGAGGTCGCAGCCGATCTGGTATTGATTGCCGCCGGATTTTTAGGGAGCCAGAGCTATGTGGCGGATGCCTTCGGCGTGAAGCTGAACGCAAGGACCAATGTGGAGACTGAGGCCGGAAAGTATAAGACGAACGCCCGGCATGTGTTTACCGCGGGAGATATGCGGAGAGGCCAGTCGCTGGTGGTCTGGGCGATCCGGGAAGGGAGAGAAGCGGCGAAGGAGGTTGATGAGAGCTTGATGGGGTATACGCTGCTGGAGTAAATGGCGAGGGGGTACGCCGCCGCCTCGCCGGGAAGCCGCGGGCGGGAAGGGGAAGGTGGGATACGGTTTTTCCATTTCTTCGGTGGCTGGAACTAAAGCGGAAAACGAAAAAAGGAGGGCAGCCCGCGCAAACTACGGAGAACCCCTGAAGGGCTTCTCCTCCGTGTGCACTTGAAAGCTTGGCTTGGAGGCCAACTTTCACTGCCCTCCTTTTTCCGTTTTCCACTTAAGTTCCAGCGAACCTCTGAAAAACAAAACCGTATCCCACCTTCCCCTTCCCACCCACAGCTTCCCGGCGGGGCGGCGGCTGTGTACTGGCGGCCGGGAGGGAGAGAGTACCGAAATAGAGGCGGCGGGGGAAAGTGGGATTACCAGGTGGCGCGGTGGAGTTTGGCTGGATCCCAAGGGGCGGCTTTTTCGGGTGAGGTGGCTGAGGGCGCGGGGTGACCAAGGGCTATGACGGTGATGGGGGATACCTTGGGTGGGAGGTTTAGGGTCTGTGTCAGCAGCTTTTGCCATGGGGAGTGGGGGAGAACTCCGCACCAGACTGCACCAAGGGCAAGGCTGTGGGCGCAGAGAAGAATGTTCTGGGTGGCGGCGGCACAGGCTTCGCAGAGAAAAACGTTAGTTCCTTCTATATTATGGTCGCCGCAGACAACGATTCCACAGGCGGCTTCGGCCAGCATGCGGGCGTTGGGATTGGCGGCGGAGAGTTCGGTGAGAAGGTTCCGGTCTTCCAGGAGAAGGAAGTGCCAGGGCCTTTTGTTTTTTGCGCTGGGGGCACACATTCCGGCGTACAGGAGCGTGTTTAGGACATCAGGGGTTATGGGAGCATCCGTGTAATGGCGTACGCTTGTACGGGTTTTAACTGCGGTGATGGTGTCCATGGCGCATGGGGAAAGAGAGGGGCCGGGAACGGCCGGGGCGCCGGACGGCTGGGCCTGGGCGTCGAGGGACATTGTGACAGAGACAGGCAGGGGAAGGCCGCAAAAACCGAGGGATTTTTGCAGGACTTTGTCGATAAGCATAATGTAACAGCCGCTGCCGCGGGAGAGGAGCCTGCTCCGGTAAGGGATTCCGTTGATGGTTCCCTGTACGTAAATGGTGCCTTTGGGCTGATGGAAAATCTCTCTGGCAGAGAACGGCAGGGGCAGATAAGTGAGTCTGCCGGCGGTGTCTTTGAGGATTTCTGCAGGGAAGGTTTGCATAATGTTCTCCTTATTAATAAGTATCCGGTTTTTGACTGGCAAAAACCGGATAGGTGAAATGGTTATTTTATTGGTTCAGGGCGTGGTATGCGCGAAGCAGGGCTTCAGGACTGCCGCTGCGGATTGCCGGGATGAGCTGTTTAAGCTGGTCGTGAGGTAAATCCCACCAGCGGACCGCCTCCAGCTGGGTGATGATGTCCTGGCTGTAACGCTTCCTGATTGATTTTGCCGGGATCCCGCCTACGATGGTATAGGGTTCCACGTCTTTTGTTACGACGGCTCTCGTTCCGATGATCGCTCCGTCGCCGATTTTGACGCCGGACATGATGACAGCCTCGTAACCGATCCAGACATCATTTCCAATGACGATATCACCCTTGTTATCCCATGATTCCGCGACTTCCGAGATGGGAGTGCCCCATTCCTCGAAGAATAAGGGGAACGGATACGTGGACAGGGACGTCATCGTGTGGTTCGCACTTGTAAATACAAATTTGGCTCCGCAGGCAATGGAACAGAATCTTCCGATGACCAGGCGGTCTCTGTTGATCGGGTAGTGGTAGAGTACGTTGTTCTTTTCGAAATCGACAGGGTCGTTTACGAAATCGTTGTACATCGTATAGGCACCGACGGAAATATTGGGATCTTTGACGACCGCGTTTAAATAGACGGTCTGCCGGTCTCCTGTTCTTGGATATATGGTTTGTGCCGGAATAGACATTGTGATTCCTCCTTTATGGATCTGATGTTTTGGTGTCCCTCTGCTATTCCGGCCGCTGCAATGCATCGTTTCATCTGTGTGGACAGCCTCCTTTTCTTTTGCAGCCTGCTCTAGTATCAGGCAATGCTTTCCTTTATTTTAAGCGATGAGGGGGGATCTGTCAAATCCATGTTGGGGGAAAATAATAGCGGGAAATCTTTATTTTTCTAAAGATTTCCCGCTATTATTTTCCGGCCTTTATGCCGGTAAAACGCGGTCTGCGGTATGAAACGAGTGGAGCTTATACGTTGAAACGGAACAGAACAACGTCCCCGTCTTTTACGACGTATTCTTTTCCTTCCATTCTGACAAGGCCTTTTTCTTTGGCGGCCGTATAGGTGCCGCAGTCGAGAAGATCCTGGTAGTTTACAACCTCGGCCTTGATGAAGCCGCGCTCGAAATCGGAGTGGATCTTGCCGGCGGCCTGAGGCGCCTTGGTTCCTACTTTAATGGTCCAGGCTCTCGTCTCTGTGGGGCCTGCTGTTAAATAGCTGATGAGGCCTAAGAGGTGGTAGCTGGCGGCGATCAGTTTTTCGAGACCGGATTCCGTGAGGCCTAAGTCCTCTAAGAACATCTTGCGCTCGTCTTCCTCCAGTTCGGCGATCTCCTGCTCGATCTGGGCACAGATGACGAAGACTTCGCTGCCGTTTTCTGCGGCGAAGCCGCGGACTTCCTTTACGTATTCATTGGAAGCGCCGTCGTCGGCCAGGTCGTCTTCGCTTACGTTGGCAGCGAAGATAACCGGCTTGTAGGTGAGAAGATTTAAGGAGGAAACGAATTCCTGAGCATCGTCATCTTCAAACTCCATGCTGCGGGCCAGCTTGCCATCCTCTAAGTGAGCCTTCACTGCTTTTAAGATCTCCAGCTCTTTTGCGAGAGATTTGTCGTTAAAGGCACTCTTTGCCGTCTTGGAGATTCGTCTCTCCAGAATCTCTAAATCGGAGAAGATAAGCTCCAAATCGATGGTTTCAATATCTCTTAAAGGATTCACGCTGCCATCCACATGGATGACATTGCCGTCCTCGAAGCAGCGGACAACGTGTACGATGGCGTCTACTTCTCTGATGTTGGAAAGGAACTGGTTCCCAAGACCTTCACCCTTGGAAGCGCCTTTCACGAGTCCTGCGATGTCCACGAATTCAATGACTGCGGGCGTGATCTTTGCTGAGTCATAGAGCGCAGCCAGCTTTCCGAGACGTACATCCGGCACGGGAACCACGCCTACGTTTGGATCGATCGTACAGAACGGATAGTTGGCCGATTCTGCGCCGGCCTTTGTAAGAGAGTTGAATAATGTGCTTTTACCCACATTCGGCAGTCCGACAATACCTAATTTCATAATTCATTACCTTCCTCTATATTTTATTAAGCATTTTTAAGGTTGATTTTTTCCTGCAACTAATATAGAATAGCATATTATCCATAAAAATAAAAGAGTCAAACTGAACTCGCGCCTGTTTTTGTCGAATTATGGTCGAATATGTCGGGCGAATCTGTTTGATTTTTGGCATATCACGGGGTAAAATAAAGAAAACACGAAAGGAGAAAACAATGGCAAATACGGCAGATATTAGTTTTGTGCATTTGGGTATTACGATTGACCACTTGCAGAACAGTATCTCGATATTTGGATTCCGCATAGCGTTTTACGGGATTATCATAGGAATTGGAATACTGGCTGGTCTCTGGGTTGCGACGAGCGACGCGAAAAGGAGGGGACAGGACCCGGATATTTATCTGGATTTTGCTCTGTATGGAATTATCTTTTCTATTATAGGAGCTCGTATCTATTACGTCATTTTTGACTGGGAGAATTACAGGGACAACCTGATTTCAATTTTTAACTTAAGGGCAGGCGGACTGGCCATATACGGCGGCGTGATTGCCGCGGTCATAACGCTGACTGTTTATACAAGGAAGAAAAAGCTTTCTTTCTTTTCAATGGCTGACAGCGGCTGCCTTGGACTGATAACCGGACAGATTATAGGAAGATGGGGAAACTTCTTTAACTGTGAGGCGTTTGGCGGATACACGGACAGCCTTTTTGCCATGAGAATCAGAAGAGCGCTGGTCAACGAGAGCATGATATCTCAGGACCTATTAAACCACCTGATCGTGAAGGACGGTGTCGAGTATATACAGGTGCATCCGACCTTTCTCTATGAATCAGTCTGGAACTTAGGCGTGTTAGTGTTCATGCTATGGTATCGCAAACGTAAGAAGTTTAATGGGGAAATGCTTCTTATTTACCTGCTGGGATATGGTCTGGGGAGAGTCTGGATCGAAGGGCTCAGGACGGACCAGCTTATATTCTTTAACACAGGAATTGCAGTATCTCAGGCATTGTCATTGGTATTAGTAGTGATATCAGCTTTGGTGCTCATCTGGAAACACAGACAGATACGATTAAAGAGCAAAGGAGAAGACTGATATGATTTCAAAAGAAGAGTTGATCAATAAGATTGAAGAGGCAAGAGATAAATTAAACAGAAGTATAGACACCGAGCAGGACAGCAGCACTGTTTATAAGAGAAGTGTAGAGCTGGATCAACTGATAGAACAATATATAGTAGCCGGGTATTAGGGATACGGCATATCTGGAGGCGGTAACGAAACCATTCGTTGCCGCCTTATTTTTTTATTCTTTTTTAGAAAATTTCCTTGCTATTTCCTTACAAATGTACTAAAATTAATCTACAAGTGGTGGAAAGTGGTACAAAGTGGTAGAGAATGGAGGAAGAGTGGTGTAAACTCTCTCTCTGACGTACAAGCAGGTGATTAGTATGTTCATGGGCGAATACAATCATACAGTCGATGCAAAAGGGCGCTTGATCGTCCCATCGAAGTTCAGAGAACAGCTTGGTGAAGAGTTCGTCGTGACGAAGGGCTTGGATGGCTGTTTATTTGTGTATGATAACGAAGAATGGAAAGCCCTCGAAGAAAAATTGAAAAGCCTGCCGCTGACCAACACAAACGCCAGAAAGTTTAACAGATTCTTTCTGGCAGGTGCATCTTCCTGTGAAGTGGACAAGCAGGGAAGAATTCTTCTTCCGGCTGTGCTCCGTGAATTCGCAGGCATCGAAAAAGATGCAGTGCTTGTGGGTGTAGGAAGCCGCATTGAAATCTGGAGCAAGGATGCGTGGACAGCAGCCAATACATACGATGATATGGAAGAAATCGCTGAGAATATGGAAGGACTTGGAATATGATGTTTGAACACAAGTCAGTGCTGCTTTACGAAACCATTGACAGCCTGAATGTAAAACCAGATGGAATTTATGTGGATGGAACGCTTGGGGGCGGCGGACATGCTCTGGAAGTATGCAGACGCCTCGGGGAATACGGAAGATTAATCGGAATTGACCAGGATGCAGACGCCATCGCGGCGGCATCGGAACGGCTTCGTGACTATGAAGACAGAGTTACGATCGTGAGAAGCAATTACGAAGAGATACAATCGGTACTAAAGGATTTAGGAATCGAAAAGGCAGACGGTATTTATCTGGACCTTGGAGTATCCTCCTATCAGCTGGACACACCGGAACGGGGATTCACCTACCGGGAAGACGACGCTCCGCTGGATATGAGGATGGATCAGAGAAACACACAGACGGCCGCCGATATTGTGAATACGTACAGCGAGTTTGATTTATACAGAATTATCCGTGACTACGGAGAGGACAAGTTCGCAAAGAATATCGCAAAGCATATCGTGAGGGCCAGAGAGACAAAACGGATTGAGACAACAGGAGAATTGACAGAGATTATTAAGGAAGCGGTTCCTGCGAAAGTTCGCGCAGTGGGCGGCCATCCTTCGAAGAAGACGTTCCAGGCGATTCGGATTGAACTGAATCAGGAGCTGGAGGTCTTAAATAATTCTATTGATACGATGATCGACTTATTGAAACCGGGTGGAAGGCTGGCTGTTATCACCTTTCATTCGCTGGAAGACCGAATCGTAAAGATTCGCTTCCGCAATAATGAGAATCCCTGTACCTGTCCGCCGGATTTTCCAGTCTGTGTCTGCGGCAAAGTCAGCAAAGGCCGGGTAATCACCAGAAAACCCATTGTACCGTCAGAAGAAGAGATTGAAGGGAACAAGAGATCGAAGAGTTCGAAACTTCGAGTATTTGAGCGGATTTAAAAAGGGAGGAAAAGAGCATGGCTGCTAGAAAGAATGTGCATTCTTACCGTAGTGCTGCCTACGTACAGGGGAATACTGTCCGTAAGCTGGAACCAAAGCGCGTACCGGTAAGACGTTCACCAGATGAAGTACGCCGTCCGGCAGTGAACCATAAAGTCAGACGGAATCGTGAAAAAGCCTTACAGATGGATTTGCCTTATGTTATTATGCTGACCATCGCAGCAGTCTGTACGCTCTATTTATGTGTAAATTATCTCCATCTTCAGTCTTCTATCACGACGAGAATTCATACGATCGAGAGCCTGGAGTCGGAGCTGGAAACGTTAAAGACTGAAAACGATGCCCTGCAGACGAATATTAATACTTCCGTTGATTTGGATCATGTGTACAAAGTTGCTACAGAGGAACTTGGCATGGTCTACGCTAATAAGAATCAGATTCTTCAGTATGATAAGACGGAAAGTGAGTATGTAAGGCAGAATGAAGACATCCCGAAACACTAACAGGCAGAAAAATAGAAAAACCAAGATATTTCCAAGATACATGCAGGAAAAGCTGGCGATTACCGTCCTGGTAGTTACGCTGGCTTTGTTTGCATTGGTTATGGTCCTGTATGATTTAATGACCAACAAAAAGGATGATTTTAATCAGATTGTGCTGTCGCAGCAGGAGTACGACAGCCGCACCATACCATTCCGACGGGGCGATATTCTGGACCGCAACGGAACGTATCTGGCGACGAGTGAAAAAGTGTATAATCTGATCCTGGATCCCAAGCAGATTATGTCGGATTCCAACGCCTACTTAGAGGCCTCTGTGAACGCTCTGGTAGACTGTTTCGGTTATGACCGGACGGAGATGATGAATCTGATCAACGAGAAAAAGGACAAGTACTATATCCGTTACGCCAAGCAGCTGACTTACGACCAGAAAGAAAACTTCGAGAATTATAAGGAAGAAAAACGGGAAGAGTTTAAGAAGGCTGGAGACGGAAAGGGCATCCGCGGCATCTGGTTCGAGGATGAGTATAAGAGAATCTACCCGTATAACTCCGTGGGATGCAATGTGATCGGCTTTGCCAGAGACGACGGCATGGATGGAAGCGGCGGCATTGAGCAGTATTATAACTCCACGCTGATGGGAACCAACGGCAGGGAGTATGGCTATTTAAATGACGACTCCAACCTGGAGCGTGTGATCAAGCCGGCATCCAACGGCAATACGGTCGTATCCACCATCGATACAAACGTTCAGAAGATCGTTGAGAAATATATCACGGAGTGGGAGCAGGAGGTCGGAAGCAAGCGGGTGGGCGTCATCGTCATGGATCCCAATAATGGCGAAGTCCTGGCCATGGCCAATGATAAGACCTTTGATTTAAACAATCCGAGGCAGCTCCGCCCGGAGTATACCGATGATGTAGTGAAGCAGCTGGGCATTCAGGAAGCCATAGACGACTACCACAGAAAGAATAAGGACGCGGAGCCTCTGACGGAGGCCAACGTTTACGCCCACTATTCCAATGATGAGATCATGTCCTTTGGAAAACAGGTGGCGTGGAATCAGACGTGGCGTAATTTCTGCATCAGCGACGGCTTCGAGCCCGGTTCTACCGCTAAGATATTCACCGTGGCGGCGGGCCTGGAGGAAGGCTCCATCAACGGTAATGAGACGTATACGTGTAACGGAAAGCTGGAGATCGGCGGATGGCCGATCAGCTGTGTAAACCGGTACGGTCACGGCGATCTGACGGTGGAGCAGGGCCTTATGAAATCGTGCAACGTCGTTATGATGCACATTGCCCAGAAAGTAGGAAAACAGAAATTCTATAAATACCAGCAGCAGTTTGGCTTCGGTTCCAAAACCGGAATCGATCTTCCTGGTGAGGCGGACAACAAGACGCTTATGTACAACGCGGAGACGGCCGATCCGGCTTCCCTCGCAACCAATGCCTTCGGTCAGAACTTTAACTGTTCCATGATCCAGATGGCGGCGGCGTACTGCTCCGTCATAAACGGCGGCTCCTACTACGAGCCCCATGTGGTGAAACAGATCTTAAACGAGCAGGGGTCTATCGTGAAGAAGATGGATCCGGTTCTGGTCCGCGAGACTGTTTCGGAATCCACCACGAAGTTTATTAACGAAGCGCTCTATAAGACGGTAAACGCCCAGGGCGGTACCGGCTCTGCCGCTAAGGTAGAGGGTTATAAAATCGCGGGTAAAACAGGAACGGCCGAGAAGGTCGGACGTGACAAGAAAAACTACGTCGTATCCTTCTGTGGCTATGCACCCGCCGATAATCCGCAGGTTCTCGTATATGTGGTAGTGGACGAGCCGCACGTAGAGGAACAGGCTCACAGTACGTATGCAAGCAAAATCTTTCAGAAGATTATGACTGAGATTCTTCCTTATTTAAATATATTCCCGGATACAGATATCACGCCGTCACTTCCGGAAGGCGGACAGGCAGAACTGCCTTCAGAGGAAGGGATCAGCAGCTCCACAGAGGGTTCCACGGAAGAAGGAACAGAGGAGAGCACGGAAGTGGGAACACTGGAAAACGGAGAGACGATTCCGCCGGAGGCTCTCGATCCTTCGGAAGAAGCGGTAATCGGTCCGAGCGAGGAGGAAGGCTACGGTCTGCCGGGTGCGCTGCCTGGACAGACGAATCCGGCACGGATCCCGACGACCGCCTCCTCGTCCACAGAAGCTTCCGAAACGGAGACAAAGGAAGAATAAAAGCGCAGGAATTTCATATACTGTAACAATGATGACGGTGGAGCAGCGTATGAATTCTAATAAAACACATCACAGAGAGAAGATAGCCATCCTGTTTTTCCTGTTATTTCTTGCCATGACAGGACTAATGGGGCGGCTGTTTTTTCTTATGATTTTCCGATCCGCCCATTACAGTGCCATGGCGGAGGACTTGCATGAAAGAGAGAGAACGATCAAAGCGGCCAGAGGCAATATCGTTGATGCCAATGGAACCGTCATCGCCACCAACAGGACCGTCTGCACCATTTCGGTCATCCACAATCAGATAGAGGAACCAGATCAGGTGGTGGCAGTTTTAAGCAAAGAACTGGGAATCGAGGAAGATTCTGTCAGAAAAAAGGTAGAAAAATACAGTTCCAGGGAGATTATTAAGACCAATGTGGACAAAGCCCTGGGGGACCAGATAAGGACGTACCATCTGGCCGGGGTGAAGGTGGATGAGGACTACAAACGGTACTATCCCTACGACAGCCTGGCCTCCAAGGTGCTGGGATTTACAGGAGGAGATAACCAGGGTATCATAGGTCTGGAGGTTAAGTACGAGGATTACTTAAAGGGGATGAACGGGAAGATTCTGACTATGTCTGACGCGGCGGGCATTGAGATTGAAAATGCGGCAGAGGATCGGATCGAGCCCATCGCCGGGCAGGATCTGCATGTGAGTCTGGACGTAAATATCCAGAAGTACTGCGAGCAGGCGGCGTACCAGGTGATGGAGAAGAAAGGCGCGAAGCGGGTCTCCATCATTGTCATGAACCCGCAGAACGGAGAGATCATGGCTATGGTAAGTGCTCCTGAATTCAACTTAAACGACCCGTTCACGCTTCCGGAGGACCCGGGAAATGTGAGCGCCAAGGAGAAGCAGGAGCTGTTGAACCAGATGTGGCGTAATCCCTGCATCAACGATACTTACGAGCCCGGCTCCACGTTTAAGATCGTGACGGCCGCCGCGGGGCTGGAAGCGGGAGTGGTGAATCTGGAAGACCATTTCTCCTGTCCCGGCTTTCGGATCGTGGAGGACAGGAAGATCCGGTGTCACAAGGTGGGGGGCCATGGTTCCGAGACATTTCTGCAGGGAATGATGAACTCCTGCAACCCGGTTCTGATCGATGTGGGCCAGCGCCTGGGAGTGGATAATTACTACAAGTATTTTGAACAGTTTGGCCTGAAGGGAAAGACGGGAATCGATCTGCCCGGCGAGGCCGCTACCATTATGCATAAGAAAGAGAATATGGGGCTGGTGGAGCTGGCCACGGTCTCCTTCGGCCAGTCGTTCCAGATTACCCCCATGCAGCTGATTACCACGGCTTCGGCCATCGTTAACGGCGGCAACCGGGTGACGCCCCACTTTGGTGTGGGAGCCGTCAGCGCCGACGGCGAGGTGATTCACAACTTTACCTACCCGGTGAAGGAAGGGATCGTCTCTGCGGAAACGAGCGAAACCATGCGCTATATTCTGGAAAAGGTCGTCTCCGAGGGCAGCGGAAAAAAGGCGTATCTGGAAGGGTACCGCATTGGCGGAAAAACGGCCACTTCGGAAAAACTTCCGAGAAGCTTAAAGAAGTACATTTCGTCTTTTATCGGCTTTGCACCGGCGGATAATCCGTCCGTAATCGCCCTGATTACCATCGATGAACCGCAGGGAATCTACTACGGCGGAACCATAGCGGCGCCTGTCATTGCTGACATTTTTAAGAATATTCTGCCTTATCTGGGAATTGAAGCAACAGAGGAAAAAACTGTTTCATCGTTTCGATTCTATAGTTGATTATTCAGGAAAAAAGACGTATACTACTAACTGTGTTACTTTCCGCCGAACGAAGTGAGGGGGATTAACCGCGGCCCTGAAAGTACGAATACATAAAATATTGAGGTGTGACATGATTAACGAGACGATACTGGCGATTATCATAGCGTTTGCCATAAGCGCGATACTGTGCCCTATAGTAATACCATTTCTCCACAGATTAAAATTTGGTCAGCAGGTCCGGGAAGAGGGACCGGAAAGCCATTTGAAAAAGCAGGGCACTCCCACTATGGGCGGTCTGATCATATTGACCAGCATTATCATTACTTCTCTGTTCTACGTGAAGGATTATCCGAAGATCATACCGATTCTGTTCATGACCGTTGGTTTTGGTATCGTTGGTTTTCTGGATGATTATATTAAGATCGTCATGAAACGCTCCGAAGGGCTTAAGCCTTTACAGAAGATAATCGGACAGTTTATCATTACAGGCGTTTTTGCATATTACCTTCTCAACTCCAAGGCAGTGGGAACGAGCATGCTGATTCCATTTACCGGAGGCTTCGAAAATGGCCTCTATATCGACCTCGGGATATTCTTTGTGCCGTTTCTGTTCTTTGTTGTGCTGGGAACCGACAACGGTGTGAATTTTACCGACGGTCTCGACGGACTCTGTACCAGCGTGACGATCCTGGTGGCCACCTTCTTAACTGTGGTGGCCCTGGGGGAGAGAGCGGGGATCAGCCCGATCACGGGCGCGGTCGTAGGCAGCCTCCTGGGCTTTCTGCTGTTTAACGTCTACCCGGCCAGAGTGTTTATGGGAGACACCGGTTCCCTGGCGCTCGGCGGTTTCGTGGCGTCCAGTGCCTACATGATGCAGATGCCCATATTTATCGCGATCATTGGATTCATTTATCTGGTGGAAGTTCTGTCAGATATTATACAAATTACGTATTTTAGAAAAACAGGCGGAAAGAGATTCTTTAAGATGGCGCCGATCCATCACCATTTTGAGATGTGCGGCTGGTCCGAGACCAGGGTTGTTGCCGTTTTCTCTATTGTGACGGCGATTCTCTGCCTGCTGGCATACCTTGGACTGTAAAGAAGGAGAGTAACCTATGAGTCAGAAAATATTAGTTGCAGGGAGCGGAAAGAGTGGAATTGCCGCTTCCAGAATGGCACTCGATACAGAACACGAAGTGATTCTCTACGACAGCAATGAGGCGCTTGACGCGGAGGCGGTCCGGGGACAGTTTAAAGAGGACGAGACAATTGAAGTGCTCCTTGGAGAGCTGACGAAGGAGGCGCTTAAGGACGTGGAACTCTGCGTTATCAGTCCTGGTATCCCGCTTGATGCCCCGTTTGTCGAGGTGCTGAAGGCCTGCGGGGTCCCGATCTGGAGTGAGATCCAGCTTGCATACCATTATGCCAGGGGAAAGCTGGCAGCCATAACGGGGACAAACGGAAAGACGACGACGACCTCTCTGGTCGGGGAGATCATGAGCGCGTACTATAAAGAGGTGTTTGTAGTAGGAAATATCGGAACCCCGTATACGTCCACCGCACTCCGCACGACAGACCAGTCTTATACGGTCGCGGAGATCAGCAGCTTTCAGCTGGAGACCATCACGGATTTTAAACCCGACGTGAGCGCGATCCTGAATATTACGCCGGACCATTTAAACCGCCATAAGACGATGGACTGCTACATAGAGGTAAAGAAAGGGATTGCAAAGAATCAGACGAAGGAGGATGCCTGCATCCTCAATTACGACGATCCGGTTCTGCGGCGATTCGGAGAGACTGTGACCCCGCGCGTCATCTATTTCAGCAGCAGGGAGTTTCTCTCTGAAGGCATCTGCCTGGATGGCGATATGATTGTAAGGAACCACGACGGCGTGCGCATGGAGATCATTAATATCCATGACATGAATCTGCTGGGCCGCCACAACCACGAAAACGTTATGGCGGCGGCTGCCATAACCATGGAGCTGGGAGTGCCGCTTGAGACGATACAGAGCGTGATCAGGGACTTTAAGGCGGTGGAACACCGGATCGAGTTCGTGGCAGAGAAGGCGGGGGTGAAGTACTATAACGATTCCAAGGGAACGAATCCCGACGCGGCGATCCAGGCGGTTAATGCCATGCCTGGCCCCACGATCTTAATCGCGGGAGGCTACGATAAGAATTCCGAGTATGACGAATGGATCAGATCCTTCGGCAAAAAGGTGAGATACATGGTCCTTTTAGGCCAGACGAGAGAGAAAATCGCTGAGTGTGCCGCAAGGCACGGCTTCACCAATGTCATGTATGCGGAAGACATGCAGGAGGCGGTCAGAGTTTGCGCATCCTATGCGAATGCCGGAGAATACGTGTTGTTGTCACCCGCCTGCGCCAGCTGGGGGATGTTTAACAATTACGAGGAACGGGGTGATGTTTTCAAGGAGTGCGTGCGCAGTCTGTAACAGGATGCGGCTATCGCTCACTAAAGTTTTGGCGAGGAGGAATGAGATGGCGGAAAACAGGCCTAACAAGAAGAAAAACAAACCGCGCCGTTTTTATGATTACAGCCTGCTGTTTACGGTGATATTTTTGACCGTGTTCGGTCTGGTTATGATATACAGTTCCAGCTCCTACGCTGCCCAGATAAAGTATGATGATGCGGCCTATTTTATGATGAGACAGGCGAAGATTGCACTGGCCGGATTTGTCATCATGCTGATTATCTCCAAGATGGATTACCACTGGTACGCAAGATTTGCCGTTCTGGCCTACGTCCTTTCCTATGTGCTGATGATTGCCACCGCACTGTTTGGTATCGAGAGAAACGGTAAGAAGCGCTGGCTCGGAGTGGGCGGCGCCTCAATTCAGCCAACAGAGTTTGTAAAGATCGCCCTGATCGTCATGCTGGCATCCATGATCGTGCAGATGGGCAAGAATATCAACGAAAAGAGAGGCGTGCTGCTGGTGATTGTCACCACGCTGCCTATCGCCGGAATAGTAGCAGCCAACAACTTAAGTTCCGGTATTATCATTGCAGGAATCGCGTTTGTCATGCTGTTTGTGGCATGTAAGAAAAAATGGCCGTTTTTTGCCTGCGGATTCGCGGGCGTGGGGGTGCTGGCGTTTGCCGGTCCCATTGCGACCGCCCTGGAGAAGATCGGTCTGTTAAAAGAGTATCAGTTAAGCCGTATCTTCGTCTGGCTGGAGCCGGAGAAATACCCGTCCACCGGCGGCTATCAGGTGCTTCAGGGGTTATACGCCATCGGTTCCGGAGGACTGGTGGGAAGAGGCTTAGGGGAGAGTATCCAGAAGATGGGATTCGTACCCGAGGCGCAGAATGATATGATTTTCTCCATCATCTGTGAGGAACTGGGGCTCTTCGGAGCCGTGTCGGTGATCCTGATCTTTCTGTTCATGATCTACCGGTTTATGCTGATTGCAGACAACGCGCCGGATTTATTCGGTGCCCTGCTGGTCGTAGGTGTCATGGGGCACATTGCGATCCAGGTTATCTTAAATATTGCCGTAGTTACCAACACCATTCCCAACACCGGAATCACGCTTCCCTTTATCAGCTACGGAGGCACGTCGGTTTTGTTCCTGATGATGGAAATGGGCATGGTTTTGAGCGTTTCCAATCAGATACGTCTGGAAAGGTGAAAGTCCCCCTCATTTTATTCGGCGGAATGTGATAACCTTTTTCCCGCTTTTTACATAGGATAGTATATAAGAAGCCACGGGAGGTATCGGATTGTCGGTCATAGAAGTCCAGGGGCTTACGCCCTTAGAAGGTGAGATAAAGATCCAGGGTTCCAAGAATGCCGTTCTGCCCATGATGGCGGCGGCAATTCTTCATAAAGGCACGACAGTGATAGAAAATGTCCCCAGGATACAGGATGTGTTCTGTATGCTGGGGATACTTGACAGTATCGGCTGTAAATGCCGTTTGGAAGGAAACCGGCTGAAGATTGATGCATCCGTAGTTACAGAGACGGAAATACCGAAAGAGTTTGTGAAGAGTATGCGTTCCTCGATCATTGTTTCAGGGCCGCTGTTAGGACGGATGAAGAGAGCCGTTACCAGTTTTCCCGGCGGCTGCTCTATCGGGGAAAGGCCCATTGACCTGCATTTGACGGCGCTTGACGCGCTGGGGGCCCGGGTGGAAGAGGACGGAGAGGAGCTTTTAGTCACGGCCAATGAACTGACGGGAGCCGACATCTACTTCCCGTTTCCCAGCGTGGGAGCGACAGAGAACGCCCTCATGGCCGCCGTGCTGGCGGATGGTGTGACCGTGATTCACGGCGCCGCCAGAGAGCCTGAGATCGAAGAACTGTGCCTGTTTTTAATCGGCATGGGAGCCAGGATCCACGGGGTGGGAAGTTCAACACTGGTCATTGAAGGGGTACTTAGCCTGCATGATTCCATATTTACCGTAACCGGCGACAGGATTGTGGCCGGCACTTATCTTTGTGCGGTCATGGCCGCGGAGGGGTGTGTGACCCTGACGGGAATCCGGCCATCCCATATGGAGGCGGTGCTGCGCTGTGCGGAGGAGATGGGAGCCGCCATACGGAGGTATGACGACCTCATTTCCGTGACCATGACAGGGCGCCCGGCGGATTATTCGGTTGTGACGGGTCCTTATCCGCAGTTTCCGACGGATTTACAGTCGCCGATGATGGCGGTGATGGCCGCCGCTGAGGGAACCGGCCGTATGGAAGAAACTGTATTTGAGGGAAGATTTGGCACTGTAAAAGAATTGCAGAAACTTGGCGCAGATATTATAATAGAGGATAACAGGGCGGAGATCCGCGGGCTGTACCCTTTAACGGGCGCAGTCGTGAGGGCCAGGGATTTACGCGGCGGCGCCGCATTGGTGGTCGCGGGTCTGGCCTCCCGTGGTGTGACGCAGATTACAGACTGCAGCCACATCGAGCGGGGGTATGAAGATATCTGCCGGGATTTAAAGAGCCTTGGCGCTGTGATTAGAGGAATGGAATGATAAGACCAGAAAAAAGCAAACGAAGAATCGTAATCGGAATTGTGGCGGCGGTTATCGTCTTACTGGCGGTAATCTTAATGTCCATCCGGATTACAGAGATTACAGTAACGGGAAATAAACAGTATACCGCCGATGAACTGCGCGGTCTGCTGTTTAAGGATAAGTGGGACCGGAATACGATTTACTGCTTTTACAAAGATCATTTTAAGGAACACGAACAGATTCCGTTTGTAGAAGACTATAAAATCGTATTCCAGAGCCCGACGAGGGTGGAAATCATCGTATACGAGAAGAGCGTGGTCGGATACGTCTCCTATATGGGAAGTTATATGTATTTCGACAAGGACGGTATCATCGTGGAGAGCTCCAGCAATAAGCTCCCGGGAATTCCATGGGTAACAGGACTGAAGTTCGGCCATATCGCCCTGCATCAGCCCCTTCCCGTGGAAAACACCAGGATCTTCGATGAGATCCTGAATCTGACGCAGCTGCTGTCGACGCATGAGATTACGGTGGACAGGATCCAGTACGATACTCACGGCAACGCCAGTTTAATCCTGGGGGACATCACCGTCTATCTCGGAAGCAACGACCAGATGAGCGGCAAGATTTCCGAGCTGAAGGATCAGCTTCCCGTGCTGACCGGCCTTTCTGGGACGCTGTATCTCGATACATATGACGAGGCTGAGACGGCCACATCGTACCGGTTTGTAAAAAATAAATAAAATTTCCATTCAGAACTTATAATTTTGTTGAAAAAGTGGTTGATATTTTCGGTAAAATCAAATATTATATTAGATAGGTCTATAGAGTAAGCTGTTTATGGTTAAAGGAGGATATAATCTTGTTAGAGATTAAGATAAATGAGGCGGATAATGCTGCAAGAATTCTGGTAATCGGTGTGGGCGGTGCCGGAAACAATGCGGTAAACCGTATGATTGATGAGAGTATCGCCGGTGTAGAATTCATCGGAATTAATACAGACAAGCAGGCACTTCAGTTTTGCAAGGCCCCTACGGCTATGCAGATCGGAGAGAAACTGACAAAGGGACTCGGAGCAGGCGCAAAGCCTGAGATCGGTGAGAAGGCTGCCGAGGAGAGTTCTGAGGAACTGGCTCAGGCCATGAAGGGCGCGGACATGGTGTTCGTTACCTGTGGTATGGGCGGCGGAACAGGAACCGGTGCGGCTCCCGTTGTTGCCAAGATTGCAAAAGATATGGGGATTCTGACAGTCGGTGTTGTCACAAAGCCGTTCCGCTTTGAGGCGAAGACACGTATGTCGAATGCGATCGCAGGTATCGAGCGCTTAAAAGAGAGCGTTGATACCTTAATTGTGATTCCTAACGACCGTCTGCTTGAGATTGTGGACAGGCGTACCACCATGCCGGATGCGTTAAAGAAGGCGGATGAAGTCCTTCAGCAGGCAGTACAGGGCATTACAGACTTAATCAACGTTCCAGGCCTGATTAACCTGGATTTCGCCGATGTCCAGACCGTCATGACGGACAAAGGCATCGCACATATCGGTATCGGCAAGGCGAAGGGCGACGAGAAGGCTCTCGATGCCGTGAAGCAGGCCGTATCCAGTCCGCTGCTGGAGACCACCATCGAGGGTGCCTCCCACGTTATCATCAATATTTCCGGCGATATCAGCCTGATCGAGGCCAACGAAGCGGCCAGCTACGTTCAGGAGATGGCAGGAGACGAAGCCAACATCATCTTCGGTGCCATGTATGACGAGACGGCTCAGGATGAAGCCAGCATTACCGTTATTGCTACCGGCCTCGATATGGGGAATGAGACTCCTGTCGGCAAGGTCATGACAAGCTTCGGCGGCAGCGCAACCGGCTATACGAGACCGCAGAAACCGGCGGCACAGCCGGCGCAGAACCAGAATCCTAACCCAAATCAGGAAGCTGCGGCAACCGCACCTGCTTACAATCCGAATTATAACCCGAACTACGGCAATCCAAACTATGGAAACCAGGGATACAATCCAAACTACAACAAGCCAAATTATGGCGGACAGGCCGGTGCACCAGGTGCTTCCCAGGGTGCCGGACAGCCTTACAGACCAACCGTAAACAGAGAAGTTCAGATCAATATTCCGGATTTCTTAAAGAACAAGAGATAAGATGCTGTGCTGCGCCGCGTGGTAACACAGTATTGAATAATGGGGGGTGCTGCAGATAGCCTTAGCAAAGCGCTAGGACTACCTGCAGCACCCCTTGTTTTAAACGGAGGAGATACTTTATGTCGGAAGAAAAGAAAAACCAGGGTGAAGACTGGGAGATGTCGGAAGAGTATTATAAGAGCGGGGAAGGGGAGAAAAAGCTGTCCCTGGAAGATTTTATTACAGAAGAGGATTTACAGACGGATGGGCTGAAGCTTCAGTCCAATCACGACGAGCTCTTAAAGAAGACTGCGGAGGACGTACACCGTGTGATGGAGCTGACTATGCAGGGAAACAACATCGAGAAGATTTCGGAAATGACAGGGCTGGATAGCCAGTATGTATACAATATCCTGGTCTGCGCACAGGGCTTCCGCGAGGACGATGAGATCGCGGTGGCTCATCTCGTGCTTGGATAAGGAGCTGTGAGCTTTATAATACAAAGGAGAAAGAGGGGGAAAATGCGATGAAGAAGAAGATGTGCCCGGTCTGTGACCTTCCTGTGAACGCGGGGAATTACTGTCCGCGCTGCAGAAGGGTGATCAGAAATCCCTATACGCAGAACGTGGATTACTATCTCAATGAGAGACATCCGGAGCATGAGACGGAGTGTGGCTTCCATAATCCATATCTGGAGGCGGATCACCACGGGGAAAGCAGTCATCCTGCCAGCCCGGCTCCAAATAAGCCTGTTCAGAGGCCTTTTTCGGGCGCAGGAACTTCCAATGGAGGCCGGACACAGGGGAGAGCATCCCAGCAGGGACAGACAAGATCATCGGAGCAGGCGGGAACGCCGGGGCAGGTACTGCAGCAGGGCGGAAGCCATCCGATGGGAAACAGGTTTCCAGAGACCGCAGCAGGTTCCGGGGCGTATCGTACAGCCTCAGGCGGTTATGGAGCAGGAAGCCGTCCGACAGGGACCGGAAGTATGAAGCCGGAGGGCAAGAAAAGTAATGTGGGAAAACCCATACTGATCATGGCTGCTGTCGGCCTTGTTACAATTGCCATGGTTACTTTTACAAACTTAGAGAGCTACTTAAGTGATTACCTCAAGGGAGTTGCGGAGACGACAGAGGCATATAATTATGATTATGAATCCGACTTTACGGAGATGAGCGATGAGGAAGTGATGGAAGCGGGTAAACCGTGTATGGCTTACTACCATTTTCCAGTGGATGGTACTTATGTGAGTGAGCAGCTGCTGGCTGCTGTCGAGAATTCTGACTTTGGCTATAAGCTGGAATCCGATGAACTCTATACAGACAATTACTTATATGACGATATATCTTATTTTGAAAGTATCAGAAGTCTCTATCTGGAGGATAGTCTGAGTGAAATGCGGGATGACGAATACACGGACCAGTATATCGACTTGAACTACGACACTGCGACCAATGAACTTCATGATTATAGGACCAGGCTTTACAGCAGCGAAGCCTCCCTTGCCTTTCTGGAGTGCTTCCTGACTGCCACGGAGGAAAGCGGCGGAATCGCGGCGGAAGACCGGAAGGCCGATGAGATTATGGAGGAAGCCAGAGATATTGTGCAGCAGGGGCAGAGCAGCTATATCTATAAAGGGCTGTTTATCATTGAAATTTACAAATACGAGGATGAAGACGCCCTATATGTCTATGTATCGTATAACGATCCTGAGCTGGGCTCGGAGTTGTAGCTCAGGGAGTTCAGTGTATGGAAGAAATGGTGCCGGGTATGATATTTTCTTGACAATATAACCGGATTGTGATATAGTATCATCAATCGTAAGAGGGAGTAGCTTCCAGCCCCGGGGCTGGATAAGATTGCGTCAGAACGATAAAGGAACCTTTATCCGCATACTTATGAAATGTGCAAGACTTTTATTGATAACCAGATGGCTGTCAGTAAAGGTCTTTTTTTATTACATAAGAAAGCATGCTTTATGGGACTTCATAGTCTGCATAAAGGTAACGCGGCCGCGTTTTCCATGCCCTTTACGAGAGAAACCAGAAAACGACAGAAAGAAAGGCGGAGAAAATATGGAAACATTTGATCCCAACAAGAAACCAAAGTTGAAAAAGATAACAGGTCTGCTCAAGAAATCAGGAGTGATAGCGGTGTTGGTGATAGCGATACCTGTCATAGGGATTGGCTCTGTTTATAACATTCAGGAACAGGAGCAGGCGGTGCTTACAACCCTTGGATCGGCGAAGACGGTTGCGGAGCCCGGGCTGCATTTTAAGATTCCGTTTATTCAGCGGGTACAGAAGGTGAATACCACCATACAGGGCGTGGCTATCGGTTACGATCCATCGGATAACCAGTCGGAGGAAGCGGACTCTCTGATGATTACCAGTGATTACAATTTTGTAAATGTGGACTTTTTCGTGGAATATAAGGTGGTGGATCCGGTGAAGGCCGTGTATGCGTCTCAGGACCCATTCACCATTTTGCAGAATATCAGCAGAAGCTGTATCCGTACCGTCATCGGAAGCTACGATGTGGATTCGGTGCTGACGACCGGGAAAAATGAGATACAGTCCAAGGTGAAAGAGATGGTTATGAATAAGCTGGAACAGCATGACGTGGGACTTTCCGTGGTGAACGTCACGATCCAGGATTCCGAACCGCCGACAGTGGAGGTGATGGAGGCGTTTAAGGCTGTGGAGACTGCCAAACAGGGTAAGGAAACGGCGATTAACAATGCAAACAAGTACCGCAATGAAAAGCTTCCCGAGGCTACGGCACAGACGGATAAGATTCTGCAGGAGGCAGAGTCTTCAAAGGTGCAGCGAGTCAACGAGGCTAACGCGGAGGTGGCGAAGTTCAACGCCATGTACGAGGAATACAGCAAAAATCCGGAAGTGACAAGAAAGCGCATGTTCTATGAGGCTATGGAGGACGTGCTGCCGGGAATGAAGGTGATCATCGACGGTACCGGCAAGACGGATACGATCCTGCCTTTAGACAGCTTTACGGGCGCAGCAGGAGCTGCAGCGTCCCAGGGTGCGGGAAATAACGCGACGGGACAGAATTCACTGGGAAACAGTGCAGGAAATGGCGTGGGAAGCAGTGAGGGAGATCGTACAGGAAATGATGGAAAAAGCGGCATGAAGCAGGGCGGATCGGGAACTCAGAGCACGGAAAGCCAGACAGAGCATGGGGCAGAGGAGGCAGCAGAATGAAAAAAACATTGAAAAAAGTGACTGGAACTATTGCAGGACTGGCCGTCATTATAGTATTATTAGGTTCAGTTGTAGTAACGAATGAAAATGAGTATAAGCTGATCCGGCAGTTCGGCCGGGTGGAGCGGGTCATCGATACCGCGGGAGTTACACTGAAGCTTCCGTTTATTCAGACAGCGGACACGCTGCCGAAACAGATCCTCCTGTATGATCTTGCAGCGTCTGACGTGATTACCATGGATAAGAAGACCATGTTAAGCGACAGCTATGTGCTGTGGCGCATTACAGATCCGCTCAAGTTTGCGCAGACGCTCAATTCTTCTGTAGCGAACGCGGAGGGGAGAATCGATACGGTGGTTTATAACTCCGTTAAAAATGTAATCAGCAGCATGAGTCAGAATGAGGTAATCAGCGGCCGGGATGGAGAACTGTCTCAGGCCATTATGACAAATGTCGGCGACAGCATGGCTGAATACGGAATCCAGCTTCTGGCCGTAGAGACAAAGCGGCTGGATCTGCCTGCCGATAATAAGGCGGCGGTTTATGAGCGTATGATTTCGGAGCGCGACAAGATCGCGGCTACCTATACCGCAGAAGGCCAGGCTGAGGCTCAGAAGATCAGAAATACAACAGACCGCGAAATTGCCATCAGCATTTCCGATGCGAAAGCACAGGCGGCGGCCATTACGGCGGATGGTGAGGCCGAGTACATGAGAATTATGGCGGAGGCGTACCGCGATCCGCAGAAGGCTGATTTTTATTCCTACACCAGGTCGCTGGAAGCGGCGCGGGCTTCTCTAAAGGGAGACAGCAATACGCTGATTTTGCCCGCAGATTCGCCGATTGCCCGGATTTTTATGGGGCAGTAAGGGCGGATATTACGAAAGACAGGAGATTTACGATATGAAGATCAAAGACATACTGGGGCAGGGAAAGCCCACGTTATCCTTCGAGGTGTTTCCTCCGAAGACGGAAGATAAGTACGAGTCCGTAGAAAAGGCGGCGGCAGAAATTGCAAAGCTGAATCCGGCCTTTATGAGTGTGACGTATGGAGCAGGAGGCGGTACGAGCCAGTATACGGTGGACATCGCCTCCACCCTGCATCATGAGTACCAGGTGACGGCGCTGGCCCATCTTACGTGCGTTTCCTCCACAAGAGAAAAGGTGCACGAGGTGCTGGAAGAGTTAAAGGCCGCGGGAATTGAGAATGTCCTTGCTCTGCGGGGGGATATCCCGAAGGAAGGGCCTGTGGCATCGGATTACCGTTTTGCCTCGGAGCTGATCCGGGAGATCAAGGCCTGCGGCGATTTCTGCATCGGAGCGGCCTGTTATCCGGAGGGCCATGTGGAATCGGTCAGCAAAACCATCGATATGGACTATCTGAAGCAGAAGGTGGAAGCCGGATGTGACTTTGTGACTACCCAGATGTTCTTTGACAATAATATCTTATATAATTATCTGTACCGGATCCGGGAGAAAGGGATTACGGTGCCTGTCGTGGCGGGAATTATGCCGGTGACGAATGTAAAGCAGATCATCCGCAGCTGCCAGCTCTCAGGAACGTATTTGCCGTCGCGGTTTAAAGCGATTGTGGACCGGTTCGGGGATAATCCGGCGGCTATGAAACAGGCGGGGATCGCCTATGCCACGGAGCAGATTATCGATCTCATTGCCAATGGAGTGGACGCGATTCACGTGTATTCCATGAATAAGCCGGATGTGGCGGCAAAAATAAAGGAGAACCTGTCGGAAATTCTGTAATGAATTGAGAGCGGGTCCCGGTGAGAAGTGGAGTGATATGCATGGAAATTAACCGGAGAGAGATTCGAAGGTATCTGGGATATGGCAGACAGGAAGCGGATGAGAAGGTTTCGAAGCTGATTGAAGAATGTGTGGAGGAGCTGGAGGCGGCAGCGTCGCCGAAAAGCATATACAGAGTATATCCTTTCCTGTTTATGTCGGAAGAAGAACTGGATTTCACGGTGTTTCGGACGAAGAGCCGGAGTCTCAGCCGTAATTTGAAGGACTGCGAACAGGTCATTTTATTTGCCGCTACCCTTGGGGCAGAGGCAGATTCCCTGATCCGTAAGTATACAAAGCTCCAGATGAGCAAGGCAGTGACCATGCAGGCGGCGGCCACAGCCATGATTGAGTCGTACTGTGACGAGGTGAATACGGAACTGAAAGAGTCCTTTGAGAAAAAAGGACTCTTTCTGCGGCCCAGGTTCAGCCCTGGATACGGGGATTTCCCCCTGGAATGCCAGAGGGATATCATCGCCGTTTTAGAGACGGCCAAGAGGATCGGAATTATGCTTACAGACAGCCTTTTGATGACTCCTTCCAAATCCGTGACCGCGGTGATGGGAGTGAGCCCGAAGCCTCACCGCTGTGAGGTGAGGGGCTGTGAATTATGTTCGAAAACAGACTGCGCGTACAGGAGAGGATAAGGGATATGACAGAGTTAATGGAAGAAATCAGGAAGAGAATCGTATTTTTCGACGGCGGTACGGGAAGCCTTCTGCAGGCTAATGGACTGAAGCCGGGAGAACTGCCGGAGACGTGGAATATCCTTCATCCGGAGATTGTGACAAAGCTGCATTACGATTATCTGGAGGCGGGAGCCGACATCATCAAGACAAATACCTTTGGAGCGAACGGGCTTAAATTTAACGATTCCAGTGAATATGGGCTGGAGGAGATTGTGACAGCGGCCATGGAAAATGCGAAGAATGCTGTCGGGAAAGCCGGAAAAAAGGGCTTTATCGCTCTTGATATCGGACCTACGGGAAAGCTTTTGAAGCCGCTTGGTGATTTGGGGTTCGAGGAAGCGTACGGGCTGTTCTCTGACGTCGTTAAAATCGGTGTGCGCGAAGGCGCTGACCTTGTTTTGATAGAAACTATGAGTGACAGCTATGAGGTAAAGGCGGCCGTTCTGGCTGCTAAGGAAAACTGTGATCTTCCGGTTTTTGCCACGATGATCTTTGACAGCAAGGGAAAACTCCTGACTGGAGGCACCGTGGAGTCTACTGTGGCGCTGTTGGAGGGGCTGGGCGTGGATGCCCTGGGAATAAACTGTGGTCTGGGCCCGGTTCAGATGAAAGGGATTTTGGCTGATATCATGAAGGCGGCATCCGTTCCGGTGATTGTTAATCCAAACGCCGGACTTCCGAGGAGTGAAGGCGGTAAGACCGTCTATGATATTGATGCGGATGAGTTTGCAGAGACCATGAGAGAGATCGTGGAGATGGGAGCCTGCATTGTGGGCGGCTGCTGCGGAACGACTCCGGAACATATTCGGAAGACCATTGCACTCTGCAGGGACCTGCCGGCACGTATGCCGGAGAAAAAGAACAGGACAGTCATTTCTTCCTATGCGCAGGCAGTGGTTATCGACAAGAATCCCGTACTCATCGGCGAGCGGATCAATCCGACGGGAAAATCGAAGTTCAAACAGGCGCTCCGGGACCACAATCTGGAATATATTCTGCGTGAGGGTGTGACTCAGCAGGACAACGGAGCGCACGTACTGGACGTGAATGTGGGACTGCCTGAGATCGACGAGGCAGCGATGATGGAAGAGGTGGTGAGGGAGCTGCAGAGCATCATCGACCTTCCTCTTCAGATCGATACTTCTAATATTCAGGCGATGGAACGGGCTCTGCGTGTTTACAACGGCAAGCCTTTGATTAACTCGGTCAATGGCAAGCAGGAAGTGATGGAGGCGGTATTTCCTCTGGTGAAGCGGTATGGCGGTGTTGTAGTTGCGCTGGCGCTTGACGAAGACGGAATTCCAGAGACTGCCGACGGGCGCCTGAGAGTAGCGGAAAAGATCTATGTGAAGGCGGCGGAATACGGGATTGAGAAGAAGGATATCATCATCGATGCACTCTGCATGACGGTCAGCTCAGACAGTAAGGGAGCAATTACCACACTGGAAACGGTGAGGAGAGTGCGGGATGAGCTTGGAGGAAAAACGATTCTGGGCGTCTCCAATATTTCTTTCGGGCTGCCGCAGCGTGAGATTGTCAATGCGGCATTTTTCACTATGGCGCTGCAGAATGGGCTGAACGCAGCGATTATCAATCCGAATTCCGAGGCCATGATGCGTTCCTATTACAGCTTCCGGGTGCTGGCGGATTTAGATCCGCAGTGCAGTGAATATATCAGCGTCTACAGCGGCCAGGTGACGACTTTGGGGCAGACGGTGCGCCAGGGTGGCGGTTCCGGGAAAGCGGACGGGAATGGAACGGTGATGTCTGCTTCGCTTGCGGAGAGCATTGAGAGAGGATTAAAAGAGAGTGCGCATCAGGCGGTTACGGAGCTCTTAAAGACGCTAGAGCCTCTTATTATCATAAATGAGGAAATGATTCCGGCTTTAGACCGTGTCGGGAAAGGTTTTGAGAAGGGCACAGTGTTCCTTCCTCAGCTTTTGATGAGCGCGGAAGCGGCTAAGGCGGCTTTTGAAGTTATTAAGGAGCAACTGGCGAAGTCGGGCAAGGAAGAGGAAAAGAAGGGGAAGATCATTCTTGCGACAGTCAAGGGTGATATTCATGACATTGGAAAGAATATTGTCAAGGTGCTTCTGGAGAACTATGGCTATGATGTCATTGATTTAGGTAAGGACGTGCCTCCGGAGCTGGTGGTGGAGACCGCCGTAGAGCAGGAAGTGAAGCTGGTAGGACTCAGCGCACTGATGACGACTACGGTTCCGAGTATGGAAGAGACCATAAGGCAGCTGCAGAAAGCGGCTCCTGAAACAAAGGTGATGGTGGGAGGCGCAGTTCTGACTGAGGATTATGCAAAGACGATCGGGGCAGACCGGTATTGCAGGGATGCGATGGCTTCTGTGAATTATGCGGAGAGTGTGTTTGCGGTCGAATGAATGGGTAGCGGTAGTGGAGTATGTTAGATGTAAAAAGAACAATGGTTTTTGATAACGACTATTTAATTTGTAGACAACTAGCCTCTTAAAAGGAGGCTGTTGTCTTTTTTCTTCTGTCTTTGTGGGATATAAAATACTTGCAATGGTCGCCCAATAATGCGGTGCTCAAATACTCATGAGGATATTATTAATAAAAATGTAAATAAATTAAATGGGACAGACATTTATTAGGATAGGCTTAAAATTGTATAAATTGACTTATAAAATAAAATATAGTAAACTTATATTGTACAAAATGATAGTAATATATTGCCGGATTAACCTAAACGGAGGTGATTTATGCAAGGATATTATCGCTTTTTAAATCGATGCGATATTACTGATGGTTTTAGGGATGCAAAAAAAGGTTCTTTTTTTGTGGATAAGTCTTTGTTAATTAAAGAAATAAACCAAAAGATTTCAACAAAAGAAAAGTTCATTTGCGTTAGCAGGCCTAGAAGATTTGGGAAAACTACGGCATTGGAGATGCTGGCTTCCTATTATACCAAAGAGGGGAACGCGGACTATCTATTCAATAATCTCAAAATTAAGGAAACTCAAACATATAAAGAACATTTAAATTGCCATAATGTAATTTATATTAATTTTACTGATTATTTTGAACAAGGAACAGTGCCTGAAGGAATTAAAGAATTTACATTTAATTTGCTCGTGGATATGAAAAATAAATATTCTGAAATTCCAGGTACTGATGAAAATTTGATATCTGTTTTTGATAAAATAAGGCAATTATATGGAGATAAATTTATATTTTTGATTGATGAATGGGATTGTGTTTTCAGATTTCATAAAGGAGAAAAAAGAGAGCAGGCTTTATTTTTAAGCTTTCTAAAACACTTTTTTAAAGACAGAAATTACGTTGAATTGGTATATATGACTGGAATTTTGCCAATTAAAAAGTATAATACAGGATCCGCTCTCAATATGTTTAAAGAATATACAATGCTGGATCCTGGTCTAACAGCCCCTTATTTTGGTTTTACGGATCAGGAAATAACTTTGTTATGCGAAAATACGGCTATGGACAAGAAAGAATTGGGGGAATGGTATGGAGGCTATCTGTTATCGGGAGTAGGGAAAATGTATAATCCTTGTTCCGTAAAAGATGCTTTAGAAGGAAAAGAATGCAGCGATTATTGGAATAATACAGGGGGGTATACAGAGTTAGAAGAGTATATTACCATGGATTTTGACGGCCTGATAGAATCTTTGACAAATTTATTTACTGGGAACAGTGAAGCGGTTGGTGTTCTGGGCTTTTTAAACGATTGGGACAGCTTTAGAAGTAAAGATGAGATATTCACAGCATTAATTCATATGGGGTATTTAACTTATAGTAATGGAAAAGTGAGTATACCCAATAAAGAAGTTAGAATTGAGTTTTCTAAGACGATTAAAAAAATGTCATGGGCTACAGTACCAAAGCTTTTAAAACAATCCAAAGATTTGTTGACTGCTGTCTTGAATCAGGAAGAAGCTAAAGTGGCAGATATGTTAGAAGTCGTCCATGACGGAATGCAGGAATTTAAAGAGTACAATAACGAAAATACTTTAAAATGTGTTATTCATTTAGCATTTTATGCTGCTTTAGAAGAATATGATTTGAATTTTGAAGAAAAAACAGGAAAAGGATATGCGGACTGTATTTTACACCCTAAGCGATTGGGGAATCCTGGTATTATTTTAGAATTAAAATATAATGGAACTGTAGAAGAGGCGATCGACCAGATAAAAAATAGGGATTATCCCAGTGTTTTAAAAAATAAAGTAAATAGAGTTTATTTGGTAGGAATTAATTATAAAAAAGATAAGAAAAAACATGAATGTAGGATTGAAATTATGGATTTTTTTAAAGATACATATAAAAAAGGAGGTGATAACGAGTATCTGGCACATATAAGTTCAGATAAGATGAGGGAGCAAACGATCGCCGCCCACTGTCATGGAACCGCACATCTTGCCGGTGATTTTGCCTCTTCTTTCAGCTGTAAGGAATGGGGATACGGCTGTGGCCTGGTCCATGATATCGGAAAATATTCAGACAAATTTCAAAAGCGTCTTTATGGAGGAAGCATCACGGACCATGCGACGGCAGGTGCCCGGGAATTATATAAAAGAAAAAATATGTATGCGGCCTACTGCATTTCTGGCCACCATTCGGGATTGCTGAATGGCGGGACTCGTGCCGATTGCGCAGGAGAAGCTACTTTTATGGGAAGGATGAAAAAGGGGCTTGAAGATTATCATGCTTACGAAGAAGAAATAGAAATTCCTGATTTTCCGGTCCCGCCCCTGCAGCCTTTGGGAGAATTTGGTTTTACTGCCTCGTTTTTCATTCGTATGCTGTTTTCATGTCTGGTTGATGCCGATTATCTGGATACGGAAGGTTTTATGTCTGAAAATCCGGTGCCTCGCGGAACATATGATACAATGAGCAGTCTGTTCCAACGTGTACAGGACTACATAATGCCCTGGCTTACGAATACCGACAGAAATACGGTTAATGGGAGACGAACGGAAATTTTAAAAGCGTGTTTGGAAAAGGGAAAGGAGCCGTCTGGACTCTTTCAATTGACGGTGCCTACTGGCGGAGGCAAGACAGTTTCTTCTCTAGCATTCGCCCTCCGTCATGCTATCCGGCATGACAAGCAGCATATCATTTATGTAATTCCATATACGAGTATTATTGAGCAGAATGCGGCTGTATTTAAGTATATTCTGGGGTGCGAAAACGTTTTGGAAGATCATTGCAATGTGGTATTCGAGAGCGAGGAGGAACTGGTGCGGTCCCAGCTGGCTGCGGAAAATTGGGACAAACCGGTGATCGTAACGACCAATGTTCAATTTTTTGAATCCCTGTTTTCAAATAAAACATCAAAATGCAGAAAACTCCATAATATTGCCAACAGCGTTGTGATCTTTGATGAGGCACAGATGCTGCCGGTACCATATTTGCAGCCATGTATACGGGCAATTACCGAATTGATTGTCAATTATCGCTGCAGCGCAGTATTATGTACCGCAACCCAGCCGTCCTTGCAGCAGTTTTTTCCGGATACTATGAAATGCCAGGAAATATGCCCGGATGTAAAAGGACAGTATGAGTTTTTTAAAAGAACAGATATTCAGGATAAAGGGAACCTATCGGATGAGCAGTTAGCTGCCCTGTTAAGACAGGAAAATCAGGTACTGTGCATTTTAAACAGCAGACGGCAGGTACAAATGATTTACGAGGCGGTAAAAGAAGAGGGAACGTATCATTTATCTACACTGATGTACCCGGAGCACCGAAAGAAGCTGCTGCAGGAAATAAGGGATCGATTGAAAGACGGAAAAACATGCAGGTTGATCGCTACCAGCCTTGTTGAAGCTGGGGTAGATTTTGATTTTCAAACGGTATATAGGGAACTGGCTGGCATCGATTCTGTCATTCAGGCGGCTGGAAGATGCAATCGTGAAGGCAAAAGAAGGAAAGATGACTGCCATACGATGGTATTTACTCTGGAAAAGCCAAAGAATATCCGTCTTCCTTCAGAATTGAAACAGCCTATTGCCGCTGCGGAGCAGACGGCAGAGAAATATGATGACATTGCGTCTCTGGAGGCGATTCATGATTATTTCAAACGCCTGTATTATTATAAGGGCGACAGGGGATTGGATACAAAAGGGATCGTGGATCAATTGGAAAAGGGAGGGCGTACCGGTTTGTTTCCCTTTGCAGATGTTGCAAAAGCGTTTTCTTTAATAGAAGATGGCAGTACAAAAACGATTTTGATTGATCGGGAACCGGAAGCACAGGAGATTGTTGCGCGTATACGCCGTGGTGAACACTCCCGACAGCTTGTCCGGGAGGCGGGCCATTACTGTGTTAACATATATGAACAGGATTTTGAGAAATTAAACGGCGCAGGTAAATTGGAAGCGCTTGAGTTAAAGTTCTATCGTTTGAGAAACTCAGATCAGTACACAGAGGAAATGGGTCTGGTTCTGAATGTTGAAAGAGGGGAGGCGGTTTTCTTATAATTTTGAGATAAGAGAACGCGATTGGAAGGAGGACAAACATGAGCCGTGGTGTACGGGTACGGGTTTGGGGGGATTTGGCTCTCTTTACCCGTCCGGAGATGAAAGTGGAACGATGCAGTTACGATGTGATCACGCCTTCGGCAGCGAGAGGTATATTGGAAGCAGTCTACTGGCATCCCGGAATGAAATGGGTCATTGACAGGATTTATGTGAGAAATCCAATTCGGTTTACCAGCATACGCCGAAACGAGGTGAAAAGCAAGGTTTTAGCCAGCAGCGCTTTAACGGTAATGAACGGAGGAAATAAGCCTCTGTTTATCAGCAGCCGCCAGGAGATCGTCCAGAGGGCGGCAATTCTGCTTCGGGATGTAGACTATGTTATCGAGGCACATTTTGACATGACAGAACATGCCAGCGATGAGGATAATCCGGGGAAATTCAAAGATATTATCATGCGGAGGCTGAGGCGGGGAGAATGTTACCATACGCCATACTTCGGCTGCCGGGAATTTCCTGCTAAATTTGAACTCTGTGAGGACGATACTGTGGTTACGGAATATCAAGGGGTGGAAAAGGATTTAGGCTATATGCTCTATGATTTTGACTATACCAATCCGGAAGATATACAGCCAATGTTTTTTCGGGCTGTATTAAAGGACGGAGTGTTGGATGTCCGGGATCAGGAGGTGGTGCGATGATCCTGCAGTCTTTGGTAACATATTATGAGAGTCTGGAGCGAAAGGGGAAAATAACCAGTCCGGGCTGGTGTTCGGCAAAGGTGTCTTTTGGTTTGGAGCTTTCGGAAGAAGGAGAACTGATCCGCGTTATTCCGCTAAGAAGATCTGACGAGAGGGGGAAGAAGACGGTCGAAGTGCCTTCGATCTGGAGGGTTCCGCAGATGGTAGCCCGTTCTTCTGGGGTTTCGGCCAATTTCCTTTGTGATAATTCCAGTTATCTGCTTGGAATTGATAATAAAGGAAAGCCGGAACGTTCTCTGGAGTGTTTTGAGGCGGCAAAAGAGAAACATCTGGAGATTCTGGAAGATGTGGACAGCAGGGCAGCCAGGGCGGTGATTCTGTATTTTAAAACCTGGAAGCCGGAAAAAGCCATGGAGCATGCTGCGCTGTCGGAGGTACTGGAAGAAATTCTGGCAGGGGGAAATTTGATTTTCTTTGTTGGAGACGAGTTTGTTCAGGAGGACCCTGCTATAAAAGCAGCCTGGGAAACATACAGACAGCAGCCGGGAGAAGGAACGGAAGGAATCTGTCTTGTGACAGGGAAACAGGCAGAGATTGCGAGGATTCATGGAACAATAAAAGGCGTACCGGGCGCCCAGTCCAGTGGGGCCGCATTGGTATCGTTTAATGCATCGGCTTTTGAATCGTATGGAAAAGAACAGAGTTATAATGCGCCGGTCAGCACATATGCAGCTTATGCGTATACAACTGCTTTAAATTATCTCCTGGCGGACAGGGATCATATGACGATGATCGGTGATACGGCGGTCGTCTATTGGGCGGAAGATGGAGAAGAGGCGTATAACCGGACATTTTCTTTTATGATGGAGCCAACGGCAGATAATCAGGAAATTGTAGCTGGGGTGTTCAAAAACCTGGCGGCAGGCAAGGCGGTGGATGTAAGTGATGTGGAAGAAAGCCTTTCCATGGATCAGAAATTCTATATATTGGGACTGTCTCCCAATGCGGCGAGGCTGTCTGTACGATTTTTCTATCAGGACAGCTTCGGAAATATTCTGCGGCATGTGAAAGATCATTACGACAGGCTGCGTATTGTGAGGCCGGCAGGCGACCGTATGGAGTATCTGGGAGTATGGAGACTGTTGTCTGAGACGGTGAACAAGAAGTCAAAGGATAAGAAACCGGCTCCCAATATGGCGGGAAGTCTGTATCGGGCTGTTATTTCGGGAAGTAATTACCCGGAAAGCATGTATCAGGCGGTGATCGGAAGAATACGGTCAGAACAGGATGACAGCGACAGCCACAGTTATAAAATTACGCGGGGAAGAGCCGCTATGATCAAGGCGTTTCTGTTAAAAAACAGAGGAGGCAGTGAGGAGGAAATTACCATGGAAGTGAACGATAACAGCAATGATGTTGCATATATACTGGGTCAGGAATTTGCTGTGCTGGAAGCCATACAGGAGGATGCCAATAAGGAAATTAACGCAACCATTAAAGATAAGTATTTTAATTCTGCGTGTGCAACTCCGGCATCCATCTTTCCGATTTTGTTTAAACTGAAAAATAGTCATTTGCGAAGGATAAACAATAAAGGCAAGGAAATTTACTATGAAAAAATGCTTGGGGCTCTTCAGAGTAAGATAACGGAAATACCGAAGCGGTTGAATTTAGATGCTCAGGGCAGATTTATATTGGGATATTATCATCAGACCCAGAAGAGATATGAGAAAAAGTCAAAGGAGGAAGTGTAAGATGGCAGATGTAATCAAAAACCGGTATGAGTTTGTAATCTTATTTGATGTAGAAAATGGAAATCCCAATGGTGACCCTGATGCGGGAAATCTTCCCAGAATTGATCCGGAAAGTGGTTATGGAATCGTGACAGATGTCTGCTTAAAGCGCAAGATCCGTAATTACGTGGAGACTGTGAAAGAGGACAACGAAGGCTATAAAATATACATTAAAGAAGATGTTCCCTTAAACAGAAGCGATAATACTGCCTATGAATACCTGGGGACTGATGATAAAGGAATAAAAGATTTAAAGAAGAAAGATCCGGAGGTGGATCGGAAGATTCGTGAATTCATGTGCCGTAATTTTTTTGATATCCGTACGTTTGGCGCGGTGATGACAACCTTTGTAAAGGCTGCGTTGAACTGCGGACAGGTCCGGGGACCGGTGCAGTTGGGATTTTCCAGAAGCATTGATCCGATTGTCAGTCAGGAAGTGACGATTACCAGAGTAGCGATTACCACGGAAAAAGATGCCGAAACGAAAAGTACGGAAATGGGGCGAAAGAATATTGTACCCTATGCATTGTACCGGACAGAAGGATACATATCGGCGAACTTAGCGAGAAAGGTCACCGGTTTTTCGGAAGAGGATCTAGAGCTTCTGTGGGAAGCAATCATCAATATGTTTGAAATCGATCATTCCGCGGCCAGAGGAAAGATGGCTGTCCGGGAACTGATTGTGTTTAAACACAGCAAAGAGTTAGGCGACTGCCCGGCGTATAAGCTGTTTGATGCGATAGAAGTGAAGAAACATGACGATGTGGATTATCCCAGAAAATACAGCGATTATACGATTACCATCCATGAGGAGCAGATTCCGGAAACAGTAGAAGTATTAAGGAAAATATGATGGATTATAAAGAAGAGGATTACCTGATGCTTTCCGGAATCCAGCATTTTGCGTTTTGCAGGAGACAGTGGGCGCTGATTCATATTGAGCAGCAATGGCAGGAGAATGAGAGAACTGCAGAAGGGGAGTTGCTCCATGAACGTGCCCATGATACCTGGGCCACAGAGAAACGGTCGGATGTGATTACCAGCCGGGGATTGCCGGTGCAGTCCAGAACGATGGGGATATCCGGGAGTTGTGATATTGTAGAGTTTCACAGAGCGGAGGAGGGCGTTCCGCTCTATGGGCACAGGGGACTATTTCGGGTTTACCCGATCGAGTATAAGAGAGGAAAGCCGAAAGATATTCCCATCGATATGTTACAGCTTACCGCACAGGCCATGTGTTTGGAGGAAATGCTTTCCGCGGAAATTGCGGAAGGGGCCATTTATTACGGCGAGATACGGCACAGAGAAAAGATTTTGTTCACAGAGGATTTGAGAACTCAGGTAAGGAAGTATTTTCAGGAAATGCATCAACTATTTGATAAGCAGTATACTCCTAATGTAAAATGGTCCAAAAGCTGTAACGCCTGTTCTTTGAATGATATCTGTATGCCGAAGCTGGGGAAAACGCCTTCTGTGAAGGAATATGTGCGCGAGAAAATTATGGAGGAGGAAACGCCTTGAAAAAACTGTTAAATACTTTGTATGTGACTTCTCCGGATAGTTATCTCTCAGTAGATGGCGAAAATGTCGTGATTCTGGATAAAGAGGTGGAACTGGGGCGGGTTCCCCTGCATAATCTTGAAGCGATTGTCTGCTTTGGCTACAGAGGGGTTAGCCCGGCCCTTATGGGCGGCTGCGCGATGCGTGATATTTCTCTGTGTTTTATGACACCTCAGGGAAAATTCCTGGCGCGAGTAACCGGCAGTGTCAGGGGAAATGTCGTATTACGAAAGAAGCAGTATGAAGCTTCTGAAAATGCTGATTTTAGCCTGGGAGTGGCAAAGAATTGTATTCTGGGTAAGATTTATAACGGAAAATGGGTTCTGGAGCGCGCCACTCGGGATCATGGTTTACAGGTCGATGTGGAGGCGCTGAAGCGTGCGTCTGCATTTATGCAGCAGTCATTAAACTATGTTTTGGAGTGTACGGACATGGCTCAGCTTAGGGGATATGAAGGAGAAGCGGCCAGTGTTTACTTTAGAGTCTTTGACCAATTGATCTTACAGCAGAAAAAAGATTTTAAGTTCTCCGGGAGAAATAAACGGCCGCCGTTAGACAATGTAAATGCCATGCTGTCATTTGTATATACTCTTTTAACAAATATGGTGGCTTCTGCGCTGGAAACGGTTGGGCTTGATCCCTATGTGGGCTTCATGCATACGGATAGGCCAGGGAGGGCGTCGCTGGCTCTTGACCTGATCGAAGAACTCCGTCCAGTGCTCGCAGATCGTTTTGTATTAGGGCTGATCAATCGAAAAATGGTTAGCGGTAAAGATTTTTCTAAGAAGGAAGATGGCGCTGTTATTATGACGGACCAGGTCAGAAAGCAACTACTGACAGAGTGGCAAAATAGAAAAAAGGAAGTTATCACACATCCTTATTTAGGTGAAAAGGTGGAGTGGGGGATGATTCCGTTTGTTCAGGCAATGCTGCTGGCACGATATCTAAGAGGAGATATGGATGAGTATCCGCCATTTTTCTGGAAGTAGGAGGTATTTTTCAAAATGTTAGTGCTGATTACCTATGATGTAAATACCGAGACCGCTGCGGGAAAGACAAGGTTGCGTAAAGTTGCAAAGCAATGTGTAAACTATGGTACCAGGGTACAAAATTCAGTTTTTGAATGTATTGTGGATAATGCCCAGTGCGTGATGTTAAAAGCGGTGTTAAAAGATCTGATTGATGTGAATGTTGACAGTCTGAGGTTTTATTATTTGGGTAACAAACATGACACGAAGGTGGAACATTTTGGTGTAGAGAAGGGAGTAAATGTAGAAAAACCTCTTATCTTTTAGAAGCGAATTTATGGTGCGAACCGGAAGTGATCATAAATTCCCTTGTAGGTTCGCACCGGAAATTTTGGGGTTATGAAGGGAAAATTGGGAAATTGGATATATTGATTTAATGAAATGTGTGCAAATTGCGCATGATTATTGCTGGTTATATGGTATAATATGTGCGAATTTGCTGTCTCCGCTAGCGATAGCGGAGTGGATTGAAATTATTGGTGTTTCTGGGTCTACGGGTTCCGGATCTGTCTCCGCTAGCGATAGCGGAGTGGATTGAAATCTTTGTACTATGTATCTGCTATTTGTCATTGTCGTCTCCGCTAGCGATAGCGGAGTGGATTGAAATAAAGGTTTATCGGGACATCTACGATCAGATTAAGGTCTCCGCTAGCGATAGCGGAGTGGATTGAAATGCCTGACTGATAACGATCAGGCCGATGGCATCTTTGTCTCCGCTAGCGATAGCGGAGTGGATTGAAATTGTAAGTTGACGCCTCCACTGTCATATGTAAATGGTCTCCGCTAGCGATAGCGGAGTGGATTGAAATGGGTAATACTAGACCGGAACTTCCTCACCCACGGGTCTCCGCTAGCGATAGCGGAGTGGATTGAAATAAATTATGCATCGCTTTTATTGGAGATATCCGGGTCTCCGCTAGCGATAGCGGAGTGGATTGAAATCTGTAGCTACCGGGCTTTGTGTTTTAGCTTCTTGTCTCCGCTAGCGATAGCGGAGTGGATTGAAATCGTAAGGGAAAATTATCTGTGTAGTACTCTCCTGTGTCTCCGCTAGCGATAGCGGAGTGGATTGAAATATGTACCGTGGTGTTGATGATGTTATGAATGCCCGTCTCCGCTAGCGATAGCGGAGTGGATTGAAATAACTGAGATAATGCGGTACCCTTCGTATAACTGCGTCTCCGCTAGCGATAGCGGAGTGGATTGAAATTCCCAATCAATATCATCTCTCTGTATAAGCGGTAGTCTCCGCTAGCGATAGCGGAGTGGATTGAAATTCTTTACGATGTTGTATTCAAAATTGACTGCAACCGTCTCCGCTAGCGATAGCGGAGTGGATTGAAATCTTCATGGACTGCGTAAAATACCCGTAATCCAATATCGTCTCCGCTAGCGATAGCGGAGTGGATTGAAATATTCTTTTTTAGCAACCGTTTAGCCTCTGCATAGCGTCTCCGCTAGCGATAGCGGAGTGGATTGAAATGTTGCAATTACATCAGCATCAAATAAATCGATCCGTCTCTGCTAGCGATAGCGGAGTGGATTGAAATCAGGAAGTAGAGCAGCCTTCCAGCGAGTTTGTCTGTCTCCGCTAGCGATAGCGGAGTGGATTGAAATGTCAGATACCGGAGCCACGAATAGAACAGTGTTGTCTCCGCTAGCGATAGCGGAGTGGATTGAAATCAGTTGGATTATCATTTTGCTATCTCTCCACATGTCTCCGCTAGCGATAGCGGAGTGGATTGAAATTTCAATAGAGCGGCAAATCTTCCCCTTCCAGATAGTCTCCGCTAGCGATAGCGGAGTGGATTGAAATCAGTTGGATTATCATTTTGCTATCTCTCCACATGTCTCCGCTAGCGATAGCGGAGTGGATTGAAATTTCAATAGAGCGGCAAATCTTCCCCTTCCAGATAGTCTCCGCTAGCGATAGCGGAGTGGATTGAAATAGTCCAGATGATCTTTGCCTGATCTCTCTTTGTGGTCTCCGCTAGCGATAGCGGAGTGGATTGAAATGTGGGTAAAGTTGCAGGAAAGGGATTATCTACAGTCTCCGCTAGCGATAGCGGAGTGGATTGAAATTTTAACTGTGATCTCCTGTACGCCAGTTCGTAATGTCTCCGCTAGCGATAGCGGAGTGGATTGAAATAGCGTTATGACAATATTACGCTTATCTACCCTTGTCTCCGCTAGCGATAGCGGAGTGGATTGAAATACCGCATTTGCAGGAGAATGGAAGCAGGACGCAGTCTCCGCTAGCGATAGCGGAGTGGATTGAAATCACATAACGCCGTAGACCGTTTTTTCTTTGTAGCGTCTCCGCTAGCGATAGCGGAGTGGATTGAAATAAAACTTGATATACTTAATAACATCGTATACGGCAAATAATTAGTACCGTGCTAGTTTTATTTATCCATGAGATAATAACTCCAGAAAACTACAAGTTTTTTAAAGGAGCTATCTTATGGATAAGATCACCCATCAGATCCGTGCAGAGCACTGGACCAAAGTCCTGAATGAATGCATAAACAGCGGTATGTCCAAAACTGCCTGGTGCAGAGCCAATGGGATTTCAGAAAAGCAGTTATTCTACTGGCAGAAGATTCTGCGCAGGGAGGCTTTCGAGAATTCCAAGGCCTCATTACCGACAACCGCCGCATCACACCCGTCGCTGGTGCCAACGACTCAGGGGACGGTCTCTTTTACCGAAATCAAACTCCCTTCATCTCCCCGGAGCGCGAATCCGGTTTTCCATCCGGATCTCGTGATTCGAAAAGGGGAGATTATCCTGGAAATATCGAATTCCGCTTCGGATGCTCTCCTTTCCCGGATCGGAGGGTTCCTGAATGCTGAATAATGCTGCCGGATTCCAAAAGATTTATATCGCTGCCGGATTTACAGATTTACGGCGCGGGATCGATGGTTTGGCTTCCATTGTCAAATTTAACTTCCAGCTTAATCCGTATGAAAAGGACATTCTTTTTCTCTTCTGCGGTAGACGCAATGACCGCATAAAAGGGCTTGTATGGGAAGGTGATGGATTTCTTCTCCTTTACAAAAGGCTGGAGCTTGGCGGTTTCAGCTGGCCCCGTACAAAAGAAGAGGCATTGGAGATCACCCCGGAACAATATCAGGCATTGATGCAGGGGCTGGAGATTGTCTCCAAACATCCGATCCAAGAAGTGCAGCCACAGGATCTTCTGTAAAGCATTGTGCAAAACGGAGAAAACAAAAAATCGTTCCACCGTCGCAGCCTCGGGCAAATCGGCAGTTATCCACAACCAGGCTTTAATGCATTCATTCAATGATGGAGTGCCTGTCTGCAGCAGGCTGCTGTGTGGATAAGTACTCTAAAAAGCTGAAAAAACTCTTAGTTTTTCGGCTTTTTAGAGTGTTTATCCTATGGTGAAAATGACGGGGCCTGTTTTTGTGTAGCTCGCTTTTTCTTTTGTTTTGCGGTACAATCGCTACAGGAAAACAAAGGAGCACCGAACATGTCAACGAATTACTCACCAGACGAACTGAACCGTTTCAGCAAAGAAACGCTCATGGCAGTGATCCTGTCCATGCAGGATCAACTGAGCCAGCTAAATGCAAACATGGAGCGCCTGATCGAGCAGATCGCTGACGCGAAGAATAAACGCTATGGGCGTTCTTCTGAAAAACTGGATGTTATTGCAGGACAGCTTGAGCTGGAACTCATCTTTAACGAAGCAGAAGTTCTGACAGAAACGCTTTATGTTGTTGAACCCGCCGAGGAGGATGTGATCCAGGTCAGACGTAGGAAACGGAAAGGGAAACGCGAGGAAGATCTAAAGGATCTTCCGGTTGAAGTGGTCTCTCATACCCTTTCGGAAGAAAAACTGCGGGAACTCTTTGGAGACAACGGATGGAAACAGCTTCCGGATGAAGTCTATAAAAGAGTGAGTGTCCAGCCAGCCGTGTACACAGTCGAAGAGCATCATGTGGCTGTCTATGCCGGCAGGGACAATCAGACCATCGTCAAGGCGGATCGTCCAAAAGACCTGCTCCGCAACAGCATCCTGACTCCAACCCTTGCGGCAAGTATCATGAATGCCAAGTATGTAAATGGACTTCCTTTATATCGAATCAGTCAGGAATTCCTGCGGAATGATATCCACATCTCCAAGCAGGTGATGGCGAACTGGATGATCCAGTGTGCGGACCGGTATCTGGGGATTCTTTATGACTACCTGCATAAAGAATTGTACCGTTTCCATGTGCTGCAAGCCGATGAGACACCCGTTATGGTATCAAAAGACGGACGCCCCGCAAACAGCAAGAGCTATATGTGGATCTACCGTACTGGCAAGGTATACCAAGACACGCCGATCATCCTGTATGAATATCAGCGTACCCGGAAAGCAGACCATCCGAGAGAATTCCTGAAAGATTTTGCAGGTGTGGTTGTCTGTGATGGCTATTGCGCTTATAGGAAGCTGGACCGTGAAAATCCGGATATTATTTTTGCAGGGTGCTGGACACATGCGAGACGATATTTCTCAGACGCATTAAAAGCGCTCCCGAAAGCGGCACAAAAAGCCGCGAACGATACGGTTGCGTATGAAGCCCTGAAGCGGATCGGCGCCATCTACCATCTGGACAACCAGTTATCTGATCTGAAACCAGATGAACGGAAGAAACAGCGGCAGATGACGGTCAAACCTCTGACAGAGGCTTTCTTTGCATGGGCAAAAGAGATTCAGTCATCCGGACGTCTTTCCAAAGGGAAAACACTGGAAGGAATCAACTACTGTATCAATCAGGAAGAAGCACTGAACGTGTTCCTGAATGACGGTGAAGTTCCGCTAGATAACAACGTAACAGAAGGAGCACTCCGCAGTTTCTGCCTGCACAAACATGCATGGAAGCTGATTGATAGCATAGATGGCGCAAAATCCAGTGCGATCATCTACAGCATAACGGAAACAGCAAAGGAGAACCACCTGAATCCGTTCCGTTATCTGATGCACATCCTGACCGTATTGAAGGACCATCAAGATGACACGGATTACCGCTTTATTGAGGAACTGCTTCCATGGTCCGATCAGTTACCGGAAATCTGTCGGAGCAAATCTAAAACAACGAATCTGTAAACCGGACCGCCGGAAATGGCGGTCAAAAAATGGAACAGTACGCATGGTTTGCTGTATACGACCAATGGTTGACAGTGTGTGGAAATAGAGATAACGGAGGACACAATGTGGTGGGATAATGACTATACTTTTCATGGCAAGACAGACAGTTATGAATTAATGTTCAATTCGCCGTTTGCAGGTAAAGAAAATGTAGCTTCTTTTAGTAAAGATAAAATGAATGAACTCAAACAATATATTGAGCAGTTAGACCAGAAGCACCAAGTGGGCCTTGTTAAAGAGGATGATTTGACTTCGTATAATAACCCAGATTTCCTGTGGTTATCTTACGAGTTGAATCGGATGAGGTTAAGGTATAATACTTCTCAAAGAAATCCGTATACAAGAGAAGTCTTGCCGGGGCACAGCCAGATTCCGTATGTACATATCTGTCTGAATGCTTTGGCGATGTCTGTATCTTCGCTATATCCGAAATCCACATTGAATGAATACAAATCAAGTTTAAAAGAACATTATGTTGTAGAGTTTGAACTTCCGTTTCTGAAGAAATATATGGAATTCTTAAGCGGCTTGTTTGATGACAATCCGCAGATAATAGATAAGAACAAAAGAGTTGTGTATCAGTTCAAGGCTCCAATTTATAGAAAAAGTCCATTTGCGGCTATGTTCGATTACAGACATGAGATTCCTGCAGTTATTTTTCACCAGTCAGTGTTGATGCTGTTATCGCATGAATTAGCACATATCGGCAATGGACATCTTAAACTCATTGCTAGTGACAATGCCTACGGGTTATCGCAGGATGTTCTTCGCGCATGTGAGAACGATGCGGATTGTACGGCGCTGTGCTGGCTGCTTGGCAGCAGAATATTAGATGTTGAGGGAACCTGCTTGGAAATTTCAGCAGATGATTATATAAAGGAACTCGCCTTAGCTATTTGTTCTGTATATATGTTGCTTTCATGGTCTTATGATAAGGATCATCGAAAGTGGAATGTAGAATCAATAAATAAAAAAGCTCATTTTCCCGCTTCAGTTCGTGCGTATAATATGCTTAATCTTGCGTACTCAAGATTGCTAAAAATCGGTGAATGGTGTGAACGGGATGGCATTGTCACATCGGATAAAGTGAAGATTGACAAGGCCTTTACAGAAAAAGCTTTTTCTCTTGGTATGGAAATGATAAGAGCATTTGATAGAACTTTCTTTATGAAACACGCCCATACAGAAGAAGTCTGTGAGCTTTTTGATAAAGGTGAAGCCAGGGAAGTGTACCAGATGGTGGTGCAGGAACTATCTGAAGGAAGTGTGGATGTCGGCATTGCAGACACATTCTATATGATTGGCTGCACGAAAGAAGCCCAGGCAGAATTGAAAAAGATTCATGAATTATGGCCGGAAGTTCGAAGCAGATTACAGAAGGTAAATCCATATTGCCAGTTGGCCGCAGTAGAGCCTTGGAATGAACTGCCGGAGCAATTGATAATATAATGTATATAAGAAACTGATAAATACATTCACGGTGAATTCGTTGAAAATCAATGGGCATCCTGTCTGATGCCTGCCCTACCCGGATAGAGGAGCGCTTCCAATGTTTCGTTGGATGTATCCTCGCCGACCGGCCAGTTGATGCTAAGCGCTTTAGCCAGGTTCAACACTTCCTGCACCGTGCTTTTTGAAGGGAGTTTGATTTCGGTAAAAGAGACCGTCCCCTGAGTCGTTGGCACCAGCGACGGGTGTGATGCGGCGGTTGTCGGTAATGAGGCCTTGGAATTCTCGAAAGCCTCCCTGCGCAGAATCCTCTGCCAGTAGAATAACTGCTTTTCTGAAATCCCATTGGCTCTGCACCAGGCAGTTTTGGACATACCGCTGTTTATGCATTCATTTAGGACTTTGGTCCAGTGCTCTGCACGGATCTGATGGGTGATCTTATCCATAAGATAGCTCCTTTAAAAAACTTGTAGTTTTCTGGAGATTATCTCATGGATAAATACAACTAGCACGGTACTAATTATTTGCCGTATACATAACATCTGAGAAAATGTCTCCGCTAGCGATAGCGGAGTGGATTGAAATTACTGCTACTGTCAATAAAGGTAATATGTTACAGGTCTCCGCTAGCGATAGCGGAGTGGATTGAAATAAGATCGTCTATCCGGTGTTTCGCAGATTTCGTTGTCTCCGCTAGCGATAGCGGAGTGGATTGAAATACACCCCCAGCCATGAACATCACAGCTTTGTAGACGTCTCCGCCATCGCTAGCTGTGTGTTTTAAAATCGTAAGATTATTGCAGAAATAAACCGTTGAGGGGACTCTATCAGTAATAGCAGAGTATATTAAATTTATGCAAAAAATCAGTTCACAGACGATAAAAGTAAATAGATAGGTTAAGGAGAGCAAAGAGTGAAGTACATTTTTATACATGGACTTGGACAGGGGCCAGATAGTTGGAATAAAACAGTTTCCTGCATGAGAGAACAGGAAGAGATTCAATGTTTGAACGTATTTGCATTTAAAAAGGGATCAGAGATTTCATACAGAAAAGTATATAAGGCTTTTTCGGCGTATTGTGAGTCTATAAAAACGGAGTTTGGTCTTTGTGGTCTTTCTTTGGGCGCTGTGATTGCGTTAAATTATGTGGTGGAGCATCCGGGAAGGGTAAAGTCGCTGGTCTTGATAGGGGGACAGTGCGTGATGCCGAAGGGGCTTTTAAGATTGCAGAATATGATATTTCGGGTGATGCCAAATGGGATTTTTAAGAAAATGGGGATAGGTAAAAGAGAACTGATTCAGTTGACAGAATCTATGATGGCATTGGATTTCAAAGAAGATTTGGTTAAAGTGGATTGCAGGACTCTGATTGTTTGCGGGGAGAAGGACCAGGCGAACAGAGGGGCGGCTGAAATGATGGCAGAGAAGATTCATGGGGCGAGAATAGAGATATTGGAAGGCTGCGGGCATGAAGTGAATGTGGAGGCGCCGGAGAAACTGGCGGAAGTTCTTGATGCGTTTTACGAAGAAAAGCAGGCTGGGAACCTGACAGGAACCGTGGTGTAAGGACAACAACGAGCAGGTGGTGAATAACCATGGTATACTGACATCCGGGAGCATAAAAAGTCAGGATGAATCAGCAATGACAGGATAGAATGGGACTATACGGAAGGAGATGAGAGGATAAACTGGATCAGCGGCTTGCAGAAGGCGATCGACTATATTGAGAGTCATCTGACAGAAGAGCTGGGGCGGCGGATATTGCGGCACAGGCAAATTATTCACCGTACCATTTTCAGCGGGTATTTGGGATTTTGTGCGGATACTCTCTGGGTGAATATATCAGGATGAGGCGGCTCACACTTGCCGGCAGTGAACCAGTACAGCGTTGCATAAGTTACGGTGAATTCTGCACTCGCTATTCACGTCATGATCACGCCCACGAAGCTAGACGTAGGGTCCACTACGCCGTCGCTTCGCGGACGCGCTCCTGACGCAAATATCAAGCACATAATTCACCGAAACTTACGCAATGCTGTACTGGCGTCTACTGATATAAAGGTGATTGAGGCGGCTCTTAAGTATGGCTATGATTCGCCGGAGAGTTTTGGAAGAGCATTTTCGCGTTTTCATGGGATAACGCCAGTACAGGCAAAGTCGGGCAGAGCAAAGTTAAAATCCTTTTCACGCCTTTCCGTAAAACTTATTTTAGACGGAGGCAGTACTATGAAGTACAGAATTGAAAAGATGGGTGAGTTAGAGGTTATTGTAAAAAAGAAAAATTTCGCCTGTGATTTGGAGACCAGCAACAGGCAGCTGCCAGAGTTTTGGGGAGAGTGCTGGACAGATAAGACCATGCTTGAGCTGTTTGAACGGAATCCGAAGGAAGGGATCTTTGGAGATACACTGCTTGGGCTTTGCCTGAGTGAAAATCCACAAGCGAACGAATTTGTCTATGCGATCGGTATCATGTATGACGGAGGACCGGTTGCGGAAGAATTAAGTGTGGAGAAGATTCCGGCTCACACCTGGGCGGTCTTTGAATGTGCTGGTCCTATTCCCGGGACTTTTCAGGAGATGCAGCATACGGTCTATTCTGAATTCTTCCCCAGCAGCGAATACCAGCCCGGCAGCGGACTTGATATTCAGGTTTATCCGGTGGGAGATATGCATACGGATAAGTATGTGTGCCAGCTATGGATTCCAATTGAGAAGAATTCATAGAACGGCTTTAATGTTGGTAAACAGTGGAAGACAACGGAAATCAGGAGAAAAACAGGATGATTCATCTCAGCAAAGAGGAGTTGACAGAGACGCTTTTTGTGATCGCCTCGATTGTGGCGAGGTGCGAGAATGCACAGACTAAATTCAGGGAAGGCACCTCTCAGCATACGCTTTTGAAAAACAGAATAAGGGCGCTTTATCTCTCAAAGGAACTGGTTGAAGCAGAACTTTTGCGAATGGGGGAGCGACTGTCCACGGTGGGTTGTGAAGAGACGGGGAAATGCAAAGCACTGGACAATTGCGAAATACTGGGAGAAGGCTCTTTAATGGAGGAACTGAAATCAGCGGTTCCTCCAATTGTTTCCATAATCAGTAAATGTGAGAAGGCGCAGTCGAAATACGAAAAGGGGACGGCACAGTTTAGGCGGTACGAAAAGATAATCCTTGCCATGAAGGTCTCAAAGACTTTGTTGAAGGACCGGCTGGAGAATTAAGCCGTGCCGGAGAATTAAGCTGAGCGAAAGTAAAAAATTTACAGGTTTTATAAAATTATCTCCGTTGAAGATTGTCCCTCCTCTTACTTATAATAGACTTATCAGGCAGTAAGAAGTTTTGACATAAGGAAGCAATGAAAGCTGGAGCGTGTTTGAAAATTTATTTCCGCCATCTGCCCTAAGGAATTCACCAGGCTTTGCCCGGTACCCCTTAGGACTGGCAAGCCCCACTTCGCGGCATATTTGGCCCCAATTCAGTCAGCGTAGCCCACTACGCCTTCTTCATAGGGACCAAATCTCCCACAAAGTGTGACGCACAGCTGACGATAAGAAATTTTCAAACACGCTCCAGGGTAAGGGGACAAGCAACAGATCAAGAGGACAAACGAGAGGGAGGTTTTACAATGAAGAAGAGATGGTTTACTCTGACACTGACGGCGGCCGTCATGGCGGGACTCTGTGGCTGTGCGGGGAACAGCGGCACTTCCGGAGCGGGGGACACGGCCGGAGCGAAAACGGAGGCGGAGACGACTACCGCGAAAGCAGAGACCGTGGCACAGACAGCCAAAGAGGAGCAGAAGGACGAGATAACGCTGCAGTTCTGGGAGATGAACTACGGAAGCGACGACGCCTACTTGGAGACCTGCGAAAAACTGATTGCACAGTATGAGAGCGAGAATCCGGGCGTAAATATCGAGGTTACGGTACAGCCGTGGGATAATTATTACCAGCTGTTTTTAACCGCGGTCAGCTCCAATGCGGCGCCGGACGTGGCCAGTGTGGCTCTGGATCTTCCGGACATGTACGCCAGAATGGGCGAGGCACTGGAACTTAATGACGTAGTGGCGGAGTGGAAACAGGATGGAACCATTGATGACTATGGGGAAGCCACAATGAAATCATTTACTTACGACGGCGATCAGATCGCAGTTCCTTATATGGTGGGATACAGAGGGATCTTTTACCGCAGCGATTATTTAAAGGAGTGCGGGATCGAAAAGGTTCCGGAGACCTGGGATGAGCTGCTGGCGGCGTGTGAGAAGATCAAAGAGGTCCGCCCGGATCTGACTCCTCTGGATTTCGCGGGAGCAGACATGGGACTGTGGCACTATTTCATGTGCTTCGCCATGAGCAATGACGCAGGAATCGTGAAGGAGGACGGTACGCCGGGAAGTACGGATGACAGATATAAGGCGGCCATCGATCTGTTTAAGACATTCAAGGAAAAAGGCTATGTGGCTGACGGTGTCCTGGGACATAGATCGGCAGATGCGGAGAAACTGTATTACAGCGGCAAGTCCGTGTTCTGGTTTACCAGCTTCCCGGCTTCTATATTCGACTATCCGGAGATTCTGGAAAATACCGAGGTTTACAGCGCATTTAAGGGACCGGACGGAACAGCGGTCAGAACCTCCAGCTTTAGTGACGCTCTGATGGCATTCTCACAGACAAAGCACCCGGAGGAAGCGAAGAAGTTTGTAAAATGGTGGGCAGAGAACTGCAGCGCTTTATATACCGAAGGCGGATGCTGGGCGTATCCGGCGAAGAAATCCTTCTTCAGCGGCGAGACCTTTAACAACAAGGTTGCCCAGGGCGTGTTAAATAAGATCGTGCCGACCGCAGTACCGTGTACCTGGCCGATCGAGAACATTTTCCCGGGATTCTCTCAGGTAAATGGAGAGCAGACGATGAATTACAGCGCACAGGAGGCGCTTAACGGTAAGGTGGATACCGACGAGATCGCCAGAATTCAGGCAGAAAAGATCCAGGAAGCAATCGACATCGCAACAGAAGAGTAGTGACCAGAAAGGTCCGGCTTTTATAAAAGGCCGGACCTTCATTAAAAAAAGGAGGGACTGCTGATGGAGAAAAACCGGAGAAGGTTTGGCCTTAAAATGCTGGTCATGCCGACGATCATTCTGTTGCTGGTCAGCTTTTATCCGCTGTTTAACAGCATTTATTTAAGTGTTACCAATACGAATATTTTAAAGAAAGGACAGACGGTCCGGTTTACGGGCGCTGCCAATTTTATCAAGCTGTTTTCGGACAGGACCATGGGGCCGTCCCTGGTGTATTCCCTGGAATATGCGTTTATCTGTGTGGCCGCCAGCTACGTGCTGGGACTCTTTCTGGCCGTTCTGCTGAATCAGAAGATTAAGGGAAGAGCGCTGTTTCGCGGTCTGATTTTGATTCCATGGGCGATACCGACCGTAGTCGCTACGGCGAACTGGCTGTGGATCTTAAATGACCAGTCGGGAATCGTAAATGTGATTCTGCAGAGACTGCATCTGACGGATGGGCCGATTCTGTTCTTTGCGGATCAGAGGATGGCGCGGATCACATGCATCGTGGTGGGAACGTGGAAATCGTATCCGTTTATGTGTATGTCGCTGCTGGCCGGGCTCCAGGGCGTTCCGGAGGATGTCTACGAATCGGCCAGGATGGACGGGGCCACGGGAATCAAGACATTTTTCTATATTACATTGCCGATGATCCGGAACGTGAGTATGGTGGTCGTGACTCTGATGTTCATCTGGGGCTTTAACAATTTTGATATTATCTATCTTCTGACGCAGGGCGGGCCGCTGGAGGCGACCTTTACGCTTCCGATCTATACATATAATACCGCGTTCTACCGGGGACAGATGGGGTATGCATCCGCCATTTCCATGATGACTCTTGTGATTCTTCTGTTCTTCTGCGCAGTTTACATGAAAATGCAGAAGAGAAAGGATGATGTATGAAAAATAAAAAGGGGATCATCTATGCGCTTCTGATCTTTTTCTGCGCGGCTGCCAATTTACCGGTTCTGTCCATGATTGGAACCGCGCTTAAACCGAGGTCTGAGACGCTGTCAACCGTCTCGCTGTTCACGCTGCATCCTACGCTGGATAATTTTATCCATGTGCTTACCAGGACCTCTTTTGCACAGTCACTCGTCAACACGATCTTCGTGGCGCTGATCGTGACGGCGCTGTGTGTGGCATTTTCCACGATGGCCGGTTTCGGACTGTCACGGTGCCGCGGCGTGCTTTTTGACGGGTATACGATGTTTCTCATTATCCTTCAGATGCTGCCGGCCATGCTGATTATGATTCCGCTGTATGTGACTCTCAGCCGTTTTCATCTGGTGGATACCCATTTCAGCCTTATTCTCATCTATACGGCCATCAATCTGCCGTTCGGTATCTGGACTCTGAAAGGGTTTTTCGATGATATTCCGACGGAGCTGGACGAGGCCGCCATGATTGACGGATGCAGCCGCTTTCAGGCGTATTGGAGGATCATCCTCCCGTTTTCCCTGCCTGGAGTGGCGTCGGTGGGAGTGTTTACTCTGATGAATGTGTGGAATGAGTATACGATCGCCAGTATTTTTATCCAGGATAAGAATCTGCGGACGCTGTCAGTGGGAATCCGGCAGTTTATGATGCAGAATACGACAGACTGGGCTTCCATGAGCGCGGCGGCAACCATCGCGGTTCTTCCGGCGTTCGTCATGATTATATTTGCACAGAAGTATTTGGTGGGCGGATTGACTTCCGGTTCCGTGAAAGGATGAGCAGATGAGAGAAAGTGTACTGATTTTGTGCCGCAATGAACGGGAAACGATCCTCTACGCGGCGGAGGAACTAAAACGTTACTTAAGCCTGGCCGGCGTGTCCGCCTGGACCTCGGTGCAGGAGACGCACAGCCCGTATATGAAGATACTGGAGCTGGCAGTGACACCGGAGGAATTTTGTGTAAAGGAAGGGCAGCGTCCGGAGAGTCCCCCTCACTCCGTTCGGCGGAATGTTGACGCCTACGCCATCACAGTAACGGATCTCGGGGGAACCATAAAGGGGTCCAATAACCGCAGCGTGCTTTTGGGGGCCTACCGGTATTTAAAAGAGCTGGGCTTTGCATTTCTGAGGCCGGACCGGGAGGGGGAACGGATTCCGGCAGCGGTGGGGTCCCACACGGTGAATATCAGAGAGGAGGCTTCCAGCCGGTACCGCGGAATCTGTATAGAAGGCGCCGTGTCGTTTGAAAATATTATGCGCTTTGTGACATGGCTCCCGAAGGCAGGCTTTAACACGTATTTCACACAGTTTAAGATTCCCTATGAGTTTTTCAAGACGTGGTACCTCCATACCAATAATCCGTGTTACGAGAAGGAACCGGTTCCCTCGGAAGAAGAGGTGGACGCATTTGTGAAAGAAATTCTCGTGCCCCATATAAAGAAGCTGGGGCTGATCTGGCAGGCGGGAGGCCACGGCTTTACGACGGGAGCGGCGGGGCTGCCCGGTACGGGTTGGGATCCTATGGAGGAAGAGAAGGTGCCGGAGGAGCGCAGGGAGTATCTGGCGATGATAGACGGGAAGAGGGGGCTGTTTCATGGCGTTCCCTTGAATACCAGCCTATGCTGTTCCAATCCGCTTGTGAGAGAATTGCTGGTTTGTGAAATCCTGGATTACATTCACGGGAACCCTCAGCTGGACATGGTCCATGTATGGCTTGCCGATGACGGAAACAACAGCTGTGAATGCGGGGCGTGCGCCGCGAAACGTCCTTCTGACTGGTATATTGAGATTTTAAATCAGGTGGATGAGGCGCTTTCAAAGGAAGGCAGTCCGGTTAAGGTGGTATTTCTGGCATACTTTGATCTGTTGTGGCCGCCTGTCAGCGCGAAGCTTCTAAATCCGGAGCGATTTGTGTTTATGTTTGCGCCGATTACCCGGTCCTACCGGACGCCGCTTCCGGTGGAAGAGACGCCGCTCATTCCGCCTTATAAACGGAATCAGTGCAGATTTCCGGTAAATGCGGGGGAAAATATGCATTACTGCAGCGCCTGGAAGCAGTTTTTTCCGGGGGACAGCTTTCTGTATGATTATCACTATATGTGGAATCAGTTCCGGGACTGGGGAGATTACGGATCGGCGGAAATCCTGTGGGAGGACCTGGTGAACCTGGAAGAGGCGGGCTTTGACGGGTATGTGAGCTGCCAGCAGACCAGGGTATTTGCGCCTACGGGCTTTGGAATGTATGTGATGGCTGAAACGCTCTGGAACAGGAGCTGTACCTTTGAAATGCTGGAGCTGAAGTATTTCCGCATGGTCTACGGTGATCAGGCGGAGGCGGTGCTTTCCTACTGTAAGGAGCTCTCTGCACTGTCGTATATGGAGCAGCCGGAAAACGATGATCCGGGAGTGTGCGCGGAGGCTGTGGAAAAGCTGAAAGCGGCGGCCAATTTAATCAGAACTTACCGGCCTCTTTTTGAGAAGAATTTTAAGGATGAGATGATACAGGACCGGATGGCCTGGAAATATCTGTTATATTCAGGCAGAGCTGCCGAAATGTACATAAGTATGCTAAAATACAGGAGACAGGGATCAGAGGACCAGGTTTCGGAGGAATACCGGAAGCTGAAAGAGTATCTGCGCAGGACGGAGGAAGAATGGCAGGAAGGCTTTGACGTTTACTGGTTTGTGAAGGACAGAGACAAAAAGTTCCTGGCCTCTGAAACGTAAGAAAAGGGAGGGATCGTGCTTGGGGGATAGGAGAAAGCGAATTCCCGCGCTTCTCAGAAGAATTGGCTTGAAGAGAAGGCTGTTTATCGGTTTTGTGATCGTTTCACTTCTGCCGATGGCGGTGCTGGGGGTCATCATGGGCGTCAGGCTTTACCATACAATTATGGACAATTACGAGGAACAGTCCATACAGGCGCTGGGGACGATCCAGTACCGGATCGGAATCGTGACCGGAGCCAAGGAGGAGAGAATCAATGCGTTTGCCTCTGACGCCGATGTGGTCAAAAGTGTGCGCAAGCTGAATATGGATATCAGCCTTCTCGACCGGACTGCTCTGACAAGAGATCTGCAGGGCAGGCTGCTGGCGGAATTAAGCCAGATTAAGGGCGGTGTGCGCGCGGAAATCCTGGACCGGAACGGGGAGTACGTTACAGGGATTTTCGATGACCGCTACACGGCGCTCTCCGGCGAGGCGAGAGCCCGGGCGAAGGAGAGTCCGGACCGGCTGCATCTGTGGCACGGAACGGAGCAGGAGGGGGAAGAGATTATCGTTTTCTCCAGGCAGATTATTAATTATTTCAATGGAAGGACCACGGGGTGGGTGCTTCTCTATGTGGGGACGGATGAGCTGAAGGAAGAGATGAAGACGGTGCAGACCGACGCGGTTATCGCCGTTTACGATGAGGAGGGCGGTCTGATCTGTTCCGGAACGGGAAATGGGAGTATTGCCGTTATTGCGGAAGAAGATTTAAACGAGGCCGGATTCCGGGTATCGGGCTACCGGGATTCCGAGGATATGTGGAAGGCGGACTGGAAGCTGGAATCGGGCCGGTATCAGGTGCTTTTCCAGAATATGGCCGGTACCGGATGGGAGATCGCCATTTTTAAGGATTACCATGAACTGGTCCGGTCATTTGCCGGAATCGGGATTCTGGCTGCCGTTATCTGTCTGGTGAGTATCGGTATTATTATCTGTCTGTCGCTTTTGATCACCAGAACCGTGGCGGAACCGGTACAAAACATCGCGGAGAGCATGAAGATATTCAGCCAGGGAAACCTAAGTGTCAGGGTGACGGACGACGCGGCGGATGAGATCGGGATGCTGGGAAATGAGTTTAATTCCATGAGCAATAACATCGAGCGTCTGACTCACGAGGTATATGAGGCCCGCATCAAGGAGAAGGAGGCGGGCCTAAGAGCCCTTGAGGCGCAGATCAATCCTCATTTCCTGTACAATACCCTCGATATGATCAACTGGATGTCATACCGCTCATCCAATCAGGATATCTGTAAGATTGTGAAGTCACTTTCCGACTTTTTTAAGCTGAGCTTAAACCATGGGAAGGAGCTTTACACAGTGGGTGACGAGGTTCGCCATATACAGAGCTATGTTACCATTGAACAGTATAAGAAGGCGGAAATTGATTTTGAGATTCATGTGGACGAGGAATTGAAGCCGTGCGTCTGCCCGAAGCTGATCGTACAGCCGCTGGTGGAAAACGCCATCCTTCACGGGATCGAGCCGAAACGGGGACCGGGAATGATCATCATTTCCTTTGTCCGCCGGGAAAATGACATCGTGATCACGGTGGAAGACGACGGCGTGGGGCTGTGCGGGAAGCAGAGGGAAGGCGCACGCTATCACCACGGAGGATATGGTCTGCAGAATATCAATGAACGGCTCACCATGCTTTACGGAAAGAAGTACCATGTGACAGTGGAAGAGAGAAAGGGGGGCGGCGTGATTTCCAGTGTCGTCATTCCCCTGATCGGATTGGAAGGTTTGGACGATGTATCTGATGATTGTAGAGGATGAAAAATTTATTCGTGACGGTATTCTGTATCTCTTGTCCGAGGTACCGGGCATTACGGAAATCGACACGGCCTGCGACGGGGAGGATGCCTGGAGTATGATAACGGATTCAAGGCGGTTTCCCGATATCGTTCTGACAGATATCCGTATGCCGGGTATGGATGGGCTGGAGCTGAGCCATAAGATCCGGGAGCATTCCGCTGCCTCCAAGATCATATTTATCAGCGGATATGAGGATTTTGCCTATGCAAAAAAGGCCATTTCCCTTGGGGCCAGCGGGTATGTGACGAAGCCGGTCGCCCAGGATGAGCTGCTGGAGCTGATTAACCGCGTGATGATACAGATCAGAAAGGAAGAGCAGTTCGACAGGCAGCAGGAGATATCGTGTTTTCATGAGAAGCAATCGGATGCGCTGCTGGGAGATATCTTAAGCCAGATAAGGGATAACCCGGGCGGCGTGTCCCTTAAGGCGCTGTCGGAGAGTTGGGGCGTGTCTCCATCCTATATCAGCATTCTCTTCAAGGATAAGACCGGCCATAACTTTAAGGATTATCTGCTGGACTGCAGAATGAAGCGGGCGAAGGAGCTTTTGGCGGCGGGAAGCCAGGCGGCTGAGATCTGTGAAAACCTGGGATACAGCGATTACGATTATTTCAGCAAAAGCTATAAGAAGTATTATGGCGAGTCGCCGGCGGAATACCGGAAAAGGATTCATTTATAGGTTACGTTTTCCGTGCCTCTGCAAGGATAACCGCAGGGGCATTTAAACTTGCAACAGACAGACATGTTGTGCTATAATGGGGAAAGCTTAATACATTGGAGGTATTACAAAATGAAAAAGATTATTTTGACGGGGGACCGGCCAACGGGTAAACTTCATATCGGCCATTATGTGGGCTCCTTAAAACGCAGGGTGGAGCTGCAGAATTCCGGTGAGTTTGATGAGATATTTATCATGATCGCCGACGCGCAGGCTTTGACTGATAATGCGGACAACCCGGAGAAGGTGCGTCAGAATATTATTGAGGTGGCTCTGGATTATCTTTCCTGCGGCCTTGACCCTGCAAAATCGACCCTGTTTATCCAGTCACAGATTCCGGAACTGACGGAGCTGTCCTTTTATTATATGAATCTGGTTACCGTTGCCAGGCTTCAGAGAAACCCGACTGTGAAGTCGGAGATCGCCATGAGGAATTTTGAAGCCAGTATCCCGGTAGGCTTTTTTACGTATCCCATCAGCCAGGCGGCGGATATCACGGCATTTAAGGCGACTACCGTGCCGGTAGGCGAGGACCAGGAGCCGATGATCGAACAGACGAGAGAGATCGTCAGAAAGTTTAACTCTGTCTATGGGGACGCTCTGGTGGAGCCGGAGATTCTGCTTCCAGACAACCAGGCCTGCTTAAGACTTCCGGGAACCGACGGAAAGGCGAAGATGAGCAAGTCTCTGGGCAACTGCATCTATTTATCCGATACCGAGGCGGATGTGAAGAAGAAGGTCATGAGCATGTACACCGATCCGAACCACATTCAGGTTTCCGATCCGGGACAGATCGAGGGCAATACGGTCTTTACGTATCTGGATGCTTTCTGTAAGGCAGATGCGTTTGAGAAGTATCTTCCGGATTACAAGAATCTGGATGAACTGAAGGATCACTACAAACGCGGCGGACTGGGCGATGTGAAGGTGAAGAAGTTCTTAAACAGCGTTCTTCAGGAGGAGCTGGCTCCGATCCGTGCCAGAAGAAAAGAGTACGAGGCCAACATTCCTTATGTCTATCAGATATTAAAGGAAGGCAGCGAGAAGGCGGAGCGCGTGGCGGCGGATACGCTGGCCGGCGTGAAAAGGGCCATGAAGATCAACTATTTTGATGATATGGAACTGATTGCCGCACAGGCGGAGAAGTATAAGAATCAGGAGTCATAATGTGGGAAGAAGATCAACCGTTTTATAAAATGCGGCAGCGTTTTTATAAGGCGGTTGAATTATTTTTGGAGAGAAAGGAAGTAAAACAATGAAAAATGTGATATCGCTTCGTGAGGTAGTGGACTGTGATGCGTTTTTGAAGGAGAAGTGCTTAAATTTCAGGATTCATCTGCGGGATGCGTGCGGAAAACAGTCCTGCTGGATTGAGCCTTTGAGTGAGTGCGGATGTGATGGCCAGTACGAGGAGCTGTACGCGGCTTTGGAGGAATTCTTTGGAAAACTGCGTTACAAGCTGGAGTACAGCGACGATAAGCTTAATTTCTGGCTTTCCAATGAATAGGAGCAGCAGGCCATGAAGTCGCGTTATAAGGGAATTGTGTTTATCGTATGCTCAGCGTTCTGCTTCGCGCTGATGAATCTGTTTGTCAGGCTGTCGGGAGATCTGCCGTCCATTCAGAAAAGCTTTTTCCGGAATCTGGTGGCATTTTTCTTTGCACTCATTCTGATGAAACGGGATCACGTGGGCTTTTCCGGTAAGAAGGAGAATCTGTGGCAGCTGATTCTGCGTTCCACGTTCGGTACCATCGGAATTCTCTGTAATTTTTATGCGGTGGATCATCTGGTGCTGGCAGACGCCTCCATGCTTAATAAGATGTCGCCGTTTTTTGCGATTCTGTTCAGCTTTCTGATTTTAAAGGAAAAGGTAAAGCCGGCTCAGGCGGTTATCGTGGCGGGCGCATTTGCCGGAAGCCTCTTTATCATCAAGCCGTCCCCTCTCAATATGGAGCTGGCGCCGGCCCTGATCGGGCTGCTGGGAGGCATGAGTGCAGGAGCTGCCTATACCTTTGTGCGGTCGCTGGGCATTCGTGGGGAGAAGGGGCCGTTTATCGTCTGTTTCTTCTCCGGATTCTCCTGTCTGGTGACGCTTCCGTACCTTCTGGTGGGGTTCCATGGGATGACGTGGGCACAGCTGGGATTTCTGCTGCTGGCAGGCCTTGCAGCGGCGGGCGGCCAGTTTGCGATCACCGCGGCGTACTGCCATGCCCCGGCCAGGGAGATCTCGGTCTACGATTACTCCCAGATCATCTTTTCCGCCGTACTGGGCTTTGTTATATTCGGCCAGGTACCGGACCGGTTCAGCGTGCTGGGGTATGTGATGATCTGCGCGATGGCGGTGGTGATGTTTCTTTATAACAACAGACGGACGATAGATCCCGGTTAAATTCGTGGATAAAATATTGATGCATGCTGCTTTGAGCTGCTCCAGTATTTTTTCTACATGCATTTCCATAATGAATAATCCCTTTTTCTTTCATAATGGATATGTTTTAGGTGACTTTTTCTTATACTGTAAGGCGGAAAGCGGAGGCTGTATTTTATGAAAAAAGTTAAGATAACCGTGACAGAGAGTAAATGCCGCAGCGGACACTGTAAAATAGGAGAGGAATATATCGTTGAGGAGCTGTGCCCGCCGATGTGCCATGAGCTTTGGAATATCCTTTATTCCTATGTGTTCGCACTGCAGAATGGGGCGGAATTGGATTATGGAGCTGTTCATGCACGGCAATTCGATGCGAAGTGTCCGGATGGCGGAAGAGTGTGCGTTCATGGAGAGGTAGTGGAGTAAGGCTGTGTAGGTAGCTCATCATTGATTTTTTACAATAGAAAATATATCCAAATTTCAGTGCAATAAAATGATAATAATAATCAATACTGATTATTGACTTTTCCAAACCCTGGATGCTATAATGTTCCTATAAGTTAGACGTAACTAACTTATAATTTCCCTATAAATGAACCATATTATTTATGGATAAATTGGCAGAAAGGAGACATAAAAATTATGTCATTAATTGGAAAAGAAATCGGAGAGTTTAAAGTACAGAGTTTTGTAAATAATGAATTTAAAGAGGTAACGAAGGAGGATGTGCTGGGAAAATGGGCTGTATTTTTCTTCTATCCTGCGGACTTTACCTTTGTGTGCCCGACGGAGCTTGAGGATCTGGCGGACAAGTATGAAGACTTTAAGAAGATTGGCTGCGAGATTTACAGCGTCTCCTGCGATACGCATTTCGTGCATAAGGCGTGGCATGACGTATCGAAGACCATTAAGAAGATTCAGTATCCGATGCTGGCGGATCCGACCGGCACACTGGCCCGTGACTTCGATGTGATGATCGAAGCGGATGGCCTGGCGGAGCGCGGTTCCTTTATTGTCAATCCGGAAGGCAGGATTGTGGCCTATGAAGTGATCGCCGGAAATGTGGGCAGAAATGCAGATGAACTTTTCCGCAGAGTGCAGGCTTCCCAGTTCGTGGCGGAGCATGGCGACGAGGTTTGCCCGGCTAAATGGAAACCGGGTGCTGAGACATTAAAGCCAAGCCTGAACCTGGTTGGGCTTCTGTAATATGACCGGGCAGTATGACGTCATCGTCGTGGGAGCGGGGCCGGCCGGATTATCGGCCGCCCTCTACGCGGCGAGGGCAAAATACCGGGTCCTCGTCCTGGAAAAGGAGAAAATGGGAGGACAGATTACCATTACATCGGAGATCGTCAATTATCCCGGCGTGGAAAAGACGAACGGCACCGAGCTGACGGAACAGATGAGAAGACAGGCGGAAGCCTTTGGCGCAGAATTTGCCATGGCGGAGGTTAAGGGGATCGATCTGGCCGGGGAGATCAAGACGGTGAAGACCGACAAGGGAGAGTACCAGGCTCCCGGCATCGTTCTGGCGGTGGGAGCCAATCCCAGAAAGCTGGGCTTTGCGGGCGAACGGGAATATCAGGGGCGCGGCGTTGCCTACTGTGCTACCTGTGACGGTGAATTTTTCACAGGAATGGATGTCTTCGTCATCGGCGGCGGATTTGCGGCGGCGGAAGAGGCCGTATTTCTGACAAAGTACGCCAAAAAAGTTACGATCATCGTCAGGGAGGAAGACTTTACCTGCGCGAAGGCCGTAGCGGACAAGGCGAAAAATCATGAGAAGATCGAGGTACACTACGAAACGGAGATTTTAGAGGCGGCTGGAGACGGACTGCTTCGGCGCGCTCGTTTTAAGGACAACGCATCCGGGAAGGAGTGGAGCTACGAAGCACCGGAAGGAACCTCCTTCGGGATTTTTGTATTTGCCGGATACGTCCCGGATACGAAATGGCTGAAGGGCCTGGTGGAGCTGGATGGACAGGGCTACATCATCACCGACCGGGACCAGAAGACGAGTGTGGATGGCGTCTACGCGGCCGGGGATGTCTGCGTAAAGAATCTGCGTCAGGTGGTGACCGCTGTCTCGGATGGAGCCGTGGCGGCGACTTCCCTGGAACGGTACGTTTCGGAGACATACGAAAAACCGGAGCTGGCCGGATGGAAAGCGGATATAGAAGAAAAGCGGACAATGAACGTGGAACACGCCTCTGTTTCTGACTTAAACGATGGTGTATTGATTACCGGGGAGATGAAATCCCAGCTTGCGGACTTATTTTCCGGGCTTCAGAATAGAATAGTCGTTGAGGGTGTCCTTGACGGCAGTCCCATGGCGGATGAAATGGAGCAGTTTCTTGATGAACTCGGCGATATTTCGGATATGGTGGAATGCAGATCCCGCCGTGAATCGGATAAGGTCAAAGAGGATGAAGAGTATCCGGTGCTCCGCATCTTAAAGGAGAACGGAGATGAGACCGGGATTCGGTTCTATGCGGTTCCGGGCGGCCATGAGTTCAATTCCTTTGTTCTCGCAATCTATAACGCGGCCGGGCCGGGGCAGCCGATTACGGACGAAGAGAGAACCCGGATCGGGAAGCTGAAGGGACCGGTGAATATAAAGATTGCGGTCTCCCTGTCCTGTACCATGTGTCCGGCCACGGTTATGGCGGCGGGCAGAATCGCCGCGGAACATGATGGTGTGGAGGCGTGGGCCTTCGATCTGGCCCATTATCCGGAGATGAAAGAAAAGTATCAGATTATGAGTGTGCCGTGTACGATCATCAATGACGGGAAGGTGGTATTCGGCAGAAAAACAGTGGATGATCTGCTGACGGTTCTGGAGGAATCCTAAAAGGAACGGGCAGACGAAAGGAGAATGAATATGGACTATCTGGAAATAGAAAAGGTTATCGGACGGGAAATCATTGACTCAAGGGGAAATCCTACCGTGGAGGCAGAGGTATGGCTCGCAGACGGAACCATCGGAAGAGGCGCGGCGCCGAGCGGTGCGTCTACCGGTGAATTTGAGGCTCTGGAGCTGAGAGATAAAGATAAGAAACGTTTTGGCGGAAAAGGCGTCAGGAAGGCTGTGGAAAATATCAATACGGTCATATCCGGTGTCCTGACAGGCATGGATGCGTCGGATATTTACGCGGTCGATCACGCCATGATCCAGGCGGACGGAACGAAGGACAAATCAAAGCTGGGTGCCAACAGCATTCTGGCGGTCTCCATCGCCTGCGCGCGGGCCGCGTCTATATCCATGGGAATCCCGTTATACCGTTTTCTGGGCGGAATTTCAGGAAACAGGCTTCCGGTACCGATGATGAATATCTTAAACGGCGGCGCTCATGCGGCGAATACCGTTGATGTACAGGAATTCATGATTATGCCGGTTGGCGCTCCCACATTCCGTGAGGGACTCCGCTGGTGTACCGAGGTATTCCACTGTCTGGCGTCTATTTTAAAAGAGAAAGGCCTGGCTACCTCTGTCGGTGACGAGGGTGGTTTCGCTCCGGACTTAGGAAGCGACGAGGAAGCCATCGAGCTGATCTTAGAGGCGGTAAAACGCGCCGGATATGAACCGGGACATGATTTCGTTCTGGCTATGGATGCGGCTTCCAGTGAGTGGAAGAGCGGAAAAAAGGGCGAGTACCTGCTTCCGAAATGCAAGAAGCATTTTACTTCGGAGGAACTGATCGGACACTGGAAACAGCTCTGTGAGAAGTACCCGATCTGGTCCATCGAGGACGCTCTCGACGAGGAGGACTGGGAAGGCTGGAAGAAGCTGACGGCCTCTCTGGGCAGCAAAGTACAGCTGGTCGGCGACGACCTCTTCGTAACCAATACAGAGAGACTGAAGAAGGGAATCGATTCCGGATGCGGCAATTCCATTCTGATCAAGTTAAATCAGATCGGTTCCGTGTCGGAGACGTTAGAGGCCATCAAGATGGCTCATAAGGCCGGATATACGGCGATCGCTTCCCATCGTTCGGGTGAGACGGAGGACACGACCATTGCAGACCTTGCGGTGGCTCTTAATACGTGCCAGATTAAGACAGGCGCGCCCAGCAGAAGTGAGCGTGTGGCGAAGTATAACCAGCTTCTCAGAATTGAGGAAGAGCTGGGCGAGACGGCTGTTTACCCTGGAAGAAATGCATTCTGCATCAAACGGTAAAATGCGGCCAGTAAATTAAGAAAATAAAGAGAACGGCTGACAGAAGACATCTTCTGGTTCCGAGAAAACGGAATGGAAGAGGCGGCTTCTGCCTGCCGTTCTTTTTATGGATCGTCCTGATGAATGCGGCTGAGTGAAGGCTGCATCTGCATTTCAATGTGACATTTGCCGCAGACTATGGTAAAATGAAAGGAAAATTGGTTGAAATACAGAAGTTGGAGGCACTATGGTCTGGATTTATCGCGCTTTTTTTGAACCGGGGACAGGGAGCAATAAGAGGGAGAAAGAGCATGAGCAGGGACTTTTGCTCCTGCGGAGAGCCTTAAGGGAGCAGTATGGGATGGACTATGGAGATGGCCGAAAGCCGGTTCTGATTGAGGGAGCGCACGGAAAGCCATACTTGAGGGAGTATCCGCAGATTCAGTTCAATATCAGCCACTGTATGGGACTGGCCGTGCTTGGTGTCGGGGAGTGTTCCGTGGGAATCGACGTGGAATATGTGCGTCCGTACCGGGAGCCGCTTTTAAAGAGAGTGCTTTCTGCGGCTGAGCTCCGACAGATGGAGGCAGCGGGTGAAGCCGGGCGGGAGGAGCTGTTCTTCCGGTTCTGGACTCTGAAGGAAAGCTACGTGAAAGCGGTGGGATGCGGTATTACTGTGCCTCTGCAGGACATCTCCTTCCAAATTGGTGATGATGGGGGAATTACATGTGAAAAGACCGGATGGAAGTTCCGTCAGTGGATTCTGGCAGGGGGGTATGTGTTATCGGCCTGTGTATCGGGGGAAGGGGAAATTCGTCTGGCAGAACAGGAGGAACGGCCTTGAACGGTGAGAAAAAGGACTTGCGTTACAGCAGAACGGACAGGCTCCTGCAGGAGGCATTTTTAGAGCTTTTGAAGGTCAAATCCGTCGACCGGATTACGATCAGGGATTTGACGGAACGGGCGGGGATCAACCGCTGTACGTTCTACCACCATTACCAGGATATCTATGATCTGCTGGAACAGATTGAGGATGGGGTCATGGAGCACGTGCTGGAAATGATGCGGGGCTTCCATCCGAACCGGGAAGAGGATGTCAGCCGCCGTTATTTTGAGTGTTTCTGTCAGTATATCTATGAAAACCGGACCGTATACTGCGTGCTGACCAATGGCCAGGAAAGCCGGTTCATCAAAAAGCTCCTGAGGATGATCTCGGAATATATGGCGGGATTATCTGGGAAGGAGAATGACGGCGACAAGCTGAGCCGTGAGTACGCGGTTGCCTATTCCATCGGAGGCGTAGTGGGCGTCCTGCATAAGTGGATGAAAGAGGATTTTGAAAGCCCTCCCGAGGTGGTGGCCGGATTTATCAGCAGCGTATTTCTAAATGGGATGAAGGATATTCTGTGAGAATAGTAATAGAAGTCAGGAAAGAAGCGGTTTCGGGTATGATACTCCCGAAACCGATTCTTTCAAGTATCTGCATTCACTCATACGCTGCAGAAGCGTTTGCCTTTTGTGACACGGCGTAATGTTCGATATAGTGCAGTGCGTCTCCTACCGTTGTAATCTCGAGTAAATCACTGATGTCCATCTCAATCTGAAAGTGCTCTTCGATGTCTCCGATCATCGCTATAAAATCCAGAGAGTCAAATTCTAAGTCTTCAACGAAGCGGGAATCTCTGGTGATGGATTCCGGGCTGACATCCACATACTGGGTGACGAGTTCCTTTAACTGCTTATACATATTCATTCCTCCCTGATTCGCCGCCGGAAACTGTCCGATGGTTTGAATTTGAGTCCAAGTTTAAGCAGATTTCCTTCAAATATCAAGCAACAGATTGGAGAAACTGTTGCTTAAACAACAGATTTGGGAAAGTGTTGCATATTGTCTCCTCAGAAAATGATCCTGACGTAGAATAAAGAGTCCGGTTCCCTGTGTATTATTCCTATTGACTGAGTACCTCTGCGTTGATGCCCATAATTTTCAGATATCCGTCTTCCGCTAAGGAAAAGAAGAGACCGGGCGATCCGGATTCACTGCCTACGAAGATGCCTGCCTGTGACGGTGTCAGACGATCGGGATCGACACCGGCGACCGCCTGAAGCATGGCGTCTGTAAAAATGTCGTCCTTCTGGGCCTTCAGACCGGCGGCATCTGCGACATCCAGCCCCTCCGTGTTGGCTTCTGTCGTCACGTAAACGGGATAGGCGCAGAGCTGAGCCAGCGCTTCGATATCGCGCTCCGAGAAAATATGCTGAATCTGTTCGGCAAAGCCTTTATAGTCCGATTCTTCCAGGGACGCGGCCTGGCTGCCGGGGACTTCGGCATTCGCTTCTGCTTGGCGGGGGCGGTCGGAGTCTGCGCTGTTGGTGTTATCGCTGCCGTAACTGCTGCTGCCGGAACTGCCGCTGTCGGAACTGCCGCTGCCAGAATCTCCAGACTTCCCATCGGACTGATTCTCCGCAGATATGCGCTGAGTCATCAGCTGTATCTTTTCGGCGGAAGCGCTGCCGTTTCCGGCCTTCTTCACTTCCGACTCCCTTAGATCGATCGTCACCTCATCTCCGGCCAGCAGATCGCCCAGTTTTATCTCCGTCAGTTCTTCTGTGTCGAGGCCGTAGTAGGATAGCTGGGCGTGGGAGCAGTCGATAAAGCAGCGTTCCCCGAACAGGGAATCGCCGCTTGCGCCGCCATTATCCGCATCCTTTACGTAAAGTCCGTTCCGGCCTTCATCGGTTTCCAGAACAATGGCATTATTGCCGAGATGGAGCGGGTCTTCTTTAGGCTGGCAGCCCGTCAGGCACAGCAGGGCCGCTGCGGCCGCCGCGGCAGTCAGTAAGCGGATATTTATCATAGGGCAGGTTCTCCTTTGTAATGACAGGTTTGATCAGTTTATCTGATCCGTTACCTTCATTTTAAGGTCTGTCCATACCGATGTCAACCGAAGGTTTTCGGGAGGACTGTTTTAATGGGAACCGGCTCTCTGAGATCATGAGCCCGGCCAGTGTCAGCACGATTCCGCATACGGACTGCCAGGTGATGACCTCGTGCAGGAAGATTAAGGAAGTGATGACTGTAATTACCGGAACCGCGTAAATGTAGACACTCGTTTTTACAGAGCCCAGAGCCCGTACCGCGAAGTTCCAGGTGACAAAGCAGAGCGCGGAAGCGCCGAATCCCAGGAAGAGAATATTGAGCGCGTTCTGCATCAGCATGAAACGAGCCGGAGCGATCCGGAAAGGCAGGAAGAACAGAGCCGGTACCATGAAAAGGAGGCCGTAGAAAAAGGTTCTGCGGGTGCTCTCGATGGTTCCGTACCCATAGCTTCCGATCTTTTTCGTGAGTATGGAGTAGGCCGCCCAGGTGATGGCCGCCGCCAGGGCCAGGAAATCTCCTTTGGGGCTCAGCTGTACGCCGGTATCCTTTTGGAAGCTTAAGAGGGAGATTCCAAGCATGGCCGCCGCGAAGCCGGTTAAGAAACGGCGTCCCGGTTTTTCTCCCTTCATGAACAGCCAGTCGAAGAGGCTGGTGAAGAACGGGGCCACGGAGATGATAATGCTTACGTTGGCCGCCTGGGTCAGGGTCAGCGCGAAGTTTTCCATGAGGAAATAGAGGGTGACGCCGCAGAGGCCGGCCGCTGCGAAGAGCAGCTCCGCTTTTCTGTCTCCGGTATGGAGGAGGCGGGGGGCTGCGATCCACAGTGCTGCGTATCCGATAAAAAAGCGGAAAAACAGGATTTCCAGCGGTGTAAAGGATACCAGCAGAACCTTGGTTGAGATAAAGGTGGTTCCCCAGATGAAGATGGTGACGGCGGCCGCAAGATGGCCTGTCATGTTAGACTTTTCTGACATTTGTTTATTCCTCCGTGTCGGCAGTGGTGTCCCTGCCGGATTCTGTAAATATTTTCTGATACTGCTTCGGAGTCAGCCCTGTGAAATCCTTAAAAAAACGGGTGAAATGACTCTGGTCGGTGAAACCGGCCCTGGCGGCCGCGTCGATGGGAGGTACCGCCTGCTCTAACAGCTTCTTCGCCTCTTCTAAGCGGATGGACTGGAGATAGCGGTACGGGGATACTCCCGTCTGCTTTGTAAAGGTATGGAGCAGCCACGATTTGCTCAGATGAATCTGTTCGGTCAGCTCTTCCAGCGTGATATTTTCGGAATAGTGTTCCTTTAGATATTCACACGTATCGGCGATGGCGCTGTCCAAAAAGACTCCGTTATGCTCTTCGTAAGGAGTGCTGTGCTCCTTAAGGATCTGCTCCAGCAGGAAAAAGAATGCTTCCTCTTTTTCAAAGGGGGACGCGTCGGTTACGATGGCATTGTAGACATCGGCCAGCGATGTGGTGATATCGCTGTGATAGACTACATTTACGGTGAATTGTGGGACAAATTCTTTTCCCGTGATGTCGGCGGCCGCCTTTTTCATGACAGGCACGGGTATGTTTAACGCCCTGTAGTCCAGCAGCTCTCCGTTCATGGGAGAACAGAAGTGATTGTCTTTGGGATTAAAGAGGATCAAATCCCCTCTCGACAGATCGTACTCGGATCCGCGGCACCACAGATGGCGGCAGCCGCCTTCTATAAAGCCGATGACGTAGCATTCGTGAAAATGATTGGGGAATTTCTGTACGATGCCGCTTAGCTGGTATGCCTCGATACCGAGACAGCTGTCGTAGAATATATGGCGTTGTTCCTGAGATGTTGTCATGGCGTACTCCTTTCAAACTTTTTTGATTTTATCACAATAAAGTAAAAAAGTCTTGTATGATGTTGCAAATCTAGTACTGCGTTGCATAAATTCCTTAACTTTACAGGTTTACTTATGAAATCCTGAAAAACTGGAAAGAATTCATTAGAAAGAGAGTGACAAAAGATTGAAAATTTGAGAGTAACGGTAATATGGAGGAACTGCACATGAAGACCATGACAGATAATTTTATGATTTCTTTTTTACAGCGATTTGACGAGCACCCGTTTGATGTGAAGATCCATGGGAAAACCCATCATATCGGAAATGGAAATCCGACCTTTGTGGTGGATTTAAAAGAGGATATCGAGGGGAAAGAGCTTTTGACGAGCACCTCCCTGGCGCTGGGCGAGGCTTATATGAAGGGAAATTTAGAGGTGGAAGGGGATTTGTTCGAGGCTCTGGACTCATTTTTGGGACAGATGGACCGATTCTCCACAGACCGGTCCAAATTAAAGAAGCTGATGTTTACCTCCCAGTCAAAGAAGAATCAGGAGAAGGAAGTCACCTCCCATTATGACATCGGCAATGATTTTTACAGCCTGTGGCTGGATGAGACCATGAGCTATTCCTGCGGTTACTTTAAACATGAGACCGACACCTTATACGAGGCGCAGTGCAATAAAGTGGAACGTATCCTGGAAAAACTCTGTTTAAAGAAGGACATGACCCTGCTCGATATCGGATGCGGCTGGGGGTATCTGCTGATCCGGGCTGCGAAGGAGTACGGTGTGAAGGGGCTTGGGATCACCTTAAGCCACGAACAGCAGAAGGAATTCGAAGAGCGGATCGAAAAAGAGGGATTGACGGGACAGATTGAGGTAGCGCGGATGGATTACCGTGAGCTGGAGAAGAGCGGCAGACAGTTCGACCGGGTGGTCAGCGTCGGGATGCTGGAGCACGTGGGACGGGCGAATTACGAGCTGTTCGTAAAAAATGTGGATTCCGTGTTAAAGCCGGGCGGGCTCCTTCTGCTTCACTATATCAGTGCGCTGAAAGAGTATCAGGGGGACCCGTGGATCAAGAAATATATCTTTCCGGGCGGCATGGTGCCAAGCCTTCGGGAAATAATCCATTTATTCGGCGACTACCGGTTTTACACCCTGGACGTGGAAAGCTTAAGACGCCACTACTATAAGACTCTGCGCTGCTGGGAACAAAACTTCAGCGGCCACAGGCAGGAGGTGGAGGAGAAGATGGGGACTGAGTTTGCGAGAATGTGGGAACTCTATTTAAGCTCCTGTGCCGCGACCTTCCACAACGGTATCATCGACCTTCATCAGATCCTTGTCTCCAAGGGCGTAAACAACGAGCTGCCCATGACGAGATGGTATTAACTGGAAATGAGGAATTCTCTCAAAAAAAGTGGTTGCATTTTTAGTTAGCATATGCTAATATGTATACAGTTAGCAAACACTAACTACATGTGAATATTCTATACTGTGAGCACTTAGTGAGGTCTTTCACGAACTTAGTGCGAGCCATACCTGAGTACTTAACGAGATCTTTCACGAGTTTAGTACGAACGGTATACATTAACCCTCTGGGTTTTCCTTCATTGACCCGTGAAGGAATCATGACTCCTATGAGAACCGTCTCTGTTACCGCATGACAGAGGCGGTTTTTCATGTCGTACGAAAGGGGGGATGCGCACTCCGCGCTAAGGAAATATGGCCGATGAAGCGACCGCATTCCGGCGCGCGAGTCCGGTTTACCAGACTCTTTATTCTGTCCCGTAATGATGTCCGTCAGCATCGGAGTGTTTCAATCTTGTGTATTGATATGCAGAAGAAATAATGATAAAATAGTGAAACAGTATGAGAAAGCAGGAATTGATTGCAGATTTTTGAAAAGGAACTGCCAGAAGGGATAGAATCAGAAAGGATGGAATACAGATGAAAAAGGTACTGATGATGATTCAGGAATCATGTCCTTACTGCCGGCAGGCACTGCGCATGATGGATGAACTGAAAGCGGAGCGGCCGGAGTTTAAAGCAGTCGAGGTGAAAATTGTGGATGAGAACAGGGAGAAGGCGTTTGCGGATTCCCTGGACTACTGGTATGTACCGACGTATTTCGTGGATGGAGTAAAGGTGCATGAAGGTGTGCCGACCGTGGACAAAGTGCGGAAGGTTTATAAGAGAGCGCTTGACCTGTGAGAGGAGGGCCGGGAAGCGGGGGAATTTGCTGCTGACTGAGCGATCGTATGGTATGATTCCCGTGGACATCGAGTGACTGGATAGAAAGGTACATAATTGTGACGTTATATGAGTAAAGGGAAGAAAAACTGGCTGATGATCCTGATTTATGCGGGACTTATAGCTATGTGCCTCGGCATCGTTTGGTTTGTGGGAAAGATCTCCTCACCGACAAAACCGGGCAGAGAAAGCAGCAGCGAGACGACGATGGTGCAGACTGGAGAATCGCAGGAAGAGGAACGTGAAGAGGAGGAGATCGAGAGCGCGGAGGCGACTCCATCCGAGGCGGAGACACAGGAAGAAAGCAGACAGCAGGACGAAAGCAGGAGATGGTACGGCGGTCGCACAGAGACGGACCGGCCGGAGATGGAGGAAGAACTGCCGGTGGAAGAGTATCGGCCGCCGTCCATAGTAACGGTCTCTGATATCCATTATTTCGCCCCAGCCATGACCGATTACGGCGAGGCGTTCGACGAGATGGTGAAGCGGGACGATGGAAAGCTGATTCCTTATATTTCCCAGCTGATGGATGTGTTTACGGAAGAGATGACGGAGCGTCAGCCCGATGCCGTAATTCTGAGCGGTGATTTAACATTGAACGGCGAAAAGGGTGCTCATGAGGCGCTTGCGGAAAAGCTGAAGGTGCTTGCGGACAAGGGCGTGCGGGTCCTCGTGATTCCGGGAAATCACGATATCAATAATCCCAACGCTGCCTCCTATTTCGGAGAGGTGAGGGAGGCGGCGGAATCGGTCAGCGCGGAGGAATTCCTGGACATTTACCATGAATTCGGATACGACCAGGCGATCAGCAGAGATGAGACATCCTTAAGCTATATCTGTGAGCTTGACGAGAAAAACTGGCTTATGATGCTGGATTCCGCCCAGTATGAGCCGGTGAACCTGGTGGGAGGAAGAATACGGAGCACTACCGTCAAATGGATGGAGGAGCAGCTGGAAGCGGCGAAGGAACTGGGGATCTCGGTAATTCCCATTGCCCATCACAACCTGCTGAAGGAGAGTATTCTGTATCCTGTGGACTGCACCCTGGAAAACAGCGATGAGGTTATAAAACTGCTGGAACGGTACCGTGTGCCGGTCTTCATCAGCGGCCACCTGCATCTGCAGCGGACCAAGAAATACAAGCCTGAGCCGGGAGAACCGGAGGATGCCTACCATATCAGTGAGATCGTGGCGGATTCCTTTGCCATTCCGCCCTGCCAGTACGGAATCCTGTCATGGGGAGACGGCGGGCAGCTTCGCTATACGACGAAGGAAGCGGATGTGGAGCGTTACGCGGCGGCTCACGGCCTGACAGATGAAAACCTGCTGAATTTTAAGGAGTACGGAACCGATTTCCTGGTGGGAGTGATAAGCCAGCAGATATATAAGAAGATGAGCAGTCTGCCGGAGGAGCATATGCGCAAGATGGCGGAGCTGTACGGCCAGCTGAACCGTGATTACTGCGCCGGGACGCCCATCGACGTGAAAGAGATAAAATCAGATGAGGCATTCCGCTTATGGGAGCGTAACCTTCCGGACAGCCGGATGTTCGAGGAGATCGACGATATCCTGCGCGATACCAGGAAGGATCACAATACGTGGGATTTCCCGTAACAGTTCACTCCCCACCAGGGGCACCGCAGTCCGGTTCGACCGGGCAGGCTTCCTCAGCCTTTCCTGTGACTTTGCAGGGTATTAGAAGTTCTTAACGCGCAAAATTTTTCGTTCAGGTGAAATTTCCACTTGTCTGAGCGTAGCGAGTTTGGGAATTTCTCCTGGTTTTTAGAAAAATTCTGCACGTTTAGAACTTCTTATGCCCGAAACCGGAACTGGAAAGGCTGAGGAAGCCTGCCCGGCCGAACCGGACTGCGGTGCCCCTGGTGGGGAGTGAACTGTTACGAGTTTCTGGGAGAGTGGTAAAAACTTCCTTTACAAATTATTTCATATCGTGCTATAATGATGAAATAAAATTACATGCGTAACAGGAACGGAGGAAGAGGAGCCATGCAGGATCATATCAACGTTTCGGGAGTCCTGTGTTCTTCTTACGATACCTTTTTTGAGGCGGAAAAGAAGATTGCGGATTATATACTGGAGCATAAAAGTGAAATCATCGATATGACTGTCGCGGAGCTGGCTTTGGCAAGCGGAACCAGCGACGCGACGGTATCGCGTTTTTGCAGGCGCTGCGGATTTAACGGTTTTCATCATTTAAAGATTACTCTGGCGAAGGAGGTGGCGGAGGAACGCGGGAAATCCGTGGAGGTATCCAACGATATCAGCCGCGATAATATCGCGCAGTCCCTCCAGAATATCCTGGCCAACAAGGCGGCGGAGCTGACACAGACGGTGTCCATGATGGATCCGGTTCAGCTGGGAAAGATCCTGGAACTGATAGAACATGCCCGCACGGTGCAGCTGGTGGCTGTGGGGAATACGATTCCGGTTGCCTTAGACGGCGCCTTCAAGTTCAATCAACTGGGCATTCATGCGGTATCGGGTACGATCTGGGAGACACAGATGGCGTTTACCTGCAATTTGGGGCCGGAAGATGTGGTGATCATCCTATCTAACTCCGGTTTTTCCAAACGGCTGATGACGCTTACCGCAGTGGCGAAGGAGAATCATTGCAAGATGATTGCGATTACCAACAACGCTGCCTCGCCGCTGGGTCAGGCCAGCGATTACCATATCACAACGGCGACCAGGGAGAAGCTGCTTTTGGGTGAGTTCTGCTTCTCACGGGTATCGGCCACCATGGTGGTCGAGATTCTCTATTTGTTCCTGGCCGTGAGCAAGAAGGACTCATACGACCATATCCGACGCCATGAGATCGCGATTTCCGAGGATAAGAATAACTGATCCGGCGGAAGTTGCGGGGAAGAGAATAGGAAAATGAATATGGATATAAAAGAGTTTTACAGCCTGGAGGATAAAGCATACTGGTTAAGCCAGATCAGGAAAAGCGACTGGCGGGCAGGACAATATCTGCATGATTTGTTAAGCGAAGATCGGTTAAAGGCGCTGTGCGGGGAGACGACGAGAGTATTTCTTTTGACAGATAACCGGCAGCTGGTATCATTCTGCACGCTGGCGGAGATGGACGATGTGAGAAACACGGAGCTAAGTCCATGGATCGGTTTCGTATATACGTTTCCTCAATACAGAGGACACCGGTATATGGGAAATCTGCTGGATTATGCATATGAAGCAGCAAGAAATGATGGAGCGGGTCAGATTTATATTTCTACCGGCGAAACGGGATTATACGAAAAATACGGATATACCTTCTATCAGCTGATGAAGGACGAGAATGAAGAGGATTCCAGGGTATATAAAAGAGAGATTAAGTGAGAATTTCTCTTTTCCGGTAAACGTTTAAAACGGGAGTGAGTGTCAGGGAGTATACGGTGAACATGCCGTACCGGACATTGGCTCCTTTTTTAGTTCCTATGAAAGAAAATATTGTCCTCATAAAAGGAAACAAACGATGATGCATGAAATCAGTAATTATTGGAAAAATACATAGTAAAAAAGTACAAAAAACACGCGGGGAAACAGGGAAAATGGACTGGAGATTTATGGAAATTGACGAAACTGTATAAGAAATAATATTTCTTGTGAAAATGTATTGACGAAAATACTAAATCATAATATAGTATAGCAGAGGGAAGAAATAAAATTTTATATTAACGAGGAGAGGTGACATATGATTTACACAGTGACATTTAATCCGGCTTTGGATTATGTAGTAAAAGTAAATCACTTCACGCTGGGAATGGTCAACAGAACCGTGCAGGAAGACATTTATTATGGGGGCAAGGGCATCAATGTATCGGCGGTACTGAAGACGCTGGGCTTTGGGAGTACTGCGCTCGGGTTTGTGGCCGGGTTTACGGGAGACGAGATTGAACGGGGAGTGAAAAATCTGGGATTCCAGTCCGATTTTATCCGGGTGGAGAACGGTATGTCCAGAATCAACGTAAAGCTTAGATCGGAACAGGAATCGGAGATCAACGGCACCGGCCCGGAGATTACCGGAGCGGATGTGGAAAAGCTTTTTGAAAAGCTTGAGAAGCTGGAGGCAGACGATGTCTTAGTCCTGTCGGGAAGCATCCCGAATTCCATTGACGACGGAATCTATGAGCGGATCATGGAGCGGTTAGACGGCAGGGGCATCCGTATCGTGGTGGATGCGACGAAGGATCTGCTGATGAATGTCCTTCCCTATCATCCATTTATGATTAAACCGAATAACCATGAGTTGGGCGAGATGTTCGGCACGGTGCCAAAGGATGAGGATGAAATCATATATTACGCCAGACAGCTGCAGGAAAAGGGCGCGGTGAACGTGCTGGTCTCCATGGCGGGGGACGGAGCCGTCCTAATTGCTGAAAACGGAGCGGTATTTTCCATGGGAGTTCCAAAGGGAACGGTGAAGAATTCTGTGGGCGCCGGAGATTCCATGGTGGCGGGATTCATCGCCGGATATCTGGAAAATGGAAATTACGAGCACGCTTTAAGGCTTGGAAGTGCCTGCGGAAGCGCCAGCGCATTTTCCGAGGGACTGGCCTGTAAGGAAGATATTTTGAAACTTTATGAGGAATTACGATAGGAGGGGTTCTGAGATGAGAATAACGGAATTATTGAAAAAAGAAAGCATCGAGCTCGGTGTAAAAGTCTCTGGCAAGGAAGAAGCCATTGATAAGCTGATCGGTCTGATGGCGGCCGGCGGAAGGCTGAACGACAAAGCCGGCTATAAAGAAGGCATTCTGGCCCGCGAGGCGCTGGGAAGCACTGCAGTAGGCGAGGGGATCGCGATTCCTCACGCCAAGGTGGCCGCGGTTAAGGAGCCGGGACTTGCAGCCATGGTGGTGCCTGATGGCGTGGATTACGAAGCGTTCGACGGTTCGCTGGCCAACTTAATCTTTATGATTGCGGCGCCTGAGGGCGAAGCGGATGTTCATCTGGAAGCGCTGTCCCGTCTGTCCACGCTTCTTATGGATCCTGACTTTAAGAATGATTTGATCCATGCGGAGTCAAAAGAAGAATTTTTACAGCTGATCGACGACAAGGAATCCGAGCGCTATGAGAAGAAGGTGCGGAAAGAGGAGAAGATAGCGGAGGACGCGGCGCCTGAGGTCCAGGAGCCTTTAAAGAGCGCAGCCGGATACCGTGTCCTCGCAGTGACCGCGTGTCCTACCGGCATCGCCCACACCTTTATGGCGGCTGAGAATCTGGAGCAGCTGGGAAAGAAGCTTGGCATTCCTGTAAAATCGGAGACCAACGGAGCCGAGGGTGCGGCTAACGTTCTGACGAAGGAAGAGATCGCCGCTGCCGACGGAATCATCATCGCAGCAGACAAGAATGTGGATATGGCCCGTTTCGATGGTAAACACGTAGTGAAGGCCTCTGTCTCCGACGGAATTCAAAAAGGTGAGGAGCTGATTAAAAAGGCTGTGAGCGGCGAAGCTCCTGTCTACCACCATACAGGTGCCGCTGCTTCAGCGGAGGGCGGAGAGAGCGAGGGCATCGGCCACACCATTTATAAGCATCTGATGAACGGCGTCTCCCATATGCTTCCGTTCGTGATCGGCGGCGGACTTTTAATCGCCCTGGCGTTCCTGTTCGATGATTATTCCATCAATCCGGCTAATTTTGGTAAGAATACACCGATAGCGGCCTATTTAAAGACGATCGGCGAGCAGGCATTTGGCATGATGCTTCCGGTTCTGGCCGGTTATATCGCCATGAGTATCGCGGACCGTCCCGGTCTGGCGGTCGGTTTCGTAGGCGGCATGGTGGCAAAGATGGGAGCCACGTTCATGAATCCGGCAGGCGGGGATGTGAACTCAGGATTTTTAGGTGCGCTTCTGGCTGGTTTTATCGGCGGTTATATTGTTGTCCTGTTAAAGAAAGTATTAAAAAAGCTTCCAAAATCTCTGGAAGGCATCAAACCGGTTCTCTTATATCCGCTGCTGGGCATTTTCCTGGTCGCGGTGGCAACAACATTTATCAATCCGTTTGTCGGTGCGATCAATGACGGTCTGACCCATTTCTTAAACGGCATGGGCGGCACCAGTAAGGTGATCCTCGGAGCCGTTGTCGGCGGCATGATGTCCGTAGACATGGGCGGCCCGGTCAATAAGGCGGCATACGTGTTCGGCACGGCGCAGCTGGCGGAAGGAAACTTCGATATTATGGCCGCGGTTATGGCGGGCGGCATGGTTCCTCCCATTGCGATCGCATTGTGCAGCACATTCTTTAAGAAGAAATTTACGGAGAAGGAACGCCAGTCCGGTCTGGTAAACTATATCATGGGCCTGTCCTTTATATCCGAGGGCGCCATACCGTTTGCAGCATCAGATCCCCTGCGCGTGATACCGTCCTGTATCATCGGTTCGGCCGTGGCAGGCGGACTTTCCATGGCGCTGAACTGTACGCTGCGCGCACCTCACGGCGGCATCTTCGTACTTCCGACGATCGGAAATCCGTTCGGCTATCTTGCCGCGGTTGTGATCGGATCGGTGATCGGCTGTGTGATACTGGCGGCGCTTAAGAAGAATAAGGTTGGAGAGGAATAAGCCTGTTTAAAAATCGAAAAGGGAAAGATCAGTTGGGTAAAACACTGGTTTTTCCCTTTTCCCGTGCCATTTTGCCAGCAGGATGGTATAATTGACAGAAAAAGAGAGAGAGCGGCACTTTCACATCAGGTGGGGATCGTGTGGGAAGGCAGGAGAAAGGAAATGAGAGAATGCTAACAATAAAGCGAGTGAGTCTGGATATCCCGCGGGGACGCCGGATTCTGGCGGTCAGCGATATCCACGGCCATGTTCATTTTTTGAAAAAGGTGTTGGAAAGGGTGGGGTTCTGTGAGGATGACGAGCTGATAATCGATGGTGATATCATTGAAAAGGGACCGTATTCCTTAGAAACGCTCCGTTATGTCATGGAGCTTGATAAAAAACCTAACGTCCATGTGATTTCGGGGAATGTGGATTCATGGCAGCTGGAGCTGATCGGAAGCCGCGAACCAGAGCGGACAAGGGCACTGGCGGAATTTATCCGAACGGCAAAGAAACGATGGGGAGGAAGTCTTTTTCTGGATTTCTGTGAGGAAATGGGGATTGGGCATCCGCAGACGGAAGCGGAGACTGCTGCTGCCAGGGAAAAGGTGATAGTCCACGGGCAGGCGGAACTGAAATTTTTATCAGAGCTGCCTTCCATCGTGGAAGCGGGCAATTTTATCTTTGTTCACAGCGGCCTTCCTGAGCGGTGGGAGGAGATGGAGGGGCAGGAGGCCACTCCGGTTCTGAAGTTCGATGACTTTCGAAACAGGGGCGGAAGCTTCGAACGGTGCGTGGTGGCAGGCCATTGGCCCGTCTGTCTGTACCGCCATGAGGTGGCGGAATTCAACCCGTTTTTTGACCGGAACAAGAATATCATCAGCATCGATGGTGGCTGCGGCCTGAAGCGGGATGGACAGCTTAACTGCCTGATTATTCCAGATGCAGAGGGGACCATGGAAGAAGTCAGCTGGACCTCCTACGGGGGATTTCCGGAAATGACGGCTGTCGACAGCCAGCAGGAGAGGAAGGCCCGGATTTCGGTCCAGTACACGGACAACCGTGTGGAACTCCTGCCGGGGCAGAGTCCGGGGGCGGGGTTGGTGCGCCTTCGCCACCTGACTACGGATACTGTGCTTGACGTACCGGAAGACTATTTATATGAGCGGGATGGAACGCTTCGGTGTGACGATTTCTGCGACTATCATATGGAAGTAAAGGCAGGAGAGCGGGTGGAACTGGTGGAAACTGGCGCCATGGGAAGCCTCATTAAGAAGAACGGGGTCAGCAGCTGGTACCACGGAAGGCTGGAGCCGGTATAGAGTAGAGGAGAAAACAATATGAGCGAAGCTGGTGAGAAACAAACGGAAGGCAAAACCACGATCAGCGAAAACAGGGCACTGTCCGGCGTACCTGTGATTGAAAGGGAGGTAACTGCACTTCTGGAAGAGATATCTTCGTGCCCGGAAACGGCAGCGGTGGCGGTGGGCGGCTCCAGAGCCACGGGAAAGGCCGACAAGAAGTCGGATTACGATATCTATGTGTATGTGGAAATGGAGATAGCAAAAGAGCGGCGTAAGAGTATACTGGAAAAGTACTGCGGCGTCATGGAGATCGGAAATCACTATTGGGAGTCAGAGGACAACTGCACGCTGAACAATGGCGTGGACATCGATATTATTTATCGTAAGCTTCAGGATTTCGGGGGAGATGTGGCAGCGGTTGTGGAGCAGAACCAGGCTTCCAACGGCTACACTACCTGTATGTGGCATAATCTTGCCACGTGCAGGATCCTGTATGACAGGGACGGAGCACTGGAAGCAATGAAGAGGCGTTTTGATGTCCCCTATCCGGAGGCATTGAGGGCTGAAATCATTCGGAAGAACAGAGCCCTGCTAAGCGGCGTACTCCCGTCTTACGATGCACAGATACGGAAGGCAGCGTCCAGGAGAGACCTCGTCAGCATCAATCACAGAGCGACGGAATTTCTGGCCAGCTACTTCGATATTATATTTGCCATGAACAGGCAGACCCATCCGGGGGAGAAGCGGCTCGTGAGTCTCTGCAAAGACATATGCGAAAATTTGCCGGACCGGTTTGAGGAAAATCTGAACCGTTTATTTTCTGTTATGTACGATACTGACGGGGCTGTCAATGATGTGATCGCCTGTATGCTGATAGAACTGGACCAGGCTTTGCTGAAAGCAGAAAATGGGCAGCCGTAAATATAGACCACAGACGAATCCAGGAAACTTAAAAATCCCGGGCGGCGCTGAATGCGTGCCCGGGATTATACGTTCCTGTGTTCTTTTTTGCATGTCCCATCTATTTTATGAGGTGAATTCCTTCATTTCTTCGATCTCTTTTTCCTGAGCATCGATGATGTTCTGGGCGAGAGTCCTGATCTCCTCGTAATTGGTGTACTCGAGGATGGATTTGGCCATGTCAACCGCCATCTGGTGATGCATGATCATGCCCTCGGCAAATGCATGATCGAGGCTGTCAGTGCCGGACTTACTCATGGAATGGTCGTGCTCCAGCATCTTGTCGTATTCGTCTAAATATGCGCTTTCCTGGTCTGCATCGTTGTGGCCTTCTGCCTCATACTTTTTGATCAGATCCTTCATCTGCTGTATCTCTTCTGTCTGAGTGTTTTTGATGTTTTCGGCCAGTTTTTTCAGCTTTTCATTGCTTCCGCCGTATTCGAGGTAGCTGTCGGCCATATCGATGGCGGACTCATGATGAGGAATCATGCCGTTTAAAAAGTCGATGGATGCATTTCCTGTCTTGGGGATGTTCTCCATGTCATGCATCATGTCCATCATGATCTCATCCTGGCGCTGTAAGTAGCGGTTGGTGTCGTCGTCAGAGGCTGCGTCACTGCCGCCGTGGCCGTTATGGTCCATACTATTTTTACTTTCCGCTGAACCGGACGACTGTTCCGCGGTCTGGCTGCTGCTTTCCATCTCCGTTGGTGCGGGCGGAATCGGCGCCTTTTTTCTGCTTCCGGCCGCGGCAAAGGCGGCTATTGCAAGGATAACGATGGCGGCAATGATTCCAGTAGCCCAGTATTTCATATTTTTGTTCATAATCCCATTTCCTCCATTTCTTATCGGAGTACTCTCGGAAACTCAGCCACAAAGATGGGCGCAAGGGAGTTTCCGAGAGTGCTCTATCGGTAATCTTAGTATGAGGTAGTGATGGAAGGTTTATGCACGATGGCAAATCTAATCTTGTGCAGGAATGGATGCTCTGGTAAAATAAGGATAAAATGGAGGTGTCTTCTATGCGAACCGAACAGGAAATGTATACAATGATAATCGATACGGCAAAGGCGGACGACCGCATTCTCGCCGTTTATATGAATGGATCACGGGTGAATCCGGAGGCGGAAAGGGATATTTTTCAGGATTATGATATCGCCTTCGTCGTGAAGGAGACGGAAAGCTTTCGGAAGGACAGAACGTGGATCGACCGGTTTGGAGACCGCCTTTACATGCAGTATCCGGAGGAGAACGACGAGTTTCCCTCGGATGTGAAAAACTGCTATGGATGGCTCATGCAGTTTGCCGATGGAAACCGCCTCGACCTTCATGTACAGACGCTTTCCTACTCCCTGCAGATGATGGAGGAGGACCGGATGTTCCGGATTTTGTATGATAAGGATGGCTGTCTGGCTGAAGCACCGGAACCGACGGCGGAGCAATACCGGGTGAAACGGCCGGAGGAGAGCCAGTTTCTCTTTGTCTGCAATGAATTCTGGTGGTGTCTGAACAATGTAGCGAAGGGACTGTGGAGAAAAGAGGTGCCGTATGTGCAGGATATGGTGAACCTCCATGTGCGCCCCCAGCTCATTACGCTTCTGTCCTGGAAGGCGGGGATTCAGACGAATTTTACCTGCAGTGCGGGGAAATCCGGAAAGTATCTGTACCGCTCCTTATCAAAGGAGGACTGGGACCGGCTGATTCGGACGTACGCGGGCGGCAGGCTGGATGAGATGTGGGAGGCGGCCGATACCATGTGTGTGCTGTTTCATGAGACCGCTCTGGCGGTGGCAGAACAGCTGAGATTTCGGTACGATGGGAAGGAAGCGGAGGCGAGCCTGGGGTTTTTCCGTCATGTTAAGGGACTGCCGGAGGAGGCGAAAGAGGTTTTGTGAGTTTGTAAGTTTTATAGGAATACAAGTGATTTTCCGCTGCTGAATAAGGATTTTGGCTGATCTGAAATTATAATCAGAGCGGAAAATCTTTCTGCTTTATAATATTGATATAATGATCATAGAGCCTGGTAGATATCAATGTTCACGATATCAAAGTATCGTTTTATATTTCTTGCAATTTCTACCCATATATGGTAATCTGTTACATACAATCAACAGGGTTGCTGGTTTATTCAAATGATTCAAAATATTTTCGCATATTCTTAGTAACGGCATATCGCCGGAGTAATTCCAAAAAGTAAAATTTAATATAGTAAGTTATAACGGCAGATTGCGTAAAATTGGCTCCTGTACTTGTATTTTACACAGTATTTTTATATAATCATACTGAAGGCCCCATAGCCTCTCTGCGTTGTAAAAGAAACAGGAGGTGTGCATATGGGGAAAAGAGATATTGCATTAGCCAGGTATTTTGAAGACGAGGACCGGTATGCGGATTTGATTAATGGTTTTGTGTTTCGTGGTGAACCAGTCATATCCGGCGAGAATATTTTAGATAAAAATACTAGGATAACAGGAATTCTCGGAAATCTTAAAAAGCGGTTTGCAGTTCAAAAATATCGAGATGCAGTAAAAAGAGTTGTTCTTGGAGTGAATTTTGTAGTAATAGCGTTGGAACATCAGGATCAGATTCACTACAGTATGCCGGTGCGTGTAATGCTTGAGGACGCAGCTGGATATGATGAGCAGATGAGGAGAATCCAGAAGAAGAACCAAAAGGTTAAGGGGCTGGATAAGGGGGAGTTTCTTGGCAGTTTCAGGAAGGAAGACAGGTTAAACGCTGTTTTTACCATTGTTCTGTACTATGGTGAGAAAACATGGGATGGTGCAAAGGACCTTTATTCGCTTATTAATTTCGATGAAGTTCCGGAAATGCTGAAAGATCTGTTTAACAATTATCGTCTTCATGTTCTGGAGGTCAGACGTTTTAAAGATATCGACCAGTTTAACACTGATTTGAGGGAAGTATTCGGATTTATTGGCTTTTCCGGAGATAAAACTGCGGTACGTAATTATGTCGCAGAAAATCAGGACAGCTTTGAACAGCTGAGCGAAGATGCCTATGATGTAATTGCTGTCATGGCTCATTCGAAAGAACTGGAAGACGTAAAGGAAAGGTACAGAGAGAAAGGCGGGAAGATTAATATGTGTGAAGCCATACGGGGTATATTTGAAGACGGCAGACTTGAGGGAAAGCGTGAAGGTGAATTAAAGGCAAAGCAGATTGTTGCCAGGAATATGTATTTACGTGGAATGTCAGAGGAGGATACGTCCGGCCTGTGTGAGGAAGATATAGAATTGGTAAGACAATGGTTCCATGAGTGGAGAAGACAGGACACGCGGTAACGCAGAGGATTAAATTTGTCAGTAAGGAGTCATAGATTATGAAAACATATAATTGGGGAATCATAGGAACCGGATCAATTGCACGGGAGATGGCGTCGGCCCTGGCTGTGTGCCGCGGCACCGTCTATGGTGTCTGTGGAACGAGCAGAGAGAAGGCGGAGCGCTTTGCGGCGGAGAACGGAGTTCTGCACGCGTTCGCGGACGCAGATGCACTGCTTTCGGATGAAAATGTGGACATTGTATACATAGCAACGCCTCACAACATGCATTTTGAATTCATCAGGCGGTCGGTCCTGGCTGGAAAACATGTTCTCTGTGAGAAGGCCATTACGGTGTCGTCCGCGGAGATGGAGCAAGCGGCTGCACTGGCTGAGGAAAAGGGCGTGGTGGTTATGGAGGCCATGACGATTTTCCATATGCCTCTCTATAAAAAGCTTAAGGAGATCGTAGCTTCGGGGGCGATCGGGCCGGTGAAGACGATTTCCGTCAATTTTGGAAGCTGTAAGCCTTACGATGTGACCAGCCGGTTCTTTTGTAAAGACCTGGCCGGGGGAGCGCTTCTCGATATCGGAACGTACGCCGTGTCCTTTGCCATGTATTTTCTGGATGAGAGACCGGATACCGTTCTGTCAGCCGTGAAGCGTTTCGAGACCGGAGTGGACGAACAGTCCGGAATCGTGTTCATGGGCGAGAACGGGCAGATGGCGGTTATTGCGCTCTCCATGAGGGCCAAGCAGCCAAAACGCGGCGTGGTAGCCGGAGAACTGGGATATATCGAGGTCACGGAGTATCCGAGAGCGGACCGGGCTGCCATCGTCTATACGGCAGACGGACGGAAAGAGGAGATTGCCTGCGGCGACAGCAGGAAGGCGCTGGAATACGAGGTGGAGGATATGGAAAAAGCCGTATCAGGGCACCTTGTGTCAGAGAGCATGGCCCTTTCCAGGGATGTTATGTGGCTTTTAAGCGGTGTGCAGAAGCAGTGGGAAGAGCGGGACTAGTATAGCATTGCGTAAATAACTGTGATATAGTACTTGATATCTGCGTCAGGTGTGCGTCCACGAAGCGACGGCGTAGTGGACCCTACGTCTAGCTTCGTGGACGTGCTCCTGGCGTAGATAGCGAGTGCTATATCACAGGAATTTACGCAACGCTGTACTAGCAGGCTGGAACACAGAAGTAAGGACAGAATATGGAGGACAAAATCATGTATCAGTGCTGTATTTTTGATTTGGATGGAACGATTATCAATACACTGCATTCTTTAAAGAAGACGGTGAATGAGACGATAAAACAGTTTGGCTACGGCCCTATTGATGAGTATCACGTCAGGTATTTCGTGGGAGACGGTTATAAAAAGCTGGTGGAACGGACGCTGGTTTACTGTGGGGATACAGAGCTTACGCACTACGAGGAAGCGCTGACGGTCTATGATGAGATGTTCAAGAAATACTGCTTATATCAGATGGAACCGTATGCAGGGATGCCGGAATTTTTAAAGATGCTGAAGGAAAAGGGAATCAGGATCGCGGTGGTGACAAACAAAGCCCATGACCGCGCCGTCGAGTGTGTTGAGACCGTCTATGGTCCTGGCTTTTTCGATAAGATAACCGGGGAGGGAAAGGGCATGAAGTGTAAGCCGGACCCTGAGGGCGCCCTTAAGACGGCGGAGGAATTCCATGTGGAGCCGTCGGAATGCCTCTACTTTGGAGATACGAACACCGACATGAAGACGGGAATCAACGCGGGCATGGACACCGTGGGTGTGCTGTGGGGATTCCGGGACAGGGAAGAGCTGGAAGCATTTAAGCCGAAATACATCATCAGCCATCCGGATGAAATCAGATCACTGTTTAACGAAACAAACGAGAATTCTCCCGCCTCTGTGGGGGAACGATGAAACAAATAAACAATGAATAAAATTAAAAAAAGACAGGAAACTAAAGAGAGATGCTCTGAGCTGAAAGAGATGTCTCTCTTTTTTCTGCCCTTTACCGGGTGTCGTGCTCCGGCGCGGGAGCACGGCCAGCCGGCTCAGAAACGATATTTTACGGGATAACTCATTAATCCAAGGAGGAAACATGGCAAAGCACTGGAAATGGGGATTTGTGATACTGGCCGCTGTATGGGCCGCACTTTTCGGAAACATGCTGGGGTATGCCTGGAATGTGACGCATCGGGAGGAGCCAATACCTGAAGTACCAATGGAACAGATCCAGAATACGAATATAAGCGAGGTGGCCCAGGAGACGATGGACCGGTTCTGGACGGTGGCTGTGTTTGGGGTGGATTCCAGGGAGGGAAAGCTTGGAAAAGGCACGCGGTCCGATATGGAGATGGTATTAAATATCAATCTGGAGACTGGAGAAATCCGAATGGTGTCGGTTTACCGTGACACCTACGTAAAGATTGATGAAAAGAATAAATACGATAAGATCAATCAGGCCTATTTTGAAGGCGGTCCGGCTCAGGCCATATGGGCGCTGAGCGAAAATATGGACTTAAATATCGACGATTACGTTTCCTTCAGCTGGAAGGCAGTGGCAGATGCGATTAACCTGTTAGGAGGGATCGACGTGGAGATCAGTCAGGAGGAGTTTAAGGTCATCAATGGCTTTATTACAGAGACTGTGGAGTCCACAGGAGTCGGTTCCCACCATTTGAAAAAGGCGGGAATGAACCATTTGGATGGGGTGCAGGCCGTAGCGTATGCAAGGCTGCGGAAGATGGATACGGATTTTATGAGGACAAAACGGCAGCGGCTGGTGGCGGAGCTGGTGCTGGAGAAGTTAAAGCAGGCCGATTTGGGAACTGTGCGCCAGCTGGCATTTTCCATACTCCCTTCTGTGTCCTCCAGCGTGGGGATGAAGGATATTCTCTCCCTGGCGGGCACCGTGTCGAAATTCCATTTAACGGAGACCGAGGGCTTCCCATTTGAACTGAAGGATGCGCTGGTGGGAAAGAAGGACTGCGTCATACCGGTCACTCTGAGAGACAATGTAATCCGTCTTCACCGGTTTTTATTTGACGAGGAGGATTATGTGCCGTCAAAACAGGTGGAGGAGATCAGTAAGCAGATCGAGCTTCACACCACAAAAAGGTAATCGTTCAGCAGCCGGAAGCGGAGGCTGAACGATTACGCAAAAGCCATAAAAAGTAAAAAACACTTGAAAAAACAGTTAGTATATGCTAATCTATATGAAGTTAGCAATAACTAACTTATGGCTTTCAAAAATCTGGATAGATAAAATAAGTTTACTCCGGGGATAATGAGAAAGCGGAAGGAGTGAAACGGATGTCAACAGACGCAATTATGTCATATATTTCAGAGTGCAGCCACGCAGGAAGGCTGGAGTTTCAGGTTTCCATCCAGTGCGCCCCCGTATTAAAGGGAATTAAGGCGTCTAATCTTGTGACCATGGCAAAGGGATCGCTGCAAACCGTAAGAAGCGCCCTTGCAGGCACAGAAATTACTGCAGTTATGCTGGCAGCCGGTGACAGGACAGAGGTTCTGTTTCTGTACCGCTTCCCCATGCTGAAAGCACTTCTGGCAAATAAGGAAATAAGAAAATTTTTAAAATCCTGCGGATATGTGCAGTTTGATCTGGCTTCCATTCTCATGGGATTAAAACGCAAATATACCGCGTATCTGGCCGGCAGTGGAGAATTTCCGCACGAACTGGGCGTTCTGCTGGAATATCCGGTCGAGGATGTCAAGGATTTTATCCGTTACAGCGGAGAGAAATTCCTGTTTACCGGTTACTGGAAAGTATATCACAATCCTGCGCAGGCCAGACTTAAATTTACCCGGTATGACCGGGCGAGAGAAGCCGCCATGCAGCAGATCATAAATGGAAGCCGCCTGTATGAAGTGGCGGTAAGAAAAGGAGAATAAAACATGAGCGATATTTATGTAGTTTATTTTAGTTCTACAGGAAATACAGAGGAAATGGCAAAGCACGTTGCAGACGGAATCGAGAGAAAGGGTGGAAACCCGGTACTTACAGAGATTGGAAGCGCAGATCCGGATAACTTAAAGGAGGCTTCCGCCTTTGCACTCGGCTGTCCTGCCTGCGGCGCAGAGGAACTGGATGAGAGCATGGAGTCCTTAATCGAGGAGATATCCGGTTCTCTGGAAGGCAAGAACGTCGGGCTGTTCGGCTCCTACGGCTGGGGCGGCGGCGACTGGATGCGTGAGTGGGAGAAGCGCATGGCGGAGCGCGGCGCGAAGATCGTCGGCGGAGAGGGAGTCATCGCTCTGGAATCCCCGGATGGAGATGCGGAGAAGCAGCTTAAGAACCTGGGTGAAGCGCTGGCGGAGCTTGGCGCTCAGGCTTAACCTGAGATTAAGATTAATAGTTGGCCGGCAGGAATCGTTTCATATAATTCCTGCCGGCCATTCTTTTATGAGCATTTGGCAACTGCTGCGCAGTGCTTCCTACGGTGTATTTGGCTCCAGCACCACGAATGACTGCGGTTCCAGAACGATTTGTCCGTTCTCCCATCTGCCGCTGCCGATGGAGTAGATGGCAGACTTCTGACCGTCAGAAGGTACCGTGACCGTCTCGCCGGACGGATTGACTGCAATGGTCAGTGCGCCGCGGCGGTATACGAAGGGCATCGCTCCTTTTTTGGCATAGAGCGGCTCAAATTCCGCGTCGGCCTGTAAATCTGCCTGATCATGGCGCAGGGCCAGCAGGGCTTTTACGGTGTGGAGCAGAGAATCCGGATTGGATTCCTGATTTTCCACTGTGGGCGCGTCGGAGGCTTCATCAACCGGGAGATAGAGGCTGTCTTTATCCGCATCGGAGAAGCCCGCATTTTTTCCGCTGTTCCACTGCATCGGTGTGCGGGAACCGGTTCGGAAGTAGCCGCCTTCCTTTGTTGCCAGCTCTAAATAGCGCATTCCGATCTCATCGCCGTAATAGAGATAGGGAACGCCCGGCATGGTAAAAATAAAAGCAAAGGCCAGTTTCAGCTCGGTCTCATCCAGATTATAGCGGGGACGGAGTGTGTCGTGATTGCAGGTCAAAAGACAGAAGTAACCGTCCTCCTTCGAAGCTTCATATTTGGGCAGGTAATCGTCTAAGAACCTTGTAATATCTCCGTGGCTGTCCTTTTTGAAGAAGCTGTGGTCCTCCTGGTTCTCATAGTCACGCATCAGGGTGCTGTAGCCATTGCCGCGCCCATTTAAGAAGAAATCCATGTGGAAGCCTGCCTTCAGCGCGAGCCGCGGATTGCCCCATTCGGAGACCATGGCGGCTTCCGGATAGTCGCTGTCCAGCATTTCCCTGACATCTCGCCAGATGGCACAGGTGCCGGTCTTTTCCTCATCGTCGTTCTTCACCAGGGAGGCGGCCATGTCCACACGGAAACCGTCACACCCCCGGTCAAGCCAGAAACGCATGACATCCTTCATGGCCTCTCTGGTGGCGGCACAGTCCGGATGATCGGTGGGAAGCTGCCACGGCTCCTTCGGATCTAAGAAGCCGTAGTTTAAGGCCGGCTGGCATTTGAAGAAGTTAAGTACATAGACGCCGCTGCGTTCGCTCTCTCCACCGATATACGGAAAGCCCTTGGCGCCCTCGAAACAGTGATTGGTCCAGATGTAGCGGTTGGAGTATTCGTTGGTCTCCGCCTTCTGGCTCATGGTAAACCACTCGTGTTCCTCGGAGGTGTGGCCGGGAACGAGGTCCAGCAGCACGCGTATGCCCCTTTTGTGGGCCTCCTCAAACAGATGGTACAGATCTTCGTTGGTCCCGTAGCGGGGGGCCGCCTTCTTATAATCCCGTACATCGTAGCCCGCGTCCTTAAAGGGGGAGTCGAAACAGGGATTGATCCAAAGGGCATTGCAGCCCAAGTCCCTTATGTAGTCCAGCTTCCCGGTGATTCCCTGAAAATCCCCGATCCCATCCCCGTTGGTATCCTGAAATGACTGGGGATAAATTTCATAAAATACTGCGTCTTTTAACCATTGCGGCATGACCATTTCCTCCTTTTAATGTAACAGTTCAGATGGCTCATTCATAATTCCTGTCTACGATGCTATTGACATCTGCTATATTGATAATATACTATAAAAAAGAAAGAAAATCTTGCAAAATAATACCGGATAGTAACACAATTCTATGATAATGGGGAGGATAAATGGAAATGGAGAGAACGGGGCTTAAGACTGGGAGTACAGGCGGCCGGATGCCAGATTATAAAGAGAAGACAAATCACGGGGATGCGTTGATGCCGGTCCGCTATTACCACTGTTCCGTGCCGAATTCGTACAGAAATCTCTCCCTGCACTGGCATGAGGAGATGGAGATCACCCTGATCCGGTCGGGAGACATCTATTACGATATCGATTTTGAGACATTTTCGGTGGAGGAAGGGGATCTGCTTCTGATTTCTCCTCACATGCTCCATTCTGCCCATGAGATGCCGGGAAAGGACATGGTGTCGGACAGCCTCGTGTTTCATCTCGACTTCCTGGGCTACCAGGTTCCGGATGCCTGTACTCTGAAGTTCTTAAACCCGGTCCAGTCCGGGAAGCTGCGTTTTCTTCCGGTCGTGAAGCCGGGGACAGCTGGCTATGAGGAGATGAAGGCGTGTTTTGTCCTTCTTTTAAAATGCTTTAATGAGAAGCAGTATGGGTACGAGCTGTACACGAAGGAACTGCTCATGCGTTTTTTTCGCCTGCTGTACCAGTATGGATGTGCGGCGAAGCACGAGGGAAGCAACGGAGAATCCGGCGCCGAGGAGAAGTTAAAAGAGGTTCTTTCGTATATTCAGTCAAATTACAGGGAAACGTTAACCATAGAGGAGCTGGCATCGGTCTGCCATTTCAGCCAGACTCATTTTATGAATTTCTTTAAGCGGTATGCAGGCATGACCTGCATAGAGTATATCAACCATTACCGGATCACCAGGGCGGCGGCCGATTTGGTGGAGACGGAACGGCAGGTGATGGATATCGCGCTGGAAAATGGCTTCCGGAACATTTCTTATTTTAATAAGGTATTTAAGGAACGGTTCGGAGTGACGCCGGGGAGGTACCGGAAAAACAGCCTGGAAAACCTTTCCCTGTCCTGTAAAATGTGATATACTATGCAGATGGAATCAGATTGGAGACATAATGAATGAAGAAAAATAGAAGAATCCCGCGGAAGTTCTGCATCGGAACCGTGATTCTGGCTATGATTTTAACAGGGTGTGCCGGGCGGCAGATTCCCTCGGCGGAGCCGGAAACAGAGGGCGGGAAACTGAATGTGGTGACAACGCTGTTTCCTTACTACGATTTTACCAGGCAGATAGCCGGTGAACATATTAACCTGACCATGGTGGTTCCGGCGGGTATGGACAGCCATTCCTTCGAGCCGACGCCGGCGGACATGATCACGATTCAGAACGCCGATGTGCTGATCTGCAACGGCGGAGCCATGGAACACTGGCTGGAGCGGGTCCTATCGGCGGTCGATACCTCTCACATGGCCGTCATGACGGGGATGGATTACGTGGATACCGTTCAGGAGGAGATTGTGGAAGGCATGGAAGAGGAGGCGCATGGGCACGACCACGACCATAGCGTTGACCACGACCACAGCCACGATGACCTTTACAGCCATGAGCTGTATGACGACGACGGCCATGGGGCAGAGATCGAATACGACGAACATATCTGGACCTCGCCTGTGAACGCCATGAAACTGGTGAAGGGCATCGAAGAGACCCTGGCTTTAGCAGATCCCGGGAACCGGGCGGCTTATGAAGCGAATGCAGAAAGCTATCTGTCGAAGCTTGAGAAGCTGGATCAGGAGTTTCGTGACGTGACAGCCAATGAAAAGAGGAACATGATAATCGTGGGGGATAAGTTCCCTTACCGTTATTTTGCGGACGAGTATGGCTTGCGCTACAGGGCCGCATTTTCCGGATGCAGTACGGATACGGAGCCAAGCGCCAAAACCATCGCTTACCTCATCGATAAGATGAAGACAGAACAGATTCCGGTCATCTACTATCCGGAGCTGACCAGCCACCGGGTGGCGGAGATCATCTCCGAGGAAACGGGCGCAGAACCGCTCTTACTGCATTCCTGTCACAATGTGACCAGGAGGGAATTTGACAGCGGCGTGACCTACTTAGACTTAATGGAACAGAATGTGATTAATTTGAAAAAAGGACTGGAATAAATGAATTCATTGATACAATGCAGCCATGCGGATTTCGGCTATGAAAACCAGGATGCCGTGGTGGACGTCACCATGGAGGTGAATCCCGGTGATTACGTCTGCATCGTCGGAGAGAACGGTTCCGGAAAGAGCACCCTGATGAAGGGAATGCTGGGACTCTTAAAGCCGACGAAGGGCACCATATCCGTGTCGGATGAACTGAAAAAGAGCGGGATCGGTTATCTCCCGCAGCAGACGGCGGCGCAGAAGGATTTCCCGGCTACGGTCGGGGAGGTCGTACTGTCCGGCTGTTTAAGCAGGCGCGGAAACAAGCCTTTCTATTCAGGAAAGGAAAAGGCGCTGGCGGAAAAGAACATGGAGCGGCTGGGAATCGCAGAACTGGCAGGTCAGTGCTACCGCGACTTATCGGGCGGGCAGCAGCAGCGGACCCTGATTGCCCGGGCCCTGTGCGCCACGGACAAGCTGCTGATCCTGGATGAGCCGATTACGGGCCTGGACCCTTCGGCAATCCTGGAATTTTACGAGATTATCCGAAAATTGAATCAAAAAGAGGGCGTGGCGATCTTAATGGTATCCCACGATATTGCAAATGTGGTGAAGCAGGCGAAAAAGATTCTTCATTTAAAGAGAGAGGTGCTGTTCTACGGCACGACAGAGGAGTATTTGAAGAGCAGCGCGGGCCACATTTATCTGGGAGGTGAGCTTTGATGGAAATGGTGAGAGAGATGCTTTCATACCCATTCCTCGTCAGGGCCTTAGTGGGCGGAATTCTCGTCTCGCTCTGCGCGTCCCTTCTGGGTGTGAGCCTTGTGTTAAAACGGTATTCCATGATTGGGGACGGTCTGTCCCACGTGTCCTTCGGCGCGCTCTCTATCGCGGTAGCGGCCGGATGGTCCCCCTTAAAGGTATCCATCCCCGTGGTGGTTCTGGCGGCGTTCTTCCTTTTAAGGATCACGGAGCACGGAAAGATCAAGAGTGACGCGGCCATCGCCATGATATCGGCGGCGGCCCTTGCCATCGGTATTATCGTCACCTCCATGACGACCGGTATGACGACCGATGTGAGCAGCTACATGTTCGGAAGCATTCTGGCCATGAGCAGGACGGACGTCAGCTTAAGCGTGATCTTAAGCGTCGTGGTTCTGGGACTGTTTCTGATCTGTTACAATAAGATTTTTGCAGTGACCTTTGATGAGAATTTCGCCAGAGCCACGGGAGTAAACGTCTCGTGGTACAATGTGCTCATTGCGATTCTGACGGCGATCACCATCGTCCTTGGAATGCGTATGATGGGAGCGATGCTGATTTCCAGCCTGATTATCTTTCCGGCGCTCACATCCATGCGGCTCTTTAAGAGCTTCCGCGGCGTGGTGCTGTCCTCCGGAGTGCTGGGCGTGGTGTGCTTCTGTATCGGAATGGTGATGTCCTACCGGTTCTCCACACCGGCAGGAGCCAGCGTCGTTGTCGTCAATCTGGCGGCATTTCTGCTCTTTACAGGGACAGAGTGGGCGCTCAAATTCCGAACCGGCGGAAAAAAGCCGGAATTAAGTGAAAATACGGAAGCAGAAAGGCAGTAGCAGCAAAATGGATGAGAAAAAATTAATTCATGCCCGGCGCCATGTGAGCCAGACACAGTTTATTGCATATGGATTTTTCTGCGTTATCATAACGGGAACACTTCTGCTCATGCTTCCCTTTGCCAGCCGCGACGGACAGTCGGAGCCATTTTTAAACTGTCTGTTTACGGCCACCAGCGCGTCCTGCGTGACGGGCCTTGTGGTGGCTGATACCTGGAGCCAGTGGTCCTTATTTGGCCAGCTCGTCATTCTGACCATGATTCAGATTGGCGGTCTGGGCTTTATCACGGTGGGCGTCTTCATTTCCATCGTTCTCCGCCGTAAGATCGGGCTGAAGGAGCGCGGACTCATGATGGAGAGCGTCAATACCCTGCAGATCGGCGGGGTGGTGCGCCTGGCGAAGAAGATTATCATCGGCACGTGTATCTTTGAGGGAACGGGGGCGGTGCTTCTGGCAATCCGCTTTATCCCCCAGTTTGGTTTCTTCCGGGGACTGTTTTACGGTATTTTCCATTCTATATCGGCCTTCTGCAACGCGGGCTTCGACCTGATGGGAGGGCAGACACCGTACAGCTCTTTTGTGGCCTATTACGATGACTGGCTGGTGAACTTTGTCATCATGTCCCTGATCATTATCGGCGGTATCGGCTTTATTGTCTGGGATGATTTAAGCCGCAACAAGCTGCATTTTCGAAAATATATGCTTCAGACGAAGATTGTACTCGTCACCACCGCGATCCTGGTCTTCGGCGGAGGACTGCTGTTTTATCTGCTGGAGAGGAATCACCTTCTGGTGGGAATGAATACCAGCGGTAAGATCCTGACCTCCTTATTCAGCTCCGTGACGGCCAGAACGGCCGGCTTCAACACGACGGACACGGCGGCCTTAACCGATGGAAGCAAGCTGCTGACCATCATCCTGATGTTCATCGGAGGAAGCCCTGGCTCCACTGCCGGCGGCATCAAGACGACGACCCTGGTGGTCCTTCTCTTGTGCGTACATTCCAATATCAAGCAGACGTACGGGATCAATATCTTCGGCAGGAGGCTGGAGAACGACGCGGTCAAGCGTGCCGGAACGATTCTGACGATCAACCTTTTACTGGCAGTCACGGCGTCACTGGCCATCATGGCGATACAGCCTCTGGGATTTTCAGATATCCTGTTTGAGACGTTTTCCGCTATCGGTACCGTCGGAATGACTACGGGAATCACGAGAGCGCTGCATCCGGTATCGCGCTGCATCATCATTCTTCTGATGTACTGCGGCAGAATCGGAAGCCTTTCCTTTGCGCTGGCCTTTGTCCAGTCTAAGAGAAAGCCCCATGTACAGCAGCCTGCGGAGGCGATCAACATCGGGTAAGCCCGTAGCCGGTGCCTGGAAGTGAAGAGATCATGTATTCAATTCGCCTCGGCGAATGGGTGCGAGCGCCTGCCATGCCCCGCATGACATCATACACTGGGGCGCTCTGCACATCCGCCGGAGGCTTCAACATTCAGAAGTGGATTGCACCACCACAGAATAAAGCTTGCTATAACCCACCACCTTAGAGGTGGGGGAACCTGCTTATGAATGTTAAAATAATATGCTGCGAAGCAAAGGAGAATATCATATGAAATCAATTTTAATCATAGGAATGGGACGGTTTGGCCACCATCTCTGCGAGAATCTCGCCATGCTGGGAAATGACGTCATGGTGGTGGACCAGAAGGAAGAGGTGTTAGAGGACCTGCTTCCCATCGTGACCAGCGCCAAGATCGGAGACTGTACCAACGAGGCGGTCTTACGAAGCCTGGGAATCGCCAACTTCGACATCTGTTTCGTCTGTATCGGAACGAATTTCCAGAGCAGTCTGGAGATCACCAGCCTTGTAAAGGAGCTGGGCGGTCGCCGTGTCATCAGCAAGGCAAACCGCGACATTCACGCCAAGTTTCTTCTCAGAAACGGCGCGGATGAGGTCATCTATCCGGACCGTGACATTGCAGAAAAGATGGCAGTCCGCTACAGCGCCAACCACGTATTTGACTACATTGAACTGACACAGGAATACTCCATCTACGAGATTCCGCCTCTTCCGGAATGGATCCACAAGACCATCCGTGAGGCCGATATCCGTAACCGTTACCACATCAGCGTCCTGGGCATCAAACGCGAAGGAAAAGCTCAGCTCATGCCCCCGGCCGACTATGTCATTCAGGCGCAGGAGCATCTGATGGTAATTGGAAAAAAGGTGGATATTGATAATATCCTGGAAAAGATGAAATGATGTGCTCAAAGTTCGAGTAAATGATATCGCCGCCCCCGCACCATGAATAATAAGGGAATTGTGGATGAATACAGGCGGCGTAAGCTGGCCTACGATGTGGTAAAACGGATTTACCACGCTTACGAAGATAAATGACAGGGAGAGCAGCAGGGGAAAACCATGTTTAGAAAACGCGGTTTTCCCCTGCTGTTTATTTAAAAACCTGTTCCTCTTTCCTTTAAAATTTCCCGCTTAGTTGGATTTATTTTCCTTATTGAGAATTATTTTCAATAAAGTACTTGATTTTTTATTTGGATTAGCATATACTAACTACTGTAAAGAAAATGAAATTGAGAATAATTTTCAAAATTAAGCAGAGGTGGTGAATATGATGCCTTTAACCATGGTAAGAACCGGCGAAGCACAGGTAATACGTAAAATCGGCGGGAACGAAGAGACGAAACGTTTTCTTGAGAATCTTGGTTTTGTAACGGGCGCAGTGGTCACCGTGGTATCGACGATCAGCGGAAATATGATAGTCAATGTCAAGGATTCCAGAATCGCAGTGAATCAGGATATGGCAAAAAAAATTATGGTTTAGTAGGAGGAAAAGAGGATGCAGACCTTGAAGGAAATTCCATGCGGCACGACCGTAACCGTGAAGAAGTTAAACGGAGAGGGCGCAGTCAAACGCCGGATTATGGATATGGGGATCACAAAAGGCTGTTCTGTATTTGTCAGGAAGGTGGCGCCGCTCGGGGACCCGGTGGAAGTAACGGTGCGAGGGTATGAACTTTCTTTGAGAAAACAGGATGCGGAACTGATTGTGGTGGAGTAAAAGATCAGGGAAGGGCGGAAGCCCTATATTTTAAGAATGAGAGTTAGAGATGGCTAACTAAAGGAGGAACAAGAGTATGGCAATCCGTATTGCACTGGCAGGTAATCCGAACTGCGGAAAAACCACCATGTTTAATAACTTAACAGGCTCCAACCAGTATGTTGGAAACTGGCCTGGAGTTACGGTTGAGAAGAAGGAAGGGAAACTGAAGGGAAAGAAAGACATCATTATCACCGACCTTCCGGGAATTTATTCCCTGTCACCGTATACACTGGAAGAGGTCGTAAGCCGTGACTATTTAATCAATGAGAGACCGGATGCGATTATTAACCTGGTGGACGCCACGAATCTGGAACGTAACTTATATTTGACGACACAGCTGCTGGAACTGGGTATTCCGGTTATCATCGCCCTGAACATGATGGATCTGGCGGTGAAGAGCGGCGATAAGATCGACGAGAAGAAGCTGGCGGCAGCGTTTGGCTGTGAAGTGGTTGCTACCTCCGCCTTAAAGGGTGAGGGACTGACTGAAGTGGTGGACCGTGCGGTTCGTCTGGCAAATGCCAGGACCATTCAGGTGCCGAAGCATGAGTTTTCCAGAGAGGTGGAAGGCTGGCTGGCTGATATCGCAGACCTCCTTCCCAATTCCGTTCCGGACCATCTGGCGCGCTGGTACAGCATCAAGCTGTTCGAGCAGGATGAGAAGGTCCTGGGTACGACCCCGCTTTCTGCCGATTCCTCGAAGCGCATCGTGGAAATCGTGAAGGAAGCCGAGAAGCAGATGGATGACGATGCGGAGAGTATCATCACCAACGAGAGATACGAATACATATCGAAAATCATTACGGGCTGTTTAAAGAAGAACCGTAAGGGAATGACCGTTTCGGACAAGATTGACAGGATTGTAACGAACAGAATCCTGGCACTTCCGATCTTCGTGGCTGTGATGTTTGTGGTTTATTACGTTTCCGTCACATCACTGGGAACCATTGTTACAGACTTTACCAATGACACGCTGTTTGGCGCATGGATCCAGCCGGCTGTTCAGGGCTTAATGGAAACCGCAGGCGCTTCCGAATGGCTCGTTTCCCTAGTTGTGGATGGTATCATTGGAGGTCTGGCGGCTCCAATCGGATTCGCTCCTCAGATGGCGATTCTCTTCCTGTTCTTATCTGTCCTGGAAGACTGCGGATACATGGCGAGAGTTGCATTTATCATGGACCGTATTTTCCGCAGATTCGGATTATCGGGAAAGAGCTTTATCCCGCTGCTTATCTCTTCCGGATGCGGCGTTCCGGCCATCATGGCCACTAAAACCATTGAAGATGATAAAAACCGTCGTATGACCATTATGACATCGACCTTCGTTCCCTGCGGTGCAAAGCTTCCGGTTATCGCACTGGTAGCAGGTGCGATCATGGGTGGGGCCTGGTGGATGGCACCCAGCATGTATTTCATCGGAATTGCATCGGTTATCATATCCTGTATTATTTTAAAGAAAACGAAAATGTTTGCAGGTGATCCGTCGCCGTTCGTAATCGAACTTCCGCAGTATCACGTTCCGTCAGTGAAGACCGTGCTGCTTCACGTATGGGAGCGTGTATGGAGCTTCTTAAAGAAAGCGGGAACAATCCTGTTCCTATGCTGTATGGTGATGTGGTTCCTGGCTACGTTCGGCGTGGAAAATGGCGCCTTTGGCATGGTTGAGGATATGGAAGCTTCCTTCCTCGCGATCATCGGCACCTTCCTCGCTCCGATCTTTGCTCCTCTGGGCTTCGGCAGCTGGCAGGCGGTTGCATCCTCCCTTTCCGGATTCGTGGCAAAGGAAGGTATCGTCAGCACCATGGGTGTTCTTGCCAATATGGCGGAAGCGACGGAGACTGATGCTGCTCTGTGGCAGTACGTTATGACTGATTTCTTCCATGGAAGCGCCCTTGCAGGATTTACCTTCTTAACCTTTAACTTACTGGATTCTCCGTGTCTGGCTGCAATCAGCACCATGGCGAAGGAGATGGGAAATAAGCGCTGGACCGCGTTTGCAGTTATCTTCCAGAATGTATTTGCTTATGCGGTATGCTTAATGATCTATCAGCTGGGATCATTCGCCATGGGCGGTGGCTTCGGTATTGGGACAGCCGCTGCTGTTATTGTTCTTGCTGTAACTCTGTATCTGCTGTTCCGTCCGGCTCCGAAGGCTGACAAGAAGACAGGAGCCGTAGCGGCCAGAATTTAAGCAGATGAACAGCTTAATCGTAACAATTTAAGAGACTGAATAGAAAAGAGGGATACTTATGGTAACTTGGATAGCTGCCAATGCGGCGACAATTATGATATCACTGATATTACTCGTATTGACGGGACTTGCGATCCGTTCCGTGTATAAGAACCGGGGAACCTGCAGCTGCGGAAGCAAGAGCGGCTGCGGAGGACAATGCAGTTGCTGCCATGGCTGTGCTCCAGGCCATAAGCCGCGCTCATAACGGGGAGGTTGATAAAATGAATCAGGCTGATATCCTCGAAGAGAAACGCGCCTATGTGATTCGGGAATTAAAGAGAAACGGATGCAGAATCACAAACCAGAGACAGATTCTGATCGACGTGATTCTGCAGGACGAATGCTGCTGCTGTAAGGAAATGTATTATCAGGCACTGGAAAAGGACCCCACGATCGGAATGGCCACTGTTTACCGGATGGTGAAGACCCTGGAGGAGATCGGACTGATCCAGAGAAAGAACCTTTACCGGATAGACGGAGACAGCGCCAGCGCCTGAAGGGATCAAAAACCCGGGCAGGAGAAGAGCTGACGGTGCTCAATGAGAATAACAGGAACCGGCCGTGGTACCCGTGCAGACAGCTGCAGGGCGCCGCGGCCGGTTCCTTTGTATTTTGAAATATGGGCCGGGGTGGACTTATGAGAATAAATCGTATATGATAGAAACGATACACACGGGATGGAACGGGGAGGAACTGCCATGTATGAGTCCGGAGAAAATTATCTGGAGACGATCCTGCGTCTGAGGGAGAAAAATGGGACGGTGCGTTCCATCGATATCGCTCACGAACTGAATTTCAGCAAACCGAGCGTGAGCCGTGCCATCGGAATCCTGAAGGCGGCAGAGGAAGATGCCTGCCGCATGGAACATATTATCAGTGAGGAAGTGTTTTTGGGAATTAAAAGATTTATGAGCGAGCAGAGCCAGTAGGTTTCTGCTTTTCTTTATCTTTGGATGTAACTTTTTGGGAAAACCGGAGTCTATATAGGTGAAGGCGGTTTCGAGTGAAGAAAAAACAAAGGAGAGACGTCCGTGGGAGTGAGATTTGAAGAAGTTTACCAGAGGCAGAAAAACGCGGTATACGGTTACCTTTCCTATATGACGAAGGATAAAGATACGGCGGAGGATTTGGCGCAGGAGACCTTTTTGAAGGTCTATCTGGGGCTTAAGGGCTTTAAGGAGGAATGCAGTGAAAAGACGTGGTGCCTGACGATTGCGCGGAACACCTTTCTTTCATTTGCCAGAAAGAAACAGCCGGTTCTTCTGGAGGAGGCCGACATGGAACGGCTCGAGGCCGGGTATGAGAGCGGACCGGAGGAGAAGCTTTTGGAGGAAGAGAAGGCAAAATTGATCCGGGAGGTGCTTTCTTCTTTAAATGCCGACGACAGGACGATCATCCTGCTTCGCGATTATGAAAAGATGGCGTATGCGGATATTGCCAGAGTGACAGGGCTGTCGGAAACCGTGGTAAAGGTCAGGCTTCACAGGGCCAGGCTTAAGTACCGGAGCCGGTATGAACAGAGAGGAGGTGACAGCTGTGGCATGTGATTACAGAGATCGGGTACTGGAGTATCTGCGGGGCAATACCGAGGACCCGGAAGTGGAAAAGCACCTGGAGGAATGCGGGGAATGCCGCGCGCTGGTCGAAGGGTATCTGGAGAAAGAGAAGGAGCTGGACATACCGGAGGCCGGATATGGCGGTACGGATGAGGGGCTTAAGGAGCGGGTGGTCCATTTTGAAAAAGGAACCAGAAGGATCCTGGTGTTCACTCTGGTTGGTTTCGTGCTGGGCTGGTTTTCCATCGCTTATTTTACGGATTCTTTTCTTGTGACAAAGGTGATTCTGGCCATCCCGTACAAGGTCAGTGAGATGCTGCATAATCTGTTTCACGCGCAGCCCTACGGCTATTACGGCGGGAACGGCATGTTTACGGAATTTAACGAATTCTTCCCGGGAAGGGGCCTTCTTACGTTTCTGGCGGAGCGGATTACGCCGGTCATGATCGGGGGCGCTGTCTATGGCAGCCTCGCCTATTTTACCGGAGATTCGAAGATCTTTACGCTGCGGCGCTATCTGAAGTTTGCAGCCGTCTGGGCGGCTGTAGTCCTTCTTTGGACGGGGGCGCTGTTAAAGGCGGACACCGTAATGGCGGCAAAGGATGACCGCATGGAGGACGTAACCGGATTCTTTCTGGCTACCGAAAGCCGGGGAAACGGCTACTATGAAGAGGACGAGCCGGGAGGGATCGACACCATTTTCCGCATTCTTCGGGATGCACTTTACCGGGACGGGAATCCCCTGGAACGCTTAAGCCCTGATGTGCGGGTGCCCGAGGATGAACTGCAGCTTCAGATATTTCTGGGAAAATACCGGCAGGATTCCATGATCTGCGAGGTAAATCCGAAGGAGCATTATCTGGTGACGGAGCACGGTACGGTATACCGGGTGCCGGAGGAGTTCTCCAGATACATGGTTCAGTACCAGGAGGACTGTTTGGAGTCCTTATATGATGAATACGATGGGGAGGAGACGCTGACAGATGAAGAAACTGGCGGAATGGAGAATTAAAACGAAAAAAGACTGGATCCTTGCATTCCTGTTTACGGCCCTGATGGTCTATGTGGTGGCGGTCCGCTTTTTTCACTGGAAGATCCTCAATTTTATGCAGAAGTTCATGCCGGATAAGATGAGTACCATGAACCTGCCGGAGGGATACGGAACGGTGCTGTTCTGCGCTTTAGGCATGGCAGTGATCACGATGGCAGTGCTTGCGCTTGAGCACCAGAAAAAGAAGTATATAGCGGCGGCGGGGCTGGCCGGATTCCTGATTGCCGACTGCGCGCTGGCCGGCTTCGTATTACACTGCCGCCTGATCGTACAGCGGGGCTATGAGGAACCGGCGGCTTCCGCCTGGATCGCTTTACGTGACGAGAATGGGAATGTGAATCTGGCGTCAGGAGACGAGACTCTGGCGCGGCTTCAGATGCTGGCATTTTCTCTGGAGAGGCAGCCGGCCGAGAGACAGGAGGAGCTAAAAAAGCTGGTGAGAGAAGGGAAGCAGGACCGTTCATTTGTCTGGTTTTCCTTTCCGGAGAAATATTTTCACGGATACGATCCCATATTTAATATAGAAGAAGGACTGATTTATATGGACCGCGGGGATCAAAATATGGTGTTTTACAAGGATAACGGTTTCATTGAATGCGTAGAAGAACTGAAAAACACCATGATTGAGAAAAAATGATAAAGTACAATAAGGGTCTCCGGCTTGACTTTACAGGCGGTTTGTGACAAAATAGGTAGTTGTAGTGAATGAAAAACCTGGAAAGAAAAGAGGTCCTTAAACGATATGACAAAGATTGATATTATATCCGGCTTCCTTGGAGCCGGTAAGACGACTTTTATTAAAAAACTGCTGGAGGAGGCCATCTCCGGTGAGCAGGTGGTTTTAATTGAAAATGAGTTCGGGGAGATCGGCATCGACGGCGGATTCTTAAAGGATTCCGGAATCGAGATCCGTGAGATGAACAGCGGCTGCATCTGCTGCTCCCTGGTCGGTGATTTTGGAAAGTCCCTGGCGGAAGTGCTGACCAAGTACAAGCCGGACCGTGTGATCATCGAGCCGTCAGGCGTGGGTAAGCTTTCTGACGTCATGAAGGCGGTCAGAGACGTGGCGGCGGAGATCGAGGTTACCTTGAACAGCGCGGTTACCATCGTGGATGTGGCGAAATGCCGGATGTATATGAAGAATTTCGGTGAGTTCTTTAATAATCAGATCGAGAACGCGGGAACGGTTGTTTTAAGCCGTACCGACATTACTGCCATGGACAAGGTAAACCAGGCGGTGGAACTGATCCGTGAGAAGAATCCGAAGGCCGTGATCGTTACAACGCCATGCGGCCAGTTAAGCGGCGCCCAGCTTCTGGAAATCATCGAGAAGCCGGATACGATGGCGGAAGACTTAATGAAGGAAGTTGAGGAGCACCGTCATCACCATCACGACCATGACGGCGGGGCGTGCGGCTGCGGGCATGATGAGGAAGCGTGCGGCTGTGGTCATGACCATGAGCATCATCACGACCACGATCATGAAGCAGAGGAGTGCGGCTGCGGCCATGACCACGAGCACCACCACCATCACGACCACGATCATGAAGCAGAAGAGTGTGGCTGCGGCCATGACCATGAGCACCACCACCATCACGACCACGATCATGAAGCAGAAGAGTGTGGCTGCGGCCATGACCATGAGCACCACCATCATCACGACCACGATCACGAAGCAGAGGAGTGCGGCTGCGGCCATGATCACGAGCATCACCACCATCATGACGGCGAGACCTGCAGCTGCGGTCACGATCACGACCACCACCATGCGGACGAGGTATTCACCAGCTGGGGTCTTGAGAATGTTGCGGCCATGAAGAGGGAAGACTTAGACCGGATTCTGGACGAACTGGCATACGGTGACCAGTACGGCGAGGTACTTCGCGCCAAGGGCATGGTTCCTGGAGAGAAAGAGGGAAGCTGGCTCTATTTCGACCTTGTACCGGAGCAGTATGAGATCCGTGACGGATCACCGGAATATACCGGCAAGGTATGCGTGATCGGCGCAAAGCTGAAAGAAGACGAATTAAAGAAAGCGTTTGGCAGGTGAGAAGATGGAGTACACGGATACATTAGATGACGATTTTATGCCGGTGTTTCTGATCAATGGATTTTTAGAAGCCGGTAAGACCCAGTTTCTCCAGTTTACCATGCAGCAGGATTATTTTCAGACCGATGGAAAGACCCTGCTGATCGTCTGCGAAGACGGTGATACGGAGTACGATACAGAACTGTTGAAACGCACCAAAACGGCGGGTATATTCATCGAGAGCATGGACGAACTCACGCCGGAGCGCCTTCTGGAGCTGGAGCTTCTCTATAACCCGGAGCGCGTCTTAATTGAGTGGAACGGCATGTGGAATCAGGATGACTTACAGCTGCCGGACGACTGGCGTGTATATCAGCAGATTACCATTATTGACATGTCCACCTTTGACTTATATGTGGCTAATATGAAGCCTCTGCTGTATGCCATGATTAAGAATTCTGAACTGGTTATTTGTAACCGGTGTGACGGGATCGAAGATTTATCAGGCTACCGCAGGACCCTTAAATCCATGTGCCAGAGAGGCGAGATTGTCTTTGAGGATTCAGAGGGGGAGATCGACGAGATCGCGGACGAGGATCTGCCTTACGATATGAGTGCGGACGTGATTGCAATTTCGCCGGAGGCCTACGGCATCTGGTATATTGACTGTATGGACAGGCGGGACCGCTACGAGGGGAAGATTGTGGAATTTACGGCCATGGTATTAAAGAGCCCGGAATTCCCGAAAAATTACTTTGTCCCGGGACGTATGGCCATGACCTGCTGTGAAGCCGACATGACGTTCCTGGGATTTGTCACGAAGGCCAGAGAAGCGAAGGACTTACAGACGAAGCAGTGGGTAAAGGTCCGGGCCAGGATCGCTTACGAATTCTGGAAGGACTATGAGGGCGAAGGCCCTGTGCTCTATGCGGAGTCCGTCCAGGCGGCGGAGCCAATCCGGGACGTAGTACAGTTTTAACGAAGCAAAGATCAGGCAGTCCGCCTCAGCGGCCATATTTCCTTCGCGTGGAGTGTGCGGCCCCCCATACTTTCTTGTTTCACATGATGAGTTATCCTGTATTATAAAAAAGAGCCTTGAGGCGGAACTGTCATGGTCCCGCTTCAAGGCTCTTTTGAGTTTGCAGTGTTTTGTAATGAATGATAAAGCTACATCTGTGGTACCGGTGTCGGTCTGGCCGGATCGAATACGTCCGGGACGTTGAACAAGTCGCTTAAGCTGTCCGGATAGTAATACATGCGGTAACCATCCAGATTCCGTCTGCCCTGGCGGAAATGATCCGATCCCAGCTGCATCCAGTAAGGCGTGCTGGCATCCACGTTGCAGAAATATCGGAATCCCAGTGATTTTAAATAGGTAAAGCGTTCATTATCATCCGTATAAGGCTTCCAGGTCCCGATATCGCTGCCAAAGGGGTAGAGAATGATATCGGTAGGACCGATCAGGGATTCCACGTTCTTTTCCCACTTATCCGCGTCCAGCCTGAAGTGTTCCATGGAGATCGTGCCCAGGTTGCGGTGGCCCCAGCTGTGGGAAGCCAGTTCCCAGCCGTGGTCTCTCAGGCACTGTGCGACTGCGGCCGCCTGTTTTAAGTCCTCCTCGTAATTGGGATTGGTGTCCTTATAAGATTCATCTGTCCGGTATCCAAGAATTCCATTGTAGCCCGTAAATGCGATAATGGCTCTTGCGCCCTTATAAGAAAATCCCGGGTGTTCTTTAATGAAGGTTTCCAGTATGGGAACGAGATCGAAATCTCCGGTGACGACGCTTCCGTCATCCTGTTCCATCTCTGTAGTGGGATAGCCGTCTTCCCCAATCACCATGCGGGTGGCGAAGCCGTCTCCCTTCATATATTCATAGTAGCATACATCATCCTGTGACATGACGAAGGCCTTTTTTCCTTCGGGAAGCATGATGTCGCCGTAGACGAAATTCGGATTGCCGTTTTCGTCTGTCGTTTCATAGGCGAGATCGTGGATCTTTACGAGGACGTAGCCTTTATCGTACATGGACTGCATCATCTTGATAAACTCGTCTTTCGTCGTCATCATCTGGTTGTATCCGCCCTCCCGGTTGTCTCCGTCGAAGGCCTTGGAGGTATCGACGATCAGGGAGTGGAAGAACACATGGGTGACTTCCTGGGGATTGACGCGGACCAGCCGGCTCATCTGATCTGTGTAAGCGGCGACTGCGTCTGCGGCTTCCTTCGTGGAGGCGTAGCGGCTGTCGGAGATGATCAGGTTGATGGCACCTTCATAATCGTACTGCACGGCCAGGCTTTCCGCCTGTGTAAGGAGATCAATCAGGCCGGTGTCCTCTGTCTCCGGCGCCGTAGTGATAACCTCCGGAGGGGACGTCTCCGCTGCGGTCTGGTTGGCGGATGCCTTGATCGCTCCAAGCCCCTTGCGGTGCCGGCCCAGTATAATGCCGCCCGTGACTAAGGCGGCAACCAGTAAAATTCCTATCATAATGACAATGATATTATGTAACGTGCGGCGGCGCTTTTCCTGCTGACGCCGTTCACGGTATTCTTCCATATTCATGCGATAACCTCTTTTTCCAGTGTATTGAAGGAGCTCTGGGCGGCCGGATCAGACAGATGTTTCACAGAAAATGACACACTGCTGTACCCGAAACCGGCCCGGATACCGGACACAGTACAAACTCCTGAATCAGTATACCATACTTTCAGGCAGGATGAAATCGTATCAAGGGAAAATTAAGGAAAAATTTTTGGCAAAAAGTGGCATAGGAATGGAAATCCCACCCATACAATGAAACAAAGGATTTTATCAGGGGAAATTATGAAACGATTGTTAGCTCTTGTTTTAAGCATGCTGCTTTTCCTCTGTCCGTCTCATGCCGCGTGGGGGCAGGAGCCGGACATTGCCGTGGCGTCGGACATGGTAATCCGGTCGGAAGAGGCGAAGACTGTAAACGCCGAGGGAGGTCCATCCATACAGGCGCCAAGCGCTCTGTTGATGGAAGCTTCTACCGGACAGGTGATATACGAAAAAGATGCGGATACGAAAAGGAGTCCCGCCAGTATTACGAAAATCATGACTCTGATCCTGATTTTTGATGCCCTGGATTCCGGGAAAATAAAAATGACCGACGAGGTGGTAACCAGCGCACATGCCAAGTCCATGGGCGGCTCCCAGGTTTTCCTGGAAGAGGGGGAGACCCAGACGGTGGAGACCATGATCAAATGCATCGTGGTGGCCTCAGGAAACGACGCTTCCGTGGCCATGGCGGAATACATAGCTGGTACAGAGGAAGAATTTGTGAAAATGATGAACGAGAGGGCGGCCGGACTTGGCATGACCAACACCCATTTTGAGGACTGCTGCGGCCTGACTGATTCGCCTACCCATGTGACGACGGCCAGAGATATCGCCCTCATGTCGAGAGAACTGATCAACAAGTATCCCCAGATCCATAATTACTCCACCATCTGGATGGAGAACATCACCCACGTGACGAAACAGGGAACGAAGGAGTTTGGTCTCTCCAACACGAATAAGCTGTTAAAAATGGCGACCAACTTCAATGTAACCGGTTTGAAGACGGGTTCTACGTCTCTGGCAAAATACTGTCTGTCGGCGACCGCAGAAAAAGACGGTGTCCGCCTGATCGCTTCCATTATGGCGGCTCCTGATTACAAGGCCAGGTTTGCAGACGCCCAGACGCTGCTGAATTACGGCTACGCCAACTGCCGCCTGTACGAGGATAAGGAGATGCTTCCTCTTCCGGAGCTGGTGGTGGATAACGGCGTCGTAGACAGCGTTCCCTTAAAATACGGCGGCACCTTCTCCTATCTGAGCTTAAACGGGGAAGACCTGGCTGCCATAGAGAAGGAACTGGTACTGCCGGAATCCATAGCGGCGCCGGTGGAGGAAGGACAGAACGTGGGCGTGATCAAATACAGTCTGGCGGGAAAGAAGCTGGGAGAAGTCCCGGTACTCACGGCTGGAGCGGTGAAGGAAGCCGGGTTCATGGATTACTTTAAGAGAGTGCTGGCGGGATTCGCAGTTTGACAGCGCGGCGCCGGAAAGAAAACGAAAAACGGGAGGAAAAGCATTTCATGCTTTTCCTCCCGTTTTTTTTCACAGGAAAGTTCGTCCTATGAAACAAAAACCCTCCGGGAGACAGCGTGCCCCGCTTTATCGGGTATGCGCACTTCGCGCTAAGGAAATATGGCCGCTGAAGCGACCGCGCTCCGGCGCGAGAGTCCGGCGGGCCGGACACTTTATTATAGAAGACCTCCAAACTGTAAGAACAGCGGAGCGAATACCAGGGATACAATGGTCATAAGCTTGATCAGGATATTGATAGATGGTCCCGACGTATCCTTGAACGGATCGCCTACCGTGTCGCCGACGACAGCCGCCTTGTGCGCGGAGCTGCCTTTTCCGCCGTGGTTGCCTGTCTCGATGTATTTCTTCGCGTTATCCCAGGCGCCGCCAGCGTTGGACATGAATATGGCGGTGAGAACACCGGTCACCAGGGCTCCGGTCAGAAGTCCGCCCAGGGCTTCCGGCCCGAGAATCAGTCCGACGGCCAGAGGGACGAGCACGGCCATGAGGCCGGGAAGAAACATTTCGCGGAGCGCGGCAGTGGTGGAGATGGATACGCAGGAGGCGTAGTCCGGCCGGTCGGTCCCTTCCAGGATGCCCGGCTTCTCATGGAACTGCCGGCGCACTTCCTCGATCATCTGGTGAGCCGCCTTCGACACGGATTCCATGGTCATGGAAGAGAAGAGGAAGGTGAGCATTCCGCCGATGAACAGTCCGACGATCACATGAGCGTCTAAAATATCAATTGTTTTTAAATTTACCGCTTCCGCATAGGAAACGAATAAGGCCAGGGCGGTTAAGGCGGCGGAGCCGATGGCAAAGCCCTTTCCGATCGCCGCCGTGGTGTTGCCGACAGAGTCCAGCTTGTCGGTGATTTCGCGGACCGAATCATCGAGACCGGCCATCTCCGCGATGCCGCCGGCGTTATCTGCGATAGGACCGTATGCGTCGATGGCGACGGTAATGCCGGTGGTGGAAAGCATGCCGACCGCGGCCAGGGCGATTCCGTAGAGGCCCATCAGGCGGAAGGAGACGAGAATGCCGATGCAGACCAGCAGAATCGGAATCGCGGTGGACTGCATACCGACGGCAATTCCGCTGATCACGGTGGTAGCGGACCCGGTCTCTGACTGTTTGGCAATCTTTTTCACAAAACGATAGTCGCCGGAGGTGTAGATCTCCGTGACAAATCCGATCATAACGCCCACAAGGAGTCCGGCGATGATGGCAAAGGCGGCGTTGAAGCTGCCGAAATATACGTAGCTTAAGAGGAAGGAGGCGGCCACGACCAGGGCTGTGGCGCTGTACTCTCCGCTCTTTAACGCACGGTGCGGATTGGAATTGTTGCCGGCTCTCACGATCAGGGCTCCGATGATGGACGCCACGACACCGCAGGCGGAGAGCAGCAGCGGGAAGATGACGCCCGCTTCCTGGTAGAATACGACACCCAGCGTCAGCGCTGAGATCAGGGACCCTACATATGATTCGAACAGGTCAGCCCCCATACCGGCCACGTCACCCACGTTATCGCCTACGTTGTCTGCGATGACGGCCGGGTTCCGGGGATCATCCTCAGGAATTCCGGCTTCCACCTTGCCGACTAAATCGGCGCCTACATCGGCCGCCTTGGTGTAGATTCCGCCGCCCACACGGGCGAATAAGGCGATGGAGGAGGCGCCGAGGCTGAAGCCTGCAAGCACTTCCACATCCTTTGTAATAAGGAAAAGCGTTCCGACACCGAGAAGTCCCAGTCCGACGACGGCCATACCCATGACACTACCGCCGGAAAATGCCACGGATAAGGCCTGGCTCATACCGGAGGTCCTTGCGGCGTTGGCGGTACGGCAGTTGGCGCGGATCGCCGCGCTCATGCCCAGATAACCGGCAATGGTGGAGAAGGCGCTGCCCACCAGGAAGCAGACGGCCGTAGTCCAGCTTCTCGTACCAAAACCAATCACGACGAAGAGGACAGCGACAAAGATGATGAGGACACGGTATTCCGAGGTCATGAATGCCCTTGCGCCTTCCGCAATCGCGTCCGCAATCTCGCGCATCCGGTCATTTCCCGGGTCCTGCTTAATCACGTGAAGACGCAGAAAGATAGCAAACAAAAGGCCGATCAGGCCGATAACGGGTACAGACAGTATCATTTTTTCCATAATAACCCTCCCAATTTTCATGATATTTGTGCAAATTGATACCTGTGTAAACTATTGTAGCAGATAAACTGCGATAATACAACAAAAAATTTTAGATAACCTAAAAATAATTTAGAATAATTTGTTCTGTAATTAAGTTGACAAACAATATTATACGATATATAATATAACCATGCTATACAAGATATAATATAGAACACAAAATAATATTATACTAAACAATAAGAGAAAGGTCGAGTGAGTATGGAGACGAAACGTTTATACCGTTCAGTAAAGAATAAGGTGCTTTGCGGCGTGTGCGGCGGCATCGGAGAGTATTTTAATGTGGACCCGGTTATTATAAGGCTTATATGGGTAATTCTGATGTTCTTCCAGCCATGGCGTCATATGTTCCATTCGTTTGCGGGATTTTCCCTCATCGGCGGCAGTTTGGTCGTTTATTTCATCGCGGCAGTGATTATACCGCGGGCACCCTCAGATGACGGAAGCCGTTAAAGGCCGTTCGGATCTGACTGAATGAGAAGATAGGAGTGGGAATATGGTTTTTAACACAGGTGCAGCCCTCCTTGATGCGATCGTACTGGCGGTTGTGTCAAAGGAACAGGAAGGGACTTACGGATATAAAATCACACAGGATGTGAGGAGTGTCATCGACATTTCAGAATCGACCCTTTACCCGGTGCTTCGCAGGCTTCAGAAGGAAGAGTGTCTGGAAGTCTACGATATGGCTATCGACGGCAGAAACCGCAGATATTATAAGATTACGGAAAAGGGCAGAGTACAGTTAAATTTGTACAAAGGTGAGTGGGCAGGCTACTCCCGGAAGATATCTCAAATCTTTGAGGAGGCATTAATATGAACAGGGAAGAGTTTATGAAGGAGCTGGAATATCTGCTTTCCGATATTCCGGATGAAGATAAGGCGGAAGCCATCGGCTACTACAGAGATTATCTGGAGGAAGCCGGAGATGAGAATGAGGAAGCGGCTATCAGGGAATTTGGAAGCCCGGAGCGCATCGCGGCGATTATCCGCTCCGATCTGTCCGGGCATTTGGAAGACGGCGGGGAGTTCACGGAGAAAGGGTATCAGGATGAACGGTTCCGCGACCCGAATTACCAGGTGGCCAAGCGGTATGACCTGCCGGACGCCGTGGAAGGACAGAAGACAGAGGAACATGAGGAAAAGAGAGAGAATCAGCCGAGAACCAACCGGACAGTAAAGATCATCCTGTGGATTATCTTAATTATTGTGGCATCTCCGGTCCTGTTTGGAATCGGCGGCGGTCTGGTCGGGATGTTCGGCGGCCTCTTCGGACTGCTGGTAGCGGCTGTAGTGCTCGTGGGCGTCCTTACCGGAGTGCTGTTTATCTGTGGGATTGCACTGCTCATAGTGGGCATCGTGTCGATGGTGATACATCCCTTAAGCGGGATACTGGTTATCGGCATTTCCGTACTGACACTGGGATTTGCTTTTGCAAGTCTGGCTTTATGCGGTGTGTTTTACGGTAAGTTTCTGCCGTTTCTGTTCCGTTCGATTGTGAATGGAATCAGTGGTTTACTCTATGGAAGGAGGAGTCGCTCATGAAGAATTTTACGAAGGTATGCCTGATTGCAGGCGGCGTCTGCATTCTGATCGGAGGTGGGATTACCACTGTGGCGGCCGCTATGGGCGGCAGACTGTCAGATGTGTCTGCTTACCATTACAGCTGGCTTGGCCGTGATATCGCCGACGGCATTACCCGTGACATCAGGACGGGGATGGACGATCTCAGCCGCGACCTGTCGGATAGTTTCGACGACAGCTTTGACGAACTGGGCCGCGAATTTGATGATATCGGCCGCAGCATCCATGACAGGCTGGATGATGGGGTATTAAACGAGAGTGCATTTTCTGAGATTTACGCCAGGAAGCTGGATCTGGAGGTTCGAAGAGGCAAGGCCGTTATAGTATATGATGCTCCGGCGGATAAGATCGTTGTTTCCAGTGAGGAAGATATGGCACGCTGGAATGTCTACAGCGAAGAGGATGAACTGAAGGTAACGGTTGGGTCCAAGTCCTGGGATTCCTATGACTATGAGGATACAGTGATTTATATCCACGTTCCGGCAGATTACCGCTTCGAGGAGGTCGAACTGAAGGTCAAGGCACAGAGTAATAAAAAGGTGATTAACAGCGATAATGGTCCTGCTATTGTGGCGGAAGGCTTAAAGGCCGGCAAGATAGAGATCGACGCAGCCGTCGGCGCAGTAAGAGTGACAGGAGCCGACACGGGAAAGCTGGAGGTTGATTCCGATGTGGGAGCCGTGCAGTTTGAAGGATCGGTAGACGGCGATGTGGACACGGAATGCAGCGTCGGCGCTGTTAAACTTGACCTGGCGGGAGCGAAGGCAGACTTTAACTACGAGATCAAATGCAAGGTAGGCAGCATTACCGTTGACGGCGAGGGCTTTTCCGGACTGTCCAAGGAAAGAAAGATCAATAACGGGGCAGCCAAAAAGATGGAACTGGACTGCAGCACAGGTGCGATTGAAGTTAAATTTCACTGATATAATGGAAAACATATAGAGAGAACAGAGAGGAGATTCAAAGATGGATGACAGAGAGACAAGAAGATTATACCGTTCAGATACAGATAAGATGATTTGCGGCGTATGCGGAGGAATCGGTGAGTATTTTAACGTTGACGCTACGCTGATCCGGCTCTTATGGGCGGTGCTGGCCTGTTCTGGCACGGGCATTGTGGCCTATCTCATCGCGGCGGTCATTATTCCCCGCAGATAGGAATTTAGGAATTATGCGGATACGATTACCATTCTGGCTCCGGCTGCTTTTGCGGCCCGGAGCCTTTTCCTAATGAAAAATGAACCATTTTATTCGCTGGAGGCTCTTATATACAGATGCAGCAGGGCGGCAGTCATTGATGGAAAATAGTCGTAGTGTTCCTGTCTGACGCATTGCCTGACGGTTCGGGGTTCAACAGGACGGAAGTCTCAAAGACGCCGTCTTCATACCGGAACCGGGCGATGCCGTGGTACTGGTCTGCGATGTGGCGTACAGACATGGTACCGATGCCTTCTCCGGCGTGATGGGAGGAGAGGAAAACTCCGTTCTCTTCCCGGATATCCCCGGAGTAGGAGTTGACCACAGACAGCGTGACCATGGAGCGGCCCGCCATTCCCAGTTTCATGCGGATAAAGCGTTCCCCCTCCGTTTGCCGGAGGCATGCCTCCACGGCATTGGACAGTAAATTCCCCAATATGGTGCAGAAGTCCACCTCGGGAACTGTCAGAAGGGAGGGAAGCTGGATCTCGATGGAGACGATAACCCCGCTGCTTACGGCTGTGTTTTCATAATAGCTGATGATGGAATTGACCGCATGATTGTCACAGTACTGTTTCAGGGCGTAGCTTTCGGCCTGCTTTAAAAACTCTTCAATGTAGCGGAGGCATCCCTCATAGTCCCGGCGCTCGGCGTATCCCCGCATGGCCAGCAGATGGTGGCGGAGATCGTGACGGGCCTTCCGGGTCCCCTCAATGTTATCCTGCAGAAGGCTGTACTGCTTCTTCTCCATCTCTGTCAGCAGTTCGGCGGTGTGAAGCTTTTCCCGCAGAACGATGTTCTGGGAGGTCTCCGACAGCAGCCGGAAGATGCAGAGCTGGCAGAAAAACATACCCGGATACCAGACCAGTGGAAACAGCAGCATGGAATTTTTATTTCCGGTCTCAATGGCGGTATAGTAGGGATTGAAGCCGAGCCGGTAGAGAAAGAAAAAGGACACGGGAATAATCCATAAATAGTTCCAGATATTCATGCTTTTTGTGCTGGCGATGGCCGGATGGATACACACCTTGAAGAAGTGGTAGAGTACCGGTACGAGGAGAATATAGACGGTCAGACGGCACAAAAAACCGGTGGCGGTCTGGCTGCCGGAAAAGGAAGCTGAATGCCAGATCACACTCACCAGGTCGGAGATCATATTGGTTCCATCCAGATAGTTGCGCGCCGCAAACACCATGAAGATAGTGACGAATATGCTTTCGCGAAAAAGCCAGGACAGAAAGAGGATGATGACTGCCAGGCTGTAGATGGAATATAAGGTCTTAAATGAGTCTCCGCCCCCGAACAGGGGGCGGAGCAGAAAGTAAGAACCGGTCGTAACAAAGAATAAAAGAACCAGAATAAAAAAGCTCCGTACGCCGCTTACCCGTAAACGGCCCCGGAAGAACAGCAGAATACAGAAAATAATCGTCAAAAGTTCGAGCCCGACGGATAAGACGGAAAAAGGGAACTCCATTATACGCCTCCGCTCAGCCGCAGAAACTGATAGTCCGCGTAGCGCTGGTGAATTTCCTGACGGTTCTTCCGCGTAATCGGCACCCGCTCATCGGTATCCATGATAAAGTCATTCTTTTCTAAAGAGATCACCCGGTCCATGTTGACGATGCAGTTTCTGTAACAGCAGAGAAACTGGGGATAACAGAGAAGATAGGGTGAAAATGTCTCAAATTTCATGTAGGAACGGATCGTTCTCGTTTTGGTGTGAATCTGAATATAGTGATTAAAGTAATCTGTAAATATAATATCATCGAGCCGGATCTTAATCATGGTCCGGCTTTCCTTGACTTCTATGTACCGCGCGTGGCTGCACATGGACCGTTCGCAGTATTTTAATGTGTTTTTAAATTTCTCATAGGAAAAGGGCTTTACAAGATAATCAGAAACCCGCAGTTCAAATCCCCTGACCGCAAAGTCACTGCTGTTGGTAGTAAAGACCATCAGGCAGTCCGCATCGCTGTTTCTTACCTTCTCCGCGATCTCCAGTCCATTTATTCCATCTAAAAAAATGTCGATAAAAAGCAGATCATAAGCCCCCGGCCTCCAGCATTCCATAAACTGTTCACCGTTTTCGAATAGGTCGACCTGCCTGTATATGGGATTTCCTGAATAATATTCCTTAATATAGCCGGATAACTGTTCCCTCTGTGCTGAAGAGTCATCTATGACTGCAATACGCAATGTTATCACTCTCCTTCGTTCATATAGCATACCTTTAAAATTATATCATATTATCGACAGACCTGCTGGAAATTTTGGGTAAAAACAGGGTAAAAACAGTAAACTATGGTATATTTTAGTAAAATGTGTCATTGACGCTGTCGAAAGCTGACACACGGGGCCACCGCCCCATCCTGCAAATCAGAAAACCCTGCGGTCCGGATGTTTAAGGGGTCTCATAACGGGCATACTCTCCTTAGATTCGAGAAAGGAGCAAGCCTGTAATCATGTCAAAAGGAAAAAAGAACGAACCATTCGATCCTCACAATTTAAAACCAGAGGAAATACTTAAATTCGAAATTGCCACGGAGTTAGGTCTCAGTGACAAAGTAATCAACGGCGGCTGGCGTTCCCTCACCGCGAAAGAAAGCGGCCGCATCGGCGGTCTCATTACGAAACGCAAACGCGAATTGAAACAAGAGGCTTTAGAAGAAAAGTAAGAACTGCACCACAGCGCTTAAGGAGAGGGGAAGGGAGACCGGAGCTGACAAACAGACGGTTTCCCCTCCCCTCTCCTCAAGCTATGTGGCTAAGAATTTGATTTTTAAGGGGGAAAGCCATAGGGGTCCCCTGTTTAAAAAAACTTGCCACCCCCCGCGCTATCCATTATAATATACGGGAAAGAGGAAACAGCGATGGAAGAGAAAAAGTTGAGAAGTGGTTTTACCACGGGTACGTGTGCGGCCTGTGCGGCGAAGGCTGCTGCGGTCATGCTGCTGCAGCGGGAAACGGTGGAGTGTGTCCAGGTGATGACGCCCGGAGGAACGAGAGCGGAGATGCTGCTGTATGATACGGAACGGACAGAACGTTCGGCGGTGTGCGCCGTCAGAAAAGACGCGGGAGATGACCCGGATGTGACGGATCAGGCTTTGATTTATGCTTCGGTAGAGTACATAAAAGACAGCGGCGACCCGGAGAGGTGTTACCGGAACAATCATATTTTCTTAACCGGAGGCCCTGGAGTCGGGATTGTGACGAAGCCGGGCCTTGCGTGTTCTGTAGGGCTTCATGCCATCAATCCGGTACCCAGAAAGATGATATTTGAAGAAGTGGAGGCGGTGGCGCGAAGCGCGGGCTGCGAAGGACGCCTCCTTGTCCGAATATGGGTTCCGGAAGGCGCGCGTCTGGCTCTCAGCACCTTTAACCCGAAGCTTGGAATCGAGGGCGGGATCTCTGTGCTTGGAACCAGCGGGATCGTAGAGCCGATGAGCGAGGCCGCTTTAAGGGCCACCATTCAGCTGGAGTTCCATATGAAGGCCGTGGCAGGGCAGCGGGAAGTAATCTTAACACCCGGAAATTACGGGGAGAATTTTTTGAAGGAGACGTTAAATCTCTCCCTGGCCCAGGGGGTCCAGTGCAGCAATTTCGTACAGGATTCCGTGAAAATGGCGGCGGACGAGGGGCTGGACGGTCTTCTTTTTGTCGGCCACGTCGGAAAACTGATTAAGGTGGCCGGCGGTGTCGGGAATACGCATTCAAAGTACGGGGACAGGCGTATGGAAATTATGTGGGACTGTGCCCGGGTACACTGTGAGGAGCTGGCGATAAGCGCCCGGAAACGGTTGAAAGACCAGGTGCTCGCATCCAATACGACGGAGGAGGCGGTAATCTGGCTGGAAAAGGCCGGAGTTCTGAAACCGGCGATGATGACTGCGGTGGAACGGATGAAGCAGTACGTAGAAGACTGGAGCGGGAGAGCCGTGTGCGCCGAGGTGGTGACATTTACGAACGGATACGGTATACTTGGTATGACCTGCGGGGCAGAGAATATGATTGAGGCATTTCGCATTCGGGAAGAAGCTAACGAAATGCAGAAAGAATAGAAGAGAAAACAAGAACAGGAGAGACAATCATGTCTGGAATTCTATACGGAATCGGCGTCGGTCCGGGAGACCCGGAATTAATGACCATAAAAGCAGCAAAGCGGATAAAGGAATGTGCGGTGATCGCCATTCCACACAGGGAAAAGGAGCAGTGCACGGCTTACCGGATCGCGCGTCAGGCGGTGCCGGAGATTGAGGAGAAAGAGTGCCTTTACCTCCCTATGCCGATGACAAAGGATAAAAAGGTGCTGGATGAAAGCCACGATCTGGCGGCCGGCGCTGTGATGGAACGGCTGGACAGAGGGGAGGACGTGGGTTTCATCACGCTGGGTGATGTGAGCATCTACTCGACCTGCAGCTATCTGCTGGAGCGCCTGTGGAGTAAAGGGTATGCGACGAGGCTGGAATGCGGGATTCCCTCATTTTCAGCGGCAGCGGCCAGGCTTGGCATGCCGCTGGTGTCCGGAGCGGAGGAGCTGCATGTGATACCGGCTACGTACCAGGTGAAGGAAGCGCTTAAGCTTCCAGGCGTCAAGGTGCTTATGAAGACGGGAAAACAGATGAAGGCAGTCAAGGAAGAGATCCGCAAATGCGGGGGCAGTGCCGTTATGGTGGAAAACTGCGGCATGGATGATGAACGGATTTTTATGTCCCTGGAGGAAATACCGGATGAGCCGGGATATTATTCACTGTTGATTGTGAGGTAGAGATGGTACATATCGTAGGAGCAGGTCCGGGAGCACCGGATCTTATTACCGTCCGTGGGAAGGAACTGATCTCCCAGGCGGATACAATTATTTACGCAGGCTCGCTGGTAAATCCGGCGCTGCTGGAATACAGAAAAGAAGGGTGCCGCGTGTTAAACAGCGCGTATATGACGCTCGATCAGGTCGTAGAGGCGGTCCGTGAGACCGAGTCAGAGGGTAAGATGACAGTCCGCCTGCACACGGGAGACCCCTGCATCTATGGGGCGATCCGGGAACAGATGGATGAATTTGACCGTTTGGGGATCTCCTATCAAGTCTGCCCGGGAGTCAGCTCCTTCTGTGGAGCCGCCGCAGCCTTGAATATGGAATACACGCTTCCGGAGATATCCCAGAGTGTGGTGATTACCAGGATGGCAGGGCGGACTCCGGTTCCGGAGCGGGAATCCATCGCTTCTTTTGCGGCGCATGGAGCGACCATGGTCCTGTTCTTAAGCTCAGGCATGGTGGCAGAGCTGGCGGATGAGCTGATGCGCGGCGGATACGGGGCGGACACTCCGGCGGCCATCGTCTATCGGGCTACCTGGGATGATGAGAAGAAGGTCGTCTGCACGGTGGGAACGCTGGCAGAGCGGGCGGCCAGGGAGCAGATCAGGAAAACAGCCCTGATCATCGTGGGAAACGCGGTGAGCCAGAGCGGGTATGCCCTTTCGAAACTGTATGATTCAGGATTTACGACGGAATACAGGAAGGGAAGTGATTCTGAGGGGGCAGCACTGGCACAGAAAGAGGGGAAATGATGAGGCTTTCGCTGATTTGTTTTACAGGAGCGGGGGCGAAGCTTGGCGCCCGGCTGTTGAAGGAACTGAAACGGGACGGTCATGAATGCCGCGGGTACGTGCTGGAGAAGTTTTTGAACCCGTTTCACGAGGCAAATGGTCTGGAACCCTTAAAATCCAGCCTTCAGGAATGGACCGGGAACCAGTTTGAGACGCGGGATGGGCTGATTTTCATTGGGGCCGCAGGGATCGCCGTCAGGGCCATTGCACCGTGGGTAAAGGACAAGAGGACGGATCCGGCCGTTGTGGTGATCGATGATAGCGGCCGCTTTTCCATTTCCCTTCTGTCCGGCCATTTGGGAGGAGCCAATGGGCTGGCGGAAGAGACGGCGAAGCTGACGGGAGGAATCCCCGTTATCACCACGGCCACGGATATCCATGGCCGCTTCGCAGTGGATAATTTTGCAAAGGAGCAGGGGCTTTGGATCTCGGATATGAAGACGGCAAAGGCGGTGTCCGCCGATGTCCTGGCCGGTGAGCCGGTGGGATTTTTCAGCGATTTCCCCGCAGCGGGAAGCGTGCCGGAGGGCTTTACCCAGAAGGAAAGCTGTAAAAGAAATGTCTGGATTACGGTGAAGCGTTATCCGGAGAACTATGACTTTCTGAAGCTGTTCCTGCCGGAAGGCGGAGAGGTGCTCCGTCTGGTACCCCGGATTGTGATCCTGGGAATCGGCTGTAAGAGGGGCACGGAAAAAGAAAGAATAGAAGCAGCCGTGGAGGAGGCATTAAGCCGTTGGAACATCGAGCCGGAGAGTGCGGCCGCTGTGGCGACAATCGATATAAAGAAAGAGGAAGCCGGACTCCTTTCCTATGTAAGGGAGCATGGTCTCTCCTTTCAAACGTATTCGGCCGAACGGCTGCTGCAGGCGGAGGGGGAATTCTCCCCGTCTTCTTTTGTTAAGGAGATCACAGGCGTGGACAACGTCTGCGAGCGGGCCGCCGTAAGCCTTGCAGAGGACTTAGGCGGAGGAAAACTGATGATGAGAAAACAGGCGGGCGGCGGCGTCACGGTGGCGGCCGCAGTTCGGGATTGGAAGGTGAAGCTGTGAAGCAGACAGGGAAATTATACGTGGTGGGAATCGGACCGGGTTCCTACGAACAGATGACAATAAAGGCGGTTCGCGCCATGGAAGAGAGTCAGGTGGTGGTCGGCTATACGGTGTATGCGGATTTGATGCGGGAACATTTTCCCGGAAAAGAGTGGATCACCACGCCTATGAGGCAGGAGACAGAACGGTGCCGTATGGCAATCGAGAAGGCGGAGGCCGGCATGACGGTGGCGCTGATCTGCAGCGGGGACGCCGGTGTGTACGGAATGAGCGGCCTTATCCTGGAGCTGGTGGGAGAATCGAATTCCCCGACCGTGGAGGTGATTCCCGGAGTGACGGCGGCGTTAAGCGGCGGTGCCTTGCTGGGTGCGCCTCTGGGGCACGATTTTGCCGTGATCAGCTTAAGCGATTTACTGACTCCGATGGAGCTGATCGAGGACAGGCTTTTGCACGCGGCAAAGGCGGATCTGGCCATATGCCTCTATAATCCCTCCAGCCGGAAGCGGTCGGATTACTTAAGACGGGCGTGTGACATCATGCTCACCGCCAAGAAGCCGGAAACGGTCTGCGGCATTGCAAAGAATATCGGCCGGGAAGGGGAGTCCATGGAGCTTATGACGCTTTCCGAATTAAGGGACACATCTACCGACATGTTTACCACCGTGTTCATCGGCAATGAGAAGACAAAGGCGGTAAACGGGAGGATGGTAACGCCGAGAGGGTACCGGAATGTGTAGGATTTTAATCTTCGGAGGCACTACGGAAGGCCGTCTTCTTGCCGAATACTGCCACCAGCAGGAAATAGAGGCGTACGTCAGCGTTGTCAGCGGTTACGGTGCGGATCTGCTACCGGAAAGTGAATATCTCCATGTGCTTTCGGGCCGCATGGCCGGGGAGGCGATGGAAGGCTTCATGAAGCGGGCATCCATCCGCGCTGTCTTTGACGCGACCCATCCGTATGCCGCGGAGGCAACCAGAAATATAAAGGAAGCCTGCGGCCGCGCCGGGGTCTCCTATCTGCGGGTGACGCGGGAGTCTGCCGCAGCGGAGAATCCTGGAGGTGACAGCGGCAAAGGCCCAGCCGCAGCATTTGCATCTCAAGTCGTATACGTGCATTCCGTAGAGGAAGCCGTCTGTTACTTGAAGGACAGGGAGGGAGACATCCTCGTGACTACGGGGAGTAAGGAACTTGCCGCCTATACAGCGCTTCCGGGATATGAGGAAAGGCTTTACGTGCGGGTTCTTCCCTCCTGCGCCGCCATATCCGCCTGCGAAGACATCGGAATAAGAGGAAAACGCATCATCGCCATGCAGGGCCCGTTTTCCGAAGAAATGAACCGGGCCATGATGCGGCAGCTGGGAGTCCGCTATCTGGTGACAAAGGAAGCGGGGACAGCGGGAGGCTTTTTAGAAAAGCTCTCCGCGGCGGAAGCGCTTTCCGTGACAGCGGTTGTGATTGGAAGACCGTTGGAGGAGAGAGACGGAATTACATTGGACGCGGCAAAAATACTCCTGAAAGAAGCGGGAACCGTATCCGCCAAACGGAAGCTTTCTCTCATCGGGACAGGGATGGGAGGCCCGGGCCAGATGACGCTTGCGGCCGCTGAGGCGCTGAAACGGTGTGATGTCCTATTTGGTGCCAGACGTATGACGGACGCGGCGGAGAGGCTGGGAGAACCGGTGTCGAAAATCCTGCGGGTTCCGATTTATGGGAACCGTGAGATCCTGGAATGGCTTGAGAGTCATCCGGAGCATAAAAGAGCCGGTGTCCTGTATTCCGGCGACACGGGGTTTTACAGCGGCGCGTCCGGTATGGCCGCCGTGCTTTCGGAAAAACCGTACTGCGATTCCTATGAATTCACCACTTACCCGGGGATTTCGTCCGTGTCGTACTTATGTGCCAAAATGGGACGAAGCTGGGAGCATGTGAAACTGATCAGCCTGCACGGGCGGGACTGCGACGCGGTCCAGGCGCTGGCTCAGAATCCGGCGGTATTTACGCTGCTGGGCGGGGCGCATACGGTAAAGGAACTCTGTGAGCAGCTTTTGAGAGCCGGGCTTACCGACGTGAGAATCACTGCGGGAGAGCGGCTCTCCTATGCCGATGAGCGGATTGTGACCGGAACGCCGGACCAGCTTGCAGCCATGGAATTTACAAGCCTGGCTGTGATTCTGATGGAACGGAACGAAGAGTGTGAGGGAGGCAGATGAGAGACGAATGGTTTATCCGGGGAGAGGTCCCCATGACGAAGAGCGAGGTTCGTGCCGTTTCGGTGGAGAAGCTGGAGCTTTCGCCCGATTCGGTCCTCTATGATATCGGAGCGGGGACCGGTTCCGTGTCGGTGGAGGCCGCGGCTTTTATGCCGGAAGGCACAGTCTATGCGGTCGAGAAGAAGCGGGAGGCCGTGGAGCTGCTGGAGAAAAACAGGAAAAAGTTTCAGGCGGAGCAGATTCGAATCATAGAAGGCGCGGCCCCGGAGGCTTTAGAGGGTCTGGAGGCGCCTACCCATGCATTTCTGGGAGGAACCTCCGGCAAAATGGCAGATATTCTTTCTCTGCTGCTGGCAAAGAATCCCGAGGTCCGGGTGGTGGTGAATGCGATCACGCTGGAGTCCGTTTCGAAGGTGATGGAATGGACTGCCGACCACGGGATCGAGGCCGATATCGTTCTGGTGTCAGTTTCGCGGGCGAAGGCGGCGGGGCGGGTCCACATGATGATAGCTCAGAACCCTGTTTATGTGATTTCCTTTGGGGGGAGAGAGACAGGGGGCGTGAAAGCGGCAAAGCAAGCGGTGACAGCCGAAAAGGCCTCCGGCTCAGAAACTGCATATCCGCGTTTGATGCTTGCCGCACCGAAGAGCGGCAGCGGAAAAACGATGATGACCTGCGGACTGCTGGCCGCATGGAAAAAGCGGGAGATAGAATGCCGGGCGTTTAAGTGCGGGCCTGACTACATCGATCCCATGTTTCACAAGTATGTGCTGGGAATTGACGGTGGGAATCTGGATACCTTTTTTCTGCCTGAGGAAGAGGTTCGAAATCAGTTTAAGGACCTGGCAGCCGGTGCTGACCTTTCGGTGGTGGAAGGCGTGATGGGATATTACGACGGTGTCGGAGGAAATGACACTTGGGCCAGCTCCTACGACACGGCCCGCGCCCTTGACGCACCTGTCGTACTGGTTCTGGACTGCAAGGGAGCCTCGCTTTCCCTGGCGGCAGAAATAAAAGGATTTCTGGAATATAGAAAAGACAGCCGTATACGCGGCGTTATCCTAAACAGGATCTCTCCGGTGATGGCGGAACGCCTCGTGCCGGAGATCGAAAAGCTGGGAATTTCCGTGTTCGGCTATCTGCCGGAATGCGACGCGGCAAAAGTAACCAGCCGTCATCTCGGACTTGTGATTCCGGAGGAGTCGGGAGCCCTGCGGGAGCGGCTGGAACTGTTGGCTTTGGAGATTGAGAAGACCGTAGATGTGGAAGGGCTTTTACGGCTGGCCGGCGGTGCCGGGGAATTGAAGAACGACGGTGAAGCGGCGGAGGGCAGCGCTGAATCCGTAATCGGCGTTGAAGCACCCGGAACGGAACGCATACGGATCGGTATTGCCAGAGACGAGGCTTTCTGTTTTTATTATCAGGAAAATATAAAGCTTTTTGAGAGCCTGGGAGCCGAGTTCGTGGAATTTGATCCCATGCGGGACGAGCATCTGCCAAAGGAAATTGCCGGGCTGATGCTCGGCGGCGGTTACCCGGAACTCTATGCCGAAAGATTGTCGGCCAACGGCTCCCTTTTAAGAGAAATAAAAGAAGCGGCGGCCGGCGGAATGCCCATACTCGCGGAGTGCGGCGGCTTCCTCTATCTTCATGAGGAGCTGGAGACGAAGGAGGGGGAGGTCCTTCCCATGGCGGGAGTCATCGCGGGGCGGGCATTTCCAACCGGAAAACTGTCCCGTTTCGGATACATCGGGCTCGTGCCCTATGGGGACACTCCGCTTTTGAAAGAAGGGGAAGAGATCCGCGGCCATGAATTCCACTACTGGGACAGCACGGCCTGCGGAAATGCGATGAAGGCCGTGAAACCAGGCGGAAAGAGAAGCTGGGACTGCATTCATGCAGATGGCGGTCTGCTGGCCGGTTTCCCCCATCTTTATTATCCATCAAATCCGTCTGCCGCAGAGCGGTGGCTGGAGCTTTGCAGGAAAGGAACTTAAGTCATGACAGAAGAATTGAACATACGGCGGGGCGTCTCAGAGGACATTTCCGAACTGGTGCGGTTATACGACGAGACGGTCGAGCATCTGGAAAGCCATGTCAACTATCCGGGCTGGAAAAAGGGAGTCTATCCCGGAAGGGACGCGGCGGAAGAGGGAGTGGAGACAGGCACACTCTATGTGGCGGAGACTAAAGGCCGCATCATCGGTTCCATCATATTAAATGGAAAGCAGGAGGCCGCATACAACGGTGTCTCCTGGGGCGTGGAGGCAGAGCCGGAAGAGGTAATGGTGATCCATACATTTCTCGTTCACCCTGATTTCCGGAAATCAGGCGCGGGGAAATTCCTGATGGAGTTTGCGGAAGTGCAGGCCTTGAGGGAAGGAAAGAAGACAATCCGTCTTGACGTATACGAGAAAAATGAACCCGCAGTCCGGCTCTATGAGCGGCAGGGATACCGCTATGTGGCGACTGTGGATCTGGGACTGGGCTCCTGGGGCCTTCCGTGGTTTAAACTCTATGAGAGAACGGCAGAAGAGTGCTTAAACGGGGTGTTGTCCAGGATATCCCCTCTTTCTGCAGGTGCCATGGAACTGGCCTCTCTCACATGGAGCCATGTGGCGAAGCCGCTCTACAGCCTGGGGATTCTCGAAGAGGACGTAATAAAGATCGCCGGAATATCAGAGACCCAGCATGTCGATATCGGTAACCGGGCGCTGATTATCATGTGCAGTGATAACGGCATTGTAGAAGAAGGGGTAACTCAGACCGGACAGGAAGTCACAGCCGTGGTAACTGAAAATATGACGGATGGAAACAGCAGTGTCTGCCTCATGGCTGACCGGGCGGGAGTGGACGTGTTTCCGGTGGATATCGGAGTCTCCAGAGATCTGCGTTCCGGCGCCAGGAATCCGCTGATACGGAAAAAACTGGCTTATGGAACAAAGAATTTCCATAAGGAACCGGCCATGACCCGGGAGACCGCTGTATCTGCCATTGCCGCGGGACTTAGCGTGGCAGGGGAGCTGAAGGAAAAAGGGTACCGTCTGATCGCCACCGGAGAGATGGGGATCGGCAACACCACGACGAGCAGCGCCGTGGCGGCCATGCTGCTGGATCGTGATCCGGCTGAAATGACGGGCCGCGGGGCGGGACTGTCGGACGAGGGCCTGATGAAAAAAGTATCCGTTATCCGGGAAGCTGTGAAACGGTACGGACCGGAATGCAGCGATGCCATCGATGTGATCGCCCATGTGGGCGGTTTAGATCTCGCCGGTCTTACCGGCGTCTTTTTAGGGGGCGCGGTCTACCGCATTCCCGTTCTGATCGACGGCTTTATCTCGGGCACTGCGGCGCTTGCCGCAGCAAAGCTGGCGCCGGCCGCCCGCGATTATATGCTGGCCACCCACGTTTCGGCGGAACCGGCGGGACGATTGCTCCTGGATGAACTGGGCTTAAAGCCATTTGTAGCGGCAGGAATGTGTCTGGGGGAGGGGACCGGCGCGGTGGCGTCCATCCCGCTTCTCGATATGGCGCTGGAGGTTTATACCAAAATGAGCACATTTCAGGATATTCAGATTGAGGAGTACAAGCCGCTGGCGTCTCAGAGAAATTCCGGGACGCAGTAGCAGTGAATCCCGGCGGCACCAGGGCATGCTGGTGCTTACAGCGAGGAGGAAGAGGATGGTAACACTGGTAACAGGGGGCAGCGGCAGCGGGAAATCGGCCTTTGCCGAGCAGGAGATCGTCAGACTGGGAAAACGGAGGCGGATCTACATTGCGACCATGAAGCCCTGGGATGAGGAGTGCAGACGCCGGATTGAACGTCACCGTCTGATGCGGGCAGATAAGCAGTTTGAGACTGTGGAGTGCTGCCGCGGCTTAGAGCGGCTGAAGCTGCCTGCCGGGGGAACAGACGGAGAGCTGACCGGAGCGGCGGAGTATGCAGTTCTTTTGGAATGCCTCTCCAACCTGGTTTCCAATGAACTGTTTGGAACCGGGGATGACGACTGTCCGGACAGCCTTTCCGCCGAATACGGCTCTGAGGTGGCAGATTCGGTAGCAGGCGGAATTCTGAGTCTGAGAAAGAAAGTATCTGATCTCGTCATCGTGACCAACGAGGTGTTTTCGGCCGGCGATTACCGCAAACAACCGGTCTGCATAAAATGGGACGAAAAAGGGGAAAATCCGGATACCGGAGATCTCTGCGGCTGGGATGAATCCACGGCTCTCTATCTAAAGGTTCTGGGAGAAATCAACTGCCGTCTGGGAATGCTTGCAGACCGCGTCATCGAGGTGAGCGCAGGAATTCCCGTTGTAATTAAATAATCATGTCATACAGTTGTCGTGTTTACTGTGTTACACTCATAAAAAAGTAAGGAGGCAGCAGTATGACACCATTTGATTATAAAAAAGAGTATAAGGCATTGTATCTTCCGAAGGAGATGCCATCCATCGTGGAGGTACCTTCCATGCAGTACGCGGCGGTGAGAGGACACGGAGATCCGAACGAGCCGGATGGGGAATACGGAAGGGCAGTTGCCGTTCTGTACGGGATTTCCTACACGATTAAGATGAGCTATAAGGGAAGCCGGAAGATTGAAGATTTCTTTGAGTACGTCGTTCCGCCGCTGGAGGGCTTCTGGTGGATGGAAGGCGGTGCGCCGGGCGTCGATTACAGGAACAAGTCCGGATTTAACTGGATTTCCATAATCAGAGTGCCGGAATTCGTCACAGAGGAGGTATTCGCCTGGGCGAAGGAGGAGGCGCAGCGAAAAAAAGAGATCGATACGAGTCTTGCGGAGCTGATTACAGTTTCGGAGGGCCTGTGTGTCCAGTGTCTCCATATTGGAAGCTATAACGAGGAACCGGCCACCGTTGCAAAGATGGACCATTATAGGAGGGAACAGGGCTATGAGAACGATATTTCTGATCGCAGGCGTCACCATGAGATATACTTAAGTGATCCGAGGAAGGTTTCTCCGGAGCGTATGAAAACCGTAATCAGGCATCCGGTGAGACCGAAGATTGATTAGAGCGTATCTGGATATGAATTTTCAGACATGCTCTGGGAGAGGAAGGAAAAAATGATAGTCATGATTTGTGTTGACGACCATAACGGCATGATGTTCAACCACCGGCGTCAGAGCAGAGACAGCGCCGTGCAGGAGCGGGTGCTCCGGTGCTCGGAGAACAGCAGACTTTGGATGAACGAGTACTCCAGTAAGCTGTTCCCGGAGCCTAAACCGGACTGGCTGTCCGTCGATCCGGCATTTCTTGACAGGGCGGGAAGCGGAGAGTACTGCTTTGTTGAGGACCAGGACATTCGGCCATATGAAGATGAGCTTGAATCGATCATTCTGTTTCAATGGAACCGCAGTTATCCGGCGGATTTCCATTTTCCGGCGGATATCCTGTCTCATGGATGGACCATGACGGAATCCGAGGAGTTTGAGGGAAGCTCCCACGAAAAAATAATAAGAGAAGTGTATAAAAAAGATGAAGAGAATAAGTAATTATATTGCAGTTTTAGTCATGACGGCGCTGTTCCTTGTCGGCTGCGCCCAATCGCCGGCCCCGATACCGGACCAGGTGCTGGCTCAGACATCGGCTCAAATGTCAGACCAGACATCGGCTCAGACCGGCGAAAGCCAAAGCACTGCCGGTGTACAGGCCAATGAGACAGAGCTTGTGGGTAGTACAGGACCGAAGCAGTTCAAAGTATCCGATATTCCCGCCTATTCGGGAGAAGCGTATGCCGCGGTAAACGGGAATGTCCCCTATTTCGAAACGTCAGATTTCACGACAGAATCCTTCGAGACTTACAGTGATTTAGACAGCCTCGGAAGATGCGGCACGGCCTATGCCAATGTGGGCACAGATCTTATGCCGACAGAAAAACGCGGGTCCATAGGCAAGGTGAAGCCTTCCGGGTGGCAGACCATAAAATACGATTTTGTAGACGGTAAGTACCTCTATAACCGGTGCCACTTAATCGGCTTTCAGCTGACGGCTGAGAATGCCAATGAAAAGAATCTGATCACAGGTACCCGGTATATGAATGTGGACGGTATGCTGCCGTTTGAGAACATGGTGGCCGACTACGTCAAGGAAACGAAAAACCATGTCCTGTACCGCGTTACTCCGGTTTTCCAGGGCAATAATCTGATCGCTGACGGCGTACTGATGGAGGCGGAATCCGTTGAGGACGCGGGCGACGGGATTTTATTCTGTGTATTTGTCTATAACGTGCAGCCCGGAGTCACCATAGACTACGTTACCGGCAGCAGTCAGCGATCAGAGAGTGCACCACAGGAGACCGCGGTGCCCGAGGCCGGCAGCACAGCCGGGAAAAAAGCTGAGAGCAGCGCAGAAAGTAAAAACGAAAGTAAATCCAGTACCGAGACCACATATATTTTCAATACCAATACTCACAAATTTCACTATCCTTCCTGTTCCAGTGTTTCACAGATGAATGAATCAAACAAGCAGAGCTTCACCGGCAGCCGGGATGAAGCGATCGCGCAGGGCTATGAGCCGTGCGGGAGATGTAAGCCTTAATTTTTTTCTGCCGGCTGGTATCTTTAGCTATAAAATTTACAGTTGTAGTGGGGGAGAGGCTCTGTGCCCCTCCTCTTTCCCGTCTTCACGCCAGGTCTCTCCCAGGCGTATCTTTCAGCCTCCAAATCCAATTCTGCGCCGGTAAATACGAATTGAAACCGTGATATTTTTTTGTATATTATAGACTTTATACGCTTGTATATGGTATTATATACATAAGAAACACGTTACTAAAAGTTAATAATTGGATTGTAAAAAGTATGGTTCAATTTACTTGTATGGAGGTATATATGACAGATACAGAAAAAATTGATCAGATCCTATTAAAAATGGAAAGTTTTGCGACAAAAGACGATTTGAAGGTCTTTGCGACAAAAGACGATTTGAAGGCCTTTGCAACAAAAGACGATTTGAAAGCCTTTGCGACAAAAGCAGACTTAAGGCATGAAACCAATTTGGTGTTGGAAGAGTTGGATTCAACGGAGCAGAGACTCAACCGAAGGATTGATTCAACCAACAAAGACCTGCAAGAGTTACGTCAATATGTCACAGCTGTGCGATATAACAATGAGATTGTCGAAATTCTGATGAAACGACAGGACAATGTAGAACAAAGATTGCAAAAAGTGGAAAGAAAGGTGTTGTGTTCATAAGTTGTAACAGTTCAGACGGCGGGATAATTGGCGCATAAGTTGTTTGGATCTGTAAAAGGCAGAAAACAATTGAAAATATTTACAGCTCGTGATATGCTATTACTGTATCCTGACGCCAAAAAACATGCTTTGAGGCGAAAGGTTCGGCTCGAGATAGGAAATATAACATGGAATGCAGATCGCATTCTTTTCTTGCCGTACCGTTTGGGGTGCGGCATTTTTGCTTTAACAAAATCAACGAGAATTCTCCCAGCCTCTACAGGTGGGAGATGAATCGCAAAAACAAACTTAGCGTCAGTGGCGGGCAGATATCCCCCACTGACATGAGGTCAAAACAATCCGGGCAACCGGATAAAATGGCAGCATAGCTACTATGTCATTCTGAGTTTTGTATTCTGAACTCAGAATGTGGATTGAAATAATATTTGAAATATTTTAAGATTCCGGAGGTGTAACGATGGAAACAAGGATCGCGGTGGTGGGAATCGTTGTGGAAGCAGAGGAATCCGTAGAGGAACTCAACGAAATTCTTCATGAATACCGCCAGTACATCATTGGCCGTATGGGGATTCCCTATCATGAGAAGAAGATCAGCATTATCAGTATTGCGGTGGACGCTCCCCAGAGTATTATATCGGCTCTTTCCGGCAAGGTGGGAAAATTGAAGGGAGTCAGCTCGAAGACCGCCTACTCGGGAGTGAAATCATGAGCGACGCTGCAAAGAAGGTCATGGACTTAGCCGTGCGGCTGGCGGAGAATCACGATCTGCCGGATGACGCGCTGTATACGCTGATTACGGAACGGAATGAAGAGACAGCCCTGTTTTTGAGAAACGAGGCCAGAGCACTGTGCGAACGGATCTACGGACGCTTCGTCTATATCCGAGGACTGATTGAATTTACGAATTACTGTAAAAATGACTGCTACTACTGTGGAATCAGGAGAAGCAACCGGGAGGCAGAGCGGTACCGGTTGACAGAGGAGGAGATTCTGTCGTGCTGTGAGGCTGGCTACGGCTTGGGATTCCGCACTTTTGTGCTTCAGGGCGGAGAAGATCCCTATTTTACGGATGAACGGCTTGGCTCCATTGTGGCGTCAATCCGAGGGTTGTGTCCGGACTGTGCCATCACCCTGTCGGCAGGGGAGCGAAGCCATGACAGCTATAGACGCCTCCATGATGCGGGGGCAGACCGTTACTTACTCCGCCATGAGACGGCCGATCCGTGCCATTACGGAAGGCTTCATCCGGAGTCGATGAGCTTCGATAAGCGGATGGCGGCGCTGAAGGATCTGAAGGAAATCGGTTATCAGACTGGCTGCGGCTTTATGGTTGGGTCACCATACCAGACCGCGTCCATGATCGTAAAGGATCTGCGCTTCATGAAGGAATTCGGTCCTCATATGATTGGGATCGGACCGTTTCTCTCTCATAAGGACACTCCGTTTTATGATATGGAAAATGGGACAGCCGAATTGACACTGTATCTGCTGTCGGTTATTCGTCTGATGATGCCGAAGGTGCTGCTTCCTGCTACCACGGCACTCGGAACCGTGACGGAAGGCGGCAGAGAGGCGGGAATCTTGAGCGGCGCCAATGTGGTCATGCCGAATCTGTCCCCGGCAGGCGTCCGAAAGAAGTATATGCTGTATGACAACAAGCTGTCCTCCGGCTCCGAGGCCGCGGAGAGCCTGGAACTCTTAAGGGAATCCTTAAGTAAAATCGGTTATGGGATTGCAGTCTCGCGGGGCGACAGTCTAGTAATATAAAAATGAATGACTGACGGAGAAGCATTTGCTGACCCGGAAGAAAGGAAGGAATCATGTATAATCCAGAATCGTTAAAAGCAGAGGAATTTATTTCACACGAGGAGATCCAGGAGACACTCGACTATGCGGAAAAAAACAAAGAAAACGTGGAGCTGATCGACTCGATCATCGAGAAGGCAAGGCAGCTGAAGGGACTCAGCCACAGGGAGGCGTCCGTGCTGCTGGCCTGCGAGATGCCGGACAAGATTTTAGAGATGTATAACCTGGCGGAAGAGATTAAGAAGAAATTCTATGGAAACCGTATCGTCATGTTTGCACCTCTCTACTTATCCAACTACTGTATCAACGGCTGTACGTACTGTCCGTACCACGGCAAGAACAAGCACATCGCCCGCAAGAAGCTGACGCAGGAGGAAGTGGCAAAGGAAGTAATCGCCCTTCAGGATATGGGCCATAAGCGTCTGGCTATCGAGGCGGGGGAGGATCCGGTGAGAAATCCCATCGAATACATATTGGAATGTATCGATACGATCTATTCCATTAAGCATAAGAACGGAGCCATCCGCCGTGTGAATGTAAATATTGCCGCTACTACGGTCGAGAACTACAGGAAGTTAAAGGACGCGGGAATCGGAACTTACATTCTGTTCCAGGAGACGTATCACAAGGAGAGCTATGAGAAGCTTCATCCGACGGGACCGAAGCACGATTACGCCTACCATACCGAGGCTATGGACCGGGCCATGGACGGCGGAATCGATGATGTGGGACTTGGCGTACTTTTCGGACTGGAGCTCTACAAATATGAGTTTGCAGGCCTTTTAATGCATGCCGAGCATTTAGAGGCGGTTCACGGTGTGGGCCCTCACACCATCAGCGTTCCGCGTATCAAACATGCCGACGATATCGATCCAAGCGCATTTGACAACAGCATCAGCGACGACATCTTTGCAAAGCTCTGCGCATTGATCCGTCTTGCCGTGCCATATACGGGAATGATCATTTCCACAAGGGAGAGCCAGCAGGTGAGGGAAAAGGTGATCCGCCTCGGTGTGTCCCAGATCAGCGGCGCTTCCAGAACAAGCGTAGGCGGTTATCAGGAGGAGATCCGGCCGACCGATACGGAGCAGTTTGACGTTTCCGACCAGAGAAGCCTCGACGAGGTGGTGCGCTGGCTGATGGAGATGGGGTATATTCCGTCCTTCTGTACCGCGTGCTATCGGGAAGGCAGGACCGGTGACCGTTTCATGAGCCTCTGTAAGAGCGGCCAGATTCAGAACTGCTGCCATCCCAACGCGCTAATGACGTTAAAGGAATTTTTGATGGATTACGCCTCCGAGGACACGAAAGCCATCGGAGAGAAGTTAATCGAGGCAGAGCTGGCCAATATTCCAAAAGACAAGGTGCGGGATATCTGTAAGGATCATCTGGAAAAGATCGAACAGGGAATCCGGGATTTCCGGTTTTGAGATAGTATGGTTCATACAAAAGACAACTCAGAGGACTGTGGGGTGAAGAAATATGGGACTAAGTGATACGCCGGGCGGCGAGCGCATACACATTGGCTTCTTCGGCCGCCGCAATGCGGGAAAATCCAGCATAGTAAACGCGGTCACGGGCCAGGAACTGTCCGTGGTATCTGATATCAAGGGAACGACGACGGACCCGGTCTATAAATCCATGGAGCTGCTTCCCATGGGCCCTGTGGTGATCATCGATACCCCGGGCTTTGACGATGAAGGCGCTCTCGGAGAGCTGCGCGTGAAAAAGACCCGGGAGATTTTAAACAGGGCGGACTGTGCCGTGCTGGTGGTCGATTCGGTTTTGGGAAAGACGAAAGCCGATGAGGAGATGCTTACACTATTTAAAGAGAAACAGCTTCCATATCTGATCGCCTATAATAAATGGGATCTGCTGGACGAAAAAGAGTATAAAACAGAAGAGCAGACAGCGGACGAAAAATCTGTTTTCGTCAGTGCCGAGACGAACTACCATATTAAGGAGTTAAAAGAGAGGATCGCCGGTCTCGTAAAAGAGAAGGAAAATGGCTGCCGTCTGGTGGGCGATTTCTTAAAACCTCTCGATCTTGTGGTCCTTGTGGTCCCCATCGATAAGGCCGCGCCGAAGGGACGGCTGATTCTGCCGCAGCAGCAGGCCATCAGGGATATTCTGGAGGCGGGGGCCGTGTCCGTGGTGGTGCGCGACACGGAGCTTTTAGCCGCGCTTAAGAAGCTGGGCCGCGATCCGGATCTGGTGATCACGGACAGCCAGGCGTTTTCCGAGGTGGCCGCAGTGGTACCGGGCCGTGTGCTGCTCACCTCATTTTCCGTCCTGATGGCAAGATATAAAGGATTCCTGGATGCGGCGGCAAGCGGAGTGAAGGCCGTGAACCAGCTGCAGGACGGGGACCGGATTCTCATATCCGAGGGATGTACCCACCACCGGCAGTGCAATGATATCGGCACGGTGAAGATTCCGGCCTGGATTAAGAAATATACAGGGAAGAATGTCATCATCGAAACGTCCTCGGGGCGAAGCTTTCCGGAAGACTTATCCGGTTACCGCCTGGTGATCCACTGCGGCGGCTGTATGCTTAATGAGAGAGAAGTCAGATACCGCATGCAGTGCGCGGGGGACGCGGGCGTTCCCTTTACGAATTACGGTATGGTCATTGCGCAGATGAAGGGGATTCTGGAGCGAAGCGTGGAAATCTTCCGGAAGGTTCAGTGATTAGTCCGGGAAAATTATTTCCGGCTTGCGGGAATAGAAGCAGAGCAGGAAGGATAACGGGATCCGCGTTATCTTTCCTGCTTTTTGTTTCCGGCTGTGAACACAATAGAAAATGGAAAAAAATACCATATATGGAGTTTAAGGACTACTCAGCGTGCGTTCCAAATACTGTTTATTTCATGTAAAATAATAAAAGAAGTATTTTACATCAGGAAGGATTTATTTTACATGAATGATAACAGAAGTAAAAATCAGCCACGAGTACGGAAATTTCCATCAGAGCCGGCCGGGGAGAAGGGCCCGGGACGTGCATCAAAGGGCGGACGAAAAAAAGAGGAACTGCTGCGTGAAATGGGAAACCGCCTGAGGCAAATCAGGCTGGAAAAGAACTGGACTCAGGATAAGATGGCGGAATGTCTCGGTATTACGAAAGCATTCTATGGAAAAATCGAGAGGGGAGAGAGCAGCATTGCCCTGGAAAAACTGGCCCTGTTGAATGAAACCATGGACATTGACTTAAACTATCTGATAACCGGGGAGACAATTCCGGTACTTCCGATCAATTTCCAGGATGTTCCCCGCGAGAAACGATACAGCATGGAACAGCTTATCAAGTATGCCGTCAGTCTGGCATCAGCAAAAGAGGAGTGACAAAGAAATGAGAATTTTATCGTTGACAATCAGACTTCACGCCCCGTGGGTCCATTCTTTAAAGGAGAAGCGGATGGTGGTGAAGAGTCTGACTGCAAAGCTTCGCAATAAATATAACGTATCCGCAGCAGAGACCGATGAACAGGATATTCACCAGATTATCGTCATCGGAGTGGCCTCAATTGCCGCAAACCACGCGCAGGCCGACAGTATGGAGGAGGAAATTCTGCATTTTGTGGAGTCGAATACGGAGGCGGAGCTGGTGGAACACGTGAAAGAAGTATTTTAAAGGCAGGGATAAAAAATGGCTTTGTAAAAGAAACTTGACAGAAGTGGAAAAAAGGAATATAGTTACTATACTGTAAAGTTACTTAACAAGAGCGGAGGCAGCTACATGAACGATTATTCACAGATGACGGTACTTATGGAACGTATCATTCATAAATACAATCAGTGGGAGAACAGAAAACGCACGTATGGCACAAAGATGCTGCTGACCCGATCAGAGATTCACACGATCGCGGCCGTGGGAGACAATCCGGGAATCAATATCACTGCTCTGGCCTCTGCGCTGGGAGTTACGAAAGCTGCTGCCTCGCAGATGATATATAAACTTGTGGATAAAGGCGTCGTGGAGAAGGCGGTATCCCCCTATTCGGACACGGAGGTGGTCTTAAACCTGACGGAGGAAGGGCAGAAGAATTATATCGCCCACAGGGATATCCACACCCGCTCGGATGAAGAATCTCTCCGGCTGATTCAGGAGATGCCGGAGCCGTTCTGCAGAGAGATGATTCAGTTCCTGACCGCGTTTGAAGAAATTATGGATAAGAGATTAAAAGAAGAATAGGCTGTCGCTGGCAGCATTTCTTTTTCTTACATTGTTAAGTATATTTACAGTATATTATATTTACAGTATATCATATTAACGGTGCGTTATATTAACAGCACATTACATTAACAGCGTACCACATTAATAGAGAAGCATAAGGAGGAAATCATGATGCAGGAATATCGCACGAAGGAACTTTACGGAGATTTTTATGAGAATGAAGGAAAACCGCTGGTGGTAATCATAGGCGGCAGCAGGCCGGGACTTCCGGCGCCTTTGAACCAAGATTTTTTAGAACGATTAAAGAAAGATTTTCAGGTTCTGCTGCTGGCGTACTTCGGCGCCGGTGATCTTCCGGAGAGTCTTGAGCGCCTGCCGCTGGAATACTTTGTAAATGCGGTATCCGCCGTAAAACAGGAGTATGGCATCGACGACAAAGAGGTGATTGTAATCGGCCAGTCGAAGGGAGGGGAAGCCGCGCTGCTGCTGACAAACTATATGAGATCGGCCGTGACAATCGCGCTGGTTCCTTCCTGCTATGCGTTCCAGGGACTGCCCGCGGAATTCACCCTGGAGAGCTTTACAAACAGGAAGTCCTCCTGGTCCTTTCAGGGAAAAGAACTGCCCTATATCAAATTCTATTTTGACCGGGAAATTGTAAAGGAGATTATGGATGGAAATTACTGTACGTGTTATGAAGCATCGATAGAGAAGAACGGGAATGAAGATGCGCTCATCCGCGTTGACGGATACACCGGGAAAATACTTCTGATTTCTGAGGAAAACGACAGGTACTGGCCGAGCCGGGCGATGAGTGAGCAGCTGGTTAAGAGAAGCGGAAACAGAGAAAATATGAGACATATATCCATGAAGCTGGACGGCCATTATCTCATGAATTATGAGGAGTCAGCCGGGGAAATCGTGAAGTACCTGGAAGAGTATCTGGCCGGTAAAAGGTGAAGCTCCCTTAAATTTTGAAAGGGAGAGGCTAAAAAAAATCCAGATAATTTACTAAAAAAGTTTATTTACTAAAAAATTTGAATACTTAAAATTAATGGATTGACAAGAAACGACATTATTGTTATACTAATCCCAACAAATGCAAAGAGGCAGAAAATGGAGTTCATTTTCTGCATTTTTTGTAAATATTTGCTTTAGCGAACTAAAGCGAAAGGCATAGGAGGACTCGTTATGAGAAAACGTAGAAGTGTACTTGCAGCAATATTACTGTCCGCGATGGCTCTTACAACCGCATGTGGTGGGAGCGGCGGCACGACAGAAACGAGCGGCGGCGGGAACGTTCAGGCTGAAGCAGGATCGGAAGCGGGAAATACGGGGGAGGAAACCGTAGTACAGATTGGCCAGACCTCAGAGGTAGCCAACTTAAACCCGACGATTCAGCCGAGAACACCGGACAGCAACGTGCAGTGTATGATCTTTAACTATCTGGTTATTCCGGACGAAGAACTGAACTACGTGGGGGATTTGGCAGAAGGATGGGATGTATCGGACGACGGCAGGACGTATACCTTCCATTTAAGAGACGGCGTAAAGTGGCATGACGGAGAACCATTTACCTCCGCCGACGTCGCATTTACATTAACCTCTCTGGCGGCGCCGACCTACAAGGGAGGCGCGGACAGCCGTATCGTCTCCATCGTCGGAGCCAAAGCGTACCAGGAAGGAAGCGCAGACAGCGTATCCGGCATTACCACACCGGATGATAAGACGGTTGTCGTGGAGCTGGAAGAGGCGAATGCCGCGTTTATCGGCAACATGTATACCTGTATTCTTCCGAAGCACATTCTGGAGAATGTGGATCCAGGCACATGGGATACCGACGATTTTAACCGTCATCCCATCGGAACCGGCAAGTATAAATTCGTTGAGTGGAAGTCGGGCCAGTACATCGAACTGGAGAAGAACGAAGATTACTTCGGCACAAAGCCAAGCATTGACCGCGTCTATGTGAAGTTCGGCGACGAGACAACACTGACCGCTTCCTTAATCAATGGCGAGCTGGACGTTCTGTATGGCTTAAGCGCTTCTGAGATTGAGACCGTAGAGGCCATGGGCGGCGTCAGAGTGGAAGCATATGATATGTTAAGCGTATACTATATCGGCTTAAACCAGTTAAATGAGGACTTAAGTGATTTAAAGGTACGCCAGGCACTGGCTTACGGTATTGACAAAGATAAGATTGTAGCGACGATTTATGGAGAGACCGGTTACGTTCAGGACAGCATTTTCCCGAGCAACCACTGGACCTACAGCGACGATGTAACGAAGTACCCGTACGATCCGGCGAAGGCAAAATCTCTTCTGGAAGAGGCTGGATATACCATGAATGCATCGACCGGATTCTACGAGAAGAACGGCAAGGCGCTTCATCTTACCTATGACCTCGTAACAAGCACAGACGGCAATTCTGTAGCTCAGCTGATCCAGCAGCAATGGAAGGAGATCGGCGTGGAGATGGAGATCATCGAGCAGGATTTCTCCACACTGGCTTACACGAAGCTGTTCCCATCCGATGATAACGGCAGCCCGCGCCGTGTAACGGCGGACGATTTCGCCTGCTACACCTTAGGCTTCGGCATGGAGGCCGATCCGGACGAGTACAGAATGTACTTAACCACAGCAGACGCACCGGGTACCTGGAATTTCGTTACATACAGCAACTCCAAGGTGGATGAATTATTTGAGAAGCAGCTTTACTCCACAAAACCGGAGGAGAGAGCGGCCTGCTACCATGAGATCGGCAAGCTGATTTCCGAAGATGTTCCGTGGATTCCGTTATATGGTAAAAAGAGCCTTGCAGGAGTCAGTGAGAAGGTGCAGAATTTCGCAGCAGACTTCCGCGGGATTACATTCCAGATTGAAAAATGGAACGTTGCTCAATAAATCAAACACCCCGCCGCAAGCTGCGGGGTGTTTGTCCCCGCGGGCAGCAGCCAAATGGACATGCCAGCATGCCCACCTGGCTCGTTGCTTTCGCGAGAATAAATGAATGAGGTAAATGGCCCAAAGCATATTGTTTTGGGCCATTTCACCAATGGAGAGCCGTATGAAATACGATTATACAGAAGTTTTAAAGGACCTGGTCAGGATCGATACCACCAATCCACCGGGAAATGAAAAAAAGGCGCTTGATTATATTCAAAAGATTCTTGATCGGGAAGGGATCGATTCGACGATTTACGAGAGCGCTCCCGGCAGGGGCAATCTCCTGGCCTGCCTGCCGGCCAACGAAGATGCGGCCGATAAAGATGCGTCTGATGAAGGTGCGGCAGACTGCGCGGCGGCCGAACGGCCGCTGATTCTCCTGAGCCATATTGACGTGGTCCTGGCAAAGGAATCCCAGTGGAAGCATCCTCCCTTTGCTGCGGTGGAGGAGGACGGCTTCATCTATGGGCGCGGCACCGTGGACACGAAGCAGCTGACAGTCATGGAACTGGCTGCCCTTCTGGCGCTGGCGGAAAATGGAGAGCAAAGGAAACGGGATGTCTTTCTTCTTGTGACCTGTGATGAGGAGAGCGGCAGCGCGCTCGGACTATCCGCATTTCTCGAGGAAACACTCTCCGCAGGCGGCCGTACCATCACGGGAAAGGAACTCTTTGAAAACAGTGAGGTAATCAGTGAAGGCGGAGGCTTCCCGATTCTGGTGGGAGACACGGCTTTTTACTTATGTGAGTCGGGGCAGAAGGGATGCGGCACCGTGGAATTTACCGTGGAGGCCAGAAATGCCAAAGGCCCATTCTTCGGAAGCGGAGACGGGATGGTGAGAGCCATGAAACTGGTGGCCGACATCGGGGCCCTGGAGCTGGAGCAGCGGAAGCTGCCTACGGTAGCGCGATTCGAAAAACGGCTTTCCGAATGTGCGGACGGCAATTGCCACGGTGACCCGGGCGCAGAACGCGCGAGTGATCGTTTCAGAGATGCACTGTCCCCGGTCATGAACAATATTCTGACGGCCATGAACCGGAATACCATGACGGTGACCATGATTCAGGGAAAAAACGTCAATCAGGTAAAAGTGATCTGCGACGTGCGGCTTCTGCCTGGTTACGGAACCGCATATCTGAAGGAGGTTACGGACCGCCTGGCGGAAAAATGGGATGCCGAATGCCGGATTCTATCCTTCAGCGAGGGCTATGAGAGTCAGCCGGAGGGCGGGCTGATCGGATGCCTGGAGGAAGCGACAAAGATGGAGCTGGGAGAAGACGGGGAACGGGCGGAGGTGCTTCCGTTCATTTCCATGGGATCCAGCGACGGACGTTTTCTGGTTCCCATGAAGGCGAAGGTATACGGCTACAGTCCTGTCCTTTCCTGGGACATGACCTTTGATCAGGCCGTTTCCATGGTTCACGGCGTCGATGAAAAGATTCACCGGGAATCGGTGCTGTTCGGATGCCGGGTACTTGAAAACGCGGTCTGCAGGGCGGTCTGCGGCTGATTTCACCAATGAAAATGAAAGCGAAAAGAAAGAAGGGGAACATTATGGTAGACAGAAAAAATGTAGCGGTTGAAAAGATGGACCGCGCAGTCCAGATATTAAAAGAAAATCAGATCGATATGTGGATGTTTTATTCCAGACTGAATCAGGATCCGTCACTGGAACTGATGTTCAATACCAATACAAAGAACGAGGTCCTGTTCGTGCTGACGGCGGAAGGGGATAAGATGGCGTTTGCGGAAGCGTCCGACGCGGCGGTATATGAAGCGGCCGGGATCTTTACCCGTGTGAAGACCGTGACACCGGATACGGTAATGAAGGAATTTGCAGCAGTGTGTGACGAAAAGAAGCCCAATCGGATCGCGGTCAACGATTCCACCGAGGATTCCCGCTGCGACGGCCTTGGACTGGGACTCTATAAAAAAGTATGCGGGGCTCTGGGTGAGGAACGCATGAAAGCGTTAAAGACCGGAAGCTACCGGATGCTGGAAGAACTCCGTGCGGTAAAGACACCCAGCGAGATTGCCATCATGGAAGAGTGCAGCCGCTTAACGACCGATATTTACGACGCACTTTTTGCGCGCCTCCATGTTGGACTCAGTGAAATCGATGTGGGAGATATTATGATGGAAGAGTGCGCAAAGCGGAACGTCATCACGGCCTTTGGAAATCCGCCGGAATATCCGCTGGTTCTTCTCGTCAAGGGCGGTATGTCCCACAGGAAGCCGAACGCGAAGAATATCTGCCTTCCGGGTGATATGCTGGTCATCGATTTCAGCATCCGATTTAACGGCTATACCTCCGACATCGCGCGTACCATGTATTTCTTAAAACCAGGTGAGGAGCATGCGCCGAAAGAGGTTACTGACTGCGCAAACGGGGCAATCCGTGCGGTTGGTGAGGTCATGAAGGTGATCAAACCGGGTATGAAGGGCTACGAGGTGGATGCAGTCGGAAGACAGTCCATTCTGGACAGCGGTTATCCCAATATCCCACACTCCGTAGGCCATCAGGTAGGCCTGGAAGTGCACGACGGCGGAACAACCCTCGGGCCAAACAGGGCCAGGTTAAGCTGCCAGGGCGTCTTGAGAAAGAATGAGATCTACGCGCTGGAACCGACCGTACTTCAGCCGGATGGACTTCCCTGTGCGATCATCGAGGACGACGTAATTCTGACCGATGATGGATGCAGACTGATCAGCAAACGCCAGACAGCGTTGATCGAGATCCCATACAGAGAGGCTTAATTCATGGAAAATGTGAAAGAGACACTGATTCATCTCATTTCAATTCCCTCGGTAACTGCATCTCCCTCCGAGAAGGAGGCCGTCATGTTCCTCGAACAGATATTAAAGGAGGAGGGGATCGAGACAGAGCGGATCTTTAAAGATCCGGAGCGGTTAAACCTCCTCGCCCATTTACCAGCCAAACAGCCGGAGGAAGGCCCCCTCGTGCTGATTTCCCACGTGGATGTGGTGGACGGCGATTCTGACAAATGGAACTGGCCGGTCTTCGGCGGAGTGGAAGAAGGGGGCAGAATCTACGGAAGGGGAACTCTGGATACAAAGCATTTAACCGTCATGGAGCTGAATGCATTTCTGAACCTGAAGCGGTCGGGAAGGAAGCTGAGACGCGACGTCTGGTTCCTGGCTACCATCGATGAGGAAGCGGGAAGTAAATTCGGTATGGAGTACGTGAAAGAGGCCAGGCCGGAGCTGTTTCAGAATGCCATGGTAATCAATGAAGGAGGCGGATTTCCCCTCCGGATTAACGGAAATGACTACCTGATGCTGACTGTGGGAGAAAAGGCTGTCTGCCGGGTAAAGCTTACGGCCTCGGGCCGCGGCGGCCATGCCAGTGCGCCCGGTGACGATCAGGCCATCTTAAAGCTGGCAGCCGTGCTGGAAGAGATTTTTGGAGCGGAGGATGAGCTGTGTTTCGGAAGCCACGCAACACAGGAAGCCATGGCCCGGATTCTGGGCGGCCGCACCTGTGACAATCCGGTGGCGGCCGATATCTTCGGATACGCGGGACAGAATACCATCGGCCTCCGGGATTACCAGATCGGAGACCGGAGCAATGTGATTCCGGCCGCGGCGGAAGTGGTTCTGGAGTTTAAAGTGCTTCCGGGCACGAGGGAAGAGGAGATCGAGGCGTTTGTAAAACGCCATGTGAAGGCCGGTGTGCAGTATGAGATCCTGAGCTTTGAGAGGGGATTTGAAAGCAATTTCGACAATTCCGCCTTGAAAAGCCTGATCGGGGATTTGAGGACGATCAGCAGGGAGGAGGGCTTCTCCTGCGAGGTTCTTCCCATGCTTGCGCTGGGACGCACGGATGGCCGCTTCTTCGGTTCGGAAGGCAGTATGGTTTACGGATGCTCCCCCCTGTTAATGGATGATTCCTTCGACGCAGTGCTTCCGAAGGTTCACGGAAATGACGAGAGTATATCCACGGAATCCTATCTCTTCGGATGCAGGGTGTTGGACCGCTTAATTGAGAAAAACTGTTTGTGAGCCGCAAAAGAGCGGCCTGCTATTACATAGTATGGAGGAAAATATGAAAAACTTTGAATTTCATAATCGTGTGATCCACGACGTGACTGAGAAACTGAAAGAACTGGACATAGACTTATTTTTAATCATTACCAGCGAGGGAAGCGATAAGATGACCCGGTTCATTCCCGGAGTCGATACCGTGGGTTCCGGAGCGTTCTTCTTTACAAAGGAAGGAAAACGCTACGGAGTGGCGTCTTCCATAGACGCTCAGGACGTAGAGGAATCCGGCCTGTTCGACGAGGTGATCCGCTATCAGGACTACGACAGCACGGTTGCCGGACTGCTGAAAAAGCTGAATCCGAAGCGGGTAGCCCTTGATTTTTCCGAGACGGATGCGGAATGCGACGGACTGACACTGGGGCGGTACGAGTATTATAAGGCTCATATCAAGGGACAGCTGGAGTTTTTGGAGGTCAGCTCTGATTTGTTTATTCCACAGGTTAAGGCTGTAAATCACCAATAAGATCAGGAGGTTATCGATGGGAAAATACATAAGAAAACGGTTAATACAGTCAATTCCCGTGGTGTTCGGCATTACGATACTGACCTATTTCATCATGAAACTGGCGCCGGGCGGCCCCCTGGCCAATATGATCAATCCGCGTACTTCTGCGGAGTCTATCTTAAGGGCCAAGGAAGCGATGGGCTTAAATAAGCCGATTATCATTCAGTACGTCAACTGGCTGAGGGAGCTGCTGCAGGGCAATTTCGGCTACAGCACCAATTCGGGACAGCAGGTTCTGGCCATGATTTTAGAGCGCCTTCCCGCTACGCTGCTGCTTACGGTAACAGCGTTTGTCATCAGCTTTGTGGTGGGAATTCCGCTGGGCGTATACTCTGCGACCCACAAATACTCGGCAGGAGATTACGGCCTTACCATCTTCTCCTTTATCGGTATTTCGATTCCCAGCTTCTTCTTTGGCATGGGTCTGATCTACATCTTCGCCATCAAGCTGAAATGGTTTCCGACGTCGGGCTTTGGCGATACCACCTTTAAGGGGACCGGGATGGCTCTGTTCCTGAATAAGATGAAGTACCTTGTCATGCCTGCCCTTGTGATGTCCCTGGCCAATCTGGCCACGGTCATGCGCTTTACCCGGTCGAGCATGGTGGAAACGCTGAACCAGGATTATATCCGCACGGCCAGGGCAAAAGGGCTCTCGGAGAAGGTGGTCATCTACCGCCACGCGCTGAAGAATTCCCTGATTCCCGTTATCACCATCTTCGGTTTATCCATCCCGAATTTATTCGGCGGCGCCTACATCACGGAAAAAGTGTTCAGCTGGCCGGGTATGGGGCTTCTGGGCGTTGATGCCATCGCAAACAGAGACTACGCAGTGCTTATGGGTCTGACTCTGTTTACGGCAATTCTGGTTCTCGTGGGCAATCTCGTTGCGGATATTCTCTATTCCTTCGTAGACCCGAGAATACGATACTAAGGAGGCTTCCATGGAGAAAAAAATTACATATAAAAAACGGACTAATCTCTTCAAGACGGATGCGTGGAAGCGGTTCAGCAAAAATAAACTGGCTCTGATCGGAAGCGTCATCATTCTTCTGATGATTGCCGCGGCCATACTGGCGCCCCTCATCGTACAGAATGATCCGTATGTATCTTTAACCGATGCAAACGGCCTCATTTTAAAGAACAGCTCTCCTGCGAAGAGCGGCACGATTCTGGGGACGGACAGCCTGGGACGCGATACGTTCAGCCGGGTGATCTACGCGGCCAGAGTGTCTATGAGCGTTGGCGTGGTGGCCGTTGGCATTTCCACCGGTATCGGTATTTTATTAGGAGCGCTGGCCGGTTATTTCGGCGGGTGGGTGGATACCTTTATCATGCGTGTGGTCGATGTTGTCTACTGCTTTCCGGTGCTTTTCCTGGTCATCATTATCGCAACCATCTTAAAGCCCAGCATCTATAATATTATGATTATCATCGGACTCTGTAACTGGACCGGAACGGCGAGGTTCGTCAGAGGCGAGATTTTAAGGGTCCGGGAGCTGGAGTATGTGCAGGCCTCCATCTCACTGGGGGCGACGGATGGACGCACTATTTTCCATCATATCATTCCGAATATCATGGCCCCGATTATCGTGGAAGCCACCCTTCAGATGGCGAGGGCGATCCTGACAGAAGCTTCCTTAAGCTATCTGGGTGTCGGTGTTCAGATGCCGACGGCCAGCTGGGGAAACATGCTGATGAGCGCCAACAACTTATCCACGCTGACGCTGCGCCCGTGGCAGTGGGTGCCGCCGGGAGTCTGTATTTTCCTGGCAGTGCTGAGCATCAACTTTATCGGTGACGGCTTAAGAGACGCATTTGACGCAAGACAGAAGAAGTAACCGCGGGACAGGAGTTTAGATGAAGAAGATACAATATGAAAAGAGGCTGTCGGGCCTCAGAGCTTACATCGAGGATCACGGCCTTACGGGAGCGCTGATCACTTCGTATGAAAACCGCAGATATTTCTGCGGATTTACAGGGAGCAGCGGTTACCTTCTCGTCACGCGTGACCACGTCGTTCTCATAACGGACAAACGGTATACGACCCAGGCGAAGGAGCAGACTGTGGACTGCGAGATCGTGGAGCACAGCCAGGACCGGCTGAGACTGGTGGCGGACACCATGAAGCGGCTTGGAATCACTTCTTCCGTCATGGAAAGCGGCATGACCGCCGGAGAGTATTTTTCCTTAAAGGAGCACTTGGGAGACCACAGGACCGTACTGGAGGATGAGTACTTTCTGGAGCTGCGCATGGTGAAGGACGAATGGGAAATAGAAGCCACCAGGGAGGCCATCCGGCGCGCCGAGGCAGGCTTTGACCGGCTGATTCCGAGACTTAAAATCGGTATGACGGAAAAGGATTTAGCGGACGAACTTCATTACCTGGTAAATAGAGAGGGCGCCGAGGCCATGAGCTTTGGAACCATTGTCGCCTCGGGCGCGCGAGGAGCCATGGCTCACGGATTTCCGACGAACAAGGTCATCGAAAACGGTGATATGGTGGTGGTTGACTTCGGCGTCATGTACGACGGTTACTGCTCCGATATGACGAGGACGCTGCTTTTCGGAGATATTTCCCAGGAAAACAGGAGGATTTTTAATCTGGTCCTGGAATCCGGAAAACGGGCCGTGGAAGCGGTGCGGCCGGGTGTGCACTCCAGCGAGGTGGAGGCGGCTCACAGGGCTGTATTTATCAGAGAGGGGCTGGACGATTACGCGCTTCGCGGATTGGGGCATGGAATCGGCCTTCAGATCCACGAATGTCCAAGAGTCCAGATTGGAAAGGACACGGTATTGAGGCCGAATATGATATTTACCATAGAGCCGGGCCTCTATTTCCCGGGAGTCTGCGGCGTCCGCACGGAGGATGACGTACTGGTGACGGAAAGCGGAGTGGAAAACCTTTCCCATACGCCGCATGAGATTCATATTGAATAGGAAAGGAGACCGTTAATGAGCTTATTGGAAGTAAAAGACTTAAAAACATATTTTTATACGGATGCGGGCTGCGCTAAGGCGGTGGACGGTGTATCCTTTTCCCTGGACAAGGGGAAGGTGCTGGGCATCGTGGGCGAGTCCGGATGCGGCAAGAGCGTGACCAGTTTATCGATCATGGGGCTGGTGGACCCGGTGACGGGAAGGCATGAAGGCGGGGAAATCCTGTTTCACGGGGAGGACTTAAGCAAGCTTTCGGAAAAGGAGAAGAGGAAGATCCGCGGAAATAAGATATCCATGATCTTTCAGGAACCCATGACCTCTTTAAATCCCGTGTTTACCGTCGGTTACCAGATCGAGGAGGCGCTGATGCTGCATCTCGGCATGGATAAAAACGCGGCCCGCCAGAGGGCAGTCGAACTGCTGAAGCTGGTGGAGATCCCGGAGGCGGAAAAGCGGGTGGATGAGTATCCCCACCAGCTGTCGGGCGGAATGAGACAGCGGGTGATGATCGCCATGGCGCTGTCCTGTAACCCCGAACTGCTGATCGCCGATGAACCGACTACAGCTCTCGATGTGACCATACAGGCGCAGATCCTGGAACTGTTAAATGAGCTGAAGGACAAGCTGGGCATGGCCATCATCTTTATTACCCATGACCTGGGCGTGATCTCGGAGATGGCCGACGAGGTGGTCGTCATGTATGCGGGGGAGATTGTGGAAAAGGCGGAGACACGCCAGCTTTTTGATAATCCCATGCATCCTTACACGGAGGGGCTCATGGCCTCCATCCCCGATATCGATCAGGAGGTGGACCGGCTCCAGACCCTGGAGGGACTGGTTCCCAGCCTCTATGATATGCCGTCAGGCTGCCGATTCGGCCCGCGCTGCAAGTATTATACGGAAGAGTGCGGAAAGAACCACAGCCAGTTGACCCGGCTTTCTGATCAGCGGGAAGTCAGATGCAGGAGGTATGAGCATGAGTGAAATCCTGATTCAGGCAAAAAATATAAAAAAATACTTTCCTACCAGTGACAGAAACAAGGTCGTGAAAGCCGTGGATGATATCAGTTTTGATATTTACAAGGGCGAGACCCTGGGGGTGGTAGGGGAATCCGGCTGCGGAAAATCTACCACGGGCCGCATGGTTTTAAAGCTCCTTGACTGTACGGAAGGAACCGTACTGTACAAGGGAAAAGACATTGGTAAGATGAAAGGAAAAGAAATGCGCTCCTTAAGAAAGGAAATGCAGATCATTTTCCAGGATCCTTATGCGTCGCTGGATCCGAGAAAGACGGTATTTCAAATCCTGGCAGAGCCGTTCTGGATTCACCATCCGGAGATGAGTAAGGAAGAGATCTACCGGGAAGTGGAAAAGCTGATCGAGTGCGTGGGGCTGCGTCCCGAGCATATCCTTCGCTATCCCCACGAATTTTCCGGCGGCCAGCGCCAGCGTGTGGGCATTGCGAGAGCGATCGCCCTTCATCCGGAGTTCGTGGTCTGTGATGAGCCGGTCAGCGCCCTGGATGTATCAATCCAGGCCCAGGTAATCAATCTGATGCAGGACATCAAAAAAGAGTACCAGCTGACCTACCTCTTTATCTCCCATGATCTGCGGATCATCAAGCATTTCTGCGACCGAGTCATGGTCATGTATCTGGGGAATATCGTGGAGCTTGGAACCAAAGAGGCGATCTATGGGAACCAGAGGCATCCCTATACAAAGGCGCTTTTATCAGCAGTATCCAGCGTAAAGGGGCACGGCAGCAAGAACCGGATTATCTTACAGGGCGATATTCCCAGTCCGGTGAATCCGCCCAGCGGCTGCCCGTTCCATACGAGGTGCAGCTGCTGTATGGATATCTGCAGGGAAAAGAAACCGGATTTAAAGAAGATGGCCGATGGCACGCTGGTAGCCTGTCATCTGGATATGGAATAAAACTACAACTAATTGGAGGATGGAACAATGAACAAGATCGTAACAGAAAACGCACCGAAGGCGATAGGACCGTATTCACAGGGAATGGTATTTGAAAATCTGGTATTTTCCAGCGGACAGATACCAGTCAATCCGGCGACCGGCGAAACCGAAGGAACCACCATCGAGACACAGGCGGCTCAGTCCTGCAAGAATGTGGCGGCGGTGCTGGAAGCGGCCGGAAGCAGCATGGAGCGCGTGATCAAAACCACCTGCTTCCTCGCGGACATGGCGGATTTCCCTGTGTTTAACCAGATTTACGAGACGTATTTTGTCAGCAGCCCGGCGCGTTCCTGTGTCGCGGTAAAGACGCTGCCGAAGAACGTGCTGTGCGAAATTGAAGCGATCGCTTATAAGGAATAGAAGAGGAGAGGACCATGGCTTTATTCGATGGAAATAATATAAAACTGGATGTGCTGAAAAAATGGGCTTACAATTACCGCTGGGCAGAGGTGCCGGAGGGAACCATTCCTTTGACGGCCGCCGATCCTGACTATCCGGTGGCGCCGGAGATCCGGAAGGCGCTTCGCGATTACGTCGACAACGGCTACTTTTCCTACACGCCGAAGATGGGCTATCCGGAGTTTATGGAGGCGGCCTCCAGAGCGCTGTGGGAGCGGAAACACGAGAAAATCAGTGAGGATTGTATCCTTCCGATTGACAGTGCGGCCAGAGGGATGTATATTATCGCTGAGACGTTTTTAAAACCAGGCGATGAGATGATCGTGTTTGACCCGGTGGATTACTTATTTAAGGAGTCCTGCCTCGCTGCCGGCGGCGTGCCGGTTCTGTTCCCGGCGAAGCTGAAAGACGGTTATATCGACTTGAGCGAGCTGGAAAACTATATAACGCCAAAGACGAAGATGATCGGGCTGTGCAATCCTCACAATCCATATGGAGTCCTCTACCGTCAGGAGGATTTGGAACACATCATGAGCCTCTGCGAGAAATACGGTCTGTATATTATGAACGATGAGATCTGGTCCGATATTGTGTATCCGGAGAATCAGTTTTTAAGCATTCTCTCTCTCGGAGAGGAACGGACAGGTCGTGTCATGAGCGTCTTCGGCTTCTCCAAGAGCTTTGGTATAGCGGGACTTCGGGCGGGAATGATCTACTGTACGGACAAAGCGGTGTTTGACCGCCTTGTGGATAAGTCCGCGGTGATGACTACGGCGGGCGGTATCGCTTCTGTATCCCAGATCGCGGGAATTGCATGCTTAAAGGAGTGCTACTACTGGGTAGATGAATTTATCGGCCATCTGGTAAAGAACCGGGATTACGCGGTGGAGAGAATCAACCGTATGCCGGTGATCCGCTGCCATAAACCGCAGGCCACGTATCTTCTGTATGTGGATATCAGTGGTCTGGGTGTGCCTTCCTCTCAGTTTACCGATTACCTGATCGAACACGCCGGCCTTGCACTGGTTCCGGGAGGGGACGCGTTCTTTGGCCCGGGATCCGAGGGCGGCATGAGAATCTGTTTTGCCACCAGCCATGAGATTCTGGAAGAAGGCTTAAACCGGCTGGAAAAGGGATTAAAGATGTTTCTGGAAGAAAATAAATAAGGAAAAGGTCGAGTTAATGATGCATGAAAATCTTCAGGTAATTCAAAAAATGTTAAGGAGCATCCATCAGATGCTCGGCGACAGGTATGAGGTCATTCTGCACGACTTAAGCCATGTGGAAAGCTCAATCGTTGGAATAGAAGGAAGCATCACCCACAGAAAGATTGGGGGACCGGCAACGAATTACCTGATTCAATTGCTGAGAGAGTACGGGGATGAGGCAAAAGACAGCATCAATTATAAAAACGTTATGCCTGACGGGCGTGTACTGCGTTCTTCCACCATTTTCATCAGAGACAACGATGGGAAAATCATCGGTTCGCTCTGTATCAACCAGGATCTGACGGATTTTATGGTTGCCAACCGGCTGCTGGAGCGGCTGGTGGAATTTAAGAATGAGGAGCACGAAGTGCCGAAGGAGATGTTTGCCCAGGATATTTCTGAGGTCATGGAATCCATGGTCGGCAGCGAGCTGGCCCTGGTGAATAAGCCGGTGGCCTACATGCAGAAAGAAGACAAACTGGCCCTGGTGGACGATTTGGAGCACAAGGGAATCTTTGATGTCAAGGGCTCTGTGGAATACGTAGCGGAGTGCCTGGGCGTGACAAACTTTACTGTTTATAATTATTTAAAAGAAATCAGAACAAAGCATAAGTAACCGCGTCAAGCGGATTGGGAGTCCCTGCAGGGCAAATGGCTGCAGGGGCTTCTTCTTGTTCCATAGGAATATTAATTCTATTCTGCCCGATATAAAATGTATCTGCTCTCTGTACGAAATCCCTGTTTTGTTGTATGATAATAGAGATAATTTTTATAATGGGAGGAATGGAACGATGAACTTACTGGGCAGCCTTGCAATCGCGTTTTCCATGTACTCTGTAATCCCCGTGCCCCAGGTATCCTGGACGAAGGAGCGGATGAAATACGCCATGTGCTTCTTCCCGTTAATCGGTGTGGTGATCGGAGCCTTGACATACGGTTCCGTGCTGGTGCTTACGATGCTTAAGCTGGACTGGATGGCTAAAATATTACCGGTCCTGGTGCCTCTCATCGTCACGGGCGGAATCCATATGGATGGGTTTCTCGACGTGACAGATGCCAGAGCCTCGCACGCGCCGGTGGAAAAGAAACTGGAGATTTTAAAGGACCCTCATACGGGGGCTTTCGCCATTATCGGCTGCTGCGTGTATCTGCTGCTCTATGTGGCGGTTTTCGGAGAGATGAAACCGGTGCTTCTGGGGGCCTACGGAGGGATTTTTGTGATATCAAGGGCGCTTTCCGGACTTGCCGTGGTGACCTTTCCGATGGCGAAGAACAGCGGACTCGCCGCGTCATTTTCCGGACAGGCACAGAAGAAGACGGTCGCCGTGACCATGTGGTGTTATCTGGTTCTGGCAGAAGGCTGGATTCTGTATGCGGGAGGAGCCGCGGCCGCATCGATAACAGCGGTTGGCGCCGCTCTGACATTTTTGTACTATTACCGTATGGCGAAAAAGGAATTCGGCGGAATTACGGGAGATTTGGCCGGATACTTCCTTCAGGTGTGCGAGCTGGTATTGACAGCGGTGCTGGCGGCTGTGACCCGCTTTGCCATATAAAGAACAGGAGAATATTTATGATATTTATTACGGGCGGTGCGTGGCAGGGGAAGACGGCATTTGCGGAAACACTTGCAGCAGGCCGGGCCACGCCGGGAATAGGAGAACACGTACTTTACACCGGTTCTAAAACGGAAGAGAGAACGCTTCCGGTGGCCAGCGGACGGAGGGATCCGTTCGAAACGGCCCTTGAGCGGCCGGTTATCAGCGGATTTCATTACTTTGTGAGACGACTGCTCTGGGAAGAGCGGGATGTCAATGAATTTATAGCCGCGATTGAGGCGAAGAATCCGGATGTCGTGATTACCGCAGACGAGATAGGATGCGGTATCGTTCCGGTAGACCCGGAGGAGCGGGCATGGCGGGAGGCAGCCGGGAGGGCGGCAGAAAAGCTGGCGGCAGATTCCGAAGCGGTGTACCGCATGATCTGCGGCATCGCCACCAGGCTGAAATGAGGGAGAACAGATGATACGTTACCATATACTGGCTGCATTTGCGGGCTGTGCCCTTGATGCGCTGTTTGGAGATCCACGGAGTATACCCCACCCGGTCTGCGGCATCGGTAACCTGATCGCATGGCTGGAGGCGCGGCTCCGCAAATGGTTTCCTGCAAACGAAAAGTCGGAGAGAAGGGCGGGAACCGTGCTGGTCGCGGCTGTTCTTCTGATCACAGGACTTGCCTCGCTGCTCGTTCTGGCCGCCGCGTACGCGGTTCATCCATTGGCAGGAGTGGCGGTGGAAAGCGTGATGTGCGGGCAGATGATGGCCTGGCGTTCTTTGAAAAAGGAGAGCATGAAGGTGTATGACGCACTGGCGGCCGGGGACACAGAGGGCGCAAGAACCGCAGTCTCCATGATCGTAGGGCGGGATACCGAAGGTCTCACAGACCTGGGAATTACGAAGGCTGCGGTGGAGACTGTGGCGGAAAATACCTCGGATGGAATCATCGCCCCGCTCTTTTACATGGTGCTGGGAGGCGGAACCGGGATATTTCTCTATAAGGCGGTTAATACCATGGATTCCATGGTTGGATATAAAAATGACAAATACATAAACTTCGGAAGAACAGCAGCCGGACTGGACGATGTGTGCAACTACATTCCTGCCAGGCTTTCGGCCTGTTTCATGATCGCGGCGGGTTATGTCCTGGAGGCGGCAGAAGGAGCCGAAAACCGTCATTACAGCGGAAGAGGCGGAATCCGGATCTTCAGACGTGACCGTTATAACCATAAGAGTCCCAACTCCGCCCAGACGGAATCAGTCTGTGCCGGCGTACTGGGAATTCAGCTGGCGGGAAACGCATTCTACTTCGGAAAGCTGTACGAGAAACCGACTATCGGTGATGCAGACCGGTCCGTGGAATATGAGGATATCCGGCGGGCAAACACGCTGATGACGGGAACGTATGCGGCGGCGCTGTTTGCAGCGGCGGTTCTTGGGCTTCTGGTTACAATACCATTTATTAGATAATCCGGCACTGCACAACAGACTGTAAAATTATAACAGTTCAGACGGCTCATCTTCTTGACCCCAAAAGCCGGTCAAGAAGCATCGGATATCCATCCGATGTAAAAATCAGTGCAAAAACGGTCTTATAAGCAGGCTTAACGCCCGCCTTTGCACTGATTTTTCCGCCGTCTGAACTGTTACGTAAAATGACAGAATGGAGATATACATCATGGAATACCAGCATGGAGGAGACATATATACGAATCGGGTGGAGCTGGATTACTCCGCCAACCTAAACCCGCTCGGGCTTCCCGAGGGTGTGAAAAATGCTTACATCGGGGCGGCAGACTGCTGCAGCGTGTATCCGGACAGCCGGTGCCAGGCCCTTCGAACGAAGCTGGCGGATTACCACCGGATCGGAAGGGAGGCTGTTCTCTGCGGAAACGGTGCGGCGGAGCTTATCTTTCTGATTGTACAGGCGAAGCGTCCGAAGCGGGCGCTGTTAATCGCCCCTTCCTTTCTGGAATATGAGCAGGCGTTAAAGGCCGCAGGATGCGGGACGACCTGGTTCGACTTAAAGGAAGAGGAAGACTTTGCCCTTTCGGTACCGGAGCTCCTCGCGCGTTTAAAGGAGGCAGAGGCGGCCGGACAGCGGCCGGATATCCTGTTCCTCTGCAATCCCAATAATCCCACCGGATTTGCGGTGGAACGGGAAGCGCTGATCCCTCTTCTGGAATACTGCGAAGAACGCGGCATTGTCTGTGTGGTGGATGAGTGTTTTATTGAGTTCCTGGATGAGCCGGAGCGCTTTTCCGTGATGAAGGAACTGCGGTCGGGACGTTTCCGCCGGCTGTTTATTCTGAAGGCATTTACGAAGCTTTACGCCATGGCCGGGCTGCGGCTGGGTTACGGTATTTCTCTGGACCGGAAACTTCTGGAAGCAATGGACGGCTGTCGTCAGCCGTGGAGTGTCTCCGGTCCGGCTCAAGCGGCGGGCGAGGCCGCGCTTGGGGAGACGGAGTATGTGAACCGGGCGAGGGAGCTGGTGAACCGGGAGCGAAGCTGGCTGAAGGCGCAGATGGAGGGCCTGGGGCTTTTCGTCTACGATTCCAGAGCCAACTATCTGTTTTTCAGGGATCCGGCGCAGGGCAGGGCCCGGACGCCGGAATCCCGCAGCCTCTATGACGCCTGCTTGAAAAACGGTGTCTTAATCCGTTCCTGCGCCAATTACCGGGGGCTTGACGGACGGTTTTACCGGGTCTGCGTAAAGGACAGGGCCAATAACGAGACATTTATCCGGGAGCTGAAAAAGGCGATGGAAGAGAGGGATTAAGATCAATGGCAAAATCAGTTATGATACAGGGGACGATGTCCAACGCGGGCAAGAGTCTGATCGCGGCAGGGTTATGCCGGGTCTTTAAGCAGGACGGCTACCGGGTCGCCCCTTTCAAATCGCAGAATATGGCGTTAAACTCTTATATAACGGAGGACGGGCTGGAGATGGGACGCGCCCAGGTGGTGCAGGCGGAAGCAGCCGGAATTAAACCGCAGGCGGATATGAATCCGATTCTGCTGAAGCCGACTTCCGACTCCGGTTCCCAGGTCATTGTTCATGGCGTACCGATCGGAACGATGCCGGCGAAAGAGTATTTTGCATATAAAAAGACGCTGATTCCCGAGGTGGAAAAGGCATACCGGAGACTGGAGGAGGAGTACGATATCATCGTGATCGAAGGTGCCGGAAGCCCGGCGGAGATCAATCTGAAGAAGGATGATATCGTGAACATGGGCATGGCGAAGATGGCGGATGCGCCGGTCCTTTTGGTGGGAGATATCGACCGCGGCGGAGTGTTTGCCCAGCTTTACGGGACTGTGGCCCTGCTTTCGGAAGAAGAGCGGGCGCGGGTGAAGGGGCTCGTCGTCAATAAATTCAGGGGAGACAAGACCATTCTGGAGCCGGGGCTGGACATGATCGAGGACCTGTGCGGCATACCGGTTACGGGAGTGATTCCTTATGCCGATGTGGACATCGAGGATGAGGACAGCCTGGGACACCATTTAAGCGGGACAGAAAAAGGGAAAAAGACGCTGGTGGACATTGCCGTCATACGGCTGCCCAGAATTTCCAATTTTACGGATTTCCAGGTCTTTTCCTGTATGCCGGAAGTCGGCCTTACGTATGTGAACCGTTTGTCGGATCTGGGAAAACCGGACCTGATCCTGCTTCCCGGGACGAAGAACACGATAGAAGATTTACTCTGGATGCGGGAGAACGGCCTGGAGGCGGCAGTGCTGAAGCTGGCGTCCGCCGGCGTTCCGGTGTTCGGAATCTGCGGCGGCTTTCAGATGCTGGGAGAAAGCCTGGAGGACCCGTTCGGTGTGGAGACGGAAACCTACAGAGGGCGGCCGGTGGAAGGGCTTAAGCTTCTTCCGGTAAGGACCGTATTCGGGAAAGAGAAGACGAGAACCCGGGTGACCGGTTCCTGTGCCTCCGTGGGCGGAATCCTGGAGGAGCTTTCGGGCATGGAGATCGAGGGATACGAAATCCACATGGGCGAGACGGTCCGCGCGGTGCCGCCCCTGTCCTATGTGATGGAGCAGAACGGCTCTCATCTGGCCAAGATGGATGGATGCCAGAGAAATCATGTCTATGGCACGTACATCCATGGATTCTTTGACCGGGAGGGAATCGCAGAGACGGTTGTGAGCGCTCTCCTTGAGAAAAAGGGGCTGACTGCAGTGCGAAACGAAGAGTTTCATTACGCCGCCTACCGGGAGCAGCAGTACGACCGTCTCGCGGCAGTCATCAGAGAGAGCTTTGATATGGCGGCGGTTTACGAAATGATGGGAATCGACAGCAATCGCATGACAGATAGCAGAAAGGAAGATTCAGAATGATAAAGACGGAACTGGAACGGGTGCTTCCCGGTGACATAGAGAAAAGGAGCTTTGAGATTATCACAGAGGAGCTGGGGGACCGGGTCCTGGACCCGGAAAATGAACTGGTCATCAAACGCGTAATCCACACGACCGCCGACTTCGACTATGCGGACAGCTTAATCTTTTCCGAACACGCAGTGGAGCTGGCGAAGGCGGCGATTAAAGAAGGCGTCCGCTTCATCACAGACACCAATATGGGGAAATCGGGCGTCAACCGGGCGGCCCTCCAAAAATGCGGCTGTACGGTGGACTGTTTCATGGCCGATGAAGACGTGGCGGAGGCGGCGAAACGGCTCGGAACCACCAGAGCCTGCGCCAGTATGGAGAAGGCGGCCGATTTGGGCGGAGACTGTATCTTTGCAGTCGGCAATGCCCCCACGGCGCTGGTCCGGCTGTACGAGCTGATTAAAGAGGGCAGGCTGAAACCGAAACTGGTGATCGGTGTGCCGGTAGGCTTTGTCAACGTAGTTCAGTCGAAGGAGATGATCCTTTCACTGCCCGACACCCCGTTTATTGTGGCGAGAGGACGGAAGGGCGGAAGCAATGTGGCGGCCGCCATCTGCAACGCGCTGCTGTATCAGTGCATATAACGGAACTGCATAGAGACAAAATCTTATTATTTACAGGAGAGAAGGGGTATAGATCATGAATTTATACAGCATTATTTTGGTGGACGACGAGGAAGAGGTCCGCAAGAGCATTATCAAACAGATCGACTGGGAATCAGCCGGATTCAAGGTGGTGGGGGATGCCGAGAACGGAGAAGACGCGCTGGAAAAGATCGATGTTTTAGAGCCGGATGTGGTACTGACCGATATCCGCATGCCCTATATGGATGGCCTTACGCTGGCGGAGAAAATCCGGCAGAGGTATCCTTCCATGAAGGTGGTTATTTTCTCGGGCTACGACGATTTCGAGTACGCCCAGAAGGCGATTAAGCTGAACGTGACGGAGTACATTCTAAAACCGGTCAACGTGGAGGAGCTGACCTCCATTCTGAAACATATCAAATCCAATTTAGACGAGGAGATCGAAGAGAAGCGCAATGTGAGCCGCCTTCGTGAAAATTACAGAAAGAGCCTGCCGATTATCCGCGAGCAGTTTTTCAACGACATGGTGCACCGGAGGCTGTCGGATGATTTGATCGAGTCGAAGCTTAAGGAATACGATATCCCGATTACGGGAGCCAGGAAATGGGTGATCGCGGCCATCGATGTGGAAAAGAGCGACGACAGAAGCAAAAAAACACTGTCACTCCACGAGGAGGAGGAACTGATTCCGATCTCCGTCATGCAGATTGTGAGGGAAAAACTGAAAAGCTACTGTCGTTTTTTCTTATTCCAATCCACGGCCGAAGCCGAAATGGTGGTGATCGCGGCGCTCGACGACGATAATACGACGACGGGGCTCATCGATGTTCTGGGAGATATCTGTAAGGAGGCCAAACGTATTCTGGAGGTTCCGGTCACCATTGGCATCGGCCACAGCGTGACCGGCCTGTCGAAGATCGCAGGCTCCTACCAGTCGGCGGTGGAAGCCCTGGGATATAAGGCGGTGGTAGGCAGCGGAATCACGATCTACATCAACGATATGGAGCCGGTGGGCAGCGGCAAGCTGGAATTTGACAATGCAGATGAGTCTGATTTTATTTCCGCAGTTAAGTTCGGACCGGATGAGAAGATCGAGGCCGTAACGGCCAGAATCTCCGGCAAGCTGGAATCGGCAAAGGTGCATTACCGCCAGCAGCAGGTGTATGTGTTTGGCGTCCTGAACACCATCATTCAGATGATCCAGCAGTATGATTTAAACCTGGAGGAGATTCTGGGAGGCGAGCTGGAATACTTAAGCGTCATCGATAAGCTTCAGAAGCGGGAGGAGTTCGGCGAGTGGCTGTTAAAGACGGCGCACAAGATGAACCAGGCCATCAATCAGGAGCGTGACATAACGACGCGCCAGGTGATCCAGCAGGCGAAGCAGTATATCATGGACAACTATCAGAACCCCGATCTGTCCGTGGAAATGATCTGCCGCCACCTGCACATGAGCCCGGCTTATTTCTCGACCATGTTCAAGAAGGAGACGGGGCAGGCCTACATCGCCTATCTCACGGAAATCCGCTTAAATAAGGCTGTGGAACTGTTAAACAAGACAGACGACAAGACGTACGTCATCGCCTCCAAGGTGGGTTACCAGGAGCAGAACTATTTCAGCTACGTATTCAAGAAAAAATTTGGAGTGTCACCGACGAAATTCCGTGGAGCCAGATAAATGAATAAAAAGAAAAACGGCAAGAGGATTCATAACAACAGTATACGGTATACGATCTTTACGTATTTTACCGTGACTGCCTTAGCAGCCAGTCTGCTCATCACATTTTCCATCTACCAGCGTCTGTCGAGCCAGGTGTCCGAGACGGTCATGGAGGAAAACCAGAGTCTGATCGGCCAGGTGGCGCGGTCTGTGGAGAGCTATCTGCGCACGGTCATGAAGCTGTCGGATTCCCTGTATTACGGTGCGGTCAAGAATGCGGACCTGTCCTCGGAGTCCATCAACAGCGAGATCACCCTGCTGTACGACAACAACAAGGACAATGTGGACAATATCGCCCTGTTCTCCCAGGATGGGGCTTTAAAGGAGGCGGTACCGGCGGCCAGAATCAAGACGAATCTGGACGTAACCGGAGACGGCTGGTTTTCCAACGCCCTGGAGAAGACGGAGAACCAGCACTTCTCCAATCCTCACGTCCAGTATATTTTCGACGGCAATGAAAGCCAGTACCGGTGGGTGATCTCTCTGTCCCGGGCGGTGGAGCTGACGGAAGGGACATCGACGGCGCAGGGCGTCCTTTTGGTGGATCTAAGCTACTCCAGCCTGGCGCATCTGTTTGAGGGCGTGACCACAGGCACAGGAGGCTACGTCTATTTAATCAGCAACGACGGGGAAATCCTCTACCATCCGAAGATCCAGCTGATCGATTCCGGACGGGTCTCCGAGAATAATTTAACGGCAGCCGGATACAAGGACGGAAACCATCTGGAAAAGTTCGAGGGGCGGGAGCGGATCATCACCGTGAAGTCCGTCGGTTACACGGGCTGGAAGGTCGTAGGGGTGACTCCAAAGAACGTGGTATCCCTAAACTCCATAAAGACAAGGCTGTTTATCATTTTCCTGATCACCCTGATTCTCTTTATTTTAACAATTATCAACTCCTATATTTCGTCCAGAATCACGAATCCCATCAAGGAACTGGAGAAATCCGTGGGAATTCTGGAGGAGGGAAATTTGGAGACGCCGGTCTATATCGGCGGATCGTATGAGATTCAGCATCTGGGAACCTCCATCAATAATATGGCCAGACAGATCCGGGTGCTCATGAACGATATTGTGACGGAGCATGAGGCCAAGAGAAAGCAGGAATTTGACACGCTGCAGTCTCAGATCAACCCGCATTTCCTTTATAACACTCTGGATATCATCGTCTGGATGATTGAAAATGAGCAGAAGGCGGAGGCGGTCAAGGTAGTGACGGCGCTTGCGCGGTTCTTCCGTATCAGCCTGAGCAAGGGCAAGAGTATCATCACCGTGCACGACGAGCTGGAGCACGTGCGCAACTATCTGATGATTCAGCACATGCGTTTTAAGAACAAGTTTTCTTACTACATCGACGCCGCGGATGACTGCCTGGAGCTGGCCAGTTTAAAGCTGATGCTCCAGCCGCTGGTGGAGAACGCGATCTACCACGGGATGGAATTCATGGATGGCGACGGCGAGATCACGCTTAAGGTGTGGAAGGAAGGGGAGGACTTATACTTCACGGTCCGCGACAACGGGCTGGGCATGACCCGGGAACAGGTGGAAAGCCTGTTTTCCGACTCGATTTTAGTGACCTCCAAGAAGGGATCCGGAATCGGCGTAAAGAATGTGAATGAGCGGATCAAACTTTATTTTGGCGAGGAGTACGGACTTAGGATCGATTCAGAACCGGACGAGGGGACGGAGATTACCATCCGCCTTCCCGCCGTTCCCTACAGCCGGATTCTGGCGGAGGGCGGAGAAAGATGAAGATGACAAGGCGGGAAAAGATGATATGGAGTCTGCTTGCGGGAGTTTTAGTCCTCCTGTTTCTGCTGTCCTCCACGGATTTGATTATTAAGGAAAAGAAGACGGAGATTTATCCGATATCCATTGTGATTGGAGATACCACGGATGATTACTACACAAATTTCCGCAAGGGCGTGGACAAGGCCGCGGATGAGTACAACGTGGATGTCAACTTCATTACCCTGTACGAGAAGGGAGATGTTACGGAGCAGATGGAGCTGTTAAAGCGCGAGATTGACGACGGAGCGAAGGCGGTGGTACTGGTGCCTTTAAAGCAGCAGGAGTGCAGCGCCATACTGGATGGAATGGTCCTAAGCAGCCCGCTGATCGTCATGGGAACCATCTTCCCGGGCGACTGGGCCATGAGCGGAATCTCACAGGATTACCAGGAGACGGGGAAGATGCTGGGGGAAGCCATTGCAGGGGAAGATACTCCGGACAAGCCGGTTCTCGTATTCTCCGAGGGGCTGGAGTACGGCTACAACAAAGAAGTGTACAGCAGCCTTCTGGCGGCGCTCTCCCAGGCGGGCTTCCATGTGCAGCTCTACGAAAAGTACAGAAGCGGCACTTCCGGCGCCCTTACGGCGGAAAGTGAAGATGGCTTCCGCCGCACGATTGAAGAAAACACGGTTTCCGGCAGCGGGGATGAGATCTTCGTTGCCCTGGACGTGCAGAGCCTGGACCAGGTGGCGGATATCATCGCGGGAAGCCCGGATTCTGGAAAAGACACACCGAATCTCTATGGCTTCGGCAGCACGACGAAGATATTGAATCAGATGGACCGCGGCGTGATAAAGGGCCTTGTGACGACAAAACAGTTCGATGCCGGATACTTAAGTATTGTGAAGGCCGTGGAGGCCATCGAGAAGCGCGGCGACCGGGATCAGATCGTGCTGGAATCGTATTACATCGAAAAAGATGATTTGAAAGAGACACGTTTTGAGAAAATTCTTTATCCAATTGAGTAAGGAACAGAGGAGAGCAAATGAAAAAGAAACATGCATGCATCGCAGTCGTGATAATAGCCGTTATCCTTGTATCGGGCTCCCTGCTTTTCCAAAGCCGAAGCCGCGGTGAAAAAGAAGAGAAAAAGATGCTCAGGATCGGTGTGACACTTTATCGGGGAGATGACCCATTTATCAATAATATCCGCGGAAAAATGGAGGAGAAGGCAAAAGTCTATGAGAAGGAGACTGGAGTTAAAGTGATTCTTGATGTGGCGGATGAGAAAGGGAATCAGAATACACAAAACAGCCAGGTGGACCGGTTTATTTCCCTGGGGGTAGACGTGATCTGTGTCAATATGGTGGACCGCTCATCTGCTTCCTATATTATCAGCAGAGCTATGGATGCCGACATTCCAGTGGTATTTTTCAACAGAGAACCGGTGGAAGAGGATATGAGACGTTGGGAGAAGCTTTATTACGTGGGGGAAGATGCCAAGGAATCGGCGGTTTTGCAGGGAAATATTCTGGTGGAAGCTTATAAGAAAGACCCTGCTGTTCTGGATTTAAATGGTGACGGCAAGGTAAGCTATGTGCTTCTTGAGGGAGAAACGAGCCATCAGGATTCCCTGATCAGAACGGAGTGGTCGATTCAGACCTTAAAAGATGGAGGCGTTCCCCTGGAAAAGATCACCGGGGGTATTGCAAACTGGGAGAAGAGCCAGGGCTCCGCGTGGATGGAGAAATGGCTCGATGAATATCCGGATAAAATCGAGCTCGTGATCAGCAACAATGACGAAATGGCTCTGGGTGCGGCTGACGCGGTGGAGCGGAAGAAAATCACGAGACCTATCAAGATCGTGGGGATCGACGGAACGCCCCAGGGAATCGAGGGGCTGAGTTCCGGGAAGCTCTTTGGAACCGTGCAGTGTGACAGCGAGGAGTACGCAAATGTGGTGTTCCAGATCGCCGCTGCGGCCGGACTTGGACAGAATGTACAGGAAATCGTGAGTTTGGAAGGAGGAAAATACTATAATTGCAGGCAGACTGCACTAACAGCCGATAAAAAATAAAAAGTCTTGTGCATGTTGCGATTCAAACCATGGAAAAACAGGTAAAAAACAGAATATCTAAGAAATTTTATATAAAAACGAAAAAAATCATATGGAAATATGCCTAAAATAAAGATATAATATGGGTGTCGATGAGGAAAAATGACGAATCGGCAAATACTATACTATATCTAGGGAGGATTTATCATGAGATTACTCAAAAAAGTAGTAGCAGTAGGTATGGCGTCCACTATGGTATTTTCCATGGCAGGATGTGGCTCCAAGACAGCAGAAACACCAACAACAGCAGCTCCGGCAGAGACGACAACCGCCGCAGCAGCAGGAGAGACAACAGCAGCTCCGGCAGAGACAAAAGCCGCTGATGCAAAAGTGGAGAACAAGGATAAGCCCTTAGTATGGTTTAACCGTCAGCCCTCCAGCAGTGCCACAGGACAGCTTGACATGACGGCGCTGAACTACAACAAGGATACATATTACGTAGGTTTCGATGCAAATCAGGGTGCTGAACTTCAGGGTACCATGGTGAAAGAGTACATCGAAAAGAATATTGACACCATCGACCGCAACGGTGACGGAGTCATCGGTTATGTTCTGGCTATCGGCGATATCGGACATAACGATTCCATCGCTCGTACAAGAGGCGTTCGTAAGGCCCTTGGAACAGCGGTAGAAAAAGACGGCAACATTGTCAGTGATCCGATTGGTACAAACACAGATGGTAAGGCAACAGCCGTACAGGATGGAACACTTGAAGTCGGCGGAAAGACATATGTCGTTCGCGAACTTGCTTCCCAGGAGATGAAGAACTCCGCAGGAGCTACATGGGATGCAGCGACTGCAGGCAACGGAATTGGCACATGGTCTTCTTCTTTCGGCGATCAGATTGATATCGTTGCTTCCAACAACGACGGTATGGGAATGTCCATGTTCAACGCATGGTCCAAGGACAACAAAGTTCCTACATTTGGTTATGATGCAAACAGTGATGCAGTAGCCGCTATCGCAGAAGGCTACGGCGGAACCATCAGCCAGCATGCAGATGTTCAGGCATACTTAACACTTCGTGTTCTTCGCAACGCTCTCGATGGAGTTGATATTGATACTGGTATCGGTACAGCGGACGATGCAGGCAACGTTCTGAGCAGCGATGTATATGTATACAAAACAGATGAGCGTTCTTACTATGCATTAAACGTTGCTGTTACAGCAGATAACTATAACGATTTCATGGATTCCACAATGGTTTATGCACCAGTAGCAAATCAGCTGGATGCTGCTGCCCATCCGGAAAAGAATGTATGGCTGAATATTTACAATTCAGCTGATAACTTCCTGGGTTCAACCTACCAGCCACTTCTTCAGAAGTACGACAAGCTGCTTAACTTAAAGGTTGAGTACATCGGCGGTGATGGCCAGACAGAGTCCAATATCACAAACCGTCTTGGAAATCCGAGCCAGTACGATGCATTTGCAATTAACATGGTTAAGACAGATAACGCGGCTTCTTACACATCTTTACTTGATCAGTAAGATTCACTAATATTAAAGATGGGCAGGCTATTAGGGAGAAGAGATTCTCCCTAATAACCTCTTTTAATAATCAGGCGTTTTTTAGCAGAGGAGTAAAAACAATGGCAGATAAGAAAGATGATATCGTCTTATCAATACGCGGTATGAGCAAGTCCTTTGGCCGAAACAGGGTTCTGGACCATATCAATCTGGATGTGAAGCGCGGAACCGTTATGGGGCTTATGGGTGAAAACGGCGCCGGGAAGTCCACCATGATGAAGTGCCTGTTTGGTACCTACCAGAAGGACGAGGGAAATATCTTCCTGAAAGGAAAGGAAGTAAGCTTTTCCGGACCGAAGGATGCCCTTGAAAACGGAATTGCAATGGTTCACCAGGAACTGAATCAGTGTCTGGAAAGAAATGTTATTGACAATCTGTTCCTCGGTCGTTATCCGGTCAATTCCATGGGGATTGTTGATGAAGGCAGAATGAAAAAGGAAGCTTCCGAGCTTTTCAGAAAGCTGGGCATGACCGTTGACCTTACTCAGCCCATGCGGAACATGTCTGTATCACAGAGGCAGATGTGTGAGATTGCCAAGGCAATCTCCTATAATTCCCAGGTAATCGTTCTCGATGAGCCTACTTCCTCCTTAACGGTACAGGAAGTGGATAAACTTTTCGAGATGATGAGAATGTTAAAAGAGCAGGGAATTGCCCTGATCTACATCTCTCATAAGATGGATGAGATTTTTGAAATTTGTGATGAGATATCAGTGCTTCGTGACGGCAACCTGGTTATGACAAAGAGCACCAAGGATGCCAACATGAATGAGCTGATTGCGGCCATGGTAGGCCGTTCACTTGACAACCGGTTCCCTCCGGTTGACAATACCCCCAAGGATGTGATTTTGTCCATCCAGCATTTATCCACGAAGTTTGAACCCCATTTGCAGGATGTTTCCTTCGATGTAAGAGAAGGGGAGATCTTCGGGCTGTATGGACTGGTGGGCGCAGGGCGTACGGAGCTTCTGGAGACGATCTTTGGTGTCCGTACCCGAGCCGCAGGGCGTGTTTACTTTAATAAGCGCCTTATGAATTTCGGAAGTGCGAAGGAAGCCATGGAGCATGGATTTGCTATGATCACTGAGGAACGAAAGGCCAATGGGCTTTTCCTGAAGGGTGATCTTACGTTTAATACCACCATTGCAAACCTGGAGCAGTATAAGACCGGGATCGCGCTCTCTGATGTAAAGATGGTAAATGCGACTTCGAAGGAAATCAAAATCATGCATACCAAGTGTATGGGGCCGGACGATATGATATCGAGCCTTTCCGGCGGTAACCAGCAAAAGGTTATTTTTGGAAAATGGCTGGAACGCGAGCCTCAGGTTTTCATGATGGATGAACCTACAAGAGGGATCGATGTCGGCGCGAAATACGAAATATATGAGTTGATCATCAATATGGCGAAGCAGGGAAAGACAATTATAGTTGTTTCCTCTGAGATGCCGGAGATTCTGGGAATTACGAACCGTATTGGTGTTATGTCCAATGGACGGCTGTCTGGAATTGTGAATACAAAAGAAACAAACCAGGAAGAGCTTTTAAGACTCAGTGCAAAATACCTATAATGGGGGAGATTGATGGATATGGCGAATGGAAATGGTAAGACTCTTACAGCTGAACAGGAACTTAAGCTGCGCCAGCCAATTGAGGATTATGTTGGTAAGATACAGAGTAAGATCGACAGCCTCAGAGCGGACGGCACAAACAGAGCAGTCGCTCTTCAGAACTCGATTGACGCAATAAAGAGAGACCGCAGCATCACGAAGGGTGAAAAAGAATCCAGGATTACAGCGTATAAGGCTGAGCTGGATAAAGCAAAAGCAGTTGAAGCAAAAAATAAAGATGAGATTTCAAAATTAATTTCTGACGCAACAGCGTATCTGAAGGCACACTTTGATAAGGATTATTATCAGCCGCTGAAGGAGAGCTGTGAGCAGGAAAAGGTGCTCGCAAAGGAAAAGTACAACAAAAAGATTGCGGAGCTGGAGAAAGAACACCAGAGCACCATGTCAAAGCTTTCTGACCATCAGGAAGTGAAGGATGAAAAGTATGTTCATAAGAACCGGATGTTTGATGCGAAAATGGATTTGGAAAAGGAACTTCAGCAGATCAAGGACAGAAGACACGCGGCATTTGTCTGGCAGTATCATCTGATCGACTTACTGCGCATCTCCAAATTCACCTTCACGGAGTCCAGGGCCCAGAAATGGGAGAACTATAAATATACGTTCAACCGCAGGGAATTTTTACTGCAGAATGGTTTGTATATCGCGATTATCCTGATTTTTATCGGGCTGTGTATCGCCACGCCGATCATCAAGGGCGTGCCGCTGCTTACCTATAACAATATTTTAAATATTCTTCAGCAGGCTTCCCCGCGTATGTTCCTTGCACTCGGTGTAGCGGGACTCATTCTCCTTACCGGTACGGACCTTTCCATTGGCCGTATGGTTGGTATGGGTATGACGACTGCAACCATCATTATGCACCAGGGCGTCAATACGGGTATGGTTTTCGGCCATGTATTTGATTTTACGGGTCTTCCCATCGGTGTAAGAGTTGTTTTCGCTCTGTTTATGTGTATCGTTCTGTGTACATGTTTTACCGCAATCGGAGGCTTCTTTACAGCCAGATTCAAGATGCATCCTTTTATTTCAACCATGGCAAACATGCTGGTAATCTTCGGCCTTGTTACGTATGCGACAAAAGGTGTATCCTTCGGTGCAATTGAATCGTCGATTCCGAAGATGATCATCCCGAGACTGAATGGTTTCCCGACCATCATCCTTTGGGCGGTAGCAGCCATTGCAATCGTATGGTTTATCTGGAACAAGACAACATTCGGCAAGAATTTATACGCAGTCGGCGGAAACCCGGAAGCAGCGGCTGTTTCAGGTATTTCCGTATTCTGGGTAACTATGGGCGCATTTATCCTGGCTGGTATTCTTTACGGCTTTGGCGCATGGCTGGAATGTGCAAGAATGGTAGGCTCCGGTTCCGCGGCTTATGGCCAGGGCTGGGAGATGGACGCGATCGCAGCCTGTGTAGTGGGCGGCGTATCCTTTACCGGTGGTATTGGTAAGATTTCAGGCGTAGTAGTCGGCGTACTTATTTTCACCGTACTGATCTACTCCCTTACTATCCTCGGTATCGACACAAACCTCCAGTTCGTATTTGAAGGTATCATCATTATCACGGCAGTAACACTTGACTGTCTGAAATACGTTCAGAAGAAATAAACTTATAATACGGTTGGGCGAAAAAAAGCATGAAAGAATTGGCTGCATACTGGCGCAAATTCTTTCATGTTTTTTGATGGTAAGCTCACTCCAAAGCTTCGTCCTTCAACTCAAAGCAGCTCCATACCTGCCAGCCCCGACAACCGGCTGTTCTGATACTCCCCGGAGTACGTCACATCCCTCCCAAACCATTCCGGAGGAACAAACGCGTTCGCCTCCTCCTCCGTCTCAAACTCCACTTCCGCCAGCATAAGCCCCTGAAACTTCCCTTCAAACACATCGAATTCGATAGTCAAATGCGAGCCCACGACAGGAATCAAGTACCGTTTCTTCGTAAGAATATTCCCATCGGCCTTTCCGATCAAATGCTCATAAGCCTCCTTTGTAAGAGGCAGATTATACTCCTCTCTGGCCAGCTTCCCTCTTGACTTATACGTAAGATAATACGTATCATCCTCCCGTCTCACCCGCACCACCGGCTCTGTACACAAGTATCCCTGCTCAATCGCATGATAAGGATACTCTTTATATCCGGGCAGTGGATCATTTATAAAAAATTTACGTTCTATTTCCATCGATTTCCCTCCATTAAGATATGTGTAATTATTGTAAAAATAGTATACCATAGCCCACAAAGAAAATGTAGGCAAGCCTTTTAATTTATATTTTAATGTTGGTTTTCCCAGCACAGCCAGTACACAGCCCCAGGGTTTGCGGTTAGGGCGAGGGGGACGGGGAAGAACCTGCGACAGTTTCCTTTTCCGAGGCACGCAGGAACTTAAGCCGGAAGGCAGGAAAAAAGGGTGGTGAAATCTGGCCTCCAAGCCAGATTTCAAGTGCACATGGAGGAGAAGTCCTTCAGGAGTTCTCCGTAATTTGCGCGATCCGCCCTTTTTTCCTGTCTTCCGGCTTTAGTTCCTGCCGCCGAGGAAACAAGAAGCTGTCGCAGGTTCTCCCCCGTCCCCCTCGCCCTAACCGCAAACCCTGGGGCGTACCCCCAAATAATTGTTTCTTCCCAACTCAAGCTGAAACAGTAGATTAAATACCCTAAAAGTGGTAATATAAAATCTACAGACAAAAAACAGGAGAATACATCATGAAAAAGAGAGAAAACTGTATTTTTCCCATCTGTCTGCTGCTGGCTCTGGCGGTCTGCTTTCTGGCGGCGTGTTCGTCTGGAAAAGGCGGGACACAGGAATCGCCGGCGGCGTCGAAAAGTGCGTCCAAAAGTATGTCGGAAAGTGCCAATGACAGCGGGAAAGGTGCGGATGACAGCGGTGAAAGTGCGGAAGCAGTGGATAAGAAGCTGCGGATCGGCGTCGCCATCTACCGGTACGACGATAATTTTATGAAGCTGTACCGGGAGGAACTGAGGCAGTATCTGGAGGAAGCGTATAACGCGGAGGTTGTGATGCGGAACGCCAGGGGAGAGCAGGAGGAACAGATCTCCCAGGTGAATGAGTTCATCGAGGCCGGATACGACGGGATTATTGTGAATCTGGTGGACACGGACCGGGCGGGTGTGATTGCAGATTCCTGCCATGAGGCCGGGATTCCCCTTGTATTTATCAACCGGGAGCCGAAGGCGGACGAGCAGGCCAGATGGAAGGCGGAGAAGATGGCGGTTTCCTGCATTGGAACGGATTCGAAGCAGGCCGGAACCTATCAGGGCGGCATCATACTGGAGACGGAGAAACGCGGAGATTTTAACGGGGATGGAGTCGTGTCCTACGTTATGATTATGGGAGAAAAGGACAATGAGGACAGCAATTACCGTACCGAGTATTCCATAAAGGCGCTGGAGGACGGCGGCATGAAGACGGAAAAGCTGTTTTCGGGCCATGCTGACTGGAATAAGGAAGAGGGCCGGAAGCTGGCGGAAAAGGCGCTTGCACTTTATGGCAGGCGGATTGAGGTCATTTTCTGCAACAATGACGCCATGGCCAATGGCGCGTGGGAAGCCATCGACGCGGCCGGGCGGAAAACCGGAAAGGACATTTACTTAGTGGGCGTGGATGCCCTGGAGGAGACGGTTCAGTACATCAAGGAAGGCAAAGTTACGGGAACCGTGTTGAACGACCACACGGGACAGTCTCATACAGCCGCAGATGTGCTGATGAAGATGATTCATGGTGACGAGGCAGAAACAAGGTATCTGGTGGATTATGTGAAGATTTCTACCATCAGTACCCTGCAAAAATAAACAGACAGAGAGGATTATTATCATGGGAAAAGTATATGCATTTGTAGCAAACGGATCAGAAGAGGTGGAGCTGCTGGCAGTCGTGGATGTTCTGCTCAGAGGCGGACAGGATGTGAAGCTGGTTTCCATTACAGGAAGTAAAGATGTGGTTAGCGCGCATCAGATAAAGCTGCAGGCGGATCTTGAATTTTCCGAGGCAGATTTTTCAGATGCGGATGTTCTGTTTTTACCGGGTGGTATGCCGGGAACGAGAAATCTGGCAGCTCATGAGGGCTTGTGCGGGGAACTGTTAAAGGCGGATAAGGCTGGAACGAGACTGGCTGCCATCTGTGCCGGCCCCAGCGTCCTTGGCGGACTGGGAATCCTGGAAGGGAGAAAGGCGACGTGCTACCCAGGCTTTGAAGGCGAACTGAAGGGCGCGGAATATACGAGACAGGGCGTTGTGACGGATGGCAATGTGACAACCGCACGGGGCCTTGGCTATGCGCTGGATCTGGGAATCGAACTGCTGGCTTTATTGACGGACAGGGAACATGCGGGTCAGATCAAAGATTCGATCCAGTATGACCAGATTCCAATGTAAGGATAAGGATGTGATGGGGATGAAGATGAAAAAAAGTTGGGTATTGCCGGTTCTGGCTGCAGGGATGTTGGCTGCCGGCTTAGCGGGATGTGAAAAGAAGGATCCTTACGGCCTCTCGGCTAAGGATCCGGTGACGATTACCATATGGCACTACTATAACGGCGTCCAGAAGGAAGGCTTCGATCAGCTGGTTCAGACATTTAACGAGTCGGAGGGCCGGGAAAAGGGCATAATCGTGGAGGCCTTCAGCAAGGGCAGCATCGACGATTTAAGCCAGGCCGTGACAGACAGCATCGATAAGAAGATCGGCTCGGATCCGGTTCCGGACGTCTTTGCAGCTTATGCCGATAAGGTCTATGAGATCGACCAGAGAGACATGGCGGTTGATTTAAGCAAGTATCTGACCGCCGATGAGATCGGAGAGTATGTGGATGCCTACATAGAAGAAGGCCGGTTTGACGGAAGCGAAGGAATCAAGGTGTTCCCGGTGGCGAAGTCGACGGAAGTATTTGCGATCAACAAGACGGACTGGGATAAGTTTGCCGAGGCAACCGGTGAGACGGACGCCGCGTTTTCTTCCTGGGAAGGAATCACGCGTGTGGCGGAGAAATATTACAAGTGGACCGACAGCCTGACGGAAACGCCTGATGACGGAAAGGCATTTTTCGGAAGAGATGCATTTGCCAACTATATTATCGTCGGAAGCCTGCAGCTTGGACATGAGATTTTCCGCGTGGAAAATGGGACTGTGATTATGGATTTTGACAGAACCACCATGAAGCGGCTATGGGATAACTACTATATTCCGTATGTCAACGGCTATTTCGGCGCATTTGGAAAGTTCAGGAGCGACGATGTGAAGACGGGACAGCTGGCAGCCTTCGTGGGTTCAACCAGCGGATTCGCCTATTTCCCAACCAGCGTGACGCTGGAGGATGGAACCAGCTATCCTATCGAGAGCAAGGTCTATCCGCTTCCCAACTTCTCAGGGACTGAGCCGTGTGCCGTTCAGCAGGGCGCCGGTATGATGATCTTAAAGTCTGAAGAGAAAAGGGAGTATGCAGCGTCCATCTTTTTGAAGTGGTTTACGGGAGTTGACAATAACATCAGATTTTCCGTTTCCTCCGGCTATCTGCCGGTTAAGAAGGAAGCGGGAGTAAAGGAACGGCTGGAGACCGTGCTGGCGGAGAATGGTGAGGAAGACGCGGCAGGAGAGAACCTGCTGATCGGCCTAGAGACTGCCAACAAGTATCAGCTGTATACGACGAAGCCTTTCGAGGGCGGAGATCAGGCGCGGGCCATTTTAAACGCTACCATGGCGGATAAGGCCAGAGATGACAGAGAGACCGTGCTGTCCCTCATGGCGCAGGGAATGTCCAGGGAAGAAGCTGTAGAGCAGTTTACAGAAGAATCTAACTTTGAACAGTGGTATGAGCATACAAAAGAACAACTGGAGACAATCATCGGAGAGTAGTTATGAAAAAAGGCAGGAGTGAATCTATCAGAACCCATCTGCTCTGGCCGTTGTTGGTGCTGTTGATTATACAGGCACTGATTATGGCCGGAATGGTTCTGTTCGGCGGTGTTTCTAAAAAACTGAAGAATAATGAAATCCATATTTTAAGTGAGAATACGGATAACACCAGGCTCTATCTGGAGAAGGAGACGATCCACCAGTGGATCAATGTCGTCAATGACTCCGGATCCATGGCGTCTGAGATTCAGTCGGTTTTAGACGAACAGCATAAAGATGCGTCCTGTATTTCAAGCGATTATGATTTAAACCGGGAGATTGCTGACGGGATTATGAACAGAGCCATCGATCTCATGCGCCGCAGCTATGGTACGGGAATATTCGTCGTGCTGGACGGTCCGGCCGCGCAGAACAGTGCTGAAAATACGAAGGCCGGGTTTTACATACGTGATTCCAATCCCGGCAGGAGTTATAATCAGGATAATTCGTCCCTGCTTCTGGAACGGGGGCTTCCTTCTCTTGCCAATAAATACGGGATTCCTCTGGATTCCTTCTGGGACCTGGGGTTTGACATGACAGCCGATGACGGCAGCACTGATTTCTATAAAAAACCGTTTTATTCCTCCATGGAAAATCAGGCCGGGGCAGAGGAACGGTTAAATTTTGCCTATTTAAGCAAGCCGTTCCGACTGAGTCCCAAAGACATTCCTGTCATCACGTATTCTGCCCCTATCATCCTGGAGGACGGAAGCGTCGTGGGCGTGTTCGGGCTGGAGATGGGAATCGGAAGGATTGAGCAGGTGCTCAGCTCCGACAGGACGGAGAGCAGCTTCGAGGTCTGCTATGCCCTGGGAGTCCGTCAGGCGGGAGAGAATACCATTACTCCCGTAGCATCGTCAGGCTATCTTTATAATCAGTATTTTAAGGGCGATGAGTACTTAGAGTACACGGATAACGAGGAGGAAGGCATCGGCGAACTGCGTTCCTCCGACCGGGCCAGCTGGTATGCCAGCGTAAAACAGCTGGATGTGTATAACTATAATACGCCGTTTGAACAGGAGGAATGGGTCCTGGTCGGGATGGCAAGGAAGAACGATCTGCTGTCCTTTTATAATTCCATTCGAAGCATGCTGCTGAGTTCCATTCTGATTCCGATTATTTTAAGTGTATTCGGCGTCTTCATCATCGGCAAGATCGTGACGGACCCGATTCGCGGCCTGGTTAATGAGGTGCGTAAACGTTCGGGAGAACACGGCCTTACACTGACACGGGTTCACATCGGGGAGATCGATGAACTGACAGAGACCATCGAACAGCTGAGTGCAGATGTAGAGCGGTCCGCATCGAAGATTTCCAGCATTTTGGAGCATGCGAATGTACTGATCGGCGTGTTTGAATATGAAGAAAATAATGCGAGCGTATTCTGCAGCCGTTCCATTTTTGAGATGATGGGATGGGAAGAACCGGGGGAGCCGTACTGCTATATGGACAGTGAGGAGTTTCGGCAGCGGATGGAGGCCGGTATCAGGAATACAAAGAGAGACGGAGAAAATTACCTGTTTCATGTAGATGCGCGCCCGACGGCAGATGAAGCGGAGAGGAGCGCGTCTGACCGGGCAAATGCGGTCGGTAAGGGACGCTGGGTCCGTCTCATCCTCGATACACAGGAGGCGGGAACGGTCCTCGGCGTGCTGTCGGATGTGACGGGCGACGTGGAGGAGAAGGCGAAGCTGGAGCGGGAGAGAAATTACGACCTGCTCACCAACCTCTATAACAGAAGGGCATTCCGGGAACAGCTGGTGGTGGCCATGGCGGATGGGACTATTCAGACCGCGGCTGTGGCCATGTGGGATCTCGATAATTTAAAGTATATTAACGATACGTACGGCCATGACGAGGGCGACCGCTATATCGTTCTGTTTGCCAACTGCTTAAAGCGGCTGGAAGAGGAAGGCGCCATCGTATCGCGCTATTCCGGCGATGAATTCGTCACGCTTATTTACGGGGGCGGCGGAAAAGAGGAGATCAGGCGGAGAGTCCAGTCCTTCATGCAGTTTTTGCAGTCCACCAGCCTGGAGATGAAGGGCGGGTATCAGATTCCTGTCCGCGTTTCTGGAGGCATGGCGTGGTATCCGGACGACGCCGTGGACTTTGACACACTATTAAATTACGCTGATTTTGCCATGTATATGGTAAAGCACAGCGTGAAGGGCATTATCATGGAATTTGATTCCAACGATTACTCCAACAATTCCTACATGCTGGCCGGCCGGGAAGAATTAAACCGGATGCTGGAGACGCGGGAAGTGGATTTTGCATTCCAGCCAATTACAAGGCGGGACGGAAGCGTCTTTGGCTATGAGCTGTTGATGCGGCCTAATTTTACGAATTTAAAGGGGATCAAAGAGGTGCTGAATCTGGCGCGGGCTCAGGCGAAGCTTACGCAGATGGAGACGCTGACCTGGTATGCCGGTCTGAAGGCTGTGGAAAAACAGGATCAGGCGGGTGCGCTGGGACAGACGGAACGGCTTTTCATCAACTCCATTGCCAGCGCCTGTATGTCGAAGGAGGAGGAAGCCGATCTCTGGAACCGGTACAGCAGCTATCTGTCCCGTGTCGTGACGGAGCTTACGGAAGGGGAACCCGTGAATCAGGAGTATATGAGCCGTAAAATCGCGGTGACCAAAAAGTGGAACGGCCTTATCGCGATCGACGATTTCGGCGCCGGCTACAACAGTGAAACCGTGCTTCTCGACATGGCGCCCGACATTATCAAGGTGGATATGAGTCTCGTGCAGCGGATCCATGAAGATCCCAACCGTCAGCTGATTCTGAATAATATCCTGGACTTTGCGGGGCAGAATCATATCACGGTTCTGGCAGAGGGCGTGGAGACGAAGGAGGAACTGGAATTTCTGATTCAATGCGGCGTTGAGCTGTTCCAGGGATACTATATCGGACGGCCTCAGATGGAAATCCGTCCAATCGATCCGTACATTGTCAGGAAAATGCAGGATTTTGCCCAAAAATCGGACTTTTCACAGAAATAGTACTGGAATTTACCGAATGAGTATGCTATAATGCTAAATTGAAGTGTAACGCCCTGTCGGTATGGCGGTTCACATATATATTCAAGGAGGAACCCATAGAATGAGTTTACAAGTAGAGAAATTAGAAAAGAACATGGCAAAATTAACCGTAGAGGTACCAGCTGAACAGTTTGAAAAAGCGCTCACCACGGCTTTTAATAAGAATAAGAGCAGATTCAACATACCTGGCTTTAGAAAAGGAAAAGCTCCTCAGGCCATGGTAGAGAAGATGTACGGCGTAGAGGTATTATATGAGGATGCCATCAACGAAGCACTCGACGCAACATACGGCGATGCCGTAACAGAGAGTGAACTGGACGTTGTATCCAGACCTGAAATCGACGTTGTACAGGTTGAAAAGGGTAAAGAATTAATCTACACAGCTACCGTAGCTGTTAAGCCGGAAGTGACTCTCGGCGAGTACAAAGGAATCGAAGTAGAGAAGGCCTCCGCTGAAGTGAGCGACGAGGACATCGAAGCAGAGCTTAAGAAGGTTCAGGAGCAGAACTCCAGACTGATCACCGTAGAGGACAGAGCAGTAGAAGACGGAGACCAGACGGTTGTTGATTTCGAAGGATTTGTAGACGGAACTCCGTTTGAAGGCGGAAAGGGCGAGGATTATCCTTTAACCATCGGTTCCCATTCCTTCATCGATACATTTGAAGAGCAGTTAATCGGTAAGAACATCGGAGAAGAGTGCGAAGTAAACGTAACCTTCCCGGAGGAATACCATGCAAAAGAACTTGCCGGTAAGCCAGCAGTATTTAAGGTAACCGTTAAGGAGATCAAGAGAAAAGAGCTTCCGGAGTTAAACGATGAGTTTGCCGGAGAAGTTTCCGAATTCGAGACTCTCGAAGAGTACAAGAACGATGTAAAGGCCAAGCTTTCCTTAACAAAGCAGAAAGAAGCCGCTACAGAGAATGAGAATCATGTTGTTGACAAGGTAGTGGAGAATGCCACAATGGATATTCCTGAGCCGATGATCGACAGCCAGGTAAACAACATGGTCAACGATTATGCAAGAAGAATGCAGAGCCAGGGCCTTTCCCTTGAGCAGTACATGCAGTTCACCGGCATGACGATCGATACTTTAAAAGAGCAGATGAAGCCGCAGGCTGTTAAGAGAATTCAGACAAGACTCGTATTAGAGGCGATTGTAAAAGCTGAAAACATCACAGTTTCCGATGAAGCTGTTGAGAAAGAGATCGCAGACATGGCTGAATCTTATAAGATGGAAGTTGCCCAGATCAAGGAATATATGGGAGAGAACGGCATCGAGCAGATGAAGGAAGACTTGGCAGTTCAGGAAGCGGTTGATTTCCTGGTTGCTGAGGCAAAGTTAGTTTAAATACGTTCTGAAGACCGGGGAGATTCCTGACTATGTTTGGAATCTGCTCGGCTTTCGTAATATAAGGACAGGAGGAAACAATATGAGTTTAGTACCTTATGTCATTGAATCGACGAGTAAGGGCGAGCGTTCTTACGATATTTATTCAAGACTCTTAAAAGAAAGAATTATTTTCCTGGGTGAAGAAGTGACGGACGTGTCCGCAAGCATCGTTGTAGCCCAGCTTCTGTTTCTGGAGGCGGAAGATCCTAACAAGGACATCAACCTCTACATCAACAGCCCGGGTGGCTCCGTAACCGCGGGTATGGCGATCTACGATACGATGAACTATATCAAGTGTGACGTTTCCACCGTATGTATGGGCATGGCGGCCAGCATGGGCGCATTTTTACTGTCCGGCGGTGCAAAGGGAAAGAGATTCGCTCTTCCGAACGCGGAGGTCATGATTCATCAGCCTTCCGGCGGCGCACAGGGACAGGCGACCGAGATCCGGATTGTGGCGGAAAACATTTTAAAGATCAAGAAGCGTTTGAACGAGATCCTGGCTGCAAACACAGGCCAGCCGTATGAGGTGATTGAACGCGATACAGAGCGTGATAACTACATGAACGCAGAAGAAGCAAAGGCTTACGGCCTGATTGATGAAATTATCTACAGCCACGAGCATTAAGCCAGTATTAAGGTAGTGATTAATTGAGAAAGAATGAGGTGTGTATATGCCGGTCAGAACAGACGACAAAATCCGATGCTCTTTTTGCGGGAAAACGCAGGACCAGGTAAAGAAGCTGATTGCCGGTTCCAATAATGTCTATATCTGTGATGAGTGTATTGATCTCTGCGCAGAGATATTAGAAGAAGAGTTCGACAGCCATGAAGAAGAAGGACCTGATTTCAGCGACATCAACTTAATGAAGCCGAAGGAGATCAAGTCATTTCTGGATGACTATGTCATCGGACAGGATAGCGCAAAAAAGGTGCTGTCCGTAGCGGTCTATAATCACTATAAGAGAATCACATCCAGAAGAAATATGGATGTGGATGTACAGAAGAGTAATATCCTGATGCTGGGACCGACCGGTTCCGGTAAGACGTATCTGGCACAGACGCTTGCAAAGGTGCTCAACGTGCCGTTTGCCATCGCGGACGCCACGGCGCTTACCGAGGCGGGATACGTGGGCGAGGATGTGGAGAACATTCTGCTCAAGCTGATTCAGTCTGCAGATTACGATATCAGCAGGGCTGAGTACGGCATTATCTATATCGATGAGATTGATAAGATTACGAAAAAATCCGAAAACGTGTCCATCACGAGAGACGTATCCGGTGAAGGGGTGCAGCAGGCACTCTTAAAGATTCTGGAGGGAACGGTCGCCAGCGTGCCGCCTCAGGGCGGAAGAAAGCATCCTCATCAGGAGCTTCTTCAGATCGATACCACCAACATTCTGTTCATCTGCGGCGGTGCCTTCGACGGGCTCGAGAAGATCATCGAGAGCCGTTTAAGCGCGGGCTCCATCGGTTTCAACGCCGAGATCGTGGATAAGAACAGAACCGATATCGACGACCTGTTGAAGAAAGTACTTCCGCAGGATCTCGTAAAATTCGGTCTGATTCCGGAATTCATCGGCCGTGTGCCGGTTACCGTGTCATTAGAGCTTCTCGACAAGGCAGCTCTGGTAAAGATTCTGACAGAACCGAGAAACGCCCTGATCAAGCAGTATCAGAAGCTGTTTGAGCTGGACGATGTAAAACTGGAGCTGACCGAGGAAGCAGTCGAAAGGATTGCGGAGCTGGCAGTGGAGAGAAAGACGGGAGCCAGAGGCCTGCGTTCCATTATGGAAAGCGTTATGATGGATATCATGTATGAGATTCCATCCGACAGCAACATCGGTATCTGTACGATCACCAAGGCTGTTGTGAATAAAGAGGGAGAACCGGAGATCATCTACAGAGATACGACGGTACCCAGAAAATCCCTGGCCCAGAAACTGAGAAAAGATAAGACAGGCGAGATTGCATAGGATCCAGAGAAAGTTCGGAAAGGTGTTACAGCAGGAAGAACTGCTGCAGCACCTTTCCTTATTTCCGCGTGCAGTAAGCTAGCACAGCGTTGCATAAGTTCCGGCGAATTCTGCACTCGCTATTCACGCCAGGACCACGCCCACGAAGCTAGACGTAGGGTCCACTACGCCGTCGCTTCGCGGACGCGCCCCTGACGCAAATATCAAGCACATAATTCACCGAAATTTACACAACGCTGTACTAGATGGATCCATCTGTCCTGTCGGGATGCAAAGGAGAGAAATATGGAAGATAAGACAATAACGATGCCGGTCATTGCTTTGCGTGGCATGACTGTCCTTCCTAAAATGATGATACATTTCGACATCAGCCGCAGCAAGTCCATCGCGGCTGTGGAGAAGGCGATGATCGGAGACCAGAGAGTCTGTCTCGTTACTCAGAAGAACAGCGAGGAGGCCGATCCGGGAGTCGACGAGCTTCATTCTGTGGGCTGTGTGGCGCTGATCAAGCAGCTGGTGAAGATTCCGAATAACGTGGTTCGCGTTATGGTCGAGGGCCAGGAGCGTGTGGAGCTTCTGGGACTGGACAGCGAGGAACCCATGCTAGTCGGTGAGATCGGAACCTTAACGGAGTCGGAGGATTCCCTGGACTACGTCACGAGACAGGCCATGGTGCGTATTCTGAAAGAAAAGCTGGAGGAATACGGCAAGGAGAATCCCCGGATGCTGAAGGAGGTCTTCCCGAACCTGATGATGGTTACGGACTTAGGCGAGCTTTTGGATCAGATTGCGATCCAGCTTCCATGGGACTACAAGAACCGCCAGAAGGTTCTGGAGTGTGTGCTGCTGGAAGAACGATATGAGACCGTCATGAGAAATCTTCTGACTGAGATCGAGATTACCCGTGTGAAACGGGAGATCCAGGGACGTGTCAAGGAGAATGTGGATAAGAATCAGAAGGACTATATCCTGCGGGAGCAGCTGAAGGTGATCCGTGAGGAGCTGGGCGAGGACAACCCGCTGTCCGATGCCGACGAGTATGAGAAGCAGCTTAAGGCTTTAAAGGCAGACAAGGAGACGAAGGACAAGATTCACAGAGAGATTGAACGGTTGGGGGCCATGCCGGGCGGAAGCCAGGAGGCCAACGTACTCCGCATGTATCTGGAGACGGTGCTGGATCTTCCGTGGAAAAAGGTGTCGAAGGACAATAACAACATATCGCATGCCGAGGAGATTTTAAACGCGGATCACTATGGGCTGGAAAAGGTTAAGGAGAGAATCCTGGAATATCTGGCCGTCCGTGTTCTGACGAAGAAAGGAACGAGCCCGATTATCTGCCTTGTGGGACCTCCGGGAACCGGTAAGACGTCTATCGCGCGCTCCGTGGCCAGGGCGCTGAACAAGCAGTACGTCCGCATCAGCCTTGGCGGAATCCACGATGAGGCGGAGGTCAGGGGCCACAGAAAGACATACGTCGGCGCCATGCCGGGCCGCATCGTGGAAGCCATGCGGCAGGCCGGAGTCAGTAATCCGCTGATGCTTCTGGATGAGATCGACAAGGTGAGCAGCGACTATAAGGGAGACACTTCCTCCGCGCTGCTGGAGGTGCTGGACAGCGAACAGAATGTGAAGTTCCGCGACCACTATGTGGAACTCCCCATCGATTTGTCCAATGTACTTTTTATCGCCACGGCGAATACGACGCAGACCATACCGGGACCGCTGCTCGACCGTATGGAAGTGATTGAAGTAAACAGCTATACGGAGAATGAAAAGTTCCATATTGCGAAAAACTATCTGGTAAGAAAGCAGCTGGAGCGGAATGGTCTGACGGAAGAACAGGTTTCCATTAGCGACAAGGCACTTGAGAAGATTATCCATAATTATACCAGGGAAGCCGGAGTGAGAAATCTGGAGCGCCGGATCGGGGATATCTGCCGGAAGGCTGCCAGAGAGTTCCTGGAAGATAAGAAGAAGGCCATCAGAATTACGGAAAATGGGCTGGAAAAGTATCTGGGTAAGGAGAAGATTACCTTTGAGGATGTCAATGAGGAAGATCAGGTGGGAATCGTCAGAGGACTGGCGTGGACCAGCGTAGGCGGAGACACTCTGCAGATCGAGGTCAACGTCATGCCCGGCAAGGGAACGATGCAGATGACAGGCCAGATGGGCGATGTGATGAAGGAATCGGCCCAGACGGCATTAAGCTATATCCGTTCCATTTGCCCGGAGTACGGCGTGGCGGACGATTACTTTGAAAAACACGATATCCACCTCCATATTCCGGAGGGAGCAGTTCCGAAGGATGGCCCGTCGGCAGGCATTACCATGGCGACCGCCATGCTGTCGGCTGTCACGGGGAGAAAGGTGGAGGCGAAGCTGGCCATGACGGGAGAGATCACACTGCGCGGAAGGGCACTTCCGATCGGCGGCTTAAAGGAGAAGATCCTGGCTGCCAGGATGGCACATATGAAGAGAGTTCTCGTGCCGGATAAGAACAGGCCCGACATTGCGGAGCTGTCGAAGGAGATCACGAAGGGGCTGACCATCATTTTTGTGAAGGATATGGCAGACGTGCTGAAGGAAGCCCTTGTAAGCGAATAGAAAGGAAGCCATATGATAATCAAAACAGTAGAGCTGGAGACCGTGTGCGGAATTACCAGTAAGCTGCCGGACAATACGAAGCCGGAGTTTGCATTTGCGGGTAAGTCCAATGTGGGGAAGTCGTCGCTGATCAACGCGCTGATGAACCGCAAGGCGTACGCGCGCACGTCTTCCCAGCCGGGCAAGACCCAGACCATCAATTTTTACAATATCAACGATGCCCTTTATTACGTGGATTTACCGGGGTACGGCTACGCAAAGGTAGCTCAGGAGGTAAAGGCCAAGTGGGGGAAGATGATTGAAAACTATCTTCACCAGTCTCCCATGCTGAAGCGCGTGTTCCTGCTTATCGACATCCGCCATGATCCATCCGTCAACGACAAGACCATGTACGACTGGATCGTGTACAACGGATATCAGCCGGTTATCATTGCGACGAAGCTGGACAAGATCAACCGGAGCCAGGTGCAGAAGCATATGAAGATGGTCCGTCAGGGACTGGGAATCGGCCAGGATGTGACGGTTATCCCATTTTCTGCTGAAACGAAACAGGGAAGAGACGAAATATGGGCTCTGATCGAGGAAATGATGGGAGAGTCTTGACAAGGAGACAAAATCTTTTTATAATGAACCTATTTATGAGATAGTGCAGAGGAGAAAAAGTTATGAAAAAAACAGGAAAGAGTTTGGCAGCAGCCTGCCTTGCGGTGGTTTTAGCCGTGTCGGCGCTGACTGCGTGTGGGAGCAAGAATGCGGCAGAGAGTACGCCGGCCGCCGGAGCAGAGGCGAATGAAGGCGGAGAGAAGGTATTGAAGGTTGCGATGGAGTGCAGCTACGCGCCGTATAACTGGACCCAGCCTACGGATGCCAACGGCGCTGTCGCGATTTCGGGAGGCTCCGATTTTGCGTACGGCTATGACGTTATGATGGCGAAAAAGATCGCCGACACGCTCGGCTATAAGTTAGAGATCGTTAAGCTGGACTGGGATTCCCTGGTACCGGCCGTACAGTCGGGAAAGGTTGACTGTGTCATTGCGGGACAGTCCATCACCGCTGAGCGCCTTCAGTCTGTAGATTTTACGGAGCCGTATTACTACGCGACGATCGTAACTCTGGTAAAGACAGGCGGAAAGTATGAGAACGCGGCCAGCGTTGCAGACCTTGCAGGCGCCACCGCTACCTCTCAGTTAAACACAATCTGGTACGACAACTGCCTGCCGCAGATCCCGGATGGCAACATCCAGCCGGCACAGGAGTCTGCACCGGCCATGCTGGTAGCTTTAAACTCCGGCAGGTGTGATCTGGTTGTGACAGACAAGCCTACCGGACAGGCTGCACTCATTGCGTATCCGGATTTCAAGCTGCTTGATTTCACGGGCAAGGATGGCGAGTTCCAGGTATCGGATGAAGATATCAACATCGGTATTTCTTTGAAGAAGGGGAATACAGAGTTAAAGGACGCCATCAACAGTGTATTGGCTACGATGACAAAAGATGATTATAATAAGATGATGGAAGAAGCGATTTCCGTTCAGCCATTATCAGAATAATCTTAAATTACAGAAATCGGCAGGGCATGCAGGCACGGGACAGAGCAGTTTTATTCCGTGCCGCTTGTTCTGTTTCAATTAAATTGGAGGTAATCTTATGTCGCTGCCGTCAGATTTTTTTGGAAGGATTCTATTTATCCTGCAGAAATACGGAGTATCATTTTTAAACGGCGCCGGAAAGACTATGGCGATCGCCCTTGTCGGTACACTGATCGGCTGTATCATCGGATTCGCGGTCGGAATCGTCCAGACAATACCGGTGGATAAGAAGGATAATCCTGTTAAAAGGGGAGTTCTGGGACTTATCAAGCTGATCTTAAATATCTACGTGGAGGTATTCCGCGGGACGCCCATGATGGTTCAGGCCATGTTTATTTACTATGGATCTTCCGTTCTGTTTGGATTTAACATGTCCCAGACGTTTGCCGCTTACTTTATTATATCCATTAATACGGGAGCTTACATGGCGGAGACGGTGCGCGGCGGCATCCTTTCCATCGATCCGGGACAGACAGAGGGTGCGAAAGCCATCGGTATGAATCATATCCAGACTATGGTCAATGTCATCATGCCTCAGGCGCTGCGCAACATCATGCCTCAGATTGGCAATAACTTAATCATTAACATCAAGGATTCTTCCGTGCTTTCCGTGATTGGCGTCGTAGAGCTGTTCTATGCGACGAAGGGCGTGGCCGGCGCTTACTATACGTACTTTGAGGCATTTACCATTACGATGGTGATTTACTTTATCCTTACCTTCACCTGCTCCAGAATTCTGCGTCACTGGGAGAAGAAGATGGACGGTCCGGACAGCTACGATCTCGCTACCACGGATACGCTTGCCTACACCAGCGGCCTGGTGAAATTCCCAGATCCAAACGAGAAGGAGGATAAGTAATTATGGCAGGAAATACAGTACTGGAAATCCATCATTTAAGCAAGACGTTCGGAACGAACGTGGTTCTCCGGGATATCGATTTCTCCGTGGATGAGGGCGATGTGACGTGCATCATAGGCGCCTCCGGTTCCGGTAAATCCACACTGCTGCGCTGTGTCAACCTTCTGGAGACACCGACTACGGGAGAGATCCTGTATCACGATAAGGATATCACCGACAGAAAGATGAACGCCGCATCCTACCGTACGCGCGTGGGAATGGTGTTCCAGAACTTCAACCTCTTTAATAACATGACAGTGCTTGACAACTGCATGGTCGGCCAGATCAAGGTTTTAAAGAAAGATAAGGAAGAAGCAAAACGTAAGGCCATGCTTTATCTGGAGAAGGTAGGGATGGCTCCCTATATTAACGCGAAGCCGAGGCAGCTGTCCGGCGGCCAGAAGCAGCGTGTGGCAATCGCCAGGGCGCTCGCCATGGAACCGGAGATTCTGTTGTTTGACGAGCCGACGTCCGCTCTGGACCCGCAGATGGTGGGCGAGGTGCTTGCCGTCATGAGGACGCTTGCAAAAGAGGGATTGACCATGATTATCGTCACCCACGAGATGGCGTTCGCCCGCGACGTATCGAACCATGTCGTCTATATGGCGGGCGGGGTGATCGAGGAAGAGGGCGCTCCGGCGGATATCTTCGGAAACCCGCAGAAGAACTCGACCAAGGAGTTTTTGAACCGGTTTATGCAGGGGTAGGCGGAGGAAATAACGGATAGCCGAAGCGGTATAAAAGTTCATATGGAAGGTTTGTGTTGGAAGCCCTGCAAAGTCTGGTGATTTTGCAGGGCTTTTTTGTGGAATCCTATCATGGATAATTAAAAAGAATTGTAGTTTTCTTGTATATACGAATGGCTTGAGTTCCGGTATGATAGAGGAAAAGGCAACGAAAAAACGCGTGGAGAGGAATTCGGTGAAGAATATGCGAAGAGCGATAATGTGCTGTGCGGGAATGGCACTGGCATCGGTGTTTCTTCTGACCTCCTGTGCAAGACTGGAGATGGGAACGCTGGAAACAAAGGAGAGCGGAGAGAATCAGCCGGAAAAGACGGATTTGACGCTGATGATTGATGAGACGACGGTGTCTTACTACGGCGATATGATGGAGGAACTGGAACTGGAATTTCCTGAATATAGGATTCATTCCATCGACTGGAGTCTGCCGGAGGTGGAGAAGACGGTTAAGACCGCAATGACGAGGGATGAGTCCATCGAGGTGGTGAAATGGTTTCCCAATCAGATGGAAAATTTTATATCCAGCCATGCCGCTATGGATTTAAGTCCGTACATGGACGGAGAATGGAAAAATATCTGGGAGGACTGGGCACTCGATATCGGTACGTATGATGGTAAGGTATACTGCCTTCCTTCTGTCGTGGTCTATCCCGTACTGGAGGTAAATGAAGAAATTCTGGAGCAGGCGGGCGTGACGGTCAGGGAGGAGTGGACTCTGACGGAGTTTGAAGATGCGTGTGAGCAGATCAAAAGCTATACGGGAGTATACCCTTTCGGCATCAGAGATTCTCGTGTTTGCTGGTTTATGCGCAACGCGCTTTTGCAGATCTGGGAGGACGGGGAGGAGATGAAACGGTTCCAGTCCGGCGAGATATCCTTCCTGGATCCGCGGGTGACGGAGGCATTTGACCGGGTGATGGGGCTGTTCCGCAGGGACTATGCCTATCCGGGGCAGGGGGCATTCTCTCAGACAAATGAGCAGATTAATGAGGCCTTTGAGAGAGGGGAGATTGCCATGATGTTTAATGTCAACAACAGTGTGAAAGAGAGCCTGGAACGGATGGAGGCTGCGGGAAGAAGCCGGATCAGAGTCGTGAGTTTTCCAACCATGGCTGCAGAATCGTGTGACTATCTGCTGGGCGGCTGTGAGGGCTTCTTTATTCCGGCGAACACAGACCATCCGGATGAGGCCGTCCGTCTGCTGAAGTTCCTGACCAGCAGCCGTATCTTTACGGAATTGAAAAATCAGGGATTTGCCGTTCCGGCTCATCTGGGAGAGGAGAAGGAAGGAAAGATTACCTCGGATTCCGGCAAGGTCTATTCTCAGGAACTGATGAATCTGTCCTCCAAGCTGTACAATTATATCAATTACGAACTCCCGGCCGCTTATTATATGGACAGGGAGACTACCCTTAAGGAACTGGAAACCATGCGCCTGGAAGCGGGAAAGGGGAGGCAGCCGTAATAGATATTTACATATTTTCGTAGTTATGCCAAATACCTTCCTGAAGCAGGTGATGTTATTCTATAACCATCAAATAAATAACTTATCGGGAGGTAAAAAGACATGTCTATTGCAATTGCAAGAGCGAAGGAAATTCAGTATGAGATCAGGGAGGGATACGGTGAGACCGAGGTTTTGGAAGGGGTCTATCCTCTGGTTCACGGATTCAAATGTGTGCTGAAAGCGGGGTATGATGTGAAACCCGAGGTATATGCGGATAAGACTGCCGTATACTGTTTTACCAGGGGAACCGGCTACATAACGGATGGACTCAGGGCTTACAATATCGATGAGCTGAGCTTCTATATTCCGGATTTTTCCAGAGAGTTTACGATTCATGCGGTGAGTGATATGGAGATCATGAAGATTGTTGTGGATCTTCTGGAGTCTGACAAGGCAGCCTATGAGGACACGCACATGGTTCTTCCTTCCTTCAAATGTTTCTCGGAGACGGAGCCATACGATCAGAGCTGCAAGGGGCCGAATACCAGAAGCTGGAGTGTAATTCACAGCGGAAATCTGGCCAGAGTCCTGATGGGAATTGTCTGCGCCGAAGGAGAAGGCACGGTTGAGAAGGGACATCCATCTGTGGCTCAGTACAATTACGCACTGGAAGGTGCAGATTTTGAGCTTACCGTAGACGGGGAGACCATCAATACGAAGGAGGGAGACTGGAGCTACGTGCCTGCAGGACTGGATCACTCACTCGTTTCCGAAAAGGGAAAGAAGGTATTCTATATTTGGTTTGAGCACATGGTGGATGAGGTGAAGCTTTCCTGATTTGAGTATGGCAGGGCTCGACAAAGGCGGAACGGATCAAACCATTCCGTCTTTGCTCCGGTTCCGCCGCTGGCAGTAAATAGAGCATGATGCAGTATAATGGGGAAAAGGGAGGGGGGACCACCCATGGAGCGATATCGGGATTATCCGCTGCAGCAGAAGCTGGTTATGGCACTTATGGTATGTATTGTCATACCGCTTACGGTTTTGGGGCTGTTTCTGAATTCGTATGTTGCGGGAAATACAAGAAAAAAGGAATACCAGATCAACCAGACCCTGGTGAGCCAGGTGGCTGGAGATTTGGACTCGCTGTTTACCAACATAGAGGAGTTGAAGTACGACTGCCTGACGGATTTCAGTCTGCAGGACATTATTACGGGAAAGGGAAATGTCACCGATTACAGCTCGGTGGGCAATTGGCTCGATTCCATTATCCGCAATGAACCGTGTTTCCACTCAATCTGTATTGCGGATGAGGGCGAGGTGATGATTCAGCGGGGAACGTATCTCGTCAGTGAGGAAGAGGCAAGGATTCGTCAGGCGATGGAGAAGGTGTCGGGCGGATTCTGGACCGGTCCCAGGCAGGCAAAGCGTGTGGCCGGAGGTGGGGAAGAGAGAGAGGATATGGTTCTCTCCTACTACTGCGGCATTAACAATTACGAGCAGATCGGAAAGATCGAGGCGGCTATGATCGTTAACGTGGACGAGGAAGAGTTAAGCCGGCGTTACAGCAGTTTTGTGACACCGCAGTCACTGGTTACCTGTCTTGTGGATGGTGAGGGAACGGTGCTTTCCTCAACCGATAAGACGAAAATGGGAAGCGTACTGCCGGTCTTCAACACGGTTTTTGAGGCGTGGGAACAGCAGGGAAATGGATATGTAACGGCCGGCTATGAAAGGGAGCGTGTGGTGGCCTTCTACGTCAGGAGTTCTGTGAACGACTGGTATTTTATAAATCTTGTGCCCCGGAGCGCATTTTTGTCGGGCAGCCGAACCAGTATGCTGGTGATCGTCTGCTCTTTTCTGCTGTGTATATTCTTTGGAATTACGTTTGCACTGATTCAGAAACGTTTCGTAATCGGCCCCATACGGAAACTGGTGGTGAAGATAGACCGGGTTGAGACAGGGAATTTTACGGAGGAATGCTCCGTATATCCGGGTGATGAAATCGGTGCTTTAAACCGGGAATTCGACGAGATGTCGCGCCGGCTGAAGAGGCTGATCGAGGAGGTCTACACAACGAAGATCAAGGAGCAGGAGGCAGAGCTAAATGCGCTGATTGCACAGATAAACCCTCATTTCCTCTATAATACCCTGGATTCGATTCACTGGCTGGCTGTCAAAAACCGGGACTACGCCGTAGGGGAACAGCTGGAGGCACTGTCTGCCATCTTTCGCCATGTGCTGAACCGTGGTGAGGAGTGTGTGACGATCGCCAGCGAGGTGGAGTTTATCCAGAATTATATGGCTATCATGGAGTCACGTTTTGGCCGTCGGGTAAAGATACAAATTCAGGCGGAGCCTGGGCTGGAACAAGTGTTGATTCCCAAACTCATCATTCAGCCGCTGGTGGAGAATGGAATTCTGCATGGATTGGAACCGAAAAAAGAGGGCGGGACGATTCTTATAACCATTGAGGTGCAGGGGGATAACCTGGTGATTGCCGTGGAGGATGACGGAGTCGGGGCGGATGAGGCCGAGATTACGGAAAAGATGAAGAACAGGGAGAGCGGAAAGGATACGTTTGCGCTGAAAAATATTGACGACAGGATTAAACTCCGGTATGGAAGCGCTTATGGTTTATACTTCGAATCGAAGCCCGGTAAAGGCACGAGAGTACTGGTCATGATGCCATTGGAACAAAGCTGTTAAATCGCTGCTGTAAGGAGGAGTGGGATGAATCTGATGATTGTTGATGATGATATACAGATCCGCGAAGGGATCCAGTATGGGATCGATTGGGATACGATAGGGATCACCGGAGTGAAAAGCTACGGCGATGGCATCGAAGCGCTGGAAGACTACGACGACTTCGCGCCTCAGATTATCCTGGCAGATATCCGTATGCCTGCCATGGATGGCCTGGAATTTTTAAAGTGTGTAAAGGAGCGGTCGGAAGCGGTAAAGGTTATCCTGATCAGCGCCTATTCTGATTTTGAGTACTGCCAGAAGGCCATCCAGCTGGGCGCCTCCGGCTACGAGCTGAAGCCGCTGAAGGTGGGAAGCCTGATCCAGAAGATCCAGGAAATGACGGAGCTGGTCAGGAAGGAAGCTGAGGGGAAGGAGGCCTACGATCGCTACGTGGCCTCCTACAGAGAGAAGCTGGTGGAGGAACTTTTTACGGGAAAGATTACGGACAGGAATGTGATCATCGAGCTTCTGCGAATGCATTTTCAACTGGAGGATGCCAGAAATTTGATCTGTATGGTTATGGCTGAGGATAAAGGGACAGAAGGGTTGGGAGATGAAATCAGGCAGTACCTTCATTCTCTATTAAGAAATGACCAGATTCTGCTGGAATTTCGGAACCAGTTTGTCGTTTTGACAAAGACAAAGGACTCAGCTATGTATACACTGGAGAGACAGAACCATATGAAGAACCTGTGGTATCAGATAAAACAGTACGGAGGCAGCAAAGGGCTGTCTCTGTCGGCGGGGATCTCGGGTATGGTGCCGGCGGAACGAATCTGTGCTGGTTATGAGACCGCTCTGCAGGCGCTGGGATACCGCTTTTTAAACGGGCCTGGCAGCTTTCAGATTATGGACAGGCAGGGAAAGAAGGAGACGGCAGGGCTGTGCCTGCCACTAGAATACGAGGCAGGGCTGAAAAAACACGATCTTCCGGAGCTTCTCAACGCCGTAAACATGTTTGGCGCGGTGGTATTAAAGTCAGAAAATACAGATCTGAAGCAGATCAAGGACCTGATCATGAACGGAATCGTCCGCCTTGCCCAGGAGATGGACCAACGTGCCGGGGCTGGCAGAGCGCTGGAAGAAGCAGCGTATCTTTCTGTGTGCCTGCAGATCTGGAAGGCGGAGTGCGAACGAATCATGAAGGCGCATGAGGAGAGCTGCAATGCCAATTATTCCTCGAATATCCGAAAGGCTATCGCCTATATTCATGAGCATTATGCTAAGGATCTGCTGGTTGAGGAGGTGGCCGCCTATACTGGAAAGACACCGAACTACTTCAGCAGTATTTTCCGTACGGAGGTCGGTATGACCTTTCGGGAGTATTTAAACCATTACCGTATTGAGCGGGCCAGAGAACTGATTGAGGGATCAGACATGATGATCTATGAGATTGCGGAACGGGTAGGCTACAGCGATTATACGTATTTTTCCCAGGTGTTTAAAAAGGTAACCGGAATATCGCCCACCAGTCTGCGGGGGCGGCTGAAAATCTAAATATCGTAGATTTTTTCATTATTGTGTAGGTTTTTCGGATATGGCATCCTACTCTGTTATTTTATAATAATTCCATCAGATACAGAAGAATAAAAAGAAACAGGAGGAATTGTTATGAGGAGACAGGTAAGAATGTTGTTGTCCGTAGTTCTGACGGGGTGTATGGTATTAGGGATGACAGCATGCGGGGAAAAGAGCAGCGGGGGAGCGACTGCTCCGGCAGAAGGGAATGAGCGTGTAGCTGCGGAAAGCAGTACAGCAGAGACGGCAGCGGGGCAGACGGGAGAGGTGGCAGAAGAAGGCGAAGCAGCAAAACTGGTCATGCTGATTGAGGAACCTAACGTATCATACTTTCCGGTCTTTCTGGAAAATATCAGAGAAAAGTATCCACAATACAGTATCACATCCAAGACCTGGGACCAGTCGCAGGTAGAGAAGACTGTGAAAACGGCTTTTGCCGGCGGTGAGTCGGTGGATATTGTTAAGTACTTTCCAAACCAGATGGAAACGTTTCTATCCGCGGATATGGCTCTGGATTTAACGCCGTATATGGATAAAGAGTGGAAGAGTATTTTCACGGAAAATGCCCTGGATATTGGTACATACGACGGGAAGCTGTACTGCCTGCCGATCACGACAGTATACCCGGATATTGATGTGAATGTGGACATCTTTGAAGAGGCAGGCGTGGAAGTAAAGGAGCACTGGACATGGGAGGAATTTGCAGATGCATGTGAGAAAATCAAGCAGAATACGGATGTATTCCCGTTTGCAATCTGCGACACCCGTGTCGGCTGGTTTCAGCGAAACGCATTTTTACAGATATGGGATACAAAAGAGGAGCTGGAGTCCTTTAACCGGGGAGAAATCTCCTTTAAAGATGAGCGCGTGGTAACGGCGCTTGACAGGATTAACGATCTGTTCGCAAAAGAATATGCCTATCCGGGGAATGGAGCTTTTTCACAGACAAAGGATCAGACACAGGCGGCATTTTCACAGGGAAAGATTGCGATGCTCTTTAATGTGAACAATGGCGGAAAAAAGATCCGTAATGTCATGGAAGAGGCAGGAATGACCAATATAAGAACCATAAGCTGGCCAACTATGGCGACGGGGGAGTGTGACTATGTGCTGGGCGGCTGCGACGGCTATTTCGTATCATCCAACACAAAAAATACGGAGGCATGCATCAATATCCTGAAGTATCTGACCAGCAAGGAGGCGTTTGAACTTCAGGTCGAAGACGGTGATGTGGTCCCTGCCAATGTGGAGGGAGGAACGAATGAAGAATTTTCCCGCGATTCCGCCAGGGTGTATCCGAAAGAGATACTGGCACTTTCCGCTGAATTGAATGATTACGTCTATTATAACATCGGTGCAAACTATTTTTATGACAAGGAAGGTACCCTTGAGGAACTGGAATCCTTGAGAACTTCGGCGCAGTAAAAATAGATGGGGGTGCTGTGGGATCTGGTTCCCGGAGCACCCCCAAAAATTAAGGAAAAGAGGGGATTTTGTGAACAGACCGGCAAAAAAAATGCACAGCAGGCTAGACCGGCATTTGATGGGAATCGGTATTCTATTTCTGCTTCCGGCAGCAATTCTGATTACATTTACCACACTCGTTCCCATAGTCTGGAATGGCGTGTTATCACTATGCGAGTGGAACGGCAACGGACCGATGGAGTTTATCGGCCTGAAAAATTACGTTAAAGTATTTACGGATAAAGCGACAATGAAAACCATAGGCAACTCCCTGGTGATCGCGGCCGGGTCCACGGCGGTTTCCATGCTGCTTGGAATCCTGCTGGCGCTGATGATCTATAAGACGGGAAAGAGGGAAGGCTCGATTTTTCGCTTTATCTTCTACAGTCCAAGCATGATACCAATGACTGTGGCGGGTCTCCTGTTTGTTTTTGTGCTGTCTCCGGATGACGGATTACTAAATAATTTATTTGTGGTCATGGGCCTGGGATCAATGCAGCACGCATGGCTGTCCGAACCGGGGCTGGTGCTGATTACACTGGCCATCGTATCCGGCTTCATGGGAAGCGGGACGATTATGATGATGGTCTATACAGCTATTCTCGGTATACCGGAATCCTTGTTTGAATCGGCAAAGCTGGATGGCGCCAATTACTGGAAAGAAGTGAAACTGATTATTCTCCCTCTGATCAAGCCGACGATCTGCATGGTGTTTTCCATGGAAGTCATGTGGTCGTTTAAGACGTACGATATGGTGTGGACGATGACACAGGGCGGCCCGGGATCCATGTCGAAGACCGCACCGATCACGATGATCCAGAATGCTTTTACCTACAATAAGTTCGGATATGCCTCTGCAATCGGTCTGGTATTTACCGTAATTGTGCTGGTATGCATTACATTAGTAAGGAGGGCGATGAAGAGTGAAATCTATGAGTACTGATACGGCTGCAGTGAAAAGAAAATGGAATGGAGATGACTGGGTACGGATAACGATTCGCCTTATACTGATTATTTTTGCAGTGGTTTACATCTATCCCATCATATTTGCGGGTATTACATCATTTAAAACTCTCCCGGAGTTCTATACCAACATCTGGGCCATGCCTCAGAAATTCCTTTACCGCAACTATGTGGATGCGTTCTACACTGGTAAAATCGGAGAGTATTTCTTCAACAGTGTGCTGATTGCAGTGCTGTCTATCGTATCAATTCAGATTATCTCCACCATGGCAGCCTATGCCCTGACGAGACTCAAGATTCCGCACACGAATCTGATTTTGCTTCTCTTTTTCGCACTTCAGATTCTGCCTACGGAAACGATTATCATTCCGCTTTATGTGGAAATGACAAAGATAGGGCTTATGAGGATACAGTATGTTCCAATTATTCTCGCCTATGTGGGCTGGTCGATTCCGGGGTCCACGATAATACTGAAGAACTTTTTCGACACGGTGCCGCAGGAACTGCTGGAGGCGGCGCGAATCGACGGCTGTGGGGAGATTAGGAGCCTTTTTAAGATCACGCTTCCTCTGATGAAGAGTGCAATCTGTACGGTTGCTACCATGAATTTAAACTTTGTATGGGGGGAATTGATGTGGGCTCAGATATCCACGCTTCTGACAGATAAGGGACTTCCTCTGACCGTAGGCCTTTTAAACTTCAAGGGACAGATCTCTACAAACTGGCCGCAGCTGTGTGCTGCTATTATCATCGTTGTACTGCCTCTGTATACGCTGTTCCTTTTTACGCAGAAATACTTTATCGCAGGGCTTACTGCAGGCGGTGTGAAGGGGTGAGTGGGTAAGAGAGGGCAGCAAACAAACGCGAATGAAAATTATACGGAAACGTTAGGAGACTGAGTATGGTAAAAGCAACTCATCTGTTATGTGAATACGAAGAAAATCCTGTCGGAGTCGGTACAGGGAAACCGGCATTCAGCTGGAGACTGGAGGGAGAAAAGGATTCCGTCTTCCAGTCCTCGTATCAGATTGTGGCAGCGCTCGACGAGACATTCACCCAGCTTATATGGGACACAGGACGCCGTTTTGATGGACGATCTGTCTGCATTGTTTATGATGGCGGTATGCCCCTTAAATCCGCAACCAAATATTACTGGAAGGTGCGCCTTTGGGATCAGGACGGAGAGGCTGGACCATTTTCGGCTGTCCATCATTTCGTTACGTCTCTTCTTTCCGGCGGCGAGGAGTGGGAGGGGGCATGGATTACGGCAGAAAGTGAGGCTGACTTTTTCACTTCCTGCGGGCATTACATGAAAAAGGAGTTTGAACTGCCGGAGGGTGAGATTGCCTCCGCTTACCTCTTTGCGTCAGCACATGGGATTTATGAGGCAGCCGTAAACGGGATCAAAGCCGGCGACGGCATATTGACACCTGGGTGGACGGAATACCAGAAACGGATTCTTTTTCAGATGTACGATGTAAAGGATCTGCTAAAGGATAAGAAAAACACGGTCTGCGCCCATGTGGGGCCAGGCTGGTACAAGGGGGATTTGGCCGGATGGATTCATCTGCGGGGCGTATATGGCCATCTGACCGGCTTTAATGCGATGCTGCTGGTCCGCTACAGAGATGGAAGGGAGTGCCGCATTGTCACAGACCGGAGCTGGCAGTGGAGGTATTCTCCGGCCGTCTATTCCGAGATCTATCACGGAGAGATCTGGGATGCCAGACTCCTGTCAGATGAGAATCTGCACTGGGCTTCTGTCACAGAGACCGGGGAGCCGGTTAATACACTTGTACCCATGGATGGAGTATTCGTGCGGAGAAAAGAGACCGTGAGCCCCAAACGCCTGTTTTATACCCCAAACGGAGAACTGGTTCTTGATTTCGGTCAGAACATGGTTGGCTGGGTAAGGGTACGGGCGTCGGGACAGGCGGGAGACTGCGTGGAGCTGAGCCACGGCGAGGTTCTGGATCAGGAGGGGAATTTCTATACCGGTAATCTTCGGGAAGCGAGACAGCGGGTAAAGTATCTGCTGAACGGGGGAGGGACGGAAGTATTTGAACCGCATTTTACGTGGCAGGGCTTTCAGTATGTACGGATCGATCATTATCCGGGAACTCCGGTATTAGAGGATTTTACAGGAGTTGTTATCTATTCTGATTTACAGCAGAGCGGTTTTTTCAAATGCTCTGATCCGTTAATAAACCGATTGGAAGAAAATATACGCTGGGGCATGAAGGGCAATTTTGTGGATATTCCCACAGACTGCCCGCAGAGGGACGAACGGATGGGCTGGACAGGGGATATCCAGGTATTCGCGAGAACAGCATCTTACCTCATGAAGACGGCGCCGTTCTTTCGGAAATGGCTGCGGGATTTGCAGGCGGCACAGCTTCCGGATGGCGGGATTCCATACGTTGTTCCCGATATTCTGACACATCAGGACCGGGATGTGAGAGATGCGGATGCCAATCATTCTGCCAGTGGATGGGGGGACGCAGCTGTCGTGTGTCCTTACACAATATATAAGTATTCCGGGGACAGACGGTTTCTGGAGGAAGCCTATCCGATGATGAAGCGCTGGGTGGATTATATAGAAAACAGGGCAGAAGACGGAGTGATCTGGAATTCCGGATATCAGTATGGAGACTGGCTGGCGCTCGATGCCGGACCGGGCGGCCGGTTCGGTAAAACGCCTAATGATCTGACGGCCACGGCCTATTATGCACACTCCGTGGAACTGGTGAGGCGGGCGGCCGTTATTCTTGGAAAAGAGAAAGACGCTGAAAAATACAGGGGACTGACCGAACGGATAAAAAAGTCCTTCCGGAAAAAGTTCTATGATGAGAATGGCTGTCTGAAGGCAGGAACACAGACGGCGCATGTGCTGGCGCTGGCCTTTGATCTGGCGGGAGACGAGTTCCGGCAGAGGACGATCGACGATCTGGAGGCACTGATTGACGAGTGGAACGGACTCAGTACAGGTTTTCTTGGAACACCCCATATCTGCCATGTCTTAAAGGAAAACGGGAGAGTGGATGCAGCGTACCGGCTTTTGATGAAAAAGGAGTACCCTTCCTGGCTGTATCCGGTTATTAAGGGTGCGACTACGATCTGGGAGCACTGGGACAGCATTCGGACGGATGGCAGCTTTTGGAGCGACAGCATGAATTCATTTAACCATTACGCATACGGCTGCATTGGCGACTGGCTCTACAGTACGATTCTGGGAATTGATACTTCCGAAGAAGAGCCGGGATACCATGAGAGCATCGTGTCCCCTGTTCCGGGAGGAGGCATCACATGGGCGGAAGGCGGCTGCCACACACCATATGGGCTGCTGGAGGTGAAGTGGTCACTGGAGGCTGGAGCTTTTTTCCTTCATGTGAACGTGCCGGCCAATACAACGTGCCGGGTCTGTCTGCCGGGAACAGGAGAGACGTATGCGGTTGGATCGGGGAAACATGATTTTCAGTGCAGGATGGAGAGGGAAGAGATGTAAGAAGGGCAAGAACGTAAAACAGGGCGGGATTCGAAGGAATCCCGCCCAATATTTTTTATCGCATTACGATTCGCTAACAGTCTCTGTTACCACAGGAACTGGCGTTATAATTTCTTTTTCTACCGGCGTCATAACTGCCGGAACCGGAACGGCTGGTTTTAACGGCTCCGGTTCCGGAGGCGTTTGTTCCTGTGTCTGTTCCTGTGTCTGCCTCTGTCCCTGGCTCTTAGAGACCTGCACATTCTCCGTGCCCTTCGAATCTCTGGGCTTTTTGGAAAAGATATCTCTGACCTTGATGCGTACAAAGGTTTTGATAACCTTCACCGAAAGCAGGATGATAAAGACGGGAAGGACAATGGTCAGCAGCAGCTTTGCCTTCAAAAGAAATTTCTTCCGTTTCAGCTTTTTCACTTCTGCCTGATACTCATCTCTGATTTCCTGAATCAATGATTTCTGTTTTTTGATCTGCATGGGAATTCCCCCTTTATAATCGCCTTTTTAGTCGCTCATGAGAGCCTTCATGGCAAATGCGTAGATTTCCTGGCTCTTGGCCTTCCAGTGGTCACACATGATTTCCGCCTGGTCTTTGTCGGGGACGGCGAGCTCTAAATCGATCAGACAGCTCTTACCCTCACGTACCTCACAGTGAACGATGAAATCCTGGTTGGTGGATTTGTAGAAATCCGCGGTCACGCCCACCTCGTTGCGGAGGCGGAACTTGTTCTCTTTCAAATATTCATCGATGTCTTCAATGATGGCAGAGGATATCTTGTTGCCGAAGAACGAAAGGGTTTCTTCTCCCTCCCGCGTGATCTCATAGCGGCTGCTGTTGTGGTTGGTCTCCACATGGAGGAGCTTGGCCTCCAGAAGTTCGTTTAATGCCTGATTCAGCGTGAAATACGTGGTGTATTCATGCTCCAGGAAAAAATTTGACAGCTGCGCACTGGTAAGGGGAAAATTGACCTGCTTCAGCATATACAAAATCATTAATTTATAAAGCGTCATGGGTTCTGACAACATAGGACACCCTCCATAGATTGATTCGTAACGATTCAGTCGTGCCTCCTTCATAGCTACAGAATGCACACAGGTCATAAAAACGTGACTTGGCGCTGCGATCCTCGGGTTTTCTGTGACTTACGCTTTGCTTCACTCACAAAAAACACCTCGCGGGATATAGCCGGCTGAGTAATGACATCCATTCTTACTTTTGTATATGATCTTTCACTGCACGGCTGACCACATCGGCCACACGGGGATCAAATGCCTCCGGCAGAATGTGGTTTTCATCCAAAATGGTTTCATCCACCAGCCCTGCGATAGCGGTAGCGGCAGCCAGCTTCATCTCTTCGGTGATCGCAGCGGCGCGACCCTCTAAAGCACCCTTAAAGATGCCTGGGAATACAACTACATTATTGACCTGATTGGGGAAATCAGACCTGCCGGTGCCGATAATTTTTGCTCCGGCCTCTTTTGCGACGTCGGGCATGATCTCAGGAACCGGGTTTGCCATGGCGAACAGGATCGCATCCGTGTTCATGGACGCAGCCATCTCTTTTGTGACAATTCCCGGTGCGGATACGCCGACAAAGATATCGGCACCCTTCATGGCGTCGGCCAGGCTGCCGTCTGCGCCTTCTAAGTTGGTCACTTCCACCATCTTTTCCTGCATCCAGTTTAAGCCGTCCATGCCCTTCTTTAAGATTCCGGCGCGGTCACACATGGTGATGTGCAAAAATCCGTAGGTTAAGAGAAGCTTCGTGATGGCGATTCCGGCGGAACCGGCTCCATTTACGACGACCCGGCAGTCTTCCTTCTTCTTGCCGGTTACCTTTAATGCGTTGATGATTCCTGCCAGAACGACGATGGCGGTTCCGTGCTGGTCATCGTGGAAGACGGGGATGGGGAGCAGCTCTTTTAAGCGTTCCTCGATCTCAAAACATCTGGGTGCGGAAATATCCTCTAAATTGATTCCTCCGAAGGCAGGAGCAATGTTGACAACCGTCTTTATGATCTCTTCCGTATCCTGGGTATCCAGGCAGATTGGAAATGCGTTGACGCCGCCGAATTCCTTGAAGAGCACGGCCTTTCCTTCCATAACGGGCATGGCGGCCAGCGGCCCGATGTTGCCGAGTCCAAGAACCGCGCTGCCGTCGGAAACAACCGCGATCGTGTTGGATTTGATTGTATATTTATAAGCGGCTTCCGGTTCGGCAGCGATGACCTTACACGGCTCCGCAACGCCGGGAGTATAGGCGAGAGCTAAATCTTCCCTGCTTTTTACTTCGGCTTTGGAAATAGTTTCCAGCTTGCCGTTCCATTTTTCATGCAATAATAAAGCTTTTTCATTCGTTGTCATGATTCTTGTCCTTCTTCTATCAGTTTTTATTTTATCATACCAATTTTAGGGTTTTAAATCAATAGAAAATATGTTAGAATATAGTAATTAAACTGAAAGACAACAGCTGTCAGGATGAAGAACATAAGATACAGGTGGTACTATGAGAGAACGAATCAACAGGCTGGCTAAAGGCATCATCGATTCGGAGGTTCCTGTGATCAAGGTCACTCCGAAAGAAACCTACGACGTGGTGCGTTCCGGCGGGGCCACGAGGCGGGAACTTGTCGTTACCAGTGAGAATAATCTGCATATAAAAGGACTTGCATATTCTTCCAATTTCCGCGTGAGGCTTCTTAATGGGGCGTTTGGCGGCACCTATAACCATCTGGTCTATGAGGTGAATACCGGTTTTCTGGAAGACGGAGATATGATTAAGGGAGCTTTCTATCTGGTTACCAATGGCGGAGAAAGAGAAGTCCCTTATTCTTTTCGTGTGGAACTGAGTACGTCAGGGAAAGCATTGAGCGATTTAAAGACGGCGGAGGATTTCGCCGGAACAGCGAAGAACGACTATGAGACAGCGCTTCGCTTATTTGAATATAGAGATTTTTTCGAGGCCCCCTTCATGAAGGATCTGCATGTGAGGGCCCTTTACGGTGGTTTAAAAGGAAGACCGGACAGGAAGAAGGAACTGGAGGAATTCCTGACCGGACTCGGTGTCAAGGAGCCGGTAAAGCTGACTGCTGACGAGAGCGAGCGGCGGTTTGACCAACTGGACGGAGTGATCCAGGAATGTATTACGATAACCAGGAGCGGTTGGGGCTACGTAAGCCTTGAGGTTACGGCCGACTGCGATTTTATAGAGATTCCGGTGAGAAACATCGGAGACCAGGATTTTACCGACGATACCTGCGAGATCGTCTACCGCATCCATCCGAGGCGCATGCATCAGGGCCTGAACCAGGGACGCATTATCATTACCGGAATCGAAGAGCGCTTCGTCGTTCCGGTGACCGCGATGGTGAACCCGGGCGGTGGTATTTCCGCGGAGGACGCCTATACGAAGGAAGCGATAGCGACGTATCTGCACCTGCGCTTGCAGAAAGAGGCAGGTGATGGGGACTTTCCTCACAATCCGCCGAACACAGGTGATGGGGACTTTCCTTATAATCAGATGCTGCGGGCGCTGGATGAGATCGAGGAGATGAAGGGGCAGCACGAGGCGATTAAGCTTTTAAGGGCCGAGATATACCTTTCAGACGACAGGACGAGCCAAGCGGCGCTGCTGCTGGATGAATGCCGGGAGAAGATCCTGGCGGAGCGGCAGGAAAAGCTGGAGCTTTACTGCTACTATCAGTATCTGAGGCTGATTCTGCAGCCGGACGAATACCAGAAGGAATCGCTGGTTCGTCTGCTGAGAAAATATCTGGAGGAGAACCCGGACCTTCATAATCTGTTTCTGATCCTTTTAAGGCTGGACCGCCGGCTTAATGAGAATCCGGGCGGAGCCATATCCATGATGAGACGCCAGTTTGAAGCGGGCATGAGAAGCCCGTTTCTCTATCTGCATGCCTGCAGGCTGCTTTCCGAAGAGCCGGATCTGATCCGGAGTATCGGCCCGTTTGAGCTGCAGGTGCTGTCCTTCGGCGCCAGATACGGCGCTGCGGGAGAGAAATTTGCGCTGGCTGCGGCGAGGCTTACGCTGACGTCCAGGCATTTTAACCGCCTTCACTACAGGGCGCTGGGACGCCTGTATGAGAAGTATCCCGGAAAGGAAATACTGGAAGCGGTATGTTCCATACTGATCCGGGGAGAGAGCAGGAGTGCGGAGGCATTTAAGTGGTATGAGAAGGGAATCAAAGAAGGAATCAGCCTGACACGGCTTTACGAGTATTATCTGTACGCGCTTCCAAAGGATTACTGCTATCTGCTACCCAAGGAAGTGCTCCTTTATTTTTCCTACGGCGGCAGCGAGCTGGACCGCCACAGCAGGGCGCTGCTCTATAAAAATGTGCTGGTTTACTTAAAGGAATCCGATCCGCTGTATGAGGTGTACGAGCGGGACATCGAAAAATTCGCCACAGAACAGCTGTTCGAATCGAGGATCGGAAGTAATCTGGCCGTTATTTACGAACACATGATCTACAAGGATGTTATTGACCTTCCTATGGCTAAGGTACTGCCCTCTATTCTGCGTTCTTACCGCGTGGAGTGCAGAAACCTTAAGATGAAGTATGTAATTGTCTGCTACGAGGAGCTGCTGGAGGAGGACGCATTTCTTCTGGACGACGGCGTAGCGTACGTGCCGCTGTTTTCCGAGCACAGCATCCTGTTGTTCCAGGATGCCTTTGGAAACCGTTACAGCACGGTTCCTTACGAGAAGACGCCGGTGATGGATAAGCCGGAGTTAGAGGCGCGCTGCTTTGAACTGTATCCCGATCATCCGATGCTCAGACTCCGGGCCTGCGACGAGATTTTAAAGAGGGGCATTGCAGATGAGAAGGAGGCGGGGATGCTGGAGGATGCCATGGAGGATGGACGGCTCCAGCCGCTGTATCAGAGACTCCTGCTATCCAGAATCATAGAGTATTACCAGAATATGCCGGGCATTCCATCGAACGCGAAAGAGGGAGACTCTCCTCTTCATCCGGTGAGTGAAGACAGCACAGAGGGAGGCGCTTATCTGGTGCGCCTCGACAAGCGTCTGCTTACGAAGGAAGAACGCCTGGGAATCTGTGAGACCTTAATCAACCGCAATTATGTCGAGGAAGCCTTCGGTATGATACGGGAATTCGGCTGCGAGGAGATTCAGAGCAAGCGGCTTTTAAAGCTGTGTACCAAGATGATTCTTCAGAATCTTTTTGATGAAGATCCGTTGCTTCTCCACCTGTCGTACCGCGTATTTCTGGAAGGCATGAGCGACAGCGTCATCCTGGATTACCTCTGCGAGCACTACAACGGTCTGACGAATCAGATGTACCGCATACTCCTGCAGGGCATTTCCGAGCATGTGGAGACGTATGATCTTGAGGAGCGTCTGGTCGCACAGATGATGTTTTCCGGATGCACGGAAACCATAGACCGGGTATTCAGCCTCTATATGAACAAAAAGAAGACGAGTGACAACATCGTCCGAGCATATTTTACAATTAAGAGTTCGGAGTATTTCCTTGATGACAAGACTCCGGATGACAAGGTTTTCGCCTATCTGGAAGGCGCGGTCAACGGCTCTGCAGACAAAGACAGGATACCGACGATCTATCTGCTGGCTCTGACCAAATACTATTCCGAGCTTTCCTCGCTGGAAGAGGAGCAGAAGGAGCTGTTAAAGAGCACGACAGCGGTTCTTCTGGAGGCGGGACTGGTATTCCCGTATTTCAAGAAGCTGGCGAAATACGTTCCCATGCCGGAGGATATCATGGACAAGGCCATGATCCAGTATCATTCAGACAGGAACGCGCGGATCGATTTTGAGGTCCGTATTCTTCCGGATGAGGAGGAATACCACTGCGAGGATATTGGAAGGACGTACCAGGGGATTTTCGTAAAGAAGAAGGTCCTTTTTGAAGGGGAGATCATGGAGTACCGGATCAGTGAACTGGAAGACGGCAAGTGGGTGCTGAAAAAAGAAGGAAGCGTCAGCTGTGACGCTGCATCGGCGGCCGGTGATTCGGAAAGCAGATTTGCCTGTTTAAATGAAATGAGCCTGTGTCTGAGTTTAAAGGACGAAGAAGGGCTCAAAAAACGGATGCGGGAGTATTTAACAAAGAATGCTGCCGCGGAAGAATTATTTCCACTGATGTAGATAAGGGGATTGTCGATGGACGGATTGATAATTGGACTTGATTTATGTGATGCCTATACCAGGCTGTGCTGTCACGAACGTGAAAAGACGTGGTGTCTGCCGACGGTCATCTGCCGGAAGAAGGATGATGACGAGTGGTATGTGGGGGAAGAAGCTTACGCATACACCCTGGTGGGGGAAGGCATTATCGTAGACAAGCTTGTAAAGATGGTCATGAAGGACGGTACCGCCACGCTGGGAGGCGTGAAATACGAGGGCACCACCCTGCTTAAGATCTATCTAAAGAAAATACTGGCGCTGGCCAAGGAGGAATTTTTCTCCGATGAGGTAAAGGAGCTGGTGATCACACTGGAAAAGGTGGAGGTCAAGCTGATGGACGCACTGATGTACTGTGCAGATTATTTGGAGATCCCCAGGGACCGGGTGCACATCATCAGCCACACGGAAGGCTTTGTCTACTACGTTCTGAGCCAGAAGAAGGAAGTATGGAACAATCAGGTAGCGGTCTTTGATTTATCGGAGGATTCGCTCCATTACCACGAATTAAAGGTGCAGCGCGGGATGAAGCAGATGACTGTGGTGGCCGAGGATGAGGCTCTGGAGGAGAGCTTTAATCTCGATATTTTGAATACCCCTTCCGGCGGAAAGCTGGCGGATAAGATCCTCAGTTCCTGCGCGGAGCGGCTGCTTTCCAAGAAGCTGTTTTCTTCTATTTTCCTGACAGGAAAAGGCTTTGAGCGGCAGGACTGGGCGGGAGATTTCATGAAGCTCCTCTGTTCCAGGCGAAAGGTCTACATGGACCAGGAGCTGTTTGCCAGGGGTGCCGCTTTTAAGGGCATGGATTACCTTCATGAAAAGACGTCTTACCCCTTTATTTGCGTCTGCGAGGGGCGGCTTCATTCGACGATTTCGATGAAGGTGCTGCACAAGAACCGTGAGAGCCAGCTGATCGTGGCGGCTGCCGGTGACAACTGGTATGAGTCGAGAAGCAGTGTGGATTTGATCGTGGATAACCAGGACTACGTAGAATTTTTAGTAACCCCCATGGATCCGAAGCAGAAAAAGCTGGTAAAGATTCCGCTGGAGGGATTCCCGAAACGGCCGGAGAGAACGACACGTGTGGGGATCAGCGTGGGATTTTTAGATGAGAAGACGATGGCGGTAGTGCTTAAGGACAAGGGCTTCGGAGAACTGTTCCCGGCCTCAGATGCCGTAGTCAGACAAGAGGTCATGATATGAGCCTGATACTATGCCGGCAGGAGCCGGTAAAACATCCTTTTTATTTCGAGGGCCTGGGAGTCCACCTCTATTCCTCTCAGGAGCTTTGCTATGTGATCTACCATAATCCGCTCCTGGTACTGGAGACTTTCGTGGATGACCATCTGATCGAATTCATCCGCGGCGAGCTGGAGATGGGCTTTATGGCGGCCAAGCTGGAAAAATGGCAGCAGAGCGGAGAAGACACCGATGAGCTCCTGTTTTTAATCCTGACGGAATGTGACTACTACAACGCAGCCGAGATCAAACATTTCCGTCAAAAGATCGAGACCTACAGAAAAATGACCCCGCCCGAATTCGCCAAAGCTAAAGCCGACTACCTCTTCACGAGAAAGCAGTACGGTAAAGCCGTAGCAGAATACGAAGGAATCTTAGAGATGCCAAAGGAGTCTTCAACAGACGACGCCTTTTTTGCGAAGATATACAACAATCTGGGAGCTTCCTATGCGCGTTTATTTTCCATGGAGAAGGCCTATCAGGCGTATCAGAAGTCGTTTGATTTAGCAAAGAGTGGAGACGTATTAAAGCGAATCTATTATTTATCCAAATGGAACCCCAATCTGGTATTAAAAGACAGATACCGCACATTGATTACGGAAGATGTAAAAGCGGTATGGGATGAAGATATGAAGAAGGCAGAAGAAGCCGCGCAGAAGGTTGAAAGCTTAGAAAAATTAGACGAACTATTCTTAAAAGATCCGATTAAAAGAATGAAAGGTGCTTCCGAACTTGTTAAAGAGTGGAAGGGGGAGTACCGAAACATGATATAAGCATTGAGCAGTGCGAAAAAAGACATAGACAAATTTACGTTGTGCTTGCACAAAAGTAAATTTGTCTATGTCTTTTTTCATAGGGCGAACGCCCGTCAGCGAGATGGAGCGAAGCGGAATCGAGCGGCCACTGCGGTCCAGCGGGCAGCACGATCAATTTCATTACCGTTCACGGCCCCGCTGAAAGTTTCCGCCGGCGTTCCGGTGCGTGGGAGGGGCAGGAGAAGGTAGCGTTTCTTGTTTTCTCGGTGGCAGGAACTAAAGCAGAAAGACGGGAAAAAGAGGCGGATCGCGCAAACTACGGTGAACTCCTGAAGGACTTCACCTCCGTGTCCACTTGAAATCTGGCTTGGAGGCCAGATTTCACCACCCCTTTTTCCCGTCTTTCTTCTTAAGTTCCTGCAAACCTCGGAAAAGGAAACGCTACCTTCTCCTGCCCCTCCCACGCACCGGAACGCCGGCGGAAACTTCCAGCGGGGCCGTGAACGCTAATGAAATTTCATATAAACAGGGCAGTTCTCCCTTGACATCTTCTCTGCCATCAATTATTATATAGATAATCGATATATATAGATCACCTATATAAAGGCCAAAAAAGAAAGTGAGGTACTCCCATGCCCATCGACAAAAGCCTGATCTCAGGCAGTACCACCATGCTTCTTCTAAAACTTCTAACAGAAAAAGACATGTACGGATACGAGATGATAGAAAACCTGCGAAAGAAATCCAACGATGTATTCGAACTGAAGGCGGGAACCCTGTATCCCCTTCTGCATTCCCTGGAACAGAAGGGATATTTGACCTCCTATGAAGAGGAAGCTTCCGGCAAGGTACGCAAGTATTACAGTATCACCGGAGAGGGAAAACGTTACCTGAAAGGGAAAGAAGAGGAGTGGAAGCAATATGCCGGAGCGGTATCCGGAGTACTAGCAGGAGGTGCCGTCTATGGAACTGTCTGAATATCTGGATACCGTATCGGAGCAGATCCGCTGTAAAAAGGCCAGGACTATGGTCAGAGCGGAACTGGAAAACCATGTGCAGGAACAGTCTGATGCCTATGAGGCTGACGGCATGACGCCTTCTGAGGCGAAAAGAGAGGCGGTCCGCCAGATGGGAGATCCCATAGAGACGGGAACTGCCCTGAACCGGATTCACCGGCCGCATCTGGAGTGGAAATTCCTCATTCTGGTGCTTATGCTAAGCGCTTTAGGCCTCGCACTTCAGTATATGACATGCTATACTGGACTGTTCGGCGGCTATTCCGGCGATCTTGCCGACTATTTCTGGAAACGCCAGTGCTTCTTCACCGTCGCGGGACTCGCCGTTCTCGCCGCAGTCTATATCGTCGATTACACGGTACTTGGCCGGTATCCCCTCCTTCTGTGGTTTGGTTACTTCGTCGTCATATTTATCATTGCAAATACACACGTCGTAATCATGGGAAAAGTGAGAATCTATAATTATCTGACGCTGTTCCTGCCTCTCTACGCGGGAGTGCTTTATAGATTCCGGACAAAGGGATACGGAGCGGTAGCTGTCTGTTATCTATTCAGCTTCATGCCGTTTTTCATGGGCCTGAAGACGATAATAGTACATGGGAGTCTGGAACTTGCCGGCGGCTGTTTCCTGCTTCTGCTTATTGCCGTATGGAAAGGATTCTTCCATGTCAGGAAGGCCCGGACCATAGCAGCTCTTATTGCCGCACCTGTGATAACCCTCCTCCTTCTTTACTGGAAGGGAACTGATCTGGGAGTATTGCATACATACCAGATGATCAGGCTTCAGTCCATTTTCGGCCCGGATATGCTTCATTACAACTCCAATGGAGGGATTATTCCCTATCTTCAGGAGTCCGTCTCCAGTTTTCAAATGTTTGGCTCATCGGCAGCGCCTATGCCGAAGGCAATGAAGTTTTTAAACTGCGACTACGTTGTTTTCTTTGTTTTTGCCAAATACGGTATTGCGGCCGGAACCGCCATGTTATGCATACTTGCCGCCACGGCGGTGAAGGCGTTTTCCATATCATGGAGACAGAAGAACCGCCTTGGATTTCTCGTCGGAACGGCGTGCTCCGTGGTTCTGACAATTCAGATGATTGTCTATGCGGCGGCCAACTTCGGCGTACCGCTGGTAGAGCCCATGACAATTCCGTTTCTGTCATACGGAGGGCAGAGTACCCTGGTGAATTACATATTGCTGGGACTGATTCTCAGCGTCTACAGAAACAAGGATATTGTGTCGGAAAGACATGGAACCCGGGGGAAATGGAAAATACGGCTGGAACGGCAGGAATCGTAAGTGGAAAAAAGTGACGTGTTATGATACACTAAGGCGTATAGAACCTGAACGGCGATACAGAAAACGAAACGTTCAGACAGGAGGACGCTATGGGTGATAATATATGGCAGAACGTATTTCAGGAGATATTTAAAAAGAACCTGGAACTTATGAAGCAGGAACCGGAAACCGCGGGGCTTAATGCGCTGTTTGACTGTGCAGGAGCGTTTGAACAGCTGACGATCGGAGCGGTGCGGCTAAAGACTGGCAGGATCGAGATTGGAGATCCGCTTTGCTACATAAATACGAAATATTCCTGTACGCTGGAGGAGACGGTGGAGCCGGGAAGCTATCCGGTATCGCTGTCAGTGATCGATCATCCGGTCTTTGGATTCCGCTTCCTGGCGGCGAAACTGGACGTGAACGGAAAGACGCCGGTCCGCTATGAACTGGCCATGCCTCAGGGCTATACGATTGAAGATAAAGATAAACCGGGAGTATTTGCCATGTTTGGTGTGGATACAGGGCTGGCCGGTATCTGTGATAGGGCCGTGTCCGTCGTTTACGATGATTTTATAAAAGAATGGCGCGGGGAGAATCCGGACAAAAATCTCTATGACGACTTCTTTGCGGAGGCCATGAAGGCCTATGCCGAACAGCATCCCCGATATCAGAGGGAGGACGGCGATTATATGGACTGGTGCCTGCCGGGAAGCGATGAAAACCTGATTCTTTTTACCAGCGGTTTCGGAGACGGTGCGTACAGCAGTTACTGGGGGATTGACGAGAATGGGGACAAGGCGTGTCTTGTGATCCGTTTTATCGATCCGGAGGCCTATGACGTTCCCATGCCGGAGCTTCCGCGGAGTAAGAAGTTCTTTATGAAGGCAGAAGAGATAAAACCGCTGCTGGAAAGCGGTCAGTTTGGAATCGCCACAGATAAGATTATGGTGGAAGGCTCCAAAGTGGGCTATATGGTACGTAATGAGCCGCAGGAGGAACACCCGGAGGACAGCGGCTGGATCTTCTATGAGGGATCGGAAGACCGGGAATACTGTGAGGACAGCGGGCACTTCGGACTTTATGATCTGAATACGGTGGCAAACTATGATCCCGATATCATTCCGCTGCTTGACGCCCCCGCGGGAATGGCATTTTTCCGCGGTGACGATGGGAAATTCTATGTGGATGCGGGTGCGAATGGAGGAAATTGAGAATAGAGAGATGACCAGTTCTTTTTGGCACCCGACTAACAGGGGTTGACAAATGCTGAAAAAACCTCTATGATCCCGTCTTTGACAGTAAAAAAATTCAAACACCGCTGGAAGCCCTATTCTATAAGGGTTTCACAGCGGTGTTGCTTTGTTTTTAAGTATAGTCT
>NZ_QJKD01000012.1 GCF_003201875.1 Hungatella effluvii
TCTGAATTTTCTCATTCAAAGCCATCAAACAATGGCTTGTTTTATTAGAATTTTCAGGGTTTTACATACTGTTCAATCTTCTGTTTTCAAAGTGCGTTTGCTGTCGATCTGTGTCAGCAGCAACTTTTATATCTTATCACAGTGGTTTGTTTTTGTCAACCACTTTTTTCATTTTCTTCAAAACTTTCTCAGCGGTTCAGCTGGAAGATTTTTGGAAAAGTTTGCCGCCGTTTTCAGCGGCGAGGTATATCATATCAAAGCAGCCGACAAAAGTCAACATGTTTTTTGAATTTTTTTGATATTTTTTATTATACCCTCAATTTTATGTTTTAATACACAATATATGGTATTTATTTCTCAGTGACACACAATACAATCATCTTAATCGCAGCAAAGGCCCGGGCAAAGCAGTAAATCTGCTGCTTTGCCCGGGCCCCTGTTTGTTATTCTCTATCGGCGTACTGATGCCACCACCATTTTAATCTCTCCGTCTTCCGGAACAATCCGGTAGCACTTTGCGGCAGCCGGCACAATGGCAGTCTCCGCATAATGAATCTCAAATGGCTCAAAACTGCCGTCCATGCTTTCAATGCGGGCGCATCTGCCGTCTACCAGATTCATCACATGAACGGAATCGTCCGTCTCAACTGACGCAGCCTCGGTCAGCGTATAACGGCAGGTATCGATGAATTCCCGGTTGTGAAGTCCGGTGCGCTCCACCATTTTCCCCGGTTCATCGGACAGTACGGTTTCCTGGTGTACAATGTTATCGTATATCCAGTCCATGTCACGGTCCCACTGAATATTTTTTAGACCGTGCTCCACGTGAATCGGACGCGGAATGCCGTCAAGTCCCACCCGGCCCCAGTCCCACAGCTTAAAGGTAAAGATATAGGGGGTGGCGCTGATCTCCAGCACCATGGTATTTTTGCCGGAGCAGTGGATGGTTCCCGCCGGGATCAGAATATGATCGTGTTTCTTTACCGGTACCCGGTTCACATACTCTTCCGCCGGAAATGGAATTTCCCCCTTTTCCGCCCGTTTCAGATCACGGGCCATGGCGTCGCGGTCTACCCCATTTTTCACGCCTAAATAGACGTAAGTCTCTTCGTCTTCCGCCGCATCAAGAAGGTAATAGCTCTCGTCCTGTGTGTAGTGCATTCCAAAGGAATCCTGAATATACTCCGTCAGCGGATGGACCTGAAGTGACAGATTGCCGCCTCCCATGGTATCCAGCAGGTCAAAGCGAATGGGGAACTCCGCGCCAAAACGGCCGTGAACCCGTTCTCCCAAAAGCTCATGAGGGCGATACAATACCAGATCGATGGCTGGTATTTTTACGGTTACGCCACCATATGTAAGATTCAGGCAGTTTTCCTCAGGTACTCCGTCGAAACTCCACGCGAAATTCTCCTTCTCCGGATCCAGTCCGAAATTCTCCTGCATCCAGTGACCGCCCCATACGCCTGGATCGAAATACGGTTCCATTCTAAACGGCTCTGCGCTGACTTTTTTTAAGCCGCCGCGAAAAGCCTGGCCTGTTATCAGCTTGGGATTACCGGTTTCTTCGCTCTCCAGCACATAATCAAACTGATCATACCGCTCCTTCTTGTAACGGTCCGCCAGCCTCCACTCGATAAAAAAGGCCCGCTTATATTTTGTTAAAATAGGAGCGTCACTGTTGGTGCAGTGCCAGTTGGGCATTCCCTTCCGGTAGCGCAGCTGGATTTCCCATCTCGTTATGCCACAGTAAACGTAAATATCGCCTCTGCTTATGAGACCGGCTCCTACGCCGGCGATCACCACCAGCCCTTCCTTCTGCGCTTCCAGCTCTGCTACCGCCGCTTCCAGCTTGGCCGCGTCAAAGAAATCGGCCAGCTTCTTGTGGCAGATCACTCCGAATACGCGGTCTTCCGTGATGAAGTCATGAAACTCGCGGTTCAGTACTTCCTCTGATTTCGCATAGTCTTCCATATCCATGATTTTTGCGGGATTTAAGGAGAGCGCCAGCTCCATCAGTTCCTCTTTGGCGACACCGGGATAGAAATCCAGACAGAGAACCGCTCTTTTTTTCCTGCTCAGGATGTCCTCTGCCTTGCGGGTCAGCTCCGCCTTGACAGCTGGGACGCCTTCCCACGCCTGATCCTCGAATCCTGGAATCACCTTTTTCGGATGCGGATCGTAATTGTTATATTTACCTGCGATATTCATGATATTGCCTCCCTGTTATTCATGGAGTACTCTCTGAAACTCCTTGTGCTCAGATTTGTGAGATGATTTTTCGTCAGATGGGCGCAAGGGAGTTTCCGAGAGTGCTCTCATGGTAATTTCGTAACGATTCAGCCGTGCGGCAGCAAGATGATGCACGGCTGAATCGTTACTATAGATCGACTGTATATTTGTAACGGTTTCCCGGATAGTAGCAGACGGAGTATTCGAAGACCAGCCCATCCTTTCCGCCGTTATGCAGCTCGGGAAAGTCTTCTCCCGGCAGAAATGTCTGACGGATCCGCTTAAATACCGGCATCTGAGCCTCTATTTCCAGGAATTTCTGAACCTCCGGAGAGGGCAGCGCCGCTTCCAGTGTGTCCCTTCCTTTTACAATTCTTATTTCATGGACTTCACTTAAATATTTGTACAGAGACTCCATATAATACTGGCTGTCCATAGGAAGCTCCACGATATCTCTCAGATATGTAATGGTATACACTAACGGTTTCCCCTGGACACTGCGAACTCTGGTCAGGCAGTAGCACATCTCCGTTTTGGGAATCTGAAGCGCCGATGCCACGGTTGTACCCGGCATGATTTTCTCCATGCGGCAATAGGTGGTTTCCATAGTGATATTGTGCTGTTTCATCTCATCCGTAAAGCTGATGACGCTCTTCATATGTTCATCGATTTTCTCATAGATCACCTCTGTGCCGATTCCTCTGGAGCATTTGATATATCCGGCCTGTGACAGGGCCGCCATGGCCTGTCTGACCGTCACTCTTGAGACCTCATACTGATCCATCAGCATCTTTTCCGTCGGCAGAAAATCCCCCCGGTTATACTCTCCCCGCTCGATCTGCATCTTGATTATGGATTCCAGCTGCGAATAAAGCGGCGGCGCTCCCTTTTCATGATTTAACATATTCTGTCCCTCCTCATCTTCCGTTATCCTAATGGCTCATGGCAACAAACAGTCCCTGCATGGCTCTGGCCGAGGTCTCCGGTTCCAGGCAGACCCTCGTGTTCCGTTTTTCACATTCTTTTTTAAAGACTTCCCCGAAATAGGGAAAGCTTTTTGAGATCTGCCCTCCGAGCACGACACAGTCCGGATGGAACGCATCCAGAAATGGACACATGCAGCGGTTTAATTCCTCACCAAATCTGTGATATACCAGGAGCGCTTTCTCCTCCTGTTCCAGACACCGCTCATACAGCTCTTTTCCATTCAGCTCGGTTCCCGTAATCTCCCTGCTGATTTTTAAAAGTCCCCGGACAGAGAGATAATCATCAATGATGGAATCCCGGTAGGGCAGGTTATAGATCCAGCCGTGATCAGGCACCCCCTCCGTCTTCTCTTTTATCACCTTTTTATTCTCTATAAATGCGGACCCGGTGCCCGTTCCAATGCAGAGGCACAGAAGCCGCCCCGCCTCCCTGCCTTCTCCGAACCAGCTTTCCCCCAGCGCAAACGCCTCCACATCGTGGAGAAAACAAAAAATTGTATCCTGAAGAAAGTCTGTCCGCTTTTTCATCTCTTCTTCTATAGAAATACCATAAATAGAATCATATTTATCCAGCCCCTGCATCAGGCTGATTCCCCGTTCATAATCGAACGGACCCGGAAACGCCATGCCGATCCCATCGATGGAGGCACCTTTCCATCGGCCCGCCATCTCCTTTATGATCATGGAAAAATGATCCAGGACCGCCTCTTGATCCGCCTTCGCATTGGAAGAAAAATGGCGGATTCCGCCCTGAATGGAGCCGTGTTCATCGAGTACGCCGGCCTTAATCTCTGTCCCGCCAACATCTAACATCAAATACATTTTTCCTGCTGCCGCCTTTCTAAAAGTCATAACATTATAATATTATAATTCAAGCGCAAAAACAAGTCTTTTCCCGGCGTCTCTGTATTTTTGTTAATACTGATCAAAAGGTATTGTGCACATGTTACAAGAACGAAGTCAGACTACTCGTATCAGTGCGAAGTGCGCATCCCCGATAAAGGCGGCTGTCCTGCAATCATTTTCCCGTTTGCAGGACAGCCGCCTTTACGGTGCGTCCAATATGAAGTTAAATTCCTAATGTATTATTACGTTCCCATCAGTTCTCTGAGCTGCTGAATCAGAGTTCCGCTGCCTGCCACGGATATATTTCCAACCTGGGTACAGATTCTCTCCAGGCATTCCAATTCCTTTAACTTGTAAAGCGTCTTGTTCTCATCCATCAGCTTCGCGGTGTTTAACAGCGACCGTGTGGAGGCAACCTCCTCGCGTCGCGTGATGACATTGGCCTGCGCCCTCTTTTCCGCGATCAGTACCGTGTTCATGATGTCCCGAATCTCCCCTGGAAGGATGATATCCTTGATTCCGATGGTCTGAACCTCCACGCAGTACTGCTCCTGCTCTTCCCTCATCCGCTGAGCCAGAAAACCGGAGATGGCCTCCTTCTGTTCCAGTATCTCATCCAGGCGGTAACGGCCCACATACTCCCGTACAATCAGTTGGATACGGGTATAAAGCTGATTTTCCACACCCTTGATGGTCTCCACCAGCCGCTTCGGATCTGCGATCCTGTATGTAGCAGTTAAATTCAGCCGGATTCCCACACGGTCAGCCGTCAGGATCTCCTGGCCGCTGATCTCCAGTTCCTTCATCTTTAAATCCACAATACGGCATAAGACATCCCGGGCGTACAGCCAGTAATAATACGTTCCGGGTCCCAGCTCATCCGTCAGAATATTATCCTGGTACAACAGTCCCATCTCTCCAGGAAGAATCTCAATCTTCTTATAATACTGCTGGGCGATCAGACGCAGAAGGTTCTTTTCCACGTTCCGGTCCATGACCGGCTCCCTCATGTCGATGAAACGCAGCTCACACGGTTCCCATACATTCCAGTAAGCGGCCTCGCGGTCTGTTACAACAGCGCTCGCCGCATGGTTGATATACAGGATTCCCAGCTGCCCCTCCGGTACCTCCACCATCGTGACACGGCTCATAAACGCGGCATCTTCTTTTAAAACCTTTAAGGGGACTTCCTTAAATCCCACTCTCCCACGCATCTCTTCTATAGTCACCTTATATCCCATGCAGGCCGGATAGTGGTACGTTCCGGCAAATATCATTTTCTCATAACAGCCATTTTTCATAACGAAACCGCACTGGGTCTGATTTACATTAATACGCATATACCTTCCCTCTTTTCTATTATTTTCAATCCACTTTACGCTGGTGAACCTTTTCATTTCGCGCTGGCGGACTTTTTTCACATGGGTTGAAACACCGGACCACCGCACAAAAAAGCGGGATGGGCTTTGGCAGATTCTTCATTCGCCGTGACCGGGCCGGCAGCGGATTGCGGCATATGACTCACCACTTCCGCCTGTTCGGCCGATCAGGGCATAACTTGAAACCTGCGGTAGCCGCCTCATCGCATGGCTCTTTTCATGCTGGCCACAGAACCAAAATACGATCCGCAGTCTGGCAGTCCGGCCTTCTCCCCATCTTTTAGGGGACACTAAAAAGGTGTCTAATGATTGCTATACCAACTTAGCTACTGCCTGAGTCAGGCAGACGGGATTCGAACCCGCGACACATCATCCTCCGATGGCAGTTGCCTGCCGTTTCGGCGCTATCATATATAATTCCCCGCCCTTACGGCCGATGGAATTCACTGCGGCATACCGTACTGCAGAGCAGCCGGCACCATCTGGCTTTTACGCCATGATTTCTGCAGCTATGATTAATTTCTTTCCGGCGTGAGGAAGGGTTACCCTTTCACCACGCCGACCGTCTTCAGCTTTTTGACCGGGACGACCAGATCTTTCTGCTGATCCATCACATGGTCAATGTCTTTGTAGGCGAAGCGGCTTTCCTCCGCCACATCGGATTTCTTCATTTTCCCCAGGACGACGCCCTGGGCCTTTAAATCATTTATGACTTCCTCGCAGGAGAATTTCTCCATTGCGGCCTTTCTGGAATAGGCCCTCCCTGCTCCGTGGGACGAGCTCTCGAAGCTCTCCGGATTCCCTTTTCCCATGACGACATAGCTGTAGGAACCCATGGCTCCCGGAATCACGGCCATCTCACCGTTACCGGCTCTGGTCGCGCCCTTCCGGTGCACCCATACTTCTTTTCCGTAATGCGTCTCCAGGGAGGCGTAATTATGATGGCAGTTGATATGCTCGGTAAATTCCATGGTTGTATCCAGATACTTTTCCACCTTCTGAGCCACGATTTCCAGAGTTTTCTCCATCATACGCTTTCTGTTTTCAAACGCGTATTCCAGCGCCAGATTCATCCACAGGATATAGTCCTGTCCCTCCGCGCTGTCTACAGGAAGGAACGCCAAACGATACGAATCCGGGACAGCGCTGTGCCATGCGGCGTTCAGCACTCTTGCTTTGTTGTGAAAGTAATCGCAGATTTCCTTTCCAAAATGGCGGCTTCCGGAGTGAATCATAATCCCCAGATATCCATCCTGATCCTCCTGAAGCTCAATAAAATGGTTGCCGCCGCCCAGCGTACCGATCTGGTAAAAGGCATCCTCAATTAACGGAAACAGCATCTCATTCTTTTCATAATCGGCTGCATGCGCCAGGCACCGGTCCAATACCTCCGATTCCTGTCTCTTCTTATAAGAATTATAGCCGACAGGGATATTTCTCATAATCTCCCCGGTAATGGCCTGGAACATGGTTCCATTGCCAGTCATGACCGGTTTTAAGTCTTCTGCTTTTATATTGGTAGAGACAAAATTCATCCCGCAGCCGATATCGACGCCCACCGCGTTTGGAATGATGACGCCGTCCGCAGCAATGACTCCGCCGATCGGCATTCCTTTTCCCTGATGGGTATCTGGCATCAGGCACGCCCATTTATGGATAAATGGAAGCTGCGCTAAGTGGCGCGCCTGTTCCAGACAGCCCTCTTCAACCTCTTCTATATTTTCCAGCCAGATTCTCACCGGCTTATTCATCTGCTCTTCTTTCCACGTAAACATAATTTCACTCCCCTTTTCAGATATGTACCAGGCTCCTGCCTGTTTTTAAGTTTTTGTTCTCTGTTGTGACTTTATCTTACCAGTATTTACCGGAGGAATCATTTAAAAAAGGGTGCGAACCTGGTGACAGCAGGAAAAAATGGAAGTATAATCAAATTTAACAGATGTTACAAGGGATACCGGGCGGGGCCTGGCGGATTCCTTAGGGCAGATGGCAGGAGTGAATTTTCAAACAGGCCCAGGGCCTAACAGAGCAGCGGAAGAAGTCCAGAAGGAAGTGAAGATACCATGAAAGAATTTTCAGAGCTTGTAAAACGGTTCGACCGGATCCGCACCTACGTGCGGGATTTTTACGTATATGGTTTTAAGACCCGCGAGGACTACAGCGAGGGCAGCGGCCGGACCTACGACAACGAGCGCCGCAGGATCGAAAGCTGGTTTTCTCCCTACATTCACAGCGAGTACAACGAGGAACGGAAGAAAACCGTAGCCATCATCGCACACAGCAACCGGATCGCCGTCAACCCGCTGTTTTCTGCCTGGAAATCGAAGAGCTTTACCTCCAATGACATCATGCTGCATTTCTTTATTCTGGATTTTCTCGCAGATGGCGGATTTTACACGGCAGATGAGACGGCAGACGAGCTCCAGTGCCGGTACGGAGTCCTCTTTGACTCCCAGACTGTGCGAAAAAAGCTGGTGGAGTACGAGTCTTTGGGAATTTTTACTGCGAAGAAGGAAGGGCGAAGGCTGCTTTACGGAAAGCGTGAGAATAGTTGTGAGGAAAATACCTCGAATCTGTGTTCCATGGATTGGCTGGAAAAGATGACCGATTCCCCCAGATTCCTTGACATGGTCAGTTTCTATCAGGGAAGCGCCGCCTTCGGATTTGTCGGCAGCACCATACTGGATAATCTTCAAAAGGAAAATACCGTATTCCGGCTCAAACACGACTTCCTGGTTCATACACTGGAGGACGAGATTCTTCTGGAGCTCCTGCGCGCCATGAGGGAACGAAAAGAAATCCAGCTGGAAAATAAGAGCGCAAAGACAGGCCGGACCGAACAGGTGGAAGGGACTCCTTTAAAGATTCTGGTGAGTACCCAGACAGGCCGCCGCTACGTCATCGTTCATCAGACAAAATCAAAACGTTTCTCCAGCTTCAGGCTGGACTATCTCCTGTCGGTGGTGCGCTTAGAGTCAGAGGGGGAGGACGGGGAAGCCCGTTACGAACAGCATAAAAAGGATCTGGAAAAAAATCTTACTAAGACATGGGGCGTTTCCTTTGGCGACGGCCGGAAAAAGGAAAGCCCTCCTCTCCGGCGTCCATCGGAACGAACGGCACGGATGGAGTCGATTTCCTTTACCCTGTCGCTGGATGAAGAGCGGGAGGCTCACATTATCGGCCGTCTGGAACGGGAGGGCCGCGGCGGTACCATAACGCGGCTGGATCACGGCGTCTGGAGCTACACGCGGGAGTGTTTTGACTGCAACGAAATGATGCCGTGGGTCAAAACATTTACAGGACGGATTCTCTCCTTCTCCTGCTCCAATTCCATGATTGAAAAGAAATTCTTCCGGGATATGGAACGCATGGCAAAGATGTATGCGGAAAGTCCCCCTCACTTACGTTCAGCGGAATGTGCGGAAAGTCCCCCTCACTTTTCCTCGGTAGAATCGGAGGTGAACAAGGATGGAATCTGAACTGTTTTCTGAAATCTATAACTGTTACTTTCTGGTCGTCCGGCGGATTCTGGACGAGGCCGCGGAACACGGGCTGTCAGAAAGCGACTTAAACCGTATCGCGGATACATACGGCTATGAGGAAAGTGCCCTCGCCATCGTTCCGAAGCTGGTGAGCGGGGAATGGAATTTACTCGTCAAATCGCCGGAGGGGCCGTCCGGCAAGCCGCTCTTTTTCTCCCGGGTAAAGGCACCGGAGCCGCTGCCGCTGACCGGGCTCCAGCTTTCCTGGCTGAAAGCAGTCTCCGCTGATCCCAGATTTCGCCTGTTTTTTACTGACGAGGAGTACAGGAAGCTGGATCTTGCATTAAGAAATGTTAAGCCGTTGTTTTATACGGAGGACTTTTCTTATTTTGACCAGTATTCCGACGGGGACGGGTACGAACTCGATTCATACCGGGAACATTTTCAAGCGATTCTGGAAGGGATCCGAGAGAACCGGATCCTGGCCATCGATTACTTTTCGGCAAAAAACCACTTAACTACATTCCGATACCTTCCCTGCCGGCTCGAATACTCTGCCAAGGACGACAAATTCCGTCTCATGGCAGTCCGGGTTCGGAAGGATGACAGCTTAAGCCGTCTGACTATCCTGAATCTGTCGCGGATCATGCGGATTAAAGACACGGGAAAATCCCTGGAGATCCGGCCCGATATTGATGCCTGCTTAGAACACTCCCTCTGCCGGGAACCTGTGGTCCTGGAAATATCCAATGAGCGCAATGCGCTGGAACGGACCATGCTTCATTTCGCCTGTTACAAGAAACGGACGGAAAAGCTGGGTGACTCCGGTAAGTACCTCTGCCGGATCTATTACAGCAGAGATGTGGAAACGGAGCTGTTGATACAGATTCTCTCCTTCGGACCGGTGGTAAAGGTGCTGGGGCCGGAAAGCTTTCTGAAACAGGTGAAGGAGCGGGTGGAGAGGCAGCAGCGGCTGTTTGTGAAAGACTGCAGTAACCCGTAATGAAATTTTACGCGTTGCGGACAAGATGACCGCACTTACTTTATCTTGTCAGGACAGGAAGATCATTTCAGGACAGAACGATCGCTTCAGGACAGGAAGATCACTCCCAGCTAAGCGGTCGCAGCCAGCGAAGCTTGTGTTTCGGAAACTTCAACCAGAAACATAATCGAAAGCTAAATTTAAAAAGGGGCTTGAAAAAAACAAGCCCCCAGTGTATAATTTACTTAGAAGTAATCAAAGAGACTGTGATTCGTCTGATGATGTCGCTTCAGATATCTAGTGTAATTTTTAGTTACATAGCTATCCTCTATTGCCCTAGAGGATAGCTATTTTCTATTCTGATGAAGCTCTATGTAAGTCAGCGCTGCAAATATCACCAGCACTAATGTCAACACTTCAAGTGTATTCATATTACATTTCCCCCTTCGCTCATACTCGCGAAAGCAGCAAACCGGATTTTCATAACAGCATTGCCATCCGGCCGCTGTCCGTGGCATATCCAGCTTCTGAAGGGAATCATCAGGCTATCCTCTGACCTCTATTCAATTATACAGATTTATTTTATCATATCTCGGAACGCATTACAATAAATAGTTGTGCATAAAACTATTTTATAATGTAACCAAATAAGGGCGCAGGTGGGAAGACAGCTGCTACTGTTTTTCAATCCACGCCCGGTGATTTCGCATAATGCGGCTGAATCTTATAGACGTGTGACTTGATTGCATGTCAGCAGAGAATTCTCGTTAGTTTAAAAAAAGGGGCTTGAAAAAAACAAGCCCCCAGTGTATAATTTACTTAGAAGTAATCAAAAAGACAGTCGTTCGTCTGATGATTACGCTTCAGATATCTGGTGAAATTTTTAGTTACACAGCTATCCTCTACTGCAATAGAGGATAGCTATTTTCTATTCTGATGAATCTCTATGTAAGTCAGCGCTGCAAATATCACCAGCACTAATGTCAACACTTCAAGTGTATTCATATTACATTTCCCCCTTCGCTCATTCTCGCGAAAGCAGCAAACCGGATTTTCATAACAGCATTGCCATCCGGCCGCTGTCCGTGGTATATCCAGCTTCTGAGGGGAATCATCAGGCTATCCTCTGACTTCTATGTTAATTTATACAAATTTATTTTATCATATCACGGATCATTTTACAACCATCATGCGTATTTATAACTCGCATTATATGTCAGGCGATGCCGCCATTCTTCACCGCCTGACACTAGCATAACGTATCATAAGCCCTTGTGCATAGAGTGCCTGATGCAAATATCAGGCACTCTATGCACAAGGACTTATGATACATTATACCAGATCTATCCCTGTTCCCTATAACAATCCAGCGTAAACCAGAACTCCACTCCGCCTTCCACATTTCTCACTCCACAGGCCTTTCTGTGTGAGTCCATGATCGCCTTCACGATCGACAGCCCGATTCCGCTACCGCCGTATTCCCTCGTATGAGACTTATCCACCTTATAGAACTTCGTCCACAGATTGGGGATATCCTCATCCGGGATATTATTTCCTGTGTTAAATACGGTGACGAGAGCTTCCTCCCCGTTGTCTTCCACAGTGATGACGATCTTTTTCTCGCCGGCCAGATGGTTCAGCGCATTATTCAAATAGTTTGTCACTACCTCTTCGATCTTAAACTCATCCGCGCATACGTAAACCGGACCGCAGTCCTCTAAGTGCACCTCCGCTTCCTTCTGCTGAATCAGAATACCTGCGGACGTGATTACTCCGCGGACTAAGTCAGTTAAGTCAAACCGGTCCATGACCGGGGCGTCGTTGCCAGCCTCCAGCGCTGACAGGGTCAGGAGCTGGCGCACCATCTTATTCATCTTATTGGCCTCATCCATGATGACTTCGCAGTAATAATCCCTGCTCTCCGGGTCCTCTGCCATCCCTTCTGTCAAACCTTCCGCGTATCCCTGGATCAGAGCGATCGGCGTCTTCAGCTCATGGGACACGTTGGCTATGAAATCCTTACGCATCTCATCGACCTTGATCTTTTCCTCAATGTCCTGCTGCAGCTCCGTGTTGGCCGTTCTCAGCTGACCGATGGTCTCCTTCAGCGTATCGGACAGACGGTTCATGCTGTTCCCCAGCACGCCGATCTCATCCTCCGCCTGGCCTGTGTATTTGGCGTCGAAATCCAGATTGGACATCTTCTCCGACAGATTCGCAAGCTGGAGAATCGGGGAGGTGATCTTTTTCGTGGTAAAGTAAATAAACACACTTCCCACAAACAGCGCCGCGATTCCCACGTATGCCAGGAAACGGTTGGCCAGATCCACACTCTCCCGGATACTGGCCAGCGGCGTGGACATCAGAAAGATGGTCGCATTATCCGAAAAATACCCCCAGCTCTCCAGATAATAAGAATCGGAGCGCTTGTCATACGTCTTCTGGATAAAATAATTGTCGTGGGTCTTTAAAATACTGACCTTGGGCATGTCCTTGCCAAAGATATACCCCTGAACCCGGCTGGACAAGTAGTCGCGCTCCCCCGTATTGGAGATCAGAACCTGATCGGTGGCGCTGTCCATCAGCACGATGTTCATATTATATTTTTCACCGAGGACCCGGAACATCTGCTGGACCGGCCCTTCATTTTCACGGTTCGGATCATAGGTGCTCTTAAAATACTCGAATATATCGGTGCCCTTTTTTTCGGTTTCCGTAACGATCCGGTCGATTCCGTTGTATGCCTTTTCCAGTGTGGCTACCTTGTCCATGGTATAAAAGCTTTCCAGAAACCAGTTGTTCACACACCAGGTAGCAATCAGCACGAATGCCATCAGCCCTACGAATACCATGGCAAACCGGGCTTTTATGGAATGTCTCATTCAGTCACCTCGAATTTATAGCCCATTCCCCAGATGGTCCTTATATAGTCCCCTTTCTCTCCCATCTTGCTCCGGAGCTTCTTTACATGGGTATCGATCGTCCTCGCATCTCCGAAGTAATCGTAATTCCACACATTATTAAGAATCTTCTCTCTCGAAAGGGCAATTCCCTGGTTCTCTACAAAATACGTCAGAAGCTCAAATTCCTTATAACTCAAATCAATGTTCTGACCGTCGATCGTAACCTGATGCGCCGCCTTATCAATGCGGATTCCTCCGATCTCGATTAAGTCGGAAGAGACGGCGTTGCTTCTTCGTAAGATCGCTTCCACGCGCGCCACCAGAATCTTCGGGCTGAACGGCTTGGAAATGTATTCGTCCACACCCAGGTTGAAGCCCTGCAGCTCGTCGCGCTCCTCGCTTCTGGCCGTCAGCATAATGATCGGCACCTGGGAATATTTTCTGATCGTTCTGCATGTCTCCCAGCCATCCATCTTCGGCATCATCACATCCAGAATAATCAGTGCAATATCCTTCTGCTCGAAAAACAGATCCACCGCCTCTTCACCGTTGGAAGCCTCGAGCACTGTAAATCCCTTAACACTCAAGAAATCCTTTACCAGCTTTCTCATTCTGGCCTCGTCATCTACTACTAATATCTTCAACTGTTCCATGATAACCTCCTGAACTGTAAGCCATTTTCTGATTATTATTGTAACAAAACGGCCGGATAAATTCTACATTTTCACAGAGATTTCACATAAAACAGCGGTATTTACGCCTCTGCGTTCCGTAATGTCCTCTTGGCCGCGTACGCCAGCATCATGCTGATCACGGTTCCAACCAAAACCACCACCCATGGACTGCCGGAAAACAGTTCAAAGAGTCCGCCGTACATCGCCTGGCCGATGGGCAGCGCACAGACGCAGATGGTGGATACGAATGCGCCGACTTTCCCCAGCATATGAACCGGCGTGCTCTTCTGAATAAAGGTCTGCGCCGCAATGGTAAATAACGCAGCAAAGCCCATTCCGATCATAACAGAAAAAAGAAGAACTGCATAAATCATCTTCCCCGGAGCCTGAAACAGCAGAATCAGAATCACCGGTATCAAAAGCAGCGGCGTCCCCAGCAGGAAATAGTGGGAATGCTTAAATGGAATCTTCTTCCCTGCCAAACCGGATACCAGCCCGCCGAGAATCGAGCCCATCCCCATGGCCGCCTCGGCAAATCCATAGGCCTGTGCAGACATTCCTAAATATATTTTAACCAGATACGGCAGACCTATGATAAAAAGAGCGGATAAGAAGAGATTGATTCCTGCAACCACGATGAGCAGCTTAAAAAGACAGGTATTTTCCCGGATTAAGTAAATGACGGCTCCCTTTATATCGAGAAGCGCCATACGCACCGGTGATCCATCGGCCTCTCTCTTCTCGTGAGGAATGCGCAGAAACAGCTCCATCACCGCCGATAAGAAAAAGCAGACCGCGCTGGCCGCGAGTATGGGCTTCACGCCCCCAATCCCGTACAGAATTCCGGCCAGAATCGGCCCCAGAAGGCCTGCAAGCGCCTGGACCTGCATCACAATTCCGTTAGCCGCCATCAATTGCTCCTTAGAAGCCAGAAGCGGGATGCTGGCCTGAACAGACGGCTGGTAAAATGCCTGGATCAGAGTCAGCAGAATCATAAAGATCGTGACAGCGGCCAGATTCCCCGCACTCCCATAAACCGCATCATAAAACACAATCAGACCGGCCGTTACAAAATCCAGAATCGTCATGATCTTCTGCTTCGGAAGACGGTCCGCCAAAACACCGCCGAACGGTGACAGCAGAACCGTAGGAATCATGGATACAGCCAGAATCGTACCAAACACCGCAGCCGATCCCGTAACCTCCAGGACATGCAGTGACAGTGAAAAACGCAGAATCGCATTGCCGAACAGTGAAATAATCTGTCCCAGAATCATAATTGTAAAGTCTCGTTGAAACAGGCGTGAATTCATATTTTTGTATTCTCCTTATTTTTAATACCGACGGTTGGTATGTATAATTGTAAAAAAGAAGGGCGGGATTACGCCCACCCTGGCTGTTCTTTTATTACCTCATCAAAATAGCAGATGAAAGCTTCTTTTATGCGGTCATCGATAACAGGAAGGCCCATCTTCTCACAGAATTCCTGGTAATAATCGACCTTTACAAGAAAATCCTCTCTGTTTTCCGCATACATACCCACCCACACATTCATCAGAATCATCATCATCTCAGACAATTCCTTGGGCCGTGTGACATGAATGGAGCCATCCCGGATTCCCTCCTCGATCAGATCTGCGATAAACGGCGCAGAATCATGTATGGTAGAATCCAGAATCAGGGTACGGAGCCTCGGATTATCCCTGTTGGTATACGGCATCAGCTTATCCAGCTCAAATTTTTTCTTATCCGTAAACAGATAATAAAAGATCTCCTTCAGCTTTTCCAGGCCATTTAAGGCTGGGTCCAGCCGAATATCCATAAACCACCCGGCCTCGTCGTAGTAGACATCGGTCAGCCGGTCCATAATCTCTTCCTTTGACTTAAAGTGGTGGTAGACCGCTCCCTTCGACATTCCCAGTGCACTTACAATATCCTGGATCGTCGTATGCTCATACCCCTTCTCCCGGAACAATGTGCGGGACACATCCAGGATTTTCTGAACGGTCTCCTCCGGATACTTATTACGCGCCATAATCTCCCCTCCTTTTACATACATACCGTCGGTATGTTTATAATAGCAGAAGCAGATTTAAATGTCAAGTCCAGCTTTCTGGCAGTATGCCGCTCTCAATCTTCCCAATCACAGTTCACTCCCCACCAGGGGCACCACAGTCCGGTTCGGCCGATGTATCCTCAGCAGCTCCCCCATCTCCTTCAGGGAAAGATACACGCCATCCGGGACGACCTCCGCCCCCTCCAGATCCTCCCTCTTCGTTTCCCCGGTCAGCACCAGCATTCCCATGGCGCCATTGTTCACACCGGTGGCCACGTCTGTGTACAGGCGGTCGCCCACGAAGGCGATACGCTCCCTGTCCACGCCTGTTTTCTTCAGGATCATTTCCAAGGTCTCGGGGAAAGGCTTACCGACGTATCTCGGCTGCTTCCCCGTAGACAGGGCGATGGCCGCGCAGAATGCGCCGCAGTCCGGGATAAAGCCCTCTTCCGTGGGGCAGTTGATATCCAGATGGGTTGCAAGGAATTCGGCTCCGTTCCTGATATAGGTACACGCCCGCTCCAGCTTTTCGTAGGTCAGAGTCAGATCGAAACCGATCACCACCACATCCGGCATTTCCTGCGTCAGATGGATTCCCTCCTCCCGAAAGCTCTCCTCCAGAGCCGGTGTGCCGACCAGATACACGGAGCAGCCCGCATAGCAGCTCTTTAAGTACTGGATCATTACATCTCCGGAGGTCATAATCTGCTCCCGGCTGATTATACAGTTCATCCCCTTCAGTTTTTCAAGATAGACCTTCGGCGATTTAGAAGAATTGTTCGTAAAAAACAGGTATCTGCGCCCCGTTTCCTCCACGGTCTTTAAAAAGTCCAGCGCTCCATCCAGAATCCGGTCACCCAGATAAAAGGTTCCATCCATGTCCAGGACAAATAATTCTGTTTTATTAAGCAATTCAGTTTTATTAAGCAATTCAGTTTTTTCAAGCAGTGCAGTTCTCAGTTCCTTCAACGACTTATTTCCGCCTTCCCTGTATGTAAAGTAATCTTCCCTATTCCTGCATTGCCTGCTGCCAGGCACGGCAGATACCCGGAAAATTCGTAATCGCCCCGCTGCAGTTTAAGTCGCCCAGCCTTTCCAGCAGGGCCATATCATTGATGGTCCAGGCATTGATTTTGATCCCATGGCGGGCGCAGTTCTCCGCTACCGCGCCGGTCAGCTTGGCTCCGTTGGGATGGTAACACTCAAAGCCGTACTGGCTGCAGTAATATCCAGCGTTGCCCAGTTCGTCGTCCACCAGTATTCCGCACGCTATATCCGGTTCCAGCTTCTTAGCTTTTATCAGGGACACGTGGTTGAAGGAAGAGAACATCGCCTTCTCTTCCAGATGATACTTTCTCAAAAGTTCTATCGTCTTTTCTTCCAGCCCCTCATAATAGTAAATGCTGGTTTTAAACTCGATATTAGTGGTCACAGGCTCATCCTTCACCCAGAGGCAGTACTCCTCAAACGTGGGAATCGCCATCCTGTCGTACTTTCCGTCCCAGCATTTGGCCGCGTTAAACTGCTTTAATTCTTCGTATGTATAATCACGGACATAACCAGCGCCGTCCGTGGTCCGGTCGATCCGCTCATCGTGAAGGATCACCACCACATCATCCTTTGTCAGCTGGACATCCAGCTCAATCTCATCACATCCGGTCTCCACCGCCTTCTGAAATGCCAGCATCGTATTCTCGGGATACCTTCCGCTGTATCCCCTGTGTGCAACTACTTTCATCAGGTACGCCTCCTGTCATTGATTTCCTTAATTTTTTCCGGGTCAAATTTATACTGATGGGTGCTTGTCAGAAGGCCGTTGGTCTCCTGTTCCACATCAGTCAGCTGCGTATAACAGTATCCGCAGATCAAGTCTGAATCGTAGACCGCGTCAAGAATCCTGCTGTATTCCTTTAAGAATTCCGACCGTCCGATCGCCGTATAGCCCCAGCCGCTCTCGTCCTCCGAGACTGCGATTCCGCCGAACTCAGTCAGCACCACCGGCTGCTTCTGATAGGAATGGCCCTTTGCAAACAACCGTTTTTCCACAATCTCAGGCAGCTCGTCGATCTCTTTTAAACAATTTTTATATAATTCCTGCTGCTTCTGGTCGTCCTCTCTTCCGTGCTGGTAGGAGTGAACCGCACAGATATCTGTGTCCGTCATCTCCCAGCCGTCGTTGGATATCACCAGGCGGGTGGAATCCAGGCTGCGGGCCATATAATAGAGGGATTTTGAAAAGCTCTGCTGCTCCTGATTCTCGTAGATGCCGGGGACGCCCCAGCTCTCATTCAGCATCCCCCACACAATGATGCTGGGATGATTGTAATCCCTGCGGATCACATCCATCCATTCTCTCATAAAGGCGCAGGCCCCCTCCGGCGTATAGACCCAGAAGCTGGCCATCGCCTCCCACACCAGAAATCCCAGATGGTCCGCCCAGTATAAGAATCTGGGATCTTCCACCTTTTCATGCTTCCTGCACCCGTTAAAACCCATGGCCTTGGACATCAGGATATCATTTTTGTAATCCTCATCGGACGGCGCCGTGATCAGGCTCTCCTCCCAGTACCCCTGGTCTAAGAGAAGCTTCTGATAATAGGGCTGGTTGTTTAGATAGATTTTTCCGCCTTCGATCCGGACCTTCCGCATGCCGAAATAGCTTTCCACCCGGTCGGTCACCTCCGTGCCGTTTTTAAGCGTCATGGTGACCTCATAGAGATTGGGATTTTCCGGCGACCAGTAAGCTCCCACAAAATGAAAGGAACCGTTTAACGCCTTCTTCTGAAATACATCCACCGTGATGGTGTTGCACAGCTCCCGGCACCACACAGTACCTTTAAATACGGGCTTTTCCTCCCGGCAGATGGTGATCATCGCCTCGCACGGAAGCGCAGTCCCCTGCTCCAGCCGGTAGTCAATCTTTACCGTACCTTCATCGATGTCCGGTGTGAAGCGAATCCAGGAAAACCGCGACGCGGACACCGGCTCCAGCCATACCGTCTGCCAGATTCCAGTGCTGGGCGTATACCAGATAAAGCTGGATTCATCCTCCCAGTACTGTTTTCCCCTGGCGATCTGCTCATTCTTCAGCCAGTCTTCCACCTCCACGCGGATGCACTCTTCCCCCCAGTTCAGGCAGTGGGTCACATCAAAGCTGAAAGGCGTCTGGCCTCCGGAATGGGTCCCGACACACTGCCCGTTGACCCACACCCGGCAGAAGTAATCGACCGCACCGAAATTCAGCAGCACCGACCGCCCTTTCCAGGTATCCGGCACGAAAAAGGTCCGTTCATACACGACGGCATCCTCACAAATCCGCTCACCGATCCCGCTCTTTCTGCACTGGCATACGTATGGCACCTCGATCGATCTCTTGTCTCCGCCCAGATAAAAATCCCAGGCCCCATTTAAATTTACCCATTCACTCCTCACAAAATCAGGACGCGGATACTCATCTCTCATACTTCATCCTCCAGGTTTATTTGATACCCGACTGTGTAAATCCTTTAACCACATACTTATTAGCAAACATGAAAATAATCAGGACCGGCACAACCGATACCAGGGTCGATGCCATCATAAGGCCGGGGTTCGTATAATTTTCCCCCAGGACCAGCGCGGCGATTCCCAGTGTCACAGTCCGGTTCTCCTGCTTGTTGACCACCAGCGACGGCCAGAGGTAGCTGTTATAGAGTCCGAGAAATGTGATAAAGGCCTGTGTGATCACCACCGGCTTTACCGATGGAAGAACGATGTGCCACAGCACCTGGAAGACATTGGCGCCTTCCACCAGACCGGCCTCCTCCAGCTCCTTCGGAAACGCCAGCAGGAAGTTATAGATCAGATAGATACACATAACGCCGGAGCCGGACGGTAAGATCAGCGGCAGCAGCGAATTGAGCATATTAATCTGTTTGAAGATATAAAACAATGGGAAAAATGTCACGATCTCCGGAATTGCCATCGCCCATACCAGCCCCACCACGATGAACCGCTTTCCGGGAACCGGAAGACGCGCCAGCGCGTAAGCCGCGAGAACGCTGGTCGTAATTCTCAATATCGTACCGCTGACCGTCACCACCGCCGTATTCATCAGCCATTTAAAGATCGGCGCCGTGGAGGTGCTGGCAAACAAATCCCTGTAATTCTGCAGCGTCCACGTATGGGGCAGCAGTGTGGAAGAGGTCATCGCCTCCGCCAGGCCCTTAAAGCTGGTAAACAGCATGAAGAGCAGCGGCAGCAGAAACGCGTATGCGATCACGCAGGCACACATGACCAGCAAAATCCGGTTAAAATATTTCTTTTTCATCTTGCCGCCCTCCTATTTTAATTTATCTTTCTCTTTGGTCAGGTAATACTGTCCGACGGAGCAGAGGATGATGACCACTCCCATGAGAATCGTCATCGCACTTCCCACTCCCAGATCGTTGCGGTCCATGATCGTAGAGGTGATCATCATGATCAGGGGCTTCGTAGTCTCTCCCGGCCCGCCCTTCGTCATCAGCCTTGGCTGGCCGTAGACGTTGAAGGAAGCGATGATCGTCGTCATCAGGACAAAGAAAAACACGTTTTTGATATTTGGCAGAATGATGTATCGGAGCTGTACCCAGAATCCTGCGCCATCCATGGCGGAGGCCTCGTACAGATTGGTATCAATTTCATTGAGTGCGTTGACAAACAGCATCATATTGTAGCCGATCGTCCACCAGACCGTGGCTACCGTCAGCGCCACCCATACAAATGGCTGCTGCTCCATCCAGGGAATCGGTGATTTAATGATTCCCATGCTGAGCAGCATGTTGTTAAAATAACCGCCGTTTCCCTTCATCAGCCATACGAACACCGCCGCCACTGCGGTTACGGAAACGGAATAGGATGCAAAATAAATCGTCCGGAAAATCCCCTTCAGCCGTTCCGGCAGCCGGTCCAGCAGAAGCGCCAGAAACAGGCTCCCAAACACCAGAAACGGAGTGGTGAGCACGACGAATATTACAGTATTGCTCAATCCCTGTATAAATGATTTGTGGTACATGGATGAGGAAAATAAAATCTTGATGTAGTTCGCAAATCCCACGAACCCTTTGTTTCCCTGAATCAGACTGTATTTTGTTACGCTCATCACGATACCGTATACAAATGGGATCAGCCAGAACAGTAGAAAAAACAGTAGAAAGGGAATGATAAACAGCACTGCCGCGCCTTTTCTTTTCTTCATGATAACCTCCCGTCTGCTGCCCTGCAGCTTGCGTCAGAAATATTGCTGCTCCCCATAGGAACAGTGACTCAGAAAGGGCTGCCGCACTCATATTCTTAAAAAGCGGCAGCCCCTCATGGTTTAACGATTATAATTCAGATAATTCTGTCGCAATCTCCGTTGCGTTCTTCAGCTCCTCCATTAAATCCTCTTTCTTTAAATCAGGAGTCTGGATTACCATGGACCATACAGTTGTATTGACGTATTTCACCTGCTCCCTGATGTTATAGATGGCCGGAAGAATCATGGCGTAATCAAAGATCTGGTAGTTTACGTTGGCAACCGGATACTTCTCAGGAGACTGTTTTACCAGTTCCATGGTCTTTAAATGAATCGGAGCCTGACCGGAATCTGCCCAGTTTAACATGATCTCCGGCTGGTATGCGAATTTCATAAATGCTGCGATTCCGTCAATCTTCTTCTCGTCTGTCACCTTTGCAGATACGCCGAAGGTATGGCCGCCGGCCGGTACCACTTTCGTGTCACCGTACAGCTGCGGAAGTGTGCCGATTCCCAGGTTGTCGCCCAGAACTTCTTTGGCAGCCGTGTAATTCCACGGTCCCGTCAGAGCTGTAGCTGCGCTGACATTGGTGTTGTCCTTGGATTCTTTGATAAAGGTATTGAAATGGTCGTTGTCGCCTAAGCCGGCCGCGCTGATATGATCCTTATAGATCAGGTCATGAATCTTCATAAATGCGTCTGCGATCTCATCCGTGTCCATCTTGATATGCTCGCCTTCCACCCAGTTGCATCCGGACTGGCCGAGAGCCGTCATCCATGCCCACTGATGGTCGCCGGTAAGCGGGATCGACATCGGATAGATTCCTGAATTTTCAGAATCCAGCTGATCGCGCAGCGCCTTCATATCATCGTACGTCTTCGGTGTTTCTTTTACGTACTCTTTATTGTAATAGAAGGTCTCTGCGTATAAGTCTAACGGGAAGGCAAAAATTCCGTCGTCGTACTTGGCATACGTCTGGGTAATCGGATGCCAGTCATTCTCAAAGGACAGCCCCGCCTTCTCATAGATGTCGGATACTTCTCTTAAGAGGCCCAGCGCGTGATACGTGGAAATCCAGTCCGCATGGATAATCAGCATGTCGAAATCATCCGATTTGAACTTCGTGTAATGGTCTGCATCCTGAAGCTGCTCGATAAAGTACTGATCCTGGGACTCGTTAAACGCATCCACAATCTTGGTCATAAACGGACCGTCGCCGCCGGTAAAGCCATTGATAAACGTAATCGTCGTCTTTTCCCCCGCCGGCTGTGCCGCAGTCGTCTCCTCCGCTTTGGCCTCGGCCGTTGTCTCCGCCTTGGTCTCCGCAGGTTCCGCCGCTTTCGTCGTCGGCGCTGTTCCTCCTCCGCCGCATCCTGCTAACGACAGAGTCATAACCGCCGCCATTGTCAGTGACATCATTTTCTTCATTTTTCTCATTTCTCCCTCTCCTTTTCTTTTTTATTCCTACTTGATTTTTAACCCAACTTTAATTACAATAAATATGTATTAAACAGAGAAATTTCGCCCCAATCCATGTAGTCCCCTCTCTGTAATTCCACATTTATTACATAATTCATCTTACCATATTTTGTATATTATATCAAGTACGTTTTATATTTCGTCTATATTTTTTATGTATTTTTACTAAATAGTACACCGTATTTTTATTACAGTTGATATTTTATTACATTTTTTATATAATAAATATATGGTTTTAAATTACAGTAATCAAAAAATAATGTAAGAAAAGGAGGAACCGTTCATGTCACGAAAACAGAAAGCCCCGGTTAAGATCATCGGTGAGCGTGATATCCAGCTTCACTTAAGCAATCCGGCCCATCACGACCAGATTGTCAGGATCGGAAAAGCCCTGTCCTCTCCAATCCGTCTCAATATTTTAAACCTGTTGAAAAATACGCCCCTCTCTTTACAGGAGATCGCGGACATTCTCTCCATCCCCGTGTCCTCCACGGCGCTGCACATCAAGATCCTGGAAGAGGCGAAGCTGATCGTCACGGAAACCCAGCCCGGCCTGCACGGCTCCATGCGTGTCTGTATCTGCAGCATGCAGACTTTTCACTTAGAGACCTTTGACGCGGACGCAGATCTGGCTGATAATACGATCACCCTGGATATGCCTGTGGGCAATTACTATCAGATCGAGGTGGAACCTACCTGCGGTCTGGCGGATGAGAACGGCGTCATGGACGCATACGACAGCGCCCGCACCTTCTACTCCCCGCTGCGCGGAAATGCACAGCTGATCTGGTTTCAGCAGGGCTTCGTGGAATACCGCTTCCCCAACCTGACCAATCCCTTATTGGAGCTCCACGAAATTTCTTTCTGCATGGAGCTCTGTTCCGAAGCCCCCGGCTTCCTGGAGGACTGGCCGTCCGACATCACCGTCTCCATCAATGGGCACGAGGTCGCCACCTACTGTTCCCCCGGAGATTACGGCGCCCGCCGCGGCCGCCTGACTCCCCCCGCCTGGCCCAACGGCCGCACGCAGTATGGGCTGTTAAAAAATTTCTCCGTCCGGGAAAGCGGCAGCTACTTAGACGGGCGCCTGATCGATCCGCAGCTGTCGCTCAAAGACTTAAAGATCCAGGATCACCCCTACATCTCGCTGTTAATCCAGATAAAAAAAGATGCCAGGCATATCGGAGGCATCAATTTATTCGGGGAAAAGTACGGAGATTTCCCGCAGGGGATTGTGATGAGTCTTATCTATTAGGAACTGGCGTGAAATAACTCTGCGGCAGTTCCTGACAAGAGGCCGAGTCAAAAAGCCCGGGAAAGTGTTGGAATCCAACGCCTTCCCGGGCTTTACTTTTCTAAAAAATTATCTAAGTTCCGTCGTAGAGATTACATCCATATCATCAAACGCCTGATTCTCACCGCCCATAGCCCAGATAAATGTATAGTTGCTGGTGCCTGCGCCTGCGTGAATGCTCCAGGATGGGCTGATAACAGCCTGCTCGTTCTGCATTACGATGTGTCTTGTCTCGTTTCCTTCGCCCATCATGTGGAATACCACATTGTTCTCCGGAATCTCGAAGTACATGTAAACTTCCATACGTCTCTCATGAGTATGAGCCGGCATGGTGTTCCATACGCTGCCCGGATCAAGCACGGTCATGCCCATGGAAAGCTGGCAGGTCTCAAGAACGTCCGGATGGATGAACTGATTGATTACGCGCTTATTGGAAGTCTCCATAGCGCCCAGCGGCTTCTTTGCTGCCTTCTCAATCGGAATAAAGGTTGTCTTGCAGGCCTTGTGAGCCGGTGCACTCACCATGTAGAACTTTGCAGGATTCGCTGCATCGTTGCTGGAGAAGAGCACTTCCTTTGTTCCCTTTGTGATGTATAAGCAGTCTTTATAGTTCATATCGAAAACTTCGCCGTCAGCTGTGATCCTGCCGGCTCCGCCGATGTTGAAAATACCGATCTCACGTCTCTCCAGGAAATAGCCTGTCCCGAAGTTTTTCCAGATGTCGATTCCCTTGTCGATGGAAACAGTCTCCGTAGTCGGCATGCATCCCAGTGTAACCATACGGTCTACGTGGGAGTATACGGCTACAACTTCATTAGCAGCATATAAATTCTCGATTAAAAATTCATTTCTCGTCTCTTCTGTTGTGTAACGTTTAAAATCCTTCTGATTGGCTGAATAACGGATATCCATTTATTAAGAACCCTCCTTGTAATATGTATTAATTTGTAGAAATAACTGACCAATCTCATGGTAACACAAGGAAGTTTTTAATTCAATCCTTTCTTTAAGATATCATAAAAAAGAACATCTTTTCCTGAAAATTGTGTATCTTTTCTACGTGTCTCAAGCCTTTCTTTCTCTCCTCCGTCCGCCTTTTGCCGTCACGAAATGACCTTCAGAATGTGGTCCACATAATTTTGCACCGCTGTTTTTGTCTCTTCCGTCACAGCCCGGTCAGCCATCTCGCCAGACACGTGTTTGATTCCATACGCCGGCTGAACCGCTCCTTTGATGTTGCACGGAACAGAGATCGGAACCATGCCCATATGCTGGGCAAAGGTATTCATCACCTGCAGGCAGAGCTCCGGCCCGCCGCATCCGTCTCCCGCTGATGTGAAGCACCCGAAATACATCCCGGCCGTAGGCGCTTCCACCCACAATTTTTCGAAGGAATCCATAAATGCCTTCATCTGCGCCGAAACGCATCCGTAATACGTCGGAGAACCGAGAAGCAGCACATCACTTCCCAGAACCTGCGCCGCTTCCTCTATGACCGGCACCGCCTCTATTGCATCCTGAAGACGCTTGAAATCCTCTATCCTCTTTTCCCCTGACTCGAAGGAGGCATCCGCGGTTCTGTAAAGAGCCGCCTCCTGCCCTCTCTCCTGAAGCGCTCTGTAAAAACAGTCTGCGATCTGATACGTGTTTCCGCAGACACTGTGAAATACAATTGTAAATTTTGCCATGATTTTTGTCTCTCCTTTTAATACCGTTGTGGTTTTGTAGTTTTGCTGCATTATAGATTTGTGATATTGCGGTTTTGTAGCTTTTGGGCTTTGTGACTTTGCAACTTTGAGACTTTGCAACTTTATTCCTCTATCACTTAACTGCGTTATAATTTTATAACCTTATGATTGCCGCCTATAGCAATATGTTTTATTATATCAGATGATTAGCGAAAGAAAAGTGCGTTGATAAAACTTAAAAGGAATGATTGCCGCAGAGCCATCAATTATGTACAATATAATTAGTTATTACTAACTACATTTCAAATAAAACAACTCTATTTCAAAAGGATGTCCTACACATAAGAAAAGAAATGGATATCAGGCTGTATAAGTATGAGAGCATTAAAGGGAAAGAGGAAACCTCGGAAGAATGGCTGAATTTCTTAAATATTACACCGAAAGGCGGGAGAGGCCTTATTAAAAGATGGGCACGCTTATCTGATGGCGTATTTTAAGACAATGGAAGGCGGCAATATGTATGTCTACATGTTTTTCGCCTGTGAAGATGTGAATTTTTCTAACGATAAGGCGATCAATCAAGGCAGTGGGCTGGATGAACAGCATTTCGCCTATATGAGGGAATGCATAGATCTTTCCAGGGGGGGATATCATGGATTGCCTTCTTTACCTTGACAACATGGAAGACGCTGTCAGGTAAACCAATCCTGTTCCCCCCCGACCCCATTGACCGGACTGTGAAAAACAATTATCAGACGCTTTCTAAGTCCCACAGTCTGATTCTGCTCTTCTCACAATCGATCATGACACGAGATTCTCCGGATGCCGGATAGTATCTGGAAGTGAATACCGTGCTGCCTTGGTTTACATAAACTTCAATTGCAGAGGTATCCATGATGATGCGGATATCCTCCAGACTGCCGATTTCGGCGCGCCTCACAGTACGCCCGGCACCCGTCCTGTTTAAAAATTTCATGGAGAAAACTCCGTCCTGATAATCCAGAACCAGGTCCTGATTAAAACAGATACGGCAGGAAACCGGTTCCAATCCATTGATATCTTTTTGATCGATATCTTTTTGATCGATATCTTTCTGATTTATTTCTATTTTATCTATCTCTACCTCATATATCCCCTCGGAAAGGACGGAGGTTTCTCCTGTTTTTACTTCTCTCTCATTTCTGCGCAGCCGCTTTAATTCTTCCACCGGCCTCTGGTACAGCCGGCCCGCCTCATACGTGATTTCCCGGGGAAGCGTCAGGGCATGCTGCCAGCCATCGCCCACCGTCGGATTGCTGTACTCTCCCTCGATATCAGGGAGCCCCATCCAGCCAATTAAGATTCTTCTTCCCTGCTCATCGGTAAATGTCTGCGGTGCATAGAAATCAAAGCCCTTGTCCCACTCTGTAAATGCCTCCGCTTCCACCATCTGAGGTCTGGCGATTCCCGCCTTAAGGCGGACATAACCGGACTGGTAGATATTCTGGTTTTGAAATTCGCCCCGGGGCAGCCCCTGGGGGCAGATGGATAAAAATGCGGCATCCTCCATCTCAAAACAGTCCGGACATTCCCACATATAGCCAAAGGGATTTTTTGTCGTCATCTCACCGACATACTTCCAGGTCACCATATCGGCCGATTCATAGAGAAGCACCGCGCCCTGGCCGCTGTTCTTCCGGGCACCCAGCACCATATGATACCTGCCGTTTTCCTTCCAGACCTTGGGGTCTCTGACGTGAAGCGTACAGTCCTTTGGATAGTCGTCATTGGTGAGAAGCAGCCTCTTCTCCCCCGCCCTGCTTCCGTCTTTTGTCTCCACCAATACCTGGGCGGCCTGCCTGCCCTCGTGGATATAATCATAATCTCCCTCTTCCTTCACATTTCCGGTGTAAAAGAGATGGATTCCATTTTCATCTGTCCAGGCGCATCCGGAATAGACGCCATCCCGGTCGAAGGGACGGTCGGGTTCCAGGAAGATACCCTCGTCTTTCCAGTGGATCAGATCGCTGCTGACCGCGTGGCCCCAGCATTTTCTCCCCTTTCCCAGGGCGTTCTCCGGCACATACTGGTAAAATGCATGGTATGTGCCGTGATACTGACATAAGCCGTTGGGATCGTTGAGCCAGCCCGCGGGGGGCGTCAAATGAAGTTTTAAACGATAGGGGTCCTTTGTTTCATTTCCGGTGGTTCGGTTCATGGCCGGCTCCTTTCAAATCTGGCGCCGCATCGGTTCTATTCTGCGAAATCCCGGTGCGGTCATCCTTCGGTTACTGTAATCAAAACATCTCCTGCTCTGACGGTTCCCTCCGCGCTCATTGCCACAGAAGGATACGCATAACTGTTGGAGATAATCACTGGTGTCGTAATATCGTATCCGGCCGCCTGAATGGCCTCCGCATCGAATTCCAGCATTAAATCGCCCTTTTTCACGGTGTCTCCGCTCTTCACATGAGGAGTAAAATGCTTTCCTCCCAGCTGTACGGTGTCGAGCCCCACATGAATCAGAATCTCCGTTCCATCTCCGGACATCAGTCCAATCGCATGGCAGGTTTCAAAAATCGTGACTACGGTACCGTCACACGGGGAAAAGACTTTTCCTTCAGATGGTACCACCGCCGCTCCCTTACCGAGAACTTCAGCAGCAAACGTAGGATCCTTTACTTCTGTCATAGGGATGACCGTTCCGCTCAGAGGGCTGTAAACGGTATGAGACTTGTTGTCTGCATCTTTTTTATCGTTTGCTTCCTTCTCTTCTTTTTCTTCCTTCTCCTCTTTTTCTTCCTTCTCGTCATGGAAAAGCGACCAGGAAAGGAAGAACGCCACTGCTGCTGCCACGAGAATGACCAGCGCATACTGCCATACATAATCGGTTGTGATGAGGAATCCGAACAGTCCTGTGATTCCGTAAGCAGAAGCGCCGACACCGAGAATACCGGATACCATGGCTCCGCAGGCACCGCCGATACAGCCGGCGATAAAGGATTTCATAAATCTTAAGTTCACACCGAAGATAACGGGTTCCGTAATTCCCAGAAATGCAGAGAGGGAGGCGGGAAGTGCCAGCTCTTTCACTTTTTTATTCTTCGTCTTCATGGCTATAGCGAGAGCCGCGCCGCCCTGGGCCACATTAGCCGCCGTGGCAATCGGCATCCAGGTGTTGATTCCGGCAGAGCTTAACAGACCGGCTTCCAGCGCATTATACATATGATGAACTCCGGCCACAACCGTAGGGGCGTAGACCGCGCCGGCAAAGAACGAACCGATGCCGAATGGAATGGTGATCAGGAACTTCACGCCTTCCAGGACTCCATTTTCCAGCAGCGAGAAGACCGGGCCAAAAACAGTCAGAGTTACGTATCCTGTCACAAGGACCGTCACAAGCGGAGTTACAAATAAGTCAAACATCTCAGGAACGATCTTATGCAGCTTCTTCTCCAGCTTCGACATGAAGAACACTGCGATGACGACCGGAATCACATGGCCCTGGTAACCGGTGAGATTAATGTTATAGAGACCAAACCACACGGAAGCAGTTGGAATCGACTCGGCTCCCGCCACGGACCATGCGTTTAACAGATCCGGATGGATCATGACCATACCGATAACGGCTCCCAGAAATGGATTGCCGCCGAAAACCTTTGCCGCGCTGAACGCAATTAAGACAGGAAGGAAGGTGAAGGCCGCGCTGCTCATCAGGTGAAGAATCGTATAGGTTCCCGATCCGGCAAGCGACGGGTATACCTTGCAGATACCTTCTAAAAGTCCCATCAGGAGGCCGCTGGCAACGATGGCCGGAATAATGGGGACGAACACATCACCGAGCGCTTTGATCGCCCTCTGGAAAGGATTTCCCTTCTTCGCGGCGGCCTGCTTTACCTCATCCTTCGATGCGGCTGTAATCCCGGCCACAGCGATAAACTCCTCATAGACTTTATTCACCGTGCCCGTACCGAAAATGATCTGAAGCTGGCCGGAGGCACTGAACACTCCCTTCACCCCATCTACATTCTCTATGGCTCCCTTTTTGCAGACCGACTCATCTGCCACCACAAGGCGCAGTCTGGTGGCACAGTGGGCTGCCGATATCAGATTGGATTTTCCGCCGATCAATTCAAAAACCTGCTTTGCTGATTCCCTGTAATCCATAATTACCCTCCTATACATCCTATGAAATTGTTCCCATTCTTTTTCCCTTTTATTATTCTGCCTTTTTTATGTCTTTTTTAAATTTTATATGAGATCGATCTCATATCTTGTTTTTATTATATACCCTCCATTCTTTACTGTAAACCGTCCAATATAACAAACAAAAACTATTTTTTTGTATAAAATGCACAAAATCCGCTGGTCTTCCTATTTGAAGGTATTTCCCATTAAAATTTCTTATTAAAATTTTCCATTAAAAGAAGCCGGGCCGGACAACATTCATATCCTGTGTCCGATCCGGCTTTCCCCTACCCAGTACAGCATTACTCTCCCTGAACTATCGTACTCTTCCCATAAACAATCTCATATCCCATCTTCACCTCCCGGCGAATCTGATCTCCTGCGCTCAGCATGTTGACCAGCATGCGCGCGGCCTCTTCCCCGCTCGTCTTATAATAGTAGTGAACGGTGGTCAGCCTCGGCACGCATACCCGGGCTGTCTCCGAATCTCCGATCCCGGCAATCTGAATCTCCTCCGGAACCCGCCTTCCGGTCTCCCGCAGATACGTCACACCGCCTGTGGCGATACTGTCCGTGGCGCAGAAAATGGAATCGATCTCAGGATTTTCACACAATAGACGCTTCGTCTGCTCATATCCGGAATCCATGCTGAATTTGCCTTCCGCATAGGGTACCCGGTCCGCGCCGATTCCGGCGTCTCTCACTGCATCCAGAAAGCCTTCCTTTCTTCGCTTACCAGCCGCCTCGTCGCGTTCCAGCACGCCTATACAGGCCGGGTGCTTTCCATGGGCGAGCAGCAGAGAAGTCAGGTCGTATGCTGCGTGATAGTCATCGTGATAGACGCAGGAATACCCTGCAAGGCTCTGGCCCAGGATCACCACCGGAACGGCAAGCTCCTTCAGGACCTTTTTATGAGCCGCCGTAAACACGGTTCCGATCAGGATAATCCCATCGACCTGGTTCTCGGCCAGCACACGCAGATACTTGACCTCTTCCTTCTCATCATTATCCGTATTGGCAAGAAGGAGCTGGTAGCCTGCTTTGGACAGCACTGCACTGATCCCCGCCACCATACGGCTGATAGATGCGGAATTGATCTTCGGGATAATCACCCCGATCAGATTCGTCTTTTTCGTCCTCAGCGTCTGGGCCTGGGCGGAAGGCTTATACCCGGTCTCCTCGATCACTTTTCTTATTTTCTCTTTTTTATCCTCACTGACGTAGCCATCATTTAAAAACCGTGAGACCGTCGCCCTGGACACTCCCGCCAGCTTCGCTATTTCATTAATATTCATCGGCTTCCTCTGATTCACTGCAGCACCGGTTCGCTGTCATTTTCTCTATTCCTTCCGGAAACGGTCAGAAGCCGTTCCATAGGCAATCTCGTGTATTTCATTCTTATAAGGTTCAAACTCTTCTTTTGTCACAGGTTTTCCATAACTCATCACCCACAGCGGAATGGGATGGTCCTCCTCCTTCAGCGGAAGCTGCATATAGGGGAACGTATTGATGGAAAAGCCCAGTCGTTCATAAAAGCCGGCCCGCCTTCCCGTCATGGGGTCTTTCTCCGTCACGGGTTCGATCTCCAGAAACACGGGTTTGTCCGTCTCGGCAAGGCATTCCTCCACCAGCTGCTTTCCATACCCTTTTCCCCTGCACCGCTCCGTGGTGGCCAGATGTTCCAAAAACAGACAGCCGGGCAGTTCCCAATAGCTCACAAACGCCAGCATGCTGCCGTCTTCCTCCTTAATCCTGACACGGTGGCACGGATGATTTAAAATGTCTCTCTGCTGCTCCCTAGTCCGCCGCTCCTTGCTGGGGAAGGACTCTTCATAGATACGGTAGTACTCCTCGAAGCGGGACTGTGGTTCTTTCAATAGCATGATATCTCTCCTGTTCCTGTTTTGTAACTAACAGTGTACCATTTTTCCTGAAAGTTTTCAACGGGGGGCTTCTGGCAGAAGATGAAAGACGCTGTGAAATGTAGTGTACTCTCTACCTTTCCCAGCGTCTTTACAGTAATCGCTTCCGAATTTACGTATCCAGAAATTCTTTCATAATCTCCCCGCGGATTTCCAGGAATGTGGAATCGGTACGATCCCTTGGAAATGGCAGGTTTACAGGTACTATCTTCTTTACAACACCCGGATTCTTTCCCATAATCACAACCCGGTTGCTTAGGTAAATCGCCTCGTCGATATCGTGCGTGACGATCATCATCGTCGTCTTGTCCTGCTCCCATATGCGCAGCACTTCCTGCTGCATGGCCATACGGGTAAATGCATCCAGCGCGCCGAATGGTTCATCCAAAAGAAGCAGCTGAGGCCTTGTGGCGAGTGCGCGGGCGATGCTGACACGCTGCTGCATGCCGCCGGAAAGCTGGTTCGGTACGGCGTTTGTAAACTCAGTCAGCCCTACCAGTTTAATGTAATAGTCCACCATTTTCTTTTTCTCGGCCCTCGGCACAGCATCGGATATTACAAACTCGATGTTCTGCTCTACGGTCAGCCAGGGAAAAAGCCTTGCCTCCTGGAATATCATGCTGCATTTGGGGGATGGCCCGTTTACCGGCTCCCCATCCAGTAAAATCTCGCCGGAGCTGATCGTCTCCAGAGTGGTGATCAGCTTTAACAGCGTGCTTTTCCCACATCCGCTGGCTCCGACTATGGCCAGCAGCTCCCCTTTTTTAACCGTTAAATCGACGCCTGCGAGCACTTCGAATTTCTGCCCCCTGATAAAGAAATTCTTATGCAGGCCATTGATCTCAAGAATATTTGTGTTCTCTGCCATGGTATATCCGCCCTCCTTATTTGCTGTCGATAATGCCGCGGGTCTTTGCCAGATAATAGTGTTCCAGCCGGGTCAGGCCCTTGTCGATAATCAGGCCGATCACGCCGATGACCAGCACGCACATGTACATGACGCGGGCATTTGCCGTCTCGCGGGACAGGGTGATTAAATAACCGATGCCGGTAGAGGAAGCGATCATTTCTGCGGCAACCACACTCATCCACGCATTGCTCATTCCAAGTCGGAGGCCTGTGAGAATGGCGGGAATGGAGGAGGGAACGATGATCCTTAAAATAGTTTTTGAGGTCCGTATCCGGTATGTGTAGGCCACTTCCAGCAGCTTGTTGTCCACGGTCTGAATTCCGTGCATGGTATTGAGCAGCACTGGCCAGAAGGAGCCGAAGGCGATAATTGCAACCTTAGAAGAGAATCCGATACCAGCCAACAGAATCACAATCGGCACCAGCGCAATGGTCGGAATCGGGCGGAGTACGCTGACGATACCGTTTAAAGCTGCGCTCACCGGCTTAAACAGCCCCATCAGAAATCCCACTGCCACGCCGCACATCGCGCCGATCACATAACCGCACGCCACACGGCCGAAGCTGACGCTTAAGTTTTTCCAGAGCTTTCCAGATTCGATATAGGACAGAAATGTCTTTGCAATCGTCAGGGGAGCCGGTACAAGAGAAGCCTTCACCAGTCCGTGAGTTGACGCATACTGCCAGATAAGAATCACCAGGACGGGAAATACAATGGCGATTACCGGCAGTATTTTATTTTGTCTGGCGTTGTTTTGGGTTTTGAGATTGAACATTCGTAAACTTCCTTTCCATATATTTGTAACTGTTCAGCCGTGCATCTTCTTGTTTTCGAAAAGCACGAAAACAAGAAGCCCGGGCGTTCCGCCCTATGTCAGTTTACACAGAAAAGTACTTATACAAGCAAGCTTGTAACATACTTTTCCGCGCAAACCGCCGCACGGCTGAACAGTTACATATACTCCGATGTACGGCAAAACCGGCGTACCATCCAGTCAGACGGACAGCCGCCGGTTTTAACGCCATTTACCGGTAACCGGCCATTTCCAGATATTTCAGTTCCAGAATATCGTCCATGGTGATATCCGGATTGGATAACAGATCATTGCTCTTCATGAATTCCAGTACCTCGCCCAACACGCGCAGATCCTGTTCCGTCAAATTGATGCCGAAATTAGAACCGCTGTACATGGTGGAAAACCAGGTTTCCTCCCGCTGGGTGATTTCCGCCAGTGTGGTAAATGCTTTTTTCTGATTATCTTCACTCTCCGCCATCCAGTCATCCACGCGCTGAACCACCTTCAGGACCTTGGCCGTGATTTCCGGGTATTTCTCACAGAATTCCGTACGTCCCACAAACGCGCTGATCTGGCAGGTCTCGCTGACAGCGCCGTCAGCCAGTACATGTACGTCACCGGCATCGATCATAGAACTGAATTTTGCCAGCTGGTCGGCCGCCCCCTGCACTTCACCGGAAGCTAGAAGCGTCACCGTATCGTTCGTGTTGACCAGTTCGATGTCATCCTCGGAAAGTCCGAGAGAATGTAAGTATGTCAAAAGCAGGTAGTGGGCGCTGGTACCGACGGATACGGCGACCTTAGCCCCCTTGAGTCCCTCCGCGTCCGTAATATCTTTGCCCACCACCAGCGGATACATCGTTTCCGTATCGCAGTTGCGGCCGATAATCTTATAACCGTAGTCTGCGGAGATACCCGCGATCGCCGCCTGTTCACCGAACTCTGCGAAATCCAGATCACCGGAAGCGAACGCCTCGGAGATGGCCGGACCGTTCTGGAAATAGTCCATCGTAAAGGTTACGTTGCTTCCCTCAAATTCTTCCTGCAGATATCCCAGATTGTAAGCCAGATTTAATGGAAACTGGCTGTTGATGTCCCCCAGATGAATCTCAATCGGATCGCCGTCGTATACGTAGTCATCGATGGATGCCTCCGCCTTCGTCTCCGCGGCCGTCGTATCCCCCGATGCGGATTCTGCGTTCTCTGCCTCTTCCCCTGCCGCCTTCGTTGTGTCTGCTTCTGCGGAAGCCGTCGTCTGCGGAGCCGTGTCCCTGCCAGCTCCGGACGAGCACCCGAACAGGGCTGCTGCCATACAGATTGACAGTCCGATAGATAATACTTTTTTCATGTTGCGTTCCTCCTCTTTTTGTGTGTTTGGTGGTGGCTGTACAGCCAGGTATGTTACAGTTTGAGCAGCTTTGCTGCATTATTGTAAAAGAAATCCGGCTTTACGGATTCTTTTAAGCCGCAGTTTTCGTAAAACCTGGCTGTATCCATGATGTTGAGGATGGGATAGGCCGTGCCGAACAGCATCTGGTGCTTCATCAGCGTATTGGCCGCTTTAATATAATCCCCGCTTCCCGCTCCTGTTAATCCGTACATATCCGGAACTATGTAAATATTAGGTGAGTTAAATGCCATGGCCATCACCTCTAAGTGCCATGGCCAGCCTCCATGGCCCACGATGATCTTTAAATCCGGAAAATGGTGCAGCACACTCCCCAGCTGGCGCACCGTGTCCGGGTCAACCACTGGCAGAAGCTTGGCACTGTAGCTCACAAACAGGGCCAGATCCTCTTTTTCGAGTTTCTCATACATGGGAAATGCGATCGGGTCATCGAAAGCATAGGGTTTCGGCTGATAGGTCGGCTCTACGCTCACTCCCCGGATATCCCACCGGTCCCTGCATCGGTCGATCTCGTAAAGAGCCTCATCCCCGTCGGTCGGATCGATGTAGGGAAAGATCATAAAACGGCCGGGATATTTCGCTGTAAGCGGAAACATCCCCTCGCTGTCCACTCCCAGATTCTTTCTTCCGGGAACGACTGAGATCTCAATGTCTGCCAGATCCATTTCTTTTACAAACTGCTCCAGATTTCCCGTGCGCTGTGATTCGGAGACGGTCATATCAAATGCGTCTGCGAGCCGTGCGAAATGCGCCTGTTCGTTCTGGAACATGGTCAGATAATTTCCGTAGGGCGGGCGTACCCTGAAATCAATTTTCTTATACACGTTTGTACTCCTATACAAATATTCATATTAATTTTGCTTTACTTAGTATATAATAAAGGAAATGAAAAGAATATGAGATTTCTCACATTTTGGTGAATTTTAGGAGGTGTGAAATGAAGAGTGCAGAGAGCACGGCCGTGACGGACAGGGTATTGAAGGAGCATGAGTTCGAGAGCCATTTTTCCTTTGATATCCGTCCTCATATCCGTGTCACAGAGTATGAAAAGGGCGAATATATTATCCGCAACACCGATCAGCTGACGAGGATTCTCTACCTGGTTTCTGGGACGGCGAAGCTGTATGGCTTCCATAAAAATGGCCGGCAGTCGCTGATTAATTTTTTTACGCCGTTCAGCCTCTTTGGCGTACCGGAGCTGTTTGAGGAGAACAAACGCCCCTATCCCCTGGTGGCACAGACGAGATGCCGCTTTATCGAGATCGACACAAAGGGCTGCCGCGCCGGACTTCTGCAGGATGCACAGTTTCTGAGGTTCTGCTGCAGCATGGCCTTAAAACAGAATGTGGCCCAGAACCGCAAGTACATGAGCCTGACCGCCTATCCCAGCCGCAATAATTTTGCCGCCTGTCTGCTGCTGCTCCAGAACGGCGGACTGCTGTCTGTGAAATACACAGAGATTGCGGAGTACTTAACGATCTCCTACCGCCACCTGATGCATCTAATCTCCACCATGTGTGAGGAACAGATTCTGGAACGTGTACCAAAGGGCGTCCGAATCCTGGACTGGGATAAGGTGCGGGAGCTGGCGGAGGAGATACGGGAGGAGGAATAGATGGGGAGGAAGACAAAGGCTTGAAGACGATTGATATATATTAAAAAGGCGGCTCACGAATTATAGATCGTGAGACCGCTCTTTTTAAATAAGTGTTTATGAAGTCGCTAATGCATCATTTTATGGTATTGATTTTATAACATTTATTTTATGTCATTCATTCACTGATACTATTTTACCGTAATTCTTCCCTGGCCGCGCGGGTCGCCGTAATCAGCGCCTACATTGCCGCCTAAGTTGGTATTGATATATGCGGAAAGAATGTCCACATCCGTCATGACCTCGTCCCTTGTGATATTCGCACCTGCGAACATGGTCATTCCGTCACCGCCGGATTTCAGCATGTAGTTATGGGAAGCGACCGTATATGTCCTGTTTACATCCAGAGCTTCCGCCCCTACCTTGATATCGGTCACGCGGTAAGCGCCGCCAACTTTTATAAAGTTCCCCTTTTCATCGGTCTGAACCGTAGTCGGAACAGACGTATCGATGGTATAGGATAGTCCTGATACCTGCAGGAAGCCGCCGTTTTCATCCGGGCAGTTTCTGGAAGCCATCTCCAGAGCGTCCTTAATCTGCTGGCCCTTCACTTCCACTACGCATCCCATGTTGCCGTATGGAAATACTGCCAGTGTATCATTATAAGTGATATTGCCTGCCGCTATGTTGGCACGGATGCCTCCGCCGTTGGATAATCCGATATCTGCTCCCAGTACGTAACGGTATGCATCAGCAGTCAGATCGCCCAGGTTCGTCTCGGCACTTCTCACGGCGCGTTCTCCCGTCCCAGGATCGTTGACGGTCAAGTCCACATCACTGTGCCCCAGAACTGCTTTTAACGTCTCATTGTACTGCGCCTGAATTCCTTTGATGAACTGATCGGTGTCATAGTCTACATTTTTCCCATCCTCCGTGACGGCACTTCCTCCAGGAAGAGTGAGCTGCATGCCGATAGTCAGCATATCAGGATTTTTAATCTTATCTCTGTTGGCATCGTAAATCTCTGTCCAGCGGTTATAGGATCCCAGTTCTCTCTTTGCAATTCTGCTTAAGGAGTCCCCGGATTTCACCGTATACGCCCTGGAAGCGCCTCCGGCCTCTACCTTGGAGATCAGTTCTGTCGTGATTGTTCCATCTTTTTTGATCGTCATCTTTCCGATATCCTGAAGCTTCGTACCGGTCTGCGTAAGCGTGATGTCTTTTCCGTCCTTGTTTTTTACAACCTTGGAGGGTACCGTCTCATGAGAGTGGCCGTCGATTACAGCATCAATTCCGTTGGTATTCTTAATGACGCTGTCAGATGACCAGCGCTCCGTGGTTCCGTTTTCTCCCAGATGGCCGACGAGAATGACGTAATTGGCTCCATCCGCTCTGGCCGCGTCCACGCTGGACTGAATCCGGTCATAGAGCTTCTGTCCGCTCTCGTCCTCGCAGAAACTGTAAATATAGTTTCCGTTTGCATCCTGGAAATACGCCGGAGTGGATTTTGTAAAGCTTTCCGGTGTACTGGCGCCCACGAGGGCAACCTTCGTATCTCCGTATGTCATCATCTTGTACGGGGCGAATACGGTCTGTCCTGTGCGCAGATCCAGGAAGTTACAGGAATAGTAGCCGCAGCTCAGTTTCCCCGCCAGTTCCAGGAAACGGGGCATGCCATAATCGAATTCATGGTTTCCAGGTATGGCGAAGTCATAGCCAACCTTATTCATGATATCGATTAAGTAGCCTCCATCGGAAAGCGTTCCGATGGGCGCGCCCTGAATGGCATCGCCGGCGTCCACGAGAACAACGTACGGTGTCTGCTCAAGCATCTGCTTCTTATAAAGCGCCAGCCCTGCATATCCGATGTTGTCATCAACGCCGCAGTGGACATCGTTGGTATACAGCACAACGATATCGTGGTCAGCCGCCGCCGCGGTAAACGACATGCCGGTGGTCAGGGACAGCACCATCAGCAGCGTGAGCCACAGAGACAGAAACCTTCTTTTTCCGCTTCTTTTCATTTTTTAAAGCCTCCTTTTTTTACATTTTTTACCTTTAAGTTTATTATAACAGATAAATGTAAAATAAGGGTATTGTTTTCCTGTTTTTTTCTGTACAGCTACTTCTTTTTTATGCAATTGCATTGGCTGCTGTCATAATCCAAGCAGACCACATAACCGCTGAGAAAAGACCTGTATAAATACTGTTGGTTTTATTGGTTATGTAACAGTTAATGGTATTGCTGACCGCAAATGCAGGTATCATTGAAAAAATTGCACCGGCATAGATATAGCCTCTGTTCTTTGGAAACAGTACGCTTCCTGTCGTACGGAATACAATATTAAATATAAGGAACAGCAGACCAAGTCCGAGAACTCCGAACAAAAGGCTTAATATCATAGAATTGCGCATACCGGAACCTTTTGTTCTTTCTCCGTTATTTAAACTGATGCTTCTTCCTGCCAGCGTTGAAAACAGGAAGAATGGAATCTGCAGGAAGAAGTAGACCGGATAATACGGCATTCTGATATAAGTAACCGGTCGAATAGACGCCAGCCATATATGAATATCTCCTCCTGTAATATAATACATTAACAGATACGCCGCATAAGTAATTCCGATTATACAGCAGGCAAACAAAAGTGCTTTTAAAATATAGGCAATATGTACTCTATTTTCGTTTTCTGCCGTAGAGAGGCCATAAGTCATTAAATTGCCTCCGACTTTCTTTCCGTACAGATAATGGTAAAGCAAAAAAAGGAGCAAAACGATACAGGCAGTTACCAGACTCCATAGAGCAAAACCATTTGCCGTATTATCCAGCTTTAATATGCTCGTCACATCAAATTTTTGTGCCAGTGTAGTACCTGGTATAAACAATACTGCAGGCAAAAACAGTAAAAGAAGAATAGAAATCCACCACATCAAACTGTTTCTCTGAAATCCTACCGGTCTGCGAGCCGGCAGAATCAGTGCTGAAAACAGTTTCGTACACAGGAGCAGAGAAGCTGACGCAAACAGCAGCAGAATCAGCCCCGAAAATTGAATCATCATTCCCATATCCTTGAACATCCATACCTGATCAGAGGCCGATATCGGATTAGGCGCTGTCGTTGCTGTCATTACAGTTTCCAGGTATTGCGTAAGCAGCTCATGATTGACCATAGCACCAGCATGAGAGCTGTTTGGCATGTAAAAAATTCTTGCGGTACCTTCCTCAAAACTTCCGTACAGTGTTCCTACTTCCAAAGTTTCATCATCGGAAAGGCCAAAAAAGTTGTGGTACAGTTCGTTATGCGCCATATTCAAAATATTTCCGTCACTTCGAACCAGATTGCTTTCATCATGTTTTCCAATTATGCAGACATAATTTGTATGAAAATTTTCCGTGTCATTCATACCTGGATTCATCCCAACTGCTATCTCAGCCTTTACATGATCCGGATGATTTCCCGCAACCATAAAAGAATAGACGCCGCCCATGGAATGGCCTGATGTAATCAGCTGATCCTTCTGTACATAATCTACAGATTGTAAAAATGCGTAGGAAGCCTCTCCACCGTGTGTTTCATCCGGACTTGCCTCTGAACTTCCCGAATTCGATGCATCCCACGACAGTACTACATATCCTCGTCTTGCGAGTTCTACATTATAAGAACTCTGTGCTTCAGCAGATGCACCACCCCCATGGTTTGTGAGTACTGCGGGTGCCGGCGCTTCTTTGGTTGCAGTACGTGGAATATAGAGAATACCACTTACCATATTTCCGCAGCTATCGGAATAAGTAACTCTGCGTACCTTGACATTTCCCCCATTGGTACTGATGGCCACGTTTAAGAGCGTTCCCGCTGTCATAAGCAGAATTGCCGCTGCCAGCATAACCATCCTTTTGTTCCACCGTTTCATAGTGAACCTCCTCTTAAATGAATAATTTTTGCAGGCCGGTGTAAATGTCGAACCTGATGTATTCAGTCAACCACAATCAAATGCCGATGTACATTCCACATATCTGATCTACTTAACCAAATTTCTTTTTATCGATTGTACAAATTTAGTTTTATTATCTTTTTTTCTCTTCTTTGCCATCACCACTTGTCTAAAATACCATTATTGATTACACTATACTGGAGATCTTATGGAGGGGGGGATGTATTTGAAACGGAGAAAAAAGCACCATCATGCCTATTTAAAAGTCTTTCTTCCATTTGCTCTTTTCTCATCTCTCTGCATCCTGATTTTTGCTGTCGTAATCAGCCTCATTCTAAGTGCCAATATGAAGGAAGCATACTTTGATTCAGAGTTCTACCGTTTTGTGGCCAATGCCGTTTCCATCGCTTTGATTATCTTTTCAGTCAGCTTCTTTTTCAGCTGTGTTCTGGCTTATCGGCCCGTAAAAATGATCATGGTTGAAAATGAAGATTTATCGGCAGCTGAAAAGGCGGCCAAAACAGAATTAATCAAAAAATTTCTATATGAACTCTGTGTATACGGCAAATCAGAATGCGAGCTGTCACACTTACCGTTGAAGGAATATCTGCCTCTGGATCTATTATCTCCTTTGGGACTGTGTTTGGTCTTTATTGACCGTTACAGAATTTTCTTTCAGAAAACACCATCTCAACAGCTCGAAATTCTGAGCACTGTAGAGGCCATTATTACTGATGAGATGCAAGAACTTTACCGGGAGATTACGATCATAAGTCCTGACCGAAAATATCTTATCGTCACCTATAACGCAAAACCTGAACCCAGTAAAGAGATTCTCCAAAGACTTTTTATATCAGCGCAATCAAAAATCCTTCAGACTACGGGATTTACAGTAACAATTGTCTCTCAACCAGAATCTGTAACGATTGAGCATCTGGATATTATTTACAAAGAATGCATGCAGGGTATACACCAACGCCTTTTTACTGGCTGGAACAGTCTGATTCAAATTCAGGCGGAATCTGACGCCGTGTTATTTTCTCAAACAGAGTTTACTGAAGAACTAAAAAAGCTGAATGACCACTTAATTCACGGAAAGTTAGAGCAGCCAGATGCATTTTCCAATCTCCTCAAGCGGTATACTGGAGACTGGCTCGCCTACCAAACTGCACTGCTTTCCGTAAGAAGTCAGCTGGAACAGGATCTTCTGGTTCTGGAAAACAGTAAAAAAATAGCATACCACGAAACCATGCGTGAGCATCTGATATTTGATAATTGTGAAACTACAGAGGAAATCGATGCGCTGCTTCTTCAGACCGTGCAGTTTATTAAAAAGGAGTATGAACATGCAGATCAGCAGAGACAACAGGGCTACATTGATGAGGTAGAACGGCTGATCGAAAAGAATTACCAGAATTGTGATTACGGTGTTCTGCAGATTGCCATGGATCTAAATTTATCCAATACCTATATCAGTAAGCTTTATAAAGATTTGACGGGAACCAATATCATAGAAAGACTGACACAGTACCGGATGAAAGCAGCCGTTTCTCTGCTTCTTGAGACAGACATACCGGTTACTGACATTTACAGCCTTGCCGATTATACCAGTGTAAACTACTTTTACAGGGTTTTCAAAAAATATTACGGTGTTACTCCTGGACAATACCGGGATATGAAAGGAGATTCGCAATGAGAAACCATATCTGCCCTAAACTTATATTCGCGCTGGTTCTCGTATTTATAGGAATGCTGTTTGCCCATGCAGTGAGTACTTCCTGGTTCCAGATAAAAATTCAGAATTTCCAGTACATAACCAAAGACGGAATGAAGATAAACGGAACTATGTACATCCCTAAAGATGCCACCACCACCACTCCCGCACCTGCAGTAATCACATGCTCAGGAGGAAACAATGAATATATCATGCATGAGGCAGTCAATACAGAGCTGGCGAGAAATGGATACGTTGTCGTAACATTTAATCCATATAAACATGGAACCTCTGATATTGCCGCGACAGATACGATGGGGGCGGATTCCATTCTCACATATACGGCGGCACTGAGTTTCGTAGACAGCAGCCGAATCGGCATGGAAGGACATACGCTTGGAGGTTCCTATCTATGCCAGGCTGCTGCAGTACACCCTGAACTTGTTCGTTCTCTTATCTGCGGCGATTTTATTGATTTGAACGGTTCCGGAGAGCTCATGACAGGTGACAAAGATTTTCACTGTACCTGGATTTTCGCCAAATATGGAGAATATACGATTAATCCCAGTAAGGATCTGGAATCCCCTATGCTTCAGGCTATTTTCTCCCTTGAAGGTCCTGTTGAAAATGGCATCACTTACAAAAACCAGCAGAATTCCTACACGAAAACAGCATATCTGGCCAGTACTACCAATTTCGGATATCATTTCAGCTTCGAAGTCATAGACCGGATCATGGATACCTTCGGGAGAACTATGGGAACTCCAGCAGCCAGACCGCTTCCTCAGATTTGGCCTGCTGCTATGCTTGGTAAGGCAATAAGCTTATTCGGGCTGTTTTATCTTTTGTTTGCAGTATTATCAGCGCTCCTGCACACGAGCCAGATCAATTCCTATTTTCCGGAATCCGATGCTGCATCGGAAAAAGGCAGTTTTTTTTCAGTATCTTTGCTGTGGTTAAGCCCGCTTCTGGGCGCTGCCGCTTATATCCCCCTCTATGTGCTCGGGAAAAAGATTCTGGAACCTACCATGCTTTTTCCACAGTCTGATTCCAATGGACTGGCCATTTGGGCCGCCTTTATTTCATGCCTCTGTCTCCTCTTTATTCGTTTACTGGATCGGAGAGTTCAGCCGGCGGTAGCCTTATCTGTACTTTTGAACGAACGCTTTGAAGGAATTTTAAAGGCCTTTTTGCAGGCTGCCTGCGCATTTGCCTGCTGCTATGCCTGCAACTTAACTGTAAAATGGCTGTTTGGAACAAATATAAACCTGTTTTGCACAAATTTTTCGATTTTCAATCCGCGTAAAGCATTAGCCGCCTGCTCCTATTTTCCTGTATTTATGATTTATTTTTTCTGCACTGGGATGTTCCAGATAAAATATCTGTATTTTAAGGCAGGGCACTTAAATCCTTTATTTAACTGCGTTTTCTTCAATACCGCAGGCTTCGCTGCCCTTCTGCTTCTGAATTTTTCAAGCTTTCCCTTAACAGGAAATGCCATGTTTCACTGGGGGCGCTTTGCATTTGCGCCAATCCTTTATATGCTTCCTGTCCTCCCTGTTTTTGGTATCGTTACTCATTGGTGTTACGTCAGAACAGGGAAGATTTATCTCAGCACTTTCGTCAATACATTCCTGTTCACATGGCTTTTCATCGCTACCAACGCAATGTATCTCGTATAAAAAACTGGGTTGACAAACAACAGCCCGCTTCTCAGCGCCATATAAGGCGCGAGATGTGGGCTGTCTGTATCTGTCTCTATTAATCCTTATTCTTCTGTCTCCGAAACCTCAATCCCCAATTCCTCCAGCTGCTTTTCATCAACCGGTGCCGGTGCTTCTGTCATCATATCAGAGGCATCCTTCACCTTCGGGAATGCAATGACGTCACGAATGCTGTCCGCACCCACCATAAGCATGATCATGCGGTCGAGGCCGTAAGCCAAACCTGCGTGAGGCGGTACCCCGTATTTAAATGCGTCAAGCAGGAATCCGAACTGCTCCTGTGCCTGTTCCGGGGTGAAGCCCAGTACTTCGAACATCTTGGACTGGATGTCTCCCTGATGGATACGGACAGAGCCGCCGCCCATCTCGGTACCATTTAACACGATATCGTAGGCTTTTGCACGCACTGCGCCCGGATCGCTGTCGATTAAATGCCAGTCCTCATCCATCGGCATGGTAAATGGATGGTGCATGGCAACGAAACGTCCCTGTTCCTCGGAATACTCAAGGAGTGGGAATTCAGTTACCCATAAGAACTTGAAGTCATCCTTTTTCAGTAAATCCTGCTGCTTTGCCAGCTCAAGTCTTAAGTTTCCTAATACATCGAATACCACTTTATCTCTGTCGGCCGCGAAGAGGAGCAAGTCTCCCGGCTTTCCTTCCATGGCTTCCACTAATGCGTGAAGCTCATCCTCTGTCATGAATTTTGCAAAGGAGGACTTGTAAGTTCCATCCTCAGCTATGGCAATGTAAGCCAGTCCCTTTGCACCGAAGCCCTTTGCAAACTCCACCAGCGCATCGATCTTTTTACGCGGCATGGCTCCTTGTCCATTGGCATTAATACCGCGAACGGAACCGCCTGCCTCCAGAGCATTTTTAAATACGGCAAATTCTGAGCCGCCAACCACATTAGAAACGTTCTTTAACTCCATCCCGAAACGCATATCAGGCTTATCGGAACCGAAGCGATCCATCGCCTCACGCCATGTCATTCTCGGAATCGGAAGTTCCAGATCAAAATTACAGATTTCCTTAAATAATCTCTTTAACAGTCTCTCATTTACATCAAGGACGTCTTCCACATCCACGAAGGACAGCTCCATATCGATCTGTGTAAACTCAGGCTGTCTGTCGGCACGCAAATCTTCATCACGGTAGCATCTGGCCAGCTGGAAATACCGGTCGTAGCCGGAGCACATGAGCAGCTGCTTAAATAACTGTGGAGACTGCGGAAGCGCATAGAAGGAACCCGGATGGACACGGCTCGGTACAAGATAGTCTCGTGCGCCTTCCGGCGTACTCTTGATTAAAGTCGGAGTCTCAATCTCGAAAAAGCCTTCCTCTGCCAGAAATGCTCTCGTGATGATGGCAGCCTGGCTTCTGACCATGATATTTCTCTGAATATCAGGTCTTCTCAAATCAAGATAACGGTATTTTAAACGAAGTTCTTCCTTTGTCTTGCTGTTCTCCTCAATCGGGAATGGCGGTGTCTCAGACTCGGAAAGAATGCGGAGACTCTCTGCTCTTACCTCAATGTCGCCTGTAGCAAGATTCTCGTTCACTCCGCCGGCCCGCTTCTCCACATGTCCTGTCACAGCGATTACGAATTCGCTTCTCAGCTTCTCAGCCTTTGCAAAGCTTTCTGCGCCGCAGTCACTCTCCTCGAAGATAATCTGCAGAATACCGGAACGGTCTCTTAAATCCACGAAAATAATTCCGCCTTTGTTTCTGCTCTTCTGCACCCAGCCCATAACGGTGACGGTCTCACCGGCATTGCTGCTCGTTACCTCTGTACATCTATGGGATCTTTTCAGTCCCAGCATTGATTCTGCCATAATGTTCCTCCAACTTAATCGTAATATTATTTCAAAGCTTCCCTGTAAAATTCCTTAAACTCGGTATAGCCTTCCTTCTGTAAATTCTCCTTCTGAAACTTCTTATTCTTGTTCATCTGAGAAACGAGAACACAGACCCCTTTTGCCCGCTCGTTCATGGCCTCCTGAATGGCCGCGGTCATCACATCGGCACTGACGCCCTTCTCGATCAGAAATGCCTTCTTCTCCGTACTTCCCGGAATGGTAAAGCCCTCTTCCATCAGGATCGTAATGATTCTCTCGAAACCGATGGAGAAGCCGCAGGCCGGTGTCTCCATGCCGGTAAATTTGCCGATCATCTTATCATAGCGACCGCCGCCGCCAACAGATCCCGGGAACCCATCCACCTGGATCTCATAGATTGTACCGGTGTAGTAGGACATTCCGCGCACCAGGGTCGGATCGAAGATAATATCGAACTGACTGGTAGCGATACTGTTTACACTGTCCATAATGGCTGCCAGATTTTCTGCCATCTCCGGATCCATTACATCTTTTAATGTCTCGCCGAGAGAACGGACCCCCGCCGCATCCGGGGTCACCGAACCGAACAGGGCTAAATACTGATCGATCTTCTCTTTCTCATAACCGGCTTCTAAAAGCTCGGCTGCAACGCCTTCCATGCCGATCTTATCCATCTTATCCAGAATGATAAACACCTGGTCAAAGGATTCCTCCTGAAAACCGCAGTAAGATGCCATTCCCTTTAAGATGTTTCTGTCATTGATACGGACATGGTAACCCTTAAAACCAACTTTGCCAAGAAGCGTGGTAGTTGCCAGGATCAGTTCGATTTCAGCCAGTCTGGTTGGATCGCCTAAAATATCAATGTCACACTGAACAAACTGGCGGAATCTGCCTCTCTGAGGCTTGTCCGCCCTCCATACGCTGCCCATCTGCAGTGCCTTGAACGGCGCTGGAAGCGCTGCCGCATTATTGGAGTAATAACGGCATAACGGTACGGTTAAATCATAGCGAAGACCGCTGTCTGCCAGATCGTTCTCCGTCTCTGCGGTGTCGAGGTGCAGCTTGTCTCCGCGCTTCATAATCTTGAAGATCAGTTTTTCATTATCGCCGCCCTGCTTGCTGGTCAGGTTTTCAATATGTTCCACACACGGGGTCTCGATGGATTTAAATCCAAATCCACCGTATGTCTCACGAATCTGATTCATTACATATTCCCGTACCGCCATCTCTGCGGGCAGGATATCTTTCATGCCGGTAACCGGTTTCTTTTTCAGTGCCATACGTCTCACTCCGTTATCATTTTATTCATTTCTTCCCTGTATTTCGCCGCTTTCGCGGGAATAACACGTCTTCTCTCTATTTTACTGGTCTTTTTTAGTTTTGCAAGCGATTTTTGAAATTTTTCTTCTTATATTCATAGATACGCTGCTGCAAACCAGTATTTTGAACACAGAACTGCCACTTATGCGCCGGATAAGGCATTTTCCCGTTGATTTTTGTGCGGAAGCTGACTGGTTCTTCCATTTTTCTATCTCATATACAAAAATATGCCCCTAAGACGATCATTTTATTTGAATCATCATCTTTAGGGGCATATTATTAGGATTTATGGTAGTTCTGCAGCCGCTCCGTCTCTATTTCCAGCTTCCGGTGTTTCTATTTTCTCACCTTTTCCATCTTCCGTATCCGGTGTTTCTATTTTCTCTCCATCGACCTCTCCGGTATCCGGTGTTTCTGCTTTCTCACCTTCTCCATCTCCGGCTTCCGGCGTCTCTACTTTCTCGCCTTCTCCATCTCCGGCTTCCGGTATTTCCACCTTTTCACCTTCTTCATCTCCGGCTTCCGGCGTTTCCACCTTCTCTCCTTCGCCCTCTCCGTTATCCTTTCCATTCTCAGGTAGCTGGGCGCCGGTATTTTCTTCCTCTGCCGGATTATCCTTCGGCACCGTGACTGCTAAATCAGCCGAGTCAACCGCTGCGGACTTTTCTTTCACAGTGATGATAAATTCCTGCACCTCATAGCCATCCGCTTCGAGGGTCACAGTATTATCTCCTTCGCTGAAACCATCTGCGGACAGATCCAGATACTTCACTACACCATTTTCTCTGGTTGCTTTGAACGAGGTTTCAGAGTCATCATATATACCCATGGAAATTCTCGTATATGGCGCGCCGTTAACCGATACTGTTAAAGCTTCATTTTCCAGATATTCCTTTGCCGCTTTTTCGTCTGTTGTATCAAAGACGACTCTGTAGTAATCCGCATATAAAAAGGATTTTTCAACGTATTTATAAGACTTCATCTGCGGGGTCTGTTTCTCTGCTGTATTTTCATCTGAATCAATCGTGAACTCCAGCGTCTCATAGCCCTCGTTCTCGACTGTCACCTTATTTTCCGCCTCAGTAAAGCAGTCTGAGGTCAGATCCAGATACTTCATCACTCCATTTTCCCCGGATACTTTGAATAACTGCTTATCACTGTCGGAGAAACTCATCGAGGTTCTCTGATACGTTTTACCATTGACCGTTACCTTTAAATCCCTGCTCTCCAGATATTCTTTCAATGAGTCTTCATCCTCTGCGAGGAAGCTCACCCGATAGTAACCTGAGGATACAAAAATGTCTTTCACAAGTTCAAAGGTTTCTATCTTCGGTGTCTCTTTTCTGCCTTCGGCGCTATCCTTTGCGTTGATGACAAATTCCAGCTTTTCAAATCCCTTCGCTTCCATAACTACGCGGTTCTCTTTTTCCGTAAATCCATCCGTCGACAAATCTAAATACTTTTCCACCGCGCTGCTGTCCTTCGACAGTTTATACGATTTGGTCTGATCGTCGTAAAGCCCCGATAATACCTTTGCATATGGAGTTCCATTGACAGTCACCTTAAGATCTTCACTATTTAAAAATGCTTTCAGCAATGTCTCATCGGTGGCATCAAATGTAACCCTGTAGTAGCTGCCCGACAGGAAACCGGCTTCCACGTACTCCTGCGCCTCCACTCCCGGTACCTTTTTGATTTCCTCTTCCTGACCGCCCTGATCCGCTTTCTTTTCAATGGTAAATTCCAGCACCTTTGGCGTATATCCTTCTGCCCTGGCTGTTACGGTATATTTTCCGGCTTCTTCAAACAGTCCTTTCTGAAGGATAAATCCATAGTCGCTGCGGATGTAATTATCATCTCCTCCTATGGTGCCTTCTGTCTCCGAAGTTACCATAGAACTGTTTCCATCCGGTCTCTTCAGCGTTATCCCCGTCAGATGCTTCATGAAATCACCGCGGATTTCTTTCTGCTCCTCATCGGATTCGCCGCAGGCTGCAATAACAGGAACGTCCTGGCCGGTATAATAAACAGATGCATCCTCCGACTCTTCTCCTGCCGCCGGATTGGGATTTGCAAGAGATAATTCAAATATTTCCAGGGAACCGTCTACCTTTAATACCACGTTTGCCGTCTGGTAGCCCTCTGCCGTCAAACGGAGAGTATGAGTTCCTTTGGTCAGCTGAAGCGTTCCTCCTGCGGTTCCTTTTGTTGTCGCGTAAATAGTAAGCGTACCTTCCGCCTCATCGTAAGAATACTGACTGATATAATCATCGTTTCGCAGCTGAACCGCATTGTCATCCAGATACAAAGCGGTCACAGCGGAAAGGTAAGCCGGATCTACACTGCACCTGATTACTATATCATTTCCGAGAGCGCCCTCTAACCCTTCCAGCTGAGGGGCTTTCTTCCCAACGACATCGTTAAAACGGAATGTAGAACCGAGAAGGCCATCCTCAAGCACACGTTTGACCTGATATGGACGGTTTTTCGTCAATCCCGCTCCCATTTCCGCATATTCGCTGAAGGAAAGTGATTTTCCGTCTTCCAGCTTCGCATCCTTCACTGCGTTCAGATAGGAGATAAAATCGTACAACTCCTCTGCTTCTCCATCCATCACGGAAACCGGTGTCATATCGGCCCAGCGTGAGAGAACCGTCTCGGAAGCCTGATTATCGATCCCAATCTCATTAAGAATCATGGCATTGGCGAGAAGATCCTGATCGAAGATCAGAAATGCATTGATATTGATGCTTCCAGACGAACCGGAGTCTCCTGAAGAACCGGAACCGCCTCCAAGGGAAGCGCTGGAAATCGCGTCAATTCCATAGCTTCTCACCGATGCAAGCGTATTAAAGCCTGATCTTGATTCTCCGTCACGTATTTCCACAGACTTTGTCATGGTCTGATAGCCATCTGCGTAAACCTTTACTTTATAAATTCCGCTTTCTTTTGTGACTTTTTCGTCCTCGGTGTTAGTGCCGCATATATGAAGCATATCACCAATTTCATACCATTCCGAGATTTCCTTCAGAGTCTTTACTTCTCCGGACGGAGTCGTTAATTCCACCCGGTATATGGGGGAAAGAATCTCTGTGCCGAATGTCTCGCCCTCCGGTCCTTTGATCACAAACGCAAAGCACTCCCCCGGCTTCGGACTCGTATTTAAAGTATTTAACTGCATGGTAAAAAGTCTGTTATCTACAAGATGCGCCGGTACCGTCATGGCAGCGCTGCTGTAATTGGAAGACAGATGAATCTGAACGCGTCCTCTCGAAAATAAATTCGACTGCGGCAGCTGGATCCGGATTATTCCTGTCTTGCCGTATGTACCTGATTCTGTCTGCTTTATATAGGACAGATTGCCGTTCAGTACGCTGTTTTCCGTATCAAGCGCCCGGACCGTTCCGAGGCCATTAAACCAGGCCGCCTGCGCCTCTGTCTTTAAGGACAGCTTCACAGTGATCTCTCCATCGCCTGACTCGTTATCAATCAGTGCATCCGGGACGTAATAATCGGCCGGTATCTCAGCTGGTTTTTCGTCCCGCTTTCCTGTCAGGTCAAAGGTGGTACGCTTTGGTTCTGTGCGGACGTTACCATTGGCATCATACACGTCGAGATAATAGTCAAAACCGGAAACCGGACCATTGGCTAGAATCGCTGCAGGGGCGGAATCTGCACTGCCGGCTTCAGGGGCCGCTGTCGCTGCTTTATTTCCGATTCTTACCTTCTGCTCCTTATGGTCGCTCTTTCTTGCCACCGTAATCATCTCCGGATTTACTACGGTGCTTTCCCATTTAACAACAGTTCCATCGTCGTCCACTCTGGTCAGTGACGCCGTAATATCCGTTCCATCAACAGAAACAGTATAGTCGTCAAGGGTTCCGTTTTCAAAGGTAACCACAACGTACTGTATCCAGCCCAGATCCAGAAGTTTCGTCTTCTGACTGTTTACCAGAGCGGCTTCCGGTGTTGTCTGTCCCTCGCCGCCGCTGCCGGATCCCGAACCGGAATCGGTACCGCCGTTGTCGCTACCGCCGCTGTTTCCACTATCGCTTCCGCCGCTGTTCCCACTTCCGCTTCCGCCACTATTCCCACTTCCGCTTCCGCCACTGTTCCCACTTCCGCTTCCGCCACTGTTCCCACTGTCGCTTCCGCCACTACTTCCACTTCCACCGCTACTACTGCCACTTCCCCCCGCAGTCCTCGCGTCCGCCGCCTTCTGCTCCGTCGAAGGAATCCCCCGGCCAGCCTCATAATGGACGGTGCCGTCTTTTTCGGTCCATCGGCCATCGGCATTGGTCAGGAAACCGTCAGGCGTCATCTCACCCGCATACATTCTTCCCGTACTTCCGCCGCTTGTTTCCTCAAAATAGTAACAGTGCCCGTCTATCCACTGCCAGCCGGTCACTGCGCAGCCGAAGCTCCCGTCGTGAACTGTATTCATGAAAAACCAGTTCCGGTTCTCATCCTGAAACCACCCGGTACGCATCTGTCCGGCTGTCCCGTCCTTTTCCTGATTAAAATAGTAGCTTTTTCCATCAATCTGCTGCCAGCCGGTACACATCTTCCCATCTGCCGGATTTAGATAATACCAGCCGGATTCGGTTTCAATCCATCCAGACACGGCATTCCCCGATGACTCATAATATTTCCAGTCCCCGCTCTCATACTGCCATGTGCCCTTTTTTATCTCTCCGGGTCCCGCCGCCCAGGCCGCCCCGGTCTGTGATATCATGCAGACCGCTGCCAGTACAGATATTGCTGATTTTCGAACCAGTTTCTTTTTTAGCATCATACTTCCTCCTGTCTCTGTGATTAGTTATAGCTAACCGCATGAAACAGTATATCATTCTGCCTTTCTGGCTGTCAACGGATATAGTTAGTTGATACTAACCTATTTTTATCAGTAACGTTCTGCGCTGTTCCTTAACCGGATCCGTCAGAGGATGAAAACAGGGCCATGTCTGCAGCTTTACACCACTCAGACACAGCCCTGCGGCCTGCCGTCTCATATGCCCCTGTCTCCCCCGACACGGCTGCAATTAAAACGGCCCAGCCCGCGATCTATCTCATCAATCTCTCCCCGAACTGTAAACAAATGCTCCCGGCACCGCCTTCGACGGGTCATAATTCTCCAGGATCTTTCTGTAACGCTCCTTATATCCGTTATCCACGTCAAGCTGTGGAATCACCTTTGCCCCTTCCTCAAAGAAATGGATCGAACCGCGCCCCATCTCCTGGCCGCGCCTTGTGTGCTTGTCCAGCGCCACATCCAGGATCTCCGGTACTTTGCCCATGGCCGCCTCTTTAATGATGATATTCTTTAAATAATCACTGGAGCGGTCCTTCGTGCATGCGCAGAGAATTCTGATCGCATGGATAAAGAACATGGGCTGGTCGCCGTCGTCATAAGCGAACTTCTTTCTCATTTCATCTAAGGTATTGATCTTTCCTGCCGCGTCCAGATCGCCGAATCCGATGTCTTCCACAGAGATCGACAGCAGGCGGTGCCATACCTTTTCCAGTAAGGCCGGGCCTGAGGTGTACAGCTCATACGCGTACTGACACGCTTCCTCCACCATTCCGCGGCGGATTGACTTCTGCAGACAGGAGATGATCTCATCTGCTGCAAAACCATTCTTTGTCGTGGCATTTGCCCATATCGTGTAATTTGCCATCATCATGCTCCCTTCTGATTCGTATAGATTTCTATCAATTCTTCTACCAAAACGCGCACCAGCTCCGCCGACATGATCTGATCCTCTGCGTGAGACATTAGCAGGGTGATCTGCGGCTCCAGGGTGTTGACCTCTTTTAACAGGATCTCGCCGTGCTGCTCGTGAGCCTGGCGGTAGAACTGCTCGCCTTCCCTGATTCTCGGCTCCACAAGCTCCCAGTTTCCTTTTTTCGCCTCCTGCAGCGCCTGCATATAACAGGACTTGGCACAGCCGGCATAGGTCACGATCTGCATTGCACATTCCGATAATTTCGTAACATCAGCCATTTTTTAAGCCTTTCTTATGATTTTTTCAAAAGTCCCATCGCAAAATCCAGGGCTTTGTCGCCATCGGCCAGTGCATAGACCCTTGGTTCAATGCTTGCAACCGGTATGTTTAAGATACTCTTTATGTTGTTTACCGCGTAAACCAGCTGTGGTCCGACCAGACACACGTCCCACTTACCAATTTCATCACTGATTCCCGCATTTGGCACCGCCTCACAGGTAAGCTCCATATTCCGCTTCTCAGCCGCTTCTCTCATTTTCTTCATAATGATAGAACTGCTCATTCCGGCGTTACAGCAAATTAATATTCTCATATTGCCTCCTCCTACTTTAATTCCGGCCAGTATTCCTTATTGGCCTCGATATAATCATCAAGGATCTTCTTAGCCACATTGGCGCTCGGTACTGTCTTTGATAAAGTCAGCGCCTGCCATAACTTATGGTAGCTTCCCTGCTCATAGGCATCCACGGTCAGCTTCTCTACCGCAACCTGTTCCTCCATAAGTCCCTTCTGGAAGGTCGGAATGGTTCCGATGGTGATTGGCTCGTATCCGTCTTTTCCAACGATACACGGAATCTCTACCATGGCATCCTTGTCGAAGTTCTCGATAGCGCCGTTGTTTCTTACGATAAGCAGCATTCTTTCATGGGTATTGAAGGCCAGAGCCGTCGCCAGATCCACGATAAAGGACGCGTGGATTCCGATCTCCAAAGAAGTTCCCTCTGCGGTTCCCGCCTCCGCAATCCTTGCGCACTCGCCGAAGACACGTTTCTCTCTTCCATCCATAACCTGGTTCGCTCTGGTGTACTCAGGATTTGTGTGGGCTACCATGTCGTCACCGAATAAGTAGTACTGGAAATAGGAATTCGGGGCCATTGTCGGATCAAGCGCGGTTAAATCTTTCACCTTCTTTGCAGTCTCATACCAGGAATTGTCTGTATAATCTCCATTGTTTCCTTCATCAGGAAGCGTATTGCCGTATTTTAACTGATGCTCAAGAAGCTTGTCAATGTATTCGTTGCCGTCCTTATCCTTGATGGAGGTCCACCAGCCGAAATGATTGAGGCCGAAGTAACGCACCGTCATTTCCTTGCGGTCGTTAAAGCCCAGGATCTTTGCAATGTTGTTCTCCATACCAATCGGCATATCGCAGATGTTGATAACTCTGGCGTTGGGTTTAAAGCGTCTGCACGCCTCCGCTACAATAGCAGCCGGGTTGGAGTAGTTAAGCATCCAGCAGTTCGGAGAGTATTTCTCCATGTATTCGATATTTTCAAGCACTCCCGGAATCGAACGCATGCCATATGCGATTCCGCCGGGTCCACAGGTCTCCTGGCCAACTACGCCGTACTTTAACGGGATCTTCTCATCTTTTTCTCTCATTGGAAGCTGTCCCACGCGGATATGAGCCAGACAGAAATCAACGTCTGTATAAGCCGTCTCCGGATCTGTTGTCGCCGTAAATTCGATGTTTGGATCTTTCTCCTTTACGATAATCCCGCATGCTTCTGCCAGTCTTCCCTGGCGCTCTTCATCATTGTCATACAGCTTGATTGCGCGAAGCGGAAGTCTGTCTAAATTATCCAACAGCATAAGAATAATCTCAGGCGTATAGGTACTGCCGCCTCCTGCGATTACTACAGAAAATTTTTTCTCACTCATTTTGTCTCTTTCTCCTTCTACCAGATATATTGTCAGTTACTTATTGTCTTGAAAATGCCTCTAAAAAAGCTCAATGGAAGTGGATATTCTGATCAAGCGGTTCAAAAAGTCTTTTTCATCCGCTGCTTCATACAGTGTGTGGACCAGATTATCATTCATGGCCACCTGCTTGAAGAACTCAAACAGAATGCTGACATCGTCATTGGGTCTTCCCTCGATAGCCAGAAGGAAGATGACCTTCACCGCTTTCTTACAGACTGTAATCGGCGGTTTCAAAATAGCAGCCGCAACCGCGGTCTCCTTTGCAAATGTCATAAGCGGATGCGGAATCATCACGGATTCCCCGATAACGGTGGGGTAATTAATCTCCCGTGACAATACGTCTTCCACGTATTCTTCTACCGTCCCGATCTTATCCTGCTCTTTAAAACGCACGGAAAGCGTCTGTATAACCGTCTCAAACGAGACCGTTCCATTCCATTCCGCCGAAGTGCTTTCTTTTGCAAAAATCTTTACGCACTGGGGATTAAAGTATTTATTTACGATAATACTGAAGCGCCTGCTCACCCGCATGCGCCTGATAAAGCCATTCAGTGCGGAAAAATCCTGCTGGTTCGGTATTCCACTCACCCAGAACACGGGAATCTCCGTATTCACTCTCTGTCCCTCCGTGGATATAACGAGGTCCACCGGCTGTTCCTTGGCGTACTGCTCCAGCTGGTGCTTCGGAAGGACCTTTACGATTTCAATCTGATTCTGGAAATGGTCGTTTAACCAGCTGCATACCATGGCGCAGACGCTCTGCCTGGGAGCGTTGATGATCACGGTCTTTAGCCGCCGGTTCACCTTTTCCAGGAAATAGGCCACATAAAGGGCCATATAGGCGATCTCTTCATCGCGGATCGGGATGTTCTTATATTTAAACATGATCGGGACGAGGAGAATCGCAATTTCATAGGCATACGGATACTGTGTCTTGATATCCTGCAGAATGGGGTTGTCAATCCGGTAACCGGTATCGATCCTGCGGATTAAATACTCCAGATGAAGCGCCATATTGTCAAACAGCTCATCGGACTGGTGTAAGTCAAAGCTGTATTTATTCAGCACTTCCTGACAGAACTCATTTAAAATGACACTGCTCAAGGCGCTGGCCCTCGTATTCTCCTGGCTCTGAACGAGTCTTACGGAGTACAGGAATATCTTAAGGAGTGCTTCGTCACTCTCCGTCACTTCCAGTTTCAGCGCCTTCAAATGATACAGAAGATTGGTCAGAACCTCTACCGTAAATTCATCTGCCTTCACACCGGTGAGCTCGTGGCCCTGCCTTTTCCTCATAATAGTCGCATAAACTGCATTTGCCACCATATAAAGACTGGCATCCGAAACCAATATCTCATGGCTGCCGAAATAATTTTTAACTGCATTTACAAAGTTTTCATACTCGCCGCGGTTATAAGCACCGCGAAACAGAAGTCCCAGATAATCACTGCCAAAATCCGTATGTGTCTGGACTTCGTATTTGATAATATTAAAAATGGATAATCGTATCTTTTCTTCATTTTCCACGATCCGAAGCTGATTTCCCTCCAGATGCAGGGGACTGAAATCCATCTTATCCTCCAGCATCTTGCAAAGCTTCAGCACTTCTTCCCGCAGCGCCGTCTGGGATAAGAACAGTTCCTCCTCCAGATCGTATAAATTGCAGCTTTCCTCCTCCAGGACATGGCCCAGAATCGCGTAGCCACGGTTGTGGGGGGCGATGACATTAATCCTGTCATCGCCGCCTCTTAACACTGCCCGAAATTCCTCCATATCCCCCTGTGTGATATAGTATCCGATTCGTTTCGAGGCTTTAATGGAAGGGTAAGTCTTCCTTCCCTCCGTCTGGCAGAGTAGTTGATCGCCACTTAAGGCCGAATTTATCTGAAGAATATCGTTCCTGATGGTACGGGAAGACACTCCAAAATATTTTGCCAGTTTATCACCTGTGATTCCTGACACATTATTCATGATATACTCTATGATCTCTATCTGCCTTTTTGTAAATATCATGTTCTGCTTACTCCGCTTCGCTCTGAGCTTCTCTCTTCAATTCGTCTTTTTCCATCATCTTGAAGAATGGGTAATAAATCAGTGCCATGAGAACCAATGATACAAATACAAGAACTACACTTCTCCAGTCGTACGTCGTGAGGAATGCACCGACACCCGGAGGCAAAAATCCTGGAGGCGCTGCCACCGGATAGCCTACCAGTCCCATCTTCATACTAAAGTATGTAAGAACGGTAATGAGCAGCGGTCCGAACACAAACGGTATAAACATATACGGGTTAAGCAGAATCGGAAGTCCGAAGATAACCGGCTCATTGATGCCAAAAATAGATGGGACGAGTGATGCCACACCGATGGATTTAAATGACTTGGCCTTTGATCTCATCATAAAGAGGACGAGCCCTAATGTCAATCCTGAACCTGCTACCTGAAGGAAATTATAGTACAGTCCATAGGTAAAAATGTGAGTGACCGGAGCACCCGACGCGTAGTTGGCCATGTTCTCTGCCTGGTAAGCAATTGCGAAAGCCGCCCACACCGCTGAGGTGATGGAAGGTCCGTGAAGGCCGAAGAACCATAAAAACTGTGTCAGGAAAATGACGATCAACAGTGCAGGAAGTGTATCCATGGTGCTGATAGCCGGCGCTAAAAGCTTCATAATGGCTGCCGGGAACGCCAGGCCTGAAACTGCAATCGAAATATTGGCGATTGCAACCGCCACAATAACATTGACTACCAGAGGGATCAGGGAGGCGAAGCTCTCTCCTACCATCGGAGGTACAGAAGACGGAAGCTTGATAATTACATTGCGCTTAATCAGGAACCGCGTGATCTCCACACTCATAATACCGGAAATAATACTGGTAAAGAGCCCCGACGCACCTAAGAATTCGGTGCTGATTCCGCCTTCGATGGAAACTGCGGAAAGGATTAAGTGAACGATGATGGCCGTAATACCGGTCTGTGTGTTATGGGTTCCGTATCTCTTTGCCAGTGCCGTGGCGATGAAAAACGCCGCGAAGATTGACAGTAAGTCATTGGTAAAGCCTGCCGCGTACGTCAGCACACCCATGTGGGCAGAGATAAAATCGTGAATAGGTCCTGAAGCGATTAAGTTGTTCAGTGCGATCGGCAGAAGACAGATCGATCCAATAATGATGACCGGAATGTCCGCGATCATACCGTCTTTGATTGCCTGAAGCCAGTTGTTTTTCTCTACCCAGTTGGCGACAGGCATCATGTACTTCATAAGCTTGTCCTGAAAACCTGAAGTTTTCTCGTTCATAAAGAAATTTCCCCCTTTGTGGTTTGTTCTTAAGGCCTTAATATTGTAACTAGAGTGTACATGATTTTGTCTGCTGCTGCAAACGGGGTTTTTCCTAAGTGTTAGGAAGCGAGTTTAACCGCCAAATAGCAAAATAAAGAGTCCGGCTCGCCGGACTCTCTCGCTGAAGCGCGGTCGCTTCAGCAGCCATATTTCCTTAGCGCGGAGTACGCATACCCGATAAAGCAGGGCACGCTGTTCAATCCTTCTCCTAACTTAAGTCCATTTCCACATCATCCCGGTTACACTCCAGATGATCCCCCGCCACAGTCAGCTCCGCCGCCTGCAGTGACGTCCTCCTGTGCCTGTATTCCCATACAAAATCCGGGTTATTCCGCTCCTCCCGGCCCACCTCCGGATGCGTAAAATAGAAGATATAGGCCCTGTCCTTATAAACCAGCACATCGGCATGGGCACCGATCGTCCCGTCGTCGGTTCTGCTGCCCGGCTGTACCAGAATATTGGGACAGCGGTCCCAGTGCTTCATATCGTCGCTTCTGTAAACCCCAAGTCCCTCCCACGGGTCGGTAATCATCCAGTAATGGTCTTTAAAGAAAAATACATTGGGGCCTTCATGAGGGCAGTCGGTAATTTCCGGTCCGCCTACCGTCCAGTAATACAGATCTTCACTGTACGCCGCATAGGTGTGACTATTATGTACTTCATCCTTATACCACATTTTCCATTTCCCATGCGGACAGGCCATCACACAGGCATCAATCACCCGGTCAGAGGAGAGAGAAAGCGGTCCTGCAAACGTCCAGTCCCACAGATTCCGGCTGGTATAGTGGAGAATCGTTCTTGGGCAGTCCCACGTGGTTGGAATTCCTCTTACATACGACACATACATGTGGTAAATCCCCTCATGCAGGACTATCTCCGGTGCCCAGTATGTATTTCTGCCCTTTTCATACTCAAGCCCCTGAGCAGTTCCCCTGTACGTCCATGTCTTCCCGTAATCATCAGAACTGGCAATCCCGATATCACTTCCGTGCATGTAGGAGAATCCATGATTCACCCCTGCCGCCCTTCTGTTTGTATAAAAAATCCACCAGTTCTGTTCCTGTTCGTTCCAGATAATGACCGGATCCGCGGCTCCATCGTATACCGGATCGCGAAACAGCGGTGCCTGTGGTATCACTCTGTTTTTCATGATCAATCTCCCTTTTTAGTATTGTAATGATATAAGTGCGCCCTCTTCCGGGTACTCTTATCCTTTAACCGCTCCGCTGGTAATGCCGGCAATAATATGCTTTTGCATAGCCACATAGAAAATTGTAATCGGAATCAGCACTATCACCATCGTACAAAGCATCACGGTCCAGTTATTGGCAAACTGTCCGACTCCCTTATATACCTCCATAATTAATGTAAATTTATCTGAAGAACTGATAAACAGATACGGCAGCATAAAATCATTCCATATCCACATAACGTCAAAAATTATAATTGTCGTCGTCACCGGTTTCAGCAAAGGAAACACGATCCGCCAGAACAATTTCCAAAGGTTCGCACCGTCGATCAGCGCGGCTTCCTCTAAATCCTTTGGCACTCCACCTAAGAATCCCTGATACATAAACATGGCAAAATTACACCAGCTGGAGTACAGTACAATCATGCCTGCTACCGAATTCTGAAGCTTTAAAAAAGACATCAGGTTAAACATTGGAATCAGCGTCGTCTGTACCGGAACCATGAATCCGACCAGAAAGTAAAAGAACAGAAACTGAGTCAGCCTGTTTTTTCTCCTGCTTATGGCATAGGAAGCCATGGAGCCTATGGATATAATAATCACAACTGAAACTACGGTAATTAGAATTGAATTGCGGAAGCTGCTCCAGAAATTGATGGTGTGGAGCGCCTCTTTATATAAGTCCAGAGTAAAACTTTTTATGGGGAGAGATAACGGTGACACAGTCGCTTCCCTGGCCGGTTTAAATGTATTGACGAGAAGATAATAAAACGGGATGAAAAAAATAACACAGACGCCAAGCATGGACGCTTCAGCCAGAATACCCTTTACACTCTTCTTTTTCACTACCATTTACTCCACCTCCCGCTTCTTCATAAGCTTTAACTGAATCACACTGACAATTGCAATAAAGACAAAGAAAATTGCCGACATGGCAGTTGCTTTTCCATAAGATTTTTCAACAAATCCAGTCTTAATAATGATCTGTGAAACCAGAGTGGTTGACGTGCCAGGGCCTCCGCTGGTCAGCGCAAACGGCAGATCGTACAGTTTCATGGAATTTAAAAGCAGCAGCATAACGCTGACGGTCATGGCCGAGGCCAGCATGGGAAAGGTAATATACCGGAATTTTTGCCATGCAGTCGCTCCATCCACATTAGCAGCTTCATAATACTCTGTTGGAATACTCTGAAGCTGAGCCAGATAGATGCAGGCATGCCAGCCGACGACACTCCATAAATTAACAAGAAGCACGGAGAACATCGCCCATTTCGGCACTGCCAGCCACATAACCGGATTGATCCCGAAGATTCCCAACAGCTTATTTAACAGCCCGTTGCCTGTAGGCGACAGAATATAAGACCACAGATAACCCAGAATAATGGCGCTGGGAACTGATGGGAAAAAGAATACGGCTCTCTGGAGGTTTTTTGTTTTCATCCCGGAATTCAGCACCAGTGACAGCGGTATGGCAAAAACCGTCGTCACCAGAGGAAATACAATGCTGTAAAAACATGTATTCAGCAACGCGTTCTTCATCGAACGGTCCGCAAATACCATTTTAAAATTCTTAAGACCCGTGAAGCTTAAGTTGCTCATAGAGTAACCATCCCAGTTGGTAAAGGACAGGCCCAGTGTCTGAACCAGCGGTATCACGGTAAGTACCGTGTATACAATAAACGCAGGCAGAATAAACAACAGATATGGCAGTTCTTTTCTCAGTTTAACCTTCATTTCAATCATCCTTTCATGAAAAATGGGTAGAAAAAGGGTGCTGCAAAAGGGTATGTTCCTTTTGCAGCACCCTTTTATAGCTCTTACATAATGAAAGCTATTGACTTAATTCTGCCTGTTTTTCATCAAGCCTTACAGGTATATTTTCAATCGTATCGGCTCCCGTAATCGTATCTTGAATACCAGATAAGAATTCCTTATAGATTCCTGAGGAATTATTCCACACAATCTGAGGCAGGTAGAAACTGCCTGTAACTGCGTCCTCTTTGAATTTCTCAAAGACGGTTCCCATGGTATAGTCGATTCCTTCCACTATAATCGCATTATTCGTGACCTTCTGCCACTTCACAATATTTTCATCCCTGGCCATATATTCTATAAATGCGCGGCAGGCATCTTTATGCTCTGAGGAGGTGCTGATTGACAATCCTACATTTACAGCCCCCGGCAGGACACGGTTTCCGTTATTGTCGGAAAGTCCGAAAATGTCGTAGTTCAAATCGGGATTCTTCTGTTCGATTGTGGCAATATTCCAGGGGCCTCCGTGCATCATGGCAACCTCGCCGTTGGCGAACATGTCAATCACCTGGTCGCTGTTCAATCCCAACGCCATCTGGCTATAGAGCCCGCTGGCTATCATATCCTCGTACCAGCGTCCTAACGGTTCCGTGTATTTTTCCTGAAACGTCGCACGGCCTTCGTTGATCTGAACATCCGCATCCGGTTCCTGACTGATTACACTGCACTGGTACAAATCCTGGGCCAGGTTATGAACGTTGTCGGCATCATCCAGATATGGTTCTACACCTATAGCCTTCAGTTTTGCTGCACACTCCACAAACTCCTGCCACGTCTTCGGCTCCCCTTCGATTCCGGCCTGTTCAAATAAGTCTTTGTTATAGAAAATACCGCCAATCCATGCATCAGGAGAATAACCGTATATCTTCCCATCTTTACCATAGGTCGCCGAGGTCGCCGGATCAATTCTTGAGAAAATCTCCATATCGCTGATATCCTCAGCTACCCCTTTACTTATAACCTCCTGCTTGTTCTCCGCAGCAATATAGAACATATCTGTCATCTGTCCTGATGCAGCTAAAACACTGAATTTATCCACATACTGTTGTACTGGCGGCACATACTGAAGGTCAATCTTTATATTGGGATTTTCCTGTTCGAATCCCGTGATAAAATCTCCCAGAATCTCATCCGTATTCCAGGATAAAAGGCTGATTGTAACCTTTCCCCCTGCGTCTTTCATCTTTCCTTCCGCCGTACTCTCTGCTGCCGTACTGTCCGCTGAAGCCGTCTGTCCTGTATCTCCCTGTCCGCCGCATCCGGAAAGAACTGCCGCTGCTGTTAATACTACTGTTAATAAAGCTGCTCCTCTTCTCATATGAGGAAACCTCCCTTTCTTTGATAAGTACATTATACCCATCCGGAACCCGTTACTAAATGCGTAAAACTCAGGTATTTTTGCTTCTTATCAAGGGAACGGCCAGCCTTCCTGCTGAAAACTACACTTTCTTTGCTCAAAACTACGAATGCCGGCGATACTGATTCGGCGACTGCCCCGTATACTCTTTAAACTTTCGTGAAAAATGGTACTCACTTTCATATCCAATCCGCCTCGCAACAGCCCCAACCGTGTCGTCAGTCGTCGCCAGAAGTTCTTTGGCCTTCTGCATTCGCAACTGTGTCACATAATCCCAGTATCCAAGCCCTGCTTTTTCTTTGTAAAGACTGGTAAAATAATTTTTACTTATCCCAATAAAATCAGCTGCCATCTGAACCGAAAAGCCGGGATCAGAGAATTTCAGCTCTGCAAATGAATTTGCCCGGAATACGACGTGCTCACCTTTTCCAGCCTGAAGAATCTTATGTTCCAGTTCTCCAAACGCCTCTTTTATTTTAAGGCATAAAAAGCCATTCAACGCTTCGCAGCTGACGGTATCATAGATTTTCTCCATGCGGAGGTTCCTCATAAGAAAGAACGACTCCTCAGGAGCAAATTTTTTCAGGCAAAACTTTATCTTTACCAGGACGTCAAGCACAAAATTCTTCAAAAGACGCGGAGAAATCATTTGATTTCTGGCATAAAAAAATTGACTGGCGATAAAGTCCAGCAGCCTCTCAGGCGAATTTTCCGAGAGAGCTGCTACGATCAAACCATCTAACGGCGCAGTATACAGCTCCGTATCAAGAAAGGGATACTCTTCTATCTCATACACTTTGCCGTATTTTTCATAAAATCCATAGTTTTCCTGTGAGCTGGACCGTGCCAGAAACTCGTAAAGCGGCCATGTGCTTTTCCCGTTTTTCCATGCGTAAATCTCTGCGGCATAATCATTTTTCCGGTAAAATCCTATGATAGACTGCATGGCCGGTTCATCAGAAAAAGTGCAGCCAGAGCCAAGATAGAGAGAGGTTCCTGTCAGAGAAAAAATCATGTCCAGATGCCCGGCGACTGCAGGCAGTGCCGCCAGCTCTGCAGTAAGCTTTTTCATCTCCGCTGCAGAGACCTCCTCGCCCAAAATCGGCCGCAGAACCAGGTGATACATTGTCTTTATTTCCGGAAGATGCTTAAGCGGCGGCGGCCCTCCCTCCACATTCTGAGAGATACAGGCAAATACCTGATTCATTTCATCGACATATGGATTGGAACAGATATCCCGGCTTTTCTCTGGCTTTTGCCTGGCATCCAGCGTCTTCCTGATTTTGTCCACCTGCTGATTCAGCATCATACGGCTCACCGGTTTTAAAAGGAAATCCTGAACACCGTAACGGATTGCCTTCTGCGCATATGAAAAATCGCTGTACGCGCTGACTATAACAATCTGGACATCCTGATTTTCTTCCCGGATACAGCGAACGCACTCAAGGCCATCCATGAGAGGCAGCTGGATGTCCATAAAAATCAGATCAGGCTGAAGGCGCTCGTACATCCGAAGCGCTTCCAGACCATCCGCCGCAGTTCCCACAACCTGAAATCCCTTTTCCTCCCATGGAACCATTTTTTCAAAAAGCTGGTAGTTAATGGTCTCGTCATCCACAAAACAAACCTTATACATAATCTCCCCCAATGATACAGTTAGTGCAGCGGATCATAAATCCTGGTACGGGATACGCAGCGTGACCTCCGTGTACTCTGATTCCATGCTGTCAATGGTAATGCCGTAGTCTTCACCGTAGGTCAGCCTAAGCCGGGAATTCGTATTGATAATCCCGATTCCCCCTGCCTCAGCCTGCCCGTTCAGCCGGCTGCACAGTGATACATAAGTCTCTTTCCCAATCCCGCATCCATTATCTCTCACCGAGATCAGAATATCTTTCTCCTCTTTCCATACTCGGATGACAATCATGCCTCCCGTTCGGTTCTTAAGCCCGTGCTTAAAACAATTTTCCACCACCGGCTGCAAAATAAACTTGCAGGTCAGACAGTCAGTCAGCTTCGGATCACAGATAATTTCATAAGAGAACATCTGTGTAAATCTTTTTTTGTAAAACATCAGGTAATCATCGATATAATCCAGTTCCTCCTTAAGAGGGACGCGTTCCCGTTTTCTCTCCATCGTGTAACGCATCATTCTGCTGAGCGCCTGAATCATCTCTTCAATCTCCAGATTATCTGACAAGACAGCCTTAGCCTGGATCAGCTGAAATACATTATAAAGAAAGTGGGGATTAATCTGGTTCGTCAGCGCCTCCAGTTCCGCTTCCTTCTGCTTCAGTTTTGCTACGTAAACGTCATTAATCAAGTCATTCATGTGATCTGCCATTTCCTCAAACCGGGAACGTATGACAGCCAGTTCCTGCGGCGCATGCTCGAAGCCGCTGATATCAGTAGACCGGCTTCCGTCGTAGGAAATGATTCTCTGAATCAGGGCGTTAAACGGGAGCTTGATCATATGGCTGTTGTAAGCAGTGATCATAACCAGAAAGATCAGAATCACTGCCATCAGCAGCGCCACAACCACAAGCAGCTGTCTGATCGGCCGTATGACGACACCCAGACCGTTCTCCGATACCATCGTCCAGTTATTCGACAGCTTTTTAGAGATATAAATGGACTGATCCGTCTGAATCACGCTGCATTCACCTGCCTGTAAACTGCTAAAAGCCTCTTCTGCCTGCTGCTCCAGCCGATTCCGCTTATTTTTATAGTCCAGAATGATATGGTTATTTTCATCAAGTATAACAAATCCGGAATCAGAAAGCTGCTGTGACAAAAAGGACTCCGTCAGCTTGGATAAATCGCACTCCATCAAAATATAGCCTATCAGCAAATCGGACTGATACACCGGATAAAAAGCCGTAATCGTCCTATACGGCCCTTTATTCTCATACATGTGGTCTCTTCCATGGGGAGACGCGTATTTTACAAAGGTATCCTTTGAAACAGCCTCCTGGAACCAGTTCGAATTCACGTAATCATAGCCGCTGCGCAGAATATCATTCATGCTGTACACAACGGTGGAATCCGGCTGGATGAAAAGTACATCGGTTATGTAATCACTGAACAGATTGATATTGGTCAGAAATGTGTCAACACTGCGTACTGCCTGCATCCAATCAGCTGAATACAGCGTATAATGGCTCCTCAGCAGTCTAACCGCCGGAGTGTAGCCTGACAGCGTGACGAAAGGCTCCTCCAGGCTTTTCAGCCGGCTGTCCAGCGTATCAGCCACAGTGACCAGCTGTTCCTCCTTGCTGCGAAGAATATTCTCCCTCATGTATCTGCCGATAAATATGGTAAACACAATGGTTAACAGAATAACTGCCGTAATAAATACACCTGAAACCCTCATAACTGTCTGGGTTACAATTGACCGCTGCTTTTTCAATATTTTCCCCTGCCCCCGGATTAATCCTGCTGACACCGCACTGCACGGACCAGCAGCCTTTCCTTCCTATCCAGCATCTCATCGATCCTTGATATATACTGTTCCACGTCCTTGACGTTCTCCACCCGTTCCAGCCGGTTTTCCGCCGGGAACACCACCTTTGTGGTTGTACCCGCTCCACAGGCCACGATCGTCTGTTTTTCTTCCATGATCAGAATATTATAGATGCAGGCTTTGCCCGGTCTGGAATAGCCTACATTTTCAAAATTACCTGCCATGTTTTTCTGGCGGTATAAATAGTAAGGCTCCTGTCCCATTTCGCGGGCGCAGGCGGCGGTTAAGTCAATCATCTCTTCGGTATTCATGATCTTTAAGTCTCCGTACCGCTCCTTAAACATGTTAAGGCGCGCCGCGCGCTTGATGGCCAGGGAGTGAACGGTGATGCTGTCCGGATCGAGCGATTTGATTTCTTCCATAGTACGGCGGACATCCTCCAAATCTTCCTCCGGAAGTCCGATAATTAAGTCCATGTTGATATTGTCAAAGCCCATTTCCCGCGCAAGACGGTATTTCTCCTTCACCATATCCACCGTATGGCGGCGGCCGATTAAGTCCAGCGTCGCCTGCTTCATGGTCTGGGGATTGATGGAAATACGGGTGACGCCATGATCCAGCAGAACCTTTAACTTTTCCCCTGTGATACTGTCCGGTCTTCCCGCCTCAACTGTAAATTCCTTGACTGTGGAGAAATCAAATGTGGCTTTTAGCTTCTTCATGACCATCTCTAAGTGTTCCGCAGAAAGGGAAGTAGGCGTCCCGCCCCCAAAGTATACCGTATCCAGGGTGCGGCCAGCCATGGTCCGGGCCACATAATCCATTTCTTTAAATAATGCATTTAGATACTCATCCATCCGCTTTTCCCAGCTTTTAATAGGGAATGAGGTAAACGAACAGTAAAGACACGTGGTTGGACAAAATGGGATTCCGACATACAGGCTATAGCCGTGTTCATAGTCAATGGCAGAAAGCAGCTCCCGCTCCCGTTCTGCAATCTCAATACTCAAATCGATCTTAGCGTCACTGGCTAAGTACGTCTCTTTCATGTAAGTCCGGATTTCATCCTCATTTTTACCTTCCAGCAGCTTGGTCATGGCTATTTTGGTCGGCCGGATTCCCGTGAGCGTCCCCCAGGGCAGCTCTTTCTTCGTTTTTTTCGAAAGCAGGCCGTACAGCATACGCTTAATCCGGTTTTTTGTCTCAAAACGGTTGGAATAGTCTGCTTCCACTGCTGCTTCGTTTTCGAGGATTTTTCCATCCTCCCCATACTCTCTGACGGTCAGCGAATAGCAGTCCGTTCCTGTAGTTCCATATACGGAGAAACGGGGCATCTCCTCCCCGTCCCTTTCTTCATGAATATACGTTTCTCCCGGGTAAAATGCCATGAGCAGCTCCCGGATATCCTGCTCATACGCGTTGTCATCTAATATAATTCCTATCATCGTATGTTCGTTCCTATCTATTGTAAAATGCAACCGGATTATGGGTCTTCTCATGTCCTATGGTAGTCGGCTCTCCGTGTCCCGGATAAACCATCGTCTCGTCCGGCAGTATGAATAAGCGCTCTTTGATGGAGTGTATGATCTCTGCGGCGTTTCCTGTCGGAAAATCGGTCCGTCCCAAAGATTCCGCAAACAAGGTGTCTCCGGATATCAAAACATCTTCCTCCTCAATCCATAGGCAGACAGAGCCGGCGGTGTGCCCCGGAGTCTCCAGCACCTTCCACTTGAAACCGGCAAGCTCCAGAACGTCCCCATCCTTTACCAGGCAGTCCGGGCTCAGCGAAAAGCCGGTTCCGTAGGAGCCTGTCATATTAAGCCTGGGATCCCCCAGAAGCTTCGCTTCCTTCTCCGCCGCGTAGACGGTTATCTCCTTGAATGCACGGCGGATCTCCTCCACCGCTAAAATGTGGTCGAAATGGCCATGGGTCAGCACGATCGCCTCCGGAATGATTCCATACTCCCTGCACTTATTCAGAATATGGGCTCCATTGTCTCCCGGGTCCACAATGACCGCCTTTTTTAAATCTTCCCTGTAAACCAGGTAGCAGTTGGTTCCGACCATTCCAACGGTACACGTTCTGATTCTGAAATTATTCATACGCTCATCCTCTCTCTCCACGTTCATTTCCCTCTGCTTTATTATAAAAGCCTTTTCGTCAATGACCCTGCCGGAAATTCCGAAGTCTTCGGTGTGCCGGCAGGGTCATAAGGAAAAGCAAAACTGCGTTATCCCGCAGTCCTCTCTATATCAATTACGCCTTCAATTTGTCTCAGTTTATCGGTCAGCCGGTTCAGTTCCTCCACACCGTGAATATCGAATGTCATCGTGATGGTGGCCTTTCCCTGTTTGTTCGTTCTGGAATTCATGGAGGTGATATCGATCTGGCGCTCCGTGAAGACCTTGGAAATATCGACGAACATACCGATCCGGTTGTTTGCATAGATCTTGATCTCCGTCGAGTAGCGTTCCTTCGTATCATCGCCCTCCGGTGTCTGCCACTCCGCATCGATCAGACGGCTTCTCTCATCTTCCGGAAGGTTGATGACATTTACGCAGTCGGTCCTGTGGATGGAAATTCCACGGCCGCGCGTGACAAAGCCTACGATCTCGTCGCCCGGTACCGGGCTGCAGCATTTGGAAAAACGGACCGCCAGATCATGGATTCCCTTGACCACGATGCCGCTCTTGCTGTGTTTGTTGACAGGCAGTTTATTGCTCATGTCCTCGATATCATTTAAAATCGTGGTATCGGTGACTTCCTTCTTCATCTTCTTGGCCCGCTCATCCACCATCTTGTTGATGACCTGGCCCTCTTTCAGTCCGCCGTGTCCGATCGACGCCAGCACGGACTCCCAGTCACGGAACGCATAGCGCTTCATGACCTTATCCTGATACTCCGGCTTGTTGATATCGGAATAGACGATACCCTTCGCCTTGCAGTAGCGGTCCACCATCTCTTTGCCCCGGAGAATATTGTCCTCCTTAAGCTCTGTCTTGAACCACTGGTTGATCTTATTCTTGGCCTGTGTGCTCTTTACGATATTCAGCCAATCGCGGCTCGGCCCCTTGCAGTTCTGGGAGGTGATGACCTCCACCTGGTCGCCGTTCTGGATCACATAATCGATATTGACCAGCTTACCGTTCACCCGCGCGCCGACCATCTTGTTGCCAACCGCACTGTGGATGGAATACGCAAAGTCAATGGGTGTGGAGCCGCTTGGAAGATTCTTGACATCGCCGGATGGGGTGAAACAGTAGACACTGTCGGAAAACAGGTCCAGGTCGCCCTTGACCATATTCAGGAATTCCTTGTTGTCTGACATGTCTTTCTGCCATTCCAGGATCTGGCGCAGCCAGCTTAACTTCTCCTCTTCCTTGCCTGCCGCCACCTGTCCGCTTCCGCTCTCCTTATACTTCCAGTGGGCAGCGATACCATATTCCGCGGTCCGGTGCATCTCATACGTACGGATCTGAATCTCAAACGGCTGACCGTTGCTCCCGATCAGTGTTGTATGAAGTGACTGGTACATATTGGGCTTCGGCATGGCGATATAGTCCTTGAACCTGCCAGGAATCGGCTTATACAGTTCATGGATGACGCCCAGCGCCGCATAGCAGTCCTTGACGCTGTCCACGATGATTCTCACCGCAAACAGGTCGTAAATCTGGTCGAGAGTCTTGTTCTGGTTTACCATCTTCTTGTAGATACTGAAGAAATGCTTCACTCTTCCGTCCACCTTGGCTACGATGACCGCCTCGTTTAAGTGTTCCTGCACTTCATCCACGATACTCTTTACAAACGACTCTCTGGCGTCTTTCTTTAAGGAAATCTTCTCAGCCAGATCGTAATACACATCAGGCTGCAAATATTTTAAGGACAGATCGTCCAGTTCTATCTTAATTTTGGAAATACCGAGCCGGTGAGCAATGGGGGCATAGATCTCCATGGTCTCGCGGGCTTTTTCCTTTTGTTTCTCCGGTTTCATGTACTGGAGCGTTCTCATGTTATGAAGCCGGTCCGCCAGCTTGATGATGATGACACGGATATCCTTCGCCATGGCCAGAAACATCTTCCTCAGATTCTCGGCCTGCAGCTCCATCTTATCCATGGACCAGGACAGCTGAGTCAGTTTCGTAACGCCGTCGACAAGAAGCGCCACCTCTTCCCCAAACTCTTTTCCCAGTTCATCGAGCGTCATAACAGTATCCTCCACAACATCGTGAAGGATTCCTGCCGCGATCGTCTCCTTATCCATCTCTAAATCGGCCAGAATAATGGCAACACAAAGAGGGTGAATGATATACGGTTCACCCGACTTCCTCTTCTGCTCCTTATGAAAATCATCAGCAACATGGTAAGCCTTTTCGATCATGCTGATATCATCGGAAGGATGGTATCTGCGGATACTGGCGATCAATTCCTGATACAGCACCTCCGGACTGGTAAAATCAGCCGGAGCCTCCAGTTCCTCATCATTAGGCGACTTGATCTCCACCGCACCGTCAACCCTTCCAACTCCCAATGGAGTCTTATTCAGTTTTTCCATGGTTGATTCATCTGCCATATACTGTCACCTTTTCGCAACTTATCGGTTATTATAAACATAGTTAACATTCATTATAAAATTTTTTGACGAAAAATGCAAATGGTTTTTTATCCCCATGTGCCAGCAGCCGAAAACAGGTTGCAGTTCACTCCCCACCAGGGACACCGCAGTCCGGTTCGGCGGTATCCCTGGTGGGGAGTGAACTGTAGCAAAAACGGAAGATGAGATTCGGTAAGCCAGCTTATCGAATCTCATCTTCCCTACTCACCTAAAACCAGCTTTCGCAGCCTGCCTTTCACCTCTTCTCCCACAAACGCCCCATCAATCGCATACTCATTCATCTTCTTAAGTTCCTCTTCCCGGAATCCCAATTCACTCATAATCAATTCTGCCTCCCGCTCCAGGGAAGTGTCGGATACCGTCATATTATCGGTATTATATGTGACTCTTATGCCCCTGTCGAAAAACTTCTTCAGCGGATGCTCCTTGATTCCGGCCACAGCCTTTGTCTGCAGATTGCTCACCACGCACATCTCCAGGGTGATCTTCTCCCGTTCCAGCAGCCTCATGCAGTCTTCCGACTGAATGGCCGCACAGCCGTGCCCAATTCTCTTCGCGCCAAACGCCACGGCTCTCGCCACATTCTCATAATCTCCGCATTCCCCGGCGTGAATCGTAAACGGTACCCCGGCCTGATACACCCGCTTAAACATTCCTTCAAAATGCTCCATCGGAACGAATCCCTCCGGCCCGGCGATATCGGCTCCGACCACACCGTTCACGGTCTTTTCTCCGCAAAACGCCTTCGCCAGTTCCATGGTCTCCGCATTCTCTGCATCGCTGCCGTTTACCATGGCGCAAAGCAGCACACCTGCGTAAATTCCGGTCTCCAGACATCCTGCTCTCACGCCTTTCACAACAGCCTCCACCGCCTGTCCCTGCGTAAGTCCCTTCTGTTTATGAAGCTGCGGTGCAAATCGAATCTCTGCGTAAACCAGCCCCTGCCCGGCCAACCTTTTCACCAGATCACAGGCCGCATATTCCAGCGCCTCCTCCGTCTGAAGCAGAATGCCTGGCAAATCAAAGCATTTTAAATAATCCGGCAGGCTTTCACAGTTTTCGCCTACAGACAGCAGTTTCTTTACATCCTTCCCTTCAAAATCATATTCAATTCTATCTGCCAGTGTTTTTACTGCATCAATAGACAGCGATCCATCGAGATGCAGGTGTAAATCCGTTTCCGGTCGTCTCATAATCAATCCCTCGTTTCTGCAAAATGATAGATTCAGTATAACATAATCATAAAATTCGCGAAAGAGCGTTTCCAGTTGTATTTTTTTGAAAAAAGCATTATGATTAGAATCAGGATACGGACCTCCGCGGCAGATCTATCTTACATAAAAAAGGAGCTTCATGAAAAACAAAAAAGAAAACAGCAATACAGGTAATTCCCATTCCTTAGACCCGTCTTTCATCTGGAAAGATGCAGCAGGTCTTATCACGAAAGAACTGGGAAAATCCGTGGGAAGTGAACGAATTTATATTCATTTAGACATTGTACCTCCAGGTACTTTCAGCACATCGTACCACAGCCATTCCTGCCAGGAAGAGTTCTTCTATATTATGTCAGGAACCGGAACACTTCGTCTCAATGATGAGAACTATCCGGTCGGACCAGATGATTTTCTCGCCAAACCCGCAGGCAAAAATATCGCTCATTCCTTCTACAATTCCGGCAGTGAAGATTTGTGCATTCTCGATATCGGAACCGTAGATCCTGAGGATACCTGCTACTATCCGGACGAACAGATGTATCTGCATAAATCAAATGGAGAGAGAAGAACGTACCGCGCGGATGCTACCGAAAGCGACTGGTCTTCCGCCCCGAACGATCACTCACACGCTATGCGCACGATTCACCGCGACAATCAGCCGCACAAACACAAGAAAGGAGAATAACAATCATGGATACTATGAACGCAATCCGCAATCGCAAAAGCTTTCGTGGCCCCTTTACAGACGCCCCCGTTTCACGGGAAGATTTGACAGAACTTCTGGAGGCAGGTTACTTAGCCCCCTCCGGCTGCAACCTGCAGACCACCAGGCTGATCGGCGTGGATGATCCGGAGCTTCTGGCCAAACTTGCCGATATCTACAGCCACGAATGGGCAAAGGGAGCCACCGCCGCCATCCTTCTGCTCGGCAGCTTCACTATGTCCCCCAGCGGAGTTTCCTACCACGTCCACGATTACTGTGCAGCCGCTGAAAACATCTATCTGGCTGCCGCTGACAAGGGCCTTGGAACGGTGTGGATTGAAGGTCAGATCCGCGGAGAAAGGGCAGAAAAGATGGGCAGATTACTGGGTGTTCCGGAGGATCAGACCGTCTATATCTACATGCCGGTGGGTTATCCCGCACAACCCGGTCCTGATGCCAAAAAGAAGCCGTTTGAGGAACGGGTATGGTTCAACGGATACGGGGGCGCCGAATCATGCACTTCACCAGAATAATAAAAAAAGCAGGCGTTCTCACCTTCCTTGCCCTGACTCTGGCCCTGGGCCTGACCGCCTGCTCAAAAAGCCTGGCAGGGGAGGCGGATTCCTCCTCCCAGACATCCACGCAGCAGTCCCCGGCCTCCGATACAGCCGGACAGCAGACCGCCGCTGTCGATTCCACAGCCCCGTCTGCCGGCCAGATCTACTTGTTCGGTGAGGAACATGCCGTGGAAAAAATCCTGAATAAAGAGGTTGAAATATGGAACGATTATTACCACAACCAGAATATGAGACATTTATTTGTGGAGCTTCCATACTATACCGCAGAATATTTAAACCTGTGGATGAAGTCGGACAGTGACGAGATCCTCGATGCCATCTACGATGACTGGGACGGCTCCGCTGCCCACAATCCCTACATCAGGCCATTTTATAAGGCAATTAAGGAAAAGTGCCCCGAGACCATTTTCCACGGAACCGATGTGGGACACCAGTACCTCTCGACCGGAGAACGATATCTGGCTTATTTGAAAGAAAACGGGCAGGAAAACTCCGAGCAGTACCAGTTTACACAGAAGGTTATCGAACAGGGAAAATACTATTACGACCATTCTGACGATGTCTACCGTGAAAACATGATGGTAGAAAACTTTATCCAGGAATACGATAAGTTAAATAACATAGACATTATGGGCATCTACGGAGGCGCCCACACCAATCCCGAGTCCCTGGACAACACCGGTACCATTCCATGCATGGCAAACCAGCTGAAGGAGCATTACGGTGATGTCATTCATTCGGAGAACCTGATTCTGGCTGTGAAAGACGACACTCCCGTCCGAACCGGCAAACTCACTGTCAACGGAAAAGAGTACGAGGCTTCCTACTTCGGGAAACAGGATTTAACAGGCTTTAAGGATTATTTATCCCGTGAATTCTGGCGCCTGGACAATGCATACGATGATTTTAAGGGCTGTGCTTTAACCGGAGAGCAGCTTCCCTATGGCAATTACCCCATGCGGATCGAAACCGGACAGGTCTTTGTCATAGACTACACTAAAACCGACGGTTCTGTTACGAGGCAGTATTACCGGTCTGACGGAAACCAGTGGAACGGATCGCCGTCAACGCAGGGCATTACCGTGGAGTAATTTCTCTCTGCTCGTAGATATAAAAATGGCTGCGCCGGAAAGTACGATGAGATATTCTGTGCTTTCTGACGCAGCCATTTTCACTTATTTTCTTATGACGCCTGACGGTTTGATTTCATATGTGCATTTCATATATCCAGTTCTTATATCCATTTCTTATATTCATCTCATATACTCATCCATGGCTTCCGCCACCACTTTGGAATAGGCGGCCGCCTCCACCACAGTTCTCGCGCCCAGCACCACATCGCCGGAGGCAAAGATTCCCGGGATCGTTGTCTGGCCATTCTCATCGGTCATCAACAGGCCGTTGGGCGAAGCCTTCAGCCCTTCCGTCGTATTGACGAGCTTGCTTTTCGGACCCTGGCTGATGGAAATGATCGTGGAATCAGCGTAAATCTGTTCCATCTTCTCATCGACACCGGTCTGATTGCCCTCCTCGTCGTAGAGTATATTTTCAAACACCGGTCCGTCATCTGTGATCTCTGCAATCTGTTTCCCAAATTCGAAGGCCGCGCCATCCAGTCTGGCGTAGGCGGTCTCATGTTCACTGGCATTGCTGGCAAGGCCTCTCGCATATAAGGTCACCTCACGGGCGCCGTGACGGATCACGGTACGGGCCACATCCATGGCCGAATTCCCCATGCCGATAATGGCCACCCGTTCTCCCAGATCGTAGGCGTCCGGGTTCGCCAGATAGTCGATGGCATAGTGCACATTTCCAAGGGATTCCCCCTTGACGCCCAGGGTCTTCGGCCTCCAGACTCCGGTTCCGATAAAGATGCTCTCGTATCCGTCCCGGAACAGATCTTTAATCTCCAGCGCCGTGCCGATGGCCGTGTTGGGCCTGATCTTCACACCGATTTCCAGCAGCTTCTTCTTATAGCGGTCCAGGATCGTCTTCGGCAGACGGAACGCGGGGATTCCATACTGAAGGACGCCTCCGATCTTATCCTTCGAATCGAAGATGGTGACGCTGTAGCCCTTCTTTGTCAGCAGGATAGCAATGGTAATTCCGGCCGGGCCCGCGCCGATAACCGCAACCTTTTTTCCATTTTTCGGCTGACACTCAATCTTCATCTTATCAAAAATAGTATCGGAAATGTAATTTTCAATGCTGCTGATATGGACCGGCTGTCCTTTTCTGCCGAGTATGCAGTGGCCCTCACACTGATTCTCATGATTACATACCAGAGAGCAGACTAAGGACATGGGATTATTGGCGAATATCATATCTCCCGCCCGGTTTAAATCGCCTTCCTTAAACGCCTCGATCATTTTGGGAATCGGTGTGTGTATCGGGCACCCCTGCTGACACATCGGCTTCTTGCAGTTTAAACATCTGTTTGCTTCATCAATTACATGAACAGCCATGACAATCCCTTCCTTTCACTGTTTGGAACACTGCTGTATTTTGTATACAATTATTTTTGTCCACATCATAGCACAAAGGAAACCAGTAATCAATATCCGGACTTCATGTATTGAAAAAAATAAATTTTGATATTTTATTATCTTTTTCGTTTATTTTTAAACGATTTGAAACAGGGCTTGGGGCCGTTTAATCCCCTCACTTCTTATCCCCCCAGATCACCGCTACAACGGCACAGAGAATTCCGCTGATGGGGTAGACGATCCAGGCAATCCGAAACATATCCCATGCCAGCCCCAGATAGAGGAAGAGAGCCGTAGCCAGAAGCATAATGACACCGCACGCCTTTCCCACGATCGTCTCCCCTTTCTCTCTGCTCCCATCGTGGCGCTTATTGTATTCCTCCACCTCATACTTTTCCTTCTGAATTCCGAAGTACACAAACATACCAACCGCAATGGTGACACAGAGCAGGAAAAAGCCGCCGGAAAACTGTTCTTTTAAAGGAATGTTTATGGAATCCAGCGCGATATTCACACAGATTCCAAACAGGATCAAACAGACTGCAAAAGCGATGGCAATGCCGAGTCTTCTGGTGAAGACGGAACGCTCTTCTTCCGAATAAAAATCCTGAATATGAGGATATTTCTTTTCAAACGCTTCCATGCTGATACCGGTCACAATCATAACGGCCACTGACACGCCCACGACCGCGATCAAAAAAATCGCCAGAATATCCTCATGAACGATCCCATCCAGGAAAGCCATCAGCGTAACCGCGGCCAGAATTAATGTAACGCAGGCTGTTATGCGATGGGAGAAGCTGTTCATGAAACGGTCGTATCCCGCAGCATCCGCCTGGTCCTCCAGTGTCATATCTCCCTTGACCAGGGAATCCATGTCACAGTGAAACATATCGCAGATGATTAACAGTTTTTCCATCTCCGGATAAGACTGACCCGATTCCCATTTGGAAACCGCCTGCCTCGATACCTCCAGCTGCTCCGCCAGCTGTTCCTGAGTCAGATTGTTCCTTTTTCTCAACACTTGTAAATTATCAGAAAAACTCATATATTTTCCCTCCTGTAGGATATATTTTATAGTCTTATTCTACAGTTGCATGGCCGCCACTTCCACCAACCTGACGTAGCATTCCATTTTTTTCATGCTACTTGCGGTTGCATCCCTTATTTTGCGTGCTTTTTGATGAGTTCTATTACATAAAAACGACCGGCCGCACGGTCTGCCTTTTGGCAGTCTGATACTGCGGCCGGCCTCCATAAGGATCGCCGTTACCTTATAGTCTGAAAATTGTATCTCCGGATTTTATCGTTTCAAGTACTCTTATTTCTCTAAGTTCATCTTTAGGAACTGTAAGGGGATTTCTTTCCAGTACAACCAGGTCTGCATCCTTCCCCGCCGCTATGCTTCCCTTCCTGTCCTCTTCAAAAATCTGGTACGCCCCGTTCACCGTCACGGCCTTAAGCGCTTCCATTACGGTGATCGTCTGCTCCGGTCCCAGCACACGGCCCTTTGCCGTCTTCCGGTTCACGGCGTTGTGTACCGCCCCCATCACGTCGGGCGGAGCCACCGGACTGTCCTGATGAAGCGTAAAGGAGACTCCGCGCTCCAGGGCCGAACGGGCCGGGCTGATACGGGCCGCCCTCTCCGGGCCCAGCACGGACTCATAGTGGTAGTCGCCCCAGTAATACACATGGTCGAGGAAAAAGCTGGCAATCATGCCGATCGCTTTCATCCGATCCAGCTGATCTTCCCGCACGGTCTGGCAGTGAATGACCACAGGGCGCAGATTCTTCTCACTTCCCGTCTCTTCAAGTACCGACTGATAGCAGCGGATCATCTGCTCGATCGCTTCATCTCCGTTGGCGTGTACATTGATCTGCCAGCGGTTTTTCACGCAGGTACGCATGATATCCATCACATAGGCTTCCCTCTGCACCGGAAATCCCCGGTAATCCGGCTTTTCACCGTCCGGAACCACGTAGTACGGCTCTGACAGCCAGGCCGTCTTCCCCTGAGGCGAGCCATCCAGAAACAGCTTCACTCCCGCGGGGCGCAGATGGTTTTCATAGCCTTTCGCCGCAAGCGCTTCCGGTCCCTGCTCCGTCAGAAACTGACCGGCCAGCTCCGGTATCAGATACATGACCACATCGTTCTTTAAAAGTCCCATGGACGCGGCTCCCTTTAAGAGCTGATACTGCCCTTCCGTAACCTTGCCGTCGTGAACCGTAGTCAGGCCATAGGATGCGTACAGCTCTGAGGCATCTCCCACCGCCTTCACTACATCTTCGGGAGCCGGCCCCTGCATCACTCCGTTTTTCCCGAGAAATGCCTGTTCCTTCAAAAGCCCTGTGGGTTCCACGACTCCGCCCTCGGGAACTGTGAAATGATCTCCCGTGTACCCTAAAAGCTCCAGCCCTTTCGTGTTCACCACACACAGATGGCCGGAGACGTGAGTCGCCGCGACGGGAATCTCCGTGCTCACACGGTCTAAGTCTTCCTTCGTGGGATGAACGCCCTCCGGGAAGACGCTGTTGTCGTATCCCATGCCCAGCAGCCACTGGCCCGGTTTTAGTGAATGCGTCTCCAAAAATGTCTTCAGCACCTGCACCACGTCCTCCACGCTGTCGCAGGTTCCCAGCGGCGACGGCTTTAGGTTGGCGATTAACAGCTGGTACGCCACCGCGCTTAAGTGGGAGTGGCCATCGATAAAGCCGGGAAGCACCGTATGGCCTTCCATGTCCCAAAGCGCGCCGTCCGGAGCCAGCGCCTTCATCTCCTCCAGCGTGCCGGTTCCGCCGATCATTCCGTCCCGGATCAGAACCGCCTCCGGTTCAGTCCGGGACTCATCCATTGTCAAAAATGTTCCATGGTACAGGATTTTATCCATTCTCTACACCTCTGTGATTCATTTTCCTCAATTAGTTACCCTCGTAGGCAATCAGGGATTCCACATCATATCCCTCTAATTTTTCTCTTCCATTCAAGCCCTTTAACTCCATGATAAAGCAGATCTTTACAACCTCTCCGCCCATCTCCTTTATCAGTCCGATAATGGCCTCGATCGTGCCGCCCGTGGCGATTAAATCATCGATGATCACGACCTTCTGGCCTGGCTTTATGGAATCTCTGTGCATCTCGATGGTGGCTTTGCCGTATTCCAGCTCATAATCGGCGGAGATAACCTCCCTCGGAAGCTTTCCCTGCTTTCTCACCGGAACGAAGCCTTTGTGCTCCGCGTAGGCAACCGGAACGCCGAAGATAAACCCTCTCGATTCCGGGCCGACTACGACATCGTAATCCACATCCTTTAACATCTCCCGCACGCCGTCAACCGCCAGTGCCAGTCCGTCCGCGTCCTGCAGAATGGTGGTGACATCCCGGAAAATGATGCCCGGCTCCGGAAAATCCGGGATACTTGTTACGTAATCTTCTAGTTTTTTCATGCTTTTTACCTCTTCTTTATATTTTGTAGTTTTACTTTTTTCATGCATCATTTCATAGGACAAGCTTTCCTCGTATGAAATAAAAAACAACCGGAAACCATGAGCGGTTTCCGGCAGCGTTCCGAATCTTCCTTGCTCTTCGCGGCCCTTTCATTATAGCACAGGCCCACGAAGAAATCAGTCTATTTTTTTGCTTTTCTTTTTACATTTCTTATTCCTGTACGGCAAAAAAAATGTACCAAAGCTTCCAGCCAGCCGGGACGCAGAAGCTGCAGCGCCATTACAGAAACAGCCTGCCCTGCTCGTCAGCCTGCCTGGGCAGTGCAATCATCAAATCAATCAATGTCATTGCAAACGGAATTCCGGTCCAGCAAAACAGCAGGTAAATAAAACCCAGGGCATACTGCTTCGTATAAAACCGATGACCGCCGGCCCAGCCCAGGCACAGGGCTAACAGGATATATTTCTTTCTGTATACCGGTACCGGCTGTCTGGTCCCGGCATGGTTTGCGATGAAATCGCCAAGACGCATCCACCACTTCGGTTTATCCACGATTCCGTACTCTTTTTTCAGCGCAGCCATCTCCTCTTCCAGAGCGATCATCCGGTTGGGATCAATGTAATCCGGATGGTCCTGCATCCTTCTTTTCCCCATCGTTTTACCTCCTGCCGCCGGGAGCCGCACTCCCGGCAGGTATCTAACCCTCTAATCCATGAAAAACCAGTCCGCATATCCCATCTTCTCCAGGTTCTCTTTGCTGATCCTCAGGCTTTCAAACGGGTCTCTCCCGTACGTGGTATCCTGTTCAATAAGAAAATATTCGCTGCCTCCGGCAAAACCGGCTTCTATACATTCCTTAACCGGAAGATTCCCCTCTCCTATCTCCGCAAATTCCACGATGTCAGAAAATGCAGCCATGAAGGCCTTCGGATCAAACGGTCCCTCCGGCATCTGAATCTGTCCGATGCGGTAATCCTTTAAATGGAGCAGCCGGATTCTTCCATCATACTTCTTTATGAATTCCACCGGATTCTCTCCACCGCGGTGGATCCAGTGGATATCCAGCTCAAATCCCATATATCTGGTATGATTCCTGATAATGTCCAGCAGATATTCACCGTCATACTTTACGAACTCCACATGATGGTTGTGATAATATAAATCAATTCCCTGCTCTTTTAATCTGCCGGCGATCTCATCTGCACGTTTCACAAAATCCAGAGCCTTCTCACGGCTCCCCATGCAGGTCATTGGAAGCATGCCGATACGCAGCATATCACAGTTTAACGTCCTGCAGTCCGCCACAATCTTATCGAAATCTGTAGTCAGGTATTCCCCTGGCATACCCGGCATCATCGGCTCCATGGCTGCGCTTAAAGCTGCGATTTTAATTCCGAATTCCTCACAGGCCTTCTTCATGCCTGCAACATTCTCCTCTGTCATAGGGATCTGAGACACCTCCACGCAGTGATATCCCAGCTCTGCGCAGGCCTTTAGTGTCCCATAGGCCCCAAGTTCTGCAATTTTATCTTTGATGGTACTCATCTGAATTCCGATCAGTCCCTTATTCATACGATATCTCCTCTCTGAAATCACGATATGGTTACGTAAGCGCCGCTCCTGCCAGACTCTAAAATGGCGTCTATCAGGCGTATGCTCATTTCCGCGTCCTTTACTCGGATATAGTCCCCTTTATCCTCTTCCAGTACCTGATAAAACCTGCGAATCAGTTTTTCGTGACTGGCGCCGTAATAGAAACGGGTCCCTGGAAATTTCCTGTCCTCAGTCAGATACTTTTTTTCTCCATCCGGCAGGATTTGATACAGGATATTTTCCTCTATACGGAACTCAGCGCGTTCCAGCTGGACCGCAATCTGCACCGCCTCGTTCTTGTAGCTGGCATTCGTGGCAAAGAACAGACCTCTCGCACCATTTGCATAATCCAGCCTTGCGGTCACCGTATCCTCTACCTCGATGCCATAATCCATGATCTGGCTTACAGAGGCTTTCAGTCCTTTCACATTTCCGCCTAAATAGTACAGAAGGTCCAGAGTATGCACCGACTGATTGATCATACAACCTCCCCCTGCCGTAATCCAGCTTCCTCTCCAGGGCTTTACGCGGTAATACTCGGCCGGACGGTACCAGGGCACGATGCCTCTCGTCCCCACCACCTGCCCATATTCACCACATTCTATGAGCTTCTTTAACAGCTCCACGCTTTCGTTGAGACGGTTCTGCAGGCAGATGGTGATACGAACCTCCGGATGCGCTTCTTCCAGCCGGACAAACAGTTCGGCTTCCTCCGTATTTAAGGCCACCGGCTTTTCACAGAAGACGCTGCATCCCATCTCCACCAGCTCTTTCGTCACCGGATAATGCAGGTAATGGGGCAGACACACATGAACACAGTCCGGTCTTTCTTTCTCCACCAGCTCATGGTAATCCGTATAAAAGGCTGTGCCGGACGGCGCTGCTTCCTTCGTCTCCGGATTGCTGTCGCAAACCGCGCACAGAACCATATCCGGACTTGACTCTATGATCGGTATATGTATTTTGGATATATCTCCCAGTCCAATAACTGCGGCCTTCTTCATCTTTCTTCCTCCAGGTTCTGCGGATATGCGCCGGTGCAGAACCGGCGCATTTACGCTAATGCTGGTACTGTGGAATTCGTGCAATGCAGTACTAGCGGGTTGGAAATTTGCCTTCGGCGGCAATCTTCCTGTTTAGTTCTTCCAGATACAGCTCCTCGTCGACCGGCAGATCCACTTCCTTTCCCAGCCAGCTGGAAAGCAGGGTCGCATTCGCCAGGTTTACACCGTTGATGCCGTCGGCCCCCGGTGCCAAAAGAGGGGTTCCCTCCAGTATATGGCATGCGAAATCCTCCATTACGGTCATATGCTGCACGCCCCATCCATCTGTATTCTCAAAGGTTTCCACCGTGTACAGGCCATCTGCTCCGGCAGAGTTGCCCTGTGTCAATTTCACCAGCTCCATCATGGACATCGTGCGGTTTAACTCGTCTTCCTTTTTCTTCAGCCGGTAAACTGTCGCTGTTCTGCTGTCTTCCACGACAATCTTTCCGCCGTCCAGGTCGATCTCCAGACGGTCTGTACCGATGGGATCATGGGTACAGGTTACAAAGCTCCCGGTCGCTCCGCCAGGATATTCCGTAACAATGGTAACGTCGTTCTCCACAATAATATCCCTGTGATCGCCATAGATGCATTTTGCGTAAACCTTATTGGGGATTCCGCATATCCACTGCCACAGATCCAGCTGATGAGGCGCCTGATTGACCAGGACACCTCCGCCCTCTCCTCCCCAGGTCGCGCGCCAGCCGCTCTGACGGTAATAGCTGTCCGGACGCCACCAGGAATTGATAATCCAGTTAGAACGGCGGATCTGTCCCAGTTCTCCGGACTCGATGATATTCTTAACCTGCTGATACAGCCTGTTCGTACGCTGATTAAACATAATACCGAAAGCCGTCTCCGGATGCGCCGCCGCGCATTCGTTCATCTCACGCACAGACTTTGCGTATACCCCCGCCGGCTTCTCAACCAGGACAATCCTCCCCCTTTCCAGACAGTAAATCGCAATCTCTGTGTGGAGATAGTGGGGAACCGTCGTAACTACCGCGTCAACCGTACCGGAATCCACCAGATCCTTCCAGTCTCTAAAAAACGGTGTCTCGGGATACTTTTCTTTACACATGGCCTCCTTCGCAGGGTCCGTATCGCACAATGCACCGAGGGCACAGTGAGGCGGACACTCCGGTGCGGGCATCCCCGGGAAGCCGCCCCTGCCCGTTAAAAATCCAGCGTACGCGCCTCCCTGCGCCCCGATTCCAACTAATCCAAATCTTACTTTATCCATAATAACTCTCCTTTCCACCTAACACTCTATAGCGTTTAATATCTCTTTCAGAGCGTGATACTGCATCGCGTAGCCTTCCGCACCGTCCGTGGCCTTGTTTTCCCGGATAATACTGTCCGCATCCGCGAGCTCCAGGGATTTCAGCGCATCAAATACTACCAGATGGGGTTCCAGTGTCAGGAAGCCCTCATACCCTTCTTCTCTGACAGCTCTCTCCAGAATCTCTTTAATTTTTCCTTCGCCGGTCCCGCAGAGCACATTTTCTTTATCTGATACCACGGCATCCTTAATGTGGATATAAACAACCTGGTCATGGAGAAGCTTCCAGCACTCCGCAGGGTCCTCTCCACACTGCACAAAGTTGGCAAAATCAAAGACTGCCTTAAAATGATCACTTCCCAACGCATCCAGGATCACCCTGCAGCGCTCCTTCCCATCTCCATAGATCCCCTTTTCATTTTCATGGATCAGTACAACGCCGTACGTTCCGGCTACAGCGTCAAACTTTATCAGCTTTTCGATCACTGCTTCCCGGTAGTCCTCCGGATTCCGTCCCTCCGGAATATAGAAACTGAAAATGCGAATGTAACGACAGTCCAGTACCTTTGCGATCCTGCATAGCTCCTCCAGCTGAACCAGCTGCTTTGCGAACCCTTCCTCATCACCGATTTCAACTTTACCGATGGGAGAGCCTAAGGAAGATACCCGGACTCCTGCGTCCTTAAGCTTCGGCAGCAGCTTCTCCGTCACTTCTTTTGCCGTATAATCGGCTATACTCTTACCATCGGCAGTACGAAGGGAAATGTACTCCATACCAAGTCCCGTAACCACCTTCAGCTGTTCATCGAAATCAGAACTGATCTCATCGGAAAATCCGGAAATCATAATTTTCTCCATATGAAGCATCCTCCTGTTTTAAGCATGCTGCGCCTGCGCTTTGATTTCTGCGATCCTTTCCTGAATTTCTTCCATCTTTTCCTTTGTCAGAGGATAGAACTTCATGGCAACCAGGTTACAGAACAGGCCAAATAAAATCAATCCAAAGAAACAGGTCAGGCCGATGACTTTCAGTTGAGGACTATAGGGAGTATCTACAGTAGGCAAAGTCTCTTTAAAACCGATCATGGCGCACATAACGCCTACGATACTCGCCGCCAGAGAGGAAATCAGCTTATCTACAAAACTGAACAGGGTTCCCATCAGGCCTGGAACGTATTTGCCGGAACGGTAAACTTCATAGTCGGCACAGTCAGCAGTCATGGGAATAACGATGTTGCCGGATACTCCCATACACCCCTGTCCCAGAATATACAACACCAGGAATGCGACGGTGAAGAAATTCCAGCCGGTGAAGCCTGCAATACCCGGAAATGACATCTGCGCCGGATCTCCGACCACAAACAGTACAATATTTAAGATTGTAAAAATGAGACCTCCCCAGGTTCCGAACAGCATGGCCTTTCTCTGTCCTAAACGGGTTGCGATCCAGCCTACGCCGAAGAACAGGATCAGCATGTTCGGAATGGACGTATAACCGGCTACAGCGCCGGACAGTGCATAGTTGCCGCAGATGATTGCATACAGGATAACGCCTATGGTAGAGTTGCTTCGGACAGAGGATGCCAGCTTATCCGTAGATGCCGCTACTACCAGCATCTGGATAGCTCTGTTATTCTTAAGCACTTCCCAGTAATCCTTAAACCCTACCTTGACCGCTTTGCCTGTACCAAAGAACTCCAGGCGGTCCTTGCTGGAAATGCAGTAAACTGCAATACAGGTCAGAATCGCGGATACAGCTGCCACATAGCACCAGATTTCGTGGAAGAATGCGGCGTTGAATCCGCCGTGTTTCGGTACTAAATAACCGGAAATAAAGATCGGAAGCACCGCAAATACGAGCGTATTATAAACGCCGTCAAATATCGAGAACAGAGGTCTCTGCCTTGGGTCATTGGTCAGACAGGACTGGGCGGATTTCGTAACTACGCATTGGAACGTATAGCCAATGATATAAATCATGTAAATCAGCACAAAGAAAATAAAACGCGCCCCCTGCGGAAAGAGATGGGTAACATGAAGCAGGATAAAGCTTGCCACGGCAAGAATCACATTCCCGATAACCATAAACGGACGGTTTTTGCCGAATTTTGTATTCGTCTTATCTACCAGATATCCGATAAACGGGTCTGTGACACCGTCCCAAATACGCATTGTGGTAATCAACGTTGATGCAACGACTACACCTACGCCTACATAGCCGGTTAAGTAATAAGCGATAAAGTTCATCATAAACATGTACAGGTTCGTAGCCGTATTATTAAATGCAAATCCCCCGATCTGCCACAACTTCGCGCGGTGCATGCCGCTTGTATTCGTTGTTGTTCCCATATGTATAAACCCTCCTGATATTTTAATAAAAGCATGGTCCCGTTAGGACAGCCGTCCTCCTTTTTCTAACGACATTTTAACACTGCTCAGAAAAATGTATGAGGAGAGTTTTTGTAGAAATCTGTAATATTATTATATTTTTTGTGAGCTCCCTACAATTGGGTCCTGACGAGAATCAGCTCCCGATACTCGCTGGGAGTTTTACCTGTAGCCTTTTTAAACAGCTTGCTGAAATAATTCACATCCGAGATTCCCACATCTGCCGCAATATTCTGAATCTGCATATTGGACGTATTCAGATAACGGATCGCCTGCTTCATCCTCTGCTGGTTTACGTATGCCGTAATGGTTACTGACATCTCCTTCTTAAACAGTGAGGACAGATAGCTGGGATTAACACAATACTCTGCCGCCAGATTCCTGAGTGATAAGTCGGACATCAGGTTTAAATCAATATGGTTGACTACCTTTTGAACCAGAGGCGAATATCCCTGAAGAGAGTAATTCCTCACGAGCATACAGTACTTGCGAATCATCTCCAGATTGAACCGGTCTGCCTCTGTCTTCGTCATCAGCGTTTCTATCTTCTTCGCAAACCTGCAGGACAATTCATCGATATGTACCGGATGCACGCATCCCGCCTGGGCCGCCTTCCGGTAAAGTGTATTGGCCGTAATCATAAGATTCCTGAAGTTCCTTGCAGGATCTTTATACCGTTTGGCAATGTGGAAATTACGGAATCTCCCATGAACCTTTAAAGCTTTTTCCATATTTCCCTGAGCTATGGCAGCCAGCAGCTCCTCTTCTGCTTTATATCTTTCTTCAATCAGCTTTGCCGCCAGAGGCTCAGCCGCAGGATTAGTGAAAAAATTCATATCCCCGTATTCATCAATGCTTTCTCTGCGGACAACTTCCATTTCCACTCCACCATAGAGTTTCCCTGCCATAGCTGTAAGGACTGCCAGCCATGGCTCATAGAGCAGCATAACCGGAACCGCATTATAGTATTCCTGCAGCTCCTTCATCAGCCCCATGGGGATTTTATGGGACTGCACAAGCATATTGAGCTGATACTCATCCACATATTCCTTCTGATACGGCCCAACTAACACCATTTCTCCATACTGGCCTTCTTCCTTCGGTATTCGGAACAGGCAGTACTCCATTTCAAAACAGTCATTTAAGAAGTACAGGATCCCCTCCCGGCAGAAACTGTACAGATGCCTTACCGTCTGTCCGATCCCGCCTTCCTCCATAAACGTTTTCCTGATACCCAGGTCAAAATCCCCGATTTCGTCATCAGGTGTTTTTATGACTGTCATATTTACTCCAAAGCCCCCTACGAACTCCTCAATGACTTCCAATAAATCTACCTGCATCTTTTCCTCCATCTGTTTTACAAATATACGAATTCTGCATCAGGACACACGGCCTGTGATCTAATTGCTAATATACCTTAAAACGTTTTGGAATCGGTAGAACAATTTCAAGCATATATCGTAAAATTTTTACCCCAAATGATCGTTACTCCTGAAATTTTGCTGTTTACTGCATCAAAAAAGAGCCAGGTACTGAAAACCTGGCTCTTTCATAAAATTCTCTGTTAATTTCTCGGATGTGCCCCCGCGTATGCACTGCGAACCGCCTCTCCCTGGGCATAATTCATGTACATCTGGGTCGTCGCCATATCGGAATGGCCCATCATGGCCTGAACCGCGTGAATATCGGCTCCGTTCTTAAGAAGATGGGCGGCGAAGGAGTGACGCAGCGTATGAGGCGTTATATCCGCCTGAATACCGGCCTTTTCTCCATAAAATTTAATAATCTTCCAAAAACCCTGGCGGCTCATGGGGCGGCCGCTGCAGTTGGTGAACAGCCACTCGCTCTCCTGGCCCTTTAACAGGCTGACGCGTCCGTTTTCCATGTAATTCAGCATGGCCTGCTTCGCAACCTTCCCGAAAGGAATCATGCGCTCTTTATGTTCATCCCGGCATGTGATAAAACCGACTGCCAGATTGATGTCTTCCACCTTTAAATTAATCAATTCCGAAACACGGATTCCCGTAGCATAAAGAAGCTCCAGCATGGCCTTGTCCCGGATCTCCTTCGGCGAATCGCCGTTTGGCTGCTCCAGTAAGCTGTTCACTTCCTCCACTGTCAGTATGGTCGGGGCTTTTTTCTCAATCTTCGGAGCCTTTATAAGTTCCGCCGGATCTCTTCGAATCCGTCCCTCTCCGAATTCATAGTGAAAAAACGCTTTCATGGAAGCCAGAGTTCTGGAAATGGTTGTAGTCGCCCTGCCCTCCTTCTCCAGATACAGCACATAGGAATTAAGGCTTGTCTTTGTAACCTTTTCCACATCCGTAATTCCCTGCGCCTCCAGATAGGAAGCCAGCTGCAGTAAGTCTCTCTGATAAGAGACCTCCGTATTCTTAGAGGTCTTCTTCACCTCTCTTAAGTACTTTACAAACTCATTTATCTCCGTAACCATCTCTACGTCCCCTAACCTGCCGGTATCAAAACAGCCCCAAAATCGGCCTCTTCCTATCCATTATATAGAGTTATTTCGATAAAATCAAACACATTTTTCCCACTTTGGGGGCATTTTCGTACTACTTTACATAAAAAGTACAACATGTTGGAAACGCAGGGATTTTTCTCGCAACATGTTGTAAAAAAAGTTTTAAATATTTTTTTGACTTTTTTCTTCATTTAGCCTGAAATGCCCTTTTCATGCGGTCTTTCAGACATTTTTACCCAGTCATGCTCAGGAAGTAGGGATTCAGCCACACCTCGCACGCGCTTCCGGCAGCCACAAAGGCCAGCACCAGAAGCAGCGCCGGAATTCTCAGTCTTCCGTTTCTCCTGATTCCCCACATAAGCAGCAGACACCAGACCGGAACGTACAGAAATGCCTGCGGCATCACACTCGCAAGAAAAAACGGCAGTCCCAGAATTCCCTTCTGTCCCGTCATGACGGATAAGACCACCCCCACCGACAGGCCGAAACCGGCGCTCAGGACGCAGAAGCACGGCACCGCGTAGGCGGTCAGGCCGATCAGCCAGGCGATCAGCACTTCAATCATCCTCTGACGGCAGATATCTCCAAACAGCGCCAGCTGCTCCGTCCTTCCCAGATTCGACTGGTGGCTCAGCAGATTTAAATAGTATCCCGCCTGATCGCTTAAAGAAGCATGCAGGAAATTAGCCGCGGCTGTCCCTGCCAGGAGTCCGGCAAAAAAGAACAGGATAAAACGGTTTCCGCCGCTTCCGTATCCCACGGCAGGCAGGGCAGCCGGGCTTTTCCGAAAATGGATGGGCGTAAACGTTCCGCCCCGTATCCGAAATCTCGGCCCCATGCTTCGAAGTCGTATGGCCATATACAAAAACCCCCTCACAGGTCTTGTCACAATCTATGCCTGTAAGGGGATTTCTATGCACCGGATTCGCCGGGGAGCGGCTGATTCGTCCCGCCGACCGGCTAATCCGCCTGCTGCCGACCGGCTAATCCGTCCGTTATTCCACATGGTATTTTCTGGCGTATGCCATGATGGCGGCGATCGTCTTTCCGTCCGTAATTTTTCCTTCAAAAATAAGCTTCTCCAAATCAGCAACTGTCCATTCTTCCACATCGATGCACTCGTCGTCATCGAGATGCTGTCTGGACGGCTCCAGTTCCCTCGCCACAAAGATGTCGATGGCCTCGTCACAGAAGGCCACGGTCGTGTTCACGCTGATTAAATACTCCATCTTTTCTTTGTCTGTCTTAAATCCGGTCTCCTCTTCCAGCTCCCTGTGTGCACAGTCCAGCTTCGGCTCCTCCGGGAAATCCAGAGCGCCGGCCGGAATCTCCAGCGTATAGCGGTCCAGTGCGTTCCGGTACTGGCGGACCATCAGAAGCTTTCCTTCCTTCGTCACGGGAACCACTGCGGCCGCGCCGTTGTGATGGATAAAATCCCAGTGAGCCTCATGCCCATTGGCTTCCACTGTGTCCTCGTAGATCTTTAAAATTGTTCCCTGATACTTAAGTTCTCTGTTTAATCGCTTTACCGGCGGCTGTTCCATCTGATATCCTCCATCTTTACACTTTATTTCTTAATTATATATTTCGTCATTCTGATAAGTGGCGTCATTTTATATTTTCACATTTCTCATAACAGGCGTCTCCCGCCTTAATCACCGCATTGCGGAAACCATGTTCCTCCAGCGCCGCTACCGCCGCGATCGTCGTACCGCCCGGCGAGCAGACCTTGTCTTTCAGCGCACCTGGATGTTCTCCTGTTTCCAGCACCATCTTCGCGCTTCCCAAAACAGTCTGGGCCGCCATCTTATAGGCGGTGTCCCGGGGGAGTCCGTACTTTACCGCACTGTCAGCCAAGGCCTCGATAAACATGTATACATAGGCCGGAGAGCTTCCGCTGGCACAGACAACCGCACTCATCAGCCGTTCCTCCACGATACACATCTCACCAAATGAGGTAAATATCTCCCGGATGGTCTCTTTTTCCTCATCATCAAACGCCTTTGCATCGTAGCAGACGCCCGTCATCCCTTCGCCCAGGAGCGCCGGTGTATTCGGCATCGCCCGCACCACCCGTTTTTCTATTCCCAGCTTTTCCTTCAGCTGGCCGATGGTGATTCCCGGCGCAATGGAAATAATCACATTGGCTTCCGTCACCACGTTGCGGATATTTTTAAGCACCGGATCGAAATACTGGGGTTTTACCGCCAGAATGATGTACTTCGCCTGATTGGCACATTCCGCGTTGCTTCCCACATGAGTGACTCCCGTCTCCTCCGTGATCTCTTCGCATTTCTCCTCGTTCACATCCGTGAAAATGATGTCTCCCTTACCATATACATGAAGCAGCCCCTTTAATATCGCACTGCCCATATTGCCGATGCCGATAATTCCAATCTTCGCCATATACGATGCCTCCTGTTCCTTATGTTTTGCCTGTTCCTTATGTTCAGCCTGTTTCAATGATACATATTCTAACACTCTTCCGTTCATTATTCAATGGCCGCAGAACCATGAAATTCCTTTTTCAAAAAATCCCGCTCAAAAATCAATTCATTTTATACTCATCCATATATCCATTTTAATTTTTTCTACTTTTTGTCAGGTTATGTTCATACTTTTTGTTGATTATATCGTTTTTTCCATATTCTTTTCAACATTTTGTTTGACTAACCCATACCTCAGTGATAAAATTAAATGAGAAAAGACAAGCCATCAATAACGGAGGGGTTTATGAAAACTATCTATGATAACTGGCCATTCTGGCAGAGGCTTTTAAACATGCTGGAGAATGAATTCGGCAACCGCTGTGAACTGATTCTGCACGATCTGACCAGGGATTACGCCCATACGGTCGTCGATATCCGTAACGGCCACATTACCGGGCGCAAAATCGGTGACTGCGGAAGCAACCTTGGGCTGGAGGTACTGCGCGGAGAAGTTAAGGACGGAGACCGGTACAACTACGTTGTCCACACACCGGATGGGAAGATTCTGCGCTCTTCCACGATGTTTCTCTATGACGATGATGGTAATGTAATCGGCTCACTCTGCATTAATCTGGATATCACGCAGACCGTCGCCCTGGAAGGGATACTGCACCAGTATAATCGTTACATTCCCGGCATGGAGACAGAAAAAACGGAGGAGGAATGCAAGGAGACGTTTGCAGGCAACATCAGTGATGTACTCGATTTTCTTATTGAGCAGGCCGGAGAACTGATCGGGAAACCGGCAGATGAGATGAACCGTCTGGAAAAAATCCGTTTTACAGGATATCTTGACGCAAAGGGCGCTTTTCTGATTACCAAAGCCAGTGACCGGGTCTGTGATTACTTAAAGATTTCCCGCTATACACTGTATAACTACCTGGATCTGGCCAGAACCGAGAATGGTGAGTGCAATTTAAGCACCAAAAGTTTAACAAAATCAACGAGAATTCTCCCAGCCTCTACAAGTGGGAGATGAATCGCAAAAACAAACTTGTGTCATTCTGGTTTTTGTATTCTGGACTCAGAATGTGGATTGAAATAAGCACCAAAAGAGAAGGGACAGGGGAAAAATGAATATTTATGACGAACTGAATGTGGACAGAATCATCAATGCCAGCGATACCTACACACGAATCGGCGGTTCCCGCATGAGCCGCCGCACACTGGAGACCATGCAGGAAGCCGCAGAAAGCTTTGTGGACATCGGAGAATTATCTGATGCCATCTGCAAACGAATTGCAGAGCGCACAGGCAATGAGACGGCGTTTATCTCATCGGGGGCGGGAGCCTGCGTCGTTCTCACTGCCAGCGCCTGTATGACCAGGGGAAACGAAGAGCTGATGTACCAGCTGCCGGATGCCTCTGCCTGCCCGAAGAATGAAATCATCGTATTTGCGTCTCAGAAGAACTGTCCGATTCTTCCCTACTGGCATTTAACTGAGCTTTCCGGCGCATCGCTTATTCCTGTAGCGGACAGTATGAAATCGCTTCAGGAGGCCATCAGCCCGAAGACGGCCGCCGTCTTTTTCTTCACCGGAACCGTTTATGAATGGACCACTCCCGACTTAAGGGATGTGATTGAAACAGCACACGCGGCCGGTGTGCCCGTGATCGTGGATGCGGCGGCTCAGCTTCCTCCGAAGTCTCTGATGTCCTGGTATACCGTGGACCTAAAGGCGGATGCCGTCATTTTCAGCGGCGGAAAATTCATAAACGGTCCTCAGACGACAGGGATCGTGCTGGGGCGCCATGAGATTCTCGACCACTGCCGGGCCATGGCCAGCCCTAATGTAAGAATCGGCCGGCCCTATAAGGTAGGCAAAGAGGAGTATGCGGCATTTTACAGGGCCTGCATGGATTTCCTGGACCTGGATGAGGAAACGAAGTACCAGGAACTAAAGGCAGTTCTGGAACACATAAAGGCCTCCCTTTCCGGCGTTTCAGGGTATCACAGCTACATAGAGGAAACCGGACGTCTCGGCCAGCAGATTCCCATGCTCTACCTTCAGTTCACCGATGGAACTACGGGAAAAGAGTGCTATGACTTCCTGTATTCTGCACCAGAACGGATAGATATCGGAACCTTTAACCCCAAAGATCCCACGGGTGATCCGTGCCGCATCTTCATCAACGCCATCAATCTGCGTGAACCGGATCTCCCAATTCTGATTCAGAAACTGAACCGCTTCCTCACCTTGCCGGAAAGGGGGCGTTCCCATGAATAAAAAAACGCTGGTCCGGTACTACGATGCCGAAAAAAACCGTTTCTTTAACGGCGAGCTCTGTGGCCGGGATGGAGACTGGCATGTCGAATACAGAAACGACGGCCCGCCCGAAACAGATCTTTTCTTAAGCCCCGGATGGATCGATATGCACGCTCACATCTTTGACGGCTTCGGCATTTTCGGTACGGAAGCCGATGTGGTTGGCTGGAAGACAGGAACCTGTCTTCTGGTCGATGCCGGAACCGTGGGGGAGTACACACTTCACGGCTTTACAAAGTATGTGGCGCCGACTATTGAAACGAATATCAGGCTGTTCCTCTGCATCAGCCCGATCGGCGTGATCTTCCATCACGATTACAATGCCATGCAGTATTTGAATGCTGACCGCTGTGCCGCATGTGTGGCCGAACATCCCGGACTGATTTCCGGTGTGAAGGTGCGTATGGGCAGTGAGACCATCCGTCACGAGGGTCTCGAACCGCTGCGCTTAGCCAGCCTTGCCGCCCGGAAGGGAGGTGTTCCGATGATGGTTCACATCGGAGGAAATCCCCCGTATTTAAAGGATATGGAACCGTATTTTGAAAAGGGAGACATCATAACCCATGTATTCAATGGCCGTGGCGGCGACGTGTGGAACCCTGACGGTACACCGTCAGAAGCACTTCAGAGGCTGATCGACCGTGGCGTCTGGCTTGATGTGGGACACGGAAGCAGCAGCTTCGATTTCGATGTATTTGAAAGAGCCGCCCGCCACCCGCTGCCCCGCTTCCTGATGGGAACCGATTTACACCAGAGCTCTGTGAAAAAACTGGTACGAAACATGGCTGTTCTGCTCTCCAAACTATACGGCTGCGGTGTTTCTCTGGAAGACATTCTTTACGGTGTCACCACAGGTCCCGCGACGGCGCTGGGACTCACCGACTGGTGCCGCTTAAGTACAGTTCAGAATGCCACACTGTTCCGCATCGTGAATCATACGGAGACGTATGAGGACTGTCAGGGAAATTCGCGGACCTTTCACAAAGCGTTTTCGACAGAGGCTGTTATACTGAATGGGGAGTATCGAAAGACTGCTGCTGGATTATAACTAAAAGGAAACAAAAAAGCTGATCTCCATGGACCGTTTGGATCCACGGAAATCAGCTTTACTTTTTTATCAGGAAATGTCTCTCATTGCTGCGGCTTTCCTTCCCCACTGCTCTTACCGCCTTCCACAGCTACATAATCCCATTGAAATCTGCGTTTTTCAGCAATTTTTCCAGACGAAGCTGCGCTTCTCTTAAAAGCCGGATCGTGAGCGCTTCCTTTTCCGGATCATACCGGAATACCGGCATGGCGATGCTCATAGCCGCAATGACTCCGCCATCCCGCCGGATGGGTACAGCCACACAGCGAATGTACTGGGTTGATTCCTCACATTCAAAGGCAAGCCCGTTTCTCTGTATCTCATCCAGCTGGTATGAAAGCCTGTCTATGTCGGTTATCGTATTCGGCGTCAGCGCTTTTAAGCCGTCCGGATACAATCGCCTCAGTTCGTCCTTTGATTTTCCTGACAGCAGCGCTTTCCCGATTCCCGTCGCATAAGCGGGCAGCCGCTGTCCCGGGGATACCACGGAACGGACCGGCTCGGTGGAATCCACCTTATAGAGGTAGAACACGTCTCCCTCTACCAGTTGGGCAAAGTAGCAGGTCTCGCCGCAGGCTTCCACAATCGTATGCATCTGCGTCTGAATGTCGGTGGTGAGACCACCTCTTCTTAAATATACATTACCAATCTCATAAGCCTTGTACCCGATACAGTACCGGCCCGTATCAGGATTCAGGGACAGCATATGAAGCTCACAGAGCGTATGTACAATTGGGAACAGGCTGCTTTTCGGAGCTTTTAATGCGGAAGCAAGCTCTGTCAGCGTCATTCCCTGGGCGGGCGCCGCCGTCAGCTGCTCCAGCGTATCAATCACGCGTTTCGTCGCGCGGTGAAGTTCCTCGTTTGGCACGTTCTAACACCTCTTCTTTTATTTACAGCTGTGTATCTGCCGCACAGCTGAACAGTTATTCTTATTGTACACACTTTTTCCAAATAGTACAAGCATTAATTAACCTTTTACAGCCCCCTGCGTCATGCTGCTGATAAAGTAGCGCTGCAGGAAAATAAACATTACCACGACGGGAAGACTGGAGAGCAGGGAAGCGGCCATCAAGTCGTTCCACATGATCTTATCGTAACTCGCCATCTGTCCGATCGCCACCGGTAACGTCTTCATCTTATCCGATGTAATACACAGCATGGTAAACATATATTCATTCCAGCTCTGGATAAATGCGTAAATGGTCGTGGAGATCAGACCAGGCAGCGTCAGCGGAGCAATAATTTTCCAGAATATCTTCAAATGGCTGCAGCCATCGATTCTGGCCGCCTCGTCCAGTTCCCGTGAAATGCTGTTAAAGAATCCATACATCATCCAGGAACAGAACGGTATGACACTGGCGATGTGAACCAGAATGATTCCTCTTCTGGAATTGGCCAGTCCATAGATTGTAAGAAGCTTGTAATAGGGTACAAACAGCATAACTGCCGGAAACATCTGTGTCACAAGAATGAACATCATGATCATCCCTTTTCCTTTAAACTGAAAACGGGAGAATCCATAGCCGGCCAGCGTGGAGAAAAGGACCGCAAGCACGGTTGCCACCGTGGAGATAACCACACTGTTTTTTAAATAGGTAAAAAACGGATACTCTGTTATCACGTTTTTGTATGCCTCCAAAGAAAATGTCTTTGGGAACATCGTTACGGTGGAGCTGGTCATAATCTCGTTGATTGATTTGAATGAGGTGGAGGCCATATAGAGAATCGGCACAAGGACGATTAAGCTTCCCAGAGTCAATCCCATATAGCAAAGCGCATTTATTCTCTTTTGACTATTCATCCTTTAACAACCTCCTCTGCATAATACTGATAACAATACAGATCAGGAACACCACAACCGCCAGGGCGGACGACGGACCGAAATCGAAAAATTCGAATGCCCGCTTATAGATATTGACGCCGATGGTATTGGTGGCGCCGTTGGGACCGCCCTGGGTCAGCAGCCAGATCATCGTCACATGCTTGAACCACCATACGACATCGAGAATCAGGGTAACGGAAAGTGTCGATTTCATGCTGGGAACCGTCACATACCAGAAGGTCTTCCAGTTGGTGGCCCCATCGATTCTGGCCGCCTCAATGATGTCACCCGGCACAGTCTGAAGTCCGGCCAGAAGCTGGATCATCACGAGAGGGTATCCTTTCCAGATACAGATAAAGATTAGTACTGCAAGTGCCAGCTTCGGAGATCCCAGCCAGGACATCGGTTCCTGCAAAATCCCCATGGATACCAGCGTACTGTTTAAAAATCCCATGGTAGGATTGAAAATCCACCGCCACAGGTTAGCGATTACAACTTCCGGAAAGAGCCATGGAAGCAGTAAAATAGCCCGGAATACGGTGCGCCCCTTTATATCCCGGTTCAGCATAACCGCAAATAAAAATCCAAAAATAAAGTGTCCCAGCACGACGCCAACCGTAAAGATCAGTGTGATCTTCATGCTGGAATAGAAATCGGCCTCCGTCAAAACCTTTGCATAGTTTTTCAGGCCGATAAAATTCCATTTGTTGACCAGATTCGTCTTAAAAAAGCTGATATAGATTCCATAACAGAACGGATAAAGAAGCAGCAAAGCCAGCGTAATCACCGCAGGCGTGACAAAGCCATAGGCCGCAACGCGCGTTTTTACCCGATTCATCGTTCCATTCATTCCGTGCTTCAAATAATCACTCCCCTCAACATACAGGAAAGACCGGCTGCCGGAGGGCAGAGCCGGTCTTTCCTGGCTGGTACTTTAACCTTCATTCGCGGCGTCACAGATCTCCTGCGCTCTCTTCTGCGCTTTGGCTGCTGCCTCCTCTACGGTCGATTCTCCGGTGAATACAGACTGATATGCCTGTCCATGTACATCGTTGATCTCGCTGTAGCCTGGAATGTTCGGTGTTTCATAAACGGTCTGGCGTGCCTCTAAGAAACCGGCCAGCTCCGGCATATCGTTGATGCTCGGATCGTCAAGAGTCTCTGTACGGGTCGGAAGACGGCCTGTCATAACAGAAAATTCAAGCGCTCTCTCCTTCTCAAGCATAAACTTAATAAATTCAGCAGATTCTTTTTCATGTTTTCCAGGTGTAATGAAATATCCAAACCCGCCCGGTGTGCTGACAGAACGCTCCACTGCCGGTACCGGGAAGGAACCGAGTTTGCCCTTTAACTCCGGAACCTGAGAGGTTATCGCACCAATTGCATTGGAGCCGGTAATCAGCATGGCTGCTTTGCCTGATGAAAACAGATTGACTGCGGTCGGATAATCGGTCTCAATGACTCCCGGAGGGCAGGTATGGTAAGTCACATCCAGATCGGTGTAGGCACGCAGTGCGTCAATATACTTCTGAGAACCGATATCGGTAGTCCACTTTCCATCGTCTCCCAAAATAAACTCATCCACACCAAAGTTACGGATCACATACTGGAATCTTCCTGCGCCGGAACCATTGTTTGCGCCGACCAGTGTATTGCCGTAGGCTCCGTCTCCTGTCAGGGCTTTGGATACTTCTACAAATTCATCCCATGATTTCGGTACCGCTACCCCTTTTTCATCGAAGATATCTTTACGGTAAACAATACCAGATGCTCCGCTGAACCATGGCGCTCCGTAAGCCACTCCGTCTACACTTGCGCTTGCAAGGCTGACACTTTCAAATCCATCCACGTAGTCCTGACCAAAAATTGGTGCGATTTCCGCAGCCAGCCCCATGTCCACAATCGTAGCGGTATCCAGCATGTTCGCCAGGAAGAAGTCCGGCATGGAATCCGATGTTGCCAGCGTTATGTACTTTTTCATAAGATCATTGGCGCTGACGCCCTCTACTTCCACGGTAATTCCGTTGCCCAGCGCATTGAACTCCTCAATACACTTCTTTTCAAAGTCTCCCTCCGGAGACTCCAGAATCGTGGAAGAAATATAAGTAATCGTCACATTCTCTCCACTGCTTTCCTTTGCAGCTTCTGTCTCCCCCTCTGTCTTTGCTGCTTCCGTCTGCTGTGTCTCTGCAGCTGCCGCTTTCGTAGTCTCCGGAGCCGCTTCTTTTCCACCGCATCCGGCCAGCATAGAAGCCGCCATCACTACTGATAATCCAATTGCCAGATTCTTTTTAACCATTTCTTCTCCTCCTTGTATCTCTTTATCATTACCATTCAATTGGTGTTCCGTCGTAGGTCCGCCACATTGGATTCTTCCAGTTATGGCGGTTCTTGTTCTGTTCCTGAACCATCTCCTCGTCTACTTCTACGCCGAGTCCCGGTCCTTCGGGAATCTCAACAAAACCATCTTTAAAATGAAATACTTCCTTATTCTTTAAGAAATTGATCCTCGGGTTCGTATCGCCTGCATCGTGAATATCAATGCTCTGTTCCTGAAGTACCAGATTCGGTGTCGCCGCTCCCATCTGAATACAGGAAGAAAATGCAATCGCGTCCAGAGGACAGTGCGGCGCAACTGCCACATCGTAAGCTTCCGCCATGGCTGCGATTCTTCTCGCTTCGCTGATACCACCCGCATGGCTCAAATCGGGCTGGATAATATCCACATATCCCTGTTCAAACAGAGATTTATAATCCCACCTGCTGTACATTCGTTCTCCTATGGCAATGGGCGCAGATGTATACTTCGCTACCTCACGCAGCGCTTCCTTATTCTCCGGAAGCACCGGTTCCTCCATAAAAAGCGGATGAAACTGGTCTAATTCCCGGACCAGAACCTTTGCCATAGGCTTGTGAATTCTTCCGTGAAAATCAATGGCCATATCGATGTTGTTACCGATGGCATCACGGATTGCTCCTACTTTTTCCACCAGCTTACTCACGCTTTGCAGAGTATCTACATAGTGGGTGGGGTCTGTCGGCGAAGTCTTAATGACTGTATAGCCTTCTCTGACCGCCTGTCTCGCATCCTCTGCCACTTCTTCCGGCGTATCACCGTGTATGCTTCGGTATACCTTAATCTTATCCTTGACCTTTCCCCCCAGCATCTCATAGACAGGAGCATGATAATAACGCCCCTTGATATCCCACAACGCCTGGTCGATACCGGCGATCGTGCTCATCAACACCGGACCTCCCCGATAAAAGGCGCGGCGGTACATGGTCTGCCAGTGCTCCTCAATCCGCAGCGGATCTTTTCCTATAAAATAGTCGCGCCACTCATTCACGGAAGCTTCCAACGTTGCAGCTCTTCCTTCTACCAGAGGTTCTCCCCAGCCACAAATTCCTGCATCCGTCTCAATCTTTAACAGCAGAAAACGGTGTGGCATAAAATAGAGCTTCATGTCTGTAATTTTCATTTCTCTCCTTACATCCCTTTCTATTTCGTTATTCGTACTTCTTGCTTATTTGTTCGTATATAGGAACTCAGTTCCTTATATTAACCATATTTTTACTATACCCCATGTTTTCCCGTCTGTCAATACAGAAAATCGTTTTTTTCTGTATTTGTTGTTTATTATGTATTCTTTTCTTCTTTTACATTTCATTTTTTCTAGCATATTATTATTATATTTATTCTTTTAACAAAAAACAATTGACAAACGCTTTTCCTCACGCCTATAATATAATTAGTTTTTACAGAACGTAGTTCGTATATAGGAACAATTAGTTTTTCAGATTATCAACTTTATTTTACTTTTCATGTTCTTTAAACAGGAGGTCATCATCATGACAACTTTTGATAAAGTTCTGGCAGGCGGTATCATCACAATTATCCGCGGCCTGAATTCCGATCACGCGGAAAAGACGGTGGAGGCAATCTTCGCGGGCGGGCTTCACCTGGCCGAAATCACCTTTGATCAGACGGCCGAGCCGGAGGTTACAGCGAATATCATCCGCACTCTAAACCGGAAATTCGAGGGGCGGGTCCTCATCGGCGCAGGCACCGTCATGACCGCCAAGCAGCTTCATGCAGCGTATGACGCCGGAGCCGCCTACATTATTTCACCCAATGCGGATTCCTCCATTATCCGTGAGACAAAACGACTCGGCCTTCTTTCCATGCCCGGTGCCTATACCGCTACGGAGGTGGCACGCTGCTATGCCGACGGAGCCGATATTGTAAAGGTATTCCCCTCTGATTCCGCCGGTCCAGGTTACATAAAAGCGCTTCGCGGCCCGCTTCATCACATTCCGCTTGCCGCAGTCGGCGGAGTAAACCTGGAGAATATTCGGGACTTCTTCGACGCAGGAGCCTGCTGCGTGGGCATTGGCTCCAATATTGTCAGCAAACAGGCCGTACAGGAAGGGGATTTTGTCAAGATCCGAATGCTTGCCGCCGCTTATGCGGCAAAACTTTAATAAGAAAGTTGGTGTTTCCTTGTATTACTTCTACTTTGACTCAGGTACAACAAACACGCGGGCCTGCCTCTTAAAAGGCGGGACCATTCTAAACCGCGGAGAAATTCCGGTCGGTTCCCGCGATTCAGCCCTGCATCAAAACCGGGATGTCCTCATATCCGCGTTAAAGCGGCTCTATGACCAGCTCCTCTCCGAATCAGGAATTGTCGATACGCAGGTGGCGGATATCTATATGTCCGGAATGATCTCCAGTCCCTCTGGAATGACAGAGATTGAGCATTTGTCCACCCCTGTGGATTTTAAGAAATTGAAAAACAGTATTGTCACTCATTATGAGGCCGATTTCTTTCAGCGAAACGTTCATATTATTCCCGGAATCAAGACGCTTCCCCAGGGAGTGACGGCTTCCGTCGAGACTGTGGTTGATGCCAATAACATGCGCGGAGAGGAAACCGAGCTGTTTGGAATTCTCCATCGCTGCCCTGGTCTGGCCAGCGGCAGAAGCATCATCCTGCTTCCCGGTTCCCATACACAGGCGGCTTTCCTGTTCGACGGTACCATCGAAAATATCTCTTCCACCATAACAGGGGAGCTCTATCACGCCCTGACCGGGCACACGATTCTCGGTTCCAGCATCAATGGAGAGAAGTGTACGGAACTTCTCCCCCACATGGTCTGTATGGGATACGATATCGTCCACCGGTATGGTTTCAACCGCGCGCTGTACGTCGTCCGCAGCATGGACTTATTCGCCGGTTCGACGCTGTCTGAGCGGCGCTCCTACTTAGAAGGCGTAATTAACGGCGGGGTCATGGATGCCATCGTCTCCGTCACGCAGGACAAACCAGCTACCATCGCCGTGGCCGGACCGCATATGCAGTATGAGATCTTTTCGGCCTTTGCCGATAAGCTGTTTCCGCAGTTTAAGATCACGGAAGTGCCTGTCACTCCGTCATTTCCGTTTGCCGTAGAGGGATTTTTAAGTCTTATGGGACTTTAGGAGACATTGACATTTTACCCCTTTTCAACTATGATTGTTATACAAATCATTTAAGGGGGAAACTGCAATGGCAGGAACACGCAGACCGGTCACTACCATTAAGGAACAGGTATATCAAATCATCAAAGAGGATATCTGTAATGGTGTCTATCCGCCGGGCTACTGGCTTCAGGAAACTGATCTTTCCGCCGCGCTCTCCGTCTCAAGAAGCCCGATCAGGGAGGCACTGCGCCAGTTGGTTGCGGATGGACTTGTGGTAGAATACCCGAACCGCGGTGTCTTCGTCAAGGAATATACACAGAAGGATATAGAAGATATCTTCGATCTGCGGATTATCCTGGAGAGTTATGCCATCCGGCGGTCCGGTCAGAATCTAACCCCTGCATATATCGAAAAGCTTAACGCCTTCATGGATACTTTAATCTACTACCATAAAGCAGATGATCTCCAGAATTACATCAACGCTGACACCGGACTCCACCAGCTGATCATCGAGCTGAGCGGCAACAACCTGGTTATCAGCACTTATGAAAGGGTCTATTCCATGGTACAGCAGTTCCGGATCTATTCCCTTACCAGCAAGGAGCGTTTTGACGAATCGGTGACGGAACATACCAATATCATACAGAACATCCTGTCCGGGAACGCCCGTGAGGCCGACCGGATCAATCGGACTCACTTAGAACTGGCCCGCGAAAAGATCATAGTATACTTAAACAAAAAAGATGCTCTCCCTTAGCCTGTCGCCAAAGGAGGGCATCTTTTTATTAATGGAAAAATACTGCAAGAATACAGATCAGGACGGAACCAAAGATCGGTATGATAATGGTTCCTATGCTCCATGTCTTCAAGCTGGTCTTGATATCCATTCCACTGAAGTTGGTTACTACATGGAAATAGCTGTCGTTTAAGAAGGACGGACACATGGAGGTCAGGCAGACCGCCAGACCGGCCAGGTACGGATTAATTCCCAGGGTTGTAAGCATAGGGGCAATAATCGCGGAACCGGTAATCATCGCGGTTGTGCCGGAGCCCTGTGGGAAACGCATAATCGTTCCAATCAGAAGCGGAACCAATATTCCCGGAATGCCTACTGCGACGATTCCATCTGCCATCAGCTGAGCCGCGCCGGTTGCTTTTACGACCGCACCCAGAGCGCCGCCTGCCGCGGTAATGCAGACGATCGGGCCCGCATCCTTTAACGCGTCGTTCATCATTCCGTTGACCGTCTTCTTATCCATGTCCTTAGCCAGAACAAAGGCGCCCAGACAGAGAGAGATAAACAGTGCGATTACAGGATTTCCGAGGAAGGTAATCACGCCTCCCACGGCGTTAGCCTTCCATGCGGTCTGGCTGACAACGGTATTGCAGAGAATCAAAAATACGGGAAGCAGCAGAATCGTAAAGGAAATACCCGCTGACGGAAGCTTTTCCGTGGACAGCAGCGCCTCAAAATCAGAGTTCTCCAGCTCTTTTCCTTCTTTCAGCTTTTCATCGATCTTATCCAGAACCACCAGCTGAGCCTTCGTATACTTGCTTCTGTCGATCTCGCTCGGAACGATGAAATCAGGGTACCGGTTTCCGAACCAGCGGAATAAAAAGATGGATACGATGAACAGCGGAATACTGAAAAGCAGTCCTGCTATGATAAACATACCCAGATCAACGGGGATGCCTTCTTTCTGGAACGTACTGACTACCGCCAGAGGTCCCGGTGTCGGCGGAACCATAAAGTGGGTAATATAGAGGCCCATACCCAGGATGCCGCCCAGTCCTACCATGGATTTCTTGGTCAGACGGGAAAATTCTTTTGCCAGTGACGATAAGATGACGAATCCCGAGTCACAGAACACCGGAATGGAAACCACAAAGCCCGTCAGGCCCAGCACCACATCGGCCCGTTTCACACCTACCATCTTTAAGATGGTAAGAGCCATACGCTTTGCCGCTCCGCTCTTCTCCAGGAAAATTCCCATGATACAGCCGAAGCCGATCACGATGCCGATACTGGCCATCGTCCCGCCAAAACCGCTCGTCACGGTGCTGATGGATTCTCCTAACGGAATGCCTGATAAGATGCCGATTAAAATTGCAGAAATAATGAGTGATGGAAACGCATGCATTCGCGTAAAAATAATCAGTCCCATCATAACGACTACACCAATTAACATAGCTATTACTGGATTCATACAGTTACTCCCCTTTCTACTAGATGACCGGACCGAGACACTGAATGTCGATCGAGCTGAAATACTGGATCGCTTCATTCTTTGTCATTTCTCCATTTAAGGTCCGTATCATTTTATCAAACGCTTCTTCTCCTACCTGTTCAATCGTCTTTTCACCGGTAATAATCAGTCCGGCGTTTAAATCCATATCGTCTTCCATCCGCTCATACGTATTGGGATTTCCGCAGATCTTGATGACCGGCATGCTCGGGAATCCCTGAGGCGCCCCCCGTCCAGTGGAAAACATCATGAACTGTGCCCCCGTGGCCGCCATACCGGTCAGTATCTCCGGTTCTCTGCCCGGCGTATCCTTGATCCAGAGGCCCTTCTGATCCGTCACCCGCTCCGGATAGTCAAGCACGCCCTGAATCGGCTTTGTTCCTGACTTGACGATGGCTCCCAACGATTTTTCTTCAATACTGGAAAGTCCCCCTGCGATATTCCCCGGTGTGGGCTGTCCTTTTCTCATATCACAGCCTAAGGATTTCGCCCTGGCCTCCATCTTGTTTACAATGGTGTAGATCTGATCTCCCACCTCTTTACTGACCGCTCTGCGCGCCAGCAAATGTTCTCCTCCGATAAACTCCGTCGTCTCGCCAAATACCACCGTCGCGCCCAGATCCACGAGACGGTCGGCCACATAGCCGATCACACAGTTGGAGGCCATGCCGCTGGTGGTGTCTGACGCGCCGCATTTGATCGCCATGACGACGTTGGATATATCCGCAGGCGAACGCTGCATGCCCGAGGCCTCGATCACGAGCCGGCGCGCAATGTTGGTACCGGCCATGATGGCCTTGCTGACTCCGCCCAGTTCCTGAATGTGGATGATCTCCACGCGTTTTCCGGTGGCGGAGATCTCCTTTACCATCCGTTCATGATCCGTCCCCTCGCATCCCAGGCTTACGATCAGCACGGAGGCCGTGTTGGGTGAACATCCTATGCTGATTAAGGTATCCGTCACCCGCTCCAGATCAGGCGGCAGCTGACAGCAGCCCTGATGATGCAGATAGGTTACCGTTCCCTGGACCTGGCGGCAGATGGCAAGCGCCACGTCGTTGGCGCACGTCACGCTGGGAATAACCGCTACGAAATTGCGGGCGCCCACCTTTCCGTCTGGGCGTATGTACCCCATGAATTCCATCATTAATCCTCTCCTTTCCGTCTACTGTGCGGCTTTCTCCGCCCAGTCTCCTCGTCCGCGCATGCTGTCCAGATTATGAACATGCACGTATTCCCCCTTTTTTATATCCGCGGTGGCAATTCCAATCTCTTCTCCGTACTTTTTTATCAGTTCTCCTTTCTTAATTGTTGTAACTGCTATTTTATGTCCATAAGGAACATCGCCTGTTACGGTCACCGTCTCCCCGGTTCCCTTTTTGTCACGGATCTCCACTTCCGTTCCATCCGTAATACCTTCAGCGAAGATTGTAGCCACGTTGTCATCATCGCTGACCTTCAAAGCTAATTTCAGACTCATGTTATTCCTCCTTTACCACCATAACACTGACCCCATCGGGTATTACCACGACGCCCGCTTCGATTCCCTTTCTCTCATAAGCCATTTTAAGCGCCTCATCCAGGCTGGAAGCGGGAATCATATTGGCTCGCCTTACCATCTCATGATCCAGGAATGTCGTAACCACGATCACCGTATGTTTTCTTAATATTCTGGAATAAATCTGCGGGCACCACTGCTCCGCGATCGTCTCCTTCGGCGGTATCTTTGATAAATACGCGTCGATCTCCTCCGGCGTTCCCAGTGTGATCAGCCGTTCAAAGTGGGTTCCGCCCATACCGTCACAGCAGGAACAGCACATGATGATGACTCCGTCCTCACCCGCGCACACCTCTGCCGTGGACACGGCCTTGGGGCTCTGATACAGATTCTGGTCCAGAGGATATCCCCCGTTGGATGTCACCACGATATCTCCGGTCACCGCCCGGCACTGGGACTGAGACCGGATAAATTCCACGCCTGCCTCATGGGCCTCCTCCAAGTCTCCCGCGAAGGCCGCAACCACCTTCTTCTCTCCGTCGAGCGCCACATTTAAGATAAATGCAGTATTGACCTTCCTGGCCGCATAGACCATATCCTCATGAATCGGATTTCCCTTCAATACTCCCGTAGCCGCATACGGACTGGCAATCGCCCGATAGCTGTGATTCTCATTCACCGTCTCTTTGCTGCAGATTCCCGGAAGTATGCTCTTTCTTCCCCCTGAAAATCCCGCGAAGAAATGGGGCTCGATAAAGCCCTCCGCCAGCAGAAGATCGCACTCCGCCGCCAGCTTATTCACATAAAAATCAGCGCCGGAAGGAAGCGTGCAGATATTTGTAAACTGATCCGGATCAAATGCGTCATTGGAAACTATCGTTTCATGATCCACAATGTCGTCCCCGAACATCCGGCGCTGCTCCTCTTCCGTAGGCGCGCGGTGCAGTCCGGTCCCTATGAGGATCGTAATCTCCGCCTCCGGATTCCCCTTTCTGATCTCCCGAAGCAGAATCGGAAGCGTCAGTTTGCTGGGCACGGCTCTCGTATGGTCGCTGGTCACAAGCGTCACCCTCTTCTTCCCTACCGCCAGCTCACTTAACCGCTTCGTTCCGATGGGATTCGCCAGCGCCTCCTCCACGAGCTCTCCTTCTCCCTTTGTCCGGGTGAACTCATGCATTTTAGCAGTAATCACCGCCTTTAAATTTTGTTCTGATACATGAAGGTCCATTGTCCCTTTGTAATATGGAATTTGTATGGTCTTCATCCTCATCCCTCCTTCTCATGATCTGTTACTTTTTGAAATTACACCATAAAATGGAACCGTCCGAAAATCGCATGTTGTAGATTGTGTGTTGTAGATTGTATGCAATTTCGATCTATATTTTTGATTATAATATAGTTTTGTGCATTGTCAACAATAAAATAGTTTTATTTTTAATTTTTATATATTTTATCACCTGTATTTTTTTGCGTAATCGATTAAGTACGCAAAAAAACAGCACTGGATTGCTTCAATCCAGTGCTGTTTCAAACCGTTATGATACGCGCGCCCTCTTTTCTCAGCAGCGTCTTTTCCGTTTCCTTAAACTCATGGTCTGTAATGACTCCGGTGTAGTCCGACAGTTTATTGATAAAATTCATTCCCTGCCGGTTAAACTTGGAATCGTCCACCACCAGAAAGGACTGCTGGCACTGATGGGCCAGCTGGCGTTTTAAGAATGCCTTGTCGATGGTGGGCGTCAGAACGTGAAACTCCTCGTTGATAGCCGCCGCTCCGAAAAATCCCATATCAAAGCGGAAGTTTTCCATCATCTGTGTCGCATAGTAGCCGACGGCGCTCCCCGTCGATTTTTGAATGTAGCCGCCGCAGATAAACAGTTCCACCCGACTGCTCTTTAAGAGCAGGGCGACCTCTAAGTCGTTGGTAACGACCGTCATGTTCTCGTATTCCATAATGTGCTTCGCTATTTCGTACGTGGTGGTTCCCGCGTCCAGGAAAATTGTCGTCCCGCCGCGGATAAACTCCGCCGCCTTCAGGGCGATTTTCTCCTTCTGGGTGTGGTTGCTGACACTCTTCACCGCGTAATTTACCTCGGTCTTATTGACAGCGCCGCCATGGCAGCGCTCGATCAGACCGTCCTTCTGAAGCTTCTCCAAATCCCTCCGGATCGTCATGTGGCTGACGTCCAGCTTCTTCGCCAGTTCCTCCACCTGTACGCTTCCATTATCCTGTATCATTCCTAAAATCTTCAACTGCCTTTCGGCCATTAACATCATAAATATGCCTCCTCATTCCGGGTTTCTTTCCTTTCCGCAGGCGCACGGCGGGCCGGAATGCGCTTCGTTCCCCGGGACAGCTTCCCCGTTAAAACGAAAAGGCCCCGTACCGGAATACCCGGCAGCGGAGCCTTTGTATCTGCACATGAATCCCATGTGTCTATCATATATGATTACAGGAAAATACTCAATATCAAAACTTCAATAAATCCTACCGCCCACGCAATCGTTGACGTGATGGAATACGTCATGATCTGGTCCTTTACCTCGCCTACGCCCAGAGTTCTGTTTACAACCCAGAAATAGCTGTCGTTGAAATAGCTGAAGAATAAGGAGCCCACGCAGCATGCCAGCGCGCCCAGGATCGGATTCACACCGGCTGCAAGGATGATCGGAGCGGAGATGCTGGCCGCTGTCGTCATGGCTACCGTACCGGAACCCTGGATAAATCTCATTGCCGTGGAAATGATGAACGGAAGAACTACGATCGGAACCGCTGTTCCTGCAAGACCTTCTGCCATATATGTACCGAGTCCGCTGTCCTTAATAATCTGGCCCAGCGCACCGCCGCCGCCTGTTACCAGCATGATGATGCCTGCGGAAGCCATTCCCTTTTCCATTTCCTTAATTGCTTCTTCTCTTGTTAAGTTTCTTCCAAGTGTTACAATCGCTACGACGAGTCCTAAGCCTACCGCCACGATCGGGGATCCAAGGAACTGGAAAATCTGCATAAATCCGGTTGTAAGACCGAGTGCGCTGGATACCGTACTGATCAGGATCAGAATGATCGGCAGTACAAGGGGTGCAAATGATTCAAGCGTAGATGGAAGTCCGGTGAAATTCGTTGTAAAATCAGTGGAGTAATCCGGTTCCTGATAAGGAAGGCGGTCAAAGCCCTCGTCGTCGTTGGGAATCTGATAGATTTTCTTGCCGACCCATCTTGCGTAAATGGTACAGGCAATCGCCATCGGAATCGCAATCACTATGCCAAACAGGATAAATTTTCCCACATCGACTCCGAAAATACCGCAGACACCCAGAGGACCTGGTGTCGGAGGTACCAGCGTATGGGTAATAACGAGGCCTGCCGCCAGTGCGACGCCCAGGGAAATTACGGATTTTTTGGTTACCTTTGAAATCGCTTTTGCAATGGGAGCGAGAATAACGAAGCCGGAATCACAGAAGATCGGGATGGATACAAGGAATCCGGTGATGCCCAGTGCCTCTTCCTCTCTTCCCTTGCCGAACAGCTTTAAGAACGTCTGCGCCATTCGTTTCGCTGCGCCGGTCCGTTCAAATATCTGCCCCATCATGACACCGAAACCGATAATAATACCGATGCTTCCCAGCGTACCGCCGAAGCCGGTTGTAATCGAGTTGATGATGCCCAGCGTCTTGCCGTTTTCCAATGTTACATTCACCATCGGCATTCCGCCCACCAGTCCGATGATGACCGCACTCATAATCAGCGCGAGAAATGCGTGAATCTTGGTCTTTAAGACCAGAACTACCAGTACGATAATACCGATCAACAGGCCGATCAGCATCCTTTGCCCACTAAGTCCGCCTACCATAAAATAAACCCTCCTTTAAATAAATTGACTTTTTATTTCTATGCCCCCCGGACACGAAATACTGTTTCAGTTTCGCCGCAAATTATTTTCTGGTAAAATTTGGTGAATACTTTGCCGCCAGTAAAATAGCCTCAATCATGCTTATGGCGCTTACCTTGCCCGTACCTGCGATATCGAACGCGGTTCCGTGATCTACGGAAGTTCTGAGAATCGGCATTCCGTTGGTGATCGCAATCGTCCTGTCGAAATCCAATGTCTTCGTCGCGATATGGCCCTGATCGTGATACAGGGAGAGCACACTGTTAAACCGTCCCTGTGCCGCCTGATGAAATACAGAGTCTGCACCGATCGGTCCGGTTACCGGATATCCTTCCGCCTGCAGCTCCTCGATGGCCGGCATGATTTCCCGAACCTCCTCGTCGCCGAACAGGCCGTGCTCGCCGCAGTGAGGATTTAATCCGGCAATCGCCATGGTGCCGCCGGTTACGCCCAGCTTCTCAAGGGCCTCCAGACAGCGTTTTACGTAATCCTTGATTCTCTCCTTCGTAATCATGTCAAGCATCTGGCGCAGGGAAACGTGTCTCGTCAGGAAGAACACACGCATTCCGTTGGTCTCAAACATGGTGAGTGGATCTTCCGTTCCCGTCAGCGCTCCAAATATCTCGGTATGGCCGATAAAATGAATATCGCCGGCCTTTAATGCCTCTTTATTGATCGGAGTGGTGGCTACCGCATCCGCTTTTCCTTCATTGGCGAGCCGGATACTCTCGGCGATATACTCGTAAGCCGCTTTTCCGCACATTCCGCTCACTTTGCCGAATTCAAACTGGTCCATGTCGATATTGTCCAGGTCAATGAGATTTAAGACGCCCGGCTCATAGATCCCTTCCTCCGGTTCCTTAACCACGTTTACCCTTACCTCTGCTCCCGTGATCTTAACAGCCTGCTCCATGATCTTCCGGTCGCCGACGATGATACATCTGGCCGCTTCCGCCACCTTGCTGTCCGCCAGGGCCATTGCTACGATTTCCGGTCCGACACCCGCCGGATCTCCGATAGGAATTGCAATTAATGGTTTGTTCATGATGTTTTCCTCCATTCTCTTTTTATGTTACATGTATAATTTTTCTTTCAGATAGGTGATACAGCGGTTTGCGGCATCGCTTTCGCCCACCATTCCGCCTTTTGTGATGATATGAACGCCTTCGAAATCGCCCTTTAAGAACTGGCCGTAGGCCGCCAGAGGAAGCACCTCATCCAGCAGACAGAGGCCCGCCGTCTGGAATCTCCGGCACACGGAGACGGTGATATCGCCGCCGCTGCTGTATATTCCCTTGAATCCCTTGTGCATGGCGAACACCCGGTGCGCGATTTCGGCAAAGGAATCGTTGATCGTTCCCGTCATATCGTCCACACCGCCCGGAAACCGGTTTTCGTATTGTTTAAAGTCGATTCTGTTTTCCGGATAAATGCCGTCGCCCGTCACGGTTATAATATCAAAAGCCCGGCTGGCCTCCAGCACCTCGTCGGTGATGCGGGTGATTTCCGCTTCCCGCTCCTCTTTACTCTCCAGAAAACGTTTGGTGGCTGCAAATATATTATACGCAGTTCTCTGAGAAAGCCACAGCTCTTCCATCTGCTGTCTCGTCACCGGGTTTACGCTTCCCACAACTGCCAGAATCTTCTTTTTCTCCTTCTTATCGGCCGGCGCGATCAGCTTTCTCGCAATGGTCGCCGTAAAGACTCCCGGATCTACGGCCACGAATTTCAGCTGGCTCGTGATTACGGCGTCTGCAATCAGGTCTAAATCTTCCTGGGTCACACAGTCCGTCACGATGATCCGGCACCCGTCGGCAGCCATCTCCTTCATGCGGTCGGCCAGGTAATGCTTTCCGTTCATCATGTCGTTCATCAGAATGCTTCCTACCGGATACTTGCTCTGCTGCTCAAAAATCTGTTTCACATCTGACACGGTAACCGGCGTCTTCGGATCCAGCGCTACCTCGGTCTTATGAAGCGGCAGCCCCTTGACCAGCATGTAACCGCCTATCACAATTCTTCCCGATGCCGGGAAACAGGGTGCCGCAATGGCTATGTAATCATCTCCCAGCGCGTCTAATATGGCGTCTGTCTCGCTTCCCACATTTCCCCGCATGGTGCTGTCAATCCGCTTTGCGTAAACCTTTACCCCGTCTTTCTTTAATAAATTCGTTACGTTGTATACCCGGTTGTATGCCAGTGAGCTGCTTACGCCCCTGCTGTCCGTCGGATACATGACACAGTCACAGCTGTCGAACAGTGCCAGCTCCAGACGTTCGGAATTCATCACCGTATACGTCTGATAATTCATCTTTTTTAAAAGTACCCCCGTCGCATTGGCCCCGGTCAGATCATCTGCAACTACTATACACTGAGGCATATCATTTCCCCCTTTTAACCGCCCGTTTTCCATTTTGCTTATGTTCGTTTATGTTATATTATATGTTCGTTCTAGTTCGTATACTACATCACTTCGTCACATTTGTCAATATTATTTTTCGTTATTTCGGTTGTTTTTTTGTTTTTCTCATGTTTTGTTGTTTGTTTGTGTTCGACTTCAGAAAATGATCTGTTTTGTTCCTTTCGGTGGGCAAAACGCTTTCCGTGAACGGGAAAGAAACACGGGCGGAAAAATTTTTTAGATTTTTTTGGAAAATAATATTGACATTTCAGATTCGATCTCATATACTGTAGCAAAGCAAATCGATAAACCGATGAGCAGGAGTAAGTAAGATTTTTCTATCATGCGCAGAGAGCTTCCGGATGGTGTAAGGAAGCGTTGGTAATGAATCTGAATGGACTTGCGAGGGCGGCTTGAAACCGGTATTCAGGGAAAGCAGTTCTGTCTGAGAAGACAGGGGGAGCGTGAACTGGCCGGAAGTAGATACCGACGGGTTTCCTATCCGTTACCAAGGGGAGGCACATGTTAGTGTGTTACAGAGCGGATGAATGATATATTCATCAATCAGGGTGGTACCGCAGAAGAGAATTTATAGAGCTCCTGTCCCTCTTTATCCATATTTTATGGGTAAGAGGGACGGGGGCTTTTTTGGTTTCACAGGAACGTTCGCCCCATGAAACCAAAACCTTCCGACGGCCCGTACTTAACTATAAAAACAGTTTATCACTCACGAAAGGAGCGTTGCCAGCTATGAAACTCACACCAGACTGTACAGAAATTGAAGCACTCGCAGCAAAGTATCCTATCATTCCAGTATGCAGAGAAGTGTTCGCCGATATTGTAACGCCGATTACACTGCTGAGAAAAATCGCAGGTTTAAGCAGCCGCTACTGCCTGCTGGAAAGTATTGAGGGCGGTGAGAACTGGGGACGCTACTCTTTCCTCGGGTATGACCCCATTCTCCGGGTCACTAACAAAGACCACGTGGTAACGATCCGCCGGGAACCGGCCGGTATGAGGAAAGAAGAAAAAGTGATAGAAACAGACCAGCCCTTCGATATCCTCAGAGACATTTTAAAGGAATACCAGTCTCCGAAGCTTGATGGAATGCCTCCGTTTACAGGCGGCTTCATCGGATACTTCGCCTACGGCATGATCGGTTACGCCGAGCCGACGCTGAGCATCAAAAAGGGGGACTGCAGCGATTTCGACCTGATGCTGTTCGATACGGTTATCGCCTACGATCATCTGAAACAAAAGATCGATATTGTTGTCAATATGAAGACCGGGCAGAGGGCGGAATGCATGGCCAATTACGGAGCGGCCTGCGCCAGGTTAGAGAGCATTGCGCAGATGATCGCCAATCCCGCGCCCCTGGAAAAATCGGTTGCAGACGACAAACCGGACTTTACCTGCAACGTCTCCAAAGAAGAGTACTGCCGGATGGTGGAGAAGACGAAAGAATATATCGTGGACGGAGATATCTTCCAGGCAGTCATTTCCAGACAGTTTTCCAGCGATTACCACGGAAGCCTGCTCAACGCCTACCGGGTACTCCGCACCACCAATCCTTCGCCCTACATGGTTTACTTATGTATGGACGATACGGAGATTATGAGCACCTCACCGGAGACTCTGGTCCGTTTAAAGGACGGACGGCTCACCACATTTCCGGTGGCCGGGTCCAGACCCAGGGGCGCCACACCGGAGGAGGACGCCAGGCTGGAAAGAGAACTTCTGGCCGATGAGAAAGAGCTGGCCGAACACAACATGCTGGTCGACCTGGGACGGAACGATCTCGGACGGATCTCAAAGTTTTCCACCGTGGAGGTCACCGGATACCAGATGATCCACAAATACTCCCGCATCATGCACATCTGCTCCCAGGTGGAGGGAGACATATTAAAGAACTGCGACGCGTTTTCCGCCATCGGGGCAGTCCTCCCGGCAGGCACCTTATCCGGCGCGCCAAAGATCCGGGCGTGTGAAATTATCGAGGAGCTGGAAACGGTGCCGAGAGGCATCTACGGAGGGGCGCTGGGATACATTGATTTCACCGGAAACATGGATACCTGCATTGCAATCCGCATGGCGGTAAAGACCAAAGGAAAGGTCTATGTTCAGGCCGGCGGCGGCATTGTGGCCGACAGCGTCCCGGAAAAAGAGTATGAGGAATCCGCCAACAAGGCAAAAGCCGTAATTCACGCCATCGAGGCGGCAAGCGAGGTGAATGACTGATGATATTACTGATCGATAACTACGACAGCTTTTCCTACAATCTGGTCCAGTTTTTCGGCACGCTCTGTCTGGAGAACAAGGAAACTCTCACTCCCCATCGTTCGGGGGAATGCACCGGAGCGGAACCGGATATCCGGGTGATCCGGAACGATGCGATGACCACAGAAGAAATCCGGAACCTTCATCCAGACCACATCATCCTCTCCCCCGGACCCGGATATCCGAAAAACGCCGGTGTCTGTGAGGATGTGGTTCGCCAGATGAAGGGCGAGGTCCCTATCCTCGGCGTTTGCCTCGGACATCAGGGCATCTGTGAGGTATTCGGCGCCGAGATTGTTCACGCGGCAAAGCTGATGCACGGAAAACAGAGCACCATCACCATCGACAACAGCGATCCCATTTTCCAGGGCCTTCCGGAGAAGATTCCGGCGGCCAGGTACCACTCTCTCATCGCCAGACGCGGTTCTCTCCCCGATACCTTAAAAATCATCGGCGAGGACGATATGGGAGAAATCATGGCAGTCCGTCATACCGACTATCCGGTCTACGGCCTCCAATTCCATCCGGAATCGATTCTGACCCCCGACGGCATGACGATACTTCGGAATTTCCTTAACTTATAACCGGCAACAGCAAACAGAAACGAACAACGTTAATTTTCATATATGGAGGTAACAGACTATGATACAGCAGGCGATTCACGATGTAATCGAAGGACAGGATTTAAGCTTTGAGGCTGCAAAAGAGGTCATGAACGAAATCATGAGCGGCGAGACGACTCCCGCACAGATGGCGGCATTTTTAACAGGACTCCGGATGAAAGGAGAGACCATCGACGAAATCACAGCCTGCGCGACGGTCATGAGAGAAAAGGGGCTGAAGCTGGAACCGAACTTTGCGGTAATCGATATTGTAGGTACCGGCGGCGACGAGGCAGGCACCTTTAACATCTCCACCACCAGCGCATTTGTGGTCGCGGCGGGCGGGGTTCCGGTGGCAAAGCACGGAAACCGAAGCGTATCCAGCAAGAGCGGAGCCGCCGATGTACTGGAAAACTTAGGCGTGAACTTAAAGCTTACGGTGGAACAGTCGGAACAGATTTTAAAGGACACCGGCATGTGCTTCATGTTCGCCCAGTCCTACCACTCTTCCATGAAATATGCCGGACCGGTCCGCAAGGAAATGGGAGTCCGCACCATTTTCAACATTCTGGGGCCTCTGGCCAATCCGGCAGGAGCCACCATGCAGCTTCTGGGCGTCTATGATGAGAAGCTGGTGGAACCGCTGGCAAAGGTGCTCAGCAATCTGGGCGTCAACCGGGGACTGGTAGTCTGCGGCAACGACGGGCTGGATGAAGCTACCGTCACCGGACCGACCCACGTGTGTGAAATCCGTTTCGGCGAACTGACCATGTATGAAATCACTCCCGAGCAGTTCGGTTTCTCCCGCTGCAGCTTACCGGAGCTGGTCGGTGGTAATCCCGAGGAAAATGCACAGATTACCAGAGATATCCTGACCGGGAAGCTCACCGGACCGAAACGCGATATCGTCGTCTTCAACTCGGCTCTGAGCCTCTATCTTGGAATCGATGACTGTACGATCGGCGACTGCGTCGCTCTGGCCAATGATTTGATCGACTCTGGAAAGGCGGCCGCCAAACTGGAGGAATTTGCAAAAGCAACCAACAAATACAACACTCCATCGGCTGCCGGCGGAATGGAATAGGAGGGTCCTCATGATTTTAGATACACTGGCTGCTTCCACCCGGAGACGGGTGGAAGCGGCAAAAGAAAAAATCCCCCTTGAGACCATGATGAACCTGGCCTCGCAGGCGTCCGAATCCGAGCAGAAAGCCGCCCTCACATGCGTTCAGCAGAATGTTACGAAGGAACGTGTCTTTTCCTTTGAAAAAGTGTTAAAGGCGCCGGGAATGTCCTTTATCTGCGAGGTAAAGAAGGCTTCTCCCTCCAAAGGCCTGATCGCCCCCGATTTCCCCTATGTGGATATCGCAAAGGATTATGAGGCCGCCGGAGCCTCCGCCATCTCCGTCCTCACGGAACCCGAATACTTTTTAGGAAGCAATGAATATCTGAAAGAAATACGCCGGCACGTCTCTGTTCCTCTGCTTCGCAAGGATTTTACCATCGATCCCTACCAGATTTTCGAGGCGAAGGTCATCGGAGCTTCCGCAGTTCTTTTGATCTGCGCCCTCCTTGATACGGAGACGCTCCGTACCGGGATCCATTTATGTGACAGTCTGGGGATGAGCGCGCTGGTCGAGGCCCACGACGAGGAAGAGATCAAGTCCGCTCTCCGGGCAGGCGCACGGATCATCGGCGTCAATAACCGGAATTTAAAGACCTTTTCAGTAGATTTCTCCAACTCCATCCGATTAAGGAGCCTGGTGCCCGACGGCGTACTCTTCGTCGCGGAAAGCGGAGTAAAATCAGCGGACGATGTCCGGCTGCTCCATGAAGCCGGGGTGGATGGCGTACTGATCGGCGAGACGTTAATGCGTTCCGCCGACAAGAAAAAAACACTGGATTCCTGGAAACAGGCGTGTGGGTAAAGGAATGCAGGGAGTCATGCAGAAGGAAGAGAAGGAGTCTGAATCATGAGTAAGTCAAAAAAAACGCTGCACAAGAGAATAAAGATTTGCGGCCTGACACGGCCGGAAGATATTGCAGCTGTGAACGAATACCGGCCCGACTACATCGGTTTCGTCTTTGCGCCCAGCAAGCGGAATGTGAGTGAGATGAGGGCCGCCGGACTGAAGAAGCTCTTATCACCGGATATCACGGCCGTCGGAGTATTTGTCAACAGTCCCATCGATGACATCGTGCGGCTCGTGAGCCGGGGGATTATCGGCGCGGTACAGCTCCATGGCGATATGGAAGGCTTTGAGACAGTTCAGTATGCAGAGGATTTAAAGAAGGCGCTGGCCGCGGCAAGGCCGGCCGCTTCCGTTCCCCTTATCCGTGCTGTGCGGGTAAAGGATGGGGACGATATCCGCAGGGCCGTGAGTTATCCGGCCGAATACCTGCTTTTTGATACCTTTGTCAAAGATCAGTATGGCGGAAGCGGAGTCCGTTTCGACTGGTCCTTAATCCCCCACATCGAAAAACCGTGGTTTCTGGCCGGCGGCCTCTCTGCCTCCACCATAAAAGAAGCGCTGAACACGGAGGCCTGCTGCCTCGACTTAAGCAGTGCCGTCGAGACCGACGGACGGAAGGACCCGAAAAAGATACAGGAAATCATACAAACAGTAAGGAGTGTTTAATCATGTCAAAAGGAAGATTTGGACAGCACGGCGGACAATTTATCCCCGAAACGCTGATGAACGCAGTAAATGAGCTGGAAACAGCCTACGAAAAATATATCCATGACGAGGCGTTTCTCGCCGAACTCGACGAGTTAAACCGCACCTATACGGGAAGGCCCTCTCTCCTCTACTATGCGGGAAAGATGACAGAAGATCTGGGCGGTGCGAAGATCTATTTGAAGAGAGAGGATTTAAACCATACCGGCTCCCACAAGATCAATAACGCGCTGGGGCAGGCGCTTCTGGCCAAGAAGATGGGCAAGACCCGCGTCATCGCCGAGACCGGCGCAGGTCAGCACGGCGTTGCAACCGCTACCGCCGCCGCGCTCCTGGGGCTGGAGTGTGAGGTCTACATGGGAAAGGAAGACACCGACCGCCAGGCCTTAAACGTATTCCGCATGGAGCTTCTGGGCGCCAGGGTCCATCCCGTCACCAGCGGCACGCAGACCTTAAAGGATGCCGTCAACGAAACGCTGCGTGAATGGACGAACCGCGTGGAGGACACCCACTATGTGCTGGGTTCCGTCATGGGGCCTCATCCGTTCCCCACGATCGTCCGTGATTTTCAGAGCATTATCGGCAAGGAAGTAAAATCCCAGCTCATGGAAGCAGAAGGAAAGCTTCCGGACATGCTGATCGCCTGCGTCGGCGGCGGCAGCAATGCCATGGGGCTCTTCTACGACTTCATTGACGAGCCGGGTGTTGCGCTGGTGGGATGCGAAGCCGCCGGACACGGTGTCGATACGGATAAGAATGCCGCCACCATCGCCACCGGCAGCCTGGGAATCTTCCACGGCATGAAATCCTATTTCTGTCAGGATGAATACGGCCAGATCGCTCCGGTCTACTCCATCTCCGCAGGGCTGGATTATCCGGGAATCGGACCGGAACACGCTTCTCTGCACGACACCGGCCGGGCTCAGTACGTTCCCGTCACCGACGATGAGGCAGTAGATGCATTCGAGTACTTATCCCGGATGGAGGGAATTATCCCGGCCATCGAAAGCGCCCACGCGGTAGCTTACGCAAGAAAAATCGCTCCGGCAATGGGAAAAGATCAGGTAATCGTCATTAATCTCTCCGGCCGCGGAGATAAGGATGTGGCGGCAATCGCCAGATATAAGGGGGTAGAAATCTATGAGTAGAGTAAAAGACGCATTTGCAGATGGTAAGGCATTTATCCCGTTTGTCACTGCCGGAGACCCGGAGCTTGCTGTCACGGAAGAGCTGATTGTTGCCATGGCCGGCGCCGGCGCCGATCTAATAGAAATCGGTATCCCGTTCTCCGACCCGGTGGCAGAGGGAATCGTCATACAGGAGGCGGACATACGGGCACTGGCTTCCGGTACCACCACCGATAAGATTTTCGATATGGTGAAGCGGATCCGTGAGAAGACAGATGTACCGCTGGCATTTATGACCTATATCAATCCGATCTTCGTCTACGGAAGTGAGAAATTCATCCGCACCGCGGCAGAAACCGGCGTCGACGCGCTGATCGTCCCGGATATGCCTTACGAGGAGAAGGGCGAGCTGCTCCCGCTCTGCCATCAGTACGGCTTAGAACTGATCTCCCTCATTGCCCCCACATCGAAGGAGAGAATCCGCGCCATTGCGAAGGAGGCCGAGGGCTTCGTCTACTGTGTCTCCTCCATGGGTGTTACCGGGGTCAGAACGGAGATCACTACCAACATCGGAGAGATGGTTTCCTTGGTAAAAGAGGCGCAGCCCATCCCATGTGCCATCGGCTTCGGAATCTCCACGCCGGAGCAGGCCAGGAAGATGAGTGAACACGCCGACGGCGTCATCGTCGGAAGCGCAATCGTCCGGATGGTGGCGAAATATGGAAAAGACTGCGTTGGTCCGGTGTGCGAGTACGTCAGGGAAATGAAAGCAGCAATTTTATAAAAATTTGTTTCTCCCAAAAAGCCTTATACAAACCAGGAAAGCGGCTTCTAACTATAGTCGCTTTCCTGGTTCTTTTTATAAATTTCTCTTAATTCCTGATTTTAGGGATTTTTACCTGTTTTGTTTCTGTTTAATAGAATTCCGGCAATTTCTAAATCCGTTTTCCCGACCTTCTCTGCCAGCAGATTCAAAACGTTTTTTACGTAAGGTTCCTCCGTATTCAGCATGTCCGCAATTGATCGGGGATCAAGCCCTTTAGCGGCCATATTACGGATAACCATTACTTTTTCCGCCTCTCTTCCTTCTTCTCTTCCTTCTTCTCTTCCTTCTTCTCTTCCTTCTTCTCTTCCCGCTTTCTTAGCGCCTTCCCGAGCAATCGCCAGTTGTTTCTGCTCATCATATTCATATAGAATCAAATTACATACCTCCGCTCTGTTCTTTTTCAGAATGTCTGCAAGTATCCCCTCATTGATACAGGAATTAACCGCCAGCTCTACCGCTTCATTAAGAGCCATGCCTCTCCTTTCATTTTCCCTGATACGGTTCACAAACACCGCATAATCTTTCAGACGTTTGCAGCGGTCCATCAGCTCCTTATTATGGCCATAATTAATATTAATCATAGTCGCTCTGCATTCCAGGCAGCCATTTTCCTCCGGATTCTGGCACAAAAATGCGTCCGAAAGCCTGAGTTCCACCCGGTCCGGTTCCTCTTTTGTCCCATTGTAAAAGACAATATACTGCGGCATCGGAAGGCGGATCAGCTTTTCTCCATAGATGTCCAGTCCGTTCCTATCAATATATTCCCGGTAGGTGTCTGCAAAATAATTCAGCCCCCGGACAGGCATATTAGGATTAATACTGCTTTGATGCTCATATAAGTTAAGTACATCCGATACCAGAAAAGATATATCATTTTTCATACCCAGATAAATCGCGTCTACCAGTGTGGTAATGATAAGATCATCCGGATTCGTATACTGTCTGCCGCTTACAGCGTTATACAAATCCAGCAGATCCTCTTTCTCCTGAAAGGCCAGCCGGAACAATCTGTCTTTATAGTTTCTGTTTATGTTGGTCTGCTGCATTTTCCTACCTCCATTATAAAGGATTCTATCTGTAGTTGCAATAAAAAAACATTGTTTTTATGTAAACCTAATTATTCGTCATAAGCAGACCTCCCCCCTGTAGTTTTGAGTACTCTCGGAAACTCCTTGTGCTCAGATTTGTGAGATGATTTTTCGTCAGATGTGCACAAATTTACGAGGCGTACACGGCGTGTACGTTGAATAAATTTGTGTGCATATGGCGGAAAATCAGCCACAAAGATGGGCGCAAGGGAGTTTCCGAGAGTGCTCTTATTAGAATACTTGAGAAATTGTGGCTGAAACGCCAGGACGATTCTCCATGGTGAAACAACATAAAGAACCGAATGAAACTCAGCCGCTGTGATCCGGCTGAAAAAGGAAACAGATCATTGTTTCGTTCCTTTATTATACCTCGTATAAGATAAAATACAAGACTCCATTCTGGTAATACAAATCCTTTTGTTACAATTCACGGCTCCTTTGTCCGCCCCCGCTGTTCGGTCTGCTTTGGCGGTTCGCACTCCGGTTCCAGTTCCGGTTTCGGGCATAAGCGGTTCTAAACGTGCAGTATTTTTCTAAAAACCAGAGAAAATGCCCAAACTCGCTGCGCTCAAACAGGTGGGTATTTCCCCTGAACGAAAAATTCTGCGCGTTAAGAACCGCTAATGTCCTGCAAAGTCACAGGAACCGGAGTGCGAACCGCCAAAGCAGACCGAACAGCGGGGGCGGACAAAGGAGCCGTAAATTGTAACATCCTTTTAGAAAATATTAAGAAAATTATGCTCTGTTTTTTCCTTTCAATCTGTTATTCTCATATTACAGACAAACGGAAAAACCAGGAAAGGGGGATTTACCATGAAGCGCACCGCACTCTTTACAATACTTATCATATTCTGTCTCTCAATAACCGCCTGTGCCACTGATCCAAATCATTTAATCGATGCTCAAACCAGCATCTTCCATTCACTGAATGTCACACATACAGACCGCTCCATCGTCGTAAAGGCTGACGCCTACTTAAACATTACCGACGCCGATTTCTTAATAATTGATGTCTCTGAAGAAGAGACTGTTTCCCTCACCTACACACTGACCAGAAATAAAGGGGACATTACACTCTCTTACCGCACACCGGATGACAGCACGGTTCTCCTCGCGGATACGGAAGACAAGACATATGGGGAGGAGACAATCACTTTACAGCCGGGGATCACCACATTTTTCCTTGCGGGCACGGACGCTGCCTTTCAAGTGTCCTTCTCGGTCAAGGATATCGATATCTCAAAGGTTAAGTCCATCAATGACACTGCTCCCGAATTGTAGGGAGAGGACGGAAGAAAAAAGGAGAAAGCACCATTTTATGGGTTCTTTCTCCTCTTTTCTTTTGACATCGAATGTCCCAGCTGCTTTTTATAGACACTGTAGAGATAATGCCAGTCGGAATATCCCACCAGCTCTGCAATCTCATAGATTTTCATGTCTGTGTTCATATACAGGCTTCTGGCCTTCTCCACTCGTAGCCTGGTGACATAGTCGATAAAATTGACGCCCATGACTTCCTTGAATATCCGGCTGAAATAATTCCGGCTGATTCCAACCTGATCCGCCACCGTCTGAAGCGACAAATCCTTATCCCCCAGATGGTCCCGGATATAATCCAGGGCTGCCCGCATCTCCTGTTTTAAACTGCCGGAATCCGGACCACCGGCATAGAATATCCCCGTTTCACTTTCCCTTCCATTGTCCGCAGCCTCCGTGTATCCCTGACAGCAGTCAAACAGGCTGGCTGAACTGCGGCTGATGCCGATGGAAAACTCCAGTCCGTAATACCGCCTCAAAAAGTCTGCCGCTGTCCGGATCAGCGCTTCCAGCCGTTCATAAAACTCCTGTCTTCCATCTTCCCGTGCCTCCCAGACAATCCACACGTACTCATCAAACTTATTGCATAGAAACTGGCAGTCCTTTACGGAATCCAGCGCCTCGGACATGACATTGCAGACAGAAGCACGAAGCAGGGAAACGTCATTTTCAAAGATTTCCGCCATGCTTTTCCGGTACCGGATCAGCCGGAATACCACAACTGCATTTTTTCCCACCGGCTCCGGCAGTCCAAACGCGGCGGCCCGCTCTTCAAACCAGGTTCTTCCGATTCCAGCCGCGCTTATAAGATCCCGAAAAAACTGTTCTCTGTCTCTGGAAAGCCTCTTTCTGTCAGATTCCGCTATCCTGCTGCTGCTCTTTTCCCGCTGTTTCTGCAGCGCCTTTTTGACCACCTCGATGATATCCGGCGGAAGCATGGCAGGCTTGAACAAATAGTCAAACGTGCCGAGCTTCATGGCCTGTCTCACAAGATCAAACTCATTATAGCTGCTCAAAATGATGACCTCCATGGAAAGGCCTCGTCTTCGCACCTCCGCCAGCAGCTCCAGGCCGTTCATACCAGGCATTTTGATATCCGTCATCAAAAGGTCAATTTCTTCCCTCTCTAGGATTCCCAGCGCCTCTGAGGCTCCTCTGGCACTGAAGACTTCTATGCCGCTCCACTCGGCCCGCAGAATATCTTCAATAGCCGTCCTGGAAAACATCTCGTCGTCAACGATTAAAATCTTTTCCATCTGCCTCCTCCGCCTTTTCGCAAACCGGTATTTCCACCGTCACTGCAGTTCCTTCTCCTGGCTCACTTTCCAGTTCCACGCCGTAGCCATCTCCATAGTTCAGCCGGATTCTGTCCTGAATATTATGAAGCCCCACGCCGGTTAGTTTATCGAAGCCCTCATACAGAAAGCCCTGTCCATTGTCCCGGATTTGAAACTGTACCCGGTCTCCCATAAGCCTTCCGGTTATCAGGATCCGGTTATCGATATTGTCCTCGCCAAAGCCGTGCTGCATGGCGTTTTCCACCACCGGCTGAAGCAGCATCTTTAAGACCAGACAATTCTCCAGCTTCGGATCGATGTCAAACTTCATATGAACGCTGCTGCAGCACCGCCCTTCCTGGATGCAGACGTAATTTTTGATGAAATTTATTTCCTCTGAGATGCGAACGGGCACATCGATCTTTTTGCAGCTGTATTCCAGCATATTAACCAGGGCTACTACCATCCGCGCGATCTCCTCATTCCCCGCCCGCACCGCCATCCACTTCACGGTATTCAAGGTATTATATAGAAAATGGGAATTGATCTGGGAATTGAGGGCCGTCTGCTCCATGTTAAGCCGTTCTCTCTCTTTTTCTATGTTTTCACGCATCAGCTTATCCACCTCGGACACCATGGTGTTAAAGCTTAAGGCCAGCTCGGATAAGTCTTTATCCTTCGGTGTCTCCACCTTTGTGGAAAAATCGCCGCGGCTGACGCGGCTCATACTCCTTATGAGGCTGGTGACCGGTTTTACAATGCCGGCCGAAAGGCTTGAGGCGAGAAGAGCCGCGGACACCATACAGGCACCGACCACGGCCGCCCATACCTTACGGAATCGGTCCAGCTCCTGCTTAAGCATTCGTCCGCTGTTGATCTGAATAATCGAGAATCCGCTGTTTCCTACGCGGCGTTTGCGAATCGTGCCGCTGTCTCTTCCATAGTCCAGATGAATAAAAAAGTTTCCGTCCTCCTCCGCGCCTCCGTCAACAGCAGAAAGAATCTGCGCCAGACTATACGTCCCCAGAGAAACGTCTGCTGCAGAAAGTCCCGCCATGGACTCCTTCGGCGCAAAGATTACCCGCCCCTCTTCGTCCACGACAAACGCCATATCGCTGTCGTCCATCTCCATGCAGTCCATGGCCGCCCTGATCTTTTCATAGCTCAAATCAATCTGTACCAGCCCAATGACGCTGTTTCCCGTATAGCGGTTTAAATACGTTACGATACTGACCACCAGGGGATCCGCCGCTCCGGAGTTCAAGTATTTGTAAGCGGCCGGATGCGTCGGTACGATAATACTTCCGCCTGGCTGGTCTTCCCGAATCTCTGTCCAGTCATTTTCGGCAAATTCACGTTTATTCCAGCCCACATTAGACGAATAAGCGCCTCCATCAAACGCCAGCAGATAGATATGATCGATGGAATTATTGGCGATCCGGATGTTCGACAGTGTGCCGTTTATATTGCGCATCAGGTTTAAGCGCTCATAGGCATTCATCTCTGTGTAGCCGGAGAACAGGTCCGAGGTGACGGAAAGTCCCAGAACCTGGTTCAGCACCACCTCGCTCTGCTTGATGATATCCTGCATCTTCGCCTCCATCAGCCTCAAGGTATTCTCCTGGTACATCCAGGTCTTATCCTGGTAGAAGTCCCTCACATTCCTGTAGTAAACTACCGCCAGTATCAGCCCCGGAATCAGCGACATCAATACCATGGCAAGTGTAAATCTCACCTTCAGTGAACTCCGGTTCCCCTTTTCCGTCTCCCTCATCCTTATCCCTCCGCTGTTAAAACCAGTACTGTATTGCGTAAATAACTGTGATATAGTGCTTGATATCTGCGTCAGGTGTGCGTCCGCGAAGCGACGGCGTAGTGGACCCTACGGCTAGCTTCACGGGCGTGCTCCTGGCGTAGATAGCGAGTGCTATATCACAGGAATTTGCGCTATACAGTGCTGGCATATCCTTTCGTAAGTACGACATTCCGAAAGCTCCATACAGAGTACTTCCGGCTTCCTCCTGTACTCCTTCTCCATCAATGCCAGAACCTTATTATAATCCCGTTCCCCGCCATATCTGTCCGATGTGGAGATTCCCACCAGTCTCCCCTTCCTCATCTCCAGAATGCAGTTAAAATACAACGCCCCGCCGTTCGTAATCCACAACAGATATGCATGATCCCCGTCTTTATCCCCCAAAAGCCGTCTCAGCCGTTCAAAATACCAGCGTTCTTCTTTTTCCTTTCTCCGCACAACGGCCACTCCAGCCGTGCTCTCGAAGATACTATAGATTTCAGATACTGCCTCGTCAATATCCAGCTGATACAGCTCCGCTTTCTGGCTCTCTGCGAAGCACTGCCGCAGACCTTCCATCGTATAAATCCTGATTTCCATAATATCATAAAAATCCCGAAAAATCCGCTCCGTATTCAATTCTTCTCCTTCCATATACTGGGAAAGATCGAGGAACGGGCAGCCGGAATCACTCACACACACGGTGCCTGGCCCCCTGCTGCACTGAACCGCCCGGTACAAACCGGAAGCCAGCCTTCTGACGTGCAGGACCTGCCCCAGCTCGGATAATGGCCGCAGGATTTCCCCCAGATGCGTCCAGAGTTCCGGATCCAAATATTCCACTTTTAAACCACCGTCTATCATACGTTCTCCTCCACACTCAAAATGGCCACAGTATAACCGGGGATCTGTGCCGTTATGCCGTCTTTCTCCATTTTTATCTCCACAGGCCCCTGCAGCACAGAAAAACGGCGTCCTCCTGTACAGGTTATAAATGCCGTTTTCTCTTCTCCTGAGAGATTGGCTATATAAAGCAGGTGATATCCGCTTCCCTCCCTCCGGTGCACGGCCAGCTCGATCTCCGGATCCCCGCATCCGTACTCTCTGCTCCGCCTTAACCGCTCCCAGAAACCGGCACCGATCTCTCCCACCTCTTCCGCAAACAGAATTCCGGAGTCCTCCCCCTCTTCCACCATGCGTTTCAGTATTTCACACGACTTTAGGTTTCTGTCACACCGGGGAATGACCGGTCCCAGAATTACAGCCTTTCCCGGCAGACCGGCAAAATCCGCCAGGCGCTTCTGCGTCTTTGCATCCATGATATCCCCCGATGACACCGCAATCACATCGTATGGGAGCCACCTGTCATAGTCCAGATATTCATCGGAATAATCATAGATTTCATGTTCTTCGTCAAAGTGCTTTGCCAGTCCTTTTACCCAGGCATCATCCCAGTAATTTAATTCCCTGTCCAGATAAAATCCCAGCTCTTCCTCCGGCAAGAACAGCGTGGCAGGTATATCCGGCCCCTTGATGAAACAGTTGGACGAAAACGAATTACAGTCCATCACGGAATAGAGGGCCTTCAGCCTCCCCATATCGTAATTCTTTAAAATCAGCACGCGGGGAGATCGGTTGAAATGGTATATTTCATGATCTTTCAACAGTCTCAGCAGCTCCGAGAACATCTCGTAATACGGCTTCCTGATTCTTCCGTCGTTGGTCACAGGACAGCCCGTCCATCGGTCCCGCTCTGCCAGCATATAGAAATTCACGCCCTTTAAACCATTCATCACAGAATACAGGTATCCGAACCGCTCTTCCTCTGCGGTCAGAAGCACTTCCCGGTCAAACCAGGAGCCGGAACCAAATTCCGGCACGAACGGAAAACGGCTGCTGCCAGCCAGATACCGAATTCTCTCCTTCAGCATGGCTGTATCTCCCGGCTCCGGATAGGCATCAATCCCAGCCACCATGAGGCCTGGTATCTCCTCGTCTCTCTGAACCGAGACAGGCGTATAGTTCTGATACGCGCAGTTATGGAAAATCGGTACCGGCAGCTCCAGGCGGTTTATGATGTCCACCATCCGCCCCAGGGCAGCGAGAATCTGATACTCCTTAAATTCTATCCAGTCCAGATAATAGCAGAGCGACGAAAAATCGCCTTCCTCAAAGCCGCAGGGCGGTTCTGTCTCCTGAAATCCACTGTAATTTCTGTGATACCTCTCGTTCATGGCCGCCGTGGTACCGTATCGCTCCGCGAGGAATTTATGGTACTGTGCCTTCGAGCAGTCCGAGTAATCCATGATATACGGCCTGTCCCGGAAGAAATTACAAGTCTCGTTATCCGCCTGGATCAGGCAGATACAGCCGCTGCCGCCGCAGTGCCGCTGCAGAATCGGCTTCAGCTTCTGAAAATAAATCTCCGTCTTCTCATACAGCTTATCACTCGCATAGGAAGGGATTGGAAAGGGGCCCGTGGCATAGGGATACAGAACCGTGGTTCCCCATGGATTTTTCGCCTGAATCTCCTCATCCATCAAAATCCACTCCGGATATCCGAAACCGGTCATCTCCGCGTTGATATGAGGCCCCGGACGAACGATGACGGCCAGGTTCATTTCCTCGCAGAGGGTTAAAAACAGGTCCAGATCCTTCTCTTCCTCGATCTCTCCAAAATCATACTTTCCTTCCTCATATTCATGGACCGACCAGGGAATATACGTTTCCACGATCTCAAATCCCATGCCCTTGATCTGTGACAGAACATGCCGCCAGTCTTTCTTCTTCGTCCTCCAGTAGTGTATCGAACCACTGTATAGAGGCCTTTCCACTCCGTTTATCCAGATTCCGTCATGTGTGAATTTCACCATGTTATTTCCTCCTCCGGCGCTTCCTTTCCGGACGCGCCTAACCCTTGACTGCTCCCGCCGTCATACCAGCTATAACCTGTTTCTGGAACAGCAGATACATAAAGACTACCGGGACGATCGAGATGACGAAGCCGGCGCAGAGGAGACCGTACTGTGTCACATAAGATCCCTTCAGCGCGGAGATTGTCATGGAAAGCGTCTTTCTGGCAGGCGTGGAGATCAGCACCAGCCCCAGAAGCAGATCGTTCCAGCAGTTTAAAAATGTGATGGTAGCCACCGTGGCGATTCCCGGCTTCGCTACCGGAAACACAATGTGAAAGAAGATTCCCGCCCGGCCGCACCCGTCGATCGTCGCCGCCTCATCGAGCTCCCTGGGAATCCCCTCCATGAACCCGTTCATAATAAACATGGCAAAAGAAATGTTCACCGCTGTGTATACGATCATCAGGCCGGACAGATGGTCGATCAGATGAAGCCCTTTAAAGATCAGTACGGAGGGAATCAAAAGCGCATGCACCGGAATCATAATACCCAGAGAAAAGTACACGGACAGCAGTCTGCTCTTCGTAACCCTCGTGAGAATATAGCTGGCCATGGACGTAATTACGGTAAGCACCGCCAGCGTTACCAGGCAGACGAGAATACTGTTTACAAAGCTCCGGCCGACTCTGGCTCCCTTCCACGCCTCCGCGTAGTTTGACCACATCGCCGCCTTCGGAAGGCCGAAGGAATTGCTGTAAATCTCATTGTTGTCCTTGAGTGAGGAAAAGACCACCCATATAAAAGGGTAAAGCGCTGCGACCGCCGATATGCTCATGATGGCATAGCACAAAACAGCGGTAACCCTGTATCTCAGAGATCGTTTTAAAAATCGTTCCACAAGCCTCACCCCTTCTTTCTCTCTGCAAACCAGTTAAACAGTATGGTAACCGTTAAGGACACCGCCACAATGGTAATCGTCACCGCGCTTCCGAGGCCGAAATCCGAATTTACAAAGGCCGACTTATACATGAATACTCCCAGGTATGCGGAGCGCACTCCCGGTCCGCCTCCAGTCATGATCCAGGAATGATCGAATGCCTTCAACGATCCGGTCAGGCACAGGATAATGCAGATATTTATAAATCCGGTGATCTGCGGCAGGATGACGTGGAAGAACGACTGTAATTTCCCCGCCCCGTCGATCTGTGCGCTCTCGATCAAGTCCTCCGGCACCGATTGAAGCGCTCCTAAAAATATGGTTACATAAAGGCCTATATACTGCCATACCTGCGGCGCCATTACCGCATATAACAGTGTACGCGGATTGGACAGCCAGTTTGTCGCAAATCTTCCCAGACCGACCGCTGTCAGGATCTTATTGAAAATACCGATTTCGCTGTTATAAAACAGGGAAAACATCAGACCGATGGCAACCGGTGCGATAACCACCGGAAGGAAATAGATGGTGCGGAAGATCTTCATCCCCTTCGTCCAGCTGTATAAGAGGTAAGCCAGAAGAATTCCGGCTCCGATCTGGACGATGAGAGAGATCACGGTAAGCTTTACCGTGTTGGAAAATGTGAGCCAGTAGTCGCTGCTCGACGCAAGCTCCCTGTAATTGGCAAGTCCTGCAAAGACCTTCGCGGAAACGCCGTTCCAGGTCGTCAGACTGTACCAGAGCGTGAGAATCAGCGGCAGGAACAGAAAGACCGTGTAGATTAAAAATGCCGGTGCCAGGAACATCACAGTAACCGGCAGATTATGATATTTTTTGAAGTATTTTCTTTTCATGCAATCACCTTAAAAATGAGGCCGTTCCTCTCGTCCCGGAACAGCCCCATTATTTCCCCGTTTACTTATTATTCTTGTCCAAAACCGCCTGTACCTTGTCGATCAGCTCCTGCGGCGTCAGCGCATTGATAAAGAACTCGTCTAAGCTGGAATCCATCATATTAACGGCATCCTGATCGGGCATGGTTGTATAGTGGACGGAAATCAGCTTTTTATCCTGGGCATATTCCATCATTTTCTTAAAGATAAGCTTCTGGCTGTCCATGTCAATTTCAATATTCTTTGCCGGAATCATGCCGCTCTTCGTCAGCTCTGCGGATAATTCATCAGAAGCAAGGAAGTCGCAGAGCTTAACCATGGCATCGTGCTTTGCCGCATCCTCAAAGGAAGCCTTATTAATTTCAAATCCGTATACCGTAAACCCTGTCATGATACCGGCCGGATCGATATCCGCGTCAGGGAGCATAGGCAAAGGTACGATCTCACTGGCTTCCTGAATCTCTTCCGGTATGGACTCAAACATCCATGGATACGTATAGGTCATAGCCGCCTTCCTGTCGGTATAAAGCTGAAGGCTTGCAGCCCATCCCCCGTTGGCCACCGTATCCGCAGGAAACATCTTCTGATCGATCATGTCCTTAATGTTGTTCGCTGCCTTAAGCGCATTTTCGGTGTTGAAGGTCCTGGTCGCTGCCAGCTCCTCCAGTTCTTTTGCCGCCCCGTCATACTGGCCATACAGCTCACTGAAAAAGAATTCAGACGGTGTTCCGCCGTTGCTGCCGATCGCGATCGGGATAATGCCCTTTTCGTTAAAAGCCTTAGCGGTTTTTAAAAGCTCCTCATAGGTCTTTGGAATCTCCAGCCCGTTCTCTTCAAACAGCTGCTTATTAGCCAGAAATATTCCCCTGGTAGATTCAATCGGGATTCCGTAGGTCTTTCCGTCGGAAGCCGTGTAATATCCGAAGGAGGTCGGTTCAAATCCGTCTCTCTTTACCTGATCCGACGCGTTAAAGTACTCTTCCACATCGAGCAGCAGTCCCGCTTCCACCATATCGGTCATCATCGCACCGCCCCAATAGGTAAATACATCCGGCAGATCACCGGAAGCTGTCTGTGTTTTAATCTTTGTCTTGTAGTCTTCTGTGCTGTAAGTCTCCAGAGTAATGTCCATCGTATCGGCATTCGCTTCCTGAAATTCCTGAAACTTCGGATAGAAATAGTTATACTTGGAGTCCCCCTCACCCCAGTTTGTTGCAAGAACCAGTGAAACCTTCTTCTTTGGCACGGCACTCTCTTTCCCCGCTTCCGAAGCCTGTTCCTTTCCTGTTTCTCCGGTCTTCGCCTCCTTCTTATCCTGAACCGCTGTCTCCTGGGCCTTTGTTTCCTGAGTCTTTCCGCCACAGGCTGTAAGGCCCGCGCACATCGTTCCGGCAAGAATCAGGGCAGCCGCTTTATAGATACCCTTTCTCATAGTATAAGTCCTCCTCCTTATAGTAACATCATTCTCATTGAACCTGCGCAGGTATTTCTGATGGTTTTATTATAGGGGAATTGAGAGGGGAAATAAATAGGAATAAATTATGGGAAATGTTATAAATTATTACACAGTATGGGGATCTCCCCTCAGGCAAAACCGAATCTTAAATACAACTCCTCCGGAGCATCGTTAAGCCTCATAAGCCGGTACATGCTCCGCTCCATTTCGCCCGTTATATCTTCCGATACAATCGGATGCTCCTGCCCCGGATCATTCCGTAAGTCAAACAGATAGTCCCCCTCCTCGATACACCGGACTGCCGGATCTGCATCAATCTGCATAACGGGACAATTTTTCGTAAAGGAAAAGGCCTCGCGGCGTTTCATCGACTCCAACTCTTTCGTCGCAAAAAACGTCATCATATGGGTTGGCATTAACGTATACTCATGAAGGGGTGATTCCAGATTTCGCGGCGCCCTCATATACACGTATCTTCCATCCGTACAGCACAGATGTGCCCCGAATATTCCGAACAGCCCGCACGTCCGGCTGCCTTTGTCCTCCTTTATGATCCGGGAAATGTCCTGTCCCTGCATATCTGCGGCAGGATCGATACCGAAAAACTGCAGAATCGTAACCGGCAGATCTATGGTTTGCACAAGTGCCGCTCTGCTCGTTCCGGCGGAATCAGAGAATCTTGGATCCCAGATAAACAGCGGTGTATGGACAATTTCATCGTAGCAGAGCATATAGTTTTTGGCCCAATACCCGTGTTCTCCCAGCATATATCCATGATCCGTATTGACGATAACCATCGTATCTTCCCACAGATTCTGTTCGTCCATGTAATCCAGCAGACGGCCTAACTGCTCATCACACATTGTTAAGTCGGCAAAATAGGAGTACTTAATCTCGTCTGCTTCCTCTGCGGATTCCTTTACCGGTGCGTAATCCGGCCACTCATACTTTTTGCCTTTTGTTTTTCCGGGATACATATCCTTAAACTCCCCGCTCGCCATGAAGGGCTCATGGGGTGAAAATGATTCTATCTGTAAAAAGAAAGAATCCTTTCCCTCATTTTCTCTCAGAAATTCAAGGCCCTGGTCAAAGGTCTTCACCAATGGGTACTGGTCTTTTCCGGTCACTCTTGTCCGGTTCGCCAGATTCTGCCTGTACAGTCCGCTGCGCAGCCCTTCTGTAAATGCGGCAAAATTCGGGTCCTCATCCTCTGCACCTCCAACCACAGGAGCCCAGGGATCTCCCTCCTGTCCCCGTATACATTCCCATGTCGTATATTGTGTGTGATACGTTGCGCCTCCGCATTCCCAATAATGGCCGTGATCGCTGACCAGATGGCTATGGATGCCATGCCCCCGCAGGATTCCCGGCATGGAATCATCAAAAGGCTCCAAAGGACCCCAGGACCGGTGCAAAAAATTATACCGGCCCGTGTGCAGCTCTCTCCTTGCAGGAATACAGGGCAGACTTCCGGCGTAGCTGTTCTCAAACCGCACGGTTTTCTGTGCCAATCTGAGAAAATTTGGAGTGATTGTCTCCTGACAGCCATACGGCTCAAGAAATCTGCGGTTTAAGGAATCAAACATTACCATGATTGCTTTCATCTCAGCGCCTCCTTTCATTCTTCTCGAAAAGGACGAATCTCCGGTCTCTTCTCCCCGGCCCGTTCCATACAAAGCAGGAGCTTCTCACGCAGCACCCTTCTTGCCGGTTCACAGGCAGGGTCTCCCGCCAGGTTGCATCGTTCCGCCGGATCGTGCTCTAAATCAAACAGGTACTGTTCATAATAGACGTCCGCCCCCGGGCAGCTCCAGCCATCCGCATCCGCAGCGACTGCATATTTCCACTGATCGGTCCGGATTGCTCTGCCGACCTCGCTTTCACTGATCTGTATAAACACACAGTCCTCCCAGCCTTTTGATGTCCCATCGGCAAGGGGTTTCAGCGAATTCCCCTGAAAATCCTCCGGTTTCTTTATACCTGCGCAGTCAAGCAGCGTCACCGGCAAATCAATAAGACTGACCAGCTCCGTGATGGTTCTGCCGCCTTGAAACGGTCCGCCCACAGCAAGCAGCGGAATATGGATGCTCGCCTCATGACAGGAACGCTTGTACTCGCTGTTCCTTGTGCAGAAATGGCAGCCATGGTCTGATGTGTAAAACAGGATCGTATTCTCCCACAATCCTCTCGCCTTCAGCGTATCGACAAGTCGCCCGACATTTTCATCCAGGCTGTGACACTGGCCTAAATAGTCCGGGTAATGTTCCTTCCAATCCCCCTTATCCACAGGAATGTCAGCCGGCAGCTCATAATCGGTAAACTTCTCCCGCACGCCATCCGGCGCCTCAAACCGGCCGTGATCATTCTGATGATGAGGCTCGATTTGAGAAATAAACAGAAAAAATGGTTTCTCCCCATCATACTGGTGGAGGTAATGAATCGCATAATTATTAATCGAATCCGCGCGGTAACCGATAAACTCACATTTTTTCCCTTCTCGGTCAAACACATATCCATCGTATCCATGGGAGGTTGCCTCCAGAACATCGGCCGCCATCCAATAATCCCGATACCCGCCCCTGCGTTCCGGAGGAATCGCCCGGGTCTCGTAGTTTTCCTCATCGAACGGCGCCGTATAGCTGCTTCTGTTTGAGGCCAGATGCCATTTGCCCACGTAAGCCGTCTGATAACCGGATTCGTGGAAATAATCGGCCAGCGTTTTTATATCCTGCGGCAATGCCAATGCATTTCTATGGCAGTTTACCTGTGTCGCATATTTACCGCTCTGCAGGCAGGAACGCGCGGGACCGCAAACCGGCTGGCAGGTAAATGCATTTTCAAACTTTACGCCGTCCTTTGCCAGTCTGTCGAGATTGGGAGAAACGGAAAGCGGTTGTCCATAACACCCCAGCGTATCCCAGCGCTGCTGATCCGAAAAATATACAATAATATTGGGTCTTTTCATCCCTGTACTCCTCTCTGGTTACCGTTCACTCGCCACCAGGGGCACCGCAGTCCGGTTCGGCCGGGCAGGCTTGCCCCTGGTGGCGAGTGAACGGTAACCCTCTCTGCTGCTACTTAATTCCGGTCGAGACAACTCCCTGTACAAAATACTTCTGTGCACACAGGAATAACAGAATCATCGGAAGCGACATTAACGTTGCCGCCGCCATCATGGGGCCCCAGCGCACCGTGCTTTCATCCCGGAACATGGTAAGCGCCAGCTGTACGGTTCTCATATTCACTGAATTTGTCATGACCAAAGGCCATAAGTAATCGTTCCAGACTGACGATCCCTTTAACAGCGCCAGGGTTGCAAGAATAACCTTTGAGTTGGGAAGGTATATATAGAAATACGTTTTCCATTTACCGGCCCCGTCAAGCATGGCGGCTTCATCGAGGGATCTGGGGAAGTTCTCGTAAAACTGCTTCGACAGGAAGACGCCGAAGGACCCCGATACCAATGGAATAATCACGCCGGGAAACGTATTCATTAATCCCGAACCGCCAAATCCCAGAATATCATTTCCACCGATCAGCGGAAATCTCGCCATAATCAGGAACGTGGGCAGCATCGTTACCTGCGGCGGCATCATGAGGCCGACCAGCAGCAGTGTAAACAATACCTTCGATCCTTTAAAATGCAGCCGGGCAAACGCATACCCCGCAACGGAATTAAACAACAGCGAGAATACAATACTGATCAGGGTGATGACCAGGGAATTTCTAAAATAGATCAGCCAGCTTCCGGTGGACATCGCCGCCTTATAGTTATCAAGATTCAGTGACTCCGGCAGGAAATGAAATACCGCCGAGTTAATCTCCCCTGTTGTTTTAAATGAAGTTAAAATCATGACAAGAATCGGAAGCAGGATAATCAAAGAAACCATCGTCATACCGACTATCCAGATCATATGTAACCTTTTTTTCCTTTTCATCTTCGCTCCTCCTATGAAACATCCACATCCTGACCTTTATTGCCAAACTTAAATACCATCATGGTAACGATTAAAGAAAACACCAGGAGTAAAACCGCCATGGCACTCGCATATCCCATTTTGAACTCCAGAAAACCTCTCCTGTATATTTGATGGACGATCGTCGTTGTTCTGTTTAAAGGCCCGCCGTTCGTCATGATATTCACCTGTTCGAACACTGCAAAGCTGTTTACGATTCCTGTTACGAGCAGGAAAAAGGTCGTGGGATACAGCATCGGCCACGTGATGTAGAGAAACTTATGGATAGCGCCTGCTCCATCGAGCTCCGCTGCCTCATATAAGGACTGGGGAATGCCGGTAAGCCCTCCCAGGAAGATGACCATGGAATATCCGCAGTTCTTCCAGATTCCGATAATAATTATACAGAGCATTGCCTGATTCGGATTAATGAGCCACTGCTGGGCCGGTATGCCGATAAGCTTTAAAAAGCTGTTGAGAAGGCCGAAGTTGGGATTATACAGCCACAGCCATACCATGGATACGCACACCATGGACATGATATTGGGCATGTAAAGCGCTGTCCGGAAAAAAGGAACTGCCCTGGATTCCCGATAAAGCAGTACCGCCAGCAAGAGCCCCAATACCAGCTGAATGGTCAGCGTTACAGCCGTATACAGCAGTGTATTTCCAACCGATGCGAGAAACTCCGAATCATGAAACAGCTTACTATAATTCTTCAAACCTAAAAAAGCGGGAATCTGGTACATATTGAAATCGGTCAGGCTGTAAAACAGTACCATGCCGATCGGAACCAGAATGAAAATAGTAAAAATCAGATAAGCGGGCAATATCATGATATATGCCTCTTTATCGCTGCGTGTTTGTTTTCTTACTTTTTTTCCAGCCATCTTTCCTCTCTCCTCATTTCTTCTTTATAAAGGATCTGTTGATCCGGACACCGATGCAGATCACGGTGTCTTCCGCATGCGGAAGGAACAAATAATGCGGTCTATTTGTACCAAACAGACCGCATTGCCGCAGTTATTGATTATCAATTTCCTCCTGCACCTTTTCCGCAGCTGCATCAAGTGCTTCCTGGGGAGATAATTGTCCATAGAATACCTGTTCCATGGCATCGTCCACATAAGTGAATACACTGTTAAAGTACGGAACCTTGGGCGATCCTTTTCCAATTTCTATTGCTTCCATAATCATCGGTCCATTTACCGGATTCTTTTTCAGATACGCCTCTTCTAAAGAGGACCTTACGGGAGCCGTCTTTGCAGTATCCATCCAGATCTGCATTGACTCCTTGCTGCTCATATACTCAATCAATTTCCAGGCAGCCTCTTTATTCTTGGAGTTCGCATTCATAAACATAAAATGCATCCCGCAGAAGGTACCGCTGTTTGCCTTGGAAAACATAGGAACGAGCTTAATTTTTCCTTCCAGATCTCCGGTGTTGATATTATTAAACTCATTTTCAGAAATAACTGTCATGGCCGCCGTTCCATTATAGAAGGGATTCTGATCCTTCTGCGTATTATTCCAGTCCACCAGACCGGCATCCTTTAACTGCTTCATGAAATCCATCGCCTCGACTGCTTCCGGTTTATTAAACAGTATTTCATTGCTCGCTTCATCCACCAGATTACTCAGGCCGTTCTGAACAATAAATATTTCCAGGTACTGATTGATATTTCTTCCGCTGGTGGGAATTCCATAGCCGCACTGGATTACATTACCGGAGGAATCCTTTACCATCAGTTTTTTATGGGCCTCTAACAGTTCATCCCAGTTGGACGGCGGTGAATTCGGATCGAGCCCGGCCTTTTCAAATAACTCTGTATTGATCGCAAACATTCGTGCATCCGGTGTGTACGGAACACCGTAAAGCTTTCCGCCGATACTTCCGGCTTCTTTTACGCTGTCATACATATCTTCCATGCCCTCCCAGCCTTCGGCATACGAGTCAAGACACTCATACTGTCCCATGGGTACTCTCGCGCCGATCGATGCCAGGGAGTAGTGAATGACGTCCGGTGCAGTGCCGGAAGCAAATCCGGTGTTCAGTTTTGTCTCAAAATCATCTCCCCAGGGAGCTTCCTGATACTCTACCGTATAATTCGGATACTTCGCTTCAAACCCTTCTATCATCTGAGTAAAAGCATCCTTCTTATAATCTTCGGTTCCTGCCCTGAGAAAGACCAGTTTTACATTTTCATCACTGGTATCCTTTCCCGCATCGGAAACCAGGTCTTCATTACCGCCTCCACAGGCGGCCAAAGACAACACCATACAGCTGACTGCTGCTGCGCTTAAGATCACTTTCCAATTTCTTCTCATAACTTCCCTCTCCTTTTGTTTATGGTTGTTGTACTCCAGGAACTTGATAACTATATTATACTGATTTCGCGTTCTTTTACTATGTACTATGTATATCCTTTTCTGTTCTGTGTTTGTTTTTTTGTATCTTTTTTACTATTTTTTATCTTGTTTTCGCAGTATCTCTTACATATTTTAAATTTATTTTGATCTTTTTGTAATTTATTTGGCGCTTTTATACAGTTTGTTTACTTTGTCGCTTTTTTGAAATAAAAAGACGCATCAGTTTTCATTGCTGATGCGTCTGAATTCGATCGGTGTCATACCGGCATACTTTTTAAATACCTTACTAAAGTAAGCCGAATCCGGGATCCCGATCTGGCAGCAGATATCCTGAATATTATGGTTACTGTTCTTTAAAAGAATTTTTGCTTTTTCCATTCGAAGCTCTAACAGATAGGTATTAATATTCCTGCCAGTCTCTTTTTTGAAGAGATGGGAGATATAGCTGCGGTTCATATGAACATGGTTTGCAAGCTCATCGAGTGTAATGGAGTCTGCATACCGTTCTTCCATATACTGCATGATCAGAAATACAGCTTCACTGTATTTCTTCTGTTTGCCGATCAATACCCGGAGGATTTCTTCCGCCTGCGTCAAGACCTTGGTTTCAAGCTGGCCAATATCGGTACAGTGTGTCACTTCAATGATCTTATCGATCGAAAACGCTCTTCGGTCCGCCTCCTCCAGATGACTCCAGTACAGATTCAGTAAGGTATTTAGAAACAGCCTTCTGATGCAGGATACATCCGGCTCCGTTTTCCCCGCATAATCGAATATCGTTTCCATTTCTTCGACTATGCTGTTCCAGGCCCGGCTGTTGATCAGCAGCTCCATTTTTTCAAACTTCGCTTCCAGTCCAGTCTCTATATAATTGATCCGGTTCTTCATCGTTTCATAATTCAGTCCGCCAATGTGCCTGTAAAACAGCTGATAGGTCAGAACCTCCTGTGAATGCTGGTATAATGCCTCCAGTTCTTCCACCGTTTTACCGGTGTCGGAGCTGCTGACATACATATTGCTGCCGCCGAAGGAAGCGATCGTCTCATATATTTTTTCCGTAAGCTTCTGAGGGTTATCATGATTCATTTCCGTAAGTACAAGGAGCTCCCGTTCACTCTTTGGCAGCCAGTAGAGTACTCTCTTCTCCTCCTGAAAGGCAAGTGGCAGAATCTCCTTAAGCTGTTCCTGATTCAATATTCGATCGGTATCGCGGAAAATGATCACTGCATACCGCCCTTTTATCTCACAGCAGGTATTCCAGACCTGTTTTAAGATATCCCTGGAAATATAATCCGGTTCTTTAAAGCACTGCAGCAGAACCTTTTCCATCTCCCGGGCGGGAGATGATTTTTGGGCCTCCGCCGCCCCCTGATTCCTGATCCGTTCCTTCGCGGTCTGCAGGCATGCTTCCAGTTCATCCTTCGTAATCTCAGACTTTAAGAGAAACTCACTCACCCCCAGCTTCAGGCAGTCCCTTGCATAAGAAAAGTCATCATACGCACTCAGGACAACCGTATAAGGCAGGACATGATTCTGATTCAGCTTCTTAAGCAGCTCCATCCCGTCCATGATCGGCATACGTATATCGGTAAACAGCACATCGATCTGATGGTTCAGGCAGCAATTCAGTACCTGCATTCCATTGATACAGGCTTCGATCACATGATGCTCCGGCGACAGCGCTTCGATATTCTTTTTCATCCATTTTAAGATGATCTCTTCGTCATCTGCAATTACGATATTCAACTGTTTGCCCCCTCCATATTAATGACAGGTATCTTCATCCGGAAGGTAACGCCGCCCGATGAATTCACCTCTACACTCAGTCCATATTGATTGCCGAAATTCCGTAAAATTCTCATCTGAATATTGGAAAGCCCGATTCCGTTCAGCTGATCTCTGGCCTTCACGGTCTGCTGATTATGTATGCTGTTATTTATCTTTTCTAAGTCTACCCCCACACCGTCGTCTTCCACCTCGATTACGACATTTTCCTTTATCCGGTATGCGCATATGACGATATGCCCCATGCCGTCTTTCATGTTAAAGCCGTGAGAGATGCTGTTTTCAACCAATGGCTGTATGACGTTCTTCAGAATCCCCAATTCCACTACGTCTTCCGCTGCGAGTATTTTCCATTGAAATTTATCACGATAGCGGAGTTTCATTAATTCCAGATAATCCTCCGCCATGGCCAGCTCTTCCTTGATCGGAATGATCTTCTGAGAATTCACGAAGGATTTTCTCAGCAATTTTGAAAAGGCGAGCAGCGCTCTGTCTGCCTCATCATATTCCTCCATCTGAATCATAAACCGGATGGTCACCAGCGTATTATAAAAGAAATGCGGGTTAATCTGTGCCTGCAAAGCCTGGATCTCCAGGGCATGCTTCTCTTCCTCTTCTATCTCCAGCTGCTTCATCAGCTTTTCAATGTGGTCCAGCATGTAATTAAAATTGTGACAGATTTCATGGAACTCTATTTCATAGTCATCCTGGATCCTTGTCTTTAAATCCCCATTCGTCACCTCCAGAATGTTTCTATTTAATTTCTCCATTCTCCGGGAGATAAAGCCGCAGTTATAAAAAACAATGACGATGAGCACAAGAAACATCGCGGTTCCCAGGACGAGGAACAGGATTACATAGAAGGAAGTCCAGCCATGACGGTATGGTTCATAGGATATCAGCTTCCAGCCCAAACCATCGATACTGGCAAACCGTATATGGCTGTATTGGTTCATCACATTTCCCAGAAAAAAGCCCTTTGTATAATTTGCTATCTGATTATAATAAGAATTGTCCTCCACCTCATATCCATACATTCTGGGATCGGAAGAAAATATTATTTTTCTGTACTGATCGATGACGATGGTATTCTCATCGGAATCCTCCTCGCCCAGTATGACGTTCCCCCAGATATCCTGGGATATGGCCACAATCATAATACCGACATCTCTTCCGCTGTTTAAATTCCGCAGTTTCTGAACCGCAAACAGCTTGTCCTCCTGAAACAGCTTCTGCAATACAGGACTCCTGTACTTTGGAAGGAAATAGATGGAATCATCCTTTTCCATCGCCTCCTGATACCAGCTTTCCTCTTCCAGCACATCCATTGTGACTGCATCCTGCGTTAAGTTTAAAGAGGACTGATAAAAATTCATATCGTTTTTACAGAGCAGCATCACCTGATACTGCCTGTCCGGAAACAATTCCGTCAGCTCCAGCATTTTACTCTGTATGCTGTCCTGTGCACTGATATATTCATAGCCCGTTAGCCTGTTCTTCTTCGAGATCAGACGGTTAATCTCAGGATCCAAATACATACCTACCGATATTTTTATGATCTCTGTATTCCTGTTCGCAATATTGCTGCATTTTTCTTCCAGAAGGTCCAGCTTGCTGTAGTTCAGTTTGTAATTGCCGTCTTCAAATATATAGCTCATTAAAATACAGAATAAGATGAACAATGGAAAAACAACGATCAAGTCTAAAAAAATGACCTTTTTTCTTATACTGTCAAAGCGCAGCAATTGTTTCATAATTTTTAGACCCTTCTTCCGAAATATATGATATGATAGTAACAGGAAAAATACGAATCCCCTTTTGTGCCCCTGTATAAAACAATTTAATTATACAGGATTTCATGGGGAAATGGTAGTATGTGTTAAGTCTTTGCCGGAAAAAGGAGGGTCCCAATGGCAGAAAAACAGGGTGTTTCCGATTTATACAAAAAGAATGCGGAAAAGGCAGAAAAGGATAAGCGGCTCCGCGACGCTGTCTCCATCTTTTTTATCCTTTTCGGAAGTGTCATCGTAGCGGTGAATTTAAACACTTTCGTCGAACAGGGGAAGCTGGTCCCGGGCGGTTTCTCCGGACTCGCCAAGCTGATTCAGAGGGTGGGGCTGGCCTTTTTTGGCGTGAAGATCTCCTTCACCTTCTTAAACGTGGTTTTCAACGCCATCCCGGCCGTATTTGCCTACCGCATTGTCGGAAAAAAGTTTACGATTCTGTCCTGTGTGAGCCTCTTGACCGTGTCAATCCTGGTCGACCAGCTGCCTGTCATCCCCATCACCGGAGACCTTCTTCTCATCTCCGTATTCGGCGGAATCATCAACGGCCTGGGCATGAGCCTCATCCTGAACAACCGGGCCAGCGGAGGCGGAACGGATTTCATCGCCATGTCCCTCTCCACCAAATATAAGATATCCACCTTCAACTATATGCTGCTGTTCAGCGCTGTTATCATCCTCATTTCTGGGGCCATCTTCGGCATGGATATCGCACTGTACTCCATCATCTACCAGTTCTGCAACACGCAGGTGATCAACACGCTTTATAAGAAATACAAGAAAAAGACACTGCTCATCGTCACGGATAATCCAGCCGCCGTGTCTGCGGATTTGATGGAGCTGACCAACCACAGCAGCACCATCTTAAAGGGCTTCGGTTCCTACTCGGCCAACAAAAAATATCTTCTCTACACAGTCCTCTCCGACGGCGACGTGAAAAAGATGAAAAAACGCATCCGCGAGCAGTACCCCGACACCTTTGTCAATGTCATAAACTCCAGCGACGTTGTGGGGAATTTCTACATACAGCCGCTGGAATAGAGAACAAAACAGTTGACAATACATTTTTGTTTTGTTATAATCGCGCTATAAAGAAACAAGGAATGTTACTGTGAAAACAGGCTTAACCAAGATCTTTAGAAGCACACGTATGTGCTTTTAAGATTTTGGTTAAGCCTGTTTTTGTTTTCAGAAAAGGAGGAAAACATGGGATTATTTAAAAGCTGGAAGAAACAGGAGGTACAGGAGAAGGCGGCGTTCAGCCCGGTAAGCGGTGAACTCGTACCATTGGAGACAGTCAGTGACGCGGTGTTTGCGGAAAAGTCGCTGGGGGATGGGGTAGCGGTCATTCCGACAGACGGCAGTCTGTATGCACCGGCAGACGGAACAATCGTGGCACTCTTTCCAACCGGCCACGCGCTGGGGATTAAGACGAGGGACGGGGTCGAGCTGCTGATCCATATCGGAATCGACACGGTAGCCTTAAACGGAAAGGGATTTACAGTTCATGTGAAGCCGGATGACACGGTTAAGAAGGGGCAGCTGCTGGTAAACTTTAATATTGAAGTACTGAAAGGGGCAGGCTATGATACGGTAACAATGATGCTGGTATCAAACGGCGAACAGTTCGGAGAGGTTCATAAGGCGCCGCCGGGAACCGTGACGGCGGGAGAGAAAATTCTGTGGCTGTAACCGTGTCTTTTTGTTGGAGAGGGAGAGTGAGACGTCATGGAAATCAAGAGAATTTATAACAATAATGTTGTGGTAGCAGTGAACGGGGCCGACGGGCCTGAGATGATTGCCATAGGAAAAGGGCTGGCTTTTCAGAAGAAGCCGGGGGATTCCATTGAACAGGAAAAGGTGGAGAAGATCTTTACCCTGGAAGACTCCGGAGTGATGACAAGGCTGGAAAAACTGGTCAAGGACATCCCTTCCGTCTATTTATCCATATCGGAGGAAGTGGTTGAGATGATCCGCCGCGACTCCGAATTGAAAATCAGCGAGGATCTGTATATTACGCTGACCGATCATATCAGCATGTCGCTGGAACGGGAAAAGAATCACGTGATCTGCGAAAATCCGCTGCTTCTGGAGATACGGCAGTTCTATAAAGAGGAGTTCATGCTGGCCAGGAAGGCCGGAGAGATCATCTGGAAGAAGATGGGGATTCGGATCTCGGAGGAGGAGATGGGCTTTATTGCCCTTCACATCGTCAACGCCTCCATGGATCAGAGGGCCAGCTGCACGATTCAGAGTATCCAAATGGTGCGCGATATCCTTCAAATCGTATCGGAATATTTCGATGTGAATCTGGACGAAACCTCCATTCCGTACGACCGTTTTGTCCGCCATCTGCAGTTCTTCGCCAGGCGGGTGCTGGGAGAAGGCAGCGTCCAGTCTGCGGATGAATTTCTCTTCACACTCGGCAGAAGCCAGTATCCGGTGGCGTATGGCTGTGCGGAGAAAATCGGCGACTACGTGAAAAAGACGTACCATAAGGATATGACAAATGCGGAAAAGGGATTCCTCGTTTATCACATTATCAACACACTATCAGTCCATTAGAAAGGGGTTGCGCGCTCTGCGCGCAGAAAATGAATATGAAAGAAAAAATGAAAAGTGCGCTGGAACGGTTTTCCAAGGCCATTGTCCAGCCGCTCATGTATTTATCGGTTGCCGGTACGGTGCTGATTCTCGGAATTCTCCTGACAAACGGTTCGATCACAGCAAAGATTCCATTTTTACAGGCAGCGCCGTTTCAGCTGGTGGGAAAGCTGATTTATAATTGTCTGATGTTTTTGATCAACAATCTGAGCGTAATATTCTGTGTCGGTATCGCGGGAGCACTGGCGAAAAAGAACAAGGGCCACGCGTCGCTGATCGCCCTGATGTCCTATTTTTTGTTCTTAAATGCCAATAACATCACGCTGTCTTTTATCGGCAGGCTGGCAGAGATGGGACCGCTGGGATTATACGGTACGGGGCAGTCGACCGTTCTGGGCATCCAGGTGCTGGATATGGGCGTGTTCAGCGGCATCACATTGGGCTGCCTGACAGGATATATATTTAATAAGTACGGAGAGAAACAGTTTAAGGGGTATTTCTCCATGTTCTCCGGGGTAAGATTTCCATTCTTCCTTCTGATCCTTCTTTCCCTGTTTCTGGGCTTCGGCGCGTCCTACGTATGGCCGGTGGTTCAGCGGGGGATCTCGGCTCTGACCGATTTAATCAAGAGCAGCGGCAATGTGGGACTTTACATATACGGCCTGCTTAACAAGCTTCTGGTTCCCACGGGACTTCACCATCTTGTGTACGCACCGTTCCAGTTTACCGATGTGGGCGGAACCCTGGTGCTTGGAGATCAGATCATCTCCGGCGCTTATCCGATCCGGGTGGCGGAGATGAACATACCGGGAGTACCATTTTCACCGTCCACCTATTATAACAGCTACACATTCAATAATTTATTCCCGTATATCGGAATCGGCCTGGCCTTTATCACGACCGCGAGAAAGGAAAATCGGGAGAATACAAAAGCAGTCATGTTCCCGCTTATGCTGGCGGCCATTTTATCGGCAATTACAGAACCTATGGATTTCCTGTTCGTCTTTGCAGCGCCGCTGCTCTTTGTCGTTCACTCCCTGATCAGCGGCGGCATGCTGGTACTGTTAAAAGTCCTGAGCATTCCGGCCTCCACCAGCGGCGGCATCGTCAACATTATGATCTCCAATCTGGCCCTGGGTGTGGAGAAGACCAACTGGCCGCTGCTGCTGCTTTTGGGAGTGGTGACCGCAGTCGGATACTATTTCCTTTTCGTTTTTCTGATTAAGAAACTGAATCTTAAGACACCGGGAAGAGAGCTTACAGCAGAGGACGCGGGAAGCGGCGATACGGCGGGCAGCCAGTCAAAGGATGAACCCATTCGGAAGTTAATAGAAGGACTTGGCGGCAAGGCGAATATCGAGTCGCTGGACAATTGTTTTACACGCCTGCGGGTGGTGGTAAAGGATGGCAGCTTAATCAGGGATGACCTGATCAATACCATGAAAAACAGCGGAATTAAGAAAAACGGCACTGATATACAAATCGTATTCGGGATGCAGGTACCGGCTGTAAAAAGCCAGGTGGAGGATATGCTGGAGCGCATGTAGGCTGCAGAACATTAATGGAGCGGCATGGCCGCAGAAAGAGAGGAAATCATATGATAATCACAATTGTAGGCGGAGGCAGCACCTTTACACCGGGAATCGTAAAATCCATTGCTTTAAGACAGAAAGAACTGGAGGTAGAGGAAGTACGGCTGTTTGATATTGATGAAGATCGCCAGTATAAGGTGAGTCTGGTGGTAGACTGGATCCTAAAGGATATGAAGTCTCCGATTCGCCTGACGGTAACGACGGACAAAAGGACGGCGTACGAAAATTCCAGCTTTATCTTTGCCCAGATGCGCGTAGGGAAATACGCCATGAGAGAAAAGGATGAGAAGATCCCGCTGCGCCACGGCTGTGTGGGACAGGAGACCTGTGGCTGCGGCGGACTGGCCTACGGACTGCGCACACTGTTTCCCATGATTCAGGTAATTGATGACGTGGAGAAGTATGCGGCCCCCGACCATTGGATATTAAACTACTCCAATCCGGCGGCTGTGGTATCGGAAGCGTGCCGGGCGCTGCGCCCCCATGCCCGGATTATCAACATCTGTGATATGCCGATTGCAATCCTGGAGATGGTGGGTAGATGTTTAGATATTCCGAATTTTACAGACTTTGATGTCAATTATTTCGGGCTGAATCATTTCGGCTGGTTTACGGATATCACGTATCAGGGTAGAGATTTAAAGGCGGAAATTACCGAATACGTTATGAAGAACAAGACGCTTCTGCCGCCGGATGTGCTGGAGAAGCTTAAGGAACACGACCGCGTGGGAGAACGTCATTTAAACGCCTCCTGGATCCATACCTGGAATAATGTGTATAAGGTCCTGCAGTCGAATCCGGAGTATCTGCCCAATACGTATCTGCAGTACTATCTGCTGTCCAAGGATGTGGTGGAAGAATCCAATCCAGAGTATACGAGAGCCAATGAGGTAATGGACTCCAGAGAAAAGGATCTGTTTGAGGGAATTGACCACTATATCAAGACCGGAGAGGTGACTGCAAAGGCATTCTACCACGGCGCCCACGGCAACTATATCGCGGATCTCGCCATGGCTCTTAAAAATGATACGAAGAAGAAATTCATCGTGATTGTACAGAATAACGGGGCCATTGAGAATATCGCACCGGATGCCATGGTCGAGGTTCCTGCCTATATCGGCAAAAATGGTCCGGAGGTAATATGTCAGGGGCCCATCGACGATTACTATAAGGGACTGATGGAGCAGCAGCTGGCATCGGAGAAGCTTCTGGTCGCCGGAGGCATCGAGGGCTCCTATGAAAAGGTATGGAAAGCCTTTTCCATGAATAAAACGGTGCCGTCGGCTACGGTGGCAAAGGCCATTCTGGATGAGATGATCGAGGCTAATAAGGAATTCTGGCCGGAGCTTCGGTAAGCTTTGATGTTTTGCGCTTGACATACCTGGTAAAATCCATTAGAATAAACGGAAGATGAGGGAGTAGTCAGCACGCCTCCCACGGGTCAGGGATGCGGCGTGCAGCAGGATCAACATACTGATAGCGTCTGTCTATCTGGTCCTGCTTAACTTGCTTTTATGCAAAAAAGATGAGACTTGTCTGCGGGTTTTTCGCTGCCTGCAGATAAGTCTTTTTTTGTTCCCCGCATCATATACTTATTAAGCTTATACGCAGGAGGAATATCACATGTCATTAATTGAGCTGTTCATTATCGCGGTGGGCCTTTCTATGGATGCCTTTGCCGTATCCATCTGTAAGGGGCTCTCCATGCAGAGGATGAGCTGGAAAAACGCAGTCATCGTCGGACTCTATTTCGGCGGCTTCCAGGCGGGTATGCCGCTTTTCGGTTACATATTGGGATCTCAGTTTAAAGAGGCCATCACTTCCATCGACCACTGGATCGCATTTATCCTGCTGGGCATCATCGGATTCAACATGATCCGGGAGTCCCTGAATAAGGAGGAGGAATGCGTGGACTGCTCCGTGGCGCCGGGCAATATGATTCTGCTTGCCATCGCCACCAGCATCGATGCGCTGGCCGTCGGCGTCACCTTCGCCTTCCTGCAGGTACGCATCGTTCCGGCCGTCTCCTTCATCGGTTCCACCACCTTTGTACTTTCCATCATTGGTGTCAAGGTCGGCAATGTCTTCGGCACCAGGTATAAGTCCAAAGCCGAGTTTGCAGGCGGGCTGATCCTGGTGATTATGGGGGTGAAAATACTGCTTGATCATACATTGGGAATTTAGTCAAAATATAAAACAGCGTGAAAATACGGAAGAAACTGATAATCCCGGTTTGTAAAAAGGGATTATCAGCTTCTTCCGTATTGCCCTGCTGTTTTTTTATGGTCCATTTGCTTTCCTAAAAAGCGTTCCGTATCACTCTCTGATCATCATAATAGCTCCATATGGAGAAAGCCGAATCTTCTTACTCTCCCTCTCTGCCTCATCGTTGGCAATCAGCGTTCTGTATTTCGTCAGATCCTCATCCGGAAGCTTTAAATCTGCCGCCGCTATGGACTGGCTTCTGTCGGTAAAATTAGTCAGGACCAGCAGCGTATCACCGCCGTACGTCCTTTTGTAGGCAAATACTGCCTCATGATCCTCCAGTACCGGTTCGTACCCGCCTTCGCTGATGACGTCGTACTCTTTCCTCAAGCCGACCAGCTTCTGATAGTAGTAAAAAATAGAATCGCTGTCTTCCAGGCATTCTTCCGCATTGATTTCTTTATAGTTCCGGTTGACTTCGATCCAGGGCACGCCGTTTGTAAAGCCGGCATACTCCTGATCGCTCCACTGCATGGGAGTCCGGCTGTTGTCGCGGGACCGCTGGCGCAGCACCTCGTAAATCCGGGCTTCCTCCATTCCGCTTTCCTTCAGAATGTCGAAATAATGCAGGCTTTCCACATCACGGTACTGATCGGTGGAGGTAAAGCCGGCATTAGTCATGCCCAGTTCCTCCCCCTGGTAGATATAGGGCGTTCCTCTCATGCCGTGGATGGCCGTCGCCAGCATCTTGGCCGACTGCTTCCGGTATCCCGCTTCGTCCCCGAACCGTGATACCGCCCTCGGCTGATCGTGGTTGCACCAGAACACGGCGTTCCATCCGCTGCCCTCGGCCATACCGGTCTGCCAGGTGTGAAAAATCTTTTTCAGGCCCATGAAATCATAGGGCATCAGAGACCATTTGTCTCCATTTTTATAGTCTACCTTCAGATGGTGGAAATTAAAACACATCTTCAGCTGCTGTTCCTGCGGGTTGGTATACTGGATACAGTGATGGATTGTGGTGGAGGACATCTCCCCCACAGTGATGATATCGTCCTCGTACAGGCCGGTCTCCTTCACCATCTCTTTTAAATACTCATGCACCCGGGGGCCGTCTGTATAGAATCTGCGGCCGTCTCCCTCGTCGTCATCCTCAAAGTACGCGGGCTTGGAGATCAGATTGATGACGTCAAAACGAAAGCCACGGATTCCCTTCTTCTTCCAGAAGAGGAGAACCTTGCGAATTTCTTCCCGCACCTTAGGATTCTCCCAGTTTAAATCCGCCTGCGTCCGGTCATACAGATGAAGGTAATACTGTCCCAGCTCCTCCACGTACTCCCAGGCGCTGCCGCCGAACTTGGACTGCCAGTTGGTGGGGGGAACCCCTTTTTTTCCTTTCCGGAAAATATAGTAGTCCTGGTACTCCTTCTCTCCCTTAAGCGCCCGGGCAAACCACTCGTGCTGGGTCGAGGTATGGTTGAACACCATGTCAAACATCAGTCCCATACCCCGGTCAGCCGCCTCTTTGATGAGGCGGTCCAGGTCTTCCATGGTGCCGAACAGCGGGTCAATGTGGTAATAGTCCGCAATATCGTATCCATTGTCATTCTGCGGCGAGACGAAGAAGGGCGTAAGCCACAGATAATCGACGCCCAATTTCTTTAAGTAGTCCAGTTTCTCCGTGACTCCGTTTAAGTCACCGACACCATTACCAGTCGTGTCCCGGAAGGACTTTGGATAGATCTGATATACACACGATTTCCTGAAGTCTTTCATATTCTCCTCCAATTATTTACCGAACGTCTTTTTTCTTACCGACTACTACCGTCAGCACAAATGGAACCACCATGGTAATCAGCATGCAGACAGCAAATCTTCCCATATACTGCGGCTGAATGGAAAGGATTCCTGGAATTCCGCCTACGCCGATGGAATTCGCCATAACGTTGCTTCCCACAGATACGGTCGCCGCAATCGCAGAACCGATCATGGCGGAGATAAATGGAAATCCTCTCTTTAAGTTGACACCGAAGATCGCCGGCTCCGTGACCCCCAGATAACAGGAAATACATGCCGGAATGGATATCTGCTTCGCCTCTTCGTTATGCTTCTGTAAATAGATCATGCCGAGTACTGCGGATCCCTGTGCAATGTTGGATAAAGCGATCATCGGCCACAGCATGGTGCCGCCAAACTCCGCCATCAGCTGTAAATCGATGGCATTGGTCATATGGTGAAGACCGGTGATTACGAGCGGCGCGTAGATAAAACCGAATACGGTGGCGAATAACCAGCGGAAGCTTGAGGTAAGCCCTGCGTAAACCACCTTTGAGACCCAGGAGCCCACTGCCCAGCCCACAGGACCCAGAACCGCGTGAGCCGCAATCACGGCCAGCACCAGTGATAAGAACGGCACCACGATCATGGAAATCGCCTGAGGCGTAATCTTCTTAAAGAACTTCTCTAAATAAACCAGCACGAATCCAGCCAGAATCGCCGGAATCACCTGTGCCTGATAGCCGACCATCTGCATGGTGAAGAATCCAAAATTCCATACCGGAACTTCCACGCCGGGAGCCATTGCATAGGCGTTTAACAGCTGCGGGGACACCAATGTCAGACCGAGTACGATACCCAGAATCTGAGTCGTGCCCATCTTCTTCGTCACCGACCACGTGATGCCTACCGGCAGGAAATGGAATATCGCCTCACCGATCAGCCACAGGAAGCTGTGTAATCCCGCCCAGAACTGAGACACCTCGATCAGAGTCTCTGTCCCGCCGTTCATAAACCGAATCTCACCGATGATGTTCCGGAATCCCAGAATCAGACCACCGACGATGATAGCCGGAATCAGAGGTGCGAATATCTCCGCGATATTGGCTACCGCCTTCTGAACCGGATTCATGTTCCCTTTCGCTTCCTCCTTCACTTCCTCCTTGGAAACTCCTTCAATCCCGGATACGGAGGTAAACTCATTGTAAAACACCGAAACATCATTACCAATAATCACCTGGAACTGTCCCGCCTGTGTAAACGTCCCCTTTACACTCTTCAGCGCTTCGATCTTCGCCACATCGGCTTTCTCAGGATCGGCCAGAACAAAACGCATCCTGGTCATACAGTGTGTGACTGCCGAGATATTCTGTTTTCCGCCGACATATTCCAGAAGCTTCTTTGCGTCATCCGAATACTTCCCCATAACCATTCTCCTTTTCATACACGTTTTTCATTTTTCTCTTCTTGTATGTTTATCTTGTGAATCCAATATAACATATACGTATATGTTTGTCAACATGTTTGGAAAAATAAATAAAAAAAACACCAGCGATTGGCTTCACAAGGGATGGAGAAACATTAATGGCCTCCCATTGGAGAACTGTGAATACTGGAATCAACTATTGTTTTTTTATCTTAAGGAGCCAATACACAGCCTCAGAGCTTGAGGAGAGTGGAAGGAGGCGGGGAAGAAAGAGCAAACGGTTTCCTTTTCCGAGGTTCGCAGGAAGTTAAGCAGAAAGACAGGAAAAAGGGGTGGTGAAATCTGGCCTCCAAGCCAGATTTCAAGTGGACACGGAGGAGAAGTCCTTCAGGAGTTCTCCGGAGTTTGCACGATCCGCCCTTTTTTCCTGTCTTTCTGCTTTACTTCCTGCTACCGAGGAAACAAGAAACCGTTTGCTCTTTCTTCCCCGCCTCCTTCCACTCTCCTCAAGCTCTGAGGCGTAGCATTCGTCAATCCTCTATTTACAGTTTTCGCCTCGCAAAGTCCACAAACTTAAACTTATCCGGGCGGTGGCGGGACTCCGTAAACTGGAACAGCGTGGAATCTTCCAGATACGTATAGCTCTTCACCACAACGATCATATCGTAGTTCTTCATATCCAGAAGACGGCGGTCCTCATCTCCCGCCATCTGTACCGTAATCTCCTTCATGGCGAAACCGATCTTTAAGCCCACCTCCTGCTCCAGATACTCATAGACGGAATCCTGGGCCGCCCGAAGCGGAAGATTATCCACCACCTTTCTGGAGAAATAATCCTTATCGATAATGATCTTTTCCCCCTCTATCTCCCTGACCCGCTCCAGGACAAACGCCTCGTCCTCGGGGCCGATCTGCAGGGCCTCCATCAGCTTCGGGTTATTCCTGACGATCTCTAAATTTTCTACGTACGTTTTTGGCTTCGAATCGGAGAAACGGTATATCTCCTTAAAGCTGGCGATCTCCGACACCGGGAAGTTAAATTTATTCTTGTCCAGAACGACCGCAGGCTTCCCCTTCGCCTTTCTGATAAATCCGTCCTGTACCAGCAGGTCCAGCGCCTTCCTGACCGTATCGCGGGACGCGCCGTACAATTCCATCAAATCACCTTCGGAAGGAAGCTTGTCCCCTGCCTTGTATTCCCGCTTTTCAATCTGAGCCTGCAGCTGGTTGTAAAGATGTTTGTATTTACTCTCCATAATTGACCTCACTTTATTCGAATCAAGAATCCACAGCGAACCAAAACCATATAACTCCTGTATGTATTTTAACATATACGTACAGCTTAGTCAACGCAAAATAAAGAGACAAAACAGTACTCTCCCGCGCGATGACAGAAAAAAAGGTTCGTCGCTAAAACGAACCTCCATCCGAAATGACCACGTCAGAAGCGTCGATGACTCCATCTCCGCCTCCGTCACCACCCATGGAACCGATACCGCCTCCGATCCCACCGGCCCCCGGAATCTCCTGCGCCGCCCGCTCCTCTTCCCAGCTCCGGTGCTTTCCCGTCCCCAGAATATAGCAGGTGTCTGCAAGGCCTTCCCGTACAAGACTGTAATCGGCCCCATACCGGGCGGCCCTTCTCTTCTTCATCTCCAGCCTGATCTGCAGAACCTTCTTTTCCTTTCGCGCCTTCTCCGCATGCTTCTTTTGAAGCTTCAGGCTGCTTTCCCGGTCCAGCCGCCGGATCTTTCTGATTCCTCTTGCCAGCAGCTTCTGGAGAGAACGGATCGCCCTGTCGGCCTTCGTCCTCTCCTCCTCGTCTCCGAAGCAGGCCGCCAGCCTTAAATTTCCGATGCTCCGGTGAACGTCTCCCAGCACCTTCTGTACCTGGCCCTTTGTCCCCGCTCTGGCAAGGCTCCCGTAATGACCGCTGGTCGCATAGGAACTTACTGAGGCCTTTTTTACATTTATTTCTGATTCCAGCTTCTGCTTTTCCTGACTGCCCGGAAAGCCGGTAAGGCCTGATGTACCGTCTTTCTGACCGGACTTCTGCTTTCCTGCTGCCGGCGCCACCCACGTCTTTTTACCGGCTGCGTCTAAACACGCGCCCTCGCTCGCGTTGGCGCTTCCGCTCATCGCCAGTCCGCGCACCGTCTCCTTAAGAACAGCCTTACACCGTTCATACTCTCCGGCATCCCGCCCCATCCGCTTCAGGAAATCCGTAGTGACAACCAGAAAACGCCCTTTTCCCAGCGAAGCCGCCAACTGTTTTAAGTCGCGGGCCTCCTCCCGGTCCCGGATCAGAATCGTCACACCCGGATAATCTTTTTCCAGAACACGCAGATAGTCTAGCACCGCTTCTTCCGAAATCGGCCCTCTGTCCTCGCCCCCAAACGCCACCGTGTCAGAAGTTCCGGCCCGCACTGCCTCTTTCGCCGCGTTTCCTCCATACGTGATGCTCTTACCGCCTCTTACCTCAGCCGCGCCCTGACTTCCCATAGGATACGGCAGTCCATTTTCTGTTTCCGGAATCCCCGTTTTACCGATGCCTGGCCGCCAGGTGATCCGGCTGGCCGCCCCCATTTTCACACCCTCCACCTCCAGCTCCCTTCCGGCGGCTGAAACCGCCCAAATGCCGAGTCTGTCTGAGAAAATAGTATCACATCAGGGTGGTAAAATCAATGTTGATATAGCACGCAGTGCGCAGGCCCTGGAGAAGCAAAGACTGCCTGCACCGGTATTTCACCGACAGCAGGCAGTCTTCTGTATGTTTTTCTCACATCTTCATCTACACTCTGACCTTAATCACAATCTTCTTCACATAGCATGCCTCTTTAGCCTGGCATCTCGGCTTATGTGCGTCCTCCGGAGCCACAACGATGCAGTCTCCCTCCTTTAACAGGACCGTGCCCGCTTCCTCGGGTTCGCAGAAGAATACGATGTCATTCGTCTCATCATAAGGAGCCTCTTCCGTCAGATCCGCACGTTTCGCATAGCCGAACTGTTCCTCGCCTTCCACCACATACTGGATATCGAAATATCGGTTGTGCGCTTCAAACTTGCACGTATCCGCCTTCAGAGAAGTGTATTCCTGAACGTTGGCGTAAATGTCATCGCCGTCAATATCCACTCTTCCAACGGCCAGTGCCTTCAGATCCGCAGTCCGTAAAAATTCATAGCCCCTGCGGAATTTCTCAGCCAGATAGTCATATTTCTCCACTACATTCAAATTACTTGTCAGCATGTCTCTTCCTCAACTTTCCCGCCGTTTTCTCCGGCGATTTCCATGATTTCCTCAAAAAGAGCCGTAGCCGCCGCCCCATGATATCCATACATCAGAAGAACATCGAGCACGTAGGGAGAAAACGGAAGCTTAAGCAGTTCCTCTGCAAACGCCATACCGGCCATCTCGCCGAGACAGACGAGACGGGACTTATTGGAAAATGGTTTCCGCCACAGCTCCACTCTCTCCGTCTTCGTATAGATGGCATTCTCCTTCTTGAACTCCACCGCATGGAAGATCTCATGGGCCAGAAGTATATCGAAAATCTTCACATTACCCAGGAGATCCGCGAGGCCTTCCGAGGCCGCCAGCGCTTCCGCCTTTTCGACCGCGTCCATAAATATGGTCACCTCGTCCGGTTCCACATACTGTGCAAAGGTAACCTGGCCGCCGCCCACAGGTGTATCGGGAGTCGTCACATGCAGCTTCATGGAGGCCGCTGCGGATTTTACCAGACTGTCCGGCACTTCCAATACGGCTTCTGCCGCTGCCAGCACCGCCTCTTCTCTCCCGCAGGCTTCCGCCTTTCTCTGGTACTGAAGCTTCTGCTCCCGGTCAAATTTGCCCTCCAGCGGCTCTCTCGACCAGGCGTAAAGCCCCCAGGCTTCCCGGTCCAGCGAGAGAAGGCGTTCCATCATCGGACGAAGCGGAAGCACCTTCCCCGTATCTCCCAGACCCAGATCAGGCATTTCAGCCTTTCCGAACAGACTGCCCGCCAAACGTTTTGCACCATTTAAAGCCACAGCGCACTCCCCTTTCTTCTATATAAATAATATCAGAGACTGGCTCACCGGACTCTGCGTGGAAAACAGCTCTTTCTCTTCTATTCTACAACTGATTCTTCGCGCCGACAATAATAATATCATCGGAAGAGTCGATCATCTGCATTTCCACATCCATTAACATCAGAATCTGTTCCAGTTCTCCGGATCCGTTAAAGTCCATGACCCGCGCGCCGACACAGAGATAGTAGTCCGGCCGCAGAATGGCATCCGCCTTGAATATGGCCAGTTCTTCCCACATCTTCGATACAATGCTCCGATAGGAGGACGCCTTCGTCAGAACGACTTCCCCGTCTGTTCTCTGGACTTTGATAAATCCTTTCTTATCCAGAATGCGTAGCGGATTTCTGCCCTTTCCTTCCATATTATAAACGTAGAAGCTGGCCGTCTGTCCGACGAGCCGGACATCGGCAGGTTTGGCACGCAAGTCTTCCGCCGCCAGAGTCCGCGCCTCTTCCTCCGTGCACTCTTTTAATAAGTCGGTAGTCTTCACCTCCGTGGAGCCGAGCGCAATGGCGGTAAGCTTGGAAGTCTGAGGGTCGATTTCGATGTGGACCTCCACGGAATCCGGCGCCGCACCGCTCTCCACCGCCTTGTCTACAGCTTCGCGCTTGATGCTTCTTATGTCCTCCGGTGTGGGACTGGGTACCACGCGTTCTACCACATCCCGAACCATGGCCAGCGCCACGCCGATCGAGGAAATGACTTCCGCATTTTCCGGAACGCTGTACTTGATATTCATTTTATCCGCACAGAATCCGATCAGTGACGTCGCGCCGCCGCCTACGCCTACCAGGGAAATCTGGTCGTGCTCCAAATGGTATTTCGCCGCCAGATCCAGGATGATCGGTTCAATCTTCTCATACGCCCTGGTAAGAACCTGTCTCGCCACATCTTCCACCGTAACACCTAAGTAATCCGCGATCGGCTGCATCGCCTTTCTGGCTGCGTTTACATTTCCATGGGAGAAATCCTTCTCCGTCACCAGCCCCAGTACGTTAGCCGCGCAGCTGTTGGTGATCGTCACCCGTTTGCCGCTCTTTAAGCGGATCGCCACATAGTCATCCGGATCCCCCTCCTTGGGAGAGAAGAATTCCAGCTTCGGCTCCACGATCTCATCCTCGTCGGTAAATACCGCGTAATCCAGCCCCGCAATATGAGCGGAACGCGGTCCCACATCGTGAACCCCGGTCTTGTTCACACGGATCATGCTGCCCCCGGCCACACCGAGCACGCGCACATCCAGAGAACTGATATAGGTTCTGTGTCCGCCCACGATGGAGTAATCAATGGCAGGACGCCCGTTCTTAATGACACCGATATTGGTCGTCGTACCGCCCACTTCAAAATACACTCCGTTGGAGGCGCGCAAGTACATAAGCGATCCCATGACGCTGGCGGCAGGTCCCGACAGCATGGTGAGAACCGGGCGCTTCTTCATCTCATTGATTTCCATAACACCGCCGTCTCCGCGCATGATCATCAGCGGAACCTCCACGCCTGCCTCACGAACACTGCTCTCGGTACTGTTGGCGGTGTTCAGCATTTTCGGCAAAATACTGGCGTTGATTGCGGCCGTTCTCGTTCTCCTCGTCAGTCCGTAAAGCTTCGTGATGTCGGAGGCCAGTGTCGTCTCTAATCCCATTTCATCGTGGGCAATCTCATAGACGAACTGTTCTCCCGCAATATCATCCACGCCGTAGGCATCCGACGCGACCATAACCTGGGCGCCTTCTGCTTTCAATTCCTCTACCGCCTTCCTCACGGTATTCTCGTCCACTTCGTCATCCTTTAAATACCGGTTTTTGATAACAATCTTTCTGCCGGAGCCTAAATCGATGTCCTTCAGCTTCGTCTGAGCCCGGGAGAGAGCGCCTTCCATGCCCTTCGGCCCCATACCGACCACTCCGACAGTCGCCACATCGCCCTCAATCAGAGCGTTGGTGGCCTGGGTGGTGCTGTGCGCCACGAAAATCACGTCCTCCGGAGCGATATCATTTTCCCTTAAGCAGTTCTGAAACGCGGCTACAACGCCGGCCGCCACACCACTCACATTGTCATGTGTCGTTTTAACGGAAGATTTTCCGATAATCTCATGTGTCGCATTGTCAATGGCTACCGCCTTTGTATGGGTTCCGCCTACGTCAATGCCCATTCTCACTAATCTTTTTCCCATGATAGTTTACTCCTTTTCGTTAACCGAACATCACAAATGTGACAATCTGTAAGATCACGCAGATGATCCAGCCGCAGACGACGCTCATCTTCAAGAAATCCCTGGTGGAAACCTTGGCATAGCTGATTCCCCATACGATCCAGGACTGCGTGATACAGCAGGAAACGTTCATGACCGTCGTAGACGCAATCATGAGAGGCGCCAGAAATGCGGTGGAAAATCCGATTCCCTTTAAAATCCCCAGTGTGGCCGCGCCGCATCCGTATAAGGTAAACGGTCCGCGGAACAGCCCAAGCGGTGCCAGAACACAGAAAATAATGGTGATAAACAGGGTGCTGTGAGGAATTACATTACCCAGCAGCGCGTTAAAATACGGGATACACAGTTCGGCCGCCTTGTTGAACATGGGTACCATGAGCAGGAAGCCCACCAGCGGAGCGGTATCGACAACGCCGTCGAAAAAGTCTTTATTAAAGGTACGGCAGGCCGTACGGAAATTCTTAAGCTTCCCACAGACAAAGAGTGCATAGAAACCGCCGATCAGGAAACCCATGATGATCGGAACCTTAAACACGATCAGCAGGAACACAGGAATAAACGGGGTAAGAAGGGATTTGCCCGGGGCAAAATCCATTTTCTGTCTGATTGGCCGTCTGGCCGCCCAGGAATGAACCGTCTTTTTCTTTCTCATGCAGAACAGCACAAGACAGATGGTGAAAATCAGCTGAACCGCCAGGGCAATTCCGCCCCAATGCACATACTCTTCGTAAGGATAGGTGGTTCTCCCCTCCGCGTCGAGGAAAAATGCGGTATACTGTCCAAACAGGACCGGATTTAAGAACATTCCTGCGCCGATGCTCAGCATAAAGGATACCACAGACAGCACCTTTGGAATCCCAAGAGACATCAGAATCGGAAGGATAATCACACCGATCGCCACGACCGCTCCGGCTCCGAACAGAGAGGAGAAAATCGCTGTGGTCACGATACATAAGAGAATGCAGGTAACGGCCGGCTTATCGCCGCCCAGCTCTGTGGTCTTTCGGATCAGCGTGGAGGCAATTCCCGTCTCTAAGAGCACACGTCCAAACCAGGCGCCGAATACGACGTTGACCAGAACGGTTCCCCAGCCCTCCGGGCCGCTCTGAAATACTTTTGAGAATGCCTGGATCCATGTGATACTGACGTTCTCCGCATTTGCCGCGACAAATGCCGGATTTGTCGGAAATGTATTGCCGATCATGGGGAGTACGGTCCAGAGAATTGCCATGACCAGCATACCCATCATTAAGTTTCCGCCTTTCGCGGCATAGAATGCAAGGCCGAAAAATGATACCAGAATCAGAATTCCTATGATATATTCCATTGATTTTTCTCTCCCTCTCTACCATTCTTTCCGGGTAACCCCTTCTAGTGTTCCAAAGAATTCAACGTCTCCCACACCTCATCGATAACCGGAATTCCGTTCTTCGTGTTGTCGTCTCTCGTCTTCAGTTCCAGCTCGCCAGGATAGAACACCTCCCCGCCCTCTGCCGCAGGCTCCGAGGCCTTGATATCCGCCAGAATCTCATCCACAATACAGTCTGTTTCCTCAGTCGTATTAAACTTAGACGGATCCATGGCGATCATCACCTGGGATAAGCCTACCTCGTCGCCGAAGGTCCCGATCTTCTTAACGGAATTTTCGCTGGTTAAAACCGTTGCAATCAGATCCAGGGCAATCGAGATTCCGCTTCCCTTCCAGTAGCCCATCGGAAGCACTCTCCATGTCTTTTCAATCTCCGCGGGATCCGTGGTGATGTTTCCATTGGTGTCGTAGCCGCCCGGTACCGGAAGCTGCTGGCCCTTCAGCCTCGCCTCCTCGATCTTGCCGTAAGAGAACTGGGATACGGCACAGTCGATGACCGCGTGCTTACCGCTGCTTCTCGGAATCGCCATAATGAGCGGATTGTTGCCGATCTTTCTGTCTTTACCGCCCCAGGCCGGCATATTCGGCATGGTATTGGACCAGCAGATTCCGATGCAGCCCTGGTCAGCAGCCTGCCATCCGTAACTGCCGCCGCGCATCCAGTGGTTGTTATTGCCCAGCGCCACGACGCCCACACCGTTTAATTTCGCCAGTTCACAGGCACGATCCACGGCAAGCTTTGCATTTAACGGACCGAATCCGCGGTGTCCGTTCCACCGCTCAATGGCTCCCATAGCCGATTCGCATGTCGCAATAGCCGACGGATCAATCTCTCCTTTGTCCAGATAGCTGACCACTCTCGGAAAACGGTTTACACCGTGGGAATACACACCGTCGAGACTGTTTTTTGCAAACACCGTCGCCGCGTCCAGTGCATGAGTCTCGGAAAACCCTCTGCTCATCAAAATTCCCTGGAACTTCTTTAATAAATCCTCATACTGCACTCTCATGATTTTTCTCTCCTTTAATCTGACCTCCGCCGGTGGGGGACTGACGGAAAAACTTGTTTTCTTCTGAATTACCTGTCCTGTCTTCGTTACTGCTCTTTACTTTTCAGATCTCTTTTTTTGTTTTTGAGAAAGCGCTTTCTTGTAGTTTCATTATATCATTTGAGACTGTTTTGTCAATACGCCTTGTAATAAACTCTTTATTTTAGTTAATAATGCATATTTATTTGCATGTTTTTTTGTTAAAAAGTTATATCGTTTTGCATTTATGCAAAAGCGTTTTCACGCTTAAGCATAAAAAAAGAAGAGTTCATTTGATTTTAGTGTCCAAATAAACTCTTTTATATTGAGAAAGCGTTTTTACATAATCACAATTTTTTGATCCTTTTTTTGATATTGTTTTCTCGATTCCGTTTTCTCGATTCTATTTTCCCGATCCTGTTTTCCCGATCCTGTTTTCTCGATCCTATTTTCCCGATTCTGTTTTCTCACTGTGTAGTCCCGCGTATCATTAATTCTGGCTGTATAGCCACATTGGATAAGGCTTTCCGGCCTTCCAGAACATCCTTTAAAAGCTGGGCGCACATATCTCCCAGAAGTTCAGGCTTATTATCCAGCGTCGTCAATTCCGGCTCACAGATCAGAGAATCAGGAGAATTATTGCAGCCGGTCACCGCGATATCCTCGGGTACCCGGAAGCCTTTCTTTTTCAGCCCCTTCATAACCCCGATAGCGGTAATATCTTCACCGCACACAATCCCTGTAAACGGGATGCCGAGCTGACAGATCTCCTCTGCCGCCTCGAGACCGCCTTCCAGGCCGTACCGGCAGTGCACCACATTCTTTTCGGCGCCGGCGATATCATGCAGCTTCATGGCTTCCAGAAATCCCTGACATTTCGCCCGGCTGCTCTCCGTCTCCAGGTCATAGAGATAGAGCAGGTCTCTGTGTCCTTTTTCATAGAGATAATCGACGACGGAGCGGATCCCTTTCATATCGTCCACCATAACGGAATAGAAATCCGGCTGCTTCACCTGTCCATTGGCGACCACCACAGGAATCCCCTTAATCCTGGCCGTCATCTCCGGGTAATGGATCAGCTCATTAAAGACAGATCCGATCAGTACGATTCCATCCACCTGTTTTTCGGAAAGGATCTCGAAATACCGGCCGCATTCGCTGATCGAACCGCCCGTATTACAGACGGTCACATTATACCCCTCATTGCTGAAAATCTGTTCAATCACGTAAACCATTCTGGCGTAGTGGGTCACCCTGACATCCACAGTCAGAATCGCAATACTCTTCATCGTCTTCGACACCATCCCACGCGCAATGGCGCTGGGTTTATAGTCGTACTTCTTAAGCACCTCCTCCACCCGCTGTCTGATTTCCGGATTTACATTCCCTTTATTATTCAGTACCCGTGACACGGTGGAGATCGATGTCTTCGCCTCCGCCGCAATATCGTAGATATTCATAGTCTGCATCCCCTCTCTGAAAGCCCTTTCTCCATTTATTGTAAATGATTTTTCCTGATTTGTCACGATGATTTGCGAATTTATCAAAAGAACAGAATCCGTCTACGGTTCTGGCGCCATTCTCACTCAGCGAACCGCCCGTAACGCATGGAACATCCTTTGTTACAGTTCACTCCCCACCAGTGGCTCCGCAGTCCGGTTCGGCCGGGCAGGCTTCCTCAGCCTTTCCTGTGACTTTGCAGGGTATTAGAAAAATTCTGCACGTTTAGAACTTCTTATGCCCGAAACCGGAACGGGAAAGGCTGAGGAAGCCTGCCCGGTCGAACCGGACTGCGGTGCCACTGGTGGGGAGTGAACTATAACCATCCTTTCACATTTTGCTGTAAAATTCCCATACATAAGCATGACATTTCGCCCCATTTATGTTACACTTAAATTCACCATCAAACACGAAAACCGGAGAACAAAATTATGCAGTATACAGGTTCCATTGACAACCGGGGAATTCTGGAAATTATCCGTCGTTCCTGCAGCTATGTGGACGCCCGCCTGATGAATCACGGCTACAGGGTGGCCTATATTGTATCAGAAATGTTAAAGCCATACTTCCATGAAGACGCCCGTAAGATACGGGACGTCTGTTTTCTGGCCCTTCTTCATGACATCGGCGCCTACAAGACCGATGAGATTTCAAAGATGCTGCAGTTTGACACCGATGATGTTCTGGCCCACTCCGTCTATGGCTATCTGTTCATCAAATACTTTTCTCCGCTTAAAAATCTTGCCGGAGCTATTCTTCTGCATCACGCCACCTGGCAGGTTCTGGAGCATTCGGAGGCATTTCCGGAAGGAATCCGGCTTCTTGCCCAGGTCATTCATGTGGCCGACCGCATCGACGTCGCCATGGAGGTGCAGCATCTGACATGGGAAGAAACCGCGGTTCTCCTGAAGAAAGAAAGCGGCACAAAATTCTCGCCCTTTATTGCCGATCTCGCCCTCGCCTGCGATTTCCACACACCGTTCGAAGGTGACACGGACGCAGAATCGCTATTTTTTCAGCTGTTTTCCGAGATTCCCCTCACACAGGACGAAATCACGGATTACTTAAAGATGCTCATCTTCACCATTGATTTCCGAAGCCGTCACACGGTTACCCATACCATCACCACCACGACCATCAGCGCCGAACTGGCAAAACGCATGGGGATGAACGAGGAGGAATGCAACCAGATCATCTGCGGTTCCATGCTGCATGACTTGGGAAAGATCGGCATTCCGGTGGAAATCCTGGAGTATCCGGGCAAATTGAGTCCCCAGGCCATGAATATCATGCGCACCCACGTGGACATCACAGAGAAGATTTTTGGAGACGTCATCGAGGATACGGTCAAATCGCTCGCCCTCCGTCATCATGAAAAGCTCGACGGCTCCGGTTACCCGAGAGGCCTGGCCGCCGCCGACTTAAGCACCGGAGAACGGATCGTGGCTATCGCCGATATCATCAGCGCCCTTTCCGGCACGAGAAGCTACAAGACCGCATTTTCCAAAGATAAAATTTGCTCGATTATTACAGAAATGAAGGACGACGGACTGATCGACGCTGATATTGTGGCGCTCATGATTTCCGACTACGATGAGATCATGGAAGAGACCCGAATCCAGTGCCAGCCGATTCTCGACATCTATGTTCTCATACAAAAGGATTTTGACCGGATTTCCCTGGCCGTGACCGTGGATGACATCGCGGGCATGAAGGCAGTTTTCTAAAACTGTCCTCATGCCCGCTTCTTCTTTAAAAATCATCTGTCAGGTTTAAAGATCATCAACCAGAGCGCTGCTCTTCGCATAAGCCGTACTTCTGGCCTCAAAGAAATCCGTCTTTATCATGTTGGCATTGCTGTACTGGGATACCCAGGCCATACTCTCCGGTTCCTTTTCATGGCCCTCAAAAATCGGGTCAAAGCCAAGGCTGAAACACCGCAGATTGCCAAGATACTGAATATAGTCCGTTATCATATCTTTCGTCAGTCCCGGCACCTTGTCTCCGATGGCGTAATGGCCCCAGGCAATCTCCTGGCGGCATCCCTCTTTAATCATCTCTCTGTAAACATCCACGCGTTCGGGGGTAAAGAGCTCCGGCTCCTCATTTTTGAGTTCCAGAATCATGTTGCGGAACAGCCATAAATGAGTGTTCTCATCCCGGTTGATATACCGGATCTCCTGAGCGGATCCCGGCATCTTGTGGTTCCTGCCAAGGTTATAGAAGAACATAAATCCGCTGTAGAAGTAAACCCCTTCAAGGATAAAATTGGCTACCACGGTCTTCATAAATGTAAACGGGCTCTTGTCCTCCTGAAATTCATTATAGAGATTTCCGATAAAGGTATTTCTGGCAAGCAGATGCTCATCATTTTTCCACTGGTAGAGCACCTCGTTCCTGGTCTGCGGCTCGCAGATGGTATCCAGCATGTAGCTGTAGCTCTGGCTGTGAACCGCCTCCTGGAAGGTCTGGATGGACAGGCATAAGTTGATTTCATTGGCCGTAATATATTCGCCGATGGCCGGTAAATTGGCGGTCTGGATGCTGTCCAGAAATACGAGGAATGACAGAATCTTGTCATAGGCCCTCCGCTCCCCGGCGTCCAGCATAGGATAGTCCTTTACATCAGGGCCCAGGTTGATCTCCTCCGGCACCCAGAAATTGTTCATGGCCTGCCGGTACCAGTCGCTTACCCAGGTGTATTTCATATTGTTAAAATCGTTGAGATTCGTTGTATTGCCGCCTATCATACGGCGGTTTCTGACGTCGGTATCGCCGTTCGGATTGAATAACGGCTTTCTGGTTAATTGTTCCATGGTCTTTCCTTTCCTCTTTTACAGCTTGCTGCATGTTATTTCCGCGGCCGCATTTAGCTGGAGCATACCTCGCACTCTTCTACTTCCAGACTTCTGGAGCGGATATAATAAATGGTTTTTACGCCGCACTCCCAGGCCAGTACATAAAGGTTCAGCACCTGCCTTAAGGTGTATTCGTTGGTGATATAGAGATTCATGCTCTGCGCCTGATCCACATGGCGCTGCCGTATTCCCCCCGCCCGGACGGACCACTGCTGATCAATGTAGTGGGCGTTCTTGTACTGCCAGAATGTCTCGGGAGATAAATCCGGAGCCACCCGTGGCACCAGTCCATTCTTCTTTTCCTCCAGGTAATACCGGTTCATGATCGGGTCCAGGCCGGCCGTCGTTCCCGCCAGCATACTGGTGCTGCTCGTCGGCGCAATGGCGATCAGCCATCCGTTTCTCATGCCGTTTGCCGCTGTCTTTTCCTTCAGCCGGAGCCACTCTTCCGAATGGTAGTTCCGTTTTTCAAAATAGGCGCCTGTCTGCCAGTCGCTTCCTTCAAACAGCTCATAGCGGCCCTTTTCCCCGGCATAGTCACAGCTTGCCTCAATTGCCGCGTAATTAATCCATTCAAACACCCGGTCGGTAAATGTCAAATGCTCCTCCGATTCCCAGGAAATTCCGTTTTTCGCCAGCATATGGTGGTAACCGCTGATCCCCAGTCCGATGGGGCGGTACCGCATGTTGTTGATTTTGGCGTATGGAACCGGGAAAAAGTTTAAGTCGATGACATTGTCCAGCGCACGCACTGCGTACCGTGTCAGTTCGGTAACCTCTTTCCGGTCCGTCACATCGATCTTCCCGAGAGAGAGGCTGGCCAGATTACATACCACGAAATCGCCGGGCTTCGTCACTGTCACCACCACCGTTTCGCCGTCCACCGTTTCGATGCGCTGCTCCATCTGTTCCACCGGACTCATATTCTGTGCAATTTCCGTACAGAGATTGCTGCAGTAAATGATGCCCTTATGGCTGTTGGGATTTGCCTCATTGACCAGGTCCCTGTTAAAGGTAAATGGAGTTCCCGTCTCCACCGCGCTCTTTAAAATCAGGCGGACCAGTTCTTTTACCGGAATCACCCGCTTATGAATCCTGTGATCAGCGACACAGTCCCGATAGCGTTCCTCCCATTCCTGTCCATAGGAATCTTCCAGCGAGTAGCCCTTTACCGTGAGGATCTCATGAGGACACATCAGGTACCAGTCCGCGTCGATATTCTCCTTTGCCAGCTTCCAGAACAGGTTCGGATAACAGACCGCTGGAAATACGTCGTGCGCCTTCATACGGTCGTCCCCATTGTTGGTACGCAGCGCCAGGAATTCCGGAAGGTCCTTGTGCCACGCATCCAGATATACGGCGACGGCTCCCTGGCGCACGCCCAGCTGATCTACCGCCACCGCGGTATCATTCGCCAGCTTGATCCAGCGGATCACGCCCCCGGCTGCGCCCTTAAAGCCGCGGATTGCACTTCCTGCTGCCCTGACCTTGCCGAAATACAGCCCCATACCACCGCCGAACTTGCTGACCTTGGCAAAGCTGTCAATGCTGCGGTAAATGCCATCCAGGCTGTCCGGCACCGTGTCGATAAAACAGGAAGAAAGCTGATGATACGGCTTTCTCGCGTTGGAAAGAGTCGGCGTCGCCATGGTAACCTTAAGCGTACTCAGCATATCGTAAAAACGCCTCACCCATTCCAGCCGGTCGTTCTTTTCCAGCATGGCCAGATGCAGGGCGATGCCCAGAAACATCTCCTGCGGGGACTCTAACGGAACATTCTCCCGGCTGCGGATCACATATCTGGAAAGAAGCAGTTCCAGACCGGAATACGTAAAAAGCTGATCCCGTGTGCCGTCGAGGAAGCCCTCACACGTCTCGATCTCCTCCCTGGTGTAATGTTCCAGAATATAGTCGCCGTAAAGCTGTTCTCCTGTCAGGAAATACAGCTTATCGTAAAAGCTTCTGATCTGATACTTCGCCTCCATGGATCTTAAATTCTTTCTGAAGCGGACCATCAAAAGACGGGCCGCAATGTACTCCCAGTCCGGTGCTTCCTGGGTGGTAAGCTCCACAGCGGCCTGGATTAAGGCGGCCAGCTTCTCCGCTTCCGTCATCCCCTGTTTATAGAAAGCCGAAAATTTCATAAGCAGGTGCTCCAGCCGGTACGCGGTGCCGGTCCATTTTTTCTGAATCTCTTTTAAGACGGCCTCCATATCAGGAACATCGTTAAAATACCGGACCAGATCCTGCCTCACACTGCGTTCCTTACTTCGCTCATTCCGATAAAGAATAAAGCTCTTAAGCGCCTCGTAGCAGCCGGCTTCCATCAGCGACTGCTCCACCATGTCCTGAATCTGCTCCACGCTGAGAGGACTTCCGTCCCTCACCGCACCGTCCACTTTCTCTTTCACCAGGCCCATGATCCTGTCCATCCGCGCCTCGCCAGGCTCCTGATTCACACTGGCAAACGCACACAGGATTGCACTCTTTATCTTCCCGCACTCGTATGATTCCGGCTGACCGTTTCTTTTTCTGATATCCATTTCTTTTACCGCCATTCTCCAAAGTTTAATTGTCATTTTTTCATTCATTAAGCAATCAGTATTAATAACTGTTATTAATGCCGTCACTAAATGATGATACCACAAGATGTAGTTTATTACAAGATTGTGATCGCAAAATATTTGATTTTTTTACCGTTTGTAATACAACAGATCGATACATGCAAAACTAATGGCCAACCCTGAATCTGATCTTATTACACGGGCGAAAAAGCGCTTTTATTCTATTATAAACAGAATTCCGGCTTGGAATCAGGCGGCAATGAATCAGATAGTGATGAGTCTGAATGTGAGACCTTTCCCTGCGGGAACAGAGCACAAAAAAATAACGTGGAAATACCGATTAAAAAGATAAGAGGAATCGGCATTTCCACGTTGAAATTATTTTCTTTGTCGGCTGTATTTAACAGCAACAATCTTCTGCATCGGGCCCCCCCTAACAATTCCATTTCACCTTCACCGGCTGTGGTTCATCCGGCACGCAGACCTGTTTCAGTGAATCTACGGCGTTTTCCAACTCTTTGGAAGCTATTTTATCATAAACCTCAGCACCTTGTTCCAGTCCGGCCTGGCTGTATGCTGCGGCCGCCGCCCCATAAAACAGAAATCCCAGCGCGCTGGTCGGCGTATAGACCGAAGCACATGCTGTTGAAACCGCTCGCGCCGCAGCCTGCGCGGTCGGATTATCCGCCAGATCCCGGGCAAGCTGCCCCGCTTCCTTAATTACCGGTTTTATCTCACTTAATTTACCGCTTCCTTTTAAATATTCCTCACACGCCAGTATTGTATCCCTCAGACACGCATTCCCCGGGCACTCGTTCTCATAAATTCCCAGGAAATTATCTTTCGCATAGCCAACAGCCCAGCCTGCCAGCGTTTTTTCATTCTGTGTTTCAATAAGACGCATCAGAGCAATACATTCCGCAGAATTGACATCACCAAGCATTTTTCTTAATTTAGGCATCGTTTTTCTCCTGTTCCTTCTCTCATCTTTCACACAAATTTATCATACCATACTCCCCAGCACTCCATCCATCATTGTAAGTATTTGTAAACCTTTCTTAATTTTCATTTTTCTTCCAACCTGCTATAATCTAATTGGCAGCAATCGAAAAACACAACTAACTTAATGGAGGTTTTCAGTCAATTACCCATGTCTAATGCCCGATGGAACGGGGCAGGCCCAGGCACGGGCTTGTAACTCAACTACATGTAGTACGACATGTGATTCATGTCTCCTACCTCAAACGTTGGCTACAATAGGCTGATTGACGGCAGCCCGCCTGCTTCGGTTCTGCCTAACAGGCCTCTGCGAACAGAGTGTTACATCCTTTATGGTAGATGTTTATGGCTCCGGTACGGTCGTCATTACTCCGGTAACCACAGACAGTGCAACAAAATTCATGCTTCTTTCTGTTACGGTTAGCCTTTGTTGTATTACCGCAGACCGGACAGCTCTGGCTGGTGTACTTCGGGTCTATCGCAAGGACTTCTGAATACGACAGCGCTGCTTTGTATTCCAGCATCTCTCGGAACTGGTAAAACGCCCAGGAGACTATTACGTATCGGGATTTTAAACGGACGTGCTCCGTGACAGTACGAATCCCGGTTAAATCTTCTATAATAAAAAGCGTACCTGCTCCATACTGTGAGATAAGTGCCTTCGTAACCGCATGGTTTACCGCGGTTACGTAACGTTTTTCTTTCTCACGGAGCTTTTTAAGCTTACGCTTTGCTGATTTTGTTCCACATGTCTGCAGGCGCTTGCGCAGGGCAAGGGCTTTTGCACGTTTTTCCTTGATTGCGCGGCCGGAAAAGAATCTGGTGTCCCCTTCACCATCAAAGGAAACTGCCAAATGGTTCACGCCGAGATCAATTCCAACGATATGGTTTAAGATATTCCTGTTCTCAACTTCCAGGGTGACCGGTATATGCAGATAATATTTCCTGTTTTTTCGAATCAGTTTGGCAGTGCCAAAGCGTCCGCCGGCACGCAGCCAGTGTTTCATCCCTTTGGGTTCAAAGGGAATATGTAACCTGCCGGAAAGGGTATTTAAGCTGATGGACTGATTCGATATGGAGTAATCCCGGTTCCAGACCAGATCATACTCGAAGTTTCGAAAAGATGCTTTCGAAAAGGGGTGCCCATTGCTTTTCATGGATTTATATTTTGCAAGGACGGTCTTAAATACACTCTGTGTCATCTGAGAGCGGAGTCCAAACTGCTGCCTGACCGGGTAGTATAAGGCATGGTCTAATTCGAGATAGCGGATGCCTTCCTGTCCAAAAACGAATGTGGAAACAAAGTTCAGCACATCCCGGATAACGGACAGTGTCTTATTCAAAATAATCATCTGTTCTGATGTAGGGTATAGTTTGACTTTAGCAGTAATGGTAATAGATTTCATAGATTTTATACCTCATAACAGTTTTATGGGATGAGTACATTTTACCACATTCGAAAGTAAAAAAGCAAACAAATGTTTAAAAAACTAAAAAAATTAAAAAGGAGAAGGAGCTCGCAAAAAAGTCAGGAGGGGAACAATACCTCTCATGTCTAAAGACACGAGTCTCCATGTGCATTTTATGAAAAAATTAACCGGAAGTCTGCTTCTCTCACTTTTATGCGTCACAGCCGTCTTCGCCTCTGGATTTGCTTTCCGTTCAAAGGCTGACACAGGTACGGCTCCTTCTTCCGTCCGGATCTATGGAACGGTAAATCAGACCAGCGACGGCCGACTGTCCATTTCCCGGCAGGACGGGGATTTTGCCGGACAGGAATTAATTATCAATGTATCAGAAGAAACCAGAATATTAGACGCAGTAAACGGTTATCCCGCCTCGCTGGATACTCTTAAAAGCGGCGAGACCATCTACGCCTATATCAGCCCGGCCATGACCTTAAGTCTTCCGCCGATGTCTCACGGAGAGATCATTCTCTGCAGCATTCCGGCTGATTTCAAAGTTCCGGAATATATAACAGTTGATACCTTGACAGTTGCAGGTGACGGTGTTTCCGGTACCATTTCAGCAGATAACGGCACCACCTATACCGTTAATTCCGACAGTCAGATTCTTCCTTACCTCACAAGAAATATCGTCACACTTCAGGACCTTGTGAAAGGTAAGAAATGTCTCGTCTGGACACAGTCGGGCTCCAATACTGCATATAAAATCGTAGCATTTGCCGATTCAGCGAATACAGACGGCTCCGGCGAAGCGGCAGCCCCGCGCGGCTGGTCTTCCCAGGATGGCAGCTGGTATTACTATGACAGCACCGGCAGTCTCCACAAAGGCTGGTTAAATGATAACGGCGACTGGTATTACTTAAATCCGGAAACGGGCGTTATGCAGACAGGTTTTCTCACGGTTGACGGAAAGACCTATTACCTGCAGGAAAACGGAAAAATGCTGACAAAAGCGAAAACCTTTACGCCCGACGCAAGCGGCGCACTTCACTAAGCCGTTCAATTCCATTGGCAGCGCTGCTGTCAACATCGGCGTCACCACAGTAATCAGGCAATCCACATAAAAAGGATGGCGGAGGCCGGGATTCTCCCAAGAGCGATCCCAGCCTTCGCCATCCTTTTTATCACCTCTCCATATGCGGATTCAACCTGGCATAAATATAGGTATCCTTCCAAAGAGGTTTGTTATCGTCATCCTTCCAAAAATACACATTTTGTTTCAAGAAAGCTTCCCGTTCAAATCCCAACGATTCCAACAGTCTCCAGGAGCCTTGATTTTGAGGGTCACACTCAGCGAAGATTCTATGTATTCCACTGGAAAACGCCTGCCCGATTAAAGCCATGCAGCTTTCCTTAGCATATCCCTTTCCCCAATAATCCTGATTAAATACGTATCCCATTTCAAGGGCGTCAAACTCCCGCTTTCCCAAATATACATTTCCTATCATCTTATGACTGCTTTTTAATTCAACGGCAATCATCTCATCGGTCGAGATTCTCCAGGCAAGATTACTCTTTACTTCATCCATATCCATCGGTTTATAAGGTTCGTATTTAACGACCTCCGGATTGGATAAGTATTCGTACAAATCCTGCGCATCTCCTTCTGCATATCTTCTTAAAATCAACCGCTCTGTTTCTACAATCACATTTATGCTTTCCACAGTATTCCTCCCTGGGTTCTTACCTGATTCTGCGTTTCCCTGCTTTGACGGTTTTCCGGTCCCAACCGGAGTTATCATTCTACTCTAAATTCAGCTGCCGGTTTTGTCAAGTATTCCGATGTCATTTTCTATCAGCGCTTTCTGCCGCAGGCTCTGGGACAGTTATACTAAAACAACAGGAAAGCGGCGAACGCCATAAGCATTCACCGCTCTCACCAATTTCTCAAATCTATTTCGCAATAACCTTAACAAATTTCTTCTTTCCGCGCTTCACAACGACGCCTTCGCCCTCCAGGCTCTCTTTGGCAAAGACGGCCTTCACGTCATTTACTGCATTGCCGTCAACGGATACGCCGCCCTGTTCCACGTTGCGTCTTGCCTCGGAACGGGAGCCGGCGAGACCGGATTTATGAAGAATATCGAGAATATCAATGGTTCCTTCTCTGAAATCGTCATCTGTCAGCTCGCAGGTCGGCATATCGGCCGCATTACCGCCGGTGAACAGTTCGCGGGCGCTCTTCTGAGACTTTTCAGCTTCTTCCTCGCCATGAACCAGCTTTGTCAGCTCGTATGCCAGGATTTCTTTCGCCTGGTTTAGCTGGCTTCCTTCCCATTTATCCATCTCGTTAATCTGCTCGATCGGCAGGAATGTCAGCATGCGGAGACATTTTAAGACATCTGCGTCGCCCACATTTCTCCAGTACTGGTAGAAGTCAAACGGAGTGGTCTTGTTCGGATCCAGCCATACAGCGCCGGACTGGGTCTTGCCCATCTTCTTGCCCTCGGAGTTAAGCAGCAGGGTGATTGTCATGGCGTGAGCATCCTTGCCCAGCTTCCGGCGGATCAGCTCTGTTCCGCCCAGCATGTTGCTCCACTGATCGTCGCCGCCGAACTGCATATTACAGCCGTAACGCTTAAACAGCTCATAGAAATCGTAGCTCTGCATGATCATGTAGTTGAACTCCAGGAAGCTTAAGCCTTTCTCCATACGCTGCTTGTAGCATTCGGCTCTCAGCATGTTATTTACAGAAAAATGAGTTCCCACTTCACGCAGGAAATCGACGTAATTCAAATCCAGCAGCCAGTCCGCATTGTTGACCATCATGGCCTTTCCTTCGGAAAAATCGATAAAACGGCTCATCTGCTTCTTGAAGCAGTCGCAGTTGTGCTGAATCGTATCCACAGTCATCATCTGGCGTAAATCACTGCGTCCCGACGGATCACCGATCATTCCGGTACCGCCGCCGATCAGCGCGATCGGTTTGTTTCCCGCCTCCTGTAAACGCTTCATCAGGCAAAGCGCCATAAAATGTCCTACGTGAAGACTGTCCGCTGTTGGGTCAAAGCCAATATAGAATACAGCCTTCCCTTCGTTGATCATTTTGCTGATCTCTTCTTCATTCGTTACCTGGGCAATGAGGCCGCGGGCTTTGAGTTCTTCGTACGCTGTCATAATTGTTTTCTCCTTTTCTTTAATTTTTGTAGATACTTCCCTATTACATTAAAAAAAGTCCCGTCCTGTTCAAAGGACGAGACTGTAATCCCGTGTTACCACCTTAATTTATAAACGGCTCGCGCCGCTTACCTCTTCGAGTACGATTGTCATACTCTAGCACGATAACGTGTGCAGGAATCCGTCACAGTCTACTCGCCGATCCGCAGGACTCTCCGTCCTTTCCAGATCTGCTTTCAGTGTGAAGCTCAAAGATGTATTCACAATCCGCTTTCCACGCGCCTCTCATCAACCGGCTGCTTTCTGTGTGCTGTTGCGCATTATTACTTGTTCTTATCAACGCCTTTTTGCATTTATGAAGTTATTGATTAGTATATGAGGTTTCGGTTTGTTTGTCAAGAGCCTAAATTTATTTTTTCAGCCATCAATTTTCAAAGTCAGGCCAAGGCTGTATTTTGTATCATCGATAATCAGAGAAACGGCGTATTCCCCCTGAAGACCGCATTTATTCAGCCGGAAGTCCACCTGACGCCCGGAACTCTGGAATGTGCCCACACACATGGCAGTAAATGACACTGCGGAAGTGGATATGAAATAGTTATGACAGCTTCCCTCCCCGTCTTCTAAGACCAGCATCACCAGCTGCCCTTTCTCGAAGGTACCATGGAAGGTGTAACGGTCAAACTCTTCACTGATATCCAAGTGGTATTGATCCGGAATGGTGCTTATACTATATTCTGTCTCGGCGGCGGTTCCGAATTCCGGCGTTTTTCCTAATGTCCCCAGTACTGTTCCGCGTCCCAGCGTCAAGTTCTCCCCTTCGCTGTAAAGAGCCATTTTCTTTGCGCGGTAATAATTGGCGTTCAGGCACATTTCATAGACAACGCTGCCGTCCAGAAGCTCCACGGTCTTTGACTCAAGCCGGACATTTTTGTTCTCAAAATATCTGCGGGAGCCGACTCCTTCGCAGGTGATACCGTCAAGGGAGGCAATCCCGCCGGAATGCACCAGATAATTCCCCTCTCCGTAGTAGTCCACGTTGGAGATGTAGGGCGAGAAGAACTCATTTCCCCGTTCCTTTCCGTACTGCCAGATCTGTCGGACGGTCCGGTTCTCCCGGTCGATGCTAAAACGCACACCTCTTGAGTAATTGTCTTTTCCCAGGCGGTAGTGCTCCGGGTTTTTAGAACGGTAATGGCCGTTGTCAAAGGTCATAACATCACCGTCCGGGGTTATGAGACATGCGTGCTGTTCATACTGCCATTCCAGATCGCCTACCGGCTTTAAGAAGTACGCTTCCCTCATATCCTCCGGCCAGCCTTCCGGATCCCCCAGAATCCAGTTCAGTTTTCCGGTCTGAAAATCGATGTTGATCAGGACATCCTGATGGCGGCCGGATAGTGTGATGGAATCCGTCTTTTTATCATACCACAGGGCATTATTGTGGAACCAGTCATGGCGGCTCCAGCTTCCGGAAGGAGCGGCATCCTGAGGCAGAATATCTTTGAAGTCCCAGGTTTTTAAAATCGAACCATCCGCCCTGTCAATCAGGACGCACATATCCTCCACCGTGCCATTTTCAAAGCACTCCGTCAATACAAGGAGGTTCCCATCCTCCATCTCAAACTGGTCGTGGTGATAGCCGCCGGGAAGACGGTATTCGGCATAGATTTTTCCGATCAGGTCCATTTCCCACAGCCCTGTCGTATAATACGGTTTCTCCAGAAGGCGGGGGGAACCGATGGAAAAACGGCCGTTCTGCAGTTCCTTTATGGCGAAGGTGATGTTTTCCGTGCAGTACCAGCGGCAGTCTCCGCGGTAATCGTAAGCCGCCGGAAGCGCGCCCATGGCGGGTACGACGAACATCATTTTTCCGCCCATATACGCGGCTGTCGTGTCAATGGACTCCGGCAGCTTGACGGCGCTGTCCAGCGGGCCGGTGGTGATCATGATTTCTTTACGCCGCCCATCCGACAACCTCAGTTCCACGGTGTTATCCGTTCCCGGATACAGGCCAAGGACCGGTATTACGTGTTCATACGCCTCCGGAAATGATTTCGCGATGTCTCCGCTGGCTTCCATCCCTTTCACCGTAATGCTCACACTCGCCTTCTCCTCCGTAAAAAAAGCGATCACGGCAGTGAGAGGCGCTATGCCGTAAGGATTTACCGTAACGAGCGGATTTTCAAATGAGCTGTGTTCCCGGTGAAAGTTCTCCATAAATTCCTGTTCTGCTGCGGCCTGCTGGTCAATAAAATGTTCTATTGTTTTCATCCTGTTCCTCCTGTTATTTATGAAAAGAAAATATTAGCGATGGGCAGGCCCACGGCCAAGACGGCAATCAGACTGATTATGCTCATCAGGATTCCGTATTTATAGATATCACCAATTTTCAGCCATTTCGTATTTCCGTGCAGGATGGCCGATGTCGTGGAGGCTGCCGGCGTCACAACGGCAATACACACCATATACATGGACAAGCAGGCAATGGCCGCGGAGCCGGCGCCGATCTGCTGCGAAAATACATGGATAATTGGTATGAGCAGCATGCCTACCACCATATTGTTGCAGATATTGGTGAGAACACACGCAATGACAACAATGGTAATGGTGAAGACCAGCGGACTCTGCCCCTCGAATACAGGCGTTAGAATCTGCTTCAATAACACGGTGATTCCAGTAGCTTCATCGGTCAATGCATTTCCGATGGTCAATGCAGAGCCTACAATCAGCACAACGGACCAGATCATGTATTTGGAAACAATCGTCTTAAAATTAACCAGCGGCTTTTTATCTACGTGGATCAGGCAGCATACGGTTATGATAAAGACGGGGACTGCATTCTGTGTATCCTTTAACAGCTGCTGCAGAGCCCCTTCCGGCAAAAGAGAGGGAGCCAGCACCCAGATGATAAAAAAGAGCAGGGCAAAGCTTAAGCTTTTCTGGCGGAGATTCATGGGAGGCAGCGGATTTTTGTCAAAAAGCCCGGCATCGATCTGTTTCAGCGGCGTCACGTCCGGCTTAAGTACGAAACGCATGAGCAGAAGGATGGCCGCCAGCGCCGTCAGAGAAATCGCCGCTGCGGTTACCATATAGGGAAGGTATTCGATCGCCGTCCCGGTCACCTTTGCATAATTGCCCAGCAACCCCGGGAGCGCGCCCTTGAAAGGTGTTGTCGCAAACCCAAAGGAAGCCGCCATTACCACGGAGATCAGCATTAAGGTCACATACCGGTCGCCTTCTTTATAGCCGATTACCGCAAATAAGCTGTAGAGAATCGGCCAGAAAATGAATATGGTGGGACTCGGAGCGGTCAATACGGATAAAAGATATACTCCCAGTAAAAGCATTGCGGTGAATACCCATGGTCGTCCGTTATTGATCCTGCGGGTGATAAACCAGCGGGAAATATACTCGCAGATTCCTTCTTCTGTTATGGCTCCCGTCAGCATGATGACAAAGAACAGCATGATGACGATTGGATTTCCGAAGGTCGAGCTCAAAAGGCCGTTAAAACTGCCGAAACCGGTAAATCCTAACATCAGGACACCGAACAGACTGGGCCAGAGCGTATCGACAAAGGTCCATAGATACATCGTTCCAAGAAAGACGCCTAATACCTTGACTCCGACTTCCGTAACTGGTCCAAAGGGAGAAATAAAACGGAAAACCAGCATAATCAATATGCCAATAATACAATGAATATAATACTTAACCCCTGATTTCATGGTGCTTCTCCTTTTATCGGTTGAATTTGTCTGAGTACTCTGTTAAGATAATAACATACGACTGCTGTTAAAAAAATAGCAATCACTAAACATCGCTTATAAAATAAAAAAAGGATGCATCTTTTATGTGCATGTTGTACAACCGGAGGGACTGTGAAGGAGAACGAAAGAGATCATTTTTTAGAAATTCTATGCAAAGAGGGCACCAGGATCCAATTGGACAAAAACCAGTACTTTTCTTCGATCATCAATCATGAAAATACTGCCTACTGTCTGATATCCGGCGTATGCGCCCTGCTGCGTTTCACCCAAAACGGGGAAGAGATTATCTATCACTATTTCAGGGAAAAGGATTTGATCGGCGGCGTGCCGTTTTTTCTATCCCACAAGGGGGCAGCCCAGGTTAATTCACTCTATAGCTTCTGTTCTTTGTATACAAAAACAGAGTGCATTCTATACAAGATTCCTTTTTCCGTACTGGAGAGAAAGATAAAAGAAGAGCCGGAAATCGGCTACTGGATCAGCGAAGGAATCGCCCGGCATTTTATGGAGGAAATCTCCCATGTACATTCTTCGAAGGAGGATCATACGTCGGGGCGTCTCTGCCGGACTCTGATTGAGCTGGCAAATGAAAAGAACGGAAGATATGAACTTCAAAAATATTTTACCTACACCGAACTGGCCAGATACCTTGGAGTCCATTCGGTAACCGTTTCCAAAATCATGCTGGTGCTGAAAAAAATGAAGGTGATTGAAAAGGAAGGTCACAAAACCGTAATCTGTGATATGGAGCAGTTAAAGTATCTTGCAGAAAATCCACATGAAATCGGTGATTTTTCGTAACAGTTCAGACGGCGGGAAAATCAGTGCAAAGGCGGACGTTAAGCTTGCCTATAAGACCGTTTTTGCGCTGATTTTTGCATCGGATGGATATCCGATGCTTCTTGACCGGCTTTTGGGGTCAAGAAGATAAGCCGTCTGGACTGTTACGAGTTCTCCACGCAGGAAGATGAATAGGATCAGACGTATGCCCCCTGTCTGCTTGACAGGGGGCATATCTATTTGTTTTTATTTTACCCATTTTCCATCGCTGCCGACCCGGTACCCATCTGCAGTGGCAGTGTTTTTAGCCATGGTACCGTCTGCATTCAGATAATACCATGCGCCGTTGTATTCCAGCCAGCGGTTCCCATACATGGCTCCGCTCTGTCCTAAATAATACCAGTTTCCGTTATATTCCAGCCAGTGGTTTTCATACATGGCTCCGCTTTCGTCCACGAAGTACCAGACGTCTGCATCCATCATCCACTCGTTGGCCGCCATCCTGCCGTCCCCCTTAAAGAAATACCAGGAACCGTTAATGCGTCCCCATTCATTTCTGGCAGGCTGGCCGTTTGGCTTCGTGTACCGCCAGCTTCCGCCGTCCTGCTTCCAGCTTCCGCCGTCCATGCTGCTGCTCGGTTTGGGAACGGGTTTGGCCTCATAAGTATCCGTACTTCCGGAACTGCCGCTGCTGCTTTCGGCCGGTCTGACGGTCACCCACAGGTAATCCTGGAACACCCTGGCGTCGCCGTTTTTGTCGATTCCGGTGTAAGAAACAGTCACCTTGATATCGCCGGAAATCATGAACAGTGCCGGACTGATTTTGTAATCACTGATCGGTTCCTCCACGGCTTCCCCTGTTTCACGGTTCATCCGGATAGCCGTCACCACCATTCCTGCCGGGGCAAACATATCCCCCACACGGTATACTGTCTGACTTGGCTGGGCAGTGATGTTAATTTTTTCTGTGTAAAAGCCCTCTTCCGCCTCATCGGCTACGGAGACATCAACGGTTGCCTGGAACTCCTTTTCTTCCTGATTCTTACCGGTTCCCATATAGACTACCGTGACCTTCTTATTGCCCGATGTGCTGAAATCGTATTGACAGTCCAGCTCTTCCAGCGGAATTTCCACCGCTCTCGTGGCATTCCCCGGACTGGCCTTTTGGATATCCATCACCTTCATTCCTTCCGGATTGAACTCCTCTCCGACCTTGTATACGACCTTCTTCGGCTTTTTATTAACCCGGATGCGGGTCGTGTAATACTCCGGTTCCACCGGTTCATCCTCTACGGTTACGGTAAAGGAGTCGGTAAACTCTATCCGCTCGCCGTCGCTGTTCTCGTCCTCGTAGATAACCTCGACGGTTGCCTTCCCCGCTTTGCTGAAATCGTAGTCTGTCACATAATCCGATATCTCGATGTCTCTTTCCGCGTTGCTGGGGCTGGCTTTCTGGTGAGCCTTCACCACCATGCCGGCAGTGTCTAACTCGTCGCCCGTATAGTATTTCATCTTGTCCGGCTTCTCGGTCACTTTAATCTTTGTTGTATAGTACTCGGTGCCTTCCTCTGTTACGACTACCCGGAAGGTGTCCGTATATACGGTTCCACTCTTTCCGGCCGCCGATACGGTAATCTCCTTTTCACCGGGAGTCCCGGAATTTAAAGTACTTACGGTGTACTGGTCTTCCTCCAGTTCGACTCTGGTCGCGTCACTCATGGTGGCCACCACCACCATACCGGCGGTATCCAGTTTTTCACCAATCCGGTATTCTGTCTTATCCGGAAGTCTTTCCACCTTCACTCCGCTGATATCCAGCACCTCCGGCTGTTTCGCAACTGCCAGCCAGCTGATAACCGGATCATTTTTACTTACCTTGTCAACTCTTAACGTTATTGTATCCGCCTTCTCCAAAGTGAAATTCAGAGTCTTTTCATCCTGCGCCCCATATCCGGAGAGAGACAGGTTCTCTGCTGCCAGTTCTTTTCCGTCCGCCAGAACCACAGCCCTCATGGAACGCGGCTCCCACCATTCGTTGACGCCGACGGTAAGAGAATATGCTCCCGCTTCCAAAGGCAGATAATAGATAACCGGATTGCCTCCTCCCATGTAGATTCCAGAGCTGAACTTATCATTCAAATCGGTGTCTGGCTTCGTTACCACGCCAGTCTTGTTAAAGCCCCACTTCGTACCATCGGAAATCTGATCGGCCTTCTCATTCTTCAGCTGATCTCCAAGAAGACTGCGAACCGCCTCGTAGACAGGCGTAGTTCCATCTTCCGGATCCGCGCTGAAGCTGTCAATGAAATATAAGGTGTCTTCCGGTACCACCTCTACCGGAATAATGGCCTGAAGATCTTTGCCGCCTTCCACAGTTCCTTTTAAACGGACCGTCTGATACGGCACGGAGAAGGTATCCTCCTCGTTATTGGTCCAATCGACCTTCGCAGTACTCTCAGTGCCATCTGCAAGCTTCACCCTCACTTCTTCCGGCAGAATGTCTTCTTCGATCACACTGCCTTCGGTAACAGCCAGGTAATCCGGCAGCCTGTCATCGATAACCTCTACAGGCTGATCCAGACGCAGCAGCAAGTCTTTGGCCGCCCGAAGCCTGATTGCTGCCGTATCGATTTCCAGCTGGGTCGCTTCTGTCTCCTTCTCCAGGACTGTCCGCGCCGCAGCCAGTGCATCAGCGAAGTTTTTCCAGTGATCGGCGGTATATTCCGCCTCCTGGTACGTTCCGCACTCGGCAACCAGCGTCTTTAAGGCTTCGTTTCCGCCTCCCGGCAAAGCTTCGCCGAGAATGTAAACGCCGTCAATGACAAGCGTTCCGCTCTTCACCACCACCTTAAAGGTATGATCTCCTGACGCAAGGCCGTCAAATACAATTGTGGAATAGCGTTTGCTGCTGGAATTGTTTTCTATATTTTCTGCTGTCTTAATGCCATCTGCGTAGATATCCGCCTGAACGCCGTCCCCATTTTCACCTACCAGCATGAATCCGGTTCCTCTGCCGTCAAACGTCACATACGACTCTTCCCCAGACTTGTTGTAGGAGGTGGTCCGGTACCAGTTATCCGCGCTGCCGTTTCCGGGACCAGCCAGCGTCCAGTTATCACTGTACTGTACCTCGTCGTCGTGGTCATCATAAAAGGCTGTCGCATACGGTACGTAGCCCGGGATCTTCTCCACCTTCAGATTATCAAAATACGTCTCTGCCCAGGAGCTTCCCAGGAAAACGCGTCCCATCAGATACGGTTTGTCATTGTCAATATAGCTTCCCGCCAGTTCTCCATCCACATAGGCCAGTATGGCGCTGCCTCTGCCTTCCAGGGCGATATGATAGGATTCCCCATGTTTCTCAGGCATACTGCCTTCCACGAGAGTGCTGCCGCCTTTGCGCAGCTTCCACGTTCCGTTCTGGATTAATAAGTTGTAACCGCTGTTATCACTGTTCATTCCTGTCTGCTGACGAATTCCCAAAAGGGCGTATCCGTTATCAGCCTGTACATCGATGCTTGCCTTATAATTCATCCAGCGGTAGTCACCGACAATGGTCTCCGGATCCCCGCCATTCCACTGGCTTACGGAAGCCGATAAAATCTGGCCAAGGCGCTGATTGCCGTTCTCTTCCTTTTCCACCACCCAGGCGCCATGGGTATCCATCATGTAGCGCGGTTCATTTCCTCGGGATGATAAGTAATCCTGCTGCTCCGGTCCGTCTGCCGTGTTGACTGTCACAGTCCCTTCCTCGTCGTACTCAAAATCATCGGCGTAGAGAATATCGTTGTCGGTAACCTCTGTACAGCCGGCTCCCATTTTTCCATCGTCATCCGTATCCAGAACTGCCTTATCCGATAATGAAGTATGTTCCGGAAGCGTAAGCGCCCGGTCACCCTCACTCTGGTGGTAATCCAGCGTCGTAAAGGTCGCTATGGCTCCGGCATCCACCGGCACGGTATAGATACCGGCCGAATTCGCAGCCACTTCTCCCTTAAATTCCATATACTCGTCTGCCTTTGTCTGCCAGATTTCCAGCTTCTGATTCTCATCGAGCTTCATATCCTCGGCCTTAATCTGATAATTCAATTTCTTCGGACTGTTGTTCACAGCCACCACTGAGAAATCCGATTTATCAGGGGCGGCCAGAGTCATATAGCTGGGTTTTCCGGCTTCATTGGAAAGGTGCTCGTTTTTGTTGTTGTCGCCTGCATAGGAGTCGCTGGCCTGGGGAATTCCCAGCCAGATCTCATTGCTGTTGTCTTCATCAGCCGCCCACCCAGACTTGGAAAACTGGGTAAAATGCGCCGTCATGTAAAGGGCCTCGTCATAACGGACATATCCAGCCCATGGTTCTCTGGCGCTGACCAGATCTTTATGCGCATACTGCAGCCCGTCATAGAAACCGCCGATTGCAGGCTGGAAAATATAATGAGTCATGTTGCTGAACACAAAGGAGTTCAAGTAACCATCCACCATGGCCAGCGGACTCTGATTTCCACCCATTGGAACGTAGGTATCGGTACGGCGCTCCGCCTGGCTCGTCATGCCAAAATTCGCACAGCCTTCGCTGTACCAGATTTCCTTATTGTATTTTTGTGCCAGATCCCGTACATTCTGATCTGTACCGGTTACATAATGGATTCCCACAGCATCAACGGCTTCCCAGGTTCCGTCCTTCTGATCCTTTGATTGATACATATCCGTTACAATTCCCCAGGAATCTATCTCATCCGCGGCCACAAACTGAATCCTGTGATAGGCGTCCTGAGCCTCCTCGGACATGTAATCCGGGAAATCATTTTCTTCTTCCACCAGCTTTGTAAATCCTTTTGTCATCGGTGCACTGGTTTCAATGGCATCATTGTAGTTCGCCTCATTGACACCGGCGGCAATGTAATCTGCCATGATGCCGTATTTCTCGTAGGCATCGAAAATCGTATCGCGGTACCATTCATAGATCTTTTCCGTGTTGGTATTGCCGTTGGTCCAGTTTGGGGAACGCCAGCGCAGAACGCTGATCTTTACATCAGGATTTACGCTCTTTGCGTCGGCTGCCAGCTGCCAGCCCGGGGAACGGGATGCGTCCGCTTCCTCGCCCTCATACCGGATGGTAGCGGGATCCGCCGCGGTTGACGTATTTCCGTCATTTCCCATCTCTATCTTTACGTGTGAGATTAACGGATGATCTCCTGCAAACAGAGTGTCGATCATTTCCCAGTATTTTTCCGGCGCTTCTGCCTTATAGTCCATCAGAAGATTGCTGGTTCCGTTACAGCTTAGAAGTCCCCAGCCTTTGTATGTCAATCCATTGGTCATCAGAGCCGCCGCATCCACATCGCTGCCCTTTATGGTGATTGCTGCGTCATATACCGGCAGAATATTCCTGATCTTTGCGGAAGCTGCCAATACGGCCTCTCGCGAAGCATTTCCGCCTGCAAGAAGGGCTTCTGCCTCGGCGACAGCCTGTTTCAGCGCCTCATTGCCAGGATCTTCCGTGTCTAGATAGGCGTTTGCCTCCGCCACAGCGCTCTTTAACTCAGAAAGCAGCGGCTCCATCATCCGCGTTTTCGTCTCGGCTGCAGCCGCTTCCTCCGACATGGCAGAAGGGATCACCACTATATCATCATAAAGGCCATTCAGCAGATAATTGGTGGCAAAGGAGCGTCCCAAAGCTGCTGTTATACTGCTCATCCCGCTCAGTTTGAAGCCGAGATCAGGAATCTCTCCCGCCTTTTCACCATTTAAATAAACCGTGACAGAACCGTTGGCGCCGTCCTTTTCCGAATAAGACACGGCCATGGCGTTCCAGTCATCTGCGATGATATGTTCCAGAGCCGTATTCCCGGCGCTGATTCCTCCACCCGCCTTGGAATCGCCGTATCCCACTTTCCCCGACTGGGTAAAAATGTGGATATTCTGATTCTCTGTTCCTATGGAAAATGCCGCTTTTTTATTCCTGTCTTCTTCATTTGTATCCGTATCTTCCACCTTTACGTTGGCAAGCAGCGTAAATTCTTTTCTCCCAAACAGCGCGGCCGCATCTTTGATCTCCGCATGGCCGCCATTCTGATTATTCCAGCCAGCTGTCACCTGTATTACGTTACCGCGGCCGGCGTCCGAAATAACGCCCGCTCCCCGATTCGTGAGGCCGCCATCCGTCTCCTCCAGCGCAGTGTCAAACGGCACCAGGGATGAATCCTTTTCGGCAACTGCCAGCCAGCTTAAAATTGCCCCTTTATTCTTAGTATCCTGAATTCGGAGAGTCACCTCTCCGGCCTTATCCAGGGTGACGTCGCCAGTGACTCGTGTTTCCTGGTTGACGTTAAGTTCTCCGGTCGTTCCCAGAGAGACCGGGGCGCCATCGTCAATCTGTGCGGTGATGGTAAGCGTCCTTCCCTGACCTGACCACCATTCGTAGTGCGCGGTTGTTATTTCATACGTTCCCGCATCCAGGGGAAGCGTATAGGTAAGAAGCTTATCCTGATCATTATAGATCCCGGATACCGCCTTATCTTCTGTTGTTACATTTCCTTTGGTTTTCACATTCTGATTGTGAAATCCCCAGGAACCTTCTGCGTACACCGCATCGGCCGCATCATTTTTCAGCTGATCCCCCGTTAATTCCTTCACGGCTTCATAGGCGGGAGTTGTTCCATCCGACGGTTCACTGCTGTAATTATCAATATAATATACCAGATCCTGAGGTACGACCTCCACATCATATCGTACACCTTTGCTGGTCACTGCTACGGTATCGTATGCCTTACCAAACTGGTCTGCATTGACAGATGCGTCATCTTTTAACTGCTCCGGCACCTGGCCCACAAAGGTAGCGATACGCTGGTTTGTCTCAGCATAGGCTATCGTGGGAACAGAAACGGAAGGTACCATCATTGCAGTCACAAGAATCCAGGACAACGCTCTCTGCCCCTGTTTCTTACAATTCATACTTTTTCCTCCTCTTTACATACCCTTTTCCATAAAACAGTTCATTGAAATATTCTCAATAAGCCCGCATTCACTGCCATTATGAACAGTGACGTAAACAGAGGAAAAAGCAAAAAATATCGAAAACGGATTCCTTTTGCTCTCTCAATTTGTTATAATGAAGTCAGGCTTATTGCTGTGATAAAATGCAGGAACAACTCTGTGCCACCAGATTGCTTTGCGTTCACGCGATAAGCTTTTTTCCTGCACTTTTTTATGTTTTTTCTCCCTCCTCTCCTTCTGACTGTATTATCACATAGTTTTTTGTTTGTTTTGAATAGATTATTTTTTCATGAAGCTGTAATTTTATTAGTATTGTTCAATAGTCCATTTCTCCCCGCCCTCTGTCCATGTAATTTCTTAAGCAATACCTGTACTTTTTATTTTTAATATTTTTCATCGGCTCTCATCACAGTTAATTATGCGATGCAGTACCAGTACAGCTTCTTCGTAAAATAAAAAACGCCCCCATACGGGACATTCAACTTCTTTGTCCTGTATGGGGGCACTGCATTTTTAACTGCTTCTCAAGTTTCCTTCATCCGGATATCTCACGCTTCTCCGTAACACTCTGCGGCTGCTGAAAGCGCGTCGATCACCTGTATTCCCACGGCCGGAAGACAATCCCGTACAATAGTTATGCAAGGACTTGAAATCTCGATTTTGCCTTTGTTGTGTTACGGAGTGAAGACAGAATACGCATTGAAAACATTTGAATGATTAAAACCATTTACAAGGTATCATCAAAAAAGTATCTTCCGTATTCTGCTTAAATCCTATTGTTTCATAAAAGCCCTTAGCACAATCTGTTTGTACCACCCATTCGGAACCTGGACACATGTTTATACACCTTTTCATAAGTTCTGTTCCAATCCCTCGTCTTTGATATTCTGGCAAAACTGCTAAATCGTAAATAATGGAACGAAAATGTAAGTCAGACAAAACTCTTACACAACCAACTAAATGATTATCAAGCCAAGCAGAGAGCACAAATGTTGAGGTAAGAAAAGCACAATTAAAATTGTCTATCATATTCTGTGTCGTATTTTCCTCTTTCGCCCAACCTACTGCAAGAAAGAGTTTATATAATTCATCGCAAGGCAAATCTTTTTGATTTCTATATTCTATTTTCATTCCTCTTGCCTCCGTAAATTCCGATTTATTTCTATTTACATCTTCTTAAACTATCGTTCAAGAAGCCTTCTGTTATATCTCCTTCATCATACGCCTCGCTGCAGTTCACGGCCCCTGCTATTTATAAACCAGCCGTGATACCGTCTTTTCCTTTGCAAATCCCGGAATCTGGTACATCAACAGAACATCCGTGATCCCCTGTTCCTCCATCCATGCCTTCAAATTCAGGTTCAGATACCGCAGGTCCGCCATATAAACGGTTCCGAAATGGTTGGCCGCGAACACCGCGAAGCTGTGGGCGTAGGAGTCCTTGATTATGAAAAGCTTCTTTTCCTTCTGATCTCCCTCTATGCTCCTGTTTTCGATTTTTGTTATGGCATGGTTGCCGTCGAGATACACGGCGTATTTGTCCTTTCCCTTCAATGCGTCAGGAAAGTAGAGGGAATCATATTCCTTCGGCTCCCCGTCGAAGGACACCCGGTAATCCTGCGGCTCCTTCGGCTGCCACACTTCGATGGAATCGTACCGCCACGGAACATTGAGTTTGGAATAGACCGTTCCATGAAACTCGCTGCTGGCCGTCCGGATATCAAACATGTCTTCCGTCCACGGGATAAGCCCCATGGACTCCGCCCACAGCCGGTATCCCAAAAACGCCCCTCTGGCGGTCCAATGATGATCCGTCCGGTAGTACAGCGCCTCGTCCCGAAACGATTTTAAGCAGTCTTCTGCCGGAAGCACCATCTCCGTGGAATTTCCTGTTTCTTTCAGGCGTTCGGAAAGCAGCTCCGTTACCCGGCCCTGATCGTAGGGCGCGGCGAGAAATGGCAGCCGGTCTGTCATGACCTGGGACGCCGACGGTACAAGCATCACCCGAACATGGTCTTTCCCCAGGGACGTCTCCGCCGCCCCTGTAAATGCGGCCAGCTTCTCCAAATTTTTGTTCAGCTGCTCCCCTTCCACATCTTCGGTATCGTATTTCTCGATCAGATAGCCGTCTTTTCCAAAGTATACACCGTTTACATCTTCCTGAAAAGCCAGACGCTCTGACGTAACCTTCAGACCGATCCATCCATTTCTTCCCGGAAACTGATCGCTCAAATACTGTTCATACTTTTCTCCATAGCTTCCATCCAGCAGAGACTTCACCGTAAATTCCGGCTTCTTTTGCAGATACCGGTTCTCCGAGTCGGAAAACGCCTTCTGCGGCGTGATCATACCCGCCAGGGATACTATCCCCAAAAAGCCCAGAAACAGGAAGGTCATGGCTCTGTCACTATGTCTCTCTTTCTTCATAAGCTCTCCTCATTTGCCAGCGCCGGGAGGCACTAGAACCTGAAATACAGAAACGGATTATAACTGGCGTCTACCAGAAATGCTACCGACAGCACAAGAATAACCGCCACAAACAGCAATTCGGCCGTCTCCCTCACGCGTCCCGAAAACTTCCTGCATAAGATCCCCGGAAGCGGTGTGGAGCCCAGGACAGCCGCCGCAAGAAGCGGCAGATTGGTCACCAGCAAATACCACGTTCTCCGGCTTGCAAAGGCGATACCTCCGGCGCCGGCCATCTGAGTGAAGTACAAAAGCCCCTCCGCCATATTTTCATGTGCAAACAGCACCCAGCCAAGAAAGACGAAGGTCATGGCGTATGCGCTTCTGACGGCGGATGGCATCTTCTCCAGGTACGGCTTCAGAATAAACTTCTCAAGAAGCAGAAGCGCACCGAAATAGAGCCCCCATAAAAGGTAATTCCAGGCCGCTCCGTGCCAGATTCCTGTCAGCAGCCAGACGATCGCAATGTTTCGCACCTGCACCGCCGCGCCTTTCCTGTTTCCGCCCAGCGGTATATACACATACTCCTTAAACCAGGTGCTCAGGGTAATATGCCACCTGCGCCAGAAATCGGTGATGCTCTTCGCCGTATAGGGATACCGGAAATTCTCCGGGAAATGAAAGCCCATCATCGCCCCCAGCCCCATGGCCATATCCGAATAACCGGAGAAATCAAAGTAGATCTGCATGCCGAACGCCAGAATCCCCATCCACATCATCAGGACAGTCCGCTCTCCATCCGGGACGCCCGAAATCTGCGTCCACAGCGCTCCTATGGTATTGGCGATCAGTACCTTCTTTCCCAGACCCACGGCAAACAGAAAGACTCCCCTGGAAAATCCGGCAAAGTTCTCAGTCCGCTCCCGCAGCTCCTCCGCAATGGTGTGATACCGCACGATTGGTCCTGCGATCAGCTGGGGAAACATGGAGACATAGGCGCCGAAATCGATAATATTCTTCTGCGGGCTGGCCTCCTTCCGGTAGATGTCGATCGTATATGACATGGTCTGAAACGTATAGAAGGAAATACCGATAGGAAGCGCCAGTCCCGGAAGAGGGAACGAAAGCCCGGTCAGCCTCCCCACGGTTTCCAAAAGGAAATCCGCATACTTAAAGACGCCTAAAAGCCCCAGATTGATGATGACCGAGGAAGCCACACAGAGCCTGGCCCGCTTCTCTTTTCCCTCTTCCATAAAGCGCCAGACCAGACGTCCGTGGACGTAATCGACCAGCGTGGAAAACAGCAGAAGGGTGATGTACACCGGCTCTCCCCAGCCATAAAAAATGAGGCTCCCAAGGAACAGAACCCCATTGCGGAACCTCTTTGGAGCAGCAAAATATACAATTAACATGACCGGCAGAAACCGGAATAAGAATAACAGGCTGGAAAATACCATGTTTACCCCTCAAAAAATGCGTTAATTGCGTCAACTGCCTTCTTGTTTTCTTCCTGTGCAGATTGAAGGGCAGCCTCTTCGCCCTGATCCAGCGCTTCGTCAGAAGCTGTTCCCAGCATAACGAAGAACACGTAATCTCCGTGGCGGACTACTTCAGACGCCTGCACCTTGCTGATGTTCATCGGATACTGCATGGAATCTTCCACGAGACGGGTGCGGTAATCGGTAAGCAGCTTCTCCACCTCTTCGCCCTTTCCTTCCTTCGCCTTGATGGCGGCAAAGGTGTCCACGTGGACGCTGATCATCGGTCCTTCCGCGATGAATTCATCATATAAATCTTCCGGAACTCCGAATATATCGTTTAATGCCTGTGCGTCATAGGCTGCACTCGGAATATAATTTTCTCCATATACCTCTTTTACGGCCTGGTGAACTTTCTCCAGATCCACCGTAATCGCCTGTGTGGTCTCGGCCACAGTTCCTGAACTTCCGTTATCCGGGCCCTTCCTGCCTCCGCAGGCCGTAAGGCTTATCGCTGTCAGAACCAGCGCGGTTACATATACTGATTTTCTCATAAATTTCTCCTTTATCTGTTCTACTTACGCGGATTCATTATAATATAGAACCGGACAGATATCTATAGCATATCTCCTACGAAATACTGAAGGTTCTCTTACGAACCGTCAGTTCATTCCCTGTCCTTCATTCCCCGTCATTTCATCAAATGAAATCAGCCATACTGCATTTCCTTTTGCCTGTTCTATGGCTGCCTGCTTCATAACCGCCTGCTCGAAACCGGATTTTGAAAAAATCACATACTGTTTCTCCTGATAGTGAAACAGTTCGCTCCTCCTAAGTAAGGTTTCTAATACATTGGGAGATACTTTGGTGTTTCTCCATTTACATTCGCCAAACAGAGCTATATTTCCCTGTACTGCCATGATATCGATTTCCTCCTGTTTTTTCTCTTTAGGGTTATTTCCCCACCACCTGCCAATTTCACCGAAAAAACACGGAAGTTTAGAATAAACATTTGGTAAATACAAATACTGATGGCATATTTCTTCGAATACACGGCCCATAAAATCATTCAGTTCCGGCTTAACCACATGTTCATAGATGCCTTCACCATTTCCTCTGACAATACTGCTGATATTGGGCCGTACAAAACGGTACCAGAAAAGAAACATGTTGTCCTCCAGCCTGTAAAGCGTCTTCCTGCCGGCGCCGTCTTCGGTGACTGGCGTCTCTTTGCGGACAATCCCCAGAGAAATCAGGTTCATCATTTGATTGCTGCACCCGCTGCTTTCCAATCCGGTTTTTACAGCAATTTCATTTAAGCGGCTGGCCCCGCCGGCTATGGCAGATATCATAGAATGATAGGTTGCCGGCTCCTTCAGCTCCTGCTTAAGCAGGTTTACCGGCTCCTCGAAAAGCCGGCCGGATTCCTGGAAAAAAAGTTCAACAATATTCTCATCCATTGACTTTTTTAAGTTCAGACGAGATAAATATTCAGGGATTCCGCCTGTAACTCCATATAAGACTGCCTGCTCCTCAGCCGGATATACGTCCAGCATGGCACGCGATTCAAAATAAGTAAACGGATGGATTTTGAACTGAGCAGTCCTTCTGCCATATAGAGGGCTTTTATATCCCAAAACCTGATACTCCATAAAACTCATCGAAGAACCACATAATATCAGGAAGAGTCTGCTGTTTTTCCAGCATTGATCGATGTGCTTTTGTATAAGTGAAGAGATTGCAGGACAGGAAGCTGCTAAGTATGGATACTCATCAACCGCTAAAATCAACTGCCTGTCATTACAAATTGTATCAATATAATCCAGCAATGCTGAAAAATCCCTGAAAGCGGTGTCCACACCGATCCCCAGGTTATCCTGCAATACAGCTCTGGACAGTCCTGCCAGGTTTTCCTTCTGAGTGCCTTCAGATGCCATATAATAAATTGCATGCTTATTTTTTATAAATTCAGTAATTAAAGTAGTTTTTCCTACGCGCCTCCTGCCATAAAAAACTGCAAATTCAAAAGTATTGCCTGCATACATAGAATTGAGCTTTTGCAGTTCCCGTTCTCTTCCAATAAACATATGGCCGCCCTCCCTGATCTGTTAATATCCGCTCCATTAGCCAGTCATCTCATCAGCTAATTGTATGATTACTAATTATGCAATTAGTATATATAAAAAAACAAAAAATATCAAGCCATTGCATAAGAAATACTTTCTTATATAAAAAGCCTGCACATCCCTTACCTCCATGATTCCAGGTTAAATAAGGCGATGTGCAGGCGTATCAAAATTCAAAATCATCAAATCCATAGATTAACGGATAAGGCGCGCAGTCCCGCAGGGGTGCCTGGATCGTGCCCTTCACGCCTCTGCTGAATGTCGGTCTGCGTGTAGCAGACTTTGTTCTGTTCTTAATCAGCCGGCCGCCCTTTCCCAGTTCTCCCACATAATATCCGTCCTGATCATAAATATCCCTGCCGAAAAACTTCCCAAGCACCGTGCCGTCACAGGCCACCAGATACTCCTTCTGTCTGACTCCCACGTATTTACCGCCCCAGGTCCAGAATCGTTCCATACTCTCGCACCATTCCCTTTTCTCAAATCTTTTCTCATATCATACACTATTTTTGTAAAAAAAGGAACACCCGGATTCCCTTGTTTGAACACATTTCCTAAAATTTCGGTCAGGTATAGATTTTTCCGGTATTCTGGTATATAATGGGCAACAACAAAAGAGAAGAATCTAATCTTCAGGAGGATACCATGGGATTTCAATATGTAAACAACCTTCCGACCCCGGATGAAATCAAAGAGCGCTTCCCTCTTCCGGCTGAATTAAAAGAGCGGAAGGCAAAGAGGGACCAGGAGGTCAGCGATGTTCTGACCGGCAAAAGCGATAAATTTCTCGTGATCATTGGTCCGTGCTCTGCGGACAATGAAGATTCCGTGTGCGACTACGCAGAACGCTTAATCAAAGTTCAGGAGAAGACCGCGGACCGTCTCATCATCATCCCGCGTGTCTACACCAACAAGCCGCGTACCACCGGCGAGGGATACAAGGGAATGCTTCATCAGCCGGACCCGGAGAAAAAACCGGATATGCACGAGGGACTCATCGCCATCCGCAAGATGCACATGCGCGTATTTGCCGAGACAGGCTTCCCCACCGCCGATGAAATGCTCTATCCGGAGAACATGACTTATCTGGATGATATCATGTCCTACGTGGCCATCGGAGCCCGTTCCGTAGAGAATCAGCAGCACCGTCTTACCGCCAGCGGCTGTGACGTGGCCGTCGGCATGAAGAATCCGACCAGCGGCGACTTATCCGTTATGCTGAACTCCGTCGTAGCGGCACAGCAGGGCCATGATTTTACATACCGCGGCTGGGAAGTAAAGAGCGGCGGCAATCCGCTGGCTCATACCATTCTCCGCGGCGCAGTCAACAAACACGGCCAGTGCATTCCGAACTACCATTTTGAAGATCTGGTTCTGCTTCAGGAACTTTACGCCAAGCGCAGCCTGGATAACGCAGCCTGTATCGTGGATACCAACCACTCCAATTCCAACAAGAAATACATGGAACAGATCCGCATCGCCAAGGAAGTTCTTCACAGCAGAAGACATGCGGCTCAGATCAAGGATCTGGTCAAGGGCCTGATGATCGAAAGCTACATAGAGCCAGGCAGCCAGAAAGTCGGCGAGCACTGCTACGGGAAGTCTATCACCGATCCCTGTCTCGGATGGGCAGATTCTGAACGACTGCTTTATGAGATTGCGGAAAACGCATAGCGCTTTACAAAGCTGTGGAAAATGTATAAAAATAATAGAACAGCCACACACATGGTCTTTAATCCTGTGCGCGGCTGTTTTACTTTGCCCTTACTTTGTCTGAACGACTCCATTTACAATCCATTCACCGTTTTCATTCACGGTATTTCACATCAATCACACCATTCTGATCCCGAACCCAGCACCAGGCCCTTTGCCTGACGGTGGAAGCCCTTCCCTGATTATCAAGCGATTCAAAATTATATTACTAATTTCGCATCATTTATTGTATACTATATTTCTAATCACCAGCTGGGGGAAATAATATGAACGCATTACAGAGAAACTGGAAACAGAATTTTTTTATGATATGGGCGGGGCAGGCTTTTTCCCAATTTTCAAGCGCCGTCCTTCAGTTTGCCATTGTATGGTACTTAACGGACCAGACCGGCTCGGCTCTCGTCCTGACAGCCGCTATGATGATGGGATTTTTACCGCAGGGTGTCCTGGGGCCGTTTATCGGGGTGTTCATAGACCGGTATAACCGAAAACGGATCATGATTCTCTCGGATCTGCTCATCTCCGCCGCCAGTTTGGTCATGGTAATCGCTGGCTGGACGGGGACATTGTCAACCGAACTGATTCTCGTGGTCCTGTTTTTCCGTTCCATCGGTTCTGCCTTTCACACACCGTGTCTTCAGGCCGTTACGCCGCAGATTGTTCCGGAGGATCAGCTGACCCGCTGTGCCGGATATTCCCAGGCTTTAGAATCCGTATCGCAGATACTAAGCCCGGTACTGGCTGCCGTATTCTACAGCTCCTGGAGTTTAAGCGGCATCATCTTTCTGGATGTCCTGGGCGCATTGGCCGCGGTCTTTACACTGGCTATTACAGAGATACCAAAACTGCCGGAAGAGGAAAACAGGGGAAAAGTCCATGTACTGCGGGAGGCCATGGAGGGCTTCTTAATTCTGAAGACGAATAAGGGCATGCTGGGTCTGGTTCTGATCAGCACCCTGTATACCCTGGCGCTGATGCCGACCAGTGCGTTGTTCCCGCTGATGAGCATGTCCTATTTTCATGGAACCAGCACAAATGCAAGCGTCGTCGAAGTCGTATTTTCGATCGGGCTGTTGTTCGGCTCTCTTATACTATCGAAATGGGGCGGAACGAAAAACAGGATTTATACCATTGTCGGTTCGTTTCTGCTGATGAGCTTCAGTTTATTTATATCCGGGCTTCTTCCTGAGCATGGTTTTGCCGCATTCGTCTTCTGCTCCTGGCTGATGGGCGTGTCCGGCCCGTTTTATTGGGGAATCTACACACCACTGCTGCAAAGCAGCTTCGAAGCAAAATATCTGGGACGCGTTCTATCGTTATCCGGAAGCATCCGGCTGATCAGCGGACCGGTCGGATTATCCGTCTCTGGAGTATTTGCGGAGCGCTTTGGCGTTGAGAAATGGTTTATTATCGCCGGATGGCTGGTGTTCATCGCGTCGTTTTTATGTCTTGCAATACCAGCCGTGCGCAATTGTGATCGACAGGCGGAAGGACAGGCTGGGGATGGGCAGTAATATTTCTAAGGTCCCGGGATTACACGCTTGCTCAGAACCTCCGGACCATATGGATCATATTATATCTGTGTGACCTGGCCCTATTGCAGATATTATAACCAGCGCTGTTATCTGAAAGGTTTCCGCACATTCCCAGTTTTAGTGGATACATGCAGCCAGCATTTAGTTTTTACACATATTTCACAAAATTTTCACGATTAAACTGTTTATTTTTTTGCTTTAATCTTGTATCGCACTAAAATATATGGTAGAATATAGATAGATTGATTTATCTATATTTCACAGTTCACCAATCATTTTCTGGAAGAGTATCTTAATGTTTTGTCACCCGACGTACGGATTATCCGCCCGCCATAAAAAGGAGGCTGGGATATGCGAACGAAACAAGTTGACATTTATCAGCGTTATACCCCCATCCCCATAGCTGTTTTAATTACGGCGGCCAATTGTTTTGACTGCGACATCTATATCGATAATGGCAAATCGAGAGTAAATGTAAAAGACTATGATGAGATGAAGAAAGGACTGGTAACGCGGAACAGAAATTTACTATTTTACTTTGACGGCAAAGATGAGAAAGCCGCTGAAGGACGGATTGAGATGTTGTTTCAGCCTTAATCTGTCAGAAAGGACACCGATATGCCACAGTACACCGATGATTTCAGGCCGCTTGACACCATATCCGGTTTTTCCGTAAGACCAGGATTGTACGAAGAATTCGGCGCGCGTCTGATACCTGGAGGAGTCAGTTTCACGCTTCATTCACAGGAAGCTGCGTCCTGCGAGCTGCTGCTGTTTCACCATAACGAAAGCGAACCATACGCGAAGATCCCCATCCCGGACCGTTACCGGATCGGGAATGTCTATTCCATCATCGTGTTCGGCTTAGACACCCGGGATTTGGAGTATGCGTTCAGCATTGATGGGCCGTATGATCCAAAGAAAGGGCTTATCTTCGACAAAACCAAATACCTTCTGGACATTTATGCGAAAGCCGTTACCGGACAGGGCACATGGGGCTCCAAGCCGGAAAGCGGCTTTCGGTATAAAGCGAGGGTAGTCTCAGACAATTTCAACTGGGACGACTGCTGCCATCCTCCGATTCCCATGGAGGATTTAATTATTTATGAGCTTCATGTCAGGGGATTTACAAGGGATGCCTCTTCCGGAGTCACCGCTCCCGGAACCTTTCAGGGGATCATAGAAAAGCTTCCCTATCTGGAGGACTTGGGCGTCAACGCCATCGAGCTGATGCCCATTTTTGAATTTGACGAGATGCGCAACCAGCGCAGCGTGAACGGGAAGATGCTGCTGGATTACTGGGGCTACAATCCCGTCAGCTTCTTCGCTCCCAACACCAGCTACGCCTCAAAAAGCGAGCACAACCACGAGGGCCGGGAGCTGAAGACACTCATCCGCACCATAAAAGAACACGGCATGGAGGTCTATCTCGACGTCGTCTTCAATCACACCGCAGAAGGCAATGAAAAGGGCGGATTCTTCTCCTTCAAGGGCTTTGACAACCAAATTTACTACATGCTGACCCCCGAGGGCTTCTACTATAATTTCAGCGGCTGCGGCAATACCTTAAACTGCAACCATCCCATCGTCCAGCAGCTGATTCTGGACTGTCTCCGGTATTGGACCATCCATTACCACGTAGACGGTTTCCGGTTTGATCTGGCTTCTATCCTCGGGCGAAGCGAGGATGGCACGCCGCTTCACAAGCCTCCCCTTCTGGAATCCTTATCCTATGATCCGGTGCTCGCCAGTGCGAAGCTGATCGCCGAGGCCTGGGACGCGGGAGGTCTGTACCAGGTCGGCTCCTTCTCTTCCTGGAACCGCTGGGCGGAGTGGAACGGCAAATACCGGGATGATATGCGCCGTTTTTTAAAGGGCGACGACAATACTGCCGCCGCGGCTGTTAAGAGAATCACCGGCTCGCCGGATCTCTATCCGCCTGCCACACGGGGATTCAATTCCTCCGTCAACTTCCTGACGTGCCACGACGGTTTTACCCTCTATGATCTCTACAGCTACAACGAAAAACACAACGAGGCCAACGGCTGGAACAATACAGACGGAGACGATAACAACAACAGCTGGAACTGCGGTATCGAGGGTGAGACCGATGATCCGGACATACTGGCGCTCCGTTTCCGCATGATCAAAAACGCCTGCGCTGTCTTAATGTGCAGCCGCGGGACTCCGATGTTCTTCGCCGGCGACGAATTCGGCAACACCCAGTACGGCAATAACAATGCCTACTGCCAGGACAATCACATCTCCTGGCTGGACTGGTCACTGCTGGAGAAAAACCGGGAAATCCATGCATTTTTCCGCCGTATGATCGCCATTCGAAGGAATCATCCGGTAATCCGTAGGGAGACAGTTCCATCCAGCACCGGATTTCCACCTGTCAGCGTCCACGGAACAGAGGCCTGGAAGAATGAAACAGCGGCCTATACCCACTACATCGGCATCATGTACGCCGGGAAACACGACGACGGCACCGAGGATATCATCTACCTCGCCGTCAATACCTACTGGGAACCGCTCACCATCGGCCTGCCGCATCTTCCAGAAGGATTTTTCTGGAAACTTCTCGCAGACACCGGACGGGGCAGCGGCAGCATTCCCGATACCTTAGATGGCTGGAATGAGGTGATCAGCTATTCTATATTGGCTGCCCCCCGGTCCCTCATGATCTTACAGGCAATTTCTTTGTAAACTTCAATAAAAGTCCGGTAACCCTGTGAAATCAAATACGCATTATTTGAATTTACTGCAGGCATAACTGCTTACAGAAATTTTCAAATAATGCGTATTATTTTTGTCAACTATAAATCAATATACATAATTAACAAAAAAATCGAGAAATATTAGGGGAAAAATACATTGATTAATCTTATTGTTTTTAATATACTATTTAAACATGTTATTTTTTTAACAGTATTTTTATACTTATATCAAAAATTTAATAAATGCAGGAGGAAACACAATGGGGACAAACAGTTCCAGAAAAACGGCGGCGGATGATGTCGTAGTCGCTGACAAATTCAGTATCACTGACCTGATTCACAAAGAAGACTGGTTATCAATCTGGGGAGCTTTCTTAATTATTGCAGTTGCATCCGTTGGTGTCATTACCGGAAGTTACGTTTTTAAAGGTGGCAAATTTGGTAAATGGGGCAGCGCCGATACCGGTTCCATTCTTCAGTTTTTTAACGGCAGTGCAACCAGTATAAAAACCTGGTCCGGAATTTTACTGACCCTGGCTGCATTGGCAGTTATATTCGCAGTGTCCAATCACCTGATGGGAAAAAACATCAAAAAATATCTCATTGCATTTATCGGGATATTTGCCTTAACCACCCTCGTCCGGCTGATTTCTTCCCAGGTTATTTTCAGCAAATATCTGGAATATGCATTCTGGGCACTGATCATCGGACTCTTTATTTCTAATGTTTTTACTGTTCCGAAATGGCTGAAGCCAGCTATTCAGACAGAGTTTTATATAAAGACAGGGTTGGTTCTTATGGGGGCCTCCGTTCTCTTTTCCAACATACAGAAATTTGGATTATACGGACTCGGTATTGCATGGCTGGTAACACCAATTGTTATCATATTCATGTGGATGTTCGGAACAAAGGGACTGAAAATCAAAAATAAATCTATGGTCATGACCATCTCTGCAGCGACTTCTGTCTGTGGAACTTCAGCCGCTATCGCAACAGCTGCAGCCTGCAAGGCAAAAAAGACAGATCTTACCTTTGCCGTAGGCATCTCTCTCATTTTCACCGTTATCATGATGGTATGCATGCCGCTTTTCTGTAAACTGGTTGCCATGGATCCCATGGTAGGCGGGGCTTGGATCGGAGGCACTGTTGATTCTACCGGCGCCGTCGTCCTGGCAGGCAACGCTATGGGAGAACTGGCAGGCCAGGTAGCCGCTCTCGTCAAGATGATTCAGAATATTTTAATTGGATTTATTGCATTTGCTGTGGCGGTTTTCTTCACAACAAGAGTCGATAAGACCGCTGGACAGACTGTAGGCGCTTCCGAGATCTGGCACAGATTTCCAAAATTTATTCTTGGATTTTTAGGCGCTTCGTTATTCTTCTCTTTTGTATTCCAGAATACGATCGGAGTAGATGCCACAGCCACTATCTTAAACAATTTAAAAGAGTTTCAAACGTGGTGTTTTGCTCTGGCCTTTACCTGTATTGGGCTCGAAACCAATTTTAAAGAAATGGCGGAGCAGTTCCAGGGCGGAAAGCCGTTTGTCTTATACATAGTCGGGCAGACTTTTAATCTGGTGCTGACCTTCCTCGTCGCCTGGCTGCTGTTGAGCGGAAGACTGTTCCCGATACCAAATATAACAATTTAAACAGAAAGGCTCAGACATGGAAAAACAAAAAGACGGGAAACTGCTTAAGACCATTGGTTTCATTGGTATTGTTATTTTCATTGCTGCGATTGCCGTATCAGTCTATATGATGAGCCGCAATATGGGACAGGTTCCCGGCATAGATTTCGGACCTGGTCAGTACTATTATACGGATATTCCCGGCTGGCAGAAATATTTTCTGACAAACGCGTATGACAACCACGTACCGCTGGCGATATTGGTTGTGCTCTTCTTTGCATGGGGATATTTAATGTACCGTTTTTGGTGCTTTCTTGATAAAAAATGGAAGGACTGATCTCCCCATAAGGCAAAAGCGATAGCTGCTTAAAATCATCGATTAAGCAGTTATCGCTTTTTTATTGCTGACTCCTATGATGTCTTCCTTCAGTTTAACCAATCAGCGCTGTGATTCCAAAGTAGACTAAAACGATGGCTCCAAGAACGATTCTATAGTAACCGAAGAATTTAAAGTCGTGTTTTCTGATGTAGCCCATCAGGAAGCGGATTGCGTATACGGAGACGATGAAAGCCACTGCCATGCCGAGGATCAGATAGAAGACCTGGGGGCCGGTGAAATGGAGACCGTATTTTACAATCTTTAAGAAGCTGGCGCCGAACATAACGGGGATTCCCAAAAAGAAGGAAAACTCGGCGGCAGCACTTCTGGAGCATCCAAGGATCATGGCGCCCAGGATGGTGGAACCGGAACGTGATGTGCCGGGGATCAGGGACAGGAGCTGGAAAAGGCCTATGTAAAGCGCCGTCTGGTAGGAGATGTCTCCCACCCGCTGCATCTCAAAATTTCGGCTTTTATTCGCGTTTTCTATGACGATGAACAGCACGCCATAGATAATTAAGGTGGCCGCAACGACATAACCGTTCATCAGGTATTTTTCCATAATGTCATCGATCAGAAGTCCTATGATGGCCGCCGGGATACACGCGAGGATAATTTTGGACCACAGCTCCAGTGTGGCCCGCTTTTGTGCGGGTTTCTTCGTCGGTGAAAATGGATTCAGCTTGTGGAAGTACATGACCACGACCGCCAGAATCGCGCCCAGCTGGATCACGACCATAAACATATTTTTAAAATCTTCCGGCTGCTTCAGATGGATGATTTCATCTACCAGTATCATATGGCCCGTACTGCTGATGGGGAGCCATTCGGTAAATCCCTCCACGATTCCAAGCACGATTACCTTTAATGTCTCAATTATACTCATCTCTTATTTTCCGTCTCCATTCTTATATATTTTCAATCTGCCAGTCTATGGGCTCCAGCCCGTTGGCCTTTAAATATTCATTGGTTTTGCTGAAATGCCTGCTTCCGAAAAAGCCCCGGAACGCAGAAAGGGGACTGGGATGCGGCGCCTCCAGAATCAGGTGCTTCGGATTGGTCAGCATACTCTTCTTATTCTGTGCCGGTCGGCCCCACAATAAGAATACCATCGGCCGGTCCTGCTCGTTTAAGATTTTGATAGCCGCGTCCGTAAATGTCTCCCATCCGATTCCCTGGTGGGAGTTAGCCGCATGAGCGCGGACAGTCAGCACTGTATTGAGCAGCATGACGCCCTGATCCGCCCACTTCTTTAAGTAGCCGTTATTGGGGATATCGCATCCCAGATCGTCGTGCAGCTCCTGATAAATGTTCACCAGCGACGGAGGCACAGCCACATCCGGCTTTACGGAGAAGCAGAGGCCGTGGGCCTGCCCGTAATTGTGGTAGGGGTCCTGCCCCAGAATCACCACCTTTACCTTGGAAAGGGGCGTAAACTGAAACGCATTGAAGATATCATCCGCCTCCGGAAAGACTCTTTTCGTCTCATACTCCTGCTTAACCTTCTTATAAAGCTCCTTGTAATATGGCTTCTTAAACTCCACACTCAGTGGTTCCAGCCAGTCATTATCGATCGCACCCATTTTGCTGTTATTTCCTTTCGTATTGTCCTGTATACTTTTGACTGTATCGTAATCCTCTGCCCTATAACCTCACAGGCAGTCCCCGGTCCGCCAGATAGCGCTTCAGATCCATGATCTCCATTTCCTTATAATGGAACAGGGAAGCCGCCAGCGCTGCGTCTGCTTTTCCCGTCGTCAGGGCATTGTAAAAATGTTCTTTTGTTCCGGCGCCGCCCGACGCGATGAGTGGTACGGAGACGCAGTCTGCGATCATGGCGTTTAATTCATCGTCATATCCGGCCTTTGTGCCGTCGCAGTCCATGCTGGTTAAGAGAATCTCCCCCGCGCCCATGCGGTCGGCCTTCATGGCCCACTCCACGGCGTCAAGCCCCGTGTCGATACGGCCGCCGTTTTTGTATACATTCCATCCGCTTCCGTCGGCCCGCCTTCTGGCATCGATGGCGACGACCACGCACTGGCGTCCGAATTTGTCCGCCGCATCGGAGATCAGCTCCGGTGTGTTGATGGCAGAGGAATTGATGGATATCTTATCTGCGCCCTCCCGCAGAAGCAGTTTAAAATCATCTACCGTGCGAATTCCGCCGCCCACGGTAAATGGGATAAAAACCGTTTCCGCCACGCGGCGCACCATATCCACCACGGTATTCCGGTTGTCTGAGGAAGCTGTGATGTCCAGAAAGACAAGCTCATCCGCTCCGGCCTTATCGTATGCGGCCGCGATCTCCACCGGATCTCCGGCATCCTTTAAATTCACGAAATTGACGCCCTTCACCACGCGTCCGTTATGTACATCGAGACATGGAATTATCCTTTTCGTCAGCATCCGGCCACCTCCTATTGTAGTTCAATGAAATTTTTCAGAATCTTTAATCCCGTGGTACCGCTCTTTTCCGGGTGGAACTGACAGGCAAAGATGTTGCCGTGTTCCACGGAAGCGTGAAAACGGACACCGTAAACGGAGGACGCCGCCACATCCCCTTCATTCTCCGCTTTTAAATAATATGAATGGACAAAATACACATATTCCCCCGAAGCCAGTCCTTTAAAAAGCTTTGCTTCCGGACGGATGTCCAGACAGTTCCATCCCATGTGGGGAACCTTGAGCCCCGGTGTATCCGGGAACTTCACAATCTCTCCCGGAAGTATCCCCAGTCCGGGAACGCTAACGCTCTCCCCGCTCCGCTCAAATAAAAGCTGCAGTCCCAGACAAATCCCTAAAAACGGAGTTCCCTGGTCTGTCACGCGGTGAATCACATCCACTAATCCGTATTGACGGAGCTTCCCCATGGCATCTCCAAAGGAACCAACTCCCGGCAGAATCACCCGATCCGCGGAAAGAATCGTCTTCTCATCCCGGCTGATAACCGGCTGCTCTCCCAATGCATCCAGTGCCTTTTCCACACTTCTTAAATTTCCGGCATCGTAATCAATAATCGCTATCATGGCCGCCACCTCGTATCGCCTTTTTTCAACATTTTATCACAGGATCCCTGATTGTACAACGAACAAAAACCTATAAATTTCTAAAGTACTCCACGGAATTCATCGGGACAGACACAGCCGTTTCCCCCATTTCAGCGGAAAGCTGTGCAAATTTCCCGTGGATCCGGTACATATGAGCCTTCTTATTCAGCGCCGCTGTCTTCTCAAACGGCCACCGGATCACCGTAGGCACGGCAAATCCTACCCCCAGTTCCAGGATAACCAGCCTCCTGTTCAATGTGCCGGCCAGCCAGGCTGTATACTTATTCCACTGAGGCAGATAGCCTTCCTCAATATAAGTTTCCGCCTTGATGGTATTTCCCGTCAGCGGCGCGCCGCAGTGAGGGCATATATCCTCCGGAATCTCCCCCGGCTCCCAGATATCCTTCGTGCAGGAGCGGGAACACTGGCGCCACGTTTCATTTCCGCAGGGAGCCACAATTCTCGATGCATCGATCCCGGACTCAAAGATCCGGGCATCCGTCACTGTCGTCACGATAAAAAAGTCCCTGCCCTCCGTCAGCTCCGCCAGCTTCTCATACACATTGGCTATATCCGGGACAAGCTCCGCCTTCCATTCTTCCCCCAGACCGATCAATAATTTCTCACACTCTGTAATTTCCTGTCTGATATTCCGATTTTCTTCCATTTTGACTCTCCGTTTCATCTCTTGTCCGGCCGCCCCGTTCCCGTTATCATGCCAATTGACGGCGGCCAACTGCCCCTCATTATACACCACCCCGGGCATTGGGAAAAGTATTTTCTCAGTATCCCTAAATTTTCTTGAGTTTCCCTGCCTTTTTATGCTATACTATGAGAACTTAGTATAGAAAGAAGACTTTAATGATGATTACAGACAAACAAGGACATAAGAGACTGAAACGTCCCTCCCCGTTTCTCGGTGCCTGCGTGGCTGTGGCCGTGCTGGCGCTGCTGCTGGTTATCTATAACTTTTCAAAGCCCGTTCCCATGGTTGGCAGTAAAACCATCACCATCGATGTGGTTTACAAGGATGGCAGTGAGGACAGCTATCACGTTACTACCGAGGCGCAGTACTTGAAGGAGGCGGTGGATGACATTCCGGAGCTGACCATAGAAGGCACCACCACCGAGGAATACGGCCTCATGATGATTACCGTAGGTGGAGTGCGGGCGGACTATACACAGGATGGAGCCTACTGGGCGCTGCTTTTAGATCATGAACCCTGCAACTACGGTATCAGCATGCAGCCCATCAAAGACGGCGAAAATTACAGTATTGTATATACACCGGCGGACCAGTAATGGAGCCGCCGTTTCTTTGGGCAAAAGGTGGGGTGGTCCCGCACCAATCTCAGCTTCCTGGTCTGCCCCGGCTTGCTCATGCGGCCTTTCCTGTTCCGGTTTCGGGCATAAGCACTTCTAAACGTGCAGGATTTTTCTAAAAGCCAGAGAAAATGCCCAAACTCGCTGCGCTCAAACAGGTGGGCATTTCCCCTGAACGAAAAATTCTGCGCGTTAAGAAGTGCTAATTCCCTGCAAAGTCACAGGAAAGGCCGCATGAGCAAGCCGGGGCAGACCGGGAAGCTGAGATTGGTGCGGGACAAACGATTACAGAAATGGAGGGCAACATGAAAACAAAGGAACTTGTCCGTGACGCGTTTCTTGCCGCAATCCTTCTGGTGCTGCAGGTCAGCCTTTCCTGGCTTCCCAATGTCGAGCTGGTGTCGCTCCTGCTGATTCTGTATACCCTCATATTCCGCCGCCATGTCTGGTTCATCCTCTATGTATTCGTCATCCTGGAAGGACTGATCTACGGCTTCGGCCTGTGGTGGTTTTCTTATCTCTATGTGTGGGCGATCCTTTGCGGTTCCGTATTTCTCATGGGATGGAACGGAAAACCTCGTTCCATATCGGCCGCACTGCTTGCAGGGATCTTCGGAATGCTCTTCGGGCTGCTGTGCGCCGTCTCCTACTTCTTTACAGGCGGCATCGGAGCCGCGTTTGCATGGTGGACAGCAGGAATTCCCTTCGACATTGTTCACGGCATCAGCAACTTTGCCGTCACACTCCTGCTGTTTGACCCGCTGTACCGTCTGCTGAGCAGACTGAGAAACCAGTTTTAACATACAAGAGTATTCACAATCAAAAAGGAGAATCTATATGGAATCTGCAGTTGTAAGAATAAAAAAAGGCGAAGGCCGCTCGTTGAAAGCCGGCGGCATGTGGATTTATGACAATGAGATCGACACCATCAAGGGGGATTACGCCAATAGCGACATGGTATTCGTGGAAGACTTCGACGGTTATCCGCTGGGCCATGGCTTCATCAACACCAACTCCAGGCTGACCGTCCGCATAATGTCCAGAAAAAAGGATACCGTTGTAGACGACGACTTTCTGGAGATGAGAGTGCGCGCCGCATGGGAGTACAGGAAGACCACGACCGACACCTCCAGCTGCCGTCTCATCTTCGGCGAGGCCGACTTTCTTCCGGGTATTGTCATCGATAAGTTTTCCGACGTACTCGTTGTGGAATCCCTTGCCCTGGGAATCGACCGGTTCAAGCCGGTTATCCTGGACAAGCTTAAGAAGGTCCTGGCCGAGGACGGAATCCAGATCCGCGGCGTCTACGAACGAAGTGATGCCAAGGTCCGGCTCCAGGAAGGCATGGAGCGCTTCAAGGGCTTCATCGGCGATCCCTTCGACACCAAGGTGGAGATCGTGGAAAATAACGTGCATTATCTCGTAGATGTCAAAGACGGGCAGAAAACAGGCTTCTTCCTTGATCAGAAATACAACCGGCTGGCAATTCAGAGACTCTGCGCCGGCAAACGGGTATTAGACTGCTTCACCCATACCGGCTCCTTTGCGCTTAATGCCGCTCTGGCCGGCGCTTCCTTCGTCCTGGGTGTGGACGCCTCCGAGCTGGGAATCGCCCAGGCGAAAGAAAACGCGGCCTTAAACGGCCTCTCCGAACATTCCGCCGACCAGAAGGGAGGGGGACTTTCCTCTACGGTCGAATTCCGCTGTGCCGATGTCTTTGAGCTGCTTCCCGAGCTGGAACGCCAGGGTGAGAAATTCGACGTCGTCATCCTCGATCCCCCCGCCTTCACAAAGTCCAGAAACTCCGTAAAGAACGCGGTTAAAGGCTATCGGGAGATCAATTTAAGAGGTATGAAGCTGGTAAAGGACGGCGGCTACTTAGCCACCTGCTCCTGCTCCCACTTCATGACACCGGAGTTGTTTGAAAAGACCATCCGGGAAGCCGCCGGCAATGTTCACAAGCGCCTCCGCCAGGTCGAATACCGGACGCAGGCCCCGGATCATCCCATTCTCTGGTCCGGAGATGAAACCTCTTACTATTTAAAATTCTTCATATTCCAGGTATGTGACGAGAAATAGCATTTCACACATGCTCCAGATCCTGCCCCGCCTTCTGCGCCGAATCTGCCCCCGCTTCCGTGCGGCTGATTCTGTACAGAAGGTGGGGCATGTCCATTCCATAGTAGTGCTTAACGATACTGCCGCAAACAGTCATGCCGTTTCTCTCCGCCACGGCCCTGGAAGGAGCGTTGGTATCCCGGATAATGGAATACACCTCCTCCGCTCCCAGCTTCTCAAATGCGTAATCCCTGCATGCGGCGGCTGCCTCCAGCGCGTATCCGCAGTGCCAGAAATCCTTTCTGAATAAATACCCGACCTCCAGCACCTCTCTTTCGCCAGCCTCCTGCATGGTCAGTCCGCACTGTCCGATCAGCTCCCCAGTCTCCTTTAAAATCACGGCCCATAAGCCAAACCCGTATTTTTCATAGCGCATAAGCTGACGGTCCAGCCAGTCGGCGGCCTCCCAGTCCTCAAATGCGTGCTCATAGGCGTACATCACCTCTTTATCCTTTAACATCAGGCAGAGGCCATCGTAATCTGCCCGCCGAAGCCGCCGCAGAGCCAGCCTTTCTGTCTCAAGAATGATCTGCTCTTCCATGTTCTCCCCCATAACAGCTCCCATCGTCTTTTCCATGTTATCTTCTCCTTCTCTTCCTCTCTCTGTATTTCATCGCCCCTCAAGGCATCTTGGCCGGTTCCCCTTGTTCTTTTTTCCTGCCGCTTCTATAATGATATCATAAATCCGGTGCACAGGATATCCAAAAAGGAGAATGACATGAAAATAACACTGCACGAGGGGCTCGACCTTTCCGAGCCCGAAATTGAAATCCGGTGCCACATTGCCGACCCGCGTCTTAAGCGTCTCCTGGACTATATCCGCCAGTACTCCTTTTCACTGGAAGGGCGGATCGGAGAGACTTCCTTCTATCTGCATTCCGAGGAGATTATCTATGTGGACTCCGCTGACGGGCGCACATTTCTTTACAGCGGAAAAAACGTGTACGAAAGCCGTGAGACGCTTTCGTCCCTCGAGGAAAAGCTGGCTAATACCACATTTGTCCGGATCAGCAAGAACTGCATCGTCAACACCGCCTGGCTGAAGAGCGTGTCCCCCCTGTGGAATCACAGGCTGGAGGCCCTGCTGAAAAACGGCGAAAAGCTCATTGTCAGCAGAAATTATATACCTGCGCTGAAAGAAAAATTATCCCGATAACAAGGAGGAAATGCCATGAAACGATTATTAAGAACCTATCTTCCCAGTTCGGCGATCGCATTTACCATCGTCGTCCTGTTTAACGCCGTCTATAACCTGATTCTGGGAAACAACGATGCACTGAGCGGCGTCTTTGTCCTGGAGCTAACAGGGCTTATCATTTTCATACAGCTCGTTTCGGTCGTGTGCGATCACATTCCGTTTCAGTCAGAAAGAGCGTACCAGATCACGTTCTTCGCAGCAGAGTATGCGATTGTCATAATCGCAAGCTTTGTTTTAAACTGGACGGTTCTCACCATCAGCAGCTTTCTATACACATCACTGCTCTGTGTGTTTATCGCGGTCCTGATCGACCGGTACTTTTCGGCCGTACACCGCCATGAGGCGGATGAGATCAACCGCCTGATCCTCTCCCAGGATAAAAAGGAGGAGCAGACCCCATAAAATAACCTCCGGGCTCCTGCTCCTGCTTACAAAACTCTATCTGCCGGCCGTCTGGCTGCTCAGCAGCATTCCAAATGCTTCCGCGGTCATCGGCCGGCCAAAGTAATACCCCTGTATTACGTCGCATCCGTGCGCCTTTAAATACTCGTACTGCTCTCTCGTCTCCACGCCCTCGGCGATGGTGCTCAGTTCCAGCGACTCCGCCAGGCGTATGATGCCATCTACGATCTTATTGCCTCTCTCATCTCCGATATTGTCGACAAAGCTTTTATCGATCTTCAGTGTGTCAAACGACATGTCCTTCAGCATGGCCATAGAGGAATACCCCGTACCGAAGTCATCCAGAAGGATCCGGTAACCGGACTGATGCAGATGCCTGATGGCATCCAATAGCCGGGGCTGGTTGTCGAAGAACACGCTCTCCGTAATCTCGACCTCCACATTCTGGACTTCCACCGCAGTTTCTGTCAGAATCCGGTTGTATTTCTCCACAAAATTCAGGTCATAGAGAAGCTTTCTCGATACATTGACGGATACCGGCACCACCGCATATCCACGGTTCCCCCATTCCTTCTGCTGTTCACAGACAATGCGGAACATATGCCGGTCCAGCTCGCTGATGAATCCATTTTTCTCAAACAGCGGGATAAACTCCCCCGGCGACACGATCTCACCGTCAGGCCTCGCCCATCGCACCAGAGCCTCTGCCCCTACGACCCGCTTGGATTCCGCGTCATACTGGGGCTGGTAATACGCCTTGAATTCTCCATTTTCCAGTGCGCTCTTCATCACGGCTTCGATCCGCTTATCCCGGTAAATCTGCTCCTTTACCCGCTCATCATAGAATGCGTAATGGACGGCGAACTGTCCCTTACGGCTCTTTCTGGCAATACCTGCGCAGTCGAGACAGAAATCCAGTGTAAGGCTCTTCTCTCGAAGCTGGAATATCCCCATGGCCGGCACGATAGCCAGCTTATTCTGAGGCCAGATGGAATACGACTGAAGACGGCTGCAAAGCTCCTCTAATCGCCTGCATAAGGCATCATGGTCGTGACCGTCAACGAGTGCCACAAACATATCCGCAGACTGATGAGCGAAAATTTCCTCGCCTCCGCACCATCCCGCCAGAACTCCATGGATATACCGGATCAGGTGATTTCCTTCCTCATATCCCAGAAGCTCATTGATAAACTTAAAATCATCGATATCCAGGCTGACCAGGGACAGGCTTCCCGCCTCTGCCCGGCGTATCTTTTTCTCCGCCTCCACCTGGAATTTGGCAAAGGAGTAACCGCCGGTGATCTCATCCGTATAGAGGCTGTGCATGAGCTCGGCCTTCCTCCGTTTCTGATCCTTCAGAATATAAACCAGGATTCCCGCGAAAATCAGCACCATAAACACGCCCAGCAGATACGTCCGCCCCAGCACCGCGTTCATCTTGCTGTCCAGCACACTGGCCGGTGCCACGGTGAGCAGATACCAGTCATTAATGGGCAGCGGCCGGTAGTACATGTACTGAATCCCTTTATTCATGAATCTGACGCATCCATCCTGTCCATTCTCAAAATCCACCTTCATCCGGTCCGCAATCGCCTGATTCTTCCGGTCTTCCGCTTCCATGGACGTAAAAATGTTCTGCATATTGGGGTAACTGTAGGAATTAGTGGAATCCACGATGCAGTTGCCCTCTTTATTGACGATATAGGTATATCCGCGTCCTCCGAAGGAGGTCACCTCCAGCTGCCTGCGCATCTCGTTGATATCATAGGTGCCAAACAGAACCGCCGTAACCTCTCCATTATGATAGACAGGCACCGCATATACATGGATCGTTTCACTCCCCTCCCGGTCCACCAGGGGATCGGACACACTGTTTTCTCCCGCCAGGCCTTTTCTGTAATAAGGACGGTCGGACAGATCCATATGTACATGATCCGTGGTATATGTCGTTCCATCCGCAGTGATGACCCCCATCCGCTTAAAACCATTCTCCTGCGCGGTAGCGGCCAGCATGGCAGCGGCCTCCTCATAATTGTCCGCAGTGTAAAAACCGATGCGGCGCGAAACCTCGGTCAATAATTCCAGTTTTCCATTTATCTCTTTTTCCAGAATACTCTTTCCCTGTGTGGAAACCTCCTCAAGAGAAGAGATGATCTCATTCTGAAAATCATGTTTCAGAGTACTCGCATATAAGAGCCACGACACGGTCAGTAAAATCAGTATCAACAGGCCGAGTATCACTTCCTTGTATTTCGCGAAAAGATTTCTCATACCTCTTCCTTTCCCGCCTGCGCTCTTGTACACGATGACAGGCGGCATCCTCTTTCATTGTACATGAAAGAAAAAGGGTACGTCAACCTTCACTTGTTTTTTTATGCCCTTGACTTTGGAATGGTTACCTGATATAGTATCGGTATATTATATATCGTTTTGATATATAGCAGGAGGTAATATCATGTTAGAGTATATTATTCTTGGTTTTTTAATGGGATGCGCCGCCAGCGGTTATGACTTAAAGCAGTATATGGCGGAAAGCACCTCCTATTTCTTCGATGCAAGCTATGGGAGCATTTATCCCGCATTAAAGAGGCTGGAAGAGAAAAAACTCATCCTCTCAGAAGAAAAAGTGACCGGAGGAAAGTTCAAGAAGCTCTATTCCATTACGGAAGAAGGCCGCAGTGTCTTTCTTTCCTGGTTAAAGCAGCCGGTGCGTTTTGCTAAAACACGCCTCGATTACCTGGTGCCGTTTTTCTTCTACGAGTATTTAGACCCCACCACGGCAAAGCAGAATCTGGAGTTGTTTATAGAGACCGCCTCCGTAGGGCTCGAAGAGCTGAAGGCACAGAAAGAAGAGCTGAATATCAGAAATATGGACGCCGGCCACACGTTCCACGGATCCGTGCTCGTCTATGGAATCCGTTACTATGAGATGCTGATTGAATGGTGTTCCCAACTGGCAACAGAAAAATCCACAACAACAGCAAACACCCAAAAAGGAGGTCCCCTCAGTGAAAACAATCATCCACGACTTTGACCCCGCCGTATTTGAAGAGCTGTTTCCCGAAACCGCTCAGTTGACCAGGCTCGGAACCTCCGAGCCGCCTGCCGTCATCCTTTCCCCCATGTATCCGGCACGCCCCTGTATCGGCTGTTTTGGCTGCTGGATCAAGACTCCGGGCAGCTGCGTCCTTCCCGATTCCTATCAGGAGATGGGCAAACTGCTGTCTAAAACCAGCGAGCTCATACTCATCAGCCGGTGCTGCTACGGCGGCTACAGCCCCTATGTGAAGAATCTGCTGGACCGCAGCATCGGTTATATCCAGCCATTTTTCCGCATCATTGACGGAGAGATGCACCATGTCATGCGGCACGATAACCGTATGGCAATCACGACGCATTTCTATGGGGACTCTATCACAAAGCTGGAGCAAGAGACCGCAAACCGCCTGGCGAAGGCAAACGCCGTCAATTTCGGAGCTTCCGGCTGTACCGTGCATTTCTATCAGACACCGGAACAGATAAGGGGGAATATGGCATGAAAGGAATTTTGATAAACGGCAGCCCAAAGAGACGCGACAGCTCCTCCGGCGCGCTGCTGGACGATTTAAGGTCTTTACTCGATCCCGGCACTGAGACGGCCGTCATGACCGTTACCGCTTCCCATCCCGCCGCCTCATCTGCTTACACGGGCATGCGCTGGGAGCCAGCCCCCGAGGACGTAAAACAGCTTAGCGGTTTAAGCTTCCTTGTCCTCTCCTTTCCGCTCTATGTGGACGGTATTCCTTCCCATCTGCTTTCCTTTTTAACCGAACTGGAATGGCAGCAGAAAAACAACAGGCTTCTGGAGAGTGCTGAACCGCTGGCCGTCTATGCCGCCGTAAACTGCGGATTTTACGAGGGAAAGCAGGCCGCACTCGCGCTTCGGATTGTGGAGAACTGGTGCCTGCGCTGTGGTTTCGAATACAAACAGGGCATTGGATGCGGCGCCGGGGCCATGCTGGCTCAGTTAAAAGGCGCGCCGCTGCAAAAGGGCATCAAAAAGCCGCTGGGCACTGCACTGAAAGACATGGCTGCACGCATTGGACGCCTTGAAAAGGGAAAGGACCAGCTCATCTCCCTCTCCTTCCCCCGCCCTCTCTACATAGCCGCCGCTCACATCGGCTGGAAGAAACAAGGCCGTGAAAACGGGCTGACCGTGAAAGAATTGAAATCGTAAGACAGAAACTCCCCTGCCGTTTGGATGGAACTCAATCCGGCAGAGGAGTTTCTGTTTTACGACTAAATTCTGGTATCCCAGCGGCCGCAGAATACATTTTCACTGTATCTGCCCTTAAACGGGGACTTTCCGGTCATTTTACTGATAGCGGCGGATACTGCTTCCTCCGAATTCAGATAGGCGTTGATATAAGTCTTTGCCATTGGCACGTCGATCAGATGGTTTGTATAGTTCAGAGAGAGGAATATGGTGGGCAGTTCCGACACGTACCACGGCTGGTCTGCGGGCTGCGCCCATTTTACACGCATGGTATTGTACTGTGCGAATCCCGATACATTAAATACCACCAGACACGCGTCATACTTTTTGCGCAGGTCCTCCATCTTACCTTTTATAGCCGGCGTATCGCCGTCCACGATGAATCCGGCTTCCGTAAGCTTCCTTACGACCATCTCCTTTATGGGAGCGCTGTCGTCCGCCTGAAGCTTGCCGGCAATCACCGTTCCCTCTCCGCCGATAAATACCAGCTTCACCCTCTTATACTTCTCAGGCGTCATTGGAAGGTAATGTTTCGTGTCCTTGACGAGAGTAATGAACTTGTCAGCCTGCTCTGCGGCAGACTTGTGGAACTCGCTGCATCCGATCACCGACAGCTGCTCTCTCGGAGGCATCAGACGGCCTTCGGCCTGCAGCTTGTGGAGTTTCAGCGCCGCCTTGATTCCGAGAATCCGGTGAAGCGCGTCACTTAGCCTCTCCTCCGTAATTACGCCGTTTCTGTAACCTTCCATCATATAGCCGAAGTCCTCGTCCATATCGTTGAAGAACAGGAACATATCGCAGCCCGCGGCAATCGCCTGCGGAACCTGATCCCGGCGAGGCATGGCCGCAAACATGCCGATCATGTGAGACGCGTCGGTTACTACCAGGCCATTAAATCCAAGACGGCCCTTCAATAAATCCGTAATCAGCTCCGGGGACAGGGTTGCCGGCAGAATGTCCTCGTCTGCGGTATCGGGACGAAGCTTTCTCGTATAAGCGGGAAGTGCGATATGCCCCGCCATAATGGTCATGACGCCTTCGTCGATCAGTTCTTTGTAGACTCTTCCGAAGGTATTGTCCCACTCCTCGCAGGTCATATCATTGACGCCCATGAGAAGGTGCTGGTCGTTCTCTTCGGTTCCATCGCCCGGGAAATGCTTCATACAGGTAGCCATATTCTGCGTTCTGGTACCCTTGAAAAATGCCTTCGCATACCGGATGGTATCTTCCGGGCTGTTGTTAAAGGCCCTGCACTGGACAATGGTATTTCTCCAGTTATAGAGCAGATCTACAATTGGTGCGAAGTTCCAGTTGCATCCGATAGCCGCGCTCTCTAAAGCCCCGATTCTCGCCACCTCACAGGCAGTCTCCTCGTCGTCCGCAGCCGCCGTCGCCGCCCCGCAGGCCACCGCGGTACCGCCGCCCACGCCGCCGTTTCCGCCCGCCTCACAGTTAGAAGCGATCAACAGCGGGATTTTTGAATTTTCCTGAAGAACCCGGTTCTGCTCATATAACTCCTCCGGCGGCGCATTGTGATAGCGAATCGCTCCAACGTGATAGTTCTTTACCGCATTTTCCAGGTCTTCCGGCTTTCTGGAGGTCACCATATTGACGAACAGCTGTCCGATCTTCTCCTCATCCGTCATGGATGCGATGGTATCCTCCACCCATTTCATATCTTCATCATTTAAGTAATAAGGTTTTTCTCTTAAATTAACCATTGTTTTCTCCTTTTCCTAAATTTTTCTCAAAATCCGCAGCACACTGACTCTCGTATCCGCCACGATAACTGCCATCTAAGAAACGTTCCAGCGCTTCCTCCCGAAACTGTCTCCAGGACTGCGCCTCCCTCTTCACCAGAATCGGATAGAAGCAGACACCGTTCTGTCCGGCCGCCTGATGGTCTCCGGGCGCGTCACCGATCATCAGGACGTGATCTCTTTCATATCCGGCCTCCAGAAGGCGGCTGATGCAGTACGCCTTGGAACCCTCAGTCTGTGTCAGCACGATATCCGTGAATGGAAGAAGTCCGCACCGCTCCCATTCCTCCACCACAGCCTGCTTATTGGCCGATGAGACAATGGCGATATCGGCCTTCTCATGTGCCGCCCGGATACCTTCCGCCACACCCTCATACGGCTTTTTCGCCTCCTCAGGAAGTCCTCCGATGGCTGCATTTACCGCCTTTGACCAGGAGAGCGCCTTCTGAAAACAAACGTGGGCTTCGTCCGTCTCCATCTTCGACAATGCCTCGCCCGACAGCTCCGGCGCCGTCTCACACCACCGGACAAACGCATCGATCCCATCTATGGAACGGTACTTTCCGGAGGCCTCGCGGAGAACGATAGCCAGCGCCTTGAACCGGTTGATTCCACGGGTCATGGAATACAGATTCACTTCGTTCCAGCGCTCCAGGAGCGCCTCCTCCCACTGCTCCAGCCCCCATTCCCTCACCATGCAGGGGCCAAAGCATTGGAAATGCTTGATATCCATCGTGTCCATAGCACATCCGTCGGAATCGATGCAGATCAGATACTCCTTTTTTCTCTGAAAGTTCTCAAATAAGTTACCCATTGTCCTCACCTTTCCTTAAGTTCTATGATTTCCCAGCTCATTCCGCAGCAGCCGGTTTATTTCTCAGCAGCCCGTCTCTCCGCAAGAATACGGTTGTTTTCCTCTACCACTTTCTTGGATAACGGATATGCGAACAACAGGATCAGGCCTACAATCAGGTAGCAGACGGCCGGAGCCAGAGTCGCCACGGTATAGATATTTTTGGTAACGGATTCCGTCTGTACGATGACCTCACCCGCTTTGGAGGACTGGTAGCCAATCGCGCCCAAAACCCAGCCGCCGAGGCCGCCTGCCAGCGCCTGGCCGATCTTACGAGCAAAGGAGTATACCGCGTAAATAGTGCCGTCGTCGCGGCTTCCGGTCTGTACCTCCTGGTAATCGATTACATCCGTGATAAACGCCCAGATTAGGAGGTTGAAGAGTCCGGTTCCCAGGTTTCCAAAGGCTATCATGACACAGAAGGCCCATGGGTTCTGAATTCTGACGAAAAACAGAATGAAATAAATAATGGAAGCAAATAATACGGAAAATGCGGAAGCTTCTTTCTTACCGAACTTCTTCAAAATCGTTGTTGAAAATGGTGCCAGGATCAGAGTTGCGCCGGTACTGAAGAATCCGGCCAGTGACATGGCCTCTTTACTCTTAAAGTAATCCATGTATAAGTATGTGTTCATACTTCCGGACAGCAGCATGGAGAGCAGAAGAACGATGGCCGCTCCGATGATGGCCAGCAGGCTGCGATTGTGCATCATTCCTTTCACAGCTCTTGCAAAGCTGCCTTTGTTTGTCTCCTTCACCTGCGGCTTTACGCGCTCTGTTGACAGGCTGTAGCACAGGATATAGCAGATCAGGGCCAGAACTGCAAACAGGCAGGCAATATAGAAGAAACGGTCTGCCAGAACCACCTGGTTTCCGCCCTCGTAGGCGTATACAAACAGGGGAACACCCACATTGACACACACGCCGGCCAGTGCCGCGCCTACGCTTCGAAATGTGGAAAGCTGGCCTCTCTCGATGGGTTCCGCGGTGATTCCCGACGCCATGGAACCATAGGGGATATTGATTCCCGTATAGCAGATACTTCCCCAGAATAAATATGTAAGATAGATGTACACCATCTTAAATGTCATGGACTTATCCGCAATAAACGGATTAAACATCAGGACGCCGGCCACAACCACCGGAACGCACATCCTGCGGATCCACGGTCGGAACTTTCCGTCCTTTGTAGGCTTTGCCGTATCCACGATATGCCCCATGGTAATATCAGTAAATGCGTCCACACACCGGGCAACCAGAAACAGCGTTCCTACCGCCATTGCACTGATGCCGAGTACCTTCGTATAGAATACCATAAGAAACGTGCTGGCCAGCATAAAGAAAAAATCATTGCCGAAATCGCCGAACATATAACCGATCTTATCCCTGAAACCAAATTTTCTTTCCATGCAAAATTTCCCCTCCTAAAGGTAAGTTTATCTTTTTTTGATAAACAAACTTTACCATAAATACATAAAAGTCTTGAGGATAATTTTTGTAGTTATCAGCACAATATTTGTTTTGTATGGTATAATATAAAAAAAAAGTAGTATAAAGATTTCGTTACAAAGGAGACCCCCTTATATGAGCCATGAACCTCAGACAGCGGTCATCGATCTGATGATCTCCCTTTTATCCACCACGCTCGGCGTGCAGACCTCCGTTCTCTCTCCCGGTTCGGAAGAACTGACGGATATTGATTACTCCCTGCGGAAATCCATTTTCACCGGACATGACGCCAGGGAACTGTTTAGTGAAATAATGGAAAAAGCCGAGGAGAAATATATCTACAGCATCACGGACCATTTTTTCAGTCACTATATTCTCATGCCGCTTCCGGAAAAGAATCATTGCGGCTGCCTTCTGGTAGGTCCCTATATGACAGAGGAAGCCAACGAGTTCCTGTATAACCGGGTCGTCAACCGGAACCGGCTGACCTTAGAGACGCTTCCCGTGTTAAAGCAGTACTATCAGAACTTATCCATTGTAGATCCCGCGCGAATCACCGCGGCGTTAAACCACATTGCCGTCTTCCTGTATGAGGACCATCACGATCTCACCATCCGCTACATGACAGAGGACTGGAACGAGCAGTACAGCGGCTGGAACTATGTTCCTGATCCGGAACACGCATTTTCCATCCACGTGACGGAAAAACGCTACGCCGCGGAAAACGAATTTCTGGATGCCGTCATGCGGGGAGATCAGGTGCTGGCAGTCCGCCGCTTCGAGACGTTTTTAGACTTCCGCATCGCCCCCAGATACAAGGACCCCATCCGTGACAGCAAGAACCTGATCATCGTTTTAAATACGCTGCTGCGCAAGGCCGCGGAGAAGGCGGTGGTCCATCCGGTATACTTAGATGAGATCTCTCATCATTATGCTGTCCAGATTGAGGCCTCGACCTCCCGCAGACAGCTGGAGAACCTGCGGATTGAGATGGTGCGGAAATACTGCCTTCTTGTCAAGAATCAGTCCCTCAAGAACTATCCGCCGCTGATCCGAGACCTCTTAAACCACATTAACTTAAACTTAAGCTCAGACCTGAGTTTAAAATCCTTATCACAGATGTTCAGTGTCAACGCCAGTTACCTCTCCTCCCTGTTCCGCCGGGAGATGGACATGACCCTGACCGACTACGTCAACGGCCGCCGGATCGACACCGCTCTGAAGCTGCTGAACACCACCGATATTCAGATTCAGGATATTGCCTACTATGTAGGAATCGAAGACGTGAATTATTTTACAAGAATCTTCAAGAAAAAAATCGGCGTATCGCCCACCGAGTACAAAAAATCGATCCGCCCTGCATAGGACGTACGTGTTCAGGAGGTATCAGACATGAAACAGCGAAACGAATACACCTGCCCGCTGGAGCTCACCCACGATGCAATCAGGGGCAAATGGAAGCCCATCATCCTGTGGCAGCTGAACAAGGGCGGCAGCTCCCTCTCCTCTCTCAAAAAAGAAATCGCCGGCATTTCCCAGAAGATGCTGCTCCAGCAGTTAAGCGAGCTGGCCCAGTACGGCTTCGTTGGCAAGACTACCTACGACGGATATCCGCTGAAGGTGGAATACTACTTAACCGACCGAGGCAGGAAGATCTTTGAGGCGGTTACCATCATGCAGAGCGTTGGCATCGACATGATGACAGAAGATGGGCGGGAAGATTTTCTGAGAGAAAAAGGGCTGCTGTAGTTACAAAAAAGTGGGTACTGTTCACGCCCGTCTCACCGTTCTATAATGAGAAAAAAAGGAGGATTTACATATGAAAGACGCCCAGAATACCGTAGGAAATATGCTTGACAAACAGAGTGTCTCATTTATCGGTTCCGTCTCCGCAGATGGATTTCCCAATGTCAAGGCCATGCTGCGGCCACGGAAACGGGATGGAATCAGAACCATCTATTTCACCACAAACACCTCTTCCATGAGGGTCGGGCAGTTCCGTGAAAACCCGAAGGCGTGTGTCTACGTCTGCGACAGCCGCTTTTTCCGCGGCGCCATGCTGACCGGAACCATGGAGGTTTTGGAGGACAGCGAGAGCAAGGAGATGATCTGGCAGGAGGGCGACACTATGTATTACCCAGGCGGAGTCACAGACCCGGATTACTGCGTCCTCCGTTTTACCGCCTTAAGCGGACGTTTCTACACCAATTTTCATTCCGAATGCTTCGAGATCCCGGAAGCGTAAGCGGCAGAAGGAATGTATCAACAAAAAACGAGGAAAGAGGCGGTCCGCGCAATTGCTGCGCGAATCGCTTCTTTCCTGTCGTTTTCTTTCCTGCCGTTTCTATCTGATCATACTCCCAACGGCCGGAGCAGGCAGTCCACAACACCTTTCATACTCTTTTCTTCAGCCTCGATCGTAAGCTCGGGCTCATGAATATCCTCCAGATAATGGGCGTCGGAATTGCTGATAATCCGGCATCCGTTCAGATAGGGATTGGTCCGTTTCAGCTCATGCAGTTTTTTCAAATCCTTCACCTCCGCAGTCGTAAACTGACTGTCCGGAGGCACAAAACCTAAGTTGGAGACCAGACTGTTGGCCGTCTTGTCGATGTGAGCCGGAAACATCACCCCATCGTAGGAGCGCACCAGCTCCCACAGCCCGTCAAAGGAGATATCCGTGCTGTTGATCAGAAGATTTGGCACGGTTCCGTACACTTCGTCTTCCTTATTATATAGCTGCTGTTTTCCAAATATTTCCTCATTGTTTGGAAAAGGGATAAGCCTGTCGTAAACGTAGGCATCGAAGGCCATGGCTGCCTCCAGGTTCGGAAAAAGGCAGACGGCGTGGACCTCCTCCGAAGTGTTGATCTCCATCCCGGGAACTGCCAGAACGCCGTATTCCTCAGCAAAACGCAGGACCGCCGGACAGTTTTTGCAGGAGTTGTGATCCGTCACCGCGATTACATCCAGCCCCTTTATGGCTGCCATCCCGACGATATTGCCCGGTGTCATATCGTCATCCCCGCATGGTGATAAGCAGGAATGGATATGCAGATCATAGCTAAGGCTCTTCATGCGCTCCTGCCTGAAGCATGTTCCAGACGATGAGAGCCGCCTCAAATATGGGGACTTCCGTCTTAAGTACCGTAATCTCCTGATCGGCAGCTTTCTTTCTGGCCACATCATCGAGAGCGGCACCTTCCGCCATGATCACACAGGCTGCATCCGCCAGGGAGGCAACCGCCAGCGTATTCATATTGCCCATCACCGTCACCCAGGCGCATCCTTCAGGCGCGCGCCCCATGGCAATACTGAGTAAGTCACAGCAGAACGGCTTTGTGATTACCCGTTCCAGCCCCTTTCCGGTATTTACGACATCGAAGATGCCGCTGTCTATCAACTCCTGAACCGTCATATATTTTCTGCTCCTTCCCTATTCCTTTTCTTTCTCCTTCTCGTCCCGGCTGTCAAGCAGTGACATCTCGTCGGAAATTCTCTGAATGTATTCCGTCATAACCTTTAGCATCTCGTAACCTTCGGCGTTGCCAGCCGCTATATCGTCCGCCAGGATCGACACCTCCTCGGACAGCTTATGTAAATTCTCTCTCAGGTAATAGACGCAGTCGGACTCTACCGCCTCCCCGCGAACAATATCCTCGGCCAGCGCCTTGCAGGTCGGCGCGCCGCAGGAGCCGCAGTCCAGACCCGGCAGCTTCTTACAGAGCCGTTCCACCTGGTTGAGCCTCGCAAAGCTCTCCATCATGGTGTTCCCGAGATTAAACACCGGTTCGTACTGGACATCCTTCGTCCATTTAACAAGCTCCTCGGCATCGCCGTCGATATGACTTCTTGCCACCGGCATGTATTTGCGCAGCCTTTTCAGCTTGACCTCCGCCACATACGGGTTCTCTACGGTCAGCACGCCTCCGACGCAGCCGCCGTTGCAGGCGTTTAGCTCCACAAATTTCAAATTCGTAAACTTCTGGTCTTCCATGTCCTCCAGCACCCGGATGACATTCTCGATCCCGTCGGCGGCCAGATACTCTTCCGTGAAGAGGCCGCTTGCCTCCCCGCCGCTCCGTCCCCAGCTGATGCCGATCTTTCCGGACGTCCCGATCTCCGGCGGATCGTCTCCCACCGCCTTCATGCAGGACAGCAGCTGCGGATATACATCCTTGATGGCAAGCACCCGGTCTACCTCGCTGTGGTCCGTCCCCAGAGGGGATTTTACATACGTCACCTTGGAAGGACACGGAGATATGAAAATGATCCCAATCTTTTCTCTTGGAAGTCCGGTCTCCTTCATGGCCTTCTCTGCTGCCAGGATCGCCGCCACCTCCACAGGGGGATTAAGCGGAAGGAGATTCGGAATCAGGTTTGGGAACCGGACCCGGATCAGCCGCACCACCGAGGGACATGCCGTGCTGATAGCCGGAAGCCGGTCGGGATTCTCACTTAAGTATTCTCTGGTGGCCTCCGAGACCAGCTCGGCAGCCGCGCTCACCTCAAAAACATCGTGAAAGCCCATCATCAGCAGGGCATTTAACACGATATTCACATCGTCTAAATTGTTAAACTGGCTGTATAAGGACGGCGCCGGCAGCGCCACCGTATACTCGTACTGTTTCAGCACATCCAGCTTGTCATACGTCGCATGCTTCGCATGATGGGGGCATACCCTGATGCACTCGCCGCAGTCAATGCAGAATTTGCTGTTGATCTGCGCCTTCCCGTTTCTCACCCTGATCGCCTGGGTCGGACACCGTTTGATGCAGTTAATGCATCCCATGCACAGGTCCGCATCCAGCCTGACTGAATGATAAAATTTATCCACCTTCTCACCCCCAGATTATACTATCTTCACCACCATCCGGACGGTTGTACCCACTCCCAGCGTTGTGTCAACCTCCAGCACATCCGAATACTTCTTCATATTGGGGAGGCCCATGCCTGCTCCGAAGCCCAAAGAGCGCACTTCGTCCGGAGCCGTGGAATATCCGGCCTGCATGGCCAGCTCTACATCAGGAATTCCGGGACCCACGTCCGCCAGGATCATCTCGATCTCTTCCGGCGTTATGTTGACCGTAATCTCCCCGCCCTTCGCATGAATCACCATGTTGATCTCCCCTTCATACATGGCAATGGCAACCTTTCTCACAGCGTCAGGGCTCACGCCCATCTGCTTTAACTTTCCCTTCACATCGCTGCTCGCCTCACCCGCCCTGGTGAAATCATCCGGCGATATGTGATAGTTCAGAGTGATAACATCATCCATCAGATCGCACCTCCATGAAGCCCCGCTGAATAAAGCATTCCACAGGCCGAGAACATCCGGTGGCCGGTGGCCATCACAATTAAGTTTCGCTCCCTCGCCATTTCCAGCATGGCATCATCGGGCTTTTTCCCTCTGACAAAAACAAGACAGACAATATCCAGCATCTCCGCGGTACGGATCACCTGCGGATTACAGAGCCCTGTAAGCAGCACAGAATGATCCTTGGAAAATGCCAGCACATCGCTCATCATGTCGGAACCGCAGGCACTCCGCACTTCCACCTCCAAATGATCCTCACCGACCAGCACCCTGGCGCCCAGAATATCCTTTACATCTCTAGCAGTCATACATACACTCTCCTTTTTGATGATTTTATCACTTCAGCCATGATATTCTTTTTCAATTCATAAGTAGATTATAGTAATTTTTCGAAGGAAAGGAAAGCCTTTTATATAATTTCTTTTATTTTTAGAATATTCCGGTCCTCTATCTGTTAAAAATACACAAAAGTCTGGTCTGTGTGCAGCCTGCCTGCCAATGCCGAAAGGAACCGGATTACCGCCATTTGCTATATCCTACTACTTTTCTATGTAATAAATCATGAAATCAGTATATTTTTACCTATATATATCGTTATTTTTTTGTCGAATCTCTCCGAACCTATGGATTTTTTCTCAATATCATGGTAGAATGTTAGATACATTGCATAAGCAACAATTTAAGGAGGTTATAAAATGGCTTGCAAAAAACAAGGTGTCCTGTTTAGCGGGACAAAAGAGCAGGAAGACGCTTTAAAAAAAGTGATTTCCGAGCTTAAAGGCACGAAAGGCGCCCTGATGCCAATCATGCAGAAGGCACAGGACATTTATGGTTATCTTCCAATTGAAGTACAGACCATGATATCTGATGAAACGGGCATACCGCTTGAGAAAATATACGGTGTTGCTACCTTCTATGCCCAGTTTGCCCTCCAGCCAAAGGGTAAATATCAGGTTTCTGTCTGTCTTGGTACAGCCTGTTACGTCAAGGGCTCCGGCGAGATTTACAATAAGCTGGTTGAGCTTCTTGGCATTACCAACGGAGAATGCACTCCCGATGGTAAATTTTCCCTTGATTCCTGCCGATGCGTAGGCGCATGCGGACTCGCTCCGGTCATGATGATCAACGGCGAAGTTTACGGCAGACTGACACCCGATGACGTCCCTGGCATTCTTGCCAAATATGAATAGTTAAAATCCCATGATGACAGAAATTTCTTTAAATGTATTGGATGTAGCGGAAAATTCCACGAGAGCGGGCGCAGCGCTTGTCGCTATCACCGCAGCCGTCGACACTGCTTCCGACCTGCTGACTATCACCATAGCGGATGATGGATGCGGCATGACAGAGGAGCAGGCAGCTCATGTGACGGATCCATTTTTTACGACCAGAAAGACGAGAAAGGTAGGCCTCGGCATTCCCTTTTTTAAGTATGCTGCAGAGAGCACCGGCGGAAGCTTTACCATCGACTCAACTCCCGGTGTGGGAACCACGGTCACCGCAGTTTTCGGTCTTTCCCATATTGACCGGATGCCGCTTGGAGATATGAACGGAACGATAGAGACGCTCATTACATGCCATCCGGATACGGATTTTCTCTATACATACCGCTATAACGATGCGTCATTTGTACTGGATACCAGAGAGTTTCGGGAGATTTTAGGGGATATCCCCTTTGACACCCCCGAGGTATCCGCCTATATCAAGGAATATCTGGCAGAAAACAAACTTGAAACAGATGGTGGCGCGGTCATTTAGACCGGCCGGAATTGGAGGAATAACATGAAGACTCTTGAAGAATTAAAGGCAATCCGAGAGAAAATGCAGAGTCAGGTCAGCATGCGCGAAGAAGACCACGCACGCACCCGTGTACTGGTTGGTATGGCAACCTGCGGAATCGCCAGCGGCGCAAGACCTGTTCTTAATAAACTTTCCACACTCGTTCAGGAAAATAACATGACAGACCGTTTTTCCGTTACACAGACAGGCTGCATCGGCTTATGCCAGTATGAGCCCATCGTCGAGATTCTCGAGCCTGGTAAAGAAAAAGTAACTTATATCAAGATGAACGCCGAGAAAGCGGAAGAAGTATACAAAGAGCATCTGATCGGCGGTCATATTCTGGAAAATTACACGCTGGGTTCAGCTGACATTAAATAAGGAGGAAACAAGATGTATCGTTCACATGTATTAGTTTGCGGCGGAACGGGATGTACTTCCTCCGGAAGCCAGCAGATTATGGTAGCATTAAGAGAAGAATTAAAGAAGCAGGGACTGGATGAGGAGGTTTCCGTCGTTCAGACAGGCTGCCATGGACTCTGTGCCCTTGGCCCGATTATGATCGTTTACCCGGATGCAACCTTCTACGCCATGGTCAAGGAAGAGGACATTCCTGAGATCGTAGAAGAACACTTATTAAAGGGACGTCCTGTACAGAGACTCCTCTATGATGAGACGGTTACGCCATCCGGCGTCAAGTCCTTAGGAGACACCGATTTCTATAAGAAGCAGCACAGAATCGCACTGCGCAACTGTGGCGTCATCAACCCGGAAGTCATCGAAGAGTACATCGGTACCGGCGGATATCAGGCCCTCGGAAAGGTTTTAACCGAGATGACTCCGGACGATGTAATTCAGGTTCTGCTGGACAGCGGTTTGAGAGGCCGCGGCGGCGCCGGTTTCCCGACCGGACTCAAGTGGAAGCTGGCTAAAGGCAACGCTGCAGACCAGAAGTATGTCTGTTGTAACGCCGACGAGGGCGACCCCGGCGCGTTCATGGACCGTTCCGTTCTGGAAGGTGATCCTCACGCAGTACTGGAGGCCATGACCATCGCAGGTTACGCCATCGGCGCTTCCCAGGGTTATATCTACGTTCGTGCAGAGTACCCGATCGCCGTACAGCGTCTGAAGATCGCCATTGACCAGGCCAGAGAGATGGAACTCCTGGGCGACGATATCTTCGGCTCAGGCTTCTCCTTCAATATCGATTTAAGACTCGGCGCAGGCGCATTCGTCTGTGGTGAGGAGACTGCCCTTATGGTATCCATCGAAGGCAACCGAGGCGAACCGCGCCCGCGTCCTCCGTTCCCGGCACAGAAAGGTTTATTTGGCAAGCCAACCATTTTAAATAACGTAGAGACCTGGGCGAACATTCCTCAGATCATCTTAAACGGACCGGAGTGGTTCTCCTCCATGGGAACCGAGAAGTCCAAGGGAACGAAAGTATTCGCTCTCGGCGGCAAGATTCATAATACCGGCCTTGTAGAAGTTCCGATGGGAACCACACTGCGCGAGATCATCGAAGAGATCGGCGGCGGTATCCCCAACGGCAAGAAGTTTAAAGCGGCTCAGACCGGCGGACCATCCGGCGGATGTATCCCGGCAGAGCATTTTGATATTCCGATCGACTACGACAACCTGGTTGCCATCGGCTCCATGATGGGTTCCGGCGGTCTGATCGTTATGGACGAAGACGACTGTATGGTCGACATCGCCAAGTTCTTCTTAGAGTTCACGGTTGAGGAGTCCTGCGGTAAGTGTACCCCGTGCCGAATCGGTACGAAGCGTATGCTGGAGATCTTAGAGAAGATCACCAAAGGCCAGGCTACCATGGCTGACCTCGATAAGCTGGAAGAATTATGTTACTACATAAAGGCCAACTCGGCCTGCGCACTTGGGCAGACAGCACCGAACCCGGTACTTTCCACATTAAAGTACTTCCGTGATGAATACGTAGCCCATATTGTAGATAAGACCTGTCCTGCAGGCGTTTGTAAGGCTCTTCTCTCCTATCATATCGATCCTGAGAAGTGTAAGGGCTGTACGCTCTGTGCAAGGAACTGTCCTGCCAACGCAATTACCGGTACCGTCAAGAATCCGCATGTTATCGATGGCGATAAGTGTATCAAGTGCGGCGCTTGTATGGAGAAGTGTAAGTTTGGCGCTATCTACAAGAAATAATGGAGGGAGAACGTATCATGGAGAATATTACAATTAAAATCAACGGCATGGAAGTCAGTGCTCCAGAAGGCTCCACCATTCTGGAAGCAGCAAGACTCGCCCATGTTGAGATACCAACTTTATGTTATTTAAAAGATCTTAATGAAATTGCCGCCTGCCGTATGTGTACGGTTAAGATTAACGGCGGCAAGCTGGCTGCGGCCTGTGTTTACCCGATTAATCCGGGCCTTGAGGTATGGACCAACACGCCTGACCTCGTAGAATACAGAAAAAAGACGCTCCAGCTGATTTTATCCAACCACAACCGTTCCTGTTTATCCTGTGTCCGCAGCGGAAACTGCGAGCTGCAGACCTTATGTAAGGAGCTGGGCGTGGAAGACAGCGATTACTACGATGGAGAGAAGACTCCGTCCTGTATCGATGAGAGTGCGGCCCACATGGTCCGTGACAACAGTAAATGTATCCTCTGCCGCCGCTGTTCCGCTACCTGTGAAAAAGTACAGGGAATCGGCGTCATCGGTGCCAATGAGCGTGGTTTCGCCACCATCATCGGTTCCGCATTCGATATGGGCCTGGGCGAGACCAGCTGCGTATCCTGCGGCCAGTGTATCGCAGTCTGCCCGACAGGCGCTCTCTATGAAAAGACCTGCATCGACGACGTAGCCGCCGCTATCGCAGATCCGTCCAAACACGTCATCGTACAGACAGCTCCGGCAGTTCGTGCGGGACTGGGCGAGGAATTCGGCTATCCGATCGGAACGAACGTAGAAGGCAAGATGGCTGCTGCGTTAAGAAGAATCGGCTTCGACAAAGTATTCGATACCAACTTCAGCGCCGACTTAACGATTATGGAAGAAGCGCATGAATTTATTGAAAGAGTTCAGAACGGCGGCACACTGCCGATGATCACCTCCTGTTCCCCAGGATGGATCAAATACTGCGAGCACTATTTCCCGGATATGACGGAGAACTTATCCTCCTGCAAGTCCCCGCAGCAGATGTTCGGCGCTATCGCCAAATCCTACTATGCGGAAAAGATGGGCTTAAAGCCGGAAGATATCGTATCTGTCAGCGTTATGCCATGTACCGCGAAGAAGTTCGAAATCGGCAGAGACAACCAGGCTGCCAACGGCTGCCCGGATGTAGACTACTCCATGACGACGAGAGAGCTCGCCAGAATGATCAAGAAATTCGGTATCCGCTTCAACGAGCTTCCGGATGAAGAATTCGACGCTCCGTTAGGCCTTGGTACCGGCGCGGCTGTCATCTTCGGCGCAACCGGCGGAGTTATGGAAGCAGCCTTGAGAACGGCAGTCGAGACCCTGACCGGCGAGGAATTACAGAAGCTTGACTTTACCGATGTACGCGGCACTGAAGGCATCAAAGAAGCTACCTACAACGTAGCCGGCATGGATGTGAAGGTTGCTGTCGCCTCCGGCCTCGGCAATGCCAGAGAGCTCTTAAACAGAGTAAAATCCGGTGAGGCAGACTACCACTTCATCGAGATCATGGGATGTCCGGGCGGCTGTGTAAACGGCGGCGGCCAGCCCCAGCAGCCAGGCTCTGTCCGCAACACCGTAGACATCAGAGCCCTGCGCGCCAAAGTATTATACGACGAAGACGCAGCCAAAACCATCCGTAAGTCCCACGAGAATCCAGCAATCAAGGAACTCTACGAGACCTACTTAGGAAAGCCCGGCAGCGAGAAAGCGCACCACCTGCTTCACACGACTTATGTAAAGCGAAAAATCAATGAAGTTTAATTTATAATTATTTGCCTGAGACCGTCCCTTTGCCTTAATAAAAAATTCCAAAGGGACGGTCTCTTTGTATCCAGATTACATCTAGCGCCATTCCCCTACCGGAGCCAGTACACAGCCCCAGGGCCTGCGGAGAGTCTGAGGGCGGCAAGGGCGGGAGCGCTGGTGGTTTCCTTTTCCGAGGTACGCAGGAACTTAAGCGGAAAGGCGGGAAAAAGGGGTGGTGAAAGCAGGCCTCAAAGCCTGCTTTCAAGTGCACATGGAGGAAAAATCCTTCAGGATTTCTTCCGTAATTTGCACGATCCGCCCCTTTTTCCCGCCTTTCCGCTTTAGTTCCTGCCACCGAGGAAACAAGAAACCAACAGCGCTCCCGCCCTTGCCGCCCTCAGACTCTCCGCAGGCCCTGGGGCGTCCCCTCCAATACTTCTAAAACCTCATAAGAATATTTAATGGGTAAACCCATTGTTTCCATCTCCTCATATGTGTTAGAATTGTCTCGGACGGCTGATTTGTCAGACCGTCCGGATTGATTTTCACACGATCACACGACTTAATCACATAGAAGAGGGAATTTTATGGGCGGAATATTTGGTGTCGTATCTAAAAAGAGTTGTACACTCGACGTATTTTTCGGAGTGGATTACCACTCCCATCTGGGAACCAAACGCGGCGGTATGGCCGTATACGGGCCACGGGGCTTCTCCCGTGCCATTCATAATATCGAAAACACTCCTTTCCGTACCAAATTTGACGGGGACCTGGAGGAGCTGGAAGGCACTTCCGGGATCGGATGCATATCCGACAATGAGCCGCAGCCGCTCTTAATTCAGTCCCATCTCGGCAGTTTCGCCATCACCACAGTAGGTAAAATCAATAATCAGGACGATTTAATCCGGTCGGCTTATGAGAACGGCCATATTCATTTTATGGAGATGAGCGGCGGCAGGATCAATTCGACAGAACTGGTGGCGGCTCTGATCAATCAGAAAACCAGCATCACAGAGGGCCTTCAGTACGCCCAGGAGCGGATCGACGGCTCCATGACCATACTAATCCTAACCCCGGATGGAATCTACGCGGCAAGAGACCGTATGGGACGCACCCCCATCGTAATCGGTAAAAAGGAAGACGCATTCTGCGCCTCTTTCGAAAGCTTTGCCTACATCAATCTGGGCTACTCTGACTACTATGAGCTGGGCCCAGGAGAGATCGTCTTTTTGACGCCGGAAGGCATGGAAAGCCTGGTTCCAGCCAGGAAAGAGATGAAGATCTGTTCTTTCTTATGGGTTTACTACGGCTATCCGACTTCCTCCTACGAAGGCGTCAACGTGGAAAATATGCGCTATGAGTGCGGAAAGCTTCTGGCCCGCCGGGATGATGTAAAATCAGACATGGTAGCCGGTGTTCCTGATTCCGGCATCGCTCACGCTATCGGATATGCCAACGAATCCGGCATCCCGTTTGCAAGACCCTTTATCAAATATACGCCCACATGGCCCCGTTCCTTCATGCCTCAGAACCAGGGAGAACGGAATCTGATTGCAAAGATGAAGCTGATCCCTGTAGATGCCCTGATCCGCGGCAAGAGTATGCTGCTGATCGACGATTCGATTGTCCGCGGCACACAGCTTGGTGAGACTACGGAGTTCTTATATCAGAGCGGTGCGAAAGAGGTTCATATCCGTCCGGCCTGCCCGCCTCTCATGTTCGGCTGTCCTTACTTAAACTTCTCCCGTTCCAACTCGGAGCTGGATCTGATTACCCGCAGGATCATCCGCGACCGTGAGGGGGACAACGTCTCCGAAGAAGTGCTGGCCGATTACGCGGATCCCGACAGCAGGAACTACCAGGAGATGGTAGAAGAAATCAGAAAGAAACTGAATTTCACCACACTCCGTTACCACAGGCTGGATGATTTACAGGCATCCATCGGTATTTCTCCCTGCAAGCTCTGCACCTATTGCTGGAGCGGGAAAAAATAACAGAAAAAAGAGGTCTCCTGACGTTTTGCTGCAGGAGACCTCTTTTCTATTCCATATAAAAGGTTATAACTACGGATCATTTTGAGAGACGCTTCATCACCCTCACCACTTCCTCCGGCTCCACGTTCCTGCCGATGTTTCTCATCGTCTCTTCCGGTGAACAGCTTCTGGCCGCGGCCTCGAGCAGACGGCGTTCCGGAATTTCTCCCGCATGCATGTCTTCCAGCGAGACCGGAAGCCCTACCTTCCGGCAGAAGCCGCGAATTTTACCGATCTCCTCCTCCGGCCGGCCCTCCAGCACCATCTGCACCAGTGTACAGAACGCCACCTTTTCTCCGTGCATCACGGAAGACAGCTCCGGAAGAAGGGCCAGGCCGTTGTGAAGTGCATGTGCGCAGGCCAGTCCTCCGCTCTCGAAGCCGATTCCGCTTAAATACGTATTGGCTTCCACAATATTTTCCACAGCTTCCGTGCAAAGCCGGTTCTCCACATCTTTTCTGGCCTGTTCCCCATATGTGAGGACCGTATCGAGACACGCCTTCGCCAAAGCCTCCGCCGCAATGGACACGCTGCCGCCGGCCCTCGTCACCGCTCCGTTTCTCCTGCATGCGGAAGCCTCATAATACGTGGAAATGGCATCTCCCATCCCCGCCGCAAACAGCCGCACCGGAGCGTGTGCGATGATCTCCGTGTCCAGAATAATCAGATCAGGGTTCCTCTTTAACGAAAGGTAACGGTCAAAGGTACCGTCCACCCGGTAGAGAACGGCGATTCTGCTGCACGGTGCATCTGTGGATACCGCAGTCGGCACCAGAATCACAGGCTTTCCAGAATAATAGCCTGCCGCCTTTGCCGTATCCTGCGCCTTGCCGCCCCCGATCCCGAATACGGCGCCGCAGTTCTCCGCCAGCCCGGCCAGTCTCGTGGTCTCCCTCTCACAGCACTCGCCGGTAAACACCTCTTCTTTCCAGGAAATCTCCTCTTTCTCAAAGCTCTCCGTCACCGCTTCCCGGTAAACGTCATGGACAAACGGGTCCATAATCAGCAGTACTTCGCCCTCCCCAATGCTCCTGTAATGCTCCGCCAGTTTCTTTATCTCTCCCGGCCCCTGTATGTAGGTGGACGGCGCGTCGATCACACGTCTCATATGGCTGCCTCCATTCTTATAATTTGATCCTATATCCATCATTGTAAAAGATTAATAATTTTTTCACAATATAAATTATCACCAAATTTCCCGTTCCGGTTCCAATGGCTGCAATTTTCCCGATTGCCTTCCCTTCCTACTCCTGTTATACTCCCGTCTTTGACACATGAATGAACGTATAAGTGCCACAACCCCTTTGAAATACTGGGCTTGTGGCACTTTGTACTCTCTTCACGAAATATAGTAATGTT
>NZ_QJKD01000013.1 GCF_003201875.1 Hungatella effluvii
AACATTACTATATTTCGTGAAGAGAGTACAAAGTGCCACAAGCCCAGTATTTCAAAGGGGTTGTGGCACTTATACGTTCATTCATGTGTCAAAGACGGGATTATATACTTATTCTGCACCATTGTACAGATTTTTATCAGAAGCTTCTTCGTCACTGTACACGCCGCCGGCTGCCGCCTGTTCTCTCAGCAGGCTGATAAAAAGATCGATTGCCGGCGTAACCCACTTATTTTTATGATAGGTGCATACCGTGGTGATCCTGTTATTCTCTATGGAGACGGGAAGCTCCCGGATCAGCCCGCACCGCAGCTCCTCCTCCACCGTAAAACGCGGCAGGTAGGCGACGCCCAGATTCCCGGCGACACTTCGTTTTATGGCTTCCGTACTGACAAGCTCCATCTCTCCGTTCAGGGTGATGTCTGATTTTCTCAAGTATTCCTCAAACTGTCTGTGGTATAAGCTGTTTTTGTCCATGGTCAGCAGGCCGATATCCTTTCTCTGGCCCTTCGTTATGAAATCACACGCTTCCTGCTTCAGTTCCATGCTGCCTGCTAAAACCAGCTGGTAGTCACGCAGCTTCTCGACAACGAGGGAGGCACCGTAACCGCCGATATCGTAATGCACCCCAAGATCCACGATGCCGCTGATGATCTGCTCACGTATCTCGTAGCAGTTGGGCGTCCGGAGAGACAGCTTTACATCTGGGGCCAGTTTGCGAAACGCACTTAAGACCTGGTGCATCTGATACGACAGCAGCGTCTCCGGCATGGCGATTCTCAGGGTGCCAGCCAGCAGATGGCCGCACTTTCCGTAATTCTCCATCTGCCGGACGGCCTCCAAAACCGCGTCGATATAAGGCAGCAGCCCTTCCCCGGCCTGAGTCAGCTCCATCCTCCGTCCGATTTTTTCAAACAGCTTGACAGACAGTTCCTGCTCCAGCAGCTGCATCTGCAGGGTGATGGTGGACTGAGCGTAATTCAGCCGCTCCGCCGCTTTTTGAAAACTGCCGGTCTCGAGAATGGTTTTGAAGGTGGTTAAGTATTTCAGCTCCATATGGTGCGCCTTTCCAAAATAGTTCAGTAATATCGAATTATCAGTTTCTTATTATCTATTAGACCGAAGCTTCTTTTTCCGCTATTATAGTATAGAGAAGGTGGAACGTCAAGAATTTACAGATCATTTTAGGGAGGTAAGATATTATGATAGAAATCAGAACCTATTCCGATGAAGACAGGGAAGAGGTGATACGCCTTGTCCTGCACTGCCAGAACGATGGAACCCGCCCGTCTGTGTCGGTAGACGATCAGCCGGAGCTGCGCCGTATTCCGGAAAAGTATATGGACGGCGGCGGTAACTTCTGGGTGGCAAAGGATAACGGAAAAACAGCGGGCAGCATCGGCCTGATGAAGTTTGGCGATGGAACCGCTGTTTTGAAAAAATTCTTTGTCTATGAGCCCTACCGGGGCGCCCCCTGCCACCTGGGCAGACAGCTTTACGGAACTCTTCTGGATTATGCGAGAACCCACGGCGTGAAGCAGCTGATTCTGGATACACCGAAAAATACGGACCGTGCCCATAAGTTTTATGAAAGGGCCGGGTTTACGAAAATAGAGAGAGCGGATGTACCGGTGGTTTATGACTTTCCTTATGAGGACAGTGATTTTTTCCGGCTGGAAATCTGATCCCTCATCAGCCTTTCAAAATCTCCCGCGGGCATAGGCCTGGCAAAATAATAGCCCTGCACATAGTCGCATCCGGTCTCGCTGAGACGATCCAGCTGTTCCTTTGTCTCCACGCCCTCCGCCACCACGCTTAAGTGCATTCGGCGGGCTAACTCCATAATAAACTGCAGTACGCCCTGATCCGCAGGTTTCGCCGTCTCACTCCGGATAAACGTCATATCCAGCTTTAGGATATCGATCGGCATCTGATTCAGCATATTCAGAGAAGAATAGCCGCTCCCGAAATCGTCCATTTCGATGACAAAGCCCAGTTCCCGGAGATGGCTGACCGTTTCAATAATCTGTCCCGGGTCCTCCGTGTAGGCACTTTCCGTAATCTCAAGATGGAGCCTGGAAGGCGTCAGGCCGTATTTACTGACGGTGCGCATCATGATATCTGCGATATCCGCGTGATAAATATCCGCCCGGGATACGTTCACGGAGACAGGAACGGGCGGATAGCCCTCATCGTCCCACTTGCGCAGATAATAACAGGTTTTATCCCATACAAACTGGTCCAGTTTTGTGATAAATCCATTTTTTTCAAACAATGGAATAAATTCCGCAGGCGACTGGAATCCCCATTCCGGGTGCTTCCATCGCACCAAAGCCTCGGCTCCGGCCATGGTCTCATTCCATATCCTGTATTTCGGCTGCAGGTAGACTAAAAACTGGCCTTCTTCCAGGGCCGTCTCCATACTGTCTATGATGGCCTGCTGCCGCAGCAGTTCATCCCGAAGCTTATCATCGTAGGCGGCAAAATAGATTCCGTACTGGCCCTTGATACTGCGGGCGGCCAAAAGGGCGCGGTCGCACATCTGGTCCACCGTCACCTTCTGGCTCTCGACCGAATAAATGCCCCATTTCACCGCGACATTTATAGAATTCTGAAGTTTATTAATCTCGTCACTGACCCGGCTAAACATCTCCACCGTAAACTCCTGGTCGAATTCCAGCAGGCACGCAAACTGGTCCGCACTCAGGCGTCCGCATATCCCGCGTTCTCCCACCTGTCTTCGGTACATATCTGCAATCCCGCACAACAGCCGGTCTCCGGCGGCCACACCGAATACATCGTTAATCAGCTTAAAATTCTCGATATCGGAGCAGACGATGTAATAATTCCGCCCCGAATTCTGGCGAAGATTTTCCCTCACACGCTGATAAAAGAACTCTTTGCTGTAGAGTCCGGTAAGCCGGTCGTACTGAAACTGATTGATCATAGCGGCTGTTTCCCGTAAATGGATGATGCTCGCAACCCGGTGCCGGATAATCTGAGGCTTATATGGTTTTGCCACGTAATCGGTGGCCCCATGGGACAGGGCTGCCACCTCATCCGCCTCGCTGTCACTCTGCGTCGTGACAATCACGGGGATGGATGCCAGTGCAGGATCGGCCTTCGCAATCGTCAGGAACGTATATCCATCCATAACAGGCATGGTGATGTCCAGCAGAATCAGGGAAATCTCATCCTTTCTTTTCTCCAGAACATCGAGGGCCTGCTGCCCGTTTTCTGCTTCCAGAACCGTATATTCCGGAGAGAGCAGCTCACCTAACATCAAACGATTGATTTCATTATCTTCCACGACCAGAATAGTTTTATTTGCAGGCATGTATTATTTCCTCTTTTCTTCGGGCTGCCATGGACAGAAAGGTACACCGGCAGCGCTGTCCATGACCGGTCCAGTTTATTATACCAAAAGAGACAGCTCAACACAAGTGATCTCTGCAACACATGTTAAATCTGTCACGGCCTCATACAGCAGCTTCTCGGGGGGCCGGACAGCGGACCAAAAGCCCCCTCCGGTTCGATCACAAGAACCAGGGGGTTACAGCTCCGTCAATATTTGAATAGTCCCCACGCAAAGTGCCGCACATAACGCAGCCGCCCCAATTCTACTCTGTTTCATATAACTTCTCCTCTCTTTGTGCTATCTATCTTAATTGCAATTAAATTCCAGGCAATATTAATATTTTACCATTTAAGTCCAAATTTACAGCTATTCTTTGCACAAAAAAGAACGAGACCCGCTTTGCATCCGGCAAAACAGGTCCCGTTTTTCTTATACTCTCTGATAAAGCTCGGCTGCCGTATGGGAACGCCGTGTCAGCTCCTCGTAATTCATAATGTAATATCCGCTCTCCCTCTTTTCCAGTATTTCCTCTTCGCAGAGCTGCCCCAGCAGCCGGAACATATGGCGATAGCTCATCCCCACGGAGCAGGAGACATCCGTCAGCGTGTCGCGGAAGAGGCCCCGGTGTGAATTCTGAAGAATGTAGGCGCAAAGCCGCTGCTCGCCGGTGCATAACGCGGTCGATGTGAAATTGTCCGAACTGGTAGTCAGCTTTTCCGCCAGCTCCGTTCCCAGTTTATTCAGAAACACGAGATTCGTTTTCAGTTCTGCCAGGCAATTCTGATAGGAGACCGCAATGCACTCAAAATCCGTAACCGCCTTCACGGAACAGGTGGCATTGAGCTGTCTTGTCATCAGTTCAATCTCGCCGATCAAACCACGGGAAATGTTGTAACACAGGATCAGACTCTTACCGTTCGGCGCTGTGCGGCAGACCTTCGCGTTGCCGTCAACGACAATCGACAGCCAGCCGATAGGCTGCCCCTCGCGCAGCACCTCTTCTCCTGCAAAAAATCGCAGACAGCAGCAGGCGTTCAGCGGAATATTCTGCAGGCCGTATTCTGCCAGACGGGCGGCATGTTCTTTTCTCAATGGAAGCCTTTTCAAATCGATTACCTCACTTAACCTGATTATGATCTTACTATTTATTATAACAGAAACCGGAAAAAACACCATGACAAATGTCCTACATGGTACGGCGGATATTCTGATATCCTCATATCAGGAGGTAAACTGTCATGTATCAGCTTTTAGCCCTTATCAATGGTATTATTCTGTCCGTGATGATTTCCGTAAATGGAAATCTGTCCGTCCAGTACAGTGCGTTCACGGCTGCCGCGATTATCCATGCGGTCGGTTCTTTGTTTGCGCTGCTGCTCTGCGCTTCACAGAAAAACAGAAAGCCGGTCTGGACTCACAGGCCCAAATGGATTTATCTCGGCGGTGCAATCGGTGTTTTTACAACGGTATTTCAAAATCTGGCCTTCACCTACATCAGCATCACGAGCGTGATCGCCCTGGGACTTCTGGGACAGACAGTTACGTCTCTGGTGATCGACAGTTCCGGATTGTTCGGTATGGAAAAAAGGCCGCTTCCCCGGTATGCGTTTATCGGCCTGGGTTTATCGGTGTTCGGTATCTTTGTGATGCTGGATACCTCTGTCACGGCGGCGGCGCTGGGGGCTGCCATCTCCTTTGCATCCGGTATTTCCATGGTGCTGTCCCGGACCGCCAACGCGCGGCTGGCAGAGAAAACCGGGGCGCTGCAGGGATCGCTGGTGAATCATCTGGTGGGACTTCCGATTACGGTAATCCTCGCCTTTGCCGTGGCCGCAGCAAGCGGTACCTCCGCAGCCGCTTCCGCGGGAGGCAGCTTCCGCCCCTGGATTTACTTCGGCGGCGCTCTCGGCGTCGTGGTGGTAATGCTCTTAAATATCACGGTTCCGAAGATACCGGGATTTCAGCTGACGCTTCTCGTCTTCGTCGGCCAGGTCTTCACTGGAATCCTTTTGGATACTGTGGCCGGAAGCTATCAGACCGGCGCCACGCTCTGGGGCGGCATGATCATCGCGGCCGGAATCGCGGTCAATATGATCCTGGAGCGGGTTTTTGCGGCTTCAAAAAAGACACCGCACAGCAGCTAAAAAATCAGCTGCTGTACGGTGTCTTTTCAATTCTGGCTGCTGTGCAGCACCACTTCAATCAACTTGCAGAGCGACTCCTGAAACCGCTCGTCGTCTTCTTCCACCCTCTTCGCCGGACCCTTCAGGTGGTGCTTTCCCTTTCCCATACGGGCCTTCTTGGCCAGATGGCGTTCCATCAGCATCTGGTCGATGTTTTCGTTGGTGTACCACTTTCCGCTTTGATGGATTCCATGTGCTCCCTTTCCCAGAATCATGGCAGCCACTCCATAGTCCTGGGTTACCACGATATCCCCTTTGCTGCACCGATTGACCAGCGCGAAATCCACGGCATCCGCGCCCGCTCCGATGACCTGTATCTTGCTGTAGGAAGACTGAAGCACATGGTTGGTATCACATAAGAGCACCACCGGAATCTTATAGCGCTCCGCGGTCTGTTCCACAATTCTCACTACCGGACATGCGTCCGCATCTACTAATATTTTCATTTTTTATCTCACTGACTGTTTCCTGAAGCATGGTTGACCGGCTGCACTGTAGTGCTAGATGATGATTCCATTTAAATGGTCGCACTCATGCTGAATGATCTGCGCGATCCATCCGGAATATTTCTGGCGGTGCTTACAAAAATGAATATCCTGATACTCCACTTCGATCTCCTGGTACCGTATAGTCCTGCGGACTCCTTCCAGCGACAGACAGCCCTCTTCCGCCTCATAGGGGCCTGTCTTTTTAACAATCACCGGGTTAAGCATGGCTGCGTTCACCATTCCCATCTGAACGGCAATCACATTCTTTCTGACACCGATCATGTTGGCTGCCATGCCCACGCAGTGATCGGTATTCGCCTGCAGAGTGTCCAGTAAATCCTGTACTGTCCCCAGGTCATCCTTTGTCGCCGGTTCCGATTTCTGTGCCAGAAAAAATACATCTCTTACAACGGTTCTTACCATATTGATTCGCTCTCCTAAGTTTTGATTACTGTATTGAATCCTGATTCAGCCATTCTTCTGTTTTCTTAAACAATACGGCTGCCAGATCCGGCCGGTCGATGCCTGGCGGTTCGCCGTCGATCTCATATCCGGCACTGTCCCCACCCAGCCATGCAGTCTTATCTGCGGCTCACAGCTATAGCGGGGACAGACATCTCTAAAAGTGTACCGCAGAATGGCATATCCGTAAAGAGAATAATACTCTTTGTAAAGATATTTCCCCTGTAAAGGTCAGAAGCCATGACGATTTCGGCCTGACGTGCCAACTGCCTGTCAATTTTCTTTTGCAGTGTCACTTTCTCAATATAGCGCTGTCAAATCTGCTGTTCCTTCAGGAAATTTCGAATTACAGCATAATTTTGATAATTGGTAACAGTTCACTCCCCACCAGGGGCACCGCTGCCCGGCCGAACCGGACTGCGGTGCCCCTGGTGGGGAGTGAACTGTTACGATAATTGTCTTGAAACAACTCCATACACACGTTTCGGTTCTTCTATTTTTTATCTTTCTCTGCTATAATGAATAGAATATCAAGAAGACTCTCCCTTACCAAAAGGGGTTGGAAAGATTTTATAAACAGATGTAATTTTATCTAAAACGGAGGTTATACAGTGAAAAAACTACTTAAATCCTTTACCTTTTGGTGTCTGGTGATATCAATTCTCGAAATTTTAATGCACCAAATCGGACAGGATTCGAAAAGCATCATGCTTATCAGATTCAATCCATTGCTGCGTATGATTGCTGATTCGCAAGGCTCCTTATATAATCTGATGGATTCCGGCCGGCAGGTTTCCTGCAATACGGTCACCGGTCAAATATCTGTTTACTGGTACTTCGGATCCGCTATCACTTTTGTGTTTTATGGCGTTGTCTTAGATGGAATAAAGATGGTATCTCATAAAATCAAAAAAATGAAGTAAAAAGAAACCCTCCACTTACCCACCAATCTGTATCTGTGTGCTATTCTCTTCTCACAACAACGAGAGGAGAAAATGGTATGAAAACAACAATTCAGGTATCCGGTCTTTCAAAGTCATACGGTGCGCTGCATGTTATCAGGAATCTTGATTTAACGGTATCCAAAGGTGAAGTTTACGGTCTTCTCGGCGCTAACGGCGCGGGGAAAAGCACGGCGATCGAGTGCATGCTGGGTACAAAAAAAGCCGATACCGGCAGTATTTCCATTCTGGGAATGAGCCCGCAAAAGGACCGCAGGAGCTTATTTCAGCAGGTTGGCGTGCAGTTTCAGGAGGCCAATTATCCTGACAAGATCAGGGTGAGCGAGCTGTGCGAGGAAACAGCCTGCCTCTACAATGGTCCGGCCGACTACACCAAACTGTTAAAGCAGTTTGGACTCCAGGAAAAAGCAAAGAATTTTGTCAGCGAACTGTCCGGCGGCCAGAAACAGAGGCTGTTTATCGTTCTGGCATTAATCCCCGATCCCCAGGTGGTATTCTTAGATGAACTGACCACCGGCCTTGACACCAAGGCAAGAAGGAGTGTGTGGAAGAGCCTTCAGGAGCTGAAAGACAGAGGGCTCACGATCTTCTTAACCTCGCACTTCATGGATGAGGTGGAAGAGCTCTGCGACAGAATCGGTATCTTAAAAGACGGAGCATTCGCATTCTGCGGAACAACAGCCGAAGCGGTTGCGTTAAGCCCGGGCAATACGCTGGAAGAGGCGTATCTGTGGTTTACGGGAGAGGAGGCTGACGGAGATGAATAAATTTCTTACAATGCTGAAAACCGAGTTAAAACTCTCCTTCCGTGGAATGGACATGATCATATTCGCCGTCTGCATGCCCGTGGTCGTGGTTATACTGCTCGGGATTATTTACGGCGGAAAACCGGCTTTTGACGGCGCGGACTATACTTTTCTGGAACAATCCTTCGGCGCAGTCTCCACAATCGCAGTCTGCGCGGGCGGCGTCATGGGGCTGCCTCTGGTAATCTCCGACTACCGGCAGAAGAAAATCCTCAAACGCTTTAAAATTACGCCGTCCAGCCCCGTCCTTTTACTGTCGGTTCAGGTGGCCATTTACATGATCTATTCCCTGATCGCACTGGTGCTGATCTATCTGGTGTCTGTGCTGTTATTCGGCATGAAGCTGCAGGGAGCCTTCCTACCGTTTATGGGCGCCTTTTTCCTTGTCATGATCTCCATGTTCAGTATTGGAATGCTGGTAGGCGGCGTATCTCCTAATACAAAAATCGCAAGCGTTCTTGCAAGCTTACTCTATTTCCCAATGCTGATCTTTTCCGGCGCCACACTTCCGTATGAGGTGATGCCCGCAGTGCTGCAAAAACTCGCGGACCTGCTGCCGCTGACTCAGGGAATTAAGCTGCTGAAGGCTGCCTCCCTGGGCCTGCCGGCTGAAAATGTGATGGCTTCCCTTGCCGTCATGGCGGTGATCGCGGTAGTCTGCGGCGGAGTTTCTATTCGATTTTTCAAATGGGAATGACAGTCGGTGTAAAAAAACTGGTTGAGCGCACAGGCTCAACCAGTTTTTTTTACACACGAATCATCCGCATCCATTTCTTTAACCCGTGTTTCTTCTGCATCTTCCATTATATTCCTGCGATATTCCCCGCGCTGACAATATTCTGCCAGAAATTACAGCTGCACAGCGCATGGCTGCCGTCGCTCTGATCCGGCGCATAGACAAGTCTCTTCTCCTCCAGCTCCGGCAGGCAGTCGGTCTCACCGGAAAGATACTGGGTCAGCCTTTTTCCGGCGTATTCCAGGCGCGCCCTCACTCCGGCCAGTCTGATATCCAGCACCTCGTATCCGAACACCTTACACTCCTCCATCCAGATTCCCTGTCTTAAGTCTGCAAGTCTCTCCGTCAGTCTGATACAGGCCGGAATGCCGTTCTGTTCCGCTTCCGCCAGATAATCCCTGTCTCCGCTGTGGTAGCTGTCATGGATCCGGATCCCCAGTTCTGCTTTCTGTTCCAGAAGCCGTGCTAAAACCTCGTAGTACTCAAACAGCACATGGGCGCCCGAATGGCGGCTCCTGTAGTCAGCCAGTTCCTCTGCCAGCTTCTGATAGTGTTCCGTCAGTCCCAGATCACGAATCTGTTCATCGAACAGGCCCAGCATAACGTCCTGGTAGAGCAGGAACTTGGATGGATTGTCCGCGTAACGGTTATTCTTACCGGCACCGGGAACGTTGTCGAACCGATCCAGAAGCCACCATGCCTCCCTGCCGTCGCCCCAGAGAAATTCCATGTAATCGCCGTCCGCCCTCTGTTCTTCGCCCTGCAAACCACTTTCTCCGGAAAAACAGGCTTCTGCAAAGGTTGTGAGCGAAAGATTTCCGGCCGTCATCGGCGTCTCCGCCCCATTGTCCTGCCAGAATGTACAGATCACCTCTGATACACCGTTCTCCCGGCATGCTTCCAGCGCGGGCATAAGCGTCGCCGCCATCCAGGAATAATTCGGTGCAACACCGTTCCATATCCACGCACCGCCTGCAAACAGCGTCTGGTCTGACAGTTTCTTATGAAGCCTGATATAATTCTCATAGTGTTTTTTCTCATCGTGATAGTAATCCCAGTAGACCATCGCTACGCCTTTCGGAATTTCCGGCAGATCGGAAAAATCGGTCTCCGGCGGCAGATCGTAGTAATCGCCGCTGGGGGACTTCAGCCGAAAATACATATCGCTCCAGATCATCGGCTCCATCCCGTATTTCCGGCAGATGGACAGCACCCGCTGTAAGTGGCTGTTCATGATCTCGAAGCGGTTCTGATAGCCATTTTTATTTAAATAATTCCCAAGGCCCAGTTCATGCGCCTCATCCATACCGAGGTGGACACGCCTGCTGCGGAAAGCGGAGGACACACTGCTTATCATGGCATCGATCAGCCTGTAGACCTCATCGTCGCCGGCAAGGAGAATGTCCGGCGTATCGGTCAGCCCCTGCATGGTCTTCCATCGGAGCGCCGTATGCAGATGCGCCAGCGTCTGAATGCACGGTACAATCTCGATTCCAAACAGTTCCGCATAGTCATCACAGGACTTCAGTTCCTCTCTCGTGTAACGTCCGCGGAAAGCACCAAAATACGGATACTCCGGGACCTCATACGTCTCTTCCGTATACAGCATCATAAGATTCATGCCCAGGGATGCCATGCGTCTGATGTACTCTTCTATTTTCCCGACCTTTAATACGCCGTTTCTGGAACAGTCAAGCATAGCCCCCGATGACTGGAAGCAGGCACTTTCCTGCTGCTCTAATTCCGAATCTGCCCCATGCGTCTCCAGATATTCCAGCGCCTTCATAAAACCTCTGAAAAAATGGACCTTTTCCCTGCATCTGATTGTTAAGACGCCATGTTTCAAAGAGACTGAAATCTCATGTTCTCCTTCCTGTTCCCAGCAGATGACCGGCTGTTCCCTTACTGCGGTGCTCTCCCCTTCTTTCCCGAGCTCATGGCCCCGCTCCTCAAGCAGCAGCTCCAGCCCTTCCCTTACTTTTGCGGCACTTTGATCCAATCGAAATTTCATTTTAGTCCTTCCCTTTCTCTTTTTCTTCCTGATACACCGCCCGGTATTCCGACGGGTAGATTCCCGTATTTTTCTTAAATATTTTGGAAAAATACAGGGGGTCCTGATATCCTACCATCCCCGCAATATCCTTTGAAGTAATATTCGGATACGCAGTCAGCAGCTCCTTTGCATTGTTCAGACGAATATTCTGGATGTACTGCGACGGCGTCAGGCCCTTATACGCTTTAAAAAGTCTGCTGAGATACGGTGAAACCAGACCGAATCTGGCAGCCAGCATCTTCGTCGTAATCTGTGCATCCAAATGAGCCAGAATGTATTCATCTACCTCCCGCATCAGATTCTTTCCTTCCTCCGCCGATTTTCCCATGCTCATGTCTTTCACATATAGAAGAAATTCATCAAACACCTGGTCCATATCCGCAGCAGAGGAAAGAAGTTCCGCAATATCCGGAAACGTATTATTTTCCTCCGGCTCATTTCGCTCTGCGGAATGGACTGCCGCCATCAGAAACAGCTTCTGCAAAATCCGTTCCAGCTCCGTCTGCGTGACTCTGAACAGCTTCATCTGGTCTCTGACATTCATCAGAATCCCCTTCAGTTCGGCAAAATCGTCTTTCTTTACGGCAAAGGAGATGGCGGATTCCGTTGACGCAGCAAGAGTGAAGGGTCTTCGTTCCGGCAGAGTGTTAGTCACAGATGATACGCCAAACATGCATTTTTCCCTTATCTCCGCCCGGAGTGCGCCAAGCCTCTCCTGCACCTGACTGATATCTGTAATGGCATTTCCATAGCAGATGGTTATCGAAATACGGGGAGGAAGCAGCGATAGAATTGATTCCGCGATTCCGGCCATATCAGGCTCGTTTAACCCCTCCAGAAGAAGAATCTGTTCATTCATCGCCTTTCCGAAAAAGCAGAATATCCCTTTCTCCTGTCTGGTCACAAGGGAAACGATCTGTTTTAAGTCATGATTCTTCCAGTACACATTCCCCGGCGTCATCTCCTCCAGACTGTTGGAATTAAACGCGCCGGCCATCAGATAGACGGGATATACCGTCTCAAATAACGCGTTCCCCGCCTCACAGGGATTTCCTTCATACAGTATCCCTGTCAGAATCCTGCTTTTTTCCGCCCCCGCCCTCTGCCTCAGTTCTTCCTTCATCTGAGCCAGCAGTGAAGCCAGTTCTTCTCTGTCCACGGGCTTCAGCAGATAATTTTTCGCATTGTATAAAAGGGCCTTCCGTGCATAGGAAAAATCGCGGTAACCGCTTATCACTACCGCCAGCGTGGAGGGGCACGTTTCATATATGTATTTTAGAATCTCTGTCCCATCCGCCATTGGCATATTAATATCGGTAAATACCACCTCCACCTGCTGCTCTTCCAGATATTCCATGGCCTCTCTGCCGTTTTTCGCGCATTTCACTACCGAAAATTCAGGATCAAGTCCCTCGATCATCTTTTTTATGCCGCGAAGAAGAGGTAATTCATCTTCCGCAATCAGGACCCTAATCATTCCAATTCACCTCCAAGTAGCACAACTGCCCCCTCCTCATCGTTATATAACCGGCATTCGAAATTCCTGTCATAGCATATCATCAGCCTCATATAGATATTCGGGATGCAAAGCCCGCCGATCGATATCTGTTCCAGGCTCTCCCTCACATTTTTGAAGGTCAAATTCTCTTTCATCCTTCCAAATTCTTCTAAATATGCTTCCGCAAATCCCGTTCCGTTGTCATGTACTTTTATAAACCATTTCCCATCCTCTGCATAAACCAGAAGCCTGATTTTCCATACCGGTTCCGTGTTTTTAAAAGAATGCTTAAAACAGTTTTCACAGACAGGCTGGATCATAAGCTTTGGTATCCGGACATCGGACAGCGCCTGGTCCATATGAACCTCATATTCGAACAGGTCTTCGTACCGTTCCTTCATCAGTTCCATATAATTGACTGCATTTTCAACTTCCCGTTCCATCGTACAGAATCCATCTTCCATCGATGAGGTAAAACGCAGCATTTTGCAGAGCCGCGAACAGATATTTTCCACCTTCTCATTGCCGTCTGCCTGTGATTCCATAGAGATAATCGCCAATATATTATAGAGAAAATGAGGATTCATCTGAGACTGCAATGCAAATAAATGGGATTTCAGTTCATTCGTCTCCGCGGCGTACTGCTGTTCCACAGACTCCTTCATCCGGCTCAATACCGCGTTAAAAGCATTCTTGATCTGTACCAGTTCATCGCTGCTTTCATAACCTGCGATGTCCATCCGGAAATGTTCCAGTGAGATCATTTTGATCGAACGGTTCAACTCCGTCAACGGCTTTGACAGCTTCCTCACGATCAGAATTTCCGTCACAATCGCAGTAATAAGAATCAGCAGCATTCCCAGAATCATCAGTCGGTTAAACTGGGCCAGCGGCTCCATCAGCACATTCTCCGGTTTTTCGAAGAGAATGGTAAACGGCGCGTTCCGCAGTTTTCTGCTGCACACATACCGGCCCGGTACACTTTTATCCCCGTCGCTCAGCCGTCCCTCTGACGCCATCTGTATCATTGCTTCCAGTCTGCTCTCGGTCCTGCCGCTTTCGGAGCCGAAGCTCCGGTAAACAGCCTCCCCCTCGTCCGTTAGGATTACGGAATTAATATCTTTCCCTATCCCATAAAACATTTCATCAAGCCGTTCTGCAAATTCCTGCACTTCCACATATCCACACTTTAAGCTGTTGGAAGAGTAATCCTTAATCTGTCTGACAACGGAGAAATACATTTTTTCAGATAACCCGGTATCGTTCAGCACATCGTTTTGCGGCGGAACGAAGCATACGAAGCTGTCCTCCTGCCTGAAGAAATCGCGTATCTTTGCATACTCCTCTCCCGAAAAATAAGCCTCTGTTCCGGTCGCTGTCGTAACGGTTGTCGCCGTACAGACAAAATCCTGATCATCATTATAGAGACAGATTCTGGCATACCCGTCCTTCTTAAAATTATAAGAATTCAGCAGCTTGATAACCTCCGAAGCAATGAGAGGCTCCCGGATAAAAAAATTGCTGTCCGGCTCCTGGTCCACCTTCTGGAAGACACTCACGATATTGGGATTTGCGGCTATCTGAAGCGCCGTTTTATCCATATTATAAAGGTGGTTATCCAGTCTGTCGGCAACGCTGGTGGCGATCACCTCAAAATCATCATTTGTCCGTTCCGTTATGGCATCCACCACATACCGGTAAAAGATTCCCATGAGGGCGGCCGATACAAAGAGAACCATAACTATGTGAAAAAAAATCATTTTCGATTGGAACTTTACTTTTTTCAGCATAAAAACCTTTCTTTTCGGTTCTTTCTACCCCTTCACTGCTCCGGCTGTCATCCCCTCTATTATATATTTCTGCAGGGCCAGATACAGGATGACGATGGGCAGCACTGTAATAACAAGCGCGGCAAAGACGTAATTCCAGTTTCTGGAATACAGGCCATAAAAATTAAAGATCATCATCGGAATCGTCGTTCGTTTCGAACTGCTCATCAGATACAGGGGCACCTGGAAATTGTTCCAGATTCCGATGGCTGCAATAATCAGGTTCGTGATCATGACCGGCTTTAAGATCGGCAGCAACACCTTAAATATCAATTGAAATGTATTGCAGCCATCTATGATCGCCGCTTCGTCGATCTCCTTAGGCACACCAGTTACAAAGCTGGAAAAGGTCATGACTGCAAATGGCAGATTCACCGCAGCGAAGACGAGAATCACACCGATATAACTTCCATACAGATTCATTTTAATCATCATAAAATAGGTTGTCACCATCTGCATGGTGGCTGTCAGCCCAAATACAAAATAGTAATACAGGGCGCCGGCTTTTTTATCGTTCCGTCTGGAAATTATAATTCCCGTCATACAGCCAAGTATAATAACAATGGCGACAGAACACACCGTCACAATCAGGCTGTTTTTATAGCCCCTTAAAATCTCCCCTGTCTGAATCACATGCAGATAATTTTCAAACTGAAAATGTGACGGCAGGCTCAAATCCATATGCAGTGCCTCTCCCTGAGTCTTAAACGATCCCAGAATCATCATAATCAGAGGGATCAGAAACACCGGACATAGAACAAGACAGATCAGGAAAGGTATTATTTTTTTTCTATGGCGTATCCAGAATAACTTCATTATACATCAATCTCCCTTGATTTTAATAGTCTGTTTAATAAAAATGTGATTATCACAACTCCGACAGACAACAGCAATGCGCTGGCGCTGGATTTCCCAAGAAGTCCCATTCCGAACGCGCGGTACGTATAAGTGCTTAAAACCTGAGTGTCGAACCCTGGTCCTCCGCCGGTAAGGGAGTATACGAGATCAAATACCTTTAAACCACCGGTGATATTCAGCGTTGTTACAACGGTAAAAGATGGGGCCAGCAGGGGAAGCGTAATGTGACAAAACTGCTGCCACGGACTGGCTCCGTCCAACTGGGCGCTTTCATAATACTCACCGGAGATCGCATTTAAGCCTGAGATAAAAAGAAACATGCTGAATCCCGCCCACATCCAGACTTCAATGAAGATAATCCAGAACATGGCGGTTCCATAGCTGCCCAGCCAGTCTCTGGCCAACTGCCCCATCCCCGCGGCAGCCAGCAGGTTATTGACCAGACCATCCTGCTTTAAAATCCCGGTAAATAAAAGTCCCACAATCATGCAGCTCAGCACACAGGGCAGATAGAACAGGGTCCGGAATATGCTGTTGCCGCGAAAACGCTTTACAACCACAAGCGCAATCAGCAGCCCCGTTACGGTTTTAAACAGAGTGGTCGTAAACGCAAACAGCAGTGTATTAAATATGGAACAGGCAAATACTTCATCCTGGAACAGATTGATAAAGTTGCGAAGACCTATGAACTGCGGTGAATCCATGCGGTCCAAATTCCAGTTCGTAAAGGAATAGAAGAATGCAATAATAATCGGCACTACAAAAAAAACGGTATATACAAGCGCCCCCGGAAGAGCGATCCACATCGGATATATTTTTGAACGCAGCTTTCTGTTCATACATTAAAACCTCCTGATTAATGAAAGAAAGGGTACTGCTCTGCCTTCACAGCCCGCAGCACCCGATCCTTAAACTACTTATTTAAAATCCTTCCGCTCCCTGATCCTTCATATACTGCTCATAATCCTTCTGGAATTTCTCCATAACGGCCTTTCCATCCATAGTTCCTTTGGCAGGAGCATCCACATAGTAAACGTATAAGCTGCTCTCAAACAACGGATTTAATGTCATTACGTAATAATTGAATTCTGGGATCGCTTTTCCCTCTTTGATATAGTTTTCATTAATCTCAGCCAGGTAATCCGGAACCTTGCCGCCGTCAACACCCTGGAATGCCGGGAATGCCGGGCGGTCTGCAAAGTAGAGATTTGCATATTCCGGTGTGGACCACAGATCAAAGATCTTTTTCACGACATCGAGATTCTCGGAATTTTTATATGCCACGAATCCTGCAGAAGACATATTCTCGGTGATAACGTCCGCGCCCTCCTTCATAGAGATAGGGAACATACCGATTTGGGCTTCTGGATTTGCCTCCAGGACAGACGTCGCAAAGAAGTCTCCGTTAAAGTGCATGGCTGCTGTTCCGTCCGCCACAGCCGCGATGGCATCATCGTAGGTTGCGGATGCAAAGTTGCTGTTTACGTAGCCTTTCTGATATAATTCCAGATATTTGTCCAGTACCTCGGCAAATTCCGGAACATCGTTCCACTTTGTTTCGTTTTTCAGGATCTTGTCAGCAAAATCCTTACATCCGTCCGCTCCCAGGATTTTTGCAAAATTATCTGTCATGAGTATCTGCGGAACCCAGGTATCTTTCGGCATAAAGATCGGTGTAGTCCCGCTCTCCTTTATTTTCTCACATGCAGCGAGAAGCTCATCCCAGGTTGCCGGCACCTCAACACCAGCTTTGTCAAACACCTCTTTATTGTAGATAAATCCATGCAGTCCCGGTACGGAAAGGAACGGGAATCCATAAATCTTTCCATCCTTGGCCGTTACGTTCTCCGGTATAATCAGACGGTCTGTCCAGGCTTCGCCCGTCATGTCTGCAAAATTAGATGCCGGATCAATGATATCGTACACGGCTGGAACATTATAATCAATGATATCCGGGCACTCTCCTGAATTGAGCTTCATCTTAATCATGTTCAGAGATTCATCATCCGGCACGATCTGTGCATCGATCTTAATATTCTCTTCCTCTTCCAGCTTCTGAATCATTTTCTGGAGACCCTCGAAGTTTCGGGACTGCTGAATCAGGGCTGTCACGACCACCTTTTCTTTGCTGCCGGCTTCCTTTGCCGGTGTCTCCTGCTGTTCCTTCGAAGCCTCAGCCTTTACTGATTCTGTCTGTGGAACCTCTGCAGCTGTGTCCTTCCCCTGGCCTCCGCATCCTGCTAAAGCTCCCACCGTCACCATACACGCTGCTGCAATTGCAAATACACTTTTTTTCATGTAACTTCCTCCTGTCTCTTTGATAGATTTATGATACCATTCCTAATCCTCTGCCGTAAATGTACAAAAGTTAAATGCGGTATGGAAAAAAATTACATGTTTATCTTTGGACAAACGTGCAGCCGGGACTATGAACAAGAAACAGCGGCCTTGAAATTAGTCACTTTCAAGACCGCCGCCGATTGGGCAGGACAACACGAAATTCCATCTATTCTATTTTGCCAGTAATCGTAATATCTCCGCTCTCAAAAAATCCGGTACAATTATAAGCCCATCTGCCGGCCGAAAGCGCGATCGTTTTAGTCACATCACTGTCAGTGATCGTAATACGATGTTCTTCATGATTGGGTGAAAAAAGAGTGATATCTGCGGAGCCGCCCTTAATATCAGACTGAATGGTAAGAGTTAAAACCTGATCGTTTTTCGCATCAAAGCTGCCCGAGCGGGTAATACTGTCTTGCTTACCATTACTCAGATTTATGACAGTACCTATATTGTTCTCCACTTCTGCTGCCGTTTTGTCTGGACTATCACCCTTGTCATGACTGCGGGGAACTGTGCCGCGAATGGTAATACTGCCACTCTGAAAGAATCCGGTACAATTATAAGCCCATCTGCCGGCTGAAAGCGTAATTGTTTTCGTCTCATCAGAATCGTTCATGGTAATGCGCTGTTCTTTATTATCAGGTGAGAATAGAAACAAATCTACGGAACCGCCTTTGATGTCAGATTGAATCGTTATGGTTAAAATCTGATCGTCTTCTGCCTCGAAGCTGTCCGATTTGGTAATGCCGTTATGTCCATTACTCGACAGATGAAAGACGACCGCCTCTTCTGTCTCTGTGGTATCCTGTCCGGAGGCATTTCCCGGCAGCGGATTCGGGGCAGCGGCGTAAGCACCGGTAAATGCTCCGCCAAGGCAGATCGCAAGCGTCATGATAAAGGATAATACTTTAATCACCTTTGATTGTTTTTTATAATTCATAATAGCATCCAGCCTTTCTTTCAGCAGCTCTCTGCTTTCATTCAATGTAACAGAGGCAAGTGAATTTTTATAGTTTCCTTTGGGTCTGACCGCACCCAGCAAGGTATTCCCATAGTCCCGCATAGCATTCTCATTCAAATGCCGGATAATAGCTTCATCGCAGGATAGTTCACACAGACGGTTGACATCGCGCGCCATCAGGTACACGAGGGGGTTAAACCAATGCAGACATACCGCCGTCTGCATAAGCCATTTATAAAACATATCTTTCCGCTTAAAATGCGTCAGCTCGTGCCTTATGGTATATTGAAAATCTAAATCCGAACAATCCGTTCCCGGCAGCACGATACAGGGATGGAAAAAACCAAGCAGCAGAGGAGATGATATGAGGCTGTTTGTATACAGTTCCACCGGGACATTGATTTTTGCGTCTTCTGCCTCTTTTCCAAACTGCTCCAGAAGATTAATATCGTCTACCTGAGTACAACCGGCTTTTACGTATTTTATAAAGCTCTGATAGATTGTAATTTTCCGTATCAACAGGATCAGAGCGACTGCCATCCAAACCAGGCCCAAATTACGTATCAGCATCAGAAGACCATATTTCATCACATTCACCGGGGAATAGCCTTCATCCTCAGCTTTACTGTCATCTGTGAAAGTATTTGGAAAGAGATCCGTTCCCTGCAGCGACGCAAAACCAGATTCAGGAAGCATTTTCCGTTCTAATTGTGAGGCTGCGTAATCATAGTTTCTAAAGAGGCTACCCACAAGATTATGTTCCGGCGCAAAGGGGAGCAGCAGTCTGGCAATTACGGCAAGCCAAATATAATACTGCCAGGCCTTGCTCATTTTTGATTGAAAGAAAGGTTTGCAAAGGAACAGAATGAGAATAAGGATAGACCCGGAAAGGGATAGTGACAAAATTAGTTTTATCATTTCGTTTATTTGTGACTGCCTCCTTTTTCCCAATGGCGTTTTAAGTCCTCATAGTCCTCGCAGGAAAGCAAGTCTTTTTGTAACAGCGTGGCTACAAGCCCCTTCGCATCGCATTCATAGACTTTTTCGAGAAAATCCTGCGTCTGCACCTCCTGATACTCTGTCTCGGAAACAACAGCTGTGTATTCATTCCTGCGTCCTATCTTATTCGTCTTCAAAAAGCCTTTGCTGGCCAACCTCGAGCATAAAGTAATGATCGTATTTTTTGTCCAGGGGGTGCCTCTGTCCTCTAATGCCCTGACAATCTCCGCATACAACGCCGTTCCGCCGTTGTTCCAAATGATTTTCATAAGTATCAATTCATATTCTGATATTTGCTGCATCTTTTCTCATCTCCATTTTAGATTACATGCTGTACTCTAAATTTATGATAACATTTTGTACTCCATGTGTCAAGGGATATCAAGAAATGATTGGGGAGACGGAAAGGTGCTGAGAAATCCCGATGATATAGAGATTTTTCAGCACCTTTTGCGTTGTATTTTTATGATAGTTCCACTCTATGTAAAACTTTCGATCAGCGCCATCCTCATTGCTTCCGGATCGGGCTTCCTCCCCGTCCACAATTCAACCGCCAGGGCTCCCTGATAGATGAGCATGCTCTGGCCGTCGAGTATATGGGCTCCCCGTTCACCGGCCTTCTGCAGAAATGGCGTATATGCCGGATTTGTAATGATGTCCTGTACTACCATGTTTTGATTAATGGTATCGTAATCAATATCCGGTAGTGATTTATCTGGGTACAAGCCGATATTTGTGGCATTTACCAGAATATCACACGCCGGAATGCTGACTTTCTCCACCCACTTTATAAATTCTGCGGTACAGCTGGTATTCTCTGTAATAAGTGCTGCCAGCTCTCTGCCTTTTTCCTCTGTCCGGTTGATGATTGTTAAGTGAACGGCCCCTGCCAGCGCACATTCCACGCTGATCGCTCTTGCGGCGCCTCCTGCCCCCAGGATGACAAGTCGTTTGCCAGCCAAAAAAATGCCATTCTCACGAAGTCCGATAACGAAACCTTTTCCATCCGTATTTTCCCCGTGCAGTTTTCCTTCTTTTACCAAAATCGTATTGATTGCCCCTATGAGAGCAGCGCTTTCCGAAAGTCCCTCCATATAAGAGACCGCAGTAATCTTATGAGGTATGGTCAGATTCAGCCCCGAAAATCCCAAAGCCCTGATGCCGTCCAGCCCATCCTGCAGGTCACAGGCCGCCACACGAAACAGCTGGTAGCGCCAGTTCAAGCCCGTGCTTCGAAAGCCGGCTTCCATCATAGCCCCTGAAGGATTCTCATCAATCGGATCGCCAAACGCACCTGTAGTAGGTATTCTGAAACATTCTTTCATCTTATTTCCCCCTTATAACCCGATTTCATAGACATGAATCTCTGCATCTGCTATAAGACCCTTCGTTTCAACAGACATCCTGCCGCCCTCCATCTGAGGATAGATTCTAAGCGTCATGGCAGAATTTCCATTGATAAAAATCTCTGCTACAGAATTGTCAATCAGGATATCTACATGAACACTTCCATCTTTTTTCCGTCTAAAACAGCCCAAAATCGGCCTTTTATCTACGGATTTAATCAGGCTGCTATCCTCCATCGGCGCATAATAAGTACCTTCCCGTGGGTTAATGATGACATCGGTATATTCCTGTCCATCGCTGTCCGCCAGAAAACGGAATGAAAATACATCGTCAGACTGAATGGTTCCTTCCATCTCCGCCGTGCCAGATACTGTTTTAAATTCATATCGGCCGGTAAAATTCTGAAGTTGAACCTCTTCATCCGTGCGGCGCAGAGTCTCGAATTCCGGCAGACGCTCCTGAACCAGTTCATTTTCCTCATTAATGGATATCACTCTTGGAATTGCCTGGGCACCGGACCATTCTCCATCCGTATAAAGTCCTCTCCTGGGATCTTCCCGAAGCCATCCCCACATCAGAGTCCGCCCTTTCTCATCGAATGAGATCTGGGATGCGAAGAAATCGCCATAATCCACACTCCCCTGATTGTAAACTTCCAGCTTCCCCTCTTCCGTAATGGTACCCACAAACCAGTGCAGGACACGAATGTCCCATATCGAATGGATAAACAACACCTTATCTCCATAAACAATCAGATTGGGGCACTCCATAACCTCCTTCGCACACGTATTGCGAAAAAACTCATTAACATAAGTCCATGACCGAAAATCATTCGTTGTGTACAGATGTACGGCACCATATTTTTCATCTACAATCCCCGCAACAAGGCAGTAAATTTTTCCTTTCCACCGAAATACGAAAGGATCACGCCACTCTGTCAGCCGTTTCCCCGGAGCATCCGTATTTCTTATAACCGGGTTTTCCGGAATCTGTTTCCAGGTTACGCCGTCCTCTGTCGTGGCCGCCCACTGCTGGGAGCCACTGTTTTGACATCGTTCTCCCTGACCAACGCTGGTATAAAGCAGTTCTATCTGACCGTTATTGATATAGCTGCATCCGGAATAACAGTGTGTCTCCCCCCTGTCCAGAGCCGGATACAGAGCAATCGGTCTATGTTCCCAGTGAAGCAGATCCTTACTTACGGCATGTCCATAATGAAGATTCCCCCAATGCCAGTCCGTGGGATTATATTGGTAAAACAGATGATGCTCCCCTTTAAAATAAATTGTTGCATTTGGATCATTCATCCAGTTCTTTTCAGGCAGAAAATGATAACTTGGTCTGTGTTTCATCGTAAACTCCTTTATTGTTATAAGATTTTTTATGCATTCAGCCCTTAACCGCTCCAGCAGTCAGACCTCCCACCACGTACTTTTGGAAAAATCCGTAGAATATCAGCTGAGGTACAAGGATAAGCAGAGCTCCTGCTACAAGTCCGCCATAATCAATGCTGTATTTTCCACGGAACATGGAAACACCCATGGAAATTGTACGCATGGCTGGATTCTGGATCAGGGTAACTTCCAACGGGAATTCATTCCATACATAGAGCACATTGAATACGGTAACTGTAGCCAGGACTGGCTTGATTAAGGGAATGGTAATATACGTACAAAGCTTCATCAGGCTGCAGCCGTCAATAATAGCCGCCTCCTCTATATCCCTGGAAAATCCTTTTAAGAAACCGACAAACAACAGCGTATTAAAAGAAACGGATGAGGCCGCCAGAGGCAGTATGACAGACAGATACGTATTAACAATTTTCAGGGCAATATTTATTCTGTAAATCGGGAACAGCAAAATATAGGTGGGAATCATAAGACCCGACAACAAGAATAAATAAATTCCGTTTTGAAGCTTCCTGCTGCGAAATTTCAGTCTGGTCAATGCGAAAGAACACATAAAAGTCACCACCAGACAGAGTATCTGGGTAAAGGCCACGATAATAATCGTATTCTTATACATACTTCCAAGAGGCAGAATAGCAAGTGCGTTCTTGAAATTGCCCCAGTTCATCGACTCAGGCAGCGCAAACGGCTCATTCATAATCTGAGTATTCGTCTTAAAGGCCAGCACCACCAGCCAGAGGAATGGAATCATGAGCACCGCTGTAATTAATACAGTAACCGCAGACAATGCTGCCGCTCCAATCCTTTTTTTCTTTTTTTCGTCCAACATGGCAGTTTACTCCTCCTCTCCTACCTGTTCTCTCGTGACATAGAGATAGATAACCGCAAACAGAGCAGAAATCAGAAATGTCACCGATGCTATGCTCATACCATATCCATACCGGGAGGATGTGAATGTGGAATAATACATATAAGTCACCAGCAGATCCGACATGTGGTTCGGACCGCCGCCAGTCAACTGATAGACGACCTCGAATATTTTGAAACAGCCTGTAATCACCAGAAGCATAACTATAATAATGGTCTGCCTGATCATAGGAAATGTGATATAGATCAGCTGCTGCATCTTCCCTGCACCGTCAATTTCCGACGCCTCATATAGTTCCTGCGGCACCATTTTAATACCTGCCAGAAATATGGTGGCGTTATAGCCCAGAGTCTGCCAGAGGAAAATAGCGCCTACACAGTATGGTGTCAGGGTTTTCCCTCCAATCCATTCCGGCTGGGCAGACACGCCAATATACCGTAGAAATGCGTTGATAAGTCCAATCTTGGGATCCAGAATGAACACCCAGATCAGGCCAATTAATATGGGACTGATAATATTCGGGGAAAAACAAAAGGCTTTTACCAGCTTTCCGCCCCGCATCTTCCTGGCAAACAGCAATGATAATCCAAAGGAGCAGGGAACTATGAGAAGCAGAGACATCGCCAGGACAAGTCCCGTATTTTTCAAAGCAATATAAAATATCTTATCTGAAAACAGCGTTATGTAGTTCCGTAAACCTAAAAACTCAGGCTTTCCAATTCCCGTAAAATTAGTAAATCCATAATAAAACGCCATGAAGACCGGAATAATGATATACAGCAGAAATAGAATTACTGCCGGTGCAATCATCAGTATTTTTGTCTTTTTGGTACTGAACCAATGCATACCGTCTCTCCTTTTGAGTCAGAAATGGCGCTGCCATGACTGGCAGCGCCAAAAATTGTTACTGGATTGTGCTCTGCTGTTCGTCCATATAGCTGAGGGCCTCTTCCGGTGTATAGATTCCGTTAATTACACCGATCATGCTCTCCCTGTATTGATTGATAAGCTGACCAGGGATATACATATCAGGGCACGCCGCCGGGCTTTCCCAGTCATCATTCATCTTTTCCATAACCCTTGCAAATACAGGGTATTTCTCCTTGTCGATCTCACCGTCATATTTTGTAACCGGAATACTCTGATTATCTCTCGCAATAATCCCGGTTCCCTGCTCCCCATAATAAAACTTCAGGAAATCTACGATGACCGCGTACAATTCCGGATCCTCTTTCTGTACTTTAGCGGAAACGCAGTAAGGATGAGCAGGTGCCTTCATGGATACATTCTGATTGCCAATCCCGTCACTGAACGTTGGTCCCCACCAGTAGTAGATGGATCCGGCCAGATCACTCTGATCGAATTTCTTGGTATCCCATACACCGGAGTTGAGCATAGCCGCCTTCCCCCCCATAAAGGCTTCCACAGACTGATCATAACTCATGGTAGTCACATTATCAGGGAATACGCCCTTATCGCGCATGTCTGCAAGCCTGTTGTAAAACTTTAAGTAATCATCATTCTGCCATTGATCCGTTCCTGCGATAATGTCGTCTATATGGTCGAAAAAACCGTATCTGCAGTGCATATTTTCAAACGCCCATGCAGTGAAGGTATCTTTGGCGCCCTGTGCCATTGGGATAATATCGTTTGAGCGGAACACTTCAGCACAGTGGATAAAGTCCTCATAAGTCACAGGCAGTTCCAGACCGTACTGATCAAATAAAGCTTTGTTCAGCCATATGCCATTGGACTGAAGCTCACAGGGAATGCCGTAAATCTTGCCATCAATCTTCAGAGAATCCAGCATCCCCGGAAGAAAGCCATCCATGAACGCCTGATCAGAATTAATTTCTTTCGATAAATCGGCCAGATATCCCGCATTTGCCATCTCTACCGCTCCGCCCTGCTCCATCCAGAACAGTTCAGGAAGTGAACCATTCTGTGCCGCCATCTTAATATTACGTATCTGATCGTCAGAGGCGGTCCCCTGCAGTTCGATCGTTACGTTCGGATGTTCCTTCATATATGCCTGTACCACGGCATATACCTGAGGTGCCTGTTCCTCTACATTCGCTACGTGCTCAGCAAACACAAATTTATAAGCTTTCTCTGCTGCTCCATCGTTTCCGGCACTGCCTTCCTCTGTCTTGCTTTTAGGTGACGCCTCTGCAGTCGCCTGATTTGCTGCGGAAGACTGCTCCGCTGTTGTACCTGCTGCCTCATTTCCCTTTCCGCAGCCTGCAAACAAAAATGCTGATGATACAGTCAACCCCAATACCATAACTTTCTTCCAATACCTCTTCTTCATAAAATACCTCCAAATAATTTGACAGGCATAATCACAGCAGTATTTTTACCGATTTTCTCGCTACCAGCCGCGGGTCCAGCACCAGCCTTGCAGGCTGCTCTCCTGATCCGTTTTCCCTTTTGTTGAACTGGCCGTCAATCATCTCTGCTATGAGCCTGCCGATGGACTCGTAAGAATGTGCCACTGTAGTGATGCCGTAAACCGCTGTCCAGGGCAGATCATCATAAATAATGAAGCTGATATCGTCCGGTATGGACAAATTCATCTCGGAAAGCGCCTGGATGACGTTGATGCTGGTGGATTCTCCAACCGACAGAATTGCAGTGGGCTGCACCGCGTGAATCTTTTCCTTGATCATCTCTTTGGCGCAGTCCGCATAGCTCATAAGGTACAGGCATTCATTATCCATTTCCAGTCTTTCCTCTTCAAATGCCCTTGCGTATCCAACCTCCCGCTTGACAAGAGCCGGATTAGTCTTACTGATCAGCATGATCTTCTTATGGCCACTTTGAAGAAGGTGCTTCACAGCCAGGTACGTTCCCAGCTCATCATCAATCAGCAGTGTGTCCAGATCGGGGTAAACTGTCCGAAACAGCTGAAGCAGTGGAAACCGCTTTGCGTTCAGCTGTTTTATCAGCTCCCCGTCCCCCTCAGGAGACGGCACGAAAATAATGCCGTCATACTTATGAGCAATGGCTGCTTCAAAGTTCTCCCGTTCCACAGATGCACTGTTGCTGTTGTACATAACAGCAAGCTGGTATCCCTTATGTTCCAGTTCCTTGGAGGTCTCCCTCACCATGGCACTGTAAAACGGGTTCACAATCTCATCTAAAAACAACGCCACTGTCCTTTTACTTTCCTTTCCCCCTGTTCTGTTTACCGTCTTCGGTACGTATCCCAGTTCTTTCGCAGCTGCATATACTTTTTCCCTGATCTCAGGGCTGGTAAAATACGTATTGCTGTAGGCTTTGTAAACAGTAGGAACAGATACTCCGGCTAATGCTGCCACATCTTTAATATTACTCATAAACGCATCCTTTCCAGCAGCAGAAGTTACTCGAGAAATAATTATTATATATCGTTAAATAATTATTTCTTTTATGTATATAATTATATTCTTGTCTGCTGCATTTGTCAATATTTATATATTTTTAATTACATAATTTATACATATTGTACATTTTAAACTATGATTTTTGTATGTAGCGTACCATTGTTTAAAATAATTATTCTTGAAACATGCATTAAAACAAATACCTGGGGTATTTTATGGAAATTATTGGAATAATTATATCATATATGAGAGAATTATTCAGATGTTTTTCTTAGATAAGAAAATAGAAAAAGCTGCCCTTAATCGGACAGCTTTTTCTATTTTGATCCTGAGCAGCTCCATTTTTTATGACAGCTTCCGATGTAAGAACCTGGAACTGGCAGATGGTATATATAATAAGTTAACCGCTCAACTGATATTCGCTAAAAACTGCCGCACCGCCTGCTCAATATTTTTACATGGCCTTTCCTGTGTCTTTATGCCGTTTTCTCCAATACAAACCACATGAAACGAATAGTTATTAACCGGAACATAGTCCATTTCTATCATGATATTGGCATCCAGATCCTGCAGCAATACCATGGTTGTCTGTGTGCTGTTAATACAGTTCTGTACTTCTGACAGGTATTCCAGACAGTCCGCCTCCTCATGGAAAGCATCTGTCAGCCTGTTCAACTTTTCGATTCTGTCCTTTGCCGTACATTTGGTATAATTCCACATAGCCCCTCCTTTTTGTATTCTTTGCTCTGCCTCAGTGTGTCACCTGGTACTGCATTGCGTAATTAATTGTGAATAAAATGCCTGATATCTGCGTCAGAGGCGTGTCTGCAAAGCGACGGCGCAGTGGGCTCTACGACTAGCTTTGCAGGCGCGGCTCTGGCGTAGATAGCGGGTGTTTTATCACAGTTAATTGCGCAACGCAGTACTAGCCTTTCAGAAAATAGATATGCTGATTCCTGTATATTACTATTTTACACAATTACGGAGGTGTTTACAATAAGTCCTGAGAATTTATACTCTCTTCTTCGACCTGTTAGTTGCAGTTCACAGCCCTGTTATTTTCGAAGTACCACTTTCTTTCTAAAAAGAATATATACCCCACAGATAACTAATATCCCCACACCGCTCCATACAAAGCTCATGCCGTACCCTAGCCAGGATGCGGCTAATGCCCATAAAACTCCACATAAAATGTTGGCAATATCCTGTACACAGTAAAAAAGTGTGTTTGCGTGAGCCGAATCCTTATCATCCAGCCTTAAAATATCCAGATGAGCACAGGACATCATAATCCCGGAAAATAACCCCACAGCGGTGCCGCCGGCAAGAAATGAACTGCGTCCTGGTGTCTTACCTACCCACAACATTGCTGCACAGTAAAGTACTGCTCCAAAAAACAGAAGCCCATGCAGTCTCCTCTGGGTCTTCATGACCTCTTTTAGACCTGTTCTGATTAGTATGGAAGAAAGCGAAGAAGCCACCAAAAAGACGACCACATCCTTCAGTTTGCCTTCACTATCTGCAAAAACAGTAAGCAATGCCATGTAGCAGTTACACAAAATCAGAAAAGAAGCCGTAAAAAAAAGGTACACAGCTGTCTTTCCAGGTAGACCTTTCTTTTGTTTTTCAACTGCATTTTCCCCGTTTTCTGCTGCAGGTATCCACATACACAGGAGAAAACCAGCCATAGCGGCTAATACTGCCAAAAGGCATACCAGCCTGAACCCGTTCTCCGGACTGCGCTTCACGATTTCCAGCGCCAGATACGGGCCAGTAAGGGACGCCATAATCGAAGCAATTCCTATCAGTCCCACGGACTTTTCCGGCGTTTCGATGAATCTCATTGCAACTGACGGTACCGCCGAACTGGCAATACCGAAAGCAGTGCCCTGAAGAATTCTGCACAGCATGGCGGGAACGGCTTCCGTAAACAACAGGAAACCGCTGCATGCCACTGCCATCAATCCAAGACCAAACGCTGCAAACTTTTTCATATTCTCTTCACGAATCAAATTTAGCAGCAGGACTCTGGAAAACAGGGCCCCTGCTGAAAAAAAGCTTAACTGCAGTCCCAATGCAGCAATACGAAAATCCATTTTTTCAAACTGCAGCGGCAGGACAAAGCTTAGCAGCTGATTGACAACACTTGTAAAATAGAGCATCAGTACTGCCGCCGCTGTCCATACCCTACCGCACTTTTTTACAGTTTTCATAATTTTAACCGGCTAATGCTCCTACCGCACTCTGAGTGCTGGGTAATGCCATACTCTGCCCTGCAAACGTAATCCAGACAATAAACAGCGCGCATACAAAAGCACCTGTCCAGATTCGTTTTGTTTTCACACTCATATGGGTGGAAAGAATCGCATTTATTCCAAACATCGGTATCAACGAGAAGCAAATACACATAAAGCCTGCGTTTCCCATCACATACGGAGTCTCCCTGTAAAGGAAGGACGGTTTTCCCGATACAAAATAAACCATATTCCATATGATATACATGATTGTCAGCCCGCCGACTGCCTGCAGGATACCGATCATCTGGTTCTTAACCATCTGTTTTCTGCCGTTCTCCTCCATACTATCATCTCTTAAAATCGCCGAAAATGCAATACTTCCAATTAAAAAGCTAACAAAGAACGGAATAAAATACTGAATCAGATAAACCAGTCTGCCAAGTGAAAACGTTCTGATATTAAATATCCACGAGGCAGCTTCAACAGTAAAAACCTTTTCCGTGACAGCCATAATCACAAAAACCGGTACAATCAGACATACCGCATATAGAGCAGCTTTTCCTATGTATACTGCCGTTTCAGAGGCATTTTTCCCTACCTTCCAGCCATAGACTTCCATATTTCCGCCGTGTTTCTTTCCATAGGCAAAATGCCAGATAATAAAGATCACCAGCATACAGAGCGCATTAGCCACTGTCCAGATTAAATAACCAAAGGAGCTGGGATTAAAGGGGAACAATGCAGACTGTTTCACCCGGTTTTCCCCATATACATAGCAGGGCACAAACGTAAGAACCGGTATCACTGTAAATAAAGTAATAAAGCAGATCCTGTACCATATGCTGCGCGTTCCAGTCATAACAGCAGTCCCGGATGTCTCCCTCTGTTCTAGACTCTCGAAAGGTTTCCACAGGAAAAGAAGATTCGCCAGGGATAAAAACAACATAACAAATCCTATAATCTCCGTTGTACCGAATAAAAATCTCAATCCCCAGACCTGATTGGAGCTGTCAATGGGAACTGGCGCCTTCATGGATTTCATAAAAAAATCAAGTCCATTTTTAACTGCATTTTTGCTGTTTACGGTAGTCACATGCGTGCAGTCTTCTATGGTATAGAAAATACGTTTTGTTCCATCCTCCCAGCTGCCGCACCCCACGTTTACAAGATTCAGGATCTCTGCCCCGCCCCAGGTCTCTGAAAACAAAGCGGCTGCCACTTCTTTATTTCTCAAATAATCGTAATTCCATTCTGTTCCCATCACATGATGCAGCAGGTCCTGACCACATTCATCGTAACGTGACATATTTAGTGCCACATTGGTATGGGTCAGAGACTCGTCCAGTCCGCCGCCTGTAATGGAAGGACTGATATAACCGTTTAATAAGATTCCCTTTACACTATCCGGATACTTCTTAGCCATACCGACCGCTGCATTCGCCCCCTTGGAATGCCCTGTCCCTCCTAATTGAGAATGGTCGACAAAATCCAGGTTCATCAGATATTCGGCCGCTGCAATTCCTCCATAACTCCCATCACCCAGTTCATCCGGTACGTATTCGCTTCTGCCATGGCCTTCCATCTCCAGTGCGAGAACTACGTAGCCGCGTCTCGACAATTCCACATTATATGATGTCATTGCTGCCGTGTACCCGTTGTTTCCATGTGATGTAACAATTGCCGGCGCCGGATTTTCCGAAGTCGCATTTACCGGCTGGTAAAGGATTCCACTCATCCGATACCCATCATCATTATTAAAATAAATCCGTTTCACACTGACATTACCAAACTGTGACTCAATCCCTTGTGCTCCCCATGCAGAACCGATCATAATGATCAGACTCACCAACAACAGCACTGCTTTCTTTTTCAAGCTCTTACCTTTCATGTTTTCCTCCTTTTTTATGTGATCGTTCACACATATTTTTAAATGAAACGGGAGTCGGATTTACTCCCGTTATGGTCTATATGTGAACGTTCACATGTCTTGTGTTTTTTATTATATACTTTCACGCACAATCAGTAAAGGTTTTACATGGACTTTTTCTACAATTTTTTGATTTTTGTTAATTTGTTCCAAAAGAAGGAAGGTTATTTTGTCTACTATTTCTTGTAAGTTCATATCAACCGTTGTCAATGCAGGATTCAGAAAGCTTCCCACATCGATGTTACCATATCCGGTGATCGCCAACTGTACGGGAACCTTAACTCCGGCTTTTGCTAATACTGCAAGTGCTCCGATTGCAATCTGGTCGGATAATGCAATCATGGCAGTTGGCATGGAAGACAGGCTGATCACCTCTGCCGCCAGGCGCCTCCCTATCTCGTAATGTGTTGCTGTATCGTCCCTGCATTGAAGAAACCAGTCTTTTCGAACAGGCAGCCCCTTACGTTTCATTTCACACTGTATGGCAGAGATACGAACACTTGACATCTGTGAATCAAAATCCGGTCCCAGGCAGCCGATTTCTTTGTGTCCACGTTTTACCAGCTCATCCACAATCAACGCCAGGCCGCTGTTGTCATCATGAATCACACTACTGATACCCTCCAGCCCCATAGGACCAAAGCAGACTACTGGAACAGGACATAATTCCAATTCTTTTTTTATCTCGTCATCTGCCACTACCAAAGAAACAATCAGACCATCCACGCCCTTTGCAATCAGATTTCTAATCTGCTGGATCAAGAGCTGCTTGGACTGTAGGTAACGCATGATCAGAATCTGATATCCTGCTGCTTCCATGCTGGCATGCAGCAAATTGATCACATTTACCAGGAGCGCAGAATCCAGAGAGGAGATCATAACGCCGATCGTCTCCGTCTTCCTCGTCTTCAGCGCTTTTGCCTGTGCACTCGGCCTGAATCCCGTTTCCTGTACTATCTTTTCTATTTTCGCCCTGCTTTCCTCGCCGACATATCCACCATTAAAATATCTGGATACCGTCATTCTTGAAACGCCGGCCATCTTGCCTACTTCATTTAATGTCATTAGCTGCTCCTTGTCATGTGTTGTTTCAAAAAGCTTTCATATTGTAGCTAATTGTACAATAGAATAATTCACAATTCAACCATATTCAAAAAGACGGAACTAATTAATCTTTTCCGCATACATGATTCCATCATTTCTTACACACCGCCATCAGAACCTCCCCTCCTCCACCCGCATACTGTATTATAAAACAACGTTGTCCCGAACTGCGAACAGCAGCCGGCAAAAGGATGCTATGATGAATACAGATCTATGCAGCAGAATTATTCTGCCGTACTGTCCGTCCTACGAATCGGCGAGGCAGATCTTTAACCGCTCCATACAAAAATGTCCCTCCTCCATCATCTATTGCAGGAATGATGATGAGGCGGCACGGGCAGTTTGTTATGGCGCCAGGCAGAAGCAGGAAATCCGAGTGAGATCCGGCGGACATAATTATGAAGGATACTGCATCGGTAATGGTAAGATGACGGTTGATACCAGTCCTTTAAAAGGGATTCAGCTTGACAGCACCGGAACGCTCAAAATCGGCGGCGGTGTCTCCAACAGAGAACTTTACCATTTCTTGAAACAATACGGCTATCCATTTCCCAGCGGTACTTGCCCTACCGTAAATGCAGTCGGCCTGACTCAGGGAGGCGGCTGGGGACATTCCTCCAGAATGTATGGACTGGCCTGTGACAGCCTTGTGGAAGCAGAACTCATCGATGCCTCCGGCAGGCTGATTACTGCCAGTGAAGCGTCTCATCCCGACCTTTTCTGGGCTCTGCGGGGCGGGGGAGGCGGGAACTTCGGCGTCGTGACATCACTGAGTTACCGCCTTACACCTGTAGTCTCTCATGTCACCTATGTGGATATAGAATATTCCCGGATCGACGATTTAACCGCGCTCCAATTCTTTCAGACATGGCAGGCTTGGACCACAGGCGGCGAAATTCGTTTCACTCCCAACAGCCGCATTTTTAATTCTGCACGGGACGGGATGGGCATATTCCTGCGTGGCTTCTTCTATGGAACACCGGACGAAGCGGAGGCTGCGGTTCAGCCATTTCTCGATATCTACGGGGCAGAGGTTTCGTTTCGCTATGTCACTTTTTGGGAAGCCACCGAAATTGACGCTTCGATTTACCCGGCTTCTGAAACGTTTCAGTTTGCAGGACGCTTCGCGTATGCGGACTTTTCAGACAGCCAGATTATATCGCTCCTCAGCCTCATCAAGACCAGAGCGCGCGGGGCCTCCTATGCTTCCGTGGCTCTCTACGCCATGGGCGGCAAAGTCAGAGCTGTAAATCCCTGCGAAACCGCATTCTATTACAGAAATTCCGACTTTATCATCGGAATCGAAACGGTATGGGAAGACTGCTTCTTCGAAGCGGAGAATCAGGCATGGATGGCGGCACGCTTTCCATATTTGCATTCCTTAACCACAGGTTCGTATATTAATTTCCCGTATCTATATACAGATCACTACATGGACGCTTACTATGGAGAGAATAAAGAGCGGTTAGTTGAAATCAAGAAACGGTATGATCCATGCAATCTCTTCCGCTTCCCTCAAAGCATCCGGGCTGACCAGCTGCCGGGGCTGCTGCCGGAATAACCGGCCACCAATGGAGTTTCAAAGCAGTTGCGGCCGGTATTGTCACTTCATCCAGCCCCTCAGGAATGGTCCTGACAATGCAATGACAGGGAAGCCAACTCCGATAAACCGGAAGATCCATACGAAAAACCAGGTCCCTCTCTGTTCTTTTGGCACATAAATCTTATCCGGACGCCCGGGAATATAATAAAGCTCTACTTCCTCCCCAACAGAAACAGAAAGAAAGCCGCTCCCAAAGCTGCTGTTGGTGCTGGATTCCGAAGTAATTCTGTGTTTAGCGCCTTCTGCGTAAAACTCATATACGGGGGCGTACGTTCTGTTCTGGCTGCTGCCCCGCGGTTCTTTGTCCACCACGACGGCAGTGGTCACGGCGGTGGCGAATCTGCGCCTCTTAGCGGCCTTACGCCCCATGGCTGATCCAATCAACATAAATACAACAGGTACCAGGACAAAAAAGATATCTCCCCATTCCCGGTCTGCCATACCGCGCTCATACTGAACCATCATAATCGCCCCGATGGCGCAGTAAAACAAACTCCACAGAAGAAAATATCCCCATTTCTTCCCGGTACTCTTTTCTTCCTGCGGCATCCCGGTATGATCTTCCCGACTCTTGACAAGTCTGTAGAAATAGATTACAACAAGTGCTGAGCCTATCAGTGAAATGGCTGATACTACGATAACAAAGATCCAAAGTGATTGATTCATAGCGGTATCCTCCTGTCGGCAGCGGTCTGTCAGCAAACATTTATGCCGCAATCGGGTGCATGCTGCTTCATAAATTAATTCTAGTATATGCCTGCCGGTATGTCAAACCATTCCTCCAGACGCCTATGTCAATGATTGAATCGCATATTCTGCAAACAGCTCCTGACGCGACGGCAGATTTTATTGATTCTATAAAACTTGTATATGGGTAGTTGGAGGGGAAGGTTTAAAATCATATTTCATAGGTGCCTGTCAAAAATAACAACCTGATAAAACCCTGAAACGGAATATTGGCGTTTGACAGAATTGTTTTGAGAACGTAGAATGAAATAAAATACAAAATAATTTAATAAAAAGGAAAAACACGATACTATTGGCAAATATACAGGGAGGTACCTCTATGAACGATAAGATTAAAACTGCTTTGAGCTCGGAGAAATCAATGACTGTTATAAATCTGCTTTTTCTTTTGTCGCTGTTCATTCGTAACCGCGGAATCATTTTTATTGCATATATCGCGTGGATCGTTTTTCTGATCTGTTTTATTAAGAAAACCTCTTCCAGGGCCGTTAGGGCTGTCAACGGAATATTTCTTATCTTTGCGGCTGCGATGATTGTGATAAATCTGTATTCCATGATTAGTTATAGATAGGAAACTGGAACTTAGGATGTTGGTTTTTAAACGTCGTTTGGGAATGATAGACTGATGGGAATATGGATAATACAATAGAATCAAGGTCCGCCTGATACTATCGCATTATCCATATATTGCTTATCCGATTATCCCGTCTTCCGCCTCTGTCTTCTTCACGAAATCCAAATTATAACGCACCGCGCCGTGGTCTCTCATGATTCTGGCACGAGTAATGCGGATCGCCAGAATAACACAGCTCTCGTCTTTTTCATCGTTTGCCTGATCGTACCAGTCGGCAAATGCCCGGCGAAGTTTCACTCTCAGTTCCGCATTCTTCGGATCCAGCACCCAGCCAAGATTTTCACCAATCCCATGTCCGTAAATCCCCTCGAAGCAAACAGCAAATGCAGTCTCTTTATTCTGAGCGATCTGAAGCATTTTATTTGACTTCGCCCATGTCGTAATATAGAACACTCCATCTTCATAATAAGCATCCACATCACGAACACAGGAACTGGGCATTCCGTCAGCATTTGGTTCCATTACTACGGTCGAAAGCGCAATAATATTATCTTTTCCATTGCCGCAGCTCTCTTCTATTAATTTTATTCCCTCTTCATATCTGCTCATTGTTTAACTCCTCCTGTTAAATTTATCGTTCGTGAAACTCACAAAACCGGCAACTCATCATCTTTATTAAAATCATTCACAGCTTTAGCCATGATTCATTCACTGCCATTCCGCGCTCTGAACGGAATCCACATCTCCATATATGCCATTTCAGGCGTATGATGATCATACATCTCCGGGAAAAAGCCGTCAGCAATCAACCCATGGCTTTTCAGCCAGCCCCTGGTAAATTTCATCATCTTTCCCATAGAGGCCATCAGCTGTTTGGGATTATCAGCCTCAAATGAACAGACGACATATTCTCTCGCAGGCAGCTGCCAGCTTACAAAACGGGAATCCTCTTCACACGGTTCTACCCCGATGAAATAAGTCGAATACCCATCCGGCGCATCGCCGTGATAAGAGACACCGAGTATCAGGCCGCCGGGTATATGCGGAATGTCTTTCAGGGCATCGAAAAACTGTTTCCAAATGGCGTCGGATTCATCTACTCCTGTCCTTTCACCCATCATCTTCCCTTTTGAAAAGGAGTAATATCCGACAACACCAAGGAAGTTGACAGGCTCCTTTAGGGTCCTTCGGTTATATTCCAACACTAACCCTTCGCCGATTAAGGGCACACCTTCGTCTACCATCCTGTAATTCAGGGAAAGATCAGGCTTGTCATAATTCATCAGGCCGACAGGCTTGTCCCGGTATTGCGCCGGTGTGATGCCATAGGTGTCTTTGAATGCCCGTGTGAAAGTCTCACGACCGCCGAAGCCGAATTCCACTGCAACATTCAAGATGCTGTTTTCTTTGTTTCTCAGAGACTCGCATGCCCGGGCCAAACGCCGCAGTTTGACGTATTCCCGCACCGGCTTCTTCACCAGCCGCGCGAACAGCCTCTGATAGTAAAACAACGACAGTCCGGCAAGATCCGCCAACTCCTCGATCTGGATTTCCTCGCCAATATGTTCCTCGATATAGTTTAAAGTCTTTTGTATGGATTCCCACGCATGCATAGCAGCACCTCTTTTCCCACTATACCATAATTTTAAGACAGATGCGTGACCGTGTCTGCCCTTTTTCTATTCGGTGTTAATTCCGGCATACTCCATTCTTGAGGACATCTGGATATAACGCTGTTTTTACCATCATACCATATCGAACGTATGTTTGCAATCAGAATATGCATCTGATTCTATATCAACCGCCTGCCCCTCTGCATACCCTATATAGAACTGGAGGCGTAAATAATGATGAGACAAGAACAGCTAAGCATCGTAACAGACAAATACTTAACCTGCTTTAACAACATACTGGACCAAATGATACAGCAGATGAACAGTGCCCAACTGAGCAACAGTATTTCCTATAACTTTATTGTTCAGATGATTCCCCACCACAAGGCAGCAATCGAGATGTCCTGTAATCTCCTGCATTACACCACCCTGGTACCACTGCAGGAAATTGCGTTAAATATCATTGAAGAACAGAATAAGAGCATTGAGAATATGGAGGCAATCCAGAACCGCTGTCAGATGTTCTGCAACCCGCCGCAGAAAATTGAACTTTTCCTTTGTCACTATAAGCAAATTACACAGACTATGTTTGATGATATGAGAAATGCATGTTCCACAAATGATATCAATGCGAATTTTATTCGTGAAATGATTCCCCATCACAGAGGCGCCATCCAAATGTCACGGAATGCCCTGCAGTTTCCAATCTGCCAGGAGCTGAAGCCGATTATCCAGTCCATTATCGTGTCGCAGCAGAATGGGATTCGGGAAATGGAGTGTCTGCTTAAATGTATTGAGAAATGTGACAGACCGTGCTGACAGAAGAGTTCCACACACACCAATCCCCCGGTCCGAACACCCGGACCGGGGGATTGTCATCCACTTCTTCCTTATACTCTTTTCTTCTTCCGCGCCATAATCATACTCTGCACCACCAAAAACAGGCACAGCATGGCGGCCACGGTAATTCCCGTCCACCACGCCTGATCGAGGCCGATGGAGGAAACGATATTTTGAATCGTGCTGAGTGACAGCACGCCGACAAACGTACCGGCGATATTGCCGACGCCGCCTGTCAGAAGCGTTCCGCCGATGATGGATGACGCGATTGCGTTCATCTCCATGCCCATGGCATGGGAGGCCGATCCGGAGCCTACGTGCAGGAAATAGACGTAACCGCCGATCCCCGCCAGAAGGCCGCAGAGCAAATGCGCCAGAAATCTGGTCTTCTTCACATTGATTCCAAGCATCAGAGCGCTCTGCCTGCTGCCGCCCACCGCGTAAAAATTCCGCCCTGCCTTCGTCCATTTCAGGATACAGAACAGGATAATCACCACCAGAACGGCGACGATCACGCCGATTTCCACATAGGCGTTAATGTATTTTCCCAGCTTGTTTACCGTTCCGAGTCCGGGTACATTGATCCGCGTATCTTTCAAGGCTGCAAAGCCTTCATTGGCCACATTAAACGGAGCCGTATGAACAATCGTCGTCATGCCTCTGGCAAAGAACATCCCCGCCAGTGAGACGATAAACGGCTGGATATCCAGATAGGCCACGAGAAAGCCCTGTACCGCGCCGAATGCCAGACCGATTCCCAGCGCAATCAGCAGGGAGGCAAAGACACTGCCTCCGTGATAATCCAGGTATACGGCGCAGCTCATGCTGACCAGTGCGACGACGCCTCCCACGGAGATATCGATTCCGCCGGTGATCATAACAAGGCTCATGCCGCAGGAGGTAATGATGAGCGCTGCATTCGCATTCAGAATATTAAAAAACGTCTGAGGCTTTAAAAACCCCTTTTTCAGAAATATCATGGCTCCGATATACATGACAAGGAAAACCACGATCGTAATGAGAAGCAGCAAATTCGTGTCAGTCAGCCTTTTCGGCTTATTTGGCAGCGCCTGGCTGCCTGCTTTTTTTGTGTTTGACATATCAGGCGACCTCCCTCTGTTTTCTTAAACTCTTTCCGAGGCTGGAAATCTTCTCTTTTACAGCCGGGGCGCTGATGACGACCAGCACGATGACGACCATGGCCTTATAGGCCGGAAGGGCATCCGAGGAGACATTAAACTTATAAAGGGTTGTCGTGAGGAACTGAATGACATAGGCTCCCAGAATCGACGCCATAATATTAAACTTACCGCCGCTTAACACATTTCCGCCGAGGGCGACCGCCAGGATGGCATCCATCTCGATATCCTTGGCAATGACCGAATAGTTGATGGTGGAGAGCCGGCTCGTTTTAATCAGGGCCACAACCGCTACACACAGCCCCAGAATGACGAAGCTCAGCCATTTGATAAACGCAGGGTTTAAACCGTTCAGCCTAGAGGAGCTGGCGTTAATTCCGACAGCCTGGGTATATAAGCCCAGATTCGTGAACTTTAACACCAGCATGGCGATGATGACGCAGACCACTGCCAGGAAAAACGGTGTGGGGATCGGGATTCCCGGAATAAATCCGCCGAAATACGTAAATGTCTTATCTGTTACGATAGGAAGCTCATTGTTATTGATCCACGCGGCGATGGAACGGCCGGCGGTATAGAGGATCAAAGTCGCAACCATGGGCTGGATTTTAAAGATCGCTACCAGCACGCCGTTGAACGCGCCAAATATCATGGCGGTCAGGCACGCAGCCAGAAATGCCACGATGATCGGAGCCCTAAGCGTCCCGTCTCCGCCCAGTCCGACGAGAACCCGCAGAATCACGGAGCCTGCAATCGCCACAGCCGCGCCGACGCTGATATCCTGTCCGCCGGAAGCCGCCGTGACCAGCGTCATGCCGATGGCCAGAATAGCCACCTCGGAGCCATAGTCGAGAATCGTCATCACATATCCGGTTAAAACAGGGTCTCCGCCGCTGTTGGTACCCAGTGTGATTTTGAAAAACGCCGGGTCAATTACCAGGTTAAATACCGTCAGCAGCAGAAGCGCCGCAATGGGGATGAATATCTGCTTCCTGAATAAACCGGCAAACGCATTTGATATCGTTGTACTCTTCTTCCCTGTCATTCCATCTCACCTCCGGCAATGGTTTCCATGATTTTAGCCTGATTCAGCTCCTCACCCGACAGCTCTCCGACCACTCTGCGGTCACGCATGACGATCAAACGGGAGCACGTGTGAAGCATCTCATCCGTTTCAGAAGAAATAAAGGTGACGCTCATTCCCTCCGCGGCCAGCTTTAATACCAGCTTCTGTATTTCGATTTTCGTGCCAATGTCGATGCCGCGGGTCGGTTCGTCCAGAATCAGATATTCCGGATGGGTCAGCAGCCAGCGGGCAAGAATGACCTTCTGCTGGTTTCCTCCGGAAAGTGACTTAATGGGTGTATCCGCCGACGCGGTCTTAATTTCCAGCAGCTTGATGTATTCGTCTGCAAACTTATTTGCCTCCGCTCTGGAGAACGGCCGGAAAAATCCTCTAAGCACCTGTGCCGCAAGGATAATATTGTCTCTCACGGAGAGGTCTCCCACGATACCGTCGTTCTTGCGGTCCTCCGGAAGGTAGGCAATCCCATTTTTCATGGCGTCCAGAGGCTTAGTCATCTTCACCGTTTTTCCGTTCTTTTTCATCGTTCCGCCGATTACCCTGTCTGCGCTGAACATGGCGCGGACACATTCACTCCGCCCGGAGCCCAGAAGGCCGGTAAAGCCGTTGACCTCACCTTTTTTGATGTAGAAATCAAACGGCTTGATTCCCGCATCGCTCTGAAGCCCCTGGGCCTCGATGACACGCTCGTCGGCGCCTTTATAGCCTTCTGTCTTCTCCCGGATATTTTCCATATCGTTCAGTTCCTTGCCGAGCATCTTTGCAACCAGCTTCACCCTGGGAAGCTCTTCTATGACGTATTCTCCCACCAGCTGGCCGTCGCGCAGAACCGTGATTTTATCGCATACCTCATAGACCTGATCCAGGAAATGGGTGACAAAGATGATGCCGACGCCCCGCTCTCTTAAATCCCTCATGAGGCCGAAGAGCTTTTCCACCTCCGATTCGTCCAGGGAAGAGGTCGGCTCATCTAAAATCAATACCTTGCAGTCCATGTCAACCGCGCGGGCGATCGCTACCATCTGCTGAATCGCTATGGAGCAGTCGGATAACTGCTGGGTGGCCCCTGCCGGAATCCCCAGTTTGTCAAGAATCGCGTCCGCATCCGCATTCATCTTCTTCCAGTCCATCATCTGCGTTTTTCCGCGTCCGATGTACATGTTTTCAGCCACCGTAAGATTCGGGCACAAGGTAATCTCCTGATATACCGTGCTGATTCCCAGATTCTGTGCGTCACGGGGAGATTTGATAACCGCAGCCTTCTCCATGCCCTTTAAATAAATTTCGCCTTCATCCTTTTCATATACACCCGTCAGCACCTTGATCAGTGTGGACTTTCCTGCTCCGTTTTCACCCATCAGCGCGTGAATCTCCCCTTCACACAGGGTAAAATCCACCGCCTGCAGCGCGCGTACTCCCGGAAAGCTCTTATGTATATTTCTCATTTCCAATACAGACTTCTCTTTCACCAGCGCCATTCACTCCTTTTTGTAGGGAAAGAGCGCAAAGCGTTCATACGAATATCAATTATGCCGCGCTGCACTCTTTCCATTTTCTATCCTATAAACATTTTATTGGCTTGTCGCCTAAATTCCGTATTTTTCAACGTCTTCTGCCGTAATGGTCGTGGCGTCGAAGCCCTTCTCATCCATAATGATAGTCTTCTCGGTGAGCGTTTCCCCGTTCTGAACCTTTTTGATGATTTCATCGATGTAGGCAGCCTGGAACGGGTTGCACTGTCCGTCGTAGTTCCAGTTCTGATCCAGCAGTTCCTGAAGCGCCCATTTATTGCAGTCAAATCCCATAACAATTACGTCCTTGCCGACGCCGTGGGAGATATTTGCCTTATCCAATGCGGCTACGGCGCCTTTAGCCATATCGTCGTTCTCTGCGTAGATGACATTGAATTTAGAGCCGGAATCGATGACAGACTGAACGATCTGCTGTGCTTTCTCGGAGTTCCACTCTGCGGTCTGCTGTGTGATCAGATTCCAGGAGTTGTCGGCCGCTACCTTTGTGTCGAGAGCACCGGTACGTCCCTGCTGTGCCGCAGAACCCATAACACCCTGAATGTGAATGACGTTGTATTCGTCTAAGCCCTGGTCAGCCAGCCAGTTTACTGCTGTCTCGCCTTCCTTGTTCATATCGGAAACGATGGAAGCCAGATATAAGTCCTCGCTGGCGTCGATGGTACGGTCAAACAGGATTACGCCGATTCCCGCGTCCTGTGCGTCTTTTAAAACGCTGTCCCAGCCTGAAGTATCTGCCGCGGAGAGAAGTAAGTAATCCACTTCGTCCTGGATAAACTTCTGAGCCGCCGTGATCTGCTCGTCATTCTTTAAGCTGTAGGCAAAGGAGGCGTCATATCCGTTTTCCTTCGTAAACATGGCCTTCATATCTGCGTCGTTCGCGGTTCTGTATCCGGACTCGTTGGGGTCGTTGTTGATGATGCCGACCTTGATCAGTTCCCCATCCGCTGCCGCAGGAGCCGGCGCCTCTGTCTCCGCCTTTGCCGCTTCGGTTGCCGCAGAAGCCGCTGCTTCAGTTGCCGCAGGCGCCTCGGTCGCTGCTGTCGTTCCTGCTGATGATGTCTTGGAGCTGCTGCATCCGGCCAGGCTGGCCGCCACCATGGATACTGCCAACATTGTTACGAGAGTTCTCTTTTTCATTTTCTTACCTCCGCTTTTATAATTGATTTCCTCCTGGGATTCGTTTCTCCCTGTACCTGTATCTTACCAGCGGCGGCACTGTGATTCAATTTGTAATCCCTTGTATTTATGCGGTTTGGAAGTTATTTACAATACAAATATGTGGTGCTATAATCAAAATACAATACAAGTTGTATTCTTTGGTGTGATTTCTTACAAAACAGGTGGAAATTTTAAGATTCTGCCATTTTTCAGGGATCAGATGCGGGGGATTTTTGTTGTGCATATTGACTTTCAAGAAGATAAATCGGGGATTTTTTATGATATTTATACATTTTCTTACGTTTATCCGGGGAACAAATCAGGCAATTTTTTCATAAAATCGGGAAAGGTAAGGATTCTATGACTGTAAAATACAAATGGGTCGCGGAGCGTCTGGAACTTATGATTGAGAAAAACATTCAAGATGGAATTCATAAGCTGCCGTCGGAGCAGGAGCTCTGCACGAAATATCACGTAAGCCGTCAGACCATCCGCATGGCTCTGGGGCTTCTGGAGGAAAAGAGCTTCATCGTCAGAAAGCAGGGAAGCGGCTCGTTCCTTACAGGACACTCCTCCAGGCCGCAGGGGAATGTCATCGGAATTCTCATTTCCAGCGATCAGGAATACATCTATCCCGGCGTAATCCATGATATCCAAAACACGCTTTCTGAACATGGTTTCACTGGCCAGGTTTTTACAACGGGTAATTCCATCTCCAGAGAAAGGGAGATCCTGCTGCAGCTTCTGAAAAACCCTCTGCGCGGAATCATCGCGGAGGGCTGTAAAAGTGCGCTCCCCAATCCCAATCTGGACCTGTACCGCAGGCTGGTCAAAAAGGGCTGTCAGATCGTGTTTCTCTATAATTATTATCCGGCCCTTACCGGCTGCCTCTTTATCAAAGACGATAACTATTCGGGGAGCGCCCTCTTAGTCCGCCATCTGGCCGCTCAGGGCCATACGGCCATCGGCGGTATCTTTAAATCTGATGATATGCAGGGAATCGAGCGCTATCAGGGCTTCACGGAAACGCTGCGCGACTTAGAGCTGCCGGTCTCCGACCACAGCATCTGCTGGTACGGCTCCCGTGATTTAGACCGGCTGCTTCACGGAAAAGATACACGGTTTTTAAAGGAAATGGCGGCGGAGTCCCTTTCCTCCTGCACCGCAGTCGTCTGCTACAATGACATCATCGCCTATTATCTGGTGGATGAACTCCAGTCCGCAGGCTGCCGGCTGCCCGAGGACATGGCCGTGGCCGCTTTCGATCATACGTATTTCAGCAGTTCCAACATTCTAGCGGTAACCACACTCTCCCATGAGCCCCATGAGATGGGGACAAAGGCAGCGGAGGCTGTGATTAAAAAACTGAGCGGGCTTCCCGTGTCTTCACAGGAAACCCGCTGGAAACTGAACTTAAAGGAAAGCACTCAGACTGACCGGTGATGCGCCGGTCAATGCTTCTTTTCTGCACGGTATTCTCTCGGACTGCATCCCTGCAGCTTTTTAAAGACGAAGCTGAAGTAATGGGAGTCCTTATACCCCACCTCCTTCGCTATCTCACCGGAGTTTTTGTCCGTCTGCTTTAACAGTTTTTTCGCCTTTTCAATCCGCTTTTCCGTCACGTATTCAACAAATGTTTTCTGCATGTTCTGGCTGAAGATGGCACTTAAATAGCTGGCGCTCATGCCGATGTTCTCGGCCACCAGGTTAAGGGACAGTGTGTCGCAGTCGTAGTGATCGTCTATATAATCCAGTGCCTTCTTTAACATTTTCCCGCCCTGGCAGCTGTTGATCCGGTCCCGAATCCCCATCGCGGTCTCCAGCATGCCTGCAAAGTATTCGAAAATCTCGCTGTCCTCGCTGCGGATCATCTGCACCGCATGCTCGATCTCTTCTAAATACTCCGCCTGATCCGCGCCGATAGACTCCAGGAAAGCAACGACGGCAAATCGGATATTCAGGATCACATAGCTGCGGAACATACTGGATTTTAAGGCATTCTGAATGTTGTAAAGATAGGATTCCACGAAATCATGAATCTCCTTATCCTCTCCCCGTGACAGAAAGTCGCGGATAATCTCCGGATCCATCTGCATAAAATCCACCGTGCCGATATTCTTTTCTCCCTGTCCGGCCAGACAGTCCGAAAGCGTCGTTTCCGACAGCACATGGAGACCCGGCTTAATAAACCGGTAGGCAAAATAGTGGTTCGCATCTTTATAGCACTGAGGCAGCATGCTCAAACGCTCCACCTCCGTTCCCACCGCAACGTACCATTCCAGGTGATCCTCCTCCGGCGTGCAGACCTTTTTTAAATGGGCCAGGCTGTTCTCTGTCAGTTCCTCCATCTGGGACCGCTCCGATTTGATCAGAACGCCATAGCAGCTGACATTGAAACGGAACAGAATATACTGGGGATGCCGCAGAAAATAGTGAAATACCTCCTCCTGTTTTCTGATCAGCCGCTCCCGGGACTCCCGGGATGATACCTCGGCTTTCTCATAGATGGAGAAAAGCAGCAGATTGTAACAGGAGGCCGTAAGCTGCAGCGACTGGGCTGCCGCCTCCTCGTAGATCTCCTTCACCGAAAGCTTCCCCTCCAGAATCTTCTCAAAGAATCTCCGAAGCGAAAACTGTTCAAATTCCTGCACCTCATCCTGGTATTGGGCCTGATAATCCTTCTGTTCCATCCCCTGCTCGATTTTTTCCTTCATCTCCAGCAGGACGCCGCGGAGAGTCGTTCTCGTAATCGGTTTCAGCAGATACTGGTCCACTCCCGCTTTGATCGCCTGGCGCGCATATTCAAAATCATCATAGCCGCTGATGATAATGATCTTTATCTTGGGAAATTCCTCTTTCACGATTTCACTCAAAGAAAGGCCGTCCATAAACGGCATCTTAATATCGGTGATCAGCAGATCCGGCTTCAGTTTCCGGATCATCGGAAGCGCCATCTCCCCATCTCCGGCCTCTCCCACCAGCTGAAACCCATACTGCTCCCACGGAATTTTATCCCGAAACCCTTCTCTTATGACGCTTTCATCTTCCACCAGAAATACTTTTAACATTTGCTTCCTCTTTTCCATTCACAAGTCCGTTTCCCATCAATAAGTCCTCTTCTCCAGGGCGTCCTTCACATTTTCCTTTGTAAATACCGTCTCCGGAACAAAATACAGCTTTGCCACGGCCTCGTTGTTCTCCAGTTTTCTGATGACCGTTTCAACGTATTCGCCCTGATTGGGATTGCACTCGATGTCCGCGGTAACCAGCCCTTCATCCACCAGCTGCAGTCCGCTTTTCACCGCGTCAAAGGAGATGACCATGATGTCTCCGTCCTCTCCAGCCGTAAGCCCTGCATTCTGTATGGCCGTCAGCGCGCCGAAGGTCATGTCGTCGTTTTGTGAGATCACCACATCGATATCTTTGTACCGGTGCAGCAGCATTTCCATCTCTTCCTGTCCTTTTGCCGTCGTAAACTCCCCATCCGCCTGCTCCAGGATCAGCCAGTTTTCGTGGGCTTCTGCGACTTCATTGAATCCGTTCGTGCGGCCGATCGTGGCCGTCGCTCCCTCGGTTCCCTGTAAAACCACGATGCGGATACTCACCTCCTGCCTGTGCTGCTTCGTCAGGTACTCGTCCAGGATATTTCCGGCCATTCTCCCCTCCTTGTAAAAATCGGAGCCGATCCAGGTCGTATATAATGACTGATCGCTGAGATTCACTTTACGGTCGATTAAAATGACAGGAATCCCTGCCTCCTTCGCCTCCTGCAGCACAGTCTCCCAACCGTCTTCCGTAATCGGAGAAAACACAATATAATCCACCCGCTGGGAGATAAAGCTCCGCAGTGCCTTAATCTGATTCTCCTGCTTCTGCCTCGCGTTATTAAAGATCATAAAATATCCATTTTCTTTGGTAAGGATATTTTGAATGGAAGCCGTATTGGCAGTTCTCCACACAGATTCACTGCCTACCTGAGACACTCCCACCACGATCAGATTTTCATCGACTGTATTTTCTGTATCTTCCGACCCGTATTCTTTTACACAGCCGGACAGAATCAGGATCAGGAACAGCAGAGGAATGAAAAAAATATGTATTTTCTTTGCCGGTATTTCCATATGTACTTACCCTTTCTATGCTTTCCGCAGCAGACTCTCATAAATTTTAATCGCCGGTATTGTAAGTTCCACAATGGTTCCTCTTCCCTTTTCAGACTCTATTTTCATTCCGTAGCCAGAGCCGAAATACATGCGGATCCGCTCATTTACATTTGCCAGTCCAAAGCCTTTTTCCGTCTCGCTGCAGGGACGCTCGATTTCCCTTCGCAGCTGCTCCAAGTCTTCCTCATCCATACCGATCCCATTATCACTGACCGCCAGGTGGAGGACCTCTCCGGTTTTCTCACAGCTGATATGGATGCAGCCTCTGGAGCGCTTATATTTTATGCCGTGATAAAGGGCATTTTCAACCAATGGCTGCAGCGACAGCTTCAGAATCTGATAATCGTACAGCTCCTCGTCAATCTGGATATCATACTCCAGGATGTCCCGGTACCGTCTTTCCTGAATCTTTAAGTAACTGCTGATATGCTGCTCCTCTTCCCTGAGCGTAATAATCTCTTTCCCCTTGCTGAGCACCAGCCGGAAAAAGCTGGACAGGGACACCACCATGTTCACCGCCTCATCCGCCTTCTCATCCTCGATCAGCCAGACAATCGTATCCAGGGTATTATACAGGAAATGGGGATTGATCTGTTCCTGTAAAAGGCGCAGGTCCAGCCGCCGCATCTTCTGCTCATCCTCTTTGATCTGCCCGATCAGCGTCTGCATATTGGCCGCCATATCATTAAATCCATTGGCCAGGATCTCTATCTCATCTTTCGAACAGACGTCGGCCCTTGCTGATAAATCGCCCTCCGAGACCTGTCTGGTCGCATCATACAGCACTTTAACCGGCCGCAGAATACCGGTTGTAATCCGCCATGTCGCTATAATCGTCAAAACCACCAGAAACAGCACCAGGAGCCCGCACACGATGATAAAGCTCTGCATCTGCTGCTTCAAATTCCCTGTGACCACCTCCATGGCCTTCGTCTGGTAATAGATATAATACTGGATATCGTCCTGAATCAGTTCTGTCAGGATGTAGATGTTATTATCCAGCTCCTGGATATTTTCATCATACCGCCCGCCGATTCTGATGTTCTCGAAAATATCATCCACCCTCTTTTCCAGGGTGTCGATATTCCGTAAAAGGGTCTCCAGCCACACGCGGCTCTCCGTCTCCGTGGTGATATCCTTCAGCTTCGTAAACTCCGCCCGCAGCTCTCCGATTAAGGCATAGGGATCCTTTAACGTCTCATCCTCAGAAATATTTCCGAAGTCTACATATCCCACCACAAGCTTATAGAGGCTCTCGTCCATCTCATCTTTAAAATTCAGATTATAATTATTGGCAATGGTCATATCGCTGACGATCTTATCGTACACCCTGCTGTACTGAATCATGGAAACCAGCAGAACCACCACCACAATGAAAAATGGCAGGACAATCGCCGCCGCAAGCATCAATATTTTTTTGTTGATTGAAAACCGGATCGGGCTCTTATTCGAACCATTTTGCCACAAAGCGTCACGTTTCATCTCATTATCCCCTAAGTAAAACATTCTCTGTTCAAGGGTATTATACAATGAGATCAACGCTTAAGCAATAAAAAGCCTGGCGGCTTTTTCGCGGGGAGCTGATGATACATGGGGATAATGCAAAGTTGTGACAGCGCGGCAGCAAAAAAGGCCGGAAGCTTCTGTTCCCGAACCGGATATCCAGAAACAGGATGTCATAAGGTTTCGTCAGGTCATACAGTTTTTCGGCGGCATCCAGTTCGATGAGATCGATCTCCACGTCACATGCGAAGAAATACCGTAATATATTTTTTCAGTTTGTCGCGTATCGGCTGTTCGTCGTCACAGATACACACCGTATATTTCTTCATGTATCAATTCTCCCCCATTTTTTTGGTATCTTTTATGATACCTTACAAACTCCGTTATGGGTAGGCACTAATTGCTTTCTGACATAAAATTGAGATTACAAAAATGCGGAACGGATGAACTGGTATTGCTATCCTGTTGGATCACTCCGCGTACGCTTCATACCACACCGTTTCACACAGCTGCCTCCTCTCCTCTGCGTGCCGTTCTGAGTCCAAAAAGCCTTTGCTGGGATACCCAAGGAACAACAGCGCTGTCGGCTCTAAATATTCCGGCAGGATAAATTCTTTTGTTATAACAGCAGGATCAAACAAGCCTACCATGACACTTCCAATTTCCAACTCTCTCGCTGCCAGCATCATGTGGTCACAGACAATACCTATATCCAGATCTCCGGAACACTTTTTATCATAGGGGCGGATCAATTCTCCGCGCCTGTCCCGGCAGACGATGAGTGCGCATGGAGCGCCAAAGGTTCGGTACGCTTTTTCTACCTTTACCATGTTTTCTCTTCTCCGGACAACGATGATTCTTTGCGGCTGCCTGTTGCAGGCAGTTGGGGCAACCCGTCCCGCTGACAATATCTGTTCCAGATCTTTTGACAGTATTTCTTTCTCCATAAATCCACGTGTCGTACAACGTTTTTTCGCTAAAGTTAAAAAGTCCATAATATCCTCCTTCAAAACATGAATAATACTTCACGTTTATAATCATAGCAGGGATTTCAGCAGACGTCAATAAAATGCGAATAATAATTCACATTTTATTGACCTGGGGCAGGACCCCATGTATAATAAAAAAGAGGTGAGGATATGGCTGATAAGAGAATTCCCGTCCAGAGACGGTCCATAGAAAGAAAACAAAAGATTTTAAGCTCCGGTTTTAAACTTTTTTGTGAACACGGCTACTACAAAACAAATACCATCGAGATTGCAAAACACGCCGGTGTTTCAACCGGAGCCGTATACAGTTATTTTAAAGATAAGCGGGAAATATATATTGCAGCATTTGACAGCTATCTCGAAGAGATTTCGGGACGTTTATTTGAAGAACTGGAACAATCTCAGACGCTTCCATTACCGGATTTCGTGGAAAACTGGGTCACTGTATATCTCGAATTGTATGCAGCCTCCGGGCACGCGTTAGCGCAGTTAAGAATGATGATATTAGAAGACGAAGAGATCAACCGTCATTTTTCAGATTTAGAAAACGAATATTTTATGAAGCTGATCCGGCTGCTGAATAAAAATGGTGTGGAACGAGCCGATCTTATGGAGAGGATTTATACCTGTTGTATTTTGATCGATGCATTGAGGCAGGAACAGTCCTCATTCTCACATATCGGCCTGAATTTTCTTATTTTTAAGGAACAGGTTACCAGTACAATCCTTCAATTATTGTCCGGCTGAATTGCCTTGTAGTCCGCAGGAAATACCGGGAGAACGCCGGAAATACTATACTGGAATATAAAAAACGAGCCATTAACAGATAAGTTATGGTTTTATACAGCGTGGAGAGGGGTATTTATGTCGTCAGTAAAAACGGGTAAGGGAACAAACAGGAGCAGTGATTCCATGTTGTTGCCGCATATCATCGATGTTTATGTGTTTTTGATTCTGTGCTGTTTTCCCCTTTTTGTTGTGAATCAGTATTATGAACTATTGAAGGTAAAATATTATTTTTATATCGGGTCAGTAATTTTTCTGCTGACAGCTGCATTAATCGCCGATACTATCGGGCAGAGTAGGCTGAAAACGTATTTTGCATCTTTTAAATGGAAGGATTTTATAAAGACGTTTTCCACCATTGATACCGCACTTTTGGTCTTTCTGCTCATCGCAGGCATCTCAACGATCCGTTCCGATTACGTGTATGAATCTTTTTGGGGAAATGAGGGGCGTTTTTCCGGACTCTTCCTACTCAGTCTATATGGTGCAGCATACTTTTGTGTAACAAGACTGGGGAATTTTAAAAGATGGTACCTTGATGCATTTTTAGCCGCAAATTTACTCGTTTGTATATTTGGTATTACGGATTACTTTCAGTTAGATCTCCTGCACTTTAAAGTGGGTATGGTGGAAAACGAAAAGTTTATGTTTACCTCAACAATCGGTAATATCAATACGTATACTGCGTTGGTCGGAATGGTAACGGCGGTGTCGGCCGTATTGTTTGCAGCAGAAGGCAGATGGAAAAAGAAGTGTCTGTACTTTGTCAGTCTCATTATCAGCATCTTTGCATTGGTCATGGGGATCAGCGATAATGCCTACTTGTCACTGGCCGCGTTGTTCGGATTTCTTCCGCTTTATCTGTTTCAGAACAAGAAGGGTGTCAAAGCCTATTTATTAATCATCACTTCATTTTTCTCGGTGATTCAATGCATTGACTGGATTAATACCGGGCTGGGAACCAGCGTGCCGGAGATCGACAGCGCGTTTCAGATCATATCCCAAAGCGATGGCCTTCTCTTTCTCCTATTACTTCTCTGGATTCTCTGCGCCTTCGTTTACGGACCAGATTTTGTAAATGCCTACAAGAAACACATGTCTGCCTCTATGCAGACTCATATTTTCAGTGGAAATGAATATAAGCCGACAGGCTGCAGAGGCTTGCAAAGAACCTGGATGGCACTTCTGGTACTTTGCATTCTGGGTGTCGGATGCGCACTCGTTGACGTTAATTTCCAAGGAAACGCAGAACGGTATGGAGCTCTTGGCAGTTATCTGCTGTTTAATGATGACTGGGGGACTCACAGGGGTTACATATGGCGCAATGCCATGGAATGCTTTAACCAGTTTCCATTGAGGAAAAAAATCATTGGCTTCGGCCCTGATACTTTTGGAATTGTGTTATTAAATAAAACAAAAGGAAACATTTACGGTCAGACATTTGATAACGCGCATAATGAGTATTTGCATTATCTCGTCACAGTAGGATTTGCCGGATTAATTGCGTACCTTGCCTTTTTGATTTCTTTTGCAGTGAGAGTCATTCGCAGAGCCAACAAAAACCAGTATGTCACAGCGGCTTTTTTTGCAGTGCTCTGTTACTCGGCACAGGCATTTGTAAACCTGAATCTGCCAATTGCTACACCGATTATGTGGATGCTTCTCATGCTAGGCGAGCTTGGTATACGGGAAAATAAGGATTATAATCTCTGCAGACCGGTCTGAATGACCGGTCTGCAGAGTATACGTCGTTTTTTGTCGAATTACTATATACTCCTTTAAAACTTTTTTAGAGTTATAATCTAATTATAAAAAAGTTTTAAAAGGAGATTTCTGATGCGTGACTTATCAGTATATTTTTGCAAAAAATGCGGGTTTTATTCTTATTATCCTTTAGCCAAATATGCGGTCTGTCCGAGATGTGATCTTGATATGGCGCTGCTGCCAATAGAATATAAAGAATTCGTCAATCTAAACTGTTATGAACGCGATGAATTACTTGCTGATCAAATGATTGCTTCATCCTCTTCCGTTGTTCGAAGAATCATTGCTCCGCATAAAATAAATAACACTCGTGAAATCATTGCAATTCTCACTTATAAAATCGACGAATTAAATACTGAAAATGTAAAATTACAGGGAACCGTAGATTGGATGCATCAATTCATCTGGCAGTTAGTAAAAAGAAGTAAAAATATAACTCCGCCCTAGTTCTCGTCGCAAAGATAGGAAACCAAAATAGAAATAAATGCGGCATTATTCGGTTTCTTTCTCAAAGGGGTATAGGCAATATGTTCGAGCAGTGACCGGTCACCTTTATTCCATATTAATGCAACCAGCGTTCTGATATTTCTCTCTACGCATTGTACTGATGTATGGTATTTCTTTGCTACCTCTGGATATAACCATTTCGATATTAATTGTAACTTATCTCCATCTTCTATGGATAATTGTACTGCAGATATTACATAGTAAAATCCTGTATATGATCGATTCGCTCCAAGCCGTAGCAAAAGATTTTCTATCTCTCTTTCTCTCATGGCTTTTCTCCTCTCCCTATCACCTTCAATCATACTATGGAAATTTATGGCAAATCAATGGATATATCTCGACTTTTTTCGACGTATATATAAACGTTGAGAGTTTTTATTTATAACGCCTGATGGAGGAATATAAAGAGTAACACTTTATCACTGAAAAAGGGACACTGTCATAAACAGTATCCCTGTAGCAGCTCATACATAAGTCCAAAATTCTTACCTTACAGCCCCTATATGGTCTCATCCCGAACTGCATCAATAATCGTATCTTTTTGAATCCACCGTGAAGAAATCCAATAGGCCAGCCACATCACCGCCGTAACTGCCAACATATAGCTGCTCATCTTTCCAACAGGAAGCTGCAGCAAAAAAGGTTTCCAGGATATTTCTGTGGTTTTCAGGAGAAATGCCCACATCGCGGCAATGATTGGAATCGCCAGAAGCACTGGCGCAATGGCCATTCGCAGACCTTCTATAAGCAGCAGCTTCCTGACTGCCGCTGAATCCATTCCCGCCGACCGCAGCATGGCGAATTCCTTACGACGCTGGTGCATAGAACCGGTAACCGATGAAAAGGCATGGGATATTCCGATAAAGCCCAGCAATGCGCCGATACAGTTAATCACCGCCCCCATAGCCCGGCCTCCGGTCTCATTACTCAATCGATCTTCCTCAAGGCTGTAAAGCGACACATCCTCAGTGGACAGATTCGACTCACATATTTCCCGCAGCCGCTGCGTAACCGCCAGGTCATCGGCTCCCGAAGTCTTCAGAAGCAGATACGTACGATAAGACGCGGCTGCGTATTCCGGCTGAAAATGTTCAGCCACAGCGTAATACGTCTCCATGGGAACACAGAGCATGACCCGGTAATCCCTGGGATTATAATCGATCTGCGGCGGTCCGTCTATTACCGCGCCGACATCAAAAGAAAATGTATAATCCGAATCCATGGAATCATCCGTCTTTTCCTCCAGATCAAGCCGCTGCCCCAGCGATAACTTTAAAAAAGGAAAAAACTCTTTGGCCTTCTCATTATTATTGCTGAACGGGTGCGCCGGTGCCCAGCTCATGGCAAGCGCCCTGTACTGACCTGTATTATAATATGGGACTGGGTCTATTCCCTGCCGGCGGCACCACGCGTCGAAATATTCCGGTTCTAACCCAATAATCTCTGCCTGGATACGATATTTGCCGTTTCTCTCCACCACGCTGAACAGTCCGCCATCGATCGATGCAAGCCCGCCTTTCTCCGAAAAAGCCTCGAGTTCCTGCGAGGGAGAAACCCAGAGAGATACCCTTTTTGCGCTGTAACATGCCATTTCCACTATTCCTGGTATTGTTTTAACCTCCTCCCACAGCGCAGGATCCAGTTCCTCTGTCATCTGCAGTCTTGCCCTGATATTGTAGTGATTGGCCTGCCGATTCCGTTCTGATACCAGATCACTGATTAACAGCTGGCTGAAAAAAGAAAGTACCAGAACCAGACAAAGGGTCATGGCAATAATGCCGGACCGAAAAGCCCTGCGATTGGCCCTGTAGGAGGCGGAAGCCAGCTGCCCGCAGATTCCGGATATTTGGGAGAAGAAACAGCAGTGTCTGCCTGCTTTTATCCGCTGTTTTCCCTCAGGATCCCGTATAGCCTCCAATGGAGACAATCCGGCAATCCACCTCGCGGGAAGGAATGCAGACAGCAGCACAGTAGCCAGAGAAACCAGCACTGCCAACACTGCAATGCCCCAGGAAAACCGAACCGTAATCGGAAAATACAGCAAATCTCCCGCTATATCGGTATAAAGTCCATACGTAAAAAATGTAAACAGATGGCCCAGCCCCAGACTCAACGGAATGGGAATAGACGCCAGCAGGACTCCCTGCATCAGAATCGTCAGACGTATCTGGCCCGGAGTCGCTCCGACTGTGCGGAACATCCCCAGCTGTCTGGCCTGAGAAACGGCAGACAACGCAAAGGCGCTCTGAATAATCAGGACAAACGCCATAGCCGACATAAAGATCAGCAGCCCATAGATTATTACATTAATATAATTTAGGGGGTTAAACGGTTCCTGCGGATCAAATATTCCAAAATACCTCAATAACACTGTATTATAGCGGAAATTATTTTTGTACTGTCCATATTCATCCTTCTCAATCCCAAGCGTTTCTGCAATTTCAGGCATTACCTTATAGATGTCCCTCATTTGATTCATTTTCAGATAAACAACGAGATCATCTTCCGGTAATATGGCAGAGCGTTCCAGATAACCCATAGAATAATAGCCCGGTACCGTGGTAGGGGTTGTCACATCAATTTTTCCCACCAGCGTCAGGGTCTCCTCACCCTTTGGGACGAACGTCTCTCCAGCTCTGTAGATTCCGGTACCCAGGTTCTCATCTCCCAGCTGCCTCTTTCCTTTTGGAAGCGTCAGGGTCTCCCCCAGGCGGTACTGTGGATTCTTCTCAAAGAATGTCTTGGATACCACGACCTCTCCCGGCTTCTGCGGCACCCGTCCTTCCAGAATTCTGTTCTTCTCCCCCATCTCCTCCCAGTAATTTTTATCCGCATCCAAAAGGAACAGATAAGGAATGGAAGCGTCCTCCGGCAGCTTTATGGATCGAAATGGCCCTTTCACCATAGTCTCTTTCACGTGGATATTATGATCCACCAGTTCTAAGTCCTTCTGTTTTAAATTGCCGCCCAATTCCCCATGCCAGGATCCACCATTATATTCTGCAATTTCTATTCCCCACCGCCACTGGTTATATCCATAGGAACATAAGGTGTACAGCAGTGTGGACGCAAGAAGTATGGCAGCCATAATAGAAAGTGAAGTATACTTGTTTCGGCGAAGAGTTTCCAGGGTATAACGAAACAGCACCATCATTTTCTCACCTCCCGGTCTGAAATGATGCGGCCATCCTCTATGGTGATAATCCGGTCAGCCTCCAAAGCCAGTCGTTCATCATGCGTAATTAAAAGTACCGTCTGCTTATACCGTCGGTTTGACACCTTTAAAAGACTTAATATCTCCTGAGAATTCTTCCGGTCCAGATTTCCAGTCGGCTCATCAGCCATTAAAATGGCCGGCCGGTAGATCAGGGCCCGGCCAATTGCCGCCCTCTGCTGCTGTCCTCCTGATAGCTGGTGCGGCAGGTGGGACAGCCGATCCGCCAGGCCCAGCGTCTGAACCAGCTCCGAAAAACGGTTTTCATCCGGTTTCTGCCCATCCAGCAGCATAGGTAAAAGAATGTTCTGACGAATATCCAGTGTAGGAATCAGGTTATAAAACTGGTAGATCAGCCCTACCTTCCTGCGGCGGAAGATGGACAGCTGCTTCTCGCTCAAAGATGCAATGTCTGTATCCTCAATAAAGATATGGCCGGTCGTGGGACGGTCTACCCCTCCCAGCAAGTGGAGCAGTGTAGACTTTCCAGAGCCTGAAGTGCCGACAATAGCTACAAAACTGCCCTTTTCGACGGCAAGCTCCACCCCGTTTAAGGCATTTACCATGGTAGAACCTGAGCCATAAGTTTTCGTAAGATGTTCGCAGCGAAGAATATTCATAATTTAATTACCTCCTTTGCAGACCATTTTACTAAACCAAACTAACAATTCGGTGTCAGAGACCGTATATACTCATTATTTTCTTCTGGCGCGTGTTCATAAAAACGAATTACGTATCGTGCGCTGCAGTCCTTGCTGTTCTCTGCATAGAGTTCACCTCCCTGCCGTTCAACAATGGATTTTGCCAGAGCCAGCCCGATACCGATACTTCCCCGGACTGCCTGCTTTCCCCGATAAAAACGTTCAAACAGATGGGGGATATCCTCTGGGGAAAAGCCAGGGCCTTCATCTTCTATTGTAATCTGGGTATAGATTGGGTTTTGCTCAGCTGCTGCGGTGATTTGGGAACCTTCCGGACCGTGTTCGCTGCAGTTCTTTATAAGATTACCAAGTGCCTCCGCAGTCCAGCCGAAATCACAGAAAAGAATGGAATCGCTGTCTCCCTGGATCACCAGGTTCTGCCTTTTTTGTTTTAAAAGCGGATCAACCGCCTGCACCGCACTGGAAATCACATCTTTAGCAGAAACAGGTTTCCGGTTAAGCGGCAATACTCCCGCATCCAATTTGGACAGAGTTAAAAGCGAAGACACCAGATCTGTCATTCGGCTATTCTGGCTGATGATCGTCTCTGCCGCCTGTCTCTGTTTTTTATCGGTAAGGCTGTGCAGAAGCAGCTCCCCCATCAGGGATACACCGGTCAGCGGAGTCTTTAACTGGTGGGAGATATCGGCCAGATTCACTGCTAAATTTTCTTTTCCCAGCGCAGCCATCTCCCGGCTTTCCCGCAAGGCGGATACTGTCTTATACAATTCGTCTTCCAAATGGGAGAATTTATCTTCTCCTGAACGCGGCAGCACCGGATATACACCGCTTTCCACCTGCCGAAGATACTGAACCAGATCCGCAATCCGACGGGCTTCCCTTCGTCTTCCTGCCGCCAACGCCAGTGCCGCAATTATAAAAAAGCACAACAAATAAAGCAGAGAGACACCGATGATCTCTGCGGCTATAAACCTTGCGTCCAGCAGTTGTCCTTTATAACTGTAGGCGGAAAGTATGTTACGGCCGGCCAAAAGATCGGCGGCAGATGGAGTTTTTAATGCCGCCATCAGATCAGAGGCTTTATCTGGAAATACAGATGCCACCGCTGCCGCCCGATCATAGAAAGCCGCCTCGCATCGCCTGACGACAGCGACAGAAACCGCCAGACAGAACAACAGACACAATCCCATCAGACCTGTGGTAACAGCAGCTCTCTGCCCTTTACTTTTCATATCCATCCTCCGCTTTATATCCGATTCCCCGCACAGTCCTGATTATCTGCTGTCCATTCGGACCGAGTTTCTCACGAAGACGTCTCATCAGAACGGTCAGGGCGTTGTCCTCCACGTAATTCCCCTGCTGATCCCACAGCGCCCCCAAGATCATAGCCCTGGTTACTGTCCGGTTTTTATTTTCCATTAAGTATTCCAGGAGCCGGTATTCTCCTACAGTCAGCTGAAGCTGCTTTCCATCAGCCGTCGCCGTAGTTCCTGACTTATATAATGTCACAGGTCCGCAGACAATCGTATTGCCGACAGCCATGCTCTCTGTTTCCTCCCGCTTTCTGCGCCTAAGAACTGCGCCAATACGCGACAGCAGGACTCCCAGTTTAAATGGCTTCGTCACGTAATCGTCCGCACCTGTATTCAGTCCACAGATAATATCCTGCTCGTCATCCTGGGCCGTCACGATAATCACCGCAGGACCGCCAGCCCGGCATACTTCATCACAAAATTGCAGGCCATGTCCGTCCGGCAGCCCCAGATCCAACAAAATCAGATCTACCTCCTTCCACGAAACCCGCCGGACCGCCTCCATGGATTCCGCTTCCAAAGTCTGGTATCCAGCATCCTCCAAAGCATATTTTAAAGCAGTACGAATGGTGTCATCATCTTCTATCAATAAAATTTCCTGTGCCATAATTTCCCTCGATGTCCTTTCCATTTAATAAAATTATTATTTCATTTCCTCTCTATTCATTCCCATAATCATCCACAACCCACTCAGACGCCCCGCCATCCCGGATCAAAATCCAGTTCCAGTCCGTATACACAGAGTTCGGTTCAAAACTCCAGGTATTTTCCCCTGTTTTTAAATCGGACAGAATGACAATGACATTTTCCCGTTTCACGCCATTTGAAGCGCCGCGGCCGGATCACTGATCGCGCCGGTATCGGTATGCTGGATGATTGGTTCGTGGCTCGTCGTACTGTCGGTTTTCCCGGTACATCCGGTTAATGCGAGTACGCATACTATTAGAACTGCAGGCTGCAGTAATTTTTTCGTTTGATTTCTTATTTTATTTCTCATTCTACATGTCATTTTATTTTTCATCTTATAGAGCCTCCTGTTCTTTACGTCTTGTCCATCCCGCATACTATCCCATTGTTATTCAGAATTCGTATCCATCTGCAATTCCACAAAGTGGCTGCGTCCGGCCAGTACAGGTTTATCTGCTTCATCCCATCAAAATACTTTATTCCATTATAATCGATTGTCCACACCATTACCTTTCTTTTTTCTTAAATATCTTTTTCGTAAATCTCTTTTTTCTCTACTTACCAAAATTACCATCCCCTCCAAAGCACGGTTATTCCCTTGTATTCCCAAAGGATATTTGCTAAAATCACCATATTACAACCGATCGGGAGTTCCAGCCTATGAGGATGCCGGTATGAATAAAGAACATGATTAATAGAAAAACTCTGAAAACCGGCGGCATACAACCGGCTTTCAGAGTTTTTGATTATCCACTCAATACCTTCTCTCTTTCATCACTTCCCGCGCATCCGTCTGATCATACACTTTTTCCTCCGTAATAATCCGCAGCGGCAGTTCCTTCCCTTCCATCAGGTCCTGCACTGCCTTCATCAGCTGCGGGCCGAGAAGAGGATTGCATTCCACGGCGCAGTTCAACTTGCCGTCTATCATGGCCTGAAAGGCATCCTTCGTGCCGTCCACCGACACGATTACCACGTCACTGCCCGCGTGGATCCCATGCTCTTCCAAAGCGTTCACGGCGCCTAAAGCCATATCATCGTTGTGGGCGTAGATCACATCAATGTCCCATGGGTAGTTTTCAATATAGTCTTCGATGATTCGGCGGCCGCCTTCATACGTAAAGTCTCCCGACTCGGAATAGGCGATCCGATAGCCGGGATTCCCGGCCATCTGTTCCTCGAAGCCGCGCTTGCGCTCCGCGGTAGGCGACGCACCTAAAGTTCCCTGGAGCTCCATGATCCTCACCGGCCCATGCTCCGGCTTCACATTAGCGGCGATCCAGCGCATGGCGCGCCTGCCCTCCTCCATGAAATCCGCGCCGATGTAGGTCAGGTACAGCCCGTCATCCTCTGTCTCAATCCTTCTGTCCGACAGCAGCACGGGAATTCCGGCTTCCCTGGCCTCCGTCAGAACCTCATCCCAGCCGCTGTCCACCACCGGCGACAGAACAATCACATCCACTTCCTCCTTGATAAACGTGCGGATGGCTTCGATCTGCCGCTCCTGCTGCTGATCCGCATCCTCAAAATGAAGGCTGATCCCGGCCTCCCTGGCCGCGCTCTTGATGGACTCCGTATTGGCCAGACGCCAGGCGCTCTCGGTTCCCACCTGGGAGTATCCCACCTGGATCGTGTTCCTGTCCTTCTTTTTATACTGCTCCCACTTTACCTCGCTGTCCACATTGTCGATGGTAATGTTGTGGCTCCGCAGAATGACCTGTTTGGGCACTCCGGAGACTTCGTTTAAGATATCCATGGCATACCGGATCGCCTCCTTGCCGCCGGTAGGGCAGGTAATGGTCTCGCTCAGCTTTCCCTGCCGCACCAGATCCATGCCTCCATTGGGTCCGGAAAATCCGTCCACTCCTATAATTTCCGGGGAGTACCCCAGCTTTCTCACCGCCTCATAGACCCCGGATGCCATGTAATCGTTGTGGGCAAACACCACGTCCACACCCGCCAGCCGTTGTCCCAGCTCCAGAAATAAGTCCTCCGCCTGATCCCTGGACTCCCGCTCCACACGAAACTGTTCTCTGACGATCCCCGGCTCCCTGGAGAGCACCAGGTCAAATCCCTTGCTTCTCTCGGCGCTGGAAATGGAATTCTCGCTTCCGCAGACCTCGAACACAGTCCCGCCCTTTCCCGCGAGCCGTTTCGCGGCCCCTTCGCCGGCCTGCCGTCCGATCAGTTCGTTATCCGGGCCGATAAACAGCGTGTAATCAAAGCCCTCCACGCCGCGGTCCATGACGATAACCGGAATCTTCTGGTACACCTGGCCGATCACATCCGTCATCTCCCTGGCATCTCCAGGGGAGATAATCAGAAGGTCGATATCAAACTGCATGAGTCTCTCTACGTCCTTCTTCTGCTTTTCCCCATCAGAAGTGGCGTCGGTCATGATCAGCCTGATATTGGGATATTCCGCTGCCGCATCCTCGATTTCACTGATTAAAGCCAGCCTCCAGGTCTCACGCATATTGGCCTGGGAGACTCCGATCACATAGTCCACCTGTTCGATCCGGCCGCGGCCACTTTCCGTATACAGCCACCAGACTCCTGCTGCCAGCAGAATCAGGACTGCTGCCGCTGCCGCCATCCATTTTCTCTTCATCGCCATCTCCTATACACCGTCTTCCTGGATCGGAATATGGATCACAACCTTCGTTCCCACATTCTCGATGCTGTTGACCCGGATCTTAAATCCGTCTCCGTACTTGATCCGAAGCCGTTCCTTGATATAGAACAGTCCGAAGCTCTGCCGCTCCTCCAGCTCGCATGGTTCATTTAACAGATGGTTCAGTTCCTCCGCCTGCTGTGCGCTCATGCCTGATCCGTCGTCCTCCACGGAGAACTCCAGCAGCCCATCCGCAGTTTTCACGGCCCGGATGGTGAGATGCCCTTCTCCCCTCCTGGTCTTGATCCCATGGTAGATTCCATTCTCTACCAGCGGCTGGAGCATCAGCTTGGGAACCTCCTCATTTAAGATTTCCTCATCCTTGACGATCTGGTAATTCAGCTTGCCGCCGTAGCGGATCTTCTGGATATACAGATAGTTGGCCACATAGGAAAGCTCCTGCTCCACGCTGATATAGTCCCTGCCGCGGCTCAGCCCGATCCGGAACATATTGGTCAGCGCATCCACCAGCCGCACCACATCCCCGGCTCCGTAATCCCTGGCCATCCAGCTTATGGTGTCCAGAGTGTTGTACAGGAAATGAGGCTTGATCTGTTCCTGAAGTACCTTCAGTTCCGCCATCCGCTTGTTCTTCTGCTCGATGTATACCTGCTGGATCAGGTCCTCAATCCGCACAAGCATATGGTTAAAATCACGCCCCAGCTCGCTGACTTCGTCATGGTAATCTCCCTGAAAGCGGACGGCCAGATCCCCGGACTCCGCCTTTTTCATCAGCTGCTCCAGCTCCACCACCGGATTCGTGATCGTCTGGGATATCTTCACCGTAATCACAAAGACAAACGCCAGAAGCAGAAGCAATCCGCAGGTAAGCGCGAAAATCAGCGTGTTCATGTGCCCCATAATCTCGTCGATGGAGAATACCCCTACCACACGCCAGCCCGTGTAATCCGAACGTTCGCTGCGGATCTGGTACTTTTCTCCCCGTATTCTGGCGGTCACAGGAGCATTTTCCTTCCGGATCCAGTCGGGATTCACACGGTAGGTAATGGGATTGGCCGGGGTGTAGACCACACGGTCCTCCGAATCGATCACGAATACAAACCCCTTCTGTCCGATCGTAATATTGTCGATGGACTGGGAAATGATATCGTGCTTGATATCCATGAGCAGCACGCCCATGACCTCCGTGGTTCCTTCCTTATAGATTGCCTTCACCATGGAAAATACATTGTCGATGCTGTAGCTTTCATTGGTCACAATATTGCGGCCCGACGTGTCGCTGATCAGGCAGACGGTGTCCGGATTGCTGACCGCCAGCCTGTACCACTCCTCATTCACGAAGGAATCCCTGGAGATACGGGTCATCCCCGTGCTGATATACAGGTCATTCTCCGTGGCAAACAGAATTCCTGCCACCTCCGGATGGGTATTGGCCACATGCTTCAGCCTGGCGACTGCCTTTGAGCTCTCCTGCATCCAGAATATGTCGTCTTCCGTATACATCTCATTGAAATCCACGCTTCTCAGCTCTTCGATCACATAGTTGGAGATTTTTTCAATACTGCTGATATAGACATCGATGGAGGTTCTCACCTGGCTGATCATCTGGCCCGTGTGCTCCGAGATATCATTTTCCGCCTGTCCGGCAAAAATGCTGATGACCACGATCCCGAAAATACAGAAAGGGATGAGTGCAATTAAAATGTAGGATAAAATCATCTTGTTTCGGATAGACAGATTCATGATTTTATTCTTCACAAATTTCATTGCACTCACCCCTGTATCATTCTTCTACCAGTATAACAGCAATGGTACTGTTTTACAATTAGAACCTACCTTCCCTTCGCTTTTTCGGCACGTATGGAGATGATCCTCTGGATAACGATAAAGACGCACAGCAGCGCCGCGATCGTCACCTTCGTCCACCATGTATTGAGGTTCTGGTAGATGACAATCGTCTGGATAATGCCCTGGATCAGCACGCCGATGGCGGTTCCGATAATACTGCCCACTCCGCCGGTCAAAAGCGTGCCGCCGATTACGGCGGAGGAGATGGCATCCAGCTCAAGGCCCATATTCTGGAGGGAATAGCCCGCCAGCGTATAGAAGCTGAAGACGACGCCGGCCAGCGCTGCGCAGAAGCTGCTGATGGCATAGACTGCGATTTTGGTCCTGGCCACCGGAAGCCCCATAAGAACGGCCGACTGTTCATTTCCACCCAGAGCGTAAACGCTGCGGCCGAACTTCGTGTACTTGAGCACGTAAAAGGCAACCGCAATTACCGCGAAGGCGATAAAGGCATAGGAGTATAATTTTCCCTTTCCAATCATGACTCTGGTAAGGGCCATTTTCTTATAAAAGGAGTTGCTGATGGGTATGGACTCCGTGCTGATCACCGCACACAGCCCCCGCATCAGGAACTGTCCCGCCAGCGTCACGATAAATGGCTGAAGCTTGAAGTAGTGGATGATATATCCCATGGCGGCTCCCAGCAGAAGGCCGATGATAAGCACGAGCGCGATCACGACCGGCGCCGGAACGCCCCGTTTCAGCATATACGCCGAAAGCACGCAGGTAAACGCAATGGTGGACGCAATGGAGATATCAATTCCGCCTGTGAGAAGCACAAAGGTAACCCCGATGGCCGCTATGATCAGATACGAATTGTCATTGATCAGATTAAACAGCGTAGAGAGGGATAAAAACCGGTCATACCGGACCGCGCCAAACGAAAACAGCGCCACAAACAGAATGATGGTAATCAGCAGCGATATATTATTGATCTTTACTTTCTTTCCGGACCGTTCCTTCATGCCCCCTGCACCGCCTTTCCCTTATGAAGCAGATTTTCGATTTGTTCCCTGAATTCCTTTGACTGGAACAGGCAGATAATGACAACCAGAACTGCCTTTACTACCTGTGTGATCTCCGGGGCGATGCCCAGCGCATAGACGGTTGTCGTGATACTCTGGATAATCAGAGCACCTGCAATGCTGGCCGGTATCGAAAACCGCCCGCCGTTCAGTGAAGTCCCGCCGATGGCTACCGCCAGAATCGCGTCCATCTCGATCATCAGTCCCGCGTTATTGCAGTCCGCGCCCTTGATTCCTGCGCTTTCAATCAGCCCCGCCACCGCTGCCAGCGTTCCGCAGCAGGTGTACACCAGCAGCTTGATTTTATCCACATGGATTCCAGCAAATTTACTGGCCAGAGAATTGCATCCCGTGGATTCCAGGAAAAGCCCGAATGCGGTCTTCTTCGTAAAGAGAATCAGAATGATTACGACGAACAGCACGATAAATACCGGAAACGGAAGTCCCAGAATATAGCCGCCGTTAATGAAATAATAAGCGCCCGAATTGACCGTAATGATCTTGCCCGACGTTATCAGCTGGGCGATCCCCCGCCCCGCCACCATCAGGATCATGGTAGCTACAATGGGCTGTATCTTGATTTTAGCCACAAGGAAGCCGTTCCACAGCCCGCAGAGCACCCCGGCCGCCACCGCCGCGCAGATGGCTACAGCCACACTGCCTCCAACCGCCGGGAAGAGGCTGCCGCTGATAATACTGCATGCAACCGCTCCGCTGATGGCCATCACAGAGCCTACAGAGATATCGGTTCCACCCGTGGCCAGCACCATGGTCATCCCTGCCGCCAGAATCATCAGCTTGCTTCCGTTCCGGATGATATCGATCACCCGCCCGTAGAGATGGCCATCCACGATCTTCATCTGGAAAAAGCTGCCTCCTGTGATAATCCCGTTAAACACAATGATGGCAAGCAGAATGACAAATGGCCAGAACGCCTGGTATTTCGTCAGCTTACTCCACTTTTTCATTTGCTTCACCTCCCGCTATATAGCGCATGATCTCGCCCTCCGAAATCTCCTGCCCCTTTAACTCCGTAACCTTCTTCAAATTACGCAGCACTACCATCCGTTTGCAGCAGCGGAGCATCTCGTCGATCTCCGACGAAATGAAGAGGACCGACATGCCCTTCCGCGCTAAATCCACGACGATCTTCTGGATCTCCGCCTTTGTTCCAATGTCGATTCCTCTGGTCGGCTCATCCAGCATGAGTAAATCCGGGTCGGTGGCCAGCCATCGGGCGAGAATCACCTTCTGCTGGTTGCCTCCGCTTAAATTCTTAATCAGCTGATCCCTGGACGGCGTCTTGATCTCCAGCTTTTCAATGTATTCATCCGCAATGCGCTCCGCCTCCTGCCTGGTAATGGCGGCAAACATCCCTTTCTTTGCCTGAAGCGCCAGAATGATGTTGTCGCGGATGGACAGATCGCCGATGATCCCCTCCGTCTTCCGGTTCTCCGGGCAGAAGGCGACCCCTTCCCGGATGGCGTCCAGAGGAGTCTTCAGAGCGGCTTTTTTGCCCTTCATCTTCAGCTGGCCCTTTTCCACCTGGTCCACGCCGAAGATCAGCCTGGCCGTTTCCGAGCGGCCGGAGCCCAGCAGCCCCGACAGCCCCAGCACCTCGCCCCGCCGGAGGGTCAGGTCAAAGTCCTCGATCGTGCCAAGGCCGGAGACATGATCCATTTCCACGAGGATCTCCCCATCCTCCCGGCTCCCGTCATCCGAAGCCGTCACTGCATTGAGCTTGTCGTAATCCTTGCCCAGCATCTTTCCGACCAGTTCCACCCGCGGCAGATGCTCCGTTTCATAGGTTCCCACGTACTTTCCGTTCCGGAGCACCGTAATCCTGTCACAGACCTCATAGACCTGATCCAGGAAATGTGTGACAAAGACAATCCCCATCCCCTGGCTTTTCAGCTTCTTCATGATCTCAAACAGCTTTTCCACCTCAGCGGTCGATAAACTGGAGGTCGGTTCGTCCAGGATCAGCACCCTGGCGGATATGTCGCACGCCCTGGCTATGGCGATCATCTGCTGAATTGCCACAGAATAGCTGTCCAGCGTCCTTGTGACGCTGATATCCAAATCAAATTTCTTTAAGAGGGCGGCTGCATTGGCGTTGATGGTTTTCCAGTCGATCCGCCCTCCCTTTACCGGTTCCCTGCCGATATAGATATTCTCCGCCACCGATAAGTTGGGGCAGAGATTAACCTCCTGATATACGGTGCTGATCCCGGCCTGCTGCGCCTCCTGGGGACTTTTGGGATAAATCTCATTACCCTCTAATAACACCGTCCCGGCAGTCCGCTCCTCGACCCCGGTCAAAACCTTGATCAGAGTGGATTTGCCGGCGCCGTTCTCCCCTAAAAGCGCGTGGATCTCTCCACGGTTCAACCGGAATTCTACATCATCCAGGGCAATCACGGCTGCAGAGAAATGCTTTGATATATGGTTCATTGTTAGAAGCTCTTTCTTCTCTTCCATGCTTCCTCCTTCTTTCTTCCCCTTCATGATAAAAGGACGCAACAGTGTTCCGCTGCGTCCCCGTACTCAAATGGTATCGATTAATACTTACGGTTTGGCAGATCTGCTGCCGCCGTATCCTGGCGATAGATGCCTTCATCGGATTTTACCCATTTCTCAACAGGCTCTCCGTTCTTTAACTTCATGCAGGTGGTAAAGAACTGCTCGCCCAGAAGAGGATTGCATTCAACCGTCACATTCGCCTCACCGGCCGCCATCGCTTCGAATAATCCCTTTACGCCGTCCACAGACACGGTTTTGATGTCGACACCCGGCTTAAATCCGGCTTCCTTGATGGCCTCGATGGCGCCTAACATCATATCATCGTTGTGTGCATAGACGCCCTTGATCTGATCGCCGTATGTCTTTAAGAAGGATTCCATAACTTCCTTGCCCTTGGCTCTTGTAAAGTCGCCGGTCTGGGATTCCAGAATCTCGATGCCCGTGTGGTTTGCGGCGATCTCGTCGTCAAAGCCTTTCTTTCTGTCATTGGCCGCAGATGCGCCGACGGTTCCTTCCAGCTCCACAATCTTGCCTTCGCCGCCCAGTAAATTGGACATCTCAATCGCTGCGTTTTTGCCTTCCTCGATGAAGTCGGAACCGATAAAGGTCTCATATAAGCTCTCGTCCACGTCCGCTTTTCTGTCTACCAGCACGATGGGGATTCCCGCGTCCTTTGCCTCCGTAAATACCGCGTCCCATCCGGTCTCAACCACCGGCGCCAGGCCGATTACGTCTACGCCCATATCGATAAAGGACTTGATGGCCTTGATCTGGTTCTCCTGCTTCTGCTGCGCGTCTGCAAACTTTAAATCAATCGTATCTAAATTCTGTCCTGCATAAAACTGAATGGAAGCCGTCTCCGCGTCTCTCCAGCCGGATTCCTGTCCGATCTGTGCAAAACCGACTACCAGTTTATCATTGCCCTTACTCTCCGGTTTCGCTGCTTCAGCCGCCGGAGCTGTGGTCGCTGCCGCTGCCGTATCCGCTGCCGGAGCCGCTGTCGTGGCTGCCGTTGTGGCCGCCGTCTCCTGCTTTGCTCCGCACCCTGCCATCATTGACGCCGCCATTGCCGCACATAAAACCAGACTCCATGTTTTCTTTCTCATTACCATTTCCTCCTTCATTTTCCCGGGTTTTCTTTCCCTTTGTTATGTATCTATTGTAGTAAAACTGCGCAAAAAAGTATTTACAATAAAAAGGGAGGAACATACAAAAAATTAGCACGCATCCGGAGACCTCTCCTGACACGTGCTAAAATATCACATATTGAAATTAAAATATTATAAATTCGTGTTTTTTATGGATTTCCGGTACTCTGCCGGGCTGACTCCCATGTTTTTCTTGAACACATTACTGAAATAATGCTGCGTCGCATAGCCCACATTCTCTGCGATCTCGTACATCTTTAAATCGTCCTGATAGAGCAGACCGATGGCCTTTCGTATCCGCACCCGGGTCAGATAGTCAATAAAGGTGATTCCCATCTCCTTGTGAAACATCCTGCTTAGATGCTGGGGCGACAGATGCATCTCCTCCGCCGCGTCCTGAAGGGAGAATTCCGCTTCCATATAATGCTTCTCAATCACATCCTTCACGCTCTGCACGGCCGACGAGCATCCCTTCAGCTGGCCGATCTCCTCCGACAGCGCCCTGCACACCTCCGGAAATGTCTCATGCCCGTATCCCTTCCTCTGCATGATCAATGCCCTGACCGGCAGAATTTCCTCCAGTACCTGCGAAAACTTCCGTTTTTTCTCCTCCGAATCCGCGCAGTCAGCCGTAATGGCTATCAGGTCGCCTGAATCGTTCCTGAGCGTCGTGATCCCCTGCAGTTCATTGTAGATCTCATTGCAGATATTGCGCGCGGCGTAATAGAGCAGGTCATCGTCCCACTGCCCGTCGATCTGCGCCATATCCCGGTACTGCAGATGCACATAGACCAGAAGAAACTCCTCGGGAAATTCCAGTCCCAGATACCGGATGCGTTCCTCGGCCTCCTCGGCGGAATAGTGGCCGTCCAGCCATTTTTCCAGGAAATCCGCAGTCAGCATGTCCATATTCTGTTTCAGCGTCTGTCTGGCCCATTCCAGATAGTCCTTGGCAGCCTTATCCTCCCGAAGCTTGCCTAAGACCTTCTGGATCATCTCGTCAAAGGGCTGTTCCATCACAGGCTTTAAGAGGTATTCAAACACGCCCAGCCGGATTCCCTCCCGCGCATACTCAAAATCGTCATACCCGGTTATGATGACTACCACCGTCTTCGGGCTTATCTCCTTCAGCTGCCGGATAAATCCCAGGCCGTTTAAGAAGGGCATATTGATGTCCACGAAAGCCACGTCTATCTCCTGATTTTCAATGAATTCCCTGGCTACCTCCCCATCCTCTGCCTCCGCCACGATTTCCATTTCTTCATACTTGCGGAGGAAACGGATAATTCCCCTCCTGATTATGTATTCATCATCTGCTACCAACACCCTGTACGCCATCGCACACCCCTTCCGGCATCCTTCCGCCCCATATCATTCTTGTTTTATCATACACCCTTTCCCCCTGAAATGTAAACCTCCGACTCCTCTTCGGTCGCCTCCACTTTGAATATCACAGGGCGCAGGCCGTCATTGCAGCTGCATATGGCCACTCCCGGCTTGTTTAAGATAACCAATATTTATCAATTCCTGACTCTCCATTTTACTTTGCAGAGGATATCCCCCAAAAGATTGATTGTACAATTTTGTGTAAACAGTTCTTATAAAAAGTATATTAAAAAGGCGTTTAAAATGCAAATAGATGTCAGAGCAATAAGCGCTTGGTAACAGAACCATCCCTTTAAGGTTTTGAATATCCAGAATTGAAGATTACCGATAGATAAAAGAAAACTTTATCTTCTATTTCCAACATTTTTTACTTGACCATTATCTGAACAGCCCAATACACCAAGTGTTAGCATCGGCCACATGACAGGTGTCACGAGTCTTATAATCTAGCAGATAGGCCAAGGCAGTTGCCAGCCATAATCCAATGACAGTATAAAGCAATCCGCTATAATTTACATTAATGCGGAATACACTGTCAATTTCTAAAACTCGTCCTGCCATGCCAATGTTAACCCAATCAATAGTAGCAATAATAACTAAATATCGTCTAATTTTATTCTTTTAGATGAAGCAACCGCTTATCTTGACCAGATGAATATATCTATAAGATAACAAAAAGACAGTAAAATAAATGCTTTAAAGGAAGCTTGTATTATATTGTTATATTAATAGAATATAACACCAAAACAATTATAAGGACACAAATATTCAACCTGTCATTTAAGCAGAACTGTAAGAATTATTCGATTGAACGGCTGTAGTTAAATGGTCACAAGATCCGGCGAGTCAGGAAGCGGACAAAATCCTCGACTCCCTGTGTTCCGAACTACCGATTCAGTTGCAATACTGGATGTCGCTTTAAAGAATATAATAATTATTATGAACATCAGAAAGGCGATATTACATTAAAAGAGATTGGAAAATCTTAGCGCATTACCAGGATAGGTATTCTCACATATCGGTATGGTGGCTATGGGGTTGCTATTCTATTCGATAATCAAAGTAATTCAACTGTTCGTCAGACGGCAAACGGTAGTGCTGATGGTACTAGGAGACACTTTGGTTATATTCTGTCAAGAAAAGAGAAAGTGCCATTGTTTTTTCTTTATATTGCAGTTTACAAGGTATCTGAATCATCTATTAATGCGAAGAATTCTTCCATAGGCAGTGGCTTATAGAAATAAAAGCCTTGAACAGCATCACAGCCAATGGAAGTAAGAAAATCAACGTCTTCTTTTCTTTCCACGCCTTCTGCAATTACTTTCATTCCTATAGTTTTTATCAAGTGAATAATTGTTCTAAGGATTTCCTTATTTAAATCATTCATTTCCTCAATAAAAAAGCAGCGATCAATTTTTATAACATCTAAATCACATTCTTTTAATACTTCGAAGTTAGAGAAGCCATTGCCAAAATCATCTAAAGAGCAGCAAATCCCCATGTCATGAAAAGCACGAATGTTTTCTTTTAATGCTCCTTTATGAACATTTATATTTTCCATAAATTCGACTTCCAGATAACGTGTATCCATATCATATTCCTTTATAACTTTAGAATATTCTCTTACATAGTCATCTTGTTTAAAAAATGAATTGGATATGTTTACACTGACCCTGACATTTTTCTTCCCCTGATTTATTCGTTCTTTTAAGGCGGCTACAACACTTTTAAATACGTAGTAATCCATAATGCGGACGTAGCCATTTTTATTCAACATAGGTATAAACTCTGATGCTGGAAGCAGCTTTTCATGATCCAGCAATCTTAATAAGGCTTCACCGCCTATGATTTTTCTTGTTTTAAGATCTATTTTGGGCTGTATGTATACCCGATACGCTCCCCGTTCGTTGGCCTTTGCCGTATATTCTTCCAAATAGCAAGTATGCATATATTCGTCATAGGTTGACTGTTCGTATATTTCATAGCTAAATACCCTGCGATCCAGGCTGTTACTCATTAATCGGCAGAATTGAGCTTTTTCTAAGGCATCTTCGAATTTTACCTCCTTGGAATCGATAAAGTAGATACCAAAGGAGGTATAGATATTATGATGAATGTAGTGATTATCAATGTCGAAAATTAAATCTACCAATTCAATAAGCCATTTTTTTTCAAAATCCTTTTTAGATATGTAAGAAACCAGTAAAAAGAAGTTATCGGCCTCCCCTCGAACAATGATTTCATCATCAGCCAAAAAATTTTGTATCGTTTTCTTTATGACCTGCAAAATCTTGTCAGCCTCTTTTTTTCCATACGCATAATTCATATATCGAAATTTTTTGATATTCATATTAATCAATGCATAGGATTTATCAGATAATATGGTGGCCTGATAGCATTTTTTACAGTTTGACAGTTTGTCTCTGCTCATTTATTTTACCCCCTTATTCTATAACTGAAAGCTTGGTTTTTAACAGGCTGGCTGATTATTACATTTATATTCCGTTGCTCTTTTGGGCATTGGCCGATGTAGTTCCCACCTGCCTGTAAGCACTGCCCTCACGGAGATGCCAGCCGCGTTCATGCCGAGCAGGTCATTGATTCTGCTGACCAGTATAAGCAAGCTCCATCTGACGTGCGTCAAATTCCGCCATTATTTCGTCTACACTCCGGCCTTTATACAGTTCCTGTACCATGACACAGGTAGTTCCCCACTGTTCTAAATCAATTTCCGGATTAGAGCCGGGCATGGTTCTGCCTGCGTCCACATTTTCATAGGCTGTGGCAAGGATTTCAGGGCGCTCAAAGACCGCATCCTTTCTGGGTGAAAAACCACCGCTGTTTTTTAATAAATCAGCTGTGACCTTTTGGGATACCATCTGATCCGCAAATTCTTTCGCCATCTCAAGATTCGTTGTTTTATTGCTTATGCAGATCCGCTGTGCGGCGTTAAACAGATTGACCTGCCCGTATTCATCTGTAGGAAAGCCGATAAAGGCCATCCTGAATTCGTGTGTCCCGTAGACCTGATCCTGGATAGCCGTATCATAGTGGACAACGAACGCTGCCTCCTGATTTAAAAACTGCTCCTTCTCATCTCCCGCCTCAGCGTTTTTTGCAAAATCCACATCAAAATATCCCATGTCCATCATCTCCTGCAGGAACTCAAATCCCGGCCGCATATACTGGCTGATGGGTGTTTCCCCGCTGTTGAGTGCGGCAATCTTTTCCTCACGTCCGTCCTCAATATAAAGGGAAGCAAGGCCCTGTGTGAGCACGAACGTTTCCATCTACCAGCGGTTTGCCGCCATGGGCATGATTCCGTTTTTCTTCAGGACCTCACAACAGTGCAGGAAATCCTGTTTTGTCTTTGGCAGTTCCAATCCGTATTTATCCAAAAGATCCTGGTTAACAAACAGGCCATAACAGATCATGGTCATAGGCACAGAAATAACGTTTCCATCGATGGTACACTGGCTCAGGGCCTCGTTTGTCAGATACGGCACGGCTGATAAATCCGAGAGGTCAGCCAGATACCCTTCCCGGTACATTTCATATGCTACATCCGGATTCATGATATAGAGGTCATCCCCCATGTTGTTTCTGACACGGTCACACACGGCATCGTCGTAGCTTTTCTCCTGCGCGTTCATAGGGGTGTAGGATTTATATGATATCCGAATCTCCGGATGGGCGCGCTCAAACTCATCAATAGCCATCTGCATGGAATATTTGATCGTATAGGTCCATGCACCTAAGTCGCTCATGTAAACGTCTGTAACGGCACTTTCCTTAACCGGTACCTCTTCCCAATCCGGGAGAGAAGTCAAGGAAAATGTCTTTCCCCAGTTATTAACGCCTGTGTCAGAATTAACCGGGATAAAAGAAATCCTCGCAAACGGGCTGTTTTCCTGCATACGCATTAAAAGACTAACAGTGTCCTTTTCCGATGAAAAAAAATTCGTAAGGCGCTGGGCTGCGGTTACATCATTTCTTCTGATCTCAGCAATGCTGGATTCGATTACCTGAACAATCTCCCGCACATTTTCCGTTGCCGACTGTTCCATCTGCACCTCAATCCGCGAGGAGAGAAAATAAATCACACCTACAAGAAGCGACACAATCAGCATTGGTACTGCGGACCTGCTTATCAAACGTCTCATATCGTTCTCCTTAATATTCATAATACTTCTTTTGATTTACATTATCTGCAATCATTTTAAATGGAGCTGTCTTACCCTGAAAATAATAGTACAAATCATAAGCAGGTAAAACTATGTATGTACCAGAATTGGCTGTCATGGCGAAAATAGGGACTGTAAGTCCAGTGATAAACGCCATTACCGCTAATAGGGGGAAGAAATATTTTTTTTCATATGAATTTCTCCTTTGACTTCCCTGCATATCCTTGTTCATAATAGTTTCTTTCAGTAATTATACTGCGTAACATCTTAAAGCGCAATAATGCAGGGGCATTTAATCCAATTTATCACTGACATACGGCGTATTTCCAGTTTAACAAAAATATCCCCCGGTCGGGTTATATCCAGACCGGGGGACGTTTTGATTAGAAACAGATCCTTTTGTATATTTGGTTTTTGTTTTCATTCATCTAAAATCATCAGCCGGATAGGAGAAGAACTCCTCAGTTCTTCCTCCGCAATTCCATGCTGTTTCAAATAATTAATTCCGTAAGGCTGCTCCTCCTGAATATACATTTTAACGGCTTCCACACATTGCTCTACTTCATTTTCTTTCATATGTCGTATCATTGAAGCTGTGAAGTCGACGCCTCTCTGAACCATATCTGATTCTGCCCCGCTGGATATCCTCAGGGGATATCCCCAGAGGAACTGGCCGTAAACCGTTCCGTAGATTTGCCTTACTGCCTGTATACGGCTGTATCTGGAAATATAATACAGATATGTATGGATTGACAGCCTGCCCCTCCCGCAACTCCGGTTCTCCTCAAACCGGTTAATCAGTTCTTCCCTCTCTTCCGGAAGAAGATGTTGAAAAAAGTGATATGATACCTTCTCACAGGTATACATCAGCAGTTCCAGGGACTGTACAAGAAAGGATAGGTTACGGCGTATGACAGGGCTTGTGAAATCAGGACTGCAGCATTCGCCGGTAGATAAAATACGGGTACCTTTTCCGTTGATGGACTCTGCAGCTCCAATCCGGTTCAACATACTGACCGTCCGGCGCACTGTGCTGACCGAAGCCCCGAACCGCTTCGCCATCTTATTGTAAGATGGCAGGAACTCCTTTTTGCGGTACTCCCCCATATACATTTCATGAAGCAGATGAGAGGCCAGGTCATAGCACACCTGCGGATGGCTGTTATAGACCCGCCAGATAAACGGAATCTGTTCATGGACCGGTATCCTTCTTATTTGAGGTTCCATGTTCACAATCAGCCCGTCCTTAACGCTTCTCTGATGTTGAATCAGTGTATCCCGAACGTCATCCCAGGAGCCTTCTTTTATGAGATGAACAAGACTCCTTAACTGCTGCCGGCCAAGCCCTGCATCATAGTCATATGGACGAAATCCTGACTTTGCAAAAGGATATCCCAAAAACAGGGATGTTTCCCAAAAAAGATTCATAAGCAGCGGATTTCGGACTTTCTGCATTGCAAAACTATAAAACAGAATCATGTCATCTGCATCTGCACGTTCTGCCAGCTGTGTGATATAAGAAAGATCCTTCTCATTCATACGGCTAAATCCTTCAATCATAAAAGGCACATAAAACCACTCAGTGGTCTGGTAGATGTCAAGATAAGCCCTCCACCTTCGCGAGAAGTAATCAATGACTACCTCCCTGCAATCCTGCTCCGTCTGTTTATATATTACTTTTGTTATCCGACCGTTTTTCATGTCTATATAACCGTCCGTACGCAGACGCCGCAATGCAGCCCATATCGGATGCACAGACACGTTAAACTGGCTGCAGAAAACTTCCACCGTAGGCAGATTGTCACCATATTGATAGTATCCGAACCGAAACCTGTTAAGAAGATAATCGTAGATTAGATTTGATAACTGATGCTCATATTCCAAGACGCTTCCCCTCCTTGATATTTATTCTATCAGTTCATAGAGGAAAATTCTATTAAATATTCACTTTTCTTCCATTTAAATATAAATGGCTTCCATTTGCTATAGCAAATATCAGGTAAATTAGGATTTCACCCAAAACTGTACATTTAGCCGGGTGATGAACCTAAAATTCCTGTCCTGCAGACATATCACAGACAGGAATGCTCATCCCAAGGCCTGCTATATATGCCTGCTGTCGAGCCTCACTTCCTTCAGTATATCGCTTCTGTAAGGTGACATGGTAGCATATGATACTAATCAAAGCAACCTTGGCCCTGTCCTTTAATTTTGTTCCATCAAGTCTTCTGATTTGTGGTTCTTTCTGGCATACATTCTCTTATCAGCAATTCGGAGCAATTCCTTCATATCCGTACTCTCACTGCTGTTGGCAACCCCAAAACTCAGCGACATGGGGAAGGAAAACAGTTCTGATTCCCCGTTTCTCTGCAGCTTCCGGTCAGCCTCCTGCATCCGGTTCGATATGACCGCCGTGGACTGCATCGGAAATAAAGCAAGAAATTCATCTCCTCCATACCGGGTAAGGATTTCCAGTTCTCCGCAGATGCCGGACAGTGTCGCGGCCACAGCAACGAGGTATTGGTCCCCTGCCTCATGACCGTATCGGTCATTGACCTGCTTTAAGCCATCCAGATCCGCGAAGCAGATGGAAAACGGTATACCCTCTTTTAACAGCCGCGCCAGCTCTTCCTCAGCGTACAGGCGGGTATAACAGCCTGTCAGCGTATCCTGATAGGCTTCGGCCCGAAGTTTTTCTTCTTCCTGGGACTTTAAAAGCAGTTCCTGCCGGACTAAATGGTTTCGGTTCCTGAAATCGGATAAATCACACATTTGCTGGGCGAAACGTATCCCCAGATAAGTGCCTGCGGTTACAAATACGCAGGATTTGATTCCCCATAGTTTAAGCAGAAGTCCATTCTCTCTTGTTTGATAGATCAGCAGATTCAAAAAAAGATATAAAAACATTCCGGTCATGACCTTAAGTACAAACGAAAGATGTTCCGAATGTCCCAGTAAGGTGCGAATTCTTCTTCCCGGCATCGGTCTAACCAGAATCCGGAAGACAACACCTCCCAGTAAAAACCCCAGGCTGACCGGTATCGCTTTTAGGTTTTCCGTATTAGAAACAACATGATTATCAAAATTTGCCAGCGGCTGTGAAATGATGATTGCGATAACACAGCGGCAGAAAATATTGACTGTCAGGCCGCAAAGGATGCCAATAAAAGCAAAAAAAGCCGCCTCCTTCCTTCCACCTCGGCAGTAGAAAAATGTCTCTGTCATCAAAAACAAAAAGAAAGCAGTCCAGTTCCAAATCAAGTTCAGTTCGGCAAGACTGCACATAACGAACAGCAGATAATTGAGTGTGGCCGTAACCATAATCCAGCCGGGACGTTGATTTCCCAGCCCGCGGAGTGTCCTTACCAAAGTAAAATAACACCAGTTAAAATAGTAATATGTAATTGGCGTCATTATTGAAATGATCAGAATAATATTATTAGACAATGTCGCCACTCCCCTTTCCTCAGCGCCTTCGGCGTTTGTCCTGATACATGCTCAAGTCCGCCTCACGTATCATTTTCTCTATGCTGCACTGTCCACTTGCCGGACAACTGGATATTCCGAAGGAAAAGAAAAAGGGTTGTTCTCCGTCCTCCATGGCAGAACGGATCTGTCCCATACACTGCTTCGCGGCCGTATAGCGGTATCCAGGCAGCAGTACCATGAATTCGTCACCACCTATGCGGGAAACGATGCCGCTTCCTCCTAACTGGCTCATCAGTGTTTCTACGAAGCCAATCAGGTACTGGTCTCCTGCCTCATGCCCATCCCGGTCATTGACGATTTTTAAGTGATCCAAATCGAGAAAGGAAATCGAAATCTCCTGACTGGACTTTAAAAATTGTTCCAACTGTCTGATGCCATACCGCCTGGAATAGGCTCCAGTCATGGTATCCCAGTCCGTTATCTGCCGCAACGTCCCGGTTTGCTGCGCATGGAAGGCCAGCTCCGCCTCTAATTGAACGTTTTCATCTCTCAGGCGGCTGTTCTGCAAAAGTTTCCCGATGTACCAAAGATATAGAATCAGAACCGAGATCAGTATCGTGCAGCTGCCAATCAGGAAAAGGGCCGTAAACACAGGTTCCGAATCACTGAAGCACAGGAGACTGTCCAATAACAGGTAGACCGTAGAGAACTTTAAGAAAGCCATTAAAAGCCGCGCTTCCGCACTCTCCGCTTCTTCGTTTAAAGAAAAGGAGTAGGCTTTTCCTTTCCACACTGAGGCAGTTTCTATGATATTGGCACTGGAACATGCCATCAAACTGACAGCCCGCCAGAAAGGATTTTCCAGCAGTGCAGGCATTGATGTTCGCTGAACGAGAGCCATTGCACCTATAATTGTGAGATGCAGGACCAGATAATTGATATATCCAAGATTGATAAAAAAAAGGTTCTTCGACAGACGTTCTTTCTTAACAGAACAATGAAGTATGCGGATCAGATAAAACAGGATGTAGTACAGTGTTACCGGCAGCATGAAATAGAGCCATGCAAGATTCAGCAGGATAACCAGAAGGGTAATTCCAACATTTAACGTCGTCATCTTTCTGGTAGGTGATTGAAGTACTGCCCACGTATGAGATTCTATGATCCCTTCCAGCAGGGTTAATCCAATCACCAGCGCTGGAATCCATGAATATACCATGTTTCTTTCCCCTTCCTCTTCTAGTATAATTTAAACACGCCATTTTATAGAACCCGATATACAACAGTGAAAATTTTCAGCTTCTTTAAGGAAGTTGTACTGAAAAGCAGTCTGCTGTTATGCTTCAGCCTATAATATGTTTGTCATATTGGCTGCAATTACTTTTTTACCATAATACCGGTTGGATAGAAAAACACGTTTCGCCCGTACCTCTGCCCTTGACCATACGGCGGCAATGGACTGGCGGTAGAGCAGACGGAGCAATGTAAAATGGCCCTTAGATAATCTCCTATCACATCCATAACCGTCAGTTCCGTCTCTTTAACGGCTCCATGAACTTCAGGGCATCCTTCAGCTTCTGCTCGTTGCCCGGCTCCGACAGGGATTTGGATAAACTAAAATAGACCAGCGGTTTCGTAATCAGCACATTGTTGGCATCGTTAAGCCCTAAAAACGGCATGATGCCGTACCGGTCGCCTGTACCGTCCTCATTCTGTGTAAACCGCGGGATCGTCCCTCCGTTCAGATACATAGCCGCTCCCCTGTTAAAGAAATGGTCGCAGCATTCCTCCCTCGTGCGCCTGGTATCTTCGGCATCCAGGAAACCGCAGTCAATCATCATCTGCATCTGCGCTGCCGCATCGGAAAGACATCCCACTGTGCGTCTGAAATGGTATCCGTCGTAGTCACCGCTATTCGGAAATTTCCTTCAAATATGTGGTGCGTTCCATATATATTTCATGTTCCAGAGAGCGGTAAAAGAGAACGGCAGTCAAGCAAATCACTATAATCAGCAGCAGACTGCCCGAAACAACCAGACACATGGATGCCTTTTTTATCTCCTCCTGCCCCTGCTCTGCCGTTACCTTCCCCTCCTTCTTCATATAGCTCCCCCTGATTTTACTGACGTATCCGTATCTTGTCTGCTCTTCGCCCTCTTCTTTTGGGTATACATGGACTGATCGGCCGCGTGAAACAGCTCCTGGAAACAGCTCCCGTCTTCCGGATACTGCGCCGCGCCGAAACTAACGTGAAACCCGGGAATGCCATCTTTTCCTCCATCAGCCAGATACCGGTTCAGTTGTGCGGATATTTTTACAGCCTCCTCCCGGCTGCCGATATTCTCGGAAAAAACGAGCATTTCATCCCCGCCGATTCTGCCCAAAATATCCTGTTCCGAAAAAGCGAGCCGCATACATTTTCCTAAAAACTGCAGTGCCCGGTCACCGGCATCATGTCCATATTGATCATTGATCTCCTTAAAATCATCCACATCCATGATAAACAGCATTGCCTTCTGCACCTTCTCAAGGCGGCTGCATACCACGTTCTCAGCCGCAGCCTTGTTGAGCAGCCCCGTTAATCCGTCCGTCTCCGATATTTTTAAAAGCAGGTCCTCATGCTTCATCTGTTCGTCAATATCGGTAATCTTACCGATAATGGAGACCAGTGTTCCTTTTTCATATAGATACTGGTATTGCGCCAGACACCAAAAATATTCATCCGCCTCCGGCCGCATGAGCCGCACCTTAATTTCTCCCGGGGGACTTCCTTCCGAGGGACTTCCCACAGGGGCACTTATCCCCAGGTCATTTGCCCCTGGGTCTCCGTCCAGACGGCCTTTCAGCATCTGTCTGACCAAATCCTGATCCGCCTCATGAATATAGACCTGATTTAAATGCTTCAGGAAATCCGCCTGAACCAGTTCATGCACCCGCAGGAACTTCGTGACATTGGACGTAAACCGGATGGTATCATGACAGCAGTCATAATCAAATAAAACCGTATCGGAAAAGCGCTCCAGCAGCAGATACCGCCGCTCATCCATGGAAAACCTCTGCTGCATTTTCCTTCCCAAAATAAGCAGTACGGCAGATGCCGCAAGGACAGCAGTCAGCAGACCTGCAATGCTGTACGCGGTTCCGTGAATGATATACTGGTAATGCTCCAGCGCCCGGTCCGCCTTCAGACATACTACCAGATGCCAACCATTATATTTAAGCCCTGTCACCGAAAGGTAGTACGGATAACCGTCAAAGGCGCCGACGCGGACACTTTCCGCCCTGGATTCGTCCGACCGGAAAGCCGCTTCCAGAGTTTCCAGGGTCTCTCCATCAATCCCATAGTTTTCCAGCCGGTCCAGCAGGCGCTGCCCGACGCCTACTCCGTCCGCTGTCTGGGTTGGGAGAATCGTGCTGACGTCATCTGTCAGGAAAACAGCGGCAAGCTCTCCCTGGGCCGGATCATAGAGTTCTGTCTTAACCAGAGTAGCGGCGTTGATAATCCCGCGTACTATCCCAATCAATTCGCCGTCCTTTACGACAGGCACCCCAATCTCGATGCAATAAATATTACCCAGGCGCTCGGAGTATGTAATATCCGTAACCACAATTTCGCCCTGCTCCATGCGCCCGATGATGGCGGTATCATGCTCCAGTCTGCGGCCCTCCTGATGTAATTTCCAATACTCCTCTAACGTGGAATACATATATTCTACTTCCGGACTGTCCTCATTCAGAGTCTGAAGATAGGCGTTGATAAAGTCCCGTTTATTATTTTTTCGAATCAGAATGGCAAGCGACTGAAGCGTGCTGGTAACGCCGTCAATCTCCTTCAGCGTATTCTCCCGCTGCCCATCCGTATAAGCATTGAGCGTTTCCAGCACCATAGCCGTGAATTCTTTCTGCGTCTGCCTGCGGCTGATTGTCAGCACGCCTGTAATGCAGACTCCGAGAAAAACGGCGCACAGCACAATCATGAATAAATAAAACCTGGTATGCGCCAGCAGGTCACCGTGAGGAAGCATACGGTTTAATGACTGCTCTTCCATCTGCAGATAAGTAGACTGTTTTTCGGGCCCTCGTTGTGACTCATCAGATGCACCGTCTGCATCAGCTGCATCGGCCGCATCGCCGGATTTAAGCAGATGGCTGTTTTCTATCCTACCGATGCCGCAGACTGCTTTCAAACCGCAATTCAGGTATTTCTCCCTCTGTTTGACCAGAAATGCCTGGAGCTCATCGTCACAGTGTTTTAAAAAATCTTCCAGCGGCCCTTCCTCAACCAAATAACACAGGCAAAGAATCAGCTTCTCCGATATTCGGCTACATAGAAGAATGTCCGGCTCCTTAAGACACAGTTCTTCCATCTCATGCAGAATTACATCAGCGGCTTCACCGCCGTAATTGCGGCTCAGGATACAAATATCCGCAATATTTATATATAGTACATAGTAACGCCCGGGTTGGAAGGTGTTCTGCATGATACGCTCAGATTCTTTTATAAAATTATCATATACATCCATCATGAGCGTTCCCCCTTAGTATAAAAGTGTCCGATTTCGTGTTTTCCTAAGTATTCCAGGTACTTTTAATAAAAACTATGACTTTTCAGCTTGAAACATCTGATCACGGTAGTCAATCGCTTCATCAAATATCGCTTCAATCCGGTCGACCAGGCCGGTATCCCCTTTAAATGTGCTGCGTATGATAGGTAACTTCTCTCTCATCGCTGCGAGATTGCGTTTGGAACTTTCTACCGTCTCGCCCTCCAAGACATCATCCTTTGACGTGATCGCCAGCAGTAAATCCGCCCGTGCCGCCTGCTGGGTACGCCGGGCGGTATTCGCACCTGTGCTCCTCAACATGATAAGAGCAGCAATACTTGCCGCCATTGAGATAGCAATAATCAAAGCATTGGAAATCAACAGCCTTGTTTGCATTTTCGTGTTTTTCAGCATTGGAACTCTCCACTCTCTTATGTAGTAACTCAGTGCAACCATCAAGTAAGGCCGTCCGGGACGGCCTCGTTTTTTGCATGGTAAGCAAGAAATGTAGCTGAACTGAATATCGGCTTTTCTGGCTGTGAATTTTCATAAAGTTTTATGCTTTCGTATTATTTGTTCGCATATATAGTCGCGGTATAATTTCGCAGGAGCGTAAAAATGGTCAGATCATCCTTGTTCACAATAGTTTCTTTTGCTAATTATTATATAGTATTCTATGTAAAAACGCAATAAGGTCTTGGAAGCTGTTTCCAATTTGTAACGATAAATGTTACTGTTCAGAGGTAACATAAATCACATCGGCAAAGTGAAAATCAAGAAATGATATCTTTTGTGGCTGCATTTAGGAACTCAGCAAATAAGGTGAATATCTTTTTCTGCTGGGTTCTATACATCTTGAAGCATCCACAATCGTACCTGTCAGATGAATTTATGGGGACAACGTGCCACATCTTTCTTTGTTTCTCCTGCGTTTTCCAGGAGTTATACACCGTCATTTTTAACACTTCACATACCTCCTCTTAGAATAGTCCTCCGCATGTGCCGCCTCTATGATTTACCGTATTTGCTGGAATTTCTGCGGTTCTAACCGGTAAAGCTTAGAACAGTTTCTATGGAGTCAAGTCCATTTATCCATTTTCTCAAAATAATAATTCAGGACATTTTCCTCCTTAAAAAGCAGCCTTCGGCCCGTGAATACATAAGCATTCTGGCCTTTTTTGAAATCCTTAATATTCATTTTATATCCTTTCTCTGCTCGTTTTCATATCACTATCACAGAAATGATAGGGGTAGATATTAGAAATATAGGTATCATTTGAATAGTCTCTGGGTAAATTTCTTCCGTATCGCGGAAAAGGCAAAAAAACATGGGGGTTTCTCCTCATTAATTCACAAAATAAGAAGCCCCATATAAGAACTTCTTTCTCATATAATTTATTACGCCCAATCTTCTATCTGTAATCCGGGGATACATGCAAACCTTCATAATTATCGTAAACCGTAATCCTCTGACGCAGGGCCTCGTGTACCTGCTTATCTAAGATGTGATTTATATAGAGTTCTCCCACGAGGATTAGACTGAAGCAGTTTAAGGAATCATAGCTGTGGTTCACCAGCATTTTCAGATCACGGTCCCTTTTATTAACTTGTAATTTTTATCTGAAAAAGCATTAACAGATATTGTACTGGCTGGAATATCGCGAGCTAGTTTGACAATCAGATGCACATATACAGCGCGTTGTTCTTTATTAATTACAGCAGACATGTTTCGATCGCAGGTACATTCGCAAAACTCACAAAACTTCTTTGTGTAAAAATAGATGATCGGGTTAAACCAATGTAGCTTTTGTATAAACGTAAGCAACATTATAAAAAAATAAGACCGGTATGTTCCGTGCCATCCAGGAGCGGGTATTATTATACCGGGAGAAGAAGCCGCCGCTGGTCCTGGCGATTGACGAAACGCAGTACCTATCACCAGCCGTTACCTATGGGGCTGCCAATGAAATAGTTAGTACACAAAATCATCTTGTTGCTCAATTTGCATCTGCTGATCTAAATGAAATAAACAATAACGCTTCTAGCGTTCTAAAAGTACAAAGTGAAAGTAATAATACCTCTACAAACTTAGGAACGTTAAGTGTAAGAGGCAGTAATCAAGTTGACTTTATGGTACCCGGACAGGGATCCGTAAAGTTTAATTCAGTATCTTTGCAAAGCGGTTCCTCAATACGCGTACTAATTGGTGCCGATAATACCTCGGATAAGTTTGAGGTAAGAGTTTTAGACAGTAATGGATATGGTAGCAAGTTTATCTCTGATTCAGGATCGGTCAACGGCACAATTGACATAGACACTGCCGGAAACACTTTTTGGTTATCACATTTCCCCTTTAATTACAGCAAAACCCCGGTTCAAAATCCTCGAACCGGGGTATGTCATCCACACTTTGCCATTTTCAGCCTCATAAAACACAGCCGAAAAAGCATGATTTTAGCTCATTTTCAGCCTCAAATCCACCATATCTTGTGGTTTCACTCACTTATTTCTTCAAATACCACAAGTGTCATCCAAATGACTGCTTACACCTCTGGTGATTGGATGAAATGGATATTTTAATTATTAGCAGTCTATATCTACTACAAATCAACTTTCATTACCAACTTATCAAAATCTGACTCATATAATTGATCTTGTATCACCCTGTATTTTTCAAATTCACTTTCTGCAAATGCTTTTGCAATTTCATGTGTAACTTTACCTTTGTCCATCAAAATATCCTCATCATTCATTTTCAGAAAAACTTCCAGCTTAGATGCCCAATCCTCCATTGTCATAGGAATGCGCTTTTTGGCCTGCCTTTCTGCATAATCCAGATACATTGATACAAACTGATTCAAATCTTGTAGCTCATTCTGAGACAAATAGTTCTTCGCCACGCTTACATCTGCTTTAACAATCTTTCCACCTGGTGCATTTTTCCATGTGGTCAGCCCCATATGTTCCTTTTTATGATCCGCCCTCTCGACAATAACCTCCGCAGCAGTATGACCATGAATCGCATGATGCAGTTTGTTCTGCACAGTCTTAAAGAACTCCTTTGTAGTAACTGCATCTTTTGAATAATCGACTGCGGTAGCGTAGATATCGGTTATCTTTTGATAGAATTTTCGCTCACTGGCGCGGATTTCCCTGATCTCATCCAGTAAATATTCAAAATATTCCTCGTCAAATATTTGCCCATTTTCTAATCTTTTCTTATCAAGCACATATCCTTGTACTGTGTACGTTTTTAATACCTTCGTTGCCCATTGACGAAATTGCGTTGCTCGCAGGGAATTAACACGATAGCCTACAGAGATTATTGCATCTAAGCCATAAAACTTTGTATTATATTGTTTTCCATCCGAGCCAGTATGTCGGAAATTCCGACATACTGAATTTTCCTCCAACTCCCCTTCATCAAAAATATGTTTCAGGTGCTCCGTAATCGTGCTTCTTCCTTTATCAAAAAGCTTTGCAATTGCATCCTGAGTAAGCCAGACATCCTCATCCTGAACACGAACTTCTATAGAATCTTCTGAATTCTGCTTTGTAAATACTAAAAAATCCACAGTGCTGTTTCTAATCTGGAATTTCTTATCGGCCATTCAATCACCTCTTTTTTCTTTCCCCGTTAAGCTATTTTAACATGTCGAACAAATGTTTGCAACATAAAAAGCGCCCATTTTCTGAGCGCTTTTTACTACTTTTTGCTATATAGCATTACATCTTAATTGTACACCAAGCGAGGTCTATTTCATCCAATCAACTCTGGCGATTGGATGTTTTAGATATTTTATTTACATTTTTCCGCTTCGCCCCTCCGTTTTTTCTGCATTACAGACCTACTCGATATCTTTACATATCACTTTATAGTGAGCAATGAATCTTTCTCCGGCAATATTTTCCATCTCAGGGTGCAAATTAATTAACCGTTCATAATTCTCACCCTCTTTTTCTTTTAATTGATTCAAAAAAGCCTGATACTCACTTGGCTCTTTTCCAATAAATGTTGCACCTAATTTTTGAAACAATCCCAAACTTGGTTCATTATTTGAATAAATTCGTGCCAGAAAATAATCTATCTTGCTTATACTGGATACTTGACACATAAATAATCGCAGAGCATTATATGCTACCCCCTGTCTCTGATATCTTTGAACAACGTCAATCCCTAGTTCCGGAGTCTTGGAATTGAGTTCACGCAATGTAATATTTCCTACATAGGCGCCGTCTTTCTTCAATATAACCGAAACACGAATAGCGTCTTCACTTTGCTCTTCCACCCATATCTTTTCAAAATATTTTCGGAAAATGGTCTCTTCCATCCGACCCTTTACTATAGATATTTCAGAAAATAGATTATAGTAAACCTCTTTGTCCTCCGAAAGTTGTTTTCTTAACATATATTGCGTGTTTTCTGCAAGTACATTTCTGTCATTAAAATAATATGATTTATCCATAACTCTCCTCCCTTCTGCTTCTCTACTCTGTAAATACTAAACTATTTTACCATACCGAAACAAACGCTTGCAACGCAAAAGACGCCCACTTTCGGAGCGTCTTTTAAGGCTTTTACTATATCATATTATTTCTCCAACTGACACAACTTGACTTTATTCGACAATCAACTCATCAATCGCCTTCCCAATATCATCCCTCATATACTTATTCCCAAATTCAATCCACTCTGTCGCCCGATACGCATTCTCCCGCGCCAGCTTGAGATTCTCCCCCTTTGCCGTCACACCCAGCACACGTCCGCCGTTAGTCACGATTCTGCCTTCGTCGTCGAACTTCGTTCCGGCGTGGAACACGTAGTATCCGTCATGATCCTTAAAATTCTCAAATCCGCTGATCGGATATCCTTTTTCGTAGTGCTCCGGATACCCCTCGGAAGCCAGCACAACGCAGACCGCCGCGTTATCCTCAAACTCCAGTTGGATCTGATCCAGCGTGCCGTCCACACAGGCCTCGAACACTTCCACGATATCATTCTTCATACGCGGCAGTACGACCTGAGTCTCCGGATCCCCGAATCTCGCATTGTATTCCAGGACCTTTGGCCCCTTCTCCGTAAGCATCAGACCGAAGAAAATGATTCCCTTAAACGGTCTTCCCTCGGCTTTCATCGCATCCACAGTAGCCTGATACACGTATTTCCGACAGAATTCATCCACCTCTTCCGTATAGAACGGGCTCGGGGAAAAGGTTCCCATACCGCCGGTATTAAGTCCCTGATCTCCATTCTTCGCCCGCTTGTGATCCTGAGCCGAAGTCATGATCCTGATCGTATCTCCATCCACAAAAGACAACACGGATACTTCACGGCCGGTCATAAACTCCTCCACCACGATCCGGTCACCGGCGGAGCCGAACTGCTTATCCAGCATCAGCGTCTTGACGCCTTCCTTCGCCTCTTCCCTGGTATTGCAGATTAAAACACCTTTTCCAAGAGCGAGGCCATCCGCTTTCAATACGATGGGCATTTCGGCCGTTTCCAGATACAGAAGCGCCGCCTCCGGGGTATCAAAGGTCTCATAGCCTGCCGTCGGAATCTTATATTTCTTCATCAGATCCTTGGAAAATGCCTTGGAGCCTTCCAGAATCGCCGCATTCTTTCTCGGTCCAAATACGCGGAGTCCTTCCTTCTCGAATACATCCACGATGCCGCCCACCAGCGGATCATCCATACCAATCACAGTTAAGTCCACCTGGTGTTCCTTCGCAAACGCTGCCATTTTGTCGAACTCCATGGCGCCGATCGGCACGCATTCCGCAAATTCAGCAATTCCCGCATTGCCCGGAGCACAGTAAATCTTATCCACCTTCGCGCTCTTTGCCACCTTCCACGCGATCGCATGCTCTCTTCCGCCGCTTCCTACAATCAGTACCTTCATCATCCGCCTCCTGATATTCTAATAAGTAAGTCTGTTTTTACAAATATCAATTATTTGGTTGGCCGTTTGCAATCAGCTGGATGGCCTGCGGCAGGATAACCCACTCCGCCTCTTCCATCACACGCCGCTGCAGAATCTCCGGCGTATCCCCGTCCTTCACCTCTACAGCCTTCTGTAAAAGGATGGGGCCGCTGTCCACGCCTTCGTCCACGTAGTGTACCGTTGCACCGGTAACCTTTACGCCCCGCTTTAACGCCGCCTCGTGAACCTTTAAACCGTAATAGCCCACGCCGCAGAAAGAGGGGATCAGTGATGGATGGATGTTAATGATACGGTTCTTATATTTCCTGGTCATAGCCTCCGGAATCGTTACGAGGAAACCGGCCAGCACGATCAGATCCAGCTTGTATTCATCTATCTTTGCCAGAAATGCCTCATTAAACGCCTCTCTGGTTTCAAACTCCTTCGGAGAAATGGCGACATCCCTGATTCCATGATTCCTCGCCCGTTCCAGCGCATACGCGTTACGGTTGTTGCTGATTACCACTTCCACGCTTACGTTGGTGAGATGGCCGTCGTCCATCCTGTCTAAGATGGCCTGAAGATTCGTGCCGCCGCCGGATACGAGAATGCCGACTCTCAGCATAAGGTCACTCCCTTTTCTCCTGCCTCCGCATAACCGATTACGTACGGAATCTCGCCAGCCTCACGGACGGCCTCCATGGCTGTATCTACTTGAGAAGGATCGACCGCCAGAACCATGCCGATACCCATGTTATAGGTATTGTACATCATTTCCTCTTCAATACTGCCCTTCTCAGCCAGAAGCTTAAAGATCGCCGGTACCTCGTAACTGTCCTTTTTGATGACTGCTCTGACACCGTCCGGAAGCATACGCGGAATGTTTTCATAGAAGCCGCCGCCCGTCACGTGGCTGCATGCCTTGATCGTAACGCCGCTGTCCTTCACGCTCTTTAAGGCTTTCACATAAATCTTGGTCGGAGCGATCAGTGTCTCTCCTAAAGTTCCGCCCAGTTCATCGTAATACGTATCAAGGCTCTCCTTTGTCATCTCAAATACCTTACGTACGAGAGAGAAGCCATTGCTGTGCACACCGGAAGAAGCCATGCCGATTAACACATCGCCTGCTTTTAAGTCTTTTCCTGTGATCAGGTTCTTTTCATCGACAACTCCGACCGCAAAACCGGCCAGATCATACTCGTCCTCCGGATAGAAGCCTGGCATCTCGGCTGTCTCGCCGCCGATTAAGGCCGCGCCGGCCTGTTTGCAGCCGTCCGCTACGCCGCCGACGATCTCAGCAATCTTTTCCGGAAAATTCTTTCCGCAGGCAATGTAATCCAGAAAGAATAAAGGTTCTCCGCCTGCGCAGGCAATGTCGTTGACACACATGGCAACACAGTCAATGCCCACGGTATCATGCTTATCCATAAGAAATGCAAGCTTCAGCTTCGTACCTACGCCATCGGTGCCGGAAACCAGAGTCGGTTTCTCCATATCCTTAAATGCACTCATGGAAAATGCTCCCGAAAAGCCGCCGATTCCACCTAACACCTCCGGTCTCATGGTTCCCTTCACGTGTTCCTTCATCAACTCTACTGACTTATATCCAGCCTCAATATCCACACCGGCATTCTTGTAATCCATTTCTCTTCCTCCTCGTTATGAGCACTTAGCGCCTGTATTTCAGGCGCTTACGTACGATACATGTCACTGGCACTTAGTGAGGTTTCTCACGAACTTAGTGCAGTGGCTCGTTATGAGCACTTAGTGACTCTGTCTTATTTCTTCATCTGCGCAAGATATTCCTTGTATCCGATCTGATCCAGTTTGTCCGCTTTCTTCACCACATCATTCTTTAAATTCTCAGAATACTCCTTTAATCTGCCGAGCAGAGCCTCGTCGGACGTAGAAAGAATCTTAGCCGCAAGAATTCCCGCGTTTGTTCCTCCGTTAATTGCAACTGTGGCAACCGGAATACCGGATGGCATCTGTACGATGGAATAGAGGGAATCCACGCCGCCGAGATCGGAAGTCTTCATCGGAATTCCAATAACCGGCATCGGAAAAAGTGCTGCGCACATACCCGGAAGATGAGCCGCCTTGCCGGCTCCCGCGATAATCACCTTTACTCCTCTTGCCTCTGCTGTCTTTGCATAATCAAAGAATATATCAGGCTCTCTGTGAGCCGAAATAACCGTAATCTCAAAATCAACACCCAGTTTCTCAAGAACGTCCGCGGCCTGCGCCATAACAGGCATATCGGAATCACTACCCATAACAATTGCTGCCTTTGCCATAGTAAATCTCCTTTCATTATTAACGGTTATGTTTCTCATTAGTTATATTAATATATAAAGCTCATAAATCAGTATTTACTTATAATTATAATACTAGCTTTTTATGTTCCCGTCAATAATTTTCTTGAAAATCCTCGTATATAAAATAATGTAAAACTTCCTTTACAAAAATTGTAAAATGCACTTTACTTTTAATGTAAAGCGTGCTATACTATAAATGTAAAGGGAACATTACTTTTAAGAAAAAAGAAAAGGAAGTGTTGTGTAAGTGAAAACAAGAATACAGGAGCTGAGAAAGCAATCGCGAATCACGCAGGAAGAACTGGCGGATGCTCTGGGCGTAACGAGACAGACGATCATCTCCCTGGAAAACGGCAAGTATAATGCCTCTCTCCAGCTGGCCCACAAAATTGCAGTATATTTTCACATGAACATTGAAGAAATATTCTTATTCGAGGAGGAATAAACTATGTTGCTGAACAATTTTTTTATTGATAATCCGATTAATTTTGAGAAGAGATGCAAGACCAGAATCATCGCCAGCTGCCTTCTTCTGGTGCTGGGCGCAGTCACGATCGCCCTGTCCTTCCTGGCAGGCGACCATATTCCCGTGCTGTACATGACCGCCGACCACTATGACTTCATCCCGGGCTTCTATATGGGAACCGGATTCGGACTGCTTTTCGCCGCCATCGCTACGATCATCAAAAATGTCCGTTATTTAAAGAAACCAGACTTAAAGAAAGAGCGGGAAATCTATGAGACGGACGAGAGGAACCGTATGCTGGGGCTGCGCAGCTGGGCTTACGCCGGATATGCCATGCTGTTCATACTTTACATCGGAATCCTGGTCAGCGGTTTCATCAGTATCATTATACTTAAGACACTCCTGGTAATCCTGGCTGTCTATGTACTGGTCCTGTTTATCTTTCGAATGATACTGCAGAAAACAATGTAAGGAAAAAACACAGAATACGCCGTCGGGCCTGACCCTTCGGCACATTCTGTGTTTTTATTTAAGCTCTAAAATTCATAACGCAAATTCTATCTCCCATTTTCTGCATTTCTTTGAGTCCATGCCCGGTAGTTTCTTCCGCGTTCAGTCCAGCGGAACATTCAGCTCCTCCACTCCCGGAAGTACGAATCTTCCGTCGGCGATAATCGAAATCCTGCTGCCGTCCGCCCGCACCGCGTCGATCGTATCCAGCTCCGAATAAGGAATCGTGATATCCGTGTGGCAGCTGAAATACGCCTTCGATAAATCTTCCTTCCTCAAAATGGATATCTCGTTGTCTCTGGCTATAATTTCCTTGCCGTTGGGATTATACACGGCGCTGTCCTCGGCCCAGCTGTAGCACGTATCGCCGACCGCGAAATGCGGTCCCATCTTTTCCACGATCAGAATCGGAAGCCTGTCAAGAATTCCGTATTTCCCGGCCATGGCGTACGCCGTCGTATTCGTTCCGATGGCGAACTCTCCCATGGGAAGCGTGTCGTGGTTCTTCAGAATCATCTGTTTTACCAGCGCCTTCCCCTCTTCCGGATTCTCAAAATTATCGCAGGCGTACTCTTTAATCATTCCGTCTTCAAACGTCATAGAGAGATTCTTAAACTGGAAATCCCCGATATACACCGTTCCGACAAACAGAGTCCCCTCCGTTTTGGACAGCTTCGGCGACGTGAACACCTCGCCCAGCGGAATGTTGACATCCGCCACGCAGTTCTCAAAATTCGTCTCCTTTTCCCTGTTTCCCAGCTCATGCAGGCTTACGCGCAGATCGGTCCGGTTGTCTCCCTTTCCCTTCACCTCCACGTAATCCGCCTCATCCAGCGCATCGATGATCGTCTGCTGGATCGTCTTATACTTTTCATAATCCAGCGTATTGATCGCAATGGTCTCCTCGAATATCTTCTCGTAGCGTTCTCTTGCCTGCTCCGGGCTGGAATCACTGCGGCTGTCACGTCCGATCTCAGGAACCGGAAATGCAATGATCGTAAAGCTGGTCTCATCACCCGGCATATATTCGTTGGTAATCACAGCCGTCTCATTGGCTGCCCTGGCGCTCAGCTTTTCCTGTTTTGCGTCCAGGCGGTTGGCCTCCGGCTTATTGACCGGCTGGAAGCCCTCCTGTCCGAAGGTCTCGATCACAGCAGGACCCGCGTAGGCCGCAGCTTCTTTCTTATACTGCTCATAGGCCACCCGCAGAACGGAAGCCTTCCTGTCAGTAAACGCCTTGTTTAAGTAGATAGCCTCGTCGTAGCGATGATCGTACTCAAACTGGCGGTTGGCCGGCGTGCCGTAATAGCCCACCTTTTTGCCAGCCTTCTGATTTACAGACCACACCGCAGAGCGGCAAAGGATCGTATCCAGCCCCATCTCACGGAAGTTTACAATCGCCGCCTTCACCATACGCTCAAAGCCCAGCTCATACCGGATCTGCACCGCGCTCTTCTTTGACAGATCGCGTCCCATCACCTCGAAGCCCTTCCGGTACCCTTCCGTGTAGGTGTCCGCCATAAGCCGCACCGTCTCCTCCGGAAGCGAATTCATAAACTGCGCCACTAGCAGCTCGGATTCGGATATATAATCGCCAAACCGGTATAAATACCGCAGGTCGCTTAAATCGCTGTCCAGGATGATGTCCTTCGCAAAAGTCAGCGTGGGATCCACGCCTTCCCGGATGCGGTATGCCACCGTATAGTCACAGTAATCACTGACAAACCAGTAGAGCACATCCTTAATACTGGCGGCGGAAGGGACCGTATCCTCAAACATATTGTAAATCTCAATCAGTGTTTCATTTAAAATGGTGATATCCGTAAGCCTGTTTTCCGCAGCAAAGATAATATCGCCCCGGATTTCTTTATAAAGGTAGGAAAGCAGCTGTCCATACTCCTCCCCCAGAGCGGAAACAGCGTACTGCGGATTGCCATAGCTGGTCTCATAATTCTCCGGAAGAATGTCCTCATAAAGCCTGTGGTTCCAGTCCTTTAACTCCTTAAGCGGCGCGTTTTCCGCCAGTCCGCCTGCCACCATTTCCCTATAATCGCCGATCATGCCGATAAAGGATGCCATCTTACGGAAATAGGAGCGGTACGGTTCTTCCACCGTCTCCTCGCTCTGGATGGCCTGGAGCCGTTCCATGGAAAGCTGATACCGTTCCATCACACTTTCATTTTCTTCTTTGAATCTGTCACAAACGTTCATTGTCATCCTCCAAATCCAATGATAATCAGAACTGCCCATACAATAACCAGAAGGCCGCTGACGGCCATCCCTATTTTGGACAGTATGTACTTCTTTTCCTTTTCCAAAAAAGAAAGCGCCCCATAAATCAGAGAGACTATGGCAATCAGGAAGCTGCAGAAGCACACCGCGGCCACATTAAGCTCCGCGTTCCCTGCCGTCATGACCGAGCTCGCCACACCGATGACCGCAAGAATCAAAGCGGCGACAGCAAGCCCAAGGGCCATGAAGCTTCTCCTCGCAAATGGTTTCCTAATGTAGGATACTTTTTTCTGCTGCTGCACGCCGCTTCCTCCTCACTCTTATCGTCTGTACAATTTTGTAGAACACAAAGCCGAGTAAACCGCCAAGGGTGTTGAGTATCATATCGTCCACGTCGAAGCTGCCGACCTTCCACACCAGCTGCACCGTCTCGATGCAGAGGCTGAACAGAAAGCTTAACAGCACGGTGTTATACCAGTGACGGCTTCTGCGGCTGATAACCGGAAGAAAAAATCCGAATGGCATAAATCCAACAACATTTCCCACAATATTCAGCAAAAACGACCGGATTCCTACCACGTGCCAGTACACAGTAAAGCGTCTGATCTCCTTGAACGGCACCAGATTATAGGCGTACTCCTCCTGCAGATGGCTTCCCCGGCCAAAGTCCTCAGAGAAGAACAGGAAATACGCCAAAAAAATCAGGTAAACGATAAAAATCACCCAACCCAGCTTTTGTCGTTTTGTTGTATTTTTTATCATAAATGCCCCATTTAAAAAGTGATCTCGGATTTTCTCTTAAGCAGAACAGCGCCATTGATGATAGACATGATTCCAACGCTTAAGCCTGCTACTGTAATAATGATTCCGATTACAATGTTAAGCGCGCCCGCATTTCTCATGGTCTTATAAACTCTCTCCATTTTCAGCTCTCCTTACTTTACGCCGTAGATTTCATAATAGGCGTCAATTGCCGCCTTTAAAGTATCATCAATAATAATCTTTCCGTTATATTCCTTATTATACAGATATTCGATTACTTCTGCCATAGTAACGATGGCTTTTGCGTTGAAACCATACTTGTCATGAATCTCGTCGAGAGCGCTCTTCTCTCCTTTTCCCTTCTCCATACGGTTTAAGGAAACCATCAGGCCAAGAATTGTCACATCACCCTGTGCCTTGATAATTGGAAATGTCTCTTCAATCGATTTGCCGGATGTGGTTACGTCCTCGATGATCACCACGCGGTCGCCGTCCTTAATCGGGCTTCCCAGAAGAATCCCTGCGTCTCCGTGGTCCTTTGCTTCCTTCCGGTTCGAACAGTATCGGATCTCTTTCCCGTATAATTCATGGTAAGCGATGGTGGTCGCCACACTTAACGGAATTCCCTTGTACGCCGGTCCGAACAGCACATCGAAATCATCCCCGAAATTATCATGGATCGCTTTGGCATAATACTCACCCAGCTTCTTTAACTGCGCGCCTGTCACATAGGCTCCCGCATTCATAAAAAATGGAGACTTTCTTCCGCTTTTCAAGGTAAAATCTCCAAACTTCAGCACGCTGCTGTCTACCATAAACTCTATAAATTCCTGCTTATACTGCTCCATCTTATCGTCCTTCCTTTCGCCGGTCTCTTACCGTACGGCTCCGACTAAATCATTGATATCTTCTACGTTATATTTCTTCATATAGCTTTCGATTCCGCTCACAACCTCGGCTGTGGCATACGGATTATGGAAGTTGGCCGTTCCCACAGAAACCGCCGTGGCTCCCGCCAGGATAAATTCCAGCGCATCCTCCGCGTTCATAATGCCGCCCATGCCGATGATGGGGATCTTCACGGCATTTGCCGCCTGATACACCATGCGGACCGCCACCGGCTTCACAGCCGGACCGGATAATCCGCCCGTCTTATTCGCCACCGCGAAAGTTCTGCGGTTTATATCAATCTTCATGCCTGTCAGCGTATTGATCAAAGAGATCACATCGGCGCCGCCCGCCTCCGCCGCCTTCGCCATGACGGTGATATCCGTCACGTTGGGACTCAGCTTCATAATGACCGGCTGCTTTGCATGCTTCTTTACCTCTCTGGTGATGGCCTCCACCGCTTTCGGATCCTGTCCGAAGGCAATGCCGCCTTCCTTTACATTGGGACACGAAATGTTGATCTCCAGCATATCCACCGGTTCATCCCCAAGCCGTTCCACCACTTCCACGTAGTCCTCCGTGGTTCTGCCGCAGACATTAACGATAATCTTCGTATCATACTGCTTTAAAAATGGAATATCGCGCTTTGCAAACACATCGATTCCCGGATTCTGCAGGCCGATGGCATTGATCATGCCGCCGTACGTCTCTGCGATCCTGGGAGTCGGATTGCCGGGCCACGGCACATTGGCCACGCCCTTGGTCACTACTGCGCCCAGACCGTTTAAATCCACCATCTCGCCGTATTCTGCTCCGGATCCGAAGGTACCGGAAGCCGTCATGACCGGATTTTTCAGCTCCACACCGGCTAAGTTTACTTTCATATTCATCAGAGTTCTACCTCCTCTGCCCGAAATACCGGCCCGTCTTTACAGATTCTCGCATTGTGAACCTGGGAGTGTTCGTCCACGTTCTTTGTCTTGCATACGCAGGCCAGACATGCGCCGATTCCGCAGGCCATCTTCTCCTCGAGAGACAGAAAGCAGGTGATGTTCTCCTCGGCGGCATAAGCCTTTAACGCGCGCAGCATAGGAGTCGGACCACAGGCAAAGATTACGTCCGCCTTTAAACCGTGCTCTCTGATGGCATCAATGACATTGCCCTTTGTTCCGGCGCTTCCGTCCTCTGTCGCAAGAACCACTTCCCCGTAAGGGGTGAATTCTTCATTTAAAAACAGGACATCACGATATCCCAAAATCACTTCTTTTTTGCAGTGTAACTGCTTCGCCAGCTCCAGCATGGGAGGAATCCCGATTCCGCCGCCGATTAAGAAGGCAGTCTTTCCCTCTGCTGCTTCCTCCAGCGGGAATCCGTTGCCGAGAGGTCCCATGATATCGACCGTATCTCCCGCCTGGTAACGGGAGAACTCCTCCGTTCCCGCTCCAACGGTCCTGTATACAATCCGCAGCATACCGGTTTCTTTATTCGTCTCACAGATGCTGATCGGGCGCGGAAGCAGTTTTGCTCCGTCCTTTGTATACACAGAAATAAACTGTCCCGGCTTTGCCTGGGCAGCCATCTCCTCCTCCCGGATCCACATGCTGTATACATCTTCTGTCAGCCTTTCCTGACTGTCCACAAAGGCTGTTACTTTTTTCTGCGCCATGATTCCTCCTACAGTACGCTGTTGATATCGGAAACCATGTCGATCACGGCCTGTCTGGACGCTTCACCGAAATGCTCCGCGCCAAACTTCGCGTATTTCTCCTGCTTATAAGCGGCAATGATGCCTCTGGAGGAGTTGACAATGGCGCCGAGTCCGTCTTCATTGAAACAGTACTTTAAGTCCTCAGCGGTGCCGCCCTGCGCACCGTATCCCGGTACCAGAAAGTAGGTATTCGGCATCAGTTTCCTTAAGATTCTGCTCATCTCCGGGTAGGTCGCACCCACTACGGCTCCGACGTTGCTGTAAGCGCCATCCATGCAGTCTGCTCCCCATTCCACTACCTTGTCTGCTACCAGCTCATACAGCGGTCTGCCGCCGATCAGCTGATCCTGGAATTCACCACTGGAAGGGTTGGAGGTCTTTACCAGCACGAAGAGGCCTCTGTCCTCCTCCTTGCAGACATCGACAAACGGTTTTACCCCGTCGGTGCCAAGATATGGATTCACAGTCAGGAAATCGGTACCGAAACCGGTAAGCACGCTGCTCCCCACCTTCACATGGCCGATATGCGCCGTGGCATACGCCGCAGAGGTGGAACCGATGTCCCCTCTCTTCGCATCGCCGATCACGAGAAGTCCCTTCTCCTGACAGTAGTCGACAGTTCTCTTGTATATTTTAAGTCCTTCGATCCCAAACTGCTCATACATGGCGATCTGCGGCTTTACAGATGGAATAATGTCATAGACATGGTCCACGATTTCTTTATTAAACTGCCAGATGGCCTCCGCTGCGCCTTCCAGTGTCTCACCAAACTCATCAAATGCCTTTCTTGTCACATGCTCCGGTATATAGCCAAGCATCGGATCCAGTCCAACACAGATGGGTGCCTTTGTTTTTTGAATCCTCTGAATCAACTGATTAATCATAGTCTCCTCCTTCGTTCCTCACATTTTCTCTATTCTTACCAATTCTATCATAAGTAAGGGGCTGTTTCAAGCGTCTTTCTCGCCGTACCTCCGGTCTATATAAGGTAATAAAAGAAATCGCAAGAAAAATTAGCACTCACCTATTGACAGTGCTAACAATTTGTGTTATATTACACCTAGAACAAATCAAACAACAACACCGCATCAAAAGCGGTGCAGATAAATAAGGAGGAAGAACCTATGTTATTATCCAGAAGAAACAACTTATTCGATGAATTTTTCAACGATCCATTTTTTAACGACTCTGTTCAGAACAGAACAACGCTTATGAGAACCGATATTGAAGATGACGGAACCAATTACATCATCGACGTAGAACTTCCGGGTTACAAAAAGGAGAATGTGCGTGCCGAGTTAAAGGACGGCTATCTGACCATTTTTGCCGAGGCGTCAGGCTCTTCCGAAGACAGCGAGGGCAGAAACTTCCTCCGCAAAGAGCGCTACAGCGGCTCCTGCAAGAGAAGCTTCTACGTTGGATCCCAGTTACGCCAGGAAGACATCAAGGCTGCTTTCGACAACGGAATACTGAAGCTGACCGTTCCGAAGGAAGCTCCGAAGCAGATTGAAGAAAATCACTACATCACCATTGAATAACACATATCCCCGCAGCCCCCTTTAGAATAGAAAATGAGGACAGCCCCCCGGAGCGATCCGTCTGCCGTTTCATAACGGCAGCGATTTCCGAAGGGGCTGTCCCTTTTTTATCTTGATGTCTCGATTTTCTTCTATTATCCATTCTCTGTATCCATGCCTGAAACACAGTCCGGCATTATTCCAGCAGAAATGCAGTTGCCACGTAGGCGCCGCTCTTATAAGACTTCTTTACCATCTGCGCTTCCACTTCGATCTTTAAATTCAGCCACAGCTCCTCCGCCGCGATGGACAGATGAGACAGCATGATTCCCATGCTCAAATCCCTCATCGCCACCATGGTCTGGGACGGGAGAAATTCCTTGCAGGAAAAAATATAGATTCTGTCATGGTAAACAATAAAACGCCAGGGCTGTGTATTCATGGCCGAAGGCGCCAGACGGACGGCTTTCAGGATATTCTTCACCGGCTCGCCGATCTCATCCTTAAACACGCAGAGTTCTTTTAACGGCAGACGCTTTGCCGTAGCCGGATCGCGGTACAGCAGGGATTTGGGGTATCCAAACGCAACGGCTATGGCCGCCTTCATCCCAGCCGGTTCCGCTCCGGGGATGCGGGTGCTGCCGAGATAGCACGTTCCCAGCCCTTTTCCGGTCATATAGAGGAGGACCGGCTCCAGAACATATCCGGCATTCATCATATAGCCTTCCTTATCTTCCGAATAAAACACCAGGTAATACGGCGCTTCCACCTTCCACAGGCCCTTAACGTGAAGGTCTTTCTCTATATTTTCCTTAATCTCCATCTTTATGGAAATCTCCGGGCAGAGCGTCGCCACGCAGCCTGCAAAGGCCAGAATATCCTTTAGCAGCTGCTCCGGTACCGCTTCATATTTAAATTTTCGAATGGATCTTCTCTTGAAGATCATCTGATACAGATTCATCCCTGCTCCCCTCTTTTCGCTACAGCGTCTTATATTCCTCCAGCAGTTCCTTGAATACGGCCAGAGCCTCCCTGATCGGCTGGGCTGTGGACATATCCACGCCGCAGAGCTTTAGAAGTTCGATCGGAGGCATGGAATTGCCGCCGCTTAAGAACTTGAAATAGCCTTCCAGGGCCTTTTCATCACCGGCCAGTATCCTGCTGCTGATCGCCATGGCCGCCGAGAAGCCCGTCGCATACTGATATACGTAAAATGGCGTATAGAAATGAGGGATTCTCGCCCACTCATAATCGATCTCGCTGTCGACCACCATCTCCGGTCCGAAGTATTTTACATTCAGCTCATGGTACAGCCTGCAGAGCAGCTCCGCCGTGAGCGGTTCTCCCGCCTCGCTTCTCCTGTGGGTCTCGGCCTCAAACTCCGCAAACATGGTCTGACGGAACACCGTTCCCCGGAAACTCTCCATAAAATGGTTCAGTAGATACGCCCGCTCCTTTTTATCCTCCGTCACGGCCAGCAGATAACGGTTCAGCAGCGCCTCATTGCACGTGGACGCCACTTCCGCGACGAAAATCTTGTATCCCGCATCTACATAAGGCAGCGCCTGATCGGAAAACCAGGAGTGCAGGGAATGCCCCATCTCATGGGCCAGGGTAAATACGCTGTCTAGAGTGCCGCTGTAATTGAGCAGCACATACGGGTGGGTTCCGTAGACGCCCCAGGAGTACGCGCCGCTGCGTTTTCCTTCATTCTCATAGACATCGATCCAGCGGTTGTCAAAGCCTTCCTGTAAAAGGGACAGATACTTCTCTCCCAGCGGAGCCAGGCCCTTTTTCACCATCTCCCTCGCCTCTTCATAGGGAATCCGGCTGTCGTCACGGCTGACCATGGGCGTATACAAATCGTACATGTGGATCTCATCCAGCCCCAGCACGTTCTTTCTGACGGCGACGTAATCATGGAGCAGTGGTAAGCCTTCTGAAATCGCCGCCACCAGATTGTCGTAGACGCTCTCGGGCACCTCGTTCTCCGCCAGATAATAGGCGCGGCTGGAGGCGTAATTTCTGGTCCTCGCATAGAAGGAGGCCTGCTTTACGTTTGCCGCGAACGTCGCAGCCAGCGTATTGGCGAACTGGCCGTAGACGCTGTACATGGACTGAAATGCTTCTTTTCTCACACGGCGGTCCCGGTTCTCCATGAGCGGAATATACGTTCCGTGGGTGACGGGAATTTCCTTTCCCTCACTGTCTGTGATGGACGGAAATTTCACATCCGCGTTATTAAACATGTTAAAAATATCGGAAGGGCTCTGGGTCGCTTCCATGGACCTTGCCAGAAGCTGTTCCATTCCTGCAGAAAGCGTGTGCGCCTTCTTCTTCATGATGATTTCAAATGTGCGGGCGTACCGGCGGAGCTCCTTCACCGTGCAGATCAAACCGTTCAGCACAGACTCATCCATGGCCAGAATCTCCGGAACAATATAAGACGAAAGTCCCGCCGCCTTATAGGAGAGCGCCTGGGCTCTTGCCGAAAAATCCTGATACTTCGCCTTTGCCGTATCCTCATCGGATTTCTCTCTTCCGTATACAAACAGCCTCTCAATCTTCAGTGAAATGTCTTCATCGAATTTCAAACACTGAAACAGCACCTCGCCGGATTCGGCCAGATGTCCTTCAAACTCCTTATAACCGGCCAGTTCTCTCTCAGTCTCGAGAAACAGCGTTTCCCAAGCTTCATCGGACGGCAGAATATCCGCCAGGTTCCAGGTATCACACACCGGTATCTCATCTCTCTTTTTCAAAATAATCCCTCCACTATATCCACTGGTTTTATTCTATCACCCATATTTCAAAGAAACAATCAGCAATATGGAAAATATTTGATTGAAATCACATGGTTTCTTGTACTATACTGTATACACCGGTACTGCGCAGTGCAGTGCTTTAATTTCCTCCGGAAAAGAAAAGGGAGAACACCATGAAAATCATACGCACGAAGCAATTAGACCTCCATCAGCTGGAAGACTTGCACGCCCTCGAAACCGCATGTCGGTCGCACGATCAGACTTCACTCACCTTACCCACGGAAGACGGCTGTCTTTTCTTTCTATTATACGACGAAGAAACGCTCTTATCCGCATTTTCTGCAATTTTTAACGAATTTGAGACATGCAGCTGCAGCGCCTTCACGCTCCCGTCATGCCGGAGGCGCGGGCATTTTACCCGGCTGCTGGAAGAATTGCTGAAGGAGTCGGACGAATGTGATCTCCTCTTCCTGGCCGATGATTCCTGCGCCGACGCGAAGCATACGCTGGACGCCATCGGGGCGGAACTATTAAACCGGGAACATATGATGGAGCTGCGCCTGCCCGCGCCGTCTCCCGGCCTGGACAGCCGGGCGGTCCAATTCTCCCCCGCGCTCAGTCCCCAGGCTGAAGACACGCTCTATACCATCTACGTAAATGATCAGTCTGCCGGCTCCTTTCATCTCATTTTTCATAATGATACCGTCTACTTCTATGGTTTCGAGATTCAGGAACCCCTGCGGAATCAGGGAATCGGAACCCGTGCCGCCGCCGCGCTCATCGAGGAATTAAACCGGTCAGCCAGGTCGCAGCCGGAGGACCTTCCTGTCAGCCGCGTCCTGCTTCAGGTATCCGGGGACAATGAACCGGCGCTTGCACTTTATCGGAGGCTGGGCTTTGCATTTACAGAGACACTGTCGTATTACATGTATTAATGAATAATTGGTTCAATGGTTAACGGGAGCCGGCGCAGGACAGATGTCTGTTTCTGCACCGGCTCCCGCCAGCTTCTCTATACTTCCCGAATCATACAATACTGCTTCAACTCAAAATGCTTCTCCACCACGCCAAATACCTTGAACCCGAAATGCTGGTAAAACGCCACGTTCTTTTCATTGTGCGTCTCCAGTGAGATCATCTGCCTGTGGCGGTCCGCATAATCGATCGCTTCATTTAAAAGCAGAGCCGAGATTCCGTGGTGCTGCATTTCCGGCTTCACGGCCAGATAAATAATATGTAACCGCTCCTCCTGATGGAGCTGGTCCGTCCATTTGGAATTTAAATAGTCCCGTCCCATGGCAAAATTCCAGAACGTCTTCAGTGATGGGTCTTCCTTGATCAGATACCCGTCTGTCCGCAGCGTCGCGGCCGCCTCTGTCAGATAGTAATGCACCGGATTATAGGGCTCCGATTCATCATCCACCACAATGATTCCATTAATTTCCGGGCTGTCCGCGTAGATTTCACACGTCTCAAAGAATTCCTCCATATCGCATTCAAACAGCTCCGGCATCAGCCGTTTCCTCGTGTCTTCATCAGGGATCAGCTTGCAGTACAGAGGGTCTCTGGCAAAACATGCTGTCAGCAGCTCCTTAAGCTTCTCCACATCTTCTCTTTTCACTCGGTACAATCGGTCACTTTCCATGATTCGTTCTCTGTTATCTCCTTTAATTTCTGTATCATTTTTTCTATTGCGTGGTTCATATATTCAATATCGTCCAAATAGCAGGCCAGCTGGTTCTCCTCCACCCGCTTAAGGATCAGAAGCTCTTCCGTAAAATCCTCGTCCTCTTCCTCCAGCTTGCCCTTTAGAAGCTGCACCAGATGAAACAGATTTTCGTGGTGAACGATCCGGCCGGCTCCCCACTGCAGACGCCCCGCCTCCTGATTCATCACGTAATCCGTAAAATGGCGGAACACCTCCTCGCCAAACTGAAATGCATACCGGTTGTTGTCGATCCCGTAGATGGCCTCCAGCGCACACCGCCCATGGCCGTTTTCCAGGCATTCGACAGCGGTCCGGACCAGCTTTAAATTTCTCCGCACAGCTTCCTGCGGAAAGCAGACCTCATCGTGCCAGTCCAGCCTCACGAAGCAATCCTGTTCCTTCTTAAACAGTTTCATCAAAACTGTTTCCAGCTCGCGGCAGTTTTCTCGGTATTCCTTGGCCCGTCTGTAGATTTGTATCTGATCCGGTCCCTGTTTCTCCTTTGCCTCCCGCAAAATACGTCTGTAATTTTCATTTATCCGGCACACCTTCTCATAAACCGCTTTTCCCAGCCGGGCCCCCTCTTCCGTCAGCTCCTTCAGCCTTTCTCCGCCGGCTCCGGTTTTCTCCGAATAGTCGAGATCCAGGCTGTCCTTAAGCGCCAGAAACAGCCTCTCAAAATTAAGGGGCGCTACCGCCGTCCGGTCGAATGCCATGACCAGACATCCATACAGCTCATGATGAAACCGGTATACTGCCTCGTCGTAATAGTCGTCATTGTCAAACTGCGTATGGTAGTGGGTCTCCATGAACTGGCCCGACGTGAAATCGTTGACCATGGATGGAATGCCCGAGATTGCCATGGAAAAATCATCCGACATGGTCTCGACGGGACAGAGCACAGCCACGCCTTCCGGATACACGTCCTTTCCCACACCGGTACCCTTGAGCAGGGACTCCAGAAAATCCGCATACTCGTACACCGTGCGTATAGCGTCCTTTTTTCCGTGTGCGTGAGCCGGCAGTTCAAAATTAAAATCTGCCGCCACCTTTCCACGCCATTCCGGATGGACGACGGAAACCTGCTGCCACGCGCCGGTTGACCAGTCGTATTTCGAATCCGCCATCCCCCACTCCTCTGCCGCCATGGCGCAGAAGACAATGGTTTTTTCCGGGCGGTATCCGCTCTGTATGAGGGCTCTGCCGATCCCCAGCATCAGGGCCACCGCCGCGTTGTCATCCTGAAAACCCGAAAAATAAGAGTCGTAATGGGCCGACAGCAGTATCATGGACTCCCGGTCCCGTCCCGGTATCTCCCCCACAATGTTGTAGGAGACCGCCCCCGTCTTTACTGTCGAATCCGCGCAGAACCAGACCTTCTTTTCACCCGTACCGGCCATGCTTTCCTTCAATGCACGCGCATCCGCCCGTGACATGGAAAATGCAGGCGCATCGGCCGGACCTCCGATATCCTGGGCATTTAAGGCGGTATCATCCACCTCCCCGTAGCCGCCGCCCTGAACGGCGATTAAGGCCGCCGCGCCCCGGATATGGGCCTCATACACAGGAAAATTAATCCACCACTCCTCCCTCTGGTTGATCTCTGCCAAAACCAGCTTGCCGGAGACATCGGCGCCCTCGTAATCCGCCGCCGTCCCCTTACCGCCGCAGACGATGGTGAACTCCTCGAATCCATCGGTGTGAAAATCCGTCTGATACGCCCCCAGCTGACACTCCTTCATCTGACCGGATGCATCGTGAAATCTGAGGATGGCCTGTTTAAACTCCCAGGAATCCAGTGAGATTTCATCCTTTCTCACGCGTTCCAGCCCGATGGCCTCCATCTCCCGGCAGATCATCTCCCCGGTCTCCCATTCCGCCCTGGAACCGGCCGTCCGGTATCCCAGCGCCTCGTTGCACTTATACTGCTCCATCCGCTTTGCCAGATGAAAGGAGTAATCCACATCAACGGCCCTTAAGTATGCCTCTTCTTCCTTCAATTTGCATTCGCCCTCTTCTTTATGCAAAAAGCCGGCTCAGAAAGTATTATTTTCTTAAGCCGGCTTCTCATTTCAATATTATTCTTCCCAGTTGTGATAGGTGGCCTGAACGTCGTCATCCTCGTCCAGAAGATCGAGAGTCCGGTTCATCTTTTTGATCGCGTCCTCATCGGTCAGTTCTACCCAGGTCTGCGGGATCATGGTTACGTCGGCCTCTGCCATCGGAATTCCGGCCGCTTCCAGCGCTTCACGCACCGCGCTGAAATCTTCCGGCGCCGTGATTACCTCGTAGCTGTCTTCCTCCTCGGAGAAATCCTCAGCTCCCGCATCCAGAGCCATCATCATCAGTTCATCCGGGTCCATCTCACACTCTTCCTTGTCAATGATGATCTGGCCCTTTTTATCGAACATATAAGATACACAGCCTGGCGTTCCTACGTTTCCGCCGCCCTTGGTAAAGGCGCTTCTCACATTGGCTGCCGTCCTGTTTTTGTTGTCGGTTAAGGTGTCAACAATAATCGCTACCCCGTTCGGACCATATCCTTCATATGTAATGGTCTCATAATTCACAGCATTAGCGTCGCCGGCCGCCTTCTTGATTCCACGGTCAATCGTATCGTTCGGCATATTGTTGGCTTTGGCTTTTGCAATGACATCGCGCAGCTTGCTGTTATTCACAGGGTCCGGTCCGCCTTCTTTCACTGCCACTGCAAGTTCTCTTCCGATTACGGTGAAAACTTTGCCTTTTGCAGCATCATTTCTCTCTTTTTTGTGTTTGATATTTGCGAACTTTGAATGTCCTGACATTGTTATAACACTCCTTTTCCTTTATCTTCTTCGTCCTGAAAATATTCTAAAAATCAGCATCTTTTCCATTTTAACACCATTCTGTTAATCTGGCAAGGAATTTTCGCTCTCCACCGGGCTTTCCCCGCCATTTTCCGGCCCTGACGGGGTATCCGGCGGAGGCACAAGCCTCTGTACGCGGATGGTGTGAATCATCTTGTTCTCCACCTGAAGAATCTTGAATCCGTATCCCAGGTATTCCACCTCTGTCTGCTCGCCTTCCTGCGGAATGCGGTCCAGCCTCGAGATGAGGAACCCGTTGATAGTGTCATAGGAGTCGTAATCCTCCTCCTCAAATTCGATATCCAGTGTCTTGGCCACCTCGTCTAACGGGGTCATGCCGCTGACAATATAGGAGCCGTCCTCCGACTCGGCAATAAATTCTTCATCCACGTCGTATTCATCCATGATGCTGCCGACGATCTCTTCCAGAATGTCCTCCATGGTGACGATACCGGCCGTCTGCCCGTATTCATCGACCACAATAACCATGTGAATCTTCTGGGACTGCATCTCCTTGAAGAGAGAATCGATGTTTCTCGTCTCCGGAATGAAATGGGCCTCCCGCAGAAGTCCCTCGATCTCACAGATCGGAACCGACGCATTACCGTCGTTCTCCGCGGCAATGAGCGCATCTTTCATATGGAGGATGCCGGTGATGTCGTCAATATCCTTTTCGTAAACCGGGTACCTGGAATTATAGCCTTCCTTCAGGATGAAATTCACCGCCTCCTTTAAGGTCATGGAACCGTCCAGGGCAACCAGGTTCTTCCGGTGCGTCATGATGTCGCCGGCGTCCTTGTCGTCCAGTTCGAAAATATTGGTGATCATCTCCGCCTCTCTGGCCTCTAAAACGCCCTGCTCGTGGCCTTCATTGACCATGGACATGATGTCTTCTTCTGTCACATTTTCATTGTCCGACATCATATCGATCCCGATCAGCTTCAGAAACAGAAATGCTACTGCGTTGATGAGCCAGGTAAACGGCATTAGGGGAACCATGAAAAAGGTGACGACCGGAAGCATGTTATAGCCCCATTTCTCCGGGTTCTGGGCCGCACAGCGTTTCGGAATCACGATGCCGAAGCTGATAAGCAGCACGATCAGGAGAATGCCTACGATCAGAAGGCTTAAGATGGAAAGCCAGGGAGCGGACATGCTGGCCCGGCGGTCCAGAATAAGGGTAAGGCGGCCGCCCAGCTGCTCTAAAATAAAGGCACCGGTGATTATGCCTATGATATTGGTAGATACCTGTATCGTGTTTACAAACCGGGTAGGCCTGTTAACGATATGTAGCAGCTTTCTTGCCTTGTCACTGCCTTCTTCCATCTGATGCTCTAAGTCATTCGTGTTGACGTTTTGAATTGCGGCGCCAAATCCGTAGAATATGGCGTCTAACAGGATGAATAGTAAAAATATTGCCACGCTGGGAAGCGGGTTGCCATCGTCCATTGTCTTGTTTTACTCCTTTAATTGATTGTCATTGGTTGTTGTTGTTTTTGAAAATATTGGGTGTTGTTTTGAATCCGCGGGAGGGGGGAAGCCTTGAGCCGCTTTGGCGGCTCAAGGCTTCGCGGCTGTCGCCGCATAGCCGTAAAGAGGGAAGGGCAGGGGACAAGCGAGCTTGGCCCCTGCCCTTTCCCTCTTTACGGCTGCCCTGCTCGTAGCTATGAAAGATGATACCCTCCTCCCCCTCATTTGTCAAGTATTTACGCTTCTTTCACCGGAATCCACGTTTTTTCCGCAGCTTCATGGAAAACCATTTTCCCTGTCTCTTTCGTATTCCTGAACTATGTATCCAGTTCCAAACTGATTTTTAACGCATAGTCCACTTTCTCCTGAAGTTCCTCATCGATGTGACAGATCTTCTCTTTCAGTCTTTGCTTGTCTATGGTCCTTAACTGCTCTAACAGGATTACGGAATCTTTTATCATATCGCATCTTCTGGTATCGAGTTCGACATGAGTGGGAAGCTTTGCCTTGTTCATCCGGGACGTGATTGCTGCGCAGATGACGGTGGGGCTGTGCTTGTTTCCGATGTCGTTCTGTATGATGAGGACCGGCCGGATTCCTCCCTGCTCGGAGCCTACTACCGGTCTTAGGTCTGCATAAAAAATGTCTCCACGTCTGATTATCACTTTCTCACACTCCGTCAATTGATTTACGTCTATTATTGACCTTTTTTGACTCGTGTATTCACTTAAGTTCTTCTGCTGAATATTTGTAACGATTCAGCCGTGCATCTTCTTGTTTTCGAAAAACGCGAAACCAAGAAGCCCGGGCGTTCCGCCCTATGTCAGTTTATACAGAAAAATGCTTATACAAGCGAGCTTGTGACACATCTTTCTGTATAAACTGCCGCACTGCTGAATCGTTGCCGCATATTCTATGATATGATACGGACATGGATGACGTTATTCGTCCCTTCACTTCCTTTTCGGATTACTTTCCGAAACCTTCGTAAATATCATCAAAATAATCTTTTTTTCCGACCACTTTTCCCGCTTCTATGTAGACTCTTGGGACACGCTTGCCGATGTCGCAGAGAATTTCGTAATGGAATCCGCCGCCGATGCGCGCCAGCTCCTCTACTGTAATTTCTTCCTCTCCGTCTTTTCCGATCAGAGTGACCTCGTCGCCCTCCTCCGTCTCAGGGATATCCGTCGTATCCACCATCAGCTGATCCATACAGACACGGCCCAGGATTCTGGCGCGGCGGCCGCGGATCAGGACATCCGCCCGGCCTGACAACGCCCGGGGATAACCGTCCCCGTACCCTACCGGGATGGTCGCAATGGAGGTCTCTCTCTCTGCCGTAAAGGTGCCGCCGTAGCTGACCGGAGTTCCCGGCGCAATCGTCTTCAAATAGGTTATGGTGCTCTTTAACTCCATGGCCGGAATCAAACGAACCGGCTCCTTCCCCACCTCATCTGACGGATAGAGGCCGTAAATGGAGATTCCCGCGCGGACCGCATTAAAGTTCGCCTTCGGAAGCTCTAAAATTCCCGCACTGTTGGAACAATGCAGAATCGGAATCGTGATGCTCCGCTCAGAAAGCATGGAAACGAACGTGGTAAACAGCTCCATCTGGCGGTCCGTGGCACCTTTGTCCTTCTCATCCGCCCTGGCGAAATGAGTGAAGAGACCCTCGATGCGGATTCCTGGAAGACGGCTGATCCGCACTGTCTCATCCGCCGCCGCTGCAGTCACCGGATAGCCGATCCGGCTCATGCCGGTATCCAGGGCGATGTGGATGGACGCCCTTTTCCCCGCCTGTACTGCCAGTTCCGACAGGCGCGCCGCGCTTTCATAGCGGAAGATGGCCGGGCGGAGATCGTACTCGATCAGCTGGATGAAGCTGCTCTCCGGGCTCACTCCGAGAATCAGGATGGGCTTCGTAATACCGTGTTTTCTCAATATGACAGCCTCCTCCGGGGTGGCCGTCGCGTATCCGCTTACGTAAGAGTCGATGGCACACGCCACCGGTACTGAGCCATGACCGTATCCATCCGCCTTTACCACGCCAATCACCTCAGTTCCTTCCTTTAGATTGGCCCTCATAGCTTCCATATTCTGTCTGATGGCGTCCAGATTTACCGTCTCATAAACTCTGCTGTATCGTTCCATTTCTCTATACTTCCTTCAGATTATTCTGTCTCATGATTTTATAATGTCTGCCAGTACTTCCGTCAGTTCCCGGGCCAGAAGGCCGTGCTCTCCCGACTGAAGCTTTACCAGATCCCCCGCCCGTCCGTGCAGGTACACGCCCATGGCCGCGGCGTCCGATTCCTCCATGCCAAGCGCCAGAAGTCCTGCGATAATTCCGGTCAGGACATCCCCCGCTCCCGCCTTCGCCATGGCGCTGTTGCCGCTGGTATTGATGTAGGTCCGCTGGTCCTTTAAGGCCGCCACTGTAACCGCGTCCTTCAGCACGCAGGTAATTCCATAACGATCCGCGTATTCCCTCGCGGTGGGGATCAGACACCCTCTGATCGCCTCTACCGAACTTCCTGTCAGCCTCGCCATCTCACCGAGATGAGGCGTCACGATGATATTCTCCGTAAAATAATTGGTCAGCTCCGGAAATGCCGCAATGGTATTGAGGCCGTCCGCATCGAGGATAATGGGGACGTAGGCATTGGCCAGCACCGTCTCCACCAGGTTTCTCGTATACGGCTCCTGGCCGATTCCGGGGCCCAGGACGATGACGCTGGCCCATTCACACTGAGCCTCCAGAAGCGTCTGGAAACGCACGGTAGGCGTCTGTGCCTCCTCCGGGTCGTAGGTGGTGATAATCGCCTCAGGAAGCGAAGTCTGCAGGATCGCCCGGTTCTCCTCCACGGTAAAGATCTTCACCAGACCGGCCCCCATCCGGTATGCCGCCATAGCGCTTAACCAGGCCGCTCCGCTCATATTTTTCGAACCCGCGGCAATCAGGACACGGCCGAAGGTTCCCTTATTGGAATATGCCGGGCGGGCTGGAATCATACGGATATCCTCAGCTTCATAGGTAAACAGTTCCGGACTCAGCCGCTCTAAGCTGACCGGCGGAAAACCGATATCCGCCACAACAACGGCGCCGCTGTAAGCGCGTCCCGGATAGAGAAGCGTTCCCAGTTTTTCATAACCAAAGGTCACCGTCACATCGGCCTTCAGGGCAATTCCCATGACCTCCCCCGTGTCGGCGTGAATTCCGGACGGAATATCCACAGCCACCACGTAAGCCGCTCCGCATCCGGGGAGCGTAGCCAGTAAGTCCCGGTACGTTCCGCCTACCTCTCTGGACAGCCCCACGCCAAACACGGCATCGATAATAAGTTCGCAGCGACCCGGTATAAAATCGCTGTACTCAATCAGATTCAGGCCCAGCCGCTCCGCAATGGCCAGCTGTTTCTTATATTCATCCGTCCCGTTCTCCTTCGTCCCTGCCAGAATCACGGTCACGGTGTACCCCTTTAAATGGAGAAGCCTGGCGGCTGCAATCCCGTCCGCCCCATTATTCCCAGTCCCGCAGACTGCCCAGATACGGTCCTTTTTCTCCGCCTTTTTCTGCACTTCGCGCACAACAGCTGCTGCCGCCTGCTCCATAAGCACCAGTGAAGGGATTCCTATGGACTGGATGGTATAGCTGTCCACTTCCTTCATCTGGCTTCCCGATACCAGATATCTCATACCCATTCGCCTTTCCGACTAAAAACTCATCCCTCAGTCTTAACGATCTGAAACTCATCTCTGCATGTTCTCTATTATAATACAAAACTGCCGGCAGGCAAAGAAGAATTTCTCCTTTGCCTGCCGGCACTCATTTCACAAAGGAAATGGGTCAAGATTTGCCTTTTTCCCGCTCCGCCTTTTCTTCCTCTGCCTTGTCCTGCATGCTGCAAACCTTATAGGATAAGCGCATCAGGCTCTCAGAAAGGTGTACGTTCTCCACCACCACGTCATCCGGTACCACCAGATCCGTATGGGCGAAATTCCAGATCGCCTTGATTCCGGCGCTCACAAGACGGTCCGCAATCTCCGGCGCCTTGGTCTTCGGTATCGTCAAAGCTGCAATCTGAACATCGTTATCCCTCACAAACTGCTCCAGATCATCGACACTTCTGATCTCAATCCCTCGTACGACGAGCCCGATAAGACGGGGATTAATATCGAACATTCCCTTGATCAGGAAACCCCTCTTCTCAAAATTCGCGTAATTGGCAATTGCCTGTCCCAGATTACCCGCACCGATAATCACAATATTATGCTGTCTGTCGATTCCGAGGATCTTAGCGATCTCCGTATATAAATACTTTACATTATAGCCATAGCCCTGCTGTCCAAAGCCTCCGAAATTATTCAGATCCTGGCGGATCTGAGACGCAGTAACCTTCATACGGACACTTAAGTCATTGGAGGAAATTCTTTCCACCCCATCCTCCATCAGTTCTCCAAGATATCGGTAATATCTCGGTAACCTCGCAATCACTGCTTTTGATATCTCTTTTTCTGCCACATCTTCACCTTCTTCAATAGTTTGTTTATTCCTTTTCATCCCTCTGTCTTACAGCGGCGAGGGACTTTTCGCTTGTTTTGTTAAATTAACTACTATTATACAGTCATGACAAAATAATGTCAAACAGGTTTTATTTTTCTTGCTTGGGCGTTCCTCTTAATCGTTGCAGTTGAAAAAAATTCCAACCTATATTATACTATTCGTGTTATTCAACATTTATTCGAGCCATTCAAGGGGAGGAACTACCATGATTTTATCATGCAGCAACATAAGCAAGGCCTTTGGAAGCACGGAAATTATCCGCCATGCTTCCTTCCATATAGAGGACCATGAAAAGGCAGCCATCGTCGGCATCAACGGCGCCGGCAAATCCACACTGTTAAAAATCATCATCGGAGAGCTGGCCGCCGATGAAGGAGAGGTCGTAATTTCCAAGGGAAAGACACTCGGATACCTGGCGCAGCACCAGGAGCTGGGCGGCGATAGGTCCATTTTCGATGAGGTGCTGGAGGTAAAGCGGCCGCTGATTGAGATGGAAGCAAAGATCCGCAGACTGGAGCTGGATATGAAGCACGCTTCCGGAGATGAGCTGGAAAACATGCTTTCCGTCTACAGCCGTTTAAGCCATGAGTTTGAACTTCAGAACGGTTACGCCTATCAGAGCGAGGTAACCGGTGTGTTAAAAGGTCTGGGCTTTACGGAGGAAGAATTCACAAAGCCGGTATCGGCCCTGTCCGGAGGCCAGAAGACCAGAGTCTCCCTGGGCAAGCTTCTTTTAACAAAGCCCGATATTATTCTTCTGGACGAGCCTACCAACCATTTAGACATGAACTCCATTGCCTGGCTGGAGGGTTATTTAACTAATTACGACGGAAGTGTCATCATCGTCGCCCATGACCGGTATTTTCTCGACCGCGTCGTCACAAAGATCATCGAGATGGACAGCGGCAATCTTGCCGTATATCAGGGCAATTACACAGCCTACAGCGAAAAGCGCGCCATGATCCGGGACGCGAAGATGAAGGCTTATTTAAACCAGCAGCAGGAAATCCGCCACCAGGAGGAGGTCATTGCGAAGCTGAAATCCTTCAACAGGGAAAAATCCATCAAACGGGCGGAAAGCCGTGAAAAGATGCTGGATAAGATCGAGGTCCTGGAAAAACCGGCGGAAGTCAATGACGAGATGCGAATCCGCTTAGAGCCTAACATCATCAGCGGCAACGATGTGCTGACCGTCCGTGACCTAAGCAAGGCCTTCGGCCCCAACCATCTGTTTAACCATGTGGATTTTGATATCAAACGGGGGGAACGGGTTGCCATTATCGGAGGCAATGGAACCGGAAAGACCACGATTTTAAAGATATTGAACAACCTACTGCCTGCGGATACCGGGGAAATTCGTCTCGGTTCCAAGGTGCATATCGGCTATTACGACCAGGAACATCAGGTTCTGCACATGGAAAAGACGCTCTTTAACGAGCTTTCTGATACGTATCCCAACATGAACAACACGCAGATCCGGAACATTCTTGCCGCGTTTCTATTCACCGGAGACGATGTGTTCAAACGGGTCAAGGACTTAAGCGGCGGGGAACGGGGACGCGTCTCTCTGGCGAAGCTGATGCTGTCCGAGGCCAATTTCCTGATCCTCGATGAGCCGACGAACCATTTGGATATCACCTCCAAGGAAATTCTGGAGGATGCGCTGAACAGCTATACGGGCACAGTTCTCTACGTATCCCACGACCGTTACTTCATCAACAAAACTGCCACCCGCATTCTCGACCTGACGGGTCACACGCTGGTCAATTACATCGGCAATTACGATTATTATCTGGAAAAGAAAGAGCTGATGACAGAGCTTTACGCCTCAGATCCGTCAGGAAATCAGGAAAATGGAGCGGAAGCCGGCGCATCACAGACTCCCGAGGGTTCCGAAGTTAAACAGGACTGGAAGGCATTTAAAGAGGAACAGGCCAGAATCCGCAAACGGCAGAACGACTTAAAGAAGACCGAGGATGAGATTCATCAGCTGGAGACGAGGGACGGCGAAATCGACGGGCTTCTCACCCGGGAAGAAGTCTTCACCGATGTCTCCCGCCTCATGGAACTCAACAAAGAGAAAGAAGAGATTCAGACAAGGCTGGAAGAACTCTATGAAATATGGGAAACGCTTGCTGAATAGGAACGGTTCCACCCGACTCGCTGCCCGCGGGAATAAAAAGAATCCACCGGAAGACGTATCGTCTCCGATGGATTCTTTTCATTTATGGTCTCAATCCGCTTCCACCCTGAAGTGTAATTGTTTCACCCGTCACATAACTCGCGTCGTCCGATGCAAGAAATACGCAGACACGTCCGATATCCTTCTCAGGATCTGCAAATCGCTTGAGAGGAATGCTCTGAATCGTCTGGTCATACAGTTTTGGATACTCATCTTTCCACTTTTCCAGACCAGGTGTCATAGCCAGCGGGCAGACTACATTCACATTGATTCCAAACTCGCCCCACTCTGCCGCTGCCACACGGGACATACCGCGAATTCCCTCTTTGGCTGCCGCATAGGAAGACTGGCCCAGTTTGCCGAACAGGCCCGCTCCGGAGGCGAAATTAATTACGCTGCCTTTTGTCTCCTTCAAATACGGGAATGCCTCTCTCATATAGAAAAACGTCGCATACAGACCGGAATAGATCGCAAGGTCGAAATCCTCTTTCGTGTGGTCCACCAGCATTGTGCCGGACTTGGAAACCTGTGCGTTATTAACAAGACAATCCAGCTTGCCAAAACGGTCAACCGCCTGCTTTACCACGTTCTTTACAGCCGTCTCATCGCCGCCATCCGCGACTACAAACAGCGCCTCGATACCGTAATCTGCTTCCAGATTCTCTCTTGCCTCGATCAGTGTACTCGCCGTACGTCCCGTAATAACGATATTGGCGCCCTCTTCTGCAAATGCCTTTGCAATACCATAACCGATCCCTCTCGCACCGCCGGTAATCAGTACGACTTTACCTTCCATCTTCTTCATGGATGCCGCCTCCTCATTAATAATAAAAATGATTTAATTGTTTTAAATTGAACTAAGATAAGTTTTTCATTTATAAGGTTTTTCTATTTTGTTAAATAATTAACGTTCTATGGTTAGTATATACCCGTTGCCTTCAGGAGTCAAGAGTAAATAAGTATTTTTTTATCGATTAATTTGTAGTGACGTCTTTTACGTCGCTTAGGTTATTCGTATCCTGTTTTCTGCGTCTATTATCTCCTGTCTTCTATCTCCCTATCCTTTCAGAAGCAATAAAAAAACAGGATTGCTCCTGCTTTTTTATTGCTTGTTTTGTTAAAGCCGCTTACCGCGCATACAAAACCTTCCTCAAAATCTCACAGACCTGAGGCGAATCCGCTTCCATAGCGGTTCTCGTATCGTTGTCGCTTAAGTATGCCTCCACCAGCTTACCGAAATAAAACTGCATGTTGTTCGTGTAATAATCGGGGACATCGACGAACTCATCCACATTCCCCTTATTCATGGCCAGATCCACAGCGAACTGGCTGTCGCTGTCAAAGCAGTCAGCCGCGTATCCGATGTATTCTCCAAAGGCCTGGGTCAATCCCTCCGGCCTGCAGAACTTAATCTTCCGGTAGCTTGTATCCAGCTTATGATATACATAGTATGTACTGCCGTCGGACTCTGGCGCGGAAAAATATTCCTTATCCGGATAATAGAGAATCTCCCATCCGTGATCCACAAAATACTTGATCCAGCCTCTCGGAATATGTTCGAGGGCTGCTGTGATCTCCTCTTTCGTCTCAGATGCCACAGATGATTCCTTGCTCTTTCCTTCTATCACGATGTCATAGCGCTTATCCCTCTGGCCATTCTCGTCCATGTAGAACAGTCCAACATACTGATTGGCCGCCATCTGGCCATCCTCGAAGAAATAATACCGTTTCCCGTCGATCGACTTATAACCGGAAGAAGCCATCTCCCCTCTTGTGGAGAACCAGTACCAGCTTCCGTCTTCATCCTGAAACCAGCCCTTCTTCGCAGTGCCATCCGCATCAAAATTGTACCATTTCTCATCGTCATCATTATAGCACCAGCCGATTGCCAAATCTCCCGTCTCCCGGAAACAATAGTTATATCCGCCGATCTTCTGCCAGCCCACAGCCATAAGACCGTCCTTGCCAAAATGGTACCAGTAACCGCCGATCTGTTCCCAGCTGTTCTTCTTATACGTTCCGGCTTCGTCATAATATCTCCAGCCGCCGTCTTCCTGCTTCCAGGTTCCCTTTACTTCATTCCCGGAGTCTGGCTCCGACGCCTGTCCGGCTGTGTTCTCTGAGGTTCCGTTTGCCGGGTTTCCATTCTCTGCAGTTCCGCTCTCTGAAGTTGTGTTCTCTGTTTGAACGGCCCCCGTCTCATCTGCCGCGGCCGCCATGACGCTTCCGAGGCTTAAGAGCATGCTCACTGCAACCGCCGCTGCCCATCTTTTCTTCAAGAATACACACTCCTTCCCTGTCTTTTCACACGTTATCTCCCTCTGATTGTACTATAATCTGGTAAAAAAGTACAGGTCGCAAATCTGAAGTTTTTGTGAACAAATCCCAAATCCTTACCTTGAGTTTCCGAAGTTTTCTGTTATAATAAAGGGAAGTACCATCCCAAAGAAAGCGAGGTGTCCCCATGAAATGGAAACGCCCTCTGGCCATGGCCGGAGTTATATTCATACTGGCCATGTATGTTATCGCCATCGTTTCGGCTTTCTCCAACAGTCCGTCCGCAAATAACTGGCTGATGGCCGCTATCTTCTCAACTGTCGTCATACCGGTCATATTGTATGCTTTTCAACTGGTGTACAAGCTCTTAAATCCTGAGGAAAAAGACAGAAACAACGAATAGAAAAAAGACGGCCATATCCGGATGGTTCTTTCCCGGATTTGGCCGTCTTTCATTTTCTGCCAATGAATAAGGACAGTCTTATCTGTAAATGATCTCGTCTCTCCCCGGTCCATTGGAAACCATGGTGATCGGAGTCTCAATCTCTTTCTCAATAAATTCAATATATTTCCGGCAGTTTTCCGGCAGGTCTTCGTACTTTTTGATACCGCGGATTTCACATTTCCAGCCAGGAAGTGTCTCGTAGACCGGTTTTGCACGCTCCAAACGGACTGTAGTCGGGAAATCCTTCGTAACCTCACCGTCAATCTCATAACCGACGCAGACGTGAAGTTCATCTAAATATCCCAGTACATCGAGAACGGTCAGTGCCACCTCTGTGGATCCCTGAATACGGCATCCATACCGGCTCGCAACCGCGTCAAACCAACCCATACGTCTCGGACGTCCTGTGGTAGCTCCATACTCACCGCCGTCGCCGCCGCGCTTTCTCAGTTCATCGGCTTCCTCGCCGAAGATCTCGCTGACAAATGCACCTGCTCCAACCGCACTGGAATATGCCTTCACAACGGTAGTGATATTCTTTATTTCATAAGGCGCGATTCCTGCGCCGATGGCCCCATAAGCCGCCAGTGTGGAGGAGGATGTAACCATCGGATAAATGCCGTGGTCCGGATCCTTTAAAGAACCAAGCTGGCCTTCCAGCAGGATATTCTTTCCCTCTTTGATGGCATCGTATAAGTATTTTGACACATCACAGACGTAAGGAGCCACCATATCACGGTACTGAAGCATTGTCTGAAACAGCTCCTCCGGGTCGAGAACCGGCTTGTGGTATAAATGCTCCAGCATCACGTTCTTCGTCTCGCACACCTGCGCTACTTTTTCCTTTAAGGATTCACTTTCAAACAGCTCGCTGACCTGGAATCCGATCTTTGCATATTTATCTGAATAGAATGGAGCAATACCCGACTTTGTAGAGCCAAAGGACTTCTTCCCAAGACGTTCCTCTTCATACTGGTCGAACAGAATATGATACGGCATCAGAATCTGCGCGCGGTCAGAGACGAGAATGTGCGGCTTCGGAACGCCCTTGCTTACCAGCTCGTCAATTTCCTTAACCAGGAACGGGATGTTTAACGCCACACCATTTCCGATTACGCTCGTCGTGTGGCTGTAGAAAACGCCGGACGGCAGAAGATGGAGCGCAAACTTGCCATAGTTGTTGATGATCGTATGTCCTGCATTGCTGCCTCCCTGAAAACGGATGATAATGTCGGACTCATTCGCCAGCATGTCCGTGATTTTTCCTTTTCCCTCATCGCCCCAATTGGCGCCTACTATTGCTCTTACCATTTGTTTGTTTCCTCCTTTACTTCACTACGGTTTGCGGGGGGCTTCGATTTTGTTTCGTTCTGCGCCGCTGCAGGCTTCGTTTTTGCTTCGTTCTATCCCGCAGCGGACCTCGATTTTGCTTCGTTCTATCCCGCAGTGGACCTCGATTCCGCTCCGCTCCATACCCGATAAAGCGGGGCACGCTGTCTCGGTCACGGGCTTCGCCCTATGGAATCCGGTAAGCGGCAGTCTGCTTTCATGCAAGCATGACGCAGACTGCCGCTTACCGGATTCCACACTGCTCATTGCCACCGCGTATATCATAGCTCAAAGCACATCATAAGTAAAGTCAATATTATTTATGTTTTCCATAAGTTTCATTTATATCATTGATTTTTCCGGTTTTTCCATCAATAGTTCCAGCAGACGGCCTCCTGCGGGAGACATGGGATTTTTTCGGTCTGTGATGATGCAGAAACTACGCTCCGGCATTCCCTGCTTAAATTCCAGTTCAAACAGATGGCCTGCTTCGATTTCCTTCTCTGCAAACTCCGACATCACGCAGCCGATTCCAAGATTCCTCATGGCAAACTGGACAATCATATCACTGGTCGCCAGCTCGAATTCCGGTTCCACAACGATACCCAGCTTCTCTAAATAATCATCCATAAACCGTCTCGTACTCGTATTCTTTTCCAGAAAAATACAGGGAAGTTCTTTCAGAATACCGTATTCCAGCCTTTTCCCCTTTAAATGCTTAAACTGCTCTCCCGCCACAAAAATATTCCGGATCTTCTTTACCTCAGTGACAGAGACCTCCGGCCTCGCATCGACCGGGGAGCTGACCACGCCGAAATCAATGGTTCCATGACTTAAAAAGCCCAGTGTCTCCGGTGTGGGGCCGTTGGACACCGTTACCTTAACCTTCGGATATTTCTCGTGAAAACGCTCCAGAAACGGCAGTAAATAAAACTGAAGCGTCATATCGCTGGCTCCGATTCTAACCTCTCCCGTATCCAGATCCTGCATCCGCCTTAACATATTCTCCCCATACCAGATATCATCTAAACCCGATTTCACATAAGAATAGAGAAGCTCTCCCTCTCTCGTCAGCCTGACACCTTTGGAGGTCCTGATAAACAGCTTCGCATCGACGGAAAGCTCAAGCTGGCGGATCGCCTGGCTGACGGCCGGCTGGGAGATGCACAGCTTCTCCGCGGCCAGCGTGATGCTGCCTAACTGTCCTACATAATAAAACACCTTGTAATATTCCAGATTGCTGCTCATACCGTATCCTCCTGAAAAGAGCAGAGACTATCGATCGCCTCTGCTCTGAATCCATTCTTATTCTGCGGAAGATCACTGTTTTTATACCCGTCTAAATGGTCTTCCGCTGGCACACATTTATCTTACACATTTATCTTACACATTTTTAGACATTAATCTCAGCCGTCATCCCAAGAACATCCTGATTCGCGGAAAGCAGCGGCCGAATCATTTCATCCAGATAGATCTCCACCTGAGCCGGCGCGCATCCGACATACTTCTTCGGATCCATGTTCTGCTTAAGCTCATCAAGGCTTAAATTGAACGCAGGATCGGCGGCAATCAGCTCCAGGAGATTATTGTCCATACCGTTTTCCTTCACATTTCTTCCGGCCTCCATGGACAGCTCACGGATTCTCTCGTGAAGCTCCTGCCTGTCGCCTCCTGCTTTTACGGCATCCATCATAATATTCTCGGTAGCCATAAATGGCAGTTCCGCCATCATGTGTTTCTCGATCACCTTCGGATAAACAACGAGACCGTCAACTACATTTAAGTAAAGGTCCAGAATACCGTCAATCGCCAGGAATCCCTCCGGAATGCTGAGACGCTTATTCGCGGAATCGTCCAGCGTGCGCTCGAACCACTGGGTGGAAGCCACCAGCATGGGGTTCATCACATCGGACATCACATAGTTTGACAGAGAGGCGATTCTCTCGCTTCTCATCGGATTGCGCTTGTAGGCCATGGCGGAAGAGCCGATCTGGCTCTTTTCAAATGGCTCCTCGATCTCCTTCAAATGCTGAAGCAGACGGATATCATTGGAAAACTTGTGCGCGCTCTGAGCAATGCCGGCCAGTATATTTAAGACACGGCTGTCCACCTTTCTCGAATACGTCTGGCCGGAAACCGGATAGCAGCCCGGATAGCCCAGCTTCTCTGCGATCATCGGATCCAGCTTTCTTACCTTGTCCATATCGCCGTCAAACAGCTCCAGGAAGCTGGCCTGTGTGCCGGTGGTGCCTTTGGAGCCCAATAAACGGATGGAGCCTGCCACATAGTCTAAATCCTCTAAATCCATGACCAGCTCATGCATCCACAGTGTAGCGCGTTTTCCAACCGTAGTCGGCTGTGCCGGCTGAAAATGGGTAAATGCCAGCGTCGGCTGATCTTTGTACCTGTCTGCAAACTTCGCCAGCTCCGCAATCACGTTGACCAGTTTTTTCCTGACTAACGCCAGCGCTTCGGTCATAACAATAATATCCGTATTATCGCCCACGTAGCAGGAAGTCGCTCCCAGATGGATGATTCCCTTTGCCTTCGGACACTGTACGCCGTAAGCGTACACATGGGACATGACGTCGTGACGCACTTCTTTCTCGCGCTGCTTCGCCACATCGTAATTAATCTCATCCTGTTGGGCCTTCAGCTCATCGATCTGTTCCTGCGTAACCGGCAGCCCCAGTTCCATCTCCGTCTCTGCGAGAGCGATCCAGAGCTTCCTCCATGTGCGGAATTTCTTATCCGGTGAAAATATATACTGCATTTCCTTGCTGGCATAGCGCTCAGACAAAGGACTCTGATAGCGGTCGTTCATAAAAATATACCAAGGAGACTGATGGCTTTCGTCATATGGAGGAACCGGCAAGTGACTGATACCGTTTCCACGTCTCCACCCTTTCATTTGATTTGATTTGATTTCAATCCACATTTTGAGGCCAGAATACAAAACCCAGAATGACATAGTAGCTATGCTGCCATTTTATCCGGTTGCCCGGATTGTTTTGACCTCATGTCAGTGGGGGATATCTGCCCGCCACTGCCGCTAAGTTTGTTTTTGCGATTCATCTCCCACCTGTAGAGGCTGGGAGAATTCTCGTTGATTTTTGTTAAATATCATATCATAATATGCTCACAGTTAAAAGCAAAAAATCACAAAATTTACGGTTGTGCCGGATCATATCGAATCTTACCCATCTCACTGCCGCTCTCCCTGCATAAAAGGCGCCGGGCCGGATGGTGACACAATCCGGTGCAGCGCCTCTTTTCTTCTGCGGAATGTCTGAACTACTGCACATACACGTTCGCAGATTTCCGGACTACTGCACGTACACGTTCGCAGACTTCTGAACTACTGCGCGTACTCGCCCCGGATATCCTCCTCAGGCGGCTGGATCGGATACTCACCGGAAAAGCACGCGGTACAGATTGGCAGTCCCTGCGCCATTTCCGTCAGCCGTTCCTGTCTTAAGAAGGACAGGGAATCTGCGCCGATCATGTCGCAGATCTCCTGTACCGTCCGGCCGTGAGCGATCAGCTGGTCCTCGGAAGGAATATCCGTTCCAAAGTAACACGGATGGAGAAATGGCGGAGCGCTGATCCGGACATGGACCTCCTTCGCCCCGGCTTCCCGCAGTATCCCGACGATCAGAGCGCTGGTGGTTCCCCGGACAATGGAGTCATCAATCATGATGACGCGTTTGCCCGCCACAGCCTCCTTTAAGACGTTCAGCTTAATCCGAACGGCCGACTCCCGGCTGCTTTGCTTCGGCTTAATAAAGGTTCTGCCCACATAGGAGTTCTTGACAAAGGCAGTGCCATAGGGAATTTGGGATTCCATGGAATAGCCCAGCGCCGCTCCATTGCCGGATTCCGGAACTCCGACCACCAGATCAGCCTCCACCGGTGAATCTACAGCCAGAGCACGGCCGGCAAGAATTCTGGCCTGATAGACGCTCACTCCGTCAAACACGCTGTCCGGTCTGGCGAAATAAATGTATTCAAATACACATCTCGCTTCCCTGCTCCGGTCCTGAAAGCACAGCCTCGTATCCGATGCGATACCATCCTTCGTAATGGTAACGATCTCACCCGGTTTGACGTCCCTGACGAATTCTGCTCCGATCGTATCCAGCGCACAGCTTTCCGACACCAGAATATAGGCGTTGTCCCGTTTTCCGATACAGAGGGGCTTGAATCCGAAGGGATCCCTGGCCCCAATCATTTTTCTGGGACTCATGACAACAAGGGAATATGCTCCTACAATCTTCTTCATGGCTCCGGCAACCGCCTCTTCCACAGAAGATGTCTTCACACGCTCCCTTGCGATGTGGTAGGCAATGACTTCAGAATCAATCGTAGTCTGAAAAATCGCCCCCGAATATTCCAGCTCCCGGCGAAGATCCGGCGCATTGACAAGATTGCCGTTATGCGCCAGAGCCAGAGTGCCTTTTATATAGTTTAAAACCAGCGGCTGGGCATTTTCCCTGGTACTGCTGCCCGCCGTCGAATAACGAACATGACCCACTCCAATATTGCCGTGAAGACCTTCTAATATCTCAGGAGTAAAGACTTCGTTACACAGACCCATCCCCTTATACGCGTTTACTTTCCCCTTGGGGCCCGCCGTATCGCTGACCGCGATTCCACAGCTTTCCTGCCCCCTGTGCTGCAATGCGAATAATCCGTAATAAATGGTAGACGCCACGTCCCCGTGATCGAAATCATACATTCCGAAGACGCCGCACTCCTCATGTAACTCATCCCCCGCAGTCATATTCAAGTCATGTCTCATGTAGTAATGCCTTTCTGTGCTGTTTACTGGATACCAAGACGACGGAATACTTCTTCATAAGCGTCTTCTACGTTACCCATATCGCGGCGGAAACGGTCCTTATCCAGTTTTTCATGTGTTTCCTTATCCCACAGTCTGCAGGTATCCGGAGAAACCTCGTCGGCCAGAATGATCTGTCCATGGTAACGGCCAAATTCGATCTTAAAGTCGATCAGCTCGATGCCGAGGCTGTCAAAATACTCTCTCATCACTTCGTTTACCTTGAAGGTATACTTTGTGATCGCGTCGATCTCCTCCTGAGTTGCCAGGTTCAGTGCCAGTGCGTAGTAGCTGTTGATGAACGGATCGCCCAGATCATCATTTTTATAGCTGAATTCCAGTGTAGGACAAGCGAACTTGATGCCCTCTTCCATACCCATCTTCTTTGCGAAGCTGCCTGCGGAGAAGTTTCTAACAATTACTTCTAACGGAACGATCTCTACTTTCTTAACAGCGGTCTCACGGTCGCTTAATTCCTCGATGAAATGAGTCGGAACGCCTTCTGCTTCCAGCTTCTTAAAGATATGGTTTGTCATGCGGTTGTTGATCGCACCTTTTCCTACGATGGTACCCTTCTTTAAACCGTTGAATGCCGTAGCGTCATCTTTATAATCCACAATTAATACGTCCGGATCCTCTGTTGTATAAACCTTTTTCGCTTTTCCTTCATACAGTAATTCTTTTTTCTCCATGGTATCCACCAGTCCTTTTCCTGAATTAATTTATAAGTTTTATGAATATAACCAAGGTATTTCAGTAGAAATTATAATACAGTGAAAATGCGATTGCAACATTTTTATATATTATAAATTCTTATGGGCGATGGCTGTATTCACATATAAATGCGCCGGACGCCGCATTAATCCGGTCTGTTCTCCGCATTTTCACGGCGAAGCTTTTCCTCTGTCCGCCAGAATTCCACCCTGCCCTCTTTCCAGTCAATTGTAACTCCGCTGTCCTTTCTGTCAGATGGGGGTACATCTTCTAAAGCCCCAAAATCCGCCGTCTCCACCGTCTCTTCCTTCACGCAGCAAATATGAAATCGACGCGCGGCCTCCGTAAAAATACCGGGGTCATTTACACCTATAACGATCAGCTCCGCCAGAGCCATACAGCTTAAGCAGTTTCTGAAAATGTGCGTACGCCTTCCCATGGACGCCCTGAGAAAGCCGCGGCTTCTCCACGGCTTCTTACTCCGGTTATACCGTTTCATCCGTTGTTTTTCTGCAAACAGGGTAATCTTCAAAAAGCCTGTCCCTTCTTTCTCCGCATTAGTCATTCGTTGCATTTCCATCGCCATTCACCGGAATCGCTTCTCCCAGGTACGTCGGCTCCGGCTTGAAGATTCCGGTCATAAAGTCTTTCCCTCTGGCCAGCAGCTCCCTCACATCACGCCGCTTCTGACCGGCGTACGTCCTCTGGTCGGAAGCCACGCCATAAGCGTCGAGTCCCAGCTGTTTCGCGGCATACAGCGCCCTGTAGAGATGGTAGCGCTGTGTCACGATGATCACCTTCTCCGCCTGAAACACATCGCGGGCCCGGTACATGCTCTCGTAGGTGGAAAAACCGGCGTGATCCATAAACACATCCTCGGAAGGCACGCCGCGGGCCACGGCGAACTGCTTCATCACGTTCACTTCGTCGTAATTTTTCCGGCCGTGATCTCCGCTCATCAGCAGCTTTAAAGAAGCGCCTGCGTCATACAGCTCGATCCCGCGAAGAAGACGGTCCTCCAGCATGTTGCTGGGGTTTCCGTCCGGATGGACACCCGCTCCCAGAACAAGGATGCAGTCCGCTCCCAGCGCGGCCGCTTCCTCCTGTGTGAGAATCCGTTTTTCCGTAGATTTAATCATATATGTATTGACGCCCGCCAGGCAGACAATACCGGCAACGCCCAGAACGATCAGTGCAATAAATGCCTTTTTTATCAGTTTTTTCATTCATTTGTCCTCATTTCTGTTATACGCTCCATTATATAACAAGGAAAAAATGGCTTCAAGCCTTTCCGGGCCTAAAGCCATTTTATTTTTCGTCTCTGTATAAAAATACTTATTCTGCTGCAGAGCTCATATCAGCACTGTTGGTCGGATGGCCGTTGCTCTCGCCAGTTATATCATCGACACCTCTCTCAACATCATTGATCATGCCGTCAATGACTCCGGTGCTTTCCTCAGCGTCTTCATCAGCATTTCTTGTAGTCCCCATATCTTTTGTGGACTCCATTGCCGTTGTCTGCGTTGTAGCTGCGCTGCTGCCTCCGGTGGTCTCATTTGTTGTGTTCTTATTGCTGCCGCATGCGGACAGACACATCACTGTCATAATGACAAGTACTGCAAATACATATGGTTTTATTCTTTTCATAATACATTCTCCTTTCATTTTCTATGCTTAGTATGTGTTAGAGGAGAAAAAATTATGGTGGAAAATTTTTCTAATTTTTTTATGGCCTAAAGCCGGAAAAACAGCTTAAAAATTCTTGCCTCAAAGTCATTTTGTCCGTTCTGCAGAATATAAAAAAAAGTTCATTTCCGTATTCCTAAAATTCTTTGCAGCTTTATCAATAATTTTCATACCATTTCGAACAGCAACATTTTGAGAAGCTATATGTGTGTCCCGAATCATAGAGCAGACGCTGTCTGCATCGAGAACCGTGAACGCATATTCCCTGCACGCAATTGCCGCTTCTGCTGCATAGCCTCTGTGCCAATACGCCTTTTGAAACAAATATCCTATTTCCAAAAGCTCTTTCTCTTTCCACTGCTGTAGTGTCAAGCCACACTGGCCAATCATCTCATTATTTTCTTTTAATACAACAGCCCAAAGTCCAAAGCCATAATCTTCGTATCTTTTTAAATGTCTGTTCAGCCAAATTTGCGCTTCATCTGGGCTGAACGCACTTTCATAAGCAGCCCTCATCACTTCTTCATCACACAAGATTCTGCACAATGCATCAAAATCGGATTGCTGCATTTCTCTGATCAAAAGACGTTCCGTTTCTATTAAAAACTTCCTGCTTGCCAAATGGCACCTCCACAAATTCAAATTTTAAAATTTGCTTTTTTCGACTAATGTGAATTGGATCTATCGCTCTACAAAGTAACTTTGTAAAGTTGGCGCGGCATTTGGGGTACAGGCACCATTTACATTACCCGCTATCTTCTGATCGCTAGAATAAGGGCGTATGCTCCATTTCCGGCGGTCTAAATGTCCGTTCATAGACCAGCTGTTCAACGGAGGCGCAGCCGACCCTGCAGGGCGTTCATATAAGGTGCATTAGAGCAGACAGACAAACTGAAAGTTGCACACTGATCCATGAGCCCAATTTACTGAAACAATATATCAGAGTATTCCGTTACTTCTTTCGATTCTGCCATACATATTCAATTAAACTGGTAAAGAATACTCCTAAGAAAAATATTATTTCAAATTCTAAGGTTATTTTAAAAGGGTTATTAGATATTAAACCATAAAGAATATATAGCAAACTACTTCCTACAGTAATGAAAAGTGTTTTCAAAAGTGATAGTATTACTAAGCGTTTCATAAAATTCCTTCTCTTTTCTATGGTGTGAGTTGTTATGGTTATATTGTCAGTCTACTATATATGCTAAATTACAATTTGTTAAGTACGCCTTATTTGACTAATGCGAATTTAGCAAAATAGCCTAATTGCTCCTGCCAAAATACTATCTTCTACAGATCAACACGGCATGATTGCTCATTCCTGTGCATGATTCATAACTTGCCATTTGATCAAGCAGCGGTTTCATGATTTCAAATCTTTCATCGCTCATCGCTTCCACGCTACTCATAGTTACAAAAAAATCCGTCCCTAAATTTTTTATCTTGGAAAATCCGTATTTTCTTGCAATGGATTCCATTTCTTCAGGCATCGTAAAGAAGAATAAATCAGGATTTGAGTCATCTTTATTTTGCGTCAAAATAATTTCGTTGGCGTTTTCGTTCGGATAATATTCTCTCAGTTTATCGTGTACACAGGCGCCCGAATAAACACCGATTTTGCTTATATATGAAAATACAACAATTCCGTTATTTTTACAGATTCGCCTGCATTCAGCAAAAACAAGTTCTCTCTCATCGGGCGGCAGATGGTATAGAGGTCCGAGGCACAGAACCACATCAAAATAGTTGTCAGAAATATTGCTCAAATTTGTGGCATCTCCGATTAAACCTTTTACGTTCCTTAGCCCCTGCGCTTTAACTTTTTCATTAAAAAGGGCAATATTTTCAGGAGTAATGTCCACGCCAACATACTCCTTACATTTATCAGAAAAGTGCATGGCATAATATCCAGTTCCACAACCAAGCTCTACTACTTTTGTGTTTTGGTTTATGTATTCACTAATATGCTTTTTTGTATAGTGAAACTCAAGTCCCGAATACCTTGATTGAGCAGCTCTCTTTTCCTCACCGGCATCTTGATATTTTTCTTTAACTTTATTTTCATTGCTAGACATGTGCAATCCTCGTTTTCAACCCGTTCTCCACTTCGCGCTTCCTTCGATCATCATTCTTAATTTTCATCACGTTTTATATTCAGCCCGGACAGTTCCCCCTTTTTATCCCGGACCGCATAAATTTTAATCGAACTGTCGTCAAAGGGGCCGAAATAGTGCTCCAGCTCCTTGTCTTCAAAATATCCTACCAATTCGCTTTCGTAGTATAAACGGTCGCTTTCCCGGTCATAAGTCAGGCCGTACTGCTGATAGACCGTATACGCCTCTTCAATGGTGTCTTTGATATACTCATTCAATTTTTCATCGTTCCCGCCGCCATTAAACGGTGCTTCCCCGTCGTCTGTATACCCGTTTATATTCTCCGTTATCTGCAATTCACAGAGAGCGGATCGCAGAGAAGGCGTTCTATCCGCAAATGCCTGATCATCAAAAAGTTCCAGGCTGGTCACACCGCCTCTTTCATCGTGCAAGGCATAAATATCCACGGTTCCATCCTGATTGGGCCATTCCTTATAGTGGTCGTCATCCACAACGTCTTCAAAATAGCGCACCAGCGCTCCATTATAGTATAACCGATTATCCTTTTTATCGTAGCGCAGCCCATACGGCTGGTAAACCTCAAATATCTCTGCAATCTCTTCCCGCTTCTGATCAGACGGCCGCCAGGACGCTTTCGCCTTCGTATGAAACAGAAGCCCCGCCACCGCGCACAGCAGACATACCCCCATCACTAATATGATTATCTTTCTGCTTCCGAAACTGTTTGATCCACTGGTATTTCTGTCCATAAGAATCTCCTTTACACGAAATTATCTAAAGATGCTTTTTCCTTCAAACTGATTTGGGGGAAATAAGCTGCAACTGCGCCTTTTGCATCAAATCACAGGAAAGATTCATCCCGTTCTCCTCCACCATAAAGGAACAGATCTTCTCAAACCCGTGTGCTTCATAGAATCTGATCGCCCGGGCATTGGAGGACAGCACCTCCAGGACACAGCTCCGGAACCCCTGCGCCCTCATTCGGGCCTCAATTTCACAGTAAAGCCCGTGCCCCGCGCCATGTTCTGTATATTCGGGCAGCAGATAAATCGCGTAAAGTTCGGCACAGTCCTGATCCCCGCGCCCTTCGGATCTGCCGCAGACCGCGGCTCCCACAATCGTATCACCGTCTGCTGCGACTAAGCAGATATCGCCTCTTTCCATGCTGGCCTGCAGGATCTCCACCCAGTGGTCTTCCTGAAGGGAGGTCAGATACGCCTCGTCCATAAGTCCCCGGTAGGCGGCGCGGTAGCTGGCCGTCAGCTGCCTGCTGGCCTCTGCCTGCTCAGACTCCCGCAGCTGACGGTAAATGACAGTCCTCATCCGTACCCCTCTCTTAGCCGATCACATCCGCCATGGTATAAAGTCCCGGTTCTTTACCCGCCAGGAACTTTGCTGCCGATACTGCGCCCTTTGCAAAAATAGCCTTGGAGTAGGCAGTATGCTGGAAGGTAATCACCTCATCCTGTCCGGCGAAGATCACGTCGTGCTCACCGACGATGGAGCCTCCGCGGATAGCCTGGATTCCGATCTCATCCTTCTGGCGCTTCTCCCTCGTCTGGGAGCGGTCGTATTGATAGTGGTAGTGGTTGTCCATCGCCTCATTGATGGAGTCAGCCAGCGCCAGAGCGGTTCCGCTGGGCGCGTCCACCTTTTTATTGTGGTGCTTTTCCAGAATTTCGATGTCGAAACCGGACTCTGCCAGAACCTCTGCCGCCTCTTTCACCAGCTTTAACAGCAGATTGATTCCCAGCGACATATTGGCGGAACGAAGTACCGCCACCTGGCGGGAAGTCTCTTCCACAAGCTGAATCTGTTCTTCTGAAAGTCCTGTCGTACACACTACCACAGGAATCCTCTTTTCGGAACAGTAGCTGAGAAGACCGTTTACCGCCTTTGCCGATGCAAAGTCCACGATCACATCCGCCTCCACGGTACACGCCTCCAGAGAGGGAAATACCGGGTAGGAATTCTGTATGGTGTCATTTACATCAATTCCTGCAGCAATTGTGATATTCTCGTCTTCTTCAACAATTTTAGAAATCACCTGTCCCATGGCTCCATTGCAGCCGTGCATAATCATCTTTACCATAAGTATTTTTCCTCCATTTTATAATGAGTGCAGGGAAGTTTCTGAGAGTGCTCAACAGGCCGGACGCCCTGATACCGATGCGTCCGGCCCTGCATTTAATGATTAACGGGGTTTATAAAATTCCGTATTCTTCCATAGCTTTCTTTAAACGTTCCTGGTTTGCAGGCTCCATCTCGGTGAGCGGCAGACGAAGCGGGCCAACCTTCTTACCCATTAAGTTCATAGCCGCCTTAACCGGAATCGGGTTCACTTCACAGAACAGAGCATTGATCAGCGGAATCGCTTCCAGCTGAAGTCTTGCACTCTCTTTCACATCGCCGCGGAACCAGGAAGCGCAGATCTCGTGGGTCTGTGCAGGCGCTACATTGGACAGAACCGAAACGACGCCTTTTCCTCCGAGAGAGAGAAGCGGCACGATCTGATCGTCGTTGCCGGAATATACATCCACACAGCCGTCTGCCATCGCAAGCATCTCAGCGATATTCGTGAGATTTCCGCTGGCCTCCTTCACACCGACAATGTTCGGCACGTTCTTACAGAGTGTTACAATCGTCTGCGGAGCGATCGTCACGCCGGTACGTCCCGGTATATTATAGAGAATGATCGGAATCTTCACCGCATCTGCAACCGCGGTAAAATGTGCGATCAGGCCGTTCTGAGTCGCCTTGTTATAATACGGGGACACGAGAAGCAGACCGTCTGCACCGAATTTCTCCGCCTCCTTTGAAAGATAGATGGCTGTCTCCGTACAGTTGGAACCTGTTCCGGCCACTACGGGTATTCTCTTATTTACCACTTCACACGTATACTTTATTACGCTTAAATGTTCCTCATGGGTCATGGTGGATGCCTCACCTGTGGTTCCACAGATGACGATGCTGTCCGTACCGCCGGCAATCTGCTCTTCCAGCAGTTCCTCCAGCTTCTCGTAATTCACCTCTCCGTTGTCCTTAAATGGTGTAATCAGCGCTACACCCGCTCCTTCAAAAAGTGCCATAGTCTTATCCTCCTGATTCAATCTGTTCCTGTTGCCAACGCTTCCGCTACATAAAATCATGCGCCCGCCCCGTGCCATTATCCTGCTCTTATCCTTTTGCCTGCAAAACGATCATTCCTGACAGAGAAAAAGAGCTGACAGCGGGGTCAGCTCTTAAAGTTCAGAATCCGGTAAATACTTCTTATCTTCAAGCAGCGCCCCATCCATGCAGGATGACAGTCATATGATTCTTCATCATATGCCCAGAACAGATACGTCCCGGGCCGTACCGTCCTTCGGCGTCTCATCCTTTCCTCCACCCTCACATGCACCCTGATGCATCAGGCAGAATACTCATAATCAACGCAACCTCTACTTTATTATGTATGTTACCATACTACCATTATTGCTTTGTATTGTCAACTTTAAGATGATCAATTTCTCTGATACCATCCACGAGGGGATCCAGCTCCTTCGGGAATACCTTTCCAGTCAGAATCAGGTCGATTTCCTCAACCCTGGACTGAAGCAGCGTCGTCATCTCATCCATCTCGATAATTCCCTGATCCAAAAGTCCCAGCACCTCATCGAGAATAACCAGGTCACACTCACCGGTCGAAAGTACTTTTCTTGCAAAATTCATGCCGTTGCGGATATTCATCCGTTCTTCCTTCTGCTGCTCCTCCGATAATGTCTCGAAGAAAGCATCGGACTTTTCAAACCGGAAAATCTTCAGTTCCGGTTCCAGCCGCTCTAAAATCTCACAGGAGGCCAGCTCCTGACAGCCCTTCAAAAACTGTATCATGATTACCGTCTGCCCCTTTAACAGAGCGGAGATCCCCATGCCGAGCGCAGCCGTCGTCTTTCCTTTTCCTTCGCCGCATATAACCTGTATTGTACCTTTACTCATCCTTTTGCACCTCATACCAGCAAAAAAGCAATATATTGATATACTACGTTAGAACCCGCTTATCGTATCACAAAATTTAAATTTTTGCAAGTTTTCTTACCGTTTTCTTAATTCCCGCCTTATCCTTCGTTATTCCGCGCATTCCAGCTTGCTGACAGATACCTCGTAAGCGATCCGCTTCTCACACTCGGTTTCGCTGAGCTTCTTCGTATACTCTCTGCTCTGCACGCGGCCCCAGACCTTCACCCGCGCGCCGACTTCGAAGCCGGAGGCGTATCTGGCGTTTCTTCCCCACGCGATACACGGAATGTAGTCAGACTTCCCATAAGGCCGGTTTACGGCGAGCAGAAGATCCGCGATCTCTCTGCCCAGAGGAGTCTTTCTGTATATAGGGGCCTTACATATATATCCATCCAGAAAAATCTGATTTGTTTTCGTATAATCCGTAAATTCCTCCAGGAAATGGATCTCACGCACGAAGATGGACAGAACCAGGCGGTTTTTCGTCCCTTCATGCCGGTTATAGGAACGGAACTGTCCCAGGGCTTCCATGGTACAGCCTATGTAATTCGCTTCTACATCGATGAGCCGCTCCGATATCATAAGAGGTATGACATCAGCCTGCTCGCTGAGACGATTTACTGCAACGTCCACCATATAGAATCCTTCTCCGAATACCTCATGGCTGAAGGTGAAGCCGGAGATGATCTCCCCGATTACGCTTACTTTGTTGTTCTCAATCATTTTTTCCGACATTGTATTTCTCCTCTTCTTTCACTAATTTGCCGTAACGATTCAGCCGGGCGTCCTGCGTTTTCTGTTTTTCAGCTTTGGAAAACAGAAAGATGCACGGATGAATGGTTACAATTTGCTTTGCAGCTAATATTAAGTGTATGAAAAGGGATTCCGTGAAATGATAAGAACACATCCAAAAATATCGACAGAAAATACCTGTTAAGCCTCACAAAAAATCAGTTACCCCCATATTTCCCCGAAATACCAGATGCCGGATACCGGCGGCTTCTCTTTTCCTGCCATTTTCGACATTTATTGACAGTAAGCGGATTTCACTATTTCCAGGATGCAAATATGCCCTGCGAAAGTTTCCTCCCGCAGAGCATAATTTTATATACAGCCGTTGTCGGTATAGCTAATATGATTCCATTACCCCAATGATTTCTTGTTCAGGGAAGACCTCTTCCTCATCGTCGGATCCAGGATCTTCTTTCTGATTCTCAAGGATACCGGTGTGATCTCAAGGAGCTCATCCGTATCGATAAAGTCCAGACACTGCTCCAGACTCATCTCCTTTGGCGTCGTCAGCTTCAGGGCATCATCCGCGCCGGAGGAACGGGTGTTGGTCAGCTTCTTCATCTTGCAGACGTTGATCTCGATATCCTCTGCCTTCGGGTTCTGACCGATTACCATACCGGAATAAACCTTCACGCCGGCTCCGATGAACAGGATGCCTCGCTCCTGCGCATTAAACAGACCGTAGGTAATGGATTCACCTGACTCATAAGCGATCAGGGAGCCGGTCTTACGGTAGGATAAATCTCCCTTGAAAGGAGCGTAGCCGTCAAATGCCGTATTCATGATACCGTTGCCCTTTGTATCGGTCATGAACTCACCGCGGTAGCCGATCAGGCCTCTGGACGGAATCGAGAATTCCAGCCTTGTGTAGCCGCCGTTAGCCGGGCTCATGCCCTGCAGTTCGCCCTTTCTGCTGGTCAGCTTCTGGATAACCGCGCCGGTAAACTCTTCCGGTACGTCGATATAGGCGATCTCCATCGGCTCCAGTTTACGGTTTCTTTCATCATACTGGTACAGAACCTCAGCCTTGCTGACTGCAAATTCAAAATTCTCTCTTCTCATGTTCTCGATCAGAACGGAAAGATGCAGCTCGCCGCGGCCAGATACCTTAAAGCAGTCAGGAGATTCGGTCTCCTCCACGCGAAGGCTGACGTCGGTGTTCAGTTCGCGGAACAGACGCTCTCTGATATGACGGGAGGTGATAAATTTACCTTCCTGTCCTGCCAGCGGGCTGTCATTTACCATGAAGTTCATGGCGATAGTCGGTTCGGATATCTTCTGGAACGGAATGGCTTCCGGGTTTTCCGGAGAGCAGAGCGTATCACCGATATGAATATCCGTAATACCGGAAATGGCCACGATCGCGCCGATTCCCGCTTCCGTCACTTCCACCTTGTTCAGTCCCTCGTACTCGTACAGCTTGCCTACCTTAACCTTGCGCATCTTGTCCGGGTCGTGGTGGTTTACGATGACACATTCCTGATTGACGCGGATTGCTCCGTTATCCACCTTACCTACGCCGATACGGCCTACGTACTCGTTGTAATCAATGGTGCTGATCAGAAGCTGAGTCGGAGCTTCCGGGTCACCCTCCGGAGCCGGAATATGGTCGATGATTGTCTGGAATAAGGCGCTCATGTTCTCTTCCGCGTCGTCTAAATTCTTCTTTGCAAAGCCGCCCTTTGCGGATGCGTATAAGAACGGGCAGTCTAACTGCTCTTCTGTCGCATCAAGGTCCATGAGGAGCTCTAAGACTTCCTCTTCAACCTCGTCCGGTCTCGCCTCCGGACGGTCAATCTTATTGATACAGGCTACAACGGAGAGGCCCAGTTCCAGCGCCTTGCGCAGAACAAACTTTGTCTGCGGCATAACGCCCTCGTAGGCATCCACCACCAGAATAACTCCGTTTACCATCTTTAAGACACGCTCAACCTCGCCGCCGAAATCCGCATGGCCTGGCGTATCGATAATGTTGATCTTCGTACCGTTGTAGTTGACAGCGGTATTCTTGGAAAGGATGGTAATACCACGCTCTCTCTCAATATCATTGGAGTCCATAACCCGGTCAACAACTTCCTGGTTCTCGCGGAAAATTCCGCTCTGTCTGAGCAGGGCATCCACCAGGGTAGTTTTGCCGTGGTCAACGTGGGCGATGATGGCTACATTTCTGACGTCTTCTCGTTTCATCTTCATAATATGTGTACTCTTCTTTCCTTTGGATAAAAACTCAATAAAAAACTAAGGACTCTATACTGTCCTTAGTTTCATTTACACTCTTCACAATAAATTAGTATAGCACCCTATATACCAGATTGCAAGGTGTTTTTCAGAAATTTGGCTATTGCCTTTCCAGTTTTTTCACTTTCGCCGGTACATTCCTCCTGATCCGACAGTTCTCTCACTCACCTGGAAGGCATAGTCAGGCAATCTTAAACAGCCGCAGGAAAGACGGCACAGGCAGCTGCCTGCCACTGTATTCCCATTCCGGAGAAGTTCTTCTCTCTATCATTTTCCGGTACTGGTGTTCCGCTTCCCTTGCCACCGTCTCCGCCTTATATAAGGAAGCAGTTTCTGCGGCTCCCGCCGATAATTTCTGATACAGCTGCGGTTCCGTCATGAGGCGTGCTGCGGCAGACGCCCATTCTTCTTCCTCTTCTCTGGTCATGAATCCGTTCTTTCCCTGGCTGACGACATCGACGACTCCGTTGGCATACACCGCAACTACGGGACAGCCTGCGGCCATGGCTTCCAGAAGAACGATTCCCTGCGTCTCCGATTTGGAGGCGAACAAAAATCCGTCTGCCGCATGGAGATAATGGGACACCTCGGCGTTGGGAACCCGTCCGGCAAACACGATCTGACGTCCGATTCCAAGCTCCTCTGCCAGATTCTTAAGAGTCTCTTTCCTCGTCCCATCCCCGATTATCAGAATGCGGAAGCAGTCTCCCACCAGTTCCTTGAGACGGGCGGCTCCCCGCAGCAGGAAATCGAGATTCTTCTCCTTTTCCAGGCGCGCGGTCGTGGCAAACAGCCACGGTTCTCCGTTTAAATACCGGGATCAGATCTCCCTCTCACGTTCCGGATCCCGTTTAAATGCCTCCTCGCCAATTCCCGTGGGAAGGACCTCCAGCGGTGTCGCAACTCCCTGTTTCACCAGACATTCCTTCATCGATGCCGTCGGTACGAATACCGTGTCACACTGATCCGTAAATGTATTCAGATACCCTGGCACCAGCACATCCCTGCTGAAACGCGCTGCATTTCTCACAGGCTCCCGCCCCGCCGCCATCCTCTCATACAGTTTAAAATAGTGAAGATATTCCTCATAGCGGGTATGGTACGTATACGCCAGCGGAATTCCGTATTTTTTGCTTAAATAGACGGCCGTAAATCCGATTACCACCGGGTGATGTACATGAATAACGTCAAACTGTTCTTCGCGGAAACGCTTCTCAATGCGGCTGTCGCTGAAATTGCCGATTACCAGCCCCTTGTCCCGCCACTCGTAAAGGACCCGGAATCTCACCACATCCGGTTCTTCCTCCCATCCTGCCCCCTCCGGTGCAAACACGGTCACCTGATGCCCCAGGCTCCGAAGTCCCTCTGCCAGCCGCTCAACGGAAATCGGAACACCGCCGATGAATGGTTTGTAATTGTTTGTCAGCATTGCGATCTTCATATTGCTCCTCCTCTTATGAAAACAGACTGATTGCCCTGTCACCCAGCCAGTAACCGGCTCCTATCAGGAAAAAATTCCATACAAAAATTCCAAGCGCCGAGCTCACGCTGTATTTAATAAAATTCATGCGGATCACTCCGGCCGGAATGGAGATCACCGTCCTGACCATGGGAATCAGCTTACTGATAAAGATTCCGATGGCCCCCCGCCTCTCCAGCATGGCAAAGTTCTTCTCTATGACCGGCCGCTGGGCCGGAAACTTTTTTAAATACCGTTCCAGCAGCACATGGCCGCCCAGCCTTCCCAGCCCGTACAGTATCCAGCTTCCCAGCAGTCCCGCAGCCAGCGCCAGCAGCAGCGCCATCCCAAGTCCGATCTGCCCTCTTGCGGCCCATATCCCTGCCAGCGGCATGATAACTCCAGCCGGAAAACCGGGAAGATTCAAATATTCCAGCAAAACAATTACAAATATAAAAACTGCTCCGTACTGCAGAAAATACTGTGTCAATGCTTGTATATCCATTAAAAAACCTCCTTGATGATAGAATCATAAAGGAGGAATCTTAACACCACTTGCTGATTTCAATGAAAAAAAGAAGGATAAAAAATAAATATTATCTTAACAGAAAGAGATTTCCGATGTTCTGGAAATCTCTTTCTGCTATTTGTTATCTGTTATTTGTCTTCTCCATTCCACGCGCCGTCTTCCGCGACCGTATACCCATCCGGTGTCACGCATCCACTGTACATCGCTCCGTGAGGACGATAAGACGTTTCCGGTTTTTCGTAGACCCAGCGGCCATTTACCAGACTCCAGCCTGGACTTCCTTCGGTCTGGTGAGCGAAGGAATACCAGACACCGTTAATCGGATTCCAGCCTTCTGCCATAGAGCCGTCGGTTTTTAAGTAATACCAGAAGCCATCGGATTCGTTAAACAGCCAACCGGTTGTCATGGCTCCGCTGGAATCCAGCCAGTACCATTTTCCATTGTCTAAAAGCCATCCGGTCGTTTTTCTTCCATTGGCGTCGTAATAGTACCACACCTCACCTGATTTCTTCCAGCCGCGGTTGAATCCAGAAGAGGATCCTGAGCCTGAACCTGAGCTGCTGCCGGATCGTTTAAACACGCCAGTCAGATGTGTATCTTCCCGAAGCACAAAGGTACAGCGGCCGTCGCTGCCGGCGGTAAGCAATTTTCCATTGGCCGACAGGCTTGCCAGACGGTAACCGCTCTGGGGAACCGCCTGCACGGTTACCTTTGTGCCCTTCTTTCCGCTCATGGGCGAGGCCGTAATCCTGCCTCCTGTCAAGTCTTCTTCAATCGATACCTGGAAGATTTCTTCTGCGGCCGCAGTCTTATCTCCTGTCAGATACACCCTGGCATTATCCGGAAGTACAAAACAGATTCTCCCTTCCTCCTCCAGGCTGACTGACAGTGACTGTACCTCTCCGCTGCCGGTGTCTGAGTATGCACGAATGGTGTCTGTCTGTACCTCGTCCTCAGAAAACTGCATCCAGACGTTCGCAGGCGCCTTCCAGGCCACAGGGCCGCTTCTCACACCATTTTCATCTTCCAGACAGAGCTGGAACTTATACGACTGGCTCCAGTCCCCGCGCGGTCTGTCCTCAGGCCAGCCTGCATCGCTGTTTTCTGTCACTGTTAATATGACGGAATGTACCGCGGCACGCACTCCTGCCTCCTTTTTCTCTTTGGAAGAAGCCGATGCCGGGGAATCTGCTGTTGACGGGGTTGCCGTTGATGGGGTCGCTGTTGATGGGTCCGCTGATTGGCGTGCGGCTCCGAACGCATTATAACCGGCATTGGAGGCCGTAGCCTTCTTCGCCTGGGACGGGGTCGCCGGCATTAAGCTGTCATCCCACGGGACACTCAGCAGAAGTCCTGCTGCCGTAACCTGGCTGTCCATAAGCTCTGGCGTCTCAACCCTGACCTCAACGCGATTGCCACGGGCCGCCATAACCTCTCTGTACAGTTCTTCCAAAACCAGCAGATCTTTCATGCAGTACTCTGCCAATTCTTCGTTTGATATGTTCCAGACTGCGTGAACCGCCGTCTTCACTGCCTTTACCACATCGAAAGCTCCGTAATCGCCGGCCGCCTCTGCTGTTTTGGCTGCCTGTGTAATCAGTTCCACAACGTGTTCCACAGACGGCGGTGTCACGGCCGTAGTCAGCCTTACGGACGCGTAAGAGCTGGTTCCATTGGTTCCTTTCGTATGTACGACGAGCCTCACTCCGTTTTCTGTCAGCTGGACGTCAACATTTTCATCGTGTGTCAGGATTTCCTCGGCCGGGCGTCTGATATCCACAGTGATCGACCCGGAATTTTTCATAGTCGGATCAGACACAGCGATCGTCAATACGCCGTCTTCATCCTCTTCTGTCATGACAGATGCCGCTCTGCTGGCCGCCACTGCCCCGATTTCCGCCTGTCCGTCTGTCCAGAAATTCACTCCTGTCAGAAGCCCGTCTGCCGTTGCAGCGGCCTGGATCTCCGGCGTATTTTTCAATATTGTAATTCCCGGTTCTTTTGAATAGGCTTCCGTCTCTTCGGCGCTCAGCCCAGGAAGGAGAACGTATTCATATGCATCATTCTCCGGATTGGCTCCGTGATCAAACCACATCTCCAGGTAAGTCTCCAAAGCCTCGCCTTTCGAAGTTCCGATCAGAGACCAGTCTCCCGCATTTCTTCCCTTTCTGACGGATACCGTCTGGTCTCCTCCCGGGAAATAATATCCGATATCGCTTCCTTCCACATTGCCTTCCAGATGGGCCCATGACACCTCTGGAATTCTGGTTCCTGAAACATCGATGCTGCCGGCCACAATATCTTCCAGATCAGCCTCCTGAACCGGCAGGTCCTCGGCTTCTCCGTTGACCGTCAATACATTGTCTTCCTCCGGTCTCAGTCTCCGGTTCTCAATGATGCTTTCCACCGGATATGACTCTCCGGAATTGTTGATCCCTGCTCCCAGACACACGATCTGTCCGCCGAACATGAACCAGGACTTTTTAGCCGAGAACTCCGGGGAATACTGTATGGAAGGAGATCCCTCGCCCTCCTTCACCCGGACCTCTCCGGTCATGGACATACCATTGATTCCGTTCGTGCCGATCGTACTGCCGCCTACCCAGGACTCTTCCGACCGGAAATCCCCTCCCTGGGCAAAGCCGGAACTGTCAGGCTGTCCTGTGCCGATATCCTTGGAAACCACAGTCGTACCTGCCAGCCGCAGCGGATTGACCGTATTCCAGAAATTCTCTGTATACTGCAGAACGTCACGGTTGTATAAATAGGTCATCCCGCTTCCCTGGTGCCATCCGTAACGGTTTTCATGGTTCATGATCTCCGTGTTCTGAATGCGCTCGGAATACATAGACAGCGCCAGCTGGAAATCATCCGTTCTGTGAACAGCCCGGTCCATCAGCGGCATGTTTTTATGGACTGGCTGTATACTGCTTACGATGGAATCATCATCTCTGATTTCTATGGCCTTCTCTTTTACCGCCATATTCTCCGCACCAGTTAAGGTATCCAAAAAGCCCGGATCGAGATCAATCCACGTCTTTAAAGCGCCCTTCAGTTCTTCTTCCACCTCCGGGGAGACGGAATTCATAAGCTGAATCATCAGAGCCATGGCTTCTCTTCCCGAATCGCGGTCACTCGCCCCCGGTCTGGATACAGAACGTCCCTTCAGGCTGTCCATCATCAAACCGTTGTACATACCGTTTAAAAATCCTTCTTTCAGATAAAATTCCAGATTCTCCTGAACTTCCCTTGGAAAATCCCACGGTGATTTTGCAAGCAGCGGAGGAAGACCGACACCGCCCTTTAAGAATTCGATCCCATAGGAGCCGAGATACGGCACATGGGAGTGATCGAGGTAGGAACCGTCTGCGTAGAATCCGCTGGTGTATCCCTGATCCGCAATCTTTGTGCTGTCTTCCACCGACTGGATGACAAACGTCTCCGAGGCTGCCTTGGAAGCTAAGTAAACCAGTTCATTGTCTTCTCTTAAAACCCCCAGCCCCAGCGCGGTTTTGGAACAGTCGATGATATTGGCCCCCTGGGCTGTCCGGTATCCCTGTGCGTGAGTGCTTCCGGTTCCGATCAGCCCTTCATGATAGGGATCCGGCTGGAAGAAGTAAAGCGCTTCGGTATAAAGCGCCGTTTCTTCCGGAGTCAGATCGTCATATAAGAGCACCAGTGCCGGAATCAGATCCTTCGGCAGACCGATTTCCCATGTCCACCAGTTATCGGTCTGCGTCTTCGGCGTATAGCAGTTGGAACAGAGCCAGTTCAGAATATGCTTCATGTCGCTCAGCATCTGGCTGTCCTTATAATACCGGCTTCCCTTCGCCGCATAGGCGCTTGCCATGGCCAGTACCTTTTTAAATGCCGGCCTGAACTCGACCGCATCGTCCTCGTATGCTATGTCAGCATTTCCCGCTGCGCCGGCATCCTCCGGCCACGGAATATCCTGGCAGGAATCCTGTCCGCGGTATGCATACGCCTCCCAGGCCGCCATAGCCTGCCCGTCGATCGTTTCCAGAATTTCAGTACCGCCGTCCACAGCCGTCAAATCGGCTCCGATGATCGATTCCTTCCAGCGTTTGCGGATCGCAGCATAATCGGCTGAGTCCGCCTCCGGCAGATTGTCCGGATCCTCATAGAGAACGGTTACCTGCCATTTTGCGCTCGTTCCGTGTTCATCCGTCGCTACGATCGTCACGGTTCCTTTTTCCCGTGCGGTGATCATGCCGTACCCATCGGCTGCCCCACGAACGGAGGCAATGTGGCTGCCGTCTGCATCACCGGCTTTTCGGTCCCCGTCTGTCTCTCCTTCCTTTAGTTCCCGCTTGATTTTACTGCTTCCTGCATTGCGGACAAAGCTTCCATCCGGCTTCGGAATCTTTACTTCCCACCGGATCGCCCCCTGCAGGGATTCCGGCGCTTTTATTCTGCCATCCGATCCCCGGACCAGAGTAATCTCTTCGCCCGTCAATGTATCCGGAACCTTTCCCTCAATGGTTACAGTCACCGCATTGCCCTCCATGGCCGCGGTATCAAACTTAAGTATTACCTTTTCTCCCATAACCGCTTCCTGCAGCGCATCCGGATTCGAATTCGCTAAAATCTGTTTACCAGCGGTCTCAAGGATCACCTCCAGAATCCCATCCTGCTGTGACGGCATAACTGCCGCCGTGAGTTCGATGTTTCCTGTGGAAGAATCCTTCTTCAGTTCCAGTGCCGCAGGGTAATCCATGGTAACTGGAACAACCTGATTGTCCACCCGGACACTTCCCGGTTCCCACTTTGTGATAGCTACTGCGCCTTCCCCCACATCGGCCGCTGCCTGGACCGCAGTCGTATTCACGAGCAATCTGGCATCCGTCTGGTACAGGCTCTTGTTGGGATAATCATCCGTCGTCCTGCCGGCAACCAGCGTATACTGGTACGTTTCCTGCGGCGCGATGAACAGTTCTGCAAGCTGAGCGGCATCCGTTTCCTTTGTATTGAGCCTGTAATAAACGGATTCCTTCGTTAAATAGGAGCCGCTCTCACCATTACCGAATACATAGGACCAGTCCAGACTGTTGGCAGCTCCTGATCCGGAAGAAGCGCTGAGCCAGTTCCGCTGGGTATGGACCCCCTGAGTCACCGTGTCGATCAGCGATGCCCACAAACCGCCTTCTTTACTGGCTGTACGCACAAGCCGGAATCCATTATTCGGGTTTGTCAGTGCCAGCTTCGTGCTGTCAGTAACCGGAATGGTATCCACTATCGTCACGAGCCTGCCGCTTTCTTCCTTACGCACCTTTACGCCTGCTCCTGCACAGATGATCTCATCCTCAAACAGGAACCAGGATTTCACCCCCTCTGCTTCATTTCCCAGCCTGATCCCGGTGGCCGCGCCGCTGTTTAAGCCTGCACTCATGACTGCCTCCGGCGTTATCTGCAGCTTCCTAAAACCGCCGCTGCCGTCCCACAGCATCGTCGTCCCCGGAACCAGTGCTTCGTCCATGGTGTTCCAGGCCTGATCCGGCTGGCTGCCGTTAAACAGGGCAAGACTCCCGCCGCCTGCCGATGGATCGAGTACCGCAGCATACTGTCCCGTGTTAAACTTTGACTGCTGTTTTCCCGCCGGCAGAGTCACCGCAGCAGCCGGCGACGTCACCGTCATCTGAAATACAAGACACATACTGACGGCCTGTTTCCATTTGTTTTTACCCCTTCGTTTCACACAATCCCCTCTTTCATTCTATAAGATAAAAAAATTATAGAAAGTTCTGATGTAAAACGAAATGGAACATTTTTATATTTCTTATAAAATTTCGGGATTTCACCCGATAATTCTATTACTATTTTCAGTTTTTTATATTATCTGTATAAAAATACTATTTATGATTGTATTGCATACTTATATTCATATTATTATCAAATTATTCCATGTTTTTTTATTTTCATTTATTCTATATTTTTCGCCGTACTTTACCTGTTATCCAACAGAATCACATGTTTATCCAGAATACCAAAAGCCACCTCGTCCTGTACCTCGATCCCGGCCTTTCCATTGGTTAAATCAGTCAGCTCCGCAAGCATCCGGTCTTTCTGCTCCTCCGGGATCAGCACCGTGAGCATCACCTGGTCTGAATACTGGCTGTCCAGAATGGTAATATCCCTCTGTCCAAGCAGATACTGAATCTTGCCGACTCCATTATAATCGGTAGTGACAGCCGTCTTTACCGCAGGCATCACAGAGAGCACGGTACTGTTTTTAAGCCCCTCCTGGACAGCGGAAGAATAGGCCCGCACCAATCCGCCGGTTCCCAGCAGGGTTCCTCCGAAGTAACGGGTAACAACAGCACAGACGTTGCATATACCTTCGCCTTCCAGCACATCAAGCATGGGGCGGCCGGCAGTCTGGGAGGGTTCTCCGTCATCACTGCACCGCTTCTGCTCCCCGTTCTCTCCGATGACCCAGGCGTAGCAGTTATGGCGCGCATCCCAGTACTTTTTTCGTGTCTCTTCCAGAAACAGAAGCGCCTCCTCTTCCGACTTGACGGGGCGCAGAGACGCAATGAATCTGGATTTCTTCTCCACAATTTCAGCGGTTCCGCCCTGGTATAATATCTTATATGGATTTCTCATAGGATTCCTCGTTTCTTTTTTCCTTTTCAGCGTATTTCTTTTTTCATAATTATAGGTAAAAATCCAGACTTAATCAAGCACGTTTTCATCACTCTTTTTTCTGTTCCACGTATAATCTTTGCATTTTCTTCCAAAACTAGTAAGTGTTGAATTGATTTTCAATCTCTGGTATAATGATTCGGTAAAGGAGGTTTCCTATGAACTATGGCAAACATGAGACGGAGAAAAAGATCAAATCCGTCAATTCAAAAGCGAAGAAATACACCAGCCGGGTTTTTCTTGCCTTTTTAAAAAGTCTGTTCGTGCTGTGCCTGTTCTGCCTGGTAGTCGCCGGGAGTATCGGATTTGGCATGGTTAAAGGAATCATAGACAATGCTCCTGACGTCGATATCGCAACCATTGTTCCAAACGAATACGCCACTACAGTGTATGACAGTGCCGGCAATGTGACCGAGACTCTCGTCACCGCCGGTTCCAACCGTGAGGAGGCAAGCTACGACGAACTGCCCAAGAACTTAATCAATGCGTTCGTAGCATATGAAGATGCAAGATTCTGGGAGCACAACGGAATTGATCTGCGCTCCATCATGCGTGCGGTAAAAGGCGTGCTGACAGGCGATTCCTCTGCCGGCGGCGGAAGTACCATCACCCAGCAGCTGATTAAAAACAGCGTTTTTGGCGGGGGAATGGAGAAGAGCTTCGGGGAACGGCTGGAACGGAAGATGCAGGAATGGTATCTGGCCGTCAAGCTGGACAGCGCCATGTCAAAAGAGCAGATTATTACCAACTACTTAAACACGATCAACCTGGGAAAGAATTCTCTGGGCGTCAAGGTAGCGGCAAGGAGATATTTTAATAAAGAGGTGTCCGACTTAACGCTGTCCGAATGCGCCGTGCTCGCGGGCATCACCCAGAACCCGTCAAAATTCAATCCGGTTACCGGACAGAAGGCCAACTCCGACAAGCAGAAGGTTATCCTGCAGTATATGGTGGATCAGGGCTATATCTCCAAGGAAGAGCAGGAGGAAGCGCTGGCGGACGACGTCTATTCCAGGATTCAGGATGTGGAGATCGTCACCAAAGAGACTTCCACACCTTACAGCTATTTCACGGACGAGCTGGTGGAACAGGTGCAGGATGCCATGAAGGAAAAGCTTGGCTACACCAACACCCAGGCCCACAACATGCTGTATTCCGGCGGCCTCTCCATCTATACGACACAGGACCCCACGATTCAGTCCATCGTTGATGAGGAGATCAACAACCCCGATAACTATTCGGCGGCCCGCTATTCCATCGAATACAGACTTTCCGTCACCGGAGCAGACGGCACCACCACCCATTACTCGGAAGAGAATTTAAAACGCTACCACCGTGATAACGGGGACAGCGGCTATGACGGTCTGTACGACAGCGAAGAAAAAATACAGGCCGATATAGATAATTACAAGAACAGTATTTTAAAAGAAGGCGACACCATCATCGGTGAATCCCTTCACAAGACGCTTCAGCCTCAGGCCTCCTTCGTGATCATGGATCAGAAGACGGGGCAGGTAAAGGCCATCGCCGGAGGGCGCGGGGAAAAGACGGCAAGTCTTACTTTAAACCGTGCCAGCAACACCCTCCGTCAGCCCGGTTCCACCTTCAAGGTGCTGACCGCATTTGCCCCCGCCATGGATACGTGCGGCGCGACGCTGGGAACCGTCTATTACGATTCGGTTTTCACGGTTGGCAAGAAGACCTTCTCCAACTGGTACAGTTCCGGTTATCAGGGCTATTCCAGCATCCGGGACGGTATCATCTATTCCATGAACGTCATTGCGGTCCGCTGTCTGATGGAGACCGTTACACCGCAGCTCGGTGTGGAATACGCGAAGAACTTCGGCATCACATCGCTGACCGATACGGACTACAACGCGGCTCTGGCCCTGGGCGGAATCACCGACGGCGTGTCCAACTTAGAGATGACGGCGGCCTATGCCACTATCGCCAACGGCGGCGTCTACACGAAGCCGGTGTTCTTTACGAAGATTATCGATCACGACGGCAAGGTGCTGATCGACAATACGCCTGAGACCCACCGCGTGTTAAAAGATTCCACGGCATTCCTGTTGACGGATGCCATGGCGGATTCCATGGAAAGCAGCCGAAAGTTTGCCCGTCCGGGCGCCGGCCCCAGCTCCACCAGCTCGTCGGCCAATATTCCCGGCATGTCCAATGCCGGCAAGAGCGGAACGACTACTTCCAACAATGATATCTGGTTCGTCGGATATACTCCGTACTATACCGCCGGAATCTGGGGCGGTTGTGACAGCAACCAGAAGCTGACCAAGCAGAACGGCGGAACGACCTTCCATAAGGCCATCTGGAAAAAGATTATGACCCGTGTACACGAAGGAATGTCCGATCCCGGATTTACGGTTCCGGACAGCGTGGAGACCGCACAGATCTGCCGTAAATCAGGAAAACTTCCGGTTGCCGGCGTCTGTACAAATGATCCGAGAGGCAATGCGGTATATACGGAATATTTCGCCAAGGGTACCGTTCCCACGGACGTATGCAACAACCATGTGCGAGCCACAGTGTGTGCGGAATCTCACTGCCTGCCCACCCCATTCTGTCCGGAACGGACGACTGCCGTATTCATGGCACTGCCGGCCGGCGAAGAAGGTACCACGGACGATTCCGTATTTGCAATGCCGGGCTACTGCCCGATCCACACTGAGGCGTCTGTCATTATCCCGCCTACGGACGATACCGGAATGCCGGAGACGGTAGCACCGGGAACACTGCCTTACGGACCTGGCTATGTGTCGCCAAATGCACAGACCAGTCCTGCACCTACTATAGGATCTCCGGTGCAGGTGAGTCCGGGGGCGCAGTAAACATGAATGATAAAAGGGGTGCCGCACCATATTCGTGCGGCACCCCTTTTATCTTAAACAATCAGAGAGGATCATCATGTTATATGCTAGAAATTAAAATCGTCAACGTTTTCATCCGTAAAAATAGAAGGTGCTCCCATAATCACGTGATTTCCCTGAATCGTAACCGTACCAAAACCTGGCACTTCCATATCACCGTCTTTCAGTGTCTTTCCATCCAGAATTTCCTTTGCAAGATAAACCGTAATATAGCCAAGTCTTGCCGGATCCCAGAGAAGAACCGTATCGATAGAGCCATCGTGCAGGTAAGTCCTCGCATCATTCGGCATCGCTGAACCTACAAGCGCAATCGAATCCTGAAGTCCCTTTTCGGATATTGCCTGGCCTGCTCCAATGGGTGCCGGTGAACTAAATCCTATAATCCCCTTTAAGTCTGGATATGTAGTAATTAAATCCAGCGTTTTTGTATAAGCTTCCTGAACACTTTCGTTTGTACAAACCGGATCTGTAACAAGCTTGAGCCCTGGATATTTTTCCGCAGCGTAATCGGAACCGAACTTGATCCATTCATTACACGTTCCTGCAGTCAGAGTACTCGTAAGAATTGCATATTCGCCTTCCTCCCCCATCGACTCCACAAGTGCATCCCAGTTTGCCTCTGCATACGTCTTATAATCAATTTCCTTCACCGATAAATCTACCACAGACGGATCCGCAGGAGAATCCCAATCCAGAATCTTTATTCCTGCTTCCTTTGCCTGTTTAAGCACCGGGGTAAGGGAATCTGCATCATTTGCTGATACACAGATCGCATCTACTCCCTGGCTGATTAAATCCTGAATCATCTTTACCTGCTCTGCTGCATCCGCTACTGTTGGTCCCGTAAATACAGCATTGACACCATCGATCTCTTTATCTGCTTTTTCCACACCAGCTCTGGCCGCTTCGAAATACGTAAGTCCCACAGCCTTAGGCATCACCACTATATTATACTCTTTTGCTGATTGTGCGCTCTCTTCGCTTTCTGCTTTCGTTTCTGCTGCAGGAGTCTCTTCCTTTTTCTCAGCAGTTGTTTCTGCTGCCGCCTTAGCAGTCCCATCCGGTGTTTTTTCCTCATTTTTTCCCGCACAGCCTGAAAGGGCGCAGACACACATTGACAGTGATAAAACCATTGCAAGTAATCTTTTTTTCATATGAATTCTCCTTCTCCTTTTATCCTCTCATGATTAAGATTCGATTTCCAATATTACGATATTTCTATCTGCTTTTTCGATATTCATTTAAAAAATTCAATGTGAGCACACCGATCAGTATCACACCATTAATTACTGTAGTCAGATTACGGTCAAGTCCGAAAATGTTAAATCCACTCGATATGATCTGCAGTATAGCAACCGCGATCACCACTCCCCCCACTTTTCCGTATCCCCCCGTAATCATGGTTCCTCCCAGTACAGATGCCGCTACAGCCTGCATCAGATAAGATGACCCATAATCAACTCTGGCCGAGTTATATCTTGACATCATGATTAACATAGCCAGACTTCCTAAAAACCCGGAATACATATATACTTTCATCATGATGCGGTTCACATTAAGACCTGAGAAGGATGCCGCTTTTCTGTTGCAGCCTACCATATAAACGCTCTGTCCCCAGGCAGTTTTTTCCAGAAGAAGCCATGTGACACCAGCCACAAGACCAAACACGATCATAGGTACCGGTACCCCGCAAACTGTACCGTTGCCGATCCAGTAGAAGGCAGCCGGAAAACCGGAAATGGAATTTCCTTTTGAAATATAGAGACCAATTCCTTCAAACAATGTTGAAGTACCAAGTGTTGCCATCATAGCGGCTGCCCCAATATACGATACCACATACCCATTGATGATACCGCATAGAACAGAGGCCGCCACCGATGTTAAAACAGCGATCATGATGATGAGTGTTTCGTTCCAGTTCTGCTTATAAAGGGAGGCCATCACAGTTGCCGATACGACACCGCCAAGGGTAGCAGTCGTAACCAGGGATAAGTTAATACCACCTGTCAGTATGGGCACCATCATTGCAAGCGTCAGAATACCAAATTCGGGAAGCTGAAACGCCATGGACCGAATGTTCGTCACTGTCAGGAACTTATCTGGAGACAGGAAGGATAAGGCGATAAATACCAGGGCGAAAACAATCAGCAATATTCTTTCTTTAGAATTCTTCTTCATCTTCACCCCTCCTCGATATCTACTTTAGCCAAATGTCTTCCGGCACGGCGTTTCCCAATCACCACAAAACAGATTGAAAATACCATAAATACGCCCAATATAACCTTTTGCCAGTAGCTTGAAACCTTCATGAGTGTCAGGCCATTATTTATGACTGCAAATAACGCAACTCCCAGCAATGTGCCGGTTATACTGCCTTCACCTCCCATAACGTTCACACCGCCTAAAATAACTGCGGCAATCACCTTCATGTCATATCCATTAAATGCGTTCGGATCGATTTGCTTTAATATAGATACATGGGTCATCGCCGCAGTCCCGCATATAAACCCCATATAACCATATACAAATACTGTGATTTTCTTAACATGAAAACCGAGGCGTTCAGCCGACAACCGATTCCCACCTATTGCAAAAATGCCTCTTCCTACCTTGGTGTATTTCATAATTATATGAGTAAGAACAACGACTGCCGCCAGGATAAGAATCTGTACCGGTACCCCAGTCATCCCGCCTCTTCCGTTCGGAATCACATTCAGCACTGTTATTCTTCCAAATGCCGGAAAATTATCAGGAATATTATTGATGTATGCTCCCTTTGTTATATACAGCATGAATCCGCTTATGATACTGTACATCCCCAGGGTCTCAACGATAGGAGGCAGTTTGATAAAAGCAATCAGAAGACCATTTAAGATTCCCATGCATGAACCGATCACCATACCCAGAAAAAAAGAAAGTATCACATTTCCAGTATAAGAGACCATAAAATTGCCAACAAAAAGCGTAGTAGCCGCTATAATGCCCCCTACTGATACGTCGATACCGCCTGTAATCATAACCAGCAGCATCCCCAGTGACACGATAGCCAGAACCACATTCCCCTTTAATATGTTCATTATATTATCTACACTTAAAAACGCCGGATTTTTAATCGTTATGATAAAGCTTACGGCCACAAGGATGATCACCAGGCCCATTTCTTTGTGCTTTAATACGTTCTTCATGAGGCTGGTCCCCCCTTCGCTTTTTCATTCTTTAAGATTGCCGCATTCATAATGGTAGTCTGACATGCTTCAGTCCCATCAAACCGCCCATTGATTCTTCCTCTCCTTACGACGAGTACGCGATCGCTGATTGAGAGGATTTCAGTCAATTCAGAGGAAACCATAATAACTCCCATCCCTTGGTCGGAAAGTTTTCGGAGCAGATCATGTATTTCTGATTTTGCACCCACATCAATTCCGTTTGTGGGCTCATCCACAATAAGGATCGATGGATCTGACGCCAGCCATTTAGCAACAACAATCTTCTGCTGATTGCCTCCGGACAGTTTTTGTGCCTCCATGTCGGAATACCCTGGTTTGATATTTAATTTTTCGATCCACTCCTTTGCCAAATCTTCCTTTTTTTTCCTGCTGATCAGGCGGTTCTTTCCCCTCAAACGTTTTAGTACTGTAATTGCAATATTATCTTCTACTGATTTTGTTAAGATAAGACCCTCTGTCAAACGGCTCTCAGGTACGTAGCTGATTCCATATTTTACCGCCTCCTCCATGGAACGGATCAGTACCTTCTTTCCCTTTATGTATATCTCACCGGAATCTGCACAGGCAATTCCGCAGATGGCCTGTATTATTTCTGTTCTTCCTGCTCCCACAAGCCCGGTAATTCCAAGAATTTCTCCTTTATGAAGTACAAAAGAAATATCTTTAAAATTCCCTTCTTTGGATAAATTCTTAACCTCGAGGACTGCTTCTCCTATCTGCTTTGCACTTTGATGGTTAAATTCCACTTTTCTTCCAACCATAAGCTTAATCAACTTTTCGTTGTCCATCTCTTCTTTTGGATAAGTACCGATATACTGGCCATCACGTATTACAGTAAAAACGCTGCATACCTTAAACAATTCTTCCAGTTTGTGACTTACAAAAAGGATTGATATCCCTCTTGCCTGTAGGTTTTTTATGATAGTAAACAGCAACTCTACCTCTCCTCCAGACAGGGTCGATGTCGGTTCATCCATAATGATCAGCTTAGCCTTGCAAGCCAGCGCTCTTGATATTGCAACCAGCTGTTGTTTGGCTATCGACAAGTTTTCCAGAATCGTATCTGTATCAATATCCACTCCAAGGGCTGAAAGAGCCTGCTTTGCAGTTTCCCTCATTTCCTTCCAGTCCACTGGTTTCCCTTTTTTCTCAAGCTGATTGCTGATAGAGATATTTTCCGCTACAGTCAAATTAGGAAATAAAGAGAAATCCTGATATATGACAATGATCCCCCGCCGTATCGCTTCCATTGGTGTCAGGCCAGATATCTTCTCCCCCTCGATCTCGATCAGTGCGCCCTCATCAGGCTGATAATTTCCTGCCAGAATCTTTATTAAGGTTGATTTGCCTGCACCATTTTCTCCTACCAGAGCATGTACTTCTCCATACTTTATTTCCAGTTCAATTCCGTCAAGCGCCTTCACCCCCGGAAATGTTTTACTGACATTCGACAGTTTTATGTAAGTACCTTCCATCATCTGTCTCCTCCCGTTTCATCGGTCAAAGGCTTCTGAAAGGGTATGGTAGCGCCCCGGAGCTCCCGGAAGTTCCCATTTCAAATCCTTTATCACCCGATCCAGGCCATTCATATCTTCCTCTGTCAGACTCTTCAGTTCCCCTCCCATAAGCTTCGCAGTTAAAATCGACTCCGCCATCGACTCCATGATCTGAATATATTCAATTGTATCCCGCGCACAGGACCGGCTTACTGCCACGACTCCGTGATTTTCCAGTATAAAACCATTTGCATCAGCCACATAAGGATCAAATACGTAGCCCAGCGCCTTTGCATTCGGCTCCGCATAAGGAATCGTAAGAATCGGGCCGAGCAGCATCATAGCCTCTGGTATCAAAGGCAGCGTCATAGCTCTTTTCCCTTCTTTTGAGGTAGACATTCCTATACAGAGCGGCGGATGGGCATGCATAACAGATTTGATCTCCGGCCGTTTCTTCATAATATGAAGGTGCATGAACGCCTCCCCGGTCGGCTTCTTTCCTTCCGGCGCGTATAGGACATCTCCTTCCATATCAACTGCACAAATCATATCTGCAGTAATCTTTCTCTTTGGGGTCTTGGTTGGGGTAATCAGAACCAGATTTTCTTCTACACGGTAAGACAAATTTCCGCCAACACTGGCTCCATATCCCAATTGACCGTCCCTAATACACACCTCAACCATTTCATCAAGTTCTCTCTTGTATTTTTGCAGAACTTCTCTCATTCCCTTCTCCCTTCACGATCGGAAGCCAGCCAAATACTGGACTCATCCTTTTATAAATCCGTTCCCATTCATTCTCCCTGACTGCATTTGGATGGTATGTTTTACACTCCCAGGTTCTCTCTATAATCCGAAGTCCCTCCTCCATTGATTGTATCATACCGGCAGCTATTGCCTGTTGGATAAAATTACCAGTTACAGAAGCTTCCACCGGCCCGGCTGCAACCATGATCCCCAACGCATCTGCAGTCGATTGACACAAAAGCTCATTTCGGCTTCCGCCTCCTAAAAACTGTAATTTCCGGAACCGGCAATCCGCATACAGCTCCAGACAATCCCTGCTGTAACGGTATCTCAGCGCCAGACTTTCACAAACGTTTCTCACAATTTCACCGACTGATTCCGGAATGCTCTGTCCAGTTCTTCTGCAGTACGCCTTTATTTTTTCTGCCATCCTGCCTTCTCCAAAAAAGTCCTGTGCCTCTGTATCAATAAACGAATGAAACGGTTCTGACTCATTCGCCATATCCGTCAATTCACTCCAGCTGTAATTCTGTCCCTGCAGCTCCCATTCGCGTTTACACTCCTGCAGAATCCATAATCCTGTATGGTTAAATCTTAGATTTCTTTTCCCATACAAGGAAAGATCATTGGTCAGTCCATACCGGATCAGAGACAGGTCTTCTATTGGTTCGTCGATCAGGCAGCCCATACATGACCAGGTACCGCAGCTCAAATATAAGCTTTCCGCCTTATGCTCCATATCTGCGCAGACAGATGCTGCGGCTGTATCATGACCGGCCACCGCGATGACCTGGAGATTCCCTGATATCCCTGTTTCAGATATGATCTCTTTTGTCAGATTACCTAACGGCGTACCGCTTAATATAATATCTGGAAAGCAGTTCGGAATTCCGAGCATCTCTCTGTAATGATGATTCCACTTCCCCGACCGTATATCAAGAAGCTGTGAGGTGGCGGCCATTGTAATTTCCGAAGCCTTCACTCCGGTCAGGAAGTAATTAAACAGGTCAGATATCATCAGAATCGTATCCGTCTGAGAAAGAAGTTCTGCTTTTTTCATCTCCAGATACTTTAAGAATACAGTCGGCTGAATATCCATAGGCTTAAAAAGAGTCATCGTAAACTGTTTATCCTTAGGAATTTCTTTCTGCATTGATGCAAGAATACAATGCGAATTGCTGTCCCTGTAGTGGTACGGCTGAGCCAGCAAATCTCCTTGACAGTCGAGAAGCCCTATTGTATTTCCCCAGGAATTCAGCCCCATCGTATCAATCGGCAAACCTTCCTTCGCGGCAGCTGCAAGTCCATTCTTGATCTCCTGGAAAAGCTGCAAAAAATCCCAGTAAAGAACGCCTCCCAAGCGTACAGGACGATTTACAAACCGATGCAGCTCCCTGATTTTTAACGTTCCGTCTTCCAGTCTGCCATATACGATTCTGCCATTACTGGCTCCCATATCGCAGGCAAGCATATGAAGTGTTTTCACCCTCATCCCTCTTTTCATTACAAATAGTATTCATCCGGGTCCTGATAATAGCGGCGCCCTGTGTTGAGAGTCATCATTAATTCAATATCTTCTTTTGTTAGCTGAAAGTCAAATATATCCAGATTCTGTCTGGCATGGTCCGGATTAGAAGCCTTGACCAGCACTCTGGCTCCTAACCCCGTAAGATAACGAAGTGTTATCTGAACAGGCGTTCTGCCATAATGTGACGCTACCGCTTCTATTACCGGATTACGAAATATCTCTGCTCCCCGAAGCAGCGGGCTCCATGCCTCCACGCATATATCATTCTTCCTGCAGTAATCAAGCATCTCCCAATCAATAAAAAATGGATGCATCTCAATCTGGTTGACCATGGGAATCTCTCCCCCCAGCTTCTTAAGCGTTTCCAGATGATGAATCTTAAAATTACTTACACCGATTGCCTTTACACGCTTTTCTGCATATAAATCCTGAAGCGCTTTCCAGGTTTCTTCATAGAGTCCATTCATCGGACAGGGCCAATGGATCAGGAGTAAATCAATCGTTGTTCCCAACCGCTGTTCACTTTTTTCAAATGCCCTAATGGCCTTTTCGTAACCATGATCCTCATTCCATATCTTTGTGGTAAGAAACAGCTCTTCACGATTATAATTACAGGTACGAAGCGCTTCTCCAATTTCACTTTCATTGCCGTAATGTTCGGCAGTATCAATTCCTCTGTAACCAAGTTTCCATGCCGTATGAATGATTTCTTTCATACAGCCTTCGGCAGAAGCCTTATATGTACCAACCCCAATCATCTGCCGGGAGATTCCGTTTCGAAGGATTGAAATATTATCATCCATTACGAATGCCTCCATCTATGCCTTGTCAAATATATCTTTCATTCCGGCAAACTGCTTCTCTCCTCCCGGCATATGCTCTCCTCTGATCAGAAGCAAATTATCCAGGCCTTCCATTTCTTCATTGGTAAGGGTTCTGATATCTTCCCCCATAATTCTATTTGCCAACAAGGATTTTGCCAGGCTTTCCAGCACCTGAACTGATTCAACAGTATCCAGAACACCATTGGTGCTGCATACAAGGCAGCCATGATTCTCCATAATGAAAGCATTGGATTTTTGAATATATGGTTCAAAGGAATGCCCCAGCTCTTCTCCGTTCGGCTGAACGTAGGGAATTGTAAATACAGGTCCTAACTGTGTCATAGATTCCGGAAGCAATGGCAGAAGCATCGCTTTTTGACCTTCCTCCGTTAAAGACATGCCGATTGCGTAAGGTGGATGCGCGTGCATGATACCTGATACATCCGGCCTCGCTTTCAGGCAGTATAAATGCATAAACATCTCTCCGGTTGGCTTTCGCCCCTCTTTCGCGTAGAGTACCTGCCCCTCCAGGTTGACAATGCAGATATCATCGAAAACAATGTTCCTTTTAATAATTCCGGTAGGTGTAATTAATATCACGTTCTCTGCTACCCGAAAAGACACATTACCTCCAGACGCCGCTCCAAACCCCAGTTCTCCGGACCGTCTGCACACTTCAACAATTTCTTCGATCTGTTCACAATATAACATTTGCAGCTCATTCAACTAATATCCATCTCCTTTTCCACTTTATATTCTCTTGTTATTAAAATTATATATCGTACTTTTGCAAAAGTCAACATTATTTTTCTATTTTACAATTCTAAATCTTTGTTTTCCAATTTTCAAAGAAAAATATTCTGTTTTTAGAATGCTTTGTTAAGAACAAAAGCTTTTTCTATTGCACAAAGAGTCTGGCAAGCCGAACTTGCACGCCGGAGCGCAGTCGCTTCAGCGGCCATATTACCTTAGCGCGGAGTGCGCAGCTCCCGGATGATTTTTATTTCATAGGACAAACTTTTCTCGTATGAAATAAAAAATAGCAGGATCATCTGTTTCATACAAGATGATCCTGCTAACGTACCATGCTATTCTACAATTTTCAGGCAAATCCCTTTTGCCCGGAATATATCTGCTGTCTGCGGGTCAATTCCGCAGTCCGTATAAATAGCGGTAATCTTTTCAAAACCGCTGGTCGTAATATGAGCGATCTTATTAAACTTGGAACTGTCAGCAAGCAAATATACCTCACCGGCAGCGGCAATCATGCATTGCTTAATCGCTGCCTCCTCCTCATTCGTATCCATAATTCCCCGTTCGATGTCAATAGCACTGCAGGAAATAAAAGCCTTCTGTATATTATACAGCGTAATTGCATTCTTCACCATGTCACCCCGGTACGACATGGATTTTGTATTAAGCTTGCCGCCTGTAGAAATTAGGGTAACACCTGCCTTCTGTGACAGAATGACTGAAATATCCAGAGAGTTTGTGATTACGATTACTTCTGAATTCTCTGGTATACACTTAGCAAGCGCACTGGTGGTAGATCCCGCATCCATAACTATTAAGTCCGATTTTTGAATCAGATTGGAAGCCTCCGCCGCTATTGCGCTCTTCTGCGGATAATTGTAAACGTTTCTCTGCTCCAGCGAGCTTTCATTCGTCTCTTTGGCCGTCGCACCACCAAATGTTCGAATAATCAATCCTTCTCCGCTCAAATACGTCAGATCTTTGCGTATCGTCTCCTCCGTCACATGAAAGTAAGCGCTCAATTCACTACTGGTTACCGCCTTTGTAGTTGTTATAATATCTAATATCTGTTTTCTACGAGCATCTTTCGTCATCTGCTGCATCCGGAAATACTGACCCCAGCATTTCTTACCTTTCCTAAATAATTTAATTTTATTCTAGCATACAATCCTTTTTATCACAAGTTTGTTTCCATCTTAGTTTCCAGCTTTTTTCCAGGCCGCGGTATGTTGCCTGATATAGTTCAAAATACATTTCATACTCCACATGGCGTTTCATATCAGGCATATAACTCTTATTTTCATGAACTGTACATAGTGCGGCTTCCTTCAGGCTGCTGTACACTCCCTGTATCACCATGTTGGTCAGAGCGGCCCCCTTTGCTCCCAGTTCGCCGCCCTGCACCGTCACTACTTTTTTTCCCAGAACATCCGCAAACATCTGGCACCACATATCACTGGCCGAACCACCGCCGCAAACCGTTATTTTTTTAATCTCACCCGGCATATGATCATAGCAGTCGCGCATTGCATATGCAACGCCCTCATAAACTGCCCTCAACAAATCTGCTTTTGTATTTCTTACCGACAAACCGGTAAAGCTTGCTCTGGCATCCGGATTCGTAAAGGGAGCCCGTTCCCCGCCTGCCAAAAGGTATGGATGATAAAGAACACCAGCTGAACCGATTGGTACGCTTCCTGCGAGCTGCTGTGCGTACTCATATAAGCTCAGTCCCAATTCCTGTGCTTCCGTTTCAAATTGACTCCCAAAAAGGCCTAGAAACCATTCCAGGTTTGGTGTACCCGCCAAAGATGCCATTAGTCTCAGCCACTTCTGGCTGCAGCCGTGGAATACTGTCATTCCTGCATATACGGAATCCCTGCATGGTTCACTGACGACCATTTCATGAAGCGCTGCCGTTCCCATAATGCTACAGCATTCACCAGTTTCCAGCACACCAGCGCCTATTGCGCAGGCCGCCACATCCATCGGACCACCAGATACGATTACCTCCTCGTTAAGACCTAAAAGCGATGCCATATCTTTTCTGATGCGCGCATAATTTTCAATACACGGTTTTACTTCTGGATATTTTTCCATATACTCCAATAGCCCGTACGCCTCAAACAGTTCTCTGGAATAGGCGCCAGTTTCCATATTTAAAAATATCAGGGACTGATCCGTCACATCCGTTGTTGCCTGTCCTGTCAATCGATAAAACAGTGCATCCTTTAAATGCATAATATACTTTGCATTCTTAAGGCTTTCGGGCTCCTGGCGATCCAGCCATTTGATAACGCAGGGCTGATTGCCCGTAAAAATCCGCGTTCCTGACTGTTCAAAGACAGTCCGTGCTGTTCCGTCTGCCGACCACTGTTCAAATTCTTCATGACCTCTTCCGTCGCAGAAACAACAGCCTCTTCTGACAGGCTCTCCTTTTTCGTCAATCAGCCAGGCTCCATCTCCTTGTGCTGTAATTCCGATTCCTGTGATAGAATCACCACCGAATTTCTTTGTGATAGCCTGAACAGAGCATACTGCTTTTTCCCATATCTCATTTAAATCTTCTTCAAACCAATTTTCCTGTTCACAGACAGCGGTTAAAGGGAATCCCTGTTTCATGATTTCTTCCCCTTTCGTATTAAAAAGAACCGCTTTAATCCCGGATGTACCAGAATCCAGCCCTATTATGTATTTTTCCATCTGCCCCTCCTGACAGTCATGATTCCATAAGACCTTTGATATAAGCGAGTCCTTCCTTCGCCATCTCATCCATTCTCTTATCATCTGCCTGATTTGTCATATCCCGCCAGATATTACTGTCTCTCGATACAGTGCCTCCTGTCCTGACTAACGGTTCCAGGGTAATGGTTTTCTGATAACCAATCTCCTTTAATCCTTTAGCTACCTGATCCCAGGCCATCATACCCCCTCCATATGGAACCACTCTGTTGTTTTCCCCTGCATGGAAATGACCAAGCTTTTCTCCCGCTCCTATGATCGCATCATACATTGAGGCTTCTTCTATATTCATGTGGAATGTATCAAGAAGAATGTTGACATTTGGGCTGTTCACTTCTTTGACGAGATCGACTGCCTCTGCTGATGTATTAAGCAGAAAATTTTCGAACCGGTTCGTAATCTCCAGATTATAGGAAATGCCATATTCTTCCGCTACCTTCCCAAGCTCCTTCAGGCTTTTTATACTGGATTTTGTTTTTTCTGCTTTTCTTTCATATTCCGAGAAATCCGCCCATGCACAATAATTGATCCCTGAAAAATTTTTCCCGCCTAAAAAGTGTACCTTTTCTAATATCTGTTTCAAATATTCAACTCCGGCTCTGCGCACACCATCATCTTCTGATGAAATATCATGATCCTTTCCCAGTCCGATGAGAAAACTCAATTCTATCTTTCTCTCCTCTGCCGCTGCTTTTACTTCTTCTAATTTCTTCTGTGGAAGCGTAAGAAGCAGGGGAGTAAAAATTTCCAGTACATCAAAGCCGCAATTGGCTGCCCGCTCAATTGTTTTTATATACTCCCCTTCCCAATCCTTGGACCAGTATGCATACACAATTCCATATTTCATTTACGTTTTCCTCCTTTTATTATTTGTTTTCCAATTGATACTTTCATATTATCACACGACGTTTTATTTTACAATATTTTATTTTTGTTTTCCAATTATTATTCTTGACTTTTTTTGTATTATGATAAATAATAAGGATAAAAGAAAGAATAGGGGGTAAAATGATATGGACTATTTTAGGGAAAGAAATTTGATAATTGAAACCTGCTTATGGCTGCAAGAAAAGGAGCTGGTAATCGGTACGTGGGGAAATGTTAGTCTTCGTCTGAACAATAATCTTATCTTAGTAACGCCCAGCCGTGTTGAATATGAAGAAATGGTTCCGGAAGATCTCGTCATTGTTGATATGGCAGGAAAGAAAATATCCGGATTCAGGGCTCCAACATCAGAGATGCACATTCACAGGCTAATTTATGCGGCAAGGTCTGACATTCAGGCTATTATCCACTGTCACCCCTGCTATGCTTCAGCCATGTGTGCTTCCGGCCATTCTATTCCGCCCATCTTAGAAGAGATGACACAATTAATTGGAGGCGAAATCCCTATTACACAGAAATATATACGAGCGGGAGAACACCTCGCACTTGCTGAAGAAACCGTTCATGCACTCGGTCAGCAAAATGCAGTCCTGATTGCTAATCATGCCCCCGTCTGCTGCGGCAGATCCCTGTCTGAAGCAAAAATCTGCTGTCTGGTTACAGAAAAAGCTGCAAAATGTTACCTTTCGATCTCCGGTCACCATCAGGTATTTAGAATTCCTGATGATATGGCGAGAACAGAGCATCACCGATATCTTTTTGAATATGGGCATGAAGAAGGGAGTAAATCATGAAGCAAACCTTGAACCGTATTAATGTATCTCATTCATTTATGAAGCGGCTTCATAATTTTAAAATGATACATGAAAAGACAATACTTTTTAATCGGAAAGAAAAAATAAATCGGTTATATAAAAAAATATACACAGAATCAGAAAGCACGATAAAATGCGGAATAAAAAATGAACCAGACAGCGTTACCATAAGAATTCTGACAAAGGAATTTATGGCTAGTGATGATACGCCTGCCTTGTTTGAGCTCATCCATTTATCTGATACCATCTATATTAAATCCATAAGGAAACGCACTTTAGTTGAATTATGGTTTCGTTGTTGGAAATGGTCTGGCAACTCAATTTAAATGCAGATATCAACAGGATGGACTTACAAAAAGGCTATAGAAATTGAATCCTATAGCCTTTCGCATTTTTTATTTCATCTTCGGCTTAAAAATCACCGACCCCAGATACCCAAAGATCAGCGCTCCCGAGATTCCCACCGCACTGGCGGTGAAGCCGCCTTCAAAAATTCCCAGAAGTCCGTCCTCTCCCATGCTCTTCCACACGCCCTTCCAAAGCGTGTTACCGAATCCGAGCAATGGTACTGTGGCTCCGGCGCCTGCCCAGTCCGCAAACGGCTGATAGAGGCCCAGAGCGCCAAGAATTGTTCCGCTCACTACCAGCAACACCATGATCCGGCCCGGCATCAGCTTTGTGTTGTCCATCAGGATCTGAACCAGGGCGCAGATCACTCCGCCTACAAGAAATGCTTTTACAAATTCCATCGTTATCTCCTTTCTGCCAAAGGCTTGTTTTAACCGATATGCTCCAGCATAACTGCGTGTGCAATACCCGGAATCGGCTGTCCCTCGTTAAAGCTGACCGTGGAAAGCAGCGCTCCCGTCGGTACAAACAGCACCCGTTTCCAGGTTCCATCCTTGATCTTGGGAAGGATGTAAGAACAAAGTGTGGATGCCGCACAGCCGCAGCCGCTCCCGCCCGCATGGGTGTCCTGGGTCTCCTGATCGTAGATCTCGATTCCGCAGTCTGTATGGACTTCCTCCAGCACGTGGTCCTTGTTCTTCATAAAATCAAGGAGAATGGTCCGTCCGATTTCTCCTAAGTCACCTGTGATAATCTTGTCGTAATAAGATTCATCCACACCGAAATCTTCGAAGTTCTGTTCGATGGTATGGAACGCCGCCGGCGCCATTGCAGCTCCCATATTCATGGAATCCTTATATCCCATGTCCACCATTCGGCCCGTGGTAATGCCTGTGATAGCCGCAATGCCCTCGCTTTTATGCTTCGATACCACAACGGCTCCGCAGCCTGTTACCGTCCATGTAGCTGAAAATGGCCGCTGGTTCCCGTAGGCCAGTGGAAAACGGAACTGCTTTTCCGCTGTTGCAAAGTGGCTGGAGGCCATTGCGATGATCTTGTCCGCGTATCCGGCGGCTACGGTCATTGCGCCCAGGTTCAGGGCCTCGCCCATGGTGGAACACGCTCCATAAAGTCCGAACAGCGGGATTTCCAAATCCACCGTTCCGAAGGAGGTGGCGATCAACTGTCCCAGCAAATCTCCGGCAAACAGATACCGGATATCCTTTTTCCGGATATCTCCCTTTTCAATGGCCAGATCTGCCGTCTGCTTCTGCAGCGCGCTCTCCGCCTGCTCCCAGGTGTCCGCACCAAACATGTCGTCCTGCTCCACCACATCGAACAGCTTTCCCAGAGGACCTTCTCCTTCCTTCTTTCCTACGATGGAGGCCATGCTTTCTATGACCGGAGGTTCCTCAAATTTGATACTCGCTTTTCCTATCTGCATTCTGTCATTCACTCCATTTCTCTGTAAACCGTATTTTTCAAAAAAGAGTACTGCTTGCCGGATTCCTGCACCGGAGCGCGGCCGCTTATACGGCCATATTTCCTCAGCGCGGCAGTACGCTGTTTCTCTCTTCCCTGCTACTTTCTCCATTTTCCTTTTTTTCTATTCATCCGCCGCAAATCATTCACCATAAACCAGTCATAAAAGGCCGGCTGTCTCACTTCACTCGCTCCAAAAGAAAATGCCCCGGCGGGACCGCCGGGACAGAGACTGCTGATAAAGAAGCCGTTTTCGCTTACAAGACTAAAAAATGCCCACCCACCGGCCGATCCAATAAAGGATGCCGAGGACCCAGCTGCTTAAGATTCCGTATAAAATAACAGGTCCTGCAATGGTAAATATCTTGCATCCGATACCGAATACCTGGCCTTCCGCCTTGAATTCCACGGCAGGTGCCACCACCGAGTTGGCAAAGCCCGTGATCGGGACGAGGGCGCCTGCGCCGCCGAATTTCACGATCTTCGGGTAAATGTTAAGCCCCGTTAAAATAACGCTTCCCGCGATTAAGACCAGGAGCGTCCAGGAGGCCGCGGTATCCTTGTCCATCCCGCTGTTCATGAACCAGGTGCTCACCAATTGTCCAATGGTGCAGATAGCGCCTCCCACAAGGAAAGCCTTCACGATACTCAGCCATTTGTTGTGGACCGGCGTGACCTCTTTTACATAGGCATCGTATGCCTGTTTGTTAATCTCCATATTTTACCTCCGATTCCTGTTTTCTACTGTCCGAAATTACCCGTGAAATATACGAGTGAACCAATGAGCTTGCCAAGACCGATGGCCAGGATCACGTACTGAAGTCCCACGGCCAGATGAATTCTCCTGCTGATAACCGGCAGGGCCTTTAAAGTCTCCGCCAGAGACATGACGAGACAGCCGACAAAGATTCCGACTGCCAGCCCGTAGATCCCCAGGAACACATTCCCGCCCATGTGGATCGGGATCTCATAGATATCGGATACGTTTCCCAGTACACCGCCTATGATAATGACCGTCTCATACAGAAAAATGTGTTTATTTGTATGGGTCTTTCCAATCAGCCGCGGAAAAACGCCGATGATTGCCAGAAATGCAAAAACGCCGGCTGCTATGACGCCGCCGGCGCTAAGCCCCAGAAATACGAGAAATAACTGCTTAAGAAACATCAATGTCCTGCTCCTTTCTGCCGTCATTCTGAATCAGGGTCTTGCTGACATTGTCCTCGTAAAGGCGCATTTCCACCTCCAGCGGCGTCGGATCCGTATTGATTTTGAACTTTGCAAAATGGTTGAAGAATCCTACAATTCCCAGCGCCAGTCCTACGGAATAGCTCACCTCCAGGATCGTGAATCCGGTGGATTCCTTTCCCATAATGATCCGGTAAATCTCGCTGAAGACATCCGTCACACTGACATCGTTGTTAAAGGTCATGATGGCAAAGGACGCGCCGCAGAAACAGATAATACAGACAAATATGGTCTTAATCCATTCCCAGGCCCAGTTCGGGGACTTCGGCCGGTGGTAATCGATGATAAAATCCACCTTACCCACATTGTTGACAGTAATCGTCGGATCCATCTCCGTGATCTTCTTAATCACATCCAGCGTGCTCTCCACGTAACGTTTATCTCTGTCCAAATGAATCGTTTTAATGCGCAGGGCGCTGCACTTGTTCGTTACGGCGGAATCATCGCTGTAGACCGTCGCCACATCCTTTAACTGAATCTCCTTATGATGGACCTCAGTAATCTCGCTGATGTTTAGATAGACAGTCTTGCTCATATTCTCATCTGCCCCGCTTTCCGGATGAGTTCTACCAGCGTTCCATCCATTTCGCCGCCGTCCGGCACCGCGGCGATTAAGTACCATACAATGGCGGCCACAGCGATCAGGCATACGACAAGGAGTGCAATTCCCAGCTTATGTTTCATGGATTCCATACGTGCTCACATCCTTTTCTTTCACTTTTCATGAGTAGTATGAGCCGTATGAAGTATTTATATTCTATATTTTTTCGCGCATCTGCTTTAAAATCTTTTTTTCAAGACGGGAAACCTGGACCTGAGAGATACCGAGACGCGTTGCAATCTGGCTCTGGGTTTCATTATAATAATACCTTCTGACAATGATTTCCCGGTCCTTATCGGAGAGCTCAGTCAGCAGCTCCCGCAGCACCATACGGTTTAGCAGTTCCTCCTGGGCAGAGTTTTCCTCCTCGATCTTGTCGATGAGCAGAATGCTGTTTTCATCATTTTTATTGACCGTCCGGTAGAGCGATTCCACCTCCGCTCCGGCCTCGATGGACGCCGCCACTTCCTCCTTGCTGGCCCCGATCTCTCCGGCAATTTCCTCGATGGTCGGTTCCCGTCCAAGGGTAAAGTTTAAAGCCTCTCTGACACATTTTACACGGGTGCCCATCTCCTTGATGGAGCGGCTGACCTTAATCATGCCGTCATCTCTTAAAAAGCGCTTGATCTCTCCTGTTATCATGGGGACCGCATAGGTGGAGAATTTAACCTCGAAAGACATGTCGAACTTGTCGATGGCTTTCATAAGGCCGATGCTTCCTATCTGAAATAAATCCTCCGGATCATATCCCCGTCCTGTAAATCTTCGCACAATGCTCCAGATCAGTCCCATATTCTCGGTGACGAGACGGTCGCGTGCTTCTTTATCTCCTTCGTGAGCCATTTCTATTAATCTCATGGTCTCATCCATAGGACTCACCCGTTAATCTTCTTTTTCATGGTCACAACGGTACCCTTGTCCGGTTCTGACTCCACACGCACCTCGTCCATAAACGCTTCCATAAAGGAGAATCCCATGCCGGATCGTTCTCCCTCTGGATCGGTGGTAAACATCGGTTCCATCGCCTGCACAATATTGGGAATCCCGATTCCCGTATCCCTCACAGTCACAGTCAGCTCCTGTTTCAGTATCTCCACCTCGAGATAGATGATCCCTCCGTTTCCCTGATAACCATGTATCACCGCATTCGTCACAGCTTCCGACACCGCGGTCTTTACGTCGTCCAACTCCTCCAGCGTCGGATTCATCCGAGCCATAAATACGGACACCACAACCCTTGCAAACTCTTCGTTCCGGGACAGGCTCTCAATTTCCATTCTCAAAACTTCTGGTCTGTTTTCTTCTAACATGTCTTCCTCCTCAACCTGTGACTGCATCTTCCTTTGAGTCATATAATTTCATTAATTTTAAAATGCCGCCCATTTTCAGTATTCTGAGCACCTGGGCTCCCGCTCCGTAGATCGTCACCTTTCCTCCGCTCCGGGCCATCTGCTTGTATCGGTTTAACAACACTCCAATCCCTGAAGAATCCATAAATCCGGTTCCCGAGAAATCAAACACAATGCGGTTAATATAATTTTCCGAAAGGATCAGATCGGTTTCATATTTTAAGCCGGTGCAGTTGTGGTGATCCAGCTCCTCCGGCAGGTGGACAATCAGCACATGGCCGTCCGCCTCATAGGTAAATAGTGGCTTGTTCATAGTTCTCCTTTCCAAAAAGAATCCCGCTTGCCGGACTCTTTGTTCTATCACAGAGCTTTTTGTGTAACAGGAGCACTTTCCTGCTGCACAAAAAAAGACACGGCAAAAGAGCTCTCTTTCTCTTCTGTCGTGTCTTCCTTTTTACGCAAGGCAGTACTAGAATCCCCGTTCCGTCCTGGCCTGCGCAGTCAATGTTTCATCTTTGCTGTTATTTATGATGTCCGTAAACATCTCATTCGCCTGTTCCTTCTGATTCATTCCCTTGTAAATGACGGCCGCCTTATACTTGGCAGCCCAGTAATCCGGCTTTACAGCCAGGCTCTTTAAATAGTAATCCAGAGCCGTCTGGCTGTCTCCCGCGCCCGAAGCCTCGTCTCCAAGGCTTTCCAGCACCTGATATCCCCGTTCCTCCATGTCGGTCTTAATCTCTCCGACGATGGCCAGCACATCCGGTGACGCGATGAGTTCCGTCTTCAAATCGGCGTAAAGCTTTACCGCCGCGGTGAAATCATCCTTCTTATACGCCTGCAGAATTCCGATCACGTTCTGGTATTGAGCCAGCACGCTGTCCGAGTCATTGGTAAATGTGGACAGGGAATCTTCCGCCGTTTTCTTATCTGCCTCCAGGCCGGCGATCTGATCACTTAAGCTGTCCGCCTTCTGATTCGCCTGGCTTAAGCTCTCGCTGTACTTAAGCATCTCCTGGTTATGTTTTTCATTGATCGCCCTCGTATTCGCCGGCATAACCAGGAAAAAGACGACGGCCGCCCCCAGAAGCAGGCCCGCGAGGATATTGACGACCGCCATATCCTTCGTATTCTCTCTGTAGCTGGGCGGAATGATGACATCGTCATCCTCCATCTGCCGATGGGACAGGACATTTTTCAGCTTCCTCTTTTCAGGCTCACGCTCGGTGCGGCTGCCTGTATTTGCCTTGACGATCGACTTATACCAGAGCGCCTTCGGATGATTCCTGTCTATCTGCAATACCTTGTAGACTGATTTTCCCGCCTTCTGGTAATCCTCTCTCGCAATACAGAGAATGGCCAGAAGCAGCTGGGCCTTCACATAGTTCGGCTTCGCCTCCACCACCTTGACGAGCTGAAGGATCGCCAAGTCCTCGCTGCCGTTCTGGGCGTAGACGAGGGCCTGGTTAAACCGCCGGATCATGTGGCGCTCCGTGTCGAGACTCCCCTTTTTTCTCTGGATCTCACCCAGATAGTAGTCCGCCCGGTTCTCCTGCGGCTGCAGGTTCATGCTGATGACCCACTGAACCAGCGCATCCCCGACCTCCCCGACCTCATAGTAAATGAGGCCCAGAAGGTTCCTGGCATCCGTCTGGTACTTATTAAAATGAAGGCTCTTCTTTAAACATTCGGCCGCACCGGACAAATCCCGCAGCCGCGCCCGCTCTAATCCCATGTTATAATAGCTGTTGGCAATGACACGGGTTTTTCTTACATAATCCATATCTTACCTGCCTATTCCTTGCCGACTTCCTTGATCAGTTCCATCATCAAATCATTCATATCCGTCAGATCGCTTCTCACGATCGCATCCTCTATGGCATCTACTTCCAGACTCGGTCTGTAATCGTTTATCTCGGTTTCAAAATCAATCATCCTTTATACCTCCAAGAATTGTCTTTATCTCTCCCATCAGATACAGGGATCCCACGCAGAACAGCAGATGTTCCCCATCCTGCCATGTGAGCAGTACCTTCAGTGCCTCTTCTGCCGTATCAAAACCATATATTCTGCAATCGGAAACGGCTGAAAACTCCGCCTCCAGCACTTCCTTCGCCATTCCCCGGTCCGAATGGATATGGGCTACAGCAACCGAATCCAGCGGCAGACACGCCGCAATCTCACGGATCATGGTATCGTGGGCCTTGTCCGATACAGAGGAAAACAGAAGACAGGCCCGCTTCCCGCTCTTCTCACAGAGGCGCGAGGCTGTCTTGATAAATTCTTCGATTCCGCCCGGATTGTGCGCTCCATCCAGGTACAGCCCGGGCGCCGCCTCTTCCATGCGCGCCGGCCATCTCATGGACTCCAGTCCGGCCTTAAGCTCCTCTTCTGATAAGCGTATGTCTTCCCTCTGCCGCATCAGTACTTCCACCGTCCTAAGCGCAGTCAGAGCGTTCATCACCTGATATTCCGCCTGGGATGGAATCAGCACGCGGAGAAAGCTGCCGTCAAGCCGCTTAAGTCCCGCCCGGATTCCCTGCTCTTCCCATGCCTCTATCACATAGTCCTGCCTGTCCACAGGATATAGCGGGCTGTGGCTGGCAGCGGCCTCTTCCTCGATCACAGCGGCTGTCCCCTGGTCGCCTCTCTCATATATGACGGGAACGCCCGGCTTTATGATACCGGCCTTCTGATAAGCGATCTTTTCCACGGTATCGCCTAAATATTCCGTATGATCCAGACTTATGGAAGTGATGGCCACTGCCAGCGGATGACGGATCACATTCGTCGTGTCCAGCCTTCCGCCGAGTCCCGTCTCCAGAACCGTGAAATCATTGTCCATCTGGTCAAACAGCTTCATACCCATGTAAAACAGGAATTCAAAATAGGATGGATGGCAGTATCCCTCTTCCGTCATGCATTCCGATAAATCCCTGATTTCACGAAAGCTGCTCTCAAATGGCCCATATTCGACCGGCTTACCGTCGAATAAAAATCTCTCCCGCACCTCCGTCAGATGAGGCGAGATAAATGCTCCCGTGTGGTATCCCCCTGCCATCAGCATGGAGGTTATATATGCACAGACCGAACCCTTTCCATTGGTCCCGGCCACATGAATGATCTTTCTCTTCTCGTCGGGGTTGTCCATCCGCTCCAGAAAAGCCCTGATATCTTCCAGGGAATTCTTTTTTCTGGCCCACATGGGGATATCGGCCAGATATTCTTCCGCAGTTTTTTCCAAACTCATCTTACGCCCCGGCTTTCGTTCTTTATGTAATCTTAATCCTTATGCTGCCTTACTGCGCGCCTTTTCACGCACGCCAATTCCGGCTTTCTTATTTATTATAATATAACTCGGCCATTATGCAACCTCTTTCTTTCGCAAATACAGACGGATTTCTACATTTTTACTCCGGTTCTTTCACGGAAACACGGACAGCGCGCCAGAGCGTGCCAGGACAAACGTTCCTGTAAAATGAAAAACAGGGGTATTCCGGAACCACAATCCGGGACACCCCTGTTATCATCTGTCAATTTATTCCCGCGGGCAACGAGCCAAGCGGACACGCTGGCGCGTCCATTTGGCGATTGCATGCCCCGCTGCCTGCAGCGGATTTTTTGACTATCCGCAGTATGCGATCGCTTCGATCTCAACAAGCGCTGCCTTTGGAAGAGCAGCTACTTCAAATGCAGCTCTGGCCGGGCATGCACCCTCGAAAAAGGTTGCGTAAACTTCGTTCATAGCGCCGAAGTCGCCGATGTTCTGTAATAAAACAGTTGTCTTTACCACATTTGCCATAGATAAGCCTTCGCTCTCTAAGATCGCCTTGATATTGGTTAAGGACTGCTTCGTCTGGGAGGCAATATCCTCGCCTGCAAATGCTCCTGTTGCCGGATCGATCGGAAGCTGGCCGGATACGTATACGTAATCTCCGCCTCTCACTGCCTGGGAATATGGTCCGATCGCTGCCGGTGCTTTTTCTGTAGCCAATACTTTTTTCATTCTATGTATCTCCTTTCGTTCTTCACGTTATATATCTAGATTATCACACATTCCGCAAAAGTCAAGAAAGTTTTTTAGGTTATCTTAAAAATATTTAGTTTACCTGTTTTTCTTTTCGTTTATTTACCTCTTGTCATCTAGTATTGAATACTATATAATAGGATATGAGGTGAAACTATGAAGACGAATGACGAAAGAATACAGGATATCCTAAAACGTCTGGATACCTTAAGTTATATCAGGCCTGAAGAGATTCCGGGCATTGATCTTTACATGGACCAGGTTACTACATTTATGGATGAACATCTGAAGAACACGAAGCGCTACCCCGAGGATAAGGTGCTGACGAAAACCATGATCAACAACTATGCCAAGAACAACCTGCTGCCTGCGCCCAACAAAAAGAAGTACTCCAGAGAGCATATCCTGCTTCTGATTTTTATCTATTATTTTAAGAATATTCTTTCCATCAACGACATCGAAGAATTGTTCCGGCCGATCACCACAGGTCATTTCGCATTGAAGGACGGCCTTTTACTGGAGGACATCTACAAAGAGATCTTCTCCCTGGAATCGGAGGAGATGGAACATTTGCGGGAAGACGTGAAAGCAAAGTATGAACGCGCGGGCGGTACATTTACGGATGAGAACCTGGCTGAGGAAGACAGGGAATACTTACGGCTCTTCGCTTTAATCTGCGAATTATCCTTTGACGTCTATTTAAAGAAGCAGATGGTGGAACAGATGATCGACGAGCTTCGGGAAGCGAACCCGTCCAAAAAGAAAAAGTAAGTAAGTGAAGATAAAACGCTCCCTTTCATGGGAACAGTTCCCTGCGGAATCTGTTCCCATGAAAGGGAGCGTTGCATTTATCTCTCCATTTTGTCTGAAGCTGCGGCCTCTCCGGGCTGCCGCGTCTACTTCGCCTCTGTATCCTCCAGACGCTTAAATACCATATCATATCCGTCGTTTCCATAATTCAGGGAACGGTTCACACGGCTGATCGTGGCTGTGGAAGCCCCGGTCTTTTCCGCAATCTCCAGATACGTGCGGCCCTCGCGAAGCATCTTGGCTACCTCATACCGCTGAGATAAGCTGAGCAGTTCGTTGACTGTACACACATCCTCAAAGAACGTATAGCACTCTTCCGGTGTCTTCAGTGTCAGTATTGCCTGAAACAGATGGTCAACCGCATCTGTCTTAATTTTTTTATTCATGGTTTCAATCAGTCCCCTTTATTTTTGCTGTTACTTCATCTATGGAGTATTTTAACATATTAAAGTCATAAAGTCCACCCCCGGACACTTATGACAGCATAAATTTTTCGATGACATGAGCAACGCCGTCGTCGTTATTGGAAAGCGTCACGTAATCCGCCGCATTTTTCACGGGCAGGACCGCGTTCTCCATGGCCACGCCCAGACCGGCATACTGAATCATGGACAAATCGTTGTATCCGTCACCGCAGGCGATCATCTCGTCCTTCGTCATGTTAAGACGCGTAAGCAGCCGCTCTAAAGACGCCGCCTTATCGATTCCCTTGGGCAAAACCTCCAGAAAGTGGGGTTCCGAACGGTACACACTGTAATCACGCCCCAGCGCGGCCTTCACCTTTGGTTCCACGAGAGCCAGGTAATCCCCATCGTCGAGAAGCAGAAACTTTACCACCGGGAAATCCACGTACTGGTCGAAGTTTTCCACCCGCCGGACCTCCAGTTTATTGATGTCGGACTCCTTTTTTACATAGATATCTCCGGGGTCCGGCGTAATGATGCAGTCCCCTTCGTATGTAAGGATGTTCACGCCGTGCTCTCTGGCCAGCGCAATGATCTTTTTATTCGATGTTACAGGAAGCTCCTTTGCAAACACGGTCTCCCCCGTCTTGCATTCGATAATCCGCCCTCCGTTGAAGGACAGGATATAACCGCCATCCTCTGTGAGCCCCAGCTCCTTCGCCAGCGGCATCACCCCGTAGGTCGGCCGTCCGGAGGCCAGCACGATAGTTCCTCCCTGGCTTTTCAGCTTCATCAGCGCTTCCTTCGTCCTCGGTGTGATCACTTTATCCCGGTTTGTCAGTGTGCCATCCAGATCCAGCACGATCATTCGATATGCCATAATTCCTTCTCCTGCTTTCGTAAAATTCTCCGTGAAAAGTATATCATACTTCGGGGTAAAATGCAAAATTTAGAAATTCGACTCATAATCCGGGAACTGCAGCCTGTCACATTTCATACAATGTCACTATGAGAAACAACAAAAAAGGAGAATTCTATGAAAAAAATCGTGAGCATCGTTCTCGCCGTATCCATGCTTGCCGTCTGCGTGACCGGCTGTAAAACGACCACAAGGAAACAGCTTAAGCCAGTGGTTCTGAATGAAGTCGCTCATTCTATCTTCTATGCTCCCCAGTATGCCGCCATTGAACTGGGGTATTTTGAGGATGAAGGGCTCGACCTGACGCTGGTCAACGGAGCCGGCGCCGACAAGGTTATGACCGCTCTGATCTCCGGAGACGCCGATATCGGCTTTATGGGCTCCGAGGCCAGCATCTACGTCTATCAGCAGGGTTCTGACGATTACGCCGTAAACTTCGCCCAGCTGACCCAGCGGGCCGGTAACTTTCTGGTCGGCCGGGAAGCCCAGGATAACTTCGCCTGGGCCGATTTGAAGGGCAAGAAGGTGTTGGGCGGAAGAGCCGGCGGCATGCCGGAAATGGTATTTGAATACATTTTGAAGAAGAACGGGATCGATCCCGCCGCAGATCTGACCATCGACCAGAGCATCAACTTCGGTTTAACCGCCGCCGCCTTCACCAGCAACGACGCCGATTATACGGTTGAGTTTGAACCATTTGCTACCGGTCTGGAAAAAGAAGGCAGCGGCCACGTCATCGCCTCCCTCGGCGTCGATTCCGGATACGTTCCCTATACTGCTTACAGCGTCAAGAAGAGCTATTTAGAGAAGAATCCTGACACAATCCAGAAATTCACCAATGCGATTCAGAAAGGCCTGGAATACGTAAACACCCATTCCGCCGAAGAAATCGCCAAAGTGATCCAGCCTCAGTTTAAAGAAACCGATGAGGATACCATCGCCACCATCGTTGGCCGCTATAAAGATCAGGATACCTGGAAAGGCGATACCGTCTTCGAAAAAGACAGTTTCGAACTTCTGGAAAACATCCTGGAGGAAGCAGGCGAACTGAATGAGCGCGTTCCTTACGAAAAGCTGGTAACAACCGAATTCTCACAGGAAGCGGCAAAGTAAAACCGAATGCCCACACATAACAAACAGATCCCGTTTCCGCTCTTCACCGTCGGAACCGGGATCTGTTCTTTTCACAGTCTTATTTATCTTTTCACACCTTATTTTTCTTTTCGCATGTTTTCTCTTTTCCCATATCTCTTTTTTCATACATCGCCGTATCAGTCAAATACCACCATGCATTTCAGAGTCTCCTCTGCATCAATCACATAGATCACTTCATTCTCCCAGGCGTATGCCGCTTTGATCTTCAGGATCTCACCGATCCGGTCCGGCGTGTCTCCGGTCAGCCGCGTGTCTGCCGGTACCCTCAAGATCTCCGGTTCCTCCCTCACCAGGAAGCCGCACTGCAGGGCCCCCGTCTCCGTGATTATGACTACCGGCTGGTCTCCGTACCCGCTCTCTTTTGTTCCTGTCATCCGACTTAAAGAAGCGGCGGTAATAATCGTCCCTTTCCAGTTGCACAGCCCTTCAAAGTAGTCCGGCACACAGGGTACCGGAGTAATCCGGCTGTCCCATATGATTTCCCGGATATGGGGAAGTTCAAATCCGTAGACTGCATCCGTCATGCGGACACACAGAAACTCCAGTTCCTCTCTGCCTTCCTTCTCTTTCGCCTGATCCAAGTCATTCATGGGTCTTTCCACCTCCCGTATTCCGCGCCAGGTCTTCGATATCCAGCTGGAGGCAGATGGTTCCGTCCCCCAGCAGGCTGCACCCGGAGATTCCCGTATACTTCTTAAAATGCTTTCCTAAAATGGCCGGAAGCGATTTCTCCACAAGACTGCCCTGATCTGCCACCCGGTCCGCCACGATACAGAGCTCTCTCGTACTGCCCTTGACATACGCCATGATTTCCGAACCGCTCCTGGGTGTTCCCGGAATATGGTAGAACTTCCGCAGGGAAATGACGGGAATATACCGCCCCTCCCTGATCCAGAACTCTCTTCCTTCCTGCATCACCATTCCCGGCCCCTGCGGCTGGTAAGTGACAAACTGAACCACCTGGTGTGCCGGAACCGCGAAGAACCGGTCCCCGGTCTGAAAACGGATGCTCTCAATGATCGTAAGCGTCAGAGGCAGATGCATGATGAAATTGCTGCCTTCCCCCCTGGTGCTCTCCAAATGAAGGTGCCCGCCGAACGCCTCCACCATCTGACGAACCACATCGAGTCCCACGCCTCTTCCCGAGTACTCGTTAGCCGCCTCCCGCGTCGAAAAGCCGGGCAGAAGGCAGAACTCTAAGATCTCCGGCTCGGAATACTCCGATTCCGGCCTCACGAACAGATTCTTTTCTCTACCCTTTTTACGGACCTGTTCCAAATCGATGCCGCATCCGTCGTCGCTGACACTGACCACGATCTCACCGCCAACATTGGCAAACAGCAGTGTCACCGAGCCCGCCCGCGGCTTTCCCGCCTTCTCCCGCTCTTCCGGCTGCTCGATTCCATGGTCAATGGCGTTGCGGATCAGATGGAGGAGAGGATCCAGAATGCCATCCGCGATCTTCTTATCCACCTCCACGTTCTGCCCCTGGACGTGGAAGGACACCTCTTTCTTTTCCTTCTTGCAGATGTCGCGGACGATCCTGCCTAACTGGGGCACCACATTGGAAAACGGCACCATCCGAATCGATATGACCAGTTCCTCCAGCTCCTTTAAAAAACGGCCCACCTGATGGTTCCTGCCGTCCTCCACGCTCCCTTTCGAGGCTTCCAGCCAGGAAGACGCCGCGATAATCAGTTCTCCCGTCAGATTCTGAAGCTCATCCAGCTTTTCCACCCGGACATTGATGAAATCAGTGCCGTTCTGCACAGAAGTCTCGGCTTCGGTCTCCGGTTCTTTTGCCGTCTGACCTTCTACCGCCTGTCCCTCCGCCGTCCCGGACAGCTTCGGCATCTCCGCCAGCTCCGTACAGGACTCCACAAACAGCGCGCTCTTAAGCGTCTGTAAGACAGTTCCCGGGTCTTCCGACGTAAATCTGATATAAAAACCATTATCATGAATATATTCCGTTGTAGAGGAATCCGTCTCCACATTTTCGGGATATGTCTTTAAATCCGCACATAAATCCCGAATCTGGCGTACCGCCATGTAGGCCCGGACATTCTCCATCCGGCAGTCTTTTTCAAATTTCAGACGGACGGTAATCTTCTTTTTTTCTTTTACCTTCTGTACGAGAACCTCTATTTTATCCCAGAACCGGTCCACCGGTTCCGGCTCGAAGCTTTCGAATTTCATTCGTTTCAGTTCTTCCCGGATGAAATCAGTGGCTTCGAAGATTAAATCAAATGTCTCCTGTTCATAACCGGAAAGCCTGGAAGGGTCTTCCCGAAACACCACAAACAAGTCTTCCAGGCGGTGGGTCAGAGTGGACAATCCGGTCAGCCCCATCATGGCGGAAGAACTCTTTATGGTGTGCATCACACGAAAGATGCCGTTGATACTCTCTTTGGAGAATACCATCTCCTGCTCCGCCGAGAGCAGAATGGCATCCGACTGGTCCAGAAGCTGGTTGGTCTCCAGTAAGTAAATCTCCAGCATCTCGCCCGTGTCCTCATCAAAAAAGCCCATACCCATCACACTCCCGACTCTTCCTCATAACCATACCAGACAGTACGGTTTTTTCCCGTTTTCTTTCCGCGGTAAAGCGCCATATCCGCGTGCGTCATGTTCATCTTAAAGCTCTGTTCCTTATCGTAAAGGCTGATCCCCAGCGTCACAGTGCAGTAAAACGTGGTATTGCCCTGAAGAAAAGGAAACGCCTGAATCTCTTTTCTGATCTCTTCGCAGACTTCATAACACTCCTGTTTTGTGACTGCCATCAGAATAATCAGGAATTCCTCTCCGCCCCAACGAACCACCTTATGGCGGCGGCAGACGCTTTCCATAATATTGGCAATACAGACGAGAACCATGTCTCCCGCGTCGTGCCCGTAGCAGTCGTTTACGTGTTTGAAATCGTCCACGTCGATCATGACCAGCGCATCCTGGCGATTCGGTTCCATCAAATCCTGGGCCAGCTTCTCCACCACAAACCGCCGGTTGTAAAGACCGGTCAGCTCGTCCCGGTAGGCCACGCGGTTTAATATCTGCATATTGGCCTTCAGCGTCTCATTTAAGATCTTCAGCTCGTCTCTTTCCCGCTTGTCCTCAAGATGCGCCTTCACCCTGGATTTCAGTTCTTCCGGCCGGAACGGTTTTTTAATATAGTCACAGGCGCCCAGTTCAAATCCCCGGATCACATCCTGCTCGCTGTCTTTGGAGGTGATAAAGATTACTGGAGCGTGATTTTTATCTTTTTCTTTTATCTTTTCAAACAGTTCATACCCCTCCATATCAGGCAAAATGACATCCAGGAGAATCAGATCAGGATCCACTTCCTCCAGTAACTCCAGAGTCTCCTTCGCTGAATGGGATTTATAAACCGTATATTCCTCATTTTTTAAAACCTTTTCTATCTGCTGGCATATCAGCAGGCTGTCATCGACCGCCAGTATCTTCTGTCTGCCTGTCATGCTTTTTCTCCTTCCAACCGCCATGTTCTACCCTATATAATCGTAATGCCTGCACTCATTGACTTGACTGTCAGGCTTCCATCCGCCGAATCAAATGTGATCGTCCTGCCGTAGTTCTTACCGGTATCCTCCGCCGTCACACTCACCTTCAGCGCCCCTAAAACAGCTTTTACTGCCTTTACATTGCGTTCTCCTATGCTTCCGAAGGCTTCGTATTTGGAGAACATCCCCGCGCCTCCCGCCAGCTTTGCCGTGATAAAGCGGCGGTTCGCCCCCTGGCGCTCCATCTCTTTTATGAGCTCCTCACAGCCCTTATCCGCGAATTTGTAGGGATTTTCCTGAGAAAGGCTCAGTCCTGCATCCGGAAGCATAATATGTGCCATTCCCGCAATACGGTGTTTCTCATCGTATAAGCAGACTCCCACACAGGAACCAAGCGCATAAGTAATGAGTTTTTCCGGCCGGGAAACTACTTTTCCCTGCGCAATTCCCACCACTACAGGATTATCCTTCATATTCCTCACCCAAAGCCTTGAAAATCCGCTCCAGAGAGTGAATCTCCGGAAGGAACAGAATATGGCTGACCACTTCCTGATCGTCAAAATGGTATTTATCCTCGATCAGAAGCAGTTCATCACTCAGTCTCGCAAAGTGAATCATCGGAACGCTTAATATGGCTCCGGTCATATCAATACAGATATCCGGAACGGAAACGTGAACCCTTAAATCCATCATCACTGTCATCGCGTTAATATAGGAACAGCACATGATATTGCCAATCTCACAGACCGCGGAAAGACTCATATCATCCAGGTTCCTGACATCCTCGATCTCTGTTCCCAGCAGCTTGCCAAGCATGGCCTGGGCGAACTTCGTGCTGATCAGGAACATAAACATGCCGTTCAAATCGCCTGAGAGCTCCAGGAGCACTCCCAGCTTGATTTCCTCCGGACCGCCCAGCATGGCGGGTACTTCCTCGAATTCCATAATTTTCACATTAGGATGATCGATCTCGATCCTGTGATTAATCATGCTGGAGAGCGCAGTGACCGCGTTTCCCGTTCCGATATTACCGATTTCCATTAAAACATCTCTTGCACTCTCATTGATATCCGAATACTTATTCATCTCATACCTCCGCAGACGATGGAAACGCCCGGTTAAGGGCCTGGACGATCTGCTCCGCCTTAAACGGCTTGACAATAAAGTCCCTGGCTCCGCAGTCTACGGCTTCCTTCATCATGGAATCCTGGCCGATTGCGGAACACATAATCACGAAGGCGTTCTCGTCGGTCTCTTTCATCTGTTTTAATGCTTCAATTCCGTTAATGCCAGGCATGGAAATATCCAGAAGCACCAGTCCCGGCCTTATTTTTTTGTACAGCGCAACCGCCTCTTCTCCGTCGGCCGCCTCATATACCTCGTAATCCCCGGATCCGGCTATAATACGTTTCTGCATGGAACGCATAAACACGGCATCATCTACAATCAGCACTTTCTTCTCACTCATGACAGCTCAAATTCCTCCACTAATTTTTTCAATACCTGTGCCTGCGCCGACAGTTCTTCGCTGGAAGCAGCGCTCTCCTCCGCCGTAGCGGAATTTCCCTGTACAATCTCAGACACCATTTCCATGCTCTGCCTGATCTGGATAATGGAATCGGCCTGGCGCACAGAGGCCCCGGAGATTCGATCCACCATGGTACCGATCACTTCCGTACCCTTCACCACCAGGTCCAGCGCTCTGGCCGTCTTATCCGCAGCCTCGGTGCCGCCGTCCACTTTTTCCGTAGTTTGTGCCGCCAGCCGGGCCATCATCCCGGAGGCTTCCCTCGTCTTCGCCGCAAGGTGACGCACCTCGGACGCTACTACAGAAAATCCCCGTCCCGCTTCTCCGGCTCTTGCCGCCTCTACCGAAGCGTTCAGCGCCAGAATGTTCGTCTGGAACGCGATATCCTCAATCTCCTTTACGATGCCTCCGATTGCGCTGGAATTCTCCCGGATTTCAAGGATCGCCTGAACCATGGCCTTCATCTCGTCACTGCTTCTGGTGACCAGTCTGCTTACCTCGTCCACCTTTTTGCTGGTCATCACGGCATCATTGGCGTTGCTCTTAACGCTGTCCGATATCTCGTTGATATTGGCCGCCAGTTCCTCCATGGAGCCTGCCTGCTCCGTGGCTCCCTGGGAAAGGATCTGGGCGCCGTTTGCAACCTGCTCGGAGCCTCCGGCTACCTGATCTGCCGTACAGGCAATCTGCATGATCGCACGGTTTAAAAGTCCTGTTATCTGCTCCATCGCATCACCCAGTGCGACGAAATCGCCTTTAAACGCAGTTTCCGGATGGTAGTTCAGTTTTCCGTTTCCAACCGCCAAAAGCCCCGCTTCCACTGCGGACACATAATCGTTTAAGGCACTTATGGTCTCGCGGAAGCTGTCCGCCAATTCTCCCAATTCATCCTCTGACTGGTATTTCAGCCGAACTTGTAACTTCCCTTCCGCCAAATTCTTTGCAGCCTCCCGGACCTCGCTGACGGGTTCTGTAATTTCCTTAGTAATATATAGACACAGGGCCACGGTTATCATCAGAATGAGGATCGATAACACCAGGATTACCGCTGTCATTTGCTTCCTTACCTCATGCCCTCTGTCAAGGTATTTCTCCGCATTAACTTTGGAATAAGCGGTAATCTCTTCCAGGCATTCCCTCGTCTTCTCCGCTTTTGGCTCGTAGTCACTGCCGTATAAAGAAATCGCTTCCTCGTCGTTACCGTTTTTCAATGCCTCAATAACGGCTTCCCTGGGCTGTTTCTGATCTTTTAAAGCTTCCCGCAGCTGGTTCACCAGATCGTTATCCGGCATCTGTTCTTTCAGCATGGTTAAATTCGTATCCATATCGCCGAGGATCTCATCGATCTCATCCAGCTGTACCTGCCGGTCCACATTCACCCCCTCTGTGGCAATACTCAGGACCGTACGGCCAATTCGCTGCACGGATGCCCTTAGGTTTCCCGCCGTATAAGACGCAGTGAACGCCTTATTGTAAAAGACATCCAGTGATTTTGATACATTGTATACTCCAAACAGAGAGACGATCACGGTTATGATATAAAAAATGATAATGATACCATAAGAAACCATGAGCTTCTTTCCTATTTTCATATTCTTCATTTTCCTCATCAGTTCTTTCCTTCCGTCTGTCATTCTAGATCCAGTATATGGAACGGTTTACCGTTTCAATCTCAAGCCTTCCGCTGCCGGCCATAAAGCGAACGCTCCGTCCATAATTTTCACCTGTGTCCTCCGAGACAATCGCCAGGTCCAGTTCCTGCAGCGTCTTTCTCGCACAGCTGACATTCTCCCTGCCAATATCCGGCTGCCCCGCCTGTCCGGCAAAGCAGAAAATCTTTGCCCCTCCGACCAGCTTTACCCGAATCCGTTCCGGTACCGCTCCGGCTTCCTTCATGGCCTCAAACAGCGCCCGGGCCGCCGTGTCCACATACCGCAGACCATTTTTCCCATTGCCTTCCCTCCGTATATCCGGAAGCAGAGTGTGTACCAATCCTCCGATACCTCCCTCTTCATCATACATACAGACGGCTAGACTCGATCCCAGCGCCATGGTGATGAGAACCGTTTCCCCTTTCGCTACCGCCATCTGATCTGGTTTTATCACGATCTGGCTCATCCGCTCACCTCCACCGCTTTCATAATCTCTGAGATGGAGTCTTCACGGAGAACCATGAGCATACAGCTTTTCTGTTCCGCCTCTGCGGTAGAAAAGTTATTGCCAATGCAGATTCCGCCTGGAAATGTCCCAGCCGCAGTCCCGATCAGCGCCGTGATAATGGCTCCTGTCATATCCATGGAGACAGCCGAATCAGACAGCGTGATCCTCAGTCCGACACAGGCCGAGAGCCCGGTCAGATAGGAAGAAGCCATAATATTGGCCGTCTCCTTGAGCAGATCCAGCATCTGTCCATCCATCTCCCCGGACACCTGCTCCGCGTTCAGCAGTTTCCTGAGAATTACATCCGTCATCTCTTCTTTGTATATCTGAAGAAGCATGCCGTTAATATCGCCGGTAAATGGGATCAGAACAGCCGCCACGTTTTCTTCTGCATAGCCGATCCATTCCGCCAGCCCGTCATAATCAACCGTCTTCATGACAGGAGGGGCGTAACACACCTTTTCTCCGATGATATGGGATAAAGAAGCCATGCTGCTTCCGGTTCCAATATTACCCATTTCCAGCAATGTTTCTGCCGCCGGTCCGCCCGGCAGCTCCCTTTCGTCCTTCATTTCTCCCTCCTACAAACACGCTTTTACGATTTTCAAGATCTCCTCGTCCTTAAATGGCTTGATAATGAAGTCGGAGGCGCCGCAGCGGATCGCCTCTGCGATAACCTGCTCCTGTCCCACTGCCGAACACATGATGACCTTTGCATTCCTTTTAAATGCCAGAATATCATTCAGTACTTCCAGTCCTGATCTTCCGGGCATCGTAATGTCCAGAAGCATTAGATCCGGCTGCGCCTCCTTATATTTCTCCACCGCTTCCACGCCGTCGCCCGCTTCCACAAAGTTGTCATACCCGCCCTGGGTCAGCGCACGCTTAATCACTCTTCTCATAAACATCGCATCATCTGCTATCATTATCAATGGCTTTTCCATGCCCTACCTCCCGGTTTTATTATTCATATTCATGCAGAACCTGGTTATCTCTCCGCTGATCAGGCCAAGTCCCATCTGTCTTTCCGCTCCGCCGTTTCGAAAGGCTGATTCCGGCATGGAGTAAATCTCGCTCGTCTCTTTATCCTGTGCAACAGTACGGGCTCCCGCCTGACGCATGGCCAGCAGCCCTTTGGCGCCGTCCTCCCCCATACCTGTGAGAATAATCCCCATGGCTTTCTCCTTCACCGTCTCCGCAACGGAGTTCATGGTGTAACTGATGGAAGGGCAGAATCCTCCGTACCGTTTCCCCGGAACACAGCGAATCATGAAGCCGTCTTCCAGTTTTCCCAGCGCCATCTGATAACCGTCCGGTGCAATGTAGACCGTGCCGTCGCAGACCGGCTCACCTGACTGCGCCTCTTTCACGCGCATCCGGCACTGGGGATTTAAATACTCCGCAAATTTCCCGGAAAAGCCGTGGCTTAAATGCTGGATCACCAGAATCCCGCAGGTGGTCTCAGGCAGCTCCTTAAGCACCGTAAGCACGGCTTTCGGACCACCTGCCGAAGCCCCGATCACCGCTAAATACCTGCTTTTATTTTCCGTCTGACCCTCCACTGACTTTCCCCCTCCGTTATCAGGCGCGGCGGCCTCTACTTCCTGTAGACAGCCGGACACACGTACTCAAACAGTTCATGGTTTCTGGGCAGCAGTTCCGTATGCCCCACAAACAGATAGCCGCCGGGTTTTAAAGCCCGGTACAGCTTCTCAATCAATTTCTTTCTTGACTCCTCATTAAAATAAATCATGACATTGCGGCACAGCACCAGATCATACTGTCCCAGGCCCACGCTGGGTTTCAAGAGATTCATCCGCTGAAACCGGACTTTCTCTCTTATGGCGTGTCCGATATCGAATGAAGTTCCCGCCTCGTCAATAGACAAATATTTCTTCTGCCACAATGCCGGAATATTCTCCAGCTCCCGGACCGGGTATCTCCCCTTCTGAGCCACGGCCAGAGCCTGCTCCGAAATATCCGTTCCCACAATGGAGAAGGATGGGAGCCACCCGCCCTGGTCCTTATAGTCCTGCAAAAGCATGGCCAGCGTGTAGCACTCTTCGCCGCTGGAGCAGCCAGCGCACCAGATCTGAAACGATATGCGCCCCCATTCCGGCTTAATGTTGGGAAGTATCTTTTCCCGCAGGAAATCGAAATGCTTCGGCTCCCTCATAAAATACGTATAGTTCGTGGTCAGGCGGTTTAACAGGATGCTCTCCAGCTGTTTAGTCATGTCCATCTCCATCTGTCTCATGTACTCTCCCATGGAGATGTTTCCGCGTTTTTCCAGCTCCCCGTTCATTCTGCATTCCGCCAGAATTTTCTTCTTTGACAGATCAATTCCGTACTGACCGGACATATAGGTAATCAACTGTGTGAACTCCTCATTCGTAAACCGTATCAATCGCGCCCCCTCCGACAACCTCATCAGCCGCCATTCCCTTTAAGCTTCCGTCTTCTTTTCTTATCAGTACGACACACGCCGGAGCGTCCACCGGCGCCGGGTTCTGGATGTTCCCTGTGCTCTGGTCGTTTTCTGGCTTTTGGTCATTTCCCGGTTTTTGGTCGTTTCCCGGCCGGAACACGGGAATCAGTCCGCCCTCTTTATAGATCATGCCTACAAGATTATCAGGCGCCCCCGGCACCCTTATGATTTCAGGGCACGGAAGAATCAGTTCCACCCGATCCATGGCTGTCACGTCGCACTCGCCGCCATAATACAAGCGCAGCATCTCTCTGCCATACGCTTCCTGTTCCATGTGTGCCCCTCCTTTCCTTCAGTCTGCCATCAGATCCGTAAATTCCCCGATGGGCGCAGGCCTCCCGTATCGGTAACCCTGAGCCAGATTGCATCCGATCTCCGTCAGAAACGTCTCATGCTCGGCCGTCTCAATTCCTTCTGAAATCACCTGAATATCCAACTCATGAGCCAGATGAATCACGTTGGCGATGATGATCTTCTCCCGGTCGCTTAAGCGCTTCTGGAAGAATTCTTTATCCAGTTTAATAATATCGACGGGCAGATCCTTCAGGAGGCTCAGTGACGAATAGCCCGTTCCGAAATCGTCCATGGACAGGACAAAGCCTCTCTCTTTGATCCGCCGCGCCACCTCCAGGATTTCTCCCGGATTGTTTAAAAATGCACTCTCTGTAATCTCCAGCTCCAGATATCGGCTCTCCACACCGTATTTGCCGGCGATCTGTTCCAGTTCCTCCAAAAAGTCAGGCTTTGTCAAATGTATCCTGGATATATTCACCGCGATGGGATACGGCGTTCTGCCGCTGTCCTTCCAGCTCTTAATCAGTCTGCAAACACGCTCAAACACATATAAATCAAGCTCTGTAATAAATCCGTTTTTTTCAAACAGCGGGATAAATTCGTCGGGCGGAATCATCTGCCCCTCCATCATCTTCCAGCGCACCAGCGCCTCGAACCCGATACAGCTTTTACGGGGCAGATCCACCTTGGGCTGGTAATAGACGACAAACTCCTCATTCTCCGCCGCGCGTTTCATGCGGAAAGCAAGCTCCCGTTCCTTTGCGAATTTGCGCTCCGCCTCCCTGTTGTAGAAGCTGTAGATACTCTTATGGTAATCCTTTAACGCCTTTCTGGCCATATTGGCGTGGTCTACCAGGATAGACATCTCCGTGTCTCCCGGTTCCACCAGGCAGACGCCCATGATGCAGCTGATCGAGAAGTCCTTCTTCTCCTCCCGCGGAATCTGTTCCACCCGCCGCAGCAGCTGATCCAGACGGTGCTGCAGGCCATTAACGGTCTGGTATTCCAGGAGCAGCGCAAATTTATCGGCTTCAATCCTGGCAAAGCACTCTCCGCCGCCCGTAAAATTACTGAGCAGAGAACTGATGCCCACCAGAATATCGTTTCCTGTCTCATAACTGTAATTCGCGTTAATCACCTTGAAATTCTTAATATCCATGGTGACTATCGCCTGTAACAGCGGCGCATTCTTCAGCCGCTTCCTTCCCTCGCTTAAAAAGCGGTTGTAATTCCATGCCTCTGTCAGCCGGTCATGATCCATCAGAATCTGCGTAAAACGCTGAAAACGGCGTTCCAGAATACAGGCAGCCATAACGCGCCCAACCAGAGCGAAGGTCATGCTCTCCTCCAGCGTCCAGAGCCTTTCTTTTTTATTATCATTCACACTGATATATCCGATATAGTCCCCATTTTCCATGATCGGAAACTGCATCAGGGATCTCGTTTTTCTCAGCTTCTGGCGTTCCGCGATGACCGGATCCAGAATCTCCAGTTCGCAGATCCTGTTACAGGCCAGCACCTTCCGGTTCCGGAAAAGCTCCAGATACCGTTCTGCAATGAGTCCCGGTATCGTCTTTAAATTATCGTTGCGGACCATCGGCTCCTCTTCCATCCAGGAAAAGGTAATCTCATAGTCCTTCCCTCCGGATTTTCGCTCCAGAATATAGGCCTCACCGCATCCATAATAGGCACAGATCCGTTTCAATCCCATTTCGATGGGGCATTCCTGCTTTCCGGGCAGAAAATAATCCATAATTTTGCGGATAAAATCCATGTCGGCTTTTCCGCTGTCCTCTATGTATTCAGGTATGGGGCGTATCGAATACGCCAGATCTGTTTCCGCCGCCCCTGTCTCCATTTTTCCGCACATCTCTGTAAAACAGAGGAACTTCTCCTCCTGCTTCGCACGCGCCAGCGCCGCCTTTGCCCTCTTTAACAGAGAGTCGTAAGTCTGCTCCCGTCCGTCTGTCAGTACGCCTCCCGCCGTCATGTACAGATCCGTTTCCCGCTCCAGGCTGGTACGGACGCTGTTCATGGAAGAGACCGCATCTTCCCGGCTGCGGCATCCCAGAAGAAAGACGAGAAAGCAGTCTTCGCCCACTCTCGCCACAAGATCCGTCCGCCTCAGGGTACACTGCAAAAGAAAGGCCGCCTGCTTCACAGAGGCCTCCGGAAGTTTCGTCCCGCCGTTTGCCGCCTCCAGAAGAAAAAGGCCGTCGCCTCCCCAGTTCTCCGCTTCCTTCAAGTATTCATTAATCATCACTTCAGCCGCCGCTTCTGTCCACGTATTGGTCAGACGGTCCAGCCGTTTTTCTCTGTTTGAAACCATGACCCGTTCAATTCCTCTCTTTATTAAGAAACCGTTCTATATCCATCACGAAGGCCCAGCATCCGGAGGAATCAAGATACACCGCCTGCGTCAAAAAATCATTCTTCTCTCCGGTCACATCCTCAGGAAGCTCAAATATTCTGTCGTCCGGGACTTCAAATACACCGGCCACACGGTCAGCCAAAAGAGCCGGAAGACCGCCTTCCACCTCCAGAAGGACTGCGTACTCCTGTTCCCGGTTGTCCCCCCACGAAGCTCCAACCGAATAAAGCTCAGCCTCACACCCGTTAAATGTAAGCGTCTTCTCCTGTCCCGCATTCCCCTGGACAATATGGCGTACCAACTTCAGCGGAATCAAAAAAAAAGCGCCCTCTGACTCAAAACATAAAAATGTTTCCATCATAAGGCACCTCCTTCGCATCTTTCACATTTGTATATACTATTTACTATATTAACGCACAATGCATGAAAAAGCAAGGTTATTATACCTCTTTTGCTTCCAGCAGCCAACCTTCCAGACTGAGTTTGAAACGCTTCCTGAACAGGTGTGAAATCCACCAGACCGAAACAACGGCCACCGCCGCCATCACCAGCAAAAATGCCCCAAAATCCATCCATCTGCCATAGGATGTCACAAGCACCAGGGAAACCAGAATCGTCAAAATACTGACCACCGCGATCTTCCGTTCCACACGCATCTTCTCCCATCGGTTCTTAACCAGACGTTCTTTCCGCTTTTCCTCCGGCTCCGGACCGGACAGTTCCGCCTTTACTCCGCTTAAGGTTTCCTCATATATCTTTCTGGCATCCTTTTCGTAGTAATCAGAACAATTTTTCTTTATCTCTCTTAATCCGTTCCATATGATTTTCATAATATCCTTTGCCGACGTAAACATGTCCACCCTCCTTTTTTTCTATCATACAACAAAATACCATAAAAAGGAATAAAAAGTAGGTCATCTGGTAAATAATTCCATGATGTCCCAGTCATACTGCATATTTCCATTTTGACGGCCATATTAATATAGAAATCCTGTTTTATGGAGCCAATATGCAGACCATTACCCAAAGAGTACTGTCGGACACCGTATACAGCAAAGGGACTGCCGTACTCACTTATACGATCCGTTATCCTTACTTCACCACAACCTGCTCTGAGGCAGCCGCCTTAAGTATCAATGCGTTTTATTCCACCGCAGCCCGAAAGACGGAGGAGTACTGCCGCACGGTCCTGGCTTCCCAGGCCTCCGTTCAGGCAGAATACGCAAAGAAAGACAACTATCCTTTTTTCGGATATGAGTTCATAAGCGCTTATACCGTCACCTGGAATTCCGGATGCATGACAAGCCTCTACACCGATCAGTATACCTATACGGGAGGCGCACACGGAAGCACGATCCGGACCTCGGATACCTGGGATTTCAGCAGCGGCAGATACTTGACGCTGGCTGATTTCTATCCTCACAATCCAGCTTACCGGGAAGGCATCTTCCGGATTCTGGACCAGCAGGTGAAGGCGCGGGAAACGGACTCGCCTTCCACTTATTTTGACGATTACCCGGCTCTGATTCGATCCAGCTTCAAACCGGAAAGCTTCTTTGTAACACCCAAGGGGATTGTCATCTATTTCCAGCAATACGACATCGCCCCCTACTCAACCGGAATCCCCGAGTTTTTGATTCCATTTAAAAAGAGCCGGTAATGCCCGTAATAGCATGCAAAACGGAACTTTTTCCAGGCAGCTTTCTTCCAACTGTTTCCACTTTTTAATTTTTCTTTCATTTTCCACTTGCAAATTCTGCCAAAAAGTGTTATTATATGATTCGTTCGCTTCTAAGCGTATCATATCGAGGCGTGGCTCAGTTTGGTAGAGCGCTGCGTTCGGGACGCAGAGGCCGCAAGTTCGAATCTTGTCGCCTCGATGATAAAAAGTGCAGGATATCTTTCATAGAAATCCTGCACTTTTTTTATTTTTTACTATTTTTTTCTATTCCATTTTAGTTTCATCCGGCTCCATTGCAGGCTAAAATTTCAAAAATCGGAAAAATCAGAAAAAAAGTGTAAATTAGTGATTGCAAATTTTTTATCTTTTTGCTATAATAGCGGACATGGGGGTATAGCTCAGCTGGGAGAGCGCTTGAATGGCATTCAAGAGGTCATGGGTTCGAATCCCACTATCTCCATGAGTCATATGCTGGAAGTCTTGATCGTACAAGATTTTCAGCATATTTTTTGTTTAAATGCAGTATTTATTCCATTTTGTCCTGCTCTTCACCGATATATGGAGGTAACGCTAATGCCGCATCACCGGTCGCTGTTTCAGTCAGCCGCTCAAACTCGTCTATATTCTTCAACATGGGAATGTGGAGAAATACAATTTCCGCATCTATCTGTCTCTCTTTAATCTCCCTCATAACGTGGTAATACAGATGATTGCAATAGCTCGTTCCTGCATGCTCGGACAGCTTCACCCGGCAGGTTCCTGCATTTCTACCTCCCGCCATCCCCGTAATGCAGCTCCGCTTCCTCCCATATTTTCCGCCACTCCTCCGATTCCGGTTCCCCGAGATTGTACGTCTCCAGGTCTTCACTCCGTGGATAGGCATTCCGGAACGCCTGGGCAATGGCTTCATCCCTGCTGATCAGCAGTGTAAGCGCACTGTCCCACGCCACGATCTCAATATCAGCCATCGGATGCTGAATGGAGACTGGATTCTTCCAGAAACCGGTGTATCCGTCCGCATACGGCAGTCCATAGCTTAGCACCTGGTGCAGCGGCATGTCTCTCTTAAATCCCGACAGGACGCCCCAGTACCACGGATAATTCTGCTGCCGGACGATCTCCTCCAACCGCTCCCCCGACAACCAAAAGAACGTTTCCCGGCCTAAGTTCCCGCCATACGGCTCCAGCTCCTCCGGATAATTTTCATACCCCGTTATCAGCCAGTTCCGTTCCGCAACAGCCGGGGAAATCGCAGAGAATACCCCGAAAAAATACGAGTAGGCGCTCTCGCCCTTTCTCAGAATCACACCTTTCATAGCCGCTCCTCCCGGCGGTTCACTCACCCGCCGAATTTCGTAAATATGACACGCCCGATTCCAGCAGTTTCTGATAAATAACCAAATCCTGATCGGTATAAACATCAAATATAACCTGACGGACCGATTCATTCTGCTTTAAGAAACCAACAGCCGTCTCCACCGCGATCTCCGCAGCCCGCTCCTGCGGGAAACAGAATACTCCTGTCGAGATACAGCAAAATGCAATCGAGGTAATCTGATTTTCCACAGCCAGTTCCAGACAGGAGCGGTAACAGTCCGCCAGAAGCCGGCAGTCTGTTCTTCGCAGCGGACCGGTAATGATCGGACCGACCGTATGCAGAATCGAATCACATGGAAGATTGAAAGCAGGTGTAAGCTTCGCATGCCCCACCGGTTCCTCGTGCCCCTGGGCCTCCATAATTTCATTACAGGCGAGGCGGAGCTGAATACCCGCATAGGAGTGGATGATATTGTCGATACAGGAGTGGCAGGGCCGAAAGCACCCCAGCAGCGCGCTGTTGGCCGCATTTACAATCGCTCCCGTCTTCAGACGTGTGATATCCCCCTGCCAAAGACAGATCCGGCCGTTCTCCTTTACAGGAACCAGATCCGTCCCTTCCAAAATGCCGCGCGCGGCAATCTCCTCCGACAGATACAAATCCTGTTCTGCCAGAAACTCCGGATCTGCCGGCATTGGAGGCCTTACGTTCATCAGAGAGCGGAGAAGCTGTTTCTGCCCCGCACTGTCCTCTGGAATCACAATGCCGCGATACTGAGGCATCTCCTTCTGCATAGTCCGGATCAGATACCTGAGGCGTTCTTCCTTGGTCTTGTAACTTTCATTTTTCAAATCACATCACCTCTCTGACTGCTTCCAGAGCTTCTGCAATGTCCATGTTGACATATAAGGATTTTTCTCTGATCTCCTCCGGCCCCCAGGCTTCTCCCTGATTGATGCAGATATAAAAACCATGTTTCTCCCTGTCTGTCAGCTGCCAGAACGGATATTTAATGATTCCCGGCGTGTTCATGCCGACTCCCAGTTCCAGAAACACCAGCCTCCTGTTCCGATTCTGTCTTATAAAACCGGTATATCCGGCACAGGCGCGCTCCCACGCCTCATCCTCAACGAAGTATCTGTCGCACCGCAGATTGACCTCCATATCACCACCGCAGACCGGACATTTCGGCACCAGCTCCGACGGTATTCTCAGATTTTTCTGCCGGGCCACCATGGCTCTTACTTCCTTCTCGTTCTCGTACAGCTTCTTATGGCAGGCCTTTGCACACTGAAACATACCGTAATCGCCCTGAGCCGCAAAGATCCGTTTTTCCGGAAATCCCGCCAGTTGAAACTGATGATCCACGTTCGTTGTCAGAATAAAGTAATTCCTGTCTTTCACCAGCTGATACAAATCCAGATAGGGCTTTCCAGCCTGAACATCGTAGCGGTTACAATAAATATGCCTGCTCCAGTACGCCCATTTTTCCTCCTGTGTGGGAAACGGGTAAAAACCGGCCGAATACATATCTGTCATACCGTAGTGCTCGATAAAATCACCGAATTTCTCCCGGAAGCGCCTGCCTGTATACGTTAAACCGGCGGCGGCCGACATCCCGGAGCCTGCTCCGACGACGACCGCCTCCGCTTCCTCGATAAGTCTCCCCACCGTGGACTGCCATTCGCTCATGGTATTCCCTCCTTTTTTGTGCTCTCACCAGGAATCTCTCATCCGAGAGCGTGTCTGATAATTGATTTACACCACGCGCCAGGACTCCCTCGTCTTCCTGTCTGAATTATAAACCGCTGCAGCATTTACAGCAAGAACGCACAAATAAGTGGGATAGTAACCGATTTGTTTCTTAGTATCCAACAGATACTATTGTAGTCTTCGTTACCGATAGAGTACATAGTCCTGCATCTCGCGGATGAAACCGGCCTTTTTTAATAATTCGCCGGCATTTTCCGGATATTCCTTCAAAATCAGGCGCTTCTGCTCAGGAAATAAAAGCTTTCTCTGAAAACAGCGGACGAACTCAGAAAGTACAGCCTCCATCCCTTCTTCCTCAAAGAACTTAAGAACCTTTCCCTGGCGCTCCATCACTGCGGCCGTCCTTCCCTGCCGGAAAGCGACGGCTGTCCCCGGCAAATTCATAAAGCTTCTGTCCTCCGGCTGTTCCAGAGCCTTTCCCCATATCTGCGCCGGATCCGCTGCATTCAGCCAGACCACCTCATCATTCGGCTGCTTTAAAGCCGCTGTCACGCTTTCATAATCCTCTTTCCGGATAAACTGCGCCCCCGACATACCGGATACATAGTATCCGCGTCTGACTTTCCCCGTGTACTCCCAGATCCGAAGCACATCCAGGGCCTTTCTCCAGGTCATTGCCTCCTGCTCCGCCTTAGCTTCGTCCGTACCGCCGGCTGACAGCACATAGGCTGAATCCATGCAGGGATCGCATGCTTTGCGGTAGGTCTCTTTACAGAGGACCACCGTTTCTTTTAAAAACAGGTCCAGCCACTCTTCCATGGTCCTTTTCTTAACCGGACGCACAATATCCCAGCGGCCGGCAGACAGAGCCATCACCCGTGCGTTCACCCGCTGTCTCGCCGTTGCCTTCTTCACCTTTTCCCGATTCTGCCACTGTCTCACCGGCACAAAGCTGTCCGCACAGACAAGGCCTTTTTCTGCCAGCTTAAGAAGCACTTCCTGGGCGCTGTCCTGCTTCGGTACCTCCGTAAGGAACTTGAGGAAGCTGGCTCCCCGGCGCATCAGCTCCTGATACATCAGCTTCTCATCCCCCTCCAGTTCCTCCGAAAGCCCTGAAATCGGCGCCTCCCAATCGATATCTTCATATTGGTAGAAAGCCAGTGTCCCATCAGGCTTCATCTGCCAGAAATAGTCGCCCTGTGCCAAAAGCTTGTCGAGCATAGCCTCGGTATAATTTTTTACACGCCGTGCAAAAAAGACGGATTCCCAGAATTTGACCGGATACTTCCTTCCGCAGATCTGTTCCACCGCTCGCCTCAGTTGTTCCTCCCCCGGCGCGGCAACGAAGGCTCTTTCGGCCGCCAGCGCCGCATAATGCGTGGGCGGCTGAGTCACAGCCTCCAGACGCATACCTTTGATTGAAGCGCGCCTGGCCCTGTCGTAGAGTTTCGCATGGTAAAAGATCCCGTCGTCCTCCACCACGAGTGATTCTGCCGTCAGCTTTTCCAGTATGCATTCCGCCATACCTTCCGGGAAAAAGTACCGTTCACTCACCGCTTCCGTATTCTGCCCGCCGCGGTAATAGAGCATCCGCCGCACAATATGCATGGCCGCTTCTTCGTTCCCCTCCAGAAGAGCCAGCTCATACTCTTCCCGGTGTTCTGCTGCAATCCATATCCCAGGCTCCATGTAGGAAACTAATTCTCTCTCCGCCAGATTCTTCAGCCACTCCACCGGCACAGGCAGTTCTCCGGCAATTAAATCGCCTTCCATCATCAAAAGGGAATGAAGCTGGTCCTCATCCTCCGGAAGCTTCTTCCGTGCTTGAATCCTGGCCAGCTCCTCCGCCTGCGGCTTTATCATATCTGTCTGCTTCAATTCCTCATAGACAGCCTCACGTATTCCCTGCGTAACCGGCGAATACTCATACATCTCCGCCGCTTCCGCCTGCCACTGGAATGGAAGAGACATGGGCGACGGCACATCCACACAGACTTCCCGTACTGTAATGAGCCCAGCCCTGATATCGCTCAGGATCTTTATTACGCCGTCAATATCCCACTGGTCCTCAAGGCATTCCCGCTTCGTCTCCCGGATCAGGGGATGACCCGGCTCATTAATCAGGGAGGAAAGCATCTCCGTGCTCTTCAGCCGCTGCATCCAGAGCGGCTGGCGGCCATTCCGCTTCATTCCCATCATGAGCGCGCGGGCCGCATTATAGCGAAAGGTCATATTGAACAGAGGCGTCAGGGGAAGCGCCGCCTCCAGAACACTCCTGGCCTGTCCCTCGTCGATCTTGAACAGCAGCCCTTCCGGAAGAACGTCCTCCCCATAAGGATACAAAAGAAAGCCATCCTCCTCATCCACGCAGCCGATATCAATTCCGCATAACTGTCTGGCCGTATGCTGCAATAGAAGAGACAGCGGTGCATTGACCCGTCTCCCAAACAGCGCGTGCACCATGACCTGATTGCTTCCCGTATGATCTCTGAACCGTTCCACAACGATCGTCCTGTCGTCTGGAAGTCCTCCGGTTACCACAATCTGGCGCCTCAAAAAAGAGGCCGCGTTGCAGGCCGCCGCGCCGTCGAGGCCAAGGCGGGTAAGTGTATCTGTAAGTACGTCAGAGCAGCTCGCCAGCCGGCCAGCTTCATCTGGATGCCGTGCTTCCGCCGGCTTATCATATTCGGTCAGTTGTTCTCCCCCGGCCTCCGCCGCCTTTCCCAGCTCCCGGAACAGCCTTCCGAACGCCAGACTGGTGCGAAGCGTCCTGCCTCTCGTCTCCCCCTTCCAGAACGGCAGCCTGGCTCCCTCCGCCGGAACCTGCGTCACTACCACAGTATCCCGGTCCTGGCTGACGATCTTCCATGCAAAAGATCCAAGCACAAACTTGTCTCCAATCTGGGATTCATACACGAACTCCTCATCCAGTTCTCCCAGCTTCACTCCATCTTCCGTCTTCGCCGCGTAGAGCCCCTTATCCGGGATGGTTCCTCCTGCCGCGACAGCCAGCATACGGCTGTAGGCGTCTCCGGTCACCCGTTCATGAATCCGGTCGTAGAGCACCCGCGGACGCACTGGAATCTCTCTTCCATGTTCGTAATCACCAGCCAGCATCCGGAGCACGCCTTTTACGTCCTCTCTCGTCACATCGCGGAAGGAATAGGCCCTGCACAGAACATCCATCACATCATCCACGCTGTATCCGTCTCCTGCCGCCATGGACACCAGGTGCTGGGCAAGCACATCGAGACAGAGCCTCGGCGGCTTCGTATGCTCGACTCCACCCAGTCTGGCGATCTCGGCGGTCATGCCGCAGTAGACGCTCTCCGGTGCCGTCCTGGGATACATGTACATCACGCTGACCGATCCCGGGTTATGGCCCGCCCGCCCCAGCCGCTGCATCGTACTGGAAACCGTGCGCGGACAGCCGATCTGCAGGACCTGATCTATCTCGCCCACATCGATTCCCAGTTCCATGGAGGAGGTGGCGCACAGCAGCCGGAGCCGGCCCGCTCTCAAGTCCTGCTCCACCTCCGCCCGCTGTTCCTTCGAGAGACTTCCGTGATGAACTCTGGCAAACCCGTCGCCGCCCAGCAGATTGACGTAATAAGCCAGCTTTTCCGCATACCGGCGCCCTTCCGAAAATGCAATCACGCTTCTGCAGTCCAGACACTTCTGATAGACTGCCATCCCCAGTTCTTCCCAGACCGGATCCTTTCTTCTCCCGTTGGCCGGAGTCGTTCCCACCACCTCAATTAAGACCTTCTTCTCCATGGCCGGAGCGCAGATGACTACCGGATCGGGGGATAAATACTCCGCAGACAGCTCCAGCGGCTCTATCGTGGCTGACAGGCCTATGCGTTGGAGATTACGGCCGCAGAGCCGGTCCAGCCTCGCGATGGAAAGCATCAGATGAGCCCCCCGCTTCGTATCGATCAGAGCGTGAAGCTCATCAATGATCACCGCCTCAGCCGTTTTCACGATCCCCTGGCCCGACCGTGAGGTCAGCATCAGGTAGAGCGATTCCGGCGTGATAATCAGAATATGGGGCGGATGCTTCACCATTCTCTGGCGGTCCTTCTGGGGCGTGTCCCCGGTGCGGATCGCCACGGTGATCTCCTGCTGCCCTGCTTCCCTTCCGATTCCATCAAGCGGCCGTCTCAAGTTTTCCCGTATATCACCTGCCAGTGATTTTAACGGCGAAACGTAGATCAGATAGAGCTTTTCCTCCAGCCTTCCCTCCCTGGCCAGCATACTTAACCTGTCAATAAAAACAAGAAAAGCAGACAGTGTCTTGCCGGTACCCGTAGGAGCGCTGACCAGCACCGGCTTCCCGGCTGCAATCGCCGGCCACGCCTCCTCCTGTACCTTTGTCGCTTTCCCGAATGTCTCCGCAAACCAGCCGGCTGTGGGCTCTGAAAAAATATTAAGAATGTCGTCCGCCATCATAACCTCCATGCAAAACCACCGTCAGACCGGCCGGTTCCTGTTTTATATCATTCCATGCAAATGATTTTTCTAATCATACCATACTTTACTCTGGATTAACAGGCGCCTTTTTCCATCGTTTTAACTCCGGGAAAAACTGTTTCATCATATTCCGCGCTTCTTCCTCACTCATACCGCTGTTCGCTCCCGCCATCATGGGGACACAGCCTTCAATCATCTCTTCCATGGTACAGTCCATCGCGAACGACCCATCATGAAAGCAGTATTTACAGTAATCTTCATTCCTGCTTCCGTCTCCGTTCGTTCCATACAATTCTTCCGTTTCTCCCATCGGCATACCACAGCTCTGACAATACTTTTCATCCATTTTTTCTTCCTCACAGTTCTTTTATCTCAGACTCCTTTGTCTGGATCTTAATCTTATCACGGCAAACATGTCAACTGTGTGTCATGATTATCCGGGATTTCCGGTCAAAAAGATAATCTATTTCCGAACCGGGTACTGGAAATCCCTGACCGCTTCATTAAAATAATCATTGAATGGCCGCATCAGCAGAAACAGCTCCGACGCCCTTTCACAAAAATCCTCCAGATCACAAAGTTCCTCTGTCTCCAGGCAGCATTCAATGTCCCAGCTTTTATACTTTAAGTATTCACTTTGGGGAAAATCAGCATCATATCCACGCGGAACATTTTTTAAGCGCTCCCCGGTCATCGTAAAATGGTTTTGAAAATCCGGAGCGGATACAATGGTCTCCAATTCCTCTCCATGGCCGCAGATATAATCACGTATCATTGTCACAGCGTCCTTAAACGGGGCCGCATGCACGCCGCCTCCCAAAAATACATTTCCCGGCGCCAGATTCAGATAGTAGCCGCCCGGAATCGGTGCGCGGCCGGCAGGCGATATATGGGCGCGAAAAGCTGCATGATAAGGGGATTTGTCGCGGCTGAATCTCGTATCCCGATTCAGACGGTATATAAGATTTTTTGGAGGCAGTCCAATCACCGACGGATCTTTTTCCGCCAGGCGTTCCATCACCATCTGAAGCAGCTCTTCAAACTCTGCCGCCGCCTGTTCCTTAAATGCCTTGTGGTCTGCCATCCATTTTAAGTCATTGTTCCGCTCAAGTTCTTTTAAAAAGTCCATGATACAGTTTTCTCTCATCATACCGCCTCCTATGCGTTGGAAATCATAGAATAGCAGTCCGATTTCAGAAATTCATTCAGATACTGCCGCGCTGCCCTTGTCGTCCGGTAGGCTGGCAGGGAAGAAAAGACCAGAGACCGGTCATCGATCTCTTCCATCGCCGTCTTGCACTCCTGAAGGAACTCTGTATTTTCCTCCAGGCTGGTATACTCCGGCTTCTCCGGATTCACCCTGTGAGTCACGATCGCATAGGAAATCCGTTTACTGCAGGAACAGACCCCTTTACCGCTTAAGCCGCAGTATTCCTCCAGAAAACCAGCCATCTTTTTCTTAATTCTGGACAGTCTCTGCCTGTAGGCCTCCGGAGAAATCTCCAGTATCTCGGCCGCCAGACGGCTGTCCACGCGAAACATGGTACCGAGAATGTAAATACAGCGGCTGTCCGTATCCAGGCACTGAAGCATCACGTTCGTACAGGAAAGCTTTAATTCCTGCTCCAGCAGGTTCCGGTCCACCCCCATCGTTAAGTCCGGTATATCCTTTTCTTTTCCACTCACAATATCTTCGCCGTAGTATTCGAAACTCAGCGGATGCTGCGCAAACATACTCTTTTTATAGTTTTTCAAATGATTGACCGCAATGCGGAATACCCAGGTGGTAAAAGCGCTCTCCCCACGGAAAGAGGCCAGATTGGTCATCACCCGGATCAGTATTTCCTGCGACGCATCCTCCGCGTCATGAATGGTCCCCAACATACGCAGGGAGAGATTAAAAACCAGATCCTGTACCCCGGTGAGGAGCTGCTCCAGAGCCCCTTTGTCCCCCTCTGCTGCCAGTCTTACCAGCTTTTGTGTTTCCATTTGTTCCTTTTCGTTCATGTCTTTTTCCTCTCTTTCGCTTTTTGCATATAACGTTTCCTGCATATCTGATTCCTGCATCTAATTAGACAACTCAACATCTGATTTGTGACATAAAACATCAAATAAGGCAGAAAGTTCTTGAAAGCGCCGTATTTCTGTGATATTATACAGTTACAAATAAATATAAGTTCTTCGGGGCGGGGTGTGATTCCCCACCGGCGGTATAGTCCGCGACCCACTGTAACAGTGGTTGATCTGGTGTAATTCCGGAACCGACAGTATAGTCTGGATGAGAGAAGAAATTGTGTGACAGGCAGCAGTGCCTGACACGGTTTGATATGAATTATGACGCCCTGGATCAATTATCCAGGGTTTTTTTGAGTCCCGCAATACGGGCGCTCTGTTCTATCAACCGATCATCAGAACTGCAGAAAGCCGCATGATTCCTCTTAGAGATGAACTTACAAAACCAAATTTTAGGAGGATGCAACAATGAAAGAAAACAAACTGCTGTCAACAAAAAATGTGGTATTAATGGGCATGTTCGGCGCGCTCGCCGGTGTCCTGATGATCTTCGAGATACCGCTGCCATTTATCGCACCCAGCTTCTACGGTCTCGATTTAAGCGAGGTGCCGATTCTGGTAGGTACGTTTGCGCTGGGGCCGATTGCCGGCGTCGTGATGGAGATTGTCAAGATTCTGGTTAAATTAGTTTTAAAGCCAACCAGCACCGGATTTGTAGGCGAATTTGCTAATCTGATGATCGGGTGTTCCCTGATTCTCCCGGCAGGCATTATCTACCGCTTCCATAAGACAAAGAAGAGCGCGGTACTTGGCATGGCCGCAGGCGCTGTCATGATGGCTGTAGTCGGCGTTGTCATAAACGTGTATATCCTGATCCCGTTTTATTCGAATTTGATGCCGCTGGATACGATTATTCAGGCAGGCGCCGCCATTAATCCGGCAATCAGCAATGTATGGACCTTTGCCCTCATCTGTGTCGGACCGTTTAATATTATCAAGGGAATTACCGTGTCCCTGATTACATCACTCGTATATAAGAGAATCAGCGTCATTATCCACAGTGCCGGAAGATCTGAGAGCCGATCACAGGCACGTACGTAATTTCATCAGGAAAAGGAATCCTATTCTAAAAGATTTTTTTTAAAAGCGCAGCATCTGTGATCGGATGCTGCGCTTTCTTCACTCTGATAGCTCCTTATTCTCTGGGACCCACTATAAAATCCGCATACAGTTCTCTTCTGCTGCCGCCGACCGGCCGCACGCCCTTGATGATCCGATATCTGCCGGACTCCAGTTCTCCATACAGGCGTTCCAGATCCACTGTAAGCGCCTTATAGGAGCCGGAACTCACCTGATAGGTAATGCTGTTCCAGATCACGTCAGGATTCACCGGCACTTCCGTCATCTCCATGCCGTCAATTCTCATGAGTCTCATCTCGTCTCCAAACAGGACCGGCGATCTGGACTGGTTATTTATCTCCAGAACCAGCTTCTTTTCAAAGGCCTCCTCCTCCGATCGTTTCAAATCCAGAAACAAATCAGCTTCCGGTTTAAACGGTCGGTCCGCCTCCACAGCCGCAGGGTCTTCTCCGACAAAGGAGGCATCCGTGGAAATAAGAAAGCCGTACTCCGCCCGGCTTCCGTCATCCCAGACGAGTTCCAGCTTAAACCCTCGCAGTATGCCGCCTGTCATATACGCAGACATGTCCGAGCTCAGCATCGCGTTCAAATTGGGAGTGAGACAGAACCTCATCTCGTGGTTGTCATACTCCAGTTCCGTTGTTATGATTGTCTTTTCATCGTAACGAGGGCTCCCGTCTTCTTTCAGGATATAATCGGAAAGAATCACCTCGTCCGGCTGCTTATCCCCGGTCAGTTCTATTGTAATCCACCGCCCCAGCGGCAGATACGGAATCTCCCGTTCCTCTTTTGCAAGCACGGTAAATGGCTCCGGTCCGCAGGCCGCCGTACTGACCGTATCGCCGTCCTCTCCCGGCTCGTTCCACAGAATCACTCCGGAGGCGCTGGGAATCTCCTTACTCTTCCTCTCATGAGTCACTCTGATCTGCGGAAGCGGATCCCCCTTCACCACCTTGAAAAAATATTGGTAATGGGAGTAATTCTTCTCATCTCCCTGTGAAAATTCCAGCTGCACGTAATAGTCTTTTCCATTCACCGGGATGAGTATATCGGATGGGTTCATCACCTTTCCACTGTCCACCGTGTCAAATCCCATACTGTAGATGATGTAATCGATGGGATTGTGCCCATTCCCCTTAACCTTTATCTTAAAGTCATCCGCATAGAAAATCTCCGGCATATGGTACTCTCCATCCGTCTCCTTCACGATCTTCTCCGGAGTAAGCCAGAGGCCGCAGGACGCTGTCTCCTGCTCATTTCCATCTTTATCTGTCTCTGTTGTCAAATTATTCGTCCAGTTCTCCAAAGGCACATAACTGATACCGTTGGATACCACCGTCACTTCCCGTTCTTCCACCGGCTGTTCCGTGGGCCTTTCGGCGGTTTCCTTCGTACATCCGGCCAAAGTGGCGGCCAGAACCAGCATTGTAAAAATCATTCGGAAATATCCTGCCATCCGTATTCCCCCTGCCTGCCGCAATCTGATTTCCCCATTCTCTCTTTATCATACCATAAGAAAAAAGGAATTTCTTTGCGATAACCTGACGATTTCTTTAATATCCAAATCCATACCAGCGCTTCAGACTCCCCTCGTCAAATACGTATTCCGGCGTCACAAAAGGATAGTTCAGTTCCGCAGCATAGTACCACGGATCGTCCTCGTGAAGAGGATTTTTTATAATCTGAAATTCCTGGGCCGGCATATAGCCCTGAGCCAGCAGAAAACAGCGGCTGCCGTCTCTGTTCTGTGCCACATCAGCCACCATGACGCAGTGTCCCGGGCTCCCGCCCTTTATAAACATGTCTCCCGCCTGAATATCGCTCACATTTACAGGAACCGCCTCCTCGTTTAAGGAGAGTGTACCAGCGTAGATCATCACTGTTCTTAAGTATTTTAAAAACGTCTCATAAGAATCGTCGGAACCGGATTTTGAAACCCAGGAAGTCTTATTTCCATCTGCCACCAGTCTCTTTCCTGATTTCCAGGCCGGATAATCCATTAAAAATCCATTGGTTAAATGAAACGCAATTTTATCGTAGTCCCCCATCTTCCAGAAATACTCCGAGTAGATGCGGATAATACTGTCGGCGCACTGCTGCAGATCGCCTTCAAACACCGGCATGGAAAATACCGCCGCATGGGCGCTCTGATTTTGTTTCTCACTTCCGTCGTAAAGAAGGACAGGGCTCTGATCCGGTTTCATCGTATATCGCCTTAAATATCCCTGAAAGCTTCCCATTTCCTTGGGAATTCTCGTATAGCCTTCCGGTGTAAAAAAGCGTTCCTCCAGAGTCTTTCCTTCCGGATTAATCAGAGAATCCCGCTTTCCCGATGACTTCTCCGGCTCCGTCACCTCATCATCACCGATCAGATAGATGATCTCCTCCTCTGTCTGCGGTGCAGACGCAGCAGGAACCTGCTCACCGGCATAGGTAACGCTCTGATCCCCGGTTTTGCATCCCGCAGACAGAACTGTCAATATTAAACTGCCGCATATCACCATATATCTGATGGTTCCCCTCATACTTTTCCTTTCCATCGTGCACCATGAACTGCCCGCTCCGGCAGGGACTTTCGCTTCTTTTTCATTGTAGCATAAGTCTCCCGCTATTACTACACGGAAAATTGTCAGGGGTCATGCCGCTAATTCTCGAATACAAACCGGATCGCACCGGACTTCTTCTCCCCTGCTTTCACGGTCTGAAGCCCGGATTCACGGACGAATCCTTTTGCAAAAAGGTTAAAACAGTCGGTAGAGCAGGACTGGTTTTCGATGCAGAAGAACGGCGCCTTCGGAGTAAACACGACAATATGGCCAAATTCCTCTGTGGCTTCCAGTTTGACCTTACAGTCGTTATAGAAGATTTCCGCATGCGCTCCCGCCTGGCAGTCCGTATATACGTGATCCAGGGAAAGGCTGTCCACCAACGCGGGTGTACGTAAATCCGGTACCGTCTCTCCTGCCGGAATCAGCTTCCCGGTAGGAATCTTCTCCTCCGTCATTTCCATGACAGAAGCGGCCGGGACGGTGATCTTCACTTCCTGTTCTCTCTTATTGAAATACGGATGGACCGCAATGCCATAGGACATTTCTCCCTCTCCGCAGTTTTCCACCTCATAACTCCAGACCACCTCATCAGGCAGCGCCTTGACCGTTATACTTAATGTACTTGGGAATGGAAACATCGGGAAATCCGGCTGCGCCTCATTCCACATCAGAACACCCGTCACCAGGGCTGCCTGTCCATCTGTATCCGCCGCCTTCACCTCAAAGGGCAGATTCTTCACCAGACCGTGCATCCTGGCATCATACTGCCTTCCAAAGGTTTGAATCTTCAAATCCTCCGAACGGTTAGGCGTGGGATAAAGGACCGGTACTCCGTACGTCGCCTTTCTCTGATAGCGTTCCTCTTCCCAGGCGATCATCTGACGGCCTTCCCAGTCCATCTGATAGATATTCATACCATCCTCCGGATTCACGAATACTTCCATGGATTCATTCTGAAGAAGGTACCCTTCTTTTCCATTCCAAACGGTTTTCTCAACTTTCATCTTCTCTTCCTCCAGTCAAATCAGCTTGTTTCAGTATAGCACAAACCGTCCTTTTTTTCCACTGCACACGTCCTTTCTGGTGATTTCTTTTCTCAGGAAAGCCCCGCGGCCCTTCTGACCGTCTCTATGGCAGAAGCTTCGTCCGAATCTCATTGCACCTCTATTACGCAAAAAAACAGCCGGACAGATCACGCGGTAAACACCGCGCAATCCTCCTGCTGTCGTCATTTACTCTCTATATGCTTTTCACTTCATTACTGCCTTATTATCTGAATCCGGAAAACGCAGTACCAGTGCCGCCGGACTTAAATGCGTACTGCATAGTGCCTGATATCTGCGTCAGGTGTGCGTCCACGAAGCGACGGCGTAGTGGACCCTACGACTAGCTTCGTGGGCGTGCTCCTGGCGTAGATAGCGGGTGCTATGCAGTACGTATTTAGGTCCAGCGGCACTGGCTTCATGACACGCCTGCGCAGCCATCCCCGTCTTATGCAAATGGATTTTCAGACGGATAGAGCATACCCTTCGGCTGGTTGAATCCGATATCTTCCACGCCCAGATATTTGAATACTTCAAATAATGCCTTTCCGAAATGGCCGAATGCGACTGCACCGTGGTGCGGATAGTTCTTCTCGATCAAAATGTGACGGTAGAATCTGCCCATCTCCGGGATAGCGAAGATTCCTATGGAACCGAAGGAACGTGTCGCAACCGGAAGAACCTCGCCCTGTGCAACATAGGCGCGAAGCTGACAATCTGCCGTACTCTGTAAACGGAAGAATGTGATGTCGCCTGGAAGAATATCTCCCTCCAGAGTCCCCTGTGTTACTTCCTCAGGAAGCGCTCTTGCCATAATCATCTGATACTTCATGGAACATGCGGAAAGCTTTCTGGAACATGTATTGCCGCAATGGAATCCCATAAAGGTATCCCTGTGTGTATAGTCGTATTTGCCCTTGATGTCGCCGTCGTACATGTCATCCGGCACCGTATTGTTGATATCCAGAAGTGTTACCGCATCCTGGCTCACGCAGGTTCCGATAAACTCGCTCAGCGCGCCGTAAATATCTACTTCACAGGATACCGGGATTCCCATACCGGTCAAACGGCTGTTGACATAGCAGGGAACGAAACCAAACTGTGTCTGGAATGCCGGCCAGCATTTGCCTGCAATGGCAACGTATTTGCGGTATCCTCTGTGCTCTTCGATCCAGTCAAGAAGCGTAAGCTCATACTGTGCCAGTTTCGGTAAAATCTCCGGCTTTAAGTTGCCCTCACCCAGTTCTTTCTCCATATCTTTCATCACATCGGCGATTCTCGGATCGTCCGCATGCTTGTTGAACGCTTCAAATAAATCCAGCTCGGAGTTCTCTTCAATCTCCACGCCCAGATTATAAAGCTGCTTAATCGGCGCATTACAGGCCAGGAAATTTAACGGACGCGGTCCAAAGCTTATAATCTTTAAGCTGGATAATCCAACCAGTGTTCTGGCGATCGGAAGGAATTCCTCGATCATGTCCGCACATTCTGAAGCGGTTCCTACCGGATATTCCGGAATGTATGCCTTGATATTGCGCAGTCTTAAGTTATAGCTGGCGTTTAACATGCCGCAGTAAGCGTCACCGCGTCCCTGGGTTAAGTTGTCGCCGCTCTCCTCTGCCGCCGCGATAAACATGCTCGGTCCGTCGAAATGCTTTGCGAGCAGCGTCTCAGAGATCTCCGGTCCGAAGTTGCCAAGATACACAACCAGTGCATTACATCCTGCTGCCTTCACATCCTCCAGCGCCTGTACCATGTGAATCTCACTCTCTACGATGCAGACCGGACATTCATAGATGTTCTTTGCATCATATTTGGCAGCATACGCCTCCACAAGAGCCTTTCTTCTGTTGACAGATAATGATTCCGGGAAACAGTCTCTGCTGACCGCTACAATTCCTACTTTTACTTCTGGTATGTTGTTCATATGTATTTTCCTCCTGATTCTTTCTATTTATTGTTCTTCCTGCTTCTTTACTGTTCATTGCCTACTTGCAGGTTTTCACCCTTTAAGCCAATATAGGCATTGGCCGGAAGACCGCCCTCCTCGTGGCCGATCAGCCATTTGTTTCTTGCAAAGAGTAATTCGTCCTCTTTATTCTTAATCTCCAGCGGCTCCATATCCGTGTTGGTCCCCTTTGGCAGGACAACCACACACCGGAAACCTCCATCTTCTACATGGCAGGGCGCGTAGTGAAGTGTGGTGCCGTAGACTTCGATTACCGTTCCCGCCGGTACCAGGAAGGCCTCCATCAGAGATGTGTCGTACGTGTAATCTGCCCCGATATCCTGCTGTTTTCCGATGATCAGGACGAGATCCGTCACCGCAATGTTGATCTCAGAGTTTCTGTGGTATTCTACCGCGTTTAACTTCGTATTGTGACCGTTGCAGAAGCCGATCTGAATCGGAAGCTCCCCGTACACATTGTTCTGAATGACTAAAGCCTCAGGCAGCGCCTCCAGCTCCGGAACGGATGGTACGTAGATAACATCGTCCGGGAGAGGTGTATGTTCCATCTCTTTTAAGATACCGGTAACATCAAGACCGGTAATCACCTTTCCGTAGGCAGAAAACGCTTTATCTGAAATGTCTTTGATCTGCATTCCCATTTAAGTATTCCTCCTCTTCTCCTATAAAGCAGCAAGCTTCTTATAGCTGTTCTTCAAGTTCCCATAAAGCGCTTTATAGAGTTCATGGTACGCCTTATATTTACCAACCACACTCGAATCCGCTCCGGTGCTCTGTGCCTCAGAAATCAGCTCGTCGCAGGCCTCCTCCACGCTTTCGTAGATTCCGCATCCGACTCCGGCCAGAATCGCCACGCCAAGCGCCGGACCTTCCGTCTGTCTCACCGTATTCACACTGCAGTCATATAAATCTGCCAGCATCTGTCTCCACACAGGGCTCTTGCCGCCTCCGCCGCAGGCCATCATACAGTCAACATCGATGCCCATCTCCTTTAAAATGTCATTGCAGTCAGAGAGAGAGTAGGAAACACCTTCCATGACGGCACGCAGCATATGAGCCTTCGTATGAATCGCAGAGAGTCCAAAGAACACGCCGCGGCAGTCCGGATCCAGATGGGGCGTTCTCTCTCCCATCAGATAGGGAAGATAAATCAGCTTATCACTGCCAGCCGGGATATTTGCAATATCACGATTAATCAGGTCATAGACGTCCACGTCCTGTCTCACAGCCTCTTCCACATAGTCCTGGCAGAAATTATCCTTAAACCACTTTAAGGAAAGTCCGGCCGCCTGCGTCACGCCCATGACATGCCACGTTCCAGGCACAGCCGCGCAGCACGTATGTACGCGTCCCTTTGGGTCGATCGTCACCTGACTGCTGTGTGCAAACACGACCCCTGAGGTACCAATCGTCGTAAATGCCGTTCCGTCCTTTACGACTCCGGTACCGACTGCCGCAGCCGCATTGTCACCGGCGCCGCCTACCACCTTTGTCTCTGTGGAAAGTCCCGTCTTCTCCGCGATATCCGGCAGAATCGTTCCCGTAACCTCGCAGGACTCATATACTTTGCCGAGAAGGCTCTTATCAATGTTTAACTTCTCCAGTACCTCATCCGACCAGCAGCGGTTTGGCACATCGAGAAGCTGCATCCCGCTGGCATCCGATACCTCGGTCGCAAACACACCAGTCAATATGTAACGGATATAGTCCTTTGGAAGCAGAATATGTCTGCATCGTTCGTAATTCTCAGGCTCGTGATTTCTCACCCATAAGATTTTCGCCGCCGTCCAGCCTGTCAGAGGCGGATTGGCCGTAATCTCAATCCAGCGTTCCCGGGGCATGATCTCCAGCATCTCTTCCACTTCTTCCCCAGTCCTCTGGTCACACCAGATAATGGAAGGACGGATCACGTTCCCTGCTTCATCGAGCATGACAAGTCCGTGCATCTGACCGGAAATACCGATTCCCTTTACCTCGTCCTTTCCTGCGCCGGACTTTTTCACCACTTCTTCCACGGTGGCAATCACCGCGTCCCGCCAATCCTCGGGTTTCTGCTCCGCCCAGCCGTTGTGCGGCTGATACAGTGGATACTCTCTCGAAGCCGATGCAATTATATTGCCCTTTTTATCGAACAGCACGGTCTTCGTCGCCGATGTCCCCACGTCAATACCAATTAAATATTCCATTTGCTGCCTCCTTACCTGTTTCACGCAATTTGCCATAGTTTTATTATACCGTTTTCCGTCAGATTACGTGAGCAGGAACTTGACCACCTAATAGCACTTTCTTGCCCTTTTCCTGTACTCACTGGGCAGACAGCCGTATCGTTTCGCAAACGCCTTCGCAAACGCCCTGCTGTCCGAGAATCCGTGATTCACGGCAATATCCCCCAGTTCATGGGCAGTATGTACCATCTCCTTCACCGCGTACTCCACCCTCAAATCCTGCAGATAGTCGCGGTAGCTGATATTGGCATACCGCTTAAATATTCTGGATAAATACGTAGGGGAAAAACCAAAGCGGTCCGCCACCTTCTCTAAAGACAGCGCCTCGTCGTAATGATTTTTCATATACTCCGTAATCTCCGACAGCTTCTCCAAATGGATCTTCTGTCTTATAATATCCGGAGCCTGTGCCTGATCCTTGAACTCCGTCAGAAGCAGATACTTGACAAATTCAAACAGCCCGCCCATCTTCAGCTCCCAGGCATACGTTTTTCTCTCATACGTCCGGTACATCTCCATCACAAGACCCATCAGCTTCCCATTCTGCTCCCCCGATCTCCTGGAAAATGACAGATACGGCTGTTCCTGCAAGTAAACCTCAAATGTCTGCACAGGAATCTGCAGTACCAGCGTGCGGTTTGGAAGCGGGGCGTCGATCGAGTGCACTTCATTGGAATTCACTATAATAAAGTCCTTCTCACCAATCGGAAAATGGTTCTCCCCCAGATAAAAATCGATCTTCCCCTCCATAACAAGAAAAATCTCGATCGACCGATGCCAGTGACTGGCCCTCTTATACTTCCCCTCTCCGCCCTCAAAGAGAAACAGCTTAAACGGTAAATTATCATTCGGTATAATCATCTCATGGCTGGAATCCATCTCTTCTCCTCTTAACATTCTTAAGACAGTCTCTGCAACTGACTCTGATAGAAAAAACAGGCCATCCACTGTATCCATTGGCCTGCCTTTCCGGGTTACCCTGTTATCTTTGTTCCAAAAGTTTTTTTAAACGTTCAATTTCCTTCTGCTGCTCCTTTATCTCCCGTTTATGTTCCTTTATCTCCCGTTTATGTTCCTCTATCTCCTGCTGCTGTTCCTCCATCTCCCGTTTATGCTCCTCTATCTCCTGCTGCTGTTCCTCTATCTCCTGCTGCTGTTCCTCTATCTCCCGCTGCTGTTCCTCTATCTCCTGCTTCTGTTCCTCAATCATATACTGCACTGTATTTCTATCCAAAATCTCCAATGCTTTCGAATACATACCCACCAACTCCTCTGGTTTTACCTGAAATTGAGCTATCTCTTCGTAAATTTCGCGGAAATCCGGGTATCTCTCTATAATTCTCATGATATCCTCCGGCCTGTCAGAACTTAAGAAGAGCAGCCATGCCTCTATTTCCTCATTTAAATTGTAAGTGATTTCCCGGAAAACATCAAGAGCCACAAAAATATATTTCTGCAGTAAATCCAGTTCCAGCCCCGTATCAAACACCTGGCTGGAGCGGTGAATATACTGTCCGGCTATTTTGTGAAAATCCGCGCTGCTGTTCTCAATCAGGACAATGGTATACACATTCTGAAGCTTCTTATATGTAGACCCATTCTCTTTCCTGCCTTTTATCCGGCTATACTGCCTGAGTATCAGATCAGAAGAATAGCAGGCAGCCCGCTCTCCCGGAAATGCGTAGCCAATACGCTGAATTTCAATGTTCACCAATTCTCCGTTCTCAAGTTCTGCCAGGACATCCATAATCAGCAGAGAGCCTTCTGCCGTAATCCGGTTAGATTCCGGGGATAACACCCGTTTTACCGCCACCTTCTGCTTCATAATGCAGGAAAGCATCATGGATAAGCGGTCATTGTGTACATCCGGATCAAAAACCAGTTTAAAAAAGGGATCATAGCTGATTTTCAGCCCGCTGCTTCCCATGGAAAATCCGATCAGCTCCTCCTGAAATGCATTCGTCAGGAGTTGAAACTTATGCCAGATATCCGGATTGGTTTTCAGCATATCCAATACCTGTTCTCTGCTTCTTGTCATCAGCGGGAATAATGGCTTTCCGGTCTGTGCGTTCTGTTCTTCCCGTCCCTTTAATCCTCCTTGCTTTTTTTGACTTTCTAATACCTGTTGTGGTTTCACCTGTGCCATATGCACTTTCCTCCTTAGATTCCTGCCTCTGAGCTTGCGGCCGATACAGCCATGAACGGTTCTGCAAATCACGGTTCTAAATAACCATTTTCCGACAATCTAAATACCGATTAGAATTATATAGAAATGTGTCTAAAATTCAGCAGAAGATATCTGCCTGAATGAGTTTATTATACCTGATATTTACTATATTTTCAAGTATATTTTACTATTTATAAGATTATTTTTTCGTTAAGCATCCGATTACCCGTTTAATTAGTGGCCGCTAAAAAGAGTCTGCCTTACCAGACTTTCGCACCGGAGCGCGTTTTCTACAGCAGCCATTCTCCCCTGCGCAGAGTACGGTCCCCGCAAAGCACATGAAACACAAAAACCGCCCGCACAGGATCAGAAAGCGATCCCATGGGGCGGCGTAACTTTTGCATATCTATAACTCAAAAATTATTCCTCATCTGAATAAACCGGTGCATCTTCATCCATCTGAGACATATCCTGCATCTGAAGAGCCTTCATGCTCAGGCTGATCTTTCTGTCGTCTTCGTTGAAGTCAACAACCTTAGCCTCGATCTCCTGGCCGATGGATAATACGTCAGATGGCTTATCTACATGGTCTCTGGAAATCTGAGATACATGAAGCAATGCATCTACGCCTGGCTCCAGCTCAACGAATGCGCCGAAATCAGTCATACGTGCAACTCTGCCTGTTACGATGTTGCCTGCTGCATACTTCACAGCGGCATCCTTCCACGGATTGGTCTCCGGGAACTTTAAGCTTAATGCGATCTTATCACCATTGATATCCTTGATTAAGACTCTCATCTTCTCGCCGGCTTTGAAAACCTTCTTCGGGCTCTCAACTCTTCCCCAGCTCATCTCGGAAATATGAAGTAAACCATCTGCGCCGCCAAGGTCGATGAATGCACCGAAATCGGTTACGTTCTTAATCGTTCCTTCTACGACATCTCCCGGATGGATTCTCTCAAATAATTCTTTCTGCATCTCGGCTCTCTTGGCAACCATAAGCTGCTTTCTGTCGCCGATAATTCTTCTTCTCTTCGGATTGAATTCGGTAATTACGAATTCGATCTCCTGGTCTGCATACTTGGATAAATCCTTCTCATATGTGTCGGATACCAGGCTTGCCGGAATAAAGACTCTCGCCCCTTCCACTACTACGCTTAAACCGCCGTCCAGAACAGCAGCTACCTTTGCGGTAAGAACCTCATGGTTCTCAAACGCTTCTTCTAATCTCTTGTTTCCTCTGTCAGCTGCCAGTCTCTTGTAAGATAACGCAACCTGGCCTTCGCCATCGTTTACCTTAACGACTTTCGCTTCCATCTCATCACCAACAGATACAACAGTTGCGAGATCTAAATTCTGGTCATCCGTGTACTCATTACGCGGGATGATGCCGTCGGATTTAAAACCTATATTCAAGACGATTTCATCTTCTTTGACGTCGATGACTTTACCTGTGACGATCTCTCCTGTACGTATTGTTTTTAATGATTCCTCTAACATTTGTTCAAAACTTAATTCTGACATTAGTATGAACCTCCTCGATAATATGATTCGGGGTTGAAGCCCCGGCTGTAATACCTACGCTGCGCACAGAACTTATACATTCAGGATCTAAATCACCTAGTGTCTGGATATAGTAAGTGTTCTTACATTCCTTTTGGCATATCTCGTACAGCTTCTGGGTATTGGAACTCGTCTTCCCACCAACCACGATCATGGCGTCCACTTCTGAAGCTATCCGTCTTGCTTCCACCTGTCTCTCCTGTGTTGCATTGCAAATCGTATTTAAAACAAGTATATCATAACGCGTTTTAGAAAATTTTTCAACTAAATCTTGAAATTTCTTGTAATTAAATGTCGTCTGGGACACGATACACAGCTTTTCACCCTCTGAAAACGGCAAATTGTCCACTTGGTCGGGTGTTTCCACCACTAAAGTATTATCATTTCCCCAGCCTTTAATACCCTGCACCTCCGGATGCGATTCATTTCCAATGATAATCAGGCGTCTTCCCGCCTGATTCTGTTCCTGTACGATCTTATGAATCTTCTTCACAAACGGGCAGGTGGCGTCCACAATCTCAATGCCGTTTTCTTCCAGGATATCGTAAACATGCTTTCCCACACCGTGAGAACGTATGATGACGATTCCGTCGCGGAGTGCCTTAAGCTCCTCCTCGGACTCGATGACCCGTACGCCCTTTTCCTCAAAATCCTTTACCACTTCTTCGTTGTGGATGATCGGACCGTAGGTATAAATCGGTTTTCCGGCGTGCTCTATCTGTTCATAAACCTTGTCCACGGCGCGTTTGACGCCGAAACAGAAGCCCGCGGTCTTAGCAACAATCACTTCCATAACGTTTTGTCTCCTTAATTCTGCCAGCCGATCCCTTTTTCTGAAGCCAGCTTAAGTATCTCGCCGATTACCTCGTCGATGGTCAGGCCGGAGGTATCGACCAGAACCGCATCCTCTGCCTGCTTCAGCGGGGAGTTTTCTCTGTGCATATCGCGGTAATCTCTCTCCGCAATCTCCTTTTCGATCTCCTCCAGGCTGCACGGCTCGCCCTTTTCAGTCAGCTCGTCGTAGCGGCGTTTTGCCCGCACCGCTGTGCTCGCTGTCAGATAAATCTTTAAATCCGCTTCCGGGAGCACGCACGTTCCGATGTCCCTGCCGTCCATGATGACATTCTCATTTCTGGCCAGTTCCTTCTGCAGCTCCACCAGCTTCTCGCGGACTGGTAAGTATATGGAGGAGGCAGAGGCCATCTGGCTGACCTCCTCCGTCCGGATCAGACCGGACACATTTTCTCCGTTTAATATCACCTGCTGGGCGCCGTTCTCATAGGAAATCGTGACGCCCACCTCTTTTACCGCCTCCGAAATCACGGCTTCCTCGTCCGGTTTGATTCCTTTTCGTAAAAAGTACAGCGCCATGGCCCGGTACATGGCTCCGGTGTCCACATAGACAAAGCCGAGCTTCGCAGAAACCGCTTTTGCGATGGTACTCTTGCCTGCCCCTGCCGGACCGTCTATTGCAATGTTATAAATCTTTGACATCCTTGACTCTCCTTTAATCTTTGGGGACGCGCCCCCATTCTGTCTCTTCTGCCGTGCAGACGCACGTTTGACTGCCCGTCATTCAGGATCCGGTCCGGCAGCCTCGCTTCCGGCCGTCCAGGCGGTGGACCAGGCAATCTGGAGGTTAAAGCCTCCTGTCACCGCATCCAAATCGAGCACCTCCCCGGCAAAGTAAAGCCCGGAGACCAGCTTCGACTCCATGGTAGAGGGATTCACTTCTTTCACAGAGACGCCGCCCTGCGTAATGATGGCCTCGTTGTAATCGCGAAGCCCCGTAATCGTCACGGTAAATGATTTCGTCGCCTGGATTATCTGCTTCCGTTCTTCCCTGGTGATCTCATTCACCTTCTTTTCCGGAGATATCCCGCTCCGTTCCACCATAACCGGAACCAGCTTGGATGGGAATAAATGAACCAGCGCATTTTTAAACTGCTTGTTTAAAGTCCCCTCAAATTCACGGAGCAGCCGCGCATCCAGCTGTTCCTCCGACAGCGCCGGTTTTAAGTCGATGACGAGAGAAAGCGGCCCTTTCTTCAATTCCTTCACGGCGTAGCTGCTGGCGCTTAAGAGCACCGGGCCGCTGACTCCGTAATGGGTGAAAAGCATCTCCCCGAACTCCCGGTAGATCACCTTTTTGCCGCGCATCACCACGGCCTCAATGTTCTTTAAGGAGAGACCCTGCAGCTCCTTCACCACCGGTTCCTTCACCACAAACGGCACCAGAGCCGGTGAAAGCTCCGTCACCGTGTGCCCTGCCGCGCCGGCAAACCGGTATCCGTCCCCGGTCGAGCCCGTAGTCGGATACGAAAGGCCGCCGCAGGCTACAATCACCGCATCTCCGTACACCTTCGTCTCCGTGCCGCCCTTTTTCAAGAGAATCCCGCGGCACCGGCCATCTTCCAGAAGAAGCTCCTTTACCTCCGAGTGAAGGTGAACCTCTGCTCCCAGCCTCCCAAGCATTCCGGACAGCGCCTTAATCACGTCCGAAGACTTGTCGGATACCGGAAATACCCGGTTTCCCCTCTCGGTCTTCAGCGGACAGCCCGCCTCCTCCAGAAGTGCCATCATATCAAAATTATTAAATCCATAAAAACTGCTGTAAAGGAATTTGGAATTTGTCACCACATTCCGGAACAAATCCCCGGTGTCGCATGCATTGGTCACATTACAGCGCCCTTTGCCCGTGATAAAGACCTTTTTCCCCAGCTTTTCATTTTTCTCAAAAATATGGACGGTGCCGCCATTCCTGGCTGCTGCAATGCCTGCCAGCATCCCCGCGGCGCCACCGCCCACAATGATTACTGTTTTCATTTCCTGCCTCCTGCTCCCTATTAATTTACACTAAAAAACAGGAAAACACAAGCAGGACTAACTGTTATTTTTTACCGCACGCCTTTACCCGCTCCTCCAGGGCATCGACCACAGTCCTTAAGACCTTCACGCGGGCATAGTACTTGCAGTTGCCTTCCACGACAACCCACGGCGCGTACGTTGTGGAGGTGCGCACCAGCATCTCGTTGACAGCGGTCTCGTACTGGTCCCATTTTTCCCGGTTTCTCCAGTCCTCGTCCGTAATCTTCCACTCTTTTGCAGGATTCTGCTGGCGTTCCTTGAATCGGCGTTCCTGCTCGTCCTTGTCAATATGAAGCCAGAACTTGATGACCACGGCTCCGGCATTGGCCATGTGGGCCTCCATCTCGTTGATTTCCTGATAGGCCCGCTTCCAGTCCGCTTCCGAGCAGAAGCCCTCGATCCGTTCCACCATGACACGGCCGTACCACGTCCGGTCGAAGACGGCGATATGGCCCGCCTTCGGAACGTTGTTCCAGAACCGCCACAGATAATGGTGTACCTTCTCGATATCGTTGGGGGAGGCGGTCGGGTTCACGCGGTACCCGCGAGGATCCAAATGGCTGGTGAGCCGTTTGATAGCGCCGCCCTTTCCGCCTGCATCCCAGCCCTCAAATCCCAAAACCACCGGAATTCTCAGGCGGTAAATCTCGCTGTGCAGAAACTCCAGGCGCTTCTGGAGCCGGTCGATCTCTTTTTTATACTCTTCCTTGGTCAGCGTCTTCGTCAGATCCACACCGGAGAGCACGCCGTTTTGATATCTCTCTTCCTTCACCGGAGGTTTCTCCGACACTTCCGGCTTCGAAGCCGCTTTCTCTCTCAAGGCCGCCTCGAAGCGGTCCGCTACAAGGGTCATGATCTTGGCTGCGGCGTAATCCTTGTCCGTCGCCTCGATGATGGACCACGGCGCGCGCTCCGTATCGGTCTTCTGAAGCATCTCCTCATTGATCTCCAGATAACGGCCATACTCCTTGTTCCTACGCCAGTCGTCCTTCGTCACACGCCAGGACGTCTCCTTGGAGTCCTCCAGCTTCTTGAAGCGCTTCTTCTGCTCCTCCTGGGAAATATAGAGGAACAGCTTGATAATCACCATTCCGCCGTCATCCAGCTGGCGTTCAAACGATAAAATATCCTGAAAGGCCTCCGGCAGATTCTTCTCCTTGATCTGTCCGTCGAACCGTTCGATTGTCACCTGCCGGTACCAGCTCCGGTCAAAGATGGCGATCCGGCCGTCGGCCGGTGTCTTGGTCCAGAATCTCCACAGGAACGGGCGAAGCTGTTCTTCCTCGGTGGCCTTGCTGTTGGCAAAGACCTCGAATCCTCTGGGATCCATCGCCTGAATCAGCCGGTTGATCTGTGTTCCTTTTCCGGCCGCACCCATGCCTTCAAACACGATCATGACAGGAATCCCCGCCGTTCTCAGCTCCCGCTGCAAAAGGCCCAGTCTTTCGCTCTGCTCTCCGATGACCTGCTTGTACGTATCTTTATCCATTTTCTTCGATAAATCAATTTTTTCCAGCATAACCCGTTCCTCCTTCAATCATTCTTCCGTGAAAGCCTGTTTTCCTGCCAATCAGGCTTCTGTCTTCTCAAACACCTTTGCAACTTCCTTCATGACCTCGCTCACCTTGATCATCTGCGGACATTCCTTCTCACAGCGGCGGCAGGAGCGGCAGTCGCCCGCCTTCTTTTCCAGAGCCTCGTACTCCGCCCTGGCCTCTTCCTCCCTGTGCGCCGCAGTCATGTTGTACAGTGAGAATATCTTCGGGATATCCAGGCCAAATGGACATGGCATACAGTATCTGCATCCGGTACATCCCACCAAAGCCATGGAATCAAAGACGCGCTTTGCCTCTTTTACCACCTCTTTGTCCTGTTCCGTCGCCATACCCACGCTGCTTCTCTTCGCGTACTCCAGATTCTCTTCCACCTGCTTTTCATCGCTCATTCCACTGAGCAGCAGGCTGACCTCAGGCTGATCCCAGAGGAAATCCAGTGCGTACTCCACAGGAGACTTGTCCTCCGGAAATACCTTTTTTAAATGGGATGCCGGATTCGCCAGCCTCCCGCCCAGCAAAGGCTCCATGATCACCACCCCGAGACCTCTCTCAGCGGCATACTTAAGCCCCTTTGTTCCGGCCTGATGCTCAGTGTCCACGTAATTATACTGAATCTGGCAGAAATCCCATCCATCATAATAATCTATGATATCCTGAAACACGTCATATGAATCATGGAAGGAAAATCCAAGATAGCGGATCTTTCCCTCAGCCTTCGCTTTTTCCATCCGCTTAATCAGTTCAAACGGCTTTACCTTATCCTCCATGCGTTCGCCGCTTAAGGCGTGAAGCAGATAAAAATCGATATGATCCGTGTTCAGCTTCTCCAGCTGCTCCTCCAGCAGAGTCTCGAAATCCTCCGCCTTCTGAAGCTTCCATACGGGACATTTGGTCGCAAGATACGTTTTCTCCCTGTAGCCGTCCGCCAGCGCCTTTCCCACGATCTTCTCGCTCTCTCCCTGATGGTAAGGATAAGCGGTGTCAATGTAATTCACGCCCTCATCGATGGCATGACGGATCATCCCGATGGCGCGTTCCTCGTCGACCACCTCATCGTGAAGCAGCGGAAATCTCATGGTTCCGAACCCCAGCGCCGACACTTTAATTCCTGTTTTTCCAAAATTGCGGTATTGCATCTTAGTCCTCCCTGATGTATAAAATTTTGATTTTATTTTACCACATATTTCCTGCATTCTAAAGTATTTTCTGGCTATATTCAGGATAAACTTGTAAACTTACAGAATTATTAAGAATTGTGGTTCCTCATGAGGTTGAGAGAGATTTCAGTGGTTTCGTTCCGCCAGGGAGCTGGGGCCGGAGCGCTTCTCCCAGTTTCGGCTCATGGTTTCGGCCGGGGCATCTCTAAGGCCGGAAGGATACAAAAACAAGGGGACCGATGACATTCATCGGGAACTCCTGAAGGACTTCCCGATTCAGGTCCTCTAAAAATCTGACTTTGAGGTCAGATTTTTCCCCTTGTTTTTGCACCCTTCCGGCCTAAGAGCTGCCGACGTCCTGCAAAAATCGCTGAAACCGGGAGAAGCGCTCCGGCCCCAGCTCCCTGGCGGAACGAAACCACCGAAATCTCAGCTAAAGTTATTGACGAAAGCAACATTTAATAATTCTGTAAGTTTACAAGTTTATCCTGGGCTATATTTATCTGCACCGGTTGTAAAACAGTTACATATCTGGTAAAATAGGGTATCAACGAAAGAAAGAGGTGACTGTTATGCAAAAATACGTTTGTGAGCCATGTGGATACATATATGATCCGGCTGATGGAGATCCGGACAACGGAATCAATCCAGGCACAGCTTTTGAAGATATTCCTGAGGATTGGGTCTGTCCGATCTGCGGAATGGGCAAAGATGTCTTTGTTCCGGAGGATTAATAAGTATTACAGCAAAACCGGTCCGCACAGGCTTTTAAGCCTCTGTGCGGACCGGTTTTTCATTTGGATATATGGGTATACAATTTATCAGATTTCGGTTGAGATAAAGATATCGTAGATCGCCTTGATAGCCGCCTCAAAATCTGCATTCTTAACACCGATAATGATGTTTAACTCACTGGAGCCCTGGTCGATCATCTTGACGTTGACACGGGCGTGGGCCAGCGCGGAGAAGATTCTTCCGGCCGTGCCTCTCGTGGCCTTCATGCCGCGTCCCACGACGGCAACTAACGCCAGGTCAGATTCCAGTTCCACGAAATCAGGCTCGACCGCGCGGTGGATTCCCGCGATCACGGACTGTTCGTATTCCTCGAATTCGGACTGATGGACAAATACGGTCATGGTATCGATTCCCGAAGGCATATGCTCGAAGGAAATGCCGTATTTTTCAAAGACCTCCAGGACCTTGCGGCCGAACCCTACCTCGGCGTTCATCATGGCTTTCTCAATGTTGATGGAACAGAAGCCCTTCTTGCCCGCAACTCCCGTAATGGTATAGCGCGGCTTGCGGCAGGTGCTCTCCACGATCAGAGTGCCCTTCTCCTCCGGCCTGTTGGTGTTACGGATATTGATCGGAATGCCCTCTTTTCTGACCGGGAAGATGGCATCCTCATGCAGAACGCTGGCTCCCATATAGGCCAGCTCACGAAGTTCTCTGTATGTAATGGTCTCAATGACCTCCGGATTATCGATGATGCGCGGATCGGCTACGAGAAAGCCGGAGACGTCGGTCCAGTTCTCATACATATCAGCATGGATGGCCTTCGCTACAATGGAGCCTGTGACATCGGATCCACCTCTTGAGAACGTGCGGATGCTTCCGCTGTGAGTGGCGCCGTAAAAGCCCGGAATAACCGCGCGCTCCACATGCTCTAAGCGCTCTCCCAGCTCACGGTTGGTGATATCCGCCTCGAAGCTGCCGTCTTCATCGAAGAAAATGACCTCCGCCGCATCGATGAATTCATAGCCTAAATAGTTGGCCATGACGATGCCGTTTAAGTACTCGCCTCTGGATGCCGCGTAATCACGGCCGGCCTTCTTTAAGAAATTCTCCTCGATGGTCTCAAATTCATGATCCAGATTCAGGTTTAAATCGAGTCCGTCGATGATCTCCATGTAACGGCTCTTAATCTTCTCCAGAATCTTCTTGTAGCTTTTTCCCTCGGCAGCCGCATCGTAACACTGATACAGCATATCCGTAACCTTCTCGTCTTTATCGTTTCTCTTGCCCGGCGCGGATGGAACCACATAGCGTCTGCTCTTCTCGGAGCGAATGATGTCCCCAACCTTCTTAAACTGTCTTGCACTGGCCAGAGAACTGCCGCCGAATTTCACAACCTTTTTCATGTCTTCTTTCTCCTCTGTCACATATCCAATTTATTTAACGGAAATAATATCGTACTTGCCGGGCGCTGTCAAGTGTTTTGTAAAACCGTTTTTTCAGCCTCCTGGCGCGCGGCCAGAACTTTATGATGCTTCAGCCAGCCTCCCGACGCGACACGCGCGACGTAGACCACCGCCCTCACTGCCCAGTCCAGAACCATGGCAATCCAGACACCGATCAGCCCCATGCCAAGATACCGTCCCAGAACGAAGCTCATGGCAATCCGGCACAGAAACATGGACGCAATGGTAATGCACATGGCGAATTTCACGTCATCTGCGGCTCGCAGGGCATTGGGAAGCGCAAAGGATGGCGCCCAGATCAGCACGCAGCATAGCCCGTGAAGCGTGCAGATGATTCTGGCCAGCTCCGCCGTCTGTTCTGACACATGGTAGAAGCCGATAATGTGCGGCAGAAATACCAGCATCGGAAAACAGATGAGGAAGTGCGCTCCCATGATGAGGAAAATAAAGTTCTTTGCATACCGTTTTGCCTCCTGATACCGCTTCGCACCCACGGCCTGCCCCACCACGGTTATCATAGCCAGGGAGATGGCGCTGCCCGGAATCACCTGAAAGGAACAAATGGTTCCCGCCACCGCGTTGGCTGCAATGGAGGTCGTACCGAAGCTGGAGACCAGCCCCGCCACAAGAAGCTTACCGCCCTGAAAGAGGCCGTTTTCCACTCCCATGGGAACTCCGATCCCCATGATCCGCCGGATGATGGCGGGATGGAAGCCCAGATGAAAATTCCTGTCGATGCACAGCGGAAGCTTCGGATTCCGGATCACCCACACCAGGATGACTGCCGCGGTAATTCGTGACAGCAGCGTGGAGATCCCGGCTCCGGCCACCTCCAGATGAAAGCCGTAAATCAGAATGGCATTTCCCACAATGTTGATCCCGTTCATCAGCATGGACACCTTCATGGATATCCCGGAATTGCCCATGGAGCGGCAGATGGCCGCCGACCCGTTATACACTGCCAGAAACGGGAACGACAGCGCTGTCAGGTAATAATACGTTCTGGCATAATTCATGACGGACGGTTCGATCTTCCCGTAAATCGTCCGCAGAATCTGGTAGTTGAACAGTAAGGACAACACCATTAAAACCGTTGAAAATACCAGAACCACAAGAATCAGCTGATTGGAGGCCTTTAACGCCTCCTCCCTGTTTTCGTTCCCCAGCTCCTGGGCCGCGATGACAGCGCCTCCGGTAGCCATGGCGGTAAACACGTTGATCAGCAGAATATTAAGCGTATCCACAAGGGAAATTCCTGAGACCGCGGTCTCCCCCACTCCGGCCACCATGATCGTATCCGCCATTCCCACTAAGACGGCGAGAAACTGCTCGATGATCAGCGGCAGAATCAGCCGCCTGATGGCCGCCTTCGAAAATATCGGTGCTTCTTCCATTTCTCTCTCCCTATTGTATACTGCCCTCCGGCTTCTTATGACCGTTTCGAAGCATTCGGAGGATTCGTCTGTTTGCCGCGTCATTTTGTTTGTCTGACACGGACATCCATCCCGAAAAAGAATCGTCCTGATTCGCTTCGCCGCAGATGTCCACACCCAGAATCCGGCGGCTCTCCAGGCAGCGATACGCCCTCTCAAGCTGCTCCAGCGTCATGGTTCCCTGATCCCAGTCAGTCACCACTTCCTTCCGCCCGAACGCGTCCTTGTCTATGGACAGATACACGGCCTCCGACACCTCTGTTTCCAGAGCCTTAAGCCATGAGTCATCTGCCCCGGCCGCGCTCTCCGAAAACACCTGCACGCGGTCCGCATACTCTGATTCTACGGTATCTGCCAGCGAATCCGCGACACCGATCAGGATCACCTTTTTTAAGTATGGCTGGTCGTCCAGCGCTCGTTTGATCCAGCAGCCGCAGGACAAAATTCCAGCAAATATAGAAGGCTTCATATCTGTATGATGGTCAAATACCACCAGGGTAAACGGCTCCCGGATCTTCCTCACCATGAGATAGCTTAAATAGTGGAAATTTCCGCCGTCTATAAAGTGAATCCAGCCTGACAGCCCACTGATCCGCGCCTCAATCTCCTCCATGGATGCCTCATCACAGAATCCGTTTACCCCGGACAAATCCGAACAGTCAATCCATTCACAGTCCCCATCTTTATAGAAGCTTTCTCTTTCGTAAACTCCTGTAAAATTCAGCACTGAAACTGATATCATCGTTCTCTTCTCCCGATTGGTCTTCCCTTTCCGGCGCTCTTAAACGCCCAGCTTTTCCATCTCTTCGCTGACAGAGGCCTCGCAGGAACGCATGGCCTCAATGGTCTTTTCAAACAGCTCCTCTAACGTCCATCCGAGCCTCTCGGCTCCCTGCGCAATCACCTCGCGGGAACAGCCTGCCGCGAACCGTTTATCCTTGTATTTTTTCTTCAAACTGGAGACCTCCATATCCATTACGCTCTTCGACGGACGCATTCTGGCGGCGGCTCCGATCAGGCCTGTAAGTTCGTCTGACGCGAACAGTACCTTCTCCATATCATGCTCCGGTTCCACATCAGAGACGAGTCCATAGCCATGGCTTACGACCGCATGAACAAGCTCCGGTTCAGCCCCGGCTTCGGCCAGAAGCTCCGGCGCCTTGATGCAGTGCTCCTCCGGATAATTTTCAAAATCCACATCATGGAGAAGACCGGCGATTCCCCAGAAATCTTCGTCCTCACCGTATCCCAGTTCCTTTGCATACCAGCGCATGGTGCCTTCCACCGTAAGCCCGTGAAGTATATGAAAGGGCTCCTTATTATATTTCATGAGAAGGGAAAGCGCCTTGTCTCTCGTTACATTTGTTTTCATATTCCTGTCACTCCTCTGTAAATTTTATGTTGTCATCCATCATATCACTGCTGATTTCCGATATCAAGCTTGAAATGCCGCTTTCTCCCACAACTTTGATCCCATGCGCCTTGAGAAGGCGGGCTGTCATCCCGTCTCCGGCCGTCTTTGTGCCCGAAAAGGTTCCATCGTAGATGATCCCGCTGCCGCAGGACGGACTCCGCTCTTTCAAAATGGCGTACCGGCATCCATACAGCTTTGCGATCTTAAGCGCTTCCTCCCCGCCCTTTTCAAAATACTCTGTCACATCCCGGCCCTTCCGGTTCATCACCTGGACACGCCCGCCGTCTCTCCGACATTCCGACGGCTCTCTGGGGGTCTCCATCCCTCCCATCTGCTCCGGACAAACCGGGATCAGTTCATACTCCCGAAGCAGCCTCAGTACCTCGTCACGACGCCCGTTCTTTCCGTCGTAGCGGCAGTTAACCCCCAGCAGACAGGCGCTGACCAGTATTCTTGTATTTTTCTTATCCATGGATAAGCCTCCTTCCAATATCGCCTCCGGATACTATGACCGCGGATCCCTTTCTATCTTCAGTTCGTTTTCATCACATCCCGCATCTTCCAGCATGGAATCCATGTATTTTCCGAAAAAGAGCTCTGCGCCTTTTTCTTTCCAAAGTTTCCAGCCCTCGGTATCCGTCACTTCTTTTTCCGGTTTTGTCGTGCCGGCAAAGTAGTTCCGGTTCATCTCCACGGCCAGTTCCGCCATCTGCGCCCGCTCCTCCTCCGAAACCGACAGCGCTTCCAGCTCTTTCTTCATCTTCTTTCGCGTACACGCGTCAAAATACGCCTGGGACAGCGCTTCAAAATCCCCATATTCACCGGAGATTCCAGCTTTTCCCTCATCCCATCGATCCACATTTACCGGCTTCGTTTCATACGTGATGCTTCCATCCGGATCAACCATTAAAACGCCGTACCGGTGCGGGAACACGTTGAGGGATCCGGTTGCAATGTCATAAAGGCCGCCGCTCTTTGCAATATGCTGGATATGAACGTGACCGCTTAGATTCAAAGCGATCCCATGAGCTTTCAGCTGCTGCTCCATCTCCTCATGATGATCCAGCAGAAAGCCCTGTGACAGAAGTTTGTTCTGAGCCAGGACATTCTGGTGAGTCACCGTGATGATGGAGGCCCCCGCTTCCTCAGCGCGTTTCATCTGCCGCTCCGCCCACTGCATCGTGGAATCCTTAATCCGGCCGGGTGCATCCTCCGTATTCGCGTCCAGAAGCAGCAGCCAGACCCGTTCCGACAGCTCATACAGGAAGCTTAAGGACTCTCCATCCTTTTCAGCCGCGTCCTGATACCCCAGACTTCCATATATATCACGAAATTCTTCGCCGCTGACCCGTTCCGTCCTCGTCACCGTCTCTGCCTCAAACCGTGCGGCAAATGGATAAAGGATATCATGATTTCCAGGCAGCACAAGAACCGGGATTCCCTGTTCCTGCAGCTTGAACAGCTTCCCGGCCAGTTCCTCATGGCTTGTCTTCTCACCGTTAAAGCTGAGATCTCCGCTTAAAATAAGCGCGTCCGGATGCAGCTTCTCTACCTCCTCTAAAAAAGCGTCCGTAATCTCCGGCGCGTACTGAGTCAGCTTTCCATCCCCATTTCCGACCATTCTCATAAATCCGGTTCCATAGTCCGTAAGCTCCGGTGATAAATAGTGCAGATCTGTGGCTGTCACGACGGTAATCGGAGAAGTCTCTTTCTCCGCCACTGGCCTGCTGCTCCCGCAGCCTCCAAGCGCGGCACAGAGAAATGACAGAAATACAATATGTGTTTTTTTGATCATAGACACCCCCATCCTGTTTATCTTAATTTCGCATATCAAACAGCTTCATTATATCAAACCTCTATTCGGGGCACAAGCTTGTAAAAGCGGTAACACTGCCTTATAATGAAATCTGCAGCTTCACACAACCACCGAAAAGGATAGCATATAATCATGAAAAAAAATCACTGCCCGATTTTGTATAAAAAAAGAATAAAACATCTGATTTCCGATGTCAGACACTGCCTGCCCGGAATGCTTCTGTGCGCAATTTTTCTGTCTGCCATGACTGCCGCTGCCGGTAAGGTGTGCCCGGCCCGGCTCTTATTGGGGATTCCATGCCCCGGATGCGGACTTACCCGAGCCACCGTCCTGCTGTTAAAAGGAGATATCCACGGCAGTCTTCTGTGCAATCCATTTCTCCTGCCGCTATTGGCCGGTGGAGTCTTATTTCTTTACGAGCATTACGTCCTGGAACGAAAAGCTCGCCTGTTCTCCGTCTACATAGCCGTCTGCATCTTCCTTATGGTGGTATTCTATATCATCCGCATGAAATACTGGTTTCCTGACCGGCCGCCCATGATCTATGAGCCTCATAACCTGCTGCACCTGCTTTTCACAGTTCTGAAATCTCCGGGGGGTCTGTAACCCGGCAAAGAAAAAAAATAGACAGATTCCGACAATATATGATATAATCCCGTCTTTGACAGTAAAAAAATTCAAACACCGCTGGAAGCCCTATTCTATAAGGGTTTCACAGCGGTGTTGCTTTGTTTTTAAGTATAGTCT
>NZ_QJKD01000014.1 GCF_003201875.1 Hungatella effluvii
CCGGAGGCTTTTACGGCATTGGATTCCGACGCCTTCACCGCGTTCTTCCGGTATACCACCTTATAGGTGACATCGGCGTGGTTGACATCCATCAGCTCTTCATCCGCTTCTGTCGTCAGTTCCTCCTCCAGTCTTGGGATTTCATTGGGGTCCAGGGCTGTCTCCTTCCGGCTTCCGCCCCTTACCTCATCCACCACGGCCGCGTTGCTCGGAGAAGCTTTTGACCTCTCATAGACCGCAGTCAGCACCACGTTGGCATCCGGCATGGTAAAGCTGGCTTCCCTTCTTGTGGTCTTATCTCCCAGATCTCCGGCTGTACCGATCGTTGTCTCCCAGTGGGAGAAGGCTTCTCCGGCTCCGTTCACTGCATCCGCCGTGATCTGCACCCGGTCTCCCTTATGGGCTTCTTCATATCGTCCTGATCCGACGCTTTCTCCGCCCACCTGTTTTATCTCACCGTTTTGCGTCTCTACAATATAGTTTGTCAGTTCCAGCTCTCCGCCCGGGTCTGTGGTAATCACACTTCCTTTGTCAATCAGGCTCTCTGCCGTGATATCCGTCTTTCCAAGCGGCCGGGCCACTACCGTGTACTCACAGTTATAGTCCAGTCCGGCAAACGTTAAATATGCAGGATTTCCGGCTGGTTTCTTAAAGCCGCCGTTTCCGGCAGCCGGTATTTCCACCACCTGGCCGTTCTTGTCCAGCACCGCGTATTCCGAATCCGGATCTGCCGGTTTTATGATCAGAACAGTCTTTCCTTCTTCCGTCTCATCGTAGATAATCTGGTAATTTGTCTCCAGTACTGGTGTCAGCACTTCCGCCGGTGCGCTGAGTGGATCTGATACATCTCCAATCTGTCCATCCGGCTGTATCTGTGCCGTGCCGTCTGCTTCATATACCTTGTAGTCCGCTCCCGGATAGAGATTGTCAAAGACTGCCCGCTCTGTCAGTTCATTTCCCCGGATCACCTCCAGAATCTTTCCGGATGGGTCTGTCAGGATATACTGGTATCCCGGCGTCGTGTTAAATACCGTGATCCGGCCTTTTCCCCAGGTATTTAATCCGGCCAGCGTCTCCGGCTGTGCCACATCTGTTCCGAATATATCCGGGTCCGGCCGGAACCGGATTGTGTATACCTGGCCGTTTATAAGACCCGTCTCTCCCGTTACAGGCGTCTGCCCTGCATACCACCGGTCTGTTAAGTAATTCACCTCCGGCACATACTGCGGCAGGCTTCCCGTGATGTCACTCCACTTTTTATCATAGGTCGTGTGGAGACTCAGTGCCTCTCCTGTACGTATGCTTCCATGCTCTCCCGCTTCAAAATGGATATCCACCCATTTCGACGGGTCTTCCTCAAAGTATGCCGTCAGGACTTCTGTCCCGGTGAAACGGTCTCCTTCTTCCAGAAGGGTCTCCCCGTTGTCCAGAATTCCGTTGTGATTGCCGTCCACAAACCAGCCTCCGAACCGGTAGTACGTATCTGCGCTGGTTCCCGGCATCAGGCGTCTTTCCTTCATTCCGCCCAGCGTATATCCGCCTTCTGCTCCCTGTTCCGTTCCATCGTCAATCAGGGCGCTGGTTTTAAAGCTCCCATCTCCCTGGGACTGGACATCCGGGGACATTCCCTCCTCTGCCATCAGGCTTCCATGGGCGCCTGCAAGATATGTGATATCTGCCCACAGCGCAGGCACACGGCTGTGCCGGTAGGCCACTGTCTCACTGTCATTGGGCATGGTTCCCGTAAAGTCGTTCCCGTTCCAGCTGATTAACGTGGTTGACGGACTGATGGATTTTGCAGCCAGCTGATAGCCGTATGGCTGCTCATAGGTGACTGCTCCCTGCGCACAGGCCAGCCCCACCGCTTCCTCCGCCTGATGCAGATGCACCAGCGGCTCCCGGATATGGGTAAGCCTTTCATCCGAAGTCCCGTTATCCAGATATTCCACGGTCAGGGGATATCCCTCTTCTGTCGGCTCATAGAGGTATGTAATCGTCACCGGCTGGTTTGGCATCACTCCATGGAACACCCGGTTGTCGTCAAAATCTCCCTGAAGGCCGCTGACCAGATGGCCATCCGTATCGTCTGCCTCATTTCCCGCGTCGATACGCACGTCCACACACTCATATCCGTATTTCGTCACCGGCTGGGCCGTGACACTTTCTTCCGGATAGTGGCCTGAGGTCTGCGCATCGGAAACCACAGTGCCACCCGCCGTCTCATGGCGTACCGTAAGCAGGGACTGAGCCGCCGTATTGCCGTAATCCACCGTGTAGCGGTACCGCACTGTGGCGTCCTGGCCCGGCATGGTTCCTGTGAAGGTCCCGGTTGAGCCGTTAAACTGGCCGATCGGCAGGCTGGTTCCGCTGTAGTTATACTCGGTCGGCGTGGTTCCCGAATCCGCAAGACTCCACGTATAGCCATGGATCTCTTTTTTCTGGGCCTGGATTGCCGCTTCCACACTGTACGCGTTTTCTGCTGTACCGGTCTGGAATATGATATCGCCGCTCTGATTGGAGTATTCTACCGTATAATTGAACTTTACGTTCGGGTCCGGTTCAAAGACCGCATAATAGGTAACCGGAGTTTCCGGGTATACGGCTGGAAGCCCGGTGATAAAGTCAGGATTGTCCCAGTCATTGACGGTACTCCAGCCCCGGAAAATGTAACCGTACCGGCTGACGCTTGGCATCAGCGCATTGATGCTGTTGCCGGCCATTCCTGTCAGGGAAGGCGGCTGCGGAGTTCCCCCGTTTGCTTCAAACTGAATGCTGGAATCTACTTTTCTGTATTCATAATCGATCGTCACATCCTGGTTCGGCATGGTTCCCGTTACTTTTCCATAATCACTGCCCGGATTAAGCTGTGCCTGAAGCAGAGGCGGCGTTCCCTGTTCAATGGTAACACCCGCCAGCTCATAGCCGGTCACTTCAGGCGGCACAGCCAGATTCACGCTTTCTCCCGAGCCATACGTTGCCGCCGGGATCGCAGGCGCTCCCGTGATTCCGCCTCCTGTATTGATATCTTTGACAAAAAATGTAATCTGGTACCCATTTTTCTTCAGTACTGTATTTCTGTCATGGTTTGCCTCGGCTCCGGTAAGACCGGCCGTACCGGAGGTAACATACAGTCCGGTTCCTCCGCTTCCCGCCCGGTCGGCGGTAAAGTTATCCACAAACGGACTCGGCGAGATATCAACCGCACTTCCCGTCTGAGGCACGGCTACCCTCACCTCCTGGGAGGCCTGCGTTGAGTTTCCGCCTGCCGAGGCATCCGGCAGCTGTGCAGTCGTAATGCCAATCGCTGAGGTATCCAGGTCTCCCGCAACCGTAATATATTTACCTGCGGCCAGATACACATTTGCTTTTTCACCGCTTATGAGTGTGTTGCCTTCTATCGAAATGCGGTTCTGTATCGTAAACTTCCCTGTGCTGTCAAAATTAACCGCGCCTCTGTCACTGGACACATTGCCGGTAACTGTTCCGTAGTTCATCTCCAGATTCGCACTTCCCGATACCTGGACCGCACTTCCCAGCCCGTTTGCATTGACCCGGTTATTCTGCAGGGTGGCTCCGCTCATAATACCAATCGTTCCACTGTCAGCAGAAAGGATGGGAGACGTGTTGCCTGAAGCCTGGGCCAGATTTCCATCCAGCACCAGATTACTGAAACGCATGGTCCCTCCACTTGTACGGAACATCGGTCCCGATACCAGCCCTGCGCTTCTGCTGACTGTTATAATATCATCGATTGGAGTTCCCGAACGGCTGTAATCCGAGCTCATAAATGTGATATTGGCACCGGAAGGAACGGTAATGGTAGAAGTCAACTCGCCATAATCCTGCAGGTAGATATAACCGACATTGCTGCCAATCTTATTAATGGCTGCTCCCAGCGTCTTAAGAGGTGTGTCATATGCCCCGACATTGCCGTCATTTCCATAAGCTGCCGATACGTAGTAAGACGGACCTTTTGCTCCGAATGCTACCCTTCTGACCGCCGTCTCGTACGGACGAAGTGGAATGGTCCAGGAATAGGTAAGACCGGAATCCTTGTTTTTAACACTGTGAGGTCCGTCCGTAAAGTAATAATTAGACCTTTCACTGTATTGGCCAACCCATTTTGTAGTCGGTTCTGTCAGCCCCAGACTGTCATCATTATAAATACAGTCAAAAGTCTGCTGTGTCTGCTCATTTACCATATGAAATCCGCGGCTGTTTGCAGTGAGAGTTGACGCATCCGCCGGATCGCTGGCACCGCCGCCGCTTCTTCCTCCAACCTGTACATCAGTACCGCTGGCAATCTGAACCGGATTATCTGCATTCGTCTTGTTATACACAATATAATCGACCAGGATCCATTTCTGATCCAGACTGGGATATACCTTCATCTGCACCTCGACTCCCAGATCGTCAAACGCCTGCACACCGCCATTGGTTGATATCGCCAGATTTTTTCTTCCCCCGGTTCCATTCTGCTTCTGTATGACTGTTTCATACCCCCGATGGCTGTAAGTCGTTATAACCGAGGATGACCGGTCTCCCGTATATGGATTTTCTGCGCCAATCAATGCGGCGTTTTCGATGCCCTCAATGTCAAAGTATCCCGTGTTGCCCTGATTCCACTTATAAGCGGTCGTCAGTCCGCCCCCATTGCTTTTCATTCCCTGCGCCGGCTGGAGTTCCGTTCCCGCCGCCATGGCAGTCACGGTCAGGCCAGGCACAGGCGGCAGTATTGCGAGGGCAAGGGCAAGCAGAGATGCAGTTCCTTTTTTTATGATCCGCCGCAGATTCAATCCTCCTGCCACGGAATTACTTTTTCGAAATCTGTCCATTGTCCTAAAACCTCTTTCTATTCAAAATTCAGCCGTTCCTCATCAGGCAGATGATCCAGAACCGCTTCTGAATCGTAATTTACGATCAGACCGCCGGAATATTTGTCCTCCCGGCTGCTGCCATCGTAATGATAAAAGCCTGGACCCTCATCTCCGTTGTACCATCTCGGTTTATCATCATCCTCGACTCTGGCCGCAAATCTGTTGTTTAAAAGAATCAACCAGCCGCCTTCTCTGTCTTTTATGACTTTCTTATCTCCCGTCATAATCTTTCCATTGGTGCCTACAACCCGGTAAGTATCCTCATTCTCCTGAACTACGCCATAACCGTATTCCTGATCCGCTTCCAGCCTCAGTCCATTGATATAGAAGGAATTCTTCGTTTTCCGAAGCTGGTTCCGGTTGCCGTAGGCGATACCGTTGCTTCCAAAACCAAATGTATAGACCCCGTCTTCCAGCTCCACCTTCACCTCTGCACCGGTCTGCATGGAGCCATCGTTGAGTTCATCCGGAGAAAATAAGTATAAGTCTGCCTTCTCCAGGCCATAGAGATCACCGTTAATAAAATTTTCCGCTGTCCAGCTGTCGGTATCATACTGGGCTACAAAGGTGTCTTTCCCGTCAAACAGCACGAAGCCTGTCCGCATTCTTCCCAATCCGTCAAACGCATAGTACCTGTCATAGACCTTTCTGATCCGGTTCCGGTACACCTCTCCATCCTGGTCCGTATGCCACCAGCTGTACTCCCCATCGCTGTAATCCTGCTCATCCAGATTTTCTGACGGGCACATCCAGAACCACGCATTCTTTAACAGCCGTCCGCCGTCGTAGCCTGCAAAGTATTTCGCTGACTCTGAGCTGGTAGGATTACTTCTGTCCGCATTGCTGACGCTGGCCACCTGGCTCCACCACGGAAGCATGATTCCGTATTCGTCAAAGCCGTAGGTATTGCCGCCGATGGTCTTCTGCCTGATCCTGTCACCACTGCTTTTCAGTTTCTTGAAGTTATCATCGAAATACAGCCATATCTCCTGATACTCGCTGTAATTCCGTCCGGTGACGCTGCTGTCCAGGTCATCCGCTCCTCCCAGTGTCGTGGAGCTATAATCCATCCAGACATTGCATAAGAGCGCACCATCCTCTCCCGCATAGTAAAGACCGTCAACCAGCGGGTTATCATCTTCTGTCAGCGGCTCTCCCGTCTCAGTGAGCCAGCCGGTAAGCATCTTTCCCTTTTCATCAAAAACGTATGTCTTTCCGTCAATCACCCGCTTAAAACCGCTGGTCCTCCGATACGCTTTTCCATTGTCGCCGAAATAGTACCAGCCATCGGCATAGCCCTCCTGCTCCCGGCCTTCCGACCAGATCCAGCTGTTCTGCACCCGTCTTCCGTCCTTATCAGCATAGTACAGTCCATTTCCCAGTTCAATGAAGCTGTCTCTCACCATTTTTCCATCTGAATCCAGATAAAACCAGGCATCCTTTGACTGTTTCCATACATTGGTCACCGGCTGGTCGCTCTTATCCAGATACATCCATTCCCCGCTGTCACTGGTCCAGCCTTCCACCGCATACGCGGTTTTCATCTGAGTCTCTGACAGGAGTAAGGCCGATAATACAAACACGGCCGCTGTAAATGTAAATTTCCTCTTTCTCATCCCGTTTTCCTTCCAATCCAATTAGTTATTTATGTAAACCCTTTTACAGGGACTGTTTTAAATATACAGACATCTTCTGCCGCCCAAATTCGATGGCTTCTTCATGAGTTGCAAAAAAAATATCAATACTGTTTCCCTTGATCGCCTGTCCCACATCTTCCACCTGGTAAGTCACTCCGTTGATCACAATACTGCTTCCGAGGGTAATAACTTCGGGATCTGCCGCGACCGTATGTCCAGGTTTAGGAACCGTCTCCATTTTTGTCAGTTTAATCTCTTTTTTTCCACAGCAGAGATCGCAGCCGCAGTAACCAGTCACTTCAAACTCTCCTAAATATGTTGATTCGCTGATTTCTGTCTGCAGGGCGTTTTTATTCACCGCACCTTCTCCAGGCATTTCCACAGGTACTGTGCTCTCCGCTGTTTTATCCAGAACGCCGGGACCCACTGTATTTCCCGCTGTTTCCTCTAAAACGCCGGGTGCTTCTGCGCTCTCCAGAACATCTGTAAGCGGCGGTACGTCAATGTAATCCCGGCCGGAGGCCCCTTCCGAAACAAAAGAGTAAGCCCTTGCTGCCACAATCACCGTAAAACCGGCCACAGTCAGAAAACGGATCATTTTTCTCCGAATCTGCCGCCGCTTTTCCGCTCTCCGGAACTCAGTCATTCTGCAGCACTTTGGTGAAGCTGCTCTGCGCCCTGATCTGTCAGTTCTCACGAAAGTCCGCTGTGCGTGGGATCTGCCTCCATTTCTTCTTCTGGCATAAGCTTCCACCGGCGTTCGCCCAGTTCTCTGTCCCATGTGATATCGCAATATTTCCACCCCCCATCAATCCAAACCCGGTTCCACGCGTGGTTCCCGCCATAGACCGGTTCGCAGATCATCCCTGACATTCTGCACAGTGTCAGGTAAGCTGAGACATAGCCCCAGCATACGGAACGCCCCTCGATGACAGCATCATATACGGTTTTCCGGTTTTGTTCCGTGTCATATTCCACATTGCTGTAGATCCACTCGTAAAAAAATGAGGCTTTCTCCGACTCATTCATTCCGGCGCCTGACGCGGCAATTTCCAGCAGCCTTGCTTCCGTCTGTCTGTGCTGAGCTGCAGCCTGGGCAGGATTGCCGCACTGTACATAAATTACCGCATTCTCCCCACGGGTCCCTGCCGCCAGCCAAATCTTCTCTTTTCCGAGATAGATGTAGCGGTAAAAATAACGGCCAAAAGATAAAGCGTCCTCCACTGTATGAAATACGACTCCCGTATCCTTCCATTCAGACAGATCTTCACTGTTTTCGATCAATATTAACAGTTTTTCTCCACAGACCTCATACTCCGAATTTCTTTCGGTCATTTCCTCGGCGTATCTGCCTCGTTTCTCCTGATCCGCCCCCTGGAGCTGTGGCTGTATATCCATTCCACAGGCCGGCAAGCTCCAGAAAGCGGTAAGACAGAGAGAAAGGAAAAACAGCAGACATGGTTCACGGATTCCTCTCATCGTTAATCCTCCCTTTTACAACCGAATATCTCTTTTGTTGTAAAAAGAGGAGAAAAACCAGTTCAGAATGGGATACTTGCAGAAAATGCATGAAATGTTCTGGGAAAAATGCATGGTTTTTAAGCAGATCGAATTTATTTTTTTGTTCGGTCTGCTTTTTGTGTCGAAAAATAGAAAAAAAGGAAGAAATATATAGATTTAAAAAAATTTATGTAGTATAATCAAACTAAATTCATATCTGATTCAATTTATTTTTACAACAAAAGAGATATTCGGTTGTACGTTGTCACCAACAGTCCCAGCTTTTCCAGCTGCATCCGGTGGCGGCTTCCGCTTTCTTTCGTATAAATCCGTGTCGTATTCACATCCCTGTGTCCCAGAATATCAGCCAGCTTTGCCAAATCTTTTTCGGCCTCATAGTATGTTTTTGCGAAAAGATGTCTTAAATTATGAGGGAATATTTTGTCTTTTTCGACTCCCGCCTCAGCACCAAGGGCTTTCATTTCCCTCCAGACATTGCTGCGGTCCAGTGTATTTCCTGTTCTGGTGATAAAAATTGCTCCCTGCATAATTCCTCTGCGCATTGCGTACTCAAGCAGCATGGTACAGAGCTGTCTCGTCAGAAGAACGGTGCGCACCCTTCCCTTGCAGTCTACCTCCGCCCTTCCTATACGCGCTGCCTCCACGGTCACATAGGCAAGTTCAGAGATACGGATTCCGCTGGAGCAGATGGTCTGAAGCAGCAGCGAAAGCCTTTCATTTCCCTTACTCATCGCGGCTTCCACAAGTCTCTGATACTCCTCCTTTGACAACTCCCGGCTCTCCTGACAGAACGGACTGCTGCCGAGCTTTAAGAATCTGACCGAACAGTCCTCCCAATGGTAAAATCTGAAATAGCCGTTAATCGCAGACAGCGCTCCGTTTACAGTGACCGGTGCGAATTGGCCTCTCAGATATTTCTTCCACATCAGGACAATTCCCCTGTCCACGTTTCTTCCTCTCGTATAGTTCCTGAACTGCTGCAGATAATACAGATATTTTTGTACTGTCCCTTCACTTTTTTCGCAGCTGGCCAGCCAGACGCAGTAGCTGCTGATACTCTCTTCTGTAACGATCTTCCTTTTTTTATTTTCTATTTTTCTCATGATGTCCTCCGATTAGTAAACGTTATTTCTTTTAGTTTATCCAAATACAAAAAAAGGCATTCAAATATCCGCTGTAAACGGATACTCAAATACCACGTTCCTTCTCTGTGATTTATCACTGAAAAAGGATAATATTTCCATTTTTTGTATTTAAATAAGAACAATCATAAGGCCTTGCTTTTTATTTGTCAATTATATCTTCAGATTTTTTTACGTTTTAAGCTAACTTTTTTTACCAGTTAATACCTTAATCGTTACAGTTCACTCCCCACCAGGAGCACCGCAGTCCGGTTTGGCCGGGCAGGCTTGCTCAGTCTTTCCTGTGACTTTGCAGGGTATTAGAAGTTCTTAGCGCGCAAAATTTTTCGTTCAGGGGAAATTCCCACTTGTTTGAGTGCAGCGAGTTTGGGAATTTCCCCTGGTTTTTAGAAAAATTCTGCACGTTTAGAACTTCTTATGCCCGAAACCGGAACAGGAAAGACTGAGCAAGCCTGCCCGGCCAAACCGGACTGCGGTGCTCCTGGTGGGGAGTGAACTGTAACCCTTAATCGTTTCTTTCACTCCTCCCCCTGTTAACAATTGAATTAACCGTTTGAATCATGTATAATATTTATAAATTCAATCGTTAGCGGAAGGGAGATTACGATGGAAGACAGAGGTGTGAAAAAACATATTACTGTTTCTGTTATTCTGGTTTCCTTCATCAGCGCAGTTCTGCTCCTTATAGGCGGCATTATCTATTCGAGCATCAAAGGCGCCCAGGAAAAAGAGGCGCAGAAGTATATGGAAGAGATCGTTTCACAGTATAAAAATATTATTACGGCACAGATCGACGGAGATTTGCAGACCTTAAGTGCCCTGGCTGTATTTGCAGGGTATAATGATACCATTGATTTGAATTTCACCCTTTCCCGTCTGGAAGAAGAAAGCAGACGCAACGACTTTATCCGTATGGGATTCATCTCTCCCGACCGGATTGGATATTTTATCGATACTGACGGTGTGAAGCATTTCAACGAAGATGTCAGTGAAGAAGCTTTTATTCAGAAGGCATTAACCGGTGAATGCGTCGTGTCTGAGGTCATGGAGGACCGTTTTTCAGGAAATTCCGTCGTCTGCTACGGCGTCCCCATCACCCATAACGGATGTATCATTGGCGCAATCACAGCAACTCGTCTTACTACCAACCTTTCCGCCATTATAAGCCAGGAAGTTTTCGACGGTGCCGCCTTTGTACATATTGTGGACCAGGAAGGTAATTTTATTATCCGGTCCAGCCATGCAGTCATTAAGAAGCAGTTAAAGAATCTCTTCGACGATGGGGAGATCGCAGACAGCATCCGCGAATCCATACTTGCCAGTATGGGAAATGGCAGCGGCTCTTTCGCCTCCTTCCGTTATATGGGGGAAGATTACTGGGTAACCTTTATTCCCATCGGTATCAACGACTGGAATCTATTCTGCCTGGTGCCTCAATCATTTTTGAACCATAATTTCCACACGCTGTTTACCGTATTTTTGGGCGTGATGATTTGCATTTTCTTTTTATTCGGTATCCTGTTTCTATACATTTATAATCTGCTGAAGAAGGAACACCACACGCTGCAGGCATTTGCATATAAAGATATTCTGACCGGCGCCGATAACCGGAACCGTTTTATCACGGATCTCCCCGCCTTGCTTTTAGAACCGGCAGATTATGCCATGGTACTGATGAATGTTAGTGGATTTAAGTTTGTTAATGAATTTTTTGGTTTTTCGAAAGGAAACCTTCTTCTGCAGCATATTGCCAGGGTTCTGCAGGATACAGTCAGGGATGGAGAACGGTTCTACCGGGACAGCGCCGATCACTTTGGCATGCTGATTTACTACGAAAACAAAGAGAAACTCATTGCCCGAATACAAAAAATCAGTCAGGAAATAAACAACTATACCGTAAGTCCCAACCAGGATTACCGCATTAACTGTAATTTTGGAATTAATATAATCCGGGCGGATAATCTACAGTATAAAAATAACACTTCTCCCGACACCGCTGTCAACGGAGCCCTGCTTGCATTAAACAGCGTTAACGGCAACACCTCCAACCCCATCGCTTTTTATAATGAGGAGCTTCATGAGAAAGCGCGCAAAAAAGTGGAGATTGAGAGTCAGATGCATGCGGCGCTGGCAAACGATGAATTTCACATGTATCTGCAGCCCAAGTACTATCTGAACGACGGATCGCTGCACAGCGCTGAAGCCCTTGTGCGCTGGTATACGAAAGACGGCATGATTCATTATCCGGATGAATTTATACCAGTGTTTGAAGAAAATGGATTTATCACAGAGCTCGACATGTATATGCTGGAGGAGGCCTGCCGGAGAGTCTCCCATTGGATCCGGCAGGGTTATAAGATCAGCCCAATCTCGGTAAACCAGTCCAGAGTATTTTTCTACGATGAAGAATACCTCGACAAATTCCATGAAATAGTTGACCGGTATCATATTGATCCCTCCCTGATTATTCTTGAAGTAACCGAAAGTGTGGCTATGAGTAATTTGGCTCAGGTTAAGATGGTAATCAATAAGCTCCATAAAATTGGATTTTCCATATCAATGGATGACTTTGGAAGCGGATACTCCTCTCTCAATACGTTAAAAGACTTAGATATTACGGAGTTAAAGCTGGATAAGGATTTTCTATCCGAGCAGTCTACCTCAGATCGCGGAAAGGTTGTGATCGAGAGCATAATTCATCTCGCCAAGGCACTCTCCATCATCACGGTTGCGGAAGGTATTGAAAATGAGGCCCAGCTGGAATTTTTAAAATCCATCTGCTGCGATATCGGACAGGGGTATTACTTTGCGAAACCGATGCCTGCCGATGAGTTTGAGCAAACGATTCTGACAAATGACAAGGAACTGGACTGATATTTGATAGGGTTCTGAATCTTTTATATTTCCATCATGCTACGTAGCTTAGCCAGCCCGCGGTTCTTCTTTAGGAACCTCCGGCTGGCTTTTTTTCATTCGGTTACAGTATCTGCATTTACCCAGTCAGCTTCTTAAGCCATCCTTAATTTCTATAATAGACAACAAGCCCCTGAAAGATATTATTACATTACTTACCCCTTCAAACCCGCAAATGCAATCCCCTGTGTGATCTGCTTTTCAAAGAACAAATATACCACAAAAATAGGTATCATTGCGCAGAGTGTCCCAGCCATTGTCAGCGCATATTCCATTGTATAAGCACCTGCAAACATCTTTAAGCCAAGCTGGATTGTGTATTTTTCAGGAGAGTTCAGATAAATCAACGGAGAAATGTAATCATTCCATTGTCCAACAAAAGTAAAGATTGTTAAAGCAGCCATACCAGCTTTTGCCTGCGGCATGATGATCTGGATAAAAATGATCCATTCCCCTGCACCGTCAACCTTCGCCGCTTCTCTGAGTTCATCTGGTATTCCCATAAAAAACTGTCTCATAAGAAAAATACCAAAGGCACTGAAAGCCTGCATCATGATTAAAGTGCTCAGTTTATCCAACATTTTGAGTTTACCCATGATGACATACTGCGGAAGCATAATTGTGTGCCATGGAACCATCATCGTAGCAAGAAAAAGCCCAAAAAGCACGTTCTTGCCTGTAAATCTTAATTTTGAAAACGCATATGCCGCCAGAGAACAGCAGAATACCTGCAGTGCTGTGCCAAATACCGAGACAACAGCCGTATTTCTATAAAATAACAAAAATGGCACTTCTTCCCACACTCTGATATAATTATTCCAGTTAACCGGCTTGGGAATCCACTGAATAGGATTTGTAAATACCTGCGTATCATATTTTAAAGAGGTTGATACCATCCACAAAAAAGGAAAGACTGTCAAAAGTACAAGCAGACACACCGTTATATAAAACAAAATGTTCCTTATCATTTTATTTCTGACTCTGATATCTTTACTCATATCTGCCCCCCTAATAATGCACCCAATATTTTTGGGCAAAGAACTGAATTAAGGTAATTACCAGAATAATCAGGAACAGAAAATATGAGATTGCCGATGCATAACCTATATTTGCATGTGAAAATCCTTCTATATAAATGCGATATACCAGTACGTTTGTGGCCATACCAGGTCCTCCTTCAGTTAATATATTAACAAGATCAAAAACCTGAAAAGAATTAATTATCAGCATAATTACACATAAGAAAATAGTAGGTGACAACATTGGAAGTGTGATCCTCACATATTTATATAATCCATTTGCTCCATCAATACTGGCTGCCTCATATAGATCTTCCGGGATCATTTGTATCCCCGCTAAAAGTATCAGCATATAATATCCAAAATATTTCCAAACGGAAATAATTACAATGGTGAACAAAGCCCAGTCAGAGGATAATAGCCACTTTGGTACATTATTAATCCCCATAGAAGTCAGCATAGTGTTAACAGGACCATTTACAGGATTGAAAATCAATTTCCAAACCACTGCTACAGATACCATTGAAGTTATATATGGTAAAAAAAATGACATTCGAAAAAACTTTCTCCCATAGGTCACCCGATTTAAAATTGTTGCAAAAAACAATGCCGCAACCAAAGTAAGAGGAGTAAATAAGGCTGCATATAAAAAATTGTTTTTAAGAGAGGTTATTATATATTTGTCTGAAAACATTTTTTTATAATTTGATAAGCCAGTAAAACTTGCAGTTTGAATCGAAAGCCCCGAAGCATCTGTAAAACTAAAAAACATTCCTAAAACGATTGGCGCTAAAAAGAAGACCAGAAACCCACAAAATGCCGGCATTACAAATCCCCATCCCACCAGATTTTCATGCAGTGTTATTTTTTTCGAAATACTTCTGACTGAAGTTTTGATATTTTTCAATCTTTTAATCCCCCTCTTACCAGTTTCAATACTTCATTAAGAACCACCATATTATTTAGTGGAATATTTCTTTTCTTCTGGCTATGAAATTTTTCATTGATTCTTCCAGACTCTGTTCTCCAATAAGATATAACTCCTTCTCTTCCCGCCAAATAGTATCCACATCAGCGAATTCATATACTGGTTCTGCCTCATACCTTTTTTTTACTGTCATCATTGTCTCTGCGCCTGGTACCTGGATGATCGATTGATATAATTCAACAATATCGTCATCTGTATATGAAGGCATCATTTTTGCTTTTACCAATATCTCTGCCCCTTCTTTCCCAGTTAGAAAATTTACAAATTTAAATGCAGCTTCCTGCTTTTGGCTCTTAACATTAATCATACTGAAACAGGCAGGACCTCCAACTGTTACTGCTTCCTCAACACCTTCCGGCACAGGCATATAAGCTATGCCAAGCTCAAATTTATCTGCCAAATCTGGATTCGATTTTAATTCCTTCTCAGCATTTCCTATGGTCCATTCTCCATTAGGAAGCATTGCCACATCTCCATTCAAAAATAATTTCAAACCATCAACAGAACTGCTCTTCATTTCTTCGTAGCTCATATGTGATTTATCCACATTATATAAGCGTCCCATAAATTCCAACCAGCTTTTTAGCTCTGTTGTATCCTGATCAAGGATACTGGAGCCATTCTGTACTGTCCCAATTGGTTCACCGATCCAGTCAATTAAAAATCCCCCCCATAACATCGTGCCGTCTTCTCTTTGGTATGTCATCTTCCTGGCAAGCTCTGCATACTCTTCCCATGTGATATTCTCAGGATACGGAATCTTCTCCTGATCAAATATTTTTTTATTATAATAAAGTGAAAAACACATATTGCGATAGGGGAGCGCATAATATTTTTTATCCTTTGCCGTTATCTGAAAACTGTCACCATATGGTTCAAGATTTATCTTTTTCTCCCCAATCAGATCCGAGATATCCAACAAATTTCCTGCATCACGATATTTAATGTATTCTTTTAATGTGCTTGTACCAAATACATCTACATCAGATCCCCCCATCAACATTGCTACCATCTTATCGGAATAGCCTGCATTATCTACATATGTTGCTTTTACTTTAATATCCGGGTTTTTCTTTTCAAATGCCTCAATAATATCATTCATATATACCTGTTCATCATACCATCCATAATATTTAATTTCTGTTTGTTTTCCTTCCTTTTGTGAAATTTCGCTGTTGGAATTCCTCACTTCTGTCTTAGCGCCACAAGCCACTAGTGTCATAAAACAAATTCCCATTGTCATTAATACTGTTACTACTTTTTTCATTACAAAACCCCTTTCTTTCCTTACGAATTAATCTTTTTTGTGGAATCGGTTTTATTATAATGTTTTTATATTATAAAGTCAATATAGCTAATAATTATTATTTGATTTGTATATTTTTCTTATATTTTATTATGCACTTTTACTTTTTTTCCATTATTTTCTACTGCTTTTATAAAAGCGTTTCCACATTTCCTTTTAAAAAGACATCCTGCTATTTTACAGAATGCCTTTTATCTTGCACACTGGCCTCCCCTATAATCTTCATGTGTGACTGCAAGATAACCCGCTGGTATGGAAGTTCTTCTTCCTGCTCTATACGTTCCAGCAGCATACGTGCCGCAACCATTCCCATATCCGAAGGCTCTGGTGCCCATTTTATTTCATAACCGTACTCTTTTGAAACATTCAACATGTCATATCCGGCCAGCATAATATCTTCCGGAACCCTTTTCCCACACAGAAAGACAGCGTATGAACTTGCAGTAAAAAGATCCGGAGAAAACGACAGTATTGCCTCCGGAGGATTGCTGCCACGAATCAATTCCGCAATCACTCCCACACCTTCTTTTTTATTATTTAAATAAATAAAACGTCCTTCTTTTGGTTCGATACCATATTCTTTCATAGCTTTTACTGCACTTTCGTATCTTAACTCCCGATTATAATCATGTTTATAATTCAGTAAGGCTATATCTCTGTATCCGCGCTCCAGTAAATCTGATACAATCTCATAGCTGGCATATAGATTGTCAATATAAACACCGTCACACTCCACACCAGGAAGTTCTCTGTCAACACAAACAACCGGCGTGCCCGACTGGCTTATCTGATTAAATAAATCACGATTTCCTTTCCCCTTCCCCGTTACGGGTATCACAATAACCCCACACACTTTGTATGATAGAAGATCTCGTATTGCCTCCGCCTCTTTTTCCACGCTGTAATCAGAATTGCACAAAATCATTCTGTATCCTTTCTTTTGTGCCAGCTGATCCCCACGATAAAAAATTTCACTAAAAAAAGATTCACATATATCCGGAACTACAAAACCAATTATATTTGTCTTAGATTTGGAAAGACTAACTGCAATTGCACTTGGCGAATATCCCAGTTCCTTCACAGCGTCCATAACCTTCTTTACTGTTTTTTTGCTAACATAGCCCGACTGGTTCAAAACTCTGGATACAGTAGAAGGAGAAACTCCTGCTTTTTCTGCTACATCGTTGATTGTTTTCTTCATAATATCATTTCCTTTCCACATTTTTATGAATTTTTTTTCATATTATTCGGATATATTTTCTTTTTTATCTGTTCTAATTCTATTATAATATAAAATCTCAAAAAATAAAGTCAAAAATCTAATTTTTATTTTATATTGACATATTTTTTTATTATGCTAAAATAAAAGCGCTTCCACATTATTTTATCCCTATGAAAGGAGTTATTTTATATGCAGGATCTTCCATTTAGAAACACAGCGCTGCCAACAGAGGACCGCGTCATAAATCTTATTTCTTATTTGACTCTGGAAGAAAAATTCCACATGTTAACCACCACGCTACCGGCAATTCCACGTCTGGGTATCCAGGAGTGTTTTATAGGAGCCGAAATTGCGAGAGGACTTCTAATGCGTCAGGCAGATAATTTCAGTACAGTTCTGCCTCAACCCTATGGTCTTGCTGCCACTTTTGATATTAACCTGATGCATCAGTTAGGAGAAATGGTATCTGATGAAGTACGTATATGCCAACGACAGGGCAAATCCGATACCTCTCTTTTTGTCTATGGACCTACTGTGGATTTAGAACGTGATCCCAGATGGGGAAGGAATGAAGAAGGTTACGGAGAAGATCCATGTCTGGCTTCTCAGATAGCAGCTTCCTACGTTGATGGTTTGAGTGGTAATTATCCGCTGCTCTGGAAGACAGTACCTGTACTAAAACATTTTTATGCAAATAATTGTGAAACACATCGAAGAACTGCAAGTTCTAACATTACGCTGCGTTTAAAACATGAATATTATCTAAAGCCATTTCAACATATTATTCAAAAAGGACGTGCCCTCGGTATAATGACTGCATATAATAGCGTGAATGGAATGCCATGTATAAATAATCCGGAAGTACATGATTTATGCAAGGAACAATGGGGACTGATTTTTGCAATAAGTGATGGAGGAGATTTTAATCAAAACGTTTCTGAACATAGAATATTTAAAACACACAGTGAATCGCTAAGCAGTATTTTAGGAAAAGGCGCCGATTTGATGTTAGAAAGCGACGCCATGGTCTCTAAAGCCGCAAAAAAAGCCTATGATAATGGCTTAATTACCGAACAGCAGTTAGATAATGCAATATTCTCTGTATTTTTACCACGATTTTTAACTGGAGAATTTGATCCTCCGGAAAATATTGAATATAACCAAATTCCAGAAGACAGGCTTAACTGCTGGGAACACAAACAATTAGCAGAACAAGCAGCCAAAGAATCCATAATTCTTCTTAAAAATGAAAATTTTCTTCCGTGGAAGATGGAAAGCATAAAAACTGTAGCTATTATCGGGCCAAACAGCAATGACATTCATGCTTGCTGGTACTGCGGACAGTCAGAAAATACCATTTCCCTGGCAGACAGCTTTCAGAACATTCTCGGCCATGAAAAAGTTTTAACAGATGAAGGCTTTGATCTAATTGCTATCCGTTCTGTCCAAAATGGTAAATATCTATGTATTGATAAGAACGGGAACTTAAGTGCTTCATCTGAACAGCCTAACAAATCCGCAGCATTTGAGTTTATGGATTGGGATAATAATATCTGCACTCTGCGGTCTGCAAAAACGCATAAGTACTTAGCCTCGAACCAGCAATCTCCTATCAGTGCCGCGATATCATGTTCATCAGAACGTGTTTACGGCTGGCTGGTCAAAGAAAAATTTAAAATACAGAACTATGGGGCCCACTCCCGAATTTTTACTTATAACAATCAGGCCCTGGCTGTTGATGATGACAACCGGGTCGTCTGTATCGATTCTCCAGTTCCCCATAATAATGGCCTGTTTGAAATAGAGGTATTATCTAAAGGCTGTGACAGAATATCAAATTTAGCTTCCAAAGTGTCACATGTTATTGCTGCTCTTGGAAGCCACCCGATGTTAGTAGCCCGTGAAGAAGAAGACCGCAGTACCCTACTGCTTCCTTCCTCACAGTCAAAAATGCTGGCCGCCGCTGCTCAGGCCAATCCTAAGACTCTGCTATATCTGGTCAGCAGTTATCCGTATGCAATCGATCGTGAAGAAAAACTGGTTGACGCCGTATTGTATTCCACCCACATGGGACCTTTCCAGGGGAAAGCTGCCTCCGACGTAATTCTGGGAAGATATAACCCTGCTGGAAGATGTCCTGGAACGTGGTATCATTATGCTACTCCCCTGCCTGATATTATGGACTACGATATATCTCAGAATAAAATGACTTACCTTTATCATGAGGATGATGTTCTATATCCTTTCGGCCATGGACTGAGTTATACTCACTTTTCCTATCGCACACTTCATATTTCCCAGGAAAAGAATGCTTTGAACATTCACGTAACTCTGAAAAATGACGGGGTATATTCCGGCGATGAGGTCGTACAAATTTACATCAAGACACCTGATTCTGGTTTTCGGCAGCCGCTGAAACAGTTGAAAGCATTTAAACGGGTAAATCTTAAAGCTGGGCAGGAACTGGAGACTATGCTCCAGATCCCGCTGAATGACCTGTCCTATTTTCATCCTTATTTAAAACGCATGGTTATACAGTCCGGATATTATACAATTGAAGTAGGACAATCCAGCAAAAATATTGTATTAACATCCACGGTACAGGTTCAGGTCCCAGAACAGGAAAAATGTATGAATCCTGATGTGAATGCCCTCGCTCTCATTCAGTACCATAATATTGAATTTCTAACAGATATGATTGACTACAAAGAATTTTTGCTTGCTCATGACTTTAACAGCTATGCCATATATGAAAATCTTTTTTTACAGAATGCATCGTACTTTGAAGGTTCTTTCTCCACCCCCTCAGGAGGAGCCGAGGTCTTCTTATATGATAATTCTACCGGACAGATTCTGGGAACCTGCCACGTTCCTACAACAGGCAGCCTGTCAGAATTTGTCAGTTGTCGGTGCCCGCTGCCGTATTTAAGCGGAACCTATAGCATACGATTACAATTTACAAAAACTACAAGTATGAAATCGTTCCATTTTATCTGACTTAACCTAAGAGGAAACCATGACAAGGCTACTATGCGCCAGCCATATTTCAGGTTTTATAATTTTCTTACAACATCATTTGCATTTCTATTACAATGTTGCTATAATAAACGATTGGGAAAACAAATGAAAATGGTAGAAAGTATGAAAGATACTTAGGAGGTCAACAACTTGAAAAAATTTATTGCATTTTGGGGAAGCCTCGGGATGATGATGGTCATGAATGCACTTCCAGTTCTGGCCGCGGATGGCTCCTCGGCGGGTTCACACGGAGCGGTTCCGCTCTGGCTGTGTATTCCCTTTGCGGGGCTTTTGCTGTGTATCGCCATCCTCCCGTTAGTAAAACCGGTATGGTGGGAAGAACATCAGCCGCTGGCCGTGGTGTTCTGGTCCCTGCTCTTTATCGTACCGTTCGCTGTTGCCTATGGTACGGGAGAAGCCGTGCAAACGGTGATGGAGTGCATAGTGGATGATTATCTGACATTTATTGTGCTGCTCTTCGGCCTGTTCTGTGTGTCAGGCAACATTACTATGGAAGGGGATTTAGCGGGCTCACCACGGGTCAACGTTGGACTGCTTCTGATCGGCACTCTGCTCTCCAGCTGGATTGGAACCACCGGAGCCAGTATGCTCATGGTACGCCCTGTGATTAAAATGAATTCCTGGCGATCACGTAAATGCCACATTATGATATTTTTTATTTTCCTTATCTCTAATATCGGTGGCTGCTTAACGCCGATCGGCGACCCGCCGCTGCTGATGGGATTTATGAGGGGAGTTCCCTTTTTCTGGAGTCTGCACTTAATTGGACTGATGCTGTTTAATGTGGTTTTGCTGCTGTTTATCTTTTACTGGATTGATCGCAGGGCATACCGCAAAGATATTGCAGAAGGTCTGAAACCAGATATCACAAAACCCGGTACCCAGGTCAGGATCAAAGGACTTCATAATCTATTTTTCATAATTATGATTGTGGCAGCTGTTATCCTAAGTGGTGTGCTGCCGGGACTGTCAGTGTTCCAGGACGCGTCGGGAAATGTGCTGGGAATTCCTGTTTATAAAAATGTAAAACTGACGATTCCGTCTCTGATTGAGATCGTAATCATCCTTGCAGCGGCGTTTCTCTCCTTCCGTACCACCAACTCCGAAATCCGCAGGCAGAACCACTTTACCTGGGGTGCAATCAAAGAAGTTGCCGTGCTGTTTATCGGTATTTTTATCACCATGCAGCCGGCTCTCATGATTTTGAAGGCCAAAGGCGGTGAATTAGGCATTACGCAGCCGTTCGAGATGTTCTGGAGTACGGGTATGCTGTCCAGCTTCTTAGATAATACGCCTACCTACCTGGTATTCCTGACAACAGCGGGTGCTCTGGGAGCACAGAACGGCATGGTAACCACGCTGGGGATCGTTCCCATTGAAATGCTGATCGCCATATCCGCGGGCGCTGTATTCATGGGAGCCAACACCTATATTGGAAATGCGCCGAACTTCATGGTCAAATCCATTGCTGATGAGAATGGTATCCGCATGCCATCTTTCTTTGGATATCTTCTCTGGTCACTGTCCATCCTGGTACCGGTATTCATCCTGGATACTCTGCTATTTCTGTTATAAGGGGGAATTATAAAATGGAATATAATGAAGAAAGTCTCCGTGAACTGGCGGAGCACATCTATGATCTTGATGCAGAGGTGTACAGTCAGCTCGGTTCCTCCCTTGGACGAGTCTTTAACCGGGATCGGGAGGCGTGTGTGGAAGAAATGGTCCGGCTCATGATGACACGCCCGAACGGCCATATGGTGCGAAGTGAGCTGGCTCTGATCGGCAACATGGCCCGCACCATCCAGGATAAGGAAGAACGCAAGCTGGTCATGACGGAGTACAATAAAATTCTCAAAGAAGTCATGAGCCTGCCCACCAGCTTTGCCAGCGGTGATATTCTCGATCCGCGTACAGCCGGTTTGAATACTTTGAATCTAAAGAACCGTTTTTCCAAAGGTGATCATCTGATTATCTGTATTGGAAGAACCTATGGATGCGGTGGAAGTGAAATCGGCTTCGCTCTCGCTGATGCATTAAAAATTGACTACTATGACGCCGAAATATTCAGTGCGGTACTTAAGCGCCTGGATGCGGAAAAAGACCGTGTGCTGGACCGTGACAGTTTCTCAAAACGGACGGAACAACAGCATATGGCGTTCGCACAGCCCAGAAGACTGACATTAAAGCAGCGTATTCGGGAATTTAGCCGTTACCACGGCCTGTCGAAACGGGATGCGGTATTTTTCAATCAGAGCGATCTGTTGTGTGACATGGCTAAGAAAGAAGATTTTATCGTCATGGGACGTTGTGCCGATGTGATTCTGACAAATAACGGAATTCCACATATCAGTATTTTCATTACAGCACCATTTGAAAAGCGTCTGCAGCGTACGATGGAGGTTAACAGCAGCTTAAATGTGAAACAGGCCCGCCGCCTGCTGAAGCATCTCGACCGCCTTCATATGCATTACTATCAGTTTTACACTGGCCGCAAGTGGGGCAACGCCGGTAATTATGATCTCTGCATCAACAGTGCCAGCTATGGAATTGATGGGTCCGTGGATTTCATTAAGCGGATTATTGAAGAGGAAAAGAAATAGTATTCTTATAAAAATACGGCAAATCCGTATGTCACCATAACCATTTACTTTTATAACTCAAAAAATACAGACGCTCAGAAATTGAGGTCTGTATTTTTTTAAAGGGATACCATATTCCTCTAACAGCCTTGGTCCTGCACAATTCCGACGTGCGCATCTCCATCAATCCCGCACTTGTATAAATCAGGTAATCTAACATCCGGTTTCTTTCCGGCTGCATCAGTATACAAAGCCGACCCGCGGCTGCCCGCACCGCTTTTCGCATAATCAAGCATTGCCGAGAGATATACACCCTGTGAAATAAGCATATCCCGAAATCTGTAAAACAAAGGAAGTTGTTTTATAGCAGGCGTCCGCACCACCTTCAAATATGCAGTTAATTCTCCATCGGCCTCCTTCAACACCTGTTCCAAATCCTTTCCCCTGATAAAGACGGGATTATCGGCCATCTCTGCTGATTTGCAAAGCTTCCCGGAAAAAAAGGAGCCGATGCTCCATAACTGATTTCTCAGCTATTTTGCAACTTAAAAGAATTCTTCCGTAATGTCCGTATAGATGATTACAAACTCATCACCGCCGATTCGGTAGAGGCGTTTTGAGGCAGTGCTGTTTTTCATAACACCAGCGCATCCCTTAATCAGTTTATCTCCCGCGTCATGACCAAAGGAATCATTAATCTCTTTCAGCCCATTAATATCTAAATAGACCACGCCTACAGAACCTCTGCTCTCTTTTAATTCAGATACATCCTGTATAAAACGGTTTCTATTGTAAAATGAAGTCAGCCGGTCGATCTGGCTTAACTCAAACAGCATCTTTTCATTTTCATTTTCATTTCGCTGCATGGAAAGAGAAAGAAAATACTGGATAGTCTGCAAAAATGGAACCGCTACCTCCGCCATCTCCAGATCCTGATTATCTAATCCAAGCGACCCATATACCTCCCCATTTTTAATCAAAGGAACCCATACAATATTCCGTATCCCCTGGTGAATGAGCAGATCATAACCCGTGGGAAAAGTGTCCTTTAGCTCTTCAACATCATTGATAACAAGTTTTTTGTGTGTCTGCAGTTCATCCAGCCATACCTGATCATCACCGATGGGAATATTCTGCAGATTATCAATCTCCGGCATGATACCTTCTTTACACCATTCCGCAGTATTAGAATAGTATTTGCCATAAAACTGAAAAACGTAGGCACGTTCCGCGCAGAACATTGTTGCGATATATTCCAAGACCTTTTTAACAGCAGTCTCTATATTGCGGTTAATATATACGGATACCTTATTTGCTTTATAATAAAAAAAACGCTGATATACAGGTTAAATATTACCATAAAAATGTAAAATTCCTTCTGAAAGATTGGAATGTTAAAAATCTAATACATAAAAAGGTCAATTAGAGTCATCACTATAGATAATCCAGAATTTTATTATATGATATTGTATCAACTTTACAAATAAGGAAATCGGAGGTAATCAATGGATATATATCAAAATAAGCATTCCCCTAATCAACCAATATTTGAGAAATTCATTTGGAAGATACAAACTTGGCAGCTTGTCTGGAGGTGTACGTAAAAACATGTTAAAGATTGTCCTATGCGATGATAATCGTCATTCCAATAAGGAGTACGCAGAACTTATTTCTGAAATTGCTAAAAAGAACCAGTTAGAGATCGTGATTTCCTGTTTTGAAAGCGGAGAGTCTTTGCTTTTTCATTACTCTGATACTATCGACCAGATTGATATTCTATATCTGGATATTATTATGAATGAGACAAATGGAATGGAGACTGCTCAGAAATTACGTGACTATGGCTGTAAAGCTCAAATCATTTTCTTAACCAGCTTTGAGGACTATGTATATGAGGCATTTGATGTAAATGCAGTACAATATCTGCTAAAAGACAATACAAGTTATGAAAAATTCGAACTTGTTTTTCTTAAAGCTGTAAAATTAGCCTCTATTAGAACCAAAGAACTGTTTACCTTTGAATTTGACGGCGAGACCGGAGTGATACCAATTGATCAAATCTCCTATTTTGAAATCTGGCAAAGACTTATTACTATTCATTATGACAATGGCAAAATAGCAAAATTTTATGACAGTATAGAGCATTTGGAGCAACGCCTCCGCAAAAATGACTTTGTTCGTTCACACCGCTCGTTTCTTGTGCATTTGCCCTATATTGCAATGTTTGGCCATCAGAGCCTACGGCTAAAGACCGGGGAGGTTGTGCCTGTGGGTGGTACTTATATACAAACTTTAAAAAGAGCGTTTTCAGATTATATTGCGCGGTTTCAAGTTTACGGTTCTGAATCCTTCCGCAGTAAGGAGTGGGGATGATAGTTTTTTATTTTGCAATTATAATAGTTTTGATGTTCTATTTGGTGTTTATCGTGTACTATCAATCTTTATTCCCAGTGAAGGGAAAAGGAATTCCGTATATATTATTGACTTTAGTCCTTATTGCAGCGTCCTATATTTGTTTAAATACCTGGAATTTACTTTTGTTTAATTTCCCTGCCGTCATAATCATTTTAATTTTGGGACTTCGCATTTCCACCGGAATGAATTGGAGTCAATCCTTTTATGGTGGTTGTACCTGTGCTATTATCGCATATTGCTTTCGTGGGATTTTTACCTCAATCATCTCACTTATCTACAGCCATCAAAATTTTATATATAATGTCAAGGCTTATTATATTATTACTCTTTTTACCCTTCCGGCTTCCCTCCTGTTTCTCAGAGTCCTTCGGAAAACGATTCTTCCGGATCATAAGATTAGACAGTTTTTGAAACATGGTAGTCAGCTTAAAACAGTAATCACATATGAGATAGCAGCTATCATTAATTTAGTTGTTATTAATTCAGGTCGAGATCACACACCAAACATCAATTGGTACATGGGAATCGCATTAGGTGCCTGCACATTGACTCTTTTTATGCTTGTTTTTGCAATCTATCACTCTATAAGAGGTACAGAACTTCAGGAATATCAGTGGAGGACCAAAGCTCTTGAAGAACAATTTGAACGGCAATTACAGCATTATAAATCGTATCAGAAATATACAGAAAGTTTTAGAACGTTCAGGCATGACTATAAATATATGATGGGGACCGTCAAATCGTTAATTAAATCTAATGACAACGAAAAGGCAATTCTGCTGTTGGACAACATTTATGAGGATATGCAAAAAAAAGTAAAGATCCACAAACAATATTCTGAAAACGTTGTGCTTGATGCGATGCTGCAGGATTTGGCAAATATGTGCTCAGAAAAAGAAATTCGCTTCTCTTTTAATGTTTTTACGCCAAGGGACACAGAATTGGCACTTGTTGATGCGATTCGCATTTTTTCCAATATCACGAATAATGCGGTGGAAGCGTGTGAGAAAATTCCTATCTCGGAACGCTTCATCGAAATCACCACTTGTATTGATCAACAATGGGTTACTCTGGAAATAATTAATTCTTTTAATGGTCAAATTATTATACAAAATGGTATGTTTATAACAACGAAACAAGAAAAGTATGGCCATGGGTTCGGATTGAGAATTGTTCAGGAAATTTCAGAGAATATAGGTGGTTTTGTGGTTTATGATACAGATATGGATAACCGGACATTCCTGACCCGTATCCATATTCCACGTTTTCAAACTAAAAATCGCTAATGTACCCTGTGCGATAACATTATTTTTCGGTTTATCAGTGCGCACTAATTACTAGGAAAGGAGGCATTCGTAAATAGTGAATGCCTCCTTTCCTATGGGACCATTTTTCTTGCCACCACTGCAAACCGGCCATTTTCTGTGTGATAAGAGCATGTCATAAGCGTTATAAATTCATCTCCAAATCTAGGACTGACTCCCGTTTCATAAAGGGCTATCTTCCGGATTCCTGCAACGTATTCATAAAAGACCGCTTCGCTCTCTGCATTTAAAAAGTTATAATGCTTAAAAATTGTTTCTCCCTTTTTATAGACTTCACTTTCAAACGCGGCAAAGATTTCGTATTCCTGTGTTTCATAAAGTGTATCGAAACAAATGATACGATGATTAGTATAATAGTCCGGTTCCTTAAAGTTGAGCAGTACAGAAAACATAGTCCCATTTTTCATATTGTGAGCATAAATTATCGTATTTGTTCCGAACGGTTCCACAGCACAGCGTCTGTCAATATATGGAAGTCCGCTTTTGGAAATTGCGTGATCAAAATCATGAGTAAGATAGAAATCGTCTCCTGTATACATAACCGGATAATCAATATTCGTACCCTCTATTTTTAGCCAACCGATCATATCCTTATTTCGTGCGGATAATACTTCATAATTTTTTAATATGGTTTTTGTAGGCGCTTCCATTGACTCAAGGGAATATATATCTGCTGCGGTTACATCTAAGCTTATGGTACTTTGAGTTATCTGTTGCAATTGTTTAAGATTATTTATTTCTTTATCACATTGTATATATTCCTGTCCTAATATTGCACCAGAAATTGTAAAAGCTAAAATTAATAAAACGTAAATCATGAAGCAGTTCTTTTTATTTACTGACATTTTATTTTTAACAGTTTAAACTTTTGCTTGTATGCAGTTAGTACAATTATACCTAAAGCGGATGTACAGCAGATGACCCATAAAAGGACACGATTGAAATTGCTATAACCAGTTTTGGGTAAGCTGTCCAATGCATGGTAACCTAAAAATGAATCTTCATCCTCTGTCAAAACAAACTCAATATCACCATCGCTGGTATCATTGTTGCTTTCACTGCCATTACCGCCACCGTTTCCATCGCCATTACCGCCACCGTTTCCATCGCCGTTACTGCCACTGTTTCCACCACTGATACTGCCGCCGTTTCCACCACTGTTACTGCCGCCGTTTCCATCGTTGTTTCCTTCACTATTTCCACCTCCAATATATCCGCTATCTATATCCCAAGATGCCCATAGTGTAATATTCTCTGTTACTGTATCGTTCTCAAAATCCCAGTGAACCGGGTCCCCGCTCTCATCGAGATACGCATACCATCCGTTAAAAATATATCCATCACGGACCGGGTCTTTCGGCTGGCTGGTCACTGTGCTATTGAGTGGAAGCATCACTTTATAAAAACTGTTATACCCTGTTTTTCCGTTGTCGGGATCGAAGACCACCAGGCAGCCGTTTTCCCAGTCTGCCCATAGCGTGGTATTTTCCGTTACTGTATCGTTTTCAAAATCCCAGTGAACCGGGTCCCCGCTCTCATCGAGATACGCATACCAGCCGTTAAAGATATATCCATCGCGGGCCGGGTCTTTCGGCTGGCTGGATACTATACTATTGAGTGGGACGGTCACTTTATAAAAACTGTTATACCCTGTTTTTCCATCATCGGGATCGAAGATCACCAGGCAGCCGTTTTCCCAGTCTGCCCATAGCGTGGTATTTTCCGTTACTGTATCGTTTTCAAAATCCCAGTGAACCGGGTCCCCGCTCTCATCGAGATACGCATACCAGCCGTTAAAGATATATCCATCGCGGGCCGGGTCTTTCGGCTGGCTGGATACTATACTATTGAGTGGGACGGTCACTTTATAGAAGCCACCGTATCCGGTTTTTCCATCATTAGGGTCGAAAACTACCAGGCAATTTCCTGACAGCTCATCAAGGTCTAGCTCTTCCTGGAATATTTCTGCAAAACTTGTCTCTTCTTGTCCTGTCTCCCCCTGACTTATTTTTTCCGATTCTGTCTCCTCCTCTACTTGCTCTTTCTGGTCTCTGGCAAGTTCTTCTCCCGCCCCATTCGTTCCTATTGGTTTTCCGGAATGATCAGGCTCCTTCTTTTCTTCTTCCGAACTCACATGGTCTTCCTCATCTGTCAACACTTCCTCTGTTAATATATTACCATCTTCCACACTTGCATTGTCCAAATTGTTGGTAGAACTTTTTTCAATTGTTGATCCAGTATCATATTTAATCTCTGTTGCAAATGCTTGCAAAGTCAATGTACCGCACATTAAAATAGCTAAGAGCAAAATCATTAATTTATTGACTTTGCGGTATTTCCTTTTTTGCATGAGTATGCGCCTCCTTAAGCTTATAAATCTTGAAAAGTTTTTATTTATTATTACTTAGATGAATGGAATATATTTATTCGTATGAACTGGTCCTATAAGATTGGAGTTTCGCAGCATAAGTTTTATTGACGCTAAAAACAGACACCTCCTATCACATTACTATTATCGCTTTATCTTTGTGGCAATAAAAGCTGCTGCTCTCCTTAGACAAAAATTATTCCTCTGAAATTATAATATTAAATTAATTAATAAGTATGGTCATGTGCTTAATTGGGGTTATCATGCATTAAAATGTAATTTATACCAGAGACTCCATAACGCTCACATTCCGTACGAATAGTATAACTGTCTTTAAAGTATTGACTCTCTCTGACAATAGAAAGCATTAATTATCTGGGAATGGCTACATTCCAAATATTGTAGAAAATTCATTATATAATGCATTTAATTAAAGTATCTGAATAAGATAATTTAAGGTGTATCCAAAAATAAAAGGTCCAACCATTAAATATTAATCCCTATCGTGAACACTGCTTAGGAAGGTAATACGAAACCAGACACGTTTATCCAGCTCTGAAAAAAATGTAACAAGCCTGGAAAAAGTTTGGTATGTAATGGATTAATGCCAATTTAAATTATAGCAACTCCGCTTTGAAAAAATTAATACTATTTTAGGATCTATCATTCAGTATCTAGTTGATTAACAATCGAATAAAGAGACTACGACTTGACACTTTCCAAAACCATAAAGTGATAGCGAGGTAGCACCAGTCCTCAGCATTTTCTTTAAGATAGTCATACTTGTGGAAAAGCTATAGAGAGATTATGAAAGAAAGGAGCTTCCTGTAAGGCTGGATGGTACTCGTCCCCCTACCTGCCGGACGGCGTCTACGCGGATCTGATGTCAGCATCAAATCTTCGGTTTCAGATGCAGTCGGAATTTACGAGAATACGTAACAGAATCAGTCGCTGCTTCAGCATCTACTTCCCTGAGTACAAGAATGTCTACCGGACCCCGAATGCAAAAAGAGGAATGATGGTGCTGAAGACGCCCCTCTCCCGGAAGACATCGTGATATTGGGAGTCGAAGGGGTAAACAGGATCTGGCGGGAAGCCAAGCTCAAAGCTGTGGGACTTAAAAGGCCAAAGATCCTGGTAGACACAGCAGAGCACAGTATCGGAATCAGAGACGGAACGACAGCCGCAAGGATTGAGATCCGGATGTTTCTTGAGGATTATGAGTCCAGGGCATCGCCGCTTCAGGAGATTATGAATATCAGCAGGTTCAATACCCCAAGCCTTGGATTTTCAACAAAAACTACTTGTTTATATGAGGAGGTCTATATTTTGCATAAAATGTTGGACGAAAATTATATGGATTTGTTAATTGACAATATGGTAGCTGATAATCTTATACATGATTACAATGTAACAAGGATTAATGAAAGATATTCAATTTTACATTCACCTATTGAAACGTTTGATATGTGTTCCTTAGGATATTATCCATATCACATATTTCCAACAATCTACACATTAAGTTCTACCGTTGCACTCGAAAAATCCGGGGTGTCGGCAATTCAAAGTAACCCGAATTTCGAACTCTTTGGTCAGGGGGTTTTAATCGGGTTTGTAGATACAGGAATTAACTATCAACACCAGGCTTTTTTGAATCCTGATGGTTCATCAAGAATAGTATCTATTTGGGATCAGAGCATTATAAATGATGCAGTTAGTTCTAATGTCCCATTCGGAACGGAATATGATAAAGAAATGATAAACATCGCCTTAATGGACGCAAATCCACTATCAATTGTTCCAAGTGTGGATGAAATTGGGCATGGTACAATGTTAGCTGGAATTGCAGCTGGCAGTATAGAAGAATCTCAAAACTTTCAAGGAGTTGCTCCTCAAGCAGAACTTATTGTTGTTAAACTAGTCCAAGCTAAACACTATAATCGTGCTATTTTCGGTATTTCGGATACTATTGATTGTTATTCAGAAACAAATATTATTATTGGTATCGATTATATTAAGAATCTCGCGGATAAACTTAAACGACCAGTTGTAATATGTGTGGGATTAGGTTCAAGTCAAGGGGATCATGATGGTCATAGCGCATTGGCATTATATCTAAATAACCTATCCACTATTCCCAGAATAGGTATATGTGTGTCTGCCGGTAATGAAGGCAATAGAAACAGGCATTATAGTGGAGTTGTTTCTAGAAAACAGTCTTTTAGTCAATTTGAGCTTAGAGTAGGTGATTCTGATAAAATATTTTCATTAGAATTGTGGCAAAAATCCCCAGGAAGACTTGATATCAAGATTCAATCACCTACTGGTGAGGAGACAACAATTGTTCGACCACAATTTAGGCAGTGCTATGAACATAATTTTATTTTCAGTAATTCTCGAATCTATATTAATAACATCATAGCAGAAGAAGAGACTGGGGAACAATTGATATTAGTCAGATTTTCAAATGCGATGAGTGGTATCTGGAAAATCCAGGTTTTTAATAGAGATGATATAGATGCCCAATTTAATGCATGGTTACCATCTGGAAATATTATTACTGAAGATACATTTTTTCTTGAACCAGATCCTTATACAACAATTACCTCCCCTGGAAATGCCCGTAATCCAATTACAGTAGCAGCCTACAATCAAATGAATAATAGTATATTAATTAATTCTAGTAGAGGCAACACATCGAGTGGGGGGACAGAACCGGACATTGCAGCTCCTGGATTTAACCTTATGGGCCCAAATTTAAGATATGCCTATGGCAATGCAAGTGGTACGGGAGCTGCGGCGGCTCATACTGCAGGGATTATATCTTTAATAATGGAGTGGAGTATCTTAAAGGGAAACTATACGACTATTTCTGGTAGGGATATCAATAGACTACTTATTAGAGGTGCAGCAAGAGATGACAATATTGAATATCCTAACAGAATTTGGGGTTATGGAAGAATTGATATTTTAGGTCTGTTTAGTGGATTGATATAAAAGTACAAAACTGTAATATATTGAGGAGTGTGTATAGAAATCCCTGTAAAAACAGATCTTCTATGATAATGTTAGAGCGGAAGGACTTTCTATGAGCTTTCCGCTCTTGGCTTATAGATATCTTACTTTTCAGTGTATGTCAAGAGCAGGCGGGCATCCGCCTGGCCTTAACGGTATTTATTGTCTTTAACTCGGTAGCCGTCCATCGTACATGATGCTCCGTTCACCGTAAACCTGACCTCAGTTCCGGATCGGCATTGTCCACTTCTTTAACTGTCTGCTTTATCCATTTTTCAAACCATTCAGTGACAGTTACCTTCTCCTCTTTACCAGAAAGGACGTGTTCATCTTCGTAACGGGCATCATTAAAACACTTTTTCACTACGGATAGTTTGAAATCATAAAACTCCATACGCTTTCCATATTGATTGGTATATCGGGCGGAATACCTTTTGTCTTTCCTTTGTTGATATAAGCCAACCCCCAATTCCATGCCACGTAAATCTTTGCCCATGTAATCCATCGCAGATGATTAGCTAAATCAATTTCCAGTATCTTCGCTCGCTTTCACAAGGTCATAGCAAATTGCTGTAATGCTCCACATAGAGGATTCTTGACAGTCTTGTTTTCTCTGATTTTCAATACGTCTAAAACAAATCCCCATTCGGCGGTAAATTGTAAAGCAGCATAAAAAAACGGCAGGGGAACTACTGGATTCCACCAATAGTCCCTTGCCAAACACGTTATGATAAACGCACTATATTCTTTCGTTTTTTATCCGATCACTTCAATCCGATCACGCTCCCTGCTATAAAAATATACTTTTTCCATAAAGAATTCCTCACTACCACAATTATGGTTCTGAAACCCTAAAGCGTCTCGGATTACCTCCGGAGGTACCAGGTTACCCTTGTGGGTCACCGAAGCCTCCATTACGAGGAACCCAAAATAAAGATCACTTTCAAGCAGTCCACTTAATCTTTTTCCACGTTATTTCTCAAATTCACCTTTTATCCTTTTGTTTATAAAACAACAAATTATCTCTGCACACTGTTCGACACCGATTGAACTATCAATCAGAAAATCATAATTATATGCTTTGCCCCAGCGCATATCTGAAATGCTGTGGTAATAGGCTGCTCTTGCTTCATCAGAACGGTGAATATTTTTAATTGCTTCCTCCCTGGTATCTCCGTACACCTCCATAACCCTGCCAACACGATACTCTTCCGGGGCATAAATGAAAATTCTTATTACATTGTCATACCCTCGCAAAACATAATCAGCAGCACGTCCGACAATCACACAAGAGCCTTGGTCCGCGATTTTGCGTATAATCTGTTCCTGTGCGATAATTGCCTGCTGAACAACACTTGTGCTTAGATATAATTCATGCAGAAGCCCCGGAGAATTGGCATTAATGTCCGAAATAAATTCCTTGTGCAAACCACTTTCTTCAGCTGCTAATGCTGCCACTTCTTTATGATAAAACGGAATATTTAACTTCTCTGCAGCCTCTTTGCCGATTTGCTTTCCGGCAGAGCCATGTTCTCTTGCAATCGTGATAATGACACCCTTTTTAGAAGCTTTCAGTACCGATTTTGCAGGTTCATCAATTTGTGTCTCTTTTCCCAACGAACGCATAAAGCATACTGTCATGGAAACAGCAGCAATCATAGCAATAAAATCTGCTATGGGAGCTGCATACAGGATGCCCTTAACCCCAAAGAATCGAGGCAGAATAAGTACCAATGGCACAAAACAAATAATATCTCTGATGACGGATGATATAACGGCATAAACTGGTTTTCCTACTGCCTGGAAGAAAATGGAGGTCATTTTAATCGTACAGGTAAACACAACCAGGGACAGAAAAATACGGAACGTCATTTCTGCAAACTGCCAATAATCCTCCGGATTCGGAATATTTGTGGGCGATCCAAACATACGGACAATCAAATTCGGTGCGAATTCAAATAACAACGTAGACACAAGCCCGATTACAAGCGTTGCTGATAAAGCATACTGATACGTTAATTTAACTCGTTTATAATTTTTAGCGCCATAATTATAACTGATAATCGGTTGACAACCTAAAATAATTCCAACAACTATGTTAATCACAACAGTAAATACCTTGCTTTCAATACCGATTATCGCAATGGGAATATCAATGCCATAGCGGGAAAGTGCTCCATATTTTGCCAGCATCATATTACAGACCAACGATATAATAACAATCGTCATCTGCGTGATGAAAGAAGATACACCTAATTTCAGTGCCGTAGAGAACACACCAAACTTAGGAATAAAATGTTTCCATGTCAATTTGAAAGTCTTTGTATGAAAGAAACAGACAGCACTAATCACAAAAGATACCGTTTGACCGATTACAGTTGCAAGCGCAGCACCTTTCATTCCCCAGTGGAGTCTGAAAATAAGTACAGGGTCAAGGATGATATTCACAATCGCTCCTGTAAGCATAGATGCCATAGAGCTTGCCGGACTGCCATCTGCTCGAATCACAGAATTCATCATATTCATCATCATAAAGATTGGGAAAAACACAAGAATAATGTTAAAATATTCAATTGCCAATCCGATACTGTTTTCCGATGCTCCGAACAATGTTAAAATTTGTGTTTTGAACGGAAAAAATACCGCTAACAAGATGATACTCGTCAACAGGGTAATTGTAATGCCACTGCCGATACAAACAGGAGCGTTTTTCGTATCCTTCTTTCCCTGACAAATACTAAGGTACGCGGCGCATCCATCTCCGAAACACCAGGCAAATGCCTGTGCAATAATAAAAATCGGAAATACTACGCCAGTTGCAGCATTGCCTAATGCGCTGAGTTCACTGTTGCCAATAAATATCTGGTCTACAATATTGTAGAGTGCGCTGACCAGCAGAGATAAGATACAGGGGATAGAAAATTTCATCATTAGCTTAGGAATCTTCTCTTTCCCCAGATAGTTGATTTGTTGATTTGATTGCATTTAAATAACCTCCATTTAATATGATTTTTCTGGAGTCTTTATCAGAGAAAAGCTACCTAAAAACTACGCACAAGCATAGACAAACCGCAAATATGCAACAAAAAAGCAGTGTAGAATCAGCCAAAGATTCTACGCTGCTCGCTGCTTGGCTTAATTATTTTATCAGATAAACGCCTCAAAAGTCAACTTCAAAATTTAGTTTTATCTAAATAGTTTATTCCCTTTTCGTCTTCTTTAATAACCACAACACCTGGAACAAACTGATGTGTAAACTTATTAAACTTCCTTTTCATGACATAAATCAATCCAAGGAGGCTGCATACCACTGCTCCGATAAAATTAACGATTGAATCTTACATTGTGTCATACAGTCCAATATCCAAATAAGGTAAACAAAAAGGACTCACTCTTTATGATGGTTTTTATATTTTTCATATATAGGTTTTCCATGCGTTTTTTTCGCTCCTTTTTTAATTTTTAATACCAACGTACAATTAGTAGTTCATTATTAATGCCATTGGTAAATAGTACCTGATGCAGATCTATAATTCCATTGTGGAATGCAGCTGCACAGGCAGGCAAATACAAGTCCCACATACGAACAAACCTCTCATCATAAATAGTCTCTGCCTCATCAATATGCTATTTGAAATTCTTTTCCCAGCACAACAGTGTGCGATTATCATGTAGCCGCAAGTTTTCCGTATCCATTGTATGAAAATCATTTTCCGCCGCACAAGAGAGTACCTCCCGCAGGCTTGGAACCACACCGCCCGGAAAAATATATTTTTTTACCCATGGATCACCCGGATGTTCTTTTAATGCACTGATAAAGTGAAGCAAAACAATGCACTTGGTTTTATAACCTTTTTTACACAGTCCATAAAAAGTTGATAGTTATCCCTGCCTACGTGTTCCACCATTCCAACGCTAACCACACGGTCAAAGGGTCTGACCATATTCCGGCAGATCCCGGTAATCCATCAATTCCACTTTAAGCAGATGATCAATATGCTCTCCTTTAATACGATTTTTACATTCTTTATACTGTTCTTCACTCAAGGTAATTCCAACTCCGTGCACACCATACTTCTTTGCCGCTTCAATTAATAAAAATCCCCATTCACAGCCGATATCCAGTAATGTCATTCCTTCTTTTAGATAAAGTTTTTCTAAAATGTAATCTACCTTGTTCCTTTGAGCCTGCTCAAGAGAATCATCCTCGTGTCGAAAATATCCACAAGAATAAATAACACATCGTTTTGTCTAACCACAAGCTGTAAAAATCGTTTCCGATATCATAATGACTCTGCACTTCTTCATTCTGGTTTTTCTTTGTCATAGAGCTGTGTATCAGCTTCTTCAGAGCGGATTCGTCCGTAGAAAATTTCCCCATCTGACCAAGAAAATGATCTAACGCATGATACAGATTCCCTTCAATTTCCAAACTCCCATCCATATATGCTTCTCCAAGAGCCAGGGAGGTGCTTGTCATCAATGCGGATATGGGAATTGACTGATGAAGAAGTACCTAAATTCTGGTTTCCCTTCTCCAATCAGATACATTCATTATAATCATATCAATTGCTTTTTCAGTACTTATCTTAGAAAGATTAATGCACAGATCATAATTACCTGCTCTACCCCATTCAGCATCTGCATATTCACTATAATAAGATGCTCTTAGCTTATCCATCTTATGGATTTTCTTCAGAGCTTCCACTTCGGATAAGTGATCCCTATTGCATACCCTTTCTATCCGATCTTCTTTTTCTGCTGATAAGAAGATTCTGAAAATATTTTCCTCTCTTAACGTGTAATCTGCTAATCTGCCAATTATGATACAGCTTCCCTTTTCTGCGAGTTCTTTCATCACCTCTCTTTGCGCATCCATTTTAATTTCTTCTACTGTCTTCTGACCGCTTAAAGTTCTGGTTCCCATAACAAGTGAATAGAGAAAACTGTTTGTTGCCACTTCATCATTCTGTGTTAAATATTCTTTAGATAACCCACTTTTCTCAGCGATAGCAGCCATGATTTCTTTATCATAATATGGAATTTTTAATTTTTCTGCTAATTTTTTTCCAAGCTCACGACCACCTGCTCCAAACTGTCTTCCGATTGTAATAATTATTTTTTCCATCTGCTTATACACCTTCCTTTTTTATTGTTTTCTTTAGTTCCTTCAAGACATTTTTCATCATAATCAGCATTACGAGGAATGTCACAATATCTGCAATTGGTGCTGAAAACAGCGGACCCTCTACACCAAGTGAAAGCGGCAATAACAACACAAGCGGAACACTTAAAACAAAATCCCGCAGTAATGATAATCCCATTGACATAACTGGTTTTCCTAATGACTGTAAAAATACGCTTGTCGCTTTTATCACACAACAAAGAACCATAGTGCATAGGAAAATACGAAATGCTTTGACTCCAAATTCATTATACAAATCACTTTCGCTTCCAAACAGGCCAAGAATCTGCTGGGGAAAGATTTCAAAACAAACTGTCGCAATAAATCCAATGCAGGTTTCAACAATCATCATTATTTTATAGATTTCTTTTACCCGTCCATGCTGACCGGCTCCATAGTTATATCCGACAATAGGCTGAGAACCGGCTGCAACTCCGATTGTAAAGGCAATCACAATCTGGAACACTTTCATTACAATTCCAACTACCGTCATTGGTATATCTGCACCGTACTTAGACATTGCTCCATATTTTACCAGTACATTGTTCATTACTCCCATAATGATTACAATCGATAGCTGAGTCAGGAAACTACTAATCCCAAGCGGCAGGATATGCTTTAACAAAGCCGCTTTGATAGCAAAACTCTTAATATTCAGCTTAAAGGTTTTTGTGTGGAAAAGGTAATACACTGCCAAGCCTGCAGATACAACCTGACCTATGATTGTAGCGATTGCAGCGCCTTTTACTCCCCAGTGAAGTGCAAATATGGCAATTGGGTCAAGGATCACATTGATGATACAACCAACTAACGTGGATATCATTGCAAACTTTGGACTTCCGTCTGCCCGAATAACAGAGTTTAATCCATTAGAAAACATAAAAAATGGAATACCGATTGCAATGACATTAAAGTAGTCTCTGGCATAATTGATATTGTTTTCCGTTGCCCCAAATACACTTAAAATTCCTTCACGTGCAAACATGAAAACCAACAAAATGATAATGCTGCTAAGTATAAGAATAGTTACTGCATTCCCCGCTCCGTTCCTCGTACTATCAGTATCTTTCTTGCCTTGGCATATACTAAGAAACGCAGCACATCCATCGCCAATCATAAGCGAAATGGCAAGTGCTATGACTGTGATTGGAAATACCACATTAGTAGCTCCATTTCCCAGATATCCGACTCCCCTTCCGATGAAAATCTGGTCAACAATGTTGTAAAGTGACGAAACGAGCAAAGACATAATGCATGGAATTGAAAATTTCATCATCAGTTTTCCAATTGGAGCCTCTGCAAGATATTGATTAGAATTTTGATTCATGGTATCTTTCTCCTTTTTGCGCAAAAAAATAGCAGCTGAAATGTTGGCTATCGCATTCCAGCTACCACCTATTTATTATTCTAATTTAGTATACTGTACTTTCTCCCTTTGCGTAATATGTGATTATTACTAAAGATATACACGTACATACATGTGCATAATTACTAACTCTTTGATTCTGATTAAAGGAGGTCTGCGTCATACTGCGTCTTATGAGAAATACTTTTATTGAACATAGGAGCAATCAGAAAACAGATCACCAGTGAAATGGCAATACAAAGCATTCCCAATACCATTCTGTTTTTTAATAATATCATCTTCCACTTCCTCCGCAAACATATAAAATAAGATTTCCAGCCGATAAAAAAGGAACCATGGGATAATACTGACATGGTTCCTTCTTCTGCATTGCCCTTACTGCTGTGCCTGCTCCATGAAACAGGAGCAGAAAGCAGATCCCCAGAAACACAGCAGCACACGTTCTTCCAAATCCCAGTAAGCTTCCACGGATCGAAAGAAATCAATGCAGCCAGGATCAGCAGGAGCACGTAATGATCCGGAAAAATTCGTTTACGAATATCCCACCAGGAAGCGCCAGCCATAAGAATCACAAATAAAACGGTTTGAACAGTCTTCATGTTAGCAGCTTCTGCCATTATCTTTACATAGCCTGCCCTGTCGGCGCCATCTGCATTTTGTCCTTCGGCCCATCTGGTATGCCGGCATTCTGCGTTTGTATTAGTGACTGCTCATACGCCTCGATCACAGCCTCCTGAAGCTGTTTCCTGAATTCTGCTGTAACAGGAAATCAGATATCCTTGTATTCTCCGTTACTGGCCTTATAGCTTGGCATACCGATATACATGCCCTTTTCACTTTCCAGAAGCCAAATACCTCTGATTGCAAAACAGTCATTCAAATTTACACTGGCGGTCGCACGAATAGCCCCGCTTGGCATAATTGATCCAATTTTTACATCAACCTTCATGGGCGGCGTTTCGGCTGATTTTTGACCGGGTAATGCCTGATTTTTTGCCATAGATTTCTTCCTTTCATGGTTACTTCAAATTTAGCTGAGTATAAAAAACTTCTTGTAAATTCTTATAAGTTTTTATAGGTATCGCCGCAAATCAGCTTGAATACAGGCTTTTTCATGTATCGATTTAAATATATACGGCTTGTCAGCACTGGACGCAGTCTGTTCACTTCATCAGTGACAAGGGCGGCTGGCTCTACTATCTCACATAGAATTATGCTCATTTTAAGAATGAAATTTATTTGTCTTCTACATACATCAATTCTGGATTTTTAATAAACTGTCCATTGATGTCACGCAAATAAGGTAACGTGTTTATGATTGCGCTATTATTGATTACACCATAGATATGTGGATAACAACGACCACAATTATCACTGTCTTCATAGCGTACTTCAGATATTAGTTTATCTTCATCTATACAAAGCAAAACCATATCATCAGTTACATATCTAAAGTTAGGTGCCACCCTCCAAAAGTATTCAACAGAGCTACAATGGATACAGCCATCAGTCTCAATCAAATCCTCTCCCCATGTGATTTTGTGTCTAATTTTTTCCCATCTGGATTTTTTAGTGCAATGTAAAATCATTTTGGCCTCCTATTCTATAATTTTTCTTTAGAATATCTAAAATCACAATATTGCGCACCTTCGGCTATTGTTTGTGTACGTATAAGTTCCATCCCCATCATATCAGCCATAACAAAATCTAATTGACATAGGTATTTGGCGAGTTCAAAGCAATTTTCATCTTCACAGAGTTTGCATATTCCACATTGATAATAATTATATCCCAGTTCAAATTCTTCCGTTTTTCCCAAAACATCTACAATCCAGTCATTTTCATATTTTCTGAGATGTGATTGTATTTCCCATTCCTTTCTCTTTTTCATTTTTTTGGGGTTTAGATAGGAGTTTACATTCCCCATAGCAATATGAAAAAGTTTATTTGCATAAAGACCGTTTTTTAGGATTTCATAATTCTCCTCTGGCGTGAATGTTGTTGTATTGTTCAGTGCGATAAAATAAGCCGCCATACAATATGCACTTAAAAGTCGTGAATGTCCTATGTCTTTTGCACGATGAATAACAGAAATATACTCCTTTTTTATTTTTTCCGTATTTACCTTTTTTTCTTTATAAGTTCTCTTGATTTCGAACTTATAAGAACCGTGGTAAAACCAACCGTATAATCTTTCTACCACCCCATATGTCATATTATCCTCTCCAATAACTTCTAATTTGTCTGTCTATGCCTTATAAGCCTAAGGCGTGCAACACATAACTCTCTTTTTTCATTCTAATATCTGTGCGTGGAAATGTCAAACAGCTCATTTCGTTTCATTACTTCATACTACTATTCATAACCCTGTTGGTTCACTTGGGCACCAATTTACCCGTTTCAGGATTGTATCGCACACAACGGAAATGCTGATTTCATGGGCTCTTCCGGCTGAAAAAAGGATTCTATCGCCATCAAATATTTTCTATTTTTTAATATAGATAAGAGCTTATCTGACTACTTGTGCATTTGGAATTACTATAAACGTACCTGGCTGAATCCTATCTGCATTAGAAATGTAGTCCTGATTTCTCTTTAAAATATAAATCCAGTCATCACTGTTTCCATAATACTTCTGAGCAATCTTTCGCAGGCTGTCACCTTTTTGAATCGTATATCCCTCAAGGTCTGTAGGCGTAAGAAAATAACAGTCCGGCACATCTTTATCCAGATTGGTAACAAAACTCAATCTGGAATAATAATTGTAGGTGCTCCCGTCATTTAAAGAACGAACTGTAACATACGAAGATACATGCAGCGTGGTATCTTTATGCTTTTTCCAGTCGTAATCCTTCGGAAAATCTGGTATGACAGGAAGTTCCTTCGGATCATTGCTGACGTAGGTATATTGTTTCTCCGAGTCAGGCACCGGGTTTGATGGAATAGCTCTGTAATACGGAGTAATTTTTCCTCCCTCTACAACGTATTCCTTGGCATCTTCCGCATCCATTCCTCTAATTTGATACTCATACGATATTTCATAGCCGTCTTCCATATCCATAATGATTTGTCCGGCCGCAAGATTTCTATAGCCTTTCATATCATGTGGATTATCTGCAAAGCTTTTTCCATCTGATGACAGCAGCACTTCCCTGTAATGAAATTCATAATTAAACGGATTGGATGCGGGATCTTTCAACGGCGGATGCAGGCGGCGGGATTGTTCAGCATGATTCTCCTCGCAAATCCTGGCAAATTCCTGTTCGCTCAATTCTTTGTTTTCCGCATAAGACGAAAATGGGCTGGCAGCCAAAAGTATAGCAGTAATAGAAAAAAATAAGATTCGTGTTTTGATCAGGCATTTCATCAGCTTTATTTCCTCCTTGTCGCTTGCATCTCACGTTTAATTGCTGGTTATTTCATTATAACACAAATGAATTTAGAAATGTAACCGATTCATTCACCCGATCCAATTTCTCTAATTATAAGCCAAACTATCTTTTGGGGAACAGCCATTTTTAGCTGCTGTGATTCGATCTTCTATCATTGTCCATATGAAAAAATCACACAATCTATCCCATACTCCTCCTAGCTCAATTGGTATTTAACCAGCATAATTAAACATCTCCGTAACCCTTCTGTTCAATGTTGGTAAGATCTGGTCTCCAAATAATGCATACAGCCCTCCCAGCAGCAAAGCACCAATCACGACTGCGATCAATATTTTGACCCCTTTTCTGAACCTTTGATGTACACGAATGAGAAAATCTCCGGTTAGGTAGTTCCAATAATTTGGTTGGTAAATTGATTTTGTCATTTCATTTTCCTCGCTTTCCTGTTTTGCATATATAAAAAACACGACTGAATTTTTAGGTTCAATCGTGTTTTCTATCCAACTATTTTATTTTTCTATTTCTTCTTTCCCTGTATTCTTATATCCTGAATATTATTATCATCTGCCCACTTTTGAATAATATTTTCAAAATATTTCTCTGGATTTACGGTAACTATACAATTTTCATTTTTTAATAAATCTATAAATAACTTTTCTATTCTATCAAATACTTCTTGTTTTTTCATTGCCTGAAGTATTTTCCACGGCTTATCTTTTGAACTTGGTAGTTTAATACTTCCATCTTCATTCTTTTGCAAAGAAACATATTGCATTTCAAAACCAGGTAACGATACTTTATGATTCACTGTAATACCTTCTGCTCTGCAATCGTTAATTAAATTTATTATTTGTCTATTGGCATCCCATGAGCTGCTTATTTGTCCATTCTTATTATATGGAAAATCAATGTCATGAACTATAGAAAAGTCAACTTTAAAATGCTTTAGCATTTTAATTATTGGAATAAATGTATACTTTCCTCTCGCCCTTACCAATAATGGCCTTTCCGCAATAGAATACTCATCCCTTTTCTGGCGCATAATATATTCAAATGCCGTATATTCTGTATCTCCCTCAATTAAAATCGGGTACTGACCAAAAAACATTTCTGCTATATCCATATCAAATTGAGATATTATTCCAAGTCTTTCCTTTTCATCCCCTTCAAATTTAATTGTATCTGTACAGTATGTTTTAGGAGAAGGATATACAGAGTTTCTTCCTAATCTTACAATAGTTGTATGATCTTCCAACGGATTTACAAACTGCGGTGAGTGAGTTGTAAGCATTACTTGCCACATATCATCATCTGCCAGAGAATACAGATACTCACTGGCCGCCCTTATGGCATTAGGAGGCAATCCTATTTCCGGTTCATCTATCAGAAGCATATAACTTGGCAAAATAACACTATCATTTTGTTCCCGTAGCATATCATCGATAGGTTTATTTAAAGCTTTAAGTTCTTCCTCCACCACAAATATTGCTTTTTTCTTTTCTTCCTTTGTATCTTCTTTTTTAGCATTAGTATACTCTTTCTGTAACTTTGCTAAGGTCTTCTTTTTTGCTATAACTTCCGCTGAATTTTTTTTCTTTATATCATCAATTGTCTTTAACTCAGATCTCACTTGTAATAATGCCCAAAAGAGTGCCCTTTGAGAACCAGTACCTTGTTGAGACCATTCTACACTATTATCCCATTCTGAAAAAAGAATATTGGATTTTTCCTTTAACTGCTTAAGTGGATTTAGTACGATATCTGCAATATCCAAATCTAAACCTATCTTAAGATTAGGAAATATTTTATTATGAGCATTGTTTATTTTTTTATTTAGTTTGGAGATGTTTTCCATTTCGTCCTTAAGAGGTTCTTTAATTAATTTTTGTAATCTTCCCAAATGCATGCTTAATTCGGAATTTTGATCTTTCAAAATAGCATTGTATTTTGCTTCTAATGGCTGCAATATTAATGTTAATAACTGTTTTGTCTCTTCTAATGGATTATCCAGTGCATTCACTCTAAAAGGAATTGGCAATCTACTTGAAAATACCGTATCCAATCCACTAGCTTTTGCATCAGTATCATATTCTTGTATTTCAGGATTCCATGTGCTTCTTACAGCTTTGCAATCTGTTCCCCATACCCATTTGCTTTTAACAATTAGAAGATCATCAATCTGCTCTTTCCACTTTTCATCAATATTCGCCATCCCTTTAGGAATATGTACATGTAAAATAACTGTAGGTAAATCTAATTCTGATGATAATTTACACTTATCATTTTCCTTAATATCAGCACCGCTAACTGCTAACTCATACGCCCTAAGTACCGTAGATTTTCCAGTATTATTGGGCCCCACCAAACATAACATTTTATCCAACTTAACAGTTAATCCTTCTGCTCCAATACAACCTAGATTATAAATTTCCATTTTAACTAACTTCGACTGTAACATCGTTTTCCCCCATTTCATATACTTTATCTCTCAAATATTTCTTTTATAATATCAATATCAGACTTTCCACTTTCTTGTTTCCATTCCTCATAATCGTAATATTCCTTTTCTGATATCTGAGCACTTATAGCCCCGCTTATATCGAAATATCCTTTTGTAAAAGCCAAATCAAATTCATCTATTGGGATAGTGATAATTTCTTTGGTTTCCTCTAATAATTCATTTACTTTTTCAAGCATTGCATCTTGTATACCATCCCATACCTCCTCTTCTAAAGCGGATGTATCTCCTGACTTATAATTTTCAATGGTTTCATCATCGTATTCCTCGACTTTTGATGCTACAATTTCCCCTAAGACATCATCCGCATCTGATTTAACTTGTATACTAATTTTTGTTCTAATTGCTAAGCTAAGCATATCCTCCATTCCAAGTATGATTTCATTTGAAAAAATATCTTGTTCTAATAAGGCTTCTAATAACTCTTTTAATTGTTCAAATTTTAGAGGTTCAACTAGAAACGCCATTTTATCTGCATTCTGTAATATAGGTATTAGATTATAAAATTTAACAAAGTCGCTTTCTATAATAGATAATAGTAAATTTCCATAATCTTCTTTTTCAGAATACGCTATGTTTTCGTAAATTCTCTCAAAACAAATTTGCATTATATCTATGATATCTACCGAGAAAATTTTAAGTCTAAACGATAAGTTTACATAATAGTAAAAAACAGAATTTCTAAGTACCTTTTTGTTTAATATCGTTTTATTTAGAATCATTTGTTTTATATATTCTTTTGATTCCTCTGACTCTGAAACTTTTATAATTTGTTCTACATATAACGCTGAATCTATTGTTTTTCTTTGCTCAATAGCATTAGATTGCAAATTAATATTTAAATAATCATTAACTGAAGGATTTATCGTACCAATCTTGACATTTCCTTTATCCTCAATGACTTTTAATAACGAATCCGTAAGTCTTGAACAAGAGTTTTTAAAAATATTAATTGATGAGTTTAAACGCTCGTCCTTAATTCTATTATTATAAGTTTTTTCCAATATTTCTCTTGAAATTGTTGTATCCGTTAATGAGTACAAAATGTTCATTAAAATTCGGTCTTCTTCATTGAGCCTGTTACGAAATTCATCCTGCCACACGTCTTCTGGTGCATCCAGTTTACCTATTATATACTGAAAATACTCATTGGAAGAAAAAATACCATAATTTCTTTGCTTTGCAACATATTCGATAATTCGAGGATTATAGTTTTTATGGTAAACGATCTTCAAATACCTTCTTTCTTTTCTTATTTCTTCATAATACTCATCAGGTATACCATTAAAAAACAAGTGATTATAAACAATTTTAGCCTTTTCAACATAAGACATATCATCTAAATTCACCAAATATGTGTATATGTCACTTTGCTCCATCAACTCATTAAAAACAATAGACTGTTGCCGTGCTTCATTAAGAATAGTGATACGACTATTCAATATTAATTTTTTATTTATATTTCGCTTTACAAATGCAATTAAAGATTTTATTTCATTAGGTTGACTTTCTTTTATCTTTAAGTAATGCTGTCCCAAAAAATCGTCAAGTAAAACTATTTCTTTTCTTTCAGGATCTAAAGATAACGTATTTTTTATATTTCCAATCTCATTATCTGTTGTATATCTAATGGAATATCCTTCCTCTACAAATTTTAGAATTAGCATTTTTGATAATGTGCTTTTTCCTACCCCTGGGTTTCCCGTGATAATTATTATTCTATTTTCTATCAACTTTTTCAAAGCTTCATTATATGCTTTTGTTTCAACAAAAAATTTAATACTATTTTCAATATCATCCAGTAACTCGTCACAGTCAATAAACACATTTTGATTTGAAATCAATGATAAAACATTGCTTGCACAAAGCCATAATTTATAATGTTTTTTAACAATTTCCCTATTCTCATCCTTTGACAAAAAGTCATTAATTGTGCTTGCATCAATAATAAAAGAATTGTCTTCCATATATTGACTGAATAAACTGAATATTTCATTTTTATTTCTTTGCGTCAATGATTGACTTGTACATACATAATATTTTTTTAGTCTAACATTTTCACTAACTCTGTCTACTTCCTTCTTCAAGCTTGAAAGCAATTGTTGAAAACTACTTTTATAATAATGCTTTGCCTGGGCTATAATAGTAGGGTATGTTTTAGCATCGCAAATATCAATTCCACCATCTCTCCCTTTTGCAAAGGTATATAATTCAATATCTAATATTTTCTCCAATATGTCCTTACATAATATTTCAAATTCATAGTCATTAAGCGATTCCAAATTAAACATCATTTTAAAATATACCCGTCTTCTTTAATATTTCCGCCGCCAACCGCTGCACCATACAAGCCGGCCACATCTCCGATGGCAGCTTCTTCCCATCTTCCACACACTTCTTCAAGCTTCTTTCCGCCAATACAACCGCCTGCTCAAAATCACCATACTGTACCAGCTTGCGATAAACGTCCCTGTCGTTCTTATAATACTTCTGCCCGGTAACCTTCTCAAACTTGTCCGCAAACCGGTCACAACAGGTATAAGACTCCCTGATTGTAGGCATCTCTCCAAAGTACGCATACATCCATATCTCAAAACACGGATTTGACCAGCCGGCATGTACACCGTTTTTCTCCGCCGTCCATATAATCTCATCAAACCCTTTCACCTGATCCCGGTCAAATACAATCCATGGTATCCGGTATTGTGATTCCTTTCCGACAAGCTCCAAAGCTCTTTTTACCAGTTCTACCGTCTTGGCTTTCTCCACTTTAATAATCAACCGATCTTTCAACTCTACCGGAATGCTGTCACGAAGTCCCTCAAAATAATTCTTTTCTGTCTCTTCGGTGTCTGTCACAATCAGGTAATATCCCAGTTCCGGTACTCTCTGCCCCATCCGCTGGTTCCGGTCTTTCCTCTTGCCGGCCCTGCGGTCACTGGGCTTTCCTCCACTCTTATTCGCCATCCGTACTCCTCCCCTTTAACATTTCCATAGGCCGGAGCGCAGGGATAGCGCCATAGCTGCCCGTCAGATAATTCTTTGCCAGCGCTTCATCACGGCGTACCTTGTTTCCATCTTCGTCTTTGAAATCAGCAAGGGAATACAAATCAGAAACTCCATCCTGATTCTTGTCCACCAGCCATATCTCATCCCGGCGCAACAGCTCATTGGATAGCTGCCAGATGTCATGTGTGGTAAAAATCATCTGCGCATGGTTGGTGTTGATTTCCGGTGATAAAAAGGTCAATATGATGTTTCTGACCAATAACGGATGAAGCCTTGCATTCAGTTCATCTACAAACAGGGTTCCGCCGTTATCAAGCACCTCTTTCAAAGATGGATATAAGGCAAACATTTTCAGTGTCCCACTGGATTCACTTTTCAACGGAATGGATTCAAATTCATCACAATCTGCCATCTTATGCAATGCGTCAATCTTATAACTGAGATCGGACTCTTTTTCAATTTCCCGCTGAACTTCCTCCACTTTAAAATCACAAATGGCATTATCAAATGATGCGAAATAGTTTACTACATTGCTCTGTATTTCCCTACTGGTGGTAAAACCTTTCGGCAGTACCTGAGAACGGAAAAAGTTCTCTGCGGGATTTCCGAAGTCCACAATCTCGTTATTCAGAAACCAGTCCCTTACCCTTTTCAGTTTCGATATCTTCAGCTTTGCCCCTAGCGATACAATCAGAGTCTCCTTTTCTAATGCGACCTTTATATTTTCAATACTGCTCTTTGGCAGCCCGTTTACTTCCAGTTCTTCTCCCTTTTTTCGGTAAAAAATAGTCTTATACCGGTTTCTCGCTGTCTTGGCCTTGGAATAAAACCATTCCTCCACCACTTCGTCATTCTGCAGCGCAAACCCATACTGATAAATTTTTCCCGTATTCTCCGAATTATCAACAAAGAACACTTCAAAGGTTGATTCCTCACTCCTGCTCTTGCTGTCAAACAAAAACGGGCTTACCCTGATGTAATCAGAATCTGCTTTTTGCCTGCTGTCGCTTTCACCGCCAAACTTAAAGGATTCCTCCACATAATAGCTCATGAATTTAAAAGCATCGTAAATGTTAGACTTTCCGCTGGCATTTGCACCATAGATGGCCGCAACCTTCAGCAACTTATCATTTGCCATCTCCACCACATGATCTTCATGCTCCGTTATCTTTGTAGCCGACAAATCCAGGGATACCTCATCCCGGAAGGATTTAAAATTTTTAAAGTTAAACTGTATCAGCATGGCACTCTCCTTCATCTCACACTCTTTTACGCTCTTAATCTTATTATATGCCATTTTGTGAATAAATCAACATCTATTTTCGTTATTTCTGCATTTATTTGTATATTTTCATTTCCGTGAAATAAAAGCTGCTATTTTTACGCCACTATTTTCTTGCTTTACCCTGCATAAGAAGGAATATCCTCCCTCGCAGTAACTCGCACTCCCTCTCCAGTTCCTCCTTCTGCGCACGCAATTCCTGTATCCTCCTATCCTTTTCAGCTACAATATCCGCCAATTTCTCTTTCTTTGTACTCTTCTTACGCTCCTGCGTCTTTATCCCGGAATATCCATAATCCACAAGCAGTTCCCTGATATGACCTTTAGAAAATACAGACCGGGAAAGCCCTGTGAATTCCACCAACGCCGTAATCGTTACGCTTCTTCCCTCCGCCTTCAACTCCTCAATCGCTCTCAAAACCTTATTGATCGACTGCTGGCGCAGAAGCTCCTGTTTCTCAGTTAATTGTTTGGGCAGCCCTTTATTCCTTCCCATCCCAGTCCCCTCTTTCCAATTTTTCCACAACGATTTTAAATCCAGCAGCTATTGCCGCAAAATTATCTGCCAGCTGTCTGTCACTCCTGAATTTCTCTGCTTTAGATTCCCAATCAGCCGCCTGCTCTTTGAAATATGCCAACTGTTCCATTTCCGGCACAAAATCCCTACAACTGACGCATTCCCAAATACCGCTCCTGCAATGAGTGACATCAGCACATACTCCGCCCGGCACTCTGTGGGCACGGATATTTTTAAGCAGCCTAGACTCCGTAACGGAATCCATGTTCAGAATCCTTCCTCCAAACAACACATATGGATTCTCCGCCTCTATCTGATACTTCATTGGCTCCACAATTGTCTCCGGGAACAGGTTTAGATGTGCATACGAGGCATACAGCATTGCCGTGCCATGGTGCGCCGTCATCTCTGCAATCTGCGGCAGGGTAAATCCGGCCCTGAGCCGGTCTGTAACCCCGTTATGGCGGAACTGATGCGAAGTTACCACATATTCCGCTCCATTTTCCTCCCGTACATCGTACCTCCTGCAAATCGCTCTTAACTGATAGGATAAATGCGGCCATGATGCCACACTGTATCTGTTTTCCGAATACCAGACGCCATTTTGCAGAATCTGTGACCGGTATGCAAACAACGCCCCCTTCTTCTCTTCCGGCAGATAACATTGATAAGACATTGCCATCTTTTGCTGCTCCTGAATTAGAGCAATCAAGTGTCCACCCATTTCCTTATTCTCGATGTGAACAGTGCGCATGATCGGCTCTTTATACCCGCCGTTTTGTTTCCACATAGGAATAAAGAGACAGTAATGTCCATCAAAAGGCTTGAGACATTCCATCTTCATCCCAAGAATCTCCGATATCCTTGATGGAATCAACCGCAACAGCCAGTAAATACAGCGTGTTGTCACAGGAATATCCTCTTCCATAAATATGTGGTCAAGTTGCTTCGCTACATACTCCGGTATATATTTCTGGTCTACAAGCCGCTTTGACTGATAAGGATTATTGTAAAAAGGATTCGTCAGTTTCGTTTTTTCAAAATCACTCATCCGGTTAAGAAAAATACCCACGGATGACCAGATACTGCTTCTACTGCTTTCACTGTAGCCTTTTCCATCCAGATATTCTTTAAACCGGGAAGCAGTTGTCACCTGAATTTCTGATAGAGAACTATCTGCCATAAACCGAAGAAAGATGCCAATATTTCCCACGTTTCCGCAAACTGTGCCTACGCCTTTCCCCTCCACCAGCCGGATCAGTGCAAAGTATTTCACCATTTCTTTATGCTGCTCTGGAACCATTGAAAAATAAATCGTAACCTTGCTCAGAAGCTGGGACTGATTTTTAAGCCGCTTCTCGCAGATCCACCTGTCACTGTCAAAAGAAATGCTGTCAGATAAACTATCTAAAAGATCCCGGTACCGCTTTTCCTCACATTTCCTGTAATACTCAATATACTCCTGTTTTGGTATCGCACTCATAATCAGCTACCTCCGCTTTTCTCTATCGTCTCAACGATATTCCTATAAGCCGCCAGCAACTGTTTTTCCTGCCGGTACTCTATATATTCTTCATAATCTGCAATTTCCACCCGTTGATAACCCTTTATTATTTCCTGCATCTGCGCTTCCTGAGCCTGCAGCAATTTCTTCCAGAATGGCAGATATTTCATTCCCGTGCACAGATGTGGGCAGTTGGCACAGTGAACAGAACGGCTGCGGCTTTTACATGCTCCATCGCACAGTTTCCTTGTACAGAAACCGAATTCCACACGGCGCTTTCCCAAACGAAAATCAACATATAAGAGCCGCCTCTCTTCTTCCGAGAACGTGGCAAGCTGTTCATTGGATAATAATAGTTGAAACTGCTCTTTAAAAAACCTGGTATTCATTTCTGCCAGTCTGGCCGATTTAACTTCCGCGTAATACTGCATGACTGTGCTCTGGTTCAAGTGCCCAAGCTGATAGACAAGTTCCATGGTGGTAGCGCCGTTCTCAATCATGTTCACCACAAGCGTTTTACGGCACTGTCTGCTAGTAAAGTTCCAAAGTTCGCCACTGTCATCACAAATCTCATATTTATGAATCAGCTTGTTGATTTTCGTAATCAAATACTCCACATTCAGCATTGCAGCCTTATAACCTTTCTTCTGATGCAGAAAAATATAAGGAAGAGTATGTTCTCTGCGAAGTATCTCACTGGCAGTAATCTGCTTTTTGATTTTCTCTGCTAACTCCGCCGAGATATAAACTCTATGGTACTCGCCGATTCCGTTGCAGCGTCTGGCCTTTAGCGTCTTGTAAGGAATGTATTTTAGTCTCACCGCCCCGTCATAACGAGCGGTTTCAAGACAATCTTCCTCTAAAAATGCTACCTCTTTGGCCCGCATCCCGGTTTCGGAGAATATTTGGAATACCAGCCTGTCCGTCTCATCCAGCTCCTCCAACCGGTCAGAAAGTTCTTCTATTACCTTGTCTGGGATATATGGTGTAATCTTATGGTATTTCTTAGCATTGACAAAATGCAGGCTCTCGAACGGATTGCTATGAGGTTTGGGAAGTTTACTGTCATTCCCGTCCGAGCAGAGATAGCGGTACAAAGTTCGGCAGGCAGAGAACATGGTCATGATTTTGGACTGATCCATCTCCTGCTCCAAGGATAACTGCAGCTTTTTTACGTCTATATGATCTATATCAGAGAAATATCGGATGCAGCCATTCATTTCACAAATACGGTTCACCGCATCAAAAATGGAGAGGCAGCTTCTGTCACTGGCACGTATATGGCCTGAAAACCTTACCTTCAGGAAACACTTGATCTCTTTTCGGAATGATGGCTGATTTACCTTACAGAAGTCCACGGTCAGCCGTTTAAGACCGGTTCCATGTCTTTCATATAAAATCCACACATCCTTGTACAGCGACATTTCTTTCCTGTTTTCCTTAATAAATCGTGTCCTCTGTATTTCTGTTTCTTCCTCGGTAATCTGCTTCAGCAGCTTCAAAAAATCCGGTTCTGCACCTGCAAACTCTGTCCGGCTGTCATTTCCCAAAATAAAGTTATTCATTTTCGTAAGGCTGATTAATTCCCGCCTTTTCGTATAACTTCCGGCAATACTTTTAAAATAGGCAAGCGTCTGAGCCGGTATCTGCATCAGATACCGGGACACCCTTACATCCCCTACCCGTTTTGCCACTTCTGCAAGCGATGAACCGCTTTTCATGAGCGGCAATATAACCGGTATCCAATACTCTGCAAAAGCATCTTCGTTCATCTGGCAGAAATCCCCTCCATTTGCCTGATCTAAAATATATCGGAAATCATAATGAATTCTTACCGCTTCATTTTGCAGCATCTTTGCAAACACGTATTCATAACCAATGTATTTAGATTTCAAGCGCTTTTCTTCATCAGCCCACTCCCGTGCAAACTGCATTGCGTAGTAAGAAAAACATCGCAGGAACTCTTCTCTGCATGATAGTCCGATTGCAACGAAAGCAATCCCTCCAAAAACAGTAAACGCCTCGCAAAGTCCAGTATTGTCCTGCTCGTAAGTCCTGCTTTCCAAAGCACTCCTGTAGTCCTCAATTTTCTTCCTCATTACGGGTTCCGGATATACCTTCCGATACGGAAGGCGCACCTCTGTTCCCTCGATATCCCAGACAGCAGAAGCAGTGATTCTCTGTGTTATTTTAATCATTACTGTCACCATCCTTTTTACTATGGCGTCTGTATGCGGCATTAGCCATAATCTCGCTGTTGTGGTTCATATATGGCTGGATGGAATCAATCTGCGACCAGCCAAACAGAGCCTTGATTTGAATGTCTGATTTTTCCTGCTCCGGATGCAATGCGTTATGCTCCAATACCTCCATCACCTTCGTGCTCCTGCCGCTATGGGTTCTGACACCTACTGCTGAAATGCCACAACGTTCTGCACAGTTTTTAAGGCTTTTGCGATAGTTATGATAAGTGAGCGGCTGTCCCGCCGATTTCCCACGTAAAGTAAGGAATAACCAGTCACTGATGATACCGCCCTCATTTTCAGCAGACGGCCGTTCCACAAAAAGATAATCGTTCAGTGCCTTTGCCGTCTCTTCCCCTATCCGAACAGTTCGAAGTTTGTTCTCATACCCACTGACCGCAGATTGTCTCCTCTTGGAGCGTGAAGGCTGTATCAGCCGTTCCACTTCCCGGTAATCACCAAGCCGTATACTCAGCACCTCATCAATCCGAAAGCCCTCCAGCGTCAGCCGGAACACCGCCTCATCCCGCAGCGTATGAAAACCGCTGCAAAGGAGCGCTTTCTCTTTATCTGTATACCATTTAATATATTCTCTGCTTCCTTTTACATCGGGCAGCATCCGGTTAATCAGGTATTTATACTGGTAAGTGTAGATCTGTCCATACAGATAGGACTGTGGCCGGCATCTGCGCTCTCCTTCGTAAAACACCATCCCACTGCCATAGGTCTGGTCAAGCCATCGGTAAAAGTCTGTTATGGCGGTTACATAGCCGGACAGAGTGCTGTAACAGAAACTTTCCTGTGGACTCAATATTCTTAGATTTTCCTTATCCCCGTAAATCAAATGATCCACAAACTCAAGAACCTGTTTGTTAGTTGCCGCCTCATAATTCGTGTGTTGCTTCTCATGCAAAAAGTTAAAGTATACGCACAGCTTGTAGGCGTAACTTTTTCCTGTACCAAGTTTATTGATGCTCTTCATCTCAATATACTGATTTGGTGCCAGCAAAGGGAGAAGCCGGTCTGTCAACATATAGCGGCAGACCTCATCTCCAGCTGTGGTTTCAAATAGAAACCGTTTTACCTGAAATCGTTTTTCCATGGTTTATCCTTCCCGCGCTTCTGGCACAGGCTAACTATACCATGAATCCATGCCATTTACTTCCTCTATCCAGCATAATTGAACATTTCCTGAATACGCCTTGTTAATTCAGGGAGGACAACGTCTCCGAATAAAGCGTATAATCCAGCCAGCAGTAAAGCGCCGAGCACTACCGATATCAATATGACAATGGCTGTGTCAATGTAGCCTTCCCCTCTGTTGTCTGCCAGGATACCGCTTGTCCTTGCATACAGTTTCATTGTTTTTATCTTAATGGAATTCATCTTCTCTTTTATAGGGTTCTACCTCTTTCCTTATAGTTTATATCGTGTACATGAAACAGGGAATAAACCAGCGTCTCCGTCTAAACCATTTCCCCTGCCAATCCCTTATGTTTAAAGGGATTAACCACTATCTATATCGTATACATTTATATAGTGTTGCTGTAGTTAAGAAAATAATGCAGAATCAATGAAATTTTCTGCACTTTTATCCTGGATAATCGAGTAAATTCGGATTGCGGTTTTCACAGCCGCAGTTTCAATTTTCTTAAACATAGACGAATCTCCTTTCTATTTTTCTGCCTACATTTCCTGGCTCCCAATCAACAGATTCTCTTCTTCCGCCGACTCCCCGGCAGTTAATCCTTCTGATTCCATGTCCTCTTCTGAAAAATCAGAGTCCGAAGGCACCGGTTCTTCTTCCTCATCCTCTTCTTCTAAGTCGGTTTCATCCTCATAATACTCTTCGTATTCAAACTCTTCATCCTGGCCCATGTACTGTTCATACGCCTGTACAACAGAGCGGCCAAATTCATCTCTCAATTCTCTTGTCTTAAAATAACAGGCATCTTTATAACGGCCCAGATTCCATTCTTTAATCCTTGGCATAACGACATCCAGACCATAATCGCCCTCCCTGATCTTGACATTCCGAATCGTAAACAATCCATTTACTTCTACATCGGCAATTGCAAGATATCCCGCTGTATTAAATGCCTTAAAGGTCATCTCTGTTTTCATCTTCTGTTCTGGTCTTCTCATACTGGCTTCTGGCATCTTCTCGTCCTCCATTTTCATGTTATATCGCCGCTGGTTCCTGACACCCAAAGGTTTCTGTCTGTCCTTTTTCAAACGGTACTTCTTGAAAACCATAATGGTCTACATAGTAAAACTGGCTTCCAGATGAATCATAAAGTTCAATAATATCAGAGATGGAAATAGGTCTTCCACAAAACCCTGGCGGCAGGTCCTTATAATCCTGATCGAACCGGTCATAGATTTTTTCTAAATCATTCGTATCCATTTGACTCTGATACACCAGCTGGTAATCCGTTCGTTCCGGTTCCCCATACCCCCTTTTTAACATCTCATAATCAAGAAACTTCTTTTCCGGCAGAGACTCCGCTTTCATTTGATAAATACGGCAGTTTCTGAGCCGTTTAGCCTCTCCTTCCCCCATCTGTCCCCCTGTCATCAGCCGGTCATACACACCGTGTTCCCAAATAGTGTTCAACTGTTTTCTCTCAGCTAGGTATTTTTTCAGCATTTCGTTTTCAAACATCGTATCTACGACAGCGTTATCGCCTTCTACGTACCCCGCAAGATTTCCAAAATACTCAATGATCCCGTCTTTGACCTTTATTCCGCCCACAGTGTCACCTCCTTTTCCATCAAACGGTAAATTTCCTAAAACTATTTCACATATCCGTTTTCTTCTCCAGTCTCCGTCTGCATCATTTCAGCAAGTTCTGCCATAAGACTCAACAATTTCGGCCCAGGCATCTGTTTTACCGCAGCTTTTACGTATGCCTCCATTGCGTCTCCGGACTGATCCCCCATCTCAATCAGGACCGCTTTCTGGATTTCAATTCTTCCTCTCTGGTCCGCTGCAAGTTTAATAATATCACCACAGTTAATCCCAGCCAGTTCCCGAACTTCTTTTGGAAGGTAGACACGGCCTCTTCCGTCTACCAGGCGGTAAATCTCCTTACCTCTTCTCATACAGCCCCTCCCTTCTCATAATCGTTTTCACTTTTTCCGGCGAAATGCCAAATTCTTCACACAGATTTAGGATAGCCTTTGGCACTAAAATATCCGGCTCATCAGCTTCTGTAATTGTGATGCTCCCTTTCCGGCAGACCACGTCCAAATCTGCGTCTCTATCAATTCCTGTTTCCTCCAGCAATGATTCAGGGATACTTAACGGCGACTCATCTACGGCCACATCACTGATTAACTGCATACCATCTGATTGATTTTTCTCCTTACTCCTGTCCAAATATGATTCCTCCATCCTATCTCTGATCTTAACTCTCCCACATTCCCCGGTAACTCCCATCGTCGAAAAGCCCGATCTGCCGGGGCATTTTTCTTACCCGTTCTGTCGTATCATAATTCGAAATAAACAGTTCCTCATACTCATCTCCATTGTGATACCGCTGCGCCAGGTTATTGGGCCGTTTCACCGTTTCTATCCGAAAGCCCTGATACAGTTCGCGAATAAATCCGCAGTCATTATAAGAAACCAGCCATTTCCCCTGTGCCTCCTTCAGCGTATCTCTCAAACGAAAATGATCTTCTTTTCTAAACTCTACCTCATAATGTCCTTCCGTCTGATAATACGGCGGATCGCAATAAAAAAAGGCATCGGTCCGGTCATACTGATGAATCAGCGCCTCAAAATCTTTATTCTCTATTACTGTGTTTTTAAGCCTTAAACTTCCGCACCAGACCAGCTCAAGCATTTTGCGGATATCACATGGCTGACAGCCATAGGAAGTACAGCCGCTCCCATAGCTGCAACGGATCAGTTTATAGAAAGCCACCGCCTTTTTTACTTCATCCACTGTATTATTCTTTCGTAACAACGGTTCCAGTTCCTGATATTCCAAATCGGAAAAGTAATGCCTGGCAATCTCCGTTTCCTCTTTCAGCCATGAACTCTGTAACGGTTCTCTGCTTAAATACTGCTTTAAAAAGTCAAACTCTTCCCGTCCATTCAGCGGCAGAAAACCGAGTTCTTTTAAAAATGCCATCGGCCGGTCCCTGACACACCGAAACAGATTTGTCAGATTGGAATTATAATCATTATAGACTTCCATTTGATCCGGCGGCTTACCAAACAGCACCCAGCCTCCACCGCCAAAGACTTCCACATATCTGCTGTAGGATGGAGGTATTCTCTCATAAATCAATTCCCGCAGCGCCTTTTTTCCACCGATCCAACTGATAATACTATTCAAATGTATTCCTCACCTCACGATCCGGTCTTTCTGACAGTTGTCTTTTCCTCACTGGTACCAGACCCACGACAGGGCGGAATATTATGAAGTCCCAGTTCCCGGATCAATCCGGCATGGATAATTAATCGAAAGATTGACTCCTCCACCAGTTCTTCATCGTTAAGATCTGACAGCTTAACAAAATCCGTCCCATAATAAAAATCCCGGGCCATATGAAACAGGACATACCCATCAATTCCCGCTCCCTCCATATGGATATCCAGAAAATGAATCTCTTTCGGAGTTACTGCATCCCTGGAGGCCTTCCAAAGCTTCTCGTCTGCAGAAAGCAGAAACAAGCCAGCCGCATATGCCGGCTTTTCCCTTAATGGAACCAGCCCGGGATATTCCTTTAGCAGTTCAAAATGTCTTTTATGGTTCTCATTGTGATATATTTCCTGTTTCAGATTGACTGCCCGAATCATTTCATCCATACGGCAGCCAAACTCTTTATCCGGTATCCGCCCCTTCAGCTGTTCTAACTGTTCCTCATACGTATCAGCCGCCTTTCGGGAGATCCTGGTCAGAAAGAAACCGGCCGCAGCCTGGTCTCTCAAATGGTTTTCAGAGCAGCAGTTTCCCCCTTCCCGCATCAGCCGCTCCACGCCAGCCAGCTGTGTTCCTGCCATAAAATATGTCATGCTATTTCCTCCATCAAAAAAAGCAGCCCTCCGGCTGCCGATACCATATAGCTTTTTAAGGTGGATTTTCTGCCTTCCAGTCAGGCAGATCAAACAGCTCCACCTGTCCTTTTATCGTCTCGTCTTCCATCCACCATTCAAAAACATCCATCTCATTTTTCCATTTTGTTTCGATTCCCTCTTCATGGATCCTCTCCAGCATCTTGCCAAAGGCACGAATATAGGCACGCTCATAAGCAGGATATAAGCGGAATTCTGTCCACCTTCGCTTTCCTGCCATGGGGCATCCGAGACAACCAACTCTGAAAAAACCTTCAAAATACAGCGGATTTACCTCCAGATGCTCCGACTCAATAAACTCCCAGACATCGGAATCCTGCCAGTCCACAATTGGATTGCAAATCCGCTTTCCCTTAATTGTACAGCTTTCAAACAACAAACGGTTCTCATCGTTATCATTGTTTAAAATCAGTTTTTTCTTAGGATCCCTGGTGAAGTTTTCATAGACTCCGCGGTTATTCTTTCTCTTCACGCTTTCTGCCCACCGCACCCCGGTTGTAATAAACCGGTTCTGCCCAGACTCTTCTTTCAATACCTGGCAGCAATAACGCTGGAGTCTGGTTGGTGGAAATTTTTTCATTGGTATCAGGGACCACATGGTCACCCGCTCATTTTTATAATAGGGATAACTGATACTGCAGGAAATCCCCTTCTCCTCCAGTTCCTTAAATATCTTTCGTACATAATAGACCGTCTGCGGTGCATCTGCCGTTGTATGGTTATGCTGAATCTCAAACGGGATTCCTGACCGCTTTACAAGTTCCCTGCACACCGCACTGTCTTTTCCTCCGCTGTCTGTAACAAGCAGGGGCTGCCCATAAAGCCGAAATGACATCTCTGACGCCGCCCTCACCCGTTCAATCGCTTTTCTCTCTAAATCCAAGTATTTGGAGAGTCAGATATCTCTTCTCCGGCCGGAACTCTTCCTCCCTTCTTTTGTTTTCTTGCAAGATATAGGAACAAGGCATCGATTTATTTATGCCTGATTCACCCAAATAGAAACAACTGTGATAACCTGGTTAATACCATAACTAATCCGCCTTAATACAAATCGTCAGCGAATCCTACGCTCATTGATGCAATAAAAAACACTGGTTTTATCCAGTGCCTGCTATTGCCGCTATCCTATCGTATTCATTGATAAAAATTCCTGCTCCTTTAATAGGTTTTTTATCTCTGATTCTGGCTTAATAAAGAATTGCCGGTCCGACTGCCAAAAGCTGACACACAGTACTCCATCATCAACTTTAATTTCATTCTGTTCAAAACCTTCTCCGAATCCATCGCTGCACTGTCCTTCCCATTCTCTTGTTAATGCGTTTCTTTCCCCTTCTGACAACTCACCGTTGATTTTCACCGCTAAAACTCCCCATAAGCGATCATTCCATTTTTCCACACTTGGAATCATAGCATAAACTTTTTGCTTTAGAAGCAGGTTATCAAGGAAATCTGCCAGCCCATGTTCACACTTCATAATCTGCATTACTTCCTTGATAGCCCTTGTTATCTCTTCTTCATATATATACAGTTCCTCGGCCCCCAGATGGACGGATTCATTTTCAATATCACCAAAACTGGTTTTAAGATATAGTTGACCAGTTAATGGAGAAAACAGCCGAAATGTATTCCGTTTTTTTGATAACGGTTGAATTGCCTGGTCGTTTCTTCTAACGAACCCGTAAGTTGTCGAAACGCCTCCATTCTGTTCCGGATATTTTCTGTCATCGCCAATATGATCGAATGAATTCTGTTTTTCTGAAAAGTGATATTCTTTTAGGTTTTCGGCAATTTCTATTACCTGATCCAATTCAAAGGGCGCCTCTGCTTCTATTGCGGCCAGAAATAAGTTTTGAACTTCCCTATCTTGATCTAAAGCCCGCTTCTGAAGAATAAAAGCAAGTCTGTTGAGTTTTTCAATAGAATTTTCACAAGGCAGACGTTCTTCCAATCCAGGGATTGCAGATCGTATAATCATGTCCTGGCCTTCTTCAAAAGAATGTATCCTTAATTTTCTTAAGGCATGATCCAGTTTTTCCTGTGAGGCTGGTAACGATAAAGAGAACCTATCAGGATACATGTCTGTATGAAGCCATATTGAAAAAATACAGTTTTTCGCATATCCTGGATACGGCAGCTGCTCTCCATCATAGACTACTTCTAACTCTGCATCTTCATATACACATCCTGACTCTGTGATTATATGCCTTTTCGATAAATCTGTACAAGACTCCTTCCGTATGGAATCTAAACGCCCTGCAATATAACTGAATTTGTCCAGGTTACAGGAAAGATTAATCAGATCGGTCAGCGTCTCCGGTTGTTTCATCGCTATCGCAGCATTAAAGATTATCAGCTCCTCTTCTGTCAGGCCATCCAGTCGGCATGCAAGAAAGCTCAGTTGATTGACACTTTGGCCTGTAAGCACAACCTCCGGTATAACTTTTTTCATCTCCGGTAACGGGAAATCCGGATAGGCTGTAGAATTTTCCAGGACTCTCCTTCTGCGTTTCCCGTAACTTCCATAGCGTCTTTCCATTTCAAACATTGTGGTGGGTAATGCAATTGCACTGCTTTTATTCAACGACTTATTTAAATAAAGTTTAAACATAACGTTCTCCTTTTAGCCATTTTACTCTGCATAGGTGTTCATTACATAAGTTCCCTCTGCGCTGCATGTCCGAATAATTCACGTTCCGTTTCAATGGTAAAATGCAGCGCATCATCTGATTCCCAGAAAACTGCAAAGAGTTCTCCTTCCGGCACGTTTATAGCCTGTTCAAAAAATTCCAGTCCCCAGCCATGCTCTGCCTGAAGAGTCCACTCATTTACTAACTGCTGATATTCAGAATCTGTCAGTGGCTGGTTTAAATCAACGCGGAGAACCAGATACAATTTTTGATTAACAATTTCCGTGTGCGGCATCATGGCTTTTACTTTTTGCTTCAATAACTGATTGGCAAGATAAACTTCCAGACCTTGAGGACCGCATTCCTCCAGACTTTCCTCTATCCGTGCTTGTATCACGGTCTGATAGCCAATTTCTTCCTCTCCTGCAAGAAGAACCGGCACTGGTTCTGTTCTCTTATTCTCATATAAAAGAAGGATGATCGGGCTGTAAAGGCTGAATGTCGATTCTTCCTCGTTTCTTACTAATGGCCTTTTCTGATTGCGGACATAACCAAATTCCGTCTTTATGATTCCATTCTGCCTTAACCACTCTTTTTCCAAATATTCAGAATCCGTAAAATTCTGCTTATCATGAGAACGTGAAACATCGCTTCTCTCCCACAGATATTCTGTATATGGTCTTTGATAATAATTCCATGGAAGCAATTGATAATTTTCATAGTCTTTTATTATTTTTAATACCGCATCGGTATCTTCTGGTATCTCGGCTTCTAAAAATGCAAAAAGTTCTTTTTTATGATAACATCCGTTCTGACAAATTTCCTGCATTGCACAGGCAATCTGATTTAGCTCCTCTACACTCCGAAATGGAGGCAGATAATCATCCATACCATCAGATTCAGGTACGTATTGAAAGTTAAAGGTCCTTGATTGCAGGAACGCCGGTTTACCATTTTGATCCGCTATCGCTTCCATTTGATCGACTGATATCGGGAGAGACAGCACCCGATCTATATACTCAGGATCTCCCTTAATACACATAATACGAAAAATTACTTTCCTATAATCTGAACTGCTATTTTCTTTAGTATAATGATTATTACATGGCTTTTCCTGACCCATGAAGCTCCTTTCTTCTGCTTTTACAAACAACGGCCTTCTTCTAATACTCATTTGTAGTCAATGAAATCTGCTATACACTTCTTTTATATTTTAGACTGCCGCCTTATTAAAACATTCTGTTTAAGTCTTGCTCTCAAAGCTTCATCTGTGGTCCTCTTGATAGTCCTTCATCCTGAAACATGCTGATATAACAATCCACCATCTCCGCTATTTTCTGGTAATCGCTTTCAATTGGTTTATAGACATACCAGTCAAATTTATACGAATCTTTCCAAATATGAGGGCATATTCCTTCTTTAAAATTGGGATTTTTGACTGCTTTAATGCCTAAAACATCTATAAAACTAAAGTTATTCTTATCAATAACTCCCTCTTTCCGGTTAATCATGGTCATTGATATTCCACTATAAATGGACAGCTCAGAGCGAAGAAATTCCAGCCGAAGCCGAATCTCTTCACTTATTCTTACGTAGCCGACATCTCCAACAAATGTAACCATACTACAGAGCTGGCTCATATCTGTCACTTTTTTCAATTCCCGCTGTAAAAATGTCATAGTACCTCCCCATATTTATCAAACATCTTAAACCAAAAACTTGTTGCTTCATTTTATCTGTTGTTCGCTGCATTCTTCTTGATCACAAATCGGTGAAACTTCCTTGAAAAAATATTGAAGCCTTCCCTTCATACTTGCAAGATTTTCAAACTCAGGCATAATATCCGTCATGACTACTGCGTCAAGGTACTCGTTTCCCTTATGGGTGTGATAAAATTCCTGACCGTCTCCCCAGTCCCCGTCCCCTCTGGTATCAATTTCATCAATTCTTCCATCGATATTCAGAAGATAGGCCGCAGTATTAACTCCAATCAATTTCCCTTGCCTTCCCGTTCAAATTTTACAGTTGCATACTCATTTCGGAATCTGGCTCCGCGCTTGCCCTAACAAATGGCTGCTCATTTCGCCTGATTGAACCATAAGCGGTATAGCCCAGCCCCTCGTTTCCAATCTGCCGCCTCCCATACCCATCGAAGTCAAAAAAATCAAAGGCTGGGTCGGAAATATTGATCCCTCCTTCGCAAAATTTTGTTTTCATGTATTCTGTTTGTGAAACACAATAACCATCAAAATCATAGCAGGCCAGATTTAACGCAATGTCGAGAGCTAATCCGCAGTCCAGACATTGTTCATATTCAAGGGCTGCCTTATACATAGTTAAGTCACCATCGTCCCATAGACTTTTCACCGCATCTGTCAGTTCGTTTATCATTAATAGATCCGTGTCTACTGTAATCATGCTTGCCAATGCAGGAACCGCACATATCTTTTCAACAATCACACAGTCTTTCCATGATTGAACACCTAAAGTTAATAATGCAGTGGCAATACGATCGGCCTCCGAAGGGAATGTGATCCAAACCGACTTCTGATCGTCTGCTTGATCCTCATTCGTTTCATCTGTATTTTTTAACAGCATCGAAAGAATAGACAATTCTTCTGGATAACCAGGAAGATTTACTCCATCATAACCTTCATTCCAGTCATCAGAAAAGCGATACAGATAGCCCTTTTCTGTGAAGATTCCGTTCCCATGTTCTTTTAACACTTCAATGATTTTCTTTTTTTCTTGCAAACCCATGTATTGATCCGGTATATGTGACACGTAATCGAGTAAATCTCCCTGTAAGCACACTTCTTCCAGCATAAAATGATCGGGAATTTCTTTGTAAAACTTGAACTTATCCAGGTTATATGCCGTATTAATCAGTTCTTTCATGGTCATCACTGTGTCCTTATCACTTACCCTTCGTATTTTTAATGCGCTGTCAAAAATCAATATTTCTTCTTCAGACATTTGGGTGATCATAGAAGATAGAAAGTTGATCTCCTCCAAACTTATTTCTTCCGCTAGTATTAAGTGGAATGTAACCGCTCCAGGCCAATCCTTAAATCGATGGATTTCATAGCTTTTCCCTTTCTCAATATGAGCTCGCTCTCTCGCATCTTCTATTTCCCATTGGTTTGCAGGCAGATTTAAAATGGCACCGCTGTATCCATCTCGTCCCTTGTAATCACCAGCAGTTAAATGTATCTGCATGAGACACTCCTTTCCTAAATGAATTGTCTGTTTTTTAATCCAACCGCGGTCTTTGTTACTGTTACCGTTACTGAAATATAATGACCTATCCTTTAGAAAACTCTATTTACTGGTTATCCCCCTGATAACCAATTAATTAAACTCTCCCCTATCTCTATTAAGTACTTTCTATTTTCCCCTCTGAGCAACCTCCACCAGCAAAAAATTCTTTCCAAACACCTCCAAGACAGCCACCCATTCGCCTTCTATCTATTAAAATCCATTTTTTCAGCCTAAATACACAGTTCATTTTCATCCGAATTTCGTCGACTTTTCCGTCCAAAGCCACTATATTTTCTGACTGCAGCTTTAGCAAACCATGTCGTTTAAGTCTTGCCATCAAAGGTTCATCCGTGGTCCTCTCGATAGTCCTTCCTCCTGAAACATACTAATATAGCAATCCACCATCTCCGCTATTTTCTGATAATCGCTTTCAATCGGTTTATAGACATACCAGTCAATTTTATTCGCATCTTTCCAAATTTGAGGACATACTCCATCTTCAAAATAGGGGTTACTGACTGATTTGATGCCTAAAACTTCTTGAAACTCCAAGTTATTCTTATCAATAACACCTTCTTTCCGGTTAATCATCGTCATGGATATTCCGCTGTAGGTGGATAACACAGAACGTAGAAATTCCAGCCGAAGTCGAATCTCTTCACTTATTCTTACGTAGCCGACGTCTCCAACAAATGTAACCATACTACAGAGCTGGCTCATATCTGTCATTTTTTTCAATTCCCGCTGTAAAAATGTCATAGTACCTCCCCATATTTATTAAACATCTAAAACCGAAAACTAGTTACTTCATTTCATCTGTTGTTCGCTGCATTCTACTTGATCACAAAGCGGCGAGACTTCCTTGAAAAAATATTGAATCCTTCCCTTCATACTTGCAAGATTTTCAAACTCAGGCATAATAACCGTCATGACTACTGCGTCAAGGTACTCGTTTCCCTTATGAGTGTGATAAAATTCCTGACAGTCTCCCCAGTATCCGTCTCCTCCGGTATCAATTTCATCGGTTCTTCCATCGATATTCAGAAGATATGCCGCAGTATCAACTCCAATCAATTTCCCCTTCTGTACCTGTGTTTCATACATATAGCCTTTCATGTAAGTATCTATGGTACCTTTTCTGGCCAGGTAGACAATCATCTTGCTGTCCTCGATCCCATTTTCCTCCAGAACTACTCTTGCCTCAAAATCATTTGGTAGCTTATAATCGCCTACTAATCTGGACAACTTTTCTCCTTCAAACTGCTCAAAATACATTGGATCTCCCAATTGTATGTGGCTGGGACATTTTACAGAATAAATCTCTCTTTTCATTTACCGTCTCCTTTTAAATAAATTAAATACTCAGGTTATCACAGTGATAACCCTAAAATTAATTTTAAGTATTATCTATCCCAAACAAACCTGTAATGCTTATTCAGTTTTTAACACGCTTTCTTCCTGCAGCATTATTCTAAACTGCTCTGGCTCGATTCCTACTTCATTACATGCCTCCAATACTTCTTTGGGTAATATCTCGTCTGCTTTAGCGGCTTGAATCACGATCAGTCCCTTTTTGCAAATCACATCCAAATCTGCTTCCAGAGGAATCCCAGCATCAATCATTAACTCATTAGGTATCGTTAACGACACCTCCTCTTCCATTTCCATCTCCCGCTGTATTTTTTCTACTCCATCCTTGGTCAAAATAAACTCCCTAAATTTATTTACAATTTCTGTATCCGATGGACATAAATATGCAATATAAATTTGTTCATTCTTTCCGATTCCCATCTGTGAAAGAATATGATTGTTAAGCAGCAGCTCTCCATTTACATTTGTCTCTAAAAATATTTCCCTTAATATCATAACTTCCTCTCCTGACATAATTTATTTTTGACGGTTATCGCTCTGATAACCTATGAATTCTATAAAATTTTATTTTCCTTCCCCCTTCCTCTTTCCCTTTTAAAAAAGCAGGCAATCTCTAAAAAATCACCTGCTGGTCAATAAATAAACTAAGTTTTGCCGGTTATCACCACTTTCCAAAACTTTTTGGTTATCACATTTTCTCTTTAAACGTAGCAAAACCCCGGTTCAAAATCCTCGAACCGGGGTATGTCATCCACACTTTGCCATTTTCAGCCTCATAAAACACAGCCGAAAAGAGCATAATTTTAGCTCATTTTTAGCCTCAAAGCCACCATATCTTGTGGTTTCACTCGCTTATTTCTTCAAATACCACAAGTGTCATCCAAATGACTGCTTACACCTCATCAATCGCCTTCCCAATATCACCTCTATAATTATCTGGTTATCACCCTGATAACCAATAGATTACCACTCACTAACCCCTTCCATTTCATTACCTTTATATCCACTCTCTTCAACATACATCTATTATTATTTTTATCATATTCACCAATAAAAAAAGACCAAGCCAAATATTTTCACCTGATCTTCTTCAAAAACTTTTATTTTTCTGGTTATCACCCCAATAACCAGTTAGTTAAAATCTATCCTGTTTCCATAAATTACTTTCTATTTTCTCCGCTCCCCAACCACACTCAGTTAAAAATCCCTTCCAAACGCCCCAAAAACAGCCCCTCATCCGGCCGATATCTATTAAAAGCCATATTTACGTCCTAAAAACACAGCTCAATTTTGCCCGAATTTCGGCCATTTTTTGCTCCTAAGCCACTACATCTTGTGGTTTTCTCGCTATTTTTCTTCTTCATCCACAAGTGACATCCGACAACACACTTCGACATTCCCCGTCCCCGGAAACATATCCACCGCACATACCTTCTCCACCTGATACCCTCTCTCCTGGAACACCACCAGATCTCTCACCAGGCTCGTAGGCTTACAAGAAATATACACAATTCTCTTCACCCCATAGTCGATGATTTTCCCCAGCGCCTTCGGATGGATTCCGTCTCTCGGCGGGTCCAGAATAATCAAATCCGGTTTTTCCCCGATATCATCGATAACCTTCAGAACGTCTCCCGCGATAAACTCGCAGTTATCCAGCCCGTTCATCCTCGCATTCTCCTTTGCGGCCTCCACGGCCTCTTCCACGATCTCCACTCCGACCACCTTTTTGGCGACCGGCGCAATCATCTGAGCGATGGTTCCGGTTCCGCTGTATAAGTCGAATACGACCATGTCTTTCGTATCGCCGACATAGCTTCTCGCCTTATCGTACAGCACCTCAGCCCCCAGCGAATTCGTCTGGAAGAAGGAAAACGGAGATATCTTAAACTTTAACCCCAGCAGCTCCTCATAGAAATAGTCCTGTCCATACAGAATATCGGTTCTGTCATTCTTCACCGCATCGGACAGACTGTCATTCCACGTATGAAGAATACCAACGATCCGGCCGCTTAACGGAAGGGAAAGCAGCAGCTCCGCAAATGGCTTCAAATCCGGATCCTCCTGGCTCGTCGTCACTAAATCCACCAAAATCTCCCCTGTCTTAACCGCGCGGCGCACCAGAAGATGGCGTAAATAACCCGTATGCTGCATCTTTTTATAAAATCCCAGCCCCAGCTTCTCAAAAAACTCTTTGGAGGCCTTTAAAATCTCACAAAAATCCGGATTTACGATCTGACACTCTGTGGTAGTCACCACATCATAAAAGCTTCCGCGCCGGTGCATCCCCAGTGCCATCGGACCGTCCTTAAACTCATCGCCAAATGAGAACTCCATCTTATTACGGTATCCGCCGGACTCCGGACTACCCAGAATCCCCTCAAACTCATAAGAATCACAGACACTGTCCAGAAGGCTCCTCACCTGCTTTTCCTTTATCTCCAGCTGCTTTTCGTAAGGGATCGTCTGGTAAATACAACCGCCGCAGGCGCCAAAATGGATACATGGCTTTTCCGCAGTCTCCAGAGGTGACTTTTCCACCACCTCCACGATCTTTCCTTCCAGCCGTCCGCCCCGCTTCTTCGTAATCATCACGGATACCTTCTGTCCCGGAAGTGCGTGCTTCACTGTAATCTTTCCGGATTCCGTCACCAGTGTCCCTTTATCCGGAAAATCGAATTTCTCTATAGTACCTTCATATATCTCGCCTTTTTTCACGTCATCTGCTCCTGTTCTCGTTTATTCCCGCAAGCAACGAGCCAATCATCCAACATCGTTTCTCACTGCCCTCATACCTCACCACTCTACATTCCCCACCACTCTTCATTCCCTGCCGTGCTCGTCCCACCTCACCTCTCCCCCCGCCCTGACAGCGTCAAAAAGCGTGTCTCAATCGCTGAGGCACGCTTCTTTTTTCTAAATGTCCTTCTTACTGTTCAGAACCCTCGCCCGGTGTATCGTCTTCGAAGAAATCATCATCGAAATCATCGTCGAAATCATCTTCAAAATCCTCTAAATAATCCGGTGTGAAGAAACGGTAAACCGCATACGCAATGCCAGCGACTGCCGCTACAGCACCAATGATGGCAAGTATCCATAGAATACAGTTTTTCTTCTTTTCGTCTTCTTCTCTCTTGTGCAGCAACTCGTTCAGTCTGCTTGAATTCACGAGTTCCTCTACTCTGTTCATAGCTTCTTTGCTCATCGTATCGAATCTGTTCATATCATCCACGTCCTTTCTGAGAGCCTATTCCATAAAAAATATGCGGCAGAAACGAAATCTTTCTGTCTGTCGTTCTTATTATACCATCATCTTTATGCTTTTACTATCTTTTTTGCTTTTTTTTATTTATTTCAGTTTTTATCCGTAACGGTCCAGATGGATCACCTTCTTGACCGGAAAAGCTGATCAGATCGGTTTCAGCTTCGCAAAGGACGCAAACATCTTCTTGATCCCCGCCTTGTCAAAACAGACGGTTACCTCGTAGTCTTTTCCGCCATCCTTGATCTCCACCACATTTCCCTCGCCGAACTTTACATGGCGGACACGGTCGCCTTCCTTGTAATCAAGAGCGCCTGATTTCTCTACAGTAAATGCCTTGCCAAACGCCGGTTTCTGAACCGGTGACGCAGTCTTGGACGCATAGGCATTGCTGCCCGGCCCGAAGCTGCTGACACCCGCGGCCTTATTGCCCCAGGTCGTCGGTCTCTGGCCGCCGGATGCGCCGCCTCCGTTACCTGTACCGCCGCCTCCGGAACTGCCCCAGAAGCTGCCGCCTCTGGCATTTCCGCCGCCCTGGCCCCAGGGCAGGTCACTGTCGTCAAAGTCCGAAGATTTCCGGAACGGGGAAAGCCTCGGTTCCAGCTTATCGCATTCCAGCAAATCGGCCGGAATCTCTTCGACGAACCGGCTGGTCTTGGAGTAACGGGTCTCCCCGTTGATCATTCGCTGTTTAGCTCCCGTCAGCATCAGGAAATCCTGCGCTCTGGTGATTCCAACGTAGCAGAGACGCCGCTCTTCCTCGATCTCCTCCTTGTCATCCGAGGAGATCGACATCATGCTCGGGAACAGTCCATCCTCCATACCGCTTAGATACACCCGCGGGAACTCCAGTCCTTTTGCACTATGTAAGGTCATCAGCGTCACCCTGTTTTCCGAATCATCCATCCGGTCCACATCCGCGACCAATGCAACCTCCTCCAGGAATTCGGAGAGTGTTCCCTCGTCGTGATCCCGCTCAAAACTGACCGCTTTGTTGATCAACTCCTCAATATTCTCTAAACGGGTCTGATACTCGATCTCGCCTTCCGCTTCCAGCTCTTTCTGGTATCCTGACTCATCCAGTACATCCTCAATCAGCTCCCGGATCGAGTAGTCCTCATAGCGGATTCTCTCCCTGAAATCCTCGATCAGCGCCGTAAATTTGAGAATCTTATCCGCAGCCTTTCCAAGCCCCGGAACCGCCTGGGCGCGGCAAAATGCGTCATAGATACTGAAATCGTGCTCCGATGCAAATGCCTGTACCTTTCCCACGCTGGTGCCGCCGATCCCCCTCTTCGGAACATTGATTATACGAAGAGCCGACAGATCGTCCCTTCCGTTGTCAATCGTCTTCAAATAGGCCAGAATGTCCTTGATTTCCTTACGCTGATAGAAGTTTACACCTCCCACCATGCGGTACGGCACATTGCGCTGAAGACATTTTTCCTCGATCAGACGGGACTGGGCATTGGTCCGGTAAAGAACCGCGCAGTCCTGATAGCCGCATTCGCTGTTCTGAATATCGCGCACAATGGCGTCTGCTTCCTCCGCTGCCGTCTCAAACTGCTTATACTGCACCAGAGGCCCTTCCTCATTAGCCGTCCACAGCGTCTTGGACTTTCTCCCCCGGTTGTGGCGGATTACCTCGTTGGCCGCGTTTAAGATATTCTGGCTGGACCGGTAATTCTGTTCCAGCTTAATCACCGAAGCCCCCGGATACGACTTCTCAAAGTTCAAAATATTACCGATATTGGCTCCCCGGAACTTGTAGATGGACTGGTCGTCATCACCTACCACACAAAGATTTCTGTACTTACCGGCCAGCAGACTAACCAGCTTAAACTGTGCGGTATTCGTATCCTGATACTCGTCCACCATGATATATTTAAAACGCTCCTGGTAATAATCCAGGACCTCCGGATTATTCTGAAACAGCTCCACCGTCTTCATGATCAGGTCATCGAAATCCAGCGCATTATTCTTCTTAAGCTGGCTCTGATACTCTTTATAAATCTGAGCCACCTTCTTCTGACGGAAATCGCCTCCCGCATTCAGTTCAAACTCCGCAGCCGTCACCAGTTCATTCTTAGCTGTCGAAATAAAGCCCAGCATAGCCCTGTCTTTATAAAGCTTCGGATCGATCTCCAGCGTCTTTAACACCTGCCGCATCAGAGTCCTCTGGTCATCCGAATCATAAATAGTAAAATTCGTCGTATATCCAAGGCTCTCAATATGGCGTCTTAAGATTCTTACGCAGGAGGAGTGAAACGTACTCACCCAGATGCTCTCCGCTCCGAATCCCACGATCTTATCCACACGCTCTCTCATCTCTCCGGCCGCTTTATTGGTAAAGGTAATCGCCAGGATATTCCACGGATTTACCCCCTTTTCCTCGATCAGATAGGCGATTCGATGGGTCAGCACCCTGGTTTTTCCCGAGCCGGCTCCAGCCAGCACAAGAAGCGGTCCTTCCGTATGGAATACCGCTTCTCTCTGTACTTCATTCAATGTATCGTAAATGCTCATAAACGTGTACCGTCATTTCCTTTCGTCAACCTGTTATTTCGATTCCCAGATATTTTTTGATATCCTCAAGCTGTTCCGTCGCAAGACGGCGCCCATCTTCGTAGAGTGCTTCCAGCTTCTTTCTGTCCTGTTCCGTTCTCGACACGGTCACCGGTTTGTCAGGACGGATCACGTAGATTCTACCCGCCTTTTCCAGTTCATCAATCTCCTCCTGCATCCGGTTGTACCGTTCCGGCGCCTCCTCCAGAGCTTTCAAAAGCCGGGGCAACGGTTTAAAATACCGTTCATACGCCCGTCTCGTCCATTTATCCACAGGCTTTTTCCTGTAGCCCCGATTCCTGGTCAGTATGACAATTACCTTTTCATAGCCCTCATCGATAGCTCTCTGATAGGCGATCGGCATAGAACAGCCGCCGTCCAGATATTTCTTCCCTCCCACGTTGATCATACGCGACATAATAGGAAGGCTGCTGGAGGCCTTCACCGCTTCTATGAAATTCTCGCACTCCCCTTTTCCGAAATATTCCGGTTTTCCTGTCTTACAGCGGGTAGCAACCACCTCAAACCGCTGCTTCGACGCCTCAAACGCCTCAAAATCAAATGGAATCAGCGTCTCGCTCAATTCCCCAAACAGAAAATCAAAGTTAAAGATCGAACGGTTTTTCACCATACTGCGAAAGCTCATAAACCGTTTATCATTTACATAGTCTAAATCCACCCGGATCGTTCTTCCGATCTGTTTGCTGATATAGCTCATTCCGCACATGGATCCCGCAGAAACGCCATTCACATAGGACATCTCGATCCCCTGTTCCATAAATACATCCAGCACTCCGGCCGAAAATACTCCTCGCAGAGAACCTCCTTCCAGTACTAATGCTCCTTCTGTCATGTCATTCACCTCGCATCCTATTTTATTGCATTTCACCCCGCGGGTCAATCCCTTTATGAAAATCCTCCCCTGTATCTACATTCAGTCTTCATTCCTTCATTCCATTCTCAGATTCCCAACACTTTCCCTTCGCGCTATTCCCCCTACACGAGTTTCCCCGTCATATTGCGTTTTTTACCAGCGAAGCCGGTACACAGCCGAAAAAGCAGCGGGCGGCGATGCCCGCTGCTTTTTCGGCGTAACTCCCTGCCAAAAACACTATCTCAGAAACTAGCCTACAGAAACTGACTCTGATACAGCTGATAATAAGCCCCTCTCTTCTCCATCAGCTCCTCATGGCTTCCGGCCTCCATGATATTCCCCTGATCGATGACGAAAATCCGGTCGGCCTTTCTTATAGTAGAAAGGCGATGGGCAATGACAAAGGACGTACGCCCTTTTAAGAGCGCCTCGATGCCCTTCTGCACCAGCAGCTCCGTGTGAGTATCGATGCTGGAGGTGGCCTCATCCAGGATCAGGATGCCCGGCTTTGACAACATGGTTCTGGCAAATGCCAGCAGCTGCCGCTGGCCGATGGAGAGCCGCGCTCCCCTCTCACTGATTTCGGTGTCATACCCGTGCTCCAGCTTCATGATGAAGTCATGGGCGTTCACTGCCTTGGCGGCTTCGATCATTTCCTCGTCCGTGGCATCCAGGCGGCCGTATTTAATGTTATATTTAATGGTACCGGAAAACAGGGAATTGTCCTGTGTCATGATCCCCATCTGGCTTCTCAGACTCTTCAGCGTCACCTTCTTAATATCGTAGCCGTCAATCAGTACCCGCCCGTCTGTCGCCTCGTAAAAACGGCTGAGCAGATTCACAATCGTCGTCTTGCCCGCTCCCGTGGGGCCTACCAGCGCGATGGTCTCCCCCTGGCGTATATGGAAGTTTACATCCTTAAGGATCATGCGTTCCGGCTCATCATCATATGCGAAGGAAACGTGTTCAAAATCCACTGTCCCTTCAATATCCGGCAGTTCCTCCGCCCCCTCACAGTCACGGATTCCCGCTTCCGTATCGATGATGTCGAAAATACGCTCCGCCGCCGAAATGTTGGTTGTCAGCTTATTATAAAAATTGGCAAGGTTCCGGATCGGACTCCAGAACATGGCAATATAGGTAGAAAACGCGAGAAACGTACCGATGCCAACCTCGCCCACACCGATGATGCGGATGCCGATAAAATACAGCAGAAATCCGCCGAGCCCCCAGGTGATCTCCACCACCGGGCCGAATCCGTCCGCCACAACAACGGCGTCGATAAATGCCTGATAATGCTGCTTAACCAGATCGTAAAACACGGCTCTCGTCTCCCGCTCCGCCGCAAAGCTCTGAATCACCCGGATACCGGAAAGATCCTCATGCACGTAGGCATTTAAATTAGAAGTCTTTTTTCTGTAGATCTGCCACCGCTTATGGGCCGTCGTCTCAATGACCAGCATTCCCACCACCAGAATCGGGAGGGTCAGCAGGGCCGCCATGGCCAGCCGGTAGTTCTTAATCAGCATGATGACCGCGACGCAGACTACAGTAATCAGGTCCGGAATCAGCTGAGTCACACTGTCTGACAGCACATCCTTTAAGGAATTCACATCGCCGATAATTCTGGCCAGTATTTTCCCGGTGGGGCGGCTGTCGAAAAATCCGAAGCTCAGCGTCTGAATATGGCGGTACAGCTCATCTCTGATATTTAGAAGGACCTGGTTTGACACGTCCGACATGATGTACATACGAATCTTGGTCCCCGCCAGGAAAAAGAGAAACATGACCACGGCCAGAGCCCCCAACTCCAGAAGTCCCTTCACATCTCCGGACGCCACACAGACGTTGATGGCATACTCTATCATAATGGGCGTCGCCATGCTGATGGCAATGGTTCCGGCCATAATGAGAAGCACTGCCGATATTTGCTTTTTATAGACCAGAAGGTACTTAAACAACCGGATGAGCGTATCCTTTTTCAGTACTTCCTTCTGTTCTTCGTCGATTCTGCTTGTATTTACTGACATGACTGCCCCTCCTCTCCATACTGTACCTGATAAGTCCTGTAATACTGCCCCTTTTTCGCCATCAGCTCCTCGTGGGTGCCGCGTTCTATGATTCTTCCGCCCTCCAGAATCAGGATTTCATCCGCATGGCGGACGGCGGAAATCCGGTGGGCGATGATGATCTTGGAACTGTCCTTCTGCGTCTTTAAGCGGCGCTCAATCTCCTTCTCTGTCTCCATATCGAGTGCCGACGTGGAGTCATCGAGGATCAGAAGCGGCGTTCTCTTTGCGATCGCCCTGGCAATACTGATTCTCTGTTTCTGGCCGCCGGAAAGTCCGACGCCCCGCTCTCCAATCACGGTATCGTACTTTTCTCCCAGATTCATAATGAAATCATGGGCCTCCGCGCAGATGGACGCTTCCTCCACGCTCTCCCACTCGGTTGCATCCCGGTTTCCAGTCTTAATATTGTCCGTGATCGTGTCGGAGAACAGGAATACATCCTGCATAACCACCGTGGTCTGGCTCCTTAAAAGGGTCAGCGGCAGCTTCCGGATATCGATGCCGTCCAGCAGAACTTCCCCGTTTGTCACGTCGTAAAATCTCTGGGTTAAATTGACGATGGAGGTCTTTCCGGAACCGGTCACCCCCATGATTCCCAGCGTTTTTCCCTTCGGCAGGGTAAAATCGATGTCTGTCAGAATCCTCGAACCGTATAAATCAAAATCCACATGCTTGAACTGAAGCTCTCCCTCGATCTTTTCAGGAACCACAGGCGCCTCCGGTTCCTTGATGTCCGGCTTCTGGGCCATAATCCGTTTGATCTTCTTATTGGAAGCCATGGCCGCAGCAAAATCATTGCTGAGCCAGCCAACCATCTCCATCGGCCAGATAATATTGTTGGCGTACTCCGAAAATGCGCCCAGTTCTCCGATGGTGATCCGTTTCTGAATTACCATGATGCCGCCGACTACGATGATCGCCATCAGCATCACCTTGGAAAGAAAGGAGACATTGGGCTGATACTTTACGATCAGCTTTGCCTGCTCCATATTTAAATCGTAATACCGCTTGTTGTGGCGTTTAAACCGGTCAATCTCATAATCTTCTCTCGCAAACGCCTTCACGGTCCGCACGCCCGCTAAATTCTCCTGGGCCACGGTGTTGAGCTCCGCGGTCTGCTCACTGATCTTGTCGTAGACCTGGCCGAGACCATTCTCCATCTTTAAGCCGTACCAGGCGATTACCGGCATAACGAGCAGCGGAATCACCGTCAGCACCGGGCTTAAGCGGAACATGCAGGTCATGATAATCACTGTGTGAATGGTACATTCGATGATCAGCATTCCGACAAACCCCATGGCATTCCAGATTCGGTCCACATCGTCCTTGACACGCGCCATCAGCTCACCGGTGTTATGGCTGTCGAAATATCCCATGGACAGCGTCTGGATATGGTCGAAAAGATCCTTTCTCAAGCTGCTCCCGATCCCCGACGCCGAATAATCAAAGATAAATTCCTTCATGTACTGGAAAATGGCTCTTCCAAGGCCGATTCCCAGAAGCCCCAGCAGCAGGCGCATGAGCATCTCCATCTTGCCGCCGACAATGACATCGTCAATGATATGTCTCGTAATCTGAGGCGACGCCGCATCCAGCAGAATGCTCACTACCATGGCCGCTATGGCCACCACATACAGGATCCCGTACTTCTTTACATACTTCCCTAAATTCCTCATGTTGCTCCCCCTTTGTTTATACTGTGCCATATCAAGTCAATCGCAGTCCGGGAACGTATTAAAAAACTGACCGGTCTGCGAATTACCGCGAAAAACAGGAAAAAGCCGTCAAAAACAGCATATTGCGGCTTTTGACGGCTTTCCACCATAAAAATAACCGCAGTCCAGTTCAGACTGCGGCATAGTTACTCAAATTCAGATAGCAAACTGACTTCCATACGTAATAATGGCTGATCAGAGACCGAATTCTTTCCTGAGGCAGACTGACTGATTGTTATTATTTATAATTCCACTGCTAATTGTACGAGATTTCATATTTCTGCCTCCTTTTCCTTTAATCGGTAATCTAGATACTAGAATACTGCCACTTTTCTGTTCTGTCAAGCACTTTCTGTTTTTTGTGATCAGCTCTTAATATTCCAGTACAACTTCGATCCTGTCTTTCCCGCGGTTGTAATAGTAAACCTTCTCAGACAAAAAGTCGTCATCCGACGGCATCTCCCTGTTGAGATCCTTTAAACTCTCCCGTATCGTCTCCGGATACACCTTTTCACAGTTATGGATCGCCGCCTCGTGCATGCTGGTAAACGCGATATACAAATCGTTCCCCATCATTTCTCCCAGACGCTTCGCCACGCCAGGCAGAAAGATGGCCACCGCTCCGTTGATCTGGCTCTTAGTCGTAACGAACGTAGCGCAGGCGCCGCCATCCAGCCGGACGCAGCTGTCCCGTTCCATAAAAATACCGTAGTCCTCATCCTCAAACCGTTCAACGTCCAGCCAGTTAAAGAGACGCGGCGGAAACAGCCTGTATGTATTCTCCATGGCATCCTTCATCACCTGTTCCCGGCTCCTGTTCCATCCGTCAAATATCACCTTCGGCACCATGGAGCTCGTGTACAGTCCGCTGAAATTCCCAATGCTCACATAGAGTGTCAGCGCAATATCTCCCGTCACCTCGCAAACGCCTTCTTTCAGCTTCTCTGCATTCTTCTCATAGTTCAAAGGGCGGATAACCAGATATTCCCGAATGGACTCATAGTCCTCCATATGCCCCAGCGGACTGTTCTTCTCAATCTCTCTGCAACGTTCCAGACAGTCAGAAGCCTCTGCCAGCAGCTCCTCCATAGTTTTTCCCAGCCGGAAATCCTGGTAGATCTCCGCCATATGGAACCGCTGGATATGGATCCCGGGACCGTCCCCTCTCAACTCCACCACCAGTAACTCCTCCGGTTCTTCTTCACCGTCTTTTTGCAGCGTAACCTTCGCGCCCCACTCCTCTGTCATCAGAATCAGAAACGCCTGAAACTGCTCCACAAACTCCAGATACTCTTTTGTTTCTCTCTCTTTTTTCATCGTGCATTGCCCTTCTCTTTCTTAAATTTCCTGTAATCATGAGAATTTCATGGATTAAAGGATTTGTAAGGGAATTTAAAAATGCCCGGCATTTCATGGAAAATACGCGCAGCCCTCCGCCATAAGGAATGCGGGAAAACGCGCAACCGTATGATTCCATCTTTTATTATACGTTTTAAGCGTGAAAATTACAATACTGGAAACAGATTGCCGAACCGGCAGAACAGAATCAGAACTTCAGAATGATATTATTATAAACCGGAACTCCGGCTCTGTCAATGACAACCGGCTCCTGCGCCCCTATATTTTTCTTACAGTTCGCAGCCCTGTCAGCCCCTGAACTGCAGCCCGTTTTCGACAGGCTTCATCATATCAGACGGCCGGCGCGTTCCCCGCGGCCGGCCGTCTGTCACTGCTATCTAATCTCTCTCAATTCTAATCTCTCCCAATTACAAAGCTGAAAGTAATGTCGTGTTCACCGCTTACGCAGTATTCCGGATAAACCGGCGCGCCCCAGCTGTCATCTCCGCCGACGCCCCGCATGGCCGCCAGTATTGTTACGACCGTATACCGCGGCTGCGGCAGTTCCTCCACGTGAGCGGCATGCTCCAGTTCCTCCGCCGTATAGGGAAGAACCGATCCCTCAAAGGGACGACCCTGCGCGGTAAACCGAATGCTGTGTCCCGCTCCGTCCGTCACCTTCATCCATCTGATTCCGGTGCGGTTTCCGCATTCCTGCGGAACGAGATAGCGCGATACGCTGTCCGCCGCCGTATCCTTAAAGATTCCGAGGCGTGCGCCTGCGTTTCTGTCACTGTAATTCTCCCCGGGTCCCCGGCCGTACCACTCAAAATCACCGCCCGTTCCGCTGATGCGGAATCTCATGCCGAACAGCGGCAGCTCCGGCAGTCCTTCGCGTCCGAAGTAGTGAGCCGTGGTTTTAATCCGGCCTTCTCTGTCCACCTCGTAAACGACCTCCGTCACACTCTCAGGAACCGTTGGCAGGCGGTAGGTATAGGCGACACGAACGCTGTCTTCCCCTTCTTCCACCACGCAGGTTTTGCTGTCGTAAAGCGGGAAGCTTCCGGCGCCGTACCAGGCGGCGCTGGATACGGAGAATTTATTGCCTCTGTCGTTATCCGTAGTCGCTCTCCAGTACACAGGCATGGGAATCTTCCCAATCCACTCCCGGCCGTCATAGACGAGGGATACAATGCCGCCCTCCTGCTTCGAGAATATTATGTGGAAGCCATTTCCCTTCACGCCAATATTTACATCACCGTGAATAACAGTAAACGGAAGGCGGTCGTTATCAGTGTGATACTCTTCAACGAAGTTCTTACCAACACGAGTCTCACCAACACGGTCCTCACCAGCACCGCCAGCGCCAATCTCCCGGCAGCTTTCCCCGAAAGCGGTCTCATACCCGGCGTCAGCCCACAGCTCCGCTCTCTTTTTCACTGCGGACACCTGATACACATACTCTCCCGGCTCTGTAAATGCAGGAGCCGGCACGCTCACATACTTCCGCTCTCCCGGATTTACCCGGGCACAGAATCTCTCCGTATGTACGGGTTCTCCATTCCTTAAAGCCAGCCAGATGAATTCCAAGTCGGAAGTGTCGGTAAACAGTCTCCTGTTTTCGATCTCCACACCGCAGGCATCCGGAATCAGCCTCAGATCCTGATAGAGGTACTTCACTTCCTGCGCCTTCGGCGAAATGGTTCTGTCCGCGTAGACGATTCCATTGCCGCAGAAATTGTAATCGGTCGGCCGGTCGTCAAAGTCCCCGCCGTAGGCCATATGCAGGATGCCGTCCTCGTCGGCCTTCATCAGAGCCTGATCCACATAATCCCAGATGAAGCCGCCCTGATACATGGGATACCGGTCCTCCAGCGAGGTGTATTTTTCCATACCGCCCAGGGAATTGCCCATGGCGTGCATATACTCACACAGGATAAACGGCTTCTCCGGTTCCTGGTTTAAATACTCCTCCACCTCCGCGGGCCTTGCATACATCCGGCTCTCCATATCGCTGGTCTCATTGAATTCGCGGTTCCAGAAGACGCCCTCATAATGAACCAGTCTGGACGGATCCCGCTCCTTGAAATACTTCGACATGGCGAGGATATCTTCGCCCGCGTACGACTCATTTCCACAGGACCAGATCAGTACGGACGCATGATTCTTATCCCGCTCCAGCATGGACTTTGCGCGGTCCACCACGCACTCCTTCCACTCCGGAAGGCTTCCCGGCACGTTCCAGGAAGGTTCGCAGGCCCCCATCTTCTGCCAGGAGCCGTGACTCTCTAAATTCGCCTCGTCGATCAGATAGATCCCGTACTCATCGCAGAGCTCATACCATCTCGACTGATTGGGATAGTGGCAGGTACGGACCGCATTGATGTTATGGCGCTTCATGAAGCGGATATCCCAGATCATGTCTTCTTCCGTGACGGCGCGTCCTCTTTGCACATCGAACTCATGACGGTTAATTCCGCGGAACACGATTCGTTTCCCGTTTAAACACATGAGGCGGTCTTTCATCTCGAAGCGGCGGAAACCGAGTTTCTGGGGAACGATCTCCACGATCCCTCCCTTTTCATCGTACAGAATTACGGTCAGCGTATAGAGATAGGCGTCTTCCCCACTCCACAGATGAACCTCCGGCACCCTGCCCGCAAAAAATGTATTTTCCTCGGCAGGCACACGCTCCCAAACAGCGGCAGTATTCCCTTCCCGGTCGGTCAGCAGGGCCGATACACTGCCCTTCCTGTTACCTTCCAGCGTCAGGTCCACGGTGAGTTCTCCGGTCCTTAAGTCTTCCTGGACGCCTGGGCGGACAAAGATGTCCCGCACATGGCATTCCGGCACCGCGTAAAGATACACATCCCGGAAAATACCGGAGAACCGGAAGAAATCCTGATCCTCGATCCAGCTGGCGCTGCTTCTCTTATAGACCTCCACTGCCAGACGGTTGACCCCATCCTTTACGAAATCCGTGATTTCAAATTCGGAGGGAGTAAAGGAATCCTCGGAATAGCCGGCGAACCGGCCGTTTACCCATACGTAAAAGGCGCTCTCCACCCCCTGAAAGGACAGAAACAGCCTCTTGTTCTTCAGGGCCGCGTCCGTCTCAAACTCCTTCACATAGCTTCCGACAGGATTATCATTCCAGTCCACGTGGGGCGGTCTAAGCTCCGAATGACCTTCCCACGGATACATCGTGTTAATATACTGACATTTACCATATCCCTGCAGCTCTATATGGCCGGGGACCGTAATTTCTCCAAAATCACCGAGACTTCTCTCAGGCAGATAAAAATCCTTTTTCCTCTGCTCCGGCTTCGGGGCATAGGAAAATTTCCACGTTCCGTTTAAGGACTGACGCAGCTTCATGATGCCGCCGTCCGCCTCCTCCCTGCTCTCATAGAACCGGTGGTCGGAGTGTGCCTCCAGACGGTTCACTGCAAACACCTCCGGATTTTCAAGCCAGGTTAAATCGGCATGATACTGATCCATAAAAATATCCTCCTTTTTCACGTCTATTATAGAGCCGCCCGGCAAAAGAATCCATCTCTTTTTTTACGATTTTCTGCACTTTCTTACTCTTTGACAGCACCGGCAGCAATTCCCGCCAGAATGTATTTCTGGAAGAACAGATAGATCACAATCGTCGGCAGCATAATGATGATGATTCCTGCCGCCAGATTCTGCCAGGATCCCTGCTGTGCGTTGGCGTAATTCATCAGAAACGTGGTCAGCGTCCGCAGCTTGTTCTTCGGCATATAAAGGTATGGAATGTACATATCGTTAATGATAGTGATCGCCTTGATGATCACGACCGTGGCTGTGGCCGGAGCCAGCAGCGGGAAGATAATTCTCGTAAACAGGCCGAAATACGAACAGCCATCCAGCAGTGCGCTCTCATCCAGGGATACGGGAAGCGTGGAGATAAACTGGCGGTAAATATAAAGCTGCATTAAGTCTGAGGCTACATAGATAACGATCGGCGCTCCCAGCGTGTTATACAGCCCCAGCCCGTTGATAATTTTAAAACGGGCGATCTCCGTGACGAAGCTTGGAATCAGCATCCCCAGGAAAAACAGGCTCATGATCAGATTTTTGAACCGGAATTGAAACCGTTCAAGAATAAACGCCGTAATCGTGCCGAACAATACGTTGAAAAAAATACTGAAAACGAGTATGATTCCCGTATTTTTAAAGCCGATCAACAGGTATTTGTCCCCCAGAACCTTCTGGAAATTATCCATGGTCACACGGCTGAACGGAGGCAGTAACAAGGGAGATGTATTGACCATGTCCGCCTTCGTCTTAAACGCGGCAAACAGGGTTAAAAGGATCGGCGCCAGCACGATGGATACCATGCAGAGGCAGATCACCTGTTTTACAATTTGCTGCAGTGTACGCTGTTTCATCCTTTCTTCCCTCCTTTTAATACGATTCCGTGGATAATCTTATTCTGAACCACATAAATGACGACGATCATGAGCATGATAGCCACCGCCATGGTGGAGGCCAGGCCGAAGTTGCTGTATTTAAACGCCGTATCGATGGTATAGAGTGTGAAGGTCGAGGAAGCGTATCCAGGACCGCCGCTGGTCATGACGTAAGGAATATCAAATACCTGAAGCGCGCCGCGGATATTGTCAAACAGGACGAAATCCACCATCAGCATGATGGCAGGGATCTGGATGTATTTAAACATCTGCCATGCGCTCGCCCCGTCAACTCTGGCCGCCTCCTGCACATCCTGAGGAAGGGACTGGAGCGCCGCCATGAACAGGATTACGTGATAGCCGGAGAAACGCCATAAGGACACGCCCGCCAGGACGAAGTTCACGATCTTCGGATCGGAGAGCCAGTTCCTGATCAGCGGTTCTAAGTGAAACAGGGTGAGGATCTCATCAAAGGCTCCGTTGATCGGTGAAAAGAAGTAGGAAAATGCGTAGGAAATCGCCACGCCGTTGATGATATAAGGCATGAAGACCATGGTCTTATAAAATTTTGAGGCGCGGAGCTTTGAGGTCAGCAGGACGGCAAACATCAGCTCAACGGGGATAAAGAGCAGATGGCCGAAGAAATAGACCGCGTTGTTTCTCAGGGACTGCCAGAGATCCTTGTTTTTCAGCATATCAAAATAGTTGCCGATGCCGATGTAATCGTATGTTTTCGAATAGCCGTCCCAGTTGGTGAAGCTCATTCGGATCAGATCGAAGGCCGGAACCACCACGAAGCCGATAAGCAGGGCCATGGGGATTACCAGGGAACTGATGATAAATATCTTTTTCTGTCTTTCCAGTGAATTCATAACTACCTCCCGGATTGTATTGATTTTACGGAATTTTGGGTATAAAAAGGATGGGGCGTCTGTACGGAACCCCATCCCCTGTTACAGAGTCTTATTTAATTCCAAGTTTTGTTCTTGCTTCCGCCCATTTTGTATTTAAAGTATCGAGTTCCGTCTTTAAATCAAAACCTTCCGTAAACATCTGAGCTCCCAGTTTCTTGTAATCGAAGGCGATCTCATTCTGAACTGCCTGGAAATCATCTCCGCCGCCGTCGTACATAACCAGTTCCATATCTGGCTGCAGCGCGTCTGCTTCTGCCAGGATCGGATCTTTTTCCTTCGGGAAATTCGTCATGGAGGAGGCGCTGGTTACATAGTTAATATATCCCGGATACCAGTCTTCACTGTAAAACCACTCCACAAATGCCTTTGCCAGTTCCGGATTCTTGCTGTGAGTCGTCACGCCCATGAAGGAGTCGCCCTGTACGATCACGCGGAACGGATCATCGGTGGTATTTCTGACCGGAAGATAGAAGGTTCCCAGTTCGGAGTAGTCGTCCGTACCGGTCTGAATGTTCTGTAAGCCCCAGTCTCCGAGAGCCAGGATCGCCGCTTTTTTCTGTGCGAACAGCGCTGTTACCTGATCGTTGCCCATGCCGAGAGGATCTTTTCCAAACACGTTCATATTGAAAAGTTCATTGACCTTCGTATAGGCCTTGTTGATATCCGTGCCTTCTGCAAACGGCGCGTCGGTTTTCGCCATGTCGTTCCAGTTCTGACCGTTGCCCCCCTCTAATGCAGGCATAAATTCCATATAAGGATAATCCGGCCATTCGTCCTTCGCACCGAGGGCGATTGCCATGAAATCCGGGTTGTCTTTTCCATAGTAATCCTGAAGTGTCTGGGCCGTCTGCTCGAATTCACTCCATGTAGTCGGCACCGTCACTCCGGCCTCTTTAAACATATCTTTCCAGTAAAATACATATTCATAGCCTGCCGTCAGCGGAACGCCCAGGATCTTGCCGTCCATGGCGTAGCCTGCTGCCAGTTCGTTATTCTTTGATGCTTCCAGATCCGATAAATCAACCAGATAATCTTTGAATCTCGATAAGGTAAACGGCTTGTTGAACATGACGTCCGGAAGCTGGTTGGCAGAAGTACGCATCTTCATGGCGTTCCAGTACTCAGAATCATCCTTGATCTTCTCCACTTCGATTTCCGCATCCGGATACTTCTCCTGGAACTTGCCTACCATGTCGTTCTGATCAATATAGTCCATCAGGTTGTTGTCCCAGATGGCAAATACCAGGTTTCCCTTTAAATCTGCCTTAGCCGCCTCTGTCTCAGGAGCCGCCGTTGTATCCGCCTGTCCGCCTGCTGCCGTTGTCGTGTCGGCTGCCGATGCCTTTTCTGTCTCTTTCGAGGATGCAGTGGAGCAGCCTGTCGCTGATCCCACCACCATAGCCGCGCAAAGTCCTAATGCCGCAATCTGTTTCTTCATGTTTCTTACCTCCCTAGTTTGTTGATGGTTAAAGTTTACCATTTTCTTCCACGCATCTCCATGAACTAAGGTTTGAAAACTTGATATATCGTTAGGTCTTTATTTTCGGTAAGCTCCCGGACTGACCTGGCAGATCTTTTTAAATACCCTTGTAAAATGTTCCACACTGTTGTACCCCACGCTCTGGCTGATCTCATAAATTTTCAAATCGGTCTGCTCCATCAGTTCCCTCGCCTTCCGGATCCTCACTTCCGTTAAGTAGTTGCTGAAGGTCATCCCTTCCTCCTTCGTAAATCTTGAGCTGAAGTATTTCTCATTTAACCCCACATACCCCGCCACGCTTCCCAGTGTCAGCTCCGGATTGGCGTAATTATCCATAATAAAATGCTTTGCACGGCTCATCATATCCGCCTGGCGGCGGTCGTTCTGGTGAGCCGCGTAATCCATCACCCACCGGAAATAATTGTTGAGCCACAGCTCCAGACTCCCCATCTCCTCAAGGCGTCCGATCTTCTCGTAATAGTTCACCTTTTCAGCAAACAACGCGCCGATATCGTCATGGCTCTCGTTCAGAATCCAGGCCAGATTACAGATGAGGTAGAGAAGCTCCTGCTTTGCCGAGGAGAGCCCACTCCGGTAAAACGCCGCAATAAGCTTCTGCTTCTCCTCCGAAACCGCCATCTCATCCGCGGTCAACAGCCCCACCGTCAGACGTTTATACCGTACGAAGGCGTCCTTTGCCGCCAGATAATCCACGCTTCCCTTCTCCCACGGGCTGCACACAGCCGCCTTTCCCTTCAGCCAGTGAAGGGAGAGCCATCCGCCTGCTTCCTCGAACCTGGCGTGGAAATCTCCCGCCCCGTTTCCCTTACTGCTGATACCTGCGGAAACAGGAAGGTTTAAGAAATTATTCCAGACGCTGCACAGCTGTCTGCAGGTGGAGACCGCGTTGGCCTGGTACTGGCCGCCATCCAGGATCCGGTAGAGCATCACATAGCGGGAGGGCGAGATCGTCCCCAGCACGCACCGGGAGACAACCCGTGGAATCTGAGCTGCGAACTCCAGCAGGGGCTTTATGAGTTTTCCTTCAAAGTCACCGGCAAATCTTCCGGCGTGCTTCTGAAATTCATCGATCTCAAACTGCACGACCAGGTAGTCTCCGTCAAAGAATGCCTCATCCAGCCCGCATTTTCCCATGGCCATGGCGGTCAGGCGCTCAGAATCGGATATCTTTTCCCGGCCTTCTTCCGCGGCAGACGCTCTTCCGGCCTCATCTTCATTTGCCCATTCCTTGCTCAGCCCTTCCAGCATGTTTCTCAGCAGTTCCCCGTTTAAGTCTGCCTTGAGCAGATAATCGCAGGCGCCGAGCCGAAAAGCATCCCGAACCAGTTTAAAATCATCGTAACCGCTGAGTACCAGGACCTTCGGCATAACGGCAAAATGGCTGACCGCCTCCAAAAGCCCGATCCCGTCGAGAACCGGCATCTTCATGTCACTGATAATTAAATCCACCGTGTGATCCTTTAAATATGCCAGCGCCGCCTCGCCATGGATGGCATCAGCCACTATCTGAAAGCCCATCTCCTCCCAGTTAATGAGAGAACGAAGGGTAATTCGAATGATAGTGTCATCGTCTACAATTAATACCTTCCTCATCTATACTCCTCCCAACTGCGAAGCCTACTTATCTAATTCCGCCGCCTCTTTCCTCTCCGCCGCCTCTTCCTTCTTTCCCGCCGGTATCCGCAGAACCGTCTCCGTATACTCCCCTTCTTTACTCCGGATCTGAAGTGCGCATTCCCCTCCATAGTTCAGGACAAGGCGCGTGTTGACATTGGTCACTCCGATACTCACATAATCTTCATTTCCTGCGGTTTCGTTGGATAGGAGCCGGCGGATCTCCTCTTCCGTCATCCCCCTTCCGTTATCATGGACCGTTATGTACAGATATCCGTCTTCAAGACGGGCCTTCACCGTAATCATCCCCAGCTCCTCCTCCACCCCGGAGAAACCGTGAACAATGGAATTTTCAACAATCGGCTGAAGAATCAGTCTCGGAACCATGCATTGTCCGCAGTCTTCCCCGATCTCATATTCGATCTCGAAACCGTCAGAGTACCGGATCTTCATGAGGTAAATAAAGCTGTCCAGCACCTCAAGTTCCTCATTTAAAGGGTAAAAACCCACATTGCTCCGGAACGAGCAGGACAAAATCTTGATTAATGCCTCCGCCATCCTGGCAATCGCCTCATATCTGGACACCTGAGCGATAAAACGGATGGAATTTAAAGAATTCACCAGAAAATGGGGGTTGATCTGCGACTGCAGAGCCCGGATCTCAGCCTCGTGCTTCTGCTGCTGCTCCTCTTTATTCTCCTGAATCAGCTGCTTCAGCCGCCTTGTCATGCGGTTGAAGGAATGGATCATGACACGCAGCTCAGCCTGTCCCACCGGAATCACATGGACATCCAGCCTGCCCTCTTCCACCAGCTTCATCCCTTCCACCGTGTTATGGATAGGATCGATGATATTCTTTAAAAAGTAACTGGAAAATATATAGAACAATCCAAATAAGACGACAGTAACCGCTACAATCACAGCGGCGATCCGGTTGAAATCCCGGGTCAGCAGCTCGGAATCGACCACGCTGACGGCAAGGAGCCCCGTTACCGGTTCCTCAGAAATGACGTAAACGTAGTTCTTTCCGTTCAGCTTATGGTGCAGTTCCTTCTCTCCCCCTGAGATAATCTCCGGGATAAAGAAGCGCATGCCTTCGTTCACATCGAATACCGGGGTACCATCGGAATTTAAAAGCATGGTGATCCCCATCAGCTTCTCTTTGTTGTATTCCTTAATCAGGTTTCCCGCCTGGGATGAGGCAAACAGGGCAGCCATCTCCACCACATTATCGCGGTCCACGTCGATCCCCGGTGATAGTCCGGCCACAATGGTCAGCGTATGAGCCTTTCTTGAAGTCGTCACGTTTCTGTCGTAAAAGCCGACCTTCACCATGTTTTTATCGTTCAGAGCCTGCTGATACCAGGGCGCCGCCTTAATCTCCTCGTCCGGCAGAATAATATCATCTTTCATATAAGTAGATTCTCCATCTTTCATATAAAAGATGGCAGACAGAATATCCTGCACCGGAACCATTGCAAAGTTAAAGGATTCCGACAGCATAAGAGTTGCACTGTACCGCTTCGCAAAGTCCTGTGTATCGGTCATTGCCGCAATTTTCATGATTTCATTGTCATTGACATAGACGAAATGGGACAGCCGCAGAGAGACATCCTTTACCTCGCCGCCCAGCGTGGCAATGATGTTATCCTGGGCGCGCTTAATGTTGCGGGTCGCGGAATCGACCATCATCGTGCGGATGACAGCGATAGAAATGATGATGATAAGCAGAATGGGGATGACAATAAGGGCGAGAAACGTGTGATAATAAGAAGCCTTTAAATTCTTCTTTTTATTCAGCCACATCATGTCCCGCCCTCCGGTTCTGCCATTTTTTGTAAATAGTATTTCATATTATACAATACTGAAATCATAAAATCAATAAAAGGGTTCGTATTTATAGGCCTTCTTCCGTATCATGTTATACTCGATTACCTCCGTGTCAACGTAGGTATGAGAATAGACAAACGGCGTATCTGTCTTATCGTAATTAATGCCCTTCAGAAGAAGAAACGGGTGACACTCATCCCCGCTTAAGCCGGCCGGCCCGTTGATCTCCGGAAACTGCCAGTTGGTCACAGTCTGGATTCTCATGGTATCCCACATCGCCTTCCTTCCCTTGTACCGGTAAAGATAATCGAATATGGACAGCTCCGGGTTAAAGAAGCTCTGCATCTGCTCCCTGGTAAGCTGCTCCTTCGGGAAATGATCGATACAGTACATGGAAAACCTGTCTCCCGCAAAAAATGTCTTCTTTACGGCAACTATGGTCTCCCCCAATGACACGCCAAGCGATGAGACGGCTTCTTCCCCGGCCGCCTCCGTGATGACGCCTTCCACCCGCACACCGGGCGTCCTTCCGCCCTTGCGTATGATGTTCTCATACAACTCGGGAACGGCCAGGTTAAAGGCGATCCTTCTTGCCATGGGATTAACATACGTTCCGCTCCCATGCCTGGAAAATATACGCCCTTCCATCTCCAGCTCCTTAAGCACCGACCGGATGGTGACCCGGCTCACCCCAAACATGGTGCTTAACTTTTCTTCAGAAGGAAGCCTGTTTCCCTTTTCCAGGTCCATAGACTGGATGTACTCCATCAACTTCTTTTTTACCTGCTGCTTTAAACTGCTCTCCTGCCCCACTGTGCGCCTCCACTCTTCTCCTGCCGCCGTTCGTGGTATAGTATACCATAAACTGAAAATTCAGGAAAGACTTCCTAACATGTTTCACCATTTCCGCCTCTATTTTTATGCATTCCGAAAAGTGGTAATACCATTTTTTCCGAAGTGGTAATACCACTTTTCTCTTTCTACAGTTTTTGCCTCCTTCCCCTTCTATTTTTTGTTATATTGTACAGAAAATAATGTTATTCTCTTTATTTCATTGACTTTTTCATGTATTCGATCTATCCTGAAACTAAATCAACAGAATTTTCGCGAATTTTCTGATTTTTTTACGTTACATCACTCTTTTACAGCATCAGAAAGGATAAAATCATGAATCAACTAAACGAAGCTTTAGATTCCTTTTTTCATTTAAAAGAACGTGGAACCACCGTCCGGACGGAACTGGTAGCCGGAGCGACCTCCTTCATGACACTCGCTTTCTTAATTGCAGTCCATCCCTCCATCATGGCCAGCTGCGGAATGGACAAAGGGGCCATGGCCACGGTCACTATCGTCAGCGCCATGATATTCACCCTGATCTGCGGCTTATACTGCAACATCCCCTTTGTCCTCGCCACAGCCATGGGCAGCAACGCGCTGATCGCCTACTCCATCGTCGGAGCCGGCATCGCCACCTGGCAGGTCGCGCTGGGAATGAATTTTATCTCCGGTGTCATCTTCGTCATCATCAGCGTATGCAACATCCGTGAAATGGTGGTAAAGGTCATACCGAAGGGACTTAAGATCACCATGGGCGCGGCGGTCGGTATGTTTATCACGGCGACCGGTATGTCCAATGTCAAGCTGATCCGCATCAATGATTCCGGCTTTTTAAAGCTGGGAGATTTACACAGCCCGGAAATCATTCTGGCCGGAATCACCCTGCTGCTTATCCTGGCCTTCACCTCCAGAAAGATGAAATCCGGTCTCCTGCTGGCCATGGTCATCGGAACCGTAATCGGCATCCCCATGGGGCTTACCACCGTTCCCAGCCATTTGATCAGTATGCCGCCCTCCATGGCTCCGGTTGCATTTAAGCTGGATATCCTGGGAGCCTTAAAACTCGTCTATGTGCCGTTTATTCTCGCCTTCTTCATGGGAGACTTTTTCTCCACTGTCGGCAATCTGTTCGGCATCGGCTCCAAGGCCAACTTACTGGATGAGGAGGGCAACTTCCCGGATATCAAGAAGCCCTTTATCGTTGACGCCGTAGGCACCTGCGTCGGTACTGTCATGGGAACCAACACGGTCACCATATACGCCCAGTCCGCCGCCGGAGTGGAAGCCGGAGGAAGAACCGGACTGACCGCCGTGGGCTGTGCCATCTGTCTGGGACTTGCCCTGTTCTTTACCCCGGTCGCCCTGATGGTTCCAAACAGCGTATCCTCGGCCGCTCTGATCACCATCGGCTTAGGCATGCTCACCTGCATGGAGAAGCTGGACTACTCTGATTTCACGGAGTATATGCCTGCCTTCGCCTCCGTGATGGGAACCGCCTATACCTACAATATTGCCACGGGACTGACCCTGGGCATCATTACCTGCGTCATTACCAAACTCGCTGCCGGTAAAGCAAAGGAGCTGCATCCTGCCATCTATATCATCGCGGTTCCCCTGCTCTACTATCTCGTAGCGCTCGCATAAGGAGGTGTTTCATGGGAGTCACTCTGTTTAAGAACTGCAAATTTCTATTTGCCGGAGCCGATCCGAAGTCTGTCTCCACCAGCCATTCCGTTGCTGTGGAAGATGACAGGATTCTGTTTCTGGGGACTGAAAAAGAGTATTACGAACAGCATCCGGAGAAAAGCTTGTCCACCGTCATCGACTGTACGGATAAGCTTGTTATGCCGGGGCTGGTGGATGGCCACAATCATCTGTGCAACACGCTCATGAATATTTCCAGGGCGTTTCCCTTCGATTACAGCCACATCTCGGACCACATGCTCACCACCATACACGATCCCTATGGATGGCTGACGCCGGAAAGCCTGTACGACATCACCATGACTTCGGCCATCAACGCATTAAAACACGGAACTACGACCGTGGAGAACAGCACCATCCTGCCGGACACTGCCTATGAGGCCATGGATACCAGCGGCATACGCGGCATTCTGGCTCCTCAGATGGCTTCCTCCTTCCGCCTGGATTCAGATCCCCTGAACTGGAAGCAGGCGCTGGAAAAGACAAAATCCTGTATTGAACATTACCACAATCCAAAGCGCCGCATGTCGGTGGCCGTACATATTCATGACCTGTGGGACTGTATGGAAAAGCTGATGGACGGCGCGCTGGAGCTGGCGGAGCAGTATGACACCCGGTTCGTCACCCATTTCTGGGAATTTCAGAACGCCGCGGAACGGGCTGACGAGATGTGGAGAGACGACGGCGGCGCCTTCTCCCACTACATGAAAAAGGGACTGATCACCTCCCGCAGCGTGCTCTTCCACGGCTCCATGCTCCGAGAACCGGAGATCGAGGCCATCGCCGGGACCGGCGCTTCCATCATACATAATCCCGATATCAACGGCACCAACTGTGGAAACTGCGCCTACGTTCCCTACATGCTGAAAAAGGGGATCAATGTCGGACTCGGAAGCGATTACGGCTCCCTCGACGCTATGTCGGCCATGAAGCTGATGCTCATCGTGCACAACATCATGCCGCGGGCTGAACGGGTTCTCCCCTATCAGGCCCCATTTTATGCAGCCACTATGGGAAGCGCCCGCGCATACGGCCTCGATCAGGAGATCGGTTCCATCGAGCCGGGCAAGAAGGCGGATATCATTACCATTGATTTAAAGAAAGCGCCTCATCTGCTTCCCCTTTGCACCAGCCTCCTGGAGGCCAGTCCTGAACTTCTCTATTTCCTCTTTACCCGGAACTGCGCCGGGACGACCACCAGCGAAACCATGGTGGATGGGAAGTTCCTTCGCCGGGACGGGGAATTTCTCGACCTGGATGAGGAAAAATTCGTCAAAAAGACCTTTGACTGGGCAGAACGGTGCATGACCGATCTAATGGAAAAGCACCGATTTGGAGAACATTATGCCCGAATCATCCATCCGGATTTCATGAAGGATGGGGATATCACCTGGGACGTGCTGAATTAATTTCTGACTTACCCACAAAAAACATGGCCGCAGCATCAGCGGATTCCTATCGCTGATGCTGCGGCCGCTATTATTCTTCTTTCACAAAAGTTTCCACCCTCGTCTCCATCCGCACCTTTTCTCCCTTGCGGATCTTATAGGCAACCGCAGGGATAGACGCATTGGCATAAAGCACATTCGTATTGGGATCGGCTCCGATCACGATGCCGACCGCTTCCGGCCCTTCGCCGGATACAGTACAGCCCTGTTTCTTCCAGACCACGGCGGCCGTCTTTCCTTCTGCCGACTCTCCATACCCTTCTGTAAACTTCTCCACGGCAAAACCACAGTCATAGGCCATGCAGTTGTAGTCACTCTCCACCTCATGGATCCGCATATGGCCATACTCCGTCGGCACCACGACCGAAGTCACCCGGATTCCCGGAAATGGCTGCCAGTCGCTGACTACCCGGTCCGCAAAGATGTGGTACGATTCGCTTACCTTCCTGACAAACACGTAATCATCGCCGTCAATCACGAAGGCCAGAGCAGAATCCGGCGCATTCTCATGGAGCACGATCTGGCTGCGCGCCACGGAAAACCCGAATTTCGTGGAATACGCGAACTTGGAGTATTTCTCCGGCACATGGCCGTGGCCGTATTTCTCACAGACTCCGGCCGGGTAGGCGATCACATCTCTTCCGCGCCGGTGTACGATCATATTAGCCTGAAGCATCATTTTCACCTCTGGCAGAGCCGGAAGCGGCGCGGCCTGTGCGCTCCAGAACGGGTGGTCATCCGGAAGCGCCAGACACAGGAGCGTCTTCATCCCCCAGTACGGCGATCCCGGCGCATTGTAGCGCTCTGCCATGATTAAATTCGGATACGCGTAGCCGATGGTCAGCACGCCGTCCCGGTCAAAGATCTTCTGTTCGCACCACCAGTTCAAATGGCGGGCAAGAATTCCCTTAACCACGGCCACAGGAATGTCATCGAGGCCAGCAAATACGTAGGCCGCCCAGAACGCAGCCTCGCCAAACCGGTAGGATAAGCTCCTTCCATAGGGAAGCGCCGCCCCATCCGCATCGAACCAGCAGATGAAATCCCCGGCGAAGATTCTGGCCCGTTCCCGGAAGCGGGCGCACCGTTCCGGGTCCTCATCCGCCATGGCCACGGAATACAAAAGCCCGTAGTAATGCATGGCAAATGAGATATAGTAATCCTTCTGCCCCGACGCGCCGTCCCGGTACCAGCCGTCTTCCAGATAGTAGCTTTCGATCTTATCCAGGCCGGACTTCAGATTATCTGCGTCGTAGCGGCAGCCGTTTTTCTTAAGAGCCACATTGACCAGAATCATAAAAAACTGCCAGTTGCAGTCCGGTATGATGTGCTCGTTGATCGCGTAAAGCCAGTCCGCCAGATGCTTCTGCCCTTTTGCCCCGAGGGGCTCCCAGACCTTATCCGGCGTAAAGATCATCCCGCTTGCAATGGCCGCCATCTCCACGAACCTCTGGTCATAATCCGTAAAACCGCCCCAGTATTCCGGATGCGCCGGGTCTGTTCCGTTCCTAAGCCCCTTCTGATAGATTTCCTCAAAGGCGCCGTTTACTCCACCGCCCTTCCAGAAGGGAACCAGGGCCCACAGCGGCCGGGAAAATGCCTCCATCTCGATGCTGACCTCCGGATAGGTCACTCCGCTGTCTCCCAGATGCAGACGGGCGCCGCCCTCGCTGTATAATGGTTTTAAAGGATTCAGGACGTAGAACATCCAATCCCTGAAATCCTGTTTCGTCTCTAATCTCATGTTCTTTTTTTCCTCCTCTACCAGTATGGGTTCCAGTCTTTCGAGAGTCTCGTCAGCGCTTCCATATAGAAGTAATCGCCCCAGATGTTGCACTCGTCAACGCCCTCCGGCGTACACGTGTTATACGGAGATTTCTTGGAGTAGGTGCTGTGAAGAACCAGGCCGTTCGATTCCGCCCCGCTCTTTACCGCGTAATTTTCCACCACGGACTTCATGATTTTCTTTGCAATGGAGGTGTAGTATTTTGCATCCTCTCCATTTAAATATTTCGCCATTTCCAGCATTCCGCAGGCGGCGATGGAGGCAGAGGAGGAATCCCGCGGCTCCCCGGAACCGTCTCCAAATTCCAGATCCCAGTACGGTACGAGATCTTCCGGCAGGTGGTCCAGGAAATATCCTGTCACATGGTTAAAATCGCCGATATACTCTTCCCGCTTCGTATACCGGTAAGCCATCGCCGTGCCGTAGACGCCCCACGCCTGGCCTCTGGCCCATGCGGAGCCATCCCGGTATCCCTGGCAGGTCGCCCCGTGATCCGGTTCTCCCGTCTCCATATTCATGAAAAAGGTGTGCCACGTGGAGTAATCCTCCCGAATGACATTGGCGATCGCCGTATGGATATGCTTCTCCGCGATATCCCGGTATTCTGCATCCCCGGTCTCCTCCGACGCCCAATAGAGCAGGGGCAGATTCAGCAGACAGTCGATAATAAACCGGTAGTTCTCCGGCTGATCCATCGGCCCCCACGCCTGGATAAATTCCCCAATCGGATGGTATCTGGTGATCAGCTGATCCGCCGCCATGACAGCCGCCCGCCTTCCCTGCCCGCTTCCGGTCAGCTTGTATCCGGCGACGCAGGAAGGGCTGTAGAGAAAGCCCATGTCGTGATGGTCCACGTCCGCCTTCGTCTCGATTCTCTTATAAAAGCTGTCGATCTGAATCTCTCCGGCTTCCTTAAACGCCTCGTCCCGGCTCCATTCATAGGCCAGCCATATCTGGCCGGTCCAGAAGCCCGTCGTCCAGTTGACATTAGGTGTCGGCCGGTAGAAGCCCTCCTCGCTGTACGCCTTCTTGAAGGAATGCGTAAATTCCTTTAAATTCTCCTTCACCTGTCCGGCGGCAAAATCCATAGCCTGACGGCACGCCTCCCCGGACAGCTCATTCTTTTCATTCAGATGTCTGATCGTATCCGCATTCATGTTTTAAAACCTCCTCGTAGTAGTTCTGCATCAGATAAAACGCCGGTTTCTTCCGGCTCCTGTCCTCTGTGATCAGTCCCTTGATGTTATATCCCTTCTGGTACTTTCCCAGCCGCTTCGGCGTACGGAAATCAAACAGGATCCAGGGCGTTGTCCCCTGAATATACGGAATCCTCCGGAACACGGCGATCTGGTTTTCATAGATCTCCTCCTGTTCCCTCACTGATCCTCTGACACGTCCGGCGCTGCTGCCGTTCTTCTCTTTTGCTCCGGTTCCGGCTTCAGCTTCCTCTGCCGCAAACGACCCATCCGCGCCAAATTCACTGATGATCACCGGCTTTTCCGGCGCCGACTGTTCCAGTATGGTGCTCAGTTTAGTGTAGTCCGGATCGTACCAGCCGTAATATTCATTGAGGCCAATCACATCCAGATGCGCCTCCAGCCGGTCTGCAATCCGCAGATTCACGGTATCCACCAGACAGGCCGCGGAGATCAGCCTGGACGGATCGGAACGCCTGGCATACTCCGCTAAGTCCGCCATGAAGCGGTACCGCTCATCCGTATCCGGATTCTCATTTCCAACGGACCAGATGACGACGCTTGCCCTGTTTGCATCCCGTTTCATCATCTCACTCAGCTGGCTTTTCGCCTGTCTAAAGGTATCCGGATTCCCAAAGTCGATCCACCAGTACACGGGAATCTCCTCCCAGAGAAGGAGGCCTTCCTCGTCGGCCAGCCGCGCCGCCCATTCCGTATGGGGATAATGGGCCAGGCGGACGAAATTGCAGTTCATCTCCCTGGCCAGGCGGAAAGCTTCCCGTATCTCCTCCTTCGTTACCGCCTTTCCATGGTCTCTGGAGTCCTCATGGAGGCAGACGCCGCGCAGGAACAGAGGCCTGCCATTCAAGCATATGGAACGGCCCGCCGTCTCAATGGTACGGAAACCGACACGGTCCGAGATCCGGTCAAAAGCCCGGTTCTCCCCGTCATATAAAGTCAGCCGGGCGGTATAGAGCCTGGGATTTTCAGGGCTCCACAGCTCCAGCTCCGGAACCTTCAGTTTCAGGCGGCCCGTTCCGTCGGGGCCAAAATCCATGATTTCACAGACTCCGATCTCCGGTATTTCAAAAAATGCGTTATAATCAGGCGAAATACTGCCGGCGGTCACCGCTTCCACTGTAATTTCCCGCTCTCTTCTTCCGCTCAGTCTCACCTTCATATCCTGAATAAAGACTTCCGGAAGACGTACGAGAGTTACGCTCCTGTAGATTCCTCCATACGGAAACCAGTCCGTGTTAAGCGAAGGCACATCCGCCTGATGCCTGGTCCCATCCGCCACAACGATCAGCCGGTTATCCGCTCCCTCCTTCAGATTCTCTGTCGCCTCCACGCAGAAAGGCGTGGAACCGCCTCTGTGAACGCCGAGAAAACAGCCGTTTAGGAACACCCTCGCCTCACCGGCCACCGCTCCAAACCGGATAAACACCCGCTCATTTCCCCGGCTTCCATAAGAAAACCGGCGGCTGTAAACCGCCGGTCCCTCATAGTAGAAATACTCCGGTTTTGCGAGATTAAAGACACCGGGAACCGGTACGGTCTCCCAATCGTCGAAAGCATAGTCAAGAGGTACCGCGCGCCCTTCCTCATTCGTCTCCTCCTCCAGAAACCATTTGGCCCGGAGGCAGTTATCGTATAGGTCCACGGAGAAATTCCAGAGCCCATCCAGACTCTCTTCCTCTCTCCCTCCCTGCATAATCAGGCTTTCCGCCCCGATTAAGGGAGCGGAATAAGCGTTTTTGTATGCCTCGTTGTGAATATTGTCCACGAAATTTTTAATCTCTTCCATCGAAACCAGTCCTTTCCCGATCAGCCCTTTACGCCAGTCGCCGCGATGCCTTCCACGAAGTACTGCTGCAGTGTCAGGAACACGATCAGAACCGGAATTAAAGACAGTACGGAGGCCGCCATGATCAGGCCGTATTCAGAGCTGTACTGGCTTAAGAACATTTTTAATCCCAGCTGAAGGGTCTTCTTGGCTTCCGTTTTTAAGTAGATGAGCGGTCCTAAGAAGTCATTCCAGGTGTTGACGAAGGTGAAGATCGTCAGTGTGGAGAGCGCGGGCTTGGAGAGCGGAAGCATGATCTTCGCCCAGATCTGATACTCGTTCATACCGTCGATCCTGGCCGCCTCACAGAGCTCATCCGGAATTCCCTGGTAGAACTGTCTCATCATAAACACGCCGAAGGCCGAGAATGCCTGGAGGCAGATGATTGCCAGATGCGTATCGTTGAGTCCGAAGCTTCTCATCATCATGAACTGCGGAACCATGTATACCTGCCACGGAACAGCGATGGTTGCGATATAAGCCAGGAACAGCCCGTTCTTATGCTTGAAATTCAGTTTTGCAAATGCATACGCTGCGAAGCTGCTGGTGAGCAGCTGTAAACATGTCACGATTAAAGTGATCTTGACCGTATTTACGACGAATTTCATAAGAGGAATCTTCGTCCAGATATCTATGTAGTTTTTCCATCTCGGATTCTCCGGTATCCACTGAATCGGGAAGATAAATACATCCTTATCCAATTTCAATGAAGCTGACACCATCCATGCAAACGGTACCAGCATAAGGAATGCAAAGACGATCAGGACTGCATAGAGGATAACCCGGCTGATCTTATAATTTGTGCTTTGTACTTTCATGTCTCTACCTGCCCTCCTTAATTCGCATACTTCTTCTCACCACGGAACTGGATCAGCGTGATGACAAGGACCATCAGGAACAATACCATGGCGACCGCGCTGGCATATCCCAGATTCCAGTTACGGAACGCTTCCTCGTAAATATGGTAGACGAGAACCATGGCTGAGGAGCTGACAACGCCGTTGGAACCGCCGGCCAGCATGTATACGATATCGTAAACCTTGAAACAGTTAATCGTTAAAATAATCGTGACGAAGAACGTCGTCGGCTGCAGCTGCGGCCATGTGATGTAGCGGAAACGCTGAAGGGAATTAGCCCCGTCTAAGCTGGCCGCCTCATAGAGCTCGGCGTTGATTCCCTGTAAACCTGCTAAATAGATGACCATGTAATAGCCCATGTTCTTCCATACGGAAAACAGTACGATCGTGAACATGACCCAGTGGGGGTCGGCCGCCCATTTCGGCAGGCTCTTCGCAGATACGCCCAACTGATATAAAATCATGTTGATGGGACCGCTCTTCTGGGGACTGAAAAGCATGTTCCATACGGCGGCCACGGCCACCAGCGACGCTACGTAGGGGAAGAAGCTGACGGTACGGAAGAAATTCCGTCCCTTGACCTTCTGATTTAACAGAACCGCCAGCCCCAGCGCACAGGCCAGGGTAAAGGGCACTGTCGCAAGACAGTAGACGATTGTATTGACAAAGGACGCCCGGAATCTGGCGTTTCCAACCATCTGTATAAAATTCTTGAGTCCGGCGAACTCCATGGGGCTGTTGCCATCCCATTTCATAAATGCCAGCACAAAGGCAAAGATGATCGGTCCCAGGGTAAATACCGCGAATCCGATGAAGTTGGGAGCAATAAAGGAATATGCCACCATGTCCCTCTTTTCCTGTCTGGTAAACCGCTCTCCCGTGCGCACCTTCTTAATCTTCTCTTCTGTCGTCTCGATCTGGGAGATCAGTTTGTTTCTCTTGTGTGACTGTTCTGTATTTTTAAGCTCGCGCTCCAGAGCCTCACGCCTTGTGAGCAGCGCAGCAATTTTTTCGTTTTTCTGTGCTTCTGTTAATGTCTTAGCCACCGGCTTTTCCTCCTTTTTACCATTTACCATTCCACAATTCGTTTCAAATTCAGAGGGGATTCTTTAAATGAGGCGGGCTTTTATTCTGCCCGCCTCTTTATGCTGCCTGATTGTTGTCTGCGCTTTTTATTCAGCCAGGATAGCGCTTACCTGCTCATCCATCTGTGCGATTCCGTCATCGACAGACATGCTTCCTGTCATGATGGCATCATGTGCTTCGTTCAGAGCGGTCTCAATCTCAGAGCTCTTCGGATGTACCGGCATTTCCAGATACAGATTTGCAGTATTTAACGCGTCTACACTGGTTTCGTCGTCCTTCGGGAAGCCTTCCGTTGCAGATACCAGGTTCGCTACTTCATCTGTCATAACAGCCGGGATTGTTCCTGTTGCTGCGAGAACTTCTGCACCTTCTGCTCCGCTTACGAAGTTTACGAACTCCCAGGCCAGATCTTTATGAGGCGCGTTGGTCGGGATTGCGAGGGAGGTGATGGTTGCCAGTGTGGAACCAGCCTCTACGCCGTCAGCATGAGGATACTTTGCAATTCCCCAGTTTGTGCAGTCTGTGTACTCGCCTGTTTTGATCTTCTCGATCAGTGTGGAGATGAACCAGGTTCCCATGTTCATCATCGCTACGTTGCCCTGGGCAAATGCGCCGGAGTAATGAAGACCGCTGGTCTTTAAGGTTGCATAATCCTGGCATACGCCGTCTTCCTGCTCTGCAAGAACCATGTCGTAGTATGGCTTTAAGAACTCATACTTTCCGTCCAGAATCGTATTCTTTCCATCCAGGATACCGAACAGCTGAACTGCGGATCTCCATGTGTGGTAATGAGCGCCGTATACTTCCTGGCCTGGAGTGTCGACGGTTACGGATCTGGCCAGCTTATCATACTCATCGAATGTCATGTCGTTGGTCGGATAGGCAACTCCTGCCTTGTCAAATACATCCTTGTTGTAGAACAGCACCCAGAAGTCATTTCTGAATGGAAGCTCGTATAACTTGCCGTCTACCGTGATCTGATCGGTAAGTCCCTTGTACTGAGCCAGATCCACGCCGGAATCTGATATGTAGCTGTCGAGAGGCTCCAGCACGCCCTTGTTCACCAGGGTCATGTAGCCTGGAACGTCCTTTACGGTTACTACGTCGAAGTCGGAACCATTGCCTGTAAGCTCTGTAGCAAGTACAGTCTGGTAATCGGTGGATCCCAAATCTACCATTTCAATAGTAACATCCGGGTGAGCCTTCTCGAACTCATCGATGAGCGGCTGGTAGTAGGTCGTGGAGCTGATATCCCAGACAGACCACTTAAGAGTTGTCTTATCTCCAGAGGCCGCTGCCGTCGTGTCCGCCGGTGCCTCTGCCTTCGTTGTCGTCTCCGTGGTTGTTCCTTCCGGTGCAGCCGTTGTTTCCTTGCTGCTGCTTCCGCAGCCAGCCAGCGTGGTAACTGCCATCACTCCTGCAAGTGCGAGACTTAATGCTCTTTTTTTCATTGTATTCCCTCCTGATTTGAATTTGGTAAATCTCATCTGTCTGTGATTTACTATGCCTAAATTATAACCGGACCGCCGGCTGAAAAGAATGGATTTTATCTCATAAAATATTCATTATTTATTCACAATTATTTCATAAACCCCTTGGCAATGTATTTTTTTACGATTAATAATACAATTTCTCTATTGTATACATATTGCATTGTTTTTCGTAAAGTACCATTCCATTTTTCATTGACAATTTACAATAAATAGTCTAATTTTGTATATAGAAATCTGTAGAGAGAGGAATTCATCCTTATGATAAAGAAATTTCTTCCCAGTTCCATCCGCGGAAAAATCATGGCCGTAACGGCGGCGATCACGGTTCTGATCGCAGTCATCACCATGGCGGTCTGCTATTCCGTATTCCAGTCTTTTCTTATGAAAAACCAGATTCAGTCCACGGAATTCAACCTTTCCGTCGTCAGCAGCAACATGGCGGAGGATATGAAGGAGATCGTCACCTTTACCAAATGGTGCTGCTCCAACAGCGAGGTCGGCCACTATCTGGAACGGCTGAAGGACCAGCCGAAGCTCCCAACGGCTTCCAAGGACACCGAGGGCCTGCGACCGCTGGCTCTGACCGCTTACAAAAGGCTGAATGAGGAATACATAACCTCCGGGAGCGCTGGCGGCAAGAAGTATATGGCCCGTGTCATCATCTCCACTCCCAATACCGGGAATTTCCTGCAGTCCATGACCAGCGCCAACTACTCCAGCTCCTTCGACGCCGCGCGGGTCAGCAAAAGCAGCTTCTTCGCTCCTCTGTTTGAAAGCCACGACTTTCGATGGATCGGGGTGGTGGACGATCCGATCTCCAATGCCAATCACGAGAAGATCATCCCCATCGTGCGCCCCGTGTATGATGAATACAGCCTGGAGATCATCGGCTGGACCTATGTGGAGGTCTCCTCCCGCCTGTTCACGGACTACCTGGCTTCCTATCCTCAGGCCAGCGACAGCCAGCTGTTTTTGACGATCGGGAACAAGACCTACGGTTCCTCCAGCAGCACCTGGTCTGATCCCGCCATGCCCTATACCGATTTTAAGCCTGTGACCGGCACTGCCACACTGGATTCCGGCACGCAGGTATTTTCCGTGGTCTCCCCAAATGGAGAAAAACGGATGCTGGTCCGGCGTCCTGTCGAGGTGGAGGGAGCCGACGGCTGGTATCTCTCCCAGGTTTTATCCCGGCAGCAGTTTAACCAGCAGCGCGTGGTCTACCTCCTGCTGATTGTCGGAATCAGCGCAGCCATCATCTCCCTCGGCTGTCTGCTGACCGTTCTCTTGAACAAGATCATCAGCCAGCCCATCAGACGGCTCAGCTTAAAGATTGACGCCATCGCAGACGGAGATTTCTCCAGGGACAGTGAGATCGAATGGAACCACGAACTGGGCTCCATCGGCCGCGGAATCAACAATATGTCGGAAAATATCGTAACCCTGATGGACAAGCGGGTGGCGGATGAAAAACAGAAAAAAGATCTGGAATACCAGATTTTGCAAAGCCAGATCAATCCGCATTTCCTCTACAATACGCTGAATTCCATCAAATGGATGGCCACGATCCAGAACGCCACCGGTATCGCCGACATGACGACGGCTCTCGCCAGACTGTTAAAAAGCGTCTCCAAGGGGACCTCATCCATGGTCACCCTGCGGGAAGAGCTGGATCTCGTCAAGGATTATTTCCTTATTCAGCAGTACCGGTACGGCGGAAGCATCACCATGGACTACCACATCGAATCGGAGGAGCTTTACGGCTGCGAGATCCACCGTTTCACCCTGCAGCCAATCATCGAGAACGCGCTGTTCCACGGTATCGAGCCGAAGGGAACCGCCGGTGCCATCACGGTATCCGCCGAATCCGGCGCCGTGAACGGAAAGAAAGTGCTGAAGATCAGCGTGACCGACAACGGAATCGGCATGACCCGGGAGACCATCGATTCCGTGCTTCATGAGGAAGACAACCCCGGCAAAAACAAGACCGATTTCTTCCGTCACGTGGGAATCAGCAACGTAAACCGGAGAATCCAGTACGATTTCGGACCGGAATACGGAATCACCATTGTCAGCGAACCGGGCGTCTACACGACCATGACGATCGTACGCCCTTATATCAACCAATCTGAAAGGAAGAAAGATGAGGATCTGCTATGATAAAATTACTGATTGTAGATGATGAGCCGCTGGTTCAGATCGGAATCAAGTCCATGATAAACTGGGATGAATACGGAATCGAGATCTGCGGAACCGCCATGAACGGCGCCAATGCGCTGGATTTAATTGAGGAATATTCTCCGGAGATCGTCATCACCGACATCCGCATGCCCATCATGAACGGGCTGGAGCTTGCAAAGACCTGCCGTGAAAAATACGGAAGAATTCCTCTCTTCATCTTTCTGACCAGCTACGAGGAATTTCAGCTGATCAAGGAGGCCATGACATACGAAGCCGTCGATTACTTAATCAAGCTGGAACTGAGCGCCGACTCCCTGGCAGACGCCGTGAAGAAGGCGAAAAACCGTCTGGAAAACCTTCAGGCCGTAGTAAAGGCCAAAGACCCCGGCCGTCCCCTGCTCCAGAGCTACTATGATAAATTCATCCTGCGCCTGCTGCACAATCTCTTTGACACGGAAGAACAGTTCCATCTCCAGGCGAAGGATTTGAAGCTGACCTTCACGGACGCCTGCTACTGCGCCGCCCTGTTCGAGATACGCGAGGAATCCCACGGCTCCATGGACCATGCCAAGCTGATGAATCTCTGCAGCAGCACCTATTCCATGGCCCGGGATATTTTGAACAAGCACGTTCCCTGCTACGCCATCTCTCTCGATATGAAGCATTTTGCCGTGATTTTCCACGTTCAGAAGCCGGAGGATTTAAACGGCGCCCAGCTTCATAGCGCGGTCAAAAATGCGGTGGAAATGGTTCACAACTACTTTAATGTCACCGTGCTGGCTGGGATCGGCAGTCCGGTGGAACAGCCCTTAAAGATCTGCGAATCCTACCAGGACGCGAGGCAGGCCTTCGGGCGGACCAATAGTACCTCTCCGATCGTCCAGTTTTCCCAGGACGACACCCAGTCCGTCAAGAACGCGTTCAACATCGCCGTATTTAAAAATGACATCACCAAGGCTTTTGACGAATTCGATACCGACGTTCTCTACCGGACGCTTTCCGAGATCATCGAGTTGTTCAGGGCGCATCCCCTCCGCTTCCTGCAGGCGGTGGACGGGGCCTGTAATATTCTCTACTTAGCGCTCTCCCTGCTCCCCGACGGAGAGGAAAACATGATGGAGATCTTCTCCTCCTACAGCGACGGCTACCGTTCCATCTACCGTTTTACCAGTGTGGATCAGATCATCGAATGGATGATCATCCTGCGGGACGGCTTATGCGAGGTGCTAAAATCCAAGAGAAAGACGTATAAGGCCCACGTCATCACCAACGTGCAGAAGTACATAGGCAGCCACGTGAGCGAGCGCCTCTCCTTAAATGAGGTAGCCGGCGTCTTCGGTCTCAGCCCTAACTATCTGAGCATTTTATTTAAGAAAAACTGTCAAGTGGGCTTCTCCGAATATATCTCCCAGGCCAAGATCGCAAAGGCCAAAAGCATGCTCTTAGAGCAGGACATGAAGATCTACGAGGTGGCGGACAGGCTGGGCTTTGAAAGCGCCTTTTATTTCAGCAAGGTATTTAAAAAAGTGGAGGGCATCTCTCCGCGCGAATATATACAGCAAAACACCATCGGTCCCGATGGAGAACAAGGAGACTCATTATGATTACAGAAGCAGCAAAAACTCTCACGGATTCACTCAGGCTTTTCACACCCTGCCCGCCGGCGGCCGACAGGGAATGCTGGGAGAAGCTCCCGGAAGACTTGAAAGCCCGCCTGATAAAAAATGGAGAAGCATATCTCCACTACGAATATCCCGCCTTAACCGCCGTGGATTTCATGGAATTTACACGCAGCGGAAACAGAAGCCGCTACCAGGACAGGCTCTTCGCCAGACGGACCGCTTTAGACAGCCTGGTTCTTGCGGAATGTGCAGAACACCGGGGCCGCTTCCTCGATGACATTATCAACGGCATTTATTTAATCTGTGAGGAAAATGCATGGCAGCTTCCGGCACACAACTCCTATATCCGTGATACGCCCCAGTTTCCCCTTCCTGACGTCACAAGGCCCGTCATCGACTTATTCGCCGCCGAGACCGCTTCCGTCCTTGCCGTGGCGGAATACCTGCTGCGCAGCGAATTAAAAGAAGTAAGCCCCTTCCTCTCCGTCATGATCGACCACGAACTGGAGACACGGATCTTCACGCCCTATCTGGGCGAACATTTCTGGTGGATGGGGGATGGAAAGAGCCATATGAACAACTGGACGGTCTGGTGCACCCAGAACGTGCTGCTCTCCGCCTTTACCCGGCCTCTTCCGAAAGAGACACAGACCGCGATTCTTACCAAAGCGGCTGGAAGCATCGACTATTTCCTGGCAGAGTACGGCCAGGACGGCTGCTGCGATGAGGGCGCCCAGTATTACCGTCACGCAGGGCTCTGCCTCTTCGGCTGCCTTGAAATCCTGAACGGAATCACGGATCATGCCTTCTCCTTCGCCTGGGAGCAGGAAAAGATCAGAAATATCGCCTCCTACATCTTAAATGTGCACGTGGATACGGTCTATTACGTCAATTTCGCAGACTGCTCACCCGTGGCCGGCCGCTGCAATGCCAGGGAATACCTGTTTGGAAAGCGCACCGGAAACCAGGCACTCATGGAGTTCGCGGCCTCCGATTACCAGAACAGTGAAGACCCGCTCACCCTGGACGAGCACAATCTGTTTTACCGGCTTCAGACCGTATTTTCCCATGAAGAGATGATGCAGTATGACAGGAATCCCGTAATCGTCCACCGGGACCTCTATTATGAAAGCGTCGGCCTCTTTATGGCCCGCGACAGCCGCCTCTATCTCGCCGTGAAGGGCGGAGACAACGACGACAGCCATAACCACAACGACGTCGGCAGCTTCACCATTTACAAGGACGGAAAGCCGCTCTTCATCGACGCCGGTGTGGAAACCTACACGAAGAAGACCTTCTCTCCCGACCGTTACGATATCTGGACCATGCAGTCCCGGTATCACAACCTGCCCACCTTCGTGGACCATGGCAGGGAGACAGTCCAGCAGGCCGGCGAACAGTACCGCGCCGCGGATGTCCGATATGAACTGGGAAAAACAGCCTGCCGGATATCCATGGAGATCCGGCAGGCATATCCCGACGACCGGATCCGTTCCTACACACGGGACGCAGTGCTGGAAAAGGAAAAGTCCATCACCATCAGGGACCACTACGAGGGTGACGGCGGTACGGCCGTCCTGTCGCTCATGTTCTGCGGGAAGCCTGTTATTGATCAGAATACCATCCGAATCGGTGATCTGGCTGCCTGTACAGTGGAAGGCGCTTCCTCCATCACCGTGGAAGAGATTCCAGTCACTGACGAGCGCCTGAAAACGGCCTGGGAGCACAATCTGTACCGCTGCCTCGTCACCATGGAAGCCCACGATCTGACTCTGACGATTGGCTAGTACAGTGTTGCACCGATAACGCAGTCACAGCACTGCACCGCATAAGGAGGCTAACTCTTGAACCTTACACGAAAGGCCATCGGCCGCCGCATTCTGGCCGCCGCAAAAAAAGATACAATTCTGACGGTTTCCCTGGTCTGTGCCGTCTTTTCCATGTTTCTCGTCCCGCCCTCCGCCGCTTACATCGGATACGTGGACTTCCGGGTCCTGGCCCTTTTATTCTGTCTGATGGTGGTGGTGGCCGGATTTCAGGAATGCGGTCTCTTCGTCCTGATGGCGAGGAAACTGCTTTCCGGCGAGAATAATTTCCGGCAGCTCTCCTGGATGCTGGTTATGCTGCCCTTCTTCTGTTCCATGCTGATCACCAATGACGTGGCTCTCCTGACCTTCGTCCCCTTTACCATCCTTATTCTGGATATGATCGGCGAAAAGAAGCATATGGCCTGGATCGTGGTGCTCCAGACTGTGGCGGCAAACTTGGGGAGCATGGCCACCCCGGTGGGAAATCCGCAGAACCTCTTCCTGTACGGACGTTTTTCCATACCGGCAGGCAGCTTCTTCGCTGTCCTGCTGCCCTTAACCGCGCTGAGCTTCCTGCTCCTCACTGCGGCAGTGTTCCGCATTCCCCGGATCCCCATGCAGATCCGGTTTGACGCTCCGGCGGCGGCCTCGGAAAAGCCCGCTCATCCGGCGCTCTTTTTGTTTTTGTTCCTTCTCTGCCTCCTGTCCGTATTCCGCGTTCTGGATTACCGGATCGTGCTGGCCGTCACCGTCGTCTGTCTCCTTCTCTTCGACAGAAAGCTGTTTCGCACCGCGGATTACCTTCTGCTTCTCACCTTCGTCTGCTTCTTCCTGTTCGCAGGCAACATGGGGCAGCTCGACTGGTTAAAGCGCTTTATGGCAGAGATTCTGAACCGGAATCCGGTGCTGTTCTCCGCCCTGACGAGCCAGTTTATCAGCAATGTTCCGGCGGCAGTGCTCCTCTCCGGTTTTACTAACGACTGGAAATCACTCCTGCTCGGGACGAACCTGGGTGGTCTGGGAACGCCGATCGCCTCGCTGGCCAGCCTGATTTCTCTGAAATTCTACATAAAAGAACTGCCAGATAAGGTTTCCCATTATCTGGCAGTGTTTACCGCAGTCAATATAGCGTTTTTTCTCATTCTGTACGCGGCGGCCAGCTTCCTTTAGAAGCGGCCGCCCGCAGTTCTACATAAGCGGTGCAAACAGCCGCAGCACGCGCCCTGCAAGCTTCTTATACCACGGATAATTCCGGCACTCCTCCAGAGTGATTACCTGGCTCTTGGCCAGCGTCTCCATAAAGTCCCGCTCCACATCCTTAATCACTTCGTTGCGGTAAATATAAGCCGCACACTCAAAGTGCAGATACAGGCTTCTGTAATCCATATTGATCGTGCCGACCACCGCCTTCTCGTCATCGCTGGTAAAGACCTTGGCATGGACAAAGCCCGGCGTGTACTCATAAATCTGCACCCCCGCACGGATCAGCTCCTCATAATGCGCCTTGGCCAGCAAAAATGCGTACTCCTTGTCCGGAATATGGGGCATAATGATGATCGTCTCGACACCGCGCTTGGCCGCAAACTGCAGGGCCTGTACCAGTTCATAGTTGAGAATCAGATACGGTGTCATAATATGTACGTAGCTTCTGGCTGTATTGATGATATCGAGGTACACCAGCTCTCCTACGGTCTCCTGATCCAGGGGACTGTCCCCATACGGGATCACAAAGCCTTCCATGGACAGCTCCGGCGGGTAGAAAAATTCCGGATCCCTCAGATACCGTCCGTAATCCTCCGGCTCTTTCTCCGTAATATTCCACATCTGGAGAAACATCATGGTAAAGCTGGTGACCGCGTCGCCCTTCACCATGATGCCGGTATCCTTCCAGTGGCCGAAACGCACCTTCCTGTTGATATACTCATCCGCCAGGTTAATGCCGCCCGTAAATGCCGTGTGGCCGTCGATCACCAGAATCTTTCTGTGATCCCGGTTATTCTGGTAGGTGGACAGGGCCGGTCTGATCGGCGCGAACATCTTCGCTTTAATACCCTTGGCCCTCAATTCCTTGGGATAACTGTACGGAAGGAGGACGAGGCAGCACATACCGTCATACATAAACCGGACTTCCACGCCTTCCTGTACCTTGCGCTCCAGAATCTCTAAGATACTGTCCCACATCTCCCCCCGTTCCACGATAAAATATTCCATAAAAATGAAGCGTTTCGCCTTCTCCAGCTCCTTCTTCATGTCCTCGAACATCTCTTCGCCCACCGGGTAATACTTCACATTGGTGTTGCCGTAGACCGGATAGCTGCCGGAGTTCTCGATATAGGCAGCAAGATTCGCGTTGCTCCTGCTTGTTTTTGCCAGCTGATCAATGTAACGGGGATTCTGCTCCAGATACGGCTGGGTATCCGTGATATTTTCCCTCAGCCTTTTGTTAATAATCTTTCCTTCCCACTGCAGCTCCAGAAAGAGATAGAGCAGCGTACCGAACACGGGAATCACCGTAATCGGAATGATCCACGCCAGCTTAAAGCTTGGATTCTCATCCTTATTTACGACATAGAGGATTACAAATGCGCTGAGCAGTGTAAAGCCTCCGTAAATATAGACCATGTAATGACTCAGGAAGCGGAAACCTGCAAGCAGTATCGCTACCTGCAGCAGCAGTGACATCACCACAAACGCAGTTCGTCCGAATATGATCCTCAAAAGTTTTCTAGCCTTCTTCATCCTTTGTCTCCTCTCCTGTATAAATCATTACACATTATACACCATGTGACTATAATGTGCAACAAGCTGCGGGGTTCGCATTCTGTTAAGAAACGAACCCCGCAGCCTGTTTTCAGTATGATTTACATCTGTCTCTATTCCAGTGCCTGGCGAATATCTTCGATAATATCATCCACGTTCTCAATACCAACGCTGAAACGGATCATCGAAGGATCCACACCCGCTTCCACCAGCTGTTCATCGGTCAGCTGTCTGTGGGTGTGGCTTGCCGGATGGAGCACGGAAGTACGCGCATCCGCAACATGAGTCACGATGGCGGCCAGCTTCAGGCGGTCCATAAATGAAACGGCCGCGTCGCGTCCCCCCTTCAGTCCAAAGGAAATCACGCCGCAGGTTCCGTCCGGCATGTACTTCTGAGCCAGTTCATAGTACTTGTCTCCCTTTAATCCCGGATAGTTCACCCACTCCACGTCATCGCGGGATTTTAAGTATTCCGCCACGCGCAGCGCGTTCTCACAGTGGCGCGGCACACGTAAATGCAGCGTCTCCAGGCCCAGATTTAAAAGGAATGCGTTCATCGGGGACTGGATGGAGCCAAGATCACGCATAAGCTGAGCCGTCGCTTTCATGATATAGGCCATCTTTCCGAATTTCTGTGTATAAATGATGCCGTGATACGATTCATCCGGAGTGGTCAGCCCGGGGAACTTCTCCGCATTCGCTTCCCAGTCAAAATTACCGCTGTCCACGATGCAGCCGCCCACGCAGGTTGCATGGCCGTCCATATACTTTGTGGTAGAATGGGTCACGATATCGGCGCCCCACTCAAACGGACGGCAGTTGATCGGAGTCGCAAACGTATTGTCAATAATCAGCGGCACGCCGTGTCTGTGTGCTGCCCTCGCAAACTTTTCAATGTCCAGAACCACCAGGGCCGGATTGGCGATCGTCTCACCAAATACCGCCTTCGTATTCGGTTTAAATGCCTTCTCCAGTTCTTCCTCTGTCGCATCCGGATCCACCAGAGTCGAATCAATTCCCAGTTTCTTAAGTGTCACGGTAAAGAGATTGGTCGTTCCGCCGTAGATTGCCGCAGAACTGATCACGTGATCTCCCTCCCCGCAGATATTTAAAATAGAGAAAAATGACGCTGCCTGTCCTGAGGATGTCAGCATCGCGGCCACGCCGCCCTCCAGTTCACATATTTTCGATGCCACCGCGTCGTTCGTCGGATTGGCTAAGCGGGTATAGAAATATCCTTCATCCTCCAGATCGAACAGTCTGCCCATCTTATCGCTGTCATCATATTTAAATGTAGTACTCTGATAGATCGGAAGTACTCTGGGTTCTCCGCTCTTCGGCTGCCATCCGCCCTGAATACAAACTGTCTCTCTGGAACGCTTATTCTGGCTCATGATTCTTCCTCCTGTGTTGTTAAATCATATTTTCTCCCTAGTTTATCACAAAATTTTCCATAATTCAATATCCAGACCATGGGAGTTGCGGAAACAATGTAGCAGTTCATGAAAACGTCTTGAACTCCTCCCTCATTTACAGTATAATATCTAAATGGAAATTTTTATCAATCACGCACAGGAGGTGCACATGGATAAATCAAAGGTTTACTATACGAATTTTCACACCACATTTTCAGAAAATCTGCCGCAGAAGCTAAAGAGGCTTATTAAAACTGCCGGCATGGAACAGATTGATTTTCAGAACAAATACGCGGCAATCAAGATCCATTTCGGAGAACTGGGCAACTTATCTTTTCTCCGTCCCAACTACGCAAAGGTCGTCGCAGACCTGATTCGTGAAAACGGCGGAAAACCGTTTCTGACCGACTGCAACACGCTGTACGTTGGAAGCCGCAAAAACGCTCTGGATCACCTTGACACCGCTTACGAGAACGGTTTTTCCCCCTTCTCTACGGGCTGCCACGTTCTGATTGCCGACGGTTTAAAGGGCACCGATGAGGCTTTGGTCCCCATCGATGGTGACTACATAAAGGAAGCAAAGATCGGACGCGCCGTCATGGATGCCGATATCTTCATCTCCCTGACCCATTTCAAGGGCCATGAGAGCACCGGTTTCGGCGGCACCTTAAAGAACATCGGCATGGGCTGCGGTTCCCGCGCCGGCAAGATGGAGATGCATAACGCCGGAAAGCCCCACGTCGCCCAGGAGACCTGTGTCGGCTGTCACGCCTGCGAGAGAAACTGTGCGCACGGAGCCATCTCCTTCCAGGAGAAAAAGGCCTCTATCGATCACAATCGCTGTGTCGGCTGTGGACGCTGTGTCGGAGTCTGTCCGGTAGATGCCGTGGAGACAGACTGTGATGAGTCCAACGACATCTTAAACTGCAAGATCGCGGAATACACGTATGCAGTCGTGAAAGACCGCCCCTGCTTCCATATCAGCCTCGTTACAGACGTTTCGCCAAACTGTGACTGCCACTCCGAGAACGATATCCCGATTATTCCCAATGTCGGTATGTTCGCCTCCTTCGACCCGGTGGCCCTGGACATGGCCTGTGTGGACGCAGTCAACAGCCAGCCGGTTATTGCGGGAAGCATTCTGGAAAAGCACGGCAGCGAGCACCACGACCACTTTACAGACGTTCACCCGGATACCAACTGGAAGACCGCAGTAGAACACGGCGTAAAAATCGGTCTTGGAAATAAGGAATACGAGCTGATTAAAATTTAAATACGGATCGCAATAAAAAAGAATGCCTGAAGCAGACCGGATCAACGTATGATCCCTGGTTTTGCTTCAGGCATTCTTTTTAATAGATTTATCTCCGACCGATTTCCAGCCTGTTTCCTCTCCTACATCCCCCGCTTATACTTCCCGCATAGCTCCCCTTTTTGCAGCACATACCCTTCCATCGCCTTCAGCAGCTCCTTTTTCCCCGCAGTTCCATCCAGCGGAAGCAGGCAGTCAAGGACGTAAAACCGAAAAACATATCTGTGTGTATTCCTCACAAAAACAGGCTGCTTCGGTCCCCGGTATCTGTTTTTTCCATACCCGCGTCCCTGCACGGCATTTCCCAGTTCTTTTACAACCGCTCCACAAGGGATATTTTCCGGAATCACGGCCATTGCCGGAAGATTCCAGATCAGCCAGTGATTATAAGCCGGGATAAACGGGATATCCAGATCATCCATAATCACGGCAACCGAGACCGCATTCTCACAGAGATTCTTTAACTCAAACCCCGGTGATATATCTCTGCCAAAGCCGGTATACTCCCTGGGTATAATTCCGTTATTCTCAAATGCCCGGCACACTGCCTTCAATTCCCTGTCGTCGCTCATGATCCTTTCCCCTTTTCTCTGACTCCCTCTCCCAGCGGAATCTTATCCCTTCCGATCTGCCACACCGTAATATCGGCATCTGTGACTTTTTTCTCCGGAATATTTCTGGCAATGATCAGTTCCGGCCACACAAATGTGGTCTCCACCGCCTTTCCGTCCAGGCAGATTCTGGAATATGGTGTAAAATTCTCGCCGTACACCAGAATATTGGAATCGTTATACACAATATCATCAATGGTGATGGGATCGATTCCCATCTGTAAATCCGTGGTCTGGTAGGGATTTTCCCCGCCGTAGACCTCCCGGTCACCGTACAGAATATCATATTCCAGCGCCTTCATATCAGCCAGATACGTCTCTTCATCCTCCATGCCGCCGTTTAAGTAGTTCTGATGGAACCGCATCATGGTCCCCTCGTGAATGCCCAGCATATCCAGCACGTGGGCGGCCAGCTGATACGCCTCCACATCCATTTTCTTCTTCGGGAGGTTCATGTTGTTCCAGACCACATACTCTGTCTGGTACAGGGATTTGTTGATCATCTCATCTTCCGTCCATTCGAAGCTGGGAAGATGGTCACCATACATGACTAGCACGATCGGCTCCTCCCGCGTGCGAAGCGTGTTGACAAGAGAACGGATAAAATCATCCATCTCATTAATCTGCTCACAGTAATACTCGAAATCCGGATACTTTCCGTGCCCCTGAACCGATATGGTATAGATAAAGTCCGGTCCTTCTGTGGAATCCAGCGTCTTAATGATCTCCTTGACCAGGATCTTATCCTTACACCAACCGGCCGGATTTCTCTCGATATTGTTCATGTACTCAATGGGCGTAAACGTATCAAATCCGATCTGGGCAAACACATTGTTCCTGTCATAAAATGTCGCCTCATTGTTATGGATGGCATGGGCCGTATATCCGAGATTTTTTAAATCGAAGGCTACGCTCTCACAAGAGGTCTTCTTCAGCACGGTTTTATAGGGATACTCTCCCGGTCCGAAAAAATCCAGATTCATCCCGGTGATGGCTTCGAATTCCGTATTGGCTGTCCCCGCCCCAACGGATGGCACATTTAAATACCCGTGAGGATAACTCTTCTGAAGACGGTGAAAAAATGGGATAGGATCGTAGTCCTCCTCCGTACCGGATTTAAGATTGCCCGTCACCGGATTCTTCTTCCACAGAAGCGGGTCGAAAAAGGACTCCAGCTGGATCATGATGACATTCGGCTTCGTACTGGCCGAGACCGCATATGTATTTTCCGGAACCAGCTCCTCCGCCTTAATCACCTCGATCGTCTCCGTACCATAGTCCTCCGGCTTGGAGATTCCCGTGTTGAACATGGAATTGGCAAAGCAGTAGGGGAAACCGTACGCCTGAAACGCCGCTCCGATATTGCCGAACCGCACTGCCACCAGCCCGGTGTTCATGGCAGCTGTCGTCAGTCCCAGAATCACCGCCGCGCTGATCCCCACAGCCGCCGTGCTCTTGACGTAATTGACCTTTTCTCGGCTGACCGGTGCAATCCGCCACACAAACACGCAGAATACCGTCACCACCACCAGGGCCGCCGCTATCATAACCAGCTGCATCCAGGTGAAATACGTGGTCGCAATATTGGCCGCGTACTTGATCAGCCTGAAATCCGCCGCCGTAAACGGAGTCGTACGGAAAATCAGGAGTATCCCGTTCACGACTCCCATCCCCAGCCAGACAATCGACAGCACGATTGCCCCAAACACCCTGCGCCTCGTAAGAAACAGCACTGTAAATGGCAGGGCGATAATGCATGTATTTAAAAGGAAGACCAGCGGACTTTCCAACACATAGGCCAAAAGCACTGATAACGACTTCCTGCTGATAAACTCGATCAATAAATTTAAAACAGCTGCCAGAATCACAATCTTCCCCAGCCGTTTCCCATATGCCTTCATGGCGGATCTCCTTTGTACCTCATCGTACTTCATTTCTTAAGAATCGGATTTAGTCTACCACACTTTACTTGAAATTTACATACCTGTTTGCAAAATTTAGGAAAAATGTAAAAAACAGGTTACAGTTCACTCCCCACCAGGGACACTGCAGTCCGGTTCGGCCGGGCAGGCTCGGACTGCGGTGTCCCTGATGGGGAGTGAACTGTAACAAAAACAGAGTGCCATACGGTCTCCCGCACAGCACTCCTGATACCTTCACTCTTTTTGATTATGTTTAATACTCTTCCGTCGGAACAAATGCGTCCTCTTCTGCCGCAGGAACGCCGGCTGGGCGCTCTGCTTCTTCCTCAGAAGCCGCCTGTTCTTCCGCAGCAGCATTCACGTCTTCGCTTTCCGCCGCTTCTTCCTTAATCGAAGCACCGCATTTGCCGCAGTATAAGGAATCCTTCGGAACCTTTGCGCCGCAGACTGCACAGATCCGGCTGCCTTCGCTCTGGGTCAGTTCAATCTCCAGGGCTGCGATACGTTCCCTGCACGCCTTGACAGCATCGTATACCTTGGCATAGGCCTCTTCCGGCTCACGGTTGGATTCGTAATAGATCCGTCCGATGGCGGCATAGGCTTCCTCCAGCTTCGTCTTCTCCGTGCTGATCTGCGTCTTTAACTGTATCGTCTCCGTAAGTGCCTTTGCCTTTGTGGCCACTTCTTTGCCGGTATCCGTAAGGGTCTTTCCCAATTCTTCCAAAAATGCCATACGTAGTTCCTCCTTTGACTTGTCACTCTTATCATTTTATCGTCATTGGAGGAAAAAGTCAATCAGAGACTGTTTCCACTTCTCTGTTAAAACGCTCCGACTCCTTCTTTAAGAATTCCGGCATATCTGCTTTGCGGATACTGTATTCGTGGCTGATCTGCCCGCTGCTGCCCTTCACCACCGCTTCAAAGGTGATCCGGTCATCCCATTCACTGAACGGGTTCATATTCGAGTAATCCTCCAGCCTGGCCGTCTCCATCAGTGCCGCCACTTCTTCTTTGTCCGTAACCGTAAGCTGAGAAGTAATATCCTTATCGTAGTATCTCGAGTCGTCTTTCTCCGCCAGCTGATAGAGATCAATATCGGCCCTTATCACCTCACCCGCATCGGTCACAGTAGTCAGCCTGATGCCGCAGTCCTCCAGCAGTCCAATGGTCTTATTAAAGGACGGGTATACCGGGTAGTAGCCCCTGTCCATCACATTGTTGTATCTCCAGGAATAACCGTTCTTTTCCTTTGATTTTTCCGCCTGCACCTGTATGTCAGTCATAAACTGAATCTGGGCGATCGGGTTTTGCTGCTCCATCACGTCTGATGTCAGGCCTGCCATCTCCTCCTGATAGGTGCGGAGTATCAGATCGACGTAATCCGTCCCCTCTTTACTGCTGCCCCGTGTCACATCTCTGGTCCAGCTGTTCTGTACTACCTTGATCTTTCCGGTATTCTCCGGAGTCTGTTCCAAAACCGGATAAGCCGCCATGCGGTAATCCTGGCTGTCATAGATCTTCCTGATGAGATCGTACTCCTTATCACCGTAAACAGCATAGGAACGGTACACTTCTCTGCCATTCTTCAGTTTAAACTTCACAGAGAAGCTGACGTAATGATCTCCATCCTCAGAATCCCACTGATACTGACGCTCCTTCTCTTTTTCCACCTGGCTGACCGCCTCTGAGACGAGAGCCAGCGCTGTGTCCATATCGGAGAGCTGCATACGGGAGAAGATGTATGTGTCGGAAGACTCGTAATCCCAGTAATATTCATCTTCATCGTCCATTTTCGCGCTTCCGTAGTCCACCCAGTATTCCATATTCGTCAGGGAGACTGCCACGGATTCCAGATCCGACTGCTTCGGAATGTACTTGTCGTAGCCAAATAAGTCAAAGCGGAACCCACAGAATATCAGTGCCGCGGCAAGTGCACACACCGCCATGGAAATCCTGCTGGAGAACAGCTTCCGGAAATCAAAGTGGTAAATGATTTCGATTATACAGTGCGACAGCAGCAGGCCGCAGATCAGTCCAAACACCGCCCATCCGATACTGTCATGCAGATACCAGAAGAACAGTCCACCACAGAGTGCGGAGAGGATTACAATCGGAATGCGGATAATTGGCTGGCTTACCTTAAACGCCATAGCCTTTCCGGCCGCCTCCGAACCTCTCACACGGTAAAGCAGAACTGCTGCCGCCGTTACCGCCGCGATGACGAGAATCACCGCACAGATCCTTAATACAAGGCTTCCGCTCTTCGCCCCATCCATAAATGCCGAATAGTTGCTGATATACAGCGTCAGCGCAGAGCATTTATCGATAAGCCTGTATGTAATACTGCTTCCGCCGTTATAGCTGGTCTTAAAGAATTCCTGATACAGGGCATCCAGAAGCAGGAGCAGCGCCGGAAAATACAGATGGAACACGCCGGTTCCCAGGATTCCAACCAGAATATTGCCGGTCATTACCATGGCCAGCACGGTCACGGAATACAGCATAATGAAGTGAAGCAGAAGGAAGCCAAACGCCCCCAATGCCTCTGGAACAATATCCCCGGGGACGATTCCATTCACCAGGGCAACCAGTAAGCCCAGCAGTAAATTGACCGCATATGTAGAAAACAGGATCAGCACACCGTCCAGAAAATTCACAAAAAACAGCTTTTCACGCCTTACAGGAAGCGAGTGGTAGAAATCCACCTTTTTTCTGGAATGCAGCCAGGAAAAACTGGTCACGCCCAGGATCAGCGACAGCAGCACGATAATTACTGCTAAGAATCCATTGTTAAAGCCGAGGATCGACCGGGCGCCATACATCAGACCGTAGTACGTTTCCTCCATGTTTCTGCTGCCGCTGAGACTCAAAGCCGTAGCCACCGGCAGTGCAAAAAAGAAGGTTAAAAAGGTGAGAGCCACCGCCCAGAGGCGCCGCTTCAAGTCCTCTTTCATCAGATTAAAGAATAAGTTTTTTGATGTCATATCCTGCCACCTCCGTCTCACTGATAAATATCTCTTCCAGGGACAATGGAATAATCTCATAAAATACCGGACTATAGGACTCCATCACAGATTCCGCCTCTTCCCGGCTTCCTCTCACGGTGATGGTTATAAGCTTTCCTCTCCGCTCCGTCTTAAGCCGGTCGAATGCCACTAAATCATCCGCGTCCATTCCCTCTCTCAATACGCACTGAATCTTATGAATATTGAGTTTCATATCATCCAAATCCTTGGACAGCAGGATTCCTCCCTTGTGAAGGAGTCCCACATGGTCACAGATATCCTCCAGCTCCCGCAGATTATGGGAAGCAATAATAGGAGTCAGATTCCGCTCCGATATGTCGCCTGCAAATATGCTCTTCACCGCCTGCCTCATCACAGGGTCCAGGCCGTCAAACGTCTCGTCACAGAATAAGTAATCCGTATTCGCACAGATTCCGCAGATCACAGACAGCTGCTTCTTCATACCCTTGGAAAATGTATTGACCTTTCTCCTGCCGTTTAATTCGAAACCGGACAGCAGCTTGTGAAATCTAGTCTTATCAAACTTCGGATAGACACGTCTGTAGAACTCCATCATCTCCAGCGGAGTCGCATTGCTGAAAAAATACTGTTCATCCGATATGTAGAAGAACCGCTGCTTGACGTCCTCCCTCTCGAATACATTCTTCCCATCGATCGTGACGCTTCCCTCATCGGGTTTTAAAACGCCGCTCATCATCCTTAAAAATGTGCTCTTCCCCGCCCCGTTCGTCCCGATTAAACCGAACACGGAGGCGTCCTTAATCTCTGCATTAATATGATCCACGGCAATCATATCATCAAACCGTTTCGTCAGATTCTCCGCTTTTATCACGCTGCTCTTCCTCCCTTACCATAGATTTTTGTCCCTTCCAGTCCTCGGCGACCCAGCAGTGAACCTTATCTTCCGTCACCCCTGCGTTCCTCGCCTCACCGAGCCAGCCGCCCAGCTCTTTCCGCAGCTCGCTCACCTTTAAAGCCCTGATGGAACTCGTATCCGATACGAAGCTTCCACGCCCCTTTACGGAATAAATAAAGCCGCGTCGTTCCAGTTCCGCGTAAGCCCGCTGTATCGTGTTGGGATTAATGGACAAATCCGTGGCCAGACTCCTGACCGACGGAAGCTGGCTGTCCTGTTCCAGAACACCGCATATCATCAGGTCCTGCAGTTTTTCCACGACCTGCTCGTAAATCGGTCTGCGGTCTTTGTAATCCAGCAGAATCATATGGCACCTCCTATACTGTATTAATACATCTAATACACATAGTATACACAAACACCCCCGGTTTGTCAACCGGAGGTGCTAAAAAAACAGTAACAGGAGTCATCCATTAATTTCGTCTGTCTTCCACTATAAGAATCCTGATCGCATCCTGAGAATTGTTCCAGTTAAACACATAGAGTGTATAGGAGACATTTCCCCTGATATAGATATTGGAGGTCAGAAGCGGGCTTCCTGCAAACGCCGAGCTGTTGGAGACGGAAACCGTATAATATCCGGCCGGCAGATATCGGAAGCTGGTCACTTCGCGGTAATTCACGTTGCGGAAGGTAACCGCGCCGCCGTTCAGCGTGACGTTGACGCTGCGGTTCGTATTGGATAAGTTGCATACGCGGAAGCATCCTGTATTCGCTCCGCCGTTGCAGTTCATATCCGTGATCTCCATTAAGTCCAGACCGGTATTCGTATTGATGATGGCTACGGTAACTGCGCCGTTTAACGGTACGTTGATCTGCTTCTGGATGTAGACATAGCCGTTCTGTCCCGATACGGTGACGGTCTGCATGCCGGCGGATACGCGGCCGTACTGGCTGACCTCCGCGTTGTCCAGACCGTTTACCACCATCTGATTGTTGATGTAAATTATGAATGGATTATAACCGGCGGCGGCATTTAAGAACCGTACGACGCCGTACTGAGTGGTATTGCAGAAGTAACAGGGAATGATCGGTCTTGGGAACACGGTGATAATCGAACCCCAGATCCCATTGTTCGGTCTCTCGGGAAACGTTGGAATTGGTCCGCCCTCTCCCGGGTTTGGCAGCGGAATCACCGGAGTCTGACTCTCGTCAAAATCTGGAATCGGCCCGCCTTCGCCTGGATTCGGCAGCGGAGCTACCGGGAAATTACTCTCGTCTTCTCCATCCGGCACCGGTCCGCCCTCGCCTGGGTTTGGCAGCGGAATCACGGGTGTATCTGCATCATTCTGCATATAAGATAAAGTGTCCATATTGCCCCTCTTTTATGTTTATTATACTTTAAGTTTATTCCACCTTATCTTCCCAGTGCCTGTACCGGAGCAAATTTATCTTAAATTTTACAAAATATTTTCTAAGAGGCCGTAACCGCGTCCTCATTCTGATTATTCCTGCCCAAAAGCCTGCGCAGACGCCCCATCACATGGCGATAGGCCGGAAGCAGAAACAGATCCGCCGCCACCCAGGCGATGGGATTGGCAAAGCAAACAGCTGCGTATCCAAAGACCGGAACGAGACAGAATCCGACAAAGGACCGCGCCGCCATCTCACAGACTCCCGCGATGATGGCAAATTTCGAATAACCCAGTCCCTGAATCATGAATCTCACGATGTTGACGAGGGCTAATGGGAAATAGAACAGACTGTTGGCAACCAGAAACTGCTTCGTATTCGCTAAAATCTCCACTTCCCCCGCATCCACGAACAGCAGCGCCACCACATCGCTGAAGAGATAGAGCCCGGCCAGCGCAATCACCGAATAGACAGCCCCGATGATAATACAGGACTTGATCCCCTTGTCGATACGGTCCAGCTTTCTGGCTCCAATATTCTGGCCTCCGTAGGTAGCCATGGTAGCCCCCATGGCGTCAAAGGGGCAGCAGAAAAACATACTGATCTTTCCTCCGGCCGTGACAGATGCGACCGCCACCGACCCCAGGGAATTGACCGCTGTCTGTAAGATAACGCTTCCGATGGCTGTAATGGAATACTGAAGTCCCATGGGAATTCCCATGCCGCACAGCGTCATCATGGCATTCTTATCCGGCTTCCACTCGTCCCCCTGCATCTTTAAAATCGCAAACTTCTTTCTCATGTAGAGCAGACAGAGAACGCCGGAGACGCCCTGGGAGATCACCGTCGCCCATGCGGCTCCCGCCACGCCCATATGCAGGACGAGAATCGTAAAGAAATCCAGGAAAATATTCATAATCGAGGAAACCAGCAGGAAGTAAAGCGGCGTGGTGCTGTCCCCCAGAGACCGGATAATTCCGGACAGAATGTTATAAAGGTATGTAGCCGGTATTCCCAAAAATATAATAAAAATGTAGGAGTACGCCCCGTCGATAATGTCCGCCGGCGTATTCATCCAGATAAGGATATTCCGGCACAGCACACAGACCACGGCTGTCATCACGACCGCAAAGATCAGAGCCAGCCAGCCTCCGTTGGCGACAAACCGCCGGAGCGCGACCTCATTCTTCTCTCCAAACTTCTGTGCCACCGGAATTGCAAAGCCGCTGCACACACCGACGCAGAACCCGATAATCATAAAATTGATCGAGCCGGTGGATCCCACCGCGGCCAGCGCGTTCACGCCCAGATACTTTCCAACGATAATGGTATCAACCATATTATACAGCTGCTGAAACAGCAGACCGAACAGCATGGGAATCAAAAAGCTCAATATAAGCTTCATCGGTGAGCCGGTTGTCATATCCTTTGTCTGCTTCTTTGCCATCGTTTTCTGTCCTCACTTGTTTATTCAGATTTTCTGTTCACTGCACCACAAAATCATGATGCTACATCAACATAATTTACACGCAGTGCGAAGAATTTGCAAGCGATTTTTTTCCATTTTACCCCGTATTTTCCCATTTTCGTGAAATTTATCACATTACACAAAATATCCCCCGGATCCGCCCAAAATATAGGACTTCTTTCGTGTCAAAAAAACGCCCGGGCATATCGCCCGGGCGCAGTCCTTCAAATCTTATTTATCACCATACAGTGTAACAAGCTTTGTCAGATAATCATATCTTTCCTTCGCATCTGCCTCGTTCTTAGCGAACAGATCAGCTGCTCTCTCAGGATTCTTCATAGCTAAGGAAGCGTAACGAACCTCGCCCTTTAAGAATTCCTGATAATCTCCTGTCGGAGCCTTGCTGTCCAGAGAGAATTTCTTCTCAGCAGCCGGGTTGAAACGGAAGTTATTCCAGTATCCACACTCAACAGCCAGTTTCTCTTCTGTCTGAGCCTTGCTCATGCCCTTCTTGATACCATGGTTGATACATGGAGCGTAAGCAATGATTAAGGACGGTCCCGGATAAGCCTCTGCCTCTGCAATGGCCTTAACGGTCTGTGCATAGTCAGCACCCATGGAGATCTGTGCTACGTATACATAGCCATAGCTCATTGCGATGCTTGCAAGGTCTTTCTTCTTAACTTCCTTACCGCCGGCAGCGAACTGTGCAACAGCGCCTGTCTTGGTAGCCTTAGAAGCCTGTCCGCCTGTGTTGGAGTAAACTTCTGTATCGTATACCATGATGTTGATATCCTTGCCGCTTGCAAGAACGTGGTCAACACCGCCGAATCCGATATCGTAAGCCCAGCCGTCACCACCGAATACCCACTGGGATTTCTTTCCTAAGAAATCTTTGTCCTTCACGATGGCTTTGCATGTCTCACAGTCACAGCCTTCTAATGCAGCAACTAACTTATCGGTTGCAACACCGTTGGTTGCGCCGCATGTAAAGGTATCTAAATATTCCTTGCATGCTGCTTTTACTTCCTCAGAAGCTGCTTCAGAGTTCATAACGGACTCAACTTTTGCCTTTAAGCCGTCTCTGATCGCGTTCTGAGCTAATAACATACCGTAACCGAACTCAGCGTTATCCTCGAATAAGGAGTTGGACCATGCAGGACCCTGTCCCTTTTCGTTTACTGTGTAAGGTGTGGACGGTGAAGAGTTGCCCCAGATAGAAGAACATCCGGTTGCGTTAGCGATGTACATTCTGTCACCGAATAACTGGGTAATTAATTTTGCGTAAGGAGTCTCGCCACAGCCCGCACATGCGCCTGAGAATTCAAGTAATGGCTGTTTGAACTGGCTTCCCTTAACGGTGGTAGGTTTAAATTTGTCGATAACTTCCTGCTTGATCGGAAGAGTCTGACCGAAGTCATATACCTTCTGAGATTCAGCGTAGTTTGCTTCCATGTTGACCATGGTAAGAGCCTTCTCGCCCTTCTTGCCAGGACATACGTTCGCACAGGAGCCGCATCCGGTACAGTCAAGAGCGGATACTGTCATGGAGAACTTGTAGCCAGGCATGCCTGTCATATCAAGCATCTTTGTTCCTTCTGGAGCCTGTGCAGCCTCTTCAGCTGTCATGGCAACCGGACGGATTACTGCATGAGGACAAACGTATGCACAGAAGTTACACTGGATACAGTTGTCTGGATTCCAGTTAGGAATATTTACAGCGATACCACGTTTCTCATACGCGGAAGAACCGGATGGTGTGGAACCGTCTACATACTCTGTAAATGCGGATACTGGCAGGGAATCGCCCTCCTGAGCGCTGACCTTAGCCTGAATGTTGTTAACGAAGTCTACAACATCCTTGCGGCCGCTGGCTGCGTGAGTCATGTCAAGGCCTTCGTCTGTGCAGGACTTCCAGCTCTCCGGAACCTCTACCTTAACAACGCCCTTGGCGCCTGCGTCGATAGCTGCCCAGTTCTTCATAACAACGTCTTCGCCCTTACGTCCGTAGGTAGCCTTTGCAGCTGCCTTCATCAGTTCGTTTGCCTTCTCAGCAGGAATGATTCCTGTCAGCTCGAAGAATGCGGACTGTAAGATCGTGTTGATTCGTGTCGGGCCCATGCCTGTCTCGATACCGATCTTCACACCGTCGATGGTGTAGAAGTTGATGTTGTGGTCAGCGATAAACTGCTTAACCTGTCCCGGTAAATGTTTCTCAAGGCCTTCTGCATCCCATGGGCAGTTCAGTAAGAAGGTACCGCCGTCAACCAATTCCTGAACCATGTTGTACTTGCGTACATAGGACGGATTGTGACATGCTACGAAGTTTGCCTTATGAATTAAATAGGTAGATTTGATCGGTGTATGTCCGAAACGTAAGTGGGACATGGTAACGCCGCCGGACTTCTTGGAGTCATAATCAAAGTAAGCCTGAGCGTACATATCTGTGTTGTCACCGATGATCTTGATGGAGTTCTTGTTAGCACCTACCGTACCGTCGGCGCCAAGACCCCAGAACTTACAGTTGGTTGTTCCTTCTGGAGTAGTAACCAGCGGAGCACCTGTCTCAAGAGATAAATGAGTAACATCATCGATAATGCCGATGGTAAAAGGTGTCTTTGTCTCGTTATCGAATACAGCAACGATCTGAGCCGGTGTTGTATCCTTGGAGCCTAAGCCGTAACGTCCGGTTAATATCTTAACCTGATCGAACTTGGTTCCTCTTAAAGCTGCCACTACGTCTAAGTATAACGGCTCGCCAAGGGATCCAGGCTCTTTTGTTCTGTCTAATACGGAAATCGTCTTAACAGTATCCGGGATTGCTTCAACAAGAGCGTCTGCGCAGAATGGTCTGTAAAGACGAACTTTAACAACACCAACCTTATGTCCCCGTGCTACCATGTAGTCGATGGTCTCTTCGATTGTATCGTTTACGGAACCCATGGATACGATTACGTGCTCTGCATCCGGAGCGCCGTAGTAGTTGAACAGCTTATAATCGGTACCGATCTTAGCATTGACCTTGTCCATGTATTTCTGAACGATAGCCGGTAATGCTTCGTAATATGGATTACATGCTTCTCTTGCCTGGAAGAAGATATCCGGGTTCTGAGCAGAACCTCTCTGGCAGGGATGGTTTGGATTTAATGCATGACGACGGAACTCGTCCACTGAGTCCATGTCAACCATCTCTTTTAAATCTTCGTAATCCCAGGTCTCCACCTTCTGGATCTCATGAGATGTACGGAAACCGTCAAAGAAGTTGATGAACGGAACTTTTCCTTCAAGAGCTGCCATATGTGCAACAGGAGTTAAATCCATAACTTCCTGAACGCTGGATTCGCATAACATTGCGCAGCCGGTCTGACGGCATGCGTATACGTCGGAGTGGTCACCAAAGATTGATAAAGCATGGCTTGCAACTGCACGTGCGGAAACGTTGAATACACCCGGTAACTGCTCGCCTGCGATTTTATAAAGGTTCGGGATCATTAATAACAGACCCTGGGATGCGGTGTAGGTGGTGGTCAGCGCACCTGCAGATAAGGATCCGTGAACAGCACCTGCTGCACCTGCCTCAGACTGCATCTCTGTAATCTGTACTGTATGACCGAAGATATTGGTTCTTCCGTCGGTTGCCCATTCATCTGAAGCTTCCGCCATAGGTGAGGATGGGGTAATCGGATAGATAGCCGCTACATCAGTAAATGCGTAAGATGCATGTGCTGCTGCGTGGTTTCCATCCATGGTTTTCATTTTTCTTGCCATTTTGATTTCCTCCTACAAATGTGAATATTGTATAGTTTGGTTCCCCGAAGGGATAGTGACCTGTTTACTATTATAACAATTATTTAACAAATTGCAAATAAGAAAAATGGAAAATTACGTACTATTTTAGGAACAATTCCGCGAAACACCGGGAACTGCCCGCTGCAGGCGGCCGCCTGTCGTTTTTAGGCCAAGAAAAGGACCGGATAAAATTTTTATCCGGTCCATAAATCGCCCTTTAGCTCAGCGGGCTCGGCGGAACTACGTTCTGTCCCGAGCTGTTTCCGCCGCTTCCGCCCGGCCCCTCCGGCTGTACCGCCTGGGTCGTGGTTGGCTGGGCAGCAGATGTCGGCTGCTCTCCCGGTCCCTGTCCGGGTACCGTATCAGGCTGTGCCGTAGTCGGCTGGGTCGGCGCTGTCGTCGCCGGAGTATCCGTCCCGCCGGAAGGCGATGTGTCTCCCTCCGAGGTGGCGATAGTGCTGCCTCCTGAAGACGACTCATCCGTGGCAGGAACCACCACGCCAGATGTGTTGCGCTTGATTGTCGCGGGCTTGCCGCGGTATGTGCTGTTGTGGAAGAACTCGTCGCTTACCACGACGCCGTCCTTTTTCGTCACCATGTTCGTCACCCAGCGGCTTCCCTTTGTCTCCGCCTTGACGATCTTCTCTTCTCCCGGCTGAAGGGTCTGGTCTTCTTCGTAAACCGGCGCCGGAGCATCCAGTTCCGCCGTCTTCTTGGAGGTCATGGAAAGTGTAACTCCCTTTTCCAGAATCGGGATACCCACAACGGAAATCTTCAGCTGCCGGTCTGCAAAGCTGGCTCTGAGGGCAATTGCCGTCGAAGAGGTGTTGATAAATTTCATATCGGGTCCGCCGAAGCTTACCATGGCGTCCTCGCCCGGCGTTACGTAAGAGGGTTCATAGCTGTGCGCATGGCGCTCTGTCGTCGTAAGACCCGAGAAAATGACCGCGTTGTAGAGTGTGGATGAAACCTGGCATACGCCGCCGCCCGGCTCTTCCACCAGTTCACCGTTTACATAGGCACCGGCCGGCCGGTACCCCTTGGCCTCGGAACGCTCTCCCGTGGCCTTATTGAAAGAAAATTCCTCGCCCGGCTGTAAGATCAGGCCGTTAAGCGCTTCGGCAGCCAGTTCGATGTTCTTGTTTCTGTCCTTGTTGGCCGTGGTCGTAGTGCTATAGGTTCCAATCACCTGATACAGCTCCTTGGCCTGTGCCTCCGTGATCTCCGGAGCCGTCTCCTTGCCGGTGGCTTCAATCACAGCGCTGAAATTTTTATCCTTTAACTGAGCCAGAATATCGGAAACCAGCTTCTCCTGGTCGATCACCAGACCGTTCTGCTCTCCCGAGTAGATAAACTTCCCTGCTTCCTTGTCGAAACCGGATACGGAACCGTTCTTGGCCTTCACGTCCCACTTGGCGGCGGCCTTCCTGGCCTCTTCCGCGGCCGCTTCGTCCAGTCCGTTCATATCCAGGGTATAGCTTTCCTTCGGTTCGCCTGTATAGATATCTCCTAAAAGTGAATCCACCTTCGTCTCCAGTAAATCGGCGACCTCATACGTATCATCCTTATACGTAATCTTCATGCCCCACTCATACTTGTCCAGAATCGCCTTTTTCGCCTGTTCTCTGGACATTCCGGTGATGGATATCCCATCTACGGAAACTTCCTTCTGAAGCTCCGGCTCCGGCTGGCTCGTCGTCTCGCCCGTCTCCACCTCAGCAGGCCTGCTTCCTACGAACTTCACTGCCGCCATAATCACGATCACGGCAACCACCGCGATAATGATCCCCAGCAGAATCTTCGTGATATCATACTGCGGACGCTTCTTCCGCTTTGAACCCCTTCCTGAACCGCCCCGCGGCTGGTAGGAACTCTTATATCTTGAGGACTGGCCCCTGCTTCCCTGGCTTGTCTTTCTGGAAGCTCCCGTTCCTGTCTTCCGTGTTCCCTGAGAGGAATAAGATCTTGATGTTCCACTCTGTCTGTTGCCTGTCTGACTCATCTATTTCACCTTTTCACATGATAGTGTATATTACATTGAGTAGTATACCATACTTTGTGGGAAATGCTATTACAAATTTATGAATTTTCTTAATTATTTTTCGTCGTTTTTCTACATTTTACAGAACGTAAAAAACATGTTACTATAGTATTACTAAAGTATTTCAAATTGGAGGTAATTATGGAACTCATCGATCTGCACGTTCATTCTAACGCCTCGGATGGCACGCTCACCCCGGCCGCCGTCGTCGCTCTCGCAGTGGAAAAAGAACTGACCGCCATCGCTCTGACCGACCACGACACCATCGCCGGCATCCCGCAGGCTATAGAGGCCGCCCGCGGCCTTCCCATCGAAATCATTCCCGGCATCGAGCTATCCTGCCACTACGAGGGGGAAGAAATCCACGTTCTGGGACTGTATGTAAATCCGGACGATCCCGCATTTCTCCGGGAAACCGACCGTCTCCTTATACTCCGCGAGAAACGCAACGACGAGATGATCCGCCGTTTTTCGGAGGACGGCATGGTACTGACCAGGGAAGAGCTCACCGCCGGCAATCCCGATACGGTCATCACGAGGGCCCATTTCGCCCGCGTCCTGATGGAAAAAGGATATGTCTCCTCCATGGACCAGGCATTTAAAAAGTATTTAAAATACGGCGGCCGCTGGTGTCCAAAGAAAGAGACCATCGAGCCCTCCTACGCGCTCCGGATCCTGACCGGCTGCGGAGCGTCTCCGGTCCTCGCCCATCCATACCAGTACCATCTCGGCGATGCAAGGCTGGAAGCACTGGTCGCCTCCTTAAAAGAAGACGGACTGGCCGGCCTGGAAGTCTACCACTCATCCAACAATCAGTACGAAAGCGGGAAGCTTAAGAAACTGGCCGTCAAATACGGTCTGTTCCCCACCGGCGGCTCCGACTTTCACGGGGCCAACAAGCCGGATATCGGCATCGGATGCGGCCGCGGCAATCTGCGCATCTCCGCACTGCTTCTGGACGACATCAAACAGACGCGGGCCAAGAACATAAATTCAAGAGCATAAATTCAAGAACATAAATATAGAGAGGATTTTTATTATGGAAGAATTATACAGAACAATCGAAGAAACGATCAAAACCTCTGGCTGCCCGTTCCCTGCCGACGGAGAAGAGATTTACAATGAAATCTGTGACGAGATCGAAAACAGGGAACCGGGTGCCTACGTCTTTTTCTCTAAGAAGACGGATGATACATTTTTTGAATACAGACTTCAGATTTTTGAGAATAACTTTAACTTAAGCAGCATCGATATCCATATCGCGGACAAGAACTACCACGTTGATTTCGATTAATTTGTCGAATCTGCCGCCTGATCTGCCGCTGCCTGATCCGCGGTGCTGAGCCCTGACAGCCATAAGTCCGTCAGGGAGTATCGTATCTCCCCCTGATAGCCGACTGTTGTCGACGCCATGGCCAGCGAATTTAATACTGCTTCTTCCACAGCTTCCGCCGCGGCCGTAAAGGCCGTGTCCAGGAGGCTTTCTTTTAAGATCCGGATGGTCAGGATCTCCGGATCCCTCTCTTCCGAAATCCGGTTTGCCGTCGTAAAACCGATCATTACGTCGCCGCTCCCGTGTCCCATGAAGGATCCGGTCCGGCTGAGCCCTACTCCGGCTCTCTTAATCACCCGCTTTAGCTGCCGGTCGGAGAGCGGCAAATCTGTCGCAATCACAGTCATGATGGATCCCCGGTCCAGCAAAGCCGGCTTCGTCTTCTTCTCCAGTTCTCTTCCCACCATCTCCCCGCAGATCATTAAATTCTTCGTGCTTCCAAAATTCGACTGCACCAGCGCGCCGACCGTATACGTCTTTCCTCCGAGTCGAAACTGCCTGGACGCGGAACCGATACCGCCCTTTAAGCCGAAGCAGACGGTTCCCGTTCCGGCGCCGACAGCGCCCTCTTCAAAATCCCGTTTCGCCTCCCGGACCGCCGTCCGAACCTCCTCTAAACCGATGATCCGCTCTTTTATCAGATTTAAACCGGAATCGTTGCACTCTCCCACAACCGGATTGATGGTGGTGACCTGGATTCCCTCCCGCTCACACTGCTCCGACATCATGTCGACCACCGCGTCATGTACCTTGCCCACATTGAGCGTATTGGTCAGCGCGATAAATGTCTCTAACGTCCCCAGCTCTTCAATCTGAACCAACCCCTGGCTCTTACCGAAGCCGTTATGGATGTAAGCGGCGGCTGTAAGCTTGTTTTTATAGGGGTTGTCTTCACACGGCAGAATCACCGTGACTCCCGTCTTGTGCTCCGCCGTATTCACGGTGGCATGGCCCACCGTCACGCCTGCAACATCGGTAATCTTATTGAGGGGTCCCGGCTCCATTTCGCCCGGAATAATCCCGTATGCACGGATTCTTTTCATCACTATTTCCTTTCCAATGCGTATTTTCTGTTCTTCCGGCTTTTATCATTTTGCGCGTCCGGGCTCTGGCTGCGCCTTCACCTTTCCACGGTTCTTTTTCTGCTCCTGGTTTTTCTTTTCCAGTCTCGCATAAACCGTTCCGCGGAGCAGAGAATACAGGACGGAACAAAGCGGAATAAAGATCAGCATGCCGGCGATTCCCATGGCGCTGCCGCCGATGGTAACCGCAACGAGAACCCAGATGGACGGAAGTCCCACCGAGTTGCCCACCACATGGGGATAGATTAAGTTTCCTTCGATCTGCTGAAGGATGAAGAACACCGCCACAAACAGAAGTGCATCGAGCGGCTTCACCATCAGCATCAGGAACGCTCCGATCACGCAGCCGATAAACGCTCCAAATATGGGAATCAGCGCGGTAAACGCGATCAGCACTCCGACTAACAGCGCATAAGGCAGCCGCAGAACAGACAGTGTGATGAAGAACATGGTTCCCAGAATCACCGCCTCGAGGCACTGACCGGTCAGGAAGTGGGAAAATGTATTGTATGCCAGATCTGCAACTGACAAAATATTTTCCGTGATCCTGTCCGGCAGAAACGCCCGCATCAGCTTCTTCATCTGAGCCGAAAGCGTCTCCTTCTGAAGCAGAATATAGATCGCGAATACCAGTGCGATTCCAAAGGTGGTCACGCCGCTGACGATAGAAACTGCCGCCGTTATCGTTGAATTCAGCACGGTGCTGGCTCCTGAGGAGAGGAATCCGATCACATCCTCAGAGAAGGATTTCCAGTCAATCTGGATTCCATTGATATAATCCAGGATTTCCGGATTCTGGGCGAATAAGTCTTCCGCCCCCTTCTTCACCCCTGCCAGGAAAACCGGTATACTGTTCTGCAGGCTCATAAATGTCTCGAACAGCTGGGGCATGACGACGAAAATGACTAAGAGCAGCAGGCCCACCACAAACAGCAGGGTAAGAACCAGGCTGATCGGACGGCGCAGTCTGTTGTTTTCCTTCATGGGAAGCAATTTCTCAATCCTGCGCATGGGGACGTTTAAGATAAACGCCATGACTCCGCCCAGTAAAAACGGTGAGATGAACCCGAAAATCATCATAAACACCGCAAAAACACGCCGGTAGTTCACACCGATCACTACAACCGCCACAGTAAATACGATAAGCCATCGCAGCTTCTTTATGTTGCTGTCATTTAATTCCATAAAATTACTCCTTTACCCGTTCTGTAAATGTTTCCAGAATCTCCTGTTTCGCTGCCTGAAAGGTACCCTGGGCCATGAGGGAGCTTCCGCCGCCTTTTCCGTTTAATTCTTTGTTTAAGTATTTGCTCAGTTCCCGCATATCGGAACTGCTGCTTCCTGCCGCATACTGGTAGCTGCCTTCCGTACCGGAGCAGACCAGGACCACACTTCCTCTGCCGCCCTCATAGAGCATGGTACAGTACTGGCGAAGCTGAATCGGCGCCAGCCCCTCCTCAAATACCGCCAGAGGCTTTTGGCTGCGCTCAAACTGTTCCATTCTGGCCGCAAACAGTTCCTGATACAGCTGATTGATCTTCCCATCCTTCATACCGCTTTCAATCTTTAACTTCTCCACGGTTTCCGTGACTTTCTCCGGCTTGGCGGAAAGCAGCACGGACAGCTCCGTCACCGTCTTCTGTTTCTTCTGGTAATCCTTAAGGGCGTCCATACCGCAGAGCATGGATACCCGGATACCGCCTTTGTAGTGAATCATGCCGGTGATCTTAAAGATGCCGATCTCTCCGGTGGTCATGACATGGGTGCCGCAGCATGCGCAGACATCGCCGTCCGGAATCTCGATGATCCGCACCTGTCCGGTCAGCTCCTTCTTGCTTCTGTACTCCATGGCGTCCAGCTCCCCTGCGGTTGGATACAGTTCCATAACCGGCAGATTCTCCGCAATTTTGCGGTTGACCTCATTTTCTACTGCCTCCAGCTCTTCCGCCGTGATCACTCCGTTAAAGTCAACGGTCACCTCCTCGCTTCCCATATGAAATCCCACATTATCGAACCCATACTTTTTATGTACCAGTCCCGAAAATATATGTTCTCCCGAATGGTTCTGCATGTATCCGAACCGTCTATCCCAATCGATGGTACCTGTAACGGCTGTCCCTGCCTCTAAAGGTCCGTCGGTCTCGTGAATAATCTCCCCTGCCTTTTCATGGACATCCAGTACCTTCACGGATCCCAGGCTTCCGGTATCTCCCGGCTGACCGCCGCCCTCCGGATAGAAGCCTGTCCGGTCCAGAGTCACCTGGAATCTGCCGTTCTTCCCCTGCCGGCAGTCTGTCACCACCGCCCCGAACGATTTTACATAGGGCCGTCTATAATATAATTTCTCCATATAATCTACCTCTTTTCCCGTTTGTAACTAATTATACACAAGTATTGGATAAGTTCAATCATATGAATTCTAAAATTTTACGAAAAATGTGGAAACAGTGGCAAGCAGGGTCACATACATTTAAGTGTAAACAATTTATTTGGAGGAACAAATATGAGTGATCTGGCAGCAACAAATTGTGGATGTGGATGTGGCTGTGAATGCAACAATGGGGGAAGTGGATGCAACTTTATCTGGTTGATCCTGATTCTGTGCTGCTGCGGCGGCGGCGGTGGTTTCGGAGGCGGCTGCGGTTGCGGCGGCGGAAGTAACTGCGGCTGTGGCTGCGGCGGAAGCAACGGATGTGATTTCATCTGGATCATCCTTCTTCTGTGCTGCTGTGGCGGCGGCGGTGGTGGATTCTGCTGCTAATACATGCAGAGAAAACATTTCCACGAAACATAAAGACTGCGGTCCGGATATTCCGGGCCGCAGTTTTTTGGTGTAACAGGAGTACTTTCCTGTTACACCAAAAGTCCCCCGGGCAGGCGGCGGTATATCACCGCCTCTGATTCTTCTCCTGCCCCGGCGCGGCCAGCGGATTTTCTCCATTTCCCCCGCGTCCGGGATTTCTGCCCTGTTTTCTCTTTACGCACTCGTCGTCAATTTCATATACTGCATTACCATCTATAATTAAACGATTTCTCATGTTTATCACTCTCCTGTAATACTAATATATGCGGCCGCATATATTGTCAACAAGAAAAGTAAGGATATCATGTTATGAACAACGAAAAAAATTCCCAGCCAGTTGACCTGGATTCCTTAATCGGTGATAACCATTTACAGATGATGAAGGCCGCCCTTCCCTATATGAGCGTGACCGAGCAGCGTTTTATCTCTCTCTTTGTCAAATTCAATGAGCTTCGCCGCACCGTAAAGCTGTTTGAGGACGAGGAGGTGGCTGCCATGGGCATCTGCTCCACAGGAGAAGACACCGAGAAGCCGGCTTCCCCCATCGATATGCTGGGCGCCATCAAACCGTTTGGTACACCGACAGAACAGGATTTAATCGATCTGATCATGAACTTTTTCCAGGGCTTTAAGCTGGCAGGGGCAGTATCCGACGCAGTTCCCGGGTCCATGGTACCGGATCCCGAGCCCACTGAAAATACGGCCAGGCAGGCACAGTCACAGACACCGCCTCCTCACCGCTCCGGCGGACCGTTCGGACGCATGTCCTTCGATCAGATCAAGAACTTTATTCCTCAGGAGCAGCAGTCCCGTCTGGAGACCATGCAGCTCATGATGTCTGCCATGCAGCAGATGAACTAATTCACCGCTACATACAATGAAAGAAAGGAAGTTTACCGCCCTATGAATACCAACTGGAAACAGGATCCCCGCTTAAAAGGCATGAACCAACAGAAACTTGAGCTGCTGACTACATTCGCCCAGGAGGTGGAATCTGCGCCGAAGGAACAGCTGATGTCCACGATCCTCACCCTGAATTTAAAGGCCAATGAAAAAGGCATCCATTTTTCCGATCAGGAGACGGAGCTGCTCGTCTCGATCCTAAGCGGAGGAATGAGCCCCGCCGAACGGAAACGCATGGATACCTTACGCATGATTTCTAAAAATTTATCAAAACGGAAATAAGACTCACGTCATTACTCCTGCTCCAACTGGCTGATATCGGAAACAATGACAATCCTGGTCTCTTCATCGACGCTCGTCACCAGCTTTTTCATGTACTCCTCGGACACCTTGACACAGCCCGAGGTTCCGGTATCGGCCGCTCCATTCATGCAGTGCAGAAAGATGGCGGAACCCTTCCCCGGCACGCGGTCACTGTTATAGTCGAGCGCCAGTCCATAGTTGTAGAACGGAACCATGGCAGCCATATGCTCCGCCGACTTCCAGTCTTTTTTTGTGCTGCGGGAATCCACCAGCTGGTTATAGTGACTGCTGCCAGGATCATCCACCCAGTAATCGGTATCGGTCAGCTGGTGATACGGCAAAATACTGCCCGGGTTTTCCTTTACGCCAAAGGCCATGGTAAAACGGTACGTTCCGAGGGGAGTCTTCTTATCCCCCTCCTTCTTGTCGACCGTCGCTCCGTTCTTTCCATATCTCCCCGCAGTCACAAATTCTTCCGTCCAGATGCCCTTCTCATCCTTCGTATGATAGGAAAGGCTGATATCCGCCTCCCCCTGTCCCACCACCAGGATCAGACTGTCCGTTTCCGAGGCAGCCGGTATGTTTCCCATAAGTTCCTGCTCCTTAGCGGACTCCTCTGTGTTTATACGCTTCAGGCCGATTCCAGGACCTGTCTCCTCTGTTCCGTTTATCCCCTCCACGGCCTGTCCAGTCAAACGTCCATCCGTCTGACCATACACAGCCGTTCCGGCGGCGCCGGCGTACGCAAAAAGGACCGCCCCTGTCATGACCAGCAAATATTTCTGATATCGTCTCATTCGTAAATTCCTCCGATTATCATATCTTATGCTGTCATTATACACGGTACGGTCCCTTTTGTCATGCCTGAACTGTTACGTTATTTTAATCTTACAACATGCTGACAATATATGTACACATTCTTAATTTTTTTAGCCTGCTCTCCTTCTTCCCCCAAAATAATTGGCTGTGTGCCTGATGGTGTAATGTACAGCTTAAATGCAATTCCATCCTGACCTACCTTCATCTGCCTGATCTGACGGTACTCGAACGTCCTGCGCTCGATACCCAGATATTCGTAAATGGCATTCTCCAAATCCTTGTCTTCAAAGCATTTGGCAATATCCTCTTCCGCATTCATATCCAGAATAGCTTTCGCTTCATCAAACGTCAGATTTGCAAACCGGAAATCCCCGTCTCCCAGTATATAGGCCAGAGTCTCATTATCAAGAAGCAACAATGGGTAACCTACGCTCGACTGCTCCATAAAATACCTCCTTATCTCCGTTTATTATAACAAATTTCTCAATTATCTGCTCTTACTATTATCATATCTATTTTTCTCTCATTTGTCAATATTTTCTGATTTTTTTGTTTTTGTTCGTTAATTATCAAACTATTGCATTTGATTTATTCTCACAGCAAGAGTCAATGCAAAAGTCACAACAAAAGACACCCTTCGGCTGCCGCCTCCGGGTGTCTGTATCTGCTATTTGCAAACAATATTGATAATTCTTCCAGGCACATAGATTTCCTTGACAATCGTCCCAGTCAATTTGTCTGTAACCAGCGCCTTGCCGGCCTCGATCGCCTCCTCTTTGGCTGTACCGGCCGGAAGCGTTACGACCGCTTTCGTCTTTCCATTCACCTGCACGGCCACGGAAATCTCATCTTCCTTCATGGCTTCCTCATCGCACACCGGCCACTGGGCATGGAATACGGTATCACTTCCCCCCAGCTGCTGCCACAATTCCTCTCCGATATGAGGCGCGAACGGAGCGAGCAGAATCACAAAGGTGCGGAGCGTCTCCCTGTCGATTCCTCCGGTCTTCTTCGCCAGCTCGATGAATTTGTTGTTATACTCCATAAATCCGGAGATTACCGTGTTTAAATTGAACTGGTTAAACCGCTGTTCGATATCAAAGATCAGCTTATTGCGGAGACGCACCATCTCTCTCGTCGGTTCGGTCTCCTTGTCCTTACTGTCCATGACGAGATTCCAGAAACGGTTTAAGAAACGACTGACGCCTTCGATTCCTCTGTCGTCCCATTCCGCATCAAGCTCCGGCGGACCGACAAAGAGTTCGTACATTCTCAGGGAATCACAGCCGTAATCACGAACCAGTTCATCCGGAGATACCACATTTCCCTTGGATTTGCTCATCTTGATTCCGTTCTTGCCGGTGATCATCCCCTGGTTAAACAGCTTTGTAAACGGCTCATCGAAATCGATGACGCCGATATCACAGAGGAATTTCGTGTAGAACCTGGAGTAGAGCAGGTGAAGCACCGCGTGCTCCACGCCTCCGATATACATATCGACAGGAAGATATTTATCCGCCTTTTCGCGGGAAACAAGCTCCTTTTCGTTATGGCTGTCCACATAGCGCAGGAAGTACCAGGAGGAACCGGCCCACTGCGGCATGGTGTTCGTCTCCCGCCTGGCCGGAGCGCCGCAGACCGGACAGGTGGTGTTCACCCACTCGTCGATGGCAGCCAGCGGAGATTCTCCCGTTCCCGTGGGCTGATAGCTTTCCACCTCCGGCAGAGTTAAGGGAAGCTGATCCTCCGGAACCGGAACATTGCCGCAGTGCGGACAGTGGATAATCGGAATCGGTTCGCCCCAGTAGCGCTGTCTCGAAAATACCCAGTCGCGCAGCTTGTAATTGACCGTTTTCTTACCGATTCCGCGCTCTTCGATCATCACAGGGGCTTCCTTCTTTAAGACGGAAGACTCCATTCCGTTCCACTCGCCGGAATTGATCATGATTCCGCTCGCCTCGGTATAAGCCTGTGTCATATGCCCGATCTCCACCCCATCTTTCGCAATAACCTGGATAATCGGGAGATCGAATTTCTTTGCAAACTCAAAGTCTCTGTCGTCGTGAGCCGGCACGCACATGATAGCTCCCGTACCGTAATCGGCCAGCACATAGTCGGAAAGCCAGATCGGCACCTTTGCGCCATTTAACGGGTTGACGGCGTAGCTGCCCGTAAATACACCCGTTTTTTCCTTATCCTGAAGACGGTCCACATTCGACTTCATGGAAGCTTCATAGATATACTTCTCCACCGCCTCCTTCGTCTCCGACACGGCGAGTCCAGCCGCCAGCTCATGCTCCGGGGCCAGCACCATGAAGGTCGCGCCATACAGCGTATCCGGCCTGGTCGTATAGACTTTAATCGCTTCTTCCCGTCCGTCCACTTTAAAATCCACTTCTGCGCCGTAAGACTTGCCGATCCACTCTGTCTGCATCTTCTTGACCTTCTCCGGCCAGTCCAGCTTATCTAAGTCATCCAGCAGACGGTCCGCGTAGGCAGTAATCTTTAACATCCACTGCCTTAAGTTTTTCTTCGTAACCGGTGTCTGGCAGCGTTCACAGCAGCCGTTCACCACCTCTTCGTTGGCAAGGCCTGTCTTACAGGAGGGGCACCAGTTAATCGGGAATTCCTTCTCATAGGCCAGCCCCTTCTTAAACATCTGAACAAAGATCCACTGCGTCCATTTATAGAATCCGGGGTCGGTCGTGTTGACCTCCATATCCCAGTCATATACTGCGGCGATCTCATTGATCTGACGCTTGATGTTAGCTACATTCTCAGCCGTGGATTTGGCCGGATGAACGCCCATCTTGATCGCATAGTTTTCCGCCGGAAGGCCAAAGGCATCCCAGCCCATCGGATGGATGACGTAGTGTCCCTTTAAAATCTGATACCTGCTCCAGACGTCGGAGATCACATATCCCCTCCAGTGTCCCACATGAAGTCCGCTCCCCGACGGATACGGAAACATATCGAGACAGTAATACTTCGGTTTCTTCCCGTCATTGATATTTACGGGATTCTTTTTCCAGTTTTCGCGCCACTTCTTTTCAATCGCGCTGTGATTGTATGATGATGCCATAACAAACCATTCTCCTTCCTAAATAAAAAATAAAATACGGCTCCCTGGAATTCCGCTAACAAAGAGTCCGGCCCGCCGGACTCACGCGCCGGAGCGCGGTCGCTTAAGCGGCCATACTTCCTTAGCGCGGAGTGCCCAGCCTCCCGGAGTTTTTTTTATTTCATAGGACAAACTTTCCAATGAAATAAAAAACGCGTCTCCACCGTCCAGGCCGCTCAGGCCATAACGATAGAGACGCGGATTCCTTCCACGCGGTACCACTCTATTTCATACAGAAGCTGTATGCACTTATCGGATACGCATTCATATCCTTCCCCCGATAACGGCTGGGATGCCGGCCGCACCTACACAAAAGCAGCGCTTCCTTCAGTGAGCAACTCCAAGGCGAGTTCAGCCATCCTTCCCAACCGGCTCGCACCATACGCCGGCTCTCTGCATGTTCCAGACCGCTTACTGTTCCTCTTCACAGTATTTATGCTGACTATGAATGTATCACACTTGTCGGAACGTGTCAACCGCTATTTATTATTTCCCTGCAACTCCCACGCCTGCTTAGGAAAGCAGAAACAGTCCCACGGAGACAAAGAAAAAGAGGATCATGCCCAGATTTAAAAACAGGGTCTCGAACCGCCTTCCTCTCGGGATCGCCAGCATCGCGGGTTTTAAGCGGATCTCACGGCGGTAGAGGATCAGGAATACGACTCCCAGCACAACGGCCGCGATCATGAAGATGCCATAGGCCATGGCAAACCAGATATTATCCGCTGCATGAAGCGCTACGATCGATCCCATAAAATTGATCACAGCATGGAATATTATGGTATAACGCAGCTTTCCCGTATTGATATAGACGTATGCAAACACGACGCCCAGCCCAAAGGCATAGAAAAACTGATAAAAATTCCCATGGCTGAGCCCGAATAAGACTCCCGACAGAATGATAGCCACCCGGTCGCCGTAATGAGCTACCCGGTCGATCAGCAGCTTCCGGTACAGAAGCTCCTCAAATATGGGAGCCGCCACCACTGTCAACAGGAAAATTACCCACGTATCCAGATTCTCGATCAGCTCGTTTACCGGATTTAAGAGAGGCTTGCCCTGGATTCCATTCACGATGCTCATGAGGACGGTTCCTATGATATTTCCGATGTACATAATGCTGATGCAGGCAAAAAAAGCAACCACCAGCCGCCCCGCGCCGAACGACTGCCTCTGCGGCCTGCACGGCGTTCTCATGTCTTTCACAATGAGCCAGCATATCAGCGTTCCGAACAAATACATGGGAATCGAGCCCAGGAGCACGATCCACGTATTCCAGTCCCCCTTCCACCCCATTTTATCAAGAACTCCGAGTATCAGCCCCGCCTCCGCCTGTACCATAAGTCCCACCAGCAGAAAGGCCGCGTATCCCACACCGAGCCTTGAACACGTTTTCTTTATTTCTCTTAAGTAATCCATCCGGTCACTACCTCCTGACTCTTCTTACCATCACGTTTCCAAGTTTATCACATCTGTCTCATGTTGACAAGAAATCTCAGGGGAAAGTAGAAAACCTGCGCAGGCCTGGAACAGAAATGAGGCGGAACGATCTTCCGTTCCGCCTCTCATTATCTTTATTCTCTTTCTTATGCCTCGGTTCTGTCAACCTTGGAAGCACGCTCTTCCACTTCACGCTTCTGAACATCGCCAGGAGCCTGCTCGTAGCGGCTGAACTCATATTCATACGTTCCCATACCGCCTGTCATGGAGCGGAGGTCTGTATTGTATCCGAACAGCTCAGACATCGGAACATCGGCTTCGATGATCTGCTTGCCGTTATGGTTGGAATTCATACCCAGTACACGGCCGCGTCTGCGGTTTAAGTCTCCCATAACATCACCGGTGAACTTATCCGGAACAGTAACCTTTAAGGAGGCAATCGGCTCTAACAGAACCGGGTTCGCTTCCATAAATCCCTTTTTAAACGCCAGGGTGGCCGCCATCTTAAACGCCATCTCGGAGGAGTCTACCGGGTGGTAGGAGCCGTCTGTCAGCGTCGCCTTCAGTCCGACAACCGGATAAGCTGCGAGAGGTCCTCTTAAGATACACTCTGCAACCCCCTTTTCAACAGCCGGGAAGTAGTTCTTCGGAACAGCGCCGCCGAATACAGTCTCCTCGAATACGTAAGGTGTCTCTAAATCGCCGGATGGCTCAAAGGTCATCTTAACGTCGCCGAACTGTCCATGTCCGCCTGACTGCTTCTTATATCTTCCCTGAACCTCAACTTTCTTTCTGATGGTCTCACGGAACGCAAACTTCGGTTTACTTAACTCAATCTCTACTTTATAGCGGTTTAACAGCTTGCTGACTACAACGTCCAGCTGCTGATCACCGATTCCGTATAACAGGGACTGATGGTTCTCTGTATCGGTAACTGCCTTTAAGGTCCAGTCTTCTTCTGTCAGCTTCGACAATGCGCTGGATACCTTGTCGTCATCGCCCTTTGTCTTCGGTTTGTAGCGCATATACGTATACGGCGTGGAAATCTCCGGCTTATGGTATACGATCGGCGCGGAACGGAGCGCAATGGTATCTCCCGTCTGGGTTACGGATAACTTGGATACGGCGCCGATATCGCCGGCCTTCAATTCCGGAACCTCGATCACGTCTTTTCCTCTGAGCAGATAGATCTTTCCGATCTTCTCCTCTGTATCCTTGTTTACGTTATAGATATTGGAATCCGGTTTTAAGGTACCGGTACAAATCTTCATCAGAGAATATTTGCCGATAAACGGGTCCACAATCGTCTTAAATACACGGGCGGAAAGTGATACGTTATCGTTATATTTGGCTGTAAAGCGCTCTCCTGTGGATACGTCCACACCGATACACTCGTAACGGTCCGGAGTCGGGAAGTACTTGTCGATTCCCTGAAGCACCATCTTCGCACCCTGTGCGTTAATGCCGGAGCCCAGCATAACCGGTACGATATTGCCTTCTATTACATGTTCCCGAAGTGCAGAAGAAATCTCTTCCTGAGTAAACTCATCGCCTGAGAAGTAGCGTTCCATATACTCTTCGCTCGTCTCCGCAACAGCCTCCATCAGCGCTTCACGCGCAATACCCAGGTTCTTCTGTGAATATTCAGGAATCTCACATTCTTCATAGTCACTGTTCACCGTGAATCTGCGGCCCGCCATCTTTACGACGTTGACAAATCCCACGAACTTTTCATTCTCACGAATCGGAAGATGGAACGGTGCAATCTTTCTGCCGAACTCTTTTTCCAGTCTCAGCAGCAGTTCACGGTAGCTTGCATGATCGTCATCCATATTCGTTACAAAAATAATACGCGGCAGCTTATACTTTTCACAAAGTTCCCATGCCTTATATGTACCAACCTCTATGCCTGCCTTGCAGTTCACCACGATAACCGCGGCGTCTGCAACGCTGATTGCTTCTTCTACTTCACCAACAAAATCAAAATAACCCGGTGTATCCAGCAAGTTAATCTTGATCGGACCGTCTTCACCCTGATACTCCAGCGGAATCAGAGTTGTGGAAATGGAGAACTGTCTCTTAATCTCTTCCTTATCATAATCGCTGATGGTGTTTCCATCGGTGATCTTTCCCATTCTGCTGACAGCTCCTGTAATCAGTGCCATCGCCTCTGCGAGTGTCGTCTTACCCGCGCCTCCGTGGCCGAGTAATACAACGTTACGGATTTGTTTGGTTCCATACACGTTCATAAACATTCCTCCTGTTCAGTATTTAAGTCTATGAGGATATTTTACTAAAAGTGTCGGAAAATTGCAAGTAGAATGTGCATTTTGCACAAATAATTTTACTTGCCAAAATATGGGGCTCCTACAGGGCCGGACACCAGGCGGCCCGGGGTCTGCTTTCTCCTTTAAAATCAAGGAAAGACGCGTGATACGGGGCCTCATTCTGCTCCGCTTCGTTGGCTCTGTTCCATATCTTTAAGGCGGCCTGCAGAGTGATCTCCACATCATGATAGTAATAGATACCGGCCTGAGTATGAGATACCACGTCCTCAATCAATAGCCTGGCATCCTGGTTTTCAAACAGAACTTCATTTAAATTATTCCTCGTCAGCTTCATAGTATTGATCTTCTCCTTCCTGTCAGGTTCTCGCATTTCGAACATATGTTCTTTTACTGTTTCCATTATATCAGAACATACGTTCTTTGTCAAATCTTTTCGCATCGCCTTTGCTAATACACGTTAAAGCGTCGAAGTTTAACGTATAAAAGCGTTGACAACTTACATTCTTTCGATTACAATGGTGCTTAAGCTATTTTTGAATACTTGTTAAAGAGAGGAAACCGATATGATTATTATTATGAAACCGAACGCTTCCGAAGAAGCGGTTGGGAAAATTAAAAACCTGATAGAATCCAAAGGCCTCCAGGCTCATCTTTCCAAAGGAACGGAGGTCACCATCGTAGGCGTTGTCGGCGACAAGACGAAGCTCCAGGGCGCCAACATCGAGATGGCGGAGGGCGTGGATAAGATCGTTCCGGTCACCGAGACGTATAAGCTGGTAAACAAGAAGTTTCACCCGGAGGACTCCGTGATCGAGGTCGGAAATACCAGTATCGGACCTGGCAGGCTGACCATGATGGCCGGCCCCTGCGCCATCGAAAATCACGACATGGTCATCGAGACAGCGATCGCCGTAAAGAAGGCCGGCGCAGAATTCTTAAGAGGCGGCGCCTACAAGCCGAGAACTTCCCCCTACGCCTTCCAGGGACTGGAGGAGGAAGGCTTACAGTATATGAAGGAAGCCCGGGATGAGACCGGCCTTAATATTGTCTGCGAGGTCACCAGCTTACGGGCTCTGGAGACCGCGGTGAAGTACGTGGACATGATCCAGATCGGCGCCCGAAACATGCAGAATTTTGAGCTGTTAAAGGAGGCTGGACGCGCTGGTATTCCGGTTCTGTTGAAGAGGGGCTTATCCGCAACCATCGACGAATGGCTGAACGCGGCGGAATACATCGCCTCCGAAGGCAATCCCCGCATCGTACTCTGTGAGCGCGGCATCCGCACCTACGAAACCGCCACCAGGAACACGCTGGACATCAGCGCCGTGCCGGTTATCCGCGCCAAGAGCCATCTGCCTATTCTCATCGATCCGAGCCATGCAACCGGTGTCCGCGCCTATATTGAGCCGATCTCCAAAGCCGCAGTCGCAGCAGGCGCCGACGGTCTGATCGTGGAGGTTCACCCGTGCCCGTCCTGCGCGCTGTCCGACGGCCCGCAGTCGCTCACCTTTGAACAGTTTGAGAAGCTTACCGAAAACCTGAAACCTTACGCAGCGCTTGCAGGGAGGATATTTTAATGACTGATTCCACCATTGCCTTTATTGGGCTTGGTCTCATCGGCGGTTCCATAGCCAGAGGGATCAAGCGTGAAAAACCGAATACGAAAATTATGGCATACATGCGGACCCGCTCCAGGCTCTTAAGCGCCCTGGATGAGGGCGTGATCGACGTGATACTCGACGGAGTCAATGAACAGTTATCCGAGTGTGATCTCATCTTTCTGTGCACCCCCGTGGAATATAACGCCCGCTACCTTGCCGAAATCAAACCATTTTTAAAGCCGGGCGCCATCATCACCGACGTGGGGAGCACCAAAACTGACATCCACGAGGCAGTCACCCGGCTGGGGATGGAGGACTGCTTTATTGGAGGCCATCCCATGGCCGGATCCGAAAAGACAGGCTTCGAGAATTCCACGGATCATCTGCTGGAAAACGCCTACTACATCATCACCCCCACCCGCACCTCTTCCCAGGAGGCGTTGGATCGGCTGATATCCGTGGCTTCGCTGATCGGGTCCATCCCCATCGTCCTGGACTATCACGAGCACGATTCCGTCACCGCGGCAATCAGCCATCTGCCTCACGTCATCGCCTCCAGCCTGGTGAATCTGGTCAGGGATGCCGATAATCCGGATGGTCTGATGAAACGTCTGGCCGCCGGCGGCTTTAAGGATATTACCCGAATCGCCTCCTCGTCTCCCGAGATGTGGGAGCAGATCTGCATGACAAACCGGGCGCCTCTGGCCGCCGTTCTGGAGCAGTATATCGCCTCCTTAAACGGAACTCTGGATAAGCTCAAAGCGGGTGACAACCAGTATCTCTCCCGGCTGTTCGAGACTTCCAGGGACTACCGGAACTCCATTTCCGAGCGGAACCAGGGCTCTGTCACACCGGAATATTCGTTTACCGTAGACATGGCGGACGAGGTCGGCGCGATCTCCACGCTGTCCGTTATCCTTGCGGCCAAAGGCATCAGTATTAAGAACATCGGCATTAACCACAACAGAGAGCACGGGGAGGGCACGCTCAAGATTATCTTCTACGACAAGGAAACCATGGACATGGCGTGGAAGCAGTTAGAGCGCTACCATTACGACCTGGTGCGTGTCTGAAAAATGACATACGGAGGAACATCATGAAATTTAAAAAGGCAAGCCCGCTTAAGGGTGAAGTACATATTCCCGGCGATAAATCCATTTCACACAGAAGCGTCATGTTCGGATCGATTGCAAAGGGAACGACGCAGATCAGCCATTTTCTTCAGGGGGCAGACTGTCTTTCCACCATCTCCTGCTTTCAGAAGATGGGCGTGGCCATCGAAAATAACGGCGATTCCGTCATCGTCCGCGGCAATGGGCTGCGAGGCTTAAAAAGGCCGGATACCGTTCTGGACTGCGGCAACAGCGGCACCACCACCCGCCTGATATCCGGAATCCTGTCGGCACAGAATTTTGACGTGACAGTGACCGGCGACGAATCCATACAGAAACGCCCCATGAAACGAATCATAGAGCCTCTTTCCCTGATGGGCGCCCAGATTGAGAGCCTCCGTCAAAATGGCTGCGCGCCCCTGCATATTACAGGCAGGCCCCTTCAGGCTATCCATTACCATTCCAGGATACCGTCCGCCCAGGTAAAATCAGCCATCCTTCTGGCCGGACTCTATGCGGACGGTGAGACAAGGGTGACGGAAGACTATGTGTCCCGCAACCATTCGGAGCTCATGCTCCGCTCCTTCGGCGCCGATGTGAGATGCGAGGGCACGACAGCCATCATCCGGCCGGCCGGGGAACTCTACGGAAAACAGATTACGGTTCCCGGTGATATTTCGTCTGCCGCCCCGTTTCTTGCTGCGGGCCTTTTGGTGCCGGGTTCCGAACTGCTGATCCGCCAGGTGGGGATCAATCCCACCAGAGACGGCATTCTCCATGTCTGCCGGGCCATGGGTGCCGGCATAACGCTGATGAATGAACAGGATGCCTCCGGGGAACCCACCGCTGACATTCTGGTTAAAAGCAGCAGCCTCCACGGCACGGTCATCGAAGGAGCCATCATCCCCACTCTGATCGATGAGCTTCCCATGATCGCGGTGATGGCCTGCTTCGCGGAAGGCACCACCATCATCAAAGATGCAGCGGAATTAAAGGTCAAGGAATCCAACCGTCTCGAAGTCATGGTGAAGAACTTATCAGCCATGGGGGCCGATGTGACCGAAACTGCGGATGGAATGATCATCCGCGGCGGCAAACCGCTGCACGGCGCCGTGATCGACAGCCTGCTGGATCACCGCATCGCCATGACCTTTGCCGTCGCAGGGCTCTGCGCGGAAGGCGAGACGGAGATTCTTGGGGCAGAATGCGTGAACATCTCCTATCCTGGTTTTTATGAGGATCTCATGAAGTTAATGAGATAATACTAGAGCCGCAGTATTTTCAGTTAAAACATTCAAACAAAAATGAGCAGAGAAGACGCCATGCTTTCCGTCTTCTCTGCTCACGTTTCTATACTCTTACAGGACTCTGTTCAGAAGTTGTACTCCGGTTTAAGAAGCCTGTCCCTGATACTCTTTCAAAAGCGTTTTCACCGCCTCTTCCGCCTCCATAAACCAGACGTCTCCGGGTGTTACGGACAGGACGAATCCGATTTTCCCTAACAGGGACATCAGATACTTCACCTCTCCGGCCTCTCCCAGCTCCAGATATTTCTTATCAGATCTGCTCCTTATATGCTCCCGCACGCCAAATTTCCGGCAGTAATAAATATCCTGCCTCAGCGCTCTCCTGTAGGCGGCTGGAACCGAAACTCTGTCGTTGACCACAATGCCTGTCACTGTCTGTCTGGTATGGCGGGTAAGGACCTTTGTTTTCGACCGGTTTAGTTCAAAACCCATGGCGTCCAGAAATCCTTTCACCTTCCCGATCACCTCCGCCGCGGCAAAATCTCCGGAAAATGTCATGTCGTCACAGTAACGGCTGTATACAATATCCCGCTCCCGACACCACCCATCCATGTATTCGTCAAACGGCTTCATCACCAGATTCGATATGGCGGCCGAGGCCGGCGATCCCTGGGGAAGCGTGTCCCTTAAGCAGCACAGCGAGGTCAGAAGCGTCCCTACCGGGACAGGAAAATACCTGCTGTTAAACGCCCTCTGCTGCACCATGGAAAACGTAATAGTTCCGAAAAAATCTTTGATATCCAGCTTCAGCACCACATTTTTGCCCGTATGGCGGGCTGCATTATCCCGGATGGACGCGCCTCTGTGGTAAGCCGCCGCGCACGGCGACAGCTCCAGCCCCTCCAGAATATGGTGAAGGATATTCCGCTGTATCGTCTTAAGCAGCAGGTCCGGCGCCTGAATCTGCCTTACGCCTCCGCCCTTCTTCGGAATCCGCAGCCGGTTATAATGTTTTTCTGTATGATTGCTCACGGCATACAGGCAGGATATGACCTTATCATCGGTCCACTCCTCCCCCTCCAAAAGCCGGAAGGAAAGAAGCATCTCCCGGCAGTGCTCTGCCGTGCAGTATTTCCACAAATCCGGTTCGTGCATAGGTAGTCCCTCATCGTTTTAAATGGATTCAAAAGATAAAACGACAGGAAATCATACGAAAAAGGATGCCGTAAGATGCGAAGATGTACAAGCCGCAGGCGTAAGCACATGAAATGTGCGGATGTACTTCGGAGCAGATTACGGTCTTTTGACCTTAAAAAAATGACATTCCTGACAGCGGCTCGCTGCCCGGCCGGATCTCCTTTATGGTTCCGGAAAAGCTATGATTCCCTGCCGTCTTATATTTCTTTATTCTAACACACAATGAGACCTCTTGCAACCGTCCGCCTCCCGGCCCTGCTGTAACGCGTAACGAGTTACAGTTCATTCCCCACCAGGGGCACCGCAGTCCGGTTCGGCCGGGCAGGCTTCCTCAGCCTTTCCAGTTCCGGTTTCGGGCATAAGAAGTTCTAAACGTGCAGAATTTTTCTAAAAACCAGATGAAATTCCCAAACTCGCTGCGCTCAAACAAGTGGGAATTTCCCCTGAACGAAAAATTTTGCGCGTTAAGAACTTCTAATCCCCTGCAAAGTCACAGGAAAGGCTGAGGAAGCCTGCCCGGCCGAACCGGACTGCGGTGCCCCTGGTGGGGAGTGAACTGTAACACGTTACGATTCTGCGACTGCCTTTTTCAGCATCACGAAATAGAGGATAATCCCGACACCCGTCATAATATGGCCAAGGCCGGCGATTCCCGATATGGATGCATCTACAGCACGGCTCAGTTCTAAGGCGCGCACCTGGGCAATCCCCCTGACGATCAGCATCACCACCGTTACGGCGACGCCCGCATTATAGATTCCAAAGAACAGCCCAAACCGCTTCTGCTCCGTCACCGCCGCATGAAACTCAAACAGCGCGGCCACAAGGAAAACAATCATTCCCAGCAGGAATAAGTGAGTGTGCACGAAGGCCAGCGTCGTTCTTCCGGAAAAGCCGTTAAACTTCGTGAATTCACGGTAGAATACGCCTCCCGTCATGGCCAGCAGCGCATAGACCAACGCGGTGTTTACCAGCTTTAATACCGCTTTCTTTTTTCTGTCATTTGTCATATTACTTCTCCTTTCTCTGTCCCGGCTGTTTCATTTCCCGGTATCCCATGACCACGATCCACACGTAAGCGCAGGTCTTGGGGATCATAAGCGCGCCCACCGCCGGGATGGTATCCGCCCACAGCACAACCGGAATATAAAATCCAAAGCTGAGCGTAATCGCCAGCCACATAAAGCCAAAGCCCGAATCCGCCGTCTCCTTTGCCTTCCGGTAAAAGAGGACAATCATCAGAAGTCCCAGAACCGCAAACGGAATATTGCGGTAAATGCCCCAGGAGAGTGGCGCGCTGGCGCTTAACCAGTCATTGCCCAGCATGAAGCACAGGAATACCCTTACAAGGGCAAGCCCCCATACGACGGCAGTCAGACCGTTCTTTCCCTCCACGCGGTACCGCATCTTCCATATGTAGTACAGAATCACGTAAAATACGGTCATCGTCACAGAGGTTACCAGCTTTCCAAATCCAAGGGCCGCGGCGTGATTCGCCAGCCCATCCGTACAGAGGGCGTAAGCGCGGGGCACTAAGTGAAATGCGTCGCCGCATCCCAGAACCACTGCCATGATTCCAAACAGCTTAATCTGCTTTCTCTCTCCCGCTCCGGTAATCATACGCACTCCCAGCGCAATCACCGTACATAAATATACAATGTCAAAGATTGTTTCCATTACTGCCTGCATCGTCATACTTCCTTTCCTGTGTCTGCGTCTGTCTTATAGATCAGACGCCTCATAATCTCTTCAAAATAAGCCGGATCTTCCTGATTCTTCAAGAGAAGAACCATGTTGGAGAAGGCAAAGGATACGAACCTTTCGGGTGTAAATGTCTCGTTCCAGACCTCCGGCGCCACCCTGTTGTCGCGCTCCAGAATACGGAGCATCCCTTCCTTCATATGTCCTAAGTAAAATGCCTCCAGCTCTCGCCCTCTCTTCTGATCGGTCTGGCTGAGCACCTCCATCTCCTTTAAAAACTCCTCGCGGAAGCTTCCCAGGTTTTCGCGCAGGCGGAAATGGATATCGTGGACACTTCCGATAAAATCACCGCTCTCTGTGTCAAAATGACTGCCATGAAACACATTACGCCAGAAATCCTCCATAACCGCCCCGATTAGATCCCCTTTGGAAGGGTAATAATTGTAGACCGTACCGATCGCGATACCGCTCTCTGAGGCCAGACGGCGTATATTCAGATTTCCAATTCCCTCTCTGCCCGCGATCTCTTTCGCAATCGCAAGCAGCTCTTCTTTTGAAGTTGCTGATTTCTTCATATGGACCTCCTTCAATATGAACATTGTTCATTATACTCTGCAACGGCCATTTTGTCAAACAGTTCTGTCGTATTTTTGTTACAATTCATGGTCCCACCGCGCGCCTCTGCCGTCTGATGCTGTCAGTTCACGCGCACTTTTCTGTTCCGGTTTCGGGCATAAACGGTTCTAAACGTGCAGGATTTTTCTAAAAGCCATAGGAAATCCCCAAACTCGCGTTGCTCAAACAAATGGGGATTTCCCATGAACGAAAAATTCTGCACGTTAAGAACCGCTAATACCCTGCAAAGTCACAAAAAACTGTGCGTGAACTGACAGCATCAGACGGCAGAGGCACGCGGTGGGCCATGAATTGTAACGTATTTTTTCTTGACATCCCGTCTCCTTTCGGATAGAATGTAATGAAAGTAAGTACTTGCATGGAGGTGGAATACATGGATGATACCAGCCAGAGAATCGTGGACGCGGCCATGGAACTGATCCGTGACAAAGGGTATGTCGCCACTACCACAAAAGACATTGCAAAGCAGGCAGGCGTCAACGAGTGCACGCTCTTTCGCAAATTTGCGGGAAAGAAGGACATCGTGCTGGCCGGCATTGACCAGGAAAAGTGGAGGGCGGACGTCACCCCCCTGGCCTTTGAAAACGTCACATGGGACTTGAGAAGCGATCTAGAGATGTTCATGAACGCATACATGGACCGGATAACCCCGGATTTCGTCAACCTCTCCATCGGCCTGCGCGCGCCCCAGATCTACGAGGAAACGGCCCCGTTCATCATGATGATTCCAAAGGCCTTCGTCTCCTCTCTCATCCGGTATTTTGAACAGATGGAGGAGAAGGGGAAGCTGAATCACGGAAGCTATGAATCATGGGCCATGACGATTTTCTCCGCGACCTTCGGTTATACGTTTCTGAAAGCGTCTTTCGACGACAGCCTGTCCAAAATCTCACGTCACGATTACGTCAGAGACAGCGTCAGGGTCTTTCTGGAAGGAATCGGCAGGTGGGAAAATCCCGAACAGTAAAGAATCATACACGGTACCGCTATAAAACCGCGGTACCAATTTTATCCCGTTTATGACAGCAAGTACTTGCATTCATATTATATTTAAGAAGGAGGCAGTGATCATGCAAATCACAGGCGCACAGCTTTTTGTAAAAGCCCTGAAGGAAGAAGGTGTCGAAGTCCTGTTCGGCTATCCCGGCGGGCAGGCCATTGACTTATTCGACGCGCTTCACGGAGAGGCTGGCATCCGTTTCATTCTCCCCCGCCACGAACAGGGACTGGTTCACGCCGCCGACGGCTACGCCCGCTCCACCGGCAGACCCGGAGTCTGTCTCGTGACCAGCGGCCCTGGCGCGGCCAACTTAGTGACAGGCATCGCAACGGCCAATTATGACAGCGTTCCTCTCGTCTGTTTTACAGGCCAGGTTCCCACTAGCCTGATCGGCAACGACGCCTTCCAGGAGGTCGACATCACGGGCATCACAAGAAGCATCTGTAAATACGCGGTAACCGTCCGGACGAGGGAGAGTCTGGGGGAAATCATCAAAAAGGCGTTCCATATCGCCACGACCGGAAGGCCCGGCCCTGTGCTGGTGGATTTGCCTAAGGATATACAGAGGGAATACGGCAGCTGCTGCTATCCTGACCATGTGAAAATCCGGGGATACCGGCCAGGTTTCGCCGTACACGGCGGCCAGATAAAAAAAGCCTTAGAACTATTAAATCAGGCGAAGCGGCCGGTCTTCCTGTTGGGAGGCGGCGTCAATATCGCCCGCGCGGAAGAGGCCATGACACGGCTTGCCGAGCGTACCGGCGTGCCCGTTGTGACCACCATCATGGGAAAGGGCGCCATCCCGTCCACGCATCCGCTGTATGCGGGCAATATCGGGATTCACGGAAGCTTTGCCGCCAATTCAGCGGTCAGCGGCTGCGACGTCCTCTTCTCCATCGGCACCCGCTTCAATGACCGCATCACCGGTAAGAACGGGGAGTTTGCCAAACATGCGTCCATCATCCATGTGGACATCGATCCTGCTTCCATTTCCAGAAATATCGCTGTCGATATTCCCATAGTCGCCGACGCCGGGGCCGCCATCCGGGCGCTCCTGGAAAAAGCTGTTCTGCTGGACACCGGGGCCTGGAGGAAGCAGATCGATGGCTGGAAAGAGGCCCATCCCATCACCATGAAGCGGGAGGGACTGACAGCGGAATCCGTCATCCGGTCCATCAACCGTCTGGAGGGCCCGCTCTTCGTCGCCACGGATGTCGGTCAGAACCAGCTGTGGGCAACCCAGTTTCTGGAGCTGAGTGAGGACCGGCGGCTTCTGACCTCCGGCGGTCTGGGTACCATGGGATACGGCCTCCCCGCCGCTCTCGGCGCAAAAATCGGGAACCCGGATAAGACGGTGGTGCTCATCACAGGAGACGGCGGGTTACAGATGAATATGCAGGAGCTGGCCACAGCCGTGGTCTGCGGGCTTCCCGTGATCATCTGCGTGCTTAACAACGGCTGGCTGGGCAATGTACGCCAGTGGCAGGAGATGTTTTTCGATCACCGCTATTCCGCCACCTGCCTGCGCCGGAGAAGCAGCTGCCCCGCGGACTGTCAGGAGCCCGGACCGGACTGTCCGCCGTACACCCCGGATTTCATCAAACTGGCCGAAAGCTTTGGAATTACGGGGATCAGGGTCACAAAGGAGGAGGAGATTCAACCGGCCCTTCAGACCGCAGAAGCCAGCAAAGACGCACCGGTTCTGATCGAATTTCTGATCGCCTGGGATGACAACGTGCTGCCCATCGTACCGCCAGGCAGTCCGATCGACCACATGATTCTGGAAAATGAGAGGGGGATATAATGATGAAAAAGCGTTGGATCAATCTTTACGTAGAAAATGAACCCGGCGTCCTGGCCTTAATTGCCGGACTCTTTTCCGGAAAATCCTATAATCTGGAGAGTCTGACCGTGGGACCGGCCGAGGATGAGACGGTTTCCCGCATGACCATCGGACTGACCGGAGATGACCAGACCTTTGAGCAGATAAAAAAACAGCTCGCCCGGCGTGTGGAGGTCATCAAGGTTGTAGACCTTACGGAGACCGCCATGCACTGCGAGGAGCTGATGTTCTTAAAAATTCATGACTGTTCGGAGGATGATATCCGGGAGCTGTTTCGCATGGCCTCAGTCTTTCACGCCAGTGTCATCGACTACTCCCCGTCCTCCGTTCTGTTGAAAAGTGTACGGCCGGAGGAGGAAAACAGCCTTCTCATCAGCCGGATGCAGAAACGGTTTCCGAACCGGATCTTTTGCCTCCGCGGAGGCAGCGTCGCCATACCGGCTCTCAGCCTTTCGGATTAGTGCAAATCTTCACTAACGCTGAACTGCTTATACACAGGACCATGCGCCCGGCTGCGGACCTCTTTTTCCTTTTTGGGAGTCCCTTTCTTCCCAATATGGAGGGAGGCGACCGCCAGGCCGCTGACCACGAGGAAGCCATAGAAGCTGATACCCCGGCTTAACACCATGACGGGGAGCAGCTGGGTTGAGCTTAAGAAGCCGCTGAACATCACCAGGAAGCCGCTCTCTGACGCCCCCACCGCTCCGGGCAGGGGGACGGCCGACACTGCAAGGCTCACGATAGACTGAAGCATAATGAAGTTTACCAGACCCACGCTGCCCAGGCCGAGGGCCAGACAGGCACAGTAGGAGGCCATATACAGGAAAGTGAGCTGGCAGAAGGTAAGTACCGCTGTCTTCACCGCAGCCATCGGATATTTCCGCAGATACGCGCCGCCCTGGCTGTACTCTTCGATCATGAAACCGGCTTTCTGCGCGGCCTTTTCCCCGTCAAAGGAAGGAAAATGGGCAAGCAGACGGAGAACTCTGTATACCAGCCGCTCCACAAGCGGCCTGCAAAACAGAATCAGCAGGATAAATGCCACGGAAATCCCGTTTGCCAGAATCCCGAAACAGATCAGGAGCTTAAGCGCCAGCGGCAGTCCCATGAGATACGAAAACTTAAGCAGCCCCATACCCACGCCGTAAGCCAGCGCCATCAGCTGATACATGGCCGTAATCGTCAGCAGCGCGAACGAGCTTCTCGCCGCGCTCATCCCGTCGCGGACCATGTAGTACAGCTGCATGGGCTGGCCGCCTGTGGATGAGGGCGTGATCGAGCTGAAATAAAAGCCTGCGAAGGAGTACTGCATGGCTCTCTTCCACGGCACACGTCCTCCCCACGTCCCCGCCAGAAGTCTGATCACAGCCGCCTCACAGCCGACAAACAGAACCATGAGAAAAAGCCCCAGCAGCACAAAACGTAAGTCCGCGTTCTTTAAAACCGCCCACAGGGTTCCCATGGAATGGTCCTTCAACAGTATGTAACACGTCACTCCCGCCAGCACCACCATGGCCGCCGTGCAGAGGAGTGAATTTTTCCATTTCATGGTTTTCTGCTCCAAATCAATTCTTCCTTTCTTTATCTGAAAATCACTTATGTGGCAATCATCTATCTGAATACAGCTTCCGAAGGAAGTATAAACCGGTAGCCCGCCTCTTTTAACGCGGGGATCACATAAGTAAGCGCTTCCAACGTCTTCTCCGGAGCTCCGGGCGCGCCTCCCGTGCGTCTTCCTCCGTCGTGAAGACAGAGGATGGATCCGTCCTTTACACGGCTCAGACACTTCTTCCGGATCGAGCCTGCCGTGGCTCCCTTCTCCCAGTCTTCGGCCATCACATCCCACAGAACCATCCTCATCCCGTATTTCCTCACAAAATGCCAGGAAAACAGGTTCGTCAGCCCCCAGGGCGGACGGTACCAGATGTCGGAGATGCCTTTTCGCTTCATAAATTCGCTTCCGGTGCGAAAATCTTTTCTCGTGTGCAGATATCCTCTCACCATGGCATTCTGGTGGTCCATGGAATGAAAGCCCACCACATGGCCTTCGGACAGCATGCGGTCGATCAGTACTTCCTCTTTTACCGCCTCTCTGGTCACTACAAAGAAAGCCGCCTTCACCTCCTCTTTCTTTAAAAGGTCGAGGAGCCGCCCGGTATAATCCGGATCGGGACCGTCGTCAAAGGTGAGCATCACCGTCCCGGGAACTCCGGTTCTTCGCAGTACCTCCGGATTTCTGTGTTTATGATACAAGGCCGGAATCACGGAATGCACTGTAAAACCGCCGGCCAGCAGTCCGAGAGCCGCGGCCAGTCTGCTCCATTTCCATTTTCTGTTCCATTTCATCCCGTACATAACGCTCCTTCCGGTCCTTCGATCAGGGCGAGCACCTGGCCAATTACGGTCTGGTCGTACTCTCTCTTTAAACGGTCCACATTTGCCTTCATGGCGTCCAGAAGCGTATCATCCTGAACGATCTTGCTGATTTCCCGGACACAGTCCATGGGATTTTTCTCCAGTATCATACCGATACCGCGGCCCACGATAAAGCCTGTGTTGTTGATCTCCTGCTGGAGAAACGGTTCAAATACCAGCAGAGGCGTTCCCGCATGAATCGTCTCAAACAGGGTGATTCCGCCCGGCTTCGAGATCACCACGTCGGCCTCCTGCATATAGCGGTACACCTCGTTGGTATATCCGATCACATCGATATTCTCGTATTTCCCGTGAAGCTTCTTGTAGATTTCCTGATTTTTTCCCGTGATCACCGTAACCCGTATGTGACCGGAAGCGTTCAGTTCCTCGTAGAATTCATTGCTCTCAGGCAGGATTCCGAGACCGCCGCCCATGATCAGGATGTGCTTCTTCCCATCCGTCTCTTCCGGCCGCTCTTCCCCGTAATCGAATTCCGGCCTGACCGGAATTCCGTAGACGTAAATCTTCGTTTCCTCTACGCCCTTTTCCGTCAGCTTCGACCGCACCATGCGGTCGGGAACGAGGTAGCAGTCTGTGGCGCCGTTGATCCACTCGGAATGGCTGCTGATGTCCGTAATGCACGTTATTAACGGCATCCGGCTGCCTGTCACCGCCTTATACCAGGACATGATCTGGGAACAGAGGGGCAGGGTTGAGATGACCGCATCCGGCTGTTCCTCCTCCAGCAGATTTTTTATTTTCTTTAAAAACCATGGAAGAAAAACCGGTTTCAAATCCGGTCCCTTGCGTTCCATATGATTATAATACTTATTATACGTTCCGCTGCAGTGAGTGACCATGACGCCAAAGGCGTGATAAACCTTATCGGAATAATAAGGCATTGCATACTCAAAAATATCGCGGATCACGATGTCCGCCTCGGGATTCACCCTCGAAACACGCTCTGCCAGCGAAAAAGCGGCAGAATAATGGCCCATACCAAATTTTCCAGTCAAAAAAAGAAGCTTCATATCCGCACCTCATTTCATTCTTCTTTATCCTGGTTTTAGTATGAGCCATAAATCTTTAGAAACGGCTGTAAAATTTCTGAAATTTTCTTCAGAAATTCTTATCTCATCCGGTTGCCCGGATCGTTTTGACCTCTTGTCAGTGTGGAATATATGCCCGCCACTGCCATTAAGTTTGTTCTTACGTTTTCTCTCTCATCTGTAGAGATTGGAATAATACTCCCTGCTCTAATCTTTTTTCGGAACCTTCATAAACGTGTAATAATGATAGTCGTGGCTTTCGTAAGTAAAGCTTCCTCCCATCTTTTCAATCATCCGTTCCGACGCCTTGACGCCAATCCCGTAGCTTTCCACCTCGATCTCCTCGTCCCGTATGGGATTCTCGATGTTCAGGCATACGAAGCCGTCTGAAAGCCTGACCTCCATGGACACGATGCCGTCTCTGCGCGCGTACTTTTCGATATTCGTTCCAATATTATTCAGGACGCGCTTTAACTGGACCACATCGGTCTCCACCGCAAACGGCGTCTCAATCTCGTAGCACACCTCCGTCCGAAAGCCGTGTTCCTCCAGGGATTCCGTCAGATCACCGATCAGCTGCCCGAACAGTTCATTTCCGTCGTACTCCTCATTTTTCAGGGAAAAACGGTCTCCTGTGGCATAGGAATAGCTGAATAAATCGTCCATCAGGTTCTTCATATGGTATGCCTGGCGCTTCGCCTTCTCCATATAGAGGACGGACTCATCCGCCGTGCATTTGCCGGCCGTAATCAAATCCAGGTAGAACAGAACCGAGGTGAGCGGTGTCCTGATATCGTGGGACAGGGCTGTCACGATCTCGCTCCGCTCCTTTTCAATCCGGTCCTTTTCCTCAATCTCCTTGTGCAGGCTTTCACTCATCTGGTTGATGCTGTCTGCCAGGGAATAGAGTTCATCCCGGCCTTTTAAGGGAATTTCGTACCCTCTGGAGCCGGTCTCCAGGATGTGGATCCCCTTCTCGATCTGACGGATGTACGCCAGCTTTTTCTGAAGCAGCACGAGGAATACCACGACGAAGCAGACCGCGCTCAGGCCCGCTCCCAGGACGAGAATCAGTGTCCGAAATCTGGCCTCAAAGTAAGCCCGGATCAGGATCTCCCCGTCCCCGTCGGCAAACTTCACCGGATAGGTAACTGCTGTCCCGTGGCGGTATAAATACCCATACTGAAACCCCGGATGCTCATCCTTAAGCTCGGTCTTCAGCTTCTCATTATCCCGGTCCATGGTATTATAGTAGATGCGGTCCCGCTGATATACCGTCAGGAACACATACCAGTTCTCGGAATTCCAGTCGCCGATGGTCTCCCCGTCTCCGATTTCCACATGATTTTCCGTGACGAAATCCTGAAATTCCTCTGCCAGAAGCTTCGTATGCCGCTCATAATAGTTCTTCTGGTCCGTCATCATGCCGGCCAGAAGTCCCATGGCGTTTGTCACCGCCACATAGCAGAGAAAGGCGGCCGCCGCAGCGATCACCACATCATACAGCGTGGCAAGGCTTAAACGCGTGGGATTCGCCATTTTCTTAAGGAAATTAATCAATATAATACCCCCGCCCCCACATGGTCTTTATGTATTCCGGATTCTGCGGGTCCTTCTCGATTTTTCTCCGCAGATTCCTGATGTGGACCATCACATTGTTGTTGGCGGAATAAAAATACGGCTCATTCCAGACACTCTCGTAGATATTTTCCGAGGAAAATATCTTTCTCCGGTTCTTTAACAGGAGGACGAGAATGCAGTATTCCCTGGAGGTCAGATTCACATCACGGCCTTCAACGGTCACGGTCCGCGTGTCCTGATCCACGGAAAGGTCCCCCAGCACCAGACGGTTGTCCGGCGAGGCAACGCTCTTTCCCTGGTAGACGAGATACCGCCGCAGGAGCGATTTACACCTGGAAAGAAGCTCCGAATAGGAGAAGGGCTTCGCCAGATAATCGTCTCCTCCCGCCGAGAATCCCATGGATTTATCGGAATCCTGGGTGCGGGCCGTCAAAAACAGGATGGGCGCCATGGACTTTTTCCGGATCTCCGAACAGGCCACGTAGCCGGACTTGACCGGCATCATTACGTCGAGAATAATTAAGTCGATGGTGTCGTCCGCCAGCATGACCGCTTCCTCCCCGTCTCCTGCCGTCACCACCTCGTATCCTTCTCCGGTCAGAAGTATCTGCAGAATCTCGATGATCTCCTCGCTGTCATCCGCAATCAATATTCGCTGTGCCATCGCGCAGACCTCCTTCCCCGATCCGCCGCTTACTGCACAGCAATGTGGCACATCTTCATCGCGTTTAAGGCATTTTCATGGCTCTCCGGCGAGACTCCCGCACAGCACGAGGAATCCACGAGAACCGGCACCTCCGGGATCGCGGCCTTTACCAGCAGCGCGTTGGAGATGACGCAGATATCCGTACAGACTCCGATCAGCATGACTGACTCATACGGCCGTTCCTGAACGTATTCCATGAGGGCGGTGCTTCCAAAGGTATTCTTCTCAAACCGCTTCCCCTGAAATTCCCTTAAGGCGGAATCCAGCTCCCAGCCATCAGTGCCCCTGATACAGTGAAGAACCGGCAGATTCTTTCCTTCCTGGGTCTCCATATAATTTTCATCGTGGGTATCCAGCGTGAAAATCACATCCTCTCCCGCCTCCTGATACTCCTCGATCATCTTTTTTACATTGGGCACAATCGCCTGTGCCTCGGGACTTCCCAGCGCGCCGTCTATAAAGTCCTTCTGCATGTCCACAACAATTAAGAGCTTCATTTGTCAAACCTCCATTTTTACAGATATTTGCTTTAGTTTACCACAATTTGATATCCTTAGGAAGATATTTCCTCGATTTTTCCCGCAGGCCGTAGTATACTGAAACCAGAAACGGCTGCAGTGCCGTAACGAACCAGAAAGAAGGATATAAGTATGGAAGAAAAAAAAAATCCCTTTGCCTCCCTGTCGGACAAAGAAGTGGAGACCATGTTAAAAAGGCTGGAGGACTCCAACGAGCGCCAGGCCTCCTATGCGAAAAAGCAGTACCGGATGTCCCAGATCACCACGTTTTCCAGCATTCTGATCCTTGCCATCGTCATCTATACCTCTGCAACCATCATCCCCCGTGTCAACCGGCTTTTCGACGATGTGGAGACGGTGATGGACAGCGTGAACGTGGTGGCAAAAGAGCTGGAGGAGGCGAATTTGGGCCAGATGGTAACGGATATCGACAACCTGGTAACCTCCAGTGACCAGAGCGTGAAGGAAGCCCTCCAGCAGATTAATTCCGTGGATATCAAGACGCTCAACCAGGCAATTCAGGACTTATCCAACTTAATCAGCCCGCTGGCGCGCTTTTTCGGAAAATAGAGGAAATACGAAGGAATTTAAAAATAGTTGTTGACAAATCCACTTTGACGCATTAATATAATAAGCAATAAAATAAACCGTTGAAAAAGAGGAGTAAGCTATCCCGCAATATTTCAGAGAGTCGCCGCCGGTGTGAGTGCGATATAGAGCAGACAGCTGAATGGACTTTTGAGGGCGGTCCTGAACCATCAGGTAAGTAGGGACCGACGGAGACCACAACCGTTATCTTCGTGGCATATATGTTAGTATATGAAAAGCGGACTTCTATGGAAGTCAATTTGAGTGGCACCGCGGATTTGTTAATTCGTCTCAAGTATGTTTTTAGAACATACTTGGGACTTTTTTACGTTTAAACTAAAATATATGATTCATGAGGAGGAAACAATTATGAAAAAATCAATGAAAGCACTCTTACTCGCAGCAATGACAGTAACCGCACTCGCGGGCTGTTCTTCCAAACCGGCGGATCCGACGACCGCCGCCACCGAGGCTGTAACGACCACTGCCGCCGATTCCGCGGCCGACACCGCTGCTGATACGACAGCCGCAGAAGGCGCCGATGCCGAAGACGGCAAGTCCTACACCATCGGCATCGGCCAGTTCGCGGAGCACGGCTCCCTGGACAACTGCCGCGAAGGCTTCTTACAGGGACTGGCAGACGAGGGAATCATCGAAGGCCAGAACTTAACCATTCTCTATGAAAACGCACAGGCGGACGGCGGAACAGCCAGCCAGATTATCAATAATTTCATCTCCAAAAAGGCCGATTTAATCTGCGCTATTGCGACTCCGATCGCACAGGCTGCCTATGGCGGAGCGAAGAAAGACAACGTTCCTGTCATCTACACGGCTGTAACCGATCCGGTTGCCGCGGCGCTTGCAAACGAAGACGGAACACCTGTCGGCGAAGTAACCGGCACCAGCGACAAGCTTCCGGTAGAGAAGCAGTTAGAGATGATCCGGAAGATTCTTCCGGACGCGAAGAAGATCGGCATTCTCTACAGCACCAGCGAAGTAAACTCCGAAACCGCCATTGCCGAATACAAGGCCGCAGCTCCGGATTACGGATTTGAGATCGTGGAAGGCGCCGTAACCTCCACCGCCGATATCCCGTTAGCTGCCGACAGCATCCTGGAAAAAGTGGACTGCTTAAACAACTTAACCGACAACACCGTCGTAAGCTCTCTCCCGATGATCTTAGACAAAGCCTCCAAGAAAAACATTCCGGTATTCGGAAGCGAGGTAGAGCAGGTCAAGATCGGCTGCCTGGCTTCCATGGGTCTCGATTACGTGGATTTAGGAATTCAGACAGGTAAAATGGCCGCCAAAGTGTTAAAGGGCGAAAAGAAGGCCAGCGAGATGAACTTCGAGGTGATCGAGGAAGCTGCATTCTACGGCAACAGCAAGGTGGCCGACAACCTCGGCATCACACTTCCGCAGGAATTAACGGATTCCGCGGCTGCTGTCTTTGACGAAATTACACAGTAATATACTACTTCTCCTGGAGGAAAGCTATCATGTCAATCATACTTGGCGTTTTTGAAGAAGGCCTGGTCTATGCCATCATGGCACTGGGCGTCTATATCACATATAAGATTCTGGACTTTCCGGACTTATCCGTGGACGGAACATTTCCGCTTGGCGGAGCCGTAACGGTCACACTGATACTGGCCGGGGTTAATCCGGTGCTTACGCTGTTCGCCGCATTTGCGGCCGGCGTCCTGGCCGGATGCGTGACGGGATTCATTCACGTAAAATTAAAGGTTCGGGACCTGCTGTCAGGTATCATTGTCATGACCGCCCTCTACTCCGTCAACTTAAGAGTTGCGGGTAAATCTAACGTACCGATCTTTAACAGCGATTCGATCTTTGAAAATGACTTTGTAAGCCGTATTTTTCCGGCCGGCATCAGCAATTTCACCGTCGTTATCATTCTCGCCGTCATCGTGATCCTGGTAAAGCTCTTGCTGGACCTCTATTTAAAGACACGGTCCGGCTGCCTGCTCCGGGCAGTCGGCGACAACGACACGCTGGTTACCTCTCTTGCCAAAGACAAGGGTATGGTAAAAATCGTGGGGCTGGCGATTGCCAACGGCCTGGCCGCTCTGGCCGGCTCCGTCTACTGCCAGCAGAAGGGCTTTTTTGAGATCAGCATGGGTACCGGCACCATCGTCATCGGTCTGGCAAATGTTATCATCGGAACGAAGCTGTTCAAACGTGTGGGCTTTGTCAAATCCACAACGGCCGTCGTTATCGGCTCCATCATTTACAAGGGCTGCGTCTCTCTAGCTATCTATATGGGCATGGAGGCCTCCGATTTGAAACTGATTACGGCCGCGCTGTTCCTCGTCATACTCGTACTCAGCAACGGCAGGGAAAAGAAGGTGAAGAGTCATGCTTGAATTAAAACAGATCAATAAATACTACAATCAGGGAACCGTCAACGAGATGTGCCTCTTCGAGAACTTCAGCCTGACCATCAAGGACCGCCAGTTCGTCTCCGTGGTCGGAAGCAACGGCTCCGGCAAGACTTCCCTGTTAAATATCATCTGCGGAAGCATTCCGTTGGACAGCGGACGCATCATCATCGGCGGAAAAGACATCACCAGTATGCCGGAATACAAGCGTCAGCGCCGTATCGGCCGCGTATACCAAAATCCGGCCATGGGAACGTGTCCGCACATGACAATCCTGGAGAATATGGCTCTGGCCGACAACAAGGGCAAGCCATTCAATCTTCTTCCCGGTACGAACCGCCAGCGAAATAATTACTATAAGGAACAGCTTCATTCTCTCGGGCTGGGTCTGGAAGATAAGCTGCACGTGAAGGTCGGCGTACTCTCCGGCGGCCAGCGCCAGGCTATGGCGCTCTTAATGTCTACCATGACTCCCATCGAGTTTCTGATTCTCGATGAGCACACGGCCGCGCTGGACCCTAAGACAGCCGAGGTCATCATGGAATTGACGGACCAGATCGTAAGGGAAAAGAACTTAACCACGATCATGGTAACCCACAATCTGCGCTACGCCGTGGAGTACGGCGACCGCCTGATCATGATGCATCAGGGCAGCGCCATCATCGACTCTGCCGATGAAGACAAGGCAGCTCTGAAGGTGGACGATATTCTGGACAGATTCAATGAAATCAGCATCGAATGCGGAAACTGATCTCTATTACAGAAATGGATTTCTTCTTATAAAAGCTTTTCATCACAAAGAAATACCGCTGCCGAAAGACTCTTCTCACTTTGAAGAATTCTTTCGACAGCGGTATTTTCTGTATTTTCCTTTAATCCGGCCTTTCCAGGATCATCATCTCTTCCTCTTCCCCATAGAACGCGATCTGGTTCTTGCCCCGCCCTTTGGCCATATAGAGCGCCTCATCCGCGTGTTTATAGAGTAATTCAAACGTATCCCCATCACGAGGGCCGAAGGCGATTCCAATGCTGATGGACACAATTCGCTCCTCTCCGTTCAGCGTCAGGGCGTATACCTGGCGGCGTACCTCCTCCGCCCGGAAGCTGGCGCACTCACAGTTCGGTATGTGATCCAGGAATACGATAAACTCATCGCCTCCGAACCGGGCAATTAAATCGTTCGACCGGAACGCACCCGAGAGAATCCGCGCCATCTTCTTTAAGACCGCGTCCCCCTCCTGATGGCCGTATTTGTCATTGATCTCCTTGAAGCCGTCTAAATCCAGCATGATGAGACAGGACAGGCTGTCCTCATTTTTCAGAGCCTGCTCCACCTTCTCTTCAATATTCCTTCTGTTGTAGAGACCCGTCAGCGGATCCCGCTCTGAGGAATACATCAGTTCCATCTTCCGCTTCGTCTCCTCATCCACATCCCGCACATAGGCGAACGCAACCGGATTTCCCGAGACCGGCTCCGTCAGCAGGGAAACCGTACACGTCATCCATTTATAGTCCTCCGAGCCCGGATAAGTCGCGCGAAACAGCTCCTTTTGCTCCCGCTCTCCGGTATAATAAGCTGCCAGCATCCGGTTGGCCTGCATCTGCCCGGCGATCCTGTCGTGATCCGCCGGATGGACGTAGCGGCACATCTTCTCGATGAATCTTCCACTGTACAGAAAGCCCTTGCCGCCTTCCAGCCAGTCTTTTCCATGGATGGTGCAGGCCATCACCTGCTGCCTCACAAGGTCCACGGACCACATGGCGACCGCCTCCGAGAGAAGCGCCGCACGGTACTGCTCCTCCTGGGCGAAACGCCTTCGGATCCGCCTTTCCTCCGTGATGTCCTCCAGCGTTCCGATGGCCTTGGCGACCTCGCCTTTACCGCTTCTCACCGGAGTCAGCGACAGCCGGAAATACGTGTCCTCCGAAAAGGAGGTTCCGCCTGCAACTTCCACAGGCCCCGGTTCTTTGCCCTCGGCAATTCTCTTTAAGATCATCTTCCATTTTTCCAGATCCTCTGCCGCCACCAGCCCCAGGGCGGCCCCCTTCGTGGATATCTGGTTTAAAACAGCCGGGAATTCCACCTCCTTCACGACCGGAGGCGAAATAAAGCTAAGGCTGTCGTCCTTCGGCACATACTCAAACGTGGTACCGGTGGAATGAAGAATCGCCAGTTCCAGCTTTTTCTTCTCCAGTTCCAGAGCCTCCTTCGAATCCAGGATGATATTTCTCGTCTTTCTGAACCAGAGAATAATGACCGCCAGCTGTGCCAGGAAAAGTACAAGCATCTTCATCGTAAGGTATAAGGCTGTCTTTCCGATGTGCTCGCGGTACCAGTTGGAAACCGTATAGGGAACCACGGTGAGCACAAACCAGTCGTTGATCTCGGCCGGCGCATAGTATACGATCCGTTTCTCATTCCCGGCTGTAAACAGGAATACGCCCTTCTCCTTTCGCTCCATCTTCTTCTGCAATTCGCTGACGGCTTCCACCCCCATATCCGTATCGCTGCGCAGAAAGCTGAAATATTCCCGACCATTGTACAGACTGTCCGCATGGCTGGTCTGCATGATCACCGTTCCGTCTGACTTTAACACGTAGCTGTAGCTTCCGGAATTAAAGCCGTTGGTGGTTACCATGTCCACCATCTGATCCACGATCATGATTCCGGCGATTCCGCCTTCTACACTCTTCCCCCGTGTCACGGGTGCGTAAAAGGCAAAGACCTCCTGTCCTGTCACGCTGGAGAGAAAGACATCCGTCATCCCGCTTTCCCCTCTGCAGATTCCCTCCACGTAACCTCCTACCGACTGGGGAAGAGCCTCGTGTCCAACGGTGTAAAGGCCTCCATCGGCCGAAACCAGCCTGATATTGGCGAATCCGCACTTCTCCTTCAGCTGCTCATAGACTCTCTGGCAGGCTTCCTCCGTCAATTCCGGCGTCTCCGCCAGGAAATCCGCCGTATAACACACTTCCTCAAACACTCTGGTCAGTTCCGTCTTTACTGCAGTCTGGGACTGGTCATTGACATCCGCAAGGTGCTCTGTCGTCATGTTGGTCATCAGATGATCGACACGCTTCGAAAAATCATACAGAAACAGATAAATAAATGCCAGAACGAGTATGACAAGCAGGATTACTGTTCTCAAATGATTCCGGCTGAAGCTGTTTTCCTTTTTCATATTTTTCCTCCTTGTTTCCTACAGGTCGCCATTTACGAATCAAGCAGCAGAAATATGTCAGGGATGGCCCCTTAAAAAACAATCTGTGAGAGAACTCATTAGATGCCGGCAGCATTTCTTTTATAAACGAAAAAAGGCTCCAGCCAGATTAATCTGGCTGAAGCCCCAACATATCGTAAGGTTTTAGCAGCTGGCTGCCCATACGGCCCTTTAGCTTTGCGTCACTGCCTTTCGACAGTTTTGCCATTACTAATATAATAGATTCAGAACCCTGTCTTGTCAACCATATTTTTCCAGTTCTACCGGCTCATTTCGCTCTGCGGCCCTTTCTGGTTGTGCTCACGGATAATCATGTTCATTTCCTCCAAATCCGAGGTCGGCAAGTCGCCGGGTATGGTATTTTTCAGGGCGCTGGCCGCGTTGCCGTAACGCACCGCCTTCATACAGTCTCCGCCGCTGCTTAGCAGCCCGTATAAGGCGCCTGCGATATAGGCGTCCCCGCTTCCGATCCGGTCCACCACGTCGATGTTGCGATAGGGTTCTTCCTCATAATACTCATCTCTGGCAGCATCATAAATCACGGAGCCGAAGGTATGGCTCTTCGGGCTGTGCACTACTCTCTGAGTGGATGCCACGATGGAGATCGGGTACTCCTCCGTAAAGCTCTTCATCATCTCCCTGGCCGTTCCCGTCTTCTGAAAGGTCAGCCGGGCAGTGTCCTCCGAGCAGAAGAAAATATCCACATAGGGAAGAATCTGCTCGATGCACTCTCTCGCTTCCTCCCCCGTCCATAGATTCCCCCGGAAATTCACATCGAAGGAAATGATGGTGCCGGTGGATTTGAACCTGCGGATCATGTCAATGGCGGTCTTTCTCGTATTTTCACACAGAGCCAGGGTGATTCCCGTCGTGTGGAAACAGGTCGCCGCACGGTACATGTCCTCCGGGAACGAGTCCACGCTGATGCTGTAGAAGGAACTGTTCTTTCTGTCGTAAATAACCTTCGGTTTTCTGGGATGGGCTCCGTATTCATAGTAATAGAGTCCCAGTCTCGCATCGGAGCTGTGGTCATAGACAAAGAAATCATCGCTGATTCCGTAGGAACGCACTTTATTTTTTACAAAATTGCCCATGTCATGGGATGGAAGCTGGGTCACCACGCCGGTGTGAAGTCCTAAAAGGGCCGCGCCGACTGCGACGTTTAACTCTGCTCCGCCCACCTGCTTCTGAAATGAATCACCGCGCACCAGGCGCTCCACTCCGGCCGGAGATAAACGCAGAAGCAGTTCGCCTAAACTTAACAAATCAAATGGTCTGTCACTCATGATCGATCTTCCTCACTTCCAGATTGTTTTGACCTATAAAAAGGGCCATTCTGCAAAAGCTTATAAAAGCTGATTAGAATGACCCCGCTGTCTTAATTATCTCTGTACACGTCCTGAACCGTCTCCGCCTGCAAGGCTTTCAACGTCTTCTCTTGTAACCAGGTTGAAGTCGCCAGGGATGGTGTGCTTTAATGCAGAAGCAGCTACCGCATACTCCAGTGCACTCTTATAGTCCTTGCCGTCAACCATGCCGCAGATCACACCGGCTGCAAAGGAGTCGCCGCCGCCTACACGGTCTACGATTGGTGTGATGTGGTACTTTCTGGAGTGATAGAACTCACGTGTCGCGCCGTCCATGATGCAGGCTGACCAGCCGTTATCGGAAGCGGAATGGCTCTCACGTAAGGAGCTGATGACATACTTGAAGCCGAACTTGTCGATCATCTGATTGAAGATGTCAACATAGCCCTGTAACTCCAGCTCGCCGGAGGTTACGTCGGTGTTGCCCGGCTTGAAGCCGAGAACCTTTTCTGCATCCTCTTCGTTGCCGATGCATACGTCAACGTACTGCATTAAATTTGTCATGACCTTCTGAGCCTTCTCGGAAGACCATAATTTCTTACGGAAGTTAAGGTCTACGGAAACAGTCACTCCGTGAGCCTTGGCAGCCTTGCAGGCCGCTTCTGTCAGTTCAGCCGCAGAATCGCTGACTGCCGGTGTAATTCCTGTGAAATGGAACCAGTCAGCACCTTCGAAGATCTCATCAAAATTGAAATCAGCCTCAGTTGCTGTGGAAATAGAAGAATGAGCTCTGTCATAAACAACCGTAGACGCTCTCATGGCGGAACCGGTCTCTAAGAAGTAGATTCCCAGTCTCTCGCCGCATCTTGCGATGTGCTTTGTACATACGTTGTACTTTCTCAGTGCCGCTACTGCGCATTCACCGATCGGGTTCTTCGGAACTGCTGTCACAAACTCTGCGTCATGGCCGTAATTAGCCAGGGAAACTGCTACGTTTGCCTCACCGCCGCCGTAATTTACGTCAAATTCATCTGCCTGGATAAACTTCTCATTGTTCGGGGTAGATAATCTTAACATGATTTCGCCCATTGTTACTACTTTTGCCATTATTTAATCTCCTTTTTCAATCTATATTCGTACCAGTGCCGGGTATTGTCTTAAGCGCGTGCTGCCGCAACTGCCTTTACAAATTCCTGAGCCTTTGCTGTAACTGCCGCGAAATCGCCTGTCTTGGCGCCCTTTGTTAAGCTGCTGCCGGTTCCTACTGCGTAAGCGCCTGCCTTGATCCACTTGTCCACGTTGTCCACGTCAACACCGCCGGACGGCATGAACTCGCCCTGAGGAAGCGGGCCCTTAAAGGAACTGATGGCTGCCGGTCCCATGATGTTGCCCGGGAATATCTTGATAACGTCACAGCCGCACTCTAATGCGGTGATCGCCTCGGTTGGCGTCATAACGCCTGGAAGCATCGGGACTCTGTAGCGGTTGCACATTCTAATGGTATCTGCGTTTAAGCCAGGGCTTACAACGTAGTTGGCGCCTGCCAGAATAACGGCTCTTGCTGTCTCCGGATCGAGTACAGTACCTGCGCCGATAACAACGTCTTTGTTATCTCTATATTTTTCAGCCATCTTCGCGATGAACTCAACCGGGTTGCCTTCATCCATGGTCATGGTAATCTCAATAAAATTAATGCCGCCTGCGATGATGGCGTCAACCACTTTCTCGCCCTGCTCCAGATCCTTTGCACGAACAACGGCTACCAGGCAGTCTTCTTTCATCTTTGCTAAAACCTGTTCTTTTTTCATGATTGCTCTCTCCTTCTTATTCGCATATACGAATGTCTTTCATAATTGCGATTCTTATACTTGAATATTAATCGTTTCTCTTCATTTTGTCAACAGGTAATCTTTATATTTTTCCAAGAAACCCTAACAGTCTTGAAACCTCCTGTCCTTTTGCTGCGACAAGAGCTCCCAGCGCCTCGTAATCCTCGGTCGGCTTGTACAGACTGGACACGCTGATCGCGCCCAGACAGGAACCATCCCGGTCGAACACGGGGGCACCCACACACTGCATGTGCTCTTCCATCTCCCGTGCATCGAACGCGTACCCGCGCTCCCGGACCTTCTCCAGCTCCTTTAAAAGCGATTCTCTTCCCAGTATCGTCCGATCCGTATGCCTGACAAATTTAATCCTGTTTATCACCTGCTCTCTCGTCTCCTCGTCACTGTATGCAAGAATGACCTTTCCCAGCGAGGTACAGTACATGGGATTCTTCGAGCCGACCGTCGCCGTGGTAATGATTGGGTTTTCCGGCTCAAACTTGCATATGTAGACAACGTGGTGGTCGGAAGGGATTCCGAAAAACACGGTCTTGCCCACTTCCTTTGAAAATGCCTTGAGCACCGGTTCAATTGTGCTGATAAAATCCAGATTATTCGTATAGTTAATTCCAATGCGGTAGGCCATCAGCCCGATGGTATAGCTCTGCTTCTGCCCCCTGGCCACATTGACCATCCCCATCTCGGCCAGCGTCGTCACAATATCGTAGGCGCTCGTCTTCGGGAGCTTCAGCTTCTCGCAGAGATCATCGAGCGTCGCTCCCTCCGGTGTTCTGGAAATCATCTTTAAAATTTCCACGGTTCTCTGTGTCGTTCTGTTCAGTTTCATGTTATGCCTCCGTTCTTACTCCTTTAGTATACCTCCCCGTGCCTTTAAAAGGCAATATGAAATGCTCTCCTACGAAGTATTTGTAAGTATTTACAAAAATATAACACGTTTCTATGCAAAATGTCAAAATGATTGTGCTACGCCCAAATTCTCGTAGGAGGGAGAGGGGGAGGCGGGGAAGAGGGCAGACTTCTTGTTTCCTCGGCGGCAGGAACTTAAGCCGGAAGACAGGAAAAAAGGGCGGATCGCGCAAATTACGGAGAACTCCTGAAGGACTTCTCCTCCATGTACACTTGAAATCTGGCTTGGAGGCCAGATTTCACCACCCTTTTTTCCTGCCTTCCGGCTTAAGTTCCTGCGAGCCTCGGAAAAGGAAGCCTGCCCTCTTCCCCGCCTCCCCCTCTCCCTCCCACAAGAATTTGGGCTGTGTACTGGCTGCTCCGGAAAAAAGCAAAAACAATACTATTTCATAAATATAAAACACTAAAACCTCCAACACCAGCGGGTCTGCCATCCTGGCTCCCGAGGTACACAGCCCCGCGCCATTGCGTCAGGCCCAGGCTGCGGGCGGATTGGGGTGGGAGCGTTAGTGCCTCCCGGTGTAAATACACCACTCTATAGTGCCTGATATCCGCGTCAGGTGTGCGTCTGCAAAGCAACTGCGTAGTGGGCGCTACGAATAGCTTTGCAGGCGTGCACCTGACGTGGAGAGCGGGTGCTATATAGCGGCGTATTTACACCGGGCGGCACTAGGTTATTCCAGTGTGCCGGCATCTGGATACGAATCATAAGAAAGTCCGAGCCTGGCGAACGCGCCCGTATTTGGCGTGTACGCCAGGTTCGGACTTTCTTATGGTGAGTAGGAAGCAAGACGGACACGGAATAACCATAGCGCTCCCGCCCCGATCCGCCCGCAGCCTGGGCCTGACGCAATGGTGCGGGGCGTTACCATTCATCACTTAACGGAGCCCAGCATTCCTTCTACGAAGCTTTTCTGCATGATGAAGAAAATCGCTGCAGTCGGGAAGGTCGCCGTTACGATGGCTACCATGATCATTCCGAAGTCCGGTGTATAAGCGGAGTTCATGGCGGATATGATCAGGGGCAGCGTCATCTTGTCATCGGTCTGAAGGGCAACCAGCGGCCATAAGTAGCTGTTCCAGATGTTCATAAAGGTGATAATGGTGGCCGCCGCGAAGGTCGAACGCATGACCGGGCAGTAAATGAGGAAAAAGGACTTCATTTCTCCCAGTCCGTCTACCCTGGCAGCCTGAAGGATTTCCTTCGAGAAGGACTTCGTGTTCTGACGGAAGAAAAAGATCAGGAACGCGGTCGCCATGGACGGCAGAATAACAGATAAAAATGTGTTAAGCAGTCCCCATTTTGCAAACATGCGGTAGCGGGGTATGAGGAGCGTTGCCATGGGTACCATCATGGACATCAGAAGGAGCGCCATGACCTTATCCTTGATCCGGCTCTTATAAATCTCAAATCCATATCCGGCCATGGCGGCTACCAGGACTGTTAGAACCGTGGCGATTACCGTAATGATCATGGAATTCTTGATGCCCGTCACAATATTCGTCGTGGTAAACAGCGTGTGAATGTTTGTAAACAACTGGTTCCCCAGCATCATCCTGCCGCTTGTGATATCGACGGAGGCATTGGTCGCACTGATGATCATCCACAGGAACGGGAAGATGGACAGAAAAGACGCAATGCATAAGAATACGTATTTTGCTGTTTTTTTAATCATTTTTCTTCCCTCCCGTCACTTTAAACTGGATTGCTGTGAGAACGACAATCATCAGGAGAATCGCATAGGAAACCGCGGATGCGTATCCGAAGTCGGGCGTGTATTTAAAGCAGAGATTGTAGATGTACTGTGACATCGTAATCGTCGCATTGCCCGGTCCTCCCTGGGTTAAGTTTACTACCTCGTCAAACAGCTGGAGTGTTCCGCTGATCGACGTGATGCTGGTAAACAGAATAATCGGCTTTAACAGCGGCGCCGTAATGGAAAAGAACTTCTGGACCACATTGGCTCCGTCGATCTCCGCAGCCTCGTAAATCTCGGGATCGATATTCTGAAGCGCGGATAAAAAGAAGATCATGTTGTATCCGGTCCAGCGCCAGGTGATTGCGATAATGATCGTAATCTTCCCCCAGAAGGCGTCCGTCAGCCAGTGGATCGGCGACTGGATCACATGAAGTGTCATCAGTATCTGATTGATAAAACCGCTGTCGGAGAAAAGGCTCTTAAAGAGGACCGCATAGGCTACCAGAGAGGTAACGCACGGAAGAAAGATCGCAATGCGGAAGAAGCTGCGGCATTTCAGTTTCTTATCGTTTAAGAGCACTGCGTACAGCATAGCCAGAAAAAGCATGACCGGCACCTGGACAATCAGGTAGAGAAATGTATTTTTTACTGAGGACAGAAATATGGGATCGACCAGAAGCCGTTTATAGTTAGCCAGCCCACAGAAATGGAGATTCATCCCCATTCCTGTCTGAAATGAATTGGCTAACGCTCCTATCATGGGATAAAAGCAGAATATCACTATAATCAGCGTGCCGAAACCAATGAATAACCATCCCTTTATAACGCTGGATATTTTCTTACTATTCATGAACTGCACATGGAGACTCGTGCCTTTAGACATGAGAGGAATTGTTCCCCTCCTGACTCTTTCGCAAGCTCCTTCTCCTTTTTGTTTTTAGTTTTTCAAACATTTGTTTGCTTTTTACTTCTAATTGTGGTAAAATGTACTTAGTCCATAATCTATTATGAGGTATAAAATCTATGAAATCTATTACCATTACTGCTAAAGTCAAACTATACCCTACATCAGAACAGATGATTATTTTGAATAAAACCCTATCCGTTATCCGGGATGTGCTGAACTTTGTCTCCGCCTTCGTTTTTGGACAGGAAGGCATCCGCTATCTCGAATTAGAGCATGCCTTATACTACCCGGTCAGGCAGCAGTTTGGGCTCCGCTCTCAGATGACACAGAGTGTATTTAAGACCGTCCTTGCAAAATATAAATCCATGAAAAGCAATGGCCACCCCTTTTCGAAAGCATCTTTTCAAACCTTCGAGTATGATCTGGTCTGGAACCGGGATTACTCCATCTCGGATCAGTCTGTCAGCTTAAATACCCTTTCCGGCAGGTTACATATCCCCTTTGAACCGAAAGGAATGGAACACTGACTGCGTGCCGGCGGACGCTTTGGCACTGCCAGGCTGATTCGGAAAAACAGAAAATATTATCTGCATATTCCGGTCACTCTGAAAGTAGAGAACAGGAATATCTTAAACCATATCGTTGGAATTGATCTGGGTGTGAACCATTTGGCAGTTTCCTTTGATGATGAAGGGAACACCAGGTTCTTTTCCGGTCGCGCAGTCAAGGAAAAGCGTGCGAAAGCCCTTGCCCTACGGAAGCGCCTGCAGGCATGTGGAACAAAATCAGCAAAGCGGAAGCTTAAAAAGCTCCGCGAGAAAGAAAACCGTTACGTAACCGCGGTAAATCACGCGGTTACGAAGGCACTTATCTCACAGTATGGAGCAGGTACACTTTTTATTATAGAGGATTTAACCGGAATACGCACTGCCACAGAACGCGTCCGTTTAAAATCCCGGTATGTAATGGTCTCCTGGGCATTCTATCAATTCCGTGAGATGCTGGAATACAAAGCTGCGCTGTCGCAGTCAGAAGTCCTTGCGGCAGACCCGAAGTACACCAGCCAGAGCTGTCCGGTCTGCGGTAATACGACAAAGGCTAACCGTAACAGAAAGAAGCATGAATTTTGCTGTACGGTATGCGGTTACCGAAGTAATGACGACCGTACTGGAGCCATAAACATCTACCGTAAAGGATGGAATACTCTGTTCGCAGAGGCCTGTTAGGCAGAACCGAAGCAGGCGGGCTGCCGTCAATCAGCCTATTGTAGCCAATGTTTGAGGTAGGAGACATGAATCACATGTCGTACTACGTGTAGTTGAGTTACAAGTCCGTGTCTGGGGCTGCCCCGCTTCATCGGGCATTAAACATGGATAATTGACTGTTTTCCTCCCAAAGGTCTTACCGGGCCTGCGCTTCCGCCTGTACCTGCATGCTCTTCATGGCGTCGTCGATGTCCTCGCCCTGCAGGATTTTCTGGATTTCCGCCATCACGATATCCTGGAACGCATAGGTATAGGTACCATAGTTTACATTCGGAATTTCTTTTGTAATGGAGGCAATCTCCTGGTAAATCTTCTGGTTGCCGAAGAACGGAATTTCTTTATTATAAACATCGCTCTCCTGAGATGGTAAATACGTTCCTACGATTCCCTTCTCATCCAGCAGGCGGTTGTAAAGCTCTTTGTTCTCGCCGAAGGTAGTTTTTAAGAAGTCGAGGGCAATATCGGAATTTTCAACGCCGTTTAAGATGTACCAGCTGCCGCCTCCTAAGTTGGATGCGTTGGTCGCATTCGGTGTGCTGTCCAGCCTCGGGATCTTCGCAACTCTCCATAAGCCGTCCTGGCCTTCTCCTTTCATAATAGAAGGAGTAAACCAGCAGCCCTTCAGCTGAAATGCCACTTCGCCTTTGTTCACGCCTTCCAGAAGGCCCGCCCAGCCGCTGTACGTTCTGACCAGATCGTCATCGGTTATGGTCTTGATGATTTGCAGGCATTCCTTAAGCGCGGCGTTGTTCTCCATGTCTGGAGTCGTTCCGTCCTCTTTCGTGAACCAGGTGCCGGCCGACTGCATGGTCAGCTTCATTAACTCGATGTCGCTCGGGTCCATGGAGATCATCTTCTTCCCCGTGGCCTCTTTGATCTTTTTACCCATCTCGATAAACTTGGACCAGGTTAAATCCTGCATGTCTTCCTCGGTATATCCCGCCTGCTCGATCATGTCCTTGCGGTAATAAAGGACGGCGGCCCCGTTATCCCACGGAATGCCGTAGGATTTTCCCTCCAGCGTCATCGGTCCCTTTTTATATGCGGCAAAATTGTCGTAGTTAATCTCGGAGGTCAGATCCATAAACGCTCCCGGATAAGATTTTAAGAATGACTGAATCCGGTAATCCTCGATGGGAACCGCGTTCGGAAGACCCTTTAAGGAGCCTGATCCCAGGCCGGTGTTCAGCTTCTGTACCACATCATTCTGGCCAACCTCCACGATGTTGATCTCCACATCCGGATGGTCCGTCTCGTAGATTTCCTTCGCCATCTCCAGCGCGGCAATATTGAATTCTTTATCCCATGCCCAGAAGGTCACCGTCTTTTTGTCCCCCGAGGAGGTGCCGACAGCTTCCTGTTTCGTCGTCCCCTCCCCGGTCTGCGTTCCGGCATTGTCAACCGGCGCCTTGCTCCCACAAGCAGTCAGGCTGGCGGCCAGCGCTACTGCTGCCGCAAACAAATACATTTTTTTCATCTCTGTCTTCTCCTTTTCTCTATGATGCCTTTATTTTATCGTTATAACTCACAAAAATATCGTATTTTATTTGGAATAACACAGCATCATGTGATTAAATCCATGCGAAGGCAAAAGAAAAAAAGTACTTTTTTATAATTTTGGTATTTTTTTCAGGTGATAGGGCAGTCTCAGGCTGACCGAAGTGCCGGTTCCGATCACACTGTGGATGGTCACGCCATACTCCTCCCCGTAGATCAGGCGAAGCCGTTCATGGACATTGGGAATGCCGATTCCGGTCAGATGGCGTCTCCTGTCGCTGTTCAGCAGGTCAGCCGTCTCCTCCTGTGACATGCCGTCTCCCTCGTCAATAATTTCACAGATCAGGTCATCCCTCTGCTTCTTTGCAAAGATCCGTATCTTCCCCTCCTTCTTATTCTGGAACGCATGGAAAAAGGCGTTCTCGATAAATGGCTGCAGAATCAGCTTGGGCACCATACATTCCATGCCCTCCTCTGCCAGGAAATACTCCACCTCGATGCTGTCGCCGTACCGCACCTGGTTGATAAACACATACTGCCGGACCAGATCGATCTCCTCCCGAAGCGTTATCTCCTCCTCCATATTTCCGATCGTCTTCTTTAAAATGGCAATCAGCGCATTGATGGTATCCGATACCTTCTCCGTATTGTTCTCCCAGGTGAGATACTTGATAGAGGCCAGCGTATTATACATAAAATGCGGGTTGATCTGCATCTGCAGCGCCTCAATCTCCAGACGCCTCCCCCGCTCCTGCTCCTCCATCAGCTGTTTGACGTAGCTGTCAATCTCATCCACCATCCGGTTGTAGACATCCGCCATCTGCCTCACCTCCGAGTTGCCTTTCACAGGGCTCACCTTTTCGAATCTGCGGTTTTTAAACGTTTCCAGCTGCTGGATGAAGAAATTAAGGGGCGATACAATGCGGCGCATGATGAGGAATACCACGGCGATGGCCGTCCCTGTAATCAGAAAGCTGGTCACAAGGATGTTGCGGCGGACTCCCGCGTAGGATTTTAAGAGGGCGGCTTCCTCCACCGTGTTGACCATGTACATATCCAGCTCCGGTATGTAACCCGATATCACAATCTCCGGTTTATGGTTCTCCTTTACGGTCCGGTATGTGTCTCCGTTCTCCCTCATCGAACGGACCAGCGAGAGCAGCTTCGTTTCTTCGCTTCCCAGACTGTCTTTTTCATTGCCTGACACAATCTGGCCGTCGGAAGACAGGATTACCATGCGGCTGCCCTCCGGAACGGCCTCGCTGAACATCTGATAGAACTCCTCCTCGGGAATTGTAATGTAGGCCATGGCAAAGCTTTCGCTGGAGGACGGAAGAAACAGGCGCCGCGCTGCTATCACGCATTTCCTGTCTTTAAAATCATCGGTAATGCCATGGTCCTGATACGTATACTGGAGCCGTCTGCTGGTCTCGCTGATTTTCAGGGAACAGGGCATGTTCTCTATCTCTTCCACCGGAACCGAGATCCTCTCCCCTGTGAAGGAAAACGCGCTGCCCTGATTGCTGACCGCGACCAGGTTCTGAGCCGTGCCGGAAGGCACGGAATCGTGGTAGACCTTCAGGATGTCGTACGTCTTAATAAATTTCTCCGTGCCGCAGGCGTCGGCGGCGAGAAAGTAATTCTTCAAGGCCGGTTTCGTCTCCAGGAGCCTTAAGAGCATTAAATAGGAGTTGTTGTTTTCTTCCACCTTTTTCTTGATGTTGTCCATCAGCTTGGCATTTAAAAAGGTGGACGACTGGATGAAGAGATTCTTCGTGATCCAGTCCGAACTGGCGATGGTACAGAAATTAGTCAGGACAATGCTGCTCACCACTACCAGGGAAAGCTTGAAAAAGGTACCCCACCGAATCTGACTCTTCATAGTTTTTCCCCCTGTCGCCTCGCCCGGTTCCGATATGTATGCGGAGAGTAGCCGGTCTGCTTCTTAAAGACCTTTCCAAAATAGCTCTGGTCCGTATATCCGATCTCCTGTGCAATCTCCGACAGGGAAAGTTCTGAGGCGGCAAGCAGTTCTTTCGCCTTTTCCACCCGGACCGAGTTTAAGAATTCATTGATTCCCTGCCCCATGTGAGAGGAAAAGTACGAGGAGAGATACGAATAATTCATGTTAAAATCCGCAGCCAGAGTCTTCAGCGTCACCGGTTCGCTGTAATGCCGGTACAGATACTCCGTGATCCTCAAATAAAGGCCGCTCCCCCTTGCCTCCTCCGTAATCTGCCCGATCTCCTGATAGATAGCTGCAATGGCCCCGATGAGCCCTTCCAGGCTGTCGGTGGTGCCGATGGCCGTCAGGAAGGACAGCTTGCGCTCCTCCAGCTGAGGCGGGCAGAATTCATTTTCATTCAGTTCAAAAATCGTGTTATAGAGCGTACTCTCCATCAGCTTCTTCACGGCCATCTCGCTGACAGCCATGCCCCGCAGAGAGCTTAGGTACTCCACCAGCACGGCTCCCGCGGTTCCCGCCTTCTGCTGGCGTACCAGATCGCACACGGTCTTCTGGTCCAGGGCCGGAAGCTGCAAAATCCCGGTCTCCCTCAGATCGAGATAGTCTTTCCGACTGTCAAAAAACCGGTAGGAGAACAGCTCCGAGAGCTTCTGTGCCTCCGCCTCCAGCGAGACGCCCTTTTCATAGGGCGGGCTGATAATCATCTCGATGTTGCGCAGATAGGCGGTACCCTGCCCGGTCATCGTGCGCAGCTTCCCGTCAAACATTTCCGGGTAAAAGCAGCCGATCGTGTAGACGTACACCTGGCTTTTTTTCAGTATAAAGCTGTCAAGATAGAACCGCCCGAACGCTTCCTTTATCATCTCCTCCATGTGGCCGATGGTAAGCTCCTGCTTGTTGGTCGCCCCCTGGAGGATCTTCCCTGGCTGTATGGCGATCAGATAATAGGTGGAGCAGGCGTCCCCCTGCTCCGGACACGCTTCCTCTCCGCCGCTGCCCCCGTGATCCTTGGCATGGATGACCCCCTTCTTTCTGCCTAAGAGGCGGAGCGCCCTAAGCAGATAGTCGGATTCCAGCTCCGGTTTCAGGATGTAATCAAACACACCGTATTTAAATGCACTTTTGACGTATTCAAAATCCTGGTATCCGCTCAGAATGATCGTGGACACCTCCGGATACTTTAGATTTACGGCGCGCAAAAGCTCCAGACCATTCATCCGAGGCATCATGATGTCGCAGATCATCATGTGGGGCAGACTCTGTTCCAGAAACTCCAGCGCCTCCTCCCCGTTCGTCACTTCCCCGATGATCTCAAATTCATCGCTCTCCTGTTCTATGATGTAGCGCAGCGCCTTTCTGACCAGCAGCTCGTCCTCCACGATCAGAATTTTACATTTAACAGTCTCGTATCCCATTTCCCGTATTCCTCCCTGTACTTTTTCGAGAGTGCTCTTCCCATAATGATCACCCGCACGTACTGCGCATGGGTCACCGTGATATTCAAACACCCGCTTTTTGCGGAAATATCCCTGCTTTCTAGTATAACTCCTGTAAGTATTTACAAACAACCACGGTTCCCGGTAACAGTTCAGACGGCTCATCTTCCTGACCAAAAAATCCGGTCAGGAAGCATCGGATATTCGTCCGATGTGAAAATTGGCGCATAAAGCCGCTTACAAGCAGGCTTGACGCCGCTTCCTGCGCCAATTTTCCCGCCGTCTGAACTGTTATTTAAAATTATATTCTGGGGATTGTAATATTTATCAGATGATTGTATAATAAAAGTAATATGTAAATACTTACATTTTCCAAGGAGGTGATGTTTTGAATATCTATGATGTTTCAGAACGGGCTAACGTTTCCATAGCTACCGTTTCCCGTGTCATCAATGGAAATCCCAATGTCAGTGAGAAGACGCGGAACCGGGTTCTGGCAGTGATGGAGGAACTTGGCTACACGCCCAATGTCTTTGCCAGAAGCTTAGGGCTTAACACCATGCGCACCATCGGCATCATGTGTGCGGATTCCTCCGATCCCTGGCTGGCCGGCGCCATCTACTATCTGGAGCAGGAGCTGCGCCGCAACGGTTATGATTCTCTCCTCTGCTGCAGCGGCTACTTGCCGGAGACGAAAAAGAAGTATTTGGAGCTGCTGCTCTCCAAGCGGGTGGATGCCGTCATTCTGGCCGGTTCCCACTACGTGGAGGCCAGGCAGAAGGATAATGCCTATCTCATAGAGGCCTCAAAGGAGCTTCCCATCATGCTGGTCAACGGCTGTCTCGACGGCAAACAGATCTACAGCACGGTATGCGACGACCGGACCGCGGTCTATGAATCGGTCACCAGGCTGATCCAGTCCGGCCGTACTTCCGTCCTCTATCTGTATGCAGGCAGTTCCTACAGCAATCTGCAGAAGCTGGCAGGCTATCACGCTGCCTGCGCGGCAGCCGGTTTGAATATCCGCGACGATCTGGTACGCATCTGTCCCAAGGATTTAGACGGCACGGAAGAACTCCTGTGCTCTCTCGCCTCCGCCGGTTTGAAATTCGACGCGGTCTTCGCCGCCGAGGATGTCATGGCAGTGGGCGCTGTCAAATATGCAAATAAGACCGGAATCAAAATTCCGGAAGAAATGAATATTATCGGGTATAATAACTCTATTCTGTCCCGCTGCACCGATCCGGAGCTGACGACCGTCGACAACAAGGTGGAATCGCTCTGCACCACCACGGTCACAACGCTGATGAAGGTCCTGGGCGGCGGAAACGTTCCGGTGAAAACCACCATCTCGGCAGAGCTGATCAAACGGGGTACTACTGATTTTTGAGGTACTATTGATTTTTAATGAATGCAACAAGATTTCCCCGCCTTTGCAGGTGATGGGATTCATTGTATAAAGAAGCAAAAAGGAGGATTTTATCATGAAACAGTTTATGGACAAAGAATTTTTACTGTCTACGGATGCGGCCAGGGACCTCTTCCACAACTATGCAGAAAAAATGCCTGTCGTGGATTACCACTGCCACATCAATCCGCAGGAAATTTACGAAGACCGTAAGTTTGACAACATCACTCAGGTATGGCTGGGAGGTGACCATTATAAGTGGCGTCAGATGCGTTCTAACGGCGTAGAAGAACAATACATCACCGGAGATGCTAAAGACCGTGAGAAATTCCAGAAATGGGCGGAGACCCTGCCAAAGCTGATCGGCAACCCGCTGTACCACTGGAGCCATCTGGAGCTTCAGAGATATTTCGGCTATACGGGATATTTAAACGGCAACACCGCAGAGGAAGTGTGGAACTTATGCAATGAAAAGCTCAGCCAGGATTCCATGAGCGTCCGCAATCTGATCCGTCAGTCCAACGTGACCCTGATCTGTACCACCGATGATCCGGCCGATACGCTGGAGTGGCATCAGAAGCTGGCCGCGGATGATTCCTTTGAAGTGAAAGTCCTTCCGGCCTGGAGACCGGACAAGGCCATGAACATTGAGAAAGTGGATTTTGCTGCTTACATGGCGAAGCTCTCAAAGGCCGCAGGCATCGAAATCACCGATTTTGCCTCCTTAAAGCTGGCGCTTAAGAACCGTATGGAATTCTTCGCCTCCAGAGGATGCAGCGTATCCGACCACGCGCTGGAATATGTGATGTACGTTCCGGCCGACCCGGTTGAGCTGGATACCATTTTCGCAAAGGGACTGGCCGGCGGACCGGTTACCCGCGAGGATGAATTAAAGTACAAGACCGCATTCATGCTCTTCGTGGCAAAAGAATACAACCGCATGGGCTGGGTCATGCAGCTTCACTATGGCTGCAAGCGCGACAACAACGCGATGATGTATGCAAACCTCGGACCGGACACCGGCTTCGACTGCATCAACAACTACGCTCCATCCGCTCAGATGGCCGATTTCTTAAACGCGCTCAGTGCAACAGACGAGATCCCGAAGACGATCATCTACTCCTTAAACCCGAATGACAACGCCTCCATTGGCACCATCATCGGCTGCTTCCAGAGCCAGTTCCCGGGCAAGATCCAGCAGGGTTCCGCCTGGTGGTTCAACGACCACAAGACAGGCATGACCGAGCAGATGATATCTTTAGCAAACTTAGGCTGCCTCGGCAACTTCATCGGCATGCTGACAGACTCCAGAAGCTTCTTATCCTACACGAGACATGAGTATTTCAGAAGAATTCTCTGTGAACTTGTGGGCGGCTGGGTAGAAAACGGAGAGTATCCGGATGATCAGAAGGCTTTGAAGGAGATTATCGAAGGAATTTCCTATAATAATACGGTGAAGTATTTCGGATTTGATTTATAAATTCAGAACCAGGAGCTTAGAGCATGTTTGAAAAAGGAAGCTTACGCGCTGGCAGACAGTGTCTGCGGTACGTAAGCTTCCTTTTTATGTTTTACGTTTTATGTATGGATTCATTACGAAATTGCCTGAAGTTTTCCACTGTGTTCAGTAACAACCAGTTTTAGCAGATCAATGTCAGCCTGCATTGCCTCTATTTTATCACTTGCATCTTCATACCGTTTTGAAGCAGGGACGTAATTTTCCAAAATCAAGTTGATTTTTGGATTTAAATCGTTTTCGATATCCAGATTAATATCCAGGATATCCCCTCTTTCCTGACATACTTACATTTCAATTGTGGTATAGAAATTTTATCACAAATTCAGGAGGAACACAATATTTTTTATCCCTGAAGCTCCCTCACATGACTCATCTGGTTACTGTTCAGAGGTATCATAAATCAGTATCGGCAAAGTGACGAAATTTAAAATTTAAGAAATAGCGTATTTTGTGGCTGTGTCTAGAAACCCGGCAGAA
>NZ_QJKD01000015.1 GCF_003201875.1 Hungatella effluvii
CTGAATTTTCTCATTCAAAGCCATCAAACAATGGCTTGTTTTATTAGAATTTTCAGGGTTTTACATACTGTTCAATCTTCTGTTTTCAAAGTGCTGTGCGCATCTAACTCCGGGATAACATGTCCGGCGTAAACGCTAGCGCAGAAGGAGGGATTTGAACCCTCGCGCCGCTACTAACGGCCTACTCCCTTTCCAGGGGAGCCCCTTCAGCCGCTTGGGTACTTCTGCAATTAGCTGATTTAATTTCTATATGAAATTCAGCGGCAAACCTGCCAACGGAGAGGATGGGATTCGAACCCATGCGCCCTTGCGGACAAACGGTTTTCAAGACCGCCTCGTTATGACCACTTCGATACCTCTCCAAACGTGCTTTTCTATTTTAAGGGATAATCGCGCTTTTGTCAAGCACTTTTTTTCTCTTTTTTTCAACCTCTGGAAGGTTTTAAAAGCGGGTTGCCATCAGAAGCAACTCGGCTAGTTTACCATTGTTTTTACAATCTGTCAACAGATTTCAACAAATTTTTCCAGTTTTTTTATTTTCCGTGTTTTACCGCCATTTCCAGCCCGTCAGCCGGTGCATTTACCAGTGTCTCACAGCGTAATTACGGCAGTCCGGAACAAAAGCGGGGGACTGTGATCTGGGAATCCGATCATCTGCATCCGGTGCGCTTTTGTTCCGGCGCTTTGCCCTTATCTATCGCGGGTGACGAACGATCAGTGCGTCTCACCGGCGCTGACACGGTCTGCCACTTTTTCGTCCACGATCGCCTCAATTGCATACTCAATCGATTTTTCGATTGCCTCAAGGGTCATGGATGGCGTTCCCGCTGCCTTGTCAACTACCTGGCCGCTAGCGTATGGTACGTGAATAAAGCCGGCGCGGATATTGGGATAGCGCTTCGCACACATATAAAGAACATTATACATCACTGCATTGCAGACATAGGTTCCTGCTGTATAGGAGATCGAGCAGGGCAGACCATGCTCCCGGACATTCTGCATCATGGCCTTGACCGGCAGAGACGCAAAGTAAGCGTTCTCTCCGTCAGACTGAAGCAGCTCGTCCACCGGCTGCTCTCCCTGGTTGTCCGGAATTCTCGCATCTGCAAAGTTAATAGCCACCTTCTCAATGGTGACGCTGGCTCTTCCGCCTGCCTGGCCTACGTTCAGAACCACGTCAGGCTGATGCTGCCGGATTCCCTCTTCCACAGACGGGCCGCATTTAGAAAATACCGTGGGTATCTCCAGCTTGATGATCTCCGCACCATGTATGGTGTCTGGAAGAAGCTTCACCGCCTCATACGCCGGATTTACTTTTTCTCCCCCAAAGGGGTCAAAACCTGTCACTAAAATCTTCATGTTTTATTCTCTCCATTTTTCTTAAGATATACAGAAACAGTTATGGGAATCACACTTCCCGGCCCTGTCTAGTACTGCATTGCGTAAATTCCTGTGATATAGCACTCGCTATCTACGCCAGGAGCACGCCCGCGAAGCTAACCGTAGGATCCACTACGCCGTCGCTCCGCGGACGCACACCTGACGCAGATATCAAGCACTATATCACAGTTATTTACGCAATGCAGTACTAGAAAAACACAGGTTCCGGTATGATAATTCTCCCCTGCTGAATCAGCTGGCGGTTGTCCGCAAAGAGGTTCGGTTCCCTCGCTACCAGATCAAAATGGCCGTTCGCCTCATGGTTTCCGCCCAGCGCGATATTTCTGCCCAGGCCGATATGGAACGTACCGTAGGCGGACTCGTCCTCAATGTAACACCGGCCGGCGCACTGGGAGTAGGAATTTAAACCGATCCCCAGCTCGCCCGCCACATAGATTCCGGAATCGTGATAGCCTTCCATATACTCCTTCAGGCGTTTACCTGTGGGAGTCTCCTCGATCTCCACGATTCGTCCCTCTTTGAAGACGACCCGGGTATCTTCCCTGGCCGCTCCGATATAGCCCAGAGAACCGTCGATCACCATCGTTCCATTGGTACCGCATTCCTCCACGGGAATATAGACCTCTATGCTGGCCGAGGAAAATCCGCCTCCATCTGCAGTTACCCCGTTGAAAAATCCGGGCATTCTTCCTCTCTTCATCAGGGTCAGGTCCGTTCCCGCATCCGTCTTGATCTGGATGTGGGACGAGGACTTTAAGTATTTCATAATTACTTCTGCTGTCAGTTTCGACTTCTTAACGTCCATTTTCAGGAAATCAAAGGTCAGCATGGATTGTCCGTTATTGGTGGAAAGGGGCAGAGAGAGAAACTTTGCCCGGCGCTTTATCACATTTCTGGCCGCCTTCGTCGTCACAAGGCTGTACTCCGTAGCCGCAAGCACCGCGTTGTAAGAATCAAAGATATCGGGATGCTGGTCAAAGAAGACGCCCACATGCTGTCCCTGACGTTCTACCAGCAGAATACTGACCGCGTGGGTGCGTTTTTCCGCCTGACGCTTTAATACCTCCGCTTCGGCCATGTTCTTCTCCCCTGCCACGATCATGAGGCGGTCCCAGGGCTTCAGCTTCAGCCACCGGTTAATAATAATTTTTGCTCCTTCTTCCAGTTCCATGTGCTCTACGTTCCATTTCTCTATGTTCTGATTTTTAGTGCAGCGCGATCATATAGATAATCTGAACGACAATCATAATGAGCGCTACGACGATCTGATTCTTGATTACGCCAAAACGGTTCTTCATATCCAGGATAGCTACCGGCACAATGTTGAAATTGGCCGCCATCGGTGTCAGCAGCGTTCCGCAGAAACCGCAGGTTAAAGCTATCATGCCGATTACCACCGGATCCGCGCCGTAGTTTAAGATACAGGGCGCTCCGATGCCGATCGTCATAACCGTGATCGCTCCATAAGCATTGCCCATAATGGCCGTAAATAATACCATGCCGATGGCAAATACAATAATTCCTATGGTTACATTTCCCGGAGGGACGATACCTGAGACAATCTTTCCGATTACCTCACCTACGCCGGCGGCCGTAAACACGCCTCCCAGTGCTCCCAGCAGCTGCGGCAGCATACAGAGCGGTCCCATCATGGACAGGAAACGCTCGGAATCCTTGAGAAACGTAGAAGGACGGTTGTCCTTCGAATAAGCCATTAACAGGAGGATAGAGATGATAACGCCGACAGCGACACCCACCAGAGCGCTGATCTTGGTCAGCAGCGCGAAGGCCAGAGACATCACACCCATAGTCAGAGCCGGAAGGAAAATCTTCATGCCGATTTTCTCATACTGCTTCCTTGAATATTCTTTTGTCGGAATCGTCTGTTTTCCAACTTTTACACGTTTGAAGATAGCCGGGATGATCATGATGATGACGAGAGTTCCCGATACCTTGGTGGGAAGCCAGTGGCCGAGAGCACATACGATACCGAAGGATGTCCAGAATACAAACGTTCCGTAGCGGGCCGGGTTCTCTTTGTCCAGTAAATTCTTAACGCCTGCGTAAATGGTAATCAGGCCGATGATGATATATACGCACTCCAGCAGCTTACTGCTGAGTGAAATTGCTGAATCCATAAAAAATGACATGAGTGACTACCTCCTGGTTATGATTTTCCTTTTTCTGATCTGCCGGATTTTAAATATTTCTGTCTGAGACGCTTGTCCTTCAGAGTGAAATAGATGCAGGCGACGACAAGCGCCGTCAAAGCCACCGGAATCTCCACCTTGGCCAGATCGATGAGCTCTACTTCATAACCCAGTCCCTTTAATGTACCCTGGACGAGAAGTCCGCCGGAACCGCCTACAAACAGGACCTGGAAAAAGAACCAGCTGATGTTCTCCATAGCGGAAGCCATTCCCTTCGCCTCTTCTATGTAGTCCTCATCCGCAGGCTCGTCATCTTCGGAGATGGCGCCTTCCGCCATAGGCAGAAGTACCGGACGTATAAAGCCGGCAACACCGCCGAATCCCACGTTAAACGCACCAAAAAAGGAACGCATGGCTCCATAGATGCATACAAGCTTTCCGACGGTCACATTCTTGAATTTGCGGATAAAGTCCGCGGCCGCCTCACGAAGCCCGTTGCGCTCCAGCGTTCCGGTCACAAGTAAGATAATAATAAAAATAGCCATGCTTCTGTTTGATACAAAATTGCTTCCCAGGTTTTCCAGCAGTCCGCCTACTCCCAGTCCTCCGACGAGAGCCGTGGAAACAGCTGCCAGAAAGATGATCAGAATAGAATCCAGCTTTAATGCAAAGCCGACAATGACGATTACAATTCCGATAAGTTTCAGATACTCCATCATACTACCTCCTAAATATAGTTTTCCCCACACGCAGCTTAAGCGCGCGATCGTTATCTTTCTATTATACAGTAGCGAAGGGGGTTTTTCAACCGGAATACCAGCGCCGCTCCACCGTCTTTTCGGGATTCGCGTCGGTATTTCCCCCTCCTTATCACAATTCGGAGCAGGGAAAAACAGAAAAAGATATCCACAGAATACATTCTGAAAGAGCCGTAAACTTCTCTCTCAGTAGATATTCTGTGGATATCTTTTACCTGCTGAAATCTCCCCAAAATGCATACGAGGGGGGCGTTTTCATTTTCTCATCACCTCTGACTGTTCTTCTCAAGGCGTATCACCAGACCTTTTTTGGCCTCTGTTGATGTGGAATACTCCGTCTTTTCGCCGGTAATATAGTAGATTGCATCATTCCAGGTCTCTGTGGTATATTCCTCGGCTGGAATCTCGTCAAGAGCGGCGCGGCATTGGAACCTGCGTTTCGTTCCGCGTAAATCGGATAAATACTGGCAGCCCATTCTGGAACTTAACTGCTCCAGCAAATCAGTTCTGTCACTTCCTTCCCGTATTTTTTCCATTGTTTCACGCTCCTATTCATTCGTTATTCCGGTGCATTTTGAGAAATGTGTTCGCATCATACATTTAATACTCCATATGGTTAATAATATTGTAATCAATGCAATATGTCAAGTGAGGGATTGCATTATTTGCCACATATATTTCATTGAATGCAATACTATGAAACTGGAAGGGGGTATTTTATGTATATCGACTTCAATTTTGCAAAACGTCTTTCTGAGCTGCGGACACAAAAAGGCGTATCCGCACGGGACATGAGTCTGTCACTGGGCCAGAACCCCACATATATCCATAAAATAGAAAATGGGACCTCTCTCCCATCCATGATGGGGTTCTTTTATATATGTGAGTATTTAAACATCGAACCCTCCGACTTTTTTGCTGTGGAGAGACCCTGTCCTGCCAAACTAAAAGATATTATGGAAGATGCACAGCACTTGAATCGTGAGCAGCTGGATCATCTACATCTCCTGATAAAGGATCTGTTGAAGGCAGGGCAAAAATAAGCCGCAAAAAGAGCTTGACTGGTATCACCCGGTCAAACTCTTTTTTCTGTCCGTACTCTTTTTTTATTGTCAGCTAAATCATATGATTTCTTCTCAGCAATACCTCCGCCAGATCCATGTCCTCCGGCGTGGTCACCTTGATATTGGAATAGTCGCCGCGGATCAGCTTCACCTTCCGGTCCGTCATACTCTCCACGACCATGGCGTCGTCCGTCACTCCGGTCTGATACACTTCCGATGAAAGCAGCTTCGAGTAAGCGCTGAAGATCAGGCTGTAATCGAAGGCCTGGGGCGTCTGAATCTGCCAGAGACGGCTTCTGTCGGGTGTCATGACGGCAAATTCATCGTCATCGGACATTTTCACCGTGTCCTTCACCGGCATTCCCACCACGCAGGCACCGTAACGGCCGGCTCCCTCTATAGCCGCGGAAATAATCTCACCCGTGACACAGGGCCTTGCGCCGTCGTGGATCAAGACAATATCACAGTCTGTCACCGCCTTCAGCCCCTCAAACACGGAGTGATACCGCTCTCTGCCGCCCTCCGTGATCTTACTGACCTTTTGAAAGCCGAATCTCTCCACAATCTCTGTTCTGCAGTACCCGGTCTCTCCCCGTCCGGTGACGAGAATAACCTGCTTTACCGGGCTGTCTTCAAATGCTTTTAACGCATAATAAATAAGAGGCTTTCCCCCCAATTCCAGATACTGCTTCTGAATATCGCTTTCCATGCGCGTTCCTTTTCCGGCAGCCAGAACGATGGCCGCCGTATTTTTGCATTCCCGCATCTCCACGTATCCTCCTCCTTCTTTCAGTCCCTGGTTCCGGCTCTATTCGCCGTTTAACGTTCTCCCAGCTTCAGGTTCGGCACTGCGTTTAAATCCCAGCCCGCCCTGGCGCCGCCCATGTATTCATAATAGGCCGCAACGCCGATCATGGCGGCGTTGTCCGTACAGTAAATGGGGGATGGATAATAGAAATCAATTCCCGCCTTGCTGCACGCCTTCTTCATTCCCTCACGAAGAGCGGAGTTGGATGCCACGCCTCCGGCGATCGCCACCTTGTGAAATCCGTATTCCTTCGCCGCTGCTATCGTATGGCTCACCAGCACATCCACAACCGCGTTCTGGAACGAGGCTGCCAAATCGGGAACATTGATCTCCTCCCCCATCATCTTCGCATGGTTGATGTGATTCAACACGGCCGATTTGAGGCCGCTGAAGCTGAAATCGTAGACGTTGGCCTCCACCTTTGCCCTCGGGAAACGGATGGCCTGCGGATTGCCCTCTTTCGCTGCCTTATCGATCTTCGGACCGCCCGGGTATCCCAGTCCCACAGCCCTGGCCACCTTGTCGAAGGCCTCTCCCGCCGCGTCGTCTCTCGTTCTGCCCAGGATCTCGAACTCACCGTAATCCTTCACTACAACGAGGTGCGTATGGCCGCCTGAGACAATCAGACACATAAAGGGCGGTTCCAGCTCCGGATGTTCGATGAAATTGGCGGAAACGTGCCCCTCGATGTGATGGACTCCGACCAGCGGCTTCTTAGCCGCATAGGCGATGGCCTTTGCCTCGGCTACGCCCACCAAAAGCGCGCCTACCAGGCCTGGCCCGTAGGTCACGCCGACAGCGTCCATCTCCTCCAGTGTCATCCCCGCTTCTGAAAGGGCCGCTTCCACCACCTGGTTAATCTTTTCAATATGTTTCCTCGACGCGATCTCGGGCACCACTCCGCCATAGATGGTGTGGAGTGCGATCTGGGAGGAAATGATGTTGGACAGCACTTCCCGGCCGTTCTTCACCACCGCCGCCGCGGTCTCATCACAGGAGCTCTCAATCGCCAGTATATAGACATCTTCCTCAGTATGATTCTTTTTCATTTCATTTGCCTCATCAATCTTCATCAAATTCGTAACGGTTCAGCCGTGCATCTTCATGTTTTCGAAAAGCATGAAAACATGAAGCCCGTACATACTGCCGCACGGCTGAATCGTTACTCAAATTCCAGTTCTACGGTCCATGCGTCCTTCGCCGCCTTTGCCCGCGGAAAGATCTCTCTTACCTTGTCCATAAACTCCTCAGGCCTCGTCAGGGAGGGACTGTAATGGGTCAGCCACAGCTGCTTCGGATTCGCTTCCTTCGCCAGCCTGGCCGCCTCGTAAAAGGTCATGTGCTTGTATTCCCTGGCCTTGGCCTCCTTGCCGTCCTCGCCGTACATGCCTTCACAGATAAAGAGATCCGCATCCTTCGCATATTCGGCAATCACCGGAACCGGTCTCGTATCGGTACAGTACGTAACCTTTAAACCTCTTCGCGTCGGGCCCAGAACCATGTCCGGTGTAAAGACCTTTCCGTCCTCTTCCATAGTCTCTCCCCGCTGCAGACGGCTCCAGAATTTCTGAGGGATCTCATACTCTTTCGCCCGTTCCACATCGAAACGGCCCGTTCTCGGAATGGAAATGGAATATCCGTAGCAGACCACATTGTGATTCACACGGTACGCGTCAATCACGTAGGGCCCCATCTTAAGCTGTTCTCTCGGCTCACTCAGCTCGATGAATTTCAGCTCAAAGGGCAGTTCCGGTGCAATCACGCGAAGCGCCGTCACCACCCGCTCCAGCCCCCTGGGGCCGATCATGGTCAGGGGTTCTGTCCGTTCCGCGTTTCCCATGGTTAAAAGAAGTCCCGGCAGACCGCTGATGTGGTCCGCGTGGTAATGAGTAAAGCAGATGACGTCAATCGGCTTGGGGCTCCATCCCTTTTCCTTCAGCGCAATCTGCGTTCCCTCGCCGCAATCGATTAAAAGGCTGCTTCCATCACAGCGCGCCATCATGGAAGTCAGCCACCGATACGGCAGAGGCATCATACCTCCCGTGCCCAGCAAACATATATCTAACATAGACAGATCCTCGTTTCTTTCATTATTTATTTCAGTCCATCTTTCGGATCACGAATCCAAAAGGACACAGCAACTGCGCTGCCGCCTAACCGAAATCATATCACAGGTTGGCATAAATAATCAAGAGGTCTTTGTCCGGCCGGACTTCACTCATTTTTCCTTCATCATGATGTATTCCGTTATTCCATCTCTGTAAAGGCCGGGAATCTCTCCCGCCTGCCGATAGCCATTTCTTTCATAAAAACGCTTTGCTTCCGGATTGAAATCTGCAATGCCAAAGAGTCCGTCAAGCCGGACTCGCGCGCCGGAGCGCGGTCGCTTCAGCGGCTATATTTCATTTCCTAAGCGCGGAGTGCGCATACCCGATAAAGCGGGGCACGCTGTCCCCCGGAGGGTTTTTGTTTCATAGGACGAACTTTCCTGTGAAATAAAAATAGTTTGTGAGCATCGGCACAAACTATATTTTCCAGGTAATCTATTAACTTTCTGCCAATCCCCTCAGTTACCGGACCGCGCCGGGAAAACTTCGTTTATCCTGTTTTCCAACGCCTCCTGTATACAGCCCCATGGCTTCCGTGCAGTCCGGAGAGGGGTATGAACAGGAGCGAAGATGATTTCTTTTACCTGTCTATCCCCCGCTCTGGACTGCACGGAAGCCATGGAGCGTTACCATTCTTACCTATTCACAGAAATTCCTTCTGCTCCTCCACGTCCACTGGAAGCTTAAACTCACTGATTACTACATCATAACACGGTTCACATAAATCAAAATGGTGAATCTCCCCATCCTTTTCCGAAAAAAAATCCCACGCATGATTGATGCTTAAAACACCTTCCCTCACGATTCCATCCACTACAATCAATTTCTTGCCGCAGCAGTTGCATACAACTGCCTCCAGCTGGCCGCCGCTTGTGTACTTTCTCATCCTACTCTCACCTTTCTTTTTCGCACTTTCCGGATTTCTCCAGTTCGCCGCTGTCTGATTTTGCAGATGCGAAAAGGAGCATCCTTACCGGATACCCCTACATTATAAACGGTGCCATGGTGAAATTTTAGTGGTAAATGTTTGAAATCTCACGGTTCCACATGATCACAGCATCTTCCTTTGGGTCCCTGTAATAATCACTGCGGAGGCACTCCTCTTTAAAACCATAGGATTTATATAGGCTTCTGGCCGGTGTGTTGCCTTCTCTCACCTCCAGAGTGATGGCTGTCACCCCATTTTTTCTGGAATTTTCGACCACGCCATCCATCAGTTTCTTCCCATACCCGAGACCCCTTAAAGGCGGACGCACGCCGATCCGGAGAAGTTCTGCCTCGCCTGCAATGGTGCGGAACACACAGTATCCGGAAGCCTCATCCTCCTCTTCCAGAATCAGCCATGTATCCAGTCCCGTGCGGTGGGAATCCAGAATCATCTCCGGCGTCCACGGATCGCTGAAACACTGCGTCTCCATCTCAGCGACACAGTCCATATCCGTCTCCGGAATCATTTCTCTAAGCATACAACCGCTCTCCTTTGTCCACGCTCCAGTACTGTATCACAGGAAATTATGGGGCGCAGTGCCAGCTTCCCGTTCCCGCTCAGCCTGGGGCTTTCTCAAGTAATCCGGCGCGTGTTCTTCAGCCGTCTCGATTCGCCCTTCTTCGTAATAGATACAGCCCAGAGCCGCCACAGCCGCGGCCCTCTGCCTGTTGACATGCGCCGGAGCAAATGAAAACGGGACGGTCATGCGTTCCGCGATCCGCTCTCTGTAAACGGGAACTCCGTCTCCCAGGAACACCACCCGGGTTTCCATGTTGTTTAATTCATCCACCAGTTCATCGATGTCCATGGCGCACTGCTCCCTGACAGCCGTAAATCCCTCCCGGTTGTCATAGATACCGGTGTAGACCTGGTTTCTTCTGGCGTCCATGATCGGGCAGACCAGGCCGCCGTAGCCGTACATGCCGTACGCCATACCATCTACCGTCGGGATATGGATAAGCGGCTTCTTAAGCGCCAGCCCAAGCCCCTTCCCTGTGGCGGAACCGATACGGAGACCGGTAAACGATCCCGGTCCGCCGGACACGGCAATCGCATCTACGGTTTCTAAATCGAGCTCCACCATGCGGACAATCTCATCCAGCATGGGTAAAAGTGTCTGGGAATGGGTTTTCTTAAAATTCACCGTATATTCCGCTGTCACCACACCGTCCGTCACTACGGCCACCGATGCCACCAGCGACGAGCTCTCTATCCCTAATATCCTCATTCCAGTCCCTCCACAGTAATCCTTCTGTAATCAAATCCTTTTTCCAAATCCTTTTCGATCTTCACCGTGATCACATCCTCCGGCAGAATTTCCTCAATCAGGCCGCCCCATTCCACCAGGCTGACGCCGTCTCCGTAGAAACAGTCCTCATAGCCGATCTCGTCCATCTCGCTGACATCACCGATCCGGTAAACATCAAAATGGTAAAACGGCATCCTGCCGTCGTCATACTGCTTGACGATGGTAAAGGTCGGGCTGTCCACCGGTCCTTCCACACCGAGACCGTCGGCAAATCCCTGCGTAAATACAGTCTTTCCAACTCCCAAATCACCGTTTAAACAGTATACGGAAGACGGCTTTGCCGCCTCCCCCAGCCGTCTGCCAAGGGCATACGTCTCTTCCGGTGTCCATGTCTCTGTTACCATTTATTCTTTCCTCCATACCGTTTTACCGGCCCTGCTGCCTCTTATATCTTCTTTCTCCGCTCCGCCGGCAGGCTCTCCCGGAACAGTTCCGACAGCGCCTCTCTCTTCTCCCCTGTAATGGAATCCGGGAGCAGATACGCGTGTACCTTGTCCATGTATACAATCATCATTCCCCGGATCCGCTCCACCCGTCCGATGTTCTCCCAGATGAGCTCCAGACGCTCCGTTCCCTGAGTCACGACGACGCCTTCCCTGCTGAAGGAAAGGTTCATCGGATTCTGGATAACCGGACTCTTAGACTGCCTGGCCGCCTTCAGATACAGGAGAAATGGCTGCCACACAGTGAACATCAGCGCGCAGATAACAAGCAGCGCCCGGTACATCGCCGTGTTGGACCCCCAGGTGGTAACCAGCAGAAAGATGGCCGCCAGGCTGAAAATCACATTGAATATGCCCAGCATTCCTTTGTTGGAGTGGTACAGGGAAAATTTCCATAAGTCCTTAGCGCTCAGCTTCACCGTAAATGCCACCGGGTCTGTCTGTACCATTGGCTTCTGTTCCATCGGCTCCCGCTCCATTGGTTCCTGTTCCATACGCACCTCCTATAATTTCATCGTCAGCGCGATACGTTTTTTTGCCACGTCCACACTGATCACCTTGACTTCCACGATATCTCCGACACTGACCGCTTCCAGTGGATGCTTGATAAATTTTTCCGACATCTGCGAAATGTGGACCAGTCCATCCTGATGAACTCCGATATCCACAAATGCGCCGAAATCGATGACATTTCTCACCGTGCCCTTTAACACCATGCCCGGCTGTAAATCCTTCATATCCAGCACATCCGTGCGCAGGATCGGCTTCGGCATCTCATCTCGCGGGTCACGGGCCGGTTTTTCCAGTTCTTTTACGATATCCTGAAGGGTAATCTCTCCGATTCCCAGTTCCTCAGCCAGCTTTTTATAGCCTGTAACCTTCTTGCCGATTCCCTTGATCCCGCCGTGAGCCAGCTCGGCCACGTCGTAGCCCAGCCTGTCCAGCAGCTTTCCGGCCGCCTCGTAGCTCTCCGGATGCACGCTGGTGCCGTCGAGAGGATTCCTGCCTCCCTGGATTCTCATGAAGCCCGCGCACTGCTCGTACGCCTTCGGTCCCAGTTTCGCCACCTTTAACAGCTGGTTTCTGGACGTAAAGGCCCCGTTTTCTTCCCGGTACGTCACGATATTCTTAGCAATCGTCTTCGTGATTCCGGAGATGTATTCAAGCAGCGAGGCCGAGGCGGTGTTTAAATCCACACCAACCCGGTTTACGGCGGTCTCAACGACTCCCGTCAGTGCTTCGCTCAAATGCTTTTGATTCATATCATGCTGGTACTGTCCCACCCCGATTGACTTGGGATCGATCTTCACCAGCTCCGACAGCGGATCCTGAAGCCGTCTCGCGATGGAGACCGCACTCCTCTGTCCCACGTCAAACTGCGGAAACTCCTCTGTGGCCAGCTTGCTGGCTGAGTATACGGAAGCGCCCGCCTCATTGACGATAATATACTGAACCGGCTGCTGCAGTTCTTTTAACAGATCCACAATAATCTGTTCCGACTCCCTGGAAGCCGTTCCATTTCCCACGGAAATCAGGGAAACGTTGTATTTTTTAATCATCTTCTTTAAGATGACCTTTGCTTCCTCAACCTTGTTCTGGGGCGCAGTCGGATAGATGACCACGGTATCCAGCACCTTTCCTGTCTCGTCCACCACGGCCAGCTTGCATCCGGTACGGAACGCCGGGTCCCATCCCATGACGACGCGGCCCACGATTGGAGGCTGCATCAGAAGCTGCTCCAGGTTCTTTCCGAACACCCTGATAGCGCCGTCCTCCGCCTTCTCCGTCAAGTCGTTTCTGATCTCCCGCTCGATCGCAGGCGCGATCAGACGGTCATAGCTGTCTGCCACCACTTCTCGTAAAATGGGCGTGGTATTGGGGTTGTCCTTTGCGATCACTTTCTTTTCCAGAAAGCGGATGATCTGTTCCACAGGAGCCAGCACCTTTACAGTCAGAAACTTCTCTTTTTCCCCACGGTTCAGGGCCAGAATCCGGTGGCCCGCCGTCTTCTTGATGGTCTCCTCGTACTGATAGTACATCTCATAGACCGACTCCGCCTTCTCGTCCTTTGCCACCGACTGGAGGCTGCCCTGGCTCATCGTCGTCTTTCGGATATATGTCCGGTATTCCGCATTGTCGGAGATCCGCTCCGCCAGAATATCCTTGGCTCCTTCCACGGCTTCCTCCGCCGTGGCGACGCCTTTCTCCTCGGAGATATAATCCCTGGCTGCATCGATAACAGAGCCTTTTATCTGCTGAAGCAGGATTAAATCTGCCAGCGGTTCCAGCCCTTTTTCCTTGGCTATGGTCGCCCTCGTCCTGCGCTTCGGGCGGTACGGACGGTATAAATCCTCCACAGCCACCAGTGTGGCTGCCGCCAGAATCTGCTGTTCCAGTTCCGGAGTCAGCTTTTCCTGCTCGCGGATCGAAGAAATCACCTGCTCCTTCTTCTCTTCCAGATTGCGCAGATAGCGCAGTCTCTCATCCAGATTCCTCAAAACCTCGTCATTCAATGATCCGGTCGCTTCTTTTCTGTATCTGGCAATAAACGGGATCGTGTTGCCCTCGTCGATCAGTTTGACAGCCGCTTCCACCTGGCCGCGGCCGATTCCCAGTTCTTCCTGTAGTGCCCTGATAATATCCATGTTTTTCCCCTTATGTCTTAATACTTGACTCAATTTAATTATTATAATTCATACAGGAAGGTTATGCAAGACGGGATTTGACAGGATCTGGGATATCCTGATTATTAATCTCTTCCTCCTGTAAAAACCGGTTTTATTTTTATGAAAAATCTGATATACTGATTTTATTCTATTTCTTTTCTGCTCAGGCAGAATCATACAGCTGTTTCTACAGTTGTCTTTCTGGAGGTTCTTCCGGATAATCCTGTTTAACCAATTAAATACTAAGGAGGCTCAACTTATGACTGTTAGAATAAGTCACCGTTATGGCGAGATGAGTATGAATGAGAATGCAATCCGTAAACTGGCGGACAGCAACGAACGGCTGAACATCCGTTTGATCAATGATTTTGCATTTAAGACTACGTTTCATAATAAGGCTGCATTGACTGGTCTGCTCAGTGCACTGCTGGATATCGATCCTGCCGATATCCGCGAATTAGAGATCAGGGACTCATTTCTTCCGGGCGAATACGCTGAAGATAAAGAAGGCATACTGGATGTCAAACTTCTATTGAACAGGGACCGAAAAATTAATATCGAAATTCAGGTTCTGCCATTTGCCAATTGGGAAGAAAGAAGCCTGTTTTACCTGTCGAAGTATTTTGTTGAGGGTTTGGAAAAGGGAACTCCATACAAAATGCTGGATGCCACCATTCATATCAGCATTCTGGCCTTTCCACTGTTTGAGGATGGAACCTGGTACTCGGTTATCGAATTCCGGGACAGAAAAACGCACCGGTTATATAGTGACAAAATGAGCCTGCGCGTGTTACAATTAAGCCAGTTATCGAAGGCAACACCGGAAGAACGGAAGTCGGAAATCTATGCATGGGCACAGATGATTTCTGCTGATGATTGGGAGGTGCTTAAGAAAATGGCAGAAAGAAATGAGTATATGAAAGCAGCTGTAGATGAATTAGAAAAAATTAATGCCGAAAAGGAAAAACGTTACCACTACCTTATGCGCGAGAAACGGGAACACGATGAAGCGACCATACGTGATTATGAAAGAGGCCGGGGGCTTGCTCAGGGTAAAGCGGAATCTGTTCTGGAACTTCTGGAGGAATTTGGGGAAGTGCCGGAACAGCTGCGTGCTTCTGTTTTAGGACAGCATGACATGAATACCCTGAAGGCATGGCTTAAATATGCCGCCAAAGCGCAATCTCTGGAAGATTTTATAAACTGTATACAGCATAGATAAATACCACATGCCGGAATTGGGCTGTGACACAGATTTTATTTCGTGTCACAGCCCTGTTTCATCTGCCGGATATCATTTCCGACAGTCAAATATTACCATTAGTCCCCCATGTATGCTGCCTCAATCTGGGGCCGCTCTGCCTTCCCTCCTACTGGACATGCGGCCATTTTCGTGCTACAATCATACAATAGCATTCAGAAGAGGTACTTATACAATGGAAGATAATAACAATAAAAACAACGGCCTGCTTCCGAATATGCCGTCACCAGGAACCCTCTGGGCCTCCTGGTCGGTATTTCTGGGCGGTCTGGGCCTTATAGGCAACTGCATGTGCGGTCCCATCTGGGGCCTTCCGGCAGGACTGACTCTCGGCCTTCTGGGAATTGCCTGTGCCGTAGCGTCCAAAAAAGGAAAGCCGTTTACACAGCAGGCGCAGCTTGGGCTGATCCTGTCGATTCTGGCGGCGGTCTGCGGTCTGCTCATGACATTCTTTATCATTATCGTTTACGATGTTATGGGGACTGACACCATGGCCGGCAAATATTTCCGTGATTTGATGGAAGCGCTGCAGAATCCGGCTGCGCTGTTTCCAACTCAATAATCTCAGCGGATTTGCAGAAGAAAGAGCCCCTGGAAATTGGAAAGATAATATCCAATTCCCAGGAGCTCTTTTCATATGCTCCAGTACATCTTACTTCAGCAGCGGCAGCAAATCCACTCCGCGGAACACCAGCATGTAATTCTTGTAAAACCAGTTTCCCACCACAATACCCGCGCCGATCAGGATAAAGAGATTATACCGCCTGATATGCAGCCCCGGACGGTGAAAGACACGGGACGCGCCCCAGGATACCAGCTCCAGCAGAACGACGGCAGCCCCGTAGAGCACGAGAGGATGGTACTGAAAGCTCATGCGCAGATCGCCGTAGAGAAGTTCCCTCACGGCTCTCGTCCCCCCGCATCCCGGGCAGTACAGCCCGGTCAGCGAATGGAACGCGCAGGGCATTCCGATGCCCAGCAGTTTTTTTATAAAGCCAAAGACCTCATTAATCATTCTGACTCTGCCCTGATCAGTCTGCTAAATCAAACGCGTCATGGACGGTTCTCATGGCACGGTTCACGTCTTCTTCCGCGATGAGCACGGTAATTCTGATCTCTGACGTTGCAATCATCTTGATATTGACATTGGCACTGTAGAGAGACTCAAACATCTTGGCGGCCACGCCCGGATTACTGGTCATCCCCGCGCCGATGATGGAGATCTTCGCCACGCCTTCCTCACAGGCAATGGTCTGAGCCGTAAGGACTTCCCGGTTTTCATTCAGCAGCGTCATGGCCTCCTGCAGATCCGTTCTCGCCACGGTAAAGGAGATATCCTTTCTCTCTTCCCGGCCAATAGACTGGATGATGATATCCACGTTGATGTGGTGTCTCGCCAGCAGGTTGAATATTTTAAAAGCGATACCCGGTTCATTCTTCACTCCGATCACGGAGATACGGGCCACATTCTTATCCGCGGCCACACCGCTAACCAGCATTCTTTCCACTTTTGTTTCCTCCTTGATGATAGTACCTTCCGCCCTCGTAAGGCTCGATAAGACCACTAACTGAACTCCGTACCGCTTCGCCATCTCGACGGAACGGTTATGTAATACCTTGGCTCCCAGAGAGGCAAATTCCAGCATCTCGTCGTAGGATACCTCGGCAAGCTTTCTCGCATTGGGTACGATTCTCGGATCCGCTGTGTATACACCATCCACATCGGTGTAAATCTCGCAGGCGTCTGCATGGAGAGCCGCCGCAAGCGCCACCGCGGTAGTATCGGAACCGCCGCGTCCCAGAGTCGTTATGTCATCGTACTTGTTAATTCCCTGAAAACCGGTGATGATTACGATCTTTCTGGCATCCAGTTCATGGCGGATGCGCTCGGTATCGATCCGTTTTAACTTGGCCATGCCGTAGGCCGATGTGGTGTGCATGGCAACCTGTGCTGCGTTTAAGGACACGGCAGGCACCCCCAGCGCGCTCATGGCCATGGACATCAGTGCGACGCTGGTCTGTTCTCCGGTGGCCAGAAGCATATCCATCTCCCTCTTGGGGGGATTGGGATTGATCTCACGAGCCTTTGCAATTAAGCCATCCGTCGTCTTTCCCATGGCCGATAAGACGACCACGACCTCATTTCCTTTTTCATACTCCTCAATGCAGCGTCTTGCCACATTGTATATTCTGTCTTTATCCGCGACGGAACTTCCGCCAAATTTCTTTACGATTAACATGGATGCGGTCCTTTCTGAAAACTTACGATTCACGGCCAGTATCCCGCGAGGTGTTTTTTGTGAGTGAAGCGCAGCGGAAGTCACAGAAAACCCGAGGGCAGCAGCGCGAAACGGTGCTTTTTCCGTTTCTGTGCATCGCCACGCGTGTTGCTGGTCACGGAGTGAGCAGTAACAAACTTTATACTTCCGCTCTGATCCGCTGTCTGATTCCGGACAGCTCCTTCGCCTTCTTCTCATACTCCGCTTCCGTCATGACATCGGTCACCACAGCGAATTCGTCCATATGATCCAGCTCGATCACTGTGACATCTCCGAATACCTTTAAAACCTCCGCCAGACGCTCCTCGGCAATCCCCTTGATCCGGATAAAGAACCGGCAGGAAGACGTCTGGGTCGGGGCGATGGCAAGCCGGCTGTCATCCCAGCCCATCTCCACGTGGCGGTTTCTGTTCTGAACAGCTTCGATGATATCGGCGATCACTGCGCTGGCTGTCGGAAGCATTCCCGCGCCGCTGCCATAGAACATGGAGGTTCCAAGCATGTTGCCCTTCACCAGAATTCCGTTGAACACATCGCTCACAGAGTAGAGTGGATGGTCCTTGCCGATCATGACCGGCGCCACCCAGGCGTGAATCTCCCCAGCCTTTATGCGGCTGGAGCCAAACAGCTTCACGGAGGTTCCCATCTTCTCGGCATACTTAAAGTCCACGTCTGAGATCGAGGTGATGCCCTCCGTATGAATGTCTTCATAATCAACCTCATGGCCGGTCGCCATGGCGGTGAGAATCGCGATCTTTCTGCAGGTGTCGTGGCCTTCCACGTCGGCTTCCGGGTTTCTCTCGGCATAGCCTAAGTCCTGAGCCTCTTTTAAAGCGGATTCAAAAGTCTCTCCCTCTTTATCCATCTTCGTTAAAATATAGTTTGTCGTACCGTTTAAAATACCGGTAATCTCCTCGATCTCCTCCCCCGCAAGAGAGGTGTACAGCGGACGGATAATCGGAATACCGCCGCCCACACTGGCTTCGAAGAAGAAGTTGACGTTTTTCTCTCCGGCAATTCTTAAGAGCTCTGTTCCGTGTGCAGCGACCAGCGCCTTGTTGGAGGTGGCCACGTGCTTTCCCGCCTCTAAGCAGGCCTTCACGAAGGGATAGGCCGGATTCAGTCCGCCCATGGTCTCGATTACCATGGTAACCTCAGGATCATTCTCAATGACCGAAAAATCATGAACAATCTTATTCTCTACCGGTGTTCCCGGAAATTCTCTCAAATCGAGTACATATTTTACATTGACGGTATCGCCGGTCCTCTTTGTGATGGTTTCGCGATTCTTTTCCAAGATCTCTACCACACCGGAACCGATAGTGCCGTAGCCCATAACTGCAACATGAATCATAATTATCACTCCCTGGCTAATATTTTTACGTAGTGAACCCCGTGTTTCTCTTCCATGTCCTCTACCATCCTGGATACATTGCCCGTGCTTTCCAGGACTTCCACGCTTAAGGTCAGCGTAGCCACCCCATTTACCGGAATACTCTGATGGATCGTCAGGATATTGGCATGGTACACTGCCACAATATGCAGCAAATCGGATAATAATCCCGGCTCATCGTCCATCTGCATCACGAGTGTGATGGTCTTTCCCTTCGCGTTATCATAGAATGGAAAGATATCATCCTTGTACTTATAAAAAGAACTGCGGCTGATTCCCACACGGTCAGTCGCCTCCTGAACGGTTATGACTCGCTCTGATTCCAAAAGCTTCTTAGCCTCGACCACCTTCAGTAATACTTCCGGCACGGCCTTCTGCTTCACCACGAAATATTTGCTCTTTTCTTCCATAAAAAAATATCTTCCCTTCTGTGTCCGCAATAGAAATACATCTGTGCTCATAGGGAAGATATTATCATATTTATTCAGGGTATGCAACTATTTTTTATAAAAATTTTACATTTGTCCTGTGCTGATCCAGCGCAGGTAAGCGTAGATAAACAGATCCAGTGCTCCGTCCAGCACGCTGTTCACGTTGCCGGTCTCGGCATTGGTCCGGTGGTCCTTTACCATGGTGTATGGCTGCAGGACATAGGAGCGAATCTGGTTGCCCCAGCCGATCTCCGTCACGTCGCCGCGGATATCGGACAGCTTCTCCGCATTCTCCTGCTGTTTTAACAGATACAGCTTTGCCTTCAGCATCTGCATGGCCTTGTCCTTGTTCTGGAACTGGGACCGTTCATTCTGGCACTGCACCACGATTCCGGTGGGAATGTGGGTAATCCGGATAGCGGATGAGGTCTTGTTGATATGCTGTCCGCCCGCGCCGCTGGAACGGTACGTGTCGATCCTCAAGTCCTCTTCATTGATATCCACATCTAAGTCCTCTTCGATATCCGGCATCACATCACAGGATACAAAGGAGGTCTGACGCTTACCGGCCGCGTTGAACGGGGAGATCCGGACAAGCCTGTGGACGCCCTTCTCCGACTTTAAATATCCGAAGGCATTCTCTCCGTTGACCTGGATCGTGACCGACTTGATTCCGGCCTCTTCACCGTCCAGATAATCCAGCACTTCCACGGAATATCCCTTCTTCTCAGCCCAACGGCAGTACATGCGGTAAATCATGCTGCACCAGTCACAGGACTCGGTGCCGCCGGCGCCGGCATTCAGCCTTAAAATTGCGTTATCGCTGTCATATTCGCCGGACAGAAGCGTGTTGATCCTCATCTCCTCCAGCTTATCCTTAAATTCCTTTAACATCTCTTCCACTTCGGGAACCACAGACGGGTCGTTCTCTTCATTGCCCATCTCGATCATCACGCCGATGTCCTCAAACTGCTGCTCCAGGTCTTTATAGCCTTTTACAGTGTCTTTTAAGTTCTTCGCCAGCTGTACGATCTTCGTGGACTTTTCCGGATCTTCCCAGAAGCCCGGTTCCTCCATGGATTTGTCAAGCTCATCAATCCTCTTTAACTTATTATCTAAGTCAAAGTGAATCCCTCACTTCCACTAATGGTTTTTCAAACGTAGATAATTCATATTTGTACTGGTCTAACTCTACCACTGTGTCACCCACTTTCTTATAATTAATTTTATTTAAAAAGGGTCCAACCTGTATCCTTTCGTCGGTTGAACCCTTTTCATTCAAAAGAATAATACAGACGCCTATATCACCTTGCGGCCGCAGCACTGTTTATATTTCTTACCGGAACCGCATGGACACGGATCGTTTGGATAAATCTTGTTTTCCGCCCGCTTGGATGGCGCCTTGGCGGCGCTGTCGTCCTTGTTGGTCCCTGTTACCTTGGCCGCAGGCTCTCTCTCCACCTTCTGCTCGACACGGATATGCATTAAGATTCTCACCGTATCTTCGCGGATAGCTGCCGTCATCTCATCGAACATCTGATAGCCGCTCATCTTATACTCTACCAGCGGATCTCTCTGGCCGTAAGCCTGTAAACCAATGCCCTGGCGCAGCTGGTCCATATCGTCGATATGGGACATCCACTTGTTGTCGATGACCTTTAATAAGATGACACGCTCGATCTCACGGATCTGCTCCGCATCCGGGAACTCCGCTTCCTTCGTCTCGTAAAGCTTGATGGCTTCCTCTTTCAGCATATGCTTCAGTTCGTTCTTCTTGATCTTCTTATCTTCCGGAAGAACAACCGGCTTGATCGGAACGATCGGAAGAAGAAGCGTGTTCAGCTCGCCTAAATCCCATTCTTCCGGCATCTGCTCGTCAGTAATGGACAAATCGACCGCGTTCTCCACGATATCGGTCACCATCTTTAAGATTACGTCACGCATGTTGTCGCCGTCCAATACTTTCCGGCGCTCCGCATAAATGACCTCACGCTGCTCGTTCATAACCTCGTCATACTTTAACAGGTTCTCACGAATACCGTAGTTGTTGGTCTCTATCTTCATCTGAGCCTTTTCGATGGCATTAGAAAGCATCTTGTGCTCGATCTGCTCGCCTTCCGGCACGCCCAGCGCAGTGAACATATTCATCAAACGCTCTGAACCAAAGAGTCTCATTAAATCATCTTCCAGGGAAATGTAGAATCTGGAAACACCCGGGTCGCCCTGACGTCCGGAACGCCCACGCAGCTGATTGTCAATACGGCGGGACTCATGACGCTCCGTACCGATGATCTTTAAACCGCCCGCAGCCTTCGCCTCGTCATCCAGCTTGATATCGGTACCACGACCGGCCATGTTGGTCGCAATGGTAACTGCCCCGTGAACACCTGCATCAGCTACAATCTCAGCCTCCAGCTCATGGTACTTGGCATTTAAAACCTTATGCGGAATGCCGCGGCGCTTTAACATGCCGCTTAACATCTCGGAGGTCTCAATGGTAATCGTACCTACAAGAACCGGCTGTCCTTTCTTATGCGCCTCTTCCACTTCATCACACACGGCTTTGAATTTTTCTTTTTTCGTCTTGTAAACCGCATCTTCCATATCAATACGGGCGATCGGCTTATTAGTCGGGATTTCAATGGCATCCATACCGTAGGTGTTGCGGAACTCCTTTTCCTCGGTCAGAGCCGTACCGGTCATACCGGATTTCTTCGAATATTTATTAAAGAAGTTCTGGAATGTGATCGTTGCAAGCGTCTTGCTCTCTCTTCTGACGTTCACGTGCTCCTTGGCCTCGATGGCCTGATGCAGGCCGTCGGAATACCGTCTGCCGGGCATAATACGTCCCGTGAACTCATCAACAATCAGAACCTCGTCATCCTTTACTACGTAATCCTTATCACGGAACATCAGGTAATTGGCACGAAGAGCCAGGATAATGTTGTGCTGAATCTCCAGGTTTTCCGGATCGGATAAATTTTCAATGTGGAAGAACTGCTCAACCTTGTCAACGCCCTGCTCGGTCAAGTTTACAACCTTGTCCTTCTCATCAACGACGAAATCTCCGGTCTCCTCGATCTCCTCGCCCATGATGGCCGCCATCTTGGAGAATTCTCCGGATGCCTCGCCCCGCTCTAACTGACGGGCCAGAATGTCACAGACCTCGTAAAGCTTCGTGGACTTTCCGCTCTGTCCGGAAATGATAAGCGGTGTTCTTGCCTCATCGATCAATACGGAGTCCACCTCATCGATGATTGCGTAATCAAGTTCTCTCAATACCATCTGTTCTTTATAGATGGCCATGTTATCTCTCAAGTAGTCAAATCCAAGCTCGTTGTTCGTAACATAGGTAATATCACAGTTATAGGCTTCGCGTCTCTCATCCGAAGTCATGGAATTTAACACCACGCCTACCTTCAGTCCAAGGAATTCATGAACTCGTCCCATCCACTCCGCATCACGCTTTGCCAGATAGTCGTTGACCGTAACGATCTGTACGCCTTTTCCCGCCAATGCGTTTAAGTAAGCCGGACAGGTAGACACGAGGGTCTTACCTTCACCTGTTCTCATCTCGGCAATACGTCCCTGATGGAGTACGATGCCGCCGATTAACTGTACACGGAAGTGTTCCATATCCAGGACTCGTCTTGCTGCCTCTCGAACCGTTGCATATGCCTCCGGCAAAATATCGTCGAGGGTCTCACCTGCTGCCAGCCTTTCTTTAAAAAGCCGTGTGTTGTCCCTCAGCTCCTCATCCGTCAGTGCGATCATCTTCGGACGGAGTGCCTCTATCTTATCTACAATCGGATTGATTAACTTTAATTCTCTTTCACTATGAGTTCCAAATACCTTTTGAACGAGGTTCATGATTCATTCTCCTACTCTTCTTACTAAATAAACACAGTATAATCCTGTATATTGTAGCACTAACTCATTTTTAATTCAATGAATTCATAAAAAATTAACATTCTGCTAATAGTTCGGACATTCTTCCACCCGCTTGGGGCGTCTGGCCGGCACCACAATTCGACAAAATCAATGTATATTATGGTAAACCTGGCAAGTTGCACAAAAAATCTGTTCGATTTTCTACTTATCCACATTATCCACATCTTTCTGTGCACATTTCCCCCATTTTTATCCCCACCCACAAACCCAATATTTAGGGCAAAAACGACTTATACACCGAGTTATCCACATTATCCACATCTTTTCGCCGGAAATCCCCTTTTTCCACCAGACACGATTTTCCCTTTCAATTTTTGTGTACTTGTCATAAACTTACTTATTTCGACAAAAAATACAATTTTTCCCTTGACTTTTTTGTACCCCAATATATAGTTTCTCAATATTTTGGGCATTTATAAGTAGAAACATTTTACAAAAAATTTAGATTAATTGTCTTGATATTTTCGTAACATAATTGAATTTTTCAAATAAATATGGTATACTGATAACATCTCAAGAAAAAGGAGCTGAAGACTTATGCGTTTTACAATTACAGGAAGAAATATTGAGGTAACACAGGGGTTGCGCGAAGCAGTCGAGGACAAGCTTGGTAAACTGGACCGTTTCTTTGCACCCGCGACAGAAGCTGTAGTAAGACTCAGCGTACAGAAAGATATTCAGAAAATCGAAGTAACAATTCCGGTGAAAGGACATATAATCAGAGCAGAAGAATCAAGCAGTGATATGTACGTATCCATCGATCTCGTAGAAGAGATCCTGGAACGCCAGTTGAAAAAATATAAAAACAAGCTGATTGATAAGAAACAATCCGCACCTTCCTTCTCAGAAGCCTTCTTACAGGAAGACGCTTCCGCAGAAGAAGAAATCCAGATTGTAAAATCCAAGAAATTTGCTGTAAAACCTATGGATCCTGAAGAAGCCTGTGTACAGATGGAGCTTCTCGGACACAACTTCTACGTATTCTTAAATGCGGATACCGAGGAAGTGAACGTGGTTTATAAGAGAAAAGGCGGAACATACGGTCTCATTGAACCGGAGTTCTGATCGAAGATAAGTTTTAAGTAAGAATAAGGGTTCCGGATATCCGGAACCCTTATTTTTTTACGTTTTGGCCTGTGCACTGGCCCGCGCTTCTATCATTCCTCGAAGCTGGCGAAGCCGCCGTTATGGGTCTTCTTCGCCTGGTATAATGCCTCGTCGGCTGCCTTGAACAGTTCCGTGTAACGATCTCCCCGGCGGGCCGTCACCGCGCCGGCCGACAGCGTGATGGCCGGCATATTCCGCTTTTCCGCCTCTTTGGCAATCGATGCGTTGATGTCCTCCATAATGGTTCTGGCCACATCGTAATTATCCGTATTGGATACGAAGATGGCAAACTCATCCCCGTGCAGCCTCGACGCAAGGTCCACGGTCCTGATACGTCCGATGATCATCTGCGCGGACAGCCTGATCACCTCGTCCCCGACGCTGTGACCGTAATTGTCATTGACGCGTTTGAAGTGGTCGCCGTCAATCATGATTAGAATTCCGCTGTCCTTCTCATCCATGGTATCCAGCTGCTCTCCCACCTCTTTCTGGAATGACTTGAAATTCATCAGGCCGGTTAGGTCATCGACCGCGGCCGCCTTCTGTGCGGCCGACAGCGCCAGTTCCAGCCGTTTCTGGATCAGCCCCATCTTCACGTAAGCCGCGCGCAGCTCCCGGTTTCTCAGTTCTCTTCCCACGCTGCCCAGAACGTAAATTAAGATCAGTTCTATCACCAGAAACGGTACCAGCCAGGTGCCGACAGTGGCCTTCAGCATGGTCACTTCCGGTACGAGAACCATCAGGCCGCAGCCCGCTGTCTGATGGTTATAGAGGTAGTACCGGTTTCCATCCATGGTGACCGGCTTCGCGGACCCGCTCAAATCACCGGAGGCCCCGACCCATTCGCTGAGCCTTTGGCGAAACTCCAGAAATGCAGCGGCCGAGTCCCGTTTTTCTTCTGCTTTGGAGATTTCTTCAGACTTGGCCGTGTCCCCTGTCCAGGCAGCGTCTTCTGTCCTGTCTGTGTCCTCTGCCCCGGCCGTTTCGGCGCCGCCATCCTTTTTCAGAGCCTCCAGCTCCACCTGGGCGTCTTCCATATTCTGCGCCGCCTTCTCCAGCGAAATCTGTAAGTTTCCGCCCAGATAACCGGGTACCGTGCTGCCTACCACAGTGCCTGCGCCGTCATAGATCAGGATCTGTTCCTGCTCGAACTGCTCCATGGAGGAGACCAGATTCTGAATGTCCTCCATCTTGATGTCATAAGCGAAGACCGTTTCCCCATCGGCCTGCAGCTGCGAAATGGTCGTCAGAATATAGTGGTTGGCGTAACTCATGTAAGGCGGTGTGAAGACGATCTCCCCTTTGCCCGCCACAGCGTCCTGATACCATGGCCGTTCTGTTACCACATAACCGGAATCTTCATAGACGGAATAGGGCGTGTCCCAGCTGTATAAGTACTGCTCCTTATAATACATGTAAAGTCCGTCGTACGTCTCCCCCACGATATTGAGGAGAGAGGCATCCAGCCCTTTTAAATAGGCGCTTACGGAGTCCGGATCCGGCTCATGTTCGATTTCACGCGCCATCATGTGTGCAAAAAGCTGGAAGGAACGTTCATACGTCTCCATGATTCCTCCAAACTGTGCCTCCGTCTCGGCTGCCTGATCAAACAACTTCTGATTCACCGCCGCTTTTTCTCTCACCGCCAGAAATGCAATGGATATGAGGTTAACCACTAAAAACACCACCACAAAAACAATCTTCCGCCTCCATAACGACTGTTTTCCCCGCTGCATATGTAATATCCCCCTGTTATTTTTCCATTAAAACGCACCAGATGCGCCTGAATAGAATCAGGCGCATCTGGTAAACGTCTGTTTTAAGAATTGACCGTAAGATAGCGTTCCACACTGGTGATTGCGTTTGCTCCATCCGCCACAGCAGTGGATACCTGTCTTAACTGTTTTGTTCTCACATCTCCGGCTGCGAAGATACCGGGAACCGATGTCTCACAGTCCTCTCCCGCCTTAATGTATCCGTGATCCATCTCCACAAGACCGTCGAAAGCGCTGCTCTGCGGATGGATTCCCACCGCGATGAATACGCCGTCAACCGGAAGCTCATTGAAGGCTTCCGTCTTCACATTTCGGATTGTAATGGATTCCACCTGGTCTGCTCCGTTAATCTTCTCCACTACGGTATCCCACAGCACTTCCACATTATCCAGCGAGAACAACTGGGTCTGAAGAGTCTTGGCGCCGCGCAGTTCGTCTCTGCGGTGAATCAGATATACCTTTTTACACATTCTGGAAAGGAAGATCGCATCCTCGATGGCCACATCTCCGCCTCCGGTCACGGCTGTCACGCGGTTGCGGAAGAATGCTCCGTCGCAGGTGGCGCAGTATGACACGCCCATTCCGGTCAGTTCCTCTTCGCCCGGTACCGCCAGCTTCCTGTGGCTGGCGCCGGTCGAGATGATGACAGTCCTCGTCGTATAGCTTTCCTCTCCGCAGGTTACGGTAAAGAGGCCGTCTGCCTTCTCCACACGCACCACATCATCGGTCACGAATTCCGCGCCCAGTTTATCCGCATGCTCCCGAAACTTCATTCCCAGGTCGTATCCGTTGATTCCCGGAAGCCCCGGGTAGTTATCCACCTCGTAGGTGTTGAGCACCTGGCCGCCGCTGGCAACCTCTTTTTCAATGACAACGGTCTCCAGCTCCGCACGCTTGGCGTAGATCGCCGCCGTAAGTCCTGCCGGACCTGAACCGATAATTACCACATCGTAAATCTTTCCCATTTAATTTCCATCCTTCCTGTATCATTTCTTCCGCCGCGGTACGCAATCACACGATTCCGCCGCCGGGAATATTTGTCATGAAATAATTCATAGTCTCATTATATCGCACTCTCTTCTAAGTATGCAATGTTTTCTTTTGTGACTAAGCCTCAAATCCTATTGAATTAAAAAATTACCTTTGGTAAAATAGAGGTGACGGAAGACGGGATTGATCCGGCTTACCTGGATTAAAAGAAAGGGTGATTTTCATGGCAAAAAAAACAGTGCTGGTTACGGGCGCTTCCAGAGGAATTGGAAAAGCCATTGCGGTAAAATTTGCAAAAAAAGGATATAATGTGGTAATCAACTGCCTTCACAGCGAGGAGAGACTCCTGCAGACGAAAAAAGAGCTGGAATCGTATCAGATTTCCTGCCTCGCCTACATGGGAGACATGGGCGACATGGAGCAGTGCCGGATTCTGTTCGATCAGATCCGGAAGCAGTTTGGAACGCTTGACGTCCTGGTAAACAACGCGGGGATTTCCTATATCGGCCTCTTACAGGACATGAGCACGGAATCCTGGGACCGGATCATACGGACCAATTTAACCTCGGTCTTCAACTGCTGCAAACTGGCCGTTCCCGGTATGGTGGAGAAGAAGCAGGGCAAGATCATCAACATTTCCTCCGTATGGGGCGTCTCCGGCGCTTCCTGCGAGGTCGCCTACTCAGCGACAAAGGGCGGAATCAACGCCTTCACTAAGGCGCTGGCCAAGGAACTGGCTCCCAGCAACGTCCAGGTGAACGCGGTTGCGTGCGGCGCCATCGATACGGAGATGAACCGTTTCCTGGAAGAGGACGAACTCATCGCCCTGATCGAGGAGATTCCCGCCGGACGCCTTGGACAGGCGGAGGAAGTGGCCGATCTGGTCTACCACCTGGGATATAAGAATTCTTATCTGACCGGTCAGATCATTGGGTTGGATGGAGGATGGATTTAGAGGTGTAAGGGAAAAGGAGTACGGCGGCATATTATTTGCGCGGTACTCCTTTTTGGTTAATTTTTATGTAACCCGTTTTACGCTAACTCCTTCTTTAAGTAAACCATATCCACAAGCTGTATCCCATCCTCAAACATCGGATGGTCATAGTTGTCTGTAAAAAAGTTATGAATCCTGTGAGAAAGGCAAAAACCATTCTTCTCGTAAAAATGCAGAATAAAAGGGAGATCGCCGGTTCCCACAATCATGGTCTTATACTTATCTTTATAAAATTCTGATATATACTGAATGAGCCTGCTGCCATATCCCTTACCGTGCCACGCTTCATATGTAGCGATATTTTTAAGTTCACATGTATCAGAGTTCTCCCCCGTGACCACGCATATGCTTTTCAAGCCGTTATCGTACAGGGCAAACAGATCTCCTCGTTCCAGATATTTATCTATCATGGATTCCTGCTCATCCGCGAGCAGAAGCAAATCCATGAACTGTTTTTTATTTTCTTCTATGCGTTTAATTTCCATGGACTCCCTCATAAACTCATTTGCTTAAGTCTCCAAGTATCTCCTTCTCCGCAAATAACGCTGTGGCCCCGCCCGTATGCCAGAACACCACATTACTTCCTGCCGGAACCTTTCCGGTCCTGATGTAATCCAGCATGCCCGCAAAGGCTTTTCCCGTATAGACCGGGTCTGTGAGAAGCCCTTCCTTCACCGCCAGAAGCTTAATCGCCTCGGACGCCGCCTCGTTGGGAATCTCATAGCCGGGCAGATAATAGTTTAAATCTGTGCAAATATCCCGCTCCGCATCCACCGTGATTCCGGCTCCGATCAGCTTTAGGCTCTCATTGGCCAGAGCGGCCGTTCGCTTCGGATACTCCGGGTCCTTGGCGCTGACATTGATGGAAATGATCCCGGTCTCAGAACCGACCAGGTTCCGTCCTGCAGCCAGACCAGCCATCGTACCGCCGGTTCCGGTAGCATGGAAGACGTAATCGGCCTGGATATCCATGGCGGACAGCTGCTTCTCCAGCTCCACGTATCCCTCGATGAATCCCACAGACCCCACCGGACTGGCTCCGCCCATGGGTACCTCATAGCAGACGTGTCTGCCGGCTTCCTTATTTAAGCGGGCCATGTGTTCTCTCGCAAGAAAGACGGCCCGGTCTTCCGCCTCTTCCTCTGTCTCTCCCGCCTGAATCTCCACGATGTGAACCTCGGCGTCCATGATGCGGTCCAGAAGCAGGTTAGCCCTCAGATCATCCTCATCCGGCTTCACAATGGCGACCAGATACAGCACCGGTTTTAAACCGCAGCGCCGGCACGCGGCGGCCGTTTGCATGGCGTGGTTTGACTGGGTCGCCCCAAAGGTGAAGACGTACTCACAGCCGCGGCTCATGGCGTCCCCCATCAGATACTGGAGTTTGCGCACCTTATTTCCCCCGAACAGGCTCATGCCGGTAAAATCGTCACGCTTGATATAGAGGTTTACTCCCAGTTCCTTCGAAAGCCGGTCCAGCCGGTAAAACGGCGTCGGGAAAAATCCCAGTTCCGCCTTGGGAAGTTTTTCAAATAATTTCTCCGCTTCTTTTGCTGTCATACTCATTGCTTTTTTGCTCCTTCCATTTTAGCACTGCATTGCGCAATAAACTGTAAATATAGCACCCGCTATCTACGCCAGGAGCACGTCCGCAAAGCTAATCGTAGCGTCCACTACGCCGTCGCTTTGCAGACGCACACCTGACGCAGATATCAGGCACTCTATTCACATTTTATTACGCAATGCAATGCTAGCAATAATCTTTTTAAAAGATACGCTGAACATGGCCACGGTAACACAAACAGCGCAGAAATCTGCGACCGGTTCGGCTAAGAACACGCCCATAGTCTTATTCTCCATAAAACGCGGAAGAATAAAGATCAGCGGGATCAGTAAAAATACCTTGCGCAGCAGAGCCAGAAATACGGATACTTTGGCATTTCCCAGCGCAATAAAGGTCTGCTGGCAGGCCACCTGTGCACCGAACATCAGGGAAACCGCCATATAAATCCGGATCGCCCAGCGCGTATATTCCGTCAGCGCTGCATCGCTGGTAAAAATCATGATGAAAATCTGCGGGAAGAACATGGACAGCGCCCACAGAAGCGTGGAATAGCCAATACAGCAGAGGAACAGGATCTTAAACGTCTTCTTCACGCGGTCCGCGCTGCCAGCCCCGTAGTTAAAGCTGACGATGGGCTGGGAGCCCTGGGTCAGTCCCTGAAGAGGAAGCATGGAAAACTGCATGACACTGCTCAGTATCGTCATGGCGCCTACCGCCACGTCTCCGCCGTAGCGAAGCAGGGATGAATTGAAGCAGACGGACAGGATGCTTTCCGTAAACGCCATGATAAACGGCGATGTTCCCAATGCCATACAGGGAAGAATAATGCCTGCCTCCAGCTTCAGGCTCTTCTTTTTGATGCGCAGCGAGCTCTTCTCCGAAGTGAGGAAGCGCAGCACCCAGATGGAGGAGACCGCCTGGGAAAGAATTGTCGCCAGCGCGGCTCCCTTCACGCCCATATTCAGACCGAATATAAAGACAGGGTCCAGAATGATGTTGCAGACAGCTCCGATCAGCACGGTATACATGCTGGTCTTGGCATAGCCCTGGGCAGTGATAAATGCATTCAGCCCCAGCGCCAGCTGTACGAAAATGGTTCCCAGCGCATATATCTTCATGTAATCCCAGGCATACCCGATCGTATTTTCACTGGCGCCGAACAACAGCAGGATGGAACGCCCGCAGAACAGGAAGACCGCAGTCAGGATCAGGGCAAGTACCACCAGCATCGTGGTACAGTTACCCAGAATCTTCTCCGCCTTCTCCTTCTCATTTCTCCCCATCATGATGGAGGACCGCGGCGCGCCTCCCATGCTGATAAAATAGGCAAATGCGGTGATCGCCATGATAACCGGCATCGTAACGCCGACTCCCGTCAGGGCTGCCGCTCCGACTCCGGGAATATGGCCGATATACATACGGTCAACCATGTTGTACATAACATTGATCACCTGTGCCGCAATAGCGGGCATAGACAGCCGGAAAAGCAGCTTTCCGACGCTCTCGGTCCCCAGTTCATTCTCTTTTCCTTTTTTTGGTTCCATTTATTTCATTCCTTTCAAGATATTGTCAAGATTCTGATTGATTACTTTAGTCGTACGCGCCATGGCCTCCATATCTTCCCGCGGTACGCCATCATACAGCTTTCCTGCAAATTCCTGGCGGCATTTTCTGAGTCTCGTCACAATGTCGTCGCTTTTCTCCGTCAGGGACAGATGAATGAGTCTCCTGTCCTTTAAATCCTTTCCCGCCTTTAGATAGCCTCTCTCGCACAGTGTCTCCACGGATTTCGCCACAAGCCCCTTGGAAATATTGCGGAAATGAGCGATATCCGACGCGCTGTCATAACCGGGATTGTTGGCCAGAAACATCAGTACCACAATTTCGTTGGGAGTAAAACAGTATTCCGCCACTTCCAGGGCACACAATTTCCTGTATACCTTGTCTATCTTTGCATAGTAGGCAAAGTAGCCCTCATCTTTCTGCTCCATGATTTCACCTTTCTAATATTGTTCATTTTTGAACTGTTCACTTTTGAATTATATACAAGAAATTCTCTTCTGTCAAGGAAAAAGACCCCGCCTTCCCGATACGGCCCATAAGCGAGGCTTCCACCGGGAAGACAGAGTCTTCCTGTCACTGCTGTTTTATTGTATTTCGTCCATCTCCACTTCCGCGCTCGGGGCGTTTACCCTGACGCTGCGGATTCCGTTCCGGCAGCTGGCCTTCGCGGTGTATGCCTGGGATTCCAGGATCATCTGCCCGCTCTTTTCAAGGAGCCGGAAGCAGTATCCCCCCTTCTGCTCCTGGTAAATCTCAAATTTCGGATTCTTCTGTGCCAGATATCCTCTGACGGTCTGATCTTCAATCTTCGCCGCCTCTGCGCACCGAATCACACTCTCGATTCCGTCCACGCATGCATCCTTTTTCGTATAGATCTCCGATGTCCCGATCGTCTCCCCGTTGGCGGCTTTTAAATGAAAATCGTAGCCGGAGTTTTTCCTGTAGATTACAAATTTCCCCATTACTGGACCCTCTTTCGTCCTTTTTTATGGGGATTATAGCATACGTGAGCGAAGGCCAGCATCAATTTACAGAAAACAGCTTATTTTTACCATTTTGTTATCTTCCGCCCCTCGGAACAACTGTCACTCAGTGACAGGTATACCGCCTCTGTCGATTCCCCATACCTTTCGCATTTCCATCAGCCGGTCAACCTGGCTTCCGTTCAGAGTACCGCTGCTTCCCAGCATTCTCAAATACAGCTGAATTCTGGCGCACTGTTCCACGGATTCCATGAAATAAAAAGACTGGTAAACATCTTTCCCCCAACTCAGCGCCCCATGATTAGCCAGAAGCACGGCGTTGTAATCATGAATAAACGGGGCAATGGATTCCGGTACTTCTTCAGTTCCCGGAAGGGCGTACGGTGCAACCGGGACCACCCCCACTGCCATCACGGCTTCCGTTAGAATTGCCCGGTTTAAGGGAATTCCTGCCGCCGAAAACGCGGTCGCAAACGGAGGATGGAGATGCGTAACACCATGAATCTCCGGATCCTCCCGGTAGATTCTCAAATGCATCTTCATCTCTGAGGAAGGTTTCCCCTCTGTCAAAACTCTGCCGTCCAGCGATACCTTCACCATCATATCGTCCGTCATATACCCTTTGGAGACACCGGAGGGAGTAATCAGAATCGTATCCGCTGAAATCCTGCAGCTGATATTGCCGTCATTGGCCGCAACATAGGCACGCTCATAAGAACGCCTTCCCAGGTCTGTCAGTACGCTCCTGGCTTCTTTTTCTGTCATATACCCCATACTTACTGCCCTCCCATTTCTATTACATCCTTATTTCTTCTGAATCGTCCGATCAGCTCAATGGTGAACTGGATCATATAACCATTTACCAGCATGGAGACCACCGTGGCGCCTCCCAGCTTTCCTCCCAGAAGAAAACCGGTGATGGAAAGCAGAATATCGATGGTTATTCTTGTCACATTGACATTCTTTTTGAGCTTTCCGGATAAATACATCATCATAGCATCCATTCCTGCCTCACCAAGCCCCGCCGCCACATACGTCCCGATCCCCACACCCAAGAGAATCAGACCAGCCAGCAGGCACAAAAGGCGCCCCGCCGCAGTTCCTTCTCCGGTACAGATCACCGGGGAAAACCACTTGATAAATGCACCTACCAGCACGCTGTTTAAGATAGAACCGATTCCGATTCGCTTCCTGTCGATAAAGAACAGAAGGATAATGATGGAAATCATCAGTACCTGAGATGTGGTTCCCAGAGACAGGTGCAGAACGCGTCCCAGCCCCGCCTGAAACAGTGACAGCGGGTCCAGTCCAAAGTCTGCCTGGACAAACAGATCAATGCTGGCTCCCATCATCATGGAACCAACGATGACCATCAGAATTTCTTTCCATTTTTTAATCATATCGTGTCCTCATCGCGCAATGGCTTCGCCGCAGCGCCGTCTGATGGCAGCTTCAGCGTCCGGATATCCGGCGCACAGCGTTTCCATATCACCATGTTCGTAATCCTCCGGCAGATACGCCGGGGCCATCGTCGTTCCCGCCAGACAGTATTTCCCGCCGTGAGCCACAACCGACCCCTGCCATACGCCTGCCGGGACACGAAACTGCGGGACTTCCCCATCAGACAGACGTGTCCCCAGAACTTTGATCTCCGATGTTCCATCCGGATACAGGAGAAGAAGCTCCAGCCCATCCCCCATATAGTAATGGTAGATTTCATCGGTTTTCAGCCTGTGCATATGGGAAAAGGAGTGTTCCGTCAAAAGATAGTAGATGGAGCTGTAAGACTCCCTTCCTGCAGCGTCCTTCTCACCGGCATAGAGATACCGGTACATGCCGCCTTCTCCAGTAAGCGGTACGAGTTTCAGTTCCTTAATTATGGATTCTATCATTCGACCATAACCCACTTTCCATTCGAATCCGCACTCTCAAGCATCGCATTACAGAGCTTCACAATATCCCTTCCCTCAAAAAAGGTAGGATAAACCGGTGCTTCCGACACACAGCCCCGCTTTACATCATCATAAAAGCTGTCCACAAGACTTCGGAAGGTATCCATAAAACCGTTGCCAAAACCGAAGATCTCCGAGTTCACACCGCTTCCCTTGACAGCTGTGTTCAGGATATTGTTGTCCTCTGAATTCCACCACAGATTCTTCTTTTCTCCTGTCACCTCCAGGGTGATCCGGTTGATTCTGCCCTGGGACACTTCTGATAAGAGCACCGTTCCGATCGCTCCATTGTCAAATTTCAAATTAATGGCTGCCGCATCTTCGGAGCAGACCTCCATCGTCTCCGTCCGTGTTCCATCTCCGGAATCCGGATACATAATACGGTCTTCCACATACCGGTTCGGGTAAAAACGCCCGAAGTTAGCGGAAAGCGCCTTCACCTTCCGGCCGGAAATATACTGGGCAATATCCAGCCAGTGCGTCCCGATCTCCGTCACTGCGCGCATACGGCCCGCCAGAACCGTGTTGTATCGCCAGTCCACAGGCGCAGGAAATGCATTGAACTCCTGCAAATAGTTACCGTGGATCACATTCACACGGCCGAATTCTTCCGATTCCACCAGTTTTCTTGCCTTCTGACATGCCATATGGAATCTGACGTTAAAATTAATTGCGCAGACCACTCCGCACTCTTTCGCACGCCTGGCCAGTTCCTCCGCCTGGCTGTCCTCAAAGCACAGAGGTTTTTCGCACAGCACGTTCTTCTTATGGTCCAGAAGCTTCATAACCATATCGTAATGGAGGTTCGGCGGTGTGCACACATGGACGGTTGTAATCTCATCATCGAAAAGAATGGAAGAATCCGTTCCCCACTTTTCAATGGAGAATTCTTCGGCAAATGCCTTTGCCTTCTCCTCACTGACATCGACGATAGCTCCTATTAAAATTCCGCTGGCCTTCAGCGCTTCCGCATGGGTGTGGGCAATGTTGCCGGCTCCCCAGATTCCTGTCTTCATATGATTCTGCCTCCTTATACTTCCACCTTAATAATACTTTCCAGCGCAATTGTAATCTCATCTTCCACGGCCTTCGCCATCTTCTCCGGATAGTGATCAAACTCCTCGGAGCCTACAAATTCGAAGCATGGGCCATCTGCCGCTACAATACAGCCGGATTTTATGCCTCTTACCGATGCGATAACAAAGAGGACCGATGCTTCATTTTCCATAGCCAGAACTCCGGCTTCCGAAAACAGCCGGTTATTTGTAGGCATCAGACCGGTATAGAACAGACCCGATGTCGTGATGATTCCGGTTCTCGCTTCCGGATTAATTTCCTTTGCCGCTTCCTGCATGGCCGCTACCACATCCATGGACGCTATCGCCGGATAGGAAATCGGAATAAACTGAGGAGTGATTCCGTCGTCCCGGCACGCGGCCGTGGCGATAATCAGCGCTCCCTGGGGCATATCTTTCTGTAAAGTTCCACAGGTTCCAACACGGATAATGACTTTTGCTCCGCCCAGAATCAGTCCTTCAAAGCTTACAGATGCTCCGTTTCCCCCCACGCCATGGGATGATACCGTCACAGGCACTCCCTTGTAGGTTCCGTTAAAGGTCCAGTATTCCCGGCTCTTTGCTACTACTTCCACGTTTTCCAGCCGTTTTGATATCTTTTCCGCCCGGGCGGGATCACCGCAGGCGATGACTCTCTCTGCAATTTTGTTATAGGGAATATCTATAATTGGTACAATCTTCTCCATTTTTTATCTTCCTTTCTCATCAGGCCACTGCTGCTCTTCTCTTATCATTCATTTTTTTATAAGAGTAAATTACAAGTACAATTACTGTTACAATATACGGAATGGTGCTGACCAGCTCCGTCGGAATTCCCATATTCTGCGTTCCCGGATTGACCGCGAAGGCATCTGCAACTCCGAACAGCAGGCAGACAAGCAGTGTCGGCACCGGTTTGTTGCCTCCCAGCGAGGCGGCGGCAATCGCAATGAAGCCTCTGCCTGCCGTCATATCTTTTACAAAGTACGATACGTAACCCATGGACATGTAGGCGCCCCCCATAGCTGCCAGCATGCCGCTGATTGCCAGAGCAATATATTTCACCTGCAGCACATGCACGCCCACAGACTCCAGCGCTTCCGGATTCTCGCCGCAGCTTCTGATATGAAGCCCCAGAGAGGTCTTATATAAGAATATACTGAGTACAATGATCAGCAAGACAGCCACATATGTCAGTACATTGTGCCCGGACACCACAGTTCCCAGGACCGGAATATCCTTAATCACAGGAATATTCACCTGAGGAAGCACACCGCTCTTTAAAGACGAAGATATCCCTTTCTCCCCTACCGCCAGATACAAAAGAAATACGGTTCCTCCAGCGGCCGTCAGGTTATAGGCAATGCCTGTGATGGTCGGATCTGTTTTTAGCTTAGTAACAATAAAGCACATTAAAATTCCCAGCAATGCGCCTACGACGACGGCCGCCGTAAAGCCGAGAAATGCATTGCCTCCAAACGCAGCGCTGGCTACAACGCCAATCAGGGCGCAGGTCAGCATCATTCCCTCAATTCCAATGTTTGTAACACCTGCTAAATCCGCTACCAGATAAGACATGGACGCATACAGAATCGGTGTCGTCATGCGGATGATCGAAAACAGGAAGCTGACCGATGTAACAATCTCCAATATTTTCATTTTGCTCCTCCTTTATGCGTCAGCCGCTTCTCTCGTCATTTTCACAGTCAGTTTCTTCTTATATCCGGCAAGGAAACCGGTAGCTGCAATCAGGATAATGATCACGCCCTGTATGATGGACACCACTTCATTCTGCACATCGGTTCCACGGCTCATGATATCGGATCCGATTCTTAAATAAGCAAGAAGAAACGCTCCAACCGGAACAAACTTCGGGTTATTTCTCGCAATGATAGCGATGATCAGACCATCCCAGCCATATCCTGACCGCCACTCCCAGTTAAAACGCTGCTGTGATCCCATCATATAGGCTGCTCCGCCCAGACCGGCAATGGCTCCTCCAATAATCTGGGACAGGAGTATCGTCCCCGTCACTCCGATGCCAGAATACTTCGCAAAGTTTTTGTTCTCCCCACACATGCGGATGGCATATCCCCATTTTGTATGGTACAGGAACAGCCATGCAGCAATCACAAGGACCACCGCGATCACAAGTCCGAAATGGATACCTCTGGTAAATTCAAACAGCCTTGCCGTCTTCGCAAATTTCAGGGAAGCTACGTGTGTGCTCTTTGGGTCCTTCATATAAGTCTTTAAGAGGAAATCACCAATATAGAAGGTAATGTAGTTTAACATCAGAGAGGAAACAATTTCGTTTGCCTCAAACTTCAGTTTTAAAATCGCCGGCAGAAATGCAATCAGTGCTCCGGCGGCAAGTCCTGCAAACAGGGCTGTAAAAGCATGAATTCCAGGTCCCATCTTAAGCAGGGTCGCCGCAAGGGCAGCCGCAAGACCTCCCGCATAGAACATGCCTTCCACTGCAAGGTTGTAAACCTTCGTCTGGAGAATGAATGTAACCGCCAGTCCCGTGAACAGCAGCGGAGTCATAAGCTCAATAATATTGGCAATATAACGGAATGAAGTAAGCGGGGCCACAAAGAACTTGTAGATGGCCTCCAAAGGCTGACTGCTCACCAAAAAGATAATCACCACCGCAAATACAACGGCAATTCCGACAGCCAGAAGGGTTCTTAACAGTTCAAACCGGGACATGATTTTATTCTTATTCTTCACAGCAGGCCCTCCTTAAGTCTTCCTCCGACTGGTGCTTCACGCCGAGCATATAATATCCCAGCTCTTCTTCAGTCATTTCCTTTGCCTGGGGGAAGTATCCTGATATTTTCCCCTGGCACATGACAATAATGCTGTCCGAAAGTTCCAGAATTTCATTCAAATCCGCGGAAACCAGAAGGACCGCGCAGCCTCTGTCTCGGATTTCCACAATTTTTTTGTGAATAAACTCAATCGCGCCCACATCGACGCCGCGCGTCGGCTGATCTGCAATCAGAATCGACGGTTCTGCAGAAAACTCCCGTGCTACGATCACCTTCTGCATATTTCCGCCCGACAGCATGCCTATCTCATCAAGAGGACTTCCGCAGCGAATATCGTAATCACGAATCCCTGCCTCCACCCAGCGGTCGATCTTCTTTTTATTCAGAAACAGCCCGGAATTCACTTCTTCGGAATCACAGATACTGGAAATCATATTTTCCCGGATAGTCACGTGTCCCGCGGCCCCATAGACCATGCGGTCCTCTGGAATATAGGACATCCCCTTTCGCCTGATCTCCTTGACGGAACAGCCCGCCGTCTGGTCCGTACCGATCATCACTTCTCCGTTTCGTTTGTCCAGATGCCTCATACCGGTAATCAGTTCCACCAGTTCTTCCTGGCCGCTGCCCTCCACTCCGGCAATTCCCAGAATTTCTCCTGAGCGCACGGAGAACGAGACACAGTTAAGCACCTGTCTGCCCACCTCATTTTTACAGCTTAAATTCCGGACAGACAGCCTCGTTTCCTTCGGTTTCGCCGGCCCTTTTTCCACCTTTAAGATAATGTCACGGCCCACCATCAATTTCGAGATGTCCTCCACTGTCAGACCTGTAACATCATAAGTACCCACGCCTTTTCCATGGCGCATAATGGTGATCCTCTGGCAGATCTCTTTTATTTCATTCAGCTTATGAGAGATAAAGATAATGGTAAGGCCCGATTCCTTCAGCTTGTTTAGCTGTTCAAACAGCTCCTCCGTCTCCTGAGGTGTCAGCACCGCCGTCGGCTCATCTAAAATAAGCAGCTTAACTTCACGGTACAGCGCCTTTAAAATCTCGACCTTCTGCTTCTTTCCAACCGATAAATCACTGACGGCTGCCGTCGGGTCCACATCAAACCGGAAACGCTCCGAAAGCGCTCTGGTAATTTCAACCGCCTTTTTCCGATCCAGAAAACCGTTCTTTTTCGGTTCCTTTCCCAGCACAATGTTCTCTGCCACGGTAAGGGAAGACACCAGCTTAAAATGCTGGTGCACCATCCCGATACCGAGACGCAGGGCATCATCGGAGGAAGCGATCTTCACCGGTTTTCCGTCCAGCTCTATCGTACCTTCATCCGGTTGTTCTATTCCGAACAGGATCTTCATGAGCGTCGATTTTCCGGCTCCGTTTTCCCCCATCAGGGCGTGAATCTCTCCTCTGTTTACAGAAAAATCCACATGAGAGTTGGCCAAAACTCCGTTGCCGTATACTTTTGTGATGTTCTTCATGCTTAATATTTCTCTGGCCTGCTCCATCCGTATCACCCCTCTGCGCTTATGGCTGAACTTCGCCCTTTAATGATGCGATTTCCTCATCTGTCATATCAAATGCACTTCTGATTTCAATTTTTCCGTCAATGATATTCTGCTTCGCTTCCGCTACCTTTTCTCTCGCTTCTGCCGGTACGTTCTTCTGATACCAGCTGTTGTCCGTGATTTCAATACAACCGTCGGACAGTCCATACGTCTTTACTGTGCCGAATTCCAGTTTTCCGTCCAGATAATCGCCAACTGCCTTGTCAATGGAGATATCCACCCGTTTTAAGATAGATGCGTAGATAGCATCCGCCTTCTTTTCGTCACTGGAGAACAGTTCTGACTGATCCGAATCCGTCCCGATGGCGTGATTGCCGGTCTCCTTGGCCGCATCCAGAACGCCCAGACCCGCGCCTCCTGCCGCCTGAAATACGATGTCGGCTCCTGCGTTATATAATGCGATTCCGATCTCTTTTCCCTTGGCCGCGTCCGTAAAACTGTTCATATAGCCTGTGTTAATCTTGATATCCGGGTTTACCACCTTCGCACCTTCTATGTATCCTACCAGCCAGTCATTAATGAGGGGAATGTCAAATCCGCCGGCAAATCCCAGCTGTCCTGTCTTAGAAGCGGAGGCGCCCAGCACACCCGCCAGATAACCGCCTTCATAGCACTTATATGTCATGCAGTAAATATTGGAATTAGCTCCGTCGGAGAAATCCACACTCTCATCGTATAAGATAAACTTCTGATCCGGATACTCCTCAGCCGCTTCCTGAAGCGGCTGGGAGATATTGACGCCGCCCGTGATAATGATGTCCCAGCCTTCATTAATAACGTCTTCCAGTGTGGCGGAATACTTGGTGATATCCGTTCCCATCTCCACAACCTTTGTGCTGGCACTGTAGTTCTCTTCGATCAGTGCCAGACCGGCATTGGCAGAATCAAAGAAAGACTTGTCTCCCAGAGTACCCGGAACGAGCAGAAGCACGCTTAAATCCCCGTCTTTTTTCTCATCTCCGGCAGGTGTCTCTGTCGATACGCTCTCCCCAGCCGTATCTGATGTCTTTGCACCGCCGCATCCTGCAAGCAGTCCTGCCGTTAAAGCTGCCGTTAAACAGATTGCCCATACTTTCTTCATGATTGTTCTCTCCTTCTCCTTTTGCTGTATCTTATCAGACACAGTGAATATGTTTGTTGTTCTTTCTGCATTCTTCCGTAAATTCTGTTACATACTCTTCTTCCGAAGCATCTACAATCAGCTCCGTAATCTCTTCCAGGTCACAGACCTTGTAAAAAGCTCTGCTCGCCAGCTTGTGATGATCCATCAGGAAATACACTTCCTCGCTGGCCTTAATCATCGCCTTCTTAACCTCTGCCTCATCTCTCGTGGCATCGGAAATACCATGCTTCTCATCCACCGATTTGGAGGAAAGAAATGCCTTGTCCACATAATAATTATCCAGCATACGGACCGCCTCGATCCCTACCAGCGACATAGCGCTCTTTCTCAAACTTCCTCCGATCAGGATCACGTCAATCTTCTCTTTGTCCTTCAGCTTCATGCAGATGCTGATGTTATTGGTGATCACCGTGGCGTGCACCTCTAAGTAATCCGCCATGGCATACACCGTGCTGCTGGCATCCATGAAAATGGATTCTCCTTCACCCACCAGAGATGCCGCGTATCTGGCGATCCTATCCTTCTCCTCTGCATGAAACTTCACCCGCTTGTCCACCGGATCTTCATACGTGCCTCCCGGTATGCTTCTCGCGCCTCCCAGCACTCTCACCAGGCTGTTGTCCTCTTCCAGCTTCTTTAAATCTCTCCGGATGGTCATCTCAGATACCATCAGCGTATCCTTTAGATAAGTGATGTCCACGAACTCATTTTCCTTCACGTAATCCAGAATAAACTTTTTTCTTTCTTCTGCGGTAAATGTCTTCATACCTGCCTCCATTCATGTAAACGCCTGCATTTTGGCGTTTCCGGTAGAAATGAAAGGCAGCTTCCTTTCACCTCTTCCCTATTTTTTCATTAGTATCTCTAAGTTGTCACGGAAAGGAGGATACACAATTCCTTTCTCGGTTACAATGGCCGTAATATACTCGGCCGGTGTTACATCAAATGCCAGATTGTATGTCTTCACTTCCTTCGGGGCAATGTATTCCCCGTTAATGCGAAGGACCTCCTCCCTGCTTCGCTCTTCGATCGGGATCTCATTTCCGGTTGGACACTCCATATCAATCGTGGTTGTCGGCGCCGCGATATAGACCGGTACGTGAAACTGATTGGCCAGAACGCTGACACTGAAGGTTCCTATCTTGTTCGCCGTATCTCCATTAGCAGCTACACGGTCGCAGCCTACGATAAGAGCATTGATTTTCCCCTGTGATAAAACAACTGCGGCCATATTGTCACAGATCAGCGTCACATCCACCCCGTGTTCTACCAGTTCAAAAGCGGTTAAATTGGCTCCCTGGAGCCTTGGTCTCGTCTCATCTGCAAAGGCTTTGATATTCATTCCCTTCTCCTGAGCCATATAGAACACAGACAGTGCGGTTCCATATTCTGATGTTGCCAGACTTCCCGCGTTGCAGTGGGTGAGAACAGTGTCCCCATCCTTTAAAAGGCTGAGCAGATTCGTTCCAATGTTCCGGTTTGTCTGCTTGTCTTCTTCATGAATCGCCACAGCTTCCGCTTCCAGTCCCTTCCTTACAGCCTCAAGAGGCTGTCCTTCACCGGTAAGCGCTTCTGCTCTCTCTACCATTCTGTCTACGGCCCACATTAAGTTCACCGCGGTAGGACGGGAAGACTTTAAGTATTCTCCCTGCTCCCTGTAAAAATCCATAAACGCAGCCGTGTCCGTTCCATCAAAGGCATTGGCAGCCAACACCATACCGTATCCGGCCGATACGCCGATAGCCGGTGCGCCTCTGACTATCATGGTCTGGATCGCCTGATAGACATCCTCCAGGGTTTTACATGTTGCATATGTAACCGTATTTGGCAGGAGTGTCTGATCTAACAGAAGTAAATTCCCCTTCTCCCATTTTAATGTGATAATTTCTCTCATGTTATTTCCCAATTCCTTTCCCTTTTGTTTGTTTCTAACATCTATATCGAGATATTATCATATTAAATGTTTGAAGTCAACATATATCTTGTTATTTTTAAACATATTTTTATAATAAGGGGATGGCCTATTGGGATATTTTACCCTGTTTCAACAGAAATGGCAAGTTTTTTTGTTTGATTACCTCAAATTGGCAGGATTTGGTTGTTATTTTTTAACATTCATGTGTGAAGAGACATCAGGCCAGATATCCCGTTCCCTCAGCGCGAAAAAAGCTGGCTGCCGAGAATCAATTCTTTGATTCTCAACAGTCAGCTCTTTACACTGATTCTTCTTTTTCAATTTTATATCTTGCTTTCATTCGCGCCCGGTCATTCCATCGAGTGCGGCTGCCTCTTAAACCTCTGGCTTCTCCACCTGAACGATGGCAGCCTTCTGCATCGGAATTCTGCAGTTCTTGTTATTGCCGAACTCTACGATCACGGTATCATCAGTCATATCGATAATAACGCCATAGAAACCACTGGTAGTCAAAACGCTGTCACCAATAGCAATGCTTGAAAGCAGTTCCTGCTGTTTCTTCTTTTCCTTCTTCTGCGGTCTGATTGCAATAAAATACATAAAGCCGAAGATTACCGCGATATAAATAATCCAGAATCCCATGCCCATGCCGCCGCTGGTTGCTAATGCCATAAATCATTTCCTCCTTATATAACGATCCGCCGCCTCGCTACGGTATCATTGTCCTTACTTCTCTGCTTGTACCGCCGTCATGCCGGCAAGCTTTTCCGCTTTGTACTCTGCATAACGGTGCTGTTCGATTGCGTCGCGAATCTCTTCCATCATTGTATTATAAAAGTACAAATTATGCAAGACACATAATCTCATCCCGAGCATTTCTTTTGCTTTTAACAAATGCCGGATATAAGCTCTGCTGTAGGAACGGCAGGCCGGACACCCGCAGCCCTCTTCAATGGGGAGGTGATCCAGCTCATACTTGGAATTAAATAAGTTCCGTTTACCCTGATTGGTATAGACATGGCCATGGCGGCCGTTTCTGGACGGATAGACACAGTCGAAGAAATCCACGCCCCGGTCCACCGCCTCCAGGATATTGGCCGGCGTTCCGACGCCCATTAAATAGGTTGGCTTGTGTTCCGGAAGGTACGGCACGGTTTCATCTAAAATACGGTACATCTCCTCGTGGCTCTCGCCGACCGCCAGGCCGCCCAGCGCGTATCCGTCCAAATCCATGGCGGAAATGGTCTTCGCGTGTTCGATGCGGATATCTTCATACGTTCCGCCCTGGTTGATGCCGAACAACAGCTGTTCCCGATTGATGGTCTCCGGCAGGCTGTTAAGTCTGGCCATCTCTACCTTGCAGCGCTCCAGCCATCTGGTGGTCCGGTCAACGCTGTTCTGCATATATTCCCTGGTCGCCGGGTGGGGCGGACACTCGTCCAGCGCCATGGCGATGGTGGAACCCAGATTCGACTGGATCTGCATGCTCTCCTCCGGCCCCATGAAAATACGGTGGCCGTCGATATGAGACTGGAAGTAAACGCCTTCCTCTTTGATCTTCCTTAACCCGGTTAAGGAAAAGACCTGAAATCCGCCGGAATCCGTGAGGATCGGACGGTCCCAGTTCATGAACTTATGGAGTCCGCCGAATTCCCGGATCAACTTATCACCGGTTCTCACATGAAGGTGATACGTATTGGACAGCTCTACCTGGGTTCTGATCTCCTTTAAATCATCTGTGGAGACCGCTCCCTTGATGGCGCCAACCGTACCGACATTCATGAATACCGGAGTCTGGATGGTTCCGTGCACGGTGGAAACCTCCGCCCGTTTTGCACGGCCATCCTTAGCAATAATTTTATAATTCATTCTGTTTCCTTACTTTGATTTTTTTGAGCTCTTCGCCGCTGCCTTAGCCGCTTTTTCAGCAGCCTTTTTCTCTTCCATATGCTTATTCTTGTAGATCGTCATCACATACCATAAGGAACCTGTGATGCAGACAGAAGAATACGTACCGCATACGATACCAACCATCAGAGGAAGTGCGAACTCACGAATCGAGGACACACCGAGAATAAACAGTACGAATACCATGATGAACGTGGTCAAAGAAGTGTTGATACTTCTTGTAAATGTCTGTGTGATACTTAAGTTTACGATCTCGGAAAGCTCCATCTTGCTGTTCACCTTTAAATTCTCACGGATACGGTCGAAGATAACGATGGTGGCATTGATGGAATAACCGACAATAGTCAGCATACATGCTATGAAGGTGGAGCCGACAGACCATTTTAACAGAGAATAGAAGGTCAGCACAACGAGCACGTCATGAAGCAGCGCCAGTACGGCACTTCCTGCAAACTTGATATCTTTAAAACGGAACCAGATATACAGCAGCATACAGATGGTGGCGATGATAACTGCGATAAATGCATCCTGCTTCATCTCCTTGCTGATCGCACCGGAGATGCTCTCCGCCGTGATCTTCTCGGCTTCTACGCCGAAATTATCGACCATTGCCTGGTCTAAGTTCTGTCTCTCTTCAACGGATAACGTCTTTGTCTTAATGATTACTTCGTTGGTTCCCGCAACCTTCTGCGTCTGAACCTGCGCGTCGCCGGTCACATTTTCAACCACCGGAACCACCTTGGAAGAGATATCCTCCAGTGACATATCCTCGTTAAATGTTACATTTGTAGAGGTACCGCCCTTAAACTCCATGCTGTAGTTTAAGACATCGCCGGTCTGTGTCTTGTTGACCACAAGGCCGCCAAGACCGATTACGATTACCAGTAAAGATACTGCAAACCAGATTTTCCTCTTTCCAAGGAAATCGATGGTCTTCTTGTCCGTCTTCGTTCCGTAGAACTTCGGATCCTGAAATCCCAAGTTAAACAGGGCATTCAGAATGAACTTGGTGATGAACAGCGCGGTGATCATGGATAACACGATACCGATGGCCAGCGTGGAAGCGAAGCCCTTAACAGTACCGGAACCTCTCCAGAACAGTACGCCGGCTGCGATTAAGGTGGTCACGTTGCCGTCGATGATGGCGGACAGCGCTTTGTTGAAGCCGGACTTGATGGCGGACTGAACCGTCTTTCCAAGGCCGATCTCCTCTTTGATACGTGTAAAGATAATAACGTTGGCATCAACCGCCATACCAATGGAAAGGATGATACCGGCCACACCCGGAAGTGTCAGGGTCACACTGAACGCGGAAAGCAGGATCAGGATCAGGCCTACGTATAAGGAAAGTGCGATCACGGCCGCAAGACCCGGCACTAAATATACAATAATCATGAATACGGCTACGATGCCGAATCCGATTGCGCCCGCCTTTAAGCTGGTGGAAATGGCTTCCTGGCCAAGCTTAGCGCCTACAACGTTGGAACGAAGTTCTTCCAGCTCCAGGGAAAGGGAGCCGATACGGATAGTGGAAGCCAGCGTCTCCGCCTCTTCATAGGAAGTCATGCCGCTGATCTGGCACTGGCCCTGTGTGATTGGCTCATTAACGACCGGGTTGGAGTAGATCTTGCCGTCATAGATGATGGCGATTCTCTTGCCCACGTTCTTTGTCGTCGCATCTGCGAATACGGTCTTTCCGTCGTCGGTAAAGGTTAAATCAACCATATACTTCTTAATGCCGTTTTCGTCGGTGATAACCGGCTTCGCGGTGGCAACCTGATTGCCGTTTAAGATGGTCTGCCCGGCTTCGTCGACGAAGATCAGGGAACCTGGCTTGCCCAGCTCTTCCAGGATCGCGTTGGCATCCGATACGCCTGGAATATCGACGTTGATACGGTTGCTGCCTTCCTGATAGACCTCAGCCTCTGTACTGTAGTTCTGAACCCTCTGCTGCAGTTTGTAAATGGTATCCGACATATCCTCGGCACTGGGGTTCTCTTCCTTTGCCTGGTACGTAATGCTGACACCGCCTGCCAGATCGAGGCCCAGCTTAATGTCATTCATGGTAGTATATCCGAAATATCCGAACAATCCTACCAGAGCCAGAGCAATAATCAGCCCGATCAGGCCTTTGCCTTTGTTACTTTTCATGACTTTTCTCCTTTAATTTTAGTCTTCAGCCAAAGCCGCTTTAATCATGATGGCGCATTCGATCCTCTTCTTCTGCATTGCGCAGCCGATGTCATACGCATCGGTAATGCTCCCATGGAAATTATAAGAATTGGCCGCGCAGCCGCCGCTGCAGTAGAATCTCGCGAAACAATTCCTGCACTTGTCCTTCGCATAGACGTTGCAGAGTTTGAATTCATCGCGGATACGTTCGTTGGTCACACCTGTATCAACATTGCCGAGAAGGAATTCTTCCTGGCCGACAAACTGGTGGCAGGGATAAAGATCACCCCACGGAGTCACCGCTAAGTACTCCGTTCCGGAACCACAGCCTGAAAGCCTCTTGGCAACACATGGTCCCTGATTTAAATCGATGTTGAAATGGAAGAAGTTAAAGCCCCGTCCCTCTTTTTTCCGTTTGATGTACTCTTCGGCAAGATGGTCATACTCTTCCATAATCTGCGGGAGATCTTCCTCCCTGATGGCATACTCTTCCTCCGGCGCTGCTACCACCGGCTCGATAGACATGCTTCGGAATCCCAGATCCGCAAATTCCGTCACGTCTTTGGAGAAATCCAGATTATGACGGGTAAATGTTCCGCGGACGTAATAATCCCTGTCGCCTCTCATCTCGGCAAACTTCTGGAACTTGGGTACGATTAAATCGTAGCTTCCCTTTCCGCCCCGGAACGGGCGCATCTTATCGTTGACTTCCTTCCGGCCGTCGAGACTCAATACGACGTTGCTCATCTCACGGTTGCAGTAATCCATGATCTCGTCGTTTAACAAAACGCCGTTGGTCGTCATGGTAAAACGGAAGTTCTTATTATATTCTTTCTCTTTTGAACGGCCGTATTCAACCAACTGCTTTACGACTTCCCAATTCATTAAAGGTTCGCCTCCGAAGAAGTCCACCTCTAAGTTTCTGCGGTTCCCGGAATTCGCAATCAGGAAATCCAGCGCCTTCTTTCCCACCTCGAAACTCATAAGCGCCCTGCGGCCGTGATACTCGCCCTCCTCCGCAAAGCAGTACTGACAGGCAAGATTGCAGTCATGGGCAATATGGAGACAGAGCGCCTTGACTACGGTCTTCCGTTTCTTGAAATCCACCACGTAATCGTGATACTGGTCCGTGGTTAAAAGCTCTTCCGCGTCGATTAGGTACTGGATCTCATCCAAAGCCTCCTGTACCTCGGCTTCTCCATATGTAGGGGATAGACGCTCCATCACTTCCCGCGCCACTTCTTCCGAAAGCTTCTCTGGTTCGGCAAGCTCCGGCACGCGCTCCGCCACAATCGCGACCGCGTCGTACATCACCGGATCGACGCTGTGAACAGAACCGCTGTTGACATCCATGATAATATGGAAGCCATTATTGATATATTGATGAATCACTGAAATGTTCTCCTTGTCTTAACGATATTTTAACGCCATAAACGAGTTTTGGGCAGACAAGCGAAGTAACCCCTACCGTCCTTACGACCGTAGGGGTCTTTTCACTCATCTGCCTCATATTCCGGCATACTATCTATTGCTGTTCTCGCAGCTCTGGTTGCCCACCGTACAGGATGTCTTGCAGGCTGACTGACAGGAAGTCTGGCACTCGCCACAACCGCCTTTTTTCATAGATTCCTTTAATGTGCTGGAATTTAATGTCTTAACGTGTTTCATTCTTACACCTCCTGTATTTACCTAATTCTTTGAGATTATACCACATGTTTTTAAGGAGTGCAAGGTAAAACGCCCCCGGGATTACGGGGATTTTCGAATTCCCTCCTGATTTTTCACGCCCAGAAGGCCGATTGCAAATACCACGGCAAGACAGATTCCAAATACCAGATAGATCCTGCTGAGCGACTGTTCCATAGGGGCACCGCTGTTTAAGAATGCTCCTGCAACCGCGCCGCAGATCGTTCCGCCGGCGGATCCCGCAAATGCGATCATTCCCTGGGCAGCGCCGTAGTTTTCCTTCGGCATCGTCGTCTGGAGGAACGGCGTGTTGATTACCTGGTCGCAGGCGTAGGCCACACCGCCCAGCAGCGTCATTCCATAGATTACCAGTACGGAGGAATCCGGTTTTAAGAAAAATGCCCATACTAGCAGCGGAATGGCACCGCCCAGTCCCATAATCATGTAGGCGGTCCGGTAGTTCTTCCTGCTTTTTGCGATAAACATTCCCACAAAGGATGCGAGCACCGCGCTGCAGATTGTCTGCGGCATGCTCAGGGTAGAGCTGACGGTGGCGGACACATTCATGACATTCTGGGCGAACAGCACAATGTAGGCGCTGGCCGTCACCACATACATGGTAAAGAGCAGATGGCAGATCCATGCGATCCGAAATTCCTTAAACCGGAACAGTTTTACGGAAATCACCGGATTCTCCGCCCGGTACTCATAAATAACCAGCGCGGCCAGCCCCAGAATTCCTACTGCCAGCAGAGCCATGCCCAGAGGAGATTTTCTTGGAAACATGACATTTCCAAAATTCAGGTAGGCGACCAGAGAACAGATACTCACAATCAGAAGAATCAGTCCGGCAAAGTCCACCTTACTTCCCGTATGTACCGCCATCTTTTTATTGGGATAACACGTTACATAAATGGCGATTACCACGATTCCCAGCGGAATTCCCACAAAGTAGGCAGCCCGCGCCATTCCCGCATCGGCCAGGATTCCGGCCAGCAGAGGCCCGGCCAGCATGCCGACAGCCGATGCCGTAGCCAGATATCCATAGTATTTTGGCCGCTCCTTCATGTCGGTCACATCCGCAATGATGGAGAACGCGGATGAGATGAAGAAACCGCCGCAGATGCCGCTTAACCCCCAGCATACCAGGAGAACCCATCCGGTCCGCGCCAGGCCGCCTCCGGCCACACAGACCAGATACGCGGCCAGAGAAATGACGGTCAGCCATTTACGTCCCAGCGTATCGCTGAATTTCCCCGCCACCGGGGACGCGATCATGAGTCCCACGGAGCTGAATACCGTGACTACTGCGTAGATGCTCATAGCGTTAATTTCCGTCAGGAGTCTCGGCAGCGCCACACCGCACCCCAGATTGATCACCATGTAGTTAAAATACATGATAATACAGGCGGCGATTACCAGCCCCTTTTTTCTATTATCCAGCTCTATATTCACATTGCCAGCCATAAGTTTTCCTTCCCCCTTCTCCGGATTTTATGCTTTCCCTGACATGCTGCCGGCGTAATCAGCTCCCGGCAGCGTGTAGCCGCCGTTGACTAACAGGCACTGTCCCGTAATGAAGGAGGCTTCGTCGCTGGCAAGGAAGAGAGCGGCATTGGCCATATCTTCCGGCTCCGCGACGCGTCCCATCGGAACGGCTCTGGCATACTGCTCCACAAATTCCGGAGGCAGCACCTTGACAGCGTCTGTCTTCGTAAATGGAGGCATAACGGCATTGCAGCGCACGTTCTGGCGGCCGTACTGGATCGCGATGTGCTCGGTAAGCGCATTTACCGCTGTCTTGGCGATTCCGTACCAGCTTCTGGTCAGCTGAGGTACTACCGCGGTCTCAGAGGATATATTGACAATGCTTCCGCCGCCTCCCGCGATCATGTGCGGAATCGCATACTGAGCGCACAGGGCTGTGACAATGGTATTGAACTCAAATGCCTTTAAGATGGCTTCCATATCACTCCCGACAATATCTTTGTTTCCCGGCTTCACGCCGCCGCCTAAATTATTGACCAGAATATCGATGCGCCCCTCCGCCTCGTATACCTGATTTACCATGGGTTCGATCGTCTCCAGAATATCTCCGTCGAAATAGACTGCCTTGACCCGGCGTCCCAGTGCATTGTGGGCATCCGCGATCTCCTGGCCCGCGTCCATACGGCGCACAGCCATGTACACGATGGCTCCCTCTTCGGCAAAGCGGTCGGCAATGGCACGGCCAATTCCTCTCGTACACGCGGTAACAATGGCTACTTTATCTTTAATTCTGTCCATATTATTTTTCCTCATTTCTCTAATTAATGTTGAAAAGCTCTATTTTTCTACAGGCCAAGCGCCGTATAATATCCGGCCGACGAAGAAGCGGCAAAGCTGTCCGGCTTATCGCTGTCGCCGATGTTATAGAATTCCGGCACCAGGCTCTTTAAGCGCCCGCAGAGCTCATTATTGGGCTTATCGCCAATGCTGATCAGCACATCATCGCACACGATCTCCGTTTTCTTTCCATCCTTCTCTTCGATTACGACTCCGTTATCGGTAATCTCACGACAGGCGCACTCCATATAGGTTTTCAGTTCGTGTCCCTTCAAATGGCCCATCAGTATGGACCGTGTGGTCGCGGCCATCTTGCCCGCAAGCGTATCGAGCATCTCCACGATCGTCACCGTCTTCCCTTGCTGAAGCAGAAGCTCGGCTGTCTCGCATCCCACGACGCCGCCGCCGATGATTACAATATGGCTGCCAACCGTTTTACCCAGAAGAACCTCTTTCGCACTGGAAACTATGGGTTTCTCAAATCCCGGGATCGGAAGCACCGCCGGACGGACGCCACAGGCCCAGATCACCGCATCCGGCTTCCGGGATGCCACATACGCTTCATCTGCCGTTGTATTCAGCAGGACTTCCACGCCGTTAAGCGCCAGCTGCTTCTCATAATAGGGATACAGCTGTTTTAAGTTATCCTTATATGGCGGCGCCACTGCGTAATCCAGCTGGCCGCCAAGATGGTCATTCTGCTCCACCAGCGTTACTTTGTGGCCTCTCCTCGCAGCTGTTCTCGCAGCTTCCATTCCCGCGATTCCTCCGCCGACCACGAGCACCTTCTTTATCACTGCCGCCGGTTCCATCGTGTAGTCATTTTCCCCGTTTCCAAGCACCGCGTTGCAGGAGCAGCGGATATGGCGGTTATAGGAAAGCTGGTCATCGGCACACAGATTGCATCCGATGCAGGGGCGCGCCTCCCCGCAGCGGTCCTGCTCCATGTATTCCACAAGGTGCGGCTCTGCTAAAAGACCGTGTCCCATAAATATAAAGTCACATTTCCCTTCCGCCAGGGCCTCCTCGGCCAGTGACGGCAGATACGTGCGGCCTCCTCCGATAAACACAGGATCTTTCTTTTCTCCCGGCATGGAGAGAACCGCCTTTCTCACAACTGCGGAAAGGCCCAGCATACGTCCCGGCTTATCCGCCGTACTGGGGATATCGTCGATATCGGGCACCGGCTTCCAGGAGCCGCCCATGACCTCGATGCCGTCGGCTCCCGCAGTCAGGAACTTATTGGCGTAGAACATCCCCTCTTCCATGGTGATTCCGCCCTGTTCTCCGGCCTCCATCACCGCCTGCTTTACAACGAGGCCAAAATCCGTACCGCAGGCTTCCCTGATTTTCCCGATAATATTCGTATAGAACCGGCTTCTGTTCTCCGGGTTTCCGCCGTACTCGTCGGTTCTTATATTGGCGGTGGAGGACAGAAACTGCTGGCCCATGTAATATCCGCAGGCGTGAAGTTCCACTCCGTCGAAGCCCGCCTTCTGCGCCCTGACAGCCGCAGCTGCGTATTTGTCCTCAATCGTGCGGATCTCTTCGATGGTAAGTGCCCGCGGCTCCTCATTGCCGAATCCCATCATATAGGAAAATGGCATTGCCACGGCGGAAGGACCTACCGGCTGCGCCCCGATATTTTTCCTGCGTGCACCGCGTCCCGTGTGGCTGATCTGCAGAAAACATTTTGCCCCCTGTGCGTGGATGGCCGCTGCAAGCTTTGCAAGTCCAGGTATGTATTTGTCGTCATCCGCCACCAGCATGTTCACGGTGTTTAACCCCAGAGGCGTGTCTACACAGGTTACCTCGATGATGATTAATCCGACTCCGCCCTTCGCCCGCTCCACGTAGTGATTGATGATGGCGTCATTGACAAAGCCATGATCCGACATGTTGGTCCCCATCGCAGACATGACGGTGCGGTTGCGCACCTCTACAGAACCGATCTTACCAGGTGCAAAAATGTGTGGATAGTGATTCATATAAAACCCTCCTTAAGTGTATTATGTCATACCCCTCTCTTCACAAAGAGAGGTAATCCTGTTATAATAAAATACTGAACATGAAATTATACAGAAAGCGGGTAATCACATGAGCCTTCGCCAGAAAGAAAAATCTGAAATGACCCATCAGGAGATAAAAGCCGCCGCTCTCCGGCTTTTCCTGGAAAATGGATATAAGAATACAAGCGTTCAGGACATCGTTACGGAATCCGGTTATTCCATCGGCTCCTTCTATAACCACTACAAAACAAAGCGCGACGTTCTGGCTGATATCTGGAATGAACACGCCATCGCATTTATCTCTCACTCTATTGATGAGATGAAAGCCATACGCACACCGGAGGAGCTGGCCGACTATCTGATCGATAACTCCAACGCCTTCGACCGGGACGAAAAAACCATCAGCCTGGCGAAAGCCGCGCAGGAAGACCTGGTCACCGTCGGCAAAAACTATGAGGGGGTCCGTGATATCTCCCAGCTTTACTTAAAAGAGATCGCCTCCGTTCTTCGTATCTTCTGCCCTCATACAGATGAGGTCATCCTTCTGTCCCACGCCAGCGTCCTGGATTCGATCCAGTACTCCCACTCCGAGGTTACGAGAAAGAAAGTAGGATATTTCTTTGACGATGACACGGTGAAACGCGATATTCTGCTTCTTATGAATGCCTGGATTCAGGAAGACATACAGGGCATGAAAGAAGGCAGATAAAAGGCGGCAGAGAAGAGTTCCCCTGGAGGAGCTCTTTATTTTTGTCTTGAAACTGAACATATTCTTTTTATGAATATATTCAGTTTTAGAATACATTCACTTTTTGAGAATGTCAATAATTTATCAATATTTTCTTCGGGAATCATGCATATTTTCCCTTATGCACAATTCTGCAGCTAATTTTTTGTGCATTTTGCGATAGATATCGTTTATGTCGGATAAAATCTAAGCCAGATACGGCTTGCACCGGATTCAGTCTGCACAGAGAAACCTTTGCCAGTAAAGATGTTCCACGAAAACAGAAAACCGGATTTATCAGGATCTCACTCAATCCCGATAAATCCGGTTTTCTGTAATTTCTATTTCTCAGAAGATACAAGTTCTGCCGCACTCTCAGCCCCACTCTCTGCCGCACTCACCCATCACTCACCATCACTCTTTAACCACACGAAACGCCTCGTCCAGCGCCTCTGCTCCATGAAACCCGACAAATTCCTCCGGCACGGGCATTTTCGTCATATGCCCCACAAGCTCCACCCATTTTTCCATCTGGAACACGTAGCTGCTGTCCTTCCAGATCGCCTCCGCCTCCTCTTTGGAGATATCCATATATTTCAGCAGATCCTCCGGGAAGTTCTGTTCCTTGCCGTAGATCTGAAATTCCGACTCAAGAATCCACGGCCCGTTGGCCGCGGCCCTCTCATACGCATGTTTCTGATCCGCGTCAGAGTAGGCCACCATCAGTAAGTCTCCGTCAAACTCATCGTAAAGGATCACCTCCGACTGAAAGATGCGCGCCACCGCCTTCGCCGCCTCCCTGGTACAGTTCTGCTGGAGTGACGGACAATCAATCCCCAGCCACTTGCTTTCCGGCGCTCTGACCGCCAGGGCGTCTCCTGACGCAGGATAGGCGCCATTACGGATCTTCTTCACTTCCCTGAGCTTCTCCGCGATCTCCTCATCACTCATGGCATGATCCATCAGGACGAGACAGCTGGTCATATAGACATTGTCGCCGTAGTATCCGTGAAATATCTCCTCTTCCATGGTTCTGCAGATTCCCACCGACGTATCGGCGGCCCGGAAGGAATCCCGTACTGCTCTTGCCGTCTGCAGGCTCACATCATCTTCACGCTCCGGCGTAATGCTCAGGGAATAATACCGTTTCGGTCCGTAGACATCGAGTCCGATCACGTGCCGGACGCCTTCTCCGCCTTTGCTCCGGATTTCACGGCTCACGACCGTCCAGTCCCCGGATTTTTCCAGGTTATAATCGATCACCTCCACCTCCGAATCGAAGGCCGCGGCGCCCCCGTAAGTCTTGGCGATATATTCCGCCTTTGACTTCGGCAGCATCTCCGTTACGTCATCCCCTTCATATGCACTGGACAGCCCGCCTGTCACACTGACCTGTCCCCAGTCCGAACGCAGGGCATCGTAAGAATTATACTGATCCTGACTGATCTCCCAGCCGCCCCCGGGAAGGGTGATCCGGTAGAACATTGACGAAGATACAAAGGTGCCATCCTCCGTAACTGCATCAAATACCGCGTCATCCGGAATAACTACGAGCAGATCACTGCCGCTTACTTCTTCGGAATCAGCCACCCTCTCTCCGGAGCCTGTCATCGGTGCTCCAAAAACTGACGTTTTTATTCCTCCGCTCCCATTAACACCATTCAGCGCCCCTAAAATCATGGCGCCTGCTGCCACCGCCGCCACACAGCATATCGCCGCCTTCCCCGGCATATTCCATCTCACCATAAGCGGCACAGACTTCTTTTTCAGGCGAAACGCGGGATTGTTGAATCGGCATCGGGCGTCACAGACACGCATCAGCGCCTCGGCCCCCTCCATTCCTCCCAGCGCGGCAAGAGGCAGCAGCAGGCCGTCCCCCTCTTTTTCCGCAAGATACAGCGTCTGTTTTGTATAAAATGCACCGGTGATGTTCTCATAAGGATGAATCACAGCCGCGCGTTCCGTGATTTCTATCAGACCTCTCCGTCCTGCTGCCACCATCTGCTCCCCGATCATGCGGTACGGAAATGTGCCCAGCTTCCTTAAGTGTTCCATCTCCCTTCTGCTAACGCGCAAAAGGCCATACTCTGCCTTCACTTCCTCAATCTGCCTGATATACCGGCAGGGTGCAAATCTGCTGTCCGCGCAGATATCGGCCGCCTCCTGAAAGGAGATCCGCATCTTCCCCATTTCCTTAATCCGGCGTTCAAAATCCCCCCGCCACGCGTTTGCCTCTTCTACTCTTCCCAGCAGGCGCTTCGGCACCGCCCAAAAGCGCATCATATCGTAAAATACGAAAAGCGTTTCCAGCTCGTAAAGCCGCTCTATGGCGCCGTACAGAATATATGCTTCACACGCCCCACTCCTGGCATGGATTATCTCTTCCTTCACGGTCATCTCAACCGGTTCCTTCAGGCAGGAAAAATCATTTCTTCCCGGCCTTGCTTTTCGCAATTTCACATACGTTCCGTGAAACCAATGGATAAACTCTTTGTACTCTTTATCACTCAGCTCATAAGTCAATTTATCGTTCATGTAAAATCCCCCTGGTAAATTAACTTCATTATAAGCAAAAATTTAGGCAAATACCATACTTTCTTTCAAACGCTCGCCAGAAATGCAGAATGTACCCACACAAAAGGACCAGTAAGGAAGAACCGGCAGCCGAAGCTCCCGCTGATATTCTTCCAAAACTGGTCCTGTCTTCTTTTCGATTATTTCCGCACGTTTCTCAGCAAAGAGAGGATCTCCTCCCTCTCCGGCATGGATGGCGCCGTCCCGATCCGTCCACTTCCAAAAACCAATGCTTTCCTTCCCATACCGGTTCTCCTGTCACTCTTCCCTGAGAAATTTTACTTCCTGTCTCCATTTTTACATTCCTGAACCAGAATGCCCTTGATCAGCTCCGTTCCGCGTTCCTTCGGACAGCTGCATAGAATCCGGACCGCCTGCATCAGGAGTCCAAGTCTCTCTTCGGGCCGATCCGTAAACTGGTCCTTCACCCGGCAATAGGCGTACATAAAGCGGCTGCATTCCGGTTCTCCCATGCCGATATCCTCCACCGACATGATGACGATCCGTTCCCAGAGATACGCCTCCATCTCACTGCCGCTTAGGAATGCCTCGTACGCCAGCATCAGCGCTTCCCGCTCCAGCGCCCGGCGGATGCTCTTTTGAAACGCCGACTGAAGGAGCTCCAGATTGAGACCATGAGGCGATTCCATCTCATAGAAATGATTATAGGCGTCCGAACGGAACGGCCTCGGATGTTCCCCGCCGTAAATGGGCGTCAACAGCTCAATCAGCCGTTTTTTATACGGCTCCGCTCCCTCTGCCTCCGGCACCACTCTGCTCCCTCCATCGGGATACAGGAAATCCAGCGGCGTATGGCCCAGTTCCCTTCCCGCATGGTTGTGGTGATCCTTCGCAAAATCAGGAATCTCCGCGTACACGCCGGCCTGACAGGAATCCCGGACTCTTTTAATCTCCGCCTCCAGAGACGGCTCCTTCTCACAGGCGCACAGATACCGGATGGCCTGGATAAAGCTCAGCGCCTGCATTCCGCCCGCGTCCGGCATATACGGCTCCGTGTGATAGCAGATGCATCTCAAATTGTATACATAAGCCAACGCTCCCGGCTCCGCCAGACCCACGGCACAGACTGCCGCCGTCTCCAGCTGCTTCCACAGTTCCTCCAGCATGACCGGACTCGTTCTGTATAGATCAAAAGCGGTGGAAACCGCCTCATCCGTATCCCCCTTCAGGATATCGTTATACAGCTTCTCAAACGCGGCGCCCACGTTCATCCCGCCTCTCGTTTTGTATTCTGTTATTTTAATCCTGTCCATCTGTATCTCCTTCATCCTTCTCCGTTTTTTCTGCTCATCACGTTCTGGTGCTCATCCCCATTTACACCTTCTGTTACTCCTTTACACCCTCTGTTACCCTTTTACAACGCCGCTGCAGATGCTGCTCTCCACCTTCTCCTGCGCAATCAGATAAAAGACGACCGTCGGAATAATGCTGATTACAATCGATGCAAAGCTCACGGCGTACAGTGTACCGAAATCCCCTTTCAGGTTTAACAGCGCCACCGATATGGGTTTTAACTGCGGCTTCGTTATCAGGACGTTGGCAATCGGCAGTTCGTTATAGATAAACAGAAACGATGTTATTGCACACGTGGAAAGGGCCGGCTTCGCCACCGGAACGATGACCCTCAGAAGCGTCTGAAACAGGGAAGCGCCGTCTATCATGGCCGCCTCGTCCAGCTCCTTCGGGATTCCTTCGATGTACCCCTTCAGAATAAAAAACACCATCGAAAGATTGATTCCGGCATAAATGACCATCAGCACAAACAGATTATTCCGCTGTCCGATGGCGCTGACCATCTGGACAATAGGAACAATGGCGCTCTGAATCGGTATCATCATGGCCGCAATCAGGAAAAGCGTCACCCCCTCACTTCCCGGTATCCGCTTCCTGGCCGTCACATAGGCGCCCATTATGGATACACCCAGCATCAGGCAGATCGATCCGGCCGACAGGAGAAGCGAGTTGGCGGTGGCCCGCAGTATGTGGACCATCCTCTCCGCAGATATATAGTTGTCCAGCCCAAACCGCTGCGGCAGCGCGAAGAAATCGGCAAATATGGTCTGGTCGTCCTTAAAAGAGGACAGTATCGCAAAGTAAAGCGGAAAAATCGTGGTAATCAGCCATATGCCCGCGGCGCAGGCATAGATGAGCCCGCCCGGTGTAATTTTTCTCTTTTTCACGGTTTTCCCCCTATTCTCCTGCCCGTTCAGCAAACACGCGGTTCGTCACGACCGTGATCACGAGGCAGAGCACAATCATAATCACAGCGATGGCGTTGGCATATCCGAATTTACTGTAGGTAAATGCATTCTTATACAACAGCGTATTAGGCACATCCGTGGCATACCCCGGGCCGCCGCCCGTAAGTCCCATGATAAAATCAAAGACCTTGAACGCGCCTGTCAGCACAAATACCACCACGATCTTAAAGGTCGGCTTCAGCTGAGGAAGGGTGATATAGATCAGGCGCTGCCACGGAGTAACGCCATCCATGGCCGCCGCCTCATACACGTCTTCTGAAATAGCCGCCATGCCCGAGGAAAAGATAATCATCTGAAATCCCACGTTGCTCCACATGTTCACCAGCGCCACTCCCCACATGGCGGTGTGAATGTCGTTAAACAGATTAAAATGCTCCGCGATCCCCAGCTCCTTTAACAGCACCGGGACAGGACCCTGTCCCGGCAGCATGATAAAGGTAAACATCAGGCAGATGGCGATTCTGTTGATCACGACCGGCAAAAAATAACACGTTTTAACAAATCTGATTCCAAAAAACTTTTTGCTCACTACCGTCGCCAGAAACAGCGAGACGGGAATTGTCACAAACAGGCCTGTCACACACAAGATTCCCAGATTGATAAACGCCGTCTTAGTCGTATAGTCCTGGAAAAATGTCACGTAATTTCCGATTCCCACAAACCGGTACGGATCGGTGGGAATCCCGTTCCATTCGAAAAACGATGTGAACACCATGTTGCCGAGCGGATAGATAATTACGAAGGTGTAGAGCAGGAGAACCGGAGCGATCATAAAAAATGCTTCCGGCCGGTACTTTTTGCCCCGGACTTTTATTAACAAATCGATCCCCCGCCTTTCTTACTGCGGAAACAGTTTTGCGTACTCTGTGTCGAGTGTCTTTGCGATATCTTCCACCGGCCGCTCCACAAACATGGTCTGAAGCTCCGTATTCGTAATATTAATCACGCTGGCATCGTCCAAATAGGCTGCCATAATATCGGTTGTATCACTTCTCGTCGCATACCCCTCCATAAAGGTCTTCATGGGATTCGGAGACTTCGACGCGTCGTAATCGATATCCACCGGATAGACGCCTCCTCCGGCCACTTCCGCATATCCATCAAAGGTCTCCTTGGAGAGCATGAAGCTCATCAGCTTACAGGCCGCGTCATACTCCGGCGTACCCGGTTCCGCGGAAATACAGAAGCCCTCGCTGGTGGAAGCAAACCAGATGTCCTTATTCTCCGGCGCACTCTCGAGATACGGGAAATTGACGCAGTCAATCTGATCCGCAAAATCCATTCCGTTGAAACGGTCGAAGTAGTAGCTGGCCGTAAAAAGCATGGCGATCTTTCCTTCGCCGAAGGATGTGATATTATTCTCTACCTCATAGGAGATCGCATCCCTGCCGAATACGCCTGCATCGATGAATTCCTTCATTTTATTTAACACGGCCATCATCTCGGGATCACTCCACTTCACCTCATGGTTGATAAATCTGTCCCTGAATTCCAGGCCGTTCATGCGGACCGCCAGTTCGCTGAAGAAACGGCCTAAATCGGCTTTCGTCTTTGCAGCCATGGAGAACGGAACGATCGATGGATCGGCTTCTTTTAATTTCTCCGTCATCGCCAGCACATCTTCCCATGTCTTCGGTGTCTCGATTCCATGCTCTTTTAACAGCTTCGTATTGACATAGACAGGGGAACCGATAACGGAATTCGGCACTCCGTATATGCCTTCCAGCCCTTTCCGTTCAAAGGAGAAGGATCCGAAGACACCTTCATCTGCAGGTCCGGTCCAGTCAGCCGATTCGATCATGGGCGTCAGATCCTTGATGACACCGTTTTTCGCCCAGTCGTAATGCGGGAACGCGTCGGAACAGATAAAAAGTGTTGGCGGGCTGCCTGCTGCGACAGACGCCTTTAAGCTGCTCTTATACGATTCCGCGTCGGCGATCGATACATCCTCCACCTCGATATCCGGGTTAGCCGCCCGGAATTCCTCCAGCTTCTCCATGTAATACTTGGCACGCGGCAGCTCCGGATTCGTAAAACGCGATAAATAGGAAATCTTCACCTTCTCCCCCGCAGCCTGGCTCTCCTTGCCATCCGCAGACGCTTTCGTCCCCTCCTCCTGCTTTGCCTCGCTGGAGACGGCCGCTGCCGATGTGTCCTTCACTTCCGTGGTCTTCTGGCTGCATCCGGCCACCGCCGCTGCCATGGCCGCTGTCAGAAACAGCGCTGTCATTCTTTTCTTCATAAGTAATCCCCCTTCTTCTTCACTTGTTTGTTTTTTACTTACTAAAGCTTATCATAAGCGGCGCTCCGCTCCCATAGTTCTTTTTGAGTTTTTATCTGGAAATTTTTGCACATACGGCATTCCGCTGCGTTCCCCCCTGCATACCTGCTGGCCGAAACTCCGTGCCCTGCATGTAATATTTTGTCATATCTGGACTTTTTTGCTTTTCCTGCGTCCATGTTGACTTTGCAAAACCCGTGCAGTATCATTTCCTTATTAACATTGTGTACCACGGATAAGGAGGTTTTCGTGACCGGAAAAGGATATTTTTCAAGGCTGGAGTCAAAATTCACCTTTATGTACACCATCATTCTGATCGTTGTTATCACCTGCATCGCGTGTTCCATCGGACAGTACAGCAATTCCATCCTGAAAAAGAAGTCGCTGGACAGCTGTATCCAGAAGCTGGACTTTGCCGGAGAACGCTTCGAACAGATACTCGACCGAATTGAAAATGAATCGCTGCTTCTGACCCTGAACCAGGCCGCCCGCTACGAGGCGGCAAAGAAAGAGGACAATTCCCCCTATGAGGAACACATGGAGGCGGCCTCCTTTTCCTCCTATCTCGTGGAATTTCTTTCCACCCAGAGCGCGGTGGAATCCATCAGCTACTACAGCTGGGATGGCTCCTTCTTTTATCAGGACAACTACGGGGCGCAGCCCTCTGTCAAAATCGAGGTGCCCCAGGAGGTCCGGGAGGAATTCTTCCATTCTTCAAAAAAATCTTTCTGGTATATCCACGAGCCAGCGGCCCCGTATCCAGGAGGCAATTTAACCTTTACCTGTTTAAAGAAATCCTTTGCCTTCACCGGCGAACCTCTGGGATTTTTTGCGCTGACCGTGTCGCCGTCCCAGATCCGCGAGATCTACAACGGCTTCTTCTCAGAGGATGAAATCTTCATGATCACAGATAAAAACGGACTCATCTGCGCCGGTACCAAAGACGGCATGCAGGGAAATATGGTGACGGACGTCTTTGCGGACGGCGCTCTCTTAACGACAGGCAGCACCATCACACTGGATTCCACCAGGTATTTATGCACCTTCCAGCCGGAAAAGGACCTAAACCTGTTCGCCCTCACGCCGGAATCCCTGGTCTACCATGATTCCCGGTCTCTCGTGTCCGTTATCCTTGCCATCGGGATTATTTCCAGCATTTTTACATTCTTTCTGTTCCGGTACTCCACCAGAAAGATCATGCTCCCGGTCAACCAGATCATCTCCAATGTCCGTTCCATGTCGGACGGCGACTATGGCGTGCGGATCTCCACCCAGGAGGGGCGTACCGATGAAATCAGCCTGCTGGCCGGGCAGATCAACCAGATGGCCAAAAACACCCAGGACCTGCTGTCCCGCGTCCACCGTGAAAATGAACGAAAGCGGCGCTATGAGCTCTCCTATCTCCAGCTTCAGATGCAGCCTCATTTCTTATACAATACGCTGGAAACGCTCTGCGGCATGATCGAGATGAACAATAAGAGCGAGGCCATCGGCCTTGTCAGCCTTATCTCCAGCTTCTACCGGGACACGCTGGGCAAAGGCAAGGAGATCATCACGCTGGAGCAGGAATTAAAGATCACCTGCGGCTACTTAAAGATCATGCAGAAACGGTATCCGGGCTGTTTCTATTTTGAGACCAGCCTGGAGCCGGAGGTTCTCTCCTGCAGCATTCCGAAGCTCACACTCCAGCCCCTGGTGGAAAATTCCATCATTCACGGTCTGCAGCTGTTCACCTCGGACCGGGCGGGTCTGATTACGATCACCGGGTATCAGGAGGACTCCCTCATCTGCCTGCGGATCGCGGACAATGGAAGCGGAATGGACGAGGAGACCGTCGGCCGGCTGAACAGCCAGATATTTTCGGAGGAACGGAGTTCCTTCGGAATTCAGAGTATCAAGAAACGGCTGAAGCTGTACTTCGCCGTGGCAGACATCCTGGTTACTTCCCGGATTTCAGAGGGGACCGTCATCACGATACGGATCTCACAGCAGCCGGAACCTCCCCTTTAGAAAGGATTTATCATATGACCTATCAATTCTTAATCGTCGATGACGAGTACTTTGTCAGGCAGCGGATCAGGCTCTGTATTCCTTGGAAGGAGTACGGCTTCGAATGTGCCGGCGAGGCTGCCAATGTCGATCAGGCCCTTCGTTTTCTGGAGGCGACACCTGTCGATCTGGTTATCCTGGACATATCCATGCCGGGCGCCAACGGGCTGGAGCTTCTCCGCATGATGAAGGAACAGAACAGCCAGATTAAATTCATCATCCTGTCAGGCTTCGCCACCTTCGAATATGCCAGACAGGCCATCGCCTGCAATGTGACCAATTACCTGTTAAAGCCGATCGACACGGACGAGCTGATCCGGTCCATCACGGAAATCAGGGAGACTCTCGATAAGAACAACCACTTAAAGCAGGAGCGGCTGGCCTGGCAGGAGGCGAGGCTCATCGCGGAACACGCGGAAAAGAGCACATTTTTCCAGAACATTTTCTCCGGCCATACATCCGTTTCCGAGAGCGCCCAGTTAAGAGAATTCGGAGTGCTTCAAGACGTCCCCTGCACCGTTATCGTCTCAGACGGCCGGCCCAAGGTTATTCACAGCCTCTCCTGCCAGGAGCGCGCCGCCTTTCAGACAGCACTGGGCAACCTCTCCGGCTGCCTTCTGTCCGGCAAATCCGGATGCATACAGGTGACGGATGCATACAGCCATCAGGTCCTTATCCTTCCGCAGGCGCAGCTGCCCGCCGGACCGGATCATTTTCTGGAACGCTTATCCTCCGCTGCCCGGGAGAATTTTTCCAGAGACATCGTGTGCGGCTACGGATATGGTAATGACGGCCTGGCACCCTCGATCCATTCCGCCTACCAGACTGCGCTTCAGTTCTTCACCTTCCGGACCGTCTATGAATCGGATGGCGGCTCCTTTCACACCCGCCTCCCGGAAAAACAGGCCCTGGAACAGCTGAACACCGCCATACGCGGAATCTCCTGCGGCCTTTTAAAGAAGGATCACGAATTCATTGTAAGCAGTCTCCGCTCCGCCTTTCAGATCATCGGACAGGAGCAGTTCTCCCTGCCTGCGCTGGAATCCGCCCTCTCCGCCCTGCTCTCTGCGGCCATCGAGTACGCAGTCCACAACGAAATCGGGCTCTTCCAGGAAGACTGCGGCTCCGCCTACACCGCAGCGGGAATCATCTACCATGGATGCAGCCTGGGAGAAATCGAGGAGAAGTTTACAAATCTCTTTCTCTCCCTGCCCGGCAGCCAGGAACTGGACGATATCCCCATGATTCAGCGAATCGTGGTCCAGGCGGCGGAACTGATCGAACGCGAATACAGCAATGCGGACATGGGACTCCAGTATATCGCATCGGCCCTGCTAATCAGTCCCGCCTATCTAAGCCGCAATTTCAAGCGGATCCGGAAGTACTCCGTCATGCAGTACATTACGAAATGCCGCATGGAACACGCCTGGGACTTACTTGCAGGCGGCCGCCTCTCCATCGCAGCCGTGGCAGAAAAGACGGGTTACCAGGACGCCTTTTACTTTTCCAAATGCTTTAAACGGTATTTCGGAATATCGCCTTCGCAGGCTGACCGATAATTTTCTATGAATAACCCCCTCTCCCCCAGAATATACTGAACCAGAAGACAAGATTGGGGGAGAAACAAATGGAAAAATCAAAGCTGCAGGCTACATTAAAAACCCTGCTCATCTCGTACATACTGACCGGAATTCTCCTGGTTGTTCTGGCCTTTGCCCTCTATAAATTCCGCTTAAAGGAGGGACAGATCCGCATCGGTGTCAACGCGGTCTACATCATCACCTGTTTAGTCGGCGGACTCATCATGGGAAAGAGCATACGGCAACGCCGCTTTTTCTGGGGGCTGACCCTGGGACTCGTCTATTTCCTGGTGCTTTTAGCCGTCTCCTTCCTGTTAAACAAGGGGCTGAACGGAACGATGAACCAGATTCTCACCACCATGGCCATCTGCGCGGCCAGCGGGACCATCGGCGGGATGATCAGCTGATTATCCCCGTTTTGGAGAGATACGGGGCAGCGCATGAGCAAAACTTTCCTGTGATACTAAAAAAGAGTGCCGGAGACATCGGCTTATGGAGCTTAATCTGCTCCACGGGCCGCGTCTCCGGCACTCTCTTTTTTCTTTGTTATGGCCTGATATAGGCATACCCTTCGGCCTGCCTCGCCGCCAGTTCCACCACGCCGGCCGGAACCACGGTAATAAAATCAAAGATATCATCCTTCGTCATGGCGTTCCCCTTCAGGGCATTGCTGCAGGCGGTGAATACCACGCCTTCTCCTGCCAGGGCCTTCATGGCGTCTTCATGCTCCGGTGACGCCGCTGCATACCCGTTCACCGCAGCCGAGTTGGCCAGCACTTCGATGGTGTAGCTCTCCTTCTGCTCATGATAGTAAGCGGTCATGTTCTTGACATTCCCAAGCACCAGGGGCCACCGGTCCATCTCATCGATATGATAAATCACCTTCATACTGCCGCCTCCCTACGCGTCAACGTTCTGCTCCTTTGGAAGATACATGTGCACCCGGTCGATCCGGTTCTTATCCAGCCTGTCCACAACCAGGCGGATTCCGTCACAGACGACGCTCTCGCCTTCTTCCGGAAGGCGGTCCAGCTGCCCGATAATCAGGCCGCCGATCGAATCATAGTCCTCGGATTCCAGTTCCAGATCCAGCTGATCGTTTAAATCGTCCAGCTTCATGGAGCCTTCCACCACATATTCTCCAGGGCCGACTTCCACCAGCTCCTGTTCTTCATCCTCGTCGTACTCATCCCGGATCTCACCGACAATCTCTTCCAGTAAGTCCTCCAGCGTGATCATACCGGCCGTAGCGCCATACTCGTCCAGGACGATGATCATGTTGTTGCTGGTCTGGCGCATCTCCACCATCAGCTCCGCCGTGTTCTTATACTCATATGTATAGAGCGGCTCACGGAGCAGGTCACGGACATGAAATTCTTCATTCCGATCGATAAGGAGTACATCCTTCATGTTGATGATACCGATTACGTTGTCCGTCGTCTCTTCGTATACGGGCATACGCGTATATTTTTCCTCACGGAAAATATCGATCAGCTCATCGTAGGTGGCGCCGACCTCCACCATGGCCATATCAATTCTCGGGACCATGATGTCCTTTGCCACGGAATCGCCGAAATCAAACACATTATTAATAATCTTCTTCTCTTCCGATTCGATCACGCCCTCTTCGTGACTCACTTCCACGATGGTACGCAGTTCATCCTCAGTGATGGCCTCCTGTTTCCGGTTGGGGTCCACATGGACAAGGCGCAGAAATCCGGAGGACAGCACATTCACCGCATAAATCACCGGTGTCATGACTGTCATGAACATATAGATGATCTTCGCATATTTTAATGAAATCTTCTCAGAATACAGGGTGGAAATCGTCTTCGGGGAAATCTCACCGAATACCAGAATAACCAGCGTCAGAACGCCGGTTGCAATACCAACCGCCTTATTGCTCCAGATATTCATGGCCAGTGTCGTGGACATGGAGGAAGCCGTCAGGTTCACAACGTTGTTGCCGACAAGAATCGCGCTCAGCATCTTACCCTGGTCCTCGAGAACCTTCGTCAGCGTAACGGCGCTCTTGTCGCCCGCCTCCGCCAGGTTTCTGATCCGAATCTTATTCACCGTGGTAAGCGCAGTCTCCGCGGAAGAGAAAAATGCAGACAATCCAATTAACAGAATCAAAATAAGCAACTGTATATAGTCACTTGAATCCAAAAAAATCAACTCCTATTGTTTTATATTTTACTGTTGATTCTACAATAGAAAAGCGGCCGTGTCAATAAGGCGGCCGCTTTCTCCCTTAATTTAGCGTTCTTTCCAGGCTCTTATCATCTCCAGAACCAGCATCATTCCCGCTCCAAAGAAGATAAACATATCACCTAAGTTGAATACAACCCGTTTTAATCTGCCACACTGAATACTGAAATAGTCCACCACATAGTCTCTCACCAGGCGGTCGTATAAGTTGCTGACAGCGCCGCCAAGCGTCACTGATAAGGCAATCTTATCCGCGAGGTTTCCCTTCTTAGGCAGCATCCATGCGAGACCGCCGCCGATGAACGAAGCCACGGCGAGAGGAACCATCTTCACATATTCCGGTCTCTCTTTTAAAAATCCAAAGGAAAACCCGGGATTGTGGTTCTTGTGCAGCATAATTTTGCCTCCCGTTCCGTTCAGTTCCTTTGGAAAGGAGGATTCCTCCTGCTCTTCAATCGCCTTCTTTATACAGAGATCCACTGCCGCCAGCAGCACGATGATACCGATAAATACCATGACGCACACTCCTTCCGTCTTTATTATCTCCATTTTACTATGTTTTTTATCCATAGTCCAGTAATTCCCGCCCCTGAGCCTGCATACATTACTAAAAAGAATGTGGGAGTTTTTTCATGCCAGTCTGTGATTTTAATCCCGCCTCCGAAGAGTACGGGGACTTTATAATCCGTCACAACAACAGTTCTCCGGAAGATATTCGGCTCCAGCAGCAGGCGAGCTGTATTGATTATGTCGATCAGGAATTTGCAATTGTATATAGTCCGCTGGAACCGCTCCTTCCCATCACCACAAAAAAATATACGTATTTTGCCATTCCTACGCTCTATACCCTGCTCGATACTACAAGCATGGAAGCCTCCGGCATCATCCAGAATTTTGAGCAGCCGACACTGAATCTGCGCGGCGAAGGCACCATGATCGGTTTCATCGATACCGGAATCGACTACCGTAATCCATTGTTCCGGCTTCCAGATGGCACCTCCAGAATTCTCGGTATCTGGGACCAAACGCTTCCCACACCCACGGGGACTATGGATTCTCCCTTTGGAATCCCGGCCACTCTGCCGGCCATGAGCTTCTCCTATGGACAGGAATTCCTAAAACCCCAAATCGATGAAGCGCTTCGTTCTACTGATCCGCTCTCCATTGTTTCTTCTACGGATACGTCAGGACACGGCACCTTTATGGCAGGTATAGCGGCAGGGGGCGCAACCGCTAACGAGGATTTTACAGGCGCTGCCCCAAACTGTTCCATCGGTGTCGTAAAACTGAAACCGGCCAAACAGTACCTCCGCGATTTCTACTTACTTCCCGAAGATGCCATAGCCTATCAGGAAAATGATATCATGATGGGAATCAAATATCTGGAGCTGTTAGCCCTTCGGCAGAGCCTTCCCCTCGTCATTTATATCGGCCTCGGCACGAATTACGGGAGTCACGACGGTACTTCGCCTCTCGGGCTGGTCTTAAACAACATTGGACGTATCGTGGGGGTCTCCGCTGTTCTTCCAGCCGGCAACGAATCCGGACTCCGCCACCATTATATGGGGCGGCTGCTAAGCAGCCAGGAATACGATGATGTGGAAATTCGGGTGGCCAGCGGAGAACGCGGCTTTTTCATCGAGCTGTGGGCAACGGAGCCGGAGCTCTATACGGTTGGCTTTGTCTCCCCTACAGGCGAGGCAATCCCGCGGCTTCCGATCGGCCTCGGGGAGGAGATCACCGTCCCATTCACGCTTGAACAGACTGTCATTACGGTTAATTACCGAACCTCTGACGTCGGGTCCGGCAGCCAGTTTATCCTGATGCGCTTCGATGCGCCGACCGCAGGAATCTGGCACGTCCGTGTCTACAATTCCTTATTTATCACCGGGATTTTTCATATGTGGCTCCCCATCCAGGGTTTCATCGACGAGGACACCTTTTTTTTGCGTTCCGACCCTGACACCACGATCACGGAGCCGGCCAATGCGGCGGTTCCCATCACGGTCAGCACCTATAACCACATAAATAACAGCATCTACATCCACTCCAGCAGAGGATATTCCCGAGGCGGTTTAATTAAGCCGGACCTGGCCGCCCCTGGTGTCAACGTCTACGGTCCCGGACTGTCGCCGGGAGGAGCCGGTGACACCTTCCCCATGACACGGCGCACCGGTTCCTCCGTGGCCGCGGCCCATGTGGCCGGAGCGGTGGCCGACCTCTTCACCTGGGGCATCGTCCGGGGCAACAATCCCGCCATGAGCGATGCCAGTGTACGCGCCTATTTAATCCGGGGGGCAAACAGAAATCCAGCCTATACCTACCCCAACCGAGAGTGGGGATACGGTACGCTGGATCTCTATCAGACCTTTTTACGTATCAGAGAGTAAATTAATGGTAGCCTCTCATTCGGATGAGAGGACCTCCGTTTTTATCGAGATATGCTCTCGTAATGACGACGGAACCAATCTCGGGGTCCTTCGGGATTTCATACATGATATCCAGCATGAAATCCTCGATAATGGAACGAAGGGCCCTGGCTCCGGTTTCTTTTTTCATGGCCTGCTCTGCGATCCATTCCAGTGCGTCATCTTCAAATACAAGCTTTACTTCATCCAGTTCCAGCAGCTTCTCATACTGCTTTAATATCGCATTTCTCGGTTCCTTTAAGATTCTCACCAACAGCTCCTTCGTCAGCGACTGCAGGGTAACCGTAATCGGCAGACGGCCCAGGAACTCCGGAATCATGCCGAATTTTCTCAAATCCTCGTTCATCACACGGCCTAAAATATTAGGATCCTTATCAAACTTATCCTTAAGCTCTGCTGCAAATCCGATGGAAGACTTATTCGTCAAACGCTCCTTAATAATGTCCTCCAGATCCGGGAATGCTCCGCCGCAGATGAATAAGATATTATCCGTGCTGACAGTGGTCATGGGTGTGAGGGCGTTCTTCTGGTTGGAGCCGACCGGCACCTCCACATTACTGCCCTCGAGAAGCTTTAAGAGCTCCTGCTGCACCGATTCGCCGCTCACGTCCCGGCTGTTGGTATTTTTCTTCTTCGCGATCTTATCAATCTCATCGATAAAGATGATGCCGCGCTGCGCCCGGTCCACATCGTTGTCGGCCGCGGCCAGAAGCTTGGAGACCACGCTCTCGATATCGTCGCCTATGTAGCCGGCCTCCGTTAATGAGGTGGCGTCCGCGATCGCCAGCGGCACATCCAGAAGCTTCGCCAGAGTCTTTACAAGATACGTCTTTCCGCTTCCTGTCGGTCCGATCATCAGAATATTGGATTTCTCGATCTGTACGTTTCCTTCCTCATCCCTCTTGTCGGAATCTACCAGGAAAACACGTTTATAGTGGTTGTAAACTGCAACAGAAATCACCTTCTTGGCCTGCTCCTGTCCGATCACGTACTCATCCAGTCTCTGTTTGATCACATGGGGCGCCGGTATATCCTTTAAATCAAACTCCGGCTTCTTCGCCTCGGGAGTCCTCTTTTTGATCTTCTGCTTCTTCGGAATTTCCACATCCTGATTATTCAGATTGCCAAACTCACTTAAGTTTAAATTCATGTAAGGCATATTCTGAATCTTCGACAGGTCAAATCCCCCCTGTGTCACCGAGTCAAATGCCTTCTGCATACAGTCATGGCAGAGATTCATCCCGCCCATGGTAACCATGGGTCCGGTCTTACTCTCCGGTCTGCGGCAGACGTAGCAGATCTTCTCATACTCGTCATCGTCCTTCACAGGCGTCTTTCCCGCCTCCTCCGAAACAGCCTTGCCGCCCTCGTCTCTGTCCTTTGTCTCTTCCAGATATTCTTTATCTTCCAAAATTTAATCTCCTTTTATATGTTAAGTTATATGTGATTGTTATATGTCGCCGCTATGCGTTTTCGTTATCGTTCTGTACGCCGTATTTCACTGCCGGCGCACCTGTTTATTATAAATCATTTACTTTCATCCTACAAGAGCGCCGCCGCATTTTAGACTTTTTTAACAACTTCCTTCCATTCTTTCCCGTTACATGATAAAGTGCTGCAAAAAAACGCGCGGGGAAGACTCTTTCAGCCTTCTCCGCGCGCCTGCGCGCTGTCACTGCTCTGAATCGTCCGGTCTCTTCCTTATCAGTTCACGGAATTCTCTACCGGTTTCTTATCCAGTGTAATATCTACATTTCTCTCCACATACTGACCATTTTCCAGAGACTGTACCGTTACGGTAACGGTTGTTCCACCCTCATAGTATTTCAGCATGTTGGTTAAATCATCGTATGTCTTGATGCTCTGTCCGTCAAATTTTGTTATAATATCTTTTTCGCGGAGGTCAGACTTGGAAGCTGCGCCGCCTTCCACGATCTTATAGATGAAAACGCCCTGTGGCATGCCAAGCTGCTGGCTGGTTGCCGCATCAATGTTCTTGATCTGAACACCTAAATATCCCTGCTCCGTATCTGCCACCTGAGTTCTGGTCTTCCTCGTCATCAGAGTATCAATAATATTCTGAGCCTTGGAGATCGGAATCGCATATCCCATGCCTTCTACTTCTGTAGAAGAATACTTGGCTGAGTTGATGCCAACGACTTCGCCCTGCATATTTAAAAGTGCGCCGCCGCTGTTACCCGGGTTGATGGCTGCATCTGTCTGAAGAAGATCCCTGCTCACACCGTCTTCTGTCTGTACAGTACGGTCAAGTGCGCTGATATATCCGACTGTTACGGACTGACCGTAACCGAGTGCATTACCGATTGCCACAACGCCCTGGCCTACCTTGATGTTATCGGAGTTGCCGAGGCTGGCAATGGCGATCTGGCTCAGTGTATCGGACGGAATGTCCTTAAGTGCCACTGCAATCACAGCTAAATCGCTGTCTGCGTCTGTTCCTTTGATCGCGGCATCCACAGGAGTCTGGTCGATGAAGGTTACCTTCAGCTCCTCGGCGCCCTGTACCACGTGATTATTTGTAACAATCAGAAGTTCATCATCATTCTTTCCTACAATAATACCGGAACCGCTGCCTACGCCCTCTCTCTGCATCGGACCGAAGAATGTCTGGCTCTCATAGATTACCTTGCTCGTAATGGCAACTACTGACGGCATTGCCTTATCAACAATCGCGGATACGTCCATATTGGCAGCCGTTCCGCTTACCTGGCCTGATGTACTGTCCGAAGATGCGGCCGCTGAACCATCTGATGACGGCAGCGTCTCAGCCTGGCTGATTTCCACCTGATTTCTCTGATTGTAGCTGCCAGCCGCCCAGTTGATTCCAACCATGGTACTTCCGGCTACCACCCCGAATACCAGTGCTGCGCCCACAACCGCTGCCGCTCTCTTTGCAAATCCTGATTTCCTCTTCGGCGGCTTCGGTCCTTCCGGAACGGGTCCCTGCGCCATCCTCTGATACTGGTGTTCCTGATAATGCGGAATTCCCTGCTGCCCGCCATAGGACTGCTGATTCTGTGACGTCTGCTGATAACCATAGGAGGAACGGTATGCGTTTTGGCTTTGACCATTCTGGCTGCTCTGATATGCGTTCTGTCCGCTCTGGCTGCCCTGATATGCATTCTGGCCGCTCTGGTATGGGTTCTGTCCCATCGGCTGCGCAGGTCTGTATGTCTGCTGATTCTGAGTCTGGTTCATCCCCTGACTCTGGTTCATTCCCTGATTCTGGTTCATTCCCTGATTCTGGTTCATTCCCTGACTCTGGTTCACGCCCTGGTTCTGATTCATTCCCTGGCTCTGGTTCACACCCTGGTTCTGACTCATTCCCTGGCTCTGGTTTTCCGTATACGGCTGCTGTCCATATACGGAACGGCTCTCCTGTCTTGTGTACTCCGGCTGAGTCTCTTTACTCTCATAGCCGCTTTCGCGTGCTGCTTCTTCCGGGTCCGGATCTCTCATTGTAAAGTTCGTTGTAATAGGTTCTTCTTTATGTTCTTCAGGAGTCGTACGGCCCAGATCGTTGTTTTCATTTTCGTTATACATAAAAACTATCCCCTTTCCTGTTACCTTTGTTTTCTTTTGATATTTGAAGTCTATCAATGAAATGTGACTATTTTGTGATAAAATTATATTGAATATGTGAAAACCGCAAAAAAAGACATCTTCCGGGCTTTTAAAGTCCTGAAAGATGTCTTTTTAAACGTCTTAAGTATTGCTTTATGCCGCATTTGGCGGTGGTACCGTGATTACATCATCGTTCCCTGAACCGCCCGGCTGTACGGTTCCTCCGCCTCCCGGCCCCACTGAACCGCCCGGTCCCGGAGATGTCGTCTCCGGTGCGCTGGTAGACTCATGAGGCGCCGTCGTAGGCTTTACGCCAGGTCCCGTGCTGGAATCCGAAGATTCCGTGGTCTCATCTCCCGGTGAGGAAGGTTTAACCGCCGATGTCGTCTCTCCCGGTTTCGTCGGATTGGTTGGCTTTGTGCCATCCGCCGTGGTTTCTCCCGGCTTCGTCGAACTGGTCGGTTTCGTGCCGTCTGCCGTAGTTTCCCCTGGTTTCGTCGGCTTTGTACCGTCCGCCGTGGTCTCTCCCGGTTTCGTTGGCTTCGTGCCATCCGCCGTCGTCTCTCCCGGTTTCGTCGGCTTTATAGGATCTCCGTTCTCATCCGTCTCCTCGATCGATGTGCCCTCTGATGTGGACTCCCGCTCGTCAATCTCATCGGATTCCTTCGTCGTTTTCTTTGACTCATCCGTCTCCTTCGTCTCTTTGGGAACGTATCCCTGATCCGTGGGAACATGATCTACACTGACTCCCTTTTTATACATACCGGAATCAGCCGAGATCTTCGCACTGATCTTCTTTACCAAATCAGTCGTCTGATATCCCTCTTCTCCATACAGGAATTTATGGAGTTCCGTTACATTCGACTCCAGCGTCTGGGGAATAACACAGTCTCCCTTCTTCCCCATAATCATGGAATCCCGGGCAAATGGGAAGCCGCCGGTTTCACCGATATGGTATTTGCCGATATCGAGAATCAGGCTAGTTAAATCGCTGAATGACAGCGATGTCTCGACCTGTTCCACTTCCATCAGAAGAATTCGGTTCAAAAGGCCGAGATCGGCCTGTTTTGCTTTTTCAAACGCCTTCTGAATAACCAGACGCTGACGCTCTGTTCTCGCATAGTCCGTATCCATCAGACGGAGGCGGCCATAAGCAACCGCCTGGATTCCATCCAGATGCTGGACACCCGCCGACTTAAGCTGAGTCGATGGCACGCCTGTCTTTTGCACAGTCTCTGTAATAAAGGAATTGATGTAGCGGAATTCTGCCTTACTGATATCGATACCATCGATACCCCCCAGCATATTGATGCCATCCGCCACAGATTTCCAGTTAAAGGTCACATAGTCCTCAATATTTAAATCCAGATTCCGGTTCAGCGCCGCCAGCGCCTGCTCAGCGCCGCCGTTCGCATAGGCGGAATTGATTTTATTATAAGTTCCGCTGCTGCTGATGTTTAAATACGTATCGCGGAATACGGATACCAGCTTAATCTCTCCCGTATCGCGGTTGATGTTGCAGAGCATGATCACGTCGGTATTCGTTCCCTTATGTACGTTTCCGTCTCTGCTGTCCACACCGAACACGGCGATTGTCATATATCCCTGCATATGTTCCGTCTTAGCGACAGGCAGTTCTGTATTCTTTACCTTGCTCTTGTCAAAATCGTTGGAATGAATCAAGGAACTGTTTAATCGCAGTGCATAACCATAAAACCCAATACAAATCAGTGTCAGCACTTCCGCAACCGCCATAACAATGATTCTTCTGACTTTTTTCTTCTTCGCAGCCTGTGCCGCCGAACGGCTTGCTGCTGCCCGGTTCGCTGCGTCCTGAGGCTTCCTTCCTCCCATTCCGCCTGAACCGCTTCCGCCGTCACCGATCTGAAGTGAGGTTCCCTGAAGTGTCTGACGCCTCGGCTCATAGCCAGAGGTTCCTGAGGATCTCCCGGCGCCGCCCTGAGGCTGTCCATTCCCGGAAGGTCTTCCAGTTGTTCTCGGCATTCCGCCCTGAACCGGATTTCCTCCGTCCGGTCTTCCGCCTTCCTGTCGGGCTCTGCCGTTTCCATTACCCGCCGCTCCGGCCTGTCTCATGCCGCCCTGGGTCTGTCCGTTTCCTGCATTCCTCGATCCGTTTCCTAAACTGCCCTGCGGCGCACCGTTTCCTGCATTCCTGGCAGTTCCGCCCTGGGGTACGCCATTTCCGGATTGCCTGACATTTCCGTCCTGCGTTCCGCCGTTTCCTGCGGCTCTGGAGTTTCCTCCCTGCATTCCACTATTTCCTGCGGTTCTGGAGTTTCCTCCCTGCATTCCACTATTTCCTGCGGCTCTGGAGTTTCCTCCCTGCATTCCGCCGTTTCCTGCGGTTCTGGAGCTTCCTCCCTGCATTCCGCCGTTTCCTGCGGTTCTGGAGTTTCCTCCCTGCGCGCCGGCATTTCCTGCGGCTCTGGAGTTTCCTCCCTGCGCGCCGGCATTTCCTGCTGATCTGGCGCTGCCGCCCTGCATTCCGCTGTTGCCCGGCACTCTGGTGTTCCCGCCCTGCGGTCCGCCATTTCCCGATGCTCTGCCGGTACCTGCGGAAGGCCGGCCGTTTCCCGCACTTTCAGACGGGCGGCCCATGGGTCTTCCCGTCTGCTGTCTTCCATATGTGTCACTATCCGCATCGTTATATCCTGCGGTACTTAAGTCATCATCCAGATAGTAAGCATCTTCCGAAGTTCCGTGTTCACTGTTTCTGGCCCTGCTCCGCCCATTCGGGCCGGAAGCGCGGTCTAACTCATCATCGTATTCCTTGCTCATGTAAATAACCTCATCCTCTGGTGCCTGCTGTACTGGCATTACATTGCAGACATTACTCAGTACGCATTTTTATTGATAAACCCTTTGAACACAGTAAGAAACAAAATCTTAAAATCAAATCCAAGGGTCCAGTTCTCGATGTAATATAAATCGTGCTCGATTCGTTTCGTGATGGAGGTATCTCCACGGTAGCCGTTGACCTGCGCCCAGCCGGTAATTCCCGGACGGACCTGATGCTTAATCATATACCGCGGTATCTCCTCTTTAAACTTCTCTACAAACAGCGGACGCTCAGGTCTCGGTCCTACCAGGCTCATATCGCCCATCAGAACGTTGAAAAACTGAGGCATCTCGTCAATACTGGTCTTTCTGATAAACCGGCCGACTGGTGTCACACGCGAATCGTGGGGCGTCGTCCATTTGCTCTTCTCCTCAGAAGGCGCCTGAACCACCATGGACCGGAACTTGTACATCTTAAATGGTCTGTTATGAAGTCCCACCCGTTCCTGGCTGTAGATCAGCGGTCCCGGGGAAGTCAGCTTGATAAGCACGGCCGTCACCAGCATCACCGGTGAAAACAGCACAAGCGCTGCAATGGCGCCGAAGATATCAACAATCCGCTTCATGATGGCATTGACCGGATCGGTCAGCGGCACGTGCCTGATGTTGATAACCGGCAGCCCCTGTAAATCCTCCGTATAGGGACGGGTCGGTATGATATTATTATAATCGGGAATAAATTTGGTATGGACGCCTGATTTTTCACAGGAAGCCACGATTTTTTCCAGGTTTGCATACTCATCAATGCTCAGCGTGATGGCAATCTCATCGAGAGAATTGAGCGCCAGGATCTCATCCAAATCGCTCACCGTGCCGATCACATGGATCGACTTATACTCGGTTCCCCATTCCTTATGGTCATCCAGGATGCCCTTGACCTGATAGCCCCACTCCTGATTCTGCTGCACCCGGTCAATAAAACCTTCTGCGGCGCGGCTGTAACCAATGAGCAGAATATGCTTCTGATTATAACCCTTGGAACGCATGGAATGAAGTACGTAACGGATCAGATTCCGCTCCAGCGTTTCCAGTATGATGTTAATCGCGAAGAAATAAAATACCATTCTCTTCGAGAAGTTCCAAAAGTATGGATTCTTGTTAAGAAGAAACAAGACCATGGTAACAAGCAGAAAACCGATAAGATTGGCCTTACAGATATTGGCAAACTCATATCGCCTCTGCTGCACCCGTTTCGGCGCATAGAGGTGGAATATGCCGTAAAGCAGCAGATATCCCGGTACAATTATGATGAGCGCAGCAAAATAATACTGCGGTGCCAGCAGCTTCTTTTCAGGGCTGAATAACCGGTTTCCCATAAGCAGGATAAACCACGCCAGAGCATAGGATGCGATAATAACCAGCCCATCCAGCACTACATGAAACCCGTTCAGTTTTTTCTGATTGTCCTTTATCATAGCAGCATAACCTTCCTGTCGTACGACGAAAACCTAACTTGTCCATGATAATACACAATGATTCCGCCGTGCGTCAGTCAGAACAGAAAGGCGCTTATACAAGCAAGCTTGCAACACACCTTCCTGTTCCAACTGCCGCACGGCTGATTCGTTACGATAATTTCTCGTATATTATACATGATAATGTACCATGATGCCATTAAATAATTCTTAAATCGCCGTAAGTTTTTTTAATCTTCTCTTGAGAAATTCCCACACATAGAGAAGTGTGCCGGTAAAAAGTTCCCATTCAATCTGCAGATAATTCCCGATATGTTCTGCCCGGAACGGCACTTTTTTACATTTTCCCAGGGTCTTAATTCCCTCGGAAAAGCCTTCCGCGTAATCGGCAGCAAAGCCCATTTTTTTGAAAAACAGGTATTTAATACCGGTCCCAAGCAAAAGGAACGGCAGATTAAACAGCAGCTGAAGAAGCGGCATGTTCTTATAATTCAAATAGAGATTGTTTCTCGCCGCCAGTTTTACCTTAAAGGAATTGTACTTGGAACCGCTGGTTCCGCTTCCCACGTGGTAAAGCTCTGCGGCAGGGCAGTAAACATTGTCATATCCGTAGATCCGCGCCCGGTAGCCGACATCAACATCCTCCAGATAGGCAAAATGCGATTCGTCAAAGTATCCAATCTCCTCGAAGACTTCCCTCCGGTAGATCGCCGCCGCCGCGCAGGCCGCAAACACCCGGCAGGGCTTTTTATATCCGGCAACCGGCTGTCCGACGCCCCTCTGGAACGCCCAGCCGAGCAGGCTGTACATGTCCCCCGCATCGTCCATCAGTTCCTTATGATGCAGCTGGATGATCCGGCTGCTCACAGAAAATATCTTCGGAGACCGCTCGATCATCCGGATCATTTCCCGGATATAATCCGGCTTCGGCTCCGTATCGTTATTTAACAGGATGACGTAGGGCGTCTCTGCTTTTTTAATTCCAATATTGACCGCGCCCGGAAATCCAATATTCTCAGGAAGAAATACCGAAGGAATTCCACTCTCCTTCAGCCATTCCACGCTTCCATCCGTCGAACCATTATCCACCACCAGCACATCAAAGTTTTTCTCACTTTGAGCCTCCAGGGCTGCAAAACACGGTTCCATAAATTTAAGGCCATTATAGTTTGGAATAACGACTGTTACTTTACCTGCCATCTCATACCTCCAGCCGATAAGGCTCCCCTATTTTCTCCTTGCGCAGGTCGCGTAAGGCAAAGTTGGATTTGCGAAGCGTCAGGTTGGGATTGTAATATGGATCTCCGTCCTTTAAAATATCCGGCCACCTGTCCGCAAACAGCTTAATCTCCCGGTTAAACCGTTCCACCTTCTCCGGCGTATCCTCCAGCCCCCGCGATTTGGACTCATAGTGGTAGAAAAGCGCATACGGCGCATATACCACAAGCTTGCCCAGGGACCGGATCTTCATACAGTAATCGATATCATTAAACGCGACGGCTAACTCCTCCGTGAAGCCGCCAGCCTTTTCAAACAGCGATTTCCTGCTCATCATGCAGGCCGCTGTCACCGCGCTGTAATCCTGGGCACACATAGCCCTGTTGAAATAGCTGCTCTCCGCCCGGTGAAGGCCGATAAAGGTATGACCGGCAATGCCGCCGAATCCCACGACCACTCCTGCATGCTGAATCGTATCGTCGGAATAGAGGAGTCTGGCACCCACGATTCCCACGTCATCTCTCTGGCAGAAGCCCAGCAGCTCCTCAATGCTCTCGGGATTAATCAGCTCCGTATCATTGTTTAAGAACAGGAGATACTCTCCCGAGGCCGCCGTCACACCGAAATTATTGATTGCGGAATAGTTGAATTCCCGCTCCCATTTTACCACATGTATGAAATCAAACTCTTTCTGAATCCGCTCATAATATTGGAAGGTCTCCGGTTCCACGCTGTTGTTCTCAACGATGATGAATTCCAGATTTTTATAGGTGCCCTTCTCAATCAGGGAACGCATGCAGACATCGAGATCCGCGGTATGATCCTTGTTCGGAATGATGACTGAGACCAGAGGATTCCCGGTTATCTCGAATTTCGTATGGTAGATTCCGTAGTCCACGCCCTTTTCCACAGACAGCGCCCGGATTCCCATGCGTTCATAATGAGCCTGAATGGCCCGCGCCCCCGCCTCGAAGGCGTAGAGCTTGCTCTCCGGATTGCTGGAGGTGGAATTCTGATGGCAGCGCCAGTGATACAGCGCCTTCGGTACATGGTAAATCTTTCTGGCCTTCTCCGTGCAGCGGAAAATGAAGTCGTAATCCTGGGCTCCGTCAAACTCTTCTAAAAAGCCCCCGACCTCATCTAATAATTCCCGGTTTACCACGAATAAATGGCAGATATAGTTCACACTCGTCAGCAGATCCGGATTAAAATCAGGCTTGAAATGCGGCTCAAACAATTCCCCGCCGTCAATATCCAGCTTATCCTCATCCGTATAGACCACGTCGATCTCCGGATCACGGTTGATCGCCTTCACACACTCAAACAGCGCATCCGGCGCCAGCGTGTCGTCGTGATCGGCCAGAACGATGAAATCGCCCTTCGCCATATCGATGGCAGCGTTGGTATTTCCCGCGATTCCCTTATTTTCACCCAGAACCACGTAGCGGATTCTCTCGTCCTTCATGGCATACCGCTTAAGTACGCGCTCCGCGCTCTCGCCTCTGGGGCTTCCGTCCGCAACGCAGACCTCCCAGTGCTTATAGGTCTGTGCCCTTAAGGAATCCAGCATGGCCGCCAGATACCGCTCCGGCGTCTTGTAAGCAGGAATCACCACGGACAGCTTCGGCATATAATCGAATTCCACCGATTTCTGCGCCTCCAGCTCTTCGTCGGTCGTCTTCGTCAGCTGGTACCATTCCGGATAATCGTAATCACTGTCAATTCCCTGAAGCTTGTGGCTCGATTTCAAGAGAAACGCTTTTAAGCCGTTTTCCTTCCAGAACTCGATGGCCGAATGGAGCGTCTCCTTATTCATCATACTCTTTAGCTTCGCGTGCTTCTTATGCGCGGAGCTGTTGTGTTTCTCGATGATCTCCGTATTCAGCTTCACCCTGGAGGTCTTCCCGTCGCACCGGATCACCAGGAAACGGTCCTCATTATCATCTCTCACATAAGGAATGCGGATATCAAATCCGAAGTCCTTCTCATACACGGTCTTAAAATAGTTCTGGCTGACGTCATCGCGGCGCACCGGAACGTATTTAAACTCCACGTTCTTCTGATTCTCATCCTGGACCAGGAATTCAGCCTTCGCCTCCGGGCTGCTTCCGATCACCCAGCCATTTAATACGATTGAATTTTCGCGGATACGCGCCACATCGATCTTGTATTTCATACGTTATCTCCATCCTCTAAGGAAGCCGCGAAAAGATCCGCGTCCTCGCAGTTTTCCAGGCCGTCTTCCTCTTTTCCCGCCGCAAAATTGAGTCTCTCTTCCTCAATGACAAGCGGCCGCTTCATCACCCTCGCATTGATGGACAGAATGTATTCTCCCATAAGGCCGATAAAGAATATCTGCACGGACCCGAGGAAACACATGCCTATGAGCACCGGCGCCATACCTGCCGGAAAACGGTCCCAGTACATCAGCTTCATGACCAGATAGACCACAGCCACCACCATGCTGATGAGAGAACAGATGCTTCCGAAAATAGTCGCCAGACGAAGTCCCGCCTTCGTATAGGAAGTAATGCTGAGCATTGCCGCATCGTAAAGCTGGTAAAAATGATTTTTCGTCTCACCCGCCCGCCGTTTAGGCTGCTCATAGGGAATCTGTTTGATCTTGAAACCCAGCTCCGCGACGATACCTCTGAGGAACGGGGTCGGATCGTCCAGATTCCGGAGCACTTCGATAAAATCCCTGTCATACAGACCGGAACCGGTAAACTGCTCGATCTGCTCCACGTCAGACAGCTTCTTCATCATCTTATAGTAACAGCCCCGCAGCCAGTACATCAGCCGGTTTTCCTTGCTGCTGGTCTTGATTCCTATGACAATTTTATATCCCTTTTCCCACTCATGAACGTACTGCGGAATCAGCTCCACCGGGTCCTGGAAATCCGCTACCATCTCGATCACGCAGTCTCCCGTGATCTGAAGCATCCCGTAATACGGGGAGTTAAACTGCCCGAAATTCCGTGCATTGAAGATCGCCTTAATCTTCGGATTCTCATCACACAGCTGTCTGATTAAGCTCCTTGTATGATCCTGCGAGTCATTGTCGATGAAAACAAGTTCGTAATCGTACTCCGGAAGGTCCTTCTGAAGCGTCTTAATGACAGCCTCGCTGATCGGTACGACATTCTCCTCCTCATTATAACATGGAATCAATACGCTAATTTTCTTCATCCTGGTGCTCCATTTCTCTCTTTATCATTTCCGTAATGCCGCGGCCAAACGTATAGCGCTCTTTAAATCCGCCCGTCATGGCCTCCATGCGGCTGACATCCGGACGTATGGACAGCGCGCCTTCCTTTGCCTGAACAAAGGTGCCGAACTCCAGCGTTCCACGCTTTCCGGCAAGTTCAAAAACCTCTTCCACAAAAGATTTGAGTACCCTTGTGTCACGGCTGGCAATATTAACTGCCACGCCATTTTTGCAGGGCTTGTCCTTCACCTGCTCATACAGGCGGCCCACCGCCTCCACGGCATCATCGATGTACATAAAATTCCATTCGTGGCGGCAGGCGCTTAAACTCACCCGGCCTCCACGCGGCAGTTCCCTCACAAGCGTGGATATGATGGACCACGGATGGTCCCCGTACCCATAAACGCTGAAGAATCGCAGATGGCAGAAATTCATGCCATACTTTTCACAGACCGGCACTGCCTGCCGGAAAAATTCCAGCTTGGCCTTCCCGTATTCATTGACAGGACTGCATTCCATCTCTTCCGTCATCACACCTCGGCCATCTTCGATCACTCCGTATTCCACCCGGGAGCCCGCATCCATGAATACGCGGCATCCCAGTCGGTGCGCCGCTTCCACACAAGCCAGAGAGCCTCTTATATTCCCCGCCTGAACCTCCGGCGAGTCGATCTCTTCCCGGTTCACCCCGCCCCAGGCGAAATGAAACCACGCATCCGCATGGCCGATTTCTTCCACGCAGTCCGCCGCCTCTTCCATGGTTCCGTACACGGGAATCAAATTCCTGTGCTCCGGTAAATACTGTAATTTAGCCGATCCCGGCCGCACCAGGGCATAGACCCTGTCTCCCTGCTCCAGAAACCACTGGGCCAGATGGCTCCCTAAGAATCCGGTAGCTCCGGTGATGACGATATTCTCCATAAACGTAATACGCTCCTTTGGTTATTCATAACAGTTTCTCAATATGTCTGCTCCGCAGGGTCATAATTTCCACATTGCTTCCAAATCTTTCTCTTATGATTCCCGCAATCTCCTCCGTATATCCCGGAGCTACGATCAGAATGCCATCCACAGGCTCTTCTTCAAAATGATCCGGAGCTACGATGGGAATGTGAGATGCCGGAGCAAAGCGCCCCTGTTTAAATGGCGCCGAATCGATCATGTATTTCACACGGTCCTTAAGCCCGGTAGTCGCCGCCAGAGTAAATCCCTGATGGCTGGCTCCCCAGACAGCGAGCGTCCGGCCTGTCTCATCAAACTGATTTAAAATGCGGTCCACTTCCAGATTCAACTCCTGGCGGCTCTCCACAAAGCCTGCAATGGCAGAAGAAATACCGCAGCTTTCTGAATCTTCCCCAACGTGATCCGCGTCCCCAGTCTTTCCAGGCATCCTAACTTCCGGCCTGACGTCATCCACCACCGGCCGTTTTCTCACAACCACCGACAGCGTATCCCGGTTCACCATCTCCTCTTCCAGCACTTCGAAGCCCGCCTCCGCAAGCACAAAACGCAGGGTGTCGAAGGTGTAATAGGCGAGATGATCACGAATCAGCTCATAATATCCGTCGTATTTCAAAATATATTCCAGACTCGGAACAGTCAGAAGTCCCAGACCGCCTTCCGTCAGATTGTTATAAAGACATTTCAGCATCCGGACCGGATGGGCCTGATGCTCCAGAAAATTAAAGGACAGAAATACATCGTAAGGCCCGTGACAGCCGTCTTCCTTATTCTCCAGAACCGTATTCTCATCTTCCGTAAACTGTCTCCAGACCTTTAATCCCCGGCTCTTCGCCAGCTCCACCAGGTCTGCCTTATGCTCAATGCCATAAGCCTCCACCGGAAACTCCGTGAGTACGGACAAGAATTCTCCCTGACCGCATCCGGCCTCAATAAATTTCTTTCCTTCTAAATGATACGTCTCAATCAGAGCTCCGTACTGTCTTCTGCGCAGATTCACCATGGTGGTGGAAAATCCGCCGGAGCGGATGACGTCCTTATAATAGCCGACAGGCTCACAGTCAAACTGCACCAGACCGCAGAAATCGCACTGGTGCAGATGCAGGGAAATCCCTTTGTCCTCATTTCTTCCTTCCACATCAGGGATATCCTGTGCGGAGGCCGGCATGCCATCCAGAACAATCAGCGGCCGTTTCGGAAGTGCTTTCCCGCATGCAATACAAATCTTATCTCTCATACCATAAAAACTCCTGCTTGTCAAATATTTTTTCTTTGGATCAGGCGACGAATTCCCTCCTGAAAGGGTATTTCCTGCCTCCAGTCTGTCGCTTCCATCAGCTTTTTCACATCTGGAATCAGGTTGGCCGGCCCTTCCGCATTCTGAGGCCGCATGCCGTAGCTGTAGCTTCCATGACAGCCGCACTCCTCGTACATCAGACGGACATACTCTCTCAAAGGCCTCGTCTCCCCACTCTCTCCGGCGACGTTAAAGATTCCTTCCGCGCCGCTTAACCAGAGGGCTATGAGCGCTTCCAGCAAGTCATCCAGATACAGAAAATTCCACATCTGCGTGCATTCGCCAAGAGAAAGGTATCCCCCTGCCGGAAATGTCTTAAGACAGCTTTCCACCAGGGACCACGGATGATCTCCCGGTCCGTAGATGCTGAAGATTCTGGCATGAATGTACCGGAAATGATCACTCGCACGATCTGCGCACGAGTCACCGTGACAATCATGGCCTTCCTGTCTCCAGCGGCTGACCGCTTCCATGGCCTGCCTGCCAAAATCCACCTTCGCTTTCCCATATTCCGATACAGGATTTAGCGGAGTGTCTTCCATCATCGCTTCCCGGTGGATTCCGTACTCCGCCTGGGAGCCGCTGAACAGAAAGGTCCGGCAGCCCAGCTTTCTCGCGCCTTCCAGCGCTTTTAAGGAGTCAGCCGCGTTCTTCTGCTGCACGTCCCGGTTCATCCGGTTTTCACTGCCTGCGCCGTCCCAGCCAAAATGAAAAAATGCCTCGCACGGCATCAAAATCGCGCCGTCCAGGCGGTCGGCCTCCTCTAAATTCATCTCAATCACATGGAGGCGTTCCCTTCCCGTATCGAGCCTTGCAATATTCTTTGACGCAGGACGCACGACTGCATAGACATCATGTCCCATTCCGATCAGTTTGTCAACCATGGGCGCGCCGATAAAACTCGTCGCGCCCGTCACTACTATATTCAACGTTTAAACGTCTCCTTATTCTTCACACTTTCGCTGCTCATTTATCACTGTTTCATCATTCCCTGATCCGCGGAATCATCATATTCTCATCCATCTCCTCATCCGGAAGGAATGGAGACAAATCTTCCAGCGGCGGAGACACCATGGTTCCGTCGGGAAGGCGTTTCGCGGCTGATTTCGGTTCAAAATTCTGATCGCGGCTCACGAAGATCTCACAGATCACAGGACCGTCCGTCCGGAGGGCTGTCTCAATGGCCGGAACCAGTTCTCCGTTATGGCATGCCCTGCAGTAAGGATATCCGTAGGCGCCCGCCAGCTTCTCCATATCCGGGAAGCTTAAGTCGTGGCTGTCCACACCGATTCCCACCAACGGCTCACCGAAGAAATTTTTCTGCGTCTGCCGGATCGAATGGTAGCCGCCATTGTTGATCAAAAAGATCTTGATCGGCATCCGGTGATGAATGATCGTCTGAAGCTCCTGAAGATTCATCTGAATGCTGCCGTCGCCGGTGACCAGGATAATATCGCTGCTGGTGAGCTGCGATACGGGTTGCTGCATGTGGCCTTCCTGCGCAGCCCGTTCCTGCATACCGCCTTCCAGCACGGCCATGCAGGCCCCGATGGCCGCCGGCAAATCGTATCCCATGGAGGCGATGGCTGAATTCGAGATAAACCGCTGCCCCTTCTTTATGATACACGCATGCCCGCCGACAACGCAGGCGGAACCGTTGCCTACAACGATCACCTGTTCTTCATTCAGACGGCTGCTCATTTCCTTCATGAACGCATAGACATTGGCGTCCTCGTCTTCCCCGTGGTCAAAATGCTTCGGAAGGACAACCGGATATTTCTCCTTCCACATGCGGCAGGTCTCCGTCCATGTTCTGTCCTTAAGCCCGGTGCCGCCGGTAAACACAGGCTGTCCGGCTCCGTACTCTTCATCCAGAACCAGCTCCAACTGTTCCAGCAAATCCTTCACATCCGCATGGACCGCCATATCGATGTGAACGGATGGCTTCTTCAGTTCTTCCGGATCAATGTCGTTGACAATGGTATAGGCAGCTCTCGCCCATGTACTGTAATTATATCCCACCTGGCGGATGCTTAAGCGGCTTCCGAGAGATAAAACCAGGTCACTGTTCTGTATGGCAAAATTGCCCGCGCGGTCTCCCATGCCGCCGCCGCGGCCCGTGTAGAGCGGGTGGTCATCCGGCATACAGTCCTCGCTGTCCCAGCCGGTCACGACAGGAACGCCAAGCTTTTCCACAACTCTGGAAAAGACATCGAAGGCATGTCCGATTCGGATTCCATTTCCTGCGTTGATAACAGGCCGTTGGGAGTTTTTAATCTTTTCAATAATTTCTCTGGCCGTTTCCCGCGTTACGGATGGCGGAAGCACCTGACGCTTCTCGCCCTGCCCCGCATTGTCGGCCTCTATCTTTGGACAATCACTCACACGTTCACCGCACGAATCACCGTGACAATCGGAAGGCACGGCCCAGCCATCGCCTCCCGCTTCATAATCTTCCGGTGAGAAACCGATCAGTTCCTCTGTCTCAATATAAGCGCCCTGAACGTTCAGCGGAATGTCAAGCCACGCCGGACCCGGGCGGCCGGAATAGGCCAGATAGATGGCCTTCTCCAGGCAGTAGCGAATTCTCATGGGGTCGATGACCATCTCGCTGTACTTTGTCATACAGTCGATCGCCTTCGTGATGTCAAACTCCTGGTCTCCCATGGCTCTGATTCCCACTCCCGACCACCTTGCCGTCGTGTCATATCGAACCTGTCCGGATAATACCAGCATGGGTATGGAGTCCAGCCATCCCCCTACAACCCCGGTGATGGCATTGGTGCCCCCCGGGCCTGTCGTAACACAGACAGCCGCTATGCGTCCCTGAACCCGCGCATAACACTCTGCCGCGATGGCGCATGCCTGCTCGTGATGATTATAAAGGCAGGTAAGTCCCTCCTGATGCCCCAGTGCATCATTTAAGTGCATCGCTCCGCCTCCGGTCACGGTAAATACCTGTGTGATACCAAAATCCACAAGTTTTTGGGAGATGTAATTGGATACTTTCATTCGCATGATGGATTCTCCTTACATAAAAAATAATAAATGTCTGTCTAAGTACGATAATACCTCGCTAAGTACTCATAGTACACCATGGTCACTAAACTCGTGAAGTACCTCGTTAAGTGTCCAGGTGTGCATTCGTACTAAGCTCGAAAATACCTCGCTAAGTACTCATAGTATACCACACCCCTTATAAAATGCATATTGAAGTTTTTCTTACTTTTTACCCCCTTTTCTCACCAGTCTACTACCTGGTCTACAATCTGCTGTTGTTCGGAACTCGTTCTTCTCAAGTAAATCCTCGTTGTCTCGATGCTTTCATGCCCCATTAAGTCGGCCAGAAGCGCGATGTCTGAGAATTTTTCCAGGAAATTCTTCGCGAACCGGTGGCGAAAGGAATGGGGATAGACCACCTCCACGGGGATCCCGTACCGGGCGGCAAATTTCTTCAGCTGCCCGGCAATTCCCCTCGTAGTGATACGGTCTCCCGAACGGTTTAAAAAAAGAAAACCGCTCTCGATTCCACGGTATTTAATCCACTGCATAGCCTCTTCCCGCAGGGCGCTCGGTATGTAAATACGCCGAATTTTTCCGCCCTTGGAATAGAGATCTAAGTAGCCCGTCTGCACATGCTCCGCCTTAATCTGAACCAGTTCGCTCACCCTGGCTCCTGTGGCGGCCATGAAACGGATGACAAAATACCAGAACCATTCCCCGTCCCTTCTTAAGCACTCCTTAAAATACATATAATCTGCGTCGCTGATTACATTTTCCAGATACGTCTTCTGTTGTACCTTGACAGAAGATAATGCCAGTTTTTCCTTGCCGATTGCTTCCAGATAACAGTTTACTGCCCTTATCCGCAGGTTCACGGTTTTCGGTTTGTAGTTTTCAAGCAGGAACAGTTTGTATTTTTGGAGATTACTTTTCGTCACTCTGTCATACCGGCCGCAATACTGTTTCACCGCGTATACATAGGCTTTTATCGTATTATCGGCCAGATTGCTTCTACGGAGGAACCCCTCAAATTCTACATCCATCTCCATGTTCTGTTATCTCCTTCCATATCTGCCATCAACCCACACTTTCGCTACCCACCTAGCGTACGTTATAATCGCAGAGTAATGCAACTATGGATTTTCGGCCACGACAAATCAAAGTGAGAAAAAAGGAGAGAAATTTTTTATGAAAAAGAATTTAAAAATGATGGCTGTATTATCCGCTGCGGCAGTAATGACCGTAGCAGCTCCAGAGATGGGCTTCACCGCAGGTTCTTCCATCGCATATGCGAAGACAATCGGCTGGGTAGAGGAAAACGGTTCCTTCAAATATTATGAAGAAGACGATTACTTCTTAACAGACACCTGGAAGAAGCGCGGCGAAGACTGGTATTACTTAAATGAAGAAGGCGAAATCGCCACAAATGCACAGATTGATGAATATTACGTTGATGAAACCGGCAAACGGGTTATGGACCAGTGGATCTCCATTGAAAATGAAGACGCATGGGACTCCCCTGACGCAGCCGAGTACCACTGGTACTATTACGGAAAGAACGGCAAGGCCGCGGTTTCCAAATGGCAGAAGGTCGGCGAAAGCTGGTATTACTTCAACGAAGACGGACAGATGATGACAGGAAAGGTAGAAATAGATAACGCGACATACTACCTGGGTGAGGCAAACGACGGCGTGATGAAGACCGGCTGGATTCAGCTGGAAAATGAAAGCGACGATCCTGAGATGACCCATTCCTGGTACTATTTTGACACAAACGGAAAAATGGTAGAAAATCAGGTCGATAAAAAGATCAGCGGCGACTACTATACCTTCGTAGACGGCGTAATGCAGACAGGTTGGTTTAAGCTTCCTGCAGAAGAGAATGCAGAAAATGCAACTCCTTCCGATGCTGCAGAAAATACAGCAACCACCGTGGCCGGATATCAGTACTATGAGCCGGAAAATGGAAAACGCGTAACCGGATGGAGAACCATCGAGGGCGTGGAGGGCATCAGCGCAGAAGGTGAACTTTATAACTTCTACTTCAAAAACGGTAAGCCGTACCATGCAGATAACGGACTTCAGTTATTCACTGTAGAGTCTAAGAAATATGCGTTTAATACAAAGGGTGAAATGCAGACTGGTTTAAAGGTTGTCAATCTGGAAGATGGAGAAATTGCCAACTTCTACTTCGCAGAGGACGGCGTTATGAGAACCGGCAAGCAGGTTATTTACAATGAAGATTTAGATGAGAATCAGACATGGTTCTTCTATACCGACGGCTCCAGAAAGGGCCAGGGCTTCCATGGTATCCGTGACAACACACTGTACGAGTATGGTTTAAGAAAAGACGCAGACTCTGATTTAAGACTGGCTCCGATGAATTACGACGGAAACCAGTATCTGGTGAACACAAGCGGTTCCATCCAGAAGGCGTCCTCTTCCTCCAAATCCGCTACAAAGCCGGAACTTGGAAATGGCTTCAAAGATTATAAAGATTCTAACGGCAAGACCTGGGTTGTCGACGTAAACGGCATTATCCAGTAATGCATAGAAAGTAATAAATAAAAAGCAGCAAAAGTTTCATCCGTTCAAACCGGCAGGCTGCCCCTTGGGGCAGTCTGTTTTTTTACTGCATCAGGGATGAGAATATACAGTTCTTACGTTTAAAACCCAAAAAACCAGATTGCATTTTTTGCTCCTTATTTAGAGCAATAGTGTTAAAAAAACATAAAATTTTGGAAATTTCTACAAAAAGGCGATATTTCGCGTTACAATTTCATTCATTATACGTTATATATATAGAAGAGTCCTGCCATTTTGGCAGGAAAAGCAAAAAAGGAGGACGCTATGAGAGAGCTTTCCGTGTACTATTGTTCGAAATGCGGGTATTATGGATATTACCAGCTTCCTAAAAATGCGGTATGTCCCAAATGCTCCGTGGACATGGTACCTTTGTCCATCAGTTTTCAGGACTTTATGGATTTAAGCTGTGAAGAGCGGGACGATTTACTGTCGAAACAGATTATTTCTGCTTCTTCTCCTTACGTCAAACGCCTGATGGCGCCGCACAAGGCCTATAATAACAGAGAGGTCATCGCCCGCATGAGCGATCGCATCGTCGAACTGGAAGCCGAAAATAAAAAGCTGAACGAGACCGTTGAATGGATGCATCAGACAATCTGGGATCTGGTGCGTAAAAACAAAGGAATCGAACCGGCCGGCAAATCTCCTATTCCACCATCTGGGAAAAAAGCTTCCGGCGGCACCGATAACTCCGAAAATCCGGAATAGCAATAACAGAGAGTTTTATTGGGAGTGCGGGGCACTCCCCCTCACCCTCGGTCATGCAATCCTGTCAGAACTTATGTAATGTTCGATCAGTCTGTTAAGCGTCTGATTTAATTTCGATATCACCCTGCGAAGCTTAACATTTTCTTCCATTAACCTCATATTCTCCATTTCCATGAACCTCATCTTTTCAGTATCAGTCATGTGGAAAACCCTCCTTTTTTTGCTTTTCTTGTAACCACTATAAGACGTTTCCGGCCGTTTGAAAAGCAAAACATATCGCAATATTCGACAAAACGGCGGCCTCACAAAAAGTCAATAAACACACGGTTAAGTCAAAAAAAATCAGCAGTACCATATGTATCCATCTTCTCCGAAAGGAAGTACCAGATATATGAAAAACGATGTCATTTACGATTTCGACAAAATTATTCTCATCGATCCAAACCCACCGGCAAAAAATGTGCAGCAGGCCTGCTACGGTATGGTCCCCAGAGCCTCCTACCGCCCGGGAGCCCTAAAAAACATTTTGGAAAACCGTTTTGAGAACAAACGAATCATACTCCGTGCCGCCGGAGATGAGCGGGTTATCAAAGAGGCGCTTTGGGTGTTGGGGGCATGTGGGTATTTCGATAAGATTGTGATTGAGGGGGAGGAGCGGTAGAGAGGGAGGCGTGATGTGGTTTTTGGTGGGTTGGCTGATGTAAGTGGTGATATTGTTTCTGGTAGATTTTCTGATATGGTTTGTGAGTATACTTTCTGATATATTTTCTGATTGATTTTCTGATGATTCTCCGATTGATTTCCTGATTGATTTCCGGATCGACTTATTAATATCGTTTCCGATGCATTTTCTAATAGAATTCCTGATATTGTTTTTGATGCATTTCTAATTGCTATTTCTTTTATAATTCTTATATTTCTAAATTAATTTCTTTAATTACTTAATGCTTTTGAGTGCCGCTTTCATACTTTACTATACATCTTTTAAAACTGTTCTTAATTTACAGTTCCACATTTAAAGCTATATCTATCCAGTCATTTGTCCTCCAACAGAGGACACTCCTGTGAATCATAGAGGGAGGCTTTGTAACTCGGCCGCCCCCCTCTGTTCCGTAACTGACTCTAACCCTGTCGTCAAATAATATCTCTATATTTCGTTTCAACAGGATACATTACCTTTTCAATATAACTCTTCATTCTACCGTCACACCTGTTCCACTGTCTCTCTCTGCATATTTTTATTGAATAGCGATTATTTCCTTGTTATAGAAGAATGCCGTTTATAGAAGCTTAAAAAGTCGTTTGATTTTTCCTTCCAGATCTGTAATACGACTCAAAATATCCGTTTTATACGGTTTGTCCGGTAATAGAATACAAAAAAACATTGCTGCATTCTATTACCGTCCCAGTCTCCAGTCCTCAATATGCATTCCTTCTACAACATCATCTAAAAAATACTCATATACATTTTATAAGCCAGTTGCCGTCTGTTATAGTAACAATGATTATCCATCAGATACGACGAATCTGTTAATCAGCAAGACGCCTGAACTGTCGATTATTCTCATTATCTTTTACTCACATTTCTTTACTTCATACAGCGTATAATTGTTTGTATTTTTCGTTCAATTTTGTCCGCATATAGCATACATATGAGTGTCCGTCAGTTCCTCACGATCTGCTTCTGCAAAAATTCTTTTCGACTCTTCTGCAGCTGTAAAACCATTTTCTGCCTGGCACGCATACATGACTGAGTTTTAATCCCGAATCACCATCCGCTATCGTACCTTCTTCTTAAAATTTTCACTGTGCAGATGCGGTATTCTGAGTGATCCTGAATATTATAAACTCAGCTGGCTTCACTGGAGCCACGCCACTGATACAAATCAGGTGTCCATTATCAATCTCTTCCTGTGTCATGGTGTCACGCCCAATATTTACATAAAATGCCTCTTCCGGAGATGGTCCGGCCAGGCCGCCGCTTCTCCATACCTCCATCAGAAACACTTCTATTATTCTTCGTACCCGCCTCCATAGCACTTCGTTATTTTCTTCAAATACTACCCACTCTGTATTTTTCTTTATGGATTCCTCTATAAATATAAAAAGTCTGCGCACATTGACATATTTCCATGCTCCATCGCTGCTTGCAGTTCTTGCTCCCCATACCCGGATCCCCTGACCGGGGAACATCCGGATCAAATTTACCCCCCTGAGATTCAAAACGTCCTGTTCGCCTTTGTCAAACTGCACATCCAGTCCCACACAGGCCCGAACCACTTCATTGGCGGGCGCTTTATGGACGCCGCGGGCATTGTCACTGCGGGCATAGATTCCCATCACAGATCCGGAAGGAGGAATTACTATATTTTTCTTATCGAGAGAGTCAAACACCGTCAGCCATGGATGATAGAAAGCCGCATAGGATGTATCAAAATTTTCCCTGTGCCTGATGATGTCCTGTACCTCCTTTGCCTCCCGTGGAATATCGAGAACCGCAAATCTGTTCTTTCGTTCACAATGAGCAATCATAGAAAGCTGGACCTTTGGATCTGTGACACCAGGAACGGCGATAACGGAAACCATATCATTGTCCAGAAATGCCTGGATTCCGGTTCGATTTCCGGCACCATTGTCATTTCCAATAAAATCGGAAGCCTCCATGTCCAGAATATTACCATTCGTGCCGCCTGAAAGCTTAACAGTCACGGTATCCTGAGCGGAAGACGCAAGGCACTTAAATGGCGGCCGGAGTTCTTCCTTCCCTTTGCCAACATATTCCACACAAATCAGATCTGATTTTGAAACCTGCGTTTCCACATACTGTGGAATGTTACGATTAAATGAAAGATTCTCGTAGATCTCTGTGAAATCGCCGGACCTGACCTCCAGCCTGAACTCACAGGTGGATATAATTTTATCCGGCAATAGATTCTTATCCGTTACATCCACTTCAAATTCATGTTCAAAAGAAATAACATTGTCTTTACTCTCCACCACCCGATTATAAACCGTAGTATTTCCATCTGAAAACGCTACAATATCACCATCAAAAAATCCGACACTATTTTTAACCGAGTACCGCCTGCCCTCTGCCGCCTCCAGCACGTCAAAGACCTGAGTCCTTGCCTTGCTCGAAGGAGATATAACTATATTCAGCCCATTCCCCCACGCCCCCGGATTACTGGCTGTAAACTTCAGGACGTATTCTCCTGTATTTGGCACAGCTCCCTTCGCACAGGATGCGTCCGCCGGCGCGACCCTGGCCACAAAACAGCGGGACCCTCCATTGATAAAAAAATGCTCTACTGCATAAGCCAGAAAACGATAATTACCACATTCCCTTTCGGAAAGGTAAGTTCCATAAACCTGCTTAAAATCCGAAAAATTAGTCGCCATCCGCGGTACGCCTCCGACCGGTCCTTTCTCCGCCACCCCAATAAAACCGGCGATACTGGTGCTGGCCCCTTCCACAGGTACCACCCCTGAATCAAATTCCTCCACGTATACTCCAGGTGATAAATACTCCGCCATAGTCTTCTCCCTTCTTAATATTTTACTGTTTTTGCTTTTCCCGCCTGGTTATCAGGTATTTATTTCTTCTACATATTAATCAATTTTTTATAAGTGTAATTCTATTATAAATTTTTCCATTGTAATAAACAATGTATTTTTTGAAATGTGGTATTGTTCCTATAGATCATGAATGTTTTCATCCGCCTTTCAAATTAGTTTATATTCTGGTTTAGTTTTTTTTATTCTGGTATTGACATAATCTAAAAAATTTGATACTTTAGAGTCAAAACATATGTTCGATTCCAAAAGAGGGAGACTTATGAATCATATAATCTATTGTCCGGTATGCCATCATCGCCTGTTTGACATTAAACCGCCGACCGCCGGAACCATTGAGATCAAGTGCCCGCGCTGTAAAAAAGTACAGCACATCCATATAATCGAACCGGATACTCAGAAAACAACTACAGTAAAAACTACCTAGCAAAGGAATGATTCATTACCAAATAGCAGGAGAAAACGAAAAGGCCACAGCGCCGGACCCGTTTTCTCCTGTTTTATTTGCACAACCAGGAAAGAAGGGGATCATTATAAACTATTACATTAAAATCGAACAGCAAAATATTCCTGTCAGCGAGGAAATCTATAAGATTTGGCAGCATGGGGAGCGAAAGGATCGTTATTTCAGGGAAGGGGATATTCGGAATGGCGTCTTCTCCTACGATGCTCTGGCTGGAAAAGGCTTAAACGGAAGTGAATTATTTGCAGAAAAAGACCGAAATCCTGTAGAACATCAGGCTGAACGCGACCTCCTGATAAACGCGTTAAAACAGGCATTAAACACACTGAATAATGAAGACAAAGAACTTCTGGCACACATTTACTGCCAGGATGAATCGCTGCGCAGCATAGCACAGAGTACAGGAGTTCCGTTTACTACGCTGCAGTATCGCCATAAAAAAGTTATAAAGAAATTAAGGGTATTCTTCGAACAGAAATTCTTATTATTGGATTAATACTGTAAGACAGATTCCTGCATACATTTTTTAACAGACCTGTTTGCTGCCACTTTTAAAAAATCCGGAAAATTTTCATTCCAGTTTATTCAAAAAAGCCGTGGAGACAAAATTCTTCTCTTCTGTCTCCACGGCTTTTATCAGCATCTACATATTTCTAACATCCAGGAGTTCATCACAGGACATTCCCATGACTTCTGCCAGCTTCACTACCTCCACATCGATAATTGTTCTGCGTCCCTGTTCTGCCCGGTTTACCGCATTCTTATCCCAATCGAGCCCCATCTTCTGCAGCAGTTCCGCCATGTCTCTCAGAGACATATTATTGCTCAGCCTGTATTCTTTAATGCTTTTACCAGCTACATTTGATAACCCCGATTCCGATTTCATCTTATGCATTACTATGACCTCTCCGGGATTTAATAAAAATAGGACTCATACTGCCTTGAATCATATTCGTCTTCTACATCATCAATAAACTCTCTGATTTCTTCATCTGAAATCAGGCCGGTAAGCTGTTCCCATGCGGCTTTTTCAAACGCCGCTTCTGAGCGGTATTTATAATGCAGGTAATCATACCTTAGCGTATCCATCTGCATATCTGCAAGTTCATCGACACTTGGCATATATTCCCACTGCTTTGTTTCCTCATTATAAACCTCAACGCTTCCATCGTCGTTATAACGCATATTTCTGGAGCCGGAATTTTTCCCTCCCTTTTTGATTTCTCCGGTTACGGCATCCGCTGTATACCAGATACCGTTGTCTTCAAAATCACCCAGACGCAGGGTTCCGTCTTCATTCAGATAATACGTCTTATTTCCGAGATAGAGCCAATAAGTATGCATCCGCCCATCCTCATCTAGATAGTACCAGTTGTCCCCTACATACTGCCAGCCAGTGCACATTTTTCCTGAAGGATCCAGATAATACCAGTACCAGTTGTACACCTGCCAGCCGGTCAGCATATATCCGTTGCTATCAAAAATATAGTAATTTCCGTCTATAAAGCTCATACTGTTGGCCGGATATCTGCCGTCGTCATATTCATACCACCAACCGTTATCATCACTTTTCCATCCTGCAAACGATGTCATGGAAGCGCTTATAGTCATTGCAAGGATCAGCCCTGCCATCAGAATCCGTTTTTTCATGTTCATACCCCTTTTCCTTATTGATTACGCTTAAAAATATCATACGCTTTATTTAAGTCCATACCGCCATTATCCTGAGGAGCCTGCGTGGGAGGAGCCTCTGTCGTAGGGGGCGCCGGGGCCTCTGTGACTGGCGGCTGAGTCGGAGCTTCTGTGGTCGGCTCTGCGGCCGCCTGTGTGGCAGATGGCTGATCCTGCTGCGGCGCCCTGGCTGCACCCGTTGTTTCACGGGGCCTGTTATCCGCCTTTGTCTCCTGCGGCTTCGTCTCCACTGGCTTCGGCCCCAGGCTTATCGCAACCTTCACTTCTGTTCCCTTTTCCACCAGTTCGCCTCTCTCGATACTCTGGCTTATAGTATTTCCCTTTGGCACAACATCGCTGTATTCCTCTGTCACTGACACTTCAAGTAAAGCGGCTTCCAGATTCGACTTTGCTTCCTCCAGGGTAAGATAGGTAGCGTTGGGAACCTCTACCTTCTCCTTACCCAGACTGACGCACACACGAATATTGGACTGCTGGCTGACCATCGTTCCCGGAGCCGGTTCCTGGCTGATAATTTTGCCTTCCTCAACCGTATCGCTGTATTCACTGTCCGTCTTAATCAGGTATAAGTAATCCTGGTACAGAAAATCGGAGGCCGCGTCGTAGTCCATCCCCGCCACATTTTTAACGGAAACCGTAACCTCCCTGCTTCCTCCGCCTTTACCCAGGGAAACCGTCAGGACAATCCTGCTTCCGACCTTTACCTGTTCATTGGCAGGGAGGCTTTGCATGGCTATGGTATCGGGCGCCGCCTGATACTCCATTTCCTTATATTCTGCCGAAAGGCTGGCAGCCTGTATAGCCTTCTCCGCTTCTTCCCGCGACATGCCAATGAGGTCCGGAATTCTGGTCATGGCGCCTCCCGCGCTGACCTCCACTTCAACAATTGAATCCTCCTCCACTTCCTGCCCTCCCGGCAGATTCTGTGTCAGAATCTTCCCTTTTTCGATTTCTTCAGAATCGTTATACCCCAGAATCTGCATACCAAGCCGGGAGGCTTTTACCGATTCCCCGGCCGCGTCAACTTCCAGATTAATAACATTGGGAACAGTCGTCATCCCCTCCGCAGTCACCGCTTTCGTCAGCCCGGGGATCGAAAAATGGATGACGCCTCCGGCCAGAAGTGCGAATCCCACTGTCAGGGTTAACGCCGCGGCAGCTGAAGCCGCCTTTACCCATGTCGGCAGACTTCCGACATCCACCTTATCCTTCGTCGCCTGCCGTTCTTTCACCTCCGCGGCCAGAAGCTCTGCTTCAAAATCAGATGCAGACTGCGTTCTGTCCTGAATCTTAATATTTAAAGCATTCATGATGGCCGTTTCCGTGTTCCTGTTAATTTTAACTCCCAGCTTTGACGGCCTCTTTAATTCATCCCTGACGCTCCGCTCCATCGCGTCCTCCGGAGTGATCCCGGTAATCAGCTTGTAAAAAGTAGCTGCAAGGGCATAAATATCGGTCCACGGCCCCTGATCTCCCCGGCTCCGGTACTGTTCTTCCGGCGCATAGCCCGGTTTTATGATAACGGACAGACTCTTGCTGTGCTTCGTGGTGGCGTATCTGGCCGCCCCGAAGTCCAGCAGTTTTACTTCACCATTTTTTAAGAGATAAATGTTGTCGGGAGCAATGTCCCGATGGATAATTCCGGCTTCGTGAACCTTTTTAAGCGCTGATAAAACCGACAGAATAATTGGTTCGGCCTCCTCCACCGTCATTTTTCCATCTCTGGATGTTTTTTCCTTAAGAGATTCCCCGTCCAGATACTCCATAACAATATACGCGGTATTATTCGCCTCAAAACAGTCATAGATATGAACAATTCCCGGCTCCGAAGCAAACTTGGCCAGACGTCTGGCCTCTTCCAATATCTTAACCAGACCTTCCTTAAACTGTTCTTCCCGGTCCCCCGAATATACAGTCACCATCTGCTGGTTGGGCATTCTGGTCGAAAATTCGCTGGGCATGTATTCTTTAACCGCGACTTTTTTCTGGAGCATCTCATCAAAACCGATATACGTTATGCCAAAACCACCGAATCCCAGCACACGGCCTATGGTATAACGCCCCGCGAGCATTGAACCCGGAGTAATGTGATAAGCCTGTTGAGGCGCTATCCCCTCCTGATAACCGCACCAGGGACAAATATCATACCGGGCGTCATATTCCTCCATACAGCCCATACAGCGTCTGTTCATAGCTGGTCTCCTTTCCGATATTTCACTTCTCCCTTCCCGCTTATTCGCTGTCCTGCTGCTTCGCCGCCCATGTAAATTCCGGTCCACAGCAAGGAATAAACATAAGCGTGGTATTGCCGACAGACAGATTGTCATAAGCCTTTAGCACTATATTTTCCAGGACTACCTTATCATTTAAGTAAAAGAGTTCCCGGGATTCCCCCGGCTGGGCAAAGAAGATTCTCCCACGCGGCTCATATGTGATAATCGCATGGCATTCACGTGAGACTCCCTTGTCCCCCTCCAGTACTATATCCATGGACAAAGCCCGCCCAATAAAATTACGGCCGGATTTCAGGTTAAAGCTCTGACCAAAGAATTTCCCTTCTGTGCAGACAAGCCAGCCTACTACCGGTTCCACTCCCACGGATTTTTTATAAAAGCTTATGGTTTTATTGTCATCATCATCGACCTGGGAAATATCATTTTCTCCCATAGTGATTGCATCGTCGATCGAAATACTCCCCAAAGGCGCAGTTATCGGTTCCTGATTCTGGCCGTAATTAGCCACGGTAACCGGATCGTCACCCGGAGTCATGGCAATCGTAACATTATCACCGCCTCCCGATGATTCCGCACAGTGGGGACAGGCTGAGTACTTGTCCGCATCATAGAAATGGCCTCTGCTGCATTTTTTTAAATTCATATTAACTTCCTCCTGTCTGAATATATGGTATATGGCAAACGTCAGCTTTCCGGATTCATTGGCGGATTTGCAGCCGCCGGTCCTCCTGGCGTCGGCGGCCCTAACGTTGGCGCTTCCTGGCTTACCTTATCTTTTCCGGGCGGTTCCTGTGCCGCTCCCCCCTGGCTCGGAGCGGGCTCGCTCTGAGACGGAGACTCCCGGACTGTCTCTGTCTGATCCGGTACTTTCTGATCCCGGTTATCAGGAACTGTCTCTGTCCTGGCAGGCGTCTTCTCACTCTGGGAGTTTTTATCCTGCCTCTTCACCGGGGCCTTCGTTGGTTTATCGCCATTTTCCTTCGTCTCCTTCGTTTCCTGCGGCCGATTTCCCAAGCTGACGGTTATAATGACCTTATCGCCCTTTCTACCTTCTCCAGCTTCTGGCTCCTGTCTGATCACAACTCCTTTTTTTACGGCGTCATCATACTCATTGCGGCGTTCGAGCGCAAGCCCTGCCGCCTTCAGTTCCTTTTCTGCTTCCTCTGCCGTCTTCTTTACCAGTTCAGGGATCGCAACAGGTTCCCTTCCTTTACTTACCGTAACGACTACATTTGTCTTTCCCTTAATAACATTACTCCCTGCCTGAAGGCTTTGAGTTGTCACCACATTTTCAGCGTAATCGTCACTATATACCTCCTGGCCTTTTATCATATAGAGGCCGCTGTCTTTTAAAATTTTTTCCGCCTCCTCATAATTTTGGCCAGTCAGCTCCGGAACCTTCACCAACTCCTCTTTGTCCGGAAGTGTCTCTCCAACTGCCGCCGTCAGCAGGATTTCCGACCCAAGATGGACGGCCTCACCATCTTCCGAAGACCATTCCACAATACTTCCAGGGACAGCCTCATACTGTTTTTCAGACACCCTGGTTCTCAGCCCGGCCTCAAACAGCAACCTCCTCGCTTCCCCGACCTGAATACCCGTGATTTCAGGGACAGTCACAGGAATCTTATCGGAATCCACAATAACCTTAATGGTGCTGACATTATCGCCTTTCTCTCCTGCCCCTGGCACCTGTTCCACAATAATTCCCTCTACATTCTCTGACTCGGGAACCCCCATTACTTCTACCTTAATCCTCTGATCAGCAATATCATGGGATTTTAAGACTTTTTCGTACTTTTGGTTAATCAAGTTCTCAATCACGATGCTTCCATCTTCCCTACTTTCCACAATACCAATTTTACGGCCATCCCCCAGCTTGTAAAACACTGCCGTTGCCGCTATAAGGACGATAAGAAGGAGGCCGCCGCAGGCATAGAGCTTCCATGAAATCTTCTCTAAAAATGACTTGTTCTGCTTATTCCGCCTGTTCCTGGCCTTTTTTTTTCCGTATATTTGAAGTCTCAGTTCTTCAACACTCCCAGTCCGCCGGGATGGACTTTCCTCCAGGGCATTCATAACCGCTCTTGACAGATTCGGCCTTTTTCCTATTCCCGAATCTGCTATTACACTCTCCACCCGGACGGCCGGAGTGACAGCGGTTCCTGTAACCATCTGGCAGAACATGGAAACCAGTCCGTAAACGTCTGTCCATGGCCCGCCATTTTGATAATCCAGCCCGCCCGGTTCTCCGCAAACATACAGCCAGGAGCCGAAATCCTTCAGAACCAGCCGCTTATCCTCCGTAATCCAAAAACTCTCCGCACTGATCTGTCCGTGATATACGCCTATACCATGAACCTTTTCCACTGCTGTTATAGCTTCTGAAAGCAGCGTAAGCGCGGTATGTACAGATACGGCAGCTCCATTGGAAGTATTTCGGTACAAATATTCTTCCACTGTCGGTAGATCGCAGTACTGTGTAATCAGGTATGCCGTATCATTCTCCTCAAAGCAACTGTATACTGCGGCGATATCTTCTTCCCGGTACAGCCACAGAAGCTTCTTTCCGTAAGTCAGAAACTGGCGTTTTCCCTTTTCAAACAGTTCTCCTTTTGAACTGAAAACACTGACCGCTTCCCTGTCGCCCCTCACTGGACAGCAATAAGCCGGATAGAATTCAAGTATCTGTACCTTCCTTTGGAACAGTTCATCCCAACCGATATAAATGATGTCTGATTTCCGGACCTCACGGCATACTCCCACAATATAGCGCCCCTGCAGAATGCTCCCAGGTTCCAGCGCAGGCTCCGGCCCGGTATCCATATCCCCGCTGTATCCGCATACAGGACACTGCGTCAGATTTTCCGCATATTCTTCCATACAATTCAGGCAACGTTTCATACTCTACCTCTCTTACTGATCCTGCTGCAAACCACTCTCTGACGCCTCCTTTGGCCGGCAGTTTTTCAACTCCTGCAGTTCTGTGTTCACCTCAAAATACTGTTCCTGCATATTCTTATTCACCGGCAGCCCGCGGAGTCCACGCACATTATAGGCGCTCTGGGCATTTTCAGACAGCAGGTAATAGACGGCCCTGATTGCGGCGGCCTTTTCATTCCTGGAAGAATCCTCCCACACACTGAACTGATTTGAAAAATACCACTCTGCTTCCTTGTCTACCGGTATGACTCTGTAAATCCCCGCCATGTCCCTTTGAACCATCCGGTAATCTCCTGTATCTCCTAAATATATAGCCGTTCCCCTGTCACAAAACGCTTCATACCCCAGGGTATCCTTAATTTCCATATCAAACAGCCTGGAAAAGACCGCCTGGTCCCTGGGATTGCAGGAATAGCTTTCCCTGCCTGTAAATACGAATTCATCAGAATCAGGACTGCCTTCATACAGCCTGGTATTCGCATAAATCACCGGCATCTGCAAGCTTAACGGCATCTTTTTCAGCTCCGGGTCCTGTTCTGAATACTCTCTTAAAGAGTAATATTCATCGAGGATCTCATTTTCTTCCAACAGTTCATACACTTCTTTTAACGAGGCAAAGGATGCCTCGTATGGTTCTCCGAGAACAGTACTGTCAAACAGATCCGGCATATTTTTACTGTCATATGCCTCTCTGATTCTCGTCTCATATTCTCCTGCATCGATAAGCTCAACATCGACCCGTATCTGTGGATATGCCGTCTCAAAATCCTTCAGCGCATCCTGAAAGCTGTCTTCAGCCTCTTTCCGCTGCTTCTCCTTTTTCCCGGTATCCGTGTCCGTTCCCGTGTCTACGGGAATCCAGACCACAATTTCCGCTTCTTTTAAGTTTGCTTCCTGTATTCTGGACTGATACATCCGGAAGCAGGCTACGGAAGCAACAGCAATAACCCCACAGGCCGCCGCTACACCCATGCCCCGTACTGCTTTCCTCTTTTTTAATTCAGATTGGACATCCCGAACCACGGTCTTACTCTGAAGCGCCTCCTCAAACTGATTCACATTCTGGAACCGCAGCTCCTGGTTAAGGGCCATAGCCCTCATAATGCATTTATCAATATTCTCAGGAATTTCCGGCGCCAATTCCCTGGGGGACTTCATCGTATCTTCCACCATACGGTTAACGCTCTCCTCCGGCATCACTCCGGTGATTGCGCGATAGAGGACGGCTCCTACCGCATAGATATCCGTCCACGGCCCCTGACGGCTCTTGCTCCTGTACTGCTCCGGTGGAGCGTAGCCCGGTTTTAAGATAATGGACATTGTTTTTTCCTCATCACCGGCAGAAAAACGGGCCGCACCAAAGTCGATTACCTTAATAACTCCTCCCTCACAGATAAAGATATTATCGGGACTGATATCGCGGTGAATGATTTTCGCCCTGTGGATTTCCTTCAGCGCGTCCAGAACGGAAAGAGCCACTTCCACCGCCACCTTCACTTCAACGCGGCCGCCCTGGTCTTTAATGTACTGTTTAAACGAAATGCCGTCTAAGTATTCCATCACGATGTATGCCGTTTGATTCGCTTCAAAAAAGGCATACACATTTACTATATTTGGATGTGTGCTGAATCTGGCCATATTCCTCGCCTCTGCAAGGAATCGTTCCTTTCCTTTCCTGAACTCATCAGCCCGTTCTCCGCTGTAAATGATGACTTCGCTTTTACCCGGAATTCTGTTGACAATACCATTGGGATAATACTCCTTAATTGCCACCATCTTCTCCAAAATCCGGTCCCAGGCACGATATGTAATTCCAAATCCTCCGAAGCCCAGCACCGTCCCTATCATGTACCGGTCTTCCAGAAGCATTCCCGGATGGAGATGGTATGCCTCTTTAGGAGGCGTACCGGGAATAAATCCGCAGCGGGGGCAGACCCCGAACTTCTCATCATACATCTCCATACAATTCAGGCAACGAACCATCTCAAATGTCCTCCTATCCTTTTGTCTTTCGGAATTCTTTTCTCCGGCATATCACTCTCCGCGGCAGGCGATTAATACGGCGGTCGTGTTGTCCTGTCCGCCCCGGCTCATGGAAAAAGCCGTATCCAGAAGCCGCCTCGACGCAAGCTCCATCGAAATATCATTATCTCTTACCATGGCATGAATCTGGCTGTCGTCCAGGCTCTTATAGACTCCATCGCTGCACAGTAAGAGAATATCACCGTTCTCCAATTTTAGAGGTCCTCTGGCATCCGCCAGTTCAAGACCGTCCATTCCAAGGTAGCTGATCAGGGCCTCCGCCTGACGGCTTCGTGCCTCCCTCTCAAACTCTTCCTTTGATATTGTCCCGTTTTTTAACTGTTCGTTCAGCGTCAATCGATAATTATGATCCCTGGTCAGAGGCATAATCTGTCTGCCGCGGATCAAATAGATCCTACTGTCGCCCACAGAAAGCCAGTAAAACCGTTTTTCCCGCACAACTGCCGCAACCACCGTAGTTCCCGCCTTCAGCGGCCTGCCTCTTTCATTTCGCAAGTCTGCCACTGCACGATCCATAACCACAGCTTCTTTCATCAGAAAACCGTTCAGCTCCGAATCCGGTTTTCGCCTTAAGTAATCCCGAATAAATAAATCCGCAGCGGCCCTGCTCGCCTTTTCCCCGCCGCTCAAGCCGCCCATCCCATCACAGATAATACCGAACACTTCATTACGGTCAGAATACATACCTGCATAATCCTGCTGATACTGCCTCGTTCCGATAATACTGAATCCCGCAATCTCCATGTATGGATTATTTTCTTTTCTTATATCAACCAAATTTTCAACCTGATTCATGCTTTACTCCAACCCTTATCACACACGCCGCAGTCGCCAGACAAACCCGGCTTTCATTTTTAAGCTGATAAGTTTTTCCTTTCACCAGTCTTACCCCGTTAATGAAAGTCCCATTACGCGACATATCACGGATATAGAAATTCCCTTTGGAGGCTTCATAAAGGATGATACAGTGAATCTTGCTGATCTCCGGATGCCCCTGTATCAGAATGTTGCATTCCGCCCTGCCCCGTCCAAGCTTCAGCTCCGTATTTACCGGGAGAAACCATCTCTTTCCTTTTTCCGTACCGCGTTCCACCTCAATATACGGCATGGATTTAACGGAAACCGGCGGTGGGACAGGTATAATCCTCTTACCCGGACTCATAATACCTTCTGCCAGCTCCTGCATAGTCTGAATCCGTTCCCTGCAGTTTAACTTAAGCGCCCTGTCTACCGTATCTGAAATCCGCTCATTGATGGAAATGTTCATCTGCTTCAGCGGAACGTAATTTGCGCCGCCTAAACGGTCCATGGCGGTGGGAAGCGTAATCCCGGTCAATGCATAATAATAGGTGCTGGCCAAGGCATAAACGTCTGTATACGTCCCCTGTTTCATCTTATCGGAAAACTGTTCCGGAGGCGCGAATTTAAGCTTCAGTACAATTGAATACTCCTGCTCCCCTCCCGAGCTGTACTGCTTTGCACTGCCAAAATCAATTATCTTCACCTGACGGTCTTTTGTAATATAGATGTTTTCCGGACTCAGGTCGCGATGGAGGATATGCGCTTTTTTATGGATAATGTCCATAGCCAGCGCCGCCTGAAGGATCACATTCGTAATTTCCGACGCAGGAAGACGGTTTTTCGACGCTTTCACGATTTGTTTTAAATTCGCCCCGTCCAGAAATTCCATGGTAAAATACGCCGTATCATTCTCTTTAAAGCACTTTGTTATATTTACAACAGAAGGGATGTTCCCCAACTGATTTAAAATCTGGGCCTCTTCCAGAAAACGTTCCAGCTTGGCCTGGTAGAAATCCCGTTTTTCTTCGGACTCTACAATGCTCTGGATATGATTCTCTCCCCGAAATGCCACTCCCGACGGAAAGTATTCCTTAATAGCGCAAATCTTATCTGCGGCCGTGTCATATGCTTTATACGTAATGCCGAATCCGCCTTCCCCAAGAACCTTTCCTACCACAAAGCGCTTATCCAGCAGTGTCCCTTCCGGCAGCGCCCTCTGGCTTCGAATAGAAAATTTTTCCTGATAGCCGCAGACCGTACATTCCCCGTTATAATACTCCCGAGAAAAACAGTTGGGACATAAATTACCGATTATTGAAGGCATCGGTTTCCCCCTCTTTCTTTACCACCTGATGGTTATTTCCACAGAACCGGCTCTTACGGTGTTTCCCGGTTTAAGCTCCGTCTTGACATTGATGCGTTTTCCATCTGCAAAGGTTCCATTCCTGGAATTTAAATCATTGACGTATAATGCTGCGCCATTCCATTCCAGCACACAGTGCTGCCTCGACATCTTTGGATCGTCAAAAATAACGTCACACGTATCCGCTCTTCCAATGATCAGACTCCTGTCTATCTCCCACCGGGCCTTTTTGGGAAGTTCCCCATCCATGCGAATCACCAGATCGAAAAATCTTTTTAAATTTACTCTTTCAGGTTCCTCTTTTTTAACTTCTTCTTTTCGGTTCTCTTCCTGCTTCCCCGTCTGTTTCAGCTTAACGGCAACCACAATAATCAGGACCACTAACGCCATAAAAATCAGGAACCAGACTCCGGCAGTATCGCCGTCGCCCTCTGCTATAACCCTGCTGAATATGCTGCGTGATACCGCATCTGAAACCGTATTCTTATCAGCAGCGTTTTCCGTCTCTGCTATATATAGCGAAGCCGTACCGGTTAAAGGATTCTTCTCCATGGACTGGTCTGTCATACTTTTACAGGAAACCGTATATGTGCCCGGTGTCAGGTCCGATTCCATGGTAAGGACCACATTCTGATTGTTTCCGTCCTCTAAGGCCGCTCCCACCGCAGTCCGGGGAGTATCTCCCTGCATAATCAGATAATTAGATATTTCCCCCAGTCCGTTTACAGGCTCGCTGAAGCTTATACTGATCTGACGTTCACCTGTTTGCGCGGCATTTGTAATTACCGGGGGAATCCTGTCCGGGATCCATCTGGAATCCAGTACCTGTCTCGTAATCGTATCCCGCCCGTCATTTGTTTTCAGGGCAAACATTTCGAACTCATTCGAAACACGGTTTGACACGCTGCTAAACTGCAGCTCCGTACAGTCATAAAGTCTGTCGTATAAATCAGTCAGAACGGTGCTGCCCTCCTTCGCTCCAAAAGTAATAATGCCGCCTCCCGACATCCTGGAGAATTCGCCGAAACTGTTGATATTGTCCCTGCCTGTATCGCGGATGCACATGCCGTAAAGGGGAAGGCCATACTCTTTTAATGTTTCCTGCGCCTCCTGCGCCATCTTTTTGCCAACCGCAATATCCTCGCCATCTGAAATTACCACCAGAACCCGGCGCCTGCATTCTTCCGGCCCGGTTTTAGCCGCAATTGCGCCAACCCGGTCTACAGCTTCGAAAAGCAGTGTCTTCTGGTCATGGTTTTCCACCGTATCAAGTATTGCACGCATTTCCTCAGTCTTTTGGCTGCCATCCGCCAGAAGTCTGACTTCTTCTCCAAAAGTACACAACACCAGGCGGTCATTTTCTCCAAGCCGCTCCTGAAGATTTAAAATTCCGTTTTTAATCTCTTTAAAATACGATTTTGGCATCGATCCGGAGATATCCAGCAGAACATAGAGATAGATTCCCTCCCCGCTGTCCCTGAAGGAACAGGCCCCCTGCCATGTCAGCTCCTCCGTCCCCAGATAAGCCGCTGTGTTTTGGCCCGTTACAGTATCCAGACCATAGCCATAAACCATAATCTCCGGCAAATTTGTATAGACCTGTTCAATACGCTGCGTGCTCTCCTCTACCATGGTTCCTTCCGCCGCCAGAACCATCCGGGCCGGCAAAGCCGCCGTTAAAAACGCTGCCAGAAGTATTCCGGGAACTGCTCTCATCGCAGCCTTCCAGGCCGTCATTTTTTTCACTCTTCCTCCCATACTCTTCCTTTCCGGCAGAAAGCAACGAATTCATAGATGCATTCCCCTGTCTGTATTTGATCTCCTGTTATAATTTTTACCGGAGTCTCCAAATGTTTCCCGTTTAAATAGGTAAGAGTTCCTTTACCGGGAATGGCTGTAAATTCATTTTCCCTGTCATCGTAAACAACCGCCCAGTGTTTCTTTCCATCAATCCAGTTAAAACCATGGTGCAGACGGTAATCGGCTCCTTTTTTTTCGCCTGCCACACAGACGAGCCAGCCGGTCACATAGTCATTGCCCTTCTCCGGTGAAAAGCGCCCGATGGTTTTTGCATCATCATACGCCTCGCTCTCTATATTCACTTCGTCATATGCCTGCGTCACACCGTCTTCAGAAACCCGTTCCTCTTCAGACCCCTGTACCTTTTCCCTTTTACGTCCGGAAACCGCCCCGAAAAGGAGTCTCTTTTTTTTCACCGGAGTTTCCATGGCAGCTTCTGCCTGATCTGCGGCATTATTAAATATTCCGCAGTGCGGACACCTGGAAAACTTTTCATCATCATAATAATGGCCTCTGCCGCATCTGATTACCGCCACTTTCAGCCCTCCTGCCCAGCCCAGACTGCCACCGCCGAATAATTATCCATTTCTTTCTTTCTGCCGTTTTTCAAAATGACTTCTTCCATCATATCAATCCACTGCTGGGGGGAACCTGCCTTTTTCAGACAGGAAGTCATCTTTTTTTCTTCAATCAATTCCCAGAATCCGTCGCTGCACAGCAGAAACTGCTGATTTCCGTTCCTTTCAATGGGATCGTGAAGTTCATAACGGTTCTGTTCCCATTCTATGCCCATAACACGGAGCAGACGGTTGCGGTCTGGATGGTTTCGTATTTTTTTTTCTTTCAGCTTTCCGGCAGCCACAAGCATTTGAGGCACACTGTGGTCGTAAGTGCGTTCCATCAGGCATTTTTCCTGAAAATAATACAGTCTGGAATCACCAATGTGGCCCCACTGAATCAGTTCCTCTCCCACCTGAAGCAGAACCAGCGTAGTTTTCATATCACTGGCCATCCGGTCAGCCTTCTGGTATTCAATGATGTTTTGCTGGCTTATATCAAAAGCCTTGCGAAGGCTGTCCTCCGAATACGCCGGTTCTTCCGACAAAATTTCCATGGAAGTCTCTACGGCAATCCTGGAGGCCACCTCGCCTTTTCCATGACCGCCCAGCCCGTCCGCAAGCGCAAAATACAAAGCTTCCCTTCCTTCGAACATCCCGGTACAGTCTTCATTATTTTGACGGCCGCCTTCTTTGCAAAGTAAACTGTATGTTATCATAGTCTCTCCTTCTGCCGCCTGCTCCGGTAACAGTATCAGTGATTAATCGAGGCGGAACATATTTTTCTTATTTCCAAGATAAATCGAACTTCCCCTTGGAACCATCTTTCCCTGTCCCTTTTCCAGACGTGTACCGTCTTCTAAATACGTTCCGTTACTGGAATAGTCGGTCACAATATAATTCCCGTTGCCCACATCAAAACGCACGGAACAGTGTCTTCTGCTGACATCTGTGTCATACTGGTCAAAGATAATATTACAATTCGAAGCGGTTCTGCCAAAGGTAATCTCCTTGCCGTCCGTCACATCAAAGACTGCTCCCTGGTATTTTCCGGTTACTCCGGTTATAACAGCTTTTTTTACATTTGAACGGACTGGCGGAATAACCGGTGTTTTATCTTCCTGAGGTCCTTCAAACCCCCGATAATGAATCGCATCCGAAAAAGCAATCAGAACCAGCAGAACCGTGCCCACGAAGCCTAATGACGGAACCACCTCGACCCATGCCGTATTTGGATTAAATCCATAGAAATAGTAGAACTTACGGTAATATAAAAAGGTAAACACATAATTTGCAATTACGTACATAACCAGCAGGACAAACCAGATCACGGGCTTTTTCGTAAGTATCTGCAGGAGCAGGCATACCAGCCCGCTGCTGGCCACAGTCACGGTAGACGTGCCAAAGAAGAAAATATACCACCACGGGCATTCGCCAATCTGCATCTGGTATAACTGGCGCGCGATCGGAACAAGCGGCATCCAGTCAGATTGAAGACCCTTTTTACGTCCTACGCACATAAGCATGTATCCTCTGGCAAAATACGGTATCAGAATTCCCGCAATCAGGATAATAATATAAAATACCCCCAACCCATTCATAATTGCCATAAAATCCCGGTATAAGCTGTATAAATCATTTGCATTATTAAAAATATCCATGTTTCATATCCTCCCTGTTATTTATTATTTTTACTGCCTTCCCACTGAAATACATCGTCACAGCAGGGAACAAACATCAGCGTTACATCCCCCACCTGCAGAACACTGTTCTTTCTTATTTCCTTAGCTGAGAGCACCACCTCATCGTCTAAATAGAACAATTCCTTTGACTCCCCGGGCTGAACCAGGAAAATATTCTGCCTTGGCTCATAGATTACGGCGGCATGGCGTTCTCTCGAAACCGATAACTCCCCTTCCAGGCAGATATCCATGTTTCTTCCCCGGCCGATAAAGTTTCTCCCACTCTTGATTTTGAAGTCCTGGCCAAAAAATCTTCCGCCGGTACACACGAGCCAGCCTACAACAGGCTCTTTGCTCTCGTTTTCCACTCTTTGATCCATAAAGATACCCATGGTCTGATTATCGTCCTCCACGATCATATGACCGCCCGGGCTTTCATTAACCGGCTTTCCATCTGCTCCAATCGCAATCGTAGCCCCCTCCGAATCATCCTCCGTCATCACCAACGCGACTGTTTTGTTGGGTTCTGCGCCCTGGCCGGCACAATGGGGGCAGGAGGAATACATATCCCCATCGTAGAAGTGGCCGTTTTTACATTTCTGCAGATTCATACTCTTGTCTCCTTATCCTGTATTTTTATAAAATTAAAGGGCCAACCTTCCGGTCAGCCCATTCTAGCTCTCGTTTGTAACTGGCTGCCATTTTACAGGCCCTTTAGTTTTGCGTCAACGGCTTTCGCCGAATTTGCCATATTACATGAATTTTAGAATAATTTACAATTGTTTTAAGTATTGTATAATAATTATAGTAGAATATGCACTAAAAACAATATGTGCTCGATAATGTTCTCCATGATCTTGCACGATTCGACATTATTTTTGCACTTCTATTTTTAATTTCTCGATATAGAACTGGATTGCAGACAGGGTGTCCGTTTTAGAGCAGACATATTTCGATTGTGCTGCGTATTTAATAAAATCATAAAATGCATGAACCAATGTATATTCTTCGATTTCAATACAGTGATACCGCGCTTCGTCTTCATCAAATAAATAGAGCGATAACTCCTTCATACTATGTACCGACACAGAAATATGCCTGGATATCGGAAACAGCCTCGTATTAATCATGCGCAGAACCTCTCCTTCTCCTCCGGCCACCTCCTCATAAAGATTTTCAAGTAAACATAAACGTTCTTCACTCGTAAACGGCCTGGCATATCCAACTGGTATATCCTTCAAAACCCCGGTTGAGGCAAATTCCGCAAGTCCCTCTTCAGTAAAAAGACCGATCTTATTCTTAATATCATAGAACTGACGTGACCGCTTATCGACTAATTCCACCGCCTGTTCTCTATAAGGAAGCCCTTCCATCAGCACCTTTCTAACCAGTTTCTCTCTGCACATGGGAATAAAGCATGGCTGTTCTTCAATCCAAAAAAGCGAGTTTCCAGCCTCATCACACCTCATAAAATGCTCTCCCATAGCAATCACATCCACCGAATGCTTAAAAAGATTCACAGCCTGCTCTGCCTGATGTTCAAAGCTGTCCCTGTAAAACTTTACAACCTCCATATCCTCTTCCAAATAAACCGTCTTAAAATCTGCCGAAAGCAAAAAAACGTAATCAGAAAATAAAATAGAATTGGGAAATCCAATTCTACAGCCATCATCCTCTAATATATTTACGTAACGCTGATAAACACGATAGCCCTCTCCCCGAATTAGAAGATACGGAACGATCTTTGTCAGAACTCTGAGATTCTGATTATCCCGTTCCATACTGACCGGAGTTTTCACAAAATCAATGATCTGCCGAATCTCCAGTTCCCTAAAATCCATTTCCCCAATCAGGCTCATAAACCGGTCATAAAATCCATGCGCAAATGTTATTGACAGACAGATCCCTCTATGTTCCCTGCCGTAAGCCTCCCGCTTTAAAAAAGTTTCCAGCAGACAGCCTATCGTATATTCCCCAGTAAAAACCTTCCGCTTTGGTCTGATCAACTGCACTTCCACCGACTGTCTAACGCATACCGCCATTTTGGCCCTTTCATAAAAAAGTGCCATGGATTCAATCAGATATTTCACATACTTCCTCTGAATATACAGATTTCTTCCACAGCACTCCATTTCATACGCTTCCATAAGCATCTCACACTCTGCCGCCGTTAAATTAAGTTTGGATGCCAAAACCTTCACTGATTCTATCTGCGGCAGCCGTTCCCCCTTAATCGCCTTCTGTATTGAAGTCCGATTAACCCCTGAAATTTTAGCCAGCTGATACACGGTAACACCGCTGGCCTGGATATATTGCTTCAACAGTTCAGAAAATGGTGGTAACATCAACATAAACTTTTTCTTCCTCCCATGCCGCTTTTTCTTTTATGGCATAAAATGGCCATAAAATCCCATTTTGTACTAATTATACTATTTATATCGAAAAATTTGGCGGCTTGTGAGGGACAAGATTTATTTTGCATAATTCTTTTACTTTAAAATCGCCTGCTCTTTATCATATTAAATTAGTAAACCAGTAAATACCTGATCTTTATCATCTTGGTTTATTGCCAAATATCTCTTTGTAATTTTCAAAGACGAATGATTATAAATTTCCATTATAATTGCTGGTGGAACCCCTTTTTTCCATGCCTGGTAGCCAAATGTCTTCCTCAGAGAATGGCAGGATATATTTCCTTCAATATCCAATTTTGCAACAGCTTCTTTTATGATAATAAATGCCCTGCTGCGATGTATTGGTCGATTTTCTCCTTTTTGACTTTTAAATATAAAATTATATGGCATGACCTGTTGTTCTGTATTGCTCCATAATACCTGAAACGCTTTTATAACGTTTTCATTCAGTACAATTTGATTATTTTTATGAGTTTTTTTCTCCTGTATATATAAATATTTATGGTAATGTCCGAATTCAAAATTATAAACCTGCTCCCATCTTAAAAGTAATAAATCACTTATTCTTAAAGCTGTATTAAGCCCTACAACAAATAACGCATAATCTCTCCATCTCCCTTTTAAATAATAAAATTGTTTAATTTTTTCAATATCCTCTAAATTTCTAATAGGTTCCGTGACCCCCATAAAAACCTCCTTATAGCAGGCGACAATACAACATTATAGTATATTTTGTTGTGTTTTGATATGCATAAAAAAAGGAAATTAGATATTCGGAGAAAGGAAACTATGGAAAAAATATGTAAGGTTTCAATTATCGTTCCAGTGTATAATGTAGAAAAATATATCGCTGTTTGTTTATCGTCTCTCATAGTACAGACCATTGATAGCTACGAAGTTATTATAGTAGATGATGGGTCTACAGATGGTTCGGCTTCTATTATAAAAAAATACGTAGATGAATATCCACAACTAATCAAGTTTTATGAAAAAGAAAATGGTGGATTGGGAAGCGCTCGGAATTTAGGACTTCAATATGCCAGCGGTGAATATATAGGTTTTGTAGATTCTGATGACTGGATTGATCCCAAAATGTATGCAACCATGTACGAAATGGCTAATAAAGAAAATTTGGATTGTGTTGTGTGTGATTTTACAAGTATCTACGACGGCTGGAAAACTGGGTGGGTTTCGCGTGGATATAGGGGGGAGGAAAGTACCCCTACACATTGCGATTTTATGAGACATTGCATGAATCCTGCGACTGCGTGCAATAAACTTTTTCGAGCAGAAATGTTCTATATTACAAAATTTGCAGAAATATGGTATGAAGATGTTGCAACTACTCCTATTCTATTTTCTTATGCAAATAAAATAGGTTATCTACCCATAGCACTTTATTATTATAGACAACAAGATAATTCTATAACGCATAGTGTAAGAAATCCTCATTCTTTGGATATTATTAATGCTTGGGACAGAGCACTAAACAATTGTAAAGAAGAATATAGAAACGAAATAGTGTATTCAATTTATAAAAGTGTTTGTTCCTTCATTAACTTTAAACCTGAATATGCAGACGAATATATTCAATACGCCCGAGAAAATAAAGAGCTATTTTATAATAACAATTATGTTAAAAATGATATAAAAAATAGAGTTATCGAGGATGTGTGTGTAAAAAGATTAATTCCTAAAAAAATACACTATTTTTGGTTTGGTGGTGGTGAAAAAAGTGAATTAATAAAAAAGTGTATGGCTTCTTGGAAAAAATATGCACCTGACTATGAGATTATCGAATGGAATGAAAATAATTGTAATATAAATGAATGTGCATATGTAAAGGAAGCATACGAACATAAAAAATGGGCATTTGTAGCTGATTATTTTAGGATTAAAAAGGTTTATGAAGAGGGTGGAATTTATATGGACACAGACGTAGAACTTACAAATGATATCGCGCCACTTCGATTAAATGAAATCTTTTTTGCCTTTGAAACCAGGGGAGCCATTAATGCAGCAACTTTTGGTTCTGTTGCAAAATATCCGCTATTAAAAGATTGGTTGGAGACATATAAAAATGATCATTTGGTAAATGCAGATGGTACATATAATACTTCAAATACTATTGTTGTTCGTCTAACCAAATTGTTAACAAAAAAATATAAGTATGAACTAAATGGAAAAACGCAACTATTGGGAAATCAAGTGAAAATTTATGCGCCTAATATTTTGACTTTAAATATGTATGACGGAAAAAATATTGCTCAACACCACTATGATGCATCTTGGTGGGACGCGAAGGCCGGAGTTACTTCTTATAAGTATGAGGTTTTAAAAGACTATTTTACATTGCTGCCTCATAATTTTACCAATGTAAATAAGGATGAATATATTAATTCATTACAAGCACAGATTTGGGCATATGAAAATTCAACATGTTGGAAATTGACTAAACCACTGCGTAAGTTAGTAGATTTTTTAAGGAGTTATAAAAAGTGAATACAAAATCTAAGGCTATTCTAAGTAAAATCTGGCCATTTAGTACCTTACTCACAGAGCTAGATAAAGTATCTTGCGAATTGGAAAATGAACAGATTATAAACAGCAAGTTGGCTATACAATTGAAAACAAAAACTGAGCAATATAATGATGTACTTACTAGTTTGCGTAATCAAGAGGAGAGTTATGCAGAAAAAAGAAAAATGCTATTTAATGAATTGAATTTTATTAGAAGTGAATTGGAGAGCAAAATTGTTGAAATAGAAAATTTGCAAATAGAAAATTGTAATATTAAAAAAAATATTGATCAATTAAATAACCAATTAGCGATAAAATTAATTAATAGTAGCTATACTAACTCTGCAGAGTTTTGGGAAAAACACTATGAAAATAATGGAAATTCAGGCACTGGTTCGTATAATGCATTGGCTCAATTTAAAGCTGATTTTATAAATCATTGGTTAAATATTCATTCGGTTGAATCAGTTATAGAATTTGGCTGCGGTGATGGAAACCAACTAAGTCTTATTAATTACAAGAATTATACGGGAATAGATGTTGCACCGATAGTTATAGAAAGAAACAAAGAGAAATTTAAAGAAGATAAAAGTAAAAAATTTTATGATCGATATCCTAAATACAATTATATGACACGAAAATATCAACTATCATTATCACTAGATGTTATTTTTCACTTGTTAGAAGACTCCCTTTTTGAAGAATATATGAGGGATTTGTTTGAAAGTTCAGACCAATATGTAATTATATACTCTAGTAATCACGAAGAATATACGCGTTGGCCAGAATATAGACATCGAAAGTTTATGAAATATATTCAGGATAATATAATTGGATTTTCCTTGATTGGGTTTGTTCCTAATAAGTATCCACATATAATAGGTGAAGAAGAGACTACTACTGAATCTGATTTTTATATCTTTGAGAAAGTAGGCGAAAACCCAAATAACAACACATTCGAGTATTTTGGGTATTAGAAAGGCTTTTATGAAATTATTTAAAATATTAGTTAAAGAAATCTTGATTTTTTTAGTATGTATCTATTTAAGCGGTTGTATCAATGAGTATACTCTGACGACTAAATTACAATATGTATTTGTCATTTGCTACTTTTTTGTGGCATTTAATTTCCTTGATTGGATAATTAGTAAACGAACAATATCAACAAAAGTATCGTATCTATTACTAATTATTGTTTTTTTGTTTATAGGTTTGACCATTTTTAAAGGTAAAGGGTTATCATATCAAAAAACATCATTTACACTAATTGACACTCGTGATTCACAGTTTAATGAATACAATAGTATTTGGATATCAGATATTTTTGTTGATGGGAAAAGTATTAATTTATCTGAATTCATGCTACCTGAGGGGTGGAGTTATATTTCAGAATGGGATGATATTATTTCAGAACCTAGAATTCATGCACCACTTACTTTATCACTTCCAAGGGGCAAGGTATTACAAATTCGATTTGCATATTACAATGAATTCCTAAAGACATCATATTTTATTGATGGAAATCAAAAAATTTCTTCACCACAGGTGTTTTCTGATGGTAAAGAGGGCTATATTTATCAGATACAAAGTAATCAGTATACTCGTCCTTTTATAATGATGATAGGCAAATATATTTTACTGCTCAGTCTTGCTTATACTATTTTGTTAAAGTTGTTAAAATTGTCAAGGAAGTGATATTTTAAATATATTTATGTTTTTACTGTGCATTAATGTTAAAAAGCAGTAACACTTTTTTTAATGGATAATTTTTTAGAATATAATGCTTCTTAAAATTATTTTATGTGTTATGACGACAAATTATTTGAAGCTTAACCTCAACTATATAATTTACTTAATATAATGGCTCTTCTTGAATTAAATTATTATGTATGACATTTTTTGATTAACACTATAGGTGGAGAACTAAAAATAATAGTTTTCCGCAAAAATAAAATCATTTTTAAGGCTAAATATTAAAGAATAGATTGAAAACTCACATTAAAATAGCTATATATAAGTGGTCAGGTAAAAGATGGAAACCATAAATATAACTTAATAAACAATAAGTAAATACTTGAGTTTAAACGAAAAATTTCTTGATATATTTTGTAATAGAAAGGAGAAACAATGTCTCCGTTTACACTTCCATTTTTTTTATTTTTATGTATTATGATGGTTTTATATTTTAATGTTCCAAAAAAATTTATAAAACATCAGTGGATAATTTTATTAATTGCCAGTTATATTTTTTATGCCTTTACTGGTATAAAAATATTAGCATTTTTAATCATAACTACTTTTTCTACATGGTCTGGAGCTATTTGGCTGGAAAAGACAGGACAAAAATACAAAGAACTTGCTAAAGGTGAAAATTCTGAGAACAAAAAAGAACTTAAGAAAATAGCATTAAGTAAAAAGAGACGTATATTAGCATTGATTTTAGTTTTAAATTTTGGAATCTTGATTATTTTAAAATACACAAATTTTTTTATAGAAAATATAAACAATATATTTACTATATCTTACTTAGAACCCTTACCAATGGTCCGTTTTTTACTTCCATTGGGTATTTCATTCTACACATTTCAATCAATGGGGTACTTAATAGATATTTATCGAGGAAAATATGAAGCTGATAAAAATCCTTTTCAATTTGCTTTATTTGTATCTTATTTCCCTCAAATTATTCAAGGCCCCATAAGTAGATATGATGCTTTAGCCAAGCAGTTATATTCATCACATCAGTTCGAGTATGAAAGAGTTAAATTTGGAATACAACGAATGCTTTGGGGATATTTTAAGAAAATGGTTATAGCAGATAGAATAGCAGTATTTTCAAACGAAGTATTTTCAAATTACTTAATAAACGATTATAAAGGAATTATAGTCTTTTTAGGGGTCTTTTTATACAGTATTCAAATTTATGCTGATTTTTCTGGAGGTATAGATATTATATGCGGGGTTTCTCAAATTTTAGGAGTTGATTTAATAGAAAATTTTCGGCATCCATTTTTGGCTAGAAGTGTAGCAGAATTTTGGCAAAGGTGGCATATTACTTTAGGGGCATGGATGAGGGATTATTTATTCTATCCGCTTGCATTATCTAAAGCGTTTGGAAAACTTTCAAAAAAATTGAGAAAGCTTTGCGGAACTTATGTTGCAAAAGTATTACCAACTTGCATGGCCTCATTCATTGTCTTTTTAATTGTGGGAATTTGGCATGGCGCAGCTTGGAAGTATATAGCATATGGTTTATATCAGGCAACATTTGTATCAACAGCGACCCTTCTAGAACCAATTTATTCTAAGTTTCGCCACATGTTAAAAATTAATATACAATGTTATAGCTGGAAAATTTTTCAAATAGTTAGAACTGTTTTTTTAGTGACTATTGGTAGATATTTTTCCAGAGGGGACTCATTCTTGTCTGCAATACAGATGCTAAAGTCAACGGTTTCAGAATTCAATCCGTGGGTGCTGTTTGATGGCAGCTTATATCAATTGGGATTGGATTCTAAAAATTTTCATTTTATGTTAGTAACGATTATAATGCTCTTTACAATTGATTACATTCAGGAAAAAGGAATCATAATACGTTATGAAATTGCAAAACTTGACATTGTCCTGCGCTGGGTTATTTATTTTGCAGGCATATTTTCTATTATTGTTTTTGGTATATATGGTTTAGGGTACGATTCCAGTAACTTTATCTATCAAGGCTTTTAGAGGTTAATACTATTATGACACAAAAAATAATACTGAAAAAATGTTTTTTATTTTTTTTGATATTTACAAGCTTTTTTTATTTGATTCAGAATGTTTTGCGCTATAAATGGGAAAATGATGAATTTATCTCTTCTAGATTAGAATATTATGCAGAGGAAAAAGATAATACCATTGACATTTTGTTTTTTGGATCTAGTCCAATTTATGCTGGAATAACACCAATAATTATGTGGGATGAAGTGGGGGTTACAGGGATAAATTTTGGAATATCACTTCAAAATGCTATGTGTAATTACTATCAATTAAAATATGCGTTGCAAAAACAAACACCAAGTGTAGTGGTTTTAGATTTTTCTGCACTTTTCGAAGATCGTAAGGCAGATGAGGATTCATATGAAGCGACATATCGAAAAGTAGCAGAAACAATCCCAGATAAGAAGCTTAAATATGCAATGGTTAAAGACATTACTCATCATAATGAGAATCAGGATATATTATCATATTACTTTCCATTACTCAGATATCACGGACGTTGGAATGAAATATCTAAGACAGATTTTGTCCCTGATAAGGTGTATAAGAACTACTTTAAGGGCGGTCTACTTAGTACTGCGAGAACTTCAATAGCCCCTGTTGAAGAGACATATTATAATCCCGATAAGGCAAGTATAAGCCAATATTCTTTACAATATTATAAAAAAATTATTGATCTTTGTAACGAAAAGAATATAAGAATATTAGCTATTTCGTTACCGATTTTTGATAGTACTTTTAATTATGCGAGATTTGATGTGTTGAGTGAATTCTGTTCAGAATATGGCATTGATTATATTAATTATAATTCTGAGGAGTACCTTGACAATTTAAAATTGGATTTAGAAATGGATTATTATGATAGTGGCCATATGAATATAAATGGCAGTTCGAAGGTTACTAAAGACCTTGGTAGAAGACTAAAAGAATTATATGACTTAGCAGATCATTCTCAAGATACCGCATATTCAGATTGGGGAAAGCAGTGGAACTTATTTGTACAATCTTACGGTGGTGTGTTAGAATAACTCAAACAAACAGATAATTAAGGAGAAATAGATGATTGTAAATATACTGGATTATTTAGAAAAGTCAGCGATTAATTTTCCTGATAAAGTTGGATATTGTGATGAATATGAAAAGGTTACTTTTAAAACATTAAAAAATCGTTCTCAAGCAATTGGTACAAGTGTATCAGAATATGTATCAAAGGGAGAACCCGTAGTAGTATATATGGAAAAAAGTGTGGCTATGATTACAGCTTTTTTAGGGGCAGTTTATGCGGGTGCATTTTATGTACCATTAGATGTAGATATGCCTCAACATCGGGTAAAACTAATTTTGGAAACGTTAGAAGCAAAGGTGATAATATCTGATAAAAAATGCATTGAAAAGATAAATGATATAGGCTTTAATGGAAAAGTTATTATGTATGAAGAGTTATTGTTAACAAAATGTAATTATATAAAATTGCAAAACATACGACGATCAGTTATTGATAGTGATCCTTTATACGCCATCTTTACTTCTGGTTCAACAGGTATTCCTAAAGGGGTAGTTACTAGCCAGAGATCAGCAATAAATTTTACAGAATGGTATTCAGAAGCGTTTGCTTTCACAGAAAGTGAAGTATTTGGCAATCAAACACCTTTTTATTTTGATGCTTCAGTAAAAGATATTTATGCAACGCTCCGATGCAGTGCAACAATGCATATTATACCAAAACATTTGTTTTCGTTTCCGGCAAAATTGATCGAGTTTTTAAACCAACATAAAATTAATTGTATTGATTGGGTTCCATCAGCATTATGTATGATAGTAAACTTTAAAACTTTCGAAAAAATAAAACCCCAATATTTACGAAAAGTAATGTTCCTCGGTGAAGTGATGCCAACAAAACAGTTTAATATCTGGAGAAATGCTCTTCCAGATATTAAATATGCTAATTTATATGGACCTACTGAGGCTACGGGAGATTGCACCTATTATAAAGTTGAGCGCGAACTGGCTAATGATGAGCCTATTCCGATCGGCTATGCATGCGAAAATTCTGATGTCTTAATATTAAATAGTAAAAATGAACTTGTAGAAATAGAAGAAGTTGGAGAAATTTGTGTTCGGGGAACTTCTTTAGCATTAGGCTATTACAATAATCAAGAAAAAACCGACTCGGTATTTGTTGTAAATCCTTTACAAAAGCATTATCGCGAATTGATTTATCGCACAGGTGATTTGGGGAAATATAACAATTTAGGCGAGATTATTTATATTGCTCGCAAAGATTTGCAAATAAAACATATGGGACATAGAATTGAACTGGGTGAAATTGAAACAGCTTTAAATGCAATTCAGGATATCCAGCAGGTATGTTGTCTTTATGACACATTGAAAGACAAAATAGTGGTTGTATACGTTGGTGATATTTCTAAAGACAAAATTATTAGTGAAATTAAGCAGTCATTGCCCAAGTATATGATTCCTAATGTTTTTTATAAGGTAGAAGCATTGCCAATTAACATGAATGGTAAACTAGATCGTGTAGAGCTAAATAAGGAGTATATTACATGCTAAAAAGACTACATAGTTATGAGGAATATAAAATTCGAGTGGACCCGTATAAAAAGGGAAAATATTTTTCGAATTGCTATTTTTTACCGGAGAAAATCAAGCAACTTATTGAAGAAAAGAAAATTTATATAGAGGAATCAGAAAATAATATTTATCTTTTGGAAAAGGAAGAATGCTTTTATCGTTTATATTTTTACATTAAGAACATAGATAATCTGCGATCGTTACAATTAGGATTACCTTTAGTTATTGAATATCCATATAAAGGTATTTTTTCTGAAAGACAACACATAGAAATAGAAATTATACAGGAACTGGGGTTCTCATTAGGAAGAGAGAGTAGGCGAATGTCAGCAAAATCCCAGAATATCAAAGTCTCCGAATCATTATATATCAACGAAAAATTTATGATTGACTTTGCTACAAAAGATAATATAGAGGTTGTAGCAGGTATTTTACATCATACATTTTCTCCTCTATACTCTTATTTGCCAACAAAAGCAATGCTGAATGAGCTATTAGATCAAAAAAAAATTTTGGTGATAAATATCAACGGAGAAATAGCTGGAATATTAAATATGGATATAGTTAAAAATATATCATGGATTAGGCAGTTAGCAATAGTTGAAAAATTTCGTGGAAGAGGATATGGCTGGCTTTTATTAAACTATTATCATATGCTTTTCAAAGACGAAGTTCTAGAGTTTATGCAATGGGTAGATATAAACAATGTATCAGCTATTAGATTATATGAAAAAGCAGGATATAAATTTGATGATTTGAGAGCAAATGAATATATTTTATAATAATATATTATAACTGCAATGGTAAAACTAACGAATTTTTGTCAATATTATATTCGAAATAGTCCAATGGCTTTATATAAATGGTCTGAAATTTTTGAAAACACATATTAAAACTCAGGAAGGAAAAAAGATGGAAAAATTATTACAGGTACTTAACGAGGTTAGATCCGATGTAGATTTTGCAAATGAAGGGAAATTGATTGATAATGGAATTTTAGATTCGTTTGATATCATCCAAGTCGTAACTGAATTAAATGATGCTTTTGATATTGAAATTTCTGTTGAGGATTTAGTACCAGAAAACTTTAATACAGCATATGCAATGATGGAGCTGATACAGAGATTACAACAGGAAGATTAGACGTAAGTCGGTAAACTGCCGAGGTGTAAAATAAAGGGTATAAATCATTAGGTAATCGCCAAGTATTAGGGTGGATTGCGCCATACCACAAATTCCTTCATAATGAGCATAGCTAGATGCAAGCATTTTGCTCCACAATTCATGAATTGTTATGATAGATGCTGGCATTTTACTACATAATTATGGAGGTGTTTCAAACAATGTCTACTTACAATGCCAGAGTACCAGCCGACCAGCAGTATCAACTGATCATGGAATGCCGGAGCAGCGGCCTCACGGATTACCAGTGGTGCAAAGAGCATGGGATACATCCGGGCACTTTTTACAACTGGGTAAGCCGCCTGAGGAAGAAGGCCTGCCATGATATACCGGACTCGGTTTCCAGGGAACATCTTAGTCCTCCTGCTGTGCAGGAAGTGGTCAAGCTGAACCTTATTCCCAAAACAGACAGCAATCCTGGCGGCTTTCTGTCTGACGGTCCGATTCAAGAAATACCGCAACAGCAGGCTCCACTTGCCGCCATGATAGAAATATCTCTTGGCCGGGCGACCATCCGCATTGCCAATGGTACGGAACCTGCCATGCTGGACCGGATTCTCAGCCTCGTGAAAGGCTACGTATGCCAGGCGATATTTCTGTGGCCGACAACATTTTCATCGTCTGCGGCACGACTGATATGCGAAAGTCCATCGATGGTCTCTGCAGCATTATCCGGGATAAACTTTCTATGGAGCCAAACCAGTCCTCCCTGTTCCTGTTCTGTGGGAAACGATGTGACCGGATCAAGATCCTGCTCCACGAACCAGATGGATACGTTCTCCTTTATAAAAGGCTGAGCGTCACGCAGGGACGTTATCGTTGGCCACGAAAAAGCCCGGAAGCTCAGGCCATCACCTGGCGTCAGCTGGACTGGCTGCTCAGCGGGCTTGATATCGAACAGCCCAAAGCGATCCAGGCCTGACAAAGATCTGTTGTGAAATTGCTGAATTTTTCGAGCTGTTTCTCATCCGGGATCGTGGATAACAAATCCGTGTTTTGGGAGTTTGCGGATAAGTTCTCAGGAATCCACAGTTTAGCCTGATATGTCGCAGATCCAAAGGCTTATCCTGTGGCTGAAAGCTCGTTTTCTGGTGCTGATCCGAAAATCCTGGAAAGTTATCCACCGTCATTATGACGAGACTGCGCTCTGGCAGGATTCGCTTTTTTTCATGATTTCTGGTAAAATAGCAGTAATAAGAAAAGGAGTGGCAAGTCCATGGCACCCAGCGCTAAGGATATCCAGTTCAGGGAACTGAAGGATACGATCTCACAACTGAATACGACCATCCGTACCCAGAACGACCTGATCCTGTCTCTGCAGCGGATGCTGGAAGAACGCAATGCCAGGGATGACGAAAAGGACCGGATCATTGCAAATCTGCAGGCACAGCTCGAGTATTTCAAGCAGAAACTTTTTGGCAGTTCCAGCGAGAAACGGAATGATCTTCCCGGGCAGATGAACCTGTTTTCGGAGACTGTATCCGAGGAGGAACTCATCGAACCGGAATTCATTGAACCGAATACCGGTAAGAAGAAACGTAAGCCCAAAGCGGGTTATAACGAGATGTTTGCTGATCTCCCAGTCTGCCGTGTGGAGGTGGATACCCTGACCGAGGAGCAAAAGCACTGTCCGTTGTGTAAGAGCCGGATGGTCCCGATCGGTCACGAGGAGATCCGGACCGAGATCCGATATACCCGGGCGAAGCTGGAACGTGTCATCTATATCGCGGCCACATATGGCTGCCCCGTCTGCAAAGAAACAGAAGATCCACAGTTTATCAAAGACGAAGGAGTCCCTGCATTGATCCCTGGCAGCTATGCGTCTTCCTCACTGGTGTCCCACATCATGTACGAGAAATATGCAGATGCGCTCCCTCTGTACCGACAGGAAAAAGGCTTTGAACTTCTTGGTGTCAGCATCAGCCGGACTACGATGGCCGGCTGGATCATCACCTGCGCACAGGATTATCTGCAGCCGGTGTATGACTACTTTCACAGACAGCTGTTGAAAAGACACTATCTTATGGCAGACGAAACACCCATCCAGGTGTTAAAGGAACCAGACCGCCGGCCCCAGAGCAAGTCCTACGTCTGGCTGATGCGTTCCGGAGAAGACCGGCTGCCGCCTATCATCCTGTATCAGTAAACAGAGACCAGGGCAGGAGGAAATGCGGTCGGCTTTCTGGAAGGAATCGATGACGGCACGTATGTGATGGTGGATGGATACAGTGGCTACAACAAGCTAAAGAAGATACGCCGGTGCTGCTGTTATGCACATATCCGGAGATATCTGATCGAGGCCATTCCAAACGGTCATGATAAGGACTACAGCCATCCGGCAGTCCAGGGTGTCCTGTATTGTAACAAGCTGTTCGAATACGAGAGGGTCTATAAAGCAAAAGGACTGTCCTATACCCAGATATACAAGCGTCGCCTGAAAGATGAAAAACCGGCAGTGGAAGGTTTTATCCGCTGGCTGGATGCACAGAGGCCGGAAAAGGGCAGCCATATGGATCGTGCAGTGACTTATATCCGAAATCGAAAAGACACGTTGATGACATATCTCGAAGACGGACGGTGCAGCCTGAGCAACAATCCGTCGGAAAACTCGATCAGACCGGTGACCATGGGACGCAAGAACTGGTTGTTCAGTGACAGTCCGGCCGGAGCCAACGCAAGCATAGTAGTTTATAGCATGGTAGAAATGGCGAAAGCTCACGGACTTCATCCATACAGCTATATGAAGTACCTGCTGGATAGTCGCCCAAGTACCGATACAAGCGATGCCGAACTCGCGAATCTTGCGCCATGGAGCGAAAAAGCGAGGATAGCATGTAGCAATAAATCAGAGTAACAAGCTAACAACCCTGACATCAGTGGCTGGTGTCGGGGCAAATGTATTGGGGACACCCTGATACTTGGCGCTTACAGAGAAACTACCGGAGCACATACGAAACCGAAAAAGCAGGATTCAAAGGACCGCAGCATGACTGTGGCTCCATAATTGTCAAGGTACTGGCTGTTGAGCGTATGCAATATGTGAAGACTATCACCAATTTCTAAAATTAGCCAAGTGTAATAAACACTCCTCCCAATACAATGCACACAATACCCATTATTTTATTCCTGGTAATATGCTCATTGAGGAAAAAGTAGGACATAAAAAATGTCCAGATATATGTAATTGAAGTTAATGGAAGAACTACTGAATAATCCATATATCTGAGAATAAATATGTTTAGCAGGGCTGATAGAAGATATAAAAATCCGCCAGCGTAAAGCGATGGTGTTAGAAGCAGTATTTGTATTCTATCTGTGCTGGAAGCCTTTTTCAAAAAGAAACTGGCATATGCTCCTATGATTGTCATAACAAGCAAAATCAAATAATAGCGCATATTATTCATCTCCTCCCGCGATCAGAATAACGCCGACAATAATAATGAATACACCAGCGCATTTAAGCAAAGATACTTTTTCATGCAAGATTACGAAAGAGAGAAAAATACTGAACACATAGTTAAGACTAAGCATAGGCTGTAAGACAGATAAGCTGCCAAAGCGATAAGCTACCAGCATAATTAAAGCTCCTATTCCATACAGTAAAAAACCTAAAAAAAGGTATATGGCATTGCCATCAGCAGCCAATTTCCAAAGTAACTGTCCCAGGCAGACACATGCTGATGAAAAACACATCAGAATAATCCCTGTTTTGTTTTTTCTTAATGATTCGAACATAATCGTTATCTCATTTCCCAGGTATGTATTTACCTATCATATTTAAAAATAGTATTTTAAGTAAATCAGAATTGCCCTTAAATAAGCTTATTTTTGTAGGTACTTTCCCTTTCTGAGGATAGGCACGCGTAACTGGTATTTCGCAAACCTTTAATCCCAATTGGGATGCTCTTGTAGATAGGTACGCAAGTAATTCATATGTCACAAATATTTCACGAAACGGCTGTACCCTGGGGTGCGTCAGATAACACCGTGAATAGCCTCGGAATGCATTGGTGGTATCGGTAAAACGGTGATGTGCTGTTAATGAGATAATCGGGGCATGAATTATTTTTACAGATAAAAGCCTTATCAAAGGTGTATTAATTGCATGACCGCCTTTTACAAACCGTGAACCTTGAATAAAGTCATACCCCGCTTCTAATTTTTTAATAAAAAAACGGATATCCTCAATGCTGTCTTTATTATTCCCGTCAATCGTGATAATTCCTTCATAGCCTCTTTTTAACGCCCACCAGAATCCCATACGAAGCTGCACACCCTGTTTACCTGGACCTTGTTTAATTAGCAGTGTATTAACCCCGAGAACTTTGAGGTTTTCCTTTTCGGTCGAGCCATCACTGGAACCACCATCACATATGATAATGTCTGCCATGCTGTCTATTCCATGTTCTTTCGCCCTTTTTAGCTCCTTCGTAATGCGTTCTCCCTCATTTATGATCGGAATGCATACACAATATTTACTCTGTCGTGTACTATATTCTTCACATGTAAAATCAGGGACTCCGGGGATATCTTTGTAGTTCATTATGAAAACACCTCCCTGATATATGTAACTGTGTCAAACACATTTGTAATATCGTTCTGTTTTCCCATTTCAACAGAAACGTAACCGGTATAACTGTCTTTTAAAACTCGGGCAAGCGCTTTATGAAGTTCTCTCTTTTCAATAATAGCAAGATTGGGTTCACTGATATGAATATGATTAATGAAATGAAGATTGTCAGAAATTATATCCAGGTTTTCTTCATTGTAAATCATCGTTCCAAGATCAAGATTGACCAGGCAGCCGGAAGAAGATATACGCTTTACCATATCCAATGCATCTTCAGTTTTGTTCATAAAATTTGTATGATAAATTACGGGATTAGCCTCCAGGGCCAAAACAGTATTTTTCTGTGCTGCATATTCGCCTAATTCAAAGAAGAATTCTAACGCTATGTCATAATCGCCGCTGCTGGCTATTACTCTGTTTTTAGGACAGCCAAACACAAGATTATGACACTCAAGGGCAGATGCAAAATCAATTGCCTTTTTAGTATAATCTATAAGCTGTTGACGTTCTGCTGTTGATCCAAATACCTTTTCACTCCTCCCATACCAGATCGACTGTATGGAAGAGATTTTTAATCCATATTTGTTATATAACTCATCACGAAAATTAATTGCTTCCGCTAATGAGTCATAGGGATTATGCGGAAAAATTCTGGTTGGCGCAATCTCAATTGCAGCTAATTTCTGTTTTTTCAGATACTGATATACCAGATTATCATTTTCTTCGCCCCACGCTATATTTGATATTGATAATTTCATTACAACTGCTCCTGTATAAAGTCCCTGATCTCTTTTAATATAGTTTCTTTCTTATATAAATATCCATTTTCGCCCCCCATTACGCTGTCATATTTTGTTTTAAAATTATAATATGGCGGAACTTTCGCAACATGGTTTATAAAAATAGTATTCGTTAAATACTGGTATAACTCTGCCACCTCAATAGGTTCTGTTGCTAAGTTAAGTATTTTGATATCATGATTTAACGCAAATTCTATGTGACTCCATAAATGTTTCAAGTTATAGAACTGAAAGACCCCTCTGCTGTCGGTAAAATTCAAAGCTGAGAATCCCAGCGATAGAAAAATTTCTTTTAATTTTGCTCTTGTGTGCTCTTCAAGAATCTTACATTTATAAAAATTATTTTTCTGTTTTAAATAATAATTGATTAACGTTGGTTCTTTTTTTAATAATTCATCAAACTTTTCCACTTTAAGCATAGCTGGAATGATATGTATATAATCATATATAAAGTTTTTCTTCAAATTGTTTCCGAAAAGTCCCGGCAGGCGGAGTATCAAAACATCTGGATACAACTCTCTTACCTTTGTCTCTAAATAGTACCGATCGGCTCCATAAGGCTGCAATTCATCCGTAAGGATCCTTGTATCTTCATCAACTGCGACCGGATTTTTATACACATCAATTGTTGATATTAGTACCAGTTTTTTAGATCGTATTTTATAGATATTGTCAAACGCATTATTTATGATTTGCAAATCAGCTGCTTGGTTTTGATTGGCCAGATACTTTTCTGCGCTTACTCCTGCATAAACAAGAAGATCCGGCGCTGTTGACCATGCCTCCTGTATATTTTTTGAATTATATAGATTGGTAAATTCATATGAAGCAGACAGATTGGAACCCACAAAACCGGTATATCCTACTAGAGCAGTTTTCATGTCTTTCCCCCACTAATTATTCAGTTTTTCAATTGATTCAATAATATATTTTTGTCTGTTAAAATTCATTTTTAAATTTAGTGACATATATTTTATTACAATAGTTAATATTATGAATAGGCCCAAAAATGCAAAAGATAAAAATAGCATTGTTGTTGTCCAGCCGGCCACTGGTCTGCCGCCGATGTAAATACATACTGTATATAAACCAATTAGGACTGTAAAAATCATTAACAGAAAGGAAAAGCCAATTGAAAAGCGATAGGCTATATCCGTATATAATATCATAGCATCAATCGCAGTATCTTTACGTATCCGAAAGGTGTTTTTATCTAAATCACTTTTTTCGCCGGAGTTATCATAAGTAATGACATCTGTTTTTAATCCGCAGTTAGCATATACTGCCTTTCGGTATAGAATCGTTCTGCTTATAGAATGAACTCTGTTGATACCACGCCGTGACAATATTCTGAAGGACTCTGTTCTGAGTAGATATTGAGTATGAGAAACTTTGTTAAATACAGAATAAAATAATTTAGAAGCCGCTCTTCTACCTTTCAATGGAGCGGCCGAAACAATATCATAACCGTTAAGCGAATGTTGATAGACATCCATCACTAATTTTAAAGGATAATCCTGTATTGGATAATCGAACTCATACACAAAATCCCCTATAGCAAGATCAACACCTGCGTTCATTGACAGTTCTACACCCTGATAGTAACTCATATTTAAAATACTGATAACACTCCCTTGAACGGTATCTGCATAACGCTTGATTTCATTAACGCTTTTATCAGTTGATGCATCATTTACGCAGATAATTTCATATTTCTCAAAATTTTCACATAATGTCTTATTTAAATTCTTTACAAAATTAAAAATAGTTCTTTCCTGATTGTAAATATATATTACAGCAGATATAAAGTTTTTTTCTTTATTAGTTACCATTTTTTAGCACCTCATCTAAATCGTATACGGTATTGATCTTTCCGGATAATACACTTATGAATGTTGGATCAGTAGAAAAGCGTTTAATTACCGTTGGTCTGGAATCATCAATTTCGGAAGCCTTTAATATAGGTTTCATCGAAAACAGGGAATGAGAATATTCAAAGCTGTATTCTGACTTTAAATATTTTCTGGCAAGATTCGACATATAAGGCCAGGCTGAATTTGGCTTTGCAGGACAGTCATTGCAATTCCCAAGTTGTCTTGGGGAACATATCCCCTCACTCGCGGCCTGACACTCAAATGTAGGTACCGAATCATAACTAGTAACATGCGGCGTGAATGTAACAGACGTCAAGGAATGATACCCTGTTTTCCCAAAAGGCATAATTGAAAAAAACGGACCATCCATGACTGTAATCCCAATATCTTTTAGTCTTTCATCAACATTGCATATAATTATTTCACACAACTCATATTTGATCTTAAAAGGCTCATACCCTAACATATGGGTAATCTGATTTGTAGAGGCATAAGTTGCGTTGAGCAGAAAATCAGTTTTATATATTGTTCCATCAGCCATTATTATCTGATAATACGTAGCCATTTTCTTGATTTCTTTAATCCTAGCATTATATTGAATTTCTACAGTTTTAAAATTCGATAATTCTTTTAAAAAGTACTCTTTTAAAATATTTGCATCATAAGTATATTCTTCAGTAAGAAAGGCTCCGTCACACATCCCTGGATTAAAAAACTTTGATGGGTTTACATCATCACATCTTATTTGCGCATTTTTACAAAAAGATCTGAATTGCTCGGCATTTGTCCATGAAAAATCCGCTGAGGTTGCATAAACCTGATCGAACTTGGTTAACACACAAAATGAATAATCCTCCATAAAGCGATTAAAATAATGAGCTGATTTAATTGCAGTGGAAAATGAGCGGGGATAGTGGTATCCCATATGTACTCTGGCTTGATTAATGTAAGTGGCTCGGCGGAATGGGGTGGAATCATGTTCTAAAACTAATATTTTGTTATTTGTATTATTTTGGGCTAAGAAATTCGCTGCGTATAAGCCGTATAGACCGGCTCCTAATATAATTTTATTGTATGCCATTTATTTTTCCTCTAAAAAAGCAATTGTTTTAATCAATAATTTGCGTCCAATATTCTACCTATTTGATCTAAATAGTATAAAATATAATTAAAATTTTTTTTCGTTTATAATAAGGTTATGATTACATTTTCAGGGTACTTTTTCTTGTGTATTCTATGAAATCGTTCAAAAATGCGGCAGTAAACTTTAGTCTTACTTATATTTTCTATATTATCTATTTGCACATTGCTTTATCTTTACGATTCATCCTTAAAAGAGTATTCGGTAAATATTCGAAGATAATGATCAAAGAAAATATCTGAAAAAAATATCGTAGTAAAGCGAATAAATAAATAATATAAATTCCCTGGGTATTGATTAGCATACAATATAACGCTTTAAAAAAGTCAGGATACACTAAAGTAAAAAGTAATGTACATAAAAAAAACTTGTGATATATTTTCAAGCCTTGACAAAATATGGCTGGAATCAACACTATAATAAATAATCCTAAGATCGTCCTATCATGTTCTTGTGTATACATCCACATTCCCCCAAAAACTGCGGGGATGGAATAGAATAATAAGTCATCCATAATAGATTTTTGTTTAAGTTGTTTCCAAAAATAACAAATTCCACATACACAAATTATAGCACTTAAACAATCAGCTACTTTTTGCGGGAAATTTGCAGAAAATATAAATTGAATAAGTTTAACTATACTTTGTGAGTCATAAGTTGATCCTATTTCTGACATTGCTATTAAAAAATCTGTTGGAGGAGTTCGTGTTAATAGAGAAACTAAAATCCATCCACTAATAGGCAATATACTAGCTATTAAAATCCCCTTCCACTCTTTCTTATATAGAAGAGCAAAATAAAAGGGTAAAGCTAATTGAGGCTTTAATGATGATAATCCAATAGAAATATAAAATAAGTATGGATATTTTTTCTTATTTAAAACACCAATTATAAGTATACCACCGAATAGACAACCATAATTTAACCAAGCTAATCCAGTTCCCCATCCAGGTAATGCACATATTCCTAAAATTACAATAAATATTTTTGATGAAGCCCAATCATGTTGCTTACAATAATTTTTTACACTCCAACAGGTAGCAACTAAAATTAAAATATACAACCCCAAAGCACATATTCTAGCATAATACTCAGGCAAAAAAGTAAAGTTAGTAATAATGCCAATGCCTAAAGCCCAAGGAGCAGTGCCTCCATTTTCCCATAGTATACCAATATTAGTTAATGGTTCTACCCTACCCTTCATTACTTCGAAAGGATTAATACCTGATAAAACGTATTTACTTTCTCTATAACGCATAGTAAAGTCATCTGGATTCCATACTCCTTTTGTTGTTACACCAACGAAACCATGAAGTAAATTTCCTATAATAAAAATAAGAAATACAGCGCATATTAACTTTTCTTCAATACGTTCCTTGGAACTATCCATTACTTTATCCATATCTATTTTCCTCATTTTTGTTTATAAAAGCTATATTTATAAGTTGATTATGGTTATTGTTTTCTACAAGAACGGTATATCCCCAAAAAGGGCTGATGTCTTATCTAAAGGAAATATTTGGTATAAATTATATTTGATAATTTAATACCTTTTACATCTATACACTTATGAATAAACCTTGCAGCTGCATATATAATAATACAGGAAGTTAAAATTGATATGCTGGCTGAAATTTGGTAAGAAAAATATTCCATTAAAAAAATGCAAAACATACTTGAAAATGAACCAGTTTATATTTATTATTCCAAAAAAAATCATGCTGGAACCAATTAAGCGCCAGAACAGTGTTTTATCATCAGATATTTTTTGCATAATATGGTATATACCTGTAAAATTATTTATAATAACAGGATACATTGATAATATAATTCCTGTAAAAAATACAATTGTACTAATAATTTTTGTATAAAATTTTTTCTTTATAAAATGACAATTTACTGAAAAATCACTTATTATAATTCCCGTAATAAATGCTAATAAATATGAATTATTAAAATAAATCAAACACAATATATAAATGATAGAGCGTTTTTTATATGAACCAAATATACTTAATATAGCAATAACCAAAAGAGGTCCTTTTATTTCGTACATAATCGTCCATAACGCAACATTATATTTTGATGGTTTTCCTATAAATATCCCCCATACACCTTCGGAAATAGCCTATTTAAATGATGGTTGAAAATCCCATATTGTATAGTTTGTATTTAGTGCGTTTGCATACATAAATGAAAATTTCATAAAAAATAACTCATCAAAATTGAAAAAAGGCATGGCAACACAAGTCTTATATACTGCTTGAAAAAAGTACTAATAAATAACCTTGTATCCTTATAAAAAAATATCGATATCCAAGTAAATAGCTACTTATACAAAAAAATATAATAACTGCATTTTCTCCATTTATAAAAAAATAAAGTAGAGATTTAGAAAATATTCCATAATCATAAATCCATGGAAAAAATAAGGCTGCAAAGTGATTACATAGTACTATCAAAGCACACATTGCTCTAAGTCCATCTAAATAATCTATTCTGTTTGGAGATGATGTCTGAGGAGCTGCCTTAGCATGTTAACTGTTTCTTTTGTCAATTTTTTATTTGTATATTGTTTTTTCGCTTAAAGAACAAATAAAATAATAAAAATAAGATAATAAAATAAGAAAAAAACTGGCCGCCTTTAAGTCCCCAATATATCCAATTAGAATAATTTTTAACGGCCACGGGTACATTGACTTTTATAGAACTGCCATTGAGATCATATAAATCAAATGTACTTAAAAACTGATCATTTTCAATTTTAATGTTACCCGACCATTTATGCATAACGAAAGATATTTCAATTTTTTGAGCCTTTTCAAATGGCAGGGTTAAAGACTTGGATTCTACAGCATTTCCATATAAAGCATTTTCTTTATAGACCCAGCCTGAATTATCATCTGCATATTGGGCAATATCCTTACTAACACCATCAACTCTAATATCACTGATCCATACTTCTTTTCCTTGTGAATCTTGATTACTTTCCTCTGAAATGCTAATAATAATATTATTAGGTAAATAAATTTGAGGCATTAAAAAATCACCTGAAATAATACATAAGACAAGCGCTCCAAAAAGTATACTGATCATTTGATTGCTTTTAAATCCGCAGGATAGCTTACTTATCTTTTTTAAAAAGAAAGCAGAACAAATAAAAATCATTAAAACAAAATACGTATAAATAAACCCCCTTTGTAAATTTGTAGTTAAAGTAAATTCATTAATAAAGCAGGTTAAATATAACGCGATAAATCCGCTCATAATGATTATAAAAATGTTCTGCTTATACCGTTTTAACCAATTGCACATCGCTAATCTCCTGTTAGATTTCATATTAAAAGTCAAAAATTCTATTATTAATTTCCATTACCTGTTCGTTATCATATACATAAGTTTTAAGATTGTTTTTTATTTTATCGATATCTTCGGGATGCATTAACAATTCTCTTAATTTTTCGATGATAGCCTTCTTGTCATTCGGTACCAGCCATCCTGTTTGATTATTAATTATTTGACTGGAGATGCCGCCAACATTTGTAGCTAAGACAGGCACACCTAAAACCAACGCTTCATATATGGTATTGGGGATGCCTTCGAAATCTGATAGTAGCGCAAACACATCCGCTTTCTTTACTTCTATAAATGGATTATCCAAAGTGCCCGTCATAACAACTTCTTTTTCCATACCTTTTTCTCTTATCAAATTGTTAATATAATCATAGTCATTACCACTGCCTGCAATTTTCCAGGTAAAATTGTAACCTTCTTTTTTTAAAGTTTCCAGTATTTCTATTAAGCGTGGATATGCTTTTGAGTAATCAATACGTCCGACTGTTATAAAGTTAATTGTCACAGGATTCTTTTTAGCAGTTACTAAAGATTTTTTCTTTATTTCAGCAGTGGGAATTAAATTCTTATTCACTATTACTTTATTTTCCAGATGAGGGTAAAGGATTAAAAACTTATCCCTGATATTGTCGGACAAAACAACTATCTTATCAAATTGTTTATAGAGTTCGCCGTCATTTTTAGTTATTTTTTTACTCCAATCATTTTTATCCTTCCAATCACAATAATCTGTATGTATCCATTGTATTTTCCGCTTACAGGAGGATACAGCCACTGCTTGACGATAACTTGAGCCTTCTGACATAACGCAGATGGTATCAAACTGTGAAAATAGAGTTGAAAGATAGGGAAGAACAGCTTCATCATAATTAAAAGCCCTGTTTCTTCTTGCTTTTTGAGTATAATTCCACTTCCGTTTTTTTTCTTCCCCAGATAAGGAAGGGTCTGTTAAACAATCACAAAGACGGCGATTAAATAGCTGGTCTTCTTTAAAATCACGAAATGTATAAAATTTAACTCCTATTAATTCTTTCCTTATTTTTATATTGGGCACGGCAGAAGAGAAGATACTAATATCCTTTCCAGCCTCAACAAATCTGTTAATTTGAAGTTTCGTCGCAATATGTGCGCCCCCTAAATAATTAATGTCATCAATAACATATAAAATTTTAGGCTTGGATGTTTTTTCTTCTTTATAAGGATGCCCTGTTTCAATCAAATTATAAAAAGAGTTAAGAATTTCTGTGGTGTTGTCGAAATTTTTAATATTCTTTTTAATATGCTCCTGCAAATTTTTATTCGTAATAAAGGCTTCAATACGATCAGCAATATTACTTACACTAAAATCAGCAAGTATTCCTGTTTCATTATCAATAAGTTGTTCCGTTGCACCCGAAGTTTTAGTTGCTATCACAGGCTTACCCAGTATTTTGGCTTCTGATATAACCATGGACCAGGATTCATGATCAGATAAAACCGTTACAGCATCTGCTGTTCTCATATAACAATAGGGATTACTTTGGGGACCTAAAATCAAAAAGTTTTCTTCCAGGCCATACTTCCGGCACTCTTCTTTCACTTGAGATACCAGGTATGTATCAGCAGTTGCTCCAATGTTTACCCAGGTGAATTCAATCCCCCGCCGTTTTAGTTCTGCCATAGCTTGAACCTGTCTAAGATGATTCTTTTCCTGCCTGAAATTAGCACAGGTTAATAAAACAGGCCTTTTTATATTTTTAATATCCTGTACAGGTGCCAGTGAATTATTTTTAATATTAACCGTATCGCTAATATTGTAAATTGTTACAGATTTATCCTTAATAAAAGGATAGGCCTTTACACTTGATTTAAGAGAGTTTTTTGAAACGAAGATAAAGTAGTCAAACAAATCATAAAAATAAAAATAATGCGCCGCATCAAAATATTCTGCTTCTGATATATCACTATGAATCCATACTGCCTTAATTTTTGCTTTTACTTCGTATGCCACAAAAGAAGGTGAACACCACTCACCAACAAAAAATGCCCAATCATATTCCTTATTTTTAACAAAATCCAACGCAGTAAAATAATAGGCTCCTTTTTGAACCATCGTATACATTATCTTGGCTTTTATACGATCAAAAACAGTTATTTTTTGATATTCAGCATAAGCATTACATATTTTAACATTATTGGAGATATTACTAACTAAAGATACCGCATTTTCAACCGGACATTGATTTAAGATTAATAAATCTACACAATAATTTGAATAATCAAGCTTATTAAGAAGATTAACTAATGCAGTTTCGGCTCCTCCTTTGTAAAGCTGACTAATAACAAACAGTAATTTTTTCATATTTCAATTCTCCTAAGTGCCTGGCACAATAAATTTTATCATTTGCTTATTTTTTTAACTGTTTTCCACAGTGCGACCAACATCCTGTTATTCCACAGTTTTTGAAGAAGTCTGAATGAACAGCAATTTTTTATAGCAGCTAACTCGCAATTAAGTGTATTAATATAGTTGTTAAATTCTTTCTCTTTTGATTCCAATAAAGCCACTCGGTTTTCCGATTCATTTACCAGGTCTTTATATTGAATCAAAGATATCCGAAAAAGAACATTTTCGGATCCAACACTTTTCAGTTCATTCTTCGCTACCTTCAAAAGTTCCTGATAACGTTTTATCTCACCTTGATTAATTCGATTTTCTTCTTCTACCTTCTCCAGGCATTCTTTGCACCGTTTTAGTTCCTCTTGGAAAGTACGATTTTCTTCCTCAACTTTTTCCAAACGTTCCTGACGCCATTTTACCTCACCCTCAAAAGTATCCAATCCTTTTTTTAAATAAGATCCTGCTACCTTTAATCTGCCCATTTCAATAGCAGACATGTCAAAAAGATAATCACTATTGGGATTCAATTGAACCGTATATAAATCTTGCTCTTCTGAAAGTTCATTATAGATATTTACCGGCAGGTCATACAATTCAGGGATACAGTGCATCCAGCACCCGCCATGATCCTGGTAAGCAAGCTGTGCATGCTCTACATATTTATTTTCAAAATGAAGAACAACATTTTTGGCAACACGCTGAAGTTCTCTTAAAATATTTTGTATATGTTCTGGGTTAATATGAATAAGAACCGATACTGTAAACACAACATTGAAATAATTATCTGGAAAGGGGAGTCTGTCTCTTGGTTCTATTAAAAAGTAATTATCTAAACTCCCAGTATATTGCTCATAGGCTAATTTCATTGTCGGGCTTTGATCAACGGCAAAATATTCAAGATCATCGATCTCCTTTAAGTATTTTGCATGTCTGCCGAAACCGGCTCCAAACTCAAGAACCTTACTTCCTTTGGGAATATGAGAAAAATAATCAGATAATACTATTTCCTGTATTCCGTAAAGTGGATGGGTATTCCGACGCTTTTCTATTTCTTTTACCCAGGCCTGACCGTTTTCCTGCCACCATTGCTCGTTTGCATATATTGTTGACATTTTCTTTTACCTCGCTATAGTAATTACGATAGCATCATTTACTAATCGGTATTTAAATACAAATATTTTAATTACCAAACTATATCTAAAACACAACAAAATATACTATAATGTTGTATTCTAAACTTTAAATAATACTAACATACTTTGAATGTTAGTTCAACCTACACAAATCATTTTCAGTTCACATTTATTTATTATTCTATCTATCTTCCAAAACCCGCACAATTTTTTCTTTGTTAATCCTATTAAGAGTCTCAATAGAAGTACCTTTTTCTATTTCTCTATGAGTAGTAATAATATTTAAGAACTTCTCATAAATATCATCAACCAACTCCACCACCTCCCCAGTACCATAACGTTCCATCTGCTCCCGGACTCCGCCAACTGCGGTTGCAATTACTGGCACTTTCAGTACTGCACACTCATCAATAGTTACTGGGGTACCTTCATATGTCGAAAGAAGAACAAAGTAATCACTATTCTTCATAAGTGGATATGGATTTTCCAGCCGACCGAGCATCTTAACATTATCACTCAAATTATATTCTTTAATTTTCTGTTCTACGTTTTTTCTCATTGGTCCATCTCCAACAATAAACCAACAATAATCAATGCCGTCATCTCTCAACTTTTTACAAACTTTTAATATACCGTCAAAGTTTTTCTCTCTATCAATTCTTCCAACAGTAATAAACTTATAATCAACTTCAGGAAATTTTATCTGGCTGCTTTCTTCTGCCTTCATGCAAATTTCTTTAATATTAACCAAATTTGGAATAACAATAACCTTATCATCAATACTCGGAATTTTTTTAACAAGGCCTTGTTTACAGTGTTCTGACAAAGCCACGATTATATCAAAACGCTTATAAATTTCCGGGTCCTTTTTCGTTACCATTTTAGTCCATTCTGAGAAACCTGACCACGCTGCATAATCTGTATGTATCCACTGTAGTTTTTTTGGTTTTTTTAATTTTCCAATTAGTTCTTTAAGCTTCGAGGCCTCACTAACCACAATAATCACATCATAGGATTCCAGATCATATTCAATTTTATTATAAAGGAAATGTTCTAAGAAATACTCACCACATCCTAACCTCATGGCTAATACATACAAAGCTCGCTTTATCTTTAAAGAAAATGCCCTTTTACTAAGCATTATTTCTCGAAAACTACAGGTATATGTATCTGCTTCTTCCCATAATTGTTTAAGAACCAGGACACGACCTGGTACTTCAACCATTTCATCCGGTTTACTAAGCGATAAAATATCTATTATATATTGCTTATATAAACAATCCATTTGATAAAATGTCGCTTTCTGTGCCCCACTCATATAATTAATATCATCAAATACATACAATATTCTTTTCAACTCACGGTTCTCCTATAACATCATAAAACTCCTTAAGTGTGGTACTGTTTGTCGAAAAGCCCTCCAATTGGTGGCTCATTTCTTTTTCTATTTCAGGATCACGTAAATATTCTTCAATCACATCTGCGATTTCCATAGGCTCAAAGGAAACAAACCGTCCTGTTTTATTATCTTCAATCTGCTCTAATGCACCAGAAGTTCTTGTTGCTATTACTGGAATCTGAAGGAGTTTCGCTTCTGTAATAACTAATGACCACGACTCAAAATCAGACAAGACCAATACGGCGCGGCTCTTTGCCATATAGCGATAAGGATTTTGGTCAACTCCCATTAAAATAAAATTATTTTGTAATCCATAATTCGCAATCATCGTGTTAATCTTATTAAGTAAAAATGGATTTGCAGTAGATCCAATACATAACCACCTAATATCCATTCCACGATCCTTTAAGCATTTCATGGTTTCCACCATACGAGGATAATTTTTTTCTTCACGAAGATTTGCAACGCTCACCAGCCAAGGTACTGGATATATTTCTTCGTCTGGTATACTTTCTAACGCTAATCTTCGTATTGCATCATCATTGCACATATTGTGTACAACATATGATCTTCCCTTAAGCTGTGGAAATGCACATTCACCTGCCAATCGTGAACATTCAGACACAAATATATAACCATTATATAGATTATCATATCCAAATAAAATTCTTTCATCCACATAATTGGCCTTATCTATATCTGCATGAATCCATACCATTTTCTTTTTAGCACTAACCTTTGTAGCAACAAATTCCGGTGACATCCACTCCCCATATGAAAAAGCAACGTCATATTGTTTATTTTTAACAAACTTATAGGCACTCTTTCTATATAACTGGTGTTTGGTAAATTTCCTATAAATTTTAAACCACGCTTTTTTTATAACTGCATATTTACCTTCTTTTTCTGCCGCATTGCAGACGTGTATCCAGGAAGGAATTTGAGGTATTAAGGACTGCGCATCCTTTAAAATCATCTGATCAAAAATTAAAAAGTCAATTTCAAATTCCGATTTTGGCAAATGATGAAAGAGATTTAGTAATGCTACCTCTGCACCACCCTTGTAAAATTGTGTGATAACAAATAATATTTTTTTCATATTCTCGCTTCCATTAAGCCATCGTTTCGTATGCAGAGCAAACTTCTTCTACATCTCCATACATTTTCATTTCTCCATTATCCAACCATAACGCTTTTTTACAGACTTGTCTCACTTGCGAAACGGAATGCGATACAAACATAACAGTTGCTCCAGAATTTAAAATCTCTTTTGTTCTGGCAAAACTCTTTTCCTGAAATTTGTAATCTCCAACAGATAAGACTTCATCTAAAATTAAGATATCAGGAACGTTCATAGTTGCCACTGCAAATCCAAGTCTTGCTTTCATACCTGATGAATAATTCTTTAATGGGATCTGAGTAAAGTCTTTCAATTCAGCAAATTCTATTATATCGTTATATCGCTCCTTCATATACTCTCTGGAATATCCCAATATGGCTCCATTCAAATATATATTTTCCTCTGCTGATAAATCGTCATCAAAGCCGGCGCCCAACTCAATAAGCGGTGCAATTCCCCCTCCAGTATATACAGTCCCTTCCGTGGGTTTCATAACCCCGGCGATTAATTTTAATAATGTACTTTTACCAGCACCATTTAGTCCAACAATCCCCAACGAGTCTCCCTTTTCCAACTCAAAGGAAATGTGCTTTAATGCCCAAAATTGTTTAAACATTAACTCATGCTTAACAAATCTGATGACATATTCTTTTATATTATCAATCTTTTCACTACTCATATTAAACATCATGGATGCATCATCCACACGTATCATCGTGCTCACATTAATCTCTCCTACTCTTATATAAACAGTACAAATCTATCCTGCTTTTTATAAAAAACAATAACGCCTATCACCAGTGAAATCACTCCAAACAAAAAGCATACCAAGTTTTCCTTCATTCCAGGAAATTGACCATATAAAATCAACTGTCTCATATACTCTACATAATGATACATAGGGTTAAGATACATTAATTTTAGAGCTGCTTCCGGAAGAATACTTGTAGGATAGAAAATAGGAGTAAAATACGTCCAGGCCATTACAAACACACCATAAAAATTGGCTACATCGCGAAAAAACACAGTAACTGCAGCTAAAAATAATCCCGATCCCGCAGCAAACAAAAAGACATAGAAAAGCGGAATTGGAAGCAGAAGCAATGTTGGCCGAAATTCAACTCTCAATATAATCATGACTATAAACATAGCAATTAAAGAAAATCCCAGGTTAACTAATCCTGACACTGTCTTAGAAAGAGGAAATAGATATTTAGGTATATATACCTTCTTCATCAATGACGAATTTCCTATAATTGCATATAGTGCATTGCTGGTTGTTTCTGAATTAAAGGAAAATACTAACGAACCTGCTAGATAATAGATTGGGAAATGCTCAATATTTTGTTTAAACAACGTGGAGAATACAATTGTAATAACTACCATCATCAATAACGGATTTAATACAGTCCATAGCATTCCTAAAAAAGATCTTCTGTATCTTACCTTAATGTCTCTAGCCACCAACTCCCTCAATAAATTCTTATATTTCAGAAATACATTTAACCGTTCCTCTATTCCTTTTATCATCTATCTCAATATCCTTTCAAATTTTTATCTCATTATTATACCAGATTTTCAGAATATACCTTACGCATTAATGCTGATACACAAGATAAATCATGACTCTTAATTTTATTTTGATTATATTTCCCCATCTTTTTCTTATCTGCCTTTATAATTTTATCAATTGTATCTGCCCACGCCTTATAATCATTCGCATCAACTCTATATCCTCCTAAACCTTCGTCAATCAATTCTCTATTTCCTCTAATGTCAGAAACCACAGCCGGCAATCCGGCCGCCATTGCTTCCTGAAGAGCCACTGACAATCCTTCTCTTTGTGAAGGAAATACAAACACATCTACTATAGCTAATATTTCCTCAATATTCTCTCGATATCCTAATAAAAATACTTTTTTTTGTAAATGCCTTTTTTGTATTTCCATTCTCAACTTTTCTTTCTGAACCCCATCACCGCAAATCATATAAATTATATTATTTCTTTTTAAATGCCCCAATGCTCTAATAACAGCAATATGATTCTTATTACTGTTTAATTCTCCAACGGAAAGCAGCCTTACCTTTTGCTTTCCCCCCGTTTCTGTACGTCCTTGCTCTATTTGCATAAATCGATTTGTATCAATACCCACTCCTGGTATATAATAGACCTTTTGATTAGATTTTCTTTTAAAACAACAGGCCCGATCGTAATCTTCTCTTGTGATGGTAAGAAGAACATCTGTATATCTCATCATAAACCGCTCTACAGGATAATAAAAAAGCCAGTTAATCAGTGATGCACCTTTATAGAAATGGAACCCATGAACTGTATAAAATACCCTACACCCCTGTTTCCTGTACCCTCGTGCTGCTAAGCGCCCTAATAGAGCTCCCATCGGCGTATGACAATGAACCAACTCATAGTTATCTTTTTGTAAAATCTGCTGTAATTGTACATAAGCTTTAACATTCTTTATAACCCGAAATGGTGAGCGCACAAAATCCACCTGATGGCGTATAATATTTGTATTATCTAGTCTATGATTATCTTTGCCATAACTTGGATTATGATAATTACTTGCATAATGCACTTCGTACCCCATGTCTTGTAGTATCCGCACATTATTCATTTCAAATTGGGGAACAAAACCGCTGACAGTGGTAATCAATATTGCTTTTTTCATCACCTTTACACTAACCTCAATTATGTTTATTATTTCTTGATTTAACACCTTCAGTACTTTCTTTAATAAGCATAATTTTGGGTGTCATCAAAATTAGCTTAAAATCTAATAAAAAAGAAAAGTTTCTAATATATGTCAGATCCAACTTCAATTTATCATAAGACGTTGTATTATACTTACCATAAACTTGAGCATACCCTGTAAGTCCAGCTTTAACTTTTAAACGATATTCAAACTCTGGAATCTCCTCACAAATCTGTGCCGCCAACTCCGGGCGTTCCGGTCTAGGTCCTACTACCGACATATCGCCTTTTAATATATTTAAAATCTGTGGTGCTTCATCCAATCGAAGTCGACGTAGAAAACGTCCAATTTTAGTTATTCTTGGATCATTTTCTTCTGCAAGTACGGGACCAGATAATTCTTCCGCATTCATCACCATTGTTCTAAACTTATATATTTGAAAAACTTTCCCTCCTTGAGTCAGCCTATCCTGTTTATAAAATATGGGACCATGATCAGTTAGTTTAATACAAGTAGCCGTGATCAAAAATACTGGAGAAAAGATGATCAACATCATAAAAGCTACAACGATATCTTCGAAGCGCTTAAAAAAACTCTGTTCAAGGGTCAACCCCGTATTTCTTGATAATAGTAATGGCGAATCAAATAAATTTAGTTCTACAGAACTTCTTAAAAGAATATCTGATATTTTAGGTACACTATATGAACGAATACCCTTTTCGTAACAGAATTTTAACAAAACATTACGTTCGTGTGAAGGTATATCACCTATAATAACTCCATCGTACTCTTCAATCTCACGACTTATAACGCTCAATTCATTTTTACAAGAAATCGTCTTACATATCTCATACTTATCTTCTCTTGAATTTATCTTATTCCGTAAATGATAATCTTCCCTTTCCCCTGAAATCAACACCATTTTGCGAGGTGGAAATATATGTTTATATAAAGTCTGAAAAGTTTGTGTCCAAAATACAATTAATGCTATATCCACAATTGTCATGATAACAATATAGGCTGGTCCAACAAAGCGCTTGTCTATCACAGCTATTTGAAAATAGGTAAATAAATTCGTAAATACCACTGATATTATCTGAGAATATATTAAATTTCCATTTTTCAAATAACCAACCTTAAATCCCCCATAAGTTTTCATAAAAAATGTCAGCAATACGCCATACAACAGAACCATCAGCCAATTTCCACGTCTGAAAAAGCCAAAACCGCTTTGGACTATGTATTTGTTATAATAACCAATCCAAACAAATGCATAAATCCCACACAGTCCTAACAGCATAACTGATGAAAACAACAATTTTATCATGCGTTTATATTTTTCATTTGACATTCGCTCTATCTGTTCGTACTTTTTCAATTCACTCTTCCTTTAACTTAACTTCTCTACATTTTAATTCTCCAAGCATAAGCAGCATCCACATAATTGGTGTAGCAATTGGTAGATTCAAATTAACAAACGCCTGAACTGAATAGCATATGACTGCCATAACAATAGCTATAACCATCGGATTTTTTTTACATATCCTCACACCATTTACAATGAAGGAACATAAATAAATTATATATGAAGTAACACCTACAATACCTACAGTTAACAAATAATGAATATATTCATTATGAGCAGTATCATATATTTCTCCATATATATTATTTTGAGTTTTATCTAATAAAATAATACCAAAAGTATCCGGTCCGAAACCAATTAACTTTTTTATTGGACTAAAATCGCTAAAGCATTCCATGGCATTTCTCCAGATATATCCCCGATGCGTTCCCCAGTCATCATCGAACAACAGGTATCCTTTTAATGCACCATAACGCTCTACGTTACCATTAACATTTACATCATAAAGAACATATATAAAAACTATTATAGCGATTATGATAAACCCGAACCACACATAGCACATGAAATTATTTTTTAAATCGTGTTGTTCTTTTCGTCTATATTCAGCAACATACCAAATACTTATTATAAGCCAAAGACCTATGACGATCCATATAAGTCCTTTATAATTTACAATAATACTAAATGCGCTATCAATACCATACACTTTTTCTCCCATCACATCATTAATCCAATCAATGGATTGTATAACTGAAAAAAAAGTTGCGATTATAATCATATAGTTTTTTATGCCTTTTTTATCTTTAAATAAGAATAACGGCAGTAAACCAAACAGTGCAGCCAGCGATAAATAGGCATTATCACTAATTCCCATTATCAACGCAAAAAAACCAATAACCATATAAATGTAATAATAAAGTTTTCGTTTCCAGACTTTTTCAATACTAAATAATACGGCAGCCACAGCTACAACCATACCTACCAAGGCCGTATATGTATTAATATTTCCTATCGTTGAAGTAAATATAAACTTTTGAGATTCTATCATATCTGCTTTAAAATGTAAAATATCCATCTTAAAATAGTCAGTTATTCCAAACAGACAGACGATCATATTCGCGCCTAAAAATACATCCAAATACCAATCTCTAAATTTCCCCAACCTTGTTACTAAAAAATAAGCTATACCATAAAGTCCCAGAAGGAACAATCCGGAGAACCTTCCTTCATTTCCCCAAAATGACTCATATACATAGTCAGAGCAAATTGTTGAAATTATTGCTGTAAGGAGAAATATAAGTAATGATATATCAGTAATAGTAAACCTTTTTACAAATGCTTTCCATTGAAAATCAAATATAAACTTTTTAATTTTTTTATGCTCTACAAACGCACTTATTAGAATTACAAAGGAAACAAGACACACTGAACCAATATAAAAATAATATTTGGTTTGAAGAATGTTATAATATTTGTCTGTAACTGCCAATGGAAATATGCAGAGAATAGCTATAACAAAAATATCAATAATTCGTGTGGTAAACTTTGAATTGTTTTCTTCATTTCTATCTTTTATAATTTTTGCTGATGACATTTTATAATCCACCCATCTCTAAAGTATTCTTACACAGTATACCATTTTGGGGAAAAGACCGCAACTCAATCTCCAATGAAAAAGCTGGTATTTATTTAAGATTTTATGAATATTTGTATACTTTTTCTCCAGTATTCCACATATTTTCTAAGCATATCATGGCTACCCATAATTTCCCTTATAGGAAGTATAATTACCTCGTAATGCAATTAGGAATTTCAAAAAGTATTTCAAAAAGAAAAAGGAGAGTGCATTAATTATGAGAAAGCAGACAAAATTAGTTGCAGTATTATCTGCAGCAGCACTGCTTGCCATCGGTGCTTCCATGACTTCTTTTGCAGCTACAGGCTGGGCAGAAGAGAATGGTACATGGGTATATTATGATAAAGATGGCTATCAGGTAGAAAACGAATGGAAAAAATCCGGTAACAACTGGTTCTGGCTGAATGAAGATGGCGAGATGGCAACAGAAGCATTAGTAGAAGATGGTGATGATTATTATTACGTAGATGCTAATGGTGTTATGGTAGCAAATCGTTGGGTATCTATTGTTAACGAAGAAGATGAAGATGATACTCCAGAAAACTACTGGTATTATTTCCAGAGCAACGGTAAGGCTTATAAGGCACCAGAAAGCGGTAAAGTTCAGCTTAAAACGATCAATGGTAAAAAATATGCTTTTGATCAGGACGGCAGAATGTTATACGGTTGGGTAGCTGCAGATAGTGCTGAGCGTATTACAAGTGATGATGGCTGGAATGCTTCTGCAGATATGTATTATTTTGGCGACGAAAATGATGGCGCTATGACAACTAACTGGCAGAAACTTACAGTTTATGATGACGGCGAAGAAGACGATATGGATTACTGGTTCTATTTCAAGAGCAATGGTAAGAAATTCTTCAACGAAAAAGATGATAAAGATTTTGATACAAAGAAAATCAATGGAAAAACTTACGGCTTTGACAACAGAGGCGTAATGGTTAAAGAATGGGATGCTGCTTCAAATTCCAATACACCTACAGCAGCAAACTACAGCTATTTTGGTAGCGCAGATGATGGCGCTCGTATGACAAAAGGTTGGTTCAAGGTAGTTCCGTCAGATGAATTTGATGTGTCAAACAATGATGACGAGAACGAGAAGTGGTACTATGCTAATGGTGATGGTACTCTTGAGGCTGGTAAGATTTCCAAGATCAAAGGAAAATACTATGCATTCAACGAAAAGGGTGCTATGTTAAATGGTCTTATTCGTATAAATGTAAATAGCGATGATACCATTGATGTTCTTGATGACGGTGTAGACGCTGATGAATTAGATGATTTAATCAATGACAAGACAACTGGCGGATCTTTATACTATTTTGGTGATGGCGAAGATGGTTCTATGAAGTTAGGCGTTCAGACTGTTACTTTAGATGGTGACAATTATAGCTTCTTCTTCACAAAGACCGGCGGTATTGAAGAAAAGGGTGCTGGACTTACTGGAAAGTACAATAAAGTTCTTTACAAGTATGGTAAGAAGATTAAAGCTGAAGCTGATGACAAATATCTTGTAGTTAAGTTTGATGAATCAGATAATACTATTGAAGTTGTTTCTAGCAAAGATTTAAGAGCTAATACTAGATCTTATAAGAATGATAAGAATGAAACTGTAAGAGCTACAAATTACGATTTCGATGGTTGTGTATTAGTTACAACATCTGGCTCGATTGTCAAGACAAAGAGCAACTGCAAAGATGGAAACGACTGGTACTTTGATGTTGAAGATGGTGTAATTACAAGCTATGCCAACAACAAAAATAACTAAGTAATAATCAACATATTTCGATAAGAAATTCTAATTGCCTAAAAGGAGTCCATATATAATAGTATGGGCTCCTTTAATTTGTATTGCAAGCAGTTTTTAAAACTTATTTTGGTCAAAAATTTTTAATTTAGGGCTCTTTGTCAATAGTTGGGGGGATTTTAACAAATCCCCCCAACTATTTAATAAGGGTACTTTTTATGTATGGTTCCAGGTTTTACTGATTTTGGGTATGCCAAATAAGCCTCCGCATTACCAACCATTTTATTCTATGATGTACAGTGGAGTATCCGGGGCCGGAAACGCTTGAAGTTCCGGATTCTGCAGCAACTCCTTTTTAATACCTTTATCTTATTATTGAAGCTTTCTGTAGGACCATTTGTCAGTCTGTATTTATAGGCATTTAGGATTTCTTTCCGCCAGGTCCTGTAGGTCCTGGCACAGTCTTCAAACTCCTTGATTCCACAGTTCAAGGCATTCGCAATCCTGTCATCGAATTCCCGCTGCTGCTGACGGTAGGCCTTCATCTGGCAGATATCATAAAGCCACTCTTTCATGCGGTGTGCCAGACGCAGATCTTCACTATACAGAAGCATTAGGTCACAAGCCTGTTTGTTCTCATCTTTCAGCTTTTTATAGC
>NZ_QJKD01000016.1 GCF_003201875.1 Hungatella effluvii
AGACTATACTTAAAAACAAAGCAACACCGCTGTGAAACCCTTATAGAATAGGGCTTCCAGCGGTGTTTGAATTTTTTTACTGTCAAAGACGGGATTATACCATGAGCTTATGAAACGGTACAGTACCGTTTAAAAGGATAGATTCGATTGCACTCGAAGTCAGGTTGTGGTAAACTCCAATTAGTATGTGAACAGAGATGGAAATACCATGTATTGCAAAAGACAGGAGAGAACTGTAATGTCAAGAAAAATCCCGGCACTGTTTCTTTTTCTTACCCTTACGATATCGGCCCTCACAGGCTGCGGCGGTAAGAACAGAGTGGTGAATGAAGATACCCTGAATAGCGGGGAGATTGTGACAATCACCTTTTTTGGAAACAAATATGAGCCCGACAATGTAATCGTGATCGAACAGATTATGTCAGAATTCATGATCGAAAATCCCAATATCCGCGTTTCCTATGAGAGTCTGAAGGGAACCGCATATTTTGACGCCCTTGAGAAACGCATGGAGAGCGGAAAGGGGGACGATATATTTATGGTGAACCACGACAGCCTGCTGAAGCTGGAAGAGAAGGGACAGCTGGCGGATTTGTCGGGCCTCTCCACGCTGCCTGATTTTACGGACGAGATGAGACGCCAGATGGGAGACGGAAGGATTACCTGGGTCCCTACGACGGTGTCCGTCTTCGGCCTTTACTGTAATCTGGATTTATTGAAGGAACATAAACAGCAGGTTCCCGGTACACTGAAAGAATGGGAAGCCGTCTGCGACTATTTTGTCAACAGAGGAATAACTCCGGTTATTGCTAACAATGACATTTCCCTGAAGACACTGGCGATTGGCCGGGGATTCTATCAGGTATACCAGGATAAGCGCCAGACGGAGGTGCTGGAACGTCTTAACAGCGGTGATGAGAAGCTGAGCGAATATCTGACGGATGGATTTTCAACTGTAGAATCGTTTATCAGCAGGGGGTATCTGGACGCGGATAAGGCGCTGAAGACCCAAAAGACCTCCGACGATCTGAAGGAATTTATTCTGGGCGAATCTCCGTTTATGCTGACCGGAGCCTGGGCAGCGGGGCGGGTGGACCGTATGAATCCAGACTTCCAGTTTGAGGTGGCGCCGCTGCCGATTCTCGACGATGGCAGTATGCTGGTGATCAATCCCGATACACGTCTGAGCGTAAATTCCGACAGCGAACATTTTGACGCGGCCATGAAGTTTGTGGAGTATTTCACGAAAGCTGAAAATATACAGAGGTTTGCCGATCAGCAGTCTTCCTTCAGTCCGCTAAAGGGAGGGAACCCCTCCAGCGTTATGGAGATCCAGCCTCTGATTTCCTGTTATGAATCGGGGCGGACGGTGATTGGAACCGATGATTTTCTGAAGCTGCCCATATGGGATCTGACGGCGGAAGCTTCCCAAAAGCTGCTGGCAGGGGAAAGCCTTAAATCTACCATGAGCTGGCTGGATCAGCAGGCTCAGGAAAGGATTGTACCATGATGAAGCAACAGGCCGGAAAGGCCAGGATAAAAATTGCTCTGGTAGCGTTACTCGTCAGCGTGACGATTGCGTTGATCAGTATCCTTTTTGTGAGTTCGGTGAGGGAACAGCTCTGGCAGCAGTCCATCGGCACCATTCGGGAGAGTACCCAGCAGGGAATTAATACGCTGCGGGTCCAGCTGCAGGAAGAATACAGGGTTATGGAGTCACTCAGGGATTATCTGAAACAATACGACGCTGGTCAGACGAAAGAACTGGACGGGCTGATCAGCAGTTACAGCCGCATGGACAACGGGATTGTATTATATCTGGAAGACGGTACCATATTTCCGTCCGGTAATTCCGGTGATACGGTGGCAGCAGAATTTCTGGCCTCAGCTTCTGAGGAAAAGGGGATCATTGATCCTCACATCTGCAGCGGTACAGGAGTCAATGAATTTAACCTGTATATAAAAGTGATCCTGCAGGATGGAACAGCGGGATACCTTTTGAAATCGTACGAAGTGGGAGAGATTGTGGACAGCTTCACCGTCTCGTTTTATCAGGGCGCCGGTTTTTCCTACGTGGTGGACACCAGTGGAGATGTGCTGATTCGTCCGCCGCATCCGGGCAGCAACAAGACGGTGCAGAACCTGTTTGACATGCTTCCGGACTCTCAGAATGATTCCGCAAGACTGGAACAGTTTGCACAGTCTCTGATTGATAAAAGGACGGGATGGGCTACCTTCACGTATCAGGATGAGGACACCGTATTCTGTTATATTCCATTGGGGCTGAATTCTGACTGGTATCTGATCTCGATTATTCCGCAGAACGTTGTTGAGGCGCAGACGAACCAGATCTTAATCCGCACATTTCTTCTGATTGCGGTTATCCTGACCGGACTGGCCATACTGGTGATCGTCTACTTGCGGTACGTCAAACAGATGAACCGAAAACTGAGAGGGCAGGCCAGCTACATTGTGCATCTCTACAATGCAATACCGGAAGGAATCGCTCTCATAACCGTAGAGGCCCCATTCCAACTGCTTCAGCTGAACCAGGAGGGGCTGCGTCTGCTTAATTTCCCGGAGGAGGCATCTAACAGCTCGCCCAATGGAATGAAAATCATGGAATTTATCCATCCGGAGGATTATCCGATGATTGTGAACATCTTCCGGGAGGCGGCCGAAGGCGGTCAGAAGCAAACTTTTGAGAACCGTGTCATGAGGGAAGACGGAAGCTTTTTCTGGTCGGCGGGGCTGGTGGAAAAAACGCTGAATGAAGACGGAACCCCGATCCTTATAGCCACTTTCCACGACATTACACTGGAGAAGCTGGCGGCGGAAGAGGCGGAGCGGGAGAAACTGCAGGAGCGTCGGATGCTGATCAGTGCGGTTTCCAACGTGTTCCCGGTCATTATCAGTCTGAATTTAACCTGTGATACGCTTAAGTTCATCTATGTACTGCCGGGGCTCATGGCTGACCTGGGAGAACAGGAATCCTTCAGCAGACTGTACCAGGACTTTCTGGCTTGCGTGCATCCGGACTTTCAGGATGAATTCAGAAAGCGTCTGGCACCGGAGAGCCTTAAAAAGGCCCTGGGAATCCAGAGACAGGAGGTATTCCTGGAGGCCAGGCTTATGCTGTCGGATGGTCAGTATCACTGGACTTCCACACAGATTATATACGTGGAAAACCCGTATTCCAGCGATCAGCTCGCCATCCTGTTATCACGCCGGATTGACGAACAGAAGCACGAGGAGGAACAGCAACGGCAGGCTCTTCAGAGCGCTCTGGAGAGTGCAAAGGCGGCCAGTGTGGCTAAGAGCCAGTTCCTGTCTAATATGAGCCACGATATCAGGACACCAATGAACGCCATTGTTGGGATGACGGCGATCGCTGCTTCCCACATGGAGGACCATGATCGGGTGCGGGAATGTTTAAGAAAGATTAATCTGTCAAGTCAGCATTTGTTAAGCCTGATTAATGATATCCTGGATATGTCAAAGATTGAGAGCGGTAAGATATCCCTTCGGGAGGAACCGTTTAACTTTGCGGATCTGGTGGCTGAGGTTACGGAGCTGATACGCCCGCAGGCCGATGCGGATCATCTTCGCATGGACATCAGTCTGCTGGAGTTAAAGGATGAGATGGTGATCGGTGATCCGCTTCGAATCCGCCAGATCTATTTCAATATTTTGAGCAATGCAGTTAAATATACGCTGGAGGGCGGCATCAGTGTCCATGTATACCAGAAAAGCAGCGGACGCGGGGAGCATCAGAATTACGTGTTTGAGTGTATAGATACCGGACTGGGCATGAGCCCGGAATTCCTGGATAAGCTTTTTCTCCCGTTTGAACGGGTACAGGATTCCACACACAGCAAGGCCACCGGAACCGGTCTCGGCATGGCCATCACAAAGAATATCGTAGATATGATGAGCGGCGATATTCAGGTGAAGAGCGAGCTGGGGAAGGGCTCTACCTTTACCGTGACCCTGCCGCTGCGGCTGCAGAACGCTCCTCAGGAGGAGATTCCAGGAGAATGGCTCGGCATCCACTGTCTGATCACGGACGACGATATGCAGACCTGTAAAAATGTCACGGAGCTTCTCGAGGATATCGGACTGCGTGCGGAGTTTACGACGGAAGGCATGAGGGCGGTAAGCCTGGCGGCCCAGGCCATGGACAGCATGGATCCGTTCGAGTTGATGATTATCGACTGGAAGATGCCGGATATCGACGGGGTGGAGATTACGAGGCGGATTCGGAAGATTGCCGGGAATGAGGTGCCGATCATTATTCTGACCGCCTACGACTGGTCCGATATCGAGGACGAGGCCCGGGAGGCGGGCGTGACGGCATTTCTGGCGAAGCCGTTCTACCGTTCCAAGATCTGCTACCTCTTAAGGGAGCTGGAGGAAGAGAAAAATCCTGTCGAATACAAGGAGATGGGAGCCAGCCGCGATTTTCAGGGCAAACGGGTTCTGCTGGCTGAGGACAATCTGTTGAACCGGGAGATTGCCCATACTCTGATTGAGGAGATGGGAGCTGAGGTGGACGACGCTTGTGACGGAGGAGAAGCGGTCCAGAAGGTAATCGGTTCAGAAGAAGGATACTACAGTCTGATTTTGATGGATGTTCAGATGCCGGTCATGAATGGCTACGAGGCGACGAAAGCCATACGGAATCTGGAGCGGCAGGACGCAAAACAGATTCCCATTGTGGCCATGACGGCCAATGCATTCGAGGACGACCGACAGGAAGCGCTTCGCGCAGGCATGAATGATCATTTTTCCAAACCGATCGATGTGAATGCGCTGGAGAAGCTGCTGGAACAGTATCTGTCGGGAGCGGGAGAGAGTTAGGAATGATGATATGGAGGATGGGGGCATTGAAGGATTTAAAGGTATCAAAGAAGTTGACGATCTCATATGCGATCATACTTACCCTGCTTATAATGAGCTGTGTGGTGAGTATTGTCGATTTCATCAGACTGGGCGGGCAGATAGAGACTTTCTATGACGGGCCGTTTACTGTAAATGACAGTGCAAGTGTTATAAATTCAAACTTTGAACGGATGCAGAAGTCTGTTTACCGTTCGATATCAAATACGGATTCCGAAATTGTAAAAGAAGCGATCACAGATGCCAGGAATTCCGCTGCAACCATACAGGAACAGCTTCCTGTTGTGAAAGCGCATTACATGGGCGATCAGCAGATCATCGACCGGCTGGATGCAGCACTGGCAAAGCTGGCGCCCATGAGGGAACACGTTCTTACGCTTGCTTTGGAGAATCAGAAGGCCGAGGCGGCGGATTATATGGAGCATAATAATATTCTCGCGATTCAGGAGGCACAGGTGGAACTGAACAGCCTGATTGAGAGTGGGAAGAGTAAAGGCGTGAATCTGGTATCGGGGCTGAGGGAGAAGCAGGCGATGGCTGTATTTACCGTGGTCATCCTGGGGGGCATCAGCGTAGCGGTATGCGTTGTATTTGGCGTTTACATAACGCGAGGGATCACTCAGCCGGTCACAGAACTGGAGCAGGCGGCGCGCGCCATGGCCAAAGGAGAGTTTTCGGCGGTCCGCGTTGCATATGATTCCAGGGATGAACTGGGAAGCCTCGCCGGAGATATCCGCAGCATGGTGAAGACTCTGACAGATGTCATTCAGAATGAAACCTATATTCTGAATGAGATGGCGGAGGGGAATTTCAGTGTGCACAGCGAAAGAGATGAGTATTATATCGGAGAATTTGAGCAGCTGATGCGCTCCATGAAAAAGATTAACCGCGGATTAAGTAAGCTCCTGCTTCAGATCAGCCGGTCGGCAGACAACGTGGCGGCCGGTTCGGAACAGGTATCCTCCGGTTCACAGAATCTGGCGCAGGGAACCACGGAGCAGGCCGCTTCCGTAGAGGAACTGACCGGCATGATGAGCGAGATATCGGATCAGGCATACCGGAATTCCAGGGACGCACGGGAGGCCAGTGAAAAAGCGCAGATGGTCAAAGAAAATGCAACCGAAAGCAGCCGCTCCATGCAGGAGATGGTGAAGGCCATGGCGGAGATCAGCGGCAAATCCGACGAAATCAGGAAGATCGTTAAGACGATTGAGGATTTTTCCTTTCAGACCAACATCCTGGCATTGAACGCGGCGGTGGAAGCCGCGCGTGCAGGAGACCGCGGCAAAGGTTTTTCCGTGGTGGCAAATGAGGTGCGGAGTCTGGCAAACCAGTCGTCCGCCGCTTCTAAGAGCACTGCGGCCCTGATTCAGAGTTCCCTTCAGGCTGTAGAAAACGGCCGGAAGATCGCAAATGAGACGGACAATGCGCTGTCGGAGGTGGTAAGCGGGATTGACAACGTGTCGGAGCTGCTTTTCCATATAACGGACGCGTCATCAAAACAGTTTGACGCGAACCGGCAGGTCACGGAGAATATCAATCTGATCTCCGAGGTGGTTCAGACGAATTCCGCCACGGCGGAAGAGTGCGCCGCCGCAAGCGAAGAACTGGCTTCCCAGGCGCAGCTCTTAAAGGAACTGGTCAGTCATTTCAAGTTGGCGGATCTGGCGGAAAGCAGCGTGTAGAATTTAAGTAAATACAACTGGAGAGGTGAAAAATGAAACCGAAAATTGACCACATCCATGTAACCGTTGGGGATATCAAACGGGCGGAGGCATTTTATGATCAGCTGCTGCAGATTCTTGGATTTGATCTGTCCCTGAAGGAGCATGACACGGTGCCGGAACATGAATATCAGATTGTCGAGTGCCCCGGTGTTATGAGGAATACTGTACTGTAAATTTTGCAAGAACGAAGTATTTCTACTGATGGACAGGCGGAAGACGCAGGCAGGTGAGGTCAAATATGGAGTATATAATACGGAAAATGAAACAATCGGAATATCCATTGCTGGAAGATTTTTTATATGAGGCGATATTTGTGCCGGAAGGCATGACGCCGCCTGCAAGATCGATCCTTCAGACGCCGGAGCTGCAGGTCTACACTGCGGATTTTGGAAGTCAGACGGCGGATCAGGCGCTGGCGGCAGAGGCGGACGGAAAACTTGTGGGGGCCGTATGGGTGCGGATCATGAATGACTACGGCCATTTCGATGACAGCACGCCGTCACTTGCGATATCCCTCTATGGGCCGTACCGTGGGCTCGGCATAGGAACCCGGCTGATGAAGGCCATGCTTAAACATTTAAAAGAGAGCGGGGTCAGCCGTGTCTCCCTCTCTGTACAGAAGGCCAACTATGCAGCGGCTCTGTATCTCCGTCTTGGGTTTCAGATTGTGGCTGAACATGCGGAGGAGTACCTTATGGTATGTGAACTGTAGAAATTTTAGTTGGATACTATGCAGCATTGACTTTTTATTATCACAGTGATAATATTCTTGTAAGCAATGCGAGGAGGTGCAGAATGGATCAGAAAATAATGGATTGCTTCGCCAATCCGATTAAATGTAAGCTGCTGCTGGAGATATACGCTTCCGGTCAGACGACCGCAAAGCGTTTGTCGGAGCTGTACAGCGATATTCCGCAGGCAACGCTGTATCGCTATTTGAAGCGGATGACAGACGAAGGGATCTTAAAAATCGTGGGAGAGAATCCGATCAGGGGAACTGTGGAGAAGACCTACGCCCTGGCTGTCCCCTTAGGTGAAGGGATAGAGGATATCGTAAGCTCCAATTCAGGGGAGGCGTTTATGCTGCTCTTTATGAACTACATGCTGGGACTCGTCAAGCAGTTTCAGGAGTACTGCAAACGTCCGGATATCGATATCATGAAAGACCATCCAGCCTTTACCATGGCTCCTGTCTATGCGACCAATGAAGAACTGGAAGCTGCGGTCGGAGAATTCGCGCGAATCATCGAGCCGCTGCATCATAACCCGCCGGCTCCGGGCAGAAAGCTGAGAACCATCGGCCTTATTGTGACGCCACCTGAGACATATAATGAGTAAATCAGAGACGGCTCTTTCCGGAAACACCGCATCATGCTGACAGCAGAGATGCGGAAATTATTGGAAGAGCCGTTCTATTGACTTATTGTTATCAATATGATAATATTACAAAAGTGATGATAGTATCATGATGATATAGAACAATGGAGGATTTAGAATGGATGTACTTATGGCTAACTTACCGCTATTTATCCCGCTTATCATAGCCGAGGTGATCCTCGCAGTCACGGCGCTCATTCATGTGTTACGCCATCCGCATTACCGGTTTGGAAATAAAATCATGTGGGCTTTGATCGTGCTTTTCATTCAGGTGATCGGACCAATCGCGTATTTCGTCCTGGGAAGAGGGGAGGAAGAATGAATATTCTTACGATAGAGGATCTGTCTAAAAGCTTCGGAGGACAGAAGGTGATCGATCGTCTGGAGCTTTCCGTGCCGGAAGGGGCCGTATTTGGATTTATCGGCCAAAATGGGGCGGGAAAGACGACGACCATGAAAATGGTATTGGGCCTTTTGAAAGCCGACAGCGGGAATATTACCGTCTGCGGGGAGCCGGTGAAGTATGGAGGGACAGCGGCCAACCGCCATATCGGCTATCTGCCGGATGTCCCGGAGTTTTACCCGTACATGAACGCCGTCGAATACCTGGCGCTCTGCGGCGAGATTTCGGGGCTTCCAAAGGAAGAGACGAAAAACAGGAGCCATGAACTCCTGAACCTTGTGGGACTGGAGGGCGTGAAGAAACGGATCGGCGGTTATTCACGCGGTATGAAACAGCGTCTCGGTATCGCGCAGGCGCTGCTGTCACAGCCGCACCTGCTGATCTGTGACGAGCCGACAAGTGCCCTCGATCCCGTAGGGCGGAAGGAGATACTGGATATTCTGATGAAGATAAAAGGCACCACGACGGTAATTTTCTCGACGCATATCCTGTCGGATGTCGAGCGGATCTGTGACCGTGTCGCCGTATTGCACAGGGGCGGCATTGCAGTCAGCGGAACGCTTCCCGAGATCAGGGCGCTGCATGGGCGGGACAGCCTGCTGCTGGAGTTTTCCGGCAGTGATGATATCCATACATTTGCGGCCAATGAGCAGATCGTTCCCCTGCTGGAACACACGGAGATGAAAGAAAGGGAAATGATTCTGCATGGAACGGACATGGACCGGATTCAGCATCGCGTTATTGCGGCACTGGCAGAGACGGAGATTTGTCCGCTCAAAATGGAGCTTATGGAGCCGACACTTGAAAATTTATTCCTGGAGGTGGTGAAATGAGTGGAATGGCCGCGTTTACGAGAAAAGAACTGGTGGAAAATGTCCGCACCTACCGTCTGTTTCTGATGTTAGCCCTGTTCTTTTTCTTTGGAGTATCGAGTCCTTTGCTGGCGAAATTTACTCCTCTTCTCATTGAAACATTTGCAGTAAATATGGAGATAACGATGACGGAACCAGGCGCGGCGGACGCGTGGATGCAGTTCTATAAAAATGTGTCATCTCTCGGCCTGAGCCTGATGATCATTCTGTTCAGCAGCAGCCTGTCCGGAGAATACGCAAAGGGCACGCTGACGATCATGTTCACGAAGGGTCTGTCCCGAAGGGCGGTTGTGCTTTCAAAATTTATTTCCTCCGCGGTGATTATGACGGTGAGCTACTGGCTCAGTTTTGCTGTTGCCTGGGCATATACCGCATATCTGTGGCCGGGCGAGGGCTTTAACCACCTTCTGCTGTCAGCCTTTGTGGTGTGGCTCACCGCGCTGCTGTACTTATGTATTCTTATGCTGGGCTGTGTGATGTTCCGTCAGGCCTTCACCGCCATACTGTTTCTGCTGGTGTTCACCGTCGTGATGGGACTTTTGAGCATGACGCCGCTGCTGGAAGGCGTCAGCCCATCTTTTCTTGTCTTGAAAAATGTAGATCTGCTCACCGGAGAAGCGGCAGCTTCCCAGTTTATACTTCCTGGGATTCTTACCGTAATTTTGTCGGCGGTGCTGCTGATCCTGTCCGTTATGGTGTTTAACAGAAAAACGTTATGAAAGTCCGGCGGGGAGAGTCAAAGCAAGATTTGCCCTGACATCATACCGCTTGCTTTCCGAGATCAGAAAGGCATCAATCAGATGCTCAAGTGTCATTGAACATTGCAGCCCAAAATGGATGAAATATTCAATACTTTGGCCCGTGTTTAAAATTTCCCTCTTCTGCCAATACTTGTTAATAACAACTGGTGAAAGTGAGGAAAAGGTATGAGCAGGCGCTATCATGTGTATTCCCTGTCAGACCCCTCGAAGGCACAGCGAATTGTCGGCGAGATCGGAAAAATGGACGGGGTAAAGAAGGTGGACATTTCTGAGGACTTAAGAGAGATGGACATCGACGCGGATTCCGCGGAGTTCAGCGCGGTCATGGACCGGGTGGTGAACATCTGCAATAAGGTTTCTTATGGATGCGAAGTGAAATATAAGTTCTCATGAGCAGACGGTGAGCGGCGGAGAGGAGAAGAAATCCTCTCCGCCGTTTCTGTGTGGAAAAGGAAATTACCAATACCTTATAAATCAAAGTTGGAAAGTATTACCTCATCCATACCTGTGCACTATGTATTAAACTGTAACAGTTCAGACGGCGGGAAAAGAGGGCACTTCAATTGCATAATTAAAATAATTAAACAAAAATTCAGTGCTTTTCATGAAGCAATTAAAATGTATCCGGCAGCCCGCAGGGTAAAAGGGAGAGTACAGCGAGAAAAACACCAGAAAGATTGTAAAATTTAGTAAAATCATATTGACAAAACTTAATTCTTAGTGTATATTTTAAATATAATTTAATTGTTAATTAAATAAAAATTCAATAGTGTTTAACAAGGAGGAGAATCGTGAAAAGGAAATTAACAGCAGTTCTTACAGTTGCCCTGGCAGCGGGGATCATGGTAACGGGGTGTGGCAGTTCTAATTCAGGAACGGAGACAAAGGAAAGCGCAGCGACTACGGCGGGAGATACCACTGCAGCAGGAGATACTAAAGCAGCAGGAGACACTGCCACAGAGGCGGCTAAGAGCGGAGAGGTAACCACCATTCGTTTCTACGGATCCGATTCTGAGTACAACCAGAACATCGTGGCGGGCTTCCAGACAGAGAACCCGGATATCAAGGTTGAGATCGTACCGGTAGACTTCGATAACGCGGAGCAGATCATCAAGACAGGTATCGCTTCCGGTGATCCGGTCGACGTAAGCTTCTTCTGGGGCAGCCAGATCAATGCATTTACAGATGACAACATGGCATACGACATAACTCCATACTTAACAGAAAACAACAATGAGTGGAAAGATACATTTGTTCCGGCATACATAGACGCAGGCATGGTTGACGGTAAGTACTACGCCGTAAGCTATCAGCCGGTTATCGAGACCATTTTCTATAACAAGGATTTATTTACTCAGTATAATGTAGAGATTCCAAAGACATGGGACGAATTTGTAGAAGCATGTAAAGTGTTCAAGGACAACGGCGTATACGGTGTAGGCAACTGGAACGGCCAGAACCATCAGCTGCTTCAGTTCGCATACCAGTATATGGCCAATGACGGAACGCTGGAAGAATACGTGGCAGGCAAAGGCGACTTTACCCAGTGTGAAGGCTTGAAGAAATGTCTCGAGAACTGGAAATCCGTTTATGATGCAGGCTACTGGTATCCGGGCGAGGGCGCTTTAACCTCCACCAAGGACCAGACACAGGCAGCCTGGTATCAGGGCAAGGTAGCCATGATGTTTGACGCAGGCTCCAACGCAGGCGAATACACAAAGAACAGCGAATTTGAAGTTGGAATCCTTCCTTTCCCATATGTAGCAGAAGGCGGTAAGTACGCACTCAATACTGTGACAAACGCACTGTTCATTCCAGCCAATGCAAAGCATCCGGAGGAAGCGGTCCGTTTCATGAAGTACTATACCAGCGACGCAGGCATCGAAGAGATCATTAAGAGCGGAAGACTGCCAGCTACCATTTCCATGCAGGACAAGGTGGACAGCGAAATCTTAAAAGATCTTCTTGCTACCACGGTAGGCGACAATGTAGTCGGGTACAAGCAGATGCAGGGACTTTCTTCCGAGATCAATTCCTTCCTTCAGAATGATATGGTCGGCATGGTCTGCACAGGAACCAGTGTAGAAGACACACTGGAGCAGCTGGAAGATTTAAAGCAGGCAACCGTGAAAGGCGAATAAGGAAAGCAGTAAATACGCGCTGATAAGGGAGTGCTGACAGCGCTCCCTTTTTCCTTACATTGAGGTATAGAGTATGCAGAAATCAAAGAGAAAAATGAGCAATATCGAGAAAAAATATATGGTTGCAGGCTTTGCATTCCTGACGCCTGCTATTGTGATCTATCTTATATTTGCCGTCATCCCGTTTTTTGACAGTTTCATTCTGTCATTTCAGGAGTGGAGCGGTTTTGGACCGAGAACGTTTCTTGGTTTGAAGAATTATTTTTCCGCGTTCCGCGATAAAACGTTCCTCCTGGCCATCAGGAACAGCGTTTATCTCGGTGTGGCATCGGCGTTTTTCAGCGTGATCATAGGTGTTCTTATGGCATGGCTGCTTCTTTATGTAGGGAAAAAATGGGGCGGCTTCTTCCGGACCATCCTCTTTTCGCCCAGCATGATTCCGGCTGTCATCACGGCTCTTATCTTTGCGTTCGTCTATGAGCCGGAGATCGGTATTTTAAATAATATCCTGGGTACTCTCGGCCTGGAGAATTTACAGCATGCGTGGCTGACCAACAAGGGGACGGCGCTCAACTGTATTCTGTTTGTATCGGCCTGGAAGCAGGTGGGACTTACCATGGTACTCTGTTTCGCAGGCATGCAGGGAATCGACAACTCCTTAATCGAGTCTGCAAGACTGGATGGGGCGACGGATTTCCAGATCTTTAAGAAGATTATTCTGCCGCTTATCATGGCGTTTGTCCAGCTTTCCACAATATTTGCAGTCATGAGCGGTCTTAAGATTTACGATACCGTAGTAGCACTCACCAATGGCGGACCGGCCAAGTCAACGACCGTTATGCCGTTATGGATTCTTCAAAACTCGTTCTCATTTAACAATTACGGTTATGGTTCCGCCATGAGTATGATTTTTGTTGTCATTGTTTTAATCGGCATGGTTGTGGTCAAGAAGCTGGTAAGAGGAGGTAACTATGAGCGATAGAATGTTCGGCATGAATAAATGGATGAAGGTGCTTGCCTATACTGTTCTGGGCATTTATACGGTCGTGGTTGCCTACCCGATTTTATTCATGTTTTTTACATCATTTAAATCAAATAAAGAGTTCTTCGTAAACCTGTTCGGCCTTCCGCAGAACGTGGAGATCATGAACTACGCCAAGGCGTGGAGTGTGGGAAAACTGGGTACCTATTTTGGAAACAGTGTAGTGGTCACCGGAGTTTCCGTAGCGGTTACCACGATTGTTTCACTGCTTGGCGGATATGCGCTGGCGAAGTTATACATACCGAAGGCAAACCTGATCATGGATGCATTTATGGTATTCAACTTTATCCCCGGCATTGCGATCTATATCTCCCTCTATTCAATGATGAGCAAGATGCATCTGACGGGTGGAAGAATCAGTCTGATTCTGCCTTATATTGCATGGCAGATTCCATTTTCCATGTATATCATTAAACAGTACTTTGAGACCATACCCGAGGAACTGATCGAGAGCGGGCGAATCGACGGCTGTACGGAATTCGAGGCGTTTTTCCATATTATGCTTCCGCTGGTGAAGCCGGCGATTGCGACCATCATCGTATTCACCTTTATCGGAAACTGGGGCGAACTGATGTGGGCCAACATTACGACGGCCTCCAACGCGCTGATTAAGACACTTCCCGTCGGTCTTCTGAATTTCAAGACGGAGATGGGCGTTGAATGGGGACAGTACACCGCGGGAATCTGCATGGTCACCCTTCCCCTGATGCTGGTATTCGGGTATTTCCAGAAATACTTTGTGTCAGGACTTACGAATGGCGCGGTAAAGGGATAGTTTAACTATAAAAAATGATGAGAGGGAACGCGAATGAGATATACAGATTATAAGTTTCACGTACCGGAAGAAAAGATTGTAAGGCTGATCGTGAATACCGATGCTAAGAACGAGGCGGACGACCAGTTTGCGATCGTCCAGGCGCTGCTAAGCCCGAAATTTGAAAATGCAGGCATGATTGCGGCTCATTATGGAACGAGACATGAGGATTCCATGGAGCGGAGCTTTAAAGAGCTGGAGGTTATCTTCGACAAGATGCATTTCCCAAAGGAAAACATGATTTTCCACGGCGCGCCTCATGCAATTCCCGACAAGACGACTCCGGTTGTGAGTGAAGGGGCGGAGCTGATTGTCAGAGAAGCCATGAAGGACGACGACCGTCCGCTGTTCGCAATCTTCTTAGGCCCGCTTACGGACCTGGCGAGCGCTCTTCTCATGGAGCCGAAGATTGCTTCCCGGATGACGGCTATCTGGATCGGCGGCGGAAGGTATCCGGCTGGCGGCCCGGAGTTTAACCTGGGTAATGACATTAATGCGGCCAATGTGGTGTTCCAGAGTAAAATGGAGATCTGGCAGGTTCCGAAGAACGTTTATGAGATGATGCCGCTGTCACTGGCAGAACTGGAATATAAGGTAGCTCCGTACGGGGAAATCGGAGAGTACCTTCTGCAGCAGCTGGACGAACACGCGCAGGAGGAGGGGCCGAGAAACAGCGCCTTCCGCACCGGGGAGACGTGGGTCGTCGGGGACAGCCCGGCCGTTGGCCTGCTCTTATATGAGCACAGATTTGAGTTTGACTGGGTCGAAGCGCCGCTGGTGACGGAAGATATGGCCTATGTTCATACGAAATTGAACAGACCGATCCGGATTTACCATTCCATCGACAGCAGGCTGATCCTGGATGACTTCTTTGCGAAGCTGGCACTGTTTCATGCCAAGCATCCGGAAGGATTCAGCAGTTGAATTGATGCTGCGGAAAGAAGTGAATCTGTCATAAAATAAGATAGGAGCTTTCAAGTCTGCCATGGCAGCGGCTTGAAAGCTCCTTTTGTTATTTTGAAGATACCAAATTACCCAAAGAGCAGAGTGAACCCTGAAAGAGAAATCAGAGGCGTGCCAGCAGTTCCATCAATTCTCCGGTATGAAGCGTCTCTTGTTGCGTTCCAAGTGTAAGGATCTTAGAAAGCACCTCGTAAAAACGAGTGATATCTGCCCGATCCAGCTCTGCCGTCTGATATTTGAAATAAAAATCCAAACCGCGGTTCTGAGGCGCCTGCATCACCGTTAAGTAAAGCTTCTGAATATCCGCCCTGCTTGAGAACCACTCGATGTTCAGCGGGATGTGTTTTAAAAATGGGTTGGGAGAGGAGAGAGGAAGGGGCTGACACGTCAATGCGGCTCCTTCATAGGTGGTAAGCGGCGGCATTCCGAAGGTATTGGCAAACAGCGCATTTACCTGTTCAGGATCGAAGTCGGCGTGGCGGTATATGCCGTTTTGATAAGCCTTTATTTGCCGTATACCGTCCAGAAAAGTGGCTTCCGGCAAAACCACGGTCCTGCAGGGATAGCAGTGAATCCGGCAGCCGCCGCAGGTACGGCTCTGCCTGGAAGAGCGGCGGGATACGTAATTGCGGAGGCTGATGTCCGGTTCTCCGTCATTGGCAAAGGACAGCGCAGTGCGCATGGCCATGAGCAGCAGATTAGCCATGGACACGGAATGTTTCCGGCAGTATGCTTCCAGCCGGGCAGCCTCCTTTTTCGGCAGAGTGAACTTCTCCATATCGCCATCCATGGGCTGTATGATCCGGTCGGCAGCGCGCAGGCCGGGAAGGCCGTGGCTGATCCGGCTCTTCATCAGTTTCCGGGAACCGCCGATATCTGTGTAGATGGGCTCGCCTGCAGACAGCAGCTGCCTCCAGAAGGCGCTGTCTCTTTCCCTGCGCTGCGGATCCTGTTCCCTGCGTAAATCTGACCGCAGAACCTCTTCATAACACGCCGGGCTGTCTGGGGGCGGTGATCCGTAAAGATAGTGGCAGTACAGCTGGAACGTATCATTCATCATGAAAATTAATCCGCAGGAATCCATGATGCGGTGATCGATACAGAGGTAAAGGCCGTTCCAGCCGCCCGGAAGGGATACCATGACAAAACGCAGGAGGGGGGAATCTGCTTCGTCAAAGCCAAGAGTGCTCCAGTGATTCATCAGAGCCTTAATTTCCGTGGCGCTTTTATCCTTTAAGTTTTCATATGTAATGTCAGGGGAAGTCTCCGGAACAATATACTGCCGGATTCCACCGTCTCTGTGCGGCGGCGTGAACTGGACCCGCAGGCAATCAAGACGCCGGACTTCTTCTTTCAGGCATTTTTCTAACAGGGAAAAGTCTACGGGAGCATGTAAGGAAACGCACACTCCGATGGTTAAAATCTGGGCTGTGCCGAATTCTTCAAGGGCCTGCTGGAGCATGCGCTGGGAAGAGGTGAGGGGAAAAAGGGTATGAGTCATGGGGCCACGCTGCCTTTCCGGGATTGCATAAGTGTTACAGTATATGAAATCCCGGGAAGGTCAATGACAACACATGCAAAGTACCCAAAAATCAGTGGAGTAAATCCACCATGAGTGTATGGAATTTTTCGTGTTCGCTCCACTGCGGAAAGTGGCATGAGCGCTCAAACCAGTGAAACTGTTTTTCCGTCTGTATGGTGTCATAGTATTCTTTTGCCAGCGCGGATGAGACGTGGACATCATGACGCCCCTCCACGAATATGACAGGCGCCCCAAACTCGGTCCGGCCTTCGAAATTAACCTCCATAAGCTCAGGCCACAGCCGTTTGATTGCCTGCAGACTGCCCTTCTGGCGCCGTATTAAATCAGGAATCGAATAATACCTGGAAAACAGGAACGGTGTCACCAGGGGATTATAATTTGTCCTGCCATAGAGAGAGCCTCCGTGTTTTACAACCTGTTTTGTCACGAAAAGCAGATCGTCCAGCCAGTTTTCACCGGTGTAAGTGCAGTCCGCTTTTTTCAGACGTGCAAGAGCCTTCTTACTGGCGTGCGCGGCAGCGAACTCGCAGCCCGTGCGGCTGGCTTTTTTCATGTTTACCACCTGGCCGCATCCGACATAGGCGCGTACCTTCTCCGGATGCTTCTCCGTATAGGTAAGCCCCAGGACGCTTCCCCAGGAATGTCCGACGAGATAGAGCTTTTCCTGGCGGTAACGTTCGGTTAAGAGTGTCACCAGCGCATGGAGATCCTCGAGAAAGGTGGCAATGGTGACCACGCTGTCCCCGAAATCGTAATAGGATTTACCTGCCCCGCGCTGCTCCCATACGACGACGGTGAAATGCTTTTCCAGCTCGCCGTTGTATTTTAGAACCAGCGGCAGCGCGGCGTCTCCGGGGCCGCCGTGAAGATAGAGGAGAAGGGGCAGACGGTCTCTTTCCGCCCGGATTGATACGTACTGCGGTACTCCGTTAAGGGTGATGGTGGTCTGGTGGTTGATTGGCATAGGGGCCTCCTTTGGCATTGGATTGCAGGATTTATCGCTGTGCTGCAACGTTGCAGTTCACAGCCCCGTCGTCCTCTGCGTCCCGGTCTGCCCCGTCTGGCTTATGCGTGGTTTCCAGTTCAAGTTTCGGGGATAAGCACTTCTAAACGTGCAGAATTTTTCTAAAAACCAGGGTAAATTCCCAAACTCGCTGCGCTCAGACAGGTGGGAATTTCCCCTGAACGAAAAATCCTGCGCGTTAAGAATTGCTAATCCCCTTCAAAGTCACTGGAAACCACGCATAAGCCAGGCGGGGCAGACCGGGAAGCAGAGGACGACGGGGCTGTGAACTGCAACGCTGTAACCGGCATTGCTTTCATTATAGTGAATTGGGATTGACATTATATGTTTAAAGATACTATTATAATAATATATAATATTAAAGAAGCGCTGCCGATTGTACGGTTGGCCCCATGAAAATAGCCTAATCAAAAATGACCGCTTGTTTTCTCAGGACAGGGCGGTTATTTTGTGATTATGATTGCCTTCTATGGCAGAGCCAAGTCCAAAAGCTGTCAGTAAGAGACTAAGAGCAGCGATCAGACCTTCAAGTGTCAGCAATGGCAATATTATTATAACAAACCATGGTACAGAAAACAACATAAAAAAGTAACAGGCAGCTGCTCCGGGGAATCCTTCCTGAGAGCAGCTGCCTGTTTTAAAAACCTGTATTCACTAAATAATTAAACGTTTATTTAACCCTTCACACTCTTCCTCTCATGCAGCTTCACCGAAACCTCCGTCTTAATCATCACCTTCGTCTCCCCCGCGATCTTCTGCAGGAGTCTTAAAACGGCCAGTTCACCGAGGCGTTTCTTTGGGACCTCCATGGTCGTGAGCGGCGGTTCGAGGAAATCACAGATCGGGGTATCGTCAAAGCCGACGATGGAGATGTCTTCCGGGATCTTGTAGCCGAACTCCTTAAAGGCCCGCATGGCACCGGCGGCGATTAGATCGTTGTCGGCAAAGTAGGCCGGGGCAACCGGCGGTTTTTCGCGGAGAATCTCCGACATGTCCGTGTAAGCGCCCTCCATGGAAGGCGTCAGCCTGTGGACGTAGGGGTGGCTGGTGGGGAGGTCGTGGTGGCGCAGCGCCTTGTAATAACCATCCGCCCGCTCCTCAAAGTTGCCGATGGGATAGGAGGAACGCAGGTAGCCGATCTCTCCCAGGCCCTTGTCGATTAAGTAGTTGGTGGCCAGGTATGCACCCTGCACATTGTTGATCAGGACGGAATCACAGTCCAGCTCTTCAAAGTACGTATCCAGCACCACCATAGGTACCTTCAGCCTGGTAAATGGCTGGAAGTACTCCACATCCATCTCCGTGCCCAGCAGGAGGATTCCCTGGCAGTTCTTCTCCGAGAGCTCCTGAATCTGCGCGCCGATATCTTTATTTTCGTAAAAATAAGTAATCTGAAGTTCGAATCCCTTTCCCTTGCAGGCCTGTTCGATTCCCTCTGTCAGCTGGGAGAAGAACGGCGTATCTGCGACGACGGTTCCGTGCTTTTTGTAAATGACATACAGGATACTGCCTTTTTCCTCGGCGGTATCCCATTTTTTTGAAAAATCGTAACCGTATTCCCTGGCGGCATCCAGGACCAGGTTTCTGGTCTTTTCACTGATGCCAGGTTTGCGGTTTAATACCATGGAAACCGTGGCTGCCGATATATTTAACTTCTGAGCCAGCTCCTTCGCTGAAATTGACATACTTGGCCCTCCTCTGACACAAATATCAAACGCATAAATACAGCTTAAAAATAAAAAAGTACTGTTTACTTAATCATACAGGAATTAGTTAAATTCGTCAATAGATTGTTCCTATATAATTTAAAGAAAATTAAGTTAAATTCAATTGACATTTCAAATAAGATTTAATATAATTAAGTTAATAATAAAGATAGAATTTAATATAATTCAATTGCGATTTAAAAGGAGGAAACGTATGTTATCACTGAAACTGGGGTTTGCGCCTACACGAAGAAGCATATTCAGCGCTCCGGATGCGTTAAAGTTTGCCGGGTTAACGAAAAAACGTCTGGAAGAGCTGGGGGTAGAGTTTGTCGGTCTCGACGGGATCAATGAAGAGGGACTGCTATACGATGACGGCGATCTCGACGCCATTGTGAAACGTTTTGAGGAGGCAGGTGTTGACGGACTGTTTCTTCCTCACTGTAATTTCGGAACAGAATACGTCTGTGCAAGGCTTGCAAAGCGTTTGAATGTTCCGGTTCTCTTATGGGGACCAAGGGATGAGAGGCCGGATGAGAATGGAATCCGTTTAAGGGACAGCCAGTGCGGTTTATTTGCCACCGGAAAAGTCCTGCGCAGATTCAGAGTGCCCTTTACCTATTTAACAAACTGCCGTCTGGAGGATCCGGAATTTGAGGGCGGAATTCGTAACTTCCTGGCGGTCTGCAACGTGGTGAAGGTATTCCGCCATACGAGAATTCTTCAAATCGGGCCGAGACCCTTTGATTTCTGGTCCACCATGTGCAACGAAGGAGAACTGCTGGAGAAGTTTCAGATTCAGTTATCCCCGATTCCGATTCCGGAGCTGACTGCCGAGATGAAGCGGGCGAAGGAGGAGGGCGTGGAGGTGCGGGCCGTGATGGACTACTGCAGAACCGGCATGTGCGTCAAGATCAAGGATGGGGAACTGGAAAATGTCGCCGCCCTCAAGGTAGCGATGAAACGTCTGACCGAAAAGTACGGCTGCAACGCGGTCGCAATCCAGTGCTGGAACGCACTTCAGAGCGAGATCGGAATCATGCCCTGCGCGGCCAATTCCTTATTAAATGAAGAAGGAATTCCCGTTGTCTGTGAGACTGATATACATGGAGCGATCACCGCGGTGATGGCGGAAGCGGCGGGGATGGACGAGGCGAGAACCTTCTTTGCGGACTGGACGGTGCGCCATCCGGACAACGAAAACGGGGAGCTGCTTCAGCACTGCGGCCCGTGGCCGATCTCCGTGGCGAAGGAAAAGCCAACCATCGGCTACCCTCTGGCCTTCGACTATCCGGGGGCAGTGGAGGCCGAAGCGAAGCACGGTGAGATGACCCTGTGCCGCTTCGACGGCGACAACGGAGAGTATTCCCTGCTTCTTGGGAATGCCAGGGGAATCGAGGGACCATACACGAAAGGCACGTATGTGTGGGTGGAGGTAGAGGATTTAAAGCGCCTCGAGAACAAGCTGGTCTGCGGCCCGTATATCCATCACTGTGTGGGAATCCACAAAGACGTAGTGCCGGTATTATATGAGGCATGCAAATACATAGGAGTTACCCCGGATTTATATGATCCCATCGAGGAAGAGGTAAAAGCGGCGATCTACAGTCCGTCCGGCAGGTAAGGAGGTATATGGAATGAATGAAAATCTAAAGGCGCTGTCCTACGCGCTTCGCAAAAATGTACTGGACATGGTATACAGGGCAAAAACCGGCCATATCGGCGGAGATTTCAGCGTCATGGAAATCTTGGTAAGCCTGTACCTGAAGGAAATGAACATCAGCCCGGAAAACCAGGATGATCCTGACCGGGATTACTTCGTGATGAGCAAGGGCCATTCCGTGGAGGCCTACTATTCGGTTCTGGCGGCGAAGGGATTTCTGGATATTGATGACGTCATCCGGAATTTTTCCACATTCGGTTCAAAGTATATCGGTCATCCCAACAACAAGCTGCCGGGCATCGAGATGAATTCCGGTTCCCTGGGACACGGCCTGCCTGTGTGCGTGGGCATCGCAAAAGCGTGTCAGATGGACGGCCGTCCGAGCCGCGTCTACACGGTTATGGGAGACGGAGAGCTGGCGGAAGGTTCCGTCTGGGAAGGCGTCATGGCAGCTTCCCAGTACCGTCTGGATAACTTGTGCGCCGTGGTCGACAGAAACCGGCTTCAGATATCCGGTTCCACAGAGGAGGTCATGCACCACGACGATCTTGCGGCCCGTTTCGCGGCATTTGGCTGGAACGTCTTAAGTGTGGCAGGCAATGAGATCGACGCTCTTCTGGCTGCATTTGAAGCAGCGAGGGAGACAAAGGGATGCCCTACCGTAGTGATTGCCAATACTACGAAGGGATGCGGCGTCTCTTTCATGGAAAACAGTGCCGGGTGGCATCACAAGGTGCCGGATGCCAAACAGTATCAGGCGGCTGTAAAAGAGTTGAGCGAGCGGGAGTTACGGTCGCTCAGCGCGCATAACAAGGAGGCTTAGTGCTATGAATAAAATACCAAACCGACAGGTAATCTGTGACGTGCTGATGGAGCATGCGAAGACCGACCGTGACATTGTCGTGCTGTGCAGTGATTCCAGGGGAAGCGCCTCCATGACGCCATTTACGGAAGGCTATCCGGAACAATTTGTTGAGACCGGAATTGCAGAGCAGGATTTAGTCAGTATTTCCGCAGGCATGGCCAAGGCGGGGAAAAAGCCGTATGCCGCGTCTCCGGCCTGCTTCTTAAGCACCAGGAGCTATGAACAGGCCAAGGTGGATGTGGCCTACTCCAACACCAATGTGAAGCTGATCGGAATCAGCGGAGGAATCAGCTACGGAGCATTGGGAATGAGCCACCATTCGGCCCAGGATTTTGCGGCCATGTGTGCGATCCCGAATATGAGAGTCTATGTGCCCAGCGACCGCCATCAGACGAGAAAACTGATGGAGTCTCTGGTATCGGATGAGAAGCCGGCCTATATCCGTGTGGGAAGAAATCCGGTGGAAGATATATACGGGGAAGACCGTGTTCCATTTGAGATGGACCGCGCAACTGTGATCAGCGAGGGAACCGATCTGGCGATCATTGCGTGCGGGGAGATGGTCCGGCCCGCCATACAGGCGGCGGAACTGTTAAAGGAAAGAGGAATATCCGCCGCGGTTCTCGACATGTACTGCTTAAAACCCCTTGATGAAAAAGCGGTGATCGCCGCGGCGGAGGGCGTGAAGGCGGTAATTACAGTGGAAGAGCATGCGCCGTTCGGCGGCCTGGGCGCTATGGTCAGCCAGGTGCTGGCCAAAAACTGTCCGAGAAAAATGGATATCCTCGCGCTGCCGGATGCCCCGGTGATTACGGGAACCTCGAAGGAAGTATTTGACTATTACGGCCTGAACGCAGAAGGAATTGCGAAAAAGGCGATGGAGCTGTTGGTATCAATTACCCATGTCTAATGCCCGATGAAGCGGGGCAGGCCCAGGCACGGGCTTGTAACTCAACTACACGTAGTACGACATGCTATTCATGTCTCCTACCTCAAACGTTGGCTACAATAGGCTGATTGACGGCAGCCCGCCTGCTTCGGTTATGCCTGACAGGCCTCTGCGAACAGAGTATTCCATCCTTTACGGTAGATGTTTATGGCTCCGGTACGGTCATCATTACTTCGGTAACCGCATACAGTACAGCAGAATTCATGCCTCTTTCTGTTACGGTTAGCCTTTGTCGTATTACCACAGACCGGACAACTCTGGCTGGTGTACTTCGGGTCTGCCGCAAGGACTTCTGACTGCGACAGCGCAGCTTTGTATTCCAGCATCTCCCGGAACTGATAGAATGCCCAGGAGACCATTACGTACCGGGATTTTAAACGGACGTGTTCCGTGGCAGTGCGTATCCCGGTTAAATCCTCTATAATAAAAAGCGTTCCGGCCCCATACTGTGAGATAAGTGCCTTCGTAACCGCGTGATTTACCGCGGTTACGTAACGGTTTTCTTTCTCACGGAGCTTTTTCAGCTTACGCTTTGCTGATTTTGTTCCACATGCCTGCAGGCGCTTCCGCAGGGCAAGGGCTTTCGCGCGCTTTTCCTTGACCGCGCGGCCGGAAAAGAACCTGGTGTTCCCTTCATCATCAAAGGAAACTGCCAAATGGTTCACACCCAGATCAATCCCAACAATATGGTTTAAGATATTCCTGTTCCCTGCTTCCAGAGTAACCGGTATATGCAGATAATATTTCCTGTTTTTACGGATCAGTTTAGCAGTGCCAAAGCGTCCTCCGGCAAGAAACCAGTGTTCCATCCCTTTTAATTCAAATGGGATATGTAACCTGCCGGAAAGGGTATTTAAACTAACGGACTGACCTGATATGGAGTAATCCCGGTTCCAGACCAGATCATACTCGAAGTTTCGAAAAGATACTTTCGAAAAGGGGTGTCCATTACTTTTCATGGATTTATATTTTGCAAGGACGGTCTTAAATACACTCTGTGTCATCTGAGAGCGGAGTCCAAACTGCTGCCTGACCGGGTAGTATAATGCATGCTCTAATTCGAGATAGCGGATGCCTTCCTGTCCAAAAACGAATGCGGAGACAAAGTTCAGCACATCCCGGATAACGGATAGTGTCTTATTCAAAATAATCATCTGTTCTGATGTAGGGTAGAGTTTGACTTTAGCAGTAATGGTAATAGATTTCATAGATTTTATACCTCATAATAGATTATGAACTGAGTACATTTTACTATAATTGGAAGTAAAAAGCAAACAAATGTTTGAAAAACTAAAATTAAAAAGGAGAAGGAGCTTGCGAAAGAGTCAGGAGGGGCACAATTCCTCTCATGTCTAAAGGCAAGAGTCTCCATGTGCAGTTTATGAAACAGAAATTTATCATAGGAATAGACCAGAGCACCCAGGGAACGAAGGCGATACTGTTCGATGAAAAAGGAAACCTGCTTCACCGGACGGACAGGAGCCACGCTCAGCTGGTCGATGAACGCGGCTGGGTGGAACACGATCCGGAAGAAATCTACCGGAATACGCTTCTGGTGGTGGAAGAACTGCTGAAGAAGAGCGGCGTGGACCGCGAAGCCGTGGCCTGCGTGGGAATCAGCAATCAGAGGGAAACTGCCATGGCGTGGAACCGGAATACCGGGAAACCCGTCTATAACGCTATTGTCTGGCAATGCGCCAGGGGAGAGGAGATATGCAGGCGGATTGAGGGAAGCCGATTGGAAGCGTGCCCTGGCACAGCCGGGGATCCAAGGGAAAGAGACGATCTTAGTGCGGCAGGGGCTGTGAGGCAAAAAGCCGATCTTAGTACGGCCGAAGACGTGAGACAGAGAACCGGCCTTAAGCTCTCCCCGTACTTCTCCGCGGCAAAACTGGCCTGGATTATGGAACACGTGGAAGGGGCTGCCGGTCTGGCCGCCCGCGGGGAGCTTTGCTGCGGCACCATGGACAGCTACCTGGTATACCGTCTGACAAAAGGGAAGGAATTCCGCACCGACTATTCCAACGCTTCCAGAACCCAGCTCTTCAATATCCGTGATTTAAAATGGGATGAGACGCTGTGCGGGATATTTGGAATTCCTATCGCCTGCCTGCCGGAAGTGACCGATTCCGATGGATATTTCGGAATGACCGATTTTGAGGGAATCCTGCCTGCCGAGGTGCCGATCCACGGCGTGATGGGCGATTCCCACGGCGCGCTGTTCGGCCAGGGCTGTCTCACCCGCGGCATGATGAAAACCACGTACGGCACTGGTTCCTCCATCATGATGAACATCGGAGAGCAGCCGATCTTCTCAGATCTGGGAATTGTCACCTCCCTGGCCTGGAAGACGGGCGGCCGTGTCCAGTACGTGCTGGAAGGCAATATTAACTATACGGGCGCCGTCATCACCTGGATGAAAGATCAGGTGGGCCTTCTGCAGAATGCGGCGGAATCGGAGGAACTGGCCGAAACGGCCAATCCGGCAGACCGCACGTACCTCGTTCCGGCGTTCTCCGGTCTTGGGGCACCGTACTGGCGCAGCGACGTGTCTGCGGCCTTTGTCGGCATGACCAGGACCACCGGACGCGCCGAAATGGTGAAGGCCGGTTTATGCAGCATTGCTTACCAGATCGCGGACATTGTGGCGCTGATGAAGGAAGCGGCCGGAATCGATGAGGTGGAGCTTCGGGTCGATGGAGGTCCAACAAAAAACAGCTTCCTGATGCAGTTCCAGAGTGATATACTGGATAGCAGAATCAAAGTGCCTGGGGTGGAGGAGCTTTCCGGCCTTGGAGCGGCCTATGCGGCCGGCCTTGGCGCCGGGATTTACGATGAATCCCTGTATGGAAGGCTTCCAAGCATCCTGTACGCGCCTGCAATGAATCCCGCGGAGCGGAACGAAAAGCTGAAGGGATGGAAGGCGGCCGTGGAAATGGTGCTGAAGCCCTAAGAAGATCATAGCGTGTCTAAGGAAGCAAAGGAGAATCATCATGTTAGAGATCGTAAGAATCTTAATGGATTACGAAAAAGACCCGGCCGGTGTCGAAGAGATGCCCCAGTTTAACTGGGAGCTGAAGTCGGATAAACGCGGTGTCGTGCAGACGGCTTACCAGCTGCAGATTGCAGAAAACAGTGACTTTGATACACCTGTCTACGACAGCGGAGTGACAGAGAGCCGTGAATCCGCCCACATCCGCCCGCCTCACGTGGAACTGAAATCCGCTGTGAAGTATGGTGTCCGTGTCCGGGTATGGGCAGGAGCAGGAGATGTCCTCCCCGCCGCTTTGGCGGAATGTGAGGAGAGCGCCTGGTGTGAGGGAAGCTTTGTGACAGCCCTGTTAAGCAGCGGGGAGTGGAAGGCGCCCTTCGTATCGGCCGAATCCGTGCCCGCCTGCCGGGAAGAGTCGAAGGGAACCCTGGTGAGAGGAAGCTTTTCTGTCGGCAGCGGTTTAAAAGAGGCGTATGCGTTTACCACGGCGCTGGGTCTGTACCATTTCTATCTGAATGGAGAAAAGGTGGGAGAGGATGAGATGACGCCCGGATGGACATCCTACCGCCGCCACCTGCTGTACCAGACGTACGATGTCACCAGATGCTTAAGAGAAGGCGTCAACACCGCAGGCGCCATGGTGGGGGCGGGATGGTACAAAGGCGTTATGGGCCTCACGAAATCACGCAATAACTATGGAGACCAGACCGCATTTGCCATGCAGCTGGTTTTGAGATATGAAGACGGACGGGAAGAGACCGTCTGTACCGGAGACAGTTGGGAGGGGGCGGATGCCCCGGTGGTATTTTCTGAAATATACCACGGGGAAACGTATGACGCCTCTCTGGAGCTTCCGGGTTGGTGCGGGGCTGACAGGACTGCCGCAGATCATACCTCCGGCGGCTGGCATGCCGTGGAAACTGTCCCGTTTGACACCTCGGTCCTGCACGCGCAGGGCGGCGCAAGAGTCCGGGTGATTGACCGGATTCCTGCGAAAGAAGTGTTCGTCACACCCAAAGGGGAGACCGTCATCGATTTTGGACAGAATATGGCCGGAAGAATCCGCGTGACGGCAAGCGGGAAGAAGGGCGATGTCATAGAGCTGCGCTGCTTCGAGATTCTGGACACAGAAGGCAATGTCTATCTGGATAACCTGCGGAAGGCCAGAACCACCATGAAGTATATCTTTGGGAGGGACGGCGAGATTACGTACCACCCGCATTTTACCTATATGGGATTTCGGTACGCCCTGGTGGTCTCGTATCCGGGAACGCCGGAGGCGAAAGCATTTACGGCAGAGACGCTTCACTCCGAGATGGAGCCGGCTGGAGAGATCACCTGCTCCAATCCGCTGTTAAACCAGCTTCATCACAACTATCTCTGGGGTCTGAAGGGCAATTTCCTAGATGTGCCGACGGACTGCCCGCAGCGCGACGAGCGGCTGGGGTGGACGGGAGACGCTCAGATTTTCTGCCGCACGGCGTGTTATCTGATGAATACCTATACCTTTTATAAGAAATGGCTTTGGGATTTAAAAGCGGATCAGACGCCGGAAGGCGGAGTTCCCCATGTGGTTCCCAACATCGAGGAGGAGCACGCGGAAGGCAACTGGCTTTTGAAGCAGGGACCTCACTCCGCTTCCGCATGGGCGGACGCGGCCGTCATCGTTCCATGGACCATGTATCTGATGTACGGAGATACGGCGATCCTGGAGCGGCAGTACGACAGTATGAGGAAATGGATCGAATTCATGAGGGAACACTCCGAGGATTACATCTGGAATTACAAGCTTCAGCTGGGCGACTGGGTGGCGCTGGATGCCGAGGAGGGAAGCTTCTTCGGGGCTACGCCTACGGACCTGACCTCCACGGCCTATTTCGCCTATTCCACAGGATTATTTGCCAGAATCGCCGGAATTCTGAAGAAGGATGAAGCGGCGGAGTATGAGGAATTATATGGGCATATCGTGAAGAAGTTCCAGGATACCTTTTTTGACGGGAACGGCAGCTTAAAGGCTCAGACGCAGACCGCCCATATCGTGGCACTTTACTTCGGACTGGTGCCGGAAGGCAGGACCGAACAGACCGTAAACGGGTTAAAACGCCTTTTGGATAAAGAAGACGGCCATCTCGTAACCGGTTTTATCGGAACGCCGTATTTCTGCCACGCCTTAAGCCGGAATGGATGCTTAAAGGAGGCTTACGACCTGCTCTTAAAGGAAGATTACCCTTCGTGGCTGTATCAGGTGAAGATGGGGGCGACCACCATCTGGGAGCACTGGGATGGGATCAAGCCGGACGGAACCATGTGGAGCCCGGGAATGAATTCCTTTAATCACTATGCTTACGGAGCCATCGGCGAGTGGATGTACCGCGTTATGGCTGGAATAGAGACAGATGAGGCCGCTTTCACAGGGGCGGGCTTTAAACATGCGGTGATCTGGCCGCGCATGGGCGGAGGCTTAAGCTATACCGATGCCAGGCATGAGACCATCTACGGCACGATCCGCGTGCGCTGGGAGATGGAGGGAAACAGGATCTCCTTATTGGCAGATATCCCGGCCAACACCGGAGCGGCCATACGTCTTGACCGTGCACAGCGCGTGGTGGAAGACGACGGATTGTGCTTTAGGCCTGGGGATGGATTTATGGAGGCGGAAGCCGGGTCCGGGACGTATCGGATTGTGTTTGAAATATAGCAGCAAAAACAGAGTGAACATACTGGGAGGGCAAGGCTGCCCTGGTATGTTCACTCTGTTTTATTTTGCGTTGAAAAGCAGGACCTTTCTGCTTGATATGTAATAAATGAATAAAAAGGAAAAGTAAAATGATGAATTATATACAAATTAGCTAAAAATGTATTGACTGTTGATAAGTCCTGTGGTATTATCAGTGATAGTAATAGAAATAATATTAAAAAGAGTATGGAGGTAGGTAATGACAAAGAGGGAGCGGGTAATCACTGCAATTCAGGGGGGTGAGGCCGATTATGTTCCGACTGGCTTTTCTCTGCATTTTCCTGCAGAACGCGCATTTGGAAAGGAGGCTGTAAAGTCACATCTGGAGTTTTTTGAAAGGACTGATACGGATATTCTGAAGATTATGAACGAGAATCTCGTTCCGGATATCGGAGAGATACGGGTTCCGGAGGACTGGAATAAGATTCCGTCGTATTCCTTAAAAGACACCTTTATGCAGGATCAGATTCGCCTGGCAGATGAGATTCTTCAAAAGTGTGATCCCAGTGCTTTCAAATTAGGCACCATTCACGGGATCTGCGCTTCGGCAATCCACCCAATTGAAGCGAGATACGGATACGAGGCTGTCAGAGAACTGTTCTGCACTCACATCAGGGAAAATAAGAAACCAGTAATCGAGGCATTTAAGCGAATAACCGACGGCATGTGCCAGTTGTCCCAGAAGTACATCGAGATGGGACTTGACGGTGTCTATTATGCGGCTTTAGGCGGAGAGAAGCATTACTTTACGGACGGCGAGTTTGCAGAGTGTATAGAACCGTATGACAAGCAGATTTTACGTGCAGTGAAAGAAGCGGATGGGTACACATTTCTGCATATGTGTAAAAACAATCTGAATATGAACCGGTATGCGACGTATGGCGATTTAGCCGATGTCGTGAACTGGGGAGTTTATGAAACGGGATTTTCTCTTGAAGAGGGGAGACAGTTATTTCCGAACGCCGCTGTCATGGGGGGACTGGCGAATCGAAGTGGTGTCATGGTAGATGGTACCGGAGAGCAGCTCGCAGAGGCAGCAAAAAAAGTTGTTATGGATTTTGGAAAAAAGGGTTTCATCATGGGGGCTGACTGTACCCTTCCAACAGAGATTCCATATGAAAGGATTAAGATAATTGTAGACGCAGTAAGAAGCATTTAAAAGGAGAAGAATGTTATGAGAAGAAGAGGCGCAGCAACTTTATTAATGGTTTCCATGGCAGCATCATTACTGGCGGGATGCGGAGCAAAAGAAAGCAGTCAGCCGACTACGGCAGCGGTCCAGGATACGAAGGCAGCTGAGAGCAAAACGGCAGAGAAGGAGGAGACAGAGAAGACAGCAGAAGCTACAGTATTTCCGAAAGGAACTGTAACCTTTTACATGAACGGCAATCCTCAGTACAGGCAGCAGTATTTTGAGACGTGGCTCGATAATCACAGGGATATTGCACCGGAAGTTTCTGTAGAGTTCGTGCAGGTGGAGAGCAACGCGGATGCCAGAGAAAAAATTACGATGACTTCCCTGGCGGGGGCGGTGGAGGACCTGCCTGATGCAGTATTCTTAGACAGGCTGAATCTGATGGATTTGGTGCAGGCCGGATTACTGGTTGATGAGACCGATTTCCTGGAGCCGTTCGTAGAGAAAATGGTTGACGGCGCTGTTACAGACGGCATGGTAAGCGGCAGGATGTACGGACTCCCGGATTCCGTGAGGCCGCAGCTGCTGATGTATAACAAAGAGATTTTCGACAAGTACGGCGTAGATCCGGAACAGATGTCTACGATGGATGGCTATATTGAGGCGGGGAGACAGCTGAAAGAAAAAAGCAGCGGTGAGGTTTACTTATCCTGGATAGGCTCTAATAATATGACCTGGAAGTGCTGGGGAAGGCGCGGACTCATGCCGCAGGCGAATGCGAAGGTCTGGGATGATGACGGAAATGTCATTATAGGCAGCGATGAAGGGACAAAGACAGCTCTGGGGGCATTAGATACCATGTATTCGGAGGGCCTCCTGATGCGTGTGGAGATGTATGATCCCGCGTTGTACGATGCGGTCAACAGCCAGAAGATTGCTACCTTTGATATTGGCGCCTACTGGGACGAGTTTATGAGGCAGAACTGTCAGGCCGTAGCAGGACAGTGGAGAATTATGTCGGCACCGGTATTTGACAGTGCAGGCAGGGCAGGCGCCCCTGTTTCCAGTTATTTATGCGTGCTTGAAAAGGGAAAAGACGGCGTTTATAAGGAACTGGTAGAACAGATGTGGAAAGATTTCACTTTTGATAAGGAATCGAAGGAAGCATGGGTAAAATCGATGGAAGAGCAGAATGCGCCGTATACGAACCCGATCTCCTTAGAACTTTTAGAGGACGATTTCTGGAAGGAACCTTCTGATTATTATGGAGGACAGTCTTTCCGTGAATGGGAGGCACTGACTCTTAAAAATGGTGCAGATAATATGGTTGTTACGCCGCAGGATGCGGAGGGAGACGAGATCATTTCCGCCGAAATTGAAAAATATGTAGCTGGAGACCAGACGATGGAAGAGGCAATTGCCAATATGGATAAAAATCTGAAGGCTAAGATTGGAAAAGCTGAGATTGTAAAATAACTTCTATTGCAGCAGAGGGAGATATGACGGCAGACGGCTATTTCTGCTGTCATATCTTTATAGGTGAGAAGATGATTAAGACAATAAAAAAATATAAAGCACCTTATTTGTTTATACTCCCATTTTTTATTCTGTTTTTAATATTTCAGTTAATTCCCACGGTATGGACTTTTTACATAAGCCTTACGAAATGGAGAGGAATCGGAGTACCGGAATTTGTGGGGCTGGATAATTTCAGAAAGATGCTGATCGACGGCATGTTCTGGGAAGCTCTATGGAATACGGTAGTGTATTGGCTCACCGGACTTGTGCTTATCTTATTTCTTGCGATTCTGATAGCCTCCCTGCTGAACAGTCAGCTGCTAAAGGGAAAGGCGTTCTTTAAGACGGCCACTTTCCTGCCTAATATCTGCGCAGCCGTAGCGATGGGGTTAATCTTCAGAATGCTGTTCGATGAGAATGTCGGTTTAGTCAACGAGGTATTGGGAAAGAAAATTCCCTGGCTGGCCAGTACAACGTATTCGAAAATACCGGTAATCCTCCTGATTGTCTGGAGAAATACCCCATGGTATACCATGATTGTATTATCGGGTCTGCTGAATATATCGCCGGATTACTATGAAGCTGCCACTGTGGACGGGGCCAATACCTATCAGAAATTTGTCTATATTACGCTGCCTTCCATAAGCAATATCCTGTTGTTCTGTTCCATTACGCTGACCGTAGACATGTGGAAAATATTTAATGAACCTTATATTCTTCCAGGTCCGGGAACGTCCAATACATCGCTGTTCCAGTACATGTATGAATCGGGATTTAATGTATTTAACATGGGCTATGCGTCGGCAATCGGTGTTATATTGATTGTATTGCTGACCATCATTTCACTGGTGCAGTTCATCGTCAGAAAAGGAGGCAGAGAGACCGTATCATGAAAAATACAGGTAAGAAAAAATGGCAGTCCTTCATGGTTCACGCGATTTTGATCGTTATCACAGCTTTCTGCCTGTTTCCGATCTTATGGATGTGTCTGATCTCATTTAAGAGCACATCGGAAAGCATGACAGGATTTCATTCTCTGTGGATCGAGCATCCGACCTTGTCCAACTTTAAAAGGCTGTTTGAGCTGATCCCGATCGCTCAGAATACGTTTAACAGTGTGTTCACTACGGTGGCAGGAACCTTAACCTCACTGTTTTTCTGTGCCCTGGCCGGTTTTGCATTTTCGAAGTATCGTTTTCCAGGAAGAAAATTCTTATTCTATTTTATTATTGCGACAATGCTGGTTCCGGTGGAAGTCGGCGCGGTTCCCCTGTTTATTATAATGAGAAAATTAAATCTGGTAAACAGCTTATGGTCCCTGATTGTGCCAAGAATAGCCACCGCAATCGGAATCTTTTATATGAATCAGTATATCTCAGATGTGCCGGACGAACTGGTAGAGGCGGCCAAGATTGATGGCTGTAATGATTTTGGGATCTTTATGAAGGTGGTGGTACCCATCATTAAACCGGCGCTGGCTTCGTGGGGAGCGGTCACATTAATTTCCAGATGGAACGATTTCTTCTGGCCGCTGCTCTATCTGCGGAAACAGGCCAAATACACATTGATTGTTACGATATCGCTGCTTCCGATCAGTGAAGGGCTATCCACCCCGTGGCCGGTAATCCTGGCTGGAACGACGCTCATCATTATTCCTATCATAATTTTATACATTATTCTGGAACGATTCCAAAAGGGTGGCAGTTTTGCAGGAGCTGTAAAGGGGTAGCAGAAAGCCGGAGAACGGACTGTCAGATAAAAATGGAGAAAAAGCTATGGGAAAAATAAATCGAATTGAAGTGCTTCAGAAACAGATGAGAGAAAAAGGGATAGAGGCCGCTCTGATCGAGAACCGGAGAAACCGGGAGTATCTGGTTTATACAGATATTTGGGAAGGCAGTATGCTGATCACTCAGGAGGAAGCAGTACTGTTGGTGGATTTCCGCTATTATGAGATGGCGTTATTATCAGTCCGGGACTGCGAGGTACGGCTGTGTAAAAATATCGAAGAAGATATGAGACAGATCATAAAAGACCGGAAGCTGTCCTCTGTCTGCTGCGAAAAAAATATATCCCATCAAAGGTATCTGTATTTAAAAGAGGTTTTGAAGGGGATTTGCCTCGACGATACGTACTGCATGGATTCCATTATTAAGGAAAATCGGAAACGAAAAGATGAATACGAATTATCCTGTCTGAGGACGGCTCAGGAAATCACCGACCGTGCATATGAGTATATTTTAACACGCGTAAAAAAGGGCATGAAAGAGTCTGAAATACGGATTGAACTGGGAAGCTTCATGATCCGGCAGGGATCGGAAAATTTCGATATCGGCTATATATCATCTTCCGGAAGCAAAACCTCACTGCCGCATGGCGGGACCGGCGATAAGGTGGTGGAATCCGGTGATTTGATCATGATCGATTTTGGGGCGGTAATCGGAGGCTATCATTCTGATTGTACCAGGACATTTGCGGTAGAGAGCGCTACGGACCGTCAAAAAGAAGTCTATGAAATTGTGCGAAGGGCCCAGGAGAAAGCATTGATCAGTATCCGTCCGGGAGTCAGAGGCTGCGATATTGACCGCATAGCCAGAGATTATATTAACGAAAACGGATATCAGGGCTGCTTTGAACACGGATTAGGTCACAGCATAGGCCTGGAGGGCCATGAAAACCCAAGATTTAATGAAATCTGTCAGGAGATGATCTGTCCGAATGTGGTGATGACCGTGGAGCCGGGGATCTATCTGGAACATGATTTTGGAATTAGAATTGAAGATATGGGAGTTATAACAGAGACTGGTTTTGAAAATTTCACGAAGGCCTCAAAGGAATTTGCCATTATATAAACTTGTTATTATTCCTGCTATTGTGGTATATTTAGTACAGAAATTCCGAGAGGCAGGACTGCCTGCAGGAAAAGGACAACAGAGAGGAAACAAGGGTATGGATGGAGCAAAAAATCAGTCAATCAAAGAACTTGTTTATGAGGGAATCCTGAATGATATTATTCAGGGAGTGTACCCGGCTAATTCAATTTTGAATGAGAGGACGTTAGTAGAAAAGTATGGTGTCAGCAAGACACCGGTGAGAGAGGCTTTGGTTCAGTTATGCGGTGAGGGGATTTTAAAGAATATTCCAAGATACGGATATCAGCTTCCTGTAATTACACCTTCTGAGATCAATGCAATAATCGAATACAGAATCGTCCTGGAGACAGGTGCGCTTAGAAAGACGATGAAGATCATTACAAGGGAACAGATTGATAAGTTAAATGCTCATGCAAAGCATGCGGGAGCTTTGGCGCAGAAGCGTGATATTACGACCCATTGGTCAACGAATATGGAGTTCCATCTGATGCTGTGTGAGTGTTGTTCCAACCAGTTTATGTATAAATCGTTAAATGATGCGTTAAAATTCTGTTCCAGAGGGGCAAGTCAGTACTTTAATAAGTCCTGGGAGACAGGTAATCCGACAGATGCCAATGGCCACGTACAAATTATGGAAGCTATCCGTCATCAGGATGGAAAACTGGCGGAGAAACTATTGGTAAAAGATATTGAATGCCTGTGGAATGAGATTCTCGGGCCGTAGAAATAAGCCTATCCGGATAAAAATGAGATGGAGAAGTATGAAGACAGACAAGAATTTTTACAAGCAGTATATTGCCGTGCTGGAGGAGGAACTGGTTCCGGCCCTTGGCTGCACGGAACCGACCTGTATCGCCTATGCGGCAGCTTTGACGGCCGGATGCCTTGGCGGTATGCCGGATCATCTGGTGGTGGAGAGCAGCGGAAACATTATTAAGAACGTGAAAGGCGCCGTAGTTCCTAATTCCGGCGGATTAAAAGGGATTGAGGCCGCGGCGGTGCTGGGGGCGGCTGGAGGTAATCCGGAATTAAAACTGGAAGTATTGACCGGAGTAACAGAAGCGGCGATTGAATTAACGAAAAAACTGCTTGAAGACCGCGATTTCTGTGAAGTCAGGGTTATGAATTCTCCAGCGAACCTGCATGTGAGAATTACCGGGACGCGTGATGGCCATGAAGCAAAGGTGGAATTGATACATCAGCATACCAATCTGGTGAGAATCGAGAAAGACGGTCTTGCTTTGTACGAAAAACCGTATCAGTCCGGCAGCTTTGACGAATCCCTGACGAACAGGAGCTGCCTGAATGTCCTTGATATTCTGGCATTTGCGGATGAAGTTCAGATGGAGGATATACAGGAGCTGATCGACCGCCAGATTGAATATAACGAAAGAATTGCGCAGGAGGGCATGAAAAATGAGTACGGCGTTTCCGTTGGCGCCAATCTTGTGAAATACTATGGCAATGACATTCAGGTCAGAGCACGCGCCATGGCGGCCGCCGGAAGCGATGCGAGAATGAGCGGCTGTCTTTATCCGGTTGTGATCAATTCGGGAAGTGGAAATCAGGGCATTACCGTGTCGGTCCCGGTGATTGAATACGCAAAAGAGATGGGCGTCAGCCATGAAAAGCTTGTGCGTGCACTGGTCTTCAGCAATCTGATTGCGATTCACCAGAAGACCGGAATCGGAAGATTGTCGGCATACTGCGGAGCGGTCAGCGCGGCATGCGGCGCAGGCGCCGGTATTACATATCTTTCAGGGGGATCGTATGAGCAGATCTGTGCTACAATCACAAATACATTAGCCAACGTATCAGGAATGATCTGTGACGGTGCCAAGCCATCGTGCGCGGCCAAGATTGCAACTGCCGTGGATGCGGCGATTATGGCGCACTGCCTGTCGATGGAGGCGGAGGAATTCCAGCCGGGAGACGGGATCGTAAAGGACACCGTAGAAAATACGATTGAGAGCGTCTGTGAGATTGCATCACAGGGAATGATTGTGACCGATGCGAAGATATTGGAAATTATGGTAAGATAGACGGAAGGGGCTGTAAAATCATTCAATTGGTGATTTTACAGCCCCTTCAAAAGCGGTTATCAGTTTTGTCGCCCTTCTCCCTGCCTCTATCCCGGTGGGGACGTTGGGCCGGATTCATAAAGTAACCGTTCCCGCCGTTTCTCTTAACCTGATAAAGCGCCTCGTCGGCACTCTGATACAGTGTCTGGAAGTCCCTTCCGCAATAGGGATAGAGCGAAATTCCGATACTGATCGTAAGTGGTCTGGACAGAGGGGCTGACTCGAAGAACTGAGCGGTCTTTTGTTTTAATTCCCTGGCCTTCCGACGGGCCGTGGAAGGGGAGGGGAGGTCGGTTAAAAAGACGGCAAATTCGTCACCGCCCATGCGGCCGATGATATCCGTGTTCCGGAAATGCCGGGAGAGCAGAGTGGAGACATTTTTTAACACGGTATCTCCTGTGCTGTGTCCCTGAGTATCGTTGATCTCCTTAAAATGGTCGATATCAAACAACAGAAATGCGTGAAGCCGGTCTGGATGCTTTTTAAGCCTGCGTTCCACCTGCCGCTGCAGTGCCATCCGGTTCAGCAGGCTGGTAAGGGAATCGCGCATGGCCTTTTCCTGCAGGAGCGCGGTCTTCTGTTTGTAGTCATCGATATCACTCAGCAGACCGATGGCGTGAATGGGCCTTTTCTTGCTGTCAAAGATAGTGGTTACCCGGTTCCTGCACCACAGATAGGTGCCGTCTGCGCGTTTTGCCCTGTATTCTGTCTCCGCGTAGGGAGCGCCGCTCAGTATGGCAGAGATCATATCCTCAACATTTTGCTTGTCATCTTCGTATACAATATCGTACTCGGTCAGATTTTTTATGGAAATATCAGGCGGCGGAAGAAATCCGAACATCTTTTCATAGACAGGGGAAAAATGAATCCTGTCTTTAAGAATATCCCAGTCAAATACCGTATCCCGAGTCTGCTCGGAGATAATACGGTAGCGTTCTTCATTGAGTGCGGTCTCTTCCCTCTGAAGCTTCTCCTCCGTGATATCAGAAATAAAAAGCTGAATGATCTGACCGGTCTCTGTGTCAGACCGGAAGCGGAAGGCTCTGGCGTGCATCCATCTGACCTCTCCCTGTCTGGTACGGATTCTGTATTCCATGACACAGTTGTCTGACCCGGAATTCACATAGTCGAAAAATTGTGCTTTCACCATCTGGCGGTCAGCAGGGTAAACGATGCGGAATAATTGAGAAAGCTGGTTCCCGGTAGAAAGGTGCTCAGGCTCATAGCCTGTCTGACGATAGAATTGTTTGTTTACATAGAGCATCGTAGCCTTTTTACCCAGCTGCAGGCGGATCAGGCTGCCCGGGATAGTATTGATCAGACTTTCCAGCGTAGTTTCCGTCTGGCGTTTATCTGTGATATCAATGAAAAAGACATTAACCGTCCGTTCTCCGCCTGTCACATCCACCCGTGCGCAGTAGGCCGTATTCCAGGCAATCGACTTATCTTTTTTCTGTATCCGATAGGTGACCGTGGTTGGCTCATTCGTTACAAGAAGCTTTTGAAGCGCCTTTGTGACGATCGGACGGTCCTGAGGCACCACCAGATACATACCTTTTGCGCAGAAGGGGGGAGACTGGCTTTCCTCCTCTGTATATCCAATCATTCGATAGTAGCCGTCCGTGGCGGTGATGATGCGGAAATCGTCGTCGACAGACAGCCGGGCGGTTCCTCCAAGCACAGTTTCAGACAGCATATCCAGTTCCTTCTGGGCTTTTTTCAGTTCCAGCATCAATTCATTAATCTGCGCTGATGTCATGGAACCGCTATGTTCAAGGGCTGAATTACAGTTATCATCCATAGTTTGCATACAAAAACCGCAAAAGCGGAAATCGCATATCCTCCTTCCTGCCGATGGCGGTATAATACCGGTATTATAACCAAATTATAGCGCAAAGGCAGGAAAAAATCCATGAGTTTCCGCTGTTCTACGAAAACAGTAAAAATTTTACTTAAATTGAATAGCGCCTGCTTTTACTATAGCATTCGGGAGCGGGAATTTACTAACATTTATCCAGACAACACATGGACAGAGGGAGTGGAAACCAGTTGATCCGGCTGTCTCTGTTCAGCCGGGCCCGGATTTCCTGATAATCAGGAGAGAACAGGAAGCGTATGGCTTCTGTCTCGGATAGCGGCCAGGGGGATTTCTCACTGGTGCGGGAGACGGAGGGAACTCCGCCGGCCACAGTCAGCTGGTAATTGCCGTTGTTTTTGACCGACAGGAGGGTACTCCCATCCATGAGCGGTTCCGAAGCCGCTTTCAGAGACAGAAAGAATGACAGCACGGTTTCAAAGTCCAGTATCCGGTAATTGTCATCCTGTCTCATCTGCCATCTCTCACAAAATGGGGACAGTGTCTCCATACGCCCGGTTTCGTGGGGATATACTTCCAGCAAAAGTTCTTGGGCTGAAATTTCCTGGAAATACGTCTCCAGGCAGGATAAGACCATGGACTCGTCGTCCAGGAGCAGCTCGGAGACTGTGTTTCGTTCTGCCGTTAAACAGCCGGCGAAGGCGCCGCCATGAAGAACCGCATAGGTTTTATGATGCCAGCTGCCTGAGATGTCTCTGAAATCAGCAGATAAGCGATCCGTGCGGTATGGTAAGGTTTTATGCAGGCGGTGGATATCCTCCCATGCCTGATCGTACACTCCGGTTATTTCACGCAGGCTTAAATCGTAATGAAGATAAGTGTTTTTGCAGTGACGGAAATTATCACGGCTGAACCTATAAGTTATAATACTGCCGCACGGTTCATAACCGAAGTAGCGGTAACGCTGTCTCAAACCGGTGAGACAGCTGAGCTCCATGTGGTTTTCTTTCATGTCGCAAATGGCGTCGTTCATCAGGTGTTTCATGTAGCCTTTCCCGCGGCTGTCGGGATGGACCGCCACGCTGCCAATGGTGGCGCATGTAAGGGAATGGCTGTCAGAACGGAGCGTTACGGGCAGGGAACAGACGACCGCCTTGATTTTCCCTTCCTCGAGAGCCAGAAAATGGTATGGTTCGGTAGTTTTCCCGTTTCCATATAACTTAGGGATCAGGGAGGCAAAATCGTGAGGTGTTCCGGAGAGGCTGAAAACCATGTTGATGAATTCGATAATCTGCGGCAATTCGCCGCGGCGGGCTTTTCTGTATTCTGTCATAGGCAGTCCTTTCCTAGCGGGAAGCGTTTCCCAGGGTCTGTAAGTGTTTCATATCGCCGTATAATTCTGTGAGACGGCGGAACTGATCTTCGCAGTAAAAACTGCACTTGCGGCAGCCGTAATATTTTGCAGTCTCCAGGACGAATCGGGCTGTTTCCTCTAAATCGGCAGGATGACTGGCGCCGGTGGCACAGCCGGCTACCATGGTTTCCGTTGTGATGGCGACTCCGACTACGGGAGCATCTGTTGCTGTGGCCGGCTGAAGGATGCTGTTGATATGGTATAAATCATTGCCGTATGGCGTGATATCCTGAGTTGCCAGGGGGAATATGTGCGGAAGCTGTCCGGTGGTCGTCTGCATGATGTCTAAAAGATCGTCTGATACACTCAATATGTAACCGGATTTTACGGTATTTGAGATGGCAAACCCTCTGTGATTGATAATCCGGTTTCCCTTTGTTGTGTCAACAGACAGGATGGCATCCATAGCGGGAAGAACTTCCGTTTCGTTGTTTTGATGCATCTGTACTGGAGAACCCATAAATGGAACGGGATCGTGCTGTTCTGTGGGAGCGTCGGGGCAGATATGGGTGGCGACGATGACATCGCCTTCCAGGATATCTCCTTTTTTCTGCATATCCAGCAGCTTGGCAGCAACAGTAAGAACCGTGCACGCACCATCTCCGTCGGAAACAAAGCCTGTCATGACTGGCCGTGCGCCCAGACCTCCAAGTCTGCCGATGACACCCAGAGTGGGGGCTGTTTTTCCGGCTGATCTGCCGTTCTTACCAGGAATGAGAATACGGATCACATCCGTACTGCCTTTCGGTCCGGTGAGAGGAAAGACCTCAATGTCTGCTTGTGGATTGACGGACAGAAGATAATTTTTCATGCGCTCACCGCTTGCCGCACTGTCGTCAAGAATATCAAAAACTTCGAGAAGTTGTTTCATTACCATTAGGAAAACCTCCTTATTAATCACTGTTTTAGGTTTGAGTTATTATAGTATAGTGAAAATTGAAAATCAAGAAGATTGCTTCCTTATTTTGACTGTTAATTGAAGAATATTTAAAATATAGAGCGTTAATTGTGCAAAACGCATTAAATATAAAAAAAACCATGTGCATGGTAACGAAGCCATAAAATAAAAAATCCGATATACTTGATCTCAGTGAAACGTCGGCAAAGAGGCGGACCGTTGGATTGGGGACGGTCCGCTATTTTTAAAAACCAAGGAGGAATGATTATGAGAAGGAAGAAATGTTTGGCAACTCTTACAATGGCGGCCATGGTGGCTGCGTCTCTGGCAGGCTGCGGTTCGTCGGGGGAAAAGACGGATAACAGCCAGGCGGCGGTCAGCGGCGAGACTACGGTTTCAGACAGCGGTGAGAAAAAGAAAGATTCCGGTTCTGCGACGGTGGTCAGCATGTGGCATATGTGGAGCGGCAGCGAGGCCGAGGCATTTCAGACGGTAATTGATGATTTCAACGCCAGCCAGGATGAGATTGAGGTTGAGGTCCTGGCGTCTCAGACCGAGGAGAAGATGCTGACTGCTATTCCCAGCGGCGACGGCCCGGATATTGTACATACTTCAGACACCACGTGCAGCAAATGGGCGCAGGCCGGTCTCTTAAGCACACTGGACAGCTATATTACCTCGGAAAATGTGAATGTCGATGACATTTACCCTTCCGTATACGCCCTCGGTACGTATGGCGGAGAACAGTACGGCCTGCCGTATACCATGGATTCCTACATGCTTTTCTATAATAAGGGGGTTCTCGACGAACTGGGGCTGGAGCCGCCGAAGACACTGGAAGAGATGGCCGAGATGTGTAAGCAGGTTACGGTAAAGGATGCAAACGGAGAGTACACACGGCTGGGATACGTTCCGGATTATCCGTGGATCGACAGAGTTGAGATTCCGTATCTGTTCGGAGCGGAATTCTATGATTTTGAAAGTGACCAGGTGACATGTACCAGTGACGAATTTAAGAACGCGCTGAATTATAAGGCGCAGTTCTATACCGAATATGGAATTCCGGAAGTAACCAAGTTCAAGAGCGGCTTCGGCGCTTACGCTTCCAATGACAACGCTTTATTCCAGGGGAAGATCGTATTCTCCATCGAGGGTGAGTGGTTTGAGAATTTCATCAATTTATACGCGCCGGATGATTTCGAATGGGGAGCGGTGCAGGTTCCTGTTACCGAGGCAAAGCCAGAGATCGCAGGCTGCGGAAGACTGCAGGGAAGCCTCCTTTCTATCCCGTCTACCAGCAAGAATTCTGATGCGGCCTTCCAGGTAATCCGTTATCTTACCTCCGGTGACGCTTACGTTAAATTCTGTTCCCTGATTGGAAACCTTCCGACTGCGTACTCTGCTTTGGAATCAGAAGATCTTGTAAAACAGGCGCCTCAGCTGGAACCGTTTATAGAGAGTGTGCTGGAAGGCAAAGCGAAGGCCTTCCCGGCGGTACCTTTCAGCGCGGAATACTCCGACATTCAGGGGCTTGAGGAGCAGGCTGTCTATTCCGGCGACAAGACGGTGGAAGAAGCGGTGGAGAGCATGTATGAACAGCTGCAGCCGCTTGCAGATGAATGGAAAAATGCCAGATAAATTTTAATAAGAAGTACAGGGCTGCTGTCCGTGGAAAAGCGGCCCTGTTTTCTATCAGAGGTGAAAAACAGATGAAGAAAAAGAAAAAATATAATTCGCAGGCACCTCAGATCCGTCTGGCCATGGTATTTTTGCTGCCATGGGTGATTGGGTTGATCCTGTTCCATATTTATCCGATTGTCTCGACGGTCTATTACAGTTTCACGGAATACAACCTGATGAAGGCTCCGAAGTTTGTCGGCCTGTTAAATTATAAGAAAATATTCCATGACGACTTATTTTACAAGGCGGTCTATAACTCCCTCTATTTTGTGGTGATTGGAGTGACCCTGCAGATCGCGCTGTCGGTATTTTCGGCGGTTTTGCTCAATATGAACGTAAAAGGGCGAGGAATCTTCCGCACCCTTTTTTATCTTCCGACTCTCGTGCCGCCGGTGGCCAGCTCCCTTGTCTGGATGTGGATGCTCAACCCTCAGTACGGCCTGGTAAATGCGGTTCTGAAGTTCTTTCATCTGCCGCAGCCGCTGTGGCTGTCTTCGGCGGAGTGGTCCAAACCGGCCATCATCCTGATGACCCTGTGGGGAATTGGAAATACCATTATCGTGTACCTTGCAGGCATTGGTGATATTCCCAGAGATTATTACGAGGCCATCGACTTAGACGGCGGCGGCCCGATCTCCAAGTTCCGCTACATAACGTGGCCGATGCTCTCAAATGTGACCTTCTTCCAGGTCGTAAACGGCATAATCATGGGCTTTAATACCTTTACACAGTCCTATATCGTGGCGGCCTCGGCTCCCAAGGGAAACGGTACGCTGGGCGGTGTGAAAAATTCGCTTTTATTCTATGCGGTGGACATTTACAACGAAGGCTTTAAGTATTTGAAATTCGGATATTCCAGTGCGCTGGCGACCATTATGCTGGTGGTAATGATCATCATTACCTTTTTCCTGTTCAAGGGATCGAAAAAATGGGTCTACTACGGAGGTGAATGAGAATGAAAAGACGTATCAAATCGGGGCTGAAGTATATTCCTCTCTGTCTGGCGGGCTTATTTTTCCTGGTGCCATTTATCTGGCTGATCAGCACATCCTTAAAAAGTTCCGACCAGATCTTCTCGTATCCGCCCAAATGGATTCCGAAGCCGGCAAAATTCAGCAATTACAGGGAGGCCTTCGAGGCGATTCCGTATCTGAAGTATATCCTGAATACGATGAAAACCACTTCGCTGGCGGTTCTGGGAAATGTGCTGTCGGCCCCCATGATCGGCTATGCCTTTGGAAAGTTAAAATGGCCTGGACGGGATAAGGTGTTCATGCTCGTGGTTGCCACCATGATGCTTCCCTTCACCGTCACCATGATTCCTTTATACAGCCTGTTTTCGAAGCTGGGCTGGATCAATACGTATATTCCGCTGGTTCTGCCGGATTTCCTGGGTACGGCCTACTTTATCTTCCTGATGCGCCAGTTTTACCGGAATCTGCCGGACGAGTTCATGGAGGCGGCCAGAATCGACGGCGCCAGTGAACTGTGGGTCTACGCAAGGATCGCGCTGCCGTTGGAGAAACCGGCCATCGTCACTGTCGCACTCTTCTCATTCGTCTGGTCATGGACCGATTTCATGGGTCCGTTGATCTATTTGACGAAATCCACGAAATGGACGATCTCCCTGGGACTCAGCCAGTTTACCAATACATACGGAGTGGACTGGGCGCTCCTGATGGCGGCTTCCGCCATAGCGATCCTGCCTATGATAATCCTGTTCTTCTTTTTACAGAACTACTTCGTGGAAGGAAGCATGAGTTCCGGCGTGAAAGGTTAGTGCCGTTTGGCACTAGAAGTCTACGAGGTAAAATCCTTATGATATCCAAGCTGATAGACACAGATGCACAAATACAGGGTGAAGAGCGCATCTGTGTTGTGTTCAAAGTCAAAATCGAATTTCAGCAGCTCCTTGATGTGCTGGAGCCGGTAGGTCAGGGTATTCCGGTGAATATACAGGGCCCTGGCGGTCTTCTGGATGTTAAAGGAATTGTGAAAATACTGCTGCAGGGTCTCAAAAAAGTTGGTATCGTTGTTCGCGTCGTACTCGATGAGAGGCGAGATAATATCGCGGCTTAGCTTCCGGAAGTCCTTTAGCTCCGGGATGTTGAGAATGTGGTAAATGCTCTGCTCGAAATAGGAGGAGGCGCAGTTTAATAAGTTCAGCTGCTTCTGAACCTTGATGGATTTGAAACTCTCTTCAAAGGAGAGGGCGATGGTCTCCGCACCGAAGTGCGCGCTGCTGATCCCGATTCTCAGAGAAAAGCGGGATTCCAGTTCCTTGTACAGATTGTTGGACAGCACATAGCTTTTTGTAATGATATCCAGATCCTGGTCCTTGTACGGATAGAGGAGAAAGACGCTGGCGAAATTGTGGTTATAGACCAGGAAGTACTTGTCGGCAGTGAGGTAATTGCGTAGTCTGGAGATGAGCTCACGAAGCTCATCCTCGTTATCCTCCGAATCCTGAAGCTGCAGCGTCATGCAGACCCGTTTTAAGTCCGGATTGAAATTGTAAATATTACAGATGTTCCTGATTTCATCCGGAGTCTTGGAGCTGCTGCTGTGGAGAACCTGGAGAAACGGCGCATAAAAATTATTGGAAAAACCGGCAGCGGTAAATGCGGTCTCCTTATCTAATGTCAGGGCAAGAAAAGGAAGCGCGTTTTCCACAATGGCCAGAAAGCGGCTGTCAGTCAGTTCGATCTTTTTATCGATGCAGAGGTAATAGCTGTAGTTGGGAAGCGGAAGTACCTTACATACAACCGTTTCTCCGGAAACGGAAAATTCGGCCGTATCGTATTCCGGTTCGCAGGCAGGGGACAGCAGGGAAATCTGCAGAGGAGGAATCTCTCCGAACGCGTGATCAGACGCGGCGAAGGTGTTCCTGTGACTCGAAAAGGCCAGTCTGGCGGCTGCCGGATGAAAGCCGGCGTCGGTCAGAATGAACGTAAATCCCGAGACACCTGCGAGATAGTCCAGAAGGTCGGACAGGCTGCAGTTGGAATAGTATAAGTTGGAAACCCGGATCAGTTCGTTATAGACAGGCTTGTTGTAAGCTTTATCGTTTCCCATGATGTCCCTCCCTGTAAAAGTATATTTAATTATAAACGAAATGAAACAAATTGCAAAGGAATAATAGTAAGATGAAAAAGAAAATATTCGTGGCAGGTATTTATCAGGAGAGCAACTCCTTTTCTCCGCTCATGTCAGAGCAAAAAGATTTTTTGACGTATTTGAAGGGGGAGGAACTGACGTCTCAGACGCCAGGCGTCAAAGAACTGGAGGACGCCGGTTATGAGGTGATTCCCGGGCTCTGTGCCAGTGCCTGGCCGGGGGGGATTTTAAAGCTGGAGGACTATCGCAGGATGGTGGGGGAGATCCTGGAGCGGCTTCCGCTGGATGGTTCGCTGAGCGGCATCCTTTTCCCGTCCCATGGGGCGCTGGAGGTAGAGTTTATCGGGAGCGGGGACGCGTTTCTGATCAGCATGCTGCGGGAACGGGTGGGACCCAGGGTTCCGATCGCCCTGGCGCTGGACCTTCATGCCAATAACACCTATACTCTCGCAAGGCTGTCGAATATCATCTACGGATACCGGACCGCGCCTCACATCGACATTGCGGAGACCAGCATACGGGCCGCAAAGCTTCTGATAAAGGCGATCGAGGAAGGAAAAGAACCCTGGACGGAGTTAGTCCGTCTGCCCTTCATGATGCCGGGAGAAAATATGATGACGGACTCCGGATTCGGAAAAGAAGTGATCTCCATGGTGGCGGATTTAGAGAGCGTTCCGGGTGTCTGGTGTTCCTCCTATTTCGCCGGAATGCCATGGGTGGACTGCGCGCAGGGCGGCTCCTCTATCGTAATCTCGGGAGTGGGGGATAAGCGCCCGGGAGTGAAGGCCGCTGTGGAACTGGGAAGGAGAATCTGGGAGCGGAGGGCGGAATTTAAGTTCCAGGGTACGGCCATGGAGCCGCTTAAGGCGCTTCTCACGCTGGACCGGTGCGGCCATTATCCGGCCTTTCTCTCGGATTCGGCGGATAATGTGACGGCTGGCGCGGCGGGGGATAACGCGTATATGCTGGATATGATCCTGAAACAGGGGATTAAAGGAGTTCTTGTCGCCCATTTTATCGACGGCCCCGCTGTGGCGTTCTGCGCCGCAAAGGAGAAGGGGGACCGGTTTGATATAAGCCTGGGCGGCACGATCGATCCGGCAGGAAGCGTGAGAACGGTGCTTACGGACGCCGAGCTGGTGGAGGTATTCCGTCAGGGAGGAAAAGCGACGGCGGCAGTCGTGAAAACAGATGCGGTGACCGTGCTGATCCTGGCCGAACGCGGACCGATCACCTCGGAAGCCGTGCTGAATTCGTACGGACTGAGCGCATATGATTACCGGATTACCGTGGTAAAACAGGGGTATTTGACGCCGGAATTCTACGAGGTGCTGAAAGAGTATATCATGGCTCTGACACCGGGAAACTGCGCCCAGGATCTTACTATGGCGGAGTATAGGAATGTGCGCAGGCCGATGGAGCCGCTTGATATCGTGGGGGATGAGAGGCGGATTGGGGAGACGTATGAGGCGATTGAGGAGTAAATGACAGAGATAATCGGATACGTTTTCTGCCCGAAAAGAAAGACAGGAATGTGTGAGCTGCTGATGAAAGCGGCTATGCATTCCTGTCTTTTTTGCAGCGTATAAGTTTCTCTACAGTATATCCGGTTCAATCCTCTTAATATAGGTCTCCAGCGAATTGCGGTCAATAAGCGCCGGGATAACGCCCTGCCTCGAAACGCAGAAGCCTGCCGCATAGGTGGCGATCTTGGCAGCCTTCGCAATCGGGAAGCCGGAGGAGAGATAGACAGCCAGTGCTGCGATAAAGGCATCCGCCGCTCCTGTGGTGTCGACCGGCGTAAAGTCCGCGGCCGGCAGATATCCTGTAAATTCAGGTGATTTAATGTAACAGCCGGAATGACCGAGCGTGATAATGACAATCTTTGCGCCCTTCTTTAAAAACGTATCGGCTTTTCCTTCGATATCCGGAACTTCCGGGCACAAAAGCTCGGCTTCTTTTCTGTTTGGGACAAAGATGTCAATGAGTTCCATGAGTGTATCACTGATGTGGTTCATGGCGGCCGGCTTTAAGATATTACATACACCGTAGCTGTGCGCCAGTCTGGCGGCGGCCTCGACGGCATCTTCCGGTACTTCAGTCTGGAGAAGGCAGTAGCCTGCGTTTTCAAAGAGCTTATGATAAGGCAGAACATCCCCGGCAGTCAGGTTCTGATTGGCTCCGGTCAGAATCGTGATCATACTTTCTCCGTCATTTTGAACGTAGATATATGCTTTGCCTGTTTCAGAGTGAGGATCTCTTCTGACAGCCTGCACATCTACATGATTTTCTTCCATACAGGTGTATACAATCGTGGAATCGTAGTCATTGCCTACTTTTCCGATGAGAGAGACTTCACTGCCCAGCTTCGATGCTCCTACAGCCTGATTGGCTCCCTTTCCTCCAAGTATGACAGAATGTTTGCCTGTACTGACCGTTCGGCCAGGCTGTGGCAATTCGTCCACGTTCAATGTCACATCAATATTGATACTTCCGACAACGACAATTTTTTTTGCATGAGATGAGAAGGGGACATCGAGACTAAATGTGTTTTCTAAGGGATATTCTGTCTGAAAGATATTGGCAGTCAGTTCTTTTTTTTCACATTTTTCTATTAGCCGTTCACAGACAAAAGCCCCAAACTCGTAATAGGGAATTTTGATGCTAGAGATCCCGGGAAAACGCAGGTTTTCCCTTACATCATCCCGCAGACTGACTAAGGACAGATCATACGGAATACGATACTGGATTTTCGCCAGTTGTTCCAATAAAACCAGAGATGATGCATAATGAGAACTGACAATTCCTGTTGGCGTATGGGAAAGGATTCCATTGTACCAATCTTGATTTTCTGCGGAAAGCTTCATTGTGTCATGATAAGGGAGACTGTTGTCAAACAGGCATTTTTTAAAACCTTCAAATACCATGTCGGAACGGACGCTGTTTTCCTTGGTGAGACAACCAAGTTTTGTATGTCCGTATTGGATCAGACTTTGAGTGGCTTCATATCCCATCTGGTTAAAATCGATGAAGTAGGCGGCTGTGTCAAATCCTGTATTGATGCTGCATACTTCAATTCCCTGTTCATCAAAATAGCGGCGGTATTCCAGACTCTGTTCGTTGACTGGTTCCCAGATCACGCCGTCAATATTATTTTTACACAGTGAAGTGATATTTTTTAATTCAGATGAAATACTGCCGACGCTGTCATATAGAAGAAGGCTGTATCCATTTTTCTGCGCGGCAAAAAGAGCTCCGTTCAGGAACTGATTTGTCTTTGGGATAGATCTTAAAAGTACTCCCAGAATGAATGTTTTAGCTTCGGAAGTAGTTTTAACAGTTCCATATGGAGTGTAGTTATAATCCTTTACAATTTTTAATACCCGGTTCCTTGTCTCCACATTAATGTTCTCATCTTTGTTGTTTACAATCTTTGATACAGTTGATATGGATACACCGGCTAATCTGGCGATTTCTTTAATAGTCATGAAGTGTCCTCGCTCTTTAATATTTTTGCCACTATCTGGTAATTACTTGCTTCTATTATGTAATAGATAGTATACTTTGTCAACGCCCAAAAATATAGCAAGATAAAATATGCATAAAAAAACATTTTAAGAAAATATTATTACAAATAAATTGCATAAAAACTATTGACAAGAATGAAAAACATGCTAATATTAAGTTAGGAAAAAGATTTAGGAAAACATTTTCTTTGACAAAAATAACATTTTAGGAGGAAAAGATGAGTAAAGGCATATTGGTTGTAGGAAGCCTGAACATGGATATGTCTATAAGCCTTAATTCCATACCGGCTGTCGGTGAGACGGTACTTGGAAATGATTTGTTTTACAGAACCGGAGGAAAAGGAGCAAACCAGGCATGTGCGGCCGGAAGACTGGGGGGAGATGTGCGTATGCTTGGCTGCCTTGGCTGGGATGAATTCGGTGATAAACAGATTGAAAGCTTAAAATGGGCTGGCGTAGATACATCCTGTTTAAAGAAAAGTGAAAATCAGCCAACAGGAACCGCGGTCATTTATGTGGATTCCAATGGCGATAATAATATCGCCGTTGTGCCAGGCGCCAATAAAGACTGTGATCTGGAATATTTAAAAGCACAGGATAAATTGTTCGGGTGGTGTGGTCTGGTCGTTTTGCAGATGGAAATACCGTATGAATCTGTGCTTTATGCGGCTCAAAGAGCCAAAGAGGAGAAAAAGACAGTAATATTAAACCCTGCGCCGGCGCCTAATGAACTGCCGGATGAATTATATCGTCTTGTTGATTATCTGACACCGAATGAGACGGAGCTTATGAAGCTAAGCGGGATAACCGATTGTGATATGAGTAGTATGAAAAGGGGGGCGGAGCTGCTTCTGGATAAAGGAGTGGGCTGCGTAATTGTAACACTGGGGGATAAGGGAGCATTGCTGGTAAAGAAAGGAGAAGAGTATTTATATCCGGCACGGAAAGTGAAACCAGTTGATACAACAGCTGCAGGTGACTGCTTTAATGGGGCATTTGCAGTAGCGCTGGCAGAAGGAAAAACAGAAGGCGAAGCATTGGAGTTTGCCAATACGGCATCATCTATTGCGGTAACCAGAAAAGGGGCGCAGGATTCGCTGCCTACAAGAGAAGAGTTGGACAGCTGCATAAAGAAAGGGCTGGCAGTTTAAAAAAGGAGGGTATTTATGATGAAGAACAGTAAGTTGTTAGCAATGGTAATGGCAATTACAATGATCGGGGGATTGACAGGCTGCGGTAATTCCGGTAAGGCACCAACAGGGGACAGTGGAGAAAAGACAGTACAGACTGAGGCGAAGGCTGAGACAAAGTCTGAAACAAAGTCTGAAGATTCCGGCAAACAGAAGGGGGAAAGTAACACAGGAAAGAAGAATCTTGCAGATATGAGAGTCTGTGCAATATTCCCAGGCCCGAGAGGAGACAGCGGTACAGTGGATATGGCTTGCGCAGCCGTGGAAAAACTGGCAGAAGAATACGGGCTGTCTTATGACATCGTGGAAGGTGACGGAAGCGGAGATGCTTCTAAACTGCAGGCGAGTCTGATCGAAGTTTCGGAGCAGGACTATGATTTCATTTTATCGACAGGTATGTACTCCGACTATTTCGTAAGTACTGCCCCGGACTATCCGGATACCATATACATGCTGTTTGACACAGTATTGGATTTTTCTACTTATAAGGGTGACAATCTATACTGCGCCAACTTTTTGCAGAACGAGGCTTCCTATCTTGTGGGTGCCCTGGCTATGAGCATGAGTAAGACAGGAACCGTAGGTTTTGTTGGAGGTATGGAAGCAGCTAATATCTCTGATTTTATGTGGGGATACATAGAAGGCGCAAAATACGTGAATCCAACAGGTACTATAGCTATTTCGTTTACAAATGACTGGTATGATTCTGCAAAAGCAAAGGAGCTTGCTCTGTCAGAGATTAATATGGGAGCAGATGTGGTATTCCCGGCGGCTGGACCGTCTTCCGAAGGTGTTATGGAAGCGGCTCCTCAAGGACATGCTTATTCCATAGGTGTTGATATCGACAGGGAGGCCCAGTATAAAGATAATAACCCGGAATGGGCAGCAGTAATTCTTTCGTCACAGCTGAAATGTGTGGATAACGCAGTATACCGTGCAATAACCATGTATGCTGATGGAACGTTAAAGACCGGACAAGAGGCGCTGGGAATCGCAGCGGGTGGAGTTGGGATCGTGAAAACAGGAAATTACCAGACTTTGGTACCGGAAGAGGTTCGCAAAACCATCGAAGATATTGAATCGAAGATTGCATCTGGTGAAATCGTTGTAGGGACAGCATTAACGGCTACCCAGGATGAGATTGCAGAGATGAAGACATGGGCTGTGTCAAAAGAACCAAAAAATAATGGAGGCGGGACAAGCTGACAGAAACGGTTATGAAATGGAAAGCAGGTGAAATTTTGGAGCAGGACGTACTGCGCATGGAAGGCATTACGAAAATATACGGAAATGGAATCCTTGCTAATGACAATGTCGATTTTTATTTAAGACAGGGGGAAATTCATGCGCTGATGGGAGAAAACGGCGCGGGTAAATCGACTTTGATGAAAATTCTTTTCGGCATGGAAAAACCCACGTCAGGTAAAATTATTTTGAATGGCACAGAGGTATCGATACCAAATTCCGCATCTGCACTGTCTATGGGAATCGGTATGGTGCACCAGCATTTTATGCTGGTGCCCTCCCTGACGGTGACGGAAAATTTAATCCTTGGAAATGAGCCTCATAAGGGTGCTTTGATTGATTTAAGACAGGCCAGAGAGAAGGTAAGAGAGCTTTCAGAGACATACCATTTCGCTTTGGATCCTGACGCAAGAGTGAAAGATTTGTCGGTGGGCATGAAGCAGCAGATTGAGATTCTAAAGGCTTTGTACCGGGGAGCAAAAATACTGATACTGGATGAACCCACGGCTGTGCTTACGCCGCAGGAAACAGAAGTCTTGTTTAAACAATTGAAAAATCTGCGGGATAATGGACATGTATTAATCTTTATTTCTCATAAAATTCGGGAAGTAATCGAAATCTGTGATCGTGTGACCATTATGCGGTCGGGTAAAAGTATGGGGGTATACAATATACATGGAGATACTTTGAAAGGCACGAAGGATATCACGGAGGAAGAAATTTCAAGGCTGATGGTAGGGCGGTCCGCTATCCTGGAGCTGAATAAGACTCCGGCAGAGCCAAAGGATATTGTGCTCAAAGTGAAGGGGGCTCTCAGTGTAGATCTGGAACGCAAAGTGCGGGTCAACCATGTTAATTTCGCCGTTCGAAAAGGCGAGATCCTTGGAGTAGCGGGGGTAGAAGGAAATGGACAAGCAGAACTGGTATCTATGATTACCGGTATGATGCCGCTTGATCAGGGAGATGTAACGATTGAAGAGATCTCCATTAAAGAAAAGACTATTCGTCAGATCAGAACGGAATTGTTATCCTATATACCACAGGACCGGCTTACCTACGGCGTGGTTTCCGGTACGGATATCAGAAACAATCTGATTCCTTTTCTGACTGAACGGAAAGAGTATAGAAAAGGTATATTATTGAAGACAAAGGCACTTAAAAAGCTAGCAGACGAGGTGGCGAAGGATTACTCTGTCAAGTGTGATTCCAGTGAACAGTATGTAGGAATGCTATCTGGAGGCAATATGCAGAAGGTGGTCGCAGCGCGAGAACTTTCGGACAGAACGCGCAAGATACCTCCACTTATTGTGGCAGATCAGCCTTCCAGAGGAATTGACATTGGTGCTACCACATTTATTCACAGGAAACTTCTGGAATTGCGTGATGCGGGTTGTGGAGTGCTGCTGATTTCGGCAGATTTAAATGAAATTCTCGAACTGTCCGATTCGGTAATTGTCTTATACGACGGAGAAATCTCAGGATACTTCCCTGATACAAGAAAACTGACGGAACGGGAATTGGGGCAGTATATGCTGGGAGTAAAAAGGCAGACAGAAGAAGAGGTAGGAGGGGTGTGCCATGGGGCGATTTAATAAAAATAGCATTTCTGCGAAAAATGTTCAGACAATATTTAATTTTTTAAAACTGTCTCTGGCCTTTCTTGTTGCGATTTTAATTGTGGTTGTTGTAATCTTTCTGTGTGCGGATGAACCATTCTCCACAATGCATTACTTCTTTCTTTCTCCTTTTGATTCGGTCAGACATATGGGGAATATTATAGAAAATGCAACACCTGTACTGTTTACCGGAGTAGCTACCTGTCTGTTATTCTCGGCGGGTGATGTCACACTGGCAGGCGAAGGCGCCGTATATTTTGGCGGTTTTGTTGCTTCGGCAGTTGCTGTTTCGCTGCCTATACAAAATGATGCTTTAAAAATTATTGCGCTGCTGATAGGGGCATTAGTTGGTATTTTAATTGCAGTACTCCCTGCTTTTGTGCAAAATAAATTTAAAGTAGATTCTTTCGTTTTTTCATTATTATTTAATTATGTTTTGCTTTACATAGGGAGCTATTTCCTGAATTATAAACTGCACGATTATAGTTATAAAAGTGGTACAGCTACGGCACCTTTTCCTGAATTTGCCGTATTGCATTCACTGATCCCGAAAACAAGTGTTAATGTCGGCTTTTTTATTGGCCTTCTGCTGGCTGTGGGGGCATGGGTCTTCAGCAATAAAACGAAGTGGGGGTATGAGGCAAAACTTTTGCGGTCCAATCCGCATTTTGCCAAGTATGTAGGCGTAAACGTCGTTAAAATCAGTCTGATTGCGGCGGCTCTTGGGGGATTTGTAGCGGCCCTGGGTGGTGGAGTAGAGATTCTCGGAAAAGCACCGCGTTTTTCCTGGACGGCTCTGCCTGGATATGGCTGGGATGGATTTATGGTAGCTACCCTGGCTTACTATAATCCGATACTTGTGCCATTTGCGGCACTGTTTTTAGGGTATCTTCGAACCGGAGCCAATATTATGAATTTATACAGTAACATACCTCTTGAACTGATTTCGGCAATACAGGCTGTTATGATTCTGTTGATCGCGTCTAAAGCCATGCTGAATAAATCGCAGCAGAGGATGATTGAAAAACAGACGAGGCTGCGTGCACAGCAGGAAGAAAAGAGCGGGGAGGGAGCATAATGGAGCTATTTTTAAGTAATATTTTATCTGCAGGCTTTGTTTTTATTATAATCCGTGTGGCTACTCCCATTATATTTGCCAGTATGGCGGCTTTAATCTCTACTAAAGCCGGTGTAGTGAATATTACAATTGATGGTACAATGCTTATGGCCGCGCTTATAGGCGTTCTTGTCAGCGCGTATACACAAAGCCTGTTGTTAGGATGCCTGGGTGGTCTTCTGACAGGCATGGTGATGGGAGGGTTTTTGGCATTTTTCCATGTGAAGATGCATGCTCCGTCCAATACAACCGGTGTTGCAATGAACCTATTTGCCAATGGTTTCAGCGTATTCTTATGTGTTATTTTTGCGGGAGACAAAGGATCTACCTCCAAACTGCAGAGTCTGAGCTTCCCTACAATTCATATACCATTTATTAAGGATATTCCGATTTTGGGAACGATTGTCTCGGGTCATAACTTATTTACGTATCTGGCTTTTTTAACTGTAATTGGTGTATATGTGCTGATTTACAAAACACCTTTGGGGCTTCGGATTCGGGCAGTAGGTGAATACGACACCGCAGCAAAATCGGTAGGAGAGAATCCGGACAGGATTAAGATCATAGCCCTTATAATTGCCGGAGCAGTTTCGGCTATGGGCGGTATGTTTTTATCTATGGGATATGTCTCCTGGTTTACAAGAAGTATGACAGGAGCCAGAGGCTTTATCGGGGTTGCAGCCAATGCAATCGGCAGAGACAACCCGCTTTACGTATTACTGGCAGCTATGCTGTTCGGACTGGCGCAGGCGTTTGCCAATACCATTCAGATATTACAGCTTCCTGCGGAAATTATTGCTATGATGCCTTACGTTATTACGCTGGTCGTTATGGTAGTCAACAGTGCACGCGAGTCGGTTTCGGCTTCTAATAAGAAGAAAAAAATCGTTGCAGGCCTGGACTAGGAAGGGATGAATGATGACAAAATTCAGAGCAAAACTGGACAGCGTACTGATCTCGGGCGCTCATGCCGGATATTGGGCAGGGGCTACGGTATTTTCCTCTTTTCTGGTTACCTTTTTGATTGAAAATGGTTATACGGAGTCTCAAATTGGATTAATTGTAACTTTTATGTCCCTGTTTAACCTGATCTCACAGCCGTTTTGGGGATATTTGGCAGATGCGAAGTGGAATATCAAGGCAGTGACTCTTATCTGTTTGGGGATATCGATTCCGGTGGTCCTGGTGCTTCCTTTGCTGCTGCGGTCAACACTGCTTTTAACGATTGGCTGTATTGTTGCCTCCTGTTTTGAAAATCCGGTTAAGGGACTTCTGGATTCTATCACAAATATAAGCGAAGAGAAAAACCGTTACATCGTCTATGGCATTGCCAGGGGCTGCGGCTCATTTTTCAGTGCAATTGCCAGTCTTCTGGCCGGAAATTTTCTGTACAAATACGGCATAAACTGGGCTTTTGTAATTCACGGTGCGCTTGTTGGATTTTCGCTTATCTGCCTAATTATTTTTTCAGGTAAAGGATATCCGGAGAACAAAGATATCCGGCGAAATGTGACCAGAAAAAAAGATATGACACTGAAACGGGCCGTGAAGGAATTATCGGAGAACCGGCTGTTCCTGGCAGTATTTGTTAGTACGGTCCTGCTAAATATAGGATTGAAGGCCGGCCTTACTTTTACACCGGTGATGATTAATAATTTCGGAGGAAACAGCAGCCATAACGGGTATTCCATGGCGGTCAATACCATTGGAATGCTGCCGATGATGGTGCTGTACAGCTGGCTGTACCGGAAAAAGAAAATCAGTAATGCAGTAATTTATCTGTGGGCCTGTCTGTTTACTGTGATTAGAATTGCCAGCTTGGCTATGGTGAATTCATTGTGGCCGCTTATCTTCGTACAAATTATTAATTCCTTGTCATACGGATTTTTACAGCCTGCAATGATAGAATCTATACGTCAGACCACACCTCTGTATTTAAGATCTACGGCGATTACGCTGGTTACGGGAGTCTATCTGGCAATAGCCAGCGTTACGGGGGATTATCTGGCTGGTGTTCTGATTGAACATGTGGGGATGAAACCGATGTTCGGCATTTGTACGGTTCTGGCGATTCTTGGAACTATTGCTTATTTACCGGTCTTAAGGGCCGCAAATGGAGGAAAACAGAACTATGAGTGAAGAGAAAAAAATACCGGTTGTCATTGACTGTGATCCGGGCCATGATGATATGATGGCACTGGTTCTGGCCTATGGTTCCGGAAAATTGGATATCCGGGCAGTTACTACTGTCGCGGGTAATAACACGATCAGCAATACTACTAATAATGCGCTGAACGTACTTCATTATATTGGTGCAGACGAGATTCCGGTAGCAATGGGCTATCAGGATCCTATTGTTCGAAGTCATAAAGAGTCTATGGATCGGCTGAAAGCCAGAAGGCCAAAACCAACCAATAACTCGGAGAAGAGCCGAGAAAATACGGAAAATATTACCGGAGCATCGGTTCATGGTATTACCGGCCTTGATGGATTTACATTTCCTCCTGACAATCCGAAAAAGCCCGAATCAATTAGGGCAGTTGAGATGATTGCCAGAGTGGTGAGAGAAAGCGAGGCCCCCATAACTCTGATTCCTACAGGGCCGCTTACAAATATAGGGCTATTTATCAAAGCGTTTCCGGACCTTACCCATAAAATCAAACGAATATCCCTGATGGGAGGAACCTGTGAGTTTATATTAAGTCGTCCCTTTATGGAGTTTAATACCTTTGTTGATCCGGAAGCAACTAAGATTGTATTTGAAAGCGGTATTCCAATTACTATGTTCGGTTATGATGTGACTTACTCTGTTCTTTATGACAGGCGTACAATAGATCAAATTGAAGCGGTTGGTAATCAAAGCAGCGGTATGGTGAAAAGTCTGCTGGATACCTTTATGGTCCGTCACAACAGTTCTCTTAATCATTTGAAACTGAAAGATTCCTGTCCAGTGCATGATGCCTGTGCTGTAGCGGGGGTCATTGATCCAGAGTTGATTACTGAGTCAAAAATGATCCATGTAGATATAGAAACATCCGGTACATATTTTGATGGCGCTACAGTATGCGATTATGTCAGCGCACTGGGCCTGGAGCCGAATGTGGAGGTGGTATACCGTATGGATAATGAGAAGTTTCTTTCCATGCTGGTGGAAGCTGTGCGTAACTGTAAATAAAAGGCATGAATAGGAATCCTGCCAAAACATAATAAGTATTTAAAGAAAGGGCAAGGCCAGATAGTATGAAGAAAATTCCTGTGATTATTGACTGTGATCCCGGACATGATGATATGATGGCTCTGGTGCTGGCGATAGGAAGTCCTGCGCTGGATGTAAAACTTGTTACTACGGTGGCTGGGAACAAGCCTCTTGAAATGGTGACCAGGAACTGTCTGAATGTAATGCACTATATTGGAGCGGATGATATCCCGATAGCGGTTGGATGTGACAGCCCTCTTGTGCGGCCACAAAATCATGTGGATCCCCTGCTTGCGGAGATGCGCCGCAATACCGGCGCTATTTCAGAAGGTGCGCATGGTAAATCAGGACTTGATGGATTTACATTCCCGGAAGACAACCCGAAAAAACCAGAAGAAATCAGGGCTGTTGAGTATATGGCGAAGATCCTTAAGGAATCAGAAGAACCAGTAACATTAATTCCAACGGGACCGCTCACGAATGTGGCGCTTTTACTGAAATGTTATCCTGATTTGAAACCGAAGATTAAAAAGATCTCTATGATGGGCGGTACCTGTAAATTTGTTTTTACAAGAAAATATATGGAATTTAATACCTTTGTTGACCCGGAAGCGACCAAGATTGTTTTTGAAAGCGGACTGCCTATTGATATGTACGGTTATGATGTGACGTACTCTGTACTTTATGACAAAGAAGCCATCGAACGGATGCGCCGTAATGGCAATCAAAGTTCTTTGATGGTCGCGGACTTACTGGATACGTTCATGTACCGCCATAACCACGCTTTCCGATGGCTGGGACTCACGGATGTCTGCCCGATTCACGATGCCTGTGCGGTTGCCGGCGTTATTGCCCCTGATCTCGTGACAGAAGCTGCTTATATGCACGTGGATATTCAGACAGATGGAAAACTGTTTGACGGGGCGACGGTTTGTGACTACGAGGATATACTGGGCGGAGAGAAAAATGTAAGAGTAATATTCAACATGAATACTCCGGGATTTATTGATTTGCTGGTGCGCTCCGGGGCGGCCTGCAAGTAAGGCGACATGCTGTTTTGGTATCCGGTAAATCTCCTGTTGCAGGGATTTACCGGATATTTTCATTTTGCATGTAAAGAATCATGAGAAAAGAAGAAAACAGTTGACGCCACCTGATAAATATTATATATTATCGGTAAATATATTTATCAACTAACCATTGGGAGGGATAACATTGAAAGTAAAAGTAAAAGACATTGCAAAAGCGGCAGGGGTATCGCCCACCACGGTGTCACTGGTTTTAAATAACCGCCCTTCCAGAATTGCGGAGGACACGAAGGAGCATATTCTCCGGGTCGCCAGAGAAATGCAGTTTCAGAAGGAATCGGAAATAGATTTTTCAGAGTTTAAGAAGGTGAAGACGCTCGGCATGGTGGTGCCGGACGTGATGAGTTCTTTTTATCACAGGCTGGCGGAGGAAACGTCCAGACATGCGTTTTACCAGGAATACACAGTCTTTCAGTGTTACACCAATGACGATATCCAGTGCTTCTATATGGCGGTGGAAGGGCTGATGGCCAAGAACGTGGATGGGATCATCATCATACCGCCCAGAACGATGGATAAAGAAAATGTGAAGCTGCTAAAATCGCTGCAGAAGAGCGGAGTTCCCATGGTGCTGCTGGATCGGGCGGCGTATGCGGTGTTCTGTGATTTTGTGACGGCGGACAACAAACACGGCGGGCGGATTGCCACGGAATATTTGATTAAGCACGGCCATAACGGAATCGGCTGCCTCGTAGGCGAGGCAAATGTCTACACCTCCAGAAAGCGTGTGGAGGGATACCGCGAAGCACTGGCAGCGGCGAAGATTCCATTTGATAAAGATCTTGTTTATTACGGGAATTACGATATAGAGTCAGGACGGGCCGGAATGGAGATCTTGTGGGAAAAAGGCGTTACCGCGGTGGTTGCAGGCAATGATCTGATGGCCTATGGCGTGTATCTCTTTGCAAAGGAGCATCACCTTTCCATACCCGGTGATTTATCGGTGATCGGCTATGACAATACGGAGCTGTGCGGCCTTATGGACGTGCCGCTGACGAGTGTGGACCAGAATACCGATACGATGGCCTCCAAGGCAGTTGAAGTATTGCTGCGAAGAATCGAGGAGCCGGCCGCGGATGAACCGGAACCGGCCAGAAACTATTATTTCACGCCGTATGTGGTGGAGCGTGATTCGGTGGGAGTGATGAATCAGAGCTCAGCAAAGCGCAGTGAAATGCGGTAAGACACAGTGAAAAAAGATGAAACGCCGTAATTCGCAATAAGCAGCAAGGAAAAGTCGATTGATAGATAAATAACGGATAAATAAAAGCTAAATAAAAGTTAAATACCACATATTGCAAAGGCAGGAAACGAAGAGTATTGATTCGTTTCCTGCCTTTATTTTTTTGCGTTTTGTCAACGGCGAATTTGAATAAATAAAACAGGAAAAAATAAAAGAATCAGTTTAACTCCTGTTTATCTGCACAAATTTGGATTATATGTACAAAAAATATATTAAAATAACTGACAAATAAGAATAAATCACCATTAAAATACAGGGAGAAAATGAAAATTCTGAATTCATTTTTCGTATTGACAAAAGTAGATAAAATGATATAATGAAATTACAGAAACATTTATCACAAATTTATCAAGTGCTTAAAGGTACCGTGAAAATTTCAGTGAAAAAGGAGAGAAAAGTAAATGAAAAAAAGATTTTTTGCAGCAGCTTTATCAGTTGCCATGGTTGGAACTCTTTTGTCAGGGTGCAGCATATCCACAACCAGCACGCCGGAGAACGATGCGGCAGGAACTACGGCAGCAGCGGGTGAGACGGCGGCGGCTGAGACGACAACAGCAAGCCAGGATTTAAAGGGGCGTGAAGAGATCACTTTGTGGTTCTGGGGCGCAGAGCCATACGCACAGGAAGCGATGCAGCGAATCCTGGCAGATAAGTATAACAGCTCTCAGGATAAGTATAAGCTGGCTATCGAATTCAGACCATCGGTTGATACGGATATGTCAACTGCACTGGCAGCAAATCAGGGACCCGATATCGTATATGGTTCCGGTCCATCTTTCGTTATGCCGCTTGTAGAGGCAGGAAAACTGGAGCCGCTGGATACCTATTCCGAACAGTACGGGTGGAGTGAGCGGATCCTGAAGCCGTTCTATGAATCTGGAACCGTGAACGGAAAACTGTACAGTTTAATCAGCGGTGTCAGCACGATGGGAGTCTTTTATAATAAGAAGGTACTGGCTGATAACGGCTGGGAAGTTCCGAAGACGATCGAAGACATGGAGAAGATCATGGATGACGCCCTCGCAAAGGGATTGTATGCATCTGTTACGGGAAACAAGGGCTGGAAACCAGTGAATGAAAACTATGCTTCCGTATTTTTAACTCATGTAGCAGGACCGGAGACCATGTACAAATGTCTGACCGGAGAAGAAAAATGGAACAATCCGAATGTCACCGCAGCAATCGAGAAGTCAAAGGAATGGTGGGATAAAGGATATCTTGCAGGTGATGATTATGTAAACTTAAATTTCAGTGAATCGCTGCAGCTTTTATCTGATGAAAAAGCTCCGTTCTTTATTGGGCCGTCAATCGCATTCCAGTGGGCAGCATCCTTCTTTACCGGAGATAAGACAGAAAATATTGCGTTTATCCCATTCCCTTCCACAGAGACGGTTCCCAATGAAACGTATACCCTGGGCGCTTCCTGTACCCTGTCCATTAATGCCAATGTGAGCCAGGAACATAAGGATGAAGCAGCTAAGATTATTGATATGATGTTCCAGCCGGAATTCATGCAGGAGATGACAACCGCATGGCCGGGATACTGGGGAACTCCTCTGAAAGATTTAAACACCATTGACACCAGCAAGATGGGATATTTATCACAGTCCTTTGTTGATGTTGTAAAAAATATTTCAGCTGCTGTGGATAAAGGAAACTTCGGTTATTATGACAATGTATTTTTCCCGGCTTCCACACAGCAGAGTATGGTGAACATTGAGGATGTCTGGTACGATACGGTACCGGTATCCGAATATCTGGATAAGATAGACAAGGATTTTGCGGAAGCACTTGCAAAGGGCCTTGTACCTCCGATTCCGGAACCGGCAATGAACTGATATCAGCACAGCACAGGCAACTTAAAAAGGGAAGAAGGGAGATGGCCGGTATGCAGGAAGGAAACAGCATACCGGTCATTTTTCTCCAATGAAGAGGAGGTTTCCAATGAAGAGTAAAAAGATAAACTGGAATTATCTTTTGATTGCTCCGGCGCTGCTCATCAGCGTGTCCGTTATCCTGCTCCCGGGAATCATGACCATCGTCTATTCCTTTACGGATTATAACGGTATTTCGCAGAATTTTAATTTTATAGGGCTGCAGAATTTTAAAGAATTGTTTCACGACAGGATTTTCTTTTTGGCAATCCGCAACAACTTAATCTGGACCATTATGTTCATCACAATTCCGGTGTGTATCGGTATGCTGGCCGCGATGCTTCTCTTATCGAGATCGAAGACGAGAAGTATCTATCAGGTGGCCTTTTTAATTCCTTACGTTCTGGCTCCGGCGGTAAATGCCATGCTGTGGCTGAATGTGATTTTCAGCCCGGTTGTTGGTGTTGTTTCATTTTTAAAGAATTTTGGAATCGACTTGGGATCGCCTCTTGCCAGTATGAAAAGCGCGATATTTGCCTGTGCTGGCGTCGATATCTGGCATTACTGGAGCTATTTAACCGTTATTTATCTGGCGGCATTACGACAGACGCCGACCGATCAGGTGGAGGCTGCCAGGATCGACGGCTGTAATGGCTGGCAGTTATTCCGCTACATTTATCTGCCGAATATTAAGTCCACGGTAAATCTGATGTTTGTCATGATAGTCATTGGTTCCTTCCTTGCATTTGATTACGTCAAGCTGCTGACCGGCGGAGGTCCGGCACATTCGACAGAGGTACTTGGTACATACGCCTACTCCTTTGCATTCAGTGAGATGAAGGTAGGCAAGGCGGCCGCGGTTGGTCTCTTTATGAGTTTCTTTGGGTTGATTGCTTCTCTGATTTATACGCGAATGAGCCGCAAAGAAAACATGGATTAGGAGGAGAATATGGGAGTTTCTTCGAAAAAGAAAAGAATATGGATCAATGTGCTGATTCATTTTGTATTGATTCTGCTTTTGCTTATCTGCCTGCTTCCGATTGCGCTGGTGGTCATCAACGCATTTAAGACAAATGCTGAAATCGTAAGGAATCCATTGTCGATTCCCAAAGTGCTTCATCTGGAGAATTTTATCCAGGCGTGGACGACAGGTAAATTTGCCCATGGGTTTATCAACAGTATCAAGCTGAGCGGCTGTACGATTCTCATCATTTTGGTCTGCTCCACTCTGGCGGGCTATGTGCTGTCGGGTTACCGGATCAAGGGGAGCGGCATCATACTCACCTATTTTATGATGGCGATGACTGTTCCGATTCAGTTGTTCTTATTCCCGCTGTATTATGCATTTGCAAAGCTTAACCTGATCGGAAATATTCCGGCAACCAGTCTGATTCTGTCGGCTATGTTTATGCCGCTGTCGGTATTTCTGATGAGAACATTTTTCTTAAATGTGCCGAAGGAACTGGAGGACGCGGCCAGAATTGACGGGGCCAACACAGGACAGGTGATCTGGCATGTGATGCGTCCGGTGGTTTCGCCGGGGTTAATCACAGTTGGAATTCTGATCGGCCTTCAGTCCTGGAATGAATATCTTGTATCCAGTACCTTCTTACAGGGGGAAAAGAACTTTACCGCTACTTTAGGATTTCTGTCTATGAACGGAAGCTACGGATCCAACATGTCGATTCTGATGGCATCCTCGGTAATCCTGATCGCGCCGATCGTCGTCTTCTTCCTTTGCGCTCAGAGATACTTTGTAGACGGCATGGTAAGCGGAGCGGTGAAAGGCTAGGACTGCCATGCGGACAGAAGACAGAGATGAACTGTTACATTAAATTGATATAAATGGAGGAACTCAACGTGAAAAACATAGCTCGTTTCAAAAATGACATCTACGCCGGCGTACTGGGAAAGATTATCGGTGTTTACCTGGGACGTCCGGTAGAGGGGTGGACTTACGAGGCCATCCGGGACACCTTTGGTGAGATCAACTACTATAAGAATCACAGGACCGGAGCCCCTTTAATCGTTCCGGACGACGATATCTCGGGAACCTTTGCGTTCTTTAGGAGTCTGGAGGACAACAAGTTCGATCCGGACATCCGGGCGGAGCAGATCGGGGACAGCTGGTTAAATTATATTATTGAGAATGAGACCATCCTCTGGTGGGGAGGCCTCTCAAGAAGCACGGAGCACACCGCGTATCTGCGCCTTAAAAATGGAATCAGGGCTCCGAAGAGCGGTTCCATCGAGTTAAACGGGCGGAGCATGGCGGAACAGATCGGTTCGGAGATTTTTATCGACACATGGGCCATGGCAAATCCGGGCAATCCGGAGCGGGCGGCTAAGATGGCCAGGGAAGCGGCTGGCGTCAGCCACGACGGAATCGCCATCGACGCAGCGGTTTATCTGGCTGTTATGGAGTCGCTGGCCTTTGTGGAGAAGGATATTGACAAGCTGCTGGATGCGGGCCTTGCCTACATAGAAAATCCGGAATTTATCCGGCTGGTCGGAGCGGTCAGGGAACAGTGTGCAAAGGCGTCTGACTGGAGGGAAGTGAGACAGTGGATCGCAGATCATCATGGATATGAGAAGTATCCCGGTAACTGTCCGATGGTGACAAACCATTTGACTCTTTTGATGGCATTTATCATGGGAGGCGATGATTTTAACAAAGCGTGTATGATCGCCTGCAGTTCCGGCTGGGATACGGACTGCAATTCCGGCAATGTCGGCTGTCTGAATGGAATACGGCTGGGGTTGGACGGTTTTGGCACGAGCACGGATTTGAGGAAGGCCGTAGCGGACCGGTTATATGTGGTCACCAGCGACGGAGGTTCCTGCATTTCAGATGCGGTGCAGGAGACCAGGAAAATCTTAAAGGCGGCCTGCCGTCTGGAATATGAGCCGGTTGATTTCCCGGAGGAGCGTCTGGCCTTCGAATATCCGGGCGCCGTTCAGGGGATTGTTCCTTACGATAAGAATACGGAAGAACAGGTACTGTGCGGAATTGATAATCTGGTGGAAAGTCCCAGGCACTGCGATCCGCAGAATGGTAATGAGGAGACAAAAGAGTATGGATGCCGCCTTTCTTACCGCGGCTTAGGGCCTGGGGTGCATGCGACAGCCTGTATCGATACCTTTATTGACCTTCAGCCGAAGGGAAAGGAAGGAACCAGCTACTTTGATGTACTCTGTTCCCCTTCCCTGTACAGCGGCCAGGAAGTGAAGGCCGTTATAGCAGCGGGAGCGGTAAGCCCGGCCTTTACCTTTTTCATCGAGTACTTTAATGAGAAAGATGAGCTGGAGACCTTATCCAGCAGCGCCTTCCAGCTTAACGACGGAGATAATCAGATAAAATGGCGGATTCCCGATGTGGGCGGCCACGCCATCTATCGGCTGGGTATGTCCTTAAGAAGCGGTGCACGCGGAGAACGGCCGGGAAGTCCGATGGAAGGGATGAGCGGCGCGGCAGGCGGTTCCCGTCTGGATGGTTCCGTGATTATCAAATCTCTCGACTGGTCGGGGGCGCCGGAGTGCTACCGCATGGGAAGATCCATGGAAATGACGCCGACCCTGACGCCGTGGACGACGACCACATCATGGCTGAAGACATTTGTCTCATCTGCGGATCATTTCTGCCCGGATTATACAACGACATTTTCCATCTCCCATGCGGCGCCTAACGGTGTTGTGACGACAGGGACCATGGACTGGGATAACTATTCTGTGAAATCGGTGATTACATTTTCTCAGCAGGATGCGGCAGGGCTTGTGGCCCGGGCAAAGGGACACAGAAGGTATTACGGGGCAGTGCTGAAGGACAAAAAGGCTGTGATCTACAAGCAGTGTGATGCAAAACGCACCGTAGTGGAGGAAGCTGCCTTTGATTTTGAAATTGACGATACCCGGGAGCTTACCTTTACTCTGGATGGCCCGCGACTGTCTCTGGCGGTGGATGGGAAAACAGCGGTGAGCGGACAGGATGAGAGTTACCTGTGCGGCGGAGCGGGCTTTGTAGTGGATTCCGGAGCGATCCTGGCGGATGGCTTTGAGGTCAAACGCATCTGCTCCCGCAGGAATAAGAAGGATTGAGAGGAAAAAAGCGTGAGTGTATTAAAATATAGAGAACAGATTTATGCGGGCGTGCTGGGGAAGATTATCGGTGTCTACTTAGGCCGCCCTGTGGAAGGCTGGAGTTACGATAAGATCAGGGAAACCTTTGATGAGGTGAAATACTATGTTCATGAGAAGGTGGGAGTTCCGTTAATTGTGGCGGATGACGATATATCCGGAACGTTCGCATTTTTCAGGGCTTTGGAGGACAATGGATATGACAGGGAACTGCCTGCGAAGGCGTTTGGGGACACATGGCTGAACTATATCATTGAGAATCGGACGATTCTATGGTGGGGCGGCCTGGGGCGGTCAACCGAGCATACGGCTTATTTGAATCTGAAGAACGGCATGGAGGCGCCGGAGAGCGGAGCGATCGGGACCAATGGAACCACGCTGGCGGAGCAGATCGGAGCACAGATTTTCATCGACGCGATCGCCATGGCCTGCCCCGATGATCCGGATCTGGCGGTAAGTCTGGTGAGAAAAGCGGCCAGCGTCAGCCATGACGGCATTGCAGTCGAAGCGGCCTGCCATTTAGCAGCGCTGGAAGCGATGGCGTTTACGGAAAAAGACGTGAACGTGCTTCTGGACCGGGCGGGGGCCTATGTGCAGAACCAGGTTTTAAAGGATATGATCGGTGATGTCCGGGATATCTGCGGAAGAGAATCTGACTGGAGAAAGGTCCGTGAATATCTGGATCCGAAATACGGCTATGAAGTATTTCCGGGCTGCTGCCACATGATTCCCAACCACGCTATGGTGATCGCGGCCATTCTGCTGGGCGGAGACGATTTCCAGAAATCCATTTCCATCGCCTCCTCGGCTGCCTGGGATACAGACTGCAACGCGGGCAATGTAGGCGCATTCAACGGCATCCGGTTGGGGCTTGATGGAATCAATGCGGGAGCGGACTTCCGTACGCCGGTGGCTGATTTGATGTATGTCGTTACCTCGGATGGCGGGTCTGTTGTCTCCGACGCGGTGATAGAGAGCAAAAAGGTTCTTCAGGCTGCGGCCGCACTGCACGGGGAATCAGTTTCCGTATCGGACAAACGGTACACCTTCGAATACCCCGGTTCTCTTCAGGGCTTTGCAGTATGTGACTACGGCCACGGCAATCAGGCGTGCATCGAGCTTTCCAATTATAATGAAATATCGGAGGAGAACGGTCTGCTGATCCGCTGCCGCCACGTGGCGGACGGAGTGACCGCGGACGTTTCCACCCAGACATTTATCGATTTCTCAAAGCTGGCGCAGAACTTCTCTACCGTAGCGTCTCCGACGCTTTACTCCTCTCAGAAGGTGGTGACGGAGGCGGGCTTGGCTGGTTCTACCCGCACCGGTTCACAGGAGGCAGTGACTCTGCGTCCGTATATTCTCTATTACGATATTGAAAATCAGGTCAGAGCCATGTACGGAGATGCGGTTCTGCTGGATGAAACGAAAAAGACATTTGAGTGGACCGTACCGGATACGAAGGGCATGTCCATCTTTAAACTGGGATATGAGGTTGCGGGCAGGAAACGTTTCGACGGGGATGTGGTCATCTACAGTATCGACTGGAAGGGAGCGCCCACGGACTTCGCACAGAGAGGCATGCTGATGACCTCCATCTGGAATACGAATCCGCTTTGGCTGGCCGGCTTTGCCAGCTCCGCGGTTCAGTTTGCGGCAGATTTCAAACATACCTACTGTGTATCCAATGTGGAAGCGGATGGTCTGGTGACGATCGGCAGCAGGGAATGGGAAGATTATACCGTGTCCTCGACAGTCTTCTACAGCCTTCATGAGGCCGGAGGCCTGGTGGTGAGGAGCAGGGGCCATAAGCGGTACTATGGAGCCGCGCTCATGGATTACAGCCGCGCCGTGGTATACGTGCAGAAGGACCGGGAACGGGTGGTTTTGGCGGAGGTGCCATACTCCTATCAGGAGGATGTGGGATATACGCTTACCTTTGCGGCTCATCAGGAGAAGCTGGAATTCTCGGTGAACGGGGAGAAGCTGATCGAGGTGGCGGATGCCACTTACTCGGGCGGCGGAGCCGGATTTACAATTTCGAAAGGAACTATGACGTGTGACAGCTTTATTGTTTCATAGGAAATCGGCTGCATTACAAATAGGAGACAGAACATGGATTATATTATAGCATCGACGGTTGTTACGGATGAGATAAGGTTTGCTGATAAAAAGACAGTGGAAAAGAAGGCGGGCGGAGCAGGGATCTATGCGCTGTGCGGGATCCGGCTCTGGTGCGACAGCGTCATGCCTGTGACGGGTGTTGGAAAAGACTATGCGGAAATGTTTGGAGAATGGTATAAGAAGAATCATATTTCCATGGATGGCCTGATCCAAAAGGACGAGAAGACGCCTTACAATGTAATCCAGTATTTTGAGGACGGAGAGCGGAGTGAGACGGCCCTGTACGGGGCGGATCATTACCGGAAGATCGAGGTGACGCCAAAAGAGCTGGAGCCGTATTTTCAGACTGCAAAGGGGATCTACATTTTCAAGAATACCTCCCCGGAGTTCTGGAACGGGATTCTTCCCATGATGGAAAGCAGTTTTCAGACACGCTCCCGGGCGGCCGCCGTCATGTGGGAGATTGCCAGCGATTCCACCTGTCCGGAATGCCTGGAAGAGGTGAGATGGATCGCCGGAAATGTAGATATCTTTTCTATCAATTTAACGGAGGCCCGGAATTTATTCGGTACAGAGTCTTTGGACGAGATAATCGGGAAATTCAGGGGCTGGATGGACAGTCCCACTCCTTTTGCCGGACAGAATCATTTGAAGCTGATTTTTCTGCGCAGAGGTTCTAAGGGGGCGGTGATGATTACGCCGGAAGAGGCGGTATACGTGCCCACGGTGGATCACGCAAATGTGGTGGATCCTACAGGCGGCGGCAACAGTTCATCAGGCGCGGTGCTTTACGGGTGGTGCAGCGGCCATACCCCGGAGGAGTGCGGCCTGATGGGAAGTATATCGGCCGCCATGTGCCTGGAACAGTACGGCGTTCCAGACGAGATTGGAATGGAGAAGCGGGAGGCCGCACAGAGACTTTTAGCAGCAATGAAAGGAAATAACCCGAATGAAGAGTGAGGAAATCAGAAAGAAACCGTCCATCAGACGGATTCATGAGCAGTATGAATACTATAAAAATGTACCGGAGCGCGGGCTCATGATCAAAGGACGCCCGGCGCTTACCCAGATTGACCACGAAAAGGTGGGGGATTTTGTCCTGATTACGGTGAGGGATCCTCTCTGCGCCTATGATGTGGATCCGGCGAAGAAGATCGCGGACAGACTGGAGCATGCAGAGCTGATCGGCAATTCAGGGATGTTTACCTCTTATACCGGAACGTATAAAGGGGCGAAGATCACCGTGGTCAGCGGCGGCAGCGGATCGCCGGAAATGGAACTGATTTTATATGATTTTATGGAATATACGGACGCGGGAACGTTTCTGCGGGTCGGCGGTTCCGGCGGAATCGGTGATGAGGTGAAGCCGGGAGACGTGGTGATCGCCAGCGGTGTGGTCAGGGAAGAGGCCATGACGAAAGCGTACATACCGGCAGGATATCCGGCGGTCAGCCACTATGAGGTGGTAGGCGCCATGGTGGAAGCCGCCAAAACGCTGGGAGCACCATACCATGTGGGAGTGACCCTGTCCGTGGACAGCGATTTTGTGGGCGGCGGCAGACCGGGGGTCGGCGGATACTTACAGCCGTGGAATATTGAAATAGCCGGAATCTACAACCGGGCCGGCGTGCTGAACGGTGACCGGGAATCTGCGGCGATCGTGACTCTGTCCGCACTGTTTGGACGCAGAGGCGGTTCCATCTGTTCCGTTGCGGATAATCTTTGCACCGGAGAGAAGTTTGAAGCGGGCGGCGGCCATGAGTTTGCGATTGATATCGCACTGGAGGGCTGTGCGGTCTTAAACCGGTTAGATCAGGAAAAGAACGAGAAAAAGGCAGAGGAGAAGCAGTGATATGAGTGAAATGTTGACGAAAGAGTATGACAACCCCATGTGCAGACAGGCGATGAGCCTCCCGGAGCTGATCCGGAGCCAGTATGAGGACCTGGAAGTAAAGACCAGGAAAGTCCTTTCTTTTCAGGAAATATTTAATATTCAGCGTGTGGTGCTGACGGGATGCGGTGATTCCTATGCGGCCTGTATGGCGACAAAGCATGTGTTTGAGATGCTGACTGGCATTCAGGCTGAGGTGGTGACAGCCATCGATTTCGGACGGTATTACAGTGAACGCCACATGGGTGTGGATTGTCAGAATCCACTGGTAATTTCAGTCAGTAACTCAGGCCGTGTGGCCAGGATTTCAGAGGCGGTGCAGCGGGCGAAATTCCATGACTGTTTCGTCCTTGGGATCACAGGAAATTTGACTTCCCCACTGGCCCAGAATTCGGATAAGGTGCTGAAGCTGGATATTCCGCCCTTTGAAAGCGCGCCGGGAACGAGAAGCTATATGGTCAGCGTGATGGCGCTCCTTCTGCTGGCTGTCCGTATCGGTGAGGTGCGGGGCATGTACACCATGGATCAGGCCATGGACTACCGCTATGATATGAAAAATCAGGGGGATTTGCTGGAAGCGCTTCTGCCGCAGATGGCGGAAACGTGTGCGAAGACGGCGGAAGAATGGAAGGATTTCCCCTGCTTTGACTTCGTGGGAGCGGGTTTCGACTACGCGTCAGCGTGGTTTGGCCAGGCGAAGATGCTGGAGGCCACAGGAATATATTCCATGCATATCAACTCGGAGGAATGGTTCCATCTGAACTGTTTCGCTAAGGACCCGGAACACATCGGCACCGTGGTGGTGTCCAATACCACGAATCCGGGACTCAGCAGGACAAAGGACGTAATTCGTTACGGAAAGAAGCTGGGGCGGCCGATGTTAGTCATAACCGATGGAGACGGAGCGGAAGGCGTATCCTGTGTAACCGTGCCGACTCCCAAGTATCCGATTAATATGCCGGTGACCCAGTTCGTCCCGATGTCTCTTCTCGCCGGTTACCTCTCCGCCATGTTGGGAGAGCAGTATGGGCGCGGATGTGAAGGGCCATGGAGCTTCTGCGAAAATGGCTTCTGTGTCCAGAATAATGAGATCGTTTTGAAATAGCGGAGGATGGAAAAATGCTGAAAAACTTTAAAATAAAGACGAAATACAATGAGGTTTACGATATCACGGAACACGTCAAGAAGGCGGTGGAGGAAAGCGGAGTAAGAGAGGGCACCTGCCTCGTTTACAATCCCCATTCCACAGCGGGTCTGGCGGTATTTTCTCCATGGGATCCGGACGGATTTCTGGATCTGGACGAGGAAATCCGCAGGCTGGTGCCCACCCGGATCGATTTCAAACACCAGCACGACACCCCGCAGGATGCGGCAGGCCATGTAAAATCGGCGCTTCTCGGCATTTCCGGGAATTTTATCGTGCATGAGGGAAAGCTGTTGGTCGGCGGGTCCCAGGGCATCTATTTCCTGGAATTTGACGGACCGAGAAACCGGGAATTCTTTGTGAAGATTCAGGCGGATGCGTAGAAACGCTCCCAGATCTGGCAGAAGTTAGAAGGAGCACTCAGATTGAGAAAAGAGGAGAATAAAATGGATAAAAAGAAAATAATCCTGGACTGCGATCCGGGTATGGACGACTCCATGGCCATTATTATGGCCTGTAAATCAGACGCTTTGGAGGTAAAGGCGATTACCGCGGTAAATGGAAACTACCGCGTCGATGTAACCAGCAAAAATGCCTTGAAAGTGCTGGAGCTGATCGGAAGAACGGATATCCCGGTTGGCAAGGGAATGCCGGAGCCGATGGTGAGAAAGTGCCCGAAGGACCCATTTACCCATGGGAAAGACGGTCAGGCGGAAAATAACCTTCCCGATCCGGTGACGCCGCTGAGCAATAAGAACGCAGTGGAATTGATCATAGATACGGTAAAGGCAAATCCGGGAGAAATTTACATCCTCTGCACCGGTCCCATGAGCAATGTGGCCATGGCCATGAAAAAGGCGCCTGAGATCAAGGAGATGATTGCCGGGATCTATGCGATATCCGGAGCGTTCGGTCTGAACCGTTACGCGTATACCAATGCTACAGGCGATACACCGCAGAGCGAATGGAATGTGTATGTGGACCCGGAGGCGGCCGATATTGTATACAATTCCGGTGTGAAGCTGGTGGCTCTGGGCCTCGATGTGGCGACTCATTTCGATGTGAATTTGACGGATGAAGATATCCGCATGCTGGAGGAGAGCGACAAGCCGGAGGCAAAGTTCTTCTTGCAGGCCGTTCATTTTGTAAATGAAAGAGGCTTTGAGGCGTACTGTGCGGTAATCGACTGTATGGCGGTCGGATACGCCATCGATGCTACCCTGGTAAAAACCATTTCCGGCCATGTGGGTATTGAGACGAAGAGTGATTTGACGCTGGGAATGACGGTTCTGGACCGGAGACACCATTTCGTATGGGAATCGCTGCCGGTTGTGGAAATCGGAGAGAGCGCCGATTACGAGAGATTCTTAAAGCTTCTCATGAAGCTTGTGCTGGCTTAAGCGGGAGGTTTGCGTATGTTTGAAAAAGAAAAGATCTATATAGCGGGACCCGAGTGTTTCTATAAGGGCGGCCCGGACATTTTAAATGCAATGAGACGGAGGGCGGAGAGCCTGGGCTTCGGAGTTACGCTTCCCAACGAGCATCCGCTGGATATGGGAAATCCGGATCTTCAGAAGCGGGCAGACAGCATTTTCGAGGATCTGAAAATGATCATGAAGGAGACAACTGTCATTATCGCCGACTTGGAGGCGTACCGCGGCTCCGAAGCGGACAGCGGAACAATCTATGAGATCGGAATGGCGTATGCGGATGGGATAAAATGCTACGGCTACACGAGAGATAAACGCCCGCTGGCATGGAAAGATCAGAAGTATGTGATGAAAGATGGCGTTGTCTACGATGAAAATGGGAAAAAAGCGCCTTACAAGGAGCTGCCATTTTCACCGGCCGTGGTAGGTTCGACGAAGATTGTGGAAGGTGATTTCGACGACTGTCTCGCCATGCTGATGACGGATTTAGAGGAGGAGTGGAAGGCAGAGGGAAGAACGGGCGGTATGGCCGCTGCGCGGGAGGGGATAGCGTCTGGGACGGCGAATGATCCGGCCGGCGCTCCGGCGAAGCCGAGAGTCTACTTATCCGATGTGATCCGGTATGAAGAGGATGCGAAGGAGGTCTACGGCCGCCTTAAGGAGCTTTGCGCTTCTTACGGTCTGGAGGCTGTCACTCCCTGCGACTGGGCGGAAGGATTTCCGGAGACGAAAGGCTTCAACCCCTATGTGAGAGCGGCGGCCCTGACGGAGAATTACTGCCGCCTGGTGAGAAGTTGCGATGCAGTGATCGCCGATCTGAGTGATTACCGCGGCTATGAGTGCTCCAACGATGTGGGATTCGAATGCGGTATGGGGTTTGAGATGGGGAAAAAGCTGTTCGGCTATATGAAAGACGCAAGGCCATGCATCGAGAAAATCCCACATCTGGGCGAGGCCGCAGAGTTCCGCGATATGACAGGCAGCAATGTGGAAAATTTCAATTATCCGGCCAATTTAATGTTCGGAAGCTCCATGAAGATTTATGAGGGGAGCTTTGAACAGATGATTGAGAGGGTGGCGAAGGAACTGAACGTGTGAGATTATGGAAGAAACAGGAAAGGAAGTTTCAGAACATGGCTCGGATTTTAAATTATGGATCGCTGAATATAGATCACGTGTACTCGGTTCCGCACATTGTCAGGCCGGGAGAAACCATTTCCGCCGTGGGATTTAAGGATTTCCCGGGCGGGAAAGGCCTAAACCAGTCGGTGGCGATGGCGAGAGCAGGAGCCATGGTCTTTCACGCCGGAAAGATTGGAAATGACGGTGAATTCTTAAAAAAGATTTTGGTGGCTGACGGTGTGGACTGTACATGGCTGAAAAACAGCAGGAGCCCCAATGGGAGCGCCATCATACAGAAGGACGCAGACGGCCAGAATGCGATCATCTGTTACGCAGGAAGCAACGGAGAGATCAGTCCGGCGGAGATCGACGAGGTCCTGGACCATTTCCAGGAAGGAGACATTCTCGTATCCCAGAATGAGATCAGCAATGTTCCATATCTGATTGAAATGGCGGGAAAACGGGGGATGCGGATCGCTTTTAATCCGTCGCCCATCGATGATACGGTGCTGCACATGGACTTGTCTCCAGTTTCCTGGCTCATTATCAATGAGACGGAGGGCTATGGCCTGACCGGAGAAGAGGAACCGGGGAAGATTGTGAAAAGTCTGATTACCCGGTATCCCAGGATGGCTGTTATTCTGACGCTGGGAGAAGATGGCTCCATGTACTGTCAGGGGGACATGATCCTGCGGCAGGAAGCCTATCGTTTCGGAGTGAGGGATACGACTGCGGCCGGCGATACGTTTCTGGGGTATTTTCTGGGGACGTATGAACTGGAAGGTGATGTGAAGGCAGCGCTCGATATGGCCGCCCGTGCGGCCGGGATCGCAGTGTCAAGAGAAGGGGCGGTGCCGTCGATTCCGGGGGTGGAGGAAGTCAGGTAGAGATAACGGCGGGAGGAATTACCCTTTCTCCTGCCTGTTACGATGGTTCCAAGTGGTGGTATTTGAAAAAATGTGTATGATAAATGCAGTGAAAAAAAATGAAAAAGCTATTGAAATATGATAGCAAATTCGTTATAATATATAAAGTATTAAAGATAATACATTAAAACAAAAAAGAGCAAGAGCAAAAACGAAATACAGAAACACTTAAAAATTTTTTACCATCAAATGTATTGAAGATAATACATTAATAACTATAGCTAAAAGGAGAGGAAAGCTTTGGCAAAGAAAATGGTAATAGTATCTGTGGATGCATTGGTTGGCGAAGATTTAAAACTTGCTTCCACACTTCCGGGATTTAAGAAAATTATGGTTGGCGGAGCGAGAGTGGAGCAGGTCATGAGTGTCTATCCGACACTGACCTATCCTATCCATGTAGTTCAGATGACAGGAAGAAATCTGATGAATCATGGAATTTACAACAATGAGCGCGTCATGCCGGGGCGTCTTTCGCCGGACTGGTTCTGGCAGATCTGGGACTGCAAGGTTCCGACCATATTTGACGCGGCACACCGGAAAGGGCTGACAACTCACGCTGTGATGTGGCCGGTGACGGCACAGGCGGATATCGACTGGCTTCTGCCGGAAGTATGGGATTTACAAAAATGGGAGGATCCTGCAATTATATATAAGAAGAACTGTTCCCCGCAGCTGTTTGACAAGTATTTTGAAAAACACCGGTTTAAACTCGGCTGGCATCCGAAGCCGGAGCTGGATGAATTCGGAGTATCGGTCGCAGAAGATGTGATCCGGAATGAAAAGCCTGATTTAGCCATGATTCATGTGTCGGCAGTTGATATTGCGCGCCATGGTAACGGTATGTTTGGACCAGCTATCGACGATGCGATCCGGAAAGTGGACAGCTGGCTCTGCAGACTGGAGCAGGCGGTTTCAGAAAGCGGCAGGTTTGACGAAACCAATTTTATCATTGTTAGTGACCATGGGCATTTAAAGGTGGATAAGCAGGTGAATTTAAATGTACTTTTTAAAGAAGAGGGACTGATTCAGACAGACGATCACGGTGAGCTTGTAAGTTATCAGGCATACTGCCATTCTTCCGGGCTTTCGGCTCAGATTCTGCTGGCAGATGCGGCCGATACAGAGGTTCGGAAAAAAGTGGAAGCCATCCTGGAATATGCAAAAGACACAGAAGCATTTGGAATTAAGGCGATTTATACGAGGCGCGAAGCCGAGGAAAAATTCCAGCTGTCAGGTCCCTTTGAGTATGTGGTTGAAGGCGTGGGCGGCGTTGCATTTGCAGCAAAATGGGATGGCAGGGTCGTGATCAACGAGGAAGATCCTGATTACGATTACGTGAAGACCTCTCATGGACACCGGCCTCACTTGGGCCCGCAGCCAGTCTTGCTGGCGAAAGGCCCGGATTTTAAGGAGAACGTCACAATCCGGGAGTGCAGTATTCTGGATGAAGTGCCGACATTTGCAGCAGTTCTGGGAGTGGAGATGGAAGGTCTGGAAGGCAGATGCTTACATGAAGTGTTAGTACGCCCTTGATACGGTATACTAACCTGGCCGATAGGAGGGGGACTTTAAGTGGCTGAGATTATACTAAAGGATATCTGTAAAAGCTTTGGGGAGACCGCGGTGGTAAAACACGTGGATCTGACGATCGAAGATGGGGCATTTTCGGTAATTGTAGGGCCTTCCGGTTGCGGGAAGTCTACGATTCTCCGGATGATTGCCGGGCTGGAGCAGCCAACTTCAGGAGAAATATGGATTTCTGGAAAATGTGTCAATTATGTTCCGCCGGGAAAACGGGATATCGCTATGGTTTTCCAGAATTATGCGATCTATCCGACAATGAGCGTGAGAGATAATATTGAATTTGGACTTAAGAACCGAAGGGTTCCGAAAGAGGAACGCGATACTCTGATCGGGGATGTCAGCGATATTGTGGGGCTGACAGAATACCTGGGCAGAAAGCCGAGTGAGCTCTCGGGCGGTCAGCGCCAGAGGGTTGCCCTGGCAAGGGCCATGGTGAAGAAACCCAGTGTATTCCTCATGGATGAACCACTATCCAACTTAGACGCGAAACTGCGAGGTCAGATGAGAAGCGAGCTGATTCAGCTTCATGACAGACTGGGAACGACTTTTATCTACGTGACTCATGACCAGGTAGAGGCGATGAGCATGGGAAATAAAATTGTTATTATGAATCAGGGAGAGATCATGCAGGTGGGAAAGCCGATGACGGTATACCATTGCCCTGAAAATATATTCTCCGCTCAGTTTATCGGAACACCGCCCATGAATATACTGGCGGCAGAGGAGCTTCATGACGCGGTATGCTGTCCGCCGGGCTGCCGGTATGTAGGCTTTCGGCCGGAGCGGATCAGCCTTGACAGGGAATGCAGCGAGGCTCTGGTCCTGCCGGCGGTCGTACAGACGAGAGAGCTTCTGGGGGCGGAAGCGGTCTATACCTTTGAATCAGAGGCAGGAAAGATTCAGATGAAGAATTATTCGGATTATTTACCCGAGCCGGGAGAAAAGGTGAATCTGATAATAGAGCGAAAACATCTCTTTTTCTTTGATGACAGCGGAAAAGCGTTTGGGATGAACTGTGGGAAAAGAGAGGGGTAGAGAATATGAGAGATAAGAAACAGACTTCATTCCGTGATGGGATCCGGCCTTACATAATGGTTCTGCCGTCGATTGCAGTTTTTCTGTTCTGTTATATTTATCCCATTTTCTACATGATTTACTTAAGCCTTTTTAAATGGGATTTCATAAGTCCAACGAAGGATTTTGTCGGCCTGAAGAACTTTATTACCCTGTTTTCCAAGGTGGAATTCCACCAGGTGCTGTCCAATACGCTGATCTATACGTTCTGTTCCGTCGGAATAGCGATCGTACTTGCACTTGTGCTGGCGGTCTGGTTAAACCATCCTGGAAAAATGTTCGCATTTGTACAGGGAGCAATTTTCAGCCCCCACATTATTTCTCTGGTATCCGTGTCCTTTATCTGGATGTGGATGATGGAACCGTCCTATGGGTTGTTAAACTGGCTGCTGGGGCTGTTTGGCGTCAAACCCTCCATGTGGCTGCAGCGGCCGGATACGGCGCTGATGTCTCTGGTGCTGGTATCTGTCTGGAAGCTGATTGGATACGATACTCTGATCCTGATATCTGCGCTGCAGAGTATTCCGAAGTCGATTTACGAAGCAGCGCTTCTCGATAAGGCGCCCGGAATCGTCACCTTTTTTAAGATCATTCTTCCCATGATTTCGCCTAACCTGTTCTTTTTGGTGGTAATGAATACCCTTACCTCATTTCAGGCGTTTGAAACCGTGTCCATCATGACCGAGGGCGGGCCTATGAATTCCACCAACACACTGGTTTACTATATCTACCAGAATGGCTTCCGCTTTTATAAAATGGGATACGCCTCTGCGGCGGGAGTGGTGCTGCTGGTGCTGGTCGGAATTATGACGATTATTTATTTTAATTTACTGGGAAGAAAAGTACATTATCAATAGGGGGGTGAAACGATTGCAACTGACATACCGACTGAAAAAAATAGTATTGACGGTCGTGCAGTATATCGGATTTGCCATACTGCTGGTACTGTTTATTATTCCATTTGTCTGGATGGTATCCACGTCAGTCAAGTCCATCGGGGAAACGCTGACAAATCCGCCGATTTTTATTCCGTCTGATTTTCATTTTGAGAACTATGTAAAGGCATGGAAATCGGGGCCGTTTCTGCATTTCTTTTTAAACAGTGCCATTATCACATTTTCCAGCATGATCCTGCAGCTGTTGTTTGTTGTTCCGGCCGCTTATGCATTTGCCCGGTGCAAATTCCGGGGGAAGACGATCCTGTTTGGGATTACGATGATGACGCTCATGATACCGGGACAGTTGATCTTTATGCCGCTGTTTTTGATCTTTTCCAAGATGGGACTGATCAATTCCTACGCCAGCATGATTCTTCCGTTTTCTACCAGTGCGTTTGGGATATTTATGCTGCGGCAGAGTTTTATGCAGATTCCGGAAGAGCTTTTAGAGGCGGCCAGGCTGGATCAAGCCAGCGAGTGGCAGATCATACGGCACATTATGGTTCCAATGGCGAGGCCAACTATCGTCACGCTGATGCTTCTGACGTTTATCAGCCGCTGGAACGATTATTTCTGGCCGCTTGTTATGACAACCAATGATAAGGTCCGCACGCTTTCCATCGGTGTTTCCATGCTGAAAAATACAGAAGGCGGCGCTTCCTGGAACGTTTTAATGGCAGGCAATGTGATATTAGTTCTGCCGATTCTGATAGTCTTTGTTTGTGCCCAGCGCCATATCATACGGGCGTTTACCTATACGGGAGAAAAGTAAACAGGAGAGAAAAGGAGAGGTTTAAGATGAAGAAAACATTAGCTATGATGACAGTTTTGCTGCTTGCCGGCACCCTTTTAAGCGGCTGTGGAAAGAAGGCTGTTGAAGAGACGGCTGCGGTGCCTGCCGATACCCAGGGAACCACACAGGCAGAGACAGAGACCGTGGCAGCGGCAGCCGACACCGGGGGAGAAAAGGTAAAAATTGAGTTCTGGTATGCCTGGGGAGACAAGATCGGAGAGACAAACGAGGAACTGGCCAGACGGTTTAACGAGTCCCAGGATAAGATTGAGGTGGTGGCATCCTATCAGGGCAGCTATGACGATGTGCAGTCCAAGACACAGGCTGCTTTTGCAGCAGGGGAGGCACCAGCCATTACGATGAACGAAACGGCTTCAGTCGGTACGTTTGCCCGGTCGGGAATATCAAGGGACTTAACGGATCTTATTGCCCGGGACGGGTATGATCTGAACAATTTTAATACAGGCCTGATGACGAATTCCTATGTGGACGGAAAGCTTTACGCGCTTCCGTATATGCGCAGTACACCTCTGATGTTCGTAAATACAGATATGCTGGAAGCCGCAGGACTCGATCCAAAGGGACCGGAAAACTGGGATGAGCTTACACATTATGCGGAGGTGATGGCGGCGCAGGGGAAAGACGCCCTGTGCTTCCCGATCGTAAATGAATGGTATTTTGAGGCATTTTTAGGACAGGCTGGAGGAACCATTTTTAACAAAGAAGAAAATGGCTTTGACTTTAACAATGAAGCCGGTGAGTCCGTATTAAATTATTGGAGAGATCTGCAGAAGACAGGCGGAGTCAATATTCTCTTCGGAAGCGATTCCAGCAATATGTCGAAAGCAGAATTTGCATCTCAGAACTGCGCCATGCTTTTCGCTTCGGTAGCGGATATCAATTACTTCCTGGATGTGGCAAAGGACAACGGATTTAACTGTGCGACTGCATTTTTGCCGGGAAATAAGACGTTTGCGATTCCTACAGGAGGCGCTAATCTAATTATTACCTCTAATAAGAGCGAAGAGGAGACCAATGCGGCATGGGAATTCATGAAATGGGTGCTGGAGGATGAGCAGACGATTTATGCGTCACAGAATACCGGATACGTTCCGGTGACAAACAGTGCCGTGGAGAGTGATGCCATGAAGGCCTTCTATGCGGAAAAGCCGCAGTTTAAGGTAGCGGTGGATCAACTGCAGTACATTTTGGCCAGACCGATTTCAAAACAGGGGCCGGAAGTGCATAAGGCCATTAAAGACATGGTAACGGAGTTCCTCATGGACGAGAATGTCTCTGCCAAAGAGGTTCTGGATAAGACTGAAAAGCAGTGTCTGGAAATTTTAAATGAGTGATAATAAAATATGGCTGCCGTAAAGATGCGGCAGCCATCAGAGGCAGGAGGAATTATGAGGGTAAAATTAATTGTGTGCGACGTGGATGGCACATTGATTGATCATTCGGAAACCGTGATCCCGGAGCTGATTCAGATTGTGGATCAGTGCAGAAATGAACACATTTATTTTTCTCTCGCTTCCGGAAGAACGAAGGAATTAATCGAGGATATCCGGTTGAAGCTGCATGTCACGGAACCGTATATTGCAGCAAACGGGGCGTGCGTGTTTGTGGATGACACCTGCGTCCTGATGAAAGGCTTCTGCGCAGAACCGATCAGGGACATCATAAATGATGCAAACCGGGCGGGTCTTACGGTAACCTGTTCCGATGCATACCAGGAGCGCGCCCTGAGTGTTACCGATTATGTTACGGAACACCGGAAACTGGGAAACCGGTTTAAGCAGCTGCTGGATTATCGTGCAGTGGACTGGAAAAAACAAAAATTTGTTAAAATTATGTTTATGGATGAACACAGGACAGGAAAAATAGAAAGGATCAGAATGGCTTTGAAGCCATATTCCTCCCAATACTGGATTACAACGTACTCCGATGTAGCGGTTGAGCTGGGGCCGGTACATTGCAATAAAGCAACGGGAGTCCGGGAACTGGCGGGGCTTATGGGGATTGGTATGGAAGATGTGATGGCCTGCGGGGACTTCACGAATGATCTGGAAATGATCCGGGAAGCGGGAATTGGAGTTGCGGTGGCCAATGCCAATGAAATCCTGAAAAGTTCGGCGGACTATGTCGCCGCATCCGCCTGTGCCTGTGGGGTGATTGAGGCGGTGAAAAAGTTCTGTCTGACAGGCAATGGAGTTCCATAATCTGGGAAATTATGGTATACTGAAATGTGTTTAAAAACTGCTTTCTGCCGTCCGGGAGCACTTGGCGAAGCGTTTAACTAAAATGATCAGAAGAGGAATGAAACAAATGGGGAACAGCAATGGTATCATGAATGAATCACCGATTCCACTCTACTACCAGATCTATGTCGATCTGAAGAACAAGCTGTTGATTAACAAGCTTGTAGATGAAAACGGAAAACTTCCGGCGGAAAAGGAACTGGCAGAATCGTATAAAGTGAGCCGGGTTACCATGCGGCAGGCCATTGCGGAGCTGGAAAAGGACGGTCTGATCGTCCGCTACAGAGGCCGCGGATCTTTCTTGAAATCGCAGCCGAACCCGATTCTGCATAAGCTGGGACTGCCAGGGCAGGCAGGCAGAGTACGGATTGATAAGAGCCCTGAGATTGTGGAGCTGAGCCATTTTGATACGACGTATGAGCACATTGGCCGTGCTTTAAACTATGAAGGAGATATCTTCTTCATTAAGCGGATTTTTCGTGTCGATTGCAATCCGGTTGCAATCAACCGAATCTGGATTCCAGCGGTATTCACCCCGGAACTGGATAAAAAAGGCTTATGTGTGGAAGGTTCTCTCTCGAAGACCTTGAAGGATGTATACCATTTAAAGATAGACCGAAGAAAAAATGTCATCGAGGCTGTAAGACCCTCGGTATCCGACATAGAGCTGCTGAAGATCACGTATGACACACTGATTCTCCAGATCACGAGCAAATCCTTTTTAAAAGACAATGTTCCGTATGAGTATTCCGTTACCTCCTGGATCGGCGATGCCATCAGGCTGGAGGTCGATGTGGAAGATATAGAGCACGGTATTACATTTCTGAAATAAGAAACCCGGCAGATGCGTATTCTGCCGGGCTTTTTTACTCGAGGAGGGAGAAGAGGAAGGCAGTAAGGATAAGAATAAATTTTACAGGTGCTGCAGGCATCTGATAAAGCAGGAGGTTTTTAACTATGGAACGAATTCCGATTCAATTGGTGGTGTGTGATATCGACGACACCTTAATTCATAAAGACGACCATTTAAAGGAGGAGACAATCCAGGTAATTCAGGAACTGAAAATGCGGGGAATCCAGTTTACTCTGGCGACAGGAAGAATGCCTTACCGCGCGGAATCCTATGCGAGAGATGCAGAACTTACAATACCGTATGTTGCGAATAATGGCAGCATTTTATATGACCGGGGGAGAATGATCTGGTGCAGGATGCTGTATGCAAAAATAATACAGGAGATCACGCAGCGCTACATGGAAATGTATCCTCTGTTTACGGTCATATTCAGCTTTACAGACCGGGAATGCCCTCTGGTAAGAACGGAGTGGATCAGGAAGCGTCTCGGTAAATATAAGGGATATGACCAGACACTGGGCAATACGCCGGAGGTCTGGAATCAGGCAGTACACAAGATCTATGTTCTGGACGACGCGAGGTCCGGAATGATCGGAGCATTTGCCAGGGAACTGAAACGCTTTGCCAATGAGATCAGCTTTTTTCAGTATGGAGAGTTTTCCATAGAGATAGTGGCCGGCGGCTGTTCCAAGGCATCTGGCCTTACAAGGCTTTTAGAGTATCTTTCCCTGCCGTCTGACTGCGTCATGGCGGTGGGAGATCACACGAATGACATTGAAGTGATCAAAAAGGCCGGGATTGGTGTGGCTGTGGCAAACGCCGATCCGCAGCTGAAAGCAGTGGCGGATTATATCACGAAAGGAGAACGGGACCAGGGGGTGAAGGAGGCGGTTGAAAAGTTTGTGTTTGGAGAGAGGAGAGAAAAATGATAAAAAAATTTATCTGACAGAAATATATTGAAAAATAATTAGAGATGAATTATAATAAGTTCAAAGATAAAAATAGGATAAATAATACTAAATTTTTGCGACATAATTTATCAACACAAGCGAGTATCCCCCACTAACATGAAGTTTAACCGCGCATCTATAAGATGTAGCCGCACTCTGTGAAATGATCGAGCGTGGAATGAAACAATGGTCCTATTATGTAATGAAAAACAGGAGGTAGAAACAATGTCAACACCACATAACCAGGCCTGTAAAGGCGATATTGCTAAAAATGTATTAATGCCCGGAGATCCGCTGAGAGCGAAATTTATCGCAGAGAATTTCCTGGAGAATCCCCGCCTTGTGAACGAAGTGCGTGCCGCATATGCGTATACGGGAATGTACAGGGGAAAAGAAGTGAGCGTAATGGCGAGCGGTATGGGGATGCCCTCCATGGGAATTTACTCATACGAGCTGTTCAGTATTTATGATGTGAATAATATTATCCGGATCGGTTCTTCCGGCGCCTACGTAACGGACTTAAATCTGTATGATGTTGTGCTGGCGGAGAGTGTTTGGAGCGAATCAAGCTTTGCCAGAACACAGAATGGCTCTTCTGATGACATTTTATATCCAAGCAGAGAATTAAATGACCGGATTCTGGAGACGGCTAAGAAATTGGGTTATCTGCTTACTCCCACACGCGTTCACTCCAGTGATGTATTCTACTGTGAAGCGAACATGGACGATTACAGAGAGATTAACAGAAAACACCAGTGTACCTGTGTCGATATGGAAAGCTTTGCACTGTTCCATAACGCTAAGGTACTGAATAAAAATGCAGCCTGCCTTCTGACAATTTCCGATTCCTTCCCTACAGGGGAAAAGGCCTCCGCAAAGGAGCGCCAGGAGTCATTTACCACAATGATGAAAATTGCGCTGGAAGCCTGTGTATAAGAAAAAGGGCGAAAAACTCGGCGTATTAATAGGAACGGAAAAACAAATGTCAATTTTATCCGAAAACAATATAAGAAGCATTTATCAATCGATCAGATAGCAGCTTATCTTTAAACTTAAAACATCTGAATTACAAAGTATCTTATATATAATAAAGGATAAAAAATGCATTTCGAAAATCCCCATATAATTACAACCTTTATAAAGATACATATAAAAATAGAATAGAAATGCCTCTCATCCGACAAAACCAGTAATCAAAGGTTCCTGCCGGAAGGGAGGCATTTTTATTGCATTTCACCTCTCCGTAAACGGAGCCTTAAATAAGGATAAATATGAGATAAATAGTTAAAGAAAATATAGAAAATACTGGACAACAAAAGGATGGAAGGTGTATAATAAGAAAAAGTTGCTAAAGCGCTTTAGCAAAAGAAAAAGGAGGTATTTCTATGAAAAGGAACGGGGTTTATTCAGCAGTGCTTGCAGCTGTCATGGCTGGGGTGATGATAGCAGGCTGTTCTTCCGGAACGGGGAAGGGAGCGGCAGAGACCCAGACACCAGCAGGGACTCGGACACAGACAGAGACTGCGGGGGATCAGAAGGAGGCCGCGCCGGTACAGGAGAAAGAATTGATTATGTGGCATAACCGGGGCGGCTCTAACGGAAAGTTTATTGAAGAGCAGCTGATTCCGGGGGTTAACGACACCATCGGTAAATCGGCTGGGGTGAAGGTGGTGCCGGTCTATCAGGATGAAGACATTGTGAGTAAGCTAAAAGCGCTGATCCTGGCAAACGATGTGGCGAATATGCCTGATCTTGTTACTATTTATGCCGGCGATGTGGAGTACATGAGCACGGTTAAGAATGTCGTCCCTCTGGATTCGTTTCTGGAGACGGACGCGGATTTTAAGAAGGAGGACATGGTACAGTCTCTGTGGGATACGTATAATTTCAGGGGAAAACAGTACAGCATCCCATTTACAGGCGACGCTATGATCTTCTATTACAATAAGACGGCATTTGAGAAGGCGGGACTCGATCCGGAAAATCCGCCGACGACCATTGCAGAGATGGCGGACTGCGCGGAAAAACTGCTGATTAAAGATGGTGATACGGTGAAACAGTACGGAATCACCCTTGGCCTTCAGAATGTATACCTAAACAACTGGATCGGCGGCCAGGGTGATTACCATTTCATCGGCAACAACGAAGGCGGCAGGACAGGGCGCATGACGAAGGTGACCTTTGATGAGGATGGAACCATGCTGACTCTCCTGAATGAGTGGCAGAAGGTTCTCGATACGGGGGCTGTACAGAGTGTTGATGTGGACGATCAGCCCAAGGACGAGTTTTGTTCAGGCTTAAGCGCCATGTTCTGCGGTGGAAACTGGGCTATGACCTCAATCATTGAAGCGGCCAAAGAAAATGGATTCGAGCTGGGCATTTCGGAACTTCCCAGGGTTCTGGATACGGACAAAGGCGGAGTATGTCCGGGTGGAACATCCCTTTATATTCTGGACAGAGGTGATTCGGATGTAGTGAATACCGGATGGGAATTTATGAAGTACTGGTCCTCGGCAGAGACGCAGACAAAGCTGTGTATCGCAACCGGTTATATACCGACCAATGGAAAAACCATGGAAACAGAAGAGATGAAAGCATTTTTGATAGACAATCCCAGCTACCGTGTGGCATTTGATTCCCTGATGAAGTCCAACCCGAAAGTTCAGGAGCATCTGGCACCGACTCAGCAGGAGTTCCAGCTGATTTTCAGAGATACTTCTTTGAGATGGGCCAAGGGAGAGATCACGGCACAGGAATGTGTGGACAGCATGGCGGAGCAGTGCAACAGAGCGCTGGATGAATACAATGAGGCGAATCCGGTCGAAGAGTAAGATACTTCGCGAGAGTATATACGGGGAGAGGGGCGGAAACGTTGAAAAGAAAAAAGAAAATAACTCCATATCTGCTGATACTGCCATCCATGTTTTTTTTGGTGCTGTTTATCTATTATCCTGCGGTCAAAACGCTGTTTAAGAGTCTGTTTCTGATTAATTCCAGCAATATACCTGTTAAATTCGTGGGAATGGGAAATTATCGGAAACTGTTCAGTGATGAAACATTTTTAAAATCCATTGTTGTAACATTCGAGTATGCACTGGTTGTCATACCGGTGACGATTCTAATGGGGTATCTCCTGGCGCTGATTTCCGCGTCCGGGAGACGCCTCTCTCCCGTTTATGAATTGATGTATGCGATGCCCATGGCAGTGTCCATGTCTGTGGCTTCTGTCATTTTTAAGCTTCTTTTAAATGGGAATCTGGGATTTATCAATCATGTGTTTCACTTAAATATCATGTGGTTTACAGATAAGAAGTATGCGCTGTGGGCGATCATTATCATCGGCATCTGGATGGGACTGGGGATGACTTACATATTCCTGCTGTCTGCGGTCCGGTCGGTATCGGAAGAATTGTTGGAAGCGGCCACCGCAGAAGGGGCCGGGATCTGGCAGAAGGTGCGCTATATTTATACCCCTATGATAAGCCCAACCCTGTTTTACCTGTTTTGTGTCAACGTAGGAAGCGCGCTGATGATGTCCGGGCCTGTGATTATCCTGACCCAGGGAGGACCGGACAGTTCCACATCTACCATTATGTACTATATGTACCAGAAAGGATTTTACGTATATAATTACGGCCTTTCGTATTCGGCGGCTGTGGTAGGTTTTATCATTGGATTTACGGTTATTCTCATATCGTTTATCTGGGAGAAGAGAGGTGTTCATTACTGATGGGGAAACGCAGGATATGGAAGAGTGTGCTATATCAGGCGGCGGCGACAGGAATTGGACTTCTGGTCATATTTCCTGTGTTGTACGCACTGGGCACATCCTTTATGAAGAGTACGGAGATCCTGAGCATGAATCCCAGAATGCTCCCGAGGCGCATCGATTTTTCCAATTACCACGCGGTCTGGGAAAATACGATGATGCTGCGGTTTATCTGGAACTCGGTCTTTGTGACCACAATCACGTGCTGTCTGCGCGTGGTGACGGCGGCCTTGGCCGCTTATGGATATGCCTGCTTCGATTTTAAGGGAAAGAATCTGTTTTTTTATTTGACTGTGGGGACCATGCTTATTCCCGGTGAGGCGACGCTTCTCACCAATTATGAGACCATATCGAAGCTTCATATGATCAATACTTACCAGGGAATTATTATTATGTTTATTGGCTCTGCGACCAGTGTTTTTATTATGAGACAGTATTTTCTGGGAGTCTCGGCCTCTATAAAGGAAGCGTCTGAGATGGATGGGTGCGGAGATATCCGCTTCTTTACCAGAATTCTGATTCCAATTTCAAAACCGATTCTGGTTACCGTATTTATCACGGCGTTTGTTGAAATATGGAATGTGTACTTATGGCCTATGCTGATTACGAACCGCAATGAGATGCGGACGGTCCAGGTAGGAATCGCACAGCTGAACAGTTCGGAGGGATCCGCCTATGGCGTTATTATGGCGGGGGCCGTAATCGTCCTCATTCCGTCGCTTCTGGTATTTATCATCTTTCAGAAGCAGATTATCAATGGAATGGTAACCGGTTCGGTAAAAGGATAAAGAAAGATTGGAGAAAATGATGATATACGAGACCAGGGTGGAAAAAGCAATAGAAATGACGGGAAACGGCCAGCCTTACATCAATCCTTACGATGGTTGTGTGTCCGGCTGTCCGTTCTGCTACTGGCTGGAACGGGAGGGCTGGGAAGGCAATATCGCCATCAGAATCAATATCGCAGAGGTCCTGGATCAGGAGTGTGAGAGATGGCCGGAAGGCGTCCGGCTTTACATCGGAGATTACTGCGATCCGTACATGCCAGTGGAGGAGACGTACGGGCTGACGAGACAATGCGTGGAGGTAATCAAAAAACATGGTATTCCTCTTACTATTTGTACCAGTGCGAAGTCTCTTCTGATTGAGCGGGATTTGGATTTACTGAGGGGGATGGAAGAGCTGTGTATCGTGACAGAACTGTGCCGTCTGGATGAAATTGAAAAGCTTAAGGCAGGAGAAGGACATGCCGGGATTGAGACGGGAAACCGGCTGAGAGAAGCGGGGCTGCCGGTGATTGCGACGTTTGCACCCATCATGCCGGGGATCACGGATCTGGACCTGGTGCTGGATTCCTTAAGACCGGATATACCGCTCTATATTGACCGCTTCTACATGAAACCTAATTCCATACAGGAGATCAGGCTGATGGAATATTTGAGGGAAAAACGCCCGGAATTAATGGAGGAATACAGACGTCTGATCCGGGAAGGGGGCGACGCAGAATACGAGGCTGTGATACGCCGCTGTCAGGGCGGCGGCCGGGTGAGGCAGCTTCCGTTCTGATTGACTGGGACCATTGCATTTTAAAGGATTTTCATATACAATGATAGGTATACTTTTGTAAAAATATGGAAGTACTGTAAGACTGGAGACGTTATATGAAAATCACCGCAAAAGATATTGCCAGGGAAGCTGGGGTCTCAGAGGCCACGGTTTCCATTATTTTGAATAACAAGGCCGGACACTACCGGATTTCTGAAAAGACGCGGCAGAAAGTACTGGAGATTGCAGAGCGCTATGAATTTACCTGCAATCCGATTGCGGTATCTCTTGCAACACGAAAAACGCATACGATTGGCCTTATTCTGCCAAACCTTGTGAACCCTTTTCTGGCCAATATATCCACGGGAATTGAGAAATGCGCTCAGGAAAATGAGTACGCCCTTCTGTTGTGTAACTGCGAGGAAAATGTACAGCAGTGTGTGAAGTACCTGGATATTCTTCAGAAGAGGTATGCGGATGGGATTCTGCTTGTGCTGCCAAGGGAGAAAGAAGTGAATGCCAATCAGAGGCTGGTAGAGGCGGCACTGCGAAAATGCCGGGTACCGGTAATTCTGATCGAGCATTATTTACAGAAAGCATCCTGTGATTTCATGGCTGTTGACAACGTTCAGGGCGGCTATCTGGCAGCCGAGTATCTTCTGAAAAAGGGGCATACCAGGATCGGCCATATTGCTGGAGAACAGTTTACCAGACAGCGTACCTGCGGCTATTTGAAAGCATTGAAAGATTATGGCATACCGATTGACCGCAGTCTGGTGATGCAGGGGGATTTCTCAATTGAATCCGGATATAAATGTGGAAAACGCCTTCTGGGGCTGGGAGTGACCGCTGTCTTCGCAGGGAATGATTATATGGCGCTCGGCGTCTGGCGGGCGGCCAGAGAGTTAGGACTCCGCATTCCGGAGGACGTGTCTCTGGTTGGTTTCGATGACGACCCGGTGGCGGTGGTGATGGATGTCCCTCTGACCACGGTCCGCCAGCCTGGAACCACACTTGGAAAGGCCGCCAGTGAAATGCTGGTGCAGAAGATAGAGGCAGAGCGGAGCACATATCAGCAGTACTACTTTGCACCGCAGCTGATTGAGAGAAGCAGCGCGGCGGCCCGGTGAGCCGTCAGGAAACCTGCACGTAGCTGTACGGATTACAGAAAGAGGATTCTGAACAGGAGTGAGTATATGAATACTCATGGTGTTCAGAATTCTCTTTTGTTTTTCTTTCGTGTAAGGTACTTCGATCGACAGGGTCAGGGAACCGCTTGCCCCAATCCAGGTACACTGGCCCTGATAGCCGGTGGCGGTGCCTTTCGATGCCCGGATTCCAAATACTTCTTTGGTTTCTCCAGCACCGATGGAGACAGGGGCTTATATTCTTTTCGAAAGCCTATCGTGAACAGGCTTTCTTCCTCCTTTCAAGAGTGGCGTGTAATTGGTGCCTGAATCAGTAGCGCTACACTATTAATCCGATAAAACGAACGTATGTATGAATGAAATTGGATAAAATATAAAAAACACTCTGAAAATAGGATTAGAATCATTTTCCAGAGTGCTTCTGTTTACGAAGTTTTGAACCATATCTAAGGTATCTTTTTTACAATAACGGCCGAGAAATCAAATAAATCTGCCTTATGCGTCGAAAAGGAATACTCGAAGGGCATGCCGTTGTCCAGGAAGGCGATCTGCTCCACGACGGCTACCGGGCTGCCTGGTTCCAGCTGGAGATTCCTGGCGATGAACTCGGATGCTCCCTTAGCGCGGATGCGGACGTGGGAACTTTGAATTTCATAATGTAGCGTCTGACGGATATAGGCATAGATGGACGATTCCAAATGCGCCATCTTGAGACCTGGAATCAGATCAATGGGCATATAGGTTTCTTCTATCACACAGGGAACCCCGTTCCTGTTCCTGACACGGATTATCTTGTAGACGAAGTCTTCTTCTGTGATATGCAGATTGGATGCGATCTTCGGCGTCGGCGGTATGACGGAAAACTCCAGGACGGTGGAGGTCACGTCCTCCTTGGCATACTGCCGGCTGAAACCGGTCAGGGCCTGCTGGGTGTTGCATAAGTTCTCTTCCATAATATCCAGCTGCTGCTGCGATAACCCCTTTACAAAGGTTCCATGCCCTCTTTTTTTATAAATCAGCCCCTCGTCGACCAGAATGTCAAGCGCCTTTTTAATGGTCATCTTGCTGGCTCCATACTGGATACAGAGGTCCTTTTCACATGGAAGCTGGTCGTTCGGGTGGTAAAGATTATCTTTTAATATGTGGTTTCTCAATTCATTCGATATTTCAATGTATTTATTCATAGATAAGTCCCCTTTTAAGATAGCTTCATTCTAACACAGGCATACTTAAAAAGCAATTACTTATACAATTAAAAGTATTGTTATAATATACAAAAAGTATATACTTATTTTGGAAGGAATGACGAAAATGATAAAAGTATATACTTTTTGTTTTAAAGTACTTGATATATAAATAACAAAAGTATATGATAGACCCATAGAGATACACAAATTATTATTACAAAAGGAGAAGGGAAAGTAAGATGAAAAAAGCAGGAAAACGTTTAGCGGCAATGATACTTATTTCGGCTCTGGCGGCAGCTTTAGCCGGCTGCGGGGGAAAGAGCAGCGGAGAAGGTAACGGGACGGAAAAGGCAGAGGCAAATAAGGAGGGAATTACACTTTCATTTGCATTTAATGTGGAAGACACGCCGGATAAATACGGGGTAATGGTGGAACCAATTCTGGAAGAATTTAAAGCGCTGCATCCGGAAGTGAAGGGGTTTGAGTATGTCAACTGTTCCAAGAGAACGGAGGAACAGGTAGTTACGATGATGAAAAGCGGTAAGTTTGAGGATGTTATGACAGCGCCAATGGCTGTTTCCATCAAGGAGTATCCGAATTACTTCGCCTCCCTGGGAAATGCGGAGGAACTGAATGAGAAGTATTTTTACGGAGACTACATGTCCTATGAAGGTCAGACGTATGCAATGCCAATCGGTGTTGTCTATGAAGGAATTTTATATAATCAGAAGGTTCTGGACAAGTATTACGGCGGAAAAGTTCCGAAGACCCTGGACGAATTAAAAGAGTGCTGCGGAATTTTAAGAGATAACGGCGTGATCCCATTCTATACCAACGCGGGTGCAAAGTGGACGATGCGTTTCTGGGATAATCTGGCGGTTACCTGGTCAGAGGATATCAATTATGCCAACAGCATTGTGGAGACAAAAGCGCCATGGGCAGACGGAACACCGCTTAACGAAGTTCTCTCCTTTGTCGGAGAACTGGCGAAAAACGGGGAGATCGAACCGGATACGGTTACGGAGCAGTGGGATAAGTCCAAGGTTGCCATCGCCTCTGAAGAAGCGTGCTTTATGCTTACCGGCTCCTGGGCCATCCCTCAGATGAAGGATTCGGCGGAGGAACTGGGAGGAAGCCGGGATGACATTGGCTTTGCGCCATTTCCATATAAGAATGACGTGGGACCGGATAATAAGCTGAATGTAAGAGTCTCTGAGGACATCTTCGTGGTCGTGAATAAAAACAGTCCCAATGTGGAACTGGCAACTGAATTTGCAAAGTTTTTCTGTGAGAGAATTTCTTTAAACCGTGGTATGAATGAAATTATGAGAGACGGTGGAAAAGTGGTAGACGATTTAAAGAACTTTGAAACCATGGATTATATCAACTTATACAGCGTCCCCACAAAGGATATCCGGATATCAGAGATGGCTTCCAATGCTCAGATCGACGTGTTTTCACAGGGCTCCTACATAACAAAATATGTCCTTGAACCGTGTCTGGCCGGTGGGGAACCGAATTTTGACGGATTAAATGGGGAGTGGGCTAAGAACTTTAATTAGTAGAGAGACAGGGCCGCCGGTGTCTTCACGGCGGCCTGATAAAGGAAAGAGGGGCTCTGATGAAATCAATAAAACGTTATAAAAGGGAAAAGACAATATTGATTGTCAGCTTTCTTGCGATACCGCTGTTTCTGCTTCTGCTGTTTACCTTTTATCCGATTGCGGTGATGCTGATTAACAGCTTTACGGAATGGAACGGGCTTTCGTCGCCTGAGCAGTTCGTGGGCTTTGACAACTATTTGAGAATCTTTACAACAGAAAAGTACCGTATGGTATTTAACAATGTAATCTACTATCTGGCCGCTGGCATGATTCAGCAGATCCTGGCGCTCTATTTTGCCACACTATTCAGCAGACAACTGCGGGGAGGCGGATTCTTTAAAGGGGTTATCTTCTTCCCGTTTATCATGAATACAGTAGCGGTTACCTTTATTTTTCAGATGTTTTTTGAAATCAACGGCGGTTTCGACTCGATTCTGGCTTCCATCGGCATGGCGGAGACAGGGCTTAAATGGATTGCAGACCCGAAGCTTGTCAAGTTTACACTGGCTTTTATCTATCTCTGGAAGAACATTGGATACAGTTTCGTGATTTATTTAGGTTCCATGCAGTCGATTCCCAGCGATTACTACGAGGCGGCTTCCATCGATGGGGCCAATTCCTGGCAGTCCTTCTGGGCGATCACCTTCCCTGGCATGAAATCCATTATCGGCCTTCTGACGACCTTTGCGATTGTAGGGTCTGTGGCGGTTTTTGATATCCCGTATATTCTGACAAGGGGAACTAACGGGACGAATACATTTACGACCACGTTAATAGAGACGGCTTTCCAGTACAACTTATATGGCGTGGCATGCGCCATGGCCGTACTCCTGATGATTTTCGTGGCAATCGTTATGGCAGTGAAAAATATCGTATTCAAGGAGGATGAGTGATGAGTGCGAAAGTAAAAAAGAATCTCATACAGGCAGGTAAATATATTTCTCTGATTCTCATGGCTCTTGTGGTGTTTGTGCCGATCATCAGCGTCGTATTCTCCTCCTTTAAAACAAAGCTGGAGTATTTGAAAACGCCGAGGTTTACGCCCCCGGAAAGCTTTTTAAACTTCGATAACTACATAAGAGTCTTTACAGACGGCAAGATTCTGCTGGGAATGGTCAACACCGTTATCATTATTTTAGGATCGCTGGTATTGGGACTGTTGTTCGGAACCATGACGGCTTACGTCTTAAGACGGTTTCAGTTTCCTGGACGGAAAATCATCGAGGCGGCTTATTTGATCGCATCTTTTATACCGTCTGTAATCGTTCATCTCATTGTGTTTACCGTATTTTCAAAGATCGGGCTGGTGGATACGCTGGCGGCCCCCATAATCATTTACGCCGGTGTGGACGTGGTGAGTCTCTACCTGTTTATGCAGTTTATCAGCCAGATTCCGTATGATCTCGATGAGGCAGCGCTATTGGAGGGCAGTTCGTATTTTGGCATTTACAAGAGGATCATTCTGCCTCTTTTAAAACCTGCGATGATGACGGTGGCCATCTTAAAGATTACATCCATTTACAATGATTTTTACATTGCGTTTTTATACCTGCCGGGAGAAAAGAAGGCGGTTATGAGTACGATGCTTTACCGGTTTATGGGACCGTATTCTTCCCAGTGGAACGTGATCGCCGCCGGAATTCTGGTGGTTATCCTGCCGATTTTTATCATTTTCCTGATCGCCCAGAAGCACATTTACAAAGGCTTTGTGGATGGGGCGGTAAAAGCATAGGAGAGAGGAAGCTGTATGGACGTTTATCTGATTTTTGATATGGGCGGAACTTCCGTGAAGTACGCCTGCGGAGATGAGGAGGGCTGTTTAAAAGACACCGGGTCATTTCCTACGCCGTCGGATGGGCTGGAGGCGATGCTCGATGAGATGAGGCGGGTCTTTGACTCGGTAAAGGAGAAGATTACTGGTATTGCCTTAAGCTCTCCGGGAGCCGTCGATCCTGTGAAAGGGATTGTCGGTGGAATCAGCGCGATTCCGTATATCCATGAGATTTCCCTTACTGAACGGATCAGCCGGCGGTTAGACGGACTTCCTGTCACGATTGAGAACGATGGTAACTGTTCGGCTCTGGGAGAATTGTGGAAGGGAGCCGCGGCAGGAAAACGCAACATTGTATCCGTGGTGTGCGGCTCCGGAATTGGCGGCTCGATCGTCATAAATGGAGCCGTCTGCAGAGGCCGGACTAATAACTGCGGAGAATTCGGAAACTGTCTGGTGAACCGTGCGGATGGTCACTATAAAACGTGGAGTTCCTATACCATGGTAAAACAGGCGGCAAAATATACTGCGGCAACCGGAAAGAGAACGGACGGAAAAGGTCTGTTTGAACTGGCAGAGGGCGGAGATCCGCTGGCTTTACAGCTCACTGAGGAGTTTTATGAGGCCATGGCGGTTGGGCTGTTTTCCATTCAGTTTACCCTGGACACGGAATTGATCGTGTTGGGGGGCGGGATCAGCGAAGCGCCTTTTGTTATACCGGAAATCTATAAGAGAATGGAGAAAATGGCAAAAGAGGACCGGTTTGGTTTTCTGACGCCGAAGATCGTTCCCTGCCGCTTTGGCAATAAAGCAAACTTATATGGAGCGCTGTTTCACCATTTACAGGAAATGAAGCAATATAAAGTGAGGTTATTCTGATTAACAATCAAATTTGGAAAATGAACGGAGGAAATCATGAAATATCAATTCAACGACAATTTTTTATGGGGGGCTGCCAGCTCAGGGCCGCAGTCAGAGGGAACGTTTCCGGGAGACGGAAAAGCGGAGACGGAATGGGATTACTGGTTTAAGCAGGTGCCGGAGCAGTTTTTCGATGGAGTAGGACCTTCCGTGACCTCGGATTTTTACCACAAATATAAGGAATACGTAAAGCTGATGAAGGAAATCGGAATGAATTCCTACCGCACATCAATTCAGTGGAGCCGCATTTTTAAAGATCGTGAGGGAACGGTCAATGAAGAAGGCGTAACGTTCTACCAGGCGGTTATTGATGAGCTTCTAAGAGAGGGGATTGAACCTGTTCTCTGCCTTCATCATTTCGATATGCCGATGTACTGGATGGAGAAGGGCGGATTTGAAAACCGTGAGACGGCCGAAGGCTTCGCGGCCTTTGCGGCTAAATGTTTTGAATTGTTTGGCGGGAAGGTAAAACGCTGGATTACCTTTAATGAACCGATTGTGATCGCTGAGGGCGGATATATCTATAAACGCCATTATCCCGCCGTTTGTGACGCAAAGAAAGCGGCGCTGGTCGGCTACCATATTCAGCTTGCCAGCAGCATGGCGGTAAGAGAATTTCGAAAGAGCGGCAGAGAGGGCAGCATCGGGATCGTACTGAATCTGACGCCGACCTACTGCAAAGATCCGGATAACGAAGAAGACAGAAGAAGCGCGGAAATCGCGGATCTGCTCTTTAATAAATCATTCCTGGATCCATCGATCAGGGGCGAATACCCGGAAAAGCTTGTAAAGCTCCTAAAGGAAGAGGGAATCTGCCCGGAGGCAGCAGAAGAAGACTTAGAGATCATACGAAACAACACAGTTGATTTCCTGGGGGTAAACTATTACCATCCGAGGCGGGTCACCAGAAGGAGCACTCCATATGATGGCCCCCTGATGCCGGAAAAATACTTTGAAGAGTATACCTTTGAGGGGCAGAAAATGAACTTTTCCCGCGGTTGGGAGATCTATGAGCCGGCTATCTATGAGATCGCCGTCAATCTCCGCGATCATTATGGAAATATTCCCTGGTATATCTCGGAAAACGGGATGGGAGTGCAGGACGAGGAACAATTCCTGGATAGAAACGGTATCGTGGAAGACGATTACAGAATCGAATTTATCCGTGACCATCTGATCTGGCTGAACAAGGCAATCGGAGAGGGATGCAACTGCTTTGGATACCATCTGTGGGCGCCATTTGACTGCTGGTCCTGGAGAAACGCGTATAAAAACAGATATGGCATGATCCGGGTGGATATTAAAAATGGCGGAGCCCTTTCAATTAAAAAATCGGGCCGGTGGTTTAAACAGGTTACGGAAGATCATGGATTTTGTTAAGAAATAAATGAGAGGTGAATCTTATGGAGAAGGGACAAATGACAGAGGAACTGAAGTATCTGATTGAATTTACAAAAATATACCGTTCGGAAACGGATAAGTATATCAGGGAGGCGAAGTGTCTCGACCGCCAGATCCGGAAAATACTCGTCCCGATGACAAAAGAGGAGAGAATCGTCGGACGGGTGAGGCATACAGTAGTGGGCTTCAGCCCCCAGTACGGTGGTCTCTATACATACTTTTTTCACAACGTGCAGGTGGAAAAAATGATGGAGCAGGCGGGAAACTGCTTAACCGAAGAGGAGCGGGAAGCGGTATGGGAGTGTTACCGGTTCTGGCAGGAGGAAAAGACGGTTAAGAAGCTGCAGCGGCGTTTTACCGAGAAACACGGGGAACTGGAAGTCGATTATAAGCCCTATGGACCCAATATTGGTATGGATGATGTGCGTGCCCTGCCGGGGGAAAAGACGGAGGTCATAAAAAGCCTTGGCGTCGGCTCTTATCCGACAGCCAGAATCGCACTGACGATTCCGGATGATGATAAGCTGGTGCGCATGGGGATTCCAGGATTGCGGGAAGAAGTGGAGTGTAAACGAAAGGAGAATGGAGAGAACAGTTTCTATACGGCGCTTCTAATGATGCTGGATACTGTCTGCCTTGCCGCAGACACCTACAGGCAGCAGGCAGAACGGCTGGCCGATGCAGAACCGGAATACAGGGAAGCGCTTTTAAAAACGGCTCATACCCTGAAACATATTCAGATCCAGGCGCCGGAGAATTTCCAGGAAGGCCTTCAGCTGTACTGGCTTTACTCGGTTATTTCGGATCAGATGAATACCGGGCGCATGGATGTATTTCTGGGTGATTTATACGTGCATGATCTGGAGGCTGGTATTCTCGATGAAGAGGGGGCCATCGCCCTGCTGACCAGTCTCTATCAGCAGTATCTGTTCATTAATAAGGTGCACGATACGAGAGTCATTATCGGCGGAAAAGGCAGAAGGAACGAGGCGAATGCCGACCGCCTGGCGCTTGCAGTCCTGGAGACCTCAAGGCGAGTGAAGGATGTGGTTCCCCAGCTTACCCTCAGATATTACAGGGGGATGAATGAGGAAGTTTTAAACAAGGCGCTTCTGGTGGTGGGAGAAGGCTGTTCCTTCCCTCTGCTTTACGGGGATGATACCAACATTCCTGCTGTCATGAAGTTGTACGGCATTACCGAGGAGGAGGCCCAACAGTATATTCCGGCTGGATGCGGGGAGTACGTCATCGAAGCAACCAGCACCGGGACGCCAAACTGTGGTTTCAACCTTCAGAAGGCTGTAGAACTGGTCCTTCACAACGGAGACGATGCCTATATGAAGTGCCAGGCGGGTCCGAGGACCGGGGAACCGGAAGAACTGGGGACCTTTGATCAATTCTGGGAGGCATACCGGAGACAGGTGGAACCGGAAATGCTTCGGGAAGCCTGGGGAGAGGCGGAGTGTTATTACACTGCAGCAGAAAACGCGGGTTACTTACAGCTCAGCCTTCTGATGAACGACTGCCTGGAACGCGGTAAGGCAATGCTCTCAGGCGGAGTCCGCTATATGAACGGAGCCCCCGAGATTGTGGGAATGGTGACTGCTGCGGACAGTATGACGGCAATTAAGAAGTATGTATACGACGAAAAACGGTTTACGCTCCGGCAGGTGAAAGATATGCTGGACTGCAATTTTGAAGGCTTTGAAAAGGAGCGCAGACTGTTTTTAAATGCCCCCAAATATGGGAATAATGACCCGGAAGCCGATGCCATGGTGTTAAAGGTGTATGAACATGTGGCGAGGGCGGCTATCGAATGTACGGAGACGGTAGGACTTGACCACTACACAATTGTGAGCGTGAACAACAGCGCCAGCGCGGACTGGGGAGAGTATACGATGGCTTCCGCCTGCGGCAGGAAAGACGGAGATCCCCTGGCTAATGCCAACGGAGCCTCAATCGGAGCCGATAAGTCCGGAATTACAGCGCTTCTCCACTCCATGAGCAAGTATGATCACAGCCTCCATTCCGGCGTGATCAACAATGTGAGAATCAGCAAAGAACTGTTTCAGAATTCCTATGAAAAGGTGAAGGCTCTTGTCTGTACCTTTCTGGAAAATAACGGAACGCAGCTGAATCTGATGGTGATCGGAAGAGATGACCTGGAAAATGCCGTTAAGCATCCGGAAGAATATCAGAATCTGATCGTCAGAATCGGCGGCTTTTCGGCCCGATTTGTGACGCTGAATCCGGTGATACAGAACGAGATCATCAAGAGAACTACGTTTGAAAGCTGACGGATAAGGGGAAGAACGATGGGAATTGTATTTGATATACAGAAGTTCAGCGTACATGACGGACCGGGTATCAGGACATCTGTTTTTTTGAAAGGCTGTAATTTGTCCTGCATCTGGTGCCACAATCCGGAATCCATAAAGAGTAAGCCGCAGCTGGCTTTTGAGAGCAGCCTGTGCATCGGATGCCGGGAATGTGAAGCGCGGTGTGAAAACCAGGCCCATGATTTCACGGATGGCGCCCACAGGATTGATTTTACCCGCTGTACCGCGTGCGGAAGCTGTGTAAAAGGCTGTCTGGCAGAGGCTCTGAAAATCTATGGGAAAGAAATGTCAGTTTCCCGGGTAATGGATGAAATCATAAGCGACAGGATCTATTACGAGCGGTCGGGAGGCGGTGTGACATTTACCGGCGGAGAGCCGACGATGCAGTTTGATTTTCTCATGGAACTGATCGGGGCGTGCCGGGGGGAGGGGATTCATGTCTGTGTGGAAACCAACGGTATTTTAAGCGATGAGAAGAGACGGCGGCTTGCAGAGACGGTGGATTTGTTTCTGATCGACTATAAAGCCACACCCTCGGCGCTTCACAAAGAGCTGACTGGAATGGGATCGGAGGAAGTCTTAAAAACACTTGCATTCCTGGAAAAAATGGGAAGGCCAGTGATCCTGAGATGCCCCATGATCCAGGGCGTAAATGACAGCGAAAACCATTTTGCAGAGATCAGACGGATCAGAGACACATACACCAATATCAGGCAGGTGGAAATCATGGCGTACCACTCCACAGGGAGAAAGAAATGGGAGACGCTGGGAATTCCATATCGGCTGGAACAGTTAGAATCGGTCGCACCGGAGCAGAAAAAGCGATGGGAAGAAATGCTGCGGGATCAGAAAGAGAAACAGGACAGTCTGGAGGAGCAAACACAGTGAAACGATATAACATTGAAGAATTCGGGGCCAGGGCAGACGGCAGTCTGTGCACGGAAGCGATTCAGCAGGCGATTAATGCCTGCGGCGAGACGGGCGGCATCGTAGAGATCGGAGCGGGTACGTATTTAACAGGGACACTGCAGCTGAGATCCCATATAACCCTTCATCTGGCGCAGAACGCGGTCCTGCTGGGATCAGGAAGCATGGCCGATTATAAGAGTTTTGATCATATACAGAACGAATGGGGAGAGATATTCTCTTTATTCTATGCAAAAGACTGTGAAGACATTGTGATAGAAGGGGACGGAAAAATCGATTTCAACGGAGATGCCTTCTTCGACTATACGACGCCCCGGGTGGAAGGGCTTGACTTGGAGAGCCTGACGGAAGCTCAGAAAAACCAGTTTGTGGTTAATTTTGACGAGCGGCCCAATCAGCTGATGTTTTTCCGGAAATGCAGAAACGTGAGAATCCGTGATACTGCATTTTACAATGCCCCGTGCTGGGGGATTGTATTCAGCGCGTGTGATGAAGTGAAAATTACAGGAATTACCATACGGTTTGGCCAGCGAATCCCCAATAACGACGGAATTCATCTCTGTTCCTGTCAGGATGTGATCGTAACGGGCTGCGATATTGTGGCGGGTGACGACTGCATCGCCGTCTCTGGCATTGATGACTGGCTGAGAGAGAGCAGGAGGATTATCGTATCCGACTGTATTCTGTCCTCATCCTCGGCAGGAGTCAGAATTGGTTATTTCTGCAGCAAGGTAAATGATGTGCAGGTGCACAACTGCACCATATACCGGTCCAACCGGGGAATCTGTATGACGGCCTGTAAGGGCGGATACGTGAAAAATGTGGTTCTGTCCGGATTGATCATTGATACCATGAGCAGGGCCGGCGGCTGGTGGGGAATCGGGGAAGCCATCTACATATCGGCACTGGATCATGAGCTTCATCACAATTACCGGGATCCGTATGATACCGTTCCGGGAAAGTACAATATTGAAAATATCACTGTCAGGGATGTGACGGCATCCTGCGAAAATGGGATTGTGCTGGCGGGAGAGCACGGCAATATTCACGATGTAAGGTTTTACAATCTTCGTCTCCGCTTCATTGACGCGCCTAACCGGAAGTTTTTCGGAGGCAGGATGGATTTCCTGCCGGGAAAGATGGAAAAAATGGTGCCGGAAGGCCGCTTGTACTGGATTTATGCGAGGGAGGCGTGCTGTGTTAAGGTTCAGGACTATTCGATTGAAAATGAGATAACCCAGGAAAACCTCATGATAGAACCTTGCCTGGAGAACTGCGAAAAGGTGTTTTTCGAGCCTGCATGGCCAGTATAAAAGAATATAAAACGAAAAGAGAGAAACGAAAAAGAAAAGTATAAAAAGCTTTTCTTCCACGTTTCTCTTTTTTTATAAATGGAAAAGTGGCTTCCAATCAAAGTTAAGATGTTAAGATTTTAGCATGAGAGGTATTTTTACTTTGATGGCGTTCCGCCGGTAACAGCGTGATCCCTCCGATTTACTTTGTATAATGGTAAAAACGGAAAATAAAATAAAAAAATACACTTAAAAGTTGTAAAAATACACGAGAACGTATTGACAAAACACAAAAGCGTGTTATGATAAGACATAGGAAAAGTGTTGACGAAACATTTTTCCCAGCCTGATTTAGACAAAGGTACCAATACAGCATTACCGAATGCCGTAACCGGAAAGGGAGAGCAGGAATCCGTACTTTCGTGAGTTCCTGAGAACCGTTCAAAAAAAGGAGGAGGAAATGGAGGAAAGAATACCTGTAATCATTGACTGCGATCCGGGCCATGACGACGCAATTGCGATTTTGTGGGCCGTGTCAAGTCCAAAGCTGGAGGTGAGGGCGGTGACAACCGTAGCCGGGAACCAGAGCATTGAGAAGGTGACGGACAATGCGGTTCGGATCCTGACTCTGGCAGGGGCGCGTAATATCCCCGTTGGCCAGGGCTTTGAAAGACCGCTGCTGGGAAAGAACCATGACGGAGCGGTCATTCATGGAGAGACCGGCCTGGATGGGCCGCCGCGTCCGGAGGCGGGTTTTGAGAAGTCGCCGTTAAACAGTATTGCTCTTATGGAAAGGATTATTGAGGAAAGCAGTGAAAAGATTACGATTATCGCGTTGGGGCCGCTTTCCAACGTGGCGCGCTTTTTACTTGTCAGACCCGACCTGAAAAAAAGGATTGGACAGATTTCCATGATGGGGGGAGGAACCTATGGTAACTGGACTCCGGCGGCGGAATTTAATATCTGGGATGATCCGGAAGCTGCTAACATTGTATTTCAGTCCGGAATTCCCATCATCATGGCAGGGCTGGACGTCACGCAGAAAGCGTATGTAACAGATGAAGAGAATGACATCCTGAAACAGCAGGGCGGCAGGGTGTCCGCCTATGTCGGGCAGTTGATTGAATATTACCGGCAGTACCATTATAAAGTTGAGGGGTTCCCCGGCTGTACGCTTCACGACCCCTGCGCGGTGGCCGCGCTGATCCATCCGGAGATATTTGAATCGGTAAACTGTAATGTGGATGTGGAGCTTCACGGAACACTGACACGCGGAATGACTGTAATTGATAAGATCGGTTATCTGTCAAAAATCTTCGGGGAAGATGAGAAGAAAAACGTAAAATTTCTTACCGCGGTTGACAGAAACGCATTTGTTGCAAATTTGAGCAGGGCAATTTCACGCCTGGATTAAAGAGAAGGGAGAAAAAGAATGGGACGAAGAATTTTAAGCGTGGCGCTGGCTGCGATGATGGCTTTTTCACTAACTGCATGCGGAGGAAGTAAAACCGGCGCGGTAACCGCCGCAGAGGATACGACGGCCGCCGGAAGCGCAAGCGGGACAACCGCAGAGACATCCGCCGCGCCCGGATCAGAGGCCGGAAAGCCGGTCAAAATTATGTTTGTAAACTACGGCACCCAGGGGGATGCCAGTATCAGTGATATTGTAGTCGATGCACTGAAGGACTTTTGCGGCCGCACGGGTTCCGAGTATAACGTGTATGACTGCAACAGCGATGCGTCTCTGCTGACTCCGGCTATGCTGGATATCTGCGGTTCCGGGGATTACGATCTGGTAATTACCGGATATTACAACATGCTGGAGGGCGCGGAGGAGGCGGCGGCCAAATATCCGGATCAGAAAATACTGTTGTATGACACGGAGGCCGACTACACGGACGGAAAGAACGCAAATGTAAGGAGTGTTTCTTCCAAGCAGAACGAGTGCGCATTTCTGGCCGGGGCGTTGGCCGCGCTTCTTACGGAATCGGATGCGGAGCTTGCCAATCCGGATAAGACGGTAGGATATGTGGGAGCCGCGGAAAATACAGCGATTCTGGATTTCCTGGTGGGATACATTGAAGGAGTAAACTATGTGGACAGCAGCATCAATGTTTTGTATTCCTTTGTGGGAAACTGGTCGGATACGGCCAAGGCAAAGGAGCTTGGACTGATGCAGTTTCAGCAGGGGGCGGATGTATCCTTTTCTGTCTGCGGAGCGGCCGGCCTGGGCGTTGCCGAGGCGGCAAAACAGGCCGATGCTTATAATATAGGAGTCGATTATGATGTGGCGGGATCCATTAAAACGACGAATCCGGATACGGCGGAGCATGTGGTTACATCTGCAGTAAAGGACTTTTATACGATCATGATGAAAGAACTGGACAGCATCGATGCGGGCACAATCCAATGGGGAAGCCACACGGAATATGACTATGCGGGCGGGGGCTGTCAGCTGGTTGATAACGAATATTTTGAAAAAGAGGTTCCCCAGGAGGTCAAGGATCAGTACTATGCAATCACGGAAAAACTTGCAGCCGGAGAAATTAAGGTTGGCACGGCCATAGGGGCTTCGCAGGAGGAGATTGACCAATATAAAGCGGAGGCAGCTCCGTTTTAACAGAAGGAGAGGGGGGATCCCGGGGAACCACGGATCCCTTTCTCTAAAAACAGGAGGCGAAGTTTCGTGACAGAGCGTAAGGAAAAAGAAGATGCAGTATTGTCGATGGAAAACATCACCAAAATATACAGCAACGGGTTCGTGGCAAATAAAGATGTGACTTTCTCTGTCAGAAGAGGAGAAATTCATGGCCTGCTCGGGGAAAACGGCGCGGGGAAGACGACATTAATGAAGGTTTTATTCGGGCAGGAAAAGCCGGAGGAAGGCAGGATTCTGCTCGACGGTAAGGAAATACAGATAGACAGCCCTTTAAAAGCCCTGGAATATGGAATTGGTATGGTTCATCAGCATTTTATGCTGGTTGGCTCTCTGACCGTGGCGGAGAACATGGTATTGGGAATGGAGCCGAAAAAAGGTATTCTCTTTGACTATAAAACAGCGGTAAAAAAGACCGCTGAGATTGCAGAACAATTCAGACTGCCTGTAGATGCACAGGAAAAAGTAAATAATATTTCCGTAGGCCAGAAACAGCGTGTTGAGATATTAAAGATACTGCTTCGGGGGGCCAGAATACTTCTGCTGGATGAACCGACAGCAGTACTGACTCCGCAGGAGACAGAGGAGCTGTTTGCCAGGCTGAAGGAGCTGAAAAAAGAAGGATATACGATTGTCTTTATATCCCATAAATTAAATGAGGTGAAAGCACTCTGTGATAGAATTACAGTTCTGAGAAAAGGCCGTGTGACCGGAAGGGCGGAGGTGGCGGACATCTCGGAGGAGGATATTTCACATATGATCGTAGGAAAAGATGTGGATCTTCATCTGAATAAAAAAGCGGCAGTTCCGGGAAAGACGACTTTATCAGTAAGAGATTTGAGCTGGAAGAATCATTTTGGAAATCAGGTGTTGAACGGTATTTCCTTTGATGTCCGGGAGGGGGAAATTTTGGGTGTGGCGGGAGTGGAGGGAAACGGGCAGTCAGAGCTTTCCGATATCCTGTCCGGATTGCTTCCGGTCTCCGAAGGAAGCGTGCTTATGAACGGAAACGACATTAAAAAAATGTCGATCCGGCAGATCCGCCAGTCGGGCACCTCCCTAATCCATGAGGACCGCATGATTTACGGAGTATCTGAAAAACAGTCGATTAAAGAGAATATTTTTGCCGACCGCTATTTTCACACCGGATATAACCGCAGGGGAGTTGTTGACAACCGTGTGATCACGGATGAAAGCAGCAAATTAATCGGTGAATATCAGGTGGCCTGCGACGGCCCCCAGGCAGATATTGATACGCTGTCCGGCGGAAATATTCAAAAGGTGGTGGCTGCAAGAGAGTTTTCCACGGTACCCAGGCTGCTGATTGCCAGCCAGCCCACCCGCGGCATTGATGTGGGAGCTGCCGAATTAATCAGAAACAAGCTTGTTATGCTGCGGGATGAGTATCACTCGGCGGTACTTCTGTTCTCAGCGGATTTAACTGAGCTTTTGACGGTCAGCGACAGTCTGATTGTATTATATAATGGGGAAATCACGGCGTATTTTCCGAGTACAGAGCAGGCGGATGAAAACATTCTTGGGGAGTATATGCTGGGGATCAAGAGGCAGACACCGGCTGAGATTGGAGGTGTTCTATATGATAATAGAAAAGAATAAAGTCCTGACCAGTCAGCAGATCGGAGGGCGTTTTGCATTTCTGCGGACGCTGGTATCATTGATCCTGGCGCTGGCTATTGCATTTTTACTCATTCTGACAGTCAGCGGTCAGGCGGCGGCAGATATGATGACACTGCTGTTTGGTCCATTAACCAGCATGTCACGCATAACGGTTATGGTGAATAAATGGATTCCGCTGCTGTTTACCGGAACCGCGGTCTGCCTGATGTTTTCCTGCGGCCAGATTAATCTGGCGGCCGAGGGCGCATTCTTTGCGGGGGCCTATACGGGGTCGCTTGTGGCGCTGTTAAACGGGGTTCCGCCCGTGCTGCATTTTCTTCTGTGCGCGGTGGCGGGGGCGGCCGCAGGAGCGGTTATATGTGGAATTCCGGCGGTTATGAATGCTAAATTTAATGTTCTGACAGTCGTTTCCTCGCTGATGATTAACTATGTTGCATTATATCTGGGATTATTTATTATGACCAATCTGGTGAGGGACCCTTCTGTCGGTTATGTGGCCTCTTATAAATTCAATCTGTCGGCCAAGCTGTTTGAATTGATCTCCGGTACCGGCATCCATGCGGGTTTGTTAATCGCGGCTGCCATTGTAGCGGGCGGCTGGTTCCTGCTGTATAAAACCACATTTGGACTGGAAATACGTACGATTGGCTCAAATCACCATTTTGCCGGATTTTCAGGAATGCCGGTATTGAAAACCCTGGTACTGGCGCAGATCGCAGGCGGGCTGATAGCCGGACTCGGCGGAACCGTGGAGGTTCTGGGACTGTATGACAGATTTGCCTACGGCAGTTTGACAAACCACGGCTGGGATGGGGTTACAATCGCGGTTTTGGCAAGGAATAACCCCAAAAATGTACCGCTGGCGGCGCTGTTTCTTGCATATTTAAGAACCTCCGCAGATGTGCTGAACCGCACATCCTCCGTTCCCACCGAGGTAGTCAATATTATTCAGGCGGTTATCATCATTTTTGTGGCGGCGGAGCGTTTTCTGGCCGGCTGGGAACACCGGACAATTGTTAAGAATACGAGACAGGTGATGGCAGTGAATGCACAGGAAGGAGGCAGTCTGGATGGATGAGTTATTCCGTTTGATTTTTTCAGCAGATTTTGTTGCGTCTGTTTTGCGCATGTCTACGCCGATCCTTTTTGTTGGCCTGGCGGCAATGGTGGGGGACAAAGCGGATGTGCTGTGCGTGGCCTATGAAGGAATTATGCTGTTTGCGGCCTTCGGCGGGGTAGTCGGCAGCGCGCTGCTTCATTCGCTGGCCGGCGGACTGACAGGCGGACTGCTGGCGGGGCTTGTGATTACCGGAATCTTTGCTTATTTCGTCCTTTATATGGATGCGAAGCCGATGCTGATCGGCCTGGCGCTGAATATACTGGCCAGCGCGGGTACGGTGTTCGGGCTTTATCTGATAACCGGTTCAAAGGCAAACAGCGCCAATCTGGGAAGTATGGCGTTCTCTGAAATACATATTCCGGTTGTAGAAAACATACCGGTAATCGGAGGTATTGTATCGGGACACAATACACTTACCTATTTTGTATTTCTGTGTGTCTTTTTGGTTCAGATGCTGTTATACCGCACTCCTCTGGGGCTTCGCATCAGAACCGCGGGAGAGGCGCCGCTGGCTGCTGCCTCTGTAGGTATTAACGTAAGTAAGACAAAATTTATTGCGCTTATCATCAGTGGACTGCTGGCATCCATGGGAGGCATATTCATGTCCATGGCATATCTGCCGTATTTTACACGGGATATGGTTGCTGGAAGAGGCTTTATTGGTATCGCGGCTCAGAGTCTTGGAGCCGGAAGCCCGCTGCTTACGATGGTGTGGACCATGGTTTTTGGAGCGGCAGATGCGCTTGGGAGCATGGCGCAGTCGTTCAGGCTGCCGTCTCAGTTTGCTCAGATGACGCCCTATCTTGTGACACTGATTGGACTGGTTCTGATGAATATTCCTAAAAAGGTGAGGAAATAAAATGAAAGAGAAAAGATGTAATGTAATACTTGATGTAGATACAGGCTCGGATGACGCCGTCGCCATTATGCTTGCGCTTAAGTCGACGGAACTGAATGTGAAGGCAGTCTGTAATGTCTGGGGGAATTTAACGGTCGATAAGACGACACGGAACACACTGGGAGTCTGTCAGGCGCTGGGGGCTAAAATACCCGTATACCAGGGATGCCAGCGTCCTATGGTGAAGGACCGAAGCAGCAGCCGTGATTTGCAGAATACTTATCAGCCGGTCATTGTCGACGGGAAAGAACTGAAAATCCACTATGACAGATTAGATGGTCTGCCGGAGGTGATGGGAGGTCCGGAACCGGTTCACGCAGTGCGCTTTTACTATGAATATCTGAAAAATGTGGTGGAACCCGTGACAATTGTGGCGGTGGGACCGCTTACAAACCTGGGATTTCTGCTCCGGACCGCGCCGGAACTGTCTAAAAAAATACATCAATTAATTATTATGGGCGGAGGCGTGGATATTTCTAATTGCAGCGCCGCCGGGGAGGCCAATATCTGGCATGATCCGGAAGCTTTTCAGATTATTCTGAATACCGGGATTATTCCGCTTCTCGTCCCGCTGGATGCGACCCACGCGGCGATGCTGGACGAAAAGGACTGTGAAGAATTAGAGAAAATAGATACGTTTGAGGCGAGATTTACCGCGTCACTGATCAGACAGAGGATTGTCTATGAATCCGCACTGTTGGGACCGGACAGACGGAGGTCGGCAATCCATGATGCGCTGGCTGTGAGCGCCTGTATTGATGAAAGTGTGCTGAAGGATATAAGAGAGGTGTCGTGCACGGTTGGATTGTCGGGCGCTTCCGACGGGGAGATCATGATAGACCGGCGCGCGGTTACAGATCCGGTCAACCTGCGGGTTGCATTATCGGCGGATAAGAAGAGATTTTTCCAGATAATTTGTGAGAGACTTGCGTGAGGAGGAAAATATGGAAAAAAGAAAAGTTATATTGGATGTAGATACCGGTTCGGACGATGCAATAGCCATTATGTGCGCTCTTCTGTCGCAGGAGCTTGAGGTGGCGGCAGTCTGCACCGTATGGGGAAATACAGAAGTGGAATACACCACGGATAATACGCTGCGTGTTCTCACGCAGATGGGGATGGATATTCCGGTATACGCGGGAGCATCGACAGCACTCGTGAAATATTTATCAAAAGAAAGATGTGTGGATGGCACGTGTAAGGCGGTGATTGACGGAAAGGAAGTCAGAATTCATGATGAACATCTGAAGCTGCCCGAAGCAAAGTATCAAAAGAAGAGTCTTCCGGCGCCGTTTTTCTACCTGGATTACTTGGCAGAAGCCACGGAGCCGGTTGATATTATTGCAGTAGGGCCGCTTACGAATCTGGGAATTGCTTTGTCGCTCAATCCGGATATTGTTTCAGGCATACACCAGATGGTGATCATGGGAGGCGGCTCGATGGCGGCCAATGTAACGGCAGCGGCGGAAGCGAATATCTGGCATGACCCGGAGGCGGCCGAGATCGTACTGGAGAGTGGGGTGAACCCGGTGTTCGTTCCGCTGGATGCCACCCATGAGGCAGTCATTACGAAAGATGAGATTGCCGGACTGAGGGAAAATGGAAACTTCTGCAGCAGATTCGCGGCTGAACTGCTGGAACAGCGTATGGCAGTTCACAACGCCATACAGCCTCTTCATCTGAAGGATTCGGCAACGGTCCATGATGCGCTTGCGGTGGCCTGTGTGGTTGATGGGAGCCTGCTTCGGGATGTCAGGGAAGAATCGGTCAGAGTATGCTTTTCGGGAGCGGGGGAAGGTCACCTGGTGATGGACAGAAGAGAGAAGAGGGAAAAGGCCAATTGCAGATTTGCGTATTCCGCGGACAGGGAAGGCTTTGTCCGTTATTTAAACAGGACACTGGGCTGTCCTGAAAATAAAAGTGAACTGAGGAGTGTGTAATGAAAAGGACAGTTGTGGTAGGAAGCGTCAACAGAGATTATACGTTTCTGCTGGATCATCTTCCTGACAGAGGAGAGACAATTTTAAGCAGAAGATCATACAGCAGCACCGGCGGAAAGGGGGCAAACCAGGCGGCTGCGCTTTCCAAGATGGGGCTGGAGGTCGCCATGATAGGCGCGGTGGGAGCCGACGAGCCGGGCGAGCGGGCAGTGGAAGCACTGGCGGCATATGGAGTTTCCGTTGACCATATTATAAAAAAGAATGTTCCAACGGGAAGCGCTTTTATCTGCGTCGATAAAAACGCACATAATACGATTGTTGTTGACCCGGGCGCCAACGGTGCGCTCAGCTGCGAAGATATTGACAGTGCCGCGCAGGTTATCGCGGAGGCGGATTTTTGCCTGATGCAGCTGGAGATCAATCTGGAGGTGGTGGCTCACGCCGCAGAAATATGCAGGGAGCATGGGGGAAAAGTCGTTTTAAATCCTGCTCCTGCTCAAAAAATTCCGGACGAATTATTATCTCTTACCGATTATCTGATCCCCAATGAAACGGAACTGGCACTTTTAACAGGCTGCGAAGTGAACTGCCATACCGCTGTGGCCGCGGCGCGCCGTCTGACCGACCGGGGCGTGAAAGCAGTCATTGTCACAATGGGCGAAGAGGGTTCATGCTATGTTGACGGCCGTCAGGATTTTTTTATCCCTGCGGCAGAGACCAGCGCGGTTGATACCACGGCTGCAGGAGACAGCTATATAGGGGCCTTTTTGTCGGCTCTGTCAAGAGGATATGAAGTCAGAACTGCGATGGAATTTGCTTCCCTGGCAGCCAGTATCACAGTGAGCAGACAGGGGGCCGCCGATTCGATACCTCTACTGGAAGAGGTGGAACGGCTTCTTTAAGAGGCGCCATATTTATTGAGAGAAAGAGAAGAGGGCAGGGGAAAAAGCATTTGTACAAAACCACCAGATAAGTTGTCCAAACATCCCAACTGTCCTTTTTTCGGCCCGAACGATTTACTATAATGAATACAGCTTATTTCATTACAGGAAAAGAGAAGGGGGCGTTTCTTTATGTTGTCATGTGATATTTTAATTAAAAATGCCAGAATCCTGATGTCCGATATGAGTATCAAAGAGAATCAGACCATTGTTGTTTACGGAACACGGATTCTGGACATTCTGGACTCTGGAGCGGAGGATCGGAACGGGGGATACCATGCCGAAACCGTGATCGACGATCCGCATCTGTTGTGGATGCCGGGCCTCACAGACGGCCATCTTCACACCAGCCAGCAGTTCTTAAGGGGAAGTCTGCTGGATGAGAAGCCGGTGATCTGGAAACGGATCAACGTGCCGTTTGAGGCCTCTCTGACGGAGGAAACCATGGCCCTGTCCGCCAGGCTTGCCGGCGCGGAGATGATAAAGAGCGGGACCACATCCTTTGTGGACGCCGGCGGGCCTCATATCGAAGCCGCGGCCGAAGAGTATTTGAAAATGGGGATGCGGGGAGCCCTGACCTGGCAGACAACCGACGGTGCGAAAGTGCCGGATGGTCTGCGCATCGACACCAGGGAGGCGCTGCCGCGTCTGGAAAGATTCCACAGGGAATACCACGGGAAAGGCGGCCTGCTCCAGGTGTACTATTCCGTAACCTCTCTGATGGCCTGCACGGAAGACCTGTTCCGCACCATATTTCTCGCGGCCAGGGAGCAGAAGGTGGCGGCAGAATGCCACATGAACGAGTACGCCAGCGAAGTGCTTGATTTCATCGAACGTTACGGAGAACGGCCGTTCAGTTACTTAGACCGGATCGGCGCGCTGTCGGACCGTTTTGTAGCAGCACACTGTATTATGCTGTCCGAATCCGAGATTCAGACGGTACAGGAACGCGGTATTAAGGTGGTGCACTGTCCGTTCAGCAACTGCGGCAAGGGCATTCCCCAGACGCCGCGCCTCCTGGCGGCAGGGATTCCCGTGGCCTTCGGCTCCGACGGCGCGGGCCACGGCGGACTGGATTTATTCCGGGAGATGCGGGCGTTCCGGTGCATCATGAACGTGGCCTACGGAATCACCACCGGAAATCCTGAGATTATGCCGGCTAAAACCCTTCTATCCATGGCCATGGCGGGCGGAGCACAGGCCCTGATGAACAGCAGCCTGGGAGCAATCCGCCGGGGGAACTTAGCTGATATCATTGCCATTGACTTAGACAAACCCCATCTGATGCCAACGGGAAGTCTCGTGAATACCCTGATCGAGAGTGCCTCGGGAGCCGATATAAAGCATTCCATCATTAACGGGAAACTGGTCATGAAGGACCGGAAGCTTCTGACCATTGACGAGGAAAAGGTTTTGGCAGAGGCCAATGCAGGGATGAAAAACCATGCTCTGTTTACAAAAGCGGGGGCCTATGCGGGTTAAGCAGTGGGAAAGCTGAAACGTCTCACAGGATAATTTCATCAAGATTTCTTTTCTGCACATAATGGACCTGCTCTGCGTCCCGGTAATAGCGCACGTCTCCGTCCGCCCCAACCGGCACCACCACGACCTGTTCCTTTGGCTTTCCAAGCGCCAGCACGAGATCAATAGAGTACTTTGCGGTATCGATATCCAGAAGCTCCGCCAGCCGTTCCCGTCGTCCTGAAGTTTATTCTTCCCAAGGGCAAGTCACAGAGGATGATAGGATAGGCCGATGGCCGCTCTCCCTTTACGGGCCCGTCCCAATCCGGCAGTGCGCCCGCCCATTTCAGTGTTCCGAACACTTGCTCATTTTCTTCCTCCGTGCTGCAGATCCGGAACTTGAGCGCCTGGGAATTTGCGGTGGAAGCGGTCATCCTGGCCAAATCCACCAATTCCCGAAGCGCTTCTGCCGGGATTTTCTCATCCTCATGAGGAACCACAATTCTTAATAATTCTGTAAGTTTATACTGAAATTCCCTTTCCCACCTTGGCAGCCCCTGCGATCTATGGTACAATACCTTGTCACGATTTCAGAATGGAGGATACCAAGTCAATTACCCATGTCTGATGACACTGGCTTGTAACTCAACTACACGTAGTACGGCATGTGATTCATGCCACCTACCTCAAACGCTGGCTACAATAGGCTGCAGGAAAGTCCCCCTCACATACGTTCGGCGGAATAGTTGACGACAGCCCGCCTGCTTCGGCTATGCCTGACAGGCCTCTGCGAACAGAGTATTACATCCTTTACGATAGATATTGATGGCCCCTGTCCGGTCGTCATTACTCCGGTAACCGCATACGGTACAGCAAAATTCATGCTTTCTTCTGTTACGGTTAGCCTTTGTCGTATTCCCGCAGACCGGACAGCTCTGACTGGTGTACTTCGGGTCTGTCGCAAGGACTTTCGACTGCGACAGCGCAGCTTTGTATTCCAACATCTCCCGGAACTGATAGAATGCCCAGGAGACTATGACGTACCGGGATTTCCTGTTTTTATGGATCAGTTTAGCAGTGCCAAAGCGTCCTCCGGCAGAAAACCAGTGTTCCATCCCTTTTAATTCAAAGGGGATATGCAGCCTGCCGGAAAGGGTATTTAAACTGACGGACTGACCTGATATGGAATAATCCCGGTTCCATACCAGATCATATGCAAAGTTTCGAAAAGATACTTTCGAGAAAGGGCGGCCATTGCTTTTCATGGATTTATATTTTGCAAGGACGGTCTTAAATACACTCTGAGTCATCTGAGAGCGGGTAGTATAAGGCATGGGCTAATTCGGGATAGCGGATTCCCTCCCGTTCAAAAACGAAAGCAGAGACATAGTTCAGCACATCCCGGATAACGGACAGTGTCTTATTCAAAATAATCATCTGTTCTGATGTAGGATATAGTTTGACTTTAGCAGTAATGGTAATAGATTTCATAGATTTTGTACCTCATAACAAATTATGGACTGAGTACATTTTACCACAAATAGAGGTAAAAAACAAACGAATGTTTGAAAAACTAAAAAACAAAAAGGAGAAGGAGCTTGCGAAAGAGTCAGGAGGGGCACAATTCCTCTCATGTCTAAAGACGCGAGTCTCCATGTGCATTTTATGAATCATATGCAAAAGGTTTGGATTTGCGGAGCAAACGGCAGAGTCGGCCGCAAAATGACGGAACTTTTGGAAAACACGGTGGAGCTGCTGCTTACGGACATCGACGCTGTCGATATCACCGATTCGAAAGCAGTCAGGGATTATGCAGGCATGAACCGGCCGCATTTCATTGTAAACTGCGCGGGGCTTACGGATGTGGCCGCGTGCGAGGAGAATAAAGAGGAAGCGTTTAAGGTCAACGCCCTGGGAGCCAGAAATTTAAGTGTGGCGGCCCGAATGGGAAAAGCCAGGATGATACAGCTCTCTACGGATGACGTGTTTGACGGAAGCGGGGAGACGCCGTATACGGAGTTTGATACGCCGAATCCACAGACCATTTACGGAAAATCGAAGCTTGCCGGGGAGAATTTCGTGAAGGAATTCTGCAACCGCCACATTATCGTCAGGAGTTCCTGGATATTTGGAGAGGGCAGCAGTTATTTTTCGAAGATTATGAAGCTGGCGGGAGAGGGGAAGACGATTTATGCGGCAGCCGATCAGACCGCTGTGCCGACCGGAGCCTCGGAGCTGGCGGAAAAGATCAACGAACTGATGGAGTCTGCACCGGATGGGTTATACCATGTGACCGGCCAGGGAAGCTGCAGCCGGTATGAATTTGCGCAGGAGATCGTGCGCCTTTCCGGATCAAAGGCAGAGGTAGTGCCGGTAGCGGCTGTGGATGACAGGCTTACCGCCATGCGCCCGTCGTACTCCGTTTTGGACAACATGATGCTGCGCATGTCCGGAATCTCCCTGCTTCCGGAATGGAAAATCATGCTGGAACGTTTTATAGCAGACAGGAAGGATTATACCAGTATATGAAAAACAGAAAAAAGACAGGATTGACAACAAAGATATTTATTGGGCTGCTGGCAGGCGCCGCGACCGGAATCCTGCTTCATTACGCCGTACCGGAGAGCGTGATACGGGATGAGTTCCTGATCGGAGGCATATTCTATGTCATCGGAAACGGATTTTTGCGGCTGATGCAGATGCTAGTGGTTCCGCTGGTGTTCTGCTCGCTGGTCTGCGGAAGCATGGCCATGGGAGATACGAAGAAGCTGGGAACCATCGGCGTCAAGACGCTGTTCTTCTACCTTTTTACGACGGCTCTCGCCATTACGGCCGCCATACTGGTGGCCAATGTGATAAATCCGGGCGTGGGGCTGGATATGTCCTCCATCGAGCGAAGCGAGGTAGCCATCGCAGGCAAGGTGAGTCTGCCGGATACGCTGCTGAATATCATACCGACCAACCCGCTGGGGGCGCTGGCAAGCGGTGATATGCTGCCAATCATCTTATTTGCGCTGATTGTGGGGATAATTCTTGCAAAATTGGGCGAGAGTGTGGAAACTGTCGGCAATTTCTTCAGCCAGTTTAACGATGTGATGATGGAAATGACGACCATGGTTATGAAATTAGCGCCTTACGGCGTGTTCTGTCTGATCGCGAAGACATTTTCGGGAATTGGATTCGATGCGTTTCTGCCGCTTCTCAAGTATATGGCAGGCGTGCTGCTGGCGCTGGCGGTTCAGTGCCTGGTGGTCTACATGGTGATGCTGAAAGGCTTTACGGGACTGAGTCCGTTTCTGTTTATCAGGAAGTTTCTGCCGGTTATGGGCTTTGCCTTTTCCACGGCGACCTCCAATGCCACAATCCCGCTGTCCATCGACACGCTTCATCAAAAAATGGGGGTCTCCAAGAGGATTTCTTCTTTTACCATTCCTCTCGGAGCCACCATTAATATGGACGGAACGGCCATCATGCAGGGCGTTGCCGTGGTATTTGCCGCGCAGGCGTTTGGGATCAGCCTGTCTGCAGCCGATTATATGACGGTCATTCTGACGGCTACCCTGGCCTCCATCGGAACGGCGGGCGTGCCGGGCGTAGGGCTGATCACACTTTCCATGGTGTTCACATCCGTGGGACTTCCGGTGGAAGCCATCGCGCTCATCATGGGAATTGACCGTATCCTGGACATGTGCCGGACCGCCGTCAACGTCACTGGTGACGCCGTGTGCACGACGATCGTGGCCTGTCAGGAAAAAGCAGTGAAAAAGGAAGTATTCTTAAATCCGGAAGCCGGTAAGCAGGCGAATTAACGGTTTTTGCCTCTAAGAGAGGGTAATCCAGTACCTCTGTGTAATCCTTTCAGCCGTCCTGATCTCATCTTCCAGAATCCCGCCGTTGTTCATTATCGTTCTGGCCGAGGCGATGTTTAGCTTATTACAGGTGATTAAAACACGCATGATATGCATTTTCCTGCATTCCTCTAAGGCCAGGGACAGCATCTGGGTGGCATACCCCTTTCTCCGCTCGTCTTTCCTTACGCTGTACCCGATATGGCCGCCGCATTTTTCCAGGGCGTCATTCAGGCGGTGGCGGAGGTCCAACATTCCGACCAGCCTGTCGTTTTCATCGACAGCCAGAAATGTCGTGGCGGGAACAAGGCCTTCTCTCACCGTTGCCTCACAGGAATTGTCCAGAAGTGCCTCGTACCACTCTTTAAAGGTACGGAAATTCAGTAATCCTGCGGTTCCATCCAGGCTGTCACCGTCTCTTTCAAATGATGCTTTGTAATCCAGAACCTGTTCCTCGTAGTCTTCCGTTGGTAATACCAGTCTTATCATAGCGATTCCCTCCTGTAAATGATTGCGCCGATTCACGCCTGTTTTTTGTTATCCGTACATTCTAGCACAGATTCGTGCCGATGGATAGCGGAACCGTAACCGGTACATACAGCAGGAATAAAACCTTTCCGACTCTTCGTGGACAGATACTCGACGGACGGTTATAATAGAAGCAGAGTAGAGGCCGCCTGCCTGCGGCCGAAATGGTATGGAAGGAGCGCGAAGAGCGGTCTGCGGTCGGCCTGACGGCGGGCGTTCTTAAGAAGCACGGATATGAGGGATCGAGACAGCAGGATAGAGCGCCTGGTGGATGTGGCCAGGCTGTATTATGAGAAGGACAGGACTCAGAATGAGATCGCGGGGATTTATGGAATTTCCCGTCCCATGGTCAGTAAGCTTCTAAAGGAGGCGAAGGAGGAAGGGATTGTAAAAATCACGATTGCGGCGCCGGGGGAGGCGGAAGGACTGGGGCAGGGAGATCCTTGGCTGGACCGTCTCCAGGAAAGCTTTGGAATCCAGGGCGGAGCCGTGGTGGAAAACGGTCCCAATGATTTAGCGACCAACAACGCGGTGGCGAACGCGGCTTTAAAGCTGCTTGCCGGGCTGAAACAGGACCGGCTGGGAATCGGCTGGGGCCATATCATCGGCGATCTGACGGCCAGGATTGAGCGGAATCAGGGACCGGTCAGAATCGGCGGCCACATCTGCCCGTTGATCGGAAACGGCGGCGTAGGGCTTAAAAACTACCATTCCAACGAACTGGTGCGGGTGATTGCCGAGCACAGCGAAGCCGAGCCGGAATTTATCTATACGCCGGCCTGTGCGCTTTCTGAGCAGGAACTGAAGCTGACCATGGCCCTGGAGAATTATCATAAAATCTATCAGGCATGGGAGCGCCTTGACGTAGCCCTGGTCAATATCGGGAATTTTCCATCGGTGCCCGACTTCGCGTCGGAAGCGAGGTATGGCAGCCTGCTGGTGAAGCAGAAGGCGGTGGGGCGGATACTGAACTATTTTGTGACGGAGGAAGGGCGGGTGATCCGCTCGGACACGGACTATGCCATTCAGATTCCCCTGGAACTTTTGCGCCAGGTCCGCTATGTGGTGGGAATCTGTTCGGCCAACACGAAGCCGAAAGCCTTAGCGGGTGTCTTAAGGACCGGATATGTCAACTATGTAGTCGCACCGAAAAATGTGGTGAGTGCGGCGGCAGAACTGAACAATGAGTTACATATGTAACTGAAATATGGTGCGTTAAGGCCTTTAAAGCCATTTACACACCATATTTTTGTGCAAAACTGTCAAAAAATAACAAAATAAAATCCATTTATTGACAATAATATGTGAAAATGATAGTCTTTATTTATGACAAACGATAAAAACAAGAGAAAGGAGGTTACATATGTTACTTTCAAAGCCTGAGATAACCAGCATGTTTCGTGGTGTGGCCCGGCTCTGGTGCGCGAATAAAGACCGCTTAAGCGAGATTGATTCACGCTTCGGAGATGGGGATCACGGAGTCACCATCGGCAAGATCGCCGGACTGATCACCAAAAACCTGGACGCATGGGAGGACGACGATATTGAGGAATTTCTCCAGTCCCTGGGAGACGATACGATGGAGATTGGAGGCGGAAGCGCCGGACCGCTCTACGGAACGATGATCGGAGGGCTGTCAGATCCGCTGTCAGGCAGCGACGCTATCGACAGCGAGGGGCTGAAGGCCATGCTGGAAGGATGCCTGGCCGCTATGGAGGACATTACGACGGCGCGGACCGGGGACAAGACGATGATGGACGCCCTGATTCCGGCGGTTTTGGCGGCCAGAGAGGCGGAGGGAGGAATCCCGGATATCTTAAAAGCGGCGGCAGATGTGGCGGAGCAGGGCGCTAAAGACAGCGAGCAGTACGTATCGAAGTATGGAAGGGCCAGGAGCTATAAGGAGCAGACCATAGGGACCCCGGATGCGGGGGCAGTCAGCACATCGCTGTTTTTCAGGGGATTGTATGACGGTCTGATGGAAGCGGGACGATAATTCTTAGAACAGGAGAAATGAATGATGAGAATGAAAAAATTTATCAATGATCCGGAAAATCTGACACCTGAATTGCTGGAAGGATTTGCAGAAGCTCATAAGGAGCTGGTGGAGCTGGGAGACCAGCGCATGGTCATAAACAGGAAGCTTCCGGATGCGGACCGCGTAACGATCGTGACACAGGGCGGATCAGGCCATGAGCCGGCGATCAGCGGATTTGTCGGAGAAGGAATGGTGGATATCTCTGTGGTAGGAGATGTCTTCGCCGCGCCGGGACCGCAGGCGTGCGTAGACGCGATCCGGATGGCGGATAAGGGAAAGGGCGTTCTCTATATCGTTCTCAACCACGCCGGCGATATGCTGACCGGCAACCTGACCATGAAGCGGTGTGCGAAGGAAGGCCTGCATGTGGTCAAGGTGGTGACTCAGGAGGATATTGCCAACGCACCGAGATCCAACGCAGACGACAGACGGGGCCTGGTGGGATGTATTCCTACTTATAAAATAGCAGGCGCCGCAGCCGCGGAAGGAAAGAGCCTGGAAGAGGTCGCAAAGATCGCACAGCGTTTTGCAGATAATATGGCGACTCTCGCTGTGGCCGTGACAGGAGCGACTCACCCGGCGACGGGAAGTCTTCTGGCCGATTTAGGCGAGGATGAGATGGAGATCGGCATGGGACAGCACGGAGAGGGCGGCGGCGGACGTCAGCCTTTGAAATGTGCCGATGAGACGGCCAAAATTATGCTGGATGGCCTGATTTCCGATCTGGATATCAAGTCTGGAGAGAAAATCATGCTGATTTTAAACGGCACAGGCGCCACCACGCTGATGGAGCTGTTTATCATTTACCGGAAATGCGTTTCCTATTTAAAAGAGAAGAACATCGAGATCGTGGCAAACTACGTAGGCGAACTGCTGACCGTGCAGGAGCAGGGCGGCTTCCAGATGTTTATGGCAAGAATGGATGACGAACTGCTTCACTACTGGAACGCACCGTGCAATACCCCGTACTTGAAAAAATAGGAGGAGGTCCCTATGGCGGCAGAATATATGCATATTGGAATCCCTGTGCTGAACAGGAAAGAGGGAATGGTTTACAATGAGGCCATGAAGTTCTGGGTAAGCAATGTGGACGACTATGATTTTAAGATCGAATATTTAAAGTTTGAGGAGGGGACGCCGTTTCCGGAGATCCTTTCCAAGCAGCCGCATGTGGCTTACCGGGTAGATGATTTGGACAGCTATGCGAAACAGGCGGACCGGATCATCTTCGGACCGGTCGACGCGGGTCCGGGAGTACGGCTGGCCTTTGTCATCTGGGATGATGCAATCATTGAACTGTACGAAGAAAAGTAAGGAGCTGGCTGAATGTTAGTAAATATGAATGAGGTACTTGCGGCCGTTCAGGCGCGAGGCTGCTGTGTGGGCGCTTTCGATACGCCCAATCTGGAGATTTTAATGGCCGTTATCCGGGCCGCGGAAAAACGGAAGGAGCCGGTCATCATCCAGCACGCCCAGCTTCATGAGCCGGAGATGGCGCTTCGCGTGATCGGGCCGATCATGGTCCGCATGGCGAAGGAATCGACGGTGCCGGTCTGTGTGATGCTGGATCACGGCGAGGACCTGGACTATATAAAGAAAGCCCTGGATCTGGGCTTCTCAGCGGTCATGTATGACGGCTCCTCCAAGCCGTACGAGGAAAATGTCCGCATGACAAGAGAGACCGTTGCCATGGCTCAGGAATACGGCGCCAACGTGGAAGCGGAGATCGGGATCGTGACCGGCCATGAGGGAAAGGAATTCGTGGGCGGCGCCTATACGGATCCGGAACTGGCCGCAAAATATGTGAAAGAAACGGGCATTGACGCGCTGGCCGCTTCGGTGGGAACCGTACACGGCTTCTATGCCGCCCAGCCAAAACTGGATTTTGACCGCATTATGAAAATCAGAGAGCTGACCGGTGTTCCGCTCGTCATGCACGGCGGTTCCGGTATCAGCGTGGAAGATACCCAGAAAGCCATCCGCTGTGGAATCCGGAAAATCAACTACTTCTCCTATATGTCCAACGCCGGCGTAAAAGGCGTGCAGAAGCTTCTGGAGGAGAAAAACGTGAAGTATTTCCATGAGTTAGCCAATGCGGCGATCGATGCGATGGAAGAAGATATTTTGAATGCAATGGCGATGTTTGCATTAGAGTAAGACAGATCAAAAAAATTATGTATGTAATACCGCAGCCGGACTTTTTGCGGAAAGTCCGGCTGCGGTATTTTTGCCTTGCCTTTCCCTGCCCCCTCTTGTATAATACTTATATAAAACGATTCATAAAAGAAGATTATCGGAGACGATTCCATGATAGAAAAGAAGAAGCTGAATAAAGTCAAGATCGCAAAATTTATCCGCTATAAAGGCAGAACGTCCAAACCGGAGATCGCTGCAGAGCTGGGGATCAGCATGCCCACGGTCTTACAGAATGTGAAAGAACTGACCGAAGCCGGAATTGTCGGGGAGATCGGAGAGTATGAGTCTACAGGAGGCCGAAAGGCAAAGACGCTTTCTATCACAGCCACATGGAAAATGGCGGTCGGGCTGGATATTACGTTAAACCACATCAGCATGGTCGCGCTGGATTTAAAGGGAGCCATAACGGGGAAGAGACGCATCAAGAAGAATTTTGAAAATTCGTTCGATTACTACCAGGCATTGGCGGAGGCGCTGGATTGTTTCCTGGAAGACATGGGGGCCGCGCCGGATAAGATCCTGGGAGTCGGCATCTCCATACCGGGAGTGATCGACCAGAGCCGGGAACTGATTGTCCGTTCCCACGTACTGCATCTGGACAATGTGAAATTTCAGGTGGTCAGTCAGTTTATCCGGTATCCGGTATCCTTTGAAAATGACGCCAACAGCGCGGCGCTGGCGGAATTTGTCCACCGGGACCGTGACGCGGTCTATCTGTCCTTAAGCAACTCCGTAGGCGGTGCGATTTACGTGAACAGGGAAATCTATGCGGGGGACAATTTTAAAAGTGCGGAATTCGGCCATATGGTCATAGCGCCGGAAGGAAAAACGTGTTACTGCGGAAAAAAGGGCTGCATGGATGCGTACTGCTCGGCCAGAGTGCTGTCAGATCACACGGATGACAGCCTGGAGCTGTTCTTTCAGAAACTGGAAGACGGCGACGATGCCATACGGGATATATGGGATTCCTATTTAAGCTATCTGGCAATATCGGTGACGAATCTGCGGATGGCCTTTGACTGCGACATCATACTGGGAGGATACATCGGCCAGTATTTAAAACCGTATATGATTGACTTAAGCCAGAAAATGGCCGGCTATAATATGTTCGAGCAGGACACGGTTTATTTAAAGAACAGCCGCTACGGCATGGAAGCCGCGGCAGTGGGCGGAGCCATGAAATATATTGAAGCATATTTTGAAGAGGTGTAGTAAGGAGCTGTTACTCGAAACGGATCAGACAAAAGAGATGGTATGGAAAGCGTTATGGTTTTCCGTATCCTCTTTTTTTGTATGGAGTCTGTTCCTTTACAGCATCTAAAAAATATGGTATACTCCCGTCTTTGACACATGAATGAACGTATAAGTGCCACAACCCCTTTGAAATACTGGGCTTGTGGCACTTTGTACTCTCTTCACGAAATATAGTAATGTT
>NZ_QJKD01000017.1 GCF_003201875.1 Hungatella effluvii
CATTCGTATAGGATTTGGTAATGTAAAAGGATTCTGAGTTTTTTGATCTGGATGTAGTAACCCGCATAAATAATCACCTCAACACCATTATAGCACATATCACTAAATATTACTATATAATAAATCTAAAAAGTTGACAAAAAAATAAGCCTACAATAAGGCTTTGCAGCACTTTTAGATTGATTGATGTGTCAAACGCCCGTTTCCTTTTCCGAGGTTCGCAGGAACTTAAGCAGAAAGACGGGAAAAAGGGGTGGTGAAATCTGGCCTCCAAGCCAGATTTCAAGTGGACACGGAGGTGAAGTCCTTCAGGAGTTCACCGTAGTTTGCGCGATCCGCCTCTTTTTCCCGTCTTTCTGCTTTAGTTCCTGCCACCGAGGAAACAAGAAACGCTTCCTTCTCCTGCCCCTTCCACACACCGGAACACCGGCGGAAACTTTCAGCGGGGCCGTGAACGGTAACACTATTTTTTATTTTTTTCCAAAATACCCTTGACATTTTATTTCCATTGGGTATAATAATGTCTATATTCCTCGATAGCTCAGTCGGTAGAGCACGCGGCTGTTAACCGCGCTGTCGTAGGTTCAAGTCCTACTCGGGGAGTTTTTCTTATAAAAAAGATCAGATATCTGTCACGATATCTGATCTTTTTTTGCTGTTAAGTATGGGATTACTCTTCCACTGCCTTCTCAATATCCATATTTTCCGGCAGTATCAGGTTAAGTACGAGAGCCAGTACAAACACAACCGCCACACAGTTTTCCGCAAACACGTCCTGAATGATGGCCGGGAATATCTGGAATATCTCCGGAAGCAGGGTAAATCCGATTCCCACGCTCAGAGACAGGGAGCTGATAATCGTGTTTCTCTGGCTGAAACCGGCGCGGGCAAGCATCTGCACACCGCTGATGATGATGGAGCCAAACATCATGATCGTACATCCGCCCAGAACTGCATCCGGAAGTGATGCGAAGAAGGAGCCGATGGGCGGGAACAGTCCGGCCAGAATCATGCAGATGGCGCCCGTCATGATGGTAAAACGGTTGACGACCTTCGTCATGGCAATCAGCCCCACGTTCTGGCTGAAGGAGGTTACCGGAAGGCAGCCGAACAGTGAGGAGATACTGCTGGCAAATCCGTCACAGGCCAGGGAGCCGGATATCTCTTTCTCTGTAATATCGCGGTCGAGGCCGGATACGACCATGGCGGTCGTGTCGCCGATCGTCTCCGTCGCCGACACCAGGAAGATCACAACGACAGACAGAATGGCTCCGGCGTGAAACTCCGGCAGAAACGGCAGAATACGCGGAAGGGATAAAATACCGCCTTCCAGCATCCCGGACAAATCCACAACGCCAAGAGCGATGGCGAGCACATAACCTACCACCAGGCCAAACAGGACGGAAAGCTGTTTCCAGAAGGACTTTGCAAATACATTAAACAGAATACAGCTGAGGAGCGTAACAGTACCGATTAATAAGTTGGTTGCAGAACCGAAGGAATCGGAATAACCGCCGCCGAAAGAGCGCGCGCCCACTGTCAGGAGTGAAAAACCGATGGAGGTCACGACACAGGCCGATACGATGGGGGAAATCAGCTTTCGCCAGTACTTGGCAAACAGGCCCAGAGTTCCCTCCACCAGGCCGCCGACGAGAATGGCCCCCAGCATGGAGGGATAGCCGTATTTGGCCCCCACAGAACTCAAAATGGTCACAAACGTAAAGCTAACTCCCATAACGATCGGTAGCTTCGCACCGATGCGCCAGACCGGATACAACTGAATCAGCGTAGCAACCCCTGCGATGAACATGGCGTTCTGGATCAGGGCAGCCGTCTGGCTGGTCTCTAAGCCCGCCGCCGCAGTCACGATGACGATTGGAGTCAGATTCGCCACGAACATTGCAAGTACATGCTGCAGACCGAAGGGGATCGCTTTTCCCAAAGGCACACGCCCGTCCAGTCTGTAAATGTTGTTAATGCTGACTTCTGCATTGCTTTTCATGATATTCTCCTTTATCATTTTCTTATTTCAATGTTTTTGCCGTCGTCTGCTGAACTGTCCGCGTTCCGCCCCCTGTCATCAAAGCAGAGAGCACCGTCTGCAGTTTCCTTCATCTACGGCACTTTTCAGTCATCATTCACCCCCTCTTTACCATGAGAATCGGAATCTGCCGTATAGCGTGTCATACCGTCCAGCCGGGAAGTCTTTTTGGTTCCTTAGGATGTCCTTTTTGGTGAAACAAAAAAGACTTCCCGGCTGTCGGAGACAGGCAGCTTAAAAGCTGCTCCTGTAGCCCTGACATTTAGGAAGTCGGATAGAAACGTCCAGGCCATTATCCTGGACATATACAAGATGCATACGGTTATTTCTATTCAATTTTCACAAAAACATTGATTTGATATGTTTTATTATAAACATTTTTATCAATAAAGTCAACATATTTTTTAGGTATTCTTAAATTATTTTAGATATCATGCATAATAAAACTTTTTATTTTAATCTGCATATTTTTAAGATTTGTGAATAGAAAAATCCGATCCATCTTCTATTAATTCAACCGTTCCGCCCGCCGGAACCGGTACGGTGAGAATCCCGCCGTCGTCGGTCAGAAGGCCGGAGGACAGCAGCCCGCCTGTACACTCCCGCACCGTCATTTTATACACCGTTTTGCCGCTTCCCAGGCGGAGGAGCAGTCCCTCTCTCCCGGTTCCATTGACAAACACCATCTCTCTTGCCGGCTGACGCACGGAGACCAGCTCCCGGCTGTGGTAAGTGCAGGCCAGCTGCTCCCCCGCACGGCCCATGATGACGTTATAACGGCACTGCGGGTTCAAAGGTTCAAAGCTCCCCTCCAGAAACGCCTTCTTATACCGTTTCCACAGGCCGCAGTAGTAAGCCAGCATCTCCTTATGCTCCCGCGGAAGCTCCTCCAGCCTCATGGAGAGCTGCGGCACGCTGAACAAAATCTGTATCATCTGCAGGGCCGCCCCCGCCGCAGTATCCTCCCGATCCCACATGAGCATATCGGAGTGCACCGCGCTCTCCCCTGCGATCAGCCGGAGGTCCGTCACGCGCACATGGTTCTCTGCATCGTCGAAGGGGCAGTCCACGGCGCGGAAAATATTGCCGAAGCTGCGCATGCGCGGCCCGTTATACGTCTGCCGGAATTCCAGCATAATATCCGCCTTATGGCTTTTTAACCGCGCCATGCAGTCTTTCATCAGCCGGTCGGCCGCCTCGGTAAAGGAAGTGCAGTCCCGCCTTTCGTCCTCCTCCCTTCCGCCAAATGGCGTAACCACGAATTCATCCACAAAGTCCAGCTTGAAGCCGTCTAAATCCCAGTCCAGAAGCGCTTTTTCATAAATACCGATCAAAAACTCCCTGACCTCGGGATACCGCGGGTCCAGCACATGCCACTCCCGCTCCGCATCCGGGTCGATGAGCATGTCCTTAAACCGCTGGAAATTTTCCGATCGCTCACCGATAAAGGGAACCGAATACCATGGGATGACGCCCATACCGATATCGTGCATCCGTTTTACAAATCCAGCCATATCGGGAAATTTGGAGGGAGCCGGTTTCCAGTCTCCGCAGTATGCATAACCGCGTCCGGTATCCTCCGTCTGCCATCCGTCATCCAGAAGAAGGCTGCCGCATCCGAGTTCCTTCGCCAGCTCCGCCTGGGCGAACAGCGTCTTTTCATCCACGTTCTGGTGGTAACTGTACCAGGTGGAATACATGATCTCCCTGGCCGCTTCCGGCACCACGGCCGGTTCATTGCCAGGAATGGTCTCCCACCATTTTGCCGTGTCCGCAAGCGCTTCATAATAAGGCAGGGGACGGGTATCCACGCGCACCGCAACCGAATACTCCAGCCCACGGTATGCCTCCCGGTCAAACAGGGCTATCTCCACATCGTACTGTGCGGTCTCCTCCACGGGGATGCTTTTCAGTCCGATGGTATGAAGCGTGTCGGACAGGGCGATAACGGCGCAGTTTTTATTATCCTGCGCGATCAGGCACTCCACCGGCGCCCCCGTGAATCCGCTGGTTTCATACAGGTTCTCGAACCAGTCCGAATTGAGGGCCTTGATCAAGTGGAGCTTGGGTGTCCAGCGGTAATGGATGCCTCTGGCCGGAACCGCGATATGAACCCGCATCGGCGGAAATACCGTCTCCCGCTCAGCGCGGAAGGACCAGGACAGAAAGCGGACGCCGCCTTCCTCCCACGATTTCCTTACCACTAAAAGCTCCTCCGGCACGCCTTCCTCCCGGATTTCTATTGTTCGTTTCATCATGCTGCACAATGGCTTTTCCTCCTGTCATGTCAGTTTTTTCTGCCTTCGGCCGCTTTAGCTTTTAACAGCGCCTGCAATCATCCCGTCAACGATATATTTCTGTGCAATACCGTAGATCAAAAGAATCGGAAGGATCGACAAAACGATAAACGCGCACACATAGTTCCATTTATACGTCATATAGCCGACAAAGCTGTAGATGCTGAGAGGCAGCGTATTCTTGGCCGTATCCGTTACAAAATACAGGGAGATCTGAAAATCGTTCCATACCCCCATAAAGGTGATAATGATATTTGTGAAGACGGCCGGCTTTAACAGCGGAAAAATCACCCGGTAAAACATGCTTAAGAGTCCGCAGCCCTCCAGCATGGCCGATTCATCCAGGGACCTGGGAATCCCCTTGATGACGCCCGAATAGATCATGATGCTGAGCGGCAGCCTGGAAGCCACATGGATCAGAATAATCGCGGCGTAGGTTCCGCTGAGTCCTAAAAACTTAACGATCATCACCTCTGGTATAAGAGAAAGGGGCGCGATCATGCCGATCAGGAAGTAATTGCTCAAAATCCGGCTCAGCCTGTCGGAACGCCGCGTCAGGACAAAGGCCGTGATCGAAGCCACAAACACCGTCAGCGTCACCGCCGAGCCGGTGATAATCATGCTGTTCTTAAACGCCCGCAGCAGCTGTCCCTTCTCGATTACGTAGGCAAAATTCTCCCACAGGAATTTTTCCGGAAGGGAAAATGTCACCACTGCGGCCTCAGACACGGATTTGAAGGAGGTCAGAAGGACCAGCAGAAACGGAAACAGCACGAGAAACGCCATAAACACGCAGATCACATAGACGATCCCGCGGGAAACTCTCTTTTTTGTCTTTGCATTCATCAGATATCTGGCTCCCTTCTTCTCAGTATGCCTAACAGCGGTGAAATAACGATCACGATCAGCAGGAACTGAATCAGGTTGATCGCGGAGGCGTATCCCATGGTTCCGATCCTCATGGCGTCATATGACAGCTTGCTGATCACCTGGGTCGCCCCGTTTGGCCCGCCGTTTGTCATGGACATGACGATATCGAATATATTGAAACCGCCGATGACGCATAAGGTAATGGTGGTATTAATGGACGGCGTGACCAGAGGAAGCGTGATATGGCGCGTCGTCTGCCATGCGCTGGCCCCGTCCAGCCTGGCCGCCTCGTAGACATCCGTCGAGATCGACTGAAGGCCCGCCAGAATAATGGCCGTATTGAATCCGATCCACATCCAGGATTCCACGGCGCACACGGTAAACAGGACGATCTTCGGATCTCCCAGCCAGTTGAGCGCCAGCCCGCTCAGACCGATGCCGCGCAGAAATTCGTTGAGTACGCCCGTGTCCGGCTGGAGAATAAAGGTGAAGACGTAGCCGATCACCAGTGCTCCGATGGTACACGGCAGGAATATGATGGCCCGGAAGAAATCCCGGCCCTTAAACGCCCGGTTTAAAAGGAGGGCGAACACCAGGCCCAGCCCCACTTTAATGACGGTGGTAATCACGGCAAACGAAAAGGTATGGCCGAGCGCAGGCAGAAAGCTCTGCGACGCGAATAAGTCCTTAAAATTCTCGATGCCGATAAACTCCGGACTTTCAAAGTTGTAGATACTCCAGTTTGTAAAGGAAAACACAAAGCCGCCTGCAATCGAGCAGACATAAAACAGGGTGAATATGATGAGCGCCGGCACGACAAACACCAGCGGATAATACTTTTTCTCCAGCTTGCTCACAAGACTGCCTCCTTTTAAAAAGGACTGTCATACAACCGCTCCCGAAAAAGCTCTGTAAGACAGTCCATTCGATCCAATCACATGTTTAAATCCTTACTTAAATCCGTCGAATCCCAGCTGCTTCCCTACCACGATCACCGCGTCGCTCCATATCTTTGCGCAGTCCTCCGGGCTCTTCTGGCCGAGAAGGACGGAAAGGAACGAGCTGTTGGCATCGTCGGATGGGGTAATTACATACGTCTGGTTATAATGAATTTCTGTCAGCCCCTGATCGATATAGCTCTGGGTATCCTGAAGCGTCACGCTTAAATTTTCCGCGTCAACAGACTTCCAGACCGATGTACACGCCCTCGTATCCATGTTCAGCTTTAAATTCTCATCAGATGCCATGTAATTTAAGAAATCCTTTGCCGCATCTACATTGGCAGACTGATTCGAGATATAATATCCGCCAGGGCCTGCGATCGCAAGACGGCTGTCGCCATCCTTCGTCGGCGCCGCGAACATGCCGATCTTTCCTTTTCCGGATGGCTCTGTCTTGGCATACTCCGGGTCTGCCCAGTCGCCCATGTACATCATGGCAGCGGTTCCGGAAGCGATTGCCTTCTGTCCCATCTCGTACGTTGCGGTAGCCATGTCGCTGTTCACATATCCGTTGTCCACCCAGCCCTTCATTCTAACGTATAAGTCATTGAATTCCGGAAGGGAATCCCAGCGGATCTCGTTCTTATTCAGCTTCTCCAGCACGTCTGGATTAGCAGCCAGAATATTGGGCCACTCGCCGTTGATGATCTGGTTTACGGTCCAGGCATCCGCCATGGACACGTAGACCGGTGTGATGCCTGCCGCCTTTAACGTGTCGCATACCGCGTTAAATTCCTCGAAGGTCTTCGGCACTTCCAGGCCGTTTTTCTCAAATACCTCTTTGTTATAGACGATTCCAAAGGAATTGACTCCTCCGTTGGGGAAACAGTAGATTTTACCGTCACTGTGGGTGACAAATTCTTTCCCCGTATCGGTTAAATTGGCGACCCATGGCTCTGACGACAAATCCACCAGATTCTTTGCATGCTGGTAGGAAGCCGCCTGCGTACCGGTATCTCCAATGAAAATATCCCACATGCCGTTGGTGGACATCTTCGTCTGAAGCAGGGAGTCGAACTGGTCATCATCGATGGCCTGCACATCCACGGTGTTGCCCGTAGCCTCTTCCCAGCCTTTCTTAAAGGTCTCAATATTGGATATCTCCACATGCGAGGCCTTTAAGCCTACGGTGATGGTTACGCCCTTTGCCTTCTTCTCTCCCTGATTCTCCTTCTGGCTTTCCGCCGCAGTCTGTCCTCCTGCCGTTTCTGTCGTCCCGGCCTTCTGGCCGCACCCTGCCAGCATTCCGGCCGCAAGAGCCGCGCATAACAGAACACCTGTCAATTGTCTTTTCTTCATAGCTACCTCCTTCAATTTGTTTCATCTGTTGTGCAATCAGTATAATTGATTCTCAGAAAAAAGCGAATGGAAAAATTTCTCTTATCCGTTTGTATTTTTTTGACCTCTCTTTTTTCCATTGTCATTCCACCGATTTTTGGCTATGATATAGGTAATCACACAGAAGGAAATGGAGACTGACATGGATTTAAAAAAGAGGCATTTCAAACTAAAATTCAAATTCCGGCTGTTTCTTTCCGTGGCCGGAATTTTCCTGTTCATCGCGCTTTTCGTATCCCTTTTATTTTCCATGACTTCACTTAAAAATGCAAAGGATAATGATTACCGCGGCTCCGTCATGGTTCTGGAGCGTATCTCCTCCCAGATCGCGTCGCTGTATGAGCAGATGGATGTGGCCGCCACCTCCATCACAAAGAATTCCACGCTGCGGGGCACGGTGCTGAATTTGAATATCCGTGATTCCCAGCTCACCCAGCAGCAGATGATGGAGGAGCTGGAAAAGACCAGAACAATCCAGAAGACGCTGATTAACATGATGTTTTCACCCATCATCTCCAATGTGCTTCTCTACAACCGGAATCTGGACTATTTCTATTATACGGGCCTCTATCTTCACGATGAAGGCCTGTTAAAACGTGCCCTGTCGTCGGACCGCTCCTTCGAAAAGCTCATGGAGGCACGGTACGACCAGCTCTACTTAGGCCCCCACCTCTCCCCGTGGTCCGGCGACGACAAGGTCGTGCTGTCCGCCATACGGAATTTTTCCGACATCACCACGACTCAGGACACACTCGTCGAGATCCAGGTGCCCTATGCCCACCTGGATTCCATCTGCCGCCAGGAAAGCTTCGGAGACGAGAAGGAGATCGTAATCCTCGATTCCGGCTGCCGCCAGATCTATCCCTACGAGGAGACCGTCACCGTCCTTCCCCCTGAAACCATCGATCATATTGTTGCGCAGTTTAGGGACGGCGTTCCGGATTTCTACAGCGATGAATACGCCTATTACGGAAGCTCCATCTTAAATAACCGTTTTCACGTACTCTTAGTCTCCAACCAGAGCACGCTGGCACAGTATCGGAAGCAGAATGCGACCAATACCCTCCTGGCCGTCATCCTCATTCTGACCACCACCTGCGCCATCATATTCGTCATTATCTCCATCGTTTCGAAGCCGCTGAACCAGATGATCCGCTACATCAACGCGCTGAGCCTCGACCAGGATGCGCCCTTAAACCTGTCCTCGGACTTCCTCGATGAGTTTGAGCTCATCAACAGCTCCTTCAATCAGATGCTGGTAAAGCTGAAGGACTCCATCAAGGAGGTATACGAGGCCCAGATCCGGGAGAGCAACGCCAACTTAGCGGCCCTGCAGGCCCAGATTAACCCTCATTTTCTCTACAACGCCTTAAACTCCATCAGCGCGGCCAGTGAGATTTACGGAAGCGAGGTCACCTCCAGGATGTGCCAGCAGTTCTCTTCCATGATGCGCTACATCACCTCCTCCAGCCCGGAGGCCAAGCTCACCGAGGAGATACGCCACACCCGGAATTACCTGGACTTCATGAAAATCTCCTATGACGGCAGCTTCGATTACACCGTTGACGCCCCGCTCGAAACGGCCAATCTCTTTCTGCCCAGGCTGACCATCGAGCCGTTAGTGGAAAACTGTTTCAAGCACGGCTTCCGGGAGTGTCTGCCCCCGTGGCACATCACCATCAGCTGCGCCATCGAAGGTGCCTCCTGGTTCATACGGATCGCCGATAACGGCAGCGGATTTTCACCGGAGGCGCTCTCTGATTTCCAGGAATTCAAGGACGCCTACGGCTCCAGAAAAACGGCAGACTTATACCGTGACCTGGAGATTGACGGCCTGGGATTAAAAAATATCTACGGCAGGCTGTTCCTGTATTTTAACGGAAATGTGGATATGTACATAGAAAACGGCGGCTCCCGGGCCCTGTGCGTGAGCCGCCCCGACAATCAGAACAGCCCCGGTGGCTGTCTCATCACAATAAGAGGAGAAATAACACATGATTAAGATCGTCGTCGCCGAAGACCAGCCACTGATTCTGAAGGATTTGTGCTTGAAAATTGAAAAATGCGATCCGGATATAGAGATAGCCGGGACCGCCACCGACGGCAGAGCGGCCTATGAAAAAGCGGCGGAGCTCCAGCCGGATATTCTCTTTACCGATATCAAGATGCCGTTTTTGAGCGGACTGGAGGTGATCTCCCGGCTGAAGGCCGAAAACAGGCAGATCCACACCGTCATCATAAGCGGATACCGGGACTTTGAATTTGCCCGGGAGGCCATGAAGCTGGGTGTGGATGAGTATCTCTTAAAGCCGCTTTCGGCAGACGACATCGCCTACGTTCTCTCAGAGCTGAAAGAGAAAATATCCATGAAAAAGAAAGATTACAACCGCCATCTCCTCGAATCCCTGATTCAGTCTCCCGGCACCCGGACCGGGCATATCAACACGACGTTTCCCTACGGCTGCTATCAGCTTCTTCTGATGACGGCGGGCTCTTATTCCACGTTCCTTTTGGATTACGCCCTGCCCCATGAGGATGTGGGGGCGTTTCACCTTTTGGAAACCGCATGCCGCTCCCGGAAGCAGGAGGGCGAGATGACTTACTTATTCTCTGGCAGGCACGAGAACGAACGCATCTGTCTCGTCTGCTTCAGCAATCCCGAATCCACGACGGCGAGGCAGATCGCAGAGGATGTTCTCTCCGCTTCCTCAGGGTCCGGCCTCCCCATAACCGTCTGTATCAGCCGCCGCATCCGCCATGTGGACAACATCGGCATGGAGGTTCAGATCATGCGGACTTATACGGAGCGGAACCTGCTCTTCGGGCGCTCCTCCCTTCTGGAAGCCAAACCATTTGAAATGAATATGCCTGACTTATCGTCCTATCTGACCGCCGCACAGCTTCAGAAATTCCTGTTCTGTGTCAGGAACCAGGATGAAGCCAGATTCCAGGAGACCATGGCCGCGCTTTTGGATGCCCTCGAAAGTCAGAACGCGGCCCAGATCACCGTCGATTACTGCTTAAAAAAGCTGTTTAAAGACTGTTTTCCGGAGCAGACCTCGGTGGACTTTGATTTGGAGATCGACGAATACATCACCTACTCCAAGAGCTACGGGGATCTCTTCTCCTACCTGAAGTTTTTCGTGGAGCAGCTCATGCAAAACGCCTCCCTCTGCAACACCTCCGGCCAGTCCGACTCTGCCAGAATGGCCGCGGATATTCAGGAATACATCGAGAAGAACTACGCCGCCAACATCAATATCAATGACATCGCCACCGCTTTTTCCCTGACGCCGGCCTATTTCAGCCGCATGTTCAAGAAATATACGGGAACCCGGCCCATCGAATATCTGACCTCCGTACGGATCCGCCACGCCTGCGAATACTTTGCCAACTCCGACTTTTCCGTGCGCCAGGTGGCGGAGTTCTGCGGTTACTCCGATCAGTATTATTTCAGCAAGGCGTTTAAATCCATTACGGGGAAATCTCCTTCCGAGTACAGGATTCTTTCCCAGCCGTAGCGCAGGTTCCCCATCAATCCACCGATATCTTAAATACCAGCGGATAACCGCCTGACACCTTCGTCCGGATATGAAGCCCAGCCTCATCGCGGCTCCACTCCGGCGGCTCTGCGCTTTCCAGGACCTCGACCGAGCGGATGATTCCATGGAATTTCGGCAGCTTCGACGCGTCCTGCTCCGCCAGGGATTCAATCACGTATTCCCCGCTTTCACTGCACGCCAGGACGGCAGCGTATAAGTAACCATTGGCCGTCGTAAACCGAAAATCCCGCGGGGTAAAATGCTTTCTGATTCCATCGGTAAACTGGCCCTCCTCCACCTTTGTGGGACCTTCGCCGTATTTTCTCCAGACCCTGCTGCCGTATACCGCCTCGCCGTTGACCTTCAGCCATCTTCCGATTTCGAGGAGCACGTTTCTGTCTTCCCGGGATATGGTCCCGTCTGCCTTGGGCCCCACATTCAGCAGGAGACAGCCGTTTTTGCTGACAATATCGATCAGGTCGCAGATAATATCCGCCGCCGGGCGGTACTCGTTGTTTTCCGTGTAGCACCAGGAATTTAACGCGATGGCCGTGTCTGTCTGCCAGAAAAACGGCTTTACATCGGCAAACTGGCCTCTCTCCACATCGGGAACCGCCGTCCCGAACAGAAATGCGTCATGCTTATAATTGATGACCACCGCTTCTCCCCACTGGACTCCGCGGTTATAGTAGTAAGCCGCCAGCTTCCGTAAATACGGTTTGAAGCTGCTGTGTTGAATCCACCAGTCGAAATAGAGGATTTTCGGATGATACCGGTCGATGATCTCGCAGGTGCGGACCAGCCAGTCGTTTAAGTACTCCTCTGTCGGCTCCGGCTTTCCATAGATGTCGTGATGGTCCGGCTCCGGCATGGCCGGCCAGTAGAAATCCCCCCGCTCCATCGGCTCCTTGATATCGCTGTCGAACGCTCTCCCGTGTCCCATGAAAAACCAGTGCTCCGCCCGATGGGACGACGCTCCGTTTACCAGCCCCCTCTTTTGGCATTCCTTTGTCAGTTCTCCCAGAACATCTCTCTTCGGCCCCATCTCCCAGGCATTCCAGCGGGAAATCTCACTGCGGTACATCATAAATCCATCGTGGTGCTCCGCCACCGGAACTACGTAGGAAGCTCCCGCCTCCGTAAACAAATCCGCCCAGGCGGCCGCATCAAACCGGTCCGCCGTAAACAGCGGAATAAAGTCCTTATATCCGAACGATTCGTGTTTTCCATAGACGGCCGTGTGATGCTCATATTCCTTCGATCCCTGGATATACATATTGCGGGAATACCATTCATTTCCAAATGCTGGGACACTGTAGATTCCCCAGTGAATAAAAATACCAAATTTACCGTCCCGGTACCACTTCGGCGGCTCGTAGGCCGACAGCGATTCCCACGTATCCGTGTAGGGTCCCTGTTCGATCACCCGGTCAATTTTCTCCAAATACGGTTGTAAATAATACATGCTTCTCCTTTCCGTGCGCGGTTCACCGCACAACGCAGCCATTCCTGTTCCTCTCTATCATACGGAATTACGGCTTGGAAACCAAGAGAAGGAGCTGACGTATTTTACCGGTATATGTCGTGTTTTCGAATGTTTATGTTTGACTTTCCTTTATTTACGGGATATGATAGTTCTGTCTGAAAACCAGAACAGAAAACTTCATTTCCACGGCACGGAGGCGGTATTTTATGCATGATAACAGCTTGAATTTTACCTTTCCATTAGAACATGTTTCCTTCCAGGTTTCCATGGTATCCACCGGCAGAATGGTCCAGTCCATCCCCGCCCATGCCCACGGCAGAGGGTGTTACGAGATTCATTATATCCGGTACGGCTCCGGGACCGTGGTGATAGACGGCGTCCCCCGGCGCGTCGGACAGAATACGCTCTATACCACCGGGCCTTCTATCCTTCATGAACAGATTCCCGATCCGTCTGATCCCATGGTGGAATCCTGCATCTATCTGCGCGTATTCCCAGATTTCGAAAAAACGGAGCGCGGAAGCTCCCACGCCCGCAGGCGAAAGGATTCCAAGCGCGCCTCATTCCTGACTCCATTTTTGGAGCAGGCCTTCTGGATGGGGCAGGACACCCAGCAGGTTCTTCCCCTGTTTGATACGATTTTCCAGGAGCTGGAACAGAAAAAGCCGGGATACAGGCCGCTTCTGTCCGCTCTCTTTCAGCAGCTGATCGTCTGTATCGCGCGCAATTATCTGGAGACGGAGGCATATTATCCGGTTCCTGAAAACGGCTTCGAAGATGCTTCCGGGGACAGCAGCCTGTCTCTGATCGTGGAGGAAGCGTTTTTAAATGAATACCGGACCATCACGCTGGAACGGCTTGCCCGGCGGATCCACCTCTCGCCCAGGCAGACGGAACGGCTGATCCGGCAGTATTACAACAGCACCTTTTTGAAGAAACGGACCGAAGCCCGCATCGGCGCCGCCTCTGTTCTGCTGAAAACAACGGAACTGCCGATCGGTGAGATCGCGGAGATGACCGGCTACTCCTCCTCCGAACACTTTTCTTATGCATTTAAAACGTATACCGGCATGAGCGCCCGGGAATTCCGCAGGAAATCGTCTTCCGAAGCAGGTCCGCACCCCTTTTCGGAAAATGTTTTTTAGAAAAACGCAAGATTGGGTCACTACTTTGATAAAATACAATACAATAATTATAAAGACATTAATTAAGGAAATATCTTATGACTCAATTTGAAACGCTTCCTCTTTCCGCAACACAGGCAAATGATGACGATATCGATCCGGGTTTTTTAGTACCGGACTATGGCAACGTAATCCCTCCATTTGATGAGGAGATCGATCCTGATTTTTCCGTTATGCCTCCATACCCGGATGGCGTTATCCCGGATCGTCCTTATCCGGAAGGCCCCTCTTATCCTCCTTTTTACCCGCCGTTCTTCCCGACACCGATGCCCTGTCTGTTCTGCAACACCAACCAGTGGGCGCGCGGAAGCATCCGGTTCCTGAATGCGGCAACCGGCTATAATGCCTTTACCATCTACATCGATAACCGTCCGGTATACTCCAACTTAAACTTCCCTGAGCTGACGAGGTATCAGCAGATCTCACAGGGTTATCACAGATTTTCCGTAGTCGGAAACGGCTATACCTACGTCCAGAAATCCATGTATGTCGGAGACGGCATGGCCACCATCGCAGTGATCAATTCGTCCACCGGACTGGATTTGACATCGATTGCCGACACCACCTGCCCGACGCCCAATGCAAACGCATGTTTCAGAGTCTGCAATCTGGCCTACTACAGCGGGCCGGTGAACACGGTCATCGGAAATGTCTATTTTAACTCGACCAACTTCAATCAGGCGGCCAGCTTCAGCTCTATGGGAAGCGGAACCTATACGGTAAACGTCGCCCGCTCCGCCCAGCCGCAGAATACGCTGGTCTCCACCACCGTCACGCTGCGTCCAGGACGCACCTACACCCTTTACGTATTGAACTGGAGCCCAACTCCTGATACGATCCAGACACTGCTGGTGGAAGACCGGAGAAATTGATCCTGTAAGAATTCCCAGCGGTTGTAAATGAGGATTCACCGGGCAATAAATAGAGACGAAACACAAAAATCCCCTGTAAACACTTATCACGCGTTTACAGGGGATAGATTTATCATCAATTAAGCCACTTTCGCTTTAGCAAGTTCTGCTAATTTGGCGAAGCCTTCTGCATCATTAACAGCCATGTCAGCCAGGACTTTTCTGTTTAAGTCAACACCAGCTAACTTTAATCCATGCATAAATACGCTGTAGGATAAGCCATTGATACGTGCTGCTGCGTTGATACGTGCAATCCATAACTGTCTGAACTGTCTCTTTCTTTCTTTTCTGCCTGCATAGGAGCTGGTTAATGCTCTCATTACGGACTGCTTTGCTACTCTATACTGTTTGGAACGAGCGCCTCTGTAGCCTTTAGCCATCTTTAACACTCTGTTATGTCTCTTCTTAGCGTTCATACCGCCTTTAATTCTTGCCATCGGTTTTTCCTCCTTCTTAACTTAAGATCCTATAAATATGGTAAAATCTTCTTCATTACTTTTGCATTAGTTGCGTCTGTAACGATATCTTTTCTAAGATTTCTTTTTCTCTTTGTAGACTTCTTAGTTAAGATGTGAGATTTGTAAGCTTTGTTTCTTACAAGCTTTCCTGTACCGGTCTTTTTGAAACGCTTTGCAGCTGCTCTGCTTGTTTTTAATTTAGGCATTGTATTTTCCTCCTTGATAATGTTCTATTAACGTTTTGGTGTTAAAAACATAACCATGCTTCTTCCTTCCACTTTGGACGGCTTGTCAATAACCGCTATATCGGCTAATTCCTTTGCGAAATCCTCAAGAATATATCTTGATTTTGACATATGCGCCATCTCACGACCTCTGAAACGTAAGGTTACCTTAACTTTATCTCCTTTTTCGAGGAACTTCCTTGCGGCGCCCATCTTTGTGTTTAAGTCATTTGTGTCAATATTGGGAGATAAACGAACTTCCTTGACTTCGATTACCTTCTGTTTCTTCTTAGCTTCTTTTTCTTTTCTTGCCAGTTCGTATCTGTATTTACCGTAATCGATAATCTTACAAACCGGTGGCTTTGCGGTCGGAGCAATCTTTACAAGGTCCAGTTCTGCGTCTTTTGCCATCTGTAAGGCATCTCTCGCAGGCATAACCCCTAACTGTTCTCCATCTTCACCAATCAACCGAACTTCCTTGTCTCTAATTTGTTCGTTAATCATTAAATCGCTAATTGTCGTGCACCTCCTATAGTGTGTTTGGTCGGAATTCACATTACTGCCCGTCAAGGCATAAAAAAAGTAGATAGACAAACGCTACCCACCATCAAAGTCTCTACACAGTATACCTATGTAAATAAGGCTATGAACCAGGGTCACTTACTCGTGCCGTGGTGAGGCGGATACCTACTTTCCTGACTGTTGTTTCCACAACTTGTTATAGTCTACAATATGACAGACGAAAAGTCAAGTGTTTTTTTTATCTTACGAAATTTGCAAGGAATAAGTAAAGAACAATAAGGAAGATTGTGGTATTGTAAACATATAAAATATATGATACCACAGAACCGCATAAAAAAACAGGAGGAATAATTCTTGAATAAAAAAACATTACTGCTTTCTGCCATTCTTCTCACCGCAGCGCTGAGCGCCTGTTCCAGCCGCCAGGCCAGCCCGGAACCGTCGGAAGAGCCGAATGCCACAGTGGAACTCATGACAACAGACGGCAGAGCGGAAGCGCCATCCGTTTCCGGTCCGGTGGAAGAAAACAGTTCTCCCGTTCCGTCGGAGATTCCTTCCGATGCTTCTGACAGAACCGGACGATTTTTAAAATCCACCAGCGGAGACGGCATTCTGGTAATTGACAACTACGGTCCCGTCGTCTTCACCTATGCCTCCGGCGACAGAAGCGTTTTGGACACGCTGGATAACGGCGACGCCGTTTCCATGAAGATCGGGCCGATTATGGAGACGTGGCCCGGACAGACTACCGTCTATAGCTGTGAGCTTCTCAGAAAGGGAAGACGCGGCGCGGTCGATCCCGATACACTGGCTTCTCTGATGGAGATGGGACAGATTCCAAAAGAGCCGCTCTCTCCCATGTTTTATGCCAGAGATACCCTTTTTATCGGCACAGGCAGAACCGCCAGCCCCACCTGCGGAACGGAAGACGGCAGCTTCTCCTCCGTCATTGACAGCTTAAAGGTCCCGTCGGAAAATGGCCAGTCCAACTTCGGCAGTGAGGGCGACGGCTACATTTCCCTCTGGGATGGCGCCATGGCAGTCAGGGACGGCGACCATTACACGCTGTTTCTGGCAAACGGAACGTTGGAATATGAAGGCCGTTTCTTTCGTCAATCGGATTTGAGCGACGATACGGTCGCATGGCTGGATTCCTATAACAACCTCCCGGAGGAGGGCCGCATGTCCATATCCTACGTCCCTTATGATCTTATGCCGGAAGACAATACAGGCATAACAGCAATGGAGACGGATGCCTCAGCTCCCTGAGGAATCCGTCTCCATTACTTTCTATACTAATTCATTATATTTTCCGCGTTTTACGTAGTGGGTATGCAAAAGCTTATGGGCCAGATGGCCGCCGGGTTCTCCCAGGAACTCCTCATACAGCTTCATAAGATCCGGATTCTCGTGGGACTTGCGCAGAGGCTTGTGTTCGTCCTCGCTGTAGAGCGCCGCCGCACGTTTTTTCCGGAAATCGTCCTCCTTCGGACGCGGCTGGCCGCCGCCTGCGATGCAGCCGCCCGGACATCCCATGACCTCGATGAAATGGTACGGTGAGGTGCCTTCCGCCACCTCTCTCATCAGCATGGAGGCGCCTTCCAGTCCGCTGGTTACCGCCACCTTCACTTCCACGCCTTCCAGATGCTTATACTCCAAAAGCGTGTCTTCGATGACGAAGGACGCAGTCTTAATCTGTTCCAGACCCACGATCGGAGTCACGTGAAGCCCTTCAAAGGGCAGTTCCCGTCCCGTTACCAGTTCGTACACGGTACGCAGCGCGGCCTCCATAACACCGCCGGTTACGCCGAAGATATCGGCGGCACCCGTGGAGAGTCCCAGCGGCGCGTCAAAGCTTCCTTCCGGCAGATTGACGAAATCGATGCCCGCCGACTTGATCATCCGTGCCAGTTCCCTGGTCGTCAGAACCGCATCCACATCCCGGTTTCCGTCTACTTCCATCTCGCCCCTCTGGATCTCATACTTCTTCGCCGTACACGGCATCACGGAGACGACGTATAAATCCCGGGGATCCATGGAAAGGCGGTCCGCATAGAACGATTTTACCACCGCTCCCATCATGGTATGCGGGCTCTTGCAGGTAGACAAATGGTCCAGCTCCTCCGGGAACTGGTGCTCGATGTGCTTGATCCAGCCCGGTGAACAGCTGGTAATCATCGGCAGAACCGCGTCCCCTCCGGTGAGTACATCCTGAAGCCGTTGCAGAAGCTCTGTTCCTTCCTCAATAATCGTTAAATCCGCGGAGAACAGCGTATCGAAAACGTCGTCAAAGCCCAGCTCGTGGAGGGCCGAAGCCATTTTCCCGGTAACCGGAGTTCCGCAGGGGAGGCCAAATTCTTCGCCGAGGGCCGCGCGGACAGCGGGCGCCACCTGAACGACCACACGCCTGCCCGGGTCGCCTAATGCCTTCCAGACCCGGCTTAAGCCATCCGTCTCCTGCAGCGCGCCGGTGGGACAGACCACCGTACACTGGCCGCACATGGCGCAGGCCGTGGAATTAAGCGGAAGCCCCATAGCCGGACTGATGACCGTGTCGAAGCCGCGGTTCTGCGCCTGTATGGCCCCCACGTGCTGTATCTCGTTGCACACGGTCACGCAGCGGCGGCACAGGATACATTTGCTGGTATCCCTGGTGATGGAAGGGGAAATGTCCACGCTGCATCCGGAGCGCTCGCCCTCCAGCCGGGTCTCCGTGATTCCCAGCTCATACCCCAGCTCCTGAAGTTCGCAGTTCTGGTTTCTGTTGCAGCTTAAGCAGTCCTTCGGATGGTCGGAAAGCAGCAGTTCATACAGGACCTTTCTGGCCGCGCGGACCTTCGGCGAATTCGTATGAACCACCATGCCGTCCCTCGCCCTGACGATGCAGGAGGCCTGGAGATTCTTCATCCCATCCACCTCCACGACACAGATTCGGCAGGAACCGTATGTATGGACATCTTTTAAATGACAGAGGCTTGGGATTTTGATGCCGGCTTTGGCCGCTGCCTCCATGATGGTCGCTCCCTCTTCTATTTCTACTGTTTTTCCATTGATTGTCAGCTTTATCATCTCTCTTACCTCCTGTCACAGTGCAGGCACCGGAACGCCTCACCGATTGCGTCTAATTTGTGGAAGCCGCACGCCACTTCCTTAAAGTTGTCGATCCTCTCATCCACAGGAAGCGTTCTGACCGGGAATCTCATATGCGGTTCGGTCACTTCCATGTCGGGGATCACCGGAATCTCCAGCCACTCGCCCATGTTCAGTTCTCCGCTGCCGCCTAAGTACTTGTCGATATTGACGGCTGCTTTCTTTCCGTCGGCGATGGCGTTGACGGCGACATTGGCTCCCCACGGGCTCGTATCGCCTCCCGCAAACACGCCTTCCTCCGAAGTGCGGCTGGTGAACTGATGAACATCAATCCTGCCCTTTCCGTCGAAGTCCAGCTGGGTTGTCTGATGGAATTTGTGATCCACATCCTGGTTGATGGCCGTTATGATGCCGTCACACTCCAGCACAAACTCGGAGCCCTCGATATGTGCGCTTCTGCGCCGGCCATCCGGACCGTAATCCGTAAGCTGCCGTTTTACCAGCTCGATGCCGCAGACTGCGCCGTCTTTCTCTGTGATTCTCACAGGGGATGCCAGGGTGATAATGCGGATTCCCTCTTCTCTCGCTTCCTTAACCTCCTCGGCGCCGGCCGGCATTTCCCGCTCGGTTCTGCGGTAGACGACCGTTACCTCCTTCGAGCCGAGCCGGACCGCCGTACGCGCCACATCCATGGCTGTGCTTCCGCCGCCTATAACGACAAGGCGTTCGGGAACCGAAAGACTCTGTTTTAAACCGATTCGTTTTAAGAAAATAAGGCCGTTTTCCACTCCCGGCAAATCCTCACCCGGAATCCCTAAGGTTCTCGACTGCTGTGTTCCGATCGCCACGTAGACGGCGTCGCTCTGATTTTTCAATTCCTCAAAGGAGATTGCCTCCCCGATTCTCACGTTGCAGTGGATGTTCACGCCGCTCTGTTCGATGGCCTTCACCTCTTTTGCCAGCACCGCCTTCGGAAGGCGGTACTCCGGAATTCCCCAGTAAAGAACTCCGCCGGCAACGCTCTCCGCCTCGTATACGTGAACCTCATGGCCTAAATTAGCAAGGTAATATGCACAGGTCAAACCGGATGGTCCGCCTCCCACGACAGAAATTCTTTTTCCCGTGGCCGGCTTCGCCTCCACCTTTGGAATCTCGTATCCATCCTGAAGCACATAGTCTCCGATGAAGCGCTTTAAGGAACAGATGGAGACGGCTTCGTCCACCTGGGCGCGGCGGCAGCGGTCCTCGCACGGATGCGTACAGATACGGCCACAGACGGACGGGAATGGATTATCCTGGCGGATCAGCCTGTATGCGTCCTCAAACCGTCCTGCGGAGAGCAGGCTGATATAGCCTGGTACAAACACGTTGGCCGGACAGGCGTTGCGGCACGGCGACGTCTGCAGCTCGGAACAGACTCCGGCGCGGCAGTGTTTTTCGTAAATATGTTCTTCGTATTCATTTCTGAAATAACGGAGTGTGGAAAGCACCGGATTCGGGGCGGTCTGGCCCAGGCCGCACATGGCTGTCTGCCTGATGGTCTCCGCCAGCTCCTCCAGCAGTTCCAAATCGCCTTCCTCGCCCTTTCCTTCCGTAATCCGTTCCAGAATTTCCAGCATCCGCTTTGTGCCGTTCCGGCAGGGCAGACACTTTCCGCAGGACTCATCACGGATAAAGTCCATAAAGTATCTGGCGGTATCAACCATACACGTGTTTTCACTCATAACCACCAGGCCGCCGGATCCCATGATGGCTCCCAGCTTCGCCAGGGATTCATAATCCACTGCCGTGTTTAAATGTTCTCCGGTGAGACAGCCGCCGGAAGGACCGCCGGACTGAATCGCCTTGAATTTCCGTCCTCCCGTGATGCCTCCGCCGATTTTATAGATAATGTCTCCCAGCCGTATTCCCATGGGGACCTCGATAATTCCCGCGTTGATAATGTCTCCCGCAAGGGCGAATACCTTGGTGCCTGCGCTCTTATCCGTACCGAACTGCCGGTACCATTCCGCGCCGTTCAAGATAATGGGCGCCGCGTTTGCCAGAGTCTCCACGTTGTCTATAATCGTTGGCTTATCGAATAAGCCACGTTCAAACGGGAACGGCGGTTTCTGCCTCGGCTCCCCGCGTTTTCCCTCTATGGACGCCAGAAGGGACGTCTCCTCCCCGCAGACAAACGCGCCCGCGCCGATCCGGATCTCCAGATCGAACTGAAATCCGCTTCCCAGAATATCGGTTCCCAGAAGTCCCCGGTCTCTCGCCTGCTCGATGGCGGCGGAAAGACGCTCCACTGCGATCGGGTATTCCGCCCTGACATAGACGTAACCCTTGTCTGCGCCGATGGCATAGGCGCCCAGCATCATGCCTTCGATAATACTGTGAGGATCGCCTTCCAGAATACTGCGGTCCATGAACGCGCCGGGATCACCTTCATCGGCGTTGCAGACCATATATTTCTGTCCGTCCTCGGACACGGCTTTCAAGCCCGATTCCCATTTGATTCCCGTCGGGAAACCGGCGCCGCCGCGGCCGCGGAGTCCGGAGGCCTTCATGATCTCCACCACCTCTTCTCTGCTTAAGCCGTCCAGTGCTTTCGCAGCAGCCGCGTAGCCATCCCTTGCAATGTAAGCTTCCATGGAAGCAAACTCCATGCGCCCGCAGTTGCGCAGCGCGATGCGTACCTGCTCTTTAAAGAAATTGATGTCATTAAGCTTCGGAATGCAGCGTTCCTCCTCCGCATCGTAAAACGTATACTCTTCACAGACTTCCCCGCCGATCAGATGGCGCTCCACGAGATCCGCCACCTTCTGCGGATTCATGGCCGTGTAGAAAATTCCGTCCGGCTCCACTAAGAGAACGGGCCCCGCCGCACACGTTCCCATACAGCCTGTCACCAGAATCTCCACCTCCGACTCCAGCTGATGCTCTGCGAGAGACATTTTGAGCGCCTCCTGTACCTCTCCGCAGTGAGAGGAGATACAGCCAGCACCTCCGCAGACCAGAATCCGGCGTTTAAAGGCTTTTCTTTTTTCTATGTAATCCTTTTTGATTTCTGCAAGCATGGCAGAATTTGTTATTTTATTTTCCATTCCGTTATTCCTCCTAGTTATGAGCGCTCAGCGTGCCCGTCATAATATCTTGCAAGAATCTGCTCCAGCTTATCCGGATTCACCTGTTTGTAAACCTGGCCGTCAATGGACATCGCCGGGGCCAGACCGCAGGCGCCGATGCAGCGCGCCACCTCCAGCGTAAACTTCCGGTCCTCCGTCGTATCGCCGATCTTCACATCTAAAAGCTCCTGAAGCCGTTCCGATATCTTCTTTCCACCCCGCACATAGCACGCCGTTCCGAGACAGACGCGGATCGTGTGCTCTCCTCTCGGCTGCGTGGAAAAGAAGGAATAAAAGGAAACCACCCCGGATACCTCGGACAGCGGAATATCCAGCGCGTCCGCAACCGTCTTTTGTACCTCCAGGGGCAGATATCCATAGATTCCCTGCGCCATGTGAAGCACAGATATCAGAGACCCCTCCTTTCCCCTGTACTCCGAAGCCAGCTCCCCAATCCGTCCGAGTAAAGTCTCCGGACTGCTGTCACACCCTTCGCAGCAGCAATGTTCCGTGTTTTCTTTCATCATGATTCCTACCTCCTCATTATATTGTGAAAAATTATACAAAGTTAAAGAGAGAGCAGCCTCATCAGCTGCTCTCTCTCATCCACCATGTATTATTGAAACACCAAAACCTCTTATGCTCAAAACAGTATCCCGACATCGTCAATCCTCACTATTCTGAAATCTAAAAAATTTTTAGGTAATCTAATTTTTTTATAGTTTCATACTATCATGCAGTGACAACTCCTGTCAAGCCATTGTTTTTTTTTTGACACAATCTGCGCTGCCACTATCACAGTTCACTCTCCTGCGCACCAGGTATTTTATGAATTTACAGGCATGATGAGATTGAATATTTGCGGGAAATATCTTACAATCATTCTATCAGGCTTCATGGCCGCCGCACTTTATGAAAGTTCTGGTGCGGTCTGAAGCATTTTAAAGGAGGAATCTCATCCATGTGGTTTTTGTTTGCTCTCCTCTCATCGGTTTTTGCCGCTCTGACATCCATACTCGCCAAAGTGGGGATCGAAGGCGTCAATTCCAACCTGGCTACCGCAGTCAGGACCGTCGTGGTCGTGATTATGGCGTGGGTCGTCGTATTCATGACCAACACCCAGAGCGGTCTTCCCGATATCGGCAGGAAAAGCTGGATTTTCCTGATTCTTTCCGGCCTTGCTACCGGCGCCTCCTGGATCTGTTATTACAAGGCGCTGCAGATGGGGGAAGCCTCCAAGGTGGTTCCCGTAGACAAATTCAGCATCGTGCTCACCGTCATCCTGGCTTTTCTCTTCCTGCATGAGCAGATCACCATCAAAAAACTGGTGGGAATCCTGCTTATCACGGCCGGAACCTTTTTCATGATCCTTTAGGAGGCAAAAACACCGCATGGCAAGAAGCTTACGCGCTTCCCGCCATGCGGTGTTTTTATTTTCTATTATCTTTCCCTGAATGATGCACATTCCGTGTGGCTGGCCTCACTCGCACCGTCTCCGGCGATACCGATATGATCCGCGGAACAGTGGCGGCCTTCGTTATATACACATTTTACCGCTTCACAGTCCACTTCCAGCCTGTTTTCAGGTGTCTTGAACAGGTTATGGTAAGCACCGTCCTTATTCTCGTCAAAGCTGCCGCAGCACGTATCACACGTGTCTTTTGCCTGCTCGCCCTCTACGATGATCGCAGCCTTACAGCAGCAGTTTTCCGCATTGTGAAGGCAGTTTGTCACGTTACAGTCCAATCTCGTCATGGAATATCCCTCCTTGAGAATTCTTAAATTCTATCGCTTCTGCAGGAGTTATTATGCGCAGGCGGAACAGGAACTATTCGACATTAATTGTTTTAATTTCCTTTGTACGGATTTCACAGCTGATGGCGTCGATGAAATCGGAAAGGGACTTCTGCCCTTCGTCTCCGTTAAAACGGCTGCGGACAGATACAAGGCCGTCCTCCTCTTCCTTCTGTCCCACGACCAGCATGTATGGAAGCTTGGCCAGACGCGCCTCTCTGATCTTGTATCCGATCTTCTCCGCGCGCTCATCCACAGTCGCCAGAATACCGTTAGCCTTAAGCTCTGCTTCCACCTTTTCCGCGTAATCATGATACTTTTCGGATATCGGGAGCACTCTCACCTGTTCCGGACACAGCCATGTCGGGAACGCGCCTTCGTACTTCTCGATCAGCCAGGCCAAAGTTCTCTCATAGCAGCCCATGGAGGTGCGGTGGATAATATACGGACGCTTCTTGGTGCCGTCCTTATCCACGAAGCTCATGTCGAACCGGTCGGCTAAGAACATATCCAGCTGAATGGTGATCATGGTGTCTTCCTTGCCGTATACATTTTTCGCCTGGATATCCAGCTTCGGGCCGTAGAAGGCAGCCTCGCCCACTTCTTCCGTGTACTCGATGCCGATGTCGTCGAGAATCTTTCTCATGGCAGCCTCAACTTCATCCCACATCTCAGCATTTCCCAGATAATGGTCGGCATTCTCCGGATCCCATTTGGACATACGGTAGGTCACGTCTTCTTCCAGTCCCAGCGTCGTCAGGCAGTATTTTGCCAGGTCCACACAGCCTTTAAACTCCTCTTCCAGCTGGTCCGGTCTCACCACGAGATGGCCCTCGGAAATGGTAAACTGGCGCACACGGGTCAGTCCGTGCATCTCACCGGAATCCTCGTTGCGGAAAAGTGTGGAGGTCTCGCCGTATCTGCATGGCAGGTCGCGGTAGGACTTGGGACTCTGTTTGTATACGTAATACTGGAATGGACAGGTCATGGGGCGCAGTGCGAATACTTCGTCGTCCTTCTCCTCGTCACCAAGCACGAACATTCCTTCTTTGTAGTGATCCCAGTGATCGGAAATCACATATAAATCCTTTTTCGCCATCAGAGGAGTCTTCGTCCTCATATAGCCGCGTTTCTCTTCCTCGTCCTCGATCCATCTCTGAAGCGTCTGGATGATCTTTGCGCCCTTCGGCATCAGTAACGGAAGGCCCTGTCCGATTACATCCACGGTAGCGAACAGCTCCAGCTCACGTCCCAGCTTGTTGTGATCGCGGTTCTTGATATTGGCTAAGTACTCCAGATATTCGTTCAGCTCTTCCTTCTTCGCAAAGGCCGTTCCGTAGACACGGGTCAGCATGGCGTTCTTCTCACTGCCCCTCCAGTAGGCTCCTGAGGAAGAGGTCAGCTTAAAGGCCTTGATCGGCTTCGTGCTCATCAGATGAGGTCCTGCGCATAAATCCGTAAAGTCCCCCTGGCGGTAGAAGGAGATCTCCGCGTCTTCCGGTAAATCCCGGATCAGCTCCACTTTATACGGCTCCCCTTTTTCCTCCATAAATTTGATGGCTTCCTCGCGCGGAAGCGTAAAACGCTCCAGCTTTTCGCCGGCCTTGATGATCTTCTTCATCTCGGCTTCAATCTTATCTAAATCATCCCTTGAAAAGGAAGGAGTCTCAAAATCATAGTAAAAACCGTTCTCGATGGACGGTCCGATGGCCAGCTTCGCCTCCGGATAGAGGTGCTTCACCGCCTGTGCCAGCACATGGCTCGTCGTGTGACGGTAGGCCGCCAGTCCGGCCGGATCATGAACGGTCAGGATACTTAAGCTGCAGTCCTGCTCTACCGTAGTTCTCAAATCCACTACCTTGCCGTCTACCTCGCCTGCGCAGGCATTTCTCGCAAGGCCTTCGCTGATATCCGCCGCAATCTCATAAACGGACATCGCCTGTTCGTATTCTTTTACTGAACCGTCTTTTAATGTTATCTTCATCATTAAGTTTCTCCTTTTCTATCATCTTTCCCCTTTGTCAGAGGCAAAATACGTTTTATACTTCATCAGGAAAGCCCTTCACCGCGCCCAAGCGTAAAGTAGAGAATCACCGCGATCACAAGAGGCGCCAGAAATCTCACGATAAAACTCCACGTTATCCTCATCACCATCGGGTATCTTCCCTCCGATTCGATCTCCTCCACCGCGTTCTTCGTCCCCCATACCCATCCGACAAACAGGCAGAAGGCCAGAGCGCCCAGAGGGATCATCAGGTTGTCCGTAAATTTTTCCATCACTGTATTCATCGGCAGCATGGTAAAGCCCTGTGAGAAATCGAGCCACGGAAGCTTAATGCCTCTCGCATCGGACTGCGACAGGGAGTATCCGGCGCTCAGCACCGTCATCGGCACCGATAAGGCAATCGTGGATTTCAGCCTGCTGAAATGAAACTCTTCGCTGATAAATGCCACGCAGCTCTCCAGAATACTGATCGCACTGGTCAACGCCGCAAAGAACAACAGGATAAAGAACACCAGTCCGAACAGCTTGCCGCCCGGAAATCCGGCGAACACCTCCGGCAGCGCCATGAAGGCAAAGCCGCCGCCCATTCCCAGTCCTTCCGCCCCCAGCGTGACAAACACAACCGGGATGATCGCAAAGGCCGCCAGGATGGCCACCATGGTATCCAATGCGCAGATGCTGACCGCACTCTTCACCAGATGATCATCCTTCGGAACGTAGGAACCGTACGTCACCATGATCCCCATGCCTACGGAAAGGGAAAAGAATGCCTGTCCCAATGCCCCTACCAGCGTGTTGCCGTTAAATGACTCCGGCCGAATGGTCAGCATAAAGGCAAGTCCCTCTTTCGCACCCGGGAGCGTAACCGCCCGGATCACACAGGCCAGAAGGAGGAGAAACAGTGCCGGCATCAGGACCTTGCTGACCCGCTCAATTCCTGAAGACACGCCCTTTACCACCACATAGATACAGAGTAGAAGAAATGCCGCTCCCCAAAGAAGCGGTTCCACCGGCTTCGCAATGAAGTCCGCGAAATACGTCTGGTACGGATTCGCCGCAGCCCCGAAATGCGCGCCGCTCGCATAGACCCAGATATATTTCATTACCCAACCGCCCACAATGCTGTAGTAAGACATAATGACGAAGAGAGTCAGAACGCCGATTCCTCCCACGAATGTGAATCGCTTATCCAGCTGCCGGAATGCCCCGATCACATTTTTCTGCGTCCTCCTTCCGATTGATAATTCCGCCAGCATTACCGGAAAACCAATCAGGGCGACGATAATGATATAGCAGAGAATAAATGCGCCTCCGCCGTACGCCCCCACCTTTCCCGGAAACTTCCATATATTGCCCAGGCCGACCGCAGAACCTGCAGCCGCCAGTATGAATCCTACGTTGCTTGCCCACTGGCTTCTCTTCTGATGCATAGTTTCCTGTACTCCTCTTGTCTGTTCGTTTTGTTATTCCCGCGAGCAGCGAGTCAGCCGGGCGCGTTTGCGGGTCCACTTAACGACTGCCGCGAGGGTCAAAAACCCCGCCTCTCGCGGCGCTGCGAGTTTGATGCCCCGTTGCTTGCGGCGGGGTTTTTGACTTACAGCAGTATAATAAGTGCGGCTGTAATCGCTGCGATGCTTATGATGATGGAGAGGGAGTTGACCGCGCTCGCCATCTCTACATCTCCATTCAAGGCCCCCGTAAATGCCGGAGCGATCGAGGCCACCGGACCCAGAGACACGATGGCCAGAGTCTGGCGCACTTCCAGTCCGAAGGGGGCGAAGAAATAAAAGCCAACCGCCATCAGAACCGCGATGCCGTAGCGCATCACGAGAATCTGCACAATCTGTGCAATTTTTTCCCGGTCCATGTGGATTTCAAATCCGATCCCAAGCATGAGGAGCGCCAGAAACGCATTGGCACCACCCGCTGTATCCGCGAAGCTGATCATCACTGCCGGAAGCTGCAATTTTAAAATGCTGAGAATCGTCATGACGATATACGCGTCAAACGGAATCGAGGAAAAGAGCTTCTTCGTCATTCCCAGGAGAGACGGCTTTTCATCCTCTCCTACCACCATACCTGCCAGTGTAAACGTCATCCCCGTACACATAATGGAGTTGCCCGCGTCAAACAGGCTGGTGGCCGCAAATCCCACAGGGCTTAAAAAGCTCTGCACAAAGGGCATAGTGAAATTGCCGATATTGTAGCCCGACATATTGAGCATGGCAAAGGCCCTCGTCTCCTTCGGCTTTCTTATATTGATCCCATATCCGACGGCGATCGTCACAAAATTGCAGAGAAGTCCGATTACGCACATGGCAAGCAGTGAATAATCCATGGTTATCCTGCTGAAATTCGATACAATAGCCGCCGGCAGTGTTATTTTAATCACGATATTGGAAATCAGGTAAAAATCCTTTGCGTGAAAAAAGCCCGCCCGCTTCAGAATATAGCCCATGGCGATGATTGCAACAAACGCAAACGCTTTTGTCAGTACTGCTGTCATATCCAGTCCCCTCCCGGCCATTGATCACGGCCATCTTTTGCCTCTTAAAATTTGCACACAATTTTCATCCTAACCTGTTCTGAACATTTTGTAAAGAGTAATTTACGAATCCGTTTCAATTTCTTTGTCCATATGCATTGCATAAGAGACATCCGGCCTCAGTTCGGCCTCCACACGCTCAAAATTCTCCTCCAGAACCGGAAACGGAGGCCATGCGTAATCGCAGATCAGCTGCAGCACCGCCTCTTTCACGGAAAGCGTATTGTCACTGACGATGACCACCTGCAGAAGGTCCACAATGGCGTCCTGATACGGCAGCTGATACCCAAACCACGGATCCAGAAAACGGTCCAGACAGAAAAGAAGGCTCTCCTTCTTCCCCATATCCGTTCCCATCAGGACATTCCTTATGGCCTCTATCCCGCTCTTCACGATCTCCATCTCATCATCGGTATAAGTTATGTAAGACATCTGACATCTCCCGCCTTCCTCTCATCATGACAAAAGGAGCTGCCCACTGATTACCCAGCGAGGCAAGCTCCATCAAAACTTGTCTGTTCCGGTTCTTTTATTCTGTTCCCATTATTTTGCTGCTTCATGCGTTTTCTCTAAGATACCTTCCCCTCTGCCCTCTTTTTTACCTTCCCTGCGGCTCAACTCCTTTTCATCAGCAATATGCCGCTGCTCATCATATTCCGTCAACAGCACCTCGAACACCTCCGCTGCCCTGTAAAGTCACAGGAAAGATCCGGGAAACGGGAGCGCCAGACCAGACAGCAGCAGCCGGAAGCGGAGACTGAACTGTTACTCCGGATCCCGTCTTGTTTTTCCTCACACTACCAGTACACAGCCCGAGGCCTTCCGGGTGGTCTGGGGAGCAGGAGAGACGGGAGAACGAATGGTTTCCTTTTCCGAGGTTCGCTGGAACTTAAGCAGAAAGGCGGGAAAAAGTGGTGGTGAAAGTTGGCCTCAAAGCCAACTTTCAAGTGCACATGGAGGAGAAGTCCTTCAGGAGTTCTCCGTAATTTGCGCGATCCGCCACTTTTTCCCGTCTTTCTGCTTTAGTTCCAGCCACTGAGGAAACAAGAAACCGTTCGGTCTCCCGTCCCTCCTGCTCCCCGGACCACCCGGAAGGCCTCGGGCGGGCGTCCCGGCTTATTCAATCACATGAATCCACCCTTCAGGCGCCTCAATTCTTCCCATCTGAATCCCGGTCAATGTATCATACAGCTTCTTCGTCACTTCTCCCATCTCGCTCATACCGCTCGGCAGGCAGATTTCTCTCTCATGATCCACAATCTTGCCCACCGGGGAGATAACGGCCGCAGTACCACACAGTCCGCATTCCGCGAAGTCCTTCACCTCTTCCAAAAGCACTTCTCTCTCCTCCACTTCCAGTCCCAGATAGTCCCTGGCAACCACCATCAGGGAACGGCGTGTGATCGACGGCAGAATGCTTTCAGACTTTGGAATAACCACCTTCTTATCTTTAGTCACAAAAAGGAAGTTGGCTCCGCCTGTCTCCTCCACCTTCGTTCTCGTTGCGGGGTCTAAATACATATTCTCGTCAAATCCGGCGCGGTGGGCTTCCATGATCGCATGTAAGCTCATGGCATAGTTTAAGCCTGCCTTGATATGGCCTGTGCCGTGAGGTGCCGCACGGTCGAAATCGCTGACACAGATGGTGAGCGGTTTTACGCCGCCCTTGAAGTAAGGACCTACCGGTGTGGTAAAAATCCGGAACTGGTATTCATCCGCCGGCTTCACGCCAATAACCGGATTGCTTCCAAACATATACGGTCTGACATAAAGCGTCGCTCCGCTTCCAAATGGCGGCACGTATGCGGCATTGGCCGCCACTGCCTTCGTAACGGCTTCCACGAAACGCTCCTTCGGGAATACCGGCATCTCAAGCCTTCTGGCGGAATTCTCCATACGCTCTCCGTTTAAGTCCGGACGGAAGGTTACGATACGGCCATCCTCGGTAGTATATGCTTTCAATCCCTCGAAAATCGTCTGCGCATACTGCAGAACACCTGCGCACTCATTTAATACAATATTCGCATCCTCGGTCAGAGTACCCTCATCCCAAGCTCCGTCTTTAAAATTGGATACATATCTTTTTTCTGTCTGTATATATCCAAATCCTAAATTTCCCCAGTCGATGTTCTTCTTTTCCATACGTATCTTCCTCTTTCCCTCGTTGATTTGTTTCCTGATTCATTTTTAATTCAATTCTTAATTTTTTTCATTATTATACTTTTCCATATAAAAGTCAAGACATTTTCCTCAGGAACCAGAGATCGAATAAAAGCCATAACTCTGAGTTATATAACGAGGCAGTTCCATTCTAACGGTTTTCATCGGATTCACGGTCTGGCAGATGATCAGATTGCCTGTCATCGTCAGAAGCATGCCGGCATCCGAAACCTCCATTCCAATCTTTTCTCTCATGAAATCATACATCTGTCTCGTCGCGGCCCGCCAGGCGCCTTCCACATCTTCCGCCGATGCGATGGTGATCAGACGGTCCTCCGTCTCGATCATGGGATATGGGACGCAGTACTCATTCCGCACCACATCGACGCGAACCGTAGCCCGGCCTTCGATCTCCAGGCCGCAGTCCTCCACTTCCCCGTCGCCCATGATGGCGTGGAAATCACCCATGGACAGAAGGCCTCCCTCAGCAAAGACAGGAAGGTACAGCACGGCGCCCTTTTTGATCTGGGTGCAGTCCATATTTCCGCCATGATCCATGGGAGTTATGGTGGAAACACCATCTCCCGCCGGCGCCACACCGATCACGCCGATCATCGGCTCCACCGGGATTTCCACTTTGCCGTCGTAGTATGCCTTTCCATCTTTGACAGGAACGCGTTTTAATACCTTTTTCGGAAATTCCGACCTCTCGCTTCCGCTGTTCGGCCCCAGCATCACAATGCCAACAGGTCCCAGCTCGATATCCAGAATCTCGATCTTAAGCATGTCCCCCGGCATCGCTCCCTCAATGTACAGAGGGCCGGTGGCCGGATTCCCCGGTTTTCTCACCACATTTTCAAAGGTAGCCTCCTCCGGCAGGAACTGGTTCGTAAAGCAGTCATACGTCTCAAATACCACCGTCTCTCCCGCCTGAATGGAAGCACAGGCTGCATTGTCCTTTGAGAGCACGTTCGTTATAAATTCTTTTGTTATCACTTTCATCTCTGTTCTCCCTGATCCTGTTTATTTTTTCTTACCACTGAGCTCCGGCCATACTGTAATCAGCATCGTGATGAAGCAGGCCGCCCCGCCGATAAAGTTGGACACCGGTTCCGCCATGAGCACGCCGTCTGTTCCCAGTCCAAACATCAGAGGAAGGACCAGCATAAGCGGAATCACGATGATTACTTTCCTGAAAATCGAGAAGAACACCGCATTTTTCGCTTTTCCCAGCGCCACAAACACGGATTGGCCGGCGAACTGAAGCGACATCATGAAAAAGCCGAAATAGTAGATCCGCATGGCCGGAATTCCTTCCCTGACCAGATCCGCGTCCTGATTGAAGATGCGGATAAAGAATTCCGGAAAGCCATGGACAAACAGCCACATGACCGTCGTATAGGCGATTGAGACCACCGAAATGAATACAATGGCCCGTTTCACCCGCTTATACTCTCCCGCCCCGTAATTGAATCCCATCACCGGCTGCGCGCTGTTCGTCAGGCCATTAACCGGCATGGAAATGATTTCCCGGACAGAGTTGATCACGGTCATGATCCCTACGTACAGATCTCCGCCATAATGCTGCAGTGACGCATTGTACATGATCTGTACCGAGCTGTTGGTAATCGCCATGGTAAAGCCCGACATGCCGAGGGCCACGATGTTCTTAACCCGCTGCTTCTTCAGCCGGAACGCTGAAGTTTTCAGCCTTAAAATCGCCTTCCCGCCCGTCAGAAACTTTACGATCCAGAGGGCAGACAGAAACTGGGACAGTATCGTGGCAAGCGCCGCCCCTCTTACTCCCATATGAAAGGTAAAGATAAAGATGGGGTCCAGAATAATGTTGGCGACCGCGCCGAGGAGCACGGTCATCATGCCGATGGTGCCGAACCCCTGCGAGTTGATGAAGCTGTTCATCCCCAGACCGATCATTACGAAAATACTTCCGAGAAGATAGATGCTTATGTACTGATCCGCATACGGATACGTGTTGTCACTGGCCCCGAACAGATAGAGCATGGGCTTTTTGAGGGCCAGTCCCACCACAGTCAGCCCGATTCCGAATATTACCATCAGGACGAAGGAGTTGCCCATAATCTGCTCCGCCTCCTCCTTATTGCCGCGGCCGCGTTCGATGGAGCACAGCGGTGCCCCACCCATGCCAAATAAATTGGCGAACGCGATAACCATGGAAATAATGGGCAGACAGAGCCCCAGGCCGGTTAAAGCCAGCGTGGCATTCTCCGGAATCCGCCCGATGTAGATCCTGTCGATAATATTATAGAGTACATTGATCAGCTGGGCCATGGTCATAGGGACCGCCAGCTTCATGATATTTGATACGATACTGCCTTTTGAAAAATCATTTGCTGTGTCTGACATGGTGTTTCAATCCTTTTACCTGTAACATTTCTATCTATCATATCACTAACCGCCGCATTTGCAAAGTGCTTTATCCCCTGCTGCCGTCAGGCGTTCCCGGTCAGTGTTCCAGGTCAGTGCTCCTGATCAGCACTCCCGGTCAGTGTTCCTTCAGGACATTGATCTGCCATCCGATGCCGTACCGGTCCGTCACCATACCGAAACAGCTGCTCCACGCCGTCTCCGAAAGCTCCATCTCTGCCTTACCGCCTTCCTTCAGATACCCGAAGATCTTCCTGGCCGTCTCCTCGTCCTCCGGCATTAAAGCGATCGTGATGTGGTTTCCCTGTTCATAAGGCATACCCGGAAATGTATCGGAAAACATCAATTTCTTTCCCTTCACGTTGATCTCCGTATGCATAATCAGCTTCTTCGCCTCCTCCGGCATCGGCCATGCGGGATTCTCTCCGCTCTCCCCGAAGGTCAGAAACTTCGGCTGCTCCGCTCCAAACGCCTTCGCATAAAATTCCACCGCCTCCCGGCAGCTTCCGTTAAAACGGATATAGGGTGTAAATTCCATCCTGTGTTCCTCCTTGGATTCTAAGATGGAATTAGTATAACCGGATATCCATTTCTTTATCATTTTTCCATTTTTGCCTCCGGCGAGTGGGACATGCTCCGAAAGAACGCTTCCGCCCATTCGTCCTCCCTGTGTTCACAGGAAGCCGTTATCAGCGCAATCTGATATCCGCCTGCCACTTCACCCACATACTGGCTGCACGGACCGTCCGTCTCATGCTCTGTGGTTCCTGCAAACGCAAACCTGTACGCTAAGCAGCCATTCTCTCCGCTTACCGGTTCGCCCTCTGCGCCATCGAAAATCCGCTCCGTGATCTCCGGGCTCTCCTCTCTGCTTTTTAACGCCGTAATCCGGATTGCATGCCAGTCCTCCTCCAGACCGTCATACCATAAATGAGAATTACTGTCCTCATCGTATTCATAGAGATAGTAGCCCGGAACCACAAAGGTCATGGTGCCGATCTTATCCCGCACATTCCCGCGCCTGTAGCCGATGGGATAATCCGGTTCATACACCGGCACATCCGCCACAGCCTCCGGCTCTCTTCCATTTAGCCGGCAGAGCAGGATGTATTCCTCCGTTGGAAATGGAAGGCCCCGGTCTAAGAGAAGGGCTTTTTCGAGATTATCAATGATACGGTCATTCATCCGTTTATCCCGCTCGCTTCTGCTGCCCGGCATAAAATAACACTCTTCCCACATCAGGCTGAGAGCTGTATTTCTGTAATATCCCGCATCTCTTCCCGGCTCATTCCAGATGAAAAATTCCTTTGCGAAGGGCTCAATCCCCTCATTTTCCACCCAGCCCAGCATTTTCTGGACTGAAAACCGTCCGAAGGGAGTGAACACGGTGCCAGGAACCTCCTCCGGCGTGTACTGATCCAGATCCCAGCAGAGACCAAAAGACACGGCATCCGGCCATTTTTCTTCCCGCTCCCGGCATACCGCAACCAGGTTTTTCAGCCATCCGTAAAAATGTTCTTCTCTCATCCGTTCAAAATCATGGTCATCCTCATAGCCGGTCTCATCGTCCAGAATAAATTCCAGATCAGTCTCTCTGGCAAGCTCTTCCACGAAATGAACCGCCGCCGCGTGAAATCCTGCTCCCGCCAGACTGGAGGTACACTCTCCATAGACCATCTGCGCCGGAATTTCCCCATCCAACCCGGAGCTGAACTGAAAAAACACGTCTCCCAGACGGCAGAATCCCACACGCATATAGTCTTCCTCCTGCCGTACCTCATACCGCTTCTCTTCCCCCAGCATCCGGATCATCTGCTTCACAAACCGTTTATCTTTAACCACTGCCTGGCACGTAAATCCCACACTCATACTTTTTTCCTTTCCCTTCGATCACTCATTTTGGCCGCTCCTTCTGTGCTACTGTTCACGAGCCCCGTCTGCACTCTTTTCATTATACTCAGGGAAGCAGCCATTTGTAAAGTATTTGGAATTGTGGTAAAATAAGAAAAACACACATGCTGGGAGGGATATACTTGTTAAGTAATGATGCTGAAGCAAGATTAAAAGAATTCAACGATACCGCGTTTCCGAAAGAGATGATCACAATCACCGACCGCGTCCGGATCGCGGTCGGCTGGGGGCACAGCAACTGTATTATCGTGGAAGGGGATACGTCCCTGATTCTGATCGATACTCTGGATTCCGACGCCAGAGCCGCGCGCCTGAAGGACGAGCTGTCCCGTCTGACGGATAAACCCGTAAAGACCATTATTTTCACCCACGGCCATCCGGATCACCGGGGCGGCTGCGGAGCGTTCCGTGACACGGTGGAGGAGATCATCGCCTTCGCGCCCAAGAAGGCCGTATTAAAAGGGACCGAACGAATTAATCCAATCTTAAACAAAAGGACTTTCCGTCAGTTCGGCTATGGACTGAGCGATGAAGAACTCATTACCCAGGGTCTGGGGATCCGGGAAGGCCACGCCATCGGTGACGGCGTCTACTCGTTTCTTCCTCCCACCACACTTTATACAGAAGATTCCGTCAAGCGCACCATCGATGGAGTTGCCTTCGAGATGGTATCAGCGGTCGGCGAGACGGACGACCAGATCTTTCTCTGGCTTCCGGAGGAGCAGATCATGTGCTGCGGCGACAATTACTACGGCTGCTGGCCCAATCTCTATGCCATCCGCGGCGGACAGTACCGCGACATAGCCGCCTGGGTGGACAGCCTGGAACACATCATGAGTTATCCGGCCGAGGCCCTGCTTCCGGGCCACATGCTTCCGGTCCTGGGACACGACCGGATCACAGAGGTCCTCGGTAATTTTAAAGAGGCCATCCGCTGCATCCTGGATGAGACTCTTGCCTGCATCAGCCAGGGGCTTTCCCAGGACGAAACCGCTGCCCGGGTGGTTCTTCCTGAAACCTACCGCTGCCTGCCGTATCTTCAGGAGTATTACGGCACAGTGCAGTGGTCTGTGCGCGCCATCTATCAGGGATATGTGGGATGGTTTGACGGCAATCCGTCCAATTTAAACCGTACTGCACCGGAGAAATACTCCCGCAATCTGATAAAACTGGCCGGTGGAGAGCAGGCCATTTCCGCCGCTGTCAAAACGGCTCTGGAGGAGTCGGAATTCCAGTGGGCCTCCGAGCTCTGCGACCTTCTTCTTGGCGCCGGAGAAACCGTATCCGAAGAGGGGAAAACAAACGCCCGCCATTGGAAGGCCGAAAGTCTGAGACAACTCGCCAGGCTGGAAACCAGCGCGAACGGGCGCCACTATTATCTCAGCTGTGCAAAAGAGCTGGAAAAGGAATAGGCTCCGTTAAACTTTAGAGTGCTCTTCATAGTGAGTAAAAAAGGATAGGGAAAATACGGTCAATCGCCGTCTTCCCTATCCTTTTCTATCCATTTTTCCCTTCTTGCTGATCCCTACTCTTCTATATAACTCATATCATTAACCGATTCCACGGTAAACGTTCCGTTGTCATAGATAATTTTTGTGATGGAGGCATTTCCCAGTTCTCCCGCTGCTGCATTCGGGTCGATGGCAGCGACTGCGGCTGAAATGGCCATCCCATGTGAAACCACCAGAACCTGTTTCTGCCCGCGCTTTGAGGCATCACCCGCGATCTCACGGATTCCGTCCATAACCCGCTTCTGTGCCGTCTCCCACGTCTCCGCGGTTTTGCTCTCATCGGTTTCCGCCATTGCAGTTACCGCATCTTCAATTTTCAGCTTGCCTCCCATGACCGCTCCCATCATAGCGTCCACACTGTCATAGCCCAGCGCCTTAGCAGCCGGTGTGTATGCTTCTGCCGGCATGGCCCCCTCATAAATTCCGTAGCACACCTCCCGGACCTTGGGATTTCTCTGTAAGGATACCTCTGGCTGTCCATTATTCTTCAGGATCAGCTCTGCCGTTTCCATCGCTCTGCCGCTGTCACTCGTATAAACCGCATCAAAGGTAATTCCGGCCTTTTTTAACCCGCGTCCCAATTTTTCAGCCACCGCCGCGCCGTCCTCCGTAAGCGGAGAATCACACCAGCCCTGCATACGCCCCGTCGTATTGAGCATGGTCTTCCCGTGCCGCGTCAAAAACAGGGTCACCGGTGCCGGCTCCATGGCCTGCGCCTCTGTTGATTCTTCGGCCTGCGTCACTGTTGATTCCCCGGCCTGCGCCTCTGTCTTTACCTCGGCCTGCGCCTCTGTCCGTTCTTTCGCCGGTGCCTTCGCGCAGCCTGTAAGGGCCGCTGATGCGCATAAAATTCCCGCCATCATAATTGCCATCACTCTTCTCTGTCTCATTTTTCTCTCCTCCGTTGTTTATTATTCTTATTCGGTCCGGTCAGAATCCGAACCGCACCACCCCTGGTTCTATCTCATTGTAATCATTTTTCCAGTCGCAATCTACGCATATCTTAACCAAATCATACACGGAAATTGACACTTTCAGCCCTGACAATAAATTCACAGAGACGCAGGCAGACAACAAAAAAGCCGCATCCCGCTGCTGAACGGAATACGGCCATTCGTATCGTATCGACACCTTATACCAATGAGTCGGAGCTATTATATTTGTCAGATACGCACGGCATATAAGTCGAAATTAACAAGCCACTCGCCATCCTCTTTTACCGCAACATCCTGCCAATGAAAATACTTGTCCTCAATTTTAGCAAAAACCCATTTTCTTCTTTTATCCTCAATATTTGTAAGAACGATTTTATCACCCTGCTTTGCCGCTTCAAACCGCATAATTTTTCCAGTATAACAATATACGACATCCCAGGCGTGTGCATCGGGCTTGTAGACTCGAAGCGTTGTTCCGTATTCGAAGCCTGGCAAGACAATCACATCCTGTATTGCCATCCCCTCAAGAACCCATGAAAAATGCCATTCGCCTTTTATCACGCGGGAATTGCTGTTGTCAACATATTCGATTTTCCAACTGCCAATCAGTTTTCCAAAATAATCAAACGCTTCAGGCAGTGCCTTATTCTTTCCTTCGCTTATGAGTGCTTCAAAGAAATGATTCACAGGAAATCCTCCTATCCAATGCATCTTTTAATTCAAACAAATTCTGATTGTATGGTCTTGACCATAATTTTTCGGTTCACCATTTCGACATATCAAAACAGACAGGCAATCTGTATTTTGGGCGGTGTCAATATCTAAAATCTTCGTAATATGAATTCCATGAATGCGGCATACCCTCATATTCCATAAGCGTTCCACCCAAATCAAAAACAATGACCTGTTTCATTATTTCCTCCGTTAAAGTCAAAAATGGTATTATGGATTCATTTTACAGTATTTTGTACTATTTTACCACCCCCTTTCTATGCTTGCTCCATAATTTTCTTACCGCATAATGGATAAGAAAGAGTGTGGAAAAGGTCGTAGGGCGGGATGTCCTCATCCCGCCCTGCATTTTACCATATCTCTTTATAATTTCTTATAAGTTCTCGTAGAACGCAGGCGTCAAAAAGCGCCAAACGTATTTTGAAAACTCTGACGCAGAAACGCACAAACTCGCAAAAGTATGATATTCATGCAGCTTTACGAAGCTTTTATATTTTCACAGCAAATAGACCGTTCTACTATTTTTTATATCCAAATTCCGGAATCTTCGTCCAGCGGTCGCGGAGGTAATGGGCGACCAGCTTCGGCTTTCTGTCTCTTGTGAAGATTCCCTTTTTGTTGCCCTGCACCCGGAGAAGGCTCTGGCTGGTGGCAAAATCGGCAAAATTCCATACCTGCTCGCCTACGAAATTCTCCAGGGAGTCAGCAACCTCGTGATTGACCTTATAGTACTCTACCTGATACTCCTCCGTGTACATCACCGGAGTCGTGTCGTGGAAGCCGCTTACTGTGTCCGCTCCGTATTCCGTATACATGAACGGTTTACCGAGGGAATTCCAGAAGGTCAGTTCTTCCCGGCACAGCTCCTTCGCCATGTCTAAATCGCCGCCGCAGGCATACCAGCCGTAATAGCGGTTTAAGCAGAAGACGTCGCTCAGTTGGATGGTGCAGTCCTCCTTGTAATTAGGCATCTGGACACTGACGATGGTGCAGGGACGTTTCTGAGGATCGGTCTCCCTTGCCAGATCGTATAACGGTTTAAAGTAGGCGTATGCGCCAGGTCCGCCGGAATCGGCCTCGTTGGCAATACTCCACATGACAACACAGGCGTGATTCTTGTCACGCAGAATCATATCGCGGACTACGTCCATATGGTGTTCGTGCGTCCGGATTCCGCCCTCTTCCGGCGGATCGAAGGTGTTGATCCGTTTTCCGTCTTTGAAGTTTGCGCCGCCTCCAAAATTCAAATGAACTCCGACTGCCGGTGTCTCGTCGATCACCACGATTCCCTCTTCATCACACAGACGCATCATCTCTTCGCTGTACGGATAATGGCTCGTGCGGAAGCTGTTGGCTCCCTGCCATTTCATCAGGGAAATATCCTTCGTATTCATAGGCATGTTAAGCCCTCGGCCGGCCGGGAACGTGTCCTCATGTTTGCCATAGCCCTTGAAGTAGAACGGACGGCCGTTGATCAGGAATTTTCCGCCTTCCGTCTTCACAGTGCGGACACCGTAAGGAAGGGAGTAGACATCCTCACCGAAGGTCACTCTCACCTCATATAAATAGGCACAGAGCGGCTGCCACAGGACAACATCGGAAATCTCCAGGGTACCGTCGGTTCCTTCCGCTTCCGCCGCCAGTCTGCCGTCCTTCGTGTATACGGCGATCTTCGCGGTTCCGTCTCCCACGGTCTCAAGATGGTAGGCAATGCGCGCTGTCGTATTCTCCACCTCCGCGTTTAAGAGGATGTCCTGTACATATGCGGCCGGAGTCGTATAAAGCTTGACCGGACGGGTAATTCCACAGTAGTTAAAGAAATCGAAGTTGGGATTGTTTCTCTTTCTGGAGGTCTTTCCTCCTCCCATTCCCATTAAGTCTCCCATTCCGCCGCCCGTCTCGCTGCCGACCGGAAGGGTGGTATGGTCGATCCGGTTGTCCACCGCCACCGTCAGGAGATTCTCCCCTTCTCTCAGATACTCGTTGATCTGTACCTCGAACGGGAGGAAGCCTCCCTTATGCTCTGCGATCAGTTCACCGTTTAAATAGATCTTTGCAATGTGTGTAACTGCGGCAAAACGCAGAACCAGACGCTGACCCGTCATGTAGGACGGCACCGCCAGCGTTCTTTGGTAGAAGCACCAGCCGTAATGGTCACGGAACGCTTCTCCCTCTTTTAAATCATTGTAAGACGCCGGAACCGGCATGGTCATCGCTGACTCCAGTGGCCGTTCATACCATTTTTCCTCAAATCCCCGGCCGTCATCCAGTTTAAATGCCCAGACGCCGCTTAAATCCATCAGTCCCCTCGACTGCGTTAAAATCGGATATAACATGTCCCATACACTCTCCTTTTATTAATCTGTTATCAGTATAACAGATTTCCCGCCAACACTGCTAGGACAGTTTTGACGGGAATCCGGACAATTTTTAGGTTATTATTAAAGTTTACGGCCTCCGCCTGCCCTTGCTTCCCGGTCTGTCCCGGCTGACGCGTGCTCCGTTTCCTGTGACTTTGCAGGGCATTAGCAGTTCTTAACGCGCTGAAGTTTTCGTTCAGGGGAAATCCCCACCTGTCTGAGCACAGCGAGTTTGGGGATTTTCACTGGTTTTTAGAAAAATCCTGCACGTTTAGAAATGCTTATGCCCGAAACCGGAACTGGAAACGGAGCACGCGTCAGCCGGGACAGACCGGGAAGCAAGGGCAGGCGGAGGCCGTAAACTTTAACACGTTATTTATTCACCAACAGAAGGTTTCGTTCGCATGGTATGGTTCAGCTTCGCAATGGAGACGTATCCCATCGCCACAGTTTTATCACCGAAACGCATGACGCGGTTCTGGCCCTTTTCCATAGGGAGCCATTGGGGAAGACCGCCGCCGTTGGGATCTCCGGTGCGGATAAAATTGGAAAAGTAATACACCATACAGTTCGAAAGCTCGCGGTCCCAGGCTTCAAACGGGCGCCAGCTGTTTTCCAGCGTACCGAATTCATACCACAAATCCGCGGAATGCCAGGCGCCCCTGTCATCCCCCGGCAGCTGCCTGTCAAAGAAGAATGCATAGGAGGGGCATCTTCCCAGGTCAGACTGCAGTCTTGCCCATCCCTTTGCCATCTTATGTACAATCGGAGGAACGATATCCTCACTGGTAGAGCCCATGAGATAAGGGATCTCGTGAGCCCCGCCGTCTCTGACGATTTTCATGGCCGGCTCCGGCAAAAAAGCATCGTCCACAATCGGGCCGCAGACCATGGCCGCGTCGGGGCGTTCCTTCGACAGCGCATTAAAGGCTTCAAAGATTACAGAGGGCTCTGCTTCCCTCATCCCCGTTCCGCACGCCTCGGTCACCCGGAGGTCCAGCTCACGCCAGAATGGTTCCACATCCTTCAGGGACGCGGCGGCGGCAAATCCTTCCCTCACACCGCCGCCGCTCATCATAATGGCTCCGCGGATGTCCCCTTTCGTCAGCGGAGAGAGGCAGTGCTGCTGCACGCTCATGGCGCCGGCCGACTGTCCCATCAGGGTGATCCGGTTCGGATTGCCGCCAAACGCGGCGATATTGCGGCGGACCCATGATAAGGCTGCCATCTGGTCGTACATGGCGTAATTGCCGGCATGTCCCGCCTCATCCTTCCACTCCTCCATGCAGGCAAATCCAAGAGGTCCCAGGCGGTAGTTGATCGTCACTACAAGGATTCCCTGACGGCAGTAGGCCGCGCCGTCAAAATGTTTCTCATGGCCGCATCCGCCCTTGAATCCGCCTCCGTGAATATAAAACAGAACCGGTGCATTCTCCGCCTCCAGCGGCGCCCAGATATTTAGGAACAGGCAGTCCTCGCTGTAGGTGTAGGACTCGCCCTCGCGGAATTCGTGGTAATAAAACGCCTTTTCCGGTACCTTTGCCTCATCATAGAACGCTCTCGGCTGATAAGAACAGTTTCCGAACCGGTCTGTCTCATAGATGCCGTCCCAGTGCGTCACCTCTTCAGGGTACTGGAAACGTTTGGCATTTGCATAGCGGATTCCTTTATAGACAATGCAGTCTCCCTTTGCGGAGACAGTTCCTCTCACAGCTCCGCACGGTGTCCCGATCAGCTTCGACGATTCGCCGGACTCCGGCTGTAACTCTGATTTCATCATTTCCTGTTTCATTTCTTTCCCGATTTCCTTCTCTGTTTCTTTCTCGATTTCGTCCGTCATCTCTTCTGCCCGCCTGCGGCCGGAATCCAGGGATACCGCTTCATAACCTCCTGCTCAAAGGCTTCCAAAGACCTCATTTCCTCTGTAATGGTTCTCATATCCAGGCGCTTTACGATCTCATTAATCAGCATCTCCCCTTCGTCCGCCAGTTCTTTTCTCCTGGCCGCGTCAGGGATCGCAGGTGTACTCATATGATCCTTCGCGTCGCCAAAGCAGTAGCCGATGCTGCCGCTCTGGTAAGCCAGGCCGAACAGATGGTCAAACGGCTTCGTCGTCTGCGGCTCCTGATGGCAGTATCCTGTGGTAAACGGAACATCCTCCAGACGGCCCATCATCTGGTACGCGCCGACTGTGATGGCATGAAAACTGTCCATTGTCTTGAATAAATCCCGTGCACTCTGGAACATCTGCATCGTCAGATCCATATACAGAATCGGGACGCCGGTCTCATCAAAGAAATCCCGGATCATTGGACAGCAGGTCATATGGGCGGGGCCGTGAAAGCTGACGTAAATCTGGCGCTTGAAGCCCTGACGGAGAAGACTTCTCGCAATAGCTCCCAGATAGTCGATGCCTTCCCGCACGCTGACCTGAGTCGTGCCGCGTCCGATGGCCGTGGCCCCGGCGTAGAAATACGGCAGTCCCGTCAGCACCAGCCCGTCGGCCGCTTCCGCCATCCGAAGGGCGAATGCCTCGCTGATCACTGTTTCGCTGTCAAGGGGCAGTCCCCCGTGGAGTTCCACCGTTCCCACCGGAACAATGATGACATCATTGCGTGTCAGATACGTTTCTGCCTCGTCATTCAGCATCCGTGGCAGAATCCTCGTTCTCATTTCCTTCATTCCTACTCTCCTTTCACCATCTTCTCTTCTGTTTTCTCATCGGTCTTTTCTTCTGCATTTACAGCCAGCTTCCGGCCCAGCCCAAAGATACGTTTTGCATTGCCTCTCACAATGGTCTGACAGGCGGTGAAGGAGAGCGCTCCCTCCTCCACCTTCTGATCCAGCCATCCGCCCAGCGGAAATTCCATATCCACATTTACCATGTCCGTTCCAAACATCAGCCGGTCCTTCCAGGTCTCCAGAAACGCCAGGCCGAACGCCTCATCCCGCATCATGGCGCATCCGCCGCTGTTGGCCGACAAATCTCCATACAAATTCGGATATTTTTCAAACAGCTGACCCAGCCGGCCGCCGGGCGTCACCGGCCCTTTTCCCCACTCATACCGCTCTTCCCGGGATTCCCCCGCGCCGCCCGATATCTCGTGCCAGAACGGCTGGCTGTGGCCGATAAATATCAAATTGGGGTACTTATTTAAAGCCCGTTCCAGAAGGGGCAGCCCCGGCTCATCCACCACACCGTACTGGAAGCCTTCCTCCGGGCTCATATGAAACAGCACCGGCAGGCCAAGGGCTTCCGCCGCCTGAAATACCGCCTCTAAAAACGGATGATCCAATCTGTGGTTGACAGCCAGTTCTCCGACTCCGACGGCGCCCTCTTCGCGGTACTGCTTTAACCTATCGTATACCGTCTCCGGTTCCGTCTCATCCAGGCCGCACATCCAGGCATACCGGTCCGGATACTGTTCCGCGATTCTTCTGCACGAAGCGTTGGAGCCGAACATCGCCTGTTTCTCGCCCGACGACATGATGATTCCAAACCCGATTCCAAGTTCATCCAGATGCGGCAGCATTTCTGCCCCGCTGGATATCTTCATTCCCAGCCCGTCGGGAATCGGACGTTCACTCAAATGAAGATGAATATCGATCTTTTTTTCCATTCCGCTTTCTCTCACTCCTATGCCTGTTTCTCGCCCTCATCTCTCCGTTTCTTCAGTACCGCGTACATTTCCGTCGTCTTCTTGTTGGTCAGGTTGTATACGAGTCCGATGCCCAGAAGCTCCAGCACGCAGGTCGCTACCGGAATAAAGGTGCAGAGGGAACGAATATGACCGGCGACAGCGGCAGTCTGTGCCTCAATACCGGAAATATAGCCGATCGCGCCCAGTGAGAAGGAAGCGATGGTGGATGCCAGCGTGGAACCGATCTTTCTGGAGAATGTGTAGATGGAGTAAAGGCTTCCGTCGCTGCGCTCTCCGGTCTGGTACTCATGGTAATCGATGCAGTCCGTAACAAACGCCCAGATCAGCATGGTAAATGCCGTCTGTCCGCTGGTCGCCAGGGTGTTAATCACCAGGAATAAGTACACGTTCTGAATCGGCATCATAAACAGAATCAGGGAAATCACAAGGTTATAACCGGAGCATACTAAAATGACATTGCGTTTTCCATATTTCTGGCTCAGCTTCGGAATCAGCGGGAAGAATACCAGCATAATCGGAATACTGATTAAGGACACCAGTGTCAGCACCTGCGGCGCATGGTAGAATTCTTTGTAAAGGTAACTTCCCAGCTGGCTGTTGCCGGTGATGAATAAAAGGCTTCCTACCGTTGCCAGCATAACGCCCAGCATCGGGCGGTTCTTAAATACACTCTTTAACACCTTGCCGTAATTGAACGTCTCGCCTTCCACCTTCGGCTGACGAACGCGCTCTGTGGTAAAATGCAGCAGCAGGCAGTAGCAGATAATGGATAAGATTCCGAATACCACCGCTACCTTGAAGAAACCACTCGGCACGACTTCGCCCGCTTTGTTGAATACGAACTGAGGAACCAGTGAAATGGCTCCGATTCCGACGATCGTGCCGCCGATGGAACGGGCTCTGGAAAGCTTCGTTCTCTCGATCGGGTCATTGGTAACAACAGAGGCCATGGAGCCAAACGGCATGGAAGTTCCGGTATAGCTCATTCCGTATACGATGTAAGCAAATACGACCCAGACGTGCTTCGCCAGGGAACCCCAGCTGCTGACATCAGCAAAACACAGCAGTCCGGATATAGCCAGCGGAATCATTGCAATCTTAATGTAGGGTTTGAATTTATCCCCGCTCTTTCCTATCTGCCATCGGTCCGGAAAGGAACCGATCATCGGATCGTTAAATGCATCCCACAGTCTTGCAAACAGGAACATACTTCCCATCCACGCCGCCTTAATTCCCAGCACATACGTACAGAATGTGAGGAAAAATGCATCGACATACAGGTTCACAAAGCTGCCCGCCATATCACCGCATACATATCCGATCTGGTCTCTGATTCCAAATTTTCGTATCTCTTTCATAAAACCTCTCCTTTTCTTCCCATAAGACTTGAATTTCTTATGTTCATTTGTTATAGTTCTATTATATTGTGTAGTTTTAGCAATTTAAATTGCGCATCTTGCATTATACATTGTAATTCTTGCAAATAAGTTATAAGGTTTTATTTATTTTCAATAATATTCTTTCAACTTTTTATGCATTTTAACCATGGAGGTCCTATGATTAATATCTGGAAAGAAATACAGATGGAGGATTCCTGTACGGAAATCCGCATTCAGACCAATACAGACAATAGCGGCCATGTTTTCCTGCACAGCCATACGTTTTATGAGATCCTGCTTTGCAAAAGCGGCAATATCCAGTATCTTTTAGGGGACAAGCGATTTCGCATCCAACAGGGGGATATTCTGCTCATTCCGCCCGGAGTCAGTCACCAGCCGCTCTTTCCGGAGACGCTTAAGGAACCGTATTCCCGGTATGTCATCTGGATCAACGCCGCCTACTGGCATCAGCAGTGCGAGGAATTTCCGGATCTGAATTTTGCCTTTGAGCAGTGTCAGAAGCGCGGGAGCTATCTTCTGCGCTCCACCCGGGCGACATGGTCAGGGCTCTTTTCCGCTGCTTCCGCCGCCTTAAAGGAGACAGAAGAGCAGAAGCTGGGCTGGGGATACTGCACCCGGACCGCAGTCATCAGCCTCATGGCCCACATAAGCCGCACCTATTACTATCAGGATCTGCAGATGCCGGCCGCGGAAAAAAGTGTTCTGGTGGATGATTTATTCCGCTACATTGACGAACACTTAAGGGAGAAGATCACGCTGGAAGGGACGGCGAAGCATTTTCTCGTGAGCCCCTCCACCATCTCCCACACCTTTCAGAAGAACATGCAGGTGTCCTTCCATCACTGTGTGATCCAGCGCCGTCTGATCGCGGCCAAAAACGGAATCCTGTCCGGAGTCCCGCTCCAGGAAATATGGGAGAGCTGCGGTTTTCCAGACTACTCTTCCTTCTACCGTTCCTTTAAGAAGGAGTATGGCATATCGCCGCGGGAATTTAAGAATTTCCATCGCCATGATACGTAGAAGCATTATTGTGAAGATGCGTGCTGAAACTGTGTATTTACCTGATCTGGGAAACCTGGTTTTTCATATACTGCGGTGAACCCAAGAGTACAGCATAAGCAGAATTACTATTATTTTAAGTAAATAATACTTGACTTTTTCATATATCTGTCATACGATTATCCTATCCCATTTCCGCATTCTGCCGGAAAGCGGTGATGTTCTGAATATCTCAAACAATCTCAGAAAATATCCCTGAAATCATGAAAAACCGGATTAAAGGCAGGTGATGCGTTTTGATTATTTAAGTATGGAACTCTTGAAACTGTCCGTTTATTTACGTATAATAAAAGGAGAAAGAAAAAGAAATGGAAGAAATCGCATATCAGAACAAGGATATTACCTCCAAGCTGATGGCGGAGACATTAAAAGGCAGAAGTCTCGCTGCTTTCGGACTTCCGGAGCTAAAGATTGTGGATATCCTGCCTACGAACCTGCCCGTCATTGAAAGCAATGAATTGAGGCTGGATAATTTATTCCTGTTAAGCGACGGTTCTTTAGCCATCATCGACTATGAATCCTCCTTCAGCAGGGAAAACTTCGTAAAATATCTCAATTACATTGCCAGAGTCATCCGCCGTTTTGCGATTCGCCGGGAACTGAAAGATTTAAAGCAGCTCAAGATGGTGGTCATCTATACGGCCGATGTGGAGCGTGCAGAAGAACGATATGATTTAGGCGGCCTGATCCTGGTCGTAGAATCCGCCTACTTAATTCATTTAGACGGCAGTCAGATCTACCACCGCCTGAAGAACAAAATCGACGCCGGAGAAAAACTGACGGAAGAAGAATTGATGGAACTGATGATTCTGCCGCTTACCGTAAAAGGAAAAAAGCGCAAGCAGGAAACGATTGAAAAGGCCGTAAATCTCGGTAAACGACTGCCTGACAGGGAGGGCCAGCTGAAGGTAATAGCCGGAATCCTGACCTTTACAGACAAAGTCATTGACCGGGCATACGCGAAAAAACTGGAGGAGGAGATGCAGATGACATTAGTCGGACAGATGTTGATGGATGAAGGGTATCAACGAGGGATGGAAAAAGGCATCCAGGTCTTTATTCAGGATAATGTTTCCGAAAACGTCCCGAAACAGCGTATTATTCAAAAGCTGCAGGCCAATTTTTCGTTAATGGAAGAAGAGGCCATAAACTATTACACCATTTTTTCAAAGCAGACACCAAACTAAAGAGCAATTAATAAAAAGCGCCGTTTCATCAATGACTCTTCATCGATGAAACGGCGTCTCCGCTCTATTAATCTTCTCTTACACTGCAGTTTGTCCGAACTCCCGCCCGGCCGATCTTACATCAGGCTCTTATACAGCGCAATAATGTCTTCCAGACTCGCATCCTTAGGATTTCCAGGTGCGCACGCATCTGCCACAGCGGACTCAGCCAGGAACTGAACATCCTCTTCCTTAACGATAGCCGTTAAGTCAGCCGGAATTCCAACGTCCTGGGACAGCTTCTTAACTGCCTCAACTGCCGCTTTGCGGTACTCTTCCACGGTCATGGTCTCGGTTCCCTCTACACCCATGGCCTTAGCGATGGCACGGAACTTCTCACCCGTAGCATCTGCATTGTATTCCATAATGGTCGGAAGCAGGATGGCATTGGCCACACCGTGCGGTGTGTCGTATACGGCGCCCAGGGCGTGAGCCATGGAATGAACGATGCCAAGTCCGCAGTTAGAGAATCCCATACCGGTTAAGTACTGGCCCAGAGCCATGCCTTCACGGCCTTCCGGCTTATTCTCAACCGCATCTCTTAAGCTGGAAGCGATCTTTTCAATCGCCTTTAAGTTAAACATGTCTGTAATCTCATTGGCTCCCTTTGTGGTATAGCCCTCGATCGCATGGGTCAACGCATCCATACCTGTGGAAGCAGTTAATCCCTTCGGCATGCTGGACATCATCTCCGGATCAACGAAAGCGACAACCGGGATATCGTGTGTATCAACACAGACGAATTTGCGTTTCTTCTCAACGTCGGTAATTACGTAGTTGATGGTAACTTCTGCCGCCGTACCCGCTGTCGTCGGAACAGCCAGAATCGGAACACACGGATTCTTGGTCGGAGCCACGCCCTCCAGGCTTCTGACATCGGCAAACTCTGGATTAGTGATGATGATGCCTACGGCCTTGGAGGTATCCATGGAGGAACCGCCGCCGATTGCGATAATATAGTCTGCACCGGATTTCTTGAATGCCTCAACACCGGTCTGTACGTTTTCAATGGTTGGGTTTGGTTTGATGTTGGAATAAACCTCGTAGTCCATTCCATTCTCTTCGAGAATCTTTGTCACCTTCGCTGTTACGCCGAATTTTACCAGATCAGGATCGGATGCAACAAATGCCTTATGGAACCCTCTCTTTGTTACCTCTCCCGGAATTTCATTGATTGCACCTGCGCCGTGATACGATGTTTCATTCAGAACGATTCTGTTTGCCATGATAATCTCTCCTTTTCCTATCTTTTATGGGTCTTATGGATACCATTTACTTTCTGTTATTATTTTAACAAAACCGGTCTGAAAAATAAAGTTACAATCCCCTTCGTTTGTAACAAATGTTACAAATCCCGCAAACTGTAACTTTATTTCTATACAATATCAATACATCCCGTACCAACGGCCAGGCAAAGCTCTCCGATCCGCATTATACGAGACCTGCCTCCTGAAACACAGCCGAAAGCCGCGGCGGCATGGCTTCCACCAGGCTGGCCGCCATCTCCCCCGGGGTCTGCTTCATGCCGCTCAGGACCCATTTCACAGTCATATAGACGGATCCGCGGCAGTACATCTCCAGCAAAAACTGAATCTCCTCCTCCAGAGGCTTATGGGTCTTACGCGTGATCAACTCCCTATAGAACCCCATAATCAGTTCAAAATCGTGTTCCTTCAGGGAGTTGTAATCATCCGAACGGAAGGCCTCGGTGAAGAACACCTTCTCCTTCTTGATAAATTCAAACTTCTCCTCCAGGCTCTGGCAGACCGTCTTCTCCACGCCGATCCGGGCAAAGGATTCCAGCACCAGCTTATCGAAGTACCAGTTGATCAGGTCATACTTGTCCTTAAAATTCCGGTAAAAGGTCTGACGCGTCATATCACAGCCATCCACGATATTCTGAACCGTGATTTTGTCCACTGGCGTCGTCATCATGCACTGCTTGACAGAGTCTGCCAGCCGGTATTTTGTTTTCTCATTCTTACTTACATAAGCCGTCATTCTATGCTCCTGTATCGTTTATTCACACGAAGACAACAGGCCAAGCGGGCATGCGGGCATGTCCAATTGGCAACTGCCGTGAGTGTCTGACTTCTTTTGTGTGCAGGTTTTTCTTCATCCTACCATAAAATACTAATTTTTTCAAATGGAACAGGGATAACACCGGCAGCCTAGTAACAGTTCAGCCCTCGCTTCCAGCCGCCGCGGTCCGTCCCGGTGCTTTCGTTTCCCGGACCTTTCCTGTGACTTTGCAGGGCATTAGCAGTTCTTAATGCGCAGAATTTTTCGTTCAGGGGAAATCCTCACCTGTTTGAGCGCAGCGAGTTTGGGGATTTTCACTGGTTTTTAGAAAAATTCTGCACATTTAGAAATGCTTATGCCCGAAACCGGAACTGGAAAGGTCCGGGAAACGAAAGCACCGGGACGGACCGCGGCGGCTGGAAGCGAGGGCTGAACTGTTACGCAGTCTACGGAGCGTTGATTGTATTTTCATTGGAAGTCCCTATAATAGAGGAAAAGGAGGTATCACAATGGATCAAACTGTTAAATTCACACCGCTCGACATGCAGACATGGCCGAGGGGGCAGATGTTTTACTATTTCTCGAAAATGGCTCCGACCGGATATTCCCTGACCGTCGATCTCGATGTAACGGCGATGAGAACGGCTCTGAAGCATGCCGGTATCAAGTTCTTCCCGGCTTACTTATGGCTCGTCACCAGGACGCTTCAAATGCAGAAGGAATTCAAAATCGCCGAACTGGACGGACAGGTTGGCTGCTTCGACACACTCACACCGCTTTACGCGGCCTTTCATGATGACGATAAGACCTTTTCCTTTATGTGGACGGAATACGCAGATGATTTCATGGCGTTTTATCAGGCCTACCTGGACAACCAGAAGAGGTACGGCGGCAGTCACGGCGTCCTGGCTCAGGCCGGGCAGACACCTCCAGCAAATGCCTATACCATTTCCTGTGTTCCCTGGGTATCATTTAAGCATTTTTCGGTTCACTCCTATGAAAACAAGCCATACTATCTTCCGTCCGTTGAGGCAGGCAGATTCTATGAAAAAGACGGCAGAATTATGATGCCTCTCTCCATTACCTGCCATCACGCGGCGACCGACGGATACCATATCAATCGCTTTCTGGAAACCCTGCAGTCCGAAGCGGAGGCATTTGCAGAGGATGTTCCTCATTTCCGCCTCCTCTGAAGCCATTTCGTCCCCTCTACAAACGGAACAATGCAGACGGCCAGTCCGATTGCCACCGCATACTCGGTCAGGGAAATGTGTTCAAATTCAAACGCATCGGACAGGAACGGGACGTAGATGACCACGGTCGTGCACAGAAAGGAAGCCACCATGGACAGCCACAGCCACGGATTATGATGTTTTAACGTAAATACCGACTGACTCATAGACCGCATGTTGAAGGAGTGGAATATCTCCGTCATGGACAGAGTCAGAAACGCCATGGTCATGCCATCCGCACTGTTCGTAATCTCCCACACGCCCGCCTCCAGATAATGGCCGATCAGATACGAAGCCAGGGTGATTACGGTCACCGCAATTCCCTGAACCACCACATTAAGTCCGACCCCGCCTGAGAAAATCCCTTCCTTCGGGCTGCGGGGCGGCCGGTTCATGACGTCCTGTTCCGGCTCCTCCATGCCCAGCGCCAGCGCGGGGAAGCAGTCGGTAATCAGATTGATCCAGAGGAGGTGGACCGGCTTCAGGACGACAAAGCCGAGAAGCGTCGCAAAAAAGATGGACAGCACCTCTGATAAGTTGGATGACAGGAGAAACTGTATGGACTTTCGAATGTTATCGTATATTCTCCGCCCCTCTCCCACCGCTGAGACAATCGTGGCAAAATTATCGTCTGCCAGCACCATATCCGCCACATTCTTCGTCACATCGGTTCCGGTAATTCCCATTCCCACACCGATATCGGCATTCTTGATGGAAGGCGCGTCGTTGACTCCGTCTCCCGTCATGGCGGTAATACAGCCTTTCTCTCTCCACCCATTTACGATTCTCACCTTGTGCTCCGGCTGGACCCTGGCGTAAACGGAATACTTTTCAATCTCATTGCCGAAGTCCTCATCAGATATCTCGTCGAGACCAGCGCCTGTGATGGCCTGTTCCGGTGATGTGATGATGCCAAGCTGCATGGCGATGGCCACCGCCGTGTCTTTATGATCGCCGGTAATCATAATAGGACGGATTCCGGCTCTGCGGCACTCTTCGATGGCAGGCAGCACCTCGGGGCGCACCGGGTCGATCATCCCGGTGAGACCGAGGAAACAGAGCTTCTGCTCCAGCTCTCCGGCCTCCCAGCCGGCGGGGCGGGCTGTGTACTCTCTCGCAGCAGCCGCAAGAACACGGAGAGCCCGGTCGGCCAGCGATTTATTGGCAAGAAGAATTCTTTCCCTGTCCTCCTCACGCAGCGGAACGGCCCTTCCATCCGACAGTATGTGAGTACAGCGTTTCAGAACCTCATCCGGAGCGCCTTTCGTGAACTGAATCACGGTCCCATCCGCCTTTTCATGTACGGTCGACATCATCTTCCGCATGGAATCGAAGGGTGCCTCACCGATCCGCACATACTCCCGTTTTAAGAGGTTCTGGTTAAGTCCTGCGGACCATGCGTAGGCTGCGAGAGCCGCCTCGGTGGGTTCTCCCTCCACCTCATTCTTATCGTTTAAATAAGCGTCGTTGCAGAGTGCCATGGCCGCCGCCAGTGCCGTCTCGTCGGATCCGGTATGTTCCACGACGGTCATCCGGTTCTGCGTCAGCGTTCCCGTTTTGTCAGAACAGATGATCTGGGTGCACCCAAGAGTCTCCACGGCCGTCAGCTTCCGGATGATAGCATTTTTCCTGGACATGTTGGTGACGCCGATGGAGAGCACGATGGTGACAACGGCCGCCAGCCCTTCCGGTATGGCTGCCACCGCCAGGCTCACGGCGATCATAAATGTATCCATGACCGTATGCCCGGAAATGGCCGGATAGGCGCGCAGTAAGCTGACTGCAAATATAATCACGCAGATGCCGAGCACCAGCACGCTGAGAATTCGGCTCAGCTGGGAAAGCTTTCCCTGAAGCGGCGTCTCATTATCCTTTGTCTGAGTCAGGGCATCCGCGATCTTCCCCATCTCCGTATCCATGCCGGTGCCTGTCACGACCGCTGCTCCGCGGCCATATACGACCGTGCTTCCCATGTAGACCATGTTCTTCCTGTCGCCCAGTGGAATGTCCTTCGTCCCCTCCTCCAGGGAAAGAACGCGTTCCGTCTTGAGAACCGGCACCGACTCCCCGGTCAGGGCGGCTTCTTCCACCTTCATGCTGGCGCACTCCAGAATCCTGCCGTCTGCCGACACCGCATCTCCGGCCTCCAGGACGATGATATCGCCGCGCACAAGCTCCTCGCTCCGGATCGTCTGCTGCTTACCATCCCGCATTACTTTGGAAGTGGCCGCCGCGATCTCCTGCAGGGCAGCTATGGCTTTCTCAGCCTTGCTCTCCTGCGCCACTCCCAGCACCGCATTGATGAGAACGACGATCATAATAATGATCACATCCGCAAACGACTCCCCCGCATAGACCGCCGTCATTCCAGAGACCACCGCTGCAACAATCAGAATGATGATCATCGGATCGGCCAGCTGACTCAAAAAACGCCTCCAAAGCGGAACCGGCTTCGCCTCCTCCAGCTTATTCTTTCCATCTGCCATAAGTCTGCCGGCCGCTTCCTCTGCACTCAGGCCTGTCCGTTTCGTATTCAGTTTTTTCAGAACTTCCTCCGAAGTATCCAAGTATCCCTTCATCACCGCACCTCCTGTCATTCGTCCGGTTGTAAGAGGGAACCGTTTCCGCCTGCTGTAAATAAGGAAAAGACTCATATACAGCGTGTATACTGTATATGAGTCTCATTCTTTATAGATAAACCAGGCCGCCGCAAAGCCGCCATGCTGTTGATTTATCTCGCCTGTGCCATATGCGGAATTACTCCCTCAAATATCCTGTTAACTTAATGTAACTGTATCACAAACCCGCTCCGCTGTCAATCCAGACCTCGCTCGCCCTCGATGTCTTCTTTAGCCAAAAAACCCGCCGCGAGCGGTGGAGTTTTTGACCCTCGCGGCAGTCGTCAGATGGACCCGCAAGCGCGCCCACCTGACTCGTTGCTCGCGGGAATAAGCATAATACAGAAACAGACAAACAGAAAACCGCAGGATATCCAGATCGTCCGCTCCTCAAACAGGGAAGTCATGAAGCTTCCAAGCGCTGCGCCGATACCAAAGACGAGAATTACGCCGTAATACCGGAGACATTTTTCCAGACAGCCCTTTTCCTTCGTATGGCGGTAGCGGTACAGCATCTCCGTCGCGCTGCGCAGATTGCCGATGCACATCGTGCTGGCATAGGCGCTTCCCTTCATCTTCCGGAACGCCTCCACCTGCATGGCGCAGACAAAGGACACCAGAATATTGGCCGCCATGTTCATGGACTGCGGGAGAAATCCCACCACAAACAGGAGCAGTATCTCCAGCACCACCACGATCTGGCGCCAGTGCAGCTTCCCGTACTCCCGGTAGATACCGCGTATGACCTCCGATATGTAGATTCCGCCCGCAAAGGCCAGCACCGGCACCAGGTACCGGAAGGCATCCGTAAAGTCTCCGTTCATCGCATTGTGTCCCAGTAAAATGATATTCCCCGTCTGGGCGTTGGCAAAAACCTTCCCGCGGGTGTAATACGTATAAGCATCCTGAAATCCACCGGACAGAGTCAGAAAGATACCGGTCGACATCGCTTCCGACATTTGACCATGTCGTTTCATCCAGACATCACCATCCCTTCGGCCTATACTATAGCACAAAGGAACCGGTCATGTCAAAAAAACCGTACTATTTTGATGATTGGTCATGAAATTCGTAGATTTCCAAAGCTCCCGGTTATATGCTTATATACAGATCCATCGGAAGCAATGGCATATACATCAAAGGAGGAACGATTCATGTCCAGGCAATTGTTACCAAAGGCGGTGCTCTCCGCAAAAGATCAGCATTTCCGGGAATTTGCCCTCCACGACAACATGTGGAAGGTCGTTCTCTACGTCGGAACGCCGCTGGCCCTGTACCAGAGTTTAAATCAGCTCTTTAAAATCTTTGACTCTATGATGGCGGCCCATATCAGCGCCGGCTCTGTGTCCGCCGTGGCCTATTTATCCCAGATCAGCCTGATGCTGTCAGCCCTGGGAGGCGGCCTCGCCATCGGGTCCAGTCTGAAAATAAGCGAAGCCTACGGTGCCGGTGATTTCGATCTGGTAAAGAAACGGGTCAGCACGCTGTTCGCCATGTGCGCGGTCTTAGGCGCCGTCATTCTGGCTCTGCTGGTTCCCTTCACGCCGTGGTTTCTCCGGCTTGCCCGGACGCCGGAGGCCTTTATCTCGGAAGGGACTCTGTACTTTCGGCTGGAGCTCTTCGGCATGGTCATCAGCTTCTTTAACAACATTTATATCGCCATTGAGCGGGCACGTGGAAATTCCGGCAGAATTCTCCGCCTGAATATGGCCGTTATCGCCATCAAGATGTCCTCTACCGCCCTGTTCGTCTACGGATTTCAGTGCGGAATCAGCATGATTTCCACGGCTACAATCCTTTCCCAGCTGTTTTTGCTGGCTGCGGCTGTGCGAAATATGAATCAAAAGGACAACGCATTCGGCTTTTCCATGAAAGCGGTCTCTTTGAAGCCCGCTGTCACATTTCCCATGATCGGACTCTCCATTCCGGTCATTGCAGAGAAGATGGCCTTCTCCTTCGGCAAGGTCATCATCAATTCCATGAGTACGATCTACAGTTCGCTGACCGTGGGAGCGCTGGGAATCTCCAACAACATCGGCGGCATCACCACCATGCCGCAGAACGGCTTCCAGGAAGGCGGATCGGCCATTATCAGCCAGAGTGTGGGAGCAGGAAAGCCCCGCCGCGCGCTGAAGGCCTTTGGATGCGTTCTCGCCGTCAACCTGGTGATCGGGATCGTGCTCATGGCCTGCTCGCTGTATTTTCTGGATGCGCTCAGCCGCCTCTTTGCCGGCCATGATCCGGCGTTTCAAAAGATGATTATCTCCATCTACCGCTTCGAGGCGCTGGGGGCGATTCCGCTGGGCGTCACCGCGTCCGTCATGGCCCTGTTGTATGGCTTTGGAAAGACGAAACTGACGCTGGCCATCAACTTCTGCCGCGTCTTCATCTTCCGGGTTCCCGTGCTCTGGTTTCTGCAGAGTTTTACTTCCATGGGAAGCTTAAGCGTCGGGGTCGTCATGGCCGTCAGCAACATTGCCACCGGCGTCTTCGCCTTAATCATCGGTGCTTATGAGATTGTGCGCATCTGCCGCCGTTACGAAATCCCGCTGTCTGCCCCATTTCCTTTCTCCGGTTTTCAAAAAGCCTGGGGGAAATCTTAAGCAAATAGTAATGGCCTTTTTCTCAAAATACGGTATACTGGAGGTAACGGCGGAGGAATCCGCCTCCTGCCGACAGATACAAAGGAGAACGCATATGGGATTATTTAAAAAGAAAAAAGAACCGAAAGAAGAGCTGAAGCAGAACCTTGAGGAAAAAGCAGAATTTCAGAACCTTTATCAGATCTATCTTCTGTTTGAAGAAAAACCGGTTAAGCCGGAGGCCGGGATCATACGCACGGCTCTGGAAGAAACCTTCGGCGCGATCGACATCGTGTCCCCTTCACCGGCTCTGACCTCTTTTGCCGTAAAAAAATATCTGGCACAGTTTAAAGACGGCGCCCTGCCGCCCCAGGTCGTCATGGGGGACGTTCAGGAATTCAAGCAGGACTCCATTGACGCATTTTCCCGGAGCCAGCTCTGGGATGTGGCCGACGGAGACGCTCTTTTGGAGCGGTGCCGGTATGAGATTTTTCTGTTTGACATGATGGCTGCCGTGCTGGAATACAAGGAGCGCTGTGAGATGATGATGGACTGGATGGAGACAGCGGTCAGACTGTTTCCTGACTGCACTGCGGTCTGGATCAAGCCGGCCGGGAAACTGTTTACCGCAGATCAGATCAGGGAACACAAAATACCGCGTGAAGACCGTTTCATATACTTTGGCGTCAACGCCCGCCTTTTCAACATCTCCGGCAGCGACGACAAGGTTGTGGATACCCTGGGTCTCTATGCAATCGGACTCCCTGACGTCCAGTACCATTTCCGGGGTCTGGAGCCGCAGGCCGTCGTAAACCATGCGTATAATGCGGCCTCCTATCTCTACGCGGCCGACGCGCCGGTCAAGTCCGGTGAGACCATCGACGGAATCGCAGACGGCCGGATGAGCCGGGAGGTCCAGTGGAGATGCCAGTACGAGGACGCCCTAATCCAGCCAGTCCGGGTGGTCATGGACATCTGCCCCGGGGAATACGCGGCGGGGCATAGGGAATAAGCGGTTGTGACCATAAAAAAGGAAGATACTGCTTCAGGGACTCCTGACTCTGCATCTTCCTCTTTTTATTATCCGGTTTTCTTATATTATCTCTTACATCATCTCTTATACCGTTCTCACCCAAAGTCCTTATACATGAGACTGGCTTGAATCCCACTGTTATTCTGATACTTTCCACTGCTGTACAGATCGTATTCCCCATCAATATCATGGTAATAGATCTGGCAGATCTCCACATTCGGATATATTCTGACCGGCTGCACACAGAAAATCTCCAGCGTCCAGTACCCGGCGAAGCCAATATCGCCAAAGCCTGCGGTCACATGGATAAAGAGTCCCAGCCTGCCCGTGGAAGAACGGCCCTCCAGCATGGGGACATAGCGATCCGTCTTCGTAAATTCGTTGGTCCTTCCCAGATACAGCCTGTTGGGTTCCAGAAGAAGCCCTTCCTCCGGAATCACGATCCGCTTAGTCGGATTGGGCTTTTTCATATCCAGCTCATCCTGCTCGTAAACCAGAAGTTCATCCGCCAGAGACAGGTTATAGCTGTTAGGATTAATTCTCTTTTCATCAAATGGAGTAATGATGATCTCTTTCCCCATGTGCTTTAATATTTCTTTTCCCGAAAGAATCATGATTCATGCCCCTCATCCCAGATAGTCGCCCAGCTCCGCCTCGTTCTTCTTCCCATAATGCTTCATCAGATCCCGCTTTTCCGCGGAACTTAAGCTGTTCCAGAGCTTCTGAACCCTCGGGTCCTTAAAACCGATGTAGGGAACGCCGTTTTTCTCACATTCATAGGATGACAAATAATGATTCAGCGCACTCCACTCCACGAAAAAACTGTTAATTTTTGTGCTAAACCTCTTTACCTTCGCCATAAAGGTATTCCTCCCCTTCGGACAACCGTCCTGATACTTTAGACCTGTTTGTGCCTTGCCGATTCCATTGCTTTAAGTATATCACAGAGACTGCCGGCAGGCAAACAGGGATTTGGGAACCTTAAGTATTTTTACAGAAAATTAATAAATTCCTCCCGCGCAGCCGCCATGCGCGCCTCAAACTGCTGATAGAAATCCAGCTCCTTCTGAAACGAAATCATATAGAAAAGCTTAAGCACCCCCATAGCAGTCCGCTTCCTCGCATCTTCCCCACCGGCCTGTTCTGATCCCTCTTCCGGTTTCCGCTCCGGATTCTGCTCCCGTTTCTTCTCCAGTTCCCTGAGGAAGTAATGCCACTCCACAATATAGCTCTCATAACGGCCCATATCCGGAGTATCCATCCACTTGCGGATCTTGACCTTCGTCTTCTGCTCCTTCCGGCATTCGTGAATCTGGTTAAAATACCGGAAGCCGTGGTCCTCATAGATTCGGCCAAGCGGAAACATCCGGCAGATTCCCGGTCTGAAGGGATGAATCCGGCAGCGCCCCTCCTCGTTTAAAAAGGTGCAGGCCTCCCCCTCTCCGGACATCTTCAGGTTTGGCAGAATTATGCCATCCACCAGATTCAGCTCCACTGCCTCCGCCAGCAGCCCCTCAAAGGACAGGCCGAGGCCCGTCTCCAGCCGAAAGACGTCATAGGGATCTAAAACAATGGAACTTCCCATGCCCCGGCAGCAGGCGGAACAGCCGCGGCAGTCGTCACAGCCCACCTTCACCATGTCGCTGCTGCCATACAGTTTCCCATCTGATATCTCTTCCAGGCTGACTTCCCGTTTCATCCAACCTATTCCCCCTTTACCTATCCATTTCAGCAAACAGCTCCGGACAGCCCGGTTCATGAATCTGCAGCACTCGCTGATTGCTGCTGCCCCGGAATTTCAGTTTGAGATCGTAAAGCTCCTGGTCGAATTCGCCATCCACCAGGATATCGATGCACGCAAGAAATTCGGGCGTCACCTCGCAGTGTGCCCGTCCCTCCTGCACCAATAGATCCGTCTCGTACGTATAACCGGTGTAGCACCAGATCGTCTTCTCCGGATACAGCTCCTTAAACCGGAGAACCAGAGGCAGAAGCGCCCGCTGGTTCTCCGGCTCCATCGGCTCTCCGCCCAGCAGAGACAGACCGGATATATAGCTTTTTCCACAGGAATCGAGGATCTCCTGTACCGCCTCGCCCGTGAACTCATTTCCATAATTAAAATCCCATGCGATCTCATTAAAACAGCCCCGGCACCGGTGAGTGCAGCCGGACACAAAAAGGCTCGTCCGCACTCCGGTGCCGTTGGCAACGTCACAATGTTTGATATCGGCGTATTTCATGATATTATTGCTCCTCAAATGTAACAGTTCAGCCATGCATCAGACTACAGATGAAGCACTCTGGCCTTGATTTCCTTTGTCTTTCCGGCATTCCAGAAATTCTCGCCCAGGTAACCGCAGGTTCTTCTGGTCACGTTCATCTTGTCCTTGTCCTTATTATGACACTGCGGGCATTCCCACTCCATGTCCTCATTGATGATGATCTCACCGTCGAAGCCGCATTCCTGGCAGTAGTCGGATTTGGTGTTGAACTCCGCATACTGGATATTGTCATAGATAAATTTGACCACTTCTTCCATAGCCTCCAGATTCTTCGCCATATTCGGAACCTCCACGTAAGAGATAGCGCCGCCGGAAGAAATCTTCTGGAACTGGCTCTCAAATGTAAACTTGCTGAACGCGTCGATCTTCTCTCTCACGTCCACGTGGTAGGAATTCGTGTAGTAGCCCTTGTCCGTCACATTCTCTATCTGGCCGAAGCGCTCTCTGTCGATTCTGGCGAAACGGTAGCAAAGGGACTCAGCCGGAGTTCCGTAAAGGCCGAATCCAAGACCGGTCTCCTCTTTCCAGCACTCAACCGCCTCTTTCATGTGGTTCATAACGCGGAGGGCAAACTCCTCTCCCGCCGGGTCCGTGTGGCTGACTCCTTTCATCAGCTTCGTCATCTCGTAGATACCGATGTATCCTAAAGAGATCGTGGAGTATCCGTCATGAAGCAGCGGATCGATCTTCGCCCCCTTCGGGAGTCTGGCGATCGCTCCGTACTGCCAGTGAATCGGGCTCACATCGGATAATGTGCCTTCCAGGGCCTTATGCCTGCACATAAGCGCCTCGAAGCAGATGGCAAGACGTTCGTCTAAAAGCTTCCAGAAAACCTCCTCGTCGCCCTTTGCCAGGATTCCGATCTGCGGAAGATTCAGGCTCACAACGCCCTGATTGAAACGGCCTTCAAATTTATATTCCCCGTTCTCGTCCTTCCAGGGAGATAAGAAGCTGCGGCAGCCCATACAGCTGAACACATTGCCCTCATAGTTTGCCTTCATCTTCTTCGCGGAAATATAATCGGGATACATACGCTTTGAAGAGCAGCGCACCGCAAGCTTCGTGATGTAATCGTATTTTCCGCCCTTTAAGCAGTTATTCTCGTCCAGAACGTAGATGAGCTTTGGAAATGCCGGTGTCACATAGACGCCCGCCTCATTCTTGATCCCTTCCAGTCTCTGGCGCAGAATCTCTTCCACGATCAGCGCGTTCTCATCGATGTATTCATCCTCGTCGTCCAGGCGAAGGAACAGCGTCACAAACGGCGCCTGGCCGTTGGTCGTCATCAGGGTGTTGATCTGATACTGGATCGTCTGAACGCCTGATTTCAGTTCATCTCTCAGACGAATCCGCGCCATCTTCTCCACCGCCTCGTTATCCAGGCTGTCGCCAAACTCTTCCCGGATCTGTCTGTGGAATTTATTGCTGCTCTTCCTTAAATACTTACCAAGATGTCTCATATCCACGGACTGGCCGCCATACTGGTTGCTGGCCACCGCCGCGATGATCTGGGTCATAACCGTACAGGCCACCTGAAAGCTTTTGGGGCTCTCGATCATCTTCTCGTTCATCACGGTGCCGTTATCCAGCATGTCCGCGATATTGATGAGACAGCAGTTAAAGATCGGCTGAACAAAGTAATCCGCGTCATGGAAATGAATCGCTCCCTGTTCATGGGCCATGGAAATGCGTTCCGGCAGAAGCATACGCTTCGTCAAATCCCTGGATACCTCTCCGGCGATGTAATCCCTCTGTGTGGATGCCAGAATCGTATTCTTATTGGAATTTTCCTCCGCCAGCTCCTTGTTTTCATTCCGGATCAGCTTCAGGATCGATTCATCCGTCGTGTTCGCTTTTCTCAGAAGCGCCCTCTGATACCGGTAAATCATATATTTTTTCGAGAGAGTGTACTTGTTCTGCTTAACCAGGCGGCTCTCAATCATATCCTGAATGCTCTCGACATGGACAACATCCTCACATTCCTTCTCCACATCATCCAGAATACCGTCAATCAATGCCTCCCCGGCGCGTTCTGCCGCGTCCACTTCCGCATTCGCCTTCTGAATAGCCCTTACAATCTTCTCTCTGTCATAATTTACAATTCTGCCGTCACGTTTCTGTACCTTAATCATCGCTGTCTCCTTATTCCCTTTAATCCATATTCTACTTTATAATACTGCTAAAAAATAACACAGCAGCTGTTACTTTGCCGTGAAATCTTCTACATTTTGCGTATGTAATTATTTCCTCACCATATATAGTGCTTTTCCATTATACAACAGATATGGCAAAAGTAAAGGCCTTTTTCTCTTTTTCTTTCTCTCTAAAGCCCTGAAAAAACACATCAGCGCTCTCCGCAGGCCGTTTCCGGGGCATTAAAATTTTTTCTCAACGGAGTCAGTACACAGCCGAAGAACCAGCGGGCAATGAAAGGATTGCTCCTTCCGCCGCCCGCCGGTTCTCCGGCGTAACCTCCAGTTTTAACGGATAAAGTTAGTCTTAAGCTTCTGCTCCGCTTCCGGCGTCGTGATTCCTGCCGCCTTACCCGCCTCGATGCAGCGAAGCATCCACGCCATATTCTTCCCCAACGTGCGCATGATCTGCAGCCCCTCCAAATCCTGCTCTACGTCCTCCGGCGAATTGCCGTGAACCATGTTCCAGTACTGGGACGATACGACCGGCATCTGGGAAATCGTAAAGTATTTATTCAGGGTATCGAGCGTAGCCGTCGTTCCCGCGCGCCGTGCAGAAGCCACCGCGGCAGCCGGCTTGAACGCAAAACAGCTTCCCGCGTAGAACAGACGGTCCAGAAAGGAATAGAGGGAGCCGTTAGCCGACGCATAGTAGACCGGAGAGCCGACGATCAGTCCATCCGCGTGCTCCATCTTATCCAAAAATGCATTGACCGGATCTCCCTTGAAGACACAGCGGCCCGTCGCGGCGCATTTGCCGCATCCGATACATCCATGAACGGCCTGATTGCCGATATGGACGATCTCCGTCTCGATTCCCTCCTTCGTAAGAGCCCCCGCCACTTCCGTGAGCGCACGGTATGTACAGCCCTTTTCGTGAGGGCTTCCGTTTAACAGCAGTACTTTCATCTTAATCCATCCTTTCTTTTTCAACTGAAAATAAGCACACCCTAATCTAGTCCAACCGGCGCATTTACGCCGGGGGACACCAGCAGGCCGATGAGATCATCCTTCGTCAGGCTGCCTAACGAGACGGTGCCTTCTGTTATGATCTGTTCCGCCAGATTCTTCTTTGATTCCTGAAGCTTTAATATATTTTCTTCAATGGTTCCCTTCGTAATCAGCTTAAACACGGTTACCTGCTTTTCCTGGCCAATCCGGTGGGTACGGTCCGTCGCCTGATTCTGCGCCGCCACGTTCCACCATGGATCGTAATGGATAACCACATCCGCGGCCGTTAAGTTTAATCCCGTTCCTCCGGCCTTCAGGGAAATCAGGAATACCGGCACACCGTCGTCCTTAAAGGAGTTGACCATGTGAAGGCGCTCTTCCTTGGGTGTCGCACCCGTCAGAATATAATATGCCATCCCCTCTTTTTTCAGCCGCTTTTCGATGATTTCCAGCATCGATGTAAACTGGGAAAAGAGCAGAATCTTATGGCCGCCCTCCACGCCGTTCCGGATCAGATCGATACACGTCTCGAGCTTGGCGGAGCTGCCGTTATAGTTGCTGTAGCAGAGATGCGGATCGCAGCAGATCTGGCGCAGCTTCGTCAGCTGAGCAAGGATCTGAATCCTGTCGGAGCCGCCGTCTCCGGCCTGCTCCAGCTGCTGTCTGACCTGCCATGCATTGGCGGTGTACAAATCCTTCTGTTCCTTTTCGAAGCCGGAATAGATAACATTCTCCAGCTTATCGGGAAGTTCCTTCAGCACATCCTTCTTTAAGCGGCGCATGATAAACGGACCGATCATACGGTGCAGCCCCTTTAAACAGGCTTCATCCTGATCCCGCACGATGGGGAGCTCATACTCCTTCTTGAATCTCTGATAGGAAAACAGGAATCCGGGCATGAGGAAGTCAAATATACTCCACAGCTCGCTGAGCCGGTTCTCAATCGGCGTTCCCGTCAGGGCGAATCTCGTTCTGGCATTCACCGATTTAACCGCCTTCGCGCTCTGGGTCGAGGCGTTCTTGATATACTGTGCCTCGTCGATGATCTGAAAACGGAATTCCTTTTCCTCGTAAAAGGCGATATCCCGCTTCAGCAGATCGTAGGAGGTAACTAATATCTCCCCCTCCGAGGCCGCATTCAGAAGTTCTTCCCGCTCCTGTGCGGTACCGCTTATTGTACGGACTTTCAGGGTCGGTGCGAACTGATGAATCTCATTTTCCCAGTTGTACACCAGGGACGCCGGGCAGACGATCAACGCGGACGTGTCCGGCTCGCGGTTCCTCTCATCCAGGAGGAGCGCGATAACCTGAATCGTCTTTCCAAGGCCCATATCATCCGCCAGAATTCCGCCAAACCCGCAGGAATCCAGGGTCTTAAGCCACCGGAAGCCCGTTTTCTGGTATTCTCTCAGCACGGGACGGAGCGTCAGCGGTATCTCAAAATCACTGTCTTCCACGGATTTCATGCCGCGGACCACGGCCTTAAACAGCGCATCGCGGTAAAGCGTGATGCCTGTGCCCTCTTTTAAAATACCATCCAGATAGAGCGCCCGGTATTTGGGAAGACGAATCTTCTGACTCTGTAAATCCGACTTGTTGACTGCGAGGCCCTCCACCAGCTTCGCCACCGTCATCAGGCCGTTATCGTCCAGAGCCAGAAACTCGCCGTTTTTCATGCGGTAGTACCGTTTTTTCTGGCTGTACTCTGAGAGCAGCCTCGTGAGCTCGGCCCCCGACATTCCGTCCGTGTCCACCGTCAGCTCCAGCCAGCTGCCGCTGCTCTTCACACCGATGGAAATCTTCGGGGGCGGAAGAACCTTCAGTTTTTTAAAGGACTCCGACAAATATACCTCACCCTGAGCCATGAACTCGCTCATGCCCTCCGTTAAAAGGCGGTAGATGGCCTCCTCGTCGTCGCGGATCGCCGGATATTCGGTATCGTGTTCCTTGTATTTAAAATACTTTGTAATCAGCTGGCTGACCCGGAATTCTCCCGGCACATCCCGGCATACGGTTCTGGGAAGCTTCTCATCCTCCACCGGCTGAAACGAGTATTCTCCATAAGACAGAACCGGTTTTAAGACCAGGTCGTTCGGCCCCTGGCTGTCAAACTCGAATCTCGCTTTCAGTTCCTCCGGCTTGTATGCCTCCAGTTCCACGTCGCCTGCGTCGATCGTACTGTAGGCAGCGATCTTTTTCAGCACGCGCTCATAGAAAAGCGGCATATCCTTGTCATTCACTTCCGCCTCACAGTTGGAGCCGAAGCTCTTTATCATCTGTTCCAGGAAGACGTGCAGTGTGGCACTGCATGCTTCGTCACAGCGAAAGATCCGTTCCTTGTCCACCACATAGAGATGGCGCTCTCCCTCAAAGATCAGAAGCCCCTTGTCGATGGATACCAGGATGCCATCCCGTCCCTTTCTTCTGACTTTGACCGCCAGATCGGGATTATGATCCGTCACCGTCACCATTCTCTTGTGGGCACGGTAGTCCTCCAGTTCCAGCGTCTCGCCCATCATCAGGCTGAAGAAGCGGTCCCGGTTGCCCCGGCTCAGATTTAAGCCCCGCAGAGTCGGCAGGTTCGAAAAAGAGCTCTTCTGAAACTGTTCATAGTGCTCACAGTAAATGCCCACCAGCTCCATGATGAATTCCACCAGCGGCCTGCTCTCCTTTGCAAAGACGGACAGATTGTGGTGGAAGGCCAGGTTCTTCCCGTATTCCACCAGCGAACCGCTCTCTACTGCCCTCGTAAACGCCACAAGATCCTTGAGCACATAGAAACGTTCCCGCCCCAGACGGAATTCCAGCTTCACATCGCTTCGGTCCGCTATGATACGGACAGCCAGCTGCACCTGCTTTTCTTCTCCCTCAATAATGATCTGAGCCACTTCCCGGTTGGTGTACTCCCGGATCATGGTTCTGGCCTGCTGGGAGGTGGTGACGGGCCGTCCCGAATTCTCAGCCGCCTTTTCCCGGTACTCCCTGTAGAGCTCCTGACAGTGCGGACACATCCCCTTATAGGAATTTCCCTGCACACAGGAACAAGAGTAGTCATAAACCTGACTACCCTTGATATATAAATTAGCTTTATACTGTTTTCCCTGGTCTTCAACCAGGCCTTTTACGCCCGATTCGCCTTTCCAGAAGGCGCTTGTTGTCATCTGTGATACTTTCATAAGTTTTTCACATCCGTTCACACATTACATACGTTCCGGAGCCTCAATTCCAAGCAGATCGATACAGGCGGTAAGGACATCCTTCGCCAGACTGATCAGACTGAGCCAGGAAGCACGCTGTTTTTCGTTTTCCTCGGCAATGATCTTCGTGTCGTGATAGAACCGGTTGAACGCGTTAGCCAGTTCATATACGTACTGGCAGATCTTATGGGGAGCCAGTTCCAGAAAACTGGTCTCGATCACCTCATTATATTTCGAAAGCTGAAGCATCAAATCTTTTTCCACACCGGAGGCGGCCGGAAGGATATCTCCCGTGCACACGCTCTGCACTTCCAGCTCGGAAGCCTTAGCAAGGATGGACTTGATACGCACAATCGTATACAGGATATAGGGACCTGTGTTTCCCTCAAAGGAGACGAAACGGTCCATATCGAAAATGTAATCCTTGGAAGCCTGATTCGATAAGTCGCCGTACTTGAGAGCCGCCATACCGACGATCTTCGAGGTCTTTAACGCCTCTTCCTCGGACACGGAGCGGTTCTCCATGATCTTATCGTAAGCCGCTGTGTCAATATCGGAAATCAGTGTCTCCAGACGCATCACGCCGCCGTCTCTTGTCTTAAACGGCTTGCCGTCCTTTCCATTCATGGTGCCGAAGCCTAAATGGGACATCTTCCGCTCTTCCGGTACGAATCCGGCCTTCTTGGCCACGCGGAATACCTGGGTAAAATGAAGCTCCTGACGCTTGTCTGTTATATAAATATACCAGTCCGGGCAGTATTCCTTCTCACGCTCCAGAATAGTTCCCAGATCTGAGGTAGAATAGAGGGCCGCGCCGTCGGATTTGCGGATGATGCAGGGCGGGAGTTCCTTGGAATCGCCTGGCTCGGCGATATCGACCACCAGCGCTCCCTGGCTTTCATACGCCAGCTTCCTGTCTTCCAGTTCCTTAATCAGACCCGGAATATAGTCCTGCGCGTCGCTCTCTCCCTTCCATAAATCGAAGGTTACATTTAAGCTGCCGTAATTCTTCTTTAAATCCGTTACGGAAACATCGATAATGTGATTCCAGATCGCACGGTACGGTGCGTAGCCGTTCTGCAGCTTCAGTGTCGCCTCATGGGCTCGCGCGCTGAATTCCTCGTCTGTCTTAGACTTTGCGCTGGCCGCCGGATAGATCTCTTCCAGCTCGCCGATGGTAAACGGAGCCTCCTTCGGATACTCTCCGGTATAGTTCTGATCAAAATAGGCAAGCTCCGGCTTTCTGTCGCGGAGTTCCTCAATGATCAGGCCCATCTGAAGCCCCCAGTCTCCCAGATGAACGTCGCCGATCACCTTATGTCCCAGGAAACGTCCCATCCGCTTAATGCTCTCACCGATCACAGCAGAACGGAGATGGCCCACGTGCAGCGGCTTTGCCACATTGGCTCCGCCGTAATCCACAATGATCGTGAGAGGCGTTTTGGCCTTTTCACAGCCGCAGTGGTCTCCCTCTCTCATGTTGTTCATGTAGGTTGCCAGATATCCGGCTTCCAGTTTTATATTAATGAAACCCGGCATCACGGCATTTACTTCTGAAAACATATCGCCGCCAGCCAGCTTCTCCACAACTTCGTTCGCAATGTCGATCGGTTTCTTCTTATATGCCTTCGCGGCTGCCATGGCACCATTACACTGGTACTCACAGAGGTCCGGCCGGTTGGACAGTGTAACCTTCGCAAAGCTCTCATCGTAACCACAGGCTGCGAATGCCTCTTTTACCTCTGATGTGATTAAATCAAGAATCTTTTTCATCGGTTCCTGTTCTCCTTTTTGAATATTCTTCCTGTTTCTCTTTTTCCTATGCATTCCCATTTCACTAATTTCAAGATACTTCCAGGCTAAAAGTTAATTATATTACAACCAGGTTGAAAAATCAACATTTTTTCCAGATCTCCTGAAATCCAAAAACACACCGGGCTGCAGTTCACAGCAGAAAACGAATACAGAAAGTTTTTTTCGAAAAAGCTAAACATTTTCACCGCCTGTACGATAAGGATAGTAACGGACATCAAAGATCGGAGGAAATGGAATGAGAGTAAATCTGAATTTCAACCTGCATAAAAATACGCTTATCAATACCGCACGGGTAAATGCATCATTCGCCAAATACCAGTCAGGGCAGGATAGCAAAAGCGGGGGCATACTGGGAAACCGTCCGAAAAACGACCGTTTCACCCTCTCCCCTCAGGGTAAATTAATAAACATGATTGAGAATCTGACCAAGCAGAAACAGGCGCTTGTGGATCAAAGAAACAGTCTGGTGGAAACGACCTTAGGCGACGGCGGAAAGATGGAGGACATCAAGGATCAGCTCAAATCGTACAAGAAGCAGATCGAAGCCATTGATAAACAGATCTCTAACGCCTACACCCAGCAGGCCAAACAGTGCATAGAGCCGGAAGACAAAAAGAGTTCTGACAAAACAGACAAGAGTAAAACCGACGATCAGCTGACGACTGAACACCTTACGACTCTGGCCGCTGTCTCCCAGGATCTCTGCCATGCGGAAAAGATTTCCGCAGTTCAGAGCCACATAGAGGGTGAAGCCAGAATCAAAGAATCGGAAATTGATCTTGGAGCGGCTCACGTCGACGCCTTAGTGAGCAAGGGACTCGACGGCGACACGGTAGGCGCCCTCATAGAAAATGAGATGGACTCCATCGGACGTTCCGAGCAGGAAGCCGGACAGCTGCATGACAAAGCATCGGAGCTGGCGCTTCGTCAGGGAGAACAACTCCGGAAATCCCGGGAGGAATTAGAGCAGACGGATGACGCCCAAACGAAAGGGGCAGCGGCACCGGAAGGCACGGAAGGGCCGATGGTTGATCAGGGGAAAGATGGGAATGACGAGAGGGATGGGGAGTAGAGCCTGAACCTGCATTTGTATATGGCACTATGACAGAAACGGCCGATAAAAATTATTTTATGGCCGTTTTTGTCATGCTGTTTCGTTTATTAGTAATTGGGCTCCAGATCGCTGAACAGACAAGGAAAGATTGTTGTCTCCTCACAGGATTTGAGATCGGTTTATACATCCATCATCCGGCGGTGAACCGTCCTGCCGTCCGGCAGGCTTATATAAATCTCCAGATCCAGTCTTCGGTTGGGAAGGGCATCCAATAACACTCCGTCGTCACCCAGGATCGGCTGATTCTTATATAATAAAACCGTATAAGGAACACTTGGATAATCTTCGGCGGTCCATCTTTTTACATGGTTATTTGGAAATGTTGAATTAATATCATGGTAGAATAACTGATCTGTCTCTGCTCTTGCTTTATTATTTACTGCCTGCTCTTACACCCCATGCGCCTCTCTCCACGCCTTCACTTCCTCCAGCCGCTTCTTCGCCGCCTTCTCATTCCCCTCTTCCGTGGGAACATAATACGTTCTGTCTTTCAGAGAGTCAGGCATACACTGCATGGCGGCGATCTTGTCCTCTGTCTGGTGGGCGTACTGATAGCCTTCTCCGTAATGCAGCTCCTTCATCAGTCCCGTAGGCGCGTTGCGGATCACGAGGGGAACCGGCTCTGCCAGTGTATGCAGGGCGTCCTCCTTGCAGTGTTCATAGCCTGCGTAGGCGGAATTAGATTTTGGCGCCATGGATAAGTAGATCACCGTGTGCGCCAAATTGACGTTGCACTCAGGCATTCCGTTAAAATGACAGGCCTGATAGGCAGAGACCGCCAGCGTAAGCGCCTGACTGTCCGCCATGCCGATATCCTCGCTGGCAAAACGGATCAGCCGCCTTGCCACATAGAGCGGATCTTCTCCGGCCTCCAGCATGCGGGCGAGCCAGTAAAGCGCCGCGTCCGGATCACTGTTTCTCATGGATTTATGAAGGGCGGAAATCAGGTTGTAGTGCTCTTCGCCATTTTTATCGTACAGGAGGGACTTACGGCTGATGCACTGCTCCAGCACCTCGGCTGTCACCGTGGTTTCCTCCGCGCTGATCTCCCCGTTTAAGACTGCCATCTCCAGCGTATTGAGTGCCGTTCTCGCGTCACCATTGGCAAACTGAGCTATCATCCGGAGCATGTCCTCCGTAATCCCGATTCTCTGATCCCCCAGTCCGAGAGGACTCGTCAAGGCATGGTGCAGAAGCTTTACCAGGTCATCGGTCTGGAGTGCCTGGAGTACGAAAACCTTGCATCTCGAAAGAAGAGCCGCGTTAATCTCAAACGAGGGATTCTCCGTCGTTGCTCCGATCAGGATGATACTCCCCTTTTCCACATAGGGAAGAAATGCATCCTGCTGGGCCTTATTAAAACGGTGGATCTCGTCCACAAATACGAGCGTGCGCAGACCTATATGACGGTCCCGCTCCGCCTGGGCCATCACTTCCTTTATTTCCTTGATTCCGCTTGTGACAGCGGAAAAGTCCACGAAGGAAGCCCTGGTCCGGTTGGCAATAATTCTGGCCAGAGTAGTCTTTCCTACTCCCGGCGGTCCCCAGAATATCATGGAACACACCATGTCCTGATCAATGATCCGGCGCAGCACCTTCCCCTCGCCCAGGAGGTGCTTCTGGCCTACAAACTCTTCCAGCCCACTTGGTCTCAACCTGCTTGCCAGCGGCCCCACGGCAGCCCGGTCGTCAAAAAGCGATAATTGTTCCATCATATCTCAACCACCTTTTTCATTCGATCCATTTATTCCCGCGAGCAGCGAGCCGGACGGACATGCTGGCATGTCCATCCGGCGACTGCCGCGAGGTATTCGACTTAGCTTCTATTTTACCATGGCCTGAATAAAATATCAAACTCCATACCAGGCAAACTTATACTTATTTGTGTATAAACAAACAGGGGAGTCCGAAGGAGGCCGTGATCATTTTCCTGGCAGAATAGTGAATGAGCAGCCTCCCGACTTCTTTATATGGTATACTGGCATCATAGCACCGCAGTGCAAACAAGATACTTTATTTACCGGATTATCGCCGGAGAACGAAAACGGTTAGAGGAGGAGAAAATGAAACTATCTGCATTGATCGGACACTGGGGTCTGGAATCCGGGGAAATCCGGCAGATCCAGGACTGCGTATGGGAAGTCTCAGGAACATATATTATAAAGGCATATGAAAGGCTTGGTGATTTGGAGCGGAATGTACAGATTATGAAGGTGCTGCGCTCCATGGGCATACCGGCGGCTGAAGTGATTTCCACCAGCGAGGGCACAGATTACTTATACAGCGATGAGCGATGTTATATGGTGACAAGGAAGCTTCCCGGAGCACCAGAAAAGGATATCAAAGAGTTGAAAAATCTTGCCTGGCAGATGGGTGACATAATCGGCAGACTTCATCTGGCCTTCCAAAAATGTGAGGATAAGCTGGAGTTCTGGGACAACAGCCTGTTAAGCGAGATGAGGGGCTGGGTAAAGGATGAACTGAACAAAAATGGCTGGATGGTAATTGCACAGTCTGATTATGAGTCCACGGTTTCCAGCCTGGAACGCGTGTATGACAGGCTTCCATTTCAGCTGATTCACAGAGATGTCCATTTTGGAAACTTCCTTTTCCAGGAAGGGGAATTTACCGGTTACATCGATTTCGACTTAAGCCAGAAAAATATCAGGGTTTTTGATCTCTGCTATTTCCTGATGGGACTGCTGGCAATGGAGGAAGGTCACCGCCCCGGCAAAAATGAATGGCTTCAGATAATCGCTGAAACGGTAGCCGGATATGAGAGCCAGATTACACTGACAGCCGTGGAAAAGGAGGCATTTCCCTGGGTAATGGAAAATATCGAGCTTCTCTTCGCCGCCTGGTCCACCGGAATTTCCGACATACGGTGCGCGGAGGATGCGGTAAAGCTGTTTCATTTTGTGCAGGAAAATGAAACAGCGATAACGGAGGCGCTCAAAATTGTAAGTGTTTAATACCAGAAGAGGGACTGTTTTAAGAATACTCCTAAAACAGTCCCTCGCTCTTTTTATTCTGTTATTCCATATATTCTGTTATTCCATAATTTCTGCTGTTCAATCGACCCTGACACCATTTTTATCGACTCTGCCGCCGTCCGGTGTCACTGTATCTGCCAGCATATGGCCGGATTCATCCAGGTAATACCACTTTCCGTCTGTCTGAACCCAGCCGGTCTTCATCGCTCCGGATTCTCCCATATAATACCAATAGCCTTTTTCCTGAACCCAGCCGGTCTTCATCGCTCCGGACGGGTTGAAATAGAACCAGTGGTCTCCTGTATTGACCCATCCGGTCTTCATTGCCCCTGACGGGCTGCAGAAATACCAGACATTGTTTAAATGAATCCAACCGGTAATCATCCGGCCGTCAGCACCGATCCAGTACCACTCTCCGCCGACTTTGATCCACTCGCTCTGCGCATAGGTACCGTCCTCCTTTTCGAAGTTCCAGATTCCGTCCTTTGCCTTCCAGCTTCCGCTCGTTTCTTCCGGATCATTCCAGACGCTGTTTGATGAATCTTCCCGATCTGACTTTTCTTCCGGTACATTGCCCTCCGGCGTCTCGTCTGGTGTCGTCCCATCCGGCGTCTCGTCTGGTGTCGTCCCATCCGGCGTCTCGTCCGGTGTCGTTCCATCCGGCGTCTCATCCGGTGTCGTTTCGTCCGGCGTCTCATCCGGTGTCGTTTCGTCCGGCGTCTCGTCATCTGCCGTATCCCGCTTAACCGTATAATCGTCCTGGCTTCCGAACACAGTGAGCGTTCTTTCCGTAAACGTTTCATCGGCTACTTTGCAGCCTTCCGTCTCAACCGAAAACGTCACATCACTGTCCGCGGTTACCACAATCGTTCCGAGATTTAGCGCTGTACCCTTTTTCAGGATATCATCCGCTGTACCCGATACGTAGATCGTAAATGTTCCGTTATCCCGGTTATAGCGATACGACTGCACCGTAATATCGGAATTATTTTTTATGGCGCTGTCGAACTTAAAATCTATGCTCTCTATCCCATCCGAATCATCGGAGGCAACTCCGAGCTGAACCTGAAAGGTTCCCGCTTTCTGCACATCCTCCCGTGCAGAAAGCATGATACTCACTTTTACCTCATGATCATTGGTTCCCTTTTCCCATGTGACAAACCGGTATTCCTCCGCCGGTGTTGTCATAATACGGCCAAACGCTGCAAGCAGGATCAGGATTCCCAGCAGGCCAATTATTACTTTCTTATTCATAAGTCGCTGCAACATATTTTCTCCTCCTGTACGTTCAGTCCTGTGCTTTTATCTCGATCTCCGGCAGCGTCTCCGGCACATCGACAAACAGAGTGTTGCTGACAAGACGTTCTCCCTTGTTGTCATGTGCGTTGTCTACCCGGTAGAGCTCCGCTCTCACACGTTTAGGAAGAGCGGCATTTTTAAGGTTTTTGGGTTCAATGTAATAGATCCACGTTCCGCTGCTGGTCTCACCCAGCTCTCCGTGCTTTGGCACTTCCGCAAAGATCATCTGTGCTGCCAGTATATTTCCTTCTGCATCGGTACCGCCTACAATCTTTCCCTGCTCATCATACAGCAGGACCACATTGTACGCCGGATTCCCTTTATACGTTCCTGTGAACAGGAGGGAGCCCGCCGGAATAACGGCCTCGCCGCTCTCTCCATTTCCCGCATGGTAATCCTCATTTAAAAGGCCAATCGAATCCGTTTGACCAAAGTCGATATCGTCTCCGGTCTGTCCCAGCAGATCAATCTCCGAAATGGAAATATCGGTTCCCTTCTGATCCACCGCCGTAATCCTTACGTATGAAGTATCATAGGCATACAGCCATGTGTCGTTATCCTTGTTAAAGTAGACGGTCTGACTGCCGCTTGCCAGCTGTCCCTGCGCTACGGCAAAGGTTCCGGCCTTGACCTGGGTCCAGGAACCATCTGCGCCGGTATCGCTGATCTCCACTTTAAAATTGCCGATCGGACTTCCGGCCGCGTTATCCGCCTTACTCAGCTTATACGTGAAACCGGTGATGGTCTCTTCTCTGTTTAAGTGAATGGTGACAGAGGCCGCAGGTACTTTTCCGTTACTTCCAGCTACCGTCTTTCCTGTATAGGTGGTTTCTGCATCGTTGTCGATGACCTTTCCGATGGCCTCCATGGTTACCACATCCGGATTTATCTCCTCATCCACTTTGTCCTCTGCCGAGACCATGTTTGTGGTCACGGTCCAGTCTGACTTATCAATCACACCGCCGTGGGAGACTTTAACCGGCTCCAGTACCACCGGTTTCGTGGCATTTAAGTACTTGTCGTAGCCTACCACTTCGTAGGTGAAAACTCTGTTGTTAATAGTAGAGATAGAATCGACAAATTCTGTCTGGTCCGCGGTCACAAAGCCGACCGGTTTCTTCTCTACATGGCTCTTGATAGTTTCGGAACGGTAGATTTCGTATCCCAGCATTGCCTCCGGCTGCTTCGACTGGCTTCCGAGATGAATTGTCACCTCGTTGGAATTCGGCCTGTAGCTTAAGTCTGCCTCGACCGTGGCGCTGGCTGCGACAGAACCATTTTTGCCGTTTTCCAGCACGTAAGCCCTTGCCTCATCGTTTACAAACCAGATCGCTCTTGTCTCTTTCTCAAACTGCTCCGCGTACTTTCTTGTGTTCTCATCCGGCACCATACCCCAGCGTTCGAAAAACTCCAGAATATTCTTTTCAGCCGCCGCACAAGCCAGACGCATGAGCTTGTTGTCCACATCTCCGCTTACACTTAACGCCACGTTGCCCGGCTTCGGCGCCGATCCCGGATTTCTTACGTAGGAATCTACTCTGGCAAAGAACAGATTGTTGAACTGTTCCTTATACGTATCGTACGTTTTATAGTTATAACCGCCCATATCGTATGCAAGATGAAGCTGCCAGTATAATCCCAGCTGTGTAAATACATTGGAGGACCGCCCCGTTACGCCCGACGTCACCTTCTTATAAACCTCCGGATACTGGAACCGCACGCTGTCATTGGTATCACGGGCCTGCGCCAGCACAGAGAAGTAGTTATTGGTGATTTCGGCTATGGCATATGCGCCTTCATTGATTTCATGGCCAATCTCATGAGCGATGCCCCAGCCAAAGTAATGGCCGCTTTCGTATTTGCCTTCCGGCGTTGTCTTCATCGGAACGGACTTGGTAAGGCCCGGTACGGACCCCCACTCGATTCCGATATGCAGTCCGCCTGCATACATAAATGCGCCTGCAAACATCCTCTGGTAGCGCAGATTCAGCCGGCTGACCGGCAGTTTATTTTTTACATCGGCATCGGGATCGCTGCTCAGTCCCTTGTGCTGGTAGAAGAGATTTACCATCTCATCGGCCGCCGTCAGCGCCTGATACAGCTGCTCCGCCTTTTCCTCCGTAGTTCCGCCTGATAATCCGGCGAGTATCTGCTGGGAGGAAACGGAATACATCATATATCTCGTTACGATATCCGTGGCGCCCAGAATACAGTTTTTCCGCGCAGCGCTCCAGTCTCCGTCATGCGCTTTTTTATGGTTCTCATGGTCTGCCTCCAGCTCCGCTGTGCTGGCCTCCAGATCTTCCACATACTTCGTCACTAGGGCTCTCTTCGCATTGGAATCGGAGGCTCTCGTTATATCCAGCGTTGGAATGTGATTTCCTCCGCTGACTCTCACACTGTAGGTCTCCTTATCCTGCCCGCCAGTATATTCGATGTAAAGCTGTCCGCCCTGCTCCACGTCGAGGGCAGTGATCTGGGGTATGGTTATCTCATTGATTCCCACTTTCAGCATGCCGATCGTGTTCGACCATGCGCTGGATTCCCCGTGATACTGAGTCGCTATAAGGCGCAGGTTCGTGCTGTCTCCAGTCTTCCTGGACGGGCTGCCCACATAGACCAGCACCGTGTCTCCGGCCATGGCTGTAATGCCAAGCGGCTGCCAGGCGTTTAATCCGCCTTTAAAAGTAATATTGCCGTCCGCATTTTTCGTTACATGATTGTCTATGGTAAGAATTCCAGCCAGAGCCTCATCCGTTAAAAGCTGTTCTGCCGTATCCAGTTCTCTCTCCAGAATCTCTTTCTTCGGATGGAATTCCCCGCTTACCTCATCCTTCTCATCCAGACGCGCCCTCAGGCTGCTAATAAGCTCCTGAGTCACCCCTTCCTTCAAAGAAATGTGCATATCGTCTGCAAACAGATCGTATACCTCATGCTCAATCGGATCGTAGTGATAGAATTTCATCTCCGCAATGCTGATTCTGTTGGAAGAACCATATCCTGCCGTCAGTCTGACCTGAATCCGGTCTGTCGTTACCGGCTGTTTCGTCTGGAACTCATAATATACTTTTCCGTTAGAGCTGGTTTTTCTGCTTAAGGTGCCTGCTGCCTGCACCTGTGTGCTGCTTCCCTCCGGCCAGTAGAAGAAGGTCGCATCGGTATATGCAAACTTCTGAGCCGGGTCCGGGATAAGGACCACGGTGTCCATCGTATAGCTGTCGTCGAGGGTCACCGTTGGCGATTTCGATTCTCCCGGGTAAACGCAGCCCGCATCCCAGTCGTTGCGCACCCACGCAGATACCATATCGTTGTCCGCAATTGCAAACTCACTGTCTGCATTTCCGCCGTGGTTGTTTACCGCCTTGATATGTTTGGTTCCGCCATTCTCCCCTGCCACATTGATCAGTTTGTAGTTTGGCGTTATGGGGGCATTGACGCTCTCGGTCGTTCCGCTGTAGTGCATGGAAGGCGCACTTTCCCCAATTTTGTTCGTACCGGTCAGATAGATATCGTACTTTGTTTCATCCTTTAGACTCTGGATTATCTGGCTGGTATTTTCAATGTTGTCGATTCTGGTGTATTTACCGTCGGTATCATCGTATTCCCGGTAAAACAGAGAATACATATCCGTATCCTTCATCTTTTTCCAGGACACATCGAGGCTGCGGTAACCGCCCTTTACCGTAATTCCCTCCGGCGGATCAGGCCGTTTGGAGGCTACCGGCGTCACCTTCACAGCCGTGCTGTAACCACTTTTCCACGCCCCGTTTACAGACTGCACCCGTACGGTATACTCTTCTCCATTGATCAGGTCCTCATTGCTTATTGACTTTACGCTTAAACGGTTGTCTGATACCGGCAGAACCACCGTCTTGACTCCGCTTTTTACCTTGCCGGTAATTTCGGCCTCATAGCCGGTTACGTTTACCGCACGCTTCCAGGTTAAATCAAAGGATTCGCTGCCTGCCACAGCCTTTAAGTCCTCCGGGATGTTCATCTCCGGCTCCGGAATTCTGCTCTCCATATCATTTAAGAATTCCACCTTGGATATCTCGACCAGAGTGGCCTCCTTTTCTAATGCAGCCGTCACCTTGATCGTCACCTTCTTGATCGCCACCTTCTTGCCCAAATCGATGACAATGGTCTTACCAGCGGCGGAATCCTCAGGCGCGCTTCTAAAGGCCGCGCGCATCCTTGTCCCTGTCTGTCTTTCCGCCACGCCGTTCTCAATCCTGAATACGACAGGCTTCTCTTCGCCTTCCAATTCGACCGTGACCCAGCCGTCTTTGATGGTGTTTCCGGAACCTGTAACCGGCTGGATTGTAAATCCTTCCGCCTTTAAGCTCTGTCCCAGGTCTGCGGTGATCTCAATTGGCGTTTCCGGTGTGATCGCCGTCTCCGCTGTAAGCGTCAACGCCTCGCTGTCATTTCCAGCAAACACTTCCTTCAGCGTCTCCTCGGAGAACGCCGCATTGCTGGATGATGCAACAACAGCAGCGGTATCCACCAGGGCCTGCCTCGTTACAGTCGCCTTTGTATTGCTCTTATTTTTATAGAAGATGGTAAAATACTGAAGGTCTACAAGATCTATCTGTCCGTCTCCATTAAAATCGAACCTGGAATCTGCGAAATTACCGTCTGCTTCATCAATGGCGTCAATGAAAGCCTCCATGTCCTCGCTGTCGATCGTTCCATCACCATTCACATCACCCATCCGGATTACACCGGGCATTTTATCCCCGGCATAGCCATATTTCTCCGGGTAGTCGTTTAAAAGCAGAATCGACGCCCGTTCACCGTTAATTGAAATATTTTTCTGTATGTAGTCCTCATAACCGCCATTTACCGCCTTCACCTGAAGCTGATACTTCCCCTTCGGAAGGTCTGTAAATGTGTAACTGCCGGAGGAATAGACCCCGGCCGAATCCACGGCCTCATACTGCACCGAACCCTGATCGGTCAGTTCCTCGTCCTTTGTCAGAAACAATTCCCACTCCGCGGCCTTCTGCACAGGAAGGACTCCACGAATTTCTACCTTTAATTCCCCGTTCTTACTGTCGCTGTCACTCTCTTTCCAGGCATCAGAAGGACTCGCCGATACGCTGTTCGACGGTGACGCCACTCCCCTCTGCCCGAAATCAGCAAAGCTGGTCATCAGACTTGCCGGTCCCTGTACGACCAGGCACAATGCAAGCAGACATGCGGCTGCTCTCTTCATACGTGTTTTTCCTCCTCTGTGTTTCACTTTTGATATCCCGTTCTGTTTTCTCTTATCTGCGATATCATTCTCTGTTTTTTCTTTTATTTTCCATTGAAGTTACATTTTAACATTTTTATCGAATTTTATCAACATTTCTGTAACTTCGTTTTAAAAATATTTTTATTACCTGTTTTAAACGTACTTTAAATCAAATAAAATGTACCGTTTCAGCCTGCCAGGACTCTTCTTCCGGTCCGGTTGGCTCAAACGGTACGCTTTTTCTTGCTTATTTGCCTGTTTCTTTTATTTCAATCCACATTCTGAGTCCAAATTGCAAAATCCAGAATGACATAGCAGCTATGCTGCCATTTTATCCGCTTGTCCGAATTGTTTTAACCTCATGTTAATAGGGGATATCTGCCCGCCACTGCCGCTAATCTTCCCCCTCTTTGTCAATGTTTGAACGGTTACCAATGCTTCGTCAATACAAAAAAGACGGTAAAAGAGGGTAGTAAATGCTGGCCTCCAGGCCAACATTTACCACACTCTTTTACCGTCTTTTGCTTTAGTCTGCGGCGTATCCTGTTCTTATACTCTGGATAAATACTCCCCAGTACGTGTATCAATCTTAATCTTATCGCCCTGATCCACAAACAGCGGAACGTAAACGACTGCTCCGGTCTCTACGGTAGCCGGCTTTGTAGCGCCCTGTGCCGTATCACCCTTGAAGCCTGGCTCTGTATCAGTGATCTCCAGCTCTACGAATAACGGAGGCTCAACAGAGAACACCTTTCCATTGTAAGAACAAACCTTTAAAATGTCGTTCTCCTTCACGAACTTTAATGCGTCTCCGATTACTTCCGGGCTCAGTGCGATCTGCTCGTAAGTGTTCGTATCCATAAAGTTATGAAGATCGCCATCCGCATATAAATACTGCATGTCCACACGGTCAATTCTGGCCGCCGGGAACTTCTCTGTAGGACGGAAAGTACGCTCTACTACACCGCCGTTCACTACGTCTTTAATTTTAGTTCTGACAAATGCAGCACCCTTACCAGGTTTTACATGCTGGAACTCCATAATCTGATAAACATTACCATCAATCTCTAATGTGATACCGTTTCTAAAATCACCCGCTGATATCATAAATGATATTCCTCCTTGAAATTCTCTTAATCCTTTTTATTCTATACTATAATAATACCTTTTTCAACTATTTTTTTCAATTTCTGTATACACGCCGTTATTCACGTTACAGTTGACAGCCTGTCAAATAGTCCATGGCAAGGGCATAACCCTTCAGTCCCAGCCCCAGAACCTGGCCGTCGCAGACAGGCGCTGTAACAGAAGTATGCCTGAATTCTTCCCTTTTATGCACGTTGGAAATATGTACCTCCACCTTCGGAATCTCCACCGAGGAAAGGGCGTCTCTCAACGCGTAGCTGTAATGGGTAAACGCGCCCGGATTGATGATAATACCTTCCGTTCCGTTATAATATGCTTCCTGGATCTTATCGATTAAGCCGCCCTCATAGTTACTCTGGTAAATATCCAGTTCATGTCCTTCTCTCTCCGCCTTCTCTTTCATCATGCGGACAAGATATCCGTAATCCTCAGTACCGTATACACCTTTTTCCCTGATTCCAAGAAAATTTAAATTCGGTCCGTTTAAAAGAAGCAGCTTCATTCAAATCCCATCCTTTCTTCCAGCTCCGTCACAATCTCATCGACACTCCGTCCATTCACATCCACGATCAGTCCGGCGGCCTCCCGGTATATGGGACCGCGGGCCGCGATCAGCTCTTCCACACGCCGCGTCACGTCTCCGCCCTGAAGCAGCGGCCTTGTCGTATCTCCCTTCAGCCGCTTCAGCACGGTATCCGGATTCACCTCCAGATAGATCACGGTCCCGAGCTGTTTCAGCAGCCTTCTATTCTCTTCCCGCAGGGGAAGCCCGCCTCCGACGGAAATGACCTTTTCCTGTGTATCGGAAAGAAGCGTCTGGAGAACCGCCGTCTCCGTCCTCCGAAACTCGTCCTCGCCCTTCTGCGCAAATATCTCCGATATCGTCATGCCGGCCCGCTCTTCGATCAGCCAGTCCGTATCCACCATAGGGAGACCGTGCTTCTCCCCGTACCGTTCTCCGACCGTCGTCTTACCGGCCCCCATGAAGCCGATCAAAATCACGTTCTTCATCGCGACGCCTCCAGTTCTTCCCGCATCAGCACTCTCGCACCGTCGATCATCTCGCTGGTAAATACGGTCTCCGGATTCCACAGCTCGTAGGCGATAACGCCCTGGTAAATCAGCATATCGAGCCCTCCAACGGCCTTGCCGCCGGCTGCCCGGACGTATTTCATAAATTTCGTCTCCATCGGCGTATACACAATGTCTACCGCCGTATCGATCTTTTTATAGAATTCCGCATCCTCCACCGGGGCGTGATCCACGTGCGGATGCATCCCTACGCTGGTGGTCTGAACCGCCAGGCAGGAGCTGCACTCCAGCTTTCCGTAATCGTCCAGGGCCATGGGAAGCATGACTCTGCGGCCGAACCGCTCATTGACGATCTCAGAAAGGGCCTCCGCCTTTTCCAAACTCCGGTTCAGAACATAAATCACAGATGCGCCTTCCTTCGCCAGCACGCAGGCTGCCGCCCTGGCCGCGCCGCCCGCTCCGAACAGGATGCAGGTGCGGTCCCGGATTTCGATTCCCGCCTCTGTCATGGCTCGTTTCAGTCCTGCCGCGTCCGTGTTATAGCCCTTGTAGCCGCCGTCTGTCCGCACCAGCGTGTTGACGGCACCGATGGCTTTTGCGTCCTCGTCGATATCCACCAGGTATTTCATGACCTCCTGCTTGTGAGGAACCGTAACATTCATGCCGGTAAAATTAAGGGCGTAGGCTCCTTTTACCGCTTCCTCCACACGTCCCGGCTCCACCTTAAGCGGTACATAGACGAGATCTGTTCCTGTCTTTTCCGAGTAATAATTATGCATGAGCGGTGACATGGAGTGCTCCACCGGATACGCCATGACTCCGCATACTTTACTTTTTCCGCTTATCATACTGTCTCCTCTTTTTGTCCCTGCGATAAAAAAATAAGATAAGTGCCTCCGGATACCGTTTTAATACGATCTGAATCTCTTCCTTCGGATTGATCGGCTTCACCAGAAAGCTCCTGATTCCCGTCCGTTTGGCCCCGTAAACGTCGGTAAACAGCTGATCTCCCACGAATATCGTGCTGTTTAAGCTCGTCCCCATGAGCTCCATCGCCTTCTTATAATTCTTCACGCCCGGCTTTCCGCCCTTATAGATATAGTTAGAGCCGCCGACAGCTTCTGCAAAAGCTGCCACCCGCGGCTCTTTGTTATTGGAAAGCAGGCAGGTGTCCATGCCAAGCGCCCGCAGATGAGAAAACAGGTTCTTCGCTCTCTCATCCGCCGGCGCGTCATGGGGCACCAGGGTGTTGTCTACATCAAAGATTACACCTCTGATTCCCTTTTTATAAAGGGCGTCATACGGAATGTCATACGCAGAGGCCACGTCTTCATCCGGATAAAATCTGTTAAACATACCCATTCCTACTTTTTCAATAATTTTCCGATCTCTTCCATGAACGTATTCACGTCCTTGAACTCACGATATACGGAGGCAAAACGGACATAGGCCACCTCATCGACCTCCTGCAGCTTTTTCATAACAAGCTCTCCGATCGCGGAGCTGGAGACTTCCTTCTCTTCCATATTGAATATCTGTGTCTCAATCTCGTCCACCATGGAATCAATCTGCTGGGAAGAAACAGGACGCTTGTGGCAGGAATGAAGGATTCCTTTTTCCAGCTTGGAACGTTCATAGACTTCTCTGGACTCGTCCTTCTTAATAACCATCAGCGGCAGAGTCTCCAGTTTCTCATACGTTGTAAATCTCTTTCCGCATTTCTCACACTGCCTGCGGCGTCTGATGGAGCTGTTGTCATCCGCCGGTCTTGAATCAATGACCTTTGTATCTGCTTCATTACAAAATGGACATTTCACGTCGCTATCCTCCTGTTGGGCGATTTCTCTTTCCTTCTTTTCAGAAATGAGAAATCCCACTGTTTTTTGTGCAGGGCCCAAAACCGCGAAAAAAAATACACATTTTTTCGCGGCTCCGGATCCGTTACTTTTTAATTATGTATATCATACCCCACAATCCGTAGATTCGCAAGCACATATTACACTATATCTTGCATTTTTCCTCAGCTTTTTCCAGATCTACTTTCACCAGGATAATATCTCTCCCCACCTGACAGATGTCACAGAAGGGAATGATGTACTCTTTTTCTCTGACCAGAAATCCACAGAAGCAGCCCGGCCCGGGAACGATAATCGCCAGAAGACAGCCCGTATCCATATCAAAATCCACGTCGCCCACATAACCAAGGCGTTTACAGTCGCAGATGTTAATCACTTCTTTTTGTTTAAGATCTGAAATGCGCATAGCCTGCACCTTCTATATTCCTTAGTGTATTCTATGCGCATTTCCTATGTGTGATACAAATTATTACTCCGGTACATTTCCGTAAAGGCCGTCACAGCTTCTGCCGTCATAAACCGATTCCTCGTAATCATATGCTTCTTCCCGGCGAGGTCCATCGCTCATATCGAGATAGAAGTGAATCATGGTCGTCTCTATATACGGTAAAATCCATAAAAACCCGATTCCAAACGATCCGAACCCCAGCAAATACATCCCGATCAGGCTGATTCCCAGATAAAACAGGCGGCCCTTGTTCCCTTTCATGAGCGCCGCGCTCTCCCGGAAGCAGCTGATCACCGTCCGCTCGGGGTCTTCCATCAGAAGGTAAACCGCCATTTTAAAATGCAGGCTATACACGACGATTCCGACTATCTGAAGCAGATACATCAGAAACTGAAGCGCTGCCAGTATGGGGATATAACCCGTAATACGGGCGGAAACACTTACCACAAAATATGGGATTCCAATGATCATACCAAATACCAGGTTGATAAAGTATACGCCTAAAAATCTTTGAGGCCTGTGAGTAAAGGCAAACAACATATCTCCCAGTGAATACGGCTGGCCTGTACACATATGGTAGAACATCCTTCGTATTCCGACCATTATGAGGTAAACCAAAAGGATTGCGATGAAATAAATCACCATCTCGATTGCCAGTGAGCGCATCCAGCCTCCCCGGTTGAAGCCGGGTTCGCCGATCCAGGAAAGTGTGCTGACTGCAGATATACCGATAAAAATCATAATAACGACGATCAGAAGGACATACACAATCAGCATGGCGCCCACGGCTGTTCCATAGTTGCCTGACAGCGTAAGCTTCGCACGTTTTTTCAGTTCCGTTGATGTTGTCTTCATTAAAAAGCACCTCCTGACAGAAGGGATGAACTCATCATTCCAAATAGAAATATCATTGCCATGGCCGCCAGAAACAGCGCGATAATCGAGGTAATGAGACCTGCCTTCGCATATCCCTCCATCGTATCTCCCATTTTGGACAACAGCGCAAACAGGATTCCCAGGCTGCCAAAAATCACCCCGCCGTAACAGCAGCAGGATGTGACGATCCCGATGATCCCCATGATCAGGGAAGCCAACGCCATGCTGCTCTGCTTTTGAGGCTGTGTATACGCAGGATTAGCCGCCTGCCGGTATTCGTCCCGGTAATAGCTGTTCTGGGGGGTGGGCTGCTGGTAGTTGGGCTGCTGGTAGTTGTTTTGCTGACGGTTGTCCTGCTGCCAGTTGTCCTGCTGCCAGTCGCCCCTCTCACGGTTGTCCTGCTGCCAGTTATCGTTCTGCCTGTATTCTTCTCTGCCCCAGCTCTCATACTGTCTGCTTCCGGTATCCGGATATCCATTCAACTCATGGAAATCCGATCCCGTTCCGCTGTTCTGCGTGTCGTAACAGTCAGCTGCGTCTTCTGCTGCTGGTTCTTCTGCATTCGCCAGTTCTTTCTCTGCATTTGCCGGACCCTCTTCTGCAGTTACCCGACTCTCTTCTGCAGTTGCCGGACTCTCTTCTGCATTTACCGGACTCTCTTCTATATTAGCCGGTCCTTCCTCTGTATTCACCGGTCTTTCTCCCGCGCCGGCCAGCCCTTCCGCTGGTGTCAGCCCTTCCTCCACCGGTTCCCTTCTGGAATCAGGACCATCATATCCATACAGCCTGTCTTCTTCCATATCCTGCCTCCCATTCTGTCTGTTTGTAAATCTGTATATATTTACCTATTATACAGCACGAACGAGTATCTGTAAAATTAAGTTTTTCTTGCACTCGTCTATCCGTACATGAAAAACCAGGCGTTTAAAACGCCTGGTCGTTTTTTTCTGCTCCTATATGAGTCCCTGTTATCAGGCTGATGCCTTTTAATAGGAATCGCTCTCCACATGCTCCTGCTTGGCCAGCTTCACGATCCGGCTGGTTCCAAGCCGGTCTGCTCCCAATGCCAGAAACTTTTCTGCATCCGCTTCGCTTCCAATTCCTCCTGCTGCCTTAATCTTCACGCCAGCGTCCACATGGGCTTTAAACAATGCGATATCCCCGAAGGTCGCACCCGCTTTTGAAAATCCGGTGGAGGTCTTGATAAAATCGGCTCCGGATTCCGATATGATCCGGCACATGGTAATCTTTTCATCCTCTGTCAGCAGACAGGTTTCTATGATTACCTTTAAAATCCGTCTCTTACACGCCGCCTTCACAGCCTGAATCTCGGACTTCACGGTCTCATAATCGCCATCCTTTAACGCACCGATTGAAATCACCATATCAATCTCATCCGCTCCGTTCCTTACCGCATCCTCCGTCTCAAACACCTTCACTTCCGCTGTCTGGTATCCGTTGGGAAACCCGATAACCGTGCAGACCTTCATACGGTCTCCCACATACTCCTTTGCCCGTTTCACATAGGAAGGCGGAATACAGACGGATGCGGTCCGGTACTCCACTGCATCGTCACAAATCTGTTTTACCTCTGCCCATGTTGCTGTCTGTGTCAGCAGGGTATGATCCACCGCGCTTAAAATTTTCTGATCCATCCGTTCTTCCTTTCTATCCGATCACTTCCTCCAGAATCGTATCCAGCAGCTCCACAAACGTTTTCTTCACTCTCGCTGCGGTCTCCACCACTTCCTTATGATTCAGCGGCTGTTCCAGAATTCCGGCACCAAAGTTGGTAATGCAGGAGATTCCAATCACCGGAATCCCGCAGTGTGCGCAGACGATCGCTTCCGGCACAGTTGACATTCCGACCGCGTCGGCGCCTAGGATTCCGGCCAGCCGAACCTCGGCCGGAGTTTCATAGCATGGCCCTGAAAACATCATATAGACGCCTTCCTCCAGCTTAATGCCCTTCTTCGCAGCAGCGCTCCGCAGACGAGTCCGCAGTTCCGCCGCATATACCCGGGTCATATCGGGAAAGCGCGGTCCGTCGTCTTCCCAGTTCGCTCCCATCAGCGGATTTCCGCCCGAATAATTGATGTGATCCCGAATCATCATCAGTGTACCCGGATCAAAATTCCGGTTTACGCCCCCTGCGGCATTGGTCAGCACCATGTACTGAACCCCCAGCCGCTTCATAATTCGCACCGGAAGCGTTATCATTCTCTGGCTGTAGCCTTCATAATAGTGGACTCTGCCCTGCATCGCAATGACGTTCTTTCCTTTGCAGGTTCCCAGCACAAACTGTCCTGCATGCCCCGCCACCGTGGAGACCGGAAAATCCGGAATCTCCCCGTACGGTATCACCACCGGATTCTCAATCTGCTCCGCGTAGTCACCCAGGCCGCTTCCAAGAATCAGGCCGATCTCAGGCACAAAATCTGTCTTTCCCCTAATAATCCCAATACTATTTTCGATGATCTCTCTTTCATTTAACATATCTGTATCCCCAATCCTTCTTTTAGACCCACTGCTCCAATCCGAGTCTTACATACTGCTCGTCCGGCGCGTCATTTTCCTTCATCATACGCACCATGTTCCGGAGCATCCGCTCCTCAGTCGCCTTGTCCTCCAGCGGATGCTCCTGGCCCGGATCTATCTCCGTATCATAAAGTAAAGTTCCGTATTCCATCAGTGATCTCGGCGGAAATCCCAGCGTACGGATACCGTAGCCACCCTTTATTCTCAGCATGGGACAGCCCTTTGTAAAGGAAAATCCCTCGTGGAGAACCGCCGTTTTCAGTTCCTCCACCGTGATTGCTCCCGGATAGCTGGTCGGTTCCACCACATAGTTAAAGAGCTCCTGTTCCTTATCCGGCATCGGACATCTCATATACACGTATCTGCCGTCTGTGATATTTACATGAATTCCATGCTGGCCAAAGAGCGCATAATCTCTGATCTTCTTATCGCTCTCAATCGTCTCACGGAGCGGACGTCCCTCCATATCCGCCGGAATTGAAAGCCCGAAATACTCCAATAAGGTTGGGGCAAGATCGATAGTCTGTACCAGCGCCTGACGGCGTTCCCCGCAGACTCCGGTTCTCGGATCCCAGATGAAAAGCGGCGTATGCGCCAGCTCATTATAATACGGCATCATCATCTTTCCCCACCAGTTATGCTGGCTCAGCATGAAGCCATGATCCGTATTGACAATCAGCATGGTGTCTTTCCACAGGTCATACTCGTCCATCATATCCAGCACCTTTCCCAGATACGTATCACACATGGTCACAAGCGCCCGGTACTCATTGATACAGTGCTCCACCTGTTCCGGTGTCTCCACCACTTCATGGTATCCCGGCCAGTCAAACATCACGCCCTGGTATCCGTCTTTATACGGCTCTTTGTAGCTTTCCGGTGTAAAATACGGTTCATGGGGATCGTAATTCTCCAGCTGAAGGTACCAGTTGTCGGCTCCGTGATTATCCCGGATAAAATCAAGCCCGTTGGAGAAATTCTGGGCAATCGACTGATTGGCCTCATCCTGCATGTAATAACGGTTGATGTACTCCTGCCTTCCGCAGAAGTCCTTTCTTCCGCCCAGGTGCTCCGGAACCTCCCATTCCACTCTGCCCTTCCAGGGGTCCCCCTCCTGTCCTCTGACAAACTCATAGGAATTGTACTTATTTACATAGTTTCCGCCGCCCTCTTCCCAGTAATGCCAGTGATCCGTAGTCAGATGGGTATAAATTCCGTTTGCCTTTAAAATACCCGGCATGGAATCGTCGTAAGGCTCCAGCGGTCCCCAGCTTCTGTGCAGGAAATTGTAGCGTCCCGTATGGATCTCTCTTCTCGCCGGCATACACGGAAGGCTGCCTGCGTAGCAGTTGTCAAAGGTTACGCTTCTTTCTGCCAGCCGTTTAAAATTCGGCGCTATCACGTCATCACAGCCATAGGGAGGCAGCATATGACGGTTCAGGGAATCGAACATTACCATTATCGCTTTCATATTTTTATCCTCTTTCTTCCTCATAGTATTTATTCATCATCATGCTTTCCGACACCGGCAGGCGGTGTGATATGGCGGACACCGAAGGCGAGCACGAACAGCGTCACCACGTAAGGAATCATCGCCATAATCTGCGGCGGAACTCCGTACCCCTGAAAATTGATCTGTACCGCGTCGGAAAAACCGAATATCAGGGCGCAGAACAGGACCATGACCGGGTTGTACTTTGCGAGGATCATGATTGCCACCGCAATATAACCGCGTCCGGCCGACATATCCCGCACATACATATCCAGGTGGTCGATGGAAAGGTATGCGCCCCCCAATCCGGCCAGTACGCCGCAGGCAATGACTCCGATATACTTGATCTTATGTACCGCCAGCCCCACGCTGACCGCAGCCTTCGGGTTTTCCCCCACCATGCGCAGCCTTAAGCCAAACCGTGTTTTAAACAGAACCACATACTCTGCGATTACGGCAAAAAGCATAATATAGGTGATTGGAGATGCGAACACACCGGCGTTAATGGAGGCCACCTGCGGAGACGATCCCTTGTTGTCCCATAAGAGCTGCATCAACAGTGTGGTTGCCGCTACCGACAGGAGGTTGAGCCCGATTCCGCTGATTACCTGATTAACCTTATACCGTACACAGAGAACGGCGTGGGCCAGACCAAACAGCGCTCCGCCCGCCATACCGGTCAGGAGACCCGCAAAGACATTTCCCGTATAATAGGAGCCGAGAACTCCGCAGAACGCCCCCATGGTCATCATACTTTCCAGTCCCAGCGCCATGACGCCGCTTCTGACGGAAAGGACTCCGCCCAGGGCCGCCAGCACCAGCGGAACGGACATGCTGAGGGTAGATGTAACGATTGACATGAACTGATTCATCATTTCTTTCCCCCCTTACTGCCATTTTTGATTCTTAGAATTTCCTTAACGAGAAGCGGCGCTGCCACAAGCAGAATAATGAACGCCTGAATGACATCGATAAATTCTGTCGGTATTCCGGTCGTACGGTTTAAGACCATACAGCCGGCTCTCAGTGCACCGAAGATGATTCCGGAAAGGATGACGCCCAGGGGACTGTCTGCCGCCAGAGCCGCTACCGCGATTCCGTCGAAGCCGTAGCCCGAGGAGAAATCCGCAATCAGCCGGTGATCCACGCCCAGCACATGAGTTCCTCCCAGAAGACCGGCAATGGAGCCGCTGAGCACCATGGCGATGATCATAATTTTCCCGATCTTGATTCCTGCGGTCTCGGAAGCCTTCAGATTCAGCCCGACACACTTGATTTCATAACCAACCACAGTCCGTTCAAACAGAAGCTTAATCAGGACGCAGAGAACCACTGCGATGATAATCGCCGCCGTAAGCTGTGTCTTATCCACCAGCTTCGGAATCCACACCGATTCGGAAAATCTGGCCGTCTGCGCCATGCTCTTTCCCGCTTCCTTTAACGGATAGTTCACCACATATGCCACAAAATTCTGTGCTATGGTATTTAACATAACGGTCGCTATCACCTCGTTGGAGCCAAACTTTACCTTCATAAAGCCCACCAGGCCAGCATACAGTCCGCCGAAGATGATTCCGCCCAGAAGTGACAGCGGGATCCAGATCACACCAGGCAGATTGACCGGCATCAGGGCGATCAGGCTGGTACCAAGGGCGCCCATGTAAAGCTGCCCTTCAATTCCTAAGTTGATCAGATTCGCTTTCTTTGCAACCGTGTAAGCAAGTCCTGCAAAGATTAAGGGAGTCGCCTGCACCAGCGTCTGGCAGATGGCCTTCCTGCCAATAAACGCCCCCTTTAAAATGGACCCGTACGCCTCAAACGGATTGTATCCACAGACCAGCATGGCGATTCCGCCCAGAACCAGGGCCAGAACCAGAGCCACCGCAGACATATTTTTATTCAGAAATTCTTTTTTATCGAACTGCAATCCTGCTGCCTTCACGCTCTCTGTCCCCCCTTCCCCACTGCGCCTGTCATCAGAAGTCCCAGCTGCATATCGTCAAAATCCGCCGGTTCCCCTTCCGCCACGATCTCGCCGTCGTACATGACCATCAGCCTGTCACTTAAATTCTTCACCTCATCTAAGTCGGCAGAAATCAAAAGGATGGCCTTCCCCTCGTCTCTCAGCTTCAGCAGCCGGTCGTGTATGTATTCAATCGCACCGATATCCACGCCGCGGGTCGGCTGTGCGACGATAATAATATCCGGATTTTCACTGAACACCCTTGCGATAATCACCTTCTGCTGATTTCCTCCGGAAAGGGCACTGCATTTCACCACGGAATTGGGCGATTTGATCAGGAACTCCTTTAAAAGCCCCTCGGAAAAGCTTCTGATCTTCTTTCTGTCCAGAATTCCCCTGTTCTGAAACTGGTCCTGATATCCCAGTATCAGGTTGTCCAGAATCGATAGCTCCAGGATCAGCCCCCTGGTCATGCGGTCCTCCGGGATATGGCCGATCTTTTTCCGGATAAAATCTTTCGGCTTGCCGGAGATCTTCTCCCCGTCCTTTTCCATGTCCAGAATGTCAGGATTACGAATCCCTGTCAGACATTCGATCAGCTCCGTCTGCCCGTTTCCTTCGATTCCCGCAATACCCAGAATCTCTCCCCTTTTCAGTTCAAAGCCCACATGATTTAGTACGGTTCTTCCCTTTTCCTTCAGCGTAATATCCCGCACCGTGAGCCTGGTATCCCCGACGCACTCACTTTTCCTTCGAATTCCCAGCTCCACCTCTCGGCCAACCATCATCTGGGCCAGGCTGTCAGGAGTCGCTCCTATGGTGGAGACACCCGACTCGATCATCCTGCCATCTCTCAGCACGCTGATGCTGTCAGCAATCTCCAGTGTCTCCTTCAGCTTATGGGTGATAATAATTATGCTGGTTCCGGCCGCTTTTAACCTTCTTAAAATATGAAACAACTCCTCGACCTCCTGCGGAGTCAGAACCGCAGTGGGCTCATCCAGGATGAAAATCTTCGCGTTCCTGTAGATGGCCTTTAATATCTCCACCTTCTGCTGTTCCCCCACGGAGAGCTCCTTCACGATCTGAGATGCGGATATGTGGAAACCATACCGCTCGATCATCTCCTGAACTTCCTTTTCGGCCGCCGCCTTATCAAACAGAATTCCATTTACCGGCTCCTGTCCGACTACGATATTCTCCGTGACGCTCAAGACCGGAGTCAGCATAAAATGCTGGTGCACCATACCGATTCCAAGATCAATCGCCTGCTTCGGCGTCCTTAAGTTTACCTTTTTCCCCTCCACCAGGATTTCTCCCTCATCCGCTTTGCAGATTCCGTAAAGGATCTTCATGAGCGTCGATTTCCCAGCCCCGTTCTCTCCGAGAAGAGAGAGGATTTCTCCCTTTTTCAGGGAAAAATCCACATGATCGAGCGCTAAAACCAGAGGATACTGTTTCGTAATATTTTTCATTTCAACTACAACCATCAGCCGTCTCCTCCAATCGTTTCCGACTACTTCGTATACTGGTTTTCAGCCACCCAGGCGTTAAGCTCATCTGCCGTCTTACATGGCACCAGCTCTCCAGCCACCATTTTTTCCCTGATATCCTTCAGTGCCGCCTGAATCTCCTCTGGAATGGCTACATTGGAGCCTTCCGTGTCACATCCTACGACGCCCTCCCGGATGCCGCTCATATGGAGGCCCGGCTCCCAGGTTCCGTCGATCACCTTTTTCACTTCATTATAGACCATGTTTTCCACGCTTCTGACGGAAGAGGCTACGATATAGTCCGGGTCCTCCGCATTCTGATTCGATCCGACGCCGAACGCGTAGCGTCCCGCTTCCTTTGCAGCGCCAAACACGCCCAGACCGGATGCTCCGGCGATACACTGGATAAAGTCAGCACCCTTGTTGTACATGGAAAGGCCGATCTCTTTGCCTTTTCCAGGATCGTTAAACGCTCCCACAACGCCTTCCAGCACTTCCACATCCGGATTCACATACTTTGCTCCCGCTGTGAACCCAACGATGCCCTCTCTTAAATTAGGCTGGTCCGCACCGATGATGACTCCAATGACGTTATCTGCATTCGCCTTGTCCATACTGCTCTTCGTCCCCATGCCCGCGATAACACCAGCGAGGAAGGTCTGCTCACACCACTCTGTCTGAAGCGTGCTCACACCGGTAATCTCTTCCGTTCCATCGACCAGTGCGATCCTCTGATCCGGGAATTCTTCCGCGATCTCTTTTACTGCCTCCTGCTGGTCGGAACCGACAGCAATCAGCAGATCGTATTCTTCCGTCTCTGAGAACTGCCTTCCCAGAGGAACGAAATCACTGATGGCATTGGGCTCCACATAGTCGAACTCGATCCCTAAGTCCTCCTGCGCCTTCATGATTCCGGCATATGCCATATCATTGAAGTTCTTATCGCCAAGTCCTCCGGTACCGAAGATCACGCCGATTTTTGCAGTCTCCTTACCGGTGCCTCCCTGTGTCCCGGCTGCTTCCGTGCCTCCCTGTGCTCCGGCGGCCTCCGGGCTCCCCTTCGTGTCTGCCGTCTTTCCGGCGCATCCTGTCATGGATACCGCCATTATCACTGCCATAGCTGCTGCTGCGATCCTCTTTTTCATTGCTCTTCTCCTTCATTTTTCAAGATTTTCATCTGTATTTCATGTATATATTGTACTAATTTCCATTTAAAACATAAATAAAAGCTGTGTACTTTGTCATGAAGTATTTTAACTTCTTTTCAGTCCACAGCTTTTTTATCTATCACTATTCTGACTTTCTGTCACTTTGTTGACATCTCGTCATTTCCGGCGTCACTCCCATATAGTCGTGATACACCTTTGAAAAATAGCTCGGCGCGGCATATCCCACCGCGTACGCAACCTCATAAATCCGCATATCCGTGCAGAGCAGCAGCTCCTTCGCCTGATTCAGCCGGTAAAGCATCAGATAAACGGAGAAATTCTTTCCCGTCTCCGATTTAAACCGGCGGCTTAAATATTCCGGCGACCGGTAGACCGCCTGGGCCACCTCCTTTAAGGAGAGATCCTGGTTCCCGTAGTTGTCGTGGATGTACTGTATCGCCTCCCTGACACTCTGGGAATAGTTCAAATAGTTATCAGAGTAAAGCTCCTCTATGATATAAGTGCAGAATTCCCGGCATTTATCGAGGGTCCATCCTCTGTCGATCTCCGGCTCCTCCTGGCTGTTTTTACAGTATTCCAGGAAAATCTCCTCCAGCCCCATAACGAAGCTCATACAGGCCTCCTTGGCCCAGCCCACGTCCTGGCACGGAACATGAACAAAAAAGGAAAACCACTGGTCAATATCTTGATTCAGCGTATCCCTGTCCTCGTGCATGACGCGGTTTAAGAGCTTCCGGCATTCCTTTTTAATTGTATTCCGTTCCAGCCGCTCGCCGTTTTCCGCTATTTTTGCCGGAAAGAATCCCTTTTTATAGAAGAAATCGTACTGCAGCATCCGCTCCGCCTCTTCGATTCCTCCCATCACCCGGTCGATTCCGTGCAGGCTCCGGCTGGAAACAATGATCCCAGGCTCCCGTTCATTCCAGTAACTCACAAAGGCCTGAACGGCTTCCTTCAGCAGTTCCCCGCTTTCCGCCTGCAGGATCAGGTAAATACTCTCATTTCTCAGCACCGGCCGCAGAATATGAAGCTTCTGATCCCTGATAAACCCGTCCAGCTTCTCCTTCTGTCCTTCACTGCTCCGGCTTCTCAACGCCACGACGACGAAGTCCAGTTCCTCCATAAAATGGTGTTTCTGCCAGAACAACCGGATAAAGGCATCGTCGTCCAGGCGGTGGCAGCAGGTGAAGATATCGAGATAGCCGTTTGAGTAGCAGTCCTCCTCCTTCGCTTCCAGAAGGGCCGCCCGCTCGCTCTCGATCTCTAAGAGCGCTTCCAGAATGTCCTGTCCGCGAAGCTCTGACTTTAAAAAATACTTCTTGGCTCCATAGGTAATGGCCTCCCGGGCATAAGAAAATTCCGCATAGTTTGTCAGGATGATAAACGAGACGTACGGCATCTTTTCCAGAAGCTTCTTCATCAGCATCAGGCCATCCATCCCCGGCATTTTGATATCGGTGATCACTGTATCCACATGGTGTTCCAGCGCCAGTTCCAGGGCATCGTTTCCGTTTTCCGCCACTCCCACGATCTCAAAATCCGGATGATTACCGCGTTCAATGCTGAATTGTATCCATTCTCTGATGGGTGTTTCATCGTCCGCTATCAGTATTTTCATCTAAATTCTTTCCTCTCATATTTACCGGCATACTTAAGATCACCTCGGTTCCCACACCTTCCTCGCTTAAGATCCGGATCCCGTATTCTTCGCCGAAATTCAGCTTTAATCTCTCGTTCACATTGCGCAGGCCAACCTTGTTCATATTCATGCCCTTATCCAGGACAGTGCTTAATTTATCCTCATCCATGCCGATTCCGTCGTCCTTTACACTGATACAGAGCGTCCTGGGGCGTGTTTGAAAATTGCTTTCTGTCAGATGTACGTCAGCATCGAGATAGCTCCTGATTACGATATGGCAGACCTGCTTCTTCTGAAGACTGTAAAAGATTGCATTTTCCACAATGGGCTGCAGTATAAAATCCGGGACAATACAGGAAAGCGTATTTTCCGGCATGTCGAACTCCACCTCGAAACGGTCCCGGTATCTTGCCTTCTGGAGGTCAATATAATAGAGGAGAGTCTCCCGCTCCTCTCTCAGGCTAATCATTTTCTCGGAACTGGAGAGCGTCTTTCTCAGTATTTTGGAAAAATCAATCAGCATCTTCTCGGCGGCCTCATTTTTTCCCATCTCCACATAAAACCGAATAGAGCTGAGCGTATTGTAGATAAAATGCGGGTTGATCTGCGTCTGTAAAAAGTCCAGCTGCAGCAGATGTTTTTTCCGCTCCATCACGCCGATCTCATCGACCTGGCTCTCCAGCTTCCCGACCATGTAATTGAAGGAATCAGCGATCTCGGAAAGCTCCCCTTTTCCCTTTTCCGCCTCCTCGATCCTGGCCTGAAGTTCTCCGCGGGCCACCATGTCCATCTTATTCTTTATGGCGTCGATCGGCTTTAATATCACCCGGAGGGAGACGGCTGTCACCGGCAGAAAACAGACGGCGAACACTGCCAGCAGCAGAAAGGAGAAGAACGTCATCCTGTCGATCGGCGCAAAGAGATGGTGGATATCCGCATTCTCCAGCAGGAACCACTCCGTTCCTGAGATATTCTCATAGAAATAGACATTATCCGGAAATGCCTTCGATATCCCATAACCGGAGCCAAGGGCCTCCCGGTTCTGGATGACGATATCATTTTTCTGGTAGGGCAGCCCGATATGGTTCTTATTCTTGCCGGACAGCACGATGCCTTCCGCGTCCACTATGCAGTAATCCCTGTCTTTTTCAATCATGTCCGAATAGGAATCGTACAGAACCACCTCGCTGAACTGCATCAGGGCATAACCGCAAACACTGCCGCTTAACAGGTCCTTAATTGGCTGGGTCAGGTAAAAGCTGTGGCGGTAAAGCCCCTGCTCCTGCCCACTCTGCAGCGGCCCGCCCAGATATCGATTGTCCTTCGGATTTTTCTGCTCCAGAAGCGCCGCCTGCTTAAGCGCCTCCCTGGCCTCCTCCTCCGGCAGCTCCGGAGAGTCACTGGCATAACGCAGCTCATCCAGATCGTAAATATAGATCCGGAACTTATTGCCTTTCTTATAATTCCCGTAAATCTCATCGCGGATATACGCGTCGATCTCTTCCGTGTCCCCCTCACCGCCTACGATCCAGTCGATCACGCGGGTGTTTTCCGTAATCTTTTCCAGACTTTCCTTAAGACTCCGGATGGTCTCGGCCGGCTGCCGGATCGTCTGGTTTAAGATCGAACGGTGCAGACTGATGATCTCATCCCCCACCACGCTCTTGGAAAACCTGGTCATCATGAACACCAGAACGCCCACCAGTATGATGATCAGCAGAAGCATCTTCAGGAAATAACGCTTCATATAGCTGAGTCTTCTTCCGGAACCTTTCGGCGCCGCATGCTTCATCTCCCGGATGCTGTCACTGATCCGGCTTCGTATCTCGTTCCATCCCCTCATATGGTTCTCCGGCAGCCGTGCAGGGCTGCATACTCTTCTATTTTAATATGGTTATACTTTACCACAGAGAATATGGATTTTCAATGACGTCTGAGCAAAGATTGCCGCCCGCCAGACCCCTGCTCCGCCGCATTTTGCCAAAAAAAGAACAGCCCGCCAATAATCCGGCGGTACTGTTCCCATTTACATATCTTAGAATAACGGAACTACTGCACCCTGATACGTGTCTTCAATATACTTCTTTACGGTATCGCTTGTCAGCGCATCAATCAGAGCCAGAGTCGCGTCGGATTTCTCCTCGCCTGCGCGAACCGCTACGACGTTGCCGTATGTGGTGGCTGCGATCGACTGGGAATCCTCGGTAACCAGAGCATCCGTCACCTTTAAGCCTGCCTCGATGGCGTAGTTGCCGTTGATAACGGCGATGTCCACATCACCCAGGGAGCGCGGAAGCTGTGCGGCCTCGATTTCCATGATCTTTAAGTTCTTGTCATTCTTTACAATGTCATTCTTTGTTGCTTCCAGACCAACGCCTTCCTTTAACTCGATCAGGCCGTTGTCAGACAGGAGGAGAAGCGCTCTCGCTTCGTTGGATACGTCGTTCGGTACCGCTACCTGCGCTCCGTCCGCTAAATCTGCCAGGGAAGCGGTCTTTCCTGCATAGATTCCGAACGGTTCGTAGTGGATTGCACCTGCGGATACGAGATCCGTGCCGTTTTCCTGATTGAACTGCTCTAAGTATGGGAAGTGCTGGAAGTAGTTGGCATCCAGATCACCGGATTCCAGCGCCAGATTCGGCTGTACGTAATCGGTGTACTCCTTGATTACCAGATCGTAACCCTTTTCCTTTAAAATGTCCTTGGCTGCCTTTAATATCTCTGCGTGAGGTGCCGGGGAAGCTCCCACCACCAGCTTCTTTAATTCTCCGGCTGCTGCCGTTGTCTCATCGGCCGGTGCAGCGCTTTCGGTCTCCTTGGACTCTGTAACAGCCGCTGTTGTCGTCTCGGCATTCGTCTCCTTGCTGTTTCCACCGCAGGCGGTCAGTGCTCCCGCTGCAAGCAGTGCGGCAGCCAGTACGTAAAGTGATTTTTTCATAATTGTTTCCTCCTTTTTGTTGTGCAGTTTCCTGCGCCTCTTGATTGCTACGGTGACTCGTGCGCAAAGCGTGCGAGTGATCGTTTTTATGGTAACGCCTTACGGCCATTACTTCTTTATGATCTATGATCTAGCGGATTCGCTTATCGCTGACGCGGGACAGCTTCATGCCCGCCTCCTGTATGATCTGGACGATGATAACAAGAATCGCCACGGTTACGAACATCATCTCTGTCTGATAGCGGTAATAGCCGTATTTGATGGCAATATCGCCCAGACCGCCGCCGCCGACAAAGCCGGACATGGCCGAATAGGACAGGATGGTGGTCACCGACAGCGCGGCTCCCACAAGCAGGGAAGGCTTCGCTTCCGGAAGGAGCACCTTCCATACAATCTGCATGGTGGAAGCCCCCATGGACTTGGCTGCCTCGATAACTCCCGCATCCACTTCCTTGAAGGACGACTCCACGACTCTCGCCACATAGGGCGCGGCCGCGATTACCAGCGGCGGGATCACCGCCTTGGCGCCCAGCGTCGTTCCGACGATCTTTTTCGTAAGCGGAATCACCATGATCAGAAGGATGATAAACGGCACCGAACGAAGCAGGTTGATGGCCAGGCCGAGAATCTTCTGAAGCCATGGAACCGGCCGGATTCCGTCCTTATCCGTCACAATCAGGATAATTCCCAGCGGAATCCCGATTAAATAGGCAAAGAAGGAAGATGTGAATGTCATGAACAGTGTCTCCCATATTCCTGTTTTTAACATATCGAATGTAGCAGCATCAAATGTCAAAATCCGTCACCTCCTCAAATGGTACTTTGGCTGTTTTTAAGTAATTGGCCACCCGGTTAGCATCGACCTCATCCTCGGGAAGCTGGATCACCATCTGTCCCATGGCCGTTCCGTTTATGTCGCGCGTCTCCGCGTGGATAATATTCACCGGCACCTTGCAGGCCAGGATCATATTGGATAACACCGGTTCGAAGGAGGAACGTCCGTCGAAGGAGATTCTCACCCGTCTGGACTTTCCAAATCTCGCCGCCTGCTCGGCCGCGTCTCCTAAGATCAGCTGCCGCCCGATCTTCGACTTCGGCTCGGAGAATATCTCCGATACGCTTCCCACTTCTGCGATGTGGCTCTGGTCAATGATGGCCACGCGGTCGCAGATCGCTTCGATGACGGTCATCTCATGGGTGATCACGACTACCGTAACGCCCATGGTTTTGTTGATCTCTTTTAACAGGGCCAGGATCGACTTCGTGGTGTTGGGGTCCAGCGCGCTGGTGGCCTCATCACATAAGAGGATCTTCGGATTGGTGGCCAGTGCCCTGGCGATCGCCACCCTCTGCTTCTGTCCCCCCGAAAGCTGAGACGGATACGCGTCCTTGCGGTCCGCAAGCCCTACAAGCCCTAACAGCTCCATGGCCCGCTCTCTCGCTTCTTTCTTCGGTGCGCCTGCGATCTCCAGCGGGAAGCAGACATTCTGAATGACATTTCTCTGTGCCAGCAGGTTAAACTGCTGGAAGATCATGCCCATGGACTGTCTCGCCTTTCTCTGATCCCGTCTGGACATGGACGCCAGGCTCCTGTTCTCAAACAGGACCTCTCCGGAAGTCGGTACCTCCAGATAATTGATGCATCGTACCAGCGTACTCTTTCCCGCACCGGAAAGACCGATAATTCCAAAAACTTCTCCCTGGCAGATCGTTAGGTTGATGTCGTCCAGCGCCTTGATCGGGCCGCCCGACGTCCTAAACTCCTTGCCCAGCCCCACCAGCTGAATAATTGGTTCTGATGACTGCATGTCTTTCGTTTCCTTTCTTTTCCATACTGTTTAACGGATATGCCCGAATCCGGCAGGCCGGCTCGCACGCCGAAGCACGGCTGCTTCAGCGGCCAGGCTTCCTCAGCGCGAAGTGCGCATACCCGATAAAGGAGCAACTTCCCTATTACACAAAAAGGCCGCAAGCCCTGCACAGACTTGCGACCACAGCGATTCAAGATTCAATCTCCCTGTTTGCCATAAACTTCAATCACAATCCATACAAATGAATATCATTTTCGATTTTTTACGCACATTGACATACGGCACATCATCATGCCGTTCATCATGTACATATTCATCTGCATGGCTTTAAACTGGTTCATAGCGGTTTCTCCCTTCGCCTATTCCTATAGTTCGACTAGGATTTTAACTTATGAGGCGTATTTTACGCTACATCATACCATTTGTCAAGTGTTAATTCGTCTGACAGACAGATTTTAGGAACAGAGATCGATAATTACCTGTGCAAACATCTTTGCACTTACGATCAGTTCCTCGATGACTGCGAACTCATCGGCTCCGTGCATGCGGTTATCCGTCTCCGGCATGGCGGCGCCAAAAGCGACTCCGTTCTTCAGCTCGTGAACGTAGGTACCGCCTCCGATGGCGATACACTCTCCCTTACGGCCTGTGTACTCCTCGTAGGTGCGAAGAAGCGTGCTGATGAATTCGGAATCTCCATCCACGTGATGAGGCGGCCTCATGGAGTCATTCAGAAGGGTAAATCCTTTTTCCGCCATCTTTGCCTTTGCTACATCCAGTACATTCTCTTTTGTGGCGCAGATCGGGCATCGGCTGTCGAAGGTACCATCCAGCTCGCTGTCAGAGATGGTGAGCAGGCTGAATGCCAGCGTTAAATCTCCTGAGACCTCATCGCTCATGGCGATTCCCAGAGCCTTACCGGAGGTGTCGCCGTGAGGAATCAGTTCCAGAAGGCGGTGAGTGGTACTGATCTGCTCGCAGGCCGCAAACGGCAGTCTCTGAATCAGGACAAGAAGACCTGTCAGCGCGTTGTTGCCCTCTTCCGGTTTGGACGCATGAGCGCCTTCACCGATGGCTGTGATCGTCGCAAAATCTTCCTCCACTTCGAATTCAAAACGGATTCCTGTTTCTCCGGTCACTGCCTCAGCGGCCTTCTCCATTACCTCCACATCGATTCCCTGAACCACAGCACGGGCTTTTCCCGGCACTACATTGACCTTTAAGCCGGCTTCCACGGATACCAGCTTCGGCAGTGCCTCAGACGGAGCGAAGGAAGCGGTGAAGTGACCGTTTAATGAGCCTTTTTCCGTGTTGACCACCGGGTAGGAGCCGTCCGGTGAAAATGTCATCGGAGCCTCTTTTTCAATCGCATAGTAATGCGCAATGTCAGAGCTTCCGCACTCCTCGTCGGTTCCCAGAATCAGGCGTGCATTCTTCTTAAGAGGGACTCCCAGCTCTTTCACGGCTCTCATGGCGTAGAGCGCTGCGACTGCCGGTCCCTTGTCATCCGCGGTGCCGCGTCCAAAGAGCTTATCGCCCTTTACCACCGGCTCAAACGGTTCTGTTTCCTTCCAGCCTTCTCCTGCCGGGACGACATCGAGATGGGCCAGAATATCCAGCTGGCGTTCTTTATCATTCAGGTCTGCGGTTCCAACGTAATTATCGTAATTGGTGATGGAGAAACCATAGGCCTCAGCCATGGAAAGTGCCTCAGACAGTGCGGTAAATGCACCCTGGCCGTATGGCATGCCTTCTTTATACGGCATTTTCTCACTGTTAATGCGGCACAGAGTACAGATGTCATCAAGCATCTCCTGTCTGTGTGCCTCGATAAACTCTTCAATCTCTTTTCTGTACATGTCTTATCCTTTCCTGCGGCGGTAAAGCCGCGTGTTATTTCATCATGGAAGCCAGAATCTCATTAACCACCTTGCCGTCCGCCTTGCCTTTTACCTTCGGCATTAGGACTTTCATAATCTTTCCCTTGTCTGACGGCGCCGGCTTTTCGATCCCCAGCTCAGCCAATACGGCTGTCACTACCTCACGGATCTGCTCCTCGCTCATATCCTCGGGCGCAAATTCCTTATAAACTGACAGGCGGTAAGCCGCCTCCTCGCGGATGTCATCCCGGTCCGCAGGCGCTGTATCAAAGGTCTCCTGGGACTGCTTGATCTCTTTCTTCACAACCGTATTCGCCTCGTCCTCGGTAATCGGCTCGTGATCCTTTTTATCGATTTCGAAATTCTTCAGTGCAGAAAGAAGCATGGATAATGCATCTTTCCTCTGCTTGTCTTTCGCCTTCATGGCTTCTACCATCGCTGCCCTGACTACATCAATCTTACTCATATCTGCTGCCTCCTTATTAATTTACGCTGTCTGAACTGTTACTAATTTTTACCGAACTCACTGAGCTTCAGGCCCGGATTGCGGTCCAGAACCATGCCCACGCTCCAGCTGTTGACAAACAGCAGAAGCGGATTATCCTTCAAATCCTTGATGCGCTTCATGTCGGAGGTTCCCTGAATCTTCGCCACATCAATCTCATTCTTATTCTCTATCCAGCGGATGTATTCATACGGGAGCTTCTCCAGCTTGACTTCCACGTTGTACTCATTTTCCAGACGGTAGGTGAGAACCTCGAACTGCAGTTCGCCGACTACTCCGACGATGATCTCCTCCATGCCCGTATTGAACTCCTGGAAAATCTGGATGGCGCCTTCCTGGGCGATCTGGTTCACGCCCTTTATAAACTGCTTCCGCTTCATGGTGTCCATCTGGCGCACTCTGGCAAAATGCTCCGGCGCAAACGTGGGGATTCCCTCGTATTCAAACTTCTCATTGGACAGGCACAGCGTGTCTCCGATGGAGAAAATCCCCGGATCAAAAACGCCGATAATATCGCCTGCGTACGCTTCCTCCACGATCTTTCTGTCCTGAGCCATCATCTGCTGCGGCTGGGACAGCCGGAGTTTCCTTCCGCCCTGTACGTGGTTTACCTCCATGCCGGCCTCAAACTTTCCGGATACGATTCGCATAAATGCGATTCTGTCACGGTGGGCCTTATTCATGTTCGCCTGGATCTTAAACACAAAGGCCGAAAATTTCTCTTCAAACGGATCGATCACACCCTTATCCGCCAGTCTCGGCAGCGGCGTTGTCGTCATCTGAAGGAAATGCTGTAAAAATGTCTCCACGCCGAAATTCGTCAGCGCCGATCCGAAAAATACCGGTGATAAGTTCCCTTTCCCGACACGATCCATATCCAGTTCGTCACTGGCTCCATCCAGCAGTTCGATGTCCTCCATCAGCTGGTGGTGGTAATCCTCGCCGATCAGCCAGTCCACCTGGGGATCGCCTAAAAGTACCTCGGTGGCATCAACCGTCTTCTGTCCGCCCATAGCGGCCTGGAAGGTGGTGATCGTCTTCTTGTTTCTGTCGTAGACACCCTTAAACTCATGGCCGCAGCCGATCGGCCAGTTGACCGGACAGGTACGGATTCCAAGCACCGTCTCGATCTCGTCCATCAGTTCAAACGGATCCCTGGCTTCCCGGTCCATCTTGTTGATAAAGGTAAATATGGGGATGTGGCGCATGACACAGACCTTGAACAGCTTGATCGTCTGCGCCTCAACACCCTTGGAACCGTCTATGACCATGACCGCGGAATCCGCCGCCATAAGGGTCCGGTATGTGTCCTCCGAGAAATCCTGATGCCCCGGGGTATCCAGGATATTAATGCAGTATCCATCGTAATTGAACTGCATTACCGAGGAGGTAACGGAAATACCTCTCTCCTTCTCGATCTCCATCCAGTCTGAGACCGCATGCTTTGCCGCCTTTCTTCCCTTAACGGAACCGGCCAGATTAATGGCGCCTCCGTAAAGCAGAAACTTTTCCGTCAATGTCGTCTTACCGGCATCAGGGTGGGAAATGATGGCAAAGGTTCTTCTCTTCTTTATTTCTTCAGTTATATTCGACAAAATGTTTCCTCCAATTTTACGTGTCAATCTTTTTTATTGTATTATTATTCCATTACAAAGTCAAGATTCATGTGGTGAAGCGGACATTTCTCTTTAACAGGAGTTACAATTCACGGCCCCTTTGCCCGTCCCCGCCGTTCGGTCTGCTCTGACGGTTTGCACTCCGGTTCCTGTGACTTTGCAGGGCATTAGCGGTTCTTAACGCGCAGAATTTTTCGTTCAGGGGAAATGCCCACCTGTTTGAGCGTAGCGAGTTTGGGCATTTTCACTGGCTTTTAGAAAAACATTGCACGTTTAGAACCGTTTATGCCCGAAACCGGAACAGGAACCGGAGTGCAAACCGTCAGAGCAGACCGAACGGCGGGGACGGGCAAAGGGGCCGTGAATTGTACCTAACAGGACGCCTCGAAATGCTTCAGCCACATTTTCACAAGAGGAATCCAGCTCTGGCACTGTTCCACCACCTGGAAGCCGTTCCCGGCCGTCTCCTCGTCGGCCAGAGAAAGCCCGTGGCCGCCAGTGGGATAGATATGAAGTTCAAAGTTGACATTCTTCCGTTTCATGGCGGCTGCCAGAAGCAGGCTGTTTTCCACAGGAACGTTTTCGTCCGTATACGTATGCCAGATAAATGCCCTCGGCGTCTGTTCCGTCACAAAATTCTCCAGGGAAACCGCATCTCTCTGTTCCTGGGTCACGTCGTCCCCAAGCAGACGCTTAAAGGAGTTCACATGCGCGTACTCGCCGCCTGTAATGACCGGATAACAAAGGATCAGGCCATCCGGGCGAATCTGTGCGGGTGTTCTGCCGATCGCATCATATACCAGCTCATTGTCCCAGAATACGCCGAGACTGCAGGCCAGATGGCCCGCAGCGGAAGAACCGCACACGATGATCTTTGCCGGATCGACCTTCCACTCTGCCGAGTGTTCCCTGATATAGGCAACCGCTTCCCCAAGCTCTCTCACAGAGGTTGGGAAATGGTTCGGGGCAACGCTGTAGTCGAGAATAAAGGCATGGCATCCCATGGCCATAAACTGAAGCGCCAGGGGCTCACTCTCCCGATCCGATCTCTGCCAGTATCCGCCTCCGGCACAGACGATCACAGCCGGCCGCTTTCTGTCCGGCGCCACACTCACTTCTTTTATCAGATATCCTGTCAGCAGCGCCGGTCCTGTCAGCTGCCCCGGAACTTTGATTTCTTTTTTCTCTGTATTCATGATGATTTTTCCCCTTTGTCATTCCATTTTATTTATCTGCTGATACGGCAAGTATCTCATCCAGCAGCCGGTCGGCGACCTCTTCCTTCGTCATCTTCTCCAGCTCCAGATTCCGCTCTCTCGTGATGATGGTCACGACGTTCGTATCCGTGCCAAAGCCGGCGCCTTCCACCTTCAGATTATTTGCCACAATCATGTCAATATTCTTTTTATCCAGCTTCACCCTGGAATTCTCCAGCATGTTCTGGGTTTCCATGGAAAATCCACAGAGAAACTGACCTTCCCTCCGGTGTGCGCCCAGCCATTTTAAAATGTCATCGGTCCGCTCCAGCTCGATCGCCATATCACCGTCCGTCTTCTTCGTCTTTTCCGTGCCCACTGATTTAGGCCGGTAATCCGCCACGGCCGCCGCCTTAATGATAATATCCTGTTCCGCTGCCGCTGCCGTCACCGCCTCGAACATGTCTCCGGCGCTTTGGATCTCGATCAGTTTTACGAAACGCGGTTTGGGCGTGTCTGTCTTTCCGGTAACCAGCGTCACATCGGCCCCTCGCAGAGCCGCGGCCTTAGCAACGGCATAGCCCATCTTGCCGGTAGAATGGTTGGTGATATAGCGGACCGGATCAATCGCCTCTCTCGTAGGGCCCGCTGTGACGAGAATCTTCTTTCCCTCCAGATCCTTCTGCGCTCCGATCTCCTGTTCAATGTAGTCGAACAGCTCGGCCGGCTCCGGCATCTTTCCCGCTCCCGTATCGCCGCAGGCCAAGTAGCCCACCGCCGGTTTTATCACTTCCATCCCATACTTTTCACAAATCTTTATATTATCCTGAACAATCGGGTTTTCATACATATTCGTGTTCATGGCCGGTGCAATGATCTTCCTGCAGCGGCAGGCCAGCACGGTCGTCGTCAGCATATCATCGGCCAGCCCGTGAGCCAGCTTAGCGACCACGTTGGCGGAAGCCGGGGCAATCATCACCACGTCCGCCTGCTTCGCGAGCGCCACATGCTCCACGCTGAATTCAAAATTCCGGTCAAAGGTATCTACAAGGCATTTATTTCCTGTCAGTGTCTCAAACGTAATCGGATTGATAAAATTAGTCGCATTCTCTGTCATCAGTACATGGACATGGCAGCCCTTTTTCACCAGCATGCTGGCCAGTCCGGCCGTCTTGTATGCCGCGATACTTCCCGTAATTCCCAGAACAACATGTTTTCCTTTCAGCATAAACGTCTCCTGCCTCGCTTCTTTTTATTTCTGCTTACATTGTTATTTTGACTAAAATGTGGTAAACTCGTGAAAAACCTCACTAAGTTCATGAAAAACCTCACTAAGTGCTCATAGTATACCATTCGTACTAAACTCGTGAAAGACCTCGTTAAGTACTCAGGTATGACTCGCACTAAGTTCGTGAAAAACCTCACTAAGTGCTCATAGTATACCATAACCTCTAAATTTTGGAAAGGAGTTCCCTTTATGATTTTAGCAATTGACATGGGAAACAGCAATATTGTAATCGGCGGTATTGATGACAGCCGCACCTGGTTTGTGGAGCGTGTCACCACGAACCTTGGGAAGACAGACCTGGAATACGCAGTTAATATCAAAGACATTATGGCTATCCATAACCTGCCGCTTTCCTCGATTGAAGGGGCCGTGGTCTCTTCCGTCGTTCCGCCGCTGACGGACGTGGTGCTCTCTGCAGTTAAGAAAATCACCGGAAAGACGCCTATGCTGGTTGGCTCCGGCATGAAAACGGGACTTAATATCATCATGGATAATCCGAAGACCGTGGGAAGCGACTTAATTGTAGACGCCGTGGCTGCGCTTAAGGATTACCCGTCTCCCATCATCATCATCGACATGGGAACCGCCACCACCATGTCCGTCATTGACAGGGCGGGCAACTATACGGGCGGCATCATTTTCCCGGGTCTACGGGTTTCTCTGGATTCTTTGAGCAGCCGTGCGGCTCAGCTTCCCTACATCGGTTTAAACAGACCGGCCCGGGTCATCGGCAAGAATACCATCGACTGCATGAAAAACGGTATTCTCTATGGCAATGCCGCCATGATTGACGGCATCATCGACCGCATGCAAGAAGAGCTGGGACAGGCCGCAAGCCTCGTAGCCACAGGCGGTCTTGCCCCTTCCGTCCTCCCTCTCTGCCGTCATAAAATCAATTACGATGAGGCGCTTTTATTAAAAGGTCTCCTCATTCTTTACGAAAAAAACAAATAAAATCCGCAGCTCACGCGGCGGACCGCAAACGTTCATTGGCTCATCTGCGCACCTGATGCATGAGCCAATGCGATAAACAGGCACTTTGCGGACCGCCGCCAGAAAATGGAAATAAAATTTAAATCTGGCATCGTATAAAAGCCTCCGAATAAGTACATCATTCCTTTATGACTAAAAAGAATGATGCGGAGGGAAAGACATGCCTGTATACAAAGTAGAGATCTGCGGCGTTAACACTTCAAAGCTGCCCCTTTTAAACAACGAAGAAAAAGAAGCCTTATTTAAGAGGATCCTGGATGGCGATATGGAAGCCAGAGAGGAATATATTAAGGGTAACTTAAGACTGGTTCTCAGCGTCATACAGCGTTTTTCAGGCAGTAACGAAAATGTGGACGACTTGTTCCAGATTGGCTGCATCGGCCTGATCAAAGCCATTGACAATTTTGACATTACACAGAACGTACGCTTTTCAACGTATGCCGTTCCCATGATACTGGGCGAGGTACGCCGCTATCTTCGGGATAACAATTCGATCCGTGTCAGCCGTTCCTTACGCGACACCGCCTATAAAGCCATCTATGCAAAAGAAAATCTCATGAAGAAAAACTTAAAAGAGCCTACCATCATGGAAATCGCCAATGAAATCGGAGTCAGCAAGGAGGACATCACCTATGCTCTGGATGCCATTCAGAGCCCTGTCAGCCTGTACGAGCCTGTATATTCCGACGGCGGCGATCCACTCTTCGTCATGGACCAGATCAGCGACAAAAAGAATCTGGAGGAAAACTGGGTGGAGGACATCTCCTTAAATGAAGCCATGAAACGCCTTCCCGAACGGGAACGCCACATTATCGACATGCGCTTCTTTGAAGGAAAGACCCAGACTGAGGTGGCGGAGGAGATCCATATCAGCCAGGCCCAGGTCAGCCGTCTGGAAAAAAACGCATTGAAAAGCATGAAGGGATACCTTTCGTAAAATATAGAGAGAAATACGTAATCAGATAGAAGTATTGAACTGCATTTCCGTTATGAACCTAAAACAGGAAGGGAATTCAATAATTTTGAATTTCCTTCCTGTTTTAAGTTTTTATTTTTAGTTTCGTCTACAAGCTGATCACTATATTCACAGGTCTAACACTGCAATGTCTTCTACAAGTCCCCCGCCGCCAGCGGAATCTCATAATTCACATACTCCCGGTTCCCCGACAGATTCACGAACTTCATCGCAAGCTTCCCGTCAGCCGCAGATGCCGCCACGCACTCATAATTCTTCGCGTCGTATCCGCACTTATCGTAATACTTAACCTCATCAAAGTGACCTTCCCGCGTCAGCACAATGGCTGGTTTCTCCGCGCTTAACAGATAGAAGGTTCCATCCACCACGGATATCAGGTTTCCGTTAAAATCTCCCAGCTTTGTTATCTCACTGAAATCAGGCTTCATGCGGTAAATCGGGCGCGGGAACTCCATGGCATTTTTCCAGCCTTCATAATAGAGATAGCCGTTGTCGTAGGACAGCCCCCTGCACACCGAATAGTCGATCCCGGCTACCCGGCGGTCGCTGCCATCCGTGCGGATGCCGATCAGGGAATGAGATTTAAAGCTCAGCCGATCCTCCTTTGCCGCCCCGTAATAGTAGATCCTTCCTTCTGCCAGAACCATCTTCTGGCTTTCCGGCTGTCCCATGATCACCATGGGATCCAGAACCTGGACAGATCCCCCTGCATTTCTCACCAGCTCCAGCCGGTCATATGGAAAATGAAGACTTTCCGGCTCTTTTCCATCCTGCAGTTCAAATTCAAGAGCTGTCTGCGGAGTTCTGAGGAAGTAATCAGCGCCGTCGGTCGTAAACAAGTACCGCCGCTCTTCGATCTCTCCGCTGTTATTTTCCACCATTGCACCGTCTCCGGCGAATAAGTATGCCTGATGCATCACCATATCGTCCGGATGGTACCAACCGTAAAATACATCCACCAGCTTTCCCGTCAATCCTCCATTACTCGAGGAGGTCCCCATACCTCCAAGTACGGCGATGCTTCCGTCGGCAAGCTTTTCCACATCGTAATCAATAAAAGAACTTCCGGCTGCCGGATTCTTACCCACGAAAGAATCTTCTCTGTGAACGCTGTCTTCCGATTCCGGTTCCTTTTTCACCGCATCAAGCGCGCTGGTTACGGCCTCCAAATCGATGGTTCCCGTATCATCCGGCCCAATGATTAAGTTCGGCACCCATTTTCCGTCTTCAAGCTGAAAACTGAACAGGCCGCAGCTTCCATGGAAAATAATCTGATCCTTTGAGGCGTAATCTATGGTAATGGTACTTTCCAGCCCCTTTTCCAATACCTGCCCGGAGAGCCAGGAGGTATCCGGCATTTCCACAGGCATGGCCGGCGTCTCTCCGTCATCCTTACCTGCAATGAAAATGCTGGTAGGACCGTCTCCGCCTCCAATGATGGAAACCGCCTCCGGATCCACGGGTTTTTCCCTGACTGTCATGAGGCACAGCACGGCCGCTGCCGTTACGATCACGGCGCAGAGCGTGATCCAGAAGCCCGCTTTCTTATAGTTTAACACATTCTTTATTCTCGATTTCGTATGGCTCTCTCCAAAGGCCAGGGGCAGGCGCGCTCCGCTGCCTTTCTCCGCAGCAGACAGGAGTGCCAGCGAGTACTGCCTCTTTCCGCCCTCTCCCAGCTCGCTCACCACCGCCTCGTCACAGGACATCTCCATGTCCTTGCAAAGCAGATGAAAGCTTATATGGGCGATGGGGTTAAACCAGTGCACGATAACCATCAAAAGCCCCAGAAGCTTAACGATATAGTCACGACGCCGGATATGGATCCGTTCATGCCTCAAGACACACTCCCGTTCCATCTCCGTTAAGTTTGAAGGCAGGTAGATCACGGGACAGAATATTCCCATGACAAAGGCGCCGGGAATCTGGTCGGATTCATAAATCCCGTGTTCTGGTCTCCAGCCTTTTTCATTTTCATGATCCGGATCAGGCTCCTGAACCTTCACTGCCGTTCCAAGCCTCCATTTCAAGCGGATATACCCGGCAAAATGGAAAAGAAAGAAGACCAGCATTCCCGCCTCCCAGACTACCAGCATCACAAACAGCAGGATCTGTATGGGATTGACCGACATATAGAGATTGGTCACGGTCATGGTCTGTTCCAGAACCTGGTTCACGGGACGGTCTATAAAGAAGACCCCCGAATCAATGGAGGGCGTGTTTTCATAGATGAGCCGCTCCTCCAGGGGATTTGAATAAAACGGCAGCAGGCTGTAAGCCGACTGGAGAGAAAACGGGCATAAAAAGCGAAAGATCACCACCAGCCACAGCACACAGGAAAACTGCTTGGGAAGCCTCTTATACAGCAGGCGCAGCGCCATCACCAAAAGGGCGGCAAAGCCTGCGGTAATGCTCATGTTCAAAAGAGTGATCATCATCTGATCTACAGCCATTACTTCACCGCCTTTTCTATCATCTGTCTGATTTCCTCCGCTTCCTTCTCTGTCAGCTTTCTGTCCTTCAGAAAAGCAGTCACAAAGGCGGGCAGAGAACCGTCAAAGTTTCTGTCCACTACCGTCTCACTCTCGTACTTTAAAACCTCTTCCCTGGGAATCAGTGAGCTCACGATGGCCTGTTCATTCTTCACGAAGCCCCTTCCTGCCAGTTTTTTTAAGACCGTATAACAGGTGGACTTCTTCCATCCCAGCTCTTTTCCGCAGATTCTCACAAGCTCCGTGGAATTCACCGGCTCGTTGTCCCAGATCAGGTTCATGAAACGGTATTCGCTCTCATACAGTTTCTTTTCTTCTATTTGATTCTTTTCTTCTATCTGATTCTTTTCACGAATCTCCTTCTTCTCTTCCATGTAAATGCCTCCCTCCAATCCATCATTGCCGCATGGTTCTGGTCTATCGCAGTAGTCCTTTACATTAAGTCTATCACGATAGACCTCTCATGTCAAGCGCATCTTCGGGGAGACTGTCCAGTATCCTTTTCAGAGAGGCCGCCTTTCCCCGCCTTACAGATCAGTAATTGATTCCATTAACGGCCAGTTTTCCATCCACAATACCAAAAGTGATGCCAGGTTTCTTCTCCTCCGACTGCTCCTGCATATGAAACCCTGCCATGCTCGCCTCCAGTGCCGTAATATCCGTATTTTTTATGGAGGATATAAGATCGGCCGTAAAAACCTTCTCTTTTCCGAAAGCGAGAAATTCTTCTCTCGTACTGACCACGACGCCTTCATCTGGAAAACCTATATAGGTAGGGAAGGAGATACAGTCCGCCAGCGCCTCCAGATCCTGTTCTGCGACAGCTTTCTGAATTCTGCCGGCAAAGGCCTCCGCCTCACTCTGATCCACGGAGAAATTATCCAGGCCGCCGGACTCCGCCTGTTCTTCTGTCATACTCTCCTTTGCCGCGGTTTCCATTGGCGCTTTCTCCTCCTCCGCATGCCTTTCGATCTCAAACTCCGGACGTCCGAGCGCCCCGGGCGCAATCTCATACTTTTCAAATACTACGACTGGATTGCCCTTCTCATTGATATAGAACGGGGTATCCGCCGTCACGGTTTCAAAGCCGCCTTCAGCCTTTGTAAAGAATTTCACTTCAGAGTCCGCTTCCTGCGCTTTGATCTGGGCGCGTATGCTCTCATTCGCCTTTTCCATGTAATCCGGTCCTAAAAGGTCCTCCAGGCTCAGATACCTTCCGTTTGTCAGGTCGATATTGTAGTAATACGTTTCGCTGTAGGCGGAGACCCAATTTTCGGATCCGCTGACCGTAAAGGAGAGATGGGAATCGTTCTGGCTTTTCAGTTCATACCATACGCGAATCTGGATATCATGCTCTTTCCACTCCGCTTCCGTTCCGCCCGTATCCAGGAATGCCTTTTTGTACTCCTTTGCCCGTTCTACGGCCGCTGCCGCGTAGGCGTCGCACTTCGCTTTTATTTCCTCGTTGATCTCTTCCGCCAGATTTTTCGTCTCGCCGCGAATCATCTCAATTCCCGGGACCTCCACCGAAATTCCGGCATCATCCGTGTCGGACTGCCACGATTCTGCGGTAAACAGCCTTACGATAGCTCCAATCACCGGAATGCCCCGTATTTCTTCGGCAAACGTCGGGCTGGTATTAACCCCGACGGCGACCACTACCGTCAGTGCAGCCGCAGCAGCCAAACCACAGCCGGAGATCACTCTGCCCCGTCTTCTCCATTTTTTCCTGTCCCGGCGATCCATTGCCGGCCGGTCCGGTACGCCATTTTCTTCTTTTCGCCGCGCGGCGGCCTGCTCAATGGCTGAGGCCACAGTCTCCTCCAACCGGTCCGGGATCGGAATGTTGTCGTATACGTTCTTGCTGTCCTTCAATCTGCTCATATCACCAGCTCCTCCTTTAATGATTTAAGCCCTCTGTACAATTTCGATTTTACAGTGTTTACACTCAGTTCCATAACCTCTGCAATTTCCTGCAGAGACATCTCCTCATAAAATCTAAGTCTGATCACATTCTGGGTATCGGCCGGAAGACGGTCCAACTCTTCAAAGAACCCCTCCGTCTCCCCGTAGCCCGGCTCCACATAGGCGGCCTCTTCGCCCAGCAGTTCATCACTCACAATTTCCCGGTTCTTCTTTCTGACATAGTTCAGGCTCTCATGAACCAGCACTCTGTAAAACCAGGTTTTAATATACGAGATCTCCCGTATCGACTCATAATGCTCCAATGCGCTGCAGATGGCATTCTGAACGATATCCAGCGCGTCATTCTCGTTTCTCACATAGGTATAGGCCAGCCTGTAAAACTTCTTCTGATTTGCAATGATATAATTTACCACAATGTCGTAATGATCCTGTTTCATATTTTGTTTTCTGTCTCCTTTCACAGGCATGCTGTATTTGTTCCCGTCTACTTTATTGACAAACACAGGATGTGAAAAGTTTCATCTCCTGCAATTTTTTATTGAAAGAGTGGGGTCGAAAAATTATATCACTGTATGAGACAGGACGCAACAAAAAAACAGAAGCAGGCATCCGGACTCATTCGTCCAGACGCCTGCTGCTTTGATTTCATGGGAGAATCCGGACAGCCGGACTCTTTATTCCAAAATATCCCAATCAGCCAATATCTCCCGTTACCGATTTCGGGATGGTAAATTCCACAACTCCCATATATCCCGGAGCCACGGTATACTCGTCAAATACGAGCACCAGTTCTCCATTCTCGTTGAAATAGAAGCTCTCGTCACCTGTAATCTGATTGAAGTCCTCTGCGGCCTCCTCGCCGGATTCAAAGAAATACATCTTGGAGTCGTCCGCCGCCATCTGAGCCCTCATCTGCTCTTTTATATTATCGCTGAGAGCCTGAATATAATCCGCTTTATTCCGAAATAAATCCTTCAGGGTTACTACCTGGCCTGTTGCCTTGTCTATTGTAAAGATCTTCACATAATCCGCCCCGCTGGCCATAATCACGGTTGTGTTGATTCGCAGAGACAGATATTTATCATTGTCTGTCACCACCTGATAGTTGGAGGTTACAGAGTAGTGGCCCTCGCCGGCAACGTCCTCTGTCACTTCCTTCTCATATTCGGCGATCAGCTGGTTCGCATACTCCTCGATGGACTTGTTGACCTCTGTGTTCGCCTGATCTCCGATGGATACCTGGGGAATATCGATCTTCGCCTCATAATTATCTTTTGTATCTTCAAAGGTGCGGAAGGTTACCACCTTGGCAATGGTTCCGAGCACAGGAATATTTTCCATGGCGTTTGCGGTAGTAGGGCTTACGTTTGCCATCACGGTGATGGCGAGCAGCGCGGCCGCCGCCGTTAATCCTGTCTTCTTTGTAAACTGTATCACGATTCTCATCCTCTTTTCTTTTTTTGCCTTTTCAATTCCTGCCATTATGTTTTCCCTGGCCGAGGCCGGCACCGGAATGTTATGATATTCTTCTTTTAACTTCTCCAATTTGTTTCTGCTGTCGTTTTCCATAATGTGTCCCCTTTCTGTGACATTTTGGACCTTACTGAGCATCGCGAAGCGTGTTGCCGGTCACGAAGTAAACGGTGACATTTCCGGCTCCAGTTCGATTCTGAGTTTTTTTAGTGCCCGGTACAGTCTTGCTTTTACCGTATTGACATTCAAATCCAGCACCACGGCGATCTCTTCCAGCTTCAGTTCCTCTATAACCTTTAACACCACGATGGTACGGTCTTTTTCATCCAGTGACTTGAGAAGCTCCATCGGATCATCCTCATGATAGACATCCTCGTGGGGGATCTCCACCCCCTCCAGGCCGATGCTCTCCTTCTGTCTCTTCCTCAGAAAATCGACGGCCGTGTTCATCACCACGCGGTAGATCCAGGTAGATAAATAATCCGGCTCCCGCACCTTACTAATATCTTTCATCACCTTATAAGCACTTTCCTGGACAATGTCCAGCGCATCCTGTTCGTTATTCACATAGCTGTAGGCGAGACGATAATACTTTTCATAATTGGTCAGGAGTATTTTCTCAGCTTCAGCATCCAAATTCTTCTTCAAATATTCTTCCTCCTCTCTCCTCTTCTGTCTGTTAGACGTTTCCTGTTCTAAAAAAGTTGCGAAAAATAATCTTATTTATTCAAGTAAAGTAAAAAATGGCACCCGGAAAGCCTTATACCTTTCCGACGTGCCACATTTTATTATTATACTATACATTAAATTATTTTTAAAGAAAAAACGCATAAATATTACATTTCTGCCGCTACTCAAAACGTACGATTTCTTTTTTCAGCCTCTTCATAATCTTCTTTTCCAGACGGGAAATATAGGACTGGGAGATTCCGAGCAAATCGGCCACCTCTTTCTGGGTCATTTCCTCTCCCTCCTCGTCGGACAGGCCAAAGCGGAGCTCCACGATCTTTCTCTCCCTTGGACTCAGCCGGCTGATGGCGGAATTTAAGAGATTGCGTTCCACTTCTGTCTCTAAATCCTTGTATATCACGTCCTCGTCTGTTCCCAGAATATCGGACAGCAAAAGTTCATTTCCATCCCAGTCCACATTTAACGGCTCATCGATGGAGACCTCCATCTTCGTCTTATTGTTGCGCCGCAGATACATGAGAATCTCGTTCTCAATACAGCGCGACGCGTAGGTGGCCAGTTTGATGTTCTTCTCAGGGTTAAAGGTGTTGATCGCCTTGATCAGGCCGATGGTTCCGATGGAGATTAAGTCCTCTACGCCGACACTGGTATTATCAAATTTCTTGGCTATGTAGACGACAAGGCGGAGATTATGCTCGATCAGCTCCGACTTTGCGCTCTGGTCGTCTTCGCCTCCCAGCATGGCAATCACTCTCGCCTCGGACTCATTATCCAGTGGGGCCGGAAGAATATCGGCGCCGCCAATGTAATGAATCTCTCCCTGCTTCGGCATCATCAGCGTCTTAAACGTTGGTACGGCTTTAAACTGGAAACGGTTTGGTACGGAAACTTTTAATATCATATCGGTAATCTCTCCTTTTCATCTGAAACTAATCTTCATGCAGAAGCATCTGGTATTCCCCATCTACAGACAGGGGACGGCGGCAGACAGCCACCAGAGGCTTTTCTATAATTTTCACGTCACTGCCCTGGCGTATTTCCATTTCATCCAGGAAAATCCCGGGCATCACGCCTTCCTTCTTTCCCACACTCCCAAACGGAATGTATATGACAGAGGACACGCTCTCGCACAGTTCCTTAAGCGCCTCGTAGGTCACCACATGAACCGGCCGGTGCGTCACTGGCTCATACAGCCGGTTACCGGTATCGAGAAGCGCTGTCACCGTCTTCTTCCGCCCTCTGTAATGCATTGTCACCTCGTAGAAATGGTTCCGGCTCTTTCTGGCCTCCAGAACGAAGCCCAGAATACACCTCATTCCGAAGTAAGCGCCGGCAGCCAGCAGCAGCAGCCGGCAAAACGGCATGGCCGCACGGTTATTTCCGCGAAGGATCTGTTCTATATAATAACCGGCCATCGTATGCTGGTAGAGAGCCTGCATGGCTCCGGCCATCATGACGGTCACCAGATAGAGGCAGGCTACAGCCTTGCCAATCTCCCGCTTCTTTCTGACGCCGAATGCAGTCACCACCATCAGGCAGCTGACCACGGCGTAGGTCATAAAAAAAGAGACTGCGGGGGGAATGGACGGAAATGCCGCGCACAGGACGGCCCAGGCAGCTCCCAAAGCAGCGCCCAGCACGATTCTGTATCTGCCCGCCCGGTATCTCATCACCTTTCCGGTTATGGAAAGCACAAGATAATCCAGGATCATGTTTATGACAAAAAATACATCTATGTATAAGTCAACCGTCACTAAAAGTTTTCTCACCTCCTGCCCTGTATGAACATTATAGTCAGAGAGACCTTCAGATTTTGTCAAAACGGCGGCCCTGATTCCTGTTTTTCATCGCCTTTTTCCCGGTATTTTCATCATGATTCGACATTTTATGGTCAAACATCTGTTTGCACCAGCCTTTTACACGCTCAAAATACAGGATCCTCCGGAGTGCGGCTGCTTCAGCGGCCATACTTCCTTAGCGCGGAGTGTGCCTCCTGCCCGGAGGGCTTTTTGTATAGGAGAACTTTCCTATTACACGAAAAAAAAGAGTCGAACCAGGCAGATTTTTACCACCAGGTTCGACTCTTTTCTTATAGAGATTGATAAACAGGACAGGCTGCGTGCTCTTATTCGCCTAACTGAGCGATACGCTCCTTCACCTGATCCATCATCTGTGTATATTTTTCCAGTTTCGCCTTTTCTTCCTCCAGTTTGGCTGCCGGCGCCTTGCTTACGAATTTCTCATTGCTAAGCATTCCCTTTACGCGGGCCAATTCCTTGGATAACCGCTCCTCTTCCTTCTTTAACCGTTCTTTTTCCTTCTCGATGTCAACCAGCTCGGCAAACGGCATATAGATGACTGCCTGATGGATCACAGCGGACACGGCGTCTTCGCCGATTCCTTCCTTATCCTTCTTTAGCACGATTTCGCTGGCATAGCCCAGCATGGCGAAGAATACGCGGCTGTGCTCAAAGATATCCAGGATTTCGCTGTTCTCTGATACAACGTATACCTTTGCCTTCTTGCTCGGCGGAACGTTCATGGAAGTCCGGACATTCCGGATGCCTCTTACCGCTTCCTTGATGGTCTCTACCGCATGCTCTTCCTCGGCAAAGTTCCATTCCTCCTTATATTCCGGCCATGCGGATACCATGATTGACTCTTCCTCGTCCTGAAGATTGCAGAAGATTTCCTCGGTGAGGAACGGCATATACGGATGAAGCAGCTTCAGGGAATTGATCAGCACGGTCTTTAAGGTCCAGATGGCCGCTGCCTTTGTGGTATCCTCTTCGTTCCAGAGTCTCGGCTTTACCATCTCGATATACCAGTCGCAGAATTCCTCCCAGATAAAGTCGTAAACCTTCTGGAGGGCGATTCCCAGTTCATACTTGTCTAAATTATCCGTCACCTCGCGGGCCAGGGTGTTGGCCTTGGAAAGGATCCATTTATCCGCCATGGTCAGATCAGACAGCTCCGCCTGACTGTCAGGCGCCTTCTCAATATTCATCATCATGAAACGGGAAGCGTTCCATACCTTGTTGGCGAAGTTCCGGCTGGCTTCCACTCTCTCCCAATAGAAACGCATATCGTTTCCAGGGGCATTGCCGGTAATGAGTGTCATACGCAGGGCGTCCGCGCCGTACTTGTCGATGACTTCCAGCGGATCGATACCGTTGCCTAAGGACTTGCTCATCTTGCGGCCTTCGGAATCTCTGATCAGTCCATGGATCAGCACGGTGTGGAACGGCAGCTCTCCGGTCTGTTCGATACCCGAGAACACCATACGGATCACCCAGAAGAAAATAATATCGTAACCGGTTACCAGCACGTCTGTCGGGTAGAAATACTTTAAGTCCTCTGTCTCATTCGGCCATCCGAGTGTGGAGAACGGCCACAGAGCAGAAGAAAACCAGGTGTCGAGCGTATCTTCATCCTGAGTAAGGTGGGTGCATCCGCATTTCGGGCACTTCTCCGGTCTTTCCTTGCTTACAACGATCTCTCCGCATTCGTCGCAGTAATAGGCCGGAATCCTGTGGCCCCACCACAGCTGTCTGGAAATACACCAGTCGCGGATGCTCTCCAGCCAGTGCAGATACGTCTTATCGAAACGCTCCGGCACAAATTTCAGTTTTCCAGTCTTTAACGCCTCGATCGCCGGCTTTGCCATCTCTTCCATGCGTACAAACCACTGCTGCTTAACCATCGGCTCTACCGTGGTCTTACAGCGGTCGTGAGTACCTACAGCGTGGGTATGGGGAACCACCTTTACGAGAAGACCCAGCTTCTTCAGATCCTCTACGATGGCTTTTCTGGCCTCATAGCGCTCCATCCCATCGTACCTGCTGCCAGGCAGATTGATGGTCGCGTCGTCGTTCATAATCGTAAGCTCCGGAAGGTTGTGGCGTTTGCCCACCTCGAAGTCGTTAGGGTCATGGGCCGGTGTGATCTTTACACATCCGGTGCCGAATTCTTTGTCTACGTAGGAGTCGGCAATCACCGGGATGGTGCGTCCCGTGAGAGGTAGTTCCAGCATCTTTCCAACGAGATTGGTGTAGCGCTCATCCTCCGGATTAACTGCCACAGCCGTATCACCGAGAAGCGTCTCCGGTCTCGTGGTTGCGATCTCCACAAAGGAACCTTCCTCTCCCGCTACCGGATAGTTGATATGCCAGAAAAATCCGTCCTGATCCACATGCTCTACCTCGGCGTCCGATATGGAGGTCTGGCATACCGGGCACCAGTTGATGATTCTGGATCCCTTGTAAATATAGCCTTTCTCATACAGACGGATAAATACTTCCTGCACCGCTTCTGAACAGCCCTCGTCCATGGTAAAACGTTCTCTGTCCCAGTCTGCGGAGGAGCCCATCTTATGAAGCTGGTTGATAATGCGTCCGCCGTATTCCTTTCTCCAGTCCCAGCATTTCTCCAGGAATCCGTCACGGCCCAGGTCCTCCTTATCGATTCCCTGCTTCTTTAAGCTCTCGATTACCTTGACCTCTGTGGCGATCGCCGCGTGATCCGTACCTGGCTGCCAGAGCGCCTCGTATCCCTGCATCCGTTTGTAGCGGATTAAAATGTCCTGCATGGTGTTGTCCAGCGCGTGGCCCATATGAAGCTGGCCTGTGATATTTGGCGGCGGCATCACAATGGTAAACGGTTTCTTGTCCGGATTGGGCTCTGCGTGGAAATACTTCTTGTCCAGCCATTTCTGGTATATCTTGCCCTCAATTTCGGCAGGATTATAATTTTTTTCTAGTTCTTTCATGGTATTCTCCTTATCTGTTTTCTTTCTTATTTTTCTAAGGCTGTCTGCCCTGTTTCATGAAGCTTTGAAACTCTTCAAAATCTCCTTTTTGAAAAGCATCTTTCTTTACCATAATGCCTATGGTTTTTTCTATGACAATGACGTACAGGCCGCTTGACTCTTTCACCCTGGAAATCTGGCTGTAATAATATGTTTTCGCCGCTTCACCGTCATTTGCACACTCAATTCTGTCCGGATAAAACAATATGGTCTTTCCCATTCCGGTATGGCTCAGTTCATAGACTTTGTAGTTCCTTTTTGCCAGCCTGGCGCTGTAAAAAACGCTGAGGAGAAGGAATAACGCTCCCAGGACAACCAGCAGAAGCTTAAGCACGATATGGACCGGGAATAACAGCCCCCAGGCCAGATACACGACTCCAAGTACGATATGGACGGTTCGCCTCGAAGCGGTCATGCATTTTGTGTATTCCTGAAGCAGCTCCGGCGTGACCTGGTATGAATTTTCAAATGAAGGGACGTCGTTTCTGCCCGAGGCCTCATATCTTTCCGGAAGGTTATGCCTCCCCTGCTTCATAAACTCCCGGAATTCTTCGAAGGTCCCTTTTTGAAAGGAATCCTTCTTTACAATAATACCGGTTTTATTTTTTATGACAATGGAATACAGGCTGCCAGACTCCTTCTCTCTGGTTATGTGCCTATAGTAAAAGGTCTTTGCCTCCCCGCCGTCATTCACACATTCCATTCTGTCCGGATAAAACGATATTATTTTATCCAGTCCGGCGTGGCTCATTTCATATCTCCTGTAATTCTTCTTCGCAAGCCAGGCACTGTAAAACACGCTGCAAAGGATCGCTGTTACTCCCAGAACAGGCAGCAGAACTCTCAGTGCTGCATGAGAGGTAAACAGGATTCCCCAGATGAAACACAGGATTCCGAGTACAAGCAGAACCTTTCGCCTCGGGGCTGTCATACAGTTCGTATACTCCTGCAGCAGCTCGGGTGTCATCTGGTATGTATTGATAAACAAAGGTTCCACGGCGATTCTCCTTTCCATTTACTTATCTGTTTTAGCGCGGAGAACCTCCTCCCGGAGGGTTTTTATTCATAGAACGAATTTTCCTGTGAAATTAAAAAAGCCCTCTGCATGTATTCCATGCAAAGGGCGAACAATCCGCGGTACCACCTTTTTTCCTGCGGCAGACTGCACCACAGCTCTCACGGTCTTTAACGCAAACCACGCGTGAGCGCCTACTGATCACTACTGCATTTCAGCACTCCGGTTCCAAAGCTACCTTCCGCACACACTTCCTTAACCATCTTTCAGCCGGTGAATGGTTTTCTCTGTCAGGGTTATGAACGTACTCCTCTTCTTCATTACCTTTTTCTTTATGGTGATATCATAGAGGTTTTTTCAGCATTTGTCAACCCCTGTTAGTCGGGTGCCAAAAAGAACTGGTCATCTCTCTATTCTCAATTTCCTCCATTCGCACCCGCATCCACATAGAATTTCCCATCGTCACCGCGGAAAAATGCCATTCCCGCGGGGGCGTCAAGCAGCGGAATGATATCGGGATCATAGTTTGCGGGAGTTTGACACCCCCAATCTAAAAAAAACACCGCTAAGCCGCTACTGGCTTATATTTTTTTGTCAAATTTTATGTTTTCATATATAGGCTTTTTAGCTTTTTTGTGGTATAATAGGGGGAGGGAGGTAATAACTTATGAAGGTAAATACATCAAAATCAAAGAATGCTGAATCGTTTTACATCAAGCAGTCCTTTATAGATGGCAACGGAAAATCTACGTCCAGAACCATCCGCAAGCTTGGAACATTGAATGAATTATTAGTGGAACA
>NZ_QJKD01000018.1 GCF_003201875.1 Hungatella effluvii
AGTATCCGCAGTATTCGGATAGAAGAAAGAACTCATGGCTTCGACTGCTTCCAGTCTACACCATGAGTTCTTTCTTTACAAGTTAGCCTCTGAACAGTAACCTCATTTACAACAGATGCTGTGGTGGTTCACAATTTGGGCTTGACAGCCATAACTGTAACATGTACAATTACAGTTGCAACTACTCTATTTATATATTTCATTTTAATCGAATTGCGGTTGGCTTTCAACCACTTTCGATGGTGAGGAGGACTCATATGATCGAAGAAGGAACTGTGGTCTTTTACCTGGACGAGGATGCGGTTCACTCTGGACGGGTGATCGATGTGATACCGGAAAATGGGGGATTCACATTCAGCATTGACAGTTATGGAGCATGCGAGGGACCGTATGTGATTGCTTCCGGACAAATCGGGAAGACGGTATTTTTCTCGAAAAAAGAGGCTGAAGACAGGCTGGGAATATAATTTCCCAGCCTGTTTTATCGTCAGGAATTCAGGATAGGAGGGCGTTTAATGTTGACATGTGTTAACATATATGGTAGCATAATATTAACAGGTGTAAACATAATGTTATCATGTGTTAATATCGTTTGTAAAATTCATTTATTTAAGAAAACATGGGTTGAAATAAGAGTAGAACACTTCAGAAAGGCCGAATTATGAAAGAAAAACCATACCATCACGGAAATCTGCAGACTGAGCTGATCGAAGAAGGGCTGGCGCTGATTCACGAGGAAGGAAAGGGGAATTTCTCGCTGCGGAAGCTGGCTAAAAGGCTGGGGGTCTCTCCCACTGCCTGCTATAACCACTATGATGATGTCGATGACCTGATGCGCGAGATGAAAAACTATGTCACAAGGAAATTCTGTGATGCGCTGATCGCGGGCACGGATAAGGATGATCCCGCGGGCGCTGCCATCAATATGGGAATCGCTTATGTAGAATTCTTTGCGGACAATCCCCACTATTTTACCTTCATCTATGACAGCGGAGATTACAGGATTGATTTGACAGAGGATACCTTTGACGGAGACTTTGAACCATTTCACCTTTTCAAGGAAATAGGGCTGCTGTGCATGGAATATAATCATGTGGAAAAAGAAAAGCACAGGGACAATTTAATCGTTATGTGGGCCACCGCGCACGGACTGGCCGCCATGGCGAATATGAAGGGATTTCACTATAACGGAGACTGGGGCGCTCTCACCAAAAAGCTTCTGTACGAAAAAATAATTTTATCATAATGAAAAAGGAGACAAAACATGACTATCCAGGAAGCGATAAAAAACCGGCACTCGGTCAGAAGCTATCAGGCAAGGGAAATAGACGCTGCCACGGTTCTGACACTGAAGGAAGAAATTGAGAAATGCAACCGCGAAGGCGATCTTTCCATACAGCTGATCACAAATGACAGCAGCGTCTTCAAGGGACTGATGGCTCATTACGGAGGCTTCCGCGGTGTCTCAAATTACATTGCACTCATAGGTCCTTCCGGCCATGATCTGGAAGAAAAGCTGGGATACTACGGAGAACGGATCGCACTGCGGGCGCAGCAGCTGGGTCTTAATACCTGCTGGGTGGCAGTCACCTATAAGAAAAAGCTGTGCAAGGCAGTCGTCAAGCAGAATCAGCAGCTTGTATGCGTGCTGGCGCTTGGATACGGAGACACCCAGGGCGTCCCTCACAAATCAAAACCAATGCCGCAGCTTTGCAAAGTTGACAGAGAGATGCCGGAATGGTTCCGAAAAGGCATGGAAGCCGCCCTCCTCGCACCAACCGCCATGAATAAGCAGAACTTTCTGATTGTGCTAGACGGGGATGATGTGAAATATGAGGCAAAGGAAGGCAAGTACCGCAATCTGGATCTTGGGATTGTGAAATACCATTTTCAGGCGGGCGCAGGGCTTTGATACAACGGTATGGAAGGAAAAAGCGGAAGATTTTACGCTGTAGAGTGTAAAATCTTCCGCTTTTTATGAAATACTTTTATTCATCCCTTTATGTATCCGAAATATCCTCAGTAATCTTTAGTTGATAAAAAGCTGGGTCCAGTAATCAACGCCGGCCGCGTTCTTATAATGGCCGATTCCGATTGAGCTGTAATTCGCATTCATAATATTAGCTCTGTGGCCTGCGCTGTTCATCCAGTCCTGCATAACCTGCTTCGCTGATTTCTGGCCGTAGGCAATATTCTCGCCGGCTGCTCTATAGCTCACACCAGCTGCGGTCAGTGCTGTGGTAAAGTTGCTTCCGTCCGGTCTTGTATGAGAAAAAGAGGTCTCGATCTCTCCTGCTCTCTGCTGTGCCGCACGGGTCGCGCCTGCATGAAGGGTCAGCGCCGGAAGGCCAGCTTTGGCACGTTCTTCATTAACAAGCTTCAGTACTGCGCCCACAGCCTCATCCTGATTTTCATCGGACGGCTGATCCGGTGTTGGCAGACTGTTGTCCGGCAGCTCCGGTGACGGCAGTTCCGGTGTTGGCAGGCTGTTGTCCGGAAGCTCCGGTGTCGGAAGGCTGTTATCCGGGTAATCCGGCATGGGGTAATCCGGTGACGGCAGCTCCGGCATCGGCAGGCTGTTGTCCGGCAGCATATCGCCCGGGTAATTCGGGAATACAGGCTGGCAGTCCGGGGAGAAGTTTACTCCGGGAATCTGGTTTAAGATATTATTGAAATCCATCCGGTTATTCCCGGTCACCATGATAACTCTTCCGCCGCCTGCGGAAAAATTATATGTATTAACGGCTGCATTTGCCGTCGACGGAATGGTGCCGGCCGTTGCCAGTGCCGCTGCTGCGGTCAGTGCGTATGCGGTTAGTCTCTTCATGTTTAATACCTCCTGATATTGTTACATAATTATTACATTTCTGTTACAAAAGTATAATAACACAGGATGGCTGGAAATTGTCAGGAAAAGACTGGAAATCATTTTTACAGATACAGGGTGTTCGCTTTGCGGCCGCTGCAGGCCTTTTTCATCTTTTGCTCCGCAGCAAACAGCACTACCTTATCATTGCGGCGCGCCTGCTCCGGACATATGGCAATACAGTGCATACAGGAGATGCAGCGTTCCTTGTCCAAAGATGACGGATTATCCTTCGGGATCGCCTGAACCGGACATTCTGCGGCGCACTTTCCGCATTTGATGCAGTCCTTGTCCGCCTTTGGTTTCATCGGAACGCCGTGATATTCTCTGTACGGATGGCCGCCAGGCACTGATACCTCGCCGTCTCCGTTTTCCTCCAGATGACGTTTGATCCGTTCCGAAAACTCTTTCAGTTCCCGGCAGTCTTCCTTATCCGGCCTTCCGGCGCCGAACTTACGAATGATCGAATGCTCTGCCACAGCCGCAGCGGCTGCCGAACAGCGAAAACCAGCCTCCGACAGCACGTCTTTTAATTCCGTCAGCGTATCTTCGAATTCCCTGTTTCCATAAACGGCCACCAGAACCGCTCTCGCTCCGTTGCCTGCCATCTTTTTCAGACGTTCCACTGCCGTTACCGGCACTCTGCCGCCAAACGACGGGACTGCCACGATGCATATGTCATCCGCCGAAAAGACGTATTGTTCCGGCTGCAGTGCCGGATTCATCAGATCAACCCTCTCTGCTTCACACGCCCACGCGCTTCCAATGATCTCTGTGACCTTCTTCGTCCCTCCGGTAGGACTGAAATAGATTTCATACATTGCCATATTATTGCCTCCTGATTTTTATTTCTGGGGACAGTCATACTTCTCAAACCGTCCCTTTCCGCTCTTCTTCACCCGGTACATCGCCTGGTCCGCCAGATGAAGCAGCTCGGTACAGTCAGCACAGACCTCGGGATAGATCAGATAACCGCCTGATACGCTCACCTCGGCCTCCTCGCCGGCGGGCAGCGTAATTCTGGCCTCCCTTATACTCTGTTCCAGCCGTTCCATGCACGCGTACAGCTCCTCTTTCTCCTCCGCACCATAGATCAGCAGAACAAACTCATCTCCGCTGAGCCGCGCCGCCAGCTTCTCGGGAGCCTTGAGACCGGCGAATAGATCAGCAGCGGTCTTCAGAAGCTTATCGCCGTATTCGTGGCCCCAGGAATCGTTGACATGCTTCAGATTATCTAAATCCATCATCAGAAGCATTGCCGTCTTCATCCGGTCCGGATCTGCAAACAGCTGGTCTGCCGTGCGGAAAAATGCACGCCGCGTCAGGAGGCCGGTAAGCAGATCGATATCGCGTTCCTGTTCGATCTGCTGTTTTTCCACGATCGCCTCCGTTACGTCAATGACGATACCCAGCGTCTTCCCCTCCCCTTCATACGTCTTGATCCTCACGTAACGGCGCTCCTCTCCGTTCAGGCAGCAGATTTCCTTCTCTTCCTTCAGAGGCTCGGAACGGATTTCCTTAATCTTTTCCACGAAAAGCGCCCTGTCCGCAAGGATGGCAGAAAGCTCCTCCTCTGGTATCATCAGAATCTCTCCCAGCTTTTTCGTCGCCAGCACACGCTTCATATCCTGATTGTACTCGTAAACTGCAATCGGAATATCGACGTTCTGGAAGACCAGGGACAGCTTTCCGGTCGCCTCCAGAAGGCTGCCGACCATGCGGTTAATATTGGCGCTCAGCTCCTTGAATTCCGGCGTGTGATCAATCTCCAGCCTGTAGTCGAGATTACCGGCGGCAATCTTCTGCGTTCCGTCTATCGTCCCGTAAATATCGTTTAAAATAAAGGTATCCAGCATCTTAATGATCAGGAACACGGTGACAAAGGAGAGCACGCAGAGGCTGAAAATGATCAGCATCATATTGCCCGGAACGTTTTCGTAGAGTTTCTCGTATGTAGCGCTGACGCCCACCAAAATACCGTCCGTCATCTCCATCATGCAGTAATTCTTCTGCCCGTCAAGAACCATTTCCCTGCTGTAGAGGGTGCCTTCTCCGATGTCTTCAGGCAGACAGAGTCCGAGGGACGCCAGCGGAGTCCCCACCGGAATCTCTCCCGTAGCTCCGATAATCGTCCTTGTGTCCTGATCAGCCGCGAAAATAGTGACGCCTCTCTCGGTCGTCATCATAGAAAATACGTAAGAGAGCTCATTCTTTTCCATGGCGGCCATCAGACGGGCCGGCTCCATGCCGATCTGGACGATTCCACCATGATCCTCCCTCCATACCGCCACGTACTGCATCATCTTGTCTTCTGCGGTGTTGGGCGTCACGTCCTGGCAGAGCTGAAGGTTATAGTCGTCAAGCATCGGAAGAAAGAACTGCATCTGTTCCCCCGAATGAAATGTATAATCGTAGTACTTCGGCTCGGATCCGGCATAAAGGCGGCCCTCCATGTCAAACAGATGAAGTTCGTCAACCTGGAGCAGCGAGGCGATCTTTCGCATTTCCTCTAAGTCTGCCACCACGTCCGGCTGGTTCTGTACGATATATGCCGCCGCTTTTGCCCGGATGAAATAATCCTCCTTCAGATTCTCCCGCAGCTCTGCGATCTCGGTGTCGTTTCTCTTAAGAACCTCCGAAACCTGGTTAAACCGGATCTCTGAATTCGTTCTCATCGCCTCTTTTGCCGACTTCGTCTGCAGATAGTATCCGAGAAGAGCCGTCATTACCATGGCGGTGATGATCACGACGCACAGTCTGAACGTGATGGCTTTTTTCATGTTTCAACCTCCTGTCTGATTACCGGCAGTATATTACTTTTCGAACCATTGATCCGGCTGCGGATTGATAAAATGAATGTCAAACTCCGCCCATCTGTAATCCTGTATTCCATTCATTTTAAAAGGTTCCCTGGCCAGATATGACTCTATCTCCTCCGGTTTCTCCGCTTTCATGAGAAATACACCGCCGCTCATGTCTGTCTTAAGCCCTGATAAGAATATCATGCCGCTGTCCATGGCCTTCTGGGTATAGGCCATGTGCTCCTTCATAATCGTATCATCCATCTTACCGGCGTCCAGTATGATTCCTTCCACCATATAATATGTCATCTTTTCCCTCCGATTTCACAGTATGTCTGCCGCTCACTTTACCCAGCGGCTCATAATTTCAAGAAGCCGGTTAATCTCCAGCGGCTTCGCTACATGTTCATTCATTCCCGCAATCCGCGCCTGGTATGCATCATCGGCAAATGCATTTGCCGTAAGCGCGATAATGGGGATCTCCGCCGCGTCGGGTCTCTCGCCGGTCCGGCCCAGTCTGCGGATCGCCCTGGCGGCGCCGTATCCACTCAGAACCGGCATCTGGATATCCATCAGAATCAGGCCGTACGTGCCGGGAGGCGACGCGCAGAATAAATCTACTGCCTCCTGTCCGTTGGAGGCACTTTCCACCGTGATCCCGGACAACGCCAGCAGTTCTTCCACGATTTCCCGGTTAAGCTCGTTGTCCTCCGCAAGCAGCACGCGAAGCCCCGGCTTAAACTGCTTCTTTACCGGGAAAGCCTCTGCGGGCGGCTCCGTGCGGAATGTCTCGCCGTCTCCCGCCAGCTTTAAATAAATGGTGACGACAAACTTCGTTCCGACGTCCATCCGGCTCTCCACCTGTATGGTACCGTTCATCATGGAGACGAGATTCTTTGTGATGGCCAGTCCCAGCCCGGTTCCCTGGATCCGGGAGACTCTCGGATCTTCAGCCCGCTCAAAGGGCATAAACAGCCTGTCTATAAATTCCGGCGCCATTCCGATTCCGTTATCTTCCACGGTAAATTCAAAACAGCCCACACCGTTCTCGCCGGACAGATTTTCGTCCAGGCTCAGGCCGATCCGGCCGCCTACAGGCGTGTATTTGACAGCATTGGACAGCAGATTGATCAAGATCTGCTTAATCCGCACCGCATCCCCGCAGACCGTTCCATGCTTCAGCCCCCGGATCTGCGCTTCGTACTTCTGCTTTCGGTTTTCGGCCTCCGGACGTATGATCTGGGCCACCTCACCGACCAGTTTATCTAAGTGAATCACTTCTTCGCTGAGGCTCATCCTGCCGGATTCGATTTTCGACATATCCAGGACCTCGTTGATCAATTCCAGAAGATGGGCTCCTGAAAGGCTGATCTTGGAGAGGCAGTCCTTCACCTTCTCCGTGTTCTGCAGACTGCTCTCCGCGATCACGGTCATACCCAGAATGGCGTTCATAGGGGTCCGGATATCGTGGCTCATCCGGGACAGGAACTCAGATTTCGCCTGATTGGCCTGGTTCACGGACTCATAGGCTTCTTCCAGCGCCTGCTTTGCCCTCTTTTCCTCTTCGTAGTATTCCAGTTCTCTCTGCTTCTCTTTATTGATATCACGGATCGCCAGAATTACCGTCCTGGGCTTTCCGTCCTTTACCGCCACCTGATGAATCTCCAGCCTCAGCCACTCCGCAGACCGGTTATGGCGGAATTCCGTCTCAATATGAACGTTCTGCTCCGATAGTACCCGTTCGATCTGCTCCCTGCTGCACAGCTCCGCCACCCTGTGTTTATCCTCCGGCCTCACGGAATCCAGGATATAGCCCCTCAGGCCGCCGGTATAGCCGCCGTTCCTGGGCGGAGGCGCTCCCCTGCCCGCTTCCGGAAGACGTACCCCGTAGTAGCTGTCTGTCTCTAAATCCACGTAATAAATGCTGACATACACGCCGCCGATCGCCTGAAATGCTGACTGGCTCATATACAGGCGCTCACTGTTCTCCGACAGCTTTGCTTTCATCTTATGGATGTTGTGGAGCGCGCCGACCACCCGGTACGGCCTGCCGTTCTCCTCCATCAGCCTGCTGTCTGCCCGGAACCAGGTATACTGTCCCCCCACTCCATCCGGAGTGGAACAGCGCACCTCGAACACCTCGGAACGGCCGCGGCAGATATTATCCAGAACGGTCGGGACATCATCCGGATGTACGATCTGCTGGTCAAGAAGAATCTTTGAGTAGTTTTTCAGTTCGTTACGCAGAATTCCCTGTCCTGCCCTGGGTTCATAGCTGATAAAGGTATCCGAATCCATCAGATACTCAAACATGACTGCAGAACTCGCTTCCATGGACACCCGATACATCTCCTGTTCCCGGTCCAGCCGCTCTTTTAAAGCCTTCCTCTGGGTAATGTCCACCACCGTGCGCTGGAGAATGGCCTCCCCGGCGGCAGTGAAGCCAACGATCATGCTGGTTCCTTCCATCCAGCGGACAGAACCGTCCTTCCAGCCTACACGGTATTCGCTGTCTCTCCGGTCTCCAACCTGCTTAAGACTGTCATATGCAGCACGCAGAAGATGGCGGTCCTCCTCCAGAACCGCGCCAAGCGCACCATCCCGCCAGTCCTCAAGTCCTTCCTCCATCGTCCCGTATCCCATCAGCGATAAAACCGCTTTATTTAAAGAGACAAGGCGGTAACCGCCGTCATGCTTCCGTATAAAACGGATGATTCCACAGGGAACCGTGTCATAAATACTGGAGAGCAGCTGTGCCTGCTCCCTAATCCGCTCGGCATCCTCCTCCGAACGCGTAATGTCCAGATAAAGGCTGTTGACCATCCATCTGTCTGACGTATCCTGGCACTTCTTTCCGCTGTCGATCACCCACTTCAGGCTTCCATCCCTGCAGCGCACCCGGTACCGGGTGGAATAGGTAAGACCGCCATCCCGAAACGCCTCCGCGCAGTCTGAGAGTGCCTTCGGCAGATCCGGCGGATAGACGTTCCCCACCGCATTGCCCCCGGTAGCCTCCATAAACTCTTCCACCGTATACCCAAAGAGGGCCGCCGCCTCCCTGCTGACAAAGGCAAAGGAATAGGTGTCGTCGTCGTTGCTGATCTTTAAGCCGCCCGCGATGGAGGACATGATAACCTCCATCTGCCGGTTCTGCTGTCTCAGCTCTTCCTCCAGCGCCGAGACCCGCTCCTGCACATAGTCGTAGGACTGCCGGCCTATTTTTTCCGGAAAATACTCTCCGGTCATCATCTCCTGATACGGATTGGAGCAGTGGATATGATTGCACTTAAGCCCTTCCTCCGTCTCCTGGAACACAAAGGTCACCCGCTGATGCACCTTTAAATACATCTCGGCGCTGGGATCTGTAGCGATCCACATCCGGCCCGACACTATGTAAAGGCCTTCCGCCGGACAGATGACCTCATACTCCTCATCCTCGATGTTGCACTTCGGAATGGCTCCCCTGTATTTCAAAAACTGCTCCACACAGGCGTCTCTGCCCGTGACGTATTCCTCTTCCCCTGCTCCAAACCATGAAAACTCTGTTGAAAAAAGAGCCGTAACCGCCTCTACATCATGCTCACAGTAATGCTTATGCATGATATAACCAGCCAGACGCTCCGCCTCTTTCATACGCGCTTCCCGTTCTTTCCCTGTCTCTGCTCCCACGCCGCATTTACCCGCTTTCCCTGTCTGCATACCCGCACAGTTTTTCTGTTCACTATTTCATATTATACTGAATCCACGCTTAAAACTCAATGCATTCTTAGTCATTGCGGCAAAATAGTTACAGTTCCCGGTCCCACCGTCTTCTGCTTCCCGGTCTGCCCCGGCTGGCTCATGCAGCCTTTCCAGTTCCGGTTTCGGGCATAAGCGGTTCTAAACGTGCAGGATTTTTCTAAAAACCAGTGAAAATGCCCAAACTCGCTGCGCTCAAACAAGTGGGCATTTCCCCTGAACGAAAAATTCTGCGCGTTAAGAACCGCTAATACCCTGCAAAGTCACAGGAAAGGCTGCATGAGCCAGCCGGGGCAGACCGGGAAGCAGAAGACGGTGGGACCGGGAACTGTAACGCAAAATAATACGGCCGTGCTCCCTCTCTGTCAGGAACACGGCCGTGGTCGTGTAATCGGGTATCCGATGCGATACCGCTTACTCTTCTGTTTTTACTCTGCCAAAGCTCCTTAAAAATTCCAGCTTCTCAATGGCCTTGGACGCCTTCCACCAGTTCTCACTGACAGCAAACTCCTTCGGGTACTTTTCTCCCAATGCGAACCAGGTCCAAGTGATATCCCATACGCCGCCCGGCTTTCGCGTATCGATGAGGTACTCCAGTTCCTTCTCCACGATCTCTTCATTTCCTTTGTAAAACGGGCTGTCCGGGGCCCAGATAAACTCCGACGGACGCGGGGCGTAGCCCGCCCATTTTTCCGTGTCGCGCTCAATGGAACGGTTTACGACCTCCGCCATTTTCCCCATCAGTCCTTCACAGGGGAAAGAAGCGTTTAAGCCGCTCATCATAACTTCTCCCAGCAGCATGCAGACTCCGCCGGCTCCCATCTCTCCGAAATCTTCCGCAGCCGCTGCTTTCCCAAGGATTCCTGCCGTATATTCAAGGGCAGTCTGATAAACCGCAGTCTCCGGTTTTCCGTAATGAAGGATAAATGCACACAGCCCCGCAGTGATCCCCATACTCTGAAGCTGATTCTCTGCCTCGTTATAGCTCCACCAGGGAGCGCGGGGCCAGTCGTCGTTGGATGGAACAGAGAACAGCCAGCCGTTTTCATCGCGGCCGGCACCGCTTTCCAGATAGCAGAAAACGCCCTCCATCATGGGATGGCCGGCTCCCATAGCATCTGCGGCTCCCGTTCGTCTTAAGATTCCCGTAACCACCAGCGTGGCGTAAGGAGATGATTCCGGGTTCCAGCCATCCGGCTCCACTGCATGTCCAAAGCCTCCGTCCTCATTCTGATAATATGACAGCGCATCGATCACAGCCTCCCGGCTCCCATTCTCGAAGAAATAATTCCAGACGGACAGCTCCAGTTGTCTTGCATTGCGGTGAATCCAGGTGCGGATCTCCTGATAGTCGTTTTTGTTCAGTACTTTCATGTTCTTTCTCTCCTTCCGTGTTGTAACCGATACTATACCAGGGAATGACGAAAATGTATTGTAAAAAAACGACACGCTACCGGTTCTGCCACGCGATTCGCCTCGCCTCCTCGGGCGCCGTCCCGTGAAAGCGCCGGAATTCCTTCAAAAGATGAGCCTGATCGGTGTAACCATACCGGTAAACCGCGTCCTGGATATTGAATTCTTTACTGGAAACCATCTCTCTCCACACGTTCTGATAGCGCACCATGCCGGCAATCCGTTTGATCGGCAGTCCTACCTCTTTTAGAAACAGTCTCTCCATCTGTCTCTGGCTGACACAGCTGTACTCGCAGATCTCTTTCACGGAGATCCGTCCCGAAGAGGCGAGAATCCGGTGTACGGAATTGTACAGATCCGGCTTCCACTCCATCGATACCAGCTTTCTCAGCAGAAATTCCTCCACAAGAGCGATCCGGTCCTCTATCCTGTTCAGACAGAAAAAAGGTTCGAACAGCATTCTCCAGTCCCGGCCCAGCTCCTCCAGTCCGATCGTTGCATTCGACGTATCTCTGTAGTTTAAATTCAAAAACAGTCCGGCACTCCAAAAATAGAACCGTACGGCAAAACAGCTGACTTCATCTCCGCTGATGCGGGGAACCGAAAGAAACGGCTGATCCTGAATCCCGCACAGGTACCCCGAGATCTCCTGTCTCGTATGGTTGATACGGATAATAATATCGGCACACGTATCCGGGATCACCAGAACGGGGGCGTTCGCTTCGCTCCCGCTCCTATCCGGCGCGACCTCGTCTTCCATGGTCCAATAACATAAAATATAGGGGCGCAGCAGCTCACACGGCCTGTATTCCCTGTAGCGTCCGTCCGCTAAGAACGGACGCGACGTCATGGGATGATACAGCCTGTGGAATACCGGCGCCCCTGCCTCAATAGCCCTGCTCATTATGATTTATCGCCAGGTGATCCGTCCTGCCCAGCATCGCCTCAAATTCTTCCTTCGGCATGGGTTTCGCGAATATGTAACCCTGGATCACGTCGCAGTCTGCGTTCTGTAAAAATTCCACGGTGTCTTCCTCCTCCACGCCCTCCGCGATTGTAGTAATATTCAGCTGCTTTGCCATGTTGATGAAGTTGGAAACCACGATCCGTTCCCGGCGCACGTCCCGGCTCTTCCGGAAAAACATGATATCCAGCTTCAGCGCGTCGACAGGCAGATCCTTTAATAAGTTCAGGGAACTATAGCCGGAACCGAAGTCATCCAGGGAGCAAAGAAAGCCTTCTTTTCTTAGTTTAATAACCAGATCACAGAACAGCTCGGTATCCACCGCAAGAATGTTCTCCGTAAATTCCAGTTCCAGCATATGGTCCGGAATTCCGTATTTTTTCTTCACGGCCGCATAGTATTCGACGAAGCCCGGCTGGAAGATTCCGACCTTTGACACGTTGACCGCGATATTCACCGGCCTTCCGCCCCCGTTCAGATACGATTTCAGCCAGATACAGGCCTGTTCAAACATATAGCGGTCCAGCTTAATGATGAGATCGCTCTTCTCAAACAGCGGAATAAACCGTCCCGGCGGGATCAGCCCCAGGCGGGGATTCTGCCAGCGCACCAGCACCTCGGCGCCGCAGATCCGGTTTCCGTTCTGTATGTCCACCTTGGGCTGCATGTAAAGCCGGAACTCCCTGTTTCTTATGGCGGATTCCGCCTCCGCTTCCAGGGAGGAATCCTCCAGCGTCTTCTTCCGTATGTCGTCATCGTAATAGACAAACGCGCTTCCGTTTTTCTCCTTGGCCGTCTTATGGGCCATATTGGCATAGTTTACCAGGACATCCACCGTCTGCCCCCGGTCGCTCTCTTTCAGGCGGTAGACCCCCAGCGGAATCTCCAGAAACGGAAAATTCTCCATACCGGACTGTTTTAGATAGTCCAGAATCTCCTTATGGCCCCGGACCAGACCTTCATCTTCCCTGCATCGCATGATTCCGGTAAAATTATCCGCGGCGATCCGGCAGCTCATACAGTCCGGACTCTCCACCATCTTTAAATACTCCGCCACCATGGAGAGCAGCCGGTCACCCTCCTCATACCCCAGCACGTCATTGATAAACTTAAAATTCTTAAAATCCGCGTACCAGATCAGGCAGGCGGAAAGCTCCTGCTCCGACAGGAATTTCTCCGCGTCCTTCTTAAAACCGTCAAAATTGCGCATACCGGTCAGGGAATCGCTGTAAGCCAGCTTCATCAGGGTCTTCTGATTCTCAGCCGCCATACGCCTCTGTGAACTGATCAGCCATATAAACAGCACACAGGCCGCCAGAATAATCGCCATGATACCTCTTGCAGTCTCAATGTAGCTGGAACGAAGCACCGCCACCGGAACCGTACTGACCTGGTACCACTGCCCTTCAATCAGAGGAAGGACATTCACCATGTATTTTCTCCCTTTTTCGTCCTTTACCGTGAAGCTCCCGCTCTCTTCCTCCCGGATTCTTTCCGCGATCGCCTCCTGATTCGACGACAAAGCCGTCTCAGCCATGGACGGTTTGCTGATTATCACAAAATCACCGGATTCATTCAGGATATCAGAATAGCCGGAATTTTTCAAAAGAGGCATATCGATAATCGCCCTTAATACATTCGTCGAATGCACTGCGCAGAGGACGCCTTCCGTCTCGCCGTCGTTGTCTAACACTCTTGTTGCAAAATAATTGACATATCCTCCTGCCGCATTGGAATCCTTGAAAGTCATGGATATACTCTTTTTCCCCTCCATCGCCCTTTGAAAAAAAGCCTCCTCCGCGATGGATATCGTCTCTATATTACCAGCCAGATCAACCATTTCCCCCTGTCCCGAGGCATCCGCGTATCCCATGCGGATAAAGGCATTCTTATCGTTGACATCCGTCAGAATCTCCATGAGCTCGTCTGTCCGGATATTCGCCAGGCTCTGCAGACTTACGGACAGTCCCTCCAGAGTCTGCCAGTCACCTTCTATCTGTTTTAAAAGGGCGGTTCTGGTCTGATTCGCCGCGTTGTACAAATCCGTAATGTTCTCTTCCTCGCTCTTAATAATCATCTGAACGAGAAATAAAAGGCTGCTGGCTATAAAACACACACACACAATTACTGGCAGCAGCATCCCCTGCATTTCCTTCTTACCGCGTTTTGACCATCTCATCTCCCGTTACCTCTTCTGTAATGTTACTCAAATCATAATATATTTGTGAAGAATTATCAAGCGGTATGTCTTCTTTATCCGGGTACCGGCGGCTGGGCCGGGAAGCTGTAACATCATAGCCCGGTAAAGCTTGCAAATAGTGTCGAAACTTGACAAGTATGCAAAAAATTGTTATAGTATTTTTTGTAATATTTTCGTAACATTTATGAGAATAAACAATTTAAAGAAAATCAGAGGTTTTTATGAAGCATTCATGGAAAAATACCCGGAGAACCCGCACCGTGGCAATCACTGCGGCAGCCATTGCAGCAGCTTTTACTCTTACTGCGTTTTCATCACCGGGACACTTGCCCCCTTCTCTGCCGGAAACGGCAAAGGAAGGTATTATCACCGACGGCGGTTCCGTAAACGTCAAAGCAGCGGCAGCGGTTCCCCAGGTCGGTATCGAGCGAAAAGAAGTTCCGGTAACCCACGCTCCTGCTGCCTCCGAATATGATAACAAGGCTGTCGCCAATGTCACCGACGTCCTCAATCTGCGAGCCGAACCCTCACTCGACAGCAAGGTTCTCGGCAAATGCTACCGGGGAGCCGGAGGCACCGTTTTAGAAAAGAAAGATGGCTGGACAAAGATCCGCTCCGGCGGCCTGGAAGGCTGGCTGAAAAACGATTATCTCGTATTCGGCCAGGATATCAAGCCGCTGGCCAAAGAGCTTGGACTGTTCACAGCCAGGGTAACGACACAGACGCTGCATGTGAGGGAGACTCCTTCCACCGACGCGGCGATCATCGGGCTTGCCGCGGCAGACGATTACTATCCGGTTCTCGAAGAATCCGACGGCTGGATCAAAGTTCAGCTGTCCTCCGATACGTCCGGCTATGTCTCCAGCCAGTACACAAATGTGAGTCTCACTCCCGGCAAGGCAGTCAGTATAGAAGCAGAGCAGGCCGCGCTAAAGGCCTCGGAAAATAAAGGGCAGAAAAAGAAAGAGGAAGAAAAGCCAAAGTATGTGATCAATGCTTCCTCCGATGAAATCTATCTGATGGCGGCCTGTGTGATGATGGAATCCGGCAGCTACTCCTATGACGGTCAGCTGGCCGTGGCCAGCGTCATCGTCAACCGGGTGAAATCCGGACGCTGGGGAAGTTCCATCACAGATGTCATCTACGCCGACGGCCAGTTTCCCGGCGCCACGTCGGGCCTCCTGGATAAATACCTGGCAAAGGGACCTTCCTCCGAAGCATTAAAAGCGACGAAGGCAGCGCTCTCCGGCTCGAACAACATTGGCGATTACCTATTCTTTAATTCTGCAAAACGCGCCGATTATAACAATTACTCCTCCTACACGGTTGTGGGCGGAAACTGTTTTTATAAAAAGTAAATTTTAATAGAGAGTAAAAGTGCCGGACTGCGGGGAAACATTGTGTTTCCCAGGCAGTCCGGCACTTTTCAGTGGTAACGCCGCCATGATTTGCGCCGCATGCTTTCTATGCCTGACGCCAGCATTCAGCTTATTGCCTGCCTTCTGCTTCACTGCATGCCGCTCTCATCCTCACAGTAAATCTCTTCATCCAGAAGTTTCTGCAGACGGTGGTCGCGCAACTCCTCATGCAGCTTACTCCCATACCGGAGCCACATGGCGTCTTCCTGAAATATGTATTCACAGCTCTGCAGCTGTTCCATGTCTTCGGACAGGACTGTATATATCTTCTTTCCAGCGGCGCACAGCTCTTCCGCGGACATCTCCGCTTCTGTCTCAGGCTTAAGCGCAGTTAAGTCCACCGCTCTGATATGGCCATCCGACAGGGCTATCACCAAAGCATCCTTCCGTTCTATCACATCCAGTAATTTTTCCATCTCCAGAATCTCCTCCTTGAAATCTACTCCCTGACAATCATAGTACCATTATACAGAACACACGTTCTTTTATCAACTACTATTTTTTGCCATATTCTCCCTGGACGGAAAAAACCTGGATTTTCAGGTTATAACACAATGGACTCTAATCTCTTGTCAGTTTCCTCATCCAGTTTCCATACCTCACTTCCAGGAAGGCCGGAACCACCTTAAATATCTGATCCGCGTTCAGGCAGCAGACTACCACGACCGGAGATGCCTTTACGACAAACGCCATAAAAAGGGAGATTGGTATGACGATCAGCCAGATACTGATCAAATCCATCTTGACCACGAACAGGGGATTTCCCCCACCGCGGATGATTCCGTTGTTGGTAGGCATCTGGTAGGACATTCCCACGCATACGACGCTTAAGATAATCAGGAACGTATTGGCCATATCCCGGGTCTCCGCCGACAAATCGTAGAGGCCCAGCACCGGTATCCGAATAAAGAACAGAATCGTACCGGATACAATCCCGATCAGTACAAAGACTCTCTGAAGGCTCCGCGCGTAGCTTCCGGCCAATTCCCGGTCCCCGGTCCCCACCGCCTTGCCGATGATGACGGACGTGGCCGCGGCCGATCCCACCGCCATGGACTTCACCATCAGGAACAGGGTCGACGCCACGCTGTTGGCCGCGATGGCATTGGCCGTCATATGCCCCAGAATTACGGTCTGCAGCGCTGTGTTGACGCCCCAGAGCCCCTGCACGGTGAGCATGGGAATCGTAATTCTTAAGTAATCGCCGGTCAGGACACGATCCCATGCGAGATAATCCCGCCATCTCAGGTTGAGCCTCGTCTCTTTTTTCGCTATGTAGAGAATTAAAACAACGCATTCCAGAATCCGCGCGGCCAGCGTGCCGATGGCAGCTCCCTCCACGCCCATCTCCGGTGCTCCGAAATGACCGTTTATAAGCACGTAATTAATTCCGCAGTTGACGAACAGGGTGAGCACTGACAGCTTAAATGCGATCTTCACCGTCTCCACACTGCGGAGCGTAGCCAGCAGAATCTGGGTCACTGCAAAAAACAGGTAGGTAAATCGAATGATATTGAGATACCGGGCGCCCTCTTTGATGATTCCGCTGTCGCGCGTGAAGATTCCCATGACACGGTACGGAATCAGGCTCATGACTGCCAGCAGAACAGCCGAGAGAATCAGCGCGAAACGCATGGCCGACGACGCGAGCTTCTTCATGGGCTCTGTCTGATGCTTTCCCCAGTACTGGCTTCCCACAATCACCACACCGTCTCCCAGTGCGTGCAGGAGCTGCTGGTACACGAACTGAATCTGGTTGACAGCGGCCACCCCGGCCAGAGCCGTCTCGCTGTACGCTCCCAACATTAAATTGTCTGCCAGATTAACGCTCAGTGTCACCACATTCTGCATCACCAGAACGACCGCCAGCGACAGAAAGCGGCGATATAATTCCCAGTCTTTTTTCACAGTCTCTTCCCCCGAATATCAAAAAATGCCGTTTTTCGGCAATAAAGTCCTATTTATTATACATCATCGGGAAAGTATTTCCAAGCTTAAAGAATTACAATAAAATATACCTGCCGGTATCTTCATCACAAAATCATCCAAAATATGGCAATTTTGTCTCTGCACACTGCCGCGCTGCCGTGGTATACTGGGTTCACCTTCTCCTGAGTACCGCTTTTCCCCCAAACAGCGCGGTACTCTTTTTATTTGTCAGAGTCTCTCTTTTTTGATCGGCGGCTCATGCCTTTTTCACCAGTATAGCCGTACTGCTCTCCCTTTTAATCAGCTCTGTCGGAAACTCAATACTGATTGGCGACGTATGCCCTTTATTAATCCGGTCCAAAAGTATCTTCACCGCCATACGGCCCATCTCCCGCATCGGCACATTGATCGTCGTCAGCATGGGCGAGACAATCTGTCCCATCTCAATATTATCAAATCCCACTACAGATAAATCTTCCGGCACTCGGATCTTAAGCTCCCGGCACGCCCGGATAATTCCGATCGCTATCATATCGCAGCTGCAAAAGTATGCCGTAGGCAGCAGTTCCTTTTCCGCCTGGAGAAAAGCGCACGCCGCTTTATAGTCGATCCCGAACTCCGACTTATAGATATGGATCATGGATTCATCGATCTTCATATTATGTTCGGTGAAGAAATCAAAGTACGCGTCATACGCGGAAATGTCCTTTAATCCCGCGTAACCGATCCTGCGGTGGCCTAAATCGTATAAATGCCGGATCGCCTTTCCTGCCGCCTCGTATCCATCGCAGCGAACCCGGTCGAAGGGAACCTCATTCACATCGATACCAACAACTACCACATTCTTGAATTTTTCCCGCAGCAGCCGGTCTAACTCAGGTCCCGGTTTTCCCAGAACGACGACGCCATCTTTTTCCAGCTTGTTGATCCTTTCGCTCTGTATCTCCGAGACGTGCAGCATGGAAAAGGAGTAGCCAAGGGGACAGCCCTGAACGAGAGCCTCCTGTTCCACCGCCTGGGCAATCGGTGAAAAGAACTGCTCCACCACCGAATTGTCGGTTCTGGCGAACAGGCAGGAGATATTTCTGCTTATAGGCCTTTTGGAGCCGCTCTTTTTCAGTTCCTTTGCCATCAGATTAGGAGTATAGCCCGAAGTCCGAACGATTTCCCAGACCTTCTCTTCCGCCTCCCGGGAGGTGCATTTGTAATTTTCTTTATTGATGATTCTGGATACTGTCGAAACAGAAAGTCCGGTGTCCTGTGCAATCTCTTTTAATGTCATGGCTTCTCCTCTCTGAGTAAACTGAATAACGGGAAAATCCCCTCACCTGTGACTACAGAATCTGGTAAGTCCCACTCACTTACATTCGGCAAAATCACTTCCATCGAAAAATGAGATCTCGTCGCCGGTCGCTCTCTGCCATTCTTTTAATTTTTCTTCCATTTCCATCTGAACCGCAACGTAAGCAGGGTCATCATACCGGTTTTTCAGTTCATAGGGGTCTGCCTTCAAATCGTACAGCTCATAGGCCTGTCCCAGAGTGGCGACCAACTTGTAGTTTTCATCCGTAATCGCTCTTGCCTTCACGTATTCCCCGTATCCCAAGCCATACGTCTCACTCACTGCATATTCCGGCATCTTCTTTCCCTGGCACATCGGAATCAGACTTTCTCCGTGCACGCTGTTTTTATACTCTAATCCGGCTGCATCCATGATCGTCACAGGCACATCCACTGTGCAGACCGGAGCGTCTATCTTAAGCCCTGCCTCGATCTTTCCTTTCCACTTGATTCCCAGAGGAACCCGCAATACCTCCTGGGATAAATACGACCCTTTGTCAAAATGCCCTCCATGGCAGGCGAGACCGTCGCCGTGGTCGGCAGTCCAGATGATCACCGTGTTTTCTTCCATTCCCAGTTCTTTCACCTTGTTCAAGATTCTGCCAATGGCTTCATCGATCATCGTGATTTGAGCCGCACAACATTTAAGCATTTCTTCATATTCCTCCCATGCCAGAGCATTGGGAATGACGATACGGTTGTCTTTCCCGATCGGAACATTCTTCTCCGTAAAATAAACCTCCGGCTTGCCCTCAAGTCCGCTGTTAAAGCTGGCATAGGTTGGATATGACGCATCCTTATACAGATCGTAATACTCCTGAGTCGGAAAATACGGCTGATGAGGTCCCCAGAAATCCACTCGCAGCGAAAATGGGGCATCGTCGCCATCCGTGCTCAGTTCTTCCAGCTTCTCACACGCCAGTTCTGACAGGAAAAAGAATTCCAGTGTTTCCTTTGGAGTCACCGTAATTCCGTAAGCGGCTTCACAACAGTGCCTGGGATCCTGAAGCTTAAAGATTTCTCCATCTTTGGGTATATCATCGGGCGAGCCTTTCTGATACGCCTGCTGGCTCTTGTCCGCCCAGAAAAAGACTCGTTTAATCCGGTGTGCGGCAGCCGGAAGGTTCCGCTTTCTTAAATAGTCTTCATACTCCTTTGTAACGTACGGATTCCCGTACTCCTCTGGTGACAGCCCCTCACAGTGATGGTCCAGCGCGGTTCCCGGACCGGCATGCCATTTACCAAAAAAGTAGTTTCGATAGCCTGCTTCGGCCAGCGAATCCAGATAGACTTCATCCGCATACGGCGGATTTGTCTCATTGTGATACTGCTTATGCGCATGCGGATACAGACCGGTCAGCAGGCTTCTTCTCGATGGCCCGCACAAAGGCGCTGCACAGCAGGCATGTGTAAATTCCGCCCCTTCCTTTACAAACTGTTCATAATACGGCCGATGCGGCTTATTCTCATAAAAAGTCCACTGGTGCAGCGCCTGGTGGTCGCTGTTAATCATAATAACATTTGGTTTCTTCATTAGTATCTCCTCTATTTTCTTCCCGAACACGATTCTATTCCGAGACGCTCCCACTGTTCCGGCGGCGCCTGATATTCACGGAGTGCGGCGCACAGCTTCTCGATCATCTCTGCCTCCAGCGCCTCATCCTTCAAGGGCCTGTTCTGATGCGGGTCAGACCGGATATCAAACAAAAGATTTTCCCGCACGTAATCCAGTCCATCCGGACATTCCGGATAATGGCCCTCTACCCGGAACCTGACCTTGAAGACAGGATAATCCGTGTACGGCAGAAACGCTCCAGCCTCATAATCTCCCGGCTTCACATCCCAATACTGTAAAAATGTAGTCGGCATGGCTCCATAGGTAAAGCACGGCTGATTATCTTCGGATACCGGCGCACGAAAATAGGTATGGGTTCCATCCGTCACATTGACCGCCTTTCCAAACCAGCCGTAGATCGCCTGATCACGGAACGGCGTGTCATGAGGGATCACTGGCAGCAGGCTCTTTCCCAGCACCGTCTTCGGCGTCTCTATCTTAAAATACTCCAGGAATGTTGGCATCAGATCGATATTCTGTGTCAGGCTGCCGATCCGTTTGCCCCCATACGCAGAACCGGGCAGGTGAACGAGCAGGGGAATATGAACCAGTTCCTGGTAGGCCGGCATGAAATTCTTCGCTGCGAACCCGTGTTCTCCCAGCATATGGCCGTGATCCGAGGTCACGATAATGAGGGATTCCTCATAGATTCCTGTATCCTTAAGCTTCTGAATAAACCTTCCGAACCAGTGGTCCATCATGGTCAGCGTTGCCGAATATTCGTTTCGCAAATGTTCCATTGCCTCCGGAGTCTCCTCATCCAGCGCCCGGTATGATGGCCAGTCGAAATACGGTCCGTCATACGTATCTGGATACAGTTCTTTATAATTTTCCGTACAGTCGAAAGGCTCATGGGGATCAAAGGCTTCGACCATCATGAAGTAGTCATCCGCGCCGCGGTTGCTGTCGATCCAGTCACACGCGGACCTAAAAGTTCTCGGCGTCGGGTACTCCTCCTCTTTCGTATAGGCCAGACGGTTTAACTGGTTCTGGTTATTGACCTTTCCATAATGCGGCTCGGGAATATCGCTTCCTTTTACTCTCGAAACCCAGACATCCCCCTCCTGTCCCCGTTCAAAGTTCCACGTATGGAACATCTGGCAGTAGTTCTCCCCGCCGATCTCAAAATAGTGGGGATGATCGGTCGTAATGTGTGTGAAAATCCCATGCTCCCGGAGTGTATTGATGAGCGTAACATCGAATGGTTCCATGCCGCCCCAGTTTCTCTCCAGAAAATTGATTCTCCCTGTAAAGATATCCCGTCTCGCCGGCATGCAGGGAGCGGAAGCCACGTAGTGGGAATCAAAGGTGATGTTTTCCTCCGAAAACCTGGTTAAGTGTTCCGCCGCCACCCTGGAATCCGGATTATAGCACGGAAGAAAATGACGGTTTAAACTGTCAATCAGAATTAAAAATGCTTTCATTTCAAGTGCTCCTTTCTATCCTATCCCTTGACAGAACCGGAGACCAGCCCGTCGATGAAATAGCGCTGTGTAATCATAAAAAAGATGAGAACCGGGGCGATTAAGATCATGGCTCCGGCCATCATAATTCCGATATCCGACCCGAACTGTCCCGACATGCTGCGAAGCATCAGCGTCGCAGTAAAGTTTTTCTCACCCTGCAGAAAGGTCGATGTGATCAGGAACTCATTCCATGCATTCAGTCCCACGATTACACTGACGGTCAGAAGGCCCGGAGACACAACGGGGGCCATGACATACCACAAGACGTGCCCTGTATTGGCTCCGTCGATTCTGGCGGCCTCCTCCAGCTCCTTAGGAACGTTTAAAAAAAACGTCCGCATCAGAAACAGCGCCAGCGGTATATTTCTGGCCGCGAGAATAAAGCTGATCGGTACAACCGTGCCCACAAGCTTTAAATAGGACATCACATAATAAAGAGGAAATAAAAACAGCTGAATTGGGATCGTCATAACAATCATGAAATACACAAGTGCCAGATTCACCACTTTTCCTCTTCTGGTGGCAAGCACATAGCCGCCCAGGGTCGAGGTAAACAGTACGATGACTATCGTACAGGCCGCCAGAATAATACTGTTTTTAAACCCGATTCCAAACTTGGCATAGCTCCATGCGCTGCTATAGTTGACCGGTGTAAAGCTCTCCGGCCAGGACAGCGGATTGGCGACAATCGCCACATGGGGCTTGAAGCTGTTAAGCACGACGAGCGCAATCGGAAACAACGCCGTGATCACCAGCAGAATCAGAATCGCATGAACCGTGACCAGCGTAACGATCCGCTTTTTCTTACCCATTACTGCCATATAAACTCCTTTCCGGCTCTGCGGCCTCTATGACATGATCTCATTTTGTGACAGGTGGATGTAGACAAAGGATGCTATCAGCCCGAAAAAGCTCATGAAGAGAGCGATAGCCGCCGCCTTTCCAACCTGAAGAGACGCAAATGCGAACGTATATGCGTAGGTGCTCAGCATTTCTGTCGAGTGCGCCGGGCCTCCCGATGTCATTAAGTAGACGTAGTCATACGTCAGGAAGGAATTGATGACAGACATAATCATCATTAATTTAAAGGTTGGAAGCATATTGGGGAAGTAGACGTACCGAAACAGCTGCCATCCGTTACATCCTTCGACCTTGGCCGCCTCCACCTGATCCTCCGGCGTCTGCCTTAAGGAAGCTAAGTATACCACCATCAAAAATCCCCAGTAGTGCCAGATATCCGTGGCGGCTACTGCATATAAAGCGGTTTTCATATCGCTGAGCAGCGACGGAATATGAAAGCCCTGGCGGTTTAGATAGCCCACCAGTCCGAAAATCGGGTTATAAATAATATTCTGCCATACGGCCACGTTTGTCACTGGTGCAAGTACATAGGGGAATAAAAACAGCATCTGGTACAGTCCCTTGTGTCTGCGGTTCAGCAGAAGCACGGATGTCACAAGTCCGATCACCACAGGAATCGTCAGAAACAGCGCAACCCATCTCACATTGTCATAGATTGCCCTCCAGAATATCTTATCACCGAAAAGCTCGGAGAAATTCCGCAGTCCTATGAAATGAAAATTCAGGGATACGCCGTTCCAGTCCGTGAAGGACGCAAATATCGTCATCACACCTGGAATAAACACAACGGCCATGCTCAGCACAAAAGCCGGGAGAAGCAATAGATAATCTCGTCTGCGTTTCATTTTACCCTCCTTTGCAGCAGAGCCGGGCATGTAATATCCGTCCGGCTCTGTCTCCTCCTAACCTGATTTGCCGCCCGATCTACCGTTCCGGCAGCGGGACTACCAGGCCATTTGCAAGTTCCTTCTCAAATTCCACATCCGTTCTGTCTAAAACCTCTTCCGCACTCATGGTCTTGAGCCACACACCATCGATATCCTGCAGCGCGACATCCGTGGCCGGCGGACAGAAGCTGGTCGTATAATATCCGTAATTGCCTTCCTCGATCGCCTTTAAGGTATCGATCATAACGTCGCAGAATACCGCGGAGATTCCCGTCATGGTATCTGCCGGTATATCATACTGTTTCAGCGGAATTGCCCAGTACCCGGGCCACTCCTTCGTCAGCTTGACCATAAAATCGTTGGTCATGATCTTATCCAGGATCTCCGCGCACTCATCCTTGTAAGGAGAAAAAGCGTTGATAGACAGGCAGGAGGTAACACCCAGCGTATAGGTCGGATAGTTTACCTTATCATTGGTAGCCGGAAACGGGAAAAATCCAAAATCGTCTTCCGTAAGTCCACGGAAATACTTTGGTGCCCACTGGAATACATTGGAAGGTCCCACGAAGAAAGGAGCCATACCCATGGACAGAAGCTGGACGCTCTCATCGAAGTTCAGATCCGTATAGTTGTCTCCCCCAAGCCAGCCGTTCTGATACCATTCCGCTGATTTGTTCAGAGCCTCCACCATATCAGGATTGTTCCATTTGGCTTCGCCCTTCAGACATTCATACACCTTTTCCGGTCCTGCGATATGGTTTAAAAACAGACTGGAATAGTTGGCATTGACAGGCTTCCACCCTTTATTGCCCGTTACGCTTCCGTAAAGGCCTTTCTCCTGGGCCGCTTTCATGATTGTCTCCATCTCCTCAATGGTTTCCGGAACCTCCCAGCCATTATCAGCGAGCACTTTCTTATTGTAGAAGACACCCATGACCATCAGGGAGTTTGACAGGCCATAGAGCGATTCTTCATAAGTGCCCAGATTGTAGATTGGCTCCAGCAGCCGGTCGTTCCATCCATACTTCTCCGCGTACCGGTCCAAATTCTCCAGCTTACCGGCCGATGCGTAATTGGTCACATAGGAAGGGCCTGAAGTAAAGACGATATCCGGCCCGCCGTTGGCAGCCAGCGCTGTGGCGATATTCTGATCATTTCCCGCGTGGAATTCAATGTTTAAAACGTAGTCATCCTGAACCGCGTTGATGTCATCCTCAATAATCTGTTTTAAAAGAACCTGCTGATCTGCCGGCGCACTCCAGAACCACAGGGAAATCTGTTTTTTCTCCCCCGGTGCTGTCTCTGCCTTCTCAGTAGCTGGTGCCGCTTCCACCGTTGTACTGCCTTCCGCAGAGGGTTCTATGGCAGCCGGTGATGTCTGTTTCTGATCCGCAGATCCGCATCCGCTCAGCAGAGAGGCGGCCATTACCGCCGACAGTAAAACTGATAAACACTTTTTCATCTTTTTTCCTCCTTCTTTTGTAAACCCCGCAGCTGTCTTTTGTGCTGCTTACGTACCATTTCTGCCGTTTCACAGGTTTGAACGCAGTGGTTTTCATACCTCTTGTCTTTTCTTACACATTTTTTACTTATCATGATAAATAATTGGTAATTATTAATACAAATGTATTTTATCATGATTTTATCTTTTGTTAAAGGATTATATATGAGAACGATTGCACCGTTTCCAGTCTGTATATATCTTATATTTATCAATTGTTTATCTTTTGTGTACCCCTGCGTTATCAATGCGTTAATAACTCCTGTATATAAAGCAAATGCATGTCATCAGAAAATAAAGAAGGCAGCAAATACTGATTTTATCAGTGTTCACTGCCTTCCGGCGATTCTAACTATCCTTACATTTGTATTTATATTTTTCTTTCTCTCACCGGCACCAGGAGATCCAGCTGAAACTCTTCCGGCTCCGTATTTGCCAGCTCCACATGGCTTATATAATTCAAGTGTTCCTCCAGTAGGCCGCACATATGCTCCTGGTCCAGCATATCCCCCGCAAACTCGTACTTCTCATTGCTGTTAACCCAATTGAGCAGCAGATCCCACTCATTAAAACTGCCGAAGGAAATCATATGGGCGGCGTAGATACCTCCCACAAACAGTTTCTTTACAAGCGGAGCCGGGACTTCCATGTCCTCCGGGATCGTCACCCAGCTCTCATATCCATGGTAACCGGTCGCATCCGTTGGATTCGGATGATTAAAGCCATAGTGCCTTAAGTCAGGCTTCCTCCTATGAAGACCTGCCTCCCTCACAAAACGGTCCAACATCTCATTCACATGAAATTCCGGCTCATCGCCGACATAGTGGGCAGCCGCCACAGCGGAAGGCGGCAGGTAGATGATTCGCACATCCTCGATTCTGGACAGTCCTGCTTCCGCTTTCTTTAACTTCTCCATCGTCTGATCCTCCTTAAAGTTAATGCTGATAAGGCCGAGAGACTCAATGGAGTCTGCCAGAACATCATCCAGCAAAATTCTCTCCAAAGGCAGTTTTGCGGTTCTGCTCAGTTCTTCCACAAAATGGTTCAATATCTCTTTGACCACAGAGAGCGCCGTCATTTCTTCATCCAGATTTCTGATATTCTCGCGGAATATTTCAATCGCCTCTACTGCGTCCTCCTTCTGCAGAATCGCCTTGATCTGGCGCACAGGGATACGCAGCCTGCGGAGCAGCAGAATCTGCTTCAGCCGCAGTACAGCCTTTTCATCGTAGATCCGGTATGCATACCCCTCCTGCCGCAGACTCTCCACAAGGCCCGCCTGCTCGTAATAACGCAGCATCCTCGTAGATATCCCCAGGCTCTTCGACACCTGGCTCACAGTCATAAGCTCCATGGTTCTCACCTCCTCATGACTTGAGTATAAACGACGACACGGTGTCGCAGTCAACTGTTTTTTTAATTCTTGTGTTCATGCATTCCGTTTTATTTTTCTCTCACCGGCACGAACTTTGCCCGGTTCATCAGCGGATGCTCCAGTCTGACAGCCCCTTTTACCGGACAGGCCATGACGCAGGCGCCGCAGTAGTAGCATTCTCCCGGATACATAACAATGGGCGGTTTTCCCTTGGTTTCTGACGGAAGCAGAATATCGCACTGGCAGACCGATGCACACCGGTTGCATCCGATACAGAGGCTTTCATCGTAAATGATCGGCCTGGCGCTGCTGGCAACCGGCCTCACTGTAAATTCAGGCTTTTTCATGGCTGACCTCCCCCATATAATCCTGGTTGCGCCGTTCGTACTCCTCCTGAAGATTTCCGAAGAAATCGAGAGGAACGCTTCGCTCCCTCACCTGGCCGTCCTCCTGGCGGATGACGATATGACGCCGTTCCCCCTCCGGGTCCACCTGCGGATAATCACTTCTTTGAAAGCACAGCGGCTGCGAACTGGACCGCCGCCGCAGGCAGGCGTGAAGCACCAGCTGGGCCACGGTCAGAATATCCAGGACCTCATGGGTTCTCATGAGGTCGTGTGGGTTGGCGCACGACAGAGTGGGAACCACCTCCCGCTCATAGCTCTCCAGGAGGTCCAGCCCCTCTTTTAAAAGGTCCTCACATTTCACGCCGCCGCAGTAGTTCTGCATTGCCTTGGATATCGCCATGTTCAGCTCTTTCCAGTTGGTTCCGTCCTTCACGTAAAGAGGCGCGTACAGCCTCTCTTTTTCCCGATCGGCCTCTTCCCTGCTAAAATCCTCCAACTCATGATCTGAAGCGCAGTCCGCCGCCTTTCTTCCCGCGTAATATCCCGTGGCACAGGCAAATCCCGCGCAGTCGGAGGCATACAGCTGGTCTCCGGCCGCATAGACGCCTTCGATGTTCGTCATTAAGTCCCAGTCGTGCATGATTCCGCCCGGCGCTCCGAAAAACTGGCGCTCCTGGTCCAGAAAGCTGGCGGACTGCCAGCCGGTACCGTAGCTCTGGAGCATGTCCTTTTCCGGATCGAATCCCCGTTCGGTATAATTTTCCAGAATCGGAATTCTGGTCTTCGCCTCCTCGCCGACCATCATTCCCCAGATAACGCGGCGTTCATCCTCCGGCATGCGGCTCAAATCCGCATAGAACGGGAGCTGGTATCCCCTGCGGATCAGTTCCTCGAAGTCCAGAGTTTCCGGTCCCCGGTATTCATACTTCGGATTGTCGATGACTCCGCCTTTTAAGAAGAATTTCTGGCCCTGGGCCGGATAATACCGCTCGGATACAGTTTTCAGTTCATTTCCGTCACGGTCCACGTATGGAATCTCTACGCCTCTGGCATCCACCATGGTGGCCGCGTACCAGGTATTGTGGTTATTGCCGGTTCCGTATGCAGGAAAACTTCTTCCTGCGCCCGAAAATTCCGCGCGCACCGATTTCTCCATCATGGTAAATTCCACTCCGGCCCGCCATCCCATGGCGTGGCCGCTTCCGATGCTCTGCATGGGACGGAATTCGCATAAGCCCACCAGATCCGGATTAAACAGCCAGACTCTGGCCGGCCTGGACATAGTGAGAATCGTGGCCTTCGACCGGAAGATATAGAATTTTCCCGTATGGACATCCATTCCGCAGGCCCCGGCTCCCTTCTTCTTTCCGTCCTTTACCGCGGTCAGCAGGGCCGTGGCCTCTGTCCTCTCATAAACCTTCACGCCCAGTCTCTTCAGTTCCCGCGCCAGGGCAGGCTTAAAGGTGGTTCCCCAGACGCGCAGGGTAAATTTGCTTTTATAGTCATAGGCAAACATCAGCTTCGTCTTCTCATCCCGAAACTCTGCGCCCTGAAATTCATCTCCGGTATCCCTCACCTTTCCGCCGAAAGCCTCCAGGTCCAGGACGCGGTCGTATCCCTCGCGGCATTCGATATAGTGGGCGATTCCATTGCTGTACCAATCCTGTTCGTGGATGTAGGCCTCCGCGATTTCCTCGGGCGTCACCCCGGAACAGGGATTGGTACAGGCTGATTCCCAGTGGTCAAAACCCGTTCCGGCGGAACCGCTTCGTTCCACGGCCCCCTTTTCCACCAGCACCACAGATTTCCCTTTTCTGGCCGCGGCTATGGCAGCAAAGCAGCCTGCCAGCCCGCCGCCCAGGACCAGGACATCGCTGGTTACGATCTCCTCATCTCCAATCTCATTGGCATAGGGCCAGCTGTATGTTTCTGCACTCATTTTACTCCTCCATTCTGTCCACGCATCCCGGACACGCCGCAAAGTGACCCGGGCTGACTTCTTCAAGCATAATCTCGCCGGTCCTGCATTCCTCTTTCACAAACGGACATCGCGCCGCAAACCGGCATCCCGGCCCCGGATTCACCGGACTGGCCACCTCTCCCTGGAGAAGACTCCTCTTCTTATTTCTCGATTCCGGGCTGGGATCGGGGATCGCCGCCAGAAGGGCCCTCGTATACGGATGGAGCGGCTTCCTGAAAAGTTCGGCCGACGATGCCTGTTCCACGCATTTCCCCCGGTACATCACCATGATCTCATCGGATATGTGTTTAACCACAGACAGATCGTGTGTAATAAACAGATACGTCAGATTCATGCTGTCCTGAAGGTCCATCAGGAGATTTAAAATCTGAGCCTGAATCGACACGTCCAGGGCTGACACCGGCTCGTCGCACACGACAAAGGCCGGTTCCATGATCAGCGCCCGACCGATTCCGATTCTCTGGCGCCGTCCTCCGTCCAGTTCGTGTGGATAGGCGCCCGCAAGGCGTCTGGCCAGGCCGACGGTCTCCATCATGGCATCCACCCGCGCCTCGATCTCCTTCTTATCCTTACAGACCTTATTGACGATCAGGGGTTCCGCAATCAGCTGCCGGACATTCATGCGCCCGTTTAAGCTGGAGTAGGGATCCTGAAAAATCATCTGCATTCTGGGGCGTATCCGTTTGAATTCCTTCTTTCCCACGCGCTGAAGGCTCGTTCCCTCAAACAGGATCTCGCCGCCCGTGGGCTCGTCAAGGTATAAAAGAGTGGAACCCAGCGTGGATTTTCCGCAGCCGGATTCTCCCACGACTCCCAGTGTCGTTCCCCGCTTAACGGAAAAGCTTACATCATCTACTGCGTGAAGCAGACCGGAAGGCGTGTCAAAATATTTCTTTAAATGTTTTACATCCAACAGCAGATCTTCCATCATTCCTGCCCTCCTTTGTTATCGCGGTACAGATGGCAGCGGATCAGATGGCCGTTATCCTCATATACGGCCGGCGCTGTCAGACTGCACGGCTCCATGCACTTCGTGCATCGGGGCGAGAATTTGCAGCCCTTCGGCAGGTTCGTCGGATCCGGCAGAATTCCCTCGATGGGATGAAGGCGCTTCGTCTCCTCCGTAAGGCTGGGAATGGATCCAAACAGTCCTTCCGTATAGGGATGGTGCCTGCCGCTGCTGAAGATATCGCTCAGCGTTCCGTACTCCACGATCTCCCCGGCGTAGACGATGGCCACCTTGTCACACGTCTCCGCAACCACCCCCAAATCATGGGTAATCATAATTACACTGGTTCCGTATTTTCTCTGAAGGTCACAGATCATAGTCAGTATCTGCGCCTGTATGGTAACATCAAGGGCGGTCGTCGGTTCATCCGCGATTAAAAGCTCCGGACTCAGAATCAGGGCCATGGCGATCACCACGCGCTGGCGCATGCCGCCGGAGAACTGATGGGGATAATTGGCCTTCCGCTCTTTCGGAATGCCCACCATCTCCAGAGTGTCCTCCACCCGCTTTTCAATCTCTTTCTTTGACAGGCCGTCGGTGTTGTGAAGCTCTAAGGCCTCGGCGATCTGGCTGCCCACTGTGAGGACCGGATTTAAGGCCGACATAGGATCCTGAAATATCATGGATATTCTGGCTCCCCGGATTTTCTCCATCTCATGGGCGCTCAGTTTCCCAAGCTCCGTCCCCTCAAACCGGATGGCTCCTCCCGTAATCTTTCCTGTCCGTTCCGGCAAAAGCCCCAGGATGGTCAGCGCCGCCGTCGTCTTTCCGGCCCCCGTCTCTCCCACCAGCCCCAGAGTCTCCCCTTTTCCCAGGGAGAAGCTGATTCCGTTTACGGCGTGCACCGTCTCCATATCCGTCTCGTATACCACGGACAGATTCTCGATCTCCAGTATCGTTTCACTCATTGCGCCACCTCCTTAGTCCTTCAGTTTGGGATCCAGGGCGTCGGTAAGTCCGTCCCCCACCAGATTAAACGCCAGGGAAGCGAGCAGAATAAAGACACCCGGGAAAAACAGCAGATACGGTGAAGTAAACATATACTTCTGAGCACCGGAGAGCAGCGCGCCCCATTCCGGAGACGGCGGCTGGATTCCCATGCCGATAAAGCTCAAGCCTGCGGCGGATAAGATCATTCCGGAAATGCTCATCGTCGTGTTTACAATGATCGGCCCCATGGCGTTGGGCAGCACGTATCTGAAAATAATGCGCGCATTGGAGGTCCCGTAGGACTTTGCCGCCCGGATGTAATCCTGTTCGGCCACAGTCATGACCACCGACCGGATCAGTCTGACATTCCCCGGAATGCACGATATGGTAATTGCGATAATCAGGTTCTTTAAGTTCGTTCCCAGCGCCGCCACCACGGCCAGAGACATGAGAATCGGCGGCACGCAGATAAACACGTCCATGATGCGGCAGATGGTATTGTCGATCACTCCGCCGAAATATCCCGCGCTGGCTCCCAGCACGGCGCCGATCACCAGTGCCATTAAGCTGGTGGATACGCCGATGAAGAGAGAATATCTGGAACCGTGAACCACACGGGCAAATAAATCCCGGCCGTATTCATCCGTCCCGAAGAAATGCGCGGCTCCCGGCATCAGAAGTCTTGCGCCCCCGTCCTGTTCGATGCATTTGGAATAGGGGACAATGAGGTCGGCAAACACGGCGATCGCGACGATCACCACCAGGATAACGAGGCCGAGCATGGCCGCCTTATTCTTCTTAAACCGGTACCAGACTTCGTTCCGGATGGCGTTCCTGCGTTTCTTTCCCTTAGCCACGGCTCTTTCCTCCTTCCTGGTATTTGGCCTTAATTCTCGGATCGATGAAGGCGTACAGGACATCGACCAGAAGAATGATAAGGCTGAATAAAAATGCCAGAAACAGGGTTGAGCCCATGACCACAGGAATATCCTTCTGCCGGATAGCCGTCGTGATTAAAGTTCCCATCCCCGGCATGGCAAACACGGTCTCCGCAATGATCGCGCCGCCTAAGGAGGCTCCGAAGCTGGTTCCCAGCGTTGTGACGACCGGCAGGAGGGCATTTCTCAGCGCATGGCGCATGATAATCCGTTTCTCGCCCGCTCCCTTGGCCCGGGCCGTCCGGATATACTCCTGCCTCACCGTCTCAAGCATGGCGGATCTGGTGAGGCGGAGCAGGCTGGCGGCCGACCCTAAGGATATGGTTATGGTAGGCAGAATAAAATGCTTCAGAGTGCCTGCGCCGTAGGATGGCAGCAGCCCCAGATGCAGGGAAAATACCAGCATCAGCATGAGCCCCAGCCAGAATCCCGGTATGGAGGCAAACACCAGAGCCACAATCACGCACGTATGGTCCAGCACGGAATACTGTCTCACCGCAGAGACAATCCCGAGCAGGATCCCGATAAAAGCGGAAAGAGACATGGAAAATACGGTCAGTAGCAGTGTGTTCGGGAACCTGGCGACAATATCCTGTATGACTGGCTGCCGGCTCTGGTAGGATACTCCCAGATTAAAATGGAATACGATATCCCCGATGTAGTTAAAAAAGCGGATCAGAAACGGCTTGTCATACCCGAATTCCGCGTTCAGCGCCGCGATATCCTCTTTCGACGCCGTGATTCCGAGGATAATGGAACCGGGATCTCCCGGCGTCATGGATAATATGGAAAATACTAAAAATGCGACTCCGAGCAAAACAGGAATCATGTACAGAAGCCGCTTGGCCACGTATTTGGTCATGGAGAATGTCCTCCCTTCCACGGATTGAAGCCTTACCAGGCAAAATCATAGATGTAATACACTGCCTCGTACGGAATTTCCGGGCATTTCAGTGAAGAGTTGTATGCGAACAGCGTAAGCGGATTGGCCAGCGGAACGTAGATGGCTTCCTCCTGCGCTTTCGTAAAAATCTGGTTAAAGAGCTCCGCGCGTTCTTCCTTGTCGTTGGAAACCCGTGTCTTATCAAACAGCGCATCCATCTCCGCGTCCGAATATCTGGCATTGTTGGCAGTTCCGATGTAATCGCTGGCAAAGGCCATCTCCATCATCTGGGTATCTCCCTCCAGCGTCATATTCAGCGCGCTGATGGTATAGCTGCCGCTGGTCAAATCTCCGATATAGGAATTAAATTCCTTTACGGAAATCGTCGTCTCCAGTCCGACTGCCTTTAAATCATTCTGAATTACGGTGGCGAGATTGGAATACTTTTCGGCCACCAGCATTTCTCCCAGCTGATACGGCGTCGTGATTCCTGCCTCGGCCAGAAGGGATTTGGCCTTCTCCGGATCATACTCGTATTTCGGCTGTTCCTCGGAGTAGCCGAACCGGTTGGCGGAACATAAGTTGGAGTTTACCGTGGCCTCTCCGTCATAGCAGATCTGCACCAGATTCTCGCGGTTGATGGCATAGTTTAACGCCTGGCGCACTCTCACGTCATCAAATGGAGCCTTATCCAGGTTCATGCATACATAGGAGAAGCTGGAGGTTGGAATCTCCGCAATGGTGACATTCTTATCCGCCTTCAGCTGCGGAAGGCTGGCCGAGTCGATTTCCGCAAAATCCACCTCGCCCGTCTGAATGGCGATCGCCATGGTAGACTGGTCCGGAATAACCTCGAAGGTCACTTTTTTAATCGCCGCTTCCCCGCGGTAGTAGCCGTCATACGCTTCCAGCGTTACACTGCTTCCTTTGCTTCTTCCCGTAAATTTGTACGGGCCGCTGCCCACCGGCTTATTGACAAAGTCGTCGGCCGATTTTTCATAATACGCCTCGGAAGCGATATGGACGGAACAGGCCCCCAGCAGGAATGGGGAGTACGGATTATCCAGGTGGCAGACCACGGTATGGTCATCTACAGCTTCCGCGCTCGCCAGTCCCGTCACCTGGGAATTCTGGTACTGGGAATCCTTATACAAATTTAGGGAAAATACCGCATCCTTCGCTGTAACCGGCGTGCCGTCGTGAAACGTGGCGTCCTCCCGCAGATGGAAGGTATAGGTCTTTCCATCCTCGCTCACCTCGTATGATTCCGCGAGACGCGGCTCCGGATCGTGTTCGCCATCCGGATTCATATACATCATCGTGTCATAGAGCTGATTTAAAACCGTAAGCTCTGCGGTAGTGGAGTAGTCCGACGGATGAAGCGTGTCAATATCGGCGCCCATGGCCACCACCATATCGGTATTACCGGAGCTGGAGGCACCCGTGCCCGACTCCGATGATTGACTCTGTGTATCGTTCTGTGTATTGCCTGCGCTTCCTGAACCGCCGCAGGCGGTAAGCGACAGCGCCGTCACCGCCGCCAGAATAACTGCCATACCCTTTTTCATAATCTTGCTCCTCTCTCTTTACCAATGGATAAATTCGATCTCTTCTTTCTTCAGGAAACCCGCCTCACTGCCGTAGGCCCTGATGGTCTCCTCATCGTATAAATTCGTACCCTGGAATACCATGCTGACTTTTCTCACATTTCCAATATCGGCCAGTGGATTCCCAGCCAATACCACGATATCGGCATCCATGCCTTCACGGATACTTCCCTTCTTCTCTTCCAGGCCAATATGCGCGGCCGGATTGACCGTGGCCGCCTTCAGAGCCTCGAAAGCCGTGCATCCGTAGAGCTCTACCAGCTTCTCCAGCTCATCTGCCATGGAAAAGCCCGGGATAATTCCCGGATAAGCGCAGTCTGTACCGGCCATGAACCGGTCTGAATATTCCAGAAAGGTTCGTCCTCTGCTGATCACCACACGGATATCGGGGCGAACGCCCTGGCTGCGGTAGCTCTCGATGATTTTCCGGTTTCTGCTCTCCCAGCTCTCCCGCTCACATTCCGGGAGATCTTTAAAATGCTCCAGCTCCGGCAGCGTTTTACCGTTCCAGACATAGTCCGGCAGCGTTTCGCATACGGCCTGTGTGGGAGTAAACCACATCCCGGATTCGGCCAGATAGCGGATATCGGCATTGTGGGACGGAAGGGAGCTGCTGTGCTCGCAGCAGTAATAGCCGGCGTCTGCCAGCACCTTGTCGTCCAGCTTCTTACTCATATGGCCGCATACGGGAAGCCCCTGCTGTCTCGCTCGTTTAAGCAGATACCGGTAAAGCTCCGGCTCAATGGACGGATACGTCTTAAGCCATAAGAACCCATTCCGGATCGTATACTCGATCGCCTGCTCCACGTCCGCCTCCGTGCGGACGATCTCATTGGAATTGTCCGGTATACCCGGATCTTCTCCGTCATAGATTGGACCGCTGGAATAGATATAGGGGCCTGTCCGCTTTCCCGCCAGCGTCTCCGCGGCATATTCAGCGTGGCGTTTGTACCCCCGCATGTTTCTGACGGAAGTAACGCCGCAGGCCAGGAACATCTTTCCCATATAATCGGCGTCGTAGTGGCAGTGGCTGTCGATCAGCCCGGGCATCACATACCGGCCGCTTATATCGAGAATCTTTGTTTCACCGTTTAATGCATCTGCCTCGCATTTCCAGGCATCTGCTTCACTGTTTATCCCGTTCACGGGTCCCGCCGCTTCCTGAACTGCAGATGCAGTCAGATTCCGGCCGATTTTCTGTATTTTCCCGTCCCTGATCAGGATATCCGTATCGTATTTTATGGTACGGTCCCTCATCGTCAGGAGGTTTCCATGTGTCAATATGTACTGTTTCACCCGGCGCCTCCCATCCCGCTCAGAAGTTGAATTCGTGCTTTGAAATTGCCGTACATAATCTCGCTCCCGCCTCGATGTCATCCTTTGAGGCTACACAGCTCTGGCAGTGGGGATATCTGGTCACGACGGCGATTCCGCCCGCCCTGGCTCCGACACCGGACATATTCATGCTGGACGCATCCGTTCCGCCCTTGTCGATGACTTCAGGCTGCCATGGAATCCGTTCGCATTCACAGCATTCCTCCATGGCTGCAACCACTTCCTCGTCGCAGATTACCGACGGATCCGCGTATTTGATCGCAACGCCCTTTCCCACGGTATTGCTGCCTTCCAGATCGCAGGGATAATCGTGGGCCGGCGTAATGTCCACCGCAATGCCGATATCGGGACGAATCCGCTCTGCCGTCGGCTTGGAACCTCTGCATCCCACTTCTTCCTGCACAGTAAACACATAATAAATATCGTTTGGATACGTGCCGTCATTCTCCTTCAGCGCCTCCAGAAGCTGGTAGCAGCCGATCCGGTCATCCAGGGATTTGGAGCACACCAAATTGTTCTGCAGATCCACGTATTCTCCGTAATAGCCGCAGACGGAGCCGACTTTAACGTATTTTAACGCGTCCTCCTTAGATTTTGCTCCGATATCGATATAGAGCTTGCCCACATCGTTATGCGCGTCCTCGATGGCTCCCATACAGCCAAACACGCCGGTTACGCCGTTGCGGAACCGCACTCTGGCGTTGTAAGCCGAGGCCGCCCAGTTCCATCCCACGTTGCAGACACGAAGACGGCCGTCCTCCTCGATCTTCTTCACCATGAAACCGATTTCGTCCATATGGGCTGCAAACATGATCTTCTTCGACTGCGGGCCTCCCTGTCCTTTCTTAATTACTATCAGATTACCGATCGCATCCGTTATCATATCGTCCGCATAGGCTGCGGCTTCCTTCTCAATCAGCTCTCTCACTTCTTTTTCATAGCCGGCGATTCCCTGGGCCTGGGTCAGCCGTTTCAGTAATTCCTCGTTTCTCATATGTCCTTCTCCCGTTCTCTGCTTTTTCGCTTTAACGCGTCACATAATTATTGTTTTAAGAATTGTACCATCCATGATTACATTTTGCAATATGCATTTTGCAAAATGTAAAATAATAAGGTTGACCTACTATTTTTTCTGTTGTAATATGAATATAAAATGATGGATATGAGTTTTTTAATGAGGAAGGATACGGCATGGATTTAAATAAAACCACTCTCTCCGGGCAAATCTACGATATTCTCCGTCAGGATATTCTGACACAGAGAATCCGGCTCGGCGAGAAATTAACGCTAAAACACTTACAGGAACGCTTCGGAGTCAGCTCCACCCCGATCCGCGAGGCGCTGACCCGGCTTGCGGAGGAAGAACTGGTCGTCTCCTACTCCAACATCGGCGTCAATGTCATAAGTATAAGGGAACAGGACTTGAAAGAGCTCTATGAATTCATGGGGGATTTAGATGCCATGGCCATTCTCTATACTTCTCACTATCCGGATCAGGAAAAGGTACAGAAGGCACTGGCGGAAAACATACATTATACGGAAAAGGTTTTAGAGACAGAAAGTCTCACGGAAGAGGAAATCAGGACATGGACAGGCTATTCCGATCATTTTCATCTGATCTTCTACGATTACTGCGCCAACAGCCGCCTGGCCCGCGCCGCCGGGAAACAGAGAAGCCAGCTGACGATCTTCTCCAACATGTATGAGGCGTCTCTGCAGCACCAACGGGAAATAGAACGCGGACATTTAAAGATTTACGATGCGTATTTACAGAAAGATTACCAGCAGGCCGCTTCACTGATGAAGGAACATTTGAATACTTCCCTGTCTTATGCAATGGAATATTTATTTCAATAATACTGCCTTTAAGTTTTTGACGACGCCTCTTCCAACCTCAACAGGTGGGAGAAGCGTCGTTGTTCTTTGTTGAAAAAGCTGATCTGTTATCTCTTTAAATTCCTGGATATCTTCGTCCTCACCGCTTCTGTCATGGGCAGACCGGTATCGTAGTCCAGCTGTCTTGGCTCATACTCTTCGTTTTCCCGCTGTCTGGTGCAGCCATCGTTGCTCCAGGTCGGATCCTTGTCCGTGCGCCAGCTTCTGCAGGCCCACTGATATCCACGATAAAGGTCGCGGGTCCGGTTCATCTGCTCCAGGATTTTGTCATGCAGGGAATTACGGATTTCGGAATAATCATCATCCTGGATCCGGTTGCAGATCTCTGCCGGATCCTTTTCCATATCGTACAGCTCATCACTGTCCAGAAGATGGATCACCAGCTTATACCGGTCTGAAATGACAGCACGCATCATCTGCAGGCCGCCGAATCCGTCGTGGTCCGCTTCATACCGGGTAAATTCTGTATAGACCTCATCATTGATCCGGATATCGGTGCAGTTGATCTGAGGCAGCATACTTTTCCCCTCCAGCAGCTTTGGGATGGGAAGGCCCATGTAATCCAGAATCGTGGGAGTCAGATCAATGTGGGAAGCCGGGTATTCCACCACCTTGCCGGCCTCGCCGCCCTTGATGATCAGCGGGATGTTGGCAACCTCTTTGTAGCAGGCAGCATTTTTGGAAGTAAGCCGGTGATTTCCCAGCATGTCTCCATGGTCGGAGGTATAGATAACCATGGCATCAGGAGCCGTTTCCCGGATTTTGTCCAGAACCTTACCGATTTCGTAATCTGCAAACGAGTTGCAGCCTAAAAACAGGGACAATTTTCCGGAAGGACAGTTGATTTCCTCCCTGGTTTTGTGTAAGTTCTCCCCTGCCCATAAGCGCTGCATCAGTGGCTTTTGACTTAAATCGTCCTCATAGTTGGGACTGTCCTCAAAGCAGAATCCGTCATACATGGTGTTGTACGGTGCCGGACAGAGCGAAGGACCGTGAGGCTCATCGTAAGAAACTGCCAGGAAAAAGTCCTCATCTTTATACTCTTCCAGAAAGTCTATCGCCCTTTTGGAACAGCGGTAAGCGTATGTAAACTCCTCTGTCATATCTTCCTCAAAGGAGGTGGAGGATTTTCTGGATTTCAGCCGTTCCTCCTCCGTCAGTTCTTCCAGGTACCGGCGCATATCATACCAGTATGCCTCATCCCAGCCCTCCGGGCAGATGCCATTGCCAAAATAGTCACCGCCGTCTAAATGCCATTTGCCGATATAGCCGCAGTGAATTCCGTTGTCCGTCAGACGCTGGCCTACGGTTTTTATATTATCTCCCATGGCTACACAGTTTGTCACCTCCCCATTGGTATGCGGAAAGGTTCCGGTAAATATGGCGGACCGGGCCGGGCCGCAGACCGGCTGGCACGTATAGGCATTCTCGTACCGGATGCCTTCGGCGGACAGCCGGTCCAGATTCGGTGTGATCATTTTAGGATTTCCATAGCAGCCCAGCATGTCTTTGCGCGTGGTGTCTGTCATAATAAGGATGATTTGTTTTTTCATATGCTATTCTCCTTTTCCGTTTTATGAAAGAACGGGCGGATAGGGGCGTCCAGGCACCAGTCTCCCATTTTCCACAAACCCTTCTCTGCGGTTCTTCAGGGATTCTATAAGGTGTCCGCGAAGCTCCTGAATCCGCATCTTACAGGAATCTTCCTCAATCAGATCCGTGAGTTCATGCGGATCATTTTCCAGATGGAAGTACTGCTCCTGACCGGTCTGTGAATGCCAGATGTATTTATCTGTTTCGGTGACGATCCAGTGGTTGGAATACTCATCAAAGGAATGTTCTCCGTGAAGCCAGGGACGCACAGACCGCGCCGGATCTTCAAGCAGAGGACGGAGCGATTTGCCGTCCACCGTATCCGGAACAGGGGCGTCTGCCAAATCGAGCAGCGTGGGCATAATATCCCGAAGCTCCACTACGCTGCTGCACCTGGAGGAACCGGCCCCTTTCGGCAGAAACTGCTTTCCTCCCGAGATGATAAGCGGGATGTGGCAGCTTCCCTCATAAGGCCTTGCTTTGCGGAACATGTGGTGGTCACAGAGTTCCTCCCCGTGGTCTGCGGTAAAGATAATAATGGAATTATCGTAAAGTTCCTGCTCCTTCAGAGCCAGAATCAGCCTTCCTATCTGATGGTCTAAATGGGTGATGCAGGCGTAATATCCCACCTGGGCCTGGCGTATCAGCTCTGCATCAATGGGCCCCGTCTTCGAATCATAGATCCGTCCGTCCCTTTTTAACAATTCGTCCGTCTCCCAGGTGCCTACATACGGAGGGCGCAGCTCCTGATCCCGGTATAAATCGAAGTAATGCCGGGGCGCGTCAAAGGGGGGATGCGGCCTGAGATAAGAGGCCATAAGGAAAAAAGGCTTCCCCGGATCACGCCGTCTCAAAAAGTCTATGCTTCTCTCGGTAACCCAGTTGGTGGGATGGTATTTCTCCTCATGCATCCAGGGCCTCGCCACATAACTGTTGCATTCAATCCCCGTATCTGTCACATCGGCGGAAATTCCCAGCTCATTTTTCAGCCAGTAGAAATAATCGTCGGCTACCAGCTGAGACTCACGGTAGGGAATCGCTGCCCGCCTGGAATATCCCAGATATCCGTCATGAAGCTCCACATGATGAAATCCCAGATAATTCCTTAAGGGATGGACATGCATCTTGCCAACGCACTGGGTGTAATAGCCGGCCTGGCCTAATTCCCCGGCCAGCGTATGCTCATATTCCCAGGGAACGCCATCCAGATAGCCTACACGGCCGTGATGGTTCTGCCCCATCCCTGTATGGATGGCGGCTCGGGAAGCGATACAGCTCGGGCAGGCGCTGTAGGCGCGGTCGAAGGCTGTACCGGTGGAGGCCAGTGTATCAAGATACGGCGTTTTTACATCAGGATGACCTGCATATCCCAGACAGTCCCCGCGAAGCTGGTCGGTCATAAGAAATATAATATTGGGACGGCTCATAACAAAACTCCTTTGTTTTTTTATCATCATAATATAATAAAAATTAAAAAGCAAGAGTCCGCGCAAAAAATCGTAGTGCAATCTGTTGAATAAAAAACAGCAAATGAAGTTTTTTATTATAAATATGCCACAAAAAATAGCAAAAAACATAAAAAACAAAACAATATACTGATAGCTAATGAATGTTAGATCAGTATATAATTTACTTATGAGTTTAAGATATTTCAAATGGGCAGTGCCCAACAAAAAGGAGGATTTATCTATGAAGAAAAAACCGATTAGCGTTCTGCTGGCTGCTGCCATGACGGCAGGTCTTTTAGCAGGCTGTGGAAGCAACAATGCAAAACCAGCAGAGACACCAGCAGAAACTCCGGCAGCAACTACTGCCAAAGCCGAGACCGGCGAAACAACTGCAGCACCAGCCGCGGCTGAGGGAGACAAGAAGTACGAAGGTGTTGAACTTACATACTGGTCCATGTGGACAAACAATGAGCCTCAGGGACAGGCACTTCAGCAGGCTGCAGAGGCTTTCGAGGCTGAAACCGGAGCCAAGATCAAGTTCGAGTGGAAAGGCCGTGAAACCAAGAACATCCTCTCTTCCGCACTGGAAGCTCAGGAAAAGTTTGATATGTTTGAAGACGACTACACCAGAATCTCCAAGAACTATGTCAATTATGTTGCTGATTTGACAGATATGGCAAAGGAAGCAGGATACGCTGACAAGAGCTACGCTGTATTCAACAATCAGGCGACTGAATGGGCCGGATTCCTTCCATGTGTTACCGAGCAGCCATCTGTAGGCGGCGTGTTCTATAATAAAGATATCTTTGATGACTGCGGCATCACTGCTCCAGCAACATGGGACGAGTTCATGACTGCCTGCCAGACCATGAAGGACAAAGGCTATCAGCCTCTGGCTCTCGATAGTACTTATGCCCCATTCCTGTTTGGTTACCATCTGTCAAGACATATTGGACAGGCAGCTGTTGAAGAGCTGGCTACTAACGGCGGCTGGAGCGGCAATCCTGGCGTAGTAAAAGCAGGCCAGGAAATGATCGACTTCGTAAAAGCAGGCTATCTGGCAGACGGCGCTCCTGATGAGTATCCGGCAAGCCAGAACAAAATCGGTCTTACACAGAAAATCGCCATGGTAGTATGTGCAAACTACATCACTGCAGAAGTTAACGCCAATACAGGCACAGAACTCAACTGGGGGCTGTTTGCTTATCCGACCGTAGAAGGCGGCGTGGACAATACCAGTACATTTGCAGGTGCGAACTCCATCGGTATCACCAAATACAGTGAGAATCCTCAGGCGGCATTTGATTTTGCTGTATTCTTAACTAGCGGCAAGCAGAGCCAGAACATGGCTGATTTGTCCAATAATATCCCAGCGGATCCGAGCAATACTCCACCGGCTGTTCAGAGCGGAACTAACGAGGTATTGATTAATACTACAGCTCCTCTTTCCTGGAACATGGGTCTGAACGCTAACGCAGACAAGATTTCCGTAATTCAGGAAGTAATTGTAAAACTGTATGAAGGAAGCTATGCAACAGGCGAAGATTTTGCAAAGGCTCTGGACGCTTTATATTAAAGAATGCTGGAAAACCGGAGGTGGCGCTTATAGCGTCACCTCATTTGGTCAGAAAGGTGAAATAAGAAATGAAAAAAAACAAATTGTTTATCGTTGGTTTTATAACACCTTGTATACTTGCTTTATTCGTCATGTATTTATACCCGGTTGTCAGAACCGTAATCATGAGTTTTTTTAAGATTGAAAGCGTGACCTCCAGTGCATCTGAATGGAGTTTTAACGGTCTGGCTAATTATGCAAAGGTATTTTCCAGTCCCACCTTTCAGAGAGCAGCGACAAACATTCTGATTATCTGGTTACTGGGAGGCATTATTATCCTTAGTTTTTCACTGCTGTTTTCTGTTATCATCACCAGTGGAATCCGGTTTAAAAAATTTTTCCGCGCAGCGATTTATCTTCCCAATATCATCAGCGCCGTGGCTCTGGCTACCATGTGGATTCAGTATATCTACAATCAGGATTACGGTCTCATTAACCAGATTTTAAGGACCATGGGTCTGGAGGGGAAGAACTGGCTGGGAACCGACATGAAATTCTGGGCCATGCTGGCTGCCTTCACTTTTGGCGCAGTAGGCTACTATATGCTGATTTTCATCAACGGCATCGAACAGATTCCCTCAGATATCTATGAAGCAGCCACGATTGACGGTGCTAACAAGATTCAGCAGTTTGGCAAAATTACCATGCCTCTGCTCCGCGGCATTTTTAAAACAAACATCACATTCTGGAGTGTAAACTGTGTTACCTTTTACTTATGGTCCAAGATGTTCTCACCGGTCAGCACGGAAGCTTCCACAATTACACCGGTGGTATACTTATATGACACGGTATTTGGTACAGTCGGCAATGTTCAGCGAGATGCAGGCGCCGGTGCTACCATCGGCGTTGTCATGGCAATCTTTATTGGAATCGTTTATTTCATTATGAACAGGCTGCTCAAAGATGATGATCTGGAATATTAATGAGTGAGTAACGTGGCACAAGAAAGATACTTATCTGACATGTCCACAGAATGGAGTGAAAAATGAGAAAAAGGAACAAAGAAAACGTGTTTAGGAGCAAGGTGAACTGGAGAAAAGAGCTGACCCTTCTTCCAGGATATCTCATTCTGACCATTTGGGTTGCCTTTACAGCAGCCTTCCTGATCTGGATTCTGGGTGCCAGCCTTTCCACCTCCAGAGAAATCTTCACCGGCACGGTATTTAAGTTTGAATCAGGAGTCCACTTTGAGAACTATGCCAGCGCGTGGAAGGGCAACAATGTCTCTGTTTATTTTGCAAACTCTCTGCTTTATGCGGCCTCTTCCTGTTTCGTGGTTATATTGATCTCAGCTCCGGCCGCGTATGTGCTTTCGCGCTTTACATTCCTTGGAAATAAGGGAGTCAAGACAGGTTTAATCCTGGCCATGAGTATCCCGGAAGTTATGATTATCATGCCGATCTATTCACTGACGGCTCAGTATCACATCCGGGGAAGAATTTTACTGATTATTCTTTATATCCTTTTACGTGTACCCTTTACCACCACTTATCTGCTGAACTTCTTTGCCAGCTTGTCAAGAAGTTACGAAGAAGCGGCAGCGATTGACGGCTGTACACCCGCCAAGACCTTTTGGAAGATCATGTTCCCACTGATCCAGCCGGCCATCGTTACGGTTACCATCTTTAACTTTATGAGCGTTTGGAACGAGTTCTTCATGGCTCTTATCTTTGCAACGTCTACGGAGACCACTCCTGTCGGCGTAGGACTGCTCCAAATTGTAAATGCCATGAAGTATACCGGAGATTACGGCGGATTGTTTGCAGCAGTAATTATCGTATTCCTGCCCACCTTCCTGTTGTATGTCATTCTCTCCGAAAAGATTATTGCCGGTGTTACAGGCGGCGGTGTGAAAGGCTAAAAATATTAACTTGACAGCAAAGGAGAACGATAATGAAAAAGGAGTTTATTGGAAGAGTTACAATACCCACAGACGTGGACGTAGTTCCGGAGACACTGGAACTGCTGAAACGCTGGGGCGCCGACGCCATTCGGGACTGTGATGGTACCGATTATCCGGAAGAATTAAGAAACGTAGACGCAAGAGTCTATTCCACCTACTACACCACCAGGAAGGACAATGCCTGGGCTAATGCCAATCCCGACGAGATTCAGCAGATGTATATTATGACACCGTTCTATACGGCAGTAAAGGATGAGCTGTCTATTCATCTTATGAACCATTTACATACAGATTTATTGAAAGTGAACGACAGGGACGATATCAGGCGTTGGTGGGAAGTCATAGACAGAACCACCGGTCAGCCTGTTCCTGTATCTTCCTGGGAGTACAGCAGCCAGACCGGAGATGTGATCATCCACGGAGCAAAAGAATTCCATGATTATACGGTGAGCTTCCTGGCTTACATCATGTGGGATCCGGTACACATGTACAATGCAGTCACCAACGGCTGGACTGATTTTGAAAAGCAGATCACCTTTGATGTACGTCAGCCCAAGACACACAAGTTTTCCATGGACAGGCTCAGAAAGTATCTGGAGGCCAATCCTCATGTGGACGTAATCCGCTATACCACATTCTTCCATCAGTTCACTCTCATCTTCGATGAACTGGCAAGAGAAAAATACGTGGACTGGTATGGCTATTCGGCATCGGTAAGTCCCTATATCTTAGAACAGTTCGAGAAGGAGGCCGGTTATCCGTTCCGCCCTGAGTTCATCATCGACCAGGGCTATATGAACAACAACTACCGGATTCCGTCCAAAGAGTTCCTGGATTTCCAGGCTTTCCAGAGGCGTGAGGTAGCCAAGCTGGCTAAGGAAATGGTTGATATCACTCACGAATACGGCAAAGAAGCCATGATGTTTCTCGGTGATCATTGGATCGGGACAGAGCCTTTCATGGATGAGTTTAAGACCATTGGTCTGGACGCCGTGGTCGGCAGCGTAGGAAACGGCTGCACGCTCCGTCTCATCAGCGATATCGAAGGGGTTGACTACACCGAAGGACGCTTACTCCCCTATTTCTTCCCAGACACCTTCCATGAGGGCGGAGATCCTGTGAAGGAAGCAAAGATTAACTGGGTAACTGCCAGAAGGGCCATCTTGAGAAAGCCCATTGACCGGATCGGATATGGCGGCTATTTAAAGCTGGCCTTACAGTTTCCGGAATTTATCAGCTATGTGGAGGACGTATGCAGCGAATTCCGCACCCTGTATGACAATATCAAAGGCACGACCCCTTACTGCATAAAGACAGTAGCCGTGCTGAACTGCTGGGGCAAGGCCCGTGCATGGGGCAATCACATGGTTCATCATGCCATCTATCATAAGCAGAACTATTCCTATGCAGGGATTATCGAGGCTCTGAGCGGAGCGCCATTTGATGTGAAGTTCATCAGCTTTGACGATATCCGGGAGAACCCTGAGATTTTAAATGACATCGACGTGATCCTCAATGTGGGCGATGGCGACACCGCTTACACTGGCGGAGACAATTGGACGGATGAGACCATTATAACTGCAGTAAAAAGATTCATCTACAACGGCGGCGGATTTATCGGAGTCGGGGAACCGGCTGCTCATCAGCATGAGGGCCATTTCTTCCAGCTGGCTACGGTTATGGGCGTGGAAAAGGAAACCGGTTTTACGCTCAACGTGGACAAATACAATTGGGAACAGCATGACCACTTTATCAAAGAGGACTGCACCAGAGACATTGATTTTGGTGAAGGCAAGAAAAACATCTATGCCCTTGACGGAACCCGGATTCTGGTTCAGAGAGACAAGGAAGTACAGATGGCAGTGAATGAGTTCGGACAGGGACGATGCGTCTACTTAAGCGGACTTCCCTACAGCTTTGAAAACAGCCGCATTCTGTATCGCTCCATCATCTGGTCCTCCCACGATGAAGACAACCTTTACCGCTGGTTCAGTTCCAACTTTAACGCAGAGGTACACGCCTACGTTAAAAATGGAAAATACTGTGTTGTCAACAACACCTATGAACCGCAGCATACCACGATATATAAAGGTGACGGTTCCAGCTTCGAACTGGACCTGGATGCCAATGAAATTATCTGGTATGAGATCTAACCGTCTGGATCAGACGAAATACGCAGCTTATTTAAGAGAACAAGACCCCCCAGAGCACCGGCTCCGGAGGGTCTTGTTCTCTTATGATTTGTGATTTATATCTTCTCACGCTGTCCATAAATTGACACATATTCTTTTTTAAAGGTGCTGAGATAGGCAGTTACCTTTTCTTTATCCAGGGAAAAATATCTCTGTAGTTTCTGAATAATGATATCCTCCGGAACCTGTTTTTCCAAATTATCCATGATCAATGCTCGTATTCCTTCTTCACGGCCTTTTAAAAGCCCCTCTTCCCTGCTGATCTCCTTCTCGCTGGCTATATGCATCTCTTCATCATATTCTGTAAGTATCACTTCACACACCTCCGCTCTGTGAGACGATAAAAAATCCGCCAGTATATCGTTCCTGATACAGTAATCCACTGCAAGCTCTACCGCCTCCTCGAGAGAAGAAGCTTCTTTCAGTTCGTCACGCACCCTGCCGGTAAATTCAGCATAATCTCTCAGCTTTTTGCACTGCTTCATCAATGTTTCATTATAGCCGCGGTTAATATTGATCACAGTAGCCTTCAGCTCGATGCAGGCTGCATGTTCCGGATTCATATGGCAGAAAGACTGGGACAAGGGCAACACTGACCGCTCTGGTCTGTTCTCCGGCCCATTATAGAATACAACATACTGGGGAACCGGCAGCATAACGCGGCGGCTTCCATAGATGTTTAAGTGCCTTTTCTCAATATATTTGCGATATTCGTCCGAAAAATAAAACAGTCCCCGCAACGGCATATTGGGATTCCACGTACTCTGGTGTTCCCAGAGGTTTAGAACCTCATCGATAAGGAAGGCGACATCATTCTTAAGTCCCATGTAAATCACGTCATCTAAGGTAACAATCTCCAATTCCTCCGGATCGCTGTACGAGGAACCGTTCATGGCATTATAAAGCTCCAGCAAATCCTTTTTTTCACAGAACGCCATGCGGAATAACCTGTCTTTGTACTTCTTATTAATTTTTGTCAAGTATTGTCCCTCCATTATACATCATATATTGGTATTATGCAATGGCTGCGTGAAAAAACAGTACAGCATTGCGCAATGCTGATGTAACTACTCAGCCTTCGCTTCCGTCAGCCGCAGTCCGGTCCGGCGTTTCCGCTTCCCGAAACTTTCCAGTTCCGGTTTCGGGCATAAGAAGTTCTAAACGTGCAGAATTTTTCTAAAAACCAGGGGAAATGCCCAAACTCGCGTTGCTCAGACAGGTGGACATTTCCCCTGAACGAAAAATTTTGCGCGTTAAGAACTTCTAATACCCTGCAAAGTCACAGGAAAGCTTCGGGAAGCGGAAACGCCGGACCGGACTGCGGCTGACGGAAGCGAAGGCTGAGTAGTTACATGCCGATTAGCATGACAAATGACCGATCATCCCCTCTCTGAGGTTCTACTTTAAATCATTCATTATGGAACGTTTGGCTGAAACGCCGGATACTGTTGATATATGCAACAGTTTTAGACTATCTGATCCAGTAAATTTCATGTGGATCCGCTTTGTTATTTAAGAATATCATACTTTCTGTCATACTGCAAGTTTTTTACTCCTATTTATGGTATTTTATATCAGGCAAATAGAACCGTATAGGCAAACAAAAAATTCCTGGCCGAATTGCTTCAAACCAGGAATTATTTTCGGGCATTCAATATGTGTCAATACCATGGTATATTCTAAACCACGCCCTTTTGCAGCAGAATATTCGCATATAACGCCTTCTCTCCCGTAGCGATAACCGCATAGGCCTTCTTCGCTTCCTCATAAAATGCAAACCGCTCGATATGGCCTATTGCACTGCCCTCCAGTCCGCTGCGCCGCTTCACGATTTCCTCATACGTATCCCATATGGGAGTTTCAACCGTATCTCCGCTCATAACTTCCATCAGACTGACCGGCTGGCTGACATAGGAGTCCAATGGGAAAAGCTCCAATACAGCCTCCAGCACTTCCGGGGCGGAGTGTCCATCCATGCGGATCACGATCCCGTCCCTTCCCATGGATTCCGACGGGAAATTACCATCAGCGATCACGAGGGTGTCACTGTGCCCCATCTCGCATAATACTTTGAGAAGCTGCGGGGACAGGATTGCAGGTATTCCTTTCAGCATAGTTCTGCTCTCCTCACTTTCCGTATTTCCTGTAGCCGGGATGTCTTCCAGTCACCTGATAACCTTCCCGCATGGAAATCAGGCGGTCAATATTCTCCCTTGAAATCTCTTTTGCCCCTCCCAGCAGATAGGCGTTGAGACTGATTTTCGCAAACAGCTCCAGCGTCTCCATCCGGTAATACGCTGTGATTAAATCGGCTCCGACAGTCAGCGCTCCGTGGTTCTGCAGGAGGAGGGCGTCATGTTCCCCCAGATACGGTGCAATCCGGTCGGGTACCTCGTAGGTGGAGGGAGTTCCGTAAGGCGTCACAGGTATGGAGCCAAGCGCGATTACTGTCTCAATCATGGAATATTCGTCCAGAGGCTTATTGGCTACAGCATATCCGGTTGCGACAGGCGGATGAGCGTGAAGAACAGCTCCCACATCCGTCCTCTCTTTATAACAGCGCAGATGCATCTTGATCTCCGAGGACGGTTTCAGCCCGGCGAGCGCATCCAGGACCTGACCGTTCTGATCGATGTGTACCAGTTTTTCCGGCGTGATAAAGCTCTTGCTCATCCCGGTCGGTGTTGCCAGAAATGTTCCATCCGGCAGTTTTACTGACACATTGCCGTCATTGGCCGCTACCCAGCCCAGCTGCCACATTTTATGGCAGATATCGCAGATCTGTTCTCTCAATTCCATATACGTTAATTCCATGTTCTTACCTCCGGATTTTTAGTTACAATTCACGGCTGCTTTGTCCGTCCCCGCCGTCCGGTCCGCGCTGGTAGTTCGCACTCCGTTTCCTGTGACTTTGCAGGGTATTAGCGGTTCTTAACGCGCAGAATTTTTCGTTCAGGGGAAATGCCCACCTGTTTGAGCGCAGCGAGTTTGGGCATTTTCTCTGGCTTTTAGAAAAATACTGCACGTTTAGAACCGCTTATGCCCGAAACCGGAACTGGAAACGGAGTGCGAACTACCAGCGCGGACCGGACGGCGGGGACGGACGAAGCAGCCGTGAATTGTAACGATTTTAAAGTATTTCCCTGTATCTTTCATAGGCCTCTTCCCAGATTTCCCGGTCGCGCGGCTCGTAGACAACAGTATGCAGAGTATCCGCCAGCACGCGTCTCGCCTGAGCGAGGCCGTTTAACTCTCCCAGTGCCATGAATTGAGCCATGGCATTTCCGTAGACGGTCGCCTCCACCGGTCCTGCAACTACAGGCAGGCCGCAGGCATTGGCAGTCATCTGACACAGCAGTCCGCTCTGGGCACCGCCGCCGATGAGATGAATGACCGCGTACTGCTTTCCCGTACATGCTCTGATCTCGTCCATGGCTTTCCGGTACGCAAGCGCGAGGCTCTGATCGATGCAGCAGACGGTTTCCCCCTCAGACTGCGGAACCGGCTGCCCCGTTTTCTGACAGAACTGCCGGATTCGCTCAGGTATATCACCGGCCGGGACAAATTCCGGCGCGTCCGGATTAATCAGGCTTTTTAAAGGTTCTGTGCAGGCGGCCTTCGCCTCCAGTTCTCCAAATCCGTATTCCTTTCCTTCCCGTATCCACTGTCTTCTGCTCTCCTGAATCAGCCACAGACCGATGATATTCTTTAAGAATGCGTATTTGCCTTCCAGCCCCGCCTCGTTGGTAATATTAAATTTCTTTGACATTTCGCTGATGACCGGCTCCGTAAGCTCCGTTCCGAACAGCCCCCACGTTCCGCAGCTGATAAACAGGAAATCCTCTTCGCGGGCCGGGATCGCCGCCATGGCGCTCTGGGTATCATGGCCAGCCACGGCGATCACCTCCACGGCCGGCACCCCCAGCTCTTTTCGGATTTCCGGACGCAGGCTTCCCGTTCTGACTGCTCCGGGGAGTATGTCACGCATTATTCCGGCCCGGAGTCCAAGCGTTTTCAGCAATCCGAAGGCCCACTTTCCCTTTCTCATATCCATCATCTGGGTGGTAGAGGCAATGGATTTTTCACTGATTTTCGCTCCGGATAAGAAATACTGGAACAGGTCCGGCATCAGAAGGAGGGCGTCTGCCCTTTCGAGAAGCTCCGGCCTCCGTTCCTTTACAGCCATCAGCTGAAACAGCGTGTTGATCTCCATCAACTGATTCCCGGTCAGTTCATAGAGAGGGTCTCTGCCGACCATTTTCAGCGTCTTTTCCATCATTCCGGCTGTCCGCCCATCCCGGTAGTGAACCGGATTGTCCAGCAGCCTTCCCTCGCGGTCCAGCAGACCGAAATCAACACCCCAGGTATCCACGCCGATACCGGAAATTGCTCCGTAAGCCTTTGACTTTACGATTCCCTGTTTCATCTCAAAGAAGAGGCGGAGCACATCCCAGTACATGGTATCTCCCAGTTTCACCGGATCATTGGGGAAACGGTGGAGCTCGGAAATGGTAAAGGATGCCCCGTCAAACCCGCCCAGCATTACACGGCCGCTGGAAGCTCCGTAATCAACGGCCAGTACCTGCTTTTCACTCATACTTTCACCGCCTTACCGGTACACAGGCCCGAACGCGGCGCACGCGCGGTAATCCTGGCCCTCCGGATCCATGCCAAAGGCATTCCATGCGGCCGGACGGAAGATCTTCTCCTCCGGCACATTGTGCATGCTCACGGGTATTCTGAGCATGGAACACATAGTGATCAAATCGGCGCCGATATGGCCGTAGCTGATGGCGCCGTGATTGGCTCCCCAGTGATTCATCACGTCGTACGCGGTGGCAAATGCTCCCTTTCCCGTCACTCTCGGTGCGAACCAGGTACACGGCCACGTATAATCGGTTCGTTTCCAGAGTGTATCGCTCACTTCTTCCGGCAGCTTTACGGTCCAGCCCTCTGCGATTTGAAGAACAGGTCCCAGCCCCTTCACAAGATTTAAACGAATCATGGTTACCGGCATCTCACAGTCGGTCAAATATCTGGATGAAAATCCGCCTCCCCGGAAATATCCGAAATCTGCTTCATTCCAGGTCGTGGCTGCCATGATGGCCTTCTGATCCTCTTCCGTCACCTCATACCACGGCTTCATCACGGAGTTTCCGTCAGCGTCCTTCGCGCCTCCATTGGCATCGAGGCACGCCGCGCCGGAATTAATCAGATGAAGGAACCCATCCGCCTCCTTCGACCGTCCTTCCAGCTCGTAGCCTGCCGCCCGTTTTACCGCGTCGCCGCTCCAGTAGGTCCGGACATCGGCAAATATCTGTGCTCTGCCCGTCAGCAGTTTCATGAACATCATGCCAAGGCCGTTTAAGACATCATTTTCCGTCGCCAGTATGTAAGGCTCTCTTGCTCCGTTCCAGTCGAAGGAGGTATTCAGCATTGCCTCCGGGAAGTCACAGTTAGGATAGAAATCGGTCCACTGGCGCTGTCCCTGGAAACCGGCGGCAATGGCGTTATGGCCCACCTTTTCCTCCTCACAGCCTTCCGGAAGGTTCTGGTTTCCATTCATCAAATCTTTGATGATGCACATCATTTTCGCTAAGAATTCCCAATCCTTATCCTTCTGTTCGCGGCTCTTTCTCACTTCCTCCGGATTCTTGTCAAATCCTTCCATACAATACTTCTTCGTCCAGGCCAGAGCCTTTTCATATTCTGCATGATCGTAGATTTCCTCTGACATTCTGCGGATGATCTCCACCTCATCAACCGACTCCACGCGCATTCCTAAATATTCTTCAATAAAGGCAGGGTCAATGATGGATCCGCCGATTCCCATACAGATGGATCCGATCTGGAGATACGATTTTCCCCTCATGGTCGCCACCGCCACCGCGGCACGACCGAAACGAAGCAGCTTCTCCTTCACATCCTCCGGAATCTCCGTATCATCTGCTTCCTGCACGTCGTGGCCGTAGATTCCGAACGCGGGAAGCCCCTTCTGCGCATGAGTGGCCAGGACAGAAGCCAGATAAACCGCGCCCGGACGTTCTGTCCCGTTGAATCCCCAGACTCCCTTGATGGTCATCGGATCCATATCCATCGTCTCCGCCCCATAGCACCAGCATGGAGTCACTGTCAGGGTGATATCCACGCCTTCTCTGCGGAACTTATCGGCGCAGGCCGCCGTTTCCCCCACTCTTCCGATGGTCGTATCCGCGATCACCACCTTCACCGGCTCGCCGTTGGAATAGCGTAAATGCTTCTTGAAAAGCTCTGCAGCCGCCTTCGCCATATTCATGGTCTGATCCTCTAAAGACTCCCGCACCTTTAAATACCCTCTTCTCCCGTCAATGGTCGGTCTGATCCCGATCACCGGATAACTTCCCACTAATCTGCTCTCTGCCATGTTACATTCCTCCTTGGAAAATCGTTTATTCTTATGAGATCATAGTACCATCTCTTCGACGTATTTTCTTGTCTTATCATGGCAAATAATTGGACAATATTCCGATTCATCCATTGCGCAATCCGCACCTGTACCGTATAATTGGAAATTATATAGAATAAAATTCATGTTTGGAGTTGGTGATTTTAGATATGCATTATATAAAATATAAAGAAATGAAACATCATGGGACTGCAGATTTTCCAGCAGGCTATTACCATGTCACGGAAAGTCATCCGCAGTATGCCATGCCCTACCACTGGCACGAGGAGTTGGAGCTGATTCACATCATAAATGGTACGTTCCACGTGACGATCAATGAAACCACACGGACTGCGGCCGCCGGAGATATTCTGCTTGTCAACAGCGGCGGGCTTCACGGCGGAACGCCCTATGACTGCGTCTACGAATGCCTTGTATTTCCTGTCGGCCTCCTTTTCAGTCAGACCTTTGACTCTGACTTTTTAAAACGGCTTGACAGACAGGATTTGATCCTTGACGAATATTTTCCGGCTGGGGAAGATACTGCGATTCACAGTCTGCTTAAGCGCCTCTTTGCGCTCATGCAGAATTCGGAGGAGGGAGGAAAGCTGCAGTGCCTGGGACTGCTCTACCAGCTTATGGGACTGCTCTGCATGGATAAGCGGTATACCGTCTCTGACAAATCGGACTTATCCAGCCACAGGAATCTCTATCTTCTAAAAAATGTACTGAACTACATCGATGCCCATTATACCGAGAAGATCGCTTTAAATGAACTGGCCCGCACAGCCGGGATGTCACCGAAATACTTCTGCCATTTTTTCTCCGAAATGACCGGGCGTACCCCCATCGATTACGTCAATTACTACCGGATTGAGAGGGCCTGCTGCCTCCTGGCGGGCACAGACAGCAGGGTCACGGATATCGCCATGCTCTGCGGTTTTAACGATGTCAGTTATTTCACCCGGGCGTTTAAAAAATATAAGGGAAAATCACCGGGGCAGTATTTAAAGGCTCCGCTGTAATGCTGTTACCGGTTTCTTCTCCTGTCCACCGTCCTGTTTAACTTCTCCGACATAACAAGCAGAATGACCGTCAGAATAAGTATGTAATACGGAAAAATGCTGATATTGATGCTGGAGGCCATAAATCCGAACAGGGGCGGCATAAATGTCGTTCCGATATAGGCGCTGGCCATCTGCACGCCTATAATGGACTGGGAATTTTCCCTTCCGAAGTTATAGGGCGTTGAATGGATAATCGCAGGATATACAGGGGCGCAGCCGAAACCGACCACAACCAGACCGGCAAGAACCAGCATATTGGTTTTCACCGGAGCCGCCACAAGAATCAGTCCCGCCACGATCGTAGCGATACCGATACGGACCAGCCCGCGGTCTCCCAGCCAGTCGGCTACAAAACCGCCTAAAAAGCGGCCAAATGTAATACCGAAAAAGAACAGGGCGGAATATCCTGCTGCCAGATTCACATCGATTCCCCGATGCTGCACCATGTAGCTGCTCGCCCAGAGCGTCGTCGTCTGTTCCAAAGCGCAGTAAGAAAAGAACGCGGCCATCACCAGCAAAACGCCTTTGATTTTCATAGTCTGAAGGAGACCAAGAGCCTTCACAGGGCCATTCTCTGCGCTTTCCTCCTGTGTACGGCTTTTCTTGCCCCCATTCGCCTGTTTCCAGAGCGGCAGGCTGATGAAAAGTCCGGCTGTCAGAACAAACTGTATGATGGAAACCGTGCGGTACCCGCTGTGCCAACCATATCCTCCTGTCAGGCAATATCTCATGATATAGGGACTGGCTGAGGCGCCGAGACCCCAGAAACAGTGAAGCCAGCTCATGTGGCGGGACGTATAGTGCAGAGCGACGTAGTTATTAAGCGCCGCATCAACCGCTCCCGCGCCAAGGCCGTAAGGGACGGCCCAAAGGCACAACAGGACAAAGGAATCGGATACGGAAAATCCGAATAGCGCGACTGCCGTCATGAATACGCTGACAGCGGTCACCAGACCAGCCCCAAACTTCTTCGTGAGACGGTCGGAAAGAAGGCTGGAAACAACGGTGCCAGCCGCAATCACCATGGTAATCATACCCGCATAGGAAACCGGCACATTCAGCTCCGTATGCATCACAGGCCAGGCAGAACCTACCAGTGAGTCCGGCAGTCCCAGACTGATAAAAGCCATATATATGATAACAAGCAAAAATGAATACATAATCTTCTCTATGTCCTTTCTTTTACCGGCGCGTGACAGCGGAAACCAACGGCAATATTTTCGCCGCGCCCTATTTCTTCAATTCCATGCATTTTCCCAGCATCTCCAGCATCTGATCCACCTGGATCGGCTTTGAGAGATGGCCATCCATGCCGCTGGCCAGCGATTTTCTCGTATCCTCGTCGAATGCGTTGGCCGTCAGGGCGATGATGGGAATTCTGCGGGCATCCTGGCGGCCCGAGGTTCGGATACGTCTGGCTGACTCCAGTCCATCCATGACCGGCATGCGGATATCCATCAGAATCACGTCAAACCAGCCGGGCTCTTCCCCGCAGTAGAGATCCAACGCTTCCTGGCCATCGGCCGCACAGGCCACGGTGAAGCCGTTCATCTCCAGAATCGTCTGCGCAATCTCCCGGTTCAGTTCATTATCCTCGGCCAGAAGAACACGACTGCCCTGGAAATCAGGAATGTCCACGTTCTGTTCCTGCACAGGGATCTCCTCCGCATCTTCACAGGCATATTCCAGGCTCAGTGTAAAGAAGAACTCCGATCCCAGTCCCGGTTCGCTGTGCACTTCCAGGGTACCGCCCATCATCTGCACCAGGCGGCTGGATATGGACAGTCCCAGTCCCGTTCCTCCGTGGCGGGAGGCGGTAAGCGCGTCCGCCTGCTCGAAGGCATTGAAGATTCTTCTCATGGCAGCCGGTTCGATGCCGATTCCCGTATCCGTTACAGAAAAACGAATCAACGCTCTGGGCTCTTCCTCCAGCACTTTAACCCGGACCTCAACGCTGCCAAGCTCTGTAAATTTGATGGCATTTCCAATAATATTGACCAGAATCTGGTTAAGCCGCAGGCTGTCTGCCCGGAGCGGCCGTTTTTTCCTGTAGTCATTTTCAAAGGTCAGCTCCAGATGCTTCTCCTCGGCCTGGGCGCGGAATAAGGATTCCAGATTGGAGAGCTGCTGTTCCAAATCTATGGATTCATAGCTTAGCTCCATCTTACCGCTCTCGATCCGCGACATGTCGAGAATATCATTAATCAGCCCCAGCAGATAGGTGTTGGCCGACTCGATCTTCTCTAAACAGTCCAGTGCTTTCTCACGGTCATCCAGCACACTCTTGGCGATAATCGTCATACCACTGATGGCATTCATCGGAGTGCGGATTTCGTGGGACATACGGGACAGGAAATCTGTTTTTGCCTGGCTCACCGCGTCGGCTTTGGATTTCATGATAAAAGAGGGAATAATTTTCACCAGTTCTTTTAAAAGCTTCCTCTGTTCCCGGGTCCACTGATAGTTTTCCTGATCGACCTCAAAGCTCATGGACCCCACATACTCCCCATAGTTCCAGATCGCGGCGTGAAGGCAGGAAGCGATATGGGAGATTCCGTCTCTCACATTGTGATCGGCCAGGCCATCCTCGTCATACATGTTGGCGCAGATATCAAAATCCTCCTCCGAGGCATAAAAATCCTGCCCCAGCTGCAGATCCGAGTGGTGGCGCGCCCACTGGTAGGAAAAATGGTAGGACAAAAAGGCTTTATCGGCCTCAATAATCGATACCCGGTCGAAATGGTAGTTCTTTCCGATACGGGAAAGCAGCAGAAACACGGCGTCGTTGATATTCTTCGACCGCCCCAGCAGTTCCAGCGCGAAGGAAACGAGATCCTTCTCCGGATGCAGAATCTCCCGGTCAACCGTGTTTACCTGGAACTCATCCGGGTACAGCTGTGTAAGCAGCACGCCCACCTCCCTGGAGGTGTCCAGATAACAGGCGGCGTTCCCCCTGCCATGATCCTTGACGTATTTCAATGTGCTCTCGGCACAGCAGTACAGCGTGTTATATTCGTCCGTCACTTCGGTGCTGCACATACCAATACTGGCCGCAATCCGAATATCCTTTTCCGTGTTAAGGATGATATTCCGTATCATGGCAGCTATGCGCGGACCGATGATCCCGGCTTCCTGTTTGTTGCAGTCTTTCAGAAAAAGCATAAACTCATCTCCGCCCAGTCGGACCTTAATGCTCTCCTTTTCCGTCACCTGCCGCAGAACATCCGCCACCTCCTGCAGAACCGCATCCGCGAAGATATTGCCCTCCTTCTGATTAATATCCTCAAAATCATCCATATCCAGAAGCATCATGACGCCATGTTCCCCCGGCGCTCTTCCTGAGGCCAGGTATTCCTGAATCAGACGTATCCCGCTCTCCTTATTGTAAAGTCCGGTCAGGCTGTCGCGGGATCTGGCTTCTTTCAGCGCCGTCTCCATCTCCTTCTCACGGGTAATGTCCTCCACAATCCCAATGACAAACTGCGGATTTCCTTCTTCATCGCTGAGTATCACGGACATGGTCTGGCGGCTCCAGTAACGGCTGTCCTTCCCGCGGAATTCGCAGGTAGCCGTCCGTTCTCCGCGGTGAATCTGATCGTACATCGCATAGAAGGCTGGATAATACGCTTCATCCACCTGTTCCTCTGCAAAACTGTATGGCATATTTTCATACCGGCTCCGGCAGTGGTAGGCCTTGTAAGTCCTCTCCGGAACCTGACACTCACAGGTCTGCGGATAGTAATAAAATTCACAGGTCGTAGTATGCTCAAGAGCCAGATGTATGATCTCATTGCTCGCCTCTACCTGCCTGGTCAGACGCTGTTCATTCAGCTCCGCCCTCTTTCTAGCGTTGATATCGATATATACACTCTGGATAATCTTCTCTCCGTCGCTGTCCAGAAGTACTTCAGCACTGCCGATAATCCAGCATGGGCTTCCATCCTTCTGGAGCAGCCGATACTCAAAATCAGACTTATCACCGGTCTCCTGCAGCGTATCGATCTCTTTTAATACGGTTTCCCTGTCTTCCTCCATAATCAGCATTGGCAGATCCCAGTCTTTTTTTTGCCAGAATTCTTCCGGTTCGTAGCCGAATATGCGGATAGCCTCCCGGTTTGCATTTTTAAATTCGACGCCCATATCGGTCAAGCGGTACTGCACAATACCGCAAAGCATGGACTGAAAAAGATGGTCATACTGGTTCGCCTGACGCTCCCTCTCTTCTGCCTGGCATTTCAAGCTCTCTCTCGCCGCCACTTCTTCTGAAATATCTCTGACTACACTGATACAGACCGCCCGGCCGTCTACAGATTCTCCCTTTTTTCCTACAACGCTGACCCAGATATTGCTGCCGTCCTTCTTTACAATCCGGTAGTTCGCCTTGTAATCGCTGCTCTTCTCAAACGCCTCTTCCATGATGCGCACCGTCTCTTCCCGGTCTTTTGGATGGATGCAGTTTAGGATCCGGCCAGCCGTTGCCTGCACAAATTCATCATAGGAATAGCCCAGATACGACAGCATAAAATCATTGATATAGTAAAGGGGCAATCCAGGCTCTAAATAGCCGCCCATAATTCCGCCCGGTATGCTCTTCCCCATGATATCCAGCGCCTTCGTTCCAAGCTGCCGTTCCAATTCATACCGGTCCAGCGTGGATTCCGGAAAATACTCGCCTTCTTCCTGCTGCCTTTCGGGTGTCGATGCGTGAATCGATGCGATTCTGCATACCCCGTCCTCTCCCTTGACACAGGCAGCGCTCACCCGGAACCAAATCCCGGGTTCTTCACTCCCCGGCGGATATACATCAGCCGTGAGAAGTACGACGGCACACCGGTCGGAAACAACCGTCTCGTCGAAGCTGTCATACTCTATTTTCAGCGGTTCCGGCGCCTGGGAAAATTCCGTAAGCAGCGCCTGTTCCGTCTGTTCCCGTCCCTTTGACAGTTCAGACTTTCCAGTTCCCACCCAATGCACGGTATCTGTCACAAAAACCAACGTGTCCTTCACATTCCGCCGGATCAGATACGCATCAAAAAAAGAACGGACCGTTCTGCCAGCCTCGCCCGGTTGTATCATAATTCCACCTCTTTCTATACTTTATCTATATAAATACAAGATTGTATCACATTTTGCCTGTTCGTTCTGATTATTCTTAAATTATAAAGCAGATCAGGGAAAAACTCAATCGAATAAGTCAGATAGATTACAACCGCCGCGCAATCTCCCTCATATGCCTTCCATCTGTCCCACAGCAACCGCCATATATCTTCAGGCTGCAAATTTCTTTAAGCGCCATCATAGCTTCCGCCAGAGCCTCCGGCTCGGAGGTCAACAGCTCTTTTGCATCATCCAGTTCCTCATACGACAACTGCGCCGTATTCGCCTGAATCCCCAGGAAGCGGCGTTTCAGCAGAGCTTTGTCATGGAAAGACTGTGACAGCGCTTCATATGCAATCCGCGGATGAACGCAGTTTGTCATATAACAGATGGGCGGAACTGAAACCCGGTTATCGATTTGGGATATTGCATCGCAGATGGGTGTTCCGTCGATCAGCGTTCCGTTATTTCGGATCGTAAAGCTGATGATATATGGAATTCCCGTCTCAGCCATAGCCGCCGCCAGCCCTGCTGCCTCGGGAAACGTCGGAATCAGGGCCGCGTACAGGAAATCAACGCCAGCCTCACCAAACTGATCCAGTTCCCATTTGTGAAACTCCCTGGACTCCTTCTCTGTCAGGGCGCCTCTGCCTGTATAGGCGTCTCCTCTGCTGCCCACCATGCCGCCTGCGTACATCTCTCCCCTGTTTTTTCCCTTTATTCTTTGAAGAAAACTGACATTGTCCCCGATAACTCCCACGTCCGTTCCGCTGTCACCGGCACGTTCCCGGTTGACTCTGCGTGTGGGCGTCACAGCCAGAAACGGCAGCCCATAGGTATCGGCAATGGCGGCATATTCCATCCAGAGTTCTTTCAGCGCGCTTCTTCCTTTCATGCTGTGGACGTGTTTCGCCAGAGCGAGGCTTTTATCCGGCATCAGACCGTACTCCCGCTTCAGCCGTTCGCCAAGCGCGCCTTCCATCAGAAATGCCTCATGATTATAAAAAGAAGTTTTAAAGTCCATATCATTTCCTCCCTTTCCTGTCTCTCAACATGATTATACACGGAAAATGCCCATTCGGACAGCCTGTAACCTCACACAGCTTCCCCGCATAATTTATACAGAGGAGGAGACACCATGAAAAAACTACTTTTTTGCAGAAAATGCCTCTGTGCGGCACTCAACAGGATTCCTCTGGTCGATAAATGCCTTCTTGTATTTTTCCTTGTACTGCTGACCCAGTCCGCATACAGCCTGTTTTCACACAACGGAGCCGGTTCGGAAATTGAGCATATCGATGTGATCGTGCGGACATCCTCCGCCGCCATATTCGGCTATATCTTAAGCGCCAACTTTATCCTGCAGGCCGAGGGAAAATCCAGGCAGACCAAGATCCGGCCAGAACCCCCGGATAATGGAGACGAACACTTTTCTTCACAGAGCGTCCCCTCCTACGATTCCGCAGAGGATGCAGGCCCCGGTTTTGAACCGGAAAGAGGACCGGTCGAAACCGAAGATGCCGAAAATGACGATTCAAAATCCCTCCCGGCAAAGTTTCTGACCGGCAGGCTGCAAATCCTGATTGCCACATTCATCGGATTATTCTGCCTGATTACCCTGATCCTTCTGCGCAATGTCAACGCCCTTAACTCCGACCTGCTGTCTTCCTCATCGGTGGCAGCCACAACAGCGCAGTTCCGGGATTTCGTATCGGGTTGTGTAGGATTTTTAATCGGATGCCCCGCAGAGAAACAGAATTAACCAGAGTTCATAAGAAAAGACGGCTGGCAGACCCATGAAAGTCTGCCAGCCGTACATTTCTTGCCGGCACTCTGCCTGCGGCTGCCGGTCCTATCCATTATCTCAATTTCTTTTTCATAATGTACATCGCCTTTATACCAGCCAGGCGCATTAAAATACTCTTCTTCAGGGTCTCTGTTCTGTACCCCATCTTCTCATAGAGTGAGACAGCCGGCAGATTATCCTTCAGCACATCGAGATACAGCTCATCAAAATCCAAACCGGATTCGGCAAACGTCAAAAGCTGTCCTCCCACTCCTTTCCTCCTGTATTCCGGTGAGGTCGCTATAAAATCAACGTATCCGCTTCGGTCCCCCTTCACAGCGGGTATGCTAAGCATTTTGCCCAGCTGCCACGCAAGTATCTTCCCTTTTACCGGACCGAATACAGAGACACACGTCTCCTCATTCATCACAATGGCCCTTCTCCTGGAATCCGAGACTGCGATCAGGCCGGCTACCCGGTCATCCTTTAAGAGCACGTAAATCAGATCCAGCTGCATACAGGGTGTAAAAAGTCTCCGCAGAAGCTCCTGTTCCTTCGTTATTCCCTTAAACATGGAGTAAAAACTGTCCACTAACAGCGCGGCTGTCTGCTGAACATGACCCGCCTCCAGCTGGTTTAAGCACCTTATCTCTGTATTTTCCATACTACGCGGTCCCCTCCGTCCCTTTTAATATGCTGACGATCCATTCCGCCTGCGGAAACGGGGTCTGCGGAAATACAGCAAGCTGTTCTGCGATTCCCTGGATGCTGCACCAGAACGTGCAGGCCAGCGCCTCAGGATTCCCTCTGCGGATCTCTCCCGCCTCCTGCCCCTTCCGGATCAGCTCCACGGTTTTGGCATAACGGGTCTCCTGGGACGCCATAATCTGCGTAATCCGTTCCGGTGTCGTGCTGCTTCTCAGCGCCTGTGCGATCAATATAAAGAATTTCGCGCCCTGCGGATTCACGCGAATCATATCCAGGATCTGATTTGTCACATTTGTAAAAAAGTTCAGCGGCGAACGCTCATCGATCTCCATCCACGCCTGGGAGGATTCTGTCCCGATGCGGATAAGCTCCTCGTACAGGCTCTCTTTCGTCGCAAAATAATGAAACAAAAGGCCGTCGCTCATATTTACCGCCTTCGCGATATCGCTGGTCTTCGTCGCCGCATACCCCTTTTTTACAAAGAGATCCAGGCCTGCAAGTAAAATTTCTTCGCGCCTTTTCTCTTTTTGCTGGTCACGTGTATTCATAAACGGGATCCTCCTGTTCACTCATTAAGTTTCCAATCATTAAGTTTCTATTCATTGAGTGTTCACTTAATCAGTTTAATAGAAATCATACCGAATGTCAAGGAAAATCACCGTTTTTGCATTCATGGCTTTCACATACAGTTAAATCGTCTCTGTTTTTTCACTTACAGAGTATTCCATCTGGTAAAATGCCAGGCTGAACACCAATATGACGCACAGGACGGCAAACATCACGGAGGCAGTCGCCTCTTTCAGCAAATATCCGCACAGGACCGGTGATATGGACAGTCCCAGAACGATCATATTCTGTGCGCCTAGGTATACACCTCTCTGCTCTTTTGGAGTAATCTTTATAATAAATAAGTACTCCGCCGGTACAATGGCCACTTCGCCAAAGGATAGCAACACGATCGCCGCAGTAAGCCACAGCAGGTCCGACCGAAAGATTAAAATTATCAGGCCTGCCATCATGGACCCGACAGCGAACCTCACCCATCTCATGATTGTTTTCTTCCTGATAACTGCGCTCACAAAGTACTGCAGCCCCATCACAATTGCAGCATTCAGCGCCGAAATATAGGCCACTCTTTGATACGCCTCATCATAGGGCAATACGGAAGAAAAGAACAATGACATAAATGTAACCAGTGCAAACCAGGCATTGGTAACAATCGCCAGAGATGAGGACGCAATATTAGTCACCATCAATACGCCAAGAATAAGGAATCCATTTGACATTCCCGGAAAGATTAAGTAACTGACTGCCATCACAGAAAGTGACAACGCAAAAATCTTTTTCTTATCACGGCGGTCTATGAGAAATCCGCAAAAAATGCTCATAATCGTCCCCGATAAACTGCCCAGTCCGATCAGATATCCACTGTTCTCTACGCTGATTCCGAGACGTTTTCCCAGATACATGGGCAAATAGGGCGTCAGCGCCCAGTAAACCACTGCTTTAAAAAATGCACACAAAATAATTACACAGACTGCCTTTGGAAATTTCTGCAGTATTCTTCCAGTTACTTTCATTTTCCCTCTTTCCTGCAGCCTTTCCGTGTATTCTGAATAACAGTGAAACCCATCATTCAGCGCCATGTTTTTAGCATTAAAAAAAGTGCTTTTAACAAATCAAAAGCACCCACTGATCGACTATAAGAGAAAGGCTACAGAAAACTCCCGATCGTAAACAGCATGACTTTTTGATTTATCAATAATCTCTTATTCGTCATGATATTCACCACCCTTCCTGATTTTTTTAAGTATTCCATAAAAGACCACTGCTCGTAAAGCAATTCTTATTCGCCGCAAACGATTAATTTTGTAATCCCGTTCCGATCCATGTATACTTCCTGGTCTCCGCCCAGCATACCTTTGGAATAAAACAAAACCATCCACATCTCACCCGGGATATCATCATAAACCTCTGTGTCTGTATACAAAATCGTGCATTCCTGTTTCGCCCGGTTTACAACGGATTCCTTATCAACCACTTTCACTGGATCCGTATTTCTGAAATCACTGCGCTGGATCCCTCCCGATTCCTCCCTGTATCTCAGAAGAACCTCCTCATAGGAAAAATAGCCTTTTCCAGCCGCCCTCTGCGTGTCACAGACAAAACGAAGACAGTCTGGGACACCAGTTTTATCGATCATTTCCAGGGCCTCAATCCGATTGAGCCGGTCTGCAATGATACAGGGATATGGTTTCTTCATCCACGGAAGCGCCGATGCTTTCGGCTGAAAGACTTTTCTGATCTCCGTCAGTCCCTCCACCTTTTTATCCGGCAGACGAACCAGCAGCACTTTGCCGGTCAGATTGTCTGCGGGGTTCGGTTTCTTTCCTAAGAAGGCAAACATCTCCGCCTCACTGAGCGTATATTCATACGGTTCTTCCTGATCGGTCAATCCTTCCCACTCATCCATTTCCATCTCCGTTCCCTCATTTTTCAACGCCAGATCCCCCCTCGTTCTGTCATCTCCCGTTATTTTCATCAGGTCAGGTACTGATAATCCGAATAATCCACGATCCCCTTTATCGTTTTCAGAGAACCTTCCACTCATTCCTTTACCATCAGGCACTCCGGTGCAGGAAGCTGAAGTCCCTGACCAGCAAAAATCCCATGGATGCAGGAAGTCTCAAATCCTCTTGGGTTATAGTTTTGGGGATTGCCCTTCATACTTGCCTTCCAGATGAAATCCTGAAAACATGGCTCACCGTATTCCCTGACTCTGCATTTTCTGATTCCGTAAAAACCTGTTCCACCAAATCCAGTGATTTTGTCAGGTATTTCTTGTCCATACATTTTATTTTCCAGCTCATGAAACCTCCATTTTTTTTAAATCTCCTTCGTCAGAAGTCAGGATCATCTGCTACGAGTCTGCATTGATGGCAGACAAAATCATACCGTATCTTACTGGATATCGCATGCTTCTGATTAACCCACGGTTCTCCACACTTTGGGCAGACCGGTTTATTCTTTTTGTAATAAGTAAACAGTAAATAGTAAAATGGCTTTCCCGTCTTTTCTTCCATGATACTGCAGTATTGAAGCGCTTCCTTCGATAAAAGGCTGTTCGGGTCGTGCATCATTTTATAACCATGCCGCTCTCCGATTCCTTCATAAAATTGCCGGTCGCAGGCCCGGTAAGCTTTTTGCCAGCCTAACAGGTCGAAATACTCCGTGCCGTCATAGGTTTTCGGAAATTTGTAGAGCGGTACCGGGCATTTACAATCACCGCAAATAATCGGAGATGCAGCCCACAGGCACTCCGAAAACAGGATATAATGGCTGGGAGCTTCACACGTACAGCTGTCCTCCACATCGTAATTTTCTCCGATATAGAGCAGTTCCGGCGGCTTTGCAGAGTCTTTGCATACATCCTCAAAAAACTCCCGGGTATACCGGTTGCCATACTTTTCACTCAGGGAATCCCGTTCCGGCGCTACGATTCTGCAGGCAAAATATTCTGCGCATTTGACTGTATTTTGAAATTCTGACAGAATCTGGCCATTCTTATACAGACAGGATATAAACCACTGCATATTGTCAATAAACACATCGAGTTCCTCCGGTTCGAATGACCGGGGATAAAAACGGTATTCATATGTATACATGGGGATACCTCCATACTCTGTTCTTTCATCAGATAAACCGGCAGCCGTTTTCTGTCAGCGCGTTCGATACCTCCTGGAATTTTTCCTCTTTAACCAGTAAATAATCTGTATCATACGTCGCAATCACAAGAACGCCAGTTTTCTGATCCGCTATAATTTTCGTCAGAAACGCGATCATTCCGTACTTTTCAAAAGCCGCGTCTTCCGCAATCCGAAAACATTTCCATCCATTTTCCACAATTGTCACGTTTTGCGGCACCGCACTGGTCCGGCAGATTAAAGATAACTCACTGTCCGTACTCGCCGTAAAGGTGTATTCCTGTCTCAGTATCTCTCCGCTGATATCCTCGACCTTGCAGATCGAAAATTCATAAGGAATCATCTGTAAAACCATTGTGATAGACCTCCATCTTATATTCAAATTTTCTCATGTTCAAAACACGTTTCTGCTCTGCAGAAGTTCCTTCAGAACCACCATCTCACCGGCCGTCACCGTCACGCCTTTTCCATACGCTGTATGGTCCTCGTTCCACGTTCTGATATCGTAGACGGGTTCCCGATCATCCCAGCTGATATAATTCAGTTCTTTTGTCCAGCCGTTATTAGGCATAGAGATGGGACCAATCTGCTTATAAATGTCAAACTTTTTCAATCCATTTTCCTCCTTTGCCATTATCGCAGTGCCTCCCTCCGTTTATACCGTAAGTACTTCGTATCGGTCTCCCTCATACAGTCAACAATCCTGACGGCCACCACGTACCCCCGCAAATGTTGAACCGCACCATTTTAGCATACTGCGTGATGCTTCAAACTTTTATTACGTTAAGTATATCACAAGCGAGACCATTTTGTGCAAGTTAATTTACTGCTTTATCAGAGAAGGCACTGCCAGACAATTTCATTGGGTTCACAGAAAATCTGCAAACAGGCAATGAAGACTGGACAAAAATCGGTTATAGATTCCTGGCCCATCTGCATTGCCTGCTTAAGTATTGATAATGTCTCTTTCTATGTCAATAAAACGAATAGAGTTACTGAATATGCGCCTCTCAATACACCCCCAAAAACCGAATCACCGGAGCGACCCGGCTCTCCAGAATCTCCACCCGAATTTCATTCGTTGTCACAGGCTCAAACACCGCGTTCTTCCGCCAGCCAACCGTCTTCCCCTCGCAGAGCACCTGACGCTCTTCGCCGCAGCCGCTGGTTATCCGGTATTTTTCAATTCTCTGGCTGAACCGGATGTCCTCCCTGATCACCACCATAGATACTTTAACCGGCTTCTCCCAGGTCAGACGGATCTCACAGCTTCGGATACCATCGGGAGTCTTATAACTTCCCTCTGCATCTGTCCGAAGATTTGCCGCGTCGTGACCTGGCTCAGACCCGGTGGCAGTCATCTCCGCTTCCTCCACCAGATTATGGGCTTCGCGCCGTCTTAAATACGCCCCCAGTTCTCTCAGCCTCTCGGCGTCGCGATCATGGATCAGCCCCTCTTTCGTCGGCGGGACGTTCAGCAGCATCGTGCTGTTACCGCCCACGGAGCGGTCGTAGATGGATACCAGATTCTCCAGGCTCCTGACCCGATCGTCCTCGGACTCATGATAGAACCAGCCCGGTCTTATGGAGAAATTCACCTCGGTGGGATACCAGACCAGATCGTTTTCTCCCTCCAACACCATTCGACTTCCAAGATCCTGGTCACTGCTTGAAAGGGTTCTCTGTCGAAACTCCGTCTCATCACTCTGCTGGCTGTTTTCCCTGATTTTTTCCGTGTCCCGGAGACGTCTGGGCACCACGCTCCACTCCTGCTCCCTGGTATCTCCGGCTTCATTGCCGCACCAGCGGACATCGGGGCCGCAGACGGAGATACAGGCTTCCGGCTGCAGACGTCTGATTACCTCATAGTACCGCTCCCAGTCGTAGCTCTGCACGTTTCCATCAGGCCCCTCGCCACAGGCGCCGTCAAACCAGACACAGAATATATCCCCGTATCCTGTCAGCAGCTCCGTCAGCTGTCCCACAAAGAAATCGTCGTACTGCGTTCCTTTTCCATAGCATGGTTCGTGACGGTCCCAGGGCGATAAATAGATGCCAAACTTTAAATTGTATTTCCGAAGGGCCTCCGATACCTCCCGCACCACGTCGCCGTTTCCGCCCCGAAAGGGACTGGCGGCTACCGTATGAGCCGTATACCGGCTAGGCCAGAGACAGAAGCCATCGTGGTGCTTGCAGGTGAGAATCGCGCCTCTCATACCGGAAGCCGCCAGAGTCTCCGCCCACTGCTCCGCATCAAAATGCTCCGGACAAAAAACAGAGGGGGATTCTGTGCCATCCCCCCACTCCCTGTCCGTAAAAGTATTTACGGTAAAATGGAGAAAACCGTAAAATTCCAGCTTCTGGTGACGCATCTGCCGCTCGGAAGGCACCACCCGGACCAGCTTTTTTTCCTGATCACTGATTACCAATATCGTTCCCAATCCTTTCTCATCCTCATAAGGGCTTCCATATAGAAGTAGTCCCCCCACAGGTTGAATTCATCCACACCCGACTGATTGACCCCGTTCTCCTTCGACCGTTTCGCATACGTTCCGTGAAGCAGAATTCCGGCTCCCGGCGCGCCATCTCTCAAAAGACAGCGGTCCGTCAATGCCTTCATCAGCTTGGATGCCATGGAAATGAGCAGGCCTGCCTTTTCCTGCTCCACATAGCGGGCCATTTCCAGGAGGCCGCAGGCGGCGATGGCCGCGGCGGAGGAATCCCTCGGTTCCGGGCTTCCGTCATTAAAATCAAAATCCCAGTAAGGGATCAGATCAGACGGCAGATTCTCCATAAAACAGGCAGTCACGCCGTCAAAGAGGCGCATATACTCCGGGTCGTGGAAATAGCCGTAGCTCAGGGCGGATCCATAGATTCCCCACGCCTGGCCCCTGGCCCAGATGGACCCATTGCGGTTGCCCTGCTGAGTGATTCCCTTCACGGGAGCACCCGTCTCCGGATCAAAGTAATAGGTGTGATACGTGGAGTAATCGTCTCTCACCACATGGGCCATAGCGGTCCTGATATGGCACTCCGCCTTCTCCCGGTAAATGGGATTGCCGGTTACTTCTGATGCCCAGAACAGAAGGGGCATATTGAGCAGACAGTCGATAATCAAGCGGTATTCTTTTGGATCGCCTGCCATCCCCCACGCCTGGAAGAAACCGCCTTTCTCCTGAAATCTTCCCATTAGGTTGTCGGCCGCGGCCAGAGCCGTCCGTTTCGCCTGTTCTATGGCGGCGTCATTCATCACGCTTTCGTGCTGCTCCTCTCCCATGGCTCCTTCTCTCTTTAAGAGACGCCATGCCGCCACGCACGACGGGCTGAACAGGAACCCCATATCATGATGGTCCACCACCACCCGTTCCTTCATACGCCGTTCAAAGTCTGCCACCGAGGCCAGGGCTTCCCGCTTAAAAGCGGGGTCCCCCGTCTCCTCGTAAGAGAGCCACATCTCTCCGGTCCAGAACCCGTCGGTCCAGTCGTCATTGGCCGTCTTCGGATAGATTCCATCCACACTGGCTGCCGCCGGAACGGTGCTGCCAAAGTATGCCATGTTCCTTTTTACAGTTTCCACACAGACGGCAAAGGCTTCATCCACTTCCCGGGCCGTCATCTCCGGCGCTTCCGCCAGCCGGTTCGTCCTTTCATACCGCTTATTTTCCATATTTTTTCTCCATATCTCCGCTTACGTCTTCTGGCTCAGATTTCTGGCTCAGATTTCAGACTCAGATTTCTGGCTCTGGCTTCTTGCTTCCAGCTTAAGCTTCAAACCACAGAATATCGTTAGCCTTTAAGCTCATGGCCTCAGCCTTTCCCTCTCCGTTGTAGATGACCGTCTCCTGCGGCTCATACGTATTGTTTACAACGCAGTATTTGCCCGTAGCCGGATAATAGTTTACTTCCACATTGAAGTTGTCGCTGTACCATCTCTTCATCTCCTGCTCCCTGCCGGCCGCCCAGAAAATGGCGCGGTACAGCATTCTGGAATTCTCGAAGGAATACGGAATACCGCTTATATATACGCTTCTTCCCTTTCCAAACTCGTGAACCGCCATCTGAACATCCTGACCGGTGCTGCGTAAGATCTTCGTACCGGGAAGCGCATAAATGTTCTTCATTCCCTCACCGAACCGGATTTCCTCCGCGCTGTCCTCAGTAATGAAATGGCTGTGCGTCTCCCAGTTATATTTGTCAGAAGAAAGGCTGAAGCCCACTTCCTTATCCACGCCCAGGACGCCTGCCAGTGCAAAGTAGCGCCCCTCATTCTGACAGGCAGTCGGCTCGCCAACACCGATGAGGCCGCCGCCTTCCGCCACAAATTCCTTCACCGCGCAGGAAACTGCCGGGTTCAGCCAGTAACCGCCGCCGCTCGGGGCCGTGTATGCGTCGCCTGCATTGATCAAAACGCTGCATTTCTTTAAGACAGACGGATTTTCAATCACATCGTCAAAGCTGATGAAGGCGACGTCAAAGGGCATGCCGCTTAAGGCTTCCAGCACGCCGGCGTAGGAATACGTCTGCTTGTAATCGATGGCGTGAGCAACCATATGGGTGCCCCAGGACCGAAGCTTTCCCCAGCTGTTTAATACACCCACGGTGAAATGATTGTAAGGAGTCTGTCCTCCCACATTCTCATAGAGAAGGCGGAACTCATCACATATTTCCTCGATATACTGGATAAAATCCGGAAACTGAAGAGCCAGCTTTAAGTAGCCGCCGTAACCGATCCGGTCGATCGGCTTGCGCAGGATGGCACGTCTCGCAGTCACCCAGTTGACCTTCGCCTCCCTGATCGGATCGCCGCCCTCATGGAACACATCCGGGAAGAAATACGGCAGGAATCTGCCTTCCGTATACTTCACCCCCGGAATATCGGAGATGAGGCGAAGGGTGGTTCCATTTCCTACGGAGCCTACCACCGCGTCTAATCCCACTTCCTTAAAATACTCGCCGAACGGTTCGGTGCCGATCCAGTGATCGCCCAGGAACATCATAGCTTCCCTGCCGTTTTCGTGGCAGATATCCACCAGGACCTTCATCAGCTTCGCAACCTCACGCTGCTGAAACCTCTGAAAATCCTTAAACTCCTTAGACGGAACGCGGTTCGTATTGTTGTGATAGCCCTGGTCGATGATATACTCCGGACGAAAGCGATAACCTGCTTCCCTCTCAAACTGCTCCAGAATAAAAGGGCTTACGCTGGCGCTGTATCCGAACCAATCCACATACTTTTCTTTTGCATACTCATTGAATACCAGGGTAAACTGGTGGAAAAAGGTAGTAAAGCGGACCACATCCGTATCCGGGTTTTCCACCATCCATTTTTTCAGCTTATCGATGACGTGCTGCTGCGTCTTCGGCTGCCTCACGTCAAACGTGATCTGGTGCTCTACATTTTCCCAGCTGTTGGTAATGAAATTATACATATGTACCGGGTCCCAGATGATAAAGGCCAGGAAGCTGACCGTATAGTCATGATAACGGTCCGCCTGTGCCAGAATGACCTCCCGGGTCTCCTCCTCATAGCTCCACAGGTCCGGCGCCACGACCGCTCCGGTCGTGCGGTCAACAACCTCCCACCAGCGTTTGATATCGTCGATGGTGTTGGGCTTCAGCTGCTGATCGTATAAGTGCTTCATAACCGGAATACGCAGTTCTCCCTCTTCCATTGCCGTGTAGAACTCCGTCATCAGATACATTTGCTGTACTTCATCCGGATTAGCCTCTGCCCACGCATTGTCTTTTCTCGTTGTGTAGTAGGTGGAGTAGATTTTTACCGGCATGGACTTTAATTCATCCGGCATATTGGTACCGTCGCAGTCGCGGAGAGCGTCGGCTCCCCAGCGCTTAACAATTTCCTTAGTCTCTTCAATCATATCCACATCGGTGGGTACGGTTACCCGTCCATATTTATCACTCATTGCTGCTTCTCCTCAAAATTAGTCGTTGTCTTAAGTCGGATGGCGTTTTACAGTACACGCATGTCATACCTGCGAAGCACCGGTTCTTTTCCGTTCAGCTCATACGCATTGGAATCGGCATGAAGTCCTCTTCCGTCCTGGCAGGTCACCCGGATATACGTCTCACTGCCCGCGAGCGCAAAGGAGGCTTCCGTTACAGTCTCTCCCGGTTTTGCCACCTTCTTATAGCAGTTGCGGCCTTCCATCAGCACATAGATCTTTTCCACCGGACTGGTCTTTACATGAAGAACGCCGTCTTCCACATACAGTTCCTTTATCTCCGGTCCCATAGAGCTGTAAAAATTACCATTTAAGAGCGCGTCCACAATGCTGTCGTAAGTCAGTTTTTCCGCCTTAATCATGGTAAAACCACCGAAGGAATCACAGAGAGGATCTCCAAACGGAAAGCTGTTGTGATTGTCATCTGTGGAAACACAGAACAGCCGGTTGCCCAGACGCAGCATCTCGTCATAGCTCTGCGGATTATAGCCGTACAGTCCGTCGTGCTCACATCCATAGTTATAGATCTCCATGCCCCAGAAGCCGCGTAGATTCTTGTAATCGTCGTAGTTCTGCAGAGACCAGTAAGGGTGGTTGTAGCAGGCGAAGAAACCGTATTCCTTCATGTGATCGATATATCCGTTAATATAATGGTAATCACCGTAACGGCTCTCCGGAAGGAGGCTCTCTTTCTTCTCCTCCTGAAACTCCTCCGGCTTCGAATCATACAGGTTGATATGGTACGTCTTTACCCTTGAGAAATCCCCAGGCACTTTAAAGTGCTCGTTCATGTCCACCTCATAGGCGGCCAGCGCCACGAAATTATCATCCATCAGCTCTCTGTGCCACTGATATCTGCGGTGGTCCGTGTAGGCTACCACGGAATACCCCTCGTCCATATACGCTTTTTTAACCTCCTCCGGTGTCAGGCGGCCATCGGAATGGATGGTGTGACAGTGAAGGTTTGCTTTGTAGAATGTACCTGTTTCCGGGATTAAATAAGTTTTGTTTGACATTGTTTTACTCCTTCCAGGATGTGAAATTTCTAAATTCGCAGAACTTCTTTCCGGTAAGCAATCCATTTCCGGACTGTCAGGAAACAGATCACCGCCGAAACCGCCGCCATCAGAAACCAGATTACGATGGTGGCGTTCCATCCCAGGGCCACAGACAGCGCGCCGATTCCGTAAGTGGAGACGGCGCCGCCGGCGTAGACCGAGGAATTTAAAAGGCCTGATACGGAAGAGGCTCTTCCGATCACGCCAAAATACGATGGGAGCACCGCGATCAGCATGGTGTTGACCGCCATCATCGCCGTCGTCGCCAGCGCCAGCATCAGAAATGACACCGCCATGCTCCGCCCCGACGCCAGGCGCAGCACCAGTATGGCCGCCGCGCTGACCACGAAAAATGCTCCCGCTGTCCGCACCTCATTCCGAAACCAGTGAAGATTGGCAAAGGAGGCCAGATAGACCCCCAGCAGGTTAAAGACCGGAATAACCATAGTGCTTGTGATTGCCAGAATGGCGCTCAGTCCGTAAGTCTCGCTGATATAAGTCGGCACCCAGGTGGTCACGCCGTCCTTCAGCGCACCCTGGACAAAGAGAGCCATCATCAGAAACAGAAATCCAGACTGGATCAGAAGACTCTTCCAGTTTACGGCAGCTTTTGCCAAACCGCCGGGCTCACCAGAGGGCGTTTCCGCCACTTTCCCGGATTCTGCCGCATACCGCTCCACCCGCTTCATGCCTGTAATCCAGAACAGCGAGGAACCAATCAGCGCCGCGCCTGCCAGAACGAACATGGCCCTCCAGCCGGACAGCCATATCACAAGCGCCGTCAGGCCGTAGGCCGCCATCGTTCCGATGGGAACGGAGCTGTTTAAAGATACACACGCCTTCATCCTCGTTTCCGTCTTATAATACTCATACATCAGCCGGATCATGGGCGACCAGATAAATGCCTGGAACAGGCCATTTACGCACCAGACCGCCGTCATCACACCGGAGCCCTCCGCCATAGCCATAGCCAGGTTGCAGAGGCCGGATACCATCAGCCCCGTAAAGACCATTTTCTTCGGGGCCAGGCGGTCGCCTAAGAAGCCGCTGACAAACTGCCCCGCTCCATAGGCGATAAAGAACGCCGTTCCGATCATCCCTGCCTGACCTTTCGAAAATCCTTCCGTAGTGATGATCTCCGTCAGACCGGCCGAATAATTCAGCCTGCCGATATACGTGGAAAAGTATGCGATCCAGCACAGCCGGAACAGAAGCTTTTCCATCCTGGCTACCCTTTAACCGCGGAGGAATTGACGCCCTCCACGAAGTATTTCTGCGAGAACAGGAACAGCACCAGCACAGGCATCAGGACCAGCGTCGCAGCGGACATCTGAAGCGCTGGATCCGTCACCGTGCCTTCCGTAAACAGCTTAATACCAACAGACAGCATCTGCTTCTCCAGGCTGGAGATGAAGATGTAAGGCCCCATATAGTCGTTCCAGGACCACACGAACGTAAACAGAATCAGCGTCACGATCGATGGCTTCGCCAGCGGCAGAATGATCCTCGAATAGATCTGGAAATGGTTGCATCCGTCTATGCGGGCCGCCTCGCTGATCTCCTCCGGAATGCCGATAAATGCCTGACGCATCATGAATACAAAGTAGATATCGAAGGTAGCCGGCAGCACCAGAGACCACATGGTATCCAGGATGTGGATCTGCTTAAATATAACATACCTCGGAATCAGCATAATGTCACTAGGAATCATCAAAGAAGTCAGAAGAACCAGGAAAATTCCGTCCCTTCCCTTGAAATTGATCTTGGAAAATGCGTAAGCCGTGATAGAAACCACGAAAACCTTGATAACAATGGTGGTAACCGTCATCACGATGGTATTGACATACCACTGCCCAAAATCATAGTATGGGTCACCGAACAAGTCCGAATAGTTGGAGAAAATGATCTGATCGGGAATCAGCTGAAGCGGCTTCGTGAGCACGTCACCTGAAATCTTGAAGGATGATGACACCATGAATAAAAACGGGTAGATGCAGACAAGGCCGATGGCAATCAGAACAATTGTCCAGCCCCATGACATCTTTTTATCTTTCTTAAGCATAGCTCTTCCTCCTTAATAGTTGACCCATTTTTGCTGTCCGCGCCACTGAATCAGAGTGATGATTAAGACGATGATAAACATCACGAGAGCCTGTGCACTGGCATAGCCTGTCTGGTAGTTGGTGAATGCGGTTCTGATAATATTGATGGACATAACCGTGGTTGCCTGTCCCGGACCGCCTCCGGTCAAAGCCTGAATGGTGGTAAAGTTCTGCAGGGATGTGATCACAGAACTGATCATTAAGAAAAATGTAGTCGGGGAAATCATCGGGATCACAATATTCTTAATTCTCTGCCATTTGCTGGCACCGTCGATCTGGGCGGCTTCCAGAAGATCCGCGGAGACGTTCTGAAGCGCCGCCAGATACGTTATGAAGTTAAGGCCAATGCCTTTCCACACGGCGATACACACTACCGTCGGAAGTGCGGTATTTAAGCCGTACAACAGATACGGCGGATTCTCGCTGCCGAGAGCCGAAAGGATGTACACTACCGGACCGTCAGGACCGAGCAGCAGCTTGAATACGACGGCTACTGCCACCATATTGGATACGTAGGGAAGAAAGAACATGGAACGGACCAGGTTTTTGCAGTGGATTCCCTTGTTTACCATATAGGCGATGAAAAAGCCGCATACCATGATTAACGGCACATACATCAGGGAGTAAAGGCCGGTGCGTCCCAGGGCCTTCATGGTATCCACATCCGTAAACATACGGATAAAGTTATTGATACCGACAAAGGACGCGTCCTCCAGCTTGCTGATATAGCGGACATTGGTGAAACCAAGAACCACTGCGATCAAAAACGGCAGCCCCTGGAAAATAACGTAGCCGATCAGATACGGAGCGATAAAAAGAGCCCCTGTAAAATTCTCCTTTTTCTGAGCAATGGAGGTTTTCACTTTTATTTTTGTATTACTTTTCATAAACACACCTCTTTTTCGTGTAAATGCAGTTGACTGAACATACAATAAGTCAAATTGGGCACAAAAAGGGCAGCCCCTAAGGTTTCCCGAATGGACTGCCCGTCAGGTCAGACTATATTACTGCTTATCTTCTTCGATTGCTCTGTTTGCCTTATCCTGAATCTTGGTTACTGCGTCATCGATGCTTTCCGCACCCTGGCCGTAAAGCTGGCCCTCTTCGATGATTGCCTGAGAAATAGCTGCGTCGCCGTCGCCAATGATTTTTTCAGAAAGTGCCTTGCGGCTGCTGTCAAACCATGCGGTCTTGAAGTCTTCCACAGTGAGACCGTCAAACTCAAATGGCTTCGCCAGAGAGTTCTCAACGTACTCATTGATCTCTTCGTCTGTTAAGTCGATTCTTGCAGGTACACGGCCCATGCCCAGTGTGTACTGGTTCTCAGCCATGCAGGCTGCTGCTGCGAATGCTGCGTCCTTGTTCTTGCTGGTAGTCGGCACTGCGTAGCATCCCGGTACCGTCAGAGTAGACGGATCGGTTCCCTCCGGATAAGGCATCGGAAGCAGACCGACTTTCCAGTCTCTCGGGTACTTGTCAAACTGATTTAAGATGGAAGTTACCCAGCCGCCGCACATGAACATACCGTACTTGCCAGTGGTTGCAAATGCGTTCCACGGTGTGTTGGAAGCCTTGAATTCCAGAATAGAAGGCTGAATCTTCTCTGTATTGCCTAAGCCGTAATAGAACTCCAGGCTCTCTTTAAATAACGGATCGTCGAAGTTTCCTGTGCCGTCGGCCTTGTATGGCTCCCAGCCCTTCTGTAATGCATACATGTAGTTGTAGCAGTCATAGTCCAGCATTAAGGATCCGTATATACCCTTGGAGCTGTCTGTCAGCTTCTTCGCTGTCTCGATGTATTTTTCCCATGTCCAGCCGTCTGCAGTCGGGTAGTCAACACCGGCATCGTCGAAGATCTGCTTATTATATAAGGTGATCCAGATATCGGAGAATGCAGGAAGACCGTATACGTCTCCGCCAAATTCCGGAACGTAGTCGCCAAAGGTTCCGGCGATATCGTAGCCTGCCTTCTCAGCAAGCGCGTTCATCGGCTCTAAGACTCCTGCGTTGTAGAACGCCTTTAAGCCTGGCTTTGTGTTGTAGATCAAGTCGATCTCATCACCAGCCATCAGGCTGACCAGAGTCTTATCCACTTCACCGGATTTCGCACTGGGAATCACATAGAACTCAATGTTGATACCGGTTTTTTCCTTAACCAGTTCGATTAACTTCTGGTTCTCTTCTCCGGTACTGGCTGTCTGTGTGGTCGCATACTTTAAGGTCACACCATCGAATGGCTTGTCGGAAGCAGCCGCCCCCTCTGTTGTCTCGCCTTCTGCTGACGTCTCACCGCCTGCTTTTGTGGCGGTTTCTGCTGCCGCTGTTGTGGCTGTATCCGCCGGTTCTGCCTTCTTTGAAGAGCAGCCGGCCAGCGACCCTGCTGCCATTGCCGCGCAGAGCGACAGGGAAACAACACGTTTTATACTTTTTTTCATTATGGTAATTCCTCCCAGCTAATTTATTTGATGTACTAATTGTAGCGTGAAACCAGCCCCGAATCCATAGTTGGAATTTTACCTTTATTGGTTATTCTTGTCCTTTACCAATATTTTTGGAACCGTAATCATTACGATCGTTCCGGCTCCCTGCTTGCTCAAAACCTGCACGCTGTTCTTGTATCCGGTATAGATGGCGATTCGCTCCTTCACACTGTAAAGGCCGATTCCGGTCCCCTTTCGTCTCCGTTTCCCCGGCTCCGTCTCGCATCTCACCGCCCCCGCCTCAATCTGGCGGCGCACCTCCTTTAACTGACTCCTCGCCATGCCGCATCCGTTATCCGCCACGCGGAACCGGATCACCTCCGCCTCCTCCCGGATATCGAGCCGGATCTTCAGCACCCGGTCGATCCCTTCCATGCCGTACATAAAGCAGTTTTCTACCACCGGCTGCAGCGTCAGCTTGATCATGGCATAGTTATACAGTTGATCGTAATCAACCGTGCTGTCGAATTCAATCCGTTCCTTATAGCGGTTCTTCTGGATATTTACATAGGCCATGACGTGTTCCACCTCCTGCCGGATGGGGACGATCGTCTCCCCGTTTCCGATGGACAGCCGGTACAGCCGCCCCAGCGCCGCCGCGATCCGTCCGATATCAGGGCGTCCCACCTCATTTGACTTCCAGACGATATTTTCCAGTGTGTTATAAAGGAAATGGGGATTGATCTGCCCCATGAGCACCTCCAGCTCCAGTTCCTTTTTCTTCTTCTCGCTCTCCACCTGTTCTTTTATATAGTGGTTGATCTGCACCAGCATGGCATTATAGTACATCATCATGCTCTTGATCTCCCCCTGGTACGCCTCCGGTTCCACGTAGGCCTCCAAATTGCCGTCGTAGACCTCCTTCATGGAAGCGTCCAGCACCTCCACCGGCTGAAGAAACCGCCTGGATATCCAGTTGATAATGGCGATACATGCAGTCACACAAACCACCATGGCCGCAATGATCTCTTTGAACAGACGATCGACGGGCGCGGTGGCCGCGCTTAAGGGAACCACGGTAACGATCTGCCAGTCCGCGTTATTTAACGGGCTCAAATCCGTAATATATGGCTCATCGTTATACTTAATCTGATGGCTGCCCTCCTCCGCCGCTTCTGCAAGTTCCATGATCCGCTCCGGCATCCGGCACGTCTCGACGGCATTCTGATCCGACGAAGAGACCAGGCGGCCGCTGCCATCCACGATGTAGACGGTCCCCTTCATTTCCTCGGCCGATGCCTTATAAAGCTGGTAGACCTGATTCTCCTCCAGCACAAAAAACTGGGTATAAAGCCACGTTCCGGTAAATGGATGCAGAATCCGGCGCATACACGTAATCACCTGATCTGTCCTCACATCCCCTTTTTTCGTCCTGCTGAGGAAATTACTCTGCAGGGGCTGCCACTGAAACATGGACAGTTTCGTCCGGTCCACGGCGCCCATGCCAATCATGATCCTTTTGATATCCTCTCCCTGGAAATAGGGATCCAGAAAATTATATACTTCCTTGTTATTTCCGTAGATGGCGCTGATCCGATGGCTCTTCCCCAGCGGGTCCGTCTTCAGAAAGTAGTTGTTCAGTTCATAGATATCCCGCTGCTTTTCGATGGTCGCCCTGTCGTAATCCCTGGCCAGGAAATCCTCGATCTCCGCGTCATAGGCAAATTTATCGGACACCAGCTGTACATTATACAGCAGCTCGTCTACCTGTGCAGCGATGGCGTCGGCTCTCTGGCGGATATTTCCGATTGCCTGATTCTTCATTTCCATACGCGTCTTCAAAAACAGCACGGACGCAACCACCGTAAAGGGCAGAAGCACCCCCACCACCAGATAGAAAAACAGCTGCTGTCTTAAGCCGCGGTTCATATAATGACTGAGCCGTTTCCACAAGTCTCTCATCCCGTCGTCCCTTTCGTTTCCATCAGTTGTGTAGTCCCCGGTACTCATTTGGACTCATGCCGCAGTGCTTCTTAAACACCTTAATGAAGTTAGAGGCATCGGCGTATCCGGTCATCTCTGCGATCTCGTAGATTTTTAGTGACATGTCCCGCAGCAGCAGCTTGCTGTGAGCCATCCGCTTCTGTGTGATATAATCACTGAAATTAAATCCGGTTTCTTTTTTAAATACCTTCGATATGTAAGCCGGATTTTTCCGGAAATGTTCCGCCGTGGCCTCCAGTGAGACGAGATTGGAGCAGTATTCCCGGTCCAGATACTCCCGAATGGAGGTCACCAGCATACCGGTCTTCTTCTGGCCTGCCGACAGATCCGGTGCCATGGAAGAGACGTGCTTCACCGTATTCCCGTAGATTTCTGGCAGTTTTTCCTCGCTGCCGCACAGGCCGCTAAGTCCTGCCAAAAGAGCCAGGCCGTAGATGTCGCCGATCTCTCCCTGAATCTCTTTGATGCAGCGGCCTATGGCTTCCAGTTCTTCGTCGCTGCCACCCTTCAGTGTGATAATCCCGACCACCTTTCGGTCCCGGTTTAAGAAGAAATGTTTCTCCCAGATCATCTCCCGGCTGTTGCAGTACCGGATAATCCGCTGCTTCAGCTGGTAGTGATCGTCCCTCTCCTCGTTTCCCACAGGCTGGGCATCCAACACAGCCATCATACAGCAGTCAAAATTCATGCCGGCGTCTTCCATCTCCTCCTTCCAGCCGTACTCTTCCTCTCCGCCCACATAGCCGTCCAGAAGATTACTGAGAACCCTGGCGTAGGACAGTTCTTTATTCTGCATGGCCGAAACCTTCAGCGACTCCAGTTCACGCCGTCTGATCCACTCTTCGTCCAGCTTCTCTTTCAGCCGGTGAAACAGCGTCTCAAACTCATCGATATCCGTAGGCTTTAAGAGATACTCCGTAACCTGGTTGCGAATGGCCATATTTAAATACTCCACATCGTTGTATCCGCTGAGAATAATGATCTTGATCTCTGGATTATTTTCATGGAGATACTGCATCAGCTCGATCCCGTCCATCTTCGGCATTCGAATATCAGACAGCACCACATCCGGGTGCTTTTCCCCAATAATACGCACAGCCTCTTCTCCGTTCTCCGCCTGCCCGGCCACTTCAAAGCCCCATTCATTCCACGGAATCCCCCGGGCCATCCCGCGGCGGATATCTTCTTCATCATCTACGATCAGTAACTGGTACATGGCTGTTTCCTCCTCGTCGTATTTTCATTCTGCATTTTTCATTTTCTGGGTACTTCTGTCATTTATTGTATAACGTCTTTTGCTTCCTGACAATAAAAAATGTTTTGGGCGCGAAGAAAAACGAGCATGATCTACATTTAAGTATACTCTGCTCGTTTTATCCATTCTTATTATTTGTCTTTACATCTTGATGGAGGTTTTTCAGCCTCTTTCCTACTCCCCATCGTAATAGTCAACCTCATCATCCATCTGAAACACCTTGTTCGTCCCGCTCCCCCAGATCCCGATCTTATTTGAATCCGGATAAATGACGGCTTCAATATCATTGTTGGTATCAAAATCGATATACGTCAGCATTTCCGCAGGGGAGGTATTGGTAAGCTTATGGGCGCCGCCGGCCTCTGCGGGGAAGAACAGTAAGTCTCCCGCTTCTACCGCCATCTCCCCTTCCGGCGTTTTTAACGTTCCGCTGCCGCTGATAATATAAAACGTTTCTTCATTTTTACAGTGGTAATGGTACGGACAGGCGGACTTCATCGGGGGAATGTGGTAAATATTCACCACGCACTGACTGGCCTCGCCTCTCGAAACGAATGACCTCTTATGGTACTCATACTTCGCATTGGTACATTTGTGTTCTGCCTGTAACTCATTGATTTTTGCTTTTTTAATCATACTATTTCTTCCTATACCTTGCAGCTGTCTCCTGTGCCCGTTTCTCTGCCCGTCTCTCAATATCCTGCTCATCCACCTCACTGTTCTTAAGATAGTTCTGTGCCTCTTCCTTTGAAATAGATTTAATGCCGGTAATCTGTCCAGTTGAGTCCCGCACGACTGTCAGATCAGCCGTTCCGGTCTCATCCACCCAAAACGCAGGGTACCAGCCGTCAGTTTCATCAACGAACAATCTCGCTTTCTGTCCATTATAGTACAGGGCGTTTTCATCCGCACGAAATGTTATTCCGTAAGCGCCGTAATACATATTATATTTCTTTCCGTTTTCCAGAGGCTCCGGATTGGAGTAATTGGTCTCATCTGCATAAAAAGCGTCGTAGTATTTCTGCGCTTCCTTCTCGGATATTGCGCTTATACCAGTGATTTCTCCGGCTGAACTGCGTACAGCCAACAGATTCACTGTGCCGTTTTTATCATAATAGAACGTTTCATCAGAATATGCATCATTGAAAAGCCTTATTTTCTGTCCCTTGTAGAGAAGTGATGTGCCATCATTGGAAATCGTAACGCCAAAGGAGGAATACTTCGCATAAATTGAGGGGTCGGGCACAAACTTGACTGCAATATCTTCTTTAATATAGATGAAATCATCCGGAATTCCTGCTGCGGCAGCGGAGGTAGCTAATGTACTTCCCACACCAGCCACAACAGCGCAGGCGATTACCATGGAACAAACCGTTGTCTTTTTTATCTTCATAATTGCTTCGATCCTTTCTTCAATTGCATTTTTACTGAAATGGTTGCATAACGGGGTAAGTCCGCTCTTCTTTTCCTCCATGTCAATCAGCGTAAGCGCATAGGCTGATTTCATGGTTTCTCCGAACATCCGCACGACTCGTTCATCACAGGATAGTTCCAGATCCCGATTTGCTAATGTATACATAATCCACACCAGGGGATTAAACCAATGAATACACAGTGCGGCAGTCAGTAAAAGCTTCGTCGCTCCATCAAAACGCCGGATATGCACGTACTCGTGTGCGAGGACGTATTGTAACTTTTTCGAATCTGTCCAGTCCGTTTCTGACGGCATTAATATGACAGGCCGGAAGATTCCATAGGTGAGCGGAGCCGTTATACCGCTGGTCTGACGAATTACAACGGAACGTCTGCATTTATGCTCTGCCAGCCATCGGACTGTAAATTCATTTTCCACCGGCTGGGAAGTCATGAATTCGAAGCGGCATCTGATATAAGCTATGGCAAAATACAGCGTGCATAATGCCAGTCCGACGCCCCAGATCCATCCCTTTGGCGTTACTCCCACGACCGCGGCAGTATTTTGTACAGCTGCCGGCGCGGTGGTGACCGGGATAACGGGCAGTACGTTTGCGATTGGAACGCCGCTGATCTGTTCTGCTCCCGAATACTTTGCCAGAGAGTAGACGCTGAACGGTGAGGGCCAGGTAAACGGCACCAGCAGCCGCGCCAGGACAAGCCCCCATAAGGCAAGGAACGTCTTTTTAGGCAGCCGGTTGATGGAAATCGCCCGAATGGCGGTTATAACAAAGATCATCACTGCAGCAGAAATACTCATTTGAATCAGGCTCATGCTCCATCCTCCCCCAGCTCCTCAACCATCTCTTTCAGCTTCTCCACCTGTTCCGCAGTCAAATTCCTTCTGCCCAGCAGAGATGCAAACAGCTTATCCACCGAGCCGTCGAAAACCTTATGCAGCAGTTCGTCTGTTTCCTGTGCCTGCACCTGCTCCTGTTTAATAAGCGCATGGCAGACAAAATTGGGATCGGTCCGTTCCACGGCTCCTTTTTTGATGCACCGTTTTAACAGCGTATAGGTGGTATTGACATTCCAGCCGTACCGCTCTTTCATCACATCGGCAACATGCTTTGCCATGCTGTCACCCTCTTTCCAGAGAACGTCCATAACCTTTATTTCACTGTCAACCAGTTTCATATCCATTTGATTCACCTCTTTTCCTTTCATTTATAAGACAGGAGTAGTATCTATACCCATATACTACTCCAGTCTTACAAGAATGTCAATACTACAATTGTCTTATTTTTAAATTTATTTCAGAAAGAGGTATTTTTATACGCTCTTCTGCCATCTATGGTGCCAAAACGACCCTCTGGCTGTCGCAATACTGGACCATAAAAAGGCGTGTGATGCAGATGAACGAAAAAGTGCAGAGAGAAGGAGCGGACCGCTGACAGCAGCGGACCACTCCTTCTCTCCTCATACAGGCTCACGCCGCAGACTCCAGATTTATCCCGTCTTAAAACGTCAAATATAACGTCTGACCGTCTTCATGTACTGCCGGTATGCATCACCGAACGTGTCCATACACCACCGCTCTTCCGAGAGAATGATCCAATAAGAGGCGATCTGGAATACAACGACAATGCCGCACAGAATTACAGACCGGGTCAGTATCACACAGCCGATAAAATACAGAAAATACGACAGGTACATCGGATTGCGTGAAAGACGGTAGAGTCCGTTCTGATTGATTCCGTCTTCGGATGGGGATGCAAAATCTTTGATTGTGACTGCGCACAATGCCAATCCCAGCAGATAAACCGCCGCTCCTGAAAAGAACTGCCAGGTGACCTCCGGTTTCACCCTGAGAAAACATAAGTACACAAAGATCGCGGCATTGGATATCTGGTAGACCCAGTATGCAAACACTTCATTCCCCGACAATGGGGCGAAATGGGCCGCGCGTTTTACTGCCTCGCTGCTGAGTCGCGCCAGGAGGCCAAATCGTATCAGGATAAACGGGATTATCAGGAAAAAGCCTTTCATTTGCAGTCCGCCTTTCTGCCTCACTCCTGCCCTGTCCGGAGCGGTTATAAATCATCACATCGGTTTTAGATTCTTGTTGAGCCGGTCCACAATCCATGAGAGACGTTTTACCCGTCCTTCCTCGGTTTTGGGGTCCAGAAATGCTTTCGTATACGTCTTTTTCACGGATAAGGACATCGCATGGAAATTCGTACAGGCCGGTTCAAACGCCTGGAGGGCGGCCGCTAAGGAAGCGATCTGCTCCTCTGTAACCGGCTGAGGCTTAGGGGCGTCCCACTGACCGTTTTTCCTGGCCTCCTCGATTTTCATTCTGCCGTAATCAGTCATCAGCCCCTGTTTTTCGAGGGCTTCCGTCAGCTTCTTATTTTTCTCCGACCACTTGCAGTTCGCTCTGCGCAGAGAAAAATATTTTTTATAGGTATGATTATCGATACTCTGCATCTGCCCGTCAATCCAGCCAAAACACAAGGCCTCTTCGAGAGCTTCCCCCGCCTTCACCGTTTTTTGGCCCCCTGACTTACCAAACAGCAGCCAGACGCCTTCACTCGACAGACAGTTGGCTTCCAGCCATTTCCGGAAGTGTTCTCTGTCTGGGAATTCCATTACTTCGTTCATATTGAAACCTCTCCTTCTGGTAAACGGCTTCTTCCTACTTCTTTTCGATGATCTCAAGATTCACGCCATCCGGATCGTGGATGAAGAAAAAGCGGGTATTGGGGTTCGGCTGGAATGGTCCGCTGACGATTTCCACGCCCTGTTCTTTCATGTGCTCCATCGCCTGGTCCAGATCTTCCACGGAAAGCCCCAGTGACGGACACTCTCCGTATACAACAGGCTCTGCCTCCGTATTGCAGATTAATTCAATCTCCGCCGGACCGTCTGCCATAAATGCGATCTCCGTGTGGGGGCCGCCGGGAAATCTGCGTGCCAGCTTCATCCCCACTATGTTTTCATAAAACTGGATGGACTCTTCCAAATTCTTAACGTGCAGCGTTGAAAAGATGAATTTCATGATATTTTCCTCCAAAGTATATAGTCAAACGTTGATGTCGCTTCTGCTTGTTATTATATCGTATCCGGCCACTTCTGTCACTTTCTTTTGAAACCGTCTTTCCTGCAAAAAAGCAGAATTGAAAAGTAAAAGAACGAACAGGGACGCATAGGTTCTATGGAACCATGCGCCCCTGCTCCTGATAATCCGCCAGTATCTTTTCCGCTCTTTTCTGTTCATATTCCATCAATGCCTTCCAGCTGTCCGCATACCCCTCCCAATCGTCATTCTCCAATAATTCGGCTGATTTCCTGACCATCTGCGTATATTCTTCGTGGAGATGCTGCTTTCTGATCCGGTATAATGCAAACGGATAACCCCAGACCAGGAATTCGGACAGTCTGGTATAGCACTCCCGGACCGCAGCTGACGGGCACCGTTCGACGATAAAATCCAGCGCCAGCTTAAAACACCGCTCGCTCTGATTCTCATTCAGCAGCTGTATAAATCCATGTCTCAGTTTCTCAAGATCTTCCTTCTCCACATGCTCCAGAGTATACAGGAAGACCGGACGAACCGTCAATGCCATAAACTGAAGGCTTTCCCTGTAAAGCCGGAATCCTTCCTTCACTTCCAGACACTGAAAATCGATCTGTTCAATATCTTCGCAGACTTCCGAGACTTTTCCCTGATGTAAGCGGATAACACTCAGGCTGTCCAAAATACAGAGAGTACGGCGAAGGGTATGGTACGATACATTCAGCTGTTTTGACATAACCGGCATGGACGGAAGGGTCCCTCCCACCGGATACGTTCCTTTTATAATCTCAGTTATGATGCGCGAAGCCATGGTGTAGCACAGCTGCGGCCGCTGCCAGTATATGTTCCAGTAAAAAGGGACCTTTTCCTTACGGCCGTACTCCCCATCCATCTCTGCACAGAAGGCCAGAAGCTGGCTGATGCAGGCAGCAAAGTCACCTTCAAATGCCGCATTCATAAACTCCAGTTCCTGCTCCTTCCCGTCAGCCAGGAGTTCCCTGTCTCTTTCCTCATGCAGCCCGTGATTGGCCAGATAGGGAAATCGAATATAGCGCAGCAGCTCCCAGTAAAAATTCAATATCAGTTTATTTCCCAGGTGTGAAAAAACCTGAATATGCATCCTGGTGGATATGGACAAATCCACATTCTTCAGCTTTGCCATGTTTTCCTTTAACCGGTCCCAGGATTCCTTGTCATAGCTTTTCTGTGTATACTCCCAGACCGGCTCAATCAGAAGTTTACCGGCCTGACAAAAGTCTGTGATCCCGCTGCATCTTGGCATAAAATACAGCGCGGCGTTCTCTTTTATCTGGTCTGAACTGGCCTGATAGATCACCTTTGCCGTTTTTCTGGGGCTGACCTCGATATATCCGTTTTTTTCCAGCCGGGAAAGCGCAGCGCGCACGGTCCGGGGGGCCATTTGAAAACTCCCGCCAATCCTGGGAATCGCCGGTAAGTTCTCCCCATATCGGCAGGCCCCCATCAGGATTCTTGTCTCATAATAATCGTAAACCAGATTACAAGTCAAATCTGCATTTTCAACCAAAATTCTTCTCCTTTTCCCCTGTCAAGTTCACTTCAACCATAAAATACCCGAACAATTGTACCACAGGAACGGGAAACACACAAGAAAAGGGAGTTTTAACGGCATATACATTTCCGAAGCGCTGCCAGCAGGCGGTCAAAATCAATCGGTTTTGTGACGTGATCGTTCATTCCCGCGGCCATCACCTTCGAGATATCCTCTGCAAATGCATTGGCAGTCAAGGCGATGATCGGGACAGTCTTTGACTCCGGATGGCTGCTGCTGCGGATCTCACTTGCCGCCGTATATCCGTCCATCACCGGCATCTGCAGATCCATGAGAATCGCGTCGTACGTCCCCGGTTCTGAATCGTTAAAGAGCTTCAGCGCCTCATACCCGTTCTCCGCCCTGTCCACGATAAAGCCCGCGTCCCGCAGCAGCGTCTCCGCTATTTCCATATTCAGTTCATTATCTTCCACCAGCAGAAGCCGCAGCCCCTGGAGACACGTTTCCAGCGTTCTCCCGGTATTGCCTGACAGCGCCCGCAGGACTGCCGCCTCGTCGTCTTCCCCTTCCAAAGTCCTGATGGTAAGCGTTACTATAAAGCGGCTGCCTGCGCCCTGTTTGCTTTCCACCCGGATACTTCCCTGCATGGCCGCCACGATACCGTGAGAGATGGACATACCAAGGCCGGTGCCCTGAACCTTTCTCACATGGCAGTTCTCCTCCCGGGCAAACGGAACAAATATATGATCCAGGAACTCCTCGCTGATGCCGATCCCATTATCCTCAACCGTAAATACAAAGCATCCCATCCCTGGAATTCCCGACATCATCTCCTTGGAAGTGACGGTGATTGTACCTCCGTGGGGAGTATATTTGATGGCATTGTTGATGAGATTAATCAGGACCTGGCGGATCTTGCCGGCATCTCCCAGGAGATTGTCATGGATAATATCGTCTGTCAGGAAATGCAGCGTCTGTCCTTTTTCCATCGATTCATTATAGACGATGCTGCCGATCTCGTGGAACAGGCCTTTTAGAGAAAACGGCGCTTCGGTCAGCGTGATCTGCCCTCTCTCGATCTTTGACATATCCAGGACCTCGTTAATCAGATGCAGCAGATGGCTGCTGGAAAGACTGATTTTCTGAAGACAGTCCTTCACGCGTTCTTTATTATCCGCCTGTCCCATGGCGATCGCCGTCATTCCGATTATGGCGTTCATCGGTGTCCGGATATCATGAGACATCTGCGCCATGAAATTACTCTTGGCCTCGTTGGCGTTCCTGGCTGCCTCATAAGCTGCAAACAGCGCCTGCTGGCTCCTCGCCTCCTGCTCCTTTTCCTTCTCAACATTGTGAGAGGCTAAAATAATCTTGATCGGAGCCCCGTTCCTGCTCTCTGCCAGGATGATGTGAATCCGCATCCAGCCATAGTAACCGCTGTAATCCCTGCGATACTCCAAATCATAGATCGTTTCGCCTTCCTGCACCCGTTTCTTAATCGCCCCCAAACACATTTCCTGCTTAAAACGTTCCTTGTCCTCCTCATGAATCAGATGTTCATGGTAGATTTCAAACAGTGCCCCATACTCATCTGAATGGTTCAGCCGCTCTGCAACATCCTCCCGGATGACGAAGGTCTGGAAGGTCTCTTCCACCAGGTCCACGTAAAAAACAGAGTGGTAGAAAGCGGAAAGCCCCTTAATAATATTCTGAGATTCGAAATACAGTTTCTTTTGCTGCTCTTCCTTTAACTCTGCCAGCTTCTGCTCGTTGATATCCATGTTGGCAAAAATCACCCTGGTAATGACGCCCTCCTGAATTTCCGCAATGCTGAACCGGGCGCGGACCCAGCGGATACAATCCGGATAGAGTCTTCGGAAATCGACTTCGTAGACTGGCTGCTCCGCGGACAGGGTCTGACACAGGAAATCAAGACTCGCGGCTCTGCGCATTTTCTCCTGATCTTCCGGGTAAACGTAGTGTTTCACAAACTTCTCATAATAGACATCTAGCGCCCCTTTGGGGAACTCTCTGTTTTTTTGAATGAAGTCCTCCTGCCAGATCGCCTCCTCCGTGTTGTTCACATAGTCGAACAGGTAGATGGAATAGTAACACTCGCACAGATTGGCCAGGATTGCTTCCCGTCTCTGAATCTCATACTTATCATCCACATTTCTCACGGTCAGAAGAATCCTGTCTTCATAATTCTGACTGATGAGGGCGGAATAATAGCTGTAGGCATGCAGTCTGCCCTCCTGATCGTACATGTGCAGCGTACCATCCCTGTATTCACCGGCGCCATAATTTTCCGCATCAAAAATGTGTTCAAACTCCCTCCAGTCTTCCTCCGGCATATTTTTTACAGCCTGCTCCCGGAAATCCTGATACCGTCCCCGTCTGGAAAGCTTTAACAGTTCTCCCGAATAGTAAATGCAGTTATACTCCGCATTTTCGCAGTCCACACTGATGAGCAGAGTATAAATCTGAGACACCGCAACCTGTGCGCTGGCCTGATCGATCCGTGTTTCCATCTCGCCATCCTGCTCTTCCATGGCTGCGATAACCCAGGGATATTCCTCGGAGTACTGCTTTAGGGGAACCACCTTGATTCTCCGCCACCTTTTTTCCTTCGTCCTGTAAATCGCTTCCACGCCGGAACTGTCCGCATGAAATCTTTTTCGGATATACTCGGGATTGACGGCGTTCAGAAACAGTTCACGGTTTTGCCGTACGATCTCACGTTCCGCATAGTTACGGAAAAATGTCTCAAAATCCGCCGCCCCTTCGCCAAACGTTTCCAGCTGCTCTGTGGCTTTTATGATTCTGTATTCACCGGTATGGAGGTTACAGAGGATGATCCCCTTAAAATTCTCATTCAGTTTCTCCAATATGGTATCATACTCCTGCCTCAGCATAACCGTGTTGGTAATATTCTGGTGGTATCCCAGCAGACAAGTGCCTTCTTTATAGTTCTTATCTCTGATCCCGCCGCAGCGCACATAAATCTGCCCCCATAACGGGTGGTGCCACGGATACTCCACCTCGGCCCTCTCATCGGCACGCATCCGACGGACCACATCCTGGACCATGGGATAGTAATCCGCATCGATCCGGTCATACCAGCCCCGGTAACACTCCTCTGGAGACGGCTCGCCGGTAAAGCCAAGAAGCTCCAGCATGGCCTTATCCGCGTACATTCTCGGTTCTCGTCCCTCTTCCAACTCTATCGCCCACAGACCGGTCTGAGCCTCATGCAGTATATCCTGAATCTTCTCTATATCCCTAAAGTGTTCCGCCATTCGCCTTATCCCCCAGCTTCAAATAGTAACCCGGCGATTCTCTCACCAAATTCCGGTCCCCCGGTCTTTCCACATACTGTACTCCATTTTATCAGATTCAGCCCTGTATTACAACTCTATTACACTTGCTGGTTGTATGAAAAAAGAGTCACAAAAAGCAGCCCGTTTTATCGCCGGACTGCTCGTTTGTAATTTTTATACCTCTGCTGTTTTCTGAAACGCTTTCCCATTACCGACTCTGTCGTCTTTCGTTACCTGGAGAGCCCTGACTGCATTTAAGATGGCAATGACGGAGACACCCACATCCGCAAATACCGCCGCCCACATGCTGGCAAATCCAATGGCTCCCAGGATCAGCACGATCGCCTTGACTCCCAGTGCAAAGACTATATTCTGGTGAACGATGCGCAGAGTCTTTCTGGATATTCTCATGGCCGCCGCGATCTTGGACGGCTCATCCGTCATGATGACCACATCAGCCGCTTCGATGGCTGCGTCGGAGCCGAGTCCGCCCATGGCAATGCCGATATCGGCACGGGCCAGAACCGGAGCATCGTTGATGCCGTCGCCCACAAATGCCAGCTTTCCTTTTTCGCTGGTCTGAGACAGCAGCTGCTCCATATGGCTTACCTTATCCGCGGGAAGCAGCTCTGTATAAACTTCATCCAGACCCAGCCGATGCGCTACATTCTCGCCCACGGCCTTTGCGTCGCCCGTCAGCATGACAGTCTTCCGGATTCCGGACTGCTTCAGTTCCCGGATTGCAAAGGCTGCATCCTCCTTCACTTCATCTTCAATCAGGATGGCTCCCCTGCTGATTCCGTCCTCTGCCACGTAGACAACCGTTCCCGTCTCACTCACCGGTTTGTATTTGATGTGATTTAGCTTCATCAGCTTGCTGTTGCCAGCCAGTACGGTCTTTCCGTCTAAGGATATGGAGATTCCATGGCCGGCAATCTCCTGAACGTCAGCCACTCTGGAGGCATTCAGTTCTTTTCCATAAGCATTTACAATGGATTTCGAGATCGGATGGTTGGAATCCTTTTCCGCGTAAGCGGCCAGCTCCAGAAGCTTCTCCTTCGTAATCTTTTCCGGAAAGCACCCGCTGACTGCAAACGAGCCCTTTGTCAGCGTACCCGTCTTATCAAAGACAACCGTCTCTGTTTTAGCAAGCGCTTCCAGGTAGTTGCTGCCTTTGATCAGAACCCCGCATTTGGAAGCGCCGCCGATTCCGCCGAAGAAGCTGAGCGGTACAGAGATAACCAGTGCACAGGGACATGAAATAACCAGGAAGGTCAGCGCCCGTTCAATCCAGACCGTAAACGGCTGTCCTGTCAGGAACGGAGGAATGACTGCAAGAAGCACCGCCGCAGCTACAACAGCCGGCGTATAGTATCTTGCAAATCTGCTAATAAATGCCTCTGATTTCGACTTCTTGCTGCTGGCATTTTCCACCAGATCGAGAATTTTGGCCACGGTGGACTCGCCGTATGGTTTCGATACCAGGATTTTTAAGGTACCGCTCTGATTGATGCAGCCGCTTATCACATCGGCTCCCGGTTCCACCTCCCTTGGCAGGGATTCCCCGGTCAGGGCCGAGGTGTTCAGGGCTGAACGGCCTTCCAGAATGGTTCCGTCGAGCGGTACCCGCTCTCCCGGCTTTACCACGATCACTTCGCCGACAGCCACCTCATCGGGATCGACGGACACGATCCCGTCTTCTCTCACCACATTTGCGTAATCCGGCCGGATATCCATCAGCCCGGATATGGACCGGCGCGACTTGCTGACCGCGTAGGACTGAAACAGTTCACCCACCTGATAGAGCAGCATGACCGCGACGCCCTCCGCGTAATCGCCTAATAACATGGCACCCACGGTCGCCACCGTCACCAGAAAGTTCTCATCGAATACCTGGCCGTGTAAAATATTCGTAATGGCCTTCCAGATGATATCCCATCCGATCACCCCATAGCTCAGCAGGAATCCGGCCAGTTTCCCCGTTGAACTTAACGGAAGGGCCATGGTAATCAGGTATATGGCTGCTGCCGCGAGTATCCTGTATAACTGTTTTTTCTGTTTTTTTGTCATATTTTTTTCCCTCTATCAAATATTCTTAACAGTTACATCCGGTTCTATTTTTTTTATCAGTTTTACGGCTTCTTCCGCAATCTCCTGGAACCGGTCATCGGCTGCTTCCAGAACCATCTTCTGGCTCAGGAAGTTGACCTCCACATTTGTAACTCCGCCTATCTTCTTAACAGCGCCCTCAATCTTCGCAGCACAGTGTGCACAGTCTAAATCTAACAGCTTAAATGTTTTCTTCATAAGGAATATCCCCTTTCGATTTTTCTTTCATATGAATACTTGTTCATATGTTCATTTGTATTCTATAATAAATCAATCGATTCGTCAATGGATAGAGCCATTTTTTGTCCGATTGGATCAAAATACTGTCTTTTTGGAGTGTACCATAATTCCACACCAAACAGAAAAGAGGGATACATATGACATTGGAAAACGGGCAGCCTGGACAGACCCACCAGATGATGCGGTCTGATCTTCCGCTGAAGTCGGAAAAAGAATGAGGAGCTTTTTTTATTTCGAGGCAGAATATTTCTTCCAACTGTGTTACAATAGCGGTAAACAGACGAGGAGGCTTTCCGATGGATGAACTCACAAAACCACGCTATCACATCTATTATAATCAAAAGCCGCTGACCCCACAGGTTTTCTCCGATCTCCATGTCCAGTACCAGTATGGGAACCGCGAAAATCCCGGAAGTATGGATGTATTTACCATATTTCCGGGAATCGAACTGATCTATAATGATTTTTCTATGGTTTACTGCGATTGCAGCCTGAGGACAGAAAGCGAACTGCTTGAGATAAATTACTGCTGCCAGGGCCGCGAAGAATGCCAGTGGCTCTGCGGCGATTACCTTTACCTGGGTGAGGGCGATTTATGCATTACCCGCATGGAAAATGGCACTCCCGGCCTCTACTTTCCCACGGGCCGTTACTTAGGGATCACGATTGTGCTGGATCTGGGGATTCTAAAAGACCATATGCCCCCGCTTCTGGACAATGAAAAACTGCGGCTGCAGGAATTCGGCGACAGATTCTGCCCCGGCAGTCACTTCCTTGCAATCCGTGCCAACCGGCAGATCGATCATATATTTGGCGAACTATATCAGATTCCTCAGGAGTTCCGCCATGATTATTATAAGATCAAGGTCCTGGAACTCCTCCTGTTCCTGAGCATGATCGATCCGGAACAGGAACGCGCCCTGGATCGTGTCACCAAGAATCAGATCGACATTATCCGGCAGGTACAGCGCCGGATCACGCAGAATCTCCAGGAAAATATCACGATCGATCAGCTGGCAAAGGAATTCTGCATCAGCCCAACCTCCTTAAAGAGCAACTTCAAGCAGGTCTACAGTACGACCATCAAGGACTACTTAAGAAGAGAGCGCATGGAGCGGGCCTCCGCCCTGCTTCTGACCACCGGCAGCACCGTGGCCGATATCGCGGCTTCCCTGGGCTATACGAATCAGAGTAAGTTTTCCGCCGCATTCAAGGCAGTCCATGGGCTGAACCCGGTGGAGTATCGCAGGAAGTGCCGGCATGAGCGGAAGGATTGATTTTCATTGCAGCTGTTTTTCACTCTTTTTTCACTGCAATCCAGACCTCCTGCCGCCCTTCCTGCATGTAACACTCCATAATCGGCAGATCCTCCAGCTGATACCCTGAATTTGGCAGCCACTCGGTATAAAACTGCCGATATATATTCTGCACCGCATCCGGAAGCCTGCCATTGGCCTCAAGTACTGCCCATGTCGCGGATTTTACCTGAATTTCATCCATGCCTCCTGGCGCAGGAACATGTATACAGCCTTCAACCTCCACTTGGTTCGTCACACCTATGATATAATCCATCTCTTCAGAATTCTCCTGCTGCCCGCCAATTGACATTCCGATAAAGCCAGCGGGTCTGTAATCCGTCTTCCTGAAAAGATCCGTCAGCAGGTTCATCGTTCCATCTTTCCAGGCAGTATCCCACATTTGCGGGATTTGCCCGAAAGCCTGATCCGTTTTTATCCGCCTCCTGATTCCCGCGACTTTAAAGGCCGGCCACTGTTCTATCTGATAGCTCATGTGATGTTCTCCTCTCATTGTTATTTGAACGGAGAGTTTTGGACAGGACTTCAGCCTGACGGGCTCATGTCTGACTTTTGATGGCAAAATTCCGTGAAAGTTCTTAAACGCACGGGTAAAGGAATCCTGAGATTCATATCCATACTTCACCGCAATATCAATTATTCTATCGCTGGTATTTAAAATATCAAATGCAGCCAGAGTAAGCCTCCTGCTTCGGATATATTCTGACAGCGATTTATCAGTTATATAGGAAAATACCCGTTGAAAGTTGTACACTGAACAGCCTGCAATTTTAGCTATCTTCTGATAGGAAATAGTTCCGTCCAGGTTTTCTTCGATATAGTCTATCGCTTTATTTAAATATTGTATCCAGTCCATCTTCTCACCTCCATCACATCATTATAAAGGTTCTGCCAGACAGTCTACCGACAGTTTCTGCCGTATAAAGGCGGAATCCCGGAGAATTTATCCTTCCTGCTATTTTACCATTATTCCGCCGTCCGGTATATATACTTTCTCTCATATTCCTCCTGCGGCATGGGCTTCGCATAATAGTAGCCCTGGACGTAATCGCATCCGACGGTATCGAGGAAATCTCTCTGTTCCTTCGTTTCTACGCCTTCCACAATCACCGGGATTCCAAGGCAGGCTGCCATCTGGATCACAGATGAGAGTATGATCTTTCCCTTCTCTGCCGCCATGCCTCCGGAAAGGAAATTCATATCCACCTTGAGGACATCCACGTCGATGTCCTTCAGCATATTTAATGAGGAGTAGCCGCTGCCGAAATCATCCATCATAGTCACAAAACCGGCGCGCCGCAGCGTATGGATGGCTGCCATGATCTGCTCCGGATCGGAGGCGTAGGCGCTTTCGGTGATTTCCAGATTCAGCAGGGATACGGGAACGTGATATTTCTCTGTCAGCTTCCGCAGCACTTCGACCAGTTCCGGATCAAGGAGGGTGACCCTGGAAAGGTTGATGGTGACAGGATTTATGTTTTTTCCATCACGGCGCCATTTCCCGATGATCCGGCATACATGCTCCGCCACATAGTAATCCAGCTGGACGATGAAGCCGATTTTCTCGAATACCGGGATAAATTTCCCTGGCGGGATCAGACCGGCTTTTGGATGGTTCCAGCGCACCAGCGCCTCGGCGCCAAAGTCCGTATCTGTGGAAAGGGCGAATTTCGGCTGAAAAAACATGATAAACTGCTCCTGTTCCATCGCCCGACGCATGTCATTCATGATCGCCGTCTCTTCCGCTTCCCTCTCTTTTTCCCCTTCATCATAAAATCCAAGACAGGAGGCATACAGATGCTTGCACTTTTTGCTTCCGATAAAGGCTCTGACGTACATTTCCTCAACGGACAAGTCCGGCTCCATCACGACGTAGGCGCCGACCGTAGGTTCCAGCAGGTAATCTTTCTGATACTCGTTTAAGTATTCTCTCAGGTCCTTTATCTGATCATCCAATATACCCGGATCAAAGGGCTGGCAGATGCAGAATGTGTCTGCTATGATTCTGCCATATGTACACATTTCAAAACGTTCTGCATGTTTCCTTATGATCTCAGCCAGGAAAATAAGCAGTTTATCGCCTTCCGCCTCGCCGTATACAGAATTGTACAGCCGGAACCGGTCAATATCAAACCGCAGCAGTACGAACAGCGTATCCTGGTGCGCGTCGATCATATGCCGCGTCTCTGCAAACATCTTGCCCCGGTTGTATAAACCGGTCAGCGTATCGTGCTGCATCAGAAATTCCATACGGCCGGGCAGCACCCGTTTCCTCTGCCTCCATCGTTCTCTTCTGCCGGCGGCTCCCCCCGGCATGGTTCTCTTTCTTTTTCTCTTCATCACAGTTACCTCTGTTCCGGGAAATTATGCAGGCAGGCATTCACAGATCATGCGGAGCACCTCCAGCCCGCTTCTGAAGCAGGCACTCCCCCTGCTGTTTCTGATGACCCCCTGTATGCTGGCGTTCTGTCTGGAATATATCGTTACAGCAAATATATTTTCCCTGGTATTCAGGTGGTTTCGAATTGGGCAAAACTTCACTGTACGCGGAACCGTTTTGGCGTCCGAAATAATTTTCGTTCTCTTTTTTACCGGATCCATCTTTACCAGGTGACGGCCTTCACCGCTATCCGCCGGCATTCCTTCTCTGTCCAGAATGTATTCCATCAGAAGCAGCATGTGATCAAGCCCGTGAAAGCAGAACGATTTTTCCTGGTATAAAGACTGCAAATATCCGCTTTTCGTCTGTTTTTTGCAGTTTTCAATGACAATTATCAATACCGCTCTCATATGTTTTCCTTCTCTCATTCGTATGGGCCGCCTGATACCACAGAATAACTATTCTGTGGTATCGGCACTCCGAAAATCACAGAGTGCGCTCTCCACATCTGCTATTTTTCTTCCATTCAGGATAAAACTGGGTTCTATACTGCTACGCGACCAGACCGGCAAGAATCAGCGTTCTCTCCGGCCTGTTTATTGTGGGTAAAACCATAGATATGTACATTGACTCCCCTTATTTTTTGTTGTAAAATAATTAGAGTTTCATTTTTTAACTTTAAATAAGGCTTTTTGATACCACAGAATAGTTATTCTGTGGTTATTTTGTCTAATCCGATTCTCATCCGGTTCATGACTTTTTCATACTGTCTCGTACTTGTCGCCACATAGATGCGCGTAGTCTCGATCGATGAATGGCCAAGAATATCTGCCAGATGGGCCAGATTCTTTTCGATAGAGTAAAAAGTCTTCGCAAACAGGTGCCTGAAATTATGGGGAAACACCTTTGACGGATCCACTTTTGCCCCCTTACACAACTTCTTCAAAGAATGGCAGATGTTGCTCCGGTCCAGGTTTCTGCCGCTTTTCGTTCGAAAGATACAGCCGCTTTTTATTTTTTCGCTTCTGATAAATTCCTTCAGCTTCTTGATCAGATTTCTCGGAAAGATAATCAGGCGGCATTTTCCCTTCATATAGATCTCTGTTTTCCCCTGGCAGACCGCTTCCACGGTGACGTAGGGCAGCTCGCTGATTCTGATGCCCGTGCTGTAGAGTACCATCATCAGGTAATAGAGCTGGGAGTTTCCCATTCTCCCCGCACTGTCCAAAAGCCTTCGATAGTCGCTCTCTGTCAGTTCCCGATCCTCATCGATATAGGCCTTTTTCTGAACCTTTAGGAATTTTACCTTGCACATATCCAGATTCATAAATTCCAGATACGAATGGATGGCGGAGAGCTTACCGTTGACGGTTCCTGCCTTGTACTGGCTGCTGAGATACCGCCGGTACTGCAGGATCGCCTCTTTGCTGATCTCGGCTTTATCCATATAGGCAAACAGCTGTTTCACCTCGTGCAAATACTTACTTATGGTGGAATCGGCTTTTTCCTCATTTTTCAGATAGTCCTCATATCGTTTGATATTCATTGCAATTTCCATAACAGGCCTCCATTTTTCTAGTCAGATGTTTTTAAGTGGTTGTATGGCAAAGGCACAGTACACCGAAACGGTGATCTGTGTCTCAAGCAGCCTTTTTTAGTTTCCTTATAATCGGGCAGAACTATACATCGGTTTTGGGACTTATGATGAATGATATGAAATAGAAACAATTCACGAAACGTGCCTTTGCGTTACATAGAAGAACGCACGGGCAGTACTAGAAAAGCCGGCATTGAAACGATGCGTTCAATACCGGCTTTATATCCACTGATACGTCATATTTATGACCCTGATTCTGACCCTGATCAAAATCAGGGCCGATCTGTTTCCATTTTCTGCAGCACAACATACACATCATCGTAAAATCTGGCCGTTTGCAGGCCAGCATTTAGGGGCTTCCCCTGCTCTAATTGGTTTATATTTCCAATTATTATAATGGATACAGTAATAAATCTCAACTTACCTCGTTCGCCTTAACCAGAGACCGCCGCGCAGACAGCGAACATTTTACAGTTAATATATTCTGTATATCGTCAAAATTTTCCTTACATACAACTCGATACTGAATCCAGCCGCCGTCACCGCAGGGATACTTTGTGTCGATGTACTCCCTGGTATATGGATGCAGCTGGTTATAGACGGAATTATACTGCTTGTCAGACAATCGTACCATGACTGTAAATCCGTTGTTTTCGGCAAAAATATTGCAGACCAGTTTTTGCTTCAGCCGGTGAGCGATCCCCCAGCCGTACTGATTGCCATAGGGAAAGACGACCTTCTGCTCTGTCGCAAATGTCCGGGACAGCCATTCGTTCAACGAGGTAAAGAATCCGCCGTTTTCACCGCAATATGCGGTCATCTCGGCAATTGTTGGTTCTTCTTTTTTATTCAGCATTCTTTCGTACATAGCGGCCTCCATCAATTCTAATTGTACGTTCGATTGTACCACAAATGCCATACACGAACAACTCATTTTCCAGTGGCTGGAGGTAAATTCCATCGTTTAGGTATAGATTCTATAATCTCCGGGGACATCGGACAAAAAATACCAGAGAAAGACAGGTATTTTCCCCGGATAAATGATACAGTTTACTTATAAAAATTGGAGGTAACAAAATGAAGAAACGGCCAGTCACAACACTATTTATGCTCAGTTCTGTCGATGGGAAAATTAGTACGGGAAATTCCGATCTGCTGGATGTGGACAGCGATTATCCCGCAATGGGCGGTGTAAAGGAAGGGCTTCACCAATACTATGAGATTGAACAGACAACGGATCTGTGGTCACTGAATTCAGGACTCGTGCAGTCCAAGCTCGGCGTAAACCAAAAAGAGTATCCGGGCAAAACACCTGTTTCTTTCGTGATCATAGATAATAAAAATTTGACCGATCACGGCGTAAGATATTTCTGCAGACGGGCGAAGACTTTTGTTCTTGTCACCACAAATACGCAGCATCCGGCATTTTCTGTGCAGGAAGATAATCTGCATATCATCTGTCAGCAGAAATTATCTTTAAAGGAAGTGCTGGAAGAAGTGTACGCGGCATACCATTGTGAAAGAATTACCATACAGACGGGCGGAACGCTGAACGGATTATTTCTCCGGGAGAAGTTATTTGATTTCATCGATATCGTTGTCGCCCCGGTTCTGATTGGCGGAAAAGATACCGCTTCGCTGATTGACGGAGCGTCGATTACGGGAAGGGAGGAATTGGGACTGTTGGGAGTCTTAAGGCTTGTGGAATGTGATGTGCTGGAGGATTCTTATTTGCGCTTGAGGTATGAAGTTGTTGGATAAGGGAATCCGGCAAACTCATATCTTCCTGTCCCCCACCAGTCTAAAAAGCCTCCAAAATAACTGTGTCTTACCACTATTTTGGAGGCTTATGCTTTATAATTTATTTGTCCCGGTAATTGAAACAGGAACTAATTTCTCTGCTTCTTCCCATATTGCGCCAAGCCGGGCTTCTGCTTCTCTCTCGTCCTTTCCTCTGGTCCCTATGTAAATCTTAATTTTAGGTTCTGTTCCCGACGGTCTGATACAGAGCCAGCTGTCGCCTTCGAGTTCAAAATACAGCACATCAGATATTGGAAGACCAGTATCACTGTTAAGATAATCACGAACCTTGAAGGTCTTGAGACCTCCAAACGATTTTGGGGGATTATTCCTCATATTTTCCATTAAGCGATTCATGAATGCCGCGCCATCCGTACCCGTTTTCACAATGGTATGGATACTTTCTTTATAGTACCCGTATCGTTTATAGAGCTTCTGCATCTGATCCCAAAGGGTCAGCCCCTTCGTCCGGTAATAGACCGCAGCCTCACACAGCGCCATGACTGCCCCTACTGCGTCCTTATCCCTGGAATTAGTACCGACGAGGCAGCCATAACTTTCCTCAAAGCCGAAGAGGTATTCATAAGTACCCTGTTTTTCAAAAAGGCGGATCTGCTCCCCAATATATTTAAAACCGGTTAATGTTTCAATGAGCTTCACCCCGTATTCCCGGCAGACAGCACCTGCCATCTTCCCCGATACAATTGTCGTTACCACCGCGCCGCACTCTGGCAGCGTGTTTCTCTCTTTTCTGTGTTCTAAAAGGTATTCGCAGAGAATCATACCAGACATATTGCCGGTAAATGCCATATAGTTTCCAGTCTCTTCATCTCTGGCATATACGCCAAGGCGGTCTGCATCCGGATCAGTCGCCAATACAACATCCGCCCCTGACTCCTTTGCCAGCTCAAGCGCCCTGGCAAATGCCCTTTTATCTTCAGGATTCGGCGATTCTACGGTCGGAAAATCACCATCCGGCAGCATCTGATCCTCTACCACATATACCGATTCAAATCCTAATTCCTTTAAAATTCTTCTGACCAGAACATTTCCTGTACCATGAAGGGGCGTATATACAATCTTCAGTTCCCGTGCCCTTTCTCTTAAAAGCTCCGGCTCCTGTACAAGCTTTTTAAGCTCCGATAAGTAGCGGCAGTCGATTTCCTCCCCAATAAAATGTAAGAGTCCGCCGCACACGGCTTCTCTCTGCCCCATATATTTCACAGAAGCAAAGTCGCTTACAGCCTTTACTTCACGCATAATATCTGCATCTCTTGGACAGGTAATCTGAGCGCCGTCCTCCCAGTATACCTTATAGCCGTTATATTCCGGCGGATTATGGCTGGCAGTCACAACGATCCCCGCCATACACTGGAGTTCTCTGACTGCAAAAGATAATTCCGGCGTCGGACGAAGGCTGTCAAATAAATATACCTCTATGCCATTTGCGCAGAGACAGAGCGCCGCTTCCATGGCAAATTCCGCCGAGTTATGGCGGGAATCATAGGCAATGACCGCCTTTCTTTCCATACGCTCCTGACTGTTTATGTAGTTTGCAAGCCCCTGCGTCGCCTTCCTCACCGTATAGCGGTTCATTCGGTTCAGCCCCGCCCCCATGATTCCCCTCAGTCCGCCGGTTCCAAATTCCAGTTCCCTGCAGAAACGGTCCTTGATCTCTTCCTCGCTGGTAAGGGCTTTCAGTTCTTGTCTTGTGTTGTCATCGAAATATGAATCTTCGCACCATCTGCGGTACTCATCCCTGTAATCGGTCATTTCTTATCTCCCTGTTTCTTTATATCAGTCTGTCCGGCATATAATTGTACCGTGGTCCGGCATCAATGAATACATACTGCGCACATACAGCCCTTCCATACTTCCCTGCAGCACCTGCACACGTTTCTCCCCTGCGTCCATATCAAAATAGTTGTCGGAAAGCTGCAAATCGCCGGCCTCATTTCCGATTTCCACACCTTTGGCGAAGGCTGCTGCGTGGATCAGCAGAGTCTCCCCATCCCTGCGCAGTTCCAGCTTCGGATCTGCGAACTCAAAATGTTTTGGGGGAACAAATAAGCTGGCACCATGCGAAACTTTTTCCCCATGAAGCCAGAGATCATAGGACAAATAATGGTTTCTGATATCTATATCCGGAAATTCAATCCACGGATAGCTGCAGACAGAAAGCGCTTCCACCTCCACACTGTACTGTCCCTGCCGGCAGATGTCAGACGCCGCATCCTGAATGCTCCATTTGATAAATCCGCTTACCGGCTCCCTTGTCTCATTGGTCACACAGAATCGGGCCGCTTTTCTGATGCAGCGGTTCTCCTCATTTACATTCATGGAGGAACTCAGAGCGCCTTCTTCCTCACAGGAAAGCAGGACCGGAGCAAAAAAACGCCTGGCGAAATATTGAAGCGCCTTCCATCTGCCGTAGTAATCAATGGAGGACCAGGAGGCCACCGGCCAGCAGTCATTTAACTGCCAGTAGACACAGCCCATGCACCGCCCCCGGTTCCTCCGGAAATGTTCCACACCATACCGGATAGCCTCTGCCTGCAGCAGCTGCGAAACGTAAACGAGAAGCTCCAGTGATTCCGGATACGGATACATCTGGCTCATATACTGAAGTATCTTTCCATTAGCCCCGGCATTTCTCTGATGTTTTTCCATCACATAGGAGAAAATATTTCTGTCCTCCGGCTCAGTGAACTGTTCAATGGTCTTTACCGCGGGAAATGACTGGAACCCAAATTCAGAGAGATAGCGGAAGTAGTATTTCCTGTAATCCGTAAACGGAACGCCTCCATGCCACACTTCCCAGTAATGGGCGTCTCCGCGGTTCTCATCGTTGGGCTGATCGAAATCCCCGCCCGATGACGGACTGGACGGCCAGTAAAAGGTATCCGGATCAAGCTGCCTCAGTAATTCCGGTATGATTCTTTCATTCATAATCAAATATTCGGTCTTCTGCAGCGGCTTTCTCACCCATTGATTGTCCGCAAGGAACATTTCCATCTCATTGTTGCCGCACCATAAGCCCAGGCAGGCGTGATGGCGGATGCGCCGTACATTATCCCGGATTTCCGCCGCTGTATTTGCTTCAAACTCCGGCGTCAGAGGATAAACCGCACAGGCAAACATGAAATCCTGCCATACGATCAGACCCATTTCGTCGCACAGGTCATAGAAAAAGTCATCCGGATAGTATCCGCCTCCCCAAACACGGATTACATTAAAATTACAGTTCCTGCAGTGCTCCAAAAGCCTTTTTGTCCGTTCCCGGCTGACGCGGCTGCGGATGCAGTCCTCCGGTATATAATCCGCTCCCATGGCAAAAATTTCCACACCGTTCACTTCATGGGCAAACTTATTCCCATACTTATCCGCCGCCGTATTGACCGTCATTGTTCGGAGGCCAATCTTTCGGCTCCAGCTATCCTGAAGCTCACCGTCTGCATCCACCATGACTTCTACCTGGTATAGAGGCTGTTTTCCATAACCATTCGGCCACCACAGCTCCGGGTTTTTTATTGTCACAGCTTTTGAAAACTGATACTTTTCGCCTTCCATCTGGTACGTAATACTCATCCCCTGCGGATCTGTGATTCTGAGCATACAGGAGCAGGCCCCATCATCGGCCGCCTCCACAGTGGTAGTAAGGGACAGGGTCACGCTTCCGCCGCTGTGCCTCTGTCTGATATGCACATCACAGATGGAGGCCTGATTCACGCCAATCAGGGATACCTCCCGGAACAGACCGGCATCCGGAAGCCTCGGTCCCCAATCCCAGCCAAAGGAGCAGTGGCTCTTTCTTAGAAGCGGAAAGCCCTGCATAGCCTCGGGTGCACCGTCATAAGGAGTCTTTTCATAGGCCTCTCTGATAAAAGACAGCGGCGAATACAAATGTACCTTAATTTTATTGGTCTCTCCCATCAGAGATTTTACCGGATACTCCCATATGCGGTGCATATTATCTGCATGTCCAAGATGAACCCCGTTGAAGAAAATATCCGCCAGAGTATCAATTCCTTCGAATCTCAGCCGGATATCCCTGCATCCCATCACAGCTTCATCAGGCGACAGGGAAATCTCATATTCGTAGTCCCCATCCATCATGGCCAGCGCGGCCTCCTCACAGTCTCTCCAGTAAGGGTCCTTCATCGCTCCATGCTCCAGCCAGGTTCCGTATACGGTTCCCGGTACTTTCGTTTCAAAACTCTGGCCGGTGGAACAGCTTCTTAAGTTCCAGCCATCTGTCAGTTTCTGTATCATCTTCATTTACCTTATCCTCATATTTCCAGAATCACACAGCCTCCGCCAGGAACTTCAACAGGGACCGTCACCCCGCAATCCGAAAAATTAATCATAATTCGAACCCGGTCCATTCCCAGCGCTCTCTCGATTTCTATCAAGCCGTTCCCCAGTTTTCGCAGCTCCATGGTTCCTTCTGTCAGCGCCGCAGTTCTCTCTCTCAGTTCAATGAAATTTTTGACGAAATTCCAGATCGAGGACGGATCCTCTCTCTGTTTTTCAGCCTCGTCCCAATCCATAGGATTGCGGGAGGCATCCCGTGATCGTTCATTCAGAATCCGAACCGCTTCCTCCCTGCTTTTCCCCTCTTTAAGAGCCGCCTCATATGCCAGTATTCCCTGAACATCTTTTGCGTCGTCCACAGAATTCAGAATACGGCTTTTCATTCCGATTTCATCTCCAAAGTACAGAAACGGGATTCCCCTGCAGGAAAGCATCAGCGCCAGCAGGCATTTCGTTTTCCCTTCCGAAAATCCGAACCGATCCGGAAAACGTCTCATATCGTGACTTCCAAAAAACAGGGTTGGATATTCTGAATCCCCGTACAGTTCCTGCATGCGCTTTAATTCTTCATAGATCTCGTCGAGCTGAAATATTTCCCTGCTCCCCAAATTGAAATTAAAAGTCGTGTCCAGGCTCCCGCCGCCCGTATAGGAATGAATTCTGGTTAAATCGTCGCTGCTGATCTCTCCAACCAGAAATGCATCTGGCTTCTTCTCCCTGATCCTGCCTGCCATCCGTTTGATAACCGACTGAATCCCCGGTTGATTGACATCATTTTCATGAAGCTGCTCCCCGTTTCCCGTGACCGGATTATCCGCCAGAGAGCCGGACACCGATAAGTTGTTAATCACATCAAAGCGGAAACCATCCACGCCTTTCAGAAGCCAGAAATCAAGAACCTGGTAAACGGCCTCCTCCACAGAAGGATTCTGCCAGTTTAAGTCAGCCTGCTCCTTCGCAAAGGAATGGTAATAGTACTGTCCCGAATCCCCATACTCCACATACTCCCATGCGCTTCCTCCGAAAAAGGACTCCCAGTTATTCGGCTCCCCTCCGTTAACGGGATCCTTCCAGATATACCAGTCTCTCTCACTGCTGTCTTTGGAGGCGGCTGATTTTATAAACCATGGGTGCCGGATCGATGTATGATTCAAAACCATATCAATGATGACCCTGATACCATGCTTATGGGCTGCCTTCACCATCTCCTCAAAATCTTCCATTGTTCCGTAATCCGGATCCACACCGCAATAATCGGAAACATCGTATCCGTTATCTACCTTTGGAGAGGGATAAAAAGGAGTGAGCCAGATTCCGCCCACTCCCAGTTCTTTCAGATACGGCAGCTTCGAGGTGATCCCCCGGATACCGCTCTTCCCGTTCTGACCGGTGTCACAGAAGGATCTTATATATATTTCGTAAAAAACCGTATTTTTCCACCACTGATTCATTTATATGAACTCCCTCACTGAATCTCTTTCAATCAGCTGGACATCCAGCACCAGCTTTTCCACCTTTTCCTTCGGCCGTTCCATACATTTTAAAAGCCGTTCCATAGCCTTTTTTCCCATTAGGACCTTGTCCACCCGCATTGTCGTAATACGGGGATTCACCATATTGCTCAGTTCAATATCATCGAAACCAACAACGCCTATATCTTCAGGAACCTTGAGGCCGCACTGCGACAGAGCCTTGCACATGAGGATTGCCATCTTATCGTTCGAACAGATCAGCACTTCCGGTTTTTCCTCCAATGACTGGTAATACTCCGCAAGACTGGACGCGTCCTGATGAATCACCGCGTCCTCCACGCTCTTTAAAGCAGAATACCGTCTGATATAGGCGATCCCTTCTTCAAAGGATGGAAATTTAAGATATTGCTGCATGGCCTCCTGATATCCCCAAAAACGTTCCCGAATGCTGGGGGTATAGGAGAGATCACCGAAAAATCCGATTTTCCGGTAGCCCTTATCCAGCAGATACTTTGTCAGCTTATAGGCACCCGCCACATTATTGGTCATCACACAGTCAGTAGGTGTCTCCACAGATTCGTGATCCAGAAGCAGAACCGGTATGGAGTAGCTCTTCAAACGTTTCAGATACTCCTCATCGATCTTACCAACGACAATCAGTCCCGACACCTTCTGCTGTTCCACACAGGCCGGTATCTCTTGATTCTTCTCAAAGGAATTGATAAACAGATCATACCCGGCCTTCTTAGCCGCTTCCTCCAATCCCAGCAGAATCCGTCCATAGAACTGCATATCCTTAAAGAAACGGTCCTCCAGAAGGATACAGATGTTCTTATTGGAGTATGCCGCCGTATACTTGGTACTCTGATCCAGATATCCCATCTCTTCCGCAGCGTTTAAAACAAGTCTTCTCGTCTCTTCGCTGACCCCCGCCCGGTCATTCAGCGCCAGGGATACCGCATTGACAGAAAGGTTCAGCCTTTCCGCTATTTCCTTCATGGTAACCCGCTTCTTCATACTGCCTTCCACCTTTCTGACTTTATATGGCCTTCATCCCGGCCAGTAATTGGGAAACCGAGAAATCTGCTCTGCATATCTTATCGTCCGCGGCGCCGTAATAGAGAGAGACACAATCTCCGCCCACCAGACAGCCACAGGTAAATACCACATTTCCAAAGAAGCCTTCTGTCTCATATGCAGCTTCCGGTTCCAGAATCGGTGCTTCCGTCTTTGCGATCACCCTGGAAGGATCGCCTAAATCCAGGAGAAATGCCCCCAGGCAGTACCGATCATTCCTGTCGGCGGCATGGTAAATTTTCACCCAGCCTTGTTCCGTTTTAAACGGTACGGCTCCGCCTCCGATTCTCCCGTTATCCCAGCTGTCCGCATCGGATATACCGCAGAAATGCTTCTGATGTCCCCAGTGTATCAGATCCGGTGACTGGGCCAGCCACATCTCAGGGTTGCCGATTCCGCCTGGTACGGGACGGTTAAACGCCATATACATACCATTAATTTTTTCCGGAAATATGGTAACATCCTTATTCTCCGGTGCAAATATGATTCCATGCCGCTCAAATGTCTCAAAATCCCTTGTACTGATTAACGAGGTAGCCGCTCCATTTTCCGTCACAGAAGTATAATTAATGTAATACACAGCCCCGATCTGAGTAATTCTCGGATCCTCCATTCCCCAGCTCTCCTCCTCCGCACAAGGAAAAATAGACGGAGTATCCTCCACAGTAAAATGAATTCCATCCTTTGATCTGGCCACTCTTAAATGGGACAGAGATGTTAAATACACCGTTCTCTTCCCCTGCCTCATCATCTTATTAATCGTTCTGGAATCAGTAAAATCCAGCTCCGGGTGTTCTGCTTTTTTCAGACTGAGTACTGTGATCTCATCTTTCCCGCCGATCTTTTTCACAACAGGGATCCGTACTTCTCCTTCCACTGCTCCTTTAACAGACTCGGCCACTCTACACAGCAGGATCACCTCATCTTTATATTTTGCGACGCCGCAGTTAAATACCCCTTCGACTTTAAAATCTTCTCGGCTGGGTTTTACATTTTCCGGGATAAGAAGCGGATTTTCTCCGCATCTTTTTACTTCCAGCATGTTGTTCCTCCTCATTTTCCATTATTTAAGCATAAAGCTGATTCCCTCTTTGAAGTATTTGGAAAAGCATAAAAACAGGATAATAATAGGCAAAGTCAGAATAACAGACGCCGCATACATCGGTCCTGGGAATGCTCCCATCGGTTTAAACTGAGTGGAAATCAACACATTTAGCGTCTGCATCTGAATGTTTGGCGCGATCAGCATATCCCACATCAGCTCAGACCACCGCTGCATAAAAATAGACAGAAACACAATTGTGGTAACCGATTTTGTTATGGGAAACGCAATGTAAAATATAATGCGCAGCTCTCCGGCTCCGTCTATCTTCGCAGCCTCAAAAACCTCGTTAGGCAAGGTTTTAAAATAGTTGATATACATGAAAATGGCCCAAATGGAAATACACATGGGTATGATCATTCCGCCGTACGTATTCGCCATAGGCTTTGCAATCATATACCTGGGCACCAGCAGGATTATGGTTGGGAAAAACATCTGAAACAGCAGGGAGTCCATAATGAAACGCTCTCCTTTAAATTTCAGTTTGCATACAGAATAACCGTTGCACAGCCCTATAATGACCGATATCACTGCGGTAGGAAATGCTACAAGGAATGAGTTGATCAGGGCTCTGACCCACATCATGGAATTCGTCGCTCCGCCCTTTCCTATCAAATATTCATAGCTTCTTAACGTAAAACCGTGAGGCACCATCACCTTATCGACCTGATCCCAGGAGGTAAAGGACTGAAGCACCATATAATAATAGGGAAACAGGGATATCGCAAGCAGAGTCAGGGTGACTGCCGTAATAATATATGTTTTAACACTTATTTTCTTTTTTCTTCCCATATTCTTTTCTCCTCGTTATCGTTGCCTACCATCCGAATCTTCTGTTCAGCCGGTCCGTTACAGCGTTGATAATCCTTAAAGTGATAAAGATCTGAACCGCACTGGCAATCGCCATGGCCGCCCCATATCCGGACTGAAATCTGGTAAAGGACGTGTTGTAGATTTCCAGCTGCCATGTAGTCGTCGTCATGTTAGGGCCGCCGCCTGTCAGCAGATACGGCTCTGTAAAGACGCCGAACGCCAGGCCTGTGGCCAGTACAATTACGGTGGTCAACGTAGGCATAATCATCGGAAGCGTAATGTGCAGGAGCTTATGCAGTCCGGTCGAGCCGTCCAGCATCGCAGCTTCCGTCACATCATCCCCTATGCTTTCAATGCCTGAGAGAATAAATAATGCATAGTACCCCGACATTTTCCAGACAACAATACCCACCATAACGGCAAATGCGTATCTCTGGTCTGTCAGCCAGTTTATATTCAGATTAAACTGGTCTCTCAAAAACGTATTGAACGCAGAATTATAATTAAAAAAGTACTTTACAACAACACTCGTCGCAACCCCGGAGGTCAGATAAGGAATAAAGAATAAAACTGCCACCAGACCCTTGATTTTATCCGGCAGATTGGATACCAGAAGCGCGATAATCAGGCCTCCAGCAAAGCACAGCACTACAATAGGCAAGAGGTAGCGGTAAGAGTTAATAAAAGCCGCTTTTACCCTGCTGTCGGAAAAAAGGCCGGCAAAATTCCTGATCCCTACAAACGTCTTCTGTTCCGACATCAGGTTCCAGTCCATGGTGGAAAGCCAGAACGCCCAGATCAGCGGAATCAGAAAGAAAATAAGGGAATAAATCAGGTATGGCCCGTTGAGCAGCCAGCCCATGAGGCCAGCCTTTTTATTTCCCGTAATACTCTTTCTTTTCATAAGTCCCCTCCTTTTTGGGAGGGACAGGAAAACGATTCCTGTCCCCGATCAACAGCCTATTCCAGACCACCCGCCTGCTTCATGGCCTCCATAGCCGCCTCTACATATGGGGTGGCATCCGGTGCATTTCCAGGCTCTGCATTCATAACTTCATTCATATACGGCGCTGTTCCGCTCTCGGTCAGTGCTGTCTGTATATCTGTTACCTTTTCTGTCGCAATACTCGGAATCGCATACGGCACAGCTTCCGCCAGTGCAGCTAACTCCGGATACTCTTTCATAACGTCGGCAAATATTTCATTGTCATTTAAATCACCTCTGACCGGAAGCATTGTCGTGGCGTTCAGCCAGTCAAGATCGGTCTGTGCAGAATTTTCCTTGTTATAAACCCACTTTACGAATTCCACTGCGCCGGCATGTTCCTCATCTGTAATACTCTTATTTTTATAGAAGACAAGGCCTTTGGAATCAGCAAAGTTATAAGGAGTATCACCATCATTCTTCACAATTGCCTGTCCGTAAATATAATCTTCTCCGTAGACCTTATTGTTTTCACGATAGAGTGAAATCTCCCATGGTGCGTTGATTGTCACGAGTACGGAAGGATTTGCCTCTGTCCAGATGCTGGATATTTCGCCGGATTGGATTGAATTGCCAAAGAGGCCAATCAGTTCAAACGCTTCAACTGCGCCTTCTTTATCGAGTACCAGTTTATTGCCCTCTACCCACGGTTTTCCCCCGGTCAGAGCTTCGTAAGGCATCTGAAAATCATACCATCTGTCCCACCACTGATCCGGACGGGTTAAGGACGGACGGTAGAAGGAATGGGTAACCCCCATCTCCTTCATGGTGGTATCACGCTGTGCGGCAAATTCAGTAATGACATCTGTAAATTCAGCCACGGTCTTCGGTGCCGAATCAAACCCCAGAGCCTTTAAGGCTTTCATATTCCACTGCCAGATCATCGGATTGACATAGACCGGAAGCACATACTGTTTCCCGTCAATCGCCCAGTTTGTGATCGTATCTTCCATCTTTCTGGCCTCAATCACATCTGTAAACCAGGTCTCGCCAGACAGGTCATAGACTGCTCCGGAAGCTGCCAGAGTTGCTGCGAATCCCCGGTTGATATTTTCCGATACAGCCGGTACGGTCCCTGTTGCGATTGCATTCTGAATTCCTGCTTCTGAAGACGGGGATTCCGGCATCTGCTGGACCTTTACCTCTATCTTTTTTCCATCAACCGTGATGCCTGCTTCGTTAAACGCCTGTGCCTTGGATTCCCAGAAGTTATACTGAACCTGCTGAGGCGCCGTCCAGAAATCAACGGAAACCACCTCTCCAGAGGCTTCTCCATGATTGGCCGCCGGCTCATTACCTCCTGATTTTCCGCATCCTGTCATCACGGATGCAGTCATAGCCGCCGCTGCTGCAATTGCCACTACTCTCTTCATTCTTTTCATAAGTCTCTTCTCCTTCTATCTGTTTTCATATTCATCAAATGGATCGTCGATCAGCACCTTTTGTCCTTCTGCATCGCTGACTCCGCAGTACAATTCCGCTTTTCCTCCCCCGAGCCTCACAAGCCCGCCGGAAAATATAACATCTTCCAGATCCGGTCTTTTACTTGGTCCCGGCTGGAAATTTCTTCGCTCTGCGATCATTTTCATAGGACCGTATTCCCCTGTCTCAGGATTGAGGCAGAACGCCGTGGAATAATAATGCCGGTTTCCTTCCGTGTCAAATCCTGCAATATGGGAGAGCACTCCGATATTCCCGCCTGATATGCGGTGGAGTTCATTTGCTCCGCCCCATTCCTCTGGTATAAACTGATGTTCCATAAGCGTCGCCTGCTGCAGGCTTTCTGCATCTAACTCGTCCAGACTTTCAAAGAAACGGTAACCGATCTTTCCGCGTCCTCCCCGTTCCCCCTGTGGTCTGGTAAGTACCAGAATCCTTCCATCCTCCAACTCACAGAGCCGGATATCCTTCATCCGGTCTGGCCCCACAGCAAATCTGCTCAAATCAAGGATTCCATCCCCCCGGTAAAATACAGTCCTGTAATTTAAGTATCCTGGCCGTTCCTCATCCTCGAATACTTCCACGCCCCCAAGGACCAGTTTCCCGCCGATCCTCGTCACAAATGGATCCTGAAGGTTTAAGGCTTCCCGTTCTGTTTCCACCCACTCGCCTTCGCTCTCTTCGAAAAAGCCAATCCTGGAATACTCACTGTCTCTCGCCTCGACCCGTCCTGCAATCCAAGTCTTTCCATCTGCAAAAAATGGTGCTGTGATATTATAGACATCTTTTCCGTTCTGCTTGAGGATAAACTTTATTTTACTTGAATTTACTTGAATTTTCTCTTTTTTAAATTCAAGCAGCAGTTCTTTGCACGTGCGTAGAGTATTATCTTTTTGTTGTAACATATGTCTGTTTTTCTCCTTTCTTATTCTATTTTTCTAATGCTTTTGTCTTGTCTATGGCATTATATTATTCCTGCTTTTACTTGAATTCAATTATAATTTACTTGAATTCTACATTTATATTTTAAAGTGCAGAATCTTGATACTGTCCCCTATCCATTAACCAAAGAAAAGAAGGCGGTTTTCACAAAATGTAAAAACCGCCTTCATACTTCAATTCATTTTCATCGCTGCAGCAATCTCGAATACTAACAAACCATTAGACCAACCGGTTCGCCCCCGCCGCCTCCCCATTTTCCCTCAGACTCTTCTGCCATTTACCTGTATCCGCCGCTATATTCTGTCCCTTCAATTTTCTGTATTGTTTGGGGCTTAAGCGGTACTTCTTCTGAAAGGTATACCCGAAATGCTGCCGGCTGTTGAACCCTGCCTCAAAGGCAATGTCCACAATATTCATGCTGCTGTTTTTCAGCAAAAACTGGGCCCGCTCCAACCGCTGGTTATTGATGTACTCCATAATCCCGCATCCGTAGGCTTTGCTGAACAGCGTCTGCAGATACGAATGATTGAGGCTGACGTATTTCGCCACATCCTCCACCCGGATATCTTCCCGAAAGTGCTCCCGGATATATTTCCGGGCCTTTTTCAGATGAACCATGCCGGTTACCCCTTCATTATCCTGAATGCACCTTGACCACTCAATCAGCATTCGTTGAAAGATCAGATCCAGTAAATAACTTTTTCGATCCCTTCTCTCCAGCTCGGAAATCAAGTCCTTCAATACGTATTCCATCTTTCCGTAATCGGTGAGCAGCAGATACGGCTCCGGGGATACCATCAGCTCCGCGAAGCCGGCATCCTTTTCGGCCAGTCTGTTTAAATCCGTTCCGCCCATCTTATCCAGACAGGAAAACTCATAATTTAACAGTACACTGCGCTCTCCCTGATTGATTTCCAGCCTGTGCGGAATTCCCGGACGGATGCAGATAAACTGCCGTTCCTCCATTTCCACCAGAACGCCTTCCACCTCCACCCGGCACGTGCCGGTTACCAGATACATAATCTCCCACTGGTCATGTCTGTGTGCCTCCATCTGAAAATAATCCAGTGCCACCGCATAATATGCGGCCGGATATGCATAACGCGGATATGCATAGCGCGGATACGCATAACCCGTCATTGTATTATCTGACATAGTCTTCCCTCTTTTTCCGTATCATTCCTTTCTTTTATTGTAGCATATCGTTTTCTATTCATCCAACAATTTATTGCATTTGAGAAAAAGGCGTTTCAATTTCATGCGCATCCTCCTCGAAGAATCTGTATACTACAATCAAAGCTTAACTGAGAAAGGAGATACAAACATATGAAATTCAAAATTGCTTTTATCGGTGCCGGAAGTCTGATTTTTACAAGGACGCTGTTCACGGATATCATGTCAGTTCCGGAGTTTCGGGACATCGATATCGCGTTTACAGACATCAGTGAGGACAACTTAAAAAAGGTCACTGACTTATGCCAGAAGGATCTGGAGGCAAATGGGATTGCAACAAAGATCCAGTCTACCATGGACCGCAGAGAGGCCTTTCAGGATGCCAGATATATCATTAACTGTGTCCGCATTGGTGGACTGGAAGGGTTTGAAACTGATATTGAGATACCGCTTAAATACAGTGTTGACCAGTGTGTGGGCGACACGCTCTGCATCGGCGGAATCATGTATGGACAGCGCGTCATTGCCGCCATGCTGGACTTCTGCAAAGACATCCGGGAAGTAGCGGCTCCCGGCGCCATTATGCTCAATTATTCCAATCCAAACGCCATGGCTACATGGGCCTGCAACAAGTATGGCAGGGTAAAAACCATCGGCCTGTGCCACGGTGAGATTCACGGTGAACAGCAGATCGCCGAAGTACTTGGCATTCCCAGAGATGAGCTTGATTTCGTTTGTGCGGGAATCAATCACCAGACCTGGTACATATCCATCAGCCACCATGGGGAATCCATGCTGCAAAAGCTTCTCCCCGCCTTCGAGGCTCACGAAACCTACCGGGAGGAGGAAAAAGTACGCATTGATATCTTAAAACGGTTCGGGTATTATTCCACGGAATCAAACGGCCACTTGTCCGAATATGTGGCATGGTACAGAAAACGCCCCGATGAAATAAAGGACTGGATCGATTTAAGCAGTTGGATCCACGGAGAGACCGGCGGATATTTACGGGTAACCCGGGAAGAACGCCGCTGGTTCGAAACCGATTATCCCAAAATTCTGGCTGAACCGCCGAAAAAATACGACGGTTCTGACCGCGGCCTGGAACACGGCTCCTACATCATCGAATCCCTGGAAACCGGACGCATGTACCGCGGCCATTTCAATATGATGAACGAAGGCTGCATATCCAATCTGCCATATGAATGTGTGGTCGAGGTTCCCTGCTACGTAGACGGAAACGGCATCAGTGTACCGAAAATCGGTGATCTTCCCCTCGGCCCTGCTGCCGTGTGCTCCCAGTCCATCTGGGTACAGCGCCTGTCGGTGGAAGCCGCGGCTGCCGGAGACGTCACCCTCCTAAAACAGGCCGCCTTGATGGACCCGCTCACTGGCGCCGTCTGCAATCCGCCGGAAATCTGGCAGATGGTTGACGAAATGCTGGTAGCTCAGGAGCAGTGGCTCCCACAGTACAAAGACGAAATAGAGCTTGCCAAAAAACGCCTCTCTTCAGGAGACCGGATTCCTACCAGAGACGGATACCGTGGTGCGGTTCGCCTCCGTGAAAAGTCTCCGGAAGAAGTTGCCAGCGCAAGGGCTGAAAGGGATTTAACTGCGAAATAAATGACGGCGGTTAAATACCGGATGCTTACCTTCCGTCGATCATGAAAATTACAAAAAGCAAAACGGTGGGCCTCTTCATAGGCTGGAATCCCCCGTTCTGCTTTTTGTAAATGATACTATATTTATCTCAATCTGGCTTCCTCTCTTTTGTTCGCTGTCGAATTACGGATATATCCGGCAATCACGACCTTTAATCCCGTAAAAAAGCGTCCATTGACCATCTCCACGATCCCATTCACCATTTCTACGCCCTGTATCATCAAATCTTCTCTGCTGATTCATAAAATTATGCCTGCTTGTGTCATATTAATATCGTATCATCAATAATTTTAGCAGTCAGGTCTTTAAAATACAAGCTATACCACTCTGAAAAAACCAAAAAGCGGAAATCCCAATCATCAGGATTTCCGCTATTCTATCTGGGCATATACCCTCAAAACCACACATTGTACATATCTTTTCATCCGTTCTTATTTCCTCTGCCATTTCTGACAGCCAAAACACTAAGTTCGTGAA
>NZ_QJKD01000019.1 GCF_003201875.1 Hungatella effluvii
CATTCGTATAGGATTTGGTAATGTAAAAGGATTCTGAGTTTTTTGATCTGGATGTAGTAACCCGCATAAATAATCACCTCAACACCATTATAGCATATATCACTAAATATTACTATATAATAAAACTAAAAAGTTGACAAAAAAATAAGCCTACAATAAGGCTTTGCAGCACTTTTAGATTGATTGATGTGTCAAACGCCCGCGTCAGGGCCAGTTCGGCCATAATTTTCCATCACTGATTTTGGATACACCGCAAACAAAATATCTGACTCAAAGGGGGAATGTCTGTGAATGCCTGTTGATACCTGACGCATTTTTGATTATAATAACAGGAGAGGAATCGATGAAGAAAAAAGCTTTACAGTGGCATCCTGCTTTCCAGGCCGCCTTACAGATTGAGTTTATGGTTGAGCCCTGCCAGCTGGAATTTCTGAAAGAATTCAATCTGACCGAAAAACCGCTTCAGATTGATACCCTTGTGATCAAACCGGAGCCGGATAAAATTCTTTCTAAAAGTATTGGTCATATTTTCCGGAAGTACAATATTATTGAATATAAGAATCCGGAAGATTATTTCAGCATCAACGATTACTTCAGGGTAACAGGGTACACCTGCATTTATCAGTCCAACACGGAAAAAGAACGGGAAATTCCTCCAGAGGAGCTTACCATCTCACTGGCTGTCAGCCACTATCCCAGGAAGCTGGCCGCATTTTTAAAGGATCTCTATCATGCGGACATCTTTCAAAAATATCCTGGAATCTACTATGTGACGGGACTCATGTTCCCGCTGCAGATTCTGATTCTCCCCAGGCTTTCCAGAGAAGAGTTCACCTGGCTGAGCCGTCTTCGGACGAACCTGAGCCTTCAGGAGGACATCGAACCGCTTGCCAAAGCCTATGCAGGGAAAGAAAAGAACCCGCTCTACGAGGCGGCCATGGATTTCATTGTACGTGCAAACTGGAAAAAATATAAGGAGGGACGCGACATGTGTAACGCATTGGAAGAATTATTTGCAGACAAACTGGAGGAACGGGAAAAGCGCGGCGTGGAACAGGGTATGGAAAGGGGCATAGAACAGGGCATCCGTGCATTCATCCTGGACCATATAGAAGAAGGCACACCCCAAAACATAATCCTTCAGAAGCTGGAAAAATGTTTTTCCCTTTCGCCGGAGCAGGCAGAGGGATACTTCTGCCGTTTCCGGGAATGCTGATTTGAAAAGAATGCCGATACGGTCTGGGACCGTACCGGCATTCACATTTTACTCCGCTTTCACCTCCGGAATCAAGCTGATTCCAAAGGAAAACTCTTCTTCAGCCAACCGATACTTTTCAATCAGTCTCGGTCCGCAGCTGTTGGAACCGATGCCATTCATCCGGTAATCGAGACACAGCACCGTATAAGGCGAACGGACCAGTTCGTAATTATGGTCTTTTTCCGTCAGTTCCTCCTGGGTATACATGGAAGCGTTAAAGGAGAAGGTCTTATCTCCCGCTGCCGTCAAACCGGCTCTCCGGCCAGCCAGCGATACGAAATCGCAGTCATCGTGGCTTCCGTTTTCCTGCGGACGGATATAGTCCTCATGAAGCTCTGTCACATGAGCCGTAAATGTCCCGTGGCTGGACGCCCTTCTCTTGTCACAGTAACTCTCCACCGGCCCCAGTCCGTAGTAGGTGACGTCCTCCATGTCCTTCGGCAGGAATAAGCGGAGGCCAAATCTCGGAAGCTCCGGCAGCTCGGTGTCGCGCTTTACGTTTAAGTTCACATCCACTCTTCCGTCTGCTCCGATCAGCCACTCTGCCTCCATATTTAAAATCCTCTGGATAACCGGTGAGAGGATCGCAAGTACCGAATGGATACGCACGCCTTCCGCTGTGACAGAGTAATCCGTCTGATACGCCCTCGAATACGTGATATCGTAATGGGCCTTCTGCCATTTCAGTTTGATGTAGCGGTCATTATCCGTAGGCGCCCGCCATATGTTGTATTCCACAGGCCGTTCCAGGAGGCGGCACTGGTTGACATTCATCTCTTCCAGAACGCCGGTCAGTTTATTGTAAACGTGAGCAAAATTCGGTCCAGACACAAAGAGACGGCGGTCGTCTTCTTTTATCGTGAACGAGCTGGACTGATTCCTGTCCGCACACGCCTTGCCGCACCGTTCCAGCATGCGCAGGACGGTCTGGTTTCTTCCGTCTTCGTTCTTCAGCAGAATTTCATCGAATCCCAGCTCTGTCCCGGCCTCCGTCAGTCTCGTGCTCTCTCTGCGGATATAGCGGAGCTTTAAGAAACATTTTCCCGCTTCCGGCACTTGAAAGTCCAGGCGGACGGCTGCTTCCCTGTGAGGCAGAATATCCGGCATTGCAGCCCCCTCCAGCACGCCGTCTGCGATGCACGCTCCATCACACGTCACTTCCCATGCAACAGACGCATACTCCTTTAAATTGGTAAAATCCAGATAGTTATGGATTACGGCTTCCCGTGTCTCCTGACAGAAGGAAACGACTCTCGCCGGGCGGTTCACATTTTTCAGTTCCTTAAGACCCGTATGAGGCGTTCTGTCCGGATAGACCAGTCCATCCATACAGAAATTACTGTCGTGAGGATATTCTTTATGGTCTCCGCCGTAGAGATACATCGGGCGTCCCTCCAGGGTTCTTCCCTGGTAAATTCCGTGATCGCACCACTCCCATACAAATCCGCCGCAGAGGCCGTCATACTGCTCGATCACTTCGAAATAATCCTCGAGGTCTCCAGGCCCGTTGCCCATGGCATGGCAGTATTCGCACATGACGAACGGCTTCTTCGGATTCTCCGCAAAATACGTGTGAATGTCCTCCAGAGGCGGATACATCCGGCTGTATAAGTCAATGTTGGAAAAATCGTACGTTTTTTTGCTGTCTCTGTAGCGGGCGCTCTCATAGTGAGTCAGTCTCGTGGAATCAAATGCTTTCGTCCATGCTAAAGCAGCCTCAAAGGTGCAGCCGTAGGCGCATTCATTTCCCATGGACCAGATGAGGACACAGGGGCGGTTCTTATCGCGTTCCACCAGACGTTTTGCCCGGTCCACCGTAGCCTCTGTAAATGCAGGGTTATCGGAAATCGCGTGGTTCCAGCGCTCTCTCCATCCGGCCTCGTGGTCCTCTTCCATGTAAATATCGTTGGTTCCGTGGCTCTCATTATCCGCCTCGTCGATCACATAGAAGCCAAGCTCGTCGCAGAGCTGGTAAAACTGCGGGGCGTTAGGGTAATGGCTGGTGCGGATCGCGTTGACGTTATGCTGCTTCATCACCTGGAAATCCTTCTTCATCTGATCCAGGCTGATCACAAAGCCGGTGACCGGATCGCTGTCGTGGCGGTTTACACCGCGGAACTTGATCTTCGTTCCATTGACCAGTACGACGCCGTCCTTTACTTCGATCTCCCGGATTCCAAGGCGGTCTGTGATGACCTCCTTGCCGCACTCGTATACCACCGTGTAAAGATAAGGCTGTTCCGCATTCCACAGAACCGGACGCTCTACCGTAAGGGATAATCCAGCTTCTCCCGGTACACCTTCCGCCGACGCGGCCAGATTTCCTTCCTGATCGTATACCGAGCATTTGACTGGCATCTTCTGATCGAAGAAGGAAAATGTCACATCGATCTGCGCCTGCTGCTCACCAATCTGCGTTTTCAGGAAGTAATCAAAGATGCCCTGTTCCGGCCTCTTTAACAGATAGACATCCCGGAAAATACCGCTCATGCGGAATTTGTCCTGGTCCTCTAAATAGCTTCCGTCACACCATTTTAAGACGAGAACCGCAAGCTTATTTTCGCCTGCCCGGATATAAGGAGTTACATCAAATTCGCTGGTAGAGTGGGACACCTGGCTGTAGCCCACATAGCTTCCGTTCAGCCATACGTAGTAACAGGAATCCACGCCTTCAAAATTCAAAAACGCCTTCGGCGCCGCCCCGCCCGGCTCATAGACAAAATGATGGATATATGCTCCGCATGGATTTTCCTCGGGAACGTAAGGCGGGTCCATGGGGAACGGGTATCTCGTGTTCGTATACTGATGACCGTCAAAACCGTAATTCTGCCAGCAGCCCGGCACCGGAATCTCTTCGAAGCCCTCTTCCCCGTATCCTTCCTGGTAAAATTCATCCTTTAAATCGTAAATACTGTCAAAATACCGGAAACCCCACATTCCGTTCAACAGCTGAAAGCGTCCGGAATGCTCCCTGTTTTCCACCAGATCGTCAAACCGTTCTTCCGCCGGAATGTAATAGGATCGGTTTGCCACCGTATTCTCATGCAGCACATGCAGATTTTCGTAATGTCTCGGTATTATCATGGATTTTCAATCCTCCTCTTTCATTCTTTCCTTTATTATAAAATAGCGGGCTGAAAAATCCATATCCTTCGTTAGACAAAACATGCACAAAATGATACAATCATAGAATAGAAGGTATTGCAGACCTGAAAGGAGAATCAAGCCATGTATACGAATACGGGATATCTGGACATATCCGACGCGGAACTGGAAGATAATACGATCCCCCTGCGGATCAACTGCTGCGGAGTCTACCGCCTGCTGACCCGCGTCTCCATGACCACCATCAGGGCCACAGGCCGGCCCGATTACCAGCTTCTCTATATCGCCTCAGGCAAAGCCGAATTTGTCTTAAACGGTGAGGCAGTCACCATTCCCGCCGGGAGCATGGTTTTATACGGGCCGGGAGAATATCAGCAGTATACGTATCTCCTGGAGGACAGGCCGGAGGTCTTCTGGGTCCATTTCACGGGATATGAGGCGGCGGGGCTTCTCTCCAGCACCGGCCTGAGTCTGGAAGGCCGCCGCATTCTGCGCACCGGATGTGTCTCCCGCTACCAGGAGCTCTTTCTCTCCATGATCCGGGAGCTGCAGCTGCCGCGCCCCTTAAGCGGTGATTTCTCCTCGCTGTATTTTAAACAGCTTCTTCTGACCGTACAGCGCCAGATCGCAGAGGGCGGAAAGAATAAACCGCAGATCCAAAAAGAAATGGAGCACGCGGTCCAGTTCTTTCATGAAAATTTTTCTGCGGACATCGATATTTCCAATTACGCGGCCAGCCTTCATATGAGTACCTGCTGGTTTATCCGGAGCTTTAAGCAGTACGTGGGCGTGCCGCCCTGTAAATATCTGACTTCCATCCGGATTAATAAGGCGAAGGAGCTCTTAGAAAGCACCGACTGCCCGGTCAGCGAGATCGGTTCCATCATCGGCTACGAAAATCCGCTGTATTTCAGCAGAATATTTAAAAAACAGACAGGACTTTCACCGGCTGCTTACCGGAAAGTCCTGCCATAACAGAGCCGCATCAGGGAAAGCTCCCCGTTATAGGGTACGGGGAAGCGGATGCGGCCTCCTCAGTCTTTTCCCTGACATCTTTATGATTTTATGACGCGCCCTGAAGCGCGGCGGAAAATATTTTCAAACACGCTCCCGGGCAAAACAGCTTTAGCACTCTATGGATACTCCGCACGGATACTTGGTATCGTCGATCACAACAAAAACTTCGTACGTTCCCTTCATTCCCGCCTTGTTCACATTGGTCTTCGTCACACGCTCATCGGACTCCAGGAACGTTCCGCAGCACATGGCCTTGTGGGAAACCGCTGTGGTGGAAATATAGTAACGGTGTTTCTCTTCGCCCTGCTCCAGCATGAGCATAACCAGCTGGCCCTTCTCGAATTTTGCATGGAAGGTGAAACGGTCGTCCTCATCCTCGATTCTCGCCTCATAGCGGTCCGGAATCAGTTCGCTGCTTACCGGAGCCGGGATATCTGTGTCAAATTCCTTCGTGATGCCCATTTCGCCCAGCACGGAGCCCTCGCCCAGCTCTAAATTGCCCTGGTCCGCATACAGCTTCATCTTCTCAGCTCTGTAGTAATTGCCCTTGGTATGCAGCTCCAGCATCTTCCTGTCGTCGCAGAGCTCCACGGTTGTAGCGAAGAGCGTGCCGCCCATGTTCTGCTCCAGCGCGCCCAGGGACTCGGATATCTCGCCGTCCTTATTGTAGGCGCTTCCTCCGGAATGAACCATGTAATGGCCTTCATTATAGTATTCTACGTTGCAGATATAGGGGGAGAAGAACCTGGCGCCGCGGTCTTTTCCGTACTGCCAGATCTGCTCGATCGTCATATCCTTCGTATTAATCCTGTAACGCACGCCTCGGGAATAATTATTCTTCGCCGCGCGGTAGTTCTCCTTTATCTTGGATCCCCAGTGGTGGTTGTCAAAGCACATGACATCGCCGTCCGGGGTGATCAGGCACGCGTGCTGCTCATACTGCCACTCGAAGTCGGTTCCTACAGGCTTGAAGAAATAGCGGTCCACCCACTCCTGCGGCCATCCTTCCGGATCGGACAGGATCCAGTTAAGCTTTCCGGTCTCAAAATCGATGTTGACGATGGAATCCATATGTCTTCCGGAAAATGTCAGGCTGTGGCTCTTCTCATCGTACCACACCGCGTTGTTGTGGAACCAGTCCTTCTCCGACCAGCTGCCGCTCTTTCCCAGTCCGGGCTCCAGGAAATTCTTATAATCCCAGGTCTTTAAAATATCACCCGTTTCCCTGTCAATCAGCACGCACATATCTTCCACGGTACCCGATGTCAGATCCTCGGTCAGGCAGAGAAGGCTGCCGTCCGGCATCTCAAACGCATCATGGTGAGAGCCGCCAGGCAGACGGTACTCGTGGTAAATCTTGCCGCAGGCACTGGTCTCATACATGCCGGACATATAATACGGCATCTGCACGAGACGGTCCGTACCCATGAGAATATGGCCGTTTTTCAGCCGTTTCATATCGAATACGCATTTGATGTTCAGGCACCATCTGATATCTCCCGCATAATCAACAGCCACCGCCAGCTCCGCCCCCGACGGAGATAAGAAAATGCAGTCGTCCTGTAAGTATTCCGGCGTCGTATCCATGGACTCAACTGGTGAATTTCCTTCAAATACATCCGGCACCTCGATCTCTACCGTATGTACTTTTCCACGGTATTCCCGCACCTCCACCCGGTTTACGTGTCCGGAATAAAGGCCTACCACCGGCAGGACATGCTCTTTCGCCCTTGGAAATGTATGTGTGATATTGCCTTCCTTTGCTTTTCCAAATACAGTCACTGTAACGGCGGTCTCTTCCTCTGTGTAAAAGGAGATTACCGCGGAAAGCGGATTAATCAGATAGAGATTGTACGATACCAGCGGATTGTCAATGGTATACGCTCCGGAACGGAGTTCCTTTAACATTGCTTCCTCCGCTCTGGCCTGTTTTTTAATCATGTGTTCTTCAAATGAGTATACTGCACCTGCCATAAATTTTCTTCTCCTTCTTCCGGCGCCTGCCGGTTTTTCGTTTGACAAAAGTATAACACACGGGGAGAAGGCAGGAAATTAGCCTTGACTATATTCTGGAAATTTTTTCTGTCCTCTTACTGTAACTTTAACACCTCTTCCGCAATTTCCTGCGTATTTCCAATGAACTGTTTTACTTGCGGGAGCCAATAAAATGTTGATGTATTCTTATCGCACTTGAAATACGTATCGTCATGATGACACAGGTAAATTATTTTGTTCAGCGCGATTGCCATACCCAGTTCTATATGAGTTCCTCTGCCCTGGGGAGTTAAAATTATCACAACATCCGACTGCCTGATCCCCTCATATTCCTTTTCCCCGACAGACATCAGTGTCTCCGCGTCGTTTTCTTTCACCGGGCAGTACAATGCCCAGTCGAAGGTATGCTCCCATCCGGCATTTCTCAGCAGGCGTGAAAGGTCACGCACCTGTTCATAGTTAACAAGACTTGAAGCGATGTAGAATTTCATATATCCCCTCCCGTTGTATAATTACTGTTATATAAGAGCTTTTAAGCGGGCCTCGTCGATGATAAGGATGCGGCCTTTTTCTTTTTTGATGATGCCGGCTTTTTTCAGGGCGGAGGAGAGTTTGGAGACGGTGACCGGATGCATGCCCAAGTATTTGGCGATCTCAGCGTAGGTGAAGCCGTGGGGAACCGCACGGTACTGGCCCTCGCGGCTGCTGAAGGCGAGAAACCATTTATAGAGACGCTTCGAGGCGCATTCCTCCTGGGTATCATGGAATTTGCGGACCAGGGTGACGTAGTTGCAGGTCACAGCCTCCATGATGTAAGAGAGAAAACAGGAGTCTTCTTCCAGCAGAATCTCGAAGGTTCTCTCATCCAGACGGTAGAAGACACAGTCTGTCTTTGTGTCGATGCCGAACGGGATCTTTTCCTGTAAGCAGTCGTCTCCCGACAGCGTATGCTCTTCTCCGCGGATTTTTCTGTAGTGGCGCATCAGGGCCGGAGCAAAGCCAAGGAGATGGTCGTGGGGGAAATAGATGAAGTCTTTTTCTTCTCCATCCATGGTCAGGGAGGTCAGACTGGCAATTCCTTCCACCAGGTAATAAATATAAGAGTCGGACAGCCTGGGATTACAGATCGATGTCTCCCTCTTTACTTCAATTCTCATACCGTAACGCTCAAAGTATTGTTTTACTCCGTTTTGATCCATTTCACCGAAGTCCTCCCGTCAAATTGTCGCTTTTATCTCTGATTACTTCCTAATTATATCTTTTTACAAATATTGGAATAAAAATATAACCAAGACTATATTTTACTCTTTGTTAATATATTATCATATTTCTATGATATTTAAAACAGCAAAGAAAAACAATAGGGGGTTCACTATGGCACAAACGAAAAAAAAGGATTTCTACTCCATTCATCTGGTAATCGGAATTGGTATTATGCTGCTGTTCCGTTACCTTCCGCTGCAGCTTCCCTGTATCACGCCAATCGGCATGGAAATTCTGGGTATTTTTATCGGTACGCTGTATTTATGGACGACTTCCGACCCGATTATCTCCAGTATCCTCTCTATCTTTTTAGTGGGACTTTCCGGATACAGCACCATGAACGAGGTGCTGACCGCAACCTTTGGCAACCCGATTCTCGTTCAGGTTCTCTTTCTGCTGACAGCGATCAACTGTCTCATCGAGAACAACTTAACGGAATACTGCGGACGATTTTTCCTGACCAGGAAGATCTGCCTCGGCCGTCCCTGGGTGCTGGCATTCTTCATCATGCTTGGCTCCATGCTCATGGGCGCGTTTATGGGCGGCTTTACCCCGATCTTCTTATTCTGCCCCATCCTCTATGATATTTTTGAAACAGTAGGCCTCAAGAAGCATGACAAGTTCCCGACCATCATGCTGATTCTCGTCACCGTTGCGACCCTGCTGGGCTTCCCTATCCCGCCGTTCATGGGAAATGGCCTCGCCCTCATCAGCAACTACGCTTCCGTCACCGGCAACATGGGAACCGTAATCGAGATCAATAACGCCGGCTACCTGCTTACCGGCCTGATCCATGCGACCGTCTGTATCGTGGTTCTGGTACTGTTCTGTAAGTTTGTACTGAGACCAGATACCAGCAAGCTGAAAGAATTAAAGATGGAAACATTAAATAAGAACCCGCTTCCGCCAATGAGCCTGCGCCAGAAATTCATTGCAATTTCTTTCACCGTGTTCATTCTGATCCTTTTAATTCCCAGCGTACTGCCAACGCACCCGGTCGGACGCTTCGTAAAAGCCAATACATACGGCATCGCCGCCTTCTATGTGTTCCTGCTGTGCGCGATCCGGATCTCCAAAAAGCCGCTGATGGATTTCTCCAGCACCATGAAGAGATTTTCCTGGAGTACCTATTTCCTCATCGCTTCCGCGATCCTGCTGGGAAATGCACTGACCAACGAGAGTACAGGCGTGTCCGCATTCTTAAACACCGTACTGATGCCGGTACTTCAGAACGTCCCGGCCTCCGCATTTGCCGTAATCATCATGATTCTTACCGTGATCTTAACGAACGTGTGCAACAGCTTCGTAATCGGCCTCTTAATGCAGCCGGTTATCGCAACCTTCTGCATGGCGACAGGAATGAACTCCGCTCCGGTGGTGTCCATGATGATTTTGTTCGTGCTCTCCTCCGCGGCCATAACACCGGCAGCCTCCCCGTTTGCCGCACTGCTTTTCGGCAACAAGGACTGGCTGAAATCCGGAGAAATATACAAATATACGACCATCTTTGTGGTGATCGAACTGGCTATCGTGCTGCTGATCAGTATGCCGGTTGCTAACCTGCTGATTCATTAAACATGAAAGGTCTGCAGACTGCCGTTGTAAAAAGAAAAGACTTGAAGCGCTGACTGATACAGCCTTCAAGTCTTTTTTTATCCCTGTTAAGTTCCGCTCACTTTTCCTGCCGTTTTGCATCCATCCTGGTTTCATAATTGATCATGGTCTCTACCACAGTCAGAATACGGTCCTGGGCAGTGATGGAAAGATCGCCTATTTTTTCATCGATATATTTGAATCTCTCCTCCCGCTCTTTCCTGTGTTCGCTGGGTTCAATTCCCAGAAGCCAGTCAGCGGAAACATCCAGCACGTTGATCAGTTTGGTAAAGGTTTGGATACTGGGTTTCTTCCTGTCGCCCTCCAGCGCGACGATAAAGTTATAGGACAGCCCCAGCACCTCCGCCAAAGCCTCCTGCGTATAGTGCAGTTCTTCCCTTCGTTCCTGTACTCTCCCCCCAAATGTAGCCTTCTTCATACAGTATCCTATCCTTTCAGTATCATAAAAATTACTAAAAGTATATCCATTATCCCGCCGCCAAAACAGAGACCACAAGTATCTATACTATTACTTCCAGTATCATAATTTTATTATTTTTCTAACTATGTCTGGTATTTTTCATAAATCTGTGGTAGCATAAGGCGTTCACCATTAACAACCATAGAAGAAAAGGAAAACTACAAATACATGACTTTTAAAGACTTACAACTATCTCCGCTGCTGTTAAAGGCGCTGGAAGAAAAGGGTTATATAACACCATCTCCTATTCAGCAGCAGGCAATTCCCTATGCGCTGGCCGGACGGGATGTATTGGGCTGCGCCCAGACAGGCACAGGAAAGACCGCCGCATTTGCCTTACCAATTATACAAAACCTGATGAAACCGTCGGATAAAAAACATTCCAAAAAAGTGATCCGCTCTCTGATTCTCACCCCGACCCGGGAGCTGGCCCTGCAGATTGCGGAAAATTTAAATGAGTACGGTTCCCATACCCAGGTGAGGAGCGCCGTCATCTTCGGCGGAGTCTCCGCAAATCCTCAGATCAAAGAGCTGCGGCGCGGTATCGATATCCTGGTTGCCACCCCAGGACGGTTAAATGATTTAATCGGCCAGGGAGAGATAAGCCTGTCTCATGTGGAAATCTTCGTTTTGGATGAGGCGGACCGCATGCTGGACATGGGCTTTATCCATGATGTAAAGAAGATCCTTGCTCTGCTCCCCGCCCAAAAACAGACGCTGTTCTTTTCGGCAACCATGCCCGCTGAGATTCAGGCGCTGACCGAAAAGCTATTGAAAAATCCAGCCCGGGTGGAGGTGACTCCGGTCTCATCCACCGTGGATATCATAGACGGCTCTCTCTACTATGTGGATAAAGAGAATAAGCGCGCGCTGTTAGTCCACCTGCTGAAGCGTGAGGCCATCACCTCTACCCTGGTCTTTACCCGCACCAAGCACGGCGCCGACCGGGTAGCCAAATTTCTGACGAAAAACAAAGTAAGCGCCGCCGCGATTCACGGTGACAAATCCCAGGGCGCGCGTCAGAAAGCGCTGGGTCAGTTTAAATCCGGGGAAATCCAGGTGCTGGTAGCCACCGATATTGCAGCCAGAGGCATTGACATCGAGGAGCTTTCCTGTGTAATCAACTATGATCTTCCAAACGTTCCGGAAACCTATGTCCATCGAATCGGCAGGACCGGACGGGCCGGTCTCGGAGGACGGGCCATCTCCTTCAGCGATATCGAAGAAAAAGAATATGTGAAGGATATTGAAAAGCTCATTGGAAAGACGATTCCTGTCGTGGAAAACCACCCGTTCCCCATGTCCGTATTCATCGTTCCTCCGAAAGAGACAAAACCGCGGCCAGTAAAGAGTGCGCGCAAAACTGATGGAAAACGCCCGGCAAAACCATCGGCTAAGCCATCGGCCAAGCCATCAGCTAAACCATCGGCCAAGCCACAGCAGCGCGCCTTTCAAAAGCCATCGCCCGGCCGCAGGATAACCAAAGTGAAATAAGTATCTCTTCTTTCTAACCCGGATTAAAACAGTCAAAGATCGGACAGAAGGCATTTACCCTCTGTCCGATCTTCTGTATTGAAGCCCGTTCTTATTCTATTTACTGTTCTGATTCCCGCCCGGCATATTCCATACGCCGTCAGATCCGACTGTATAGCCATCCGGCGTCATGGTATTCACGGCCATGGCTCCGTTCCAGTCCAGATAATACCATTTGTCATTCCACAGGATCCATCTCTGAGCCGCCATACTTCCATTTTCATTCAGATAATACCAGATTCCATGATCCATGATCCAGCCGGTCTTCATATAGCCGGATTCATCGAAATAGTACCACTGACCGTCGATTCTGGCCCAGGAGGCGCTGATGTATCCGCCTTCTCTCTTCTCGTACCACCAGCCGGTATCATCTTTCTTCCATGTTCCGGGAATGGTGTATCCCGGCCCCTGGTTATCCGCATCACTTCCGCTGTCTTTGCCCGGACTCACCGGTTTGGGCGTTTCCTTTGTATTGGCCGCCACGTACAGCGAAAGCTCCCAGATATCAAAACTCATCTGTTTTCCGCTGATGACAGGGCGGATTAATTCAATCCCGCCGTTGTGGTAATGGTAGAGAACCAGCTTCTCTTTTTCCAGTCCAGCCGGAATGTCCATAGTGACTCTGACCGGCAGTTTTGGCTGGATTTCTTCTCCGTCTGCCAGAAGCGTTATATCCATTGCAACGTAATTCGTTACTTTATCCGTTATGTCATCCGGTATGCCATCTGCCGGCTTCTTAAACCGCAGCCGCAGCTCCTGGATCTTCCCGGACTCAAAATCCGCACTCATGCCAAGTCCTGCAGCCTGCACATTCTTCAGACGGCTGTCAGCCTGCACAGAAGTGGTAATGTTTCCAAATGTCTCCAAAACCGCCTTCTCCATTCTTCTGAGCAGTGCAGATGTCCTGTCACTCAGCCTTCCTTTGCTTTCCAGATCCTGAAGCGTCTCCGATGCGTCATCGAGCGCCTGCTTAAACGCCTCCTGTTTCTCTTCCTCCGTTAAGTACGCTCCAAGACTTAATTCCTTATCCAGCTTCCGCCAGACAGCGTCCATTTTCCCTTCCGTCAGGGCGGCGCCGGACCTAACGACCGTCACGCTGATCGTATCCGTAAATTCCGTTTCCTCCCCGTCTTCTCCGTCGGCATAACAGGTGACTGTCACCTTCTTCTTTCCGGTTTTTGAGAACTCCTCCGCCTCGATTTCCAGTTCCTCGAGAGGCAGTGTTTCCGTATAGACTGCATTGCTGGAGGAAGCCACTGTCACTCTCACAGTCTTTTTTACCACCATACCGGCTTCGTCAAAGTCTTCATCCAGTCCGTACACCGTCCGATGCGGATTCTCTGTAATCGTAATTCCGGTAACAAAGGCATATCCCTCTTCGTCTCCGAACACCGTCACTTCGAAAGAATCCGTCAGTTCTGTTCCCGCTGCCTCCCCATCTTCCGGGATAACGCTTACGGTAACTGTCACCTTTCCCGGTTTTGAGAAATCGGACACTGCTTCGTAATCTTCTGCATTTAATATGGTCACGCCGGTCTCATCAAGGTTTAATCCCCTCACTTCCATGCCAGTAAGATCCAGATCTTCTCCCCACAGATAGAAAAGCTTATTGGGTTTTCTCACGATCTTAATCTCCGGAACTGCCCCCTCTTTATAGACGGTGACCTCAAATGAGGTTTTCAGTACCTTCTGATTCTCGTCTTCATACGTAATTATAATTTTCTTAGTCCCGGGTGTTGTGGAATCCAACTTCCCTACGGTATACTCCTCTTCATCCAGAACGCGTTCCTTCCCGCCATCCAGGAACAACGATACCTCCAGACCCTCCAGATCCAGATTCTCACCGGTCAGATAGGATCTCCTGACAGGCAGGGAGGTGACCCGTATCTCCGTCTTTTCCTCCTCTTCTGTTTTCTTCGTCAGGCTGAACTCAACGTTCTCCACATCTTCGCCGTTTACAGTGATGACCCTTACTTCCTGCTTAAAGCCTGCCTGCTCCGGCACCTCAATGCTGTAAATCCCGTCCTTTAAGTTCCTAAAGGCAAACGTTCCGTCTTCCCTTGTTCTCACTGCATTGGATGGGCTTGCTTCGGTAATATCGCTTCCCTCATATAAATTGATCTTTAAGTCTGCAATTCCCTGTTCCGAACCGTCTTTTGCCGCGGTCACAGTCCCTGTAACCTCATGGAGCGTCTCTTCAGAATCACTTTTTTCCAGTGCAAAATCAACGTCTGCTATGTCCCGGCCATTGACAGCAATTTCCTTAACTTCCTGTTTAAATCCATCCTGCTGCGGCACTTCAACGCGGTAAGTTCCATCCTTTAATTCCTTAAAGGTGTAGGTTCCGTCTTCCCCAGTCTTCACGGCATCCGACGGACTCGACAGGTTCTTATCATCTCCTGCGTAAAGCTTCACTTCAAAACCTTTCGCCGCGTCATCGTCTGCGCTTACGGTACCAGAGATCGTATGAAGCGTCTCCACCGTTTTTTCCGGTACAATGCTGATAAAACTCAGCACGGGATCCGCATCACCGGCCTTTTCCACGCGAACGGTCACCCTGCAGGTACTGCTTTCCGTCTTTGGAACCGTAACTTTCAGTTCCTGCACCAGATTCCGGTCGCTCCGTCCCAGGGTAAATGTCTTTGAGGAAAGGATTTCTTCCCTTCCGTCTCCACTTTCCATGACCGCCGATATCCTGGTATCACGGTCCGTATTCCACCATTCCTGATATCCGGTAAAGACGCTGTATTCTCCCGGAGTCAGGTCAAATGCATATTCAATAGCTTCATCCGCCTTTGCCCACCAGCCGTTTCCATACAGCCCGCCGCCGGTGTGCTTTCCAAAATTCACATCTTCCGCACCGAGATAACCGGCGTGGTTTTCCGGCTGGTACGCCTGATCCGGCTGTGTATTGCGCAGGCCATCCGCAGTTGCCTTCAGCAGTTCAAAATAATCGGAGGTTTCCGTTCCGCAGTCAAAGAAATAGCTGGTGTTTCCATTTAGAATAGCAACCGTATATCCGACTTTTCTGCTTACGCCTTCCAGCGTGCCGTAAACCGTATAATCTCCGACTGCCGGAATACCTGTATCGATCGGATCCCATGTAATGGCGACATCCTTTTTGATCTCGCCGCCTGCCATCACGTCCACCCTGTCAGGCAGTGCTTCTGCAAGTTCAGCCAGGGAAGCAAACTGTTTTGGTATCTCCGTGATGATTGTAGCCAGTTCCTCCAGCTTCCAGTTCTCATCGCGTCTCAGCGCTATGCGGCCGTCTTCCTGAAACTCCACCGGAAGCCATACGTAACGGGAATCCCTTAGATATCCTGCGTTCCAGCGGTCGCCCATATAGATGAATTTGCCGTTTTCCGCATCGACCGGAAATACGCAGGTGCTCTGTGTGTCGTAGGTGGTGTCGGAACCCCAGTCTGTACACGGATCACCCATGCTGGTCCACGGCCCCATGGGGTGATCTGCCACCGCATAATCCGCCCGGTTCGGCGACCATCCGGTACAGCCTGAATTTATGATATAATACTTGTCATTGTACTTGAACATCGCCGGCGCTTCTCTCGACCAGCCGACAAAGTTTCTGGTGAAATGTTCCCCTTCCACTGCCTCGTCCCGGTCTGCTTCCAGTGCCGTATAATCATCATTCAGCCTGGAGATAAAGGTCGTTCTGTTGCCTTCCGAGGAATAGATCACATAAGCGGTTTTGTCATCGTCGACAAACAGATTCATATCTCTCACAGAACCTCTTCCATCCCATCCATCGTAGCCGTGGTCTGCATTCGGATCATTGTGATAGTTTAATTTGTAGGACCCCAGCAGTTTAAACGGGCCGGCCGGACTGTCGCTGACCGCGACGCCTGCCTTTGCTTTCCCATAGTCCGCGTCACTGTCCGGTGTTCTTCCGTCTGCATGGAACCAGATGACGTAATTGTCATTCTTTTCATTATAAATCATCTTCGGCCGTTCCATTACACAGTTGTTCTTATCCAAATCTACAAAGATTTTTTCCCTCTCCTCCTCAGTATAATCTCCGTACAGCTCTTTGAAGTAAGGATCAGATTCAAATTCTTCCATGCTCTCCATGGTCTGGAGCACCACGCCTTCATCATCCCAGTTATACAGGTCATCAGAAGAATATACATGAATGCCGCCTACCGGACGGTAATCGTTTGTCTTATCTTCTCCTACCCAGTACCACTTCGTCTCACCATCTACGGTAAGCTGCTGAATCTGCCCGCCATGGGCCTGGATGTAGTTTCCATTCGAGTCGTACATGGGTGCTCCGGCCGCTCCCGTAAAAGAGTCATATTCCGTAATTTCAGGCTCTTTCTCTTCCACAGCCCTTACCTTGATGAAATTCAGGATGGGATCCTGTTTGCTGCTGTTTCTCCTCGGGCTTCCAACTTCGACGTTCAGCACGCCATCCGTCACTTCTGTGGTAAAGGTTTTGCTGACCCATTCGTCATATCCGATTCCGATATCAGTGGCCACAGTCTTCCCTTCCAGGGAGATATTGACCCATCTCTCATCCCACTGGTGCTTAAATGCAACCGTCACCTCATAAGTATTGGATTCAATCCCCTCCAGGCCATTCTCCGGCAGTTCAAAGGAATATCCAAGCCTGCTCTTATCTTTATCAAAAACCGCATCCTCAGCCATATAGATAAAGCTGTTCCCGATGTCGTACGCGTCTTCGCCCTGCTTTAACGCCTTCGAGTATTCATCATCTGGATTACGCCCCCACGTGCTGCCGGTTTCCGGGTCTTTTCCATATTCCTGGTCCACATTGGACTGCAGCAGCCCCATCTTTTCCGTATTGGAATTAGGGAGCACTGTCGGATCCGGAGTCCCGCAGTTTACGGTATACAGAACGTAATTATTGGCCAGCAGCTCCTCTTTCGTGTACAGCTCACTGCTTCCGCCCAGCGTAAAGTCGGCCTCTGTCACGTCAGCAGTTTCAACCGTCACTCTCTTTACGATCTCCTTATAATCGCCCACAGCCGAGAGAACTACGCTGTAAACGCCTTCCTCCAGTTCTTTAAAGGCATAGGATCCCGAGGCGTCCGTTCTGACTGCGGCGACAGGCTCCACGCCGGTATCTTTTCCCCTGTAAAGCTTCACTTCAAGGTCTCCTACGGCCTCACCGCGGTCGGATTTCACAGTTCCCGAAATGCTGTATGTCTCCTCCAGCGCACGCACCTTGATGAAATTCAAGACCGGATCCTGGCTGCTGCCGGTTCTCTGCGGGTTCTTAACCTGGACATTCAGCACACCGTCGGTTACTTTTGTCTTATACGTTTTACTTACCCACTGATACCGGTCCAATCCGACACCGGAATCAACTACATTCCCTTCCAGAGAAATATCTATCGTTCTCCAATCCCACGGATGCTTAAATGCAACAGTAACCTCGTAAGTATCAGAATCAACTCCCGCAAGCTTTTCCTGCGGCATCTCGAAGGAATAACCGAGACAGCTCTTATCCCTGTCAAAGACAGCACTGTCCGACATGTAGATAAAGCTGTTTCCAATATCGGCCGCATCACCTTCATAGTTCACAGCAATGGAATTCTCCGTATCTGCATCACGGCCCCAGGATCTGCCTGTCTTTGCATCATTTCCATAGGCCTGGTCTACATTTGACTGAAGAAGCCCCAGTCTTTCCGAATCGGTATTGGGAACAACGGAGGGATCAGGCGTTCCACAGTTTACCGTATACAGAACGTAATCGTTGGCAGCCAGTGCCTCCTTCGTGTATTCGGATGTGCCTTCTTCTATTCTTCCATGTGCAATTTCTGCAAATTCCAGCACAATCTCAGGCTTGCTTACTGTCTGTTCTTCCGCCATGCGTATGGCGACGGTATGTTCTCCGTCTTCAAGCAGAGGCGTTGTGTACAGATGGCTCCTCCTGGCTTCTGACTGTGCCCCTGCGTTTACAGACACTGCTTCTCCTCCATCGACTGAAATCAGTATCTTCGCGCCATTCCTGGATTTCTTGCCGTAAATTGCAGCCTGGACACCACTGAACCGAAAGACCGCTTCGGCGTCTTTTTCGGTCGTGTATTTCTCCTGTGTACCCCAATCCCAGCCTTCGCCCCAGGAGCCGGTGTATGTAAACTTATTTGTATCCGTGGCTCCTGCCGCACGGGTATCTTCCGTAGCCTCGACATTGCTGTCCACTATCTTTTTATATCCGGTCTCGTCGTAAAGCGGTTCCTCCTCTCCCGTTACGACATAAGTCGATACGGAATAGCCTGCAGGCATCGATACATTTAACACGCTTCCGGTTATGGCTGCCTCAACCTCCTGGCAATTCTCAGAATCGCTGGTACGGTACAGCTTTACACTGGAGGCATTAGGAAATGCACTTAGGTCTATGGTGGTATCCCTGGTGTCTCCGCTGAAATTCTGCGCCACAATCACCAGTTCTTTGCGGTCCGGAGATACTGCGGCGCACATATTACTGTCCCCAATCTCAATCATGGTGTAGCCGGCCTTTAGATACTTGCTGTACTGCATCATGGTATAGAACTGTTTCGTTACCGCCCAGTACCCAGCTTCCGGAACACTGTCTTTCACACTTCCATCTCCGTTAAACAAATTGGTATGATAGCCTTTTACCGGCCCATCCTCTTCAAATACGTAGTGAATCAATCCCCAGTTCTGGTTGGTCTGGATGCACTCGTATTCGCTGTCTGCAACCAGCCATGCGATCCATGCGGAAGACTGCATGCTCTTTAAATCGGACATGATTCCCTCGCTCTGCGACTTCGTCTGACACTGGCCCATATTCCCATGGGACCACTCGTTATGAACATCTCCGCCGCCCTTGGTAACCTCTGACATCCACAGCCCCTTATCGTAGGAAGCCGCCATATCCCGCAGTCTGGCCCGCTCGCTGTCACTGCCGCTGTAGGTATGGGCACTGATAACCTCCAGATCGCCCCGCGTCTGAGTGTTCAGCTTGTTGAAGGATCCGATCGCCCTCCCCAGGCTGGTTTCATCCGTTCCGGTCAGTCTTACCTCTGTCATACCTTCCGCTGCCAGTGCTTTCTTCATCTCCTGATACGCCTTTATCTGGCTTTCTCCCGGATAAAAGATACATCCTTCCTGCTTCGTACTGCCATTCAGCCAGTAATTGGTATCCGGCTCGTTGAGCGGTTCTACATAATCAATGCCAGTACCGAACTTCTCGTCTAAATTCCCGTCCAGCCACTTCACGGCACGCGCAAGGTACCGGCCGAAATCGTCATAACAGTCTTCCTTTAAATTCTCCTTTTCCCAGTCGTTCCAGTCATTTCCTCCCGTAGAACTGCCGGATTTTGTCATGTAATAGGGCGGGGAATTAGAGAATACTTCGTTGATGATATCGCCGCTGTCAAGCCGCCACTGATTGGCCTGCTCCAGCATCCATATCTGGCCGGCGTCATTCATCTGTGTCGATTCCTTTTGATAAAAGGCATCTTCCAGAAATGTCCCGCTTCCGTCATCCGTTCCAAACATGTCCTTACTCCACCCCGGAACACGTCCTTCCACACGTTTGATAGAAGAATCCGGCTTATCACCGCCGCCCACATTATAACGGACAATATTCAGATTCAGATAATCCGGTGAAAATGCCAGCTCCGCTATTTCTTCACGGTCCGGCCGGCCATTTCCATTGGTATCCCGCTCCCCCGCGGAACCAATTACATTGCCCCACCAGCACAGAGAAGTCCCCCACCCCTCCAGGGTCTGATAATGAATCCGGGGATCTACCGTGATCTCCCCCGCTGCCCCTGCCGCTGTCTGCATCTGCATCTGCGCGGCGGCAGGAAACGGGACACCGGACAGCGCCATCGGTATGGCCAGCAGAGCCGCAGCCCCTCTTCGAATCCCATTAGACTTTTTCATAAAATACCTCCTAACTTACAATTATTATGACATATTAATGATAACAACTGATGAGTCAGAAAAATATGATAAAAAGTCATATTTCTTGATAATTAGTTAGGAATTAACTCTATGCTAAAAGAATAAAGAGTGCACATACCCGATCAAGCGGGGAGCCGCTGTCCAGCGGCTTCATCTCCCGGACAGCGGCTCCGTTATTCTGATGATTTCAAAGTCATTCAATCAGACGTTCCACATCAAGCATTCCCCAGCCCTGCTGATTCATGGGCAGCCCCAAATCCACCGCCCGTTCTCTCAGCCTGAGTTTTACATCCCGGTTGCTCATATAGGGATATTTCTGCAGTAAAAGCGCAATCGCCCCTGAGACCAGGGGCGTGGACATGGACGTTCCGCTTTTTGACTGGTAGCCCCCTGTTTCCGGGGCGCAGCTGATGATTCCGGCTCCGGGAGCGATGATTTCCGGTTTACAGATACAGGCCCCGGTAGGCCCTCTGCCGGAATAGTCGATCATACGGTTTCCCATCACATTCACTTCTTTATAGTCATCGGAGCATCCCACCGTAATCACCTTCCGGCTGATGCCCGGCGTAGTTATGGTGTTCTTTCCGGGACCCATGTTGCCGGCAGCCACACAGACCACCAGACCGTCGTCCCAGGCGGCATTGACGCCGCGCACCAGGACGGAGTTTTCAGTCATGCCTTTCTTACTGAAAGAACCGACTGATATATTTACAATCCGGATTCCCAGCCGTTCCCGGTTCTCCCGAATCCATTTGATACCGGCCAGAACATCGGATGCATATCCGTTTCCTTTCTGGTCCAGCACCTTGACCATGATAATATGGCACTCCGGCGCCACCCCCTGATACCTTCCATCGGAAGAATTTCCGCTTCCGCCAATAATTCCTGAAATATGCGTTCCATGACCGTTGTCATCATATGGCTCCCGTCTCCGGTGCACCATATCCGTAAACGCAGCTACTCTATGTTCAAAATCTTCATGAAGATAAATTCCCGTATCCAGCACGGCCACACCGATACCGCGGCCAGTCAGGCCCATACGGTAGGCCGCTTCACATCGGATTACTTCTCTCGCATGGTTCACAGTCCACTTACCTGATTCCTTTTTTATTAGCATATTCCATTTACATTCCCATGTTTCACCCCTATAATGGAAATAACTGAAAAAAAGGAGAATCGTATTATGGATAACCACAATTCAGACGCCATGGAGCTGACCATGAACCTGGTCCGCATCGACAGCACCGATCCCGGCGCCTATGAAGGAGAAATCGGAGAATTCATTTTCCAATATCTGAAAGGCCTGGACGTTCCCGTCATCAAAAAGGAGGTCCTCCCGGGCCGTTTTAACGTCATGGCGAGGCTGGAGGGGGAGAAACAGACTCCCGCGCTCGTCTATATCTGCCACATGGACACCGTCACCACAGGGGAGGGCTGGACCGTATCCCCATTTGGCGCCGAAGTGATCAAAGGCCGCATCTACGGCAGGGGAGCCTGTGACATGAAATCCGGCCTCGCCTGCGCCCTGTCCGCCTTTACCACCATGGCTCTCAAAGCCCGAAACGGCCAAAAACCGAAGCGTACTCTCGTCTTCATCGGAACGGTGGATGAGGAAGACTTCATGCGCGGAGCCGAGGCCGCCATCGCGGATGGCTGGGTCACGAAGGACTGCTGGGTCCTGGATACTGAGCCCACGGGCGGACAGATCGAGGTAGCCCATAAAGGCCGCACCTGGTTTGAGATTGCAGTGAAGGGAATCACGGCCCACGCCAGCACTCCATGGAAGGGGGCGGATGCCATCGCGGCCATGGCGGAGATCATCTCCTTTATACGCCGCCGGATCGCCTCCTGCCCGGTCCATCCGGATCTGGGCGCTTCCACCGTAACCTTCGGACAGATTGAGGGGGGCTACCGTCCTTACGTGGTACCCGATTCCTGCCGTGTCTGGATCGACATGCGCCTCGTTCCGCCGACGGACACAACAAGCGCCGTGACGATCGTGGAAGATGCAATTGCTGCCGCCATACAGGAAATTCCCGGCATCACTGCATCGTATCAGATCACCGGGAACCGCCCCTATGTGGAAAAAGACGAGCAGTCGCCCCTCTTAAAGGCACTGTCGGAAGCCTGCGAAAAGGTCACCGGCGAACCGGCAGCCATAAGCTTTTTCCCTGGTTACACAGACACCGCCGTCATCGCCGGAACACTGGGCAGCCATAACTGCATGTCCTACGGCCCCGGCGACCTGGAGCTGGCCCACAAACCGGACGAATATGTGCCCTGTGAGGATATTCTGCGCTGTGAAGAGGTGCTGACTCAGCTGGCAGAAAATTTGCTGTTCTGATTCTCCTCCGGAGAAAAACGACTGCACAAATAACGACTGCATAAAAATACGCCCGTCCGGGATCCCATTCTCTATGGTATCCCGGCGGGCGTATTCCTTATTCCTTATTCCACTACTAAAACCTCACTCCTGCCATGCTTCTTTATCTGGTACAGCGCCTGGTCTGCCTTCCGGTAGAGCACATCATAATCAGTCTCTCCACCCGCCATGGCTGCGCCGATACTCAGCGTCACTTCTTTTCCATGTTTCTCCAGTGTCACACCTTTCACACGCTCCAGTACCTCGGTACAGCGCTGCTTCACAATCTCCGGATCGCTCACCGCTTTCATGAAGACCACAAACTCGTCGCCGCCCAGTCTGCCGACTATATCATCCGTGCGGAAACATGCCTGCAGAATCTCAGCAGTCTCTTCCAGCACCTGATCGCCCGTATAATGGCCCAGATAGTCATTAATCTGCTTAAAGTAATCGATATCCATGATAATCATGGCTCCGGCTCCATTCCGGTCTTCCTCCACGAGCCTCTGTTTCATCAGCTGATGGCTGGTGGCCGAATTGTACACCCCTGTCAGGCTGTCCCGTTGGGCTCTCGCTTCCAGCTGACTCTTAATCTCGCGTTCCGTCTGAATATCAATCAGCTTCCCCACCGCGTACAACGGTCTTCCCGCAGTATCCAGAACCATCTTGGAGATGACCTTTAACCACCGCACATTTCCCCGTGGAAGCAGACATTCGTGTTCCGTATTGTTTTCCTCCTGGGTAATCATATAACCAAATACCGGATACTTCTGTTTCATGGTCTCCGGCTTTTGTATCTTCCTCTCGCACCCCAGAAATCCAGCTGTCTGTTCCGTCAGATTTAAGGTACCTTCCCTGATATTATACTCATACAGGAACTCGTTGGACAGCTCACTAAGCTGCTCATACCGCTGGTTCTCCAGCGCCTTCCTTGCCATATTCTTCCTTCTGGTAACCTCCACGGTAATAAATACCGCGGTGACCACCATCAGCCAGAAAAGGACCAGATAAAGTATGCTCTGTTCCGGATTTCGCATCACATATTCAGAAAATGTCAGGTCTCCAGCATCATACGCATTCTCATACAGAAAACGGTTTACCCGATCCTCTGGAAGTACCCGGATTACCTTATTCATAATCGAAAGCAGCATAATATCCACCGGTCTTCTGATTCCAAAACAGTATTTCTGTGTCCAGTTCTCTGATTGTGCAAATGTGAGCAGATTTTTATAATTATGGGCAGTCAGATAATACTGAACCGCATAGCTGTTGCCGTAACAGTAATCTGCTTCCCCTTTATGAACCGCCTCCATGCATTCTTCTACATTGTCATAGTAGAGCTGTTCTCCCTGCAGGCCCTGCTCCATCAACAGCGACTTCTGCAGCGCAACCCTTTTTCCCGACAAGTCCGTAAGCATCTTCATGTCATCATTCATGATCAGCTGCAGGGGAACTGACAGATAAGGCAGCGTAAGCGCACAGCTTCCCGCTCCGCTCCCTTCATAGTCATCCGCAATACCGATCACCAGATCGATGGTACCTTCCTCCATTGCTCTGGAATACTCTTCCCAGTTATAAAAGGGAACGATCTCATACGTCAATCCGGTCTGTTCCTCGATATACTTAAGAACCTCGATGGAAATCCCCCTGATCTCCCCGTTCTTTGCCTGGTACTGCAGCGGCGCCCGCCCCAGCATCACACCTGCCCTGATGGTTTCCTTCTGACCGATATACTCCAGTTCCGAATTCGAAAGGACCAGCCCATCCTCCCCGGTAAAATATTTTCTGTTAAGCTCTGCGCTCATGAATGGATTGGTGGAGGTGGTGATCTCCATTGCCTTATTAAGTTCTCCCGCCACCTCCTGATTTCCCTTCGTCACACCAAAGTAAAAAGGACGGGAATCAAATCGGGATATCACACGCAGTTCATGGTTGCTTAAGCTGACATCCATACTCAGAATCGCGTCAACGCTTCCGTCCCTCAGCAGATCCATCTGCTCCGCTCCTGTACGGCACAGAACCTGATTCACATGAAAGCCGTTCATTTTCGAAAATCCATTTAACTTTTCATCTTCCTGACCATCATAGCTGATCACTGCGACCCGGATATTGTCAAATGAGTCGTAATCAAATTCTGTATACTCCAGATTATCCTTCAAAACGGAAAGCGTCTTGTGTGCGGTTCCATAGCTGTATTCGGGATAATTAATGATCTCTGCAAGCCCATCCGTATAATTCATGGCCCCCATTAAATCGATTTCCCCATTTATAAGCATGGCAAGCAGATCCGACAACTGTTCATCCAGCGTGCCTTCCACTGTAACAAATTCATATTCCCAATTGGTATAGCGTGCGATCTCCTGCAAGTAGTCATACGTATATCCGCTGTAATTTCCATTTGCATCGATCTCTGTAAACCCCTGCTGTATCGGATAACCTACCCGCACAACCCTGGCATCATTTTCGGCAGCTCTCGCTGTAAAGGAAAACAAAAGCAGGCAGAACAGAACCATAAACGGTATCCCTGTCTTATCCCGCCAATTCCTGTCCCCCATATCTTTACCTCCTGCAAGTAAAACTTAAATTCTTAATTCCAATCATAAGCCAGAATTCTTTGATCGTCAAATACTTCCGGCATTTTCCTGCCATCTATGTCGAAAATTCGTCCATGATAACCGGAAATATGATTTCCTATGGCTGGAAACAGCATCCGATATGCAAAAAAATAAAAAGGCGGACCGCACCGGACCGCCTCATTCTGACAATTCTTATTTACGTCTGCCCACAATTCTGATGATATAGAGGAACAGGTTCACAAAATCCAGGTATAACTGAAGTGCGGAAAAGATGGATGCCTTCGCCGCCATATCCTGATCCTGTGCGTAATACTGGTGGTAAGCTCTGATTTTCTGAGTATCGTACGCGGTAAATCCAAGGAAAATAAAGATACCGATGTAACATACGATCAGTTCAAACTGTCCCAGGTTTATAAACATGGATAATACCCAGAAAACAACCAGGAAGATCAGTCCGCCCATTAAGAAGTTGCGGATACGGCTGAAATCCGCATTGGTCACGTATCCGATCACAGCCATTACGCCAAAGAAGATGGATGTGGCGCCGAAGACCAGAATCAGGTCAACCATGTCGTACATTAAGAAGTATGCGGAAAAGACAATACCATTTAAAATCGCATAGGTAAAGAACAGCGCTCTCGCCGTGCCGACGGACATCTTGCTGATCCGTGCGGATAAGAATAAAACCACCGCTATCTCCGCCACTCCTAAAACCAGATAGGCGTAAGGAATCGCAAATACGTAGATGATCGTTCCAGTCGTATAACCAAACATGGCTACAAGGAATGTGATAAGAAGTCCGGCAAACATCCAGCCGAAAGTTTTTGCGGTGTATTTGCCCAGCGGTTCTGCACTGGTGCTGTCGGAATAAACGTAAGGCTGATTTGTTGAATTATAATCCATATGTATAATCCCCTCTTTCTTTTTTTATAGTTTACTATATTTCATAGGAAAAGTCTATGAATTATTTCACAAAGTTAGGCCTCAAAAGCGAATATAGTTACAGTTCAATCCCCACCAGGGACACCGCAGTCCGGTTCGGCCGGGCAGGCTCGCTCAGTCTTTCCTGTTCCGGTTTCGGGCATAAGAAGTTCTAAACGTGCAGAATTTTTCTAAAAACCAGATGAAATTCCCAAACTCGCTGCGCTCAGACAAGTGGGAATTTCACCTGAACGAAAAATTTTGCGCGTTAAGAACTTCTAATACCCTGCAAAGTCACAAGAAAGACTGAGCGAGCCTGCCCGGCCGAACCGGACTGCGGTGTCCCTGGTGGAGATTGAACTGTAACGCGAATATGTCACCAATTGCCGCTTCCCTGTCACCAATTGTAAAAAAACCGTTATCTTTTTTAACTTTTCATTTTAAGCAAATTGGGAAGCATCGCCCTCACTGGCCTCCCCGATTTATGGAAACAGATGATGAATTAAGAAAATCTTCATAATCTATTCAAACAATATACAAACATTTCCAAGGGCAGTATGCTATACTAAGTACATAAGAAATGCACAAAGTAACAAATTATCCTTTCACCCTTTTTGAAAATCCGAAAATCCTAAAGAAAAATCAACCCTGTGTCGAAAGACACAGGGATTTTTCTTTTCTATGACCAAAACACCTCATTCACACTGCCCTCAGGCAAGAATCCTATATAAGATCCTCTAAGATATCGCAGAAATCAAAGGTTGCGAAGTAATCCTTTGGCGTCTCCGCCCTCCGGATCATTTCCACAGAGCCGTCTTCCCGAAGAAGAAGCTCGGCTGATTTCAGTTTCCCGTTGTAATTATATCCCATGGCGAACCCGTGTGCTCCCGTGTCGTGAATGTAGAGCAGATCCCCTTTGTGAATCTCCGGCAGCATCCGGTCGATGGCAAACTTGTCATTATTCTCACAGAGAGAACCGACCACATCGTACTTATGGTCGCACGGGTCGTTCTCGCGCCCCATAACGGTCACATGGTGATACGCTCCGTACATGGCCGGACGCATCAGGTTCACCGCGCAGGCGTCCACGCCCACATACTCCTTGTGAGTGTGTTTCTCATGGATGGCTCTCGTCACCAGCGCGCCGTAGGGCCCCAGCATGTAGCGGCCCAGCTCCGTGTAGATCGCCACATCATCCATGCCCGCAGGCACCAGAATCTCCTCGTAAGCCTTTCTTACGCCCTCGCCGATGGCCATGATATCGTTTGGCTCCTGGTCCGGACGATACGGAATTCCGATTCCGCCCGACAGGTTGATAAACTTAACATGGGCTCCGGTCTCCTCTTTGAGCTTCACCGCCAGCTCAAATAAGATCTTGGCCAGCAGTGGATAATACTCGTTCGTCACCGTATTGCTGGCTAAAAATGCATGGATTCCGAAATGCTTCGCGCCCTTTTCCTTTAAGATCTTATACGCCTCAAACATCTGCTCCGTCGTCATACCATACTTGGAATCGCCGGGATTGTCCATGATGTCGTTGCTGATCTTGAACACGCCGCCCGGGTTATAACGGCAGCTGATGGTCTCCGGGATCTCCCCGATGGCCTTTTCCAGATACTCAATATGGGTGATATCATCGAGATTGATAATCGCGCCGATCTTATGGGCAAACTGAAACTCTTCCGCAGGTGTGTCGTTGGAAGAAAACATGATATCGCCGCCGGAAAATCCCAGGGCATCCGCCATCATCAGCTCCGTCTCGGAGGAACAGTCTGTCCCGCAGCCGAATTCCTTCAGAATGTTTAAAATAAACGGATTCGGGGTCGCCTTCACCGCAAAGTACTCTTTATAGCCAGGATTCCATGCAAACGCTTCCTTCAGCTTCTTCGCATTCTCCCTGATTCCCTTTTCATCATAAATATGAAATGGAGTTGGATACTGTTCTGCAATCTCTTCCAGTTTTTCTTTCGTCACAAATGGTCTTTTCTCCAAAGCCTTGTCTCCTCCTTTGATAAAAACTTTCCATACTCCAGGTATTTCCCCAGATTCTTCCGCAATTCCTTCTATCATAATAAAAAGGTCTGACCGGGTACAGATTCCGTTACGAATCATTGTACTGGGGACAGACCTTTTTGTCTATACTTTTTTTAGTAAATAATCAAAATAGTGGTTTGGCGAATGCTACGCCAAAAAGCTTGAGGGGAGCAGGGGCAAAATCGCGTTTTCAGGACGCGATTTTGCGGGCACTGAGAGCGAACGCATCAGGCGTTCGGTCGAATTGCCCGGGACCCCTGCGGAGGGGGCTGTTCGCCCTTAGTCCCACCCCCTCGGAATCCCTGAACCTTTCCCTCCCTGCCGCCTGCTCTCCCTTTTCCTCGATCCCCCATGCAAAAGTCCGCGTATCTACCACCACAAAACCACTCTTTTACTTAATCAACCGTTACCACCCGTAAAATATTGGTGTGCGCCGCAGGCTCATGCTTGCTCGTCGGGCTTACCACTCCCGCTGTAACAATAACCAGATCATCTTCCTTCACGATATTCTTAGCCTTCAACAGCTCGATGGAGGAGTAGATCAGAACGTCGGTGGACTCTGCACGTTTCGCATGGAAAGGCTTAACGCCCCAGTAGAGCTGCATCTGACGCACAGCGGAAGCGCTCGGTGACAGGCCGATTACCAGGGACTCCGGTCTCCATTTGGAAAGCATTCTCGTCGTAAATCCGGTGATACTCGGCGCAACGATGGCTTTCGCGTTTAAGTCATGGGCGGTTCCCACGGATGAAGAACAGACGGCATTGGAGATGTTGTGCACGTTGGCTGCGGATACGCGGCGCTGGCGATAAGCGGAGTAATCAAGATGTTTCTCCGTCTCCTCCACGATGGACGCCATCATCGACAGCGCTTCCACCGGATACTTGCCCATAGCGGTCTCGCCGGACAGCATCACCGCATCGGTTCCGTCATATACGGCATTGGCTACGTCGGTAACCTCGGCTCTCGTCGGGCGCGGATTGCGGATCATGGAATCCAGCATCTGAGTCGCGGTGATAACCGGTTTGCAGGCTACGTTGCATTTTTCAATAATCATCTTCTGGATATACGGTACTTCCTGAGCCGGGATCTCCACGCCCATGTCACCGCGGGCTACCATGATTCCGTCGCTGGCCTCGATGATCGCGTCCAGGTTTTCAATGCCTTCTGCATTCTCAATCTTAGCGATTACGGCCATGTTGGAGCCATGCGCGGAAAGGATTTCCTTAATCTCAAGAATCGCAGCAGCGGTTCTTACAAATGATGCCGCGATAAAATCAAAGCCCTGCTCGATACCGAATAAGATATCGGCTTTATCCTTCTCTGTCAGCGCCGGAAGCTTAACCTTTACGTTCGGCACGTTCACGCCCTTTTTCTCACCCAGCTCACCGCCGTTTACAACGCTGCAGACAATGTTGTTTCCATTCACTTCCACAACGTCCAGTTCGATCAGGCCGTCATCGATCAGAATCTTGTTGCCTGCCTTCACATCCTCGTGCAGACGCTCATAGGTAATGTGGCCCATCGTCTCGTCGCCGATGATGTCATCGGTTGTGAGCGTATACGTCTGGCCTTCCACCAGGGTAACCTTCTTTCCGTCCTTTAAAACGCCGGTACGGATCTCCGGTCCCTTTGTATCTAAAAGAGCGGCGATCGGTAAATCCAGCTCCTCTCTGACACTCTTTAACATATCGAGACGCGTTTTCTGCTCCTCGTAATCTCCATGGGAAAAGTTAAATCTTGCAACATCCATGCCGTTCTCGGCAAGTGCCTTCATTAAATTGCGGTCATTCGTGTTCGGACCCATGGTGCAGATAATTTTAGTTCTCTTCATTGATTTCCTCCAAGCTGGTTATTTCGTGGTTTTCCGGGCTTCGTCTTCCTCCCGGGTAACGTGTTTATGTGTATATAAATGTTCGGAACAGTACTCATAGCTGCCCTCGCATTTGGAACAATAACGGAATTCTAAGTTCGGATCATCCTTTTCCGTCCTGCCGCAGACCGCGCATTTGTGATGGGTGCTTCCCTGGGGCATGATCTTCGTCTGCCTCTGGAAATCCCGTTTGCGCTTGATCTCCTTCGGATTCACCCGGTTAAAGTTCCTCGTCATAAAGAAGAACAGGATGAAGTTTAGCAGAGACAACACGATGGTGACACGAACGCTCGTTCCCCCTTTGACAAAGCCGTACAGGAAGTAGATACCATTAAACAGAGCCAGCCATTTCGCCTTGATCGGAATAACGAAAAACAGCAGAAATTCCAGATCGGGAAATGTCGCAGCAAAGGCAAAAAACAGGGAAAAGTTTAAGAATTCGGTTGTCAGATACACCGGCGTGCCAAAGAACACATACAGAATCAGCGACGCCGCCACATGGCCGATAATTCCCATGAAGAAATACACATTAAACCGGAATGCCCCCCATACACGTTCCAGCGTATTTCCTACCATATAGTATAAATACATGGAAATCAGGCTTCCAAAGATACCGCCTCCCGGCGGGTAAATCATAAATGTCACGATTCTCCAGATCTGACCGTGCAGAATCGCCTGCGCGTCCAGCGATAAAAACCGCCAGTAAAATCCCGGAGCGAACATCTCCATTAAGAGTCCGACGCCGTACATCAGGATAATATAATACATCAGGTTCGGAATCGCATACCGTTTAAACTTGCGTTCCAGATTGTAAAAAAATTTCATTCTTCCATCCTTCTCACATACATTGATAACAGATCAGAACAGATCTTTTTTAGAAAAGATCCAGGCTACGATCAGCGTCAGCACCAGCGTAAATCCCAGGACGATCAAAAATCCGTAAGGGCTGTCTGCAAACGGCATTCCACTTGAATTCACATTCATTCCGTAGAAGCTGGCCACCATGGTCGGTATGGACATGACGATGGTGATGGTCGCCAGAAACTTCATGACGATATTCAAGTTGTTGGAAATAACGGAGGCAAATGCATCCATGGTGCCGCTCAAAATTCCGCTGTAAATGTTGGCCATTTCGATGGCCTGCTTGTTCTCGATGATAACATCCTCCAGAAGGTCCGTGTCCTCCGGATACTTCTTGATTTTCTCGTTTCTCATCAGCTTTTCCAGTACGACTTCGTTGGACCGTAAGGAGGTCGTGAAGTATACAAGGCTCTTCTCCAGCTCCAGGAGCTCGATGAGTTCCCGGTTCTTCGTGGATTTGTGAAGCTTTTCCTCGATAACGCCGCTCTTCTTGTCGATGATTCTCAGATACTGAAGGAACAGCGATGCGTTTTTATAAAGCACCTGCAGAATAAACCTGGTCTTCATATACGTGTGGAAATCCCTCACACGGCCGTCCATAAACGCCCCCAGTACCGGTGTCTCTTCCAGGCAGACCGTGATGATGACCTCTTCCGTCGTGATGATGCCCATAGGGATCGTCACATACCAGTCCTTGTCGTTTCGTTCCTCGATACTCGGAATATCCACCAGTATTAAGGTGTAATTATCCTCGGTTTCAATACGGGAACGCTCTTCTTCATCCAGAGGCGCCCTTAAATCATCGGGATCAATCCCGTAAGTGTTGGCAATCTCCAGAATCTCCGTTGCCGTAGGGTTTGTAAGCGCGATCCAGGATCCTGGTGACAGCTCATCCTTCTGGTGAATCAGACCGTTCTCTGTTTTAAAAATGCGAATCATGAGATACTTCCCCCTTTACTTGGCATACTTAGACTTATACATTATAGAGTCCCATACCTTTTTTGTCAAACGAACTTTAAACAGATTTGGCGATCTTACACAAATTTTACTATTTTTTAACACTTTTTAACACAGCACGGCGATTGTATTATTTCTTATTTTATGGTAAACTGGGTGCGGTGAGCCCGACAACTGTTCCCGTTCACTCCGTGACCGGCAACTCGATGCACAGAAACGGCAAGAAACGCCGTTTCGCGCTGCAAGCCTCGGGTTTTCTGTGACTTTCGCTTCACTCCACTCACAAAAAACACCTCGCGGGACACTGGCAGTGAACAGTAGCTGACAACTTACTTATACACGAAGGAGGCAGGGGAGTATCCCCGCGCATATGACTACATATAACACGTTAGGAATCGATATCGGTTCTACCACCGTAAAGATTGCAATATTAGACGGTGATCATCACATATTGTTCGCTGATTACGAACGGCATTTTGCCAATATACAGGAAACGCTGGCGAGTCTCCTAAAAAAAGCCTATGACTTGCTCGGTCCCATGGACTTACGGCCTGCCATTACCGGCTCCGGCGGACTCACGCTGTCGAAGCATCTGGAGATTCCATTTATTCAGGAAGTCGTTGCGGTAGCCGCTTCTCTTACTGATTATGCCCCACAGACCGATGTTGCAATCGAACTTGGCGGAGAAGATGCAAAAATCATCTATTTTACCGGAGGCATCGACCAGCGTATGAACGGTATCTGCGCAGGCGGCACCGGTTCTTTTATTGACCAGATGGCTGCGCTCTTACAGACAGACGCGGCCGGACTTAATGAATATGCGGCGGATTACAAAGCGATCTACCCGATTGCGGCCCGCTGCGGCGTTTTCGCTAAATCTGATATCCAGCCTCTCATCAACGAGGGCGCTACGAGAGAAGACTTAGCGGCCTCCATCTTTCAGGCGGTGGTCAACCAGACCATCAGCGGCCTGGCCTGCGGGAAGCCAATCCGGGGCAATGTAGCATTTCTGGGAGGTCCGCTTCATTTCCTGCCGGAGCTCCGTAAGGCATTTATCCGCACGCTGCATCTGAGCGGCGACGCGATCATCGCCCCGGAGAACTCTCATTTATTCGCCGCCATCGGCGCGGCCTTAAACGCGGAGGAACGCGGCGCGCTCCTGTCCGCGGAAGAGTTAATTACCCGCTTATCCTCCGGAATCCGGATGGAATTCGAGGTAAAGCGCATGGATCCGCTGTTTGCAGACCAGACGGATTACGATGAATTCACAAGACGCCACGAGAATCACTGCGTGACAAAGGGCGATTTGTCCTCTTACCACGGGAAATGCTTCCTGGGTATCGACGCCGGTTCCACCACCACCAAGGTGGCTTTAGTCGGCGAGGACGGCACGCTCCTATACAGCTTTTACAGCAGCAATAACGGCAGCCCTCTGGCCACGGCGATCCGGGCCATGGGGGAGATCGACAGCCAGCTGCCCGGGGACAGTGAGATCGTCTACTCCTGTTCCACCGGATACGGCGAGGCGCTCTTAAAAGCCGCGTTCCTGCTGGACGAAGGAGAAGTGGAGACCATTTCCCACTACTACGCCGCGGCGTTTTTTGAGCCGGACGTGGACTGCATCCTGGACATCGGCGGCCAGGACATGAAGTGCATCCGCATTAAGAACGGCACCGTGGACAGCGTTCAGCTAAACGAGGCCTGCTCCTCCGGCTGCGGTTCTTTCATCGAGACATTTGCCAATTCCCTGAATTTCAGTGTGGAGGACTTTGCGAGAGAAGCGCTCTTTGCAAAAAATCCCACGGATCTCGGAACCCGCTGCACTGTGTTCATGAACTCCAATGTAAAACAGGCGCAGAAGGAAGGGGCGACCGTGGCCGACATTTCCGCCGGTCTCGCCTACTCTGTTATCAAGAACGCCTTATTTAAGGTCATCAAGATTACCAGCGCCTCCGATTTAGGCGAACACGTCGTCGTACAGGGCGGTACGTTCTACAACGACGCGGTTTTAAGAAGCTTTGAGAAGATCGCCGAGTGTGACGCGGTACGCCCCGACATCGCCGGCATCATGGGCGCCTTCGGAGCCGCGCTGATCGCAAGAGAGCGGTATGACAGCACGAAGACCACCTCCATGTTAAGCATGGAGAAGATCTTAAGCCTTCACTACGAGACCTCCATGACGCGCTGCAAGGGCTGTACCAACAGCTGCGTTCTGACGATCAACCGTTTCGACGGCGGACGGCAGTTCATCACCGGCAACCGCTGTGAGAGAGGGCTGGGTAAGGAACGGGCCAAGAGGGAGATCCCCAACTTATTTGATTACAAATACCACCGCATGTTCGATTACGAGCCGCTGAGCGCGGATTTAGCCACAAGAGGCGTCCTCGGAATCCCACGGGTGCTGAACATGTATGAGAACTACCCCTTCTGGGCTGTCTTTTTAAAGGAGCTGAAGTTCCGCACGGTACTCTCCCCGCAGTCCAGCAGAAAGATATATGAGCTGGGAATCGAATCCATCCCCAGTGAATCGGAATGCTACCCGGCCAAGATCACTCACGGCCACATCGAGTGGCTGATCAAGCAGGGCATTAAGACCATCTTCTATCCCTGCATTCCGTACGAGCGCAACGAGACTCCTGACGCCGGCAACCATTTTAACTGCCCCATCGTCACCTCTTACGCCGAAAACATCAAAAACAACGTGGAAGAACTGGGTACGGAAAACGTCCGTTTCCTCAATCCTTTTATGGCGTTTACCAATGAAGAGGTGCTGACAAAACGGCTGACCGAGGTCTTCTTTGAGGATTTCCAGATTCCCGCTGAGGAAGTGAAAGCGGCCGCCCACAAGGCGTGGGAGGAGCTTCTGGCCTCCCGTCTGGACATGGAGAAAAAGGGCGAGGAGACACTGAAGTGGATGGAAGAAAACGACCGCCACGGCATCGTCCTTGCAGGCCGTCCCTACCACGTGGACCCGGAGATCAACCACGGAATTCCGGAACTGATCACCTCCTACGGCTTCGCAGTCCTGACAGAGGACTCCATCTCCCATTTGGGAGAGATTGAACGGCCTCTTGTCGTCACGGACCAGTGGATGTACCACACCCGCCTCTACCGTGCCGCAAGCTACGTAAAATCACAGAACAACCTGGATTTAATCCAGTTAAACTCCTTTGGCTGCGGCCTCGACGCTGTCACCACGGACCAGGTAAATGATATCTTAACCGGCTCCGGAAAGATTTATACGGTGCTCAAGATCGACGAGGTCAACAATTTAGGCGCAGCCAGAATCCGCGTCCGCTCTCTCATTGCTGCGCTCCGCGTGCGCGATAAGAAGCACTATGAGCGGAAAGTGATTTCCAGCGCCTACCACCGCATAACATTTACGAAGGACATGAAGAAGGATTATACCATCCTCTGCCCGCAGATGTCGCCGATCCATTTCGACTTAATCGAACCGGCGATCCGCTCCTTCGGCTACAAGGTGGAGGTCCTGCAGAATGACAACCGCTCCGCCATCGACACAGGCTTAAAGTACGTCAACAACGACGCCTGCTACCCCTCTTTAATTGTGGTAGGCCAGATCATGGACGCCCTGCTGTCCGGCAAATACGATTTAGACCACACAGCCATTTTCATGAGCCAGACCGGAGGCGGCTGCCGTGCGTCCAACTATATCGGCTTTATCCGCCGTGCCTTAGAGCGCGCCGGCATGGGCCAGATTCCGGTCATCTCCGTCAACGCCAACGGCATGGAGACGAACCCCGGATTTGCCATCACGCTGCCGCTGCTTACCAAGGCCATGCAGGCGGTCGTCTACGGCGACATTTTCATGAGGGTTCTCTACGCCACAAGGCCATACGAGAAGGAGCCCGGCTCCGCCAATGCGCTTCACCAGAAATGGAAAGAGCGGTGCATTAAGTCCCTGTCGAAGCGGATCCCGAACATGATGGAGTTTTCCCGTAATATTTCAGGAATCATCCGGGATTTCGATGAGCTTCCCAGAATTCCGGGACTCCAGAAGCCAAAGGTCGGAATCGTCGGAGAAATCCTCGTCAAGTTCTCGCCTCTGGCCAACAACCACATCGTGGAACTGCTGGAATCCGAGGGCGCCGAGGCCGTGATGCCGGATCTGATGGATTTCCTGTTATATTGCTTCTACAACAGCAACTTTAAGGCCGCCAACTTAGGAGGCAAAAAATCGAGCGCCAATCTCTGCAACATGGGAATCTCGCTCCTCGAGTATTTCCGCAGGGTAGCCCGCAGGGAACTGGTAAAGAGCAAACACTTTACCGCCCCGGCCCGCATCGCTAATTTGGCAGACATGGCCAAGGACTTTGTCTCCATCGGCAACCAGACCGGCGAGGGCTGGTTCCTGACCGGTGAGATGCTGGAGCTCATCCACAGCGGCGTCGGCAACATCGTCTGCACGCAGCCGTTCGGATGCCTCCCCAACCACATCGTGGGCAAGGGCGTCATCAAGGAGCTTCGGAGGGCATATCCGAATTCCAATATCATCGCCGTGGACTACGATCCGGGCGCAAGCGAGGTAAACCAGTTAAACCGAATTAAACTGATGCTGTCTACCGCGCAGAAGAATCTGCGTGTGCAGGATACAAAATAATAAGAAGGCCGCCGCAGGGTTTTTAAAGCCCTGCAGCGGCCTTCTTTTCGATACTGTGCATCTATTCTTTATTGCCTGGTAATCAGATCCGCTGCTTTCGCGGCGAACTCCTCAAACATGCGGTCCCCCTTATCTTTAGCCGCGGCCGTGGGATCGCCGTATGTACCGGACACGCTCAAGTCGCCGATGGAGGTATTGTCCATCCCGTAAAGGGGCGGCCTGTCCGGATACTCGGCCCGGGCCAGGTCCATGTGAACCAGCTCTTCCCTGGCAGACAGCATAAGTGATGTCTCAAACTCGCAGGCGTGGAACATGCCTCCCCAGGTAGGACTCTCCATATATTTGTCGTAAATGGGCTGAAGTCCCGGGTAAAACATTCCCAGAACCTTCACAGAGGTGGTGTCCTGGATATCGCGGATCGCATACTTCATGGAGACGCCGTTGGCTTCATGGCCGTTTAAAAAGACGAGCTTCGTCACGCCGTACCGCTCCACGGATTTTACAATGTCCTTTAATATAAGCTGTAAATGGTCCTGAGGGAGGGATATGGTGCCGATCCGGTCGCGCCATACCCAGGAATAGCCAAAATTGAGTGTTGGAAATACCAGCGCCCCAGTGCGGTCGGATATGAGCCGAGCCAGATGTTCCGCCAGGAAGACGTCGGTTCCCAGAGGGAGGTGATAGCCGTGCTGTTCCGTGGAGCCTATGGGTACTATGGCGGTGGAACACACCTCCAGCCGTTCTTTCACCATAGGCCAGGTCATATTCTGGACGATAAATGCCATCGCTTTATGCCTCCCTTTCCATTGCCTGGACGTACAGCCGGGCTTTCTGCCGGATCAGCTCCAGATTCCCGTCCGTGGACTTACGGGGCACCAGATTGCTGCCGGCGGCCGCACCGGCAAAACCTGCTTTCAGAAACTGGGACACATTCGCCTCATTCACACCTCCCACAGCCACAAACTCTGCCTGCGGAAAAGGTCCCTTCAGACTTTTAATATAAGACATTCCAAAGGCATCGGCCGGGAACAGCTTGAGACGCCTGACGCCTCTGTTAAGCGCCTTCTGAACGTCTCCCGGTGTCAGGACGCCAGGCAGAACCTCCATGCCCTTTGACAGGCCGTAAGCCACCAGATCGTCGTCGTAGCCCGGCGTTAAGAAAAAAGGAATCTTCATGGCGGCCAGCCGGTCCACCTCCTCCTTCTTCGTAACCGTGCCGGCTCCCAAACAGATTTTATCCGGTGAAAATCTCTTCTGAATGTTCTCAATACAGCCGAATCCTTTTTCTGCGTCACTTAAGGACACTTCAATGCCGGTTATTCCTTCGCTCACCAGCGTCTCTGCAATGGGGACAGCGTAAATGGGCTCCACATCACGGATAATTGCCATGAGTCTGATCGATTCAATCATGTGCGCCCTCCTTAAAATACGGCCAGCCACCGCTTGGGATTCTCGATAAAGATTGTGTCGATATCCTGCTGGCTGATACCCTCGTCCAGAAGACGGGCGATAAATTTCGTCTTGATAAAGCGGAATCCCGGACCTCCGCCGTAGGCCTCTAAATAGGAGGCGCGTCCCATATCCCCGGATATCAGCAGCTGCCTGCCGTAACCATGTCCGATCAGGGAGCGGATGAGGGCTACTCTCGTAGAATCGGGATGGTATTTTACCTTGCCTGGCCCGTCAAACTGAATATAGATTCCCCGGTCGGCCAGCTTAAGCAGATAGTACTCGTCCGGATTGCGGTCCAGATGGCCCAGGGCCACCGTGGTTAAATCCACGCCTTCATTTTCCAGGATATCAAGCACCTCCATGCCCATGGTGCCGGCCTCCGTATGCCCCCAGATCGGCGCTTTGCAGGCTTTCTGTGCGGTGGCCGCCGCGATTGTCGTCTTTTTCTCCAAAGGATGGATCATATTGTAATACGTGCCGATTTTGATGAATCCGGCTCTCGCATCCGATCCGTCGCCGCCTTCCATCACATCCTTTGCCAGCATGTCCGCGATCTCTTCCATGGACTTTTCCGCCACCCAGGCTGGATAGTAGATGTGCTTATTAAAGCCGGTGGTAGCGATAATATGAACTCCGGTCTCCTGAGCCATCCGTTTCAGAATGTTCAAATCCCTGCCATAGTCCAGCGTAGAGGCTTCCACCAGGGTACGTCCCCCGACCTCCTTAAAATTCAGGAGTTCCTGTACGCTGTTTTCATAGCTGCTCAGCTCTAAATCTCTATCCTTCTGGCATGGCGGCGGAACCGCGTGGAGATGCTCATGGGGATACGTAAATCCCATCTCCTCTCCCTTTATGTCACCCAAAACTGTCCTTGCGAATCTTTTCATTTTGTGTCCTTCTTTCTAAATAAAATTGTAACAATCAACCGTCTTACAGCGGGATGCCGAACACCATACCCACAAGGCGCATCAGCACCGATACGATAATGGCATCCGTCGAAGCAAACCATAAGCCTTCCACTCCGTAAGCGCCCACATTGACGAAGGGATATGCAACCGCCACAATCAGTGTGAAGAACACACCGAGGAAGAGACCTGCTGCCACAGCGCCCTTTTTGCCGCCCAGTTTATCGCCGAACACACCTGCCGCGCCGCCCATGAAGAAGAGGCCGATCACACCCGGAAGCACGACAACGTTCATTCTGGTGGTAATCATGGTGCTGATGATACCGCCCACCATCGCCGCCAGGAAACCAACAGTAGTTGCCATCGGTCCGACGCTGTAGAAAATCGGGATATCCAGGGCCGGTCTGGCGCCTGGAACCAGCTTCTCACTGATGCCCTTGAACGCGGGAATAATTTCCCCCAGGAACATGCGGACTCCCTGTAAGAGGACGAGTACGCCCGCCACAAAGGTGAGAGCCTGAATCAGGGTATAGATGATGTAGTTCTGTCCGCCCGACAGCGCCGTCACCGTCTCACGGCCTGCAATCAGTGCGGTCAGGATATATACCACAATCATGACGATGGCCATGAGGATGGACATATCCTTCAGGAAACCCAATTTGTCAGATACGTGAACCTGTTCCCAGGTGTCCTGTTCCGGATCACGGTCCTTTTTGCCGAACAGGCCGCCTACGAATCCGCTCAGACAGACAAGGGAACTTCCCCAGAAACCAAACGCCACTTCATCCGTCTTTAATATTTTTCTCACAAACGGCTGGGCGATAGCCGGGAATACGATCATGGATATTCCCTGAATTACAGAGCCGATAGCCACCGCTTCCCATCCCCTGATTCCCATCTGATCCAGTACGATTGCCATGGTACCTGCGAATGAGAACATCATATGTCCGGTCAGGAAAATATACTTAAACGGCGTGATGCGCGCAAGAAGCAGATTGATCAGAAATGAGAACAGCATAATGAGAGGCGTCTCAAATCCCAATACGACCTGCACAGCAGCCACCAGAGAGTTATCCTCCGGCACAATTCCCGCCATGCCGAACGCGCTGTTAAACATAGAACTGAACGGAATCAAAGCCCCCACAATGACATTGGATCCGGCGCTCAGTATTAAAAATCCCAGAATCGTCTTAAAGGTTCCTGAAATCACATCCGACACGCTGTTTTTCATAGCGATCAGACCAATCATAGCTACAAGGCCTAACACAACCGTAGGCTGGCTTAAGAAATCAACTAAAAATTTTATCATACCGTTCTTCTCCTTTTGTCTTCTCCTCAGTTATTTCATATAAGGAAGAATCATTTCTTCGATCCCCTTTTTGTCGAGTAAATTGGTAACCGACAGAACCGGCACATCGGCCACGATCTGTTTGGCGATCTCCGAGGAAGCCGCAATCAGATCACAGGGCTTTCCTTTGTAGGAACCCAGATCCACTGCTTCCCCTTCCACCGCTACGTGATGCTTCTTACCGATATCCTTAATCGTCATCAGAAGCATAAGACTGGTGCCAAATCCCATTCCACACACTGTTATCACTCTCATAAATTCTCCTTCTATATTAATTTTGCCAGTTCCCCGTAAGAGGTGATTGTCAATAGCCGTTCTCTGACGTTATCGTCCTCCAGAAATCTCCCCAGTTCCTGAAGTAATGCCAGATGGCTGTCGTTTTCCACACCGCCCAGAGCAAATACGAGTCTCACCGGATCATTAAAGGGGTGATGAAACGACACAGGTTCTTTGAGCCTGATGAAGCTGATGCAGGGCTCAGACACATCTCCCGATGGTCTTGCGTGAGGCATCGCGATTCCCGGCGCCATGACCATATAGGGGCCCAGGTTATGGAATGCCTCCTCCATTTTTTCAATATAAGTTTCCTTCACTTTCCCACTGTCCACTAACAGCTGACCGCTAAAATGAATTACCTCCTCCGGTGTTGTAAGTCCTTCCACATCCAGCCGGACTACGTCCTTTGTCAATATGTCTGTCAGCATAGGTACCCTCCATCAAATTCCCTTAAATATGTAATAAATTCTTCATAGCATTTACTGCCTGCCAGTTTATTGATCCACTCTTCATCCGATACCAGCAGGAACAGTCGTTCCAGCACTTCTTTGATTTTCTCATCTCCTCTTTTAAAGCAGCCCAGAATCACCAGCCTCACGTTGGCCTTTCCCCATGGAACAGGATTTTTCATCAGTACGAAGACGAAAAAGCTCTCTCCATCAATCAGACAGTGTGGCAGCGCCGCAAAGGGCGATATCTCCGTGGACACCAGATTTTCCCGCTTCATGACGGCATTCTTCTGTTCTTCTTCAAGCCTTCCCTGCTCGATCAGCAGATCGCAGATTCTGGTGAGCACGCCTTTTTTTCTCATGGGCTTGTCCCACAGATAAAAACCGTCCCGCCTGCACAGGGTCTCTAAGCTTTCCCGCCTTTTCAACCGCATCAGGGCGAAATTGATCCTCATCTGGTCCTTTTCATTCAGAAACGGGCTGACTGTGACCACTTCCTTTCCCAGGCTGCTCTCCTGGCCGCAGGGAAGCATCGTGATATAAAAGTCCGCCTCCTCCGGAAGCGCATCTCCTTCTCCGTAATTCCCCATATCCATTACTTCCAGCCCGGTATAGGTCTGCTCCAGCCGGCTCTTTAAGAGGCGCGCAGCCCCAGGCATGGTCTCACTGATTAAAACAGTCTTAAACTTACGGATCTTATTCTCCTGTTCCAGGGAAGATGCAAAGTACATGGTGAGGAATCCCAGTTCTCCGACGGAGAGATTCTGTTTTGTGTACTCCGTAATGCATTCCGCCAGCTCGATGGCGTAATAGTAGGCCGTTGGATAGATCTTCTGCAGTTCCTCATAAAACGGATTCTCCGTCTCCATATGTACCAGGTATTTGCCGTAACTGGAGGCCACATGGAGGATCAGGCCGTTGACCAGCACTTCATCGCCGTTCAAATCCACACCGTAGTTATCCTTGATTTTTTTCAGCCCCTTCATGACCAGGCCGTGGAAAAACATGAGATTGTGCTCGTCGATCTGGTTGATCCGGCTGTTTCCTCCAAACGTCTGCATCCAGATCAGAGTCAAATACATACACTCCCCTTCCAGCCTGTTATTGGGAAAATACTTCTTTAACAGACACCTGGTCGTCTTCATCTGTGCTTTGAACGGCTCTTTTCCGTCCAGATGAGCCAGATAGCCGAAGTAAATCTCCTTTCCGAGAGAGATTCTCTTGATCGTAATGGCCAGGTATTTGAAAAACTGCTGCTCTTCTTTTTCCTTTGCACTGAGCCCGTATTTTTTGAAGCATCTGTCCATCCACTTGCGGATATCCCTCTCCTGCACCTCCCGGATATCGAGGGCGTTCCAGATTTCCTCTTCCTCTGTCTTTTCCAGCAGATGGTACATACAGTCCCGGATGCTGATCTCATTCCCGCTGATGTAGAGTCCCGTATAGGCTTTGCTGAACAGCTCCAGGCCGAAATTCTCCAGATAGGAGTTGGACAGCGTCGTAATTCTGGACATGCTGGAACGGCTGTAATTGAACAGCTCTTCCAGCTCATCCATTTTACATCCGTCACAGATCAGGATCCGTCTCACCACTTCCCGTATCAGCTCATCCCCCTTACTGTCCGTGTGGCCTCCCATGTCCTTAAAAAATGCCTGGCAGCGCACCTGATCTGTGATTTTTATTTGATACCCCCTTCCCTTATAAGAACGGATTTCAAATCCGTTCTCCCCTCCCAGCGCTTCTGCTTCCTTGACATAGCGAAGAATCATCCTGCTGCTGACTCCCAGATGTGCCCCCAGCTGTCCGGAGGTGACATAACTATCCAGAGTGTCAGCCAGGTATTGGACAACCTGAAATGTTTTTGTATACATAATGTTTTCCTCTCTGTTGCAGCACTGCCCGTCTCCTGTAACTTCATTATAATAATCTGACAATAAGATGTCGATTTCAACAAATGACGGTTAGTAAGTGACATTATCATTATATAGCTATCTTAACACGGTAGGATTGGGATGAAAAAAGTATTTATTTTAAACCATGGAGCAGGTCCATGGTCAAGAGCTGATTTTCTTAATATTTTTTTATTTTCTTACGCATTCTTACGCCTTTTTTACTCCTCTTGACCTTGGAGCTGCTCCATGGTTTAAAGTCGTGTTATCAGCAGGAGAGCTGCTGAGAGGATACGATTTTCTTTTGAAAGGGGAAATTAATTTATGAAGAAACAGATGAAAAAATGGATTCTTCCATGCGCTGCCGCGCTATTTACCATAGGCGCATCTATGACAGCATTTGCAGCACAGGGCTGGACCATGGAAGGCGACAACTGGGTCTATATCGACTCCAGCGGAAGCAGAGTGACCGATGCCTGGAAGAAATCAGGCGACAACTGGTTCTATCTCGATTCATCAGGAGATATGGCCAAGAGCAGCGTCATTGAATATGACGATGATTACTATTATGTAAACTCCGTAGGTGCCATGGTATCCAACGAATGGCGGGAAATCCCTTCCGATTACGAGGAAGAGGACTCACCGGAGACGTACTGGTACTACTTCCAGAACAACGGAAAAGCCTACAAGGCCTCCAGCTCCGGAAAGACCTCCTTTAAATCGATCCGCAAAGCCAGCGGAGATTGGAAAAAATATGCGTTTGACTCAGAAGGAAGAATGCTCTTCGGATGGGTTGGCGAGGATTCCGAACGAATCACAGGCGATGAAGCCTGGAGAGAGGGCGTGTACTACTGCGGCAACTCCGATGACGGCGCTTCTGTATTAAACGCATGGAGCCTTCAGGAGGTCGACGATCCGGATACGGAAGAGGATAACTTCGACGGAACCTACTGGTTCTACTTCGGTACCAACGGTAAAAAAGTAAAAGATACCACCAAGACCATCAACGGTTTAAAATACCGCTTCAATGAAAACGGCGCAGCGGAATCCGAGTGGTATGCCAAGGCTTCCACCACAACTGCAAGCGGAAGCAACTTATACTACAACCTTCCGGAACAGTGCTGGCTGGCCAAGGGCTGGTTCAAGACCATTCCAGGCGCAGAGGTAGATCCTGAAGCTTACGATGACGGAACAGAATACTGGTTCTACGCTCAGAACAACGGCGATCTCGTCAAGAGCCAGATCAAGACAATCAACAACTACCGCTACGCATTTAACGAAAAGGGCGAAATGCTTCACGGACTCTATATGCTGACCTTCGATGACGACAAGAAGATCGATTCCTACGAAGAGATCGAGGCAGAAAGCGATCTTCCGGATTCTGCTGACGAGCGCGACGTATACTACTTCGGAGATTCTCCTAAGGAAGGCGTCATGGCTACCGGCAAGACCACCATCGATATCGACGGCGAGAAATACACCTACAACTTCCGCAAGTCCGGCAGCGACAAGGGCGCCGGCTACAACGGAATCTATGACGATTCCATCTACATCAAGGGCCGCCTGCTGAAGGCTGACCGCGATGCAAAATACGAGGTTGTATCTTACAATGGCGAAGACTACTTAATCGGCACCTCCGGAAAACTCGCTAAGGGCAAGAAGAACTTAAAGAACGGCGACGACAAATACTTCAGCACAAATAAGCAGGGTATTGTCACCTATGAAGGTTACGAAAAAGAGTAATGAAATTCCGCCATCACAAGCACTCTTTTCTAAAAATAAAAGTGAGGTCTGCCAATCCGGCAGGCCTCATTTTCATTTTGTTCTTTTCGTTTCCGGCCACATTAAAGTACACGGAATGAGCAATAAATATTTTCCAGAATCTGGTTGCTTCCCCACCACTTTTGTAGTATAATAATCAGAACGTGTGTTCTATCTCACGTATCATTCATACCAATGACAGAATGGAGGTCATCTCATGATTCACGGAATCTTTTCCCTCTACGCGGAACGCTGGCCGTTCTTCCAGGAGCTGATTCTTCAGCATATAAAGATCGCATCGACAGCGATTCTCATCTCCGGCTCTATCGGTCTCTTTCTCGGTATTTTAATCAGCGAGCACCGGCGGTTCGCCACATGGATTATCGGGGTCATCAACGTGGCCTATACGATTCCGTCGATTTCCATGCTGGGCTTTTTAATCCCATTTACCGGCATCGGCAATAAGACTGCGACCATCGCGCTCACCATCTATGGGCTGCTGCCTATGGTCCGCAACACCTATACCGGCATCACCACCATTGAGGCGTCCACCATCGAGGTGGCAAAGGGCATGGGAAGCACGCCCTGGCAGATTCTTTATAAGGTCAAGCTGCCTCTGGCGCTCCCGGTCATCGTGGCAGGACTCCGCAGTATGGTGGTGATGACGATCTCACTCAGCGGTATCGCCTCCTATATCGGAGCAGGCGGCCTGGGAGTAGCCATCTACCGCGGCATCACGACGAACAACGCCGCCATGACGTATGCAGGCAGCATCCTGATCGCCCTCGTGGCTCTCGCATCCGATCAGCTGGTGGCTTATATTGAACGTCATATTCGTAAGAAATGGCATCTGGCTCCGTAAGGGGACAGACCGCTGTAAGGAGGATTATCATGAGCGTCATCGAATTAAAGGATATTACCATGTCCTATGGACCAAACCGGATCCTGGAACATTTTAATTTAAGTGTGGAACAGGGCACATTTTTAACCATGATCGGCAGTTCCGGCTGCGGCAAGACCACAGCCCTGAAGCTGATGAACGGGCTGCTCACACCGGAGCAGGGAACCGTCTGTATCAACGGCACGGACATTTCCCATACAGATATCAATGAGCTGCGTCGGGGAATCGGCTATGTCATTCAGGAGATCGGCCTCTTCCCGCATATGACCATCGAGAAAAATATCTGCTATGTGCCGAATCTCTATAAGTCCCCGGACAAAGCGGCCATCGCGGCCCGCGCCCGTCAGCTGGCGAAGACCGTCGGTCTGGACGCAGAGATGCTGAAGCGCTATCCCAGCGAATTATCCGGAGGCCAGCGCCAGAGAGTCGGAATCGCCAGAGCACTGATGAACTCTCCAAAGATCATTCTGATGGACGAGCCCTTCGGCGCAGTCGACGAGATCACCCGCAAGCGGCTTCAGGAGGAGATCCTTCGGATTCATGAGGAACTGGGCGGAACCATCGTCTTTGTCACTCACGATATCAAGGAAGCCTTAAAGCTTGGCAGCCGCGTCCTCGTCATGGATCAGGGGCATATCATTCAGGATGGAACCCCTGCCCGGCTCCTGGAACATCCTGCAACGGATTTTGTCCGCCGGCTGGTGGCCGGTTAAGATAGAACCCCTTGCTTTTATATAAAGGGCTCCGTATCACACGGACCACAAATCAAAAAAACGCCGCAAGCAGCGTAACATCAAATTTACAGTGCAGCGGGCGGCGGGTATTTGACCCTCGCGGCAGTCGCCAAATGAACGCGCCAGCGTGTCCGTCAGGCTCATTGCCCGCGGGAATACAGATCGATTACAGGAGGATTCAGTAATGAAAAAATTGAAAAAACTAGCTGCCGCCGCAGTCATCGGAACAGCAGCCATCGCAGCGCTGTCACTCGGCGGTTGTGCAAAGAAAGAACAGGGAACCATAAAGATCGCGTCCAAGCCCATGACGGAGCAGTACGTACTGACCGAGATTATCGGCCAGTTAATCGAGCATGATCTTGGTGTAAAAGTAGAGATTACCAAAGGCGTCGGCGGTGGTACCACGAACATCCAGCCGGCACTGTTAAAGGGGGATTTCGACTTATATCCGGAATACACTGGAACCGGCTGGCTCACCGTATTAAAGAAGGAACAGGAGAACGATTCCGATGTCCTCTATGAGAATCTTCAGAAGGGCTACGAAGAGATGGGACTCCACTGGACCGGCCTCTATGGCTTCCAGAACTCCTATACCCTGGCAGTGAGAAAAGAAGCTGCCGACCAGTATTCCCTCAAGACCTTCACAGACCTGGCCGCCGTATCAGACCAGCTGGTATTTGGGGGGAATCCCGACTACATGGAGCGTGAGGATGGCTTCAACTACCTCGCGTCCGCCTACAACATGAACTTCAAGGATGTCAAGGACATCGATATCGCCTTAAAGTACACCGCCATGGCCGATAAACAGATCGATGTCACCAATGCATACACCACCGACGCCCAGCTGAGCGTGGCCGATGTATCCCTGCTGGAAGATGATCAGCACATCTTTGCCACCTATTACGGCGCCACCGTGGTCCGCCAGGACACCTTAAAGAAATATCCCAAGTTAAGCGAGACCCTGGAAAAACTGACAGGCCAGATCTCCGACGATGAGATGCGCGCCATGAACTACGCTGTGGAAGTGGATCAGAAGGATGAAAAAGATGTCGCAAAAGACTTTTTGACTGAGAAGGGACTTTTAAAGTAAATTGAGCGACATTGTGTAAGTTTCTGTGAATAATACTTTCATCATATGCAAAACCGGACGGCCCTCGGGACCTTATCAGGTGATACACTTAAGGGGCCGTCCGGTTTCACATATGCAGTCCCTGCATAATTATAAATGCTGAATTCACAGGAATAAATAAGCGTACTTTTTCATCTGATACAAAAGGATATCTTCTGCTCTGTTTTTTATTTCTATTGGATAGTATGGCTCTGACATAATCAATCTGTGTACCTCCTGCTTTGTGAATCGAAAGGTGATCTGCCTCCCATACAGTTTTTCCACAATATCTAACTGCTCATCAAAACTGCTGCAAAACGTTTTGGATTTTACTTCATTCATCAGCGGATATACCTCCTGATTCAAAGGATAATCCATGGAGGTATCTGACAGCAGCGAGGCGCCATGATCAAAAAAAGGACAGTAGTGAAACTGGTTGTATGAATCTATAAGAACAGCTATATTGTGGGTATGCCTGTCTTCATTCAGAAAAAGGGCGTCAATTGTAATAAGCCTGCTTACATACTTTCCAAAATCCGTCAATCCGGTTATTCGGATAATCTGATCTACCATAAATTTAATTCTTTCTTCATAGGAAGTAATTTTATACATACTTGTCATCAAACTCTCTCCAAAAAAGTTTTTAAACAAGCGTTCCAATGTAATCAACTGCCAGCCATCCGATAAAAAATTCGTACTCTTACACCCATGAAACATATTCTTTTTATATCTTATCTGCTCTGTATCATAAAGACAGACATCATTCTTTTTCAGATCAGACAGAACCAGAAGATGGGAGACCATATATTCCGCCAAACCTTCATAGCCTGTATAATCAGCTTTATACCATGTATTCCCATTATACCATTTTAACTGATTTCCTTTAGAAGACTGCCTGTTATCAGTCTTTCTATCCTGCTCAAATAATTCTGTCATATGAGATCACCTCTCAATTCTGATCCAGAAATCATCCTCCGCCATTTTGCCCTCTGTCTTTTCAATGATCAGCATCGGCTCATAGAACGGTATTCCCAGATCATCTAAAATTAATTTCATCTTATCTCTGTCTTTCGGGAAACATCGCGATTCGATAAATTCCTCATAATCCTGGTAGTTCGGCTCCGAATTCCTGCCGAAGGCCCTTTTCAAATAGCTGTCAGTAAAATTATAAAGCTTGATTCTCCTGTTTTTCTCGTCTACATCTATAACCGAGCATATCTCATCATGATACATATACCAAAGTCTTAAGGGAAAACATCTCTCAGGGATTGTATAGTATTCCATTAAAGCGGGATTTTCTTCCAATATCTTTAACAGAGTGACAACAGGCCCTGTAATTGGTTTCTTTTTTCGTTCCCAGTATTCTACTGTTTTTTTTGAAACATTCATAAAGTCTGCCAGTCTCTGCTGAGTTAAACTCAACCGTTTTCTAATTTTGATAATATCCTCTGCTGATGCCTGGCTTCTGATGGCAAACGTTTTATTCTCCACTTCATCACTTCCTCTCACAATAATTATATCCTCATTTTTAGGATATAACAACACTTTTTTACCCTAAAATTTAGGATATTTTGTTTTTATACCACTCCACGATCCCTCTGCTGCTTTCTAAAACAACTGATTTTCTTATTATACCTGTACACTAGATTCGTGAAACACCTCATCAAGTGTACAGGTATGACTCGCACTAAGCTCGTGAAAGACCTCGCTAAGTGCTCATAGTATACCGGCGCTGTTCTCATGTTATACTCTTCTTATCATAAAAGAGGGACCAGAACATTGAGAATATTTCATGTTCCGGTCCCTCTTTTATTTTACTCTTTTCCCTGCTCACGCATCCCCCGATACACTTTTTCCGCAGTGATCGGAAGCTCCCGAATCTGCACTCCGACCGCATTTGCCACAGCGCCCGCGATGGCAGGTGATGGAGTGTTGATCACGATCTCGCCGATGGACTTCGCGCCAAACGGGCCGGTCGGCTCGTAACTGCTCTCAAATTCCACCCGGATGTTTCCCACATCGATCCTGGTTGGAAGCTTATATTGAAGGAAGGAATTTTCAATCAGATGGCCCTTCTTCGTGTAGGTGATATCCTCGTATAGCGCCATACCGATGCCCTGAGCGATTCCGCCCTCGGTCTGAACTCTCGCCAGATTCGGATTGATGACGGTTCCGCAGTCAACAACAGCCGCGTAATCGATCAGTTCCACCTCGCCGGTCTCCGTATCCACCTCCACCTCGGCCATTCCCACCATAAATGGAGGCGGTGATACCGGGGAAGTATGGGTGTATCCGGCTGACAGCATCTTCTCGTTGCAGCACATGATGCGGTTGCCGATATCCTTTAAGGAGATCTCTAATTCCCCTTCCGGCTGATAGACCCGTTTGCCGTCAAATTCCAGCTTCGCTGCATCGCATCCTAAGTAATCCGCTCCCTTTTCCACGATTTTCTGCCTCAGTTCCTCACAGGCCCGGACAACCGCCATTCCCGTCAGATACGTAGTGCTGGAGGCATAAGAACCGGAATCGTAAGGAGACACATCCGTATCGGTGCCGTGCACGACGATCTGGTCCATACTGCACTCCAGACAGTCTGCTGCCATCTGTGCCAGAATCGTGTCACATCCGGTACCCATGTCGGAGGCACCGATCATCAGGGTATAGAAGCCGTCGTCATTGACACGGATCTCCACAGAGCCCACATCCACATTAGATATGGATGATCCCTGCATGGCCATAGCCGCTCCGACTCCCCGGACCTTCCCATTTCCCATGTCCACGCGCGGGTATTTCCGATCCCAGCCGATCATTTCCTTCGCTCTCGCCATACAGCGGTCCAGCGCGCAGCTGTTCAGCTTCTCGCCGTAGTAGGCCGGCATCACATCGCCTTCCTTTACCATGTTCTTCTCCCGCAGCACAACCGGATCCATGTGAAGCGCGGCCGCAAGCTCATTGACGGCAGATTCCACTGCGAAAATCCCCTGTGTCGCTCCATATCCGCGGTAAGCACCGGAGGACATAACGTTTGTATAGACCACGTCATAACGGAACCGGAATGCTTCCGGCGTCCGGTAAAGCGGAATGGATTTATGGCCGGAAAGACCAACCGTTGTTGGTCCGTGCTCTCCGTACGCCCCCGTATTGGAAAGGGTGTAGACGTCAATAGCCTTAATCGTTCCTTCCGCGTCCGCTCCCAGGCGCACGCGTATCTCCATCTCGTGGCGCGGAGACGAGGCAATCTGGGTCTCATAGCGGGAATAGACGATCTTGGCCGCCCTTCCCGTCTTCATGGTCACTATAGCCGGATAGACTTCCGCCACCACGGTCTGCTTCGCTCCGAATCCGCCGCCGATTCTCGGTTTAATCACGCGCACCATGGATTTCGGTACATCGAGCGCATGGGCGAGGATCCTTCTCACATGAAATGGAATCTGAGTGGAGGCCACCACATTCAGACGGCCATATGTATCCATATAGGTGTGAGCGCGGAACGTCTCCATCATGGCCTGCTGGTTTGCCTTCGTATGGTAAACACGATCAATCACATACTCGCACCGTTTCAGCGTGCTCTCCACGTCGCCGTCCTCCTCTCCGCCGCAAGCGCACAGATTACGTTTATTATCCGCTCCAACCGGACAGAGGCTCTTCCAGTTTTCTTCCGGATGAACCAGAATCTCGTGATCCTTCGCCTGACGGAAATCGAGGACGGGCTCCAGGACCTCATACTCCACCTTGATGAGGCGAAGGGCGCGATCCACCGCTTCCTCTGTCTCGCCCGCCACGACAGCCGCTGCATCTCCTACAAACCGCATTCTCCTGTCCAGAATCAGCCTGTCATAGGGGCTGGGCTCCGGATACGTCTGTCCTGCCATGGTAAAACGCTTATCCGGCACATCCTCATAGGTCAGTACACAGGCAATCCCGTCCACTTCGGAGGCAGCCTTCACATCGATTGCCTTAATCAGGGCATGAGCGTGAGGACTGCGGAGCACCTTTACAATCAGGCTGTCCTTCGGCGCCAAATCATCCGTATAGACGGGCTTTCCCGTTACCAGCGCCTTGGCATCCACCTTTACTACGGGGGAATTTACCGCATGCATTTCCATTTTCATCTCGCCTCTCCTCCCCTCGCCAGATACTTTCTGATGGCCCTCATCTGGCCCATATAGCCGCTGCACCGGCAGAGATTGCCAGCAAGGTACTCCCTGATCGCATCCTCTTCCGGCTGAATCAGTTCCTTTTCCATTGCAAGCACGTTCATGATCAGGCCGGGACTGCAGAATCCGCACTGTTCGGCCCCCTCTCCCGCCAGATACATTCCAAACTCTTCCGCTTCCTTCTGAACGCCTTCCAGAGTCACCACGTCCCGGTCATCGACACGGGCCGCCAGCATAGAGCAGGAGAGAACCGACTTCCCATCGACCAGAACGGTGCACAGGCCGCAGTTTTCCGTCTCACAGCCACATTTTACACTGTAGCAGCCTTTTGCCCGGAGTAAATCATACAGGGATGTATCGTCCTTGATCTCCGCATACGTCACTTTTCCATTTAAAGTAAATTCTATCTCCACGTTCTATACCTCCCCGCCGAGCTGCTTCATCAGCCGCCCTGCGTAAACTTCCGTCAGATGCCTCCGGTATTCGGCGCTTCCTCTCGTATTACTCCCAAAATGGAAACAGTCTGCCACTGTACCGCAATCCACACTGCCATTCACGCCTGTGCCTGCGACTTCCACCACTTCCGCTCTGGAAGGCCTGGCTCCGGCCGATACGTACCATGTCCCCTCTTTTTTTGCCACACAGCAGGCAATCAGCGGGAAATCCGTACCGGACCGTCTCTGAGCCGCGTAAGCAGCCCTTCTGCCGTCTTTTTTTATAATAATGCGCACCAGAATATCGCGGTCGTATTTCATGTGGTTAAACTCTTTCAGAGAGACGACTCCGCCCTGATAAAGCTCCACATAAGTATCGAGCGCCATCAGGCAGGTCATGATATCGGAAAAACCAAATCTTCCGAACACACTGCCTCCGACCGTGGCCCCGTTTCGAAACTGAACGCCCACAATCGCCCGCGTGCACTCCTTAAAAACTCCCTGAAAATATGTATTCAGCCCCTCATGTGTCTCCAGCATGCGCAGGGTGCACATGCAGCCGATCCGGAATTCCTCATCCGTCTCCTCGATCGTATCGAGCCCCAGTCCCGACAAATCGATCAGTGTCATTTTCACGCGGTTCTGAAGCTTCAGCCACATCATACCGCCGCCTACAATACTGCTCTTTTTCTGATTCAGCTCATAGGCCTCTGAAAGGCTTCCCGCCTTCACGTAATTTTTAAACCTTACCACCAGAATTTCCTCCTGACTCCAAAGCTTTCCTTCTTTTGTAACAACAGAATATATAACAGATTCCGCATCCGGCCTTACGCCGCCTCACTCCGGGCAGACATAAAGCCGGGAAAAGTATATCATACTCTCTCCGGCTTTGACAATCGATTCTTCAGCTTTCCGCTGTTTTTCTACATTTTTCGACTTTTCCCTGATGATTCTCCGGGAAGTTAAGGCACTTTTCCGCCCGGCTTCCCCTCATTTCGACTCTCATGCCTTTTCCCCGCGAAAGGCCATTCCTATCACTGCCGGATCATCCCCGTCATATATTCCGGACTCTCCTCAAAACACCTGCGGAATCCTTCCACCGTATCCGGAAATTCAATCCCACAGCCTCGTATTTTTTCCGTATCCATCAGCAGGTTCCTGGGCTGTTCTGCAAACCGCTCCCGGTCAGGAATGAGAAGTCCGCTTCTGTCCTCCCCTTCTGTCACCATCGCCAGAACCGCTCTCGCCGTCTCATATGTGGACAGCGTACCTCCGCTGCCAAAGTTATAGATTCCCGCTGGAAGCTTTCCCGCCGCCTCTATATTTTTCACAACCTCCATGGCCCAGGTGATTCCGCGATAATCGTGGACAGGAAGCGTCAATGGGCAGTTTTGAATCAAAGCCTTCAGTAAATTCCCCAGAAGGTTGCTGTTGCTCTTTAGCCCCCGCCAGGGGAAATCATACATCCACGGCAATCGGAGGCACACCGAGTCCGGAAGTATGGCCATAATCTCCTCCTCTGCCTGCCGTTTGTGAAGACCGTAGACATTGACCAGCTCCGGAGTATTCTCCTCCTTCGCCGGTACCATGGTCCGGTTTCCTGCGTAAATCTGATCCGAGCTCATAAAAATCAGCCTGCTCCCGGTCTCCCTGCAGGCCCGTGCCAGGTTCACAGCCCCGTTCACATTGACCGCCTCCGACAGGCCCGGATTTTCCTGGCACGTCCCGGTGTTGGAGATGGCCGCGCAGTGAATAACCAGCTGTGGGGCCGCCGCTCTCACGAATTCTGCCGCCGCTGCCTCATCCGTGATATCCAGATTCCCGTGATGTGCTCCTGTTATCTCATATTTTTCCTGGTAAAATTTCATAAGCCTGGAGCCTAGAAATCCGTTTGCTCCTGTTACCAACCATCTCTCCATACTGCTTCCTCCGTCACTTATTCTCTGTCCATGACTTCCAGATATTTACTCTCCACCGGTCTGGTCAGCCACACTCCGTTTTCAGACTGGTAAAATACCGCTCCGTCTCTCGTCATTCTTTCCGTATCGACGCTCAATACCACCGGCTTTCCGTGCCTTTTTCCAACCTTTACAGCCGTTTCATAATCCCCGGACAGATGGACGTACAGCCGGCTCATGGATTTCAGCCCCTGGGCCATAATGGATGGGAGAAAACGCTCCGCCGTCCCATGATACAGCACTTTGGGCGGTTTCGTTTCTTTCAGTTCCACATCCACCGGAATACTGTGGCCCTGGTTTGCCCGGATCAGCGTACCGTCTTCACTCATGCGGTAACGCCCTTTTTCATCCGTTCTCACAATTTCCTTCAGCATTTCCAGATCCAGAGGCCTTCCCGTTTTCTGAAATCCCTCAATCAATTCCTCCACATCAGCCCAGCCATGTTCGTCCAGCGTGATGCCGGCCGCATCGGGCTGATGGCGAAGAACCAGGCTTAAAAACACGCTCATCTTCTTCCATTTATTATTTTTCGAATTGTCGTTCTTATTCTCCATCCTTTGCTCCTTCATGTTCCTGTCCCGCGGGGGAAGGCTGTAACTGGCCTGTAGTTCCAGCCCATCTCGTAATTCCTGGACCAGAATTCCCAATCATCACGGTCGCCCTCAAACACATTCATGTCAATATACGTTTCATCTCCCTCGTATCCGTTCAGCTTTTTCCGGTTTGTATACTGCCAGAACACCCAATTCCAGTTACCTGTATCCGGTTTCTTCATCACGCTTCTAATCCAAAGGGGATACGCCTCATATCTTCCTTCCAAATATAAATGCATCGTATCTTCCGTTGCATAGATCACCGGTTTGACGCCATAATGTGCCTCCAGCCCCTGCAGCATCACATCCAGCTGCGCGCATACCGTCTCTCGATCGGGCGGATTTACTTTCTTATCGCCATAGAATTCGAAATCAACCACTGGCGGAAGCATTTGCCGGAAGGCTGGTACTGTCTCTGTAAAATGCTTCAGCTGGCTCTCCCCCGGGCTGTCAAAACTGAAAAAATGGTATGCACCGATCCTGAGTCCCGTGTCCTTCGCCGCTTCCCAGTTCTCTGCAAACTTCTCATCCGTGTGGGAGCTTCCCTCTGTTGCCTTTATGTATGCAAAATCCAGATCCTGCGCCGCCAGAACCGGCCAGTCGATGGTCCCCTGATAGTGGGAGACATCTACACCACGTACCGGATAGCGCTTCTTTGAAGGATTATTTAACTGAATCAGGCCGCAATAGACCGCGTACCCATAGAACGCGCACAGGACGGCCGCCGTCACACAGACAACGCCGGCTGCTATTATCCGTCTTTTTCCTCTTCTGCTCTTATCCATTCCATATCCCATCTGCATTGCGCCGGATTTTCCGGCTCTCCATGTCCTTCACAAAATATTCCGCATTCACCAGATTGGAGCGAATCCAGAATAACCTTCTTCCCTCCCTGTCAAATACCTCGATCTTTCCGGGTTTCGACTGTCCGCCTGCCGACTCCGTCACATGAAGCCCGGATATTCCCGTCGTCTGTATTCTTCCGCTTCTGTCCCGGTACGAAATCTCCATGACGGTGACCGTAATCCGCATTGTAAAGAACAGAAAAATTTCCCTGACTAAGTTCACAATGGCACAGACACCTATTGCATAAAAAAACAGGCTGTTTTTCCCATTCAGATATTCGGGATACACCGCTCTCCAGACGAAAAGGAGCACAATCAACGCGATCACAATCGTAAGGAGAAGTCCCCCTGCATTCTCATATACCTGATACTCTTCTCTCTGGCGATTCTTCTCCGCAGCCTGCTTAAGACCGCGTTCCAGAGCCCATGCCGCTGCTGTCACAACAACGCAGGCCGCCAATATCCTGTTAAATTCCATTCCTGCCCTCCTCTGCCGCTGTCACTGGGAACGATCCGCTGTCAACGGGAATGGGCCGCTTTCGCCATTCGAAACTTAAGGCCTGTCTCCCTGTTCACTCTGTCTGCCATGGATGCTGATGCATATAAATACAATGGCGCCTCATGGCTGTTATCCAGATAAAAGCGCTGTTCTCCGCCGCCCTGCCGGTCCAGAATCCGGTTTAAAAATCCCGCCATCCCGGTATCCATCCAGTCGCGGTTTTTTCTGGCCTTCCATTGATAAGCACGGTCATGAAAACGGAAGCTTACCGCATAACGTTCCACCCCGCTGATCTCCTCAAACGGCAGCCCGGATATCGCCTTCAGACCATTTAATATCTTTCCGTAGGAATCCCACTGATAGATACACTCCCGGTCCCCGGTCGAATAGACGCAGTTCAGCGCCTTCCTGCTCCCGGCCAGTATACAGAATCCATAGTATGGGTGACTGGCAAGATACTCATTTTCCGAAGGCGTAAGCCCGAGAATAAATTCCTGTTCCATATCAGCCGGAGCAATGGAGATCCCCGCTTCCTTCAGTACCCGTATCTGCTCCAGTTTCGGAACACAATCGTCTCCCTCCACTCCCATTATACCCTCAATTGCCGCCATGGCGCGCCGTTTTACAATCTGCACACAGACGGCCAGTGCCACCGCAGCAGCCAGTAAAATCAGGAGACTGATCATTACCGTGCTGATGAAACCTGCTGCCATATCCGCTTCACTTCCTTTCCCGAACATCTCAATCCACGGTGATCGTTTTCATCGATTCCACATACCCGTACCCGCCTGCGAACACGCCGGAAACAGTATTGCCGTTGCTATGAACATGAACATATATTTCGGAAATGCGATTCAAACTGCGTCCCTGTTCAAATATATACTGACTCCGTTTCTGTTGGTATTTATGCAGATAACAGGCCAGCGCACAGTTGGAGGTTCCGGTGGCGGATTCCTCATCAATTCCATACAGAGGCGCGAAATTTCTGCATACCGCAGTTAAATTTCCGTCCCCTGTAAGAGAAAATGCATGAATCCCGACGCAGTCCCGTTCCTGACTGAGTTTCGTAATAGCGGCGAAATTGGGAACCATGTTCTCCAGTACCATCGGCGACTCAATCGGAACAATAATATCTTTTAGACCGGTCGATACCATTTGAACAGGCAGATTCCCTATACCGGAGCCAGCATTTAAACCGAAACATGGTTCGACCTCTGCCCTGTTCAGTGTTTCGTAAAATTGCGGAGTATTCTGCTGCATGAATATTGCCCCGTCATCCTCCACATTTATGCTCAATATCCCAGACCTTGTCTCGATCGTATACCCGGATTTTTTCAGTCTGTTTAAATGTTTTAACACGACAAACGATGCAATTGTCGCATGGCCGCACAAGGGAACTTCTCCCGCCGGTGTAAAATATTCCAGACTATAATCCGCCCGTTCTGACTGAGAAAGAAAGGCAGTCTCGGAATATCCTAACTGATACGCTATCTTTGTTTTTTCTTCCTTACTCAAAACAGGGCACTGCAAAACTACACCGGCTCTATTTCCGCCCATATTGTTTTTACTAAATGCGCTTGCTGCGCAGACATCGATCAACATAGGAATTCCTTTCGCTGTAACAACGGTTTATTGCTGCAGGACATGCTGTCCTTATAAAAATGGATCATTTATGAAATATGAATAGTGCCATAAGATACCATCACCACACTTACCAGCATTACGATACCATCAATCCTAACGGTCCAGTCTGGAAGGGGCCTGATAAATACGTTTATCCCCATAAGCAGCAGTGTAACAATCAAAACCGTTAATCTGATTATCTGCATTTTTTTCATTTGAATTCTCCCGTTTTTTACAATCCGCAATTTATCTGGAACCTTACCGTTATGGTCAGTCTGTTTTTTCAAAAATGATGATCTGCTCTTTCATCGATATTTTACCGACCTGCCAGCCATACTCTGTTAACTCTTTTTTGTAGTTCAAAAAAGAATGGTCTAATGGTATTCCAACAATATCCGCTATCTCATCAAACGTTAATTTCAATGATTTGCTTTCCTTTTCCCGTACATATTCCCACAATGCCTGATATTTGCTCATTTCGTATTACTCCTTTCCAATTCTCTGAAGCTGCCGTTTATTGAAAACCATCGCAAAACGCCTTCAGATCTCTTTTGACTTCATCAGGCAATTGATTATAACCCATATCATCAATCGCTCCCTGAAGCGTATATAAGTGGACTAAGCAGACATTTGGGTAACGTAATTTCAAACGCCGAAAAGCTTCTTTGCTTCCTGTCTGCCTTAACTCCTCTGCCGTATAAATATCGACAGCTTTCAACTTTTCTTCCATTGTTTTTCCGATATTTCGCATAGAAGTCAATTCTGTCATAGAATAATACCTCCTGAACTTTGTCGTTTATTTTCACCTGATCGGTCAACAGACGCTGCTGATAAGCCAGTAATTCATGGCCTTTCGGGCAAAAAATGATCACTGGTTTATACCCCGTATAAAGTCTAAAAAATACGATCGACCGCCATAGTTTCATTTTACAGTAATCCCCACTATTTTACTACCACGTTTATTACGAAAATTCATTTTGTAATTCTGTATCAGCGCTAACCTAAAAAATACAGGTACCTGCAGGACCACACAAATGACGCATCTGTTACAGACTATCATTGTAAGGCAAAGCTTAGCGGCGCCGTATAACCGATTTTCCACTTCTGCGGTGCCGCATTGATTCCGTTCTCTGCCTCGTCTAATCCCCGGCCCTTCTATCCCCGCCCCTTCTATCCCCGGTCACAATCCAAATTAACGGATCCACCTGTACATGCCTGGCATCGAATCCCAATGTTTCCAACACGCCTTCCAGCCGGTCCACATATGCGAAATATTCATCCTCCAGATCTTCCCGTTCCGCGTCAGAACAGTTTTCCGCAAATATCTTCCTTGCCTCTTCATCGGCAAACATCAGATCCGCAATCACAATACGCCCCGCCGGTTTCAGAATCCGGGCCATCTCCTTGACAGCCAGGATTTTCTCCTCCTCATTACAATGATGGAACGCATAGGATGATACCACGGTATCCACACTCCCGGAATCCATGGGAAGCTGCAGAAACGTTCCCAGTTTCACCTTCAGCTTGGGAAACTTCTTTTTAGTCACCTTGAGCATATTCACCGACTGGTCGATGCCAGTAATTTCACAACCAGAAAGCCGCCGGCCGGCCAGTTCTCCCGTACCGACTCCGATTTCCGCCATGATTCCCCCATGCTCCCGAGCCAGCCGCGCCGTCTCATTTAGGACCGTTTCATAATTCTCATAAAATGCGAGCCCATTCACACCACGTCTCACCATCTCATCGTAATGAACCGCAGAACTATCGAAGTCCCACCGGTCCTCCCACTCCGCCATCCCCGCAAGCAGTGCCCCAGTTTTCTCCAACTCCTCCATGGCACTTGCCGGTATGGCCGCATTGGAACCGGAACCTCCGTCTTCCGTTCCATTTATCTCTCCCAGCATCCCGTCTATGCACCCCGCCAGGGAATCCCGAATCAGGCTCATGGAATGAACATGGCGGTTTAAAATATCATACTGCTGAAAAAATAAATTCACCGGACTTTCCTCCTGCCCGAGCAGTTTTAAAATCATTTCTATGGAAAATCCCATCCTTCGGTACAGCAGAACAATCTGAATCCTGGCGACATCATCCATCGTATACATCCGATAACCATTTTCATCCCTGTGCGGTGCAAGAACCCCCTTCTTTTCATAAAAGCGCAGGGCGTTTGGATTGACATGCAGCATTTTAGCCGCCTCGTTGATTTTAAGCATCTTCTTTCCTCCTAAACATACCGTTTTCCCGGTGACAACGTAAGTATAGAGCTTCGCCCAGGGTGAATGTCAAGCGGGTATTTTTCACCATATTCATTATTGGGGCACTGTCCTGCACTTTTTTTACAATGGAGTCATTGAAGTCACTGCCGAGATCTGCATAAAATTACATCTGCTTTTATTTTAACTCCTGCCTGCTGTGAAAAAGCCAAAAAGCGATAAAATAAAATAAAATAAAATGAAATAAAATAAAAACAAAAAAACAGCAGACCGAAACCGCACAGTCTCCCATTCCAGGGAACCGCACGCCTCCGGCCTGCCTCAATCTCATTTACTGCTATTTTATTTACTGCTGTCTCATTTACCGCTGTCTCATTACCGTGTCGCATTCTATCATTATCTGTGATTTACTCTACAATTTTCTATATATTTACTGAATTATTCGTAGATCGGATACTTCGTACAGATTTTCGTCACTTCGGCTCTGATGTAGTCGGCCTTGTTCTCAAAATCAGTCGCAGCCAGCCAGATGCATTCTGCGATCTTTTCCATATCCTCTTCCTTTAATCCTCTGGAGGTTACAGCCGGGGTTCCTACACGAACGCCGGAGGTCACGAACGGGCTTCTCGGATCATTCGGAACCGCATTCTTATTCAGTGTAAGATAAACCTCGTCACAACGGTTCTGAAGCTCCTTACCGGTTACTTCCATACCGCGTAAGTCGATTAGCATCAGATGATTATCCGTGCCGCCGGTCAAAATGTTGAAGCCCTGCTTCACAAGAGCCGCAGCCAGAGCTTTGGCGTTTTTCACTACCTGCTCCTGATACGCTTTGAATTCCGGCTTCAGCGCCTCACCGAAGCACACTGCCTTGCCAGCGATTACATGCTCTAAAGGACCGCCCTGGGTGCCCGGGAAAATAGCTTTGTTGAAATTGAATTTCTCAGCAGCTTCCTTATTGGCCAGAATCATACCGCCTCTCGGTCCGCGAAGCGTCTTATGGGTCGTGGTTGTCACGACATCTGCATACGGAATCGGACTTGGATGAAGCCCTGCTGCCACTAATCCGGCGATATGAGCCATATCTACCATCAGGTAAGCGCCTACCTTATCGGCAACCTCACGGAATCTCTTGAAATCAATGGTTCTTCCGTAAGCACTTGCGCCTGCAATGATCAGTTTCGGTTTGTTTTCAACAGCGATCCGCTCCATCTCGTCGTAATCGATGAATCCCTCGTCACCCACACCGTAAGGAACAATATTAAAATAAAGACCGGAAAAGTTGACTGGACTACCATGTGTTAAATGGCCGCCGTGGTTCAAATTCATGCCCATCACGGTATCGCCCGGCTGCACCATGGCTACAAATGCCGCCATATTAGCCTGTGCTCCTGAATGCGGCTGTACGTTGGCGTAATCACAGCCAAACAGCTTCTTTGCTCGCTCGATGGCAATATTCTCCACAATGTCCACATCCTCGCAGCCGCCGTAATAACGTTTTCCAGGATATCCTTCTGCATACTTGTTGGTGAGAACGGTTCCCATCGCCATCATAACCGGCTCAGAAACGATGTTTTCCGACGCGATCAGCTCTAAGTTTCTTCTCTGGCGCGCGCATTCCAGCTCAATAGCCTCGCCCACTTCCTTGTCATAGCTGGTGATAAACTTCATTACTTCATTGACCATGTCCACTTTCCCTCTCTTTTCCCTTTCAATTTAACAGTTGCACAAAGACGCTGGCAGAGGGACTCTTCCCTGCACCAGCGCCTCTTTCCGTTGAGGTTGATTATAATGCATTTTTAATAAGACTGTCAAGTTCTTTCCGGGGTCTTAACAATCTTAGGTCCCCCTAATCCCAGATCGTGTGAAACGATATAACCTCCAGGCGTTCAAGCGCTGCAGTTTTATACGGTGTTCTTATAAAACAGCCGGTCTGTTCCTTATCCGGATATACATTAGTCGTCATACAGCAGCGCCCCTCATCCGTAATCACCTCCACGGAACTGTGATCGACCAGTATTCTCATCTCAAACACCGGACGTGAGGCGTCAAAAGGCGCGTGAATGCGGCCCACATCCCACGGTCCCATACGGCTCTTATCAATCGTAACGACACCCGCTACAAAGTCTGCATCAATCATCAGCACATGCTCACCGTCATCGAACAGCCCGATCTCAATGGCCTGTGATTCGATGTTCTTGATACTTACGCGCACCGACACTTCAAAACAAAAGGGGTCTCCCGGATAGAGATATCGTTTCCTCGCAGTCAGTTCGCACCGTTCTGCAACGGTCCGGTCCCTTTGTATGGTATCCAGAGAGATCGGCGCTGCACAGATACTCCCCTCCGAATCCAATGTAATTCTCCTTGGAAGTGCCAGAACACACCGCCATCCTTCTTTTCCTGTTGGCCCCTGCCCTGTACACCATGGCATCCAGTCCCAGCCATTCTGCCAGGCCGTCATAATGCGTTTTCCGTATTGATCCAGACAGGACTGTGCTGCATAATAATCAGAACCATAATCCAGACATCCGATTTTCTCCACTTCATAACGACATGTTTCAAAATCCATGGTTCCCACACAGTAAAGCGCCTTATTTCCTCTCGGATGATACATAGGCGAACAGGTAACGATCCATTTTCCATCCAATTCAAACATATCTGGACACTCAAACATGGTGCCAAGCCTGCCGTCAGATGCGAGCACTGTACCGGCAAAATTCCATTTTAAAAGATCCTCGGATCGGTAGAGATAGATTCTTCCATCTCCCCCGCCTCCGTCCCCGCAGGCGGAACCGCCTACCACCATGTTCCAGCTTCCTTCCGCAAAAAAAACTTTGGGATCTCTGAAATCTTCAGAATTGCCTTCCGGCGGCTCTGCAATTACAGGATTGAAACGATACTTATGAAAAATAACCCCGTCATCAGAATAGGCCATACACTGTGTCTGAACAGCTCTGCCGCCTCGTTTTACCGCCCCTGTGTAAAAGAGCCACAGTCTTCCATCCTTCTCTACTGCACTGCCCGAAAAGCAGCCTCCTTCCGGATCGTCGTCATACGGCTGGTCTGGTTTCAGTGCAGGGGGCAAATCTTTCCAGTGCAGAAAATCCCTGCTCACGGCATGTCCCCAGTGCATAGGGCCCCATTCGCAGCCAGCCGGATTGTATTGATAAAACAAATGATACCAGCCTTTGTAATAAATAAGCCCATTCGGATCATTCAGCCATCCTGACGGCGCCGTAAAATGATACGCCGGACGCCAGAACTCTTTCTTCTCCCCCTTAAACCGTTCAGAGGGAAGTAACTCATCCTCTATCATCAAACTCCTCCTCACCGATGCTGCGGACGGAACTGCGGATAATCAGCTTGGGACTGATTAAAATCTGCTCCGCATCAAACGGGTACTGGTGGCGGAACAAGTAGTTCACCGCCTGGTCTCCCATCTCGTAATGGGGCAGCTCAATCGTCGTTAAAAAAGGTACCAGGAATTCTGCGATAACTGTCTGATTATCGTAACCAATCACAGATAAATCCTCCGGTATTTTGAGTCCCAGCGCATTCGCAGCGGAATACACGCCCATCGCCATCCTGTCATTATAACACATGACAGCAGTCGGACGGTCCGCAGACGATAAAATATCCGTTGCCGCCTCAAATACATCATGGCCTGTTATGGAGATCGGAATAATCGCAGCAGTTTCTGATGAAACTCCATGATCTTCAAACGCCGCCTTAAATCCCCGTTCTCTTAACAGAGTGGCTGGCAGTCTCTCGCCATTTCCCGCCTCACGCTTCTCGTTGCTTAAGTAGATAACATTCCTGTGACCACATTCAATCAGGTAGGATGCCGCCTGATAGGCCCCCGAATAATCGTCCGGCAGAATGGCCGGATACCGGTTTTCAGAGTCGAAGCAGTTGACCAGTACGGTCGGAATATCCTTTAGATTTGACGGAAGTTCGATTCTCCTGTGATACATGGAGGCATAAAGGATGCTGTCCACCCGGTATCCGATCATCATATCGACCGATTTTTCCACCAGCCGCCCCTCGTTCTCCAGGGCCGCAAGCATCAGTATCTTATTTTTTCCCAGGGCACGTTCCTGGGCGCCCTTTACAATTGCACCGGCAAAGTTCGTCGTGATCAGCTCATCTGTCAGCATGCCTATGATTCCGCTGCCTGTACTGTTTAACGCACTGGCCAGCTTGTTCACCCGATATCCCAGTTCACTGCTGGCCTGGAATATCCGGTCCCTGGTAGCCTCCGGTATGTTATCCCCCGCTTTCCCCCGAAGCACAAGAGAGACTGTGGACTGTGAAACTCCTGCTAACCTGGCGACATCCGTCATAGTAGGCAATTTTCTATTGGCACCCATTTTAACCCTCACATTCTATTGTTCTTATCTTTCTAATATTCTAACACCGTCCAGACTTCCGTACAATACTTGAATACCAGATTTTACCACGCCATCCTCGCCAATGGATTGTTCATAAGTGCCCCAGGCTTTTCCGTTAATCCAGAAGGACTTAAAGTGATTCTGGTTGATTACCGGCTGGAAGGACATGGTCTTCTCCGTCATATCACACTCATAACCGGACAGAGCCGGAATCAGGGAAAAGCTGGACATTGGCCGTATATAGTGATGTCCCGCCTCAGTCTCACTCCAGGGGCATCTCTTATATCCGTCATACCTGTCACGGACTGCCTTTATAATGGTAAATGCTTCCTCCAGCATCCCCTCCTTAATCATACATACTGCCACCTGATATTCAACGCCAGTCCACACTTCATCACAGTAAGCGAACGGAAATCTCGGACGGCCGCCTTTTGGCCAGGAGCAGAGAACCAGCCCCGCCTCGTCATTCAGCGCATAGGTTCGCTGAACATTAGGGACCTCTTCCATGCAGTCACGGAAATTATAGCGGTAAATGGATTCCAGCGTCTTTTTTACATGATCTTTCGGAAGCACGTATCCCAGCCCCGCCGCATGTGCCATGAACTGTCCCAGAAGCTGGTCCGTAAGGCACCCGGTACCGTACTGGTAACGATAAGCGTCCACATCATCAAGCTTCTGCACGTAATACTCCCCGTTAAACAGCATTTCATCCACCAGCGGTTCTGCTTTCTCATACAAAGCATGATATTTTTCCGCCTCTTCTGTCTTTCCCAGATGTTCTGCCATCAAAGCAACACCTTTGACAGCTGCCAGATAAATGGTATTTGTCATCGTATTCGGACCATAGAATTCGATGTCATAGGTCACATGCATTTTTCCGTCGAGAACGCCGTCTCCATCCGTATCCCACTCATGGACCGCATATTCAAGTGCTTTTATCATTGGCTCCCATATTTCTTTCAGGAAATCGTCGTCGCCGGTATACTTCCACTCGCGATACACCCGTAAAACAGAGCCAAACTGCCCGTCACATGCGGGTATCATATCCCAGCGGCTCTCCCCAAGAACCTTTCTTGCCCTGAATGGCATACCGCCGTCGTCATCCAGTTCCTTCTTAAATTCTACATTTCGCATGGTAATTTCAAGATCCGGGAACAGGGCCGCCACAGCGGTAGCATAATTCCACACATGGTTTACATTACCCTGACCACAGCCTACATAGTCTCTGATCCCTTCCCAGCCCAGGAACTCTCCCGTCTCAATCCGGAAGCAGCAGTGACTCTTCATTGACATGATATTGGCAGCCACTGCATCGATCACATAAGCTGGAATCGTAGTATCAAACAGTGCCTCTTCAAATGCTCGGGAAGGCGTTTCCAGCTCGTTCATTTTTTCGGCTACATACTCCGTTACATTCCATGCATCGGTAAATCTTGTGGCATAATAATTGCGTATCGTATCATATCCGCCATTTCTGTATCGATCTAAATCCTCATCATACTCGATCCAGCCCTTTGGACGGTTGGGAAAATACCAGGAAATCACGAATTCAAATGTCTTCTCCTCGTTTGGCCCCACCATTTCCATACTTCCGACAGAGCTGATGCGTTCCTTGAGATTTAAGAAGCTGAAGTCGTAATGGGAAAGAAGATCACATCCTTTTGACTCAATTGTTTCCATATCATCCAGAATTCCATCCTCCGTAAAATCATCCCAGAAGTCCTGCGCGTTATCCGTCCACTGGCCATGCAGCCACTGTTTCTTATAAGTATTTTTCGCTCCCACAGATGCGATGGACATGCTTCCAAATTTCATATCCGTTTCTTTTAAGTGCTTTGCAGTATAATACCAGCCTTTGATTTCTCCTTTTTCACGATATTCATTCTGTACTTCATCAACCAGCTTAACATTATTAAATACATCGTAGCCCTGAAATCCGACCACATTAGCCATGGTGCCCACTACGGATACTTCTACCGCTCTATCGGTTGGATTCTTCACATGGTAACGGATAATTGCTGTTGGAATCCCGGAATCATCGGAATTAAGCGGTATAAATGGTGTAAATGCCTCCATTTTTACCTCGACCGGCACCTTGCTGTCCTCCAGATCAATATATACGAAGGGCTGCTTCCCTACCATTTTAGAAGATTCAAAACGAGGGATTCCTGCCAATTCCCCATTTAAAAATCCGTGAGATTTATAGTAGGGCGGACATATCTTCGACTCCAGAATCCTGCTGACCGGTTCCTTTCCCTCCTCCCTGGTACGGATTGCAAAAAATGAAAATGGTACGAATTGTCCCTTTCCCGGCCAGTTAAATATTTCCCAGTCCCTAAGCTCCCCTCTGGCCCCCACGGAAATATTGCCCGTTCCTATTCCGCCTAAAAGAAATTTAGCAACTCCGGCATCCCCATGATAGGAGATCTCCCCGCCGGTCTTAAATAAATCTGTCTTTGAATGCAGCTTTTCTCTGTTCATCTCTTAAAATACTCCTCCTCTTATCCCTTCACTCCCACATGTGTCATGCTCTGTACGATCCATTTCTGCCCCAAAATAAACACGAATAGGACCGGCAGCACCGCGAGACAAACTGCGGCAAATACAACATTATCACCTGTGGAAAACGGTTGTTTGATTGATAGAATTCCTACGGGCAGCGTCAGCTTTTCCGTAGAGTTAATCATAATAAATGTAGTAAAATAATCATTCCAGGCAAATGTAAAAACTATAATTGCCAGGGACGCCAGCGTCGATTTTGCCATGGGCAGCATGATGGCAAAAAAAGTTCTGATAATGCCTGCCCCATCAATAGTAGCCGCCTCTTCCATCTCAGCCGGCACCGTCATAAAAAACTGCCTCATCATAAATATTCCAAATGCTCCCGCAAATCCCGGGCACATGGCTCCAAAAACAGAAGGCAGCGTCACGGCAGTCGCCGTGTTGATAACCCCCAGCAGATTCATAATCTTAAATAAAGGGACTATCGTCACCTGCACCGGTACCATCATCCCCACCAGCATCAGCCCGAACATCATATTCTTCCCTTTAAAGGAGAGACGGGCATAAGCATAGCCTGCCAGCGCGCCGTGACATACCATTCCAGCAGTGATGATTGCGCTGATTTTCAGACTGTTCCGCATAAAGGTAAAAAATGGAATCTGTCCCGAAAATAATTTATCAAAATACTTCATATTCCACTCGCCGAGGGCAGGCGGAAGCCATTTGGGCGGCAGTGCCGTCGCATCACTGAATGTCCGCAGCGACGCTGAGAAGACCCACAAAAACGGGGCAATCATGATCACGGCCACAAGTATCATACCAATGGCCAGAAGAATCTGTCCGGGACGTATCCTTTTTCCTTTTATTCTTATTATCTTAGTCATAATGTACCCACCACCTGCTTCCCGCGAATTGAATCATTGTAATGATCCCGATCAAAATCAGAAGAATCATGGACAGAGCCGAAGCTATTCCATAATCGAATGAGGTAAACGCCTTTTCCGCAATAAGCATAACAAGACTTCTGCTGGAATCTCCCGGTCCGCCGTTTGTCAGAACATAAACTGATTCGTAAATACGCAGCGCACCCGTCACGTTCATGACCAGCACAAAGAAAATGGTCGGAGACGCGAGGGGAAGAGTCATCTTTAAGAACTTCTGCACAGGACCAGCCCCATCGATGCCCGCTGCCTCTAAAAGGCCTCTGTCGATATTCTGGAGTCCCGCCAGGATAAGCAGCATGGACATCCCACAGTTCTTCCATACGTCTAGGATCAGAACAGAAAACTTTGCCATGCTCTTGTCACTGAGCCAACCGATTTTACTGATTCCAACCTTCCCCAGATAATAATTAATCACCCCGGCATCCGTCTGAAAAAAATACTGCCAGATAATTGCTACAAAGACCAGGCCGATTAAGGACGGAAAAAAATAGATGGATCGGAAGAATACCGTAACCTTTCCCGGAAGCTTATTGTCCACAGCTATCGCTAAAAGAAGCCCCACCGCTGTGTTTCCTACCGTTGCGAAGACTGCATACCACAAAGTATTCCCCAGTGTGGTCACAGATCTTGGATCCTGTAAAATATGCAGATAATTCTTTACCCCGTTCCATGTGCTGGCCCCGGTAAATACATTGTATTTTTGAAATGAAATGATAAGGGCCCAGAATACCGGAATCAGAACAAAGGCTATGAATCCAAGGAAGGATGGCAGGGTAAATAAATACCCTGTCAAAGCCTCTTTTTTCTTTCTTCGGTTACCTGGTCTTCGTTTTATTCCTGCCATCGCTTCCTCCAATCTAGTGTTTCGTCGAACTGTCCTACTTGTTTGCAATCGTCGTCTCCACCTCTGACTGTGCCTGATTCATGGCATCTTCTACACTCATGGAACCTGAGAATACATTTTCCAGTCCACGAAGCATCGCCTGTTCGATATCACCAAAGAATACGGGAGCCGCAACCGGTGAGGCTATTGTAACTGCTTTCCAAAGCCCAAGAATGTTATCCGGTACTGTCCCCATGATTGCCGTGTCACAAGCCAGCTTCTCTGTCGGAGGTATCTGCTGTCCGCCCGCCGCTACTGCAGTTAACGTCTCGTCTGCCACCATTTCCTTCAGCAGTTCGACAGCAAGTTCTGTCTCCTTTGTCATAGAACCGATACACCATGCGGAACCACCATATACACTGCCCTCTTCCGTCTTCTTCGGCCACTGTACGCAGTCAAAATTCTTCATTCCCGCATCCTGCCATGTATTCAGTACCCATCTGCCAGCACCTACCATAGCCAGCTGACCAGAAGAAAACATCGTATAAACATCGGAGCTGATCGGGTCCGGCGTCACCTTCTTATCTACCATGGATTTTAAGAATGTTATGGATTCCAGCATAGCCGGTGAATTTAATGTTGGTTTCTCATAGTCTTCACTGACCGGGTATGCACTGTTTGTGGTCCACCACGGTGTCAGCTGAAAATAAGAACTGGATAATCCGTATCCATATATTGTCTTTCCATCTTTTTCAAATGTAAGCTTTTCAGCCTTTTCCATAAATTCATCCCAGGTCCAGCCTTCCTTCGGATACTCGACGCCCTTTTCATCGAAAATATCCTTGTTATAGTACATAACCATGGTCTGTGTTCCACTAGGAAGCCCATAAAGCGTCCCTCCCTCGCTGAATCCTTCCAGCAGCGACTCCGCATACTGTTCTTTCTTACTCTGTAATTCTGCATCCCCTGCTACAATCTCATCGAGCGGAAGCAGTAAATCATTGGCGACCGCCATCTTCGCGCCTTCCAGTCCCAGATTAATCACATCCGGCGCCTCCCCCGAGGTGCTCATGGTAATCCACTTCTGGATAAAGTCAGACCAGGAATCAACTGGAACACAGGTCTGTTCCACCTCCACTCCCGGATGCTTCTCCTTAAATCTGCCGATCGCATCATTGGCGATAGCTTCCTCCTCCGTATTTCCCCAGTTCAACATCCGGAGTGTCTCCGTCTTTTCTTCTCCCCCCGCAGAAGATTCTTTTGAGACCTCGCCAGACGTCTGCGCTTCCTTCTGGCTGCTTACCGTAGCTGTATCTGCCGCCTTTTGCGGGCCGCAGCCTGCTGTCTGGAATACCATGAGCGCGCCGAGTGCCAGTGCCGTAAACCGTTTCCATTCTTTTTTCATTTTACCTTCTCCTTTTTTCTTAAAGTTAGTAATTCGAATTAGTAATACGTATTACTAACTTTAAATTAACACATTACCAGACCTTTGTCAAGAGTAATTCCTCCACTAAAGGCGAATTTTTCAAAAAAAAGAACGCTGTTTTCACAGCATTCCTTCCCTAATCAGATCACCTAGAAACAATCCGTCCCAAAGCTATATAGCTCAATCCAATATCTCTGCGTAATCTTTCCACGATACGGGACTTCATTTTCCAATACCGCGCCGTTTTTCTTCATAGTGGCGATCGAATAAGTTGTTTTGTTCCATCCTCCATTAGAAAAACAGATCAAATTCCCTTCGCATTTAAGCCTGAACACTTCATCAATCAAGACGAGACAGCGATTTCTGTTCGTCCCGTACCTTCTCCTCCAGCATAACCGCATACTTCTCATCATCAATCGGGAACTCAACCCGCTGTCCCTGCCAGGAAGAAAGGTACGCTCCATTCGCAATCATCAGTACGCGGAGTCCATCCTCTCCCGTTGCAAGCAGCGGTTCCCCTTTTAACAAATGATCCGTAAAATTCTGGAAGATCTTCTGATATCCCTCGGCCCCATTTTTCTCCACCGTAATCTCCCTTACGTGGTGCTCCGGCATTCCATAGATATCCTGATTCAGACGGTTAAATTCATCCGTAGACACCACATTTTCGTCAAATATAATCCGGCTGCTGTCCTCGATGCACAGTCTTCCCTTCGTCCCCCAGATTTCCAGCCGGTTGACTCCCGGATACTCGCCGCTGGAGGCAATAAAAGTTCCATGGAGCCCATTGCTATAGAAGAATTGGAGGTCCATACTGTCATCTACCGTGATATCACTGTATTTTCCGTATTCCACCGTTGCCAGAACCTGGTCCGGCATGCCGAGAAGCCACTGCCACACATCGAGGAAATGCTGGCTCTGATTGATCAGCAGACCGCCGTGCTCTCCCTCCCATGTGCTGCGCCAGGGCGCGGAATTGTGATAGGCCGGAGTACGGAACCAGATATTGGATATCCACACAGCGCGGTTAAGCCGCCCCAGTTCTCCACGCTCGATCATCTCCTTTGCACGGAAAAATACGCGATTCATCCTTGTATTAAAGATCATTCCCAGACAGACTCCCGCGCGGTCTGCCGTATCTATGAGTCCCTTCACTTCCTTCGTCGATATCCCGGCCGGCTTATCCAACAGGATATGCTTTCCCGCCGCGGCCGCCATCTTTCCGATCTCGACATGGGTGGCGTGAGGTGTCACGACAACTACAGCATCAAATTCGTCTCCGCATGCGAACAGCGCCTCCGCATTCGGATAGACAGATGCCCCTGGATAGACTGTCCTGATCTCATTCTGCCCCTTTTCATTTCGGCAGCAAACTCCGGCAAGTACCATACCATCGATTTCACCGTCATAAATCATCTGTACGTACTGGCGGCCCATACCGCCGAATCCAACCACTGCGGCTCTGATTTTCTCCATCGTCCTGCTCCTTCGTCAAACCGGTATTTTATAATTTTTGATTATAATCTGTAAAGTCCTGCTGCCATTGTATACATTAACCGTCGGATAATAAATCACATCAATTACCCGGCTTCTGCCGAGTTCCTCCAAAAATGCGTCGCCGTCTGTAAACAGCATGGCGTCAATCGGAACGCCCTTATCGTCAGCCAGGGAAAACTTCACCGCGTTCCGGTTCTTTCCCAGCACCCGCACGCTTCTGATATGAAGTCCTTTCAGTGCAAACAGCGGCTTTTCATTGCCCTGTCCAAATGGTTCCAATAGCTCCAGCTCTTCAATAAGAGGCTCATTTATGTAATCGAGAGGCATGGGAACATCGATCCAGATCTTGCGGACAAAGTCATCCTCTGTAAGTTCCGCCTCCTCATTCAGCCTGCGGCGGAATTCATCGATATTTTCTTTTTCAAGTGAGAGTCCTGCGGCCATGGGATGGCCTCCGAATTTAAGCAGGAGATCCTTTACCTTCACCAGCCCTTCAAACATATGATACTGCTCGATCGACCGCCCTGATCCCTTCGCGCATTCCTCTCCATCCGTCAATACAAAGGCCGGTTTCTGATACTGCTCCCGTAAACGACCTGCAATGATTCCCGCCAGAGATTCATGGCAGGAAGGCAGATACGCCACCAGAACCTTATCGTCACGATAGCACGCCTCCACCTGCGCAACGGCTTCCTCGGTCCCCTGCTTCGTCATATCTTTTCTCTGGTCATTTAACTCCTTCAGTTCCATGGCCAGCCGGTCCGCCTCTTCCCCGTCCTCACACAGCAGAAGCGACAGAGCCAGCTTGGCTGTCTGTAGACGTCCGCCTGCATTTAAACAGGGACCGATGACAAATCCGATATGATACGCGGTAATCTGGTCTTTATCCAGGTCATTCCGCTCGATCAGCTTTAAAAGACCAATACTTTTCGTATTTGCAATTCTTTTTAATCCTTCTTTGACAATGATACGGTTTTCATCCCGCAGCTTCATCACGTCGCCCACCGTGGCAATCGCCGCAAATTCCAGCATGGACAGCCATTCCTCCTCCGGAACGGAAAATGCCTCGTAGAGGGCCTTTACAAGCTTATAAGCGACCATTCCGCCGCATATCTCCGGGTATGGATAGCTGCACTCACTCTGTTTTGGATTGACCACCGCGTCCGCGGGCGGAAGCAGATCATGGCCATCCTCCTGCATGATATCGTGATGGTCCGTGATCAGCACGGTAAGTCCCAGTTCCTTCGCCAGGCTGATCTGCGCCACAGCGGCGATTCCATTGTCACAGGTCAGGATCGTATCGACTCCGTCCTCAGCCGCGGCGCGGATAATGGATTCATTGATTCCATAGCCATCCTTGATCCGGTCCGGAATCTCATAATCCACGTTGGCTCCGATTCTCGTGAGCGCCCGGTAAAGCAGATACGTAGAGCAGACGCCGTCTATATCATAATCCCCGACAATCCGGATCCGTTTTCCCTGCTCCGTCTTCTCCTTCAGGATCTCTACTGCAAGATCCATGTCCTTTAACAGATGAGGACTGTACAGATCCTTTAATGATCCCCTGAGATACTTCTCTACCGCCTCCTCTCCCACAATATCCCTGTTCCTGATAATCCTCGCTGTTACAGGTGTAATATGATGGATTCTTGCCATCTCATGAAAGTCTGCCTTCTTCGTCTGTAGCATCCATCGTTCTGCTGCCATTCTTTTTCGTCTCCTCACCAGCCTGTTCTGCATCAGGCGTTTTCATTTTCTCTGCCTGCGTTTTCTCTTCCGCCAGCTTCTTCTCTTCCGCCAGCTTCGCTTCTTCCGCCAGCTTCACTTCTTCCGCCAGCTTCGCTTCTTCCGCCGCCTTCTTCTCCGCCAGCATCTCCGCCGCAACCCGCTCTTCCAGCCGCTTTTTCAGTTCTTCCTTCTTCTGCTTCGCAATATCCAGTCTGCTCATCAGACTGGCAATGGAATACAGGATAGGTGCAAAATCCCCTCTGTAAGCCTGTTCGCAGGTAGACTTCACCTCGAAGTTCTCGCTTCCGATCTCGCGGAAAAGGTATTTCTCATCGTCAATAATGTTCTTCAGCCGCTCAATCAGCTGATTCACGGAATCCGTCAGAATTCCGATCTCATCCTCAGAATCGTAGGGAAGGTACACATCCAGGTCACCGTTGGAGACCCTTCTGGTCCCCTCCACAATCGCCTTAACCGGCTTATCGATAGCAATAATGATATAGATGACAAGCAGCGTGATCATCAGCGCAATCAGGCAGATGGAAACGATCTTCACCCTGGCCAGCCTGGCATAAAGCTGATCGCCCCGGACACTGGCCGCCTCGGCTCCAAGACGGTTAAACTCCGCCATCTTTAAAAAGTTGCCGCTGGCCTCATCGAATAAGAGCCTGGACTCTCCGATGATCATCTTCAGCGATTCCTCGTTATCATTGCCCCGGCTGATCGGAAGAAGCCTGTCGCTGTATTCCAAGTACCGGTCCCAATAGGCCCTGGCGTTTTCCATCAGCTCCCGGTCCGTTTCGTCCGTAATATAATTCTGCTCATACTCCGTAAAAGCCGCGTCGATCTCATCACGGACCGCCATCATCTCTTTTTCCAGATGATCCATGGTCTCCTGGTCGTGGGTTATGGCATGGTAAAATTCCTTGATCCTGTAATCCGAGGTCTCGGTATTCAGTTCCTCCGCGATGATGATCGCCGGAACCCAGGACTGGGAAATCTCCGTGCTGGCCTGGTTAATCTGTCTCGCCGTGATAATGGACTCCGCGCCGATAAACACGAGTCCCAGAATGCTGACTCCTCCCAGAAACAAAAGCTTCGTTTTAATCCTGATATTTCTGATTGATTTCACTTTCATAACCCTTAAGTCTTCTCCTTCTTTGCCGGTAATCCGGCAGTTCTCTCTCAACGACTTTCCAGAAGTCCTTTGAATGATTCATCTCTATGCGATGAGCCAGTTCGTGCACTACAACGTAATCCGCCAGCTCCACGGGCAGAAGCACCAGCTTCCAGTTATAGTTAATATTACCGCGGGCGCTGCAGCTTCCCCATCTGGTGGCCTGATCCCGAATGGCGATTCGCAGATACGACACCCCCATCCGATCCGCCCACCACGCGGTTCTCTCCTCCAGAAAACGCCTCGCCTGCTTCCGGTACCAGTTTTCCATGGCCGCCTTCACAAGCGGCTCGTCTTCCTCCTGCTCCGTAAAGGGGCCGGATACCAGAAATTTATCGCCGGTATCGCATACCCGGAACCGTTCCGTCTCATAGTCCCGCTCAAAATGGAGTTTTCTGGGGCTTCCATGAAAGAGCAGTAAAGCCCCCTCTGTCCAGTGAAACTGTTCCCGTTTCTCCAGTTCCTCCCTGATCCTGGAAGCGTGCGCAAAGATCCATTCCTGATTCCGCTGCGCAAATTCATGGCCGGTCTTCCACGATAGCCGATCCGGTATCCGCACGACAATCTCTCCCTCCCTGGTAACGGAGACCGCCATCGTGCGCCTGGCGGATTTCAATATCCTGTAAGGGAAAAAATCCCCATCTTCACAGATGAGTATCCCTTGGTCAGGCAGCGCCTGTTTTTCAGTTTTCATTTATTTTCACATTCTTTTCCATCATGCTAATGCCTTGCTTTTACCTTCTGTACACGCCGCATTCTCACGGCCTGTATGTCACATTATAGCGGATAATGTCAAAAGAAACAAGTGTGAATGTTTCCGCAGCGCCTGGACAGACTATAAATGGTACTATCTGCTAAAAAACACAAAAAAATACGGAGGTTCCCTTCATGAAATATTTTCACGGCTATCAGAAAAAACACTCTTTCTTTGAAGGCTGGTACTTAAAACATCAGTCGCCGGACGGCGTACTCGCCCTGATTCCGGCATACCATATCGACAGGCAGGGAAAGCCATCCGCCTCCCTCCAGATTATCACCAATACCGAGTCGTGGGTGATCCCCTGCTCCGCCGACCAGTTTCAGGCGGCCTCCAGTTTATTTTATGTAAACCTAGACACGTCAACCTTCTCAGAGCAGGGCATCCATCTGGATATTGCCACAAAAGAGGTGACACTGACCGGTCACCTCTCCTATGGGCCATTTACACCGCCCAGCTACGATATTATGGGGCCTTTCTGCGCCGTTCCGTTCATGCAGTGCCGCCACGGAGTCTTAAGTCTCTCCCACCGCCTGTCCGGCCAGCTGGTCTTAAACAGGAAAAAGCTGAGCTTTGACGGCGGTCTCGGCTACATTGAAAAAGACTGGGGCCGTTCCTTTCCCTCCCGGTACGTGTGGACACAGTGTACCTGGACCGACAGGAAGACGAAAGCACCCTGCTGCGTCATGCTTTCCGTAGCCGATATTCCCTTTGCCGGAACGCATTTTAACGGTTCTGTCGGTTCGGTTTTATTCCGCGGAAAGGAATACCGCCTCGCCACCTACAAAGGGCTTAAAATCCTGGAATTCACCGACCGCGAGCTTCTGGTCAGCCAGGGCGGCCTGATGCTTCACGTCAACCTGATTAAGGACCAGCCCCTGTCTCTGGCCGCGCCCTCTTTCGGAAGCATGAGCCGCACCATAAAAGAGAGCGCGGCCTGCCAGGTACGCTACCAGTTCTTCTACCAGGAAAAAAAGATATTTGACATCCTGTGCCACCATGCAGGATTTGAATCACAGGGCGTGTGACAAACATCTGACAAAAGGCAATTTTCAGACACTCTCTATAAATGAAAACGGCCTTCCAGCGCGATGAACTGATCAAACAGCATCCGGCTGACTCTGGCGCCGAACACCGTCGCCGGATGCGCCGGATAATACATGGCGTCGCTGAACTTCTTATTGAACATCACCAGCACATACGGACCGTACGGGGTGTATATGATGCCGCCGTCATTTCGGCAGGCGTTCATACTGCCGCTCTTGGAGGCCACATTCACCATCACATCATCCGTATTGTCGCTGTCCATGTAAACAGCCGGAAAATCCTTTGTAATCATACTGTTGTAATGCTGCTTCTTAAAAATCTCCAGCATCTTCGCGTCCGCTTCAGGGCTTATCAAAGTCCCCGCCGCCAGCCTCGTAAAAATGCTGGCGTAATCCCTGGGAGTCGATGTTCCCAGCTTATCATACCGCTCAAAATGAAGCGGATTGTGCAGCACCGTGTCCCTGCATCCCAGGCCGTGGATGCACGCATTGATCGTATCCAGCCCCAGATAGTCGATCATCATGTTCGTCGCCACATTGTCGCTGACAATAATCATCAGGGTGGCCGCGTCCTTCACCCGGAGAACTGCACCCGGCTCCAGCGCACACAGGACTCCGCTGCCGTCGACCGTGTGTTTCTCCTTAAATTCCACCATATCCTCTAAGCTGGCTTTTCCCTTTTCCACCTGGTCAAACAGACTCGCCAGAATATACGTCTTTATGGTACTGGCCGTCTCAAACGGCTCTTCCGCGCCGATGGCAATAACATTTCCATGAAAATCGTCGGCGTAGATCCCCATCGTCCCATCATAACTCATGAGCTCCGCCTCAATCCGTTTCTCTATTGTCAGTCTCTTATCCATTCTCTTTCTCCTCTTCCGTCTCTGCGCCGCGAACGATCACTCGCACGCTCTGCGCACGAGTCACCGTAACAATCAGTGCTGTGCTGCTTATCCGCCCCAATACCTATCCGCTCCCAAAAACTATCCGTTCCTGAAACCTATCCGCTCCCGAAACGGCATGGTTCCTCTGTCAGAAAATACTTCCCACCGCATACAGGCTCTCTGCCAGATCTGCTCTGAAATCCGCATCCTCCGGATTCAGGCTGTTGATCACCACTCCGCCGCTTCCCGCCTTTCCGGTGGAATGAATATACTTTCCATTCCCCATATACATGGCGATGTGTCCTGGGAAATACAGCAGATCTCCCATTTTTTTCTCACCCGATGCGATCTCGCGGACCGGATACCCGTCCACGATTTTTGCATCCCGGTAGGTCAGGATTCCATTCATCATATAACTTACCGAGGTCAGCCCGGAACAGTCGATCCCAGCGGTGGAACGGCCTCCCCACCGGTACTGAATCCCCAGATACGTCTTGGCAGTCTCCACTACAGCGCGGCGAAATGCATCTTTATCCACAATTTTCTTCTGCGGAAGCACCTCTGTCCACAATCCAGCCTGCGAAAACTCCTTGTTTTCCAGAAACTGCTCCCTGATGTATCCGAAACGGCCGTCTGCCAGCTTCACCTTCCCCCAGCCTTCAATCCCGCATTCATACGGTATTACACTCACCAGAGCGCCCCGGAACAGGCTGACAAGCCTTACCCCCTGTACTTTTGGCACAGACACTACATCGACGCAGAAAGCTGTGGTCACCATAAGACCGCCTTCCTCCCACGCCATCATTTCCTCTAAAGAGACAAGCCTCACCGCTTCTTTCCGCACATAGCCCGTATAACCGTAAAACGTGCGCACCGGCAGAAATCCCTGCCCGGCAGCCTCCCTCCCGGTAATCTCTGCCCCGGTGACCTCCGCCCCGGTAATCGCAAGCCCCGTTCCATACATCGCCTCATCCGCAATAGCAGACAGCGTCATTCCATCCTTAATTCTAGTCTCCGCCGGAATCTCATAAATAGTTGCAACCGGCTGTATCACAATTCCATACTGCATCGTTCTATCTCCTGTTCCGGACTCCCTGGAATTCCCTGAACCACAGGAAAGGCAGCGCCAAAGCGCCGCCTTCCTGCTGCCTCTTTCCTCTTTCCTCTTTCCATATGGTCCTTTTCTATGATTTCGGCGAAGATCCCCTCCGCGCCTGTTTACCGGTAGCGCTTCTTATACGCCTCATACTCGCTGCTGTTAGCCAGCACATAATGTTCCGGCCTTACCTCCCGCCAGGAAGGCGGATCCGTCTCATAGTGATGCATGGAGGCGTCATAGACCAGAAGCTTCTTCTCCCTCTCATGCCGCGGATCCGGCATGGGGATCGCTGACAGCAGCGCCCTTGTATATGGATGAATAGCGTGAGTAATCAGTTCCTCCGTCTCCGCCATCTCCACGATCTCCCCTTTTCTGATGACCGCAATTCTGTCGGTGATAAACCGCATAACCGACAGATCGTGTGCGATAAACAGATAGGTGATCCCGCGCTTCTTCTGCATATCCGCCAGAAGGTTTAACACCTGCGCCCGAACCGACACGTCCAGCGCGGAGATCGGTTCATCCGCGATGATAAACTCCGGATTCATAATAAGTGCCCTGGCAATACCGATTCTCTGCCGCTGACCGCCCGAAAACTCGTGAGGGAAACGGCTGGCAAATTCCGGCAGCAGCCCCACATCGAGGAGGGCCTGATCCACCCGCTTCTTCCGTTCCTTCTCGCCGATCCCTTTCTCGATGTTCATCAGGCCTTCGCTGATGATGTAATCCACCTTGGCCCGCTCATTCAGTGAAGCCTGGGGATCCTGAAAGATCATCTGGATCTCCCCCATTACCTTCCGGTCCAGTTCTCCGGTGATCCTGCCGTTGATCTTCTCGCCTTTATAGATGACCTCCCCGCCCGACGACGGGATAATTCTCATAATCGCCCGGCCGATGGTCGTTTTTCCGGAACCGGATTCTCCTACCAGTCCGAAGGTCTCTCCCTTGTAGATCTTGAAATTGACCTTCTTTACCGCCTCATACCGCTTCTTCCGCTCGCCGAACGTGACGTCTAAATCCTTTACATCCAATAATACTTCTCTCTCCATTAAAACAGACCTCCGTTTCGTATTTTTTCTACCACGGAAGGCGGTTCCACCTTTGGAGCCCGTTTATCGAGCAGCCAGGTCTTGGCCTTATGGGTCGGTGATACATCGAAATACGGAGGCTGTTTGATAAAATCGATCTTTAGCGCCTGGGGATTTCTCGGCGCGAACGCATCCCCCTTTATCTCCGTAAATAAGTTGGGCGGCGTCCCCGGAATCGAGAAGAGATCCGTTCCCTTCACGCCCACCTGCGGAAGCGACGAGAGCAGTGCCCACGTATACGGATGCCTCGCATCGTAGAAAATATCCTCGCCCGTCCCGATCTCGATAATATCTCCCGCATACATCACAGCCACGCGGTCCGCGATATTGGCGACCACGCCCAGATCGTGCGTAATCAGGATGACGGATAAATGGTATTTGTGGCGCAGTTCCTTGATCAGATCGAGTATCTGTGCCTGGATCGTCACGTCCAGCGCCGTTGTCGGCTCGTCACAGATTAAAATCTGCGGGTTGCAGGCAATGGCGATGGCGATCACCACACGCTGCCGCATGCCGCCGGAAAACTCATGGGGATACTGGCTGAACCGTTTCTCAGGCTCACTGATTCCCACATCCGCCAGGTATTGCAGCGTTCTGGCCTTCGCCTCGGCACGGTTCACATTCTGATGAAGCAGCACCGCCTCCATAATCTGCACGCCGATCGTCTTTAACGGGCTTAAGCTGGTCATGGGGTCCTGCATAATCATGGCGATCTCATGGCCCCGGATCTTCAGCCATTCCTTTTCCTTCTTTAAGGAAGTCAGTTCCACCGGCTCTTTGTTGTCCGCACCGTAATACGTGGCCTTCCCCGCCGTCACATGGCCGTTCTGGTCCAGAAGTCCCATGAAGGACTTGGTAAACACGGATTTTCCGCTTCCCGACTCGCCCACGATGGCCAGGATCTCTCCTCTATGTAATTCCATGGAAATTCCTCTGATTGCATGCAGAGTCTTTCCTCTCAGTTCAAATTTAATCTCTAAATCTTCTACCGTCAGTATCTTCTCTGGCATTCCTTTTCTCCTTCTGATTGATCCGTTCTGTCTCAGGACAGAATTGCACAAGTCTTACTGCAACCAGCACCCGCTATCCACACCAGGTGCACGTCTGCGAAGCTAACCGTAGCCCACTACGCCGTCGCTTCGCAGACGCACACCTGGCGCGTATATCAGGCACTGCTTACAGCAAGGCTTATGCAATTCTGTCCTGTCTTCTACACATGGTTCTTCGGGTCAGCCGCGTCGGAAAACGCGTTGCCGATAATATAGAATGAAATAGTGACGAACGAAAGAATGATGGTCGGATATATGAGCTGGTAACGGAGCGCCGGGCTGGTGATGAGGGCGCGGCCCTCATTGATTAAGTTGCCAAGGCTTGGAATGTTGACCGGAAGCCCCAAACCGATATATGTGATAAAAACCTCATTTCCAATGGCGGACGGAATCGTCAGCGCCATACGCAGCATGATAACCGACACCAGATAAGGAAGCAGGTTTTTTATGATAATCTTCGCCGTCGGCGTGCCGAGACAGCGGCTGGCCACATTGTAATCCCTGTCACGGATAATCAGAATCTGGTTTCTGATGAAACGCGCCATCTGAATCCATCCCGTAAGGCACATGGCGAAGATCAGTGTCTTCACCCCCGGCTTCAAGATATAGGAAATCAGAATCAGGACGATCGTATTCGGTATGTTGTCTATAATATTATAAATCTCAGTCAGTATAAAATCAGCCTTCCGCACGTAACCCCAGATGACGCCGACCGTGATGCCAATCAAAGCTTCCGCCAGTGCCACAGATAAGCCAATCAGCAGGGAGGTTCTGGTTCCCGCCCAGATTCTGGCCCACAGATCCTGGCCAATGGAGTTTGTTCCCAGAATAAACTGGTCTCCGGGCGGAATATTGCGATACTGCATCCCCGCTTCATCATTAACGATCGTGTTTGGATCATACTGACCCGGAAGATGCGGCTGAATGAAGGTAAAGGCCAGAAGAAGGAGCAGGAGAACGAGAAGAACAACCGCCCCCTTATTCTTTAAGAAAGCCCGGAACGTGCTGCTCCAGTAGGAATAGTTGCTGTAGCCGGTCCGCTCCACTTCCGCTTCGTTAAATCCAGCGAAGGAGAACAGCTCCTCATCGGTCTGTGGGGCGCCCTTTGACGCCTGTTCCATGCTGTCCATCAGCTCTGCCTCTTTCGTATGGCGGTAAGAAAACTGCTTCATCATCTGTCACCTCCCTTTTTGCTCAGGCTGATTCTCGGGTCGAGCAGAACCATCAGGATATCGCCGAAAAGCAGCCCCATAACACCGACGCAGGCATAGAGGAGCACGATTCCCTGAACCATGGTATTGTCGTGTTTCTTAATCACCGTGACGAGCAGGCCGCCCATTCCCGGAATGCTGTATAAGGATTCGATATAGATGGAGCCGATGACCGTATTCAAAAATGCGGTCGGTATGTACTGGGCCAGCGGAACAAAGGCGTTTCGGAAAATATGCTTGAACATGACGCCGCCCTCGGACATGCCCTTTGCCCTGGCCAGCTTCACATAGTCCTTATTGCTCTCATCCACCATGTAGCGCCTCAGCCACATGCCGTAAAATGCGATATTATTTAAAGACATGGAGACAACCGGAAGAATCCAGTACTTCGGATCATCGATTTGAAACAGCAGACCGACTCCCAGCGCCTGCGTTCCGTACAGCTGGATATAAAGGAAGTAGACCGCCGCAGGAACCGCCTGGATACAGACGATAAATAACGTCCCCAGCTTGTCAAACCATCTGTACTTGTACCGCGCCATCAGTGCTCCCATGGGAAGCCCGACAAACAGCGAAACAATCATGGACAGGACGCCCAGCTTAATGGACACCGGAACCTTATCGGCCAGAATCTCCGCTACCGGCACATTTGCCCGGTAAATTCTGGATACCCCCAAATCTCCGTGCACCAGATCGTTAAAGAAGCGTACCACCTGAACCGGAAGCGGATCCGTAAGTCCCATCTCCTGTAAGCTTACCTGGATCTGCTGCGGAGTCAGCTTATCGAAATTGGTGAAATAGCCTTCAATGGGCATCAGACGAAGCAGGCAGAAAACGACAGTCAGAATAATGATTAGAGTAAGAAACGATCGCGCAATTCTTTTACCTAGATATTTTAGCATCAGCAACATAACTCCTTTGTAATTTCTTTTATAAAAACACTCTCGGAAGCAGATGTCATCGGCAATTTCGTAAATTACATCTATTTCCGAGAACATTTTTACTTATTTCCGCAGTGATGCGGATACTTACCGAAGTAAATGTTCCGGTAAGCATCCGCCCTCCGCTCTACTGGCCTGCTTTCTCTTTATTCGCCTCAAACTCTTCCATAGAGATATAATGATCCTGCAGATGCTGGCCCTTATACTTTAAGTTGGACACACCAAACGGCGCATACTGGCCTTCAAACACATTGAGCTTCGTCGCAAGATATTTGCTTACGCTGATGCTGAAAGGCACGACAAGCGCATGATTAATCAGAGTGGCCTCCGCTTTGGCAAATGCCTCATAGCGGGCGTTGATATCCACCTTGATGTCCTTGGCTTCCTCAATCGTTGTAAAATACTCTAATACAGCGTCGGCAGAAGGGGTTCCATCCTCAATGGCTTTCGCAAGGTTTGCATACTTGTAGCCCAGATCGTAGCCGCTCTCGCCTTTCGCCTGGTAGAATGGATCGGTCCATGTCTCCGGGTCCGCGTAATCGGCGCCCCAGTTACACTTTAACATTGCGTACTTTCCGTTACGGCGGATCTCAGTCAGGAATCCGTCGGTTGGACCTGTCTGCACGATAATATCGATGAAATCAGTTCCCAGCAGCGATTCCATCTGCTGTTCCACAACCTGACACTCCTTATCCCAGTTGACCTCGGTAGGATTGTACGGCAGCAGCACCTTCACCGGGAAGGTCACGCCTTCGGCCGCCAGCTCACTCTTTGCCAGATCACGGTACTCCACGGCCTTCGCCTCATTAAAGGTATCTCCCAGAGCCGCCATATCGCCGATCTCTGTAAAATCGGTTCCATCCGCATTGAAGGTAAACTTCGCCGGAGTGATGGTATTGATCACGTAATCTTCCGGAACGTTCGGCTCCAGCACAGCGACTTCCTTGGTCTTATTCAGAGCGGAAGAGAGGGCCTTCCGGAAGTTCTCATTATTCACAGCCTTTCTCCAGTTATCCGGCTCATACTCTGCATCGAACTGTGGATCAAAGTTGAAGCAATAGAAATAGGAGTAGCTGTTTCTCGGCCTCTCACGGCTGATCAGATTCTTTGTATCCTCGTTGCTCATCCAGTCGTCCAGAATATCGGCTGTGATTTCCGCGTAATCGATCTCACCGCGCTTGATCATCTCCGGTCCGATCGTAGTCGATTCCGCATTGTAAATCTTCTGTATTTCATCGATATAGACGATGTCCGCATCATAGTTTAATGTATTCTTTTTATAGATCCGGCGCTCCTGAGGAGAAAATTCCGACATATAGTAAGAACCATTGTAGTACATCTTATCTGCGGCCGTTGCAAACGTCTTGCCCAGTTCCTCCAGCTGAGGTCCATAAGCCGGCATATAGACGATATAAGCCAGAGAAGACAGGAAATACGGCACTTCCGTCTCCAGCGTATAGGTAAGCGTATGGTCATCCACTGCCTTTACTCCCACCTCGGAGAAATCGACAGCATTCCATACCACACCGTCCTCATCGGCTCCGCCGTTATATACAAGGCCATTGTAATAGGCTTTGGCATTTGCTATCACACCGAACAGATTCTGCACAATTCCGCTCTCGTATTCCGGTGTCAGCTGGTATTTGATGGCGTCGACAAAGTCCTGTGCCGTCACGTCGGCTACCGGCGCGCCTGTGTTATCCACCCATTTGGCTTCTCTTAAATGAAAGGTCCACGTCTTGGACGCCTCGTCATATTCCCATTCCGTCGCCTGTCCCGGACGGATCTTGCCTTCACTGTCGTACTCAATCAGCGTATCGATACAATATGCTGCTGTTTTAAAATCCGCTTCTGACGCAGAAACCAGATAGTTTAATGTTGTAACTTCCCCCGAATACAGCTCTGTGTACACGACGGGTTTTCCCCCGTCTTCGCCTTTACCGGCCTCGTTTTTCCCAGCCTCCGTTCCAGCAGCCGCAGAGCCGCCTTCCGTCGTCTTTTTACCGCCGCATCCGCTGAGCACGGTCGAAGCAGCAAGAACAGCACAGAGCAGTGCCGCAGTCAATCTTCTTTTCTTCATAAGTTTTCCTCCATGTTCCTAATATTCTAACCCTTGCGGGATTAGTTTCCATACGATTACGCCAGTTACGGCTCAAATGCGGGAACTCTGGTAATCCCGATCCCGTCATTGTCATTCATTCGGATGACCGCGCCCTCATAAACCGGTCCCCCTGTATACGGATCGGTGGAACAGAGGGATGGACCGTCCAAATCCGCACGGGTAATAATCCCCTTACCCGCCGCCAGATGAGCCGCCGCGCTGACCGCGATCTTGCTCTCCAGCATACACCCGATCATGCACTCCACTCCGTAGCTTTCCGCAATGGCACAGATCTTCAGCGCCTCATAGATCCCGCCGGTCTTCATCAGCTTAATGTTAATGAGATCCGCCGCCCGGTTCTGGATAATCCGAACCGCATCCTCCGGAGAAAACACGCTTTCATCCGCCAGGACAGGTGTGGCCACATTGGCCGTCACAAACTTCATCCCGTCAAAATCATGAGCATTCACCGGCTGTTCCACTAAATCCATCTCAATTCCCGAATCCTCCATGGCCCTGATGATGCGAACGGCCTCTTTGGCCGTCCAGCCCTGGTTGGCGTCGATGCGCAGCCGGATCTCCGGCCCCACAGCCGCCCGGATCTCCCGGATTCTCCGGATATCTTTTACGCCTTCTTTTCCCACCTTGATTTTCAGGATTCGAAAGCCCTGTTTAACCGCCTTTATGCTGTCCTCCACCATCTCGTCCACACCGTTGACGCTGATGGTCAGATCTGTCTCCACTTCTGTCCTGCTGCCTCCCAGAATCCGGTACAAAGGCTTCCTGCAGGACTGCGCATACAGATCATAGAGCGCCATATCCACCGCCGCCTTGGCCGATGTATTCTTCACCATACAGCCGTGAAGCTTCTTCATCATGCCGTCCAGGTTATCGATCTCCATACCGATCAGATTCGGAGCAATAAACTCCTCGATGGCACACCGGATGGAGCCTTTCGTATCCCCGGTAATCACAGCAGTGGGAGGGGCCTCTCCAAAGCCCGTTCTGCCGTCATCCGCGGTAACCCTGACCACAATATCATTCACACTGTTCACGGTCCGCAAAGCCGTCTTAAACGGCGTTACAAGCGGAATATTCACTTCCGCTGTCTCTATCTTCGCAATTCTCATACTCTAACCTCCGAATTTCTATGGTACAGCCACAGGGAAGTCTCCGCCATCACGCGCTCATATGCCGGCGTATCGGTATCGTTTCCGCAGTAGCACACGATAAATGGCTGTTTTGCATATACAATTCCAACATCATGTGTAATTCCGCAGTCTTCCCCTGTCTTGTGGGCGATTTCCGGTTCCTCCGGCAGTGCCTGCAGATAAAACGGAATCTTGCTGCACAGCTGCTGGTTCTTTAAAATAGAAATCATCTTTTCACTGGCCTGCCGGCTCACCAGTCTGCCCTGATACATCTCACGCAGCAGACGGCCCGTCTCCGCTGCCGTTATGTAATTCTGGATTCCCTGCTTTGATTTCTCCGTATCGTACATCTTCCGCTGGAGCACCGTATCGCGGTATCCCATCCGCCTGATCGTGCGGTTAATCTCCTCGATTCCAAGAAGATCGATGAGTACATTCGTCGCCGTATTATCGCTGAAAATAATCATCAGCGTCACGAGATCGAGAACCGTCACTTCGATTCCGTCATGGAGATACGTAAGTGCCCCGCAGGACGGCACACAGTCCTCCCGCTTCATGCGGATGATCCTGTCGGAACTCAGAGTCCCCTCCTCGAACCTCACAAATGCTTCTGTCATCACAAACAGCTTGATAACGCTGGCGGCCATCATCCGTTCGTCCTCGTGATGCGCCGCCCGCTCACCGGTCACAAGGTTTTCATAATAAAATCCCGTTTTTCCCGGAAGTCTCCTGATCTTCTCGGTCACTTCCTCTTCCAGACTGCCTGTCAACCGCATAAGTCCCCTCTCTACGCCTGTCGAATTTTCATATAGAAAAAAAGAGGCACTGCACCTACCACCTACAGCTACCTCATTGCACCTGATTTTGCGACTGATCCGTATTCTTTATGAAATATAATCTTATGTATAAGTATAATAAATTTCACAAAAAAAGCAAGCGCTATTTCCCTCTGTTTCGGTAATTTTATAACAGTTCAGACGGCTCATCTTCTTGACCGAAAAATCCGGTCAAGAAGCATCGGATATTCATCCGATGTAAAAAATGGTGCAAAGACGGCCTTATGAGCCAGCTCAACGTCCGTTTTTGCACCATTTTTCCCGCCGTCTGAACTGTTACGTCATTTTATTACGGTTTGCAGCCCCTCCGGCCTCGGCTGGCCGGTTTGCGGCTCCTTTGGCCTCAGCTGGCCGGTTTGCAGTCCCTCTGGCTTCGGTTGTCCAGTCTGCTCTGCCGTTCACGGCTTTAAAAATTGGCTGCCCCGCTGCCTGCCACGTTTTTTGACTACCGCAGCTCCGCTTTCAGCAGCTGAAACTGATTTTTATGGAAGGCTATCTGTCCTTCCTCCTTCAGCCGCCCCAGCTCCTTCGACATGGCGCTCCTGTCCACGGCCAGATAATCAGCCATCTCCTGACGGTTTAACGGAATAGTAAAGGACTCCCCTCCCGCCTTCTTTGCCTGCTCCGACAAATAAGAAAGAATCTTCTCCCTGGTTGTGCGTTTTCCCATATGGCCGATCTTCTGCGTCAGCGTCATATTCTTTTCCGCCAGGATTTTAAGCATATTGCGGACCAGACGGTTATGAAACTCACATGCGGACGGACAGACGGTTATAATTCTCTCACAGTTGATAAAGAGCACCTCCGTCTTCTCCGCGGCGGTCACACTGACCGGCAGACACTCCACGCGCGCAAAGGAAAACGCCTCGCCGAACAGACCTCCCCGCTCCACATGGGCCAGTATGGTCCGGTTGCCCCAGAAGTCGTCGGAAAATACCAGCACGCTGCCGGACAGAACCATACCTACCTGATCCGCCCGGTCGCCCGCCATTAAGATGTACTCTCCTTCATCAAATAAAACTCTTCTTCCGCCAAGACACGGAAGCAGCTGTTCCAGTTCCCCATTTTCAATCCCGTCAAATAATGAAACCATCGTACTCCGCCATTTCGATTTATTTTCAATTTCGTTGCAAAAACAACATACATTTATTTTTTAGTATAGTATGATACAGCTATCGAGTCAAGGAGGAAAAAACATGATAAGAAAAATCATTCACATTGATACAGACGCCTGTACCGGCTGCGGACTGTGTGCCGAAGCCTGCCACGAGGGAGCCATTCAGATGATAGACGGAAAAGCAGTTTTAACGAGAGAGGATTACTGTGACGGTCTGGGAGACTGCCTGCCCGCCTGTCCCGCAGGGGCCATCTCCTTTGTAGAGCGCGAAGCGCCTGCCTACGATCACTCCGCTGTACAGCAGGCCAAGCAGGCCCGGAACCAGGCCGGACCGGAAGACGTTCCAAGCTGCCTGTCCCAGTGGCCGGTCCAGATTAAACTGGCGCCCATCCACGCCCCCTATTTCGCCAATGCCGACCTGTTGATCGCAGCGGACTGCACCGCTTTCTCCTATGGTAATTTCCACCACGATTTTATCCGGGACCACATCACTCTGATCGGATGTCCGAAATTAGACAGCACGGATTATTCCGAGAAACTGACGGAAATCCTGCGTGAAAATGACATCCGCTCCATAACGGTAACCCGTATGGAAGTTCCCTGCTGCGGCGGAATTCAATTTGCAGTGGAACGCGCGCTGGAAAACAGTGGGAAAGATATCCCCTGTAACGTATTTACTATAGGGATTGATGGGCATTTGCAGTAAAGACGAATTGAAATAAGCTAGAATGTTAATCAAAAATAGAAAAGACATCCACAATCGGATGTCTTTTCTATTTGGAACCCTATTTTAATGCGCCGAACATGATTCGAACACGCGGCCTTCTGGTCCGTAGCCAGACGCTCTATCCAGCTGAGCTATCGGCGCATATTGCTTTCGCAACGGTATTAAGTATATACGATAGAATCAGTTTTGTCAACTGGTTTTTTAAATTTTTCCATAGCTAGGATTTCCAGTAAATAATTCCCTCCCGCTCGTTTCTCTCCACAAGCCCTTCCCCATACATAAATTCCAAACAGGAAAAAGTCTTCGCCCAAATCTGGGTACAGGAGACGAAATGGCGGTAATCAGGCGGTCCCTGGCTTCTTCCGTATGCTCGAACGCCGACATCCCGGGTGGTCATAAATCCCCTATCCTCTTCCAGTATCCTCTTCATGATTTCGCATTTATCCAGATAGCCGAGAATAATCCGGTTGGCTTCCTTTTCCACATCCTCTATGGGACCGTAATGGCAGGGCAGAATCCGACAGTCCGCATATCGGTGCTTCATATCGCCGAGAGATTCCATATAGCATTTTAAAAGTCCCAGATCCTTCTGCTGGCTGCCCACGATCGGCACAATGGTAGTCATAATCTGATCCCCGCAAAACAGCAATCCGCGTGTCTTCTCATAGAGTCCGCACTGTCCGAACGTATGACCCTTTAAAGAAACGACATCGAATCCATACTCCCCATAGCCCAGGGTCTCACCGGGGCAGGTCGGGATAAAGCTGAAATCCTGGGCCTTTCCCCGTTCCGCATAAGCGCGGCCGGTATATTCCATAATAGCCTGATAGACCTCCGGCGTATCCTTTTCCGTCACACCCACAGTCCGCAAATTCTGTACGCGCGACTCTTCATCCGCCAGATAGCAGTGAAGCAGGTCTGCCCGCTTCCTGGTCTCCTCCGGATTCATCAACACACTTGCCCCCAGCTCCTGCAAAGCCGGCACAAGCCCCGTATGGTCCGGATGGTCGTGGGTAATAAACACGTCTAAATCCTTATAGGACACTCCAAGCGCCTCTACCATACCGCTCAGAATCTCCCAGTCCCGCTCAAACCGGAAGGAGGTATCCACCATCAGGCTGCGCCCGGGCTGCCGGATCAGATAGAGATTGCGGGGACTCATGTGACGGTCAGAATAGGAAATCGTCTCCTGAAATATATTGTGGTAAATTTCCTGCATAGTTTCCTCCCCCTCACATCATCGCTGCTTTCCGTTAATAACCTTCATTGTAAAAACTTTTCGGACAAATGTCAAATGGAATTCGGACTATATCCCTCTTCATAAGCAGCTGTTCCTCCGGCACGCTATCCGTTTCTCAGCACAGCACTATAACATTGAAGATAAAAAACGCAGGCGCAGGTAAGAATCTTTGTTCTTTTCCTGCGCCTGTCCCACCGTTCAATCTACAGCTGTGAAGATCCACTGCTGATTATCATGCCCCGTATCGTTCCACTGGATAATTGGAGCCTGATCCGTGGTCAGACGGCCCTTAATATCCAAAACCAGACCACTGTTCTTATTAACTATTTTATAATAATCACCTGATTGTTTGATAGACCCGGACGTAATCTACCAGCATCTCCGCGGGCAGCCTTGATTCATCCGGAGTTCCTATCCAGCTTCCGCCCATACCAAGACTGAGAATAAGGAATTCCGGCCCCTGCGGTACTGCGATTCCGGAATAAACAGCCGTCACAGCTCCGTCAACCATAAATTTCAGGGAAGATGGCGACCATTCTACTGCAAATACATGCCAGTCATAAGGATCTCCTTCCATTACCGGCTTGGGAACAGCTGTCCAGCTTTTATGCCCGTCTCCATATCCCCCCCAATGCACCGTGGACTGATAGGCATTTCCATCTGTGTATATATGCTCCAGGATATCCACTTCGGCACCGTATCCCTCTTCCCCTTTTGAATTTTCAAGACCTATAAAAGAGAATCCATCCTCATACTTATGGGGCATGAGCCAAAATGCAGGATTGCTGCCAGGAAGATCAGGCATCTTAATTCTTGCCTCAAACAGCCCGTAGCTCAGTTCTGTTTTATTCCTTGACTGGAGAATTCCGGTGCGGTACTTATGTTCTACACCATCGCCCAGATCAATGGGGTTATTCTCTGCCAGTATATGAAGACTGCCGTCCTTTACATAGACATTTTCAGGACAAACGACTGTTTCTGAAGTGCTCCCGTAAAAAAAGTAGTCCTCATTGTCAATTGCCGCCGGGAAACGGTTCCAAACCTGTGTATTAACAGCATCACCGTCAAACTCATCATTAAATACCAAACGCCACTCATCAGCCTCCTCCGCACCGGAAGAGACGGCTGCAGCAGCCGGAAATACGGCAAGTGAACATACCATCATACATGCAAACAGACTTCCCAGTAACCTTCTTATCACACGGTTTTTCATAGTCCCTCCAATCTCTGCAAAACAGCGGCCGAAAAAGCAGTACGCAGAACCGCTTCTTATACAATACCTCACTTCGAGTAATCATAATCCTTCATCGGATCCCAGTCGTCAAACTGGAATTTACTTTTATCCACTCCAGCTTCATTCATGGCACTTTCCCACTCCTTCTCGACAGCATCCGAAAAGCGGTCCAGTTCCGCGTCCGTATCTTTGATAGAGCCTGCCATTACCCCCTGCATGATCTGGCCCAGATTCGGCGTAACCTCCTTCACCTTGGCATAGACCTCCGCAGTCTCCGGATTAAGCGCCAGAGGATCCGGACACAGTTTTCCGCTGGTTTTCGCCAGATTATAATATTCCAGCATAGCAGTATCCGTCATAGCTTCTTCATTTACGCCCTTTATACACGATACAAAGCCTCCGTCCGATACCACCAGGCTCTGATAGTCTTTTCCAAACAACTCAGTCAGGTATAGAGCGGCCGCCTCCGGATGCTGGCATTTCGCAGAGATACCCATCCATGGCTGGGCACCGATATAAGGGTTGCCGCCTTTCGCCCCCTCATCCGGAACGGGAAGCGCCATAACGCCAAAATTAAGATTAGGATTTTCTTCACGCCAGGTAGGAATGCACCAGGACCCCTGAATCAGAAAGCCTGCTTTTCCCTGTGCAAACATCGCCCGGGCGGAAGGAGCATCCAAATTGATGGAATCCGGGTGAATCGATCCTTCCTTCGTCAAATCCGCATACAAATTCAGCGCCTTTTTCATCCCCTCACTTGCAAAAGGATTTTTTCCATCCACTATACTTATTACGCCATAGTAGTTGCTCTTTGCTCCTGCCAGATTGGCAAAGGATCTGAGTTCAATCTCCGTCCTGACTGCCGCCGCGCCGCTTTCGATCAGGCCATAATACTGGCCGCCTCCTGTTTCTGTAATGGCTTTGCAGGCATCGGTAAACTCAGACCAGGTTTTCGGAGGATTCTCCGGGTCCAGCCCTGCCTGCCCAAGAATATCTTTATTGTAAAACATAAGGGAATTCACAATGTTGGCAGCTTCCGGAAGTGCATAAATCTCTCCGTCAAACGTAGTAACCCCCTCATTCAGGGAACCGGTTTCAAAAGAATCGATAAATTCCTGTGTCAGATAAGGAGACATGGACTGATACCAGCCTTCTGATATGGCAGTACTCAGCTTCACCCCGCTTGGAAGTGCAAACAGGTCAGGAGCATCTCCCGACTTAATGGCTGTCGTTAACGTCTGCGTCATCTGATCACCGGACATCATCGTATATTCAACCTTAATCTCAGGATGGCGTTTCATAAACTCTTCGTTAAATACTTTACGCCGTTCCTGTGTGCTGTCGCTGCTGTCCATGATGCGGAGTACGATACTCTCTCCTTCTTCTGCTTTCACTTCTGCTTCGGCAGACATTGTGCTTTCAGCGCCGGCCTCCGGTGCTTTTTGTGTCTCCGATGTGCTATTCGTCCCACACGCTGTTAATCCGGCCGCCATAACCAGTGCCAGACTGATACTCAATAATTCTTTCTTTTTCATAGTAACCTCCTATATTTTTATGCTCAGCTTTTTACGGCGCCGGCAATACCATCGACAAAATATTTCTGCAGACAAATAAACAGGATAATAACGGGCACAACTGCGATACTGGCGCCCGCCGCAATGCCGGTCCAGTCCACGACATGCTCGCCTTTCAGTGCATACAGCCCCACCGCCAGGGTTCTCAGCTCAGGCTTACTCAGTGTCAGCACCAGCGGAAGCAGGAAACTGTTCCACGTCCATATAAACTGCATAATCACCACGGTGACAATTACCGGTTTACCCAGGGGAAACATAATTTTAAAATACGTCTGCAGAAAGCCGCAACCATCTACAATAGCCGCCTCCTCCATTTCATTGGGAATCGAGGTGTAGAAGCTGGAAAACAACATCAGAAACAGAATATGGCTTCCTCCACATTCAGCAATAATCAGGCCGAGCAGGCTGTTTGTCATATGTAAACCATTTAACAATTCGTAAATTGGAATAATCGTAAAGGTCAGTGGAACCGTAATGCTGGCCATGAATATGCCAAGGATCAGCTTTTTTCCCGGAAAACCGTAGCGCCCCAGGGCGTAACCTGCCGCCGACGTGCACAGCAGCACAATAACAACCGAGCATACCGTAACGACAATTGTATTGGAAAAATACTGGCTGAAATTGGCGTTATTCCACGAACGGATAAAATTATCCAGAGTTGGATGCTGAGGAAAAATATTAAGGCCGCTGCCCCAAAACTCATCCTGAGTCTTAAACGACGCTGTAATCATCCAGATAAACGGGTAGACCCAGACAAATGCAAAAATACTGAGGACTGTATACAGGCCGCCTCTGCCTGCTATATGTTTTATTTTTGTGTTCATTTTTGTCATTCTCCTTCCTTCAGTCCACACGTTTCCGGCTGATCAGGTTCTTTAATGTATTCAGGATAAATCCGATCAGAATCACGCAGAGACCAAACAGCATGGCGGCCGCACTGGCGTATCCAAGACGCGGCATTCCCACGGAACTTGCATATGCCGTCCGGTATACGAAGGTCCCCATCACATCCGTAGCGAAAAACGGGCCTCCGCCGGTCATTGTCTGCACAATATCAAATACCTTCAGAGAATTAATCGTCGCCAGCAGGATAATGACTCCCCCGATCGGCAGAATAATCGGAACCGTGATATACCGGAATTCCTCCCATTTTCCCGCACCGTCAATTTTCGCAGCCTCGACCACATCCTGAGGAACGCTTTGAAGAGCAGCGAGCCAGTAAATCATATAGATCCCCACATCCTTCCAGACACCGATAACTGCTACTGTCGGCAGGGCCAGACTGGCCTGCCCTAAAAAATTGACCGTCCTCTTTGCGCCGAATAACTGCATCAAACCGTTGATCGCCCCTGTAGGACTCCAGATAAACAGCATGATAATACCTACTATGGAAGCAGTTGTGATAACCGGCAGAAAAAACAGAGTGCGGTAGACCTCTCTCATCTTAAGAGTCTTCTCATTTAAAAGAACCGCAAGAAACAGTGATAACACAATTAACAGCGGTACAGAATACAGCATATATTTAAAGCTGTTTGCAAATGCATTCCAAAACCAGTGATCTGACAGCAGCTCCTTAAAATTAGACAATCCTACAAACGACTTATCCGAACTGATTCCAGACCAGTTCAAGGCGGAATAATAAATACTGGAAAGTATCGGCCAGCCCTGAAACCCTATATAAAACAGAGTGGTAGGCAGTATGAAAATCCAGCACCAGATGTATTGGCGTAATTTTCGTTTTTTGTGCATTTTTTGTCCTCCTTATTTTCAATAACTAAAATAATTATTTTCTGTGTTTTATAAGTTCAATATACTGCTTTCCGCTATAAAGGTCAACACTTTTTCTCTTTTTCAGCGTTTTAAACAAACTTTTTCTATGCATTATGTCTAATCAGACGATTTACTTCCCGAGTTTCTCATCTTATAATATGCATATATTTATTTTAATAATTAAATTTATTCATCATTATATTGCTATAATATTTTAAATTTTAAATATTTAATCAACTATTGCTGTCTCAGCATCTAAGGAGGACTTATGATTCATTTGAATTTTATCCGTGTTACTGAAAACCAGGTCGTAGACTACGCCCAAAAGGAACTTACCGGCTATCTCTGCCGGTTATTAAGGGAAGAAATTACAGAGTGCAGCATTCCGGTTGAATTTGCTTATGGAATGCCCATTCCAGGTCTTGCAGTTCCGGAAGCGAATGATCTGGATGATCAATTTCAGATTCTTGCATCGCCTCAGTTGATTCAAATATCCGGCTCCAACCCCCGTTCCATATTATTAGGCGTTTACCGGCTGCTGTCTGAAACAGGCTGCCGTTTTCCCATGCCCGGCAAGGAATGTGAGTACATACCGGCCATCCGTCTGGACCAGTTGAATATCCGCTTATGTGAAGCCGCTTCCTTCCGGCACAGGGGCGTCTGCATCGAAGGGGCCGACAGTATTGAGAACATTCTCGACTTTATCGACTGGCTCCCCAAGCTGGGCTGCAACTCCTTTTTCGTACAGCACTTCGAACCTGAAGTATTCTTGAAGAACTGGTACTCCCACAAATATAATCCACTGCTTTCGGAAGAGATCCCAGGCAGGGAAGAACTGGAACATATGTACCGGAAAATTGATAAGGCCATGGCAGTCCGGGGCCTCTTACACCACCGTGTCGGGCATGGCTGGACCTCAAAAGCCATGGGAGTTCCCTACGCGTGCGCGCCTGCAGTAACGGCCCCTGCAAAAGAGCAGAAGCCCATGCTCGCCCTGGTAAACGGAAGCAGAGAGTTCTGGGAGGGTATCCCCTCCAACACGAATCTCTGTTACTCCAATCCCAAAGCAAGAGACGCATTTATAAAAACAGTGGCAGACTATGCCCTAAGCCATCCGGAAGTCGATTATATCCATGTCTGGCTGGCCGACGAGTACAACAACGTATGCGAATGCAGAAGCTGCCGGAGTACCTCTTTATCAGACCAGTACATCAGCCTGTTAAATGAGATTGACCATACGCTGGAACAGTCGGGCGTCACCACGCACATCGTCCTGCTGCTGTACCAGGAGCTGCTTTGGCCCCCGATCCGCCAGGCGCTCGTGCATCCGGAACGTTTTACACTGATGTTTGCCCCCATCAGTCGTACATTTAACCGCTCCTATTCCTGCCGCGGGCCAATTCCCCACCTTATGCCTTACCGGAGAAATCAGATTGCGCTTCCTCACACCCTGGAAGAAAATCTGGCTTTTCTGGAGGCGTGGAAGGAACACTATGATATAGATTCGTTCGTTTACGATTATCCTCTGGGCCGAGCCCATTACGGCGATCTCGGATATCATACGATCGCCAGGGTTATCTCCTCTGATATCAAGGAGCTGCCCTCGCTTGGTCTCAACGGATACATGAGCTGCCAGGAACTGCGCGCCGCTTTTCCAAATGCATTTCCCAATTACGTAATGGGCCGCACTCTGTGGAACAGCAGTCTTTCCTTTGAGAAACTTGAGGAGGAGTATTATTCTGTGATATACGGCAGCGGCTGGCGCACAATAAAAGAGTATCTTAAACGGCTCTCTTCTCTGTCCTCCTCCGATTATTTCAATGGCATTGGCCCGCGTATTAATTCGGAACAGGCCGCCCATTATAAGGAGGTCCAGAGATATGTGGAAGAATCATACCAATATATCAGACAGTGCATTAACCCTCCAACCCCTTTTCAGAAAATATTTTTTACTTTGCTTGACTACCATGCAGAATATTGTATACTGATTACAAAAGCGTTAGCAGCTCTGGCCGCAGGCTGTGCGGCAGATGTTCCCGGGGCATGGGATTCCTTTATGAAATTTATTCGGTACCATGAAACGGAATTTCAGCCTTATCTTGACGTCTACCGCGTACTGGAGGTCGGAACAAAATATACCGGATTTGATTTAGATATTGATCGATAGAAAGGATTTCATTATGTATATTGAAACAGGGGAAGGCTTTGACCGTTTCACCACTTCCAGCCGTATCTTGCGGTATATTTTCCGCAATCAGCCAGTTTCCCGTTCTGAGATTGCAAAACAACTGGGCCTGTCACCTGCCATGGTGACGACCGTCATCTCATCACTGATAGAAGACAATATCATAAATGATTTAGAAAAAACTGCGGAAAATGACTGTAAAACCTCCGGCCGGAAGCGTTCCCTGCTGGGGATCCGGGCGGAAGCCCGGTACAGCGCCGGGGTTGAAGTAGGAATGGGCCATTTTCGTTTCTGCCTCACCGATCTGTCCGGAGCGATTCTGGAACAGATCAGCTACGTTCCAAACCATCAACAGATTTACAATGTCAATACTGCCATCGAACAGGGTGTTCAGAAGCTGATCAATGACAGTGGGGTTCCCAAAGAGCAGGTAATCGGTGTCGGCATAGCTCTGCCTGGCCATCTCGATCCTCAGGACGGCCATATGGTTACCCTTTCTTCCAACTGGACCAATTTTAATGCTCATGCCCTGGCGGAATCCCTGTGCATGAAAGTCGCTGCTGAAAATAACGTCCGCTCCATGGCATATCAAAAATACCTGTTTAATTACAAAACCTGTCCTGAAAATTTTGTATTCATACATGTCGGCGTAGGTATTTTTTGTGCCAGCTTTACTTCCGGACAGCTGGCCCAGGGAAGCTATATATCTGGAGAAATCGGACACACCATCTCCAATCCGGAAGGTCCGCGCTGTGAATGCGGTAAAAACGGCTGTCTGCAGACGTATGCCAGCGAAAGCTGGATTATGCAGAAGATACGTATCCTTTACGATGCCGCTCCTCACTCCCTTCTGCATGGCCTGGCCTCCTGCGCGGACGATATTACACTGGATACAGTGCTTACCGCATACAGCCTGGGGGATGAGACGGTCACCCGCATTCTGCAGGAGGCAGTTCGTTATCTGGGCATTGCAATCGCAAATATTTCTATTATCATGAATCCACAAAAGCTATATCTGCACAGCTGTATGTTTCAGCACAGGCTCCTGCGTGATGAATTACAGCGCTATACAGAAAGCCAGTTGACATTTCTTGATAAACACTGCACGGAAGAAATCAATATACTTGATTACGATTCCTCAAGGGCTGCCACGGGTGCGGCCGCCCTGGCCATAGACCGCCTGTTTATCTGCCGTCAGCCATAATTCACTGTGATCTCATTTCATGGGGCACTGGCTTTTCCCTTGTTAATCCTGTATAATAAATACATCGATTATATGGAGGGGCTTATGAACTTACCACAACTGTACTATTTCCGAAAACTGGCTGAAGTCCAGCATTACACGGAAGCAGCCAAGGCACTTTATATTACGCAGCCCAGCTTAAGCGATTCCATCGCATCTCTGGAAAAGGAACTGGGGGTATCCCTCTTCCAGAAAAAGGGGCGTAATATTAAGCTCACCAAATACGGGGAAGAATTTTACCAGTATGTCAGCGAATCCCTGGGTATCCTGGAGCACGGCATCTCCCTGATCAAGGAGAAATCAGGTCATATCAGCGGTTCCATCGATGTCGGATGCATTCCCACCCTGTTAGGTGACTTTTTACCGGAAGCGCTGGATCGTTATCAGAAGAAGAATCCGCTGGCCACGCTGAATATCTATCACGGAATGTCCATCGAGGTGGCGCAGGGCGTTTCCTGCGGCAAGTATGATATCGGCTTCTGTTCCATGGTGGACGACATGCCCGACTTAGTCTTCGTCCCCATCACCTATCAGGAGCTGATCGCCATCGTCCAGGACAACCACCCGTTAGCAGACCGTGGAGCCATGTATCTGTCGGACTTAAAGGATTACAGGCTGACCACCTACCGGGACACGATTCCCATCGGCAAGGTCGTCCGCAAGCTTCTCAAAGAAAAAGGTGTGGAGGCCGTCTATTCCTACGATGACGAAATCTCCATTGCAGGCAGGATTTCCAAGTCCTCAAAAGTGGCCATCGTGGCCGATACCCCCTATTTGAGGCAGTTTAACAATCTTGCCAAGGTCCGGCTTTTGGACGTGCCCAAAGACACCCGTATGATTTACATGGTATACAGCAATAAAAACTTCATTACCTCAGCCGTGGAAGCCTTTGCAAACTTTATGGTTGCCAGTTGCTTAAATATGCCGGAAAAGGAACCGTCCTCTGTTGTCTGAAACAGAGGTACGGTTCCTTTTCTCATACTTACAAATTCCTAAAACGTAATGCCAAAGGTGGCCATCAAAGCGATAACCAAACCCGCAACAGCCGCCGGAATCATGGTCCCAAGAATTACATGCTTGTAACTCTCTTTTAAACTGCATCCGCAGATGGACATCGTAAGAATCGCCACGGAAGAGTTAGGCAGCTTATTTAAAATCAGGGCAGACTCTGTCACAATTCTGTGCAGGGCCTGAACATTGACCCCCATATCCACAAATGCCTGACCAAAGCTCTCCAGGAAAATGGTTTCACCGGAGATTGCAGACCCGGTCAGACCGGTCAAAACCGCGGTCCCGAAATACGCCTTTAAATACACGGGCATATTCATGGATAAAACGGCCTGCTGCAGCGCCTGAAATGCAGGCGACAGGCTGAGCACCTTGGAAAGTCCCATGACCGCAGCCACGGTCAGCATGGAATTCAGTCCGGATCCCGCGCCCGTTTTCGCGGAGGACTTGATGTTTTCAATATGCTTGAACTGAGTCGCCATAATCAGCAGAATACCTACGGTCAGCGAAAACAGGATACTGGTGGAGGTTCCCCAGCTGGAGGTCGCCACTACAATGCCGAATACCACGATGAACGGAAGCACCGACATCCCAATGCCGGGAAGCTCTTCATCGCTCATAACCTTGTTGGAGCTGGTATACATGGCCAGCAGCTCCTCATTCGTATGCTTCTTATGGCTCTGCGCCTGTGCATAGTTGAAATATAAGAAGTAGCACACAGCCAGGATCACGGTAAACACCAGAGATAAGAACGGCGCCGATCCCAGAGACGTTCCCAGATAACCGCTGGGCAGTACGTTGCAGATATCCAGAGTGTACATAAAACCATTGGCAGAAGCTCCGCCGCCCAGCAGCATGAACGGAAGCAGCCGGCGATCCATCTTGTTCTCACGAAGCAGATTGTCCGCGATCGGATACAGTACAAATACCATGATATAACCGTTGATGCCTAAAAGCGTAATAAAAAAGGTACAGATCAGGATAACCAGCCCCACCATTTTGGCTCCCAGCTTCTGCGTCAGCCATTTGGCAATTTTTGTGGCCAGTCCGGTTTCCAGCACCAGCTGTCCGAAGATGCCTCCCATACCCAGGATCAGGAACCAGGAAGTTACGAAACCGCCGGCGCCGCCGGAGAATGTGGTAAGAAGACCGTCGGACAGGCTGAGCTGACTGCTTAATAAGATAATTACCGCCGTGATTACGGTGGCGCAGATCATGTCAATCCCCTTGATGATCATGACTACTAAGAGAGCAATGGCAAAGATAAGACCCATTGTTGCTAACATAAAAATACCTCCATCATTTATTTTTTAGTTCCGGCCTGCACCTTCCTGCCGCTGTCATACTCTCTGTCCGGCCATCCGATTATCACATTCATCACCGTGGGAAGGATGAGGGTGAATAAATTGATATAGGATGCCGCGGTCAGTCCCTTGGATACCAGTGCCGTAAGCCCCGCCTGGGAAATCACCCAGGTAAGACAGATATAGACAAAAGTAAGGACAGCTCCCCGCCGGTTGCGCCTGGCTTCGGAAACCTTCGGATCTTCCCCGGTCTTTTTCTGATACCAGTTCAGAGCACGGTCATTAAAGCCCTGTGCATAGTTGATCGCCGTGGAGATTGTTGCAAAAAAGATTGCTATGGTAAGCAGTGTCAGCGAAATTGCCTTGACGGCGCCGCCCGCCCAGCCGTTCTGTACCACCAGGATTGTGTACACGGCTTTTCCATTTGCCCATCCATCGTAAACCGCGCTGTAGTTACCCGCCAGGTTTATGGCGTTCATCTCCAGAAATATCCAGTTTACAATCACGGACAGAATCACCGCCCTGCGCAGAGTTTTCTTATTGTTAAACAGCTGCGCATGATTGACGTACGCGCCGAATCCAGCCAGATTCTGACCGGAAAAGATATAGGCCCATACAAATGCAATCAAAAGATATTTTAAAAAGCTGCCCGCGCCCGACGCGATTCCGGCCTCCATGCTGCTGCTCATAACAGCCATCTCGTTTGCCAGTTTTCCGCTCCCGATATTGAAAATAAGATTTGGAACGTGAACGACAACCAGGGCGATAAAGATAACAGCGCTCATGAACACAGCATTCTTGCGGACCAGCTCCGTGCCTTTCATACAGAGAAGAAACATGATAATTCCTACAATAAATGTGGTCCATATGTACGGAATCCCCGTCAGCTCCTTAAGGGCTGAGCCGGAGGTGGAATAGGCCAGTGCCATACATACGATGAGCAGCCAGTTAAAATTCAGCTCATACACGATCTGCATCGGTTTTGCCAACACGCCTCCCCAGAATCTGGAACCGTATTTTTCAAGGAAATTCCCATAGTCAAAGGTTTTAAAATCCATGGCGAATTTCATGAAGAAATAGATAATAAAGCAGTTGATCGCCGCCACCACAAGAGGCATCAGCAGGCAGAAGTAAGGCTGTGTCACCTCCGGAAGCATACCGTAAAATCCTGTGTTCTGGAAAAAATAAGTCCAGGGTGTGGAGCCTGACGCAAAACCGCCTCCGCACTGCGAGCTGAATGCAATGGATACAAACACCAGCACTGCTCTCCAGTCCACCGCTGTCCCACCACTTCCGACATTTTCGCTTTTCATATGTACCTCCCCTACCTCTCCGTTTCCTTTTCCCGTGTCTGCCAGTGGGCTGTCATTCTGTCCAGCGGCATTTCCAATAGTCCCGTCCCCTCTGAATAAGCGTAAACCGTAAAGCCCCTCTTACAGCGGAACACGCATTCCAGACAGGGATCTTCATCGCAGTAGCAGAACGCATCCGTGTCTGCCAGTGCAAATACCATGGGGGAACGTTTTTCCTTCATCACGTATTTTAGATAACCGCCCGTGAAGGTCTTCAAATAAATCCACTGCGGTGCGCACTCCTGTTTTTTCGTCTTCCAGGATACCTTTACCGCGTTGTCGTTATAGCCGCCGGTAATCTGGTAACTGAGTTCTAAAAACTCCTTTGCCTCCCCGGCGTCTGTCGGCGCCAGGCGCTCTGCTTCCTCATTGCAGCAGAGAATCTTCTTCTCCTCAAGCGCCTGGCCTCCGGTAACTGGAAATAAGCTGTTACAGCTTCTGCAGCGATAAAATACGACATCCGGACACTGATCCGCGCGTGGTTTTCTGGTATCCCGGCACCTTCTCGGTCCAAATTTCTGCTCAATCATTGCGTTCCGGGCCCTCCATTCTTTTTTCCAGTTCCTCTTTCAACAGATACTTCTTCACCTTTCCGCTGCCCGTATGGGGAATACGGTCAATCAGCTCCAGCCTCTCCGGCCAGAACCGTTTCGGGACGCCGTTCTGACAGAGCCATCCGGTCACGTCCTCCAGCTTCAGATGTTCAAATCCCGGCAGCGGAACGGCAAAGGCGCAGATTCTTTCGCCCAGCCGGTCGTCCGGCATCCCGATCACCGTGTGGTCGCCCATTCCCGGACAGCCCTCCAGCCGGTCATTGATCTCATTGGAATTCAAATTCTCGCCGCCGCGGACGATCATATCCTTCTTTCTTCCAATTATGCGAATATTCCCCGCTTCATCCATGACGCACAGATCGCCGCTGTGAAACCATCCATCGTCATCCAGGGCACTGTCCGTAATCTTCTTATCCTTTAGGTATCCCACAAATACATTGGGTCCCCTGGAAAGCTCTTCTCCCGGTACACCAGGCGGCACGTCGTTTCCCTCGTCATCCACGACGCGGATCTCAACGCCTTCTACCGGACGGCCGGAAGTGGTTCCGTTTAATTTAAGCGCCTCATCGGGCCGTACAAACACGTGGGGGACACTTTCCGTCGAACCGTAGACCTCGCAGAGCAGGATCCCGAAGCTCCACGCCTTCTGTACCATATATCCCGGCACCGGAGCGCCTCCGCAGAGGTATAGCTTCAGAAACGGCAGTTCTCCGCCTCCGTTCTCCAGTTCCCGGAGAATGTCATAGATAAATGGCGTAGCGCCCATGGAGAAGGTACACCGCTCCCGGTTCATCAGATCAATGGCTTCCCGGCAGCGGTATTTCTGCTGAAGCACCACTTTCGCCCCGATCAGCATGGGAGCAATCAGCCCGTGATGAAAGCCCGTTGCATGATTTAACGGCGCAGGCATGAACATGATGTCCTCACTGGTCAGCCCCAGCTCTTTGGTAAATACCTCCTCGCTGTAGCGGATATTATTGTGGATAAGCAGTACTCCCTTCGTCCCGCTGGTCGTCCCGGAGGTGCAGAGAATCAGCGCCAGATCCTCACCTTTCCTCCTGATCTCCGGCATTACCGTATCCGCCTGGTCCATAACCTCCGTAAACGCCAATACCCCGTTTCCCTCCGGCTTCTCACCGCCCACGATGACGACACAGGACAGCGACGGAATGCGTTCTCTCACAGCCAGAATCCGGCTTGCATAATCCGTTTTATGAAAAAAGGAGGGGCCGAAGTAAACCTTTGACTCCGTTAAATTCATGCTCCGGATCAGTTCCTTTTCCTCATAGGACATGGCGATGGGATGGGCTACGGCCCCGGTCATAAAGCAGGCGATGGTCACCACCACGAACTCGCTCCAGATGGGGAGCTGGAACGATACCGCGTCTCCCGGCAAAACACCCTGCTTCCGGAGAAAGGCCGCCACTTTTGACGCAGCCTCATCCATCTGCCGGTAGGTATACCGATTCCCCCTGTCATCCACCACATATTCTCGTTCGGAATACTTCTTCACGGATTCTTTCCAACAGTCCAGCAGCGTGATATCTTTCCAGAAGCCCTCGGAAAGATACTTTTCCCGCTGGATGGCATTGATCTTCATCTCATCAATCATGACCCGTCTCCTATACCTTTTTGCGCGCATCCTGCCGGATCGCGCCTGCCATCAGCGCATGTACTGCGGTATGCTCTGAGGAACGCTTCCTCATCCCTGCTGTCTAGTGCAAAGCTGCACTAGCCTTTAACTCCTTCACAAGAGCCGGAACAATCTCGAACACGTCGCCTACGATGCCGTAATCCGCCACCTCGAAGATCGGCGCCGTGTCATCCTTATTGATCGCCACAATGGTTCCGGAGCCGCTCATGCCCGCCACATGCTGGACAGCGCCGGATATGGCGCAGGCGAAGTATATCTTCGGAGTTACCGTGGTTCCCGTCTGCCCTACCTGTTTGGACTGCGGCATCCATCCCGAATCGACCGCTGCCCTGGAGCATCCGACGGTTCCGCCAAGCACGTCTGCCAGTTCCTTCAACACTTTGAAATTCTCTCCGTTCTTCATGCCGCGGCCGCCGGATACGATCACCTCCGCGTCCTGAAGCGGGATATCGTTGTCCTCGCACGCCTTAATGAAATCAATCACCTTAGTCCTGATCTCGTTTTCCGGTGTGTGGATCGGTTCCATGATGATCTCCGGCTTGTTGTCCATCACCTTCTCCGGCTTCTTAAATGCGCCTGGTCTGCAGGTTCCCATCTGCGGCCTTGTCTCGCTGCACAGGATCTGTGCGTAAAGATTTCCGCCAAATGCAGGCCGTTCCCAGACCACATTTCCTGTCTCCTCGTCTACGCTAAGCGCCGTACAGTCTGCGGTCAGACCCGTACGCAGGCTGACTGCAATCTTAGAGCCCAAATCCCTGCCGTTTACGGTTGCTCCTACCAGAATCGTATTGGGATCATACTTTTCGCAGAGCTTTAAGAATACATTTCCATAAGCGTCAGCGGAGTAATTCTCATATTCGTCTCCCTTTACCACATAAATCTTATCCGCGCCGTACTCGCCGGCCTCCTTCACCGCCTCATCCACATCCTTTGCGATGACTACGGCACATAACTTCTGCTTTAAGCCGTCCGCCAGCTTTCGTCCCTGGCCAAGCAGCTCAAGGCCCACGCTTTTAGGCTGACCCTGGAAGCATTCGATAAATACCCATACGTCCTTACATGTATCAAAACTCATCTCTCGCGACCTCCTTTTGCCGTCCTTAAAGTACTTTTGCCTCTGTCAGCCTGTCAATCAGGGTCCCTGCGGTCTCCGCCGGGCTGCTGCCTTCAATGTTCATGCAGTTTGCATTTCTCTTTGGCGTAAACGTTGCTTTTACCTTTGTGGGGGAACCCTTTAAGCCCATCTTGGTCGTATCGGAACCCGGCAGACTCGCCAGAGTGATCTCTCCGATCTCTGCTCTTAAGGAAGTCAGCACGCCTTTAATGGTAGCGTATCTGGGCTTATTGCTCTCCTTTGTCGCGGTACAAAGCACCGGAAGGCTGGCCTCTATGACCTCCACGCCCTCTTCCACCTGGCGTCTGGCGATCACCTTATCGCCCTCTACCTCCATATCGAGAATATACGTCAGCCTGACAGCCCCCAGATGCTCCGCAATACTGGGGGCTGTCTGTCCCGTATCTCCGTCGATGGCCTGTTTGCCGCCCAGGATTACATCGAACCCGCCCAGCATCTGAATCGCCTGAGACAGAATATAACTGGTGGCATACGTATCGGAACCGCCAAAGGCGCGGTCGGTAACGAGATACGCCTCATCAGCTCCCATGGCCAGCGCTTCCCGGAGCACTGCCTTCGCCTGAGGCGGCCCCATGGAAATCACGGTCACTTTTCCGCCGTAGCGGTCCTTCAGCTGAAGGCCTGTTTCCAGCGCATTTTTATCAAAAGGGTTCATGATACTCGGCACGCCGGTACGAATCAGCGTATTTTTCACCGGATCAATCTTGATCTCAGTGGTATCCGGAACCTGTTTTATACAAACAACGATATTCATCTTCATTCCTCCTCGTTATGAGCACTTAGCGGCTGTCTTTTAGCCGGTTACGTGCGATACATGTCACTGGCACTTAGCGAGGTCTTTCACGAGCTTAGTGCAGTGACTATTTATATTCCTTATCCAATACGCCTGCAATTGTCATTCTCTGGATCTGGTTCGTTCCCTCAAAGATCTGGAATACCTTGCAGTCTCTCATGAGTTTTTCCACCGGATACTCTTTGCTGTAGCCGTATCCGCCAAAGATCTGAACCGCGTTGGAGGTCACTTCCTGTGCACAGTCGGACACAAATGTCTTACAAATGGAGCCTTCCTTCTGTACCATGATTCCCTGATCCATCATCCGCATGGTGTTATTCACCAGACACCTGGATGCTTCAATCTTAATTGCCATGTCGGCCAGCATCTGCTGTACCATCTGGAATTTAATAATAGGGGTGTTAAACTGTTTTCTTTCCTTTGCATACTTCACGGATTCATCCAGCGCCCGCTGCATGATACCCACAGCCAGAGTCGCCACAAAGGCTCTGGATAAGTTCAGCGCGTTTAAGGCCAGCTTGAACCCGGAGCCCTCAGGTCCCACCATGGCGGAAGCCTTCACACGGACGTTTTCGAAAATCAAGTCCGTCGTGTTGGAAAGCCTGAGCCCCATCTTGTTCTCATGGGCTCCTACGGTAACGCCTTCTGCATCGGCATCGATGATAAATGCGGACATGCCTCTGTGTCCTGCCGCCGGATCCGTCTTAAAGAATCCCACAAAAACATCTGCCAGAGCGCCGTTGGTGATAAATGTCTTGGTTCCGTTTAAAATATATTCGTCCCCGTCCTTCACCGCCGTGGCGCGCATAGCCGCGGGGTCGGAACCTGCATTAGGCTCCGTCAGGGCAAATCCGGCAAATCCGCCGGGAGCAATCTTATCTGCAAAATACTGTCCCTGCTCCTTCGTTCCGGCAAGGATTACATTTCTAAGCGCCACAAACGTGGTTACAAAGGTGATGGCGTAGCCCGCGTCCACCTTTGCCAGCTCCTCAAAAATCATGGCGGTGGTCTCATAGCTTAAACCGGTTCCACCGTATTCCTCCGGGATTTCCAGCATGTGAAGTCCCATATCGAATCCCCATTTAAACAGCTCTCTCGGACACTCCCCTTTCTCGTCCGCGTCCTTTACATGAGGTTTTATTTCATTTTCTGCCATCTCCCTTACAAGAGCAAGCAGCGCTTTCTGTTCTTCGGTGTAAAGTAAGCTCATGTTATTTTCACTTTCCCCTTTCTGGTTGTTCGTTGTTTATTACAGTGGTTTCAGTCCTGTCGCGCCTTCTGCGGCTCCGGAAGCAATGATTTCCCCGATCTGTTCGTCACTGTATCCCAGCTGCTTCATAATCTCCACCGTATGGGCGCCCTGCATGCCTCCGATCACATAGTCCGGTTTGCCCAGAGATGCGAAGCCTACGGGGTTGGTCGGCATGATCTTTCCGCCTGACGGATAAGGAATCTTTGTCAGCACATCGTTGGCCCACGCCTGCTCATCCTCATAGATATCCAGCGGCTCATATGCGGCTTCACACGGCATATCATTTTCCTTTAACATCTTCATTAAGTCTTCTCTGTCGATCTTTGCAATGGCTGCATCCAGCACATCGGTCACGTCTTTATTCAAATGGTTGTTGTTGACATCCGCGCAGTGACGGTACTGCTCTTTTTCCAGCATTTCCGGACAGCCCAGGAGCGTGAACATCTTCTCATAATCGCGGTCATACTCCGGACAGCAGATGCAGACCCACTTGTTGTCCCTGGTGCGGAATACATTATTAAATGGATTGGGAACTTCTTTTCTGCTCTTCGGGTACTGGTTTCCGTACTGTGCGGAAATCAGGCCTGTGCTCAGCGCATAGACAGCCGCGTGATGCAGTCCGATGGTGACCTTGTCTCCCTCGCCGGATTTCTCTTTGCGGTACAGAGCCGCACAGATGCCGGACGCCAGAGCCATGGCAACCTGGAAATCTCCGAAACCGTTGGTCGGAATCATGGGAGCGTCTCCGCGGTTTACCGTAGTTCCAAACACGCCGCCTCTCGCCATGTAACAGGTCACGTCGAAGCCCGCCGTATCCTTTTCCGGTCCCTTTTCCCCGTATCCCAGGACCTGGGCGAAAATCAGCTTCGGAAACCTCTCCTTTAAAGTATCGTAGTCCAGTCCCAGCTTTACCAGGGATTTCGTTCTCGTATTGGTTACGAATACGTCCGCTTCCTCCAGAAGCTTATAACAAACCTCCAGCCCCTTTTCTGTCTTCAGGTTCAGAGTGATAAATTTCTTATTTAAGTTTGCCACATCAAAGGCCAGGTTCTCGTCGTCTGTAAACGGCATGTTGAACACGGCGCCCTGAGTCCTGGCAGGATCTCCTTTGTGTGATTCGATCTTGATACAGTCGGCTCCCCATTCGCCAAGTACGCGAACCGTGGTAGGGGCTGCCAGATATGTGGTTAAATCCACTACTTTTACGCCTTCTAATGGTTTCATTGTCTTCCCTCCATATATGGAAAAGGGTCGGCAGGTCCGGAGTATGAACCTGATGACCCTTTTGTGTCAGATATCTTCGGTTTCAAAGCGGCTTGCCCGAAATAGCTTTAAAATACTGAATCAGTTTTAGACCACGTATTCGATATGAGCGCCGTGTTTAATGGTGTTTCTGGAAATTGTAATTCTCTGTACAGTCGGAGCGCCTTCCTCTAACCACATCGCGCGGCAGTCACGGTAGAGACGCTCAACCGGGCCGTACTTGCAGTCTTCAAAGTATCCGACACCGCCGAAGATCTCCAGCATTTCATCGCTGACTCTTCTGGTTGTATCGATGCTGTACAGCTTACACATAGCAGCTTTTTCTTCGATATATTCGCCGGTTGGATTCTCCATATAGGATTTGGCAAAATCGTAAACCATGCAGCGAAGTGCGTGTACCATCATGGACATATCGGCAATCTTGCAGCGGATTGCCTGACGGGTTCCGATCGGCTTTCCGAAGGTTACACGGTCAGCGGCATACTGTAAGGACAGTTCCAGCATTCTCTGTGCCATACCCAAGTTGCTGGCAGCAATGTGAGCACGGGATACGGATAAGGAGTGCATGGCAATCTCCAGTCCCTGTCCCTCTTTGCCTAAGAGGTATTTCTTGTCGATGCGGCAGTCTGTGAATTTCAGCTCGCCATGGCCGGCTCCGCGGCATCCCATCATATGAGGCATGTTGATCACTTCAAATCCAGGAGCGTCCATTGGAACGAAGAATGCGGACAGTCTGTCATTCTTATCGGATTCCGGATTGGTTACTGCGATTACATAAGCAAATTCGCAGCAGTCGGTATGGGAAATCAGTGTCTTCTCACCGTTTAATACATAAGAATCGCCGTCTCTCACTGCGATGGTATGTAAGTCAGCGCCGGTACCGCCGGTCGCCTCTGTCAGTGCGAAACAGGTAAATACTTCCTTGTTCTGGAACTTTGGCATATACTCTGCCTTTACTTCCTCATTGCCGTAATCGTCGAGAATTCTCCAGTTTAAATCCATTGCATAGTGAAGATGCATTCTCATTCCGCCCGGTCCTCTGGAGAACTCCTCCTGAACCTGTAAAATCTCCAGCTCGTTCAATCCGTATCCGCCGTACTCCTCCGGAAGGGAACAACGATATAAATCGTTCTGGATTGCTAAGTCGTAGAACTCCTGAGGAAACTTATTGGTTACTTCCACTTCCTTCTGGATTTCCTCAAGGGGCCCCTCTGCCAGCTCACGGATCTGTTTTAAATACGCCTGGAATTCTTCATTGGATAACTTGCTCATTTGATATATCCTCCTTATTTATTCATGTTAAATATTTTTTTAACAATCTTGATAAATCCATTATAGCCTGTAGCGAAGGAAATATCCAATCGGCCCTGTCCGCGATAATTTCGATAATTGATAGTTAAAACCTATGATTCCTTTTTCCTGTTGTAAATGGATTTTTGCAATGATATAGTATAGCCTGAAGTCACTGCGCTAAGCTCGAAAAGACCTCGCCAAGCGCCAGTGACATGTATCGCACGTAAGCGGCCAAAAGACGTCCGCTAAGTGCTCATAACGAGGAGGTATGCATACATGAGACCAGAGATAATGGACGGCATTCTGAGACATATTCATCCGATCGGAGGCATAGAAAACGCCAGGCTTTTGGAGGTTTCTCCGGGCCATGCGAAACTCTCCATGGAAATTACTCAGGAAGCTTTAAATCTTTACGGAAATGTCCACGGCGGTTTTTTATTCTCTCTCTGTGATATGGCGGCAGGAATGTCCACTTACGCCTGCGAGACCACCAATGTCACGGAATGCAGCAGCATCAATTTCTTAAGAGGGGTGAATACCGGAACCATCTATATAGAATCCAACGCCATACACAAAGGCCGTAAAACCGTTGTCAATCAGGTAACCGTCACCAACGACGCCGGCAAACTGGTGGCATCCGCAAGCTTTACGATGTTTTTAATCGCACCGGTCTAGGACGTGTTTCCCAACTTCATTCAGCACGAAAAATACAGCCAGCCATAACGTAATCCAGCCTCTGTCTGCTTGACAAAGACCGGTTCCCGTCATGGCTGGCTGCCTTTTAAAGCTTAAGCTTGCGTGGAGCATTTTCGGTTCAGAAAAATGTTGTAGGTTGAACCTTCGATATACCTGATGATATCATATGGATAGAAACCATATGATATCACAAACTTATGTATGAAAAGGAGGTTCCAAAATGTGTACAAGTTTTGCAGTATACCATCAAAAAAAGGCTGTTTACGGAATGAATTTCGATACCGATGAAATTTATTTAAAACTAATAATCAATAGTTATCATGATAAGAACTTATTTTATTTTTCAGCCCTGTTAGAAAACAAATACAGGGATATCGCCAGTATGAATAGTGAGGGTCTTTTTATCTGTACGCAGGCCGTAGAATATGGTCCAGGCTTTCAGTCAGGCTGTGACGAAAATGATTGGTATGCCTTTGATATTCTTGATGAGGTGCTAAAGAAAACAGGAAAATCATCAGAATTTTTTGAAGTTCTCAATAAAAGAGTAATCTCGTATCCCAGAAATCCATTATACCCCGATTTAGGGCTGCATACTATGATCGCTGATAAAACCGGGGATGCATTTATTCTGGAAGAGGGAAATAATACAAATAGAATAACCCCTGTTTCGGGTGATTTTATTGTCATGACTAATTTTCCAAACGGGAATTTCAAGGAAGCAGATTATAATAAGGTATATGGGATCGGAGCTGACAGATATATTTGTGCTTATGAATATATACAGAATCATATTCATAGCTTTGGAATCAATGAAGCCTTCGATGCTTTAAACAAAACCAGCCAGAAAAATACACTCTGTTCAATCGTATATGATCCCTTAGAGAAGGAAATTTATATCAGTTTTAAGAAAGATCTGAGCAAAAGATGGAAAATCTCTATGATCGAAAAAACAATTCAGTCAACGGATGGATTTTTAAGCAGCAATAAAATCCAATTTACAAACGAAGAGATACTTGTGAATGATCTTATTCGCTTATATAAGTGAGAACCAAAAAAGCTTGAAACTCTCCTAAACAGAGACTTTCAAGCTTTTTCATTCATGCCGGCGACCGGAATCGAACCGGTACGGGCGATTAGGCCCGCAGGATTTTAAGTCCTGTGCGTCTGCCAGTTCCGCCACGCCGGCATATCATGATTTCTCATGAAAATGGGACCTACAGGGCTCGAACCTGTGACCCTCTGCTTGTAAGGCAGATGCTCTCCCAGCTGAGCTAAGATCCCGTTTTTATAACATGCTGTGAAACGATACAACATATGCTGGTAGTGAATGCTGCATCAAAATGTTTCATGCAAACGACCCGGATGGGATTCGAACCCACGACCTCCGCCGTGACAGGGCGGCGCTCTAACCAGCTGAGCCACCAGGCCAAATTTCAAATATTTAGTTCAGTGTTAGTGGACCTTCGGGGACTCGAACCCAGGACCGACCGGTTATGAGCCGGTTGCTCTAACCAACTGAGCTAAAGGTCCAAACATAAATATAGTATGGTAACACTATGCTCAATGTCACGTAATATACACGCTCGTTTCGCAAGTGTGCTTAACTGCTAAGTTCGAAAGGACCTCACTAAGCAATTAATGCAAGCCGATGATCGGACTCGAACCGATAACCTGCTGATTACAAATCAGCTGCTCTGCCAATTGAGCCACATCGGCATTCTCATTCCTCCCTGCATATGCCTGGTGGAACAAATGACCCCAACGAGATTCGAACTCGTGTTACCGCCGTGAAAGGGCGATGTCTTAACCGCTTGACCATGGGGCCTTATAAATTCGTATCTGTTGAGTCAGAAATACATAAAAGCATTTCCAAACTCCCCGAGTAGGACTTGAACCTACGACAGCGCGGTTAACAGCCGCGTGCTCTACCGACTGAGCTATCGAGGATTATTATACCATGAGGTATC
>NZ_QJKD01000020.1 GCF_003201875.1 Hungatella effluvii
TGTTCCACTAATAATTCATTCAATGTTCCAAGCTTGCGGATGGTTCTGGACGTAGATTTTCCGTTGCCATCTATAAAGGACTGCTTGATGTAAAACGATTCAGCATTCTTTGATTTTGATGTATTTACCTTCATAAGTTATTACCTCCCTCCCCCTATTATACCATAAAAAAGCTAAAAAGCCTATATATAAAAACAAAAAATTTGACAAAAAAATATAAGCCAGTAGCGGCTTAGCGGTGTTTTTTTTAGATTGGGGGTGTCAAACTCCCGGGTTAGAGCTTTGAATGACAAAATTATGGATAAAATAAAAAATTACATAGCAAATTGGAATTTTCCAACTTTTAATATAGAATTAAAATTAATGAAGTTAAAGTTGACCAAATTAAACGTAGCGGCAGCTAAGAAAGGAATTGTAATGGAAATAAATAATAAGAAAAATTATGTATCTTTTATTTTGATTTTTTTCATTATGCTTCTTTTTGCTGCCAGCTTAACTATGAATGTGCTCTTTTGTAGTAATTATAATCTTTATGAATTAATAGATAAGACAACTGTAACTAAAACGTGGGAAATTTCGGAAAATACTGTTTGCAGTGAAGACGATGATGATACTACCCATTTTAAGGTTTCATTTTTGAGCAATAATAATTCTCATACTGAAACTATAACGAAGAATATATGTCCAATACCTATAATTGCAGCTATCCCAAAAGGATTCAGCCTGCTTTTTTTCCTTATTATAGTTTTTCTTTATTTCTTTTTGACCTTATTTAGATTATTGCCCGATGAATGGACATTAATTAATCAAAAGGTACGTCTGGACGATTGAATCAACTCCTTTTCAAATCATTGCTAGTGTGCTAGTGGTTGTAAGCCATTTTCAGAATCAAATAATGGCTTTCTTTTTGTATGCAGATAGATAGTGAGTATAAGCCACATACTTATTATGAGATTGAATTGGAGGAATATGTATTGAAAGAAAAGATATATAAATTATTTCTCATCTTAATGGTGAGTTTGTCCTTGGGTTCAGGTTCCCTGGCCCAAAATGAGATACGCAAGCTACTTGAAGCTCTTTTGGGAACAGGTGATATACAGGTGGTTCAAGAACTTGATGAAGAAGAAAAACAAAAAGAATCCGAAGAAATAAGAAAGAAGAAATTCCTAAATTATTTTCAAGATATTCTATGATACGCTTGTACAAGCGTGCAGCGGGGGACAAGCTGACATCGGGGAATATGTAAAGGCAAAATTGATAGAAAGCATATTCAAATTTCTCTTTACAGACCTTCAGGAACTAAGCTCTTTCAGTTTTGACTTTATTTTCTTCCATGACTTTCTATGAACCCGGATATAGATGCCCTTTCCTTTCTTAATGCTATGGGCGAAAAGAATTAAACAAACGGCTAAGGAGGGAAACGGCGGAGCCGGAATCCCCTTTGTGAAACAAAGGCGCAGTTGTACACCACCGAAAGGCGGGGCGCTGCGCCCCACCGATAAGTTAAGAATTTATTCAGAATTTATTTCTTTTAAAACATGGATGGCTATTGTATAATAATGAAACCAAAACAGTAAGACTATATGAGAGGATTGTGAAAATGAGAAAATTTATAGTAGCAGGAAATGGGAAGAAAAGGGAAGTGGCGGTTTTTGTGGTAATGATGGCTGTGATACTGTCAGCCTGTTCGCCGGCGGAGACAAAAACAGCGGAGAACTCCGTGGAGCAAAGCCTGTCTATTGATGCTGCGGAAACGAAAAGCCAGGAGAGTAGTGTCGAAAAGCCGGAAGATTCACCAATTATCGTGACGGAAGCACCAGAAGAAACATTAACAATGGAGGAATCTACAGGAGAACTTTCGGAAGATGCTCTAGAAGTTAAAAGTATCACGGAGGTGTTTTGTACAGCGTACTTTGAGAGAAATATAGATGAGATAAAAAAATATTTAGCCAGTTCTTATGAAGATGTTATTAGGGTGCTTGATTCCACAGATGAAATATCAGATATATCTATAAAAGGGCTGGCTGCGATAAAAGAAGCCAAGATAGGGGACATATACCCCGTTTATTGTGAATTTAAGCCTAATGCTCAGAGTGATACGTTCCAGTATTTGACAATAGAGTTTATAAAACAGGAGGATGGCTGGAAAGTGCAGGCTTACGGTTTAGAGCTTTGATAGATACGGGAATAAATGTTAAAGAAAGTAAAGAAACTGCGAGAATTGAAACAGGGAAATGGAGCATTCATACTTGCCATGCCCACACGATCATCGAAATGTCGGAGATGATTGCCACCGCCAGTGCGTGTTCGGCGGCATGTCCAATGCCCTTTCCTTCCTTTTGAACGCTCCGGCAACCGGCGCTTCCTGCCGTGATAATTAAACGCCGTTTGTTCGATCAATACATGGAACAGGAGTATTCTTTCTGAAATTTAGTGATATAAAAAGCAGCCCTGATATGATACAATAAATGTGTCATATCAAGGCTTTTTCCATTATGGAAAGAAGTTTGACAATGTCCGAGAAACATAAAGATAATAAAGGATAGCTCCTGCGAATAGGAGAGAGCCAGAGAAAAGACCTGATTTATCAGTACCGATACACAGATATTCGTGGAAAGTGGCTGTATTCTGGGAACGGTATATCAGTTTGAAACAGGGGGCCGCTATAATACTAAAGTCGGTCATACGTTCTGCACGAATATGGCAAATGCTGGTATGGATATTTAGACCTTGCAGTATGTGATAGGACATTCTACTACTCCATTTGCCCGTGAATATGCGTAGATTTATAAAGAATTGCGTAGATTCAGGGATAAGCACATAATATGAAAAAAGTGTCCAAAAGCCCGTAATATCAGGGCTTGAAGGCTTATGAAAGGATATAATCAAGATGATAAAAATACTATTTATTTGCCACGGCAATATCTGCCGATCCCCCATGGCCGAGTTCATCATGAAGGACATGGTAGAAAAACGTCATCAGAGCGACCGCTTTTACATTGCTTCCGCGGCCACCAGCCGCGAGGAGATCGGCAATCCGGTTCATCATGGGACGAGGAACAAACTGCGCCAGTACGGCATTTCTACAGAAGGAAAGCGTGCAGTACAGATGACGAAGGCTGATTATGACAAGTATGATTATCTCATTGGAATGGAGCAGTGGAATATCTCCAATATGATGAGAATTCTGGGGAGTGATCCGGAGGGGAAGGTCTCGAGGCTTTTGGACTTCGGTCCCAATCCAAGGGATATCGACGATCCGTGGTATACCGGAGATTTTGATTCCACCTGCCGGGATATATGCGAAGGATGCGAGGCTCTGCTTGACTATATCAACCGGCACGAGTCCGAATGCCGCTGAAAATGACAATCTGACAAGTTGGTACACTGATAAGCCCCCCTGTCTCATGATTACGGGAGACAGGGGGCCCAATTCGGCATAAAATCGGGCTGACAACCGTTTTACCTTTGCTGCGTGATAAGACAGATAGTTAATAGGGCATTCGACCAGAGTATCAAAGATGTCCACCACCGCCTTCTTAAAATCATCAATGGGTCGTATGATACCAGTACCTATGAGTCCGGTGATTCCGTCTGCCAGGAATTCATTGGGCGGTTCGTCGATGGTTTCACTGAGATAACTCTGATCCGAGGAAACGAGATACGCTTCGCAGGAATCCAGCACATGGGCTGCGGACTGGTCGGATATGAAGAGAGGGGAAGCAAAGCACCCCTCTATTTTGTTGTGAAAATATACTATCAGTTGTGATAGTTGTGGATATAAATTGTGCATTATATAATAAGAAAAAAGAAACGGAGTGAACAGCCTTGAATCAATATAAAGGGGAAGCGTGGCTGGGAGAAGAGCCACGGATCAGGGAAGAAAACATAACCGAAACAGTGTCCGCGGATATTATTGTAGTAGGCGGCGGTCTGGCCGGAGTGGCGGCCGTCAGGCAGGCGGCGGAGATGGGACAAAAGGTTCTTCTCTTTGAAAAATGCAGATGCGTTCAGGCCAGATCCGGAGACTTCGCCGTCATGGACAGCAAGGTGGCGAAGCGCTGGGGACGGGATCATCTGAATAAAACAGAGATTGTCAACAATCTGATGCACGACATGGCCTATAAGGCCAGTCAGAATATTTTGAAACGCTGGTCGGAGGAAGCTGGAAAGGCGTTCGACTGGTACCTGGAGGGACTGGAAGATATTGCGGTCCTGGACCGTACCGATCAGGTCCCGCCAAAAGGCGTAAAATGCTATGTACAGCCGAGGCGTCTGCCTCTCCCGGAAAGTTTTGACAACGCCCGGGAGAATTTCAAATGCTACCAGGTGACTGCATGGATTCGTCCATCCCATATCGCCCTGTGCCGCGGCAATTTTGAACTGGCGGAGAAGACGGGAAATGTGACCTCCTACTTCAATGCAAGGGTAAAAAAGCTGTTGAAAAATGTTGACGGCCGGGTGGAAGGCGTAATCGCCGGGACCAGGGAAGGCGGCCTTATAAAGGCTTACGCATCAAAGGGTGTCATTCTGGCTACGGGAGATTACATGAGCGATGAAGCAATGCTGAGACGGTTCCTGCCCGGAATGATGGAGACGCCGAAGCAGTGGACCAGCTACGACATGGACCGGCAGCCGTCCAACATGGGAGACGGCCATAAGATGGCGCTCTGGGCGGGAGCGAAGCTTCAGGACAGCCCACACGCGCCCTGCGCCCACCATATGGGAAGCGTGTTTGGCGTGGCCGATTTCCTGCTTCTCAATACCCGCGGTAAACGGTTTGTCAATGAGGACGCGCCGGGACAGCAGCTGGGCAGTCAGATTGAGAATCTGCCGGACAAAACAGCGTGGCAGATCGTGGACGGGAACTGGAGAAGCTATATACCGAAGGAGTATCCGAATCATGGATCTGTGTGCTTCGTCACAGAAGATGAAGAACTGGAGAGCGGAAATATTTACGATAAACTCTGCTTTATTGATAATTATATAGCGCCTAAATATATTCGAAAAGCGGTGGAGGACGGCGTTCTTCTGGAAGCGGAGACGCTGGAAGCGCTGATTGCGAAAACAGGGCTTCCGTTGGAGACAGCGCTGGCGTCTGTGGAAGAGTACAACCGCCTCTGTGACCAGGGGGAAGATACGGACTACGGCAAGAGGAAGGATCGCCTCTTCGCAGTGAAGCAGGGACCGTTCTACGCGGCAAAGTTCACACCGGCGATAATGATCGCAGCCATGGGGGGGATTCAGAGTGATGAGGACGCCCACTGCTACGACACCGGGGGAGCGGTTATTCCGGGGCTTTACGCAGCAGGCAATGTTCAGGGAAACCGGGTAGCAGTGGATTATCCGCTGACTGTGCCGGGGTTAAGCCATTCTCTGGCCCTGGTATACGGAAGAATCGCCGCGGAAAGTGCGGTATACGAGAACCAATAAGAGATCAGCATACATTAAAAAGAAACAGCAAAAATACAAAAGCAAAAATGCAAAAGCAAAAATGCAAAAGCAAAAATGCAAGAAATGCAAGAAATGCAAAATACCAAAAACTGCGCAAAGTCGCATGAAAATGGAGGAAAAGAAATCATGAAAAAAGCAGGAAAAGCTGTAGTACTGATGACGGCTCTGGCGGTAACCGGAGCACTGCTGGGGGGCTGTGCGGGCGGCACGGCGGACAGCAAGACGGAAGCGGGGCAGACCGAAGCGGGAAAGACGGAAGCTGGTAAGAGCGCAGAGGATTCCGCAAAGACGGAAGCGGCCGGGGGAGATGCTGCGGAAGGAACTGTAAAAGAAGATATCCGTGTCGTAACATATTTTGCAGGTTCCGATGCCTACGCACCGGTCTGGAAAGAGGTGTGCGCCGATTACATGAAGGACCATCCGGGCATCACCATCGTTGACGAGTCCCAGCCGACTTCAGGAAGCAACGATTTATTCAAGACGAAGGTTCAGGCCGATCTGGCAGCAGGCAATCCGGCGGATTTGGTTCTTTACTATACGGGCGAGGCTTATACGAAGACCTTCGAGGACTCAGGGCTGTTCGTGGATTTCGGAGACATTTTGAAGGCAGACCCGGAATGGGCAGGAAACTTCAAGGAGTCCCCGCTGGAAAATGTTCAGTATCAGGGAAAGCAGTACGCACTTCCCTTCATCGGATATTATGAAGGAATGTTCTACAACAAGGCGCTGTTTGAACAGTATGGACTGGAAGAGCCGACCACATGGGAAAATATCATGAAGGCAAACGAAGTATTTTCCCAGAACGATATCGTGACGTTGTCCATGTCCCTGGGAATGCCGTATATCACCACGGAAAACTTCATTATGGGCGCCTCAGGCAAGGAAAACCACAGAAATTACTTTGACGACAGCTGGGGCATTGCCATCGACTGTATCGCAGAGCTTTACCAGAAAGGCGGACTGCCAAAGGACACCTTCACTATCTCAGAGGATGATGTAAGACTGCTCTTCTCAGAAGGAAAAGCGGCTATGATGATCAACGGTTCCTGGTGTACGGAAAGCCTTCAGGGCAATCCAGACATGAGAATCATCTCCATGCCGACGCTTCCGGGCGGTACAGGCGGCGAAAACTGTGCGATCGCGGGATTTTCCTCCGGATGGCATATGACAAAAGCGGCCAATGAGAGAAGCGGAGAGACTTTAAAATTCTTAAAATATATGACATCACCGGAGACCATGGCCAGATTCATCGCCTACGGCGGAAGCCCTGCCATCGTCTGCGACGCACCGGAGAATTCCAGCGAACTCTTAAAGAGCGCGGTAACCATGCTGGAGAAGGCGCAGTACCAGGATGCGGCTCTCGACTCTCAGGTGAATCATGAGGCGTATGAGACCTTAAACAATGGAATCCAGTACGTCTGCGAAGGCCAGATGACGAGCGCGGAGGTGCTCAAACAGGCCAAACAGCTGAATGAGTCCGGTCAGTAAGGCAGCCGGGAAAGACAGTGATGAAAGCCGGGGGTTGTGCTCGAACGGGTATAGCCTCCGTGTGCTCATAACAAGGAGGAAAAAACGTGGCACTGAAAGGTAAAAAATATGTTTGGATCTGCATCGCGCCGGCCATGATCCTGATTATGGCGTTTTTGATCTATCCACTCATAAAGACGGTAATATACAGCTTTTCTTCCTGGTATAATTTTGCGCTTACCAGTGAATGGATTGGCCTCGACAATTATAAGCGGATCTTCTCGGACATGGTCATGCCCGTGGCGTTTAAGAATACGGCGATTCTGATCGCGGGTGTGCTGATTTTCCAGGTGGGATTTGCGCTTCTGCTGGCGATCATGGTGGACAGCGCCCATCACGGATTTAAACTGTTCCGGACGGTTTACTTCTTCCCGATCGTCATTTCCGGTACGGCGATCGGCCTGATGTTCACTCTGATTTACAAGTATGAATACGGACTTTTAAATTACTTTGTCACACTTCTGGGATATGACAAGCAGGTCTGGATTACGCCTAAGACCGCGATCTATCTGGCCCTGATCCCTGTTTTGTGGCAGTATATCGGCTTCTATTTTGTAATTTTCTTAACCGGTATCTCCAAGATTCCAGAGGACATCTATGAATCAGCCATGCTGGATGGCATTACCCCGGTGAAGAAGATTTTCTATATTACGATCCCGATGTTGAAAGATGTGCTGGTTTCCACCGTGGTTCTGGTCGTATCCGGATGTTTCCGCGTATTTGACACCATCTACGTGATTACCAAGGGCGGCCCCATGAATTCCAGCCAGCTGCTAAGTACCTATATGTACCAGACTGCTTTTGAGAAATACAACGGCGGATACGCCAGCGCCATCGCGGTGGTGATGATTATCATCGGCGTATTGCTGACCATCGGGCTTCGGAAGCTTTTGAAGGCCGATGTCGAAGAGTAAGGAGAGACGGCATGGGAAATAAAAAACTAAAAATCAGCAGTATCCTGTTATACGCGGTTCTCATTTTCTGGCTTTTGATCACCGTGATTCCCATTCTGTGGGTATTTGAAAATTCGTTTAAGCCTTCGGAAGAAATTCTGTTAAATGGAGTAGCTTTTCCGAAAAGCCTGGATTTCTCCAATTACCGTTCCATCTTTTCGTATCCGGATGTGAATATGTTCCGTTCATTCTTTAACAGCTTCCTGATATCCGGAGGCGTGGTGGCGGGAGTGGTCTGTTTCGGAGGCCTGGCTGCGTTCGGTCTGGGCCGGTTCGATTCGGGAGTCGGAAAGGTGGTCGAGGCCGGTATGGTAGCCTGTCTTCTGGTTCCGGCATTTGCAACTATGATCCCCAACTTCGTTACGGTAAGCCGCCTTCCGATCCGGGAAACGTACCTGGCGGTTATCGTACCCCAGGTGGCAGGCAATCTCTGCTTCGCTATCATGCTTCTGTCGTCCTATATGCGCTCCCTTCCAAACGAACTGGATGAGGCGGCCATTATCGACGGCGCGGGACCGTTTCAGGTCTTAAAGCACATTACGGTGCCGCTGTCGAAGCCCATGTTTGCTACGGTGGGAATCATGGTATTTATCTGGTCCTACAATGACCTGATTACGTCCCTGGTCTACATATCCGATCAGAAGCTGAAGCCTGTCTGCGTGATACTGACCATGGTCAGCAACATGCATGGCACGGATTACGGCGCCATGATGGCGGCCATCTTTATCACGGTGATTCCGGTACTCATCCTCTATATGATGTCCCAGGAAATGGTCATCAAGGGGCTGACAGCGGGAGCGGTGAAAGGATAAACCGGTACTGCAGTGAAAAAAGGAGAGTTTGGATGAGAGTATTTGTCAATCACATTGGATTCGACGAGACAGATTATAAAACTGCGGTTCTGGAGCTGGAACAGGAGGCGGCGGAGATAACCGCCTGGCTGGAGACGGACAAGGGGGAACGGCATCACGTGGCGGTCAGCGGCCCGGAACGGATTCCGGACTGGTCGGAGGGCTGCTACTACGTCCTGGACTTTTCCGATGTCAGACGGGAGGGGCTGTACAGGCTTGCCGGTTATGCCGATGGCAAGGCATTTCGATCGGAGATCATCACGGTCACCGGCGATTTCCTGAACCTGCGCATGGTGAATGCCTCCAGAGCCTACTTAAAGGGGGAGCGGTCTTCCGGTGAGTGGTTGAAGGCCGATCGGAACGTGCCGTTTGCGGGAGCGAGAGAGGGGACTCTGGATTTACACGGAGGCTGGTATGACGCCACCGGTGACTTTGGAATCCATCTGACCCAGCTGTCCCACACGGCTGTCTATAACCCCATGCAGTCCCTTCTGCCTTCCTATGTCTGTTTCGATATTGCGGACCGGATGGAAAAAGAGGAGCTAAGAGACTGCAGAATCTTAAAGAAGGAGCTTCTCGACGAGGCGTACTGGGGCGCGGATTATGCGATGAGACTTCACCGCGAAGGCGGCGGATTTATCCGCTCGGTGGACCGGGGGGAGGCGTTTTCCGAGGAACAGCGCCGTTCGGTGGACTATGAGTATTTCCGGTTCAGCGGGCATGAAGAGGATGAAAGCTACCTGGCAGAGACCATTGAAGAGAAGCATTATGAGACGTGTATGCGAAGCGGAGCCGGACTGGCGGCCGCGGTATTGGCCTCCGCTGCCCGGCATAGCGGTGCTTCGGGTGAGTATCCCTGCGGCCGGTATCTGCAGGCGGCGGAAGAGTCCTTTCAGTATATGACGGAGCACAACGAACAGTATTCCAGCGACGGAACCTGGAATTTCCTGGACCGGTACTGTGCCCTGGCGGCGGCAGCCGAGCTGTATGAGGCCACGTGCTCTGAAAAATACTTAGAGGAGTGCAGACGATTTTTCCGCGGGATGAAGGACAGCGCTGTCTCTATGGAGCAGGGCGTCTGGTTCACGGCCAGAGAGGGAGAGCTGTATTTCCATCCTTCCGATGAGGGATTTCCTCTCATTGCCATGATGAAATACGGCAGTCTGGAACCGGATGAAAAGCGGGGAAAAGAGGCGATGGACCTGGTGGCACAGGCGTTTGTCCACGTGCTTTCCATCAGCGGAAAACCGTTCGGATACGCGGCATTTACACAGAAGATGGGGGAGACAGAGACCAGCCGGTACTTCTTTCCTCATGATACGAAGGCGGCGCCCTGGTGGCAGGGGGAAAACGCCAGAATCGCATCTCTGGCCGCGGCGGCACTCCGTTTTTCCTGTCTGAAGGAAGCGGCGGAAATGTCCGGTGCGCTCCGTAAGTTTGCCGGGCACCAGCTGGACTGGATCATGGGATGCAATCCCTTCGACAGCTGTATGATCGACGGCTTCGGCAGAAACAACATTCAGTATTTCTTTCGGAACCAGTATGATTTCATGAACAGTCCGGGGGGAATCTGCAACGGAATCACGTCGCGGGAAGCGGATGACAAGGGGCTTGAATTTATCATGGCCCCCACCGCGGAATGTGACGACAACTGGAGATGGGCGGAGCAGTGGCTTCCCCATGCCTGCTGGTATTTAAATGCCATGGGCTGGAAACTGAAACGGGTGAAATGATATGGCTTCCAAATATATTGAACGCAAACGAATATTAGTGAAAATGGAGAATATCGAGCGGTATCCTCTTTCCATCGTTCACGCCCCCATGGGATATGGAAAGACTGTGGCGGTGCGGGAGTATTTAGAGACCACTGAGGCGGACTGCGTCTGGGTCTCCCTGGCAGGCTCGGAGGGGGAAGCCGACTATTTGTGGGCGAGACTGTGCGATGCCTTAAACGAGGTGAATGAGGAACTGGCGGCGCGGTTTTCTGCCATTGGATTTCCCTATGACTGCTTTAAAACCGACGCGCTCTTAGACGTTCTCATGGACTATGATTATAAAAACCATCTGATTCTCGTATTCGATGATTTTCACACGATTGAGGAAAACAACGTGTTTGAGCTGATAAAGGCCATTGTCCGGGAGCGGCTTTCCGGCCTTCATATCGTGCTCATCACTAGGGAACTGGCAAAACTGGACGCGGCGGATTTATACCAGAAGCAGCTGTGCTTCACTATCACGGAGAAATCCTTAAAATTCAACCGGGAAGAGGTGTTCCAGTACCTGGATTTCATGGAATGCCGGATGAGCGAGGAAGAACGGGAGCGGGTCTACCAGATCACCGACGGATGGGAATCCATGCTTTATATCACCGCAAAGGGAATCAAGCAGGGACTTCCGGTGGGCAAGAGTGCCACTGCCGATGACATCATTGAACAAAACTTCTACCATGACTTAAGCCCGGCGGAAAAGGAGGTTCTGTGGCGGCTGTCGGTCCTGTCATCCTTTACGAAGCGCATGGCGGCCGCAGTGCTGGATAATTCGGAGCTTTACGACGCCTTCGAAATGCTCATCAGCAAGAGTGTATTTTTCGTCTTTCATGAACCCGGCCACACGTACCGGCTGAGAAATATATTAAGAGACTACATCTACGAGCGCGCCCTGATCGACCGGGTGGATTTTACGGAGGTTTACAGAAAGAGCGGGCAGTGGCTGCTGGCCGACGGCCAGTACTCCAAAGCCTTTGAATGCCTGTACCGGGCGGGAGAGCTGGAGGAGATTCTCTCCATTTTAAACCAGGATACCCAGAACGACAAGGGAATCTGGAGCAGCGGAAATATCCGCCAGGTGTTTGAAAAGGCCGGCAGGGAGCTGTGCTACCGGTATCCGTTCGCCTATTTAAAATATCTGCTGGCCTGTGCCATGGACAGGGAGCGCAACTACATTCCCCGGGTTAAGCTCTGCCTCGACCGGCTGGAGGAATACTGCCGCGGTTCTGAATGCAGAGACGAGATGCGGGAAATGGTTCTGGGAGAAATCTGCATGGTGCGGAGCCGGATTTCCTTTAACGACATCGCGGTCATGGCGGAATATGCCAGAAAGGGTGCGGAATATTTCGGCGGCGGCTGTTCCTGCATCGTGACCAAGGAGACGGAATTTACCTACGGGCTTCCCTGTATGCTGATGGGATACGTGAAAGAGCCGGGAAGTGTGGCGGAGGTGCGGGACGCCTTTTGCACCCAGGGGATGAGCTTTGCGGAATCTACCGACGGCTGCGGAATTGGCTGCGACTCGCTGGCTGCGTCCGAGGCGGCGCTGGAGACGGGAGCATGGGAGCAGGCGGAGCTTCACGCCTATAAGGCGTATTTTAAGGCGAAGGCGGCGGAGCAGCTGGGCATTATGATTTCTTCCAAGCTGGTGCTGGACCGTCTGAATCTGATACAGGGGAGCAGCAGGGACCGGATCCTCTCGAACAGCACGTTAAAGGACGAGGTGATCGCGGCCAACAACCCGGTTTTAAACACCACCTTTGATTTGTGCGGCGCCTATATTAACGGATGCTTAGGAAGGGTGGACAGCATTCCGGAGTGGATCAGGAGAGGGGATATCGAAAAGGGAAATTTCCTCTTTCAGGGAACCGGATTTTTCTACGTGGTCTATGGAAAATGCCTCCTGCTGGAAAAAAAATACATTGAACTGGACTCTCTCTGCGAATCCTTTTCCACCTTCTTAAAGCCGTTCCAGTACCACCTGATCCGGATTTATTTCCTGATTTATGAGTCTGTTGCGAAGAGCTATTTAGAGAGCCGCCCCAGGGGCGGGGAGATCTTGAAAGAAGCGCTTAAGCTGGCGGAGAAAGACCATCTCATCATGCCATTTGCCGAGAATACGGGCCATGTCAGGCTGATGCTGGAGGCGCTGTTAAAACGGGAAGAGAATCCCTATATCCGGGAGGTGCTGGAGGCCTGCAGGCGGTACAGCAGCCAGCTGAAGCTTTTTCACGCCTGCGAGGTATCGCTGACGGACCGGGAGCTGGAGATTTTAAAGCTGCTGGACGAGGGCTATACCCACGAGGAAATCGCCGGTGAGATCTATATTTCCATCGCCACGGTGCGGTACCACGTCAAAAATATCTACCAGAAAATGGATGTGAACAACAAAATACTGGCGTTAAGAAAAGCGAAAGATCTAAATCTTATTTAATAAAGGAGAAACCCATTATGGAGAGCAATGCGCATATTGTAGAATACTGGAAGACACAGCCGGAGGTCCTGGAGGCGTGTTTAAAGAACAGCCTGCCGCTTACGGAGAACTTCGTAAAGCTGTATAAGAAGGTCAGCCCGACCCACTTATATCTGGTGGGAAGCGGCACTTCCTTAAATGCGGAGGAAACGGCAGTCTCCTTTATGAAAGAGATGCTGGATATCGATGTGATTTCCATGCCGTCGTCCTACGTACATAATATCCGCGGAGAACGGCCGCTGCTGGTGTTTCTGTCTCAGGGCGGTTCCTCGACCAACACCTTAAAGGCGATGGAGGAGATGGCGGCATATCCGTATATTACGGTTACAGGGGAAGAGACGTGCGAGATCGCGGCGCGAAGCCCTCACCACATGATTATCGGATGCGGGGAAGAGCCGGTAGGACCGAAGACTGTGGGCTATACGGCGTCGGTCATGATCCTGTACTTGATGGCCATGGAGGCGGCGAGGGCCGTCGGGATCATAGGGGAAGAGAAATACGCTGCTGTCCGCGCCGGACTTTTAGCAGGGATTTCCCATATGCGGTACAATATGGAGGCCATTTCCGGATGGGCGGCCGATCATAGGGAGAAGCTTAAGGAGATTGAAAAGTACATCTTTATCGGCCATGGAACGGGAGCGGCCGCATTAAAGGAAGGCTGCCTAAAGGTTTTGGAAACCATTAAATATCCCGCATTCAGCTATGAGTTTGAGGAGTATTTACACGGTCCGATCCTCGCGGTGGACGATCACACGGGGGCATTTCTCTTTCTCTCAGGAAAGCTGGGAGAGCGGGAGCGTTTCAAGCGGCTGGCAGAGTGTCAGAGCAAGTACTCCGAATACACCTTCCTGATTACCGACGAGGAGGGGGATTCAGACGAAAAGACGTTAAGGATCAGAAAGACGGGAGCCATGTATACGGAAGTCTTCGAAATCGTGGTGATTCCCCAGTACCTTGCCGCTGTGGTCCAGGGATATCTGGGAATCGTGGACGGTTCGCCCCTGTACGACGAGTATACAGCGCTCTGTCCAACAAAATACAGGAATGGTAAATAAGGTGACGATATGGATTACGTATTAGGAATTGACTCTGGGGGAACAAAATTTCTTGTGAAAGCGGTGGGAATGGACGGAAAGGAACTGGCGGAGTACGAAGGGCATCCGGCGGGGCTGTACCGCTTTTCCAGAAATGAGGCGGTTCGCACCATTCAGGACAATTTGGAATGGTGCATCGGTCAGGCCGGGCTGGTTAAAGCGGACTGCCGGGCGATCGTCTGCGGGACCACCGGCATTGACAGCGAAGAGGACCGGCAGGAGGTGGAGGAGATCTACCGTCTGCTTCCTGGATTTTCCTGTTCCGCCCTGTGTGTCAATGATGCCGAGGTGGCCCTCTATGCGGTGACCGGAGGAACGGGCGTCGTAGTAATCTCAGGAACCGGCTCCATCGCATTTGGGCGGAATGGCGGCGGCAGGACGGAGCGCAGCGGCGGATGGCCTCCCTGCATCTTCGGGGACGAGGGCTCCGGCGCATGGCTGAATCTGAAAGCGCTGGAGTACATGAGCCGCGTCCTGGATGGAAGGAAAGAGCGAACGCTGCTCTACGACCTGCTGAATCAGGAACTTGGAATCAGCGGGCCAAAGGATTTAATCCGCATCTGCCAGAGAATCGAACGGGAGAACACCGGCTTTTTAAAACTGGGACCAATTGTGATGAAGGCGCTGCGGGAAGGCGATGAAAATGCCGGAGAAATCACCCGCACCGAGGCGGATCTGACCTTTGAACTGGCGGATTCGGTGGTGCAGAAGCTTGAAATCTGGCGGGAACCGGAGTTCACAGTCGGAGCATGGGGGAGCGCTATCGTGAAAAATCCGTATCATTTTGAACTCTTTAAGGAACGGTTTCTGGAGAAATACTCTAATGTGACGGTGACGGTGGCGGTTCGGGACGCGGCATACGGGGCATGCAGGATTGCCCTCGATATTCTGGGCGGTGAAACCGGAATTTACCGGTTTTAGGAGGCGGCTATGAAGAAGAATCCATGGTTTCGTTTTCTGATCCTCCAGTGCTGCGCCGTGACCGTCAGCGTGTCCCAGCTAAAGGTCGCGGCAGTTATGGAGCAGGTGGCCCAGGGCTTTTCCATCTCCATGGGCGCTGCCGCCGGACTGATGTCATTTTTCACGGTTGCCGGCATCGTGCTGGCGATACCCGGAGCGGCTCTGATGGAGCGGATGGGAGCAAAGCGCCTCCTGCTCCTTTTAATGGCCTGTCTGTTTGCCGGAAATGCAGTGGGGGCCGCGGCAGGGTCCTATCCCCTGCTGATGGCCGGAAGGCTGCTGGAAGGCGTGGCTTACGCCATGATCATCATGGTTGGCATCGATCTGATCAACACCTGGTTTCCCCACGGCGGCGCGGGAACCGCCACGGGAATTTTCAATACATTTGCAGCGGTAGGCAATTTTATCACGCTGAACGGCGCGCTGATGGTAGTTAAGAGATGGAATGTGAGGACGCTGTGGTGGATCGGCGCGGCGCTGGCGGCTGTGGATTTTATACTGGTTTTGGCGTTTATACCAGATGAAGAGCGAATTCCGGCTGAAAAGCGAATTCCGGACGAAAGGCATATCCTGGCTGAAAAGCCAATTTGGGACCGATGCAGGAACCGGGAGAGAGGCAGCAATGCGTCCGCGTCTTCCACGGGAGCTATGGTGCGTGAAGCGTTTCGGGACAAGCGTCTCATGAGCCTGGGCGCAGCTCAGATGCTTATGGCGTTTATCCTGTTTGGATTTATAACCTGTTATCCGCTGCTTTTTACCGGCTACTACCATCTGGCGCCGGAGAAGGCCAACTTCTATTCCAGCCTGAATGGCCTGTTCGGCATTCCGGCCTGTATCGTATGTGGAATTCTGGCGGAAAAGACCGGAAATCCCTGCCGCGCGGCCATGGCCGGAGCCGTGGGAACCGTTATTGCCGGATTCACCATGCTGATCCTGACACCCGGAACGTACGTGGTTCATGTGCTGGCCAGCGCTGTATTCCCAGGCGGACTTGTGATGACCTCCATCTTCTGCATGGTGCCCGCCATCGCAAAGCGAAAGGAGTCAGTTGGCTACTATATGGCGGTTGTAAACCTGTTGTACTACACGGGGGTATTTTTTGCAACGCCGGTTATGGTGAAACTCATGGAAGTATCATGGCCGGCGGCAGCCGGAACCGTTGCGGTCATGGCGGCGGCATCGCTCGTTTTTTTATGGCGCTGTGCGGCGGAAGAAAGGGCGGCAGGAAGATCCTGAAATAGAGTTGACAGCTGATTCTGTATACGATTATAATAAGTGCAGAAAAAGGTTCATTTCGGAAACGTGAAATGAAGTTGGAAATCGTAACAGTTCAGACATCTGCCGTCTGAACTGTTACGGAAAATCAACAAAAATAGTCACTGAGCCTGTCGGCGGGTGGCTATTTTTTTAGGAGGTATACCATGGAATGGAGCACACTGTTATGTGAGGACAGAATCAGAAGTCTGGTGAAGAGACCGACGGGAACGGATTTAAGGACGGAGTTTGAAAAAGATTACCACCGCATCATCGGAAGCGCGTCATTTCGTCGCCTGCAGGATAAGACGCAGGTATTTCCGCTGGACCGAAGCGACTTTATCAGGACCAGACTGACGCATTCGCTGGAGGTATCGTCATTTGCAAAGTCGCTGGGGCAGAACATCTCCGCCAGCATCCGGACCGTGATTAAGGACGAGTCGTTTCTGCCGGAGCATGCACTGGCCATGTGCGATATTTTACAGTGTGCCGGGTTGATTCACGATATTGGAAATCCGCCTTTCGGTCACTTTGGAGAGACCGCCATTCAGGACTGGTTTAAGAGGAGGCTTCCGGAGCTGCGCTTTCAGAGGAGCGGAGAGGAGGAGGCGCGGCCGCTTAGCGAGGTGCTGAACCGCCAGATGGTGGAAGATTTCTATCATTTTGAGGGAAATACCCAGGCGCTCCGGGTGGTGACCAAACTGCATTTCCTGGTGGACGAGCACGGCATGAATTTAACGAAGGCGCTTCTGGCTTCTATCATAAAGTATCCGGGATCGTCTCTGGAGGTGGATAAGCACAGCGGAAATATCAAGACCAAGAAGATGGGGTATTTCTACGCTGACCGGGAAGCATTTGACGATATTCAGGCTTCCTGCGGGACGAACGGGGCCAGACATCCGCTGGCATTTATTCTGGAGGCGGCCGACGATATCGCCTATGCCACCGCGGATATTGAGGATGCGGTGAAGAAGAACTGCCTGACCTTCGAGCAGCTGGTCCGGGAGCTGACGGAGTATAAAAAAGAGTGTCAGAATGAACGGTACCGCGATATGGTGTCATGGCTGACGGACAAATACAACCGGGCCGTGAGCAAGGGCTACAGCCGCCCGGATTTATATGCGGTCCAGAACTGGGTGGTCACCATGCAGGGGCAGATGATCGGCGGGGCCACGGAAGGCTTTACCAACAATTATCAAGAGATTATGGCGGGAACGTATAAGAAGGAGCTGACCGCGGGAACGGATGCGCAGCTTCTCATGGAGGCGTTGGGAGACATCGCCTACCGGTATGCGTTCGTGTCCAAACCGATCCTGAAGCTGGAAATTGCGGCGGAGACTATTTTCAATTTCCTCCTGGATAAGTTTGTAGATGCAGTGCTTTATTTTGATACGGTAAGAAAGCAGAGCGCGGTACAGGAGAAACTGGTCTCGCTCATCTCCGATAATTACAAGAAGCTGTATTTTATTTGTTCGGCTGGGAAGAGCGAGGAGGAGAAGCTGTATCTGAGACTTCTGCTGGTTACCGATTATGTGTGCGGGATGACGGACAGTTATGCGAAGGACTTGTATCAGGAGTTGAATGGGATTGCGTAAAAAGCAGGGACTAAAGCAGGGACTGAATCCAAAAAGTCCTTGCTTTTTCCCATCATATCATGTATGATGAAAAAAATAATTCTTATGAAAGAAGATTAGAAGGAGTGTAGTGTATGTTATCGGTAGAAAAGGCAGCTTTCCTCTAAAACAGAATACTGCGGAGCGCAGCAGGAAACCGGAGAGAATACCGGTGTCTTTGTGGCGTGATCCACTACCTTTCGTGAATACTGTCGCGCTGTGCGCTTTGCAGGACACGTCTGGCGTGTCTTTTTTTGTACCCATTTTTAAACGGGCGGCATGACAGAATAATCCCGCGGAGACAGACTGGAAGGTTTGTTTTCGCGGGATTTTTGCATCTGTTTTAAGGAAAGTTATGAGCATCAGAAGGAGAAAAAACAATGAGAGAGAATGGATTTTTTTATGAGAAACGAAGTAATACGGAGGCTGACAGAAATGAGTATAGAACAATATGGATACAAGAAAGCGGATACGATTGACTGCGGGACAGGAATTCCCGCCAGAGTGACAGCAGTTCACCGCTCCCATTTTGAAATCGTCTGTGACTGGGGAACGGGACTGGCTCGTTTAAAGATGGGAGAATACTACGGCGGTAATGAGAATGTCCCCGCCACAGGGGATTTTGTGCTCGTAAACTGGCAGGAGGGCAGTGAAAGTCTGATATTAAAGACGCTTCCGCGAAAGACGTATTTTGCGCGTCTGGATCCGTCCTCGTCGGGATACGGGGAACAGGCCATTGCAGCCAACTTTGATTATGTCTTTATCATGCAGGCTTTGGACCGGGATTTTAACCCGCGGAGGCTGGAACGGTATTTGACACTGGCATGGCAGTCGGGAGCGACCCCTGCGGTGATTCTCACGAAGGCGGACGAAGCAAAAGACCCGGCTGTCCACGTACTTGCGGCTGAAAAAATAGCCGCCGGTGTCGATGTATATGCGGTCAGTGCGAAAACCGGACAGGGGATTTCCGAACTTTCAAAATATATGAAGCCGGGCCGGACCACAGTCTTCCTTGGTTCCTCCGGGGTGGGAAAGTCGACGCTGGTCAATGCCCTCGCCGGAGAAGCGATTATGGAAACGGGAGCGATCCGGGAAAAAGACGGGCGCGGCAGACATACGACCAGTCACCGGCAGCTGATCCTTTTAAAGGATGGAGCTATAATTATTGATACACCGGGGATGCGGGAACTTGGCATGTGGGATGTCAGCGAAGGGCTGGGGCAGAGCTTCGCCGATGTGGAACAGTATCTTGGGCGCTGCAGATTCAATGACTGCCGCCATCAAAGTGAACCGGGCTGTGCAGTCAAGGCGGCCATCCAAAGCAGCGAACTTCCTGCAAAACGGTGGGAAAGCTATTTGAAGCTGCTTACGGAAGCGCGGTTTGCCGACGATAAGGCCGGCTATCTGAAGGAAAAACGCCAGTGGCACAAGAGCATCTCGAAAATGCAGAAGTCAGGAAGAAATGCAGATTACAGAATCGAACCGTGCATGGAGACATTTACCTGCCGGGCCTGCGGAAGGCTGATCTCACCGGAAGACGCGGGAAGCAGCCACCGCAACCACTGTCCGCACTGCCTGACCAGCATTCATGCCGATAACCAGCCGGGAGACAGGGCGTCGCTCTGTAAGGGAAGGATGGAGCCCGTGAGTGTGTGGGTGAAAAAGAACGGCGAATGGGCGATCATTCACAAATGCAGATCCTGCGGAACCCTAAGCTCGAACCGGATAGCCGCGGATGATAACATGTATCTGCTCATGGAGATTGCAATGAAGCCATTGCATGCGCCGCTTTGCCGGCCGGGTGAGGCGGAAGAAGAGGGAACGAGAAGCGCAGAATCAGCAGCAAAGGCAAACAGCCGCTGTCAGGTATGCGGCTCCCCAGTGAACCTGGACGGAGAAAAACGCAGGCATTGTCCTGGCTGCCTGTCCGGTGTTCACACGGATGAGGACCGGCCGGGAGACGGGGCATCGCTATGCAGAGGTGTTCTGGAGCCAGTCGGTGTGTGGGCGAGAGATGATGGACGGTGGGAGATCATTCACCGCTGCCGATCTTGTGGTACCTTATCATCTGATCCGGTGGCCGCCGCCGATAACACAACGCTGCTCCTGTCCATCGCAATGCGGCCGCTGGCATCGCCGCCGTTTCCTTTATGGCAGCTGAGAAAAGAACCGGCGGACTGACCGGAGGCCGTGGCGTCGAGGCGAATAAGCCATTGCAGCCAGTCGTAGGATTCCGATCCGTTCAGACACAAATATGATAAAGATTGTCAGGAAAATATCAAAAACATTATTGCAGGTATAAGGTTTGCTTTGTATAATAAAGATAGATCACGGCGTAATTTTTAATAAGGATTGTGAAAAATGATAAAACTGACAAATCTGGATGTGAAAAAGATGACGATTGGCCAGATGGCCAGAATGAACCATATTTCGGAGCAGACGCTGCGGCTTTACGACCGGGAGGGCCTGCTCTCCCCTCTGGGACGGGACGAAAAAAACGGCTACCGCTATTATGACATCCGCCAGAGCGCCCAGCTGGATATGATCCAGTATATGAAGGCTCTGGGGATGCCGCTGAAGGAAATCCGGGTCCATATGAAAAAATGGGACACCGGGCGTTTAAAACAGCTGCTGGTGGAAAACCGGGATGCCATCGACCGCAGAATCGAGGAGCTGAATTTACAGAAAAGGGCAATTGAGCGGACTCTGGACAGTTACGAGCGGTATGAGGCGGCTCCGCCTGACGGTTCGATCGTGCTGGAATATATTCCAAAGCGCCAGATGTACGTAAAGAACACGAATGTGAACTTTTATGACTATGAAATTGATGAGTATGAGCGGATTCTTCGGGATTTGAAAGAGGATATGGCTGCACACGCCATCTCGCCGTTCTTCTTCGCCAACGCGGGTACCATCCTGCGGAGAGAGAATTTCATGAAGCGGCGTCTCTATTCCGCGGAGGTATTCGTGTTTGTAGACCGGGAGTACGTGGACGAGGAACTCATAACGGTGATCCCGCCCAGCCCTTATCTCTGCATCTACTGTGACCGGTTTGAGAAGGAAAAGGAGTACATCGACCGGCTGCTGGTAGAGATCGAAGAGAAGCATTATACCGTGACCGGAGACTATATCTGCGAGGTGATTGTGGAAATGCCTCTGGATTACACGGAGCGCGGGATGTTTCTGCGCCTCCAGGTGCCGATCCGGATGGGGTAAGACTGCGGAAACTGCGCATGAATCCGGCATTTCAGCCAGATCCGATTTGGTGATACTGCTCAATTGACCTGATACCGTATATAAGCCTTATAATGTAACTAATACCTCCCGGCGTAAATACGCCACTATATAGCACCCGCTATCCACGCCAGGAGCACGCCTGCGAAGTTAGTCGTAGCACCCACTACGTCGTCACTTCGCAGACGCACACCTGACGCAGATATCAGGCACTATATATCGACGTATTTACGCCGGGAGGCACTAACAAATGGGGCATGGCCCTGAAACTGTCGACTTTTTATAAGAAAGGAAGCGTTTTTATGATGAATTATGAGAAGATTCGTGTAGTACAGTATGGCTGCGGCAAGATGGCAAAATACATCCTGCGTTATTTATACGAGAAGGGCGCGGAAATCGTAGGTGCTATCGACGTGAATCCGGCAGTAGTTGGAATGGATGTCGGCGAATTCGCAGAACTGGGATTTAAGATTGGTGTGACAATCAGAGACGATGCGGATGCGGTTTTAGACGAGTGCGACGCTGATATCGCGGTAGTGACGCTTTTCAGTTTCATGGATGACTGTTATGCTCATTTTGAAAAGTGTGTTTCCAGAGGCATTAACGTTGTGACTACGTGTGAAGAAGCGATCTACCCGTGGACAACCGCTTCCTCCATTACCAATAAACTGGATCTGCTTGCAAAAGAAAACGGCTGCACCATCGTAGGCGCCGGTATGCAGGATATTTACTGGATCAACATGATCGGCTGTGTAGCAGGCGGCGTGCACCGCATCGATAAGATCGAGGGCGCGGTAAGCTATAACGTGGAAGATTACGGTCTGGCCCTGGCGGAAGCTCACGGAGCAGGACTCACACCGGAAGAGTTTGAAGCCCAGATCGCACACCCGACGACTCTGGAACCGGCTTACGTATGGAACTCCAACGAGGCGCTGTGCAACAAGATGGGCTGGACCATCAAATCCCAGAGCCAGAAATGTGTACCGTATTTCTATGATACCGACCTTTATTCCGCAACGCTTGGAAAGACGATTCCGAAGGGCAACTGCATCGGCATGAGCGCAGTCGTTACCACGGAAACCTTCCAGGGACCGGTGATTGAGACACAGTGTATCGGCAAGGTTTACGGACCAGATGACGGAGATATGTGTGACTGGAAGATCATCGGTGAGCCGGATACCACATTCTATGTAACAAAACCGGCGACTGTGGAGCATACGTGTGCAACTGTGGTCAACAGAATTCCTACTATATTAAATGCACCGGCCGGATATGTAACGGTGGAGAAGCTGGAAGAATTACGGTATCTTTCCTATCCGATGCAGATGTATCTTGATAATTAACAGAATAATGGTATGAATACATGGGATATGCCGCGTGGAAAGAAAGTGTGGCATATCCCTTTTTAATTACCAGATATCCGGACGCCGCGTGGAAATGTTCTCCTTATACATGTTCTATCCCTGCTGTGGTAACTGGAATGGAACTTATGCAACGCTGTACTAGTACTCCATCCAGCCAGTAATCATAGTTCCAGCACTGCCTATTTTGCCATCTGCCGCGTTGTCGTCGGTCAGCGGAGGAACCACTCCGCTTCCCTACTCCGCCTTGCAGACTGACAAAATATTCAGCACTGGAATTATGATTACTGGCTGGATGGAGCATTAGATCATATGACTGAGATTGAACAGACTCAGCAGTGAAAGGAGCGACAGTGATCAAAACAAAGCTCCCAGCCGATACCGCTCGACCAATATTAAGCCCCGCCTGAATAGCCTCTCCCCTTTCCCTCTCCGAGTTGACCTGAATCACTTCATGTATTGCTGAAGTAATGTCTACAGTTACATCCATCATAACACCACACATGAACAAGCAATAAAAATTTCTGTTATAAAGATTTCTGCCAAATTCAGGTCAGTATATACCAAATATACCATACTTTGAATTTGCTAGTTAGTAAAAAAATATAAGCCTAAATATTATTAATAATAACTATTGACAAAATCAACTATAGATGATAGGATAAAGTAACACAAAGTAGTAAATTGTTACAGGTAACCTAAACATTTGGAAAGGATGTAAGAAAGTATGAAAAAAAACTTAACAGTGCATGTAAACGGAATAGACTTTTATTGTGAAATGGGTGGTAGCGGCCCCGCAATTGTGTTGGTTCCTGATGGCTGCAACGATTGTGGCCCTTTTGAAAAACTGATGGAGTATCTATCTGACGAATACACAGTAATTACTTTCGATATGAGGGGAGGATCTCGTTCCTCTGATCCGTATCCTGAAGCGGTCACTCCTTCCCGGCTCGCTGATGATGTTGCCGGTATCATTCAAAAATTAAATTTAGGTCCGGTTGCTGCAGCCTATGGGTGTAGCTCTGGAGGACAAACAGTTCTGGCTTTGGGAAAACGACACCCCGAATTATGTAACTGCATATTGCCGCATGAGGCAGCATTACAAGCGGACACACCCTTGCCAGGTGCAGGATTTATTTTCTTTGATAACATTGAGACATTTAGAACACTCATGCAAGGTTGTAAAGTTCAACCGGACGAACTTTGGGGAGTTGGTAATAAGGCAGGGATTGAAACGGTTACACCCGAAATGCATAACCGTATGGAAAAGAATCATGAGTTTTGGTTGCAATATTATCGGGGGAAAGTAGACATGGATCGCTATATGGTAGAGGATTTTGAGAAAATGCCGCCTGTTGAGTTTACGGTTGGAACCTGGACACCTTCATGGTTAGTAGTTGCTAATCTTGAAACGGCTAAAAGGGGTGATTGTCCAGTTACTTGGCTTCATTGTGCTCATCATCCTGAATTGACCTGTCCGGAGGATTTAGCAGCTCATATAAAAGCAGCAGCTAAAAAATATGCTGGCCAATCAATCGGCATTTAGCGAGAGGTGAAGATGAAAGAACAAACTAGCAATGATCGTATTGGTTTACGCGACAAAATGGGTATGCTTATTGGTGCCGAGTCGGGTATTGGGACATATATAGTCCTTTCTATGTACTTGCTCTATTTTTATTCGAATGTAATTGGGTTAAACATAGGTATTGTAGGTACAATAATCTTTGTATCAAAAATTTTAGATGGAGTTTCTGATATTGTAGCCGGTTTTATTGTTGACAGAACGAAAACCAGATTTGGAGCGGCTCGTGCCTGGGTTTTGTGGAATACGGTTCCTATGGCATTGACCTTTATTCTATTGTTCATGGTTCCGACAGATCCTGGTTTCCTTCAATATGTATATGTGTTTTTTTCCTATAATTTGTTTACTACCATCTGCTTTACCATGCAAGGTGCTTCGGGTAATAGCTTACCCACATACATAACACGAGATCAAAACAGCATTAGTACTCTGATTATGTTTCAGTATATCGGTGTAGCGGTAACTGGGTTTATTGTTTCCAGCTTTGCGATGAATTGGATTTCGATGCTTGGAGGAGATCGCAATGCGTGGCTTATGTTGTCTGGTATTCTTGCCGTTATCGGAATGGTTTCGCAGCTGTGTATGTTCTTATTTACGCGTGAACGTGTGAATCTACATAAGATGACTGGTGGTCAAAATGTGAGTATATGGGATGCCGTTCGCTCCATTTTTAAAAATAAATATTGGGTTTATACTACATTAATTGGCTGCATAACGTCCTGTGTACAAGTGGCTATGGGGATTGTGAATGCGTACTATGCCCAATATATTTTAAATGATGTTACGCTTGTGGGTCCTATAACTGCTGCTTTTATGCTGCCGCCAATATTTACATTCATGGTTATTGGCCCTCTGCTGAAAAGAATCTCTCGAAGATCTTTGGTTCGTTTTATGGCGGTTGTCGGTCTTGTAGGACAGGCGGTGATTGTTTTTGCTCCAACTACCCTGCCTGTTATCATGGCGGGCATGATACTAAAAGGAATGGCTTACGCATCCATTAGTATGACTTGTGCTGCTATGATGTCTGCCAGTATCGAATATGGTCATTGGAAGACGGGGGTGCGTTCACAAGCAGTATTGATGAGTGCAAAGAGCATGGGAGAGAAAATAGCCACCGGCGTGGTCAGTGCTGTCATTGGTTGGATTCTTGCATTTGCTGGATTTAATGGCATGGTAGAAACACAATCTGCAAGTGCGATCGGTGCCATTAATGGTATGTTTGTGTGGATGCCTTTTCTGTTCTATGGTATAGTATTTATCTTGATTCACTTTTATCACCTGGATAAGGAGTATCCTGTTATTATGACTGAGCTTGAACAGAGAATGAGTAATACAGTGGAGGAATAGACGGAGCTAATCCTATAAATGAATAAATCGTGGTGCGAAGATAATCGTCCATGAATAGCAATTAAAAGGTCTATGCTTTATTGGCATGGGCCTTTGTATCCATATAAAGTATAAATATGGCGATGTTTTTCATGAATCTAAAATTTATCAATAGTTGATTTAATTAACAGAGCGTGATAGTATGGATACATTACAATAAAAGCAATAAGTTCTCGGAATTAGATAAATCTAATTCCAATGCAGATTGAAAATTGAATATTGGCAGTTTTGAAGAAAAGAAGATATTTTTGTGCATGAAAAGTAAACATAGCGGCAGCTATGCGTTAAAATAGGTGTTGCATATCTAACTTAATAGGTGTTAGATAGCGTTTTGAAAGTCCTCAACAGAGGGCATATTCCAGGCATCAAGGTGCTGACACATCATGATGTCATAGAGGCGGCAATATCACATCTTCGTAGAGCGGTGTTTGCCGTCTTCTAATTTATAGTCCTGTTTCTCACGCTTGTTAGAGCGTTCCACAGAAGTTCTTCTGTCATATTCCTTCCCCCATTCCTTACTGTCTCTTGGCGGTATGTTAAAAATGCGGGGATTATCCTTTAATTGTGTATGTACAGTTCGCCCATATTTAGCAGGTGAGCAAGGTGTATCACAGAAGCAGCCTTTTTGGCGGTTTGCTTTTGGACACCGGTATTTACACCGGTTTTTCTTAGGCTCATATCCATCGTGATGCATACGTAAGCCCAGCTTACAGCGGGGAACCCCATCAGGGTCAATGGTAAAAGTATCTTTGTACTTGTAGTTCCCATTGTTCGTTTTCTTTAGATCAATAAAAGGTTGAATTCCTTCGGCCTTACAGTACTCATAGACAGGGATAGCGTCCATGGCAGAGTCAAGAAGAAGTTTTTCCAGATGGAAATCAGGGAGGTAGGATTTCATGCTGAAAAAGGTGTGCAGAAAAGACAACATATCATGTCTGGAAGCACGCTCCTGTAAAGGGAAAGCAGGAAGATCACTAAAGGAATCGGACGCCACGAACATGAAAAGGTGGTATCCATTAAAATAGCATTCTCTCGAAGAGTCCCAGCCGGAGTTGGTATCTGGCTGAGAAAAAAGCGAGGAGGTCTTTACCGGAGTGCCATCACCGGCAAGAGAAAGCATTACCGGGTTAATGAGACCATTTTTAATCGCATTATCAAGGAACTGCATTCGGTAGAGCTGGAAAATAAAAGAAAACGCATGGGAGGGCTTTATGGGATGCCGCTGAAAAAACGGAAGCAGTCTGGAAGAAACAGATTCCGTATCAACAGGAGTTTTATCCTCTTTCTTTTTTCCTTTTTTGGGTTTGGTCTTCAGATAGCGTTCCTTAGGGGAAAGGTTATTAGAATCAGAGTCCCATAGACGGGAGAAAAAATCATAAAAGGTACCAATACCGGGAACATCCCCAAAGGAGAAGCCACTAAGAATAGCATACAAAGGATTTTCCTTCAGGAGAGCACCCCAGCGGGTAACGGAAGTAATCTTAAATTTAATAGATAACAGATAGGAACGAAGCATACAGGAAGGGAGCCTGGGCTCAGGTCCCAGTTTGGAATAGAGATCCATCATAAGTGAATCAGTTAAGGACAAATCAAGATGCCAAAATTCAATCATGGTTTCCCAGGTATCCTTAGAAAGAGAAAAAGGATCTGGGTAGAAATAAAAAATTTCAAACAGGATAAAATCCTGATAGGCGGCATGGCCGCCGATGTTACAAGGTAACATAAAAATCGTCTCCAGTCGATGAAAATAAATATATTCAATCGTCTTCGCCGCAAATTTTGGATGATTTGTCAAGCCATTTGGCGAAAAAAGTGGGTGATTTTTATAATAAAGGGATGAAAAGCCTTGAAAAATAAGGGCTCAGAATTCCGAGAACTTATAGCATATAACAGGAGGAAATATAATGCAAAATATCACACACTTTGCCAGTTATGGTGGTGTATTCTTTCGAAAGAGCCAAACTTATATGACAGCTGCGTTTAAAGAAATGGGCCTGAGCTTTTTGGAAGGTATCATTCTAATCAATGTCTGCGAGAACCCCGGAGCGATACAGGAACAGATTGCGTATAATCTTGCTTTGGATGTTGCTGCAGTGGCCCGATGCTTGAAACAGATGGAATCTCGGACACTGATCAGGCGAGAGATTGATGTTAACAATCAACGAACAAAAAAGACCTATGCAACGGATTTGGGAAGTGTCAATAAAGAAACGCTGGATACAATAATGCAACAATGGAATAATGCATTATTTGAGAGTCTTACAGATGAAGAGGTTCATAATATAGTAAATACACTGCTTAAGCTGCGAGAGATCTCAATCAAAATTGACACAAACCTGGTACTGCATAGAATCAAGGAACTGCCTGAAAACTGAAAATACTATAACATGGAGGATTTTGCTCCCAACCAAAAAGAATTTTTGAAGATGCTCGGTTGCACTTTAGGATATCCAGTTCTACTTCCGTCATATTACAGTGCAAACTTGAATGTTTTTTGGGGCTTACCAAATCTGTTGTTTCATGATAAAATCTTACCATTAAGAATACTATTTCTTTATAACAGTCAAAACCGGCTCCAAAACGGAACCGGTTTTATATTATCCATTACTCTCTACCGCTCTTGCAACCAATTAATTGCACGTTGGATATAAGAATCCCAAAATATCCAGTCGTGACAGCCAGGACCTTCTTCATAGGTGTAGTTAACACCCAGATCATCCATGCTTTTCCGGGTTTTTTGAGCAGCTTCATAAATAAAATCTTCTGTACCGATGGCTAGATAGATACGTGGGAGTTTGGTCCCTGTTTCCATATGTTTTGTCAGGATAGGGAGATCATCCAAGGGACTTCCAGTTCCATCAAAGGGAGGTGGTAGAATAGCCTCGAAAGGCCAAGGCGTAATATCGTACGGGTTATGCTTATATTTATTTGTTCCTACCATTGCATAACTACCCATGCCTGCGGACAAGCAGATAACGGAACCGTACAAGTCCGGTCGACGGATTCCCAGGTTCATAGCACCGTAGCCTCCCATAGATAAGCCACCGATAAATGTGTTTTCCCTCTTCTTACTCACCGGAAACATTATACGCATATATGTCGGCAGCTCTTCGGTGAGAAACTTAAAATATCTTCCACCGATAACCATATCTTGATAGAAGGAATTGTTACCTGATGGGCAGACCGTGATTATTTTTGCTTTTTGGGCATATCGTTCAATTGATGTGTAACGGTGCCAATCGCCTCGATCGCCGTGGGTTCCATGTAGCAAATACAATACCGGGTATTCTACACCTTCCTGAAAATATGCCTGGTCTGATTCCTCCGGATCGATGGGATTAGGGGTTGGAATCATGATATTAACATCGGTATTTACCTGCAATGATTCCGAAAACATTGACATTTGAATTAGTGCCATTTTGATTAAACTCCTTTCTCTCTAAAAGTACTGATACACTGCATAAGAGTTCTGATAATTTGAATTAGATTGGTTTAGCACCAGGCTTCATTCGGTCAGCCATTGTTCCACATTTGCATATAGCAAGTCCACCGATTCGAGGATATCATCACCCGGTAAATTGCTATTAATTTGGTAACCTTCCTGTCCCAATATAGAAGCGAGATTATGGTAGCTTGCCCGGTATGCTGAATTATTACTTTCAGAAAGAAATTCTGGTATGGCAGGAACCAAACTATCTTTTTCATAAATACAATCCATTGATTGTATCTTCCAATCGCCTCCAGCTTTTTTTATTTTATACAGTAAACGTACATATGAGGTTAAATCCATCGTATGATTCTCGATTTGCTTTCTTATTTGAATAGATGCCATTGTGATAGCAATTGCTTTATTTTCATAGAGCCAAACCATGGTATTGTGCAGTTTATGTGGAGCCGATACATCCATTTTACTGGATGCCTTGACAAATCCATGTCCGCTTCCATGATACCAAGATACATTTACGCTTGAATCATTCGCATAGCAGTCATACATTTGCTCCCACAAATGTTGATCACGGCAAAATCGTTCATATTCTACTATTTCTTTTACTGCGTGTTTATCAATTACTTCTTGGATTGTCCCGGTATGGGGGAGTGGAAATAACATATAATCACCTCCTAGTATAATTTTATTAATATCGTGTCTTTGAGTTTTACTAAAAACCATTTAGTTTAACTAATTTCTATAATATTACAAATAATTGATTTTGTCAATAGTTGTTGTTGTTAATATTTTTCGTGCTTTAAAAATTAATTTTACAATGAATGGTGGAAGTGGACAAGGCAATACCATGTCAAACTATACAAAACTTTTTTGCAAAGGAGCTTACATGAAGAGAAAAGAATTAAGATTGCTAAAAGGTTGAAAAAGAACCTGCGATAGCCTTAATGAAAAGCCGGAAGTATTACTATCCTGGATTGCAGGCACGATTGAACCAGGTGAAAGATCTGCGAAATACAATGAAATGTGCCTTTCGGCGCTGAGAACAGACTCCTTATGATGGACAATGTAAATGAACTTATGTATAATGAAATTTGTATGGTCAGGAACGATATTAATAACTTTTAGACGCTGACGAAATCATGGATCCCGTTTAAAGTAGTATGAAGCATACGTTTGATACAAAGGAGATTAAAAATGAAGTTTTTAGAAAAGCATCCCATGATTATGATTGTGATCGGCATCATCGGCATATCCCTGTCGGCGATCTTTGTGAAATATTCGGAGGCACTGTCGGTGGTGACAGCGGCTTACCGGCTGCTCTGGACGGTGGTGCTTATGACTCCGGTGGTATTGGGAAAGAAGGAGATCAGGCGGGAACTGGCGGGATCGGATAAGAAGACAGTGGCACTCTGCGCGGTCAGCGGTATTTTCCTGGCACTGCATTTTACATCCTGGTTTGAGTCGTTAAACCAGACGTCGGTAGCCAGTTCCACGGCGATCGTCTGCACCGAGGTCATATGGGTGGCACTCGGCTTCTGCGTGTTCTTAAAAGGCCGGCTTTCAAAGGCCGCGGTAGGAAGTATTGCGGTTACGGTGGCGGGAAGCCTGCTCATTGCGCTGTCTGATTATTCCGCAGGCGGTAATCATCTGGCTGGCGACGGGCTGGCTCTGGCGGCGGCCGTGTTCTCCGCTGTCTATACGCTGATCGGCAGAGAGGCGAGAAAGCATATGTCTACGACCGTTTATACGTACATTGTATACGTGTTCTGTGCGCTGGCGCTTTGCATTTCCACGGCGGTCAGCGGCCTATCCTTTACGGGTTACGGCGCGGCCTCCGTGGTGGTGGGACTTTTACTGGCGGTATTTTCCACGCTTCTTGGGCACAGTATTTTCAGCTGGTGTCTAAAATTCCTGTCCCCGTCCTTCGTATCAGCCTCCAAGCTGTGCGAACCGGTGGTGGCGGCCGTATTTGCAGCGGTTTTATTTGCCGAGATTCCGGCAATTCTGGCTGTGGCAGGCGGATTCGTGACGATTGGCGGTGTGCTGCTTTACTCGAGAGTTGAATCGCACAGTGAAGCACAGGAGAAAACGTGATATGTGACTTTATCACGGAAATGATTTTGCCTCCCCGCTATAATTACCTCATGATAAAAACAGAGAGGTGAACCATGCGATGGGAAATAAAACAGTAATTATCGGAGGTGTGGCGGGCGGAGCCACGACGGCGGCCCGCTTAAGAAGGCGTGATGAAAAGCGGCAGCTCATTCTGCTGGAGCGCGGGGAGTACATCTCTTACGCGAACTGCGGACTTCCTTACTATATAGGCGATGTGATAAAAAACAGGGATTCCCTTCTTTTACAGAAGCCGGAGGTCATGAAAGCCCGGTTCGATATCGATGTGAGGACTTCGAGCGAAGTGACGGCCATCCATACAGACAGAAAATCCGTTGAAATCAAGGATAAGAAGACAGGGGAGACGTACGAGGAATCGTACGATGATCTCGTCATAGCCACGGGATCATCACCACTGGTACCGCCCATTCCGGGGATTGACGGACCGGATATTCACACTCTGTGGACCATACCGGACACGGATCAGATCAAGCAGGTGCTGGCGGAAAAGAAGCCGCGGCGTGCCGCTGTCATCGGAGGAGGCTTTATCGGCCTGGAGATGGCGGAAAACCTGGTCCATGCAGGGGTGGAAGTGACGCTGATCGAGATGCAGAACCAGGTGATGGCGCCTCTCGACCCTGAGATGGCGGAACTGCTTCATGAGAATCTGACCGCAAACGGTGTCAGACTGGTTCTGGGAGACGGTGTGTCCTCGTTTGAGCGTAATAACGGCCATACGGTCATCAGACTGGGAAGCGGCAAAACCGTAGAAGCGGATCTGGTGCTTTTATCCATCGGTGTACGCCCCAACAGCAGCCTGGCGAAAGAGGCCGGGATTACCTTAAATCAGCGCGGCGGCATTGTGGTGGACTCTCATTTGAGAACTTCTGCGGATCATGTCTATGCGGTGGGAGATGTGATCGAGGTGGAGCACTACGTTCTCGGAACAAAGACAATGATTCCGTTAGCGGGGCCGGCCAACAAGGAAGCGAGAATCTGCGCCGATATTCTGGTGGGAGACGAGAAGGAATACAAAGGAACCATGGGAACCTCGGTCGCCAGAATCTTTGACTATACGGCGGCGCTCACCGGCGTGAATGAAAAGACGCTTAAATCCATGGGAAAGGTGAAAGGGACGGATTATGAAACCGTGCTGATTAACCAGAAATCCCATGCGGGCTACTATCCGGGAGCCGTTTCCCTGATCCTGAAGCTGATATTTGGAATGAAAGGAGAGGTTTACGGCGCGCAGATCGTGGGGCAGGATGGGGCCGACAAGAGAATTGATACCATCGCTTCGGTTATGGGCATGAAAGGAACCATCTACGATTTAGAGGAGCTGGAGCTGGCCTACGCGCCGCCCTATTCTTCGGCCAAGGATCCGGTCAACATGCTGGGATTCACAGCAGAAAATGTTTTAAATCATTACGTATCATTTATGAGCTGTGACGAGCTGGACCGCCTCTCGGCCTCTGAGGCGGAGAGTGACCGTCCGCTGGTCCTCGACGTGACCGAGGAGGTGGAGCGGATGGTGTACCATATATCGGGTTCGCACCACATTCCGCTGGGGCAGCTTCGGGAACGCCTGGGAGAGCTGGACCGGGAGAAGCAGATTGTGGTATACTGCGCCATTGGAGTCAGATCCTATAACGCGGCGAGAATCCTTTCACAGAATGGATTTGAAAGTGTGAAGGTTTTGGAGGGCGGTATTTCCTTCTATAAGTCCATGCATCACCGCGATTTCGAGGAAAAGGACCGGGAAGAACCGGATCAGGGAGAGAAGGTGGAAGAGCAGGTGGAAGAGAGGGATGTGATGAGAAAATCTGTGAAAATTGTAGACTGCTGCGGCCTTCAATGCCCAGGCCCGATCATGAAGGTTCATGAATCGATCCGTGAAATGGAAGATGGCGATATTCTGGAGGTTTCCGCCACAGATATGGGATTTTCCCGTGATATCGCATCCTGGTGCAGGCAGACCGGCAACACCCTGGTGGGGACAGAACGGAAGGGGCAGGAGAGCATTGTTCTGATCCGAAAGGGAATGGAGAACCGGGAAGATGAGCAGGAGACGAATCCCGCCGTTTTACACGCACCTAAAGGAAAAACGATGGTAGTATTTGACGGCGACATGGATAAGGCGCTGGCTGCATTTATCATTGCCAACGGCGCAGTCGCCATGGGAAGTCCGGTCACCATGTTCTTTACCTTCTGGGGGCTAAATATCTTAAGAAAACCGGAGAAACGCAAAGTGGAGAAGTCTCTGATTGAAAAGATGTTCGGAGCCATGATGCCGCAGGGCGCCGGAAAGCTGAAGCTTTCTAAGATGAACATGGGCGGTATGGGAACCAGAATGATGAAGAAGGTCATGGCAGATAAAAATGTGGATTCCCTTGAAAAACTGATGAACCAGGCTATGAAAAATGGCGTAAAGCTGGTAGCGTGCACCATGTCCATGGATGTCATGGGAATCCGGAAGGAAGAAATCATCGACGGCGTGGAGTTTGCCGGTGTGGCGACGTATCTGGGCGATGCGGAAAACTCGAATGTGAACCTCTTTATTTAACAAAACTTTGGTTGACTGCAAAAGGATCCCGTGAAGGCAGGGAACAGGTCTCACGGGATCCTTTTGCAGTTTTTAAACAGTATCCTTTACTTCTCATTTCTCCCATTTCCACTCATCATAAGAGCAGCGAAGCTTTTTCTCTATCTCCCCAGCTTCCCGTGTACCTGCCAGATTAAATTGTTCTTTCGGATCTTTGTTTAAATCAAACAGCAGATAAATCTCCTCCGCCTGATTAAATACTGCTTTAAATGAATCTTCCAACAGCATCGTCTCACCGAAGAGCTGTGATATCACACGCTTTTTGGCATTTCCGGTGCCGCTCATAAGCGGCAGCAGGGAGCTGGAATGTCCTGTTTCCTGGGAAATTCCCAGTAAATTGCAGAGTGTAGCTCCTAAATCCATCAGCTCGACCGGAGTATGGATGCTCTGGCCTTTTTGTGAGGGAATGGAGATCATCAGCGGTATCCTTACGGAGGTTTCCAAAAAGGTTTGTTTAAAAAGAAGTCCGTAATCGCCGTTTTGTTCCCCATGATCAGCGGTAAACACAATCACTGTATTTTCCAGAAGTCCGCGCTTTTCCAGGCAGCCGATGATCCGTCTGATCTGGCCGTCAATCAGTGTGACATGGCCATAGTAGCTGCGGCGCAGTCCAATGATATCCTGCTCCGTCATATTCCGCAAATCTTCCGTGAGACCGGGATCGTATTTTCCATTTAAAATCTCATCATATACTCCCTTCGGGCGATTGGGATTTAAGGAATACGGTGCTTTTAAGGGCGCCGGCGGCGTCATATTCCGATAGAGATCCGCATATTCTTTCGGCGTATCCCAGGGATCATGCGGTCCTCCGAAGCCAACGGTGCAGAACCAGGGGCTTTCCTTTGAAACCTGTTCCAGGTACTCGACCGCACGGTCCGCGATATACGCGTCTGCATAATCGGTTACCTCCAAAGGTGTTGGACTGCAGTCATATACGTGGCCTTTTTCATACCGTTTTTCCATGTCCCTGCAATAGCACTCGAGCAGCCCCTTTTCCTTCAGGTAATCGTAGTAGCTGGATTTTTTAATCCCATATGTACGCGGCCCCGGCAGCTCATCTACGATGTCGTAGCCATACCCTTTCGTCTGCCATTCCATGTCTCTTAAATCAGAGGCAAATTTATGAAGATGTGCTTTTCCGAAAAGAGAGGTCTCATATCCTGTATCCCGAATCTTCTGCATCCAGGTCTTCGATTCCGGCGTCAGACCGGCACAGAAATTGTCATCAATCCCCAGCTCTCCGGGATAGAGGCCCGTCGCCAGCGACGCCCGTGCCGGCATACACAAAGGTGCGTTTGTATAACAGTTCGTAAACCGTATGGATTCTTTTGCCAATTGATTGAGACAGGGCGTCCGAATGCCTGGAGTTATGTAACCCAGTGCATCGTAGGCAAACTGGTCTGCCATCAGGAATAACAAATTTTTATTCATCTAATAACTCCTCTCTTTTAAGAACACCCCGTTCCGTATAATAAGGGATATCCAGCTCTTCCAGCTTCACGACGCTTTCATGAGCCACCGCCCGTTTTACTTCCTCTTCCAGGCTCATATAGTCACCTTCCTGTCTCTTTGAAAACAGCGGCGGGTTATTTTCATGATACTTAAACCGCTTGAATTCTTCCTGTTCCACAAACTGGCCGTTTTCGACGTAACCTTTCAGTCCATACTGCGCCTCAAATGCGGTCAGCTGAGCTTTTAACTTCTCTTTGACCACGAGTGTTTTGGCGTCCGGGGCATGATAAAGCAGATTTGTCGTTTCATCCGGATCATTTTCCAGATCAAACAGTTCTTCTTTACCGCCTCCATAGTAGTAATTGTATTTATAGTTCCTCGTTATAAGGCTTATCCAGCGCAGCTTTCCGTGGCTGTGTTCCACATATTCCACCGTTCTGTCCTTTCGCCCATCCTCAGCAAAAATTGATTCGCCCGGCAATCTCTCAGGATTTGGATAGGAAACTCCCGCCACGTCCAGAACAGTAGGAAGAATATCGTTGATATCAACGAATCTATCGTCATTACTTCCGGCTTTTAGCTTGTCCGGATACCTCATAATCCATGGAATCCTTACAGAGCCGTCATACGGAAGCATCTTCTGGAAGGTTCCGTGATCCCCTAACATTTCTCCGTGATCGCTTGTGAAGAGAATCAGGGTGTTATCATATTCTCCCATGTCCTTCAGCTGCTGAAGAATTTTACCAATATTATAATCTGCGAATGAGACAGACGCGTAATAGAGTTCCCTTGCTCTCTGAAGATAAGATTCATTGGGATAGTCTGCAACATACTTTTTCCATTCCGCGATCTCGGAAATCGGCGTTTTCGACTCCTTTAGCGGAGGAAGCTCTTTTCCTTTATAGAGATCCGCCCATTTTTCCGGTACATCAAAGGGCGGATGAGGCGCTATAAAGCTGCTCCACAGGAAAAATGGTCTCTTTCCCGCATTTTCCTGCAGATGGTAAATGCTCCTCTTTGCCACCCATGTGCTGCCGTGATGCTCTTCCGGAATCAGGGACCTCTGAGGCAGCATATATAACAGATGGCGCACTCCATGGGGACTCTGCAAATGTCCATACCCGTTTTCTTTTAAATACTTCGTGTATTCATCATCCTCTAAGTATCGCGGGATTTCTTCCATCAGCTCCATTTTCGTAAATCCGTTATGCCTTCTGCACGGCTGAAAATGCATCTTTCCTATCGCAATCGTATCATAACCTGCATCGGACAGCAATTGCGGAAGCGTCGGGAGATCGTAAGGGATCATCTTTGGATCACTTTCAAAATAGTTGTCGTCAAATCCGTGATACCTGGCCGTCAGGCCGGTGATGATCTGGTGCCTGGCCGCCATACAGACGGGATTGCTGGAAAATGCATTGGGATAGCAGCAGCCTTCCGCGGCCAGCAGATCTAAGTTGGGGGTCTCCATAAAATCATATCCCATGGCGCAGATGGTATCGTATCTCTGCTGATCTGTGGTAATCAGTAATATATTTGGTCTTTTCATCCGTTGTCTCCTCTTTATAACTCTGCCCGTTCGTCTAAAGCATGCCTGATTTCCATGTTTCTCTCGTCTGTCAGCTCGTAGAAATGCATCGAAAGCAGCGACGCAGTATATCCCAGAATCGGGATTCCGAATCTTAAGACAACGATGATGAACAATACGGTCTGTGTCTGTTCCTGATTCGCGGCAAATCCAAATATACCAAGCAGATAGCTGGCCAGAAACGCGCCTATGGCGCCGCAGAATTTATTCATAAAAGAAAACGTGGAGGACACAACGCCATTTCCTTTGACACCGGTGACATACTCCGCATAATCCACACAGTCCGGAAGCATCGCCCAGGCCAGCGCACTCGGAACCGTGGAAATAAGGCCAAACAGGGTGATCAGCACGATCAATGCGGCGCTGGGAACCACTGGTTTTAGAAACAGTACGGCCAGCGGGACGATGGAGAAAAGACTTCCATACCAGTAAAGTCTCTTTTTTCCAACCTTTTTTGTTAAAAACGGGATCGCCAGGTTGGACAGGACGCCTGTCACGGTCAATGCCACGGAAGTGATGGGAACTAAATCCACTCTTCCCAGGACGTATTTAAAATAGTACATATTGACTGCTAAAAGTGCGGAGTTTGCAATCATATCCGTACCAAAAGCCGACATCAGCATGAGCAGCGGTTTGTTTTTGGTAATCAGCTGCGTCTCTTTCAGCAGATTAACCTTCGGCCTTTCAATTTTTAAATTGATGGTATCATACGGCTTCAGCCCCCACGCGACACACCAGAAGCACAGGGTAATGAGAACGCCCACCAATGCTCCGAATCGCCCCCAGCCGGTGGCTCCGCCGCCAAACACCTCGACTAACGGCAAGGCGAATGTTGTAATGAAAAAACGGCCCACCTGAATCATGACATTTTTCCATGATACGACCATGGTTCTCTCCGTGGAGTCCTTCGCCAGAACCGGAACCAGTGAGGTAAACGGAACTCCGACTACGGTGAAGGCCAGTGAGTAGAGTATGTAGACTACGTAAATAAATACCACTTTCATGGTGGAAGAAAGCTCCGGCGCACTGAACAGTAAATAGATCAGTGCTCCCAAAACCGGCGCTCCATAGATCAAGTATGGCCGGTACCGTCCCTGCTTCGTCCTGGTCTGATCCGCAAGAAAGCCCATGATCGGATCTGTTATGGCATCAATGCCCTTGGTAACAAGCATGAGACCTGCCACTGTCAAAGAACTGATACCGAAAATGTCGGTACAGAAGAATGTGAGATATACCATTATGAACTGATTGGTCATACTGTATCCAATGCCGCCTACCGCGTACTTTCCGAAATTAAAATAATCCGGCCTTCCAAATGTCTTACTCCCTGCTTGTTTCCCCATTAAAATATCCTCCTCTTACCTTTCCAGTGCTGTGTAATTGCTTTCGCTGAAACCCATTTTATCGGATTTTTCCGGGCAGTTATGATGCCATTTGGCACACTGGAAATATATTGTGTATATTGTGTAATTTGAAGACTTGAATTTGTGCACTTCTACTATACGGCATTTTTTTGCTATACGATTCTGCAATCGATGATCGCGGTCACGTTTTTTCGACAGAAAGTGCTATAATGATTATAACAAACATTTTCAAGGAGAGAAGACGCTATGATTAATACGACCGAAAATACTCTGTATCAAATCATGCAGTTCGTACAGGAACAGCACAGACAGGGGAATCCGCTGACCAGTGATATTATAAATCCATTTCTCAATCGTATGCTCACCGTACGTATGGTGCCGAAAGACAGTTATATTACTACAGTCCTTACGCCCATAAAAAAAGTCTACTATGTCATGTCAGGATCTTTCTCCATGATAAGAAGCTCTGTTGACGGAAAAAATACGATTCGAATTCAAAAGGCTCCAACATTTTTAGGGGTTGACTTTACCGTACTGTCCCTCACCGGTTATTTTGCGGATAATCTTGCACTGGAGGACTGTCTGGTTCTTAATATTGATCAGAAATATTTTTTAGAGAGTATGAAACAAAACGGCGAGATGTGTTATGAGGTCTTGTACTCGATCTGCAGCAAGTTTTTTCAGACGTCTTTCCGTTATGACCATACGCTCTTCTACGATCCATGTACAAAACTCATGATCTATATCATGGATCACTGGATTACCAATCACAGACAGCAGACAAAGTACACGATAGCAGTTCCCAATACCCGCATTGCTGATGAGATTGGCGTCAGCATAAGGACGTATTATCGCGCGGTCGCCAAACTGAAAACAGACCATTTCATCTCCATAGCTGCCGGCAATATCTGCGTTACCTATGAGCAAATACAACAGATCAGGTCCTATCTGCAAAATGCAAAGGCAGTCACAGCGCTGCCGGCCTTCCTTGAAAATAGTACGCTCATGTAAATGATTGAGATTTTATCCTGAAAAATGTACCCTTGGCCATAACAGTGTGATACAATTTATAGAAATGAAACAGAATCTATTTGTATACAAAGGAGAGAGTGGATATGGCGGAGGTAACACTGGGAAGAACCATGATTACGGTGAACAAGAACGGCTTCGGTGCGCTGCCGGTTCAGAGGGTTTCGGTGGAAGAGGCGGGGAGGCTGTTAAAAAAGGCGTTTGATCATGGAATTACATTTTTCGATACGGCCAGGGCCTACAGTGACAGTGAGGAAAAGCTGGGACTGGCTTTTGAGGGGATTCGTGAAAAGATATTCATTGCCACGAAGACAGCGGCAAAAACGGTGGAGGAGTTCCGGCGGGATTTAGAGGAGAGTCTGCGGCTTCTGAAGACGGATTACATAGATCTTTACCAGTTTCATAATCCGGCAGTCTGTCCGAAGCCGGGAGACGGCAGCGGTCTTTACGAGGCGATGCTGGAGGCAAGGGAGAATGGGAAGATCCGTCACATCGGCATTACCAACCACAGGCTGAATGTGGCGGCCGAGGCTGTCGCATCGGGTCTTTATGAGACGCTGCAGTTTCCATTTTCCTATCTGGCATCAGAAAAGGAACTGGAGCTGGTGGAAGCGTGCAGGAAGGCGGACATGGGATTTATCGCGATGAAGGCGCTGTCAGGAGGACTCATCACAAATTCCGCCGCGGCCTATGCCTATCTGGCAAAGTTCGATCATGTGCTGCCAATCTGGGGGATTCAGCGGGAACATGAACTCGATGAATTTCTTTCCTACATTGATAATCCGCCAGTAATGACAGAGGAACTGGAGGCGGTAATCGAACACGACAGAAAGGAACTGCTCGGGGAGTTCTGCCGCGGCTGCGGATACTGTATGCCGTGTCCGGCTGAGATCGAGATCAACACATGCGCCCGTATGTCGCTCCTGATCCGCCGGTCACCATCCGCGGGCCATTTAACGGAGGCGTCACAGAATATGATGATGAAGATCAAAGACTGCCTGCACTGCGGCCAGTGCAGCAGCAAATGTCCCTATGGCCTGGATACGCCGTCCCTTCTGGAGCGGAATCTAAAGGATTATGAGGAGATTCTGGGCGGAAAGGCTTACTAGGACACAAGAAATTCATTTGATATTTTACATATGCGGCTTTATAATATGATACGTTAGCAGAGAACACGATATTATGACAGGAGAGATGAATTATGAAAAAACGTATCATGCTGATCATGGTTCTGACCGCGGCCGTACTGGCCGGATGTTCCGGAAAAGCGGGCGCGGCAGACCAGACAAAATCCTCCGCTGCCACAGAGACATCTGCGGAGGAGACAAAAACAGATGAAGGTACTGCAGAAGGTACTGCAGAGACAAAAACAGACGCCGGAACAGCGGACGGCACAGGGGAAGCAGCGAAGCATCATGTAAAGATTCAGGTAAAGGACTACGGTACCATTTCAGTGGAACTCGACCCGACGTACGCCCCGATTACCGTCGAGAATTTTCTGTCTCTGGCGAAGTCCGGCTTCTATGACGGACTTACGTTTCACCGCATCATCGACGGCTTTATGATTCAGGGAGGAGATCCGCTGGGTACAGGGCTGGGCGGTTCCGATACCACCATCAAGGGTGAATTTTCCAGCAACGGAGTGGATAACCCGCTTTCCCATACGCGCGGAGCCATTTCCATGGCGCGTTCCCAGGATAAGAACAGCGCAAGCTCCCAGTTCTTTATCGTACATCAGGATAGCCCCCACCTCGATGGTGATTACGCGGTGTTCGGCTACGTGACAGACGGGATGGATATCGTTGATAAGATCTGTGAGGACACGAAAGTGACAGACAGAAACGGAACGGTGGCAAAGGAAAATCAGCCGGTGATTGAGAGCATTGAAGTGGAAGACTGAGACGAAGCGGCAGACTGAAACGAGTGATTCTTTACCAGCGATAAAATAAGCGTTTATTTAATGAAAATCAAAAGCGGCAGGGACGTCTTAAACTCGATTGGCGTCCCTGCTGCTTTTTCTGATGGATATTCCCTTCAGAGCCATTTCTTTACCCGTCCCCTCGGGATAAATACCGAATTCAGGTGCACAGCCGGCGAAAACTCGTAATTCTACTGACAGTCGGTTGCAATATTTCTCCAAATTTTGTACACTGCACTTGCTGGATAACGACTGAAAAATGGTTCCAACCGGTTGTACTCCGCGTATCTGGAACATACCATTTTTCAGGCATGTTCTGAAAAAACAGGAAAAGAGGGAATTTATGGATAATGAAAAATTCGGGCAGTTCGTGCGGTCCATGCGAAAGGAAAGACAGATGACACAGCAGCAGCTGGCGGAACGGCTCCATTTGACGGATAAAGCGGTGTCCAAATGGGAACGGGGCTTGAGCCTTCCGGATATCTCGATGCTGGAGCAGCTGGCGAAGGAGCTTGACGTCAGCGTGGTGGAACTTCTCTGCGGGGAGAGGAAGGAGGAGAGTATCCGAAAAGACGCCGTAGAAGAGCTTCTGGTGGACACTATGAGCGATTCCCTGAAAAAAGAGAAAAGGGTGCGAAGGCGCTATTTGATTCTTTTGGGCACCGTAATTGTTCTGGCGGTCCTGACTGTCCTCTATGGAAGGACCATGATCAATTTTGCGCTGGACCGGTTCTCTGAAAAATACGAGACGTCGTACCATACCAGCGAGTTTGAGATTGTGATGAAAAGGGAACAGAAGCCTGAGAGCTGTTTTATTTATAAGGAGCCTGCCGGGCAGTTCAGGAACAACTATCATGTGATGGAGGTCACAACTGACGGAAGTACCAGGGAGTTGTTTGTATTGGAAGAGGCTGGGATGGATTTAGACCGGGCGCCTCTGCTTAAAATGGACGACGACTGCCTTTACGTTCTGTTTGACGGCATGGACAACGAGGACCGGACGGAGCGGGTCTATCAGGAGGCCATTGGGGCGGATCCCCAGGGATTTCTTCCGCGGCTGTTCCGGTACGATTTTCAGTCGGGGCAGGTAAATGCGGTAACTTTGCCTGACGAGAAGCACTCACTTCTCATAGATGCATTTACGTATCAAGGAGAACCTGTGGCTGTCACGCAGAAGTTCAAGGGGCTTCTGTTCGGCCTCAATCTGGGATTTTATAAAGGAGACCGGCTCTGTATATCGGCAATGGACGCCGCGGATGGGCAGCAGGGGGCTTCCGTACAGTGGAGTCAATACTATGAAAATCTGACAAAGGACGGAGGGATCCGGTCAGCCGGATGGCTGGACAGGGACTCCTACTATCTTGCAGCTCCAAACGGAATCAGAGAGCTGGATCTCAAGTCAGGAGAAACAAAACTGGTGAAGGAGATGGATCTGCGGCTCTGCGGGCGCGCGGAGCTTAAGAAGACGGCGCTGCCGGAAGGCCCGGAATGGGCGGTTGTATATTCCATAGCGGAAACGGTGGGGGAGTATGGGTATCCGCAGGAATGGAAGACGGTTGTCCTGGGGTTAGACGAGTCTTTTGAATCTATGGGGCAGGTGGAAATGCCTCTGTATGCGTCTGCCGTGGAATGGGGGAAAACCAGCGTTATGATATCCGACGGAGGAGAGGAGTTTCAGAGTATACTGGTGGACTTAAAGTCCATGACAGGCCAGGAGGCGGTCCGCGCCGGACGCGGGGAGCTGGAGAGCAGCCTGTATGGAGCATCCTGGCAGCAGAGGAATCTGTACCGGACAGATGCGCTGGAGGAAAGTACCATTCAGTGGGTCTATTTGGAGGGCAGCGGAGAATACCGCCTGTCCGGGACGGAAAAGGGAATAAAAGAGAAATAAAGTATTAAGTAATTCTTACACTTAAAAAAAAGGGTTGTACTTTTGCTCTATATGGTGTTAAGGTATAGAAAGAGAAGTCGGCGGAAGTTTTTAACCGGACGGCGCTCAATTCTTAAAAGGTTTTAAGGTAAGGTGAATGAGTATCAGAATGAAGAAAACAGGAATGCTTGTAAGAGGTGCCCTGCTGGCGGCAGTATTTATCGTAATGTCGGCACAGGCTGTACTGGCAGATGACACGACCAGATTCGTACCGGGAACAAAGGTAAACGGCATCGGGATCGGCGGACTTACCGTGGAGGAAGCGAAAACACAGATAGAAGGCTTTTACAGTGCAGAATACAAGCTGACGATAAAGGAGAAGGATGGTAAGACAGAGACTTTAAAGGGCGGCGACGTCGGATACAAGGCGGCGGCCCCGGAAGGGCTCTCGGCCATTCTCGACGAACAGAACGCCTCGGGGCGTGTGTCCGGACCTTCGGCGGACAATTCCCACAGCGTGAATATGAGCGTACAGTTTGATGAAGGAACTCTGACGAATGCGGTGAATGGACTTTCCTGCATCAGCGGGTCAGATATTGTAGTGACACAGAATGCCCATATTACGGCATATCAGGAGGGAACTCCCTTTACGATTATCCCGGAGGTGCAGGGGAACAACGTGGATAAGGAAAAGGTTCTGGCTCTTATCAGGGAAGCTGTGAAATCAGGCAGCAGTGAAGTGGATTTAGCGGCAACCGGCTGTTATGTGACTGTCAGTGTAACCGCGGAGGACGCGGCGCTTAAGGATCTCTGCGACACCATGAACCGGTGCAGGGATATGGTCATTACGTATCAGTTTGGAGAGCAGACAATAAAGCTCGAAGGTGAAACCATCTGTACCTGGATTCTCGGAAGCACCCAGGATGGGCTTGTGGATGTGAATTACGACATGGCCGCGGCGTTTGTAAAATCCATGGCAGATCAGTTTGATACGGCAGGAAAGACGCGGGCGTTCCATACGACAACGGGAAAAGATTTGAATCTTACCGGCCCCTATGGATGGAAGATTGACCAGGCGGGCGAGACGGCATCGCTGATCGCCATGATCCGGACCGGACAGAGCCAGCTAAGAGAGCCGGTTTACAGTAAGAAAGCTCAGGACCGGACCACGGACTGGGGAAATACGTATGTGGAGATTGATTTGACGAACCAGCACGTATATATGTATAAGGACGGCGCTTTAGCCTGGGATGCACCCTGCGTCACAGGTAATGTCTCCAAGAATTACACGACTCCCGAGGGAATCTACAGCCTGACCTATAAGCAGACGGATCGGATTCTCCGCGGGGAGAAGAAGGCTGACGGCACATATGAGTATGAGAGCCACGTAGATTACTGGATGCCGTTTAACGGCGGAATCGGCCTTCATGACGCCAGCTGGAGAAGTAAATTCGGCGGCACGATCTATCAGTACGGCGGAAGCCACGGCTGTATTAACCTGCCTTCGGCGAAGGCGCAGACTCTTTACGATATGGTTTACACCGGCATACCGGTTATCTGTTATAATTAGTTGAATAGAATATTTTTGAATATTAAAAAGTCCGGGCCTGCCGGACACGCTGACCGTCAGTGTGTCCGACAGGCCCGGACTCTTTATTCTGCCTCACGGCATTCCGTCGAACGCAGGTAAGAGGATCTTAAAAAATGAACTGTCTTGTCAACTGCCATTTTGATTGACAAGACAGATGGATTATGGTAAATTTAAACAAAAGGGCAGTACTGTTTTTGGCGAAAGTGTCAGAGAGATAAAGGAAGTACAGCCCTTTCTGAACGTGAAAACAGATAACAGAAATGAGAAATAAGAAGGGAGATGGGAACATGGATGAGATCATGCCTCATATCAGGCTGTCAAGGGAACAGGCCGCGGACTATGTGCTTTTGCCCGGAGATCCGCAGAGGCTGGACCGGATAGCGGAATGCCTTGAAGGAGTGAAAGAACTGGCTTATAACAGGGAATACCGGAGCCTGAGAGGACTCTACAAGGGCGTTTCGGTCATGGCGGTATCCACGGGGATTGGCGGAGCGTCCACCACCATAGCGGTGGAGGAACTGGCAAGAATCGGTGCGAAGTCGATGATACGGATCGGAAGCTGCGGCGCTTTAAAAAAGGGGATCCGGCTGGGGGACTTAATTCTGGTAAACGGCGCCGTGCGGGATGACGGTGCCTCGGTCACTTATGTGGACAGTATTTACCCGGCCATACCGGACACGGAACTGTTAGCGGCATGTATGGAGAGCGCAAAGGAGCTGGGGGCGAAGTCCCATGTGGGAATCGCCAGAAGTCATGACAGCTTCTATATCGACGACGAGGAGGCGGTCAGTACCTACTGGGGGGAGAGGGGCGTGCTCGGCTCCGATATGGAAACGGCGGCGCTGTTTGTCGTCGGAAGGCTGCGGGGCGTAAGGACGGCCTCGATCTTAAACACGGTCGTGGAATGGGAGGATTCTCTGGAGGATAACATTAACAGCTATACAGGCGGAGAGTCCGCCATGATGCAGGGGGAACGGATGGAGATTCTTACAGCGCTTGAAGCGTTTGTACGAATAGATAAAAACAAACAGGGAGGCAATTCGTATGAGTAATATTTTTAAGACCAAATTGAATGCAGCATGTATCGTTCTGATTCCGGCCTGTATCGGGATCAACTATTTAGGGAAGCTGTTCGCGTCAGTTTTAAAGCTGCCGTTATGGCTGGATTCCATCGGAACCTGCATCGGCGCGGTGCTGGGAGGTCCGATCATCGGAGGAATCTGCGGTGCGGCGAACAACTTAATCTACGGCTTTACCACGGGTGATTCCATCACCCTGGTCTATGCGCTGACCAGTCTCGGTATTGGCGTTGCAGTCGGAATCATGGCAAGACTCGGACGCATGAAGAAGTTTTCCGGCGCTGTTTTAACGGCATGTGTGGCCGGATTTGTAGCAGTTCTTATTTCCACACCGCTCAACATCGTGTTCTGGGGCGGTACAACCGGTAACCTCTGGGGCGACGCAGTATTCGCATGGTCTCAGGCTTCCGGCCTTCCGGTAGCTCTGGGCTCCTTCCTGGACGAAGTGATCGTCGATGTTCCGGATAAGCTGATTACACTGTTAATTGTGTTTGCCATCATCAAGGGACTGCCGAAGAAGCTGACCTCCCTCTATGAGATGGGCGATGAGGTGGAAAGCCTCGATTAATCATGAAATTTTAAATGAAGGATGGAGCGTTTTATGAAAAGTATCAGCCTTTTTGTGGACAGAGATACGTATTTGACCAGGCTGCATCCCTTTGCCAAGATGCTTTACATCGTGGCGGCCATCAGTGTGCCCTTAATCACGGGCACACTGTGGATGTTCGGCGTGTTTATCGCAGTCAGCCTGGGACTGCTCATCAGCGGAAAAATCATTAAAAAGGTCTTTCCGCTGATCGCTTTTTCGTTTACCATCATCATCACGGTCTTCCTGATCCACGGCCTGTTCAACCGGGAGAATCAGAATGTCCTGGCGGCCTTAGGGCCGCTTAAGTTCTATAAGGAAGGGCTTCTCTACGCTTCCAGGATCGGGCTTAACATCTTAAACATGCTTTTGGCATTCGCCATGTTTGTGCTGACCACAAAGCCGGCTACGCTGGTGGATGATTTAGAGCAGGCGGGATTTTCCCCGCGCTTTGGATATATGATCAGCTCTGTCTTCCAGATCATCCCGCAGATGATGGGAACGATGAATACCATCATGGATGCACAGCGGAGCAGAGGGATGGAGACGGAAGGAAGCCTGTTCGTGCGGGCGAAGGCATTTATCCCGTTGATTTCACCGGTAGTGAGCAGTTCTCTCATCAATACCAGGGAGAGGGCCATCGCGCTGGAGGTGCGGGGCTTTGATTCGAAGACAAAGAAAACGTTTTTAAGCGATCATAAGATCAAGGGACGTGACCGGGCATTTATGGCTCTGATGGTCCTCCTGATCGCAGGTTCTATCGTATGGAGGGTGATAAGATGGCTCTGATTGAAGTGACAAATTTGAAATACCGTTACCCCCATACGGAAAAGCTGGCGCTGGACGGCCTTGATTTCCAGGTGGAAAAGGGCAGCTTTATCGGGATTGTCGGTGAAAACAAGGCTGGCAAGAGCACGCTCTGTCAGGCTCTCGTCGGCCTGGTCCCCACGATGTTCAAGGGGGCTTATGGCGGAAAGATCGTGATCGACGGGCAGGAAGCTGCCAAAACACCGGTGGCGCTGCTCTGTCAGAAGGTGGGACTGATCTTTCAGAATCCATTTAACCAGCTTTCCGGGGCGAAGGATACGGTATTTGGAGAAATTGCCTTCGGCCTGCAGAATTTAGGTGTGCCGCGGGAGGAGATCGTGCGCCGGGTGGAAGAGAATTTAAGGCTGCTCGACATCGAACAGTATCGCGACAGGAACCCCTTCGATTTATCGGGAGGACAAACGCAGAGAGTCGCTATTGCCAGTATTCTGGCCATGCAGCCAGAGATTATTGTGCTCGACGAACCGACCTCCCAGCTGGATCCCCAGGGAAGCGAGGAGGTGTTCCGGGTGGTGGATAAGCTGTCCAAAACCGGAATCACCATTATTATGGTGGAGCATAAGATGGAAAAACTGGCCTCCTACTGCGATAAAATCCTGCTTCTCCACGATGGGAAACAGATTGCGTACGATACGCCGGAGAAGATATTCTCCAGAGATGATTTGGAAGAACTGGGCGTGGAAGCGCCTGTGTTTACAAGAGTCTGCCGGAAGCTTTCCGTGTGCAGAAAAGAGGAGGGAAAGCGCCTTTATCCGGTGACGATGGAGCAGACCATGGCTTTGCGGGATCTATTTCCGGCGGGGCTAAGCGGAAAGAGAATGGGAGCAGAAAGGCTGGGCGGTGAAGCGGAAAGGATGCCTCATGAGATGGAAAGCCAGCCAGCTGCCGCTGACGGACTGCCTGGGGAAATCTTCCGCATAAAAGACCTGTCGTTCCACTATCTGGAGCATGTTCCGGTTATGGAAGGCCTTACTATGAAGCTGGATGCGAGACCCACCGCGGTGATCGGCCAGAACGGTGCCGGAAAGACGACGCTGGTCAAGCTGTTAAAGGGGCTGCTGAAGCCGGTTTCCGGTACGATCCTCTTTAGTAATGAGGATATATCGGAGCGAACGGTGGCACAGCTGGCCGGCAGTGTGGGGTATGTATTCCAGAATCCGGATGACCAGATCTTTAAAAACCGTGTGATGGACGAAGTCATGGTGGGCCCCCTTAATATCGGCATGAGCCGGGAGGCAGCGGAAAAGCGGGCAAGAGAAGCCCTTTCCATGGTAGGACTCTTAGATGCGGCGGAAGAAAATCCCTATGATCTGGATTTATCGGAGCGGAAGATGGTGGCAATCGCGTCTGTTGTGGCCATGGATACACAGGTTCTGATTCTGGATGAGCCGACCATTGCCCAGGATGCAAGAGGACGCGCAGTCATAGGATCGATTGTAAGAAAACTGAGTAATTCCGGAAAGTTTGTGCTGGCGATTCTTCATGATATGGATTTCGTGGCGGAGTATTTTGAGCGGGTCATCGTGATGGCACATGGAAAGGTGCTGGCCGATGGACCGAAGGAGTCCGTATTTTATGAGGCAGATGCCCTGGCGGCTGCAAAGCTGGAACAGCCCCACACGGCGGCCCTCTGCCGGAAACTGGGGTATGAGGGGGCATTTATGACAGTGAATGATATAAACGACAGAAAAGATGGGACTGCGGAACAGGAGTGATGGATCGAGTGGACGGAGATAAGAGAAGACAGCAGATCATGGAGATACTGAATCAGGAGACGTCTCCTGTGTCCGGAGCGGAGCTGGCGAAGCGGGCGGGAGTGAGCCGTCAGGTCGTGGTTCAGGATATCGCCCTTCTGCGGGCCGAGAATAAGGAGATCATGTCCACAAATAAGGGCTATGTTCTCTATAAACCCCAGCAGGGGGCGGGGAAGGCGCGCGTCCGTGTCTTCCGGGTGAATCACGACACGGAGCACATGCTGGACGAGCTTCAGACGATCGTGGATTACGGAGGAAGAATTCTGGACGTATCCATTGAACACGCACTTTACGGCCAGATCAGCGTGGATTTAATTATCAACAACCGGCTGGATGCGCTGGAATTCGTGAATCAGATGGCGATGAGCAGGGATCAGCCGTTAAAGGCCCTGACCGGCGGCTGCCATTACCACACGGTGGCCGCGGATTCGGAAAAGAATCTGGATATGATAGAGATGGATCTCCAAAGAAAGGGATATCTGGTCTAGACCGGATATCCCTTTTTGACGGCTGGCGGCAGCCTTCAGGCTATTCGCTGCAGAATACAATGATCTTTTCCGGCGTGGTCATGGCCGGGATACTGCGCGTGGTGGTACTGTAGAGTACCAACAGGTAGTGATTCGCCGGTGTGCCGTAGTAGATCTGTCCGTTGGCCATAAGTACTTCGGTCCCGCCCTTTTCCGACAGGTTTAATTTGAGAGTCGCATCTGAATTAACCAGATTTTCGTCAAAATAGTCGAAGGCGGCGAAGAGACCGTCATCCGTCTCTGCAATCAGAACTGCGTGATAGCGGGGCGGATAGATAAGAGGTGTGGGAACCGAATTGTCGTAGAACGCGACAATGGGGTCTCCGGGCTTTAACGTCTCCTGGCCTTCCACATAGGTGAGGGGGGTGACAGTAAAGGTAACAGGGCCGATATCCTGCGTCATGACGAAAAATAAAAGAGTGCAGTCCTGCGTGCTGTCTGCTGCCTGCATGGGGGTGATGGAGGTGATGGTTCCATAAACCGGTGTAAACTGTGCCATGTGATATTCCTTATGCATACACTTTTCTTTTTATAATATGAAATGGGACGGCAATGCGTGAAACGGAATAAATATGAAAAAATTTTAGGTTACAAAAATATTTAGAAAAATGCTAAAAATGGCGAAATGTGACTAAAATTTTGTCAGATATCGAATAAATTACAATGGACAGGTTGTGATAGGTTTAGTATAATGGAAGTGTCGCGTAAATATTTTCAGTCTTTTTGTGAGATGCGTGACAGCTGTATACGGATGAGAGGAGAATCAGACATGGAAAACAGCAGGTTTGCAGTGATCAGTGACAGCTCCTGTGATTTACCCGATGAGCTGACTGCAGCGAAGGAGATCACGGTGGTGCCGTTCTATGTTTCTTTTGACGGAGAAACCTATAAAAAAGAGGGAACGGAAATCGGCATTCGCGAATTTTACCGGGAGATGGTGGAACAGCCCGGTGTATATCCCAAATCTTCCATGCCGTCGATTCAGGATTATGTCGACGTATTTCAGCCGTTTGCACAGGCGCGTATTCCTGTTCTGTGTATCTGCATCACGACGAAATTCAGCGGTTCCATGCAGTCCGCGCTGAATGCAAAGGAAATGGTGCTGAGCCAGTATGAGGATGCGCAGATTGAAGTGATAGACGCAACCGTGAACACCGTACTTCAGGGACTGTTTGTGCTGGAGGCCGTCTCGATGAGAGAGGAAGGGATGACCCTTACGGAGGCTGCTGCGGCACTCGACGAGATCAAGGAGAGCGGCCGGATTTTCTTTACGATCGGAAGCATGGATTATCTGCAGCACGGCGGAAGAATCGGGAAAGTGGCCGGAGCCGCGGCTTCTGTGCTGGGGATCAGGCCCATCATTACCCTGAAGCAGGGAGAGATATTTCCAAGCGGAATATCGAGGAGCAGGAGAAAATCGATCGATAAGGTGATCGCTCTTTTGCTCGATTATTTGAAGGAAAACGGGCGGCCCATGAGCAGCTACCGGTTTACCATAGGCTTTGGCTATGACCGTGACGAGGCGGTTTTATTTAAGGAACAGGTGCTTGCAGCGCTCAGAACCGGGGGGTATGAGATGGAAGATGCCTGGATCAACCAGATTGGTGCGACGATTGCCGTTCACACGGGGCCGTATCCGCTGGGAATCGGAATTATCAGACGTCATAAAAAAGAAAGGCAGGGAGAATGAGTTATCTTGCAGCAGGCGTGATTGCTTTTGGTATGTTTTTACTCTATGATCTGAACAGCTTTACCTGGAAAAACCGCATTCTGCACACCTTTTTCCTGATCGGGAACGTGATTCTGCTGGCGTCTACGGCCGCCTGTTTCGTCACGCTGATCCGGGCGTACGGCGCGCCGGTCTGGAGAATTGTGATTTTTGGTGCGCTGGCCGTAAGCCAGGCAGCACTGCTGATCTACACACTGTTTTTTGCATTGCCGTTTGAGAAAACGTATACCAGGCTGGAAGAAAACCCGCCAGTGTACACAGAGGGCGTTTATTCCCTCTGCAGACACCCGGGGGTGGTGTGGTTTTTCTTTCTGTATCTCTTTCTTGCCCTTTTAACCGGGCAGAGACTGATGATGGCTGTGTGTATCTGTTACAGTGGGCTCAATGTTTTGTATGTCTGGTTTCAGGACCGGGTTACATTTAAGAAGACGCTTTCAGGCTATGAGGCGTATCAGAGGGAAACGCCATTTCTGATACCCAGCGGAAAGAGTATCCGCAAATGTGCCGGGTACTTCCGGACAATGGAGGAGGACGGGGATGAAATTTGAAGAAAAACTGAAGGAGCGTAAGGATTGGGAACTCTGGAAGGAATACTGCGGTTTTCTGGATTTAACCATAGATGAGTTTATGGCGATTCAGAACCGACTTATGCTGGAACAGATTCGTAAATGGAGGACCAGCGGGATCGGTAAGACGATTTTGAAGGGCCGGAATCCGGAGACGATCGAAGAGTTCCGGAAAATGGTGCCATTAACCTCTTATGAAGACTATGCAGACAGCCTGTCCTTAAAGGACAAATCCATACTTCCGGACGATCCTGTGGTCTGGATTCAGACGACATGGGAGGGTGGAAGGCATACGATTAAGCTGGCGCCCTATACGCGGAGCATGCTGGAGACGTACCAGAATAACATGCTTGGCTGCCTGATGCTGTCCACCAGCAGCGGGCGGGGAGACTTCGATGTCAATCCGAAGGATACCATTCTCTACGCGCTTGCACCACTTCCCTATGCGACGGGAATCTTCCCTCTGCTTCTCAACGATGCGATCAGCATCGAATTTCTTCCACCGGTCAAGGAAGCCCAGAAGATGTCGTTCAGCGAACGGAATAAAAAGGGCTTTAAAATGGGCTTAAAGAAAGGGATTGACTTCTTCTTTGGCGTCGGAAGCGTCACGTATTACGTCAGTCTCAGCATCGCGTCTCTCGGTTCCGGACATAAAAGCGGAAGCGGTTCGGGAGGCGGAGACGGAAAAAAGAAGATTTCCATCAGTCCGGCTATGGTGGTCCGGCTGCTTAAGGCGAAGCATCTGTGCAGGAAAGAGGGGAGAGACTTACTTCCAAAGGATTTGTTCCGTCTGAAGGGCTTTATGTGCGCCGGAACGGACAACCGACTCTACCGCGACGATTTGGAGAAGCTGTGGGGCGTGCGCCCCATGGAGATATTTGCCGGAACGGAGCCGACGTGTATCGGAACGGAGATTTGGAGCCGGGATGGCATGTACTTTTTCCCGGATGCCTGCTTTTATGAGTTTATCCCGGAAAAGGAGATGGAGCGGAGTCTGGCGGATTCATCTTATGAACCGCGCACCTGCCTCATGAATGAGGTGGAGGAGGGCGAGAAGTACGAACTTGTGATCTCGGTGCTGAAAGGCGGCGTCTTCATGCGTTACCGTGTGGGGGATGTCTATCGCTGTATCGCCCTGGAAAATGAGCGGGATCAGGTCCGATTCCCCAGATTCGAATACATAGACCGGATTCCAACGGTGATCGATATTGCCGGATTTACGAGAATCACGGAGAATTCCATCGGCCGCGTCATCGGCCTGTCCGGACTGAAGGTGAAGGACTGGGCGGCGGCCAAGGAGATTACGGAGAATAAGCGGCCATATCTGCACATGTATGTGGAGATGGAGCCGGAGTGCCTGTTTTCATCTGCTGTAACCGTCAACATATTAAAGGAGCACATGGGAGTCTATTTCAAATACGTCGACGAGGACTATAAGGACTTGAAGAAGATACTTGGAATCGACCCTCTGGAGATCACGATTCTGCGGTGCGGTACGTTTGATACGTATTACCGCGGGGGTAAGGAGAAGATGCGGCGGATCAATCCCACCCAGTATGAGATCGGAGAACTTTTAAAGAGTCAGGAACTGGTTTCCGCTTTTGGAAGGAGGCCTGAGAGAAGTGTATAACTACTCATTTATCTCCGTGACGGCTCTGTTTTGCTACATGATCTTATTTGTGGCGTTCATGGCTGCGCAGAAGACGAAAATCATCCACTCATTTCTGGTAGTGCTGGCCGCATTTTTACTGTGGACAGGCGGATCCCTTGCCATGCGTATGGAGTTGTGGCCTGGTGTGGAATTCTGGTTCCATTTTTCCATAGTGGGCCTGATTATTCTGCCCTTTACATTTTTTAACTTTATCTACGCGCTGGTGGATTCGGATGACACCATCCTGTGGTGGTCGTGGCTCATATTGGCAGTCGTCAACAATGTGGCCAACATCAAATGGGGCTTCTATATTCCGTGCCCGGAAGTGATAAGACTGGTTAACGGATCAGCCGGATTCGTGTACCATATCGGCTGGCCCATTATTATCCTGTTTATCACCATGTCTTTTCCGATCATCCATATGTTTTACCTGGTGCATAAGTCGTACAGGAAGAACACGGTGGAACGAAATCAGCTGAAGCCGATCTTTGCGGGTATCGTAATTCTGTTTATCGGCCATGCGGGAACTCTGGTGCCGGTGTTCCGCGGATTCCCGACAGATGTCCTTTCAGGCATCATTAATGCGGGATTCATGTTCTATGCATTATATAAAAAGCATTTATTCCGGCTGACGCTCCTGGTTTCCAGGGGGGTGGTCTACGGAATCAGCACGTTGCTGGTGGCACTGCTGTTTGCCAATTACATTAATCCGCTTCAGGAGTTTATTCAGAGAAACATGCCGGTATTTGCGAAAAGCAGTCTGCTGATTGTAGCGGTGTGCTTCGCGCTGGTTACATTCTTACTGTCGTCGGTGGTGAAGACATTTATCGATATTCTGTTTACTAAGGGGGAACTGGTCCAGACGGAGAATTTAAAGAAATTCAGCACAGCAGTGTCAAAGAGCCTTGAGGTGGCAGATATCGTGGAGGAGATCTCGACGGTTATCCAGGAGACGCTGGCGGTAGAGACTATCTATATCTGCCTGGCCGACCAGGCGGGAGAGAATTATGAGACGGCGCACAGGTCCCGTCCTATCAGCGGCGTAAACATTACCATACGGGGGGACAACCCGATGGTGGAGTGGATGCGCCAGAACAGGCGGTGTATCCAGATATCGGAATTCCGCAGGACCGTGCTTTTTAAGTCCATGTGGGAGGAGGAGAAGCAGCTGATCCGGGAACTGGGAATTCAGTGCATGCTTCCGCTGCAGGACGAGGAAAGCCTCGCTGGAATCGTGCTTCTGGCCTCCAAAAAGAAGGGGAAATCTTACGGCTACGATGATTTGAATTTCCTGGAATCAGTCAGTTCCATCGCGTCTATCGCGGTCCGCAACTCCAGGCTGTATGAGAAGGCCTGCATGGAGGCCCGGACGGATGAGCTGACCGGACTTTTAAATCGGAAGTATTTCTATGAGCTTTTGAATCAGCAGTATGAGAAGAAGCCGAACAAGGAGCTGGCCCTGATCATCATCAACATCGATGACTTTAAGCTGTATAACCAGCTCTACGGCATGAAGGAGGGGGACGCTGCCCTTCAGAATGCGGCGAAGATTATCAGCGCCACGGTGGGAGAGCGCGGCTATGTGGCACGCTACAGCGGAAAGGAATTTGCGGCAGCGCTACCTGATTTCGATGTGCTGGCGGCCAGGAATATCGCGGAATCCATACGGATGCAGATTTTAAATATGAACAAGAGGGCCACGGATTACGCCCTGAAGGTGCTGACTGTGAGCTGCGGGATCTGTACCATCCCATATTCAGCCAGCAACATTAAGCAGCTGGTGGAGAATGCGGACATGGCTGTGTTTTCCGTGAAGCGGAAGGGGAAAAACGGCGTCATGGTCTATGACATCGGATCCCACATCGACGGAAATGCAAAGGGCGGTGAACCACTGGTGAGAGAGGATGTCTATACCTCGTACCAGTCCACCATCTATGCGCTGACTGCGGCCATCGACGCCAAGGACCACTATACCTTCAGCCATTCCAGGCATGTGGCGGAGTACGCGGGGATTCTGGCGAAAGAGTACGGCATGAGTGAAGACTTCATCGAGCTGGTGAGGGAGGCCGGGCTTCTTCATGATATCGGAAAGATCGGGATTCCGGAACATATTTTAAACAAGCCCGGAAGGCTGGAGCCGGAGGAGTATGAGACCATGAAGGGCCATGTGGAAGCGGCCATCGGCATCATCCGTAACCTGCCGTCTCTGGACTACGTAATACCGGCCGTTATCGGCCACCATGAGCGGTATGACGGCAAGGGCTACCCAAGGGGAATCGCGGGAGAAGATATACCGCTCTCCGCAAGAATTCTCTGCATTGCGGATTCCTTTGACGCCATGGTGTCGAAAAGGTCCTACAAGGACTGCTGCTCCCTGGAATTTGCCATGGAGGAGATCTTAAAACAGGCCGGAAGGCAGTTTGATCCGCAGCTGGCACCGTTGTTTGTGGAGGCGGTCCGGAAGGGGAAAATCAAACCGGAAGAGGAATAAAAGGTGGCTTCGCGCACAGAAAGGTTCTTCCCCGCCTCCGGGTGCGTCCCGGCACAGGAGGAGTTGATATCCCGTGTCCGCCTTGCTTCCTACTCGCCATAAAAATGAACGTGACTGGCGGACACATAATGCGTGTGTTCGCCAGTCACGTTCATTTTTATGACTAGTGCCTCCCGGCGTAAATATGTCGGTATATAGTGCCTGATATCCGCGTCAGGTGTGCGTCTGCGAAGCGACGGCGTAGTGGGCGCTACGACTAGCTTCGCAGGCGTGCACCTGGCGTGGAGAGCGGGTGCTATATGCTGGCGTATTTACGTCGGGAGGCACTGGTATCCAGATGGCGGCACACTGGGATATCAACTCCCCCTGTGCCGGGACGCACCCGGAGGCGGGGAAGAACCTTTCTGTGCGCGAAGCTTTGAATTTAGAAAAAGCGAAAAGCGAAAAGCGAAAAACGAAAAGCGAAAAACGAAAAATGAAAAGCGATGAGCGAAAAACAAAAAAGTAAAAGTTGGAAGCGGGGGATTGAAAATAAAATTTGTTTTTATATGAGAGAGGATCGTAATAAAAATGTCATAAAATCTTATCAGAAAAGGGTTGGACATCATGCATGGCCATGCGTTATAATAAACACATTAACTAATTGCTAGTAAAGAGGTAGGAATTAAATGGAAAGAGAAAAACCACGCAGCAGAAAGAAAAAGCGGCTGGGCGTAAAGTTCTGGGCAGCTGTCTGCGGCGGTATCGCCGTGGCGGCGGCCGCCACGGTTACCGTGCTGTACATACAGACGGGAAAGCAGTATCGTACTGTGTTTTTCCCAAATACGACTATTAACGGCATCGATGCATCGAAGAAGACTGTGGATGAAGTGAAGCAGCTGATCGCTTCGGGCATCGACGGATATACGTTGACCATCAAAGAGCGGGGCGGCGCAGAGGAAGTGATATCGGGCGATGAAATCGGCCTGGAATCGGTGTTTGACGGCAGCCTTGAGAGGCTTCTGGAGGAACAGGAGCCCAACGACTGGTTCCGCCATCGGAAGGCGACTCAGACTTTTGAGATCGATACTATGATCCAGTTTAGTGATGAGAAGCTTACGGGCGTGGTGGATGCGCTGAACTGCTTTGATGAGGCGCAGGTGGTGAAACCACAGGATGCGGTGATGTCAGAGTATGTGTCAGGCCAGGGATATAGTGTGATTCCTGCGGTAGAGGGCAGCGAACTGGATAGAGAGAAGGTGATGGCCGGTATCGCGGAGGCGGTAAATGGCTTACAGAGAGAGCTGTCCCTGGAGGAACTGGATGCCTACGTGAAGCCGGGAGTTCCCAGTGACGATGCAGATCTCCTCGCCCGCGTACAGGCGCTTAACAAATTTGTGAATGTCAGAGTGACTTATACCTTTGGAGACAGCCGGGAGGTGCTGAGCGGCGACACCATCAAGGACTGGATCGGCATCGGAGACGACGGAAACGCCTATGTCAGCAGCGGGGCGGTCACGGAGTATGTAAAGAGCCTGGCGTCCAAATATGACACCTATAATAAAGCGAAGACCCTCAATACCTCCTATGGAAAGACCGTAAGGATTACGGGAGGAAGCTATGGCTGGAGAATCGACCAGTCTGCGGAGGCGGATGAACTGGCGGCCATAATCCGTTCAGGCGAGAGTCAGACTAGAGAACCGGTCTACAAGCAGAAGGCGGTCAGCCATGGGGCCAATGACTATGGCAGCACCTATGTGGAGATCAACTTGACGGCGCAGCACCTTTTCTATTATAAGGACGGCAGTCTTGTGGTGGAATCTGACTTTGTGTCGGGCAATGAAGCTAAGGGCTGGGCGACTCCGGCGGGAGTTTATCCCCTGACCTATAAGCAGAAGGACGCGGTTTTAAAGGGCGAAGATTATAAGACGCCGGTGGATTACTGGATGCCGTTTAACGGCGGGATCGGTCTCCATGATGCGACATGGCGTTCCAGCTTTGGAGGTACGCTGTATAAGAACGGCGGATCTCACGGCTGTGTCAACCTGCCGCATTCCGTAGCACAGAAGATATTTGAGAACATCTCGGCGGGTACTCCGGTACTCTGTTACCATCTGGAGGGAACCGAGTCGAAGACCACCTCAACACCGGCGGGCAAGCCAATACAGCCGACGACCGCGGCGCCGGAGACAACGGCGGCCACCACTCCGGCGGCTACTACCCCGGCGGCTACGACGGCGTCTCCCGAGACCACAGCCCCGTCTGAGGCTCCTGCGCCCAAGCCGACAGAGAGCCAGACGGCTGCCCCTACAAAGGCCCCGGAGACGGAAGCTTCGACTACGGCGTCTTCACCAGAGAGCGGAGAGAAGGGACCTGGAGTTCCAACTGGGAGTTCAGGAAATAAAGAGATTGGACCGGGCGTCTCATGACGTCTTGCGGAAGATACGACAATGGGATTTATGCTGTGAAAACTGTCAGAGTATGAAGAATGGACCATAGCACGAATGTGCTTGATTATTCGTGCGGCGGTCCATTCTTTCGGTAATCCGGCATTTGTATCGGAGGTCATGATCTGCGGGAAAAACAGGTCATGATGCAGATATGGCAGGTAATCACAAGGATTGCCTGCCATTTTAGAAAATCGGTATCTTTTTGTATTATTCCCACTCAATCGTAGCCGTAGGCTTCGGACTCAGATCATAGCACACACGGTTTACATTCTTCACTTCTTTTAAGATCCTGTCTGTAATCTTTAACAGCACGGCGTAGTCGATCTGTTCAATCGATGCGCTCATGGCGTCGATGGTGTTGACGGCGCGGAGGATGACCGGATAATCGAAGCATCTGGCATTGTCGCGGACGCCGACGGATTTGAAATCAGGCACGACGGTGAAATACTGCCATACGGTCTTGTCCAGTCCGGCATTGGCAAATTCTTCGCGCAGGATGGCGTCGGATTCGCGGACTGCTTCCAGACGTTCTTTTGTGATGGCTCCGAGACAGCGCACGCCCAGACCAGGACCCGGGAACGGCTGGCGGTATACCATCTCTGCTGGAAGTCCCAGTTCTACGCCGCAGGCGCGGACTTCATCCTTAAACAGCTGACGCAGCGGTTCTACCAGTTGGAACTGTAAATCTTCCGGGAGACCGCCTACGTTGTGATGGGATTTGACCATCTTCGCCGTCTTGGTTCCGCTCTCCACGATATCGGGATAGATCGTTCCCTGTGCCAGGAATTCGATTCCCTCCAGTTTTCTGGCTTCTTCCTCGAAAACGCGGATAAATTCCGCACCGATAATCTTTCTTTTCTGCTCCGGATCGGCAACACCGGCCAGCTTGCCAAGGAAACGATCGACAGCGTCCACGTAGACTAAATTAGCGTCAAGCTGATGCTTGAATACGTCGATAACGGACTCAGACTCTCCCTTGCGCATCAGGCCGTGATTGACATGGACGCAGGTGAGCTGTTTGCCGATGGCCTTGATTAAAAGGGCGGCCACAACAGAGCTGTCCACACCGCCGGAGAGTGCAAGAAGAACCTTCTTATCGCCTACCTGGCTGCGGATCAGTTCTACCTGGTCGGCGATGAAATTCGTCATGTTCCAGTTGGCCTGCGCATGGCAGGTGTCACATACAAATTCTCTTACCAGTGATACTCTTGTCTCTTCGTCCTCTGGCCATTCGGTTACGCTGTTCTCACAGGATGCCGGTTCGTGGCCGGCGGCCATGACTGGATAACCCGCCTCGTAGATCTCCGGCAGTACGTCGATCCGCACGCCGTCCACGATATGGTTAGGTCCTCCGTTTATGATCACGCCCTTGACATTGGGAAGTTTTTTGAGCTCTTCCGCGGTAATGTCATGGGGATAAATTTCGCTGTAGACGCCGACCGCACGGATTTCCCGCGCCAGCCTTGTATTATCTGTACTTCCCAAATCCAGAATGACTATCATATCCTGTTTCATAAGTGCCTCCTTTGACCTTCTCTGATGTATTCCTTTTCATAACATAACTTGTTATTCTGTGATTGTAATTCTGTAATTGCAACCCTGTAATATAGTGTAGCAGAAAATGAATCGAAGGTAAATGAATTTTTCATGATTTTGGCAGACTTTCAGTAGACAAATGCAGAAATTAGCCGTATAGTATATGATAAATTGTTGCGATTGCAACAGTTGAAACTGCAAGTGAAGAGATGGAGGCAGACATGTTTCGAAGATTCTACGGTTACATGAAGGATTACCGGAAATACGGGCTTTTCAGCTGTGCCTGTGTGGCGCTGGAGGTTATGTTCGAACTGGTGATTCCGCTCGTCATGGCGGATATCATTGACGTCGGCGTGGCAAATGGAGACAGAAGGTATATTATTACAAAGGGAATCGAGATGTGCATACTGGCGCTTATGGCGCTGGGACTTGGCGCCGCGTATTCCAGATTTGCGGCGCTGTGCGGCCAGGGGCTGGGAGCGGAGCTTCGGAAGGCGGAATATCAGAAGATCCAGAGCTTCTCTTTTTCCAATACAGATCATTTCACCACATCGTCTCTCGTTACGAGGCTTACCAGCGATGTGACGGTAATTCAGAACGCGGTGACTACCGGCCTCCGGCCTATTGTGCGTGCACCTGTGATGATGGTGACGGCTCTCTGTCTGTCATTTTCCATCAATGCCAGGCTGGCGCTGATCTTCCTGGTGGCGGCTCCGCTTCTGGGGATTATCCTGTTTCTCATCATCAGCCATGTGAGGCCTCTATACTCCCGGCTGCAGAAGAGCATCGACCTGGTCAACCGGATCGTGCAGGAGAATTTAACGGCGGTCCGCGTGGTCAAGGCCTATGTCAGGGAAGGCCACGAGATGGAGAAATTCGACGCGGTCAACTCGGAACTGCAGACCGTGTCAGAGAGGGCCTTCGGCCTTGCATGTATGAATATGCCCGCCATGCAGTACGTGATGTATGCGACCATCGTGTCCATTCTGTGGTTCGGCGGCAATCTGATTTTTATCGGAGGAATGCAGGTGGGGGAACTCACCGGATTCTTAAGCTATGTGCTTCAGGTCCTCAATTCCCTGATGATGATCTCCAATGTCTTCATGATGGTGACCCGGTCCATGGCCTCCGGAAAACGTATTCTGGAAGTCCTGGATGAGGAAATTGAGATTCAGGATGAGAGCAGAGAATCACTTACCGTGGAAGAAGGCGGAATTACCTTCGATCACGTGTCATTTAAATATAAGAAGAACGCGAAGGAGTACGTCCTGTCCGATGTCAGTCTCGACATCAAACCGGGGCAGACGGTGGGGATTATCGGCGGCACCGGTTCTGCCAAGACGACGCTGGTCCAGCTGATTCCGAGGCTTTATGAAGCCACGGAGGGGGAAGTACTCATCGATGGAAAGCCGGTGAAAGCGTATCCGCTGGAGCATCTGCGGGACGCGGTAGCTGTGGTATTGCAGAAGAACACTCTGTTTACCGGGACGATTGAAGATAATCTGCGATGGGGAAAAGAGGATGCCACGAAAGAGGAGATCGCGTGGGCGTGTGATATCGCCGGGGCGGCCGAGTTCGTGGAACGTTTCCCGGAGGGTTATGATACGTATCTCGATCAGGGCGGCGTAAACTTATCGGGAGGCCAGAAGCAGCGTCTCTGTATCGCAAGGGCTGTCTTAAAGCGGCCGAAGATCCTGATTCTCGACGATTCTACCAGCGCCGTGGACACGGCTACTGAGGCGGGAATCCGGAGCGGTCTTAAGGAGAGCCTTCCTGACATGACGAAGATCATCATAGCCCAGCGGATCACCTCCGTCTCGGGAGCAGACCAGATCATTATCATGGACGACGGAAAGGTACACGCATCAGGCAGTCACGAGGAGCTGCTGGCGACAGATCCCATTTACCAGGAAATCTATTATTCTCAGCAGGAAGGGGTGGGCTTATAATGGCGAAATACATCGGTTACAAGAAACCGAGGAACACGAAAAGGACGCTGCTGCGGCTCATTTCCTATATGGGAAGACATAAAATTTCCATGTTTGTCGTGGGAATACTGGTGATTGTCAGCAGCCTTGCCAGCGTATTCGGTACGTATATGCTGAAGCCGATTATCAACCAGTACATCATCCCGAAGGATATTCCGGGACTCGTGAAGGCACTGCTCTTTATGGGGATCCTGTATGCGGTGGGAGCATCGGCCACGCTGGGGTATAACCGGCTGATGGTGAAAACGTCACAGAAGATCGTAAAGGAGATACGAAAGGATCTTTTCAATCACACACAGACGCTGCCGCTGGCGTATTTTGACGCCCATACTCATGGAGAGCTGATGAGCCATTTCACCAACGATGTGGATACGATCGCCGAGGCGCTGAACAACAGCTTCACACTGCTGATCCAGAGCTTTATCACGACGGTCGGCACCATGGTGATGATCGTGATCTTAAGCTTCCGGCTGTCGCTTATCGTGCTGGGCTGTATGGCGCTCATGTTCCTGTTTATCCGGTTCAATGGGAAACGGAGCCGGAAATATTTCATGGAACAGCAGAAGTATTTGGGCGAGATCAACGGATTTATCGAGGAGATGGTGGCAGGACAGAAGGTGGAGAAGGTCTTCAACCATGAGAAGAAGGATTTTGAAGAATTCTGCAGGAGAAATGAGCGGCTTCGTCAGGCGTCCACCAATGCGATGGCGTATTCCGGCCTGATGGTGCCGGTAGTCGTCAGTATTTCCTATTTAAACTATGCTGTGTCGGCCTGCGTGGGCGGTTTATTCGCACTGGCAGGACTCATGGACATCGGAAGCCTGGCTTCCTACCTGGTCTATGTCCGGCAGAGCGCCATGCCGATCAATCAATGCACCCAGCAGGTGAATTTCATCCTGGCCGCATTGTCCGGCGCGGAGCGCATCTTTGAAATGATGGACGAAGAGCCGGAGGTGGATGAGGGAACCGTGACACTGTGCCGTGTGGAGGAGAAGCCGGATGGCAGCCTCTGCGAATGCAGCCGGAAGAGCGGCCTCTGGGCCTGGAAGATGCCGGATAAAGAAGGAAGAGACAACACCCTTATCCCCTTGACGGGCGACGTTCGTTTTGAGCATGTGGTGTTCGGCTACAATTATAAGAAAAAGATTCTTGATGACATCAGCCTCTTTGCCAAGCCGGGGCAGAAGATCGCATTTGTGGGTTCCACGGGAGCCGGGAAGACGACCATTATCAATCTGATCAACCGGTTTTATGAGATTTCAGGCGGCGTGATCACCTATGACGGAATCGACATCACAAAGATCCGGAAGGCGGACCTGCGCCGCTCCCTGGGGTTTGTCCTCCAGGATACCCACTTATTTACCGGGACCATCGAGGAGAATATCCGCTACGGAAACCTGGAAGCGGTAGAGGAGGAAGTGATCAATGCGGCGAAGATCGCCAATGCGCATTCCTTTATCCGGCGTCTGCCCGAGGGGTACCAGACGGTTCTGGAAAGCGACGGCGCGAATTTGTCCCAGGGCCAGAGGCAGCTTCTGGCCATCGCCCGGGCCGCGGTGGCTTCTCCGCCTGTGCTGGTACTGGATGAGGCGACCAGCTCTATCGACACGAGGACGGAGCACCTGATTGAGAAGGGCATGGACGCGCTGATGGAAGACAGAACGGTGTTCGTCATCGCACACCGTCTTTCCACGGTGCGTAATTCCAAGGCCATCATGGTCCTGGAGCACGGGAAGATCATGGAGCGCGGAAGCCACGAGGAGCTGTTGGAACAGGGCGGACGGTATTACCGGCTCTATACGGGCCAGTTTGAACTGGAATGAGCACGTCCCTTTGTCCGTTTCCGCCAACCGCCAGAGCGGACCGGACGGCGGGAACGGACAAAGGGCTGTGAACTGTAATTGTTTTACATGGATTTTACAAAAAAATATGGATAAAATCTTGAAATCCGGCGAGAAAAAAGGCATAATAAGTGGCGTTGGATTGTGATCGATAAGAAAGGCGGTAACAGAGAAAATGGACCGAAAGCAGGAGGTCAGGGACTTAATGTTCCGTACCGAGATGGCCAGGAAGAGGCGGATTCATCCGGTATGGACCGATATGGGGCTGATCGCGGGGCAGCCCCGGGTGTTAAGCCAGCTGTTCATCAAAGATAAAATCACACAGAAAGAGCTTGCAGAGGCGTGCTGTATCGAGCCGGCCACGCTGTCACGTGCGCTGGACCGTCTGGAAGCCATGGGATATATTATCAGAAACGACAATCCGCAGTGCCGTCGTTCCTTCTTAATTTCCCTGACAGAGGCTGGGAAGAAGATGGCGGTAAAGGTAAAAGAGACCTTCGAGGGACTGGAGGAAGAGATGATGGAAGGCATTTCCGACGAAGAGATGGACACGATCATCTCCCTGGTCTCCAGAATTTACGATAATCTGCGAAACGAAGAAGAAAACGGAGGCATTTAAAGTATGGGAGTAATAAAAAAGGAAACATTTGTGCCCATGGCCTTCTTCAAGAAAGAGGCCTACACAGGCAGCTTTAAGGGAATGCGTTACCGCGTAGTAAAAGCCGAAGACCAGTTCGAGGCAGTCGTCTACCCGGAACCCTACTGTTTTGAGGCAACCCCGGACGAGAACAAGGTAAAGAACACCTTCCCCTTTACCGAAGAAGGCAGAGAATCCGTCGTAAACTGGTTAAACGACCAATACGACTCCCGTAAATCAGAATGGGACTCCGCCGCCCGTTATTGAGAATAGAGGCAGTAGAACACGCTGTCTCTTTTTCCCCCTATAAAGCCAGTACACAGCCCCAGTGATTGCGGAGAGGGCGAAGGAGGCCGGGGAGGAGGAGCGTACAGCTTCCTTTTCCGAGGTTCGCAGGAACTTAAGCGGGAATGCAGGAAAAAGGGGTGGCGAAAGTTGGCCTCAAAGCCAACTTTCGAGTGCACATGGAGGAGAAGTCCTTCAGGAGTTCTCCGGAATTTGCGCGATCCGCCCCTTTTTCCTGCATTCCCGCTTTAGTTCCTGCCACCGAGGAAACAAGAAGCTGTACGCTCCTCCTCCCCGGCCTCCTTCGCCCTCTCCGCAATCACTGGGGCGTAGCACAAAATTCTCATTCCCCCTTTCCTATTTCTCCCAAATATGATATGATACCATATTATTGGGACTATTTATATGGAGGAAACAAGATGGAAGAAAACAGAGAAGTATTAGAAACTGCGGAAAAAGAAGAGGTTGTTTCTAAAAACTTTATCGAGCAGGAGATAGATAAGGATCTGGCAGAGGGCGTTTATAATCATGTTCAGACCAGATTCCCACCGGAACCAAACGGATATCTGCATATCGGACATGCAAAGTCCATTCTTTTAAACTATGGACTGGCTAAGAAGTATGGCGGACAGTTTAACCTTCGTTTTGACGATACGAATCCGACGAAAGAGAAGACGGAATTCGTGGAGTCCATTATGGAGGATGTGAAGTGGCTGGGCGCTGATTTTGAGGACAGGCTGTTTTTTGCCTCCAATTATTTCGAGCAGATGTATGAGTGCGCGGTCTTCTTAATTAAGAAGGGCAAAGCATTTGTCTGTGATTTAACCGCGGATGAGATTCGTGAATACCGCGGCGATTTTAAGACGCCGGGTAAGGAAAGCCCTTACCGGAACCGGAGCATTGAAGAGAACTTAAAGCTCTTTGAGGAGATGAAGGAAGGAAAGTATCAGGACGGAGAAAAGGTGCTCCGCGCCAAGATCGATATGGCTTCCCCGAATATCAACATGCGTGATCCGGTTATCTACCGGGTGGCCCGTATGAGCCATCACAACACAGGCGATAAGTGGTGCATCTATCCGATGTATGATTTCGCCCATCCGATCGAGGATGCAGTGGAGCACATCACACATTCGATCTGTACGCTGGAATTTGAGGATCACAGACCGCTGTATGACTGGGTGGTGAGAGAATGTGAATTTGAGAATCCGCCGCGCCAGATTGAGTTTGCCAAGCTGTATTTGACGAACGTGGTAACCGGTAAGCGCTATATCAAGAAGCTGGTGGAAGACAGGATTGTGGACGGCTGGGATGACCCGCGTCTCGTATCCATCGCCGCTCTGAGAAGAAGAGGCTACACGCCGGAAGCCATCCGCATGTTTGTGGACCTGGTAGGTGTGTCCAAGGCGAACAGCTCCGTGGATTACGCCATGCTGGAATACTGTATCCGCGAGGACTTAAAGCTGAAGAAGCCGAGAATGATGGCTATTTTAGATCCGGTGAAGCTGGTAATCGATAACTATCCGGAAGACACGATAGAATATCTGGACGCTCCTAACAATTTAGAGAATCCGGAGCTGGGAGAGAGAAAACTGCCCTTTGGAAAAGAACTCTACATCGAGCGGGAAGATTTCATGGAAGAGCCGGTTAAAAAGTATTTCCGTCTGTTCCCGGGCAACGAGGTCCGTCTGATGAACGCCTATTTCGTGACCTGTACCGGATGCGAGAAGGATGAGAACGGCAATGTAACCGTGGTTCACTGTACGTACGACCCGGAGACGAAGAGCGGTTCCGGATTTACAGCCAGAAAGGTAAAGGGAACCATCCACTGGGTAGCCGCCAAGACTGCCGTTACAGTAGAGTGCCGTCTCTATGAGAACATCGTGGATGAGGAAAAGGGCAAGTTAAATGAGGACGGAAGTCTGAACCTGAACCCGAATTCTCTTACTATTATAAAGAACTGCTATGTGGAACCGGCACTGGCCGAGGCGAAGCCGTACGACAGCTACCAGTTTGTGAGAAATGGCTTTTTCTGTGCCGACTGCAAGGACAGCACTCCGGAGCATCTGGTATTTAACCGGATCGTGTCCCTAAAGAGTTCCTTTAAGATTGCGAAATAAAGGTTTCGCCGGAATTTACAGAATAGCAGGGCTGTGAAGCGAATAAGATAGAACAGAGTGTTTGAAATAATGATACTATATTGATAAACAGGCAATTAGAAATGCCGCGGGGGATATGATGTTTGACCTGGCCGGACCGTACTGCGGTGACGGGCTGGAATAACCTGATCCCGCGGCACTTTTTATACCTGCGATATGCTTTACCAGTACGCTGGCGTGTGTCCGAACACCAGTCTTAAGGAGGCGGAGACGTGGAACTGATGATCCCTCTGGACAGCCATTCAGAGATGCCTTATTATGAACAGATATACGAATATATCAGAGAAGAGATTAAAAAGGGGAATTTAAAGTCCTCCGCCCGTATTCCCTCGACCCGTCTTCTGGCGGAGCATTTAAAGGTCAGCAGGAGCACGACGCAGATGGCCTATGAGCAGCTGCTGTCGGAAGGGTATATCGAATCGGTACCGTGCAAAGGATACTTTGTGTCGCGTATCGAGGAGTTGGTGGTCACGGGGCAGGAGAACGGGGGAGAAAGCCCGTTTTTCGGTACGTATCCGTGGGAAGTACCGGGGGACAGTCACCCGGCGGCGGCCGGAGAGGCGGAATACAAGGTGGATTTCTCACCGCGCGGCGTCGATCTGGACAGTTTCCCCTTTAATACATGGAGAAAGATCACGAAGATTACGCTGGTGGACGACAACAAGGAGATGTTTGCGACCGGAGATCCCCAGGGGGAGCCGGCATTTCGTGAGGCGATCCGGGGCTATCTCCATTCGGCCAGAGGCGTGAACTGCACTGCGGAGCAGATCGTCGTCGGTGCGGGAACGGAATACTTATTGATGCTGCTTTCCCGTATTCTGGGGCCGGATCATACCATAGCCATGGAAAATCCCACATACAAGCAGGCGTACCGCGTCTTTAAGAGCCTGGGCTATCCGGTAGTACCCGTGGAGATGGATGGCTCCGGTCTGGAGACTTCCCTGCTTGAGAGAAGCGGGGCGGATATCGCCTATGTGATGCCGTCTCATCAGTATCCGACCGGAATTGTGATGCCGGTAAAACGGCGGCAGGAGCTGCTCTCCTGGGCCTGCAAAAAAGAGGGACGGTATCTGATCGAGGATGATTACGACAGTGAATTCCGCTATAAGGGAAAACCGATTCCGGCCCTGCAGGGAATGGATGGAAGGGAACGGGTTATTTACAGCGGAACATTTTCAAAGTCCGTAGCACCGGCTATCCGTGTAAGCTATCTGGTGCTGCCGAAACCGCTGCTGGCGGTCTACCGGGAGCGGGTGAATTTTTATACATCCACGGTTTCGAGAATCGACCAGAATATCCTGTACCAGTTTATGATGGGCGGCTATTATGAGCGCCATTTAAACCGGATGCGGGCCGTGTATAAGGCGAAGCACGATACGCTGATCGGGGCGCTGAAGCCATTTGAAAAACAATTTACGATAAAAGGAGAGTATGCGGGCCTCCATCTGCTTCTGACCGATAAGAAAAACAGGACGGAGGAGTGGCTGGTAGAGTCTGCGAAACAGGCGGGGGTAAAGGTTTACGGCCTGTCTTCCTATCTGATCAGGGAGGGGAAGGCCGTGGTGGTGCCTACTGTAATCCTGGGGTATGCGATGCTCAGTGAAGATGCGATTAAAGAGGGAATCCGGCTGCTTAAGACAGCCTGGTCATCAGATGGAGAACAGGAGGAGTAGTTTATGAAGAATAATAGGGACTTTCCGCTAAGGACCGCCGGAGCTGCCGCCGTGATTGCGGTTTTGCTGCTTGTTTTAAGCATTCTTGGAAATGTCCGGATATCCGGTTACTTAAAGGCCAGCATGGAGGAATCCATCCATCAGGTCGAAAGTGAGATAGCCAGCAAAGAGGTACAGGAATCCATCGAGGAATCGAAGATGGAAGAGACCGCGGTCCACGAGATCGCGCTCACTTATACAGAGGAACAGCTCTTAAATCTGCTGGAGGGGAAGATGCACGCCAATGATTTGGAGGGCGCAGCGAGAGTACTGAACGAGAATGATACGGCATTTCAGGATTTGTTTTTTGAAAAGCTGGCGGATGAGACGTGTCTGTATATCCCGGTGAACGACAGTGAGGGGGGCCTTCCGCATTCTTCGACGGTGGACGCCCAGGGGGATGATCCGCATACCGGCGGCGTGATGAAGGATGAGGCGGATGGCCACGGCCTCGTATTTCAGCGCGCGGGAACCATATTCTACGGCGATTTTAAGGACGGAAAGCCATCGGGCCAGTGTGTGGCCCTTCAGGCGATTACGCTGGACGAGGGCGTCCGCTACGATTATTCCGTCGGTACGTGGACGGATGGCGTCATGAACGGCGCCGGAGAGTGTGGATACGATTACTATGAAGGCGTGACCGGAGACGGGGCGAAAAAGACGGTGAAGAAAGGAAACTTTGCAGACGATCTGATGGAGGGAGAGATTACCTATACCAGCGTCAACGGAAATGGGGAATCGACTTCGTGGACCATGACAGTGGAAAATGGGGTGATCGTTCCGGACGCAAGGTGGATTTCCGACACCTCCGATGATGGAACGCCTGTCTTTCGGCTGATGGCCGATACGGACGATGTCCACGCCTATGTGGTGGAGGCCGATGCCATGGAGGAAGTGCGCTGGAAGAATATGATTGAGTGGGGAGAGTAGCGGAAGAACTATGAGCCGCGAAAAATGCAGCATTAGTATAACGTATCATAAGTCCTTGTGCATATAGCACCCGCTATCCACACAAGGACTTACAATACGTTATACTAGTACCGCCGGACCTAAATACGTACTGCATAGCACCCGCTATCTACGCCAGGAGCACGCCCACGAAGCTAGTCGTAGGGTCCACTACGCCGTCGCTTCGCGGACGCACACCTGACGCAGATATCACGCACTATGCAGTACGCATTTAAGTCCGGCGGCACTAGAGAAGAGAGGGGCGGTGCAGTGAATCAGGAAATGTTGGAACGTCTCAGTGTGATCACGGAAGAAGAGCGGGAAATCTTAAACGGGCGCACTGAGATTGACAGGACAAGGTACACAAAGGGCGATGAGCTTATCACCTCCCGCAAAACGGAGGTGAGGGAGGCTTTCCATATTGACAGCGGGAAGATGCTGGAGCACGGCAAGCTGATCCGAATCCGGCCTCATACCCGGTTCGTTCACTTTCCGAAACACAAACACAACTACATTGAAGTGATCTATATGTGCAAGGGGGAGACGACCCACATGATCGACGGGGAGACGGTTATCTTAAGGACCGGCGAGCTGCTCTTTTTAAACCAGCATGCCACCCAGGAGATTCTGCCTGCCGGAGAGGGCGATGTCGCTGTGAACTTCATCATTTTGCCGGAGTTTTTTGATACAGCCTTTGAGATGATGGGGGAGGAGGAAAATCTGCTGAGGGATTTCCTGGTGGGCTGCCTGTGCAATGATACCCGGTACGCCAGCTTTCTGCATTTCAAGGTGGCTGATGTGCTCCCGGTGCAGAATCTGGTGGAAAACATGGTCTGGACGCTGCTCAATGACCAGCCTAATAAGCGGAGCATCAACCAGGTCACCATGGGACTTCTGTTTCTTCAGCTGATGCACTATACGGATAAGATCAGCCACACCCGGGAGGGCTTCGATCAGAGGCTGATCTTCCAGGTGCTGGGATATATCGACGAGAACTACCGGGACGGAGAACTGACGGAGCTGTCCTCCATGTTGGGATACGATATCTACTGGCTGAGCCGGATGGTGAAACGGCTGACCGGAAGGACGTACAAGGAACTTTTGCAGATCAAACGGCTGAACCAGGCCGCGTTCCTGCTTTTAAATACGAGACTGGCAGTAGCGGATGTGGCTCTGGCTGTGGGGTATGACAATACCAGTTATTTCTATCGGATTTTTAAGGAGCGGTACCAGATGTCGCCGAAGGAGTATCGGAAGAATAACAGGGCGCTGTGAGGAAACGGTTTGAGGGAAGGGAGCGCCTTCCCCGGCCGTTGTTTTATATTATGGCACATCTCTCTCATCCTCCAGCTTACCGGACTGCCAGAGCAGGAAGAAGAGAAGCGCAATTCCTGCCGGGACACCGGCTATGAGGGGGAGGCTCTTTAACGCATCGCTTACCATCTGGCCGATGAACAGTGCGGCGATCAGCGTAAGGGCTTTTCCGTGGCCGTTCTGCCTCCTGTTGGAAAACAGTGTCAAAAAGAGATAAAGGAGTGGAAGCAGCAGCGCAAACTGCAGGAAAGCGCCGGGAATATCATCCTTCATCTGCATTCTGAAATAGGAATGGTTTGCGTCCGCGAATTTCCGCATCAGGATGGTGCCGGCCTGCCCATTGAAAAAGGAAACCGCCATGACGGCCGCGACTGCAGTCAGACGCGAGAATATCCGCAGCCACGGATTGGGCTCGGCCAGGCGCCAGAGCTCATTCTGCCGGGCGTCCGGCTTTTCCAGCATATGGTTCATCCCGTAAAACAGTCCCAAAAGCAGGGAAGCTGCGTAACAGATACTGATGAGCAGGACGAGTAATCCCGCTTTTTTATCGATGACACGGCAGGCGGAAAGCGGGAGAATCAAAAGCAGCCCATTCAGAATGAGGAAAAATGCCGCCGCTGTCCGTATCTCATAAAATACTGCCTGAAGCTGCCATTTTATAGATTTCCATACTTTAATCATGTTTGATCTCCTCCAGATAATACTGTTCCACGGATTTGTGGTGCCTCATTCTGATTTCTTCCGTTTCCATCTGCCAGACACGCCCGTCAGCGAGGAATATGACCTCATCGAACAGAGACTCAAGATCTTTCAGCAGATGAGTCGCCATGACGATGGAGCTGTTGTCTGCCATATTCTCCAGGAGGAAGCGCTTCATATCCTTTTTGAAATACGGGTCGATTCCATCAAAGGGCTCGTCGAAAAGATAGAGGCGGCTTTTCCTGCACAGCCCCAGAATCATGCAGAGCCGTTCCTGGTTTCCTCTGGAAAGGCGGCAGAGCCGTGTCCTGCGGTCGATCTTCGACTGCTCCAGCAGCATCAGGGCGCGTTCCCGATCAAAGTCGGGATAAAAATCCCGATAGAAGCCTGCGCAGTCGTCCGCGGTCATCCATTCGTAAAAGTGACTCCCTGAAAGAATGTAGGAAGGGGGCACTTCCTCGCGGATGATCTGCCCGCCATCCGGCCGGAGCAGACCAGCCATCAATTTTAAAAGCGTGGATTTTCCGATTCCGTTGTCGCCCACGACTCCGATAATCCGGTTTTCATGGACCGTGACGGAGGCATGATCCAAGACTCTCCAGCCATTTCTGTTTTTAGTGACATCCTGTAAACGCAGCAGACAGGTCAATGCCGCCGTTATATCTTCAGTTCTTATATCTTCTTTTCTCATATCCTCAGTCCTCATATCCTCAGTCCTCATATCCTCAGTCCTCATATCCTCAGTCCTCATTTCGGGCCTCCCTCCAGTTCCTGTGAAACCGCGTCTCTGATCTGGTCATTTGTCAGCCCGCAGTTTCTCATGCGGCTTATAAAGTCCTGTATCAATCCCGTTACCATGTCTTCCGACAGCTTCTCCTGTATCTCAGTTCGGACAAAGCTGCCAATGCCCTTCCGGGTCCCGATGATTCCCTCCGCCTCCAGATACTGGATAGTCCGGTGGATCGTGAGGGGGGAGACCTCGAAAAGCACCGCATATTCCCTCACGGAAGGCAGTTTCTCTCCGGGCTGTATGGTTCCGTTTATAATTTGTTCTTTTATGAAGGTTCCGATCTGGATATAGATCGGCTGGTCATTTTGAAAATCCATGGAGAGGCCTCCTGTTATACTGTTATATATATGTATAACAGTATAGCGAAAAAAGATGGAGCTGTCAAGTTTGAATCAGGCTCAAAGTTTGCAGGAAATATGACGGAATCAAAAAATAATCCTCCTGTGTCCATAGCAGAGGGGCAAAAAAATAGTTCCCGGCCGGCTCATCACTTCTTCGCGAGCCGGCCGGGAAACTATATGGCTTTGTCATGGGATTAGATTTTTTCACATCAGGCCAGGAGTCTGTTTGTATATTCATTCCTGCCATCTGCACGCCCTGGCACCCTGTCAGACAACCGTCTGTCATCTACAGGCTCAGATCCTTTCCGCCATTTACCCGGTTGAAGATCAGCAATGAAACGACCGTCAGAACCGTCAGTATGGTGGACAGCGCTGCCGCTATGCCGTAGTTGCCTCGTACCACCTCCGTGTAAACGGCGACCGTCAGTGTCTTTGTCTTGCCTGTATACAGGATGATGGCCGTGGACAGCTCGCTGATCATGGTAACCCAGCTTAAGATTGCGCCGGAGACGATTCCGGCCGTCATCATGGGTACGGTAACCTTGAAAAATGATTTCATCTTCGATGCGCCGAGGGAGATGGCTGCTTCCTCGATGCTCATCGGAATCTGCTGCAGGATCGCCACCGAGGAGCGGATCGTATATGGAAGCCGCCGGATTACGAGGGCGACGACCATGATCAGCATGGTTCCGCTTAACATGACAGGCTTTTTGTTAAAGCCGGTAAGAAGCGCAATACCGAGAACGGTGCCGGGCACGATATAAGGAATCATGGAAATGATATCCACCGTGCTGGTGAGCGCGTTCTTTCTGCGGACGACTAAGTAGGCGATCATGATCGCCAGAAGTACAATAATGACGAGCGCACAGATCGGTATGATGATGGTGTTCTGGATGCTGCGTCCCAGCTTTCCAAACGCGGAAGCGTAGCTTTCCAGCGAGTAGCCGGGGACGAAGATCTTTCCTTCCGTTTTCTTGAAGGAGGTGTAGCTGACATATATCTGGGGCAGAATCGCGATTCCCACGACCAGATAGGAGGCCCCGTGAGCCAGGAAGCCGGCCAGCCCTTTCGGCGCCTTCTCCTCAATGGGATGCAGGGCGTTTAGGGAAAATGCGTTCTTATTGGACACGTATTTCTGCGCCAGGAAGACGACGGTGGTGACGACGATGGCGATAACCGCGATGGCCGCCGCAAATCCGTCGTTGCCGCCCACCTCGTTAATGAACTCCGTATAAAGGACGACCGGGAAGGTCCGGTACCCTTCGCCGATCAGCATCGGTGTTCCAAAGTCCGCGAAGGAACGCATGAATACCAGCAGGGCCGCGGCCAGAAGCGTTGGCATGATTAACGGAATGACCACCTTGAAAAAGCACTTAATGCCGGAACAGCCCAGGTTATTGGCCGCCTCCACCAGGGAATTGTCGATATTTTTGAGCGCGCCCTTGGCGTAGAGGAATACCAGCGGAAACAACTGCAGCGTCATGACGAGCACGATCCCGCCGAAGCCGTAGATATCCGGTATGGTGATTCCGATATTCTTGAAAAATGTAGTGATGACACCGCTTCTGCCCAACAGAAGGATCCAGGAGTAAGCGCCGATAAACGGTGCGGACATGGATGCCACGATGATCAGGATGTTCAGCAGAGATTTTCCTTTTATCTTATAAATAGAGAAGATATAGGCTAACGGCGTTCCAATCGCAATGGACAGAACCGTCGCCGCGATGGATACCTTAAAGCTGTTGAACAGGGTGTTGAAATAGTAACTCTTAGAAAAGAATTTGGTGAAGTTGGCCATGGAGAACTGGCCTGTTTCGGCATCTATGACAGACTGCTGAATTAAGTGGGCCATAGGATAAATCAGAAACAGGGCATAAACTGCGATGGTGCACAACGTGATGATTCCCCATATGTCCAGCCGGAATTTGCTATTATCCTTCATAGAATGCCTCACTCCTTACGAGATTTACACTGCCTTCCTTGTTAAAGACATTGATCTTATGCTTTTTCACCTGGAGCAGTACTCTCTGTCCCGGTTTCAGTTCGTCTTCGATGGAAGACTCCTCGACGATTTCCACCGTCTTCTGCCCGTCGTCAGTCTCTACAAAATAGTGTGTATTTAAACCGAGATACGTATATTCCTTCACGACTCCGGAGATACCCTCTGTTCCATCCGGGGAGATGACGAATTCCTCCGGGCGCACGGAGCATAAGACCTCCTGGCCGGCCGTCTGTTTTAAGCAGTCCATCTCCACCCGGTATCCGTTGCCGAAAACGATGGCGCCGTTCTCCACACGGGCGGGAATGATGTTGGTTCTGCCGATAAAGGTGGCGACGAAGACATTCTTTGGTCTCTGGTATATGTCCTTGGGAGTGCCGACGTGCTGAATGACGCCGTCCTTCATGACTGCGATGGTATCGCTGATGGCCATCGCCTCCTCCTGATCATGGGTGACATAGACGGTGGTGATGCCGACATCCTTCTGGGTGTGGCGGATCACGCTTCTCATCTCCAGACGAAGCTTGGCATCCAGATTCGACAGTGGTTCATCCATCAGCAGAACGTCCGGGGTGATGACCAGCGCCCGGGCCAGCGCAACACGCTGCTGCTGGCCGCCGGAGAGTTGGTTGGGCATACGCTCGGCAAACTGCATGATCTGCATCAGATTTAAGTATTTATCTGTCTCAGTCTTAATCTTTTCTTTTTCAATCTTTCTGTTTTTCAAGCCAAAAGCAACGTTGTCGCGTACCGTCATATTGGGGAATATGGCATAGTTCTGAAAAACCATGCCGATATTCCGCTTGCTGGGGTCCATATCATTGATACGGGTGTCATTGAAATAGATATCACCGCCCTCAATGGAGTTGAATCCCGCGATCATACGAAGAAGTGTGGTCTTGCCGCAGCCGGAAGGCCCAAGGAGGGTAAAGAGTTCCCCGTCCCTGATGGTGGCATTTAAGTCCGGGATGACTGTGTTATTACCATACTTCTTAACTGCGTCTTTTATAATAATTTTACTCATCTTTAACCTCCGGCCCTCTCATTTGCTCTACTTGGATGACTCTATGCTTGTGAAAATATCGGTATACTTGTTCACGAGCTCTTTCTTATGAGCGCTCACATACGGGATATCCTCTTCGATCACATAGATGTCAGACATTGGTGTCATGAAATCACTGGTTTTCGCGTCTTTTAATACCGGACGGTTGGTCAGGGTTGTTCCCCAGATATTCTGAACTTCCTCGCTGATGATGAAGTCGATAAACAGCTTTGCGTTATCCATGTTCTTCGCACCTTTTACGATGGTTGCGGATGCCGGAAGATAAACACTGCCTTCCGTCGGATAAATGATCTTGACCGGAGCGCCGTCCTTTACAAGCTGCGCGCACGGATCTTCATAGGAAAGGCCCACCAGATACTCGCCGTCCGCGACTCCCTTGTATACACCTGAGGAGCTCTCGATGATCTTTCCGTCGATATTGGTAAAGAGATCTTCCACGTATTTCCAGGCTGCGTCGTCCTCATATCCGCCCATAGCCAGCAGAATGTTGGTCAGCTGCGCAAATGCGGAGGAGGAGTTGGCCGGGTCGGCCGTTGCGATCTTGCCCTTTAATTCCGGATTTAACAGATCGGCATAGCCCTCGACCTTGATATCCCCGATTAAATCGGTGTTGACGATTAAGCAGCTGCCATCGAGTACGTTGCCGGTGATGAAGCCGCAGGTATTCTTGTAGGCGTCGAGTACGCCGGAATCGTTAGGAGATATGTATGGTTCCCAGAGGTCTTCATTGTCAAATGCCAGGGACCAGGAACCGCCGAAGAGTACGTCGGCGTACGGATCATTTTTCTCGGACTGGATTCTCTTGACCAGTTCTCCGGTGCCGGCCTGGATCACTTCCACGTCAACGCCGTACTTTTCTTCAAACAGCGGGATTGTGGCGTTCATGAGACCTTCGGAGTTGGGAGAGTAAACCACCAGCTTGCCGCCGCCCTTTTTCGCTTCCGGCTCTGCCGCCTTTGTATCGCCCGCCGCCTCGGTGCCTGCTTCTGCCTTCGGAGCCGCCGTTGTCGCCGGTGTGGAAGAGGAAGAAGAACAGCCCGCCAGAGCCGCTGCCGTCATCGTGAGCGCCATTGCCAATGCAATTGTTTTTTTCATAGTAAATCCTCCTTCGATTGTTGTTTGTATCTCTATTTTAGTAAATATGCATAAAAGATAATACCTGAATTTCCGAACAAACAGCAAAAATACCGAACACATCTGTGAAATCTGTTCGGTATTTTCGTAGGTATCCTCTGTGTACAAGTTCAAATGCCTTTATATAATCTTTGAACGGTATTCTTTAGGGGAGCAACCCATGTATTTTTTGAAGACGTAGCTGAAATACTTATAGTCCCCGATCCCGCATTTCCATCCGATATCGGAAATGGCATTCCCCTCGTCCGTCAGCATGGCCAGGGCCTTTTGGATGCGGTACCGGTTCAGATACTCGATTACGGTGGTGCCTAACGCCTTCTGGAACCGCTGGTTTAAGTAGCGCTCCGAGTAATGCAGCTCTTCTTCTAAGTCGGCCAGCGCGATCTTCTGATCGTAGTTTCTGGCGATGAAATCGAGAATCTGAGAGGCGACCGGGTCCATGCCGCCCATGGAGTCCGGCTCCGGTATCAGAACGGAATGCTTCAGCTTTTCCCGATCCTCCATCTCCCGGCGGAGAATTCCGATGTTTTTCAGTTCCAGGGCAGCCCGTTCCAGCGCCTCCTTCATTTCCTCCATATCCAGGGGTTTTAATACGTAGTAGGAGACGCCGTTTCGTATGGCTTCCCTGGCATACTCAAAGTCGGAGTAGCCGGTCAGTATGATGGCGACGTAATCATAGGTACATTTCGTCCTGGCGATCATCTGGAGTCCGTCCTCCACCGGCATGTTGATGTCGGTTATGACAATGTCCGGGTTCTGCTCTGCGATCAGAGCGCCGCCCTCTTCCCCATTTCGTGCCTCCCCGACGACACTGCAGTTAAATTCCTCCCATGGCACGGAGTTTTTGATTCCTCTTCGGATGATGTCCTCATCCTCTACCAATATTACACTGTACAAGGTTTCCTCTCCTTATTTTTGCTGTAGTTCCCGGTCCCGTTGGCGTTTGCGTCCCGGTCTGCCCCGGCTGGCTCATGCCGCCTTTCCTGTGACTTTGCAGGGGATTAGCAATTCTTAACGCGCAGGGTTTTTCGTTCAGGGGAAATGCCCACTTGTTTGAGCAAAGCGAGTTTGGGCATTTCCCCTGGTTTTTAGAAAAATTTTGCACGTTTAGAAGTGCTTATGCCCGAAACCGGAACTGGAAAGGCGGCATGAGCCAGCCGGGGCAGACCGGGACGCAGACGCCAACGGGACCGGGAACTACAGCTTATTTTTTAATCTGATATCCACCCGGAAATATTCCCCTTCCCGGCTGTCTATGGTCATCTCGCTGTTGTCCCCGTATTCCAGCACAATGCGCCGGGCCAGGTTCTGGAGGCCGTTGTGCTCTGTTTTCAGTTCTTCCGATTTTAACATGGCCCGCAGGGTTTCCAGAGTGGCGCGGGGAATGCCTGGGCCATCGTCCTCGACGCTCAGATAGAGGTAGTCTTCCTCACACCATCCGCGTATGGCGACACGGATTTCCATCTTCTTCTTAAAACCGTATTTAATGCTGTTCTCGATGATAGGCTGTAAAAGCAGCTTTGGAACACGGTATCTCATGCACTCGTCCGCGAGGGCGGTCTCGCAGAGAAAACGGTCTCCGAACCGGGTCCGCTGGATATAGAGGTAGTCTTCTATGTATCTCATATCCTCAAGCAATATGACATCCTGCTTCGTGTTGTTGATGCTGTAGCGCAGAATATGCGTGAATTTCTCGATGAGGTGAGCGGCTTTGTCGGGCTCCGACATGATCAGGTACTTGATGGTGTCCAGCGTGTTATAGATAAAATGAGGATTGATCTGGGTCTGTAAGTTGCTGATCTCGATCATGCTGTTTAAACGGATTAAATCGGTGTTGCGCGTGTTCAGTTCGTTGATGCTCTTAACCATGCGGTTGATCTGGCTGGCGATCTCCTCGAATTCATCTCCGGTATGGATTTCGATCACATGGCCGCTGTCGCCGTGGCGTATGATTCTCATCTCATCGGCCAGCATGCCGACCGACCGGGCATTCTTTTCCGCCATGAGTTTGGAGAGCCTCAAGGTCATGATAAACCAGATCACGCCCAGAAACACGATGGTCAGGATACCGATGGTAAGATAGAGCACATTTTTCGGGTAATAGATAAAGGAATAGAGAAACACGCCCTCGTCCTTCATAAAATGGGACGAAAGCAGATACCGGTTTCCGTGAAGGAAGACCATGCGCTCCTGTGATTCATTTCTGAATTTATTGGTATTCCGCTCCGGCAGAAATCCCTCGCGGGAGCAGAAGATGATATCCCCGTTTGTGGTGGTGATAATGTTGTCGTACTGATAATCGGAAAACAGCCGGGCCCAGTCATGGCCGTTTAAATAGGCGCCCACGAACCCGATGAGTTCGCCGCCGCGGTAAAGGGGCTTAGAGAAGACGTATTCCGAGGTGTCCCCGGTAAAATAGTAGACGGTGTGATAGAGGCTCGGGCCATTTTCGGCTGCGTTGTCGCAGACAATGCCGTTAAATGCGATCCGGTGCAGGTTCATATCATCGGCGCCGTAGCTGGTATAGACGATATTCCGGTTCCGGTCTGCCAGAATTAAGTTTAGGCGGATCGGGCTGTCTACATTGTACTTGCTTAAGGAGTAATGCACCTCGCTGCCGTCCGTCCCATCCTCGATGCACCGCGTAAAAACGGAGTCATTTTCCGTGTCGTTCAAGTAGGAATCCGTGGCGTAATAAGCCGTTTGAAAGGTGCTGGTCAGGAATTCAATGTGTTCCTGCACATTAAACCTGGTGTTTAAATAGTTAATCCCAAAAATAGCGGCTGAAAAAAACAGGCATCCGATGAAAACCAGGAAAACAATATTTCTGGTTGCCGCTTTTTCCAGCTGTTTTTGAAAAATAGTCTGTTCCCGTTTCTGTTTTAATGCCATGACGGCCTCCCATCGAAGGGCCTGCGGACAGTAACGGTCCGCAGACAGATATTCATACATGCAGTATAGCACAAGACTGCAAATAAGGACACATTTTTTAATAAACCGAGACCTTTTTTTCTGCTTGGTAATTCGATAAAATATGATTAGAAAATATCGGAGGGTGATACAAATGGAGAACTATTACCTTGCAGTGGACATTGGCGCCTCCAGCGGCCGTCATATCCTCGGCACAGTGAAGGACGGAACAATCAGTCTGGAAGAGATCTACCGTTTTGAAAACGGCATGGTGAAAAGAAACGGCCATCTCTGCTGGGATGTGGAATCCCTGTTTCACGAAATCAAGATGGGAATGAAGCAGTGCGCGGCGCTGGGAAAGATTCCGTGCAGTATGGGAATCGACACCTGGGCGGTGGATTTTGTATTGCTGGACAGAGACGGACAGAGGCTGGGAGACGCAGTCGGCTACCGGGATGACAGGACGAAGGGCATGGACGAAAAGGTATACGAAGTCATTTCTCCGGAGGCCCTGTATGAAAGGACTGGAATCCAGAAGCAGATATTCAACACCATCTATCAGCTGATGGCGATGAAAGAGGAACAGCCGGAGGCACTTTCCTGCGCGGAGTCCCTGCTGATGATTCCGGATTACTTTCATTATATGCTGACCGGCGTGAAGAGACAGGAATATACCAACGCGACGACCACCCAGCTGGTCAGTCCGGTGACGAAGACGTGGGACTATGAGCTGATTCGTCAGCTCGGATATCCTGAAAAACTGTTTACCGGGCTGTCCATGCCGGGAACCGTGGCAGGGACACTGACGAAAGCCGTGCAGGACGAGGTCGGCTTTAACTGCGAGGTGGTTCTTCCTGCGACCCATGACACCGGTTCCGCGGTTATGGCCGTACCGGTTCCGGAGAATGGGAAAAGAAAAGGCCATGAGACTGAAAAAATACATGATACGGACGACGGTCTGTTATACATCAGTTCCGGCACCTGGTCCCTGATGGGCACCGAGTTAAGCGAGGCCGACTGTTCTGCAGAAAGCAGGAAGGCCAACCTGACAAACGAAGGCGGTTATGATTATCGTTTCCGCTATTTGAAGAACATCATGGGCCTGTGGATGATTCAGTCTGTAAAAAAGGAACTTGCTGCGGCCGGAGAAGCATATTCTTTCGCCGAACTCTGCCGCATGGCGTCCAAGGAGACCATAAAATCCATTGTGCCCTGCAACGACGACGTATTTCTCGCACCGGAGAGCATGACGGAAGCGGTAAAAGCGTATTTAAGAGAATCCGGCCAGGAAGTACCGGAGACGGCCGGCGCGCTGGCGGCGGTTATCTACAACAGCCTGGCTCAGTGTTACAAGGAGACGGTGGAGGAACTGGAAGCCATCACAGGCAGGACGTATCAGGCTGTGAATATTGTGGGCGGCGGTTCCAACGCAGAGTATTTAAACCGGCTGACCGCAAAGGCTACGGGGAAAACGGTATACGCGGGTCCGGGCGAGGCAACCGCCATCGGCAATCTTCTGGCTCAGATGATCAGAGCCGAAGAATTCCAGGGGCTTGCGGAAGCGAGAGCGGCCGTATACCATTCATTTGAGATCAGCACATATGTATAACGGAGGAACGAGGATGATACATAAATCATTTAAAATGCATCTGTATGAAGGCATGGCCGAAGAGTACGAGAGACGGCACAACCTTCTATGGCCGGAGATGAAGGACATGATCCATGAGTATGGCGGCCATAACTATTCTATTTTTCTGGACAGCGAGACGAATGTGCTCTACGGCTATATCGAGATTGAAGAGGAAGGCAAATGGGCGGAATCAGCCGACACGGCCATCAACCGCAAATGGTGGGATTATATGGCCGACATCATGGATACAAACCCGGACAACAGCCCGGTGAGTGTGGATTTAAAGCCGGTATTCCATCTGGACTGACCGGCGGTACAGATAAAATCAGAAAGAGGAGAATGATATCATGACAGTAAAAGAGAGATATGAAGCCGCAAAGGAAATTTACCGTGCAGTCGGTGTGGATACGGACGCCGCCCTGGAGGCCCTGAAAAATATTCCGGTTTCCATGCACTGCTGGCAGGGAGACGATGTAATTGGATTTGACGGGGCAGGCGCACTTTCCGGCGGGATTCAGGCGACCGGAAACTACCCGGGACGCGCAGGAACACCGGAAGAGCTGATGGCTGATATGGACGAGGCGCTCAGCCTGATTCCGGGAAAACACAGAATCAACCTTCATGCAAGCTATGCCGTATTTGAAGAGGGTGAGTGGGCAGACAGAGACAAGCTGGAGCCGAAGCATTTTGCAAAATGGGTGGAATTTGCAAAGGAAAGGAGCCTCGGAATTGACTTTAACCCGACCTTATTCTCCCACGCGAAGGCGGAAAATGCCACATTATCCAGTGAAGTTTTAGAGATCCGCAAATTCTGGATCGACCATGTGAAGGCATGCATCCGCATTTCCGAGTATTTTGCAAAGGAGCTGGGGACGCCATGTACCATGAATATCTGGATTCCCGACGGATTCAAGGACATTCCGGCGGACCGCACGGCACCGAGAGCGAGACTGAAGGATTCCCTGGATCAGATCCTTTCCATCGATTACGACAAGTCCAGCGTGTTTGTGGCGGTTGAGTCCAAGGTTTTCGGAATCGGTATGGAAAGCTGTACAGTCGGTTCCCATGAGTTCTATATGAATTACGCTTCCAAGAATGATATTTTATGCCTGCTGGACAGCGGTCACTACCACCCGACAGAGGTCGTTTCCGACAAGATTTCTTCCATGCTTCTGTTCTTTGACAAGGTGGCTCTTCACGTGACGAGACCGGTGCGCTGGGACAGCGACCATGTAGTCTTATTTGACGATGAGACGAGAGAGATCGCCAAGGAAATCATACGCGGAGGGGCAGACCGCGTCTTACTGGCCCTCGATTTCTTCGACGCCAGCATCAACCGCATCAGTGCCTGGGTTGTAGGCATGCGCAATATGCAGAAAGCGCTGTTAAACGCATTGCTTCTTCCGAACGGCAAGATGGCGGAACTTCAGAACAACAGGCAGTTCACGGAATTAATGATGCTTTCCGAGGAAATGAAGACCTATCCGTTAGGCGATGTATGGGATTACTTCTGCCAGCAGAACGGCGCCCCGGTGAAGGAAGCATGGTTTGAGGAAGTAAAGAGGTATGAGGTCGACGTTCTCGCAAAGAGAAGTTAAGGAGGCAATGCGGCCTCCGTGCCGTTATGGAATAGAAAAAAACGAGAATAAAAATTACAAGAACAGAAAGAACAGGTGTATATAAAATGAAGGTAACAGAAGCAGAATTTGTAAAAGGCTTTATCCGTCTCTGTGACGACGGTTTCAAACAGAACTGGCATGAAAGAAACGGCGGCAACTTGAGCTACCGCATCAAACCGGAAGAAGTGGAATCCGTGAAGGAAGAATTAACAGACACGAATCCATGGCAGCCGATCGGAACCAGCGTTCCGAAGCTGGCCGGCGAGTATTTCATGGTAACGGGAAGCGGAAAATACTTCCGCAATGTAATCCTTGATCCGGCGGCCAACAGCTGCATCATCGAGGTAGACGAAGCAGGCGTGAACTACCGCATCTGCTGGGGCCTGGTGAATGGCGGACGCCCAACCAGCGAGCTTCCATCCCATTTGATGAACCATGAAGTGAAGAAAGAAGTTACCGGTGGAAAGCACCGCGTTATTTACCATGCGCATCCGACCAATGTCATCGCCCTGACCTTCGTTCTTCCGCTGGAAGACGAGGTATTTACGAGAGAATTATGGGAAATGGCTACCGAGTGTCCGGTCGTATTTCCGGATGGCGTCGGCGTAGTCGGCTGGATGGTTCCGGGCGGACGCGACATCGCCGTGGCCACCAGCGAACTGATGAAGAAGTACGACGTTGCCGTATGGGCTCACCACGGCCTGTTTGCTTCCGGCGAAGATTTTGATCTGACCTTCGGCCTGATGCATACCGTAGAGAAGTCCGCTGAAATCCTGGTCAAGGTTCTGTCGATCCGTCCGGATAAGCTGCAGACCATTACGCCGCAGAATTTTAGGGATCTGGCAAAGGATTTTAAGGTAACACTTCCGGAAGAATTTCTGTACGAGAAATAAGAGGCCTGACTGCCATGGTGAGGTCGTGGGAGGCGCCTGGTTCCAGTCTTCGGACATGATTTTTATGAATCAGCTCGTCCCCTTCTCCTGTGCGGGCTCCGGAACCGTTCCATGGCTCGATGCAGAGAAACGGCGCCCTATCCGGGTACACGGTCCAAAATGCAATCGTCTCAAAGTCCGGATAGGAAACCTCGACGCCACGGCCGCTTTCCCAATGAACGAGAGAGACCCGGCGTGAAGTGATTTCGGGAAAATAAAGGGCATTGTCCTGGAAGAGTTCCCTGGAAAGGGGAATGATGCGGCCGTGCAGTTCGTATCCGCTTTCGCCGGAGAGATATTCTCCCAGAAAACGGTCAAAGGGCATGGCACAGGTGGATTCCTCTTTCTCAAATATAAGACAGTAGTCCTCGAAGACAGCGTCTTCCTCCATAGGACAGCAGAAGCCAGGATGGGCTCCGATGCAGTAATACAGGGCAGAGGAGTCCTTGTTGGCGACCCGGTATTTCAGGAGAAGGCTCCCATGCTGCAGCTCATAGGTCAGCGACAGGCAGAAGGACCAGGGATACATGGTTTTTGTGTATTCACTGTCCTGAAGAAGGAAGGACACGCTGCAGTCTGTCTGTGTTATCCTGTGAAACTCCATATCCTTGCAGAAACCGTGCTTTGGCAGGCTGTATTCGCTTCCGTCTATTACGATCCGGTTGTCCCGGCAGCCTCCAACCACGGGAAAGAGGAGCGGGGAACAGCGGTCCCAGAAGCGCGGATCCCTCTGCCAGATGTATTCTTTCCCACTGCGGTCTTTTAAAGAAACAAGCTGTGCTCCTGTGCTGTCAATCACCGCGGTCAATTCTGAATTTCTAATTGTAGTCAACATAAATCTTCCCCATTTCTGTAGTTACAGCTTACCGCCCCCGGCTCGCCTCAACCGCCTGGTCTGCTCTGCCGGATTGAGTTCCGTTTCTTGTGACTTTGCAGGGGATTAGAAGTTCTTAACGCGTAGGGTTTTTCGTTCAAGGGAAATGCCCACCTGTTTGAGCGCAGCGAGTTTGGGCATTTCTCTTGGTTTTTAGAAAAATTCTGCACGTTTAGAACTTCTTATCCCCGAAACCGGAACCAGAAACGGAACTCAATCCGGCAGAGCAGACCAGGCGGTTGAGGCGAGCCGGGGGCGGTAAGCTGTAAATTGATACAGATACTATACCATCCTTTTTGCTTGCCGGAAACAGGAATATCGAGTATGATAGTGATAGTGCTCCCGGGAGTACTCTAGTCAGGAAAGGAGGCTTGTTCTATGCTTCGCATTGAAAACACCGGAAAATCTCAGATGAAATCCAGAAACAGGGTTCGCGTATTTCGCGAAATTTTAAATCATGAAGGCATTTCCAGAAAACAGCTGGAGAAGCGCCTGGGCCTTTCTGCGCCGTCCGTCACGCGGGTGGTGGAGGAACTGCTGCGGGAGGGGCTTATTTGTGAGGAAGGCACCGAACAGACCCATATGGGGCGCCGTCCGGTTATGCTCTGCGTCAAAAAGAATGCCTATTACAGCGTCGGAATGAATTTAAGCAGATCGAGGCTTTACTACTGTATCAGGAACCTGGGAGGAGAACCGGTGCATTCCGGTGAAATAAGGCTTTTAGGGAAAACGAAGGGGGATCAGCTCTTAAGCCTGATGGAACATGCCGTCCAGGACTGCTTAGAGACTGCAGGCATTGAGAAGAAACACCTTCTTGCCATTGGTATTGCCTCCCGCGGAACGGTAAACGAAGGAAAAGGAAGCGTAATCTATTCACCTGACTCAGGAGAGGAAATCCATGTAAAGGAATACATGGGAATGCGGTATGACTGCGAGATTCTCGTGGAAAACAACGTGATTGCCGATTTAAAAGGGCAGTATCTGGACTTGAGCGGCACCAACCGGAATCTGGTGTATCTCTACATTTCCGACGGCGTCGGAGGCAGCATTATCTGCAATGGCCAGGTGATCGACGGAGAGAACAGCATGGCAGGTAAGTTCGCCCACATCCTCGTGGAGAGCGGAGGAAGACGGTGCGCCTGCGGAAAAAGAGGGCATTTGGAATCGTATGTTTCAAAGCCGGCCATGGAAGAGGCGTACTTCGAAGCCAGCGGGAAACGGCTGGAGCTGCCGGAGATATGCAGACTGGCTGGCGAGGGGGAGAAGGCTGCAGCCGCGGTCCTTAAGGATGCCATTGACAAACTGGCGATCGGCATTAATCAGATTCTTCTGGTTGTGAACCCCGGAACGCTTGTGTTGTATGGCGATCTGTTCGAGAGCGTCGATGGGATTCTGGAGCGTTTGAAGCAGAAGACGAAGGAACTGGCCTTTACGGAGGAGATTGCCGACAACTGCTGGATGGTGAGAGAGACGAAAAATGTCCGCATTGAGGATAGCATTGCCAGACTGTCTGTGGAACGGGCTCTGGAGATTATTGTCTAAACTTAATAAAAAAATATAATTTCATATTGAAATAATATAGAGATGTGATATAATGATAAAAAGACAACGGGGTGTGTCTTAAAAATTTAACTAATTAATTTCAAAATGAAATTATATGAAAAGGAGAGGCAGCAAATGAAAAGAAGAAATTTGATGGCATTGGTACTTGCGGGAGTTATGGCGGCGTCGGTTATGGGATGCGCCAGCCAGAGCGGAGCGAAGAATCCGTCTGAGACACAGAAGGAGGCCGCCAAAGAGGAAGCGTCCAATGAGAGTGTGTCCAAGGACAATGAGAGTGGAGCCGCCGACAGCGCCGCCGTGCCGGCCGGCAGCTGGAAGCCGGACCATGACATTACAATCCGTGTTCCCAATGCAGCAGGGGGAACCATGGACACGATCACGAGGATTTTGGGACAGGGAATTCAGCAGAGCACGGGAACGACGGTTATGATTAATAATCTGACCGGAGCGTCCGGAGCCATAGCAGCCAATGATCTTCTTGCCAAGGACGCAGACCCCTGCGAGCTGATGACGTCAGGAATCGCGCTCTTTACGCTGGCGCCTCTCTTTAATCAGGATATTAAGGTCAGCCTTGACGATTTCGCCATTGTTTCCGGCATGGTATCTGAGGATTTTGTACTCTGTGTGAACCCGGAGAAGAGCGGCATCCATAACTGGGAGGAACTGAAGGCCTATGGAGAGAAAGAGCGGATTCTGTTCGGCTCCAATACACCTGGAGGAACGACTCATATGCTGGGCACGGCGCTGTTCGGAGAAGCGGGCTTAAACGCGGAGGCCGTGACATCGGACGGAACGAATAAGGATATGCTGGCCCTGACCTCCGGAGACGTAGTCTGCGCCATCGGCAATGCCAGCGCCTGTCAGCAGTTTATCGAAGAGGGGACGGCCGTTCCCATTGCGGTATTTTCAGAGGACGCCTATGAGGGATTCGAAGGCTTAACCGTTCCGTCTGTCGTGGATTTGGGATATGATATCCAATTCAAATCCTGCAACTTCCTGATGGCGAAAAAAGGAGCGGATCAGACAGCCCTGGATCAGATTCATGACATGATTCAGGCTTATACGGAAACAGAGGAATGTAAGAAACTGGCCGAGAGCGCAAAATACGTTCCGGATATTGCCGACGGCGAGACTGTACGTGCCATGATTGAGGATTCTGCAAAAATGTGCCAGGAAATCTACGAAAAGTATTATCACTAACAAGGCAGGGAGAAAGCGATATGAAAGTGAAGTACAGGACAAATCTGTGGGCCGGAATCGTAAGCGTGATCTTCGGCCTGGCAGTCCTCTGGCTGATTCCGGCCCAGATAGGTACAGAATATTCGTCAGGAAACAGTCTGACTTCCAGGGCCGTACCCGGCGGAGCTGCCATTCTGTTTATCGTATGCGGCGCCGCGCTGATCGTCCAGAGCCTTATTTTAAAGAAGGACACGGTCCGGGAACTGAATCTTGCAAAAGAAGGCAAGGCGTTCCTTTACATGGCGGTATTTGGGATCTATGTGATCCTGTTTGACTACAGCTTTATTGTGGCTTCCATATTCCTGGGAGCCGCAACCCTGCTTTTTACAAAGAGTAAAAAGAAGCTGTATTATATGATCGTAATTATCACGGTTTTCGTCCTGTATCTGCTGTTTACGCAGGTACTTCACGTGAGACTGAAGTAGGAGGCCGCAAATGAAGGAAATTATATTTCAGGCACTGCCCCAGCTGTTTACTCTGGAGAACTTTGTATTTGTAAACCTGGGGATTTTTATAGGAATCATTTTCGGCTCCATACCAGGGCTGAATGGCAATCTGGCCATTACCGTTCTGATTCCATTTACATTTAAATTAGGCAGTGTTCCAGCCCTGCTGATGCTGACCGCTATCTTTTTCGGCTCGAATTTCGGAGGCTCCATAACGGCGATTCTGATCAATACGCCGGGAACGAACGCAGCGGCAGCCACACTGCTGGACGGATATCCCCTGTCGAAAAAGGGAAAGACCAGGAAGGCCCTGGACATGGCCCTGGCGGCGTCCACCTTTGGCGGACTGGTGAGCGCTTTGTGCCTCCTGTTCTTCGCACCCCAGATCAGCAAAATCGCCGTCTATTTCGGAGCCCCGGAGTATTTTGCCCTGGCGGTATTCGGGCTGTCCGTTATCGCCTCAGTCAGCGGACGGAGCATCTTAAAGGGAGTGATCAGCGGCGCCTTTGGCGTACTGATTGCCACTGTGGGTATTGACGCTGTCAGCGGCGTCACCCGTTTTACCTTCGGCAGTCTTCAGATGTATAACGGAATCAAAATGCTGGCGGTTTTACTGGGCGTTTACGCGATTGCACAGATGATCAGCCGTGTAAACGGCACGGAAGAAGAGGAAGCGGGCACAGAACTGAAGAAGGCAGATCCTTCGGACCGTCTGACGCTCGGCGAATTAAAGAGTACCGTTCCCACCATGCTGAAATCCTCCGCGATCGGAGCGTTTATCGGAGCCATTCCGGGCACAGGCGGGGCGATCGCCTCCTATATCGCTTATAACGAGGCCAAACGCTGCGCGAAACCGGGCGAGAAGTTCGGGGAGGGAGAATTAAAGGGAATCGCCGCGCCGGAGTCCGCCAACAATGGGGCGACCGCGGCCACGCTGATTCCGCTGCTTACACTGGGAATTCCGGGAGATGCGGTGGCGGCCACGCTGTTGGGCGCATTCACCATGCATGGGCTGGTGGTTGGTCCAAAGCTGTTTTCCACTTCGGGGCCGGTCGTTTACGCCATTTTGATCGGATGCGTGATTTCTCAGATTGTGATGTTTTTACAGGGAAAATATCTGCTTCCCCTGTTCGTAAAAATCACACATATTCCGCAGGAGCTTCTGACGGCGCTCCTGGTCGTTATCTGCTGTACGGGAGCATTTTCACTGGCGAATTCTTCCTTTGACGTGAGGGTCATGCTGATTTTCGGCTGTATCGCTTATTTCATGCAGAAGGTGGAACTGCCTCCCGTTCCGATTATTCTCGGAATCGTTCTTGGCCCCATCGCAGAGGCCAACTTAAGAAATTCCCTGGTCCTTTCAGACGGCTCCTGGACCATATTCTTTAAACGCCCAATCTGTCTGGCGTTTATAATTCTGACCTTTGTTCTGATCTGGCTTTTAAAGAAGAACGACAAAAAGCAGCGGAGCATGGAAGCAGAATTTCTGAAAAAATACGGAGAAAATACGGAGAAGTAAGGAAAGGAACCACTATGCATTACAAAAAACTATGGACGGATTTACACAGCAATATTCATCACAATCAGATGGGAGAGCTGAACCAATGGATTGAACACGCAAAAAAGACCGTTGATTTCTGGCCGGTTGCCTACTATCCCTTCTATATGAAGCGTACCGAAACAGGGGCAGGCCTGGAGGATTTATATGACAGGGAACAGATCGAACAGGACTGGGAACAGCTCCGCGAGGCGGTAAAACAGCAAAACGAAGCCGGTTATCCGATGTTTATGGGCTATGAGTGGCAGGGCTCCGGAGATGATGGAGACCATAATGTGTTCTTTTTGGATAATGAGCAGCCGATGCTCCATCCCATGCGGTACGAGGAACTCTATCAGGCGTATAAGGACAGGTCGGCGATAGCCATCCCCCACCATGTAGCCTACCAGCTGGGCAGCAGGGGGAAAAACTGGGAGACGCACCGGGAAGATTTCTCGCCGTTTGCGGAGATTTACTCCAGCCATGGATGCAGTGAAAACGATACAGGACCTTTTGATATGGAGCGCCATCTCCACATGGGGCCGAGAACCGGAGAGACCTGCTATGAGAGGGGGCTTGAAAAGGGGTATCTGGTCGGCATGATTGCTTCCGGAGACAACCACAATGTACCGGCGGTTCACGATCATGGAACCATGTGCGTGCTGGCAGCGGACGGCTCAAAGGAGGCGATCTGGGAAGGCCTGCTAAACCGCCGGGTATATGGCGTCAGCAGAAGCCGTATGGATATTGATTTTACCATAAACGGTAGCCCGATGGGGGCTGTGGTGAAGCCGGGAGAGGGAACGCTTGCATTTGCCATTGAGGCGGCGGACGCCATTGACCGGGTAGAGATCCTTCGGGACAATGTTCTGGATACCATGGCGGTTCATGCGGGTACCTGGGAAGAGACTCAGTATACCGGCGTAAGAAAGTATAAATTTGCAGTGGAGTTTGGCTGGGGGCCGAATCCCAAGTTTTATAAGGATCGCCTGACGAAAACATGGGATGGGTCTCTGGAAGTTCCGGGCCGTCTTTGCCTGGTGCAGAAATGTTTTAACAGCTTTGGTCAGGAGCTCTGCAATGTGACGGAGAAATCCTGTGAATTCCATATGACTACCTATATGAGCACCACCACAGGCCACTGGATGGGACCGAGTACGGTCGTAAAGGAAGGCTTTGTGTTTGAAGTGGAGGGAAAGCCGGAGGATGAGATCGTGCTGAAGGTGGACCGCTACGTCTACCGCTTTACGCTTAAGGAATTGATGAAATCCTCAAGAATTCTTGCCCAGTATCAGGAGAGCATGGATCTGGCCGCAGAGGTCTTTGGAAATGTGGAACACTACCGCGATGATTTCTACTGGCACAACGCCTATAAGACCAGAATCCGCCAGGCAGTGCCGGAAGAGGCGTATACGATGAAGTATGAAAAGAAGGTGACACTGGAGGCGGGAAGCTGCTACCGGCTCCGGGTGCATTTGAGAAATGGTGACACCGCCTGGGTTTCACCGATTTTTGTGCGGGAATAACAGATAAAAAGAGTACCGAAAAGTGAAGGCGGATTCCTGGAAATGGAATCGTGAGAGTGGCATTCACTTTTCGGTACTCTTTCTTATTAATATGTAAACTTAAATTGTGAACTTAAAATGTAAATTTAATGGCGCAGAATGGAATACCACTCTGCGCCGTCTGATTACCGGTTGGCTGACTTTGATTCATTATGGTTCGTCTGCCGTGTCTTCCACAATCGTAGTGGATTCCTCTGCGGCAAATTTCTTCAATGCATCTCCGGTTCCCTCATATATCTCTTCGACTTCTTCTGAGTCTGCTTCTTTATCTTCTGTATCTGCGGCCTGCTCCGGTTCTTCTTTGAACCCTTCTGTGGCGCCGGCTGCGTAGTCGAGCCCGCCGTCTTCGGTAATATCTTCTTCTTCCTCGTCGTCCTCTGAACGGTCCATGGCGGAATCAAGCATATCCTTGGCGGTATCGGCAACTGCGGAAGCGGCTTCCCTTGCCGTACTGTTCACGATGCTGGCTGCGTCTTTCACGAGGTTCTTCGCGGCAGAAGCTGCATCCTTGGCTGCGTCGGCCATATCGGCGGCGGCTACCTTGAATTCATCTTTGTCTGCGTGAAGGGATACGTAGTTCCTGTTCATTGTGCTGTCAATCTTGGAAATGTCATCATTCCCGTCATCTTCAAAATCATGAAAATCTTCTTCCAGTTCTTTATGGAAAGATTTATATTTCGTAAAATAAGAGATACCGGCCGCAACGGCACCCGCGATGGTGGCGAAAGCCACTAATTTCCCAAAACCATTACCCTTTTTTGCCATGTGAAACACTCCTTTCGTTTGCTTCTTATTGTAATACTAATAAAGAAAAAAATAAAGGTATATAATAAGAAAATTTCTATAAACTATGTAGGAACGGGAAAATGCTCTCAGTTATGGAACTAAATTGTAAAAAAAATATAAAATTAGCACTCAACTATTGACAGTGCTAATAATGAGTGATATAACTTAGTATGTGGTTAAAAGAAGTTTCCATTTGCGAAACAAAAAGAAAGAATCAACAGAAACAGTATGAGGAGGAATTGCAATGAAATTAGCACCATTATTTGACAGGGTAGTATTAAAACCATTGGTTGCAGAGGAAACGACAAAATCCGGGATCGTTTTACCGGGTCAGGCAAAAGAAAAACCGCAGCAGGCGGAAGTAATCGCAGTTGGACCAGGCGGCTTGGTTGATGGCAAGGAAGTAACCATGCAGGTAAAGGTCGGCGATAAAGTAATCTTTTCCAAGTATTCAGGAACCGAAGTGGAAGGCGAAAATGAGAATGATAAGCTGGTTATCGTTAAACAGAACGATATCCTGGCTGTGATCGAATAAACCGAACCCTTAGGGCAATACCGAAATCATAACAAAAACGATAGATAGAAAGAAACTGGAGGAATGAAATCATGGCAAAGCAGATTAAATATGGTGTAGACGCCAGAAAAGCACTGGAAGCCGGCGTAAATCAGTTAGCAGACACAGTTCGCGTAACATTGGGACCGAAAGGAAGAAACGTTGTTCTTGACAAATCCTTTGGTGCTCCGCTCATCACCAACGACGGTGTGACCATTGCGAAAGAGATCGAACTGGAAGATCCATATGAGAACATGGGCGCTCAGCTTGTTAAAGAAGTTGCGACAAAGACCAACGACGTAGCCGGAGACGGTACCACCACAGCGACTGTACTGGCTCAGGCGATGATCAACGAAGGTATGAAGAACGTGGCAGCAGGCGCTAATCCGATCGAATTAAGAAAAGGTATGAGAAAAGCCACTGCGGCAGCTGTAGAAGCGATTGCAAAGATGAGTGAGCCGATCAAGGGCAAAGCTTCCATCGCAAGAGTAGCAGCGATCTCCGCAGCAGACGACGGAGTTGGCGAGATGGTAGCAGATGCTATGGAGAAGGTTTCCAACAACGGTGTCATCACTATTGAAGAATCCAAGACCATGAAGACTGAGTTAGACTTAGTAGAAGGTATGCAGTTTGACAGAGGATACGTTTCCGCTTACATGTGCACCGATATGGAGAAAATGGAAGCCAACTTAGACGATCCGTATATCCTTATTACAGATAAGAAGATTTCCAACATTCAGGAGATCCTTCCGTTATTAGAGCAGGTTGTACAGTCTGGCGCAAGACTCTTAATTATTGCAGAAGATATCGAGGGCGAGGCTCTGACCACTTTAATCGTTAACAAGTTAAGAGGTACCTTTAATGTAGTTGCTGTTAAGGCTCCTGGCTACGGCGACAGAAGAAAAGAGATGCTTCAGGATATCGCTATCTTAACAGGCGGAAAGGTGATTTCCGAAGAATTAGGCTATGAATTAAAGAACACCACAATGGATATGCTTGGACGTGCAAAATCCGTTAAGGTTCAGAAGGAAAATACCATTATCGTAGACGGCGAAGGCAGCAAAGATGAGATTGAAGCCAGAATCGGCCAGATTAAGGGCCAGATCGAAGAGACTACCTCCGATTTTGATAAAGAAAAATTACAGGAAAGACTTGCGAAGTTATCCGGCGGAGTCGCTGTTATCCGTGTAGGTGCGGCAACTGAGACCGAGATGAAGGAAGCCAAGCTTCGTATGGAAGATGCTTTATCCGCAGCAAGAGCAGCCGTAGAAGAGGGCGTTATCGCCGGCGGCGGTTCCGCTTATATCCATGCTATGAAAGATGTTCAGAAAGTTATTGATGGTCTGGAAGGCGAAGAGAAGACAGGTGCGAAGATTATCTTAAAGGCTCTGGAGGCTCCGTTATACCACATTGTGGCAAACGCAGGACTGGAAGGCGCCGTTATTATCAGCAAGGTAAAAGAGGCACCGGTTGGCACAGGCTTCGATGCTTATAAGGAAGAATATGTTGATATGATCGAGGCCGGTATCTTAGATCCGACCAAGGTTACAAGAAGTGCGTTACAGAATGCGAACAGTGTTGCATCTACCTTATTGACAACTGAATCAGTTGTTGCTAATATAAAAGAAAAAACACCTGCAGCTCCGGCTCCAGGCGGAATGGATATGATGTAATAACGGAAGCAAAAGCGACGCATGCGGAATGGAAAGAGGATTTGCAGTGCTTGCATTGCAGATCCTCTTTTGTTTTTCGATGGGACGACAAGTTCCGTGAAATAATAAACCATCCGGGTAAGAGGCGTACTTCGCACCAGGGAAGTAAGGCTGCTGAAGCAGCCGTACTCCGGCACGGGAGTTTGGTGCGCCAGACTCTTTATTCATCATCTCCCTTCACAGAAGAAAGGACATCAGTCTATGAATGAAATGTATGCAGAATGGCTTGTAAAACGGAAAGCACCAGCTTATATGATGCTTGTCAAGGTATTGATGGTTCTGGTATGTGTGGTGGCATTTTTTATCGCTGTCTCTCCGCTGCTCGGAATATTTGGTATTCTTGTTCTGTTTGCAGCAGCGGGGGCAGCTTACTTTGTTTTCCGCAACAGCGAAGTTGAATTTGAGTATCTCTATGTGACGAATCAGCTGACCATCGACCGGATTTACGGAAAGACCAAGAGAAAAAAGGCCTGGGAAGGTTCCATGGATGAAATTCAGATCGTTGCGCCTACCGGTTCCACGGAAGCGAAAGATCACGAAACAAATAATATGAAGGTTCTGGATTTTTCTTCCCGCACACCGGACGTCAAGACTTATACATTAATCAGCCAGTCCGGCAGTGAATCCACGAAGATTATTTTCGAGCCGAACGATAAGCTTCTTCACTGCATGAAGATGACGGCTCCACGAAAGATCGTGGACCGCGTTTAACAAAATAAGAGAGAATTCTCCCACCTTTATAGGTGGAGAGATGAAACGCCAAAAACAAGCTTAACGGCAGTGGGGGGCGGAGAGAAATCGGTATCCCCCACTGACATGAAGTCAAGCCGCGCATCTATAAGATGTAGTCGCATACAGTGAAATTATCGTGCGCGGATTGAAACAAGGAGCTTCTTTGAACGTTGTTTGAGGATTTGTTTCAAGATAAGTTTTATAAAGGTAAAATGAAAAGGACAGATACATGATGCGGATTAGGACGCGGAGTGTGTTTGGCCTTTTTTTTTGCTCTTTGGGAATGGGGGAGGAGAAGTGAAGTTAAAACGCCTGGATTGGTGAAGAGGATGAAATCTTTGTAAAACCTAACATCGAAGCTTGACAGGTGTGATTCGAATATAGTAAGATAGGAAACAAGTTCCACAGCGTTTTCTTGTCTGTGAAATTCTAAAATTCTTTGTTTCAATGCGGTTTCCGCAAAAAAATCCTATGTTTAGCTTCAGGAGAGTTGGTGATGTGTATGATTGATTGAGAAAAAGTCTTGTAATGGCAAAGCTTTTACAGTATAATAAAAACATCTGAATGACGTGAAAAGTAAAGATAGGAGGAGTAGAATGACAATAGATGAAAAGTTGGATTTACTCTGTGGGAATGTTCAGAGTATAAATGATAATGTAATTGAGATGAAAAATGATATGGCTGTGATAAAGGGCGATATCGTGGAATTAAAGGGAGATGTAGCAGAGCTGAAGAGCGATATGGCCGTGGTGAAGAGCGATATCGTGGAATTAAAGAGTGATGTAGCAGAGCTGAAGAGCGATATGGCCGTGGTGAAGAGCGATATCGTGGAATTAAAGGGCGATGTAGCAGAGCTGAAGAGCGATATGGCCGTGGTGAAGAGCGATATCATGGAATTAAAGAGTGATGTAGCAGAGCTGAAGAGCGATATGACTGTGGTGAAGAGCGATATCATGGAATTAAAGAGTGATGTAGCAGAGTTGAAGAGCGATATGGCCGTGGTAAAGAGTGATATCGTGGAATTAAAGAGTGATGCAGCAGAGCTGAAAAGCGATATCGTGGAATTAAAGGAGGATGTAGCAGAGCTGAAAAGCGATATGACTGTGGTGAAGAGCGATATCGTGGAATTAAAGGGCGATGTAACAGAACTGAAAAGCGATATGATTGTGGTAAAGAGCAATATCGTGGAGATAAAGGGCGATATCATAGAGATAAAGGGCGATGTAACAGAACTGAAGAGCGATATGACTGTGGTGAAGAGCGATATCGTGGAATTAAAGGGCGATGTAACAGAACTGAAGAGCGATATGGCTGTGGTAAAGACTGATATCATAGACCAGAGAAATGATATGAACACCATGGAAGGCAGAATTGATGCTAAGATGGAACAGTTAAATGAAAATGTGAAGGGGATTCGTTTTACCATTGAAAATGAAATCCGCCCGAGTATTGCTCTTATTGCAGAATCACATTTCATTCTGAACAGAAAACTGGATGAGGCGATAAGAGTAGCAGGAAGTATCGAAATGACAAGAATTCGAGTCAGCATACTTGAAGATGATGTAAAGAAGCTGAAAAGAGCCGTAAATATGTGATCTATATCATAAGATACGAGAAATTAGCAAATTATGAAGAAAATATCAGTAATCCAACAGAGCTTACTATAACTAGTACAGCGTTGCATAAGTTCTAGTGAATTCTGCACTCGCTATTCACGCCAGGACCACGCCCGCGAAGCTAACCGTAGGGTCCACTACGCCGTCGCTTCGCGGACGTGCCCCTGACGCAAATATCAAGCACATAATTCACCGAAACTTACGCAATGCTGTACTAGAAAAGAAAACAGTAAACAAATGCAGCTTACTTCGGCAAATGTACCGAAATAGGCTGCATTTTCGATCATAAGCTCCTATTTTTATTTTGAATCATAAAGACATAAATTAGAGAATAGCGATTTACAATAACAGGAGACTTCTAAATTAATCAGATACAAATCATAAATAATAAATGTTTTTACGTGCTGACATTTACTGATATTTAAATAAGAGTGATGGAATATAGATCGACTGTTTCAATGGCATCTCCTATAATTTTATAGATACAAACTAAGAGTAAGTAAGATAGCTTGACAGGCCCTATATTAACATATAAAGTATAAGAAACATATCGTTTCAAAACCAGGTGAGACGGCCAAATAAATCCAAAGTCGAACGACAGAAGGAGCTCTACATGAAAAAGCTAAGAAGTCCCTTGTTATCGGTGCTCGCAATTTACATACTGTGTTTTATCTTTCGAATTATAGAATATTTTATTATTCGTACAGATCAGACCTTATTAGGAGAAGCAATCATACATAAGATTGCTGGCATCATAATTCTCTGGATTGCAATAAAAATGCTATCTGCTGATTTCGAGTATATTGGATTTAAGCGTAAAGGTATATTCAAAAATTTTGCATTCGGTTTACTGTTTGGTATTTCTGTGTTTACGGCAGCATATGGGACAGAAATCCTGATTGCAGTTTCGCAGGGGAATTTCCAGTCCCTTCAATTTTATGTCAGCAGCTATGCTGTGGATAAAAATATAGGAAATGAGACCGGTATCCTGTTCTTCCTTATTTGTATTGTTGGCAACATCGTTAATGTATGGATGGAGGAAGGCATATACCGAGGACTTTTTCAAAAAATTCTTCAACAGAAATACAAATTTATTGCAGCGGCAATTATTTGTTCCATTTTATTCGGTGTGTGGCATGTCATAGGCCCGATTCGCAATTATTATGACGGTCTGAGCAGCATGGGAGGGATGGCGGCCAACATTTTCATGTTGGTAATCACAAGCGGTCTTGTCGGTTTTAAAGCGGCTATGATAACGAAATTAACCGGTTCACTTTACATGGCTATGGGGGATCATTTTGTCAATAATACAATCGTAAATATTTTACACGTTACTTCCTATACAGGCGCTGATGAATTGATGTTTGTGCGAATCACTATTGCTCAAAGTCTCTCATTCCTGTTGGTTCTTGTTTTCTATATCTGGAAACAGAAGAAGATTGATTCAGGCAGTGCTCCCTCCGAAAATTAGTCGGCCGTATTGAATCGGGAATGGCATCATTATATGAGAAATTATGATTGCGGGCAGTGCATTTGTTTACATACTTATGCATTGCCCGTTTGATGATTATGCGCATTTGGACGGGAAGAATTTATTCTGTCTTTATCCTGGCTTTTATGAGTTGAAGATAGTTTTTTATATAGGAAACAAATATTGTGGAAACATGTTTAAAACATGGCTGCTAGAAACGTAAACCTGGGTGAAGTACAGGGAGTCAGGAATTAGCATATAAAATATAAAGCCGCAACGTAAAAACAAAAGGCTGAACAAAAGAAATATAAAGTATTGCTCACAAACTCCCAAATAATGTAAATTTATTAGCCGCGATGAATATATTAAATACGCTGGAATTTATGTCTTTCACACACGGAAAACAGATTGAAATTGTCCGTTGACAAGTGACGCAAAATTTGTTAAACTATGTAACTAACAAGCAAAAATATATTAGTTACATTAATAAAAAGGACAAGAAAGAGAGGAAAATTTAATGGGTACAATTATTGGCGACGGCATTACTTTTGACGACGTACTTTTAGTTCCAGCTTATTCAGAAGTAATCCCCAATCAGGTTGATTTGACGACCTGCCTCACAAAAACCATCAAGCTGAACATTCCCCTGATGAGTGCTGGTATGGATACGGTTACCGAGCATCGTATGGCAATTGCCATGGCAAGACAGGGAGGTATCGGTATTATCCACAAGAACATGTCGATTCAGGCGCAGGCAGATGAGGTTGATAAGGTAAAGAGGTCGGAGAATGGCGTCATTACGGATCCATTTTATCTTTCCCCAGAACATACATTAAAGGATGCGGACGAGCTGATGGCGAAGTTCCGTATTTCCGGTGTGCCGATTACAGAAGGCAAAAAACTGGTTGGTATCATTACCAACCGTGATTTAAAATTTGAGGAAGATTTTTCCCGCAAGATAAAAGAGTGTATGACTTCCAAAAATCTGGTGACGGCGAAGGAAGGCATTACCATGACAGAAGCGAAGAAGATTCTTGCCAAGGCGAGAGTGGAAAAGCTTCCGATCGTTGATGATGATTTTAATTTAAAGGGACTCATTACAATTAAGGATATTGAAAAGCAGATCAAATATCCGTTGTCTGCAAAAGACAGTCAGGGAAGACTTCTGTGTGGTGCTGCCATCGGAATTACTGCTAATGTTCTGGATCGTGTGGCGGCTTTGGTCGCTTCCAAGGTCGATGTGATTGTCCTGGATTCCGCTCATGGCCATTCCGCCAACGTTTTAAACTGTGTACGCATGATTAAGGAAGCATATCCGGATCTTCCGGTCATCGCTGGAAACATAGCGACCGGAGACGCGGCAAAGGCCCTGATTGAGGCCGGTGCAGATGCGATTAAGGTCGGTATCGGACCTGGTTCTATCTGTACAACCCGTGTGGTTGCTGGTATCGGTGTGCCGCAGATCACAGCTGTTATGGATTGCTATGCGGTAGCGAAAGAATATGGAATTCCGGTTATCGCAGATGGTGGTATCAAGTATTCCGGAGATTTAACAAAGGCCATCGCAGCGGGCGGTAATGTCTGCATGATGGGAAGTATGTTTGCCGGATGTGATGAGAGCCCGGGAACTTTTGAGCTGTATCAGGGAAGAAAGTATAAGGTATATCGTGGCATGGGTTCTATTGCAGCCATGGAGAACGGAAGCAAGGACCGCTACTTCCAGTCTGATGCCAAAAAACTGGTTCCGGAAGGCGTGGAAGGCCGTGTTGCATACAAAGGTCTCGTCGAAGATACCGTATTCCAGATGCTGGGCGGACTTAGAGCAGGAATGGGCTATTGTGGTGCTTCTGATATTAAGACACTTCAGGAAACAGCTAAATTTGTAAAGATTACCGCAGCATCCCTGAAGGAAAGCCACCCGCATGATATTCATATTACGAAAGAGGCTCCGAACTACAGTATTGATGAGTAGGCGGGGCCGCAGATCTGGGAAGCAGTAGAGTGATCGGTGGATGAGGGCTGACATAAGTAATAAATGTATTTGATGAGACGCTGAAGCAGTGTCTGATGATCTTTAGATAAGAGTCTTTATATGCCGGTATAACCCGTAGTTTCGGGTTTTACCGGCTTTTTTTCTATACCGGAAGATATTCACAGATTCTCTCATGGCTTTCTAATCCCGCGTCTGCCACTAACGCCCGCGTTGGCTGCGATATATCTGTTCATATGCCATTTATATGCCCCGTTTTCTTCTGCAGTTTATCACTGATTTAAGTTTATCTCCTTGGCAAAGCTATTCAAGGTAGATGAGAGATCCTTTCAGTATGTGAAGTCCTGTGATTTCTTCCATATCTTCTATATTAAGTGCATAAAATGCTGCCTTTAAATTCCTTTTGAATTCACATAGTTCATTCATCCTCTTTTCTAAGCATAACGCAATTATGCACTCGATGCCAAAAGGCCGGCCTATCGTTTCCGTGCAACCGTTACGAGTTCTGTTCAATTCGCATTTGGTACAATCCATTTCGCTAATAGACGTAGCTATTTTTGTTTTTTTCTCCATAATTTAGATGGGGGTGTGAGTTTTTTTTGTTACAGCCTTTTATATCTTTGTCAATTATATCAACAATCACCTGAAGTTGTTTCTACCATTTGTGTATTCTCTTTTTCACCTCCAATATTCATTATAAAAGTATCGAGCGGCGGCTTGATTTTACTTGCTGTTATTCTAAAGAGAGCAGGTTTTCCTTTTTTTTATGAAAAAAAACGTGAATTTTGAACAATGATAAAAGAAGAAAAATGTAGTGTTTCATTTATTGAAGAATGTAATAAAAAATGTAATATTATAGTATATAAATGATAAAATCACTGTCTATATATAAAAAAATATTAATAGAACTGATAAAATGGTTCGTATAATTTGTTTTATCTACCAATTTCGAAAATAAAACCCAGCATTTTTAATAAAAAAAAGTAAAAAATTACAAAGAATAAAATGGAAAAAAGTTGAAATGTAACCATTCTGTTACCATGAAGATGTATAATGCATCTATAATTAATATTTTTGTAAGGAAAACAAAATAAACTGTTGATTTTTTTAGAAAGAATAGGAAGTTTAGATCAATTTGGATTACTTAAAACAAATTATAAGAAGGTGAGAAATTTGTCGATAGCAAAAATGAGCATGCTTGATAACTCATATCGCTATTTTACCGTAACAGTAGACCGGTATGAGAGGCAGTGTATGGAGGGAATTATTAGTCACGCTGGAGAACCCCTCTGTATCCGTTATGGTAACTTTCTTGAATTAGTACTCCAGATGAACCAAATATTCGACCGGATGTCGTGTCCGAAACAGACCATGGAATTCCGGCAGTTTTCAGGAACTGATTATCCGGCACTGAAAGTAAAAAAATGCAAGAAAGCATATAAGGGAAAATTAGCAACATTTCAGATATACGTAAAATTCCGATATGACGCCAGCTGGCAGGGAAATATTACCTGGCTGGAGGGAGAACGGACGGAGCACTTTGAAAGCATATTACAGATGATACAGCTGATAGACGAAATTCTTATCGGAAGATATAGAATAAAAGATCCGAGAAAAGGCGCAAGAACATGTCAGGTAGCTGTAAACTCCTATGACAGCGGACTGTTGGAAGGAAGTGTACAGAACGCATTTATCAATCATCTGGAGGAATTCAAAGGAACCATTGGCCTGGCTGATGCTATGGTCCATTTATTTGAGGTTGGAATCGGCAGGAGTGCTTCCGGGATAGCCCCGGGAGAATGCAAGATCATTTCAGAAGAAACTTGGGGTACCTACCGGAAAGGCGGCAGAAGAGCCACCTTTGTAATAAAGATCCTGTACAGGGAACACTCAACCTGGCAGGGCGTAATATGCTGGCGGGAAACCGGCGAAAAACAGGCTTTCAGAAGCTTTCTGGAGATGATAATTCTGATGGCCTCCGCATTGGAAAGCGGAAGAAGGGAAAATGAGTGTGAAGATAGATATTATACTGACAATAGACAAAAGACCATAAAGGAAGGGTAAGGAAGGAGAGAAAGTATGAAAGGACTAAGAAGAAAGTTCAGGCGAGGGCTGGCAGGTTTTCTGTCATTCGTGCTGACGATGACATCATTTAATATGGTGTCGTGGGCGGACGTGGCGAGTGCGTTTGAAAAAGAGAATGCCACATTTATCATGAATGGAGAGGATCTCAGGGATTCTGCTCAAGCTGCCATAGATAGTGGCAGTACATTCCATTTTGAGGATTTAGGCATTGAAGAATCGGAGGACAATGCGAAAGATTATCAAAAATTATTCGGTAATGGATCAGTGTATGAGATTGCTCCGTCATATAATATGTCCGATGATGAAGATGCAGATGGTGCTGATCTCAGGGTATTTGTCCGAATAAAGGATGATTATGAGGGGTATCGCCTGACTGGAAAAGAGGAGATTATTTTTCTTTATATTAATGACTCAGAAGGGAAAATATCATTTCGTACAATTGTTGATGGATATGCAACTGAAAGGATTGCAGTCAAAGGAAATTCGAAACTGGTAGAAGCAGAAGTACCAGGTAACGTAAATGGAACACTGGAAGGTGAAGTGACAACACCAGAAGAAAATGGAACGCCGGAAGGAGAAGTGACAACACCGGAGGAAAGCGGGACAGCGGAAGGAGAAGCGACAACACCGGAAGAAAACGGAACACCGGAAAGTGAAGTGGTAGCACCGGAAGAAAGTGAAACGCCGGAAAGTGAAGTGACAACACCGGAAGAAAATGGAACGCCAGAAGGAGAAGTGACAACACCGGAGGAAAGCGGGACACCGGAAGGTGAAGTGACAACACCGGAAGAAAACGGGACACCGGAAAGTGATGTGGCAGCACCGGAAGAAAGTGGAACGCCCGAAAGCGAAGTGACAACACCGGAAGAAAACGGATCACCGGAAGGTGAAGTGACAACACCGGAAGAGAGCGTAACGTCGGAAGTAGAAGTGACAACACCAGAAGAAAACAGAACGCCGGAAGTTGAAGTGGTAACACCGGAAGAAAACGGAACATCAAAAGGTGAATCGGATAATGAAGACGCGGCAATGTCGGAAGAGAATACCGTAGTTTCAATTAGTCGTAATTCTTCGGCTGTGTTGATGGCGGCAGATTCAACCGTGACAGTGTTAGAGTCAGCTAATGAGAAAAACGAAAAAATTACACTGGCAACTGCCAGTAACTCTGAATACAGCAATTCCGGGAAGTCAGATCCGAAGGAATCATCTTCCGTAGCCAATTTAGTAAACGGGAAAGTATATGGCAATGTAATTTTGGATGAATCTTCTTATGCCAGGGCATATGTTATTACACTGGATGCTTTAAATATTGAGCAACCACTGAATGAGTACCAAATTACAGTAACTCATCGGCTTCATGGTGATAACTGGATTGATTATGAAAAAATAGAGACTGTAACAATTACTGATAATGATTTTGACAACGGAGAATATAATACTGATAAACTGGAATTCAAGCGTGAGGGAATTGTATTAACTAGCCAGAGCTTAGTTTTGACAAAAGATGCTTTTAAATCAGGGACTGAAGCTGAAATTACTCTGGAGTATGCAGTTGCAGATGGATACAGGATTTATGATAACAGAGCGAATTTGAGATCTATTTTTGTCGGAGAGTTGGATGATGATGACCCAGTTATTAAACCTGTAGGCCAGTCAGTCGTCAATATTAAATATGTATATGAAAACGGAACGATTGCGAAGGATACAGAGAGTGTAGCTGCTTTATATGATGAAAACACAAAGAAGTATAAGTTAACCTATGAGTTAGGTGATTTAGATGGTTATAAGCCGGTACTGGATACGATGGATTCGGCATCTGGAATTACCCTTGATGGAAATATTTTGACAGCAAATCTCTCTGAAGATAAGGAATACCTGGCTGTAATTGTTTATATGGCAGATACAGTTGAATATGTGGTAAGGCATAATTATCAGAAATTGGATGGATCTTATGAGGTGAAAGAGTCTGAAACAAAATCAGGGAAAGCCGGAGAATTGAGTGCGGCAGTTGCCCAAAATGTTACAGGCTTTACTCCGAAGCAAATTAGCCAGAAAGAACTGTCTGCTACAGAAGAGAATATTGTTGATATTTTCTACGATCGAAATATATATGATCTGACATATAGTACTGATGGCGGAGAATATGTTGAACGACAGACTGGATTGTATGGAGAGAGTCTGACGGTAGCGAAGAGCACAACCAAGGCTGGGTATGTGTTTGATGGCTGGTATACAGATAAGAATTTCTCTCAGGGCACCAGGGTATCCGGTAATATAATATTAGAAGATAATACGATATTATATGCAAAATGGAATCCGGGAACAGTTGGGTATAAGGTGGTTTATCTGATTGAAAATGCAGATGATAACAATTATTCGCTGCTGTGTACAGATGCAAAAACTGGTAAAACAGGAGATAATGTGCAGATAACAGCAAAAACTGCTAATCCAACAAATTGGGGCGAACTGGAGAAAAATGCCTTTACTTTTAAGGATTCAACAAGTGAAGCTTTAAAGGCAGATGGGACATCAATCGTTACTGTAAGATATTCCAGAAATATTTATACGATTAGGTTCCAGGATAAATCTCCTACTTTATGCAGGAAGAATAATCACACGCATAAATTAAGCAATTGTTATGAACGTACATGTAATAGATGGCATAGTCATGACGAAAGTTGCTATGATATGTCACACACAATTTGTGGTTTAACTGAACATCAGCATGACAGTACTTGTTATACTCGAGATATAAGTGCTAAATATCAGGCTAATATCAGAGAACAGTGGTTGGAAAATTATGGCGGACATTATTGGCTGTGGAATCGTAGTGAAAGTAAGTACACAGGATTGCAGGATATCATGCCTTATACTAAAGGTGGAGTAAAGGTACTTGATTATTATAAGGATGGGGATACAGAAAGAGTACTTGAATATTATGTAGAAGATCCATCTGGTAATATATCTGATCCTTTGCATAAAGGCTATAAATTTTCACTTTATACAAAAACCACTATATATGTTTCGTCAACTATGAGCCCAACTTTGGATGAAGAGTATTACGTTATTGATGGATATGAGCGGTATTATAGTAATATAGACTTTGATTATAATCGTAAATTTAAAAACCCATCTAAGTTTTATTACACACGTGCTAAATATGATTTGACACTTATAAATGGAACGAATGAAAACATAAAAAAAGACATTCCTTATAAATCTGATATAAGCAAATATCTTGGAGCTCCGACGGTTAAGCCTACGTCAGATGCAACTTTTGATGCGTGGTATATTGATTCCAGCTTTACAGAAAAGTATACATCGGGTTCCATGCCAAAAGGAAATCTCGTTTTATATGCACACTGGAACAATGCTGCTTATGATGTGACATTTAAAGATGGTCAGGAGGTATTAGATACAGTAGAAGTAAACAGCGGGGAGCTGGTTTCGCCAATTTCCACACCAGAAAAAGCTGGTTATAGCTTTACTGGCTGGTATATAGATGAAGCATGTACGCAGCGATATGATTTCCAGAGAAAAGTGAAATCAGATTTTGAGCTTTATGCAGGTTGGAGCATGCATTCAACTACCAGCTATCAGATATTATACGTTACAATCGAAGGTGATCCGGTAGCGGATTCTGTGACGGGCAATGGAGTCATAGGAGATACAATTCAGGCCAATGCGATTGTTCCAACAATAGCTGGATATGAAGATTATATTGTTGATAAGGCTACAGCATCCATAAGCTTAGATGCCGATCCCAATAAAAATGTTATAAGATTTATCTATTCAAGTCCGGAATCATTGAGATATACAGTACAGTATTGGTATGAAGATAAAATGGTTGCCGAAGAAGCAAATATTGCATCGAAATTAAGTTCTTTCCGTTGTTATCCGAACACTGACTTAGAGCAGCTGACTGGATATAAGGTAAAGGAAGCGTACAAAAATGTTAAGTTAACTACAGGTGAAAATATAATTAAGTTTACTTTGACCTTAAATGAGTACACAATTACATATGAAAATGTAGATTATAATGATATTGTTTGGGAAAATGGCAATACAAATCCTACAAAATACAGTATTCGTACCAATTCCTTTACTCTTAAAAATCCAGACCGTGTTGGATATACATTTATGGGCTGGAAATTGGTTAAAGGAAGCATTGAAAGTGGAGAGTATGACTCAAAAAATGTAGTAATTGAAACAGGTTCCCGTGGAAATCTTTCCTTTAAGGCTGAGTGGACAGTAGATGTAAATCAGAAGTTAAATTATAGTATAAAATACTACAAGAGCGAACAGCCGAATAAGGAAATAGGGAATCTGAATAAGAGTGTTCTTGTTGCTTCTCCTACAGTTAAGTATGCAGATGTAAATAAAACATATAATAAGCCAAGTGGTTATATTCTGGATAAGGTAGAGTTTGGCGGCCAGACTGTAAGCGATGGTGAAATGACAATCACAGATACAGATAATATTATTAAGGTGTATTATAAAGTAGATGAGACACAAAAACTAGAATACAGCGTTGAGTACTATATAGATGGAAAAGATACACCTTTTGATAAACTGGATAATCAGGAAGTATTGGTTGCCGATCCGGTAGTCAGCGAGGTAGCGGACAGCAGTAAAGTGCCTGCCGGTTATACGAGAGACAGCGTATTACCGGAGCTGCCTGCAACGATCAGCGAGACAGCTAATGTCATCAAGGTATATTACAGAGTAGATGAAACACAGAAGCTGAAATACAGTGTTGAGTACTATGTAAATGGAAATGACACACCATTCGATAAGCTTGAGAACCAGGAAGTGCTGGTAGCCGATCCAATAGTTAAAGTAGTAGCGGACAGCAGTAAAGTGCCTGCCGGCTATACGAGAGACCACGTATTGCCAGAACTGCCGACAACGATTAGCGTTTCTAACAACATCATCCAGGTATACTACAAAGTAGACGAGACGCAGAAGCTGAAATACAGTGTTGAGTACTATGTAAATGGAAATGACACAGCATTCGATAAGCTTGAGAACCAGGAAGTGCTGGTAGCGGATCCAATAGTCAAAGCAGTAGCGGACAGCAGTAAGGTACCTGCCGGCTATACAAGAGACAGCGTATTACCGGAGCTGCCTGCAACGATTAGTGAAACTGCTAATGTCATTAAGGTATATTATAGAGTAGATGAAACACAGAAGCTGAAATACAGTGTAGAATACTATATAAATGGAAATGACACAGCGTTCGATAAGCTTGAAAACCAGGAAGTGCTGGTAGCGGATCCGGTAGTCAAAGCAGTAGCGGACAGCAGTAAAGTACCGGCTGGTTATAGAAGAGATTCTGTATCTCCAGAACTGCCGGCAACGATAACAGAAAGCAGTAATATCATAAAAGTATATTACCGTATTGATACTACTCAAAAATTGAAGTTTGATATAGAGTATTATCTTGTTGGTGAGATGGAAGCATTTGATGTAGCTAGAAATCAGACAGTTCTTGTAGCAAATCCTGTGATCAAAGCAGTAGCAGACAGCAATAAGGTGCCTGCAGGCTACGAAAGAGCTTCTGTAACGCCGGAACTGCCGACAATAATCAGCAAGACTAATAACGTCATCAGGGTATACTATAAAGTAGATGAGACGCAGAAACTGAAATACAGTATCGAATACTATGTAACTGGAAATGACAAAGCGTTTGATAAGCTTGAGAACCAGGAAGTACTGGTAGCCGATCCGGTAGTCAAAGCAGTAGCGGACAGCAGTAAGGTACCGGCTGGTTATATGAGAGATTCTGTATCTCCGGAGCTGCCAGTAACGATAAGCAGTTCCAACAACATTATACGTGTATACTACAAAGTAGACGAGACGCAGAAATTGAAATACAGTGTCGAGTATTATGTAACTGGAAATGACACAGCATTCGATAAACTTGAGAATCAGGAAGTGTTGGTAGCGGATCCTGCGGTCAAAGCAGTAGCGGACAGCAGTAAAGTACCGGTTGGTTATACAAGAGATTATGTATCTCCGAAGCTTCCAACAGCGATCAGCAGTTCCAACAACGTTATCAGGGTATACTACAAAGTAGACGAGACGCAGAAGCTGAAATACAGTGTTGAGTACTATGTAAATGGAAATGACACAGCATTCGATAAGCTTGAGAACCAGGAAGTACTGGTAGCGGATCCGGTAGTCAAAGCAGTAGCGGACAGCAGTAAGGTACCTGCCGGCTATACAAGAGACAGCGTATTACCGGAGCTGCCGACAACGATCAGTGAGACAGCTAACGTCATTAAGGTATATTACAGAGTAGATGAAACACAGAAGCTGAAATACAGTGTCGAGTACTATGTAAATGGAAATAACACAGCATTTGACAAGCTTGAGAACCAGGAAGTGTTAGTAGCAGATCCGGTAGTCAAAGCAGTAGCGGACAGCAGTAAAGTACCAGCTGGTTATAG
>NZ_QJKD01000021.1 GCF_003201875.1 Hungatella effluvii
TGTTCCACTAATAATTCATTCAATGTTCCAAGCTTGCGGATGGTTCTGGACGTAGATTTTCCGTTGCCATCTATAAAGGACTGCTTGATGTAAAAAGATTCAGCATTCTTTGATTTTGATGTATTTACCTTCATAAGTTATTACCTCCCTCCCCCTATTATACCATAAAAGAGCTAAAAAGCCTATATATAAAAACATAAAATTTGACAAAAAAATATAAGCCAGTAGCGGCTTAGCGGTGTTTTTTTAGATTGGGGGTGTCAAACTCCCGGGTTAATGCGAGTCATTTTGTTGACAAAACGGTATTTTCGTTTTATAATTCACTCAGCTAAAATATAAACATCAGAAGGCAGGCTGAACTTATACACGTCAACAGTAGAAACAGATGAATCTGTTTGAGGAGGAGAATTATGATGAATACTAAGAGTGAAACTAAGACAGCAACGAAGACGGCAGAGACGAAAGCTGTAGAGACGAAAACAGCGGAAGTCAAGACGGCAGAAAAGAAACCGGCGAAAGCAACTCCGTCAGAGGCTAAGAAGGCACCGGCAGCAAAACCGGCGGCTGAGAAGAAAGCGGCTGCACCAAAGAAGGCTGCTCCGGCTAAGAAGGAAGCTGCGCCGAAGGCTGCACCTGAGAAAAAGGAAGCTGCGCCAAAGAAAGCTGTTGCTAAGAAGCCTGCAGCTGTGAAGGAAGTAAAGTCTTCCGTAGTGATCGAGTTTGCTGGAAAGCAGATCGTTGCAAAAGATGTTCTGGAAGCTGCAAAGAAGGCTTATGAGTCCATGAACAAGGGCGCTGTCATCGAGACAATCGAGATTTATGTGAAGCCGGAAGAGCATGCTGCTTACTACGTTGTAAACGGCGAAGGTTCTGATCAGTATAAGGTTATGTTATAATTGAATACATAGAACACGATACGGTGCTGTAAAAGGAATGGACGCGTTTTTGCGGAGGATGTTCTTTTTACAGCACTATTTTTCTGCCGGCAGCGAGTCAGATGGCGTACTTGCGGGCGGCCTGCGACGTTTTTAGACTTTGTGCTTCAGACTGTAGTAACCGTCCCTGGATGATATAACACGACGGTACAGTCTGATGAGCATCAGAGTACAGGATACGGTAAAGAATATTTCCAGCGCGCTGCTGACGATTCCGGCCAGACACAAGAGCATGGCCGACAGCACAGTGATGATGTTCAGACAGATGAAGTAGGGACGGTATACTTCCCGGTTCATGCAGTAGAGCTTCCACACGATCAGGTAGAGACAGGCCAGCAGCAGCACGGAGGCGCTGAAGGCGAAGATCACGTGGAGAAATGCCCGAAAGGGCCTGTTTTCGGGAAGATAGGGCGTGGTGACCGCGAAGGCCAGCAGGATCAGTGCGCTGACGCTCGTAACCGTCTCCTTCCGGTTGCGTGGGAGGTGATGAATAATTTTTCTCAGCACATAGTAAAAATAGATGCCCACGATGATTCCCCATAAGAGAAAGGCATTCTTGCGGTTAGCCAGACTGCCCAGTACGGAGAAGTTCAGCCTGAATAAATCGGTTCCCCAGGCAAAAAGAAACGTGTAAACGGGAATAATAAAGTAAGCGGTGATGTTTAATATCATGTCGTACCTCGCAGGTTCATTAGTTGAAGAATCGTTTTAACGTCTCCTATATATTTTTATCATATAGTTCGAAAATATTTATAAACAAAGTGTGTAATTTGTCGAAAAAATTGGAAAAATAAAGGAAAATTATTCCGGAACATTGACGGAAAAGGCCTAATCTGGTAATCTGATGGAAAGAATTTTTGAGAAAAACGAGGAATTGTGATGATAGAACTGCCGGAGGCATTTAAAAAAAAGATGAAGGGCCTTCTTGAAACGGAATATGAGGCGTTTCTGGAAAGCTATGAAAAGGAGCGGGTGCAGGGACTGCGGCTGAATCCCGGAAAGGCGGAGGCGAAGGAATTTTTAGCGAAGACCTCGTTTCACTTAACGAAGATTCCGTGGGCGAGGGAAGGTTATTACTACGATTCGCAGGAGCGGCCGGGAAAGCATCCGTACCATGAAGCGGGGCTGTATTACATTCAGGAGCCCAGCGCTATGGCAGTGGTGGAACTTTTGGAGCCGAAGCCGGGAGACTGTGTGCTGGACCTCTGCGCGGCGCCGGGAGGCAAGACGACTCAGATCGCCGGACACCTGCTGGGAGAAGGCTTTTTGCTGAGCAATGAGATCCATCCGGCGAGGGCGAAGATCCTTTCGCAGAACGTGGAACGCATGGGAATCCGGAATGCGGTGGTGGCCAATGAGACGCCGGAACGGCTGGCAGAGCGCTTCCCGGAGTTTTTCGATAAAATAGTGGTGGACGCTCCATGCTCCGGCGAAGGCATGTTCCGTAAGGACGAGGAAGCCCGCAGCCAGTGGAGTCCAGATCATGTGGTCATGTGCGCAGCGAGGCAGCGCCAGATTCTGGATCATGCGGCGCAGATGCTGAAGGCCGGGGGACGCATGGTCTATTCCACCTGCACCTTTTCTCCGGAGGAGGACGAGCAGACTATCGAGACATTTCTTTCGGACCATCCGGAATTTGAGATCGAGGATATGGGAACCAGGGAAGGCCTTTCACCGGGGAGGCCGGAATGGGGAAACCTGTCCATGGAAACACTACGGAAAACTTACCGGATATGGCCCCATATATCGGAGGGGGAAGGCCACTATCTGGCCGTGCTTCGCAAGATGGGGAAGGATGAAGGGACGTGGAAACGAAAGGTTCCGAAGTATTTGAAAGACAAGGCCGTGTGGAAGGAGTATGAAGGCTTCTGCAGGGAATTGTTTACGGAACCGGAGCGATACCTGGACAGGGAAGAGTATATCCTGTTCGGGGACCAGCTGTATCTGCTTCCGCCTCAGATGATCGATCTGGCCGGCCTAAAGGTGGTGCGTCCCGGCCTTCATATGGGAACGATGAAGAAGAACCGCTTTGAGCCATCCCACGCCCTGGCGCTCTCCATGAAGGAAGAGGAGGCGGTGCGCCGTTTCTCCATGAAGGCGGATGGGATGGAGGCTGTCTGTTATCTGAAGGGGGAAACGCTGAGGATCGGGGAAGCAAAAAACTGTGATTTAAACGGACAGAAGGGCTGGGTCCTGATGACCGTGGACGGCTGGTCCCTGGGATTTTCCAAACTGGCCGGTGGAATCTTAAAAAATCATTATCCGAAGGGACTGCGCTGGATGGGAGGGACGGTATTCGTCTACTGACCGAAGAGCCGGCGCATATCCTCTGGAAGAGGGGCCTCGAAATGAAGGGGCTCCTTTTTGATGGGATGAATAAAATCCAGCTGCCACGAATGGAGGGCCTGCCTGCCGATCAGGCGGTAGTCGGGATTGTAGAGAAAATCGCCGGGCAGCGGATGGCCGATATGCTTCATGTGAACCCGGATCTGATGGGTACGTCCCGTCTCCAGACGTAGCTCCACTAAGGAACAGTCGGTGTCACGATTGTAATACAGCGTGCGGTAATGGGTTCTGGCAGAATCCCCGCGTTCAAAGTCCACACAGCGCTCGATGGTGGAATCGCAGGTCCTGGCGATGGGGGCGTCGATCACGCCTTCCGGGGGAACCAGACCGGAGGCCGCAGCCAGATAACATCTGCGTATGGCATGGGTTCGAACCATATCGGACAGCATGCAGGCGCTGAGTGCGTGTCTCGCCAGTATCAGCAGGCCGGTGGTATCGCGGTCTAAGCGGTTAATGGCCCGGTACGTAGCGGCCTCTCCCTTCTCCCCCAGATACCAGGCGATTCCATTAGCCAGCGTATTATCGTGATTTCCCTGGGACGGATGGATGGGGACGCCGGCGGCTTTATTGACGACGAGAAGGTCACGGTCCTCGTACCGGATGTCCAAATCCATGGGAACGGAAACAATATTTTCTGAACCGTGTTCTTCGGGCAGTGTGACGGCGAGGGAGTCGCCCTCGTTCAGCCGGTACGTCGTATAGACCGGGATTCCATTCTTTAAAATGGATTGCTCCGTATGGCGCAGCCGGCGGATCAGAGCCGCGGAATAACCGTATGACAGCAGAAACTGTTCTACGGTCTTTTGCATGTCCTGTTGTTGAATGAGGTATGTCATAGTCGTTTTCATGGGGTAAATTTTATCATGACTGGGTGAGATTGACAAGAAATTTTAAACATGTATAATTGTTTTATGGAAAAGAAGAAAGGACAGACGATTATGATGAACGAAGAGCTTTATGAGGCACTGGAACAGGAATTAGAGAAGAATCATGTAGAGGAAGATGTAGAGGATGTGCTCCTCGATCTGGCGGAAAATATAGCAGAACGCGGAATTATGGATAAAGAAGTCGTCTTTAAGCAATCCTATGGAAGGACGGAGGTTCACGGCTGCGGAGTCTGCTCGGAGGAAGACGGAGAGACCAGCGTGCTGATCAAATGGATCCGTGTAGGGAAAAAGGAGTTTGAGATCGACGATTATTTCCTCTAGAGACAGGCCGTATCAGCTGCACGGAGATGAAATGGAGGAAAGAATCAAATGACTGGAATCAGACAGCAGTATACAGTAAAAGACCTGGGAATCGACCTGCTCTGCGATATCGCAGGCGCGTTCCTTTTTAATATCGGTATCTATAATTTCGCAGTGAACGCGGAGTTCGCCCCTGTCGGCGTCTCTGGTATCGCCCTTATTCTGCGCTACTTATTCGGACTTCCCATGGGTATCGTGAGCATCCTGCTCAACATACCAATCCTGCTTGTCAGCTATAAGCTGCTGGGAAGACGGTTCCTGCTCCGCTCCATGAAGAGTATGGTGATCTTCGCCTTTGTGCTGGACTATGTGATGCCCATCATTCCTTTCTATGACGGAAACCCGTTCTATGCATCGATCTGTACCGGTATCTTTTCGGGGCTGGGGCTTACGATTGTTTACCTGCGGGGCGGTTCCACAGGCGGCACGGACTTCCTGGTCATGGCTATCAGGAAGCTGTTTCCCCACCTGACGATCGGCCAGATCTCTCTGGTGGTGGATGCCGTAGTCATCACGGCCGGCGGCTTCGTGTTCCGTAATCTGGACGCGGTAATCCTGGGTATGATCTCCTCCATCGTGACTACCATGGTCATCGACAAGATCATGTACGGTCTCGGCGCCGGAAAGCTGATGCTTATCGTTACGTCGTGCGAGGCGGCGGTGGCAGCCGCCATCGAGGAGGCCACAGGGCGGGGCTGTACGTTTTTGGAAGGACAGGGCTCCTACTCCCTGGATGAGAAGAAGGTCGTCATGTGTGCATGCAATAACAGCCAGGTAATTCCCATCAGACGCGAGGTCCATGAGATCGATAAGGGCGCGTTTATTATTATTACGGATTCGAATGAGGTATTTGGAGAGGGATTTAAGCCAATCGAGATGATATGACAGTAAGAGCGGGAAGTATTCGTATTCCCGCTCAATTCTTTGTATTCTTATCATCTTCCTTTAAGGCGGAATGAGAGAGATGTTTTTGCTTGCTGGCGGCGTGATCGACGATGGAGTCCTTCTTTAAGAAGCTGGCCCGCTTGATGATGTCGGTGCCGAACTTGCTGCGGATCTGGTCAACCGCCTTTTCCATCTCCTTCATCTTCTTGGACTGCTCCGATTCGAACAGGCTGATCTGGCTGAATTCGTCGTCGGATATCTTCGTTGCGCGCACTCCGATCAAACGGAGCGGCGTGCGGTCCCAGAACTCCTTCAGCAGACGGCAGGCGTTCTCGTAAAGTACTGTGGTGGAGTCCGTGGGACTGTTAAGCGTCGTCTGATGGGATTGTACGTGAAAGTCCCAGTCCTTGATTTCCACACAGACACAGTCACAGATCACGTGATCTGCGCGGAGCCGGGCTCCTACAGTCTCACAGAGAGACAGGAGAACGGTGAACGCCGTATCGAGGTCATCCACATCGCGGGACAGCGTGGTGCTGTTGCCGTAGCCTTTGTTAATAGGCTCGCGTTCCGCCACGGGGGAAGGATCGATGCCGCAGGCATAGTCGTGAATCTGTATGGCGTACTTTTCGCCCAGAATGGGTTTTAACAGTTCCACATTGATGGCGGCCAGCTGGCCGATGGTGTGGATTCCGATTCCCTCCAGTTTATTCTGGGCGGAACGGCCCACGAAAAACAGTTCCCGGATGGGAAGCGGCCACATCTTTTCCGGGATCTCATCGAGAAAGAGCGTGTGGCACATGTCGGGTTTCCTGAAATCCGAGGCCATCTTGGCCAGAAGCTTATTGGGGGCAATCCCGATATTCACGGTAAAACCCAGCTCCCGGCAGATGCGTTCACGGATCTGATTGGCCGTGGTCCACGGATCTCCGAAAAGATGGATGGTGGAGCTCATGTCTAAAAATGCTTCGTCGATGCTGAATTTTTCGATATCAGGGGTGTAGTCGGATAAGAGGTTCATCAGGAGCGTGGAATAATGAATATAGACATCGAACCGCGAGGGGACGACACACAGACTCGGGCACTTTCGCAGCGCCTGGACCAGCGGTTCCCCGGTGGTTACCCCATACTTTTTTGCCGGTGTGGACTTGGCCAGCACGATGCCGTGGCGGGAAGCGGCATCCCCGCCTACCGCGGAAGGAATCGTGCGGAGATCCAGCGCCTCCGGGTCCTCCGTCAGACGGCAGACTGACTCCCAGCTTAAAAATGCGGAATTAACATCAATATGAAAGACAAGCGGACTCTGTTCCATAAGATTCCCTCCCTGAGTAAATGAAGAAATGATCTGCTTCTATTATATCGAATATATGTTCGCAAGTAAAGAGGAAACTTAAAGGCCAGACCTCTTAACCGGAATAAATGAAAAATAGAAGGAATAGGATAAAATAAAATCATACAGGGTGGTATGAGGATGAAGCAGGTCATACTATTTATTCTGTGCCTTGTGCTGTGCACGGGAATATGCGGGAGGGTTACGGCGCAGGCGGAGACGGACGGGCAGGAACAACAAAATCAGAAGGATGAACTGGGGCTGTATGCGCAGTCGGCTGTTCTGATGGATGCGAAAACAGGCAGAATCCTGTATGGGAAAAATGCGGGAGTGGCCCGTCCCATGGCGAGTACGACGAAGATCATGACCTGCATCATAGCCCTGGAGTATGGAAATCTCTCCGACACTGTGACGGCATCCCAGAATGCAGCGGCCCAGCCGAAAGTTCATTTGGGCGTGTATAAGGGGCAGACCTTCCGGCTGGAGGATTTACTCTACAGCCTGATGCTGGAATCCCACAACGACGCGGCTGTGATGATTGCGGAGCATGTGGGAGGAAGCGTGGAGGGCTTTGCGGCCCTGATGAATCAGAAAGCCAGGGATTTAGGATGCGGCGACACGTATTTTATTACACCCAACGGGCTGGACGCCAGCAAGGAGGAGAACGGCCAGATGAAGGAGCATTCCACAACAGCTGCGGATCTGGCCCGCATCATGAATTACTGCATCGGTACGTCGCCGAAAAAGGATGATTTTCTGAAGATTACGGGGACACAGAGCTATTATTTCACGGATCAGGAGGGGAAACGGTCCTACGGCTGCCAGAACCACAATGCGCTGCTGACCATGATGAGCGGCGTATTCTCTGGCAAGACCGGATTTACGGGAGGAGCGGGCTACTCCTATGTGGGGGCGTTAGAGGACGGAGAGCGGGAGTTTACCATCGCGCTCCTGGGCTGTGGATGGCCGCCTCATAAGACGTATAAATGGTCGGATGCCAGGAAGCTGTTCGGGTATGGAAAGGAACACTATCAGTACCGGGAGGTCTTCCAGGAAAAGACATTTCCTGAAATTCCGGTGGAAAATGGAGTCCCCATTTCTGGAAACCTGGGCGATCCGGTGGTGGTTCACGCCGATTTAAATCTGAAGGATGAGGAGAAGAGCTTAAAGCTTCTCATGGCAGAGGACGAGGAAGTGACCGTATCCGAGGAGCTTCCGGACCGCTTAAAGGCGCCGCTTAGGAAGGGGCAGACCGTGGGAACGGTGACGTACCGCCTGCAGGGAGAGACCGTAAAGACATTTCCTGTCTATCTCACTGAGGAGGTGGAGAAAATCACCTTCCGGTGGTGCATCGACCGTGTGATCCAGCTCTTCCGGTCACCATTTTCATTTGTAAATGACATTGCGGAATGAACAGCAACAAATGAACTGCCGGGGCGTGATAGCCTAAGCAGGGGCTTTTAGGAATGGGGCGTTTGTGATATACTATGAGCATTGAGATAGAATGAACGAAAGAAAGAGGCGTACAGAATGGAAGAGAATTTAAACGGAACGGCTAAACATTACACAGGCAGAATCCATCTGGAGGGGCTGCCCAATACGAGAGATCTTGGCGGCATACGTACCATGGATGGAAAGCAGATTGTACCGGCACGGCTGATTCGGAGCGGAGCGCTCTATGAGGCTACGCCGGCGGACATAACGCGTCTGACAGGGGAGTGCCGTCTGGGGACGGTGGTGGATTTCAGAACCTCCGTGGAGAGAAGCCAGAAGCCGGACCCGGAGATAGATGGCGTCATCAACATTTTCAATCCGATTCTGAATGAGGAGACGGTGGGGATCACCTTTGAGGACGAGGAGGAGGGAAAGCCGAAGCAGGATGCCATAATCGGAATGCTGGAACACGCCTCTTCCCTGGGCGGGAATCCGGAGCTCTATGTGGATAAGCTGTATGAGAATCTCGTCATGGATGAACATGCGGCGGCGTATTACAGCCGCTTTTTCGATATCCTTCTGGAGGCAGACGACCGCGCGGTGCTTTGGCACTGTACCGCCGGAAAGGACCGGGTGGGTGTGGGAACAGCCCTTCTGCTGTCCGCCCTATCCGTAGACCGGGATACGATTATCCGGGATTTTCTCCGGACGAATGATTACGTGATGGAAAATGCGGTGAAGACCGCAGACATGGTGCGGGAAAAGACGAAGGACGTGAGGCTTGCAGAGTGTGTGAAGGTGCTTTTGACGGTATCGGAGGATTATATCCGCCATGCATTTTCCGCCATGGAAACCGCCTGCGGTTCCGTGGATGCCTATCTGAATGAACGGATTGGCATAAATGAGCGGAAGCAGGCGGAACTGAAACGGAAGTTTCTTATTTCATAAGAAAACGGATTTTATAAGAAAGCGGAAGCCGCCGCCGTGTGCGTTACCGGCTGCGCATTCAGAATCAGGACATCTCCGTCGCGGACGTGGGTCTGGCCCGTCGGAACGAGGGAACGGCCGGCCCTGCGTATGAGAAAGATCAGGGTGTCTGCGGGAAGCGTAAGCTCCGACAGCTGTTTGTTCACCCATGGATGGTATCGGCCGATCCGGACTTCGCGGAGCTTCATGCCGCTTTTGTCTGCATAGGCCGGACTGTTCAGGATGATGGTGTCCTCCGCCGTGATGTACGTGCTTCCGTTGGGAATCAGCGTCTTCCCATCCCGCAGCACCATGACGGCCAGCATATCCTCCGGAATGGAGATATCCTGGAAGGTATGTCCGATCCAGGGATGTCCCTCGGGGAGACGGACCTCGGTCAGATGGATGGACTGGTCTTCCTGATAGTCGTTAAAGGTCTTGAAGATATCGTCGGTGGAACCGATTACTTCCAGCTTCTTCGCCATCCATGGAAGCAGAGAGCCCTGAATGGCGACAGACAGGAGGCAGACGCAGAACACGATATGAAAGATGTCGTATTCCATGGCGGCCGGACTCAGGACCGTGGTGATGGCAAAAACGATGGAGGCGGCTCCCCGCAGGCCCGCCCAGGAGATCAGCAGCTGCTGGCGGAAGGGAACTTTAAAGGGCCGCAGTATGATGTAGACGGCCGCAGGCCGCGCGATCAGAAGCATGAAGGCCATAATGCAGACGGAAGGGACCAGTACGGGAATGATCCTGGAAGGAAAACACAGGAGTCCCAGCAGGAAAAACAGAATAATCTGCATCATTCCGGTGATGCCGTCAAAAAAGTGGACGAGTTCCACTTTTCCTTTTATCTGGCTGTTGCCCAGGATAATGCCGGCGATATAGACGCTTAAGAAGCCATTGCCGGAGACTGAGGCCGGCAGACCGTAGGTTAAGACTGCAAGGGCCATGGTGAGAATCGGAAGCATTTCCCCGGAAAAAAGCTGTTTGGAGTTTAAAAGCTTCGATCCCGCCAGGCCGGCTGCCACGCCGAACAGGATTCCGTACAGCACCTGCGCCGAGAAGACGAGGGCGACGGAGCCGGCGGAAGAGTGGCCCGCCATCATGCCCAGTACGATTGTAGTCAGCATATAGGCGACAGGATCGTTGCTTCCGCTCTCCACCTCGAGGATGGATGCCATGCCGTCTACAAGGTTAAGCTTTTTCATGCGGAGAATGGAAAATACGCTGGCGGCATCCGTGGATCCGAGTACGGAGCCGATTAAAAGTCCTTCCAGCAGAGAAGTCTTCAGAATAAAATGGCAGAAAAGGCCGGTTAAGAGTGCGGTAAGTATGACGCCGGCGCTGGAAAGCAGCACGGCTTTTTTTGCCACAGGCCTGGCGGCCTCCCAGTTGGTACAGAATCCTCCATAAAACATGATGAAAATCAGGGCGACGGAACAGATGCTCTCCGCGAGCCCATAGTTGGAAAAGGGAATCCGGAAGATTCCGTCTGTCCCGAACATCATGCCCAGAATGATGAAGAGGAGAAGGGAGGGGACGCCGATGCGGGTTGACAGGCTCCCTGCAAAGATGCACAGGATGCAGATAAATGCAGCCATAATTAAATATAACTCCATGTGTTCGCTCCTTTCTGAGTATAAAATTTCATTATAAAGTATAACAGGAGGACGGTGAAAAAAGTAAAACGGAGAGGAATTGAAACGAAATCTTAACGGCGGGGGTTTTAAGAAACCGGGGATTATGCTATACTGGGAGGCGGTGTTATTTACCGATGAAAGGAAGACAGATCTGTATGAATATGAAGAAAATAATAACCGTGCTGGCGGGAAATACGCTCTACGCCCTGGCCGTGTCCCTCTTTATCCTTCCAAACGGCCTCATCACCGGCGGGACGACGGGGCTTGCATTGGTGGCCCAGTATAAGTTCGGAATTCCCATCGCGGCGTTCGTCGGCGTTTTTAATGTGGTAATGTTCGTGGCGGGCGCGGCGGTTCTTGGCAAAGCGTTCGCATTTACGACGATCATCAGTACCTTTTACTATCCGTTTATACTCGGCGTTTTTGAAGGACTGTTCGGTTCCTCTCCCATCACCGGGGATACGATGCTGGCGACCGTCTTTGCCGGACTCTTGATCGGCGCGGGAATCGGCATGGTGATCCGTGCGGGGGCATCAACCGGAGGCATGGATATACCGCCGCTGATTCTCAATAAGAAGTTCCGCCTTCCGGTCTCCATGACGATGTCGGTGTTCGACTGCCTGATCCTGCTTACCCAAATGGTGTTTGCGGGCAAGGAGAAGATCCTGTACGGAATTCTGCTGGTGCTTCTCTATACCATGGTGCTGGATAAGGTGCTGATGATCGGACAGAACCAGATGCAGGTCAAGATCATCAGCGAGCAGTGTGAGATCATCAGCGAGGCGATCCAGAACCGAATGGACCGGGGAACGACGCTGCTCCTGATCGAGGGAGGCCATTTGAGAAAGGCATCCTATGCGGTGCTTACGGTCGTATCGGGCCGGGAACTGTCGAAGCTGAACGAACTCGTCATGGGGCTGGACTCCAATGCATTTATGATTATTAACCAGGTCAGTGAGGTGCGCGGACGTGGATTTACCCTTCACAAGGAGTATAAATAAGGGAAGAATCTTACAGAAAACTGACTAACATTTACAGTTTTGGAAACTCTATTGACTTCCGCTTCTGCGTGGTATATACTTTGCCCGAAGCGCAGAAAGGAAGTGTGCACTTATGGTGAGAAGAGGAAAGATTCTGGCCGTTCTGCTGGCTGTCATCACAGTGCTGGCGGCGGGCGGCTGTTCAGGGAAAAGCGCGTCTCAGGCAGTGGGAACCGCAGAGACGGCAGCGGCGAAAGACACGGAGACGACAGCGGCGATAGCCACAGAGGCTGCGAAGGATGAGGCGGCGCCGTTTCGCGCAGAGATAGAAAAAGAGGAAGAGACGACTCCGGAAGATATGGAGAAAGAAGCCCGGGCGGCAGCTGGTCCGGGAGCAGAGGACGGCAGCGCGGCAGAATCAGAGGCAGGAAATAAGGATATCGAGGCATTTGCGGAGCTGGTCCAGGAAGCGGTAGCGGACAGGGACATGGTGGCTCTGGCGGATCTGGCCGCGTTCCCCTTAAATCTGGAGACCGCTGATGGAGAGAAGATGACTTTTGCAGACAGAAGCGAGTTCTTAAAACAGAATCCGGATCTGATCTTCGGGGACGATTTGATGGTGGCGATCGCAGGAGTTGACACGGCGACACTGGAAGCGAACGCGGATGGCGTGACCATGGGAGAGGAAAATCCCCATATCCGCTATAAAAAGACAGAGGATGGTACATTTCGCATAATGGACATCCGGGAATGACGTGTGCAATAGTTACAAATTATACAACGAAAACTTGTGTATTTCGCTGGAAGTTAAGAAAGATTGTGAAAAAATGCTGACAAGTTATTAGGACTGCATGATATGGATTATGAAAATTCCATAGAATGCAGTTCTTTTTTTTCCAAAAAAACCTTGAAATTTGTCATAATTAATTATACAATTATAATCGGCAGAAATTGGTGTTATTCTACGGATCTTTGTTAATTACTTAACAGAGCCCGTACAAATATTACAAAATGGAGGATTGCAAAATGAGTAATTCAGCACAGACATCAGCAAGCAACAGAATCAATGCTTTGCTTGATGAGAACAGTTTTGTTGAAGTCGGCGCCTATATCACGGCCAGAAACACAGACTTCAACATGACATCAAGGGAAACCCCTGCTGACGGTGTTGTTACCGGTTACGGTACCATCGAAGGATGCCTTGTGTATGTGTACAGCCAGGACGCATCCGTACTGGGTGGTTCCATCGGCGAAATGCATGCAAAAAAAATCGTTAATCTTTATGCGGCGGCCATGAAGACGGGCGCTCCGGTCATTGGCCTGATCGACTGCGCAGGCTTAAGACTTCAGGAAGCTACTGACGCCCTGGACGGATTTGGCCAGCTTTATTTAAGCCAGACCATGGCTTCCGGTGTGATTCCGCAGATCAGCGCAGTGTTTGGAACCTGCGGCGGCGGTATGGCGGTTTCCACAGCTATGGCTGATTTCACATTTGTGGAGAGCAAGAACGGAAAGTTATTTGTGAATTCCCCGAACGCACTGGCTGGCAACTATACCGGCAAATGCGACACGGCATCCGCTGATTTCCAGAGTAAGGAAACAGGACTGGCAGATTTTACAGGCGATGAGGCGGAGATTTTAAGCGGTATCAGAACCCTGGTTACCATCCTCCCGGCCAATAACGAAGATGACATGTCCTACGACGAGTGTAACGACGATTTAAACCGTGTGTGCTCCGACCTTGCAAACTATGTGGGAGACACGGCCATCGCGCTGACACAGATTTCTGATGATAATTTCTTCATGGAAGTGAAGAAGGATTACGCTCCTTCCATGGTAACCGGATTCATCCGTATGAACGGAACGACGGTGGGCGCTGTTGCCAACCGCACGGAATCCTATGATGAGAGCGGCTTGAAGACTGCCGAGTACGATGCGGTTTTAACCTCTCAGGGCTGCTTAAAGGCTGCGGAATTCGTGGAGTTCTGCGATGCATTTAATATCCCGGTGCTTACTCTTGTCAATGTAAAGGGATATAAAGCCAGCAAATGCACAGAGAGAAAGATCGCCAAAGCGGCGGCTAAGCTGACGTATGCATTTGCCAATGCGACAGTTCCGAAGGTAACGGTTGTCATCGGACAGGCGTTCGGAACCGCTTATTTAACGATGAACAGCAAGTCAATCGGCGCCGATATGGTTTACGCATGGCCGGACGCTTCCATCGGCATGATGGATGCGAAGGAAGCAGCGAAGATTATGTATGCGGATGAGATCGGCAAGGCAGACGACAGCGTTTCCTTAATCAATGAGAAGGCGGAAGGCTATCAGACTTTACAGTCCAGTGCACTGGCCGCTGCAAAGAGAGGCTATGTTGATGATATCATCGATGCAAGCGAGACGAGAGCCCGCGTGATTGCTGCATTTGAGATGTTATTCACGAAGAGAGAGGATCGTCCGGATAAAAAACATGGCACGGTCTAGAATGAGGTGACAGGTATATGAAACTGAATATGAAACGAGTAGCATTAGGACTTTGCATGGCAGCCTGTCTCTTTTCATTATCTGCTTGCAGCAAGGCTGACACCGCTTCCTCAGAGGTCGATGTCAACATTCAGGCTCAGTTAAGCCAGATGGCTTCCGGATATTTAAGCTCTTACGTGAACATTCCGGATGATCAGCTGGACGAGGTGAGAAGCCAGACTGCAAAACAGAGCGAAGCTCTTGCCGAGGGTGTGGACTCCTGGAAGAACGTCAAGCATGACCTTGGCGCCATGATTTCCGTAGAGGACACGGCTGAGGTAGAAGAGATTGACAGCGGCTACAGCGCAACGGTTCATGCGGTTTTTGAGAAGAGAGAGATGGACTTCGGTATCACGACCGACAGGGAAGGTGCGATCACCAGCGTTTCCTTCGTTCCGGAGTACACGTTAGGCGAAAACATGGAACAGGCCGCCCTGAATATGGCCATGGGTATGGGAACCGTATTTATTGTCCTGATCTTTATCAGCTTCCTCATCGGCTGCTTCAAATACATCAACCGTTTTGAAGAGAAGATGAAGAACAAGGGAAAGAAAGAAGATCCGGAACCATTAGCGGCAGCAGAACCGGCACCGGCAGCAGTTTACCAGGCAGCGGAAGAGAACCTGGCCGATGATCTGGAACTGGTAGCAGTCATTACAGCTGCGATTGCAGCATCTACAGGAACGAGCCCAAGCGGTCTTGTCGTACGCTCCATCAGACGTGCACCGGCAGGGAAATGGAAAAAAGCATAATAATCAGGAGGATTATCATCATGAAGAATTATACAATTACAGTTAATGGTAATGTTTATGACGTAACCGTAGAAGAAGGAACCGGAAGCGCAGCACCAGCAGCGGCACCAAAGGCAGCGCCGGCGGCAGCACCGAAGGCTGCTCCTGCAGCACCGAAGGCAGCGGCACCGGCCGGAGCAGCCGGATCCGTAAAGGTAGCGGCTCCAATGCCAGGCAAGATTTTAGGCGTGAAGGCAAATCCTGGACAGGCAGTGAAGAAGGGCGACGTAATCGTTATTCTTGAAGCCATGAAGATGGAAAATGAAATCGTAGCTCCTCAGGATGGAACAATTGCAAGCATTAATGTAGCAACCGGCGATTCCGTAGAAGCAGGCGCAACACTGGCTACATTAAACTAAGGCAGAGCTTCCGCCAGATAGAGGCGGATTCCATATGGAGGGATTAACATGGATATATTTAGCACATTGAACAATCTTCTTCATCAAACAGCATTCTTTAATATGACAGGCGGCAATCTGCTCATGATCCTGGTTGCATTCGTATTCTTGTATCTTGCGATCAGACATGGATTTGAACCGTTACTGCTGATTCCTATTTCATTTGGAATGCTGCTTGTTAATATCTACCCGGATATTATGAAGGAAATTGGTGCAGATGGTTCCGGCGGCGGACTTCTGCAGTACTTCTTTAAACTGGACGAATGGAGCATCCTGCCTCCGCTTATCTTCATGGGCGTCGGCGCGATGACGGATTTCGCTCCGTTAATTGCCAATCCGAAGAGCTTCTTACTCGGTGCGGCTGCACAGTTTGGTATCTACAGCGCCTATTTCCTGGCTATCCTCTTAGGATTCAACGGAAAAGCGGCGGCTGCTATCTCCATTATCGGTGGTGCTGACGGCCCTACTTCCATCTTCCTTGCGAGCAAGCTGGGACAGACGGCTTTAATGGGACCGATCGCCGTGGCGGCTTACTCCTACATGGCCCTCGTTCCGATCATCCAGCCACCGGTTATGAAACTGCTTACTACCGAGAAGGAACGTAAGATCAAGATGGAGCAGTTACGTCCTGTATCCAAGCTTGAGAGAATCTTATTCCCAATCATTGTAACCGTTGTTGTTTGTATGATCCTCCCGACCACAGCACCACTCGTTGGTATGCTGATGTTAGGCAACTTATTCAGAGAGAGCGGCGTTGTGAAGCAGCTGGCAGAGACAGCGAGCAACGCATTGATGTACATCGTAGTTATCCTGCTGGGAACTTCCGTGGGAGCAACCACGAGTGCAGAAGCATTCTTGAACTTGAACACCTTAAAGATCGTATTCCTCGGTCTGGTAGCATTCATCGTTGGTACGGCAGCCGGTGTGCTGTTCGGAAAGCTGATGTGCGCACTGACTCATGGAAAAGTTAATCCGCTGATCGGTTCTGCCGGTGTATCTGCAGTTCCCATGGCGGCGCGTGTATCCCAGAAGGTCGGTTCTGAGGCAGATCCTACCAACTTCCTGCTGATGCATGCGATGGGACCGAACGTAGCAGGCGTTATCGGTACCGCGGTTGCGGCCGGTACCTTCATGGCTATCTTCGGAGTGAAATAATAAAGATTATTAGGAGGTAAGATAATGGCAGAAATAGAGAAAAAGCCGGTTAAGATTGTAGAGACTGTCCTTCGTGACGCTCACCAGTCTTTGCTTGCTACGAGAATGACAACCGAGCAGATGCTTCCGATTGTCGATAAGATGGACAAAGTCGGCTATTACGCTGTGGAATGCTGGGGCGGAGCCACATTTGATGCATCCCTTCGTTTCTTAAAGGAAGATCCGTGGATCAGACTGAGAAAATTAAGAGACGGCTTCAAGAACACGAAACTGCAGATGCTGTTCCGTGGACAGAATATTTTAGGCTACAATCACTATGCAGACGACGTGGTAGAGTACTTCGTTCAGAAGTCTTTATCAAACGGTATTGATATTATCCGTATTTTCGACTGTTTAAATGATATCCGCAACTTACAGACAGCGGTAAAAGCATGCAACAAGGAGAAGGGCCACGCACAGGTTGCGCTCTGCTATACTCTGGGCGATGCTTATACGCTGGATTACTGGAAAGATATAGCCAAGAGAATCGAGGACATGGGCGCCGATTCCATCTGCATCAAGGATATGGCAGGTCTTCTGACCCCTTATCAGGCGGACGAGCTGGTACGCGCGTTAAAGGAATCCACCGCGCTTCCGATCGATCTTCATACCCACTATACCTCAGGTGTCGCTTCCATGACCTACTTAAAGGCAGTAGAAGCAGGCTGCGATATCATCGATACCGCGATGTCACCTCTGGCACTGGGAACCAGCCAGCCGGCTACCGAGGTTATGGTTGAGACCTTCCGCGGAACACCGTATGACACAGGCTTTGATCAGAACTTACTGGCTGAGATCGCCGACCACTTCCAGCCGATCCGTGAGGAGGCTCTTAAGAGCGGCCGTTTAAATCCGAAGGTTCTGGGTGTCAATATCAAGACTTTACAGTATCAGGTACCTGGCGGTATGCTTTCCAACCTGGTAAGCCAGCTGAAGGAAGCAGGCCAGGAAGACAAGTACAGACAGGTTCTGGAGGAAGTTCCGAGAGTAAGAAAAGATTTCGGCGAGCCGCCGCTTGTTACCCCGTCTTCTCAGATCGTGGGTACTCAGGCCGTTTTAAATGTCATCAGCGGCGAGCGTTACAAGATGGTAACAAAAGAGTCCAAGAAGATCCTTATGGGCGAGTTCGGCCAGACGGTAAAACCGTTCAATGCGGAAGTTCAGAAGAAGATCATCGGAGACGAGACACCGATCACCTGCCGTCCGGCAGACTTGATCGCTCCGCAGCTTCCTCAGTTCGAGAAAGAGTGTGCGCAGTGGAAGCAGCAGGATGAAGATGTACTGTCCTATGCGCTGTTCCCGGCTGTAGCGAAGGAATTCTTCGAGTACAGAGCGGCTCAGCAGACCGGTGTGGATTCGGCTGTGGCGGATAAGGGGAGCAAGGCTTATCCGGTATAAAGTAAAATAGAAAAGGATTGTGTTTTTAATCGTTCTGATTAAGAACACAATCCTTTTTATATATGTCCGGGATTTTAGCTGGCTGTAACATCCCAAGAGTTTGAAGATTTTCTTACAAATACTGCCAATTGTGTGAACTTTTCGTGTTGAGGTTGACACATGGCAGTATTTGTCATTATAATAAATTGAATGCTAAATTTACATAAATTAGTATAATTGGAAAAATACTGAGGACATGTTGGGAGAGACAGATGAGGAGATATAAAAAAGCTCGTAAGATGGCGGCTTTACTGGCCAGTGTCCTGGTGATTGATTCCCTTGTGGGAACCGTTTCACCGCACATAGAGAGTATGGCATACATGGAAAGGTCGGCGACGGTTAACGCTTCTTCGCTGAATGTGAGGAGCGGTCCTGGTACGACCTATTCTATCGTTACGAAGCTGACCAGCGGGGCGGCAGTAACGGTTATAGATGAGAAGACGGCCTCAGACGGCGCGTTATGGTATCAGATCCGGGTTAAGGGCTCAGGAGGAACTGAGACGACCGGATACGTTTCAAAGAGTTATTTAAAATTCCCGGTTTCCTACACGAGTGACGCCGATTTCGAGGCGTATTTAAACTCGGAGAGATTCCCGGAGAGCTATAAGGTGAGGCTGCGTGAGCTTCATGCACAGTACCCGAAGTGGGTATTCCGGGCTCAGCATACGAACCTGGACTGGAACACGGCGGTTAAAGAGGAGAGTCAGGTGGGACGCAACCTGGTTCACACAAACAGCATGTCTTCCTGGAAATCCATCGCGGATGGCGCATTTAACTGGGACAGCAGTACATGGCCCGGCTTCGACGGAAGCTCCTGGGTGGCTGCATCCGAGGATATTGTAAAGTATTACATGGATCCGAGAAATTTTCTGGATGAGACGAATGTTTTTCAGTTCCTTACCCATACATACGACAGCAACAGCCATACGGTGGAAGGACTTCAGACCATGGTAAAGGGCTCCTTTCTGGCCGGTACCGCGGCAGACGGCGGGAGCTCGTCTCCGGGAGGCAGCAGCAGCCCGGGAGGAGGCAGCAGCAGTCCGGGCGGCGGTGATTCTTCCTCGTATGGTCCCGGCGTTTCCGGCGGAGGGCCGGGGGTTAATCTTCCTAGTACCGGAGGTGCTTCTTCTGGTTCAGGTGGATCTTCTTCTGGTTCCAGCGGCTCCGGTACGATCGAGAGCGCCGCTCCCAGCAAGGGCAGTACGCCGGGAGTCAGCCAGGAATCGCCTCACGCTTCCATCATGCCGAACACGCCGCGCGTGCTCATGGAATACGGCCCGGGCGTCAGCCTGAACGGCCCTTCGGCAGATAACAACGGCAGCAGCGGGTCTGTGACACCGAGCGGCAGTACCAACTATGTGGATATTATTATGAACGCAGGAACCCAGTCAGGAGTCAATCCTTATGTTCTGGCTGCCATGATTATCCAGGAACAGAGTTCAAGCGGAACCGGAGGAAGCATTACCGGAACAGAAGCAGGCTATGAAGGCTATTATAATTTCTTTAATATAGAGGCTTATCAGTCAGGCAGTATGTCTGCCGTACAGAGAGGGCTCTGGTGGGCATCTCAGTCGGGCAGCTATGAAAGACCATGGAATTCCCCTGAAAAATCAATTTTGGGCGGAGCTCTTTATTATGGTAATAATTACGTAAAAGTTGGACAGGATACATTTTATCTGAAGAAATTCAACGTACAGGGGAATAATCTCTATAAGCACCAGTATATGACGAATATACAGGGCGCGGCTTCGGAGGGGGCGGTCTATGCGAAGGCATATAACGACGAGATGAAGCAGACTGCGCTGGAGTTTAAGATACCGGTCTATAATAACATGCCGGATAACGCGTGCAGCCAGCCGACTACAGACGGCAATCCGAATAACAAGCTGTCGAATTTAAGCGTGGATGGATTTGTTATGACGCCAACCTACAACAGAGATACTCTGGAGTACAACTTAATTGTCGATCCTTCCGTTTCCAGTATTACGGTCAATGCCAGTGCCATCGATGGAAAGGCAACCGTGAACGGTTCCGGAACAATCCAGCTGCAGAGCGGCGCCAATGATGTGCGGATCGCCGTAACGGCCCAGAACGGCAGTGTCAGAGAGTACGTGGTTCATGTGGTGCGTCAGGATAACGGACCGACGTATTCCTCCTCTGTCGGAGGAAGCACCGGCGGAAGCAGCGGTTCATCGGCAGGCCCGGGCGGCGGAGAAGTCGGCCCTGGCGTAAGCGGCGGACCGGGCGTATCGGATCCGTCTTCCGGCGGCAGTGCGGGAACACCAGGCGGAAGCAATATCTCAATCGCTCCGGATGGTTCTAACTAAACGTAAGTAAGGAGATTTCTATGAAAATAAAACTGAAACGACTGATGGCCGGCCTTATGCTGGTCTGCATGCTGGCAGTTATGGGACCATTCGGACAGATGGTCTCCTGGGCTGCCAATACAAGAATTGCATTTTCCGACCCATCGGTCATGGTGGGCAACGAAGTGACGGTAACGATGAAGATCACCAGCGATTCTGCGCTGGGCAAGGCGGACGTCATGTTGGCCTACGATTCGGCCGCACTGGAATTCCTAAGCGGAAACGGTGCGAATGGGGGAGCCGGAGCGTTGAAGCTTCAGGACACCACGGACGCTGCCGATCAGAAATCCTTCAGCTTTACCTTGAAGTTTAAGGCTCTGAAGGCGGGAAACACACAGATTTCCGTGACGTCCCAGGAGATTTACGATGCGGATTCCCAGATCGTAACTGTGGATAAGCAGGGCGGTTCCACTGTCAAGGTGACTTCTCCGGCCTCCTCCTCCAAGGATGCTGCGCTTAAGTCTCTGAAGATATCACCAGGCGAGCTGACTCCGGAATTTTCACCGGAGGTGGAAAACTATACGGCTTCCGTGGATGGCAGCACCGCAGACCTAGTCGTGAACGCAGTAGCGGCTAATGCAGGCGCCAGCGTGAAGCTTCAGGGAGACAAGGGCTTAAAGGCCGGAGAAAATCAGGTCGTGGTCAACGTCACGGCCGAGGATGGCCAGACCGTTAAGAACTATACAATCGTAGTGACGAAAGCGGAAGGCGGTGAGACGACACCGGGCGGAAGCAGCGGAGCGGACGTATCCGCAGAATTTGGTGATGCTGCTGTGACGGTGAACGGTACGGAATATAAGGTGGCGGCTTCCTTCGATGAGTCGGCACTGCCGGAAGGCTTTGAAGCGAGCACCTATGATTATAAGGGAACGGAAGTTATGGCTGGAAAGGGTCTCGAAAAAGATCTGACTCTTCTGTATCTCCAGGATGCGGGCGGAAACGGCGGCTTCTACATCTATAATGCAGAAGCAGATTCCTGGTCACAGTTCGTCTCTGTGGAGACAAGCTCCAAGGCGATTGTTATCGTGCCGCTTGATGCGGGTATAACGGTTCCGGAAGGTTTTGAGGAACGTCAGATCGATATCGACGGAATCCGTGTAACCGGCTGGGTACCGAAGTCTGAAGGCGATCCGCAGTACTGTCTGTTCTATGCGATGAACTGGAATGGAGAGAAGAACTTCTACCGATATGATTTAACGGAAAAGACGATCCAGCGGTATTATGCTTCCGGCGTTTCCATGGATTCCTATAACAAGATGAAAGAGGATTACAACAGCCTCGTCCGCGATTATAACCTGCAGCGGTATATCTTAATTGGTGTGGGCGTGCTGGCATTTATTCTTCTGATCGTGATTATCGTCCTTTTAAAACGGGGCGGCAATGGTTCTGACGGAGGTTTCCGGGAAGAACGGCGCGGCAGAGATGAGGAGCCGGAGGGCTTCTTCACAGAACCGGAGAGCCAGGCAGGCCGTGTGCGCCGCTACAGCCGTGATGAGTTTGAAGGGGACAGGGAAGTGCCTGTGAAAGCACAGGAAGAACCGGAAGATGATGATTTTGAGATGGAAGACAGCCTCGATGACATGGAGAAGAAGCTGTCGGCCCATCTGGCGGAAGAGGCAGAACGGGACACAGCCGGACCGCAGAGAACCGCAAGAGAACAGACACCGGGCCGGCCACAGCCGAATGCAGCAGCGCGTGTGCCGCAGGAGCCAGGACAGGCTGTTAGACCACAGCAGGAGAGCCATGCTGGCAGACCGCAGGCAAACGCTGCACAGGCGGGAAGAGCGCCGCAGGCTAATGCAGGGCAGGCAGGAAGAGCGCCGCAGGCGAATGCAGGACAGACAGGCAGACCGCAGGCCAATGCAGGACAGACAGGCAGACCGCAGGCCAATGCAGGACAGACAGGCAGACTGCAGGCCAATGCAGCGCAGGCAGGAAGGCCGCAGCCGAATGCAGGAGAGGAAGGCAGACCGCAGCAGAATGCATCTAAGACAGGCGGACTACAGTCTAACCCGGGACAGGCAGGAAGGACGCAGCCAAACGCCTCCCATGCGGGCAGACCGCAGCCGTCCACACCGGATCCGGCAGTGCGGTATCCGGAGATGGAAGACGAAGATGATTTTGAATTCATGGATCTTGACGATTAAGTAAGATAACAAATGACGGACAGGACTGCTTCTGGAAAAAGAAGCAGTCCTGTTGCTGTTCTTTCGGTTCTTTTTAAAGAATGTCCGATGTAAATATATTACATATTGAAAAAACAATTCTTGTGTGCTATTATGTGTATAACAGATATAACGAAAGATGGTGAGAATATGATATTGCAAATCGATTTTAACAGTGATGAGGCAATTTATATCCAGCTTCGGAATCAGATCATTATTGGAATTGCCACGGAGACGATAAAGGAAGGGGATCCCCTGCCCTCCGTGCGCCAGATGGCTGACAATATAGGAATTAATATGCACACGGTGAATAAGGCGTACTCTGTCTTAAAGCAGGAGGGCTTTGTTAAGCTGGACCGCCGCAAGGGGGCGGTCGTGGCCCTGGACGTGGATAAGATGCGCGTCCTCGATGAGATGAGGAGAGATTTAAGCGTCGTGCTGGCTCGCGGGATCTGCAAGAATGTTACCTGTGACGAGGTGCACCAGCTTGTGGATGAGATTTTCATGCTGTTTTCCAGAGGTCAGAAGGAGGAATAGCTGCTGCTGTCTGCTTCCTGCCAGGGGCTGCCGCCGTCTGGTCCGGCTCTGCCGGTTGCCTCCCGGCTCCCAGTTTCGGTTTCGGGCATAAGCAGTTCTAAACGTGCAGGATTTTTCTAAAAACCAGTGAAAATGCCCAAACTCGCTGCGCTCAGACAGGTGGGCATTTCCCCTGAACGAAAAATTCTGCGCGTTAAGAACTGCTAATACCCTGCAAAGTCACAGGGAGCCGGGAGGCAACCGGCAGAGCCGGACCAGACGGCGGCAGCCCCTGGCAGGGAGCAGACAGCAAGGAATAGCCAGAAGAATGGAGGTTACTTATGTTATGTGAGAGATGCGGAATTCGCGAAGCGAATATCCAGTATACAGAGGTAATAAATGGCGTGAAAAAGGAACACCATTTCTGTGCCCAATGTGCAAAAGAGATGGATTTTGGACCGTATTCCGCTATTTTTGACGGAGAATTTCCGCTGGGCAAGCTGCTGTCGGGACTCCTGGGAATCGAGGATATCAGCCGGGTGCCGGATAAGCTGCACCAGGTGGTCTGTCCGACCTGCAAGACCAGCTACGATGAGTTTATCAAGAACAGCCAGTTCGGATGTGCCGACTGCTACAGTGTGTTCGGCCCCCTGATGGAAGAGAGCTTAAAGCAGCTGCAGGGGAGCACCGCACATACGGGGAAACGGCCGAAATATCAGAAGATTTCCTATAAAACGCCGGATTTGAAAGGCAGTGGGGACGAGACGGCGGGAGATACCGTTTATGAACATGAAGAGGAGATCATGGAGCTGGATGCGAAGTTAAAAGAAGCGCTGCAGTTTGAAGACTATGAGACCGCGGCGGTATGCCGTGACAAGATCAGGGAATTAAAGAAAGGACATGAGACGAATGCTTAGATGGTTTGAAAAGACGGACGAAAAACGGCCGGGTGTCATCAGCAGCCGCATTCGTCTGGTGCGAAACTGGGAAGAGTATAAGTTCCCTGCCATGCTGGGGACACAGGAGAGCGAGGAGATGGTCCGCAGGCTGGAATTCGGGCTGAAGGATCTCTCGGAGGTGGAAGGCAGGAAATACGAATACGCCATGCTGGAGGAGCTGGAGGAACTGGACCGGGCGGCGCTGCGGGAGCGGAGAATCATAAACCGTGCCGCGGTGGAGAAAAAAGCCCCGGCGGGTATCATACTGTCTGAGGACGAGGATACCAGCATCCTGCTAAACGGCGACGATCATATCCGGCTTCAGCTTCTCTCTTCCGGGCTTCATCTGGAGGAATTATGGGAGCGGGCCGATGCCCTGGATGATTACATCAACGAACGCTTTCCCTATGCGTTTGACGACCGGTATGGCTACCTGACATCTTTTCCGACGAATGTGGGAACCGGGATGAGGGCCTCGGTGGTGGTGCATCTGCCAATGCTGTCCTCGGGGCGGAAGTTTCCGGCTTTGATAGCCGACATGAGTCGGTTTGGGACGGCAGTCCGCGGCGTGTACGGCGAAGGGGAGGAGAATTTTGGCTCCCTCTATGAGATATCGAACCAGAAGACGCTGGGACAGAGTGAAAAGGAGATCGCCGATGTGGTGACGAAGGCGGCCATCCAGCTGACCAACCAGGAGATGACCGTCAGAAAGATGTCCCTCCAGCGGCGGCGCCTGGAACGGGAGGACGAGGTATATAAATCTTACGGTGTGTTAAAATATGCCAGGAGGCTTACGGCCAGAGACGGTATGATATTTTTGTCTCAGGTCATGGCCGGAGCGGCGGACGGGCTGCTTGTGATGAAGGAGCCGTGCTCCATCTACCGTCTCATGCTCGGCCTGCAGCCTGCGAATTTACAGAAGATATCCGACAGGCCGTTAAGCAAGGAAGAACTGGATATTGCGAGGGCGGAATTTATCCGTGGAGAATTGCCGGATTTAGAATAGGAGGAAAGACTGATATGATAGACAGATTTACAGCAAAGGCCAGAGAGTCAATTAATCTGGCCGTCCAGGCGGCGGAGGAGCTGGGCCACAGCTACGTGGGAACCGAGCATCTGCTGATTGGACTATTGGAGGAAGGCGGCGGTGTGGCCGCCAGGGTGCTTTCCGAGAACGGTGTTAAGAAAGAGAAGGTGATCAGCCTTGTGAGCCAGCTCATCTCTCCGGACCAGACGGTCCGTATGGAGGAGAGCGGTTATACACCCAGCGCCAGAAGAGTGCTGGAGAACAGCTACAAAGAGGCGGTGCGTTTTAAGGCCAGACTGATCGGTACCGAGCATCTGCTGATTTCCATTATCCGGGACAACGACTGCGTGGCTTCCAGGCTGCTCAACACCATCGGCATCAGCATCCAGAAGCTCTATATTGACGTTCTGGCGGCCATGGGAGAGGACGCTCCGGCCAACAAGGAGGAGCTGTTAAAGGGAGCCAAGGCAAAAGGCAGTACGCCCACACTGGACAGCTACAGCCGTGATCTGACGGAGCTTGCCAGGGCAGGAAAGCTGGATCCGGTGATCGGACGCGAGACGGAGATCAAGCGTCTGATTCAGATCTTAAGCCGTAGGACGAAGAACAACCCGTGTCTGATCGGTGAGCCGGGAGTCGGTAAGACGGCTGTGGTGGAAGGCCTCGCCCAGATGATTATCGAGGGAAATGTGCCGGAAACCATTGCGGAGAAACGCGTTCTGACGCTGGACTTATCCGGTATGGTGGCCGGATCCAAGTACCGTGGTGAGTTCGAGGAGCGAATCAAGAAGGTGATCGCGGAGGTGATGGAGGATGGAGAAGTCCTTCTGTTCATCGATGAGATCCACACGATCATCGGCGCGGGAGGCGCGGAGGGCGCCATTGACGCCTCCAATATCTTAAAGCCCTCCCTGGCCAGAGGCGAGCTTCAGCTTATAGGCGCCACTACCATCGAGGAGTACCGCAAGTATATTGAAAAGGATTCCGCCCTGGAACGCCGTTTCCAGCCGGTTACCGTGGAGGAACCGTCGGAGGAGGAGGCCATAGCTATCTTAAAGGGCTTAAGAGGCCGGTATGAGGCACACCACCATGTGACAATCACTGATGCGGCGCTTACGGCCGCGGTGAAGCTTTCCGCCAGATATATCAACGACCGGTTTATGCCGGATAAGGCCATTGACGTAATCGATGAGGCAGCTTCCAAGGTACGCCTGACCGCGTTTGTGGAGCCGCCCGAGATCAAGGAGCTGGAGAAAGAGATCGAGAAGCTGGAGGATCAGAAGGAAGCCGCTATCCGGGACGAAGCGTATGAGAAGGCGGGCGCCATTAAGAAGAAACAGGAAAAGAAGAAAGAGAAGATCGATAAAATTCGTGAGAAATGGCAGAAGGATAAAGACACCAAGAAGCAGGTGGTCGATGAGGAAGAGATCGCCGATGTCGTCTCCAGCTGGACCAAGATTCCCGTAAGAAAACTGGAGGAAGGGGAGAGCCAGAGACTGAAAAACTTAGAATCCATTCTCCACGAGCGTGTGATCGGCCAGGAGGAGGCGGTTACAGCCGTTGCAAAGGCGATCCGCCGCGGCAGGGTAGGGCTGAAGGACCCGAAACGTCCAATTGGCTCATTCCTGTTCTTAGGGCCTACCGGTGTCGGAAAGACAGAGCTGTCCAAGGCGCTGGCGGAGGCCATGTTCGGCACTGAGAACGCGCTGATCCGCGTCGATATGTCGGAGTACATGGAGAAGCACAGCGTCTCCAAGATGATCGGTTCCCCGCCAGGCTATGTGGGCTACGACGAGGGCGGCCAGCTCAGCGAAAAGGTGCGGAGAAATCCGTATTCCGTCATTCTTTTCGATGAGATTGAAAAGGCGCATCCGGATGTATTCAACATCCTCCTGCAGGTTCTCGACGACGGCCATATTACGGACGCGCAGGGACGCAAGATCGATTTTAAGAACACGGTTATTATCATGACATCGAATGCGGGCGCGGAGAGCATCATTTCCCCGAAGCGTCTGGGCTTTGGAGCGGTCGCCGATGAGAAGGCGGATTACAAGGTGATGAAGGACCGTGTGATGGAGGAAGTAAAGCATTTATTCAAGCCGGAGTTTATCAACCGTATCGATGAGATCATTGTCTTCCATCCGCTTAACAAGGGCCATATGAAGGACATTGTCACCATTATGCTGAAGGAAATCATGAAGCGGACGAAGGAGCAGATGAACATCACACTCTCCGTGGATGAAGCTGCAAAAGAGTTCCTGATTAACAAGGGATATGATGAAAAATACGGCGCAAGGCCGTTAAGACGTACCATTCAGAGCAGTCTTGAGGATAGGCTGGCAGAGGAAATTCTGGATGGAGCGGTGAAAGAAGGGGACGAAGTTCTGGTGAGCCAGGGAGAATCGGAGTTAAAATTTTCTGTTCCCGAGCTCATAAAGAACTAGCCATTTGATTTGATTTCGTGTATAATGATGACAAGCGAAATCATAAAAGAGCGCTTCGCAAAAAGGATAAGTAAACAAGAATACTAGGAGGGCGTACAGATGCCGGTAATTGAAGAATTAATCCGCACAGAGCAGGATGGAACAATCAGTTTTGGTAATTACAAGTTAAGCACAAAGTCAAAATTACAGGATTTTGAGCACGATGGTGATTTATATAAAGTAAAGACGTTTTATGAGATTACGAAACTGGAGCGCAACGGCATGTTCGTCTATGAGTCTGTGCCGGGAACCGCTGTGGAACATTTTACCGTTTCAAACAACGGCGTGGAGTTTTCCGTAGAAGGAGACAAGGACGCACAGCTGACCATTCAGCTGGAGGATGATACCGAATATGAGGTATTCGTGGACGACGCGGCAGTGGGAAGCATGATGACCAACATGAGCGGTAAGCTGTCTGTCAGTGTGGAACTGAACGAAGAAGAACCTGTGTCTGTTAAAGTCGTAAGAAGATAAAATCAGAATGGCAGAAAGAGGCTGGCGGTTTACCAGCCTCTTTTTTATGAGCACTCTTGGAAACTCCCCTGCGCTCATCTTTGTGGCTGATTTTCCGCCAGATGCACACAAATTTATTCAACGTACACGCCGTGTACGCCTCGTAAATTTGAGTACATCTGACGAAAAATCATCTCACAAATCTGAGCACAGGGAGTTTCCGAGAGTACTCGTAGGAAAGGAGCAGCATGGCAAAAGCGAAAGCGACATCATTTTTCTGCAAAGAATGCGGATACGAATCGCCGAAATGGCTGGGACAGTGTCCCGGATGCAGGCAGTGGAATACTTTTGTGGAAGAGCTGACAGCGAAGAAGGAACCGGCGGCGAAGAGAGGTCTTGGAGCTTCCTATGGGAATGGCCAGGGAGGCGCAGGGGAAGGCGGCTTGTCAAAGATCAAGCCTTCCTACCTATCGGAGATATCGCTGGATGAACAGGACCGCATGCAGACCGGATATGAGGAACTGGACCGGGTTCTGGGCGGCGGTGTGGTGAGGGGATCCCTCGTACTGGTGGGCGGAGACCCGGGAATCGGCAAGTCTACTCTGCTCCTGCAGGTGTGCAGGAATCTGGCCGCGTCGGGACAGAAGGTGCTCTATATTTCGGGCGAGGAATCGTTAAAGCAGATCAAGCTGAGGGCCAACCGGATCGGAACTGTGACAGGGGAACTGAAATTTCTCTGTGAGACGAATCTCGATACGATCGAGGGTGCCATCTCCGGGGAGAAGCCGGATGTGGTGATCATTGACTCCATTCAAACCATGTTTCGGGAAGAGGTGACCTCGGCTCCCGGCAGCGTGGGACAGGTGCGGGAATCCACGAATCTCCTGCTCCAGATCGCAAAGGGAGTGGGAATCGCCATTTTCATCGTAGGTCATGTGACGAAGGAAGGCGTGGTGGCCGGCCCGAGAGTCTTGGAACACATGGTGGACACGGTGCTTTATTTCGAGGGGGACAGAAGCGCCTCCTACCGGATTATCCGCGGTGTGAAGAACCGTTTCGGCTCTACCAACGAGATCGGTGTCTTTGAAATGAGGGAAAGCGGGCTGGAAGAGGTGAAGAACCCGTCGGAATACATGCTGAGCGGCCGGCCGGAGGACGCGTCAGGCGCCGTGGTGGCCTGTTCCTTAGAGGGGACGAGGCCAGTGCTTTTAGAGGTGCAGGCGCTAATAACGCCTACGCTGTTCGGTATGCCCAGGAGAACGGCTGCGGGCACAGATTATAACCGGGTAAACGTGCTGATGGCGGTGCTGGAGAAGCGGTGCCACTATGAGCTTTCCCGGTATGACGCCTACGTGAACATTGCGGGCGGCCTGCGGATGAATGAGCCGGCCCTGGATCTGGCCATCGTCATGGCCGTGATCTCCAGCTTAAAGGACAAGCCTGTGAACCCGAGAACGATTATCTTCGGTGAAGTCGGCCTGGCCGGCGAGGTGCGCGCCGTTCCCATGGCGGAACAGCGGGTGAATGAGGCGAAGAAGCTGGGATTCGAGACGTGTATACTCCCGAAGACCTCACTGGACAAGATGAGGAAGATGGAGGGAATCCGCATGGTCGGAGTGGAAAATATCCGGGAGGCGATTTCACTGCTGTAAGGGTGATAAATAGAGTGGGTGCTGCCATTGCGGTAAAACCTGTAATGGAAGTGCATCAGTAATCACCATAATAATGAAAGAAAGGAAAGCTGGTATGAGAGTCGGAATTCTGTCAGATACCCATGGCCTCTTGCGGCTTCAGGTAAAAGACGTATTAAAGACGTGCGATGTAATTTTACATGGCGGCGATATAAACAGAGAAACTATTATAAAAGAACTGGAAGCCTTTGCGCCTCTTTATGTTGTGCGCGGCAATAACGATAAGGAGTGGGCGGAGGGGCTGCCGGAGGAATTGAGCTTCTCTCTGGAGGGCGTGTCATTTTATATGGTTCACAATAAAAAAGGGGCTTCCCACGAAAGTGTATCCGGCGCCGATGTGGTTGTGTATGGCCATTCCCACCGCTACGACGAACGGGTCATCGACGGCACGCTCTGGCTGAATCCGGGAAGCTGTGGTCCGAGACGGTTTCACCAGCCCATCACCATGGCGGTAATGATCATCGAAGGCAGAGCATACCAGGTGGAAAAGCTGGTATTTGCCCATGAGGAAGCGGGAGGAGCAGGTATATGAGTGAGCGGCCCAGGCTGAACAGAACCCTGGATGGGAAGACCTTTAGAAGCTACTATTATCTGAAGGAAGAACTGACGGCATTTTGCCGGGAAAACGGGCTGCCTGTCTCCGGCGGCAAGATCGAGATTACGGAGAGAATCGCCTGTTTCCTCGATACGGGAGATGTGCTCCCGGTTTCTGCAAAGACGAAGAGCAGGCCGGAGGTGGGAGCGATCAGCGAGGATAAAAAGATCGAACCTGATTTCGTGTGCAGTGAAAAGCACAGGGCCTTTTTCCGAAAAGCCATCGGCAGTGGATTTTCCTTTAACGTGTCCTTTCAGAAATGGCTGAAAAGCAACACCGGTAAAACCTACAGAGAGGCTATAGATGCTTACGGCCAGATTATGGAGGAAAAGAAGAAAGGAAAGACAACGATCGACCGGCAGTTCGAGTACAATACGTATATCCGGGATTTCTTCGCGGACAATGAAGGACGCACCCTGGATGAGGCGATTCGGTGCTGGCATTATAAAAAAGGGATTCAGGGGCATAACTGTTATGAGAAATCAGATTTATCAGCCCTTTCATAAGGGGCAGGAGGAGCCATGCAGATAAGGAAAATGAGAATAGAGGATTATGAAAACGTCCGCAGGCTGTGGATGAGCACTCCCGGAATGGGGTTGAACGATGTGGACGATTCCGAGGCGGGGATCGGCAGATTTCTGATGCGCAATCCCAATACGTGCTTTATCGCTGTCAACGGCGATGAGGTAGCCGGTGTCATCCTAAGCGGACACGACGGACGCAGAGGCTATGTCTATCATACCGCGGTGGCGGCTAAGGAACGGAATCGGGGAATAGGAAGCGCTCTGGTGCAAAAAGCGATGGACGCTCTGGAAAACGAGGGGATCAGCAAGGTAGCTCTGGTGGTATTTGACCGGAATGAAACCGGGAACAAATTCTGGGAAAAACGCGGATTTACGGTGAGAAACGATCTGGTTTACCGGAACAAAGCCGTGAAAGAAATGGTCAGAATCGATACGTGACTCGGGAAAGTATGGCCTGTCCGGCATCAATAGAATAAAGCAGTATGGTGGAATCGATGGAAAAGCTGTATTCGATTTCCCATACTGCTTTTTTGTTACATAAAAAGATACATCGAGGTAATCAAAAGCCTTCTTCTCTCTACCACCTGGCATATGGAAAGTGCTCCTTCATGATGCGGATAAAGCTCTTTAGTATCTCGTTTCCCTGAAGCGTCTTATAATACGCCCCGAAGGAGAGCGGCTCCAGCCCGGCTACGGGAATCCGGATGAGCGAGGGATCCGGGGGAATCAGCAGATCCGGGAGTACAGAGATGCCATAGCCGGCCTTCACCAGGACCGTCTCGGCTTCACAGGATTCACAGAAGTAGAAGTCGGAAGGGGAACGGCCGCCCATCAGCTGTCCCTGGAAATGGGCGACAGCTGCCGGCGTCTTGCCCGGATCGTTTAAGACCAGTTTTTCCTTTTCTAAATCCGCCACCGTCACGGTTTCCAGGGAAGACAGGGGATTGTCCTGGGAGCAGACACAGGAGATGGTGACCTTCCGCAGTTCTTTATAGAATCCGGGTACTTTTCTGGAGTCGGGCTCCTGAAATCCGATGACCGTATCCACCTCTTCCTCCTCCAGAAGACGGTAGAGCTGCCGGAACGGTACGACGCGAAGCTCCGGATGCACCGCTGGATAAGAGGCGGCCAGCAGATGGAGAACATCGGCCAGAAGGAACATGTGGGAGTAGCTGTGGCAGCCGATGGAGAACTGCTGTATTTCCTGTTCCAGGGGATTCTCGAACCGTTTTGTGGCCCGGATGGTCAGGGCGAGTATGTTCCTGGCGTCGTTTAAAAAGAGCGTGCCTTCCTGGGTCAGGTTCACCGTGCGGGTGGTGCGCACGAAGAGCTTCACATTCAATTCTGTCTCCAGGGAGTGAATTTGATGCGTGACGGCCGGTTGAGTGATGCTTAACTGTTCCGCGGCTCTGGCGAAGCTCAGCGTCTCCGCGACAGCCAGGAAGCAGGAAAGTTGAAAGGTATTCATGGATTTTCCTCCTCTGATTAATAAAAGTATTTTATTGATGATAACATTTTTTGAATTCACTTACAAGGGAAAATCGAGTAGAATCATTCGTAACCGGTCTGTTAACCATGAAATAGTTAGGGGCCGAATAATCAGAAAGGAGTTAGAAAAGGCATGTATGAGAGTAATATCATCTGGCTTTTGAAACAGTTGAATATTTCCCTGGACCAGTATGGAAGGGAGGAGATGAAGGATGAGGATATTACTCCGTCACAGGGCTGGGTACTGAATTATCTGTTCTCCTGCGGGGAACAAGCCAAGTATGCCACGGATATCCACGCAGAAAGCGGGATTTCCAGGGCCGCAATCTCTTCCATACTTAAGGGGTTGAAGAAGGGCGGTTATATCGAGATGAGGGCGGTCTCCGGTGACGACCGGAAGAAAGGGATCACCCTGACTGCGAAGGCGTACAGGGCCAGAGAGATGATCGAGAGCGTCCTGAAACGACAGATGGAGCGGCTCTGCAGCGGGCTTTCCGGGGAAGAACTGGAGCTCTTTACATACACCTTGAACAGAATGATTTCAAACATAAAAACAGATTGTGTAAAGGAGGAATAATTATGATAAAAACACTGCTTAAGCAGGTGAAACAGTATAAAAGGGAGTCGCTGCTGACTCCGCTGTTCACCGCGCTGGAGGTGCTGATGGAGGTTCTGATCCCGTTTATAACGGCTTCCATCATAGATAAAGGAATCGAACAGGGAAACATTGGCCAGGTGTATTTCTACGGAGGGCTGATGCTCATTATGGCATTTTTAAGCCTTCTGTCCGGTGTTCTGGCGGGGAAATATGTGGCAGCGGCCTCGTCGGGATTTGCCTGTAATTTGAGAGATGGAATGTATGAAAACATCCAGAGATTTTCATTTTCAAACATTGACAAGTACAGTACAGCCGGCCTGGTCACCCGAATGACGACCGACGTCACCAATGTACAGAACTCTTACCAGATGATACTGAGGATCGCGGTGAGGGCGCCGTTAATGCTGGTATGCAGCATGGCCATGTGCTTTTTTATCAATGTAAAACTGAGCCTGATTTTCCTGGCGGCCATTGTGGCTCTGGCCGCTGCGCTGGGGCTGATCATGACCAGGACGACAAAAATCTTTGACGAAGTGTTCCGCAAATACGACGACTTAAACGCCAGCGTGCAGGAAAATGTATCCGCAATCCGCGTGGTCAAGGCGTTTGTGAGGGAAGAACACGAAAATAACAAATTCACAAGGGCCGCAGAAAATCTATACCGCCTGTTTGTGAAGGCGGAGGGCCTTCTGGCTCTCAACAACCCGGTGATGATGCTGGTGGTCTATGGCTGTATCATCTCCCTTTCCTGGTTCGGTGCGAAGTTCATCGTCGTGGGCGGACTGACGACAGGAGAGCTGACCTCCATGTTTAGCTACGTTATGAGCGTTCTGATGTCCCTGATGATGCTGTCCATGATCTTCGTCATGGTGACAATGAGTGCGGCCAGCGGAAGGCGTATCGTTCAGGTGCTGGATGAGCAGGCGGACTTGACGAACCCGGAGAATCCCCTTATGAGCATTCCCGACGGAAGCATTTCCTTCAGCCATGTGAGCTTTTCTTATAAGCACGGAAGCGGGGAAGAGACGCTTCATGACATCGATTTACAGATCAGGCCGGGTGAGACCATCGGTATCATTGGCGGTACCGGAAGCGGAAAATCCAGTCTGGTGAACTTAATCAGCCGTCTCTATGATGTGGACAAAGGCGTCGTCCGCGTAGGCGGAAATGATGTCCGCCGCTACGACATGGAGGTGCTGAGAGATCAGGTGGCCGTCGTACTGCAGAAAAATGTCCTGTTTTCGGGAACGATTCTCGACAACCTGCGCTGGGGCAGAGAGGACGCCACCGAGGCAGAATGCAGGGAAGCGTGCCGCCAGGCGTGTGCAGACGAGTTTATCGAACAATTTCCAGATCAGTATGAAACCTGGATTGAACAGGGAGGAAATAACGTCTCTGGAGGGCAGAAACAGCGGCTCTGTATAGCGCGGGCGCTGTTAAAGAAGCCGAAGATACTGATTCTGGACGATTCCACCAGTGCGGTGGATACCGCTACGGACGCGAAGATCCGTGATTCCTTCGTGCAGAAGATCCCCGGCACCACCAAGCTGGTGATCGCCCAGAGAATCTCCAGTGTGCAGGACGCGGACCGGATTCTGGTGCTGGATGACGGCCGGATCAGCGGATTCGATACCCATGAGAATCTGTTGAAGACAAATGAGATTTACTGTGAAATCTATGAGACGCAGATGAAGGGCGGCGGCGACTTTGACCAGCCTTTGACTGCGGCAGAGACAGGAAAGGATGGTGTGAGAGCATGACAGAAGAGAGAACAGGGACGAAGGGCCAAAAGAGTGATACAAAAATGCTGGGCCATGTCATGAAACGGATCCTGGGCTATATGCTGAAAAATTATAAATTTTCGTTTTTTATGGTGGTAGTCTGTATTCTGGGCGCGGCTCTGGCCACACTTCGCGGAACACTGTTTATGCAGAGCCTGATCGACGACTACATTGTGCCCCTTACGAGTGCCCAGACACCGGATTTTTCATCACTGGCCGCCGCCCTGGGGTCACTGGCAGTCATCTACGGGCTGGGCGTTGTGTGTGCCTATGGCTATAACCGGATTATGGTCAATGTGAGCCAGGGAACCATGAAAAAGCTGAGGGTGGAGCTGTTTACCCACATGGAGTCGCTGCCTGTGAAATACTTCGATACCCATGCGCACGGCGACATTATGTCTGTCTATACCAATGACGTGGATACCTTAAGACAGCTGATCAGCCAGAGTATTCCGCAGGTGGTAAGTTCAGCCGTCACCATCGTGACAACGCTGGTCAGCATGATCGTACTGGACATTCCGCTGACCGCGGTGACGCTTATCATGACGGGGCTCATGCTGTTTGCCACATCGAAGCTGGGCGGCAAATCGGCGGCTTATTTTATCCGGCAGCAGAAAGATCTGGGAACCGTAAACGGTTTCATCGAGGAGATGATGGATGGGCAGAAGGTGGTCAAGGTGTTCTGCCATGAGGAGAAGAGCCTGGAGCAGTTCCGCAGGATCAATGAGGAACTGCGGGAGAGTGCCAATCTGGCCAACAAGTTTTCGAATATCATGATGCCTGTCAATGCGAACCTTGGAAATATCAGCTACGTGCTTTGTGCAGTCGTAGGTGCGGTCATGGCGCTGGGCGGCTATTGGGGGCTGACGCTGGGAACTCTGGTTTCATTTTTAACGCTCAACAAGAACTTTACACAGCCTGTTACTCAGATCAGCCAGCAGATGAACAGCATCGTCATGGCCATGGCCGGAGCGGAGCGTATTTTCCAAATGCTGGACGAAGAGCCGGAGGAAGATCACGGCTATGTGGAACTGGTCAACGCGGATATGACGCCTGACGGCAGCATCACGGAAACAAAGGAGAGAACCGGTATGTGGGCGTGGAAGCATCCCCATCAGAAGGACGGGACCGTTACCTATACAAAACTGGAAGGCGATGTGACGTTCAACGATGTAGATTTTGGCTATGACGACAACAAGATCGTGCTGCACGGCATCAGGCTTTACGCCACGCCGGGACAGAAGATCGCGTTCGTCGGAAGCACGGGAGCCGGAAAGACCACCATCACCAACCTGATTAACCGGTTCTATGACATTCAGGACGGAAAGATCCGCTATGACAACATCAACATCAATAAGATCAAGAAGTCGGATTTAAGGCGGTCCATGGGAATGGTCCTTCAGGATACCCACTTATTTACTGGAAGCGTTGTCGATAACATCCGGTACGGACGCCTTGATGCGACGGATGAGGAGTGTATCGCGGCCGCGAAGCTGGCCAACGCCCATGGCTTTATCAAACGACTTCCGGACGGCTATGATACCATGCTGACCGGAGACGGGGCAAACCTAAGCCAGGGCCAGCGTCAGCTTCTTTCCATTGCCAGAGCCGCGGTTGCAGACCCGCCTGTGCTGATTCTCGACGAGGCCACCTCCTCCATCGATACGCGCACCGAAACGCTGGTGCAGGAAGGCATGGACCGGCTCATGAAGGGAAGAACCACATTTGTGATCGCCCACAGGCTGTCTACCGTGCGCAATTCAGACTGCATCATGGTCCTGGAACAGGGCAGAATTATCGAACGGGGGACCCATGAGGAACTGATCGGGGAAAGAGGCCGGTACTACCAGCTGTATACCGGAAATGCGATCGGATAAGCGGCCTGAACCCGGCGCCTGGCATATCTGGGCTGTATCTGGCATAATGCCGGAACTTTTTTACAAATCATTTGCCCGTTATACCTTTAAGTATTATAATGGTCAGTAAGGAGGGGGCAAAATGATCGAAAATGTTGAAAAAGCAAAGAATCACGCGCCGGAAAAGACGGGGAGAAAGGAAAAAAGGGCGACCGTATCCGGAAAGATTAATAAGTGCCTGATCAGCATCCTGTTCCCGGCGCTGGCAGTCCTGATTTTTGTTACCTGCTATATCGCCGCGCTGGCGGTTACCAACCTGAGCTATCAGGTGACCGAGGGCCAGACGAAGAATGCGGTGGACACGGTAGATGAGTTCTTTAACGGCAAGAAGAGCGCTGTGGGAATCTTAAGCTATAATGAAGAGCTCCGCCGGCTGCTGGAAGAGGCGCCGACCGCGGAGCAGATTGCCGGGGCGCCGGGGAAAGAGGCGGCGGTTACGCTGCTGGAGCGTGCCTACGACACCATGGTTTCCGACGGAGTTCAAGCCGTATGGCTGGCCGGTATCGGCAACGACACGTATCTGATGCAGACCGGAGAGGCGTGGGCCGCCGATCTGGCCGGTATTGACTGGGACGAACAGGTATTGGAGACGATGGGGCCGGTCGTGACGGATCCGTTTCACGATCCGGTTACCGGAAAGATGGTTATCTCTGTCGTGGCTCCGGTTCTTTCTATGGATGGCAGCAGTATTATCGGATACGTTGGATTTGACGTGTTCCAGGACCATTTTTCACAGCTGCTCCAGGATATCAGAATTGGTAAGGGAGGCACGCTGGAACTGGTTACGGGCGATGAGTCCCTGGTATACAGCTTCGATGCCAGCCTTATTAACAGGGCGGTGGATGAGGTGGATAACCTGAGCCAGGAATACATAGACGGCATCCGGAACCAGTATACCGGCGCCTTAACGTATACATATGAAGGAAAAAAGTATTACTCTATCTTTGCGAAGAGCGAAGCGACGGGATGGGCCACAGTCGGCAGCATACCGGTGGAGGAGATCAACGCCCCCAGGAATCAGCTGATCGCGGTCATGGTGGTGATCTCAGTTCTCATACTGATTGCGGTTATGGTCATAGTGATCAGGCTGGTAAGAAAACTTCTTTCTCCGCTTTACGACATTGCGGTCAAGGTGGAGGGCTTTTCCAGGGGAGATTTCAGCGTGGATCTGAAGAACGACAGCGACGATGAGATCGGCCTGCTGGCGGCCAGTGTGAGGGGGACCATCCAGTCTCTCAAGGACATGATCTCCAATGCGACAACGGTCCTCGCTGAACTCTCTGACGGAAACCTGTGCCTTACGGTAGACGGTGTCTATGAGGGAGAATTCGGGAAGATCAAGGAGGCGCTGGAGGAAATCTCCGCTTCCTTAAATGATACACTGGGGCGGATCTACGAGAGCGCCGATCAGGTATCCGAAGGGGCGGCACAGCTTTCCTTCGGAGCCCAGTCCCTCTCCCAGGGAGCGGCTGAGCAGGCGGGAGCCATCGAGAATCTGGCCGCGGCCATTCATGAGGTCTCCAACCAGGTGGATCATAATGCGGGGAATGCGAAGGCGGCCAGCGATAAGTCGAAGGAACTGGGCGGTGAGATTCTGGAGCAGAACCAGCAGATGAAGAAGCTGATTGCGGCCATGGACGAGATCCGGAAGAATTCCGGCGAGATCGGGGAGATCATCAGGGTTATTGAAGACATCGCGTTTCAGACGAATCTGCTGGCGCTGAACGCTGCCGTGGAAGCTGCAAGGGCCGGTGACGCGGGCAGGGGCTTTGCCGTAGTGGCGGAGGAGATCCGCAGTCTGGCCGGAAAGAGCGCCGAGGCGTCGAAGAGCACTGCGGAACTGGTCGAAAAGTCGGTCAGATCCGTGAAGCACGGGGCAGGGATCGCCGACACAGCGGCCCAGGCGCTGGAAACCGTGGCCCAGGAATCCGTGAAGATGACCGATACGGTCGACCGGATATCGAAGGCATCGGCGGAACAGTCCCGCTCCATTACCGAGATTACCAGGAACATCACGCAGATTGCCTCTGTGGTGCAGACCAACTCGGCGACGGCGGAGGAGAGCGCAGCGGCCAGCGAGGAATTGTCGAGTCAGGCGCAGCTGCTGAAGGACTATGTCTCCAGATTTCAGCTGGATAAATAAGCCTTGAGATTCAGCCTTAACACGGGGGATTGCCGGTAGGCAATCCCCCGTGTCTGGATAAACTTTCGAATTTTTGTATTTTTTATAAAAAACTGTTGCAATTTAAAAACAGGTATGCTATACTCTCATAGTGTTCAGATGAAACATGAATGAAACAAGCCATAGGGGAATAGTTCAATGGTAGAGCAACGGTCTCCAAAACCGTAAATGGGGGTTCGAGCCCCTCTTCCCCTGCTCAGTAAAAAGCGTGAACGGATAAGAAAAAGCTGGAAAGTCCTTGATCAGTAAGGAGTTCCGGCTTTTCTTTTTTGCGGAGTAAGAGCGGCATACGCATTCTTTATGCTTCCCTTTGAATACCGGATGTGTTATAATTTTAAAAAGAATATATGTTCGGGCTGAAGACCACTTTATGATGAGGTGCCTATATGAAAAAAGCGATACTATACAAGATCAGTTATCTGGTTGAAGTGGATGAAGAAGAGGTCAGCGACCACAAGGGGAAAGAGAAGTTCTGGAAGCTGGCATGGGGCAAACTGCCGGAGCAGGAGATTGTGCTGGATGATCAGCATAAGGCGGAATGGCAGTCAACCAGCACGATTTATCTGGATCCGCTGACGATGAACTGCGGCCAGTGCGCGAAGTGTCATGGCTGGACCACGGACCGGGAGAAGCCTGATCCGATCCGGGGATTGTCGAACGGAGCGACGGTGAACGGAGAGCTGCTCTGTGACGAGTGCCTGCCGGAACATCACCCGTGGGCTTTTTGAGACTGTGAAGTGCCCGGAATCGGTTGCTGTTAATCCCCTGGGGAATATGATATACTAAACGAATTCGTATTTGCAAAAAACAGCCGGGAGGAATTATGGGAGATATCTATCTGATTTCTGACACACACTTTGGTGATTCGGGGGCCATCCTCAGATATGAGGGAAGACCCTTTCAGGACGGAAGAGAAATGAATGAACAGATGATCGAGAACTGGAACCGTGTGGCCGGAGCGGAGGACACGGTGTACCATCTTGGGGATTTTGCCTGCTACTTAAGCAGGGAAGAGATTAAGGAGATTGCTAACCGCCTGAACGGGAGAAAGATACTAATAGCAGGTAATCATGACCGGATGTTCACGACCAGGGACTGGCTGGACTTTGGCTTCGATGAGGTGTATTTTCTGCCTGCCGTGCTGGAGGATTTTTACATCCTGTCCCATGAGCCTGTGTATGTGAATATCAACAGCCCTTATGCCAATATCTTCGGTCATGTACATGGGAATCCCATGTACCAGGACGTATCCGCCAGAAGCTTCTGCGCCTGTGTGGAGCGGATTGGTTATGCGCCTGTCCCCTTCGAATCGGTGAAGCAGGCGATCCTGGATCAAAACAGGTAGAGGAGCGTTTTTTACCGGCATGTCCCTGTAATGCGGACAGTTGTGCGGGAAGGCACGAACCCTCTGGTCGTTTTATATGAAAATAATAGGGTATTTCTGTAAAAATAGATGACGTACAAAGTTATAAATGAGAATCATTCCCGACATTAGTATTTGGTGATTGCAAAAGTGCATAGTGGTAAATCACAGACATCCTTCAAACAAAGCAAAATGCACAAGAAAAGGTGACATTTCTATTCATGAAACGTAATTTGACAAATTGCGTCAGAAGTGATATAAATGTTTCAACAACTTTTTAACTGTTTATTTTGAGAAGGAGTCATGATTATGAAACAGTATAAGATTATGTTACCAGGCGTTGCCGAAGCAAAAGAGTTTGTTGCTGCTGCTACAAAATGTGATTTCGATATAGACGTATATTACAATAGAGTGACCATCGACGCAAAGTCTATATTAGGTGTGTTGAGCCTTGATTTAACGAAGGCTCTTACCGTGGAGTTCAACGGAGAGAATGTAGAATTCGAAACATACTTATTGGAAAAAGCACCGAGCAGGATTCATGCGGCATAAGCAGCAGGACACTCGACAAGCGACAGGAAAGGGAATTGTGATCCATGGGGACACAGTTCCCTTTTTCTGTCTGCCGGCCGCGATGCGGGGTGGGGCTGGCAGCAGCGGCAGTGGTTATGATGGCTGTCACAGGCTGGTTTAAGAACTTCGTTCAGGAAAGGAGGGTACCGGAATGGCTGACGGGGAAAAGAAAGTAATTAAAATATCGGTCCGCAACCTGGTGGAATTCGTGATGCGTTCCGGTGACCTGGACAACAGGCGGACAGCAGGGGCAGAGAAGACGGCCATGCAGGAGGGAAGCCGGATACACCGGAAGATCCAGCGGCGCATGGGGGCGGATTACCACGCGGAGGTTGTATTAAAGCATCTGGTGGAGGAAGAGCAGTTTGAGATCCTGGTGGAGGGCCGGGCCGACGGCATTATAGAGGCGCCATCGGGCGTCACCATCGACGAGATCAAGGGCGTCTACATGGATCTCTATTATCTGAACGAACCCATCGAGGTCCACATGGCTCAGGCCATGTGCTACGGCTATTTCTACTGCTTCGATCATCAGCTGACCGGGGCCGTAATGCAGCTGACCTACTGTAATATCGAGACGGAAGAGATCAAGCGTTTCCAGTCGGAGAAAAGCTTTGAGGAGCTGGAAAACTGGTTTGCCGGACTGATCCACGAGTACGTGAAGTGGGCCGATTACTTATACCACCACGGCCTGCGGCGGGATGAGTCCATTAAGGAGCTGGAATTTCCTTATCCCTACCGGAAGGGGCAGAAGGAGCTGGCAGTATCGGTCTACCGCAGCATTGCGCGTAAGAAGAATCTGTTTATTCAGGCGCCCACCGGAATTGGAAAGACGCTGTCCACCGTCTATCCGGCGTTAAAAGCCATCGGCGAGGGCCTTGGGGACAAGCTGTTTTATCTGACGGCGAAGACCATCACGCGCGGAGTGGCGGAGGAGACGTATGAGATTCTGCGGAAAGGCGGCCTGTACTTCAGCACGGTCACGATTACGGCAAAGGAGAAGCTCTGCTTCCTGGAGAAGCCGGAGTGCAATCCGGACGCCTGTCCCTATGCCAAAGGCCATTTCGACCGGGTGGGGGATGCGGTGTTTGACGTGATTCACCAGGAAGCGGGGATCACCAGGGAGACGGTCTTAAAGTATGCGGAGCAGCATCGGGTATGTCCCTTCGAATTCTGCCTCGATATCAGCAACTGGGTCGACGGTATCATCTGCGACTACAACTATGTATTTGACCCCAATATCAGGCTGAAACGGTATTTTTCCGAGGGAATATCGGGAGACTATCTGTTCCTTGTGGATGAGGCGCACAATCTCGTGCCCAGGGCGAGGGAGATGTACAGCGCGGTGGTGTATAAGGAGGACTTTCTTCTTATTAAAAAGATCGTGAAACCGAAGGACCAGAAGCTGGCCGGGCTTTTAGACCGGTGCAACAAGCAGCTGCTGGAGATGAAGCGGGAATGCGAGGGCTACACGATCCTGACGGATATCAAACTGTTTATGACTGCCGTCATGTCGCTGTTCGGTGAGATGGAGAAATTCATGGACAGCTTTCCGGAATTTGAGGACCGCGATCTGGTGCTGGATTTTTACTTTGCGCTACGGGATCTGCTGAACACCTATGACCGGGTGGATGAGAATTACCGGATCTATACGGAATTTTTATCGGACGGACGCTTCATGCTCCGGCTTTTCAATATGAATCCGGCGAAAAACTTGAAAGAGTGCCTGGATAAGGGCAACAGCACCGTGTTTTTCTCTGCCACATTGCTGCCTGTCCAGTATTACAAGGAGTTGCTGAGCGGGAATCAGGAGGAGTACGCCGTGTACGCGGAATCCCCCTTCGACCGGGACAAACGGCTCCTGCTGGCGGCAAATGACGTCAGCAGCCGCTACACGAGAAGAAATGAGCGGGAATTCAAGAAGATCGTCGAGTATATCCGGAGGATTGTCTCGGCCCATGCGGGTAACTATATGGTATTTCTGCCATCCTATCAATATATGCGGGAGGTGGAACAACTGCTTGCCGGGATGGATGAGAGTGGGAAGGAGTTCGCATGGCTCGCCCAGTCGTCCCACATGACAGAACAGGAGCGGGAGGTTTTTCTGGAGGAGTTTCAGGAGGACAGGGAGGATTCCTTCGTGGGTCTGTGTGTGATGGGCGGCGTGTTTTCGGAGGGGATCGATTTAAAGGAAGGACGGCTCATCGGGGCGATTATCGTGGGGACAGGGCTTCCCATGGTGTGCACGGAGCAGGAGATCCTTAAGGGATATTTCGATGAGAAGGAGCAGAAGGGCTTCGACTACGCGTATCAGTATCCCGGTATGAACAAGGTGATGCAGGCGGCCGGGCGGGTGATCCGAACCGTGTCGGATGAGGGCGTGATCGCCCTGCTGGACGACCGATTTTTAAAACCGGACTATCAGGCCCTGTTCCCCAGGGAATGGGATGGCTATTACGCCGTGAACTTAAACAGCGTGTCCGGGATTGTGACAGAATTCTGGGAAGAAAGGGAGAGACAAAAGCTATGATGAAACTGAGACTTCGGCCCTGCAAGAGGGAAGACGGCAGGGAAGTAATGAAATGGTTCTCCGATGAGAGGCAGATGCGCATGTGGTGCCGCGACGGATTTACCTTTCCGCTGACGGACGGGCAGATGGACGCCTATTACGCGGAGCTGGAGCGCGATCCCCGTGCATGGGGCTTTACGGCCCTGGATGAAGACGGGAAACCGGTCGGAAGCTTTAAGATGGCTGCTGCGGATTATGAGGCGGACAGCGTCCATATGGGATACATTGTCCTGGCACCGGAGGTGAGAGGACGCGGCGTGGGGCAGCAGATGGTGTCCATGGCCGTAACGTACGCCGTGGAGCTGCTCGGTATGAAGCGGGTGACGCTCAAGGTATTCGACTGCAATCCAGGCGCGAAGCACTGCTACGAAAAGGTGGGATTCCGGGAAGAGGAGTATCGAAAGGAAGACTTTCCTTACCGGGAGGAGATGTGGGGGAATTCTCTGATGGCATACAACCGGCACTGACCGGGCGGTCCCTGCCGAAGCGTGTGTGAAAATCACTTTCCGAGTTACAGTTCACCGCCCCTTTGTCAGTCCCTGCCGCCAGAGCAGGCCGGACGGCAGGGACTGACAAAGGGGCCGTGAACTGACGCTCCGCCGGGGCGCTTACATCATGTCCATAAACTGTTTGGAAGCCTGGGAAACGGGAAGGCTTTCATTATAGGCGACGATCATCTGACGTGCGGGCATCTTTTCCGTGAGTTTGACGATGAATAAGTCTTTGTCGCTTTCCGGGATGCAGAAATCGGGAACAAAGGCGATTCCCAGGCCGATTCGTGCCAGATCGATCAGCAGATCGTTGCTGCTTAACTCGATCTCCGGAACCAGGTCCAGCTGTTCCCGCTGGAACATATGGTGCAGGAATTCGCTGGTGGTGCTCTTTCTGTCCAGCATCAGGATGGGGTATGTCTGCAGCTTCTGCAGGCTGACCGTCTCGCCCTTCAGCGGGAAATACTCCTGATTGGCGACGAAGACGTCGTGAAATTCATTGATTACCCGGACGTTCTGTGAATTGGAGAGGCCCGAGTTGGGATAGTTGGTGATGATGAAATCAACCTGTCCGTTCTCCAGTAAGTGGGCACACTCGATGGAGGTCTGGTTGGTGACTTTTATATGAACATTGGGGTAAGCCTTGTGGAAGCGGTTTAAGTACGGAATCAGATAGTAACGGCAGATGGTGTCGCTGGCGCCGATGCGCAGCTGGCCGCCGTTTAGGGTGTTGGCCTCCAGAAGCTGATTTTCCCCTTTTTGAATCAAATTGATGGCGGGTTCCACGTGTTTTAAGAGAATCTCGCCTTCCGGGGTAAGTTGGACTTTTTTCGTGCTCCGGATGAAGAGCGTCTGATTCAGCTTTTTCTCCAGCACTTTGATGGACTGGCTGACCGCCGACTGTGAAATAAACAGCTGTTTCGACGCTTCGGAGAAGCTCAGTGTGGCAGCAACATGGTAAAATACTTTATACAATTCATAATTAATATCCATTATTAGTCCTCCTTATAAATCTAAGGACATTCTATCACAAATGCGATGGATTTGTAAAGGAAATTGACAAAAATACCAGATTATGGTAACTTGGTGTAACAGTTCAGACGGCGGAAAAATCAGTGTAAAGGCGGGCGTTAAGCTTGCTTATAAGACCGTTTTTGCACTGATTTTTACATCGGATGGATATCCGATGCTTCTTGACCGGTTTATCGGTCAAGAAGATGAGCCGTCTGAACCGTTACAACTTAGCAGTCAGAAGGAGAGTAAGATTTATGCATGACGATTTTTATCAGATGTACCTGGAAGAAATGAAAGCGATCACTCCCTGTACACAGGAGGAGAACACGCAGCTGTTAAATGACGCCGCGGCCGGGAATGAGGGGGCGAAGAAGCGCCTCATCGAGGGGAATCTGGAAGCCGCCTTAACCTGTGCGAAAGCGTATGACGGAAAGGGAGTACTTTTGACGGACCTGGTCGCCGAGGCGAACATGGCGCTGACCATGGCCGTGACGGAATTCTTAACCAATCCGGGAGACGGTGATTTCGAGGGTTTTTTGACGGCACGGATGAAGGAAGCGCTTGATCTGGCTGTGGAGGAGGAAGAGTCCGCGGAGCAGACCGGAGAGGAACTGGCTGCCAGAGTCAACGTACTGCAGACCGTATCCCAGGCGCTTGCCAGAGAGCTGGGGCGTGAGGCTGCGGTGGAAGAGCTGGCGGATAAGATGAAGATGTCTGTGGATGAAGTGAAGGACATCATGAAGATGGCCATGGATGCCATGAGCATGAACGCGGAAAACGCGGATCTGGAAGAACTGGCAGAAGTGGAAGGAATAGAAATTACCGAGGCTGCGGAGGATGAAGAGGAATGAAACTATATCTGATACGCCATGGACAGACGGACTGGAATATCCAGGGAAAGATTCAGGGCAGTCACGACATACCCTTAAATGACACGGGAAGAGCCCAGGCGAAGCTTGTGGCGGAGGGGATGGACAGCCGGCCGGTGACAAAGATATTTTCCAGCACGCTGATGCGGGCGGTGGAGACGGCGCGGATGATCGGCGACCGCCAGCAGGTGGAGACTTATCTGGTCCCGGGACTCATCGAGGTGGAATTCGGCAAATGGGAAGGCATGACCTGGGACGAGATAAAGGAACAGTATCCGGCAGAGTATGAGCGCTGGTCCATCAATCCGGTGGATGTGGCGCCGCCCGGCGGTGAAACCCAGATGGAGGCCATGGAACGGGTAGCAGGGGCCATCGAAGCCGTCATGGAGATGACAAACGGCCGGGAAGACATCGCGGTCGTGTCCCACGGTGCGACCATGGCTTATATTGTCGCCTATTTAATGAGAAACCATCCGGAAGAAGCGGAGATTATAGTAGATAACGCCAGCATTACTACCGTGAACTACAATCCCATCACCCAGGATTATATGCTGCTGGAGGTGAACGACACCACGCATCTCTGTAAGAGGTAGCGGCACTCTGTACGTTTACCGGGGCACGGAATGAGACAATTGGATAAAGAGTATTGCAAACAGCATGGGAATCACCGCATATCCGGGGCTTACCTGGCCTCTCTGCAGCAGGACGTAGAGAGAGCCCAAAAGGGTCAGCACGGTAAAGATCAGCGCGAGGGTTTTAAATGCTGTTTTTTTCATATTCATGGTGTATTCCTTTCTTTTTCGGTTCCGGGGAGTGTCTTACCGGAGAACTGGAGGGTGACGGCTTTGACTTCTTTATACTGTCTGCCAGCCAGCTTTTCCGGTTCCTCATAGTCGTCTGTATTTGGAAAGATGACGGAATCGGAGTCGGTGTATGCCACGATACCGAGGGGGATTTTTTCATCTGTCCGGATGGGGGAAGTCTCTGTCAGCCAGGAATCCGCAGTATTTTTATAATGGTTGGAACCGAGCATGACTTCGTACCGGCCCTCCCCGCAGGAAAAGGTAATGGAGTCATCGGAAAACAGAATGGCGACGCGGTCATCTTCCTGCCCGGACTGGCTGAAAACCGAGGAAGCGACGGTTTCCCACTGCCCCTGTTCGTTCAGCGTTTCGACGGAAAAGAGAAGAGAAGAAATCCCGGGTTCCGTTTTATAATCATATAATTTTACACTGCGTCCGGTCTCAATCAAGGCGACAGTCTGCTGTTCCTTTTCCGTCAGCTCAGCCTTCTGAATTGTCATGGCGCCGTCCTGTTTCCCGGAACATCCGGCTAACAGAAAAACAAGACTGAACGCCAGCACAGTTCTTATGGATCGTATTTTTTCCATAGAGATCTCCTTTTTCGTTTGTTTTTTCATTATATCATATTGGAACGGAGAAGTAATGGATATTTGTTATTTATGGAATAAGTTCCCACTTTTTTACATATACTAAAAAAGAATGATACAACCTATAACAGGAAAGAAAAGGAGCGTTTTCAATATGGCGAGAGGCGTAAGAAAATCACCGGTGGAAAAATTACAGGATCAGTTAAATGAGGTAAGAGAGAGCATCAAACAGTATGAGAACTGCCTCGTTACCTTAAAAGAAAAGGAAAAAGCATTAAATGAACAGATCGAACTGGAGGAGTTTAAAACAATCCGCGGCCTGCTCACAGAACAGGGAATCGGAATGGAAGAATTGAAAGAAATGCTGGAGTCGAATGTGACCGCAGTGGAAGAGCAGAGCGCGTAAAACGCCCTGCTTTTTTCTTTGCATGAGGTCGAAAAATGGCTTGTATTCATTGTAAAACAATGAAAATTTGTGAATAAAATATCTACAGTTGACTTTTACAATTTCTCTATATTATGATAGGAGCGTAGGAATTGTAAGTACTTACAAAAACAAAAAATAATCATGGTCATGGAGGATTGCGGAGATGAAAGAAGTAAGAGGAAATGTAATTGTCGGCCAGTCAGGCGGACCCACAGCGGTCATTAATTCCAGTCTTGCAGGCGTCTATAAGACAGCAAAGGACAGGGGAGCGAAAAAGGTGTTCGGGATGCTGCACGGCATTCAGGGACTGCTGGAAGAACGGTACGTGGATCTGTCGCAACACATCAAAAATGATCTGGATATTGAACTGTTAAAGAGAACTCCCTCCGCCTATTTAGGCTCCTGCCGTTACAAACTGCCGGAGATCTGTGAAGACCAGGAGATCTATAAAAAGATCTTTTCCATTCTGGATAAACTGGAGGTGGAATACTTCTTCTATATCGGCGGCAATGACTCCATGGATACGATAAAAAAACTCTCTGATTACTCCATCTTAAACGGCAGCAGGATCCGGTTTATGGGCGTGCCGAAGACCATTGACAATGATTTAGCCGCGACGGACCATACGCCGGGATATGGCAGCGCCGCAAAATACATAGGCTCTATCACGAAGGAGGTAATCCGTGACGGCCTGGTATATGACCAGCAGAACGTGACGCTTTTGGAAATCATGGGCCGCAACGCCGGCTGGCTCACGGGCGCGGCCGCCCTTGCCAAGTGTGAGGACTGCGAGGGGCCGGATATGATCTTTCTACCTGAGATTCCCTTTGATGTGGAGAACTTCATGAAAAAGGTGGAAGAGCTGCACAAGCGGAAAAAATCCGTGGTAGTTGCGATTTCAGAGGGTGTGAAGATGGCGGATGGACGCTACGTCTGTGAGCTGACCGACACCATCGATTACGTGGATGCCTTTGGCCACAGGCAGCTGACCGGGACCGCACGTTATCTTGCCGAGAAGATTTCACGGGAAGTCGGATGCAAGACGAGGGCCATCGAGTTTAACTCCCTCCAGCGCTGCGCCTCCCATATCGTGTCACGGGTTGATATTACCGAGGCGTTCCAGGTGGGCGGCGCAGCCGTCAAAGCGGCGTTCGAAGGGGAGACAGGCAAGATGATTATCTTAAAGCGCGTCTCAGACGACCCGTATATCTGTGTGACCGATATCTACGACGTCCATAAGGTGGCAAATGTGGAGAAAAAGGTGCCGAGGGAGTGGATTAATGAGGCAGGCGACTACGTGACCGAGGAGTTCGTAAGCTATATCAAGCCGCTCATTCAGGCGGAGCTGACGCCGATCATGGTAGATGGGCTGCCAAGGCATCTGTATTACACAGACGTGGAACAAAAACAGTCCAGGTAGTTCTGCAGAAGCTTTGCCAGCTTACCGATGTGAACGCCATCCACAAAGGAGTGGTGCACCTGTACCGAGAAAGGAAGCAGTGTCCTTCCGTCCCGTTCGAAATACCTTCCCCAGTCGAACAGCGGTGTGGCATTGTCCCTGCTGCCGGAATCGGTGTGGGAAATGTGGGTAAAGGATACCCATGGAAATGCGGAGAACTGGAAGATATCATTCCCCATGGGGCCGGTGAAATATTCCTTCTGATTCTGCTCCGTGCGCTTCGCCAGGGCGACGTATTCCTCCAGGGTATCTTTCATCCCGACATTTACAACCTTAAAAAGCTCCGTATCCGGATTCAGATACGTGAAGGACGTGTGGATCCGGTCAAATATAACTGGCTGGCCGTCCATAAAGCGGCAGCGGAATTCTTTGATTCGGTTGGCACAGTCCGCAACGGCGTAGACGAAGGAAAAGGTAAAGGAATACCCCTTTTCCCGGATTGCGGTGAGAAAATTGGTGATATCCAGTTCAAAACTGACACAGTATTGCGGCTGGGCGCTGTTTCGGAAAATCTGGTAGTGAAGAGCACGGTCCCAGGTGGTTAAGTCGATGAGTTCCATCATGGTTTTCCTCCTTTTGTCTTGAGTGATTGATATGAGATATAGCTGCGGGTCTCCTGCATAAATGCAGGGGTTAATGTGATTATAGATCGAAAGATATATGATGTCAATAAGACATAGTATGACTGAATGCTACTATCAATTTAAAAAATCAGATGTCCGGCGGATAGATGCGCAGATATCTGATTTTTCTTTTTACTCTATATTCAATTCTTTTATTGCGTGAAGTATGTGGATTTTCATTGCACTTCTGGCGCCTTCCGGATTTCTCTGTTCCAGAAATTCCATGATCATGCGGTGGTCCTCCATGGTGTGATTTTTTACCTGCTCATTTTTTTCGGACAGGACGACGCCCTTTGAGATGGCCTGATAGAGGACAGGCATCAGCTTATTCATAAATTCATTATGTGTGGCCTGGGCGATTGCGCGGTGAAATGCGTGTTCATCGTCAGTCCGGTCCCGGTTTGAGAGAATCTCCTGTTCGATATGTTCCCCGATCTCCAGGATCCGTCTGATCTCGCCTTCTGTTCCGCGCAGGGCGGCAAGGGCGGCGGCTTCCGGTTCGAAGATGAGCCGCATCTCATACAAGTCCTTTGCATTGGCTTTCACATCGGCCAGCTGTTCAAAATCCTGTGTTTCATTTAATGCTTCCTCCGTGACAAAGGTGCCGATCCCCCGGCGGATCTCCAGAACGCGGTACGCGGCCAGAATCTTTACGGCTTCACGCAGGGTGGTCCTGCTGACATGAAGCTCGTCCGCCAGATCCTGTTCGTTGGGGAGCCGGTCCCCCGGGGCGAAACGTTTTTCGATTGTGATCATTGAGCGGATGTTTTCTGCGGTGTTCTGAGAGAGCATTTTATTCTGAGCAGTCATGAGCGGTTATGCCTTTCTGTGGTTAAGCGATTTTGTTTTCTGTTTTCTAAATTCTGGTTGCAGATTTTCAGCCTTTCCTGTTTCTATATTATACTATGATTGTCGGGCAACTTCAAATGTAAAAAAAGTAAACCATTTCCACTAAAGCATGCTATAATAAAACAGATTATGGAAAATGCCGTTTGAGTGATGCGGCGGACGTAAGGAGAGGTGAAGACAGAAGTGAATGGGGAACGCATGACCGACGTAAGGATCGGTGAGTATCTCGTCTCAGATATCATGACGTGTGTCGGAAAAAAGAGCGCCGTTTATCTGAGAAAGTTCGAGCGGGTTCATGAGAAAGGCTGGAGCTTTAACTGGTGTGCGGCGCTGTTTACCGCGTTATGGTTTGCCTACCGCAAAATGTGGAAGGCAGCGGCGGCTATTATGGGCTTTAATGTGATTTATACGATGGTGTTGTCCGTCCTGGAGAACACGATGCTGACGGCGGACAACGCGCTGGTGTTCATGAGTGCGGCGGCCGGTCTGTTTGTCTTATCCATGATCGTGTTCGGGCTGCTGGGGGACTGGCTCTACAGCCGCCACATAAACGCCATTCTCGATGAACAGGGATGCCGCGGAAGGCGTGCCATCCAGAAGGATGCACTCATGGATTCTCTTCAGAAAGCCGGAGGAACCAGTATAAAAGGGATGGTCATTCTGTGGGCAGCGAGCCTGGTGCTGCAGTGGGCGATCACCTGGCTGATTTCTTTTCTTCTGCAGGCTGTATAAAATGTTGTATAAATAAATATAAGATATGATAATTAATACCATAAGATATATTAATTTTTCTAATTGATATATTTTGTGGTATTATTATATCAACGAGAAGTAAAGGGTGCAGTGTGTCCCGATGAAACATAAAGATTGGAACTTAATGATATTTTCCAAGGAGGAAATTATGAGCGTAAGAAGAGTGTATGTAGAGAAGAAACCGGCCTATGCCGTAAAGGCCCATGAGCTTAAGGAGGAGATTGCCAGCTATCTTGGGATAGAAACCGTGACGGATGTACGTGTTCTGATTCGCTATGACATCGAGAATTTATCCGATGAGACTTATACGACAGCGCTTGAGACAATTTTTTCCGAGCCGCCGGTGGACGAGGTCTACGAGGAGACATTTCCGAGAAATGACAATGACGTGGTGTTTGCAGTGGAGTACCTGCCGGGCCAGTTCGATCAGAGGGCCGATTCTGCGGAGCAGTGTGTGAAGCTTTTGAAGGAAGACGAGGAGCCGGTGATCAAATCGGCTACCACCTATGTGATTTCCGGAACCGTGACAGAGGCGGAAGCCGCGGATATCAAGTCCTTCTGCATCAATCCGGTGGATTCCAGAGAAACGGATGAGACAAAGCCGGAGACGCTTTTAACCGTGTTTGAGACTCCGGCCGACGTTATCATATTCGACGGGTTCCAGAACTTTGAAGAGGGCGTGTTAAAGGAGTTGTACGATTCCCTGAACCTTGCCATGACATTTAAGGATTTTAAGCATATTCAGAACTATTTCAGGGACGAGGAGAAGAGAGACCCGTCCATGACGGAGATCCGCGTCCTGGATACGTACTGGTCCGATCACTGCCGCCATACCACATTCCAGACGGAACTGAAGGATGTGACATTTACAGAGGGCGATTACCGGGTTCCGATCGAAACGACGTACCAGAAGTACTTAGCCGACCGTGAGGTGGTGTTAAAGGGAAAGAGCGGCAAGTTCGTCTGTCTGATGGACCTGGCGCTGATGGCCATGAAGAAGCTGCGCATGGAGGGCAAACTGGATGATCTGGAAGTATCCGACGAGATCAACGCCTGCAGCATCGTGGTGCCTGTGGAAATCGATGGAAAAGAGGAGGAGTGGCTCGTCAATTTCAAGAATGAGACACACAACCATCCGACGGAGATCGAGCCGTTCGGCGGCGCTGCCACCTGTCTTGGCGGAGCTATCCGTGATCCGCTGTCCGGGCGTACGTATGTATACCAGGCTATGCGTGTGACGGGGGCCGCCGATCCGACAAAACCGTTAAATGAGACGTTAAAGGGCAAGCTTCCTCAGAGGAAGATCGTGACCGGGGCGGCCAGCGGATACAGCTCCTACGGCAACCAGATCGGTCTTGCCACCGGATATGTAAAAGAAATTTACCATCCCAACTACGTGGCAAAGCGCATGGAGATTGGCGCCGTCATGGGCGCAGCTCCACGTAAAAATGTTATCCGCGAGACATCTGATCCGGGCGATATCATCATTTTACTGGGCGGACGTACCGGACGTGACGGCTGCGGCGGCGCTACCGGTTCCTCCAAGGTACATACGGAGGCGTCCATCGAGACCTGCGGCGCTGAGGTTCAGAAGGGAAATGCGCCTACAGAGCGAAAGATTCAGAGACTGTTCCGCCGTGCGGAAGTCAGCAGCATTATTAAGAAATGCAACGATTTCGGCGCAGGCGGAGTATCCGTTGCCATCGGCGAGCTGGCTGACGGCTTACAGATTGATTTAGACAAGGTTCCGAAGAAGTATGCCGGTCTGGATGGAACAGAGATCGCCATCTCCGAGAGCCAGGAGCGTATGGCTGTCGTCATCGATCCGAAGGACGTAAAACAGTTTTTAGCCTACGCTGCGGAGGAGAACTTAGAGGCCATCGAGGTTGCCGTGGTGACCGGGGAGCCGCGTCTGGTGATGAACTGGAGAGGCAGAAATATCGTGGATATCAGCCGCGCATTCCTGGATACGAACGGAGCTCATCAGGAGGCTTCCGTCGTTGTGAAAGTCCCGAACAGGGTAAGCGCTTCCCACTCCGGTTTGGCGGAAGGAAAGGAAGGCAGAGCGTTTGACAGGAAGGAGATTTCTGACGTCCGGGGTGAGTGGATGAATGTGCTTTCCGATTTAAATGTCTGCTCTCAGAAGGGGCTGGTAGAGATGTTCGACGGTTCCATCGGTGCGGGCAGCGTGTTCATGCCTTACGGCGGTAAATACCAGCTGACAGAGACGCAAGTAATGGTGGCGAAGCTTCCGGTACTTTCCGGAAAGACAGATACGGTGACGATGATGAGCTACGGCTTTGATCCGTATTTATCCAGCTGGAGCCCGTATCACGGCGCTGTTTATGCAGTTGTTTCCTCTGTAGCCAAGATCGTGGCCGCAGGCGGTGACTATAAGAAGATCCGTTTTACCTTCCAGGAGTACTTCCGCCGGATGACGGAGGAGGCCTCCCGCTGGAGCCAGCCGTTCTCCGCTCTGCTTGGAGCATACGAGGCTCAGCTGGGCTTCGGACTTCCATCCATCGGCGGAAAGGACAGCATGTCCGGAACCTTCAATGAGATTGACGTTCCGCCGACACTGGTATCCTTTGCTGTGGATATTGCCGATCAGAAGCACATCATCACTCCGGAGTTTAAGAAGGCAGGCAGTAAGATTGTTGTGTTCCATATAGAGAAAGACCAGTATGATTTACCTGTTTATGAGCAGCTCATGGATGGGTATGAGAAGCTTTATCATGAGATTACTGCGGGCAGAGTCATTTCCGCGTATGCGGTGGAAGGCCATGGTTTGGCTGAATCCGTGGCAAAGATGGCGTTCGGCAATAAGCTGGGCGTTAAGATCGAGCACAATGTGGACCCAAGAGATTTCTTCGCTCCGGACTGGGGCTCCATCGTCTGCGAGGTTCCGGACGGAAAGGTAAGTGAGCTGTCTATCTCCTACACAGTCATCGGCGAAGTGACGGACCGCGGAGTCCTGGAATACGGCAGCACGGCCATCACCATGGACGAGGCGCTGAACGCATGGACAGAGACTCTGGAAAATGTGTTCCCGACCAGATCGGGTGTTGCAGATACGCCTGTGACGGAAGCGCTCTACGATACAAAGGACATCTATGTCTGCAGGAATAAGGTTGCAAAACCGAACGTATTTATTCCGGTATTCCCGGGTACCAACTGCGAGTACGACAGCCGGAAGGCATTTGAGCGGGCCGGTGCAAATGTGGTGACAAAGGTATTTAAGAATATGAGTGCCGATGACATCAGAGAGTCCGTGGAAGCGTACAGAGAAGAGATCGCAAAAGCCCAGATCGTCATGTTCCCGGGCGGCTTCTCCGCTGGCGACGAGCCGGAGGGGTCCGCGAAATTCTTCGCAACCGTATTCCGCAACGCGGTGATCAGGGAAGAGATCGAAAAGCTGTTAAATGAGCGCGACGGCCTGATGCTGGGCATCTGCAACGGCTTCCAGGCGCTGATCAAGCTGGGTCTCGTGCCGGAAGGAACCATCACGGCGCAGAGAAATGATTCTCCGACTCTGGCTATGAACACTATCGGACGCCACATTTCCAAGATGGTTTATACGAAAGTAGTGACGAACAAGTCTCCGTGGTTACAGGGAGCCGAGCTTGGCGGCGTATACTGCAATCCGGCATCTCACGGCGAGGGCCGTTTTGTGGCCAATGATGATTGGATTAAAAAGCTGTTCGAGAACGGCCAGGTAGCGACGCAGTACGTGGACGAGAACGGGAATCCGACGATGGACGAGTTCTGGAACCCGAACGGTTCCTATATGGCGATCGAGGGCATCACAAGCCCGGATGGCAGAATTTTGGGCAAGATGGCTCACTCCGAGAGACGGGGCGAGGCAGTTGCCATGAATATTTATGGGGAGCAGGATTTGAAGATATTCGAATCCGGTGTGAAGTATTTTAAATAAGAGAATAACAGGGATGGGAGCAGAAAAATGGCTGACAGCGATTTTTCTGCTCCTGTTTTGCTTTACATTTAAAAAACAATTCGCTATACTAAAGATAAATGTTCGACTTGCCGCAGCTATTACCACAAGTAATAGTAAGGAGAACAAAAATGAGTACAAAAAAACCAAATATTGTTTTTTTATTATCTGACGATCAGGGAGCATGGGCCATGGGCTGCTCCGGCAATGAGGAGATTATCACACCGAACCTGGATAAGCTGGCAGCGGAAGGCATGCGTTTCGAGAACTTCTTCTGCGCATCGCCGGTATGCTCTCCGGCGCGGGCGTCACTTCTGACGGGGAGAATTCCGTCTCAGCACGGCGTTCACGACTGGATTCGCGACGATAATAAAAAGCAGGAGGATATAGAATATCTTGCAGGTCAGACTGCCTATACCGATATCCTGGCACAGGAAGGATACGTGTGCGGCCTGTCCGGCAAATGGCATCTGGGGAAGAGTTCTGTACCTCAAAAGAGTTTTACACACTGGTTTGCGCACAAATCTGGCGGAGGCCCTTATTATGGTGCTCCTTTTTACAGAGAGGGCCGTCTGGTCTATGAACCTGGTTATGTCACGGATGTCATCACGGATGACGCCATTTCTTTTCTGAAAGAGCATGCGGGAAAGCAGCCTTTCTATCTTCACGTGGGCTATACGGCGCCTCACGCGCCCTGGCTTAACAACCATCCGAAAGAATACACCGATTTATATGAGAATTGCCGTTTTTTGTCCTGTCCCATGGAGAAAGAGCATCCCGACAGTATTTATCTGACGAAGGAAGTCTTACAGGACTTGAGGGCGAATCAGATCGGATATTATGCCGCTGCTACCGCCATGGACTATAATATTGGACGAATCCTGGAGCAGCTTGACAAACTGGGGATCCGGGAAGAGACCCTGGTGATCTTTGGCAGCGATAATGGGTTCAGCTGCGGCCATCACGGCTTCTGGGGAAAGGGAAACGGTACCTTCCCAATCAATATGTACGAATCTTCCGTTAAGGTTCCGATGATTATGAGCCAGCCAGGGGTGATCGAGCCGGGGATGGTGAATTCCTCGCTCTTGTCCGCATATGACTTTATGCCGACACTGCTCGACTATGTTGGTATCGAGGGAACGGATCGTGGGGAGAAGCTTCCGGGAAAAAGCTTCCTTCCGGCGCTGCTGGGGCAGGAATTTCATCAGGGAGAATCCATTGTGGTGATGGATGAGTACGGTCCCAACCGTATGATCCGCGGGACCAGATATAAGTTTATAAAACGGTATCCTTACGGCCCCAATGAGCTGTACGATCTGCAGGAAGATCCGGGAGAGCGGAGAAACCTGCTTCTGGCGGGGAACGAGAAGGATGAGGAGATCGGAAGAACGATGAATTACGAGCTGGAACAGTGGTTTATCAATTACGTCAATCCGGAAATCGACGGGGCTAAGGAGCCCGTGTTCGGCTCCGGCCAGATCGGCCTTGCCGGACTCTGGAGCAAGGGGGAGGTATCCCACAGCTGCGACGATTACATCAAAGAAAAGTTAAAAGAATGAGCGGGTGAGCGAGATAAAAAAGTATTGGGAGAAATTCAAACAGGCGTCCGGGAAACTGAAGACTCAGTTGTATTTAGGATACGGCGTTACTTTTGCCGTCCTGTCCATCCTGATTATCAGCTTTCTGTTTCTGGGAGTAAAACGGCTGATGATGGATCAGATCGGCCAGAGCCGTCTGGATGTATTAAAACAGATTTCAGAGCGTTCCAACACCATAAAAAACAGTACCATTACCATATCCAATCTATACCGGTATGATGAAGAGGTGCAGAGATGCTTAAATGAGAACGGCCTCTCAGAGGAAGAGATGGAGCAGGCCGGACGCTACTTAGACGGGGTGAAGGAGAATTACGACAGGGTATTTCACGATGTGGGGGTGGCCTACGACGTGGTGATCCTGGGAGATAATGGATTCCGTTACGCCTCCAGGGGGCGGGACAACTACGATTTTGACGGGCTGGAGAGCCAGCTCTGGTATAAGCGTAGCTACGACGCGGAAAATGATATCGTGTTTATCAGCAGCTTCCGGGAGAAGTTTGATTTATCGAGCAGGGAAGAGCGGTACGTATTCGCAGCCTTTCGCCGGGTGGCCGGAACGGACGGCGGGGAAACGGGAACGATTCTCGTCAATGTGGATGAAAAATATCTGGAAGACTTATACGGAACGGCCGAAGACCGGAGCAACCTCTATATTTTCGATAAGAAGGGCAACATTGTCTCCAGCCGGGAGAAATCCCTGCTTGGAAAGAACTTTATCGGAGTTGATAATTTCAGACGGCTTTACGGGGAGAATGAGTACCACATTATCAAAAAGCTGGGACAGGACTATCTGCTGTCCAACTACTATGATCCCCAGACCGGCTGGACGATTGTGGAAGAGATGCCGTGCGCCGTTATACTGCAGCCTTTAAACCAGGCGCTGGTGCTTCTCCTGGTGATTGTAAGCGGCTGTCTCCTGGCCGGAACGGGAGCGGCCTGTTATATGTCGGAACGGATATCGAAGCCGATTCTGAAGCTCTGCCGCCTGATGGACCGGGTGAAGCAGGGAGATTTTGACGTGATCAGCGACATCCGGGGATACGAGGAGGTTAATCAGCTGAAGGACAGCTTTAACGAGATGGCAGCTGAGATTAAGAAGCTTTTGGAGGACATTCGGGACAATGAGATGCAGAAGCGCAAGTCGGAGATGGATTTCTTAAGAGCGCAGATCAATCCGCATTTCCTCTATAATACGCTGTTTTCGATTCAGTGCATGATCGAATTGAAAAAGAATGACCAGGCAGTTCTGATGATGGCGGCCTTTACCGATCTTCTGAAGAAGACGCTGTCTGTGGACACGGATTTCATCACCCTGAAGGAGGAGTTTGAGAGCACGGAAAAATACCTGACGCTGCAGCAGATCCGGTATGGGGACAAGGTCCATTATGAGTGCGAGATGGGGGCGGAGACGGAGCAGTGCCTCGTTCCTGCGCTGATTATACAGCCGATTGTAGAGAATGCCATCTTCCATGGAATCGAGGCAAAGGAGGAGGCGGGGCTTATTATCGTGGAATCCGTTGTGTCGGAGGGAGCCCTGCTGATCACCGTCTCCGACGACGGCGTGGGGCTTGACGAGAAGGAGCTTGCCCGGATGACGGCGCAGTTTGGAGAACGGGAATACCAGTCCGGAAGATCCATCGGCATTCTCAATGTATTAAACCGGATCAAGATTAATTTTGGAGAAGAGTACGGGCTTACGGTGGAAAGCGAGCCGGGAATCGGCACCTCGGTTACCATGAAGTTTCCCGTGGTGCTTAAGGAGATGCAAGGGGTAAAATATGAAAATACTGATAGTAGATGACGAGAGAATGATATGCGAGTGGCTTCAGTTCTGTATCGGGCAGAACCCGGAGTGCCAGCTGACCGGCTGCGCCCATAACGGAGAGCAGGCACTCGCTCTGTTTCAGGAAAATGAACCGGACGTGGTTTTTACGGATATCAAGATGCCGGTTATGGGAGGTCTTGAGCTTTTAAAGCGGATTAAGGAGATCTCGCCGGAGACGGTTGTGGTCCTTTTGACCGCCTTTGCCGAATTCGATCTGGCCAGGGAGGCTATACGGCAGGGCGGAGACGACTACCTGCTTAAGACGGAGATGAACAATCAGTCGTTTAAGGAGGTTCTGGAACGGTTAAAAAAACGGGTGACTAAGCAGGAGGTATCCAGAGGCGGGGCAGAGACGGAGAGTACCGGCCGCCAGCATTCCATTATCGGCGATATTCTGCGGGAGGGAAGGACTCTGGGGGAAGAGGATGTAAAGAAACTTAAGGCATGCAATATCCGGTGGCGTGATGAGGGGCTGTTTGCCGTGGCCGTGTGGAAAAAAGAGGTGCTGGAGGAATTCATCCTTCCGGAGAATCCGGAGGTTCACCATGTGGTGGGATTCGAATACGACAGGCTTACGTACGTGATTGTGGGGAATCTGGAGCGTGACCGGACGGAACTGCAGAAAATCCAGCTGCTGCATGAGTATGGGACAGCTATCGTACAGAAAAACCGTTGTATGGCGGGAATCAGCACGGTGACGGGCAGTCTGGCCCATGTGGCGGACGCGATTATCGAGGCAGCCTGCAGCTTAAGCCGCGGTTATTATATGGAAAAAGAGAAGGTCTGGCCGGCGGAGATGGCGGGAAGCGAGATTCGCAGCCTCGTGAAGCGATGGGAGAGCGGATACCGGAAGACGCGGCGCGAGCTCTACGAGGTGTCCGGTCAGGAATTCTACCAGACCATGGAGGCGGTGCTGGATCATGCGAAGCAGGAGGGTGTATTTCCGGTCTGTATGTTTGCCGCTTTCTGCTGCGACGCCATGGAGATGGCCTATATGCGCTTTGCCGGCGAGGATGCAAAGCTGATGCACCACATGCTTCTGGAGGAGAAGCGGGCGGTAAGCGAGTCTGTCAGCTATGCGGAAAGCTGCAAAAAGGTGACGGAATTTATCCGGAACGCGCTGGCCTATCAGGAAATGGACGAGAGAAATCTGTCAAAGGGGGTGGCTGCAGCCGTGGACTACGTGAGACACCATTACAGCGAACCGATCAGCCTGGAGAGCGTGTCCAGGGAGGTTCATTTAAATACGGAGTATTTGTCGAGAATTTTTAAGGAGGAGACAGGCTGTACCTACAGCACATTTCTCTCTGAGACAAGGCTTCAGAAGGCGGCTTATCTGCTGTCCCATACGCCGGAGCGCGTCCAGAAGATCGCGGAATCGGTGGGATATCCGAATGTCAGTTATTTCTCAACGACTTTTAAGAAGCGCTACGGGGTCAATCCCTATGAATACAGGAGAGGAGAAGAAAAAGATGCGGGTAATCATGGTAATGTTTGATTCATTGAACCGGAATATGCTGAATCCTTATGGAGGGAACCTGGCGGCCACGCCCAACTTCAACAGGCTGGCGGAGCATTCCGTCACATTTGACAACTGCTACGCGGGGAGTCTTCCCTGTATGCCGGCCAGGCGGGAGCTTCACACGGGGCGGTATAATTTTCTGCACAGGAGCTGGGGGCCGCTGGAACCATTCGATGATTCCATGCCGGAGCTTTTAAATCACAGCGGAATTCATTCCCATATGGTGACGGACCATTACCACTATTTTGAGGATGGGGGCGCCACCTACCATACCAGATACCGAACGTGGGAAGGCTTTCGGGGGCAGGAGGGGGATGCCTGGAAGGGCGTTGTTTCCCCAGATCAGATTCCGGAAGGATACAGAAACCGCTGTGACGGGGTGGCAGATAACTGGGAACACAATTGGGTTCCGCAGGATTTTGTCAACCGTTCTTATATGGAGACCGAGGAAAAACAGCCGCAGAGCCTGACGTTTGAAGCCGGATGCAGTTTTATCCGGACAAATCACGGGGCAGATCAGTGGTATTTACAGATTGAGACCTTCGACCCTCATGAGCCGTTTTTCTCCCAGGAAAAGTTTAAGAAGCTGTTTCCGGATTCCTATAACGGCGGCGTCTATGACTGGCCGGATTACCGGAAGGTGGATGAGCGGGACACGCCGGAAGAGATTCTTCACCTGAGGGCGGAGTACGCTGCGCTGCTGACCATGTGTGACGAGAAGCTGGGAGAGGTGCTGGACCTGCTGGACGAGTATGGCATGTGGAAGGACACCATGGTCATTGTAAACACGGATCACGGTTTTCTGCTGGCTGAGCACGGTCAGTGGGCCAAATGCCACTGCCCCTTCTACAATGAAGTGGCCAGAATCCCGCTGTTTATCTGGGATCCGGTGACGGGGTCCAGGGGAATTCACGCGGACAGCCTGGTTCAGACCATCGATCTGCCGGCGACGATTCTCGCTCAGTTTGGGCTCCGGCTGCCGGAGGACATGGAGGGAGTTCCGCTCCAGCCGGTGCTTGCAGACGGTGGGAAAGCGGTGAGAAAAGCGGCGCTGTACGGCATTTTCGGAGGGCAGATTAACTGTACCGACGGGAGGTATGTCTATATGAGGAGTCCTGTGGATACTGATATCGGGATTTATCAGTATACGCTGATGCCGACCCGCCACGGCGGCCGCAGAGCGTTTATTGAAAATGAGGAACTGGAGAAGATGACTCTGTCAGAAGGCCTGTCCTTTACCAAGGGGCTTCCGGTCTTAAAAATTCCATACGAGAAGGAAACAGGCCAGGCGAAGTACGATACCATGCTGTTTGATCTGGAGAATGATCCAGGCCAGGAGCATCCGATACACGATGAAGAGGCAGAGCGGTATATGGCGGCGCTCATGGCGGAACGGATGAAGGAAAACGGCTGCCCGGAGGAAATTTTTATGAGATACGGCTTAAAAAAGTAAAACCTTGCATTTTATGGAAGGAATCTATATAATGGTCGTATCAGCAAAAAAATGGAGGCAGATTATGAAGCACGATTTTAAAAAGATAGAACCCAAATGGCAGAAAAAATGGGACGAGGCCGGTATCTTTCAGGCTGTGGACAACGACGAGAGACCGAAATTTTACGGTCTGGTCGAATTCCCGTACCCGAGCGGAGCCGGTATGCACGTCGGCCACATCAAGGCGTATTCAAGCCTGGAAGTCATTTCGAGAAAGCGCCGGATGGAGGGATATAACGTCTTATTCCCAATTGGATTTGACGCCTTTGGACTCCCGACAGAGAACTACGCGATCAAGACAGGCGTGCACCCGAGAAAGATTACAGATGACAACATTGCCAGATTTTCCAATCAGCTGAAAAAAGTGGGATTCTCCTTCGACTGGTCGAGAGTTGTCGACACGACGGATGAAGATTATTATAAATGGACCCAGTGGATTTTCTTAAAGATGTTTGAAAAGGGCCTCGTGTTCCGCGACACGGCTCTTGTCAACTACTGTCCTTCCTGTAAGGTCGTTTTATCCAACGAGGACAGCCAGGGCGGAAAGTGCGATATCTGCCACAGCGACATCGTTCAGAAGTCCAAATCGGTGTGGTTCTTAAGAATCACGGAATACGCGGACAAGCTCTTAAATGGCCTGGATACCGTGGATTACCTGCCGAATATCAAGCAGCAGCAGGTGAATTGGATCGGCAAGTCGGAAGGCGCATTCGTGGATTTCAGCCTTGCAGACAAGGACGAGTCCTTCCGCATCTATACGACACGTCCGGACACGCTGTTTGGCGTCACCTTCATGGTCATTGCGCCGGAGCATCCGATGATCGACAAGTACGCGGATGAGATCGCCAATATGGATGCGATTAAGGCATACAGAGAAGAGTGTGCGAAGAAGACGGAGTTCGAGCGTACCCAGCTGGTAAAAGAGAAGACGGGAGTCTGTATCGACGGACTAAACGCGGTTCATCCGCTGACCGGCAAGAAGATTCCGATCTATATTGCGGACTATGTTATGATGGGATACGGCACCGGCGCGATTATGGCTGTACCGGCCCATGACGACCGTGACTATGAATTTGCCAGGAAGTTCGGCATCGACATCGTGCCGGTAATCGAGGGCGGCGATATTACCGAGGCCGCGTACGCCGGCGACGGCAAGATGATCAATTCCGATTTCTTAAACGGGCTGACGAATAAAAAAGACTCCATCGCCCGTATGGTGAAGGAGCTGGAGAAGCTGGGTGTCGGTGAAGCTGGTGTTCAGTATAAGATGAAGGACTGGGCGTTTAACCGTCAGAGATACTGGGGAGAGCCGATTCCGATCGTTCACTGCCCTGACTGCGGCGTCGTTCCGGTTCCTTATGAGGAGCTGCCGCTCCGCCTTCCGAAGGTGGATAATTTCGAGCCGGGCCAGGAGGGAGAGTCGCCGCTTGCCGGAATCGAATCCTTCGTAAACTGCACCTGCCCGAAGTGTAAGGGAGCCGCGAAGCGCGAGACGGATACCATGCCTCAGTGGGCCGGATCTTCCTGGTACTTCTTAAGATATATCGACCCTCATAATCAGGAGGCCCTGGCCGATCCAGAGAAGTTAAAATACTGGATGCCTGTTGACTGGTATAACGGAGGCATGGAGCACGTAACACGCCATATGATCTATTCCCGTTTCTGGCACCATTTCCTGTACGATATGGGAATGGTGAACACGGAAGAGCCCTATGCGAAGCGTACCGCTCAGGGTCTGATACTCGGACCGGACGGGGACAAGATGAGCAAATCCAAGGGGAACGTCGTGGATCCGCTGGACGTTGTGGAAGAGTTCGGTGCGGATGTTCTGCGTACGTATGTCCTGTTCATGGGCGATTACGGCGCGGCCACACCGTGGAGCGACAGCTCCGTAAAGGGCTGTAAGCGTTTCCTGGAGCGTGTTGCCGGACTGTGTGAGATTGCCAGCGGAGAGGGCGCGACACCGGAACTGGAGACCGCGTTCCATAAGACGATCAAGAAGGTGTCAAACGACCTGGAGGAAATGAAGTTCAACACAGCGATAGCTGCACTCATGGGCCTGCTGAACGACATTTATGCGAAGGGGCAGATCACGAAGGACGAGCTTATCATCTATATCAAGCTGTTATGCCCGATCGCTCCGCATGTGTGCGAGGAGATCTGGGAAAGTCTGGGCGGAACGGGATTCCTCTCCATGGCGAAATGGCCGGTATACGACGAGGCAAAGACCATGGATTCAACCGTGGAAGTTGGCGTGCAGGTTAACGGAAAGCTCAGAAGCGTGGTGGCTCTGCCTGCAAACTGTGATAAGGAAGAGGCATTTGCCATTGCGGTGAAGGATGAAAAGATCGTGCCGCTGTTGGAAGGAAAGACGATAGTAAAAGAGATTTACGTTCCTAATAAGATCGTGAATCTGGTTATAAAATAAATAAAAAGTAATATCCATTCACGGAAAACGGGTAAAGAATGTCACTCTCTTTACCCGTTTTTCTGTGCCTCGCGTATAAAAGTCAAAATATAGAAACAAAAGTAAGAATTTAAAAAGTGATTTTCAGTCCGTATGCTCGTTTGACCTGAAATGCAAAAGAAAAGTAAAATAATAGAAAAATCAGCCCCCGGCAGCCGGGATATAATGGGCTCATAAGAGGAAAACACGGATAACTTATGAGTTGGTTGCGGCAAGTCGAGTGTTCATGTGTTTTCCAATTGACAGTAAGGACCTATTATAACGAGCCAAAGTAAGAAGCTCGTGAAATACCAGGAGGAATCGATATGAGACAATGGAAAAAAGTATTACGTTCAACTATGGCCCTCAGCCTTGCACTTGCACTGACAGCCTGTGGAAGCGCGGGCAGCAGCCAGAGCAGCACTGCTGGAGGAAAGGATGCAAAGGCGGAGGCGTCAGGGGATCTGCCGGTGCTTCGTGTGGCGATGATGCCGTTTATCACAAGCCTTCCGACAGAGTACATCAGGAAGAATAAGCTGGACGAGAAGGCCGGATTTAAAATGGATACCATCATGTTTGCAACAGGTGCTCCCATGAATGAGGCGCTGGCCGCCGACTTGTGGGATGTGGGCTCCATGGGCGCCGCGGCCGTCACTGGTGTGGCAAACTATGACATGATGATTATCGGGGAAGTCTTAGAGTCGACAGACGGCCTGGGAGTCTTCGTAAAACCGGATTCACCGGCAGCGCAGGAAAAAGGCTACAATCCATCGTATCCCAATGTCCTCGGAAGCCCGGAGACGGTGAAGGGAATGACGATTCTTCTTCCGATCGGCACGGCTCAGCATTTTACCACATTAAAATGGCTGGAAAAACTGGGACTGGGTATCACCGATGTGAATATTGTAAATATGGATACGGCACAGGCCTACCAGGCACTTTTAGCAAACCAGTGTGACGCGGTAGCCTTAAACGTACCGACGTTCTTTGAAGCTGTGGATGACGGCATGGTACAGGTAGGAAATCTCGCCGATTTAGGAACCCGCTACGTGGACATGGTTGTAGCCAATCGAAAAGCAGTGGAAGGAAAAACGGAGCTGGTTCAGAAATATATGGACTGTGTTGTGGAAGCCTGCAAGGCGTTAAATGAAGATCCCGACATGGCGGCTGATTTGATGGTGGATTTCTTAAAGGATGCGGGAGCAGAGGCCAGCAGGGAGAGCTGTGTCAGCGACTTGGGACGTGTGCAGTTTATCACCGCGGCTGACTGGAAAGACCGTACTTTAGGCAATTTCGCAAGGGAACTGGGAGAATTCTACATAGGCTTAGGACAGCTGGAACCGGAGCTGATGGACAAGTTTGACAGCAACATCGATCCGGAGTTTGTCAAAGGGGTAAATTAGAGAAAGTGAGGGAACGCAGATGAAAGAAATTGCTGCAAAGTATAAGTACCGGATTCTGTCGGTGTGCTCGGTTATCACCGTCCTGTTTATCTGGGAAATGGCAACCGATATTCTGCATCTGATTTCTCCCATGATGCTTCCAAGCCCGGCAAAGGTACTGGACACGTTTATCTACAAGCTGACAGGAGGGGTCAATCCGGATGGAGCGACCCTTCTCCAGCATATCGCGGCCAGTATGAAGATTGCTCTTGGAGGATACGTGGTGGGAGTGGTGATCGGAGTGCCGCTGGGAATTGCCATGGCCTGGAGCCGTAAATTCGAGATGTTTGCCAAACCGCTGTTCGATGTAATCCGGCCGATTCCGGCGCTTGCGTGGATTCCGCTGATGATTCTCTGGCTGGGAATCGGTTACTGGTCAAAGGTAGGAATTATCTTTTTTGCGGCGTTTATCAGTGCAACCATTAACTCCTACGCCGGAATCAAGAGAACGAGCCAGGTTCATTTATGGGTAGCCAGGACGTTTGGTGCATCCAACCGGCAGATGCTGTTTAAGGTTGCAATACCGACGGCTCTTCCCATGATTTTTACGGGCTTAAGGCTGGCACTCGGTTCTTCCTGGGTAGCTCTGGTGGCAGCTGAGCTCTTAGCAGCGACGAGAGGGTTAGGCTACATGATTCAGGTGGCCAGGATGCTGGGACGCCCCGATGTCATCATCGTGGGAATGATCACCATCGGTGTGATCGGTTATCTGCTTTCCTTTATCCTGGAAAAGCTGCAGAATAAATTCGTCAAGGGAGGAAAATAGAATGGAAAGCGCATCCAGCCGTTTTTTAAAGAAAAATATGGCCGCCGTCATGACGGTCGTGGCATTTGCCTCCCTGCTTATCGTATGGGAAGCCGTGGCCCGGTTTACCAATGCGAAGATGTTTCTCCCTCCTGCGTCGGAAATTCTATGGAAATTTTTCGAGAGCTTTACGGTACCGATCGGAAAGCATACCATGCTGGTGCATATCGGCGTAAGTCTCTACCGCGTGGGTGTTGCATTCTTCTTTGCGACAATTGCCGGCATTGCGTTAGGCGTGTCCATGGGTTATTCGAAAACTGTGGAAGCCATCATTAAACCAATCTTTGAGTTTATCCGCCCCATTCCGCCTCTGGCATGGATTCCCATGTCCATCCTGTGGTTCGGACTGGGCGATCAGAGTAAGTTTTTCATCATTTTCCTGGGCTGCTTCTGCTTCATTACGGTCAATACGTATGACGGAACGAAAAATGTGGACTCTGTCCTTTTAGGAGCTGCCAGAATGCTGGGAGCCTCGGAACGCCAGGTGTTCTTCCGGGTGGTTCTTCCCTCGTCTATACCTTACATTTTCGCAGGGCTTCAGATCGCTATCACGGCAGGCTGGTCGGCCGTCGTCGGTGCGGAAATGGTGCGTTCGGATGAGGGCGTTGGCTGGCTTATCGTCATGGGAATGACAAACGGAAACACCGTTCAGATCATGGTAGGAATGCTGGCCATCGGCCTTGTTGGATACGTTCTGGCAACAGCCATGGCAAAACTGGAAGGGAGGTTGTGCATATGGAATCAGCAGCAGGGACTGTAAATGAGGTGCTTCGGTGCGGCCACGTTTCCAGGGAGTTTGACAGCTACGATGGCTCCGGAAAGAACCACGTGCTGAAGGATGTTGACTTTTCTGTCCGTGAAAATGAATTCCTGGTGCTTTTCGGACCGGGACAGTGCGGGAAGACTACGCTGCTCAATATCCTGGCAGGCCTCGACACCCCTACCTCCGGTGAGGTCATCGATCACGGCAAAAAAGTGGGAAAACCGGCGCCGGAACGCGGCGTTGTGTACCAGAAGACGGCGCTCTTTCCGTGGCTTACCGTCATGGGAAATGTAGAGTTTGGACCCAGGGTGCGTGGCTTAAGCAAGGATGAGCGGAAGAAGACGGCAGATCATTATATCGACCTGGTTGGATTAAAGGGATTTGAAAAGAGCTATCCCTCCCAGCTGTCCGGTGGCATGCGTCAGCGTGTCGGAATCGCCAGGGCCTACAGCAACAATCCCGACCTGATGCTCATGGATGAGCCCTTCGGCCATCTCGACGCTCAGACCCGTTATATGATGGAAGAAGAGCTGCAGAGGATCTGGCAGAAGGAAAAACGCACGGTTATCTTTGTCACAAATAACATCGAAGAGGCCTTATTTCTGGCAGACCGGATTATTCTGATGACAAACTGTCCATCCACCATTAAGAAGGAATACATCATCGATATGCCGCATCCGAGAAGCTACGTGGACCCTGAATTTCTCCGCCTCCGCCAGGAGATTACGGAAAATATGGATAAATCGCTGTAAAGGAGGCGCTCATGGAAGAAAAAAGGGAAACAAAAGTAAAGGTAATGAATTTGACGAAGAAGTTCGATGACCTCCTCGTGCTGGATCATATCTCTTTTGATGTGAAGAAAGGGGAGTTCCTGTGTATTGTCGGTCCTACCGGCTGCGGCAAGACGACCTTTTTAAACAGCCTGACGAAGCTTTACCAGCCTACAAGCGGAGAGATCCTGATTAACAATGAGCCTGTGGATTTGAATAAACACAGCGTCGCATACATTTTTCAGGAGTATTCCACCATGCCATGGCTGACGGTGGAGGAGAATGTGCGGTTTGGCCTGGAGATTAAGCACACAGATCAGGAAACCACGGACCGAAAGGTAAATGAATATTTAGAGGTGGTAGGCCTTACAAAATACCGGAAGTACTATCCGGATCAGCTCTCTGCCAGTATGCTGCAGAGGGTGGTAATCGCCAGGGCGTTTGCCACGGAGCCGGAGCTGCTGCTGATGGATGAGCCGTACGGGCAGCTGGATATCGAACTGAGATTCAAGCTGGAGGACGAGCTCTTAAATCTCTGGAAGAGGAACGGAACTACGGTTATCTTTATTACCCATAATATTGAAGAGGCGGTTTATTTAGGGGAGCGGATTCTGGTGCTTACCAATAAGCCTACCAGTATTAAGAAAGAGATTCGAAATGATCTCCCAAGGCCGCGGGATATTGCGGCGAAGGATTTTGTGGATTTGAGAAATGAAGTGACGGACCTGATTAAGTGGTGGTAAATGCTTCTGCTTAAAGAAAAGCTGAGAGAAATAGGATGCCCGGAGGGGGCACAATGGCAACTGCCCCTCACCGGGCCTCCTGCTGCTCTCAAAGATATTTGCGGGCAACACACCAAAACCACAGGCTTCCATCCGGGTTAAATGTGTAGGCAGCATAAGGGCAGTCTAATTCATCTCTTTCGGTTTCTGATACCCGGAAATACTTTTTTATAGAATTCAGGACTCTCGAGCTGCTGCATTAAATTGCTCATAAGTGTTTCCTCCTTCTACAGATTTGTTTTTTAAAGCATTATTTTAGTGTGCCTTTTTGCACTAATGCGAATATTCTTGTTTTTTATACTCTAAATCCTAATGCCGAATCTGCCAAGTTGTTTCATCTATTTGGTTGGATCATGACCTGCAAACTTTCTATTGACATTAAACCTTGTTGAACCCTTATAATGTAAGAGAAAAGGAGGCGAAAGACAATGACAATTAAGGATATGGAGCGGCAGGTGGGAGTTACGAAGGCGAACATCCGCTTTTACGAAAAAGAAGGGCTTTTGTCACCGGCACGCGGTGAGAACAATTACCGGGAATATACAGAGGAAGACAGGGAGGTGCTGGAGAAAATCAAATATCTCCGGATGCTGGGAGTCACGGTTTCCGATATCCGGCAGTTTCAGCAGGGGAAACGGTCTCTTTCACAGATCCTTAAGGAGCGGGAGTATCAGCTGAAAGAGGAGGAGGCCGCATTGAACCGGATGAAACTGGTCTGCCTGGAATTAAAGAAGAGGGACTGGGATTTTCAGACGCTTGATACGGGACTATTTGATCTGCAGATGAAATTTATAGAGAGGAAAGGGGCGGAACGGATGAAGAAAGACAGAACAGAACCTGTGATAAAGCTGAGACGGATTGTCTGGTTCTTTGCCATGTGCGGAATCGCGTCGCTGATATTTTTCCCGGTGAACTCGGTCTTAAGAATACCGGTTTCCGAGACAGTCATGACCGTCTGGACATTGGCCGTTACTGTGCTGGCTCTGGCGGCCTCTGTATTGCAGGCCGCCGCAGCCGGACATGTGGAGGAGGAGACGGAGAAGAGAAAGCGGGGAGAGAGGCTGGTGAAGCGCGCCGAAAACAGACGCCTGCGGTATGAAAAACAGATTGTGGGATTGAATCAGATCTGTCTTGCCAGCCTCTTCGTAATCCCATTCAACCGAATGCTGGAAATCCAATGGCCATTGTGGCTGACGGCGATCTGGTTCGTGCTTGTCTTTGGATCGGCCATAGCGGTAGTGGTGGTAAAAAATATATGAGCGTTCAGACTTCCCGGAATTTACTGTTTCGTGTATAATTGCAGTAAATAAGCAAGGGAGAGAGGGAACGAGCTATGGTGTTTCAGATGACACTGGGAACGGAAATACCGGAGAGTGCCAGGGTTCATACGAGATATGCCGTCAGGGCGGTTATTTTTCGGGAGGAAAGGCTTCTGATGGTGAAGACAAACCGGGGAGATTATAAGTTTCCGGGGGGCAAAAGAGAAGAGGGAGAGACCGATGAGGAGGTCCTGTCCAGAGAAATCGATGAGGAGACCGGGTATCGCGGGTGTGTTGTAAAACGGTTGCTGGGAGAGGTCTGTGAACAGAACAGAGATACCTTCGATCAGGAGGCATTTTTCCAAATGACCTCTGCGTATTATCTGTGCAGCCTTTCAGCGGCCTTGCCGGGTACTCAGAATCTCGACCGCTACGAGCAGGATCAGGAGTTTACACCAGAATGGATTCCGGTCCGCGAGGCGTTGGAAAGGAACCGGGTGCTTTTAAAGAGCGGGGCGCCTGTCAATCCTTGGGTAAGGCGGGAAACTCAAGTGTTGGGGGAACTTGCAGAAAAAACGACTCGTGTCTATTTTGTGCGCCATGCACAGCCGCGCCATGACTGGGACGAGGAGCGGACCAGGCCTCTGACCGAGGAAGGGATCCTGGACAGCCGGAAGGTGACGGAGACGTTAAAGAATATTCCGTTAAGCCGGGCATTTTGCAGCCCTTACAGGCGGAGTGTGGATACGATTCGGGAATGTGCGGCGCGTCATGGGCTTGAGATCGTGACGGACGAGCGTCTGCGGGAACGTATGAGTGGAAGTGGATGCAATACATGGGAGCTGATTGCAAAGCGATGGTCTGAATTTTACTGGCACGAGGAGGGCGGCGAATCCCTGGAGATGGTCCAGCGGAGAAACATGGAGGCGCTGAATGAGATTCTCTCGTCGTCGGCCGGGCGGAACGTGCTTCTGGGGACCCACGGGACGGCGCTCAGCGTCATGTTAAACCATTACGCTCCTGATTATAATGGAGACAGCTTTTTTCGGATGATCGATTATATGCCTTATATTGTGAGGCTGGATTTCCTGGGAACTGACTGCATAGGCGGAGAGGAACTGCTGGTTGTGGATAAACCTTATCGGTTTGGAGCTCGTCAGAAGGAAGATACGGAGAAAACAGAAAAACGGGAGAAACCAGAAGAATGAGAGGAAGCAGAACGGAAGGATCGTAAATAACAGATGAGACGGAAGAAAAAAGGAACCGGAAGGACAAGCTGGTATGTCCCTCCGGCAACTGCTGCGGAAGTCAAAAACACATGCACAACACATGTAGGCGCTAAGACATTTCCTTACTTTGTGTAATTATCAAAATATCCCTGAATGAAGATGATCGGTGTTCCCTTATCTCCGGAACCGGAGGTTAAGTCACATAAGGAACCGATTAAATCCGTTAAACGTCTTGGGGTGGTACCCTGGGAAGCCATGTCGCCCACCAGATTGTCATCCTTTGTACGGATTCTCTCAGAGATGGCCTTCTTTAACTCTTCACCGCTTAAATCGGCGAAATCGTTATCCGCCAGGTATTTTAACTTCAGCTCGTTAGGCTGTCCTTCCAGACCTTCCGTGTAAGCCGGTGAAACGACCGGATCAGCAAGCTCCCAGATCTTTCCGACCGGATCCTTGAATGCGCCGTCGCCGTAGATCATCACTTCCACGTGCTTGCCGGTGCGCTCCATCATCATCTGATGAACTCTGTCAACGAATGGCTGGCAGTCGCGCGGGAACAGCTTGACAGTCTCTTCCGTTGCCTTGTTGGAACCGAGGAGTCCGTAGTTCTCATTGTATCCGCTTCCGTCGATGGACGCGGTCATGATGTCATCGAGACAGCAGACCTTTTTAGCTCCTGCAGCCAGAAGGCGGCGTTTGCTTCTCGCTCTGGTGTGGATGTCACAGCAGATCACATTGTCCGTATACTTTAAGATGGTGCGGCAGTCATTGGCCAGAACGACCTCGACCTCTGCGCCCTGCTCTTTGATCACGTCCTTGTAGTACTCGATATAGTCAACACCGGTGAAGGTGTGCTTTTTATAGCCGAACAGCTCTCTGTATTTCTCTTCGCTCAGCACATCAGCCCATGGATTCACGCCCTTTGCATCCAGCTCATCCTCGTCGATTAAGTGGTTGCCGACTTCATCGGAAGGATAGGAGAGCATAAGCACGACCTTTTTCACGCCGCGGGCAATTCCCTTTAAGCAGATGGCGAAACGGTTACGGCTTAAAATCGGGAAAATAACTCCGACTGCCTCATCACCGAATTTCTCCTTTACATCCGCTGCGATGTTGTCGATGCTGGCGTAATTGCCCTGTGCTCTTGCAACGACGGCCTCCGTAACGGCAACGATATCTTTATCCTGAATCTCAAAGCCGTAGCGGCTGCTGGCGGCAGCATCTATAACGGAATCTACAACGATTTTTGCAAGGTCATCTCCTTCACGAATAATCGGTGCACGTACGCCTCTTGAAATTGTCCCTATCAAACGTTCTTCCATAGTCATCATTTCTCCTTATCATTATCTTTCGCATTTTCCCCTGTTTAGAAAAAGACTGCCTATCTATTATAAAAGAAAAATCATAAATATACAAACGTTTTTTAGCAAAATACGGTATTTTTTGTACTTTCTCCGGCCCGGAGCACGATTTTGCAGGGAGGCGGCAGAGAAGACAGCAGAATTGTGTTAGAATTGGGAAGTATACTGCAAGAAATGTCAGGGACTCCGTATTATAATGACAATACATTTGAGACAACAGGAGGAAGACCATGGAAAGAAAATGGTGGCACGAGAAAATAGCCTATCAGATTTATCCCAAGAGCTTTAACGACAGCAACGGGGATGGAATCGGCGATTTGAGAGGAATTATAGAGAAACTCGATTATTTGAAGGAACTGGGTATTGATATTGTATGGATATCGCCGATCTACCAGTCTCCCTTTGTGGACCAGGGGTATGATATTTCCGATTACTATAAGATTGCCCCGGAGTTCGGCACCATGGAGGAGTTCGATGAGCTTCTGGCCGAGGCGAAGAAGAGGGACATCGAGATCGTTATGGACCTGGTGATCAACCACTGCTCCGACCAGCATGAATGGTTTCAGAAGGCGCTTGCCGATCCATACGGCGAGTACGCGGACTATTTCTACTTTGAAAAGGGCAGGAACGGCGGCGCTCCCAGCAATTACCGGTCTTATTTTGGAGGAAGCGTCTGGGAGCCGGTTCCGGGCACCGACCTCTACTATCTGCACCTGTTTGCAAAGGAACAGCCGGATTTAAACTGGAATAATCCGAAGATGAAGGAAGAACTGTTTGCCATGATCCGCTGGTGGCTGGAAAAAGGGGTGGCCGGATTCCGGATTGACGCCATCATCAACATTAAAAAGGATCCGAATTTCCCGGATTTCCCCGCAGACGGTCCCGACGGGCTGGCTTCCTGCACCAAAATGGTGGAAGAGGTCGAGGGGGTCGGCGAGCTGCTGGAGGAGCTGCGGCAGAAGGCCTTCGATCCGTATCAGGCATTTACGGTTGCGGAAGTATTTAATATGAAGGAAGAGGAACTGAAGGAATTTGTGGGAGAAAATGGTCACTTTTCGACGATGTTCGATTTCTCCGCTCATCTGCTGACGGGAGGGGAACACGGCTGGTACGACGCAAAGCCGGTCAAATTTTCCGAATGGAAGAAGACCGTAATCGAATCCCAGCTGGAGGTTCAGAACGTGGGTTTTCTGGCCAATATCATCGAAAATCACGATGAGCCCCGCGGCGCATCCACGTATCTGCCGGAGTATGCGGTGAATCCCAGAGGAATCAAGATGCTGGCGGCTGTTAATATCCTTCTTCGCGGCCTTCCGTTTCTCTATCAGGGACAGGAGATCGGAATGAGAAACTGCCCTATGGATTCCATAGAAGATTACGACGATATCAATACGAAGGACCAGTACCGGACGGCTCTGGAGGCTGGCTGCACAGAGGAAGAGGCACTTGACGCCTGTATCCGTTACAGCCGCGATAACGCGAGAACACCGATGCAGTGGAGCCATGAGAAGGAAGCCGGATTTACGACGGGAAAGCCCTGGCTGAAGGTGAATCCCAATTATACGGGGATCAACGTGGAGGACCAGTTAAAAGACGAGGATTCAGTCCTTCATTTCTATAAGAAGCTGATTGCTCTTAGAAAATTGGAAGCGTACCGGGAGACGCTGATCTTTGGCAGGTTCGTTCCGGCATTTGAGGCGGACGAGGATGTCTTTGCTTTCTATCGGGAAAGCGAGAGCGGAGAGCGGATATTTATCGCCGCCAATTTCGGAAAAGAAGAGAAGAGGCTTAAGCTTCCGGAGAAGAATTACACGGTTCTCCTGACGAATGATGACAGTGCTCCGGAGGGGACGCTCAGTACCCTGGAGAATGACGGCACACTTTGTCTGAGGAGCTGCGGAGCAGTCGTTTTGCGGGAAGAAGCATAGTTTAGAAAAATAGAAATAAGAAACAGTTAATAACGAAAAAGAACCGGGAGCACCTGTTTCCGACCGTCCGAATTATGGAGGCCGGGCTGGTGCTCCCGGTTCTTTTATTTATGCTTGCATGAATGATTCTAATCGTTTTAGGCTCGGTTACCTGGCCGGCCAGGGGCATCTCTGATGGTCTCAGACGAAATCCATATAATCCCGGTAGCCCTCTTTTTCCATCTCCTCATACGGAATGAAGCGAAGCGCCGCGCTGTTGATACAGTACCGCAGTCCGCCCCTGTCGATGGGGCCGTCGTCGAAGACATGGCCCAGGTGGCTGTCTCCCGCCCGGCTTCGGACTTCCGTCCGTTCCATGTGATGGCTTTGATCTTTGAGCTCCTTTACCGAAAGGGATTTGACAGGCCTCGAGAAGCTGGGCCAGCCGCATCCGGAGTCAAACTTATCAGAGGAGGAGAAGAGAGGTTCCCCCGTAACGATGTCCACGTACAGTCCCCGCTCGAAATGATTGAAATACTCATTCCGATAGGGATGTTCTGTCGCCTGATTCTGTGTAACCTCAAACTGAAGCGGCGTCAGCCTGCTTTTCAGTTCTTCCGGCGAGGGGACCGTATAGCTGCGCTCTTTTCGCGGGCCTTCGCTGGAATCGTGGTCCCTGCGAAGCCGTTCCTCCTCGTTAAATACATCCGCTTTTCTGACGTCAATATGGCAGTAGCCGCCCGGATTCTTCTTTAAATAATCCTGATGATACTGCTCTGCAGGATAGAAATTGTCAAGCGGAAGCACCTCGGTTACGACCGGGACGGTATACTTTCTCTGCTGTCTGGAAATAGCGGCTAAGATGAGTTCCCGGTCCGCCGGATCTTCGTAATAGATTCCGGTGCGGTACTGGGTTCCGCGGTCGTTTCCCTGCCGGTTTAAGATAGTAGGGTCGATGACTGCGAAATATGCCTCCAGCAGAGTCGAAAGTTCCGTCTCCTCCGGCCGGTAAATGAGTTTAACCGTCTCCGCGGCGCCGGTAGTGCCGGTGCAGACCTGTTCGTAAGTGGGATATTCCACCAGGCTGTTTCCGTATCCGACCTCTGTTTCGCAGACGCCGTCCAGTCTGGACATGTATTCTTCCATACCCCAGAAACAACCGCCTGCCAGGTAAATGGTTTTATGCTGATTCAAATCGGCAGCCTCCTTTCCGATGCTGTTTCTTACGATTCCCTGATCGGACAGTCTTTATTCCCGCAGGCAATACTACTCGGCATTCTGCTGTGCTTTCAACAGATCGCGGATTTCCGCCAGCAGTTCTTCCTGCGTCGGACCGGCCGGTGCAGCTTCTTCCTTTTTTTCTTCCTCGTGACGGAGACGGGAACTGATCATGGCTACCGCCTTGATCATAAAGAACATACAGGCGCCGATAATCAGGAAATCCAGAATATTCTGTAAGAAAAGCCCGTAGCGGACGGCAGCTTCGGCCTTAATAATTTCGCCTGCCGCATCTTTTACAGCCGGGCTGAGAACAATTTTAAAGGTATCAAAATCAGCGCCTCCCGTAACTGCGCCCAAAAGCGGCATCAGAATATCGTTTACCAGAGAGGTAACGATCTTACTGAACGCCCCGCCTATGATGACGCCGACCGCCATATCGATGATATTCCCTTTCAGAATAAACGCCTTGAATTCCTGCATGACTCCCTTTCCCTTACTCATGATTAAATCCTCCTTCTCTTTCGTGGAAAATCATCTGAGGAAAGGACGTCGGTTTACGGCTGTTACTCCTTTAACGGCAGATACAGTTCGATGTAATAAACCGGCTGGCTGACGTCGGCCTCCTCCGGCACTGCTGTCTGCATCTCATCGACCGCGCAGCTCAGCAGAAATCCGCCGTAGGCCGTACCTTCCAGCTTATATCCCTGATCTCTGGCCCAGCAGACCGCCTTCATGATGGAACGGGTGTCCGGAATGCGGCTGGCGGATGCGATAACCGTATAGACGCACCGCTCATGCTGAATAAAGAGGCGGCCGGATAACTGTTCCTCCAGTCCGATGATGGCAGCGGTATCTGCGGCGAATAAGTAGTATTCATCCACCTGACCCGGCATGCCTTCCCTGAGTTGATATTCCTGATAGATATAGCATAAATCATGAACGGCCAGCTTGTCAATGAGACTCTCATCAACCTTGTAATAGCGGCGGAGCGGACGTATGTCATAATCATTTAAATAATCGTCAATATTCTTATAAAGCTGAGTAAGATACTTTAGATGGATCAAAGAACGCTGGTGCCGTTCCACTTCCCGTTCTTCCTCTGCTATTTTTTCCTGAATCATGGTATAATAAGAACCAAAGGAACTCTGATGAAGAATTCGGTTGATATCCTCAATGCTGAAGTTCAGCCTCCGGTAGAACATGATGTCGAGAAGCTTTCTCGTATCCTCATAGCTGTAGCACCGGTAGCCGTTTGCCAGCTTCTGCGGAGCGATGATGCCCTTTTTTTCATAAAAACGGAGCGAGTCGCGGCTGATGCCCAGTCTTTTCGACACGTCTCCAATTGTATACTGCTTCATAATATGATCCCCTCTTCCATTCCCTGATATTTTAGCACAAACAGCACGGGAGGGGACCTTACAGTTTTCTGTCTACATTTACAAAATTTTTACGGAGTTAGTCTTGTAAAAGGAAGATAAATGTGATATTATTACAATAATAGTAATTAATACTGATTTTAACAAAAATAGGAAATGATACTATGAGAGTCGGAAAGGGGTATTCACATGGGTGAAACAAAAAAGAAACTGGTAAAATGTCTGGTATGCGGCGCGGTATTTGAAGATGGGGTAAGCGTATGTCCCGTATGCGGAGTGGGACCGGAGAATTTCGTCCCATTTACGGAGGAGGAGAAGTCCTTCCACAGAGACACGGAAGAGATATTTCTGATCCTGGGAGGCGGCGCGGCGGGGTTAAACGCGGCAGAAGCCATAAGAGAACGGAATTCCACAGCCTCCATCGTGATGGCGACGAACGAGGAGATACTGCCCTACAGCCGTCCCATGCTGACGAAATCCATGCTGGGAGAGAATAACAGGGAACAGCTTCTGGTTCACAACGCACCGTGGTATGAGGAAAACCGGATTTTAACCCTGACAGGAAAGACGGCGGAGAAGATCGATCCGGAGACCAGAGAAGTGACCTTTTCGGACGGAATCCGTTTAAAATATGATAAACTGATTTACGCCCTGGGTTCGGAATGCTTTATTCCACCGATTCCAGGTCATGAGAAGCCGCAGGTTATAGCGATCCGGAGAATCACCGATACGGAAAAAGTAGGTGCCCTTCTTCCTCAGACGAAGCACGCCGTGGTAATCGGGGGTGGTGTTCTGGGACTGGAAGCAGCCTGGGAACTGAAAAAGGCGGGCCTGGAGGTGACGGTTCTGGAACTGGCACCGCAGCTGATGGGCCGTCAGCTGGATGCGGGAGCCGGTGAATTCCTGAAGGATCTGATTCAGAATGCAGGAATCGCCATCCATTTAAATGTGAAGATTGAAGCGATCGAGGGAGAGAAGGATGTGACGGGAGTGCGTCTGGGCGACGGCACCGTGGTTCCGGCTGAGCTGGTAGTAGTATCTGCCGGTGTCCGTGCAAATGTCGGTGTGGCAAAAGACGCGGGAGCGGAGATCGGAAGAGCCATCAAGGTCAATGCGTTTATGGAGACCACCGTTCCGTCCGTATACGCATGCGGAGACTGCGCCGAATATGAGGGAATCAACTACGCGATCTGGCCGCAGGCGGTGGAGATGGGCAGGACAGCGGGCGCCAATGCGGCCGGCGACGGCCTTGTTTACCACACCGTACCCGCAGCACTTACCTTTAACGGTATGGAGACTTCCCTTTTTGCCGTGGGCGACGTGGGAAAGAATTCCGAAATTGAGTATACGGTGAAGCACGAGGAAGACCCGGAAAAGAAGATATATAAGACCCGGTATTATGCGAATGGCAGATTGACTGGAGCGATTCTTATCGGTGATACGAAGGAGATGCAGAGCGTGACGGAGGAGATGGAGCAGGCGTAAAATTTCCGAAACAGCATGGCGGGAAGTAATGAATTATAACAAAATACGTTCTAATGCAGCAATAGAAAACAGCGGCACACAATTAATGTGGCCGCTGTTTTGCTGTTACCAGTTTTGCTGTTGCCAGTTTTGCCGTTATCTGCTCTACTGTTTTCCGCGAAGTGCCTGAAGCGTATTCTGGATTTCTCCGCGAAGTGCGGTTTTGTCAGCCGGTACGGAAGCGATCATCTGCTGAATACGGCTCACACAGTGATCGTTGCCGACCTTTGCGAGAGATTTAAGTGCAGCCACTTTCACTTCATCTTCGGGTGAGTCGAGGAGTGCCATCAATACATTGCTGGAATCGTCGCCCACGGCTGAAGCACATGCTTCTGCTAAATGTACCTTTGTCTCTGAATCAGAATTTAAATAACTTTTCTTAATCTTATCCCATTTGCCCTTCTGAACCAGTTTTTCTAATGCTTCTGTTGTTGCTCCTTTTGATGAACCAAACATATTATTCCCCTTTTCTAAGTGTAAAAACATCTAAAAATATTATAACATGAATATTTCATTTTACAATATAATTTGTCGGAAAATAATCACCAAAGTTATTAAATGTATATAAACTGTATGCGGCCAGAATCTTAAACCAGGGAAATCTTATAGATATTCATCCAGTAATCGATCTGAAGTATATAGGCCAGCATCTGCGGACCCGCCATCAGCTGGCCGTACCATGGTTTTCCGTAATCGGAAGGATTTTTAAGAAACGTTTCCAGTTTTTTTCTGTCCAGAAACTGCATGACAGGCGAGGACGAATCGTTCATGACTTCGCGGACACGGCTGGTGAGGAGTTTTTCGTAATTCGTGTCGTAAGTCTTCGGATAGGGCGATTTCCTGCGGAACAGGATATCGTCGGGCAGAAGGCCTTTCCCGGACTGACGCAGAAGGTTTTTGACCAGGCCATCCCTTGTCTTCATGTCCCAGGGTACATTCCAGACGTATTCCATAATCCTGTGGTCGGCAAACGGCACCCTGGCTTCCAGACTGGAATACATGCTGGCGCGGTCCATACGGTTTAAAAGAGTCTGCATGAACCAGCGAAGATTTAAGTAAGAGATCTCCCGGCGGCGCGCCTCTGTGGGCGAGTCTTCGGACAGGGTGGGAGTCTCCGCGACAGACCTCTCATACGTTTCTTTGACGTATTCGTCCATCTGCAGGTAATCGAGAAAATCATCTTTCAGAAGGATTTTTCTCGCCTCTAAGTCCATCGTCCATGGGAAGGTGTGGGCTCGGAAGCATTCCTCCTTGTGGAACCAGGGATAGCCGCCGAATATTTCATCGGCGCATTCGCCGGTCAGGGCGACCTTGTTATACTCCTTGACCAGAGAGCAGAAATGCAGCATGGACGAATCGATGTCCCCCATGGCGGGCAGATCGTGGGCCAGCACCGAATCACAGAGACGGTCAGCCTGATCGGTGTTGCCGCATTCCAGATAGTGGTGGTCGGAGTCCAGAAATTCCACCATCCGGTCCACAAACGGGCGGTCTTGAGATGGCTGGAAGGAATTGGCCTTGAAATACTTATCATTGTTCACAAAATCAAAGGAAAACGTGGTCAGTTTTTTTCCCTGCTTTTTAAGTTCCGCGGCGCAGACGGCGGAAACCAGGCTGGAATCCACTCCACCGGAGAGAAAGGTACAGATGGGAACATCGGACACCATCTGGCGTTTGATAGAGTCCTGAACGAGAAAGGCCGTCTTCTCAATGGTCTTTTCATAGCTGTCCTCATGAGGAAGGCTCACTAATTTCCAGTAACAGTGGGAAGAGACGCCCTCTGGGGAACAGATGAGAAAATGGCCGGGGAGAACTTCCTCCATACCGGCAAATACACCACAGCCATAAGTTCTGGCGGGACCGATGGAGAAGACCTCATTCAGTCCCTTCCGGTCCAGTTCCGGTCGGATGCCGGGAACGGCCAGGATTCCTTTCAGTTCCGATGCGAACAGAATCTCGTCGCCGCGGACCGTGTAGAAGAGCGGCTTTACACCCGCCCGGTCGCGGAACAGGATGACACGATCGTGTAAGGCGTCGTAAAAGGCGATGGCAAAGATGCCGTTCAGCCGCTTGACAAAGTCGGGGCCGTATTCGATACATCCGGTGAGAATCACCTCTGTGTCACTGGTGGTGGCGAAAGAGTGTCCCTGCGCGCGCAGTTCTGTCCGCAGCTCCTCCGTGTTATAAAGCTCCCCGTTGTAGGCGATGGAATATGTGCGGCCTCCGACCTCCTTTTCCATGGGCTGATGCCCGCTGACTAGGTCTATGATGGACAGACGGGCGTGGGAGAGACCGGCATGTTTGCTCAGGCAGACACCGGAATCGTCGGGGCCGCGGTGTCTTTGCACCGCGGCCATGCCTTTTAAGATATCCCGGTAACGGGCCTCCTCTTCTAAGTAATTGTGATGCGGGTTATAAAAGCCTGCAATTCCACACATGGCAGATTCCTCCATTTCATTAAGATGCGTGATTCAAAAGTGCATGATTCAGGATACGTATTTCCGTTACTGTTACTGCTACAGCAGAAGGCAGCCGGTTAAAAAGGCAAAGAGAAAGCCGATTAAGACCGGCGGAAGATTCTTACGGGCCAGATCTAAGGGGCTGACGTTGCAGATGGCGGCCACAGGGATAAGTCCCCAGGGAACGATGGTACCGCCTCCCACGAAGATCGCGGAGATCTGCCCGAGAGAAGCCAGTACCGGTACCGAAGCGCCGACGGCGGTGCCGAAGGTATGGGCCAGGGAGCCTGTTAAGGGAAGGCCGGAGAAACCGGAACCGTCGAGACCGGTCAGACTTCCTACGACCATCTGGATAAGGGCTGCCATATATTTGTTTAAGGGCGCATTGTGAGCCAGCCAGACAGCCCAGTCATTCATGATGCCGCTCTGGTACTGATCGCCCATGATCGTGGTAATGCCGCTGCCGCCAAGGAAGAAGAAGGCGCCGATGATAATGACGGGGGCGAAGATCTTAATGGCGAAGAGGAAGCCGCCTGTCACGTAATCGGTCACCTTTTCCAGCGACTGTCTGCCAAATCCGGCGACTGCGCCGGCACACATCACCAGTACGGCGGTGCCGGAAACCATGCTGGTGGCGTCTCCGCCCTTTAAGTCGAAGGCCAGCATCAGAAGAATATCGGCGAGAAAGGCCGCGGGAGTGAGGACCGCGATGGCGATGGCCGCTTTCGTCACTTTCTTCCGCTCCTCAGGCAGGGCCTCTGCGGACACGGTCTCGGTGGCTGCCATACTCTTACGGTTTAAAAGATATGCGGCGGTTACGGTGACAATTCCCATGACCCAGAAAACGGGACGCCCCTGAGTGAGAATATCGGAAGTGGAGATTCCGGCGGCGCCGGCGGAAACGGCAGGCGCACCCTGGATGACGAAATCATAGCTTAAAGCAATTCCGTGACCGAAAAGGTTCATAGCCATGGCCGCGGCGAGCGGTTTTAAACCGGCCTTGACTGCAAATGGCAGCATAATCGCGCCGACTAAAGCCACAGAAGGTGACGGCCAGAGGAAGAGGGAGAAGAGCAGCATGGTGATTCCGAGAATCCACCATGTGACGGAGGGGGTCTTCATGATTTTCGACATGGGTACCATCATCAGGTAGTCGCTGCCTAAGTCTTTTAAGCATTTGGACAGAGCCGTTACCAGGGCGATGGTGGCTATGACTTCCATGAATTCTTTCGCTGCGAACAGAATAGAATTAAATACGGTCATGATTCCGCCTGTTATGGAACCAAGACCGATGGTTCCGAGGAGAAATAAAAAGGCGATACAGACGGCGGGAGTGTCTTTTCGCAGGACCATGACAGCGAGAATTACAAGAACACCGATTAGATAAACATAGTGCAGAGGGGTCAGCACTACGGCAGAATCGAACATAAGAACCACTCCTGAATTTAGAATATAATCCATAGTATGAAGCGTGGGAAGAGCCAGTGCTCAATAGTTGCGAAATTTTCAGCGGAAGCTTGAAATTTGCCCTGGCATCTCCTATACTTAAACCTAAAGGAGAACACATATGCAGATCACATCAGTCCACATCAGGAATTTTAAATCCATCCGTGAGATGGAGATTCATGGTATCGAAAATGCCCTGATTCTGGTGGGAAAGAACAACACGGGGAAGACCTCGGTGCTGGATGCCATCCGTGCGGTGGCCGGTTCTTACCAGATACGGGAGAGCGACTTTAATGAAAGAAAACAGAATATTGAGATATCCATCACCCTGAGTTTTACAGAGGAAGATCTTCATATGTTCCACCGGGCGGGAATTGTGAGTCAGTACAAGCGGTATGATGCGTGGCGCCGGGATTTCTGTGCAAAGCTGCCGTCGTATGAGGAGGAAGCCCTGTCATTTACATTTGTGGTAAACTGGAAGGGGGAGTCACGCCTTTTCGATGGATATAAGAAGAACAACCGGTATATCCAGGAGGTATTTCCCAGGATTTATTATATCGATACCGAGCGTCAGCTAAAACAGTTTCAGGATGATCTGTTCATGTTTCAGGAGGATGAGCAGCTGATCAGACTGCGCGCCCACGTCTGCATGTTCGATGCGGCAAAGGAGTGCAACCAGTGTTTCAAATGCATCGGTCTGATCAATCAGAAAAAACCGGAAGAATTAAAGCTTTACGAGACGTCCAAGCTTCTGGAATATAAGATGTATCAGCTTAATTTAAAAGAGTTTACGGAAAAGGTCAACGCCAATTACAGAAAGAACGGCGGATTCGAGGAAATCAAGTTCACCTTGAACTGCAATCCGGATGAGATGTTTCATGTGACGGCGGAGACGTACCACGAAGAACACGGGCGGCTGAATCCCATCGAAAATCTCAGCGGGGGCATGAAGAGCATCTATATGCTGTCGCTGCTTCAGACGTACACGGACGATGAGAAGCGGATCCCCAGCGTGATCATTGTGGAAGATCCCGAGATTTTCCTTCATCCTCATTTGCAGAAGATATCCAGTGAGATCCTGTACCAGCTGTCGAAGAAGAATCAGGTGATCTTCACGACCCATTCGCCGAATATGCTGTTTAACTTTACCAGCCGCCAGATTCGCCAGGTGGTCCTGGACGAGGAAGACTATTCCGTGGTGCGCAAACGCACGGATATCGACGCCATTTTAGACGATCTCGGTTATGGGGCCAATGATTTCCTGAACGTGAGCTTCGTCTTTATCGTGGAGGGAAAACAGGATAAGAGCCGGCTGCCGCTATTGCTGGAAAAGTATTATTCGGAGATTCATGATGCTAACGGCAATCTGTCCCGGATTTCGATTATCACCACCAACAGCTGTACCAATATCAAGACGTACGCCAACTTAAAATACATGAATCAGGTGTATTTGCGGGATCAGTTTCTGATGATCCGCGACGGCGACGGAAAGAACCCGGAGGAACTGGCGGGCCAGCTCTGCCGGTACTACGACGAGCGGAGCCTGGAGGATGTCGATAAGCTGCCGAAGGTTACGAGGAGAAATGTGCTGATTCTTAAGTACTATTCCTTTGAAAATTACTTCTTAAATCCAAAGATTATGGCAGAGCTTGGAATTGTGAAGAGCGAGGAGGCATTCTATGAGACGCTCTTTTCCAAATGGCAGGAGTATTTATACCGCCTGCAGTCAGGCCGCCATCTGACAGAGGTGCTGGGAGGGACGCTCTCATCTGTGGAAGAACTGAAGGCGCATATGGAAGAGTTTAAGATCTATATGAGAGGCCACAACCTCTATGATATCTTCTATGGCCCGTATAAGAAACGGGAGACGGAGATTCTGAGAAAGTACATGGAGCTGGCGCCGAGAGAGGATTTTAAGGACATTTTGGAGGCCATCGACCGGTTTGTCTATTTTGACAGCAGGAAAGTGGACGCTTAAGGCACGAGGCCCGGGCCACCATGGAAATAAGAACTGACAACCGATAAAAGTTAGGAAAAATTTAAAGAAAGCGGGCCGGAAAATATGACAGGATTTTCCGGCCCGCATTTTTTGATATTGATGATGGAAACGGACTACGCTTTTTCTACCGGAAACAGGATAGCAGTCTCCAGTTCTTCTGCAGAAGAGACCATATTCTCGTCCTTTAGATACCGCTCAATGCTGATTCCGGTAAGCTGGTATTCCGGATGCTCATCCAGATATTGACAGATCGCCTGATACCCGGTGTGTACCTCCTCCAGCGGCCCCTGGTGGATCGCGGCGACACAGAGGGATTCCGGCAGAAGCTTCGTGTCCGGATGCGCTTCCGCTACCTGAAGCTGTGCTTCCACCTCCATCCTGTCTTCGTTGAATTCATTTCCCATGTAGACCAGCTGACAGGGACCCGCGCGGTGCAGGCCGCGTACCTTAGCCTGGGCCATGAGGTCAGAGATGAGCCCGTGAATGTCCTGGGCCTTGATGGCAATGGTGCGTTTAACGGAGAAGACGCGCTGCTCCGGTGCGTTCATGACAATGATGTTGTAGTTCCGATTCATGGTTATGCCCTCCTTAAAATGGGAGATATCCCGTTCCATGCAGGTGAGCGTCTCTGTCAGGCTGGCCGTCTGCTCTTTTACGCGCTCGTACTGAAGCAGAATCTGGATATTCAACTCTGCCTCCGTAAGCGTCAGCAGCCGTTTGATTTCGGCCAGTGAGAAGCCGTATCGCTTCAGCGTCTCGATTCGCTGAAATGTGGGAATCTGGCTGCTGTCATAATAGCGGTACCCGTTCTGTGCGTCCGTGGCGGCCGGATGCAGCAGGCCGATGCGGTCATAATGGCGCAGCATCCTTGTGGAAATGCAGCAGAATTTTGAAAATTCTCCAATGGTAAACATAGGGACCTCCCAAAAGTGAAATGGTGTTGTGCTGATATCGCGTTGTCAGGTGCAAAACCGGTTCTGAGTGTATTGTACACCTTCCCACTGTGATAAGGTCAAGGGGAAATTTTTCTTAATCCGCAGTGTGTCCGTTCCGCCCCGGCAGACTCCGCTTTCTGTTCCTGTTTCGGCAGTAAGAAGCTGTAAATGTGTGGGATTTTTCTAAAAGCCTGCCGCAAAGTTCGGAACTCGCTGCGCTCAGACAACCGCACTTTGCGGCAGAACGAAAAACCCCACGCATTAACAGCTTCTAACAGCCTGCAAACGTCACAGAAAACGGAGTCTGCCGGGGCAGAACGGACACACCGCGGATTAAGAAAAATCTTGAATTTAGAAAAGATAAAAAGCAAAAGATAAAAAACAAGAGATAAAAAGCAAAAGATAAAAAACAAAAGATAAAAGCAAAAGATAAAAGCAAAAGATAAAATAATTAATCAAAAGTGTACAATCATAATATTGCTGACAAAGCATGTCAGGTTTTATCTGATATGATGAAAAACGAGGTGATAGCAATGATAGAGAGCCGGCTGTTCAAAATTATATACTACCTGATGGAAAAGGGACAGGCCACTGCGCTGGAGCTGGCGGAGAAGTTTGAGGTGTCGGTGCGGACGATTTACCGGGATATTGATAGGATCAGCGGGGCGGGGGTGCCTGTCTATTCGGTGGCGGGGCGAAGCGGGGGAATTCGTTTGCTGGACCGATTTGTGCTGGAGAAATCGCTGCTTTCGGAAGAGGAGATGAGGGATATTCTGTTCGGCCTGCAGAGTCTGGCGGCGGTTCAGAATTCTGATATGGAGACGGTCTTATCGAAACTGAGGGCTGCGTTTCAGATGGCGGATACGAGCTGGATCGAAGTGGATGTTTCCCGCTGGGGAAGCGACCCGGAGAGGGAACGGATGGATTTTAACGTGCTGAAACAGGCGGTTATGGCGAGACGGCAGATCCATTTTAAGTACTATGGCTCCAATGGAATAGCCAGTGAACGGGACTGCCATCCGTACAGGCTGATCTATAAGGACAAGGCGTGGTATCTGTATGCGTGGTGCCTGGTCAGAGAAGATTTCCGGCTGTTCCGTTTATCGCGGATCAAGGAGATTGTGCTGACGGGGATCCTGTTTGATCGCATACCGGAAGGAACAGAGCCGGATCTGACACGATGGGAGAAGGAAAGAGAGCCTGTCTCTGTGGTTCTGCGTTTTCCGAAGGAAGCGGCCTCCAGAGTGTATGACGTGTTCGATGACCGGGTGGTTACGGAATGTGACGGGGAACTTACTGTCCGGGCGGTTATGCCGGACAATGAGTGGTTGTACGGCTTCCTGATGTCCTTTGGAGATAAAGTTACCGTGTTGAGTCCGCTTTCTTTGAAGCGAGAGGTGGAAAAGAGACTGAAGTCTGCACTGCAGCACTATGAGGAGAATCGATGAATATCAGAGAAGAAATGGAAAAAAGAAATGGTAATCAAGAGGCATTTGTATTTCAGGATTTAGAGGTGAAGCCCGAGCAAATCCGGGCGGTTTTGATTAATGAGGTGGTGCCACCAAACCCGGCGGATGACTTTTACGGCGGTGACGGGGCGTCCTATTTATCGACGGCAATTCCGCTGTTTCAGAAGGCCGGAGCACAGGTGAATGGTGCGGGAGAACTGCTGGAGCAGGGGATTTACCTTACAAATGCAGTGAAAATGCCCAAGACGGCCCCGGCCATTGAGAGAAGCACCATCGAAAAAAGTCTGCCGTATCTGGAGTGGGAGCTGTCTCTCTTTCCTCATGTGAAAGTGATCATGCTGATGGGGGATGTGGCGAAAAAGGCCTTTAACATGATAAGTAAAAAGGCCACTGGGAAAAATGTGATTCCGTCGGTATCTACCTATAAGATACGAAAGAGTGAAATATGGTATCAGGGTATCCGGATTATGCCTTCCTACATTATGACCGGGCAAAATATTTTAATTGAAAAGTCAAAAGCCGAAATGGCGGCTGAAGATATTTCTGTCATGCTTTCCATAATCAAAGAATAGGATATGCCTGCATCATACCGTACCGCAGAGTTAAAACGCGGAGGTATGACGCAGGCATTGGTTGTTTGACAGGAAAGCCCGTACTGTTAGTTGTTTCAATCCACGCCCTAAGGGAATATGGCTGCTGAAGCGGCCATGCCCCGGCGCGCGAGTCCGGTAATCGGATTAGATCGGGTTACGCCTGACTGGCGTGTTCCGGGAGAAGGTCCGTTTTCAGCAGACCGTATAAATAGTAATCGCACCAGGAAGAGACCATTTTTCCCTGCCGGATGCAGCCCTCCCGTGTGAAGCCGGCCTTTTCCAGCGTTTTGCAGGAGGCGGTGTTTCTTACGTCCACATCGGTCCAGAGCCTCTGAAGTTCCGTGCGCGTGAAGCAGAAATCCACCACGCTTTTCAGGGCTTCCGTCATGAGGCCATTTCCCTGACAGGCAGGCGAGAGGCGGTAGGAGACCTTGGCCATCCGGTCGTTCTCGATTAAGTAGACCCAGAATTCCCCAATTACCTTATTGTCTTTCTTGTTCGCGGTGCCCCAGTGGAAGCTTTTCGTTGGTTTCTGATTGGCGGCTGTGAAAAGCAGTTCCGGATTTAAATCGTGTCTGCCGGGTCGCTTTCCCCAATAGAGGTACAGGCCGGGATCGCTCATCCACTCCCGCAAATCGTCAGTATCCTCCGGCCTGAGTTCCCTTAAAATCAGCCGTTCTGTTTCAAAAACCGGTTTTTTGATCAGATAGTCTTTTAAACTCATGGCCGCCTCCTCTCAGAATGTAAATACGCCAGACCAGTCGAAATCAGCCGATTCCTCCAGGCTTTTCGGCCAGGAAGCGCACCAGTCGGGCACACAGGGCTGTGTCACCCGATCGAGGCTGGGAGTATAGGGCTTCAAGTCGATGACCGGTGTGTTGTCACGTGCGTCGATATGGCTGAGTCCGATGATGCCGGCCGCCGGATCGATTCGAAGAATCTGCGCCGTTGAGAGCGCGACAGGGTTAGGGCGTTCCGGGGAGCGGGTGGCAAAGGTGCCCAGCGTCTCCGGCGAATTGCGGTAGGGAGAGCTGACCTTAAGCACACTGCGGGAAGCTTCATTGTCACAGGCGTCGAACCACCAGAAGATCTGAATATGGCTGAAGCCATCCAGTCCCTCCAGGGCGGAACGATAAGGCTTTTCCAATAAAATGAGTGGCATTTCATTCTGAAATACAACTTTGCCGACAGGCTTTACTATGAGATTGTTCATGCTTTTTTGTCCTTTTTCGTTTTATTACGGCGCCGTTATCTTAATTGTAGCAAGTGTTTTTTATACTTCAACCCCTTTTAAAAAAATTATAAAATTCGCAGAGGTCTTTCACGAATTTTGTGTTTATGATACAATAAAACGGTGGTGGAGCAGGCGTGTGGCTGGAAAATAAAACTGGTATTGCTAAAAAGTTAAAAACTGGATATTTGAAACAGTCCAATTTCGGTTTATAGTAAGTGCATTATCATTGAAAACCGGAAGGGAGACTTTGTATGAAAACGAACAATAATACCAGAAAAATGGTAATGACGGCGCTGTTTATGGCGCTGGTATGTACAGCGACGATGGTGATCCGGATTCCGACACCAGGTACGAACGGATATATCCATCCGGGAGATGCGCTGGTAATTCTTTCGGGAATCTTTCTTGGACCGGTTCAGGGACTCCTGGCCGCAGGAATTGGTTCCGCGCTGGCGGATTTCCTGGGCGGATATCTGCTGTACGTGCCGGCCACCTTTCTGATTAAGGGGCTGACCGCTTTTTGCTGCGGCCTTGTATTTCAGAGACTTTCAGCGACGGCCGGAAAACGGACCGCCGGTGTGGTGATCGGAGGGCTGACTGACATGGTGTTTGTAGCCTGCGGGTACTGGCTTTATGAAACCTGTTTTTATGGAATGGCAGCGGCCCTGGCCAGCGTGCCGTCGAATTTGATTCAGGGCCTTGGAGGCCTTATTCTGGCCGTCATTCTGTATCCCGTCCTGGCTGTGTGCCGCCGCCAGATGGAGCAGGAGGAAAAGCGGCTGGAATAGCGCGGAGAAATTCCGGGAGGTTTTTTGTGGCAATTGCAAAGAAGCATAAAAGAACATTAGTCTATGGGGACAGTACCTATTACTGGTGGGTAAAGCGGGATGATGATTATGACAGACCCGTACTGCATATCGCGTCGGAGGATAAAGGACTGATTGTGCTCTATCCCACGGAACAGCATGGGGAGCGGCGGTATCTGGTATCCATCGGAAGAGTATTTAAGAACAGAACGACGAGCGGCTGCTGGCAGCGGTACCGGATTCCGAAACTGGGCGCCGGGAAGAAGCCTGACGCAGGCCAGGATACAGAGAAAGCCGACGAGCCGGTTATGGAAGATTTTCCTGTTACGCCTGGATTTGTGGCCAGCCTTTTGGGCTGGTGCCTCGACGATGGAGATGCAGAGTGTGTGACATGGAACGGAAGAGATATCTGGCTGTAGGGAGGAACGGTATATGGCAGTAATTCTATCGCTGCAGGGCTGTATGGCCGTGGGAAAAACCACGGCCGTTCAGTATGTAAAGGAGCGCCGTCCTGAAATGGGTGATACCGCAGCGAATAAAATATAAATGCAGGAGAGTGGAATCATGGCAGTATTAAACATGCGTTACGACGGAGACGAGATACTGAGAAAGAAATGCAAAGAAGTGAAAGAGGTGGATGACCGGATCCGGGAAATCCTTAACGATATGACAGATACGCTTCATGCGACGCCTAACGGAGCTGCAATTGCAGCGAACCAGGTAGGAATTTTAAAACGCCTTGTCGTCATCGATATGGGAACCGGGCTCATGAAGCTGGTAAATCCCGTGATTGTGGAACAGACAGGGGAACAGGACTGCATCGAAGGCTGCCTAAGCTTTCCGGAGAAATACGGAAGGACCATTCGGCCCCAGACCGTAATCGTGAAGGCGCTGGATGAAAATGGAGAAGAGGTTACTCTGACCGGAATCGATGAGATGGCCAAATGTTTCTGCCACGAGCTGGATCATTTAGACGGAGTCTGCTTCGTCGATAAGGTGACGGAGTGGCTGTGACCCGTGCCAAGTCAAAAAGCGCCGCAGGCAGCGGGCTTTTTGACCCTCGCGGCAGTCGTCAGATGGATCCGCAGGCAACGAGTCAGATGGCTCGCCAGCGGGTCCATCTGACGACTGCCTGTGGGAACAAACAGACAGGAATTGGACGACTGCCTTTATGGCGGAAATGGAGGGGACGGATCGATGGAATACCGTCAGATCAGACCGGAGGATGCCCGGGAATATGTGGAAATGATGCGGTCCCTGGATTTAGAGACCGATATGATGATGCTGGAACCTGGGGAACGGAAAAATGACCCGGAGGCCGCCGCGGCCATGATCCGGGAGTCTCTGGCAGCAGGCGATTTCTTCCTGATTGCCAGGGAAGGGGAGACGATGGCGGGCGTGCTGACAGCTGAGCGGGGCCGCTACCGCCGAATCCGCCACGCGGCATATGTGGTAGTCGGAATCCGGGCCGGATACCGCGGCCGGGGCATCGGCACAGAGATGTTCAAACGCCTGGATGCATGGGCCGTATCCCAGGAAATCACCCGCCTGGAGCTGACCGTGAGAAAGGAAAATAAAGCCGCTGTCCATCTCTATGAAAAAAGCGGTTTTGTAATCGAAGGGCTCAGAAAGAACTCTATGCGTGTCGGCGGCGTCTACGCGGATGAGTATTACATGGCAAAATTTATCCCCCAAAATGAAGGGGCATAAAACAGCACTGCACGAAGCGGTCAAACCGCTGAGTGCTCATAGCAGGGAGGAATGATCATGCAATTACTATTTAAACAGCGGCTGTTTTCCTGGTTTGACAGTTACGACATCTATGACGAGAGTGGAAATACGGTCTATACGGTAAAGGGAAAATTAAGCTGGGGCCATTTGCTGGAAATCTATGACCGTTTCGATAACCATATCGGAACCGTACAGGAGAGAGTGCTCACCTTTCTGCCTAAATTTCTGATGTACATAAACGGACAGGAGATCGGAGAAATCCGCAAGGAACTGACCTTTTTAAAGCCCAAATTCACGCTGGACTGTAACGGCTGGACGGTGGATGGAGACTGGCTGGAATGGGACTATCGTGTAAAAGACAGCGCAGGCAGTCTGATCATGACGGCCAGTAAAGAATTTCTCCACTTTTCAGACACGTATGTTCTCGATATTGTAAAGGAAGAGGACGCGCTCCTCTGTCTGATGATCGTACTCGCCATTGACGCGGCGAAATGTTCCGGCGGACAGGACTGACTTATTGTAACAGGAAATGTCACAATTTATCTGCCGGATTCCCAGTGATCAGGCATCTTTAACCAGGAAGGCAGACGGGTATCCCGGCTGCCTTTTGCGGCATTTATCTGCATCTGCGTAAGGAAAAAGGCATCCCTTAAATCGGCGCCTTTAAGATTGGCATCCCGCAGGTCGGTTCCCAGAAAGCACGTTCCGAAGAGACGGCATCCCCTCAAGTCGGCCGCAATGAGAAAGGAAGAAGAAAAATCCATGGCACTTAAGTCTGCCCCCTGAAAATGATATCCAAGGAAACGCAATGGCCCGGCACCATTCGTCCCGGGCGTTTTATGGGAAGAGGCGGAGTGGCTGCGGGCAGACCGCGAAATGCCTCCCTTTTTCGAAGGCAGCTTCTGAGAAGCCGCATAATCGAGCGTCAGGCGGATCGTCTCCTTCAACAGATCGTTGGCCGCAGTGATCCTATCGTGGATCCCGTCTTCCGTGAGGTCCTGCCGGGAACCGTCTGCCAGCTTCTCTAAGCCGGTCAGCGCGGCATGGATACGGGGGCGCAGTGCGGATGCGGGGCGCAGTATTGCGGCTTCCTCCAGATACCACATGGCCTCGTGCAGCTTTAATTCAAGGAAGAAGACGCGGAACATTTCCTCCGGATCAGGAAGCTGCCGCCAGCTCTTCCCCTGAAATACGATTTCTGTGGCCGTCTGCCCCGCCCCGAAGCAGTCGTAATTGATGCATCCCTTCAGGCGGCGTCCGGACAGAGAACTGTGAACCTCGCAGGAGAAATCTTCACATAAGTGGGCGCAGGGAATCCCGGCTTCCTTATCGTCAGGGAATCCCTCCGCTTTGGAAAAATAGAGTGCCGTGCAGCACAGGCCGCAGCAGCGGGAACAGTCCGCGGCCAGACGTTCCCTCCTGTGGGAAATGAGGGCCGGGACCGGGGCTGCCCCACCGGATACCGCGTGCCGGTACGAGAAATTTTCGTGGATTGGTTCCATGTCATTCAGCCTCCTGTACTTGTAACGGATAGTATTCCATAGTATAATGCGGGTATCTGACAGCGTCAAGGCCCTGCGGGCAAGTGCTACATCAGGGGGGCCAGTGTGCCACCCTGAAAATAGTCCGGTAAAAAGAATCAGAGAAATGAAGGTGGAGAGATGAAGGAAACGGGTAATCCGATTGTCTGGCAGTCCCGGACGTGGCTGATGGACGCGCTGGCGGCTCTGATGGAGGAAAAGAAATTCGAAGAGATTACTGTGGTGGAAATATGCAGGCGGGCGGATTTATCAAGGCGGACATTTTATAGAAATTATTCCTCGAAGGAAGACCTGTTTCGAAGCTGCTGTGAAAGCCAGTGCAGGGAATATGTCCGGTATCTGGAACGGGATACCGCCTATTTTGCGGCGCACATCACAGAGGTGTATTTTTCGTTCTGGAAAGAGCATAAGAAATTTCTGCGGTCTGTATGCAGGGACGATAAGATCTGTTGTCTCATCGAGGTGTCCAACACGTACTGGCCCGAAATTTACGGCCGGCTGCAATCGTACTGGAAAGAAACCATGAGCGGAGAAGAGCTGGAGTACTGTCTGTTTTTTAACATGGGAGGCTTATGGAATATTATGATGAAATGGCTTTTTGAGGAACCGGAGAGAAGCCCCTGTGAGATGGAGCGCATGATTCGAAGGTCTCTACAAAATTTACTGGCTGGCGATGAGAAATCGCCGGATAGGAGTGATGCAAAATGAAAAAATATACGAGAAAGGAACTGTTATCCATTCCAAACCTTATGGGATACTTCCGGCTTCTGATGATCCCGGTCTTTGTATATCTCTATCTCCATGCGGAGACGGACCGCGGCTATTACGCCGCGGCGGCTGTCATGGGAATATCGTCCATCACGGATATGTTTGATGGACTGGTTGCCCGAAAATTCAATATGATCACGGAATTCGGCAAATTTCTGGACCCGTTTGCCGATAAGATGACGCACGGGGCCATTCTCTTATGCCTGTGGACCCGCTATCCGTATATGGCAGTTCTGGTGGTACTCTTTGTCCTCAAGGAGGGATTCATGGCGGTTATGGGCCTGGTGAAGCTGAGAGAGGGCAAGAAGCTTGACGGCGCCATGTGGTTTGGAAAAGTGTGCACGGCGCTGCTGTTTGTCGTCATGTTTGTACTCATTCTCGTGCCACATATCCCGGCCGCGGCGGCGAATGCACTGATTGCTGTCTGCGCCGTGGTCATGGCTGCGACACTCATCCTGTACATACCTGTGTTTCGAAAAATGTGACACGCTCTGGTATTCGCGCCGGGAGGCACTAGCGCTCAAAGCCATGCACCCAGCTGCCCTTCAGGAAATAACGGAGAAAGACGACCGAGCTTAAGAACCAGGTCAGCGGATAGGCCCAGAATACTACGCGGATATCCGGAACAAAGTGAACGGTTACGGTGATGTACGTCACCCGGATGATGCACCAGCAGACCATCATAACCAGCATGGGAACCGTGGATTTTCCGGCGCCGCGGAGAATTCCCGCGATACAGTGGGAAAATGCCAGAAGAAAATAGAACAGGGTCACCGTGCGGGCCTGGGCCGTTCCATTTATGATAACCTGCGGATCATTGTTAAAGGCGGAGATGAGCAGGGGCGAGAAGGCATAGATGAAAATGCCGACGAGCTCCGCGGTGATGATGGAGCAGAGAATGCCAAAGCTGGCCCCCTTTTTCGCCCGCTCATACTGTCCGGCGCCGAGATTCTGGCTCACGAACGTGGTCAGGGCCATGGCAAAGCAGGTGATCGGCAGGAATCCAAAGCCTTCGATCTTCGAATAGGCGCCGCATCCCGCCATCGCCATTTTCCCGAAACGGTTGATATTGGACTGGACTACCACGTTAGCCAGAGAAATAACGGAGTTCTGAAAACCGGCCGGGAGACCGTTTGCGATGATCTGCCGCAGGAGTCCTGTGTCAAACCGGATGTTCTTTAAGCAGACCCGGTATTCCTCCGGACTTCTCATGAGCCGGCGCAGACAGAGAAACGCGCTGACAAACTGGGAGATAATGGTGGCAAACGCCGCGGCTCCCACTCCAAAATGAAAGATTCCAACCAGCACAAGATCCAGCACGATGTTGATGAGAGACGATATAATGAGATAAACCAGCGGATGGCGGCTGTCACCCACGGACTGCAGGATGCCGACAAACACGTTGTACATGACGAAGGACAGAGAGCCTGCAAAATACGTGCGGAAATAGACGGTGGATTCCGGAAGTACATCGGCCGGGGTTCCCATCCAGACCAGAATAATCGGCGCCAGTACCACACCGATCACAGTCAGCACCGCCCCTGCGGCAAGGCCGAAGGCAATGGTGGTGTGAACGGCCTTCTGCACGTCACCGTGCCGCCCGGCACCGTAATACCGGGCGATGACCACACCGGCTCCGATTGCGATTCCGTTGAAGAAACCGACCATGAGGAAGATTAAGTTGCCGGAAGAGCTGACGGCAGCGAGGGCATTGCTTCCCAGAAAATTGCCGACAATCAGGGAATCGGCTGTATTGTAAAGCTGTTGAAAAAGGTTCCCGAGAAATAAGGGAACAGCAAATGCGATAATTTTTTTCCAGATAGACCCCTCTGTCATCAGGGTCGAAGACGTGCTTTTTTCCATAGTAAATCCGCTCCATAGTCATTGATTAATGTTTTGTATCAGTAGTGCGCAAGGCGCCATCCTTTATTCTACTACAGAAACAGCGGGAATGGAATCAGTTTTTAGCGTCTTCTATCCACATACGTAACCGTTCAGGTTACAGTCCACTCCCCACCAGGGGCACCGCGGTCCGGTTCGGCCGTGCAGGCTTCCTCAGCCTTTCCAGTTCCGGTTTCGGGCATAAGAAGTTCTAAACGTGCAGAATTTTTCTAAAAACCAGGTGAAATTCCCAAACTCGCTGCGCTCAGACAAGTGGGAATTTCACCTGAACGAAAAATTTTGCACGTTAAGAACTTCTAATACCCTGCAAAGTCACAGGAAAGGCTGAGGAAGCCTGCACGGCCGAACCGGACCGCGGTGCCCCTGGTGGGGAGTGAACTGTAACACCGTTCAGCCCTCGCTTCCAGCCGCCGCAGTCCGTTCCGGAACTTTCGTTTTCCAGTTTTGAACCACCTCCTCAACAAGCTGTCCGGCCGTATCGCGGTTAAAGGGCATGACCCGGCCGTGGTATGGAAAATACACGAGATTCGACCAGAGCACCTCATAGCCGCCTTTTTCGTACTCCTCAGCCGTCGGTAAGTAACTGTTACATCCATTGGTATAGCCGTTTAAAAAGAGCAGCGGCGTTTCGGCCGCCTCCATGGCGTCAATGGAAATCCTGCACATGGCTTCATTGGCAATCCCACACAGACAGCCGTCATTGAGGGAGAAGTACTGTATTTCAACCTCTGAAAACTGTTGTGAAATCCCCTCGCCGTCAAGGCGTTTCACTTCCCGGAGCCAGTCGGTTCCATCGATGCCGGCCTCCTTAAGCGCCTCATCGGCAATCCGCTCCGCCTGTGTCAGGGAGGGGACATCCGCTGTAAAATGGCTGAAAACCGACTTCATGGTCAAATGAGTGACAGGCTCTGCTTCCATTGTGGGAAGAACGGCTGACACTGCCTGGCAGATAGCCTCAGCCGTCTGCTCCAGGGCCTTTTGGCTCTGAAGCCGGTATATTTTCTGATACTCTTCTGAAAATCCCTTCTCCGCCGCCTCGTAACCGTGAATCTCCAGATACTCTGTGTTTTCCTGATGAAAACGAGGCCGTACGTCTCCGGAGGCGCCCTGCATCATCATGATTTTGCAGCCGAAGCGCGCTTCCAACCGCTCTCTTGTAATGCCAAAGTAGTCGGCTGATATGAGATAATTGTCGCTGGAGAGAATGTTGGCATGGGCAGTGACCCGCAGCAGCAGCACCCTGGGAGATTCATTTTCCGGTGCGGTGATAGACAGGATTCCAAGCCGGTTGTCGAAGTCGGTGGAATCCGTTCTGCGGTTCAATCCCACAGTATTTTCTCCGATGCCCCATGAAGCCAAGGCAGGAGACAGACTGCTCAGAGCGTCTTTTACAGCACTCTGTGCCCTGCGGCATACGAAATCAAAGTATTCCGGCTCCTCTGCGGCGTTCGGGGCGGAATGTGTATGAGAAAATGCAGTCATGACGTGATCGGTTCCCGTATGAAGCAGGTCTGCAATGAGACCCCGCAGGACATTGGACAAATGGACGGTAAAACCAAGGCTGTCCAGGGTAATAAGACAGGCCGTTTCTCCCCCGTATTCCCAGACCATGGTCTGGAGCTTCAAGGGGTCGCGGATGCCCCTTGAGTGATTGTCCGGACGGAAAAATCCGACCAGTTCAACAACAGTATCCGGTGTGATATCGGCTTCCCCATATCCCATCCGTGCAGTCTCGTAAGTGTTCATCTGTAACAACCTCTTTTCTTTCTGTTTTTTTCTATTTATCCTTCCTGTTAAGGATACCCGAAATTCCGTGAAATCTCAATCTACCAGTCGCTTCTGTACTGTTTTGTACAAAAAAAGAAGGACTGTTTTCCGCAGTCCTTCCATGATTGTCACGGTGACTCGTGCGCAGAGCGTGCGAGTGATCGTTATTTCTGATAAATGATCTTTCGTATGGCATGTATAGAGAGGCAGTACTGGTCCGCCAGCGTCTCCATGGACACTCCATTCTGCCATGCATCAAGAATATCCTTGTTGCGTTTTCTCAGTTTCTCCCGGCCTCCGTTCCGTTCGCCCCAGGCCCTGTGCTGGTCTTCCCTGGCCGGAACGTAGAGATATCCGGACTGAATGTAATTCTGCAGCTCTTCCACCAGCGAGGCGGGAAGAACCGCGGCCGCATTGATATATTTCATAGCGCTTCACTCCCTGTTTTTTATTGTCAGGCAGCAAAGCCGTACTTGATCAGCGACTGCAGCTACTCCATGCAAATGTCGCTGATTCTGCCGGCTTTGCATGGAGCAATACATCGTTGTTTTTCTTTTTGTTTCTGCACATGATTATCACCCTTTTCAGAAAACTGCTGTGTTTCCTGCCGAAACACACCTTTAAGACCATTTCAAGATACGCGCTTAGCTTAAAGATGCTTCGCTAAGTGTTTCCAGTATATCATTTTAGAAGGGGATATACAAGCGGTGAACGGGTCTTGTGAGTACGGTATTAAGCATGAAATGCAAAGAAAACAGAGGGGAAGAAAAAACTTTATGCCTTTTCTTTTAACACTTTTTCTTGTATAATAAACATTACAGGTGCATTAACATGTAATGTAATGACATACTTCCGATTCGCCGCTTGCGCAGTGGCGTGAATATAGTGAAATATAGAACCCGAGAGGATATCACCATCAAATTTGATGGTGTGGATGGAAGGGCTGAAAGGCCGATAAATTTGACTTTCAGCGTTACTTCTGTTTTTTAGAACAAGGAGGAAAAATTTATGTCGAAGGCCGAAGCTGCAAAGAAATTATACGAGGAATGTAAGGATATGGATATAGACGAAACTATGGAGTTGGTTTTAAATGCAGAGACAGAAGAAGAGCAGGATTTTTTTTCTATGTTAAGTGATTTTATTTTGCAGAGAAAGCAAAAGAAAGTAATAGCTCAAAAGAGGTTCTAAATGAAAAAATACATTTTATATGCTGGTGTAAACGGGGCAGGGAAATCAACTTTATACAGGACTACACACTATCAGGATACGATGCCGCGGATCAATACGGATGAAATATTGAGAGGTTTTGGTGATTGGAGAAATACTGTGGATTTAATGAAAGCAGGCAGAATTGCAATTGAACGATTAAATTCTTACTTGCAGGAAGGGATTACGTTTAACCAGGAGACTACTCTGTGCGGACATACTATATTGAGTACAATACACAGGGCCAAACAGTTGGGATATGGAATAGAATTACACTATGTTGGGGTTGATTCTCCAGAGATCGCAAAGCAGAGAATTGCAGAGCGAGTGAAAATGGGAGGGCATGGGATACCAGACAAGGATGTTGAGAAGAGATTTGGAGAAAGCTTGAGAAATCTTCACGAAATAATTGATTTGTGTGACTTGGCTGCATTATATGACAACACAAATGAATTTCGCCGGTTTGCAATATATAAAAGCGGGGAGATTGTCAGAGTGTCAAAGAATACCCCTGATTGGTATATAAAATGGCAGAAAGGGTGTCACTAACTTGAAGCAATTATGGTTTAAGTGATCTGTTAAGTATAATTGAGAGTAAAAAGGGGCTGTGAAAAAAGTCCAAAAAAAGAACGCTTTCAGGTATGAAACCTGGAGGCGTTCTTCTTTTTGTGGTAAAATTAAACTACCATGAATAACATTACCGAGAAATATTATAGCCTAAAACAGGGAAGATTACCACTGTTTCTTTCAGATTGTCTGGATATCTGTGATCCGGTA
>NZ_QJKD01000022.1 GCF_003201875.1 Hungatella effluvii
AACATTACTATATTTCGTGAAGAGAGTACAAAGTGCCACAAGCCCAGTATTTCAAAGGGGTTGTGGCACTTATACGTTCATTCATGTGTCAAAGACGGGATTATATTTTAATATGACAACAGATTCAAGTGTATCCATCTTAATTCACCAAACCGCATCACCCGCCTCTATTCAATTTTTTCACTGCATTTGGATAATTTTTTGACTTGTTAAAACATAGATTATCAGATTTTCGCGGACAGAATGTCCGTGCGAAACGATAGATTCAGCATACTACATATATACTCCGGCGTCAATCATATTTTAAGCGGCAGGGAACCTGATCCGGTTATCCTGCCGCTGATTTACTCACTTCTTCAATTTCCCCATTACCGAACAGCCCCCCGCAACTCCCGTCGCCAGCCCCAGAAGCACAGACGCCAGCGTCAGTTTTGGAAACACCTCCGACGGCGGCAGAAGACTCACAGCTCCGCCATACAGATTGAGCCCGGCCGCCACCAGCTCCAGTCCCCAGCGGTACCCTGCAAACAGCAGGAAAAGGGGGATGCACATTCCTGCCAGTCCCATAACGAGACCCTCCACCAGAAACGGCACACTGATAAACTCTTCCCTGGCCCCCATCAGCCGCATGACTCTGGTCTTCCCCTTCTGAGACTCAATACCGACGGAGAGGGTGTTGTGAATCAGCAAGATGGAGATCAGGAGCAGAATCGCCGCGCTCCCCGCAATCAGCCTTGATATGACCGTCTTGATACGCAGCAGCGCACGCACCGTATCCGCCGAGTGCGTCACCTTGCGGACTCCCTCCAGATTTTTCACATACTCCACGAAGCCCTCCTGCTGTTCGATCCCTCCGATGTAGACCTGATAGTGGTTGGACGCCGCCAGCGGGTTATCCCCATCAAAGATTCCATCCAGCAGCTCGCCGTCCTTGAAGTAATCATTTCGAAAGCCCTCCCAGGCGTCATCCGCAGAAGTATAGACCGTTCTCACGACCTCCGGTCTCTCACGGATTAAGCCCCCGATCTCCTCCACCCGTTCAGGGGATACCGTCTCCTCGAAGAACACGGCCACATAGACCTCTTCCTCCGTCTTCTGCAGTACGCCGTCCAGATTTAAGACAGCAATATAAAAGATGCCAAAGAGAAAAATACACGCCGCAATGGTAAGAACAGAGGCCGCCGTGTAAACCTTGTTATGCCATAGATTTTTAAAGCCCAGCCGGCATAAATACAGCCACGTCCTAAAAGCCATACATCAGACCTCCCCTGCTGTTATCCTTAATCACCCTGCCATACCGCAGCGCAATCTGACGCTTATGCATGTATTTCACCAGCTCCTGGTTATGGGATACCACCAGCACAGTCGTACCCTGACGGTTAATTTTCTCCAGCAGGCGCATAATCTCTTCCGCGTTCTTCTGATCCAGATTTCCCGTAGGCTCATCGGCCAGAAGAAGGACCGGCTGGTTTACCACCGCCCGCGCCAGGGCCGTCCGCTGTTTTTCCCCGCCGGAGAGCTGTCCCGGATAACATCCGGCCTTTTTCTCCAGGCCCACCTGACTTAAGACCTCCATGACCCGGCTCCGCATACGTTTATGGTCCGCCTCGATGACACGCTGGGCAAATGCCACATTTTCGTAGACCGTAAAATCCGGAAACAGGCAGAAATCCTGAAATACCATGCCGATATACCGCCGGTAACGGCACACCTGCCGCTCCTTCAGCTGCCTCAAATCAATGCCGTTCACCACGATATTTCCCTGGTCCGCCTCCGTCTCCCTCAGGATCAGCTCCAGAAGCGTCGTCTTTCCGGCTCCGCTGTTACCCACCAGAAAGACGAACTCCCCCTTTTCGATCTGAAGGCTCACATCGTCGAGGGCTTTTTGCCCCGTTTCATATGTCTTTATCACTCTGTCGAATAAAATCATGGTGTTATCCACAGTACTCCTCTTTTCCATCACGGTTATCCACGAAATTAAATACCTTTCCCCGGGATCAGATGTCTTTCTTCTTCAGCTTATAAACAAATGCCAGCACCTTCGCCACGGTCTGGTAGAATTCCTCAGGAATTTCCATATCCACCTCAACACTGGCATACAGCCCCCTTGCCAGCGGCTTGTCTTCCATAATATAAACTCCGTTGGCCTCGCCGACCTCCACAATCTTGAGCGCAAGATGATCCGCGCCTTTCGCCAGTACCACGGGAGCCCGGTTCGCATTGGAATCGTATCCCAGCGCTACCGCGAAATGGGTCGGATTCCTGATGATCACATCCGCCTTCGGGACATTCTGCATCATACGCATGGACGCCATCTGGCGCTGTTTCTCCCGAATCCGTCCCTTGATCTGCGGATCGCCCTCCGTCTGCTTGTACTCTTCCTTGATTTCCTGCTTGCTCATGCGCAGATTCTTCTCATACTCCCACCACTGGTATAAGTAATCGAAGGCGGCCAGAAAAATAAAGGCGACCCCCACCGTGTTCACCAGCGACACCGCAGTGTCCCCAACGTACACGAAAGCCGCCTGTACCGTACCGTCCATCAGACGTGCAAACTCGTGGATTCTCCCCTCTATATAACTGTAAATCACCCAGGCCAGGATGGTAATCTTAATCAGCGCCTTTAAAAGCTCCACCACCGAGCGGATGGAAAACATCCGTTTAAAGCCTTTTAGAAGGCTGATCCGGTCCATCTTAAACTTCATGACATCCGTGGAGAATGACATCCTAGTCTGAAAGAGCGTCGTGACCACTGCGACTGCCACTCCGATAAAAAGCAAGGGAAGCGCCGCCTGTCCGAACAGGAGCATGGCCTTTAACAGCTTGTCGGACAAATCGTCCGCCGCCAGGGGCGTCGTGGAGGCAGCATAAGAAAAGAACAGCTCCATAGCCGTCTTCAGCGTGCGGTAGATCTTGGGGGCCAGCGCATTCAGGGAATTAAACAGCACCAGCAGAGAACAGACGGCGATGACGTCGTTGCTCTGAAATACATTTCCTTTTTTTCGTTCGTCCTGCCGCCGTTTCGGGGTGGCTTTCTCAGTCTTTTCGTCTGCCGCCACGTTCATCACTCCCTTCTGTATACAGAATAAAACCTGATACGCCCTATGATGCGAACATCATCAAGACCTTCTGTACCTCACTCATCATCATACCGTAATAAGAGTCAATAAACGCCCCGATAGGGCGCGCGAACAGCATCATTAATAAAATACCCAGCAGAATCTTCGACTGGATATTAATAACAAACACATGAATCTGGGGAATCAGCTTCATGAGCACGCCCATGGACACCTCCAGCACGAACTCCGCTGCCACAAAAGGCAGGGCCAGCTTGATCACCATCAGAAAAACGCTGCCGAATATACTCACAAGATACCAGGCAATATCCTGAGTCACCAGTCTGGCCGCCCCCACGGGTATCACCTCATACGTATAGGCAAACAGCTTCACCGTCAAAAGATGGCAGCCGGTCGCAAAGAAATACAGAAAAAAGAACACATTGATAAATTGTCCTAAGATAGCGGTCTGGACACCTCCCGCCGGATCCATAACCTTGCCCATGGACAGTCCGAACACCGTATCCATCAAATCTCCTGCTACATAAACCATATAGAAAAACAGCTGGAACACGCTTCCGATCACCAGCCCCATGATCACCTCGCGGATCAGAGCCTCCGCCATCTGAAAGGTGCTGTAGGCCTGTATGGCGGTAATTCCCTGAGCCGCTGCCGGCGCGATCACCAGGCTAAGCGTCAGCACCAGGCCGGTCTTCACCATGGCGGGAATCCCCCTCCTGGCAAACACCGGATGGACAAAGATCAGTCCGCCCATTCGCGCAAACACCAGCAAAAACACATCGAAATACTCTAAAACGCCGCTGTCCATCGCCTATTCCCCGCGTTAAAGCGACGCCATGATCGCAAACAGCTCCACCACAAACTCGTCCATCACCTTAAACATCCAGGACCCCAGCGCCAGAAGCACCAGTGCAATCACCAGAAGCTTTGGGACAAACGTAAGCGTCTGCTCATGAATCTGCGTCGCCGCCTGAAAAATAGCAACGATCAGACCCACGACAATACTGACGATTAACAGCGGCCCTGCTATTTCAAATGCAACCATCATAGCTTCCTTCATCACTTCCATCACCTGGTCCGCAGTCATACTATGTACCCCCTCATCATCGGAATCCGGCAACCAGTGTCTTGATCACAAGACTCCAGCCGTCTACCAGAACAAACATCATAATCTTAAATGGCAGTGCGATCATGGTAGGCGGCAGCATCACCATACCCATAGACATCAGGGTGCTGGACACCACCAGATCGATAATCAAAAATGGGATATAGATCAGAAATCCCATGGTAAACGCCTTATTTAACTCGCTTAAAATAAAGGATGGAACCAGCACCGTCAGTCCCAGTTTCATGTAAGCTTCCGGTCCTCCCGACACATCCGGCACCTCAGCCTTTGAGATGGAGAGAAAGAGATCCAGACTCTTCTTCTCCGTCTGCTTTAACATAAATTCCTTCATCGGCTCCTGTGCCCGGGTAAACGCCTCCTCCCTCGTGATCTCCCCTGCCTTATAAGGCTCGTAAGCCTGCGTATTTACCTTGGAAAACACAGGGCTCATGATGAACAGCGTCAGAAACAGAGCCAGTCCAATCATCACCTGGTTAGGCGGAGACTGCTGTGTGCCCAGCGCATTGCGCAGAAATGAGAGAACAATGATAATCCGGGTAAAACTCGTCATCATAATCAGCAGAGACGGCACCACAGCCAGAAAAAGAAACAGGAACATGATATCCAGCATATCCATGGGCTTTCCGCTTCCGGAGCTTCCCTCCAGCGTCAGAGAGATATCCGACGCATATGCGATCTGTCCGCATGCCGCGGACACCCTGATAAATGCCGCCAGACAGAGAAGCCCCCTGGCAATTTTCCTTTTCCCCTTCATCATAAGTCTCTCCCGTTTCTCTTCTGTCTTCCGTCCTGCTGCCGTCCGTCTTTTTTGACCAGCGTTTTGAGCTGTTCCGTAAATACAGACGCAAAGTCCGGCGAAACCTCCGCCGGACTCTTTTTCTCATAAGTCTCCAGTTCCTCCAGTCTGGTGATACCGGCCGGAGATACTCCCACAAGCAGAATCCGTCCCTGAACATCGACAATCATTAAGTAGCTGTCCCGCCCCACCGCCAGGCGGTCCAGAATCTTCATATCGCCGGACTGCTGCCTTCCGTTCATCCCTCTCCCCAGCATTCTTGTGGTGATGTATGCCAGAACGAGAACCAGTATCAGTACAATCAGATAAAATAACACTTTAAGAACCGCCATATTAATCCCTCTTGCCGACTATCTCAATAATTCTTGCGGCAAACTTCTCATCTGTCACTAAAACGTCGCCTTTTCCTATCAGTTTACCATTGACCACCACGTCAGCCGGCGAACCCGCCTGCTTATCCAGCGTCAGAATCTGCCCCTTCTGCAGGGCCAGAATGTCCTTTACGCTGCAGACCGTACCGCCGATGCGGACAGACACGTCAAGCGTAATTTCCCGGAGTTTTTTCCTCTCCTCACCGATGCTTTCCACCTGATTGTCCACAGGCACATACTTAAATTCCGGAAATGACACCTCCCGGAACGATACCGTCTTCTCTTTTTTCTTAAAAGCCAGATCCTCCGCCTGCACCGGTTCCTCTGCTGCCGTCTCCTGTCCTATGACCGGAATTCCGAAGATTTCCTGAAGTTCCTCCGTGGCGATTCCAATAACCTCGGCCGCCAGAACACCGTCGATCTCCAGATGGAGGCGGATCAGCACCAGCTGCTGCTCCCTGTCCCACCGGCGGATCGTATCCAGAATCCGTTCCGCACTGTCAAATGCCGTGACACGGGTCAGTACCTCGCCCATCTCACGCCCCAGGAAATCACCCAGATCATCCATCGCCGCGCCCATACACTGGGACGCCACCTCTTTTAATGTACTTAAAGCGATCTCGTCAAGCGGACTCTCCGTATTTACCGGCAGCCCCATAATAAAATTGGAGATCTTCACCATATCCGCCCTGTCAAATACATACAGCTGCGGAACACGCAGCCCCTCGGCCGTCCGTTCTGCCTCAATCACCACATTGAAATGGGGCAGATATTCCGCCAGGGCCTCCATATCCGTCTCGCCAAGCTCTGTCACCGTCGCCCTGGCATTCCTGCCAAGAAGAGAAGCCAGCGTATTGCAGACAGGCACCGCTTCCATTTCCAAAAGCTCTGTCAACGCTTCCTGATCCAAATATCCCATACTCTTCCTCCCGGCTATAATACCTTATTAATCTCGACCGCCTTGCGCAGCTTCGTATGGCCAAGCTTCGCCTCGAAGCAGGCCACGTCTTCCACGTAAATATCAATGCTGCTGTCCACTTTTTTATTGAGAGGCACTACGTCCCCCGGCTGAAGCTGGAGAATATCCTGGGCATCCAGAGAAAATTCGTGGAAAATCGCCCGCAGCTCCACTTCCGATTCCAGCAGATGCTGCTCGATATAGCCTCTCTTGGCCAGCTGCTTCGCCTCGTCCTTCTTCTGGCTGACCGCGTAGGTATACCCAAACTTCGAAGTCAGCTCCTCCACGTTAGGCGCCGGCATCACCAGATTTAATACCGCCGAAAGCTTATCGATCAGCACCTCCAGCTCCACCTGTATCACCACGTCCTCGGGCGCGCTCACCTGAAGCAGGTGAGGATTCGTCTGAAGGCCGGTCAGCGCCGCATCCACGTCCAGATATTCCTTCCAGGAGTCACCGATAAATTCCGTAATCTTTCCCAGTAAATACTGGAGAATCGCCTTTTCAATGTCTGTAAAATCACGGCTCAGCTCATACTCCGTGCCTGCGCCGCCGAGAAGGCGTTCAATCATGAAAAAGGCCAGTCTGGTGTCCACCTCGAGCACCAGAGGAGCCTCATTATAATCCTTGTTGTCAGGGCTTAAGGTAATCATGCCAAAAAGAGACCGGTCAGGAACTGAATTGCTGAATTCCTGATACCGTCTCTCCACAATACCCGTTACGCTTATTTCGCAGTAGGACTGCATCAGTCCCGTCAGATACGGTGCGAGAGCACGTGCAAAACTGTCATATAAGTTCTCCACCGTGCTCATGCGCTCTTTCGTAAATTTCTTGGGCGATTTAAAATCGTATGTCTTTATCACTGTGCTGTACCTTCCTGTCCCCCGCTCATATCCGCCGGCATGTCGACCGGAAACAGCGGATCCATCGTCTCCATACCGTCTATGTTATCCTCAGAAACCTTATATTCATTTCCCAATATGATCATGTCCACCCGGCGGTTCATCTCCCGCCCTTCCTTTGTGCTGTTGTCCGCGATGGGGTAATATTTGCCGTAACCGCGGCAGATCAGCTTCTTCGGTTCCATCCCGACATTCTCCTCTAAGTAGATCGCCACGTTATCGGCGCGTTCAGAGGAAAGCAGCCGGTCGTTGATCAGAGAATTAGCCGCCTGAGCCGTGTGCCCGTTAATATAGATGGCCATAATCTCATCCTGCCTGTCCTTCAGCATGATTCCCAGAGCCTCCAGCATGGATTTGCTGTTCTCCTGTAAGACCGCGCTGTCCGGGGCGAACAGCAGATCATTCTTAAACCGGATGTAGACCGCGTTCTCGCTGTCGGAAACAACGGCATCCAGATTCTCCATCTGGAAATAAGACTGGATATCCTTCGCCATATCGGCCATGGCCAGAGACGAGGCAGACTGTGATCCCGCTCCGCTGCCGGTGTTAAACTGAGAACCTTCTCCCTCCGGGGCATTGGCTCCCTCACTGATGCTGGGATACTTCAGATCCTGCGGTACATCCTCTAAGTCGCTGGTCGTCTCAATTCCCAGCTGACGCTGCATCGCCGCCGCGATCTCTTCCAGCTTGCTGATATTTACATTGGAAATACTGTATAGCAGTACAAAGAAGGTCAGGACAAGGGTTATCATATCCGCGTAGGTATTTAACCACTCCTGACCGCCTCCTTCTTCTCTTCGTTTCTTCATGTTATTTACCAATCTCCAGGGCTTTTAATGCCATGCTCTTTGCAATATTCAGCGCTGTCACATTGGCCTCATAGGCACGGGTGGCGGCCATCAAATCCACCATCTCCTCAGCGCTGTTCACGTTCGGCATCATGACATATCCCTCCTCATTGGCGTCTGGATGATCCGGATCGTACACCGGAACGAGAGGATTCTGGCTCTCCACCACTTCCTCCACATAGACTCCGCCGCGGTCCGCCTTCGTCATAGCCTTACCCAGCTCGGACTTAAAATCCAGCTGATTTTCCCGCAGCACCACCTGTTTCCTACGGTAGGGGCCTCCCTCTGCCGTTCTTGTCGTATTCTGGTTCGCCAGGTTCTGCAGGATGATATCCGTGCGGAACCGTTCTGCCGTCAGGGCCGAACCCGTTATATTGAGAGAATCCAAATACCCCATAAGCCGCTCCTTTTATTTACCCGTATTGTTAATCACATATCTGAGCGTGGAAAGCTTTCCCGACATCCGGGACGTCATCGCTGAATACTCGGTGTACGCCTTCCATAAGTCCAGTTCCTCTTTTTCCACCTGTACGTTATTCCCGTCCGGCCTGGCCTCCGTGTCGTTATCTGTTCCGACGACCGCCTGGTACACAGGACCGTTCCCATCTACCGCCTCTTTTAACACCTGCTTAAACTCCACCTTTTTCGCCTTAAAATCCGGTGTCTCCACATTAGCGATGTTATGGCTGGCGACCTGCTGCTTCAGCCACATCGCATCCAGCCCGCTCTGCAGCGCCCGAAACGCTGCGTCCTCAAATAATGGCATATGTACGCTCCTTATCTCATCCGGTATGTCCCATCCGAACCTGCTTATCCGCCTGGGAAAATGCCTCCTTCAGTTCGGTAATCATGGGGAGGACTTCCTCCACCGGTTCCGGACTCTTCTTAATGTTCGCCTGAAGGATCTGATAGTTAAAATATTCATAAAGGGAAGCCAGCCCTCCCGACACCTCATACTGGTGATCCAGTGTGGTTGATAAGTGGGTGACGATAGCCTGCGCCTTCTTAAAATGGGCGTTGCTTCCTTCATAATCGTTCTGTTCCAGGCTCACGAGCCCCTTGTTCAAGCGGTTGATCACCTCGTCAAACAGCAGATTGATCATATCGCCCTGTGTCATGGTCATGACAGACTGTTCTTTATATCTTGCATATGGGTTTTGCATAATGATTACTCCTTTATCATGATGAGAACTGCTGGGTCAGCCAGGAGCTCTGGCTGTTCATGTTGGAAATGGCCTGCTCCATGGCGTTAAACTGCTTCCAGTAACGGGTCCTCTCCAGTTCATACTTGGTATTTAACTTCGACAGTGTCTCGGATATGCGCTTCATCTCATCATAGATCGTGTTGCTGGTAATCAGCACATCCTTGGTACCCGCGTAGCGAACCATGCTTCCCGGACTTCCGCTGCTGACATTCGCTGCTTCCTTGATCGCCTCCTGCAGCTTTACCGCGACGCCCTGCTCCTTATCCGTAAAAAGCTTCCGGATATTGTCAGCATTTGTCGCCACCATGGACTTTAACGTCTCCTCGTCGATGATCAGCTTGCCATTGTCGCGCCAGTTATCGGATGTCTCGATCCCGATATCGTAAAGCGCAAGCCCCGCGTCCTCTACACTGCTGTAAAGCACCATTCTCATATCACTCAAAAAGCTGGAGACGTTGGAATCGTTATGAAGGAGCCCCTTCTTCGATTTTTCCTCCCAGAGTTCGATCTCCCGGTCGCTCATCTCTTTCTTCTGGGCGTCTGTCAGCGGGGCGTACTTCTTGTAAGTTGCCTCCTCCGCCACATAGCTGTTCAGCTCTTCAATCAGAGTGTTATAATCTTCTACAAAACTCTTTAAACTATCTATTATTTTATCAGTATCCCGAGACGTAGTCAAGCTAATTGGGGGGTCACCGGCACCGGTTGTGCCCGTTAATTCCATGGTAATTCCATCCAATTCGAAGGTATTGGTATTCCGCTCCATGGTAACGCCGTCGACGGTGATTTTAGCGTTTTGGCCAGCAGTGATTTGGGCGGTCATTTGGGGGCTGAAAGTGTAGGTATCATTTCCAAACAATTCCTTAATAAACTGGTTGGAAGCAGCGTCCGTACCGGATATTGTGGCAAGCCGGGTTCCACCTGTGATAGTCAGTTTGTTATCAGCATATGCTACATTCCCACCGGTTGCATTTTGAATAGCAGCTTTAAGGTCATCAATATTAACAGGACTCCCACTCGCCATATCAACCGAAATAACTGTTCCATCATGAGTTTTAACATTAATGACGCCCGATCCAGGGACCTGTGATGCAGCGTTCGAAGTAATATTGCCATTTACTGGTGAAATCGCTATATTCTCTGCACCAAACAGTTTTTTAATTGCAGCTTTTCCATCATCATTTGTTCCAGAAATACTAATTGTCGTATTTCCACTTATTTCAATACGGCCATCTGCAGAGTACACTGCTCCAGCACCTAAAGCATTAACTAAATCACTAATTTTACTGCTTTCGGTTAATGTTCTTCCATTAATAAACATCGTTCCGGTAAAGCCCGCTGCTCTTAATGAATTACCTGCGCCGAGAAGGTTATTCTCCCCACTCGAGAATCCGAGTATTCCTGCTATTCCATTATCCAAATTATCTTGTACAAAGCTGATTTTATGTTCCTTTGAAGCTAAAATAATAGTGTCAATATCGGTACCAGCGTCATTTTTTGTTTCAATTGTAAAACGAACAGCTTCAGTTCCTAATTTCTTATCAAGTTGAGAGTTTAACGCATCTATCACACTCTGATTCGTCTTATAATTATTAGTCCCGCTTTTTCCTTCCAGCTTGATTTCCACAGCGTTACCGTCTACCTGAAATACAAATTTTTTATCATGACCGGCATTTAAGTCCGTTCTGATTGAATCCAAAACTTCAGCCTTTTCACCTGCCATACGTTTTGAAAACAGTGATGACTGAACTCCCGTCGCATCCACACCAAACATCGTTGTAAGCAACGTTCCATAGGTCTGTGACATACTAATATTTGAGATATCGCCAGTCGAAGTCGATTCCATAATAAACTTATCCGACGCCGAAGAATACGACACTTTCACTCCCGCATCGCTGTTATTAATGGCACTGATGACATCGCTCAGCGTAGAATTATCCGTCAGCCCCTTGATTGACACACCGTTAATCTCAAACTCGTATCTCCCGCCCTGGGGTTTATTGGCAAAGTTCATGTTTTTCAGGGAAGTTCCGTAATCGAGCTTATTGGAGAATCCAGTCCCAAATCCAAGATTTTTCACGGTATCCGCATCTCCTGAGGACTGAATAATCACTCTTCTCGAAGAGTCCACAGAATTGGAGGTTGGATTTCCCGCTGCATCCAACTGCACTAATTCCATGGTTCCGCTATTGCTTCCCGATGCCGGTGTATATTTCATACCAACCGCAGTACCGAAATTCCGATACAGCGCCTGGTTAATATTCTTTAACGTGTCCGTATCATCTGCACCTGCCGTAAATGTGATTGTACGATTCACCCCATCCAGCGTAGCGGAGAAAGAATATGTACTGCCATTTGTAAACTGGCTTAAATCCGCGCCGCTGCCAACCGGTGCTCCTGTCACATTTCCCGTCGTTTTCACAGTACAGGCCGTGGCGAGACGGTCAATCGAGTCAATCTTCATGCTGCTGACCGCATTTCCTGAAACCGATGTGACCTTGATATTCGACGAACTGCTGACACCGGTCATGGTATTGTATAAGCTGCTGCTCATCAGGTTCGTGTCGCCGCTTCCATAATAAGAGAAATACTTATCGCTGAAGGTATTGATCTTCGTTATGAGGCTGCGGTAGATATCCTGTTTCCACTCCAACTGCTGTTTTAGTCCGGTCTGCTTGTCGATCTTGGACTGGGTTCCTGACAGCATGCTCTGTACCATGCTTTCCGTATCCATACCGGAGGCAAGCCCTGCTATATAGTTTTTATTGCCGCTGTTGCTGACGGTATTAATCGATGACGTCGATGACATCGCGCCTCCCCCTATCTTTTCTGATTATAGAGCATGCCCTTCGCTCCCTGGTCCATCTGTTTTAAATATCCTGTAAATTTCGTATTTGTGTTGTTCTTCCTGATTTTCTCCTGCAGAAGATCCCTGACCCGTTCCATCTCGGCCCGTGCGCCGGGCTCCAGCTCCTGTATTCTCGATATCACACGGAAGATTTCCTGGCCCTCCGAAAAAAGTGCCTGTTCCTCTTCATTTAATGTCCTGAAATCCCACCTGTTCTTCGAAATCTCATAGAGCCGCCTGCCCTCCGGGGAAAAATGCTTCATCGCCTTCATCCGCTCATCAATCCCGTCTATCTCTTCGATCAGGCGCTGCCTGGCCGCGATCCCGGCCTCAAACTCTTCCGCCTCCCTGTATTCCTGCGAGGCGATGCGGCTGGTCTCCTCCTCATACTGAAGAAAGCAGGCTTTCTTCTCATGGAGAAGTTTCCGCATCTCATCAAGCATCTCCATGATTTTCCTCCTGCTTCTCTTCCTCTTCTTCGGCCGTCATTGCCCGTAAATTTCTGGACAACTGGAACACCTTTAATAAATCGACCTTATCCGATGCCTCTTTATTATTCTCAACCGTCAAATACAGCTCTGTACGGCAGATCTTCATATCCTCGGGAGCCGATATACCCAGACGCACCTTGTCTCCCTTTACCTCGGTAACGAATATCTCGATATCGTCGCCGATTTTGATTGATTCGCCCTTTTTTCTGGATAGTATCAGCATACGTCATCCCCCGCTTCCTCATTGAAAATGGGCTGTCGTATGGCGTAATCCTGTTCCAGAATCACCTGTACCGCCAGATTCGTCTTGTGGTTAATGATAATCGGGCTCTTTAAATTGACTGTAGATTTGCGGAAGGTTTCCCCTATGACCATGAGGACCCAGCAGTCTAAATCGTCCTCGGGCACTGCCTGAAGCATGATCAGAACGTCCTGCATGACCACCGGTGCGTAATCCCGCCTTACCTCCAGGGGATTCAGCATGATAAAGCAGACACTCTTCTGTTCAATCGACTGCAGCCAGCAGATTCCATTTCCCATGTTGGAATCATTGACCAGAACGAACTGGGTGAACTCCTCAAAGCCAAAGATCGGCTGCTTAAACGTTATGATATTTTTCTCTTCTATTTCGAGGATTCCAAAATCTCTTGTCTCTATCTTCAAGTTTTTCCCTCCGCATCTTTCACCATGTTATTCTTCATAAGCCGGATTTGCACTCGGCGGAACGTACATGGGGTCACCTATGTACTCGATATCCACTCTTGGATACTGCTCCACATTTACATTCAGCTCGCCCGGCACGTAGACCGATTCCGTCTTCTGTACCTTCGGCTCGAAATTCACGGAGGCCGGTGCGAAATCAATGGCCAGATCCGCCGGAGTCCAGGAAATATCCGTTCCCACGGAAGGGATAAATCCGATTCCTGTCGTCACATTCGTCTGCGCGAGCATCTGATTTTTCATGATATCCGCCACGGTGACTCCATCCTGAATCTGCATCATCTGGTTGCCGACTCTCGAATACTGGGCTGTCGCATCGGCGGCGGCCTTCAGCCCCGCCTGGGCCGCATCACTCATCAGTCCCCTGGCCGTCTTAAATCCCATGCTGTCTCTGGAACGTGAGGTATCAATATTTACTTTAATATTTTCAGATTTCATATTCAGGCGCCCCGGGTTCTGTATGATGCCGATCTCCGGGTCCGGAATCTCGCTGTCCAGTCTGGCCCGCTGCGACGTCATAGACAACCTGATGGGCGTTGTCGTAATTTTCAATACATTCATGTCATGACACCTCTTCTCCTGATATTATTTCATGAAATCAAAAATCGAGGGTGGTATGATGCTGGATCCAAGCTGCAGGGTTACCATCCAGGCTGTTTCATAAGACTTGTTATTGACGGCCTCCGTCTCCACGCTTACCGCCTCCAGATTCTTCTGGGTCTCCTTGAGATTGACAAGGCCGCTCTCCAGACGATCCTTCGTGCGGTCTAAAAGCTTTTCCCTGGTACCGATCTCAGAGGTTGCTATCGATATATTGCTCTGCTTCTTCTTAAGCTGTGTGAGCGTGTCCATGGCGCCGCTCTTATCTCCGTCCTTCAACTGACCTTCCATCTTTCCGATCAGGCTGTACAGGTTATTGGGGAGTCCCTGATCATCGGTACCATAGCCCAGCACATCGACGCCCGATGTGGAAATCCGGATTCCGGTTCCCGCCGTATTCGTGCCGCTGGCGTAGGTTCCGAAGCCAATATCCAGATAAACCGGTTTATTTTCATTGAAATGGGTAGCCGGATCATCCGGATCATAGGCGTCTACCGCCTTGCCGTTAAACAGCAGATTTCCATCCGCATCCACCGTAAATGGCGCCTCCCCGTTTGCCGAACCGGAAAACAGGAATTTATCTCCATATCTGGCATTCATGGTCTGAAGAATCTCTTCCTTCAGTCCTCCCAGCTCCTCGGCAATCGCATCCAGACTGTCCTGGCTGCTGGCGCCTCCCGCCCTGGTTGCCTTCTCGAAAACGGTCTCCAGTATAGAATTAATCGTTGCAATATTGGAATCCGCCGTGTCCAGCTCCCCCACTGCATTTTTTACTGTATTGATGTGTTCTTCGCTCCTGGCGATCTGATCACGCACGGTAAATGCCTTGGCTGCGGCCGCCGGGTCCTCGGAAACGTGATTATACTGCCTCTGAGAAGTCAGCTTCAGGTTTGAGGATGCCAGATTTGCTACATTTCTCTGGAGGTTCCTGTTATACATTGCCGTCATCATATTTTCTGTAATTCTCATATGCCCCTCTTTACCTTCCTACCAACCCCATCTGGTTGATAATCATATCCAGCTGTTCATCCATGGTTGTCATCAGTCTTCCCAGTGCCGAGTATGCCTTATTATAGGTCATCATGTTAATGCCTTCTTCATTCAGTGACACTCCCGACACGCCCATGCGGTCCGATTCCACGCTCTCCGCAATTGCAAGAGACGCCTTGAGCCTGGAGTCATTGGTCTTTTTATCGGTTCCCAGTGTATTGGTGTATCCCGTGATAAACTCACTGAAGGTCCCAGTAAATTTGTCACTGCCTTCCCCGAACTCAAAATCCTTCTCCATAGCCGCTTTCATGGCGAGAATATCCTCATTATCGAGATCTCCATCCGGATTCTTTTTTCGGATAATATAGGCGGAATCCTTTGTCCACATATCACTGATCCGGATATTGCCGGCGCTGACCTTTCCATTAAAATCCCCCTGGATAAGAGTCTTAAACGGTCCCGGCTTATTTGGATCATCCTCGTGAACCATGCTGTTAAATACATTGGCCATGGTCTGCGCAAAATCGTCCAGTTTACGCTCATAGTAGGGAATTCCTGCGTTCAATGAATTATTGCCGGTCAGCATATCTTCAAATCCCTTGATCGCTCCCGCCCCCAGATTGGCCGTCGTCCCGTCTCCCCAGGAAAGCGAGGTTCCATCCAGTCCGATTCTCACCGCATCGTTGCTGTAATTTCCGCCGTTGGCGTCGACCACCAGCTTCCCGCCCAGCTTCACCTGAATTCTTCCCTGATCCAGTGAAATGACTTCCAGCTTCCCGTATCGTGACAAATCGTCGAGAATGGTATTTCTCTGATCCAGAAGATCATTCGGGCCGTAGTTCACGCCGTCGTAATCGTCGTTGACAAATATCTCGTGGGCGATGGACTTATTCAAATCGCTGAGCTGTTTTAACTTCGTGTTAATGTCATCCACAGCAATAGACAGATCATTTTTCGTCTGTTCCTCCAGACTTTTTAAATTGGTATCATATTCATTCAGCACCTGGGTAATGCCCTTAAATGCATTCAGCACAATATTGGCGTTGGTCTCCTGATACGGATGCTGGCTGAAATCCGCCAGCGCCTGAGAAAGCACGGTAAGTGCATCCTTGATACCGGTCCCTTCCACCTCGGGATCACTCAAGATACCTTCCATCTGCTCCATGACAGCGGCCTTCTGGTCGAAATAACCCACATCCGAATACTGCTCCCGGAATTTCGTGTCCAGGTAGGGATTTCTGATCTGGCTCACACCGCTTGCGTCCACGCCCTGGCCAGCCAGCGGTATGGAGCTGTACTGGAACCTGTCACTTCCGTAAACCTGTACGGAAACGGTATCGAGGCGCTGTCTCGTATAGCCCTTTGTATTGATATTGCTGATGTTGTTGCCGATGATATCGAGAGCCTTCTGGTTCACCATCAGCCCGCGTTTGGCCGTTTCCAGCCCCATAAATGTCGGTCTCAATTCTTCACTCTCCTATACCGGTCTCCCATCAGACCTTTTTCTCAAACCGCTGGCCTTTGGGTCCCACTGTCTTCCCGTAGATACCGGTTGGATTTCCCACCATCCGCGCATCCAGTCCCATCTTTTCCAATTCCGATTTTGCCAGGCTTTCCGCCTTTTCATTATAAAAACGGATATTACCGATCGCCCCATCCAAACGCCGGTATAAGTCTGTCAGCTGTTTCCGTTCCTCTCCGCTGCACGACTCCGCGACCTCCTGCAGTGTCTTTCCGGTAAGCCCTGTTCTCGCAAACAGTTCCTGACGTCTCTGTTCCATATTCTGAAGCTGTTTATCCATGGCCTGCTGCATCATGATGGATTCCTCGATCTTGTCAAGTTCCTTTGTCATCAGAAGTCCCAGTTTTTCCACCTGCTTCTGTTCCATTTTTTCAAACATTTCTGTATATTCCGTCAGAAAACGAATTATTTCTTCCAATATTTTTCCCTCTCTATAAACCGCTCATCAGCCTTTTCGCAATCTGTTCCGCCGACACCTGGTACGTGCCTTCGGACACCTGCTGTTTTAACGCCGCGATCTTATCCGCCGGGGCGCCCTCGTCCATGGACTTCCTAAGCGTCGCCGCAAATGACGATGCCTCGCTCTTTTTCGCGCCGTCACTGCTGATGCAGATGGCGTCACCACGCATTTTTTTATCGGCCGATGCCGGGACAGAAACGGATTTTTCTGTATGCCTGCCACTGTTTACCGCATTTTGATAAACGGAATAATTCCTCGTAACCTTCACATCCATATCCCCGACTTCCTTTCTCTCACTGATTGTTCTGCTAACTCTATAATATTTATCGGACGGTATCCCGGAAACTTTATAGTTTGAGGGATATTTTTTTAGTTTTTTTTGAATTTATTGGCGGGTTGACGCACTTTTATGGATAAAAAAACGAACCTGCTGCGGCAGGAGGGCTCAGAGAATGAATTCTAAGGCCGGCGCCGTTTGACTGGTTCGTTTTTGAGATAGTTTGTTTTGAAGTGATTCAATGGCGAGGTTCCTTTTTCACCATCAGGATTGCCTGAATCAGTGCGCTGGTCACCTCTGAGGCGAACATCTCCTCATTCTTTCTTCTGCGTTCGTCATCCTGTTCATTCATAACCACATAGTGTGGTTTCAGGCGGTTCAATGCCAGAGCAGCAATATCTTTTTTGCACTTATCGCATTTGCAGCAGTTAAAGCGGTCGAGTGTCGCATCCAGCTTCGATATAACCAGTTCCTCCATCAGGTTGACCAGTACCATATTCTGCTCTTCCTTTACCGGAATGGAAACAGCTGGCCGGCGAATAGCCTTCGCCATACTGGCGGCAGTCGGAACAGGAGGTATAGTTCCCATAAGTCCGGCAGTTCCCGTTTCCATGGTGACGGCGCTTTCATCTGCCCCGGGAACGACATTTCCTCCTTTTTTCGCGGCAGAAGGCATAATCTTCCGGTACATCATCTCTTTATCTATTTCTGATCTGCTCTTAGCCATTTGCTTCAAGCCCCCTTTGGAAGAGTTCGTCCGCCAGTTTCTCATAGTCCTTTACTGCATTGCAGGCAGGAGCATATTCCAGCACTGATTTCTGCAGCGACTGGGCTTCACGAAGTGCCACGCTTTCCCGGATGTAGGCGTTCATGACCGGGAAATCCAAATCAGCAGCCACCATATTAAGCGTGCCTTCCACTTCTCTGCTGAACCGGGTTCTCGGGTTATGCTTTGTTAAAAAAGCCCCCAAAACCTTTATATCGGGATTACAGTAGCTTCTCACCCGTTCAATTGTCTCGTTTAACTGCATAATTCCCTGCAGGCTGAAAATGTCCGACAGCATCGGCATCAAAATATAATCAGCCGCTGTAAATGCATTTACCGTCAGAATTCCCAATGCCGGAGGAGAATCAATAAATATGTAATCGTAATAGGGCTTCAGCGAATCCAGGGCCATCTTCAAAAGGAACTCTCTTCTTGCCCCTGTAAATTCAAGTTCAATACTGCTGAGCAAAATATTGGAGGGAATCAGGTCCACCAAAGACGATTTCTGAACCGCATACTTAGGCTTTAATTCTCCCTTCAAAACATCGTAAATCGTTGCACAGCCATCTGTTTCAGCGCCCATACTGAAACTTAAATTCCCCTGTGGATCCATATCCACCGCCAGTACCCGGTAGCCTTTTGACTTAAATACCGAGGCCAGCACATACGCCGATGTCGTCTTACCGACACCGCCCTTTTGATTTGACAACGCAATGGTAGCTGCCATGAGAATTCCCCCATAACTTACAATTTTCCACACAATATGACATTATTGTTATTATAGCAAGAAACAGGAAAACATACAATTGGATTTTTCTTCCGGTTAGAGGCATTTACCGCTTATTTTGGCACACTTACACTTCCTTCAGGTGTTTCTCCAGCATTTCGCACAGCCTCGGAATCTGAGACTCAAACTCCACGCCATACCATCTGGAGCTGCCGGAAGCAGCGGTTGCCTCAATACAGAGAACGACAAAATCCGCAGCCAGTGCCAACGCGCTCGCAAGGCTCAATCCACGCATTACACCTCCCAATACCACCGAGGAGTAGAGATCACCAGTTCCATGGTAACTTTGAGGACAACGATAAGTAAAGTAGGAAAAGCTCTCTCCGTCACGATTCAGATAGGCCACTCCCAATTTTTCAGGTTCAAAGCTGACACCAGTCAGGACAGCAGTTTTACATCCCAGCTCCAACAGCCGCTCCAGCATTTCCCGGATATAAGCCTCATCATAATCCGTACGGTAAGGCATACCAGTAAGCAGACTGGCCTCCGTGATATTGGGCAGAATCACTTCCGCCTTCGCGCAAACCTTCGCCATAGCCGCCGGAAAATTCTCATCAAATGCAGGATATAGCTTCCCATTGTCCGCCATAGCCGGATCAACCAGCACCAGATTTTCCCCAGTGGCAAACTGATCAAAGAAATCACAAATCTGCCCGCACTGTTCCGCCGATGCAAGGTAACCGGTATAAATACCATCAAATGAAATCTGTTCCGTCTTCCATGCCTCGGAGATCGGCGCAATCTGATCGGATAAATCCTTACAGGTAAAACTCTTAAACATCGTATGCGTGGACAACACCGCCGTTGGAAGGATACCGCATTCCACTCCCATAGCAGAAATAACCGGAAGCGCAACGGTAATAGAACAGCAGCCAACACAGGATATATCCTGCAGAGTAACGATTCGTTTCATTTATCAAATCCTCCTTATATGTATTCTTATTACAGTGAAGTATAACAAATATTGGACTGGTCATAAATACCCAGAGTGTATGAAAATGACCAGTCCAGTTATAGTGGCGGCGGCCTGCAGGAATAGAAAAATTAAATGTTGAGAGGTGAGATGCGCTGAAGGGCAGATAGGCAGATGAGAAATGATAGATAATTCCGGAAATTTGAAATATAGCACGATAATATTCTCACTCTAAATATAGGTAAAAAAATGTCCTATAAAATTATGTTTAAAATAATAACAAAGCCATTGTATTTCACTCATTTTTATGGTATAATTCACCTATATTTATATTATCTTTGGCATTTCATCTGCCAAATACGCAAATCATGATATTTCATATACCGGCAGTATCGCCGGGTATTTTCAAAAATAGTTACTGGGAAAAGGCCCGCTGACAGCTGCATTTTACGGTATTTTATAAAACAAAACCAGAAAATGTTCCTATTTTACCTGCCATGTGCCAGGAGTCTGCCGATCTTTTTCCCTGCCAAGCAGAAAAGGGGAATTCTATGGGGCAAAAGGATATTTCTCTGGTTCGTTACTTTGAAGACGAGGACCGCTATGCGGATTTAATTAATGGCTTTATATTTGACGGAGAACGAGTTATTTCGGGCGATGATATCCAGGAGCTGGATTCCCGTATAATAGGATTTTTATCAAAAATCAAAGACGGATTTAAGATTCAGAAATACCGGGATTCTGTAAGAAAAGTAGTATTGGGTCTGGGATTTGCCATCATTGGCCTTGAAAATCAGGATCGAGTGAATCACGCCATGCCCATTCGGATTATGCTGGAAGACGCAGCCGGTTACGATAAACAGATGCGTCGAATCCAAAAGCATCACCGGGACAGAAAAGATTTACAGGGCGATGAATTTCTGGGCGGCTTCTCTATCTGCGATAAGGTTTACCCAGTCATCACCATCTGCATTTATTATGGTGACAAACCTTATGATGGAGCGAAAGAACTCTATCAAATCCTGGAATACGAAACCTTGCCGGATAAACTGAAAGTTTTCTTAAACAATTACAAAATACACGTCCTTGAAATCAGAAGTTTTCATGATATCGATCGTTTTAAAACCGATTTACGTGAAGTATTTGGATTTATTCAACGCTCCGGCGACCCTGCTGAAGAACAAAAATTTACATTTGAGAACAAAGAACGATTTCAGAAAATGGACGAGGAGGCCTTTGACGTCATAACAACGGTAACCGGTTCGAAAGAACTGGAACTTATGAAGAATAATTATAGGGATGAAAGGGGAAAATCAATATGTGCGAGGCAATACTGGGAATGATTGAGGCGGGAAGAGTGGAGGGACGGACTCACGGAGAAGCTAAAATTGTAGCTATAATCAGGAAAAAATATATTAAGAAGAAAAATTTACAAATTATCTCTGATGAACTGGAACTGGATTACTTCTATGTAAAAGAAGTGATAGACTTGATTCATGAGCATCCGGACTGGACAGACTTGCAGATAGGAGAAACACTGATAATGCGTAATAATTTTTAAGATAGACGACACAGACATACGGGATAGACTATAAACGCTTCATAGAAATATTATTTAACTTTAATATGTGATATCTTAATCCACGTTATATTGTTTGAAGGGGGCGGTCTGTCTGAAACAAACCGCCCCCCTTAAGGAATATGAATATTAATATAATTACTGTAATAACTGTAATACAGACTGCGGCTGCTGATTGGCCTGTGCAAGCATCGCCTGTGCAGACTGAACCAGTACGCTGTTCTTGGTATAATTCATCATTTCCTTTGCCATATCTACATCACGGATACGGGACTCTGCGGAAGTGATGTTCTCTGTGGTAACACCTAAGTTGTTAATGGTGTGCTCAAGACGGTTCTGGATAGCACCAAGTTTACCGCGGCTGGTGGATACGGTGTTAATGGCGGTTTTGATCTTAGCCATGGCTGCGGATGCACCGTCTCTGGTGCTAATATCAACAGATGATAAATCTAATGCGTTTACATGCATATCACCAATACTGAGTTCCAGCTGGTTATAAGTATCATTGGTATCACCAATTTGAAGTGTTAAACCACCACCAGCTGAAAGACCAGATCCACCTGCTAATGTCGCCTGTGCTGCGTTTAATTGCGCCCCAGTCTTTGAGCCATCAAAACTAGCTGTCAAATCCAAACCAGCTTCTTCAAACATTTTATTTAAATCTGCCGCAGTATAGGACTTACCTGTCTCCAGCCCTATTGTTATATCTCCTCCTGCATTGATTGCAACACCTGTCGAAGCAGCAGTATTAGATAATGTTATTTTTCTTGTATCATTTCCAGCCTTATTTGATGTAATGGTCACTCCACTCGCAGTTACTATCTTTGCCTGAACAGGATCTTTTGTATCAATATGTCCTATATCTGTCTGGGCAACACTTGTACCGCTGAACCCTATATCATCTTTAAGTGTCACTTTCAAGTTCTTAGCATTGTCCGGGGCACCACTAGCAGCTGCAATTGCCCGATCAATATCATCCTGAGTAATGGAATCACCAGTTCCGCCACCTACCTCAATAGTCAATTTGCCGCTGGTATTCCATTTAGCTACTACTGATTTTCCGCCGCCTCCGGCAACAGTATCAAATTGTACTGTTAAACCTTTCGGCCCCGAAACCTCTACACCAAAAGCTGTATTAAGGCCCGTTCCATGTGCCGCGATAGTACCTGCGCCACCACTGGTCCCAACACCCATCGTACCATCCAGCAACTTTATTCCATTAAAGTCGGTACCATCGGCAATACGGTTAATCTCATCTTTTAATGCGGAAATCTCATCCTGCAAAGCTTTCCTGTCAACATCATCAGTATATGTACCATTTGCCGACTTAGTAGCCAGTTCTGTCATACGATTAAGCATAGAATGAACTTCCTGTAATCCACCTTCTGCTGTCTGAACTAAAGAAATAGCATCCTGAGAGTTATCGCTTGCCGCTTCCAGTCCCTTAATCTGTGCTCTCATCTTCTCAGAGATCGCCAGACCTGCTGCATCATCACCTGCACGGTTAATTCTGTAACCGGAAGATAACTTCTCCAGTGATCTTGCTACTGCACTGTTGTTTACGCCCAACTGTCTGTTGGAATTGAGTGCCATAATGTTGTGCTGAATCCTCATAATATTACCTCCATGTAATTTTACATTGGGACTTCCCTGTCCCTCATAATAAATAAGTATCTCCAATGTCGGACGGGCCCTGTCTGACACTGGACCGAGCTTCCAAGACATACCATCTTTTCCACTCTGTAATATATATCGGACGATTTCACCTTTTCCTTCATCGTAAAAGTGCACAAAAATCAATTTGATTTTTGTGCACTCTATCCATAAAGGCTCTCTTCAATATAAAATTCTTCCAGTGACAGATTATGCTCCTTCAAATACCGAGCCACATCAATTCCCACATATCGGAAATGCCACGGTTCATATTCAATCCCTGTTATTTCTTCTTTTCCCTCATCATATCGCAGAGTAAACCCATAATCCTGTGCGTGTTCCCGAAGCCATTTTCCTTCCGGAGTTTTCTCAAATGCCCGTTCCAGCTGGTGATAGGACCGTGTATAGAAATCAACTGCCAACCCCAGACAGTGTTCTCCAGATCCGGGTATTGACAGGGTCTGGCGTGCCAGTGCATATGATTCTTCCTTCGAACGGCCCTTTTTCACATAAGCGGAAACTTTCCTGTTAAACAGCTTCTCCTGTTTATCCAGCGTCCGGTAACCAGAACATACCACAGGGGACAGGCCTTCTTCCTTCATGGCCTCTAACATATTTATCAGCGGTTCATAAATCCTTTCATCTACCTTCTGATCCGTTCCCGGTACATCTCTCAATGTTACCGCATAATCCTCCGGAACCGGGTATTCAGCATTTGTCAGGATCAGACACCACATATCTTCCGCATTTATTACCAATTCTTCCTGCTGTTCCATTTCATAATCTGCCGATTTCTCAGATTCCTCTATCTCGTTACCTCTGTTACCATCTTCCCTGATATCATTTCTTACAGCATTATCTCCGGTAACAACCTCTTCAGGACGCGCTGCCAGCATTTTATCACCATCAACCACCGCCGCTTCAGCCATAATTTCTGTGCCCTTTTTCGCCTCCGCTGTCTTCCGCTCCTGCACAGTAAAATGCGCAGAAATATACAGAAGCATAAAAATCAGTAAAAATGTATATATCATAACCCGCCGGTTTCTAACCACCTTCCGGTCCTCCGGCTTCTTCTTTCCCATCTACTACGCTTCCTCCTGCCTGCCAGACTAACGCCCATTTATCATAGCCGCCACACCTTTTTAACAGGTCCGTAATCAGCCAGCCCTATCGTTTCCCGCACTGCGTCCTTTTATCTACCGAATCCGTCTCAACTGATCACTCTGCCGTTTCAAAATATACCGGTAAAGCAGATCCTCCTGCTTTGTGGCCATCTCCATAAACTCACAGCCATACCCAAATTCCCCATCTGGACGGTCCACGCTTCTGCGCACCTCACAGGTAAAGAGCATAGAGTCCCCCATGGCAGGTATCACAATATTAAAACGGTCATTCACCTTAAACGCCTCCCGGCTGCGGAACATGAGTCCGCCCAGGCTGATGTCTACCAGATGTACTTTTAAACCGTTATAGTCTGTGGATTCCTCTTCCATATCTAGGATATCATCCCCTCGCATGCAGTTATAGATGACCCCCGTGTCCCTGGTACTGATACGGAAATACTCCCGACGCTCATCATTTGTCGCCTCGTTCAAATCGATCACACGGGCCAGCTTTGGAGATGATAAATAAACACGCCCAATCAGCACTTTAAAACCGATCTGTGTGTTATAAATCTCGATCTTGACCAGTAGATTATACGGTATGGAAGGAAGTTCATTTCTCGAACTGCCGATATCAATAAAATTCTTTCCAATCCGGTGCATGACCCCCATGGTGATTAAATCATTGTTCTTGGCCTTTATCACACAGGAAGATCCAACATATCCGTCTGACAAGTCAACCATGTCGCGTACCCCCGTTTTTCTGTCATTTCATTCTTATCGTTACCATTCAGTCTCTCTATTGCACTATTCTGCAGGTTCCTCTTTTTTCTTTCCAGAGGCCAGATTTCTCCGAATCCTTTCGCCCGCTGCGTTCTCCTTGCCGCGAGCCGGCATAGCCGCCGTAGCTGCGGCCGCCTCCACTCCCCGGATTGACGCCGAGGTTTCGATCAGCTTGCAGTAAATAGCGGCCACCACCTCGTACAGCTCCACCGGTATGTTGCTCCCAACCTCCAGCATGCAGAGAAGTGAAGCAGCGCTGTCGTCCTTGAATACCGGAATCCCCTTTTTCTCTGCAATATCTATGATATGCTCCGCCACGGTTCCATAGCCAGAGGCGATGACAACCGGGGAAGCGTCTTCTTCCGCGTTATATTTTAAGGCAACCGCCTTGTTTTTCTTATATTTTGACATCGACGCCTGTCCTCCTGTACGGAAGATTTTTAAATACATCCATCAGTGAACGCACATGGTCCAGTCCACTGACTTCTACTTCCGCCGCATGGTATCCATACTCCTCCATAATCTTTCTGAAATCAGGCGTAAGCCGCCCAAACACGGCTGCGTATGATTCCGGACAGTACAGATAAAACTCCATCTCCCTGCCGGCCACCTGAAACTCCGCCTCCATCTGGCCGATTCCCGGAATATCGAAAGTGATCAGCACATGGACATGGTCTTCTCCATCGCGCTCCTGCCCGCTGCCGCCTTCATCTTTTGGATCGATCCAAAGTTCTGAAAATGCCTTCATCCCCTGGTATTCCACTGGTATAACAAAATGAAGCAGCGGCGTATAGTTGCATGGTGAAGACAGAAGGCTTGTAATAATTTTCTCGATTTTCTCACCGTTTAAGCTGTTCATAGGAGTCTCCCGATCCTGCTTCCTGATGATCTCCGCCAACGTATCCATGATTCGGGAACGGTTCTCCCGGTATTCCGGGCTGCCGAACTGGTTTACATAATCTTTAAGAAGGTTTTTCAGCTGGTCCTTGTCCTCCCGGCTGTTTACATGAATCAGGAGATTCAGTAACGCCTCCTGCAAATAGGACTCATTATCCTGATACCGCGACATATTATAGAGAAGATTCGGTATCATCCGTTCCGTCTGAGGGGAGAATAAAACGCTGTTCTCCAACTCCTTCAGAGCATCTAAAATATCCGCCTTGACTGCTTCCCATTCCGTCAGACTATTTTCTACCTCTGAACCGCGTCCATACACGCCGCTGCTCTGCCACATTCCGCCGGCCTGCCGCGCACCGGCCTCGCCAGTCTCACTGCCTTCCATATCCCGCTGTCCTCCGGCTCCATCGATCATGGCGCGGACCCGGTCCGACAGCATTCCAAAAATCCCGGATAAATTCCGGCTTCCCGCCAGCTGACTGGATAAGTACTCCAGACTGTTAGCCACGGAATCGAGAACATCATTTCTCGACACGCTTCCATTTACCGCCTTCAGGAAATCGGCCATTTCCAGCCGCAGTTCCGGCTTTTCATACAACAGGTTTCTCAGGAAATCGAACAGCGGTCCCTTAAACAGCGTGGACGCATATTCCTGATCCACCAGTTCTCCAACGATATCATCGGGATTGATGAGCAGCGAATGAAACAGCTGCCTGATTTCCTGCGTCATGGTGTTGTTGTTCACTGGAAGAAGGCTGATAATCTCCTCCAGCATATAGATATTCTTTAAATAGTTGACAGTCACAGCCGGATCCTTCAAAAGGTTCATGAGCGTCGCTGCCCCCGCCTCCTTCTGGAACACGTTGTGCTGACCCAGCAGCGCACTTCCCGACGGGTTCTTCGTGATATGCCGGATTTCCTGCATATCGAATGGCACGGATGGGTCTTTCTGCGCCCTGTCGGGCTGAATGATATTCTTGTTAATCACAGGGGACGTCACCCGTAAAATATCTGCCATTACCTGATTCCTTTCCTGATTTCTCCGTCAAGATAATAGAAGGAACAGCTCTCTTCCCGCTTTACAATGGTCATCTTACAGTCCCCGATATTAATCACGGTTCCCGGATGAACCTCGGCCGCTGTCAGGCGGCATTTGCCCACCTCACGGAGCTGGCGTGCCAGATCGGCAGCCTGCGTCTTTAACCGTTTCTCCTTTAAATTGTGAATCGGCGCCTCTAACTTGAGCTTTGCCAGGCGCTCCTTCTGCCTCGGTGTAATGCTGCCATCCTTCAGCTTTCCGTTCAGGTAGCTGATGTCCTTAGCCGTCTCCGCCTGTTTCCTGGAGACAGCCACCAGATCGACGCTGATCTTCTCCACTTCCTCCATCAGCTGCGGCGTCACGCCCAGCGTTACTATCGTGGATACATGGCTGGAAGCTCCCACAGTCTTCACATTCATGCAGTTATGAACTGCACAGCTTCCGGCAATAAATGCCCCCCGCTTTCCGATCAGAGTCAGATCATTGCCGCAGGATACCTCTGAGTTGATGATATACTCAGCCTGAATATTGTGCTGCGCATAAATAGTACAATCCTCCAGGAATTTAGCGGTAATATCCACGCCTGCTTCCAGAACGCCGCTCTTCATTCCCCGCATCCCCTTATGGAGTAAGATACTTCCGCCCGCCTGCAGAACCGCGCCTTCCACGATTCCCATGACAGTGATGTCACCCTTAGCTTTAACGGTATATCCTTCAAAGACGTCACCGTGAATGGTGACACTCCCTGTAAAATCAATATTTCCTATGGAATTATCCACATTTCCCGACACGACGAAGACGTTTTCCACCTGAAACCTGCCGCTGCGAAAGGTTAAGTTGCCTTCGCAGGCGGTCAGAAGCTTGTCGCGTTCCGGAGAGTAGACAACATTTTTTCCTTGCGGAATCGGGGGCATGGTACCATTCTTCCCCCTGACCGGCTGTCCGAAGACATCCATCCCATCCTGCGGCTCGGTGGGCATAGTCAGTTCGCAGACCAGTTCCCCCTTCTGCACATTATGGATCAGATTCATGCTCTTAAAATCAATGCCGCCGTTTCCTTTTGAGGCATACTTTATTTTTGCTTCACGGGGAAAATAGTCCTTAATGCGGCCGTCATTACCATCGATCGCCGGGGTTCCCCTGGCTATGAGAAACATCTGGCGGTACAATTTCTCCGACGCTATGGCGTTTACCTTTTCCTCGTCGATTCCGTGTGTGATTCGATGTGCTTCCAGCTCCTGTTCAATCTGTTCCCGGGTAATATCACTGCCGCCGCCTGAAGGTTCTATAAGCATCAGAGACACCGCCATACGGTCGTCTGACACCGTCAGCTCGACACCGGCGTCGCGGTATTCTTCCTCACCGGAGGCCTTCCAGCTCTCGGCCGCACTCCCATTTTCCAGATTACTGCGGCTCATTCTGCCGCCCAGGCTGCCAGCGCTTCCATCGTCCGTAACGCGGTTCTCCGAACCGATGTAATCCGAACCGCCAGAATCCTTTACGCCCAAACCATCTGCTTCCGCCTCTGTGCCTGCCGTATACTCCGTCTCCTCAGAGCCGTTTTCGCCTGTCAGTTCTCGTTCCAGCCGTTCTCTGCGCGTTCGTTCCGCGTCATTCCAGTCTTCGACTGTCTCTATACGCTGATCTCTGCCCGCCGCCATTTTACTGTCTTCGGTCTGGGGCCGGACTTCGCGCTCGGCCTGCTCGTCTTCCCCGCCATTGTCAAGGAATTTTGAAAACATGCTAAAAATCAGGCTCTTATCGCTCATGGGATTCCCCCTTTTTATGTAGATACTTCAAGTTTCGATTAGCGAAGATTGTTGATCATTTCCTCCATCTGATCCGCCGCGCTGACAATCCGGCTGTTTAACTGGAATGCCCTCTGGGCCTGGAGCAGATTAATCATTTCCGTGGGGACATACGTACTGGAAAGCTCCAGTGTACCGCTTAACAGACGGCTTCCCGCCTCATTCTCGTCCATGTCATCTATCGGGACCCATTCTCCGGAAACGGCGCCTGTCCCGTATAAGTTCTTTCCCACTGGAATCAGTCCATCCGGATTCTCACACGTATATAAGCCGATCACCTCGCTGAGCCCGCTCAAATCCAGCTCATTGGTAGACTGCTTCTTTCCGTTGCTGCCCTCCACCGTCTTGTATTCCAGCTCGATGCGGTCTCCATCACGGCTGAGCACATAATGGCCATCCCGTGTCGTAAGATAGTTTCCTTCATCTGTGGCCGATATCTGAAACGACCCGTCTCTTGTATAATATGGCTCCTCCGCGTCTTCATCCTCGGATTCCACCGCGAAATACGCTTTTCCGAGAATGGCAAAATCCAGATCCCGCTCCGTTTTCTCGAAGATTCCCTGCTCAAACACGGTCTCCGCGCCGTTGGTTTTCACGCCGTGGCCCACCTTCTGGTCTGCGTTTCTCGTATCCATCTGCGTATAGAGCAGGTCGTCAAAGGAGCTTCGCAGCACTTTGTAGCCCGGTGTGCTGACATTTGCCATGTTATTGGCAGTCACATCAAGCTCCGACTGAAACGCGTTCATGGCCGAAATCGCTGTATAGTATGATATATTCATCCGCTATTTCCTCCTACAGCTTCCCGATCTCCGAAGCTGATTTCTGGTTCATCTGATCCACGATCGTCAGAGCCCTGCTGCATGACTGGAACGCACGCTGAACCTCCATGGCCCGCGTCATCTCGGAATTTAAATCCACGCCCGATTCTTCCAGCTTCCCCTGATAGACCTCCGGATACACCTGCGTCAAAACTACACCATTTTCGGCGCCGTATGTACCGTTGTCGTAAAATGCCAGGTTATCGTAATTATCCGGTACCATGATCTGGATCTGCTCCAGCTCACCGTCCTCGTTATCGTAGATGATTCCATTTTCACCCACGCGGAAACCGCCCTCTTCCACCTGAATAGGACCGCCGTCTCCCATGACACGGCCGATTCCTTTTAGAACGAGATAACCGTCCTCATCCTGGGTAAAATGGCCGTTGCGTGTCAGATACTGCCGGTCTTCGCCCTGAATAACGAAGAGACCGTCGCCGCTGATCGCCATGTCAAAATTCTTACCGGTATCCACCAGCGCGCCCTGTCTGTGGGTCGTCATCTCGCGCTCCGCCACGGATATGGTGGAACCGCCGCCGATTCCTGTAGTCTGTCCGTTCATCTGACGCACCAGCTGCTCGTCAAAGGTGGTCTTTACCAGACGTTTGCTCTGGTATCCGCTGGTCTTCACATTTGCAATATTGTTGGCCGAAATGTTAAGCGCCCTCTGGTTCATCAGCACGCCCGAGGCGGCTGTATAAAATCCTGAAAACATATGGTTTCCTATCCTCTCACATATTCTTCCAGACTGTTCTTTAGTTTTTTCATTGCCTTCGTATGAATCTGGCACACCCGGGACTGGCCGATGCCCATGACCTCGGCAATCTCCGAATATTTCAGTTCCTCATAGTAGTACAGCGACACCACGAGCCGTTCTTTATCGCCCAGCGCCTCTACCGCCTCCGCCAGCGTTCTTTGAAGCTCTTTATAAAACAGGCTTTCCTCCGGCTTCGTATCGACGTCTGTCGCTTCCAGTTCCCCTTTTGCAATCACGCCTGTCATGTCCTGCAGCACCGCTTCAAAAGAAAGAATCGCTGCGTGGTTCATGTACTTTAAGTGGTTCTCCACCTTTTCCACCGGAATATCCAGAAAACCCGCGACTTCATCCGCATCCGGTTCCCGCATTTTCTCATGGGACAGCATGGAATACGCCTCATCTACCTTTTTCTGGAAACTGCGGGCCCTGTGAGGCACCCAGTCCTGGCTCCTGATATAGTCGATCATGGCACCACGCACGCGGATAAACGCGTACGTTTCAAACTGGGCTCCCTTCGACGCATCATACCGGTCAAGGCACTCCATCAGCGCCAGCACTCCCTGGTCGATCAAATCCTCCTCTTCCGTAAAGCTGCCCGCCATGCCGCGAAGCTGTGCCGCCGCGGAACGGACGATGGGGAGGAAGTGGACGATAAGCTTATTCCGCAGCTCCTGGCTTCCGTTTTTTAAGTAAACCGAAAGCACCGCCTTCCCCTCTTCTCTGCTCATCTGTTCCATCTGCATAAACCGTTACCTCTGGCCCAGGGCGATATTCCCCAAAGCCTGTATCTGTATGTTATTATCGATCTCACTGAACGACACCACTGTCACATTGGGGTAAAACTGGTCGATCAGTTTCTTAAAATAAATCCGCACAACCGGAGACGTAAGCACGATCGGCACATTGACAAGATCCTTGATTTTATTGATCTCTCCGGTGGCCGACGCCACGATATTCTGAATAGCCGATGGCTCCAGCGCCAGATAGGACCCCGTATCCACCTTCTTTACGGATGACATGATCATATTCTCGATCTTGTCGTCCAGGCTTAAGACCTTCATCTGCCCCGCTTCGGAGAAACGATGGGAAATGGTCCTCTTCAGAGCCTGACGCACATATTCCGTCAGCATATCCGTATCCTTTATCTGGGTTCCATAGTCGCCCAGCGTCTCCACGATCGTCTCCATGTCGCGGATCGGTATTCCTTCGCGCAGCAGATTGGAAAGCACCTTCTGAAGCTCTCCCACCGTAATCACAGCGGGAATCGTGTCCTCGATAATGCTGGCGTTTGTTTTTTTCAGTGTTTCCAACAGATTGTTGACTTCCTGGCGGTTTAAGAGCTCATGTAAATGTTCCTTCACCACCTCGGATAAATGGGTGATAACCACCGAAGTGGGATCAATCAGCGTATAGCCCGCCAGTTCCGCCTGGATCTTCTTATCTTCGCTGATCCATTTGGCCGGAATGTGGAATGCGGGGTCGATGGTATCGATGCCCGGAATGTCATCCGCATCCCCTCCCGGCGGCAGCGCCAGATAGTGATCCATCAGGATATCCCCTCTGGCCACCTCCTCGCCCTTCAGCAGGATGCTGTACTGGTTGGGATTAAGCTGCCCGCTGTCCTTAATTCGGACCGACGGGATTACGAAGCCCATATCCAGAGCCATCTGCTTACGGAACATGACAACACGGTCGATGAAGTTGCCGCCGTTGCTCTCATCCGCCAGTGGTATCAGGCTGTAGCCGAATTCCATCTCAATCTGTTCCACGGTCAAAAGACCGTATACATTTTCAATATTTTTATAGAAGGAAGCTTCACTGGTAACTTCCGCTTCCACATATCCTTCCGCCGCCTCTGCAACGATGGTCTTCTGCCGTTTCAAAAGCACGTATCCGCCTCCGATCATCATTGCTGATATCATGAGAATCTGGGGCACCGGGAATCCCGGAATCAGACACAGGCAGGCTGCCGCGCCGCCGGCCGTCATAAGCACCTTGGGCTGCGCCAGAAACTGGCTCGTCAGGTCCTCGCTTAAGCTGTTCTCCGATGCGGAACGCGTCACCACCATACCAGTTGCCACAGAGATCAGAAGCGCCGGGATCTGGGATACCAGACCGTCTCCGATTGTTGACGTGGTGTAGATCTGCATGATCTCGGAGATACTCCCCTGGCCGTTCATCATACCGACGACAATGCCGCCTACGAAATTGATCAGCGTGATGATGATGGATATGATCGCATCACCTTTTACGAATTTGGTAGCGCCATCCATGGAACCGAAGAAATCGGCTTCCCTCTGGATCTTCGAGCGCCGCTCCCTGGCCTGCTGTTCATCGATCAGACCGCTGTTTAGATCGGCGTCGATAGCCATCTGCTTGCCCGGCATGGCGTCCAGCGTGAATCTGGCCGCAACCTCGGCCACACGTTCCGAACCTTTGGTGATAACGATAAACTGTACCAGCACGATAATCAGGAATATGATGAAACCGATGACTGCGTTCCCCCGGATTACGAACTGTCCGAAGGTTTTAACCACCTGCCCCGCGTAACCGTTGTCAAACAGGATCTTCCTCGTCGAGGAGATGTTGAGCCCCAGCCGGAACAGCGTTGTGATCAGCAAAAGGGACGGGAACACGGAGAACTCCAGCGTTTCCCGGATATACATCGTCATGACAAGGATCAGCAGCGACAACGTGATATTCAGTATAAATAAAAAATCCAGTATGGGCGTCGGCAGGGGGATCAGAATCAGGAAAATGATTCCGATGATTCCCGCTGTCACAAGGATATTAAACCGTTTCAAATTTATTCACCATTTCCAATAATACTTCTTGTATTTACGATTTCACTGATACGGACCCCGAAATTATCGTCAATCACGACGACCTCCCCGCGGGCGATCAGCTGTCCATTTACGATGATATCCACTGGTGCATCCGCCTGCTTGTCAAGCTCCACCACCGTGCCGTTGTTAAAGTTCAGCACGTCCTTCAGTCTTCTTCTGGTCTTTCCGATCTCAACGGAGACGTTTAAGGGGACATCCATGATGAGGCCCAGATTGCCGTTTATCGACGGAGAAGCCTGGAATACGGTCCGCCCGCCGTCCACCGCAGCGGAATTCACCGTGCGGCTCTCAGCCGCGGACTGTAAGTGCTCTCTCCCGGCCGGCGCCGGAACACCGCCCGGCTGCACCGGTTTCACGAGAAGACTTTCCTCCATGGCTTTCGCCTCGGCCTCCGCCTTCTTGTCCGCTTCCCTCCTGGCCTCTATCTCCTGATACATACAGTCTGCCGCCGTGGTGGATATGCATTCCATAAACTCAGATTCCACCATGTCCTTGATCTTCACACGGTAATGAATCACGATCGTCTTTGATTCGGGAGCTTCACCAATGGCTGGGGACAGATTCTGCCTGCCGTCCGATAAGATCAGCTGGCAGTCCGATGACTCCATGGTATTGCCCAGGTATTCAGCCATGACCTCCACGGATGCGTGGACCATCTGGTTCATCAGCTCCGTGGCCGCGCTCATGGCGACCTCATCGAACTCAAAATCCGGGTCGGGCAGATCATCGATTCCCATCAGCTCATTTAGGAACGCCTGCATATCCCGCTGGCGCAGGATAATGACCATATTGCCGGCAACTCCGGAGGTCAGACAGCTCTTCACGAAAATGGCCGGTTCCAGAATCCCGTATTCCACTTCCTTCACCGTTATCTCCGTAATCTCCGGGCCGCTGATCTCTATATCCGCCTTCAGAATCGATGACAGGGACTCCCCCGCCGCCTTCGCGTGCAGATTAATCAGTTCATCAAACACCTGCCGGTCCGTCATATTTATGATCCCCTGGTTTTCTACTTCCTTCGCCATCGCCATAAGCTCCTTTTATTCCTCATTCTTTCTGTTCTTCCGTCTGCTCTTTTTCTTCTGCTTTCCCTCTTCCTTCACAGGATTCTTATCCTCGTCCGTCTTCTTGCGGCTGGCCGGAAGCAGTTTATAAAGTTTTTCTTCTATGAATTTTGGGTTTTCCCCATCCTGGATTGCCAGAACGCCTTCCAGGACCAGTTGTTTACATAAAAACTCCTCATCGTGTCTCGCCTTCAGTTTGCTCGCCACCGGCAGACACACAATGTTGGCCAGAAGAGAGCCATACAGGGTGGTGATCAGGGCCGTCGCCATGCCCTTTGCCAGGGCGTTGACGTCCTGCATGTTGCCCAGCATCAGGATTAAGCCGACCAGCGTACCGATCATACCAAACGCCGGCGCAAAGCTGGCCGCTTTCTCATAGAATCCCCGGTCCAGCGCATGACGCTCATCTAACTGATCCAGCTCCGTCTCCATAACCTGGCGGACCTTTTCCGAATCTACGGAGTCCACCACCAGTAAGAGGCTGTTGTGCATAAATGGCTCGTCAATCTCATTTAATTTGTCCTCCAGGGAGAGGAGTCCCTTCATTCGGGCCTCTGTCGCCAGCTCCACGATCTGTTCAATGGACTGCTCCGGATCGAACTTATACGGTTTTATAATGATCTTTAAATGTTTCCCTATCTTTTTAAATGCCCCGGAGGGGAAGGACAGCATCATAACTCCGATGGTGCCTCCTAAGGTAATGGCCATACTTGGAATATCGATAAACGCCCTTAAATTGTGTAAGACCAGTTTCATGGCCTCCTGATCAAAGGTCATACCGAACAGTACCAGCGCTACCGCCAAAATAAAACCCAGAATTGACATGATATCCATATCTGCTACATCCTTTTCTAAACTTTTCTTGTTGTATTTCCGCCGCGGCTATCCTTTTATCTGTTCAATCAGATCGCTGAACGTCTTTCTCCGGAATGCCGCTACCCGTTCGACTACCTCTTCCTTTGATTCCCGCACAATCAAGTGTTTGCCGTTGGTCAGAAGAATCGTGGTATCGGGATTTTCCATAATCATCTCGATTAAATCACAGTTGAGGATGAACTCCTCGCCATTTAACTTACTTAAGGGAATCACCGATACCACCTCCTGTTATCGTTTCAGATTTACAAGTTCCTCCAGAATCGAGTCCGACACCGTAATGATACGCGAGTTGGCCTGGAAACCTCTCTGTGTTACGATCATATCGGAAAACTCTGTGGATATATCCACGTTGGACATCTCCAGTGAAGACGTCTTTAACGCTCCTGTTCCGTCCTCACCAGCCTGGCAGGCCTTGGCCTCGCCGGAGTTGGAGGTTGCCCGGAAATAGGAGTTGCCGTTCTCTTCCAGGCCGTACGGATTTTCAAAGGTAACGAGATCGATACGTCCAATCTGAATTTTTCCCTTGTCCGGATGGGTCGCTTCGATGATACCGTTTCCAAGAATGGCAATCGATGCGCCGGAGAGTGAGATTGCGCCGCCTTCCGTACCGTTTTCCAGCGTAAAGGTACCGCTTCCGAGGCCTACATCGTTGGACTGTGTAGCGGCCGTGATGGTACCCGCGTTATCCTTGGGTATGAAAGAAGCGTATGTTTTATCCGCCTCATCTGCGTTTAAAAATGCGTTATTAATATCTGAATAGCCCTTATGGTCGATGGTCAGGGTACCGCCGCCGTCTTCCGTAAGCACCAGATCTCCTGCAGCGTCGCCTTCGCTGATATCACCGGAATACGTCTTGCCGCCGCTTACTGCGGTCACATGCCATTTTGCCTTGTTGCCTGCGCTGGCAGGAATCTTTACCGCGCTGTATTCTATGTTGTCGCCAGGGTTGATTCCCGAAGTACCATAGTCCTTGAGACTCATGCTCTTATTGAAGAATCCGGTTCCCGCTGCCGCAGGCATCGTCACATTGTGAAAGGACTGAGCCGTGTTTCCTGAACCACCGTTAAAAGAAGATGTAATTGCGGTGTAACCCGGATGGCTCATCTCGATGTACTGTCCCGTACCGGATTCCTTCAGCCACATCTTGCCTGCGGTTGTGGTGTTCTCATTTATTTCACCGACAAACTCCCGTCCGCCGACCGTCGCTGTTACCACCCAGGCCATCTTACCGCCTGTGCCCGGCTTCAATTCTGATTTGAAGTCCACCGGTCCCGCCGCGTCAAAGGCCGGGCTCGTGCTCATCCCGGAAAACTTCAGTCCGCCGAAGATACCGTCAGCCGCATCTGTGGAGGTGGCAAATTCGAAGGTTCCTTCGTTGATTCCAAAATGGTCGCCCAGCAGCTCCGCGCCGGTCAGCGGCTTCTGGAATACATTCTCCGCCGGTGTCGCGGTGATGGTAAAGTTTCCGCCCGGATGGGCCTTTCCGCCGCAGCCACGGGTGATGGCGCTGTTCATCTTGCTGTTAAAGTCTGAAAGACTTGTAAATATGGCATTTTTATTCACATGCACGGTAATGCTGGAATCGTTGATATCGGAAGAATTCACGACGATATCGGAACCGGAAGGCAGATTATCCTCCGCCTTGAAGGTAATGGATACGTTGGCGTCCGTCGTCGCCTTTTCCGAAGTGATCGTAAACTGAGTTCCGTTGATATTCAGCGTCTTGGATGCCAGCCCGCTGGATTTGGTCGGAATGTTCAAATGGATCTTGTCGGAGGATGGCGCCTTTCCGAGCGGATCACCGGACACGCCGAGAACCGTGTAGCCGTTGGAGTCCACCAGGTTGCCGCTGTTGGAATCCAGCATTAAGTTTCCCGCTCTCGTGTAAAAGATATTTCCGTCCGCATCCATAACCTGGAAGAAGCCCTCGCCTGTGATCGCCACGTCCATAGGTCTGCCGGTGGACTGCAGCGCCGAACGGCTCATATCCAGATCGATGCCGCCTAACTGGGAACCATATCCAACCTGGCTGGCATTGGTTCCGCCTTTATTGTTGTCGCCGCCTGCGGCGCTCTGTAATGTCTGATAAAATACATCCTGGAAACGCGCACGGCTGGATTTAAATCCGTACGTGTTCACGTTGGCAATATTATTGCCGATAACATCCAGCTTCGTCTGGTGTGCTTTCATACCTGACACTGCGGAATATAATGATCTTAACATAGTTTATATCTCCTTTTCTAACCGCCTTACCCGTCCGTCAATCGGGGTAAGAATAGCCTCCAAAAGGACCGGCTATACCATAACGGTTCCGTCAATGTTTGTGAAGACAGTGCCTTTTAAGCTCTCCTCGTTCACAACTGTCACTACTCTGTTATTCTTTACATTTACAACAAATGCCGTGGAATCCATCAGGATTAACGGAGCCTTAAGCCCCTTTTCTCCGGCCAGTTTCACGCCCTCATTCAATCGTTCCAGCTTATCAGAAGACACATCCACGCTCCGCTCCATCACCCGCTCTACCGCGTGCCTGGAGAACGTCACCTGGCTTTCTTCCTTTAATTTCTGTTCCAGCAGTTCCTTGAATGCGCTGCTTTCTTCCGTGCCCTCCGCCGGCTTGTTTCTCGCGGCTTCCCACGGTTTTCCTGTACATATGGGGGTATGAAGCATTTTGTTGTATATCATGGAATCCATTCTCTTACCTCCTTACCTCACATTCTCTCATACCTTCGGATCTTTATCTCCCGGATCGCTTCCGTCCTTGTCCCCGTCGCTGCCTGCATCCGGGTCCTTGCCGTCATCCTTCTTTGCTTCCTCTGTCCTGATCTCCATAATCTCATCCATGCTGTAGGATTCTCCCTCCACATAGATCACGAATTTCCCGTCCAGAAGAGAAACCTTGTTTACGATGCCCTCCGTCTTCTTTAAGTCCCCGGCGACCGTAAATTTTGCTGCCGTAACCGTCTTGCCGACAAGTGAGGTCACATAGGTGCTCTTGGCGTTATATGCCATCTCCTCCATCTGCTGCATGGTCGATATCTGGGCCAGCTGCGTTACATACTGGGTATCGTCCACCGGATTCATAAAATCCTGGTTTTTCAGCTGGGCTACCATCAGAGTCAGGAAATCGTCCATACTGACGGCCTTGTCGGATGCGTCTCCAAACACCGCGTCTATGACATCATTGCTCCCAGAAGTGCCATCGGTGCCTTCCGTACCTTTATCGCTGTCGTTCGATGCCTTTGCCGGTGTGTTGTCTCCCAGTGCTCCTGGCCCGCTGCTGCCGGAAGATGCAGTCCTTAAGTACGGATTCGTATAGTCTGGTATCTGTACTGACATGTCTCTCCTTTTCTTTTCATCCCTGTCCTTATCATCCCTGTCCTCATGGGGTATTTACACATATGCATACAATCTGCGTACCAGGCTTTCCGCCGCCATCCGCTCTGTTTCCTGTGCAAACACGCCGTCGTCGGCCGTCAGTCCCTGATTCATACCGTGGTGATAATGCCCTCGGGTCTGCTGCCCCTGATTCTGGTAAAGCTCCTGGCCAAATCCTGCAAAATCCATTCCGCCCTGGCTGTTGTGGTATACCTCCTCCACCTCCGCGTGAAGCGGCTGCAGCATCTCTTTTAAGCTCATCATCTGGCTGTTCACCAGCTTCTCAGTCTCCGGATTGGATACTCCGATGCTAACCGACGTCCTGCCGTTCGCACTGGCCATATGTACGATAATCTCTCCCAAGCCTTCGGGCTTCAGCTTGATGGTAAATTCCGACAGTTCCCGTTTCATGCCCTGCTCCACGCCTGCCTTCAGCTGTTCTGCTGCCGGTGTGTGGATATCGGAAGCGGTATTGTCCACCGCTGGCACGCTCCGGAATCCGCCCTGTCTCGACGCGTTTATCTTATCGAGATACGTCACGCCTTTTCCGTCTGAATTCTTCTTCAGCTCCTCCAGCATCTGGTTGTCCAGTGCCTCATCACCATCGGTCTCTTCTTCTGTCTGAACCCGTTTTCCGACTCCCATGGCCTTCATCTGGTCCGACTGGTCCTTCAGCAGATCGGAAAATGTTCCCTCATCTCTGCCTGTGCCGCTCTTCGCCTGCACCGCCATATCATCGGCAGGAACCTGGGTTTCCGCTGCTGCGGGCTCCATAGCTTCTGTCTTTCGGCCGTTTCCTGTTTCCTCTGGTTTCTGGGCCGCCGTCTGGTAAAGCGCCTCCTGATTCTTAAGTGCTTCTGATGTGTCCGCATTTACAGCTGCTGCCTGCTGAACCTCCGCACTTCCGGTGCGCTGTTCCACTCCGGCCTCTGCTGTGGCTGCGGTTTGATTCAGTATCCCTCCAGCCTCTGTTACCGCCAGCAGTCCGCCATCTTCTGCTTCCATACCGTGCACCATTGCTTCAGCCGGGTCTTCTGCCATACCTTCCAGAGCGGCTGCCGCTGCCGCGGCTTCATCCTGCACGGTTCTGTCATCGGCTTTTTCCGGCTCCTGCTTATTTTCCGGCGTTTTCTTTACTGCCGTGTCATCCTGTCCGGAGGTTTCCGCCTTCACCGCATCCTTTCCGGTGTCGGCCGCCTTCTGATCCGCCTGCGCGTCTGTGATCTTCTGCGCCTCCGCTGCCTTCTTCGTATTCCGTGTCTGTTTTCTGCACTCTGACACCTTTTTGCCCGACTTTAACATCTCGCTGAAGGTATCGGCAAAATCGGCTTTCCCTGCATCTCTGCCTTTTCCATTGTCTGTGGTTCCAGACTGCTTCCAGCCGGTTCCCACAGCCTTCATGGCTGTTCCCATATTCATTCTCTTCTCACCGCCTTTCTCTCTGTGACATATCTATTGGGAAGCACCACGCCGCACGAAATTACCCGCAACATGCTCCGCTATGGTCTCCTGCTGCTCCTTCGCTTCGCCGCGGTGGTATTCCTCTAACTGTTTTTCCTTCAGCTTTTCCAGCTTCTTTACCTCTCTGGAGGCCTCCGTCACAATCTGACGCTGCCGTTCCAGCCCTGCCTGTAAAAGCTCCAGCTCCTCCTCCATCTCCTCCAGCTGGTTCCTTGCACTTTCCAGGATAGAGAAGCAGGCTTTCAGCATAAATATCGTCGTTCCCTCTGCCTCCCGCCTGGCTATATCCGCCTGCACTCCGGCGGCCTTCTCTGCCATATCCTGTTTTTGGGCTTCCAGTGCATCCCGTTCTGCGGTCATCCTGCCTAAGATTCCCATCTCTTTTTCCAGATTCTGACTCTGGAAATTCAGCATACGCTCCAGTGAAAATGCAAACTTTTTCATAAGAACCTCTCTATTCGGTCAGTTGGATCATACGGATGACGGCCTCATCAAGGGAGAAGCTCTCATCCGTCTTCTGCTGCAAAAACTCATATATTTTATCAATTCTCATCAGCGCGTCGTCCAGTTCCTTATTGGTCCCCTTCTTATACGCTCCGATGGAAACGAGATCGATGTTGCTCTCATAGACCGAGAGAAGTTTCCGGATCTTTCCGGCCGCCGCTTTGTGCTCCGGCATCACAATGTCGCTCATCAGACGGCTGACGCTGGATAAGATGTCGATGGCCGGATACCGGTTCTGCGTCGCCACCTTTCTCGACAGCATGATATGGCCGTCGATAATGCCGCGCACCGTATCGGACACCGGTTCATTGGCGTCGTCGCCTTCCACCAGAACCGTGTAGATTCCGGTGATGGAGCCTGTCTCAAAATTGCCCGAGCGCTCCAGCAGCTTCGGAAGCTCCGAGTAAATGGAGGGCGTGTACCCCCTCGCTACCGGCGGTTCTCCGATACTTAGTCCCACTTCCCGCTGCGCCATGGCGAATCGGGTGAGGGAATCCATCATCAAAAGCACATCCATGCCCTGATCCTTGAAATACTCCGCGATTGTAGTGGCCGTCATGGTGCATTTGGAACGCATCATAGCGGACTGGTTGGAGGTGGCCACTACCAGAACCGAGCGCTTTAAGCCCTCTTCTCCCAGATCCCGGTTGATAAATTCCACAACCTCACGGCTCCTCTCACCAACAAGCGCAATGACATTGACATCAGCCTTCACATTCTTGGCGATCATACCCATCAGCGTACTCTTTCCCACGCCGCTTCCGGCAAAAATTCCCATTCTCTGCCCCTTGCCAATGGTTAAGAGGCCGTCGATGGCCTTGACACCCATCTGAATCACGGTGTCGATTCTGGGCCGTTCCATGGGGTTGGAACGTTTTCCCGTTATGGGATAATAAGCGACTTCTCCCAAAGGCCCCTGCCCATCGATGGGCATTCCCATAGCATCCACGGTACGGCCGATCAGCTCATTGGAGACCGGTATGAGAAGACGCTCCCCCGTATTGCAGACCGCGCTTCCGTATCCAATGCCTTCTGTCTCCTCGTAGGGCATCAGGAGTACCCTGTTTTCACGAAATCCCACGACCTCCGCCTTCACCGGCGGATTGTCTCCCGGAACGTCGATGGTACAGACATCCCCGATCCTGCAGGCAGGCCCCATGGCTTCCACCGTGGTTCCTACGATCTTGTCTATTTTCCCCAGATATGTATACAAATTGGCGTTCTGAACCGCCTGTCTCACATTCTCTATCATCTTATGCGCCGCCTGTCACACTATTTCAGCAATTCCGCCAGCTGCCGCTTTAAATTCTCCAATTGCACAAACACGGAGGCGTCCACGATTCCTTCCTCCGTCTCAATCTGTACATAGCCAGGCTGCTGCTGCTCCGGTCTGATGCGGACGTATCCGCCGTTTCTGTCTCTCAATGGTTCCAGACGTCTCTCCAGTTCCTCCACCAGAACGATGGAGTCGTCCGATAAATGCACGGTGATCTCATTCTTATCACGCTCCGACATCACGGCCTGCTCTACTAAATCGGCCAGTCCCTCTGCGCCGGCGCCTACCTCTCTCTGCAGGATTTTCTCTGCGATTACAAGGGCCATCTCTGTAATTCTGGCCTTTATCTCCTCCGAGTGCTCTTCCAGCTGGCGTCCCGCCTGTTCCACGGACCGTCCGATCTTTTGCAGCCCATCGGATATGTCTGCTTCGGCCCTGTTAATCCCGTCTTCATAGCCGCGTTCCTCTGCCTGCTGTTTCAGCCGTTCCGCTTCCGTCAGGGCCGTGTTCACAATCTTATCCCGCTGGGCGTAAGCGTCCTCTAAAATCCTGGCGGCAGACTGTTCTGCCTGGTTTCTGGCATGCTCCAGAATCTTTCTCTTTTCTTCGGATATCAGTGCATAACGGGGCACCGCTCCATCCGCGGCTTCTCTGGCCGTATTACCCGGTTCCCCGCTTATCTCCTCCGCCTGGGCGGTCTCGGGGCCGGTCATCTGATAGGCCGGAACTCTTCCTTCCCCCAGCACCGTCTGTCCGGACTTGATTACCCTATACAATGATCTCATCCTTTCCATCCTTGGAGATTACGATCTCGCCCTCTTCCTCCAGACGGCGGATCACAGCCACGATTCTCTGCTGCGCCTCTTCCACGTCGCTCATACGAATATTATGCAGGTACTCCATGTCGCTCTGTATGGATTCTCTCATACGGCTGGACATATTGGCAAAAATTGCGCTCATCACATCCTTGTTGGACACCTTTAACGCAACCGCCAGATCCTTGGAATCTGTCTCTCTTAAGAAGCGTTGGATAGACAGCGGATCCAGGTATGCGATATCTTCAAATACAAACATCAGCTTGCGCACATCCTCGGCAAGCTGGGGATTCTTTAAGTTCAGTTCGTCAAAAATGTCTCTCTCCGTGCTGCGGTCCACATGGTTCATAATGTCGGCGATGTAGTTGAGTCCGCCCACCTCCATGGTCTCCTCCGAAGATGAGGAGCCGATCTTCTTCTCCAGCACCTCTTCCGCAATCTTGATTGCCATCGGCAGAGCCCGGTCCATGCCTGCGATGCGCTCCACCACATCCACCCGTGTCTCCTGGGGCAGATTAGCGATGATCTTAGACGCCTGCTCCGGCGTGGCGTATGACAGTATGAGCGCCAGCGTCTGCGGATGCTCGTTCTGTATAGCAGTCATCAGGGTCTTATAATCCACTTTTCTGATAAAACTGAATGCCTTGGTCTTAAGCGCCTTGCTGACCCGGTCCATCAAATTTCTGGCCTGCTGCTGGCCAAATGCTTTTTCCAGCACTTCCTTGGCGTAGTCTTTTCCGCCCTCGGTAATCACCTTTTCCGTCACACAACAATTATAAAAGTCCTTGGCAATGTCTTCCATCTCATCCGGTGCCAGGTGAGGGAGTCTCGTAATCTCCATGGACAGCTGCTCCACTTCATTCTCTGTCAGATACCGGAACACCTCGGAGGCCCGTTCCGTACCGAGCATGGATATGACGGCCGCAGCTTTTTCTGCTGGTCTTCTTTCTTCTGCCGGCATATTACTTCTTCTCCTCCTTCAGCCAGGTACTTATCATGGATGCGATAATCTCGGGATTGTCCTCTGCGAAGGAACGAACCTGATTCACCGGGTCCTGGGGTTTTACCGGAACGTCGGCAATCTGGTTCTCCACTGCGCGCTCTTCGGCGCGTTCCGCAATGTCGCTGTCCAGATCAAAAGCATCTCCCTCAAACGGTCCGAAAAGCTCCTGGTCTTCTTTTTTCTGTTTCTTTCTTCTGTGGCGTAATATGAGGAACAGAAGCACGAGGAATAGGAAAACGCCGGCCGCGGCTCCCGCCACCAGCACGCGCGGATCGATTCCCCCGACTCCCGGAGCCGTCACCGGAATCACCGGTTTTTCCGGTTCCGGAGTTTTATCCGTTGCAATCTGCTGGAAGCTGGATACCACAATGTCTTCCTGTGCGATATTGGCAGCCTTCGACGCCGCGTCGATCAGCTGCTGTTTCTTCGACTCCGTCAGATTATTATCATTCACTGTGATGGCCACGGTGGCCTTCTGCAGCTTCACATTGTCTTTTTCAATCTGTTTCTTAATATAGCCCACCAGATAATCCACATCGCGGTAGTAATCTCCGTTAGCCCCATTGGCTCCGCCGGTTCCTGCCGCACCGTAAGTCGGAATATCCGTGTTATTCTCTTCCCCTGCCACACCGCCGGCGCCTCCGCCCTGGCCGTTTACCGACTGGCCCGACTTATAGTGATCCACCACGCCCTGACCGTTGTCCTGAGGCTCATACTGCAGGTCCTCGGTGATCATCTTATCGTAATCGATGACTACGGTAGCAGATACGCGGATCTGTCCTGGAGGATACGCAAGAGTCAGCACGTTCATAATCTTATCCTGAAGCCGCTTCTCCACCTTTGTCTCAAAATCCAGACGGCCCAGACCGTAGCTGGTCAGACCACCCACATCGTCCGATACCATTTCCTGCATGGTCTCAGCGTTGACTACGGTCACATTCTCCGGCAGAAGCCTGGGAACGCTGTTGGCAATCAGGTTCTTGATCGCGCCCACCTTCTCCGGCGACAGCTCACAGGAGGGCATCAGAGTCAGTGAGACCGCGCCTGTACTGTCAGCACCCTGATCGTCCCACACGTAGTTGCTGTCGTCGGATACGTTTAACGTCACTATGGCGTTCTTGATGCCGTTCATATCCTTCAGTGTCCGCTCAATTCTGTCCTGAAGGTTTAACAGCAGGTACTGGCGCTTCTCAAATTCCGTTGTTGTAAAGCCCATATTATCCGAAAAAATGTCAAAAGGAAGTGCCGTTTTCGGATATCCCAGTTCTGACATATCAAGCATAATGTCACCGACCTGGTTCTCCGGAACCGTCACTTCTCCTTCTGCATTTCTCTTCGCGCCGACTCCACGACCGTTCAGCACTGCGAGTATCTCGTTATTCTCTTCTCTTGAAATACCGGGGAAGAGCACCACGTATTCCCCGTCTTTATTCGTATTTAACAGAATTGCCGCTGCCAGTGCGATTATGACCGCTGCCAGTATCCCCGCTGCTGCGGCTTTCTTTTTTTTGCTGCCCAAAAGACGGCCGATCGTATCATTGCCATCGACTGCCGTTTTCACTTTTTCTTTCATACCCATAGTTCCACCACTGCTATCTTTCTGTTATTTTATATCTGCATTCCCATAATCTGAGTGTACGCACTGACTGCCTTACTGGTCAGCTGGGTCGTAAACTCAATTGCAGCAGCGGATTGTTCTGCCTGAATCAAGGCTGTATGTAAATTATCGATCTGTCCGGCAGCAAGCTTCACGTCCATTTCTCTGGTATCTTTTACTGCCTGATCCGCTTCCTTTACCGCGTCCGTCAATATATTCTGAAAACTGTTTTTCACCTGTTTCTGCGGGGTCTTGTCAAGTTTTTTCATCTCCTCCAAAGATGAAACTCCTTCCAGCCTCGTAATTGGCACTATAAACATATTTCCCCCTCCAAGCACCCCTCTTATTTTGTTTTGGTTACAAAATTTGGTTATTTTTAGTATAACTTTTTAATATCGTTACGTCAACTTAAAACTTAAGAAAAAAGTCGGTTTTTGTAATAATTCTTACGTTTTTCCATAACTTACCATCAACTGCCCAAATAGATAATGCAAATATTTATTTCACATAAAAAAACCACCATATTTTAAGGCAGTTTTCTGTTTCAGCCATAAAATACAGTGGTTTGTAATCATTTCTTAATGAACCCAGACTCCGTCAGAGTTCAGATAGTAGCCGCCGACGCTCGTCCCGCGCACCATCATTCCGGTATCCGGTGCGAAGTAATACCACTTTCCGTTGTCCAGGAGCCACCCGGTGTGCATGCTTCCGTCGCTGTCGAAGTAGTAAGTATTGCCGCCCAGTGTCATCCAGCCGGTCTGCATGCTTCCGTCGGCCGCCAGGTAATACCATTTCCGGTTATCCTGGAACCAGCCGGTCTGCATCGCCCCGTTGCTGTCCATGTAATAATATTTGCCGCTTTTCATCTGCCATCCGGTTAAAATGTAGCCATCGTAATCGAACAGATACCATAAGCCGCCGATGTTCTGCCACGTATTTGCAGGATAGCTTCCGTCCGCGTTGCGGTACCACCATCCGTCTGAATTCTTCACCCATCCGATATTAGCCGGTGTCAGATTTGCATTCTGCCTGCCCGCTCCCAGACTGTATGCCTGGTCGTCATCGATATCCTGTTCATCGGAATATACCCAGTCACCGCTGGTTATGTAACCCTGTTCCTCCGTATCCTTCGGGATTGCACGGACACGGAACTGGTAGCGGCCCGCCTGGGTCATAAAGGGATAGAAATCATAGGTGGTGGCGTTTACCTTTGCCACACCCTGAATCATCTGGCCATCGCGGTACAGCTTCAGTTCATACGCTCCAGCGTAGGGAACCTCTTCCCAGGTACCTTTTCCCAGCGGATAGCCTACCCACTCCGCGGAATTCGTAATATCCAGAGTGCCGGAAGCCGGTGTCAGTTTTACAGTCAGAAGGAGTGTCTCGTTATTATTCTGGCGTTTTACCGAGCCATAGGTCGCTCCCGAGATCTGGAACTTCCCCGCTCCTGTGGTCTTTTCGAAATAACAGCCGCTTCTGGCATGGATCTCGATCTGTACCTTTGGCACGTCGCCCGGTTCCCAGTATTCCTTATTGCCGCTGACCCACGTGTAAGCTCCGATGGTATAGAGATTACTGTCAGTCGTCACATAGACCGTAGCCGCATCCAGATCGTAGTCGGCCTTCACATCGGAACGCACCTTGATCGACACGGAAGTGATCGGTGTTCTCGTCTCATTTTTTACCGCTGCCAGAGCTGTGCCTGAAGCGCCCGGCAGCGCTGCCGTCAGCAAGCCACACGCCAGAACAGCCGCGGCGGCCCGTCTTAACCTGCGTAACATATCTTATCCTCCTGTCTGCTACGGTATCCAGATACCATCCGGATTAATGTAATACTTTTCAACGACTCTGTCCTTCACCATCCGTCCGCTGTCCGGATCCAGATAGTACCAGTTGTCCTTATAGCGGATCCAGCCAACCGCCATGCTGCCGTCCGGATTCATGTAATACCAGTCGCCGCCCTGCTGAAGCCATCCGCCGGACACTTTTCCCACCTGCGGATCCAGATAATACCATACCCGGTTGTACTGGAACCATCCGGTCACCATGTCGCCGTTGGTCGTCAGGTAATATTCCCGGCCGTCCTTCGTCTGCCATCCGGTCAGCATATAGCCGCCCATGTCAAATAAATACCATTTATCATTGATTAACTGCCAGCTGTTTACCGGGTACGTTCCGTCCGCGTTCCGGTACCACCAGCCATTCCTGTCCTGTTCCCATCCGGGATTCTGCGAACCGGGGCCGTCTCCCTGCCCAGGTCCCTGGCTGCCGCTGCCCGAGCTGCCGCCGGAACTGCCGTTTCCTGAGGACTTCCGTGTCTCCGCCGCCTCAGCATCCCGTTTTGTAATCTCCTGATTATCGGATTCCGTCCACTCTCCGGCCTTTAAATAATCCGCTTCCGACTCCGTCTTCGCCACGGCTCTCACTTTGAAATAGTAATCGCCCCGCGTCGTCATATGAGAGAAGAAATCATAATTGGTGGAGGACGTCTTTTCCACCCGGTACACCATGCTGTCTCCGCAGTAAAGCTTTACTTCATAGGCCGGAGCGTTTTCCACCTTGCTCCATCTCGCCTTGCCCAGTGGCGTCGACTCCCAGTAAGCGCTCTCCACGGTTCCCAGCGTTCCTTTCACGCCCTTCAGTTTTACCGACAGTATCAGGGAATGGTTGTCCGTCTCCTTCTTTGCCGACGAATAGACAGCTCCCTTTACGGTGGCCTTTCCGGCATTAATGGAGTTGAAATAGTATCCCTCCTCCGCTTCCAGCCTGATGTTTACCTTCGGAGTCTCCCCTGCCTTCCAGCTTCCCCTGGAATTGGCGAAATCGCACGATACCACCCGATACTTTGAGCTGTTGGATGTGGCCGAAACCGTTCCCTCATCGGCTTCCGCTTCCACCGAAGAGGTGACTGTGACCGACACGGTCTTGATTGCCTCCTCTGCGTAAGTAACCATGGAAAAACCGGCTGCCATGATCGTTATAGCGGCAAGAAGCAGCCACAGCCTGCCGGATTTGTTATTGTATCTCATCTTGTTTTCCCCCTGCTCATGTTCATTTGTTTAAAATCTTCTATTCTTTCATACTCTCCGTTGATCCACTCTCCGCAGGCCGCCTACCACGGCCTCCGTATCGACACAATCGTGCGGTACGCCGGGTTGTCATCCACCCGGATTCCCGCTTTTGCCGAGCGAGCGTGGACAATTCTGCCGCCTCCGATATACATGGCTACATGGCCCGGATAACAGACCAGATCTCCCGGTTCCATCTCTTCATATGCTATTTCCCTGCCAAAACCGGCCTGCTCAGCGGACGTTCTCGGGATAGAAACACCGAAGTGGCGGTAGACCGACTGAACGAAACCGGAGCAGTCCGCTCCCGAAGTCAGGCTGGTGCCGCCCCACACATAGGGATTCCCGATAAACTGCAGTGCGTAGTCCGCGACATTCCGTCCGAATTCCGAACCACCCGTGCTCTTGATCATTCCGGGGCCGCTGTTTTGCGCCGACCCGGCATTCCTCCGAAGTTCTTCCGCCCTGCGTTCCTCTTCCCGCTTTCTTTCCTCTTCTTTTTGAAGAAGCCGGATCTCCTCCGTCCTCTTCCTTATAATCTCGGCCTGGCTGCCGGCTTCCGCCTTTGCCGCCCTGAGTCTGCGGTCAAAATCAGACTCTTCCGCCCTTTTTTTCGTAATCATGGTCCGGAGCGTCTTTTCCCGGACTCCATATTCCTGTTTTAAGCTCTGAAGCTCCGACTGCCGCTCCTCCAGCACTTCCTTCCGGCCCAGCGCATCGTTCTTCGTCTTCTCATACTCTGTGATCAGCTTCCTGTCATACTCATAGAGCTGCTGAAAATACTCATTCCCATTGATCACATCGCCGATGGTTTTCGCTTTCAGGAGGATGTCCAGATAGGTGACATCGCCTTCTTCATAAATATACTGGATCCGCTTCTTCAGTATCTCGTACTGACGCTTCCGCTTTTCCTCCGCCTTCTGGTATTCCTCTTCCTCTTTCTCAATCTGCCGCGTCATATCGGACATGTCTGTCTCCAGCAAGTCCATATCGGTCAGCAAGTCTGTCAGCTCCTGATCCAGCTGGCCCGCCTGCACCGCGGCTTCCCCTTTTTTCTTCTCCAGTTTCTCCGCTTCCCCGTTTACCGCCTCGTACCTCTCCTCCGCTTCCTTTTTCTGCCGCTCCGCTTCGGATATGGGCGAGGCCGCCGAAGCAAATGAAAGCATCTGCCCCAGGCAGACCGCTGCGGTTACATAAAAAAGAAAACGGCAGCACTGAACCGGTTTCTGATGCCCCATCATTTGTAATCCCCTGACTCATATCATAATTATAAACGTTGTAACCGTTTGCTGATATCAGTGTACCATAGCTGGGGAATAATTTCAAATTAAGAATAAATTACTAAACTATTCTAAATTCTGTAACCTGCAGCAAAATAAAAAGACCGGCATCCGACACATCACGTATCGGACACCAGTCCATTCTCATCAATTCTATTTTCTGAGGGAAAGTCTTACAAGCGCTCTTCTGAGTGCCAGTTCCGCCCTCATGGTATCAATTTCACCGCTCTCTTCCTTCAGGCGGCGCTCCGCACGGATTCTCGCTTCCTCCGCACGGTTACCATCGATCTCATCCGGCCACTCAGCCACTTCGGCCATAATGGTGATTCTCTCCGGGAGAATCTCAATAAATCCGGACATCAGAGCCGCCTCCTTAACCTCGCCCTCCTCATGAATCTTTAAGATTCCGGGAGCCACGATAGCGGTCAGCGGGATATGATTTCTGTATACACCGATGTCCCCCTCCGTTGTCGTAAGTTCCACCATGGAAGCTTCTCCATCGTAAAATCTCCGCTCAGGAGTAATCACATGCAGTTTGAATAAATCAGCCATATTCCCACCCCCTATTTCACACGGGCAAGAACATCATCCATACTACCTGCATTTAAGAAATAGCTTTCAGGAATATCGTCATGTTTGCCTTCCAGAATCTCCTTGAAGCCCTGAATCGTATCGGCAAGCGGAACGTAACGGCCTTCCAGACCGGTAAACTGTCCTGCCACGAAGAACGGCTGGGATAAGAATCTCTGAATCTTTCTCGCACGGGAAACGGTAAGCTTATCCTCTTCTGAAAGCTCATCCATACCCAGCATGGCGATGATATCCTGTAACTCTTTATACTTCTGAAGTACTTCCTGCACGCCGCGGGCTACCTTGTAGTGTTCTTCACCCACGATACGCGGGTCTAAGATACGGGAGGTGGACTCCAGCGGATCTACTGCCGGATAGATACCAAGCTCTACGATCGCACGGCTTAAAACGGTGGTCGCATCCAGATGGGCGAATGTATTTGCCGGAGCCGGGTCAGTCAAGTCATCGGCCGGCACGTAAACAGCCTGTACGGATGTGATGGAACCGTTCTTTGTCGATGTAATACGCTCCTGGAGAGCGCCCATCTCCGTCTGCAGAGTCGGCTGGTATCCAACCGCGGATGGCATACGGCCAAGCAGAGCGGAAACCTCGGAACCTGCCTGCGTGAAACGGAAGATGTTGTCGATGAACAGAAGGACATCCTTTCCTGCCTGGTCACGGAAATACTCTGCCATGGTCAGTCCGGTCAGTCCGACTCTCATACGGGCTCCCGGCGGCTCGTTCATCTGTCCGAACACCATGGTCGTCTTATTGATAACACCTGATTCCTGCATCTCATAGTATAAGTCGTTGCCCTCACGGGTACGCTCACCAACGCCGGTGAATACGGAATATCCGCCGTGCTCTGTAGCGATGTTACGAATCAGCTCCTGAATTAATACGGTTTTACCTACACCGGCGCCGCCGAACAGACCGATCTTACCGCCCTTCTGATAGGGGCAGAGAAGGTCGACTACCTTGATACCTGTCTCCAGGATCTCGGTCTCTGTGGACTGCTCTTCAAATGTAGGAGCCGGTCTGTGGATCGGTAAGTACTCTTTCACTACCGGCTTTGGTTTATTATCGATGGGATCACCCAGTACGTTAAAGATACGTCCCAGGGTCTCTTCACCGACCGGTATCGTGATCGGCGCACCCGTTGCGACGGCTTCCATACCACGCACCAGTCCATCGGTCGAGCCCATGGCGATACATCTTACGGTATCATCGCCAAGGTGCTGGGATACTTCCACAACCAGTCGGTTTCCGTTCTTCATCGTGATGTCGATCGCATCATTGATGCTCGGAAGCCTGCCCTGGCTGAACTTGATATCCAGTACGGCACCGATGATCTGGGTGATCTTACCAATATTTTGTTCTGCCATCTTGTTTCTCCTTTATTTTATAATGAAGTCCGGTTCGCCTTCGCGCTCCCCGAACCCGCTATACCTATGATATCGCATTGGCACCTGCAATGATCTCGGTGAGTTCCTGCGTAATGGAGCCCTGTCTTGCACGGTTGTATGCCAAACCAAGTTCTTCAATCATCTCTTCCGCGTTATTCGTCGCTGAATCCATGGCTGTCATTCGAGCGCCGTTCTCACTTGCCACAGCCTCTAAAAGCGCGCCATAAATCAAGCTGCTCATATATTTCGGAATGATGGAATCCAGCACCTGATCTTCATTCGGTTCGTAGTTCATGAGCACCAGGTCCGTCTTTTCGCTGTCTTTGCCGGCTTCCACGGGAAGCAGCTTCTTCAGCGTCGGAATATGGGTCACCGTATTTTTGAATGAAGTGTAGGCCAGATAGATTTCACCGATCTGGTTCTGACCAAACGCATCCAGAAGTTCCGCAGTCACATCCGCCGCGTCGCGGTAGATCGGCTCATTGATAACCTCGGAATAGTCCTCGGCGATCGCATAGCCTTTTCTCACAAAGGAATCCTTTCCCTTACGGCCGATTGCATAGATGACGGTGTTCTCCGGAGTGAGTCCCTCCGTGCCCGTTACCAGCTTGACGATGTTGTTGTTATAACCGCCCGCCAGTCCACGGTTGGAAGTGATGGCGATTACCGCCTTCTTCTTCGAGTCTCCCGCCTTTAAATACTTGTGCTCAATACTGCCGGATTTGCGCAGCATGGAACAGATGGTATCGTACATCAGGTCGTAATACGGTTTTGATTCTTCCGCCTTCGCTCTGGACTTCTGCAGCTTCACGGTGGATACAAGCTTCATGGCTTTCGTAATCTGCTCGGTGCTTTGAATACTTTCTTTTCTATGTTTGATATCCCTCATGGATGCCATGATTCTTCACCTGCCTTTAATAAGCCTCCGCTTTACACTCGTTAATCGCCTTCGTCAGCAGTGCATCCGTCTCCTCGGTAATCTGCTTCGTCTCACGGATGGAAGCCGGAATCTGCGGATACTTGCCGTCGATAAAGCTGAATAATGCCCTTTCAAAATCAAGAATGCGGTGAGTCGGAATGTCAAGCAGCAGTTTTCTGGTTGCCGCGAAAATAATCATGACCTGATATTCTACCGGCATCGGCTGATACTGGCCCTGCTTTAACACTTCCTTGATTCTCTCGCCCTGTGCCAGCTGTTCCGTGGTCTCCTTGTCAAGCTCTGAGCCGAACTGGGCAAAGCTTGCAAGCTCGCGGTACTGAGCCAGCTCCACACGGATGGGAGCGGCAATCTTCTTCATCGCCTTGATCTGAGCCGCGCCGCCTACACGGGATACGGACAGACCTGCGTTGATAGCCGGACGGAAGCCGGAGTTGAACATCTCTGTCTCCAGATAAATCTGGCCGTCAGTAATAGAGATAACGTTTGTCGGAATATAGGCCGAAACGTCACCTGCCTGAGTCTCAATAATCGGAAGAGCCGTTAAGGAACCGCCGCCTAAAGCGTCGGATAACTTACTTGCTCTCTCTAAAAGTCTTGAATGGAGATAGAATACATCGCCCGGATATGCCTCACGTCCCGGTGGTCTCTTGAGCAGTAAGGACAGGGTACGGTAAGCCGCCGCATGTTTACTTAAGTCATCGTAAACAACCAGCACGTCCTCGCCGTTCTCCATCCACTCCTCGCCGATGGCGCATCCGGAGTATGGAGCAATATACTGAAGAGGAGCCAAGTCGGAAGCTGTGGATACCACGATGGTGGTGTAGTCCATAGCGCCGTACTCCTCAAGAGTCTTTACAATGGTTGCAACCGTAGAAGCCTTCTGGCCGATGGCCACGTAGATACAGTGAACTCCCTGGCCCCTCTGGTTGATGATGGTATCGATGGCAATCGCCGTCTTACCTGTCTGACGGTCGCCGATGATTAATTCACGTTGTCCTCTTCCGATGGGGATCATGGCGTCGATCGCCTTAATACCGGTCTGAAGCGGTGTGTCTACTGATTTTCTGTCAATTACGCCGTGAGCAACTCGCTCGATCTGACGGAATTTGTCTGTCTGGACCGGTCCCTTGCCGTCTACCGGCTGTCCCAGCGCGTTCACCACGCGGCCGGTCATCGCATTGCCGACAGGAACTTCCACCACGCGGCCGGTCGTCTTAACGGTATCGCCCTCGCTGATGTCTCCGGCACCGAGTAAAACGGCGCCCACGTTATCCTCTTCCAGGTTGAGAACCATGCCGTAGATCTCTCCCGGGAACTCTAAAAGTTCACCCTGCATGGCGTTCTCAAGACCGTGGATACGTGCAATTCCGTCCGCTACCTGAATGACTGTACCAACATCAGAGACTTCCAGCTTTGTAGAATATCTTTCAATCTGTTCCTTGATGACAGAACTGATCTCTTCTGGTCTTAAATTCATTAAGGTTTGCACCTTCCTTCTATCTTTCTATTTGTTACGATAACTGCAGTTTTGACAGGCTGCGGTGCAGCTCGTTAATCTGCGTTTTAATGCTGGAGTCCACGACGCGGTCTCCGATCCGGATAACCAGACCGCCGATTAAGGACGGGTCCACCGAATACTCCATCTCAAATTCCACGTACTCCGTGGTTTCTAAAAGCCTCTGTTCGATCATGGCTTTCTGTTCACTCTTTAATTCCACGGCGCTCGCCACATGGGCCACGCCGATTTTCTTATATTCTTTGACCGTATCGATAAAATACGTGCAGATTGCAGGAATGTCCTTCTGTCTGCCCTTGTCGACAATGACTGCCAGAAAACCCATCAGATCGTCTGACACCCGGCCGGCGAAAATATTCGTTATGATACCGATCTTCTCTTCCTTCACAATCTTTGGATTATCCAGAAGTTCCGCCAGTTCCCGGTTTTCCCGCCAAATGGCAAGCAGCGCCTTCACCTCATGAAACAGGGTGTCGACACTCTGCTTTTCGATGGACTCTTCAAACAATGCATCGCCGTATACTTTTGATACTAGCTTTGCCATGTGCTCTCACCCATCTCTTTCAAAGTTTCCTCAATCAGGGCATCCGATACCGTCGTATCAATGGACGCAGCCACAACCTTGCCGGCCATGACAGAAGCGATGGATATGATCTGTTCCTTCATATCGTCAAGCGCTTTCTTTCTCTCCAGCTCTACTTCGCGGTTACCCCTCTCAATAATGCGGTTCGCTTCTTCCCTGGCTTCTGTAAGTATTTCTGCTTCGCGCTGCTTTGCTCTCTTTCTCGCATCCTCTAAAATCTGTTCCGCCTCTTTGTTCACACTGGTAAGCCGTGTCTGATACTCTTCCTTCATGGCTTTCGCAGCTTCTTTGTCATCAGCAGCGGACTTCAGTTCTCCGGCGATCTTCTGTCGTCTTCTCTCCAGAACGTCACGCACGGTGTTGAACAGCAGATAGGATAATGCGAAAAACAGGATAAAGACGTTAATGCCCGTCACAAACGCATCGAAAAGCAGCTGTGGGTCAAATCCCAATAATCGTTCCAAGGTTTCGCCTCCTCTCGCTCTCTATTCTTATCCGTTCTTCTCTTTAGCTGAATGGCTTTAAGAACATAAGGATAGCAGCGACAGCGAAACCGTAAAGACCTGTTGTCTCGGCAACGGCCTGGCCTAAAAGCATGGTAGATGTGATATCAGACTTCGCGCCCGGATTGCGGCCTACTGCTGCTGCTGCGTGTCCTGCTGCGATACCCTGTCCAATACCAGGTCCGATACCTGCGATCATCGCAAGGCCCGCACCGATTGCTGAACAACCTAAGATAAAATCCTGTCCTGAAATTCCGTTCATAGATAACTTCCTCCTGAAATCAATTTTGTATTACGCGCTCCTGCGCTTTTTGATTGTGAAAACAATCCCTGTTAATCCATCTTATCATTGACATATACCATGGTCAGCATACAGAATACATATGTCTGTATACATCCCGAGAACAGGTCACAATATACATGTAAAAATGACGGGATACCAATTTTTACAAAGATTGGCATCATGCCGTACCACAATCCCATGATTACAACGCCTGACATCATATTACCGAACAGACGAAGCGCCTGAGACAGTGGATTTGTAATCTCTCCGATCAGGTTAATCGGGAATAGGATCGGGAACGGTTTGAACATGCTCGTCAGATGACCGATTCCGTGGTTTTTAATACCCTGATACTGTGTAATGCAGAATGTGAAGATACCCAGCATAAACGTTACACCAAAGTCTCCTGTTGGTGTTCTGAGTCCAAATAAGCCGCCAATATTGCAGAACAATATGAAAATAAATATAGTTCCGATATAGTTAACGAACTTTTTCGCATTATGGCCCATTGTGCCGTTTACCATGTTATCAAGCGTCTCGACAGCGAATTCCATGATATTCTGAAATGTACCCGGTACTTCCGTCGCTTTCTTCATCTTAACATTGGTTACAATTGCGATCAGCAATATGACAATGGTCACGATACTTAAACCGATCTCGGTCGTTGTTACCCAGAGTTCCTGGCCGAATGCCTGAAACTTGAAAACGCCCTTGATCATAAAGTCCACATTATTGGCACTAGCTATGCCCATACGCTTAAGCCTCCTTTCTTACTTGATCACACCGGCTCCTGTACACGAAAATTACTCCTCTTTTTTCCCACGTGACACGATCCTGTGTATAACCGGCTGCAGATATGCACCAGCCTTGAGTCCGAGGACTCCGATTACTAGGGCAACCGCATTGACCTGATCCGGAAACCAGACCACGACGATAACCAGAACAGCAAAAAGCACGACATAACGGATGACCGAACTGATCACCGTCCTTTTCTGGACAGTCTTCGAATCTTCCGTCTTCATGGAGCGGTCCAGCACCTCCGCCATGGAAAAAAACATGGCAAGAGCCAGGACCATCCCCAGCAGGAGCCCGGCAAAAACCGACGGCTTTGGATACACAATAAGCGCAACCAGCATGGCTGCCACGGTAAAAATCACGATTCCTGATGAAACCTCAAGCACCAGATTCTTTGTTTCCTTCCCCAATTCACAAATCCTCCTGTTTTCTAAAGCTTTTCATCATCCTCATGTCTCCTTACGCGGCTCTTCTGCTTCGGCTTATGCACCGGCGGACGCGGCTCTCCCATTTGCTCCCGACGTGCCTCCTGATCCTCTTTTTTCTCTTCCTGTTCATTCATCCGAAGCGTCGTCATGGCTACCTTGTAGCCATTCCATCCGCCTGCCAGGAATCCCAGAAACATCAGAAAGATCGTCAGGTTCGTTCCGGCATGCCGGTCAATCCAGCTGCCGGCAAGAATACAGACAAACACAGGCACCATGACGCTGAGACCCAGTTGGGTAACCATCATCATATTCCTCATTACGCTCTTTTTATGGCGCATGAATCCACCTGCTTTCTGCATTTTGCACATATACATGGTATTATACCTAAAAATTTTGATTTTGTCTATTATGTACGTAAATTTTACTGGATAATATTGGATCGTATACAAATTGCGGGTTTTTGTACATTTTTTAGTACAAAAAAAGGGGAGCCGGTTTGCTATATCTTACCCCGATTCCCACTTTTTTATTCAAATTCTAAAAATTTTTTAGGCTTTTTCCGCTATTTCTCTTCTTTTTTATCTGCCGTATGATAGAAATCCTTCTTACTGCATCCGGCTCTTCCGCCTCCCGCGCAGGCGCAGGCACACGCGCAGCCCGCACAGGCGCACGCGCACGCACAGCCGCCTCCCCCGCTTCGGGGCCCGTGATAGCCGTGATAGCCGCGGCCTCCGTTATAATGGCTCTGGTCGGAATCCCCCAGGAAGCCGAATACAGCGCACAGCGCACCGAAAAACAGGACGATGGTAATGGCTCCGACGATGGGGCTGTCCCCCTCCACACCATTGCGGTACTCCCTCCAGACTACCAGCTCCGGCCGCCGGAAGCCCTCCAGGGCGCAGGTCAGCTTCATCTGTCTGCTCTCCCCCTTTTTCAGGGTTCCCTCCCACACCAGGTCTCCGTCTTCCGTCCGGTCCGCGTTGTGGGTCACGATATTCCGCTTCTGCTCCCAGGTAAACTCATAGTGTTTCACACGCATTTCATCGAACCAGCCCGGTGTGAAATCGTAAAATGGCGCTTCCGGGTCAGCGCTGTTTTCACACAGCATGTTTCTCTGGTGTACCGTAAACCAGAAGCTGGCCGTCTCACCCTTGTAATATGACCGGTCCAGATTCAGTTCCAGCATGGGATTCTCGGAAGATTCTGACGGCTGGTAACGGATTCCATGGGCCGCTCCGCCAAACTCCTTCACCACATAGCTTGGATTGGCCATGCCCAGCTTCACCCAGCTGAGAGGCCCTTCCCTTGAATCGTTTAAGACCTTCCACTCATAGCTGTATGTAATCTCCAGGCTTCCATCGTCCTGGGGCGTCACGTGAACACGGTAGTCCGTCATCTCATCTAACGGCATACAGGCGATAATCAGATAAATAATCAGTACAGCCAGACCGATGGCCGCCAGGATCAGGGCCTTACGGATTCTCTCTTTTTTCTGTTTTTTCTTTTCCTCTTCCTCTGCTTTTGCCCTCGATTTGGCCATTACGCATCACCACCCTTTTCGGATTTCCCGGTTCTGAGCGGGCAGAACAGGCTTTCCTCTTCTCCCATGGCCCGGATTTTTTTGCACATTGCATGGTTCCATATGCTTTTCCAGGAATCTTTTTTCATATCCCCCAGAACCACACCGCCCAGCCAGCTCTGACACGGAACGGCCAGCCCGTCGGGTGTCACGGCCATGTTGGACAGACAGGCGCCGCACATGGGCGCCGGTATCCCCAGCCGCTTTAAGAGCTTCACCTCCGCCCGGCCGGGTGACGTAAAACCGATCTCCATCCCCGTTTCCCGGCAGATTTCCGCCGCTGCTGTCAGAATCTCTCCCATCTCCCTGACGGAAAGCTGACTGGAGACTGAGCCGCCGGAGGAGGCGTTGCCTGTCTCGATCAGTCCGGAGCAGGTGACATACCGGACCCCCAGTCCGTTTAAAAACGCCAGAGTCTTCCCGTAATCCTGGTTGTCCCTGCACAGCGGTGTATTTACGCTGACATTAAGCCCTGCGTTTAATGCGTTCCGGATGCCTTCTGTGGTTTTGTGAAAGCCGCCTTTACGGCCGACAAGGGAATCGTGAATCCCGCTGTCCCAGGAATAAAGCGTGATCTGTACGCTGTCCAGGCTGGCCTCGTAAAGCTCCCGGCATAAACCCGGCGTAAGCAGGATTCCATTGGTATTGAGGCGCGTCACAAACCACCGCGAGTACGCGACCAGCTCCACTAAGTCCCTGCGCAGCGTCGGTTCCCCGCCCGTAAAAGTAACCTGCGGCACACCGGCGCTTTTCAGCCTGTCGATAATTTTCTTCCATTGTTCCGTATTAAGCTCTTTTCCTTCTGCCTCCGGCTGTCCGGCGGCGTAGCAGTGGCGGCACTGTAAATTACAGTTCCAGCCACCGTCCGCCTTCGTCATGGCACTCACCATCAGATCCATCCGGTGGGGCGCCGTCATGTGGGGTGCATACTCCCGCAGGGACAGCGGCTCTATCTCCCCGGCGGGTTCCTCTCCGCAGGCGACGCCGTAAAGCATGGCCAGCATTTCCTCCAGATCGCCGCGCAGCTGTTTCTCTGGCACCCGGTATGACTTCCCCATCCTCTCCACGGCCGCCGTCACGACCTTTTCCATATCTTTTTCATCCATGGGACGGCCGTCATACCGGTTCACCTCACGGATAAAATTCCCCAGGAGAACCGCCCAGGAGTATCCCAGCGGAAGAATGTAATATCCATTTAAAATCATCGCATAAGGATTTTTTCCAAATGGGCGATATTTCGGGGGAATCAGATGAATCCGCACTGCGCCCGGCCCTTTCGGATTCAGAGTCGTGTGTACCACCCCCTCCTTCCAGGCCCTGTATGCTGCCGCCTCCCGTTTTAACACCATGATGCCTCCTCCTTTCCTGCAGCTGCCTCACTTCGGCTTTCTAGTATGTATACTGAAAATTTTACCACAGTGCCTGCCGGAAATCCATATGATTAAATGCACAATAAACCTGCGCCGCATAGCTTCTCCTGCGCAGATATTTCATTTCCGGGAAACAAAAAACCGCCGGGTAAGCGTCCGGCCCGGAATCTCTTCCGAACCGGACACTCAACCGGCGGTCCATAGTCCATATTCTTAACGCAGTCCTTTATAGGCTATCTGGCCTTTTCCACCATATCCAGAACGGCCTTCTTGCTCTGTACGCCGACGCTGGTCGCTACGACCTTGCCGCCCTTGAATACAAGCAGAGTCGGTATGCTCATAACGCGGTACTGTCCGGCTAAATCAGGCTGCTCATCGACGTTTACCTTGCCAACCTTCAGACCCGGATGATTCTCCTCCGCGATCTCATCAATAATCGGTGAAAACATCTTGCACGGTCCGCACCAGGTCGCCCAGAAATCGACGATCGCGATGTCACTGCTCTTTAATACTTCCTGATCAAAATTATCCTGTGTAAATGTTACTACTGCCATAATATGGTTCCTCCTTATTCTGCGCTTTCTGAAAGCGCCTGCGTAATTATATTTTTCATAATGTCTTTTGTCAGCGCGCCGCTTGCGTAGCCGATGACGCGTCCTTCACGATCAATCATGAACGTGGTTGGGAATGCTGTTATATAGTATTGTAACAGAACATCACCTGTCGTGTCCATAAGTGTAGGATAAGAATATCCGTTATCCTCCATAAACTTTGTCACTTCTTCTATAGTTTTGTCATTATTGTTCGGATTATCCTTCGTTTTTGGATTTGCCACGCTTAAAATGATAAGATCCTCTGAATTCTCTCCGTATTCCTTATAAAGTGCCTCGATATCAGGCATCTCCTCGCGGCATGGCGGACACCAGGTCGCCCAGAAATTTAAAAATACGACTTTTCCCTTATAATCCGAAAGTTTATGTTCTTCTCCGAACTGATCCACCAGAGTGAAATCGGGAGCTTCCACACGGTCCGATGTATCCGGAAGACTGCTCTCTGTCTCGCCGGCAGCCGCGCTTTCGCTAACCTGTCCGTTATCCCCGCTCTGTCCCGCGCTCTGATCCTGATTCTGATCGTTATCAGCCGGACTCTGCGTCTCGGTCCGCGGCGCCGTCTCTCTGCTGTCAGGAACACCATCCCCGCCGCCCGAAGGCGCCTGGGACTCGGTCACGGTCTGGCCGCCCACGCCAAAGCTTGATAAGTACCCGGTAATTCCGTTCATCCAGCCGGTAAACATCATAACGCCCATAGCGATCATCAGCACGCCGCCGGCCTTTGTCGTGTACTTCACTACATTCTGATGCTTCTTAAAGAAATCGAGCACCGATCCGGTAAACAGTCCCACTGCCAGAAACGGAATGACGAAGCCCAGCGTATAGACGCCGATCAGTAAAAATCCGGTTCCCTGGGAGGTTGCCGAGGAAGCCATCAAAAGAACGCTTGCAAGCGCAGGTCCCACACAGGGAGTCCATGCGAAGCTGAAGGTAAAGCCGAGAACTAATGCCAGAAGCGGGTTCATCGCCAGCTGATTCAGCCGGAAAGGAAGCCGGTGTTCCTGCCCCAGCACGGAGCTTCCGAACACACCCAGCTGGAATAATCCGAACAGGACGACGATAATGCCGCCGATCCGTGCGAACAGGGTTCTGTTGCTGCCAAAGAACCGGCCCGCTGCCGTAAATCCAAAGCCCAGCAGGAAAAATGCAAAGCTGACGCCGATTACGAAAAACAGCGTATTGATCATAACTTTTTTTCTCGAATACCGGACGCGTCCCTCTTCATCAACGGTCCTCGTTCCTCCTGCCAGATATCCGATGTAAAGCGGTACAAGTGGCAGCACGCAGGGTGAGAAAAAGCTTAAAAGTCCCTGAATAAATACTGTAATTGCCGGTATTCCGACTTCGACTGAAAATCCCATATCGCCTCCTGAAAGTGTTATTAACTGTAATTTTATTTGTTTCAGTTTGTACTGTTATTATAAAAGTTACAGTTAATATTGTCAAGTACTTTCGAAAAGTTTTTTAATTTATTTGTTTCCATTCACGGCCCCGTCTGCCCTGCGCTGTCCGGTCTGGCCCTGCCGGTTGACGCGGCCGGATCATCCGGAACGTATTCCAGAATGTCTCCCGGCTGGCAGTCCAGCGCCCTGCAGATCGCCTCCAGCGTGGTAAAACGGACGGCTTTCGCCTTATTATTCTTCAGAATGGATAAGTTGGCCATGGTGATATCCACTTCGCCCGCAAGCTCCGTCAATCCCTTTTTCCTCTTTGCCATCATGACATCAAGATTTACTACAATCGCCATTCTATCCCTCCTATATTGTCAAGTCGTTTTCCAGCTTGTACTGCACCGCCTTTTCAAACACCTGGCAGAGCACGATGGAAAAGAGTCCGGCAATGGCAAACACGATGATAATGACAGCCGTCGCCGGAGTGAGTGATACCGGCAGGCGGATGATGGAGAGAAGCGCAATCATGAAACTGCATTTCCCCATCTTTTTAAGCGAACCGGCATTTTCCATGACAAACGGATTATCCGTCAGGACAGTGAGAAACATCTTCCGCAGCTCCTTTATGATGAACAGCGCCATCACGCCGGAAGCCATATAGATCACGCATTGAAACACATAGTATTTCCGGAAGCTCTCGATGTAATTCCCGAAAAAATAAAACAGCACCGGGATCGCTGCCGTCAGCACAATCCCGATATAAAACATGGCATCCAGCATATATTTTGTAAAACGAACCAGTTTCGTATTCATAAAAGGCTCTCCTTCTTTCCGTTTCCGCTGCCGTTTTGGCGGCGGCTGTTTATGAGGAAAGTTTATCACAGGGCAGAGGGGAATTGCAACAGGTAAGAAATTATGGAATCAAAAAAATCAGGAAGAAATCTGTCAAACAAGATTTCTTCCTGATTCTCATCACTGTCCGTCAGCCGGACAGAGGTAAAATCCCAGCCCTTCCCTGATATACGGAAGGTATTTTCTGTCCTTCCCGGCCACCTGTCCGATCACATTCACGCGCGGATCAGAAGGCATGTCAACCCTGGAAATTTCAAGCTCCCCCATGTACCGCAAATACGCTTCATTGGCAATACAGATATTTCCGGCCAGCCTCTGGTCAGAAAGATCTCCCGCTGTGTCTGCCGCGACGACCCGGTCCCTGCAGTTAAAACGGGATTCCTGGGATCGGATCACATATTCGCTGGAATCCGGCCGGTCATGATGGATTATCGCTCTCTCGAATTCATAACCGGGCAGTATATCCGCATGCAGGGCCACGTATCCCTTGCTCAGTGCAGCCACCTGCGTCCATACCTCCTCCGTCACATCGTTGTCGCCTACCAGAACAATATCGGAATCCGCCTGGTAAAGCTCCAGCATGTGAAGGAGCACCTCATCCCTGGAAAAACGGTGTTCCTCCACCGTGGGAAGGCCTTCACAGAGAGGGCCGCGCAGCCCGGCATTGCCCGGAACAAATGCCATCGTGGTAAAGCCGAGGATTTTGAGCCTTTGATTCATCTCCTTTACGCGGTCAAGTGACAAACCGGTATATGGTTTCGGGTAGTAATTGTGGCAGGCGGCAAAGCGGGTAAAATCTGCCCCTGCCGCCGCCCAGTCCTGAATATCTTCCTGCGAAATCGTAGACGCGTTGAAAACAATATGAAATTTTTCTGAAAGCGCGACCGTTTTCTCTGCCGTAAATCCAAAGTCGAGACGGATATAAGTAATCCCCAGTGACAGCAGTTCATCGAAGGAGGTGCAGCCCAGCTTTTCTAAAGTTACCGGGCTGACATCGACAATCAGATTGATGCCGGCATCTCTGCACTGCTCTAAAAGCTTTCTGGCATCCCTTTTATAATCGATCCCCGTCTCCTCCGGGATATGCATGGAGGTAAACGCGTATCTGATGCCGGCTTTCTGTGCTTTCCTGATCATCGCCTCGTTCTTTTCCACGCCATTGCTGAAATAGAGTGAAATTCCTGTTTTCATAAATTTATTCCCCATAGACTTCGTTGATCCGCTTCTCATCCACACCAAAGAACCAGGTCAGAATAAAACCGCCGGCATAAGCCGCAGCCATAGCGATAATATATGGAATCTGCTGTCCCGGTTTTACGATCAGCAGGCCGAACAGCCCCGATACCCCCTGAGATACGGTTCCCAAATGAAACAGCGCGGAGAGAACACCGCCGACACCGGCGCCTAAACAGGCGGTGATAAAGGACTTTCCAAGTGGAAGCGTTACCGCATACATGAGCGGCTCGCCCACGCCCAGGATACCTACCGGGATCGAATCGCGGATATAGCCTTTCAGCTTTTTATTCTTTGTCTTAAAGTAGAGAGCCAGGCCTGCGCCTACCTGTCCGCCGCCGGCCATCATCAGGATAGGAAGAAGGTAGTTGATGCCCTGCGTCGCGCCGGCCGGATCATTTAGCATGGCATGGATCGGCGTCAGCGCCTGATGAAGCCCGACCGCAACCAGTGGAAGGAAGCCTGCCGAGAGGATATATCCGCCCACAACACCGAGTTTTTCATATACAAATGTCAGCACAGTATAAATACCAGATGTCAGAGCCGCGCCGACCGGCTGTATGATCAGAAGAATCACAAGGCCGCCGATGATTAATACGAGCAGTGGACTGATAAACGTATCGATCAGATCAGGCATGATCTTACGGATGTGTTTCTCTAAGAATGCGAAAAATACGCCTGCGATCAGAGCGGCAAGCATACCGCCTGCGGCCGGATTGAACACATTACCGGTGATCGGCAGAAGGATCTGCGCATCGTTATATTTGGCTAAAAGCGGCATCGCTGTATTGGCGATACACATAGCGCCCGCAATTCCTCCCAGGGATGCGGAACCGCCGAATTCTCTTGCGGCATTGTAGCCGACCAGGATTGGCAAATAGGCAAACAGGGCCCAGCCCATGGTGCGGATGCATTCGTACCACCAGATTCCGCTGAGCGCGCCGCCTGTGGAGACATTGACAACATTGCTGATTCCGTTGATTAAACCGGCTGCGATGATGCCCGGAAGGAGCGCCACGAAAATATTGGCAATCTTCTTCAAAAAATTCTGGAGCGGTTTATCGTATTTGGCCTTCTGTGCGGCTTTATTTTCCTTAGCCAGATCCTCCACGTTTCCAGCGGTGGAAGCCGGGGCGTCTGAGACTGCGCCCTTGGCCAGTCCTGTCAGCTTGGAGAACTCCTCCAGCGCCTTATTCACCTTTCCCGGCCCCAGGATAATCTGAAGCGTTTCCGATTCCACGACACCGAGCACGCCTTCCACTTTTTTAATTGCTTCGATGTCTACAATGCTTAAATCTCTCACGCTGATGCGCAGACGGGTCATGCACGCGGCATTGCCCAGAATATTGTCTTTTCCGCCAAGCAGCGAGAGAAGCTTTTCACTCAATTCCCTGTAGTTCATATGGTCCCTCCTGTTTATAAAATCAGACGTCCTGTCCGATCGTCTATTATGTGTTATAAAGCATTCCTTACATGGCCGCCGGCCGCATCCAGATGCGTTTTCGCGTCCTTCGCGCCGCAGCTCAGCAGGATCATGACAATGGCCGTTTTCACATGACCGTCAGCCTCTGAAAGAGCGGCTTTCGCCTCTTCTCTCGTACAGCCGGTGGCAGTCATGGTGATATTTTGAGCCCTTACGACCAGCTTCTCGTTGGTCTGCTGAACATCCACCATGAGATTCTGATATACCTTTCCGAATCCCACCATACTGCCGGTTGATATCATATTCAGAATCATTTTCTGGGCAGTACCAGCCTTCAGCCTTGTGGAACCGGTCAGGACCTCCGGGCCTGTTACCGGCTCGATAGCAAGCTGTGCGGCCTTTCCTACATCTGACTGCCGGTTGCATGCGATTGCAACCGTTTTGCATCCGATGGAATCAGCGTATGCGAGACCATGGATCACATAGGGCGTCCTTCCGCTTGCGGCGAGACCGATCACGATGTCATTTTTGTTGAGAGCTAAATCCTTTAACTCCTGCACTCCCAGGGTCTGACTGTCCTCCGCGCCTTCCACCGCCTTTACGAACGCCCCTTCACCGCCGGCAATCAGACCAACTACCAGATCAGGAGACACTCCAAAGGTGGGCGGACACTCAACGGCATCCAGAACTCCCAGCCTGCCGCTGGTTCCTGCTCCCATGTAAATGATTCTTCCGCCGCGATTTAAGCTTTCGGTTGCCCATTCGATCGCTGTGGCGATCTCCGGGATAACCTCCTTTACGGCTTTGACGACATTGCCGTCTTCCTCATTCATCACGGCCGCCAGCTCAGCAGGAGTCATCTGATCTAAATTCATGGTTTTATCATTTCTTGTCTCTGTTGTCAGCTTTGTCAAATCAAGCATTCTAATATTCCTCCAATGGTTTTTGAATGTGTGTTTTTGGAAAACTCCTCATGCAGCTCTCATAATGTTTATTTACATAGGCAACATAGAGGATATCTACCATGTTTAATTGTGAAATTCTGGACGACATGGCTCCGCTGCGCAGAATCAGCTCCGTAGCAGCCACGGCCAGCACGCAGTCCGCCTCGGCCGCCAGCTTGGAATCAGCGGCCCTTGTGAGCACGATAATTCTGGCGCCGTTGGCTTTTGCAGCCTTGGCACATGTGATCATCTCCTCCGTCAGTCCGGAATAGCTGATCACGATACCGAGATCGCCCCTTTTCATGGTTCTCGCGGCCAGCAGCTGAGCGTGCCAGTCGTCGCAGATATTACACAGTTTCTCCACACGTATCAATTTTAAATACAGGTCTCGTGCAACAAGTAAGGAGGAACCGAGTCCAAACAGCTGGATAATCCTGCTCTCTTCGATCATTTTGACGCAGGTGTCAATAATCTCCGGTTCTACCAGCTTTCTTGACGTCTCAAGAGACTCGATGTTTTTTCGTGTAACCTTTTGAATAATGTCCTCTGTCGACGGCGTGGGGATGATCTCCTGAACGGATATCTCCCTGCTGTCCTTAAACAGAGCATTTTCGTATACAAGCGCATGCTGGAAATCGCGGTATCCCGCGCAGCCCAGTTTTCTGCAGAGTCTGATAATGGTCGCCGGCGACGCATAGGCCAAATCTGCAAACTCGTGTATACTCTTTCCAATCACCATATCCGGATGATTCAAGATGATTGTTACTGCATTCTTTTCCGCTGCGCTTGCCTTGACCTGATAGTCTTTCAGACGCAGCAGCAATCCTTTTGCTGCCATATTTCCTACCTCTCCTTCATCATAGCATATGAAATAATTGTGTCAATTATACGGGGTTGTTATGAAATTTTATTGCATATTATGATTGGTTTTCTGTGAGATTTCAATGAAAAGTTTCGGATTTTTAAGAAATGTAAAAAAGAATTCTGCTTGCTTATAAAACAAATAGACCGGACTCCTGCATAACTGCAGGCCTCCGGTCACCAAATAAAAAGAGCGCGAGACGGGGATCGAACCCGCGACCCCAACCTTGGCAAGGTTGTACTCCACCACTGAGCCACTCGCGCATAAACGATAAAACAAAGTATGAACTTTTTCGTAAAAGCATTATAACATACATCTCATGAAAATGCAACAGAAATTTTCTAAAGCGGGTGATGGGAATCGAACCCACGTATCTAGCTTGGAAGGCTAGTGTTCTACCATTGAACTACACCCGCAAAGGAAATTCCAAAAGCATTTCAAATGTACTCTCGCGAGCACAATGCCCAAAGTCGGAATCGAACCAACGACACGAGGATTTTCAGTCCTCTGCTCTACCAACTGAGCTATCTGGGCAGACATGCGATGTCCTGTGCGTAATCGGAATCAGTTTGAAGCAGCAGCTCCTCTCACTCACAACATGAATAAGTTTACAGGATTTCCCTTCATTTGTCAATATAAATTTCATTTATTTTCTCGAAATCATTTTCATGAAACCGCATATCACAGTTCTCCGTCGAGCACCATTTCAAACTGATCTATCGGCATCGGCTTATAGAATGCGAAGCCCTGAATCAGGTCACAGCCTGCGGATTTTAAGAAATCTATCTGCTCCTGACGCTCCACTCCCTCGGCTACCGTGCTGATATTCAGTTCTTTCACCATGTCGATAATATATTTCAGAATCGTATGTTCCCGGTTCACGTCCAGGCTCACTCGGAAAAATCCCCCATCCAGCTTCAGCACATCGATAGGAAGATCTTTTAGAAGCCCCAGAGACGAGTAGCCGGTGCCAAAATCGTCAAGGGAACACAGAAATCCGTTGTCGTGCAGCGCTCTCACCACCTGCATCAGATACTCCTCGTGCTCAAACGCGGCCGACTCCGTCAGTTCAATCTCCAGCAGCTCGTCAGGAATCCCGTACTGCTTCTTGATGCTGGTGTAGACTGAGATAAAATCCGGGTTATAAAACTGTATTTTAGACACGTTGACGGAGACCGGCACCACGACCAGCCCTTTCTCCATGCGTTCATGCAGCCATATACACACCTTTTCGAAGACGTAACGATCCACTTTACCGATAAAGTGGTTCTTTTCGAGCACCGGAATAAAGAGCCCCGGGGAGAGCAGGCCATTACCCGGAACCGCCCATCGCACCAGCGCCTCCGCGCCTCTCACGACGCCGTCCTCCACGCCTACCTTGGGCTGCATATAGACGACGAACTCCTCATTATCCAGACCTTCCTGCATGCGGTCCTTCACCTTCATCTCCTCGATCAGCTTCTGCCGGATCTCATCGCCGTAGAACGCATAGTGCTTTCCCGGTTTGTTCTTGACTTCCTTCTGGGCGAAATTGGCCCGGTTGACCATCATCACCGCCTCCGGCTCTTCCACCAGATCTTCCGCACAGCAGATTCCGCATGCGATGGTCATCATGTGGCGGTTCGACTTGACAAGAGCGGAATTTAAGAACTCTTCATCAACCTGCTTCTGTGTCCTGAGCAGTTCTTCCCGGTTCTCGTAACGGCGCAGGAGTACGAACCGGTCCGCCACGTCGCGGCCCAGCAGTTCCCCTTCCTTCAGACGGCTCATGAGCAGCCGCGCGTAGCTTTTCAGCAGTTCATCCCCGTACGAGTATCCAAATACGTCGTTTACATACTTGAAATTTTCGAAATCAATATAGAGAACCGCGAATCTGGCATCGGTTTTCCGTTCCAGGATGCAGTTTACCTCGGAGTAAAACTTCTCCGTATGGTACGCCCCGGTCAGCTCATCTCTGGACGCCAGATCCTCCAGCTTTTCGTTGGTATCCTTTAATTGAAAGAATTTTCTTATGTAAAAATACATGGCAATTGCAAACGCGATGGCGCTGACCAGCGCTGTTGCCGAAATCATGCGCACCGTCCTTCCCGCCATGTCACTGGAATACTGCTCAATGGTAAAAACCGTGTTGTTGGCTATCTCAAACAGCCTCTCACTGGAATCGATCAGAAGGTCTGCACTCTCTCCCCGCCTCACCGCATCGATCTCTCCCCTCACAGTCTCCCACTGCCCCTTCAGCAGCCTTAAATTCATCTGATACAGCCTGCTGTCGGCAGAGACCAGGCCATACACTCCTTTTCCGGTCACCAGCTCGTCCAGGATATCTTCCACATACCCGATCAGATCATCGTCGGGGCGGCCGTTCGTCTCCAGCTTCACCACCCGCTGGGAAGCTCCCCTCACGATTCCCACATAATTAATCAGCTTCCCATAGTCCCGAATATCCGAAATCCGCTTAATCGAGACGGCGCTGATCGCCACGAGCAGGCCTAACAGCAGCGGAAACAGTATTCTTAAATGTTTTTTCATTGGTATCCCCCTGATCAGGTTTTTATTCTCCGGTCAGAATCCGGCTCATCCTGCGCACCGTGATCCGATCCCCTTCTTCCACCCTGCCGCAGAGCAGCGGTGAATGCACATCATACTCTGCTCTGCGCCTCATAACAGCGCCCTCGCTGTCATTGGCGTAGCAGTATTTGCAGCCGCACAGGCAGGTATCGTACGCCCCCGTTTCCACGCTCTCCACGCACCCGCACTCCGGCCTCTGGTTTTTGTCTTTCCTGACACGAATCGGAACGCCCATAATGCGTTCAATCATCGCCGGATCGACACAGCTTCCATGGCGGACTCCCACTTCGCTTAAATCCAAGGACTCCGCGCAGCTCTCCACCGTCATGCCATACTTCTCCGCCGTCTTTACGAATGTCTCGCCTGTTCGTCTCATGGTCTCTTCATCCGGCGTATTCAGAGGGATCCCCCTCATGTTGCGTTTCGTCTTCCCATAGCAGTCCAGAAAGCTGATGACCACCTTATCCGTACAGCCGCAGATTCCTTCTGCAATCGCTTCAAACGCACGGAAATGGTACTCCGCCGGGTATCTCTCATTGAAAAGCACCGGATCGTACCGCCACACCATGCGGTCCCGTCCAGCCGTTTCCGCAGTTTCGCGGAAGATACGGATCAGCTCGTGTTTGTCCGGAAGCCCCGGTTCTATGTCACGGCCGTATCCGGTCAGTGTAAACTGTATGTAATACGGGATTTCTCCCAGTTCTCCGATCCGTCTCATCATGGGGGCCGGATTCTTCGTCCAGAACACCACTAAATCCACCAGGTCGGGAGAGAGCATGATCTTGCTGACCTGGTGGCTGTTCATCGGATTCTTCACATAGAGAAATCCCTCTTTCATTCTATTGAAAAACCAGTCTGAATAATACTGTGGAATATCCGTCCTTCTGCTCACACTCAGTATCATGGCTGCGCTCCGTTTCTCTCAGGCTAAAGCCATTATACCCCATCAGAGAGCCTCCTTCAACCGTTCCACATTATTCTCCTCAAATTTAAGAAGCCGCTTCATCAGAGCCGTCACTTCCTTTTCCGCCTCTTTCTCATACTGATTGATCCGCTTGACCGCATCAATAATTCCCATATTGCTGCCCTGAATCAGCATTTCCGCAATATGAGAGGAAGACTTATCCATCAGGGTCTTCATATCAATCATCAGGTAGGCCATGATTTTTTCCAGGGCGCCGATTCCCTTCTCATCGTAGCCATGGCGGTTCAAAAGCTTTTTCGCTTCCTCATGAATCTGCTCGTACTCCTTAAGCTGTGCCTCAATCCGTTTCTTAAACGCCTCATTATCAATCATAGGAATCAGCTGATTTAAGGTCTCGACACCCATCTGGGAATTTTGATAAATAAAATTAAGCATTTCCGCGTCTGCGCTCATATCCAATACCTCTTTTCATATTATTATAGATTTCCATCATAGTATTGGGTAAAATGCGGCAATTCATTCTCCGGACAGCGGCGCAGAACGGAAAAAGCTTTTCAGCTTTATGTATAAAAGGAAGGCAATCCAGGGAAAATAATGGAGTATCCGCAGCAGACAACCTTAAACAATTATCACTATGACTGGAGGATTCTATGAATAAACAGCCTGTATTTTTAACGGACAGAGACCGCCTCGTGGTGCTGGAGGCCATAGCTGGAATGCCTAACGCAGCAGTCCCGGACAGCTTAAAACCATTTGAGGTACTGGAGCCCAACACCTCGGAAGGCGCTTCCGAAAAGCACCTCCCCATCATTGAAACCGACGGAAACCACGTGACCGTAAAGGTCGGAAGCATCTTCCATCCCATGAGCGAGGAACACAACATCGGATGGGTCTGCTTACAGACAAAGGCCGGGGTTATCATGCGGGTGCCCTTAGATTCCGCCTGCGAGCCGGTCGCCCACTTTACGCTGGAGGACGGCGATACACCGAAGGCGGCCTACGCCTGGTGTAACCTTCACGGTTTCTGGAAGACCGAGGCATAAAACCCAAGGGTCTCACCTGTACAGAGAAGCATCCCAGACCGTTTCAGGACGCGGGATGCTTCTTTTCTGTCTTCCATTCAAGTAATTTCTCAGTAAGCTCCGGATCGAACTGGCGGCCCTTGCACCGCTCAAATTCTTCCAGGATCATCATTTCATCTTTGTACCTCGTACCTCTTCCATTCAAACCGTACTTCATGCGGTCATAGGCGTCCGCGATTGCCAGGACACGTGCTTCAAACGGGATTTGTTCACCGGCCAGGCCGCGGGGATAGCCCGTACCGTCCCAGTTTTCATGGTGGTAGAGCACTGCCTCCGCGTATACGGCAGTGTCACCGTTGGCATGGAGGATCCGGCCGCCCACCTCCGGATGGCGCAGAACTTCTCTCTGTTCCGTCTCCGTCAGCATGCCGTTTTTATTGAGTATTTCGTCGGAAATGGAGGCCATTCCAATATCATGCAGAAGTCCGGCACTGCATAAGCAGGCCACCTCTTCTTCCCTGAGCCCCATCCATGTTCCGAAGTCATTGATGAACTGCCTGATTCTCAGACTGTGGTCTCTCACCTGGCAGTTACGTTCAAACAGCGATTCCAGAATCATATGAACAGCCCCATTAAAGCGGCTGCCGCCTCTGACCTGTTTACGGCTGTACATCATATCCTCGGCTGCGGCCACGATGAAAGACAGCTCTTCCTCCGGTGTATTCTTTGTGGCGGCGCCCCAGGAGAAGCTGAGGGGAATTCCTGAGATGGACTTCTCTTCCATGGCCTTTTTCGCCTCCTGCATATAGCGGCGCACCGTTTCCAGATTCGTCCTCGGAAACAGGATTACAATCTCGTCGCCGCCGACCCGCATCAGTGTATACTCCGGTCTGGCGTTTCGTTTCAGCTCATCCACAATGATTTTGATCGCCTGGTCGCCGAACTCGTGGCCCAGCGTATCATTGATAATTTTCAAACCGTCGATGTCCACCATGGACACGGACAGCGGAAGATTCTCCAGCACATCCATGTCATGCATCTCTTCTTTATAAAACTGGCGGTTGTAGATTCCGGTCAGCGGATCATGCACGCTTCGGTTCCAGAAGTCTCTCTGTCTCTTCTTCAGTTCCGTAATATCCGTGATCACGCTCCGGAGCAGATTGCTGCTCACCAGTTCCTCTATGCCTGGGATCTCCACCTCTTCCCGATAACAGTTGGTGGTTACCATGACATCCCGGATCTCATCCGCACCCCGGATCTGGACTTCGATGGATTCCGGCGTTTTCTTCTTCAGCACTCTCTGGATCATTAAGTACAGTTCATCCTGAAATTCAGGCAGAACATACCGCGGAAAGCGGTGTATCTGGCATTCCTGCGGGGGGAAGCCCAGAAGACGGCAGAGTGTGTTGTTGGCCGCTATGATCTGGCCGTTGTGGTTGTATACCACGTATCCTGCAGGCGCATCCTCATAGAGCCGCTGGTATCTCTGCTTCAGCAGCTCATTTTCCTGCATAATCCGTTTCATCTCTTCATTCTGGAACAGGAGTTCCTGGTAATAGATACTTAAGTCGCTGATGCCGGCTTTTTTCTTTTCTTCCATTTCTACACCTCTTAATACTCATTTTCCTCTCCTTACGGAGCAGAGTTTCTACAGCCCCCCAGCCTTACTCTGCCTGTTCTTCACACAACACATCTGCCTTAAATGCTCAAAATGTACCATTTGATAAAGTATAGTATATCATATCATATTTCCAAAAAGAAGATATTTTTAAAATTTTCATTTATTGTCAATCCACATGGTCTGTGATAAAATATTTTCAGTATTTTACCAGCAGAAAGGATGCCCTATGGACAGAGATTCACGCCTGTACCGTTACATCTACGAATTCTATGTTACCCGGATTCAATCGGGCTACTATATAAAAGGAGACGCCATCCCTTCTATTCATGAAATATCCGAAACATTTGGCGTATCCGACAAAACCACACGGCGGATGCTCCGTCAGCTGAAGGAGGATGGATTTATCTCTTCCGGAAGCGGGCGGTCCTCTGTCGTGATCAAAGACTTCAGCAACGAGGATCACGCCGATTTCTGCCGGACCTATTATCTGGCCCACAAGGATGCGGCCCTGGAGCTGCAGTGTCTGAGGCGCTCGTTTCTCTCTTCCATACTGTTCCCCGCGTTCTGCCGCCTGCCGGCCGACCAGAGAGAGAAGCTGTCACAGTACCTTTCCAGAGTGCGGCGCTGGGATTTCCGGGCTTTTATCGACTTTTTCTGCACCGTGCTGGACAGCCTGGGGAATCCCCTTCTTGCCAGCCTCTTTACAGAGAGCACCATGTTCGGCCATCTCTCAGACTTATACTTGATGACTGACGCCAGCTATTCTGATTTCTATTTTGACCGTCTGGCGAAATATATGGAAGATCTCCTGACATGCCATGCTGCGGAAGATTTCGGCGGGATCAAACGGCTGCTGGATCAGATCAGCCAGCTCCGGGCGGAGAAGCTGCGGAAGAACCTGGAAGCTTCCTATGCCGGAACCGGTCAGCCGGTTCCGGATCCGGTTCCGTTCCGCTGGTACATCACCAAGGGCAGAATCGAACGCAGATCCTTTACCGCACAGATTCTCCTTCACCGAATTCTATGCCGTCAATACCAGCCGGGGGAGTTCCTGCCGTCTGTCTCGCAGCTTGCGGAGGAATTTTCCGTGGCGGAGATCACCATACGCCGGAGTCTTTCGCTGCTGGTCAGTTTTAACGCGGTCAAAACGTTGAACGGCAAGGGCACGATGGTCCTGGATATCGTGAACCAGCAGGCCATGCAGTTTTCTCAGTCCGAGGAGTGCCAGAAAGAACTGCTTCTCTCCCTGGAGGCCTTTCAGGTGCTGGCACTGACAGCCGGGAGCATCTCCAGCGTATTCTTTCCTGATATTCCCGCTGACACGCTGGCATTTTACGCGGAGCAGATGAGGGAATGTGTACACCAGGAGGACTGCTACAGGCACTATAGGACGTGTTTCGACCTGTTCTATGCCATGGGAAACAGCGCTCTCTCGGAGGTATGCAGCCAGCTCATGTGGCAGACACTCTGGCCCATCTCCTGCCGCAGTCTATGGCTCACTCCCGGGGAGACGGCATCCATTATGAAGGTCCTGTTACGCTCTCTGGAAGAGCGGGACGCGAAGCTGTTTTCCCGGGCATCCAGCCGGTTGTTTCTCCGAACCTTTCAGACTGTTCGCAAAGGATTGATCGATGGCGGCGTAAAGGAAGCCGCTCATGTGGCCTGGATCGAGGAGACGGAGGAATGGCCGCCGGAATGACGCGGTCCGCGTGATATGGAAAAAGGCCCTGAAAGTTTGCATTTGCAGCTTTCAGAGCCTTCTTTTATGTTCTTATTCGTTTTATATTCTTATTCCTTCTATATTCTTATAACCTCTGGCGGATGCTTTTCACATCTCCGTTCTTTGACAGTTTCTTTACTCCCAGCACGTTTCCGTCCAGCCCGGTAATCACCTTGACGCCCGGTCCGGCTTCAAATACCTTTCTTCCATTCATAAAGCCTTCCGCCCCATTTCCATTCTGAACCAGTTTAAAGGAACGGTCTCCCCAGATCTGTTCATAAACACTCTCATGGCCGCCCACGGTTCCCCAGAAGACCGCGTCATGCTCGATATGGACGCCGTACATGCGGGCCGCATACTCCAGAACCGACAGAAGGGCAGGTCCGTAACAGTCCTGTTCTCCATCCAGACAGACAAGGGACGGCTCCGCCGTAAACGGGTCATACTGCTGGACGAAGACGCAGTCCCTGCCGATGGCCCGAAACAGCTTTTCGCCCAGTTCCGGGATCAGGCTGTCGTACCCGTAATTTTCCAAAGCCCGGATGGCCCGCTGGTACGTCAGTGCCTCCGCCTGGCCGCTCCAGTCGTTGGTCGTCACATTCCGAAACAGCGGATCGTTTACCGCGACCGAGGGAAGCGGCATATGCGTCCAGAATTCCTCCGGATTCAGCAGATGTTCCTTTACGAAACGGTCGGCCATCGGCTGGGTAAAGCTGTTCCAGTACATGGCCCGCAGATTGTTATGGGTCATCGTGCGCAGCACCCGGTGATTCTTGTCCCGGTCGAAGCAGGCGCCCGCGGTGTCATCCCACAGATAGGACCGGATTTTATCCTGCACGCAGGCCGCCTTCTCCTTCCAGAACGCTTCCCTCCTGATGTCTTTTTGGATTCTGCTGATCTTCGCCAGCGTTTCCCTTGAGGCATAGGAAAAGCTCATAATATCCATGGAAGCCATGGGTACCACGCTGCATCCTTCCGGGGGCACTTCCTCGCTCCAGTCGTTGGGGGCGTCCCCGTACCGGAGGGCATGATCTTCTCCCGTGTCGTATTTGCACCAGGTCTCCAGACAGCCGTCACCGTCGGAATCCCGCACGCGCCATAAGTAGCTGTCAAAGCGTTCCAGCGTGGTGTAGAGCAGATCGAGATATCCCGGATCCTTTCCCATTAAGTAGTATACATTCAGCGCAGCGGAGGGAAAACAGAAGCCCTGAAATTTGTTGAACTGCGGAGTAATCCTGCCGTTTTCACAGGCTACGCTTCCGGGTATTCTGCCGTCCTCTCTCTGATTTTCCATAAAGAGCAACTGATTGTTGATTCCCGCCTCCAGATTGCGTTTGGCGTACATCTCACCGCCCATGGGCTGCGTTTCCAGCCATATTTTCTCGTAACCGCCGCCTTCGATCAGCACCAGTCTGTCTTCAAACCGTTTCAGATTCTCTCTGGACTTTTCTTCAGCCGTGTCCACCAGCTTTTGCAGCAGGTCATCGGAGGTCTGAAAGGATACACTTGTTTGATTTTTCACACTCATTTCCTCTCTGTGTCATAGTATTGCTGTGATCATCCCTTGATACCGCTCGTGCTGATTCCCTCTACCAGATACCGGTTGAAGAACAGGAAAATCAGGAATACCGGAATCAGGGACAGGGTGGACATGGCGAACATGGCACCGTAGTCGGTCGTGGAAGTGGAATCCGCAAAATTCTTGATCGCCACGGAGGCGGTGTACATCTTCGGCTTGCTCAAATAGATCATCGGTGACATGAAATCGTCCCATTTCCAGTAGAACTGAATGATGATTGTGGTTACGATGGATGGCTTTAAAAGCGGCAGGAATATCTTTGTGAATATCGTATATTTGCTGCATCCGTCTATGATGGCTGCTTCGTCTAAATCTCTCGGAATACCGGATCCGAACTGCATCATCTGGTAGATGAAGAAGGCCTGGCCGAAGAAATGCGGCAGGATTAACGGAAGATACGTTCCGACGAAGCCAAGTTTGTTGTATATGATGTACTGCGGCACCAGAATGATCTGTGTCGGGATCATCATGGTGCAGATCATGGCCGTGAACCAGATATTTCTTCCTTTGTATTTCACCCTCGAAAATGCATAAGCCACACAGGCCGACGACAGTACCGTGGCAAGGGTCGAAACAGCGGCTACGAAAAATGAGTTGGAGAAGAAGGTGGCGAAGCTGATTCCGCCGAATCCCTTCCAGCCATTGGCAAAGTTTTCCACTCTCCAGGCCGGGGGAATCAAATTCATTCCTCCGTTTAAAATCTCCGTGTTATTTTTGAGTGAGCCGCTGATCATCCAGAGCACCGGATATATCATGAGGAGTCCGAACAGGCACACAAACAAATGGTAAAGGACTGCTTCGATTTTGTGTTTTTTCGTCATAATCTTTTTCCCCCTCCTTATTGATCCGCCTCAGAAAATACCCAGAACTTCGAGGATTTGAACAGGATCAGTGTAATTACGCTGATTAAAACCAGCATGAGCCAGCTCATCGCACTCGCATACCCCATGTTGGACCATTTGAATGCGTGGTTGTAGACATAGAGGGCATAGAAGTTGGTCGCGTCGTTGGGACCTCCCTGTGTGATGACAAACGCCTGCGTAAATGCCATAAATGCCGTGATGGTCTGCATTACCAGGTTATAGAGAATGATGGGGGAAAGGCATGGAAGCGTGATGCTTAAGAAACGCTGCCATTTGTTCGCGCCGTCAATCTCCGCCGCCTCGTAATAGCTGCCCGGTATCTCCTTCAGACCTGCTGCGAAAATAATCATGGAAGAACCGAACTGCCATGCCGACATTAAGACCAGGATTCCCATGGACAGCTTCGGATCACCGAGCCATGACAGCTTTTGAAGTCCCAGGGAAGCCAGGATCGTGTTGGCAAGGCCCTTTCTGGAAAAAATGGTCTTCCACACGAGGGCTACCGCGATACTTCCGCCGATTAAGGACGGTACGTAATACAGGGAACGGTAAAATGTCACGCCGCGCCTTCCCTGTGTCAGCAAATACGCCACGAACAGCGCAAAAATCAGCTTCGTCGGCACGGATGTAACGACATAAATCAGGGTTACTTTTACGGAATTGATAAATCGCTCATCTTTTAAGAGTTCCAGATAGTTTTTGATTCCGATAAATGCCGGTGTCTGGCCCAGTTTATAATCGGTTACCGAATAGTACATGGAAACCGCAATCGGTATCAGGGTGAATGCCAGAAAACCGATAATGAACGGGAGCGAAAAAATATAGCCCACCGTATTGTCGTTGTACCAGAACTTTTTTCTGCTGGTCTTCCTTTCTTCCATTGGTCATTTCCTCCATTTTTTTGCGCAGAAAAGGCAGGTGAGGTGAATTCTATAGGGGCTGGTCCCACCTGCCTTTGATATTGGGATTGGAATTGGGATTGCATCCCGTTAGTCCGCCATGCACCTCGATTCCGCTTCGCACCTCGAGTCCGCCATGCACCTCGATTCCGCTTCGCACCTCGAGTCCGCCATGCACCTCGATTCCGCTTCGCTCCATCTCGGTCACGGGCTTCGCCCTATGAAAAAGGACAAACCCAGATATGCTTATGTGCGAGCACAACGCATATCTGCATTTGCCCTTTTTCGCATGGCTCATTGCTAGCGCGTAAATTTACTCTCCGCAAATTCGACTAATTGTTTTGCTGCATCCTCTGGGGTTACATCTCCGTACTGTACTTTCTCAATCAGCAGCTTATACTGATCTTCTATCTCCGTCTTTGGGTCGGGGCTGATTACATTACAGTCTTCTTTGGGGAAGTTGCCGATTTTGTCTACGAAATCGTAGATCATCTTGTTGCTGTCATCTGCCTGCTCCATAACTACGTCTCTTACTTTCGACATGATCGGTACACCACGCTCGCCGTTTAATACTTTATTGGCTTCGATGTCATTCACAAAGTAATTGATGAACCTGGCTGCTTCTTCTTTGTTTTTGGAGCTCTTGGCCATACATAACTGCTGGGAGGACTGTACGCCCATTCCGTAGGAACCGTCCTCTGTGATTCGTGGTACCGGCGCAATCTTGATTTCTCTGCCGGCAGCATTGACGATAGAGGCGATCTGGTTGGAAGATACCCAGGTCATGGCTGCGTCTTCTGTTACCAGATAGTCGCCTTCGATGTCCTTGATCTCCTTGATCGCACCTGCATCAGGATACGATCCCGCATCGGTTAAATCCTTGATCATCTGCATATACGATGCAAAGGTGGCAGTATCCGTAAATTCCAGGCCATCGTTGGTCTTCTTGAAGAAGTTGCCGTCCTTCTCAGCCTGAGAAGCTCTCTGCGTTACACCTGCGATAAAGTTGTCCATCTTTGAGCTTCCGTAGATTCCCAGCTTTTCGGTAATCGCCAGGCAGTCAGCCTTCCACTCATCCCATGTCCAGTTATCGGACGGCTCTTCCAGTCCCGCTTCCGCAAACATGGCCGGATCATAGGCGATTCCGTAGGTGTTGGTTCCGATGGAGATTCCTACCTGGGTACCGTCGTTGTCTCTCGTGGTCGCCAGGAAGTTCTCTGTGGTGTCGCTTACATCAATGGTTCCAGCTTCGATGTAGGCGTCCATCGGCTCAATGCTGTTTATATATTTCGGGAAGTTTCCGCCCATCTGGAAGATATCCCATACATCATCTGCTGCCACCAGGGTGTCCAGCTTTGTGAAGTAGCTGTCAAAATCATAAAACTCCGCCTCAATATGTACGTTTGGATTCTGTTCCTCATACATTTCGATTACTTTGTTGGTGGCGTCATGTCTCGTCTGTGATCCCCACCACGCCATGCGAAGTGTGATCTGCTCTCCGGCCGCCGCCGATTCTTTTCCGCTGTCCGCTGCCTGTGTATTTGTCTCAGCTTTCTGTCCGCCGCATGCGGTCAGTGATGCTGCCATAATAGCTGCTGTTGTCAGTGCCATAAGTCTTCTTAATTTCATAATTGATCCCCTTTTACACCTTTCGCTGTCTTTGTTCTCACGGGTTACCTGCTTAAGCTTTTCCGGATCCGATACGTTTCTGTAAACATATCTTACTATTTAAGACTTATTTTTTCAACCAATTTGGGCACTTTCACCAATCCATCAAAAAATCTCCAGTTTTTGCACTATATTGACTGGTTTTCTTCATCCTCATTCTTTTTTCGCTTGGATTTACGGTACTGCAGTGGAGACATCCCCACATATTTCTTAAAAACACGGTCAAAATAGGATAATCTTTCATATCCCAGCTTTTGAGAAATTTCCTCCATGGACAGCGACTCATCCAGCAGCATATCCCTGGCATGACCGATTCTCTGGCAGTTGATAAATTCGTTTACGGTAAAATTAGTCACCTCTTTGAAGATCCGGCTTAAATAGCTTTTGTCCATGTAGAAGATTCCAGCCAGGTCCTCCAGTCCGTAGACCTCCGAGTAATGCTCCATAATATACTGGATTATCTCCCTTGCCTTGGCGTAACGGAGCATCTTTCCGTTTGGCATGTTGTACTCCTCACACCTTGTGCCCGCGCCATACAGCATGGATACTATAACGGAGATCAGAAGATTCTTTACCTCCGCGGGCGCGCAGGATCTCTTCTGCACCATCACCTCTTCCATCTTTTTGAGCTTTTTCTCCACTGCCGCCAGATGTTTTCCCTCCAGCCGGTAAACGCCGTGATAATTTGTGAAAAAACCGATCAGGTCCAGCTCCATGGCCTTTCCCATGCTGACCAGCCATTTCTCATCCACCTCAATCAATATTCTCTCGTGGTATTTTCCCCCGATCACATTGGTGAAGGGGATCTGCCGTTTGTCGATGAAGGTAAGCGTTCCCCTGTCCATCCGGTAGCTTTTGCTCCCCTGATAGAAAAAACGTTCCCCATCCAGAATATAATAAATCTGGTATTCATTTTTATAAAATCCGATCGTCTCCGTTAGATCACAGTCCCTGGCGACGTGGCTGATTCCGATTCCGTCGCATTTTCCCGTGAAAAATACTTCTTTCATGATAGTTCCGCTACGCGCAGCGTGTCCTCCTCCTCAATCAGACGGTAAAATACCGGATGCTCCTTCAGATGCTCGTTCGGCGTATGCAGGGTCAGATACAGTTCTCCGGAAATGCTCTCAAATATCATGCCGTGACCACCGTCCTTTAAAAACAGCAGGCGGTCATCCTGTGTCCATTTACCCGTAATGTCCCCGTTATCCGAGTAAGCCAGCGCCTCTGTATAGCCCTCTTTTCCAAAGCTGGACCAGAGCATAATCAGGCGTCCGCCGCCTGTCCGGTAAAGATACGGGCCATCTGTCACGTAATGAAGTCCCGGCCGGTTTTTATTGGTAATCGTCTGCACCCATCCCACTGCCTCCGAAGCATGGAACAGGGTCACCGGTTCGGACACGGCTTCCTTTAAGTCGCGGCTCAGCTCCACGGCGCAGATACTGCCATCCGATATCTGCACCCACTCATGGACAAACACCATATACGGCGTCCCGTCAGGTGATACATAGAATGTGCCGTCGATACACTCCCAGTCCTTCGGCGTGATCTGGCAGTCACTGTACATGACGAACGGCCCCAGCGGACTCTCCGACTTCAAGATCGCAGTTCCCCCATGAACGCTGCTGTCCTTAAAGGTTGCAAACATATAATAAAATTCCTGGTACTTGTGCACTTCCGGAGCCCAGCAGTTCCGATCTGCCCAGAAGTCCTCCGGTTTATGGAACACTTCGAACGGTCCGTCCCAATCCTCCATGTCTTTACTGACATAACAGTCGAAACCGTCTGCCTCCCCCCAGCAGGTAGCGGCCCTCGTTCCGTACATATAATACGTTCCGTCCTCCACAAGTACAAATGGATCTCTGATGTTAATTTCTGTGTTTTTCATGATGTTCTTCTCCTTCCGGCAAAGCCGTTATCCTTATTTTTTTCATCATATCACAAAACTCCAAGAAAGAACATACCCGTATTTTTTAGCGGCCCCGCGGCATTTTTTGGTCATTTTGACGGTATTTCTACCAATTTTTGTTTGTTAATTATTAAACATTTATTGACTTCATGTCGTCTATTTGTTAAACTACAAACAAATGATGCTAATGAGACGAAGAGTAAGGCATGTGTTTACATGACAGCCTTGCTCTTTTTTTATGTATTTTTAAGCGGAGTGAACTGACCGTACCGTTTCCCAATCCTGTAAAAGAAGGGGGGCTTTTATAAACAGCGGGAGCGTACGGCCTGATTGCTAATAAAACTAAGGAGAAGAGAGATGAAGCTATCAACAACAACATTGTTTTATGGTCCTAGACCGGACGGAAGTGTGGCGCCCATGCTGGAGAGTATTCGCAGAATTCACAGGGCGGGCTTTAGAGATTTAGATCTTAACTTTGCGTGGACCAGAAGGCATAAGACAGAGTTGTTCTATCAGAACTGGAGAGAATGGATACAGGAGTGCAGGAGTCTGATCGGGGAACTGGGGATGACGGTCAGCCAGTCACACGCTCCATTCTATAATGTGATCGATCCGGACTACCCCTATCGGGAAGAAGAGGAGGAGATGGTGCGCCGTTCTATCATCGCTTCGTCGGAGCTGGGGGCCGGTATCGTAGTCATTCACGGCGGTTCCCTGCCATACTGCCCGGATTACCGGAAAAACAAGCGGGAAAATATCGAGTACTTAAAACCGCATTTGGAACTGGCCGCCGAGTATGGGGTAAAAATAGCCATCGAAAATCTATTCGACATCAACGACAGTGAAAAACGGGTTCGTGTTCCCCGTTATCTGGCAGATCCGGAAGATTTAATCGATCTGGTGGATACACTGCACCAGTCCTATGACAATGTGGGGATTGTCTGGGATTTCGGCCATGCCAATCTGATGCACTGGAACCAGCCGGAATGTCTTGAAATGATGGGAGACCGCCTGATTGCCACCCATGTTCAGGACAATTACGGTGTCATTGACGACCATCTGCTGCCCTATCTCGGTACAATAGAATGGGAGCCCATCATGAAGACCTTAAAGAAAATCAACTATCAGGGGGCGTTCGCCTACGAAACACATAAAATGACGGACCGCCTGCCGGATCCAATGATCGATGCAATGATGCGTTATGCGTATGAACTGGGGGTATATTTACTTACGCTGGCGAACTAAAAAGGAGGAGAGACTATGATAAAAAGATATTTGGCGGGGATTGCATTACTGACTGTTATCACCATGAGCGGATGTTCCGCAAAAGTTCAGGAAACAACGGCGGATGCCGGCACCACACCGGCTGCCAGCGCACCGGCCGCCGAGGCGGCTGCGGACTCAGGAGCCGCTTCCGATGTGATAGAGATCGAATTCTGGCATGCGCTGGAGAACCAGTATGAGGAGACATTAAACCGTGTAGTCGGTGACTTCAACAGTACACACGACAGCATCGTGGTAAAACCCATGTATATCGGGAATTATTCCGCATTAAACGAGGCCATCGTCTCGGCAAATGCAGCCAATACGAATCTTCCCGGCGTCGCCATGGCCAATATCCCTTATGTCACGGGCTACGGCGCAGGCGGCCTGTGTGAAGACCTGGGGCCTTATATCCAGCGCGACGGATTTGAGATTGACGACTTCGGCGAAGGTCTGATTCAGGCTGCGAAATACGAGGATGTCCAGGTTGCCCTTCCATTTCTCGTATCCACGGAAGTGGTCTATTACAACAGGGATTTAATGAAGGAGTTAGGTCTGGAGATGCCGAAGACCTGGGATGAGATGCCCCAGTTTTTAGAGAAGGCCTCCGATGTCGGCGCGGATGGCAAGACCAACCGCTACGGCATGATTATCCCCGGCTGGATCACCTGGTACTACGAACCATTCTTTGTAAACAACGGAGTCCAGATGGTTACACCGGAAGGCAGGACAGACCTGGCCTCTGATAATTCCATCAAACTGGTTTCCCAGTTAAAAGACTGGTGCCAGAAGGGCTACACCTACCTTGCCACCGGAGAAGACGCGGCTTCCGTCATGCGTCAGAACTTTATTGACGGAAAGGCTTTATCCATCGTTTATACCAGTTCCTTGTTTGACACCATGGCGGACAGCTGCAGCTTTGACGTGGGGATGGAATGGCTGCCCGGAGGCAAGACAAAGGAACAGGAATTAGGCGGAAATGTCTTATTCCTCCCGGCCAAGAACGATCAGAAGGTAAAGGATGCCTCCTGGGAATTCCTCTCTTACTTAATGAGCAAGGAGGTCAATATGATCTGGGCTTCCGAGTCTGGATATCTGCCCACCAGAAAATCGGTGCAGGAGACTGACGAAGGCAAGGCCTTCCTGGAGAAGAAACCGGAGTTTCAGATTATTTTCGACAATCTGGATGTCATCACACCCGGAATTCAGCGTTCCGACTGGAGCCAGGCGTCCACCACCTGGAAAAACTGGATGGACGAAATCATTCAGGAGGATCTGGACGTAGAATCTGCTCTAACTGAAATGGCAGAAGAAATAGATGAAATACTGGGGGACTCATAAAGGAGAACGGCGTTGAAGGAACGAAGAGTATCACTGCTTGAAAAGACAGAACTTTTTGTATTGGACATGGATGGAACCTTTTATCTTGGAGAACACATTTTAGAGGGAGCCCTGGAATTTCTGCAGACGCTTGAGGAGACAGGGAGGCGCTATCTGTTCTTCACCAACAATTCCTCTAAGTCCTCCGAGTCCTACATCGAGAAGCTCAGACGCATGGACTGCTCCATCGACTCCAGCCAGATCATGACCTCCGGAGACGTGATGATCGAATATCTGAAGCATTATTATCCGGAAAAGACCGTCTATCTGCTGGGAACGCCTACGCTGTGCAAAAGCTTTCAAAAGGCCGGCATCCCTCTGACCGAAGAGCGGCCGGACCTTGTGGTGGTGGGGTTTGATACGACGCTTACCTATCACAAGCTGGAACGGGCGTGCAGTTACATCCGGGATGGGGCGGCATTTCTCGCTACCCATCTGGATATCAACTGCCCGACAGAGGACGGATTCATACCTGACTGCGGCTCCTTCTGTGCGGCGATCACGCTGTCCACAGGAAAAACGCCTAAGTATGTGGGAAAACCATTTCCGGAGACCGTCGAGATGATCTTAGAAAAGACGGGCGCCGCCAGAGATCGTACCGCCTTCGTCGGAGACCGCCTGTACACAGACGTGGCCGCCGGCGTAAATAACGGAGCCGCCGGTCTGCTGGTCCTGACGGGGGAGACGAAGAGAGAGGATCTCGATCACGCAAAGGTTTGCCCTGACGGTGTCTACCTCTCCTTAAAGGAGATGGGGGAGTTGTTAAGGGGATAACATTTAATACGGTCCGACAACAGGAACAAGGCGTCCCTGGCACAAATTTTTATAGATAATAAAAAGGGGCTGTGAAAAAAGTCCAAAAAAGAACGCTTTCAGGTATGAAACCTGGAGGCGTTCTTCTTTTTGTGGTAAAATTAAACTACCATGAATAACATTACCGAGAAATATTATAGCCTAAAACAGGGAAGATTACCACTGTTTCTTTCAGATTGTCTGGATATCTGTGATCCGGTA
>NZ_QJKD01000023.1 GCF_003201875.1 Hungatella effluvii
AAAGTGGCTTAAAGAGGAGAAAGCGCACGTTTGCTGGGGTAAGGGGAAGTATGCGCTCTTTACTACTTTTTTCCTGTATGTTTCGAAAAATAAAGATGGGCTGGGAAAATGGAGTTAGAGCAACTCCATTTTTTCACAGCCCCGATTTTTATAGAATAAATACGTGCATCTGTTATATAAAAAGACTCTCCGATGCGGTAAAAGATCAGACAGTAGCCGATTATTTTTCTTTTCCATAGAAACATTTGTGTTCCTAATCATATAATGATAGAAAAGACATATCCATCCTTAAGAGGTTTATATGGCCAATGACTCCTTAGGTTCCATAATTACACAAGGGAATTTTCTTAGAATCGACAATGCGTTTGTCGATGAGGTTTCTTCTTCCGGCAGAAATACCGGATTTATTATAATCTCCTACTCGGTTCCGTGGCAAAGCGGAGTAACCACTGTTCAGCAGCTGCGGTTGAATGTCAATAATAACACCGCAATCATGAATTCTTTCAGAATGCCAATCCGTCTCAGTGATATCCGCCAGGGAATGCGGGTGGATGTAACATTTTCACCAAGTATGACTCGAAGCATACCGCCTCAGTCTACTGCATTTACGATAGTCACGAGACAGCCTTCCAGACCTTCAGCCAATACTACAACGCAGAGAGTGATCTGGATTGACTGCAATAACAGTCAGCTTCTTGCCGGCATGCCAAACAATATCAGCAGAATAACGAGATATATTGTCACAAGCTCAACGGTCATCCTGAACAGAAATGGATTTCCGATCAGATTGTGCGATCTGCGCCCAGGCCAGCTGGTACAGATAACCCATGCGAATTTCCAGACGGCGAGTATACCGCCTCAGACGACGGCATTCCGTATTCAGGTGAGATAGAACGGCGATGAAGCAGGGGATTTATAAGAAGGATGCATAAGAAAATATAATATTGGAATTCATAAAAGGCTTGTAATCGTGGTCCTGCGCCGCTTTTACAAGCCTTTTTATGCTGTATGGTAAATTCGAATATTCAAAATAGCACATGGGCTGGATTCCCACAGCCGGAAGGCTGGAAAATAAGACAATTTTCTAAGAAAGTTCCGTATTATAGTTCTCTACGGTCTGCAACATGTGGTATAATGCCATAAGAAGCAAAGCAAAATGAAAACATACAGGGCGGAAAGCGAAAGTACATGGAATCGGTTTATAATGAAAAATAGCGGTTGTAGTTTGATCCGAATTGTGCTGTCAGCCTTCCTGTGGACAGTCTGCCCATAAACGAAGCGAAAGGAATGTAAAGCCAAAATGAAACTAACAGCCTTAAAGTGTCCGTCCTGCGGCGGGCCCATCGAGTTGGATGAAAAGGACGAGAATGTGGGATACTGTCAGTACTGCCACACAAAATATTATCTGGAATCGGAACAGCCGAAGGTGTTTATCGAGTATAAGCAGGAGACCTCCCACAACAGCATGGCGAAGAAGGAGGAGTCGGGGAACAAAGCGGCAATTGCTGTCGGAGCCGTTATCGGTGTGATTGGCATCATGGCACTTATTCTGATCCCTCTTTCCGGACCATCAAAAAATGCGAATAAGTATCCCAGCAGGGAAGTGACGGTGGCCGCGTCTGTTTCGGAAGAGCAGTCATCGGATAAAAGCAAGGCGTCTGCCACGTATTCCGCGTCCTTTGAGGTACTGATTAAGGAGGCCCTGGGAACGAGCGTTTCCTCGGTCACGGAAGAGGAACTGGAGCGTTTTAAATATTTGTCCATGAGGAAAGGCGAAGCCGGGTGGATGATTACATACAGTTTTGAAAATCCAATCGTGGCTGCCGAACAGGGGCAGGAGGCGGATATCAATGTGGTGGTCTGTCAGGAGGCCCTGGAGCTTCAGGATATTGCCGCGCTGCCGGAGCTGGAGTATCTGAATCTGGATCACACGGAATTGCCGGAGGGCAGTCTGGAGACATTGAGCTCCTTAAAAATGATTACCTGCGACTACATACAGCTGGATATGCTGCGTCTTGCGCTGGGAGATGCGGCTAAAGGTCTGGAACGTTTAAACGCTTCTCATTTAAAGAGTCTGGAAGAACTGTCCTATTTTCCGGGACTGAAGTCACTGGAGATGGAAGACTGCCGTGAAATTTCGGACATATCCGCATTGGCCCAGGTGAAGGACCTGGAAAATTTAAAGTTATACGACATGGATGAGGTGAATGATTTTACGGTCCTGAATGTGCTTAAGAAGCTGGGGAGCCTGTCGATTGACGCGGAAAACCTGAAAGATATCAGCTTTATTAATCATATGCCGGAGCTTGCGAGCCTTGGAATCACGGATTCTAAGATTCTTCTGCTCGATCCTCTCATGGGGAAAGTGAGTCTGAAGGAGCTTGTGCTGGTAGACAACGGTGAGGTTCGTGATTATAATCCCGTAGGAACGCTTACAGGTCTTGAAACTTTGGTAATAAATAAATATACGAATCAGGATGATCCGGATCTTACGGCACTTACCGGTTTAAAGCATGGGGAATTTCATGGAATGATGGGGATTCGTTTTCTTGGCAGTCTTACGGGCCTGGAAGAACTGAAGGTTCAGGGCTGCAACGTGGATCAGCCGTCGGTGATAGCTTCCCTGCCTGCTTTAAAGAAGCTGACTTACCGGAAAAACTGGGGAAACAGCGATGATTTAAGCTTTCTTGCCGGATGCCAGGGACTTACCTATCTGGACATGAATCATTCGGAATTCTATGGGGATGTGTCCTACGCGTTTAATCTTCCGGCCCTGGAAACCCTGATTTTAGACAGCAGCAGTTTTGAGGTGAAGTTTGACCGTCTTCAGGATAATCCTGCGTTAAAGGCCCTCTCCTTAAACCATGTGAAATTGTACAAAAATATTGAAATGTGGTCTGACGGCATGGTTCGTTCTATTAATTACGATGATGTGCTTCTTGATGAATACACCTCATTTTTAGGCCATTATCCCTCGCTGGAATATTTGAGCCTTCGGGGAAATCAGCTCACGGATCTTCAGTTTGCAGCCGGACTTAAAAATCTGAGGGAACTGGATGTCACCGATAATTACGTGACTGATACGCATGTGCTGGATCAGTTGGAGTATTTGGGGAAGGAAAGTACGGTAAAACGGCCGATTGCCGATGTGGACTGGATTGATACGGTGGAGGATTCTCATTGATTGTTTGGGCGTGAAGACGTTGAGGAATAACGGGGATTAGTGGGAAAGTTTAGGGTATGAAATGCCGCCTTGGCGGATTGAGCAGATCGGAAACTGGAATGATGAACTGCTTGATTCGGTCGAAGGCGGTATTTTTTGTTGGTAAAAATATCTTTATGAAATTGGAAAAACCCCTTGATTATTTGGTAATTATCGGTTATACTGTTTTTACAATTAAGAGATGTAAAACATACATAAAATCTTGCGGCATAAGCCGTATCGTTTTTTCTTATTTTTTCAATATATTTTAATTATCTTGCAATATCCTTTTATTCCCCAATTATTTTAGTATAGGTGTTTCATGTTCCACTGTTTGAGCTCGGACGAGTGGGAGACCAATCGATCTGTTATCGATCGGTCCGGCTTGGAGAACAGAATTTTTTTGATATGATTTTTCGTGCTGTATTTTTTATACTGTTATAGGCCTGTTTAGTTATTCATTTCTTTTTTCTATTTTCTGTATCCGGAATAAAATTCTGCCGGGTTTATCTCCGAAGTAAGTGAAGGTTGTTTGCGCTTTTTTGAGTAAATTAGATTTATAAACGGTATTTAGGAAAGCAGATGTAAGCTTTCTGGCATATTTATAAAAATTAATTTTGCGTTATATGGACGAATCGCTTAACTAAATTCTATTTTGCCCCCAATAGAAGGGAAGATGAAAAAATATAGGTACTGAGTGGGTATAGGTTACCCCTTTGAATAACCTAAATACACTATGTAAGGAGTGAAAAATAATAAATGAAGAGAAAATGGCCAGGTGGCATGCTGGCTGCGCTGATAGTTTTGATGTCTATTCCTTCTGAAATGGCTTATGCCCGGCTGAAACCGGAGATAACGGTGATCTCCGAGATCATGTTTGGATCATTAGAAGAATACGTGCCGGAACTCATTTATGAAGAGGGGGAAAAGTTGTATCGGCTAAAGACCTGGGAACTGGAGCCAGTCAAAGTGAGTCCCAGGGAGAAGCATGTGGAACAGGAAGTTTTGTACGAAGGCATAGAAAATATGGATTCAGTTCCTGAGACGAGAAGTATCACATCGAAAGAAGATTTCTCAGGACTGCAGGTAAGTGCAAAGTATCCGGTAATCAAAAGGAGGAAGGTGAACGAAGAATGGCGCGATGACTTTACGTTTCCGGTTGTGTTTCATTCATATGGAGCAGAGACATATCAGCTGGGAGAAGAGAATGTGCCAATTGATGGAGAACCGCTGCGGCTGGAGCTGTATGAGGACGCCCTTCTGTCAGAAATTGGAGTGACTAAAGAACATTACAGGGTTACCAGTACTGTATGGAATGGAGCGCCATACTTAGATGAAGATGATATTTTATGCAGGGATGCGACTGCTTTTGGAAGACGTAAAGTAATAGATTATCTGATTACTTATGGAGGAACGGTCACATATCCCGAGATTGAGGGCTATCGATGCAGAGCAGTATACAGCTTGAAGGAGTTTGAGAAAACACCGGCTGAAGAAAAGAAAATTGTCTCTAACAGAGTGGTGGAAGCAGTGGAGTATGATCCGGACTCAGCCTGGATCATCAGGAGAGAGGCCATTGTACTTACTGTGTCATTAATACTGGCCCTGTTATTCATGCTGTTGGCGGCGTGGCTGATTAAGCGGGCTGTGGAAAAGAGAGAGGAGAAGAGGGACGGATGTGGACTATAAGAAAAAGGTGTCAGGCGATAGCCGGAGATACTTTTAAGAGGCCGAGAGGCAGACTGGAAGGATACAGAAGAAAGAAACAATGGTTTATGCTGTGGCTGGGATTCGTTCTGACCATTACATATGCGGCTCCTTCCTGCGCAGAGAATGTGGAGGAAAATAGTAAAAACGCCGGCCGGTGGGTCTATCAAACAGTTCATGGGCCTGTGTTAAATACTGGGGATGAAGCGGAACAGGAGGGGGCTTGGTACCGGTTGAATGCGTCTGGTATGGCGGATACTGGTTGGATCTATGTGGACGGATACTGGTATTTTCTTAACACAGGAGAAGGCGCTGGAAAGGGCCGAATGATGACAGGCTGGCAGTGGATTGACGGAAAATGCTATTACCTTGCAGAGATCAGCTCCGATTTGTATCCAATGGGAGCCTTGTATTTGGAGGATAAAACTCCAGACGGATACTTCGTAGGAACAAGTGGAGCCTGGCTGAATGAACATGGGGAGGAATGGTATATAGCCGATAAAGGCCTGATGTCATCGGATACAATGGACGGGGATAAAAAGGCAGGAGCGGGGGCCGGAGGAAAAGGGAAGCGTGGAAGCGGAGGTAAGGGAGGAAGCAGTAAGGGAGGAAGCGGCGCCTCAACAGGCGGGGATAAAGAAGATAACAATGGAGACGAACGGCCGGAAACGGAAGATGGAAATAGTAACAAGTCCGAAGAACAGGGGGGCGAGGCAAACTCGAATAAGAATGATGATAAGTCTGGAGAAGACGAGCCAGGTGCAGAAAATAAATTTGAGGACCCTGCAACCCCGTCTGAAGCAAAAATGGTTTCCTGGGAAGTGCGTTTTGTTGAGGAGACAGATCCAAACAGAAAAATATTGCGTACGCAGGCCGGCAAGAGTGAAGAAGGGATGGAGCTGACTGTAGATTTTCCGGAACTTATGAAAGGAAGTGATGGCTGGCTATATCAGGCCCTGGAAGAAAGCCCGAAACGGATAACTGTGTCAGGTACAGGTCTTCAAAAATATACAGTATTGTTCCGCAGAACCGGTCAAATGGCTGAAGAACCCGAGCAGGAGGAGGGGGAGCAGCGACTGGAGAAATGGATTCAGACTGCCAAAGAGGCCGATCTCAATATCACAGGAAGCAGAACGGAAGATTGGCCGGTAATTACAGAGAATCAGGAAGAAAGCCGGGAACGGCTCAGGAATCTGATTTCCATGGTCCATGACCGGGAGCGCCATGAGATTTATCTGGTTGCACGAAACCATAGTCCCTCCACTGTGGTAATTGGTCAGGAATTCGCTGACATAACCAATGTCTCAGGACTCCTTATGGATGAATTTATGAGCAATGAAAACCGGTACTGTATTATACGGATCGGTTTTCAAAGAGTCTGGAGACAGGAATCCTGCATTCATGAGATGAGTATGCAGGAGCATGTTTTGTCAGACTGTGTATCCGGTGGACATGAGAGATTACTGTGCAGGTTGTGCGGCTATGAGGAGACGGTGCTCTTTCCGGCGTCGGGGCATATCGATAAAGATGAAGATGGATTCTGCGATGTCTGTTATCAGGAAATCAATGATGAGACCGCTCCCAAAGAGGCAGTTTACCGGGAAGGCGATACACAGATAAGACGTATTGGTGGTAAGCAATATCGATTTCGATGTATTGATGAAGATTACAGCGATATGATGGATAACCGTGGAAATGCAGCTCTTTTTCTATGTGAAACGGTGATACGGTCTGACATTGAAAGTGACGGGACGTCCATACAGAAATGGGAATTTGGCCGGGATAACAACTATAAAACCTCCAATATCCGTAAATGGCTTCAAAAAAATATGGAAAGTCCAGCAAAAGACATATCTTTCATTTACACCGGTGTGAATACAGCCTATCAGGGAAAGACCGGTTCGGGGGAATACGAGCAGTTTGCATTTGACGACTTGGAAAAACTTGAAAAACCATTTCAGATAATGGAAGACCAGATGTTTATCTTATCGATGGAAGAAGCGGTGAAATACAGAGATGTTCTATGGAAATTTAATGGAAGCAGCCAGAATAATCCACAGTCTCAATACTCTGCGTATTCCAAAGGGTATTACTTGAGAACTCCGCAATATGGAGGGGAAGACGTTTTTCAGTATGGAAAAGGTATCTACGTGGTGGATCTGGGAAATGGCAGCCTGCATCCGGTTGATGTCTCTGACACGAGTATAGGAATTCGACCAGCCTTTGTCATTGCACAGCATAAGGAGTAAGCTTCACGAGGAGGAGAATATTCATTTGTCTGTTTCAGCAGATTACATGGGTCAGATCAGTGAATGAAGAAAATACACAGAATAGGGAGGAAAAAGACAATGAGAAAGAGTAACCACAACATAGGGCAGGGAGACTGTAAGCGGTGGAAAAAGCTGTTGGCCTATAGCCTGTGCGGCATAATAGCATTCTCTGCGTTTCATACGCATCCGATATTGGCAAAAGATCTGGAAGGCAGCAGATATGCCTCCACGAGTTCGAATGCTCTGGAACCGACCTGGGCTGAATTGGAAAATGGCGAGAAACAGACTGCTACTGAATCCAACGCATCACGAGGGGACGAAAAGACAAAAGCCTCACTGTCTAATGCCTTGAGAGCAGTAAATTCACTGGGAAATATCTGGGATTCATGGAGCGGAAAGACAAGTTTCGAATTTCTGAATGGAACACAGGGGAATGGTTCTGAGAAAAAGCCATTTTTGATTAAGAATCGGGAACAACTCATGGGACTTTCAGAATTGACTGCGATGGGAATGGCGGTTCCTGATGCAGAGGGTGCGGACTACGTGGGCGATTATGCAGGCAGTTACTTTGCCCTTGGCGGTAATATCGACATGCAGGGCGTGGACTGGATTCCCATTGGATTTTACAGAGATTCTTCAGAAATGCCGGGAGAGGTGGAATACGCTTTCCATGGGGATTTCGATGGAAAGGGATATACGATCAGAAATCTGAAGTTAAATAAGTACGGGAATTATGATCATATTGGTTTGTTCGGAGCGATACGTGATTCCAAAGTTCACGATGTAAAAATCATTCCAGATAAAGAAGTAAAAGGAAATGACAGAATCGGAACGGTAGTGGGCTATGCGGTTGATTCAGAAATTCGAAATGTGACCGTTAAAAACGCAGCACTGAACACTTCAGGGATCGCAGGCGGGATTGCAGGTGAGATAAGCGGAACCGTTATTGAGAATACCATATGTGATAACGTTATAATAGATGCGCAGGCCGGAAATGAAGTGATCTACATTGGTGGAGTCGCAGGCATCGCTTCGGATTCCGTCATCGCAGACTGTGATGTTGCCACTGGTACGGGGAACACGGCGCGAATCCAGGGAACCGGTTATACCGGAGGAATAGTCGGATTTCAGAATTCCACAGATATTTATAACGTCCATGTAAATGGAACCATTGGAGGCTACCATTCCACTGCAATTGGCGGAATAACCGGAAACTATGTATCCGGAAAATTAAAGGTGGCACGATTTGAAGGCAGTATCGGGAATTCACAGCTGGGGTCAATGGCAAGAGAAGGCACTTTTATCGGAACGAGACAGGGAGCGGCCACAAACTTTAATTACATTGACGATGTGGCGTACCTGTTTGCCGATTCCGAGAGCAAGATCAGTGCCAATGTATGTGGTTCCGAAATAGCAGATGATAATGATTATACTTATGCGGCTCATATCGGATACTGGCATAGCAGTGATCTGCATTATACGCTGGTGCAGGGCGGAACCAGTAAAAATATGACTGATCAATATTTTTATGAAGAGTTGGAAGACGGTATCTTAACGGTTATGGACGAAACCGAAGACAGCCGTTATACGATTGATCATTTCGCGCCTAATTCTGTAGGCCGTCCGGTTCGGGGATACTTAATTATCGTAAATCAGATCGACACGGCAGCGAATGGCCGGAATTTTTATGATGTTGCACTGCTGGAAGCAAAAGGAGCATCACAGTATTCCAAGGTGCTTGATAAGAATAACCGGGGAGCTGTAGCGGCTGGATCTATTGTCTATGTAAATACATCTCCCAATGATACGGAAACAGAAAAATTTCAAATGTCCGGAACTCCATATTATATAAACGCAGACGGAATAAGTAAGAATACAGCGTATTCTGCAGACAGCCACTGTTATACCTTCAAGATGCCGGAAGAAGATATTGTGATTGATGGAACTTATAAGAAAGTAGCGGTAGCTGTTCATGTAGATCCGGATATCTATAATTTTACTGTGACACAGACCAGAACTGGCAATCGTAAGAATCCGGTAAAGACCACAGAAATCAGAAATAAGGCAGGAAAGCTGATAGCCCGGTATATCAACGGGAATCTGGAGCCGGGAACAGAGGTGCAGCCGGTTACCATACAGGCAGTTATTGATACAAATAATGATGTAAGTGATAACCGGGTAAGATGGAGCATTGATGATGCGGATTTAATCGGGCTGGCCAAAAATGAGGATGAAAACTCAGATGGATATACAGCAAAATCAGCCAGTATAACGTTGAATTCAAATGCAAAATTTTTCAGGGAAATTATCAGCGAGTTGGAGCTAAAACAACAGGAGGAAAATTACCGATATAAAATACCCAATACAATCTTCGGCGCCGGACATCAAAACGGTGGTGTTGCAATTCTGACTGCAGAAACAAGGCCGTCGGCATCCTTCGAAGGGAAACCATGTACCGCTAACTGCCGGATCAATGTAACATTCCAGATTCTTGATCATACACTGGTTGCCACAGAAGAGGCGGTACTGGATAAACAGACCCTGGAGTATACGGTCACCAGGCTGCTTACAGGGAAGCGGCTGGAACCGGAAGAGAGTATTCTGGTTACACCACCGCAATCGCTAACAGCAGAATTTAAACCGGATTATTTTTCAAGGGACGAGGTATCATGGATGACCAGTGACCCGGCTGTAATCAGGGTAGACGAAGAGGAAACATCCTATAAAGAAGCTTCCATATCCGCCTATAAAGACGCAAAATGGATCCGGGATATTATTGCGACAGATGATGGGAAGAGGGAGAATGACAGATATGCGCTGCTTTCTGGAAATGGTGAGCGGAGTGTGCGGGTTACTGTTGAAGGAAAGGATAAGCTTGGCAACCGTGCCGCAGCAGATTGTATGATTACCGTTCGTTTTGTGACAGAAGACAGGACCAGGGTCAATCCTGAAGCAATTAAATTAAGTCAGCCAGCCATGGAATACCATTTAACCTATGACAAAGCCGGAAACATTCACTCAGAAACTACTGGAAAGCGTGGGTTTGATAAACGCACTTTGAATGCCATGGTCTATCCGGATATTGAGGATAGTGAGAGTCACAGGCCATACGACCGCGGCGTAACCTGGAGTTCTTCAGATCCGGCGGCGCTGATGGTGGATGCAAATGGAAACCTCACAGTAAATGACGGAGCACCATGGATTCTGGAAGCACTGTCGAGGCCTCCGTATCAGGCGGAGAAAACAGTGGATATCACCGGAATGACTCGTGATGGTATGCAGGCAGACAGGTGCAGGGTAACACTTAAGTTCCAGGCAAACTGCATTGAGGTGGAACCGGAAAAAGAAGTATTTCCGATAACCCTTACTTTGACCGGGCGACGTTCGGCGCCGATATTAACCTATAGCGGGCAGGAGTCTAAACCGTTGAAGGCAACTATTTATTCCAATAATACGGATTTAACTCGCATCGTTTGGTCCTCTGAGGATCCGGCATTGGTGACTGTATTACAGGATGGAACTGTGGCTCCGGTATTATTGGATGAAAATAATGAATTGAAGGCGCCTTGGATCAGGGAACTGTTAAAATCTGGTGCCTCCAGTGGTACAAAACGTGTCCGGGTAAATGCGGCAGCGGTCAATGGAAAAATGAAGGATTCTGTATTGATTGAATTAAACTTCAAGGTGATCGATCATACCTACTCGTCAGGAGGTTCCGGAGGCAGCAGTGCTGGGAGTACGGGAACAACTACCGGTGTAACTCCTTCCGGTAAGACTACTGGACAGACCACAGCAAATGGTGCAGTAACCGGAACCTGGACGCAGGCAGCAAACGGTAAATGGATATTTGCGTCAGACAGGACCTATGCAAATGAATGGGCCTACATCAGCAATCCCTATGCAACCGGGAATCAGCCAGGGGCGTCCTGGTTCTGCTTTGATGAGGAAGGATTTATGATCACAGGCTGGTTTACAGATCAGTATGGCAGCAGTTATTACCTGAATCCGGTAACGGACGGGACACAGGGGCAAATGCTTACTGGCTGGCAGCGGATTGATGGGACCTGGTATTATTTTAATCCATCTTCGTCTGGGATAGTGGGTAAGCTTTTAACTAATACCATAATTGACGGAATCTACAGTGTTAATGAGATGGGACAGTGGATTTCATGAATCAACAGCAGAATCTGCGATGTGGTACTCTGACGAATAATAACTGAATCCCAAAAGGAGGCGCTATGAGAAAAGGAATGTGGAAGGAAACGGAAAAAAGACTGTCATCAATTTTGCTGGCAGGTATGATTTTGACAACGACAGTAGCGACGCCGGTTTTTGCGGTTCATACTTATTACTGGCCGGATGCCATTTCTGCAGATGCAATGGAAATAAAAAATTGGACCTGGAAGGCAGAAGGAGAGGCGGCAGCATTGGCTCCGTCGGTCGGGCTCATTCCCACCGGATTATCACAGCAGGAAACCGCACTGATGGGAGGCTATACAAGTAAGTTTTGGTTTCAGGACGAAAAGGCCAAAACAATAACAATTCCCGGTACATCAGCAGAACTCGATTTTTCAAAATTTCATCACCGTTACTTTGCCTGCGCAGACAGCCATAACACCGGTTTTTTTGCACCCGTAGGCGCACAAATCGCCTTCCAAAAGATGTATTATCCCACCAATAACCTGGGTGACTATCCGGATTTCTTGAAAAATGCCCCTATGGATATGAAGACAAAAAAGTTTGCTCTCCTTCTTGTTGCATTAATAAGCGCTGCTTATGAGACTCCATCTACAGAGGACTTGAGGGATTCTGATCGGATGTCTATGTATTATTATCTCCTGTGGGCTTCTATCTGGAGTAACGATAAGTATGTGGATCAGGGCATGTTTACAGGAGAGTCGCCGGAGGGTGACTGGGATTTTATCCAGTATTTTGTAAGGACAATGCTGAATTCCAGGCTAAATCCAGATCCGTATGGAAGTACGGCAATTTACGATGCGTTTCGAGATGAAGGTCCTGCGCAGAAGTATTTTTTTAACTGCTGGAAAGCAGCAAAGTTTCTGTCGGCGTTTGATTATTCTGTCGATATGGGAAGCGTACTGCCGGTTTCAGAGCCTGCATTGGGCGAGGATGGCATGTATCATATGACGTTCCACTATGGTGATCTCAGTGATTATGAGAAAGAGGTGTACCGACGAATGACGGCGGAAAATCTGGCGTCGGGCTGGGCGTATTCCAATGATGGAAGTACCATTGATTTTAAGTCAGCAGATGGTGTGTCAGATGGAAACGCAATTGCAACTCTGAAACTTCAGGAAAATTCGGAAGAAGATCGTTTTTATAATTGTGGTTTCGGTGTAGGCGGCCTGGCAGGGTTCCGTGGTTGTGCGAAAAAAAGTAAAAACGGTGATTTTGGCTGGGGTAATACGCAGGTGTATTTTTCCGCAGTATCTGAACCATTAGAGCTTCTTGTGGGTGGACGGGGGCATTTAAAGCCCCCTGGAGAATGGAAAATAGATGTTCACCGTTATGAGCATACGGAGACCTGGGATGCTCATTATAATATTCAACTTCAAAAATATGATTCTGAGACAGGACAACCGCTTGCCGGTTCTAAGTGGGATATTCTTGAGGCATTCGATGATACCCAGCTTGACGATACATCACTGGAAACCTCTGATAACTGGGCAAACAGGGGCGGAAGTCAGTTTTTGAAATGGGACGGTTGGGATTACGGAGAAGGAAATCCGGGCGGAGACGCTGCTAACGATCCGTGTTCCTGGGATATCAATGTAACAAATGAGGACGGCATTCTGATGCTGGGGGATAATGAGGAAAATGCTTCTGAACAGAGAGCACATACCGATACCAGGACTTATACCTATACGAAGGGGTATTGCGGCGGTCATCCGGAACCGGAAATAGAAGAAAGTGGTGATCCGGACATTGACACTGAACATGAAGCTGCTGCCAAGGAAGCTTGGCAGGAAGAAGTGGACTACTGCGAGACTCTTGCAGAACAAGGCGGCTTTTTTCATTCCCTTGATGCAGGAGAAGCGAAAGAACAGCTGGAAGCTGACCGGGATAAGTTCTATAATCAGTTTATTTCCCTGAAATACGAATACTCAGCAGTAGAATTGACTCCGCGGCCGGGATATACAAATCATGGAAGCCATACAGACGATATACCAATTGAGATCAAAACGGTTACGTCCTCAGAGTATAAGGATAGTGTGTATAATAACAAGGAAATTAGTTTACATAAAATTAATTACGAACCGCAAGGGACAGAGTCACCAGATGATTTAGCACCAGAGAACAATAGCAATTTTACAGAAAAGGGAATATTGGACAATATAGCTACACCCTCTAACGACACATCATGTGACGCTGCATCATGTGACGCCACCCCATCCAATGCCACAGCCTCCAATGCAACCGCCTCCAATGCAAAGAAAAAGACTGGCCTTTTGACTAAACTGAAGGCACTATTCGAAGTGCCAAAAACTCTGATTGAGCGAAGCATAAATAATAAATCTTTACTCATTGACGAAGATGAAGTCATGGAACGCGTAAATTTTGAACCCTCCGAGGTGGAGCCGCATGTACCGGGCGATAAAGGGATTACAGACCATACATTTATTGTCTATGATCACCGGACTGAAGGTGAGATACATATCAACAAACGTGATCTTTATTTGCAGGCTGGGGAAAACAAAGATTATTATGCATACGGTGATTCGATGGGAGATGGTACTCTGGAGGGGGCGGTATACGGCCTGTTTGCCCTTAAAGATATTAATCACCCTGATGGCTGCACCGGTACCGTATACCAAAAAGATGATTTAGTTGCAGTGGCGTCAACAGACCGAAATGGTGATGCCTCCTTTATGGCTTTCACAGAAGCACCGGGGATGATATGGAATTATAAATCTGGAAAGATTGAAAAAAGGCCGGAAGCATTCCAGGGGCCTCAGAACCTCTATCGGAACAGAGCAGATGCGGATAAGGTCAAAGATATTGAGAATTATGTTGGTTGTGATTCAAAGGGCAATTCCATACATCTGATAGATTCCGTGGCAGGTGATGGATCGGGATACTGGAAATTCTCTTCCAATCAGTCCGGTATGGAAGGCTTGAAAGGAAGCTATGCGGCATACCCGGTATCGGATAATGATAAGAATAATGGAAACTGCTGGATTGGGCGGCCTTTAATTGTGGAAGAGAATGGAACCACATACTATGTAAAGGAACTGGCCAGATCAGAAGGATATGAACTCTCCGTCAATGGAAAAACAAATATTATTACAAATGGCAGAGATAATTATGAAGGGGAGTATCACGAGGCTGATGTTGCTATTGGAAAAATTACTCTCGATATGATGGGAAATGGAAACTATTTTGATGTGACGGCATATCAGGCAGATCACGATATTACGCTGCATGGGATTAAATTTCCGGAAGGAGCGGTGTTCGAACTATCCACCAGTGAGAAAGTGCCGGAGAAAATTACGGTGCCTGTTTACAGTACTGTATTAAAACCGGTTATGGCGGCGGCAGGTACCTTTGTCTACCGGTCGGGCCAAAAAGTGGCTGCCGCCCAGGGAGACGTTGTAACCTTTCCTGAAGGGCAGAGTTACCTCGTTAATGCCGTGTTAGATCGAGAAGATAAGACAATTGGTGTTAAACCGATGAATTATCATACTATGGGAACACCTGCGGTGACAGAACTCTTTTCAGGAGGATTTCCGGAAGACTTTCAGGCGCTCTATAATATGGAACTCGACAACCTTGGATATAAAGAACCGGAGGCAGATGCTCCATGGGTGCGCGTAAAATTAAGCGGAACTACGGATACAGAATGGATTCTCTCTATCACAGAAGCTATGAAAACGCATGGCCTGCAGTATTTTAACAGTCTGCGGATCTCTGATATGGAACAGACAGGTGGAGAACTCTATGCTATTATGCGTTATGAATGGAAGCTTTACGATGACAGCCGGGATGATGCTGTTTATAATCCGGAGAAAGACTGCCTTTATGTAAAAAAAGACAGTGGCAATGGATATTTTGTCTATGTTCCCTATGATGATCCGGCCTCCAATCCGGCAGTACTGTCCTATCGTATGAAGAATGGCTTTTTGGAGCGGGCGACATTAAAAGAGCAAAATATTGATGGACTGAATGTGTCTTACCCGTCAAAACTCCCTGAATCATTTGTCATGGTGACAGCCCGGACACCATCATACTGGATATACGCGCCAGGTGAGCAGCAGATCGATGACGCGGGAAATTATAAATACTCCGAAGAGACTATCGTGGATTATGTGGAGCAGGAGGGATTTAAGACGGTCGAAAAGAAGACCAGGCTTACTTCCACATATGATACAGCAAAAGAAATCTATGTGGTTACTCTTCCGTCCGATGCTTTTAAAGAGACGGATACTGTCAGGCTAAAAGTATCTGATGACGGGAGTGGGAGGTATTCGATAAAGCAGGCGTACATCGACCAGAGCTTCTTTGCCTGCCAGCCCTTGCAGCGGGAGGCGGATTCCTATATTCAAAATGTAACACTTACACCGCCGGCCTTCGATCAACCGTGGCAGGATGGAAATACACGAACAGTACCTGCCGATGTGATGGAACGTCCTATTATGCAGAAGATAAAGGTCGTGAAAGATATTCTTGTTGAAGAAGGAGCCAAGTATGAGGACAATACATTTGCTGATTCCGGCCATGAGGATTATTTTACACAGAACGGGGGTGGGACGAAGGACAACGTATCGTTCAGGCCTAATTTTCGTTTCAAGATCTATTTAAAATCCAATCTGGAGCAATTGTATCGAACGGAAGATGGAGAGATTGAATGGCTTGATCGAAATGGAAGTACTGTTGATGTTGCTGCGTATCGGGCGGCATATCCGGAAAGAGTACAAAAAATCTATACGAAGGTACTGCATCGTACGGATTTACATTCCAGAAGATCCAATAGAGACGCAATCGCCAATCAGGAGCTTTATGGTTTTACGGCTGGTTTGATCAATGAAAATCAGGAGACGGGATATACTGCAATACTGGAAACAATTCAGTCTTATGAAACGGATGCCAATGGAAATGAGAAGGGGATCAAAAGATTTAATTATGATAAGTTTTTTGATGCGGTAAGGGTTGCGAATCAGGATAAGTGGGACAAAGAAAAACAGGAGCATACTTCTTTTAAGCCCTTCGCATTCATCAGACGCCTTCTGTTTGGAACTGCCGGTTCAGAGTGTATTTATCCGGCAGAGCATAATAATACGGAAATCCCCAATAAAGCCAATACTTCTGGAATTGCAAAAGAAAACAGTGACAGATCTGATTCAGTTAGGCAGTTTGCTATTCAATGGTATCTGGACAGAGAAGTGGAAAAACTGGTGAGAAAAAACTTCACAGGTGAAACGGTAGTTGCAGCCGGCCATGAAGGCTATCAGGATGAGGTGTATGATACTGCTCTGAAAGCGGCTGTAATCAAGGCCGAAAATTATTTAAAACCATTCTTTCATTATGACCTGGATGAGATTTATGCTATTGAGTGGGACAGTGAATCAGATGGAGGCAGGGATAAAGACAAAACAACCCTGAGTGCGGATAGGGAGGAGGCCGCTTTCGGATACTGTTATGGCATATCGGAATACCTTCCATACGGAACCTATATAACGGTGGAACAGCAGCCCATGGATAAGGAACTGGGAGATTTTCTCAATAAACATTATGCAATTGATGTGCCAAAGGAAATTGAGTTACCGGCTGTCTATGAAGACGAAAAAACAGGAGATGACATAACTCCGGAAAGACTGAGCCGTTACTATAATTATAACGCGAATCTGTCTGCGGAAGACCTGACAGCGAAATATTTTATCCGTTTTAATGAGGAGTGGCCGGGAGGCATTGGTGAAAATGTAAAGGATTATATAATTAAGGCCCACGGATATCTGGGGGATTATGAGATTTATAAGTATGGACTCGATCTCAATAAAATAGCAGGAACTGCATTGGGAGATCCTTACAAAACACCGCACTTTGAGATTACTCAGAGTGAATATGATCCACTGAAAGACTACTATCATACAATTGTCTTTCCGGAAGAAGACGGAGGAAATCCGAACAGCCACTACCTGGCTGATGATGTTAATCATGGGGTAACTGCGCCTAATGGAACGGAATACGAACGTGACGGCATAGAACGGATCTACCGTTATGGTTCTGTTTCAGAAGATAGATTGCCTGCATCTGCTATGGAAGGTATGCAGACGGCCTATGATGGTAAATATGCCTCTATGTTAGTGCCATGGACCATAACAGAACCTGTAAGTGAAGAGTATGATACCATACAGAACCAGGACGGTTCAGCCTCCGGTTTGGGATATGGATACCGGAAATTTCGAAATACCTTTTACAGAAGCCGCCTGCGTATAGAAAAACTGGATTCGGAGACAGGGGAAAATATTCTCCATGACGGGGCAGTTTTTACAGTGTATGCGGCAGAACGTGAAGATGGAGAGAAAACAGATGGCCGGGTAAAGTTTTATGAGACGGATACACTGATAAAGGGATCCAGAGAATTCTTAGAGGCGATGGGTGCGAAAGAGATTACAAAGGCGGCCAGAGCGCTTCCAGGTATCGGCGGCCTGTGGACTGGAATTGTGGAGGCGGGAACCCCTGTATGCAGGGAGTCGGAGCAGATTATCATGACGAATGCAAAAGGGCGCAGAACAGGGGGATTTGAAGCGTATACGACGACGCGGGATGGGCTTCAGGCAAAGGAAGAGAACCCGTTAGAAAAATCCTGGCAGGATCAGAATACAGGCTATCTGATCACTCCGCAGCCGTTGGGAGCGGGGACCTACGTTTTGTGTGAAATGAGGCCGCCGTCCGGCTATGTCAGAACGAAGCCGGTCGCCATAGAAATTTATTCCGATAAGATTTCCTACTATCTTAATGGAAAACAGGACGGCCGGGTTGCCGCGGCAGTCTATGAGGATGGTACTGTACAGAAGCCGGAGGGGGCAAAAGATACTGCGCGGGTTTATGTGGGAAATACACCGATACGGCTTGAGATATCCAAGTTAAAGGACCGGGACAGGACCGTTACTTACCGTACCCGAACACGAGTTGAGGGAAGTGAAACGGAGCTGAAGGCCAAATATGGTCAGGAGAATCTGGAGTTTGCTTATAAAGAGGGAAGCTATTTGAACTATGCCTGGTATAAGGGAACCGCAGAATACTTAGAGAGCCGTAAACTGGCAGGCGATGCGGTAGAACCAGTCTGTATAGATGGCATATTTGCTGGTTACGGCCTGATAACACGCCCATTGGACACTGCAGATGATACAAACCGTTACGTTTCGGGAGCGAAGATGGCTTTGTATGATGCGGTCGAGGTCAAATCAAATGGAGACAGCGGTGATTACGGCTACGACGGCGTAGAGGTGTTGCGGGACCGCAATAACAATGTGCAGAGTATAAAGCTTTTGGAAGGATATGCAGGAAACACCGTGGAGTTTGTCAATTTAGATGATATTGAAGGAAGCCTTAGTGGAAGTACCGGTCACGGTACCTGGACTTACCGAACGGTTGAGCGGAAGGATACGGATATTCTTTACTATTCATTGGGCGGCCTAAGGGTTACAGAACTGGGAAGAGACGGAAATGTGTATGGCTATGACTGTGATGGAAACCGTATTCAGGTGCGTAATCAGAAATCCGTTTATGCGGTAAAAAATGGCCATCCTGTCTTTGAACTCACCGGTGGAGATTTGGAACATGCAGTCTATTCGTCCCTGGATAAATGTTTTAAGCTGCAGGAAGGGACTGAACTTTACCATGTGGATTCAGATGGAAACAGAGATGCAAAGATCGATCCTGCAACAGGAATGGCCTATACTACGGAGGTGGGGACGGACCATAGGGGAAAGAAGTATGAACGGATTCTGGTCTGGCCAGTCAACGTATCCAAGACGGTAAATGGCGCTGTTATCGCACAGGAAAAAATAAAGACATACCGGATTGCGTCGATTCACGCAGATACAGAGGCGGAGTATACGATTGGAACTTACGATGGTACTATGCTTAAAAAGTCTGTAAATCCGGTAGTTGGAAGCCATGGCCTTCCGGATTATTATCAGAGATCAGACCAGGTATATAAAAAAGGAGAGCCTGTGTATGATATTGACCACGATTATGTGAGGTATCGGTACTATGATCTTTTGCCTGCGTTTAACCGGAATGCTTACCGGATTAATAACCAATGGGATTTACGAAATGTAGGCGAAAAGGAAGATCCGGCAGATGATAAGAAATTGTTTCATCGTCAGGGGGAAGCGTGGATCATGGAAAACACGTGGATGTCAGGAGATGAATATCCCAACGATCCGTTTCATGTCGATCTTACGACAGGGCGGGCAGACATGCTGAAACGCGTGATTCCGGGAACTTATATTATGGAGGAAGTGGAGCCCCCGGCTGGGTATGTAAAGGGATTTCCTGTTGGTATCACAGTGAAAGAAACAAAACAGGTGCAGAATGCGGAGCTGGAAGATGAAAAAATAAAGATCGAGATCGTGAAAACGGATGCTGCGGATCAGTACCGCATAGATGTAATCAGCGATTATCAGGGGATATTGAAGACAACGGAACCAAAGGGTGCTTACAGTTACGGTCAGATTTCAGGGGCCCATCTGGCTCTTTATAAGGCCCGGAGGAAGTATACGACAGATACTGTCACTTATCCCTCAGGCTACTACCTGGAGAAAACAGAAAATACACCTGCAAAGTGGACTGTAGAAAACTCGAAAGATAATTCACCAGTCATAGTGACAGCGGATTGGATTACAGATGGAAAGCCGAAATATTTTGAAGGGATTCCGGCAGGTGACTATATTTTAGAAGAAATAGAAGCTGCCAGCGGTTATATCCGTCATTCCATAGAGTTGGAGGTCAAGAAAACAGGAGAAGTTCAGACATTCCATATGAAAGACGACCATACCAAGCTTGAAGTTTTTAAATACTGCATGGACGGGCATGGAAATATGATACCGCTGCCAATGGAATATTCAGCAGGTCTGGCACTCTACAGAGCCGAGACGGATGAAGATGGAAATATTCAGATGAACGGAGGAGAGCCGCAATATGTAAAAGACCAGCTAATAGATGAATGGATGACGGACGATCTCAAAGCTTATACAGAAAACTATGAGATAAGTCCTAAATGGCTGGACCGCATGAAGGCCTTTTTCGGAATTGCAGTGAATCAATCCAGTTTTATACTGGATTTTGAAAATACATACCGGAAGTTGGGAGATGATTTTGTATGGCTGACATGGCATACTAAATCAGGAGAGAAATCCGCAGAGAGGATTTCTTCCATAAAGATGGGCGTCACAGACAGCTCGGTACAGTTGTGGAGAACGGATGACGGTAAGATGATCAGAATCACCATATATCGAAACGTCCATAACGGCTCTCTGGATGAAGACGGACAGCTTCCCCTGAATTTTGAATATCAGTTTAACTACCGGGAGCTGGCGGCAGGGCTGAAGAGCTACGATACGCTGGAAGGGGTTCACAGAATCGATTATCTGCCGTTTACGGATATAAAAGATGGGCGAAAAGTGGGGAATTACGTTCTGGTTGAGGCTGAGGTCCCAGAAGGCTTTGAGCGTACAAAGCCCAAGGCTGTTGTACTGGAGGAGAAGGGAAGTGTACAGCGCTTCAGTCTGGAGAATGTGGAAAAGTATGTATCCATATTGAAAGTGATTTCTGACGGAACCAGTGAATATGCTGCGGAAGGGGTAAAAATGGCCCTCTACCGGCCGGGAGCAGATGGAAAATTTATTCATGATGAGAGAAATCTGGTAGAGCGTTGGATTTCGGGTGCCGATGGAAGATTTACAGAAGAAGAGTGGTTTTTGGGAAATATTCCGGAAGGCTTTCGAGTCGGAGATATAAGACCGCATCGGATCAGTAAGATACCAGATGGTTCTTACTATATTGTTGAGGAGGAGGTCCCGCCATATATGGCAAAACGGGAACCGGTAAAAATTGAGATTGGCGGTGACACAGACACAATAATCCGTGTGGTGAATCAACCGGCTCAGGGACGCCTGGAACTGCTTAAGAAAGCGGCTGATACGGGAGAAATGCTGGAAAATGCCAGATTTCTGATCACGAACAGAGACACAAAGGAGGAATGGTATATTACGACCGGTCATAATGGACGTGCAGAGCTTAAAAATCTGGCAGTAGGCGAAGTTCGGGCAGATGGAACGATAAATCCCTATACTTATACAATCGAGGAGGTCTCGCCGCCTGATTATTATCAGATCTCGGGGGGAAAGAAGTTTTTTACCTTTGATGGAACGGCAGACAGTCAGGTTGTTACGTATACCCATGCGGTAGAAAACTATCCCACACAAATACACTTCAAAAAGACCAATTTTGATACCGGCATGGCGCTGGAAGGTGCCAAAATAGCTGTCTATCATGCAGTAGCTATAGAAGGAGAATACGTAAAAAATGGAGAAGCCATAGAAATTAATAGATCCGGGCCGGAGGGATTTACGATTAAAAAGAAGTTATCAGCCGGTCATGTCTATATTATGGAAGAGCTGGAGGCGCCGGCCGACCTCCATTTGTCGCCGCCGGTTATCTTTACCGTGAATCAGTCTGGAACCGGCATCAGTAACATAAGAAATAATTTCAGTGTACTGGAATGTTCCTCTGCCAGCGGAACCATTGAGTCACTCACTGTTTTTGGCAGGGCCGCGGACAAGACCTTTACGGTTTTGAAGGATCTGGATACCGGGAAGTTGCTGCCTGATATCATCAGCAGCACTGATATTTTACTTACGGCTGACGATGGAATAGAGGAAGGCCATTTGTACGAAATAATCGAATATACCCGCTATTCAGATGGTAATACAGAGATGAGTAAAAAAGAGACGAGGAGAATCTGGTTTGATGAGAATGGGACATTTCTTTTGTCATCCAGGACATATCTTGGAACCAGACTTCAATTGGAAGACCAGGATCGGGACGAGCTTGATACATGGACGGTGGAGAATGGAAGTTTTGAGCATGTAATAGAGAATCCTGTTACAAAGGAACATGCCGTCGCAGAGGTCACGGGAACTGTGGGTAACGGCCAGATGCCGGTTACAAATGGTGATGTAATAAAGTACATCATCACATACGAAAACTCTGGTCTTGAAAAAGCGGATCTGATTGTCAGTGCTAAGCTGGAAAATGGCCTGGAGTTAATGAGATCATCCGGGAACCCTGTAATAAATGAAGGTATACTGACATGGCAGATTCATGATGCAGAACCGCATACTGTTGGGCACTTGGAGTTGGCTGCACTGGTAAGCGGTCAGATGGGAGCGTCAGTAAGAGCGGTATTTACGATCAGTTCTCCGACGAATCTCATGGAAACCATATTGGAAAATCCTATCGCGCCGAAAGGAAGTCTAACAATCAGAAATCACATCTCCGGAACGGGAAGGAATCCACAGGATACCTTTACCTATCAGATGCGTTTCTTTGATTCGGCAGGTAAGCTGCTGTCCGGCTATCAGAATTATACCGGAACAAAAGAAGGCAGGATAAAGGGGAGGGGACAAATTACCCTGAAGGGGGACGATTATGTTATTTTTTCCGGTCTTCCCTATGGGACTGAATATGCAGTTATTCAGGAAGTGAACAGAGATTATGAAACAGTAACCAGAGAGTTCGCCGGAGCGATATCAAAGGAGGCACAAGGGGCAGTCTTTGAAAATAACAGAAACGATGAGACGGTCAGGGAAGTGCTGACTGCAGGAGGCAATTACCGTTTGACTGAAACAACGGGATACACGGACGGTATGGAGCAGACTACAGGGGTATACCGGTTCACATTAAACGAATTCGGAAGAATTGATAATGTGGATATGGAAGACCGGCCGGTAAAATTATACTTTTCCAAAATAGATATTGCTGCTGGCGACGAAATTTCCGGAGGTATCTATGCTGTAGTGGATGCAGAAACAAAAAACGAGATTTACAGATTTACGAAAGTGGAGTCTGTACCGGTTCTTATTCCGGCAGATGTACTAATACCAGGAAAAGAGTACATTCTTCGCGAGGATACGCCGCCTGCCGGTTATTCACGGGAGGAAGATATACGATTTACGGTCAATGAGGCGGGGGTTCCGGAAACAATAATCATGCAGGATAGAAAGACCAGGATATATTTGGAGAAGCTGGATGCCGACACTGGGGAATCCGTTACAGGTGGGTATTACTGCGTCAGAGATATAGAGTGCGGCGAAACAGCCTTCTGTTATACTGCCTCCGGTAAGCCGGTTCTGGCAGAGGGAATTCTGGTAGCCGGCAGGACGTATGAGCTGGTAGAAGAAAAGCCGCCGGCGGGTTATGGATACTGTGAAAGCATTGTCTTCACCGTTCCATTGGAATCCGAGACGATTACTGTACGTATGAAAGATAAAAAAACAGAAATTATCGTGAAGAAGCTCACTCTATCGTCCCCGGCAAATGCAAGCCCGTCGGATGCGGAACGCCAAAAGCCAGGATTTATACTACAGATCCTGAATAAAGACAAAAGTCCTGCTAAAGCGGTGAGAGACTTCTCCGGATTTAAAGCAGGCGAAGAGCTGGTCTTTACTACAAAACTGGAATTTAAGACCATCAGCGGTCAGCTGGCAGCAGGCGGTGAATACTGGCTGCATGAAGTAAAACCACGTGATGGTTATGCCCTTGCGGAAGACGTGCCGTTTAATGTAGGCAGAGATGGAAGTCATGATGTTGTGATTATGGTTGACAAGCCAACCCATGTGGTACTGTCAAAAAAAGAACTTACCGGGAGCCGGGAACTGCCGGATAACCATATGGCTGTTCGGGATGAAGACGGCAAGGTTTTGGAACGTTGGATTTCTGGTGAAAGACCTCATGAAATTACAGCAAAATTAATAGCCGGGAAAACGTATTATCTGTGTGAGGAAACTCCGGAAGGTGGCTATGCTTATGCGGAGAAAGTTCCGTTTACCGTGAGTGAGGACGGAAGTACCGATCTGGTAGAAATGAAAAATGATGTGACCAGAGTACGGATCCATAAGAAGGATGAGTCAGGCAATACCGTAAAAGGAGCTGTACTGCAGGTTCTTACGTTCGAAAAAGATAAGATCATATTCGAATTTGAAACTACCGGAGAACCCGTGGATGTTACAGGAAAACTGACGGCTGGAGAGACATATTATCTTCACGAAAAGCAGTCGCCCCCTGGTTATCTCCCGGCAGCCGATATTTCATTTACAGTTCCACGAAAGAATCAGCAGATAGAGGTTACCATGATAGACTTGAAGCGGCATGATTCTGAAATCAATACCATGTATCTGATGAAGACGGACGCAGAGACAGGAAAGGGGCTGGAAGGTTTTGAATTTACGGTTACAGGACCCGGAGGAAACACATTTACCGTTATTACTGACAAAGAGGGGAAAGCTGAATTCTCTATGCCGTCGGATGGGATCTATACATTCCGGGAGACAAAAAGGCAGGCCGGATATCTTATATCCGAGGAAACCTATACCTTTACTATCTTGAATGGAAGAGTTACCGGGGATAGTATAATCCTGGTGGCGGATCAGCCTCTTCCGCCGGAAGGACCTGATGATACCAGGCGGGTTGGAAGAATAACGGCCAGTTATAAATCGGGATTCAGAGGCATGATCTATGCGGCGGAGGAAACCAGCCCTCCGACGAATGAACGGACTGGAGATGAGTATCCGCTTGGTGCTGTTCTGGCAGCCATGCTCTTATGTCTGTCAGGACTTGTATACAGAATAAGGCGGAAAGACTCTCGGAAGCAGGACAGAGAAGGCAGCAGATGAACAGAGTAAAACATTTTGTAACAACAATTCTGCTCCTGACAAGTTTTGGGCTGTCTGCCTTCTGTTTGACTATCAGGCTTTCAAGCTATGAGACTGGACGGGAGGAATACAGGCAGCTGCAGGAGCAGTTTGAATTGGCAGCAGGCAGTACAGCCGATGATGCGGCAGCGCCGAAAGTGAATATGGAGAAGGAGGAGAAATGGACGCGCATGATGACTTCCCGGAATCCGGATTATGTTTTCTGGATTTGGATTCCGGGGACGAACATCAACTATCCGACAGTAAAAAATACAATCCCGGGTTATTACTTAAACCACACATTCAGTGGAGAGGAAAATCCCTGTGGTACCATATTTTGTCTGGAGGAAGCCGAAAACCAGATTATCTATGGCCATAATATGAAGGATGGAAGTATGTTTGCAGATTTGAAACAGTATCGGAGTGAAGCTTACTTTCAGAACCATAGGTGCATATGGATATACCGACAGGGGGATTGGCAGCAGTATGTGATATTTTCCTGCTATACTGTTCGGGAAGAGGAGATGGGGATATACCAGAGTCATTTTATCAGTGAGGAGGAGAAACAGACATATTTAGAGAGTGCGGAAAGGAAATCCCTCTATACAACGGGCAGCCAGCCTGAAATAACAGATTCTCTCATTACACTGTCCACATGCCTGGGAAAAGGGAAAAGAGTGATTGTACACGCAGTTCTGTTGTGTTATACTGAATGACAAAATCACAATCGTAAAACAGGAGGAGAAGGGATGGAAGCGCTTAAGATAGGGATACTGGGAACCGGAGTGATTGCGGCAACTCTGGCAGATACGATGAACCGGATGCCCGGAGTGGAACTTTACGGTGCGGCGTCGAGAAGTTCGGAGAAAGCAAAGGATTTTGGAGAGCGGTTCGGCGTTAAACACACATACGGTTCTTACGAGGAACTTGCTGCAGATCCGGAAATAGAACTGGTGTATATAGCAACCCCTCATTCAGAGCATTATAAGAATGCGATTCTTTGTCTGGAACATGGAAAACATGTTCTGTGTGAAAAGGCTTTTGCGGTGAACGCAGCCCAGGCAAAGGAAATGATTGCTCTGGCGGAAGAAAAGAAACTGCTTATTACTGAGGCGATGTGGGTCCGTTACATGCCGATGGCAAAGACCTTAAGAGATGTGATTGATTCAGGCGTGATAGGAGAGCCAATGACACTGACGGCCAGTCTGTGTTACTTGATCGATAAGATTCAGAGACTGGTAGATCCAAATCTGGCGGGGGGAGCGCTTCTCGACGTTGGTGTTTATACCATCGCATTTGCATCCTTAGTATTTGGTGATGAGATTACTTCCATCAATTCCTCTGTCATCAAGACTGAGTCCGGGGTAGACTCCCAGAACAGTATGACTTTCTGCTATCCGGGCGGGAAGATGGCGGTATTAAACAGCTCGATCCATGTCCTTTCAGACAGAAGAGGGATTATCTATGGTACAAAAGGATACATAGAAGTTGAAAATATAAATAATTTCGAATCCATTAAGGTATTCGATGAAAAACGCAGGTTGAAGGAAACCTATACGAGGCCGGAGCAGATATCGGGATATGAGTACCAGATAGAAGCCAGCCGAAAGGCGATCCGGGAGCAGCGTCTGGAATGTCCTGAGATGCCCCACCATGTCACCATTCGTATGATGGAGACCATGGATGCTTTGAGAGAACAGTGGGGAATCCGGTATCCGTTTGAGTAACGGGTAAGATAGCCAAGAGTGTATTTTCGTGGTATACTATGGCATGGGAAATCTAAAACAAGTAGCATAAAACTACTTATCTATAGGGCAGTTTACAGAGGCAGAAGGCATGTTTACAAGAAAAGATTTAATGAAATTACTGGCTCCGTTGATCGTGGAGCAGATACTGGCCGTACTGGTCGGAATGGTCGATGTCATGATGGTGGCTGCAGTCGGTGAGGCGGCGGTGTCAGGGGTATCCCTGGTAGATTCCATCAGTGTTCTGATTATTCAGATTCTGGCGGCGCTTGCCACCGGGGGAGCGGTGGTATCGGCTCAGTATCTGGGAAAAAAACAATCGGAAAATGCCTGCCGGGCGGCGGGCCAGCTGGTTGGCGTTACAACAATACTGTCTCTGATCGTGACAATGGCGGCTTTAATTGGAAATCGCCATCTCCTGGGGGTTGTGTTTGGAAAAGTGGAAACAGCGGTAATGAATGACGCGGTGATTTACTTTGGAATTACGGCTCTTTCTTATCCCTTTATTGCCGTCTATAATTCCTGCGCAGCGCTGTTCCGTTCGATGGGGAATTCCAGGATATCCATGGTAATATCCATTGTCATGAATACAATCAATGTGGTAGGTAATGCGGTCTGTATCTTCGGACTTCATATGGGCGTCGCCGGTGTGGCATATCCAACGCTGGCAGGCAGAATGGTGGCGGCTGTGCTGATGGTGTATCTCATTCAGAAGCCGGATAATATAATCAGGATTAACCGGCTGAGTGAACTGCGGCCAAACTTTCATATGATCAGGAATATATTATCAATCGGTATTCCAAACGGTCTTGAGAGCGGAATGTTTCAGTTCGGAAAGATCGCTCTTCAGAGTCTCGTTTCGTCACTGGGGACCGCTGCCATTGCCAGCTACGCGGTAGCGTCAAATCTGGTTACCCTCTTATATTTGCCTGGAAATGCCATTGGTCTGGGGCTGATCACGATTGTGGGCCAGTGCGTAGGTGCCGGCGAGACGGTGCAGGCTAAGCAGTATACACGTCAGCTGACCGGTATCAATTATGCCATACTCATTGTTTTGTGTACCGTGATGATTGTGTTTGGCGGTCCGCTGGTGGGAATTTACCGGCTGTCGCCAGAGGCATCTGCGATATCGAGGCAGATGATAACCGCTCACAGTATCGCCATGGTCGTCTGGCCCCTTGCGTTTACCATACCGTATACACTCAGGGCCTCTCTCGATGCAAAGTTTACGATGGCCGTTTCCGTATTTTCCATGTGGGTGTTCCGTATTGCGTTCGCATATCTCTTCGTACGGATATTCCATATGGGTGTAATGGGGGTATGGTATGGAATGTTTATTGACTGGATATTCCGGGCCACAGTCTTTTCAATGAGGTTCCACGGACTCGAAAAACGGGCGGTTTCTGTCTCCTGAGGCAGAAATCATAGGATCTGAATATGTGAAAGAAAAAAGGTGTAAATAAGTACTCAACAAATAAATACCCAATAAAACAGGATTGAAATCAAAACACAGGACATTTAAGAAATATATGTCATGCATTCTGATACCAATCCTGTTTTTTTATCAAACATAATTCAATCCATTCAGTAGTCTACGGCTCATTCATTTTTCCATTGGAGTCCACGTAATAGCTGTCGATCACCTGATTGACGGCCATGAGTCCCAAGGTTCCGTCAGATTCTGGATTAAAGTAGTACCACTCCCCGCCGATCTTATTCCAACCGGTGACCAGGATGCCGGAGGGGTTGGTGTAAAACCAGCCTTTATAGTCAGGATCATAGATCCAGCCTGTCATCATGGCCCCTTCATGACTCCCTTTCTCAGGATTGAAGCGATACCAGTGGTTATTTATATAATTCCAACCGGTAACCAGATAGCCATCGGCACCAAAATAGTAGGAGTATCCCTGATATTCAGCCCAGGTGGAAGTAAAATAGTCAGGGTTCCCCTTATTGGCAAACCACCATCCATGATCGTCTTTTTCCCAGGTCCCGTTTAAAAAACGAGATTCGTCGGGGGTATGAGCAAAGCTGGTGATTGCTTCCGGCCCCACACTAAAGAGCAGGGAGCAGACAACGAGCACGGCAATACTTTTGAACTTTATACTTTTGATTTCTATATTTTTAATCTTTATATAATGAGAATATAATTTCATTCTTTCCCTCTCCTTTTCGGTAAGACAACAGGTTTTTCATAAACTGTTAAGTAAATTATAAAGGATAGGAATTCAAAAGACAACAAGGCGGAAAAAAACGTAAGATTAATGTAAGAGCAGATAAATGCAGTTACTTAAAAAAAATTCTTGACATCACATAAAACATTTGTTATAGTACATATAGAACAATTAAAACAAATGCTTTGTATCTCCGGATAGGATGAGAAGGAGGATATTATGAACATTAATAAATTTACACAGAAGTCACTTGAGGCGGTGCAGAAATGCGAGAAGCTGGCCTATGAATACGGGAACCAGCAGATTGAGCAGGAACATTTGCTGTACAGTCTTTTAACCGTGGAAGACAGCCTGATTTTAAAACTCATCACAAAGATGAACGTTCAGAAGGAACAGTTTTTAAATGAGGCTGCCCAGGCTATAGAAAAGCTGCCGAAGGTGAGCGGCGGCCAGCTCTATATCAGCAATGATTTAAATAAGGTATTGATCAGCGCCGAGGATGAGGCGAAAGCCATGGGAGACGAGTACGTTTCCGTGGAACATCTGTTTCTCGCTATGTTGAAGCAGCCTTCCAGAATGGTAAAGGAGCTGTTCCGTTCCTATGGAATTACGCGAGAGAATTTCCTTCAGGCATTGTCAACGGTCCGCGGTAATCAGCGGGTTGTGAGTGACAACCCGGAGGCAACATACGATACACTGGAGAAGTATGGTTATGATATGGTGGAGCGTGCGAGAGACCAGAAGCTGGATCCGGTTATCGGCCGTGACAGCGAGATTCGTAACGTAGTAAGAATTCTTTCCCGAAAGACGAAGAATAATCCGGTTTTAATCGGGGAACCCGGTGTTGGTAAAACCGCAGTTGTCGAAGGTCTGGCACAGCGTATTGTGCGGGGGGATGTGCCTGAGGGCTTAAAGGATAAGAAGCTGTTTGCCCTGGATATGGGAGCTCTCCTGGCGGGGGCCAAGTACCGCGGGGAATTTGAGGAAAGGCTGAAAGCCGTTCTGGACGAGGTGAAGAAGAGTGACGGACAGATCATTCTGTTTATCGATGAGCTTCACACGATTGTAGGCGCAGGCAAGACCGAAGGATCCATGGATGCCGGCAATATGTTAAAACCGATGCTGGCCAGGGGCGAGCTTCATTGTATCGGCGCTACGACTCTGGATGAATACCGCCAGTACATCGAAAAGGACCAGGCGCTGGAGCGCCGTTTCCAGCCGGTTATGGTGGCTGAACCGAACGTGGAGGACACCATTTCAATCCTTCGTGGATTGAAGGAGCGGTACGAGGTTTACCACGGCGTGAAAATTACAGACTCGGCTCTGGTATCGGCGGCTACCCTTTCGGACCGCTATATCAGCGACAGGTTCCTTCCGGATAAGGCAATCGATCTGGTCGATGAGGCCTGTGCGATGATCAAGACAGAACTTGATTCCATGCCTGCAGAACTGGATGAACTGTCCAGAAAGATTATGCAGATGGAGATTGAGGAAGCGGCTCTTAAGAAAGAAACCGATCATCTGAGTAAGGACCGGCTGGCAGAGCTTCAGAAAGAACTGGCGGAGCTGCACGATGAATTTGCTGTTTCCAAGGCCCAGTGGGAGAATGAGAAATCTTCAGTCGAGCACTTATCGACCCTGCGTGAAGAGATAGAGAATTTAAACCGGGAGATTCAGGACGCCAAACAGAAATACGATTTAAACCTTGCAGCTGAACTGCAGTACGGAAGGCTGCCTCAGCTTCAGAAAGAGCTGGAGGAAGAGGAGGCCCGTGTCATGAGCCAGGATTTAAGCCTGGTGCATGAAAATGTGACGGAGGACGAGATTGCAAAGATCGTCTCCAAATGGACCGGTATTCCGGTTGCAAAGCTGACGGAGAGCGAGAGGAATAAGACGCTTCATCTCGATGAAGAACTTCATAGGAGAGTGATTGGTCAGAACGAAGCGGTTGAGAAGGTGACCGAGGCCATTATCCGTTCCAAGGCGGGGATCAAGGATCCCACAAAGCCTATTGGTTCCTTCCTGTTTTTAGGACCTACCGGCGTGGGTAAGACGGAGCTTGCGAAAGCGTTGGCGGAGAGACTGTTTGATGATGAAAATAACATCGTCAGGATCGACATGAGTGAATACATGGAGAAACACTCCGTATCCCGTCTGATCGGAGCGCCGCCAGGATATGTGGGATACGACGAAGGCGGTCAGCTGACAGAGGCTGTCCGCAGAAAACCATATTCCGTTGTACTGTTTGATGAGGTGGAAAAGGCGCACCCGGATGTATTCAACGTCCTTTTGCAGGTGTTGGATGATGGACGCATTACCGATTCAACCGGTAAAACCGTAGACTTTAAAAATACAATCATTATCATGACCTCCAATATCGGTTCCCAGTACCTTTTAGACGGCATCGATGAGAGGGGCAGTATTACGCCGGAGGCCGAGGCCATGGTTATGAATGACTTAAGAGGCCATTTCCGTCCGGAATTTTTAAACAGGCTGGATGAGATTATTCTGTTCAAGCCTCTTACCAAGGATAATATTGCCGGGATCATCGATCTCATGATCCAGGATTTAAACAGACGGATCGGGGATAAGGAATTGAAGATTGAACTGACTGATACCGCGAAGAAGTTTGTGGTGGATCGGGGCTACGATCCGATTTACGGAGCACGTCCGCTGAAAAGGTATCTCCAGAAGCATGTGGAGACACTGGCCGCGAAGATCATCCTCGGAGACGAGGTGAGAGCGGGCAATACAATTGTGATTGATGTAGCAGATAACGGAAACCAGCTGATCGCATATCCCGAATAAATTATTGCAGTCCAATCCCCCGCAGATTACTGTGGGGGATTGGATTTTCAGTACGCCCGCCATAAAATATCTTTATTCACTGTGCGATAGAACATATCACGAATCTCATGTACATTCTGCGTCTGCCCCAGGATCCACATCAGCTTTGTCACCGTGGCCTCCAGCGTCATGTCATATGCCTCCAGGAGACCGAATTCTTTTTTGATGGAACGCCCGATCTCATAGACAGACATGTTACTGCCCTCATTGGTTACCTGAGTGGTCATGACAACGGTCTTGCCGAGAGAAATCCATTTCTCGATGGCTTTGTAAAAATCCCCGCTGTCATAGGAGGGAAGTCCACCTACACCAAAGGACTCGATGATGACGGCATCATAATGGCCCGCCATGTAATCCAGCACATCAGCGCCCATGGAAGGGATCAGTTTCAGCAGGGCGACATTGGGGTTCAGCGTGCGATAAAACTGAACATGGTCCGTTAAATGCTCTTTTTCATCCAGATAAAAGATAACGTGGCCGTCCTGGATCATGGCAATATATGGAAAATTGATGCTGGAAAATGCGTTATAGCTCTTAGTTCGTTCCTTTTTTCCGCGGGTACCCGCAATTACTTTTCCATCAAAGACAATGGTGACGCCGCAGGAACGGTTGTCGCTGGCAAAACGAAGGCTGTCACACAAGTTGATTCTGGCATCCGTATTTTCCATATCGATCGGCTTCTGAGCGCCTGTAATGACGATGGGCTTCGGGGAATTTTGAATCAGATAGGAGAGTGCGGCGGCCGTGTAGGCCATGGTATCCGTTCCGTGACAGATGACAAAGCCGTCGTATTCTTCATAGTGCGCCTCGATGGTCTCTGCCATGGTGAGCCAGTGTTTTGGCTGCATATTGGTGCTGTCTATATTGAGTATCTGAATGCTGTCCGCCTGGCAGAACTGCTTTGCATCCGGAACATATGAGAGAAGCTCTTCCGAAGAGATCAGAGGCTTTAAGCCGGATTCACCGCGTTTGCAGGCGATGGTGCCGCCAGTGCCGAGCATTAATATTTTTTTCATGGAATTTCCTCCTGTTATGATGCTGAAAACGATTGTATCACGACTTTTTTCATTCGTATAGGGCTTTTTAAAATTCTCTTCGTGAATTGGTAACAGTTCCGACGGCTCATCTTCTTGACCGAAAAATCCGGTCAAGAAGCATCGGATATTCATCCGATGTAAAAATTGGTGCATAAAGCCGCTTACAAGCAAGCTTAACGCTGCTTCCTGCGCCAATTTTCCCGCCGTCTGAACTGTTACATAAATTGATGTCTGCAGCAACGTAATCGATTTCTGCACGTTGAAAATACCGGAAATATATGCTAGAATGAATTGCATTGATATAGAACAGGAGAATCGGAAATGGCAAATGTACCTAAAGACCCGGTCATGCTGCTCAGTTTCTTAAATACACAGCTTCGCGACTATTACCCCTCTCTGGAGGACTGCTGTCTGTCGCTGGGCCTTGATAAGGAAGAGATAACCAGTGGACTGGCCTCGATTGACTACTATTATAATGAAGAAAAAAAACAGTTTATTTAGATGGGTGAAAAGCAAACGAAAACGTATGCAAAAGGATGATGCGGGCTTTACCTTAATTGAGACGCTTGCGGTGCTCTCCATCATTGCGATTCTTGCAGCGAATCTCGTCCCCGAGCTGAATGCATTTATCGATGATGCAAAGAAAAAGTCGTATGTGGCGGAGACGTTTATGGTAAAGGCAGCCATGCAGTCGTATGTCATTGACCGGCTTGCTGAAGACGGAGTGATCGATGACTTCGTTATGTATAACGAGATATTTTACCCGGAGGTAGGGAGTAAAGAGAACGCTTTATACGATATGCTGAAAGGCAGTGTTACGAAAGGCGGACAGATCCGGGGCATCTTTTATGACCCGGCGACAGGTAAGATAAACGGTATGATCTACGATGTGAAGGATTATCAAATAGAGATTAAGAATGATTCCGAAGTGGAAGTCCGTGACAGAAAATGAAAAAGGGATAACAAAGATGAACAGATGGAAACACATAAGAGAAGACAGAAATGGATTTACGCTGGTAGAAGTGCTTGCAGTTCTGGTCATTATTGCAATCCTGGCAGCGGTTGCTATTCCGACCATGAGTGGGTTTATCAGTGATGCTAGAAAGAAGTCATATACTTCGCAGGCCCGGAATGTCTATGTTGCAGCACAGGCTGCGGCTCTGGAACAGGAAGGCACGAATAACGGAACAGCTGTGGCCTCGGTTGTCGAGTATACCAGAGGTGACGGTTCCAAATACATAGCCAGAGTGGAGGCGCTTCTGGGCAATGACGTGGAGAGCGGAAGCAGCTTTAAGATAACGCTGGATGGAAACAAAGTTGAGGAAATAGAGTATACCCCGGAAGATGGGAAGAAGATTACGATCACCGGCGGAAAGGGCGTTACCTATGAAGACTGAAGAGGAGCATATGGGCAGAAGTATTCCCAGGAGGGTCGTCGCAGCTGCGGTGGCCCTTTTTCTGGCGGGTATAACCTGGTATTACTGCGGTGGATTTGGCCTCCATGCAGTCATGATATGGCTGGTGTGTCTGATTTTAGCAGCGATCGCATATACGGATTTTAAAACTATGCGCATTCCGAACCGGATGACAGCTGCGCTTCTCATTCCTGCGTTCCTGTCTCTTGTGACGGAGCCGGGAATCACTCTTTTAAGCAGAGCGATGGGAGGGCTTGCTGTCAGCCTGCCCATGTATCTCATGACACTTGCCGTTCCGGAAAGCTTTGGCGGCGGTGATATCAAACTGATGGCTGTCTGCGGCCTTATACTTGGAGGACCGCGGATCATTGCTGCCGCCTTTCTCTCTGTGGTGTCTGGAGGTTGTTATGCAATCTGGCTGCTGGCGTCACATAAGGCCGGGCGCGGATCGCATTTTGCTTTTGGTCCATTTCTGGCGGCGGGTGTCGTGATTTCCCTTCTGTATGGAGACAAGCTGCTGGCCTGGTATCTGGGATTTTTAAGAGGATGAGAGAAAGGGTGATTTTGTGGCAGATTACGAATATACAGCGAAAAGTATAAACGGCAGGCGCACGAGAGGGAAGATTCAGGCTCAGGACTTTGATCAGGCGTGGACAAAGATCCGGGCCATGGGTCTGTATCCGGTGAAGGTCAAAGAAGAGCGCGGAAAAGTCAGAAGGCGTCCATTGGGCTATGGACTTCTGTCACGATTTATGGGTGAATTGACGGTCATGCTGAATTCCGGAATACCTTTGGCGCAGGCGCTGAACTTAATCAGTGTCAAGGAGTCGAGAAAGGATTTAAGGGAGATCTATGGAAAACTCTATCATATGATCCTGCACGGCGTGGATTTTTCTCAGGCGATGGAGATGCAGGATGGCGTATTTCCACCCATTCTCATCGGCATGGTGCGCGCCGGGGAAGCGGGAGGCGGCCTCGCAGAGGCGACAGGGAAAATGGCAGAGTACTTCGAACGGGAAGATGAGACGAGGAAAAAGATCGGGACCGCTATGGTCTATCCCGCCTTTCTCTTTCTGACCGTTACTGCGGTGGTGCTCCTGTTGTTTACGGCCGTCCTTCCCAGCTTTTTCGAGCTGTTCGAATCCATGGAGCAAATACCGGCTTCCACGCAGATTCTTATGGCAGTAAGCCGCGGGCTTCGGAATCATTTTACAGATATTGCCGCGGTCATTATTTCGGCTGCAGTGATCCTGGCCGGAGTATTTACCCGGCCTGGCGCAGTGGTATGGAAGGATAAAATGATGCTTCATATTCCGGGGACCGGGACACTTCTTAAGACGATTATGGCTGGCAGATTTGCAAGGACCTTCAGTTTCCTGTATGGCGGAGGCGTTCCATTTATTAATGCACTGGAACTGACTGCGGATGCGCTGGGCAGCCGCTATATGAAGAAACGGCTCTGTCAGGTAATGGAGGATATGAAAAACGGAATGCTTCTTTCCGACTCACTGTCCCAGATCAGAGAGTTCTGTCCCGAACTAATTCACAGCATTTACATAGGAGAGGAATCCGGTAATTTGGATTCCATGTTGAAACGCACCGCGGAATCCTTTGAAATAAGGTCAGAGACAGCGATAAAGCGGCTTTTGTCGCTTCTGGAGCCGACCATGATTATTATCATGGCAGTCATCATTGGTTATTTGATGCTGTCAGTGATGGTTCCCATTTACCAGTATTATCAGAGTATCGGTTAAGGCCTTAAACAGGAGGGCACATATGAGATTATCAGTCTATTTAGGGGAAAATGAGATAAAAACTGTGCTTGGAAGGTCAGGGAAAAAGATAGAGATTATGGATTGCCTCAGCATCCGTTTAAAGGAAGGCGCCTTAATCAACGACGTTGTGACAGAAGAGGAAGCTGTAAAGGAGGTACTGAACGGAATCAGGAAGCGGTATGGAAAATACCGCAGGCATGTGTATTTGACTATGGGCGGAAACCAGATTATCACGAAGGTGCTGAGAGCTCCGCGGATGCCTCACAGCCAGATGCTGGAACTGGTGAGGCGGGAGATTTCCGATCTGATTCTGCCCTCAGAGAAAGGCAGCTACGTCTATGATTACAGCATCATCAGGAGGAAAAACAGGGATAACAAAGGGTGTACCATCCTCTGTGTGGCGATGAAACGCAGTGTGATTCTTGAGTACCAGAGCCTGTTTTCCGAATGTGGGATGAAGCTGAAATCGATAGACGTCGCAGTTGATGGTTTGAATAATCTGGTTGATTTCCTGCCGTCTTTCCGGAATAAGACATTTATTATGGCAATCGCGGATGGACGGAATATGATGACATCGCTTTACATCGATGGTGTCTATACGTATACGAACCGTATGCGTCTGGTCGATGAGAGAGGAACTGAGGAGAGTACGGCAGAGATGGCAAAGGTGATCCGGTCCGTTATCCATTTCTGCAAGATGCAGAGAGACGAATTTGAACTGGATTCCGTCTGTCTCTGCGGGCTGGGGAAAGAAGAACTGGACAGCCTCATTCCCCGCATTGTGAAAAATGAGGATATCACCGTGACAGTGCCCGGCGCGGAAGCGCTGATTACAGCGAAAGACGGCATCAGCTATTCCATGGGCCAGTATATGTATGTCACCGGCAGTCTGCTGGGAGGCCGTAAGTCTCTGGATCTCATTGGAGCGGCGAAACAGAAGGAAAGGCGCAGGGAAGAGGAACGGTCCCGTTTTCTTTGGGCAGGTCTTTTACCTGCGGCAATTATCAGTATCTTTCTGGGGATTGCGGCGGATAACGAGATTGCTGTAAGAAACATGAGGGAAGAGATACATGTTCTTGAAGAACGTCTGTCTGAAAAAGGGAGAAAAGAGGCGCTGGCCGAAGAAAAACAGTTGAAAGAGAAACTGATGTCCCTGAGAACCCTGACGGCCGGGCAGGCTGCGGTAAAGAAAGAGGCGGTAAAGACTGCGAAGATGAACAGCGCTGTGCGGAAGTACATCTTTGACGCGGCGGGCGGAAGCCTGGAGCTCTCCGAACCGGAATACATGGATGGCTCGCTGATTTTTAACGGAAATTCACAGAACTATGAGGAAATATCAGCTTATGCGCACAGACTGGAAGAGAGCGGACTGTTCTCAAAGGTAGAGTATTCCGGATTTACCAATGTCAATCCGGTGACAAAGAAAAAGGATGGCTGGTACTATTTTCAACTGGAGTGTGTATTAAAAATGCCGGAATAAGGAGGGAACCATGAGAAAACTGACGCAGAGAGAAAAGGTACTGGTTTATATTGCGGTAGTTCTTCTGCTTTTAACGGGAGTCTACTATCTGGTGAAAATTCCATCCGATATGAAACGGGTAAGGACAGAGGCGGAACTGAAAATTATACAGCTTCAGGAACGCGAGTCCGAGAACGATCTGACCGGGAAATCTGTCCTGGAGCAGGAGATTGGCAGAGAACAGGGCGTGATCGGTGAAAATACGGAGGACTATCTGCCGTACCGCACCAATTCCATGCTGATACCGGAACTTGCAGAGTATCTGACCTCCTTTGAAATTGTACCCGAGACCATTAAGGTTTTAGATGTTTCGGTTCTGGAGACAAAGGATGCGGCGGAAACAGGATATAACATCCATAAGGCGACTGTCCATATAGAGGCATCAGGAGCAATGGAAGATTTATACCGGCTGCTGGACTGGGCATACGACAGAGACTGGATCTCTGTGACTTCATATTCCAGAAACAGCATAGAGGATAAGGCCGATGGAACGGAAGCGATGACGGATGGCAGCGTCAATGGTGAAACGCTGTCTATGACGGTGACTTGCTTGATGCTGGAGTTGAAAAGCAGTGAGGAGTTGAAAAGTAGTGAGGAAGTGAAAAACAGTGGTGAATACAGCGATATGAAAATCATCAGTGAGCCCTGAAAGACAGTAAACTGAAATGAGGTGGTTAAATGGCAGGGCGCAAAAACGGGGAAGAGGGGTACGTACTTGGCTGGGTCATAGTTATGGTTATGATACTGATGATTCTGGTGACCGCGATTCTGTTTGCCACTTCAGCGTATTATCGGCAGAGTCTTAGGGAGTACAATGACAGGCAGGCGTATTTAACGGCACGTTCCATCGTACAGACTGCGGCTGCAGACTTTACAGGTAACGGTTCCGGAGAGCTGCGGGATGCCATTTTAGATGAAATTTCGGAATTTATGGGCGGCGGATCAGATGCGGAGCTGGGAGACGAACCAGATGAGGAGTTAGATGCGGAGTTGGGAGACGAATCGGATGAGGAGTCAGGCGCGGAACCGGAAGATGAACCAGATGGAGAATTCAGAGCAGAGCCTGGAAACGAATCAAATGGAGAATTTGGCACAGAACCAAAAGCAGAACTAAACGCGCAATCCAACACGGATTCAGCCAATAAGTCAGATTCCAAAATCAACAATATGATTCCCATCTCCGCCATCAAGTTCCAATTAGATGCCACCATGGGAAGCTGTACGATGACCGGATACTACATGCCGGAAGAGAACTGTCTTATGTTAACCGCTACTGCGAAGAAAGGCAGCAGCACCGAGATTATGACAGTTTATCTCCAGAACGATCCGGAATCGGAGGAAGAGCCATGGATCGTCCTCGGGTATGAACGGGGAGAACCACAGCTTATAAATTAACGGGATGGCATAAGCGGAGTAACCGCGAATGGGAGGCAATTCGTGAAATCAAATGATGGCTTTACTCTGATCGAGTCTCTGGCGGCATGGACAATTCTATTGATTGCGGTCACGATATTCTTGAAATGCCTGGGAATGGCACATTCTTCCCTGGGCAAAGGAACCGTAATGAGAAAACAGTATATGACCGCACTGGAATGTGTGGAACTGGAAAAGGAACCGCTCAGAACGAAAGAGACAAAACTCAGATTCAAAATAAACAATAATACAATTTCCATGGATGCAGTGATTATGGAATATGGGATGTCATGGACCGGTGAGGGAGAGACCTCGCCTGTCACACTGAAGGTGATAGGGCCGGTGCCGAAATCCAGGGAGTGAGGTGCAGCTTGAGTGAAAAATGGAACAGCTGTCTGCGCGGCGACCGGGGAATGACGCTGACGGAATTGATCGCGTCCCTGGCAATCGCATTCATTCTCATGAGCTTCCTGATCCGGATGTATACCTACACGGGAAACATGTTTGAAACGAGCGCTTCCGCCGACGACTTAAGGAGAACGACTCAGGTGATTGTCGATTATCTGGAGGACCGGATTTCCTGTGCGGAGAGTCTGGTTATCAGCAGAGAAGAATTGACCGGTGATGAATACGGCCATGAAATCCTGTTTTCAAGGGATGGCCGGATCTACTGCGACGGAGAAGCGATATGCAAAGAGGAATTTTATCGTAAGAGAAAGGTCTTCTGCGAGATTCTGCCTGCATCGTCAGAGGAAAATGCACCGGTTTTAAAGTACCGGATTACGTGGAAGAATCAAAGGAATACGGCTTTATATTCCGCAGACTCTGTGGTAAAATTAGTTAATTTAGAGCTGTACGGCAAAGATATAATCCGCCGTGATCTGGAAGACAGCCCCGGCGCAGCCGGAAATACCCTCTATATTTACTACACAGATCCGGAATATTCCAGCAGGCAATGAGTCTGCGTCATGGGAATTGATTGAAAATACAGTTTGAGGTTGGAGAAATGAAGGGAATACACATTGGAGAAGTGCTGGTAGAACAGGGTGCCATCACGAAGGAACAACTGAATGAAGGTCTGAAGCAATTGAAAGCGGAGACAAATGACCGGCGTCTGGCCGAAGTTCTGACGGATCTTGGGTATGTAACGGACCGGGAGCTTATGGAAGTGCTGGGACGCAGTATGGGACTCGAAGTCATTGATCTGGAATTCTTTCATATCGATGAGCGTGCGGTGGAGAAAATTCCGAAACAGCTGGCCTTAAAATATAATATTATGGCAGTTTCCATGGAAGGAAGCTGTTTAACCGTGGCGACGGCGGATCCTCTGGATTTATATGCGCTGGAGGATATCCGTCTGGTGACCAATATGAGAATCCTGCTGATTCTGGCGGAACGGACGCAGATCCGCCATGCGATCGAGCTGAATTACTCGGGTATTGACGCCAGAGCAGCGGCGAGACTGGCCAGCGAACACGCCGTATTTTCCAGAACCTTTGCGGAAAACCTGATGGTAAGCTCCGAAGAGGATCAGGCGCCGATCGTCCGTCTGTTAAACAGCCTGCTTTTGAAGGGCTATAATACAAACGCCAGTGATATTCATATCGAGCCCTACGAAAATGAGACGGTTGTCCGCATGAGGCGCGACGGTATGCTGATTCCATACATGACGCTTTCTCCTGCCATTCATCAGGGCATTGTGGCGCGCACCAAGATTCTGGCGAAGATGGATATTGCCGAGAAAAGGAAATCGCAGGACGGTCACTTCAAGATTACACTGGATGGCAGAGAGATGAACGTGAGAGTCTCCTTCGTACCTACCATTTACGGCGAAAAGGGTGTGCTTCGGTTTCTGACAACGAATACGCCGATTGACCGCAGCGCCGCGTTTGGCATGTCCGGCGACAACTACCGGAAGATGAAACAGCTTCTGCGTATCCCGCACGGGATCATTTACTTTACCGGACCTACCGGAAGCGGGAAGACAACAACATTATATTCAGTTCTTCAGTATTTAAGCAGCCGCCTTGTGAATATTGTTACAATAGAGGATCCGGTGGAACGCAATCTGCCGAAGATCAATCAGATACAGGTGGGTGACAGAGCGGGGCTGAACTTCCAGACAGGACTGCGCTCCATTCTTCGTCAGGATCCCGATATCATCATGATCGGAGAGACAAGAGACCCGGAGACTGCCGAGATTTCAGCACGCGCCGCTATCACAGGTCATCTGGTGTTTTCCACACTTCATACCAATGACGCCGCATCATCGGTTACGAGGCTGATGGATATGGGAATTCCCGCTTATCTGGCCGCGGCCTCCATAGCCGGGATCGTATCCCAGAGACTTATGAGAAAGGTTTGCCCCTACTGTCAGGAAGAGTATGAGGCGCGTCCCGAAGAACTGAAGATTCTGTACGGAAAGCCTGCGGTTCCTGGTGAACACGTGCGTCTGCGCCGGGGAAAGGGCTGTTATCTCTGCAATGAGACAGGATACAAGGGCCGCATTGCCATCCATGAGATTTTGAGCGTGGATGCGGAGATGAAGCGCATGATCTCAGAGGGCAGAAAAGAAGACGAGTTGAAAGCGTACGCAATTCGCAGCCATGGGATGACGACCCTGAAAGAAGAGGCGGTGAAAATGGTTCTGGCTGGAATTACGACATTTGAGGAGATGGAACGTCTGATCTATACGATTGATATGGATTATTTTGGGGAAGACTGAGGAAGAGTAAGGCAGGAGCACTCTCGGAAGGGGAAAAAGGAGGACTTCATATGGAGACAGCATGGATGGCGGTCACAGCCGTCTGGTCGTGGATCATGGAGCATTTAATTTACATCAATCTGATTTTTTCAATTATAATTGTATTTTTCCAAAGGCGTGATCCGAAATCCGTCTGGACCTGGCTGATGGTCCTGTATTTCATACCGGTTTTTGGCTTCGTGTTTTACCTCCTTCTGGGGCAGGACATGGGGAAAAGCAAGATGTTCCGTGTCAAGGAAGTGGAGGACCGCGTCTATTTTACCGTGCGGGGCCAGGAGGAGTTTCTAAAGACGCACGATACCAGCCTGGAGTCCCATCTGTCCCGTGACTATGAGGATCTGGTGCTGTACAATTTAGAGACCTCAGGAGCGGTTTTGACCATCGACAATACTGTCCGTATTTTTACGGACGGCGAGGCAAAATATACGGATCTGCGCAATGAACTGAGAAAAGCCGACCGTTTTATCCACCTTCAATACTATATCATCAAGGACGACGAGCTGTTCGATTCCATCAGCCCCATTCTGGCCGAACGGGCCAAAGCCGGAGTGGAGGTCCGTATTCTCTGTGACGGTATGGGCGGCCGTTTTATGCCGAAGAAGAAATGGGAGGAACTGAAGCAGTGCGGTGTGAAGGTTGGGATTTTCTTTCCGCCCATTCTGGGAAGGCTCCAGCTTCGAATGAATTACCGCAATCACCGGAAAATCGTGGTTATTGACAACAAGGTCGGCTACGTGGGCGGATTTAACATCGGGCGCGAGTACATTTCCAGAGACCCCAAGTTCGGCTATTGGAGAGATACTCATTTAAAGCTGACGGGAGGTTCTGTGCTGAGTCTTCAGATTCGTTTTGCGCTGGACTGGAATTACGCGGCAGGAGAAAACCTGTTTAAGGATATGAGGTATTTTGAGACCGGCGCCGATTTATTCCGTCTGGATCAGGTGGATCCAGGTATTCATCCGCTGGGAATTCAGATCATTGCAAGCGGTCCGGACGCTGTCAGCAGGCAGATCCGGGACAATTATATCCGGTTGTTCGCAAAGGCACGCGACCATATCTATATCCAGACGCCGTATTTTGTTCCGGATGACGCCGTCTTATCCGCACTTTCTATGGCCGCCAGGTCCGGAGTGGATGTCCGCCTGATGATTCCGTGCAAGCCGGACCATCCGTTTGTATACTGGGCGACCTACTCCTATGTGGGTGATCTTCTGTCAGCGGGAGCAAGGTGCTATACGTATGAGAACGGCTTCCTCCATGCCAAGGGCGTGATGACGGACGGGCGCGTCTGCTCCTATGGCACGGCAAACATGGACATCAGAAGCTTTGAACTGAATTTTGAGGTCAATGCCGTCATTTACGATGAGGAGACCACGAAAGAACTGGAAAATATCTTTATAGAGGATTTAAAGCTTTGCAAAGAGATAACCAGAGAGGGCTATGCGTCGAGAGACTTGTGGATCCGGGTGAAAGAGCAGTGCAGCAGACTGTTGTCGCCGCTTCTATGAGATCCGCTGTTTATAGCGGAGACTGTCCGGATACCGGTCGATCCACGATCAAAAGGGGAAAAATGCAGGAAATGCATTTGCCCCCTTTTTTTGTTCATAAAATTACCGCTTTGGGTACATACTGGTACTTATGAAGACGACAACACTAAACACAACAACATTCAAAAAATTTACAATCAGCAGCACGGCGCTGCAGCTGAAACAGCTCCCGGTCAATTTTTGCAAATGCGGAATCACCGGCTGGTGTCTGGAGGTTCTTTTTACGTCAGCGGAATCGATCATGAGGCAAGACTGGAGGCTGATGGGGAGGACGTCCCTTTTGATGTTCCCTATCTACGGATGCGGAGCGCTTCTGGGTCCGATCGGCAAATGGATCGACGACTGGCTTAATCCGGGGAAATCACTGAGCGTAAAAAAGTCGGATCTGGCGGTCCGCCACGGTATGCTTTACATGGTCCTGATTTTTGTGGCGGAATACATCTCAGGAGCGTGGCTTCGGTCGCGGGGAATGTGTCCCTGGGACTACACGGGACGGAGTACGAATATCGACGGCCTCATACGGCTCGATTTTGCTCCGCTGTGGTTCGCCACTGGGCTTTTATTTGAGCAAATTACGAAAAAGAAAGGCGGGTAACTCTTGTAATTACACTCTTCATTTTATATAATAGTAAAAATGGAGGGGAAGACCAATGATACGTTTTATATTTGTAGCAGCAACAGTCATTTTGTTTTTAATTTTAAGTATTCCGCTGATGCTGGTGGAATTTCTGATTGGTAAGAAAAACCGCCGCCTGCGGGATGTGCAGAGTCTGGCCGTGATCCAGTGTGTATTTCGGCTGATCCTCTGGATGGCGGGAGTGAAGATTACGGTAAAGGGTAGAGAGAATGTTCCGACTGACCAGGCGGTACTTTACGTGGGGAATCACCGCAGCTATTTCGATATCCTGGTGGGATATGTGACGGTTCCGTCCCTGACCGGCTTTGTGGCCAAGAAGGAGATGGAGAAGATTCCGCTTCTTTCATCCTGGATGAAGCTGGTCAACTGCCTTTTTCTCGACCGCGTGAATTTAAAGGAAGGTTTAAAGACCATCCTTGCAGGAATCGAACAGGTGAAACGCGGCGTCTCCGTATGGATTTTCCCGGAGGGAACGAGAAATAAAAACGACGACCCGCTGGATATGCTGACATTCAAAGAGGGAAGCTTAAAGATTGCAGAAAAGAGCGGCTGTTATGTGGTGCCAGTGGCCCTGACAGGGACCGCAGAAGTCTTTGAACAGCATTTTCCGAAGATCAAACCGTCCCATGTGACCATCACCTTTGGAGAGCCGTTCCACACAAAGGAACTTCCTCCGGAAGTGAAGAAGTTCCCGGGGGCTTACACGGAAGAACAGATAAAGGCCATGCTTAGGCTTCAGCTGGCAGAAGGACAGAATTTATGAGTACATTCGACTTACAGGAAATCAGAAAACAACTGGATCAGGTCGACAGGGAGATTGTAACCCTGTTCGGGGAACGCATGCGTCTGTGCGGCGACGTGGCGGAATATAAGATTGAAAACGGCAAACCGGTCTATGACGGAGAGCGGGAGAGACAGAAGCTGGACTCCGTGAAGGCCATGACAGATGACAGCTTCCAGAAACAGGCCGTGGAGGAACTGTTCAGCCAGATGATGACGATCAGCCGCCGGTATCAGTATAAGCTGATGGCGGAACACGGACTGACAGCCAGGATGGATTTCAAGGCTGTGAAGGAGCTTCCCCTGAAGGGAAGCCGCGTGGTGTACCAGGGAGTGGAAGGTGCATACAGCCATGAAGCCACACTGCAGTATTTTGGCAGTGATGTGGACGCTTATCACGTGCAGTTCTGGGAAGACGCCATGAAGGAGGTCGAAAACGGCCGGGCCGATTACGCGGTCCTGCCCATCGAGAATTCCTCGGCGGGGGCGGTCAGCGATAATTACGACCTGCTGATCAAATACCATAATTACATTGTGGCGGAGAATTTTATCCCGGTCAACCATGCGCTTTTGGGACTTCCGGAGGCGGAGCTTTCGGATATTACCACCGTATTTTCCCATCCCCAGGCGCTGATGCAGTCCTCCCGATACTTAAACTCCCATCGGGACTGGGCGCAGTACAGTGTGGAGAACACTGCTGCGTCTGCAAAGAAAGTTTTAAATGACGGGAAGAAGAATCAGGCGGCGGTGGCCAGCGAGACAGCCGGAAAGCTGTACGGTTTAAAGGTGCTGGAGCCATCCATCAATCATAACAAAAATAATACGACCAGGTTCATCATCCTGTCCAGGGATCCTATATACCGGGAGGATGCGTCGAAGGTGAGCATCAGCTTTGAACTCCCCCACACGAGCGGTTCCCTGTACAACATGCTGAGCAATTTTATCTATAATCATGTGAACATGCGCATGATTGAATCAAGGCCCATTGCCGGAAGAAACTGGGAATACCGGTTCTTCGTGGATATCGAGGGAAACCTGGGTGATGCGCAGATTCAGAATGCGTTAAAGGGAATTGAAGAAGAAGCGTCTAACATGAGAATTTTAGGCAATTATTAAGGAACGAAGAACGGTCAGGCGGCTGTAGGCTGCCTGGCCATTTCGAAAAAATAGGGAGGAACTTATGAAATCGCAGGAACTCATTATCTACCGAAATCTGCAGCACCGGGAACTGTTTGATCACGTTTCCACACTTCTGGCCGTCGGGCCGGACGACAAGCCGGGAACAATGCCGGATTCCTATGCCTGTGCCAGCCAATTGATCGACATGGCGGTGACTTACGGCTTTGAGGGGAATCTCTGGCATTGTTTTTTAGCATTCTGCCTTGCAAACAACGAAAATGTATACAGTACTTCATGTGAAATTGTGGGCCATATCGAAGGCTCTCTGAATGATCTGGCCGCCCATGATTTCAACGTGATCAAGGAGCTGTTTGATTACGATATCCGTACACTGGATGGCGGGGATGATATGGCGGGCGGCGGTGTCTGGTCCGCACTCTCAGACTACCACGCGGCCAATGGCAACAGCCGCGTGTTCAACAAGAGAATCCGGGACCAGATCGTGGCGCTGGCGGTGGAACTGGAGCGGTCTGAGGATGTAGCCGCCTTCGGAAAAGCCGTGACGGAGTTTTACCGCCGGTTCGGCGTCGGCAAGTTCGGGCTTAACAAGGCGTTTCGAATCGAGGAGATCGATCACGAGGTCCATATTAATCCCATCACCAACGTGGAGCACATTTATCTGGACGATATCATCGGCTACGAGCTTCAGAAGAAGAAGCTGATCGAGAATACGGAGGCATTTATCCAGGGAAGAGCGGCCAACAATGTGCTTCTGTTCGGCGACAGCGGAACGGGGAAATCCTCCAGCATCAAGGCTATTTTAAATGAGTACTACGAGCAGGGGCTGCGCATCATCGAGGTATACAAGCACCAGTTCAAGAGCCTGTCCGAGGTACAGGAGCAGGTGAAGGACAGGAACTACAAGTTCATCATCTATATGGATGATTTGTCCTTTGAGGATTCTGAGCTGGAATACAAGTATTTAAAGGCCATCATCGAAGGCGGTCTCGGAAAGAAGCCGGGGAATGTACTGATTTACGCGACCTCCAACCGGCGCCATCTGATCCGTGAGAAGTTCAGCGATAAGAGAGAGCTGGATGATGAATTACATAATAACGACACCGTACAGGAGAAGCTGTCACTGGTAGCCAGATTTGGCGTGACCATATACTTCGGCTCTCCGGATAAGAAGCAGTTTCAGAACATTGTAAGGGAGCTGGCGGAGCGGTATCATGTAAATATGCCTTTGGAGGAGCTCTACGCGGAGGCCAACAAGTGGGAGTTAAGCCACGGAGGACTGTCCGGAAGGACGGCCAGCCAGTTCATCACACACCTGATGGGCACCCGGGAAGATTTTACGTAAATTTGACACATGTCCTGACAAAAGGAGAGTATAATGGAAAGGATGTTGCCCGTACCGGGCGGTAAGGAGGACAAGTATGGCAATTAAACTATTCGCAGCCATCGACGTGGGTTCATTTGAACTGGAACTCGGTATCTATGAGGTTTCGCCCAAATACGGAATCCGCCGGGTAGACCATGTGCGCCACGTCATCGCCCTTGGAAAAGATACCTATAATAATGGAAAGATCAGCTATGAACTGGTGGAGGAGATGTGCGGCGTCTTACAGCAGTTTGCGGAGATTATGGAGGCCTACAAGATTTCAGAGTACCGCGCCTATGCCACCAGCGCCATGCGCGAGGCCCGCAACAACCAGATCGTGCTGGATCAGATCCGGGTTCGTACAGGGATTGAAGTACAGATCATCAGCAACTCGGAACAGCGGTTTATCAGCTATAAGGCCATTGCCTCCAAGGACGCAGAATTTAACAAGACAATTCAGAAAGGCACAGCCATTGTGGACGTGGGCTTCGGCAGTATGCAGATATCCCTGTTCGATAAGGATGCGCTGATCTCCACCCAGAACCTTCTCCTGGGAGTCCTAAGGATACGGGAGATGATGTCCAATATCCAGGCCGACATCCGGATGGAGAATACTCTCATCGAGGAACTGGTGGATAATGAGCTTGTGACTTTTAAAAAGATGTATTTAAAGGACCGTGAGATCAAGAATTTAATCGGCATCGGGGAATGTATCCTCTATTTATCCAGAGGAAGCGGAACGGGGAAACCTGTGGACCGGGTGACTGCGGAAGACTTCAAGGCATTCTATGAGAAGCTGGTGGATATGCCTCTCTACCAGATCGAAGAACGTTTCGGGGTGAACAGCGAGTACGCGGCCCTCTTAATGCCGGCGGCCATCATTTACTGGAGAGTCTTAGAGCTGACGGGGGCCGAGATGTTCTGGATACCCGGAATCCGTCTCTGTGACGGCATAGCCGCGGAATACGCAGAGGAGACCAGGGCGGTAAAATTCACCCACGATTTCACCGAGGATATCCTTGCGGCGTCCCGTAATATGGCGAAGCGCTACAAATGTCACGCTTCCCACACGGCGGACATGGAGAAACACGTTCTCGATATATTTGACAGCATGAAGCGGTACCACGGCATGGGAAAGAGAGAGCGTCTCCTGCTGCAGATCTCCGCCATCATCCACTCCTGCGGCAAATTCATAGGAATGAAGTACACGGGAGAGTCGGGATATAATATCATTATGTCGACGGAGATCATCGGTTTATCCCATATGGAGCGTGAGATCATCGCCAATGTGGTGCGCTATAACAGCATTGATTTCGATTACAATGAGGTCACATTTAATGAAGACCTGTTTCGTGATACAAAGGGTGAGCTGACCCATAACGACGTGACCATACTGATCGCCAAGCTGACGGCGATTCTACGGCTGGCCAATGCCATGGACCGGAGCCATAAGCAGAAGCTTCACGATTGCCGTTTAAGTGTTAAGGAAGGCCAGCTGCTGGTGACCACGACCTATGGAGGGGATATTACCCTGGAGGCGGTGGCGTTTGCCCAGAAAGCGGATTTCTTCGAGGAAATTTTCGGAATCCGGCCTGTATTAAAACAGAAGAGGAGGTTGTCCTGATGGCAGATATTGATGAAAGATTCTACAATCCTGATAATTATGTAAACCGTGAACTGAGTTGGCTGGAATTTAACTACCGCGTGCTGAGTGAGGCCAGAGATAAGAACCTGCCTCTGTTTGAAAGGCTGAAATTCTTAAGCATTACCTCGTCAAACCTGGACGAATTTTTCATGGTCCGTGTCGCCTCCTTAAAGGACATGGTCCACGCAAAATATACGAAGCCGGATATCGCCGGTTTAAAGCCCTCCGAGCAGTTGGAGAAAATCGGCGTAAAGACGCACGAGATGGTAGCCATGCAGTATTCCACCTACAACCGCTCAATTCTCCCTGCATTAAAGCAGAATGGCCTGTGTGTGGTCACGACCCATGCGGACTTAAACGCGGAACAGGGCGCCTACGTAGATGAGTATTTCCGGGAAAATGTATACCCCGTTCTGACCCCGATGGCTGTGGATTCGTCCCGCCCGTTTCCGTTAATCCGGAACAAGACGTTAAACATCGCGGCGCTTCTTCAGAAGAAGAGCGGAGAAGAGGACTTAGAGTTCGCCATGGTTCAGGTACCCAGCGTACTGCCGAGAATCGTGGAGATCCCATCCGACAGGAAATCCGGCCGTTCCGTGATCCTTCTGGAGGAGATCATCGAACGCAACATCGGTTCCATGTTCTTAAACTATAATGTGGTCGCCTACAGTCCCTTCCGTATCATGAGGAACGCAGATTTGACCATCGACGAGGAAGAGGCGGTCGACTTACTGGAGGAGATCCAGAAGCAGTTAAAGAAGCGCCAGTGGGGCGAGGCCATCCGTCTGGAAATCGACGAGAAGATGGACAAAAGCCTGCTGAAGATATTAAAGAGAGAGCTTTCCATCAGCTCGGGCGACATCTATGAGATCGGAGGACCGCTCGATCTGACGTTCCTGATGAAGATGTACGGACTCGAGGGCTTCGAGCATTTAAAGGCTCCGAAGTACGTTCCGCAGCGGGTTCCGGCGCTGATGAACGAGGATGACATATTTACGAATATCCGAAAGGGCGACATTCTGCTGCACCATCCATACGAGACCTTCGGTCCGGTGGTAAACTTCGTGAAGAGCGCGGCTAAGGATCCGGATGTGCTGGCCATCAAGCAGACCCTCTACCGCGTCAGCGGCAATTCCCCGATTATCGCGGCCCTCGCTGAAGCGGCCGACAACGGGAAACAGGTCTCAGTTCTGGTGGAGCTAAAGGCCCGTTTCGATGAGGAGAATAATATTAACTGGGCAAAGAAGCTGGAGAAAGCGGGCTGTCACGTTATATACGGCCTGGTAGGCTTAAAGACCCACAGCAAGATCACCCTGGTGGTGCGCCGGGAGGAAGACGGAATCCGCCGCTATGTGCATCTGGGAACCGGCAACTACAACGATTCCACAGCAAAGCTCTATACGGACCTTGGGCTCATGACGTGCAACCCGCAGATCGGCGAGGACGCCACGGCTGTGTTTAACATGCTGTCCGGTTACTCCGAGCCGCTGCACTGGAATAAACTGGTGGTAGCGCCAATCTGGCTGAGAAACCGGTTCTTAAAGATGATTCGCCGTGAAACGCAGAACGCCTTAAAGAAGAAACCGGCGCATATCATGGCAAAGATGAACTCTCTCTGCGACAAGGAGATTGCGGCCGCGCTATACGAGGCTTCCTGCGCCGGCGTAAAGATCGAGATGGTGATCCGCGGAATCTGCTGCTTAAAGGCCGGTATTCCTAATTTGAGCGAGAACATCGAGGTACACTCCATCGTCGGTAATTTCCTGGAACACGCCCGTGTCTTCTATTTTGAAAATGACGGAAGTCCGGAGATCTATATGGGCAGCGCTGACTGGATGCCGAGAAATCTGGATAAGCGTGTGGAGATCATGTTCCCTGTGGAGGAGGAATCCTTAAAGGAACAGGTCATGCATGTCTTAAAGGTTCAGCTGGAGGACAATGTGAAGGCTCATATACTGAAACCGGATGGAACGTATGAGAAGCCGGATAAACGCGGCAAGGTGCTGGTGTGCAGCCAGGATCAGTTCTGCGAGGAAGCGGTAAAAAACGTGGAAGCAGAGCTGGGGAAAATGGACCCGGTGAGTAACCGGGTGTTTGTGCCGGTAATTAGTCAGAATTAGGGCTGGACGGGGGGACGCGGACTTTGCGCAGGCAGTTGGGGAAAAGAGAGGGTGGCCGGCAGTTCGCCAATTCCAAACTGCCGGCCGCCCTCTCTTTTCCGGCCAGGCTGTGAAAGGTCCGCTGGCACCGTCTGCGCTGGGAAAAATGCGGAGGCGGTGGGAAGTAAAGGATAGGGACAGTGGGATATAGAAGATTAGATAAAATATTTTATATAAAGCAGCACGTGGAAAATGGGAGGCTGGGGCATGAGTAAGGAAGAACAGGTTTTTGGCGGGTTCTGGGATTTGTTTAATAAGAGGATTTTTCTGGATGAGTATAAGATGAAAAGACTGCTGAAGGGGTATAAGCCTTCGGAAGTGCACTGCATCGAATATATTGGGAAAAATACGGACTCTAATGTGACAAAGCTTGCTGAGGCTTTCTATATGACCAGAAGTGCAATCAGCAAAATTACAAAGAAACTTATGGAAAAGGGAGTCGTTGAGAGCTACCAGAAACCGGAGAACCGGAAGGAAATCTACTTTAGACTTACAAAACAGGGCGAACAGGTCTTTGAGATCCATGAGGAACTGCATCAGGAGTTCGAGGATCGGGATAAAGTGGTGTTCGATCAGGTGACTGAGGAACAACTCGATGGGATGCTCCGGTTCGTGGAAGCATATAAGCGCCACCTGGATCATGAGATTAAAAAGCTTGGGGTGGATGCCGACAGCGTCGGGCATGACCGGTTATAGAGGGCGTTAATAAAAACTAAGAAAAACTGTATCCAGGGTGACAGCGGATATCATATGTTCTGGCGTTTGAATGTACATAATAATGGTATATTCCTTGGATTCCGTTGCAGATCCTGGGAGCAAACGGTTCTGGTTTCATAATTACAAATATAACTATTTTCAAAATGCCTTTTTCGTCAGGAATAAATCTGCCCTGAGACAATCATGCAGGATAGGAGTACGCCCCGAATTTATATAATTCAGGGCGTATGGCTGATACTGGTTCTTTTAATAGTAAAGGATATAAATTCATGAAGAGAAAAATAAAATTATTAATTGTGCTTTTTACTCTAATATTATATCTTATGCCAGCACTATACTTTGATTTCATAGCATTTAATAATGCTGAATATCCCCCAATGTATTTATACAAAAATATAGAATGGTATCCGTCCCTGACACACCGTGATAAAGGTGCTGAGTATATTGAAGGACAGTATACCTATTATGGCTGGTGCTATAAAATAGAAATGAAAGTTTTTAAAAACAGTCAAACTCAACAGGTCTATAATTACTTCTCCGGGCATGGAACAGCAGTAAATTTCCTTATTTTTGGAAAAACTATTACAAGAAATTTTTATAATGGGGTTTCCATTAGATATTATGATATGCCGGAAACGCAATAATTTTGTATATGCCATCTCGGTTTATTGATTTGTACGCTATTTTTATGGTTAAATCGTCTTCTTATAATCCCTCCCCATACTAAAGTGAAATAAGCTTATTATATTGTAGCGCTATACTATTTATCCGACGAATAAAGCAAATGTACGAAAAACGATTAGTCAGATATACATACCATATAATTAAAACTGAGAAGAGCCTTCAATGAGAAGGGCCTTCTTTTTTTTGAACATTGGGCGGTGATCGAGAAATTTCCCTTTTTAAATATTGTTGACAAGGAAACAATATGGAGATAGAATAAATGTGTCCATGGAAATAATAAAAATGAAGGAGTTGTAATAGATGAAAAGTGACAGAGGTTTTTCTAAAGATTTTCTGCTCGTGGTTATCGGCCAGATTATATCGTTGTTTGGCAATCAGATTTTGAGGTATGCGCTTCCGCTTTATCTGCTGAATCAGACCAGGTCTTCGGCTTTGTTTGGGACGATTTCGGCGTGCGCATTTATCCCTATGATCGTACTGTTCCCTGTGGGAGGAATTATTGCGGACCGGGTGAATAAGAGGAATATTATGGTGATGCTGGACTTTGCCACGGCGGCGTTAATCGTCCTTTTTTATGTGATGGCGGGAATGGTTGATATTGTGCCGCTCATGGCGGTTACCATGATGGTTCTGTATGGGATACAGGGGGCGTATCAGCCGGCGGTGAAGGCGAGTGTGCCGATTCTGGTGGATACGGGCCATCTGATGCAGGCGAATTCTCTGATTGATGTGATCAGCTCCCTGGCCAATATGGCTGGGCCTGTAATTGGCGGCATTCTGTTCTCGGTTGTAGGGCTGGTGCCGATTCTGTACGTAAGCACGGGCTGCTTCCTGCTTTCTGCAATTATAGAGATTTTTATTCATATTCCATTTGAGAAAAAGCAGGCCGGCGGCAATATTTTTGTTACGGGATTCGGCGATCTGAAGGACAGTTTTCAGTTTATGTTTCAGAGACAGCCTGTACTGTGGAAGGTTTCGTTCGTATACTCGTTTCAGAACCTGTTCCTGTCTTCTCTGGTGTTGATTGGAGTCCCGTTTATCATTACACAGCATCTGGGATTTTCCATAAATACCGCCAACCGCATGTATGGATACGCGCAGGGCGTGATTGCGGCAGGCAGTATCGCGGGCGGGCTGCTTGCAGGGATTCTGTCTAAGAAGCTTAAGCCGAAGGCAATACCGGCACTGATAACAGGGGCTGCCGTGTCCATGCTGTTGGGGGGAATTGCCCTGCAGTTTTTAAGGACACCGATAAAGGCGTGGCTGCTTCTGATCATTGGCTGTGGCCTGATGCTGATGCTGTCGTCGCTGTTTCAGATACAGATTATGTCATATGTGCAGATTCTGACGCCAAATGACATGATCGGTAAAGTAATATCCTGCGTGATCTGTGTCTGTATGTGCGCAAATCCCGTAGGCGGATTTATCTACGGAATCGTATTCGAGAAGATCGGAGAACGCGTATATCTTCCGTTTTATGCAGCGGCGTTGATTGTGACGGGAATTGGTGTGCTGACACGCGGAATTTTCAGGGAAGTGGACCGGAAAATGGCGCAGGGAAGGCGGCCATCTGCGCATGAATGTAGAGAAATATTAGGAAAAAAGTAAAGATATTGCGAGGGTAAAATGATAGAATGAGTTTATAACGAAGAAATCAAAAGAGGAAAGGCGGTGGGAGGTCTATGACAGGGATTTATGCTCTCGTACATATGGCGGTGGACTTATCCTGTGCCTTTCTGGTTTATACATATGTGCTGGGAGGAGAGCAGTGGTACTTATGGCTGCTTCTTTATAATTTCTGCGCGTTTGCCCTGCAGATGCCGATCGGGGCAGCGGCCGACCGGCTGGACCGCAACAGCTGTGTGGCTGTGGGAGGCTGTGCCGGTGTTCTGGCCGGGCTGCTGCTTGGAATCGCGGGATTTCCGGCCGGAGCTGCCGTTGTGGCCGGAATTGGCAACGCCTGCTTTCATGTGGGAGGCGGGATCGATGTTCTGAACCACAGCGAGAGAAGAGCCGCGCCGCTGGGAATCTTTGTGGCTCCCGGCGCGCTGGGGATATTTCTGGGAACCATGTTCGGCCGGGCCGGAACGGAGGCGGCTGTGTGGATCGGCGGTCTTTTGATTCTCTCGGCGGTGGTGATCCGCGCGGCGGCGGGAAGAGAGAAGCTGTGGCTTTCATCCGGCAATGCGCCGTTTTCCTTCTCTGTGCCGTCAAGCTCTGTGTCGTCAGGCAGGACACTGATGGCGGCTGCCTGTTTCCTGGCGGCAGTGATTCTGCGGTCCTACTCCGGTATGATACAGAATTTCCCATGGAAAGAGACACTGGCGGGAAGCGGTTTCATTCTGGCTGGCGCTGTTGTGCTTGGAAAGATGGCAGGAGGCGTTTTAGCCGATAAGTGGGGCATTCAGAGAACTGCCTTCCGTTCCATGTGCGCGGCTGCGGTGGGATTTCTCTGCCTGGTTTATCCGGCTGCGGGGATTCTGGCAGTATTTTTCTGGAATATGTCCATGCCGCTGACCCTGTGGGCTGTTTCGAAGGTATTTCCGGGGGCGAAGGGCTTTGGCTTCGGTCTGCTGACATTCGGCCTTTTTGTGGGATTTTGCCCGGCCTGGCTCGGCGGAAGCAGCGTCGGAGGCCCGGTACAGTCCGGCATCCGGTTTATGGCGGGAAATGCCTCCTCTCCGGTCGGTATGGCTCTCATGGCGGTGGTGTCCTTGCTGCTTCTGGGCTGGGGACTTAAGCAGGTGGCGGAATGATGGGGCTGTGGATCGTTCCCGTTCTGCTGGTGTCGCTGGGGCTTACGGCTGCTTTGGAGGAAGGCTTCGGCTGGTTGGCTGGTGTGCGGGAACGATGGGATATGCTGCTGGTTTTATTGGTTAATCTGCTGACGAATCCGGCTGTGGTATTTCTCTACTATGTGAACTGTCTGTATCTGGGCTTTAACCGTACCGTAATTACTGTAGGACTGGAGGCGGCGGCAATTGCAGTGGAAGCGGCGTGCTATAAGGCCGCGGCAGGGAATATACGGCATCCCTGGCTCTTTTCGGTTGGCGCGAACCTGGTTTCCTTTACGTTGGGAGCGGTGATTACACGATACATTTAAGCTTCGGACCGGAATGAATCAGGAATCAGATTAAGTGAAACAGAAAGCGAGGCGGAGATTATGAAAATAGAGATTGGAACAATCTTCCCATCCCATTTTAAATCATCATACCCGGAAGAATTTGAGCTGTTTTCTCATTTTGAGACGACATCAGGAATTCCGACGGTTCTGTTTGCGGTAACCACATGGAAAGAAAATGGAATGCCCAACGTCTGTTTTCACGCATGGAGCTGTTTCCATGGGGACAAGACGGCTTTTTTCGCGGTGATGGGAGGTCTGTACCAGCATACGCATACCTATGCCAATATCCGGAGGGAAGCATGCTTCGGCATTAACTTTCTCCCTGTGAGCTGCTACGACAGGCTGATCAATACGATCCGGGGCAACGAGTACGAGGCGGACGAATTTCAGGCAGGCGGATTCACGGTGCAGGACGCGAAAACGATTCACGCCCCCATGATTCAGGAGGCCTTCATCAATATGGAGTGTACGCTGAAAGACATTCAGGATTTAAGCGGCGCCGGGATTACAGCGATGGTGATCGGCCAGGTTCAGCATATATCTGTCGAGGAGGAGTATGCGCAGGGCTATGAAAAACGTTACGGCAAAGACGGATTTATGATGTTGATTCCGGCCCCTCAGGATCTTAAGACCGGGGAACCTGCGCAGTCGGCAGTCGCGACGGTAAACATCGAAAGGCTGGACTGAAGCAGCGTTAAAGAGTACTCTCACGAATCTGAGCGCAAGGGAGTTTCCAGGAGTGCTCTCAAAAAGTAAGGGAGGAGAGAACAGAATGAGAGAAAACAACAATGGAGGACCATTGGCCGGCCAGGCAATGGCATTAAGACCTGTCCGGGAGGCGGTCGTATTCCTTCTGGTTCTGGCAGCGTTACTGCTGACGCCGGGAAAGAGAGCTGGGGCCGATGTGATCTGGACGCCGGACGATTCTTTTTACGACCAGCATTACGAAGACTGCGATTACGAGGGACGCCGTTATTACGCCAATGGCGCCGACGGATATGTGACGGTCATGGAGAGTCCTGAGAAGAGAAATGTCCTTGATGTCCTTGCCAATGGCCCTGTTCTGTACGTGTCCATGACGTATGACAAGGGCATATCCGGGAAATGGGGACTGGTCCAGTACGTTTTAAATGACGAAGGACAGCCGGCGGAAGACTACAGCTGGGATGAGGGCGCTACCGTGGGCTGGATTAAGATGGAAGAACTCTTAAGTGTATACGACGGTTACAGCTTTGCCGAAGAGCACAGGGCGGAGATTCAGGAGACGGATGAGGGTGCGGCGCCAAAGGTGGTCATGCCGGATACGGGGACCATCTATCTCTGGGAATATCCCGGCTCGGAGATTTCATACGGAACGCTGGAATCCATGGAGAGTGAGATATCCATCGATCAGACGTACCAGGATCCGGGCGGAGATCTTTGGGGCCATTCGGGCTATTATTTCGGCTATAGGAATTTCTGGATTAATTTAAGCGATCCGGGGGAGGCAAATCCGGAGTTGAAACCGCAGGAAAAACCGAAACTTACCCCTCCTGCAGATCGTAAAACGCTGGAAAGCCTTCCAAAGACAGGCAGATCCGGCCTGGTACTGCCCCTCACCGTGGCGGGGCTGATCGTCCTGACCATTGTCCTGACCGCGTTCGTAATCCGATTTATGGCGGTTAAAAAGAGGGATGAGGAAAAAACGGCGGACGGCGGGCGGAAAGAATCTTAAAAAGGCCGCGGGAGTAGGAAATTCCATGGTAATTTTGTAAGAAAATAGTAAAGCAAAGATACCTTTCTTGTGGTAGAATGGAAACAGACTAAAGCTGAAATAACACAAGGGAGGTATTTTTCATGTCAGAAACTACGAACATTCTGGTGGTAGATGATGAAAAAGAGATTGCTGAGCTGGTAGAGATCTATCTGGTCAGTGACGGATATAAAGTATTTAAGGCCAATAACGCCATGGACGGATTGGATATTCTGGATAAAAATGAGATCCATCTGGTTCTGCTTGATATTATGATGCCGGGCATGGACGGGATGGAGATGTGCAGAAAGATCAGAGAGACAAACAACATACCGATCATCATGCTGAGCGCCAAGTCCACCGATTTAGACAAGATCATGGGACTGGGAACGGGAGCCGACGACTACGTGACGAAACCGTTTAACCCGCTGGAGCTGACGGCCCGTGTGAAGTCCCAGCTGCGCCGCTACACCCAGTTAAACCCCAACAGTGCGGTGAATGAGAAGGCGGGCAACGAGATTACCATCCGCGGACTGATTATCAACAAAGACAATCACAAAGTGACCGTTTACGGGGAAGAGATCAAGCTGACCCCGATTGAATTCGATATCCTCTATCTTCTGGCGTCCAATCCGGGCCGTGTGTTCAGCACGGATGAGATATTCGAGAAGGTGTGGAATGAAAAAGTATATGAGGCCAATAACACGGTCATGGTACATATCAGACGTCTGCGCGGCAAGATGAAGGAAGACACAAGGCAGAATAAGATTATCACCACAGTGTGGGGGGTAGGGTACAAAATTGAAAAATGATATGAACCGGCGCTTCCGCACCCGTGTGATAACAAATATTTTTTACAGCGCGGTCGTTACCGTCCTGATCGAGGTCTTTCTCGTTACCAACGTATCTCTGATCGCCACCTATATGAACAATGCGGGAATCGATAATTTTTTTATATCGATTCTCGTCTCCTTTGACGTGGTGGTTATTCTGATGTATGTGCTGTTTGGTATCCTTGTCTTTACTGTCACTTTCATGATTCTTCAGGAAAAGTCGCTCCGCTATATCACGAAGATTTCCGATGCCATGCAGAACATTTCCGAAGGGGATTTGAATGTCACGGTGGAGGTGGAAGGAGACGACGAGTTCTCTTCCATGGCTGCCAACTTAAATAAGATGGTAGAAGACTTAAAGGAACTGATGGATAAGGAGAGAGAATCCGAGCGGACGAAGAATGAGCTGATTACCAATGTGGCCCATGACCTGCGGACTCCGCTTACCTCCATTATCGGTTACTTAGAGCTGCTTTCCGGCGACGTGAAGCTGGAACCGGAGATACAGAAAAAGTACATAAATATCGCATATGTGAAGACGAAGCGTCTGGAAAAGCTGATTGAAGACTTATTTGGGTTTACAAAGATGAATTACGGAAAGCTTTCCATGCATGTGGGCCAGGTGGATGTGGTGAAACTGCTGAGCCAGCTGCTGGAAGAGTTCTATCCCAGCTTTGTAGACAAGAATTTATCGTATGAACTGCAGAGCAACGTACCCGTCAAGGTGATTACCGCAGATGGGAATCTGCTGGCCCGGCTTTTCGATAATCTGATCAACAACGCCATCAAGTACGGCGCGGATGGAAAACGGATCATGGTGAAGCTGCACGCGGATGATGAGATTGTCACGGTTTCAGTTATCAACTATGGCTATGTGATCCCGGCGGATGAACTGCCGCTTATCTTTAACAAGTTTTACCGTGTGGAGCAGTCCCGTTCCACCAACACGGGGGGAACCGGACTTGGCCTTGCCATCTCGAAGAATATCGTGGATATGCATGGCGGCACAATCACCGTGACCAGCGATTTATCTGGTACGGTATTTACGGTGAAACTGAAAGTGAATTTTGACGTTAACAAGGAAAACTTTGGAAAGATAGGATGACAAAAGGATGAGATTCAGAAAAAATACCCTCGTATGGGCGGTGATACTGAGCATGGCAGGCAGTGTTCTACTGCCTGCCTCCTGTGTAAAGGCCTATGCTGCGCAGAATATGACAGAGCCGGCGAACAGCTTAAATACCGAGTCCGATATTTATCTGGCGTCGTCTCCGGTCGTGATGGACGTGACTTACGGATATGACGGGGCGGCCAAGAGCGGCCGCTATGTGCCGATTCAGATTTCCCTGGCCAATCAGGAGCAGAAGGCGTTTGAAGGTACTCTTCGAATCCAGGCAATGGAGTCCGATTATGAGATTTATGATTACGATTACCCGCTGACCCTGTCCGCAGGGGAGAACCTGGAGAAGACCCTGGACATTCCGGCAGGCAGAGGTGAGATTCTGTATGTGAAGCTGTTCGATGGAAATGGCACGGAGCTTGTGCGCAAACGTCTGAGAATCAATGTGAGCCGTGAAGTCGCAGAGCTGTATGTGGGCATCCTTTCCGATTCTCCGGACAGCTTGAACTATTTAAACGGTGTGGGAGTCAATTACAGCTCGGTCAGGACGAAGACATTTAATCTGACGGCGGATACCATGCCGGATAAGGCTGTCGGGATGGATCTGCTGGATGTACTGCTGATCACGGATTACGATACGAGAAAGCTTTCAGACAGCCAGACTGACGCTGTCTGGGAGTGGGTCAGAGGGGGCGGAACGCTGTTAATCGGAACCGGCGGCCGCGCGAATGATACGCTGGCGGCGTTCCGTGAGGAGATTGTCGAGACGGCATTTCCAGCGCCCGATGTGCGTTCCGTGGATATGGGCGTGGAATATGCCACCGACGGCCCGGGAGATTCCTTTATCAATCTGACCTGCGCCGACATCTCGTTAAAGGGCGGCACCGAAGTGCTGGCCAACGACGAGTTTCCGGTTCTCACATCGACTCCGAAAGGTAAGGGGCTGGTGGGAGTCGCCGCCTATGACTTCGTGGATATCTCGGACTTCTGTGAGACACAGCGTTCCTACGTGGATAAGCTTCTGACCGCGCTTTTGGGAGAAGATAAGCTGAACAACTTATCCTCCTATCTCTATTACGGCAATTCCAGCAAATACTGGTCAGTTCAGAGTATTTTGAACACAGGCAATGTAGATAAGCTTCCGAATATGCCGCTGTATGTGATTGTGATTCTCGGTTATATCATTCTGGTAGGGCCGGGGCTTTACCTGCTGTTAAAGAAGCAGGAGCGGAGACGATTTTACCGGACGGGTGCAGTCGTTCTGTCCCTTACCTTTGCGGCGGTCATCTACCTTATGGGAGTCGGAACCCGGTTTAAGAATACGTTCTTTACCTACGCCACGATTCTGGATACGTCGGAGAAATCCATTGACGAGTACACCTACATCAACATACGGACTCCGTATAACAAACCGTACGCGGTTTCACTGGATCCGGGCTACGACCTGCTTCCCATAACCAGAAGCTATTATTACGATATGACGCCGGTGCCCAAATTTACAGGCACGGAGGAGAGCAAGGTGCGGGTCGAGTACGGGCTGAATGAGACGAAGATATCCGCTCAGAACGTGGTTGCCTTCACTCCCAAGTATTTCTCACTCGTGAAGAAGAGTCCCAACACCGAGCACCAGGGGCTTACGGGAAATGTCACTCTGTTTGACGGCCAGATAAGCGGTACCGTGACGAACCGGTACTCATTCCCGGTGGAAAAGGTCGGAGTGATGATGTTCGGACAGATGATCGTGATCGATGAACTGGGGCCGGGAGAGACGATGTCGCTCGATGGTCTGAAGGTCATTAATTATCCGCTGAACAGCTCCTATTTAATCGCGGAGCGTGTGACGGGCGGCTATCAGTATGAGAAGCCGGATATCGAGGATGAGAACTACATGCTGGCACTTTCCCGGGCAAACATCCTGGGCTTCTACCTCGACACGTATGCCTCTGTCTACAGTCCGGAGGCACGGATCGTGGCGTTCAGCAGAGAGCAGTCTGACAGCAAATTCCTGGCAAAGGGTGACTTTGACACCTACGGCATGACCATGTTCACTTCTGCCCTGGATATCAGCACGAAGAAGAACGGCTATACCTACCGTTCGGCTCTGATGAAGGCGCCCCACGTCGTGAGCGGCCAGTATTACGCGGCCAGCAACTCCGTCTATGGCATGGACCCGACGGTTTTAGAGTACTCCCTGGGGAATGACATCGAGGTGGAGAGCCTGACATTTGAAAAGATTTCGGATGAATTCCTGGAAGGTGAGAAGAACAATGGATTGACCCTGTTCAGCGGAAGCCTCTATTTCTACAATCACGATACGGGAATTTACGATCTGATGGATACCGGAAAGAGCGTCTATGCTGCAGATGAACTGGAGCCTTATCTGTCTCCTGGAAATACGATGACAATCAAATATATCTTTGACAACAACACGGATTACAGCTGGGTGACACTGCCGATGCTGACCGTCCTGGGAAAGGATAAATGATGCTGGAGATCAGAAACTTAAAAAAGACATTTGGAAAATTTTACGCACTGAACGGTCTGGACATGGACATCGGCGATGGAGCACTCTACGGATTCGTAGGGCCCAACGGAGCCGGAAAGACGACGACCATCAAGATTATGACCGGACTTTTAGAGGCGGACGAGGGGCAGGTGCTGATCGACGGCGTGAATGTAACCGGCGGCCTGTCCCAGCTGAAGCTTAAGATCGGGTATGTGCCGGATTTCTTCGGCGTATACGACAATTTAAAGGTCAGTGAATACATGGAGTTTTTCGCCTCCTGCTATGGAATCAACGGCTTAAAGGCGAGAACGCGTTATATGACGCTTCTGGAACAGGTTGGACTGGAAGACAAGGTGAATTTCTATGTGGACGGCTTATCCCGTGGTATGAAGCAGAGGCTGTGCCTCGCCAGGGCGCTGATCCACGATCCGTCCCTTCTCGTCATGGATGAGCCGACCTCCGGATTGGATCCGAGAACCCGGTTTGAATTTAAGGAGATATTAAAAGAACTGCGGGAGCAGGGAAAGACGATCCTGATCAGCTCCCATGTCCTCTCCGAGCTCTCCGAGCTCTGTACGGACATCGGGATCATCGATCAGGGAAAGATGGTGTTAAGCGGCAGCATGGAAGCGATCCTGCGCCGCGTCAATACCTCGAATCCGCTGATCATCTCCATTTTGGGGAGCAAGGAGAAGGCGCTGACGATTTTAAAGAGCCAGCCCTGCGTACAGACCATTTCCGTAAAGGAAGGCAATATCATGGTCCAGTTCGTCGGGGACGAGGAGGATGAGGCGGTCCTGCTTCAGCAGCTGGTGGATGCGGAAGTGATGGTGCACGGGTTTATCCGTGAACCTGGAAGCCTGGAATCCTTATTTATGCAGATAACTGACCACGATGTAGAAAAGGCGGTGTTAGTACATGAAAATGAATCCGGTATATAAAAGAGAGACCACCGTCAGCTCCAGAAGCTTCAGGCTGGCGCTGATCATCATGGTGTTTAACGGAATTCTGGCCCTGGTGGCTCTGCTTAACATGTATTCCGTTGTTGCGAGAGTAAAGATAACGGCGGAGATCCAGTACTCCTCTTTCCTGAATCTGTACGTATTTGTAAGCGTGGTGGAGTTCGTCATGCTGATGTTCATCATGCCGGCCCTGACTGCCGGAAGCATCAGCGGAGAGCGGGAGCGGCAGACGCTGGATTTGATGCTGACAACGACCATGAAGCCGTCGGAGATTATATTGGGAAAGCTGAGCGCGTCCTTTTCGACCATGTTTATCCTGATCGTATCCAGCTTTCCGCTGCTGGCGGTGTCCTTTGTATACGGCGGCATCACGTTCTATGACGTCTGCCTGCTTCTCCTGTGCTATGTGGCGGTAGCGCTGCTCACCGGGAGCATGGGAATCTGTTTTTCGGCCATTTTTAAGCGTTCCACCATTGCGACGGTGGTAACCTATGGCATTCTGATTTTGATTGCGGCGGGGACGTATGCGGTAAACGTGTTTGCACTTTCCATCGCCCGCATGAACATGAACAACACATACATAAGCTCGGTCGGTTCCATGACGGAGCAGGCTAATTCCGGAGGATTTTTATATCTGCTGCTCCTGAACCCGGTTGCCACATTTTACGTGATGATTAACGGCCAGGCAGGAGATAATCAGGTTACCGGAAGCTTAAGCCGCTGGTTCGGCCCGCATCCGGAGAATTTCATCATGAATTACTGGGTGGTTATAAGCATCATCATTCAGCTGGCGCTGTCTGCGATCTTCCTGTTGATCGCAATTCGCGCCATCAATCCGGTCAAGAGAAAACCGGTAAAACAGCAGAAGGTAAAGAGCAAGGTGGGGGTGAGTGTCCCGGCGGCTGGCAGCCAGTCGTAAGGCGACTGCCTGCGGAAATAAAGGAGAAAACATATGCTGACAATTGGATGTCATTTATCATCTTCGAAAGGTTATCTTGCCATGGGAAAAGAGGCTGTGAAGATTGATGCAAATACGTTTCAGTTTTTTACCAGGAATCCGCGTGGAACGAAGGCGAAGGCCATCGATGAAAATGACGTGGAACGGTTCCTGGCATTTGCGAAGGAGAACGGGATCGAGCGGATCCTGGCCCATGCTCCTTATACGCTGAACGCCTGCTCTGCGGATGAGCATCTGCGAGAGCTTGCGAGAGATACGATGGCGGATGATTTAAGGCGTATGGAGTATACGCCCGGCAACTGCTATAATTTCCATCCGGGAAGCCATGTGGGACAGGGGGCAGAGGCGGGGATCGCGTTCATTGCGGATATGCTGAACCAGATTTTGAAACCGGAGCAGCGTACTACGGTTCTCCTTGAAACCATGTCCGGGAAAGGAAGCGAGGTGGGCCGTGAATTCGAAGAACTGCGGGAGATATTAGACCGTGTGGAGTGTAAGGAACGCATGGGCGTCTGCCTCGATACATGCCATGTGTGGGACGGAGGCTATGACATTGTAAATGATTTGGAGGGCGTCATCGGGAAGTTTGACCGGATCATCGGTCTGGAAAAGCTGAAGGCCATTCATTTAAACGACAGTCTGAATCCGCTGGGCGCCCATAAGGACCGCCATGCGAAGATCGGGGAAGGCTGTATCGGGGAGGAAGCGTTGAAGCGTGTGGTGACGCATCCGGCTTTAAAAGATCTGCCGTTTTATTTAGAGACACCGAATGAGCTTCCCGGGTATGCCAGGGAGATTGCAGTCATGAGAGAGGCGAGCAGATAAAAATAACTTATAGTTAAAAAACAAAACCACGAATTAAAAGACACTCAATTGTATACCTGTCCGAAGCCTGATATAATAAGACCATGAAGGGCCCTTCTTCATAGAAAACAGGAGGGATTATGTATGGCAATGAATGCGGTAATACGTGAAAAACGAAAAGAACTGGGACTGACCCAGGAGAAGGTTGCGGAGTATTTAGGAGTATCTGCGCCAGCCGTGAACAAATGGGAAAAGGGGATCACCTGCCCTGATGTTTTGTTATTGCCTGCGCTGGCCCGCCTGCTGAAAACGGATTTGAATACGCTGCTCTGCTTCAAAGAGGAATTGACGGAACAGGAGATTGCCGGATTCTGTGTAGAAGTGGCAGAGACGGTCCGGGCGGACGGAATGAGCGCGGGAATCAGGCTGGTGAGGGAAAAGGTACAGGAATACCCCGCATGCGGTCCGCTGATTCACAGGGCTGCGATGGTGTTAGACGGCGCGTGGTTTATCAACGGCTCGTGTTACGAGGAGCGGGATGAGTATGCGGAGGAGATTCTCTCTCTGTATGAGCGCGCGGCGGAGTGTGGTGATGAAAAAGTCACCACCGGCGCCCGGTTTATGCTGGCATCAAAATATATGGTTCGTATGGAATATGAAAAGTCACAGAGGATGCTGGATTTGCTTCCGGAAAGAAACCATATGGATAAACGTCAGATCCAGGCGAATCTTTATATCAGACAGGAAAAGCTTGATGAGGCGGCCCGTCTGATGGAGCAGACGCTGATCATGCGGCTGAATGAGCTGGAGGGCGTACTCCTAAGCCTCGCTGAAATTGCAGTGAAAGAGGGACGGCCGGAGGATGCCACAGACATAGGGGAACGCTGGAAGGTCGTTGCGGAGCAAATGGGACTGTGGAACTATAACGGGCTGGTAATCGCGCTGCAGGCGGCTCTCGACCGGGAAGATGAGGCACAAAGCATCAGAATGATCAAAGAACTTTTGAAGGCGGCGGCAACGCCGTGGGAGATAAAAAACTCGCCTTTATTCCGGCATATTCCGGTTAAGGGGGTTCCGGAAACTTATACGAAGCAGATCATTGCGCCTATTTTATACGAATTCGAGAATTGTTCAAAATACGACTTCCTTCAGAGCAATGAGGAATTCAGGCAGCTGATCGAGCAGTACCGAAAGTGACAGTTCCCTGCCCCTCCCACGCACCGGAACGCCCGGCGAGGACTTTCAGTGAGGACGGTAACTGTCACTTTCGGAGACAAAGTAAAGAATCGTAATAGAAAATTTTGTAGATAGATGGAATCCCGGTATGGTATACTATATTCATATCGGGATATTTATTGTATAATAGGAAAGTGTTCCTATTACACAATAAGCCCTCCGGGCAGGAGGCGCACTTCGCGCTAAGGAAGTATGGTTGCTGAAGCAACCGCGCTTCGGCGCGTTAGTCCGGCGAGCCGGACTCTTTATTCTAATAAACGTGACAGGAGGCAGCAACATGGGAATTATAAAAGCAGTTACGACCGCCATCGGCGGTTCATTGGCAGACCAGTGGCTGGAGGTCATTGAGTCAGGCAATATGGGAGATCAGACAGTCTTCACCAGCGGCGTGAAAATCCGCAGAGGGTCCAATACGAAGGGAACGGATAATACGATTTCCGACGGTTCCGTCATCCACGTGTACCCCAACCAGTTCATGATTCTGGTAGATGGAGGCAAGATTATCGATTACACCGCGGAAGAGGGATATTATACCGTCAAGAATTCCTCCCTGCCATCCCTGTTTAACGGACAGTTCGGGGAGGCGCTTAAAGAGTCCTTTGACCGTGTGCGTTTCGGCGGCGAAACTCCTACGTCTCAGAAGGTCTATTTCATCAACCTGCAGGAGATCAAGGGAATCAAGTTCGGAACCCCGAATCCAATTAACTATTTTGACCAGTTTTACAATGCAGAACTGTTTCTGCGTGCCCACGGTACGTACTCGATCAAGGTAACGGACCCGCTGTTATTCTACGCCGAGGCTATTCCGAAAAACAAGGCAAGAGTTGAGGTTACGGATATCAATGAGCAGTATTTGTCCGAATTTTTAGAGGCGCTGCAGTCCTCCATTAATCAGATGTCGGCTGACGGGATCCGCATTTCCTACGTGGCCTCCAAGGGCAGAGAGCTGGGTGACTACATGGCGGATACTCTGGACAGTCAGTGGAAGGCCATCCGAGGCATGGAGATTCAGTCTGTAGGTATTGCCAGTATCTCGTACGATGAAGAATCCAAGAATCTGATCAATATGAGAAACCAGGGAGCCATGCTGAGCGATCCTGGCGTGCGGGAAGGTTATGTTCAGGGCTCGGTAGCCAGAGGCATGGAGGCCGCCGGGAGCAATGCGCACGGCTCCATGGCTGGCTTTATGGGCATGGGTGTCGGCATGAACGCGGGAGGCAGCTTCATGGGAGCTGCTTCCAACTCGAATTTACAGCAGATGCAGATGAATCAGATGATGAGAAATCAGCAGATGGCAGGAAACCAGCAGATGGCAGGAAACCAGCAGATGGCAGCCGGGCAGATGCAGGGCGGCCAAATGGCGGGAGCGCAGCCGACGCAGGGCGCCGGCCAGGCAGGCGGCAATGGCCCGATACCGGGAACCGGAACCCCGTCCTTTGTACAGCAGGCGTCTGAGGCCAGACAGGCAGCAAGCCAGTCAGGTGACTCATGGACCTGTAAATGTGGAACTGTCAACACAGGAAAGTTCTGTCCGGAATGCGGAGCTCCCCGGCCAGCCGGTCCGTGGACCTGTGAATGCGGAACTGCCAACAATGGAAAATTCTGTTCGGAGTGTGGGAAACCAAGACCATGAGTGCGACCATAACATATAAGTGTCCGAACTGCGGCGGCGGCCTGCAGTTTGATCCTGAGAAACAGAAATATGCATGTGAATACTGTCTGTCCGAGTTTACTCAGGAAGAACTGGAACGGCTGAGTCCGGAAGCATCGGCCGATCAGACCATTTTCCAGTCTGCCGGTATGGCCGGAGAGGAAACTCAGGAGGACCGGAAAATGGAAGGGACTCCCGTCCTTTACACCTGTCCCAGCTGCGGAGCGGAGATCGTAACCGATGAGACCACTGCGGCCACCATGTGTTATTACTGTCACAATCCGGTAATTCTTTCCGGAAAGCTGTCAGGAGAGTATAATCCGGACTATGTCATCCCCTTTCAGCTGGACAGAGAAAAAGCGACCGCCATATTTTCCCAGTGGATGAAGAAAAAAAGATATGTGCCGAAAGCCTTTTATTCAGAGGATCAGATCCAGAAAATATCCGGTGTGTATTTTCCGTATCTGATGTACAGCTGCCGGGTGGAAGGAGAGCTGGAGGCCCGGGCCGACAGGCTGCGAATCTGGGTGAGCGGACGGTATCAGTATACAGAGACCCAGACGTACGATATTTTCCGGGAAGGCGACATGGAAGTGAACCACGTCACCCGCAATGCCTTAAAAAAGGCAAACAGAGAGCTGGTGGAGGGGGTTCTGCCCTATGATATGGAGAAGCTGGAGCATTTTACCCCAGGTTATCTGTCCGGCTTCGTGGCAGAGCGGCGCGATATGGAGGAACAGGACTTTTCCGCTGACGTATACGGCGAGGTTCGCCAGTTTGCGCTTGATTCCCTAAAAGAAAGTGTTGGAACGTATGACCGGGTCAGTGTTCGCCGGTCGGACGCGCAGCTGAGAGATGAGAAATGGGAATACGCCCTTCTTCCAGTCTGGACACTCACCTATCATGACCAGGCTAAAAACGAGATGTACTATTTTACCGTCAATGGACAAACGGGAAAAGTTTGTGGAAAACTTCCGGTTGATAAGACGAAATTGTTGATACTGTTTGCGGAAATTTTCTTCCCGGTCCTGTTATTCATGCTTTTGATGGGGTATCTGATATGATGAGACGACAAAGAAATGGTGTATCCGTATACATAAAAAACGGGAGTCAGCTGCTTCGGCTGCTGCTCTTTGCCGCGGCGATTCTCTTTCTGGCTGGATTCTGCATGGTGTCCACAGCCCGGGCCTCCGGGAACTCTGACCTGGCAGAAGGTAAAACCAGAGTTTTCGATCAAGCGGGTCTGTTCAGCGAAGCAGAGAAGAGTTCCATGGAAGAAGAAATTGCCTCCATGCGGAAAGATATGAACATGGATGTGGTGATCGTTACCACGGATGATGCAGGTGGAAAATCAGCCGAAAGGTACAGTGAAGATTTTTACACTAACGGAAATTTCGGAACGGGAAAAGACTACAGCGGTGTGATATTCCTGATTGATATGGATAACCGGGAGCTGTATATCGCTCCTGTAGGAACGATGAACCGGTTTCTGACGGATAAGCGGTGGAATACTATTTTAGATGATGCCTATGAGGGCGCATCGAATGAGGACTATGCGGCCAGTGCCGAAGCATTTTTAGCGGGTGTCCGCAAATATTACACGGCCGGAATACCGGGCGGTCAGTACAACTACGACCGCGACACCGGTAAAATCAGCGTCTATCGCAGCATAAGCTGGTCGGAGGCCGCATTAGCCCTGGCGGTGGCCCTGCTGGCGGCCATAAGCCCCTGTATTGGTGTCAGGAACCGCTACGCGATGAAGAAAGAGCGGAGACAGGCTGAAAATTATTTAAAAGCCTACCGGGCAGACTGCCGCTTCCGTTTTTCTGCAAATACAGATAATCTGGTCAATAAGACCGTCACCCATATTGTGATTCCAAAGAATACTTCCAGCGGTCATTCCGGTGGCGGCGGTAGTTCCTCGTCCGGCCGCAGTACAACTCATTCCTCCGGTGGCCGCAGCTATGGCGGCGGAGGAAGAAAGTTTTAGTATTTGGATAGAAATACCGGTACAGCCCGGTCGATTTCTAAAGTATCCGCGGTCACGATACAGTCATAAGCGAGAATATGGACGCCGGCCTCATGGGCCAGGCGCAGCGCATCCCCGAACTGGGGATGCGTTTTTTGGTTGGGCGTAAACTCCCGGATTCCCTTCATCTGGATTACAAACAGGATATAGGCCTCATACCCTGCCTTTACCGCTTCTGCCAGTTCCAGAATGTGCTTGATGCCCCGCTCGGTCGGCGCGTCGGGGAACATGGCGACGCCGTTCTCCTCCAAAGTTACACCTTTGACTTCCATAAAGGCAGGTTTCGTACAGCTCTGAAAAGCAGAGGCGGAAGAGGCGGTAAAAACCATATCAAAAGCCAGATCGAACCGGGATTGTCTATAGGTGACTTCCCTGCGAATATTGGCCAGTCTGAGCACTGGTTGAAATTTTTCACCGTCATAGCCGTTAACCGGCAGTGTTGGCGCCTGCTCCATGGCATGAAGCCATTCCGCCGCCACCTGGTTCGGAGCCTGGGAATCCATGTTGATAAGCAGGAGTTCTCCGTTTCGTTCCTTCAAGACCCCGATCAGCGAGTATTCCGTCTTCCTGCCCAGTGCTGCGGCCTCCGGATGAAACTGAAGTATCACTGCAGTGCCCGGCAGAAGCAGCTCTCTGCACCGTCCCGTGTTTTTTACATGGCAGACTACGGTTTCTTCTTCCCCGCCCGCCTCTCGCCGGATAGCCACATGGGCGATAAAGCGGTTAGGCCGGCTTATAAAAGTACCCTGTATCATATGTTCATATCTCATGGTTAAAATATATCCTTTCTATCATTAAAAGCATAAGTATAAAGAGCCTCCATTCAGTCTGCATAGCCCTACGCCTCATTCATCGGAACGAAATTCCCCGCAAAATGCCGTGCAGACTATTCCTAGCATACCACACCACGTAACAAAAATAAATTGAAATGTAATGTCCTTAAACTGAATACATATGTCCGTACTATGAAAACTTTTTTGACGTTTCTGGTTGCACCTTCAAACAAAGTATGCTACAATTCTGGCAAGGTTTCAGACCAAAAGCATGAAAATACGGCTGAATTACAATATGTAAGAGTAAGAAAGGAAAGAGACATCATGGAATTATCCTATCAAAGCACCCGCGGCGGCGAGACCGGTGTGACGGCCTCCCAGGCAATCTTAAAGGGGCTGGCAGACGACGGCGGCTTATTTATGCCGACCTTTATCCCAAAACTCGATAAAACGATGGAAGAACTGGCAGGCATGACGTATCAGGAGACCGCCTATGAGGTGATGAAGCTGTTCCTCACCGACTACACGGAAGAAGAACTGAAGAACTGCATCGCCAGAGCGTATGACAGCAAATTTGACACCGGGGAGATCGCTCCTCTGGCAAAGGCGGATGGCGCTTATTTCCTGGAGTTATATCACGGGAGCACGATCGCATTTAAGGATATGGCTCTTTCCATTCTGCCGCATTTAATGATCACTGCCGCTAAGAAAAATCAGGTAAAAAACAAGATTGTAGTTTTGACTGCAACCTCCGGCGACACCGGTAAGGCCGCCATGGCGGGCTTTGCCGATGTGGAAGGAACAGCCATCATCGTCTTCTATCCAAAAGACGGCGTAAGCCGCATTCAGGAGCTTCAGATGGTGACGCAGAAGGGGGATAACACTCACGTAGTTGCGATCCACGGTAATTTCGACGATGCCCAGACCGGCGTGAAGAAAATATTCGGAGACAAGGCATTTGCGGCCGCACTCGCCGAAAAAGGCTGCCAGCTCTCCTCTGCGAATTCCATCAATATCGGCCGTCTCGTTCCTCAGGTTGTATATTATGTGTATGCCTATGCAAAGCTTCTGGAGGCCGGCGAGATCGAAGCAGGGGAGCAGATCAACGTGACGGTGCCTACCGGCAACTTCGGCAATATCCTTGCGGCTTATTTGGCAAAAGAGATGGGCGTCCCGGTGAAGACCCTGATCTGTGCTTCCAATGAGAATAAGGTCCTGTATGACTTTTTCCGCACGGGTACATACGACAGGAACCGCGATTTCATCCTGACGACCTCCCCATCCATGGATATTCTCATTTCCAGCAACTTAGAGCGCCTCATCTATTTAAGCGCCGGCAGCGATGCTAAGGCCAATGCAGCCCTGATGAAGGAATTGAGCGAGAAGGGAAGCTACACGGTGACGGAAGAGATGCGCGGGTTCATGAAAGATTTCCTTGGAGGTTTTGCGTCGGAAGAAGAGAACCGTGCCACGATTAAAAAGATCTTTGAAGACACCGGGTACTTAATTGATACCCACACAGGTGTCGCTGCGTCTGTATACAACCATTATAAAGAAGAGACAAAGGATCCTGCCAAAACCGTTATCGCGTCCACAGCCAGCCCGTATAAGTTCTCAGGAAGCGTTCTGGAGGCCATCGACGGCGTTCGGCCGGAGGAAGATGAATTCGCCATTGTGGACCGTCTGGCGGAGCTGTCAGGCGTTGCCATTCCGCAGGCCGTAGAGGAGATCCGCACAGCGCCTGTGCGCCATACCGCGGAGTGCGGCATCGATCAGATGCAGGCCACGGTAGCTGGGATTCTTTCGGTATAATCGAAAAGATGATGGTTGGAAAAGGCGATATGTAAGAAAATATGTAAGATTGTTATAAAAATCACAATTCAAAAATATTTATCTTTGCAAATGCTGCGAAATGGTATATAATGATGTAGAAATGAAATAAATATAAATCGAATTGGAGGTTTGTGATATGTTAGTTTCAGCAAAAGAAATGCTTGAAAAAGCAAGAGACGGAAAGTATGCTGTTGGCCAGTTCAACATCAACAACCTTGAGTGGACCAAAGCGGTCTTACTGACAGCAGAAGAACTGAATTCCCCGGTCATCCTTGGCGTATCCGAGGGTGCTGGTAAATACATGACAGGTTACAAGACAGTATCAGCGATGGTAAAGGCTATGATCGGTGAACTGAACATTACAGTTCCGGTAGCTTTACATCTGGATCACGGCAGCTACGAAGGCTGCTATAAATGTATCGAGGCAGGATTCTCCTCCATCATGTTCGATGGCTCTCACTATCCGATCGAAGAGAACGTTGAGAAGACGAAAGAGCTCGTAGCAGTATGTGCAGAGAAAGGCATCTCCTTAGAGGCAGAAGTCGGCTCCATCGGCGGCGAGGAAGACGGCGTAGTTGGAATGGGCGAGTGTGCAGATCCGAACGAGTGCAAGCAGATTGCAGATTTGGGCGTAACCATGCTGGCTGCCGGTATCGGCAACATCCATGGCAAGTATCCGGAGAACTGGGCTGGATTAAGCTTTGAGACTCTGGCTGCTGTAAAAGACAAAGTAGGCGATATGCCGTTAGTACTTCACGGTGGTACAGGCATTCCTGAGGATCAGATCAAGAAAGCGATCAGCCTCGGCGTAGCCAAGATCAACGTAAACACAGAGTGCCAGCTGTCCTTTGCTGACGCTACCCGTAAATACATCGAAGCAGGCAAGGATTTAGCAGGCAAGGGTTTTGACCCGCGTAAACTTCTCGCACCAGGAACGGAAGCAATCAAGGCAACCGTCAAAGAGAAGATGGAATTATTCGGTTCCGTGGGAAAAGCTTAAGTTTGAATAATCCTGGATCCTGAAATGCAATTATTAAAAAAAATACTTGCATTTTTGAGAAAAATGGTTTATTTTAATTAAGGAACGATGGCGTTCTCCTGACAACAGGAGGGCGCCATTTCTGGTATCATAGGAACGTTCGCCCTATAAAACCAGAACCCTCCGGGGGAGGCGCACTCTGCGCCGGAGCGAGAGTCCGGAATGAGGGACTTAATCTGTCACAGATGATTGCGCGCATAACCAGGAAAAAAAGAGGAGACTCGAGAAGTCTAAATTACAGACCAAATGAGAGGATGGAAAATTTATGAGCGAAGTAGTAAATGTTGCCGAAATATTCGGTAAAAACGTATTTAACGAAACCGTCATGAGAGAGCGCTTGCCGAAATCCGTTTTCAAGAAATTAAAGAAAACGATCGAAGACGGAGCGGAACTGGACCCGTCCATCGCTGATGTTGTTGCACATGCGATGAAGGACTGGGCAATTGAGAGAGGCGCAACCCATTATACCCATTGGTTCCAGCCGCTGACCGGTATCACAGCCGAAAAGCATGACTCCTTCATTTCAGCACCGACCTCCGAGGGAAAAGTCATCATGGAGTTCTCCGGAAAAGAGCTGATCAAGGGCGAACCGGACGCTTCCTCCTTCCCATCAGGCGGTTTGAGAGCCACCTTTGAGGCGAGAGGCTATACTGCATGGGATTGTACTTCACCGGCATTTTTAAGAGAAGACGCCATCGGCGTAACCCTTTGCATTCCCACCGCATTCTGCTCCTATACAGGAGAAGCCCTGGATAAGAAGACACCTCTTTTAAAATCCATGGAGGCTGTTGACGAGCAGGCACTGAGAATTTTACGATTATTCGGCAACACCACTTCCAAACGTGTGGTCCCGTCCGTAGGGGCGGAGCAGGAGTATTTCCTGGTTGACCGTGAAAAATATTTACAGAGAAAAGACTTGATTTATGCAGGCCGCACCTTATTCGGCGCCATGCCTCCCAAGGGACAGGAGCTGGAAGATCATTATTTCGGAGCCATCCGGGAGCGTGTCGCGGCATATATGAAGGAAGTTAACGAAGAACTCTGGCGCTTAGGCGTTCCGGCCAAGACCCAGCATAATGAGGTTGCGCCGGCTCAGCATGAACTGGCGCCGATCTACGAGCAGGTCAATGTGGCCGTAGATCATAACCAGATGGTAATGGAAACCTTAAAGAAGGTGGCCGGCCGTCACGGCTTAAACTGCCTGCTTCACGAAAAACCATTTGCAGGAGTCAACGGTTCCGGAAAACATAACAACTGGTCCCTGACCACAGAAGACGGAATCAACCTGTTAAATCCAGGTGAGACCCCTCATGAGAACATTCAGTTCCTTCTGGTGCTGTCCTGTATCTTAAAGGCCGTTGACCGCCACGCCGATCTGCTTCGTGAATCTGCGGCAGACGTCGGAAATGATCACAGACTCGGCGCCAACGAGGCGCCGCCCGCTATTATTTCCGTGTTCATTGGCGAACAGCTGGAGGACGTGGTCGATCAGCTTTGCAGCACCGGCGAGGCCACCCATTCCAAGGTGGGAGGCACTTTAAAGACGGGAGTCAAGACACTGCCTGATTTATTCAAGGATGCGACCGACAGAAACAGAACCTCCCCGTTCGCCTTTACGGGCAACAAATTCGAGTTCCGTATGGTAGGCTCCTCCGATTCCATTTCTTCCCCGAATGTGGTATTAAACACTATTGCGGCGGAAGCGTTTAAGGAAGCGGCCGACATACTGGAAAAGGCGGAGGATTTCGATACCGCGGTACATGATATGATCAAAGAGCAGCTGGCAGCCCATAGAAGAATCATCTTCAATGGAAATGGCTATGCGGACGCATGGGTAGAGGAGGCCGAGATGAGAGGCCTTCCGAACATTAAATCCATGGTGGAAGCGATCCCGGCCCTTACCACAGAAGCGTCTGTCCGGATGTTTGAAGCATTCAACGTATTTACGAAAGCCGAACTGGAATCCCGTGTTGAGATCGAATATGAGGCATACAGCAAGGCAATCAACATCGAGGCCAGAACCATGATCGATATGGCCGGTAAGCAGATTATCCCGGCGGCCGTCAAATATGCGACCATGCTGGCCGATTCCTTAAGTAAAGTACAGACCGCCTGCCCGGATGCCGATGTGAGCGTCCAGGCCGAACTTCTGACAGAGACCTCCGCCTATCTTTCTGATATGAAGGTAGCGTTGGCAAATCTGATCGATGTAACGGAGAAATGCGGTATCATCGAAAACAATAAGGAACAGGCCAATGCCTACCACGATATCGTAGTCCCTGCTATGGAAGCGCTCCGCGCCCCGGCGGATAAGCTTGAGATGATGGTCGATAAGGAATTATGGCCGATGCCAAGCTATGGAGATTTGATTTTTGAAGTATAAGGGAAAATTGAAAAAAGGAACCGCCTCCTGTCTGATTAACAGGGAGGCGGTTCCTTTTTTGCAGCCGAAGCTGCTTTTCAATGTCTTACTTATTTAATTCCAGGCCCGATCTCTTTCGTTGGAGAAGTTGTCTGACTGCTGTCAGCCGGGGATTCCTGTGTTGCATTGCCGGCACTCTGTCCATTCTGTGGTGCATTGCCAGCATTCTGTCCGTCCTGTGTTGCACTGCCGGTGTTCTGTCCATCCTGTGCAGCACCTTCCACCGGTTCCTCTACCTTAGTGCAGACGCCGTTTGCGTCGACGGTATAATCGATACCGTCAAAATCTAGGGTAGTGGAAGACGCCATCTTGCCGTCAGCAGGATTTAAGTAGTAGAGCTGCCCGTTGATCTCCGTGAGACCCGTGACCATGGCGCCGCTGCCGTTGAAATAGTACCAAGCGCCGTCAACCTCGCGCCAACCGACGGTCATCTTTCCGGAAGAGGTGCTCAAGTAGTACTTCGCGCCGCCGTCCTCCAGCCAGCCGGTCTGCATTCTGCCGTCCTGGTTTAAGTAGTACCAGTTTCCGTCCGGATTGATCCATCCGCGGGCCATATCGCCGCCCTGATTGAAATAGTACCATGTACCGTCCAGCTGCCGCCATCCGGTAGCCGCCGCGCCGCTGTCAGTCAGGAAGTATTTTTTATCCCCTTCCGTATGCCAGCCGGTCACCATAGAGCCGTCGCTGTTTAAGAAATACTTCGTTCCATTCTGATCCAGCCATCCGGTAGCCATAATACCTGTATCCTGAAGGAAATACCATTTTCCGGCCAGCTGCTTCCATCCGGTAGCCATCTTTCCAGAAGCCTCATCGAGATAATAATACTGATTCATCTGCTGAAGCCATCCCGTCTTCATGGTACCGTCGTTGTTTAAGAAATAACGTGAGCCGTTATCATCCAGCCAACCGGTGCTCATCGCACCACTGGCATTGAAGAAATACCAATTATCGGAAAGCTGTTTCCAACCGGTCACCATGCGTCCGGTCGTTTCGTCGAGATAATAGTTAAGTCCCAGCTTCTCCAGCCACCCAGTAGAAGCAAGACCCTCGCCGTTCATATAGAACCAGCCGGTTCCGTCATTGATCCAGGCGTCCTTCTGCATCTGATAGTTCTGGTAATAATACGTCTTGTCCCCGATGGTCCTCCAGAGATTCCCCGGGAGATAGGGAGTTAAGTCCTTGTAGAGGAAATTGATATCAACATTACCGCTGATTCCCTCGATGGAACCGGTGCTGGTGGCCTGCCACATGATTGGATCGGAGAAGTTATGTTTTACCTCATAGCGGGCCACCCACACGTCGTAGTGCATGTTTTTCATATCGATCTTATTGGCCAGCCAGTAGTCGTTGGCATAGACCATGGGATAATATCCGGCCGCCTCCACCCGTTCGCAGAAGGCGTTGATGATCTCCGTGACCTGTGCCGGCGGAAGAGAACCAAGTGTGGAGCTGTCTTCCGCGTCAAACGCGATTGGAAATGAAATCGGATAATCCTTTACCAGATCGAGGACGAAATCCGCCTCCTCCACAGCCATCTGCGGTGTGGTTGCCAGTGAATAAATGTAGGCGCCGACCCGTACTCCGGCATCGGAAGCCTCCTTAACATTTTTGTGGAAATAGGGGTCTACCGCCCCTTTTGACCGGGTACCCAGCATGACGAATTCCACATCGTCAGCAGCTACTGTATTCCAGTCAATATTGCCCTGCCACCGGGATACGTCGATTCCTCTTGCCACGACGCCGTCGATCACGGTTCCATCCAGCATCTGATAATACCCGTTTACCCGTTCATAGCCCGCAGCGTAGGCGGGCGGGGCGGAGTACAGGAATGCTCCTGAACAGCCCATGACGGCGCTGAGCGCTGCCGCCGTAATTCTTCCAGTAATTCTTCTGTGCTTCAAAGTGTCAGCCTCCTCATCCTTGCAGTCAGTTGTTCCGATAAAACTACAATGGGTATCCGCGCCGAAGTGCAGATACCCACACAAAACCTTTATTTCCGCGGGTAACGAGCCAAGTGTTATGCTTGTATGAGCATTTGGCGACTGCCGCGGCTTATTTAACTAAATTTTACGGGCAGCGAACCGAATGGCCGTGTTCGTCATTCAAACAGCGCTGCCGCACGGATCAAATACTGCTTTTTACGGCAGTTTTACTGAATCATATATCAGCCAGGTCCGTTTGTCAGTCCCGGTGCCAGCTGGTAAACACCGTTGTTGGAGGAAGAGCCTCCTGGAGCATTGCTGCCTCCCGGTGAGCTGCTGCCGCCTGGTGTATTGTTATTGCTGCCCGGTGCACTGCTTAAATTACCATTCCCCGTGGAAGATCCGCCGGGGCCGCCGGAAGTATTGGTATTGGTGTTGTTACTGGAACCAGGAGCGTTCGTATTATTCGTTCCGCTGCCCGGCGCCGATACATTGCCGCCTGTACTGGGTGCGTTGGAATTGCTGTTCTGGTAAGCGCCATTGGAAGCAAATGTATAGCTGACTCCATCAATTGTCAAAGTCGTATTAGCCGCCATCTTTCCGGTAGAAGGATCGAGGTAATAATAGACACCGGAAAGCTGAATCCAGCCTGTCATCATATGGCCTGCATCATTAAAATAGTACCAGGAGCCTTCAAGTTCCTTCCAGCCGTGAGCCATCTTACCGCTCGAAGTATCCATATAGTACTTATTCGTCCCATCGCTGAGCCAGCCCGTCATCATCTTGCCGAGAACGCTCTTGCTGTCTGAGTTCAGATAGTAATACTCTCCGCCGATCTGCTGCCAACCGGTCAGCATCTTGCCATCGCTTCCAAAATAGAACCAGTCGTTACCGATCTGTCCCCATCCCAGCGTGCACTTGCCGTTTTCCTTAAAATAGAACCAGCCGCCATCCATCTCACGCCATCCGGTAGACATGGTGCCGTCGCCCTTCATATAGTAAAAATCATCGCCGATTCTCAGCCAGCCCTTCACGAGAACACCGGTGTCATCCATCAGGTAGTAATACTTCCCGCCGTCTTCCACCCATTTCGTTGCCATGGCTCCGTTGGAACGGAAATAATACCAGTTATTATTAATCTGTTTCCAACCCGTCACCATGTAACCGGTCGAGAGATCCATATAATAATAAGTACCGTCAGTACTTTTTGCCCATCCTTTATGTACAGACCCGTCTGCGTCCATATATTTCCACTGTGAGCCTTCCTGCTGCCATCCTGCCGCGGCCCACGCGGTACCAGCCGGTATTAAAGTCGCGCTTCCCACGAGTCCGGCCAGGAGTAACGCAGTCATAGTTTTCCCACATCTCATCCTAATCTCCTCCTATTCTTACAAGATACGACATTACATATGAATTCATTATATCACAGGAGGCCTCATAATGCATAAAAAAATTATTACGATTTGTGGACAAATTTCCAAAACTCATCCAATATCCCTGCATTTTTTATAAAAATGCTTTGCATACCGGTACATTATGATCGTATATTCACCGAATTCTTCCCCCAAAGATGCCTTATACACGGCCCAGAGACTCCACAAAAATCCGCCAAGCGCCATATGAGCGTAGACAGAGTATCGCTCATCCAGCGACGGTTCCCGCTCCAGATATACCCGGATCAGACGTTCTGTCTCCTCATCTGTATAATAGGAATAGATCGCGCACATGGCTACATCCACCAGCGGGTCGCACATACCGGCGTATTCCCAGTCGATGAGCCGGACCCCGCCGTCCTCCAGCATCAGGAAATTATCGCCGTTGTCATCGAGATGAGAGAGGACCTTCCGGCGTCCCATGGAATCCAGGCGGTCCATTAATTCCGTCATCCAGCCATGTACCTTCCCATAATCCTCAAATGGAATGTCCCCATGTCTTCTGCAAAGGTCTTCATAAAAATCTATCCGCTCTCTCATATCAAAAGAGTGTTCAACCGTAAGGCCGGAATTATGAAGGCGGCGTACAACTGCCATACATTTCTCCATCTGTTCCCAATTGCGCGGATCCGCATTATTTGCGCCATCGTAATACTCCGCGATCTTATATCCGGTATCCCCGTCAAAATAAATGATCTTCTCCGTAATACCGAGTCCGGCTACCACATCATATACTGCCTTTTCCTGTCTGCGGTTAATAAGAAGCTCGGTTCCCGGCCCAGGAATTCTGCAGATATAGTGGCGTTCCTTTACTTTAAATAGAAACGATTTATTTGTCATACCCGATTTTAAGCATCTGATTTCCGTAATTTCCGATTCCGGTACTTTAAAAACCCGGGCGACCAGTTCCATGGCTTCATTGTCAGAGTGACGCTGATATTTGATATCAAATCTCCGAAGCTCCTCCAGATTTTCAAATTCGTACACCTCATCCTCAGGTCTCCGGTTTATGTACATATCAATGTCGCCGTGAGCCTCCTCCAGATTTGGAAGGCGTTTTTCCGCCTCACCCGAAAGCATGTCCATATAGACATTTTCCCAGTAAAACTGTTCCGTCCCTGGAAGTTCATAGTAGGCCTCAAGAACCGGAAGAAACTTCTCCGAAAATTCTTTTGAGAAATAAGCGGGTCCATACATAACCCATTGATCGATGCCGCCAACCGAAACGCTCCCGATTCTGCCTTTCTTATTGTAATCGAGGCACCACTCCGAAGTTTCCCCTTCCATAAAAGCAGAAGAGTACCAGGCGCCGCCCTCATAGGCGTGGTACATGTTATGCCGCATCCAGTTGTCGGAAGAGAGCACATACATATTTCTTCCCCTCAGGATCTCCCTGGCGCGGTAAATGGTAGTCAGTGTATTTTTAGAAGAATATTCAGGATTATATAGAAGCTTCACATCATATTTATCAATCAGGTATTCAAATTTCTCTTTCAAATATCCCACGACAATCGTGATATTCTGTACGCCGACCTCATGGAGCTGGCGAATCTGCCGCTCGATCATTCGCTCTCCAAAGACTTCCAGCAGGCCTTTCGGCATTTCGAAGGTCAGAGGGACAAAGCGGGATCCAAAACCGGCGGCGATAATCAGGGCCCCGTCAACCTTATACTGTTTCAGAAGCTCCAGTCCGGCCGGGAGCAGCTCATATGCACCTCCCGCACCGGCCAGGGTGATGAGATGTTCCGAAATACATTCTTTTACAAGATTATTGGCCGTTCCGAGAGAGACATCCAGTGCCTGAGCCAACTCTCTCTGCGTGATCGCCGGGTTCTCAAGGATAGAACGACAGATGATTACATTACGATTCATGATAGATACCTCCGTGGTTGATGATCGTATTTTAGGGAAATGCATATTGTAAAAAGAAGATGTTTGGCGTTCAAAAATATAGATATATTAGTATATGTGAACATTATAGCATAATTGTGTGGAAATGCAAGGTTGGAGTTTGTGGAGGAAGTGGGGAGGGAAGAGAAGGGAAGGGGATACGGAAGAGAGGATTTTGAAGTGGCGCACGACTTAGAAAGGTGTATTGGTAAATGAAGTGGAATTTTGACAAGTATTATATATAGGTAAGTTTAGTATTATTATCAAGCAGATGCGTAGGAAGGAAGTTTGTAGTTGGCGGAGATTTAAAGTTAGGTGAATCTATTTGTTAAGTAGTATGGCATTGATAATCTGATCGATCTGATGAAATAATTTGTGAAGTATGTGGAGGGATAGATATAAAATAGGAGAGTGGGGGGAAGATGAAAATAAATATGGGGAAGAAAGCGCGCGGGTTACGATAAAAGTAACTATGATGTAGAAAAAGCAGTAAAGGTAGAAAAAACAGTAAAGGTAGTAAAAACAGTAAAGGTAGTAAAAGTAGTAAAAAAAGTAAAAGTAGTAAAAACAGCAAAAGTAGTAAAAGCATAAAAGCACAAAAGCATAAAAAGCAAAATCCTAAAAGTATGTCTAACCAGATATTCGCAGCCTCTATTATTAAGCTCCTGCCACTAATAGCATTATAGCATTATTAATAATTGAAGCATACCATGAAAGACCATTACCATAATAATACAGATATGTATATTGGCAATATAATATTAGAGATCATACTATTAAGATTTCAACAGTATGTCGTATTATGTGAAGCAGTTAAATACATGAAGTAAATTAAGAGAACCAGGTGGATAAATTAAAATATGGCCGGATTGTACTAATGGGAGTACAATATGCCGCGGAGGCTCGTTTTTCGTAAAGATTACGTAAGAAAATGCACAGAGAAAAGTTATAGCATTTTTGAAAAAATTATATTATACTGTCAGTGTGATGGAGGAAATGATATTTTCCTGGTGGAATTGTGAATATTTATTACTTTTTGAAAATTATGCAAAAAAAGTGAAAAAAAGTATTGATAATTTCCCTTATAGGAAGTATAATTACCTCGTAATGCAATTAGGAATTTCAAAAAGTATTTCAAAAAGAAAAAGGAGAGTGCATTAATTATGAGAAAGCAGACAAAATTAGTTGCAGTATTATCTGCAGCAGCTCTGTTAGCTATCGGTGCCTCCATGACTTCCTTCGCAGCTGCTGGATGGCAGGAAGAGAATGGTACATGGGTTTATTATGACAAAGATGGCTATCAGGTAAGTGATCAGTGGCAGAAATCAGGTAACACATGGTTTTATTTAAACAGCGATGGAGAGATGGCTACTGACACTATCATTGAAGATGATGATAATACCTACTATGTAGATGCTAACGGCGCTATGGTAGTAAATCAGTGGATTCAGGTAGAGAACGAAGACAGCTATGGCGATGATGATCCAGATTACTTCTGGTATTATTTCCAGGCAAATGGTAAAGCATACAAGGCTCCTACAAGTGGAAAAACTTCTTTCAAGAATATCAATGGTAAGAAGTATACCTTTGACAGTGAAGGCAAGATGCTTTACGGATGGATTAACACAGAATCTGAACGTCAGACAGGTGATGATGCTTGGACAAACGGAACTTATTTCTGTGGTGATGAAAACGATGGCGCACAGGCTAATGGCTGGGCTCAGATTTCTGTCGTAGATGACAGCCAGGATGATCCGGATCAGAATTACTACTTCTATTTTGATACCAATGGTAAAAAGGTAGTAGGAAAAGATGATGGTTCTGAATTAAAGAGCAAAACAATCAACGGCTTAAAGTATAGCTTTGATAAAAATGGTAAGATGGTATCTGAGTGGGCAATGCCGAAAGCTTCTAACACAGAAGCTTCTATCAGCAGCTACAATTACTTCAACTTACCAGAACAGGGCTGGAGAGCTAAAGGCTGGTTTAATGTAGTTCCTCAGGAAGATGTTAATCCAGATGATAATGCTGATGATGCATCCAAGTGGTTCTATGCTGAAAATGATGGCGATCTTGTAAAATCAGAAATTAAGACTATCAACAGTAAAAAGTATGCATTTAACGCTAAGGGCGAAATGCTCAGCGGTGTTCAGGCATTAGCTATGACAAGCAATACCAAGATTGTTGGATCTAACGGTATTGGTGATGCTGATAAGGTTGATGCATTAAAAGCTGGCACATTAGAAGTTAAGAATTATGAAAACGAAGATGTTAAATATGGAATTAGTGATGATACCGATTCTGTAGATGTTTACGTATATTACTTCGGTGCAGGTAGCGATGGTTCTATGAAGACTGGAAATCAGAACATTGATATTGATGGTGATGTATATGCATTCTCCTTTGGTAAGAGTGGTTCCAGTAAGGGCCGTGGCCTGAACGAGACTAAGGATACTCTTTATGTAAATGGTCTTAGAATTAAAGCTGATTCCGATATGAGATATCAGGTATATTCTATGTCAAAGGGTGCATTAGTTGAAGATCCGGCTACTGTTGTTGGAAAAGAAGACACATATGTTGTTAACACTTCCGGTTCTATTATGAAGAATAAGAAGAACTTAAAGGATACAGACGATATGTATATCTGTACAGATAAAGATGGACATATCAGAGGTTATAATGAAGAGAAGTGCGGAACAAAAGCAGACAAAGATAGCAAGGGCTATACTTGCGAATATCACAAATAATCAGTTTTAATTTCGATATGAAATTCTAATTGCCAAAGGGGTCTTGTACTTGTATAAAGTGCAAGGCCTCTTTTAAGTCGGCTCTTTGTCAATAGTTGGGGTGGGATTTGTGAAATCCCGCCCAATCTCTTTGATAAAGGCAATTTTTATGTACGGTTCCAGGTTTTACTGATTTTGGGTATGCCAAATAAGCCTACGCATTACCGACCATTTTATTCTATGATGTACAGTGGAGTATCCGGGGCCAGAAACGCTTGAATTAGTCAGCTCGTATTTAAAGGCATTCAGGATTTCTTTCCGCCAGGTTCTGTAGGTCCTGGCACAGTCTTCAAACTCCTCGATTCCGCAGTTCAAGGCATTTGCAACCCAGTCATCGATTTCCCGCTGCTGCTGACGGTAGGCCTTCATCTGGCAGATATCATAAAACCACTCTTTCATGCGGTGTGCCAGACGCAGATCTTCACTATACAGAAGCATTAGGTCACAAGCCTGTTTGTTCTCATCTTTCAGCTTTTTATAGC
>NZ_QJKD01000024.1 GCF_003201875.1 Hungatella effluvii
AAAGTGGCTTAAAGAGGAGAAAGCGCATGTTTGCTGGGGTAAGGGGAAGTATGCGCTCTTTACTACTTTTTTCCTGTATGTTTCGAAAAATAAAGGGGGCTGGGAAAATGGAGTCAGAGCAACTCCATTTTTTCACAGCCCCGTTTTTTTCATCCAGCTGCATAGTTTACCTTTATGACGCCAATGCGACAATACCGGAGATTCATGGATGTGCCAGAGCCTATGAAATGACAGGAGAGGAGCAATACAGAAAAGTAGTGGAGAACTACTGAGAACTGGCTGTAAACAGGCGGGGAAGCTTCGCAACCGGAGGACAGACGGCTGGAGAGAGCTGGCTTTACCGATGAAGTCCAGCTTCACGGAGATAAGGACAATCCACAGTCAATCCTGACTTCTTCCCATGAGTGGGAGTGGGAGCACAGGAAGGAGGATTACAGGACGGTAGGGCAAGAACGGAATTTCTGTTTCAAGCCTTTGAAAAATATTGGCAGAGAGATGTATACGGTTTATTTTCCGGTAGCAGATACAGATTCGACAGTGCACAAAAATTAATGCGGAAGCGGATTTCTAAGATATGGAAATCCGCTTTTTTTAATTCTGCTGCCAATACAATGCGTTTCCAAAGAGAAGAGATGAGTTTCTGCATTCAACTCTGGCGGATTGTCCATGTCGTATGTTAAGGCCGGTATGCTATAATAAGAATACTTTAACAGGCTTCTGTAAACAGACGATGGTAATCAGTATTGAAGGAGGGTATTTTATGAGAAAAAACAGACACATCTTAGCATGGACACTGGCTGCACTGACAGCAGTATCTTCTCTTTCCGGATGTTCCGGCTCTGCAAACCAGACAACAGCTGTGGAGACAAGCGCAGAAGGAACTACAAAAGCAGAAGAGACCACGAAAGCAGAGGAAACTGCAAAAGAAGAGGAAACCACACAAGCGGAAAAGAAAGACGTGACATTATCTCTTTTGATTGACAACAACGTATCTTTGGACGGACTTCAGGCTGTGTGCGATCTGGCGAAGGAAAAGCTTGGAATTACGATTGAGATCGAGTACAAGGTAGATGACAGCGTGCTTAAGACGAGACTTGCATCCGGAGAAATGACGGACCTGCTGGTATATAACTCGGGTTCTCTGCTGGACGCATTAAATCCTTCTGAGTACTTTATTGACTTAACCAACCAGCCTTTTGTAGAAAAGTATGATGAGACCTATAAGAATTCTGTTACTGTGAACGGGGCTGTCTATGGTGTTCCATTTGCATCTACGCAGGCAGGTGCAGTTATGTATTATAAGCCCATCTATGAAGAATTGGGATTGAAGATCCCTGACACGTGGGATGAATTCTTATCTAACTGTGAAAAGATAAAAGCAGCGGGGTATACCGCCTATATTAGCTCTACGGCAAAAAAATCCATGACACAGGTGCTGTTTTTAGGTGACCACTACAACCTGGTGTCAGCCAATCCGAATTTTGTAGCGGAGTTTGAAAAAGGAAATGCAAAATATGTTTCAGATCCGGCAGCTATAAGAAGCTGGGAGAAGTATGAAGATGTGTGGGGATATCTTCAGGAAGGACATACGGCAACTACATATGATGAAGCCTGCGATATGCTGGCTAACGGAGAAGGGGCTCATTGGATCAGTTTGACGCAGGCTCTGTCCAATATTTATTCTTTATATGGAGAAGACACGGTTAATAAGATAGGTGTATTTGGGGTTCCAGGAGATAAGGCGGATGATCATGGTCTGACCGTTTGGATGCCCAATTCCCTTTATGGGAATATCAATTCTGATAAGAAGGACGACATACTTCGGTTTATGGAGTTCTATATTTCAGACGAAGCACTGAATGCATATGCGGGAGCAATTCTTCCCGATGGTCCGTACTGTATTAAGGGGTACTCCCTTCCGGATAACTCTTATGATGCAGTAAAAAATGATATGCAGGTTTACTTTGATCATAATAAAACAAAAGTTGCCATGGAATTTGAGACAGCAGTGAAAGGTGCGAATTGTTCTACTATTACGCAGTCGCTGATATCTGGTCTTACTACTGGAAAAGAGGCCGCTTCAGATTATGACGAGGACTGTAAGCTCCAGGCACTTCAACTTGGACTCGATTGGAAATAAGTGATTGAAAATAAAAGAGGATGTGGAAACATCCTCTTTTGTGAAAGCAGGTGAGAGTATTGAAACAGAAAAAAAGATATTCCGGATGGTTTTTAGCGCCTACGTTGGTGGTTTTTATCGGACTTTTCATATTACCACTTATTATCTCCCTTTATTTTAGTCTGACAGTCTGGAGCTTTACGAATGTCACCTTTGTAGGACTGGAAAATTTTAAAATGTTTTTTAAAGATAAAGCGCTCAGCCGCAGCATGATTAACACGTTTCTCTACGCGTTTTCCACTTGTGCCATAAAAGTCGTGCTGGGCTTTTTTCTGGCCGTATATCTAACCGGGAATATCCGCTTAAAAAGAACCCTGAGGTCAATGGTGTTTTTTCCTCATCTGGTCAGTTCTGTTGCTGTAGGAATTACATTTGCGGCATTGATGCATCCATCCCGGGGATTGTTTAATAAAGTTATTATATTTTTTGGAGGACAAGGGATTAACTGGCTTGGAAACCCGGATATTGCATTATTTTCTGTTATAGGTACAGATGTATGGAAGGGACTGGGAGTCGCAACCGTCATCTTTATTTCTGGAATCCAGGCCATAGACAGGATTTATTATGAGGCGGCGGAGGTGGATGGAGCGAGAGGGATTCAGCTTCTGCGTTATATCACAATGCCATTATGCCGGCCGGCAATGAATTCTGTTATTATCCTGGCGCTGGTGACAGGTATGAAAACATTTGACTTAATTAAAGCCATGACAGAGGGAGGGCCGGGGACTGCAACCGAAGTAATCGCACTTTCTGTATATAAACAGTTCGCCGCGGGATATTACGGCCTCTCTACAGCAGGAAACGTTATTATGCTGGTAGTAATTGGACTCATTGCTTATCCTCTGCAGAAGTTTCTGATCAGCCGTGAAGAATAGGAGGGCAGTTAAAATGAAGAAGAAAAATATACGGTGTTTTGCAGCGACTGCAGTCGGTGTTGTATCGGGGTTTATTATATTTGTTATTCCTTTTTTATTTATGCTCGTTAATTCTTTAAAAGACAGAAAATCGGCTAACCAGTTGAGGCTTTCACTACCGGAAAGCGTGCATTTTGAAAACTTTCTTGACGTCATAAAGGAGCAGAACTATATGTTGCTGCGGGCGTATAAGAATAGCTTTATTCTGGCGTTCTTTTCCATTCTGCTGCTGGTTGTATTTTCATCTATGGCCGGATATGTGCTGCAGAGGCGCAGCGACAGAAAAATTACAGCCGCAAACGCTGTAATTCTGGTTGGCCTTATGGTGCCGCCAGCCATTATGCCTACGATCTGGGTACTGCAAAGTGTAGGCCTTTACAAAACTATGGTGGGGATGATTCTTATCGAGGTGGCGCTTCATACTCCGTTTACTGTCATGCTGTATCGGGGATTTATGGCATCAATTCCCATTGAACTGGAGGATGCCGGATATATCGATGGATGCTCCCAATGGAAGATGTTCTGGACGGTTGTATTTCCACTGCTAAAACCAGTGAGTGCCACAGTTACGATTCTCAATATGGTTTCCGTTTTTAATGATTTTATGAATCCGCTGTATTTTCTTCCAGGAACAAAGAATGTAACGCTTCAGCTGACACTATACAGTTTTATGGGGCAATTTTCCAGTTCTTACAATTTATTATTTGCGGATGTGATACTGATTGTCTTGCCTATGCTCATAATTTTCTTTATACTGAATGATAGAATTGTTGATGGTATGACGGCGGGGGCGGTCAAAGGCTAGGTTGAGGCCTAAGGTCAGCTACGCCCGGAAAAGGTGGGGAATGGTATGAGGTTTCAGCGAAAAATTCTGTTGAATTATGTACTTCTTCTTTTTATATCTGTGGTGATTATAATTGTGCTGTATTATAATTCCTCCCGAAAACGGTACGCGGAGCAGGAGTATTCTTACTTACAGACCCTGTCAGGACAGATGATGCAGCAATTGGAGATGGAATACCGATCCATGCAGGAGATGACGGAGTCTCTTCTTTCTGACCCTGTGATTCTGGATAATTTAAAAATTCTGGCTACCATTTATGAGGACAGCGATTATCGGGTAGAAGCGAAAAAGAAGATTATGATCAGACTGAACACCTACCATATTGTGAAAAATTTTTACAGGGTTTTAATTTATAATAATCGTGGCGACATATTTGCAAGCTATGATTTTGATGAACGAAAGATCAAAAATATGATTCCGGAGGAACAGGAGGTATGGATAACAGGCGCTACGGGTAAGAAAGGAAGGACCGGACTGGTTCTGCCTCATGAGGATCCCTGGGGAATGAAGACCTCACCTGTCATATATGGGGTCATCCGGGAGATTTTAGGCAGCAATATGGGATATTTAGAGGTACAGAAGACAGAAGATTCGCTGAAACGCATCTTTGAGATTTTTGATGACAATATTCGGGTAGCCGCTGTATACGATGGGGGCGGCGCCCTATATGGACTTGAAAACGAAGAGATGATGCAGTACTATGAGGGGCTGGGTAAGAGTGAGAAGCACACGGTAACGGATAGAAAGAATCCTGTGACGGGCCGCAATGAGATCGTGTCCAGTGTCTACTCTGAACTTACAGGAGTTACAATTTTGCTGGCGGAGGACAGACGTGTCATTACACAGAAGATGTCCGGTCCGCTGTGGATGGCATTCTGGATTCTGCTTCTTTTCGTGTCACTGTCTATCTTGTTTATTGTCCGTATATCACAGAATCTTGCGCGGCCGATTAATGAGCTGCGCAGGCAGATGGAGCAGACTAATACAGAGAATATGGGGGAAGCGATCCATATAGAGAACAGCATGGATGAGATTACGGCTCTTACTAATACATATGAAAGGATTTTACGGAGACTGAAAGAATCCCTGATTCAGGAGAAGAACTTATCCTATCTGCAGCTTCAGGCAAGATACGACCTTCTGCAGGCTCAGATTAATCCTCATTTTTTTCATAATGTACTGAACGTTATCTCTTCGAGGGGACTGATGCTGGGGGACGAAACCATCTGTGAAATTTGTGGAAGTTTGTCCGGTATGCTTCGCTATGCCACTGGCAATAAGATACGTTATGCCACGATAGCGGAGGAGTTAATCTATTTGAAGCAGTATCTGTATCTGATGAAGCTTCGGTATCAGCATAAGCTGGAATATCTTATCGAGGTGGATGAGAGGCTTGGCAGCCAGCTGGTACCTAAAATAGCGTTTCAACAAATTGTAGAAAATTCCATTAAGCATGGGTTTAACGGGAAAAATGACGTGATGAAGATAACTGTTACCATAAAGCTTACAGAGTCGGGAGAGCACTGGATTGCGGTATTTACTGATAACGGAGAAGGGATAAAAAAAGAGACGGTGGAACAGTTGGAACAGCAGATGATACGAATGAGGGATAGTCTGCTAAACCGTCATGAAAGCATCGAGATGGAAATTGGCGGTATGGGGCTGCTTAATACCTATGCACGTCTCGTACTGTTTTTTGGCGATGATGTGAAACTGGAGATTATGGGACTGGAAAGCGGGACAACCGTAGTTATAGCTGTGCCGGTATCAGCAGGAGCGGGGGAAGATGTTTCGAGTATTGGTAGTGGACGATGAGCCAAGTGCGGTGGAGTATATCTGCAATATTATAAAAATGAAATGTCCTGATTTGAACGTGGTGGGAACGGCGGAAAATGGACTGGAAGGTCTGGCGGAGTACCAGGTGCTGGAACCGGATCTGGTGGTAAGCGACGTTAAGATGCCGGTTATGGATGGCCTTCTTATGGTAAAAGCCATCAGGGAAATGAACCCGGAGGCACAGATTCTTCTGGTAAGCGGTTATCAGGAATTTAAATATGTAAAAGAGGCTCTTTCGATTGGAGTTTCTGATTATGTATTAAAACCAATGACACCAGCTAATTTTGTAACATCAGCTGCCCCGATTATTAAAAAGTTGAAAGGCAGGATGTATGAACAGCGGAAAGTACTGGTACGTCAGGTGGTGGCGGGAGAAAAGGCCGATGAGGATGAAATCAGAACGTACTTTCCGGAAGAGGAATACTATCTGGCTGTCATTCGGGAAAATGGGCTTCCAAGGCGTTTTACCGGGAATTATGGAATGGAAATGCTCTCTGAGCTGGAAGATACGATATTTGTGTATGGGCGTGATGAGAGGGAGGCTCTCTATATCTGTCCTGCAAATGCACTTAACGATCGGGCATTCAGCCTTATGATTGAGAAGGAGGCATTCAGAAAAAAGAATGACAGCAACTTTGTGACTACGGTGATGATGGAGAAGGCCGTGGAAAGAAGCTGGCTTCCTAAGGCTATGGAGCAGATATACAGAAGTTTAAACAGCCGCCTGTCCATAGGGGTCAACCAAAGATTTTTTGCGGAGGAAGGCGAAAAGGATATGGACAAGAGGAAGGAGCTCTATGATAAGGAGGCGTTAAGGAGTATGGAGCGATTCCTGGAGAAGAAAGAATATGATATGCTCTTAGAACGGCTGTGGGAATTTATAAAGAGTACAGAGAGGGCGGCTTATCCGCAGCTCTGTCTGGAGCGGTTCGTGAGGCAGCTGGCGCTTAAAATTCAGCAGTACAGGAACTTTCGGGGGGATGTATTTGAGGATGAGATGATGATGGAGGATGCATTTTACTATGCTGGCAGTGTAGAAGAACTGTTCGACAGCTTAAAAAGTATTTTTATACGGTATTGGAAGGAGGACAGGGAGGCAGTAAAACTGGATTCTAATCAGTTTTTAGACACGATAAAGTGCTATATTGACCAGCATATGGCGGAAGATATCACGGTTTCCACGGTTTGCAGGGAATTCGGACTGTCTCAGTCCTATTTAAACATGATATTCCGGAAATATGGGATGCAATCGTTTAATATCTATCTGCGCACAGTCCGCATAGAGAAGGCAAAACGCATCATGGAGAGGAATCCCCAGATGTTTATTAAGGATATCGCTATGATGGCGGGCTATAAGGACCAGTTCTATTTCAGCAGAATATTCAGAGCAGTAACGGGCGTGTCTCCATCGGAGTATATTGAACGTGGTTCGGTGGGATGAGTTGGAGGTAGTAAGGTGTATCGGGAAAATCAGAAAGAATTTTCAGAAGAGATATTTGCAGACCCGCCGGTGGAATACAGGGATTTTCCGTTTTGGGCGTGGAATACAGAGATGACGAAGGAAGACATCGATTTCGGCCTTTCTATTTTTAAGGAGATGGGAATGGGAGGGGCGTTTCTTCACAGCAGAACGGGGCTTAATATCCCCTATTTAGGCGAAAAATTCATGGATCTAATTGATTATGCGTGCAGCCGAGCGGAAGAAACAGGGCTTATTCCGTGGCTTTATGACGAGGACCGGTGGCCTTCCGGTTTTGCAGGAGGTCTCGTGACGAAGGAGAAGGCAAACCGCAGCCGTTTTTTGGTCTGGTCTCCAGAGCCGCTTAGGGAAGGACAGATTGTGGAGAACAGGGGCTTTACTTCCTCTGCGGCCCCTGTCAGGAGTGGAGAAAGAAAATTTTACAGTATATATGAAGTAACAGGAAAGAATGGTTATTTAAAATCGTATCGAAGGCTGAAGGATTTGAATTTGCATAAGGCGCAGACGGAGGAGGGAGAGCAGACCTTTCTGTGGTGGGCTTACCTGGAAATCTCAGGCGATAATCCATGGTTTAATGGCCAGTCGTATGTGGATACATTAAATACGGAAGCAATAAAACAGTTTATTGATATAACCTATGAGGGATACCGTCTAAAGCTTGGCGATAAATTTGGCTGCAGGATCCCTGGAATATTCACGGATGAGCCTCAGTTTACACCGAAGCAGCGGGCGGAGGGGATAGAAAGCCGGGAAACGGTCATTCTTCCATTTACGGATGTACTTCCAGAGCTGTTTTTGGAGAAATACCATTTTGACCTGATGGATGCACTGCCGGAATTGTTCTATGACTGGGAGGACAGAGTTTCCCTGGCCAGGTACTGTTATCATGATTTGACAAGTCAGATGTTTGCCGAAAGTTATGCCGGACAGATTGGTAAGTGGTGCAAGAACCACAGACTGGCTCTGACCGGTCATCTTATGAAGGAACCGCTCCTCTCGTCCCAGACCCAGTATGTGGGGGAGGCGATGCGCGCTTATCCGGCATTTGAAATTCCCGGTATCGACATTCTCTGCGACCGGCATGAATATACGACTGCAAAACAGGCGCAGAGCATCGTTCATCAATATGGAAAATCTGATATGATCAGTGAACTGTTCGGGGTAACGAACTGGGACTATGATTTTCGGGGGCATAAGCTTCAGGGGGACTGGCAGGCAGCTCTGGGGGTTACAATGCGGGCACCTCATCTTTCCTGGACATCAATGGAAGGGGAAGCAAAAAGGGATTATCCTGCCTCTATTTTTTACCAGTCCCCATGGTATCAGGAGTATCGGCTGATGGAAGACTATTTTGCCCGGATTACGTCTGTCATGAGCCGGGGGAATGCAGTTGTAAGAATCGGGGTAATTCATCCGATAGAAACGTGCTGGCTGCATTGGGGAACACTGGAAAAGACGGGAGAACGGGTAATGGAACTGGATGAGCAGTTTTTGCAATTGACGGACTGGCTGATCGGAGGCAGTTTTGATTTTGATTTCATATCGGAGGCGCTGCTTCCGGAATTATACAGAGGGTGTGCCGGGGCTGGTTTTTCTGTGGGGGAAATGAGCTATCGTGTGGTTATTGTACCAAATATGGAGACGATCCGATGGGCGACACTGGAGGCACTAAAGGAGTTTCACAGCAGGGGAGGCGCTGTTGTTTTTTGTGGGAGAATTCCGGCCTGTGTGAATGGAAAACTTTCCAGTGAAGGAGTGAGGCTGGCGGAGCAGTGTAAAACAGTTCCGTTTATGAGAAGCAGCCTGCTAGGGGAACTTCAGGAGTTTTCAGAGGTTGAATTATTCGAGCAGGGGTGTGGAAGAATTGATGATGTGATCTGCCAGCTCCGGGAAGAGGGCACAGAACGTTTTCTTTTTATAGCGCACAAAGAGAATCCGAAAGGAAAGGATACGGCCAGAGTACGGATTATAATCGTGCGAATGAGGGGGAGTTGGTTATGCCGGCGGCTGGATGCTGTGAGTGGTCGTGGAGAAGATATGGAAGCGCGGCCAGGACTTGATGGATGGACAGAGACAAAGGTAAGAATTTATGAGCACGACAGCGTATTGATCCACTTAAGACCATTTTTTAGTGAGGAGCAGGAGACGCGGACAAAAGGAGAGAAGGTAAGCCAAAAAGGACAAACAGTAGGAGAAAAAGCCGGAGAAGAGGGGCAGATAGCAGTGGAGAAGGGGCAAAACAGAGATCAGGAAGTCCAATACTGCAAACGAACGCGAGTGTCTCTATCCGAGCCGAACGTACTCGTATTAGATATGCCGGAGTATTCGTTGGATGGAGAGGAATGGAAGGAAGAAGAGGAAATACTGAGGATTGACAATGAAATACGGAAACGGCTGGGATACTCTCTGCGCATGGAGGCGTGGCCTCAGCCATGGGTAAAGCAGAAGGCGGACGAAGAAATACATAAGGTTGAACTGCGTTACTTTATATACTCGGAGTGTGAGGTCCGGGAGGTATGGCTGGCCCTGGAACGGCCGGAAGAGACTGAAGTTTATTGGCAGGGGAATCCTGTTGCCGGAGAGCCGGTTGGCTGGTATGTGGATAAGAGGATTCAAAAAGTAGCTTTAGGGGGACTGAAAAAGGGCTGGAATGAACTTCGGATGGTCTGTTCATTTGGCAGCAGGACCAATCTGGAAGCAGTTTTTCTTTTAGGCGGGTTTGGTGTTAAGGTAACTGGACGCAGAGCCGTGGTGACAACATTTTCAGGGGACTTGGATTTCGGGGACTGGACAGTACAGGGACTTCCGTTTTATGGAGGAAATGTGACCTATCACATAAGTGTTATAGGGGAAGGACATCCGATGAAAATCAAGGTGGGAAAGTTTCGTTCACCGGTTCTCCGCGTTGATTATCGTGAGAAGAAGCAGGGGAATATCGCATTTTCACCGTATGAGCTGGTAACGGAAAAAATTGAGAAAGGAGAACAGCGCATAGATATTACGGCGTTTGGAAACAGGTTAAATACATTTGGTGCACTCCATAATTGTGATGATTCCGACCATAAAGCGGCGCCGGGATACTGGAGGAGCGAGGGGGATGCCTGGTCCTATGAATACTGCCTCCAATCAGCCGGAATATTGAAGGCGCCAGAAATCACGAGATGTTAGAACTCCATTTCCTGGGAACAGGAGCGGCTTTTTATCCGGAACTGGGCAATACAGCTGCCTTTTTCCTGCATGGTGATACTCTGTATCTGATAGACTGCGGGTCTTTGGTGTTCCACAAACTCTATCAGTTGTCTGAATATAAGGAGGCTCGCCACATTACTGTTCTTATTACCCATATGCACACGGATCATATTGGCAGTCTGGGAGATTTAATCGCTTATTCCTGGTTTAAAAAGGGAATTCGTGTTCGGGTTTTCTATCCGGATGAGCGGTTGAATGTATATTTAAAATTAAGTGGGATTGACCGTGAAATCTATGAATATACTGCCTGGCGGCCGGAGGAATTGCCTTTAGGGATTAAGGCGAGACGTGTGTATCACGATCCCTCTATGGGGTGTTTCGGGTATGAGATCGGTGATGGAGAGGAGACAATCTATTATAGTGGAGACAGCGGGCTGGTTGACAGTAAGATGCTGGAGGGACTGAGGACGGGGAAATTCACACGCCTCTATTTGGATACCGCCAAATATGCACCGGCTGAATCGGGGCATGGCAATTTCAATGCACTGAAGATGGTGGCGGATCCTTCTCTTAGAGAAAGGATTACCTGCATACATCTTGACTGTGATTTTAAAGAAGAGATCCTGGAGGCGGGATTTTGTATGGCGAAAGTGGTAAATTAAACAGTTGATTCGTATCGTAGAACAGGCTCCCAAATCCTGGATTTCAGATTTGGAAGCCTGTTCTTTGTCGTATGGTTTAAAAAGTGTATGGCAGGATCATCAAAAACTCATGGCGCTACAGTTCATTCTTTTCTCTAAGGTCTTTTACTGCATTAACCAGAGTTTCATTTTGGATATGGGTGCCGATGGATATGCGGGCATAAGGGAAATCACCGCGTATCATGACTCCATAGGGCAGGAGCGCGAAATAGAGATCATGGCAGGAACAGCCAAAATCCACGTAGATAAAGTTAGCCTGAGATTCGTAAACCCTGTAGCCCAGCGCTGTAAACTCATCTGTTAAGTACGTTCTCTCATCACGGTTGCTGTTTACTGTTTTCAGACGGAATTCTTCATCATCGAGGGCCGCGATCGCGCCTTCAATTCCTACTGTATTTAAAGAACGGGCCGCCATGGCCTTATTCATATAGCCGATGATCTCAGGGCAGGCAAGCGCATATCCCATACGGATGCCAGCCATTCCATAAAGCTTTGAAAATGTTCGAACGACGACCATGTTAGGCTGATCTTTCAGGCGGGAAACCATGGTGGTATTCTCCGGATCATCTGTAAAATCTATGTATGCCTCATCGACTACCACGATAACATCTTTAGGGAATTTCTGAATAAATGAGTAAAGCTCATCTCCGGAAAGACAGGTGCTGGTTGGATTATTAGGATTGCATACAAACACGAGGCGTGTCTTGTCCGTTACTGCATTTAGAACCGCTTCCGTATCCAGTTTCATATCATCTTTTCTGGAGGGAATATCTACAATGGTGCCGTTATTCTTGTAAACAATGTAGTAATATGGCGGGTAGGCAGGGGAGGTGATAATACATTCGTTGCCGGGCTTTATGAATGCCTCGCCTGCAAAGGCCAGGGCGTTGGCGGCACCGCATGTAATCATGATATTCTCCGGAAGCATGTCGTGTTTTGCAGCCAGCTTGTTTTTTAAAACGGTGTCACGGGTGGAGTCCGGGTAGAGGTGACAGTCGTTTAACGCGGCCGCCATGGCTTCCAGCGCCTTGGGCGATACGCCATAGGGATTCTCGTTGGAGGCCAGCTTATAAAGGGTGTCTAAGCCGTATTTTTCCTTTGCGGCCTTGATGGAAATACCTACCGGAATTACGGTAGAGGGTGCTTTTTTCAGAGCATAGCTCTGAGCAAGATGTTCAAACATGATTAAACTGCTCCTTTACATATTGTAGTAATTAACCAGATTGTAGCATGGTCATGAAAGTTTGTCAATCTAAAATCACCATAAAACATGCAATAAACCAATGAATATATTTAAAAAGTTATCATAAAATAGTCAAAATGGATTGACAAACGCATTGCATGACAGTATAGTTAGGTTGAAAGTAATTGGATTCCGGGGGGCCAGGCATGAGGTGACCGGAGAAATTTTAAAGGCAAAGCCGAAAGGAGACGATTTATCATGAGTATCAGAGAAAAAAGAATATCTTTCAAAGAGCTTCTTGAGAAGGAAAAGGGGATTATTGCTCCCTGTGTGTTTGATTCCGCTTCTGCGCGAGTTGCGTATATGGCAGGTTTCAAAGCACTCTGTTTAAGCGGAGCAGAGCTTTCCATGGCTATGGATGGGCTTCCGGATCTTGGCATTCTCAGTCTGCCGGAACTGGAGTGGATCATCAGTCGTATTACGGAAAATTGCCCGCTGCCGATTATCGTGGATGCCGAAGACGGATTTGGCGGACCACAGAATGTATACCGTACGTGTAAGCGTCTGGCTGCCGCAGGTGCTGCGGCGATTCTGATGGAAGATGAATCGGAGCCGGGATTTGCAAAAGGGGTTGTGGAGAAAAATATTATTCCGAAAGAAGAGTACTGGGCAAAGGTACGGGCAGCGAAGGCCGCGCTGGAAGGCACCGAGTGTATTTTCATTGCACGTACCAATGTGCTGATTAACACAGAAGAAGGATTCCAGGATGCGATTGAGCGATGCAGAGGATCACTTGAAGCCGGCGCTGATATGCTGCTGGTCAACCAGCTGAAGACCGCGGAGCAGGCCGAGCGCTTCTCGAAGGAGTTTCCGGATGTGTGGAAGATGTTCCCGGATATCAACCAGTCGGTTAAACAGCCGACCATGGATGCAAAGGACCTGTATCCGTTGGGCTACAATATCGTAACCATGCATTTTCTGATGAAAGGAGCCATGGTGGGAATGCTGAATTATGCGCTTCGTGTGGCAGATGAGCAGAATAACATTTATCCGCGTGATGATATGCCATATAATATTTCCGGCCAGAGCGCGCAGCCGTTTTATCCGGTACAGGAGTGGCTGGACTTAGAGGCGGGCTTCTCGGGAATACATAATACGTTCTGGGGAGATAAGCTTGATTTAACAAAACGGTAAGAGAGAAAAAAGACGGTGCTGTCAGATCAACGACAGCACCGTCTTTTGTTAGATGGTTAATAAAAGTTTTCTTCTGGCTGAATTTCGCCGCTTTCCGGACATTCAAAGAGTCTGACATTATGACGGTCAAAGTAATCATGCCATTCATCGGAGACCACTTCATCGGTAAAGAGATTATCTATTTCATCAAAATCGCAGAAATGAGCGAAGGATACCTTTCCGAATTTGCTGTGATCGGCCAGGAGGCACCTCTGCTCCGCGCACTGTATAATGGTTTTTTTCATGTCTGCGACCCGTTCGTCGGAGACGCCCAGTCCTCTTGCCATGTCGAAGGATTTGCAGGAGAAAAATGCCCGGTCTACCTGAAACCGTCTCAGATACTCGGAAGCTGTCGGTCCCAGAAATGATTCTTCACTGATATCGTATCTGCCGCCCACACAGATCAGATGGATGGTACTGCTTTTGGAAAGACAGTTAATCACTGCGAGTGAGTTGGTCAGAACGGTAATATTCATGTTTGCCAGGCCTTCACACATGTGAAAGACCGTGTCGGAATTATCCAAAAAGATCGTATCACCTGATTTGATGAACCGGACGGCTCTTTTGGCTATACGGGTCTTCCCCTCTGAAAAGGTGCTGTCCAAAAGCTTCTTGGGCGGAAGGGCCGAAGTCCGTTTTTTCAGTGTGGCACCGCCGTAAACCTTGTTTAGAAAACCTTCATCTGCCAATGCATCAAAATCGCGGCGCGCTGTCTCTACACTGATTTGAAATTTTTCCATTACTTCAGCAATGGTAATGCTTTCTTTTTCTAATAATAACGCCCGAATCGCCTCACGGCGCTGAATTGATAACATTTTCATGAGAAGTCTCTCCGTTTCCATAATCATTTTCTTCCATTTTATCAGAAAATAGGAGTTTTAGCAAGGAAAAGGGGAAAAGTATGAAAATCCTTTCATAAAAATAAAAAATCAGGCAGTACTTTTTGTGATAATGACAATAATAATACTATATTGTGACTGTATCTAGAGGATAAATGATGAAAATATAGCGAAAAATAATTGACAAAGTTGTCATAATGCTGTATATCTGTATTAGGTAATAGTACCAGGATATCGGTGCTGTTTTTAAAATACACGTGTATAGAAGAAAGAGAGGAAAGGGACATGAAACGAGCAATAACAATTGCAGCAGTAGTTATGGCGGCTATTTCGATTGCCGCCTGCGGATCCGGAGGGAAAGAGAGCGCCAATGCTTCGGGCGGAGGCACCGGTGAGGTTACAAAGCTTACATACGCCTGTCCGGGCAAATCGGCGCGCTATAACTTTGTAAATGAAGAAGGTGAACTGGACGGCTATGAAATTGCAATCATGAAAGAAGTGGATCAGCGTCTTCCTGATGCAGTCATCGATCTGATTTATACTGGGGAGTTCTCCGCATTGTTTCCGGGCCTGGAATCTGGTCAGTATGACATCATAGGTGGTGGAATATCGTGGAAACAGGAACGCGCGGACAGCTATTTGTATTCCGAAGTTCCCTATTTTCACAGCCCCACAGTCCTGGGCGTGCGCCAGGAGGAAGACAATATAAAGACGATTGAAGACCTTGCCGGAAAAAATATTGCTCACATAGCGGGAACCGCGCAGGCCATGTGGCTGGAGGCTTACAATGAGGAGCATCCGGATCAGAAGATCAATATCGATTATGTGGACGCCAGCTCTATAGAAATCATGAACATGGTCGCAACCGGACGGTACGATGCGTGTATTCATGCGGCAGCAGATTTCGCAATAGCAAAGCAGGAACTTGGGGTTGATTTAAAGCTGCTGGATATTGAGAATGCGGATGAAATTCAGAAGCCGGACTCTTTTTATCTCTATGCAAAAGATAATACGGAACTTCAGAAGAAGATAGACGCAGTTTTGAAAGAGATTCGTGACGATGGTACGATGTCCCAGCTGTGTGAAAAATATTTTGGAATGGATCTGGTACCGGAACACTGATTGGAGAAAGCTGCGTATGAATAAAATATTTGATGTAAAAGCAATTTGGGAGTATCTGCCGAAAATCCTGGAAGGACTTCCTGTGACTCTGGGGCTGACGGTGGTGGCCATGGTCCTTGGCGTGGTCCTGGGGTTTGGCATGGCAATCGCGCGTATACGAAAGGTTCCCGTGCTGAGTCAGTTCTGCTCAGTATACCTCTCTTTTGTCCGGGGCGTACCGCTCATGGTTTTACTGTACCTGTCCTACTACGGAATCCCGATTCTGCTCCGGGCGGTCAACTTAGAGTACGGGACGGATATGAATGTGAATATGGTTCCGGCGTTTGCGTTTGCCCTGGTGGCGTTTGTGGTTCAGGAGACCGCGTATGAATCAGAAATTATCAGAGCCGCGCTTCTTTCCATCGACAGAAAGGAGATCGAGGCGGCTAAATCTCTTGGAATGACGACGCTTCAGACCATGGTCCGGGTGGAGATACCACAGGCGCTCGTTGTGGCAATTCCGACGTTTGGAAACCAGATTACGTCGCTGATCAAGGGGACATCTCTGGCATTTATGATAGCAGTTGTGGACATTATGGGAAAAGCTAAAATTATCGGAGGGCGGACTCTGCGTTACTTTGAAGCGTATATCTGTACCGCAATTATTTATTGGGTGTGCTGTATTATCATCGGGTTTGCATTTAAGTGGCTGGAAAAGAAAGTGAACTACAGGGAGAGAAAGGAAAAAAAGGATGATTGAGGTTAAAAACTGGAAGAAAAGTTTTGGCAGCAACCAGGTTATTAAAGGGGTTGATTACCGGGTGGAGACCGGTGACGTAGTTGCCATAATTGGAGCCAGCGGGTCCGGTAAATCTACCTTTCTGAGAACCCTGAATTTTCTGGAGAAGGCAGAGGAAGGCATTTTGACGCTGGATGATATAACACTTGATATGTCGGGCAAGATCAGTAAAAAGGATATTCTGAATGTCAGGAGAAACACAGCCATGGTATTCCAGGGATTCAATCTGTTCAGCCATCGCACTGCCCTGGAGAACGTGATGGAAGCACTGATTGTAGTGAAAAAGATGAATAAGGACGATGCGAAAAAGATCGCAAAGGAAGAGTTTGCCAGAGTCGGCCTGCAGGACCGCATGAATTACTATCCCCATCAGCTTTCCGGCGGTCAGCAGCAGAGAGTAGGCATTGCCCGCGCCCTGGCTTTAAATCCGAGGGTAATCCTGTTTGATGAACCGACTTCTGCTCTGGATCCGGAGATGGTAGGCGAGGTTCTGGACGTGATCCGTTCAATCTCACATCAGGGGACAACCTTGATTATCGTGACCCATGAGATGGCGTTTGCCAGAGATGTGGCGGACCGTGTAGTTTTCTTTTCCGATGGTGTTATTCTGGAAGAAGGGCCTGCGAAAGAATTCTTTGCCAATCCGAAGCATGACAGGACCAGACAGTTTATTCAGAGGATTAATAATCATTAAAGTAATAGATTTATGCAGTATATGAAGTAAGAGAGTCCGGCAGACCGGACTCCCTTTTAAGAAAGGCATGTTGGAAATTATTAGTAAACACCCTGTGTCATCATCGCATCCGCCACTTTTTCGAAGCCTGCAATATTGGCTCCGGCGACCAGGTTGTAACCCAGACCGTACCGTTTGGCAGCATCGACAGAATTGTTATAGATATCCTTCATGGCTGTCTTTAAACGGGTATCAACCTCTTCGGCCGTCCAGGACAGCCTCTGGCTGTTTTGACTCATCTCAAGACCGGAAACACAGACGCCGCCCGCATTTACTGCCTTCGATGGCGCTACAATTATGTTTTCCCGGGCACTTAAGTATTCCAGCGCGGAAGAGGTGGAAGGCATATTTGCGACTTCGATATAGTATCTGGTACCGTTCGCGGCAATTTTCTTTGCATCTTCCAGATCAACCTCGTTCTGGGTTGCGCATGGCATGGCAACGTCTGCCTTTACTTCCCATGGACGTTTGCCTGGATAAAACGGGACTCCGAATTTATCCGCATAGTCCTGAACCCGGTCACGGCGGGAGGCGCGCATCTCAAGAAGGTAATCGATTTTTTCTTTTGTGACAATTCCGTCTTTGTCATATATGTATCCGTCAGGGCCGGAGATCGTAAGCGGAATACCGCCCAGTTCCACGATTTTGCTGATAGCTCCCCATGCTACGTTGCCAAAACCGGAGATTGCGAAGGTTTTTCCCTGGATCGATTCGTTCTCGTGATTCAGCACTTCATTCGTATAGTAAACAGCGCCGTAACCGGTAGCTTCCGGACGGATCAAAGAGCCGCCGTAGGCACGCGGTTTTCCAGTGATTACACCGTTTTCAAACGCGATACGGATACGCTTATACTGACCGAACAGATAACCGATTTCTCTGGCACCAACTCCAATATCACCGGCCGGGACGTCCGTATCCGGCCCGATATAATGATAAAGGCCTGTCATAAAGGACTGGCAGAATCTCATGACTTCCCCGTCGCTCTTTCCGGCGGGGTTAAAATCAGAACCGCCCTTAGCTCCCCCCATGGGAAGCCCGGTCAGCGAATTTTTGAAAGTCTGTTCAAATCCCAGGAAAAACATGACACTGGGGGTTACTGTGGGATGGAAACGGAGGCCGCCTTTGTAGGGACCGATGGCAGAGTTAAACTGTACACGGTATCCGCGGTTGATCTGGGTGAATCCGTTGTCATCCACCCAGGCAACACGGAATGAGATAAATCTGTCCGGCTCGATCATGCGGGTCAGGATATCGGCTTTTACATATTCCGGATGTGCATCGATTACCTTTTCCAGTGAATAGTAAACCTCTTTCACACACTGTAAAAATTCCTGCTTGTTCCCGTCTCTGCGCCTGGCCGTTTCAATAACGGCATCAATGTACTCTTTTGCACTTGTGTAGGTTCGCATTTTCTTTCTTCTCCCTCATATTGAAATAAATATGCCTTTCTTATGCCTTTATTATAGCAAAGGGAATAGAGATGTCAATCACTTTTTACCAAAATATATTCAAAATATAGTAATAATATGGTTAATAAACTATCAAAAAGAAGGAAAGCAAAAAGACACCATGAGGGTGTCTTTTCGATGTGGATTACTTCCAGTCTTTCGTATAATCGTGAAGAACTTCCGCACCGTTGAAGGTGTAGCCATTGCGGAACCAGTAGGCGCCGATAATTTCTCCTTTGGGTGCCAGAGGCAGATGCTCCTCGAGATCGGAGGGGAGAAATTCCAGATCGCCGCTGCCCGCCCATGCAACCGGATCAGTCTGTTTATTCACAGCGCCCAGCTTAACAAGTTCACATACAGAGGGCTTGTGGCCGGGAACCAGGCTGGGAAAATGACGCAGATGGATGAGCGGGAGACCAAGCGGTTTCGGAAGCTCGTCGGGTGAAATACGGCGGTCTATGGTGAGTGTTCCTTTGATCAGCCGTTCTCCGTGAGAGGCGACGGTTCCGGTCAGCTTTGCACCGGGCCCCATCTCCGGCATGCCGGGATTATAAGGATTATAGTCGGTAATGCTTATCTGCCCCATTTTTTTAGGAAATCCCATGGTCCAGCCTCTGGCCATGGAAAAATCATTGTCCACCCAGATGGGAAGACAGATCTGGGCTTCTTCTCCCTGATAGTTACAGCCTGTCCAGATCGCGGCTTCTTTGTACTGCGTCCGCTCCGGATTCGTGTAGGCCAGTTCCCTGCCGTCATCCCATACGGACCACCATTTACTGAAGGCCACGTAGGCGATATCGGGATGCTCTTTGCTCAGCGTCAGTGGCTCCGGTATCCATTTAGCCAGGGCATCGGGAGCGGCGCGGTATACAATATTAAGGTACTCAGTGCCGTAGTGCCAGGGATAGCTGCCTAATAAGGAACACTTTCCCTCGGGAGACAGCGGGTAACAAAAACCTTTTAAGTCTGTGATTTTAGCCATCGAAAATCCTCTCCTTATCTATATTATGACGATATTATAGCAATGTTATGACTCTAAGTCAACGAAAAACGGGAATATAAATCGAATGAAATCATAAAAATACCATTCAAAAAGAAAAGAAACAGAAAGAAAAAAGAAAAGTTGTCAACAAGGTGAGAAAAAGAAAAGGGAGATAAGATCATAATATGACAATGTTTTTAAGATATTATGTGAAATTTTAGTAAGATACTATTGACGAACCGTTTGTTTTTTATTATACTTAGACGCAAAAGGGGTGTTTTTTCACAATCAGTTATCATTTAATCAAAATAAAATAAAAATACTGCACAAATGCTAAGGTTATGGAGGGGAAATGGTATGGAATTTGATATAACAAAGCCACATTGCTATTACTTTAATGAGATCTGCAAAATTCCTCACGGTTCTGAAAACGAGAAACAGCTGAGTGACTGGATTGTTCAGTTTGCAGTAAAGCATAAGCTTTCATTTGTTCAGGACGAGATGGGAAACGTCGTTGTCTATAAGGCTGCGACGGCCGGATATGAAGACCACCCCGGCGTTATCATCCAGGCCCATATCGATATGGTATGTGAAAAAATACCGGAATCCTCTCATAATTTTTTAACAGACCCGCTTCAGCTTTATACGGAAGGGACTCATTTGAGGGCAAAGGGTACGACGCTCGGTGCGGATGACGGTATGGGGGCTGCGTATATGCTGGATATTTTATCTGATGAGGAGCTGGAGCACCCATACCTGGAATGCTGCTTTACCGTTCAGGAAGAGATCGGGCTGTATGGAGCAATGGCGCTTAAGCCAGAATATTTTAAGGCGAGAAGACTCATCAATCTGGATGGGGCAGGAGAATACAGAACTTACACGACGCTGGCGGGTTCCAGAAACATGACGATCGAAAAGAAGCTTCCCATGACTCCGGTGTACGATCCGGGATACTGTCTGAGCATCAGCGGTCTTCTGGGAGGGCGCAGCGGTGATGATATCGGGAAAGAGCGGGCCAATGCGGGAAAGCTGGCGGGACGCATGCTGTTTCATTTTCTGCATGAAGGGATATCCTTCAGACTTGCTGATATGAAGGCAGGAGCAAAGAAATCAGGAATTGCATCGGAGGCCGTCGTACTTTTTACATCAAAGTCTCCGCGAAAAGATCTGGATAGAGTATTAAACGATGTGAAAAAGGCGATTAGCGAGGAATACGAGTTCAGCGATTCGGGTATCCAGATTACACTGTCGGAGAGAGAGGTCGTCATGGCGGCTCCGGAGGCGGAGAGCAGGGAGCTTGCCTTGCTTCTATATCTGCTTCCATACGGAGTATTTGCCAGATTTCTTCCACTGGATGGACTTCCTTCCTGGTCTGCCAATATAGGATCGGTGTCGGTAGAGGCTGAGAAAGCGGTAATTTTGTATGCGTCACGCAGCCCGTTTGAGAGCTGTATGGATGAGGCGGAACATGCAGCGGCTCTTCTCTGCGAAAAAACGAACGCTGAGATGACCAGGAAGAATGACTATTACGGTTACCGGTACCTAAAAGATTCTCCTTTACGGGACATCATGGACCGTGTTTTTTTCGAGGAATATGGAATTCCGCTGAATCATGTGGCTGCACACGGAGGGAATGAATGCGGGGCGTTTAAGCATATGTTTCCGGATATGGATATCGTGACCAGCGGAGCTATTTATGCAGGGCACCATACACCGGACGAGTATCTGGATCTGGGTTCATTTGACCGTTCTATCCATTTTTTGAAGGCATTGATCCGGCAGCTGTAAAGGAGAAGGTATAGATGGAATTTGATCTGACAAAACCCTATTGTTACTATTTTAATGAAATTTGTAAAATACCTCACGGTTCCAGACAGGAAAAGCAGCTCAGTGACTGGCTTGTTGCATTTGCCAGGGCGCATGCGCTTACGGTTATCCAGGATGAGTTGTGGAATGTGATTATTTATAAGCCGGCCAGCCCGGGGTATGAGACACATCCGGGAGTGATCATTCAGGCACACATGGATATGGTCTGTGAAAAGACAGAAGGATGCTCTCACGATTTTCTGAAAGATCCGCTGGAGTTGTATGTGGAAGATGATTTACTGCGGGCTAAGGGAACAACCCTGGGGGCGGATGACGGTATGGGATGCGCCTATATGCTTGCAGTTCTTGCAGATTCTTCTCTCTCCCATCCTTATCTGGAATGCTGTTTTACGACACAGGAAGAAGTCGGGCTGGTGGGAGCGCAGGCTCTGAAACCAGAGTATTTTAATGCGAGAAGGATGATTAATCTGGATGGCGCGGGAGAGTATAAGACGTATATGAGCATGGGCGGAGGCGAGCAGATTATGCTTAAACGTCCCATTAATTGGGAAGTGAACCGGATGCCGGCCTACGGTCTGGAGATCAGCGGCCTCCTGGGAGGCCATTCCGGAGGGATGATAGACAGGGAACGGGCCAATGCAGGGAAGCTGGCAGCCAGAATCCTATCCTGTTTCCTGCAAAACGGAATGAAGCTGAGGCTGGTGAAGGTGCAGGGGGGAACGAAGCATAATGTGATTATGAACCGCGCCCAGGCAGTTTTCACCACAGATGCGGATGAAGAGAGACTGAAGGAGCTGGTCGCTGCGTGCGAAAAGATGCTTCGGGAAGAATATGAGCTGAGTGATCCGGAGCTTGCTGTGAGCGTTGCAGGTCAGGAGGCGGAAGCGTACGCGCTTTTGGAAGAAGACAGCCGGGATTTGATCGAACTGATTGAACTCCTTCCCTTCGGTCTCCTGGCGAGAAATACGGCTCTTTCCGACAATCCCCCGGTTACCTCTGTGAATATCGGGATTCTGGATATCGGAGAGAAGGAAGCAGTGATCGGAGTCTCTGCCAGAAGCGCACTGGAATGTGCGGTGGAAGAAGTGAAAAACAGGGTGATGCTGTTGGGAGAACTGTTTGGAGCCAGCGCAGAGTATTCCGGATACTATCCCGGGTGGAAGTATGAAGCTAAATCAGAATTACGGGAGATCATGAAGACGGTGTTTTACGATATTTACCGGAAACCTTTAAATTGTCTGACCGGCCATGGTGGAAATGAATGCGGCGTATTTAAAAAGATGCATCCCGATATGGACATTGTGACCAGCGGCGCAATCTATGGAAAGATACACAGTCCGGAGGAATTCCTGGATCTGGCTTCTTTTGACCGATCCTGGATCCTTCTTACAAACTTGCTAAAAGCTCTTTAAAACATGATAGTTTCAGGGCGCCATGCCCTGTGAGAAAGGAAGATAGAAAGAAATGAGAGATGCAAGAGTAGATAAGATGGCACACAATATTGTGAACTATTCCTGTAATGTGCAGCCGGGGGAAATGGTATTGATTGAGTCCTTCGGGAATCATAACTACGATCTGGTGAAGGCGCTGATGCGCGAAGTGTATTTGGCGGGAGGGAGTCCGTTTCTATGGCTTAAAACCATGGAACTGCAGCGGGAACTCCTGATGCAGTGCAGCCGGGAACAGCTGAAGGTGATGGAGGAAGTGGACAGTCTCATGATGAGTCATATGGATGTCTATATCAGGGTGCGCGGCGAGGAGAATACCTCACAGATGAGCGATGTTCCGGCAGAGAATATGGCTGACTACGCAGCCATTTACCAGAGACCGGTCCATTCGAGACGAAGCACGGATTCGAAGTGGTGCGTCATGCATTACCCTACCGACGGAATGGCGCAGGCGGAGTGTATGAGTATGGAAGCGCTGGAAGACTATTTCTTTGAAGTGTGCACCATGGATTATTCCAGGATGGAAAAGGCGTTTGAGCCGTTAAGGGAACTGATGGAAAAGACGGACCGGGTGCGTCTCGTCGGGAAAGGAACCGATATTACTTTTTCTATCAAGGGCATGCCGGCCATTCCCTGTGCGGGAAAGCAGAATATTCCGGATGGAGAGATATTTACTGCACCGGTGAAGGACTCCATCAATGGCGTGATTACATATAATACAACTGGATTTTTCGACGGATTTGCATTTGAACAGATCTGTTTTCATTTTGAAAACGGCCGGATCACGGAGGCTGCATCCAATGATACAAAACGTCTCAATAAGATTCTTGACCGGGATGAGGGATGCCGTGGAATCGGGGAGTTTGCCATTGGTGTGAATCCTTATGTGACCAGGCCGATGAAGGATTCCATGTTTAATGAAAAGATGTCGGGAAGCATCCATTTTACTCCGGGTAATGCGTATAAAAACTGTGACAACGGAAATCATTCCTCCATTCACTGGGATCTGGTTTATGCGCAGACGCCTGAGTATGGCGGGGGAGAGATGTACTTTGACGATGTTCTTGTCAGGAAAGACGGAAGATTTATTCTTCCGGAGCTTTTAGGCTTAAATCCTGAGAACTTAAAATAAAACAGAGGTCCCATAATCTTAAACGGGAAAACCGTTTAAAAATAAAAAAGGAGGAACTTAAATGAAAAAAGTTGTTTCATTATTACTTGCGGGAGTCATGGTACTTTCACTTGCCGCATGCGGGGGGAAGAAAGAGACTACCGCAGTCACTACAGCACCAGCCGAATCAAAAACGGAAACAGAAGCAGAGCCGCAGAGTGAGTCTTCGGGGGGAGAAAACACCGGCGCCAGCCAGATTGTCTATGGTGTTACCAGCACGATTGCGGGAGATATGGGGCTGAACCAGTGGTCCAGCGTTGGCGGTGACAAGCCGATTCTGTTCCTGATCAATGCCTATTCGCCTACCTGCTATGATCAGGACGCATTGTGGCTGTGGGATGAGACGGTTGTGGAATCCCACGATGCCAGGACGAATGATGACGGAACACTGACCTACACCATTCAGCTAAAGGATGATTTGTACTTCAGCGACGGATCTAAGATCACGGCTAAGAATTACGTAGCGTATCCGCTGCTGTTCTCTTCACCGGCAGCCGTAGCCGTCAGCGCATATGGTACCGCGGGTAAGGAGTATGTAGGACATCAGGAGTATAAAAATGGTGAGAATTCTGTATTTGAGGGGCTCCATCTGATTGATGACAGGACCTTCAGCATTACCGTTGCAAAGGATTATAATCCTTATTATTATGGCCTGGCGCTGCTTAATATTTTCCCGATGGCGTATGAGCAGTGGCTGCCTGATGGGAACTGGGACATCGCAGATGACGGCGATGGCTGTTACTTTAAGGGGGGTGTGGAGTTTGACGGAGCGAACTGCGGAGAAGCGATCACAGCAGGCCGTTATCTCTACGAAGGCCGTATCTGTTCCGGACCATACTATCTGGAAAGCCTGGATACAGGAGCCGGTGAAGCGACTCTCAAGGTAAATGAGCACTATAACGGGAATTTTGAGGGACAGAAGGCGGACATTGAGACCATCATCGTTAAAGCGGTCAACTCTGCAACCATGCTGGATGCGTTGAAGACCGGCAGTGTTGACTTAATCGACGGAATCGGTGAAGGCGACATCATCAATGCCTGTCTCGATCTCGCAGATACCGGAGAATACGGGGCCGACTGTTATAAATACAGCGGATATATGAAGCTGTTCTACCAGTGTGACTGGGGTCCGACCCAGTATGAACCGGTGCGCAAAGCCGTTGCATATTTAACGAACCGGGAAGAAATGTGTCAGGAAGCGACTCTGGGGTACGGCAATGTGACGAACGGGCAGTACAGCTTTGCCCAGTGGATGGCACAGGATATGGAAGAAGAACTGAGCACCGAACTGGAAGCCTATGCCTACAACCCGGAAAAAGCAGTTGAGATTCTGAAGGAAGACGGCTGGATCTACAATGCCGACGGAAGCGATTATACGGATGGGAGCGGAGAGCTGCGCTATAAAAAGGTCAGCAAAGAAGAGACCGCATATATGAATGGCTGTGCGGAAGTAAACGGAGAATGGTATATGCCTCTGGTACTGGAATACTTAGGCCATGCAGAGGGCGATGGTATCGAGACCGTTCTGGATGAGCTGCTGACAATCTATTTATGTGAAAATGAGAATACGTCGAAAGCCGGTATGAAGTTCAATCGTACGGTAATGGCCGACTCTGAGCTGCTCAGCTATTTAAACCGCCGCGGGGCAAACGGCGAGGAGAAATATACGCAGCCAAGCTATAACGTGATCTCCCTTGCATCTGGTCTTGGAGCAGCCAAATTTGACAAGACCTACAGCTGGACTTTTGATGAGAACCTGCTTGCAAATAACAAGAACCGGTATTTCAACCATACGCTTGATGACTTATCTATGGATATGATTTACGGTGTTGAGGCCGGTGATGATGATACGTTCAAGGACATCTGGTTCCGTTACCAGAAGGAGTTTAACAATACTCTGCCGGAGGTACCGCTGTTTAACTGGACTTACTGTGCGGTATACAATGGTAAACTGAACGGTTTTCAGGAAACAAATATCTGGAGTTTCCAGTATGCGATTCTGTATGCTTCGGTGAAATAAGCCGGAAGTAAAAGAGGGATACGACCCGAAATGCGGGGCGGGATTACGCCTGCCCCGCGTTTTTTAAACTTTTATTGAGAAAGGAGGATATCGTATGGCTAAATATGTAGGAAAACGACTGGTGTATATGGTCGTTGTATTCTTTGTTATTTCATTTATTATGTACATGCTGTACAACTTGATTCCCGGGGACCCGGCAGCCATCGAACTCCAGACAATTCGTGATGAAATCAGCGCGGATGATTACGAGGAAATGTATCAGCAGGTCAGAGACCGCCTGGGACTGGATGATCCCATCGTAATCCGTTATTTCCGGTGGCTTGGTTTATATCCTTCCGTGGAAGGAAAAATGGATGGCGTATTCCAGGGGAATCTGGGGTATTCGACCATGTATAAGGATGATGTGGTAAATATCATCGCGGCACCGCTGCAGAATACCCTGTTTTTGAATATTTTTGCCACAATCCTTGCACTGGCCATAACGATTCCCCTGGGAATTTTCTGCGCAGTGAAGAAAAACAGCCGTTTTGATCAGGCGGTTCAGGTCTTTACCATTGTCGGTTACAGCATTCCGATTTATATCATCGGTCTGGTCTTTATCTTTTTTCTGGCTGTCAAATTCCATGTTTTCCCGGTTGGCGGTGTGAAGAGCTCCGGCGCGGAATATACCGGATTTGCGGCAGTTAAGGATCGTCTTTACTACATGGCACTTCCCTTAATTGTTACAACCTTTGCCAACTTAGGCAGCATGACGCGTTACGTCAGAGCGGCTATGATCGACGCCTTAAGCATGGATTACATACGAACCGCACGGGCCAAGGGCCTGAAGGAAAAAGTAGTCATCTACTCTCATGCCTGGAGGAATGCGCTGCTTCCCGTGGTGACGGTTATCATCGGCTGGTTCCTGCGCATTTTCAGCGGTTCCGTGGTAGTGGAAAACACGTTTTCCTTCCTTGGGATGGGGGCCCTCAATGTAACCGGTTTGAAGCAGAGTGATTATGAACTGGTTCTGGCTATTCAGCTGTTCTATACGATTATCAGCCTTGTAGGCATCCTGATCACCGATATCAGCTATGGTCTGATTGATCCTCGCGTTCGCGTAGACAAATAAGGAGGAAACGCAATGGAAAAGAAAAAGAAAACACACAGCCGCATTTCCACCTGGTTTCGCCGTATGTTCTTTGGCCCTGGCCGGGAACTGAGCTTTCTGGAGGAGGAGCAGGTGCAGAGCCCTCTCCGTTCCATGGCAAAACGATTTTTTACCAACAAAATTGCCATGACGGGACTGATCGTATTTCTGTCCTGCCTTCTGCTTGTTATAATCGGTCCGATCTTTTTGCCGCTGGATCTCTCTTATTCCGACGCGACCCAGCAGAATGTTCCGCCGACGAGAAAACTGGCAGCCGTACCGGAAGCTTTAAAGAGTGATTTGAAGAAGCTTTCCGTCGGCACCACTTACGGTATCGGCTGTGACAATGCAGGGCAGGTATATACCTGGGGATATACGAAAATTACGGATAAGATTGATCTGGCGGAAATTCCGGATGAGGTTAGAGAAGCCAAGATTGTGGACGTGGCTGCCGGTTATGACCATGTATTGGCGCTGTCGGATAAAGGACGGCTGTACGTATGGGGAAATACCAGACTGTCCCAGGCTGATATTCCGCAGAAGGCGCAGAAAAAGGACATCATTTTAATTGGCGCCAGCACACAGTATTCCGCGGCTTTGACAAAGGAAGGCTATCTGTACCTGTGGGGAAACGGAAATACCGCAGATATCAAGGTGAAAAAAGATTACCAGAATCACATAGCCAAGTTTGCACTGTCTGACTACGCCTATGTCTGTCTGATGGATGACGGAAGTATCCAGTATACCGGTTATAATGCCACAACATCCTATGCGCAGATACCGGAAGGGTTAGAAAGCGGCGTGATCGATATCGCGGCATCCTCCACGACCTTTGCGGCGGTTACGGATGACGGCGAGGTGGCCGTCTGGGGAAATGTGACGAATGGAGAGAACGAGGTTCCGGAATTTGACGGTGAGATCAGGGAAATTTATGGGGGGCGATACCATTATACGGCGCTTCTGGATACCGGAAAAATTATTTCCTGGGGAGACAACCATTTCGGACAGGCAAAGGTTCCAGATCATCTCGCTGAAGGAAAAGAACAGATAAAGGATATATACACCGGTTACTATCAGAATTATGCGGTGAATGAAGACGGGAAGATATTTACCTGGGGGCTGAAGGGGTATCTGATGGGAACCGACAATCTGGGGCGCGATGTTCTGACAAGGCTGGTAAACGGAGGAAGAGTCACTATGACGGTCGGTGCCGTCTCTGTTATTATCATGCTGTTGATCGGCATTACCATCGGCGGACTGTCCGGATATTTTGGAGGCCGCCTCGACGTAGTGCTGATGCGTATCGCGGAGGTAATCAGCGGAATTCCATTTCTGCCGTTCGCACTGATTCTTTCATCAGTGGTCAGTTCCAGCGTTTCACTGACGCAGAGAATGTATCTGATTATGGTAGTTTTGGGTATCTTAAGCTGGCCGCCTCTGGCCCGGCTGGTGCGGGCTCAGATCCTGGCCGTGAGAGAGCAGGAGTATGTCATGGCGGCAAAGGCAATGGGGGTGAAGGAGCTTACCATTGTATTTAAGCATATTCTGCCCAACATCCTTTCCGTTGTTTTAGTGAACATAACGCTGGACTTTGCAACCTGTATGCTGACAGAATCCTCCCTGTCCTATCTGGGCTTTGGAATTATTCCGCCTACCCCTACGTGGGGAAATATGCTTACCGGAGCGAACAACTCCGTGGTGATTCAGCAGTACTGGTGGAGATGGGTGTTCCCGGCACTGATTTTTGGTATCTGTACCATTGCCATAAATCTGATGGGAGACGGTCTCAGAGATGCAGTGGACCCGAAATCAGAGGAGAGATAAGGAGGTAGAATGATGCCATTACTTGAAATGAAAGATCTTCATACCTTTTTTCATACAAAGCGTGGAATTGTGAAGGCGGTAAACGGGGTATCGTACTCCGTGGATGCGGGAAAGACTCTTGGTGTCGTAGGGGAGTCCGGGTCTGGAAAAAGTGTGTCGGCTATGAGCATGCTGCAGTTGATTGACGGAAATGGTTATATTGACAGCGGTGAGATTATTTTTAACGGCAGAGATTTAACGAAGCTTAGCCGTCAGGAAATGTATAAAATACGGGGAAATGATATCTCTGTTATTTTTCAGGAACCGATGACCAGCTTAAACCCTGTATTTACGATTGAGAGACAGATCAGTGAACCGTTCATGAATCATCAGGGAATGAAGAAGGAGCAGGCGGCCCGGGAAGTGGTGAAAATGCTGGCGGATGTGAAAATTCCGAATCCGGAGGTGGTGGCGAAGCAGTATCCGCATCAGCTTTCGGGAGGAATGCGGCAGCGTGTGATGATTGCCATGGCGCTGGCCTGTAAGCCAAAGCTTTTGATAGCGGATGAGCCGACGACCGCCCTGGATGTCACCATTCAGGCCCAGATCTTAAATCTGATGAACGAGTTGAAAAGAGAGCATGGGACATCGATCCTGTTCGTTACCCATGATCTGGGCGTAATCAATCAGATGGCGGATGATGTGGCTGTCATGTACTGCGGGCAGGTGGTGGAGCTGGCCCCTGCGACGGTACTGTTTGCCCCGGACTGTGCGTATTCGCACCCGTATACGGAAGGGCTGATGTTTTCGGTTCCCAGACTGGATACCCCTGCGAATAAGCGGCTGGAGGCGATTCCGGGCGCCGTACCCCATCCCCTGGATCTGCCGAAGGGATGCAAATTTGCGCCCCGCTGCAAGTACGCGACAGAGCGGTGTCAGACAGAGGAACCGGAGCTGCTTACGATGTCTGAAAGGCAGCAGGTCCGCTGTTTCTATCCGCTGAAGGAGGAAAGACATGGAAAAAAGAGATAAGGTGCTGATCCGTATCAGTAATTTAAAACAGTACTTTCCTTTGAAGAAGAAAGGGCAGTATGTGAAGGCGAATGACGGAATCTCTCTGGATATTTATGAGGGAGAAACGTTCGGACTTGTGGGAGAGTCCGGCTGCGGAAAGTCCACGCTGGGGCGGACTCTGCTTCAGTTTTATAAGCAGACGGATGGGCGTACCATCTATTACGGCCACAACGCGGAAGAATTTGCCCCCGCCTATGTAAAGCATACAATTCAGAATCTGGAGAAACGCAGAAAGGAATACGGAGAGCTGGAGACGGAGAAGAAGCGTATTCAAGCCGCCTATGAGAAGCTTTTAGAGAAACAGCGCTATGCGGAGAAGGAGAAGCTGGACAGGGCGGTAAAGGCGGCGAATGACGCGTTTCTCGATCTGGCTGGCGTTGTGGGCGGGCTGATGGAGGCGGAGAACTTAAAGCCTGTGCAGGATATCTTTCTGCAAAAATATGAGATCTCTTTAAGAGCGAAAAAGGCAGGGGAGCGTCTGCGCAGGGCAAAGGTGAACCTGGCTGATTCCGAGTACCGGGTAAAGAGCAGAAAAGAGAGCGGCAAAAACAGCGAATCCGCGCAGAAGAGGGTGAAGAGGGCCGTTGAAAAGCTTAAGAAAACAGAGGCGGAGATTACAGCCATCGAAAAGGAGCTGGAGGCGGTAAAAAGCAGAATCGATGAGATGCGAAAGCCCTATGCCGGTAAGGCGGAATTTGAGCGCATTGAGAAGTACAGGGATAACGGTATCGATTTAGCGAGGCTCACCTATAATGAGATGCGCCTCCTGCGAAGAGATCTGCAGCTGATCTTCCAGGATCCGTATTCTTCCTTAAATCCCAGAATGACGGTAGGTCAGATCATCGGAGAGGGGATGCTGGCGCACGGGATGTTTCACAAAAATGACGGACGGATGCAGGAGGAGGTGCTGCGTGTCATGGAAGAATGCGGGCTGGCTCCCTATTTCCTGCACCGGTTCCCGCATCAGTTTTCAGGAGGACAGAGACAGAGAATTGGTATTGCCAGAAGCCTGGCTGTAAGACCGAAATTTGTAGTCTGTGACGAGGCGGTTTCTGCACTTGACGTCTCGATCCAGTCCCAGGTAATTAACCTGCTTCAGGATCTAAAGGAGAAGGAGAACCTGACATATCTGTTTATTACCCATGATCTGTCTGTGGTAAAGTATATCAGCGACAGAATTGGCGTCATGTATCTGGGTGCCATGGTGGAGCTGGCAGATGCTCAGGAAATTTTTGAGCACCCGGGTCATCCGTATACAGAGGCGTTGATGGCGGCAATTCCGACGACCGATATCGGGGATAATAAGAAGGAACTAAAGATTTTGGAGGGGGATATTCCAAGTCCGGTAAATCCGCCCAGGGGCTGTAAATTCCACACCAGATGCAAATACTGTACGGAAATCTGCGGACAGGCAGTGCCGGAGTGGGAGGAAGTCAGTCCGAATCACTTCGTGGCCTGTCACCATAAGATAAAGCTCCGGGAACAGGAATAATACCAGGGGGGAAAGGCTGAGAGGAGACTGGGATATGGTCGTTCAGGATAAGATGGATCAGGCGCTGGAACTGTACCATGAAAGACAGAAAATTAAGACGGAGGAGTACCGGAGAAGATACGGTGAAGCTCCGCCGGAGGTGGAGAAGGGAGATGTACCGGCTATGATATTAGCGGCGTTTCTGATGATTCTTCCGGCGGTTCTTCTGCTTCTGATTCTAATGGTGGGAGCAGGATATTTTTTCCTGCTTCATTAATAAGGTAAGTATTATACAAAAGGGGACGCTGTAATCTCAGAGGATTGGGAATCTGAGATCACACGGCGCCCTTTTCCTGTACCAATTGTGTCTGTGTCTCTCTTCGGCAGAATTTACGTCTCCTCCCGCAGAACCACCCGCGAAGCGCAGCTTCCGCCCCGGTGAATGCGGTTGTGGGCGGTCTTTATGGCCACGCTGTTGAAGCCATCCCGGGTGTTGCGGTTTGGAAAGATGAAATTCTCCGCACTGGAGGTGATGGTAACTCTCAGGCGGTGACCTTTTAAGAAGGTATGAGATACTTTTGTGGTTCTGATCTTGACCGGATAAACCGTGCCCGGCTCCATGAAATCGGGATGATCGAACTGATTCCGGTAGCGGACGCATAAGACTCCGTCGGCCAGCTTCATGGAGCGGCCGGATTCGTCTACATCTGTGATGCGCACGACGAGATCGGTATCCTCACAGTCAGAGGAAAGAAAAATCTCAGCGGTGGCGTCTCCGGTAATCGTTAAGTCTTCGGTCAGGCATTCGGTGGTATAGCACAGGACATCAGACCGTTTCTCTTCTTCCGCGTAATCGGCAGGGACCTCCAGTTCATTTTCCGACATGTCAATAAGATGGATCGCCGGATCTTCCGGATTATACAGATAAGAATCGGAAGATTCATGCACCGGAGAGTCTGTAGTCAGAAGACCGCCGTTTGATGCGGCCGCGTCCTCGCAGCTTCCATCCAGATAGAGCACCAGTTCTTTTGTCTCTGGTACAGGCCAGTTATCTGCCGTCTTCCACTGGTTGGACCCACAGGTATAATACTCTGCCTTCGGTGTCCGGTCGATTCCATTATCTACACCTTTTAAATAGTGCTCCAGCCATGCGAGGCAGATGAAATCCATGTCGTAACGGAGGGCGTTGCTGCCAAGCGCAAGGCCGCCCGGATCGTAGGACGCATTGCCGCTGTGCAGCCAGGGACCCAGAATGACTTTCTTTTCCGGATAGTCCCGATATAATTCCAGGGCTTCCGTGGTGCCCATGCCGTTATCGTCAAACCAGCCGGACATGATCAGAGCGGGGACCCGGCTCGCTTCAGTCCGTTCCTTCCAGTTACCGCGCTGCCACAATTCGTCATAGTCCATATGGCTGAGCCATTTCTTCAGAAATGGGATGTCGTAGCCGAGGGCTTTTGGCGCCAGTTCCTCCAGAGGGCGAATATTCAGAACATCATCCCAGTCGTCTCTCGCCATGAGCTCCGGGTTGGCATGCTGTCCGGAGACGAGGAAGGCCCAGGCGAGCATACCGGAATTAAAGCAGCCGCCTCTTCGCGGAACATCCACGAAGGGACTGCCGGCACAGACATTGCTGAGCATGGCTTTCAGATGCGGATTGCCGCTGGCCGCTGCTGCCCACTGGACATAGCCCAGGTAGGAACCTCCGGTCATGCTGACGCCGCCGTCGCTCCAGGGCTGGCCGGCAATCCAGTTCAGCGTGTCGTCACCGTCCTCGACTTCATAGTACATGGGAAGCCATTCGCCTTCGCTGTCTTCCCGGCCGCGGACATCCTGGATCACCACGGCGTAGCCGCGCTGTACAAAACGATAGTACGCGGCTGTGCCAATGGTTTTTCCATAAGGGGTACGAACTAATACGGTGGGGACTCTTCCCGCGCCCTCCGGCAGATAAATATCCGTTGCCAGACGTATGTTGTCACGCATCGCCACCATCTCTGTGACCGGGGGCTTCACCGTGAAAAGAGGGGTCCCGCCCATTGTCTTCCAATCGTTCAGGATCGTTCTGTCTTCAAACCCTTCTTTTACCAGAACCGCGCACTGGTCGCGAAACGGAGTGACGAAAGCAACGACGGTTCCCTCTTCTGTGATCAGATCGACTGGAAATTTAATGTTCCGCTGTACAAAGGAGTCTTCGCTTTTCCTCTCATATATCTCTCCGGAGGGAGTGGTGAAGCACGCTGCCTTTTCCTTTGTGATCTCGCTTATTCCCGCCTCGTAGTCAGGCAGCTTAAGAAGGATATGGCGGACATCCATTTTCCCAAGCTCGAGGTACCAGGTTTCGTCCTCTGTAAGCTCTTCCCATTCTTTAAGAAGACCGGTATGTACATCCAGCGGCCGATGGCAGACGCGGTCTTTCGTCCGTTCACAGATACCATATAAAATGCCGGACAGATAAAAGTTCCATTGTTCCATAGTTTCCTCCTTGTTTACGCACCAATGAAAAATTTGATCAGATAAGCAACCATAATGCCCACATAGTTTCCGCAGACGCCGCCGATTACACCCATGATCAGCCCGACGCTGACAAGCCGGTTCCATTTGGCGCTGGAGGCGACTAAAGATGCAGTGGTACCGTCGGCAATTGCACCGGTGATTCCCAGAATTACGTATTCGTAAGGAACCTTAAACAGTCTGGAAAGGAATAAGTGAAGCGCGATGCTTCCGACGATAACACAGAAGCAGAAGAGCGTGATCGTCATGGTGGAGCCGAAGAAGGAGACAAGATCTACGCTGAAGCCGATGATGGATAAGTACATTAACCCAAAAAACAGCCCCAGATTCAAATTCCCTCTCAGTCTTCCTACGGCCGGAATCTGGGCGGCCGCTATGGAAATCGTGGAGATCAGCAGGATTCTGCCTGCACTTGCGATGGAGGAGGGCAGAAGTGCCGACAATTTGGTGGCAATGGTAACTATGGTAACCGCGATAGCCAGGAGCCATGCGATATCCTGGATACTCCATTTCTGTTCAGCCATCAGCACAGGCTCGTCACCGTCGCCGATGCGGTCCTCATCCGAGAGATGGTAGGGCCAGATTTTCTTTAAATATTTCACATTCTGGAACAGGGCCGGGGCGGCAAACATCAAAAACAGGGTCGGCATACCGATCACATAATCCGCCGCATTAGCGGCAGCGATGGTCTCATTGGCCGCATCAAGTCCGACTGCGATCGCTGTTAAGTTGGAACTTCCGCCGGTGTAGGTGCCTACGAACATTCCGGCAATCTTCCAGCCTTCAAACATCCGGTTTCCAAATATGACACCGAACACCGTGGCCATAAGGCAGACACTGAATACGGCGCAGACCAGAGCCACCAGCGCCTTTCCGGAAAGCTTGGCCAGTTCCTTTAAATTGATATTCAGCAGATAGATCGAGATGGACATCGGGACGCAGTATGTAATGATGACACCGTATACATCCTGATATCCCGGAACAATGTGCAGGTTTACAAGCGCAAGTCCGATAACGATAACTGTAAGCGCCGGGCCCACGTATTTAAATGCCTTAAAGCGCTGTACCCACAGGGAAAATGCCACCATTACCAGTATAACTGTCAATAATTCGTCGGTTGTTTGAAAAATCGGGAACTGCATACTCATACCTCTTTCGTTAGAATTTGGTAATGATTCAGCCGCACGGCTGAATCATTACATAATTTGTATTATCTCGGTTTACATGTTAAAGGTTATGCCAAATCCCGGCTCATCCAACAGTGTGAATGTATCCTTATCCTGGATAAACCCGCCCTCGACCGGATTCTCTTTATAGTACAGGAAGCTGTCACAGTCGGCTTCAGTCACATTTTTCTTAGCAGCGACCAGACTCAGACCGGCGGTGATGGCCAGCTTGGTTTCCAGCATACAGCCTACCATGCAGGTGACTCCGTTGGCTTCGGCGATAGCATTGATCTTGGCAGCAGGATACAGGCCGCCGCATTTCATCAGCTTGATGTTGAGAATATCGGCTGCCTCCAGTCGGCAGGCTCTGGCTGCATCCACCGGTCCATGGATGGATTCGTCCAGCATGATCTGGATTCCGCCTGTTTTTTGGCGGATATAGGCGGAACCTTCCATATCCCAGTGCGGCAGACACTGTTCGACAGCTTCGATTCCATACTCCTTAAAACCTTCCAGTGCGCAGACGGCGCTTGATACGCTGTATCCCTGGTTCGCATCAACACGGAGGCGGACTGCAGGGCCGACGGCTTCGCGGATAAGCTTCATTGCACGGATATCTTCTTTATAGTCGATTCCTGCCTTGATTTTCAGAATGCGGTATCCTTCCGTAGAGACAAGCCTCTTCGCTTCGGCTGCCATGGCTTCCGGGCTGGTGATGCCGATGGTGATATCATTCTGCACTACGTTACTGTAGCCGCCAAGCAGCTTGTAAACAGGCTGTCCCATGGATTTCCCCATCAGATCGTACATTGCTAAGTCCACGGCACATTTTGCTGCTCCGTTTCCCACGATCACGTTGTCCATCATGGCATGTATGGCTTCGATATCCATGGGGTTCATACCCATCAGTCCCTGCTTAAAGATTTCCAGAACAGCAATGACGCCATCGATGGTCTCGCCGGTGACAGGAGCAAAGGGCGCTGCTTCCCCGTAGCCTGTGAGTCCGTCCTCTGTAGTTACTCCGATCAGTACACTATCCAGGCTGCTGACGGTAGCAAAGGCCACCTTGAACGGTTCCTTCAGCGGAATCTGTACTTTTTCAATTTTCATACCAGTAATCTTCATGATTATCCTCCTTGTATTATGGTTATATCATAATTTTCGCGTTATAATATGAAATAATTTTACTATAGCTTAAAATAACGGTCAACCATTTCTGGACATTTCCTCGTAAAAAACAGGAAATAATCAGTAAAAATCTTGCGAAAGTATCTGAGACACGCTATGATAGAAGAATCAGAAAAAAGGAGCTTTGCATGTTAGGTACAAATATCAGAGAATATAGAAAAAAACAGAAGCTTACCATGAAGGAGCTGGCGGAGCGGACAGGTCTCTCCATCGGATATATTTCCCAGGTGGAACGGGGGGAGACAGAACCGTCGCTGTCATCTCTGAGGAAAATCGCAGGCGAATTTGATGTTCCCGTGTATGTGCTGCTGGACGATCATAAGAATGATTCCAGCCTTACCATACGCAGGGAAGAACGCATGACAGCCCATGTCAGGAAAAACAGTGTGGAATACGAGTTTCTGACGCCATTTTCCTCACAGAATTTTTCACCCAAAGCGCTGATGATAAAAGCCACACTCGAACCACATTCCAGAGATTCGGAAATACCCATCGTCCACCATTCCGAGGAGACGCTTCTGGTTGTCAAAGGAACACTTAAGGTGGTGGTCGGTGAGGAGACAATCGTGCTGCGGGAGGGAGATACTACGATTATCAAAGAAGATTTTCCCCACACCTGCATCAATGATGATGATGACTACACAGAGGTGATCTCCGTCATCACACCGCCGATCTGGGGGACGCTGCATTTTCCAGGATAAAAAGATGGAAGGACCGTGATCAGGGCCTTCCATCTTTTTATCCCGGCATATGCTTATACTCCTTTACGGTACATCCGTAGTACTTCTTAAAGCTGGCGCTGAAATACTGGCTGTTGCGGTAGCCGGTGGCCTCGGCCACCTCGTAGCTTTTCATATCAGTAGTCCGGAGCAGCTCGCCGGCTTTTTCCATACGCACAGAAATCAGATAGTCGTATAGATTGATACCGAACTGGTCCTTGTAGAGACTCGTTAAGTAGCAGTGGTTGACATTAAAATGACGGGCGATCATGACCAGGCTCAAATCAGGGTTCTGGTAGTTCTTTTCGATATAACACCTGATTTTGGACAGAAGCGTGTAGGTCTCGCTGTTTTTAGACTGCATAGCTGCCTGGCAGGAGGCGTATAAATCGTTTAATTCCTGCATGATGCTCCCCTGGTAAAAGATGCCTTCCAGGAGCATATCCCGCTTTAAACAACTGTTGATATACTTCTTCAGTTCCTCCATACTGGTTAAGAAGCGGTTCTTCTCCTTGCAGTCCGGCATGGTATAGATAATAAACAGCTGAAGATTATCCATGCAGATGAAAAGGCTTCCATAGTACTGGCGCGTCAGCGTGTTGCACAGTGTCTGCAAGTATTCCTGACACGCCGCCGTGTCTGGCGGAGCATCTTTTCCGAAATCCATGAATAAGACCATTCCGAGACCGCCGGTGATGTTGATGTCAAATGCGCGGAAGATTGCATCGTCAGCCTCACGGAAATTTTCATACATCAATTTGGAAATGTACTGGCGCCGGATCAGGGGGTATTTTTCATTTAATATTTGGTTGACCTCCCTGGCACGGATACATTTTTTCTCAGCCCGCCGGAGAACATCAAGCAGCTGGCTGTTATCGATGGGCTTGTTTAGATAATCGACGGCATCCAGGGCCAGAGCCTGCTTGGCATATTCAAATTCCTTATATCCGGACAGAAAAATGAAAAACAGATCCGGATAGTAGTCTCTGGCGATTTTCGCCATCTCAATTCCATCCATGATGGGCATCTTAATATCGGATATGATGATGTCCGGTTGGTTCTCCTTCATATATTCCAGGGCATCTACACCATCACGCGCGGTATAGACCAGGTTCCACCCAAAATCATTCCAGTCAATTCTTTGAGCCATATTTCTTCTTGCGACTGCGTCGTCGTCTACAAACAGTATTTTCAACATTTTTATCAATCCTTCCGAAGTTTTTCCTATGATCAACGATTCAGGCGGGCGCTTACGTGTTTTGGGTGCCCTGTTTCTGGCTTAGGACCTGAAAGGGAATTCTCAGCGTCACCGTCGTGCCTTCTTCCAGAACGCTGTCGATGGTGAGACCATAGCCAAAGCCATAGGTAAGCTGAAGACGGTCGTGTACATTTTTAATTCCGTAGATATGAGCGGGCTTTTCTGACATGGAACAGTATAAGGAAGCCCGGATATCTTCGAGAAGCCGGTCGGGGATGCCGCCTCCGTCATCGCTTATGCGGATCAGAAGACAGCTTCCCTCTTTCTCTGCGGTGATCCTTATGGTTCCATCGGTCCGACAGGGCCGCAGTCCATGGTACACTGCATTTTCCACGATGGGCTGCAGCACCAGCTTGATGATGGAACAGTCCCAGTATTCGGCGGGGACAGAGATCTCATACTGGAAATCTTCGAAGCGCGTCTTTAAAATAGCCAGATACATCTCCACATGAGTCAGTTCATCTCTCAGAGAAATCGCCACCATGCCCTTGCTGACGCCGATACGGTAAAATGCAGCCAGCTGATCCACCATCTGTCCGGCTTTTTCCACCTCACCCAAATCGCACAGCTGGTGAACACAGTCCAGCGCATTGTAGAGAAAATGAGGATTGATCTGAAAGTACAGGGCCTGGAGTTCCGCCTCCTGTTTGGCGAGCATTTCAAACTCCAGGTTTTTCATCAGCAGCTTGATCCGGCCGATCATGTGGTTGATTCCTTTGCAGATCTGATTGATTTCCTTGCCGCCCCATGCGGTTATCGCTGTATCTAAGTGGTTTTCTGAGACGTAGTTCAGCTGCTCCATGAGAGAACTGATGGGACGGGTCAGCAGGTTGGTAACAGTAAAATAGAGGGCGAGGCAGACGGTGAGCAGGAGAAGGCTGAATTTTATCGCGACATCGGAGAAGCGGTGGTAATTCATGTACATTTCTTCCATGGGGATAACGGCCAGTACGCCCATATTCTCATAGGCCAGCGGGCGGTAGATGACGTAGTTTTCACCAAACTGCCGCGTGATGGTCGTCTCTGGCACCGCATCGCCGGCCAGCGATGAGATAGCGTGTAAATCCTCTTCCGACAGCTTCTCCAATGTGTCGGTTCCGAAGAGTTCAGAGGAGGAAAACTGCAGCTTTCCATCTTTTACAAGGGTTACACATGAGGAGGCGGTGATTTTGCAGTTGATCAGTGAGGTGGTGAAAAGCCTGTCATCAATGCCAAACACCATAACTCCGTGTACGGCGGAATCAGGAGAACCCAGGACCTCCATAAGCGAGGCGGCAGGCAGGCGGCCGCTGAACGTGGAGTAGGGATAGGGCTCTGAAGCACTGGTAATCCAGTGCAGGGAGTATGGCGGATAAACTTCTGAAAAGTCCTCGTAATAGAAATTGGAACGCCGCAGCTGTTCTCCGGTATTGGAACGGAACATACTGACGGTATAGTCATCTAGAAATAAAAATACGGAATTAAAGTAAGCGGAATTCATGACGAGAAAATCATGGACCGCGTTGGAGAAGCCCCGGTAATTTTCCGCCGAAATAGGTTCCCGGTCCGCCAGAATGTTTTTCCGCAGCTTATAATAATAGGATGAAGCTGTAATCGTGGTGGGAAGATTGCTTACCGCGGCGATCTTCTGTTCCAAGGTATCGCTCGTCTGACCGATGATGGCTACCGCGTTCGCCTGAATCAAGTCTGTGATCTCTTCTTTGCCGGCGCGGTAGAAATAGCTGCACGAGAGGAGTACCAGCAGGACAAACGGCAGGCAGAACAGCAGCATAAGACTTCTGATTGACAGTGAAAAAAAATGTTTCTTCACGAGTGATTCCCCCTTATCATTCGATAGAAATACGGTTTCCGTATGTGTTACAGTTCCCGGTCCCACCTGCCTTCCGCTTCCCGGTCTGGCCCGGCTGGCTCATGCAGCCTTTCCAGTTCCGGTTTCGGAGATAAGCACTTCTAAACGTGCAGAATTTTTCTAAAAACCGGGGGAAATGCCCAAACTCGCTGCGCTCAAACAAGTGGACATTTCCCCTGAACGAAAAACCCTGCGCGTTAAGAATTGCTAATTCCCTGCAAAGTCACAGGAAAGGCTGCATGAGCCAGCCGGACCAGACCGGGAAGCGGAAGGCAGGTGGGGCCGGGAACTGTAATCCGTATGTGTTTCCTTTACCATATATAGTTTTGATAAGTTTGTCAACAAAACCTAAAGATATTATAATTTTCACGAAAGATACTTTATTTACCCGTGAAGGCTGATGTGGTTAAATAGAGACATGAAGTTAAGCGCTTACATGAACAAAAAGAAAGGGGAAGAGATTGTGAAAAAGGAAAAGTTTAATTTTGCTCCATATATTCTTATATTACCGGCATGCCTTTTGATGGGGCTCATCATGATTTATCCATTGGGAAAGGTTTTCTACTTAAGCTTCCAGCATTATAATCCGACGAAACCGTTTACCAATGGGTTTGCGGGACTCGATAATTTTATTACGATCTTTACAAAGAAAGAGTTCTACAATGCACTGGGCGTTTCCGCAAAGTTCGTAGCATGTGAGGTGGTACTTCAGCTGATCTTCGGCATGATTGTGGCACTGATCTTAAATCAGAAGTTTAAAGGGAGGGGATTCTTCCGTGCCCTTACATTCATTCCATGGGCTTTATCCGGAGTACTGACTGCGGTTTTATGGAGTATCATGTTCAACCAGCATTTCGGAGTGCTCAATGATCTTCTGTCGAAACTGGGGATCATCAAGGAACCCATCGCCTGGCTGGCGAATACGAAATTCGTACTCGGTTCCGTCATTGTGGCGGAATTATGGAGAGGCATTCCTTTCTTTGCCATCAGCCTTCTGGCGGCGATGCAGGGGCTTCCGGATGATATATACGAGGCGGCAAGAGTGGACGGCAGCACGAAGTTTCAGACATTCCGCTTTATCACGCTTCCGATGCTTAAGAATACTATCGTGCTGACGACTCTGCTCCGCACCATTTGGGAATTCAACAGTGTGGACCTAATCTACAGCCTGACCGGCGGCGGTCCGGTGGGCAAGACGACCACGCTCAGCATGCTGATTGCCAATCAGGCCATCAAGACGAGCAACTATGGATACGGCTCGGCGCTCTCCGTTGTCAGCTTTGCGATTCTGGCCGTTATCGCGGTGATTTATATGAAACTGTCCGGATTTGGAAAGGAGGAGGCATAACCATGAAGGAGAAGAAAAGAGATATTATATTCCTGCGGTGGCTTCCGCTGCTTCTGATCAACGTGTATGTGGTGTTTCCTATTTACTGGTCCTTTATCACATCGTTAAAGAGTGAGGCCGACATTGTCAGCACGCCGATCCAGTATATCCCGCGGTCGCCGTCCCTGAACAACTTTGCGAACGTATGGGTTCATGCCGGATTCAGTCAGTATTTTGCAAACAGCCTTCAGATCAGTATTGTGTCGGTGTCAATCATCGTTGTCCTGTCCATTATGGTGGGATATGCGCTGACGAGATATAAATTCAAGGGGAAAAAGCTGTTTATGGGCTTTCTGCTGGCCAGCCAGTTTATACCGGCGGCGGTGCTTCTCGTTCCGCTGTTCAATATTTTCCAGGGAGTCGGACTCGTGGGAACAAAGACGGCCATCGTGTTGGTAAATATCACCTTCCATATTCCGTTCAATGCGATTCTGATGAAGGGCTTCATCGAGGGAATCCCCTTTGAACTGGAGGAGGCGGCCATGGTGGACGGGTGCAGCCGGTTTAAAGGAGTGGTGAAAATCGTGCTTCCCATGCTGGTACCCGGAATCATTACGGTGGCGGCGTTCGCATTTATCGCCTGCTGGAATGAGTTCCTGTTCAGCCTGATGTTCTTAAACGATCCGGCGAAATATACGGTGCCCATCGGCTTAAAGATGATGCAGGGCGAGTTCAGCGTTCAGTACGGCGCCATGGCATCCGGCGCAATTATCGCCATGTCGATTCCGGTATGTCTGTTCGCCTATCTTCAGAAATATCTTGTAACCGGTTTAAGCGCCGGCGGTGTTAAGGGTTAACAATTATAGAATAGAATAAAAACAGGAGGAAGTAAAGTTATGAGGAAGAGAATTACAGCATTAACAATGGCAGGGGTTATGACAGCGGCACTTCTCAGCGGATGCAGCGGCGGAAACAGCACCAGTACCACCACAGCCGGAGGAGCTGCGGACACGACGGGAGCAGAAGCGGCTCAGACGACGGCCGGAGGCACCGAGGCGGCAGCGGGAGAGAAGGTGGAGATCACTTACTGGGATCAGAACGCGGATACGAAGAGGACGGAGATATTCAACAAGCTGATTGCAGATTTTGAGGCGGAGAATCCGAACATCACGGTAAAACTGGTTCCAGTTCCCGCCGATCAGGCGAAATCCAAATATGATGTGGCAATCCAGTCCCACACCGCTCCGGACTGCGGCGGTGTCAGCCAGTACTGGATGAGCGATTTCCTGATTCAGGATGCCCTGGTTCCGCTGGACGACTATATTGCGGGATGGGATCAGAAGGACAAGACTCTCTCCGAGTTCGACGAAAGTATCCGCAGCATGGCTCCAGACGGCAAGATGTATGGTCTTGCGCACATGGTAACTGTGCCGGTTGTTTGGTATAATACGGAATTGATGAACAAATCGGGATGTGAGATTCCGAAGGACTGGGACGGTGTGTTTGACTGTGTAGAGAAGATGACCGATAAGGCAAACGGCGTCTATGGATTCTCGATCCGCGGCGGCGCCGGAAGCTCCCAGCAGTTTGAGCAGATGATGTATCAGTATTCCGGCCAGCTGGATATGTTTGATGAAAACGGCAATTCCACGGCCAATGATCCGGCTCATGTGGAGCTGCTTGAGAAATTCGCAAGTATTTACAATGTATACACACCGGAGAGCGATATCACCAATGCGGTGGCTGAGATGAACGCGGCGTTCGATTCTGGTTCCGCGGGAATGATCTTCCATAATCTGGGCTCTTATGGCCAGCACGTACAGACACTGGGTGAGGACGGTTTTGCCGGACTGGTACGGTTAAATGCTACAAATGGAACGAGAACCATCGTATCCAACGGCGCAATGTGCTTATCCGTATTCAAGGATTCCAAGCATCCGGCAGAGGCCTTCAAGTTCGTCAGCTTCCTGGCGCAGCATGAGGCGTGCAGCTACATCAGCGAGCAGATCGGCCAGATTCCCTGCAACAAGGAAGCCCTGGAGGACGAGTGGGTGCAGAATGCAGGCCCGATTAAGGAGGCCGCAGATGCGCTTCTCGATTCCGGCACGACGGTGACTACGCTTCCGATCAATGTAATCGGCTACTATGACCTGCATCAGAACACCCTGGTGGAAGGATTCCAGAATGTGCTTCTCGGCAACATGACCGCGCAGGAATACTTAGACAACTGGGCGTCTGAGATGACGAGACTGAAGTCCGAGTACGACCAGTACTTACAGTCTAAATAGAACGAAGAATGGAACGAAGAATTCAGAGATGTTTTCAGAAAAGCCCATGAGGCGGAGGAGAGAAAATGGATTGGTTGGACGAATTTAAAAATCCTCCCGCCCGATGCCGTATCAAGCCGTTCTGGTTCTGGAACGGCGATATGGCGGAGGACGAAATAAAACATCAGATAGAGGAAATGTCGGATAAAGGCCTTGGCGGGGCCTTTATCTGTGCAAGACAGGGACAGAAGGTCCCCTATCTGTCGGAGGAATGGTTTAAAAAGGTAAGTTTTGCGGCCGAAGAGGCGGTGCGGTGCGGCCTTGAGACGTGGCTTTACGATGAGTATCCATATCCGAGCGGTATGAGCGGCGGCGAGGTGCTTCTTAAGCATCCCGAAGCGGAGCACATGGTTTTAAATCACCGGTCTCTGGATCTGCCGGAGGGCGGTACGTTTGAGATGAATCTGGGCTGGTGCGAACTGCTTTATGCGAAGGCATTTCCGGCAGGGGGGCAGGCAGGAGATGGAAGCGTGGATTTTGCCCATCCGGTGGATCTGGAAGCGTTGGCCGGCAATCTTCAGACGGAAGAGATATACCAGACAACCGGTCTGACGAAATACAACAATAAGCGTTTTTTCACCTATCGGCCGGAACGGATTCTGAAGGGAACGCTGCCGGCGGGAAGCTGGCGGGTGGAAGTGTATACCCAGGCGGCCCTCGGCGAGTTTAAGTATTACGGAGGCTTTTTCGATCCGTGTTCAAAGGAAGCGGTGCAGACATTTTTAGAGACAACCCATGAGAAGTATGAAAAGTATATGGGGGAGAAGTTTGGAAGCAGGATTTACGGCATGTTTTCCGATGAGGTGGGGCTTCTAAGCCCGATCCCGTGGTCCAAACGGCTGCCGGAATACTTTAAGAAGGTGAAGGGGTATGATCTTCTGGAACATTTGCCTGCGCTCCACAATGCCGCGTATGAAAATGCTTATGCCATACGGTATGATCTCTATGACGCCATCCATAAGCTGTTTGTGGAGAACTACCATAAGCAGGTGTCGGACTGGTGCGGCAGCCACCATCTGGAGTATGCCACAGAGGTTCCCTCCATGCGCATGAGCACGCAGCGTTACAGCGCGATCGTGGGCGGAGACACAGCCCATGAGAAGCTGGGCCGCCCGCTGGAATGGATCTATGATGAATATATCCGCAAATACCGTTCTAATGCGAAAGCAGTCAGCTCTCTGACCCGCCAGCTGGGAAAACAGTTTTCCATGATCGAGAGCTTCCACAGCCTGGGCTGGACCATGACGCTTCAGGATGCAAAGTGGATGTTTGACCGGCTGGGAGCAAGCGGAATTAACTTTTACAACGTGCACGCGTTTTATTATACCATCGACAGCATTACGAAGCATGACGCACCGCCTTCCCAGTTTTTACAGAATCCATACTGGAAGCATTACCGCCTTCTGGCAGATTACGCGGGGCGGCTCGGTACGTGGGTGACGAACACGGAAGCTGATATCCATGTGGCGGTGCTCGATCCGGCGGCTACGCTGTGGGCGTATCTGGGCGAACCGTTTATCGGCTTCGTCTATCAGGGAGAGGATGAGGCGGAACGGCAGAAATGCGACCAGGTGCGAAAGGATTGGGTTGCGGTCTGCAAGGAACTCTTATTTAACCAGATTGATTATGAACATCTCGACACGGAAATCCTGGAACACGCAGATATCCGGGACGGCGAGATTCTCATCGGCAGGGCCTCCTACCGTGTGCTGGTCATACCGCCCACCGATTTTATCGAGGCGGCGGCCTGTGAAAAGATCCGGGAGTTTGCCGCCTGCGGCGGAAAGATCGTTTTCCTGGGAAATCTGCCGGAGGCGGTCATCGACAGGAAGCAGGAACGGGCTGACTGGACCGGCCTGGAACTGAATCAGCGGGAGGACAGGCGTTACTTCGAAGAGATCCGGGATGGCGCCTGGTGTGAATGGTGCAGGGAGGCGGCCGACTTATCTTTTGGAATTAAGACCCGGGATTCGGAGCGAAAAGATATCATCAGCTCTGTCAGGGAAGATGGCGGGGCGTATTACGTATTCCTGGTAAATCAGGGCGGCCGTGATACGGAAGTGTCCGTCACATGCAAACGGGCTGGATGCGTGTATGACGGGGAGCTGTGTCTCGATACCGGAGAGGTGAAGACGGCGGAAGCTCCGATGGAAGCGGTTGCACTGAGAGCGTATGAGAGCCGGATGCTGCGGTTTGTTAAGTGCGGTGAGAAGGAAATGGAGGGTGTGGCGGCTGGTAACGGCAGTGAGAGAGGCGAAGACTGCGGGACTGTTGACGGCAGTGAGCAATCGCCGGAAAAACTGGTAATCGACACTTCCGGCATGATGCCTGTCACCATCGAAGGCGGCAATATCTTCCGACTGGAAGAATTTTTAATATCCCGGGACGGGGGGGAATGGTTTGAAGTGCCAGTGAAGACCTTTATTGAGCAGTGTGCCGACCAGTCCTGCCTGAAACCGGAGGATTATCAGTTTACCGGAGCCTTTGGAATTCCAAAGAAAATTTCGATTCACTATCCGCTTGCGGTGACCTATAAGACCGGCTTTGAGGTGGAAACGGTGCCGGAGACGTGTTCGCTTCTGATGGACCGGGGGGCGGTAAAGGATACGTGGCGTATGACGCTGAACGGGGAAGAAATCCGTGCTGAGACATTCCGGAGCGTATTTATCAATGATCAGAACAATAGGATGGCGGACATTGCCCCATTTTTGAAAAAGGGCTGGAATGAACTGGCGGTGGAAGTGATGCTCACGAAGGATTCTGACGGGATCCGGGATCCGCTCTACTTATATGGTGACTTCGGTGTGAGTGAGACGGAGGCCGCAGGCCGCAGAAGACTCACTGCGAAACCGGAGACTGCGGCGTTTACGCTGGATTACATCAGGGGATTCCCCTACTACAGCGGAACGTTCACCTTCCGGACTGTGCTTGATGTGAAGACGGTTCCACAATTGTTTGACTTAGAGCTGGATAAGAAGGATCAGTGCCATGAATGCCTGGAAATCATAGTAAACGGCGTTTCCGCCGGTGTGCGGGCGTTTTCACCGTATACGTGGCACGGGGACGGAGCGATGTTAAGGCAGGGAGAAAATCAGATAGAAATCCGTCTCACCAATACTCTCGCCCCCATGCTTGACGGAACCTGGTTTGATTATGAGAAACACTGTCTTGTAAAATGTTAAGAGGAGAAGCTTATGAAACCAAATGTGATTATTTTTTTCACGGACCAGCAGCGATCGGATACTACCGGGGCGGGCGGTAATCCCTGCGGATTGACGCCGAACTTTGACCGGGTGGCATTTACGGGGACGTACGCATCGACTGCGGTTACGCCCCAGCCGGTGTGCGGGCCGGCCAGGGCGGTGCTGCAGACTGGAAAATACGCTACCTGTACGGGAAATTACCGGAACGCGATTCCTCTGGGAAGAGATCAGAGGACCATGGCCCATTACTTCCATGACGCCGGGTATGACACCGCTTATATTGGTAAATGGCATCTGGCGTCGGGGCGGCACGAGGTCCAGAAGGAGGAGCGCGGCGGATATGACTGGTGGCTGGGCGCCAATGCCCTGGAGGCTACTTCCAGACCGTATGACACCCTTGTATATGATAATGAGAACCGGCCGGTGAAGTTGCCGGGGCACCGAATTGACGCCCTGACGGATGCCGCGGTCCGCTATATCAATGGTCATCAGGACCAGGATAAGCCGTTCTTCTTATTCCTGTCCTTTTTGGAGCCTCATTTTCAGAATTGTTTCGACGATTTTTCAGCCCCTCACAGCGGGGCTCCCATTAATCCGCTTTATATGCCGCCTGATTTAGGCGCGCTCGGCGGCACGTCATGGCAGCACCTGGGCGGATACTACGGTATGGTAAAACGGCTGGATGAGGCCTTCGGACGAATCCGGGATGCACTGGAAAGCCTTCATATGGCGGAGGACACCATCCTGGTGTTCACCAGCGATCACGGATGCCATTTCAAGACGCGGAATGCGGAATATAAGCGTTCCTGCCATGAAAGCTCTGTCCGCATTCCAATGGCATTTTACGGACCGGGATTTACAGGGGGCGGCAATGTTGCGGAGATTGTCAGCCTGATCGATGTTGCACCGACCCTTCTCGACGCATGCGGGATTCCGGTTCCGGAGGACATGCAGGGCCACTCCCTCATGCCTCTGCTGGGCGGAAAGAAAGCTCCGTGGCCGAAGGAGGCGCTCATCCAGATCAGCGAGGCGGAGGTCGGCCGGGCCATAAGGACGAAACGGTGGAAGTATTCGGTTCAGGCCACTGACCGGGATCCAGTTTTAGACCAGGGAAGCGGCGTGTACACCGAGATGTATCTCTACGACCTGGAACACGATCCTTATGAACTCCATAATCTGATTCATTCCAGGGCCCACCAGGGGGTATGCCTCGCTCTGGGGGAGAAATTGGTAAGGCTTATGAAGGAGGCGGGAGAAGGAGATGCCATGATTCTGCCGCAGGAGAAGGAGATGATTGGACAGCTGGCCGTGTTTGACGGGGAAGAGCTGTTATAGAAAATAAACAGGTGAAAAAAATATGTTTGACACATCAGGTTCAGATGGTTTATAATAAAGGTACAAAAAAGGCAGTTCACTCCACAGAGTGGCTTCCAAAGATTCGTTATATTTTAAAGAAAATAGTCGCTACTTTTGGACGGGTGGGCGACTATTTTTTTGTACCATTTTTTCTATCTATGTAAACGAGAATAGCAATGATAAGCATTGCTGCATTTATGATTATCATAAATTCTTCACAAGTAGACATAATATAGAACCACCTCCTTTCGGAGATGGAAGTCACCCAGCAGATAAACTGCCTAATAAAATTATAACAGAGGATATAACTAATTTCAATGTATATTTAACTATATATGAGCGTGATTAAAGATAAGGGTTTCTTTTCACGGGCTGGGGAATAAGGCATGATAATCGGGGACTTTTGCGAGTCGCTTATCCTGCCCTATGTTCAGATAGATCCGTATCAGAAGATTCCCCGTGTCTTCTGTTGCAAAGTGATCCGGGTCGTTCAGGCAATCACAGAAGTATGTCAGATACTCGAAACTCCTCAGTGAGATCGCCTGGTTGATCTTTCCTTTTAGAACCCTTGTTTTTTAGTATATAAATACAAGCAAGTTATTCACGGGTGGAGTAATTATAATTTCTTTCAAGCTGTGAAACGTGGTAAAGTATGAGTTCTGAAGCAGCCGCCAATAGACATACCAATTATGATTGAAATCAATGGATTTCCATAGTCTGTATGTCTTTTTTTTATATAAATTACTTTCGTTATAAGCAATATGCATATAAGAAATAATGAAGAATAATAAAAATCAAACATATTTTACAAATATATCTTGACATCCATGCCACAATCGTATATCATATAAATACATCATATAACGTTATATAACAATATATAATAATATCGAGTGGAGGATTCATTATGAGACAAGAGCACATCGACCAGATCAACACAGCAGTGGCAGCAGTGGCGGCCAAGGAAGTCATTAATCATTTTTACTTTGTAGCGTGTGGAGGTTCCCAGGCTTTCATGATGCCGGCACAGTACACCTTTGACCGTGAAATTTCGATTCCGGCCAGTATCTACTCTTCCAACGAATTTGTTCACAGAGCTCCAAAGGCATTGGGACCGGATTCCGTAGTCATCACCTGTTCCCATTCAGGCAATACTCCTGAGACCGTAAAGGCAACGGAGGTTGCCAGAGAAAAAGGTGCGCTGACCATTGCCTTATCTCATTTAGAGGATTCTCCATTATGGAACGCAGCAGAATATCCGATCCACTATGATTGGGGAAAAGAGGCGGATGCAAGCGATTTGAACAAGGCTGTGTTATACTATCTGATGTTCAGCATTTTAAACGCAGTGAGTCCATGTGAGAAGTATGAGAAAGGCATCGCATCCGTAGCGAATTTAAATGATGCGATCGAGAAGGCGAAAACTCAGTATGCGGACACCGTTAAGGAGTGGGGAAGCAAGTACAAGAGAGAGCAGATGATCTACACCATGGGCAGCGGCGCCTGCTACGGCGAGGCGTACTCCTTTGCGATCTGCCTGCTGATGGAGATGCAGTGGATTCATTCCCACGCGATCCATTCCGGCGAATATTTCCACGGACCATTTGAAGTGACTGATTTTGATGTTCCGTTCATCATTATCGAGGGCATCGGAGCAACGAGACCGCTCGATGAGAGAGCTTACAACTTCTGCCAGAAGTATTCCGATAAGATTATGCTGGTAGATGCGGACACCTTTGATATGACAGGCATTGACGAGGAAGTGAGAGAGTACTTTGCTCCGCTTCTGGCCGGCGCGGTACTTCGTTCTCTGGCAGACGCATTTGCTTATGAGAGAGGTCATGATTTAAGTGTGCGCCGCTATATGTGGAGAATGGAATATTAATCTGAACCTTGAAAGAATAAGAGAGAGCGACGGAGTTTTAGCAGGAAGGCTGGAATTCCGTCGTTTTTAGAAAAGGCATACAAGGAGGGTATCATATGAAGAAAAGTATTAAGAAAATCATGGCACTTGCACTGGCTCTTACCATGGGATTGTCGTTGACCGCATGCGGCGGATCAAAGGATGGCGGGGATGCCAAGACAACCGCAGCGCCGGAGAGTAAGGCGGCGGATACCACTGCGGCAGGCGGCGAAGCGAAGGCAGAAGAGGGATCCGGAGAGAAGGTAGTAATTAACTTCTTCCACCGCTGGCCCAACGACCCGAAGAATTCCATGTTCCAGGAACTGATCCAGGAATATATGGACGAGAATCCAAATGTCACGATCAACATGGACTGCATCTTAAACGATCAGTACAAAGAGAAAATCCGTATGGTCGTTGCGACAGACGAAGTTCCGGATATCTTCTCTTCCTGGTCGGGAACCTTTGCAAAAGAAATGATTGACTCCGGCAATGTCATGGAGCTGAACGACATCTATGACGGTGACACTGAGTGGTCCTCCAAGATTGCAGGAGCCAGCGTCGATGGCTTTACCTTTGACGGAAAGATCTATGGGGTTCCGTGGTCACAGGATGGCAAAGCTTTCTATTATAATAAGAAGATATTTGCAGAAAACAACCTGGAAGTGCCGAAGACATGGAATGAATTTATCGCCGCGCTGGATACTCTGAAGGCAGCCGGTTATGAGACACCGGTGGTTGAGGGATTATCCGATAACTGGGCAATTCTCCACTATCTGGGAACCATGAATCAGAGAATGGTAGATCCTGCAGTGATCGCGAAGGATTACGATGCGGCGACCGGTGAATTTACAGATCCGGCCTACGTGGAGGTACTCGAAAAATGGAAACAGCTCACCTCCTACATGGGGGAAACCTGTGTAGCCATCGATCATGAAACAGCCAGAAATACATACTTTGCAACCGGAGAGGCTCCGATTATGTATTTACAGTTCGCAGAGATCACCATGCTTGAAAAGGTCATTCCGGAAGGCTTTGAATACGGCTTCTTCAATTTCCCGGCTTTCGAAGACGGAAAAGGCGATCCGGAAGGACTGACCGGCGCACCGGAGGGATTTATGATCAGCAACAAGGCTAAGAATCCGGAAGAGTGTGTGAAGTTCTTAAAGTGGCTGGTCAGCAAGAAGGGCGGAGAAGCTCTGACAACAAAGAGCGGAGAGATCTCCAGCGTAGCGGGTGCAGTGGATGAAACCAATGCCCTCCCGGCACAGTTGGAGGCGATGGAGATTATCAAATCCGCATCCACGCTGGTACCGTGGTTTGACAATGCCTGCGATGCGTCCGTTTATACCGTATACGGCCAGGGGGCACAGGCGATTGCTACAGGCGACGAGACTCCGGAAAGCGTTATGGAACAGGTAAAGGAGGCTGCGGCTGCCTTACATTAATAAAAGGTAACAGTTCAGGACATCCGATGTCCTGAACTGTTACAATAAATGGGATGGATCATAACATTCCGCCGAATGCATGTGAGGGGGAGTATCCGCTTGAAAAGAGAGAAAAAAAGAAATTTACAGGCATTGGCATTTGCCATACCAGCTATTCTGATTCTGGGAATATTCGTATATTTTCCGCTGATTAAAAATTTCATATATAGTTTTCAGTCCTTTACCCTGTCTTCCACAACGAAGGAGTGGGTGGGGTTTGACAACTACAGGCATCTGTTTTCAGATAAGATCATTCTGGTCTCCCTGAAAAACAACATCCTTTATGCTGTCATCTCGATTGTTATCCAGGTGGGATTCGGACTCGTGCTGGCGGCGGTACTGGAGGACATCGCATTCCATAAGTTTGCCCCGACGCTGCGCAGTATCTATTTTATCCCTACCGTGATATCCATGACCGTCGTATGTCTGTTGTTTGATTTTGTATACAATCCACAGATGGGCCTGTTAAACAGCTTCCTGGAGCTGGTCGGACTTGACGGCTTAACGAGGGTATGGCTGGGAAGCAAGAAGACAGCGATGTATGCGGTGATTGCGGTTTCTCAATGGCAGAGTACCGGATATGTTGCCATGCTGTTCATTGTGGCCATCCAGAAGATCCCCCGGGATTTATATGAGGCGGCAGAGGTGGACGGCGCCGGAAAGCTGAAACGCTTTTTCTACATAACGGTGCCGCAGGTGCGCCAGATGTTCTTTGTTACCATGATTTTAACGGTTGTCGGTGCATTTACCGTATTCAACGAACCGTATATCTTAACCGGAGGCGGGCCGGGAACGGCGACCATGGTGCTGTCGCTTCATATGTACCAGACCGGTTTCGTTAAGAACAATATGGGATACGCATCCACGATCGCCATGCTGATTTTTGTCATAACGGCAATTTTATCTTCCGTACAGTTCGCAAGCTTCGGAACGGAAAAGGAGGATCGCTGATGGAGAAGGTGAAAGTAAAAAAGAGAAGAGTATACGGACCCGGCGAGATCCTTTGGCTGGCCATTTTATTCCTCCTGGCCGCCCTGATTTTGTATCCGCTGTTCTGGATTCTGATGTCGTCCTTTAAGGACTACAACGGCATATACGGCGATGTGTGGGGGCTTCCCGATATCTGGCATGTGGAAAATTATATGACAGCCTGGAACCGGGGGATATCTCAGTATTTCCTCAACAGCCTGATTGTAACGATATGTACGCTGGCTGGTGTGGTCTTTGCATCCACTTTTTCCGCATTTGGAATCTGCCAGATGAAAGGCAGACTGGGAAATTTCGTATTTCTCTTCTGTCTCTGCGGCCTGCTGCTGTCACCGCAGGTCTGCCTGCTTCCGCTGTTCATGCTGTTAAAGAGCCTGAAGCTTAAGAATACGCTGTTGGCCATGATACTGCCTTACATCGCGTTCCGGCTTCCGGTATCGATCATGCTGATCCGGTCGTTTTTCGTCGGTATCTCCAAAGAGCTGGAGGAGGCGGCTACCATCGACGGGGCCACGCTGATGCAGATTTACGGACACATATACCTACCGCTGTCCAAACCGATCATCTCAACGGTCATCATCATGACAGCGTATTACGCGTGGAATGAGTTCGTATTTGCCACAATCTTTGTGGACAGCTCGAAGCTTCGCACCATTCCGGTAGGACTGATGGTGTTCCGTGACGGACTCATGACGGAATGGGGTGTCGTATTAGCAGGTATGGTCATCTCCTGTCTTCCGATTATCGTTCTCTTCCTGCTGATGCAGAAGAGTTTTGTAAGGGGCATGACCGCCGGTGCAGTGAAAGGATAACAGATATGAAGTTAATTGCAATTGGAGATAATGTAACGGACTGCTATATGGATGAGGGCGTCTATTTTCCGGGGGGGAATGCCGTCAATGTAGCGGTAAACTGTAAAAAAAATGGAGCAGAGCGCGTTAATTATATCGGTGTATTTGGGGATGATGAGCGGGCGGATTACATCAAGGAGTGCCTGACAAAAGAGGGCGTGACCTTCGACCGGTCGAGAAAGGTGTACGCCCACACGGCACAGCCGCGGGTATACCTAAAAGACGGAGACCGTGTCTTCGCCGCGGGGCTGCGTGACAGCTGCCAGCACTTGTTTGCCATGAAAATTGTGCCGGAGGACATGGAGATTATCAAAGAGTATGATATCTGCCATTCCAGCTGTTACTCCAATCTGGAGTATGAGCTTCCGACGTTAAAGGACATTTGTGAAGTCTCCTTCGATTTCTCCGATAAGCGGGAAGAGGCGTATTTGCAGCGGACGTGTCCGTATCTGACGTACGCATTTTTCTCGGGTTCCGACCTGGAGGAGGACGCATGTATCGCCCTGATGAGGAAGGTTCATGAACTGGGGACCAAAATCGTGGGAGTTACGAGAGGCCATAAGGGAGCCGTCTTCTATGACGGAGAACGGGTCTGGCACCAGGGGATTAAGAAGGTGGACGCCATCGATACCATGGGGGCGGGAGACAGTTTTATCGCGGGATTTTTAACCGCGTATGGAGACGGGAAAGGAATGGAGGAGGCACTTGACTATGCCGCCGACCGTTCTGCCGCCACATGCATGATTCGGGGAGGCTTTGGCTACCCACATAAAATGGAATAAAAATGCAGATTAAATCCGCTTTCCCGGACTTTCAGGGAAGCGGGTTTTCCGGTTAAAAAGGTTGCCTTGACCGATTTTGTGAGATATAATTGTAATTGGGCATCAAGGATGAAGAGTTACAGTTCACTCCCCGCCAGGGGCACCGCAGTTCTGTTCGGCCGGGCAGGCTTCCTCAGCCTTTCCAGTTCCGGTTTCGGGCATAAGAAGTTCTAAACGTGCAGAATTTTTCTAAAAACCAGGAGAAATTCCCAAACTCGCTGCGCTCAGACAAGTGGGAATTTCACCTGAACGAAAAATTTTGCGCGTTAAGAACTTCTAATACCCTGCAAAGTCACTGGAAAGGCTGAGGAAGCCTGCCCGGCCGAACAGAACTGCGGTGCCCCTGGTGGGGAGTGAACTGTAACGATGAAGAAGAGGACAGGAGACGCAGATATGCTAAATCAGAATGCATTGACTCCGTTATATGAGCAGCTTAAGAACGCAATTAAAGATGATATACACGCACAGATCTACAGGCCGGGAGACCGGATGCCGAGTGAGGCAGAGCTGGAAGAAAAGTATCAGGTGAGCAGGATTACGGTTCGCAGAGCGGTGAAGGAGTTATGCGAGGAAGAGATTCTGGTTCGGAAGCAGGGAAAAGGAACATTTGTACTGAGTACCGGAGTGCAGAGCCGGATCGACCAGCTGGCCGGATTTCATGATTCCATGGAGAGCCAGGGAAGAACAGTTCGGACCGAGATACTGGAGAAATCCATTATTTTCGTAAAGCCATCCTATGCGAATGACTTACAGATCTCGGTGGACGATAAGGTGGTGTATTTAAAGCGTGTCATGTATGCGGACGACATCCCCATGATGCTGGATATGTGTTACATTCCGCTTAAGCGCTTTCCGGGGATTTTTGAGAAAATGGAAGGCAATGTCTCGGTTTTTCAGCTTCTGCGCCAGGAGTATCACACAAAACTGGACCGCTACTACAAGGTGCTCAAGGTGAGAAAGGCCTCCAGGGAATTCTCTGAACATTTGAAATGCGGATTGGGTGATCCGCTGTTCGATATTTTCAAGATCACCTACAACGAGGAGGGCGTGGCCCAGCATATTTCCATCAGTATTTTAAAGGGGGAGAATACCTCCTATGTAATTTCTAACAGCGAGAATGACCAGATGACCCATAGTGGGATCAGCTGGCGGGTGTAAAGGAGAAGTCTTATGGCACAGGGGAATGTTGTTTTCACACCGGAGGATCATCTGATCCTTGAATCCTACAAAACCGTGGTGGAGGGGCTTGCTGAGTATCTGGGAGACGGATACGAGCTTGTACTTCACAGTCTGGAAAATCTGGACAGCTCTGTTATCAAGATTATCAACGGACACTACACCGGAAGGACGGAGGGAGCTCCAGTGACGGACCTGGCGCTGACCATGCTGAACCGGATTCAGACGGAAGGGCTGTCCGGCCATATTTCCTACTATACCCACAACAAGAAGGGCGAACCGCTGAAATCCTCCACGATTACGATCGAAGGGACAAATGGGAAGGTCATTGGCCTGCTCTGCATTAATTTTTACTTAAACACATCGGTCGAGACCTTTTTGTCCGGTTTTCTCCCAAGGGCCGCGGACCACAGCTTTGAAAGCGAAAACTACGCGGACAATCCCCAGGAACTGGTGAACCGTGCCGTCACCGCGGCCCAGGCCAAAGTGGAGGCGGATCAGTCCATACTTCCATCGCTGAAGAAGCGGGAAGTGATCGCTCAGCTGGAAGAGCAGGGGATCTTCCAGTTTAAGGAAAGCGTGCCTCTGGTTGCCGATATTCTGGGGCTTTCCAGAAATACAGTCTATCTTCACTTACGGAATTTAAGAAAAAACTGAATATAATTAATAAAAATTATTTTATTGATTTTTGGATTGACTAAAATATATTTTAGTGATATAGTATTAGTACAGCCAAGGGTGGTATTGACGTAACTTTCAATACCACCCTTTCGTGCATTTTAGAGGAAAGAATGGATTCGTGTTTACATCGGGGCAGATTCCGCTTGATCAGGCGACCGGAGCGGTGGTGGAAGGGGGGATTACAGAGCAGGCCCGCCAGTCCATGAAGAATGTAAAGGCAGTGCTCGAGGCGGCGGGGGCCGACTTAACCACTGTGGCAAAGACCACATGCTTTCTGGCGGATATGGGAGACTTCGCGGCATTTAACGAGGTGTATGCCGACTATTTTACGGGGAATCCGGCGAGAGCTGTGTGGCAGTAAAGGACCTGCCAAAGGGTGTGTTGTGTGAGGTGGAAGCAGTAGCGATTGTAAAATCATAGGAGGGATATTACATGGACGTAAAAAGGAGAATGAATGATCGTTTCAAAGACCTGGAGGGCGGATTGTTTTCAGCGGTGACTAAGGCCGATGTCGGAGAGGGCGTGGGAAATTTCCTTGCGGCAGGCGGTGCGAACATGGCGTGGGCGGATCCGTTTTATCCGGATCCATCGGTACCGGAATCGGCAAAAAAGGCTATGATGGAAGCGTTGGAGAGCGGAACCGTCAGCCATTATGTGATGCCGATCGGGGACCTGGCATTAAGAAAGGCGCTGGCGGAGAAGATCAGCAGGAGAACGGGACTCCCCATCGATCCGAGCCGTAATGTGATCGTGAGCCCGGGATCGGACAGCGGCCTTCTGTTTTCCATGATGCCGTTTATCGAGGAAGGGGACGAAATCATGATCCCTGATCCCAGCTATCCCAGCAACTTTTTGAATGCAAAACTTCTGGGCGCGAAGGCGGTTCCGGTGCCGCTGTATGAGGAGGACGGATACCAGCCCAGAATGGAAGAGTTTGAAAAGAGGCTGACGCCGAAGACGAAGATGGTGCTGATCAGCCATCCCAACAATCCGACGACGACCGTGTTCCGGAAGGAGAAGCTGGAGGAATTGGCGGCGTTTATTGTTAAGAATGATCTGATTCTGGTATCTGACCAGGCGTTTGAAGATCATATTTACGATGGAATCGAGTTCGCGGCGCCGTGTACGCTGCCCGGAATGTGGGAGAGGACATTGACGGTCTGTTCCATTTCCAAGGGGCTGGGACTGTCCGGGTTCCGGATTGGATATATTTACGCGGATGATCATATCATGGATGTGCTTTACGGCGCGGCCGTCAACGTGCTGGGGGCTTCCAATACCCTGGCCAGCATCGGAGCGGTGGCCGCGGTAAGGGACGAGGCATTTTTAAAGAGCAACTATGAGCGCCTGCTTCGCCGCAGGGACTTAGCGTATGAGATCCTGTCAGAAATTCCGGGCGTGACGATGAAGCCAAGTGAGAGCGGAATCTTAAGCTGGCTGAACGTGAGCGCGCTGGGTACCAGTGCTGAGGTGGCAGACTACATAAGGGATCACGCCAACATCATGGTCAATCAGGGAACGCCGTATGGTGCACAAGGGGAAGGGCACATACGGATTGTAACAGCCTGTTTTGCCAATGATGAGGAAGCGGCGGGACGTTTCCGTGATATCAAAAGGGCGCTGACGGAACTTGCAAAGGAAAAGGGGATCTGCTAAAAGGGGGAAGCAGTTATGGGTGAGACAAATGCAAATACAAAAGAGAACTTGACATTTCGCGGCGGAATTTTTATGTCGCTGGTTCCAGTCGCTATATTTTTTGGTTTCTGTGTCGTTTTATTTGTTATTTTCAAGGCATTTAATATGGAAGCGCTGGCCATGGGGGGATTCGTGGCATTGCTGGTCGGCGGAGTGTTCTGCACCAGTTATACGAAATTCTGGGATGCTGCAATTAAGGGGATCTCTTCGATCACAAGCGTTTCTGTTATCGTTATTTTCTTCGTTATCGGTATGTTCAGCGCGCTAATGAAGGCCAGCGGGCTGTCGGGCGGTTTCGTGTGGCTGGCCAATACCATAGGTATGAACGGCGGACTGTTCGTGGCGTTTACCTTCTTTGCGACCTGTGTGGTATCGACTGCGACAGGCAGCTCCATCGGAACCATGTTTACCGCGTTCCCTATTTTCTTCCCGGCGGGAGTTGTGCTGGGCGGCAGCCCCATGTTTATGGCGGGAGCCATTGTATCGGGGGCGATTTTCGGTGACAATCTGGCGCCGATCAGTGACACGACCATCGCATCGTCATCGACACAGCAGTTTAAGGACGGCCATCCGGCCGATGTAGGCGGTGTGGTAAGCAGCCGGTTAAAATATTCCGCAGTGGCGGCCTTGATCAGCGTAGTGCTGTTCGCAGTGCTGGGCGGTATGGGCGGAACGTATCAGGGCGGTACCATCGAGGCGGCGGCAAGCCCTGTCAGCCTGATCATGCTGATTCCGGTTATTATCATGCTGATCGTGGCGACCAAGAGCCGCAACATCTTCGCGGGAATTGGAGTCGGACTTCTGCTGGGATTGATCGTGGGCCTGGCAGCAGGACTGTTCACCTTCCAGGATGTATTTGCCAATGACCCGGCTAATAATGCCGCGGTTGGCTTCCTGATCAGCGGTGTGCAGGGAATGCTGGGAACCGTGGGTCTGGTTATCGCGGTATTCGGAATCATGGGCGTGCTGACGGAAGCCGGTATGCTGGATTATATGGTGGAGGCCATCTTAAACAGCAAGGCGGCTACGACTCCGAGGGGCGCCGAGCTCATCTGTATGCTGGGAATCAGCCTCTGTACCATTATCTTCGGCGGTGTTACGAGCGCTTCGATCCTGACGTTCGGCCCGGTGCTTAATAAGGTGGGAAGTGCGAAGAATATCCATCCTTACAGAAGAGCAAACCTGCTTGACGGAACGGCCAACAGTATTCCGGCGATTATTCCGTTCATGAGCGTGTTTGTATTTATCGGAGCGGCTCTGACCGGTTTATCACCGGTGGTTGTGGCCGGAGGTACGATTTATGCGTTTGCATTGTTTGGAGTGTTCTTATTCGCGGTGATTACCGGATGGGGACGGACGATGGAGACGGAGAGTGGCGGAAAGAAGTAGAATTGTATTCTTGATAGAGCTGCCATAAGTCCGTAAATACTGGAATATCCCGTATTTACGGACTTTTTTAACTGGATATATCTTTAGAACATTTCTGAACCCAACTTGATGTTGGCAAACTTCTGATTTAATGAAGCCATATATGTGCTCTGAATAAGGCTGGCCGGGAGAGTAACGCCATTCCATTCCAAATCTTTAGTTGCACAGCCATCTGATATCAGTGTAATCTCATAGCCATAATCTTTGGCAGCTCTTATCGTTGTGTCAATACACATATGTGTCATCATTCCACAAACAACCAATTCTGTGATCTCATTCTCCACCAGTTTGTTTTGCAAATTTGTTTCATAAAAACTATTTGGCTCATGCTTAACAATAACCGTTTCTATATCCAGTGGTTTAATATCATGATGAATTTGTACACCATCTGTATTTGGATTAAAAAATGTTCCCTGTAAAGACTCATGACGAATGTAAATAACCGGCAGAATCTGCTTCCGGAAATTTTCTAATAAATCTTTTATCGTACTCAACGCTGCCTCTGGTTTATACAACGGGCATTTTCCATTAGGAAAATAATCATTTTGCACATCGATAATAAGTAATGCTTTTTTCATAGTCTCATATCCTTTCCTGATTCTAATGAAATGATATCGGATAATAGCTTCTATGTAAATTACTTACTTTTTCGTACGTATGGCAGGGGTTCATAACAAATTCCTTTTTCATCAAGGATTTCTGTCATACCATGCCCGACCATGTAGTCTATACCAATTTCCTGCATTATTTTAATTGCGGACAGCATCTTTTCCCCCTGCCCGGTTAAAAAATATTCCACTTTTAGAGGATATCCATCATACGTTTTTTTATCAATTAATCCAAAGTGTTTCAATTCACGCAGTTGCTCCAACAGCATTTTTTGGGTAATTCCTGCTATACTGTGATGGAGTTCAGAAAAAGAACATTTTCCATTTCTTAGTTGAAAAATAATGATCGTTTTCCATTTACCCTTTATCATATCATGAACAAGTTCTAAGGGGCATGTGTAGCTTTCTCTAAGTTTCATTTCATCATCTCCTACATGGGATATTTTACATTAATAGGTCTATCTTAAAAAAACAGGATATGGACTGACTATATTCCATACCCTGTTTTTTCGCTTTTTTCTGTTATAGGATAATCTCTTACGATTTCTCTATTCTCTCCGTCAGAAAACGTTTCGCATCTTTCCCAGGCATCGGCTTCGCATAGTAATACCCCTGAATCCAGTCACAGCAGCATTCTTCGGCAAAGGCCCTCTGCTCATCCGTCTCCACACCTTCCGACACGACCCGCATGCCCAGTTCGTGAACGGAACGGGACAGGCTCTTCATCATGATGGCCGTTTTCTGGTCTTTTTGAGCCGCCCACAGCAGGCTCTTGTCCAGTTTGATCACATCCACATCCATGCTCAGCACAGAGACGAGGTTGCAGTAGCCGGTTCCAAAGTCGTCCAGACTGACTTCCACGCCCTTTGCATGCATTAGATCGATAAATTCTTCCAGCTCCTGGCGGCTTTCCGCGAGAACGCTCTCTGTGATCTCGATCTTGATCATCCGGTAAGGGATCCCGTGGCTTTCGATGATGGAAATCACCTTTTCCGCCGGATTATGCTGGGAAAACTGTACGCCGGAGAAATTGACAGTGACGCTTTCCAGCATCGTGACGCCACTCTCTAAAAGGTCGTGCACGAAGCGGCAGACTGTATCCAGTACGTAATAGGTAATATCCACAATCAGTCCGGTCTCCTCGGCTATGGGAATAAATTCCGAGGGGTATAAGGGGCCGAGCGGGGTGGAAGGCAGGCGCAGAAGTGATTCCGCCAGGGTAAAGCACTGCTTCTCCACAGACCAGATAGGCTGGTAATATACTTGAAAACCGCCCTGAGTCAGAGCGTCCTTCAGGACATCGATCACTTTAAAACGCCGTTTGACATGATCGAGCATACCCGGACCACAGTAGCAGATGTTGCCGTTTTTACCGTCTTTGGCGACGGAAACCGTGTATTCCAGGGCATTAATTAAGTCTTCGATTGTATCCGCGCTTTTCGGATAGTGGGTGACGGCGATTACCATTCCGATCATACAGCGGAAGTCATGGCTTTTCCATGGCTGGTTAAAGCGTTCATCTATGGTTTTGACCAGACGAATGACGGTTTCCTTATGGGACTCAGGAATCAGTACAGCGAACTCATCTCCGTTGTAACGGTAAAGCTGATACGGTTTCACTGTGTTACTCAAGTAATTGCAGACGGTTTTTAGGAACTCATCTCCGTTCTGCTGACCGTAGGTGTCATTCACCTGTTTGAAGTTTCGAAGGGAAACGAGGAGTATGGTGAAGGAAGCATCTTTGTGGCGTTTGATCTGAAGCTGGAGGGAGTTTAAAAATTCCTTATGGTTGGGAATCCCCAGCAGATAGTCAATGGAAATCTGTTTATTCTGCAGATACAGATAAAGGATCAGCAGCGCGCAGGTGGCGGCGGAACCGGAGAGAATGACCTCTGGAAACATCTGCTGGATAATGACGACCAGGGCCGCGATCAGCGGGAAACACGCCAGGATGTTGCGGATCGTGGAATCCACCCGTTTTCCCAGTGCCACGACCGTGACGCAGGTGAACAGGCAGTAAATATAGAAGACGAGGTAAGTTGTGATGATGAGAGGACCCTGCTCATACTGGGTCTCCAGACTTAAGGAAAACAGACAGCCGGTAAAGGGATTGGAGATGACCATGAGCAGATAGACTGCAGCCGGAAGCAGCAAAAGAAGCCACTTTTTCGGAAAATGCGGCTGATATTCATATAGTATGGAGAGCGCATAATAGAAATAGATGACGCCCATAAGCGGAGTGGCAATAAAGTAGATGGTCGTGACCGGCCAGTTCACCCACAGCGGAATCACTCCGGTGTTCTGAATACAGATTGTCGATAAAATATTCGACGTCATGGCCAAAAACGTCGTCAGGAAACAGATCTGAAACAGTTTATTTTTCAGTGTTGGCAATGAATGGCTCTGCCTGGAGTAGTTCCAGATGATGCAGAGCATGACGGTTGATATGCATTCAGCAGCAATATTCCAGCTCACGATTTTTTCCTCAATTCCCCCAAAGTGTACTTGTTCTTATCTTATCATGATGGGATGAAGCGCGCAAGCGGAAAGTCGGAGCGAATCTATAATAATTCTTATGGATCATGTATAATAAATTAATGTGCAGAATACATGCTCTTTTCGACACTAGCTTGCTAACAGTGGCGACGAATGAAACCTAATATACAAAAATCAAGGCGTTATATCAATAAGTGTCTGTAAAAAGAGTGTTACTGTTCAAAAACGTTGACAAAGTCCGCAGCTGCATTGTGGCAGGGTATAATTTAATCAGAAAGAGGGAGAACGCATGGAACCTAGCACAAAACAGGAAATCGTCAATTGGATCATGAATGCGACCAGAGCGGCCGTTTCAGGAAACTGGGAGGCGGTCAATGCGCAGGCTGCTGCAGAACAGCTGAATATCAGCAGGAATCTGGCGAGTCAGTATTTGAACCAGCTTGTTCATGAGAACGTGCTGCTAAAGATCAATTCGCGCCCTGTCTGCTTCCTGCATATCCGGGCCCTGGAAGAACTCACGGGGCTTCGAATAAGACGGGAGATGTTTGAGGATCTCGATGAGTTTCATGATTACATCCGGGGGCAGCACCACAGCTTTCAGTCACTGATCGGGTTCGACGGAAGCCTGGCGGACTGCATCGAGCAGATCAGGATAGCGGCGTATTATCCGCCGAACGGGCTGCCGATGATGCTGATCGGAAAGAGAGGTACGGGAAAGAGCCTGCTCTGTTCCCTGACCTTCCAGTACATGAAGAGCATGGATATTCTGTCCGATGACGCGGTCTATATCAGAAGCTCCTTTCATGCCAGCGGCACCAGGAATGAGGCGGTCATCAAGAAGCTGTTTGCAGATAAGGAATCCGTGATAAGAAAGAACCGGACCGGACTCATGGTCCTGGAGAAGTTTCACAGGCTGGACAAGCCCCTGCAGACGCGTGTCCTGGATTTTGTAGATCAGCTGAATACAGAAAAGAATTCATCCTGGCGCGTGATCCTCACATCGGAGCCGACGGAAAGCCATGAGATAGAAAACTTCTGGAGGAACCGGATTCCGGTAATTGCCTACTGCCCGGAATTGAAACAGCGGTCGCGTCAGGAAAAGGAACGCATGGTGCTCCAGTTCTTTGTGCGGGAAGAAAATTCCATACAGAAAGCCGTCCGAATCAGCAGAAAGGTATTTACCCATCTGGTGGATTATCGGTTTGACAATAATATAGAAGGTTTACAGAGCGAAATAAGGAAAATGTGTGCGAGGGCATACTTATACCAGAAGGATGAGACGGCGCTGTCGATTCACTCCTACTATTTTTCTGAGGAGCTGTTAAATAACATAACGGTGGAAAAGGATTTTGAGGAGGAACTCTGGATATCTCCTCGTCAGAGAGAAGAACTGAACGAGAAACAGGAAGAATACGGCCTGGGGGAGGCAGTATACGACGCCTTTCGGGAGGCGGAGTCCGGGGAGAGGCCATTTACGGCAGTGCTTGATCAGTTGTATCAGGTGTTTCAGCGGCGCATGAAGGAATATACCTATCAGTTTATCGAGGAGGAAGCACCTGAAAAAAGACCGGCTGACGTGATCTATGAGGGCCTGGTCACATTTGTGGAGAACCGTTTTCACTGTGTAATTCCACGAAACTTCGCCAAAATGCTTCAGGCCTGTCTGAGAAGGCAGATGCTGGGACTGGGAGAGAAGGAAGAGCGGAGGCAGGAGGCGGAGACATTTAAGCGCTGTCTCTATGAAAAATACCAGCAGGAAGCGGAGGCAGTAGAGTACCTCTCCGGTCTGATTGAGGTGAACCTGGGAATTAAACCGGATGACACGACGGTGATCTTGTCTATGGCTGGTCTGAAGTATTATAACCAGCAGTTAAGCGACAGCCATTTGAGTGCCGTGATTATCTGCCACGGAACCTCCACGGCCTCCAGTATGGCGGAAGCTGTGAATACACTGCTGGGGCGTCACATCTTCGACGCTCTGGACATGCCGCTTCACATTCCTATGGAAAAGATCGCGGAGACGCTTAAAAACTATGTGGAGAAAAGCTGTATGTCCAGCCGGATGATAATTCTGGTGGATATGGGTTCCCTGGAGCTGATCGACGAGAAATTGAGAACACTTCCGGGAATCCGTCTCGGGATCATGAATCACGTCTCTACCAGTCTGGCGGTTCATATCGGCTCCATGCTGCTGGAGGGCCGGGAGATTCCCGATATTTTAAGGGAAGCTTCGGCGGATTCTGTATCAGCATACCGGCTGATCGAGAGCGAGGAAAAGAACAAGGAGCCGGCCATCTTATTCATGGGGGAGAAGGGGACGGACATCGCTCTGAAGATGAAGGAGCTGTTCTGGAGCAGCTTTCCGAAGGAGATACCGGTGAAGGCGCTGTACTGGAATACCGGACAGCAGAACAGTCTGGAGGATTATATCAGAGATTCAGAATACCATATCCTGTTTTCCATCGGCGTGGACCGGTACGAACTTCTCGATACGCCTCATCTGGATATCAGCGAGGTGATTACCTTAAACCGGAATCCCAGAGTGTATGAGATTTTAAATGACTACTTTACTGAGGAAGAAATACGGACGCTGCTGAATAATCTGGTGAAGAATTTTTCACTTCAGAATATTATCCAGCACCTCACCATACTTAATCCGGTGACCCTGACCGACCGGATCGAAGTGTCCCTGGACCTCCTGCAGCACTACCTGAATATACGGTTTAAGCCAAATACAATTATGAGTCTTTATATCCATTTGTCATTTCTGATTGAGCGTCTTGTGACGAAAAATCCGATTGAATCGTGCAGGGATCCGGAGCTTTTTAAGAAGGAACGGAGCGGGTTCATTACCATGGTGGAGAAGAGCTTTCAGAATATTACAGACCATTACCACGTGGAGATACCCATAAGCGAAATCGCCTATATCTATGAATTCATCGAGCACAATGACGATGGGGAAAATTAGCGCTTACGCAACGCAGCATAAAAACTAGAGCGGAGGAGAGAACATGAGACATATCATAGTGGCAACCCATGGGAAATTCGCGGAGGGAATCCTGGATTCTGTCAGGCTGATTATGGGTGAACATAAGGAAGTTCAGCCATTCTGCGCATTTGTGGAGCAGGAGGTGAATTTAAACGACCAGGTAGATGCGCTGCTTTCGTCCATACCGGAGACGGATGAGATTCTGGTGGCAGCCGATCTGATGGGAGGAAGCGTGTGCAATGAATTTATCCGGAGGCTTGACCGGCCCGGACTCCATATCGTAGCCGGTTTGAATCTGGCCATGCTTCTGGAGATGATCGCAAATGTGGATCTTCCGATTAACGATGTGATCCGCAGCGCGGTGGAACTGTCCAGAGAATCTATTGTATACTGTAACCCGCTGGCGGTGGGCACGCCGGTGGAATGCGACAGTTTTTAAAGGAGGGATGAACTATGATCAAACTGTTGAGGGTGGATAAACGCCTCCTGCATGGCCAGGTAGCGTTCACCTGGACGTCGTCGCTGGGGGCCGACTGCATCCTGATTGCGTGTGATACGCTGCAGAATGATCCGCTGCGGCTTACCACGATCAAACTCAGCAAACCGTCGGGGGCGAAGCTGGTGATCAAGAACGTGGAGGAATCGATTGCTGCCATTAACGAGGGAAAAACGGATAAATACGTCCTTTTCATCGTTGTGGAATGCATAAAAGACGCGTACCGTCTGCTGAAAGGCTGTCCGGATATCGGAGGGGTAAGTCTGGGCTACACGGATGCGAGAGAGGGGTGTGAAAAGCTGGCAAATTCCATATTTGCCACCGAAGAGGAAATCGGACTTTTACGGGAACTGATTCAGGAGGGGAAAGACGTGACCATCCAGACAGTTCCAACTGCCAAGGCCACGTCTGTCAAAAAATTGTTATAGCCATGAAAAGGAGGAGAAAAATATGTTACAAGCATTGCTGTTGGGGTTATGCGGGGCATACGGACATATCGATTGGGGAATCGGAACACCGTTTTTAAACCGCCCGTTGGTATTGGGGCCTATCGTTGGTCTGATTCTGGGAAATGTGGAGCAGGGAATTATCATTGGCGCAACTCTGGAGGTGTTCTTCTTAGGCGCCATGGCGATTGGCTCCTATATTCCGCCGGATGCGTGTGTCGGCGGCGTTCTGGGAACTGCGTTCGCCATTAAGGCCGGACTGTCTGCAGAGATGGCGCTGGCTATGGCGATACCGATCGCCATTATCGCCACATCATTCCAGAATATCTTATGGTCTATTTTTTCCATGACCTCCAAGATTGCTGACCGCTACGCGGATCAGGGAAATGAGAAAGGGATCGCGGCCATTATGTTCATGGAAGGAACCTTAAACGTCCTGCTTAAGTTTTTCCTGGTATTCTTTGCCTGGCTGTTTGGGGCGGAGCAGGTATCCTATCTGCTGAATCAGATCCCGGAGGTGTTTACACATGGAATGACCGTAGCCGGCGGACTGCTCAGCGCCATCGGACTTGCCATGCTGATGCGCATGATCGTGAACAAGAAAGTAGCGCCATACTGGTTTTTGGGATTTATCCTGGCGGCCTATTTGAAGATTCCGGTGCTGGGACTTGCAATTTTGGGTGTTATCTACATTCTGACAAAGTTTGATTTCAGCATGAAGACCGTAAACGCTGTAAATGAAAATGGGGAGGTGGCAGCAGATGACGACTTCTAATTCCAACAATGAGAAAGACCGGATGTTTTCGAAACAGGATATCCGAAGAATGTGTTTCCGTTCCCTGACAGGCGGATTTTCCGTCAACTGGGATCGTCTGGTACATAAAACCTTTACATTTATGATCGCTCCGTTCTTAAAGAAAATTTATGCGGATGATAAAGAGGCGTATATTCAGTCTCTGAAGCGAAACATGGAGTTTTTCAACATTACACCGCAGTTCCATTCGTTCATGGGCGGTCTGACCATCGCTATGGAGGAACAGAATGCAAAAAATAAAAATTTTGATACATCCACTATCAACTCCGTAAAAGCAGCGCTCATGGGTCCATTATCCGGAATCGGTGATTCCGTATTTCCGGGCACACTGCGCATTATCGCGGCAGGCATCGGTATCTCGCTGGCCATGCAGGGCAATATCCTGGGACCGATACTGTATGCGTTAATATACTGTATTCCTTCGTATTACGTGCGTTTCGCAGGCGGACAGTTGGGATATCGGCTGGGTGTGGAATTCTTGGATAAGGTTCAGCAGTCCGGACTGATGGACAAGATTATGACGGCGGCATCTATCTTGGGCTGTATTGTTATCGGAGGCATGGTCAGCGCCATGGTGGCAACTAACTTTGCCATTTCCTTTGGTTCCGGTGAAAGTGTCATGACGCTGCAGAATGCGCTGGACAGCATCATCCCGGGTATCGCGGGGGCGGGAATCACATGGCTGTTCTACTGGCTTCTCGGCAAGAAGGTGAGCACCGTAGTTCTGCTGCTGGGGACCATAGTCGTATGCGTCCTTTTAACCGGACTTGGAATCATGGCTTAAACAGACAAGAGGGAGTGAACTATGGGGATCGGTCAGATGATGGAAAAAATGGCGCGGGGACAGAAGGCCGTAATCGGCATGGTACACTGCCTGCCGCTGCCGGGTACGCTGAATTACCGGGGGAGCGTGGAGGAACTGTTTGAACGGGCTGTATCGGATGCGGTTACGCTGTGGCGGTCCGGAGTCGATGCGGTAATCGTGGAAAATACAAATGACCTTCCTCAGAGCCGTTTGCTGGAGATCGAGCAGGTGGCGGCATTGTCCGCCATCGTCCGGGCGGTTGTGGAGCAGACCAAAATCCCCGTTGGGGTGGATGCATCCTTTAATGACGGAGTAGCCGGAATGGCTATCGCATATGGTACAGGTGCCTCTTTTATCAGGTCCACGGTGTTTGTGGACCGCGTGGTGGTCACTGGAGTGGGAGAGATCGGGCCATGCTGTAAAGAGGTGATCCGCATGAGGCGTTTCTTAGGAGCAGAAGAGGTAAAAATCTTCGCGGATGTGCAGGTGAAGCATTCTCATATGGCAGATGAAGCCGTATCGCTGGAAGAATCTTGCCGTGCTGCGGTGGACTCTGGTGCGGACGCATTAATTGTCACGGGAGTGAGTACTGGCAAGGAGACTCCGTTAGATTCCATCCGTACCGCAAAACAGTCGGTATCTGTGCCTGTTGTGATCGGAAGCGGCTTCCATGCAGGAAACGCGGGCGAACAGTTTCAGTCAGCCGACGGCGCAATTGTGGGAACTGCCCTCAAACGTGGTGGTATCATAACCAATCCGGTGGATGGAGAACTGTGCAGAGCTCTCATGGAGGAGATCGGGAGAATACCGTGGGAGGGACGTGGATAGATGGCAGATAAGATGAAGCTGATTGCGTATCTGTCCGGCGGTTATCCCACCATGGATAAGAGCGTAGCGATGGCAAAGCTATATGTGGCGGGAGGCTGTGATGCCATCGAATGGAATTTTCCGCCTCGGAATCCCCATATGGAGGCCGACTATATCGCGGAAAAGATGGCGGCGGCCAGGCGGCAGTGTGACGATTACAGCGAATACATGGAACGGCTGGCGCGGTTTAAGGAGAAGGAGCCGCAGGCGGAGGTAATCCCCATGCTTTACCAGGAGACGGTTCTGGATATCGGAGCCCTGCGCCTCGCCGCCTATTTAAAAGAAAACGATATGGGCACAGTCATCACAGCGGATATTAGCGCGCCGGATATCCTGGAGGTATTTGATCAGTATGGAATTATAATTGCGCCCTTCGTATCCTTTCAGATGGAGGAGAAGGCGGTGGTAAGGGCGGTGGAAAGCAGAGGCTTTGTGTATATGCAGGCCATGCCCACAGCTGCGGAGAAAACACCGGATTTTGACTGGGACACACTGAAAAATTGTGTGGAAACGCTGAGAAGAAGAGGGGTCCGATGCCCTATCTACTGTGGCGGCGGAATCAGAACCGTGGAGGATGTGGCACTCATCAGGCGGTCGGGCGGAGACGGATTCTTTCTGGGAAGCAGTTTAATGGAGTATTACGATGATCCGGTGCAGCTGATGGCGGTAATGAGAGCGTTTCGTAAGGCTGCTTCCGGTGAGTAAGGGTATTAGATGGATAACATCAGAATAAGACAAGAAGGAGCATGAGACAATGGACAATTTTTTATATCACATTCCAACGAAGATTCACTTTGGCAGGGGAAAGGTGAGCGAGCTTCCCGGAGAGGTGCAGGTATACGGAAAACGGGTTCTGCTGGTTTACGGCGGCGGAAGTATCAAGAAGATCGGGCTGTATGACAGCATCACAAAGCTCTTTGCAGATGCCGGAATCGAGTGGTATGAGCTTGGCGGAGTGGATCCCAATCCGCGTGTGGAATCGGTGCGGGAAGGCGTCAGGCTCTGCAGAGAACATGGAATCGACGTGGTGGTTCCGGCAGGTGGAGGAAGCGCCATCGACTGTGCAAAGGCCGTGGCAGCCTGCGCTTCCTATGAGGGAGACGCCTGGGACATGGTGAGCGGAAAGGTAAAGGTGGGGGAGGTCCTGCCAGTGATCGCGGTCCTTACCGTGGCGGCGACCGGTTCCGAGATGGATACATCCGCTGTTATCTCCAATCCGGAGACCAGGGATAAGATCGGATTCTCTAACGCAGCCATGAGACCAAAGGTATCCATTATGGACCCGGAGTATACGTACAGCGTCTCAAAGTATCAGACGGCAGCAGGAACCGCCGACATCATCAGCCATGTGCTGGAGGTGTATTTTAACAACAATCCGGGGGCCTATCTTCAGAACCGTTTCTGTGAGGCGGTGCTTAAAACGGCAGTAGCGTACGGTCACCGGGCGTACCGGGATCCTGAAGACTATGAGGCGAGGGCCAATCTGATGTGGGCCGGTAGCTGGGCGATCAACGGGCTTCTCTCCAAGGGGAATCCGGTTGGCTGGAGCGCTCACTCGATGGAACACGAACTCAGCGCTTTTTATGATATCACCCACGGAGCGGGGCTTGCCGTGCTCATTCCTCACTGGCTGCGTCATATGATGCGGGAGGAGAATCTCTATAACTACGTGGAATACGGTGTGGAGATCTGGGGAATTGACCCATCCCTCGATCCTCATGAGATCGCGGAGAAGGCGATCGGGGCGACGGAGGCTTATTTTAAGGAGATGGATCTTCCATCTACGCTTCGGGAACTGGGAATTGATGAGGAATACTTTGACGAGATGGCGGAGAAGGCAGGCGCGGGACTTAAAAAGGCGTTTATCCCCATGGAGAAAGAGGACGTGCTCGCTATTTTTAAGGCAGCATTATAAATCAGACAGAGACGACACTTAAGGAGGCGGGTATGTATTCAAAACAGGCTACGGTAATCAATGCCACCGGCATTCATGCGCGGCCAGCCAGCCAGTTTGTTGACCAGGCGAAGAAATTCAAGGCCGGCGTGACCGTGCGGAACACGGGAAATGCCGCCGGCGGAGGAGTCAGTGCGAAATCCATTATCGGTATTCTGTCACTGGGGATGAGCCAGGGGACGGTAATTGAGATTTCAGCCGAGGGAGAAGACGAGAAGCCGGCGGTCGATATGCTGGTGGAGCTGGTAGAAAGCGGATTTGGAGAAAAAATCTGATTCAGAAAGGGAATGGCGGATGCGGACCGTGTATCGCAGCTGCCGTTCCTTTTTTTTTACGAAAATTGACATCAACAATCCATTGTGATATAATAACTGCGTTTCAGCAAAGGAGAATTATTATGAACTTTTATTTGACAAGCCAGCTTAAAAGGAAACTGAACTCTGTACAATCCATACCGGTGAAACATTGTGCAGAGTATAGCGTATAAATGACGTATTGAGATTTCATCGGGAAGCAGGGCAATATCCGTACTCTTTCAGGTATGGGTACTGTCTGTTTTCCGTACGAGAATCTGACGGATCAGAGGCTATGGACAATGTTTTGTCCGTAGCCTTTTGTGTTTTATAAGCTCTCTTCGAGCTTACAGGCAGAAGGCTGCTGCATCGGCGGATGCAGAATTGCCCTCTGCCTTTTTGCGTTTTTACGCACAATAACTGGATTTATAACAGAGAAGAAAGGAAATAAAAAGCTATGAGCTTATTGGAAATAAACGGATTAACACATGCGTTTGGAGATAACCTGCTCTATAAAAACGCGGAGCTGACACTGAACAAAGGAGAACACATCGGCATCGTCGGAAGGAACGGAACTGGAAAGAGCACTCTGATCAAAATATGCACCGGGCAGGTGATACCGGATGCCGGGCAGATCATCTGGCAGCCCAGACTTTCTGTCGGCTATCTGGATCAGTATGCAGAGATGGATCACAGTCTGACGATGAGGGAGTTTTTAAAGTCGGCATTTAAACGGATGTACGAGATGGAAGGTGAGATAACCGCACTGTACGAGAGGGCCGCGGAGGGGGACACAGGCTTACTGGGGCGGGCGGCCAGGCTTCAGGAGGAACTGGAAAACCTTGATTTCTATTCCATCGACACCCGCATCGAACAGGTGTCAAACGGTCTGGGACTGTCCGCCATAGGCCTTGACCGTTCCATCGGACAGATGAGCGGCGGACAGCGGGCAAAGGTGATTTTAGCGAAGCTTCTGCTGGAACAGCCGGAGGTCCTGCTGTTTGATGAACCGACCAACTTCCTGGACCGGGAACACGTCGCCTGGCTGGCCAGCTACTTATCCGGTCTGGAGCATGCATTCCTGGTCGTGTCCCACGATTACGGCTTTCTGGATAAAATCGCAAACCGCATCTGCGATATCGACAACGGCACGATCACGAAGTATTATGGCATCTATTCCGAATTCCTGAAAAAGAAGACTCTGCTGCGGGAAGATTACGTCCGGCAGTATGCGGCGCAGCAGAGAGAGATTAAAGAGACCGAGGAATTTATCCGAAAAAATATTGCCGGTCGGAAGTCCAGAATGGCGAGAGGCCGTCAAAAACAGCTGGACCGCATGGAAAAGATGGAGAAGATGGACAGAAAGGAGATAAAGCCGCTCTTCCATTTCCCGGAACTGCCGCTGACCAATACGGAGCATCTGGCGGTGAGACACCTGGCCGTCGGATACCAGTATCCGGTGCTGTCTGACCTGGATTTTAGCATTGGAGGCGGCCAGAAGGTGGCTATTACGGGCTTTAACGGAATTGGAAAATCAACGCTGCTGAAGACACTGGCAGGCCAGATTCCCTCCCTGCGGGGCAGTTATAAATTCTCCGATCAGGTGGTGCCTGGATATTTTGAACAGGAGCTTAAGTGGAACGACAAAACGATGACGCCCATGGAGCTTATATCAGATGCCAGACCGGATTTTGCGGGGAAGGAAGTCCGGAAAAATCTGGCCCGGTGCGGCATCTCCAGCGAACATGCCATGCAGCCCATTGGAACCTTGAGCGGCGGAGAACAGGCAAAAGTAAAGATGTGCCTGCTGACGCTGAAACCGTGCAATTTCCTGATTCTGGATGAGCCGACCAATCACCTGGATGTCCTGGCGAAGGAGGCGCTTAAGGAGGCCTTGGCCGAATTCCCGGGGACCGTCCTGCTGGTTTCACACGAGGAGGTATTTTACCGGGATCTGGTGCAGCGGGTGATCAACATTGGAAAAGGGTGAAAAAAGGCGGCATGGAAGCTGTATTATGTCAGAGGAAAGTGGATACAGAAGTCTCATATCATGGTATAATAATCTCAGAATCGTTAGAGAGGAGAATGAGATGAAGATTATAACAACCGATGTAGCTGCCGGCCGTTATTTTGATGAGACAGCGGCAGTGTGGAAGGAGGAACCGGACCGGGAGAGCGGGCTGGTCACCATTTATCCGGAGAAACAGTATCAGTCGGTCCTGGGATTCGGAGGCGCATTTACGCAGGCGGCCGGTTACGCGTGGTCTGCTCTGAACAGCGAGCAGAGGTCGGAAGCGGTGAACGCGTACTTTTCAGCGGACGAGCTGGGCTACCGTTTCTGCAGAACCCATATTAACAGCTGTGACTTTTCGCTGAGGAACTACTGTTACGTCTCAGATGGTGATGAGGCGCTGTCCACCTTTTCCACGGACTGCGACGAGGAGTACTTACTGCCCCTGATCCGTCAGGCGAAAGAGGCCGCGGGCGAAGGGCTGTGCCTGCTGGCGACTCCGTGGAGCCCGCCTCCGTTTATGAAGACCAACGGGGAAATGAACCATGGCGGAAAACTGAAGCCGGAATACCGTAACCTGTGGGCGGAGTATATCGTCCGTTACCTCATCTCCTACCGGGAAAAGGGCATCCACGTGGGATACGTGTCCGTTCAAAATGAGCCGAAGGCTGTTCAGACCTGGGATTCCTGTGTCTACACGCCGGAGGAGGAGCGGGACTTTGCCCTTGGATATCTGAAGCCGGCTCTTGACCGGGCTGGCCTGGACGTAAAGATTCTGCTGTGGGATCACAACAAGGAACGTGTCTATGAGAACGCGAAGACGTATTTTGAAGGGGATTCGGAAGGAATCTGGGGGATGGGCTTTCACTGGTACAGCGGGGACCATTTTGAGAATCTTCAGATGGTCAGCGAGGATTACCCGGAGAAGTCCCTGATTTTCACGGAGGGCTGCGTGGAGTACTCCAGATTCGACAGAAATAACCTGCAGCAGCAGGCGGAGATGTACGCCCATGACATGATCGGAAACTTTAACCATGGATGCAGGGCCCACATCGACTGGAACTTATTCCTGGATGAGAACGGCGGTCCAAACCACGTCGGAAATTACTGCGCGGCCCCCATCATGCTCCACACAAAGGATCATACGATCGAACGGCAGCCCAGCTACTATTACATCGGCCATTTCAGCCGCTATGTGAAGCCCGGAGCCGTGAGAACCGGGATTTCCAGATACACTTCAGAGGTGGAAGCGTGCTCCTTCTTAAATCCCGACGGAAGCCTGGCGGTCATCCTCTTAAACCGGGAGGATCACCCGGTGGAAGTGGTCCTGCGCCACAGGACGAAGACCTCTGCACTGGAGCTTGCGCCACACACAATCGTCACAGTGACGGACGAGGGAGAGAAGCAATGAGTGTGACTGTGGCGGATCTGCTCCGTCTCTCCTCCCTGCGAAATGCGCGGGTGGAGGCAGGCAGGGGCGGCCTGTCCCGCATCGTGGCGTCTCTGTCCGTACTGGAATACGCGGACCCGGATCAGATGGTGGATGCCTTCTTCAGAAATGATGACTACTACGGAAGCGAAATCGTCATAACAGGTTTCATGAATAACCCGGAGGACGAGGAGCGGCAGTGCGCAGTGACTAAACGGCTGGCTGAGGCCGGTGAGGTAGGGCTGATTCTTTATTACGTCGGCCTCTTTATGCCGCGTATTCCCGAGGCCATGAAGCGGATCGCCGATGCGTATCATTTCGTCCTGATCGTCATGCCGGAGAACCGTATGGATTTCCGTTATTCCGACGCCATCAGCGAGATCATGGAAGCCATCGTCAAGGACCGGCTGAATAATACGGCATTTGTCGGGGAACTTCTGGATCAGGTGGCGCGCCTGCCGGAGCACCAGCGCTCGGTGGGAACCATGCTCAAGATGCTGAGCGAGAGAATCATGGCTTCCATACTCCTGACCGATCAGTCCTTCCGTGTCCTGAACGAAGCGGTCTGGCCGCTGAACCAGGAAAAGACGCTGAGCCGATTCCTGACAGAGGAAAAACTGCCGGAGATGGGAGGCGAGAGAACCGTATACACTTCCGACTCCGAGTACGTTCTGGCCCGCTTTCCCATCCTGCTTCACAAAGACCGTCACATGGAGCTGTTTATATTTAAAGAGGGAGAACCGCTGGTGGAGGCTGTCCGGCAGCAGGTTGTGGAGGCCGTGCAGCTGGCGGTCAATATCTGGAGCACGCAGCACGATGAGGTGGACGTGACGGAGCTGGTCCGCGCGATCTTAAAGGACGAGCCCATGAAGATGCGCCGGCTGGCTGATATCTTCCATATCGATGTGGCCTCCATCCACTCCATGATGATCTTTCACGTGGAAGAGGATTGGCAGAAGATGAACGGCGTCTCCGCGCTTAAGGGCCTCACAGGATTACTGTCCTCTTTTTATAAGACTGTGTTTGCAGACGTCTGCGAGGGGGAGATGGTGATCTTCGTGGAAGGCCCCCGGTCTCTCGGTGAGGAAAAGGAAATCCTGACGGCTGTCCAGGCGTACATGGAGCCGTATACGGTGTTTCACACCATCACCTGCTGCAATCATCTGGCCGACACCGCCGCGGTGCGGGAAGCGTTTCTGCTGCACCGGGATTATATTGAAGACACCATTGCGATCTTTCCGGAGAAGGAGGCGTACCACCTTCAGGAGATCGGCTTTGCGAGAGACTGCCGTGAGAGAATCGGAAGAGGGGAGGAGGCGGTGCAGGAGGCCTTAAGGCCGCTTGCCGCCCTGCGGGACGCGAAGGAGGAGAAGGATGCCGTCAGGACGCTGGAGGTCTATCTCCTGGACGCCCAGTGCAGCTACTTAAAGACGGGAGAACTGCTCTATCTTCATAAGAATACGGTGAAATACCGCATTCAGCGTTTTTCAGATATTCTTGGCTACCGCATCGGCGATTTCCCGGACACCTTTTCCTTATACTGTGCGGTGGCGGTGAACCGGCTGCTGACCTTTTGTCCAAAGTGACAAAAAATACGGCTGATTTTCGTTTTTCCAGGGGATTCATTTTTTCGAATAAATAATTTATGATAGTAGAAAGGTCAACGAGAGACGTTGGCCTTTCTGTTTTTTTTGCGGCGCAGGCTTTGACGTGCAAAAGAGTGGTCTTTGACTGCCGAACTGTTTGGTATGGCCTGCAGAAATTTAAAGATAAGGAGTGTGGCGGAACATGCGAAAGATCGGCTTGAGTGAAATTGAAGATATTGCCCTGGGCGCTTCCCTGCTGGGAGCGGGCGGAGGTGGAGACCCTTACATAGGAAAACTGGTTGCCATGGGCGCGGTAAAGGAACGGGGGCCGGTGACGCTTCTGGACCCGGAGGAGATTCCGGATGACGCGCTGGTGGTTCCCATCGCCATGATGGGAGCGCCTACGATTCTGGGCGAGAAGGGCGTTGGGGGAAAAGAGTACGAAGTGCTGTACAACATGATTTCCCAGTATTACGGTAAAAAGATATTTGCATTTATGCCAATAGAGGCGGGCGGTGTCAACTCCATGCTTCCCATCGGAGCAGCGGCCAGGCTGGGACTTCCCATGGTGGACGCGGATGGAATGGGCCGGGCGTTCCCGGAGCTTCAGATGGTGACATTCACCATGGCCGGCATATCAGCGACACCCATGGCCCTGGTAGATGAGAAAGGAAACAGCGTGATCTTTAACACCATCACGAATCAGTGGACCGAGGAACTGGCGAGGTCGGTCACCATGAGCTGCGGCGGCTCGGTCTCGGTCTCCCTCTACTGTGTGGAAGGGGCCATTCTCAAACAGCATGCCGTGAAGGGCATCGTCACCAGAAGCCAGAAGCTGGGCGAGGCCATACGCAGGGTGAAGGAGAGCACGGATTTGACTCCCGAGGAACGCTTCCTGGAGTTTTCCGAAGGATACCGTCTGTTCAAGGGAAAGATCGCCGATGTCCTTCGGGAGACCAACGGCGCCTTCAACCTGGGCCGCGTCGTCATCGAGGGAATCGGAAGCGACCGCGGGAAAAGGGCGGAGGTGGTATTCCAGAACGAAAATCTGTCGGCTTCCGTGGACGGCGTCATTCTGGCCACTGTGCCGGATCTTATCTGTCTGGTCGATACGGAGACCTTTATTCCAGTGACGACAGACGCCTTGAAATACGGGAAACGTGTTCTCGCAGTCGGGCTCAAATGCTTTGACGCGTGGAGAAGCGAGGCGGGCCTTAAGCTGGTGGGACCCCGCTATTTTGGAATTGATACGGACTATGTGCCGCTGGAAAATCGGATTGGAGGGAATGCAGATGTATAAGTTAGGAATTGACGTTGGAGGCACCAATACGGATGCGGTCCTGATCGACAGCGACCGAAATGTGGTAGCGGAAGTGAAGTATCCGACTTCCGGCGATATCTATGACGGCATCCTCGGCGCGGTCCGCGCCTGCTTGAAGAAGTCCGGGATCAACCGGGCGGAGATCAGCCAGGCCATGCTGGGAACCACCCAATGTACGAACGCCATCGTGGAGCGGAAATCCCTGGCACCGATCGGAATCCTTCGGATCGGCGCCCCCGCTACGCTGGGAATACCGCCGATGATAGACTGGGCAGAAGACATACAGAAAATCGCCGTGGATTACGCGGTTGTGGGAGGCGGCTTCGAATACGACGGAAAAGAGCTGGCCCCCTTTGACCGGGAAGCGGCGGCCCGTTTTTTTGAAGGGCTGAAGGGAAAGGTTAAATCCGTGGCGATCTCCTGTGTCTTCTCCACGGTGAGAAATGACCATGAGCTGGAGGCGGCCGCGCTCTGCCGTGAGGTGATGGGAGAGGAGATCCACGTGTCGGTATCCAGCGAGATCGGTTCCATGGGACTGATCGAACGGGAAAATGCCGCCATATTAAATGCCGCCCTGTACGAGGTGGCGGAACGCTTTACCACCGGATTTGCAAAAACGCTGGAAGACGAAGGAGTTACAGGCGCCAGAGTCTACTTATCCCAGAACGACGGCACGCTCATGACCATGGAGTATGCGAAGAAGTATCCGATCTTAACGATCGCCTGCGGCCCGACCAACTCCATCCGGGGGGCCAGCTACTTAAGCCATTTAAAGGATGCCATTGTGATTGATGTGGGAGGAACCACAACGGATCTCGGTGTAATTTTAGCGGGCTTTCCACGGGAATCCGGCGTTGCCGTGACGATCGGCGGCGTCCGCACGAATTTCCGTATGCCGGATGTGATCTCCATCGGTCTCGGCGGCGGTTCCATTGTCAGACAGCATGAGGATGGAACCGTAACTGTAGGTCCGGACAGCGTGGGCTACCGGATCACCGAAAAAGCCCTTGTATTCGGCGGGGATACCTTGACGGCCACGGATGTGGCAGTGAAGCTTAAGATGGCGGATATCGGAGATAAGTCGAAGGTGGAACAGCTGGATTATGAGACGGCCAGGAAGGCCATGGAGGCAATCCGTTCCATGGTCGAGGACAGCATCGACGCCATGAAGGTATCCAGTGCGGACATCGATGTCATCCTGGTGGGCGGCGGCTCCATCATTATCCCGGAACAGCTTGCCGGAACGAAGTCCGTGGTGAAGCCGGATTATTTCGGCACAGCCAATGCCATCGGCTCGGCCATATCAAAGGTGAGCGGCACGCTGGAACAGCTGATCAACTACGATGAGACTCCGCGTGAGGCGGCGTTAAACCGGGCGAGGGCCGAGGCGGTGGAACTGGCCGTGGAAGCCGGGGCTGTCCGTGAGACGGTGGAAATCATCGAAGTGGAGGATGTGCCGCTGGCATATTATCCGGGAAATACAAACCGGGTAAAGGTGAAGGCCGCGGGAGATTTGGTATAGCGGAAGCGACAGGATGCTGAACAGCGGGAAGTGTGAGAAGCTGGGAACAGCGGGAAGTGTGAGAAGCTGGGAACAGCGGGAAGTCGGGAAGTGTGAGAAGCCGGGAACTGCAGGAAGCCGATGGAAGTGAGATTGTGATCGCCATGTTCCGCGGCCTCTGCTGTGCCGAGCGCCCCACCTCATGTCCGGACCAGATGGCTCAGGCCCTGGAACAGTATCTGACAGGAGCCGCGCAGCCGCAATAGGAATAGCCGGCCAAACAGGCGGGAGTCCACTGTAACGTGAACTCCCGCCTGTTTGATATCCTTTCAGGATCCCCCTTCCGTCAGGCCGAAATATGGCTCCGAAAAAGAAATACAAGAAAATATAAAAAAAGTGTTGACTTTTGTCGGCTGCTTTGATATGATATACCTCGCCGCTGAAAACGGCGGCAAACTTTTCCAAAAATCTTCCAGCTGAACCGCTGAGAAA
>NZ_QJKD01000025.1 GCF_003201875.1 Hungatella effluvii
GATCCCTCCCCTCATAAGTACCACCATTTCGAGTGTCAGATTTTCATTTTCTGGAATATGCATCCCTTTACCTGATATTAACTAACTGACATTGGCCTCTGAACAGTAACCTCATCTGCCTCTGCAGCAATTCGGTTCCGCGTTCATACATCTCCATGGTCTCATAGCGTCTGTATTCACATTCCAGAGACTGGAGAACCGCCATATAGATATCATACCACAGCGCCCGGCGTTCCTCGGCTTCAGTAAGCGTCTCTTTCCCATATCCAGCTTTAAAATCGCTGTTGTCACCGAATGTCCGGAATCCCACTTCCAGCAGCGGATCACCCCACAGGCTCCTCTCCCAGTCGATGATTCCAGTCACGTGTTTTCCGTCTGTGAAGATGTTCCCGGCCCAGATATCCCAGTGCACCAGGCGGGGTTCTGTCACCTCTTCGAAAAACCGGCGGTCTTTTTCCAGACGCTCCCGGATCTCGCTGACGGGCAGCTTCAAATCAACCGCTCTCGTCTCAGCGTCACAGAGGCCCATATCCATCATCCTTTTAAAAACGGGATACCACGCATCCCCCTGGCATTCCGTCTGTCCCGGAAGGCCGAAACGGGAGCAGATAATCTCATTGATTCTGCGGTTTATCGCACCGGTCTCCCTCATGAGCGCATGTACGGTTTCCTCTGCCAGCTCCTGACTCTGTGAATAGAGACTGTTTCCCCTCCGTTTTTCCATAAAGAAGTAGAAGGACGAACAGATACTCCTGCTGTCATCATAACCATATATCTCGGGAACCGGAATGAACGGGTCTGCCGCCGCCCTCTTCATGGCTTCCACCTCGGCAAGCATGATATTTTTTTCGTAGGACATCACGGGGACGCCTTCCGGGGGCGCCACTTTTAAGATTACACGTCTTCCGCTCTCTAGCGCCACTTCGTATGCCACATTGAAGTAACCTTCCGTCAGTTCCTCATATTCCTTCAGAGGATCATATGGGAAATACTTCTCTGCCATCCTCCGAATCGTCTCTCTGCTCTGTTTATTCTTTGTCAGGCTTTCCAAATCCCGTATTCCTCCCTGGAATCTCCCATGAAACAAGGAACTCTGCGATCAGGTCGATGCATCCTTCCACATCCTTTTCATCAGCCATCTCGGCCGGATGGTGCATGTAGCGAAGCGGAATCGACACCAGCACGGTGGGAATTCCTTCTCCGGCAAAATGAATCTTGTCCGCGTCGGTATAACTCAGTCTGCTGGCTGCCTCCGTCTGTACTTTTACCCCAATCCTGGATGCGCATTCCCTCATCTTACGGTTCAGCCGTTTGGAGACGATGGGACTGTTGCAGAGTACCGGACCTCCGCCTAAGGTTACCTCACCGGAATCCGCGGCGTTCATGCCGATGCAGTCGCTGGAATACGTCACATCCACCACTACGGCCAGATCCGGTTTTACGCGGCTGGCCGTCCAGTACGCGCCGTTCTTCGTGGTCTCTTCCCCCACAGTGGCCGCGCTGTACACGCCGCAGGTGCATCCACGCTTCCGTGCCTTTTTAAAGGCCTCCATAATAATAAAAACGCCGAGCCTGTCATCCAGTGCCCGGCTTAAGAAACGGCCTCCTGCCGCCTTGCAGAATCCGGTGTCCAGCACGACAGGCGCGCCGGGCTCCACCAATTCACACGCTTCTTCCTTCGAATCCACGCCGATATCGATCAGAAAATCCGATGTCTTTAAGCCGCCTTCCTTTTTAAATAAATCACGGTACGATTCCACGACGCCGTATACCGGTCCCCGCTCTGTCATCACCTTGACACGGTGGCCCGGGTAGGTTGCCGGGACGATCCCGCCGCGGTCGATCACCTGGAGACGGCCCTGCTCGTTTACTGTCGTCACCATAAGGCCGATCTCATCCAAATGAGCCGTCATCAAAATTCTGAAATCACGATCCGGCCCCAGTACGCATACGGTATCCCCAATATCATCAGTCCTCACCTCATCGGCCAGCGGTTCCATATATTTTCTGATGACGGCCTGTCCCTCTTCCTCATAGCCGGATACCGTCACCGCACCTAAAAGTTCTTCCAAAAATACTTCGTCTGTCATCTCTATTCTGTCCTTCCCAGTCTTTTTACGCTTTCTCTGATCACCAGCTTCGCGGGGATAAGCGTCTGAATGGAGATCTCTCTGCCGGTCAGAATACGCTCAGCCAGAACTAAAACCGCCTGCTCGCCCATAAAATCCATGTACAGGTGGACCGTGGTCAGCGGAGGAACCAGATATTTTGCCGCAGGAATATCGTTGTATCCCACCACGCTGATATCCTCGGGAATCGCAAGTCCATTTTCATGGACCGCTTTATAACAGCCGATGGCAAGGGAATCGTTGGCCACAAACACCGCCGTCGGCCGTTCCGAAAGCTCCAGCAGCTCCTTCATCATCTGATATCCATACTTTGGCGTGTAGCCGCCGATCTTTACATATTCCTCGTGAAACAGGCCCTCCTGCTTCATGAAGCGCTGATAGGCGTAAGTCCGGTTGTCCACCACCTCCGCGCCATCCGAGTCCGTCTCGTATCCGCCGATAAAGGCAATCTTTTCATGGCCCTGATCCATCAGGTATTTCATCACCTTCAGAACAGACCGCTCGATATCGTGGATAACGGAATCGAATTTCTCCGTATCGGGTACCGCGTCCGCGAAGACCGTAGGCTTCTGATACGACTCGATCCGTTCCATCATGGACTGGCTGAACGTCCCCAGGCAGATGATTCCGTCCAGGACTGATAAGTCCTCTTTCGTATCGCCGCTGTTAATCCGATACTTTTTGTACCCCTCTTCCGCCAGCTTCTTCTCAATAGCCACACGTACAGAGAGATAATACGTATCCTCCAGCTCCTCTTCCAGAGAATAGGAATAAAGGACGCCGATTTTCAGCTTCCTCTTTCTCTTTTTCTTATCCTTTACCTGGTAATCCAGCTGTTCCGCAACCTCGAAAATCCGTTTTCTCGTCTCATCCTGCACATTCAGTGTCTCATCGTAATTCAGGACTCTGGAAACCGTGGCGATGGAAACTCCCGCTTTCTCCGCAATATCCTTGATCGTAGCCATAACGTTATTCCCCTCTTATCCCCCATAAAAGTCAAAGATCACGGCAGGCCAATGTCTTACAACGTGTTCCTGCCGTGATACGAGTGCCGCCGGACCTAGTGCCGTTTCTGAAGACCTCACTAAGTGTTTTTAGTATACCTCGAAGATTTACGAATTGCAAGCCTCCAAAAGCTCTTCAAAGGATTTCAAATGGTACGCCGCAAGCTCGCAGTCCGATGCATCGCCGATCCCGGCGCCATCCATGCCTCCGGCCTTGGCTGCCATGAGACCGGCTCTGGCGTCCTCCACCACGAGGCAGTCTTCCTGCTTCTCATGGATCAGCTTCGCGGCCAGCAGAAAGACCTCCGGGTCCGGTTTGGAATGGGTGATCTGATTGCCGTCCGAAACGGCGTCGAAGTAACCGTCAAGTCCCAGCTGTCCCAGGATGAAGCAGGCATTTCTGCTGGAAGAACCGATAGCCAGCTTTAGGCCTCTCTCTCTCAGTTCATCCATGGTTGCCTTCACCTCCGGCGCCAGATCCGCCGGTGACATGTTCTTAAGCAGTTCTTTGTAGATTTCGTTCTTTTCCGCTGTATAGCGTTCCTTCTCTTCTTCGCTCATGGCGCCGTCATATCTCTCGAGAATAATCTCAAAACTTTCCATACGGCTCACTCCGCGCAGACGGTTGTTGATGGTCTCGTCAAAGTAGATTCCCAGCTGATCGGCTACCTGTTTCCATGCCTGATAGTGGTATTTGTCTGTATGGCAGATCACGCCGTCCAGATCGAAGATAATTCCGCGGTATTTCATAATTCTACCCCCACTTTCTCTTTCTTTGGTTCTGTTTTTTCCAGCTCTTCCTTCTTCTCTCCGGAGTAGTTGGATAAGATCACGGCCGCCAGAATCAGTACACAGCCGCCGATCATCCGCATCGTCACATTTTCATGGAGCAGGATTACGGAAAACAGGGTGCCGAATACGGATTCCATGGAGAGAATGATGGCCGCCTTCGTCTCATCCACATACTTCTGACAGTTTGTCTGAAGAAGGTACGTAAGCGCAGTACTCACTGCCCCCAAGTATAACACACTGAGCCAGCCTGTGGAAGTAGCATGTACAGAAAATTGTCCCTGCGCCGCCAGAAATACGGCAGACAGAAGAAATGCCGTTGCCATCTGTACTGTATTTAAAACCTTAACCCGGTATTTCGGTGCAAACTCGCCCGTCAAAAAGATCTGGAACGCAAAGCCCACGGCGCCCACCAGAGTCAGCGCATCGCCGGCGCCCAGGGAGAGATTCCCGTTCAAAGACAGAATTCCCACTCCCACAATGGCCATGACGGCTCCCACGATTCCATTCAGCCCTACCGTCTTCTTATAGACCAGGAAGGCGATAAAGGGCACCATCACCACATTTGTGGCCGTTAAAAACGCGTTTTTCGACGGTGTCGTGTACTGGAGACCCACGATCTGCAGGGCAAATCCGGCAAACAGAGCGCATCCCATGAAGAATCCGGCCCGAATCTCTTCTTTTTTAATGTCTTTCATGCCGGGCAGAGAGATTCCGCCCAGGATTACGGTTCCCAGGAAGAACCGGAAGGTCATGATCTGGAACGGGGTCAGGATCTCCAGCGCCATATCGCTGGCTACAAAGCCGCCGCCCCAGATCACGGTCACGAGGATCAGTCCGAATATTGACAGATATTTCTTCATGACGGTCCTCCTGCTGCCTGGCCTGAGCCTTCCGGAACCATCGCCTCATCTGCCGGGCCTGACCCTTTCAGAACCATCGCCTCGCCATTTATGCGAACCGACACCGGACCGCCCTCCAGCACCGTCACCGTCACGCTGTTGTCCGGCAGGACAGTAATCTCCATCTTGGATCCTCTGTGATGCAGCTTAAAGGACAGGCCTTCCCACTCCTTCGGCATATGCGGACGGATATCCACGACGCCGTCTTCCGAAAATGACACGCCTGCAAAACCGAACACCACGGTCTGCCACACACCGCCTGCATTGGCCGCATGGATGCCTTCCCTCGTGTTCTTCTGTAAATCGGTCAGATCGATGAACGCCGCCCTCCTCAAATAGCGGTAGGCCTTCGTCTCATCGCCCACATGGAGTCCCATGACAGAATAGATGCTGGGGCTTAAAGAGGAGCCGTGAAGCGTCCGTTTTTCATAATACGTATAGTTCTTTCGCTTCGTCTCCTCGTCGAATTCTTCCCCGAGAAGATGGAGAAGCATCACCACATCCGCCTGTTTGATGATCTGGGTCTGCGTCTTAGGCACGGTCCTTAAAATCTCCGGGCGAATAGGCCAGTCGTTCTCATCGTAGGCCTCTATCGTCACTTCCTTCAGATCGAAGTATCCCTCGAACTGCTCCAGCAGGCCATTTTCCTTACCTTTTGGAAGGTACATTTTCTCCTTGACGTGAGACCAGCTCTCCAGTTCCTCGTCCCGGATATTCAGGCGGGCCTTCAGATCTTCATAGAGCCCCGTCCCGTCTTCCTTAAATTCCCTTAAAAGCTCCAGGACATAGCCTAAATTCCACCTTGCCAGGTAGTTGGTGTACAGATTGTTGTCCACCGATTCATGCCATTCGTCCGGCCCCGTGACGCGGCGGATCTCATAGCGGTCCATCTCCCGGTTGTATTCGCACCGGCTGGCCCAAAATCGGGCTGTCTCGATCAGGATCTCCGCGCCTTTTTCACGCAGGAAGCACCGGTCTCCGGTTATCTTCACGTAGTTGTAGATTCCATAGGCCACAGCGGCGGTCACATGGTGCTCGTAAACCGCCACGTAGCACCGGTAGCAGGTGCCATCCGGTTCGATGGTCCAGTCCGGGCACTGCTCCGTGCCGTCGTCCGCCGATTCCCAGGGATACTGGGCCCCGCGGTAGCCATTCTTTGCCGCATTGGCTCTTGCCGCATCCAGAAGGCGGTACCGGTAGTTTTCCAGATTCCTGGCCGTATCCGGGAACACGCAGGCAAAGAACGGCAGCATGAAAAGCTCCGTATCCCAGAACGCATGGCCTCCGTATTCCTCGCCGCTCAAAAGCTTGGCTCCCACGTTGACCCTGTCGTCGTGCTCGCTGCCCGCGCTCATCAGATGGAAGAGAGTAAAACGAACGGCGCGGTCCAGATCAAAATCACCCCGGATCTCGATGTTGGCCTCATCCCACATGCGGGCGTACACCTCGATGTGGCGGCTCATCTCCGTCTCGAAGCCGTCGGCGGCAAAGCCTTTGATCTCGTCTCTTACACGGCAGTGAAGCTCAGAACGGTCACTCGCACGCTCTGTGCACGAGTCACCGTGACAATCCGGGACTTCGCGTTCCGTATAGACGGAGGCGTATTTTACCACCTCCACAGCCTTTCCCTCTTCCGCGTCAAAGTCCTGAAATTCCACGGCGGTTTCGCCAAACGCCCCGAAGCTCCGGTTCTTCATCACGGGTCTGCCCCCGGCGTAGGCCTCTATAAGGCTTCCGGTTCCCACGCAGAGCTTCCGGTCTCTCGTCGCCACCTCCACATAGGCGCCTTTGTCGGTAAGCGGGCAGTTTGTGAGCAGCCTGGTATGCTTCACCTTAAAACGAGGCGCATCGCAGAAGTTTATGACGGAGCCATCGATGATATTTTCCACCTCGATGATCCCGCTGTAGTTTAACGGCGTCACGAAGAGGCGGATTCCCATACGGTGGACGTTTGCCCGGCTTACCATCCGGATTCCCTCCACCTCGGTCCTCCTCCCCTTCTTATCTTCCAGGACAAACCGTTTGACCAGCAGCGCGTGCTTCATATCCAGAGCCCTGGAAAATTCCAGGACTCTGCACGTCTCAATGCCGATCAGCTCCTTCTCCACATAGAGCTTTATCCCCAGCCAGTCCGGTAAATTGGCCAGTTCTCTCATGAAGGTCTCCGATTTATCAAAAACGCCGTTAATATAGGTACAGGGAATACTCTTCGCCGCCCGTTCCTCGTAGGCGCCTCTCGTTCCCAGATATCCGTTGGAAAGGCAGAAAAGGCTTTCGTATTTTAAATTCTCCTCCGGATCGTAATGATCCTCGAGGATCATCCATGAGTCATCGCTTAAGTAATTCCTTATGTGTTCTGAAAATCGCTCTCTTATCACGTCTTTTCCACGCTTCCTTCCTTTAATCCAGATATTTTATTTTTGACTGTGCTACATCTTCTGCCGCATCGACTGCCCGCATGGTAAAGCTCAGGGCAAAATCCTGGCGTTTCACCTTATACGCCTCTTCCTGTTCCTGGCCGCAGCTGTTGCTTCCCAGGCCGGAATGGAGGTAGTCCATATGGATGATCACATCCTCCGCCTCCTTGATCTGCCACGGATACTTTGCTTCTTCCAGGCTCTCCTCCGTGTAATTGTGGATATTCAGCCCCAGAGGCCGATCCGCCGTCACCAGAAGACTGCGTTCCCCGTCGCCAAGCGAGTACCAGGAGACCTCTTCCCGATGGCCGTTTTCCTGCGGATATACGTAATTGGTGGACATGCCGTCCACATCGGAACGGTAGACTCCCATAAATGCCGCTTCCCTGCTGTCCGCATAATTCTCCTGGAAGCCCAGGCCATACCACGCGGCCTTCTGAAGGTCCTTTGACGCCTTCAGCCGGATTCCGATGCGGGGCAGAAATCCCGGCTCCGCTTTCCCGCGCTGAATCTGCTTTCCTTCCAGGCGGCAGGTCACAGCGCCGTCTCCGTACACCGTATAGTGATAGTCGCACAAAAATCCCCACGACTGGTTTAAGCAGCCAAAATACGTACCGATCGTCACATCGACATGGTTCTCATGCTCTTCGGTCCTGAAATACTCCATCTGCTCATCCGGAAGCTGTATGAAGTATTTGTTCATCCAGTCGTCCTTCTTATACATATCGTTGTCTATGGTTGCCCGGTAAACCGTCACCTCAGGCCCCGCCGTCACGTATGGCTTTCCATCCACCGTCCAGCGCTCCAGCCGGCCGTAGATCTTATGGAACACCACCTCCGACGACTTGCCTTTTACTTTGAATAAAATACCGTCATCCTCCGTCACAAAGCGGCCGCCTGCCTCATGGAGCACAGCTGTCTCCAGATGCTCCTTAAGCAGAAACTGCCCGCGGGATACCTCATGGCCCTTCCCGGCGTAGGGGACGTCTTGCTTCAGACAGACCGACACATTTAAGTAGTAATCCGTATTGCTCTCCGGCATAAACGGCCGGTATGGAATTTCCAGACGGCAGCCCTCTCCCGGTCCGGCATTCAAATCTTCGATCACGCCCTCTTCCTGTACGGTCTCATCACAGGAAATCCACCATTTGACGCAGAGATGGGACAGATCCTTAAAATCATACCAGTTTTTCAAAAGAATCTCGCGCCCGCTTCCTGTCTTCTTCCTGATTTCCACCGGGGCAATCACCTGCCGGTACTCGGTAAGCGACGGCGACGGCGTGCGGTCCGGCATCAGAAGGCCGTCGATACAGAAATTCCCGTTGTTGGGGAAATCTCCGTAGCTGCCGCCGTACCGGTAATATTCATGGCCTTCCTCATCCTTTGTAAGGAATCCGTGGTCGTACCATTCCCAGATAAAACCGCCCTGCAGCCGTTTGTATTTGCGGAACAGGTCCTGGTAGGCCTTCAGACAGCCGGCTCCGTTTCCCATGGAATGGCCGTATTCGCACATGACATGGGGTTTTTGATTCCCCTTTTCGCCGCGGCCGATCTCTTCCAGCTTATCCAGCCAGGTGTACATGGTGGAGTAGACGTCCGCCGCCTCCGCCTCGAAATCGCCCTCGTAGTGGACCAGTCTGGACGGATCCACCGTCCGCACAGCTTCCGCGCTCTTCACGAAATTACAGCCGAAGGCGGATTCATTGCCGAGGGACCACATGAGGATGGAGGGATGGTTGAAATCCCGTCTTACCATACGGACGGCACGGTCCACGTAGGCAGTCTCCCACGCAGGATCATCGGAGATCCAGGTATAGTTTTCCACCCATTCGAAACCGTGGCACTCCAGATCCGCCTCATCGATCACATAGAGGCCGTATTCATCACACAGATCGTACAGGCAGTCGGCGGCCGGATAATGAGAACACCGCAGCGCGTTGATATTGTGCTGCTTCATCAGAATCACATCGGCCTTCATCTGCTCATACGTGACGGCGCGCCCCTCGGTCGGGCTGTAGTCGTGGTGGTTGACACCATTTAACAGGATGGCGGTTCCATTGACGGTAAAATTACCGTCTTTGATCTCTATGGTACGGAAACCGGTCCGGACCGTGATCTCATGGTTCTCAAACCGGATTCTGATCCGGTATAGGTAAGGGGTCTCCGCGGTCCACGGCCGCACCGTTCCGGCTTCGGCTGTGATTCCTATCTCCTTCTGGTCTCCGGAGGAGGTAAAATCCCCCTCTGCCATCAGGCGTTCCCCGTCAAGCAGGCTCCAGGTTCCGCTTCCGACTCCCTTTACCGTCAGGTCGATGGCGGCCCGGCCGCATTCGCAGGCCGTGTCCAGAACTGCCGTCACGCGGCAGTCCAGGACCGCATTCTTAGGCTCGTTAATCAGTTCCACATCCCTGTAAATTCCGGAAAACCACCACATATCCTGGTCCTCCAGATACGTTCCGTCCGACCACTTGTATACACGGACTGTGACGTCATTTTCTCCCGGCTTCACCAAAGAGGTGACATCAAACTCTGCGGGCAGACGGCTCACCTTGCTGTAACCGGCGTGGACGCCATTGACCCAGATGTCATATGCGCTGTCCACCCCGTGGAATTTGAGAATCGTATCTCCCGCAAACCAGGCGTCGTCCAGAACAAAGCTTCTCTTATAAATGCCTGTAGGATTCTTCGACGGTACGTATGGGGGATTGACCGGGAATAAGTACAGGACATCCGTATAGTGCATATGATCGTATCCGCGCATCTGCCATACGGAGGGGACATCGATAGTATCCCATCCCGCCCCGCTTCCCGGCTCTTCAAAACCGGCCGGAGAAAATTCCGGCGCTTCCAGATACAGAAATTTCCAGTCACCGTTTAAGCTCACATGTCTGGCAGAATCCCCGTAAAATGAGGTTCTGGCTTCGCGTCTTCCCACTCCTGTGATTGTCTCATCTTCCCATCGTTTCTTTTTACGTCTTTCCATAGTTGTCTCCTATTATTTAATCGCTCCGCTCGTTCCCTCCACGATGTGTTTCTGTGCAAAGAGGAATACGATGATCGGGGGCAGAATCATAATGACTGTGATACAGAGCATCGGTATGATCTGTGTGCTGTGAACGCCCTTAAAGGATGCCAGCCCGAGTGCCAGGGTGAATTTACTCCTGTCCTGTAAGAAAATGAGTGGTCCCAGGTAGTCGTTCCACACGGTGATCATATTCAAAACGCCGACTAAGATTAACTGCGGCTTCATGATCGGCATAAAAATCCGCCAGTAAATCTGGAATGCATTGGCGCCGTCGATTCTGGCCGCCTCCTCAAAGTCCTTCGGCACGCCCATCAGGAACTGCCTCATCAGGAAAATATAGTAGGCGGAACCGAACCAGGCTGGGACGATCAGAGGCTTTAATGTATTAATCCATCCAAATATCTTGAACTCCATGTACTGCGGGATCATCGTCACATCCCAGGGGATCATCATGGTGGACAGCAGAATCATAAACAGGACATTTTTGCCTTTGAAATTATATCTTGCAAAACCATAGGCCACCAGCGAACAGGAGATAATCTGTCCCGCCGTGGTTCCGACCGTTACCACAATGGAATTCCAGAGGTAACGTCCGAAGGGCTGAGCGTTCCATGCATTTAAGTAGTTTTCCACCAGCCATTTCTTCGGGAACATCTTAGGCGGATAGGCGATGGCTTCCGCCTCCGTCTTAAATGTGGTAAACAGCATATAGACGAACGGCGACAGGAAATAGAGGGCCATAATGGTCAAAAGCACGTAGATGATGATCTTTGATTTTTTCGACATACTCATAATTACTTCCTGCCTTTCTTGGTCTTCTTCGTGGAATTCTTGGCCTCGGTCTCATAGAATACCCATGCAGAGGAGGACTTGAATACGAGGGCTGTCAGGAACAGGATAATGACAAACATCACCCATGCGTTGGCACTTGCGTATCCCAGCTTGTGGTGCTTGAACGCGTTGTTGTAGGTAAACATCCCGTAGAAATATGTAGATTTTAACGGTCCGCCGTTTGTGAGCAGCATGACGAGGGTCAGCTGCTGGAATGCGCTGATTAACGATGTAATCAAGTTAAACAGAATCGTCGGCGTGATAATCGGCAGTGTGATGGAAAAGAACTGTCTCGCCGGGCTGGCGCCATCCAGGGAAGCAGCCTCATATAAGTCGATGGGAATGCTCTTAATATCCGTATAGAATATCAGCATCATGGTCCCCACACCGAACGCGCTCGCCAGAATAACGGCCAGAAGCGCCCATGAAGGATCCACCAGCCAGTTAGGGCCTTCGATTCCCAGCAGAGAGAGCAGATAGTTTAACACACCGTAGTTGCCGTTTAAAATCCACCCCCAGATGATGGAGATGGCAACGCCGGATACGACTGCGGGGATATAGAAAATGGTTCTGTAAATTTTGACACCCTTTACCGGCTGCGTGATCAGCATGGCCAGGAACAGGGCGATAATCATGTTAAGGGGTACGAAGATTGCGGCATATTTTAATGTGATGACCAGAGATTTGTAAAACTGTTTATCCTTTGTAAACATTTCCACATAATTCCCCAGTCCCCGGAACGTCGGCGTCGATGTGATCGGCCAGTCAAAGAAGCTCATCACCAGCGACAGAATTAAGGGACCTGCTGTAAAGACGATGAACCCGATGATCCACGGCAGGATGAACAGATAGGGAGTTGCCTTTCTAAGGAAACTTTTCTTCTCCATGATTTACCTCCATTTAAGTTCCCCGCGCAGGGTTTGCCTGCCGCGGGGAATGTCTGCAGTTTACTGCATCTCGGATACCGCCTCATTCAGTACGGCTGCCGGATCTTCCATGGTACTCGGGTTATAGACACGCTCAAAGGTCAGATCCAGGGTGTCCTTAAGCTCGGACCAGTTGTCTACAATAAAGCTTGCAGGTGTGTAACCGCTGCTCTGCTCCAGCATGGAGTAGAATGGAGCGTTGGCCGGATCGTCCAGGATCTTCTCGGACTCTACGACAGACTTTAAAGCCGGAAGCTCATAGCCGATTCTCGCCTTGTTCATCTCCTCGCCTGTCCAGTATTTCACAAACTCCCAGGCGACGTCTTTGTTCTTGGAATCCTTGGAAATCGATACACCTGAGGAGCTTAAGATGCTGACAGAATCATGGCCCGCTCCTGCAAATGCCGGAATATCGACGATACCGTAGTTTAAGCCGTCCTCATTAAAGGTAGAAACAGACCATGCGCCGTAGATATACATGGCAGTCTGGCCGCTTCGGAACTCATCTGTACCGTTCTTCTCCGTAGCCACCCCGTATCCGTCCTTTTCCATATTCTGGAACATGGCGACAGCGTCAACCGCCTTGCCGGAGTTTAAATTTCCATCCAGTTTTCCGTCCTTATCCACAAACGCGGTTCCGTTGCTCCATAAATACATCTCATAATCGTATGGATCCGGCTTCATCTGGAAGGAAAAGCCCTTCACGCCGTCCACCTTCTCGGTGATCGTCTTCGCTGCCGCCATCAGATCGTCCCATGTCCAGTCGTTGGTCGGTTCAGCGACTCCCGCCTGTGTGAAAATATCCTTATTATAAAACAGCGCGTGTGTGGTAAAGCCTACCGGAATGCCATAGACCGAATCTCCCTTGGAGTTATATGGCCATAACGCGTCGTAGAAGTTGTCCTTATAATCTGCGCCCTCTTTTTCTATGTAGGAATCCAGCGGTTCCAGGCCTTCATAGTAGGACGGGTAATCCCACATGTAGAGCACGTCCGGCGTATCTCCCGATCCCATGCCGGCGCTGATCTTTGTATCATACTCGCTTCCGTAAGCTTCCAGTGAGACCTCGATGTCGTCGTGGCTGGCGTTGAACTGGTCTACCAGCGCCTGCTGCTTATCCAGATCCTCTGCATTGTCCCACGATGCAAAACGGATCTTTACCTTGCCGCCGTTTGCCTGGCTGTCAGCCTTCGCCCCACACCCGCTCAGTACTGTCACAGCCGCTACAGAAAGAGCTGCAATCACCGCAATTGTCTTTTTCATATAATTATTTCCTCCTTAACTTTTTGGTAAATACATCGTAGCATATCTTGGTAAAATATTCAATATTTTACTTAATAAAAATTACATTTTCAATATTATGCATGATTTTTACGCCTTGTTTTTGTGCATTATTTATAATAAATCTGACTATTTTTTAACTAAATATGCTCATCGTTATATTTTCAGTTTTTTATTAAGTAAAATTTTACCTTTATTATCTCGATAATACTATTTTTTTACCGTGGTATAGTTTCTTCAGTTTTTTCTCGGTTTACGTGTTTTCCGAAGAAGGAAAAAATTACTGTTGAAAAGAATTTGGCAGTTTTAAAGCAGTGGCTTAAACTTGCAGGAAAAGCGGATAAAAATGACCGGGAGTGCCGGACACAGAATACATGTGTCCGGCACTCCCAGTCATTTTTATGGTTCTTTTATGGTTCATAACCAGAATTCAGAGGTTTTCGGCGGGCCGTGAACGCCCCCTAAGACAGCCTCTCTCATCATCAGAATCTCTGATTATCTTAAATCTTCCCTCTCGAGTATCTGCACCTCATATCCATTAAGCTTCCCTGCCTCTTCACCATAGACCAGCCGGTAGGAGGAATCCACGGAGTAAGTCCTCTCCCTGTCTGTATGATTCATAGCAAAGATCCATCTGCGGTCAGCTTTTTCTCTGGCGGCAAGCTCTACACCTTCATCCGCATTTCCCAACGCTGCAATCCCCGCTGCATCTGTCATATACCGGACCAGGGCCGCCATGAACGCCTCGTCAGGCTCCGTTCCGATGTAGTAACAGCAGCCCTGTCCGTATTCATTCTTAGTAATGCAAGGCTCTCCAGCATAAAATTCACTGGCATAGACTGCAAGGACCTCCGCTCCCTCCTTCACGGTTATGATGTCACACCAGTTTCGGGCTGTGTGGCTTTCATTTTGAAAGACCGCCGATACTCTTGCATCTCTTAAGCAGTCATAATCCAATACCTCCGAACCCGTAAGCTCAGACAGCCGTCCCGGAAGTTCCCTGTCGGTCATACAGATATTGGTCTCATCCTTCACTCCGGTTCGCATGGTAAGGACTAAATGGCCGCCGTTTTTCACATAACGGAAGTAACGTTCCTCCAGTTCAGAATTCATCAGATACTGAAGCGGGGCGACAAGCAGCTTATATTTGCCGAAATCCCCGTCATCCGGTACGAAATCCACTGGGATCTGTCTGTCGTAAAATGCCCTGTAGTATTCCTGAATCTGCTCTGTATAAGACATATTGGGATTCTGCGGCTGAATCTGAAGGGCGTAATTCTGCCGGAACGAATATACGATCCCGACTTTTGGAGCGGGCATGGAGCCCTCCATCTTTTCCATCAATGGGGCTGCCTTCTGTATCATTTCCTTTAACTCGTAGTATCTGCGGCCGGGATTACCGCTGTGAGGCAGGATTCCGTGCCAGTACTGCTCCGTTCCCATCGCGCAGACTCTCCAGCGGAAATATACCACCGCATCGGCTCCGTGAGCCACCGACTGGAGAGACCACAGGGAAAGCTGCCCCGGCGCCGGTGCGCGCCCCATCACTTCCCAGCCGGTAATTCCTGACTGCTGCTCCATGATCCAGAAGTTTTTATTTTTGTAGCTTCTTACCACATCCAGGGTGGACGCCAGGATATCGCCGCGTCCGTGGGACTCATCGGCAAAAAATCCGCCGGGATACTGGTCATGACTGACAAAATCCAGTTCTTTTCCCAAATCATAGTAGTCCACCTTATCGGCAAATCCCATATAATTGTGGGTGATAAAATGATTCGGGCAGTATTTGCGGATAATATCGGTCTGCTCCTTCATGAAATCCACAATCAAGTCAGAACAGAAGCATTTCCAGTCCAGCATAGCGGATGGGTTCTCTCCTGTCACTGTAATCCCTGGTGTAAATACTTCCGAAAATTCATTGTACTCCTGGCTCCAGAAGGCATTGCCCCAGGCTTCGTTCAAGCGGTCCACTGTACCGTATTTCTTTTCGAGCCATCCCTGGAAGTTCTTCCGGCAGCTTTCGCACATACACAAATCATGATGGCTGTTTCCCAGCTCATTGTCCGGCTGCCATCCGATGACATTCGGATTGTCTTTATAATGAACCGCCATAGCGGTCACAATTTTCCGCACAAACCCACGGTATACGGCATTGGACTGGCAGTCATGGTGACGCCCCCCGAAGCCTCTTACCCGTCCCTCCCTGTCCACCGGAAGAATCTCAAGATAGCGGTTTACCATCCAGGCAGGCGGAGCGGCCGTAGGCGTTCCCACAATCGTCCTGATTCCGTAGCGGCCCAGCAGATCGATGGCATCGTCCAGCCATGCAAAGTCATACTTTCCTTCCTGCGGTTCCAGCTTGTGCCAGGAAAATTCAGCCATTCGGACTACCGCAAGCCCCATCTCCTTCATCAGTTCAGCATCGGTCTCCCACCGATCTCTCTGCCAGTGTTCCGGGTAATAATCGACTCCAAAATGAATGCCCATAGTATTTCGTCTCCTTTATGTATCATTGTTTTATTTATAGTTTTTTTACAGAATTCCCCTCGCTCAAATACGGTTTGAAGGAGTTAAAATAGTTTACTTTGCGCCCCTCAATCATATCCAGCAGGGTACTGACGCAGCACTCCGCCTGCTCCCCGATGTTTAAAGACACAGAAGAAAGAAACGGCGTCACATACTTCCTGTTTTCGATCCCATCGATACCGAGAATCGATATATCTTCAGGAACCCTGATGTTCAGTTGTTCAAAACGCCTCAGCATTCCCAGAGCAAACTCATCATTAAAGCAGATGATGGCGGTCGCCCCACAGTTTTGTTCGAGAAACCGGTCAGCACCGCTCATTCCCTCCTCGAAAAAATTCTCTCTAGCAAAAGCCGGTCTCGTGTTTCTGGCATTATCGATTACGTAATCCCTAAATTGTTTTCCATAGACCGGCTTCATCTGATTACCAAAGGCCACATGCCTCGGATGTAAACGGCTGTCATGAAAGAAATCATATAAAGTAGCAAAGGCAATCTTTTTATGTCCCATCTCTTTTAAGTAAGCAAGTCCAAGCTCTACCGCATCGTACGTATCCACATCCACATAGGGAATCCGTTTTAAATTTTTAACCGGTACTCCGTAGGAGGCAGTAACAATCGGCATATAAAACGATTCTCCCAATAGTGCCTGCACCTCCTCCGCAACACTGTCGTTCTCCACAATCATTCCATCCATCAGCATGGTTTTTACCCGATCTACACTGAAATTAGAAAAGTAGAACAATGTGTACCCGCGATCCATGGCGTAATCGGACATTTTATTAAAAAGTTCTTTATAAAAGGAATTGTAGATATCTGAACCAAAAAAACACAACTGATAAGTCTGTCTGTTTTTCAGAGAGTTACTCAGGGGATTCGGCCTGTAGCCCAATTCCTCCACCGCTTTATAGATCGCTTCCTTCTTATCCTTTGCAACATATCCTCTGCCGTTCATTGCTCTGGAAACCGCGCTGACCGATACGCCGGCCCTCTTCGCTACATCTTCTCTCGTAATCACCGGATTATTTCCTCCTTACTTTTTATTTTAATGAGTTCGTCATTTATTTCAATAATTTCTTATGTGCACAGATGAGTCATAGTGTATATTGTACTATTTCATATGACTCACGTGAAGCATATTTCTTGTCTTTTTGTTGTTTATTTTTATATTTTGCACATAGCTTATAGAACTATGTTTATATATTTTTAACTTGTACTGTGAACAGGTCATACAGGGTTTCACTTGTATGTCTATGATTTTATCAAAAAGCATACGGAACAACGCCGGCCAAATACCGGCAGAACGCCCTGAAATAGCGAAAGCAAAAAACGAAAAGAAAAAACGCTGTGCTGTCCCTTTCCTCGGACAGCACAGCGTTTTTTTCTTCTATCAGCTTTCATACAGATTCGCAGCCTTCTTTACCAGCCTTTCCAGAAGCTTCTGCATATTTCCGATCACCGGGTGATCTCCCAGGCTGTATTCCTCCGCCACCGGTTTCATCTTAGGAAATGCCAGCCAGGTGCTTCCCGCCTCATCTTCCCATACCGCGATCTTAAGAGGAAGCTCCAGGGCGATGCTCTGGTCCGCCTGCATGAGTCCGGTTCCAACCTTCGGCGCTCCGAATACGAGAACTGTTGTCGGTCTCAGTTCCAATCCTGCCTCCGCCGCGTTCCCTGCATGATCGAATTTGGCAAACACCGGGATATCCAGTGCGTTTAACTGCTTCTCCAGCCTGTTTACCGTCTCGTCTGCCGAGAACTGGCCTTCCATCAGGAACAGCCGCGTATCATCGTAATTGGTGGACAGGAGATCTCCGAAGGCGCCGGCGATCTTTCTTCCCAGATTCGTGAAATCCACGCCCTCCTTGTTTGCCATCAGGGTAACGCATACCAGCTCCTCCGGATGGGTAAAGCGGCTTAAGAAAGAAGAAAATCCGGGTACGGAACCTTTGATGTCCATCAGGCCTCTGTGATGGTAGAACTGCCATCCGGCACTGCCCGGAACGGTCCGTCCATCGGGAAGCGTCCATGACGCGTAGACAACCGCCCTGTCTTCCGGCTTTTTGATCAGGACACCGCCAGCAAGACCGATATCCCAGAAGGAGATATCCTGCGCCGACGCCCACACGTCCCCAAAACCGCGGAGGGCGGAGGAATGCATCTGCGGAAACGCACTTCCGTCGCTCTGGTAACTGACAGCCGTCTCCGCCGGATCAATATACCGGCCGTCGGTCTTAAAGATCTGGTGAACGTATTCACTCAAGGATAAATCCTCCTGATGAAATGCTGAGAGACCATCCGAAAACGATGTATGCTTAAGCCCAAGGAGTTCAAACTGATTCTTCCTGACGAATTCCTGGTACGCCATTTTGCTCACTCTCTCGACCACTTCGGTCAGAAGGAGGAAATTCGTTGCACTCTGAGCCACCTCTGTTCCGGGTTCAAACTGAAGAGGCAGATCTGCAGTCAGACCCATCAGTTCTTCAAACGTCCACTCTCTCGTAAGGCTGAATCCCTCCTGCTTCCTGTAATCCGCAAGTCCCGAAGCGTGATGAAGCAATTGACGAACCGTAATGCTCTTCCACTGTTCCGGGAGTGGATCCACATACTCTGCGGCAGGAACGTCCAACTCCACACTTCCCTCCTCGTACAGCTGCATGACCGCCACTGCCGCATATCCCTGGGAAATAGGACCTGCCGGCCAAAGTGTATTCACCGATGCGAGACGCTTCTGTCCGGCATCTGAAAATCCGTATCCCACAACCCGCGGAATATAGGGAGCCTGAACAATTGCCAGGGTCAGTCCCGGGATCTCCTGTTCCTCCATAAACTCCCATACCATCTCATCCACGGTTCTTCCAAGATAAGATACATCCGCGCTGCCCCTCATCTTCATCTCTGTGTGTTCTCTTGTGTTCATACTGAATACTCCTTTCGTTTTGGACCGGTCGCCTCTCGTTTCACGCACTGACAATCCCGCCAGTTCTCTATGGTGAACTCTGTGGCCGTATACTTAGACTTGTTTTGCTGTTGCTGGTGTGTTACTGCTGTTGTTACTACTGCCGTCATCGCTGTCACTACTGTTATAATTTAAGTTACAGTTTATACTGTAATAATACATGTTACAGTATAAACTGTCAACAGTTTTTTAATATTTTATTGATTAAAAGAATAGAAAACGTATTATAAGTGCTTTTAGGTCTGGAAGTTTACGATGAATGGCTCAGCAGCGGCTTTTTTTACAATTGTCAGGAACGACACAGAAACGGATACTCGTTTTAAAACTATCGATATTTTAGCAAGGTATTTGGGATTATGAATTTTGTAGGATGAGCATATTCATGGCGGAGACAGCAGCGCCATCCGCTCTCCAGCCCCTTTCACTTACTTTCTTCCAAGCAAAAGCGCTTATAAAGAAAGATTCTTCAGAAACTGCGCTCCCCAGCGGATACAGAAACGGAGCACCGTCTCCGGTACTCCGTTTCCCATCATGCACACAAAACTGCGCATTCTCTTTTATGCATTAAATAATAACCTTCACCGGACATTTCGCCGCGCACTTTCCACAGTTGGTACACTTCTCATAGTCGATGACCGCCACATTATTATCCATGTGGATCGCATCGAACTCACACTGCTTCGTACATAAGGTACAGGCGATACAGCCTGATTCACATTTTGCCTTTACATCTTTGCCCTTGTCATGGGAATTGCACTGAACAAGGTGCTCTGCAGAATACGGTACCAGATCGATCAGATGGTTCGGACAGGAGGCCACACATTTGCCGCAGGCCACACACTTCTCCTTATCGACAACAGCCACACCGTCAACTACGTGAATCGCGTCAAAGGCACAGGCCTTGACACAGGAACCGTATCCCATACAGCCGTAAACGCAGGCCTTTTCTCCGGCGCCTGGGACGACTGCGACTTTTTTACAGTCATCCATGCCATAGTAGTTGTACTGGACCTTCGTCTTATCGCAGGTACCCTTACATTTTACAAAAGCCACTTTCTTCTCCGCGCTTGTGCCGTCCACGCCCATGATGGCGCCGATTCTGCCTGCAACTGCCGCTCCGCCTACCGGACAGGCATCCACGGATGCGTCACCCGCGGCGATTGCCTTTGCCAAAGCATCACAGCCCGCATATCCGCAGCCGCCGCAGTTGTTGCCCGGCAGCTCGTTGCGCACGAGAATCTCTTTTTCATCTGTTTCTACTTTAAATTTTTCGCTGGCTACACCTAAGAAGACACCAATCAGAATACCTAGGATACCTACTACGGCTGCCGCTATGATAATACCTGTTATCATTTTCGTCTCCTCCCCTTAAATTAATCCGGAAAATCCGAAAAACGCGATTGCCATCAGTCCCGCGGTAATCAGTACAATCGGCGACCCCTTGAAAGAATACGGAACGTCGTTGTTCTCAATCCGCTCCCGGATACCTGCCAGCATAACGATGGCAATGGTAAATCCGACAGATGTACCAATACCGTTAATTACGCTTTCCAGGATCGAGTAATCATACTGTACGTTGTTTAAAGCCACACCGAGAACGGCACAGTTCGTCGTAATCAGAGGAAGATAGACCCCCAGCGCCTCGTAAAGAGGCGGCATGGACTTCTTTAAGAACATCTCTACGAACTGAACCAGAGCGGCAATAACCAGGATAAATACGATTGTCCGCAGGAATTCCAGGTTTAAATTAACCAGAATCCCTTTATAAATAACGCTTGTCACAAATGATGCAATAGTAATAACGAAAATTACAGCTGCGCCCATACCGGCAGAAGTTTTCACGTTCTTGGAAACGCCAAGGAATGGACAAAGACCGAGGAACTGGCTTAAGACTACGTTATTTACGAGAGCCGAGCCGACCGCGATTAAAAACAGTTCTTTCATCTATCCATCCTCCTATTCTTCTTTTTTCGAGGTCGCGGCCTTTAGCTCCGCTTCCTTTTTGGCAAGATCTGCCTTCTTGGATGCAAGCGAATCTTCCACCGCCTGTCTCTTTCTGGTCTCTAAAATCTCATGATTGGACATGCAGGAAGAGCCGGAACAGTTCATGCAGTCACCGCCGCACGCCAGCTTGGACTGCGGTACGGAACCGTTGGTGGCCGACGGAGCCTTGAATTTATTCTGAAGAGCTGTTAAGACTGCCAGAACAAAGAAAGCGCCCGGTGCCAGAACGAAGATGGAAATATGGAAATCCTCCGGTATAAACGCAATTCCGAAGAATGAGCCTGCGCCTAAAATCTCACGCACCAGACCGATACAGGTCAGCGCGATCGTAAAGCCTAATCCCATACCGATTCCGTCAAAGGTAGAGGCTGCAACCGGATTCTTGGAGGCATAGGACTCTGCACGGCCAAGGATGATACAGTTTACCACGATTAACGGGATGTAGATGCCCAGAGCCGAATTAAGGCTGGGCACATAAGCCTCCAGCAGCAGCTGCACGATGGTAACCAGCGTTGCCACAATAACGATATAAGCCGGAATTCTGACACGGTCCGGAATCACCTTTCTGAGGGCTGCAATAAGCATATTGGAAAACATTAAAACCACGGTTGTGGAAAGCCCCATACCAAGGCCGTTGATGGCTGACGAGGTTACGGCCAGAGTCGGACACATACCCAGCATCAGGACGAAGGTAGGGTTTTCTTTTACGATACCGTTATATAAACGTTCTGTACATTTATTCATAATCCCACCTCCTATTGCGGTATGCAGTTAGCTGCGAAATAGAGTGCCGCATCCACTGCATGAGTCACTGCGTTTGAAGTGATGGTCGCGCCGCTGATCGAATCAATCTCAGAATCAGAGGTACTGCCCGTCTTCGTCACAGTAAATTCTTCTACTGTCTTGTCTTTATACTGATCTTTGAATGCAGGCTCGGTCGCCTTCATTCCAAGACCTGGCGTATCGCTGATTTCAAGGACCTCAACGCCGGTGATCATGCCTTCCTTCGTAATACCCACGGAAACCTTTACCGTACCGCCGTAGCTGTCGGCTGAGGAGGCCGTAATGATATGGCCGATCACGTTGCCGGAGGCATCCACAGCGTTTAACGCCACGTTCACCTCAACGTTGCCGTATTCAGGCTTCTGCTCCGCCAAAGTCTCTTTGGAGACAACAACCTGATCCTGAATCGCCTGATCGAAGATGAAATCCGTTGCATCCGGATAGGCCTGCTGGTATTTGTGAAGGCTCTCCTTCGCCTGCGCCATCTGGATCGGAACCTTGGTGATCTGATACACAGCGCCCAGGAGCAGACCGGAAATCAGGGTAATTGCAAATAAAATCAATGCGTCTTTCATGAATCCGCCTTTTTTCATCTTACTTGCCCTCCTTTCCAAACGCCTTTGGAAGGGTAATCTTCTCAATCAGCGGTACCAGAATATTGCTGATGATGATCGCATAGGAAACGCCCTCTGCGGAACCGCCGAACAACCGGAACAGTCCTGTCAGCACGCCCAGAAGAATACCGAACAGGATCTGCCCCTTCGGTGTGATTGGGCTGGTCACATAGTCGGTCGCCATGAAGAACGCGCCGAAAATAATGCCGCCGCCGCATAAATGCGCAAGCACATACATCAGATCATGCTGTCCGAAAACGAATACGAAAACTGCAAAGGTAATTAAGTAGGCCGCCGGAATCCGGATGGTAATAACCTTCTTAATCAGTAAGTAAGCTGCACCTATTAACAGGGCGATCACAGACACTTCACCGATGGTTCCCGGAATCTTGCCGATGAACATGGCCGGAATATCCACTGCCTGTCCTGCCTTTAATGCTGCAAGCGGCGTCGGGCTGACGACCGCGTCATTATATGTGAATGTGGTCATCTTGCCTGCGAACGCAATCAGTAAGAAGCATCTCGCCGCCAGAGCCGGGTTCATAAAGTTCTGGCCAAGACCGCCGTATAACTGCTTCACAACGATGATTGCAAAGATACCGCCCAGTACCGGCATCCACAGCGGAATGGTGGGGGGCATGTTTAACGCCAGAATGAGGCCCGTTACCAGGGCGCTTCCGTCGCTGATGGTGACCGGTTTTCCCATGAGCGTCTCATACACGTATTCGCTGAGCACACAGGAAAGTACTGTCACAAGAATGACAAGTGCTGCTTTTATTCCAAATTGATATACACCATACGCAGTCGCAGGAATCATGGCAATCGCAACATCCAGCATGATATTACTTGTTGTCACCTGGTCCCTGACATGAGGTGATGATGATACGTTTAATAATTTACTCATTCTTCACCCTCCTACGCTTTCTTCCTGCTTGCCGCAACTGTTTTACGCATTTCCTTGAAGGCCTGGGTTAAAGGTCTCTTCGCAGGACATACATACGTACAGCAGCCGCATTCGCAGCATTCCATACCATTTAATGCGGTAAAACGTTCGATATCGGAGCGTTCCGCCGCATCCATCATCATCTGGGGAACCACATGGCTCGGACAGACGCTTACGCATCTTCCGCAGCGGATACAGGCGGAAGGAGCATGAACTGCCACCTCATCCTTTGTCATACAGGTAAGCGCTGAAGAGGTCTTTGTAACCGGAATCTCTAAATTGAACAGCGCCTGACCCATCATAGGACCGCCGGAAATCACCTTCTCCGGTTCCGTCTTGAAGCCGCCGGAAGCCTCTAAAAGTTCTTTGTAACTGGTTCCGGTCCGCACACTGTAGTTCTGAGGATTCGCTATCGCGTCTCCCGTCACCGTAATGATTCTGCGGATCAGCGGGGTTGTCTTGCATACAGCATTATAAATAGAAATAACCGTATCCACGTTGTCCACGATGCAGCCCGCGTCCGCCGGAAGCATGGAGGAGTTGATCTTTCTGCCGGTAACCGCATAAATCAAAGAACGCTCTCCGCCCTGCGGGTACTTGGTGAGGAGCGGACACACGGTAATTCTCGGTTCGTCCTTTACCAGCTCCGTCATCTTTTTAATGGCCTCCGGTTTGTTGTTCTCAATACCGATAACCCCTTTTGCGTTGTCAAACAACTGAAGGATGACGTTCAGTCCTTTGATAATGCTCTCCGGTTCTTCCAGCATCATACGGTAATCCGAAGTCAGGTACGGTTCACACTCCACGCCGTTTACGATGATTGTGTCGATCGCGGATTCATCTTTTGGCGTCAGCTTTACATGGGTCGGGAAACCTGCTCCACCCAGACCAACGATGCCTGCCTCTTTTACAATATTACGGATCTCTTCCTTGGATAAGGTCTTCGGATCACGGTCCCTGCCGAAGCCCTCCACCGTCTCATACTCGCCATCATTCTCCACAATGATGGAAGGCACCATGGCGCCGTTTGCAACCATTCTCGGTTCCAGAGCCTTTACCGTTCCGGAAACGGAGCTGATGACGCAGGCCGATATAAATCCGCCCGGCTCACCGATCTTCTGTCCAACCAATACATGGTCGCCCTTTGCCACAAGTGGCTTCGCGGGCGCGCCAATATGCTGGGACAGCGGGAAAACCATCTCGCCTTTTGGCTGCAGTACCGATACTGGTTTACTCTCCGACAGTTCCTTGCCCTCGTAAGGGTGGATGCCGCCTTTAAATGTAGCCAAACCCATCTAACTAACCCTCTTTCTATACAGTCTTAATCTCTCCCGGCAAAATATGACAATCGCATTTTTGCCATCTCGTACAGTATAACATAATTCAGGAATCGAAACAATTGAAACTTACACATTGTATACTGTGTTCTTTATGGAAATTCTTCCATTTATCAGATAAATACAGGGATGGAACACAAGAATTCCTTGTTAAAAGTGTGACGAAACTTATTAACCCAGGTTATGTCTTGTATTTATATAAATACAATTATCTTAAAATATTTCTGCTGCAGTGCCGCCGATCCCCTTTTTATTTGATAAATCGATTCTGCCGCTGAAATTTCCATTGTGAAATTTTTATTCAATTCCTTTGTCTGATCCCAGCTTCAGAGAGGATAATCTAATAATTATTTAGGTATTTAAGGTGATTATATATTAGAAAATTTAATAAATACGCCACTATCTGACAGAGGAAAGCAGCTCAGCCACCTTATCTCTCGCCACCGCCTCAAAGCAGGCTGCGTGCTGGGAATCCGCGTAGGAGTAGGATACTTCCTCTCCCACAGTGGTTGGATCGGCGATCCAGTCCTTGCAGGAACTGTGGACCTGCGCAATGCCGGTTTTCTCCGTCAGCTCTTTCGCGTTGCCCGCGTTGATGCCGCTGCCTGCGAGTATCTCAATCCTGTCTCCAAAACGATCCTGGAGCTCTTTTAACAGCTGCCAGCCATCGGGAGCCTTGCTTTTCAGTCCGCTGGTCAGAATCCGGTCCACGCCCAGTGAAATCAGCTGCTCCGCGGCCTCAAACGGATTCTTCACACAGTCGAATGCACGGTGAAACACCGCTTCTCCGCCCTTTTCCCGGATGGCCTTCACCATCAGTTCCGTCTGAGATAAATCGATGGTTCCGTCCGCCTTCAGGCAGCCGAATGCGATTCCATCCGCTCCGTGTCCCATCATCATCTGGCAGTCAAAAAACATCTGTTTGAAGTCCGATACCCCATAACAGAAACCGGCGCCTCTCGGTCTCGCCATGGCGATGACTTTTAGAGGTGTTTTCTGTTTTACCAGCAGAAGTTCGGCCATAGAAGGGGTCAGCCCTCCCAGTGCCAGCGCGCTGTTTAATTCAATTCTCTCCGCGCCTCCGGCTGCCGCCTCCAGCGCATCATAATAACTCCCGCAGCAGATTTCTACCGTAATTTGTCCCATTTTTTCCTTCCTTTCTCCATTTCACCGCCGGAAATAAGCACGCATTTCTTAAGGAAACGCGCGCCTCCGCCTTCCGGTTCATGAACGGCACACAGGGACAGTATATCAGTTTGAAAATACCATGTCAATTTTTGACGGGGGGGGGTGGATTGAAGAAACGTGGACTTTTGCGTAGGGTATTGAGGAAAAGGGCGCGCGGGAGGCAGGGAGAGAAAGGTTCAGGGATTCCGAGGGGGTGGGACTAAGGGAGAATAACCCCCTCCGCAGGGGTCCCGGGCAATTCGACCGAACGCCTGATGCGTTCGCTCTCAGTGCCCGCAAAATCGCGTCCTGAAAACGCGATTTTGCCCCTGCTCCGGCGGGCACTTGGCTCCACAAGGAATGGAGGAACATAAATGGCCTTCCATTGGGGAACTGTGAACTCTGGATTAGACTATTGTTTTTTATCTTAAGGAGCCAATACACAGCCAAAGAGCCTGAGGAGAGCAGGAAGGGGACGGGGGCAGACGAACAAAAGGGTTCCTTTTCCGAGGTTCGCAGGAAGTTAAGCAGAAAGACAGGAAAAAAGGGTGGTGAAATCTGGCCTCCAAGCCAGATTTCAAGTGGACACGGATGAGAAGTCCTTCAGGAGTTCTCCGTAGTTTGCACGATCCGCCCTTTTTTCCTGTCTTTCTGCTTTACTTCCTGCCACCGAGGAAACAAGAACCCTTTTGTTCGTCTGCCCCCGTCCCCCTCCTGCTCTCCTCAGGCTCTTTGGCGTAGCATTCTCCCCCCACTATTTTGTCAAGATCCGCATCGATCCGTCGTTTGCCGTCATAGCGATGTTTTTGTCCGCTCCGTTATTCTCTCTCATATCTTTTTCGCTCGTATTCCTGCCGTTTAAGTTAATATCTCCGTACTTCATCATGAGATCAAAATTATAATCCTTCTCGGCGCCTGTGAGCTCCAGAGTGATGTCGCCGTACTTGTTTTCAAAGTCTCCGTTCTTTATATCAGCCATTCTGATATCGCAGGACCCGTCTGACTGCTTCATGGTCAGTGAATCCGAAACTACTGCGCTGCCCTTGATGCTTCCATATTTATTGGTCACGGTAATATTCTTGGACACGATATCCTTTAATACAATCTGGCTGTCGGAGGCATCAATATCCAGGCGGTCAGCCTCAATACTATTTAAATCCGTTTCTCCATACTTGTTGATGATATCGAGAGAAGTAAACGTACCGCTGTCACAGTGAATGGTCCCGTCGGAAGCGGTAAAGTAAGCCGTTTCAGCCTTTATGCCATTTAAATCGATGCTGCCGTACTTCGATGTGATATCCAGCGTTTTGGTATCCGGTCCATCGTAGATTACGCTGCTGTCGCTGGTATAGAGTTTTACTGCATCCATGGGAGTGTCCTTCGGCACGTAAATCGTTACGCTGCCATCCTCCCGGTCGTGTACATAACTTCCCTCTATCACCAGGAAACCGGCCGATCCCCATGTCTCGCTGTTAGTTGATTCCGGGACACAGGTAAAGCTCAGAATTCCATTCTTTACCGTGTATTCAGGCTCTTTATTTCTTATATAGAGATGGTATTCCAGATAGAAGAAATCATCTTCTGACGGTTTTATCTTAATGCCGTTATAATTCACCCGGACATCCATGGAGGTGAACGGATCAATCTTTGTTTTCTCAAGCTCAACCAGCTTTTCAGCATTTAAATTCCGCGCCTGCTGGTTGGTATACATCCCATTCCGGCCGATCCAGAAGCCCGGCTCTCCGCCCATGGCATATCCGGCCAGAGACAGTCCCAGACCAGCCACGATGCAGACACCCGCAACAGCCATGGTAACCTTCATGATTTTCTTCATTTTTTGTCCCCCCTCGTCAGCAGTCTTTTTGTAAAACCGGCCATGCCCTGATAAATATACTTACAGCTTGCACATCCGGCGCAGATCAGAAGCAGTCCCACTCCCGATTCTCCCAGTGCCGTGCCGAGTATGAAGATTCCGCTGGCCAGCTGAGACGGAATGAAATAGAAACCTGCCACGATACTCACGATTCCAACAGCCACGAATACTACTCCGCTGAGGAAAAGCGCAACGAAAATGGAAAAGACCATAAGCACCATGGCCAGGCCGAAGACCACAACGAGCAGCAGGAGGGGCAGTCCGATGGGAGCCGCACACAGTGCCAGAAGCACGATCCAGAGCGTGGACAATCCTTTCCTGGCGGCCCGTTCCGGCTTGGGCTCCTCCAGACGCTTGAGGGCCAGTTCCTTTACAATCTGAGCCGCACTCTCCTTTGCGTCACCCAGCTCCTCTATGACTTCCGCTTCCCGTTCAGGTCCCGCATCATCAAAATATTCGTTATAATAGGAAAGAGCCTCCTCCCGTTCCGCCTTCGGAAGACGCCTAAGCGCCAGCTCCAGCTCTTTCATATACTCATTCCTGCTCATCTTCTTCACCTCCAATGAGAATTTCGTCAGCCGCAGTCTTAAACTCATCCCACTCTTTCCGGTAGAATAAAAGCTGCCCTCTGCCCGCCTCTGTAATCTTATAATATCTTCTGTTTCTTCCCTGGTACTCCTGGTCATACGTCTCCAGGAACCCCGCCTCCAAAAGTCTCTTTAAAACCGGGTACAGGGAGGACTCCTTCTGACTCGCTATGTTCCGCAGCCGCTGGGCGATCATGTAGCCGTAGGCATCTTCTCCCTCTGCGATCGCCAGTACCATGGCGTCCAACAGCGCCGGTGTCAATTGATACACCATACCGTCCTGCCTCCTCTCATTATTTCTGAACAATTATTTCTGAACAGCCGATTTTTAATCACATTTATGTGTTTTATATATATACTTCATATACGTATATTATATTCCATATAATATATAATGTCAACGGATATATCTAATGATAAACTATGCTTTTTCTTAAGTAATTCTTAATCATGTAAATGATGCGCGATTTTAAAATGGCGGTATCATGAGAGCGGCGGCGGGTCTTACGGCAAAGAAAAAGCAGGCGGGACACGGCTGTGGTTCAGCCGCGTATCCGCCTGCATAGTAATCATTCAATCATTTTTCGCACTGGTGTAAGAATGCTTTAATCCAATTCCTTCACTCCGGTATAGAGTTCGTAATACCGGCCCTTCTGAGCCAACAGATCGTCGTGATCCCCGCGCTCAATGATCTCTCCGTTTTCCAGTACCATAATGGCATTGGCGTTGCGCACCGTGGAAAGGCGGTGGGCAATGACAAATGTAGTTCTGTCTGCCATCAGACGGTCCATACCGTGCTCGATATGTTTCTCTGTACGGGTATCGACCGAGCTGGTGGCCTCATCGAGAATCAGAATCGGCGCCTTGGAGATGGCCGCTCTGGCGATATTTAAAAGCTGCCTCTGGCCCTGGCTTAGGTTCGCTCCGTCGCCTTCCAGCACAGTGTCGAAGCCGTGGGGCAGACGCATGATAAAGGAATACGCCGAGGCCGTCTTTGCCGCCTGGATTACCTCCTCATCGGTGGCCTCCAGTCTGCCGTACCGGATATTTTCCATGACCGTCCCCGTAAATAAATGGGTATCCTGAAGAACCATGGCGATATTCTGGCGCAGATTGTCGCGGTTGATATGACGGATATTGACACCGTCGATGGTGATAGAACCGCTCTGAATATCGTAGAACCGGTTCAATAAGTTGGTAATCGTCGTCTTGCCTGCTCCCGTGGAACCTACAAAGGCGATCTTCTGTCCCGGTTTCGCATAGAGGCTGATATCCTTCAGAATTGTCTTATCCGGGTTATAGCCAAAGGTAACATCCTTCAGCTCCACATAGCCCTTCATTGGATTCAGCACCGCCGCGTCGCCGTCATCCACCGGCTCCGGCTCCTCATCCATAACCGCAAACACACGTTCCGCACCGGCCAGCGCCGAGAAAACGTTGCTGATCTGCATGGAGATCTCATTGATCGGCCTGGAGAACTGTCTGGAGAAGTTTAAAAATACGGTTAGGCCGCCGACGTCAAATCCTCTCAGCACACAGAGCAGACCGCCGATCGCCGCTGTCAGCGTGTAGTTCAGCTGGCTTAAGTTGCTCATAACAGGACCCATCATGCCGCCGAAGAACTGCGCCTTGATCATGTTGTCACGTAAATCTTCATTTAAAATCTCAAACTCTTCTTCCGCGATGTCCTCGTGACAGAAGACCTTCACGACCTTCTGGCCGCTGATCGTCTCCTCGATATAACCGTTGACGGCGCCGAGGGAGGTTTGCTGTGCGGAGAAATACTTCTGGCTCTTTCCCGCCACATAACCGCCGGCCTTCATCATCAGCGGAATCATAAAGATGGTCACCAGGGTCAGCCAGATGTTGGTGTAAATCATCAGGGCCAGCGTGCCGACTATGCTTAAAGCGCCTGAGAACAGCTGCACAAGCGTGCTGCTCAGCATCTGTCCCACGGTATCCACATCGTTGGTAAAACGGCTCATTAGGTCACCATTGTTGTTCGTATCGTAAAAACGTACCGGCAGCTTCTGCATCTTTGTAAAGAGCTCATCCCTGATCTTCTGCAGTGCGTTCTGTGCCACAGTCAGCATGACCCTCGACTGCGCATAGTTTGCGATTACGCCGATGAAGTAGATGGCTGCCATGAATACCAGGGAAGCGGCCAGACCGCCAACGCTTCCGCGGCTTCCATCCATGGGAGCGATATATTTATTGATAATTGGTCTCAGCATATAGGAACCGGTTAAGGTCGCCACCGTATTGACGATGACACAAAAAAATGCCAGCCCCATGTGAAGCTTATATCCATTTAAGTAGGACAGCAGCCGTCTGATGGTCTCCCTGCTGTTTTTCGGCATTCCGCCCTTACCGTGCTGTCTTCCGTGGCCCGGACCGCCCATGGGGCCGCGCCTTTTTGCCGGGGCTACATTTCTGCCGTAGCGCCTTTTTAAACTCTCTACCCGTTTCTGATTGTCCATTACGCGCTCGCCTCCTTCTCCCGGTCTCTCTGTGAATAATAAATCTCCTGGTAAGCTTCGCAGGATTTAATCAGTTCTTCGTGGGTTCCCATTCCCACGATCTTTCCGTCATCCAGAACAATAATCTTATCCGCACTCTCTACAGAACCGATTCTCTGGGCGATAATAAACTTTGTCGTATCTTTTAATGTGGTCTGGAAGCATTCGCGGATCTTTGCCTCTGTAGCCGTATCGACAGCCGATGTGCTGTCATCCAGAATCAGGATCTTCGGCTTCTTTAACAGGGCGCGCGCAATACAGAGCCTCTGCTTCTGGCCGCCGGAGACGTTGACGCCGCCCTGGCCCAAATCCATCTCGTATCCATCCTTAAAGGATGTGACGAATCCATCTGCCTGAGCACTCTCGGCCACTGCACGGATCTCTTCCATGGTCGCGTCATCACTGCCCCACTGCAGGTTTTCTGCAATCGTTCCGGAGAACAGGACATTTTTCTGAAGAACCATGCCGACGCCCTCTCTTAAATTCCGGATGGAATAATCCCGGACGTCGATACCGTCCACCAGCACCTGGCCGCGGTCCGCGTCATACAGTCTGGGGATCAACTGGACGAGGGACGTCTTTCCGCTTCCCGTGGAACCGATGATACCGATGGTCTCTCCCGGATTGGCGGTAAAATTAATATGATCCAGCACCATCTCGTCGGTGTCCTTCGCATACTGGAAACAGACATCTCTAAATTCAATCCGGCCTTCCGTCACGACAGCGTCCTTTCTTGCCGCGTGCTCATCCGTTAAGTCGATCTCCGTATCCAGGACTTCCCGGACACGCTTTAACGACGCCATGGCACGGGAGGCCTGTAAGAACACCATGGATACCATCATGAGGGACATCAGGATCTGAACGATGTATGTGGTAAATGCGGTCAAATCACCGACCGGCATGGAGCCGCCGATAATTAAGTTTCCGCCGTACCAGACGACGGCCAGCGTCGTCACGTTCATGGCCAGCATCATGACAGGCATGGTCGCAATTACGATCTTCATGGCCCGCAGGCTGCCTTCCTTCAAGTCTTCGTTGGTCCGGCGGAATTTTACTTCCTCATAGTCTTCCCGGACAAAGGATTTGATGACGCGCACATTGGTAAGCGCTTCCTGAACGCCTGAGTTTAACCGGTCGATCTTCTTCTGCATCACTTCGAACCGCGGAAAAGCCGTCTTCAAAATAATGGCAATCGCGATCAGCAGAAGCGGAATCACGACCAGAAGAATCGTCACAAGCCTGGGGTTCATTAAGTACGCCATGATCAGGCCGCCGATCAGCATGCCGGGCGCGCGGAACATCATACGAAGGCTCATCATCAGCACGTTCTGAATCTGCTGAACATCATTGGTCAGCCTGGTTACAAGGGAACCGCTGCTGAAATCGTCTATGTTCTTAAAGGAAAACTGCTGTACCTTGTCAAATACGTCTTTTCTCAAATCGGAGCTGAAACAGATGGAGGCCTTTGATGAAAAATAGGCCGCTCCGATTCCGCCCGCGGCCATAACAAAGGCCGTAACCACCATCACGCCGCCCACGGCTATGATATAGCTGGTGTCCCTGTTTGCTACACCGTTGTTAATGATCAGTGACATCAGCTTTGGAAGCATGATCTCACCAAATACCTCTGTCAGCATCAAAAGCGGTGCCAGCAGAAATGAGCCCCAATAGGGCTTTATATATTTCCAGTATCGCTTCACGTTATGAATCCTCCTTTTTTGTCGTTGTCTTAGTCGTTATGTCGGATAAATTCGCATAAATGCGCTCCAGATACCCTTCCATGGCCTGAAACTCTTCCTCCGTGAATCCCAGAAACATCTGATTCTCCACGTTTTTAAAAAACTGCCGGCTGTGTTCCACGACATCGAGCCCTTCCTCCGTCAGACAGAGTTTGTTGTACCGGTTGTCTTCCTGGTCCACAATTCTCGTGATATAGCCGCCCTTTTCCAGTTTTTTCACCGACACCGCTATGGTTGCTGCGGTGACGTTTAAATATTCCGCGATTTCCTTCTGGGACGCGTTGGAATGTTCCGCCAGGGTCGTTAAAATCTGATGCTGGCTCCTGTAGACTCCTGTCTTATTCAGCCGCTGCTCCAGAATGCTCCGGTGCAGCTTCATAATTCTGATGTACTGCGTCAGCACGTGATGAGCCGAAGAATCCAGCCACTTGCTGTCATGGCATGGCCCGCTGCCACAAGATTTCATGTTTTTCCGCCTCCCTTCCTCATCATATAGGGAATAATTAGTTATGTGATAGTTAGCTAATTAATAATTAGGTATTATACTCTTTCTCAATAAGGATTACAATAGGGTAATTATGAAATTTCTGTGAAATATAGAAAAAAAAGAGGCCAAAAGGCCCCTTCGTGTCACGCTCCAGGCGTGATCATAAATATAGATATAAATATAAATATGTAGGATTATATAGCTGCTGTTACATTTCCAGCGTAACCACGGTCCACCTGCTGTTCTGCATTATGAGGAAGCAGGGCCGCTTCATTTTATAGCGATAGTAGCGTTCCATACAGTTTACAAACAAACGGTATCTCATCAGGCTTGTACAAACAGGATAAATTGTCATGGTTTTCCCTCCCATATCATTCTGTTATAGTTTATGCGAAAAGTGCGTCTGTTATGACCATTTTTTCGGCACATCCACTTATTTTCAGTCAGAAAGCCGGAGACCGTAAACAGTCTCCGGCTCTCCGGCATCACCACGTGATCCAGCCGTAGGTTTTGTAATCATGAGGAATCACGTGATCATATGCTTCATTGAAGATTTCCCGTTTCAGCTTCCTGCGAAGTTTCTTAGACGTCTGCTTTTTCACGTACCGGCACTCATGGTCATAAAACCACTTCGTTTTTCTGTGGTGGCGGTAATCTTCCATCACTTCTTTTCTGGGATCCCGGTAATTCTTTTCAGTCTTATACATCCGCTTCCTATTGCGGCAGTATAACTCCATCTCCCATTCTTCAAGTTCTTTCTGAATCTCTCTTTCCAATTCTATCCCTGGCATGGGTTTTATATTTGCCCGTTACGGACACTTGCTCCACACCTAGAACAGATACATACGGTAATATAGCATCATCGCATTCCCCTCTCTCATGATACCTGCTTCTTTTTTTCGACTATACCATACCGGACAGTCATTTTCCATATACGGAAGCTTACAAACAATTACAATATCTTTACGGATGGCGTTCTGTGAAGGTCTCCGGCAGGCTTCCTAAATCGTAATACTTTTGCTACTTGTTTTTCATCAGTCCATCCCCTACAATGATACTATAAAATTGTAAGCGAAAAGGAGGGCCGCATTGATGAGTATTGCTTTTTGGATTATCTATGTCATAGTTATTATCGCCGTACCTGTAGTCTTCTTTGTCCTGGGTTATTATCTAATAAAAAAAGCCGTTAAAAATGGAATTCTGGAAGCCTACAAAGAGATTCACAAGGACCAGCAGTAAGTGAAAGGCGCCATCTCAAAAAAGGACGATCCCATACCGGGTATCGTCCTTTTCCTTTTGCCTCTAAAATAACACGTTTTTCTCAGCCGGCTTCGTACTGGCGATCAGCCTGCCTTCCCGGTAGCTAAAGAGTACCTCGCTCTGTTTGTTCAGCGCCTGATAGAAATCCTTCTGGTTCAGCACAATAAAGTCAGCCGGATTTCCCACCTTGATTCCATAGGTATCTCCCAGATTCAGCGTCCGCGCCGCGTTATGGGTAATCAGCTTATAGCTGTTTAAAATCTCCTCGTATCCCATCATCTGGCACACGTGAAGGCCCATGTGGACCACGCTCATCATATTGCCGTCGCCCAGGGGATACCAGGGATCGAAGATATCGTCGTGACCCATGGAAACGTTATTGCCGTTGGCCAGCAGCTCCTTCACCCGGGTAACGCCGCGGCGGCGCGGGTAATTGTCAAATCTTCCCTGTAAATGGGTGTTTACCAGAGGATTGCTGACAAAGTTAATGTCGCTCATCTTAAGCAGACGGAACAGCTTACTGCAGTAAGCGTTGTTATAGCTGTGCATGGCCGTGGTGTGGCTGGCGGTTACACGGTCCTTCAGTCCGCTTTCTAAAGCGCGGCAGGCCAGAACCTCCAGTCCCTTGGACTGCTCATCGTCGATCTCATCGCAGTGGACATCCACCAGACGGTCGTATCGCTCCGCCAGCTCCATGCAGTAATTGACACTCTCCACGGCGTATTCTCTGGTAAATTCAAAATGAGGGATCGCGCCCACGCAGTCCGCTCCCATCTTCACCGCATTTTCCAGCAGTTCTTTGCCATTTGGATAGCTTAAGATCCCCTCCTGAGGAAACGCGACGATCTGAATGGTCACATAGTCCCTCAGTTCCTCCTTCAGTTCCAGCATGGCTTCCATGGCTGTCAGTGATGGGTCTGTCACATCGACATGGGTTCTTACGTACTGAACGCCACCCGCCGCCTGCATCTGCACCGCCCTCCGGGCGCGCTCCTTGACGTCCTGCCTGCTCAGCTTTTCCTTCCGCTTCGACCAGCACTCAATCCCCTCGAACAGGGTGCCCGACATATTCCACACCGGGTCCCCGGCCGTTAAGCAGGTATCTAAGTGAACGTGGCTTTCGATAAACGGCGGAAATGCAGACTTCCCGGTACCGTCGATCACTTCCTCACCCGGAAGCGGTTCCAATGCAGGCGCAATCGCTTCAAATACTCCGTTAGACACGCGGATATCGGAAGCCTCTTTTCCATTTTCAATCAAGATCTGTTTTATAAGCATAACGGTTCTCCTCTCCTATCTAGTACAGCGTTTTCCAAAAATACGGTCGATGATCACAAAAATCACAGCCGCAACCAGCAAAGAATTCAGCGGCTTAATCCCCCACTGGACAAAGATTCCTACAAGCGCTCCGCCGGCCACCGCTAAAATCCCGCCCGGATTCACTGCTGTATGCGGATAGGACTCGTCCATATAATCCTTTTTGTGGAAGAAGTAATGGAGAATGATCACCGCGCCGACAGGAGGAATCATCCCGCTCAGCAGATTTAAAAAACCGACGAAATTATAGTAGAGCCAGACAGCCGTCGCCGTTCCTACCAGACCTCCCGCTAAAACCATGGGCTTCATGGGAACCTTGGTAATATTGGATACTCCGAGGCCGGCTGTGTAAAGCGCGTTATTATTGGTCGTCCAGATGTTGAGTCCCAGCGTAATTATCGCCGGTACCGCCAGTCCCTGTAAAATCAGAATATTAAAGATATCCGCAACTCCCGTAACAGCGCCGCCGACGGCTCCAAATATCATCATGATGGAATTTCCTACGAAGAAAGCTACCACCGTCGCCGTGACCGCAGTCTTCGGCGTCCTGGAAAATCTGGTGAAGTTTGGCGTCGCCGTTCCTCCCGAGATAAAAGATCCAACCACGATGGCAATGCCAGCCGCCAGCGAAATCGGATTCTCCGGGTTCTGTGCGAAGACATTCGCAAAACCGTGAACCTCCCTGACACCCCAGCTGACAGAATAAATACCCAGAATGGCAATGAGCGGAACCGCAATGGATCCAAGAACCGCCAGCGCCTTGATACCGAAATAGGCGGTAAGCGTCATCACGATGCCCGTAATGATAATCAGAATCGCAACCGGCACATGAGTCAGCTCCGATACCGGGATCGCAAAAATGGCGACACCCACGCCAAACCATCCGATCTGTGTGAAGCTGATTAAGGCTGATGGGAGAAAGGAACCGACCTCACCGAAAGATCGGTGCGCCAGTAAATCCAGCGTCAGCCCCGTCTTCTGCCCGATATACCCCAATATACCACAGTAAATCCCTAAAAAGATGTTGCCGATCAGCATTGCCGCCACAAATCCGGCTGCGTTCATGCCGATTCCTAAATTTCCTCCCGCAGTCATGCTGGGCGTGAAAAATGTGAACCCCACCAGCACTACCATTGCAGCCCACAGCCCCTGACGCTTCAGCTGAGGCGGTACGGCGGTAAGTGAAAATTCGGTATCCTTTGCCGTTGCCTTTTCCTTTGTCATTGCGCACCTCGTCTTCTTATTTATAATATTGTCTCCAGAGCGCATCTGATCATTCAATCGGAATGCGTTCTTTTCCGTAGACTACTATACAAATCTTTTTATGGAATGTCAATCAAATCTATTTTTATCCAGTGAATATTGTTCATTGACTTTTGTTCACTCGAGTGCTACAATGATTTAAGAGAAGAGAGGTGATACTGTGAAGGAAGAAAAAATAAGGATTTCCAAGCCGCCGGAGGAACGAAAACAGGAAATTATGGACGCCGCCATGCAGGCATTTACAGAAAAGGGATATGAACAAACGACTATGCGGGATATTGCTGCAGTGATCGGCGTCGTTCCCGGCCTCTGTTACCGGTATTTTAATTCGAAGCAGGAATTATTTGACAGCGCCGTCTCCCAGTATGTTCTGGACTACTGCGCCCCCATCGTTCAGGCTTTAAAGAGATACCGCGGGGACATCGACGGATTACTGGACTGCGTTGCGGACTTATTCCTGGACCGCGACGGCAAAGAGAAATACCATGAATTTTTCCATCAGGCTGAAAATAAAACCTTTCACAGCCTGCTGTTTCTGTCCAACTGCGATTATTTATTTCCTTATGTAAAGTCTTTTTTCGACAGCCTGAATGAGAATGGAACCGCGGCGGTCGCCGATACCGCTTCCTTTTCCAAATTTGTACTTTATGGTCTGTTTCCGATCCTGAATGATGACGAACTGTCTCCGGAAAGGAAAACAGAATTGGCCAGAGGCTATATTACCGGGCTGCTGAAGCTGTAATAGCACAGATATTGACAGGGGAGGCATTTCGGGCAGCGAGTGAACATTGTTCAATGAGAGGAGTCTTATCAATGAGTAAAACAGCATTAATCACCGGCGCAACCAGCGGTCTTGGGCTCAGCTATGCCAGATACTTTGCTTCCAAAGGATGCAATTTAATCATAACCGGACGGCGGGAAGACATCATCAGGGAAAATGCGGAAAGCCTGCAAAATCAATTCCATGTGAACGTGGAGGTCATCATCGCAGAGCTGTCCAGCTTAGACGGGATCAATCGGTTCCTCGCCCAAATCGGAGATCGAACCATCGATATTTTGGTGAACAACGCGGGCTTCGGGCTAAAACCTTCCTTTGTCGATACCCCGGAAACGGATGTGGAAAAGATGCTTTATCTGCAGGTCTGGTGTGTGACGAAGCTGACCCAGTTTGTACTAAAGGGCATGGTACGGAGGAATTCCGGAGCCATCATTAACATTTCATCGGACGGAGCCTTTGCCGTTCTCCCGCACAATGTTCTTTATTCGTCCACGAAGCTCTATATTATAAATTTTACCGAAGGCTTACATATGGAGCTCTCCGGCACGGACATAAGGGTACAGGCCGTCTGCCCCGGATTTATTGATTCACATTTTCATGAAAGCGCTGAAATGCATATGGATAAGAGCAGGAAGGGATTATTCGGTTTTCGCGATCCCGATGCCATCGTCGCCGACGCCATGAAAGATTTCGCTAAGAAAAAGGTCATCTCCGTACCCGACACCGGTGCAAAGATGATACGGACTCTCGTCAGGTTCTTACCCAGGAACCTGTTTTACCGGATGGCGGCCAGGTTTTCCAGCAGTCTCTCCGGCAAGAAATAAACGGCCACGGTAAACAGCCACGGTCAGTTGCGTGTTCTGAAACAGAATAGAGAGTCCGGCAAGCCTGACTCTCTATTCTGCTGCATTTTCAAACAGCTCAAACCGGTCTGTTATAATCGTTTCATCATCCAATATGCGTCTGCATAAGTCCCATCCTTATACTTCATATTGTTCGGAAATGTCCCGAAGATTTCGAATCCCATCTTCTTATAGAGGGCTATCGCTCTCTGATTATCGGCTACAACCTCCAGCTCAATCTGTTCAAATTGATGCTCTCTCGCAATTTCAATCAGCTTTCCGATCATCGCCTTTCCAATGCCGCGGCCGGTATACTTTTGATACAGCGCGATTCCCAGGCTGACGCGATGCTTAAATCTGCCCTGTTCCATCCCCATCAGGGAACAGTTTCCGACATACTCTCCATCGACAAATCCAAGAAGCATGATATTTTGTTTCGACTCATTCTGATTATGTATGAATTTTCGCTCGTCATCCAGCGTTAAATCGATCTCTTCCGGTTCTTTCACAAGAAACCTGGTCTCGCCGCACGTTGTTTTTAAGCATTCCAGCAGCATTTCGGCATCCTCTTCTCCGGCATTTCTAAGAAGCAGCTGATGTTCGCCCAGATCGATGATTTCGTCCTCTATTCTCATAGTAATCCTCCCATATTCCTAAGAGACTACCGTAAACCCTTTTCCCGCCAGACACGCCTCGACCGCCCGGATATCATCTGCGTGAAAAATCAGGATCGGCTTGTTGGAATCACGGTTAAATGACAGATAAACGTAATCCACATTGATGTTGCTCTCTGAGAGAGCCATCAAAAGGTGATGAAGGTTTCCCACTTCATCCGCCATCTCAACGCCCACCACGTCAGTCAGTTTGCATAAATAGTCCGCCTTCTCAAGTGCCGTTACCGCCTTGTCCGGAGCTGATACAACCATGCGGATAATTCCATACTCTGCACTGTCATTGGTTACGGAACCAAGGATATTGATGTTCTCCTCCTCAAGAATTCCGGTGACGTGCTTAAATGTGCCTTTTCTATTCTCTGCGTAAATCGATAATTGCTTCAGCATAACTTATCCTCCTGATTGTTTACTTTCGCCTTATGGCTCGCTGATTAACAGATTATACCATAAACCTGTCCATTCTGAAACCACCTCTGTTATAGAAGTTCTCCCAGAATCTCTTTCAGATTCTTCATCTCCTCTTCGGACAGCGTCGTTCCCTTTCCCATCTTTTCGTGATCCGGCGCCCAGTCACGGATGTCATACTTCGGGGCACCGCCGTTCCAGCTGATCAGATTCACTTCTTTTCTCCAGCCTTTGGCATTCTCGGACAGCACGCCAAACTCTTTTACAATATCAAACTTAATATCCGCCATTCTCTGCCCCTCTTTCCCGTTTCTTTATTTCCTCCGCAGTCGGAAGTTCCAGATCCTCTTTTATATCGACATCCGCCTCCATGACCGCTTTATAGTACTGATGGATCGTTTTATTGACAGAAATAATCCGGCTTTTGGGATTAATCCGTTTTACTGCCTCATCAAAATCCTGTGTCCCGCCCTTTTCCATGGCGTCTTTGATCTGCAGGTAATACATAATCAGGTGTTCCCGCTTCTCACCCGGAATCAGTTCTTCCAGAAGCCTTCCCACCTTGTTTCTGTGCTTCGCACCGTAACGGAAATAATGGTGCAGGGCTTCCTCTTCCCGCTTTCTCTGTTCTTCCCTGCTTTCTATGGTAAATCCCATAAATTTCATAATAATCACCTCCGTATGCTGTCCGGTCGTCCTGAGTATCAGCCGCGTGCTTTCAGAATATCAGCCTTTTTATGATCTGTCAATCACCGGATCAGCAGTTCATCGCTTATCCGGACTGTGAACCGCAGAATATGGGAACACGGTATACTCATAGAATAAAGAGTCCGGCGAGCCGGAGTCGCGCGCCGGAGCGCGGCTGCTTCAGCGGCCATACTTCCTTAGCGCGGAGTGCGCCTCCTGCCAGGAGGGCTTTTTTGTGTAACAGGAGCACTTTCCTGTTACATAAAAAAAAGAAAAGGCCCAGTAAATACTGAGCCTTTTGAGTGGAGTAGACGGGATTTGAACCCGTGTCCAAAAACCAATTCCCTGTTCTTCTACTATCATAGTCAGTTATTTTACATTCCCTCTGTCACCCGAAAACTGACACCCTGGTGAGTTCAGTAGCTTCATCATACGCCCATATGCTCAAAGCTTTGCATAAGTCGTTTCTCACATCGTCGATGCCGGATTCTTAAGGTGTGAGTGCCCTAAGGCCGACAAGCAGCATTAAGCTGCCAGTGCTAATTCGTTATTGTTAGCGTTTATATTTAAGTTTGCCATTTAACGCATCGCATGCGGATAGCTTCACCAGCTGCATGACCCCTGTCGAAACCAGTACTACCCCGGACTGGTGCCTCTTTTGAGGTATCCTTATACTAGCACGAAACAGGAACGCTGTCAAGAGTGCTGCCCAAGATTCCGGATTTTGGAACTGCCGTCAAATCCCGTTCTCAGGCCCGCCGTCCTCGGCCTCCCGTTCGGCCACGGCTGGCTCCTGCGCCCTTTCCAGTGACTTTGCAGGGTATTAGCAATTCTTAACGCGCAGGATTTTTCGTTCAGGGGAAATGACCACCTGTCTGAGCGCAGCGAGTTTGGTCATTTTCTCTGGTTTTTAGAAAAATTCTGCACGTTTAGAAGTGCTTATGCCCGAAACTGGAACTGGAAAGGGCGCAGGAGCCAGCCGTGACCGAACGGGAGGCCGAGGACGGCGGGCCTGGGAACGGGATCTGCTAATCCTAAAAACCTTTTTTTACCAGTTCTGAAACGATCTGGACATAGCATTCCACCACATCGAAGCCTTTATAATCTTCCCTTTTCAAGTCAATCATATCCCCGTGAGATATCCCGCGGTGGCCGCTGCTGGCAAACACGGTGCGGAATTCTCCCCAGCGGGCAGACTCCGTGCTCACCAGGCCGTCATTGTCCCCCTCCAGAGGCTTTATGAGGCAGTAGGGAATCCACAGCAGCGGATCGCTGAAACAGTCGCGCATCTTCGAAGCATAGCTCTGATAGAAGACACCGGACGCATCGGGAACCGACTCATTAAATGCTCTGCTGGACTCTGTGGAAAACTGATGGGTCGCGGTATAGAAATCCGGGTTCTTATCCCCAAACCGGGAAAATGTCCGGTCAAAGCATTTGGCAACCAGACGGTATAAGCCTTCCGGTAAGCGGACGGCGTAGTCAACGAACCGGCATCCGTGATGCGGGGTACTGACTGTCGTAAGTGACGCCGTGTATGGCGCCATCCCCAGCTTGCTGATGGCATAGCGCGCATCCAGTCCGCCCTTTGAGTGTGCAATGATGTTGACCTTTTCACATCCGGTCTCCTTCACCACCTCCAGGATCTTCTTCCGAATGTCCTCTGCGTTGTAGGTAATGGTCCCCAGCGCCTCCTGATTGCCATAGTAGACGGTGGCCCCTAGCCGCGTCAGTTCCCGGGGAATTCTTCCCCAGTAGTTAAAGTAACGAAGGTCGCGGAAGCCGACTCCATGCACCATAATGAGCGGATACTTCGTCCGGCAGAGATTGGACTCCACGCGGGTCGACCGGACGGATTCCTTGTAGCAGGCAAAATCATACTCCGCCCGTACCAGTCTCATGGCATGGAGCAGCACAGCCAGATTGACAATCGGAATCCACATGGCCAGCAGCATCAGGACCCGCATTCTCACGCGAAGACGCGCCGACGTAAGATACATCCTCAGAATTCCATTCCACAGAAGAACCAGAAGAGCCGCTGCCGCAAATACCATATTGCCGATCAGGACACCCACCGGCCATTCCGCTGTCTCAGCGCTGCCGCTGAGCAGACGGGGATATAGGACAAATGCAATCAGGCACTGTGCCAGAATTCCGTAAATCGCAGCAAATCCAAGAGTCCGTCCACCGCGCATGATAACGAGACGCAGCTTTGCATGGTTCTTGTCATGGTACGGTCTTATATTAAAATAAAGCCAGCAAATGCTTAAGAGAATGGCCCCAACAACTGCCGCTGCGGGCTGTGCCGGTATCGTCCCTTCCATGAGGCGTCCGGTAAATAAGCCGTACACAAGCAGCGGAAGATTCGATACCGCCGCAATCATAAGCGCCAGATACAGCTTCCTTAATAATCTTTTTGCCTTCATGAGTTTACTCCCCTCTGTCTTCTTCTGTTATCCGCCGATGATTCCCACTGATACCTGCTTTCTAACGTTCTTCTCCGTATCCGCGGCCCTCTTGAATATCCAGATCCCGGAACAGCGAGGCGACGGCAGCTTCATACTCCGCGGCCCGCTCCGCCTTGCGAATCTTCTTTCCGTATTTTTCCGATCCTGGAAACAGAAACAGCAGGTAAAACCAGAGTTCCTTCATCTTAAACAGGACATTCCGGTTGCCGGATATGGTCTCCCGGTAACCCTGGTAAATCATATCGTGAAATTCCTTAATCCGGCCTTTGTCCGGAAAACCGAATCCCTTAATCTCACCAGCCAGTCCGGGATTTGCGATCAGGCCCCGGCCCAGCATAATACAGTCCACCTCCGGAAATCCGGCGTGGAACTCCTCCCAGTCCCCGGGAGTAAAGATGTCTCCATTGTACCATACCTCATTTCTGCTGGCTTTCAGAGCCTTTTGAAATGCGGCGCGGTCAGGCGTACTCTTATAGAAATCACTTCTCACCCGCGGATGGATTATCAATTCTTTTAAGGGATATTTATTGTAAATTTCAAGGAGTTCCTCAAATTCATCCGGCGATGCCATTCCCAGCCTTGTTTTTACGGAAAGACGGATATGGATTCCCGCACATACCTCATCAAGAAATGCATCCAGCGCTTCCTTTTTCGCCAGAAAACCGGCTCCCTTATATTTCGTAACCACCGTTCCGGACGGACATCCCAGATTTAAATTCACCTCGTCATACCCCAGCGCCTCAAGCTCACCCGCCATCCAGATAAAGTCTTCCGCACGGTTTGTGAGAATCTGAGGAATCAGGGTAATTCCTTTGTTATGTTCCGGAAGCACATCATTTCGCTCTCTCGAAGCGAAGCGGTGATTCTGGTTCGGCTGTAAAAATGGAGTAAAATACCGGTCCACATGGGGAAACAGCGCGTGATGGGCGCTCCGGTATACATAGCCTGTAATCCCCTCCATCGGGGCAAAACAGCAGCATGGTTCCTTATGATCTTCTCTCTTTTCAATCACCAGACTCGTCTCCGCCTTTCAATCCTTTTATTCTCACAAAATAGCTGACGACCAGCACCACATCCGCGCCGATCCAGGCCAGGATCTCTGCATAAAAAATGCCCTCCTGCCCGAAGGCCCGCGGTAGAAACAGCGCAGCTCCCGTTCTCATTAAAAATTCCACCACGCCGGACAGCATGGGCAGAACTGTATCTCCCATCCCCTGGATGGATGAGCGAACCACGTGAAGCAGGTAAAGGATAGGGAGACAGACGCTCATGATTGCCAGATAATGGTAGGCGATTTCCATAGTCCTGGCCGCCTCTTCGGGTGTTCCCGTGATGAAGCATCCGAGAATCGCCTGCCCGAAGACCAGCATCACGGCCGCGATCACAGCCGAGGTGAGCATGGCTAAGAGAAGCCCTGATTTCATCCCCTGCCTGATGCGCCTGATCTTTCCGGCGCCCAGATTCTGGCCCACATAAGTAGTCATGGCATAGCCATAGGAGGTCGCGGCGATCTCCAGCAGTCCATACAGCTTGTTGGTCGCCGTAAATCCAGCGATGAAGAGAACTCCGAATCCATTGACCACCGACTGCACAATCATACCGCCCACAGCGATGATTCCATTCTGGAATGCCATGGGAATTCCCAGGGTCATCAGCTTTCTGCAAAGATACGGTTCCAGGTGAAAATCCTTCTTTTCAAATGAAAGAATCGACACCTTTAACAGGCTCTTTAAACAGTATAAACTGGAGCAGGCCTGCGCGATCAGCGTGGCCGCGGCCGCACCGCCGATCCCCCAGTGAAAGACAAGTACAAACAGCAGGTCCAGGCCGATGTTGACCGCGGATGCCACCACCATAGCGTGGAGCGGTGTTTTCCCGTCTCCCATGGCCCGAAGGATGGAGGCCAGAACATTATATGCCATCACAATGGGAATTCCCCAGAACATGATCCTTAAATACAAAAGACTCCGCCCGATGATTTCATCCGGCGTATTCAAAAGCAGCAGGACCGGCCGCGCGGCCGCCTGCATGAGAGCTAACATGACCACGGATCCAAGACAGGCCAGAATCGCCGAATTTGCGATTACCTGCCGAAGCTTTCTGTAATCTCCAGCCCCGAATTCGTAGGCCATCAGTATGGCAAATCCCTGGGATATGCCCTGAATCATCCCCAACACCATCCAGTTCAGCCAGTCCGCGGCCCCCAGCGCAGCCAACGCGCCGACGCCCAGGGCCTGACCAACCACCATGGTGTCCACCACGGTATAAAACTGCTGAAATACATTGCCAAACATCAGAGGCAGTGAAAACGCGAAAATAAGCTTCAGCGGATGCCCCTCCGTCATTGTCCTAATTTTGGCCATTTTAATTTTCTCCTGATTTCTTTTTCCTTTTATCAATACCGTATATTTCCAGAATGATTATAACCTGTCAAGGCAAAAAGTGCAATCCGATTCCGGAAAGTGTCCGGCCGGAGGGCGAAGCGGACGTTACAATTCACTCCCCACCAGGGGCACCGCAGTCCGGTTCGGCCGGGCAGGCTTCCTCAGCCTTTCCAGTTCCGGTTTCGGGCATAAGAAGTTCTAAACGTGCAGAATTTTTCTAAAAACCAGGTGAAAATCCCAAACTCGCTGCGCTCAGACAAGTGGGAATTTCACCTGAACGAAAAATTTTGCGCGTTAAGAACTTCTAATACCCTGCAAAGTCACCGGAAAGACTGAGGAAGCCTGCCCGGCCGAACCGGACTGCGGTGCCCCTGGTGGGGAGTGAATTGTAACAAGCGGACGCAAAAATACCACTGCTCATGACGGCTGCATGGGCGGTGGTATTTTACGGAATGCAGTGGATTTCAAACACCATTATGGGTGAAACTGTACCGGGGGCACGTCCGGTGTCAGGGGTTCCATCCGGTATTCCGGGAACTGATCAATCAGATCGTTCAAACAGAGTGCTGTGCTGTGGACAATGTCATGGGCCAGCATCACCACGTGTTTTCTTCCCAGCGCCGTCTCCCGGGCGTTCGCAATCAGTTCTTCCGGCTCGGATTTCTTTAATGCATCCTCCAGGCTGGCATTCCAATCGAAATAAATGAAGCCTCTGGCCGTCATCTCTTTGATAATATCCTGATATACCGGTTTATTGTATGCATTAATGCTTCCGCCCGGAAAACGAAAGAGCGTTACTCTCACTCCGGTCACTTCAAGCACAGTTTTGTAGGCCTCGTTGAAATCTTCAAGATAGCTGGCTGTGCTTTGATAAATCTGCTCGTAATCATGGCGGTTGCAGTGGATTCCAATGGTATGGCCTTCCGCTGTGATCCGCTTTGCCACCTCCGGATTTTTCCTGACGTTTTCGCCTACCAGGAAAAATGTCGCCTTTATGTTCCGGGCTTTCAGCACATCCAGAACGGCGGCGGTATTTTCCGCAGAAGGCCCGTCATCAAAGGTTAAATACATGGTTTTGGGGTGGAAGAAGGCGTCGATCCCTCCCGCAATGCCCTCCGCCAGCTTCTCCTGATATTCCGCCTGGGTAAGCTTTCCGCGTTCCTCCGGGCTGGACAGGAAACCGGTCTCGATCAGGCACGCAGGCATCTTCGTCCAGCCTGTCACCACAAAACCCGCGTCGCCCCGCAGTTCCCTCTCCTTGGCTCCAGTACGCTTCACCGTTTCCTCATGAATCAGGAGAGCCAGCCGCCTGCTGTCACGGGAGGGGTCCGTTCCGTCGTACCACGTCTCGATTCCGGTTGGCTCTTCCTCTTCATACGTATTCTGATGAATGCTCACAAAGGCATTGGCACCATAGCGGTTCGCCGCTTCCGCCCGCTGCTCCTTCGTCATATAGGTATCAGTTTCCCGGGTCAGAATCACCCTGTAGCCCGATTCCACCAGCTCCTCCCGAAGCTTCTTTGCGATTTCCAGATTGATGTCCTTTTCCAGTACCCCGTCTGCGTAACAGCCCTCATCGGTCCCTCCGTGGCCCGGATCTACTATAATAAGCGGATGTTCCGGGTCGCTATCTGTGGTTTGGAAAACTGTTTGTTTCTCCGTCCTGCTCTGTACATCAGTTTCCTGCCATGTGCTGCTTCTATCCTTCTTGCCTGCTGCCTCCAACTGGTATTCTGCTAATTTTCTTATTTCCGATGCCGGCAGAGTCTGTAATACTGCCGGATTCATGGCTGCCGCCTGGCTCTCAGTTACTGGTAGATTCGCCGCTGCCGCCTGGCTCCCGGTCGCCGCCTGCGCCTCAGCCGTTACCGGGCTCACCGCCGCATTACCTCCCGGAAACATCCCCATCGTCTCCATTGCAGTAAACAGAAACACAGCCGCAATTCCGCCAGCCGCTGCCGCAGCACAATCCTCCAGCCATCTTCTTCTCGTATTTCTCCCGTTTTTTCTGCAACGGGTTTCTCGTTCGTATCTCATTGTACAGCTCCTCCCTCGCCAGGGCATGTTTGAAAATTCATTTCTGCCGTCTGCACGCCCTGCGAAACCGATCCGGAAGGCTTTTGTGCAGTCAAACACCTGCCGCAGCCAGCGGCACATTAAAATGTCCCTTTCTGCTGCACAAAAGCTCCTGTGTCATCCGTCTCAATATTCATTGATTCCAGATTACACAGGAGCTGCATCAAAAGATCATCATTTTTGCATCATAGTTGCATCATCTCGATATTTTTACAAATAATTCCTGGATACCGTCATAATAACCGACCGTCGCAGTCGTATTTCCTTTTCCAGTTCCGGGAAACACGTACTTCTTAAAATACGGTGTCATTTCCATCAGCGGATTGTTTCCCTCATAGGGTTGCGGAGCTTCCAGTCCCAAATATCCGCTCCACTTCCCGGCGATCTCGTCCGGATCCATGTCAGCCCAGGTGCGTTCCGTCCGGACATAAAACTCATATAGTTTTCCATCGTCCGCGTCGATATAGGCATCGATCAGGCGGTTTCCCCGGTCGTTGTTTTTCTGAATGTTGGAAAGGCTGACCTTCCACACTGCCACGTTATTCCGAGGCTCCAGCACGTCGATCGCGGAATAGAGGACAGCGTCGTAGGCGGAACGATCGGCTTCTCTCACGGAATCAGGAAGAATTCCCAGTTTTTTCAGCGTTTCAAGGCCCTCGTTTACGACCCCAAACAGCTCCTCCTCTTTGATCTCACGGTCGGACGGTCCTCTGTGATTGACGATAAACGCATACGTTCCCGCCGTCTCTCCGTAGGCTTCACCGGAAGCCTCCTGCCTCTCCCCGGCATACGATTCGCTCTCAGAAAGCGTCTGGCTGTTTAAAGCCTCCGCCAGGATAAACAGCTTATCACTGCGGCTTAAGGAGTATCGGTACCCCTCGCCTTCTCCCTCCCCGTCTTTTACGTGGATCTCATTCAAAACCGATTTGTCGCGGTATCCGGATATGGCTTCCGGCCCCCAGATAGCCAGAGCCATGACCAGTGCAGCAAACAGAAGCAGCAAGAAATTTACAGCTGTTTTTTTCATGCTTCGCCACCTCCTTCACCGTCGCTCCGCCAGGCGGCAGGAGCGCCGTCTTCCCACGGGAGGACAAAGCTGAAGCAGGAGCCTTTTCCCGGCTCGCTCTCGATTTCCAGCCTGCTGTGATGAAGAAGCAGTATCTCCTCACAGAGAGCCAGCCCCAGTCCGGCTCCGTTTCTGCTCCTGGAACGGGATTTATCCACCATGTAAAATGCCTTCGTTATCTTGTAAACTTCCTCCTCCGGAATCCCGACACCGTGATCCTTAACGGAAAAGCGGTAGCCCTCCGAAACGGCATACCCATCCACATCGATGCGGCTGCCTGGCTCTGAGGCCTTGCAGGCGTTGTCCAGAAGATTGATGAGCACAGATTTTATCAGGCTAGCGTCACACCGGATCATCCCTTCGTCGTAAGTAAAATGAAAATCCATATTTTTCTTCGCCGCGTACATATCATACAGGTAGAAAAACAGCGATTCCGCAGAGACCATCTGAAGCTCGATCTCCTGGCGTTTCGTCACAATGATGTCTAACAGCCGAAGCGACATTGTCTCCAGACGCCGTCCTTCTGTATAAATGTAATTGGCGCACATAAAACTCTTCTCCTCATCCAGCCGGTGAGACCGCAGCATATCCGCATAACCGATGATCGCGGTGAGCGGCGTCTTAAGCTCATGGGCAAAGGCCCCCACGAAGTCTTCCCTCGCCCGGATCTCTTCTTCCAGCTTAATGATATTATCTTCCAGTGCGTTGGCCATACGGTTAAAATCCGCTGTCAGCTGCCCCAGCTCATCATCGCTTACGAGCCTGGCGCGATAGTCGTAGTCGCCTGCCGCCATCCGTTTCGTGGCCCGCGTCAGCAGCCGGATCGGCCTTGTCAGCCAGGAAGAAATGAGATGCATGAGAACCGTTCCCAGAAGCAGAATCACGACCGTCACTCTCCGGTAAACCACAAAGCCTGTAGCCCGGTCATGAAACACCTCTGTGACGTCTCTCATCGTCTCTAAATAAAGGCTCTTATCCAGCGCCTCTACCCGGGCGGCCGTCTGAATATAATAGCTGTCCTCCAGCCGGATCACCCGGTAGGTCTTCGTATTTTCGTCAAGTGCGAGAAGCAGCCCGTCATCGGCCGTGAAGCCGTCGGCTGCGTAAAGCACCTGTTTCTGATCATCGGAAATCCGCAGCATACGTCCCGTGTCCTGCCCGCCTGCCTCTAAGTTGGAGGCGATCTGACGTGTCGTGTCTTCCTGCAGCACATCATATTTGGCCGGGACATTGAGCGCGGCCGTCTCAAATGCAAACTTCAGGATGCTGCTCTCATCGAGCGCCTGCCCGGCTTCCCGGTCCAGTGCACGCTCAAACACGTAATTAACGAAATAAAAACCGCTGAATCCAAATGCGGCCGCCATGACAATCATGGTCCATAAAAGCAGTTTCAGTGAAAATTTCATCGCCCTACCTCAAGCCGGTACCCCACCTTATATACGGCCACCAGCCGTGGAAATTCGCCGTTTTCCCAGTTCAGCTTCTTCCGGAGACGCTGTACATGCAAATCCAGCGTACGGCTGTCGCCGGAGTATTCGCCCTCCCACACCTTCTCGTACAGAGTTTCCCGAAACAGCGCCACATTCCGGTTCCGCAAAAAAAGGACCAGGAGCAAAAATTCCTTATTGGTCAGCTCCACCGGCCTTCCGGCCTTCACGACGGTCCGCGCCTCCACATCGACCACCACATCGCCCGCGGACAGACGCCTCTCCGTCTTATTATATCTGCGCAGAACCGCCTCCACTCTGGCCACCAGCTCAACCACATCAAAGGGCTTCACCAGATAATCATCGGCCCCCAGTTTAAGCCCCTTCACCCGGTCTCTCACCTCATATTTTGCGGTAATGAAAATGACGGGTATCTCCATGGGGCGTATGTATTCCATGATGTCGAAGCCGTCAATCCCCGGCAGCATGATATCCAGTAAAATGAGGTCAAATTTCTCATTTTCTATGATTCTTAGCGCCTCCGCCCCATCCTGAACCGCCGTGCAGTGGTATCCGGCCTCCGACAGGTTCAAATCGATCAGATCGCAAATCGGTTTCTCGTCGTCCACTATCAGTATTTTTATCATGATTCCTGTCTCCACCCCCAATATGCCCTGGCCTTTTCCACCAGTTCCTCCATCGTGCTGTCGTCTTTGCTCTGGTACTGTTTCTTAAATTCTGTTTCCGGATAGAATCCGCCTGTCTTCTGATAATAGATGGAATAATCATTTTCCAGGATCGTCTCACCGTCTTTTCCCTCATAGCTGTACCGCGCCAGAACCGCCAGATCCTTCATCCCGTCGCCGTCAATGTCTCGGCAGGCGACTCCCTTCAGCGCATACAGATTTTCATAGTCGCCCATGGGCTGGAAGCTCCATACGATGTAGCCCTGCTCATTGACGAGATAGACCATAAATACGGTATATTCCGCCATCCGGTACGTTCCCGGAACCACAAGAAGGTTCCCCAGCTTCTCGAACCTGCGCCAGTAACTCTGCTCGGATACCACCGTGAATCCATGTTCCTTTAATTCATCCAGCGTGGCGGCTGTATACAGGAATTCCGTTGAATAACCGTCCTCTAAAAAAGAGGCAATAAACCGGATACTCTTGTTCATTCCAAACCGGTTAATCTTGTCGGAGAGGCGCCAGTCACGGTAAAAACCATTTTCATTCTGAAACAGCACATCTCCAACCTTATATGCCCTGCCTGCGGCGGAATCTTCCTTTTCACAGGAAGTAATCAGCAGAATGTCTGTCTTTCCGTCTCCGTTTAAATCCTGAAAAGAGACGGCGGAAATACCCTGATTGAGCTGATTAAGCTCCCCTCTGACCTGATTGTTTGTCTCCAGCTGATCCGTATGATAGACCGTGTTTCCGTCTTCATCTGCAAAAAAAAGGACGAGGCGGCGATACGTCCGGTCAATGGCCGGAATCATTGAGACATCCCCAAATGCTTTAACCGTCATGGTAAATACCTGGTTCTCTATAATATCGAAACCGCTTGCTGCGATATCCGCCTCTTTCTTCACACCTTCAAGTCGTTTCTGATAGGCATTGTAGGCGTAAAGCGTACTTTGCTCCTCCTCCGCCTGCACGGTAAAGCGGCCGGGACAGGCCGCAGAAAACAGGGAGAAGCACAGTAGGCCTGCCGCGGTGCGGACAAATAATTTTCTGTATTTCAAAGGGATCACCTGCCTTTTTCTTCGGAATCAGACGTAATTCGTGTACATTGATATTTTATCAGACATAGCGGGAAAATGGAATGGCGAAAGCAAAAAAGCGGGAACCGCCCTCCTGACATATTCGATGATTCGGTGGATCACTATCACCTGGCTTCGCTTAACCCGAAAAAGCCTTCCTGAACTCTTCGTATGATATAGTTTCCGCTGTCACTGTCGCTTTCTCCCTGACGCCGCAGGATTCCCGCCAGTTCACTGCTCTCCACCGCAAATTTTGCTTCGCTGACCGCGTGGCGGAACAACACGCCCTCTGTCTCCCATTCATCGATGGAGCTTCCGCCTTCCTCACACGGAATCAGGCCTATCTTTTCATCCTGATTTTCGCGGCACCAGGCTTCTGCAAAGGACGCTGCCATGCTTACGCCTGCAACCGGCCATTCATAGTTTATCGGCTCAGTCATCATCTGCCATCTTCCGCTGCGCAGCATTTCGATTCTTTCATTATAGATATGGGGCATTTCATGGATTCCTGCCTCCGTTACAACAAATCATTTTTTCCTATAAGCTTCCTTCGCATTGTGAGCGAAAAAAATCAGGGCGGTAACCGGTCCTGTTGTATCCAGTATACCATGACCGGAATAAAATTTCAGCAGTTTTTGGCTTTACCGTAGTTCACAACGCTGTCTTTCTGTTTTATAATGAACCTGTAAGTACACATACGGAGGATGTCTATGAACGAACGAATCGTGGAATACATCAACATTTTAGGGGGATTTTGCGGAAAAAGAGACGTTTCCGAACTGTCTCCGGAAGAGTTAAAGAAGACCTACGGAATCAATCAGGCAGACGTCATGGTGCTGTTTGGCGGCAGCATCCTGTGCGGCGGCGATGTGCTGGCCCAGGCGATGCAGAACCATGCCGCGAAAAAGTACGTCATTGTAGGCGGAGCAGGCCATACCACGGAAGCGCTGCGAATCCGGGTCCATCAGGAATTCCCTGATATCGAGACGGCAGGACTGCCGGAAGCCAGGGTCTTTGCTTCCTATCTGAAGGCACGCTATGGGCTGGAGGCCGATCTTCTGGAATGCAGCTCCACCAACTGCGGCAACAATATCACGTATCTTCTTGATCTGCTGCGGGAAAATCAGATTTCCTTCCGCTCCATCATCCTGGCGCAGGATGCCACCATGCAGCACCGCATGGAAGCCGGACTGCGCAAGTACGTCTCGAATGACGTCATCATCATAAATTATGCCGTCTACCAGGCAAACGTCATCATGAAGGACGGGAAGCCTGCCTATGATACAGAAATCTATGGCATGTGGGACATCGACCGTTATCTCACGCTCCTCATGGGGGAAATCCCGCGTCTCACTGATGGTCCGGAGGGATACGGACCCCTGGGCAAAAATTATATTGCGCATGTCGACATTCCCGACAGCGTCGCCGCCGCTTTTGATGAGCTTCAGCACACCTGCCGCGGCATGGTGCGGCAGGCCAATCCGCTGTATGCCTCCCGGGACTAGCGGCCGCTCACCACTGCCCTGTTACAGGCTTTGCCAGTCCCCGCACCCGGGTCTCCGTTACGGGTCTCATAATGAAAAGCAGGATAGGATTACCGGCTTGTAATGATTCTGCCGGTCATTCTACCCTGCTTTTTTCTATCTGAATTAATCCCAAAATAGATTGTACTTACGTATTCTCCGCCCGTTTAGCAAGTTCCCGCCTAAGAAGTTCCAACTCATCGTCTTTTGCTCTCAGTTCTTCTTTATTAAGCCTTAGTTCTTCTTCCCTCTTCTGCGCCTCCTCTTCCAGCCTCCTGATCTCTTCCTGCTGCTCTTCAATCATCAGTTCCACCGTGTTCTTATCATATAATGCCAGCGTCTCATTATACATCGCTATCAACTCCTCCGGTTTTCTCTGAAACTCTGCGATCTCCATGTATAGTTCCCGAAAAGCCGGATACGCCTCTGTCACCCGGATCATATCTTCCGGTTTGTCTGAACTCAAAAAATACAGCCAGGCATCCAACTCTTTATCTATATTGTGAGTGATTTCCTGAAAAATGTCAAGTGCTATAAAGATATACTCCTGCAGTAATTCCAACTCCAGTCCGGTGTCAAATTTCTGGCTGGAACGGTGAATATACTGGTCAGGAATCTGATGGAACTCTCTGGAACTGTGCTCTACCAGCACGATTGTATAGACCTTCTGAAGATCGCGGTAGGAAAACTTTTTCTTCTTCAAACTCTTCTGCCGGTCATATTGCCGGATGATCAGATCTGAGGAGTAACAGGCACTTCGTTGTCCTGGAAAATGGTAGCCAACCTTCTGGATTTCCACATTAGCCAACGCTCCCGATTCCAGCTCCACAACAATATCCATAATGATCAGCGACGCTTCCGCCGCCAGTCGTTTGGACTGTGACGGCAAAACCTGTTTTACCGTTACTTTCTGACCGATTATTACAGTTAAAAGCCGCGACAGCCTCTCCCCGTGAATCACCGGATCAAATATGTGCTAAAAAAACGGGTCATACTTTATCTTAAGCCCTCTCGTTCCTTTGACAAAGTCGAGAAGTTCTCTCTGCATATCCTCTGTCAGTGATAAGTACTGTCCATAAGCAGGCGATTGTTCTAAAATTCCTAATGCCTCTTTTTCGGACAGCACAAGTCCGCCCATGCAATTTGATGGTTGCTTTGTGTTCCTCATACGCTTTTTCTCCTTATTCAGATATGATTGGTTGAAATAAGTGGCGAAATGTCAGACAACAAAGCCCCATATTTTCATCATCTGAAAATACGGGGCTTCTGACTTAAATCCTCTGTATTCTTTATCCGCGTCCAATCCTCTCTGCAATCTCCACAAGACTAGGCAGACAGGCGTCAAAGAACATCTTATACGACTGACAGAAGTACTGATGATTCCCGTGATCCTCCTGTCTGGTTCTCCGGCAGCCGCCGCGGCAGAGCATTGCATATCGGCAGTCTGCACACGCCTCCTCTTTCTGAAGGGATTTCTCAATAAATTTTATCTCTTCCCGCTTCTTATCTATCATCTCCACCGTATCCGTCCGGAAATTCCCCAGACGGTACTCGTCCAGAACATAGAAATCACATGGATATACGGTTCCATCCGCCTCAACCACGTACTGCATTCCGCAGGTCCCGCGCATGTCGCAGGATTCCGGCATCTGGCCCAGCAGAATCGCGATATAATTCTCAAACTGCCGGATATACGGCTGTTTTCCCTCCTTCAGATCACGAAACCACAGTTCGAACAAATCGATCAGAAACGTTCCGTACGCCTCCGGTGTCAGCGAATAATCCCGACCCCCCGGTTCTTCCATGAGCGGATCGAGACAGGCGATAAACTGCAGGTAATTTAACTGGTTTTTACGGTAAAACTCATACGTTTTTTTAATATGAGGCGCGGTTCTCGCGTGCACCACGGAAAGTATGTTGAAGTCCACTCCGGTCTTCTTAAGCATTTCAATATTTTCCATGATCCGGGTAAAACTGCCTTTTCCTGCGGGAGTTTTCCGGTAATAATCATGCTGCTTCGGTCCTCCATCCAGGGATACGCCCACAAGGAAATGATTTCTCACAAAGAATTCCGCCCACTTCTTATCCAAAAGCGAACCATTCGTCTGGATTGCATTGAAAATCTTCACGTTGTTGACATTGTATTTTTCCTGAAATTCGATGGATTTTTCAAAGAACGGAAGCCCGCTGAGCGTCGGCTCGCCTCCCTGATACGCGATCGTGCAGCTTCCCTCCGAATAAGCCAGAACCTGGCGGATCACAGCCTCTAGTGTCTCAACTGACATAAACCCGTAGGCCCCCTGTTCCCGTTTGGACATCGTATCATAATAAAAACAGTATTCACACCGCAGGTTGCAATTTCCTGACGATGGTTTAATCAGTACACTGATTGGCGGCATAAGCACCCTCCCTCTTTCGTACCGGCAATCATGCCGGCGGCCATTTTCATAAACACACTGATAAATATTATAATGGTTTCTTACCGTAAGTACAAGAGTAAACTTAAGCCACCAGGACAAACGCAGTAACAGTCCAGCCTTAAAATAGGGATTTAGTGGATGAAAGATACGCCTGAAAGAGAGGGGGAGTGGAGGCGGGGGAAGGGGAGGAACCTGTCGTCCGCCCCGCGCTGTTGCCTGCTCCCGCTATTTGTCATAGTTTTCAACCCTTCTTTCTCTCGTCCAGTTCCGTGCGGATTTGGGAGTATTTCTCATTGGTAATCTCATAGAATGCCATGGAAATCAGGGATGCTATGTAACCGAGTACCGGCATTCCGAAACGCAGGAACACGATCATATTTAATACCTGCGGAGTCTGCTCCTGATTTGCCACAAAGCCGACCAGTCCCATGAAGAAGCTGGCGATAAATCCACCGATCGCCATGCCGAACTTGTTGATAAATGTCAGGGAGGAGGACATCAGGCCATCTGCTCTCTGACCAAATTTCCACTCGCCGTAATCAGAACACTCCGGAAGCATCGCCCAGCCAAGGTTGCTTGGAATACGGGAAATGAATCCGAATACAGCCATCATACTCATAAGAATCGTAACCGATGCCGTAGGCCTCAGCCACATGACCACCAGCGGTACGATGGAGAACAGGCTTCCTAACCAGTACAGGCGCTTTTTCCCAAACACTTTGGAGAGTGCAGGAAGCAGCGGAAGGAGAATGATTCCGGCAAACAGAATGGCGGAGGCAACCTTGGGAACTAAATCTACCCGGTTTAACACATACTTAAAGTAATACATATTTACAGCGCTGTAGGTCGCGTTGGCCAGTACATCCGTACCGAAGGCGATCATGAGCATCAGCATGGGTTTGTTTTTCACCAGCAGCTTCAAATCTTTTGCCATGTTCATCGGAACGCGTTCTTTTTCCATATCACAGACATCGTACTTCTTTCCGCCCCATGCGCAGATCCAGAATGCGGCAGTTGTCAAAATACCGATGAGCGCGCCATAGATGGCCCATCCCTGTTTACCGCCGCCAAATGCCTCTACCAGTGGAAGTGCCATGATGGTGATAATAAACTGGGATACGGTTCCCATGCCCTGCTTCCATGAAACGATGACCGTTCTCTGATACGGATCCTGAGACATAACCGGCGTCAGGGAATGATACGGGATATTTACTACGGTTGAGGCCAGAGAATATGCGATGTAGACCGCATAGACGTAGACCACTTTCATATTCGGTGATAAGTCCGGCGCGGTGAAAAGAAGGAAGATGAGGAATCCAAGGACCGGAGCTCCCCAGATAATCCATGGCCTGTATTTTCCCATTTTCGAGCGGGTATGGTCGCCCATCATTCCCATAATCGGATCGGTAAATGCGTCGATAAATCTGGATATCAGCATGAGGCCGGAAACCACCATGGAGCTGATTCCAAAGATATCGGTGTAAAAGAATGTAAGATAAGACATTACAAGAAAGAATGCGAGGTTTGACCCCAGTCCCCCAAATGAATATTTGAAAACATCCAAAAACTTTGCTTTTGCATACTTCGTTTCCATACGTTTCTTCTCCTTTATAAACAAATGTTTCGTGTAAAATCCTTTTCCATTCTGGTGTCTTTTTGAAATGGAACGACATCACACGTATCCTGGTAAAATTCCAGAAGCTTTTCCTTCATCTCCGCGATCATGGGTGCATATTCAGGACTTCCGATGCGGTTTTGAGTCTCCTTCGGGTCCATCCTCAAATCGTAGAACTCGTCTTCCTCATAAAGTCTTCTGATATATTTGTAATCCCCTGTACGGCACATCGTGGCTTTTCCGTTGTACATCTCATCGGAGGCCTGTAAAAACTGTCTCGGATAGTACTGACCGCCCGGATCCGGTACGGCCTGGCCCCCCGTCTCCTTGCAGTGGTCCTCTCCCTTTCGGAAACCGCCCTCACAGAACACCGCCTGGCGAAGCGCCTCTTCCCGCTGTTCCATATAAGGAATCAGGGATTTTCCAAAATGTGTGTGCTCGGCGGGCAGCTCGGCCACCGCCTCCGCAGTTGCGTAGAAGTCAACCAGCTCCGTCATTTCCTGACTGACGCCATGGCGTTTCTGCATCGCGGCGGGCAGCTTCACAAGAAACGGGACATTGGTCAGGCAGTCCTCAAAACAGTTCTGAACCTTCTCCACCAGACCGTAATCTCCGGTATAATCTCCGTGATCGCTGAAAAAGAAGACGGCAGTATCATCGTAGATGCCTTTTTCCTTCAATGCACGGACGATCTGTCCCGTCAAGTCATCCACCTTGCTGCACATCCCTAAGTAAACCGCCCGCAGCTCATCGTACTCCTCTTCACTCCAGTCCTTCATGTTCTGCAGTACCGCCAGTTCCCTCTGCATTCTGGATTTTCCCATGTATCCCTCCGGAGGCAGAATTCGTTCCGGCAGCTTCTTACGGTCAATGCGGCTGAAATACGGCTCGCTGATCTGATAGGTCGGGTGGGGAAGCATCAGGGGCAGAAAGATGCAGAATGGCCGTTCTTCCTCATAGTCCCGGATAAATTCTGCCGCGCCCTCCGTCCAGACCTGATCCAGGTCTTTATGCTCCGGCAGCTTCCCCCGGTAAAAGGAATAGAAATTCTTTCCTCCCGGTTCTCCCCGGAATGACTCCCTGGGAAGTGCATCCGGTTTTCGATCTTTTCCGACAGTAAAATAAGTATCACAATAGCTTTTATAATACTCTGGATTCTGTGCCGGCAGCAAGTCATTTCGCTGGTTCATCCAGACATGGTACCCGTGCTCCTTCAGACGCTTTAAGAGAACCGGCTCGTGCTCATGCATCATGTGATTCATGGTACGGTGTCCTGCGACATGGGGATACCAGCCGCTCATAAAGCTGCACCGCGAGGGGGTGCACACCGGATTCTGACAGAATGCATGTGCGAAGGATACCCCCTCTTTTGCCAATTCATCCAGATTTGGCGTAACCGCCGCCGGATTTCCCAGATGGAACATGGAATCCGCCCGCATCTGATCCGGATTGATAATCACTATGTTCGGGCGTTTTTTCATAACGGCCTCCCTTCCTCGAACCCCAGACGGCAAAAGAGCTCTTTCGGGGCGTCATTTTTCTCCATATATTCCCGGATGTAAGCCTTCATCTGTGCGCGCACGGCCTCGTCCTCCAGGGAATGTTCCTGATCCGGGTCCTCTTTTAAATCGAACAGCAGAGAACCGAATGACGTCGTGTCTCCCATATGGTCCTTACTCTCAATCTTCATGACCCTGCAGCCCTTCGTGAAGGAAAATGGCTCCGCCAGTTCCAGCCCCGCCAGTTCCTCCAGGCGGAACATGCACCGCATATGGGTAGGCATCAGCGTATACTCACAGACGGGAATCTCGGGATGCTCCGCCGCATGCATGTACACATACCTGCCGTCTGTCACATCCACCTGACTTCCATGGTATCCGAACACCGCGTATTTCCGGATAGGTTCATCGGAATCCATTACCCCGGCAAGCGGCTTTCCTTCCATGTCCTCCGGTATTTCCATCCCGAAAAATTCTAACAGCGTCGGCGCCAGATCGATGGTCTGTACGATCGCATTTCTGCGGATTCCGGCGCACTCCTTTCTGCGGGGATCGTAAATATACAGCGGTGTATGGGAAATCTCTTCGTAGATCGGCATGCTGGTCTTTCCCCACCATCCGTGCTCTCCCAGCAGAAAGCCGTGATCCGTATTGACGATAAGCATGGTATCGTCCCACAGGTGGTATTGGTCCATCATATCCAGAACCTTTCCCAGATACCGGTCGCACTTGGAAAGCAGCGCCGCGTATTCGTAACGAACGTGCTGAACCGTATTCTCATCTTCCGCAACCGTCGCGTAAGGCGGCCAGTCGGCTTCCGCTGCTGCATCTCCCAGAAATGTATGGGGATAGAGCGCTTTGTCCTCTTTCAGTGAATAGAACGGTTCATGGGGATCGAAGGTCTCGATCTGCAGGAACCAGTTGTCCTCCCCGTGGTTCTTCTCGATGAATTCCAGCCCCTGGTGAAATGTAACCGCCTGGGAGGTCTTTTCTTCTGTATCCATATAGCTGCGGTTGACCGCGTCCTGAGCCATCATTCGTCTGTAAGGCGGATAACTCAGCATGACCTCCTTGTTCTTAAATACGGTGCCGCGGTCATAGCGGTATGACAAATCCGCTTTCCACAGATCCCCCTCCTGCCCCCTGGAAATCTCCCAGGATGAATACCGGTTGTGGTAGGTACAGCCCCCATCCTCCCAGTAGTGCTGATGGTCGCTGACGAGATGGGTGTAGACACCTCCCTTTTTCAGAATCTCCGGCATCGAGTCGTCGAACGGCTCCATCGGCCCCCAGCTTCTGTGGAAAAAATTGATTCTGCCCGTGTGCAGCTCCCTTCTCGCCGGCATACATGGCATGCTTCCCACATAACAATTTTCAAATTGGACGCTTAAATCCGCCAGCCTTTTGAAATTCGGCGTCTTCGTCCAGTCACAACCGTATGATTCCAGTAAATCGCGTCTCAGGGAATCATACATCACCATAATTGCCTTCATGATACTCCTCCTGTCTTATCTTATTTTTCTGTACCTGCTGTACTCTTTTATCCGCTCTCTTTCTGATGAAGATTTTCAATTCGCCTTGCGAATTGGTGCAAGCGCCCGTCATGCCTGTATAACCGAATACCTTTGGGGTGCTTTGTACATCCATCATTATTTGAAAACGCTTTCAGAAAACGTTTTCAAAAAAGAGCGATCAAAAGGCTGCTCTTTAAAGCTGCCTTATTGATTCTCTGTCAAAAAACTTTGTTTCATATTCCCTGGAAGTCTCCTCCAGCGGGCAGTCTTCTATCATGTCCAGCAGCAGCTCTGCCGCTCCGCTGCCCATATCCTTCGCGGGTACAAAGAACGCTGAAATCTGGGGAAACAACCGCCGCCCTTCGCCAATCTTATGTTCAACGGACAGGATCGACACGGTCTCCGGCACAGAAAGCCGCAGCTCTCCGCACACACTCAATATAATCTGGGTCGTCTCAATGCCCGGCGAACAGATGGCAGTACAGCCGCCGCCTATTACATACTTTCTGAAATCTGCTATAAGGTCCGGCCGGATATCGGTCATATGTGAGAGCACGATCGGAATCAGTTCCAGTTCTTCCAGCTCTTCTTTTGCCTTTTTTACAATGCCGGTCAGATAATTCTCATGAGTCGTGTAAAAATAGAGGACGATCTTCCGGTGCCCGTCTGCATACAGTGTTTCAATCATCTGATGCATATAGCTTTCGAACTGAGCGTAAACATTAATTCCCTTCTTGTGAAACTTTTTCCCTATGTATACCACAGGATACTCTTCATCCAGGATTTGTTTCAGCGCCTCTTCATCCATGGATTTGCCGTTCAGTCCGCTTAAGAGAAGACCGTCAATCCTTCTCTGCCTGACATACTCCATGAAACGCGGACTCCCCTTCACCCGGTTTGAGTATTCCTCCGACTCACTGATTAATACCATACTGTAATTATGTCTTGTCAGAACCCTCTCGATTCCCTTTAACAATTCCAGAGTGTAGGAGGATTCGAACACCGATCCGGAGTGAAATGGAGTATAGACTCCTATCATATTGGACCTCTGCTTTACCAGTCCTCTTCCGAACTGATTCGGTTCATACTGGTAATATTCCATCGCCTCTTTTACGGCCTGTACCTTCTTATCACTTACATTGGCGCTGTTATTCAAAATCCTGGAAACGGTTGAGATAGAAACTCCCGCCCGCTTTGCTACGTCGTAAATCGATGCTGTCATGTTTTACCTCAATGCTGTCATGTTTTGCATTCATTTTTTGAAAGCGTTTTCAAAGTTCCTGGACTTATAATAACAAAAAGAGAAATTGTACACAATATGATTTTTATACAAAAAATCGTCTTTTATTTGTGCATATTCTACATTTTTTTCCAACTCACTTCTTTCAACTTTCATCCCTTGTTTTTCTCTTCCATGCATGCAAAAAGGAACCGGCAAATGGGTCTCCGGCTCCTTCTGTTCGTGCTGTTATTATCTCACTGTTTCATAATTCTTTATTATTTCACTGTTTCATGCTTCTTTACCAGACGTACTACGTTCCAGCTGTGCCTGCCGAAAACAGTGGAGAAAATACCGTTCTCCAGTTTAGAAGCTTCTGAATGGATCGGGCTCACCGTATCCGGCGCTGCTTCTGTGTTGACTGCTTTCATGTCGTCATGGGTCAGAACGATATGTTCCTCCACCTGATACCCTTCAAACTGACGGAAATCACAGGAGACTTCTGCATCGTCCTCCAGATCTTTATTAACCGCGAAAATCGTTACGGCCTCCGCCTCCTCATCCCAGATGCATACACAGTCCAGGGTGGATACGGTGCCATAGGTCCGGCTCTCATATACCGGGGCCTTGATCTGAGTCATCAGAACGGTGCCTTTCCCATAGACGCTGGCGTGCATATATGGATAGAATATGGTCTGACGCCAGGCGCCTGTATCCGATGTCATGATCGGTGCGATTACATTGACCAGCTGGGCCAGGCAGGCGACCTTCACTCTGTCCGCATGTCTCAGCATGGTGATCAGCATGCTTCCTACCAGAAGCGCGTCTTCAAAGTTATAGACATCCTCCAGCTGGTGAGGCGCCTGATCCCACGCCTTGATTTCCTTGTCCTGCTCGTTGCTGTGATACCACACGTTCCACTCGTCAAAGGATAAATTGATGTTCTTTCCGCCGTGCTTTTTAGCTTTCACCGCGTCACAGATTGATACGACTCCCGAGATAAAGTCATCCATTCCCTTGGAGCAGGCAAGAAAATCTGCCGTGTCGTCGCTGCGGTTTCCGTAATACTGATGCAGGGATAAATAATCCACTTCGTCATAGCATTCGTCTAAAACCTGGTACTCCCAGTCTCCAAACGTAGGCATGGTCAGACTGGAGCTGCCGCAGGCCACTGTCTCAATCTCCGGATCGAGCCACTTCATCATACGGGCCGTCTCTGAAGCGATTCTTCCGTACTCTCCCGCTGTCTTATGACCCATCTGCCATTTTCCGTCCATCTCGTTGCCCAGGCACCACAGCTTGATATCATGAGGTTTTGCGTAGCCGTGAGATTTTCTCAAATCACTGTAATAGGTGCCGCCCTCAAAATTACAGTATTCCAGCAGATTTTTCGCGTCCTCCGGACCTCTCGTTCCCAAGTTGACTGCCATCATCATCTCACTCCCGGCCTTCTTAGACCAGTCTGCGAATTCATTCAATCCGAACTGATTTGTCTCAATCACTCTCCATGCCAGATCGGTTCTTGCAGGTCTTAGTGCCTTCGGTCCCACGCTGTCTTCCCAGTGAAAGCCCGATACGAAATTGCCGCCCGGATAGCGCACAATCGGCACCTCCAGCTCTTTTACCAGTTCCAGAGTATCTTTTCTGAAGCCCTGTTCGTCGGAGGAGGCAAGCCCTTCCTGGTAGATACCGCCGTATACGGCACGTCCCAGATGTTCAATGAAGGAACCATATATTCTCTTATCAACACTGCCTGTCAGGAAATACTTATCAATGATAATTTCTGCTTTTTTCATTCTGTCATTCTCCTTTTTAACTGTATATTCGTAACAGTTCAGACGGCTCATCTTCTTGACCAAAAAGCCGGTCAAGAAGCATCGGATATTTTCCGCCGTCTGAACTGTTACGTATATTCTTTACTCATATCTTATCAGGTCCAGGAGAAAAAACCAGTGACTTTTCTCCGAAGCATTTGATTTTTTCTCCGATTATGTTTATACTGTTATCATCCTATAAAGAATGAAACGAAACGACCAGACGGCAGATGTATGAGAATTAGAATCAGGAGGAAGGGCCATGCTCAATTTTGAAATACATTTCTGTGAATACAACCGGCAGAATCCCCCAAAAGACAGGATTTACCGGCCGGGAGGCAGCGGTGACCACTTATTCCTGCTGCTGAAAACTCCGATGAAATTCTACTTGAATAAAGAACTCACACTGGCCCGGGAAAATGCCTGCATCCTGTATACGCCTCAGACCATGCAGCATTATGAGGCTGTTCAAAAATTCCGGAACAGTTATATCCATTTTTCGTGCTCCGACACTCTCATCGAACGCTTTAAAATTCCGTTAAACTCCATTTTTTATCCTGGAAATCCGGATGAAATCGATGAGTACATCAGAAAGCTTCAGGAAGAACGGATCGCGTCCCGCCCGTTTGCTGAGGAAAAAGAATATTTTCTGCTGAATGAGATGTTTATTGCCATAGCCCGGGCCATGGCCGGGGAGAATACTGACATTGTGGAGAACCGGGAGCTGTATGAGATCTTCTTAAGTCTCCGTCTCGATATGCTCCGTAACTATGAAAAGCCCTGGACAACAGAAGATCTGTGCCGCAGGGCAAACCTGGAGAAGAGTCAGTTTTTTGCCTGTTACCAGAAATTTTTCCAGAGTACCCCTCATGCAGACCTTCTCTCCGTCCGCCTGGAAAAAGCCAAGAATCTGCTCACAAATGAGGCGCTTCCGATTAATCTGGCGGCCCGGCAATGCGGATTTTCCGATATCACCCACTTTTCCCGGTATTTTAAAAAAGAATGCGGGTGTTCTCCTAAGGAGTACGCCCGCAGATGGAAAGAAAATTGTCTGCCATAGAATTCGTATATTTAAGAGTGCTGCTGCGAAACGGCTCAGACCCGGAGCAGCTTTCTCACCAGAGAAAGAACCGCTCCGGCAGTGCTGCCGAGAAAGAGAATATCACGATGGGAATTCACGGCCTCCATGGCCGCGGCTGCTCCATTTGCCATCCCTTTCCACGCCTCGGCTTCAGCCGGTATCTCCGGCAGGATCACTGCCGCCGCCACGACTGCTGCCATGCAGAGAAGAAACGGCACAAAGCCTCTTCCCGTATCGTATTTCTTCATGCGCACGCCGCCTCCCGCTCCCGTTTTTGAGGGAATCCAGAGACACCAGATCAGCCCCATAAACAGCGTGATTCCTGCAAAGCCGACGTAGAGAGCCATTCCGTAGTTGGACTCCGCCGCCATGAACCGGATATCGCCCAGCGCCTGGCCGTGTTTCCAGAATGACTGTGCCATAAGGAACACCATCCCCGCCATCAGGAGAAAGGAGGCCAGCTGCATCACTCTGGAGATGATTACAGTGGCTGTCACCATGCTCTTTACCACCACATCGCCAAAACTGACGCCGTCCTTGTCTGTCTTTTCGATTATACGGGTTTCTGTATCCGGTATGTCGAAATCGCGGCTTACCCTGGAGTCTGTATTACCGCGCATAGATCGGCTGCTCTGGTTCTTTCCCCGGGGCAGCCCGCTGTATGCCGAACCACTGCGTTCCCCGCCGGCCCAGTCCCAGCTCTCTTCTCTCTGTGCTTTTCGCCCTGCCATTCCGCGTGAAACCGGCCGTACCTTTTCCCGACTGTCATTCTCTTGACTGCCGTTCTCCTGACTGCTGCGCAGGCGCTCTACCTCGCCCTCCAGCTTTTTCATTCGGGCTTCCTTTTTCTGCTGCTCTTTTCGCTCACCCTTTGATTCTGCTTTTCTCCCATCAGATCCCTCTTTGGACTTTTTAGACTTTGCTGTTTTCTCTTTCGGCTTCTGTTTTTCCGGCTTTCTGCTCCTCGGCTGATAGCTTTCGTTGTCATCTGCCTCTGTATCATCGAGAGTATTACGACTGCCACGGCCGTTTAAGAGGTTGGTATCATCAGTCTGGTTCTCATAGAACTGCTGATCTTCTGCATTTGAAGAGGCTTCTGTAAGATGACGGCTCTTTAAGAGGGCCAGTGCTCCGATGATTGATTTCGCCGGATTGAAAGACTGGGATTCTGTGAGTGACTGGTTGTCTGTATAGGGCTGGTTTTCCTCTGATCGCTCGTTCTTAACCGTCCAGTCCCCCCGGCTCCTTTGTCCTTCCATAACCGGCTGTGTGCTTGCGGCGGCCTGTTCTTCCAGGCCCGCCAACTCCTCTGACAGCCGTTTTCTTATCTCATATTCCTCAGCCGATTCCATTAAATAACCGGTGCTCAGCGGTTCTCCGCAGTTATTGCAGTAGTTTCCTGATGTTTCATGTCCACATTTCGGGCAGATCATACCATCAATCCTTTCGTATTATTTCATGTGTAATCTGAATGCTTCTATCATAATAAAGTCCTGTCTTACCGTAAGTAATAAAGTCATATTTCACCATAAGCGGCGGAATATTCGCCGCCGCGGCAGCCGCCAAAGGAATGAACAGGCATGTCTGCCCGGCATTGATATTAAGTATACTATATTCGCTGACGGGGAAGTATTAAGTTTCTCTTGCAAATTAGAGAATTATATGGACAGAAATGCAGAAAAACAGGAAGATTTTATTGACACAGCTGCATTCTTATGAGATACTGGATTATATAGTTTTGATTACTACATATGGAGGTTCCAATATGAAGACTGCTATTTTGATTGATTCCGGCTGTGACGTTTCTGACGAGCTGGTTCAAAAATATCATATGAAGGTTATGCCCCTTCACATTATTTACCCGGAGAAGGATTACGTTGACGGAGTTGATATTTTTCCGGAAACGATTTATCAGAGATTTCCAAAGGAGGTCCCCTCTACCTCCACGCCAAGTCCACAGGACGTTAAAAATATGGTGGAGGAAATGAAAGCGGAGGGATATACTCATGTGCTGGCATTTTCCATTTCCAGCGGCCTTAGCGGTACGTATAATACGGTCAGCCACGTGCTCGGTGAAGAACAGGAACTGACTTCCTTTGTTCTGGATACCAGAAGTGTCTCCTTCGGCGCGGGAATTCTGGCGCTCTGGGCGGCTATGAAGCTGGAGGAAGGCATGAGTTATGATGAGCTGACCGAGGCACTGCCGAAGAAAGTGAAGGAATGCAAGATATTTTATTACATGGATACACTGACCTATCTGCGCAAGGGCGGCCGGATCGGGCTTGTCACCTCAGTCGTAGGCAGTATGCTGAATTTAAAGCCGATTATCTCCTGTAATGAAGAAGGGGTCTACTATACAGTCGCCAAAATCCGGGGTTCCAGACAGGGACTTTCCAGACTTCTGGCGGAAGTAAAGGCCTTTGCGGGCGACGGCCCCTGCCTCACAGCCCTCTTAAACGGTGACGGAAAAGAAGCTGCCGAGGAACTGCGGCCGAAACTGCTCGCCGGTATTCCCCAGGGAACGCTGATCATGGAAAAAGCCATAACTGCCTCTCTGGCCGTGCATACCGGTCCCGGATTGGTTGGGATTGGCGCGCTTAAATTATAAAACACACATAAGATTGAATATAAACAGACGAAATTTTTACACAATCGTTTGCGTAAAAAGAGAGAGGCGGATTTCCTCCTCTCTCATCTTCTTCTCACTGTCAAATAGAAACAGTTCATTCCATCCCGGTATTCCATTCCAATCTTTGCTCTGTGTTTTCCAGCCGTCTCCGCTGCGATAGCCAGTCCCAGGCCGTAGCCGCTGCAGCTGCTTCTGGCGCTGTCTCCTCTGTAGAAACGCCGGAAGATCAGGGAACGTTTCTCTTCCGGTATGGGTTCTCCCTGGCTGTTCACCCAGAGCTTCGCCCGTTTTCTGCCTGCCGCCTCCAGCTTCACCACAGTTTTCCCTTTGGGAAGGGAGTATTTCACCGCGTTGTCTAAAAGCGCCTTGACCAGCTGTCCCACCTGATCCGGATCACCCAGCATCTGCACCTCCTCGTCCAGCTGATACTCCAGCTGCTTTTCCTCCTGATAGAAAACCGGTTCGAAGGTCAGCACCTTTTCCATCACCAGATCACTCAGGCTGAAGAGATGGAAGGTCCCCTTCTTCGGCGTGAGGGCGTCATTTTTGGCAAGCAGGAGCAGACTCTCCACCAGAAAACGCATCTCCCTGCATTCCTGAAGGATGTGCTCCAGCCATTTATCCGCCTCGGTGGATATGCCCGTATACTGTTCCTGAAGCAGCTCGGTGTTAGCCGTGATCACCGTCAGAGGCGTCTTCAGTTCATGGGAGGCGTCGGCCACAAACTGCTTCTGCATCCGTATGGACTCTTCCACCGGCTTGACGGCCCATCGGGAAAAGAAGTAGGACAGTACCAGGAAACCGATCCAGATACCGGCGCAGGCCAGGCCTCCGTACTGCATGACGCCGTTTCGCAGGGTGTCCTCGTAGGAGGTGTCGGCAAACGCGATCATATATCCGGTGGGGCGGCTGACCCGCAGATACCGGAGATGGTAGCCCTCCAGAAGCCCCATGTCCTCCTCTCCGGCCATTCCCAAAAATGCCATCTCCTCTAAAAATTCCTGTCCCGGAAATGCTTCATAGCCGCCTTCCCACGGCGTCACCATGCCATCCTCTCCCACCATAACGGAGAAATACGGCGTCTGCGCAGGCGAACGGGTGGTGAAGATCAAGGGATGCTCCTCCTGCGACACCACCTTCGCCAGCGCCAGCCTTCCCTGCGCGCTGACCCGTTTCTCCATGATAAATGCCACCGCACAGAAGGTAATCCCGATGACCGCCGTCACGATCAGCATGTTATAGCAGATAAATTTCATCCGAAGCCTGCTTATCTCCTTCATTCCCGTCCGCCTCCTCCATTCTTCTCCATGATCCGGTATCCCAGCCTGCGGATAGTCACTATCACCACATCCGCGTTCAAGAACTCCAGCTTCTTTCTCAGAAATGAGATGTATATCTCCACATTGTTATCGACCGCCTCGCCGTCGCTGCCCCAGATCTTCGACAGCAGCGTCTCCTTGGAGACTACCATGTCACGGTTCACCAGAAGTATACGGAGGAGGTCATACTCCTTCTTTCCCAGCCGTATGCTTTTTTCCGGTCCATTTAACGTGTAGTCCGCCTGGTTCAGCGATATGTTGCCCAGGCTCAGGCATTCCGGGATCACCGCTCCCCGGCGCCGTAATATCGTCTTCATCACGGCCAGCAGCTCCTGCATGTCAAAGGGCTTTGTCAGGTAATAATCGGCTCCGCTCTCCAGCCCCAGCACCCGGTCGTCGATCTCGCTCTTTGCAGTAAGAATCAGCACGGGAACGGAACAGCCGCTCTTTCGGGCCTTCTTAAGCAGTGTGATCCCGTCCATTCCCGGCAGCATCAAATCCAGCACGGCCGCGTCATAACCGCCGTCCGTGAGCAAAAAGTATCCCGAATTCCCGTCCCCGCAGATATCACAGTCATACCAGTGTTTTAAGATGTCACGGATGGATTCCGCCAGCCGCCGGTTGTCTTCCACGATCAGTACACGCATTTTTTTCATCTCCTTATAACAGAAAAATCCATCTGTATTCTCTCTCAATTCTACGGAGAATGCAAGAGAACACCGATGGATTTTACAGATAATTCACAAAACAGCGTTTTATCGCCCTACCGTCCCCGGATTTCCTTTCTCATAAAGCTGATATAGGAGACGGCAAATACTACGGCGGTCAATGCCAGCAGCCCCGTCAGGTGCGGCCATACCAGCAGCAGACTCTGTCCCAGGGACAGATATCCGTTTATAGCGCCCGACAGCTGCTGCGGAAGTATGATGTTGGTGGAACGCACCTGCGGATTCATGATGGTCGATACCGCTTCACTGTACAGATAGTACGGGGAGAGACGGTTTAAATTCATCTGGCAGTTATAATTGGCCAGAATCTGCGATGCGGTCGCCGTCTGCCCCATGGGATAAAGCACGTTGGCTGCGATACTGACAACCAGCGTCATAAACAGAGCGAAAAAGATCCACAGCGCAATCACCACCATGGCCGATGTGGCCGCGTGGCGGCACAGCACGGAGAAAAGAATGGAGAGCGCCAGCCAGAAACAGATATAGACGGAAGTAAAGAACAGCAGGACGAGTACCCGTCCCAGTTCCTCCCCCGATGGCGGGATTCCCGTAGCCAGCAGCCCCACCGCTCCTGCGATCAGTCCCATGGAGAAGACCATCAAAAAGATGATGGTGGCTCCGGCCAGAAACTTGCCGTTAATGACCGCATCCCGGTAAATCGGCTGAGCCACAAGGCGGTTTAAGGTTCCTTCCGAACGCTCGCTGTTGATGGCGTCAAAGCCAAGCGCCAGCCCGACAAAGGGGCCTAAAAGCGCAATAAACGAGGTGAACGAAGGAATGGAATTCCCGCTCAAAGTAAACAGTTTTAAAAAGATGTAGCCGGAGTCAGACGCCGTCTCCGAGGAGAGGCTGGAAAGCGCTCCGTAAATGCTGGCACAGCTGGTTAAAAGGATTAAGAGCAGCACGATCAGGAACCGTTTGCTGTGAATATGGTCCGACATCTCCTTGCGGTATAAGGCGCCCATGCCGCTCATTCCCGAACGGACGCCTCCGCCTGCACCGTCACTCCTCTCCCTGGCGCTGTTCCCTGCCGAAAGAAAGGAAGCCTTTACTTTTCCTTTGATTGAGACTGCCATTTCCCTTCTCTCCTTTCTCAAAATACGTGCGGTATATCTCATCCAGATCATTTCCCCTCTGCCTCAAATGGCACAGGCTGTAGCCGCCCTCCAGCGCCTTTCGGTTCAGTTCACGGCTTAAGTCCGAGCTGGAATAGATCACATAGAAATCCCCGTTTCGCTCTATCTTCTCCACATTTCCCAAGTGCTCCAGAAGCTCTTTAAAGCCCCGGTCGTCCGGGATAGCCGCGGCCTCCAGCACGTAATGTCCCTCCCGGCGCATCTGCCCGGCCAGATCGTCGATCCTTCCGCAGGCGATCAGCTGCCCCTCTACAAACAGGCCCACGCGGTCGCACACCTGCTGAATCTGGTAGAGCTGATGCGATGAGATCAGAATGGTCCGGCCATCCTCCTCCGCCAGACTCCGGATTAAAAACATGAGTTCTCTCATCCCCTCCGGATCGATTCCCAGCGTCGGTTCATCCATGATCACTACCTTGGGGTCCTTCATCAGTACGTCCGCGATCCCCAGACGCTGCTTCATCCCCCGGGAATACGTTCCCGTCTTCTGATCCGCAGCCCTGGTCATACCGACTTTCTCCAGCAGATCTCCGATCCGGTCTTCGATCACCTTCTTCGGCAGCCCGTTTAACTGTCCCGTAAACCGGAGGTTCTCCCGGCCGGTCATATCGGAATAAAAGCCCACATTATCCGGTAAATATCCTACCATCCGTTTCACCTCGATGGCCTGTCTGGTGCAGTCCTTTCCATCGATCGAGGCGCTCCCGGCCGTCGGCTCCGTCAGACCTAAGAGCATCAGGGTCGTAGTCGTCTTTCCGGCCCCGTTAGGCCCCAGAAGCCCGAATACCTCTCCCCTGCGAATGGACAGCGTCAGGTCGCTGACCGCCTTCTTTTCTCCGTAAGCCTTGGTTAAATGGTCCGTTTTTATCATCATTTCATCTTCATAATTTGCAGCAATGTCCATAACAATGACCCCTTTCCGGCGTGACAGCCATTCCGGCTATCTTCTGCCGTATTTACGGAATACGTAGCCCAGTCCGCCTGCTGTACACAGGATGATTACGACCGCCACGATGCCCCAGATGGTGCTGGTCTTCACGGACACACGGAAATCCGCGCTGGATTCCGCCTGCTCACATTTTGCCGTAAAGGTATTCACATAGTCTCCGGTGATGGCCTCAGAGCCCGGTTTTACGTGGGCGATGACTTCCGTCGTGGAACCGGCGGGAATGGACGGGATCACGTTGTTTTCCAGGTTATAGGTTACGGTCCATCCGGATGGCAGGGAGGAATTTAAGGATACGTCCTGTAAATCCACGTTGCCTGTATTCGTCACATTCAAGGTTACGTCCGATTCTTTTCCCGCATAGGCGTCAAAGCTCAGCCGCCCATCCGGCGTTCCCACCTTCAGGCCGTAGCTGCCGGTGATCACCACCTTTAAATCCGTGCTGAGAGTCTCCTCCGCGGAAACCGCGCTGCATGAAATATCGTATTCCCCGGCAGCGATTCCCTCCGGCGGTGTGACGGACACGGTCATACCCTTGCTGGTGCTGGACTCCACCTCGATCGCCGCCACCTTTGTGGTTTCTCCCGTTGGGGTGAAATTCACGTTCCAGCCTGCCGGTGCGTTGGAAGACAGGCTGTAGGACTGGCTCTTCAGTCCGTTGTTAATCAGCGTGGTGCTGAAGCTGAAGTTGGTTCCGGTGGTTCCTTCCTGCTGCGGATACTCCGAGGTAAAGCTTCCCTTTCCCGCCTTCATCTCATTGACAAGGAAGGAGATGGACAGTGTATCGGAGAAGCCGCTCGCCGAGGAGGCGCCTACCTCGACTACGTAGGTTCCCTCTGTCAGTTCCTTTGGTACTGTTACATGAAGCGTCATTTCTGCTCCGGCCTCGCCGTTCTTTACATGGATGCGGCTTATCTGATAATTACCGCCCTGGAGGTATCCCTCCCAGCCGTCGGGCATGGCGGACACTTTAACCTCTGCGTCCAGACCGGAGCCGGTATAATTATCCAGTGTGACCGGGATATTTAAGTTATCCCCCGGCTTAACGGATATTCCGGGATAATCGGTGCTCAGCTTCAGGCCCTCGGCCGCATACGCCGTATGTACATTCAGGAACAGGAAAAGCGCCGCCGCCAGAAAAACAGCCAGAAAAGCCCATGCCCTTCTTTTTTCGTTTCGTTTGCTTACAATTGCTTCCTCCATAATATCCTCCTTTTGATGCGTCTTTGGCATCCGTATTTTTCTTAAGAAGATCATATCGAAGAAACCTTTAATGAACCTTTAATAAGTTTGAAAATACTGTGAAACAAAGAGACGGCGGCAGAACGTTTTTCATGCAACGTTCTGCCGCCGTCTCTTTTATAAGCTGCCCGTCCAGGTACCCGGCCTGTCGGACCGCTTTAATCGTTATCGGGCAGGAGCTTTATGGTGACCATAATGTATTTCAGGAAGGCTCCCTCTTCCAGCTTTATGTCTGTCGGATGCGTCTGGGTTGGAAACTCGTAGGTTCCCTCTTCTACCTCCAGATAGAGCCAGTTATAAGCCGCCTCTCTCGCATTCTCCACAGCATCTTCCAGATCCGGTCCGTCCGCCTCACAGCACTTTAAGTCCGGAAATTCCACATGATATCCTTTATCGTCCCTATGGGGCGTAAAAACAGCAGGGTAAGTAAATGTCATAATCAATTCCTCCAGCATATATGATAAACAGTATTATTATATACTTATTCTGCACCATTGTACAGATTTTTATCAGAAGCTTCTTCGTCACTGTACACGCCGCCGGCTGCCGCCTGTTCTCTCAGCAGGCTGATAAACGGGCGTTTGACACATCAATCAATCAAAAAGTGCTGCAAAGCCTTATTGTAGGCTTATTTTTTTGTCAATTTTTTTACTTTATTATATAGTAATATTTAGTGATATATGCTATAATGGTGTTGAGGTGATTATTTATGCGGGTTACTACATCCAGATCAAAAAACTCAGAATCCTTTTACATTACCAAATCCTATACGAATG
>NZ_QJKD01000026.1 GCF_003201875.1 Hungatella effluvii
TAATACCCAAATATAAGTTTATCATTAGAATAAGCACCGGCAGAACCGGTGCTCATCATTAAACTTTTTAAGGACATTTTCAAAAATGATTGACAGAATTTATAATTAAGCTTTGTGAACACCTTTGCGGATAATCGGATAGATTTCCAATGCCAGCAGTGAGAATACTACGATATAGGCCAAATATGTCATATGTAACACCTCTCTTTCTTTGATACCATTATTATATACACGAGGAGGGAAAAGGGCAATCCGCATAGTATCTAAAAAATATTTAGGAAAATACCAGATAGAATACAGAATATACAAAAATTTTTAGTAGGCCTAAAAATTTTTTAGATGCCGCATATTGTGTTACATAGAGTGATAAAATAATGTCAATTGAGGACATAAAAAGTGGAAGCTTTACCCCACAAAAAAAAGTCGTACTCGACGACTTTTTTTGATGGTCTTTACATACCATATCATTACTGAGACACCGGGGACTCGAACCCCGGACAACTTGATTAAAAGTCAAGTGCTCTACCACCTGAGCTAGTATCCCAAAGCTGGGCCAGCCAGATTCGAACTGGCGACTGCAGGAGTCAAAGTCCTGTGCCTTACCGCTTGGCGATGGCCCAATATCGTATGATAATTCCAGATAAAAAAAAATTCCCTATAAGGGAAAGGTGAGTAGAGGGATTCGAACCCTCGGCCTCCAGAGCCACAATCTGGCGCGATAACCAACTTCGCCATACCCACCATAAACAAATCGCACACATCGCTGGTTAATTGATGTGAAACGAGCCTGAAGGGATTTGAACCCCCGACCCACGGCTTAGAAGGCCGTTGCTCTATCCAACTGAGCTACAGACTCACAAGCGGGTGATGGGAATCGAACCCACGTATCTAGCTTGGAAGGCTAGTGTTCTACCATTGAACTACACCCGCAGATAAACATGAGAGACAGTAGTTAAAATAACAAATGTTATCTTTATTACTATCATCGGGGTGACAGGATTCGAACCTGCGACCTCCTGGTCCCAAACCAGGCGCTCTAGCCAAGCTGAGCCACACCCCGTAAACAGAATTTCTCTGTAATTTTTATCCACCGTCTCGCGACGCAAGAGTTATTATATACGATACGACAATACTTGTCAACCATTATTTGAAAAAAATAAAAAATAAAAGAAAATAAAAAATCCCCCCCATAAATGGGAGGGGCCGGCAGTAACCATCGAGTTACTGCCGGCCGAGTATGAAAAATAAAAAGTCAATGTTAAAAGGGTGGGGTTCCTTTACACTATTTAGTATAGGAGAAAATTGTGTCATAAATTTGTCCGCACCATAAACATTTCATAAAAAAACTTAAAGAAATATGAGGAAATCTTGAAAAATGGGAGAAGAAATATAAAATCTGGCGGGAAGCCGCCAAACGGGTGCCGAAACCGCCTGTTTATGGTATACTAGCCGGTAGATGACATCGATCGCGGACTGCGATCGAAGAGAACCACAGATGATATCCATAGAACGGAATATCCATAGAAAGGAAAATCCATAGAAAGGAAAATCCCCATGCTTTATTATGAATTTTACGAATCCGCACTGGGTCCGCTCACCATAGGAGATACGGACGGAGCGGTGAGCAGTATCAGCTTCGGCAGAATCCCTCTGAAGGAGGGCGTTCAAAAGGAAACAGACTTAACGCTCCAGGCCGCCAAAGAGATTGCGGAGTATCTGGCCGGCGAGCGCACGGCATTTGATCTGCCGTTGAGACCGGAGGGAACACCATTTCAGAAAAGAGTTTGGGAAGCGCTTCTGACCATTCCTTATGGGGAGACGAGAAGCTACAAAGACATTGCGGGGCTTGCCGGAAGCCCGAAAGGATTCCGGGCGGTGGGTATGGCCAACAACCGCAATCCCATCCCGATTCTGATTCCGTGCCACCGGGTAATCGGTGCGGATGGGAGCATGACCGGGTATGGGGGCGGACTTCCTATTAAAATAAAGCTGCTGGAAACAGAGCGGGGAGGAGAGTAACGTGCAGCTGCCATTGGTGAGTATAATCGTTCCAATTCACAATTCGGCGAAGACACTGAAGCGGTGTGTTGACAGTATTTTAAAGCAGGATTACCGGGAGCTGGAGGTATTTCTGGTAGATGACGGAAGTGAAGACGGGAGTCTGGCAATATGCCGTGAGTATGCAAAGCAGGACGTCAGGATCAAAGTAATCCGCAAGGAGCAGTCCGGGGTATCTGACGCCCGCAATCTGGCAATGGACCAGGCGGAGGGGAAATACCTGCAGTTTGTGGACAGTGATGACTGGGTCACCCCGGATGCCACGAGGATGATGGTATCCGCGGCAGAGCATAGCTCCTGCGATATGGTCATCACCCATTTTTTCCGTGTCAACCGTGATAAAATAAGAAGAAAAGGCCATATCAAGGAATACGAGGTTATGACCAGGGAAGGCTTTGCGGAGCACATGATGGAAAAACCGGCCAATTTTTACTACGGAGTCATGTGGAATAAACTGTACCGCCGGGACATTTTGAACACACATATGCTTCGATGCAGCAGGGAGCTGAACTGGTGTGAAGATTTTCTGTTCAACCTTCAGTACCTCTGTTACGCGGAGCGCATCTGTGCGCTGCCGTATCCCACCTACTATTACGTGAAAACAAAGAACAGCCTGGTGGCGAAGGAAGCCACGATGAAGAATACGATACAGACGAAAAAGTTTATTTTTACCTATTATAAAGAACTTTATGAAAATATTGACCTCTACGAGGAAAATAAGGGGAAGATCAATCGATTCCTGATCTCCATCGCTTCGGACGGCCATTGAGAGGCCCGTTTTCCGGCCCCGCATGGCGCGGATTCCGGCCGGTAACAAAAGGAAAATAATGAGAACATGATAAACAGAACATAAAGTTTATTAAGAATTGTTTGTGATTCTTTCGGTTCTTTTAATACACTATACAAAAGAATCTGAACATGTTATAATCCTCTTCGTCGCAACAAGTTAAGACAGATTATGAGGAGAGATTATTATGAGAAAGAACAGCAGGATCATTACGCTGGCAGTGGCGGCAGCCGTTATGATGGCAGTAACTGCGTGCGGATCAAAAGATAAGACAGAGACAACCGCTTCCACAGAGACAACGACAGAGGCAGTAACCACTACCGGGACAGAGACGACAGCATCAGAAGCTGAAAGTACAGAGGAAGAAGACCAGGCAGAAGAGGAAGAGATGGATGAGGCCGATGAGGCCGCAGAAGAGACTACCGCATCTGCAGCGGGCGAGATCGGTTCCGACGGCGTATTTAAGGCAGCCAATGGCAAGTTTGAGATCAAAGTTCCGGCTGGCTGGACCATCGATGAGGGAAGCGACGATGAATATGTAACCTTCCTTTCCGCAAGCGGTGACGACATGCTGGAAATCATGACGATCAGCGGCAGTTCCGCAGATTCTATCCGTGAGATTTATCCGGATACAGCAGAAGAATACAAGAACATGGTGAGCCGCGGCGATGACATGGAGATTCTTTCCTATGATGTGAAGACGAAAGATGACGGAAGCCAGACTTTCCAGTACTCCATGAAATACACGAATCCTAACGACGGGATTCACTACCTTGCTGAATCAGGTTCCTATGACGCGGCAAAGCAGACCTACTCCTGTGCGACAGGAACGGTTATGTCAACCGATGAGGCTGTTTCCAAGCAGGTCGAAGAGGCAGTAAAATCATTTAAGATTAAATAATCCGGTTTTGACGGATTGGAACTAGTATAACCCACACCAAATACCTTACTGTTTCGCTGGTCTGATTTTCCGATAGCACAGACGCAAAAGCCTCAACGTAACCCCATTACGCCTACGTTTTTGCGCCTGTACTCTCGAAAAAACATCCTCACCGAACCAGGCATTTAGTGTGGGTCATACTAGTAAGAGAAAAGGGATATGACCCGGAGTGATGGGGTCATATCCCTTTTTCTTCTGCCGTAAGGCGGATCAGACTGCCGCCAAGAAGGGGGACATCCTCCTCCTGATGAGTACTGATAATTGCCAGCTTTTTGGCTGTCTTCTGTTTGACAAATTCTATGACCTTTCTTCGCGTGTCTTCATCCAGACCGGTAAACGGCTCATCCATGAGGACCGCATCAAATGGCACCGCCAGCGCCCTGCAGACGGCGACACGCCGTTTCATTCCGCCGCTTAAGGTGGAGACCGGCCGGTAGATGGATTCTTCAGGGAGAAGTTTACATAAATCTTCCTTTACGGCCTCCCGTATTTCCTTTGTTACCTTCGGGAAGACCATCAGCACATTATCGAGAGAAGAGAAAGATTCACACAGGCGGTTCTCCTGGAAGACCGCCGAGAGAAAGGCACCCTCTGTCCCGGATACGGTTCCGCTGTCAGGCTGGTCGAGTCCGAGGAGAATCCGGAAGAAGGTGGTCTTTCCCGAGCCGGAAGTGCCCATGAGGCAGTAAATGTCTCCGGTCCGGAATGTCTGGCTGACCTGGCTGAAGACTTTTCGCCCGTCAAATGATTTAGAGAGATTCATTACTGTAATTTCCATAGTGATTGGCTCACGCACCCCGCTTTCTTTTCGCTCTGTTCTGTCGTTCTGCCGCCTTTAGAAGCTCGATGAAGACCTTTTCAAACAGGCCGCTGATGACAATGATTACCAGAGTCCAGGCGAATAAATCCGCTGTGCTCAAATAGATTTTCGCCATGTAGAGTTTTTCACCGATAGAGTGGTCGGGCACACCGATGACCTCGGCTGCGATGCCGGATTTAAAGCTCATGCCCAGACTGATATTGGCGCCGCTTATGAGATAGGGAAGCAGGGCCGGCCAGTAAATGTAACGGAATTTCTTCCAGCCCGACATATGAAAGACCCTGGCCATCTCCAGAAGCTGGGGCTCCGCGCTGTGAAGCCCGGCGATGGTATTGATGTAGATCATGGGAAATACCACCAGAAATGCGATAAAGACCGAAAGGTTTCTGGAACCGATCCAGATCAGCGCCAGAATGACAAAGGAAGCCACCGGTACCGATTTGACCAGAACCATGACAGGTTCCAGCAAATCCTTTAAGAATGGAAAACGGCAGGCAGCGCTTCCCGTCAGGATGCCGGCCAGGAACGCGCCTAAGAATCCGGTGCTGATTTTGCCGAAAGTAAGACCGATCGTCCTCCAGAATTCCACCGTGGAGATCTGTGCAATCAGCGCTCCCGCAACCTCTGCGGGGCCGACCAGGATGATGGAATTGTGAACGGCAATACTGATAAACTGCCAGAGCACCAGCCAGAAACAGATGATGCCGGCTTTTCGCCCCAGACCTGATGGTTTCATGGTGTGTCCCTCCTTGCTGTGCAAATGTAACTGTTTTAACTTAACCGTACTAAATTTACCAACCAGCTTACTGCAAAAATTCAGCGGCCGGAGACCGGCCGCCGGATACATACTTACCTATTCATTATTTATGGCATATAAAAGAAGTCTTTCGTAGGAAGCTCACCGCCCACTGTGGTCGGGTCCATTTCATACAGAGCGGAAAGATACCCGTAGAGCATGTTTTTCATGTCGCTGCCGTCAATATAGGTGATGCTGCAGTATGGAATCGCTTTTTCTGCAACCGGGGCCTTTTCGATGATGCCCGCGGCTGCTACGAGTTTGGCTGTCTCAGCTACGTTCTCATTGGCAAATGCGGCAGATGCTTTCTGTTCTTCCATAAATGTTTTGACTGCATCGGAATGTTCTTCGAATAATTCGCCGCGGCAGATGGTTACGCCCGTTACGAGGCTTCCGCCGTCCTCACCGGATACGGCTTCCCATTCCCTGGTCAGATCGAGCACCATTTTGAGGGCGTCATTCTGGGCCATGGCCACTGTGACGAATGGCTGCGGAAGAAGTCCGATGGCATCCGGCTTTTCTTTTAAGAGAGCGGCAACCTCGGTCGGCTCTGATTTGTATTCGAGAGTGACGTCATCCGTGGTCATGCCATTTGCCTTCAATAAGTACTGAAGTGCGTAATCCGGTGTCGTTCCCTTGCCGGTTAAGTAAACGGTTTTTCCTTTTAAATCCGCGATGGATTTGATGGAGTCATCGGACGATATTACGTACAGAACTCCCAGAGTATTGATATTTAAAACATTAACGCCGTGGTTGGTCTTGTTGAAAATGATGGAGGCCATGTTGGAAGGCACCAGAGCGATATCGAGATCTCCGCTTACGATCTTTCCAAGCAGTTCATCGGCTGCGGTCACCATGGTGAATTCATAGGAACCTTTTGCCTCACCCTTTGACGCCTGATCCATCAGCTCGACCAGTCCCATGGAGGTAGGCCCTTTTAAGGAACCGACACGGAGCGTAAAGTCAGAAGACGCAGCGCCGGCGCTTTCCGTCCCTGCTTCCGTTTCAGGAGCTGTTGTGATTTCTTCTTCCGTTGTCTCGGCAGCAGTCTCTGTGGCAGCCGCTGTTGTGGTTTCTGCCGCTGTCTCACCGCCGTTCTTTGCACAGCCGGTAAGAGCCGCCGCCGTCATGGCAAGAGCCATGAGTACAGGTAATACTTTTTTCATAATTATCATCCTCGCTTTCTGTCCGTTTCAATAACCCGGCGGCATAGTCACTTGACTATGAAATAAAAAAACCACACCAAAAAGGCATGGGGAATCCCGCGATCGATGATTTCTCCTCGCCTTCTCCGTCAGGTAATCCTTTCGGGTTAGAACGAACAATTCCAGTATACCATTACCTGGCAGGTTTTGTCAAAATGTTACTGGTTTCCATTTTTCCTGTTCAGATCTATTAAAAATTGTGATATACTGTAATTACTTATACTTATATCACAGAAAGGAAATGAAGGAGGATAAAGACAAGATGAACGAAGTATATGAGAAACTGCAGGGCTGTTTAAAGAGTGTGCGGGAAAAGACAGATTTTAAGCCGGAGATTGCACTGGTTTTAGGCTCCGGTCTGGGAGAATACGCGGAGGAGATTGAGGTTGCCGCGGCCATTGATTACAAAGATATCGAAGGGTTTCCGGTGTCTACGGTGCCGGGACACAAGGGCAGGTTTATCTTCGGCTATGTAAACGGCGTTCCGGTTGTGATCATGCAGGGCCGCGTTCACTTCTACGAGGGGTATCCGATGAGCGATGTGGTACTTCCCGCACGGCTTATGGGACTTATGGGGGCGAAGATCCTGTTTCTGACCAACGCCTCCGGTGGAATTAACAGCACATTCCACGCAGGCGATTTCATGCTGATACGCGACCATATCGCCTCCTTTGTGCCGTCACCTCTGATTGGCGCCAACATCGACGAATTGGGACCGAGATTCCCTGACATGAGCGATATCTACAGAAGAGAGCTGCGTGACATCATAAAAGAGACGGCGAAGGAAGAGGGCATTGAGTTAAAAGAGGGCGTGTATTTACAGCTTACCGGCCCCAGCTATGAATCCCCTTCCGAGGTATCCATGTGCAGGATGCTGGGAGCGGATGCGGTCGGTATGAGCACGGCCTGTGAGGCTGTGGCGGCAAACCACATGGGAATGGCTGTCTGCGGTATTTCCTGCATCACCAACATGGCGTGCGGCATCAGTAAGGAGCCTCTGAGCCATACCGAGGTCCAGGAGACAGCAGAACGTGTGGCGCCTCTGTTTAAGCGTCTGATTACGGCTTCTGTCACAAAGCTGGCAGGCAGATAGTCAGTACAGAAAGGGGAATATTGATCTTATGGATAAGAAACTGTCAGAGCGGATTCTGGCTTCTGCCGGAGCGAAGAAGGCGTCTCTGGTACTGAAGCATGGAACCGTTGTAAATGTATTTACCGCCGGACTGGAACAGGCGGATATCGCCATCGAGGACGGCTGTATCGTGGGACTGGGGGATTATGAAGGGGTAACGGAAATAGATTTAAAGGGAGCAGTCGTCTGTCCCAGCCTGATAGACGGCCACATTCATCTGGAGAGCTCCATGGTGGCGCCGGGAGAATTTGAGCGCACTGTCATTCCCCACGGCACCCAGGCCGTCATCACCGATCCCCATGAGATCGCCAACGTGGCGGGCACCCAGGGAATCCAGTTTATGATGGAGCGGACGGAGGGGCTGACGCTGGATGTCTTCTTTATGCTCCCATCCTGTGTGCCGGCTACCGGTCTGGATGAGTCTGGAGCCGTGTTGTCCGCAGATAAGCTGGAACCATTTTATAAAGAAGAGCGTGTGCTGGGTCTTGCGGAGCTGATGAATTCCTACGGCACCACGAGGGCGGACCGTGGGATTCTCGACAAGCTTTCGGGCGCTCTCGACAGAAATAAGCTGGTGGACGGCCACGCCCCCGGCCTTTCCGGCAAGGAACTGAACGCCTACGTGACAGCCGGAGTGCAATCGGATCACGAGTGTTCCGATGCTTCCGAAGCGATCGAGAAGCTGAGCCGCGGCCAATGGATCATGATTCGGGAGGGCACGGCTGCGAGGAACCTAGAGGCGCTGATTCCGCTGTTTCAGGAGCCATATTACCACCGGTGCATGCTGGTGACGGACGACAAGCATCCGGGTGATTTACTCCGCCTTGGCCACATCGATTATATCATCCGGAGAGCCATAAGCCTTGGCGCTGATCCGGTTCACGCCGTGATTATGGGTTCCTACAACGCGGCTCAGTATTTCGGATTAAAAGACAGGGGAGCGGTTGCGCCGGGATACAAGGCGAATCTTATCGTAGTATCGGATCTTGAGAATTTCCGTGTGGAGCAGGTATATAAAAATGGAAAGCTGGTAGCGGAAAATGGTTCCATGAAAGAAGGAATCCTGGCTGCGGAGATAAAGCACATAGACACGCCCGTAAGGGTCGGAGATTCCTTTCATTTAAAGGAGATCGTGCCGGAGCAGCTCCATATAGAAAAAAAGAGTGATCAGGTGCGGGTATTATGTTTAACGCCAGGCGAGCTGACCACTACGGAACGTCTGGTATCATGGACCGAAAAAGAGGGATACGCCCCAGGTGTGGACGTGGATCAGGACATCGTAAAAATGGCAGTATTTGAGCGCCACCACGACACCGGTCACATAGGGCTGGGCTTCCTGGGCGGCTATGGACTGAAAAACGGTGCGGTAGCGACCAGCATTGCCCACGATTCCCATAATTTAATCATTGCGGGAACCAACGATGCCGACATGGTTCTGGCTGGAAACACGGTACGAAAGAACCGCGGAGGCCTGGCGGTAGTAGCGAATGGAAAAGTCCTGGGCGAGCTGGCCCTGCCCATTGCCGGATTAATGAGTGAAGAGGCGGCGGAAGAAGTAGATGAAAAGCTGGAGAAGTTAAAAGAAGAAGCTGGGAAACTGGGAATCTCGAATTCGATCGACCCGTTTATGACGCTGGCATTCGCCAGTCTTCCGGTAATTCCGAAGCTGAGGTTAAACACATATGGACTGATAGACGCAGAAAAGCAGGAGATCGTGGATGTCATGGTTGGATGTATGTGAAAAAGTACAGCACAGATGAAGTTTTTTGATTGATAATAATATGTCAATGTGAGATAATGTACGCAAAGGGCAGAGCCAGGCAGATACACCCGAAGCCGGCGCGGAATATGAAAAGCCGTTTTTGCCTTTCATATTCCGTGCCGGCTTCGGGTGTATCTGTATGGCGAGCGAAGCGACCCTGGAATGCCGGAGGCATTTCAGGGCTCTGCCCGCACCCCCGCCACTATGAGCGACCATTCAAACTAAGTATTTTATTTACTTACACCACACCCATCACCATCACCACCACAACCAAACACAAGATATTGGAGGGAGATTTTCATGAGAGTTACAATCTGTATAGGAAGCGCATGTCATTTAAAAGGTTCCAGAGAAATCATCGCCCAGCTCCAGCAGTTGGTAAAGGAGAATCATTTAGAAAGCAAAGTAGACTTAAATGGTTCCTTCTGCAGCGGAAACTGTGTCAACGGGGTTTGTGTAACCGTAGACGGCCAATTATTCTCTTTAAAACCAGAAGACACAAAGGAGTTTTTCGATAAAGAAATCGTAGGGAGGCTGTAATCATGGCGATTATTGATTTCAAGGCTACGAAATGCAAGCACTGTTACAAATGTGTCCGCAACTGTGAAGTCAAGGCAATCATGATTAAAGATGAGCGGGCCGAGATTATGCCGGACAAATGCATTTTATGCGGAAAATGCATGCAGGTCTGTCCACAGTCAGCGAAAACGCTGGTAAGCGATTTAAACACTGTAAAAGGTTACATAGCGAATCACATCCCAACCGTCGTATCCATCGCCCCATCCTATATGGGATTATTAAAATACAAGACCATCGGCCAGATCAATGCCGCTCTACGCAAGCTCGGTTTCACAGACGTCCGTGAGACGTCGGAAGGAGCAGCCATGGTGACGGCTGAATATGCGCGGCTTCTGGAAGAGGGGGAGATGGAAACGATCATAACCACCTGCTGTCCGAGCGTCAATGACTTAATTGAAATCTATTATCCACAGCTGGTTCCTTACATGGCGCCGGTGGTTTCGCCGATGATTGCACACGGCAAGATGCTGAAGGAAGAGCTGGGATCGAATGTAAAGGTCGTATTCTTAGGCCCGTGTATCGCCAAGAAGAAAGAAGCGGGCGATGACCGCCACGATTCCTGTATCGACGCGGTCTTAAACTTCAACGATATTAACCGCTGGCTGAATGAGGAAGAGATCACTATCGAGGACTGTGAAGACATTCCGTTCCGCCATCTGGATCCCAAGGTCAACCGCCTCTATCCGGTCACCAACGGAGTCGTGAATTCCGTTCTTGCCACAGAGGAGAAGAAGGATGGCTATCGCAAATTCTACGTTCACGGCGCCAGGAACTGCATCGATCTATGTGAAAGCATGGTACGCGGTGAGATAAAAGGCTGTTTCATCGAGATGAACATGTGCTCCGGCGGCTGCATCAAGGGACCGACCGTAGAGGACGAGAGCATATCCAGATTCAAGGTGAAGCTGGATATGGAAGAGACCATCGAAAAAGATCCTGCAAAAAAGAGCGAGGTTGAGGAGATCGTCAATAAAATCTCCTTCAACAAGATCTTCATGGACCGTTCTCCGAGAGAACCGATGCCAACAGAGGCCCAGATCCAGGAGATCCTTAAGAAGACGGGTAAGACGAAACCGGAGGACGAGTTAAACTGCGGCGCCTGCGGTTATTCCACCTGCCGCGAAAAAGCCATCGCCGTATTCCAGAAGAAAGCCGAACTGGGCATGTGTATTCCGTTTATGCATGAAAAGGCCGAATCCTTATCGAACCTGGTTATGGAGACATCACCGAATATCGTTCTAATAGTAGATAAAGACATGAAGGTTCTGGAGTATTCTGCGGTAGGAGAGAAGTATTTCGGGAAGACGAGGCAGGAAGCCTTAAATATGTATTTGTATGAATTCATCGATCCGTCGGATTTCCAGTGGGTCTACGATTCCCACCAGAATATTCATGGAAAAAAGGTGACCTATAGCGAATATAATTTCTCCATGCTCCAGAATATCGTTTATATTGAAAAAGAGGACGTGGTGCTCGCCACATTTATCGATATCACGAAGGAAGAGGAGCTGGCGAAGCAGGAGTATGAAAAGAAGCTGGAGACCATCGATCTGGCGCAGCGGGTAATCCATAAGCAGATGATGGTAGCCCAGGAAATTGCCGGTCTGCTGGGTGAAACGACAGCGGAAACAAAGACTACGCTTACAAAGCTCTGCCGGTCCCTGCTGGATGAAGGAAGTGAAAGCGAGGTCAAGTGATGGGAGTAACAGTAGACGTTGCATACAAAAGCCTGAATAAGTTCAACGAGGTTCTGTGCGGCGATAAGGTGGAACTGCTCCAGACGGAGAATTCCAACATCATGATTCTCGCCGACGGCATGGGAAGCGGAGTCAAGGCTAATATTCTGGCGACCCTGACCTCGAAGATATTAGGAACCATGTTTTTAAACGGAGCGACTCTGGAGGAATGCGTGGAGACAATTGTGGAGACGCTTCCGGTCTGCCAGGTGCGGCAGGTGGCATATTCCACTTTCAGCATTCTGCAGGTATTCCATAACGGAGACGCCTATCTGGTGGAATTTGACAATCCGAGCTGTATCTTTATCCGCGCCGGAGAGCTGGTTCCGATTCCCCAGAATATCCGCGTGATTCAGAACAAAAAGATCAACGAGTACCGTTTCCGGGTAAAAAAAGGAGATGCTTTAGTTCTGATGAGCGACGGCACCATCCATGCCGGAGTGGGGCAGCTATTAAACTTTGGCTGGCTCTGGGAAGACATCGCCGCCTATGCGCTGAAACAGTACCGGATCACGATCTCTGCGATCCGTCTGGCTACGGCGCTCAGCCGGGCCTGCGACGAACTGTACCAGTTCCGTCCGGGAGATGACACGACGGTGGCTGTCATGCGTATCATTGACAGGAAACCGGTGCATCTGATGACGGGACCCGCCAGGAACCCGGAGGATGACACCGCCATGGTGGCTGATTTCATGTCGGGAGATGAATTTACCAAGCGGGTGGTCTGCGGCGGAACCAGCGCCAATATTGTGGCCAGAACCACGAAGAAGAGCCTGGATGTCTCGCTGGATTACAATGATCCCGATATCCCGCCGATCGCCTACATCGATGGCATTGAGCTTGTCACGGAAGGCGTTCTCACCTTAAACCGCGTTCTTCAGCTGCTGAGGCGTTATGTGAAGAACGAGGCGGTCACAGAAGAATTTTTCCTGGAACTGGATAAACCAAACGGTGCGTCCATGGTGGCGAAGATGCTGATCGAGGACTGTACGGAACTGAAGCTGTACGTTGGAAAAGCCATCAACAGCGCATATCAGAACCCTGGTCTTCCATTTGATCTCGGTATTCGCCAGAATCTGGTGGAGCAGTTAAAACACACGGTGGAAGAGATGGGAAAAAAAGTTACGGTAACTTATTATTAATGAAATTTGCTATAGATATCCATTCTGCTTCCGGCAGATGGAAGTTACGAGGAGGAAAATTATGGTAACAAACGATGCAACATTACTTCGCATAAAACATCAGGTATTGTACGAGGTGGCGAAAATGGCGTGGGAAGGTTGTCTGGAGCAGCACAGGGAAGAGATTCCCTACAAGATGCTTCCGGGCCCGAAAGCACAGTTCCGCTGCTGTATCTACAGGGAACGTGAGATCATCAGAGAACGTGTTCGCCTTGCAGAGGGCTTATGCCCCAGTGGAAAAGATACGAAGAACATTGTACAGGTTATCAGCTCCGCCTGTGAGGGATGTCCCATTGCCCGCTACGTCGTAACCGACAACTGCCAGAAGTGTATGGGAAAGGCATGTCAGAATTCCTGTAACTTCGGAGCCATTTCCATGGGCCATGACCGTGCCTATATCGATCCTGAGAAATGTAAGGAGTGCGGCAAATGTTCCCAGGCATGTCCATATAACGCAATTGCAGACCTGACCCGTCCGTGTAAGAGAAGCTGTCCGGTGGACGCCATCACTATGGATGAGGACGGTATCGTTGTAATCGACGAGAGCAAATGCATCCAGTGCGGCGCCTGTATCCACAGCTGTCCGTTCGGAGCGATCGGTTCCAAGACATTCCTGGTGGATGTCATCAACTTGATCAAGGCAGGCAAGAAGGTAGTTGCCATGGTGGCGCCGGCAACAGAAGGCCAGTACGGACCGGAGATTACCATGGCCAGCTGGAGGACTGCGCTTAAGAAGATCGGCTTTGCAGACATGGTAGAGGTTGCCCTGGGCGGCGATTTAACCGCGGCTGCGGAAGCGGCAGAGTGGGCGGAGGCGTATAAAGAGGGGAAGAAGATGACGACTTCCTGCTGTCCGGCTTTTGTCAACATGATTAAGCAGCACTATCCGATGCTGCTCGATAACATGTCAACGACAGTATCCCCGATGTGCGCCGTATCCAGAATGTTAAAGGAAGAGGATCCGGAGACCATCACCGTCTTCATCGGGCCGTGTATCGCAAAGAAGAGCGAGACTCTGGATTTAAATATTAAAGACAATGCGGACTATGCCATGACGCTGGGCGAGGCACACGCCATGATGGTGGCAAAGGGCGTGGATTTAGAGCCGGAAGAGAATACACTTCAGCAGGGCTCCGTATTCGGAAAGCGTTTCGGCAACGGCGGCGGCGTAACGGCAGCAGTTCTGGAATGCTTAAAGGAGACCGGCGAAAATGCCGATATCAACGTCATGAAGTGCAACGGAGCCGCAGAATGCAAGAAGGCCCTGATGCTGCTTAAGATAGGCAAGCTGCCCGATGATTTCGTGGAAGGCATGGTCTGTGTGGGCGGCTGTGTCGGCGGCCCCAGCAAGCACAAGAGTGAGACCGAAGCCAAGAAAGCCAGGGATTTACTGATCGGCCAGGCGGATAAGAGAGAAGTTCATGAGAACTTAAAGATGCAGGGCGCAGAGCAGGTGGCAATGCACCGGCATTAGTGAGATGGCAGAAATGGAAGCCCCGGCGGCTGAGTGAATCAGACCGGGGGTTCCATTTTTATTTTGATTATATTTCTGTGATCTCGAGACATATTAAAAATGTCTTTCAGGAAGAAGTCGAGAAGAAAAGTGATTTGCACCTTTTGCAAATTGCTAATTCAGACAAACCGGTTGCCAGTTACAGCCTGGATGTCATTATATATGTGGGATACCGGGTTAAATCAAAACGCGGAGTAGAATTCCGCAGGCGAGGCGATCATGTCCTGAAAGACTACATAATTCGCGGTTGCGCGGTCAACCAAGGCTGCATGGACCAGTTAGGAGGGATCATCAGAATCATGAAAAGAGTGGATGAATGTCTGGATACGAGACAGGTTTTACACGTAATCGTTCCGGTCCAGTATTGGGGCAAGCATCAGACGTTCGGAGGAAAGGAAAATGATGGTTAATCTGGTGATGAAGTGTCTGGTTTGAATATTGATATATGTTTTTTATAACTCCGGGAATATATTTCCCGGAGTTTTCCGCAACTCGTATTTTGTACCTAAACCCGCGAAGCAGTGGAGGCCCTCTCAACTAACTGTACATCCAGTACAATGTTTTCTGCAGGGGCTCCTGCATCTTTGATGTGGCGGAAAAGGATTTCGACGGCTAATTCTGCCTTTCGGTGTACATCCTGTGAAATTGTGGTCAACTGTGGTGTCAGGAATCTGCCGATGGGCTGGTTATCAAAGCCCATGATCGAATAATCGGCAGGGATCTGGAAACCGGCGTGGTGCAGATCCTGAATAAGATTTGCAGCAATGACATCGCTGGCCGCAAATATGGCCGTCAATTCACCATGACGCCGGCGAATATCTTCCAGTGCCAGGGCCATGTGTTCTTCGGTGTCACTGGTATAAGCTGTAATTGCCTCGCTGGGGATTCCCAAATCGTTGAGACCGAGACAGAATCCTTCGTAGCGGTGACGAATAACCCCGTTTTCCTGAATGGATGGGCCGATAAAGGCAAATTGCCTGTGTCCCAGCCCTGCCAGATGAGCCGCCGCCAGGCTGCCCCCCTTAAAATCATCAATTCCGACGTTGATGATCTGCCTCATGCTGCTGTAGCTGTCCGTAAAGACAAGAGGAATCTTGTTGTCATTCTGAATCTGAAGCATCTCGCTGTCAAATACCCCTAAAAAAATAGCTCCCTCCGAATGCCAGGATCGAAGGCTGGGGGTAATGTCCTGAAAAGTATCCACAAGGCGAACCATAAGGCAGTACCCCTCCTGCTGGACTGCGTTAGCGATAACTCCGAGAAGCTCCGCATTATAGGGAGATTCCAACGGGTTTTCATAATGACGTTTGGAAACCAGAACCGTTATGATGTGAGAAGAACTGCCCACGAGGCTTCTGGCGGAGGCATTGGGAACGTATCCCATTGTATCTATAATTTCCTGTATTTTTGCACGTGTTTCCTGGGAAACGCCTGAGGTGTTGCCGTGAATGACTCTTGATACAGTCATGGCACTGACACCGGCGGCTTTGGCGACATCTTTCAGTGTTACCATAATGATGCCCTCCTTACTGCGTATTTAAAGTTAACGATATATCTTTGAGCATGCATTTATTATAATATAAAAAAAGAAAAAATGCAATATTATCCAGATCTATTCAAAATTAATTTTAAAATATTACTAAATACACTTGACAAATATGGAACACAGTAGTAAGTTATAAACAGTTAACGTTAACTTAAGATACGACAAACGATTTAAAATCTGTAACCAAGAGTTTCACAATGATTATAAATCTATGAGAGAGGTAAGGGGTAACATGAAAAAGAGAATTATAGCAGTACTGCTGGCAGCAGCAACAGCCATATCCACAACAGCCTGTAAAGCACCGGCAGGTCAGGAATCCACTGGTGCAGAGAAAACGGAAGCAGCCGTGCCTGCAGAAAACGGAAGCATGAAAACGGATCCGGTGACGATTCATTACTTTGGCCATGCCAACAGCAATGGAGCAAATGAACAGATTATTTCAGATTTTCAAAAGGAGTATCCGTGGATTACTGTGGAATTGGTAGACTTGCCTAATGATACGGCGCAGAAGCTTTCCACCATCAGCACCATTCTCCAGGCAAAAGATTCTTCCATTGATGTTATGGTTATGGATGGAACGTGGACAACTAATTTTATGAGTGCGGGATGGCTGGAACCGTTAACAGGAAAAATTACGGATGAACAGTTAGGAACGTATGTGGATGGGGCCATTTCCGGATGTTATCTGGGAGATGAGCTTTATGCCCTCCCGTTCTATTTAAATGTCAGCTCACTTCTCTATAGAAAAGATATCCTGGATAAATACGGATTTGAACCGGCAAAAACCTGGGATGAGCTGATTGAACAGTGCAGGGTAATTACAGCCGGAGAAGAAAATATGTCTGGTTTCACGGCGGCCTGGAAGCAAAATGAATCCCTGACATGTACGGGACTCGAATACGTATGGGCTTTTGGCGGAGACGTCCTTGATGAAAAGGGGACATGCATTATTAATTCCAATGAGACGAAAGCGGGATTAAAGATGATGAAGCGTCTGGTTGATGAAGGAATCACCGTTGAAGGAATCACCGGATTTACCTCTGCCGATATGAGGGCTCCGTTTTATGCCGGTAATGTAGTGTATGCAAGGGACTGGGCGACCGGTTATGTCGGAGCAACTGACGAGAAACAGTCCGGCATCGCGGATCAGGTTGGAATTGCACCTCTTCCGGGAGGAAAGGACCAGGATACGAACTACAACTGTTCCGGCGGATGGAATATGGGAGTATCTGCATTTTCGGAACACAAAGAGGAAGCGGAATTATTTGCAGCATACGCCTGCGGCTATGATGCGAACGTGACGCAGACCTCGATGAACGGTGATATTCCGACCAATCTGGAAGTGCTGAAGAGTGAGAAGGTATTAGAAGCGCGGCCATATATGGCAGAACTTGCCGACATGACGGCAAAATGTAAGAATCGCCCTTCCTCACCTTATTACGAGGAAGTATCTGCGGCATTCCAGAACGGAGTTGGCAATTATCTGGCGGGTAATGTCGAGCTGGATCCCATGCTGGAAGAAATGCAGAAGACAATTGATGAAATTATGTCCAGATAACTCAGAGGGGCGTCTGACCTTAAGACGCCCCGGATTTTACAGGAGGCTTTTCTATGTATCAGAAAAAACGTCAGCGGGTTGCCTATTTGTTTTTAATACCGGCCATGGTGCTGTTCCTGCTGTTTGTGGCGTATCCCGTGCTCAATACTTTAAAAACCAGTCTTTATTCCCTGCGGATTCAGACGCTCAGTCAGGGCGGTAAATTTGTGGGATTTCAGAATTTTATAAAACTGGCTCAGGATAAGACCATGTTAACTTCGCTGGTGTTTACGGTGGGATTTACAGTCGTTTCCGTAATACTGGAAACGGTGCTGGGCATGGCGTGTGCGCTGATCATGAACCGCACTTTTAAGGGACAGGGCTTTGTGAGAGCGATGATCCTGATTCCGTGGTGTATTCCCACCATTGTATCTGGTCTTATGTGGTCCTATATGTTCTCGGAATCCTTTGGAGTAATCAATCAGGCTTTAAAGGCGATTGGACTTTCGCCGGTCATGTGGGTAACCGGGGCAAAAGGTGCATTTTCTTCCATGATCATAGCCGACGTGTGGAAAACAAGTCCCTATATGTCGCTGCTGCTTCTTTCCGGATTAAAGACCGTTCCGGGAGATATCTATGAAGCAGCCGCCATAGATGGTGCTGGAAAGATACAGCAGTTCTTTTTTATTACACTTCCGGTTATCAAACCGGTAGTTCTGGTCTCTGTCATGTTCCGGACCATACAGAGTTTTCGTATTTACGATCTCGTCAAAGTCCTTACGGACGGCGGTCCTAACAGCGCAACGCAGAGCCTGACTATGTATACAATGAAACAGTATTTTACATTCGGAGACTTAGGATATGGCGCGGCGCTTGCGGTTCTCACATTTGCTGTATCCCTGATAATTGCCATGTTCTTTTATGATGGTATGAAATCAAAACTGGAGGTGTAAATGGCAATGAATAAGAAAAAATTGTGCCGGTTTGGTCTGGCCGTGTTTCAGATTGTGTTTCTTTCCATGATGATACTTCCGTTTCTCTGGCTGATCTTGGGATCCTTTAAAAATATGAGAGAGCTTTCGGCTATTCCGGTTAAGATATTTCCTGAGGTATGGAGTTTAGACAATTTCAGGCAGGCGTTTGAGGAACAGCCATTTGCAAGGTATATTTTTAACAGTGTTGTTGTGGCGGCCTTAACGACGGTTCTCATTATTGTTGTAGCCTCCATGACGGCCTACTCTCTGGCGAGAACCAAGATAAAGGGCAAAAAGCTGATACTGATTCTGCTTCTTTCTGTATCGCTGCTTCCTCCGGTTACACTGCTGAATCCTCTGTATTATATGCTCAGCAATATGAAGCTGCTGAACAGTCTGATCGGGCTATCATTGGTTCTGACTGTGGTAGAGCTGCCCACTGCAGTATGGTTCTTAACCAGCTTCTTCCAGACTGTGCCTATCGATATGGAAGAAAGTGCAATGATCGACGGCGCGGGGATTCTAAAGACATTTACCAGTATCATCCTTCCTCTGATAGGACCGGGGATTTTTACAATCAGCATCATGACGTTTATTAATGCGTGGAATAATTATATCTTTCCGTCAGTCTTCAATCCATTACCGAAGGCTCGTACCGTGACCGTGGCATTAACTCTTTATTCTACGGAAACGATGGTGCCGTGGCACCTGATCTCAGCCGCCGCCGTGGTGGTGACACTTCCGCTGGTGATCGTAGTATTGCTGCTTCAGAAAAAAATTATTTCCGGAATTATGGATGGCGGAGTGAAGGGCTAGGGGGAGAAGGTAAATGAGAAATCTGGAGATATATAAGGAGTATCTTCCTGACTGGGGACCGTATTCCAAGAAATACATGGGGGTATCCCGGGCCTGCGAAGACGGACAGATTCCCGGAGCCAGGTTTGATCTGGTGGTATTTCCGACACTGGCCAACAGTGGTGTGCCGGTACCCAATGTGACCGTTCCAAGCAATTACCATCCGTGGCAGGCCGCGGCCGATCTGCGTTATTACAGTTATCGATACGATTTGGAGTGGAAGGATCAGTGTTACGCGGAGGTATCATTTTCCCAAATGGAAGCAGGGAAGGTGGTAATCAGGACCGAGTTTGTCAACAGGACGAAGGAAGCTCAGTATGGCTGCCTGAATTATTTTGCAGCTATGGAATATCCTTATCCATATGAGTATTATCTCGCATTGCCTGATAAGTGCGAGTTTTGGGACGCGGTATCTTATGATGCGTATGAGTATGCCAGACCCAGACCATGGGACTGTTTAAATCCCGATGGAACGAAAAAGGGAGAGTTTTACGATCCCGATTTTATTGGTCATCATGGACTGGGAGACCGGGTCAATAAAGATTTCGTCTTTGAAATCCGCCACTGGGATTTCCGTTCCTTTGGGGCAGATGAGGGTGATTTTGTCAGGTACCGTAGAAATACTGCAAAAGATTATGTGAGTGGAGTGCTGTATATACGGGCGCTGATCAAAGAGGATAGAGAAGATGCTTTCTATTTGCTGGAGATCCGGGACGACGAGAGGAACCGGTTGAATTTTCGGAAAAATGTGGTATTCCGGAAAGACGGCAGTGTTATCGTTGATAGCAATGATACCGGAGGCGGCGCGGACAGGAAAACAGTGGCGGCGGACTCTGAATGCCGGCGTGCAGTCAGAGAAAAAAAGGATTGTTCTGCCGCCTCGGATGAGGCGGCACGGGCCAGGACAAGGGCTGCGGAGCAGGGCTGTCCCATATTGTATGAAATTCCAATTGGGAGATTACCGGAAGGACTGCATACGATATCTCTGATTTCCCATGGGAATTCGGCCTTGGAGCTGGACTGCTTTGCCCTGACAGAATGGGAGGACCGGTCGGTTGTCCGGGCGGAACGCAAGGAGTACGAGGTTCATCCTGCAATCAGTCATGAGGAGGGGACTCTGACTTACGAATACGGCGCGTGTGATACAAAAATATGTTTTGCTCTGCTCAGCCCATTAGTTAAGTTTCGGAACATTGAGTCAGGGGTCCTGGAAGATGCATGGATATCGAGACTTTCCAACGGAGATGAGACCTTTGACGATGTGCTTGCACCGTTTGGAAATGCATTTCCCAGAAAACACAGCAGTCCGGGATATTATCATAATTCTATGATCCCATCCATTTTTATTAAGCCAGGAGAGAGCCGCGTTGAATATGCAGTAATTGGAGATGAGCGGTGGGAGATTTCGATAGAGGATTGTGAACGGATCTATCGGGAGTGCCGGGCAGATGCATTTTCTTTTCAGTTAAAGGAAGACGGCAGGCCATATGAACTCAGTACCCGCATTCTGGGAGCGACAGAGCTTACAAATGTGGTGTATCCAATCCATTTAGATGATGGATTTATCAAGCACCATACGCCGGGAAAACGATGGGACAGCCTGTATACATGGGATTCCGGGATGATCGCCATGGGGCTGCGTGATATGAACCAGGGACTGGCAGAATACATTCTGGACACGTATCTTGCGGAATTGGATAACAAAAATTACGCATTTGTCCACCATGGAACCCCGATTCCGACTCACCTGTATCTTTATCAGGAGATGCTGAATCATACGGAGGAGAAAGACCACCTCCTGGCGTATTATGACAGAGCCAAACGGTATTATGAGTTTTTGGCTGGAAGGGGCGACGGGTCCGTAACGGCCAGGTTTCAGAGCAGTCTGACGACGACCTTCGATTACTTTTTTAATTGCAGCGGTATGGACGATCTGCCGCCGCAGATGTACGTAAAGGAGCACGCGGCGGCCGGAGGAATCGCACCGGTTATTTCCACCTGTCAGGTGATCAGAACTGCAAAAATACTTCTTATGGCTGCGGAACATCTGGGATACGGGGAAGACGTGAGACAGTACGAACAGGATATGAACAGGCTGACCGATGCGCTTTCACAGGCCTGGGATGAGGAAAGCGGATACTTCGGCTATCTGGTTCACGACGAAGAGGGGAGAGCGGATCATATCCTCAGAACAGAAGACGGAGAAAATTATAACAAGACGGTGGAAGGGATCTATCCTCTGATTGCGGGAGCGTGTTCCGGGGAACAGGAGGAACGGCTTCTGGCGCATCTCAAGAATCCGGAGGAGTTATTTTCCAGAGCAGGCATCAGTTCTGTGGATCAGTCAGCGAGTTATTTTATAAAAGATGGTTATTGGAATGGAAATGTGTGGTTTCCGCATCAGTGGTTTATCTGGAAGACAATGCTGGATATGGGAGAAGGAGAATTTGCCTATGAAATTGCGCATCGGGCACTGGAAGTCTGGAAACAGGAGGTTGACCGAAGCTATTATACATTTGAGCAGATAAATATAGAGACGGGACGCGGCGGCTGGTTTCATCATTTCAGCGGACTTTCCTCTCCGGTCTCTGTATGGGCGTCAGCCTATTACCGTCCGGGGAATGTCAGCACAGGGTTTGATCTGTGGATAGAGTTTATAAGATTTAATGATACCACAGAGGAATGCTGCCTGAAATTTCGGAAATATTCCCATCGATCCTGCGTGATCCTGGTTTCCATGGCAGCGCGTAAAGAAGGATATTCGGTTTACTTTACCGATGATTTCGGTCTTGTGGAGAGCCGGGCGGAATTTAAGGAGCGTACGAAAGGAACCCTGGAAATCTCTTTGGCTGAAGAACGGATGGATGGAATCTTGAGGATTTTCTGATACAAAGAACAGGCAGAGAAAGAAAAAACTCCGGGAGAACGTCGTTCCCGGAGCTTTTCATTATTTATGCATTCATGCTTCTTCCTGCTGATACACAATCACATTATCTTACAATCAACTATCTCACAATCACATAAATCAAATACACCAGATACATCGCCAGCATGAAAGCCCCCTCCATACGGCTGATACGGTTCCGGCTGCGGCAGAGGATCCATGTAATGGCGCTGGCAATGATTAAGAATCCTATATCATAAACCGAGAACGGGTTGACAAGGAGCGGGTGGATCGCGGCGGAGGCGCCGAGAACCATTAAAATATTAAAGATATTGGAGCCGATGACATTTCCCAGGGCGAGGCCATTCTCGCCTTTTCGGGAGGCGACGATGGAGGTGACGAGCTCGGGGAGAGATGTGCCCAGGGCGACGATGGTCAGTCCGATCAGGTTCTGGCTTAAACCGAAAGACGCGGCAATGGCGCTGGCATTTTCCACGACTAAGTCACCGCCCCAGACGATGGCGGCCAGTCCGCCCACGATGTAGACGGCGCAGCGCAGCGGCGGAAGCGTTTTGACCTCCTCGGTGGTGACGATCCGGTTGACCAGGGCGTCGCGGACGGTCAGCCCGACAAATGCCGCAAACAGGACCAGAAGGAGGATGCCATCCACGCGGCCGACGGTCTGATCGAATAAGATCATTGCGAACAGGACAACCGCTACAGCTGCCGAGGCCGCATAGTCCCAGCGAAGCTTGACGGCAAACGGGCGGATCGCACCGCAGGCTCCCAGTACGACCAGGAGATTAAACAGGTTGGAACCGATCACATTTCCAACCGCGATATCATTATTTCCTGCGATGGAAGCGGATATGCTGACCGATAATTCCGGCGCACTGGTTCCAAATGCCACGATGGTGAGTCCAATGATGATGCTGGGAATGCGCAGTGCTCTGGCGACAGAGGAACTGGCCTCCACAAAGTAATCGGCTCCCTTGATCAGCAGCAGGAAACCCAGAATCAGAAATACGTACATCATAAATAATTTCCCTCTTTCGTTTGTTAAGTGCTCTTGCTTAAAAGGAAGAAGGCCAAAAAAAAGCGAGACTTTTATTGCACGATAAACTAAGATCATGCAATAAAAGTCTCGCTTTTTATATGTGCACCGGTTTCCGGCAAAATTTTGTTCCCGGTGGAACAGAGCTTTTGCGGAAACGGGAATGTCGGCTACACAGGACACGAATTAACGTGCAAGCTACTCCCTTTTACCGGGTATTAGTATATCCAGTTTTCGGGGAAAAGTCAAGCGGCTTTTCATGCAGCAGCTTCTACAACCTAATGTAGCAGCTTCTGCAGCTCCTCCGATATTCTTCCCAGCACGGCAATAACCTCGGATGTATTTTCATTCCGATTCTCGGAAAATGCATAGTATGCGCCATAAATCTGATAGCTCAGGATTATATTTCTGATCGGATCATTCCGGTATTCCGGCAGTCGTTCAAAGATCAGCTCTTTGATACCGGCCTCAATCTTCTGGATCAGGCACCCGCTCCGGCTTCCTGAAAACAGTGTCTGGATCAACGCATCTCTGGAAAGATAGGCGAGGAAGAGCTCTTGGGTAAAAGCGCCGGGATGTTCAATTATATACTCGGGATGATCCAGTGAATTGATGATGGAAGTCACGATTTCCGTCTCCAGAGAGTCGGACAGCTCATAGATGTCCGCGTAATGGAAATAGAAAGTTGACTTATTGATCATGGCCTTTTCACACAGCTCCTTAACCGTGATCTTCTCCAGGGGCTTCCCGGAGCGCAGAGCGAGGAAGGCATTGACAATACTCTGTCTGGTTTTTTCTATTCTTAAGTCCACAAGATACTCCTTTCCGACGATTTTACAAAAAAGTCGTTTATCCAACTGTTTTACAGAAATGGTGATGGATTATAGGTACTAAATTTTATATAATCAATTATAGTAGGAAATCAGACGGTTGTCTATTATCTTAGACGGTAAACTCAGCTGTTTGTATGCACGGCTTATCTTTTAAGAGTAATTACGATCAGGACTAATTACTAATTTGCAGGAGGTATCATCATGGATTACTATGGGTTTTATACGGGGAAAGAGTTTTCGGCCTATGAATATTTGGGGGCACACGTACTGGAAAGCGGGACTGTGTTCCGAACATTTGCGCCGAATGCGGTACGGATTTCCGTAATCGGTGAGTTTAATGATTGGCAGGAAACGCCTATGGATAAGGTGTATGACGGGAATTTTTGGGAGTGTACGGTGTCAGGGGCAAAAGCCGGGATGATGTACAAGTACAGAATATACAGGCGTGATGGCTCTTTTATTGATCACTGCGATCCCTATGGCTTCTTTATGGAACTGCGGCCGCACTCGGCCTCTGTCATCATCAGCTTAAGCGGATATGAGTTCCGTGATTCCAAATGGCAGAAGAAGCACAGAACAGGGCAGGATAAACCACTCAATATTTACGAAATACATGCCGGTTCCTGGCGGAGAAAAGAGCGGGTGGACGGTGTGGAAAAGGACGGAGAAAATGATGTGGAAGGGGGGCTGGTAAATGGCTGGTATTCCTATACTGAGCTGGCGGATTTACTAATCCCGTATCTGGAGGAAAACAGCTATAATTATGTGGAACTGATGCCGCTGTCGGAGCACCCATCCGATGAGTCGTGGGGCTATCAGAATACCGGCTTTTTCAGCCCGACCTCTCGGTACGGAACCCCGGATGAGTTAAAAGCGTTTGTCGATCAGTGCCACTCTCATGAGATCGGGGTGATTATGGATTTTGTGCCGGTACATTTTGCAGTGGATGATTATGCGCTCTGGAACTATGACGGTACCGCGCTTTACGAGTATCCCCACAGTGATGTGGGAAGAAGCGAGTGGGGAAGCTGCAATTTCATGCATTCCCGTGGGGAGGTCAGAAGCTTCCTTCAGTCTGCGGGAAATTACTGGCTGAAGGAATTTCATTTTGACGGTCTGCGCATGGACGCAGTGAGCAATTTAATCTACTGGCAGGGCGATACCGCAAGAGGGGAAAACAGAAATGGAATTCAGTTTCTTCAAGAGATGAACAAAGGCCTTAAAAGTCTGCATCCGGAGGCGCTTCTGATTGCTGAGGATTCTTCCGTCTATCCGGGCGTCACAAAACCGGTGGAACACGGCGGTCTCGGCTTCGATTATAAGTGGGATATGGGCTGGATGAACGATACCCTGTCATACTTACAGGCACCTCCGTCGGAGAGGAAAGAGAGGTATCATCAGCTCACATTCTCCATGCAGTATTTTTATCATGAACATTACCTGCTTCCCTTGTCCCATGACGAGGTAGTCCATGGAAAAGCGACCATCCTGCAGAAAATGTACGGGGCGTATGAGGGGAAATTTCCTCAGGCCCGCGCGCTTTACCTTTATATGTATGCCCATCCCGGAAAAAAACTGAATTTTATGGGGAATGAGTTTGGCCAGCTCCGCGAGTGGGAGGAAAAGAGGCAGCAGGACTGGGAGATATTACGTTATCCGGTCCACGATGCGTTTCACCGCTTCATGGAGGATTTAAACCGCTTGTATTTAAACAGTCCGGCTCTGTATGAGCGGGATTATGAACCGGACGGCTTTAAATGGCTGGACTGTCATCAGGAGGAGCGGCTGATCTATGCGTTTGAACGACGAAGCGAAAAACAGCGGATTGTAGCCGTCTTCAATTTTTCGGAGGAGGAACAGGAGGAGTATGAACTGAGGGTGGAAGACGCAGACCGTTTATCACTGCTTCTGTCGAGCGAGACAGCGAGATACGGAGGCGGGCAATCAGAGGCAGAAGTCCTACCGGTTGTGGAAGGAGCGGTAGTGCTGGCAATGCCGCCATACTCCGGACGGTATTATGCGGTGGAGATTTGAGAAAATAAGACGACTGAGCTGGCAGAGGAACAACACACAGCAGTACAACATACAGAAATACAAAAAGCAGAGACGCAACATGCAACGACACAAAAGGAGCAGTAGACGGATTCAGTATTCGCCGGGCTGCTTCTTTTTTTGAATTTTTTGTCGGTGGGAACATGAATATTTGATCATTTATCCCTGTCTATAAAGACAATATAATAGTAAAAAACATAGATTATGCTGAAAAAGATTAAAATATCATCATATTATGATAAATTTACTCTTGTGAAATAATGATAATTACAATAGTATCAGGTTATAACACATCGACAAAAATTCGGCCGGATTTTGATGTTAACTAAAAACAAGGAGAAGATTTATGAAGAAAAACAATATGTTAAAAAAGGGGTTATGCATGGCTGCTTCCGTAACAATGGCAGTGTCACTTCTGTCGGCATGCAGTCCTGGAAATGCAGATTCACCAGCTACATCCGCAGAAGAAAAGACTACGTCAGCCGCGGATAACGGGAATGGTGAAACGACGGCCGGTGAGTCGGGGGAGCCAGTTGAACTGACATTGTTTCTGGATAATATGAACATTACGGACGGTTCCTATGTGAAAACGGAGATCGAGAGAATTACAAATACGAAATTAAACATAATCCAGGCAACACCGGATGAGATGGATAATAAGCTGAATATCATGCTTGCTTCAGGAAACATACCAGATATCTTCCAGTGTGAGACGACGACCATGGAAGGAAAGCTGCTGTCCTCCGATATCCTTTTACCCATCAATGAATACTGGGATAATTATCCAAATATAAAAAACGGGCGTGATGAAGAAATCTGGGAACTGATGAAGTACAAGGATGGCAATATCTACAGCATTGGCGTCGATGGTCAGAATCCGCTGGAGATTATGGCTTACAGAGGGGACTGGCTGGAGAAATTTAATATGGATGTACCGGAAACGCTGGACGAGTACTATGAATTTGCAAAAAAAGCCGCGAAAGAAGACCCGGATGGAAATGGGATTGACGATACGTTCGCGTTTGGCGCTTATCAGCCGCTACTCTTTAAATGGCTGGATCATATATTCGGGGCATACGGAGTACTGCCGAATTACTGGATGGAGGTTGACGGAAAGATCGTTGACGGCGCGGTGCTCCCGGGAGCAAAAGACGCGCTGGTATATTTGAATAAAATGTACTCGGAAGGTCTGATTGATCCGGAATTTGTGACGGATGATGCTTATCGCTGGCAGTCGAAGGTGAAGTCAGGCGTATTTGGCGCAGGACCGACGAAGCTACAGATATTTGACAAGAACAACTGGAGAAACTATTACCAGCCATTTATCCAGAGTAATCCGGAAGGAAAGATGGTCTATGGTCCTGTCTTGAAGGGCGGATGTGACGCTCCTGTCGGCGAGAGGATGGACAGCCGGAGAGGCTGGGTCAGAACGTTTGTTTATAAAGATTCTCCCAATGTGGAGGCAGCGCTGCGGTTGATTGACTATCTGATGTCGGAAGAAGGAAATCTCTTCATCATGTATGGAAAAGAGGGGGAGCACTATAAATGGGAAGGAGACAAAGTTGTACGTCTGATTGATAATGCCAAAGCCCAGGAGCTGGATCTTGAAAAATTCTATATTGCGCAGAAAACACTGTTTTTACATTCTTCCGATGAACTGTTCGATGCGATGGAATTTTTAAAGGGAGAGGGAGTCGCCACACCGAATCCGGTGGATGGAATCTTCATAGACGAGTTGAGCGATATCTACCCTGATCTGCAGGACCTGACGGTTACGAGGTTTGTCGAAATGATCATAGGCGAGGTCCCTGTCGAGACCGGTTTCGATAAATTTGTCCAGGAGTGGTACGCCAAGGGCGGAACAGAACTGGAAGAAGCCATCAATAAAGCCTGCAAAGAGTGGAAATAGATGATTGGAGGAATTTACGATGGCGGGACACAGAACGGTCGCTAAAAGAAAGTGCTATATCTGCTTTTACTTCATGATGCTTCCAGGGATATTATATTTTATCATATTCCGGTACCTGCCAATGTTTGGTCTTGTGATTGCCTTTAAAGATTACGATATCTTTAAAGGCATCTGGGCCAGTGACTGGGTGGGCTCGGAAAATTTTAAAAAGCTGTTTTTTTCAGATGATTTCTGGAATGTGTTATCGAATACTTTAAAAATAAGTTTTGTCAAGATTATCGTTGGATTTCCAATTCCGATTCTTCTGGCAATTATGTTGAATGAGATGAGAAGCTTAAGATTTAAGAAGATTATACAAACGCTTCTGTATCTGCCGCATTTCCTGTCGTGGGTTGTTATCGGCGGAATCATGTTAAACCTGTTTTCTCCGGTATTTGGACTTGCAGGAACGTTTTTCAGAACCTTTGGCCTTGATCCGGTGAACATTATGGCTCAGAAGAATACCATTTTTGGCGTTGTCATTCTTTCCGATGTCTGGAAAGAGTGCGGCTGGAGTACAATCATCTTTTTGGCCGCATTGACCCAGGTGGATGGAAGCTTATACGAAGCCGCAAAGATTGATGGAGCCAACCGTCTGAAACAGATGATTTATATCACAATACCGGCAATATCCGGGGTAATTATCTTAATGCTTATTCTGCGGATCGGAAAGATTATGAACGCGGGATTTGAACAGATTCTGGTTCTGCAGAATTCCGTTACGAGAGAGTGCATTGATATTTTTGATACATACGTGTACCGTGAGGGGCTGGGACGCGGAAAATACAGTTTTTCATCGACCGTGGATATGTTTAAATCAGTTGTCGCATTTATTATGGTCACATGCGCGGATAAATTCAGCAAAAAAGTTGGAGGGGAGGGGATCTTTTGAGAAAGAAAAGAGTATCAAAGTTTTCTGTTTTTAACTACACATTCTTTGTAATTTTAGGATTGGTGATGCTGTATCCATTTTGGTATGTGGTTATGTATTCAGTCAGTGATCCCTCCCGCACCTCCTTATCTGATTTATACTTAATTCCCAATGGGCTGTCCTTTGAAACCTATAAATTTGCGCTGCAGAAGAGTACGCTGCTGACTGGCTTCAGAAACACCGTGTTTTTAGCGGTCGTAGGAACCGGGCTGGATATGGCTTTTTCAATCCTGCTGGCCTACCCGCTCTCCCAGGAGGAATTTCCAGGGAAGAAATACGTTCATGCCTTTATTATCTTCCCAATGCTTTTCGGAGGAGGGATGATTCCGACGTACCTCGTCGTTAAGCAGCTTGGATTAATCGATTCTCTATGGTCTCTGGTGTTTGTATCACTGGTAAATGTGTATAATCTTCTGATCCTGTGTAAGTTTTTTAAAGGCATACCCCAGTCGCTGATTGAAGCCGCCAGAATTGACGGATGCGGGGAACTGCGGATCCTGACCAGGATCGTACTTCCTCTGTCAAAGGCGGCGCTGGCTACTATTTCGCTTTTTTACGCGGTACAGCATTGGAATGGTTTTCTGGAGGCTACAATCTACATCAATACGGACAGCCGCTGGCCGCTTCAGGTTGTGCTGCGAAACATTATACAGATGGTTTCTGCCGACTTGAGCGGTGGAGAAACACTGTTTATGAATCCGGAAAATTTCAAAATGGCTGCAATTGTAATTACGGTACTTCCAATAATCTGTGTCTATCCGTTTTTGCAGAAGCATTTTACACAGGGAGTGATGCTGGGGGCGGTGAAAGGATGAGTACACAGAGGAAAAACCTGTTATTTCTTATGACGGATCATCAGCGTTATGATACAATTGACATGATACAGTCAGGGCGTGAGGTGACTCCGAATCTAAATAAAATGGCCCGCTCGGGGATCAGCTGTGAAAGGGCCTATACGACATGTCCGCTCTGTGTACCGGCAAGAACCGCTCTGGCTTCCGGAGTATATCCGACGGCCAGCGGTGTCGTATACAACGACTGGGAAGACCGAACTGCGAAACCCATGGCTACGATCCATGATATTTTAAAACAGAACGGTTATAGGGTGGGACATATTGGAGTTGATCACATTAAAGTACTGCCGCCGTTAAAGGACCGGGGGTATGACTGTTTTTACAGCGACCGGGAATACGAGCAGGAGGCAAAAGAAAAAGGTCTGATTTTAAAAGACAGGGAAGATATTACATATGTACAGGAAAAATGTGATGATATTATGGGAACACAAGGCTACAGCGGTGTCCGTGTCAGTGAATGGGCCTATCCGACAGAGGAATTTAAAGATATTTGTTTTCTGAAGCAGGCTGTTCAGTTCCTGGAACAGGCGGAGGAAGAACGGCCGTTTGCACTGTTTGTCTATTTGTGGGCGCCTCATCCGCCGCTTAAGGTTCCCAAACCGTATTCGGAGATGTATAATCCCGATGAACTGGTCCTTCCGGATCATATCGGGGTTCCTGCGTGGAGAGAACCTCAGTCGAGACGGCTCGGCCCCGCCGCACAGCTGGCGGAAGGGGTGCCTGAGGAGCACTGGAAGCGGGTATGGGCCGCTTACTTAGGGCTGACCTCGCTGGCCGACGATGTGATAGGAAAACTTATGGAAAAAATAGAGGAGATGGGGGTAAAGGAAGAGACAGCTGTCATCTTTACCGCTGACCACGGGGATAATTTAGGACAGCACCGGATGTATCAGAAAATGGAGATGTACGAGGAGTGTATTCATATTCCACTTATTCTGCATTTGCCGGGACAGGGGAGCGGAACCATAAAAGAACTGGTCTCTCACCTGGATATTGTTCCCACCGTATGTCAGATAGCCGGTGTGCAGTGCAGCGGACTGGAGGGGATCTCGCTGTATGAATTTTTAAAGCCAGGGCGAAGCATAGACCGGCATGCGGTGTTCTCACAGTATTCCGGCACCTACGGCTACGGTTTTATCCGCAGGGCGGTGATTACGGAAACAAAAAAATACGTGTTCGACGAATATGGACAGGAGGAGTATTACCGTCTGGATGAAGATCCGTGCGAGAGGAAGAATCTGGCCGGCGATCCTATTTACAGGAAAGAGACAAAACGGCTGCATGAAATGTGCAAATCGTATCATCAGGCACGCGGCGATTATTTCCAATGGGAAAAAGCAGAAGAGAGGAGAGTTGGGAATGGAGTGGTTTGACCAGGCGCTTCTTCAGTGCATGGAGAAAGTAGAGAAGAATATTGAACTGATCGGAGAGCATTTTCCACACGTTTCAATTGGGGGAGTTTATAATCATGAGGAGCCCGGTTTCTGGACCGCTGGTTTCTGGCCGGGGATTTTGTGGCTCCGCTATCTAAATACGGGGGATGAGAAATCTGTTGGCCTGGCAGGTAAGCTGGAGAAACGATTGGATCAGGTGATGGAGGAATTTGAAAATCTTCACCACGATGTAGGTTTCATGTGGCTGCCAACCGCGGTAATGCACTATAAAGCGGACGGAAATCTCCAGTCACGGTTAAGGGGATTGAAAGCCGCCAGCCTTCTGGCAGGTCGTTTTAATCCCGCGGGAAATTTTATACGGGCATGGAACGACAGTATTAAACCGGATTCTCAGGGATGGGCGATTATCGACTGTTTGATGAATCTACCGTTACTTTATTGGGCTTCAAATGAGACTGGTGACGCGAGATTTAAAAATATAGCGGTCAGACACTCGGACACGGTCCTGAAACATTTCATGCGGCAGGACTGCACGTTTCCTCATATTGTATCTTTCGATCCTGAAAGCGGTGCAAAGATTGAAAATCTGGCAGGTCAGGGGAAAACGCCGGACTCCGTGTGGGCGAGAGGTCAGTCGTGGGCTCTGTACGGCTTTGCGGCAGGATACCGGGAAACAGGGCTCGAGATGTATGCAGAGACAGCCAAAAGAACCGCAGATAAGGTCGTACAGCTTATGGGAGAGGACAAGGTACCGTGCTGGGACTACTGTGCCTGTGGTGAGGAACGCGGTGCAAAAGATTCCTCCGCCGCGGCGTGCGCAGCCAGCGGAATGCTGCTTCTCTCGGACCTGCTTGAAAACGAGGCGGAAAAGAAGAGGTATCGTGATAATGCACTGATAATTTTAAAGGGTCTGTATGAGGAGTATACTGATTTTTCAGACAGGGAGCAGGGAATTCTGATGAAGGGGACGGTTTCTTATCCTGACCGGAGACATATCAATGTGCCGATTATCTATGGGGATTACTTCTTTATAGAAGCATTGATGAGGGTGAGAAGCGGGATTACAGTTTTTTAAAAAACGGGGGAATGAAAAAGCATGCTGAAGCTGAGACCAAAAAGTAAAACATTTTATAAGATGTATATCATCAATATCGCACTGATGATATGCTTCATCAGCGTGCTTTCCTTTACCTGTACAAAATACAGTTCTAAATTCATTTTAAATAATATAACAGATTTTAACCAGAAGATAATCGATGGCAGAAGAGATATTCTGGATGATAAAATCCGGCAGCTCAATGAAGTGGCGGATGCGGCAGTGGCGGATGACGATGTCATCCGGCTAATTCTGGCAGATTCCAATCAGTATTACTCTTCACTTAAAATGATGAATATTATTGGGAGCCTGAAGGAGATTTGTTCCAACTACAGCATTGTCGACGAGATAAGCATAGTGGATTATGACCGTGGAATCGTGATAACAAACCGCACGAAATTCCCACTGAGTGAGCTGGAATCCCGGAATTTTATAAATACCGATCCCCTGTTTTTTCTGGAAGAGGATGGGGAGATTAAAGTGCGGTATATCAAGAAATTAAATCCGGTTCAGAATAATAAGAAGCTTAGTATTATCCTTACGGTCAATCAGGCAGCCCTCAAAGATAACTTATTTTCTAAAAATTCAATGATTATCTCGGAAAGCCCTTGATTTACGGGCGTTTTCAAAGGATTGTAGGCTGATTTTACTACCAATTTACTACTTACGGAGTTAGCTTTGATATGCCGCCGAAATCCTTTTGAAGATAGACCCCATACCGCCGTTTGGAAATGGCGTGGCACATCAACAATCAAATAGAGAAGCACAACACACCACCAGACAGGCGGCGTTACCTATTCCCACACGGGAAAACAGGAACGCCGCTTTTTTTATGCCCTCATGTCACGCAGTAGGGGCAAAGGAAGCCTTGTATCATGGGGCTTTGCGGGCGCAGTTTTGACCGGGCAAGGGAAATATACCTAATCCCTCAAAAACGCCATTCTACCGCGTGACAACCCCACAGCAAAGGAGTGATGAAGCTATGGCAGTTTTCCGCGTGGAGCGAAACAAGGGCTATACCGTAATGAGCAACCACCACCTACGCAACAAGGAGCTGACGCTAAAGGCAAAGGGCTTGTTGTCGCAAATGCTGTCCTTGCCGGAGGATTGGGACTATACCCTTGCGGGGCTGTCCTACATCAACCGGGAAAGCATAGACGCTATCCGTACCGCCATATGGGAGCTTGAAAAAGCCGGATATATCACAAGGCGGCAGGGACGCGACGACAAAGGCAAAATGACCGCTATCGAGTACACCATATACGAGCAGCCGCAGCCCCCGCCGGAATTGGATTGTCCGATATTGGAAAATCCAACAGCGGCTAACCCGGTATTGGAAAATCCGACAACGGATAAACCGACGACGGAAAATCCAATGCAATTAAATAAAGAGATACAAAGAACTGACTTACCCAAAACAGATTTATCAACTACGGATTTATCAAGTACCCATTCCATTCCTATCCTTTCCCCTGCCCCCTCACCTTTGGGACAGGACGCGGCAGAGCCGCCGGAATGGAAAGGAACGGGAAAGAACGACGCATACAAAATCTATGAGGAAATCATCAAGGACAATATCGAGTATGACTTTCTCTTGCAGGACAGCAGCATTGACAGCGACCGCCTGAATGAGATTGTAGACCTCATGCTTGAAACGGTATGCACCGCAAGAAAGACAATCCGTATTGCCGGGGACGACTACCCCGCCGAGCTTGTGAAAGCAAAGTTTATGAAGCTGAACAGCTCACACATTCAATTTGTGTTTGACTGTATGCGGGAGAACACCACCAAAATCCGCAACATCAAGCAGTATTTACGGGCGGTACTCTTTAACGCCCCGACCACCATTGACAGCTATTACACCGCCCTTGTCGCTCACGACATGGCAAGCGGAAAAGTTTGAAAGGAGATACGACCATGAAACAGGGAGCCTTGATTTTTGACGAAACCACCGACCGCTACGACATTCGCTTTGACCTTGCCGATTACTACGGCGGCTTGCATTGCGGGGACTGTTTCGACGTGATGATTGGCGGCAAATGGAAGCCGACCCGCATTGAAATGAACATGGAACAGGAATGGTATCTTGTGGGGGTACGCGCCGGGGACTTGAACGGCTTACGGGTGCGGCTGTAAGCCCATGCGCCGCAGCACAGACTGGGACAGCCAGAAAAGCGGCTGTCTTTTTTTCATGCCGCAAAGCGGCGTACCACCCTAAAGCAGACCAATACCGGGAAAGGAGGACGGTAAATGCAAGATGAAGTAAACGAAAAGACCGTTGCTATATCCATAAAGGCAACCAAACTGACGGCGGCACTCTTACAAGCTGCCATGAAAAAGCTGCTTGCACAGGCGAAAAAGCAGCTTGACAAACAGGCAACGCCCCACGGCAAGCAGACCCTAAAGCAGCTTATGAAGCAGAACGCGGGCGTGTCGAATATCGAAATCACCGACAGCAATATCAAAGCCTTTGAGAGTACGGCGAAGAAGTACGGCGTTGATTTTGCGCTGAAAAAGGACGCGACGGAAACCCCGCCCCGTTACCTTGTGTTTTTCAAAGGCAGGGACGCGGACGTTCTGACCGCCGCCTTTAAAGAGTTTTCCGCAAAGAAGCTGACGCAGGAGCAAAAGCCCTCAATCCGCAAGGCATTAGCCGCCTTTAAGGAAAAGGCAAAGCTGCTGAACGCCAGCCGGGAAAAGGTGAAGGACAAGGACAGGGGGCGCGAATTATGAGCAACGTCAATCTGAAAAAGCTGATACTTCCCAATCTGCCCTATCTGCTCTTTGTCTATCTCTTTGACAAGGCGGCACAGGCGGCGCGGCTTGCACCGGGCGCGGACTTTTCCGCAAAGGTTTTGTCCATTGGGGAGGGCTTCACCGCTGCCTTTTCCTCATTCGCGCCGAGCCTTAACCCCGTGGATATGCTTGTCGGCGTTGCCGGGGCTGTCCTTATCCGGCTGATTGTCTACTTCAAGGGCAAGAACGCGAAGAAGTACCGCAAGAATGTAGAGTACGGTTCTGCCCGTTGGGGAAACGCCGAGGATATACGCCCCTATGTAGACCCGGTATTTGAAAACAATATCCTCTTGACGCAGACCGAACGGCTGATGATGAGCAGCCGCCCGAAGCTGCCAAAGTACGCGAGGAACAAGAACGTCCTTGTGATCGGCGGTTCCGGCAGCGGCAAGACCCGGTTTTTCGTGAAGCCTAACCTCATGCAAATGCACAGCAGCTATGTAGTGACCGACCCCAAAGGGACGGTTTTAGTCGAGTGCGGCAAGCTCTTACAGCGGGGCGGCTACAAGATAAAAGTGCTGAACACCATCAATTTCAAAAAGAGTATGCGCTACAACCCCTTTGCCTATCTCCGCAGCGAAAAGGACATTTTGAAGCTCGTCAATACCCTAATCGCCAACACCAAAGGCGACGGGGAGAAATCCGGCGAGGATTTTTGGGTGAAAGCGGAACGGCTCTTTTATTGCGCCCTAATCGGCTATATCTGGTATGAAGCCCCGGAAGAAGAAAAGAACTTCACGACCCTGCTTGACATGATAAACGCCAGTGAAGCCCGCGAGGACGACCCGGAATTTCAAAGCCCTGTTGACCTCATGTTTGAACGCTTGGAGGAAAAAGACCCGGAACACTTTGCCGTGAAGCAGTATAAAAAATTCCTGTTAAGCGCGGGCAAGACCCGTTCCTCAATCCTTGTCAGTTGCGGCGCAAGGTTAGCCCCTTTTGACATTCGGGAATTGCGGGAGCTAATGGAAAACGACGAAATGGAGCTTGACACCATAGGCGACCGAAAGACCGCCCTGTTTGTCATTATCAGCGACACCGACGACACCTTTAACTTTGTTGTTTCAATCCTCTACACGCAGCTTTTCAACCTGTTATGCGACAAAGCCGACGACGTGTACGGCGGGCGGCTTCCCGTCCATGTGCGCTGTCTGCTTGACGAGTTCGCCAATATCGGGCAGATACCGAAGTTTGAAAAGCTCATAGCCACCATACGGAGCCGGGAAATATCAGCCTGTATCATTCTGCAATCACAGTCACAGCTAAAAGCAATTTACAAGGACAACGCCGACACCATAGTAGGGAATTGCGACACGACCCTTTTCTTGGGCGGCAAGGAGAAAACCACCCTCAAAGAAATATCGGAAATCTTGGGGAAAGAAACGATAGACAGCTTCAATACAAGCGAGAACCGGGGGCGGGAGGTTTCCCACGGGCTGAACTATCAGAAATTGGGAAAGGAGTTAATGACGCAGGACGAAATCGCGGTCATGGACGGCGGGAAATGTATCATGCAGCTTAGAGGGGTACGCCCCTTTTTCAGTGACAAGTACGACATAACGAAGCACCCGAAATACAAGTACCTGTCCGACTTTGACAAGAAGAACGCCTTTGACATGGAAAAGCACTTGCGCCGCCGCCCCGCAATCGTGAAGCCGGACGAAACATTTGACTACTACGAAATCGACACGGCAGAGTTGCAGGAGGACACCGAAAATGAATAAGCGTATCAGAAAGAAAAAAGAGAAACAGCAGCTTGCATGGACTATCCGGGAGCTTGTCACAGAAACCTTGCGTCATGGAAATGTGGATAACAGGCTATTGCACTATGGAAAACGCCATTCACAGCACATGGAAAAGCAGGAACAGCTTTCCCACGTCCTGCAAACAGCGTTTCCCACAGTTCCATAAGACAGCCAGTTACCCACATTCCCACAACGCCTGCTACGACGGAAACAGCCCCTTTTCTGCCTGTCATTAGAAAAGCAAAACCTTAAAGGAGGTGGTTTGAAATCAAAGCTGTAAACATTGGTTACATGGTACGCGCCCCTACTTGGTAGGGCGGCAAAGTGCTATCACACACCGCATTTACACATATACAACTGAATACCGCCGCGCCGCAGCACTTGACGCAGCGCGGGGACAGCCGCCGGATAAGAAAACGGCGGCTTTTTTCATACCCCAAAACACAATCAAACAATTTGACAGCCGCACAGCGGCAGAAAGTGAGGACTATATGGCATTTTTTACTTCGGCAATCGGCGTTTTGCAGACTTTGGTAATCGCGCTTGGCGCGGGCTTGGGTATCTGGGGCGTTATCAATCTTTTGGAGGGCTACGGCAACGACAATCCGGGGGCTAAATCACAGGGCATGAAACAGCTCATGGCGGGGGGCGGGGTTGCCCTTATCGGCATGGTGCTTGTACCGCTGCTGTCCGGCCTGTTCACTGTATAAGCGCGGGTAACAGCCTATGCAGAGCATACTTGACGCGATTAACGAATGGATAAAAGAAATCCTAATCGGAGCGATAAACGGTAATCTGTCAACTATGTTCGGGGACGTAAACGAGAAAGTCGGCACAATCGCAGGGCAGGTAGGGCAGACCCCGCAGGGGTGGAATGGTAATATCTTTTCCATGATACAGACCCTTTCCGAAAATGTAATCGTACCCATTGCGGGGCTTGTCATTACCTACGTCCTATGCTACGAGCTAATCAGCATGGTAACGGAAAAGAACAATATGCACGACGTTGACACGTCCATGTTCTTTAAGTGGTTTTTCAAGGCGTGGGTGGCGGTATTCCTCGTCACCCACACCTTTGATATAACAATGGCGGTGTTCGATATGGCGCAGCACGTCGTATCGGGCGCGGCGGGGGTAATCGGCGGCAACACGAACATAGACGTTGCCGCCGCCCTTGAAGCCATGCAGCAGGGGCTTGACGCAATGGAAATCCCCGAACTTTTACTGCTCGTCATGGAAACAAGCCTTGTCAGCCTTTGCATGAAAATCATGTCGGTGCTGATAACGGTTATCCTGTACGGCAGAATGATAGAAATATACCTGTACTGTTCCGTTTCCCCTATCCCGTTCGCAACTATGACAAACCGGGAGTGGGGGCAGATTGGGAACAACTACCTCAAAGGCTTAATAGCACTCGGCTTTCAAGGCTTCCTGATTATGATATGCGTCGGCATTTATGCGGTACTGGTGAATGACATGATAATAGCGGACAATCTGCACAGCGCGATTTTTTCCCTTGCAGCCTATACCGTTATCCTCTGCTTTTCCCTGTTCAAATCCGGCGCGCTTGCAAAGTCGGTATTTTCCGCGCATTAGCCGCGTGTCAAGGGCAGGGTGGAGATTTTGCAGGGCAAAATACGACCCGACCTTGACGCGCTAACACCTAAACACCCTATGGACAGGGCAGACGGCACACTTGACCGTTGCCCTTGATTACCCTATGGGGAACTATCAACAGCCAACAGCGAAAGGAGGTATTCAATGGCGTATGTACCCGTACCCAAAGACTTAACAAAAGTCAAAACAAAGGTTGCATTAAACCTTACCAAACGGCAGCTTATATGTTTCAGCGCGGCTCTCCTTATCGGACTGCCGCTTTTCTTTTTACTCAAAGACAGCGCAGGGACGAGCCTTGCGGCGTTCGTGATGATACTTGTCATGCTGCCCTGTTTCCTCATTGCCATGTATGAGAAACACGGACAGCCCCTTGAAGTGGTGGTAAAAAACATCATTCAGACAAAGTTTGCCCGACCAAAGGAACGCCCCTACCAGACAGAAAACCTATACGCCGTTATCGAACGGCAGCGAAAACTTGAAAAGGAGGTATCAGCGATTGTCAAAGGCACAGCACACAAAGAAACAAGGCGCGGCGCAGGAAGCAAGCCCCGCAAAGGCTAAACGCAAACTGACCCGCGCCGAAAAGAAACAGATCACCGCCCTTATCCAAAAAGCAAAGGGCGACGGAAAGGCGCACACCGCGCAGCAGACTATCCCCTACTTGCAGATGTACCCGGACGGTATCTGCAAGGTGTCGGAAAAGAAATACAGCAAGTGTTTGGAGTACGACGACATTAACTATCAGCTTGCACAGGCTGATGATAAAACGGCTATCTTTGAAAACTGGTGCGACTTCCTCAATTACTTTGACGCTTCCGTGTCGGTGCAGCTCTCTTTCATCAATCAGGGGACGCAGCACGACAAGGCGCAAAAGGCGATTGACATTGCCCCGCAGGACGACGCTTTCAACTCTATCCGCACCGAATACGCGGATATGCTGAAAAATCAGCTTGCAAAGGGCAACAACGGGCTTGAAAAGCACAAATACATCACATTTTCTATCGAAGCCGACAATCTGAACGCGGCAAAGGCGCGGCTTGCCCGCATTGAAACCGACATACTGAACAATTTCAAAGTGCTTGGCGTGTCTGCCCGCCCCATGACGGGCTATGACCGCTTGCAGACCCTACACGGCGTATTCCACCCGGAGGGCGAACCGTTCACGTTTGATTGGGCTTGGCTTGCCCCGTCCGGGCTTACCACAAAGGACTTTATCGCCCCGTCCTCTTTCCGCTTTGGCGAGGGGCGCACGTTCCGCATGGGGCGCAAAGTCGGCGCGGTATCGTTCTTACAGATACTTGCGCCGGAGCTGAACGACCGTATGCTTGCGGACATTCTCGACCTTGAAACAGGCGTGATTGTCAATCTGCATATCAAGAGTATCGACCAGACCGAAGCAATCAAGACCATTAAGCGCAAGATAACCGACCTTGACAAGATGAAGATTGAAGAACAGAAAAAAGCCGTCCGCAGCGGGTACGACATGGATATTATCCCCTCTGACCTTGCCACGTTCGGCGCAGAAGCAAAAAATCTCTTGCAGGACTTACAGAGCCGCAATGAAAGAATGTTCCTCTTGACGTTCCTTGTGGTGAACATGGCAGACACGAAGCAGAAACTTGAAAATGACGTGTTCGCGGCGGCAGGTATCGCGCAGAAATATAATTGTGCGCTGACCCGCCTTGACTATCAGCAGGAAGCGGGGCTTATGTCAAGCGTCCCTATCGGTGAGAACCTTATCCCCATTCAAAGGGGCTTGACGACGAGCAGCACCGCAATTTTCATTCCTTTTATCACGCAGGAGCTTTTTCAGCAGGGCGAAGCCCTCTACTACGGGCTGAACGCTTTAAGCAACAACATGATTTTATGCGACCGCAAGCAGCTCAAAAACCCGAACGGGCTTATCTTGGGAACCCCCGGAAGCGGTAAATCCTTTGCGGCAAAGCGGGAAATGACAAATGCGTTCCTCATTACCGACGACGACATTATCATTTGTGACCCGGAAGCCGAGTATTACCCCCTTGTGCAGCGGCTACACGGACAGGTTATCCGCATTTCGCCCACAAGCACACAGTATGTAAACCCTATGGACATAAACCTCAATTACAGCGAGGACGACAACCCCCTTGCTCTGAAAAGCGATTTTATCCTTTCCCTTTGCGAGCTTGTGATTGGCGGCAAGGAGGGCTTGCAGCCCGTAGAAAAGACCGTCATTGACCGCGCCGTGAGGAACGTGTACCGCCTGTTTTTGGCAGACCCCGACCCGGCGAAAATGCCGATATTGGGCGACCTGTACGACGAGCTGTTGAAGCAGCCGGAGCCGGAAGCGGCGCGGATTGCGGCGGCGTTGGAGCTTTATGTTTCCGGCTCTCTGAACGTCTTTAATCATAGAACCAACGTGGAGCTTGAAAACCGCCTTGTCTGCTTTGACATTAAGCAGCTTGGGAAGCAGCTCAAAAAGTTAGGTATGCTTATCGTGCAAGACCAGACTTGGAACCGGGTAACAATCAACCGCGCCGAGAAAAAGGCGACCCGCTACTACATGGACGAATTTCACTTGCTGCTCAAAGAGGAACAGACCGCTGCTTACAGCGTGGAAATCTGGAAGCGTTTTCGTAAATGGGGCGGTATTCCGACAGCAATCACGCAGAATGTCAAAGACTTATTGAGCAGCCGCGAGGTGGAGAACATCTTTGAAAACAGCGACTTTGTGTTAATGCTCAATCAAGCCGCCGGCGACCGGGCTATCCTTGCGAAGCAGCTTTCCATTTCGCCGCAGCAGATGAAGTATGTCACCCACACCGAAGCGGGCGAGGGCTTGATTTTCTTTGGTAACGTGGTGCTGCCCTTTGTAGACCGCTTCCCGACCAACACGGAGCTTTACAGGGTAATGACGACAAAGCCGGAGGAAACAGGCGTATGAGCAGCCGGAAAGGAGCAAACAGCAGCCCCCGTCTTACGGTAAAGGAACTTGACCCGGAAACGGCAGTTTCCTTTATCCGGGCATACCACTATTCAAAGGTGCTGCCCCGTCTGACCCGCTGCTACTTGGGATTTTACAGGGGCGGGGAGCTTTCCGGCGTGGTATCGCTTGGGTGGGGGACGCAGCCGTTACAGACCATAAAAAAGATTTTCCCGCGCCACACCCTTTTGACCGCTGACTACTTGGAAATCGGGAAAATGTGCTTCCTGCCGTCCGAGAACGGCAACCAGTATTTCGGCAGCCTTGCCCTCTCTGCCCTTATCGGGTGGTTACGGGAGCATACGGGCTGTCTTTTTCTTTACACCCTTGCGGACGGCATAATGGGAAAATGCGGCTATGTCTATCAGGCGGCGAACTTCCGCTATCTTGGGAGCTTCACCACAAGCGTTTACCGCCATACCGCAACCGGGGAAAAGATACACCCCCGCAGCGCAGGGCAGCTTTTGGCGGAAAACGCCGCCTTTGACGGCGTGGCAAAGCGGCACTGGCTGACCCATGAATTTTGCAGCATGAAAGGCATTGAGAAAATCAACGGGCGAATGTTCCGCTACATCTACCCGCTGACAAAGGAAGCCTTGAAAATCCTGCAAAGCTACCCGCAGTACCGACACATGACCTATCCAAAGGAGAAAGACCTTTCCTTTGCCGTCCGCACCGGGCGCAGACAGTACACAGAAATACCGCCGCCGCGCTTCAACCGGGAAGCGTGCTGTTATAACCCGCAGAAGTGCGGCGGCGCACAAGGAGGTGTGAACTTTTGAAGCAATACAAACCCCGCGATAAAATCACGCAGAAAATGACCCGCGACGGCTTGGTGGAAGTCAACGAAGCGCAGCAGACCGCCGAGCGTATCAGCCGCCGGGAACAGGACGCGGACTTTCAGAAAACCCCGGAGCAGCAAGCGGCACAGGACGCGGCGGTGCAGCTTAACCCCTTATCGTCCGGCACGTCGCCGCCCCATGCGCCGGGGCTTGCCATGAAGCCGGACACGGGAACCGCCGAACAGGTTTTTGAACATATCGACGGGCGGCACACCCGCAAGGCGGCAAAAAAAGCAGCGCGGAAAGCACAGCAGGAAGCCACCGCACGAACGAAGTCGTCCCGTCTGCAATTCACCGACGAGGAACGCGCCACCCCGGAGCTTGAAACGTATATCAAGAAATTCGACAAAGCCGCCGACCGTCTGGACGCGGCAAAGGCGGCTATCCCCAAAAAGAAAACCCTTGCCGCAGAACGCACCTTTGACGAAGCCACAGGCAGGGGCAAGACCCGGCTTCACTTTGAGGAAAAGGAAAAGCCCATGCCCGGAAAGCCCGCCAAAAACCCGCTGTCCCGCCCCGCGCAGGAAGCGGGCATTTTCGTACACAACAAAATCCACAGCGTCGAAAAGGATAATTCCGGCGTGGAGGGGGCGCACAAATCCGAGGAAGCCGCCGAGCGTTTAGGGAAGTACACGACCCGCAAAATCAAACAGGGCTACCGCAGCCACAAGCTGAAACCCTACCGGGCGGCGGCGAAAGCGGAAAAAGCGGCGGCAAATGCAAACGTCAATTTCCAGTACCACAAGGCACTTACCAATAACCCGCAGCTTGCAAGCAACCCCGTTTCCCGCCTATGGCAGAAGCAGCAAATCAAGCGGCAGTATGCAAAGGCGGCAAGGGCGGGCGGCGCAAAGGGCATACGCGGCGCAGCCGAGAACGTCCGCAGGACGGCAAAGAAAACCGCTGAAAAAACAAGGCAGACGGCAGCGTTCGTTGCCCGCCACCCGGCGGGGGTAATCATTGCCATTGCCGCGTTGCTCTTATTCATCATGGTATTTGCGGGGCTGTCCTCTTGTTCCTCTATGTTTTCCGGCACGTTAAACGGCGTGTTGGGAACGTCCTACACGTCGGAGGACAGCGACCTTGTAGCCGTGGAAAACGCCTATGTTTCCAAAGAAAACGAGCTGCAAAGCCGGATAGACAATATCGAGCGCGACTATCCCGGCTATGACGAGTACCGCTATGACCTTGCGGCAATCGGGCATAACCCCCATGAATTAGCGTCCTACCTCACCGCCCTTTTACAGACCTACACCCCGGAAAGCGCACAGGCAGAACTAAACCGCGTCTTTGATAAGCAGTACACCCTTACCATAACGGAAACCGTGGAAATCCGCTACCGCACCGAAACAAGCACTGACGAGGACGGGAACACCACCACCGAGGAAGTCCCTTACGAGTATTACATTCTCAATGTGAAGCTGACAAATAAGCCCATATCGTCCCTTGCGCCGGAGCTGCTTACCCCGGAACAGCTTGAAATGTTCCGTGTCTATCTGGAAACAAGCGGCAACAAGCCGCTGATATTCGGCGGCGGCTCTCCAGACGGAACCCCGTCGGAGGATTTAAGCGGCGTGGACTTTGTAAACGGCACACGCCCCGGCAATACCGCCGTTGTAGACATAGCGAAAGCGCAAGTCGGCAACGTGGGCGGCTATCCCTATTGGAGCTGGTACGGCTTCAACAGCCGCGTGGAATGGTGCGCCTGTTTCGTGTCATGGTGCTATAACCAGATGGGGAAAAGCGAACCCCGCTTTGCCGCCTGCCAGTCGCAGGGTATTCCGTGGTTCCAGTCACACGGGCAATGGGGCGACCGCAGCTATCCAAACATAGCCCCCGGCGACGCTATCTTTTTTGACTGGGATTTAGACGGAAGCGCAGACCATGTAGGGATTGTCATAGGCACAGACGGGAGCCGTGTCTACACCGTCGAGGGCAATTCCGGCGACGCTTGCAAGGTAAAGAGCTATTCCCTTGACTATGCCTGTATCAAGGGCTACGGGCTGATGAACTGGAACTGACAGGCATTGAAAACTGAAAGGAGTATCACAGAATGGAAAACAAGAAAATTGACCGTATCGACCGGGAAATCCAAAAGACCCGCGAGAAAATTACCGAATACCAGAACAGGCTGAAAGGGCTTGAAGCGCAGAAAACCGAAGCGGAAAACCTGCAAATCGTTCAGCTTGTGCGTTCCATGCGGCTGTCCCCGCAGGAGCTTACCGCCATGCTTGGGAAAGAGCCTATCCCCGGCATTGCCACCGTACCCGCCGATCACAACGGACAGGAGGAAACCGAAGATGAAGAATAAGAAGATTTTTAGAACGCTCACCGTACTTTGCGCCGCCCTTATCCTCATGGGCGGCTTTTCCGTCACCGCCTACGCGCAGACCCCGGAGGAAACCCCGCCCGAAACCACCGCAGAGCCGGACACGCCGCCTTTAACGCCAGAGGGCAACGCGACCCTTGTTGACGATTACGGCGGCAACAAGCAGCTTATCACCGTCACCACCAAAAGCGGCAACTACTTTTATATCTTGGTAGACCGCGCCGCCGAGGGCGAAAACACCGTCCATTTCTTAAATCAGGTAGACGAAGCCGACCTTATGGCACTCATGGAGGACGGGGACGGCAAGACCGAAACGCCGCCCGCTGTCTGCAACTGTACCGACAAATGCGAAACCGGGAAAGTCAACCTTTCCTGCCCTCTCTGCAAAACCGACACAAGCGGCTGCACAGGCAGGGAAGCCGCCCCCGTCGAGCCGGAGCCGGAGGAAGAACAACCGGAAAAGAAAAGCAGCCCGGCGGGTATGCTGCTTGTGGTGCTTCTCGTTGCCGGACTTGGCGGCGGGGCGTTTTATTATTTCAAAATCCTAAAGCCGAAGCAGAGCGTCAAGGGCGGCACTGACCTTGAAGATTTCGACTTTGACGAATACGGTGAGGACGAGCAGCCGGAAGCCGACAGCGACGGAAGCCCCGGCGAACAGGAGGACGAAGCGGAGGACACCCTATGACATGGTTCACCGACAGCGTTTATGAAAAAATGATGACCCAAAGACCGAACGGGCGGCGTGACAGTGCGCCGCCCGTTCCCCATTCCCCGGCTTGCAAGGGCTGTCCCTACAAGGGGCAAGCCCCTTGTGTGGGCTACTGTATCAAACAGCTAAAGGAAACGAAACACACAGAGCCGGAACGATAAAAGGAGGACAATTCTATGCAGTTAGTAATCGCAGAAAAACCGAGCGTCGCCCAGAGTATCGCCGCCGTGTTGGGCGCAAAGGAAAAGAAAGACGGATATATGGAGGGCGGCGGCTGTCTTGTATCATGGTGTGTCGGGCATTTGATAGGGCTTGCACAGGCTGACGCTTACGGGGAACAGTACAAGAAGTGGAGCTATGAAGCCTTACCTATCCTGCCCCATGACTGGCAGTACACCGTTGCCGCCGACAAGGGCAAGCAATTCAAAATCCTAAAAGACCTCATGCACCGGGGCGACGTTTCCGAAGTCGTCAACGCTTGCGACGCAGGGCGCGAGGGAGAACTGATTTTCCGCTTTGTCTATGAAGTGGCGAAGTGCGAAAAGCCCATGCGCCGCCTTTGGATTTCCTCAATGGAGGACGACGCAATCAGACAGGGCTTTGCTTCCCTCAAAGACGGGAACGAATATGACGCGCTCTTTGCGTCCGCGCTATGCAGGGCAAAGGCTGACTGGATAATTGGTATCAATGCAACCCGGCTTTTCTCTGTCCTGTATGGCAAGACCTTGAATGTGGGGCGGGTGCAGACCCCCACACTGAAAATGCTTGCCGACCGGGACGCGGCAATCACTTCATTCCAGAAAGAAAAATACTACCATGTGCGCCTTGCCCTTGACGGCGCGGAAGCGGCAAGCGGGAAGCTGCCTGCCGCCGAAGAAGCGGAAACACTCAAAGCGGCTTGTGAAAGCGCACAGGCGGTATGCGTTTCCGTTGCAAAAGAGAAAAAGACTGTTGCCCCGCCGAAGCTCTTTGACCTGACGAGCTTGCAGCGGGAAGCCAACAAAATTTATGGCTACACCGCGAAGCAGACCCTTGACCTTGCACAAGCCCTGTATGAAAAACGGCTGCTGACCTATCCCCGGACAGACAGCCAATTCCTCACCGACGACATGGGCGACACGGCGACGAATACCGCCGCCCTGCTTTGCGGCAAGCTGCCGTTCATGGCGGGCGCGGACTTTACCCCGGAGATCGCCCGCACCCTTGACAGCAAAAAGGTATCAGACCACCACGCAATCATACCCACCACCGAGCTTGCAAAGATCGACCTTTCCGCGCTGCCGGAAAGTGAAAGGAATATCCTCACCCTTGCCGGGGCGCGTCTGCTCTTTGCCGCCGCCGAGCCGCACACCTTTGAAGCAGTCACGGCGGTTTTTTCATGCGCCGATACCGAGTTTACCGCAAGGGGAAAGACGGTACTATGCGCCGGGTGGAAAGACCTTGAACAACGCTACCGGGCAACGCTGAAAGCAAAGCCAGACCCGGAGGACGGGGACGGAGAAAACACCCTGCCGCCCTTTACGGAGGGGCAGACCTTTGAACGCCCTGCCGCAAGGGTGACGGAGCATGACACCACCCCGCCAAAGCCCCACACGGAAGCAAGTCTTTTATCTGCTATGGAACGAGCCGGGAACGCGGAAACCGACCCGGACGCGGAACGCCGGGGGCTTGGCACTCCCGCCACCCGCGCCGCCGTCATTGAAAAGTTAGTGTCTGCCGGATTTGCCGAGCGCAGGGGAAAGCAGCTACTTCCCACCAAAGACGGGAACAACCTTGTATGCGTCCTGCCGGAAACGCTCACTTCCCCGCAGCTTACCGCCGAATGGGAAAACGCCCTGACGCAGATAGCAAAGGGAGCCGCCGACCCGGAGGGCTTCATGCAGGGGATTGAAGAAATGACGCGGGTGCTTGTGGAAACCTACTCTGCCGTTCTGGACGATAAGAAAGACCTGTTCCGGGAGGAAAAGCCCATACTTGGCAAGTGTCCCCGTTGCGGCGGCGACGTGTACGAGGGCAAGAAAAACTACTATTGCGGGAACCGGGATTGCGCCTTTGTCATGTGGAAGAACGACCGCTTTTTCGAGGAACGCAAAACCGCCTTTACCCCGAAGATTGCCGCCGCCCTGCTGAAAAGCGGCAAGGCGAACGTGAAGAAGCTCTATTCCCCGAAAACGGGCAAAACCTACGACGGGACGGTGCTTTTAGCCGACACAGGCGGGAAGTACGTCAATTACCGCATTGAGATACCGAAGAAAAAATAAGTTACGCAGCAAGCATAGGAAGTGTGGCTACACTTCCGTAAAACCCCCGTACTTTCCCGTTGGGAAATGCGGGGATTTTGCTTGTTGGGAAGTTTCCCAAACCCTCTATAAAACCGAACCAAAACGATTGAAGAAAGGACGTGATGAAACCTATGTCATATTCCAGATACGACCGCGACAAACTGGAAGCCGCCGACACCATGAGGATAGAACGCACGATATACTTTGAAGCCAAAAAAACGGATATTTCCACATTTACCGCCTTGACCGTGGAACAGTTACAGGCAATGCGCGAGGAAAGCGCGGCGGCTGAACAGGCAATTTTTGAAAACCTGCAAGCGCAAGCCGCCGCATGGGAGGAACAGGCAGGAAAGACCCTGTTTCTTGACAAGGCGATTGAATACGCGAGGACACCCGCCGCCGAGCATACGGCGAACCAGTGGGAGCAGCCGGACGAATACCGCCATGTACGGAGCAACATGGTTTACAAAATGGATTACCGCATATCCGAAAATACCCGGTACGACAAAGCGTCGGGGCAATCCATTCCTTACTCTTACACCCTGTCTTGGAGCGTCCGCACCAACAGCCCGGACGGATATAATCAGGCGAAAATCGCAGGGCAGGATAAAAAAGTCTTTGCGGACAAGGCAGCTATGGAAAAGTATCTGAACGGGCGCATTAAGGCATACAGCCATTTGTTTACGGAGCTGTCCCCGCCTATCCCGCCGGAGTACGCGCAGCATTTCCGGGTGAACGGGGTACTTCTCCCCGGCTACACCGTGGAGGGCGAGGAACCAGAGCAGCCCGGACAGAACACCAGACAGGCAGAAACAACCCCGGCAGAACAGGCAGCGGAGCCGGACACCGGGCAGAGAAAGGAGCGTGAGGAAATGAACAAGCCCTTTGAAATATTGATTGACAGCCGTACCCGCTTTGAAACAGGCGAACCGGGCGGCGTGTGGCTTCCCATGCCCGCCACAGCGGGGCAGCTTCACAACGCTATGGAAAGCATCGGCGTTACCGCAGACAACCCGCAGGATTTTTTCATCAATGGGATTGCGAGTAGTGAGGACTGCCCCTTTGATGTGCCGCTTGAAGTGATACAGCGCGGAAGCGTGGACGAGCTGAACTATTTAGGGAAGCTCTTGGAAATGCAGGGCGACGGCGACCGGGAGAAATTCACGGCGGCGGTTACACACGGCGCGTATGCCGGGAACTTAAAAGACTTAATCAACCTTGCACAGAACCTTGACTGCTACTGGTTATATCCCACCGTCCACAGTGAAGCAGACTACGGCGTTTACCTTATTGATGAACTGGACGAACTGGAACTGCCAGAGGAAGCAAAAAAGTATTTCAAGTATGAGGAATACGGGCATGACGCGGTTAGCAGGGACAAGGGGATTTTCACCGGACAGGGCTATATCTATCAAAATGAAAACACCTTTACCGAATGGTACGGCGGGCGGGACGTGCCGGAGGAATACCGCATTATGAGCTACCCACAGCCCCCACAGCGACCCGACCCGGAAAAGGCAGACCTTGAAGCCGCCCCCGCAGGACAGGCGGCACTGACCGCCGAACCGCCGGAGCCGAAGCCCGTCACCCCGATTATCCTGAACGCGGAGAAACCCGCCGAAAAACTTAAAGAGATTACCGACCGTTTGGAGCAGGGCATTTCAGAACTCTTTGAAAGCGACCGTTACAAAGAGTATCTAAGCGTCATGTCAAAATTCCATAATTACAGTTTCAACAACACCGTGCTGATCGCCATGCAGAAGCCGGACGCAACGCTTGTTATGGGCTATAACGCATGGAAAGATAAAGCGATTGGGCGGCACGTTAAAAAAGATGAAAAGGGCATTAAAATCATTGCCCCGTCGCCGTTCAAGGTAAAGAAGCAAATGGAGAAAATCGACCCGAAAACACAGCGCCCCATTATCGGCAGGGACGGGAAACCCGTCACCGAGGAAAAGGAAGTCACAATCCCCGCCTTTAAGGTGGTATCTGTCTTTGACGTGTCGCAGACCGAGGGCAGGGAGCTTCCCAACCTTGCCGTGGACGCGCTGACGGGCGACGTGGATAAATACAGGGACTTTTTCGCCGCCCTTGAAAAGACTTCCCCTGTTCCTGTTGGCTTTGAGAAAATCGTGGGCGGCGCACACGGATATTATCATTTGGAGGAAGAACGCATTGCGCTGAACGAGGGCGAAAGCCAGTTGCAGAGCCTTAAAACCTTGATACATGAAATCGCCCATGCGAAGCTGCACAGCATTGACTTGAATATCCCTCTTGACGAGCAGCCGAACCGCCCCGACCGCCGCACACGCGAAGTCGAAGCGGAAAGTATCGCCTACACCGTCTGCCAGCACTACGGGCTTGACACGTCGGACTATTCCTTTGGGTACGTCGCCGGGTGGAGCAGCGGCAAGGAGCTTACGGAACTGAAAAATTCCCTTGAAACAATCCGCCGCACCGCCGCCGAGATTATAGGCAGCGTGGACGGGCATTTAGCCGAGCTTCAAAAGACACAGGACAGGGAGCAGACCGCCGGACAGGAAGTACCCGCGCCGGAGAACGCCCCGGAGCAGAAAACGCCCATACGGGAAACCGCCGCCGCGTCGGAGAAACCCGCCTTTTCCCCCGAAACCATTTACCGGGTACGGAAAGACCCGTACAGCGACCGCCGGGAAAACAGTTATCTCCTGCAAGCCTATGTGACGCAGGAAAACGGCAGGGCAAAAATGGGCGACGTACTGTTTACGGGTACGCCGGAGAAATGCCGTGAGCTAATGGGGAAACTGGAAACCGGAGAGCTGACACAGGGGCAAATCAAGGAACTGTATGCAAAAGCACAGGAGCCGGAGCAGACCGCCCACGCTTTTGATATGCCAGACCCGACTATCAGCATGGAAGAAATGCAGGGATACGGTTATTCCTATACTGGTATGCTGCCCTTACGGGAAGCTGCTGCATGGGAACTTTTTGAAAAAGAGGATATGCAGGTTTATTGTCTGTATGAGGACGGAAGCGAAACAGCCGTTGAAAGTGCCGTGGAGCTTCACAGCCATGCAGAAAAAAACGGCATTTTCGGCGTTGAGAAAGATGACTGGAACGCCCTTTCGGAATACAGGGCAATGCGGCAGGGGCTAAATGAAAGCGAAGCGGCAAAAGAAGCCCTGCTGTTCTACGGTAAAAATGACACCTACGGCATTTATCAGCTAACGGGCGGCGACAAAACGCGGGACTTCCGCTTTGAGCCTTACGACCGCTTACAGGCGGCGGGGCTTGCCGTGGACAAGGGAAATTATCAGCTTGTCTATACCGCACCCCTTACGCCGGACATGAACTTAGAGGGCATATTTGAAAAATTCAATCTCGACCACCCGAAAGACTTTAAGGGACACAGCCTATCCATTTCCGACGTGATAGTGCTTCATCAGAACGGGCAGGACACCGCCCACTATGTAGACAGTGGAGCGGGCTTCCGTCAAGTGCCGGAGTTTTTGCGGGAGCCGCAGAAAGAACTTGCCCCCGACAACTATCTGACCGGGGAGAAAGTCACAACGCCGAGGGGCAGCTTCCGCTTAACTTCCATGAGCCGGGAGCAAATGGAAGCCGCCGGATATGGCTTTCATCACCAGTCGGAGGACGGGAAACATTTCATCATGGGGAACGGCACACAGGCGTTTGCAGTCGCCGCAGAGCAGCCGGAAAACTACTTAAAAACCGCCGAGCAAACCACCGAACAAAGTTATGACATGATTGACGGGCAGATAAACAACACGCCCACCGTGGACGAACTGGAAGCAAAGGTAAAAGCCGGGGAGCAGATTTCCTTAACCGACCTTGCCGCCGCTATCAAGACAGACCGGGAGAAAGGAAAGGAAGCGGAGCCGGGAAAGAAGCCCTCTATCCGGGCGCAGCTTAAAGCCGACAAGGAACGGGCAAAGAAGAAACCCACAAAGAACAAGTCACAGGACTTGGAAAGGAGCTGACCGCATGAACAAGTTTGAAAACGTGGATATAATCGCTTCCCTTGACGCTATCATGCGGGAGAACACCGCATTTTACCAGAGCGATTTTGAGATTGACAAAGAGATGATACAAAGAGCAGCGGCAAGCCAAAATGCCGGGGATAAAACGCTTCTTTGGTTTTCCCGCCCGTCCGGGACGCAATGCAGCCGGGAGCGCGACGTTCTTTTGAAAGACACCGCCCCGCACAATACATGGCGGTATTTCGGAGAGCAGACCCGCGACCATATCCTTGCCTATGCCGTGACTATTACCGGCACAGAGGACGGGACAATTAGGGGCAACCTTTACGAACTTGATTTCCGGCAACATTTTCAGCACGTCATGAAACAGGCGTTGCCCGCAGACACCTATACCCTTATCTATGAACAGGGGGAACGGAAACAGCCCGCGAAGCAGTATTTTGACGGCAATCCCGACCCGCAGCTTGGGGAGTTTGAACGCTATGAAGCGAAGCCCAATGACCCCGACGCTTTGCGCTTCCTGCTTCAGCAGGAGCAGCGCAGCCGGGAACGGCTGAAGCCGGGGAACTTTAAGGAACATACCGCCGCCCTGCATGACAGCCGGATAAGGCGGGAAGCCGGGCGCGTTTTATCGGAACTGCAAGACCTCAAAGAGCCGAACAGCCCGGACAAGACACATTTCATGGTGGAGCTGTCGCCGTATTTTACGGCGATTGCGTCAAGCAAAGACACCGACCGCCTGTTATCCATGCTGCCATTCAAAAAGCTGTCCCTTTCCAACTTGAAAGAACGTCATGGCATTTATGCCTTTCTCCCAAAGGACGAGAACCGGGACAAGGGCTTACGCAAGCCCCGCCAGTCAATCCGGGCGCAGCTTGCCGCAGACAAAGCCGCCCCGAAAAAGGCGGCGGCAAAATCAAAACATCACGATATGGAGGTATGAGCATGAACAGATTTACCGTTGAGGAAATGAACCTTTTACACATCTACCACGACAGCAGCAGACAGGAACTTGTCGGCAACATTAACGCCGCGCTGCCGTTCATGGAACCGGATATGCGGGGGCTTGCCGCCCGCACCCTTGCCAAAATCGACGCGCTGACCGAAGCGGAGTACGCGGAGCTTGCCGTTTATGCCGCTGACGAGGTATGACCGGGGTAAGGCGGCTTGCGCCGCCCCAAAGCCGCAGGGTGAACGCCCTTGTACGCCGGGAGTGCTGCAACTATGATTGCGGCAACTGTATTCTTCTGGACGACGGCGACGAGTGCGTTTGCCCGCAGACCATTTCCTTTTCCCTGCTCTGCAAGTGGTTCCGCGCCGCTGTCCTGCCCCTTGATAAAGAACTGTATGCAGATCTCTACGCCCCGGAGGACAGGCGGCGTTGTGAAGTGTGCGGCGCGCCCTTTGCGTCAAGTTCAAACAGCGTCAAATACTGCCCGGACTGTCGGAAACGAATACAGCGCAGACAAGCCGCAGAACGCAAGCGGAAACAGCGGCTATTGTCACGCAATAGGGGCGAAAAAGCCCTTGTATAATGGGGCTTTCCGAGTGTGAAAATTAAGCGGTAAGGGATTGATACCTTTCCCCTCAAAATCAGCGTTCTATCGCGTGACAGGACGCAGGAAACAGCACCCAAAACAAGACCGGGCGCGGTGGCCAGTGATTGGCTGCCGCGCCCGGTTCTTTTTGTTTTATTCAGTTCTACAAACTGAAATTTGTCTAATTTTAATTGATAGCTTTTCGTCGAATGGCAAAGATAATATCAATCGTCGGTTGCTTTTTTGTACTTTTTTCGGTGTGATACTCATATTCCAAATTCAATGCTTCAAAGGAACTTGTGGGCAACCATTTTGTATAGAAATATTGTTTTGCCTCTCCAATAGAAGCACCCCACAAAAATCCCAATTTAGGCTTTACTGTGATTTTGGCGTACTCGCTGGCTGAAAGGACGTAGCTTTCTAAACCGCTTTTGTCAATCACACTGCCAATAAACAATTCAAAATCGTGGCTTTGCTCATTGTAATTTCTGGACAGGACAAAATAGGGTAACACCTTTCCCTCCGGCATGGAAACCACGTCATGATACTGTTTAGACAGAGCATTTATATCTTTGGAAATAGTTCTGTCATTTGACTTTTGCCACAATCCGTATATTGTTTGTTGTTCGATATATTCTATGTTCACTTCTAAATTTGACATTATTATTTCTTCCTCCAACTTCTAATTTGTATGTCACAGTAAAATCATCTTGTGGGAAATATCATATCATACCATAGGCTAAATGTCTATGTCCCGATTATCCGCGCTCTGCTTCCTTTCCCCGTTCCGGCTCTCTGTCCTGGCGCAAAATGCTGTCAATGTTCCTCTTGATAACGTCATATTCCCCGACCTGTTTTTTCAGCTTGCCGTAATCAGCGTACAGGGTTTCCCGCTGTTCTTGGAACTTTGCATATTCGGCTTGCAGGGCGGCGACGCTTGGGAGCTTGCCGGATATGCCCGCCGCTTTCAACGCCTTTGCTGCCGCTTCATGAAGAATGATACTGCCCTCATAGGCGGCGCGGTGCTGTCCTTTGTTCTTTGCCTTGCGGTATGCGTCATAAACGGGCTTTGTCTTTTGGTATGTCGTGATATTTTTAATCAGCAACGCCATATCAGCAAGCCGCTTTTCCATGCTCTTTAGTGCGTCGGAAGCCTGTTCACTTGCCGCCGTGACTTCCTCAATCCGGCTGACTAAATCCGAATACTGTTCAATCTGATGTTCCGTAAGGAAGTTGAGCGTCTTTGCCGCCTGTTTCAGATTGTGGATTTTCGCCCATTGCTCATAGCCCCGGCTCTTTCCCGCCTTGATACTGTTTTCAATATCTATCAGCAGGGACACGCCCTTTTTCTCTGCCCGTGGAGCTTTGGCGGCGCGTATGCGCTTGCCGCTTATCCGTTCGGTGATAGCTTCCTCTGTATAGTCCGCGCCGAGGGTTTTCAAACGGGTAAACCGTTCTTGTCCGGGAGCGCGGCAGGATATGTATTTGCCCCGCTTGATTTCATAGCCTGACGCTTCCAACCGCCGCAATAATTCCTCAAAATCTGCCACTTGGGGAATGAGCGCGTCAACGGCAATCTTTAGCTTGCCTTTCCAACTCGTCCCCGTCTTTTCCGCTTGGTACTCTGCATAGCTTTTCCCCTTGCTGCCTTTGCCCGGAACGACGACGGACAAGCCATGTTCCCGGCACAGCTTGTCGCTCATGTTCCGTATGCCGTAATATGTCCGTTTGTTGGAAACGTACTTGTGGTGGTCTACGAAGTTAGCAGCACAGAAAATGATGTGGTTATGGATATGCCCCTTGTCTATGTGCGTCGTCAAAACATACTCATGCTGCCCTTTGGTTACAGCGTCGGCAAGCTGCCGCCCGATTTCATGGGCTTGTTCCGGCGTTGTTTCCCCCGGCTCAAAGGACTGTATGAGGTGGTGGGCTAAATTGCTGCCCTTATCCAATGATTGGGACAAGGTATATTCAAATTCAATGTCTGCCGTTTCATAGGAACAGCCGAACGACGACACAAGCATTTTCCCGTCTGTCTTTTCGGGATTTTGGATATAATCAAGGGCTTTGCTTAGAGTGCTTTTAATAGGCTTAATCTTTGTAACCGCCATATCTCCGCAAGCACCCCCTTAATCTCGTCTATGTCCTCTTGGTAGACGCTGCCCGTGGCGTTCGCCCGCCGCGCTATCTGGTTGACGTTGACCCCGATTTTCTGTATCTCTGCCGTCATAGCCTTAATGTCGCTATGGTCTATCTGAATGATATAACCGTCAATCAGCATTTTCCGGGCGTATGCCGAAAAGTTTTTCGTGGGTATCAGCTTCATTTTCTGCTCTATCAATTCCCGTTCCTGTTCATTGACCGGGACGCGCAGTATAAGCGGTCTTGTCCTGTTTGCCATTGTATCGCTCCTTTCCGTTTTCAGAGGGTTTGGGACACTTCCCAACAAGCATTTTGCCGACAAGCCGCAGGGCGAGGGCGGGCAAAATACGGAAGTGTGGCTACACTTCCTATGCTTGCTATTCTTCTTTTCACATACTTCCACACCTAAAATGTAGATTTGCCAAACATTCCCCGAAAAAAAGAAAAACGCCGCGATTTGCGACGTTTCCAATAGCGGCACACATGAAAAAAACGGAGGATTTTATTCCCCCGTTTCCTTGCTGTTCGCTTCCTGTATTCCCTTTGCAGTTGCCGTCATAATTATTAAATCCCGGCTGCTCATATCGGCAAGCAGACTGTCGAGCTGCCGCTGTTGGGTAGATTTGTCTGTTTCCTCATTCGGAAAAAAGAACTGGTCTACCGACACATCTAAAAAGGTGACAAGCTCATAAAAGATTTGTAGGCTTGGGTGCTGTCCGCTGTTCTCAATGGACGCGATATAGCGCGGCGCAATGTTCAGCCTGTCCGCTAACTGGTTACGCGATATGCCCTTTGCCTTTCTTGCTTCTTTTATGGCTTGCCCGAAAGCCTTAAAATCATACTTCACTTTGTCCTGCTTCATATTTTTCACCCTATTACATTTTACCGTTCATCTTTCTGCTTTGGATATGATTACATATATCATAGTATTGATAGTAATAGAGCATATTATTTATACGTTTATATTGCTATTATTCGTTCGACCGTATATACTTATTATGATACGAGTTTGAAATGAAAGGACGGTTACAAAATGGAATATATTTCAACCCCGGAAGCCGCGAAAAAATGGGGCATTTCAGAACGGCGAGTACAGAAACTTTGTGAGGAAAATAGGATACCAGGTATTACCCGTATCAGCCGTATGTGGCTAATACCAAAGGACGCTGAAAAACCCAAAGATGGCAGATTAAAAAACAAAGTTAATAGTAAATCTATTACCATTGAAAGTGTCGTAAGCCAATATGGACAATATGTTTACAATTTAGCATTGAAACTGTCAGCAAATCCCGAAAATGCCGAGGATTTGGCACAGGAAACCTTGATAAAAGCATGGAAACATCTGCAAGATATAAACGATACTTCTGCAATCAAGAACTGGTTACGCACAATCTGTATTAATGAATTTCGTATGATGTTAAGAAAAGAAAAGCGCGAAAATGTCTGCTTTGTAGAAAATATAGAGGACTTGGAAAGCGACAGTATGTTACTAGTAGATGTTCAGCCTTTGGCTCTTGATGAAATTCAAACTACGGAAGAAGTGGGTAAATTACGTGATGGTTGTTTTTTAGCAATGACACAAAAACTTTCATTAAATCAAAGACTTGCCTTTTCGTTGATTGATATGTTTGGAATGTCATTAAAAGATGTCGCAGAAATATTAGAATTAACCCCTAAAGCGGTTAAGGGTTTATTATATAGAGCGAGAATGAATTTGGATTCATTTTTTCAAGGGCATTGTAGCTTTCTTGATATAAATAATCCCTGTAAATGTACAGCATGGATAGACTTTTTACAGACAAGAAATTCGTTACAGGAAGTAATGGAACAAACTCTTGATTATAAGAAAGCAGGATATGTATTCGACCCGAAAGTTAGGCAAAAAATATTGCATTATTATACCGATATGCCCAGTCAAAAGCCATCTCAAGAGTGGTTTGATAAGGTGATACTGCTTGTAAGAAATTTTTACAAATAAATTATTTCTTACCCGTGACTTTTGAAAATAGTAAGCATCTTATATTATGAGGAGGTAAAACATGCGAAGTTATGAATTAACAGGAAGAAAATGTTATGATCATTTGGGTGGAAAATTAGGGGTTGCCATTTTCAATTTTCTAATTGAGCAAAAATGGATTGAATTGAAAGATGGAACTTCTACTACTTACATAATGACCCAAAAAGGAGAAGAGAATTTTAAAAAGATAGGTCTGAATTTACCAGTAGTAATCAAATAATACGGAGGTCAAATTATGGCAAATGTAACAAATGGATTTAGCAAGTTCATGGAAGAAGCCGGAGAAACTGGCAAGGCGTATATGAACATGGTTATGCAACAGGCTCAATCAAGCGCATTAGATAAAAAAACACATGAGCTTGCATACATTTCTGTACTTTCCGCAATTAGAATGAATAGCGGATTGGATTTTCATGTAAAATCCGCGAAAGACTTAGGAGCAAGCAGGAATGAAGTTAAAAGCGCTGTTTTAGTCGGATTGCCAGTTGTAGGTATAACCTTAACTGACGCATTAGAAGCAGCATTAAAAGCATATGACGAAGAATAAACAACAGTAATATTTGTACCGCCAACGGTAAATTAAAAAAAACCGTTGTATAGGCGGCAGGTTTTTCATGCGTCTAAACATACTAATAGCCTAACGGCGGTTTTGGAATACAATCAAAACCGCCGTTTTCTTTTTTGAAAAAATGGAATACGGAGGGTGTGTTAAAGTCGCCCTTATTTAAGGATACGGCGGTATCAAGGAGGTATCGCCGTGTTTCTTTTGTATCGACATAAACCGACAACCTTTTCATCAAAAAAAGCCCGCCCACCACCACGGAATATTCCGGCTTTATAGATGATTACACACATCATTATAATACTGTTTATATTTCATATGCGCCCGATTGCGTTTTGCAGTCGGGCGCATTTTGTTTTGTCCGAAAAAAATTTGAAAAAGTTTGTGTTTCTCTTTGGCATTTTCCTCAAAGCGTTGTGGAAGGTCAGCGAAAGGGGATAAATAAGCCGCCCCCGGCAGGAAAGGGGGTGAGAACATGAACAATGAACGTTTTGAATGGCAGACCCGTTGTGAGTTTAATGCGTACTGCAAACACACTTTACGCAACGAACTTATCAATGCCTGTAAAGAAAGCAAGCGTCGGCAGCAACGAGAGGTAATCTTTTCAGACCTTGCGCCGCACGAAGAAAGACAGCTCTTTACCGTTGACAAATATTTTGCCAACGAGGAAAAAGACGACGCTTTCCGTGTAGGCGATTTGAAGATTACCGCGAAGTTGCTTGCCGAAGCCTTGCGGACTTTGCCGGACGAAAAACGCAAAGCCGTACTGCTGTACTATTTTGTCAACAAGTCAGACGTTGAGATTGCGGAGGAATTAGGTATTCCACGCAGCACAGTACAGTACCGCCGGACAAGCTCTTTTGAACAGCTAAAACGATATTTGGAGGAACGCGCTGATGAATGGGACGAATGGTAATAACACCGACAACGAGCGCGGCTTATTACCCTACCCGGTCATATTAGCCGCGACAAAGGGCGACCCCGACGCAATGAAAATTGTGTTGCAGCATTACCGCAGCTACATATCCTACCTGTCTATGCGGAAAATCCGTGATGAAAACGGTAATATCTACTATGGCATAGACGAGGATTTGCAGGAACGTCTGCAAGCAAAACTCATGTTGGCAGTCCTGAACTTTACGGCAGACTAAACCGTTCCACGGTTGGAAGCGTCCCCCTTTCAGCTTCTTAACAGTCTGCCCCTTAGCACCTTGACAAAGAAAGCGACGCAAGATAACGGCGGCGCAGCATAGGGCAAATCGGATACGTTCTTTTTGTGCCGAGCCATACGGCGGGTGCGCCATGACTTCCCCTTGCCGGGAACGAGCGACCAACACCGCGCCGGAAAGCAAGCGCAGCGGCTTGCGGGCGACGACCACACAGAAAGGCTAATGATACTCCCTTACAGCCACAGTCCGAGCGTTAGAAGCGTCGCAGGCAATGGGTAGGGCTGCATGAGAACCATGCAGGGGTGAAATTCCCGTGGAGCTTTGCTGAAAGCCGTCCGATTAAAGCCCTTTTTACCTATCAACCTTTTTAGCATAGCCATGAAAGGGGGCTTAACTTATGACTAATGCTGATGTGCCTATCTGGGAAAAGTACACGCTGACGATTGAGGAAGCGTCTAAATATTTCCGTATTGGAGAGAACAAACTCCGCAAACTGGCAGAGGAAAACCCCACCGCAGGTTGGGTAATCATGAACGGCAACCGAATACAAATCAAGCGGAAACAGTTTGAAAAAATCATTGATACTTTGGACGTAATATGATGTAATTTTTCCTTGAATATGCTATAATAGATGTAGGCATATCAAGGCTTTTTCCGTCATGAAAGGAGCATGACGAAAATGTCAGAGAAAAGACGAGATAACAAAAACCGTATCTTACGGACAGGAGAAAGCCAGAGAAAAGACGGAAGATATGCTTACAAATATACTGATACCTTTGAAAAGCCGCAATTTGTTTATGCTTGGAAGTTAGTACCCACGGACAAGACCCCGGCAGGAAAGCGGGACGATATTTCACTCCGGGAAAAGGAAAAAGAAATCCAGAAAGACCTTGACGACGGTATCGACCCCATAGGAAAGCAAATGACTGTCTGCCAGCTCTACGCGAAGCAGATAAGACACCGGGCAAATGTACGGCATGGAACCACAAGGGGGCGCAAACAGCTAATGCGGATATTGGAAGAAGATAGTCTTGGAGCTTGCAGCATTGAGAACGTGAAGCTGTCCGACGCGAAAGAATGGGCGTTGCGAATGAAAGAAAAAGGCTACTCGTTCAAGACCATCAACAACCACAAGCGTTCGCTTAAAGCTGCCTTTTACACAGCCATACAGGACGATTGTATTCGGAAAAACCCGTTTGACTTCCAGTTGAACACGGTGTTAGAAGATAACACGGAACCAAAGGTGCCATTATCCCCCACGCAGGAAGCGTCTTTCCTGTCCTTTGTGCAGAATGATGTTGTCTATCAGAAGTATTATGACGAGATTATCATACTGTTAGGAACAGGGCTTCGCATTTCTGAACTTTGCGGGCTGACTGAAACCGATATAGACTTTGAGAACAGGCTAATCAACATAGACCACCAACTTTCCAAAATTTCTGGGATTGGCTATCATGTTGACCCGCCGAAAACGAAAAGCGGTATCAGACAAATCCGCATGAGCGCAGCCGTATATGAAGCGTTGGGGCGTGTGCTGAAAAACAGAGGACGGGCAAAGCCTATTGTAATCGACGGTTACGGAAAATTCCTTTTCCTTAACCGAAACGGCTTGCCAAAGGTAGCGGCAAACTATGAAAGTATGTTCCGGGGGCTTGTGAAGAAGTACAACAAGTGCCATGAGGAAGCATTACCGAAAGTGACTACGCCGCACACCTTACGTCATACGTTCTGCACCAATTTAGCAAACGCCGGAATGAACCCGAAAGCATTACAGTATATCATGGGACATTCCAACATCAACATGACGCTGAACTATTATGCTCATGCCACTTCTGACAGCGCATTGGCGGAAATGGAACGGCTGATTGCGTAGTAGTAAATAGAGGTTTTACTACTCTTTCTACTACCTTTGAACGCAGAAACATGAGGGGATATAAGAATATTTGAAAACTTCTTCCGATATGAAAAGTGCCGGAAAGCCTGTAAATACAGGCTATACCGGCATATAAGAACTTCTAAAGAGATAATCAAAAAGTATAGTTTGATTTTCTAAAAATAATGAGAGCTTTAAAGAGTATTTACTGGCGAAGGATGGGATGGCGCTGTCAAATGACGGCCTTGAGAGCCTGGAACACATGGAGAAATGGGAGCCTGTCGAAGGGAAATCATACTTAAAGTCCGGTTCAGAATCCATCGTTTACAGAAGTCTGTCAGAAAAAACGGGACTTACCGTGATCGGGCTCCAGGATTATTCACAAATTACCAGTGATGCAGATAAGGTTGCTGTTTTTATTATTATCATGTGTGTCGTAATCGTAATTTTGGCGAGCCTGATACTCTACTTTTTCTCGCTATATTTTTATAAACCGTTAAAGAAATTGAGTGACCACATCTCCAATTTTGAAGTTGTAAAGCAGATTAAGACGAAGAATGAGTATGACTATATTGAGCGTGTCGTGGATAACCTGCAGGGAGAGAAGGAGCAGATACAGAAAAAGTATGAGGAAGCCCTGCCGGTGATGATTCAGAAAACGAGCTACAGGCTGATCGTGGAAAATTATGAGGAGGAAGCGTTTCAATATCTATTGGGTATCCTGAAACGGAAAATGAGTGATAAATACTACGTCCTGCTGTTGGTTGAATGTGAGGAAAAGGGATACCTCCATGAACTGGAGGAACACTTGCTTCATCTGATCCAGGCCGATTCCATGGAGGCAATTTACGTGGATTTGAACGTGTTTCAGGGGATGTTTCTGATCAATACTTCATTGGAGTCCCATGAATTTTTAAACTGCCTGAACCAATGGAAAAAGGAGACGGGGGATAAAAATTCGACCTGGTGTGTCAGCAGCTATTTCTCAAACAGAGATAATGTCAACCTGGTCTGCTGGGAGACGATTGACAAGCTGAAGAGGAAGTTCTTTAAAGAAAAGAACTCTGTTATCAGTGATCTTCCCCGCCGGGAGAAAGCGGTTCCGGCCTCCGTGCAGAAGATCGAACAGCAGCTTCTCTCGGCGATCAAAGAGGGAAATGGAGGGGAGGCACTTGGACTCCTTCATATATTTACCGAAGAACTGACGGCCATACAGGTGGAAATCAGATATACGGTGTTTATTTATTTTCAGATCTGTGACAGGCTTCTCAGCGATTTAAAAGTCGCCGATGCCATCATATCGAAGGAGTATAACGAGAAGGCCGTTTTCCTGGAATTGTTTTCTGCTGAAAATATTTATGAACTGGAGATGATAACTGCCAGGATGATTCAGGTATGTCTTGAAAATATTGGAAAATCAGAGAAGATGTATTCGGACAGCGTGAACCGTACGCTGGATTTTATAAAGAACAATTATCACAGAGATTTGACTTTAGAGGATATTGCAAATGAGGTATATCTTTCCGCCGGCTATTTAAGCAGCATATTTAAGGAGGAGACCGGATGTACCGTTATCGAGTATATGACGGGAGTCCGGATGAAGAAAGCCACAGAGCTTTTATTTGAAATTCCGGTAATCAAAGTAAAAGATATTGCCGAGCGTCTGGGATACCATAATGTGCAGAGCTTTATCCGTTATTTTAAGAAGTACTACGGGGTAGCTCCGGCCGAATTCAGAAAACGGCAGCAGATTGATGAGTAGCGGTACGCCGGCAGAGAGTATATAAAGGAGAAACAGATAGTATGAATCGAGGTACCAGCATCACTTATGAGATAGATGGGCACTATAACCATCTTTATTTAGATATAGTCAGCAGCAGAAACCAGAGTATATCCCGCTATTCGGATCTGTCACCTCATCATGCCAGTATGGTTGAACAGGCCGAATTTCAGAAGGAACTGGTTTCCAATGATTCGACAGAGAAGCCTGTGGGGGAGCGGGATATATGGTATCCTGTGGTAGATATTGATATGGATGATTCCATGTATGGTGTACTGGAACTGGAGGGAAGCGGAAACTACCAGATGAATCAGTCGCAGGAGCGTACTCTTTCAGGGAGCGAGTCCGTAGTAGTTTCATTCTCTGATCTTGAACACTGGGAAAATAATTTCGTGGCCGATAAGAACATTATGGTAAAAGATTTCAGAATCCGTAAGCGCTACAGTCATGTCGATAAGGGCCTGGAGTTTAAGATCGTTTTTTTGTCCAGCGACTGGAGCGGCAGGATTGTATTATGGAGTGATGACACTGGAGAGAAAAGTGTAGTATTTGAAGAATATCTGCAAATGAAGAACCACCCGTGGGTTCGTAAGAGTGAATCGGGAAAAAAGGAACGGTATTTAAAGGCTTTAAAGGGGTCTGTTGACTATATTCTCCGTAATCAGGTGAAGAAGAAGGACAGCCGGTATTTTCAGGGACTGAATCTTTTCTATGACCATGACGCAAAAACATACCGTCAGCCGTCATGGATCTGGACTTGGGGACCGGCTGTCAGCACCTTGCTGGAAGCAGCCGAAATACCAGGGATAGCAGGAGAATATTCCAGAGAGTTCTTATATCAGAAGGCCTGTGAGATCGGTGAAGCGTCTCTTAGGTTCCAGTTAACAGAGGATCCGTCCAGTCCGGCCTATGGACTGGTATTCTGCAGAAGGGATTACGACTTAAGGATTAAAAACTGCTGCATGGACTTTTTATCACCGCCGGATTCGCTGTTTCTGGCCGGCTGGGGCTGGATGGCACTGTATCATAAAACCGGAGAAAAAAAATATCTGGAAGCCACCAGGCTGCTGGTCGAACAGACTGCGAGGCTGTTAAAGACCAATGATGATATCATTGAACAGGATTATATGATGCCTGCCAATGAGTGGAAGGATTGGATTCTAGACGAAGCCGGTTTCGGTATGAAGGGGATCGCGGAACTCCATCGCGCGCTGCCGGAAGACGCTTATAGAGAATGGGGGAAAAAGTATATCATTCAGATATTGAACTGCCTGGAACGGGAAGACGGTCTGTGGAACCGGATGTGGACCAGGAGCACCAGATCCGTATCGGAGATTTCCTACCACACCAGAGCCATGGGGTGGGCCATGGAAGGGCTGCTTTCTTCCTATCAGCTATTGAATGAAAAGCAGTATTTGGAGAAGGCGGAAAAAATGGCGGATGCCATGCTGAAGGTTCAGAACGATGACGGCAGCTGGTACTTTGTGTTTGCTGAGGGATCGGAAAATCAGGGAATTGCTGAGAAAGGGACAGCCTACTGGAGCGGATTATTATATCGGTTATATGAGTATTCTGGGGAAAATAAATACTTTAACGCGGCTGAAAAGGCACTGGAGTGGTGCCTGGATAATCAGTACTGGAGAGATGATTCTGATGGCTATGGCGGAATTATAGGACGGAACCCTTCCTCAGGTGTTATTTACAGAAGATTTTTTGATTTATCCTGCACCTATACCAGTGCTTTTGTGGGAGATGCGATTGTGAGAGCGTGGAAGTATCTTTAACTGAAAAATCCCGGTGCGAGCCGACGGCAGTTTTGCCTGTCGGACGCACTGGGATTTTTACTGATATGGTGATACTGTTTAAGCTTCTGCGTTCGTAACGCCAAGCGCCTTCTTCATCGCTTCCAACTCCTCATCCACCCGGGACTTTGACTGGTCGCCGTATAAGGCATCCAGTTCCGCGGCCGTGCTGCCTCTTCCGGTCAGCTCTTCTTTGGCTTCCGCTTCATGAAGCAGCCGGTTGGCCTTTTCTTCCATGCGGTCAAACTGGCTCATTAATCCCGCGGCGGTGCTCACAGACTTCATCTGGACTTCACCTGCCTGATTCTTTACCTTGGCTGTGCGTACCGTGTTTTTCATGGCTTCGGCGCGGGCCTTCGTCTTTTCTAAGCCTGCTGTCAGCTTCCGGTAGTCTTCCTCGGCCTTATCCGCCTGTACCTTAACGGTTACGTAACTCTGCATCAGAGTCGGCCTTAAGTCCTCCTGCTCCTGCTTTAACGTGATCGCCTGTCTGGCTTTCTCCTCATTGCCATCCCGCAGGGCGCGTTCTGCGTAGGTGCCGTACTTCTTGATCTCAGCGTCGCAGGCATCCACTTTTTCCTTTGCTTCCCTGGCAGAAGCCATGACAGAGGCGGTGCTTCCTAAAAGATCCTTGATGGCGTCCTCGTACTTCCTTACCATCTGATCGGCCATCTTCTCCGGATCCTCGGCCTTGCTTAAGAGTTCATCGATGTTTGCTGATACGATATCCTTAATTCTTCCAAACACATCTAATCCCATATATGCTCGCTCCTTTTTTACTCCGGCAGCTAAGGACTGCGATTAAGGGCCTGTGAGCCTAATTCCGCTTATCCAGAACTGCTTCTACAATCTCCGCATTGGAAATCTCATGTTCCATGTTGCTTTGGCCGTCTTCCTGGCCTCCGCCGTTAATATTAATATTTGTAGTGGTCTTGCCCAGCACATCCGCGTCGATGATCTCCTTGAAATCGATACCTGTGGTCTCCTTGACGGTCTCGATCGTCTTGGCAAGGACGGAACCTACATTGCCTGCCAGACTTCCAACGCCGCCTTCTCCGGTGCCGCTGCCGCTGTCGATCACGGTGATCTTCTCGATTCTGGAGAGCGGTTCTGCGATCTTGCCTGCCATCTCCGGAAGGATGCCTACGATCATCTCTGTTATGGCTGCCGTATTGTACTTATTGTAAGCCTCAGCCTTCTTTTCCATACCTTCGGCTTCCGCTAACAGGGCGGCCTTGATACCTTCTGCCTCAGCCAGCTTCTTCGCGCGGATACCTTCCGCCTCAGCCAGCTGCTTCGCGCGGATACCTTCTGCTTCGGCCAGCTGTTTGGCTCTGGTGGCAGCGGCTTCCGCCTCTGCCTTCATGCGGATCGCAGCGGCCTCTGCCTCTGCTTTTTTCGTCTCGGCGATCGCGTTCGTCTCGGCGGTGGCAAGACCTCTCATTCTCGTTGCCTCGGCTTCCGCATCAGCCTGTTTCTTAAGGGTCTGGGCGGATGCGTCGGCTTCCGCCACTTTCTTATATTTTTCAGAATCGGCGATCTGAGCCTGTTTTTCTCTCTCAGCAATAGCCGGCTGTACGACCGTGGCCTGCAAGGAGGCTTTGGCTGTCTCTGCCTGACGCTCCGCCAGCTCGCGGTTCTTTACTTCCTTGGAAATCTCTACCTGTACGGCGGCCTGCTCGATATCTTTCTGGCGCTCCTGACGCAGAAGCTCTGCATCCATCTGCGTCTGAATGACATCCTTCTGGGTAATGTTTTTCTGGATATCGTAAGCCACGTCGGCCTGGGCCTTCGAGGTCTGGATTTCCTTCTGGTAGGCCTGTTCCTTGATTAACTTTTCCTTGTTGGCGGCACTGATCTCCGCCTCGGTTGCCAGCTTCGCCTGCTCACCGTCTCGGCGGGCCTCGCTGACTTTGATCTGACGCTCACGCTCTGCCTCAGCCTGTGCAATGTCTGCTTCTTTCTTCTTCTCGGCGATCTGCTTCACACCCAGGGACTTGATGTAGCCATTTTCGTCTGTCACATCCTTGATGGTGAAAGACATGATCTCGAGACCCATGGTGGACAGCTCGGTGGCCGCCGCTTCCTGTACGGAGTTGGCGAATTTCTCACGGTTGCTGTACAGTTCTTCTACAGAAAGTGTGGATACTACTTCACGCAGCTTGCCTTCCAGGATCTGTCGGGCAATCTCTTCCATATTGAGCTTTACTTCCTTGATGTCCTTGCCGTTGAAGCGCTCGATTGCTTTTAAGATGCTGGTGGTGTCGTTCTTAACCTTCAGTACGACGGTGCTGACTACGTTGATCGGTACTTTCTGGGAGGACATACTGTCTTCCGTCGTAATCTCCAGACTGGAGGCGCTAAGCGATATGTAATCGATTCGATTGATGACGGGAATCACGATACCGCCACCGCCGGTAATTACCTTTTTCTTGATGCCGGTTACGACGCCCGCCTTATCCTGTGGTACACGTTTCCACCAGGACATGATCACCATTATAATCAAAATGACTGCGGCCACGATAATGATGATTGGAATTAGCTTGTTGATTAGTTCGCTCATTTTCGTTCTCCTTTTCTCGCCTTTTCTTTTCCCGGTTGTGCCTATGCGCAGTTATAAAACCGCGGACATGAGGTTACGGAAAGCGAAGTGATGTGATGTAAAAGTTTATGTATAAAGACCGGCAGAAATCACCACAGCCTCTATTCATCATCCATACTGCCATAACCGGCAAATTCGTCTTTGGGCCGAACCACGGCGATCTCGCCGTCAAACTCGACCAGCTTTACCACGGTATTCTGCTTTAATACCTCCGACGCGTCCGTGCTCCGGCACACGAAGGTGGTGGCAATTCCCTTGATATTATCGAATTCTACTGTTCCCAGGCCACCTGCCAGAACAGTATTGATGATCTTTCCATCACACAGATAAAGCTCCTCACGATTCATAGCCTCATTTTCCACCCTTTTCAACCTCCTTATGACCATCTGTACCGCCATCGCGGCCGCATAACCGATCACGATGGCCGGAATCAGGCTGTTAAACAAAAGTCCCATGCCGCCGAATGTGATGAGCCCGGTACAGATACTCACCCCTGAGATCGGCAGGAAATTTAAGTCAATATCAAAATCAAAGTTAAGAAATGCCTCCAGCGCTCCGGATACATTTTCCAGAAATTCACCCAGAACAGACAGCGAGAGCAGTAAAAAACCGATAACCATACAAATGATGTAGATGTCCCTCATGGCGTCCCCCTTTGCGGCTGTTTTAAGGCTTCGTACCTTTGCCAGCCGGCTTCTGTAACGATTTCTATTATACCATTTTTCGGTAAAACATACTATCTATCAATTCATACAAATTTCTTAAATTAGTTGAACAAAAATGGTATTAATCCAATGTAGAAAGAATTTAAGCCGGAAACTTTTATTGAACCAAAGCGGAAACAAGTATATAATGGAGAGAGAAAAGAAAAGCAGACACACCGCACAGAGGGGAAGACAGTATGGGAGACGGATTTAAGATAAAGGACTGCATAGAGAAAATAAAAGAAGCCCATTTCAAAGATCAGGATGAGGAGCGGCGGCTGTGTCTGGAGCTTCTGGCATACTCTGAAGCGCATCATAACGCCTATGGCGTGGGATTCGCCCACACGTATCTGCTGGATTACCATATTTTCATGCATGACACGGAGGGCTGTTCTCCTGCCCTGAAGACCGCGCTGGAATTCCACAATTCCCATGAATTTCTGGATCTCCGGATGCAGGTGTACAATTTCGCGGGAATTTATTATAGCTATATTCATGACGATATCACGGCATTTGAGTATTTTTTAAAGAGTCTGGAACTGGCGGAAGCGCTGGGAGACAGCTTCATGAAGTATCGCCTCTATAATAATATTGCGGTCAGCTTTCATAATAAAAAGGACTGTGAGATGGCGCTTCCCTATTACCAGCGCGCATACGATTATCTGAAATTCAGTCATTTGGAAGGACTCTATGCCCAGTACCAGCTGTTTCTGCTTCAGAATCTGGTTAATTGCAGCATTGCTTTGAATGCGGGAGATCTGGTTCTGGAGTACTGCAAAAATATAAGCCGGCTCCTTGATGATAATCCGTTTCTGCGGGAGGACCCCTCCGTACCGTGGCAGAATGCGGTTATTCTGGCCTGGTTCGGAAAAAAGAAAGAGGCATACGAGATTTTGAAATGCCATCTTTCCTGGGAAAAGGACCCTCTGGATGCCACGGATATTATCGAACTGTATCCCCACATCCTTGTACTTTTGCTGGAATGGAAGGAGAAGGAGCTGGCTGAGAAGGTTCTGGAATCCCTCTGCTGCTATCTGGAACGGGAGTCGCCTCAGGCCAGGCAGGAAGCCATTGATTACCGGATTCGCTTCTATGAGACCTTCGGATTGACGGAGTGCCTTGCCGGAGCATATGAACAGTACTACCAGGCCTCCAAGGAGGCGCTGGGATCCGTGGCCCATAATCAGATCCGGGCTATGAAGGAGAAGCTGGAATCCTTTGAAGTCCAGCAGAAGCTGAACCGCCTTCAGAAGCTCAGCTATATGGACAGCCTTTGTGACATTTATAACCGGAGGTATTACACGGAACAGCTGGAACGTGCATGGAAGGAGAATGGCTCAGGGAGTCTGGGAATCATCATATTGGATATTGATTATTTTAAGGAGTATAACGATTACTACGGTCACAACAGCGGTGATATGGTATTAAAGAAGGTAGCACTCTGTCTGAAGGAAGAGGCCGATGACCGGATAACGCCATGCCGGTACGGCGGGGATGAGTTCTGCTGTATCTGCGAGAACATGACGCCAGAAGAGATGAGCAACTATCTAAAGGATATTCGCGGGAGACTGGAAACGCTTGCGGTCGAACACGTGAAGTCGCAGGCAGCCGGCATAGTGACTCTGTCTGCAGGGTACAGTGTGAGAACCCTTTCTGAATTGGACCCGCAGAATCTGTTTCATGAGGCTGATGAGGCGCTGTACTGGGCTAAGATGAGAGGAAAAAACAGGGATTGCTGTTATCAGACGGATGGGAAAAAGAAAGCATTGCCATGAGAATTGGGTTCATGGCAATGCTTTTTGCTGTACTGGGAAATCTTACATTCCAGCGAATTTGTTTTTTACTTTGGTGATCTTTTCCTGTGGTGCCTGTTCCATCGGATACCAGCCCTTAGCGGACATCTTCTTGTAAATATCATCCTGCATGCAGAGACTGTCGTTTAATGCACAGTCAAATGTCTGATGAACATTAGCTGTCGATGACTCAATTGTTCCGTGCAGGTATAAGTCACACACTCCTTTGGTGGTAAGGAGTAAGTTTTCCATAATACACTTGTCGTCCATGTTTGCGCCTCCTTACACTAAATTAATGAAATTATCAAAAATCTGCTGATGCTTCTGGGAAATCTGTTCCACACAGGTCTTTAATTCCTGATCCTGTAAATTAGTGATTGCTTCCTGACACTGTGTCTTCAAAAACTTTTCATGACCTAATGCGTCTTCAATATACGTTAATTCCTTTGGACTCATATTATCACCTCCACATTTAGTATGTGAGTTTCTGCTCAATCCATTCCGGCAATAGATTCCTTTTGTGGAGGTGGAAGAATTTTCCTGTAAAAAATCATGGTGAGCGCAGTAGCCGCCGTCCATCCGAACGGCCATGCCATCCAGATTCCAGTGCTGCCAAAGTGAGGCGTCAGCAGGCAGGCGAACAGAATACGCAGGATCAGATCGGGGATGGTGGCAATCACAAAATATAACATGGCTCCGGAGCCGCGCAGAATACCGTCGGTCATCAGCTTGATCGAGATCATGAAATAGAGGGGCGATACGATTTTTAAAAACATCACACCGGCGTTTATGGCCTCCTGACTGCCGGAATCCAGAAACAGCCCCATAATCTGTCTGCTGAACAGGAAATAGAGGGCCACAAATGGAACGGAGGCGATCAGGGAGAGACGGACGCCTTCCCGGAATCCGGACCTGATCCGGCCGCCCTTACCTGCGCCCAGATTCTGAGCCGTAAAGCCGGACAGACAGCTTCCCAGGGACATGAAGGAGGTGATGGCGAAGGTATTCAGCTTGATGGCCGCGGAGTAGCCTGCAATGACGGCGGAGCCATAGTGGTTGACGATGACCTGGACGAACAGATTTCCCACGGAAAGCACGCTCTGCTGCATAATGCTGGGGACTGCGATTGCCGCGATCTGCTTAAACAGTCCCCAGTCAAACATGGCGGCTTTTTCGGTTCCGGCCATATTTTTCAGGCGTGAACCGAGGGTCACCACAGCCAGAATACAGGAGACGCCCTGAGCGAGAAACGTGGCCCACGCGACACCGGCGACGCCCATGTGAAAGCCGGCTACGAACCAGATGTCGAGCACGATATTGCCCAGAGAGGAGCCGATTAAGAACCAAAGGGGCGTTTTTGAGTCTCCAAATGCAGTGAAAATTCCGGTGCTGACGTTATAAAGGATCAGGAACAGCAGTCCGAAGGTGTAGATGCGCAGATACAGGGCGCCGTCGGAGAAGACGTTGTCAGGCGTCTTGATCCATCTCATCATGGGAGCGCAGAAGATGATCCCGTAGGCGGTCAGAAAGAGGCTTAAAGCGACGCAGGAAATGAAGGCCGTATGAATGGCTGTCTTCATTCTGCGGAAGTCCCTGGCGCCGAAGAGGCGGGATACGACCACCGATGCGCCTAAATTGCTTCCGGTGGCGAAGGCCATGAAGATAACCGTGATCGGATAGGAGGCGCCAACAGCAGCCAGCGCGTCTTCACCGGCGAAGCGTCCGGCGATCATGCTGTCCGCGATATTGTAAAACTGCTGAAACATGACGCTTACCAGCATCGGCAGCAGGAAACGCCACAGGGTTTTTCGTGGAAGTCCCACGGTTAAATCGGTTGTCATACGGTATCCTCCGGAAAAAATAGTCTAAAGAAGAGTATAACAGGAGTAGGAAGGGAAGGCAATCGGGAAAATTGCAGCCATTGGAACCGGAACGGGAAATTTGGTGATAATTTATATTCGGGCGTTTGACACATCAATCAATCAAAAAGTGCTGCAAAGCCTTATTGCAGGCTTATTTTTTTGTCAACTTTTTTGCTTTAAAATATAGTAATATTTAGTGATATATGCTATAATGGTGTTGAGGTGATTATTTATGCGGGTTACTACATCCAGATCAAAAAACTCAGAATCCTTTTACATTACCAAATCCTATACGAATG
>NZ_QJKD01000027.1 GCF_003201875.1 Hungatella effluvii
AGCCTATATATAAAAACAAAAAATTTGACAAAAAAATATAAGCCAGTAGCGGCTTAGCGGTGTTTTTTTTAGATTGGGGGTGTCAAACTCCCGGGCTGTAAACAGTGATGCAGCCCGGCTCAAATCCTGTGCGAAAATAAGAACTGGTTGCTTTTTCTGTGTCCAGATAATATAATATCCTTATACTTTTTTGATTAAATTACATCGAACTGAGAGGTAACTGATATGGCAAAGAAACGTATTGTTATGGCATTGGGTCACAATGCCCTGGGAACAAATCTTCCGGAACAGAAAGAAGCGGTGACTGAAACGGCGAAAGTAATCGCGGATTTTATCCAGGCCGGATGGCAGGTTGCTTTAACGCACAGCAACGCTCCGCAGGTCGGAATGATTCACACGGCTATGAATGAATTCGGAAAACAGCATGACGGTTATACCTCTGCTCCCATGTCCGTCTGCTCAGCCATGAGCCAGGGATATATCGGATATGATTTACAGAATGGAATCCGCGCAGAACTGGTAAAACGCGGTATCTATAAACCAGTAGCCACAATCCTCACCCAGATGATGGTAGATCCATACGACAACTCCTTCTATACACCCATGAAGCCGGTCGGCCGCTTCATGACAGCCGGAGAGGCAAAGGAAGAGGAAGAAAAGGGAAATTACGTGGAAGAAATCCCCGGAAAGGGATTCCGCCGAGTGATCGCGTCACCGAAGCCGGTTTCTATCGTGGAGATCGACGTGATCAAGGCTGTCATGGATGCGGATCAGATCGTCATCGCCTGCGGCGGCGGCGGAATTCCGGTTATGGAACAGGGCTATAACTTAAAGGGCGCCAGCGCGGTCATTGAAAAAGACAGGGCGGCGGGACTTTTAGCCAAAGAGATCGACGCCGATGTCCTCATGATCTTGACCAGTGTCGACAACGTCACCATTAATTACGGCACGCCGGATGAACGTCCGATCTCACACATGAGCATCGAAGAGGCTGAGAGCTATATCAATGAAGGACAGTTTGAATTTGCCTCCATGCTGCCGAAGATCGAGGCGTCCGTGGACTTCGTCACGCACGGCAAGGGACGCAGCGCCATCATCACCTCTCTTTCCAAGGCGAAGGCGAGTCTGGCAGGCAAGGCCGGTACGACAATCGAGTAAAAGAAGACCCGTTACATTTATGAAAAAAATCCCTCCATCTTTACAGGTGGGGGGATTCATCGTCATAGACCAGAGAATTTGTTTTATTTCAGGAGGCTTTATGAAAGTTGATTATCATATGCATACGCTGTGTTCAGACGGAATCTGCGAAGTGGAAGCTGTCGTTGACATGGCAGTAAACTGCGGAATTCTCGCCATGGCGATCACGGATCATGACACACTATCGGGCATCGGCAGAGCCAGACAGCGCTGCCTGGGCCGTATCCGCTACGTTACCGGCACGGAAATTACGTGTGCGGAACATCTCTGGGGAATTCTCCCCATTTCCCAGTCTATTCACCTGCTTGGTTACGGGTTCGATGAGACCGATCCGATGCTGTGCGCGCTGCTCTCCGCCCGGAAAGAGCGGACAGAAGCCGTCTACCAGGAGCTGGCAGAGGCTGTAACCGCGTCAGGATATCCAATCCGTATCCCGGATGTCCCCATGAGCTGCGGAAATGTCCTTCAGCTTCGAGATGTGATGGCTCACGTCAGGGCAGCTTACCCTGCGGTCAGCGCGGAGGCCGCGGGGCTGATCGATTCCTATGCGAAAGCCCTGACAGAGGCCAATATCACCGTGGAAGACGGCATCGCAGCCCTCCACCACGCGGGAGGAAAAGCAGTCTGGGCCCATCCCTATAACTGCTACCACCATTTTCAGAAACAGTCCCTCCATGCACAGGAGGTGTCCATCCTGCTGAAGGAGCTGGCGCTCCTGGGAATCGACGGCATAGAAACTGAATATCCCGCATTCTCCGACTCTGAAAAAAGCTTTTTAAACCGACTCGCCGCTGAATACGGACTGTTTACGACTGCCGGCAGTGATTTTCATGGTTCCGAAAACAGAAACCATATGGGGATGGAGTCAACTCAAAACTCCTTTTTATTATAGACCGACACGCTGATAAAGTACGAGAGCACCATCATCACAACGGTTCCCAGAGCTCCCGCGATGATGACGAAAGTCACTGTGCTGTCACTTACAGCAATATCATCCCCATACGCCGACGCAAGCGCTACGATCAAAAAGACTGCCACTCCAATTAAAACGCTGGGAATCATTCTGGCCTTCTCCACACCCAGCCAGTACGTGAGCGGGATGGAGATCGAATTATAAAAGAATGCCAGGGCAACGCCGGTCAGCCAGTTAATCAGCAGCTCAAACAGAAATTCCGGTCCCATTACCATGCCTTTTATGGCTGTCGCGGCGGCCACAGCCGCCACTGCTATAATCCCAAAGAAAGCTGCAATGCAGACCGAGTAAAGATACTTCTCCAGTACCATCTTCCAGCGCGGAATCGGCATAGTCAGAGCATACGTCTCCCACTTTGTCTGCCTGTCGTAGGAAAACAGATTCAGTACATTCATTCCAGCTATCATGATAAACATGGGAATCAGGAACATTCCCGTCTTTTTACCTCCCAGAAAAACGACTGACCACACCACAAGGATAAACAGCATTGACTTAATACTCTGGCGCATGATATACAAATCTTTGATCAGTAATCCTGTCATTTTCTATCCCTCCTCACAGAATACAGCATGATTTCCTCGATGTTCGTCCGGTCTACCACAAGCTCCGGATATCTTCTTTTCACAATATCTCTCCCATGAATCAGTGCTTCCACTCCATAAGGATTCCGCCTGACGCCCACGATGCGGACACCAGACAGCCCGGCTAACGCTTCTTCCCCGCATCGCAGAATTCCCATATCCTCCAGAAGCTGATCTTTCTCCTCGGAGAACAGGATGCTTCCATTGTGGATCATTGTAATATAATCCGCAACCTTGTCGAGGTCACTCGTTATGTGGGAGGCAATCAGCACGGAATGTTCTCCATCCTCAATAAATTCAAAGAATAGATCGAGAATCTCATCCCGTGCCACCGGGTCTAATCCGCTGGTCGCCTCATCCAGAATCAAAAGCTTCGGATGATGGCTCAGAGCAGCCGCGATCGCCAGCTTCATGGTCATTCCTCTTGAATATTCCTTAACCTTTTTCTTCTCCGGAAGAGCGAATCTGGAAAGATAGGAGGAAAACAGCTCCTCATCCCAGTTTTTATAGATTCTTTTCATAATTCCCGATATCTGAACGGCGTTGAGGAATTCATGGAACTGGCTTTCACTGAAGACCGCGCCGATCTCCTCTTTAATGTCCTGCTCCCGCTCTCTGATATCCATGCCCAGAATCTCGACTTCACCTGTGTCACGCTTCACAATATCCAGCATGGCCTTGATTGTGGTGGATTTTCCGGATCCGTTTTCCCCAATCAGCCCCATTATGCTTCCCTTGGGAATATCCAGGCTGATGTTATTTAATGAAAAATCCGGATACTGCTTGCTTAAATTTTGTATTCTGACCGCATATTCCATAATTATTCCCTCACTCTCCGTCATAGAGCATCTTTAATACATCGCACAGTTCTTCACAGGAAATGCCGCTTCTCCTGGCAATGTCCACGGCCTTCGTCAAATACTCTTCCGCGATCCTTAAGTTTCCTTCCCGGATCACCTCTGTGTTTCTTGCCGCCACGAAGCTGCCTTTTCCGGTTATCGTCTCTATAAACCCTTCCTGCTCCAGATCGTTATACGCCCTCTTCGTCGTAATAACGCTGATCCGCAGATCCTTAGCCAGAGTTCTCATACTGGGCAGGGCGTCCCCCGCCTTCAGATGGCCGCTGATAATCAGATTCTTTATCTGAGATGTGATCTGCTCATATATTGGTTTACCGCTGGAATTGCTGATGATGATATTCACTGCACCACCTCCAAATCTGTTATCCGCATCCCGCATTCATTGTAATTATTGTATATAGTTTATATATACACTATATCATCCCATCACACATCTGTCAACCAGGATAAACTTACAGAATTATTAAAACTGCTTTCGTCAATAGCTTTAGCCGGAATTTCGGAGTTTTCGTTCCGCCGCAGAAATAAAACCTTAATATGCGAATAGAGACAGACTATTCCCCAATATATTAAACCAAACGGACTCAGGTGATGCTATGGATAAGAAAAAACAACTCTTCCGTCTGGTAAAGGTGCTGCTTTTATTTGCCCTGGCTTTTATGGCCGGCCGATTCGGCGCCATGATGACGGATGGAAAACAGGCGGTAGAAACGGCGGCTGATGGGAACTGGGGCTTAAGCTTCCAGCAGGAGGGGCAGCCCCCGGTGGCCAATGCTACCGCCGATTACCTAAAGAAATTCAACGCATACTATGCAGAAAACACGCCAGAAAAAGTGCTCTATTTAACGTTTGACGCAGGCTACGAGAACGGCAACACCCCTGCGATTCTGGACGCGTTAAAGAAGCACAATGCACCGGCCACCTTTTTTGTGGTTGGAAACTACATAGAGACCGCACCGGATCTCGTGAAGCGTATGGTGGCGGAAGGCCATATCGTAGGCAATCACACGTACCACCACCCCGATATGTCAAAAATATCATCCAAGGAAGCGTTTGAGAAAGAGCTGGGAGATTTAGAGAAGCTGTTTACTGAGACCACCGGGCAGACCATGAAAAAATACTATCGTCCGCCCCAGGGAAAATACAGTGAAACCAATTTGCAGATGGCAAAAGACATGGGATACAGCACATTTTTCTGGAGCCTCGCCTATGTAGACTGGTACCAGGATAAACAGCCGTCCAAAGAGGAAGCCTTCAAAAAACTTCTGGGACGCATCCACCCCGGCGCCGTCGTCCTCCTCCACAGCACCTCCAGCACCAACGCCCAGATTCTTGATGAACTTCTGACAAAATGGGAAGAGATGGGATATACATTTAAATCCCTGGATCAGCTTGTGACAGAATAAGATGCAGAAATCACACAGGTTTTGTGGTTGAGGATACGCGGACTTTTACGTAGAGTATCGAGGAAACGGAGGCGTGGAGCCAGTACACAGCGGACTTATTCACAGCCTGGCCGGAAAAGGGAGAGCGGCCCGCTCTCCCTTTTCCCTGATACCCTATGCAAAAGTCCGCGTATCTTTCCTCACAAATCCCCCGTCTTACTCCCCGCTTCGGCAGACCACAGTAACCGGCTCCGCCGCTCCTAACTGTCTGCTCCTGGCATCCGGCTGGCTCGTTCCGATACTGAATTCATAGACTGACGCATTTTCCACATATTCGCCTTCGGCGTTTACGCACTCATACGTATGGGCTCCCAGATCCAGCTCCACCCGCTTTTCTTCTCCCGGTTCCAGATCTACCCGCTGAAAACCGCACAGACTCCAGTGCTCTGCCCGGTCCGGCGAATCCACGGGATTGACATAGACTTCGATCACCTCACACGCACGCCGGTCTCCGGTGTTACGCGCTGTGACATACGCTTTCTTTCCGTCCACCGCTCCGTCTGACAGCTCCGTCTTCCCGTAGGTTAATCCAAAACCAAACGGATACAGCGGCTCTTCCCGGATGTAACGGTACGTTCTGCCCTCCATGGAATAATCCTCAAACGCCGGCAAAGCGGATAAGTCCTTATAAAAAGTCACAGGAAGTTTTCCTCCCGGAGCGCTCTTGCCGAAGATCAGACGTGCAAACGCCGTGCCGCCTTCCGCTCCCGGATACCAGGCCTGAATCACCGCTTTGGCCTTTTCCTGGGCCAGCGATAAGTCGATGGCGCTTCCCGTCATATTGCAGACGATCACCGGTTTGTCCTGGGCCAGAACTTCTTCCATCAGCCTGCGCTGAGAGGCCGGAAGCTCCAGTCCCTCTTTGTCCCCGGAGGAATAGCTGTTGCCGGTATCGCCCTCCTCGCCCTCCAGCGTTTCGTCCAGCCCGACGCAGAGAATCACCACATCGCTGTGCCTCGCGGCGATTCTCGCCTCCGACAGCCGGTCTCCCGGAAGTCCTAAATGTTCCACCCGGTCCTCAAAGAGATGGCAGCCCTGGGCGTACAGCACCGTGGTTCCCTCCGCCGCTTCATTCTGAATTCCTTCCAGGATCGTCGTATAGTGGGACGAGGTTCCGTGGTAATTTCCGATCAGCGCAATCCGGCTGTCCGCGTTGGGACCGATCACCGCGATCTTTTTTACAGAATTTGGATTCAGAGGCAGTATTCCGTCATTTTTCAGTAATACCATGCTCTTCTCAGCCGCCTCCACTGCCAGCCTGCGGTGCTCTTCACATTCCACTGTCTCGTACGGAATTTCATCGTATTCTGTCGTCTCGCCCATGCCCAGCAGGTACCGGGTCGTAAACAGTCTTATAACGGCCTGTTTAATCTCCGCCTCCGTAATCATCCCTTTCTCATACGCCTTCAGTACGTATAGGTACGTATTTCCACAGTTTAAATCACAGCCCTTTGAGACTGCCAGAGCAGCCGATTCCTCTGCATTGTCCGTCACCATGTGGCTCTGGTGGAAGTCACGGATAGCCCAGCAGTCCGATACGAAATGGCCCTCAAAGCCCCATTTTCCACGGAGAATCTCCTCAATCAGCAGTGTACTGGCACAGCACGGCTCTCCCTCATAGCAGTTGTAGGCTCCCATAACGGATTCCACGCCGCCTTCCTGCACACAGGCCTCAAATGCGGGCAGATACGTTTCCCATAAATCCCGTTTCGTTGTGGTGGCGTTAAATTCATGGCGAACCGCCTCCGGCCCGGAATGCACGGCAAAATGCTTCGCACAGGCGGCTGTCTTTAAGTGTTCCCCCTCTCCCTGAAGGCCCTTTACGAAAGCAACGCCAAGGCGGGAAGTCAGATACGGGTCCTCTCCGTAGGTCTCATGGCCTCTGCCCCATCTGGGATCCCGGAAAATATTCACATTCGGAGTCCAGTAGGTCAGTCCCTTATAGATGTCCGTGTCGCCTTCCTTCTGAAATTCATTGTATTTTGCCCTGCCTTCCGTCGATACGACATCTGCCACACTGCGAATCGTCTCCTCGTCAAACATGGCCGCCAGCCCTATTGCCTGTGGAAACACGGTAGCGGTACCGCCTCTTGCCACGCCGTGCAGCCCCTCGTTCCACCAGTTGTAGGCCGATATCTGCAGCCTCGGTATCGCGGGCGCGTCGTAGCGCATCTGGGAGGCCATCTCCTCCACCGTCATCTGTTCCACCAGTTCCACTGCTTTCTGCCTTGCTTTCTGTCTGTCCATAGGTTCCTCCAAATTATCTTTATTCAAAATTCTTATCCTGGTAAAGCTATACCATATTTTTCTTTTCAAGCCTGCATGGCTGCGGTATAATTGCATCATGATTTCACCGTTTCCAGTGAAAGGAGGACGCAGTATGAGCCGTTTAAACTATACACTGCCGGATGAATACCACGGCAGGGAGTTGGAAGGATACGTGGAAAAAGTAGATTACTACTTAAATTCCAATATCCGCATCTGGCACAATGTCCAGAATGAGGGGTATGCCCTGCACCAGCACAGTGCCATCGAGATTCTCGTTCCGATCGAGAACGTATACACCATCATCGTAAACAACAATACGTACCATTTAGAGCCGGGCGATATCCTCTTTATTCCCGGGCTCACTCTTCATGAGATCATAAAGCCGGACTGGGGCGAGCGCTTCTTTTTTATGTTCAACATGGACCCTTTGACCAGTTTCCACGATTACAGCGCCTTAGAGCCGGTGCTGCTGGACCCCTGCCTTCTGACGAAACGGACGAACACGGGAATCTACGAACATATCTATTCCAGGCTTATGGAGATCAGCAATCTCTATTTCTCTCCCGGCGTCACCTTTCGGGAATACTCGATTTATGCCAATTTAATCGATATTCTGACCACGATCGGCCGGGAACATTACGACACACTTTTCGCCGGCACAGATAATACCGCCGAGAAGAGTTACGATTATTACCAGAAATTCAACAGCTTGCTGGCCTACATCAACGATCACTACGGCGAACAGCTGACGCTGGAGAAGATGGCCGATTATACAGGGTTTTCTAAATATCACTTCACCAGGCTGTTCAAACAGCACACGAACTCAACCTTTTACGACTATTTAAGCCGCAAACGGATCCAGGCGGCCCAGACGCTCCTGACGACCGGCGCCTCGATCACGTCTATCGCATTTCAGACGGGATTTAACAACTCAACGTCATTTACACGATGCTTTAAGAAGTATACGAATTACAGTCCCAGTGAATACCGCACGAAATTCATCGAGGACGTGCCAGGGAATGTTCCGGTCTTCTAGAGCGTGTCTTCAGACACGCTCTGGCCCGCGCTTTTATCCCCGGTCATTTAGTCACTGCCTTATCCCTTCACTCCGCCCAGGGCGACGCCGGCAATGATGTATTTTGACAGGAGTAAATACACGATGATCAGCGGAAGCACCGTAAGGGCCAGGCCCAGATAGACAGAGCCATATTCCGTCTTGTAAATATCGCCCCGAAGAAGGCTTACCATAATCGGCATTGTGTATTTGTCTTTGTTCGTGAGGAGCACCAGCGGTGTGAACAAATTGTTCCAGCTGGATACAAAGCTGAATATGGCCTGTGTGGCAATCGCCGGTTTCATGATCGGCATGGCGATCTTATTAAAGATGTAGAACTCTCCCGCCCCGTCGATCCGGGCCGCCTGCACGATTTCCAGGGACAGCGACGGCAGCATATACTGCCTCATAAAAAATACCATAGCCGGGGAAGCGATTGCGGGCAGAATCAGCATTGACAGCTGATTTGTCATGTGGATCCGGTATACCATCTGGTAAAAACCGATCATCGTCACCTGGGCCGGAATCATCATAACCGCCATGATAAAGCTGAAAAATGGTCTGCGCAGACGCCAGTCATACACCACCAGCCCGTAGGCAGTCATGGTGGAAAAATACACTGCGCAGCCCGTAGAAAATGCCGAGATGATCAGCGAGTTCATAAATCCCACCATCGGGTTGAAGCTCTTGCCCAGCAGAATGGACAGGTTGCGCATCATATAGCCGGAAGGAATCATCGAGATGGCATGCTGCTGGATCTGTGTCGTAGAACGCGTAGCATTGACGATCATGATCCAGAAAGGAAGGATGCTCAGTATGGCAAGGCAGATGCAGACAACGTAAATGACGATTTTTAACGCAGTCGAAGTACGCTTCTTATATTTCATCAGCTTTTCCTCCCTTCTTTTAACGCTTTTCTGTATTCCCGCTCCTGTCTGCGCATCTGCTTATTCAGAAGCACCTCATCCTTATCCCGCATCAGGAAAAACAGGACAGCTGAAGCTGCGCAGATGATTACAAACATAATCATGCTGGCTGCGGCGGCGCGGTTGTACATGTAACTGCCGCTGAACGCCTGATTATAGATAAAGACACTGGTAGTAAGCGTGGCATTATCCGGCCCGCCCATTAAAAACAGTTTCGGAATATCGAACATCTGCAGACCGCCGATTAAGCTGGTAACCAGCGTGAACAGCAGAATGGTCTTTAAATTCGGAATGGTAATATAAAAAAATGTCTGAATCCGGTTTGCTCCATCCACCTCTGCGGATTCAAAAAGCTCCGGATTGATTCCCATGACGCCGGAGATCAGAATAATCATCGTGTAGCCATACCACATCCAGAACTGGATAAATTCCACCGTTCCGCGGGCCACCGACTTGTCAACCAGAAAGTTGATGGGCTCCTTTGAAATTCCCAGGCGCATAAAAATATCGTTGACCGGTCCCATAGGATATCCCAGCAGAGCATTAAACAGGATTGCGATAGTTGCAGCCGTGATGATATTCGGCATGTAAAACAGCACCTTAAACAACCCTTCCCCCTTAATATGATACCGCTTGTCGGTAAACCACGCAGTCAGCAGGAGCGCCAGACCAATCTGGGGAACGAAGTTGAACAGCCATATATGGATGGTGTTGCTGAACGCCTTCTTAAATGACGGATTGGAAAGCACTGTTTTAAAGTTCTGAAACGGGTCCTCCAGGAAATTAAAATCCACGGCGCCCATTCCCTTAAAATCCGTAAACCCGATCACCCCGGTAAAGATAATGGGATACAGGGAAAAGATCAGAAATCCAAGTACAAACGGAGCACAGAATATGTATCCCCATTTCGCATATCTCAATCGTTTGCGTTTCATAGTTATAACCTCCCTGTAAAATGGGGGAGGACAGAAACTGCCGTCCTCCCCTTGCTGATGTTCTGTCTCTGGTACTTACTCCACGATGATGTCAAGATTATCGGCTACCTGCTGTTTAAAGTCCGTGAGCGCCTGCTCTCTGCTCTTATTACCGGCAGTGTATTCACGCACCTGGCCGCGCCAGTAGTTGTTGATGGTCTCATCGTACTGGGTTAAGTTTGTACCATTGGCGTACTTGTTGGCCGGAACGAAGACATCAAACATATTCTGACCGCCTAAGAAATCTACGGAGCCGTCCGATTTGCTCATAACCGCACCGGAAGCAACCGCATCCTTCGTACCTGCGTCATTCATGGTTCCATTTGCCCACATATACTGAAGACTGTCTTCTGCGTCATCCAGAGTGATCCAGTCAATGATATCCGCAACCGCGTCTTTTACTTTGGTATCCTTATTAGCCAGTACCCAGGTGCCGCCCCAGAAAAAGCCGATTGGGGAATCACAGACAGCCCAGTCACCAAATGTTCCTTCGCCAACTGCAGTTCCGCCGCAGTTTGGCGCCATGGTGTAGTTGATCAGCCAGGCCGGTCCGAAGAAGCCGAGAATCGGTTTAGCGCCTTCTCCCTTCATATCGGCAAACCATGCATCCTGCCAGTCCTGCGTGTCATTGTGATAGCCGTTGTCCTTTAACTGTTTGGATAAATCCAGGAAAGCCTCTCGTTTTGGATCGATGTTTAATTTACCGTCCACAATCCAGCCTTTGTCCGAGCTGTTTTCCACTGCGTGCCAGATATCTCCGTCGCCGGATACAATGCCGTAGCCCTTGCCCTTTAACTCTTCTGCCGCGTTAAAGAATTGTGTCCAGTCGTTGGTGCCTGCGCCAAGCTTTGCACCAATTTCCTTCGGATCGTCAGTTCCCCAGGTATCCTTGGCAATGGAACGACGATAGATAAACGCTCCGCCGGTTGCCTGGTAGCCCAGCGCCACCACTTTACCGTCAGGATTCGTTCCGATATCGACCGCATACTGTGCGATCTCAGAGGATTTGATCTTACCGTCCGCGTCAATTCCCAGATCTTCATATGGTGCGGCGTAACGGCTGGCATCACCCTGCGTATATTTCAGAACAAATGCAGCTTCCGCACAGTAGATATCCGGCGCATCGCTGCCGCCTGCTGCCAGCGCCTGATCCAGAGCCGGCTGGTACGCGCCATCGGTAGTTGCAATAATCGTTGTTTTAATCTCATAATCAAAATCCGGGTGCAGTTCTTTGTACTTTTCAATCATCTTAGGTACTTCATCGGTAAACGACCAGACATTAATTACCTTGGAATCGGAAGAAGCTTCGTTTTTATCTGCTGCTTTTTCTGTCTCCTCACTGGCAGCCTTTTCTGTCGCACCACCATCGGAAGCAGGCGCTTTTCCACAGCCCGTTAAGGAAGCCGCGATCATACAGCCGCACAATAACCCAGCGATCATTTTTTTCATTGTAAATCCTCCTTTGATCATGGTTCGCAGGCTCATTCGCTCTAAGCCTGCGACGTTTTTGATGGATTCATTCTACCATATACAAAAGGAGATTTTCTCTACATATCTTGCTTTTTACACAGCATAAATTGCGATGTATCTTTGTGTGTTGTGATAGATATTTATTTATTTTAATATTCATTTTATGCATTTTTACCCCGTCCATAAAATTATCGCGCTGCTAATCCGTGATTTTCTTTGTTTTTGGTTATATTTCTTTGATTTTGAGCACGTATAAATAAGCAATATATGAATGGTTGACTAGTCATATAATCAGTTTATTACCATAAACAAGAAAAATGCTGCAGGACCGATCCGCAATGATCTGCCCTGCAGCATTCCTCTTTCTTATTTTTTAAACAGTCTGATTCGTTTTCCCCTCCATCGCATGAACCAGCTCCACGACCATTTCATGAGAAGGAACAGGGACTCCGTTTTTATGACCGGAGCGTACTACCGAACCGCTGATGGCCTCTACCTCCGTCTTTTTTCCATCACGAAGATCAGCGTATATGGAGGGATATCCCTGCCTGGCTCCTTCCAACAGACTGCGGAGACCTTCCAGCACCTTCTCCGGTTCAAAGACAATGCCTTCTGCCCGTGCTGTTTCTATCGCCTCCCTTGTCAGCCGTTCTACCAGGCTCCATGCATGGGCATTGTCCAGTAAATAGCCCTGGGGCACCTGTAAAATTCCGGATACAACACTTACAGAAGTGTTCACAAACAGCTTGTCCCAGATCAGGCGCCGGATTTCTTCGGATACACTGGTCTCTATACCGCACGCTGACATTTCTTCCCCCAGTGCATATACCGAAGTATTCCTGCCATGTACGAAGCCAATACAGGTAGCCCCTCCGCCTCCGTGGAGAACCGATGTATTTCCTGTTAAAACGCTGTTATGGCGTGTCGTTCCGATGACCACACGTGATTCGTCCACAAATTCTTTCAGCAGTTCCTCATGCCCGCATCCATTCTGAAGTGTCAAAAGAAGCGTATCCGGACCGAACAGTCCACGGTTCTGCTCCAGAACCTCTCTGGATACCAGTGATTTAGTAAAAAGCATAACCACATCGGGCGTCTCCCCCAAGCTTTCCCCCGATACAGCCGCCTGCGGAAAGAAATGATTTTCCGCCCCGTCTTTTTCACGAATCAGGACTCCGTTCTTCTTTAAATCATCCGTTTTCTCCGCATGATGTCCATAAATACATACTTCGTTTCTCCTGCTGAGCAGACCGCCGAACAACAGCCCCATGGCGCCTGCTCCTAACACAGCTATTCTCATACGGCATCTTCCTGCTGCTTTCCCATAGATTTTGACTTGCGCATACAGACTGTTACCGCATTCTGCACCGCGCTGCGCATCCCCCGCTCTTCCAGTTCCATAACCGCGTCAATCGTTGTTCCTCCCGGACTGCATACCATATCCTTCAGCTCTCCCGGATGCTTTCCTGTCTCCAGAACCATCCTGGCACTGCCCGTCACCGCCTGGGCACAGAAGGTATAAGCCTGCCCCCGCGGCATACCTCCTGCCACCGCGGCATCCGCCATCGCCTCAATAAAAAGATAGACATAGGCGGGAGAGGAACCTGAAACCGCCGTGACAACATCAAACAGGCTCTCCGCCACCTCCTCCGCACGGCCAAAGCTTCGGAACACCGCCAGCACGTCTTCCATCTGTGCCCGGGACACCAGACCATTTGAACAGACAGCCGCCATCCCTTCTCCCACCATGGCTGGTGTATTTGGCATAACACGAATGACCGGAATGTCACATTTCAAGTACTTCATCAGGACAGGGAGGGATAATCCGGCTGCAATGGATACGACCACACTTTCACGGCGAATCGTTTCCCTGATCTCTGCAATTACCGCCGGGCAGACATTCGGCTTTACTGCCAGAATCAGAATGTCTGCGAAGGCTGCCGTTTTACAGTTCTCATCGGTTATTCCAATCCCGTATTCCGCCTTCAAAGCTTCCAGGCCCCTATGGTTTTTATCCGACACCAGGATATCTCCGGGTTCTGTAATTCCCGCTTTCAGCATTCCTTCGATGATCGCCCTGCACATATTGCCGCCGCCAATGAATCCAAATTTCCGCTCCATTAGATTCCAACTCCCTTTCCTATGTAATTTACTGTTAATAGGTCATGTTCGGTGCCGTTACTGCAAAATAATTTTCATAGTTTTCATACAGGGTAACGCTCGCTCCCTCGCCTGCAAGATCGGTCAAAATAGTCTGAAGGGCATCGATATCGACCTTTCCATTGGTCTTTCCGTCCAGGTATTCCATGCAGTACTGAACACCTCCTCTTAAGGACATATTCGTAACAGACAGCGGCCAGCCAGTAAAGTGACCTGTCATGTTCTTCTCCGCCGCTTTTTCCACGATCTGCTTGTTCAGATAATCGTAATCACCCGCATACTCTTCCGGTATCTCGATTCCCAGAGGATTGGCATAGAATGTAGGGGACGGATCCTTTATAATCAGATAATATCCTTCCTGGCGATCTGCCAGTGTCTTGATAATCGGCTCTGTCTGAGAGAGGTTCGTTCCATAGAATGCGGTCATCTCACCGTACTCATCCAGCTTTTTCGGCACGTCCTCCAGAACAAACTGCTGTGTGCCTGTTGTACCCGCATCCGATGTCGGATCCGGTGTCGTTACGTCCACGAAAGTAATTCCCAGTTCTTCGCACTTCGCCTTTAAATTGTCATGATACGCCAGTTTCGTCGCAATCGCCAGGTGGCGTGGGAAGGAATAGTGCAGAACGGTTTTCACGCCGAGTTCGTTAAGAATTTCCGCGTCCTGAACACCAGCGGTCGAAAAGTCTGTGTTAAATACAACATCTGCCGCCTGCGCAATCACATCATTATCGTCCATCGGAAGCCCAGCCCATATAAATATATCATCGCGGACTTCACGGATCTTATCAATCGCTGCCGCTGTTCCGCTTACAGACTGGGTAAAGATAATCGCCTTCATATCCGGATCAGATGCCAGGGATAATGCGGTGGAAATGGTTGTCTCCATCTCTGTTGCAAAGTTATCCGGAAACGTCACATGGACAACCGTGTCCGGATATTCTGCCACCAGTTCCTCTGCAACCCGGTACTCCTCTTCTGCCTGGGATACGGTGGTGGTCATAATTCCAATCTTATAACCGGCGTTTTCTGCCGCCTCCGCCGTCTTTTCCAGAGTTTCGTCCGTTGTCGCCTTCGCGGCCTCTGCCGTAGTTGTCGTCTCGGGTGTTCCGCTGCCTACTGTACTTCCGCATGCAGTCAGCCCCAGGATCATTGAAAGTGCCAGTACAGTTGACATCACTTTTTTAAACATAATCTTCCTCCTTAATGTTGATTCCTTCTATTATTTTTATTAATTTTCTTCTTTAGAGCGTTTCTCTGCAGCCTGCTTCAAACCATACAGCACCAAAGAGATCGTGATAACCGCATAACCTACAAACACGCGGAAATACTCTCCGATCTGTGCGTCGCCAAACAGCTGATTCCCTGCAAGCGGCGAGGTAAAGAACAGGATATGAAACAATGCTGCTCCCAGAAACACATGGCCAATGCTGGCCTTTTTAATGGATGCACCGCCAACCAAAAGCGCGGCAATCGCATACTGTCCGACCTGCTCATGGCTGCTGAATGTATTCATGTTGCCCATGTTCTGTAAATAAATTACCTGACCAAGGGCTGCTATAATCGTAGAAAATGTAATGGAAAACAGACGGCAGCGTCCTACATTGATTCCGGAGACAATGGCAACATCCATGTTCTGCCCCGTCGTCCGGATATCCTGTCCGATCTTTGTCCTGGATATAAATGCGGTTAGCAGACAGAGCAGAGCAATGATCATTCCCACAACCATGGGAATCTGCGTTGCTGCACACGCCGAATGAAGAGGCGGAATCAGCCATACCAGCGCGGCAGATACCGTAAGCACAACCGCTGCCGCCGCAGACTTACGGCAGCCTTCTACAGCTTCCAAAAGAGTACCGCCGCATCTCTTTTTCTTACGCAGTGCCAGGACTGCAAACACTGCCACTGCCGCAAGCGCCGCGTACACCAGAGACCAATCCAGCGTTATACGCCAGATATGATCCAAATAATTCTTGACATCGTCATGAAATGCAATGGTGTTTTTAAGGCCCACTCCGTTGGACAGCATCAGCTCCGCATCCTGAAACGGGATCACACGGCCCAGCAGGATCAAAAAAGTCAGATCAAACAGACCGATTGAAAAATATCCCAGGATAATACCCGTAATCATCTCCTGGCCAACAGCCCGGTTCATCAGTTTTCCGACTGCCAGTCCAAACAGACCGCCCAGAACAATGGCAATCACTGCCGCGAGTAGCATGCCCGGCGCACCGCCGATATTCCAGTGGGTGATCATCACCAGAGCGATCTCCCCCGCCATCGCTCCCACTACAATACTGAAGTTCAGTCCCATTCCGCAGAGGACAGGTAAAATCAGAGATAAAATTAAAACCGCATTCCTCGAAATACGGGCCACTGTCTCTTTCACAATATAGCCGAGAGGCTGGCCGGAGCAGAGAATGCTTCCAATACATAAAATGACGAACAACAGCGTCACGGCATTCCCACTCAATACATTTCGTACTCTTGCTTTCATCAGATTTTCCTCCCATCGATCTTTGTCAATGCGTAAAGGATAACTCCGTTACAGATAATGACTCTCGCAATTTCAGACAGGCTGCTTCCATCGTCGATGAGCTGTGCCGAGACAACCGGTGCTATCGTCAGGATCGCCTGGTAAAGCACAACACCGATGATTACATGCCAGATATTGGCCTTCTTCAGGGTCGCACCTCCGACCAGGATCGCCGCAATTGCCGGAAATGCCATGTTGCGAGGCGCCGTGTACAGCTGATACATACCGATTCCCTGTGCGTAGATCACAATTCCTATGGCGCCGCAGATTGTGGATAATACGGTACCCATTACCCGCATCCTGTCATTATCGATTCCAATTGACTTTCCGAACATGGGATTCATACCGCTGACTTTCATCATAACTCCGGTTTTGCTCTTCTGAAATGCCCAGAATGCCAGACACCCCAGTCCAAATACAAGGAATAATCCCGTAGGAATCGTGACATTTCCGATTTTAAACGCCAGCAGATTGTTTAATACTTTATCGTAAAATCCATCCAGGGTAATCGTGCTGCGCACTCCATTTCCCATGGCCCATTTAATTCTCGGATCCGTAAAGAACGGAAACAGCATCCAGCCCATACACATCAGTGAGACAATGGAAAAATTGATATACGTTCCCACCATCATCTCAGAACCGCGCAGCCGGTTTAAGAGCAGACCATATAAGAAGCCCACAACCGTTGCAAATACAGACCCCAGTACACAGGCCGCGAGAATTCCCTTCATCCCCTGAATTCCCCATTCCACGGAAAGTACACCGGCCAGCTGGCCGCAGAGAATTCCAAGCGGAAGTGCAAAGTTCAAGCCGACACCGCACTCTACCATAGGAAGCATAGCTAAGACAAAGAAGCTGTTAAGTCCGATACGGACCAGCACATCGGAAACGATGGTTCCACTGTCCAGATGCAGTGTAAATGTAAGCAGAACGAGGACGGCCAGAAATACCATGATGATAAATCTGGAAAAACCGATTGCCTGGTACAGACGCTTAATCTGCTGCATGATTCCTCACCTCCTTCTGTACCTTTCTGACTCCGTTTTCTTCCTTTTTGGCCCTGCCCTGTTCCTCCATAGCTTCGACGGAACTGCTCATAAGCAGGCCAAATTTGTATTCTTCATCGTTGGGCTTTAAGATGCCGGCCAGCTTTCCCTCGGTGACAATCGCAATGCGGTCGCAGACGGAACGCAGTTCAGCCAGTTCCGAGGAAGTCATAATGATTGTCATATGGCGTTCCCGGTTTAGCTGCACCAGATAATTAAGAATCAGTTTCTTCGCCCCGATGTCGATTCCTCTCGTCGGCTCTGAGATAAAGAGCACCTCCGGGTTCATGGCCAGCGCCTTAGCAATCGATACCTTCTGCTGGTTTCCTCCGCTCAGCCGCTTGCAGGGCTGACTGCTGCTGGTACACCGGATATCGATCTCTTCAATCATCTTTTTTGCATATTCGGACGCCGCCCTCTTATTATAAAAGCGCATAAAACCGATGTGTCTCAAATACTCCTGATTCACCCGAAGAGCCGCGATTACCGTATTCATCTCTATGGAGGCGTCCAGATTCAAACCGACGCCTCTCCGGTCCTCCGATACAAACATAATCTTTTTCTTAAGGGTTGACAGCGTATCCGCTATAGAAAGAGTCTCTCCGCGGTACAGAACCTCCCCCGACGCGGGATACAGCCCCATGATACCATTGGCAATCCCTACCTTCCCATGCCCCGCCAGACCGCCGATTCCCAGAATTTCCCCTTCCCTCACCTCCAGGTCGATTCCTTTTACCAGCTCTCCCGGCATCTCCACATGAAAGTTTTTCATGGACAGAATAACCGGGCTATGTAACTCGGACTCCTGTTTCGGTTCCTTCGTCACCAGCTCCACCTTTCGCCCAATCATCATCTCCGACAGCTGAATCGCCGTCACGCCCTCCATATCGCACTGGCTGACGAGCTCTCCGTTGCGCAGTACGACTGCGGTATCCGCATACTGTATAGCCTCATCCAGCCGGTGGCTGATAAAGATAAAAGAGATCCCCTGATCCGCGACTGCGCGCACACAGTCCAGAAACTGTTTAGCCTCCCCTTCCGTCAGCACCGCTGTCGGCTCATCCAGAACGACCAGCTTTATATTTTTTTTATTCAGTTCTCTTGCGATCTCAACAAACTGCTTGTAACCGACAGACACATTCTCTACCGCTACTGTTTCACTCAGCCCCTCGAGTCCGAGAGAGTTAAGCGTCTTCCGTGCATCCTCTCTCATTGAGACCTTATCGACCGTCTCCAGCTTTCTGCTTATGATGCGGCTGAACAGATTCCCCTTCGTAATCTCCCGGTTCAGGCGGATATTCTCTGCTATCTCATACCCATCGATCAGCATAAATTCCTGATGAACCATTCCAATTCCCAGCTCAGAAGCATCCGAGGGTTTCATGATCTTCACCGGCTTCCCTTCGAAGAGGACGTCTCCTGTAAAGCCGCCGGTAGAGTGGATCACGTCCATTCCGAAAAGAATATTCATAAGTGTCGATTTGCCTGCCCCGTTTTCACCGAGCAGGGCTAATATCTGCCCTCTTTTCAGGCGGATACTGACATCCTTAAGTACCCGGACTCCGTAATATTCCTTTCCTATGTGGTTCATTTCCAGAAGGTACTCATATCCCACTGCCTTGTCACCCCAATTCTCTCCGGATTATCAGCACAGACCGCTGAACGTATCCTTGTAATATTCCCCGCCCCTCATAACGACGAGAATCTTTTCCTGGTTCTGTAAAATTCTGATGTCCTCCAGAGGATCGCCGTCTACAATGAGAATATCCGCTTCCTTCCCCGCTTCAACAGAACCGGTTATAGAATCAATACCCAGCAGTTCTGCATTCGCACTAGTTGCCGCCCGGATACAATCCATGGCGGTCATTCCCCAGCGGTTTAAGCACTCCAGTTCTCTCGCAGTCTCCCCATGGTTAATCAGCACACCTCCGCAGTCGGTTCCGATGCCAATCTTAATTCCCATATCCAGAGCCTTGCGGAACATCTTTTCCTGGTTTACCAGAGCCTTTCTCGAATTCTCAATCGTTGAGCTGCCAAGACCATACTTTGCGCCATCTGCCATCATCTGGTAAACGATTGTCGTAGGCACCCAGAATGTTCCATGGGCTTTCATCAGCTCCAGAGTCTCTTCATTAATCATCATTCCATGTTCGATGGAAGCCACGCCGTTCTCGATACAGTATTTGGCCGACTTCGCGGTATGGCAGTGAGCCGCTACCTTTTTACCCGAATTGGCGGCTTCCTCACACAGCGCCTCAATCTCCTTTTGGGAAAACTCGTCCCTGGGCTTACCAAGGAACGGATCGTACAAACCGGAGGTAACATAAATCTTAATTAGGTCCGCGCCTGCCGCTACTTCCGTACGGATCGCCCTTCTGCATTCGGCTTCTCCGTCTACACAGTGTCCGGAACCACCTGCATCCGGTCTGGACCACTGATACTCTGTAGACATGGAAGCATGGCCGCCCGTCTGATTAATCGCCTTTCCCGAAGCGATAATCCTGGGTCCGGGAAGCAGTTTCTGATTGATTACATTCCTGACCGCGATCACGCAGTCACCAATGTCCGCCACATCGCGCACAGTCGTGATACCGGCACGGATCGTCTCCAGCGCATTCCAGTAAGAACGCATCGTGCGGGTTGGAAGATTATACTGAGCAACTTCGTTAATCACATTATTGGAGGCGGTTGTCTCCAGATGTGTATGCGCATCCATCAGTCCCGGCATCAGCGTACGTCCACCGCAGTCAATGATCTCTGTGCCCTCCAAAATCTCCACCCCGGACGCAGCCCCCACATTCACAATGGTACTGCCGTCCACCACAACTGTCCCATCCGGAATAAAACCGCCCCTGCCGTCAATTACTCTTGCATGTGTAAATGCCTTCATAGCCCCTTACCTCGTACTTTCCCGTCTATTTCACCGAGAATATGCAATCGATATCCTAATATTCGATTTATATTCCGTTAAACTTTAGTGAATTAAACGAATTTATCGTTTGCAATCGATTTCACTTTATGCTATGATTATAGTCGTAGCAATCCTACTTTGTCAAGTATTAAAAAAAATTTATATAACACCTTTACAATTTTTCCATATTTTGGATATAATCTACAATAGCGGGGAGTTCTGTAAACTGACGGAGAAGGGATTGGAATTTCCAATGAGATACGATAACTATAAAAAGAAAGAGTGCATCGCCTATGACAATCTACGATATTGCAAAAGAAGCCGGCGTTTCCGCCAGCAGTGTATCCCGTGTTATCAATAACAAAACAGGAGTTAATCCGGAAGTAAGAAAAAAAGTGCAGAAGCTTTTAAAGAAGTACCACTATACCCCTGATGCCGCAGCCCGAGGCCTTGTCAGCCAGTCTTCCCGCATTATCGGAATTCTGATCGCGGATATCCGTAACATCCATCATACCGATGGGGCTTACTATATTGAACGCAAGCTGGCCGCCCTAAACTACTGCTGTGTTATCTTAAATACCGGTGACGATGACGAATCGCGCGCCCAGGCGATCTCTATTCTGGAGCAGCGCCGTGTGGAGGGAGCTGTGCTGATCGGTTCCTCCTTTCAGACAGAATCCGTTGCGCAGGCCATCAAGCGCCATCTGAACAATGTGCCGATCGTCATGATCAATGCCTTCTTAGATGCGCCGAATATTTACGGAGTTCTGTCCGATGAACTGCACGGAGTGGAAGCCTGTGTAAACCTTCTGGCGGAAAAAGGGCGGAAAAGTCTGGCATTTGTCCGTGACTGCCATACTCCAAGCTGCGAATTAAAGGTGGAAGGATTTCGCAGAGGCATACGTCTTCTCGGCCAGACCGAACCCTGGATCTACGATTCCCACGGCACCACGGCAGCGGACGGAAAGAGAGCCACTCTGGAAGTTTTAAAGGATCACCCGGATGTGGATGGAATCATTTATTCTGTCGATTTAATTGCTACCGGAGGCATACGGGCGCTGTATGACCTGGGTATCGCCATTCCGGATCAGGTATCCGTCATTGGTGTCGATAACTCCATTTACGGCGAAATCTGCATTCCCACTCTTACGTCACTGGATAACAAAACCTTTGACTCCAGCATTGCCGCCTGCCGGATCTTGATCGACTGCCTGGAAAACCGTACTACGACACGACAGATGATTCTTCCTTCCGCCATCGTCGTCAGGGAATCAACACCCTGATTCTGCGTTTTAGAAAATTAATTTTAGGGATTGCCTTTCTTGAAAAAATCTGATATAGTGTGATTGCAATCGATTTCACTGTGTAACCCGAAGACTTGTTTTCTGAAAGAAGGTATTCACAATGATTTTTTCGAGTTTAAATTCCACAAATGATTTTTCTCTCTGTCCATCAGCGATCAGACGTGCTGTAGAATATTTAAAAACAACCGACTTTTTCCAGATGGAACCGGGAGACTACCCGCTTGAGGGGAATCTCATGTATGTCAAAGTATTTGATCAGACCTCCATTCCGTTTGAAGATACCCGCCCCGAAATTCATCACCACTATGCAGATGTACAGTACTGGCCGGAGGGTGAAGATCTTGCAGGCATCACCCCGAATCCGGGGACTTATACGGTAGCGGAGACTCACGAGAGCGACGACCTCTATTTCCTGGAGGGAATTCAGAACGAAAGCTTTATCCACTGTCTCCCTGGCTGCATCGCCGTCTATTTCCCATGGGATGTTCACCGCCCCAGCGTGGCTTATGAAGGAAAACCCATCACATACCGCAAAGTAGTCGTCAAAGTACATATGGATTTAATGAAAGACTCGATTTAAATAGTCCGTTGGTTGTTCCAGAAAAGGGGACCCACAGAGGCAAAAGCCTCTCTGCGGGTCCCCTTTAAGTATTTCACTGACAAACATGTATAAATAAACTCTCACCACCCGCACCGTCATATTCCGTTCTGCTCAAACCATTCCCGGAATTCCAGTGCGTCCTCCAGCGTATGATACCACCCAAACCGCTTCAAATCCACCCGGTTCTCGTCGTCAACGATTACGCCCTCCGCTTCCAGAAGCTTCTTCTGCGTATCCGGAGTTCGAAAGGAAGCCGCTCCGCTTAAATATCCGGAGGCGTTCACCACGCGGTGTGCAGGCAGATCCTTTTCCCCCAGGCGGCGGTTCAGTGCATACCCCACCTGCCTCGAATTCCTGGGTTTCCCGCATAACAGGGCAATCTGGCCATAGGTGGCCGCTTTTCCATATGGAATATGATTCATAACGAATCTGACACGCTCATAAAAATCCATGGTACCTCTTTCATCATAAGCCAATCATCTGCTCGATTGCGGCCTGGGGCTTCACGCCCACGGAGGTGGCAACCGCTTTTCCTTCCTTCATCAGAATCAGCGCCGGAATGCTCATAATATGAAACTTCTCAGCCAGCTCCCTCTGCTCTTCCACATTGACCTTTCCCACCTTGATATGGGGATTTTCCTCGGCAATTTTATCTACGACAGGGGAAAGCTTTTTACACGGCCCGCACCATGGCGCCCAAAAATCGAGAAGCACCGGCTTTCCTGAAGTAACGACTTCCTCATGATAATTATTATTTGTGATTGAAAATACAGACATTTTATTTGTACTCCTTTTATTCATTGATTGATGATATAAGAATACACGAAAACGATCTGCTTTACAGTGACTTTGTTACACACGTAATTTGTTCCGAATGCATACCGATACATATCCGGCCAGCTACCGCAGACTGTCTGCCGCCAGCTCCGTGAGCCTCTTCTCATTCAAAAGCTCGATTCCTCCGCGGGTCAGCTTAACCAGGCCATCCGCCTGAAATGCCTTCAGCATCCGGGTGATAACCTCCCTGGCCGTCCCCATGTGGCGGGCGATCTGATCGTGGGTGATAGAAAGCTTCCTACTCTCATCGAGCCCGCTCTCCTCCAGCAAAAACGCCGCAAGACGGCTGTCGATCTTCTTGTTCAGTACCTGGTCCATCAGCCACATCACATCGGAAAAACGCGCCGCCATCAGCTCATTGGTAAAATTGGCAACCGCCGCGCTGTTGTCCATCAGATCCCTGTAGACATCGACTGGGATATGAAGAATCTCCGTGTCCTGCTCTGCTTCCACGATCACATCGAACAGGATGCTCTTCACCATGCAGGGCGCTGAAAATATACATAAATCCCGTTCCAGCAGCCGGTACAGAGTCAACTCCCTGCCCTCCTCCGATATGGTATAAACCCGCAGCTGTCCGTCCAGCGTAAGAATCAGCCCGGTGCACTCATCCGATCCATGGTGAAGCACCTGTCCTTTTTCAAACCGGCGTCTCTGCACGCTTCCAGCCAGTGTCCTCCGCTCTGCTTCCGTCAATTTTTTCCAAAATGGAAGGTATTCTCCCAACTCCATGAACATTCCCTCTTTCTGCTTCCACTATCCATTATATTACCTTTTACCGAAAAGTGACCTCGTCGTTGCAGTCGAACAGGCGGAAAAATTCGGAATACTCCATACGGCCCGCCTTTAATTCTTCTGCCAGCAGCAGAAGTGTCACGGAGTCTATCGCGCCGCCGCAGAGTCCGGAGCGCATGTGGATATTTTCCAGACGATCTTTAAAGCCTCCGGTAAAGGATCCCGACACAAAAGCAAACCGGTAATCGGTCACGCCTTCATCAAATACCTTCCACCAGCGGTTCGGATTGATCTTCTCGTTCCTCTCCTTATTTTCCTCCAAATAGCGGTACATTTCGTCTGCCTGCTTGATCGGAAGGGAGTATCCTTTTCCATACGCCTTATTGTCCATAATCATGCCGTCTTTTCCATAGTAAATGCAGACATCCGGCTTCCTGGTATCTCCCAGTCTTCCTCCCAGAAAATCCAATTCCCTGGTGAGAAGCTCCGCCGTCTGAATCTCATAGTCGCGGTCTGATGTACCATCGAAGCCCAGATCGATTAAAAGCAGATACTCGTGGCTTACATGGGCCAGCCGCTCTCTGACGCTGTCCTTTACGACAGCCATATCGGATTTTACAGAGATCCGGCCCGCATCATCCGCCGGAATCTCCAGGCCTACGATATCGTCCATGATCTTATACGTCTTTCCGGTACGCTTCACATTTAAGCCGATGTTCTCAAAACCACGGATATCATCTTTAATGGTCTCCACCGTCTCTTCCAGTCCCGCCGTCTCCAGATAGGCCTTTACCTGCTCCGGCGAACGATAATCCTTCAGAAGGTACTGGATAATGCGGGTCCTCCGGTTCCTTAAGTAATCCCGGTCCGCCGCCTTCGTTGCCAGCATATCCCACATCACCCGCTTCGGTATCCGGGCAAACTTCGAGACACCGGTGGTATGCTTGAACACGGTTCTCCCCTTTAGCGTAAGCCTGTAGGACTGGGGGATGGTTCCCTCATACCGCCTGGTTCCAGCATCCTCTGCCGCCGTCTTCGCCGCCTGTTCCACCCAGCCCATCTGTTTCAGCCAGCTGCAGATGGTTCGGACGTATTTATCACTGGTTCCTTCTGTATCCTGAAGAAGCTTTGCCCTGTCCTCCTCCTCCGTTTCGAAAAGTCCCTGCAGAATCATATGCTGCGGAATCGAGGTAAAACCGGCCTCACCGATAAAGCCCAGTTTGGCTCCTATTTCAAACTTTGTCAGATGGTCGCCCGCTGCCAGCAGCGAAAGCACCCGGCAGACAGGAGGATACGAGAGAAACGCCGTTGTGAGCGCCTCCTCCTCTTCTTTGCTGCCTGCTTCCGCCTCCGCATAGGAACGTCCCAGATCGGACAGCGAACAGGTATCGGCATTTCTGTCATAATTCAAAAAACCGATGCTGACCGCCCAGCGCAGAAATGAATCCGCCGGCCAGTCGCTCTGGTACTCTTTTCTCTGCCCGGGCAGCACCGCCTGTATAATGCCTGAACACGGTGCATTACTTCTCGTATATCCTTTCGGTGTCCCTTTCCCCTTCAGATGGGCGTACGGCACGATGACCGGATCAGCCTCCAGCTCCTCTATAAATTCTGCTTTGCCATCTTCATCTGAAATGAGCCGGACCAGTTTGTCCTCTATTAACCGTCTGTTGACGGGAGACCCCGGCACAAAGACCGATACCACATTTTTTAAATTATCCAGCTTATAGGCCTCCTGTACCCAGCCAAATGTTCTGACAGCCACTCGGAACACCTCCTTTTCATCTTTAATCTAACGTTTTTCATCTTTCATCTAACGTCTTTCATCTTTCGTCTGCAACACCCACGACCGAGAACTCCGCCGCCTTCTCCGCATGAATCCGGGCCGTATCAAACAGCGGCACATCCGTGTCCCCGTCCTTTACCAGAAGGCCAATCTCTGTACAGCCAAGAATCACTCCCTGGGCGCCTCTCTCTTTTAAATGGGCGATGATCGTTAAATATGCCTCTTTTGATGTCTCAGACAGGATCCCCCGGCACAACTCCTCGTAGATCACCCGGTTCACGGTTTCGATCTCTGCCGCCTCCGGAATGAGCACCTCCACGCCGTACTCCGCCAGTTTTCCCTTATAGAAATCCTGGGTCATGGTATATTTCGTTCCCAAAAGGCCCACACGGTCCATGTTCTCTGTTTTCAGCCTCAGAGCGGTCGCCTCCGCAATATGCAGGATGGGAATATCGATCTTACTCTGAATCTGAGGCGCTACCTTGTGCATGGTATTCGTGCAGATTACGATAAAATCAGCCCCCGCCTTCTGCAGGCTTTTGGCCGCCTCTCCCAGTATTTCTCCGCTTCTCTCCCATTCTCCCGCGGCCTGGCACTCTTCGATCTCCTGAAAATCCACGCTGTAAAGAACGCATCTGGCGGAGTGGAGACCTCCCAGCCTCTCTTTCACCGCCTCATTGATAACCTGATAATAAGTAACCGTGCTTTCCCAACTCATTCCGCCAATCAGGCCGATTGTCTTCATCTCTTCTCTTCCTCCATTTTCTGGCACGATGGACAGTAATAGACCGCCCCGCCCAGATAAGTTTCCTTTACGATCTCTCCGCCGCATACGGGACAGCCGGAAGCCAATGTATTCTTTGACATCAACGTCTGATAGCCCCCTGGATTCCCAAAGATATCTTTTTCGGTGTCGCGTCCGCCTTGTTCCGTCATGGTTTGAAGCACCGTCTTTACCTGTGTCCACAGAACGTTTTGTTCACAGTCTGTAAGGCTGGAAACCTTGCGTTTCGGATGAATTCCTGCCTGAAACAGGATATCCTGAAGGCAGCCGTTGCCAAGCCCCGGTATCCGCTGCTCCGTAGCCAGAAACGCCTTGGCGCTCATGGCCGGTTTCACAGAAGCCAGCAGCTCTTTAAAGTACCCTTCATCAAATTCCTCCGTCAGCGGCGAGATGCTCTCGATACTCTTTCTGTAATACTCATTGTCATAATCTCCCGAATGGCACGAAATACTGCCATACATGGCCACTGTAAATGCAATCGCGGACCTATCCGTAAATTCCAGGAGAAACTGGTATTTCTTCGGACGGACCTCCTCCTTCCGGATAAAACGGGGATTTACTCCATCATTGAAACACAACCTGACGCCGCTGTCGAATTCCAGTTCCGAAAAGATTCCAAAACCGGCCGCGTCAGTCACCGTACGACCGGCCAGAAGCGCCTGGTACTCCTCCGGCTCATGGTTAAACCAGCAGAATTTGTGGGGTGAGGAAGGGGGATATACCGCAGATGCCGTCTTTCCTCTCACTGTCTCTCTCATCTGTTTTGCCAGGTTTATGGCCTCCGGCAGTTCAATCATCGCGTATCCTCCATTCTGACGGCCTTAAACCGTTCCTTCAGCAATCTCTTTAAATATTCGGTATCATAAGTCAAAATCTCCTGTTTCTCATCTCTGGTGTTATATGCTTTCAAAATTATATTCCCATTCTGAAAATCGAAAAACTCGATATCGTCGTAAATATCATACTCCTGGTCCATTAGTTCGTGACCATTTATTCCCTCCGGCTCTGTAAAAGGATTCTCAAAGTCGAGAATCATGACATCAAATGGGCAAGCCCAGAAACAGCCTGTCACTGCCAGAAGGCTGGATTTACTGTCATATACTGCATCTGTCCAGATAAAACTCTCCTGAAAATCTTCTGGTTTATCCGGATAGACACATGCCGGTATATAACGGAACACATCTCCCGTCTCCACACAGAAAATACTGCATCCGTATAAATCCTCCCGGAATACCAGATACCGCTTCCCATTCCGGTGGTGAATCAGCCGGCAGAAATCCCCGTCATCATCCAGATTCCTCCAGCTTAACAGTACGGTTCCGTCCTCTCTCACAAGATCATGGATCACCGCGTGGATATTCCCCTTTAACGTTCCTGTATAATAGCGGGAGCACAAAGAGAAACCATCGTCTAAAGCCGCTGTTTCCGGTATCCCCTTCTGCTCTTCTCCGTGTTCCTCATTGAATATGGAAGAGAAAGATTCCCGATAGTGAAGGTAGGCTTCGCTGTATGCCGCGTTCATCTGCCTCACCTCCTTTTCTGATTGGCTGTCTTGTATTTTTTCTATGTATTTTTATATTCTATCATAAACACGAAATTCGCGAAAGTCCTCATGAAAGGTTTCGATCTGTATCTGCTCCGGCATGCATATCCGCCAAACCTGAAATGCGTGTTGCATAAAGGCCGCTCCAGATTGACAAGCTTCGTGTAATATTATACACTGTCCATATCATCATGCTTTTATATCAGGCAAATAAAGTCTTGACAAAACGGATTCAGAAGGGAAGGGCAATGGACAAAAACAATATTCCGGTTATTACGTGTATGTGTTCCGGTATGACAATCGGGCTTGCCATCGGTGGTGCGGTTGGCCTGTCACAGGGAAGAGCAGGCATAACAATGTGTTATGGCTTATTATTTGGAATGATTATTGGAGTGGTAATCGGAACTGTCATTAAGAAAGTCAAAGAAAAAGAATAACATAACCAGAAAATAAATTTGCATTATAATTAATAGGAGATTTTTATGAAACAATACGTACTGCCTGCATTATTAAAGGCACTTGTAATGTCGGTTTGCTTTACTCTGCTTTGTGTCATTTATGGATTCATATCCGGCAATCCTTATGAGATAACCTTAATACCTGAAGTAATCTTTTTCTTACTGTTCTTCTTTGTTAATTTCATTGAATACTTATGGAAGAACCGGAAAAGGTAGCGGCTAATATATGGATCATTATGCCTGGAGGTATACGATGAAATCGAACCTCCTTATCCTTATTGACAAACACCCCGATAAAGCCCCTTGCCCTTGCCCTCTTTCCTCACTCAAACAACGACATCTGGACCCCCGCCTGTTTATCCTCAAAGGTATGCATATACTCAAACAGCCGATTGCTGCTGCAGACCATTCCTGTATTGCGGCATTCTTCTTTTACCAGGGCGAGCAGACGTCTGGTATCCGGCGACGGGATCTCGTAACTGTTTCCATAGGTACGGATATAGCGCTCCTTCATCCCCGGAAAATGCTGATCCAGCTGCGCATAGAAATACTGCCTGTCCCCATCCCGCAGCGTCACGCCGATGCCAAAGAGCATCAGCCCGTATACCGATGCGTCACGGCAGTATGACAGAATGCCGCGTATGTTCTCCTCTGTATCGTTTATAAATGGAAGAATCGGAGACAGCCAGACGATGGTAGGAATCCCCTCCTCCTTAAGAATCCGCAGTACCTCCGCTCTGCGTCCGGTTGTGCAGACATTCGGCTCGATGATCCGGCAAAGCGCCTCATCATACGTCGTAAGCGTCATGGAAACCACACACTTCGTCTTCCGGTTGATGCTTTTTAATAAATCCAGGTCGCGCAGGATTAAATCCGACTTCGTCTGGATGGACAGGCCAAATCCATAGTAATCAATCAGTTCCAGACTCCGCCTGGTAAGACAGAGCCGCTTTTCCAGATGTAAATAGGGGTCGCTCATGGCGCCTGTTCCGATCATACATTTCTTTCGTTTGCTCTTAAGCGCCTTCTCCAACAGTTCTACAGCGTTGGACTTTACTTCAATATCTTCAAACGCATGATCCATCTGATAACAGGTGCTTCTGGCGTCGCAGTAAATGCATCCGTGCGTGCAGCCTCTGTAAAGATTCATGCCATTCTGTGCAGACAGAATCGACTTTACCTGTTTTTCGTGCATACAATTTCCTCCTAATATCCATTTCCATTTCCAAATCGAATATAATCAAACTGTAACTATAATACCACACTAATCACGTCATCTGTATGTCATGTTTATTCATTTCCCTGCTGTCCGCTGACAATTAATTTTATACAAAAAAACGGCATCGATGCAGGAAGCAGCAGAGGATATCATAATGCTCTGCTGTGTGTCCTGCTCCGATGCCGTGAGGGTTAAACGCCCCGCAGGCAGAGCCTGCCTCGCTTGATCGATATGCTTGATCAGGTATAGTAGCTGGCCCGCCACTCGCCGGAATAAACGGTCGCTATCCATTAACTCCTCAGCCAATATGGTTTGCCACCTCAAACGCATCCCATATCGCATACATAATATTGGATACTTTCCTTGCGTCTCCCAACAAATACAGTTCCGGTACGTCAAATTCCAGCTGGCGGTACAGAGAGTCTTCCTCCTCATACCCCACTGCAAGAATTACGCTGTCACAGGCGATTTCCCGATCTTCTCCGCCGCAGGAAGCATGCAGAATTCCGCCGCGATACCCGGTCACTCTGGCGGAGGTTATGGTCTTTACCCCGTGATAGGGAATCAGGCGTTCCAGCATGTCCTTGTTGGCATGACACAAGGGGCCGTTGACCGCCATCAGCCGGTCGAGAGCTTCCACGATCGTCACGTTCTTCCCCTGTTCTGCCAGCCAGAGCGCAGTTTCACAGCCGACCAGGCCGCCGCCTATAACCACGGTGGTATCTCCGCAGTCCTTTTCCCCGGTCAGGACCTGAGCCGCAGGATATACCCGCTCGTCATCACCCAGGGAAAATACCTTAGGCCTGGAGCCGGCAGCAATGATAACCGCATCATAATTTCCCGCCATAACCATGTCCCGGTCCACACAGGTATGGAAATGTACCGGAACTTTGAGGTTCTGAAGCTGAACCTCATACCAGTGCGCCAGTGCGAGATCGTCCTCCTTGAAGTCAGGAGCTCCTCCTGGAATCAGGTTGCCGCCCAGCCTGTCTCCCTTTTCGAACAGCTCCGGCTTATGGCCTCTCACCGCCAGCACTCTGGCGGCCTCACAGCCTGCCGCGCCGCCGCCCACGACCATCACCCGTCTGCTCTTTAGGATGGGTTCATAGGCGGTCACCCGCTCCCTGGCAGCCTGCGGGTTCACCGCGCAGTTGATCATGGAAAATTCCTGAACACGGCCCATACAGCCTTCCTGACAGGAGATACACGGGCGGATCTGTTCCCATTTTCCGGCCCTTAGCTTATTCACATAGTCGGGATCGGCCAGAAGCGGGCGGCCAAGGCTGACGATGTCGCACTCGCCGGCCTCCACAGCCTCGGAGGCCATCTCCGGATTGTCCATACGGCCTGCACACAGCACCGGGACATCCACAGCCTCTTTCACCATCTTGCAGTACGGACGGAAAAGTCCCTTTTTCTGATACATCGGCGGATGGTTCCACCACCATGCGTCATACGTTCCCACATCGGTGTCCAGCGCGTCATAGCCGTACTGTACCAGCAGCTTCGCAGTCTCCAGGCCCTCCTCGATATCGCGGCCCTTCTCCTCAAATATTTCTCCCGGCAGAGCGCCTTCCCGCCAGTCCTTAATCATACTCTTTAAGCTGAAACGCAGCACCACGGGAAAATCCTGTCCGCACCGGGACTTGATCTCTTCCACCACTTCCCGGGCGAACCGCAGCCTGTTTTCCAGTGATCCCCCATACTCGTCCGTCCTCTGGTTAAACATGGAGATGGCAAACTGGTCCAGCAGATAGCCCTCGTGAACCGCATGAATCTCCACGCCGTCAAAACCGCCCCTTTTCGCATGATACGCCCCGTCTCCGAATGACTTTACAATGCTGTGGATCTCCTCCTTCGTAAGCGGCCTGCAGATTTTATCCAGCCACCGGTGCGGAATCGCGGACGGAGCGACCGGCGGAAACTCTCCGAGATTCGTCGGTATTGTCACCCTTCCGAAGCCGGCCGACATCATGAGAAATATCTTGCTTCCGTATGCATGTACCCGTTCCGTCATCTCCTTCGACGTCCGGATAAAATGCACCGGATTGTACGTGGAATTGGGGCAGTTTGGCATACTCTGGGTCTCAACCTCACAATCTGAAAAGGTCACTCCCGTGATGATCAGCCCCGTGCCGCCCTTGGCGCGTTCCGTGTAATAGTCGATTCCCCTCTGATTAAAGCCGCCCTCGGCGTCAGCCAGTCCCAGCGGACCCATGGGGGCCAGGGCAAAACGGTTTTTCAATGTGACCGATCCTATTTTGACCGGTGTAAACAGATTCTTGTACTTCATGGCACCCTCCTGTTATTTTTATAACGATATTATACCGTTCCATACAGGACAGGCGCTATCAACAATTGCTTGATGGCTGTCAATACTTTTTTTATTCCTCCGGGAAATCCACAGAATAGCTCCGCAGAAAATCCTCCAGTGCCCGAATCACCGAATAGCAGCCGTTATTCTCCTTATAAACGCCGTACACTTCCCATTTCAGCCTCTCCCGGAAGGGAATTGCCCTCATATGGTCCATACGGAAATGCTCCGCGGCAAAATCAGGCACCACCGCAAGCCCCGTCCTCTGCCTGCACAGCTGGTACTGAAAGTTTGCATCTGCGGTTTTGGCAGCAATAAGCGGCTTAAATCCCCTGACCTCGCAGGCCTTCAGAAAGTCGTGGTACATATGAAAGTACTCGTTCATCAGGATCAGCTTTTCACCACGGACCAAATCAATGGTGACCTCTTCCAGATCATAGAAGGGGTGGCCTTCGTAAACCAGAAGACAGACTCTGCATCCGGCCAGACGCCTGTTTTTTACGCCGTCTTCCTTCCACGCTCCAACGACGAAACCGTATTCGATGGTGGAATCCATCAGCCGCTCCTTCACCTCCTGATTCGAGTACTCACACCATTCCACGGAAATCTCAGGATTCTCATCGATAAATTTCTGAATCACCGAAAAAGAAAGTAAGTTAAATACTCCGCAGGCACAGCCAATGCGGAGCAGTCGTTTTTCATTTTTCAGCTGTTGGATACCGTTGCGGATTTCCTCGAACTCCCGAATCAGGATACCCGCCCTCTCATGGAGCAGTTCTGCGCTCTCCGTCGGCCTCACACCCTGTTTCGTCCGTTCGAAGAGCACCGTATCCAGCTCGCTCTCCAGCATCTTAATATTGCGGCTCAGGCCCTGAGGCGTGATAAACAGCTTCTGTGCCGCCTGGTTGATGCCGCGTTCCTCATAGACCGCCTCAAAGCTTTTTAAATCCTTGACATTCATACCATTCTCCCGGGAGCCGTCTTCCCTATACCCCGTTTCGGGCGCAGATATCCTTCAGGCAGCATTTTTCACAGAATGGCTTCGTCCTGGCTGTACAGACATCTCTGCCATGGAATACGAGGCGGTGACAGAAATCACTGCCCTCCTCAGGCGGAATCAGCTTCCACAAAGCCATCTCCACCTTTTTCGGGTCCTTTAAATCCTCCACCAGTCCCATACGGTTCACCAGACGGATACAGTGGGTATCAGTGACGATGGCCGGTCTGCCGAACACATCGCCCATAATCAGATTCGCGCTCTTTCTTCCCACTCCGGGAAGCTTTAAGAGTGCATCGAAATCGTCGGGAACTCTGCCGTCATACTGTTCCTTCAGGATCTTCATGCACGCGCTGATATCCTTTGCTTTGCTGTGCCCCAGGCCGCAGGGCTTCACGATCTTCTCGATGTCTTCCACTTCGGCCCCTGCCAGCGCCTCCACGTCCGGATACTCTGCATATAAATCCTGTACAACCACATTTACCCTGGCATCGGTACACTGGGCCGCCAGGCGCACGCTCACAAGGAGCTTCCAGGCCTCATCGTAATCCAGTGTACAACCGACGTCAGGGTATTCTTCTTTTAGGCGCCTGATGATTTCAAGCGCAAGCTTTTCTTTTGTCATAGCCGTCTCCTCCAATCCTGTAATCATATTATCATTGATTGGGGAAGACGGCAAGTGGCAGTGCATCGTTTACAGCATCTGGCTGAACTCTACCTTTTCCCGATTCGGTCCCAGAATGGTGAAAAAGCGGACGCCATTTGCCCAGAAGGGCAGAAACTGGATCTCCTCGTCAAGCATAGGGTATCCCGCTTCTTTGATCTCTGCAAATACCGCTTCAATATCCGTCACATCGAGAGCCACGTGATCCACCGCTCCGTTCCTCTCCGCCGCCTGATGGTTCTCATACGTCTCAATCACAAGACTGCCGCATTTCAAAAAAGCAACTCTCTCCCCAGCCGCTTCATTTACCGTTTCAAATGCAGTCTCAAACCCCAGTTCATGGTAAAATGCCGTCGTCTTTTCTATATCATTCGTCGGAATTCCAATATGCTGGAGTCCCGTTATGTACTGTGCTGCCATTTTATCTTCCTCTCCCCTGTATCATGATCCACAGCTCCGTCTATTCCTCCGCGTTACGATTCTGCCACATTGATAATCACCTTCATGGTGCTCTCCCGGTTCTCATCGATATACCGGTATGCCTCCAGATAGTCCCTGAATGCGAAATGTTTGGAGATCAGCGGCGCCAGCACCACCTTTTTCTCCTTTACCAGACGGATCGCATCGAGATAGTCCTCATTTCGGTACATCATACTGGTATTCAAGTCCAGCTCATGGTCATTTAAGACAGCCAGATCAATCTGGGCGGTTCCCGCAAATACCGCCACCAGGATGATGGTACTTCCCTTGCGCGCATATTGAATGGCCTGTCCCATGGTAATATTATTGCCCGCGCAGTCGTAGATGACGTCAGCCTTATCCGGCCCGAAATTCTCCACCATGGCCTCACCGAAATTCTTCGTCTTCGTATTGATGCAGAAATCCGCGCCGCATTCCTTCGCCTTTTCCAGCCTCAAATCGCTGACATCCGTAATCATAACGCTCTCCGCACCCAGGCCCTTCGCCGTCTGGGCCACCAGGATTCCGATCGGTCCCGCTCCCAGGACTGCGATCTTAGCGCCTTCCACATTTCCGGCACGCTTCACCGCGTGAACCGCCACCGCCAATGGTTCAATCATGGCGCCCTCGTCAAAGCTCATCTCCTCCGGAAGCAGCGTCACCTTGGCCGCGTCGACAGCGAAGTAATCGGATGCCACACCGGTCGTCTGAAATCCCATTACCTTCAATTCTTCGCAGAGATTGTATTTGCCATGACGGCACGGATAACATTTTCCGCAGACCACCTGCGGCTGGATCGTCACCTTCTGCCCCGCCTTCCATCCTTTTACATCGCTTCCGAGCTTCTCAATCTCCCCCGATACTTCGTGTCCCTGAGTGACCGGATAGCTGGTAAACGGATGCTCGCCATGGTAGACATGGATGTCCGATCCGCACACTCCGATCTTTCTGATCTTAACCAGTACCTGATTCTCTTCCGGCTCCGGAACCGGCACTTCCTGAAACTCAATTTCCCCCGGAGCAGTCATTACCTGCTGCAGCATCATACATGTACCCTCTTTCTACATTTTGGTCTGTGCAATAATATAAATACTTTTATATATCTTTTTATCAAAGTATTTATATTATTGCACAAACCAGGGAAAATGTCAATCCTGAATACTTCTTCTTTTACCTGGATGCGGATATTCTCAGTCTATACGATTACTTACAGACGCATAAATCCCCTGTGCCATTACCATTTAGTAAAGTCACAGGGGATTTGATTTTCATTTATACAGGATTCGATACTCCATCCTTCTTTAACAGCCTGTCCGTAAAATGAAAATTAAAGAACTGCACAAAAGGCCCCAGTCCCAAAGCGGATACCAGCGTTCCCAGGCCGACAATTCCGCCTGCCGCGAAGCACACCACCGCGCAGAACACGTCACAGGCCATACGGCACCAGAAGTAGGATATCTTTTTCTGTTTTCTGCACATGATCAGCGCAAGGCTGTCATACGGCGCCACGCCTACATCGGAGGTCTGGTATAAAGAGAGCCCGAAGCTGCAGACTACCACACCGATGAATACGGTCAATAGCTTCTGCCACAGCACGGAAGGCATTCCAAGGGTCACCTCCCATATTCCGAAAAAGAAGGTAACGATGTATCCCAGAAGCAGCGCGTTCACAGCCGTGCCCAGGCCGATCAGCTGCCGGCCCATGGTAATCTCAGCAATGAAAATCACAAGATTCACCAGGATAAGGAAAAACGCATACTGAATGCCGGTGCAGTCCGACAGGGCCATTACCATGCCGCTGAAGGGGTCGTTGCCCAGTCCTGAAAGTTTAAAAATGCTGATTCCCATTCCCGTAAAAATATTACCGATGATCATGATGACGGCCCGCCTGCGGTCCAGTTTCTTAAAGTAATCTCTTATCATTTTATGAAGGGGTCCTTTCTCCTCAGTTTGCGCGTTTCGCAGCTGGTTTTTCATGCCTGCACCGCCAAAAAACTGCGCTCCTGCCCCATCATACCATCCTTTTCCAGAACATGCCATAACAACCTTTAAAAATTTATGGTGTTCTCAATCAATTGCCTGGCCGCAGCGGCAGCTTCTTACACCGCCTGCGGAGTCTCATCCTCCAGAATCTTAGAAAGCGCCGTGCCGCTGCTGGTATGGCAGCGGACCACGCGGGTGGTGCCGTCGTCGATGCCGTCCAGGGCACATTTTACCATCTTGTGGGAAACCGTGTTGGTAAACAGGACCAGCAGGTCCGGACATCCGATCTTCTTATCCATGTTGGTGCTCATCTGGGTAAAGACCTTTGCCTTGCATTTAAATTCCCTGCATATCTTCTTGTACTGGCTCACCATACGGTCGTGGCCGCCGATAATTACTACGCTCATTTATGATACCTCCAGTTCTCTATCGTGCTGTCTGCAATTCACAGCCTGCCGGGTTTTACACCATTACTGTTTCCTCCGGCTCCTTGGTTTATGTAGTTAGTTGTAACTAACTACATTTTACCAGCTATTACAACATTTGTCCATAGCCGTTCTTGAGAACATTTCTTAATAGATGGGAAATGGACAAAAAAAGAGCCACACCGTCTTTCGTGGTATGACTCTTTTGAACCGCTTTCTATTGTTTCTGTTCCAGTAAATTGGTCATGCTCTTCAGACTGACCATGAGCGTTGATGTATTATGAAGCAGCGCGGAAGTGGCCGGCGCCAGGATTCCGTTGACGCCCAGCAGGATCAGGCCCAAATTAAATCCGATCACAAACCGGTAATTTCTGTTTACACGGACCATCAGCGCGTTGCTGATTCGCTTCAGTGTCACCAGTTGATCCAGCGCGTCCTCCGATATGGTGATATCCGCGATTTCCCTGGCGATCTCCGCCCCCTCGCTGATGGCGATTCCCACGTCGGCGGCAGATAAGGCGGGGGAATCGTTAATCCCGTCACCGACCATAATGACTTTTCTGCCTGCGGCTCTCTCCGCCTCCACGAAACTGGCCTTGTCCTCCGGAAGTACTTCGGAGTAATACTCATCCACGCCCACCTTATGCGCAATGGCCCTTGCAGTCCGGTCACTGTCTCCCGTCATCATAACGATCTTGGAAAGGCCCAGCGCTCTCAACTGACTGACCACTGAGGCGGCCTCCTCCCTCAGGGGATCGATAATGCAGATCACCGCGGCAAGGCGTCCTCCAACCGCCATGTAGAGATGGGAATACTCCGTCGGAAGGCTCTCGTACTGTTCTCTTCCGTCTTCCGGAATCACGCTCCCCTCATCCTCGAAGACAAAGTGGTGACTGCCGATAATCACCCGTTCCCCTCCGATATAGGAGGCGATTCCATGGGCTACAATATAGTCCACCTTCGAGTGCATTTCCTCGTGGATCAAACCTCTCCGGACGGACTCCTGAATGACCGCGTTCGCCATGGAATGGGGGAAATGTTCCTCCAGACAGGCTGCAATCCGAAGCATCTCATCCTCGTCCCGCTCCTCGAAGGTCACGACGCCGGCCACCACCGGCCTGGCCTTCGTGAGAGTACCGGTCTTATCGAATACGATGGTATCCGCCTCCGCCACGGACTCCAGATAGACACCGCCCTTGACTGTAACCAGATAGCTTCCCGCCTCCCGCATGGCTGAAAGCACGGACAGCGGCATGGCCAGCTTCAGCGCACAGGAGAAGTCTACCATCAGGATCGAAATCGCCTTCGTCACATTCCGTGTGAGCAGCCAGGTGAGTACCGTGCCGCCCAGACTCCAGGGAACCAGCGCATCGGCCATGGCGGCCGCCTTTCCTTCCACATTGGATTTCAGCTTCTCGGAGTCCTCAATCATTTTGACGATCCGCTCGAATCTGGTGGATCCGGCCGCCTTCTTCACACAGATGGTGATGCTCCCTTCTTCCACTGCGGTTCCCGCGTATACGTATGTATCCGGCTCCTTCTTTACCGGTATGGACTCGCCTGTCATGGAGGCCTGATTGACCATGGCTTCCCCGGTCACGACAACTCCATCCAGCGGAATCACGCTGCCCACATGTACTGTCACGAGGTCGCCCTCGCGGATTCGGGAGACCGGAACCAGAACCTCCGTTCCGTTCACATTCTGCCATACCTTCTCGATGTTCAGGGACATGCTTCGAGCCAGATCTCCTACCGATTTCTTATGGGTCCATTCCTCCAAAAGCTCCCCGATCCCCAGCAAGAACATCACGGAACCGGCCGTATTGTAATCCAGTCTTGCGATCGACACTGTGATGGCGGTGGCATCCAGAACCTCAACCGTCAGCTTTCCCTTCAGGAGACAGCGAAGGCCCTTTACGATATAGCCAGCGGACTTCACCGCCGTATACACAGCCCGAAACGGCACAGGCAGAAATACCTTTGTAAACGCCCTCACAACGACCCGCTGGATCAGTTTTTCCTTGTATTCCCGGTTCAGCGCCCGGCCGCTGTCCTTCGGGACCAGCTCACAGAGTGACTCGTCCTGAAAGGAAAAACGCCTGATTTCCCCGATGATGACCGACCGCAGGCCGTCTTCATACAGAATCGCCGCATCCGCGGTCCTCTCATAGACCTTCACCTCCTTCACTCCCGGAATGAGGCTCAGGGCACAGCAGAACAGATCCGCCTCTCTCAATGTCAGCTGACGCCGGTCGAGATGGATTCGAAGCCGTCCTTTTATCTCGTGTTTCACTATAAATCTCATGTCTTTGTCTCCTGTCCTATGTTTATCCAGCTCTTCAAAAAGGAACGCCTGATGAAAATTCCATCAGGCGGTGTCTTCTTTTACTCTGCTGCTGTCTCTTCCACCTCTTCCGCGGTCTCAGAAACCATCTCTTCGCTCTCGTCTTCAAAGGCTTCATCCGCTCTCTGGCGGTTGATCTCCTTCGCCTCAGCCAGAATATCGTCTGCGTTCTCCTGGATCGAAGTGGCAGTTGTCATCACGCAGTCCTTCGCGCGCAGACCGGCGGCCAGACAGTTGACGTAAAACTTCTTCGCATCTTTACTCGCCAAAATTTTAACGCCTGCTGTACCGAATAAAACACCTCCTGCAAAGATTCCGATTTTTTTCATTTTGAAGCAGTCCAACATTTCTTTATCCCCCTGTTTTTCTTATTTATGCTTGTAACCCGTGTAAAAAACCATCGCCAGGCAGAACAGCATCGCCCAGGCCCAAAACCTGTGTTTTTTCATCTTCAGTCACTCCTTTTACAAACGTTTTACTAGAAATTCACTCGGTTAGTCAACGCCAACAGGCCTTATTGAGAAATTGAGTCATTTACCGGTGTGATCCGGTAAACAGTGTATCCCGCGTCCTTGACAGTCTCCTTTAACACGGCGTCGCTGAGCTCCTGTTTCATGCGGACATCCGCCTCCGCCTCCATTAAATTCACGCGGGCATAGACGCCCTCCAGGGAATTTAATGCATTCTCCACCCGGATCGCGCAATTGCCGCAGGACATCCCGTCCACCTTCAAAACCCGGCGGTGCAAATAGTGGGTGAGATCCTTATCACTTACCTTTATTTTCTTCACCGCAGCCTCGCCCGAACCTCCGCAGCAGCCGGTGGTCAGCCTCTTTCTGTAGCTTCTTATCGCCAGAACCCCTGCCATGATAAGGGCCAGGCATATTATCGCTGTTGCCATATGTGCTCCTTCCTTTCTTCCAATTTCTTCTATTAGTTATAACTAACTATAGATTAGTACCTGCTAACTGAATTGTCAATAATTTTTTTAATATTCTTATTTTGACCTTTTTCCCCGGCTATGATAAACTATTTGTATCACGCATTCTGATACTTTAACCGCAGGGAGGTAAACTAACATTGAAGATGAACGAATCATCCGAAAACTATCTTGAAACCATACTGATTCTTAGCAATAGAAAGCCCCACGTCCGTTCCATCGATATCGCCAATGAACTGGATTTCTCCAAGCCGAGTGTCAGCGTCGCCATGCGCAACCTCCGTGAAAATGGTTATATTCTGGTGGATCAGGATGGCTATATCACCCTGACAGATTCCGGGAAACAGGTTGCTGAGACCATGTATGAGCGCCATACGATGCTTTCCAACTGGCTGATGTATCTGGGAGTCGATGAAAAAACCGCGGCGGAAGACGCCTGCCGGATCGAGCATGTGGTGAGCGCAAAAAGCTTTCAGGCTATCAAGGATCACGTGACAAAAGGGAATGAATTATTGGAAAAATAGGAAAACAGGCGGTCCGGGGAGAAACCATTTCTCTGCAGACCGCCTGTTTTTCTGTTTTTGTTTTGTTTTGCTTTTGCTTTTTATACAGTTTGTATTCTGTTCCGTTTCCTGCTAAAGCCGGCTCACACCTGAATCCGTCTCGCCACATCTTCACCGATCGCAAGGCGCACGTTATCCCGTCCGATGATGATTCCATCTTTTCCCTGCTGGAAAACACGGATATCGCTTCCCTCTCTGATCCCATATCCGTTTAAAAATTCCAGAATCTGGGGAGCACCAAACATCCATTTGATCGTATAGTCGTCTCCCGCCTTTGCCTGTGCCAGTGACTGCATAGCTGCACCCCCGTTTCCACATCACGCGATGCGTGTTTTCGTTCTATGCGCTTTGAAACTATCCGCCTCTTCTTACTCCTAGTGTAACCATTTTGGCGTCGGTTAGTCAATGGCAATGCGGGTTAGGCACTTTTAATCTTTTTTATATTTCTTCTCTCCTATGCCAGCGCCTTTCCCAGCTCCCCGCAGGCGCTTTCCGCCTCCGCGTCCGGAGCGTCATTACAGATCACGCAGTCGCAGGCCAGTACAGCGCCCTCCTCCCGGCAGGTCTCCTCCCAGGTTCTCATCCACTCGCCGTCTCCCCATCCGTAGGAGCCGAAGAGCGCAATCTTCTTCCCTCTCAGCTTCGCCTCGCAGCTCAGGAACATCGGCTCAAATTCGTCCTCCTCCAGCTGCTCACTTCCCATGGACGGGCAGCCGAATGCAACCGAATCAAATTCATCCATTTTGTCCGCCCCGAATTCCGCAGCCGTAAACAGAGAGACCTCCGCTCCTGCCGCCTGCGCGCCTTCCACCACTTTTGCCGCCATAGCCTCCGTATTGCCTGTTCCGCTCCAATACACTACTGCCGTTTTGCTCATGATTTAATCCTCTCTTCCTTTCTTTTTTACCAACCACGGCGTCCCGGTTCCAGGGCCGGACCGAATACCGGCACAAGGACAGATACGCCTATGTCTCATATGAATTCACGGGTTAGTTTTAACTAACTTCAAATAGTATAGCATTGGGATTCCGTAAATACAAGTACCGCTATTTAACAATGTTTCTCACTATCTGCAGGAACAGACCGAGGGGCCGGGGCCGGCAGGAGCATGGGCCGACAGGCTTAAGAATATCGATTGCCATGTACTTTTCTGTAATATTATGGTATTATTTTATATATTTTTCACTGTTTTTTCCCTTACCAAAACACGGTAATAAAAAGCAAAAATACAATCAGGAAGGTTCCATCATATGTTAAATACTATCGAATCCATCAACAATGCCGTGAACAATTTTATCTGGGGTGTCCCAGCCATGGTCTGCATCATCGGCGTAGGCCTCTATCTGAGTATCCGCACCAATTTTCTGCAGATCCGCAAGTTCTCCTATTCGATCCGTGTTACCCTGGGCCGGATGTTCCGCAAGCGCGGCGCATCCGACGGTACCATGACGCCGTTTCAGGCGGTCTGCACCGCTCTGGCCGCCACAGTCGGCACCGGTAATATCGCTGGAGTGGCCGGAGCCATCGCCATCGGTGGGCCTGGCTCCGTATTCTGGATGTGGGTTTCTGCGCTTCTGGGTATGTGTACGAAGTTTTCTGAGGTAACTCTGGCCGTGCATTTCCGTGAAGTGAATGAGAAAGGCGACTTAGTTGGCGGCCCCATGTACTACATAAAGAACGGCCTCGGAAAAAACTGGCATTGGCTGGCCACTCTGTTTTCGGCCTTCGGCGTCCTCACTGTGTTCGGAACGGGCAATGCCACTCAGGTAAACACCATCACAACAGCGATCAACTCTGCGCTGCTGAGCTACCATTTGATCGAAGAGGGCTCTGCGCACACCACCAGCCTTATCATCGGAATCATTCTGGCGGCTCTGGTTGCCCTGGTCCTTCTCGGTGGAATCAAAAGAATCGGAAGCGTGACGGAGAAACTGGTTCCCTTTATGGCGCTGTTCTATATCGTGCTCGCCTTCGGCGTGATTCTTCTCAATATTAAACGGGTTCCCGCCGTATTTTCGTCGATTGTTTACGGGGCATTTAACCCGGCAGCCGTCACAGGCGGCGTGGTCGGAACCTTCTTTATGAGCATGAAGAAAGGCGTCTCCCGCGGCATCTTCTCCAACGAAGCGGGCCTTGGAACGGGATCCATCGCCCACGCCTGTGCCGACACGAAAAAACCGGTCAAGCAGGGCTTTTTCGGGATTTTCGAAGTGTTTGCCGACACCATCGTCATCTGTACGCTGACCGCATTTGTCATCCTCTGCAGCGGCGTTCCGGTTCCTTACGGGGAAGCGGCCGGCGCGGAACTGACCATTCTCGGGTTTACTTCCACCTATGGCAGCTGGGTCTCCATTTTTACAGCCGTTGCCATGTGCTGTTTCGCATTTTCCACCATCATCGGCTGGGGATTATACGGTGCGAGATGTATCGAGTTCCTGTTCTCCTCGCGCATTATCAAAGCGTTCATGATCGTCTACTCTCTCGTCGCAATCCTGGGTGCCACCATGGATTTAGGGATGCTCTGGAGTATCGCCGAAACCTTTAACGGCCTGATGGCAATTCCCAACCTGATCGCGGTGTTCCTGCTGTCCGGCACTGTAGTCAGGCTGGTCAAAGAATACTTTGACGGGGAAGGAAAAGAGTAATCTGCGAATTTTAAGAATTATTATTTGCTTCTTGACATACCTCGAGTTTCTATGTATGATAGGATTACGATACATAGAAACTCGAGGTATTATTTTAGGGAAATATTTCCCGGACGGAGGTAAATGTGGACAAAAAATATATGGCTGTAGGCTCTTCCATGCTGATCCTGAAGCTATTGGAACAGCAGGACATGTATGGCTATCAGATCATCAAAGAGCTGGAAATAAGAAGTGAACGAGTTTTCACGCTGAAGGAGGGGACGCTTTATCCCCTGCTGCACGCGCTCGAACAGGATGGGGCGGTGATCTGCGAACAGAGAACTGCGGAAAATGGCCGTGAGCGTAAGTATTACATCATTACCGAAAGCGGCCGGAAGCTTTTACACGATAAGCTGAAGGAATGGGATTCCTTTCAGACGGCGGTGAATCAGGTGATCGGGGGTGTTTTGTTTGGATAACCCCTTCCAGAAGAATCACAATCAGCATACGGATTATGAAGAAGCATTTTTAGAGGATGTGGCGGATCAGATCGCCTATAAGCCTCTGCGTCCGGCAGTGGTAAGAGAATTAAAGGACCATATCGATGACAGGACGGAAGAGTATCTCTCAGAAGGGATGAGTCCCGAAGATGCGGTTAAGAAAGCGGTGGATGCCATGGGGGACGGTGTGGCGATCGGCACCGGGATCAACGCGGTCCGTCACGTCCAGTCCAGCCGCCTTCTGATGGTTTTAACCGTGCTTCTCCTTCTCATCGGTCTCGCTGCGGAAACCTGCACGGCCGTGATTCCGGAACTGACGTTCCGCGGGCTTCATATCTATCTGACTGGCGCTGTCCTTCTGGTGGTCATGGCGCTGAAAGGATACCCTCTGCTGATCCGGTACCAGAAGCGGCTGCTCATTCTGGCGGCAGCCATATTTACCGCGGAAGCCATATTCCTTTCCATGATCGAATTCGATTGGATACCGGACGCAATCTGGGACACGGCATACATCATTCCATGGCATATGATTGATTACTATGCGATTCTGCTGTCCGGACCGGTTGTTGTCATCCTTCTCTACCGAATGCGGAAACAGACATCGAAAGCCATGGCAGCCGCTTTTCTTCTCACTGCCGGTGCAGTCCTTATCCATTACTTTACATACAAAAGCTTTACGCTGGCCGAGACCGTGACTTTCCTCTTCTCCATGATCGGAACCGTGTTGTATATGATCTGCCGGGAGATATTCACCGGAAATAAAAGAAGGCTCCTGATCCAGGCAGCCGCCGGGGGCGTGGTACTCCTTCTTGTTTATGGTATGCTTCCCGGCCAGTCCTGGTATTTTCAGGCATTTGTAAATCCGGAGGCGAACGCATACGACACCTTAAGCGACTCCTATAACGGGGTTCTGATTCAGGAGCTGCTCTCCAAATCGCCGCTGGCCGGCAGGATCTCGCTTACGCCGGAGGAACTGATGGAGTATGGAACCGGCGAATGGTATTTCAGCTATGGAGATGCCAGAGAGGCTGCCGCGGAAGGGAAAAAGCTATTCTCTGAACATCACCGGTCCATCTTCCGCTCCAATCAGTCAGATGTCACTTTATGGGACATACTGCCCCAGCATTACGCGAATAACTATCTTCTGGCCGTATTCATTCTACAGTTCGGCTGGCTGGCCGGAATTCTGTTTCTTGCAGTTATGGCAGCCTTCTACGCAGTCCTCTTCTCCTGCATCCGAAGGATACACGGCGCGCTCGCCGGAGCGGTGTCCTTTCACTGCGGCCTGTGCCTGCTGTTTCAGAGCGTGCTCTATATACTTGGGAACTTCGGTTTTCAGTATGGCAGCTTTACTAATCTTCCCATGGTTTCGGAGGGCAGTATCAGTATCCTCGTAAATATGCTTCTGCTGGGATTTATCTTCTCTTCCTACCGGTATGACCGGGTCATAGACGCGCCTGCCTGCGGGCAGCGAAGCAGTGCGGTCTGAATTGCAGTGCGGCCTTAACTGGCCGCCTGCAATTCCAAGCCATAGATAAACATATTCAGGCGGTAGTCCGTATGGGGGCTGAATTCCACCGTCTTCTCTCCCAGCCGCCGCATTCCCCGCTTCTCGTAAAACTGGTAAGTACAGCTGGAATCCGTGAAGAGGTATAGAGTCTTCGCCCCTTCCTGTTCCAGATAATCAAGGGCCTGGGCAAAAAGCATTTTTCCGATGCCGGTTCCCCTTGTACTCTCATCCACGGCAAAGAAACAGATTTCCGCGTCAAAAGCATTTCCTGCATTTTTCAGCAGTTCTTCGTCCGTCTGGTCAAAGGTACTGAAGAATTTTCCGATTCCTCTTCCGGTTTTCGTCGTAAACAGCAGCGCAATGGACCAGAACTGAGCCAGGGTACGGCGAAGGGCGAGTTTCGGAACGGATTTTTTACTCCCCGCCAGAATAACTCCCAGCACCTTTCCATCCACAGCCGCGACACAGGAAAATGTCGCCCGCAGCAGACAGGAACGCAGATACAGCCTTGCCATATGCTTTGCATCCTTCGGATTGCTGCTCAGTGCATCGTATTTCCACGTCTTGCGTATGATATCCTCTATAAATGGATAATCCTTTCGTGTGATAGGGCGCAGTGTAATATGTTCTGAATTCATGACTCAATTCTCCTTTTTTCTTGTATTTGTTCTGTTTCATCTGTATAATAATTCATACAGTAACTGTACGGTCAAGAGGAAAAGGGGATTTTTTATGGAAAGAGTAAAATTATTTACGATCGGTCAATTTGCAGCCCTTCATAACATCAACAAAAAAACTCTGATGTGGTACGATGAGATCGGCTTATTCAAGCCGGCGGCCGTAAAAGAGAATGGCTACCGCTATTACACCTACTATCAGAGCTCTTTGCTGGAGACGATTCTGATTTTACGGGAACTGAATATGGGAATTCCTGAGATCAAAGAGTTTTTAGACAGGCGTGGGGCAGAAGCCTACGTTCAGCTTCTGCATAAAAAGATTCAGGACGTGGACCGTGAAATAGAAAAGCTGAATGCGATCCGTGATATGCTGACGGACCAGTGCGATACCTTCACCGATTTACTGAACGCCGATCTGACCCGGATCGACGTTGTCGAATGTGAAGAGGAGTATCTGCACATCATTGCCTCCGATCAGGCCCTGTCCATGGAGGATGAGATCGAACAGATGGTTGAATCCATGAAACAGCACCATTTTAAGAGTCTCCACGATACTACTTACGGCTCCCTGATCTCCGTCTCCCACCTGCTCCATTCCGAGTTCGACCAGTATGACGGCCTGTTTATGAAGGTTTCCAACACAGCTTCCGTAAATGAAATCCATAAAAAGCCGCGCGGCAGCTATCTGCGCGCCTACTGTATGGGAAGCTGGGACAAGCTTCCGCAGCGGTATTCTGAAATCCTGGACTATGCGAAGCAGCACGGCCTCACGCTTTTCGGATACGCCTACGAAACAGGGGTAAACGAGATGACCATCAATTCCATTGACGAATACATCACACGAATTGAGATTCCGGTCAAAAACTAAACAATGAATAAAGGCGCCGCCTCCCGCTGCTGGATAAAATTCTGCAGTACCTCCAGCCCCCGGCGGAGTTGTTCGTCACTCTCCGCCGAGCTGGTTGCCACTCTGACGGCATTTGCTTTCAGCTGTTTTCCGACATAGAAGCGCTCTGCGCCGAATACGCTGACTCCCCTGCCGGAGAGTTCGGCCTCACACAGCCTTCCGGTTAAATGCTCCGGGAGTTCCAGCCACTGATAATACGATTCCATGCAAATATCGCGGTCGGGAAAAAGGAAGTGTAAATCTGATTGCGCTCCGCGGCGGCCGCTCTCTTTTTCTGTATGATTTTCCACGCCAGGCCGCTACGGATTATCTCGGCTGCAATCTCCATATTTAAAGAAGAAATCTTCAAATTCTGGCTGAACATCCCCTGTTCCATGGCATTGATATACTGATCCGGCAGATATAAATATGCAATTCTTATCCCCGGACATAGTGGCTTGGAAAGCCCGCTGACATAGATACAGTGTTCCGGCGCCTCCAGGGCGAGGGGCGAATACGGTGTCTCAAGCAGGGCGGCGTAATTGTCATCCTCAATCGCGATCAGGTTCTGTTTTCGTATAATCTCAGCGATCTCCCTCTTCCTCGAATCTGAAAAGGCGATATTGGTTGGATTTCCTCCCGCCGGCATCATATATACGCCTTTGATTTTTTGAAGCGTACAGACATTTTCCAGTTGGTCGGGACGCATTCCCCACACGTCATTTTCAATAGGCACCAGCTGTAAATAAAGCTGATTGGCCAGGCTGATGAAATTTGGATACGTGTAAGTGTCGACGGCAATGCGGTCTCCCGCCTCAAAAAGTGAGGAAAGTATGGTCGCAAGTGCATTCTGAGCGCCTGCCGCGATCATGGTGTTGTGCTCATTGGCCTCCAGGCCAAACCGCTGCAGCCACCGGGAAGCGGCCAGAATCTGCCCTCTGTCCCCAAGGGGATGGGAGTACTCAAACAGCCTCTCTGAAAATGGTTTTTTCAGAATCTCCATCGTCAGATCCCGGATCGCCGCGTTGGACTCGTAGAAGGGATGGATGATGGCCAGTTCGATTCTGGGTTCGGTATTTTTCTCTACTGTGGACGTGGGGACATTGGCATAAGGCGTCACATACGTCCCTTTTCCCGTGGCGGCGTGGATCAGCCCACGCATTTCACAGAGCTTGTACGCCTTTGTGATGGTGCTCAGATTCAAATCCAGAAAGTCCGCCAGCTCCCGCTGTGGGGGCAGCTTCGTATTGGCCGCCAGCTTCCCGCTCTTAATATCCTGCTCCATCAGATCGGCAAGACTGTAATAGACCGGGTATGCCAGCTTCTGCTTGTCCGGCTTCCAGGACATTGGATAATTCTCAAATGAATTAATTGACATAATAATCTCCTCCAGTACTAAGTTTCTGTGTTCGCTGCCGTATTAGAAAAGGCGGTGTTACGGCCCCGGGGATACGGTTGCTGGGTGGGTGGGATTATCCGACGGATTCGGTTGGTTTGACGGATTCGGCTGGTTCGGCATGGAAACGTCGGAAATAGGGGATGTCGCTGGTATTTGGTTATTTCTGCTTTCGCTTCCAGGCTGGGAGGATGGATTTTCTCCATCGCTGCTGGTATTTCCGGGGTCAGCCGTCTGGCTCTCTCCAGTCGTATCATCTTCTGCTGGCGAACTGTTTTCTGTCTGGCTGCTGTTTGGAGTTGTTTTCTTTGATCCCTCCCCCGGCGTAGTCTTACCAGTTTCCGTTCCATCCAGATGATAACATAATATCGGTATGTGTGCCTCAATATTTTCATAAATAGTTTTTGCCACCGCAGGAGGAAGGTTTATACAGCCATGGGAACCGTTTTTCTTATAGATGGTCCCTCCAAAACTGGACCGCCAGTAACCATCATGCATCCCGATATTTCCGTTAAAAGGCATCCAGTATGTAACAGGCGTATTATAGTTTTTGCCCTTCAAAACCGCGTTGCGCTTCTTATAGGTCAGTTCATAGGCGCCAGCAGGGGTGCTCCAGCCCTTCGCCTCATTTCCGGATACAAAATCCGATTCAATCAGCAGCTTCCCATTCTTATAATAGAACAAATGCTGGGCCGTGAGATTCATCTCCACGTAAGTGTCCCCGTAATCCGGGCCGTCGTGGCTGGCCGCTTTCTGGGCGTAGACCGGCTCCCGCTCCTGACTTTCACCGGATCTGATTATTTCCAACAGAGCCTCCGTTTCCGCCTCCTTATCAATCAGCCAGCCATAATGACCTTTTGTGATCGTCACAGTTGGTCCGTAGGAAGTTTTCAGTTCCTTCGCGCAGTATGCAGTATTGTATTTTTTCGCCAGATTCACCACATACTCTTCAACTCCGTTCCGGTCAACGACTGCACTTCCTTCTCCCTCCATCGACAGCCACGGAAGAATCGTACTTCCATCCAGTACCTCAGAACGGCTTCCGAACCGGTAGGTCACGGTCACATCTGCACAGACCTTTAACGCCTCCTTTTGAGCCAGCAGTTCCGGGTCCGTCTCTGAGACTCCCGGCTCTTTATAGACAGCCCGTTCGTCCAGCGAGATACGCGTTTCCAGGCTGGAGACCGCTTTTCCTATTTCTTCTGACAGACGTTTCCGGACAGGCGCCTTTCCCGGTTCTTCCTTAATAATCTGTAATCCGATTCCACTCACAAAAGCCACATACGCGTCAGCCGGCTCCACAACCTGTTCCGGATTGAGACAATCCAGAGCAGCAACCGCCAAATCCATGTTTTCTTTATCATATTCCACCATATAGCTGGAGGGATACTCGGCTCCTCTTATGGCTAGCAGCCCCCATAGCAGAGAATTCTGCTTCCTCAAAATGTTCTCTAATGTCCCGTCAAAGACAGGATGCAGACCGATCGTTTCTCCATTTATCCGCTCCTCTGCTCCGTCCCTCTCCTCCAGGATCAGTTCATAACGTTCAATTCCCTTCCTGATCTCTGACTGCACCTCTTCTATCGTCAGCCCCGAGACAGTAATACCGCCAATCTTCGTGTTTGGCAGAAATGTATTTCTGTATTTCAGGCTGATCATGCAGTAGACTATTGCTGCCGCCGCTATCATACAAAGGGAAATACGTCTGGTAAAATAGATCCATTTTCTTCTCCTTCGCCGTCTTCTGGCCTTCACGCTGCGGTCCGTGATGTGTTTCTCATTACATCGCTTCGACGACCGCTCCCCGCCATTACTCCTTCTTTCAACCATATATCTTTCTTATGCTCCTCATTTCAATCCGTCTGTCACTTTACTTCTGCAATACAGCTTTGAATCTATCGGTATTATATCATCAACCTTGCACCACAAAAACAGAAGAATTGTGTGGCAGACAATTTAAGCGGCAGAACTATGGTAAGAGGTTACAGTTCACAGCCCTGTCGGCCTCTGCTTCCCGGTCTGCCTCGATAAGCACAAAGAAAATATAGACTTTTTATACGAAATGTAGTAGACTGAATCAGGAAGTGCGGATAGAATTATCTGCATTTTTTTATTTAAACAGATCAGTTCTCAGAAAGTGAAAATAAAAATATATGATAAAAAAGGACAGCGCAGATTTTTCAGCCGTGAAAACCAATACGCAATTAATGGGTGATGAGAATTTTGCTTATTTTTCTCCCAGTGAGCAGTTGAAAACAATGATCTCTAACTATACCATAACCTTTCCAGTCAAAGGTGTCATTTCCGATGACTATACTATCGTGCCGCATGGAAGTGCAACTCTTGTCCTTACATATGACGGGGCCAATCTGCACAGCCAGATATTCGGACCGTCCTCCAAACCATATTTTGTTGGAAAAAATGCGAATGCATGCAGCGTGATATTTATTATTGAATTTCAGCCGGCAGGGCTGTTTGTATTCACCGGAACAAAACAGAATCAGCTGATGGATACGATCACTTCCTTTGAACAGATCGCGCCCCGCCTGGATTCTTCCATAAAAGAAATATTCTGCAACGCGGGAACCGCGGAAGAACTGCTGACCAGAATCGAGAGTCTGCTGCATTGCAGCCAATGCGGACAATACCCGGCTGAATTCCGCCTGGCCGTGCAGCTGATCATTCAAAGCAATGGTAACATAAGTCTCAAAGAAATAACAGAAAAAACATTTTACAGTGAACGGCATTTAAACAGGCTTTCCAATCACTATTTAGGATTTAACCTGAAACATTTTTCCCGAATCGTGCGTATCAACAAAGCCATTTATCTGCTGCACCATACGAGCCACAGCCTCGATTATATATCTGCCGAATCCGGTTTTTATGATATTTCTCACTTTATAAGGGATTTTAGGGCCGTATGCGGCGTTACTCCTCAGAAATACCGAAGCAACATGTCCGATTTTTACAGTGCGATCGCAAAGTTTTAGTCTATAATTGAGAAAAAAGAGGAGGTATCCATATGAAATACGGAGGTACATTGCTTATAGTTGATGATATGGAAAAAGCGAAATATTTTTACGAAACAATCCTGGAGCAAAAAGTCCTCATGGATTTAGGAGAACACGTCTCATTGGAAAATGGCCTCAGCCTGCAGGCAAACTACGAAGAAATGATCGGTAAATCACTGAACAGAAAGACAGAAGCAAATAACTTTCAGCTCTATTTTGAAACAGACCAGATCGACGACTGGGAGAGAAAGCTGGAGGCCATCGAAGGAGTGGATTTTATCCATCACCCGACGGAATATCCCTGGGGCCAGCGGAGTATGCGGTTTTATGATTTTGATAAATATATCATCGAGGCAGCAGAAAGCATGGAGTGCGTCATCAGGCGTTTTCTCAGCCAGGGATTAGCGGTTGAGGAAGTGTCCAAACGGACTATGTATCCGGTTGAGTTTGTTGAAATGCTGGTGTAATTGGATAAATCTTTACTGATCTGCAACGAAATGGATCGACATTCTGGCCATACCAACGAAAAAACGGCATGGTATGCCATAGCAAAGGCAGATGTTTTTTCACACATCAAAACAGGTATCTGACGAAGAAGCATTTCTTCATCAGATACCTGTTATTATTATCTCTTACATTCCTATGCTATCGCAGCTTCTTAATACAACTTCGCCCCCGCCGGAATCCTGTCATCCACCATCAGCAGATTCAGTCCCTCATGTCCGTCTTCCTCATGCACTGCTGAAATCAGCATACCGCAGGAGTCAATTCCCATCATCTTTCTTGGCGGCAGATTCACGATGGCAATGGCTGTCTTACCAATCAGATCCTCCGGCTCGTAGTACTCATGAATTCCGCTTAAAATCGTGCGGTCTGTGCCGCTTCCATCGTCCAGAGTAAACTGGAGAAGCTTCTTGCTCTTCGGCACTGCCACGCAGTCTTTGATCTTCACTGCACGGTAATCAGACTTTGAGAAAGTCTCAAAATCCACCATCTCTTCAAACAGCGGCTCGATCTTCACATTGGAAAAATCAATTTCCACTGCGGCTTTCACGTTCTCAGCCGCCGGAGCTGAAACAGCGGCCGGAGCTGCCTTCTCTGCCTTTCTGTTATTATCAGAACCGCCCAGCGTCTTCATGGTCGGGAACAGCAGAACGTCACGGATTGCATAGGAATCAGTCAGCAGCATAACGAAACGGTCGATGCCAATGCCGATACCGCCTGTCGGAGGCATACCGATCATAAGCGCATTTAAGAAGTCCTCATCCATGGAGTTCGCCTCTTCATCGCCTGCGGCCTTCAACACTTCCTGGGCCTCAAAACGGACTCTCTGGTCAATCGGATCGTTTAATTCAGAGTAAGCGTTGGCCATCTCACGCTTTGTGATAAACAGCTCGAAACGCTCCGTATAGTCAGGATCATCCGGTTTTCTCTTGGTCAGAGGAGAAATCTCCACCGGGTGGTCCATGATAAAGGTCGGCTGCACCAGATTCTCTTCCACAAACTCTTCAAACAGCATGCTTAAGATGTCGCCCTTCTTGTGGCGCGCCTCATACTGGATATGGTACTGGTCTGCCAGCGCCTTTGCTTCTTCATCCGTATGAATCTCCGTAAAGTCAATTCCCTTATATTTCTTCAGCGCGTCTACCATGGTAATGCGCTCAAATGGCTTCGATAAATCGATTTCCACGCCGTCGTACGACACGACTGCGGTTCCCAGAACCTTTAAGGCTACGGAACGGAACAGGTTCTCAACCAGGTCCATCATACCGTGGTAATCCGTATATGCCTGATACAGCTCCATTAAGGTAAATTCCGGATTGTGGCGGGTATCCACGCCCTCGTTGCGGAATACGCGGCCAATCTCATAGACTCTCTCCAGACCGCCTACGATCAGTCTCTTCAGATACAGTTCCAGAGAAATCCTGAGCTTCACATCCTCGTCCAGCGCGTTGTAATGAGTCTCGAATGGTCTCGCAGCCGCACCGCCCGCGTTGGCAACCAGCATCGGCGTCTCCACTTCCATGAAGCCCTGGTCGTCCAAATGATCACGGATGGCCTTGATAATCTGGGAGCGCTTTACAAAGGTGTCACGCACCTCCGGATTCATGACTAAATCCACGTAACGCTGTCTGTAGCGAAGGTCTGTATTGGTCAGGCCATGGAACTTTTCAGGAAGAATCTGAAGGCTCTTGGTCAGCAGAACGACGCTGGTGGCATGGATGGAAATCTCACCGGTCTTCGTGGTAAATGCGGTTCCCTTAATACCGACAATATCGCCGATATCCATCTTCTTGAAATCCTTATAGGACTCCTCGCCAATGCTGTCTCTGGCTACATAAGTCTGGATATTTCCCTTTAAATCCTGAACGTTACAGAAAGAAGCCTTTCCCATCACACGCTTGGACATCATACGTCCTGCTACGGAAACTTCCTTTCCTTCCCATTCCTCATAATTTTCCTTAATGTCACTGCTGTGCACAGTTACATCATACTTTGTAATCTTAAACGGATCCTTTCCCGCTTCCTGAAGCTCCGCCAGCTTATCGCGGCGCACCTTCAGCAACTGGTTTATATCCTCTTCCTTAACCTGGTTCTGGTTCTGCTGTTCTGCCACTTATATACACTCCTTTGTGAACTTGACTTTTGGACTTATGACACTCTCTGGATTTCCAGCACCTTGTACTGGATCACACCGGCCTGGGTTTCCACATCTACGACATCGCCGGCTTTTTTGCCCATCAATGCCTGGCCTACCGGTGACTCGTTGGAAATCTTGTTCTGAAGGCTGTTCGCCTCTGTGGAACCCACGATCTTGAACTCCATCTCCTCGTCCTCATCCACGTCGTAAACCTTTACCTTACAGCCAATGTTAATCTTATCTAAATCAATCTCATCTTCTACAACAACTTCTGCGTTCTTAAGCAGCTTCTCAAGCTCCTCGATACGAAGCTCGATATCTCTCTGCTCGTCTTTCGCAGCATCATACTCCGCGTTCTCAGATAAGTCCCCCTGCTCCCTGGCTTCCTTAATCTTCTGGGCAACTTCTTTTCGTTTCACTACTTTTAAGTTCTGAAGCTCATCCTCATATCTCTTAAGACCTTCATATGTTAATATATTTTTCTTATCTGCCATGGTTTTACTTCCTCCTGGTTTAATTCTCGCTCTTTCGCATTCAAAGTATTATATCTTAAACGTACCGGATTGTCAAGAATTCCGCCTATTTTCCCTCGCAAATAGGTAACAGTTCAGACGGCTTATCTTCTTGACCGAAAAATCCGGAACATAAAAAATGTGTTTTCTATTCTTATCCATTTCCGATGTATTTTATTCTGCTTTTTTATAAACTCACACTTTATTTTCAATCCTCTTCCAGGATAAACCGCAGATACGTCCTGTCATCGAAGCTGTGAAATCCCGGGGCAATCCCTTTCGGTCCCTTAAACCGGAACATGCACATGGGATCTGTCTCCTTCACCTCCCGGATGACGGCTTCGCTCTCCGCAAGATTCCCGAAAAGTTCCGGGTATCCGTCGCTCGCCAGCACCACCTCTTCTCCTGGCCGGACCGGATACACCTGGGTGTGTTCTTCATGGATGGGAAAACCATCCAGCACGTCGTAGGAATACTCCCCGTCACCATTGGCAAACTGGCACTCTCCCACCAGAAGCGGCATGATGTACTCGCGCCCCGTGTCATGCTCCGCCAGCTCCTCAAGCGTCTTTCCGGCCGCCAGCTCCAGCTGGTTGTAAGCCGATCTGACACCCGCGGTCAGTTCATCCATCACCGTCGTCTTCCTGTAAAGCCTGCCGCCGACCATACACTGGCAATCCCCAAAGCACCAGACCTCCCGGCGCATACGGCTGTATACAATGAGAACAGCCTGAGGCCGCTCCTCCCTCACCCGTTCCAGTACCTCCGGATTTTCCGCCGCCTGAAATGAGGCCTCCCGCAGCACGCCATTTAAATAAGAAACAGCGCCTTCCGCATTCATATCCGCAGGAAGCGTTTCCAACGCCTCCAGAAGCACATCTTTGGCGAATCGGCCCCCTGTCTTTTCCCCTGGCCAGACGAGGCTTCCCTTGCTGGTCACCCCATCGATGACCGCGTAATAGTTACGGCCTGTATGCAGGCCATCCTCGCACAGTTCCTGGTTCGGCTGCTTGGCCTGGATCCATGTTTCAATAATCCGCTCTCCCATTTGGAACACTCCTCCTCCCGGCGACTTCCATTTTTCTCTCTCCTGCTGCCTCTCTCCACAGCGAAACCGCCCCGCGAACCGCTGCACAGAGAATACGAAATGGCAGGTTTTCTCCCTGCCATCGTTGTCGGAAGCATCTGCCCCCGCTAAAGCCATATAATATCAGTTGGTAGTATACCACATAACGAGAATAATAACAATATCGTCTTCCTAATTCAAAAGACAGGCCTTTCCCCTGTTCGGGCGTTTGACACATCAATCAATCAAAAAGTGCTGCAAAGCCTTATTGCAGGCTTATTTTTTTGTCAACTTTTTAGCTTTATTATATAGTAATATTTAGTGATATGTGCTATAATGGTGTTGAGGTGATTATTTATGCGGGTTACTACATCCAGATCAAAAAACTCAGAATCCTTTTACATTACCAAATCCTATACGAATG
>NZ_QJKD01000028.1 GCF_003201875.1 Hungatella effluvii
ATCACATCACTGGGAGCAGTTACATTTAGAAAAACTTTATTTACGAATAAAGAAACAGGCCACAGTGAATATCTTCTTGACCGGATTCTGGGGCTGGGAAGAAAAGAACGGCTTACAGAGGATGCCCAGGCCCGGATGCTGAAAGAGGCAGTCCAGACTTCCTACCGGCGGGGAGGAGAGGAAACCAGCCTGACTGCAGAGGTAGGCAAGCAAACCGTAAAGAATAAGATACACAAGCTCAAGTTCCCTAAAAATGAAAAACAGCCGGAACAGAAAAAAACAGTTGAATATCTTTACATCGAGGCGGATGAAGATCATGTATCACTCCAATTCAGGGAGAAAAAGGGAGATTTGACAGAAAATGAAAACCACCAGAAGAATAACAGCCTGATCACGAAGCTGGTCTACATACATGAAGGGATTGAAAAAGAAGCCCCCCAAAGCAAGAGACATAAACTGATTAATCCGTATTACTTTTGCGGAGTCAGCCATGGGGAGGAAAACAATCAATTCTGGGATGAGATTTATGAGTATATAAATGACCATTATGACCTGGAAAAGGTCAAGAAAATCTATCTGAATGCCGATGGCGGAGGCTGGATTAAGTCAGGAATGAAACGGCTGGAAGGGGTGACCTGTGTGCTTGATGAATTCCATTTGGAAAAGTATCTGACAAAGCTGACCAGCCATATGAAGGACAGCCGTGAAGATGCGGCGAATGAATTAAGGAGAGCAATCAGGAACCAGACGAAAAAGGAATTTGAAGAGATAATAGAGCGGCTGGAGGAATGTCTGACGGACGACACGGGAATAAAAAGAGTAGCAGATGCGAAAGACTATATCCTTTCAAACTGGACGGCAGCGGGACTGCGTCTAAGGCATAGGGACGGGGTAACAGGAAGCAGTACAGAAGGCCATGTAAGCCATGTGCTGTCCAGCAGGATGAGTTCCCGGCCAATGGGCTGGAGCAGCCGTGGAGCAGCAAACATGTGCCAGTTGAGGGCATATGAGCAGAATGGCGGTGACATGCTGGAATTGGTAAGATATCAGAAACAGGAGCAGGCAAAGGCAGTTGGAAGTGAGTATGAAGTTCTAAGCGCAGACCAGGTGCTGAAGTCAGAGAAGAACCGTCATAAAGAATTAGGAAAATATACAGAGGCAGTCAGTCACAGCATGACAATGCAAAGTAAAAAAACCATCTACTTTAATGCCCACATCTGGGGACTATAGAAAGTGGCGAAAAAAGTGAGAAGGAGGCTAATTCCACCTGCTTACAAAGAAGACCGTAGTCAAGAGGAACCAGCCGAAATGAGCCCAACCAGGAAAGTGGGCTTGCTTAGAATACAAAAAAGAGGTATATTAGATTCACAAGTCATTGCCTGATAATTTATCAGAGCATCATTGGTGAACTCTACCCTATTGATTCCGAAGATATATTTACACTGTCCTGGCGAAGGTAAAGGATGACAAGGGCATGAAACGGGTGGAGAAATTTCTGAAGCAGGAGCTTTGTCCGGTCTGCGGAGGAACCAGGCTGAATGAAAGGGCGCGCTCTTCCCTGCTCTGCGGGATAACACTGGGGGAAGCCGCCGCTATGACATTGGATGCCCTGATTCCCTGGGTGAAGGCCGTGCCTGCATCCATGCCGGAAGAATTGCGGGACATGGCTGAGAGCATCTGCGGCCAGTTCCTGCATACGGCCAGGCGGCTGACCGGCCTGGGGCTGGGGTATTTAAGCCTCGACCGGGCGGGAGATACGCTTTCTACCGGGGAACGTCAGCGGGTTCAGCTTGCCAGGGCAGTGCGAAGCCGGACGACGGGAGTTCTCTATGTGCTGGACGAACCCTCGATTGGACTGCATCCGGCTAACGTGGATGGACTGCTCGGTATGATGGACGATCTGATCGCTCACGGCAATTCCGTTGTACTGGTGGACCATGACACACGGGTATTGAAGGCCTCCGACTGGCTCATTGAGATGGGACCCGGAGCGGGGCAGCATGGGGGAAACGTGCTGGCGCAGGGAAGTCTGGAAGACGTGGCAGAAACGCCGGACTCGCTGATTGCCGGATTTCTGACCGGAGAGGAACCGGTTCTAATCCGTAAACGGACTCCTTCGGAGAGAATGTTTGAACAGGGACATATCAGAATATCAACCGCTCCGCTCCATACGGTTCACGCCCTTGACCTGGATATTCCGAAAGGCCGGCTGGTGGCGGTTACCGGCGTATCCGGTTCCGGTAAGACGACCCTGATTTTGGAAAGCCTGATCCCTGCTTTGCAGGCGTCCGGCGGCGGCACACGGCTGCCAGATCATGTGAAAGCCGCTGACGCACCCGGAATCAGGCGGGTCAGCCTCATTGACTCAACGCCGGTTGGAATCAATGTCCGGTCAACGGTGGCGACCTACAGTGGCGTTCTGGACGAGCTGCGAAAACTTTACGCGGCCACCCATGAGGCAAAAGAACAGGGATGCAGGGTCAGTGATTTTTCCTACAATACCGGTTCCCTGCGCTGTGCAGGATGCGAGGGCACCGGGCAGATCACCATGGATGTGCAGTTCCTGCCGGATGTGGAGATTGTCTGCCCGGACTGCGGCGGTTCCCGATATGGAAAGGAAGCGGATGCGTTCCGCTCCCACGGCATATCCCTGCCGGAGCTGATGGGCATGACGGTGGAACAGGCGCTGGAACGGTTCTGTGATGTGAGAAAGGTCAGAGAACGGCTCCAGGTCCTGGCTGATTTAGGCCTGGGTTATCTGACCTTGGGGGAGGCGACGCCTGCCCTGTCCGGAGGCGAGGCCCAGCGTTTGAAGCTGGCATCGGAGATCGGCAAGGCCCAGGATGATGCCGTGTTTGTGTTCGATGAGCCTACCATCGGCCTGCATCCCCTCGACGTGCGGGTGCTGATCGGTGTATTCCAGAAGTTCATCGATGCCGGAGCCACAATTATTGTCATCGAACACGATCTGGATATGATCGCCAATGCCGACTATGTGGTGGATATGGGGCCGGGCGGCGGTGATGCAGGAGGCCGGATCGTGGCGGCCGGTACGCCGGAGGAAATATCGCGGAGTGAGGAGAGCCTTACAGGGAAGTATCTGAAAAAGATTATGAAATAGAGGTGCAGATTTCCGAGAATATTACGATTCTGGGAAAAATGGGAAGCCAGTAAAAGGAGATGGAGATGGATATTCGTATATTGTCGTATTTTCTCATGGCTGCAAGAGAAGAAAATATAACGAAGGCTGCCCAGCTTTTGCATATTACGCAGCCAACCTTATCCCGCCAGCTCATGCAGCTGGAGGAAGAACTGGGAGTAAAGCTGTTTCAGAGAAGCAACCATAGTGTTTATCTGACTGATGAAGGTATGATTTTCCGCCGCAGGGCACAGGAACTGGTGAATCTTGCAGAGAAAGCACAGGAGGAACTGACTCAGAAAGAAGAAACTCTGTCTGGTGTCATCGCGATTGGCTGTGGTGAAATACGCAGCGTGCAGGAAGTGGCAAAGCTGATAACCGGTTTTCAGGAGTGCTGTCCACTCGTAAAATTTGAATTATACAGCGGAGATAATGAAGACATCAAAGAACGGATGGAACAGGGTGCTCTGGATATGGGGCTTCTTTTAGAGCCGGTAAGTATTGTGAAATACGATTTTATCCGAATGAAAATGAAAGAACAGTGGGGAGTTCTGATTCATAAGGATAACCCGCTTGCCTCACGGAATGTCATACAGCCGGGGGACCTCGTGGGAACACAGGTTGTAACCGTTCATCTGAACACTCCGGTACATCACGAACTTGCGGGATGGTCCGGAGATTTTGCAAAACAGATGGAATCCTGCGTAAATTATAATCTGCTTTATAATGCAGTGATCACAGCCAGGGAACGGAAGGGGGCAGCAATCTGTGTAAAATTGGACTGCTATTATGAAGATATGAAGTTTTTACCGTTTGATCCAAAGCTGGAACTCAGTTCCGTACTTGCATGGAAAGATCAACAGCCCTGTTCAAAAGCAACAAACGCTTTTATCCGGTACGTGAAAGAAACTTATCGATAACAGTCTTATTAGTCATACGAAATAAGCATTCCTAATAATGAATTATAAGCATTAGACATAATAGAAAAATGGAATTAATATATAGGTGCAGCATAGAGAATAATGAAAAATCTTTGCGGCATCTATTTTCAGAAGGAGGTAATAGAGAATGGAATTTTTTGATGTAATTAAGAATCGCTACGCATGTAAGAATTTTGATGGCCGTCCAGTCGAAAGGGAGCAGCTGAATATGATCCTGGAGGCCGGCAGACTGGCACCAACGGCGAAAAACCTGCAGGAACAGCGTATCTATGTTGTTCAGTCAGAAGCAGGACTCTCCAAAATTGACAAGGTGACTCCCTGCAGATATGGCGCAGCTACTGTCATGGTGGTGGCATTTGACAAGAATCATGTTTTTACCTACCCCGGTGAAACACGTAATTCCGGCGTAGAAGATGCAGCTATTGTGGCGACTCATATGATGCTGGCTGCAAAGGCGGCAGGCGTCGACAGCTGCTGGATTAATTTCTTTGATCCGGAAGTAACAGCAAAAGAACTGGGACTGCCTGAGAATGAGGAGATCCTTATGATTCTTGATATTGGATATGCGGAAAAGGGATCAAAACCGCTTGCTGCGCATACACAGCGCAGGAAAATATCAGAAACAGTTACATATATTTAGAAAACGGAGGATTTAAAAATGAGCAGAGTATTAGTTGCATATTTTTCGGCCAGCGGTGTAACTGCAAGGCTGGCAAAGGCGCTGGCCTCCGCTATAGGGGCAGATTTACATGAGATTGAACCTGCTGTGAAGTATACTGCCGCAGATCTGGACTGGACTAATAAGAAGAGCCGCAGCAGTGTGGAAATGAGCGACAAGTCTTTCCGGCCGGAGATCGCGAATAAAGTTGAGCATATGGGGCGGTATGAAGTTATCTATGTGGGATTTCCTAAACTGGAGTATGGTATTTAGGTGTATATAGAGTACATACAGTGAGAAAAGATGGGAATATAAGTACAGAAGACACAGTTGATAGGAAAAAATGTGTATATAGTAACAGAGAAATTGTTAATGACCAGCATTGGAAGTATATTTCAAAAGCAGGTCATTTTTGATTGTATAAATCTTTAAATACTAATCTTATTTATATATAATGAGAAAAAAGAAATAGAAGTAGAAGCTCCTTTAAATATGCGTTATAATAATGGTAATATCTTGAAATAAGAGAAAAAAGACTTATGGTGTCCACTTTTATTCATGGAATAAAAGTCAAAGAATGGAAAACTTTAAAACTTTATCTTGTTAAATGGGTAGAGAAATATAGTTCATATATGGGGCAGTAATCAAGCAGATAAAATAAGTAGGTGGACAATGGAAAAGAATAAAAAATATCAAATTATTAGAAAAGGATATAGGGGAGAAGCCAAAAGAGACGCAAGTAGTAAAATTCGGGGCTTTTTGTTTCAGGATCTGATTGCAATACGATGGTTAGTGAATCCATCAACAGAGTCAGTGTGTTCAGAATATATAGAGGATGTTATTGTTTTTGGAAAAGATGCAACATATGTCATTCAGGCAAAATATTATCCTAGCAGTGGGATAGTAAAAAATGAAATTATGAGGGAGTTGTACTATCAATACTTGCGGATGCAGTTGTTAGGATATGAAAAAATAAAGCCGGTTTTGGCAGCTTATTATCCACACAAGATGAGAAAACCATCTGAAAATAAGATGTGGAGTTATATCAAGAATGAAGATCAGGCGATTAAGCCAAATAAAGAAGATAAGAAAACGACGGAGAATTCAGAGGGGATTGAGTCAGATGAAGAAGATAAGACTATAGTAGAGAGCTCAAAGGATATCGAAGAATGGCTGGAAAAAGAGGTGTATGCAAGGAATAAAGAAGAAGCAGAGAATGCGTTTTTTGAGAAGTATGCAAGTAATGATACCATAAAGGAGTTTATAAACGATTTAGAGATTGACACCAATTATAAGGAAATAGGAAAATACAGGGAAGAGGTAGCAAAAGAATTAGAGAAAATCAATTTTCCAGAATGCATAATCTTGGATAAGGAGCAGAAAACAAGCATTTTAATTGGATTAGCAGTTCAATACATACAAGGAAAATACAATGAAAAGACTAACGGAACGGATTTGCTGGAAGAGATTTTGTGTACAAGAGAGAAGTTTTTGGAATATTTGAGAAAGAATTTGTGTGTAGAAACAGACGAAAGAATAGCAGCATATTTACAGAGTGTTATTTTGGATGTTACGGATGAGATTCTGACAGGAAGTCCGAATATGGGCGAAGAGCAGATAAAATTATTGGAATGTATACAGGAGAATACAGCAGATTGGATGAGGCAGCTCGTTAGTAACAGTAATGGGCGGCTACAATTGTTAAACACAGTCAGTGGAATGTCTCCAAAGAGATTGGAGAAGTATGAAGAAAAAAGTATCAGTGAGCAGTATGGTATCATTCGGGAGCATAGGGAAAAAATAGAATTCTTTTTGAGATATTTGTGGAAAATTATGATGAATATAAATCAAGATTTATTGCAGGAATCTCATCTAACAGAATCACAAAAGGAGAGATTAATGCCTCGGCACTATATTGATTCCGGTGAGGAACGATATATCAGTCTGCATTTTCCGAAGGAGGAGGTGCAGGCAGTTACAATTGTTTCTCCAGCAGTAAGACCGAACGCAGGGGGGACTTTAGCAAATATTTTTTCCAGAATGAGAGAGTTTCAGCCAGAGAAGTGGTATATGTGCGGAGATTATCATGGAATTTATAAATATGATATGGATATATCACAGATTAAAGAAGCACATATGGTATCAGCATTAGAAGAAAAATGTTTCCGAATTGAGTGTATGGAATGCATAGTGATAGAGGACGGCTGTTGGAATCAGACAGAGGTGTGTGAAGAAACAATTTTTACTAATACATGTGTTAAGGGGGAAGAAGAAAAGTGAAATGGCAGGAATGTTTTCAAAAATATAAATATACAGAATTGATAGATATGGATAAGGATGGGGAAAGAAAGACAAAGTTAGATTTTTTCTGTGTTGAAGGTAAAGTGCCTGATGAGTTGAGACAGATATATTTAAGTGAATGCGGGGATGAGCTGTTTTTGATTTTACGCTTAAGTGATGTAGAAAACATGGAAAGGTTCTGCAATCTGTGGGACAATAAAATTCTTACATTTATAAATTTTACGCCTAAGCAGTTCAGGGAAGAAATCAGAAAGTTGCAGTATAATATTACCCAGATATTATTGTATGAGGGCGCTGTGGAAAAGAAGATGGAGAAATCTGTTTCTGTTTCAAGAAAAATATTTGTTAAGTGCAATGAAGATGATGAACTGGATGATAATGACAAGATGCTGCTTCCATTTTGGTTCGGAGATTTAGAAAGTGCAGAAATTAATAAAGAAGAGCGGCAAAAGCTGGAGAATTTGCTACCATCTGCAGAGGTATTGGGGTTTATGTATAAAAAACGGGAGAAACAACGGCGGCAGAAAACAGGAGAAAACAAGTATAATTTTCAAGAGAATGAGTGGCTGGCAATGGAAGGGTGGTTAAAAGAAAATGTTGCTGAGAGAAATTGAAATTAAAAATTTTCGGGGATTAGAGAAACATAAATTTCAGTTTGATAATAAATCATTGGTCATATTAACAGCGCCAAACGGAAATGGTAAAACATCACTCATAGATGCGATTGAGTGGTGTTTTACAGGAAACATTTATCGTCTGCAATATGCGTTTGAAAAGCGTAATACAAATGCAAATGAAAGAAAACGTAACAGAGATGCAATTCTTAAGAATAAAAATCATATCGGGGAGGAAACAGTTGTTACACTCAAAATGTTTAATCCCGAAGCGGAAGAAGAATATATCATTACACGGAAGCAGTCAGAAGATACTTTGGAAAACGATGGGGCAATTAAAATAGAGATAAATAACGAGAAAATCAAGGATCCGGAGGTTGAACTTGCCAAAATCATAGATAAGAAAACATTTTATAAATATCATTTTTGCGATATGCAGAAAACTTATAATTTTCTGCAAAGTAAAAGAAAAGATATGGAAAATGAATTCCAAGATTTCTCATCGGATTATTCGGAAGCAGAGAAGGTAGTAAACAATTTAGTTATATACCAAGCAGATATAGAACAGAGAATTTCTGTGAAAAAAAACGATAAAGTAAAGGAAGAAACACTGGAGTCATATCGCACAATTAAGAGGAATTATGAAAGTGACAAAGATATTAAGCCATATTGTAAAGAAAAAATGTATGATGCGGAACTGACAAATGCGGGAGAAATGACAAGGGATCAAATCGACAGCCAGTTAGAAGTATTGTATGATTTGGGGCATAGGCAGGCGGTAGTTCTATTAGAACGGATAAAAGAGAGTGAAGAAACAGAGAAGTATCAAAAGAAACTGAATGTTTTGGTAGATGAACTGCGAACCAAAGGTCAAGTCATTGTGGATGCCATAAAGAAAAATGCATACAAAGAAGACATTCGGACGGCAGCAGAAGGTGTGTTGAAAAAGTATAAGGAAATCAGGCTGACAGAAGAAAACCTAGAAGGATATTGTAGTGAACTGTTTGAAATTAAAAGCGAAGATTTTACGGAAAAGTACTGGGTTGGAAGCAAAGAGCAATTGAGCGGAATAAAAGTACAATTAGATGATCTGAATCATGAAATAGGTACTTTAGAAAAAGGAAATCAGGTTTTACGTGTGATGTCCTCGATTACTATTGGGAGAGAAAATTTAATACAGTATCGGGAAGAGATGCGTACAAATAACCTGGGAAGCATAGTGTGTTGTCCAGTATGCGGATCAGAAGCCTTTGATTATATAGAAGAGCAGGAAATTGCAAAACTGGCGAGGGAGTACCTGGCAGAGAATAAGGATTTAATTGTAAAAAAGAAAAAAGAGAGAGATGGTTTAGAACAGAAGAAAAAAGAACTATTATTAGAGCAGATAAGAAAAGCAGAAATTGTATTAAGGCAAGCGATAGAAAATGCAGAAAAAGAAACGAAGTATTTGACCAGTCTTTACCAAGAGTCAACGGTGTATTTTGATACAGTGAATGAACTGCACGAGAGGAAAGAAAAATATTGTATAGAGAATTTGGATACAATTGAAAAAGTTATGGCAGCTATCAATAATAATAAAGTTCTTGTGATGCCCTCAAAAGAAAAAGAGCAGCTACGGGATGAACTGAATCGGGTTTTTGCAATCGTAAATTATTCTTCAGAAAACAAAACAATGGAAACGCAGTTGATGGAGATGAGAAGCAGTATTGAAAAAGTTCCGGAGGATTTTATCTATAATGAAAAACTATTGTCGGACAAGATATATTCTTTAAGAAGTTATCGGAATAATGAGACCTATTGGAATGTTTTGAAACAATTAGAGGATGCAGAGAAAAAGAATAAACGGCTGGAGGAAGAAATTAAGGAATTAAAGCAATTCAATATTTATGCAGAAGAACGTATAAAGCAGATTAATAGTGTAAAAACGGAATTGAAGAAAAAGGAATATGCACAGGTTGGCCCATATTTGTATAAAATTTTTCGGAAGTTGTCTCGAGATGTGCAAATTGAGGGGATAAAAATAGAAAATGAAGAGGGAGGAGAGGTATCTCTTTTGGACGAAAATGGATATTCTCTGTTAAATATGTTTAGTGATGGGCAGCTGAGTGTGTTTATGTTGTCCTATTTCTTAGGCAATATATTTAGAATGAGTGGAATAGAGAAAATCCCGGTTTACTTTGTGGATGATATTACAGCATGTATGGATGATATTAATATGCTGGCTTTTTTGGATTTTATAAAATATCAGCTTTCAAGGAAGAATAGTGTAATGAAGCAATTGTTTTTTGTGACATGCGATAAGAGAATAGAGGGACTGATGAAGTATAAAATGGAGAGTTGTAAAATTTCTTATAAAGAAATCGGTATTCGAGATTTTAGAGACAGAAAATAGAGAGTCGCTTGGTTTTAATAACTATTTATGTAATATAATAAATTTTATGACATAGAAGAATAACTTGAAAATACTTAGATTATAGCTAATTAATTTGTTGATGTTTAAGTGGAGGAAATATGGCAGAAAACCAAAACACAGAATGGAAAGAATCCTGGCGTGATGAGTATTTGAAATGGATCTGTGGTTTTGCAAATGCTCAAGGCGGCAAGATATATATTGGAACTGATGACAACGGCAATGTCATTGGCGTACCAGACAGCAAAAAGCTGCTGGAAGATATCCCCAATAAAGTGCGGGATATCCTTGGCATTATCGTGGATGTTAATCTGCTGACACAGGATGGGAAAGATTACATTGAAATATGTGTGAATCCAAGCAGTTATCCGGTAAATTATAAGGGAGAATATCATTATCGCAGTGGCAGTACAAAGCAGCTTCTTAAGGGAGCCGCTTTGACGGAGTTTTTACTATCTAAAACGGGATATAAATGGGATGCGGTTCCGGTGGATGGTGTTACAGTTGAAGATCTGGATAAAGAGAGTTTTGACATTTTCCGGCGAGAAGCTTTGCGTAGTGGCCGTATGACAGAAAAAGATTTGAACATGAGCAACGAACAGCTTCTGGACAGCCTCGGTCTTCTTGAGCATGGTAAGCTGAAACAGGCAGCGATTCTCTTATTCCATCGCAATCCGGAAAAATGGGTTACTGGCGCATATATTAAAATCGGATATTTTGGCGAAGGATCTGATCTGCGCTATCAGGATGAGATTCATGGCTCTTTGTTTATACAGGCGGACAGGGTCATAGAATTGATTTATCTGAAATATATGAAAGCCATCATATCTTACGACAATGTCACTAGAATTGAGACCTATCCTCTTCCGAAAGCGGCAGTTAGGGAAGCGGTATATAATGCAATTATACATTCCAATTATGCGGCTTTAGTTCCGATACAGATTCGGATACACGAGGATGCGGTATACATCAGTAACGATTGTGTCTTTCCGGTAGGCTGGACAGTAGAAACTTTGATGGAAAGACATCGTTCACAGCCCTACAACCCCAATATAGCCAATGGTTTTTTCAGGGCAGGATATGTGGAAACATGGGGACGAGGAATAGAAAAAATCTGCGAGACATGTAAAAAACATGGTGTTCCAATGCCGGAATATACGCTTCACTTAGAAGATATTATGGTAAAATTTACACCTTACATGGGCACTAAAGTGCCAAAAAGACAAAATGGCACTTTGGATGGCACTTTAAATGGCACTTTGGAAGAAAAAATAATTTCTGTGATAAGCAAAAACTCATATATAACGCAGCAACAGATTGCACTCACACTTGATTGCTCCGAACGTAAAATAAAACGTCTTATGAAAACGATGCAGGCAGATGGAATGATTGAACGTGTTGGTGGGCGTAGATTAGGACAATGGGTTGTAAAATAGAACTTTGCTCAGAGAAAAAGATATGAAGAAAAAACTTCCGTTTAATCAGGAAATCTATCTGCCGGAATATTTCAGTGATACTGTTGCCAGAGCCTTTGAAAAAGAGTTCGAGCAGAGAATTCTATACTGGGATTTTAGAAATGTTCTTGACGAAAAGGTCAAAATGCAGATAGAAATACTTCTGAATGAGATTGTAAAATCAATAAAAAACAAAGAAGAGAGACGAAACGGGTACTTGCTTCCGCTCAAGTGCCTGTTTTGCTATACTGAAAAAATGGAATGAGAGATATCATGAAAATGGAGTTGGATCAAGAGCAGGAATACTTTTGTATGTTTAAAGAGGAATATGGCAATCCTTGTTTGAGTCTAAAAAATTTATCCTTTTTTTGCTGTAAGGTATTATTTCTGAGAGCAGAGGAAATAAATTGGGAAGCCAATGTCTGGTTTACGGAAAGACTGAATATTTCGTCAGAGAGATATAGCCGAAGCAATGCTATTGAAAGTTTTTCTTTTTTAGATATTCATTTTAGTAAGAATCGTCAGAGCCTGCAAGGATATCTGAAATATCTCTTAACGGTCACTTCTTTAAATTTAGGAACCATCCGTATTCATCATACTTATATCAAAGAGTTCTTGAGATTTTGCGAAGATTCTGAAAAGAATATAACAGATATTGAACATCGTTCTGTAGGGGATTATTTAAAAAATTGTCTATGCAGCATATTTCTGCCGAAAGTTATAATAACAAGCTACGTGTTATTTCGTCATTTTTGCATTATCTGCAAGTAACAGATTGTATCGGCGAGTTTTCTAATCCGATTCTCTTGTATTATAAGAAGAGATATCCAGTTGTGAATGAAATTGATAATCTGGATCAAAAACTCGATTTGTTAACCAGCCATCTCGGAGAATTTCCAGATAATCTTCGTGTTATGAGTCTCACAAATGCAGAGCTGAAGGGGTCCTGTAAGGGTGCTGTTTTGATGGAAGGCAGGCGATTTAACGCTGAGGCAGGAGTAAAGGAACTGAAGGACTGGGCAGAGAAATATAATTAAATTCATGACTATGTAATGTCATGTTTCCTGTGATACAATGTCATAGGGTGATAAAAATATGAAGATCGAACGCTTAATTGGAATTATTACAATCCTGCTGCAGCAGGACAAAGTGACCGCTCCGGAGCTGGCGGCGCGTTTTGAGGTCTCGAGAAGAACCATCAACAGGGATATTGAAGCGATCTGTAAAGCCGGGATTCCCCTGGTCACGATTCAGGGATTCGACGGAGGCATCTCCATCTCAGACAGCTATAAGATAGACAAGACGCTCTTTACACAGGATGAACTGCAGACCATTTTAACCGGTTTAAAAGGCATTGACAGCGTATCCTCAAACGCATACCTGAGTGGAATTATGGAAAAGCTGTCGAGCAGGGAACGGCAGATTATCGTTGACGATACCATGGTGATTGACCTTGCGTCCCATTACCACGACGCTTTGACATACAAAATCGACCTGATTAAAAAAGCAGTCCGGTGCAGGCGCATGATCTCTTTCCAGTACTACAGTGAAAATGGGGAAAGCCAGCGCAGAATTGAGGCATACCGGCTGATTTTCAAATGGTCCTCGTGGTACATTTTTGGATTCTGTCACAGCAGAAACGATTACCGTCTCTTTAAGCTGAACCGCCTATGGGACTTGTCAGTCCTGGAGGAAAACTTTGTTCCGCGCGAGATTCCGGAGAAACGGCTGGATTTTGATGCTTACTTTTCCTCTCATACGATTCGCTTGAAGGCAATATTTACAGAAACGGAAAGGCACCGTCTGATTGACGAATACGGCAGGGACAGCTACGTGCCTTGCGAGAGCGGGGGGCTGCTGTTCGAATGGGATTTTGCGAGTTATGAGAACATGCGGCAGTGGATTCTCAGCTTTGGCGATCAGGTGAACGTGTTGGAACCGGAAGAACTGAGGGCGGATATCCGACGGCAGTCTGAAAATATTTTGCAGAGATACCGGGAGACATGACCCATAGCTGTCATGTTCCCTCTGCTATAATGGAAATCAAAAAGGAGATTTTATAATGATTGAATCCAGATGCGGTATCCTGTGCAGTTTGTGTGGTTATAAGGAGGAGATGGGGTGTAAAGGCTGCGTACATATTGATAAGCCATTTTGGGGTGACGGCTGTCCAGTAAAAACCTGCTGCGAGACCCGGGAGCATGAGCACTGCGGCCAGTGCGGGGACTTTCCCTGTGAGCTGCTGAAGCAATTTGCATATGATGAAGAGCAGGGAGACGGCGGCAGGCGGATTGAACAGTGCAGGTGCTGGAACCAGGGAAGGTAAATGTTACCTTCATGAAAGAAAATAGATGCAGACGTAAGATCGGACAAGCCTGTCCTCTTAATCTTACGCCTGCATTTTATTATTACTCTGACAGTTTTTGCTTAGAAATTGATTGTGATATGTTACCGTGAAAGCGCGGATAATTTCGCGTCTTCCACATACACACCATCTACCTTTTCCTGCTCTGCAAAGGAGATCACCTGGCTTACATTTCCCTGAATCATAACGCCGAAAACATGAATGCCATGATCCTTCACATAGGAAGCCAGTTCTTCGTAATATTCCTGGCCGATCCCGTTTACATCGGCCATGGCTGTTAAAAACTGCGGCCTGTCAGACATATACTGCAGCATGGAAGTAAAATGCTGTTCCCAGATTTCTGCCAGTGCTTCTTCGGCTTTCAGTTCTCTGGCCGGCGTTGGTCTCAGATATGGATACATTTCTTCCGGATAGACACCTGCCTCTGAGAATACACCTGTTCCACCAGGGTCAAATCCGGCGACGTTCATGTTGTACCCTGGTTCACTGCAGGTTACGGCTGCATAGGTGATATCCAGATTGCTCTGATCGGCCACCCACTGACGATACAGACTGCTGAAGGCCTCCAGGGACATGGGGGCGTCAAAGGTGATATAGGCGGCGGCCCAAGAGGAGGAAGGAAGCTCTTCCAGCTGCTCTAACTGGCTGTCGATTTCCTCCTGCGGCTGCTGATACACATCGTTTCCATCCTCATCCGTAGAGCAGAAGGTTTCTAATTTTCGGCCAAATGCATTCATAGGCGGAAAATGCCAGTACGTCTCCAGTACAGACCCTGTCCGGTTTAAAATATTGGAATAGTAACCGGTCAGGGAAGATTCGCTGCCCGCCATTTTCCCCCGCACGATTCTGCCGGAAAATGTTTCTTCGCGACCGTGGAAGAGATTGCTCTGGCGTATCTCCACATGATAGCTGCCCGGAAAGCCGGGGACCGCCTTGGCCCAATTCGTCGTATAGCCAGGAGAGTGCAGCTCGGTAAATACCGCCGCATCAATAAAAAACTGACCGTCTCCGCCATACGTTTCCTGATAACCGCGGTTCGGATTATAGAAAATACGGCTGCATATAGGGCCGGAGAGCAGAACCAGGACAGCCGCTGCCAGAAAAGAAATCAAAATGCTTTTCAGCAATTTCCGGTTCACCGTCTTTTTAATTCCCCTGATCTCATTTTCATCACTTTCAGTCATGAGTTCCTGAAGTCCCGGGCAGCTGTCATCAACCTGCGCCAGGGTGTATTCTTCCAGAAGTTCGAATTTCTCAAGCTCCTCCTCTACGAATTTTATCTCTTCCAAAGAGGCGGTTCCTTCTTTGTATCGCTGAAACACTTCCTTAAATGTCATACATTTCCTCCTTCAGACTTATTTTTAACTGCTTGCGTGCCCGGCAAAGCGCTGTCTTTACCGCACCTGGCTTCTGACCGGTCAGAGCTGCTATTTCTTTAATGTTGTAGTTTAAAAAGTAAAACATAAAGATGGCTTCCCTGTATCTGGGCGGAAGGCCTAATACAGCGCGGTAGAGTTCTCTGGCCTCTTCACCTTTCAGCATCTGCTCCCACACGATGTCGGAAGACCCGCTCAAAGGCGGCTTATCCGTCCGTTCAGGCACAAGCCGTGCATCTTTGCGCAGCCGGTCATAAAACAGGTTTCTGCTCACTTTAAACAGCCAGAACTTTACATTCTGCCGCTGGCCTTCCAGGGAGAGCAGCGCTTTATAAAATGTCTCGCTGGTCAGATCCTCGGCCATATGGACATTGCCGCACAGGGAAAGCGTATATAAGTAAACCTCATGGTAATAAGTAAGATAAATATTTTCCAGCGTCTCGTTCTTCACCGCGGCCCCCCTTTCTTTATTTTCCTTATCATCCTATAAACGTTTGTGATAAAGAAAGGTTACACGAAAAATACTTTTTTATCAACAGTCTGGTTTGTGATTGCGAAAGGTTCTCATGTACAGACAATAGACAGCCGTGCGGTCTTATGGTAATATATGGTTAGTATATACTAACTTGCGTTCCGTAGCAAAAACTGGAAAGGACAAATAAAGAAATGACAGCAAATCTTGGAGTTGTACAGGAAACTATGTTGATCCCCCTGGTAATTAAGGCCAATGAGACCCTTCGACAGAAAGCCAGGATCAGAGATGAAAAAGCAGTGGAAATCATGAAACAGCTGCAAATGGACACAGAAAAATACGATAAGTTTATGAGTCATGAGGGCGTCGTGGCCAGAACCATCATGTTTGATCAGGCGCTAAAGCAATTTTTGGAAAAATATCCGGAGGCGGTTTGCGTGAATCTGGGCTGCGGCCTGGACGCGAGATTTTACCGTGTTGATAACGGAAGAATCCTTTGGTATGACATTGACCTGCCGGATGCGATGACGGTGAGAAAGCAGTTTTTTACGGAAAGTGACAGGGTTCATCAGATTGCAGGCTCTATCCTGAAGGCGGATTGGACCCAGGCTGTTGAAACGGGGAGACCTTTGATTTTTATTATTGAAGGAGTGCTGATGTATTTTAGCCAGGAACAGGTGAAGACACTGCTTTCCATACTCGCCGGTGCATTTTCTGAATTTGTGCTGCTGGCGGAATTGATGCCGCCGATGGCTGTAAAGCAGGCCAAACATCATGATACCTTAAAGAGTACCAATGCTACTTTCCGTTGGGGCACCAAGACGGGAAAAGAGCTGGAGGCGCTGTGCCCCGGACTGACCTTGCTGCGGGAAAACAGCTTTAATGATGTGATGAAGACTTATACATTTCGCGGATGGCTGTTTGGCTCCCTGCCTAAACTGAAGGATTGCAACGACAGATTGGCTGTTTATCGATATAAAAGGCGAGATGCATAAAGGCGCATGAAGCCTGTAACCGGCTTTTTATATCCGGATGTGCTGTGCGACAGAAAGAAAGGCGGGATCAATATGGCAAAGAAGAAAGAGAATGTATTTCTGGCAGAGATGGCACCGTTCCTCTCTAAACGCTATGAAGGTGAAAAAGTGGCATCGATTATGGCAATGGCGTGGAAGCGGTACCGGGAGATCTGCGAAGAAAACGCACAGGAGCCAAAGGCCATGTATATGCATACGAGAGAGCGTATTTATCCGGGGATAGCGGCCTTTGATGCACTGACTGCCAACGGAGAATCGAGAGAGCATGCTGCGGATTTCATCGAGGATTATTATGCATGGAGAAGCCAGCGCATGGCGGATATGCTTCATAAGCTGATGAAGATACCCGGATGCTGCAGGCTCGTTCCAAAGTTTTTCAAATCCATGACCCGCTCGAATTTTGGTCCGAAGGCAGGCTTTCAGGCGGTTTACTATGAGACAACAAATAAGGAACTGAGATTCGACATGATAAAGTGTCCATATTTCGATATCTGTAAAGCCTATGGCTGTGAGGAAATTGTAAGGGCATACTGCCATGCGGATGATATATGCTATGGCAGCATGCATCCCAGGATTGAATGGGGAAGAACCCAGACGTTGGGAGACGGAGGGACCTGCTGTGATTTTAAGATTACAGTAAAAAATATGTGATTTTCAGGGGCTTGAGATAAAGAGTCCGCCAAGCGGGACCCGCTGTCCTCTGGGGTTTTTGTTTCATGGGACGAACGTTTCTTTGAAATAAGAAATGCAGGCTGATTGTCATTCAGTCTGCATTTCTGTATTGATAGCCGCGGAAAAGGGGGCCTTGCTGCCGGATTTGTTCAAATAATCGGATCCCCAGCTGCACATAGCCTCCAGAACCGGTAAGATCGTTTCCCCAAAAGGAGTGAGCTGATACTCTACCTTTGGAGGAATAACAGGATAGACGGTGCGGCTTAACAAACCGTCCGTTTCCAGCTCGCGCAGCTGCTGGGTCAGCATTTTCGGTGTCGCCTGTGGAATCAGGCGGTGAAGCTCGCTGAAGCGGAGGGCGCCTTCCACCAGATGAAAGAGTATCAGGGCCTTATATTTTCCTCCGATCAACTCAAGCGTGGCCTCAACTGGACAATGGTAAGTGCTGGGACATCTCATGAGAAAGCTCCTTTCTATCGATTCCTTTTATACGGATAGACAGTATCTTTTTAGGTACTGCATACCCTAAAAGTGCATACTTGTTAAAAGGAAAATCAGTGTTATAATTATAGCTGAAGTTGATGGAAACATCAACCCACTGCATGCAGCTATATCAAACAGGTCATATAGAAGATGAAAGGAAAGGAGCGTTTTACATATGAATTTTTTAGACAACGCGAAGAAACGGTATTCGGTCCGGAGCTATAAGTCTCTGAAGGTGGAACAGGAAAAACTGGATTTGATTCTGGAGGCGGCCCACGTTGCACCGACAGCGGCGAACCTGCAGCCTGTGCGGCTGATTGTCGTACAGGAAAAGGAGGGCCTGGCGAAAATCGAAAAGGCCGCCAACATATACAATGCACCTCTGGCAGTTATCGTGTGCGCCGATCACAGCACAGCGTGGACCCGTCCGTTTGATAAGAAGCAGACTGGAGATATCGATGCCTCTATTCTCACCGATCACATGATGCTGCAGGCTTCAGAATTAGGACTGGGAACTGTCTGGGTATGCTATTTTAAGCCGGATATTCTTTCACAGGAATTCAACCTTCCTGCGAACCTGGAACCGGTTAATATCCTTGTGATTGGATATGCTGATGAAGAACCGGCGGATCCGGACAGACATGGGAAGACACGGATTCCGTTGGATACGCTGGTTGCATACGAGAAATTTTCCTGAATACATGATCCACAATTATGATTTTATACCAGAAACGCCATTCTCAATTAAAAATGTAAGAATGGCGTTTTTGCTATTATACGCTATTATTTTTGCCAAAACATGTTATAATATTTGAGCAATATTAAGATATACTTAAAGACAAATCAAGACAAGACAATGCAAGACACAAACACAGATCAAAGGGGGCCTTTTCATGCATAGAATAAAAAAGTATACGAAATCTACATGGCTTTTCCTGCCCCTTTTTCTATTGCTTATCATTCTGTTCGGAGTTTTTGCCGCTATGCTGCAGCAGGCGCTTCACTATGACCTCAGCTGTGATTGGAGCGGCGGCGGAGTGTATCCCGTAGCGGTCGAGGGCGAGTACAGCGAAGAGGGCGGCGAATGGAAGCCGCTTTCGAAAGAGACAGAATTCGATTACCGCGAGCTGCGGGACATTGCGGTGCGCGGACATTTTACAAGAGATATTCCGGAGGGAGAAAAGATCTTTTTTAATATCTGCCAGCTATGGGTCACCATGCGGATAAATGGTGAGGAAGCTTTTTCCTTTGGCCCGCGGGAGGGTGATGGAAATCCCGCACAGTCTATTGGAAACCTGTGGTATACCTTCGTATCACCCGGTATTACGGCGGAAGATGAGGTGGAACTCAATTTCGGCAATCTCTACCGTAACGCCTACTTTATCCAGTTTGACAATCTGCTCTGGCATATGTATACCGGCAGTGAGCGGGCCCTGGTTTTTGAGGCTGTACATAAAGATATAGGGCTGCTGGCTGTTGGAACGATATTTCTGGTCCTCACGCTTTTTCTGTTTATTGCCGGCATTCTCCTGGTTTTGCTGCACATTCGCGGCAGCCTTCAGTTTGTCTGGCTGGGATTTTGTACGCTGTCTTCCGCCGTCTGGTTCGCGACGCTGGCGCCGGCGCTGTCTTTGTTCCTGCCATACCCTGTGCTTCTCAACACCCTGTACTCCTGTTCGATTCAGGGGATTGTAGTATTTCTCCTTCTGTTTGTAAATGGAAATCTTACCGGATGGCGAAAAAAGACGATGTATGGCGCGCTGGGAGTTCTGTTGGCGGCCATGCTGGTTGGAGCCATGCTCCAGATGAAAGGGATTCAGGATTGGTTTGGGAGTATTGATTATTTCTCTATGCTGGATATTGCTGTCGCACTGGTTCTGATCTTCTGCCTGAGCTACGAAGTCCGGGTCCTGAAAAAGCGGGCCCTCATCTCATTTTTGCAGGCTCTGCTTCCGCTCGGAGTATTGGGAATACTGGAAATACTCAATGGTTTTGCCCAGTGGCTGGAGGCAGGCATTTTTTTCGGGATGGGGCTTATTTTCTTTTCTGTGCTGGAAGGCTTATTTATTCTTCTCCGTATCCGACGGAGTATGGATAATGAAAAACGGGCATTGGAACTGGAAAAAGAATTGTCTCAGAACCGCATATCCATCATGCTTTCTCAGATACAGCCGCACTTCCTTTATAATTCGCTGGTTGGCATCAAGCAGCTCTGCGATACAGATCCACAGAGAGCATCGGACGCGCTGGAACATTTTTCTTACTATTTGCGTGGAAATCTGGATTCCCTTTCCAATACGGGGCTGATTCCATTTGAAAAAGAACTGGACCATATTGAGGATTATCTATATCTGGAGAAAATGCGTTATGGAGAGCGCATCCACATCCGATGGGAGATCGGATACCGGGACTTTATGCTGCCGCCGCTGACTCTGCAGCCGATTGTGGAAAATGCGGTGAGATACGGAATCACTCAAAAGAAAGCTGGAGGTAGTCTGACAATCCGGAGCGGGAAGACAGACGGTTCGGTAGTCATCACTGTGGTGGATGACGGCGTGGGATTTGATATAAGTGAAAAAAAAGAAGACGGAAGAACTCATATCGGGCTGGAAAATGTGAGAGACAGGCTGGAGGCGATGTGTGACGGAAGACTGGAAGTAAAAAGTGAGATAGGCACCGGTACTGAAATAAAACTTATACTGCCGCAAAGGAGGAATTGTGTGAATGAAAATTATAGCGGTTGATGATGAACAGCTGGCTCTGCAAAATCTTGTCACCATGCTTAGGCGGGTCGAAGCGGCAGCGGAAATCGTCAGTTTTTCCGATTCCCAGGAGGTCCTTTCCTATCTGGCTGAAAATCAGGCAGATATCGCGTTTCTGGATATTGAGATGGGAGAGTTAAATGGGATTGCCCTGGCGGTAAAATGCAAGGAGCTTTGTTCCACGATCAACATTATCTTTGTCACGGGCTATTCCCAATATATGCAGACTGCCTTTCAGCTTCATGTAAGCGGGTATTTAATGAAGCCGGTGAGAGAAAAGGATTTAAGGGAAGAGCTTGACAATCTGCGTTTCCCTCTTCCGCATATTCCGGAACACCGGGTCCGCATACAGACATTCGGCAATTTTGAGGTCTTTGTGGATGGAAAACCGCTTGACTTTCCCAGGGCAAAAAGCAAGGAATGTCTGGCCTATCTGATTGATCGGAGAGGAGCCCGGATTTCGGTATCGGAGCTTGCTTCTGTCTTATGGGAGGATCGGCCGTGTGACGGCACGGCCCAGAACAATGTGCATCAAGTCATTTTTACGCTGATGAAGGCGCTGAAGGAGGCAGGAATCCAGAATATTATCAACAAGAGCCGAAGAACGATCGGCGTTAATATATCTGAGATCGACTGTGACTATTATGCGGCGATCAGCGGTGACCTGACACAGTTAAACGTATTTGCAGGTGAATATATGACCAATTACAGCTGGGCAGAGTTTACGCTTGGTAATCTGGTAGAGCAGAAAACAAATAGGAAATGACAGGTATGGAGTGAATTCCGACAGGCTGGCAGTAGCAGTTTTGCCGGAATTTTTTTTATTGCCCAGAAAGACTCGGTTTGTAAGAACTGTGTAAGGACTGCTTCCTATAATCAGACTTACAAGCGTTCTATTGAACTGTTTTACGCAAAGGAGATAAACGGATGAAATCCATTCAAACGAATAAGAATAAACTTCTAAGGACAAACCTGCTGATCAGTATAATCCTGATTGCCGGATTTGTTACTACGGCTGTTTTCAGCTACCGGGCAAACTATCAGGTATCTTTGAATAACATTGAACAGGTCTCTTCACTATCCACGGAAGGGATCTATTATCAGCTATCCTCCCTCTTTTCCAAGCCGGTCAATATATCACTGACGATGGCTCACGACAGCCTGCTGGTCGAGCATTTAATGAAAGAGCCTTCTCATCTGGCTGACAAGGCCTATGAGGAGACAACAAAGGAGTACTTAAAGACCTATCGGGAAAAATATGGTTTTGATTCGGTCTTTCTGGTTTCGACTGTCTCCGGAAGGTATTACAATTTTAATGGGGTTGACCGTGTGATGGAACGGGATAATCCAGAAAATACCTGGTATTTTGATATGCTGGACAGTAATAAGGAGTATTCGCTGAATGTGGACAATGACGAAGTGAGCGGTGCGGATAATAAAATCACGACATTTGTAAACTGCAGGATACAGGACACAAACGGCGCGGTAATTGGCATCGTCGGCGTTGGAATCCGGATGGACTATATTAAGGAACTGCTTCAGAATTATGAAGATACTTACAACGTCAAAGCCAATCTGATCAATGAAAACGGCGAGATAGAGATTTCCACCTCCTATACCGGGTACGAGGCGGCCGACTGGTTTGAGATTTACGGTCAGGAGGGCATCCGGGATCAGATTCTCAGCTGGTATGAGGATACAAAAAACCTGGAACTCTGGACAAACACCGGTACAGAGGAAAAAGAAAGGAGCTTTGTGGTAAGCCGGTATATACCGGAACTGTCGTGGATGCTGATTGTGGAACAGGATACCGGAAGGATTATTCAAGAGATGTATATGCAGCTTTATAAGACGTGTTTCGTTCTTGCTCTGGTTGTCATTGCCATCCTGGTCATCATCACGTCTGTTATCCGCAAATTTAACCTGCAGATTACAAAGCTGGTGGAGGAACGGCAGGCAATGTTTAAGGAGGCCACAGAACAGCTTTATGACAGCATCTACGAACTGAATCTTACCAAAAACTGTTATGTGGGAAAAACAACAGAAGATTACTTTTCGAATCTTGGCGCAGGCGGTGTCCCGTTTGACCAGGGCCTGCGAATCATCGCTGAAAAGCAGATTAAAGAGGAATACCGAAAAGGCTACATAGAGATGTTTGCCCCGGAAAATGCGATCAGGGAATACGAGGCCGGGAACAATCATTTAAGCTATGATTTTCTGTTTACACTGGACGGAGCCGATTACCATTGGATGCGTGTGGAGACCTATCTGTTTTATTCCGAGGAAGACTGCAGTGTGCATATGTTTTCCTACCGGAAAAATATCGACCAGGAAAAGAAAAAAGAGCTGATGGCACAGACAGACGAAATGACTGGATTCCTTACCAAGACGGCTACGGAGCGGCTGATCGAGAAACAGCTGGTAGAAAAGAAGGAGGAGAAATACGCATTTTTTATCTGTGATATCGATAATTTTAAGCAGGTGAACGACCGGTTTGGCCATGCCTTCGGGGATTACTGTATCTGCAGTTTTACCAAAGCCATACGGGAACATTTTCGAAAGGATGACATTCTCGGCAGAATCGGCGGCGATGAATTTGTTGTCTTCATTCCATACTCAAGTGAACGCTGGCTGGAAGAGAAAGCCGCTGAATTATCGAAAGCGCTGGAGATAGTTTGTACGAAAGAGCAGTCAAGCTGCCAGGTGTCGGCCAGCATCGGAATTTCGATATCGTCACAGGCGGGGAACCGGTTTGACCAGCTTTATCAAAGTGCAGACGCCGCACTGTATCAGACGAAGAAGAATGGGAAAAACGGATTTACCATCATGGAGCTTACAGGAGAGAAAGTAGCGGACAGTACAGACCTGTGATACGGAAGCAATAGCGGACAGCTCAGAGCGGTGATACGGAAGCAATAGCGGACAGCTCAGAGCGGTGATACGGAAGCGGCGGCGGATGTCTCCGCCGCCGCTAAAGCATTCGTCAGGCCAACTGTATGCTGCTGTGATAAATATAACTTCCGGCACTCACGAGGAAGGTTTTTCCGTCTATCACAACTTCCGCGTCTACCGGTGTTGTGATTTCATAGCGCCAGAGCGAATCCTGCTTCTTCCATCGGGAGATAATCCGGCCATGCCTCGTGTCGAGAGAGGCCTCAAGCCAGTCGAGACGTGCATCGGGGGCGGGGGCGATCCGGACTTTACTGTATCCCGGATATCCCTCTGCCGGGGTAATTCCCGCCGCGCAGCAGTATACCCAGTCCGCCACAGCCCCGTAGGCATAGTGATTGAAGGAATTCATGTTTCTGCTCCAGAAATCCCCGTTTTCCATAATTCCATCCCAGTGTTCCCAGACGGTGGTGGCCCCCTTTGTTACCGGATACAGCCAGGACGGATACTGTTCACGCAGCAGAAGGGAGTAAGCCAGATCCGTGTGGCCGTAATCGCTTAGCACGTGCAGCAGGTAGGGCGTTCCGACGAAGCCTGTCTGGAGCTTTGTTCCGCATTCTTTTATCATCAGCGCAAGCTGATCCGCCGCAGCCTGGCAGTCTTCGGCCAGATGAAAATGGGCGGCAAGGACACATTCTGTCTGCGTCGTGTAAGTCGGATAGGCCCTGCGGAACGCGGATACAATGTTATGAAGGAGCGCTTCATACGCTGCCATGTCTTTTCCCAGAACGAGTCCGGCCTTAATTACCAGAGAAGCCGAATGCGCGTAAAATGCGGAGGCAATGAAGTCTTCTCTGGACGAACCCTTATAGCTGCCGGATGGGGCATCGAGCCCCAGCCAGTCCCCGTAATGGACACCGCCGGTCCACAGATATTCCGTGGTGGTATGCGCTGTGATATAATCTACCCATTTTCTCATAGACTCAAACTGGCGGGAGAGAATCTCTGAATTTCCATATGCCAGATATACTGCCCACGGACAGATCGCAGCTGCGTCACCCCAGGCGGCGCTGGCAGGCTGTTTCTTTAGCAGATCCGGGATTACATGGCCCACATAGCCATCCTCTCCCTGGTCGGCAGCCAGATCAGCCAGCCATTTTGTGAAGAATTTTTCGGTATCATAGTTCAGGCATGCGGTGCGCACAAATACCTGGGCGTCTCCGGTCCAGCCAAGGCGCTCATCCCTCTGGGGACAGTCGGTAGGGACATCGACAAAATTCCCCTTCTGCCCCCAGATGATGTTGTCAAAGAGACGGTTTAAGAGAGGATTGGAACAGCTTAAGCGTCCCGTTCGCTTCATCTGGGAGTGGAGGACCACCGCCGTGAAATTTTCTGGTTTCCCCGCACCGGGACCGCCGGGAAATGCATCGATCCGAATATAGCGAAAACCAAAAAAGGTCAGGCGCGGCTGGCAGCTCTGTTGTCCATCACGGCAAATACAGCAGTATTCCGCCCTGGCACTGCGGTAATTTTCCGTATAAAAACAGCCGTCCTTATCCAGAACTTCTGCGTGGGAAAGCCGGATCTCTTCCCCGGCTTTGGCATTTACACTGATTTCCACGTAACCCGTGATTTCCTGCCCGAAGTCTGCCACAACTTCGCCTTTGGGAGTCGTAAAGATGCGGACCGCCGCGATCCGTTCCTGCTCGCGGATTTCTTCGCCCTGCTGTTCGATCAGCGTTTCATATGGCCCATTAAAGGTCTCGGCCGCCACGGAGCATGGAGGGATAAAGGAAGCGTCGTAAATCTCTCCGTCATAGATCTCAGAGAAGCGGACCGCGCTTTCGGAAACGGACCAGCTTTCATCTGAGACGATGAAGCTGTGCTGTCCGTCCTCATAGGTGATTTCCAACTGTGCCAGCAGCCCCATGGGGCGGGCGGCCAGGCCCTTCTGAAAGTCCGATGCGGAAAAGCCGGGCATGGGACTGTGATACCAGCCCTTTCCGACGGTGACAGTCAGATGGTTCTCCGCCCTGAGTAGATCCGTCACATCATACTCCTGATACTGAAGCCTTTTGTAATAGGTAGTCCAGCCGGGAGCCAGCACAAACTGGCCTATCCTGCGGCCGTTAAGTGCGGCTTCATATACGCCCAGAGCGGTGATAAAGAGACGGGCCTGTTTTACAGTCCGTGACAGCGCAAAGTCTGTGGAAAATACGGGAGCCGCATTTCCGAAATCATTGGCCGGCTTGAGCCATTTTGCTTTCCAATCCATAATGAATTCCTCCTGCTCGTGTTTGTCTTGACTTCCAGAATACTTTGTCTTGACTTCTAGGATACCAGATTGTAATATGAATAAAAAGAACTGTTTTGGACTAAAAAGGGGGGTGAATTTAACCTGTTATGAGAGATAGGAATACGATTGAGCTGAAGGGACTTACAATGGAGCGTGAGGACAAGATCGTGGTAATGCCTTTCTGCCAGCAGGACGTGGAGATGCATGACCATGATTTTTTTGAACTGGCCTATATTACAGGAGGCAGCGCGCTGCATACGATCAGTGATGCGGACGGAGAGGTGAGATCCGGTGAGGTGAAGGCCGGAGACTATTTTATAATCGATTACGGCAGCAGGCACAGCTACAGGGAATGCAGGGATTTTACTCTGATTAACTGCCTGTTTCTGCCCGAGATGATTGACGATACACTGGCGGACTGCCGGTCTTTTGAAGAAGTACTGCGGGTGTCTCTGATCCGTTACTATAAATGGTGCTTCGGGCAGACCTCCGCGAATCGGGTGTTCCATGATGAGGAGGGGCGTATTCTGCCTCTGATCCTGGGAATTCAGGAGGAATACCAGGAGAAAAAAGTGGGATACACAGAGGTATTTCGGTGCCGGCTGACCGAGATTCTGATTCTGACCATACGGAAAATCATCTGTGACAGCAAAAAGGATGACAGGGAGATACAGCCGCGGAGCACGGCGGTGCTGGAAGCGATCCGGTATCTGGATAAAAATTACAGGGAAAGGGCCGTACTGAAGCAATTTTGCCGGGAATACCATTACAGCCAGCAGTATATCAGCCGGAAATTTCGTCAGGAGACGGAAATGACCGCGCTGGAATACCTGCAGAAGATCCGGATTGAGAAGTGCTGTGAGCTGCTGGCTGGCAGTGATCTGTGTATTCAGGAGGCAGCGCGGTCTGTAGGGTATGAGGATGTAAAATTTTTCTGTACGCTGTTTAAAAGGACCTTGAACATGACGCCTGGGGAGTACAGGAAAACTGCTGCCGCTGCCATGCAGTACTGATTTTACGGTTTGATTCCCTGCCGCCGGTGCCGCATTCGGCTGCCGGATTTGTTTGTTATTTTGTTGACAATCTATAAATGCCATTATATAATTGAAGCAGCAAAGGGGCTTGGGGGGACGTTTACGTCCTTTATGGCCTCTTTTTTTATTACATAACTGAGTTTGAAAATTGAAAGGAGAGCAAAGATGAAGTACCCACGGTTATTTTCAGAAGGAAGTATTGGAAACGTAAAAATCAGGAACCGGATTGTAATGTGTGCCCTGGCGATGGGAGTGTCGGACGACAGGCAGTGTATTGGTGAAGATTTTCTGGCCTATCTGATGGAACGGGCGAGAGGCGGAGTCGGCCTTATCGTCCTGGAGAATACCAGGGTTGATGATGAGCACGGTGTGGCGGCGCCCTGGCAGGCCAGTGTTGCCAGAGATGAACAGATCGCACCTATGGCAGCAGCGGTGAAAGCGCTGCATGAGGAAGGCGTTAAAGTTTTTGCACAGCTTCATCATCCAGGCAGAGAGACCTTCTCCAACTTAAACGGAAACGTCCCTGTCTGGTCATCCTCCAACAGGCCCTGCGGAGTCTGTCAGCAGGAAACTCATGAGATGACAACAAAGGAAGCGGAAAGCGTTATTCAAAAATTCGTTGCTGGCGCGGTGAGAGCGAAAAAATCGGGAGTAGATGGGATTGAACTGCACGGTGCCCATGGCTATTTGATTTCCCAGTTTCTGAGTCCCTACACCAACCAGAGAACGGACCGGTTCGGCGGTTCCTTTGAGAACAGGCTGCAGTTTGTGAAAGAAATTATCGAGGGGATCCGTCGGGAATGCGGCGCAGACTTTACGCTGGGAATCCGGCTGACTGTCGATGAATTGCTGGCGCCCAATGGCGTACAGGAGTATCTGACCCTGGAGAAAGGTGTCAAAGTCTGCAGGGAACTGGAAAAAATGGGTCTGGATTTTATCAATGTATCCAATGGAATCTACGAATCCTTTAATTCCCTGTCGGAGCCAACCACCTACCCGCAGGGCTGCCGGACGCAGAGAATCCTGGCTGTGAAAAAAGCTGTAAGCATTCCAGTTATCGCCGTGAACATGGTGAAGGAACCCTGGTTTGCGGAGAAGATGCTGGAAGAGGAGATGGTCGATTTTGTCGGACTTGGCCGTGCCGTTGTGGCAGATCCAGAATGGCCATTAAAGGCAGTGCAAGAGCGCGAAGATGAGATAAACCGCTGTATTTCCTGTACGTTTTGTTTTGAGACTCTCGTCAGTGATACAATTGCCGGGAAGGGGCCTGTCAAATGTGCGGTGAACCCCAGGGCAGGCAGAGAGTGTAAATATCCGGCTCATGAGAAAGACGGCGCGGGAAGAACGGTTGTGGTTGTGGGAGCCGGAGTCGGTGGCCTGGAAGCGGCGCGCGTGCTGGGAGAGAGAGGCTTTCACGTTGTTGTATTGGAAAAGGAAGGCCGTGCAGGCGGCCAGATCAACATTGCGGACCGCCCGCCTCATAAAGAGAAGATGGACTGGATCGTGGAATATGAGCTGTCGCAGCTTAAGAAATATGATGTACAGATTCTCATAAATACGGAGGCGGATGCCGGCCGGATTGCCTCCTATGCTCCTTACGCTATTGTACTGGCTACAGGAGGCACACCCATCAAGCCGTCCTCCATCCCCGGCTCTGATCTGGAGAATGCGGTCACCTTCAAAGAGGTGCTTTGCGACGAAAAGGTGCTGGAAGGCCGGAAAGTAACCGTGATCGGCTCCGGAGCCACCGGACTGGAAACCGCGGAATTTCTGTGTGCCAGGGGCAATGAGGTGACTATTGTGGAGATGCTGGATTCCATTGGACAGGGCGTCTACGTCCAGCACTATCTGGATGCTATGGACAAACTTTCTAAGTATGATATTACATACAAACCAAAGACCAGACTGGCAGAGATTAAGAAGGATGCGGCCGTTCTGGAACATTTGGAGGACGGCACTTTCGAAGAGTATCCTTCCGATTACGTAGTTCTTGCCATGGGCATAAGATCTGTCAATCCCCTGGAACAGGCGTGTAAAGAAATCTGTGATAAGGTAATCGTCGCAGGAGATGCGAAACAGGTTGGAAGAATTGAAGGAGCCGTAAGAAGTGGATTTGAAGCGGCTTATACATTGCAGTAAAAAAGCTGTCTGCGTCAGCAGAATCAGGTGGACCGGAAGTTCGGCAGGCTTCTGGAATAAAAATGATGAAAGCGAGGAACGGAAGATGACAATAGAAAAAATCGAGAATATGTGCGGCGGAGAGGGCTGTGTCGTGATTAAGCACATTTTAGGAAAAGAGGAGTTAAACGGGAAATGCGGTTTATATGCAGAGGTCACAATCGGGAAAGGATGTTCTCTCGGTTACCATGAACATCACGGAGAAAGCGAAACATACTATATTCTGTCGGGAAAAGGAGATTATAACGATAATGGCGCAATACGTCCGGTAACTGCCGGTGATGTGACGTTTACTCCATCGGGCAGAGGGCATGGATTGGTGAATACAGGAGATGACGATCTGATCTTTATGGCATTGATTATCTTGGATTAAGGCTAAAGAGGCGGTGTGTTAAACTCTGAAAACTTATAGAGTGTGCAGAAAAAAATGATGTCACCGCAGTATAAGACCGATGGCCGCATCCCTCAAATAAAAATTGAGGGTTGCGGCCATCGGTAAATTATAAATTTAACATGGAATAACTGGAACATCATGCTGTCAAAATAATAAGTCCATGCAGCCCATACCCCAGGATATACTTATATTCACAAGTCTCCAAATGCAGTTTCATATACTGATCAAAGCTCTCCTTTGTTAAATTATTCAGCTGTTCCCCTCTCATATAAGCCGTGCCGTCTGATGTCAGGTGATGAAGAATTTTGAGCTGATGGTCATGCGCAGTCTTTTCAATCTCTTCCGGCAGCAAATAGGTAAAAGGATCGTCCTCACCTCTGGTGCTGTAGAATTTTAACACATCCTCCATATTCTCCAGTTTGACGTTAAGGTTTAGATGTAATGCTGCCATGAAATTAATATAGGCAAGCATTTCCCCTTCTGGCCAGTTCGAAGGCGTAATTCCCGGTTCCCGCGCAGCCATCAAATATCCTGCTGTGAGGGGGAAGGACACGATTAAAATAGTACAGGGTAGTCAGCCATTCAACCTGGTGACTGTAATTGCGAAACAGCCTTCCGTCTTCATCGTAATGGTTGTAATAGTTGATGATGTTTTTCTCCATAATGCACCTCCGGAACGATTAATTGGCATATCTGCCAGCGTTTCCAACAGCCTGCATTTTACCATGTACAAATAAGTCCGTCTATTCCTTAATTGCACTGATTACAACCATCCATTCCTTTTCACACCAGTTTCTGAGGCGATTTGATTAAATCCTCCAGCGTAATCCCATCCAGATACTCATTAATGATCGTATCCAGTTTCTGCCATACAGGCCGCGTCAGGCAGCATTCAAGCCGGGAGCATTCCGAATAGGATTCCTCCACGCAGGCGACTGGGGCCAGACTTCCCTCTGTCAGACGCAGAATCTCGCCCAGAGTGTATTCGCCGGGCTCTTTCGTCAGGCGGTAACCGCCGCCTTTTCCGCGCAGGCCGGCCAGAAGCTGATTCTGAACGAGTACCTTTATGATAATCTCCAGATATTTCTCGGAAATGTCCTGACGGTTCGCAATTTCTTTCAGAGGAACGTATCTGTCGGTGTTCTGCTGTGCCAGATCCAGCATAACCCGCAGCGCGTAACGTCCTCTCGTTGAAATCATCATTTGACACTCCTCCCTTCCGCAATACCAGTACCGGGCGGCACTGGTTATATAATCCTATTATACAACAAGGTAAATAGGATAATCAATAGCAAATATAGTTATAAACCTATTGACAAAGTAGGTTTATGATATTATGATGAATATAACCAAGTGAGTAAGTAGGTTATTGAGCGAAAAGCCTTTTTCAGGCGGAATGGAGGACTATATGTCAAAACAATTGCTGGAAGTAAATGGATTATCAGTCAATGTGGAAGATAAAGAGATTTTGCATGGAATTAATATGGAGATTAAAAAGGGGGAGACTCACGTGCTGATGGGGCCGAACGGAGCGGGTAAGTCCACGCTGGGTTACGCACTGATGGGGAATCCGCGCTATGAAGTGACGAAAGGAGATATCTGGTTTCAGGGGAAGCGGATAAACGAAGAGCCGGCCGATAAACGGGCTAAGGCAGGAATGTTTCTTTCCTTCCAGAATCCGCTGGAGGTTCCGGGCCTTCCGCTGGGCACATTTATACGCAGTGCTGTGGAACAGCGCAGGGGCGCCAGAGTGCGGCTGTGGGATTTCCGCAAGGAGCTGGAGAAGGCCATGGAACTGCTACAGATGGACCGGGCATATGGAGACCGCGATTTAAATGCAGGGTTTTCCGGCGGTGAGAAAAAGAAAGCAGAGATTCTTCAGCTTCTGCTCTTAAAGCCCAGTCTGGCCATACTGGATGAGACGGATTCCGGTCTGGACGTGGACGCGGTCCGAACCGTGTCTCAGGGCGTGGAAGAGTACCAGAAGAGCCGGGACGGAGGTCTTCTGATTATCACCCACAGCACCCGGATTTTGGAGTCTCTGCGTGTGGACAAAACCCACATTATGGTAGACGGCAGAATCGTGAAGACAGGGGACGGTTCCCTGGTGGAACAGATTAACGAACATGGGTTTGAACAATATTTGGATCAGGCGGGCTGTTAGAGAGAGTTTGACGAAAAGCAATTTTTCAGATACACTCCAGTCCGCGCATCCGGAAAGGATGGAAGACAGAGATGGAAGAAAAAACATATGTAAATGATATCGACAGAAGTATTTACGACATCCGAAATGAAGAAACGGATGTTTACCGTATAGAGGAAGGCTTAAAGCCGGAGATCGTGGAGCAAATCTCAAAAGAGAAAAAGGACCCGCTTTGGATGGAACTGTTCCGCCTAAAGTCCCTTCAGATATACAATAATATGAGAGTTCCCGATTGGGGGCCCTCCCTGGAGGGCCTGGATATGAGCCACATCGCCACGTATGTGCGCCCCAACACAAAGATGAAGACGAAGTGGTCCGATGTGCCGGAGGAGATCAAGGATACCTTCGAGCGTCTGGGAATCCCCCAGGCGGAGCGGAAATCCCTGGCTGGCGTAGGAGCCCAGTATGATTCGGAACTGGTCTATCACAATGTCCGCCAGGAGGTGGCGGAGATGGGAGTGGTATATACGGACCTGGAAAGCGCCATGAAGGGGGAATATGCGGAAATGGTGAAAAAGCATTTCATGAAGCTGGTGAAGCCTTCGGATCACAAGTTTGCCGCGCTTCACGGGGCCGTCTGGTCAGGAGGGTCCTTTGTCTATGTGCCGCCGGGAGTGTCCGTGGAAATACCGCTGCAATCCTATTTCCGGCTGAACGCGCCGGGAGCGGGGCAGTTTGAACATACACTGATCATCGTGGATGAAGGGGCGGACCTTCACTTTATCGAGGGATGTTCCGCACCTAAATATAATGTGGCCAATCTTCACGCAGGCTGTGTGGAACTGTTTGTGGGAAAGAATGCGAAGCTTCGTTATTCCACGATTGAAAACTGGTCTAAAAACATGTATAACCTGAACACCAAGAGGGCCCAGGTGGAGGAAGGAGGCACCATCGAATGGGTGTCCGGTTCCTTTGGCTCCCATGTTTCCTACTTATATCCCATGAGCATCTTAAAGGGCCGCGGGGCCAGAATGGAGTTCACCGGAATCACCTTTGCGGGTGAGGGGCAGAATCTGGACACAGGCGCGAAAGTGGTTCACGCCGCTCCGGAGACGACCTCCTATATGAACACCAGATCCATATCCAAGAGCGGGGGCGTAAGCACCTTCCGCAGCTCCGTGGTGGTAGCCAGGGGGGCGAAGAACAGCAAATCGGCTGTTTCCTGCCAGTCCCTGATGCTGGACCGGATATCAAGGTCAGACACGATACCTGCTATGGATATCCGGACCCCGGACGCGGACATCGGCCATGAGGCAAAGATTGGGCGGATCAGCGACGAGGCCGTCTTTTACCTCATGTCCAGAGGACTGAGCGAGGAGGACGCCAGGGCAATGATCGTCAGCGGATTTGCGGATAATGTATCCAAAGAACTGCCATTAGAGTACGCCGTGGAGATGAATAACCTGATCCGGCTGGAGATGAAGGGAAGTATTGGTTAGTTTAGGAAAGGAGGTCTCCTATGGGACAGGGACTTGATTTGAAGATAAACAGGCTGCCGGCCAGGACCTGGAACTGGCTGAAAATGAATGAGGCAGGCTTAAATGAGATAGAGGCAGGGGAATCCCCCACGATAATCACGGAAGGATTCACGGAAGCGGTTACGTGGAGAGAAGATTTCTCGGCCATTGCCACCGGGATGGGAGAAGATATGGACCGACTGGCGCGGGAGGCGAATACAGACGCGATCCGGATCCAGTCCGGGCCATCGGAAGAAGAGCGGCGGGCCGCGCTGCATTTCGTCTGCGGCGGCGGAGCAAAGAGCTTCCAGCCCGTGGAACTTCTGGTTCGGGAGGGCGAAAATCTAACCGTGGTTATGGATTTCACCTCTGCACCGGAGGCTGCGGGTTTGACCGCTGTCCAGACCCGGTTCCGGGTCAGGAAAAACGCCAGACTGAGGCTGATCCAGCTCCAGCTTCTGGGAAGCGGCTATACATTTTTGAGCGATATCGGCGGAAGCTGCAGTGAGGGGTCATCCGTGGAGGTAATCCAGCTGTTTTTGGGCGGTGCGGAGACTTACGCGGGCTGCCAGGCAGACCTTGCAGGGAAAGAGAGTACGATGAACGCCGATGTGTGTTATTTGGGAAGGGACAGCCAGCGGTTTGACATGAACTACGTGGCGAACCACCGGGGGGAGAAATCCCGGAGCCGGATTCTGGCCGGAGGCGTGCTGAGGGACCGGGCGTTTAAGCTCTTCCGCGGAACCATTGATTTTAAGTTTGGAGCCGTCGGAGCAGAGGGAGAGGAGAAGGAGGATGTGCTGCTTCTGGGAGACGACGTGATTAATCAGACCATTCCCCTGATTCTCTGTGCAGAGGAGGATGTCCAGGGAAACCATGGAGCCACCATCGGAAGACTGGATGACGAACTGTTGTTCTATCTCTGCTCCAGAGGCATGAGCCCTGAGGCTGCCGCTGAAATGATAACAAGGGCCCGGCTGGACGCCGTCTGTCGGAAGATTGGCGACGAAGCCGCAGAGCAGATGGTGCAGGATTATCTGGAGGAGGTGGAGAAAAATGGAAGATAAAAATCCATACCGCGAAAATTTTCCATTGCTTAAGGAGAATCCGGTGATTTACTTAGACAGTGCGGCCACGGCTCAGAAGCCCTCCTGTGTACTCCAGGCGGAGCGGGATTTTTATGAGCACAGCTATGCAAATCCCATGCGCGGCTTCTACGCCCTGAGCATGGAGGCCACAAAACGTCTGGAGGAAGCCAGAGACGAAGTGCGGCGCTTTATTAACGCGCCGTCCTCCGACGAGATTATTTTTACCAGAAATACTACGGAGAGCCTGAACCTGGTGGCCTACAGCTATGGACTGTCCCGGCTGAAGGCCGGGGATGAGATTTTGGTAAGTATCATGGAGCACCACAGTAACTTGCTGCCCTGGCAGATGGCTGCTGAAAAGACGGGAGCGGTTTTACGATTTCTGGAGTGCGAGGCGGACGGCCGGATTACGCAGGAACGTCTGGAGGCGGCATTTACTGACCGTACCAGGCTGGTCGCTGTGGCCCATGTGTCCAATGTGCTGGGGTGTGAGAACCCCATACGCCAGATCGCGGCCATGGCCAGGGAGCGAGGGGCTGTCGTGGTCGTGGATGCAGCACAGAGCGCCCCCCATATGCCGATCGATGTACAGGAATCAGGTGTGGATTTTCTGGCTTTCTCAGGCCATAAGCTCATGGGGCCCATGGGCATCGGTGTGCTGTACGGGAGACGGGAACTGCTGGAGGAGATGCCGCCCTTCCTCACCGGAGGGGAGATGATCGACTCTGTCACCAGAACAGGGGCCGTATTCGCCCCGGTGCCTCATAAGTTTGAGGCGGGCACCGTCAACGCGGCGGGAGCCTGGGGGCTTATGGAAGCGATCCGCTATCTGAAACGTGTTGGATTTGATGAGGTGCATCGCCGGGAACTGGCATTGACAACGATGGCCCTGGAGGGACTTAAGCAGATACCGCACGTCCATGTCCTGGGATCTGAGCGGCCGGAAGAACACTGTGGAATCCTGACCTTTACCATAGATGGCGTTCACCCTCACGATGTGAGCGCGATTCTGGATGCAGATGGCATTGCCGTCCGCGCCGGGCATCACTGTGCCCAGCCGTTGTTTGAATATTTAAAGGTCAATTCTGCTGCCAGAGCCAGCATATATTTTTATAATACCCGTGAGGAGATTGAGGCATTTTTGAAGAGCACAGCCGGAATCAGGAGGAAGATGGGATATGGAGAATAGAAGTTTTTATAATGAGATTTTGACAGAACACAATCTGCGTCCGGCTCACAAGCACGATCTGCCGGATGCCAATCTGGTGCTGGAGGGCGTAAACCCCAGCTGCGGAGATGATATCTGGCTAAAGCTGAAGGTGGAGGACGGAGTAATCCAGGATGGATCCTTCGTGGGCGACGGATGCGCGATTTCCCAGGCTTCCGCGGATATGATGCTGGACCTGGTGATCGGAAAGAAAAAGGAAGAGGCCGTGAAGCTGGCTGAAAACTTCTTTCAGATGATTCGGGGCACGGCAGGGGAGGCGGATTTAGAGGCGCTGGAGGAAGCTGCCGCCCTGCAGGACATTGCCCATATGCCCGCCCGGGTGAAATGCGCGGTGCTGGGATGGCGGACTCTGGAGGAAATACTGGAGGGACAGGAGAATTGATCCGATCTATCTGATTTTTCCATTTCTATCCATAAAATGAAAATTGCTGAAACTTTTTCACCAATACCAGACGTCTAATCGTTTGTAATAAGAAAATAGAAAGACGAGGTATTCATTATGAAAAGATTTGCAGTGATTTGTATGTGTGCGGTGGCGATTGCAGGAGCAGTGCCGTCTGTCCCGGCCTTTGCGGCTACGGGAAATGTGGTGATGGCAGCGAAGTCAAGAACGAGGCAGTCCCAGTCCGGCCTTCAGGATACGGCCCAGGCAGTGCAGATTGCATTTCAGAACAAAGATATGGAGAAGCTGGCCGGATTATGTAATTTCCCATTGACCATCGTCTACGGAGACGGTTCCCTGGTGGAGATCAAAGACAAGGCGGCGTTTAAGAAACTGGACTCCGGACTGATTTTCAGCAGTAAAATGCAGGATGCGATCGCCTCCACCAACGCAGCGAAGCTTCAGGCTGAGGGGAACGCAGGCGCGCAGATGGGGGGAGACAGTGGCCTGAACCTGTACAAATTCAAGAAGAAATGGAAAGTAAACAGTATTTATCTGGATACCGCGGCTGGTAATGGACTGGCGATAAAAGACATGAAGGAGGCAGCAGTCACGATCCAGAAGACATTTTCATACAAGGATATGGACACCATGGCAAAGCTGTGCAACTATCCTTTGACGATCGTCCAGGAAAATGGTAATTTAAAAGAAATAAGAAACCCGCAGGAATTAGCCACAATGGGCGAAGATAAGCTGTTTACGGAAAAGCTGAGAGATGCCATAGACCGGACGGATGTGGATAAGCTGACCAATGTCGGTGACGCAGGCGTGCAGATGGGCGGGGATTCCGGATTATCGATGTATCGTTTTAATGGTGTATGGAAGATCAATAATATTTATCAGTAAATAGAAATGCGGTTGGTGGACGGTGTTATTGCTGATCATAGAATAGCGGTCATGAAGTGTATGTTCTGGAGTGCTGGTGTAAAAGCATAGATGAAAAAGGGGCTGTAAAAAACTCCTCAAACAGAAAAATCGCTGAGGTCATGAGACTTCAGCGATTTTTTGTATAATTACTCCCGCTCCCGTTTCCTGGAAAAATCAATTATAATAAGTACCATGGCCGTTACTGCAATTGTAAAATAACTTGTTAAATGCCATGCATTGAACGGCTCGGCGATGAATCTGGAAAGAGTAAATGCAACGAACAGATCGACAGGAATTACCAGCATCAGAGTTATTCCTGACGCCAGAAATTTCCGTGTCCGGAATACCCTGAACAGAAAGAAAATACACCACAGATACACAACTCCAATGAAAGCCATATTGATGCTGATTGGAAAAAATAAATCGCTGACCCTGATCAGTCTATGAAGCACATACAAAAACGGTACAATAAAAATACTGCACATGAGCAGGGAACCGCAAACTCCTTTTTTACCGAATTTGATCATGGGGATGAATACCAGCCATGTAAAGACAATCGCACTGATCGGATATAGCGACCATGTGAACGATCGTGAAATCGCTGTATCACAGATGGCGCATACCGCAATCCCGATAAAAAGAAGCAGGCTGAATGCACCTGTAAAGATGTTATGCATAGATCTGGATCTGCCTTGTGATGCTTGGACTTGTTCCTGATTCATTCGTGTGTCCTCCCTGTTTATGTCTGAATTTTATTTTGTAATTGATTTCATCTTTTTGGTTTTATTCTGTTTCCCGTCCTATATCATTTCTCATTTACTCACTTTGTGGATATGCTCATGATAAGCCCCATGCGTCAGTCTGTAAGCCGTAAAATATTCTTCTTCCATTTGACCGGCCGATATGCCAAAGTAATCACACCAGCTCTCCTCATAACAGACAAACAGTATACTTGGAAGAATACTTGTGAAGAATTCAGTCAGCCAGTGGGCATGGTCCATTTTCGGATTGTCTGATGATTGTTCCCCATCGATCTCCATCAACGGAGCCAGCACCTGATACAGGATCGTCTGGCTGCTTCCGTTTTTTAAAGACTCGCTCATGAGAATTCTGGCGCAGTCCCGATTCTGTTTGAGAAATTCCATGTACACGGATATCTTTTCAATCCCCTCAGCCCGGCTGTCATGCAGGATCTCATTGTATTCGTCAACAAATTCTTTAATGACAGCGTTTAACAGATCTTCCTTGCTTTTGAAGTGGTAGTAGATGAGAGACTTGGGTACCCCGGCATTGGAAGCAATTTCCTCCATGCCTGTGGCGTCGTACCCTTTTTCAGCAAATAGTTGTTTTGCAGTCTTCATAATTAAGCCTTTTTTGCTTGTCCTTGCCATTGTGATCCCTCCGAAGTTGTACTGACTGGTCAGTATAATTATATGCTTGTAAATGGAAACTGTCAAGCTTATTTCTATATTTCTTCTTGTGGAATTGCCGATAATCTGCTATAATAACCATATAAATACAGGAAATGCGAATGCGTGGTAAACGCATTCGCATTTCGTCTTTTAAGGGATTATGAATAAAATCGTTCATATTACTGGCTGAAAGCAAAGGACCAGACATGCGATGCCGGAACAATCGAAGGATTGGATTGGAGGAGAGAGCAATGAGAAGAATGGATCAGTTACAGGAAGAAAATGACCGTCTGAAAATACTGGTGTCTCAAGACTCCCTGACAGGGCTCCTCAACAGAGGAGCCGTAGAGGAGAATGTAGGGACGGAACTTAGAATAAAGAATTCTGGCGCGTTTATTATGATGGATATCGACCATTTTAAGCGCATTAATGACATATATGGACATTTGACCGGAGACAAAGTTCTTCAGAAACTGGCTCATGCAATTAGCTGTCTCTTTTTTAAAAGGGATATCATAGGGCGTATGGGAGGAGACGAATTTGCCGTATTTATACCGGGTGAATACAGAAAAGATATGTTGCTTAGCAAGGCGGAGAGTCTCTATAGCCGGGCACTCCAGATAGGAAAGGAAATGGGAGTAGGCAATAATCTGAAGTTAACCATGGGAGCGGATCAGGCTCGTGCGGGTGATACATTTCAGACGCTTTACAGCCGTGCGGATCTTGCCTTGAGATTCGGTAAGGCAGAAAGCAAAAAATACCTGAATTTTTATGAAGAATCCATGGAGCACTATAAAACGGACTTTCAAATTAGAGAAGAGCTTATGGAAGCCCCGCTTGACATGAAGTATATCCGCCGTCAGCTGAAGGAACCTGTGTTTTCCCGGGGAGCCTACTGTCAGGATTACCAGACATTTCTGTCTATTTATCATTTCCTGGAGAGAAGCCTGGACCGGACTGGTCTGCGGGTTCAGATCATACTGGTTTCCCTGACAGATGCATACGGTTCTTTCGTAAAGCTCGATGAAAGGGAATTCCTTGTGGAACAATTAAAAAAGGGAATTTCGTCCTCTCTTCGTTTTAACGACATCTATACATACTATACCAGCTGCCAGTTTCTGGTGATGACACCGGGGGCTGCTGGTAAGGATATGGAAGTAATCACCAACCGGATTCGGGGGAGATTTCGCAAGCTGGTACCGGACCGGCCGGATGTAAAACTGTTTTTCAGCTTTTATCCTCTGCAGCAGACTGTACCGAAACAATGAGCGTTACCCTACAGGAGCAACAGGTGCCGGAATGTGCCGGTTCGTAAGAAGGGAGTGAAATCTATGGAACAAACCTATTGGCTGCTGGCCGTTGACGATGAACCGGACATTCTTCGTACAAATAAAAAATATTTAGAGGCCCGGGGGTATAAGGTTGATACTGCTGTCTGCGCGATGGAAGGCCTAGAGCGGCTGAAACAGAACAGCTATGACTGTATTCTGTTAGACGTTTTGCTTCCGGATCTGAATGGATTTGAACTCTGTAAGGCAGTCAGGGCTCTCACATCAGCGCCGATTCTATTTTTGAGCTGTATGGACGACGAGGAGGATAAGATACGGGGGCTGATGTCCGGCGGAGACGACTATATCACCAAACCATACAGCTTGAAGGAACTGGCAGCCCGGATCTATGCTCAGGTGAGGCGAAGTGTAATGAAAGGATTTATCATAGACCATCATCAGCAGAGCCTGACTGTGGGGAATCATGTAATCCCGCTGGCTCAGAAGGAGTTTGAATTATTTCTGTATCTTTTAGGCAATCCGGGCCGGATCCTGACTCAGGAGGAGATATACCGTGAGGTGTGGAGATCTGGAAAGCCTGATACAGCCAACTCGGTGGCCGTCTATATTGCCAGGCTGAGACGGAAGTTGGAAGAAGTTGGCGATTTTGTAGGCAGAATTGACACCGTGCGTGGAGAAGGCTATCAGTTTTATACCAAAGCAGAAGTGAGGACCAGACTATGAAACGGTTTATCACAATATTTCTTCTGATACTATCTATCTGTGTTACTTTGTTCTTCACAGTGTCCCTGCCTTTTACTGCGGATGGTCCGGAGGCGGAGGCAGGGTTAATAAATTTCGAAAACGCGGATTTTAACAAAGAAATATATGCCCTGAAAGGAGAGTGGGAATTTTACTTTGGCCGTCTTTATACCCCTGAAGACTTCAAAAAGGGCAGGGCGGAGGGAGTGGAATACGTTTCGCTTCCAGATGCATGGAAAACCCTTGGATATCCGGATCAGGGGTACGGTACTTACCGTCTGACGATTAGTACCGGATCGGACCGCCCATTGCTCCTTGATATTCCGGAGATTACGTCTGCCTCTGTTATCTGGGCCAATGGCGGAGAAGTGTACCGGGCCGGACAGGTGGGGACTTCCGCCGGGGAGACGAAAACCAGCATACGCAGCGATCTGGTGGCGGTCGTCCCGCAGAACCGGGTTCTGGAACTGGTGGTGCAGGTCGCCAATTTTCATATGTATGATGGCGGCCTTTTCTATCCGATCCGGATAGGAAGTGACAGCGTGCTGCTTCACCACATTCTATGGCAGCGTATTATGGTGGCTGCTGCATTAGGCGGAATCCTGCTCATGGGTGTTTACCATCTGTTTTTATATGCGTTCCGACGCCGGGAACGGCTTTATCTGACATTCAGTTTTATCTGTGTGGCTACAGTGCTGAGACTGGCGATGGAGACCAATAATTTAGCTCAATATTTTCTGCCGGGAGGGCTTGGAGTGGTAGCGGCCCGCATGTATCTGCTGTTCTTCGCCCTCAACGGACTGTCCATTTGTTTTTTTATGCTTCAGGCGTTTTCCATCTGCTTAAATCGTTGGCTGCGAGTTATCTATGCTGCAGGCTTTGCACTGCCGATTGCTGTTATCTGCTGGCCAGGTTCCTCCTTCCCAACTGCCGTGGCCAGTTTGTTCCTGATTCTTATTCCTTATGCAGTTTCGGTTATTCTGGTCCTGCGGTCAGGGAAAATTGGCCGCGATCCATATCGTCTGCTCTTTCTGTTCAGTCTGGTGACCTTTACCTTTTATGCACCAGTTACAAAGACCGTATTTGAGGGAGATTTATTTGTCCCTGCTATTGGGCCGAACATGTTTCTCATTCTTAGTCAGTGTATTATGCTGTCCAGAGATTACGCGGAAGCGCGCAATGAGGCCGAACGAATTAATGCGAATCTGGAGCAGCTGGTGGAACAGCGTACGGAACAGCTTTGCGTTGCAAATCAGCAATTGGCAGCTTCCCAGGCGGCACTGAGAGAAATGATCGCCAATATATCTCATGATTTAAAGACGCCGCTTACGGTGCTTAACAACTATCTGGAACTGCTGGGAGATGATGCGGTCGTAGTTAATGAGCAGGAACGTGCGGAATACCTTGGGATCGCATATCATAAGAATCTGGATCTCCAGCGTTTGATCCACAACCTTTTTGACGTGACAAGAATGGAGAGTGGCACAGCTGTTTACCGTATGGAACGGATATCCGCCTCCCTGCTGATGAGGGATGCGGACTGCAAATATGCGGAACTGGTAAGGGATAGCGGGCTGGGATTCTATGCAGAAGCGGAGGCGGGGACAGAAGTGGAGGCAGATCCTGATAAAATATGGAGCATTCTCGATAACCTGGTCTATAATGCCCTCCGCCATACCCCGCCAGGCGGCAGCATTACACTTAAAATCCGGCAGAACAGGGATTGCACAGAGCTTACAGTAACTGATACTGGAGAGGGAATTGCACCGGAACATCTTCCACATATTTTTGAACGGTTTTACAAGGTATCTCCGGAACGCGGAGAAAAGGACGGTTCCAGCGGGCTGGGACTATATATCGTAAAGACTGCTGTGGAGGCGATGGGAGGTACGGTAGAGGTAGAGAGTCTGCTGAATAAAGGCACGACATTTCGGATCAAATTTTAGTCATGTGTTGTCCTGGAAATGCGGAGCTGCCAGAGAATAATTGGCATAGAAAAAACTACGAAAAATATTGCAGCAAAAAGTCGTCTAAAAGGGCGAAAATTTCTCCAGAATATGGTAGAATCAACATAAGAGGCAAATTTTGCTGACAATCTGATTTGGAGGGGAAACTATGTCAAAGAGTACAGAGGTTCTGCGCATCTGCGAAGAAAAGGGAATCAGGATGATTGATTTCAAGATGACGGATTTAAATGGCCGTTGGAGACACATCACCATTCCTGTTGAACGGTTTGATGAAGAAATTTTTACGCAGGGAATTGGTTTTGATGGTTCGAACTATGGATATGCCCCAGTGGAAAAGAGTGATATGGTATTTATACCGGACCCTGAAACTGCTGTGGTGGATCCGTTTACAGAGATTCCAACGCTGACCATGTGCGGAGACGTATGTGTCATAGGAAAGGAAAACAAGCCATTTGACCAGTATCCCAGGAATGTAAGTCTGAGAGCCATTCAATATATGAAGGAACAGGGAATCGCGGACCAGATGCTGATTGGGCCGGAATTCGAGTTCCATTTATTTGACAATGTCAGCTATATGGTGGAGCCGCAGCGTATGGCTTTTACCGTGGATACCAGGCAGGCGGCCTGGAACAGCGGCAGGGAGTCTGCTGATAACAAAGGCTTTTTAGTACCCGGAGGCGGCGGATACCATATCGCGGCACCTCAGGATACAGCCTATACTTTAAGAAGCAGAATGTGTATGATGCTTCAGGAGTGGGGAGTGGATGTGAAATACCATCACCATGAGGTAGGCGGCTCAGGACAGATGGAGATCGAGGTGGAGCTGGGCGATATGGTGGACATGGCGGACAAGACCATGATTATCAAATACGTGATCCATAACGCCGCGGTTCAGGCTGGAAGGACTGCTACCTTTATGCCGAAACCCATTTACAAAGAAGCCGGCAATGGAATGCATGTCCATATGCTGCTGTTGAAAGACGGGGAGCCAGTTTTTTACGATGAGGATGGATATTCCGGTCTCAGTAAGACTGCACACTACTTTATAGGAGGACTGTTAAAACATGTCCCATCCTTATGTGCATTTACCAATCCGTCCACAAACTCCTTTAAGCGTCTTGTGCCGGGATACGAAGCACCGGTGACCATCGGATATGCCACATCCAACCGAAGCGCCGTGATCAGGATTCCGGCTTATGCAAAGACTCCGAAGGCCAAACGGTTTGAACTGAGAAATCCGGATGCAACAGCGAATCCTTACTATGCATATGCGGCGATCCTGATGGCGGGACTCGATGGCATTCAGAATCAGATCGATCCGGAAAAACATGGCTGGGGGCCATTTGACTGTAATCTCTATGATCTTCCGGAGGAAGAAAAAGCAAAGATCCAATCGCTGCCAAAGACATTGGAAGAGGCGCTTCATGCCCTGGAGGCCGATCATGAATATCTGACAGCGGGAGGCGTGTTCCCGGAGCGCCTGATTGAGATATGGCTTAAGAAGAAAAGAGCAGAGAGTCGGGAACTGTCTCAGATTCCCCATCCGGCGGAATTCCAGAGATATTTTGATTTGTAATCATATTGTGATGCAGGGAGCTGCTTCAGTTATCCAGATTTATAGTGAAAATCTGCGGTTTCGGGTTTCCCGGAACCGCTTTTTGATTTTTTATATAGTAGTGTTGGAGTATTTCGTCCCTCCATTGCCGAAAGCATTCAATAAATGATAGAAGAAGCAGATAAAGCTGGAGATGGAATGAGGAAAGCAAATCATTGGGCTACTATCGGTATTGCCATTAATAATTATGATAGGTAACTTTGGTTTGACTAATCAAACATTAATGGAGGTTGATTGTAAAATAAAGTTGCCATTTATTGATGTGTGTGAAAAAAATCGTGGGAGAATCAAATGAATAATAAAGCTATTATTATACTACTGGCAGTGAGTTTATGCGTTAGTGGATGCAGCCAAACGATAGTGACAGGCATTCCGGACTCACCGGATGCATTACCAGAAGAAATGACACAGCTCAGGGAGTCAGTACATGAGACAATCGAGACTGAAATGACGGCAGAGGAAACGATAAGGCAAAGGAACGTGGATACAGGTGATGGGGTGACTAAGGAGGCTGCAAAGGCATACTTAAACGTTATAGACCAGTTAATCTTATTACATGGAGAAGGTGCAATTGATCGTATACCTTTCGACAATGGTGGGATTATGAATGGAACTGCAATTATCAGGCTGATTGATTTTGATGGCGATGGAAAACAAGAACTTTATTGTGCGTATGCTGGTGATTCGGAGCGTCAGGTGGTTGATCAGCAGGTAATCTATGGATATTCACCAGAACAGGGTCTGATGAATATCATGGGGCCTTGCAGGATTAGTAATCCGGGAACAGATGTAAGTCCTGAAACAACGTTTCTGTATAAAGAAGGTAAAGTTTATCTTATGGATTCACAGGAAGGGAAGTTTACCCGTTACCTGACTGTTCGTGATAATGTATTAGTGGCAGAGTTGGAGTATGAAGATGGATGGAACAGTAACGGATTAACTGTCAATGGGAAATCTGTGACGACGGAGGAGCTGGCAGACTGCATTTCTGAGATGGAGTCAGGAGGAGAGCAGAAAACAATCTATTATCTTCATTCAGCAGATGACAGCGAGCTGGCTGAGACTGTGAGAACCAGAGAATATATTGAATTACTGGCGGATAAATCAGAGCATGGTGCGCTTGATATGGTGGTTATCGCCACTGGCTGGCCGGAAGAAAAAAACGATTTGACACAGGTTAAAGCTTTTTTAGACATGGAAGATATCCGATATATGGGAACCTCCAACCAATCCCGGGATCGGATAGATATTACTCTGGAAGATGGAAGTATTATGCTGTTTTTGTCCGGGCGGGACTCTCAATGTGAGGAAAATGATTACCGTCTGATTCTGGCTGGGAATAAATTTGATAAGGCTGGATTCTGCGAAGTCCTGGAAAATGGATTTGATGTCAGTGGTGATATGGAGTACGGACTAAATACTTCAACTCAGCTTATTGATGAATTGAGTTTGTATGACTACAGCCAGACCGAGCTCTCCATTTATCGTAACCTGATCTACGCGCGGCATGGCCGAATGTTTGAGGACCCGTTTCTTAGTGCAGTATTTTCCTCAAATACATGGTATCTGCCCCGTTATGATGCAATGACGTTTGCCGAAAAGGAAGATCAGCTGCTGAGTGACATTGAGAAGGAAAATATAAAGCTGATTGTACAAAATGAAATTAACAGGGGCTATCGAAAGAAACCAGGACAAGAGTATGAATTGCCAGTTGCGATTGTGTCCGGATCATGGCATGATTTGGATGGAGATGGTATAAAGGAGAAGATCCAATTTCAGAGTGGTGATACGTCTGAATCAGATATTCATTGTAGTGGATACAGGATACAAGTGGACAGCAGCATCGTCCGTGGGGAAGATAATGTATATAACTGGTTATACATAGCCAATCTGGATGGAAAACAAACACAGTTACTGGTGGGAGACAGAGTTGATGGCGATGATGGTTGGATTACTGCTTATAGTTATGTAAATGGAAAGATAAAGCAAGCGTGGGGAATACCAGGTTTTCCGGGGAATATTCAAATTACTGCTAAAGGTGTGTATACATATGAATATACCATCCATCTGCAATGTTGGATGACGAAACGTCTGTATCAATTGCAGGACGGAAAAATGGTGGAAACAGAACGAGAGTTTTATGAACATGGTAATGAAGTGAAGGCGTTGATAGAGATTCCGACTTATGATAAAAAGGAGGGCAGTCTTAATGGGCCGATCATTCAGACAGAAGATATAGTTGTGATTGTGGGAGGGGATAACCGTAAATGGATTTGTCTAAAAAAGAAAGTCTCCGGAGAAATCGGTTGGATTAAAGTTGAAGGCTCCATATATATTCAGCCAGACGGGACTGAGATGCAGAATATGGATGTGTTTGAAGGATTGAATATTTTTGGATAAATTGCAGTTGTGAAAGAATTCTAAGAGTATGAGAGGATTAAGCTGTTGATGCATAACGGTAAAAGCAATAAATAATGCAGAAATTGTTTGGAAACAATTTTCAACACAATCTGTTATGGAGGATCACAAGTGAACAGCAAAAAAATAAAAATAAAAAAATAAAAAACATGTTGACTTTTGTCAGCTGCTTTGATATGATATACCTCGCCGCTGAAAACGGCGGCAAACTTTCCCAAAAATCTTCCAGCGGAACCGCTGAGAAAGTTTTGAAGAAAATGAAAAAAGTGGTTGACAAAAATAAATCACTGTGATAAGATATAAAAGTTGCTGCTGACACAGATCGACAGCAAACGCACTTTGAAAACAGAAGATTGAACAGTATGTAAAACCCTGAAAATTCTAATAAAACAAGCCATTGTTTGATGGCTTTGAATGAGAAAATTCAGAACGAATACAATTATTGTATACGAACCAAACAACAAGTAAAACGGGAAATAAATTAGCTAGTTAGTTGATTTTGACCCCGGATCAAACGAAGGGGTAACGACCTCATTACTAAGTTCGAAAGAACCTCACTAAGTAATGAGTCGTATGTTTCGACTAAACTCGAAAATACCTCGTTAAGTCGAAGACTATAACATGAGAGTTCGATCCTGGCTCAGGATGAACGCTGGCGGCGTGCTTAACACATGCAAGTCGAGCGAAGCGATTAAGAGGAAGTTTTCGGATG
>NZ_QJKD01000029.1 GCF_003201875.1 Hungatella effluvii
CATTCGTATAGGATTTGGTAATGTAAAAGGATTCTGAGTTTTTTGATCTGGATGTAGTAACCCGCATAAATAATCACCTCAACACCATTATAGCATATATCACTAAATATTACTATATAATAAAACTAAAAAGTTGACAAAAAAATAAGCCTACAATAAGGCTTTGCAGCACTTTTAGATTGATTGATGTGTCAAACGCCCGAATGGATGAATCCCCGCGGCACCGATGTGACACAGGCATTCATCGATTATGCGCTTCCTTTGATTCAGGGCGAAGTGCAGAGGAAGACGGAATCGGGCCGGCCGGTTTATCTTTATCGTAAGAATCCGGTTCATACAAACAGTTGACAATGTAAAGCATTTGTCATATAATTCCTTTAAAGGAGTGTGATAACATGGCAACTATACCAACACAAATCAGAATTGAAGAAGAGTTAAAGAAACAGGCAGTGGAGTTATTTGGACAACTTGGAATGGATCTGTCCGGCGCAATGAATATTTTTTTAAAACAGTGTGTTTTGCGGGGAGGACTCCCCTTTAATGTAGAATTGCCAAAATATAAACCGGAAGTATTAGAGGCGATGGCAGAAGCAAAGCGCATTAGTAAAGACCCGAATACAAAAAAGTATAGTAGTTTTTCAGAAGCTTTAGAGGACATGGATTTATGACCTATCATTTAGTATTGACAGGGAAGTTCAAAAAAGGATTGAAACAAGCAAAAAAACGGGGACTCAATATTGCTTTACTTGATTCTATCGTTGAAAAACTGCTTCATGGAATACCTTTGGAAGAAAAGAATCGAGATCATGAGTTAAAGGGAGAGTTAAAGAATTTCAGGGAATGTCATATTCAACCTGATTGGCTGTTGATTTATTTATTGGAAAACGATATTCTTACCTTGACATTGGTTGATACAGGAACCCATGCAGATTTATTTGATATGTAATAATCCTAAGATTAATCAAGAGTATACAGACTGTATGATCCAAATTTTTACCCCCTCGAATCCGAGGGGGTAAAAATTTTTATTAATTGAAACAGCAGGCCATGAAGGGATTTACCCTGACTTTTCTATCCGTTTCCGGCTCCCTACTTCAAAAACCCATTCACAATCTGCGCTTCCGCTTCTGCCTCGCTGAGTCCCAGCGTCATCAGCTTGATAATCTGGTCTCCCGCTATTTTGCCGATGGCCGCCTCGTGGATCAGGGCTGCATCTGTGTTGTTGGCTGTGATCTTCGGAATCGCACTGATGTTGGCATGGTCCATGATGATGGCGTCACATTCGGAATGGCCGGCGCATCTTGAGTTGCCGTTGATCTCCGCTAAGAAGGTCTGTCTCGAATCATCTCTTGCCACCGCACGCGAAATGACGTTGGCGCTGGAATCATCCCCGTTTAAATTCACCACAAATCCGCTCACCGCCTCCTGAGCGCCGTGTGTCATCAGTCTCTCCTGGATAACCAGCTTCGCGCCGGCTGAAAGCTCGGCCTTCGTGTTCCGGTTTGTGGAATCCACGCCCTTGATCTGGACCATCTCCATCTCCATGTAGCTGTTTTCCTCCAGATACACCTCCGTGCCCGGGTTCATGATTCTCTTGCCGTTGCCGTCGCCCTCACCGTAGTGTTTCTCCACGTATTTCACTTTGGAATTCTTTCCCAGGTAAAAACGATGGATTCCGTCGTGCCGGGAATCCTGCTGCCCGCAGTTGCTGATGCCGCAGCCCGCCACGATCACCACGTCTGCGTCGTCTCCGATATAAAAATCATTATAAACTACCTCGGTCAAGCCGCTCTCGCTTAACACGACCGGGATATGAACACTCTCATGCTTCGTCCCCGGCTTAATATGAATATCGATGCCGGTGCCGTCGTCCTTCGATGTGATATCGATGTTGGCCGTCGTGTTCCGGCCCGCTGTCTGGCCGTTGGCGCGGAGATTATATGCGCCTTCCGGCACGTCATGTAAATCAGCGACTTCTTCTAACAGCCGCTTCTGAATCTCATCTATCTTTGCCATATCATGCCTCCTCCTTGTTGTAAAACTTCGTACAGGCATCCACTGCGGAAGCTGTCCCCAGAAGATGAGGAAGGATGTCATCCTTCGGGCCCTGCATGCTGATCTGACCGTTTGCGATCACCACGATCTCGTCCGCAATATCCAGAATCCTCTCCTGATGAGAAATGATTAAAATCGAACCATTTTTGATGTTTTGGCGCATGCGCTCGAATACTGCGATCAGGTTCTGGAAGCTCCATAAATCGATTCCGGCCTCCGGTTCATCGAAAATAGACAGCTTCGTTCCGCGCGCCAGCACGGTAGCAATCTCGATCCGCTTCAGTTCGCCGCCCGATAAACTGTCATTCACCTCGCGCTTGATATAATCCTTGGCACATAAGCCCACTTCGGATAAATACTGACATGCATCCGTAATATTAAGCTCTTTTCCCGATGCAAGGCGCAGAAGATCAAATACTTCAATCCCTTTAAAACGGACCGGCTGCTGGAATGCATAACTGATTCCGCTCTGAGCGCGCTCCGTAATGTTCTTCTCTGTAATATCTGCCCCGTCCAGTAAAATCCGTCCTCCGGTCGGCTTCTCAATTCCCGCAATCAGCTTCGCTAGAGTCGATTTCCCGCCTCCGTTGGGACCTGTGACGACGACAAATTTATTGCTCTCTATGGTCAGGTTTAAATTCCTGATAATCTCTTTCTGGCTCTTCTCATCCTGTACGCCAAAAGATAGGTTTTCTAATGTAAGCATATGTCTCCTCCTGTATCTCTTACTCAAACACCCGCACATGCTAGTATACACCATTTTTCCAATCTTTACTATATTTTTTTTCATATCGGTTCTTTTTCCCGCCTCCTCTTCATACACTTATAACAATATCCGTTTTACCATTCATAAGAAAACACACTTAAGGGAGAAATGTATATGAAATCCGATATGATACTCGACAATATGCCCTGCGGCATTGTAAAACTGAAGGCCGAAAGCGGCTTTCCGGTCCTCTATGCGAACCATGAATTGAAGCAGCTGAACGGAACCGGAAAACGCCTGGAAGAAATCGTGGAACCACAGGATTATCCGGAACTGGAGAAAGAAATCCTGGGACACTTAGGCAATTCACCTGCGCGTTTTGAACTGGAATTCCGAAGTCCGGCAGAGGGAGGAGACTCCTGCTGGTACCTCATCCGCATAAACTACGTCCCCGGAGGCGGAGAAGAGGTTCTCTACGGTATCATCATCGACATAAGTGACAGAAAGAAACGTCAGGAAGAATTACTCATCCGTGAGGAGCAGTACCGCCTCGCCAGCCGGCACTCCGGATGCAACATCAGCATTTACGACGTTCCGTCGAAAACTCTCTGTCAGCCACCCGATTCAGCATTTTCATTTCCCGGTCCCATTTCATTCCCGCCAACCCCTGATTTTATCATCGACAACGGTATTATCCACCGAGAGAGCGTCCAGGAATTTCTGGACTTTTACGATTCCATGGAAAATGGAGTCCCCGAAGGAAAATCGATCATCCGCATGAAAATGAAAAGTGGGGAATACCACTGGTTTTCTGCCTGCTACTCTCTCATATACGGACAGAACCGGGAACCGTTAAGAAGTATTATCTCCTATCAGGATATTACCGGGCAGTATGAAAAAGAACTTGCCTACCAAAAATGGATGGAGTACATGAATGAACAAAAAAAAGACTGTATCGGCTATTACGAATACAATCTGAAATACGATCTGTTTGAGGAAATCCTGGGCGAGCTCACCTCCACCCTTCCGGAATACGCCCGGAACACCTTCTCGGACATCATCAATTACATCGCGGAACACTTCATATATGAAGAGGACCGCGAAAACTACTTAAAGGTGTTTAACCGCAACCAGCTGCTCTACCACTACTACCACGGCAACCGCTCCCTTCAGACGGAACACAGAAGACTCCGTCCCGACGGCACCGCCTACTGGTGCCTGGGGTTGATTCAGATCGTTCCCGATCCGTATACCGACACCATCAAGGCATTTATCCTGATTAAGGACATCGACGAAGAGAAGAAAGAGGCCTTGACGCTCCAGGAAATGTCGAAGCAGGATTCCTTAACGGGCCTGTTAAACCGCGGCACCTCGGTCCGCGCCATCCGCCATTTTCTGAAAAACAGCCAGGACCACCACATTCTGATCATGCTGGATATCGACCGTTTTAAACAGATCAATGACCGGTACGGCCACCAGTTTGGAGACAAGGCCCTCCGCACCGCGGCCGCGCGCTTAAAATCAGCGCTCCGCCGTGATGATGTCTTCGGACGCATGGGCGGGGACGAGTTCATCATACTGTTGAAGGACGTCTCCTACTCCATGGACTTATATGCCCGCCTGGAGAATCTCTGCAGCCTGATTGGCAGCGCCCTGGAGCCGGAAGCACATATATCCGGCAGCATCGGCACCGCGGCCTTCCCCGAGGATGGGACTACCTTTGAAGCACTCTATGAGAAGGCCGATATCGCCCTGTACCATGCCAAGCTGCACGGGCGCAACCAGTACGCTGTGTATGAACCGGGTATGAGCATGTCGGAGGATATGGATTGATGCCTCCTCTGATTATTCCCCCGTTTTTTACGGCGGGGTGCCTGGCTCCGAAAGGGCCGGTGCTTTTCCCTGTGAGCCGAACAGCTTTATTTTTTCTGCGGCCACAGCCCGCATCGCCCTTTTGGATGTCTGCACGAGGTCAAAATAGCCCAGTATTACACCTGGTTACACACCTTTCCTTCCAGATATGCTTTTAAGTTATTGACCGCAATATCCATAAGCCTCTGCCTGGACTGCTTAGAGGCCCACGCAATATGCGGAGTAATAATTATATTAGGCGCTGTCAGCAGCGGATTATCTGCCTTAATCGGTTCTGTGGAAACCACATCCACCGCAGCGGCTGATACCTTGCCGGCTATTAATGCATCACGCAAGTCTTCTTCGGCAATCAGCGGCCCTCTGGAGTCATTTAATATCATAACTCCATCCTTCATTTTTGCGATGTTTTCCCGGTTAATCATGCCTTTTGTGGACTCAAAAAGGGGACAGTGAAGCGAGATAATATCCGCCTGGCTGAATAAATCATCTAAAGCGACCTGCCTGCATCCATTTTGCAGGCTTTCCAGGCTAAAAGGAAAAGCGTCATAGAAAACCACACGCATTCCGAATGCCAGCGCCAGCCCAGCCACAGCCTGTCCTATTTTTCCAAATCCGATAATTCCCATAGTCTTACCTGCAAGCTCCATCTGCGGATAATTCCAAAAACACCAGTCTTCACAGGAAGTCCACGCGCCCTTTTTTACACAGTCCGAGTGATCTCCCACATGATGGCACAGTTCAAGCAAAAGAGCCATTGTATACTGTGCTACAGCATTTGTCCCATAAGACGGAACATTTGTAACCGTTATTCCTCTTTTAGCGGCCTCGGAAACATCAATTACGTTATAGCCTGTAGCCAATACTCCAATGTATTTAAGGGTTGGGCACTGTTCCATAATTTCTTTCGAAATGACTGTTTTATTACTGAATACAGCTTCCGCATCTCCAATTCTTTCGGCACACAGTTCTTCCGGAGTCCTGTCGTAAACCATCAAGTCTCCCAGATCCTCCAGCCCTTTCCAACTCAAATCACCAGGATTTTCCGTATATCCATCTAAAACAACAATTTTCACGTCTGCTTCCTCTCCTTACTCTTTAACATCGTTACCAGATACTGTTTCCCTGTTTCCAGCTGTTGTTCATACGACATTCCCGAAGCTGCCACATAAAACTGTTTGCACACACCAAACGCCCTGACATTGCAGTCAGATAGACGCATGGCATAATCTGTCGCTTCCTCCATGACATCCTTTGCTGCTATCCGGTTAATAATTCCCGCTTCCATTGCCCGTTCCGCGTGAATTACCGTTCCCAATCCGGCCAGCTCCATGCAGATTTTTCTGCTTAAAGAATTCTGCACGCCAATCAGAGAGATCATGGGGGCAAGACCGTTCTGCCGTTCAGGAAGCGAAAATTCAGCCCAGGGAACAGATACTGCCATATCAAAGGTTTCCAAAAAACTTAAGCCCCCTCCCCCAGTATGTCCATTTACTGCTGCTACCGTAGGCTTTGGGAAACGGCTCATCTGCTTATGAAGCTCTGTAAGCATATCAGCAAATTGAATAATCTCCTCCGCCCCCTGATTTTTATAATCCCCAAGGTATCCGCCCATGCAAAAGTAATCACCCCAGCCGGTAAAAAGAAGAGCTCTGCAGTTTTCATCATTTCTGCATTCTTCAATTGCCCACAGAATCTCCTGCATTCCCGGAATGGTCAGAAGATTCTGCTTTTTATCAGAATGATAGGTTATACTTCTTATGGCGCCCTTTTTTTCAAGTTTTACATATTGACAATCCATTGGAACTCCCCCTACAGAAGCGACCGAATATAATCCATTATTTCAAAAGTATCCAGTTCTTTCTGCATCTGTCTTAATTTATCCTCGTCAATTTTTTCTGCCACATCGAAAATATAATCCATCCACTCAAATGTTTTCTCCATTATCCTTATGGGGTCGTGACGCTGAGGGAAGACATCGGCTGTAATCCAGCCTTCATAACCCACCTGTTTTAAGGCCAGAGCGAATTCAATATAGTCCCAAAGATTAACTGTACCAGGAACCATATCCCAGTCCCAGTTGCGGAAGTTATCATTGACATGGACATAGAATAATTTCCCAGTCTGCCCCAGAAAACTGGCGGAGTCAGCCGGAACCTCCAGTGCCTGAAGCGCATGGCCAAAATCCAGTGTCACACCTACATTCTCCTGTTCCGTCATTTGAGCAAAATATGCCATCTTCCCGGCATTATTAAGCAGGCAGTGTACTCTTGGTTCAGACTGTTTATATTCCAGACTGATTTTTACATCCTTTCTGTATTCTGCCGCTTCTCTGATTCCCTCAATGGCATGGGAGAATGCGTCCATATAATTAATTTCAAAAGGATAATCAACACCGTCGTTTAAAAGGGCACAGGTTACAATAGGGCATTCCAGCTGTGCCGCTCGGTCCATGGCTTCTTTCATGGCATCCACCGCTTTTCTCCGCACAGAGGCTTCCGGATGGGAAAAGGAACCGTAGCGCCAGATCTCGTCCCCCTTAACGTTTAAGTTTACGGTAGAAACTCCCAGTCCATAAGCATCAAGCATTTTTTTGAGTTCTGCAGCATTGGTAAAGTTTTGTGGATATACAACCTCTAATCCTGAACAGCCTTTCACTTTTGATGCCATCTTTACCATTTCTTCCATAGATCGGGCAGGCTGATAATCAATAAATCTGTCTTTAACCGTCCCCATAAACCCTGTAATAATCGAATACTTTCTCTTCATTTTTTTCTCCTTACTCAGTTTAGCCGACATATTTATTCGCGTAAATCTGTAAGTTTTACTGTCTTCTGTCTCACATTTCCATCGTGCAGATAAATCCGTGCTGTAAACTCACAGGCCTCTTCCGGTATCACATATGGATTCTGGTTCCATGTTGTTAATGAATAAAGCATAAATGGCTCCGCAAAGGAAGTGTACAACAGCTTATCGTCCTGGTAAAACTCCACATAATCAATCTGTTCCGGATAAAGGCTGGAAAGTCTCACATACCTCTTTCCCTCAATATGGTAATCTTTTTCGAATCCCTGCAGATAAAATTCATTTTCACCCATCTTTACACCTGAAATCATATTTTTCAGCCTTCTGGCGAAAAATGCATCCTCTCCTGGAGTAATTCCCCAGTCAGAAGGCGGTTCCTGCTTTGTAAAATCATTGTAGTATCCCCAGGAAGTATGTGTTGCACAGGAAACCTTAAGCTGACCAAACATCTGTGAATCTTCATTACATACGATCGGCTTATCCGGTGCCTTTTCATGAACACTCATGATAAAATCATACATCTCCTGCCTTCGCAGCCCATTACCATGAATCAGTATCACATCACTGTTCTCAATCACTTCCTGTTTGCAGATTCCGCCTCCTCCACTGGATCCTACTGCAAATTTATTGCCGGACCACTCCCTTGCAAGCTTAATCAGGCTGGCGATTCCCTCTCCGCTGCTAATCATCGGATGCTTATTGAAATTTCCCACATCATGTTCGTTTGCAACCTCTATGATAACATTCTCATATCCGGAATCCCTTAAAAATTCGCTGGCCGTGCGCACTGCTTCCATAATCGCCGTACCATCATGGAACAGATGCTCCTGAGCCTGATACAAAAAGCTGACAATCACCAGCATCCCTAGTTCATCACAAGCCTGCAGCACTTTTAACAGCCTGTTTTTATATGCTTCATTCAGCTGTTTTCCATCTCTGGAAAAACTGCCTGTATCTATGACGCTCCAGTCATCGTATGTATAAATAGGACCTCCTCCCTGCAGACCGATTGTGATTGCCCTGACTCCGGCCTCATACCAGTCCTTCAAAGCCGCTATCATTCTTTCTGTATTCTCTTCAGCATTAAATTTAATGCCAAACCGATCATATTTTCCCGAATTTTCAGGGTTTACATCATCAAAGATTCCCTGGATAAATCTTGTATTAAACAGAAGCCCATGAATCTTCTCATCGCTTCCCTCAATATCTGTATATGTTTTAATTCCATTAATGTAGAAATCGCCGTCCAGGATTTTATAATTTGTCTTTCTCATATGTCCTCCAAACTTATTTTTCACGTATTATCTGCGTTTTTCTCACTACTGACGGATCGGTAAATGGGTCGCTGCCGTCTTTAGCAGTTGTAGATATGGTATAAAAGACACAGCCTTCCTCTTCCGCCTGAAACCAGTGTTTCATCCCCGGATAAAGAGTCAGATTTTCGCATGGCTCCAGCAGAATCTGATGTCTGCATGTATAATACGCCTCTTTTCCCTCCGGAATTACAGATTCGCTGGTGTTTGGCTCGCCTTCTATGAAAACCCGAAGCGTTCCTGTTATAACCCGAAGCGTTTCTTCTTTTCCCGGTATCAAGCCAGACTTCCCAATTTCTTTACTTTCCTCATGCCAGTGCTCCGGTTCTGTCTGACCTGGAAACAGTGCGATAATTCTGCAGGCCACCTTTTCCGTTTCTGCAAGCGGCAAAATTTCTGCCCCCTCTACAAACAGATTGGACAGGCCAAAATCAGCCACATCCATACGGTCCAGTTCCTGATCTGAGCACCTGATTCCGGCTTTTCTAATCATATCTCCTGCTCTTCTTTTTGCCTGCCGCATACTGGATTCTGTAATCATTTCACACTCCCCGTCCCATCATACAACGCGCCTCACTGCAAATCATCTCCCACGTTATTCCGTTCTTTCTAAGCAGCTCCTCATATGGTGCAGATTCTCCGAAATGGTCCCTGACCCCAATTCGTTTTACCTTGCCTCTTCCCATTTCAGCTGCGACCTCACAGACTGCAGATCCAAGGCCATTGATAATATTATGATCTTCTACAGTTATAATTCTCCCGGTTTCCCGGACTGCCCGCCTTACAGTCTCGGCATCCAGTGGTTTTATTGTATGCATATCGTATAAGCCGGCGCTGATTCCTTCTTCTTCCAGAGCCTTGACGGCCTTCATGGCAATAGAGACAGTGTCTCCATTTGCAAACACAGTAATATCTTTTCCAGTTTTCAGACATTTTGCTTTGCCTATCTCAAATGTCTCTTCTTCCCCATATATATCGTCTACCGCATCTCGGGTAAATCTTAAATATACTGCGCCTTTATAATCTGCAGCCGCGCGAATAAGACGTCTCGCAGAATGGTAATCGGCAGGCATAATAACAGTCATTCCTGGTATGGTACGGAGAATCCCCATATCCTCTACACACTGATGAGAAGCGCCATCGTTAGCAGGTGTCAGACCGCCGTGGGAACAGAGTATTTTTACATTGAGTTCGGGATAACAGATTTCCTGTCGAATCTGCTCCAGAGCTCTCATACTTCCGAACACAGCATAGGTAACCACCATAGGAATTTTCCCCGTAGTTGACAAACCAGCTGCCATACCGACCGCATTCTGTTCTGAAATCCCTGCATTGACATGACGATCCGGAAATGCCGCTGCAAATGCCTGTGTCTTGCAGGATTTTGATACATCACAGTCAATCACATAGATCTTATCGCACTCTCCTCCAAGGCTTAAAACCTCATCCCCTAACGCCTCTCTGGTAGCCCTTTTACTCACAAAAACCACCTCCCAGCTCTTTCATTGCCTGTTTATACTGATTCGTATCCGGCGCCGTACCATGCCAGGATGCAACATTTTCCATAAATGACACACCTTTTCCCTTCACGGTATCGCATACGATGCATTTGGGTTTTCCATTTTTGCTGTCAAGCATTGACCTGGTGCCTGTCAGAATTTCAGACATGTCATGGCCATTTATCCTGATAGCTTCGAATCCAAATGCCTCAAATTTTACTCTTAGATCCATGGAAGGCATAATATCAGCCACAAATCCATCATTTTGAAGCCTGTTATTGTCCACAAATACTACAAGGTTATCCAGGTGATATTTATTGGCTGCCTGCGCCGCCTCCCAGACCTGCCCCTCATCACATTCTCCATCACCAAGCAGTACATAGGTCATATAACTTTTACCGTCTCGTTTAGCAGCGAGAGCCATACCAACGGCGCAGGATATTCCCTGTCCCAGAGAACCGGTAGAGATATCAATTCCCGGACATTTTTTCATATCCGGATGTCCCTGCAGTATTGATCCCTGCTTCCTTAATTGATAGATTTCCTCCTGTCCAATATAGCCCTTTAAAATTAATGCCGAGTATAGAACCGGGCAGACGTGCCCTTTCGAAAGGACAAACCGATCCCGATTCTCCCAGCTAGGGTTTTCAGGGTCTACATTCATCACCTCAAAATAGAGTGCTGTGACAATGTCTGCCGCGGACATGGAACCGCCCGGATGGCCGGATTGCGCATGATAAATCATGGCAAGTGCCGTCTTTCTTATTTCATTTGCTTTTTTTTGTAAATAATCCGTTTTCTCTTCTCTCATCTCTTTTACCTGTCTGCATATTATCAATAGTCAAAACAAATTAGTAGAACGTCCTACCTATTTTTTATCGAGAACAGGCAACCCTGTTCTCAGTATGTAACTTAATGATACACTAGACCCTGTTTCTCCATGTTTTAAGAGAATCTTCTACTGCCGCATGAATATCATCGTAATTCTTATCTTTAATACAGTTTAAAATCCTCTGGTGATAGACTGCCGCCAGGGAGTCGATTTTCTCAGTACGGACATTTTCACCAATGGAATTTTCAAATATACTATAGACCCCTTTCATAATTCTGATAAAAAAAACATTTTTACAGCTTTCTATCAGCGTCATATGAAATTCCATATCATATTTTTGCATTCGCTCAATATCCTGGGCCTGAATCGCAGCCTTCATCTGATCTATATTCTCCTGAAGTTTTTCCATCTCAGAATAGGTTATCTTCTGTACTGCCAATTGAACTGTTGCTTCATCCAGAATCTGTCTCAATTCCAAAAGCTCAGTACTTGTGCTGACATCGTAAATCATACTGTAGACCACTCTGTCAAATACGGAAGGATTGACCTGAGAACACACATAGGTTCCATCTCCCCGTTTAATTTCCACAATTCCCATGGTAGACAGTATTTTCATAGCCTCTCTGAGTGAATTCCGGCTCACCTGCATTTCTTCTATCAGCTCGTATTCACTGGGCAGTTTTGTACCAGCTTTGTAGTTCCCCTTAATAATAGAGTCGATGATTGTGTTGATAATCTGATCCACAATTGTTTTCTGCCCGATTGGTTTTAACTTTCTTTTATCGTATTCCGCCATAAATGGTACCATCCTCTTCATCAACTTATTTTTAATATAACACAATTTCATGCAAATAGGGGCAACAAACTGAACTATTTGGATCTTTTTTACATATTTACTGTTTCAGTCCGGAAAAAGCAATGCTCTGTACAATATACTTTTGTACGAATATAAAAACAATTGCCAGAGGGATTACACTTAAAATCGACAGCGCCAGGGCAATACCGGCATGAACCTGGCCATTGGCGCTTGCATTATACAATACCAGTCCAATCTGGATGGTATAGTTCTGACTCTTATTTAGCACGATCATCGGCCACAATAAGTCATTCCATACATTGACCACATCAAGAATAACAATAGTTGCGATAATGGGCTGCATCAGCGGCAGAAACAGCTGCGCATATATTCTGAACTTACTGGCTCCGTCAATTACTCCCGCCTCATATAAATCATCCGGAAGATCATCACAGAATTTTTTAACAAAGAACATAAACATGGCATTGGTCATAACTCCCGGAAGAATGACCCCCATAAACTGATTAGAAAACCCTAATTTTTTGATGATCTGATACATGGGCATCAGCTTAGTCTCAAACGGCACCATCATATTAGACAGTATAAATATCATAATTAAGTTTTTACCTGGGAATTTCCCTTTTGAAATACAAAAGCCCGTAAGAGTGGCAATAAACACATTAAATATGACATCTAAAACAGCAATAATGACGGTATTAAATAAATATCTTACAATTGGCACATTGGTCAGAGCCATCTCGTAATTAAATGTACTTAGTTTTTTCGGCAGCATCCTGGGTGGATATGGCAAAGTATATGATTTGAAATAATCAAAACTTGTAGAGACCAGCCATATGAATGGCAGTAAAATGACCAGCGCCATAATGGAAAGTACGCTATAATAAATAATATCTGCAATTCCTAATTTCTTTTTCACCTGCCTGCCCTCCTTCTGCCTCTTCTCTTTTTCCCGGTCCCGTCGTTACATTTCGCCGAGCGTCTGCGAGGGGAACCTTCCTCTTTATCATTGGTAACCAGATAGTTGATCAGGGTTACACCAAGAATAATGACAAACAGCATGATGGAGGCTGCAGCGGCCTGCCCTTCATCTTTATAATTCAGTGTTGAAAAAGAATTTTTATAGATAAAAAGCATGATAGTTCCAAGAGCTCCGGCTGGATTTCCTGTTTCACCACTCACCGCATATACTTCTGTAAAACGTTTGAGCGCGGAAATAGAGGAAGTAATCAGCACAAAAACGAATGTATTTTTAATACATGGAATTGTAATGTAAATCCATTTATTCCATTCATTGGCCCCATCAATCTCTGATGCCTCGTAAAGTTCTCTTGATACACTTTGCAGACCGGCAAAAAACAGTATAATATTGTAACCGATTCCTTTCCATATCGCCATAGCGACAAGCGATTCCCTTGCCGTAGCCGCACCGTTGAGCCAAAGCTTTGGACTGATTCCTAAAAATCCTAATAAGTAATTGATAATACCTGATTCATTCGGCATTAGAAGATATTTAAATAATGTGGCTACTGTCACCATTGACATGATCATTGGCAGTAAGAAAATCACCTTAAAAACATTCTTTCCCCTTCGCACATGATTAAGCATGTTAGCAATAATAAATGCGACAGGCACATTGAAACCAACGCCGAGCACTGCCATATACAGTGTGTTTACTACATCTTTCTTGAATTCGTCATTTCCAAACAGTATTTTATAATTTGTAAATCCGATAAAAGTACCTTTAATGTTTTCAAGGCTTGTTCCAAGCGTACGAAGCAATGGGTACACGTTAAAAACTACCGTTCCTGTCAGCGGAATTAACAATAATAGGTACCAGCTCAGTATTTTTTTAGTCTTTGACCATCTCACACCGTTTCCTCCTAACGACATTTCACGGGATACCGCACCAGCAGTATCCCGTGGATACAGGTGCTATTGCCCTAACTGTGCTTTTGTATTATTAACCCAGTCAGATACTCCTTTATAGAACTCCTCACGGGCGGCTTCTGCCGTCAGCTGCTTTGACAAAATCTGATTATTCACTGCCTGAAGCGGAGTTCTCCAGAACCAGTAATCATCTGTCTTAAACATAGCGTTAATCTGATAATCGTGGCGCTTCTTGTTAATTTCATAATCCATCATAGTAACTTTGCTGGTGTCTGCAAGTGCTGTAACTTTATCCTGAGCGTAATTTGTTAAATAGAAGTCTACAATCTCCGGTGTCGTGGTCAGCTTCTTGATAACTTCCCATGCAGCGTCCGGGTTTTTGGCTGATTTGGTTATAGAGAAGCGGAAAAATTCAGGGAAACCTTCCATTCCATTTTTGCCAGTCGGTACAAGCAAAGGAATATATCTGTCACAGATCGCGCTGTCGCCCGCATACACATACTTCATATAATTGGTTCCAACATTATTGGTATCGAAATTGATTGCAATGTCATTTTCATCCGTAAAGAATTTTTCGCTGCCGTTTCCGGTTGCCACCCCTTCCGGACAACAGTTAACCAGCCTTATCATATCAGTAAAATAATTAAGAACCTCAGGAGAATTCTTTACATACTCCACATATTCATTTGTATCCATATCTGACAGCATCATAGTATCGCTCTTATAGGTCTTTACCGCATCATAGCTGATCGCATACCACTCCATCCAGGTTGAGAATAAATATCCGCCGTAGTTGGTGGCTCCAGTTACAGGATTTTTACCGGTCATCTTTTCTGCCATATCTACCAGTTCCGTAAAAGTTGTACTTTCAGTAGGCGTCTCTACTCCCCAATTTTCAAAAAGCTGCTTGTCATATACAATAATATTGCTTGCCATAGTCATTGGAAGACCAAATACCTGCCCTGTGTTTTCGGGATAGTTAAAGGAATTATACTTCGCATAAAAAACGGCCGGATCGATAAATAACTGATTCAGACTGTTGAAATTAACTTCTGTATCCTTATTCAAATAGTCTGTCAGATCAATATACCACCCGGGAACTGCTTCCTGATTTGTATAAAACCCAACATCAACCTCACCAGAAGTTACAAGAGTCTCCATTTTCTGAATCCACCCGTCCCATGGAATCGAGACTAAATCAATGTCATAATCCGGAATCTGCTCTTCTAAAAATGCTTCAAATTCTCCCAGTCCCTTCTTTTTAATCCCTGATATAGGATCTACGGTTGTTTCCTCACTGATACCGGGAACCACAACTCTAACCACTTCTTTCTCAGAGGCCGCTGCATCTTTAGCATCTTTAGCATCTTTAGCACCTTCAGCTCTTCCTTCTGAAGTCTTATCCTCTCCGCCCCTCTCTGCCGTCTGTGTTCCTGATCCGCCACATCCTGTCATTAGTGCGGACACGCCTAATGCGATTGATAACATAATGCTTAAAGTTTTCTTCTTCATTTCTTCTCCCTTTCCCCGGATGCGGGTCCACCGCCTCCTCAATACCGGTTAATAGTTTCAGTCATCTTCTAAATATCCTCGATTTTTTACCCTCCTTTGCTCATATGTAGAACGTACTACCTTTGTTTGTCTATATATTATATTTTATTTTAGTGTATGTCAATAGTTATTAGCTATTTATTAATAAAATTGGTAGGATGTTCTATGTTTATAGTTTTATAATTGTTGATTTTAACTATATATCTTTTGACTACGGTTTCCATAACAAAAAAAGCTGCAAAAGTGATCTTTCACTTTTGCAGCTTTTTAATGCAGAAGAAGGGACTTGAACCCTCACAGTATTGCTACCACACGGACCTGAACCGTGCGCGTCTGCCAATTCCGCCACTTCTGCATTGCTATACAGCATATAATTGTACGAATTGGTTGTCCAATTCATACAATTATATTACTATATTTATCCAAAATAATCAAGTACTTTTTTCAATTTTTTAAAAATAATTCAATTTTGTTATACGTAACCCAGTAATCCCGGCAGCCACAGCGACAGAATCGGCACGTAGCTGACCAGCAGAAGGACGAGGAAAATGGCCGCAAAGTAAAGAAGAAGCGGTTTAATGACATTTTCAATCTTCGTCTTACCCACCTTTACACCTACGAACAGGGTCGTACCGACCGGAGGCGTGATGGTTCCGATACATAAGTTAAAGATCATCATGATGCCGAAATGTACGGTATTCATCCCCAGCTTCTGGCAGATCGGAAGGAAGATCGGCGTGAAGATCAGACAGGCCGGTGTCATATCCATGAACGTACCGATAATCAGCAGAAGGATATTGATGATAAAGAGAATGACGTAACGGTTATCGCTGATGCTTAACATGGCCTCTGAAACGGCCGTTGGAATCCCGGTAAAGGCCATGACCCAGCTCATGATGCTGGAGACACCGATTAAGAAGATGATGATCCCCGTCATCTCTGCGCTGTCTAAGAATATCTTCGGCAGCTCCGAAATCTTAATAGACTTATAGAAGAACAGGGACAGGATCAGGCTGTATACAACTGCAACCACACTTCCCTCTGTCGCCGTAAAAATACCGGAGATAATACCGCCGATTACGATGATGATCATGAGCAGACAGGGAATCGCCTGGAAAAATACTTTCACTTTCTCACTCATGGAATACCGTCTTGTGCTGCGGTAGCCGCGTTTTTTCGCAAAATAGAAAATAACGGCCATACAGGCAAGGCCCCAGAGGATGCCGGGGATATAGCCCGCCATGAAAAGCGCCGCAACGGAGGTTCCTCCGCTGACTAAGGAGAAGGTAATCATAACGTTGCTGGGAGGAATGAGCAGGCCGGTTGGCGCCGTCGCAATATTGGCCGCCGCCGAGAAATCGCGGTCGTACCCCTCTTCCTCCTCGATCGGTCCGATGATGGAACCCATGGCGGAGGCCGCCGCGGTACCGGAACCGGAAATCGCTCCAAACAGCATGTTGGCAACCGCATTGGTGTGAGCCAGCGCTCCCGGAATTCTTCCGGTAAACAGTTTTGCAAAATTAATGAGACGGATCGCAATTCCGCCTTTGTTCATGATATTTCCCGCCAGGATAAAGAACGGAATGGCGAGAAGGCTGAATACTGAGATTCCTGAAAAGATACGCTGCGCTCCCGTAAGTACCGCCGCTCCCGTATTGAGAACCGGCAAAATCGCACAGATAGAGGAAACTGCCAGAGCGACCGCGATCGGTACGCCGGCCAGCAGCATAATCACTAAGAGGACCAGGATAATCAGTCCGCATGCAACCGCTATATTCATACTCTCGCCTCTCCCTTCTCACTGAAATCGCCATGCAGCATGTCCATGGCATTGGTAAAGCTGAAAAACATAATCAGAATTCCCGTCACCGGCACGATCATATAGATGTATCCCATGGGAACCTGAAGGGAGGCCGTCGTCTGAATCATGGTCAGCTTCGTGATGGAGATTCCTCCGTAAACCATAACGACCGCCGCAAACGCAAAGGTCAGAAAATCGATGGCTGTCTCCAGTACTTTTCTGGGAGTTCCCGTTATCTTATCAGCCAGGAAGCCCATTCTCATATGGTCCCGTTTTCCAAACACATAAGCGGAGGCGAGCAGAGCCATCCAGGTGAAGGAATACGTCAGAAGCTCTTCCGACACGGTACTTGGCCGGTTAAAAAAGTATCTCGTAACAATCTGGTATGTGCCGATGACCGTCATCATGGCAAACAGGAAAATAATGAACAGTCCCAGAATTTTCATCAGGACTTCTCTGATTTTATGCAGTGCTTCCATGCTTACTCTTCCCCTTTCGCCTGTTCATTAACGTTCTGAATGTGCGCGTAAAAATCGCGGATTTTCGGATTGTCATTCAGCATCTTCTCATGGAGCGGAAGTACTTTTTCCTTAAAGGCATCCACATCGACATCGATGAATTCCACGCCCATGTCTTCTGTGGCGATCTTCTTTGCCTCCTCGATGCTCTTGTCCCATTCTTTCATCTCCACTTCCGTGGAAAGCGCTGCCGCATCCTTAAAGATCTGATACTCTTCCGGGCTCAGTCCCTCTAAAAACTTTAAGTTGGCGACCAGCATGTCCGGCACCATCTGATGCTTGTTGTAGCTGTAGTATTTTGCCACCTCACCGTGTTTGTTATTCGTCAGGGCCAGCTCGTTGTTCTCTGCGCCGTCAATCACGCCCTGCTGAATCGCGGTATAGACCTCGCCGAAGCCCATGGGCGCCGCCGCGGCTCCAAAGGAGTTGACCATGGAAACGCTGGCCGGGCTCTGCTGTACTCTGATTTTCTTTCCCTTTAAGTCTTCCGGAGTACGAATCGGCGTTTTGGCATAGAAGTTTCTCGTACCCGCATTATACCAGGTAACGACGCGGAATCCGGCCTCGTCGGTGGACTCGTAAACCTGTTCCATGTAGTCGGAGTCTTCCATGACAGTTTTATATACATCTTCCGAATCAAACAGATACGGCATGCTGAAAATTTCGTAGACATCTGCAAACGTCTCTAAGTTGGCGGTTCCTGCCACAACAAAATCGATGGCTCCCGTCTGTGTCAGCTCGATCGCCTTCTGGGCGGAACCCAGAATCTCGTTCGGGAATATCTGTACCTCATACTTATCCCCCAGCCGTTCCTCCACGTATTCCTTAAAGGCCAGTAGCCCCAGATGCTCCGGATGGGTCTCTGACTGTGCGTGGGAAATACGGATAATCCGTTTTCCTGAAGTGATGGAACCACAGCCGGTGAGTGATACCGCCATGGCCGCGGCCATTAAAACAGCGGCTGCTTTTTTAATCATTTTTTTCAATGCTCTCCATTCCTTTCCTTCTCATACATTACATAGTTCACCTACTATTTATCCCCGTTCCAAGGTATGTATATACTTCGAAACGGCCGGAATACTCTCCGGCAGCAAAAACAGTCAAACAAGAAAGAATCCCGCTCGCGGGATTCTCCGCCTGCGGCGGGTCGCTGCGGCGACATAATTCCCTGCCGCCGCAGTGCGATCCTCCGCGGAGCGGTTTTTATTTAACAGGAGAACTTTCCTGTTAAATAAAAAATCTCCATGGCTGCTTTTGTGTTACAAAATTGTTAAGATCTTGACATTTTCTTAACAGTAACATTATAAAGCCATGGAGATTAAATGTGTACAGTAAAATATTGACATTAAGGAGGGTAATATTACCCACTTTTCCAGCATTAGGAAGGTTGCTTTATTTCTATGACGGAAGCCTGTCCCGATATTCCGACGGCAGCTGACCTGTGATCCGCTTAAAGATTTTTGAGAAATATTTTGAATCGCTGTAGCCCACGCTTCTGCTCACATCCTTAATATTGGCCCGTGGGTCCTCCAGCAGTTTTTTCGCCTCCTTCACCCTTAAATGGGTCAGATATGCGGTAAAATTCTGATCGAAACACTGCTTAAACAGACGGCAGAAATATACCTCTGAATAGTTCATGGCGCGCGCCGCGTCCTGCATGGAAATATCGCGGCTGTAGTTCTCCCTGACATAGGCGCGAATGGCGGCAGCTACTCTGGAGTACCCGTTTTCCGGTTCCTGATCGGGATCATCCTCCGCTCTCCGGCTGGTTCCGGCATCGGTACTGCGGCCGCCTTCCCCGTCCCTGCCATTTTCCCCGTCCCTGCCGCCTTCCCCGGCAGCAGCAAAACCGCTCCTCCCAAAGGCTGCTCCGCCCGCCGGGCTTTCTGCCTTTCTCCGGCACAGATCAGCCTGGCGCATGGCCTCCTCCATCACCGGGATGAGCTCCTCGTCATCACACGGCTTTAAGAGATATTCCAGCGCATGGAGGGAAACCGCCCGCTTCGCATAGGAAAAATCGTCATACGCTGTTAAAAAGATGATAACGCAGTCCGGATGGCTCTTTCTGATCCACTCTGCCGCCTCCACGCCATTCATCCCCGGCATTCCAATATCCATGATCACAATAGGCGTGTCGTTCTTATCCACCGCCAGGATCGCCTGCATGCCGTTTTCCGCATGAAAGACCTCACAGCTCTCTCCAAAATACTTTTTGAGTTTCCTGCTGAAGGACAGCCTCTCTATTTCTTCATCATCTGCAATCAACACCCGGTACATGGTTCTTTCCCCTTTCTGTATCTTTGTATCCCCACGCATACCATAATCCCCTACATCTCAGCCACAGTAAACGCCATGCGCACGACGGTTCCCCGCCCTTCTCTGCTGTCGACCAGCAGTTCTCCGTCGGGATACATGGTCTTAATCCGCCGGCTGATATTGCTGACTCCGATTCCCAGTTTCTGGCTCTCACCGTTTCTCAGCTCTTCCCGGATTTCTGCAAGCCGCTCCGGCGCAATCCCGGCTCCGGTGTCGGATACAGAAATAAAGATTCGTTTTCCCCTTATCCAGGACCGGATATGGAGCCGTCCGCCTTCCGGCTTTACCGCAAGGCCGTGGACAATGGCATTCTCCACCAGCGGCTGTAAGGCAAATACCGGAATCATGACTTCCATGGTATCCTGGCTGCAGTCCGAGGTATACCGGATTCTGCTGCCAAACCGCATCTTCTGAAGGTAAATGTAATCCTCCACCACCTTCTTTTCCCGCTCAAAGGGCATCACGGACGCCGTAGATTTTAAATTGTAGCGGAACAGTCTGCTCATGGCCTGTATCATCTTCTCTGTCGTCTCCGCCTCCTCCATCTCCGCAGCTCCGGCAATGGTATTTAGCGTATTAAACAGAAAATGGGGATTAATCTGGTTCTTTAACATCTGAAGCCGGACTGCCTCCAGCTGCGTCTCGACCTCATGCTTCTCTTTCAGCGTCTCGATATATCCCTGTGTGGAACATTTCATCCGGCAGAACGCCCGGACGAGATCCGCAATCTCATCTTCACATTCCGTTGAAACGGGAGGACCGCTGTAATCATTTTCCGCGATCCGTCTGGAATCCTCCGCCAGCGCCTGCACCGGCCCTACAATGTGCCTGCCAACCGACCAGTTCAGCCATAGGACGGCGGCCAGAGCAAGCGATCCCCAGAGAATCGTAAACGTCGGAATCAGGAGAAACAGCGGAATCTGCTTTTCATATCTCCGGATTCCCGCGGCCACATTCATCTCCTGAAGACTTCCGGCGTAGCTCTTGATATAGTTCTGCATCTGATAAATCTCATACAGATTCTGAACGTACTCAGGGTCATCCTCAGACATCGAAAGCAGCTCGGCCTTCCTCTTCTCATACGTGTCGTAGCTGTTCTTCACGGACCACGTCTTTGCAAAACGTTCCCGCCCGATCTCGTCATAATCATACGGCAGAGCCTCCAGAGCCTTTCTCGCCGCACCGCTCGCCTCTTCGTAGGCGGCTCTGTTATCCTCTGAACGTTCCCGGATCATGGTCTTAAACGTCCGGCTCTCCGTCTCCATCGCCGCCTGAAAGGAAGCGCTGCGGGAATTGTCCTCCAGGATCTTCCGAAACCCGTTCATGCCGAAGCCCGCGGTCACAAGGTTCATCAGGATCGAAAATGACACCGCAAATGCGGCGAGCACCGTAATTGCGCCCACCTTTTTGCGCAGAGGAAGCGAGAGCCACGTCCTGCGTACCTTATCACCAAATGATCCTTTCTCCTTCACCCTGTCCATCAAACTGTCCTTTCCCTGCTGCATACCGCTGTACCGGTAAATCGAAAAAAGGATTTCATAAAAGGCTTTCACCTTTCACAAAATCCTCACCTGAGCCTTCGCTCTTATCATGCGGGAGATGGGACTTGAACCCACACGAGCATTCACCCACAAGATCCTTAGTCTTGCCTGTCTGCCAATTCCAGCACTCCCGCACAGCCATATCATAATACCAATAAATGGAGAAAATGTCAATATGTTTTGCAATTTTTAATTTTATTTTTTTCTCTGCTCCGGCTGCAATTCCACTATTTCCCAAGTTCCGCATTTCTCCGGTAATCGGTCGGCGATATGCCGCAGATCGCTTTAAATGACTTCAAAAAATGCTTGTCGCTCTCAAATCCTACTCTCCGTCCGATATCCTGTATCTTCTCATCGGTCGTTTCCAGGAGACGCTTCGCCTCCTCAATCCTGAGATTTTTTAAGTAGCTCACAAAATTAACGCCTGTGTATTCCTTAAATGCGATCGAGAACAGCGAATAATTCATCGACACGTAATTCGATACCATAGCCATATTTAAATCCGTCCGGAAGTTCTCCTCCACGTAGCGCACCGCGGTCCTGATCTTGTTCCGGTTCTGATTGCTGTCATATACTTCATCCATACAGCTGCGGATCTGTCTGACCCAGGTGCAGAAGCTCTCCTCGTATTCCTCCGCGTTCAAGAAGGCCAGAGGCTGCTCCATGTCAAACAGCGGCTGCTTCTCTTCGCTAACCATCTTCCTGTAAGAGCCGCTCAGCTCTCTCTGAAGCCTGTCCGCCGATTCTATCACATCCGCCATGGCCATCTGACCGTGCCGTGCCTGAAAGAGCAGATGCTTAAAAGACATCACCGCCTTCTCCATATGCTCCGTCGGAAACTGGCTCACGAAATGAGCGACGAACTCTTCCGGCACGTGCCCCCCGTCTTTTCCGGCTGCCATATCCGCCGGACAGCACCGGGAAAGTCCCCGAAAATACGCGTAAAGCCTGGCCTCTGCCGCCTCACGGTACGCGTCCCCGCACGCTTCAAAGGAGCAGTGTTCCCCGCTTACGCCCACAGCACCTGCCAGTCCCGCGTTCTGTAGAAACTTTTCCGAATGTTCAGCCTGTAAAAAGCGGATTTCCTGTCCGTCCATCTCCAGCTCCAGACAGCCCGGCTCCGGCTCTTTTTCCTCTTCTCCCCTCCGCCTGGCGCTCACCACCGCATAATAAGGCTCCTGTCCCATATACTGTTCAAACTTCCACCGCACCGATTCCAGTTCCTTCTCCGTGACAGACGGCTGCTTCAAATAGAGCATGAGTTCCCTGGTAAATGCCTGAAGTTCGATTCCTTCCAGCTTCTTCTCCCCATTAATCTCTGCGTCCAGCTTCTTTAAAAGTTCTTCAATCTTCTCGCGTTTTACAGGTTTTAAGATGTAGTCCTTCACCCCATGCTTCAGCATCTCCACCGCATAATTGAAGTCGTCGTATCCGCTTACCACGACGATCTTCGGACACTTTTTTAAATTCTCCGTCTCCTTTACCAGTTCAATCCCATCCATTTTCGGCATCCGGATATCGGTAAACATGATGTCTATCTCACGTTTTTTCAGGATCTCAAGCGCTTCCTGTCCATTTCTGCACTCCAGAATCTCCGATATCTCCACACTGCTGCGCTTCGCCATGACAGCAATTCCCTGGCGTATCATCTTCTCATCTTCCACAATCAACAGCGTTCTCATCTGCTATCCCTCCATTACCATTCATGAAATAACCCATTCTCACTACAGGCGTTTAAATCGCCATCAGCCTCCCTGTGTGTATAGGGAAGGCGGATGCTTACCTTGGTAAAGCACCCTTCCTTCGATGCAAAATGAAGTCCGAAGCTTTCCCCGAACCGTATGTGAATTCTGTCCTGTACATTTTTTAAGCCGATACCATTGCCGGAGCCTCCGCTCACCTCGATCTCGCCGCTGACCTTCTTTTTCAGCAGCTCCACCTGATTTTCGTCCATTCCCTGCCCGGAATCGGTAATCTCAATCTCATAGTCTTCATCGCGGCAAACCGCCTTGATGTAGATGGTCGCATCGTTTTCCGTCTCCTCGATCCCATGGATAATCGCATTTTCCACGATCGGCTGGAGCGACATCTTGGGGACCTGCTGCTCATAGATATAATCCGGGATCCGGATCGAGAGCAGGATCGCAAAATCATACCGGAGGTTCATGAGCTGAATATAATTTTTAATATACTCCATCTCCTGGCGGATAGTCACATCGCTGGAGGTCCATTTCATCCCGTACCGAAGCAGTTCACCAAGCGCGGTCACCGAATCCGATATCTCATACTCTTCTTTGATTTCCGCCATCATTTTTACCGCCTCCAGCACATTGTAGATGAAATGCGCATTAATTTGATTCTGAAGCGCTTTGATCTCCGTGTTCTTGATCAGCACCTCACGGTTCACATTCTCCGCCATCAGGACTGAAATCCGGTCCAGCATCTTATTAAACTGCGTGCTCATCTCTCCCATCTCGTCTCTTCCCGGTTCGTAAACACGCTGCTCCAAATCGCCCTCCTGGACTTTGCGTACCACGGAAAGCATCTCATAAAACTTTTTTAAGAGTGCCTTCACCACGCCGTTTACCGCAAAGGCCAGGCACACGAAAATCACCAGCAGTACGGCGATCAGCAGATTGCGCTGTCTCGACAGCCGGTTCATCTCCGTCTTCATGCTGGTAATCTGTATATAGGTTCCGGATAGTTCCTTCACCGGCTGACAGACCACGATCATGTCATCTCCGCCAGCTTTTACATACTCGGTCAGAAAACCTTCCCCGGAGGCCTTACCCTTTAAAACCGCTTCCAGCACCTCCTTGTCAGGCTGCCAGCCCTGTCCGCCAGTGCCGTTGTCATGCACCTTTCCGTCCACAGACACAAAGCACGCCCAGCTTTCGGCCTTCGCCTCGTACAGCTCCGGAAAAAACGTATCCATAGAGACTGCGGCCTCCACTACACCGATGGGATTCCCATAATCATCCGTCACCTCCTGAACGAGGGCCATCAGATGATCTGAGGTATTCACCGCAAAATCCTTCATAACGGTATCGGGATAATCAATCTGCCATTTCCCCGGCTCATAGTTTTCTCCCCACGGCACCTCCAAAAGCCTGCTGCCATGGTAAAGAACCGGCATCATTTCCGGGAAATCGTCGTTGTAAGCATAAACCCGCACCTGATATAAGTAAGGATTGCTGTTAACCAGACGTTCCAGCATGGCAATGTCATTTCTGTCAAACTTCAGATAATCCTTTGCCGAAATCACCTCATCATTTTTCAGACGAACCAGCATGTCCTTAAGCCCCTGATTGTTTAAAAAGGACTGAACGGACATATTGGAAAATTCAATGATACTCTGCATATTGCTGTAATTTTCCTTCACCCGGTTTGCGTTCTCTGTCTTCGCCTGCCAGATGATATTCCCGGATATATTCCGATACAGAAAAATGGAAAAAGCAATCATCGGCACAACGACGATCACCATGACCGCCAGCGTGAATTTCTGATTCAGTTTAAGATTTGTGAAAGCCTTCTTCATCCTCAATTCCCAGCTTCTCCTTGTTCTTGTTGTAAAGCGCATCCAATTTCGCCGTATAGGCGTCGTAGTCATTCCTGTCACGGAGCTGCAGATAGTCGTTCAGAATACGGTCAAATTCCGCTTCGTCTTCCGAAAGCAGCAGCTTCGGCAGCGTCTCTCCCCATATCTTCTGCTGCCTTTTATGAAGATCCATACCCTCTCTGTCGCTGCCGAAGTGAATGCTGTACTGGGCGGTATAGACCGTATAGGGATACGTCCATTCCTCCAGCTGCCGGATTGCGTAATCCGGCTCCTCCTTCCACTGACTCTGAACCACTTTGTTTAGCAGCATCCAGTACGTATTGTCGCCGCCATACCGCTCGTCATACGCCTTCCGGTCAGAATAGAGCAGCTCCTTTACCTCCGGCTTCGTGCACGCCTTTCCATCCACCATGTCATACATGGATCCCTCGACGCCCAGGCAGACCATCTTCTGCCCTTCCTCGCTGATTAAGTACTGAAGCAGTTCCAGTGCCTTCTCCGGGTCCTTACAGTTTTTCGATATATACGTCACCGTCCATCCATAGATTCCGCTGACCGGAAGCTCCGGATCATCTCCCCTGGAGTTAGCAGGGCCTTTCACCGCCATGTACACGCTGTCCGGATTCCGCTCCGAGAGCATCCGCTGCTGATTCATGATATCCGAGGCCTGGAAAAACAGGCAGAAATACTGCCCCTTCGCCAGCTTTTCATTGATCTGCGCCCGCCTGTCGATAAATATCTCATCTTTTAAATAGCCTTCCTCCCCCAACTGCCGGAAAACCTTCAGCCATTGCAGATAATCCGGGTCCGTATTCCTGTCGTAATACCTGCCGGACTTTTCGTACGGAACCGCCAGAAAGGACTGGAGATAGGGACCGAAGGAATTACAGCCCTCGCTGGTAAACTCCTCCGCCCCTATGGGAATCAGCGGTTCTCCATCCACCTCCGGAAACTGTGACGCCGCCTTCCGGACAGCGTCGCAGAAGCCTTCCGGCGTTGACATATCCGGGCTTCCGATCGCCTCGTAGATATCCTTTCTCACCATAAAATTCTGGTTGGACGAGATTTTCTCCGTGCGGTAGTCCTCCGGCGTGTAAAAGGAGTTGGGATAGCCATACAGATTTCCGTCAGGCTGCTTGTACCAGCTCACCACATTCTCATCCAGCTCCCCGTAAAAAGCGGGGTCATACTGATCCGCCAGCTCATTTAACGCCCAGACCTGGCCTTTCTCGATCATATCATAGTTCTGTTTTTCCGACCATCCCAGAGTGACCAGATCCGGAAGCGTGTCAGCAGCGATCATGGCATCCATTTTCTCGCTCTCATCGCCCTTCGGGGTCTGATAATGAACGCTCACTCCCGTGGCATCCGTAATCGCTCTGGCAACCTCACTGTCGCCCCAGACCGTTGCAAACCAGGAGTAGTTGATGTACCAGTTTAAATCCACGACACCGGGTTCTGTCCCCGGCTCTTCCGAAGACGGCAGAAACGGTTCCCCTACCTGTCCGGACCGGCATCCGCTCACCGCGCATCCCAGAATCAGCAGAACCAGGCACAGCGCTCCCTTTGTTCTGCCGTTTATACTCCTCTTTCCCATAAAACGGCTCCTCTCAATTCCAATCTGCCTCACCGGCAGCAGTCTCTCACCAGGTAAAACGGCCAAAAGCCGCTGCCTCCATTAGTATACCATGGACGCAGCGGTTCTGTCCGCAGGATTATGGAAATTCATAACAGTTCAGACGGCTACTCTTTCACGCCTCCTGCGGAAAGGCTTCCGATGATGTATTTTGAGCAGAATGCAAATACGATCAGGATCGGTATGACAGAGATTGCCACTGCCAGGTAAATAGCGCCCTGGTTCGACGCGATATCCTTCGAGGAATTCAGGGAGGCGATCATGACCGGCAGCGTAAACTTATCCGGAGAATTCAGCAGAATCAAAGGCAGCAGATAACTGTTCCAGTTGCCGATAAATGCTCCGATCGCCATAGTCGCAATTCCCGGCGACATGAGCGGTAAAATAATCTTATGAAAAATGTGCAGCTCCTTCGCCCCGTCGATTCTGGCCGCCTCGATTAACGCCGGCTGGAGGGAACCTTCGCAGTACTGTCTCAGGAAAAACACGGTTCCGGGGGAAGCGATCGCCGGAAGGATCAGCGGCCAGTATGTATCGATCATGCGAAGCCCCGTAATCAGATCATAGAAGCCGATCAGGCTCAGCTGCCCCGGTATCATCATGAATATGATGATCACACCGCTTAAGAGCTTATTTCCCTTAAACTTATACATGACGAGGGCGTACGCCGCCATGGCCGAGAAATACGAGGTGAAGAGCGTGGCCGGAAGCGCTACCAAAAGGCTGTTGGCCATCCCCTTGAATAAATTAAAGTAGCTGGATACGATCGCCCAGTTCACGGACAGCGCGTGTCCGGGCACCAGGGTGAAGGATTTGACGATCTCCGATCCCGTGCGGGTTGCATTAACCATCATAAGCAGGAACGGCATCAGACAGATCACGGCCAGGAAAATCAGAATCGCGTAAAGAAGGCCTTTTTTTATTTTCGCTGTCATCTCTTATTCCCCTCCTTTTTCTTTCCATACATCATTTGAAACTGCAGAACAGAAAACAGCAGAATGATGATGAACAGGACGTATGCAACCGCCGAGGCAAAGCCAACCTGATTCGTCTCAAATCCGAACTTATACAGATACATAACGACCGTCTGTGTGCTTCCGCCAGGATTTCCCGCCGTGCCGCCGCAGATCAGGAATGGTAAATCGAACATCTGGAGCCCGCCGATTAAGGATGTAATCCCTACATAGAGCAGAATCGGCTTCAGCAGCGGAAGGGTGATCTTTGTAAATGTCTTCATCCTTCCGGCGCCGTCGATCGCCGCAGCTTCAAAGTAATCCCTGGAGATTCCCTGCACTCCTGCCATCAGCATAATAAAGGAGTTGCCGAACCACATCCAGGCGCCGATCACCGAGAGCACGTAGGGCGCTGTGGCCGTGGAACCCAGCCAGTTTATCGGATCAGCGGTAATCCCCGCTCCGACGAGAAGCTGATTTAAAGTGCCGTAACGCCAGTCTAAGAGTGTCTTGAACAGAAACGCAACCGATGTGGCTGCAATCAGATTCGGAAGGTAATATAATGCACGGAAGACCGCCAGGCCCCTGATCTTATATTTAATATCGCTGAACGCGATTGTAAGCGCCAGCGCCAGGCCCAGCTGGAGCACGATGTTGACGCTCCAGATTCTCGCGGTATTGCCCAGCGCCTTCCAGAAAAATTTGTCTGAAAGAACGCGCAGATAATTGGTGCCGCCCGTAAACATCGCATCACCGAAGCCCTTGTAATCGGTAAAGCTTAAGTAAAAAGTACGAACTACAGGATAGACATTAAATATGAAAAATACGATCACAAACGGGGCGACAAAAAAGTATCCTGTCCGGTCCACGCTTTTCTTTCTTCCGCCCTCCAAGGCTTTTCCTGCCATAGTCTCTCCTCCTGCCGTTTCATCAACGCTCAATCACAAGTTCCGGATACGTGGAAGCCACCACATCGTAAAAGTTATTGACCGCATCCTCCTCCGACATCTCTCCCATCTTAATGGAATTGATTGCCGCCGCCCACGCGTCTCCGACCTTTTTATCGTATTTCGTGACTCTGGAATAGTCGATTCCCTCAGCCTGCTTCAAGAAGAACTCATACAGCTTCTCACCGCCGTATACTTCATTTTCATCGTTCTTATGCTTTTCCAGGCACGGCAGATAGGAAACCACATCGCCCTGTGACGCCTCTACCCACCAGTCGAGAGTCTCTTCCGTCAGTGTACAGAACTTGATAAAATCCCATGCCAGCTCCTTATTTTTACTGAAGGTGCTGATTCCGATAAAGGTACCTCCGCTAAACCCGTAGGCAGGTCCCTGGCAGACCCTCCACTTGCCGGACAGCTCGCCCACGTGATCGCGCATGGTTCCCACGCCCCAGGCCGGCAGGCCGTAAGCAAAGATCTCCGTCATCTGGCCGCTTGCCTCTGCCGCCTCCTGTACCGCCGTCTCATCCCAGACATTGGTTCCCTTTGCGATAACCGGAACCGCCCCGCCCATCGCCTGATACCAGGTTGCGGACCAGGAATCTACGTATGCCGTCATATCATTTTGATATAAGTTCACGCAGAGGTTCATGTAATCCTTCCGCTGCTGGTCCACGATCAGCTTTCCGTCCTTCACCCAGGTGCTGTCTCCTGAGAAAAAGTTCATCTCGCCGTCGGAGGCAAAAATCTTATAGCCTGCGTCTTTTAAAGTCTGGCCAGTCTGAAGAATGGTGTCGTAATCCTGAAACAGCTTCCCGATCTCCTCCGGATCATCTGTTCCGAAAACCTTCTCGGCGATATCCTGTCTGTAATAAATTCCGCACGGGGTAATCTGGTAGGAAATGGCTCTCTGAATGCCCTCGGAGTCCTGGCCCACCTTCCATACGTAATCCACGATCTTATCCGCGTAATCCTGGGCATTGTAGGGAGCCTGGTTTAAATCCTCGAAGTAACCCGCTTCATACATATCCTGAAGCATCTGCGGCTCTCCCACGATGATATCGGGCGTCGTCTGCTTTCCGCGCATGGCCGTCTGGACCTTTGTCGGATAATCGGCCGGTGCAATCGTAACCGTCTCGATCTGTACATCCGGATTGGTCTCGCAGTATTTGCCGGCGAACTCCTTTAAGTCCTCGGCCAGGGTCCACACCACCAGCTTTTTGCCGGCTGTTTCACTTCCCGCCTTTGCCGGAGCTTCCTTCCCGGCTTCCGTGCCTGTCTCTCCACCCGTATTCCCGCCGCCGGAATTCCCCGACCCGCACGCTGTCATGGAACACGCCATGAGTCCTGCCATTACCGCTGCCACTGCCCTTTTTAATTTCATAAATCAAATCCTCCTCTTCGTCTGCCGTCCTTTCGGACTCTGTTTTTCACTTCTGAATTTCGATAACTTTATTATATCTGCCTTGTCTGCAGTGCATAATGTCTCAAATTTTTCTCAGGTGTCATTTTTTTATTTTTCAATCATTTTCATTTTTCTTCAGAGCTTCCCTGCCAGCGAAACCGTGATGGAGCGAACACGCCCCTCCCGCACCATCTCTGCCGCCGGCCCTGTCACGGTCCGGGAGAAAGACTCCTCCCCCTGCTCCGTCTCTACGGTGATTTGTTCCACCGTGTAAGTGCCCGGAAGGACCGATCTCTGCTCCGGCAGTTCGTAGGTGACGGGAACGCTCCCCAGAAATGTCGCCGTAATCGTCTTCTCCTCCCCGGTCAGATATTCCGGGAAACACGGTTCAAACGACAGCTCCAGCTTTCCATCCCTGATGGAAAACGGCTGTTTTCCAAACATCATGATCTCCCACATCTCCAGGAACTCGGCCGTCGAACCGCTGAGCCTTGCCACAAAGCCTTTTCCATGGTATCGCGGATTGGGATTGGCACTGCTGGCGATAAAGGAAGAATTTTCAAGCAGGCTTCTCCCGTACTGTTCCTCATTAAGAAACGGTACCGCGGCCTTGTGGAAGTCTTCTGTAAACTCCTGATACATTCCGGCCTTCAGCAGCTCCAGAAGGTATTTATACTCCATATGCAGCCAGACGGACTCATTCTCCAGCCATCCCGGGGTAAATGCACAGGCCCGCCCCAGTTCGAAGGTCACCTCGGAGAGCGACGCATTTACCTTGTACATCGAAAGCGCATCATCGTACAGCCTGCTTGCGCGGACACTCTCATAAACCGCCTTCCTCTCCTCTTCATCCGCCGCAATTTTCATATAGTGCACCGATCCCTCCAGAAAATCCGGCGTATTATGGACCCGGAATGCCTGCGGAAGGATTCCATCCGGCCCCTCCTTCCATTCCGTCACCTCATAGTAAAAATAGGTAGGCCGCACAGTTCTTCCCAGTCTGGCCGCCTTCCTGATTCCCATACGGAGGATATCGGAAAACTGCGTCAGCACGCGGACGGTCTCCTGCGCTTCCCATGTCACGCGCTCCCCCGATACCTCCCTGGAAGTGATATCCCAGAAATGCTCCTTCGCATCATTTACCGCATTCCAGAAGCCGGCCGCGGAGGTTCCTTCCGCCAGTTCCTTATAAAACTGCTGTCCGGCCCTGCAGACCGCGCCCGCGAGACCGGCCGTCTCCTTCAGCAGTATCACGGATTTTTCTGTTTTCTCCAGTGTTTCGATCAGGAACCTGACGCAGCGCAGCAGCTCGTATGTTTCCGCCATGGAGGAGCCCAAAAGCCCCGGCAGGCCGTTCAGCGCATCATACCAGCCCGGCTTGCCGCCTTCCGTCTCCAGTCCCATGCCGTACGGGTCCAGTGCCGCCATGCGGGTAATCACAAGCGTCATCATCTTGGAGGCCAGACTGGCCGTCACCATACAGCCGTTCCGGTCCTTCAAATACCGGTTTTCCTTCTTTTCGGTGTCTGCGTTGTCCTCAAGGAAATGGTACTGCCTGATCCCCTGTTCCGTTTTAACGTACCGTTTCCTGCGGGGAAGGATGCGTTTTTCCGCCTGACGGTAGCTGTAGCCGTCCTCCTCAAACAGAAGCGCTTCCCGGCGGTCCGGATAGACGGCCAGATACGCCTCCACCAGATCCAGGTTATAGGTCCAGTGGTCGCACCAGTAGCCCTCTCCGTACCTGGTCCGGTCCTCACTCCGGGCCAGAGCCATGATGCCGGCGAAAATACGCTCCCGGTCCGCCCTCTCTTCCACCCCTTCTGCCAGAATTTCATCCAGCTGTCCCGGTGTAAACTCTTTTGTAAAAAGGTCCTTAAGCGCATCTGCCGCGGCCGCCTCCACTCCTTCCAGAACCGGCATTTGCCCTTCCGGCATCGTATACGTGACTTTTTCGATTCCCAGCGGATTGTATCCATTTAACTGCAGCGCGTTGTAGAAGGTCCGAATGCTGCTGTCCCCGACAAACGGTGAAAAATAGACGTCACATCTGCGGTTCTGGCAGACATCGCGGAAATTGCCGTTCCCCTGGGTATACGGCTCAGGCAGCATGGAAAAGAAATTATAATCCCGCTCCATATCGCCGTGTTTTCTCGAATAGAGGTAAAAGGTCTTACTGCTTCCGATGCGCACCGGGTAACCGCCCCTTAAGAGATTGTCTAAATAATCCTGGCGGCAGTATGCGTCAAATACCGCATGGCCCGTCTTTCCCGCAATCCTGGATGTGATCTGCTCCGTGAGAGAGAAAGCCTCCCTCTGTTTTCCCAGAAACCATCCGTCCTCTCCGGACAGCTTCCACACCCGGTCGATGCGGGTCTGTTCCTTCGCCGTTCCATACAGCTCCCGCATCACCAGCGTCTCTCCGGGCTTCAGGATGCGGGAAGCGAGAAAGAAGCTGCACGGGGTATCGTTGCATGTAACCTGTTCCTTATGATCGGGCAGTCTGACGCCTTCCCGCTCAAATCCCCAGGCCCGCAGAAGCGCCGTGTCCGTCTCAAACAGAAGCTCCCGGTCCACGATGACAGGCAGAATCTCCCCTTCGCCGCCCCGGGCAAAGGCAAAATTCATCCCTTTTACTTCCGTCACCTCGGCGCTGTCCTCCATACTGGCTCTCACCCTGAATTTCGGCACACCGTTTCGGACATCCCTTACCTCCATCCACGCCTTTGCCGTCTGTCCCATATCCTTCATGGTGGTGCTGCTCACGCCGCAGGGGATCACCTCGGCCATGCCGTCCGCCGCCTCGACTGACAGATCTTCGCCTGTCACATTAGTAATTTTCACCTCTCTCATCAGGGCCGCCATGGGTTCCTGGGGGAGCGTCTCATACTCCGCCGAAATCCGGTACTGCCCGGTCTCCTCCTCAATCGCCAGGCTGTTCATGCCGATCACCATGCGCCGCGCCCTGTCTCTCCCGGAAAATGGTTCCTCATACGTTCCGTTCACTCTCAAAAAGGTACGAAAGCCCAGAAGCGGCGTCCTCTCATACGCCTGGTGAGCCGGATAAAATTCCATAATAGGATGGTCCTTATCCTGAATTCCAAAACAGGAGACACACTGGCCCCGATTCACGTAATAGCACCACAGGGGAATTCCGTGCTCCCCGCTGATCCCCGGTAAAAAGCTGGAAAAGGCTGATTTTAAATGGTAATTTTCTATAATATAGTTCTTATTTTTATCTAACATTGATATTCTCCTTCCTCCTTTTATCCCTTTGAATGCTCCCTTTTCATATCCGTACATTCATTATAAAAAAAGAAAAACCCGGCTGACAGTAGCCGGATTTTAGATTGGTGTTATTTTTTTATTATAGAAGGGGTGAAGCAATTTCGGCAGCATCCTGCCGCCAGCACAGTTTCTTACAGCCGCTTCACGCTGGAATTCCTCCCTTTTTATAGATAAAGCTTCCCGTGAAATAAAAAAACCCTGCAGACATTTAGTCTACAGGGGCTTCTGATGCAGAAGAAGGGACTTGAACCCTCACGGTATTGCTACCACACGGACCTGAACCGTGCGCGTCTGCCAATTCCGCCACTTCTGCATGTCTCTGCAATCTCTCGCAGCAACAGTAGTTATTATATTATAAAAGGGGCTTCCTGTCAATCATATTTTTACATATTTTAGAAAATATTTTTTTGTGTATATTTTTCAAAAAATGTTGACAATTCTTCTTAAAAATGGTATCATAGTCTTCGTTGCGCGGGAGTGCTGGAATTGGCAGACAGGCAAGACTAAGGATCTTGTGGGTGAATTCTCGTGTGGGTTCAAGTCCCATCTCCCGCACGAAAAGATGAATCGGTTTTTAACCGATTCATCTTTTTTTGTGCTTCCAGGGGTTAATGGTTCTTCTCTGTCTCTATCTGGCAGAGGAAAGGGGAGGCCGGCAGCTTTACCGAATTGCACAGATTGGCTCCTGACGGGTTGTTGGACCAGGAATATACGAGAGCATCCGGAAGCCTGTCCCGCATCGGCCACGGAACCACTACCGTGTTTCCTGCGATTCGTGCCTCTGCCGGAATTATTCTTACCTTCCTGCCATCTTCTTTCCCTTCTCCTCCATAGAAACAGTACTCAAATCCGCCAGGCGCAGTTCCGTCAAGCGTCTCCAGACCGCATTCCGAGTGATCGAAATGCAGAATCATTCCCTCCGCGGTCCTTTCACCGTAAGAAAACAACGGGCTCAGCCATATTCCGTCTTCTCCATAAGCCATTTGAAACGCCGCCATGGCCAGGCGCTCTCCCACGGGTTTCTTGTTCACCGGATGCAGGTCATTTTCCTCTCCGCAGTCCATCGATACCACCATGGCCGTACCGGGAACTGAAGTCAGCTTCCGCTGCATTTCCCGGAACTGTACCCAGTTTTTCCCAGCCTCCAGATCGTAACAGGGAAGCTGCACGAAGAGTACCGGTAAACCGGCTCTGTTCCATTTCCGCCTCCAGTCCTCGACAAGCCTGTTAAAATATCCGGGATAACGTTCATACTCATCCGCGTTCATCTCTCCCTGATACCAGCAGATTCCCTTCACCGGGACACGGTGCAGGGGGGCAATCATCCCCTGGTACATCCCCGCCGGCTTCCGTTCAAAAAAAGTCTGTTCTCCTAAAGTCTCCATCACCGCCCCCCGCCGGTATTCCCAGCCATCGGTGATGTCCCGCTCCTCTCCGTTCTCCCAGATAAGCCGATGACTCTTACCGCGCGTAAAGCCCCCCTGTCCATGGACGGCTGCGACACGCAGCACAAGCCGGTTGCGCCCCGGCCTGAGAGCCGTTGTCTCATACTCTCTCGGCGGATATCGATAGGAGGTGCTTCCTGTCTTTTCCCCATTTACAAAGAGGCAATCCGCATCGGTGATTGTTCCCAGCGATATTCGGACTGGCTGACCCGCTAAACCGGGAGGAATCTCCACACAGTTCCGAAGCCAGACGGTTCCGGCGCCTTTTAAGTCCTCCCGGTCATCCCAGCGGTCCGCAAGGCTGATTTTCTTCCAAAAGCGCCTGCCTCCTCCCGCGGCCCAGTTCTCCGCAAGCCCCTGATCTCTCTCAGCCAGCAGCCTCCACCATGCGGCAATGCGTGTTTCATCTTCTTTCCGTATCCGTTCCACGTACCCGGGATCACTGCAGGCATCCAGCTTCTTCCGTTCATCGGGAAAATCGCAGAGTGCCTCCCGGCTCATCCACGCCTGTACAGGGGTTCCCCCTACCGCGGTTAAGATCAGGCCGATCGGAATACGGTAACGCTTATACAGCTTCTGCGCAAAGAAAAAGCCGACGGCAGAAAATACCGGAGTATGTTCCGCCGCGGCCATCTTCCACTCCCCGCCGGACAGCGCGTCAGAGTCAGAGTCAAATTTCCACTGAATCGGAACCGCAAACTGACGGATCATGGGCGATGCGCCCTTTTTATATTCTTCAGGATACCGGTATTTGACCCGTTCCATGGGTAGCTGCATATTGGACTGCCCCGCCATGACCCAGATATCTCCGAAATAAAGATCATGAAACTCCAGTTCTTCTCTTTCGGATTCAACCCGCAAACGGTACGGTCCTCCTGCGGGAAGCGGAGGCAGCTCCACCAGCCACGTCCCAGCCGGGTTCACCACACCCCAGCCGGACTTCGGCTGAATCACGCCGTCTGCCTTTCCCCACTCAGGCTCCAGCTCTGCCCGCACCCCGGCTCCGGCTCTTCCCCTGCCGTGCACCGGGATCACTTCATCCCGCTGGAGCACCGCGTGGTCTGAGATGAGCGGTGTCACAGAAAACCGGACATTCTGTTCCATATCCGATCACCCCTTCACTCCAGTCGATGTAACGCCCTCCACGAAATACTTCTGCGCGGAGAAGAACAGGATCAGGGCCGGGAGCAGCGCCAGAAATGACATGGCGAGAATCTGGTTCCATTCCACGATACCGCTGCTCTGGTCGATGGACATTTTAAGCGCCAGCGCCACCGGATACTTTTCCAGGCTGGTCACGTAGATGAGCGGCCCAAGGAAATCATTGAAGCTCCATACGAACTGGAAGATCGTACAGCTGATCAGCGCCGGTTTTAAGGACGGCAGCAGAACCCTCATCAGAGTCTGGAAGGAATTACAGCCATCGATTGTGGCCGCCTCGTCCAGATACGTGGGGATCGACCGCATGAACTGAATCAGCATAAACACGAAGAAGGGTTCATTGGCAAACATGGTCGGTGCGATCAGCGGCACGTACGTGTTGAGGAGTCCCATCTGCTTCCACAAAATATAGAGTGGAATTCTTGTCACGACGGCCGGGAGAAACATGGTAGCCATCAAAATCGAAAAGCAGATCTTCTTAAATGGAAATTCAAACCTTGCAAAGCCATACGCGACAAGCGTACTGGATACGAGACAGAAGACAATTTTCGGCACCACGAACCGGAAGGTATTTATGAAAAACGTGGTGAACGTATACTTTGTCCGCGTCTTCCAGCCCTCTATATAGGGAGTAAAGTCGATCCGTTTCGGAATAAAACTGATCGAAGTAAATATTTCATTATTGCTCTTAAAGGTAGCGCCCACCAGCCATATAATCGGATAGATCATGACGAGCGCCACGACAATCAGGACGATATAACGGACGACGGAGCTGATGACCACCCGTCTGTGTCTCCGCATTTCCACTTCGCTGAATCCTCGCGTTTTCTCCATCTTTTAATTACCTCCGTCCGAATAATAGACCCACTTGTCCTGTGTCGCAAAGAGGATCAGGGTCACAGCCACGATGATGAGGAACAGAATCCAGCTGGCGGCACTGGCATACCCCATGTTAAAGTACTTAAATGCATTGTCATAAATATACATGGAAGTCAGATAGGTGGCATTTAACGGTCCCTTCCCCGTTACAAGATACGGGCCGTTGAATTCCTGGAACGCATTGACCAGCTGCATGACCAGATTGAAGAAAATCGTAGGTGTGATCAGCGGCATGGTAATATGGATAAAGGAATGGAGCTTGGTGGATCCGTCCACGCTGGCCGCCTCATAGAGATCCTGGGGTACGTCCTTGAGCGCGGCCAGGAAGATCAGCATCGCAGAACCAAACTGCCAGACCTTCAGGATTATGATGACGCTCATTGCCCCGCCCGGGGAAGAGAGCCATGCCACCGGCGGTATCCCGACAACGCCGATGATTCGGTTGATAAGCCCGTCCTGCTGAAACAGGAATCTCCACAGCACCGCTACCGCCACGTTTCCTCCCAACAGGGACGGAATATAGTAGGCCGTCCGGAAAAAGTTAATGCCCTTCAGCTTAAAATTCAATATGTATGCAATAAACAGGGCAAACGCCAGCTGTAACGGCACCGTAATCACAGTGTATTTTAACGTTGCGGTAAGCGTACCCAAAAAATCTTCATCCTGAAACAGCTTAGTGTAGTTAGCCAGACCAATGAAATTCGGTTCTCTCACGAGATTGTAATCCGTAAAACTGATAACCAGCGCGTTAATAAACGGATACAGGGTAAGAAAAACCATACCGATCAGCCATGGAAGAATATACACAAGACCCATTTTGCTCTTTCTCAAAGAATCTCCTCCTTCCTGCGTGCTCTTTATTTGCCATAGTCCTGTTTCAGTTTTGCAACCTGCTCGCTGGTGGCGTCAAAGATGGCCTGCGCGGCTTCCTCCGCCGTACTCTTTCCAAACTCAAACTTCTCGTAATTACTTTCATAGGAATTGGTAAATACGGCGTTCTCAAAGATCGGAGAGTTGTTGATTACTTTCGCCACATCGGTAAAGTCGTAAGCCTGCTTTACGGCTCCTGTGATCTGTCCGTCTGCCTCTAAGGAAGCCTTGGCCGCCTTGGAAGCCACCATGCCGCGGGTGGAACCCATGAGCTTCGTTCCTTCCGGATCGTTTAAGATATACTGTAAAAATTCAGCCGCTTCCTTTGGATTTTTGGAATCCCTGGAGATTGCAAACAGCAGGGAGGGCTTTGCCATAGTTCCTTCAAATACAGCTCCGTCGATCACAGGGAGCGGCGCAACCACCAGTTCGTCCCCCTTGTCCTCCAGAGTCTTGGCGTTCGAAGCGATTCCTCCGGTCCATTCCAGTACGCCAGCGTAGCCGCCATTGATATATTTTGCATTCTGGGCAATGGATACCGGCTCATTGCCTACATTCTCGATATAATCTTTTCTGGAACAGAAGACATGGGCATCCGCTAAGTCCTTATACCAGAGAAGTGCTTCCTTATAATCATCCACGGTGTAATTCATGCTTAAATCTTCTGCAAATTCGCCCTTCCCTGTCTTCTGCTGCAGATAGTAGACTGCTGCGAAACGGAACGTAGGGCTGACGATCATATACGCATTGGGATCCTGCTGGGTAAATATCTCCGCCGCCTTCTTATATTCCTCGAACGTCGTTGGAAGCTCGGTGATACCGGCTCTGTCAAACGCAGATTTATTGACGTATAAGCCCAGCGTGTTCTGGCCGTATGGGACTGCCTGCATCTTGCCGCCCGTCTTTCCGAATTCCAGGAAGCCCTCGTCGTACTGGGAGAAATCGAAGATGTCCTTCACCTGATCGAGATCGTAGAATCCGTCTCCGTTTGGACTATACTGGATAACCCAGGGATAGTTGACAGTCATGACATCTGCGGCGGTGCCGCCGGCATAGCGGGTGGCAAAGGTCTCTTCCAGATTGCCGAAGCCGGAGGGCTCTCCGGTCACTTCGATGGCGCCGGCGTGAGCCGCGTTGAAGGCGTCGATGGCGTTCTGTGTGGCCTGATGGCGGTCGTCATTGCCCCACCAGGAGAAGCTTAATTTCGCAGTCTCTCCCGATGCCTTAGACGCCTCCGGTGTTTTTCCGTCCGCTGCCTTCTCCGTCCCGGCCGCTCCGGTGCTTCCGGCCTCCCCGGTATTACCCGTTTCTGCGGTCTTGCCGCCGCACGCGGTCATTGCCATGCTCGCTGCCAGTACGGCCGCACATACGATACCTGCTTTACTCCATTTTTTCATCATACTACCTCTTTCCTTTTATTTATTGGTATATTTTTCTACCCTTTTCATCGGGGATTCCCGATTTACGGTAAAAGTACGTGTTTACCTGGTCACGCCAGCTGACGGCGTTTTCCATCTGCCAGACGAGGCGCTCCTTCATATTTAAGTAGCTCTCCTCATCCAGGGAGTCCTTTAAGCTTTCCCATACCGCCTGATACTCTCTCACCCTCTCCACGCCTTCAAAATGAGTGTCGTAGATGTGCTGAATCACCGTTTTTCCTGAATGCAGCACATGGGTGTAGGGCACATGGTGGAAAAAGAGCAGCAGTTCATCGGGACAGGACGAAAGGTCCTCATATTCAGAAAATCGCGCGTCGGAATACTGCCTCGTATAGGAGGTCCCCGTCTTCACGGTCCTGTCCCTTCCGACTCCGTCTCTGTCGGCATAGTGATATGTCCCCCACCGGTCGTACTCATAGCCATCGATATCGACGCCGTAGTGGATGGAGGGTTTGCACATGAAGCCAACAGAAAGAGGACAGGTATAAGCCTCGTACACCTCCCTCGATGTTGTCAGAATCGCCGCCAGCTTACCGCACTTTTCTTCGGTCAGGCAAAAGCTCTGGCGGACCCATTCTTCGGCGATCGCCTCTGCTGATAATTCATGATTCCAGACCAGCCTTCCGAAGCCGTAGAGATTGGCCTGGGCCAGCTTGCTGCCCGTCCAGTTGGCGTCCATTCCCACGTTTCCGACGCCCGCAATGCCGGATCGTCTGCGGACAGGGGAGTTCTCTCTCAACGCCTCCTTCACCGTCAGGCTTTTGCCGTGTTTCGTATCAAAATCCATGGTTTCCTTCCACATCGGAACGAGGTAACAGATATCCCTCTGATGTCCGGTATACTCCTGTGTAATCTGAAATTCCAGAATTTGATTTGTCTTTTTTAAAGCTCCGAACAGCGGCGACACCGGTTCTCTGATCTGGAAATCGATGGGGCCGTTCTTGATCTGAAGAATCACGTTGTCCAGGAATCTGCCGTCCAGAGGTTCGAAGATATCATAAGCGGCGCGTGCGCGGTCCGCCTCACGGTTCCACCAGTCCTGGGCGCAGTCGTATACGAAGCAGCGCCAGATAATGACTCCTCCGTAGGGCCCTGCCGCCCTCGCCAGCATATTGGCGCCGTCGTCATGGTTCCTGCCATAGGTGAATGGCCCTGGTTCTCCTTCCGAATCTGCCTTTACCACAAAGCCGGCAAAATCAGGAATCTCCTCATAGATTCGTTTAACCGTCTCTTCCCACCACGAAGCCACCTCCGGCTCCAGAGGATCTGCGCTCTTTAACTGTCCCACTGTGATGGGCGCCGCAAAATTAACGGATAGGTACGTCTTAATTCCGTATGCAGCCAGGACGTCGGATATCTTCCTGATTTCCGTAAGGGCTTCCCCTGTTACGAAAAATGTTTCCGCTCTGTGTACATTGACATTGTTGATCAGAACCGCATTGATCCCCACCGAGGCCAGCAGTCTTGCATACTGCCGGATAAGCTCCATATCTCCCCGAAAGGTGTTGTGATCGTAAAATATGGACTCTCCTGCGTAACCGCGCTCAATGGAACCGTCGAAATTATCCCAATGATCGATCATGCGGATGCTCTGATCCGGCACCGACTCATACGGAAATCCGGTCTCATTTTGTGCGGTCAGAAGCCGGTGCAGCCCGTACATGCCGTATAAATATCCCGCAGGAGACGCGCTTTCTATCTTATAACCGGCCTCAGTCTCCCCGATCCGGTACCCTTCTGTCCCCAGCGCCGCTTCATCTCCCGGTAAAAAAGCAATCGAGGCATCCGGCGAACCGGATCGTCTGATTTCTTTAAACAGCAGCGGCATTTCCCGCTCAATGGTCTCTGTAACTGCCGTTTTCTTCCCATCATCCAGATAATAAGTAATTATGTTTTTGTTTTGCACCTGTTTTGTCAGCCAGCAGAAGTCTCTCCGTCCGTGCATGATTTCCGTCCTCCACAGCGCCTCATTTCTGATGCGCCTCTTTCTCATAAAAATGCTTTCCATTCGCCAAAAATCCTTTTTTCGTATAAAGGGGCGTATCTCCAGACAGCGGAAGCGTAACCGTCTGTCCCGTAAAGCCCGCCTGGTATATGGCAGTTATCACCTCCAGCGCCAGGCGGCCATCCGCGCTGCTCTCCGGCGGCAGTTCCCCGCTCTCCAGGAAATGCAGCACCGTATCGATCTGGCCTTTATGACCGGTATACCGGGGCGGCGGCATCTCCCGGTAACGCGTCTGAAGCTGTGCCTCAAACGCTTCGTTTTCGACAGGAAAGCCCGTTGGTGCAGACCTGCTGCTCACCGCCTGCCAAGGGGACGCCACGCCCGCCTTTTCGCACTGAAAGCGCAGCCTCTGGCCTTCCCCGTGCGTTACGAGAGAGGCCGTTACCGTCACGAGCGCGCCGCTATCATAGGTAAGAATCGCGGCGGACACATCCTCCACCTCGGCATTGTCATGTGCTGCATTTCCCAGGACAGCCGTCACCGTGCGGGGAGCTCCCATGATCCAGTTCAGCAGATCGATCTGATGTACGGCGTGGTTTAGAGTACAGCCTCCGCCTTCCATTTCCCATGTGCCCCGCCACCAAAGATCGTAGTATTCCCGGCCTCTGAACCACAGGGATTCCACTTGTCCGAATAAGACCTTTCCCACGGCTCCGGAGGAGATTACGCTCTTTAAACTCCGATTGTCCCGCAGGTAGCGGTTCTGAGAGACAACACCAAGATAACAGCCGGTCTCCCGCTGAACCTGCATCATCTCGTCACACTCTTCCAGTGAAGACGCCATGGGCTTTTCCACCAGAACGTGTTTTCCCGCTTTCATGCAGATCACGGCGCTCTCCCCATGGGTAAACGGCGGAGTACAGATGCTGACCAGACGGATGTCGCTCCGCTCTGCCATCTCTTTACAGTCGCTGTAAACAGCCGTGTCTTTTAAATGGTATTTTTCTTTCAGCGCCTCCGCCTTTTGGGGAACGAGGTCGCACAATGCTATGATACGGCACCTGTCCTGAAAGGCCAGATACGCCTCGATATGGCTCTCTGAAATCACGCCTGTTCCGATCACTGCGACGCCGGTCATGGTCTCCCCTCCTTTATACTTTTTACTTTTACACAGAGACCGGTGCCGCCGGACGGTGTCACTTCCCTGTGCAAAGTGTTTTTAAATATTGTTTATTTACAAATGCATTATAACAAGTTGCACAATAAAAAAGAATGAAGGAATCAAAGGCCATTTGTAATTATTAAAGATAAAATTCTGTTTAAAAACTCCGTTGCACAATTGTTTTTCCTACTCTATAATGAAGCCATACCACAAACAGAATTATCTCCGCATCACAGGAAGAAAAGGAGCTTTTATGATTCCTGACTTTAACAACATGATTCCTGAACTTCATTATTACATACACAGGAAGTGCACGCCCAACTGGAAAATCGACGCAAATGTGATCCCCTTCATCGACATTACATACGTCATAGACGGAAAGGCCGAGTACAACATCGGAGGCCACATTTATACTGTAAAAAAAGGCGATTTAATATGCATCCCTCAGAACACCTACCGGGCGGCCGTCAACATTCCGGAGGACTTGATGGAGTGCTACTCCACCAACATCTTTCTGCGGGATCAGTTCGGCCAGGAAGCCCGCCTGCCGCTTCCCATCATCAGCCACATCGGGATCATCCCCCGGCTGATCTCGCGTTTCCACGAAATCCACGAGGAATGGCTGCAGAGGGATTTTGGATATATGCTGAAGATACGCGGAATCTTATGCCTCATCCTGTATCAGATATCCAACCTGATCCTGAATGAAAACCATTTGAGCCAGGAAGACCCCCGCATCAAAAACAGCATCCGCTATATGAGCATGCATTATCAGGACCCGCTGACCATCGATCTGATGGCCCGCCAGTTCCATCTCCATCCCGTCTACTACGGAAGTCTGTTCCGGGAGGCCATGGGGATGACCTTCAAGCAGTATCTCATCTCACTCCGTTTAAACTATGCAGAGAATATGTTAAAAAGCGGGGAATACAGCGTCAGTGAGGTAGCGCTGCAATGCGGATTTTCAGATATCTTCTACTTCAGCAAGCTGTTTAAAGAGAAGAAGGGAATTCCGCCCTCCGGCATGTTTCCGCCGGAGAGAAGAAAGAAAAAAGAAGACACGATTTTACTGCCAGGAGGAAAAGAAGAATGAAAGCATTGATTATTGGAGGAAGCGGCGGCTTAAGCGGCATGCTGGCTTCCATGGCTAAAGAAACGTATGAAGTCTGGGCGCTCACCAGGGGAAAACGCCCTCTCGGCGCTGGAATTATCCCGCTCTGTGCGGACCGGGACGACAGGGAAGGATTTAAGAATGCCATACTGGGAGCGGGTGTCACCTGGGATGTGGTTTTCGACTGCATCTGCATGAACGAACGCCATGCAAAGCAGGACCTGGAGGTGCTGTCTTCCGTGAGCAGCCGGCTGGTGGTCATCTCAACCGACTCCGTCTACGATCCGGCGCGCAAGACGACGCCACAGGCGGAAGACGGATTCTTCGTGGAGGAAAAGGGTGCGCCGGAGGAATGCAGCTATGCGGGGAACAAGCGGAAGATGGAGAAAGTCTTTCTCCGCTATTTTTCCGGAGAAGGGGAACACGGACTTAACGTTACGCTCTTTCGTCCCGGCCATATCTACGGCCCAGGTTTTCTGCTGGGCTGCTATCCGGAGCACAGCCGCCAGAAGGAGCTGCCGGATCTCATTCTGGCAGGACATCCCCTCTCCCTCGTAACCGGCGGAATCCACATCACACAGCCGGTCTTCGTCCGCGATCTGGCGCGCACCATGCTGGACTCGGTAAACCGGGAAAGTGCCTTTCAGCAGATCTTCTGCATCGGCGGCCCGGAAGCGGTGGAAAACCGCCTGTATTACGAAATCCTGGGAAGACTTCTCGGTGTGGAAATCACCATACAGGAACTGCCTCTCACCGGATACCTTGAGGCCCATCCCGAATATTCCGGCCACTTATGCCACCGGATCTACGATTTATTGAAACTAAAGGCCGCCGGTGTCCGGCTGCCCGATACAACGCTGGCAGAAGGCTTAAAACTCCATCTGGAATCTCTTGGATATTTATAAATCCCTATGCCGCCAAACGCTCATACAGGCAGGGTGTCTGGCCCGCTGTACCAGCAGACAAAGAGGCTGTCCGGAATCCCTTTTTCTTTCCGAACAGCCTCTTCGCCTTTACTTATTATTCCTCCGACAAATACGCCTCAAACCGATTGATATTATCCCGCTTTCCGATGACCACGATCACGTCTTCCTTCCGGAACCGGTAGGTGGGCTGAATGTCAATGGTCGTATCGTGCTCCCGTTCCATCGCCACAATGTTTAGGCCGAACTGGTTGCGTATTCCCGCCTCCATCACGCTCTTGCCCTCCAGCACCGTTGTGAGCCGGATCTCCGAGACTGCGATGTCGTCGTTCAGGCTGATGAAGTCCAGCGCATGGGGCGATACAAGGCGCCTGGCCAGACGGATGGCGATATCTTTCTCCGGGTACACCACCTCAGCTCCGATCTTCTCCAGCACACAGCCGTGCTCCGCGCTGGTAGCCTTCGATATGACCCTGGGCACTCCCATGGATATGACGGTCAGGGTGGCCAGTATACTGGTATCGATCTTCTCACCGATGCATACGATCACCGTCTCGCAGTTCTGAATTCCGGCGCTCTCGAACGACGCCTTGTCAATGCCCTCGACGACGAAGGCCTCCGAGACCATATCACGGATCTGCTTTACCTTGCTCTCCGTGTTGTCAACCACCATGACTTCTTTTCCTGCCTCGGAAAGGGCGGTCGCCAGTGCGATCCCAAATCTTCCCAGACCTATAATTCCATACTCTATCGTATCTTTCCTGCGTTTCATTCTATCTCTCTCCTCTACCCTATTGTAATAGTTTCTTCCGAGTACCACGCGCCCGCCTTCGGTTTAAAGCTCCAAATGGTCGCGATGGTAAGCGGTCCAAGCCTTCCGATAAACATGGTAAGCACCAGAATCAGCTTCGCGCATCCGTTTAAATCCGGTGTAATTCCGGTGGACAGACCTACGGTTCCGAACGCGCTGACCGTCTCAAACAGAAGCTTCATGAAATCGTATTCCGGCTCCACGAGGCACATCAGAAAGGTCTGTATACAGACCACTCCCAGCGCCAGAGTGGTGATGATAAATGCCTGTGAGATCACCTCCGGCGGAATCCGGCGTTTGAACGCGCTGCAGTGCCTGTTGGTCGCCGCGCTGAACATGCTCTTTACCAGCACAAATGTGGTCGTAGTCTTGATACCGCCTCCGGTCGATCCCGGCGACGCTCCCAGAAACATCAGGATAGTCAGGACAAACAGGCCCGCGTTGGAAAAATTTCCGATTGGATAAGTGGAGAATCCCGCTGTTCTGGCGGAAGTGCTCTGAAACAGGGCGCCCAGCCACGTAATCTCCTCTGTCATTTTTAACAGTATGGTTCCCGCAGCCAGCAGCACGGCAGAGGTCAGAATAACGACCTTCGAGTGGAGGCTCAGCTTCTTCCAGGAGCGCTTCGCCCACACTTCCCGGATTACGAGAAATCCCAGGCCGCCGAAGATAATCAGGCCGCAGGTGGTAAGATTCAGGAGGACGTTGTCCTGATATGGAATCAGGTTTGTCAGTCCTCCCAGGATATCAAAACCCGAGTTGTTAAACGCCGCCACGGAATGGAACACGCTGATTCCCAGCGCATCCAGAGCCGGATAATCCCTGGAAAATACCAGAAAGCTCAAAAACGCGCCGATGCCCTCAAACAGCAGCGTCATAAAGAGAATGGATTCCACCAGCGCCACCACGCCCTTTACCGTAGTTAAGTTCATGGAATCGCGGATCAGCACACGGCCATGAATTCCTATCTTCTTTCCCGCCAGCAGAATAAAGCCGACGCCGACGCAGGTAACTCCCAGCCCGCCGATCTGGATTAAGAGAGCTACCACCGTCCTGCCGAATACATTAAAGGTATCCGCCGTATCTACTGCGATCAGCCCCGTCACGCACACCGCGCTGGTGGACGTAAACAGGGCGTCTATGTAGTTCACGTGAACCCCCTCGTTTGCCGAAATGGGGAGCCACAGAATCAGGCTTCCTGTCAATATAACGAAAGCAAAGCCCAGCACGACAATCCGGCCCGGGCTCAATTTACGCAAATGTTCACTCATCATACACCTCTCTTTTTATGATATGGCTAAGTTAGCACAAACATGCCCGGGATTCAATCCTTTATCAGAATACTTAACACAACTTTAACTTTGAAAAGTTACCGTTCACGGCCCTGCTGAAAGTTTCCGCCGGCGTTCCGGTGTGTGGGAGGGGCAGGAGAAGGAAGCGTTTCCTTTTCCGAGGTTCGCAGGAACTTAAGCAGAAAGACGGGAAAAAGGGGTGGTGAAATCTGGCCTCCAAGCCAGATTTCAAGTGGACACGGAGGTGAAGTCCTTCAGGAGTTCACCGTAGTTTGCGCGATCCGCCTCTTTTTCCCGTCTTTCTGCTTTAGTTCCTGCCACCGAGGAAACAAGAAACGCTTCCTTCTCCTGCCCCTTCCACACACCGGAACACCGGCGGAAACTTTCAGCGGGGCCGTGAACGGTAACACTATTTTTTACTTTTTTCCAAAATACCCTTGACATTTTATTTCCATTGGGTATAATAATCCCGTCTTTGACACATGAATGAACGTATAAGTGCCACAACCCCTTTGAAATACTGGGCTTGTGGCACTTTGTACTCTCTTCACGAAATATAGTAATGTT
>NZ_QJKD01000030.1 GCF_003201875.1 Hungatella effluvii
GAGCAGGACCCGGAGGAAACCGGAGGGCTGTACGCGTTTACGGCACACGCGGGAAGCCGCTATGTGATGGTGTATAACCGGGCGTACCGGGTATACTTTATCAACAACGTGGCGCTGCCGCTTGAGAACCGTTACCGGTATTACTTCAAGGTTCGCCGCGGCGAGTCTCCGGAGGACGAGTACTATCACAGTGAGTACGGCCAGGTGGCGGAACAGCTGGAATACTTTGTGAATCCGGACGGTGCAGAGTTCCGTTATGAGGGCTGGAGCTACAGCCAGGACCGCTATAAGGAGTTTAACCCGTCGGCGGCGATATACAGAAAGACTTATCTATATGCGTATTATAAAGACAACGTAAAAGAAGTGGACGATGCCAGAAAGAAGCTGGAGGATGCGATTAAAGAAGCGATCCGTGTCAGCGATGATTACTTCCTGAAACAGGAGGAAAGCGGAGAGCTTAAGGAAGCGGTGGAGGAAGCCCTGGAAGTGCTGGACCGTGAGAATCCCAGGGCGACAGCGGGCCAGCTGGAAGAGGCGCTTGAAAAGCTGAAGGAGAAGACTGAGCCGTATGAAGAGATCCTTGATGACCGCTACAACCATTACGACGATATCCAGGATAATGGGAATAAAGGCGGAAACAAAGGCGGCGGCGGAAGCGGAAGCGGGTCAAAGCAGAATCCGTTTAACACAAAGCGTCCGGAAAGCTACACATTAGGAACCAACGGAAACTGGGTGGAGATCAGCGCGCCGGTAGGCGGAGAGCGCCAGATGGCCTTCGTGCTGAACGGCGGAATGAGGCTCAGCGGAATGTGGGCGTGGATCAAGTATCCGGCGGACGGAAACGGAAATATCTCAGACCGCACCGGCTGGTATCACTTTAATGACAAAGGAATCATGGAAACCGGATGGATCCGTGACGAGAGCGGAAACTGGTACTACTGCAATACGGAAAAGGAAGGCCGCTTCGGAAAGATGCAGACCGGATGGCGCCATGACGGAGCGGATGAAAACTGGTACTATCTGATTCCGGAGGGCGGCGCGATGGCTACAGGCTGGAGAAAGATCGGAGAGAAGTGGTACTATTTTGAAACCGCAGGAGCGGGCGTCTATGCCTATGATCCGGTAGAGGAAAGATGGAATTACGGTGGAGGAAGCGGAAAGCCGCTGGGCTCCATGTACAAAAATGAAATGACACCGGACGGATATGCTGTTGATAGTGACGGAGTGTGGATTCCATAAAAACAGGCAAAATACCTGCGGCGGCCGATACTGCGGCCACCGCAGGCGATTGAAGAAAACAGAAGATTATCGAGTATCGATGCGGTGAAAAAAGATGAGTGAGTATGAAACAATTATAGAGGGAATGCATTTGGGCGTCAGTAAGCATTTAATGGATAAGCATTACACCATCCTATGGGCGAATGGAAATGCGTATGAACTGACCGGCTACACGAAAAATGAATTCAGCAGCAGATATCAAAACAAGGTAGATGAATATTATAAAGAAGACAGAGAGACGTTTAACCGGGTAACGAGAGTAATAGAAGAATCCTATTATAAACAGAAAAAAGTTTATAGCTTTGAATGTCCCATGAGGTCAAAGCGCGGGACGGTGACATGGATTCAGATGAATGGTATCTTCTCAAAGGAAACCTATAGAGGCGTTCCGATTATCTGGAATGTATTTTTTGATATTACGGACACCTTTGATGCAAAGAAAGAACTGGAAACGGCAAGAAAAGATTTAGATTACGAACTGCAAAAAATGGATAAAATGAAAGCATGGATGGAAGCATTTCTAATAGAATTAAATTATGATATCTGTTCTCTGTCCAATATCATTACCGGAATGACAGATGTAGCAGAAATATATTTTAGTGATCAAAAGACATGCGAAAGATGTTTAAAAATGATCCGTGAATCCAGCAGAAAGCTGAAAAAAAGAATCCATAAAGCCCGCAGTATTTTTCAAGAGGAGGCTGGGTAAGCTGATGGGATATAACCGTATGGAGGCATCCAAACGAATCAGAGCCAGAAGAAAAGAACTTGGTCTGACAGGCGCGGAGGTCGCAGAAAGAATAGGAAAAGCAGAGCACTATTATGGTGATATTGAAAGGGGAACCTGTGGGATGTCCATTGATACCCTGGTACAACTGGCTGATACCCTGGATATATCAGTTGATTACATTTTATTTGGAAACGAGGAGGGAAATGAATATTCTGTAATTGCACGAACGTCCCGAATCCTAAGACATTACAATATGCGAAAACAGCAGTGTGCATTGGAATTGATGAAGTATTACCTTGGTTTGGATGAAGCATAAAATATAAATAATCAGTATTCATGGAACTGAATACATGATCTTTAAAACCTGTCCATTAGTCTGGTATCAGCAAGCCTTTTTCAGAAAGCTTTCCGATGCCAGACTATTCAGTTTCCAAGATGCGGTATAGGGCTGTCCGTCAGCCCATGTTCTCGGACTGGCTGTTGTGATACCTCCTACATCTCCGCCGACATACTTTCCAGCATGGAATAAACGTCGTAATACACCTGTCCGCGCTCTTCCTCAATCAGTGCAGCCAGTTCTTTCTTAAGATTGCGGGAATTGCTGATAAAATCCACCAGTACATCGGAATAATAGCTGCCCGCGTTAGCCTGTAGTTCAGCAAGAACCTGTTCAAAAGATTTAGCTGTGGTGTAATTGCGCCCCAGGGTATCGGTGGCAGCATCCAGGCTGTCACAGATCGTAATCAAATCAATAAATATTTTAATGGGGCTTTTCGTATTATCAAAATCCATTGGATATCCTGTTTTCCCGTCAAAGCTTCTATGATGGCCGGCCGCGATATCGTGAAATTCCTTCAGCTGGGGGATCATGGACAGAAGAGCCCCTCCTGTACCGGGATGAAATTTGATTGTCTGAAATTCGATGTCAGTGATCTTTCGGTACTGCATATTAATAACTGCGGAACAGAACAGCTTTCCAATATCGTGCAGAAGCGCGGCCAAGTAGGAAAAATGGATAATTGTTTCTTTCTGGTTCCTTACCTCATCCCTGTTTTTGGTCCCCAGCTGACCTGCCAGAAGCTCCGGCTGCTCATCGATTAAATGGGTGGTTATCAGTACCGCACATTTTCCTACCATAAGAGTATGAAATGCCGTCTGCATCTGCCGGAATACGGTCATCCCCAGAAGTGACTGTACGATCTCAGCTCTGTCATCTAAGTATTTTAAATTCGGACAGATTGAATGGTAAACATCGTTGCAGAGGACGTATTCACTGAACGTGCGGTGCGGCACGGTAACAACGCGGCGGATCGCTGATTTTAGCACCTTTTTTAAATCTGTGATCATGAAAGGATTGCGCTCTGCCAGGTGGCGCATAGACAGAATGATCACCTGATCCGCCTCCAGGAGAATGCTGTCACACTGCCGTTCGCCTTCACTTTTCGGTTCAGGAAATAGCTGTTCCAGTTCCATAATCCGGTTTCGGACAGTTTCATCATCTGCCGAGCCAATCATACGCCCGGCCATGAGATACGTTATCTCGTTGACAGCCACACTGCCAATCTCATCGGTCTGTTCTTCCAGCATTTTTTCATACATCGTCTTTGCAGTCTCATATAAAAAGTGCAGAAGTTCGTCTGTAAAAACGTCTGCTGGCAGACGGACGGCCAGGGAGGCCAGGCGGGATTGGAAAAGCATGCGGATGTCCGGCAGGGAACTGTGCAGTTTCTCTGTCAGATCTACGGAGTCGATTACCCTGTCGATCATTTCCATACTCTTATGATAGGTGGGAAGATATTCTGAAACCAGCGCGTTTTTGGTAATATCCCCCTTATTCGCCATCTCTGTGAGCTGATCCGCCTCGAAATCATAGATGGAAATTCCCATACTGCGCTCTTCCTCATTCAGCAGATCAAATTTTTTTTCGTAGAGTGCCGCCGCTTTCCGGCTGTATGCTAAAATCTCCTTCGTCCAGTTAACCGTGTCCAGAGTGGCATAGCCCACCATTTTTACCATATAGCACTTCATAAGCGCAACTTCATCCTGTTTCTCCTCATAATAGGGAATCAGAGAATCCACTGCGCCCATACACATCTCGGAGTCATCTATTTGTATACAATTACGGAAAAGGTAAGAGAGCAGTGAGCCCGCCGTCACTTTATCCCAATGCTCAGGAGACCGGGTAAAATATCTCATGTGCTGATCCAAAAGGGCTTCTATCTGTCCATAAACCTTTCTGATATATTGTGACCGTTTGCGGTATTCCTTTACCCACTGCTCCTTCGGGATATCAAGCTGCGGCGACAGAATATGATCCTGTGATATGCCTGAGATCAGACTCATATACTCATTAAAAAATTCTTCCCACTCCTGCCTTGTACGAAATCCATGTCCCCCCTGACACTTCATCATAACCGCCCTCCTGCTCTCTAATAAAAATCCGGCAGTTGATAGGTGTTACTGCCGGCATACTGTTGTCCTAACAGTATCAGTATATCAAATAAACGCATAAAGCGCAATTAAACTCTTCCTTTCCGTGCCTGCTAAAACCACTTGTAGTCAAAGTAGGAAAGATGTATAATTACAAAAGAGATTCAAAACCATGACCACTCTGGATAGTTATTAACGCACGGAAGCAGAATAAAAAGAAGAAGCTCTCCCTGCCAGGTCACTGAGGAGGAAGAAATATGGAACTATTAAATGAGGCGCTTAAGCGGACAGGCTACGAATATGATACTCTGATGAATCTGCTGCAGGTCAGCGTCAGCAAGCATATATTGGATGAGTATTATACCCTGGTATGGTGCAATGACTACTATTATGAACTGATCGGATATGCCAGGGAAGAGTACGAGGCACTGTTCCACAACAGACCGGCCCATTACTATGTGAATGACGATCTGGACATCCATGATGAAAAACTGTGGCTGCAGCTGAGCGCCAAGGTAATGGAGACACTGGAATCAGGGGAAAAGTCCTATAGCCTGGTTACCCGGATGCGGAGGAAGCATAACGGAAACCATCATGATTATATTTGGGTGCGGCTGAATGCATATCTCACGGATGAATATGTGGATGGCTACCAGGTCAGCTATTCGGTTATGACGGATATTACCGATGTGATGGATATGAGGCTGGAGCAGTCGGTGACCTACGACAACCTGCCGGGGTTTGTCTCCAAATTCAGAGTCAGCCGGAATCTGGATTTTAAGCTGCTGGAGGCAAATGACCGTTTTTTTTCCTTCTTTGGGAAGGACAGCATGGACGGTATGGACAATGCACTTTACCGCGAAAATATGGAACGCAACATGCAGGTGTTTCTGGAACATAAGAGTGCCATTACCAATGGCAATCCGATCCATTTTACGGTACAGATGAAGGACCAGTCGGGCAATGATGCCTGGCTGCAGATTAACGCCTCCTGTATCGGGTATCAGGAAGGCGATCCGGTGTATCTGGCCATTTATATCGATATCACCAATGAAACGGAGCTTCGGCAAATGCAGCAGAAATTAGAGGCGCAGGCGGAGCAGATGCGTTCCGCTCTGAAGGCAGCGGAGGAGGCGAACCGTGCAAAATCGGATTTCCTTTCCAGGATGAGCCATGATATACGCACGCCACTGAATGCGGTGCTCGGTATGAAGGATATTGCGGATGCCCATCTGGACGACCCCGCAAAGGTAAAGGACTGCTTAAGGAAGATTGGCCTGTCAGGGCAGCATCTGCTTGGTCTCATTAACGATGTACTGGATATGTCTAAAATTGAGAGCGGAGAGATGGTTCTCAGGGAAGATTCCATGTCTTTGCCGGAGGTGCTGGAGAATGTGGTGGCCATTATGCAGCCTCAGTTCAGTGAGAAGGCGCAGCATTTTTCCATTCGCCTGCGGTCCGTGGTCCACGAACAGTTTTCCAGTGATGCTCTGCGTATGAGGCAGATTTTCATCAATATTTTATCCAACGCATACAAGTTCACCCCTGTAAATGGAACTGTTTCCATGGAGGTCTGTGAGAAGGAAGCTGTGGAGGGAACAGCCCGCTTTAGTTTTACCATAACTGACACGGGAATTGGTATGAAGCCGGAATACCTGTCCCATATTTTTACAGCGTTCAGCAGGGAAAAGGACAGCCGTGTGGATAAAACGGAAGGAACCGGTCTTGGTATGGCGATTACACAAAAATTCGTGGATATGATGGATGGGACAATCGAGGTCAGCAGCGAACTGGGAAAAGGAACCTGCTTCAAAGTGGAACTTCCCCTGAAGATAGAAGAGAGTCCGTTTGTAAAAGGGGAATTTTCCGGGTTGAGAATCCTTGTCACAGATGATGACGCTGCTATGTGCGAGTATATGGCTGAGATGCTTGGGCAATTGGGGATCCATACGGATTGGGTTGACAGCGGTGTCCAGACTGTGGAAAGGATAAAGACCGCAAAACAGAACGGGGAAATGTATGATGCGGTGCTTCTTGACTGGAAAATGCCGGATCTGGACGGATTTGAAACAACCCGCCGGATTCGGGAACTGTGCGGGAACCGGCTTCCGGTTCTGATTATCTCAGCCTACGACTGGAGCGACGTTGAAAAAGATGCAAAAAAAGCCGGTGTCACAGGCTTTTTGCAGAAACCGATCTTTGTCTCGACCTTGATTCATGGGCTGCAGAGATATGTACTTGGGGGGCAGGAGGCCCGGGAAGCGCAGGGGGCAGATACCAGAGCCGGGTTTGCGGGCAGGCGTTTCCTGCTCATAGAAGACAATACATTCAATCAGGAGATTGCCAGGGAACTCCTGAGCGACATGGGCGCTGTAGTGGATACTGCCGGTGACGGAGCCGAGGGGGTGGAGAAGTTTGGGCAGTCCCCGGACGGTTTCTATGACGTGATTTTAATGGATGTCCAGATGCCGGTGATGAACGGGTATGAGGCCACGAAAGCCATCCGTGCCCTGGACCGTGACGGGGCGAAGACAGTTCCCATCCTTGCTATGACGGCAGATGCATTTGCGGAGGATATCCAGGCCGCGAAAGATGCCGGAATGAACGGCCATATGGCAAAACCCCTGGACAAATCAATCCTGTGGAGGGAAATAGGAAAATACTTAAACAATGACCCTTCTGCAGAGCGGAGGACACCTGAATGGAAATCAACCTGAGTTACAAGCAGCTCAATGCTGAATACAGTATGCTGATGAGTGTTTTAGGCGCAAGCGTCAGCAAGCATCTGGTGGATGAGCATTTTACCTGTATCTGGGCGAATGATTACTACTATGAGTTAATTCGTTATCCGAAGCCCCAGTACGAACATCTGTTTCACAATCACTGCGATGAATATTTTTATAACAATCCCCAGGGCTGGACCAGGCTGACTGACCAGGTCCATTCAGCGCTGGAACAGGGGAAAAGTGGCTATTCCCTTTATCTGCCCATGGTATATCCGGAGGGAGGGACCTTCTGGGTCAGGATGCAGGCGGTGTTTACCGAGGAATTTATCAATGGTTACCGTGTGTCCTATACAACGATGGTCGATGTGACTGATATGATGCAGGCGCGGATGGAACAAAAGGAAACCAGGCAGGATTTTGATAAAATGATGCAGGAACAGGCAATGATTATGAGTGCGCTGAATATAAGCGTCAGTAAACATTTGATTGATGAACATTATACCTGCGTCCTGGCCAATGAGTATTATTATAAACTGATCGGCTATTCAAAAGCGAGATACGAGGAGCTGTTCCACAATCATCCGGATGAGTTTTACGCAAACAACCCGGAGGGCTGGGAACTGCTGACAGGCAAGGTTGAAGCCGTTCTGGAGAATAACGGTGATGGGTATGAAGCAATTGTTCCCATGAAATATGAGGACGGTTCCAGCTACTGGGTCAAGCTGGTGAGCTTTTTCACGGATGAATACATAGATGGATTCCGCATTTCTTATACGGTAATGACAGATGTTACGGAATTAGTGAGAACAAAGAACGAGCAGGAAATGCTTATGAGTGCAATGGCAGTCAGTGTCAGCAGGCATCTGTTGGATGAGCATTTTACCGTTGTCTGGGCCAATGAATTCTACTACCGTCTGATCGGGTACTCGAAAGAAGATTATGAGGCCAGATTCCATAACCACTGCGATGCGTATTTCCGTGACAATGAAACCGGCCTGCGGATTATTAATGAGAAACTCCAGGATATGATCCATTCGAATAAGAAAAGTTATGAGGCTTATCTGCCTTTGAAGATGCCGGGCGGTTCCATACACTGGGCCAAAATAGTAGGATTTCTGACAGATGAATACATGGATGGGAAACAGATTGCCTACACCACAATGATTGATGTCACGGATTTGATGCAGACCCAGAAGGAACGGAGCATAGCTTATGAGAATATTCCGGGATTCATCGTCAGGCACCGTATCCTTCCGCATGGGATTGTGATGCTTGACGCCAGCGAACGGATTAAGGATATTTTCGACGTGAGTATGGAGGATATCACCGCCATTAATCCGCTTGAGGTATTATCCGAGGAGAGCCAGGAGCTGATAAGGAGCCATTTCCCGGGGTTGAGGAGAGGGGAACCCCTTGAGGCCACCGTGCGTATCAAGGATAAAGACAGCCGCGACCGGTGGTTCCATATCAAAAGTACCTGTATAGATACAATTTCAGCCGATCCGGTGTACCTGTCCATATTTATAGATGTTACGGATATTACCGAATTACGGGAACTTCAGCGCAAACTGGAAGAACGTACCCACATGCTTAACAGTGCCTTGGAAGCGGCAAAATATGCGAATGCGGCGAAGTCTGATTTTCTTTCCCGTATGAGCCATGATATCCGTACGCCTATGAACGTTATCACCGGAATGGCTGAAATTGCAGACGCCCATATTGAGAATCAGGATCGTGTGAAAGATTGCCTTGAGAAAATACGCCTGTCCAGCCATCACCTTCTGGGGCTGATTAACGATGTGCTCGATATGTCCAAAATTGAAAACGGTAATTTTTCGATTAGCATGGCCCCCGTGTGCCTGCCGGACGAGGTGCAGGAGATTGTCACGATTGTGCTGCCGGGTATCCGTAAAATGAATCAGAGATTTGAAGTATACCTGGAAGGACAGGGCTTGGAGAACTTCAATAGCGATGCGCTCCGCCTTCGCCAGATTCTTTTAAACCTCCTTTCCAATGCTTCAAAATTTACTCCCGAAGGCGGAAGGATTGTTTTGAAAATAAAGGTACAGGAAACAAAAAATGCCCAAAAAGCCATGGTCTGCTTTCACGTATCTGACAACGGAATTGGTATGAGTCCGGAATATCTGGAGCAGATTTTTGAACCGTTTACCCGTGAAAAGGACAGCCGTATAGACCAAATCGAGGGAAGCGGGCTGGGAATGGCAATTACGAAGCGTCTGACTGACCTGCTGGGAGGAGCCATAACAGTTAAAAGCCAGCTGGGGAAGGGAACCGTGTTCGATGTTATGCTGCCCATGGAGATCCTGGCTGATACCGTGGAGGAACCGAAAGATTTTAGTGGATTAAAGGTCCTGCTGATAGAAGATGACCCCATGCAGCAGGAGTGTGCAGGCAATCTGCTCCATTCAATCGGACTGGAGGCAGAGTGCATGGATTTTGAGGAGGCGGGGAAATACTTCCCGACACGTTGGCGGGCAGAGGATTATGATTTTATCATTCTGGGTTTAAGTCTGGCGGAAGCGGAACTTATGAAAAAGACAGAAGCTGTCTGCCGGGAGATTCAGGGCCGGACAACGCTGATTGTATCTGCCTATGATGTAAGCGGAGTTAAAGAAAAAGCAGCGGCATGGGGCGTATGCGAATTTATGGAGAAACCGTTATGGCGGTCCAGGGTACTTGACTGTATGAGCCGGTGCCGGTTGGGGGAGGAAGTGAAACAGCCGGAAAAGAAAACGGGACAGCGGGAGACGGAACCATTCGATTTCACCGGAAGCCGGGTCCTTCTCGTTGAGGATAATGAGCTTAACCGTGAGATTGCCCTGGAACTGCTCGGTGGTTTAGGCATGAAACTGGAAGCTGCTGTCAACGGAAGGGAAGCACTTAAACGTTTTGAGGAGAGTCAGCCAGGATATTATTCTTTGATTCTTATGGATATTCAGATGCCCGTGATGAACGGATATGAAGCGGCCCGAGCCATCCGTCTGCTTTCAAGAGAGGACGCGAAGACGGTTCCTATCCTGGCGATGACCGCAGACGCTTTTGTCGAGGATATGGAAAACACAAAGGCCGCCGGTATGAACGGACATTTGGCAAAGCCTTTGGATTTTAAACTGCTGATGCGTGAGATGGAGCAGTATCTGCGCGGATAGCAGCTATGCGGGAAGACTTACCTATTATGAAAACGAGTAAAGAGGAGTACGACATGGCTGAATTTATTGAGGAACTGGATGGAATGAATGAGCTCATATATATGTCGGATATAGATACCTATGAGCTTTTGTATATGAATACCTGCGGACTAAAGCAGTTTGGCCTCAAAAGCAGGCAGGAAATCTCGGGCCGGAAATGCTATGAAGTGCTGCAGGGGTTTGATTCCCCTTGCTCTTTCTGTACCAACAGCAGGCTGAACAGAACGGAATTCTATGAATGGCAGACTCAGAACCCGATTACCCGGCATCAGTACCTGCTGAAGGACAAGCTGATTACTTACGAGGGCAGGGACGTGCGAATGGAAATTGCCATGGATATATCAAAGTTTCTGTCGCAGGAGCATCAAATCAAGGTTTTGTTCGAAAATGAACAAATAGCCATGGAATGCGCCCGTGCCTTACAGGATACACGGGATGACAGACATGCAATTGAGCAGGCTCTGGAGATTCTTGGTAAAAAGCTGAGGGGGGACCGTACCTACATTTTTGAAATACATGATATGCTGATGGATAATATTTACGAATGGTGTGCACCGGCAATTAAAGCACAAAAGGAGCAGCTGCAGGGGATTCCGCAGGAAATCTGCCATCACTGGATTGAGGCTTTTAAGCAGAGGAAACCGTATATTATCAGCAACCTGGAAGAGCACGCCGATATAGAATCTGCCGAGTATGAGCGTCTTAAACCTCAAGGCATACATTCTTTGATTACAGTACCGCTGTTTGACCAGGATCAACTGATTGGTTATATGGGGATTGATAACCCACCATATGAAAACGGCAGTAACATCACTGAGATTCTTCAGATACTTGCATATTTTATCCAGGCAGTATTAATCCGTATGCGCAGCAATGAAAAACTTCGCAAAAAAACTTATATGGACGAACTGACGGGGGCTAGAAATCAGAATGCCTATCTGCATGAAGTGGAAAGGCTGAATGCCCAGATTCAACTTGATAAAGAGGTTGAGGAAAACCTTGGGTTGGGAGCTGTGTTTGTGGACGCAAATGGTCTGAAGGAGATAAATGATACGGTCGGCCATGAAGCGGGAGATAAACTGCTTATCTATATTGCACAAAAAATCATACAGGTTTTTCCAGCGAAGTATGTGTACCGCATTGGCGGTGATGAATTTGTTGTTCTGTCCAATCATGTTGAGGAGAATGCGTTCCTTGAGAAGGCGGCTAAGTTACGGGACAGCTTGCGTGAGCACGAGGCTGGGCAGGGCGATAAAGCCGCTGTGGGTGCCTGCTGGTCCCGTGATGCCGTATATGTAGAAGAAATCGTAAACAAGGCTGAATCAGAAATGTATGAGTCAAAAAAGCAGTATTATAAAAAAAGGCGCCGGAAGGTCCGCTCCTTTTCTGGAAGCTCTGATATGCTGGATACCTACACCACCCTGTTGTTTAAAGACTCAGATGTGGTATTGGAAGCGAAAAAGCTACTGCATTTGATTGTTGAGCAGTGGAATGAGGAACAACTCAGACTGATGCTGGATGATGATTTTATCTTGTTTGAGGAAGAATATCAAAAGGTATTCCGAGGCAGGGAGGCAATCACATTTTTAAAGAAACAGCAGGAAGAAAATGATGGACAGAAATTACGTGACATGCAGTTTTTCCGTAAACGTATTGTCAGGGGAGTCAGCATTTTGAGCTGTTACGGACAGTTGGATTGTAAAAATAAAGAAGGGAAAGCCAGCAGTATGCCGGTGGATGCCACTCTGATGCTGGTACAGAAAAATGGGCGTATTAAATGCCTGTATATGCACAGCACAAAGATTGGTCTGCATAAAGCATATGAGGAAGATATCCAGCAAAACGTCAATACGGCGTGTTTAAATATGATGACCAGGTTTGCTGCCGGGACTTATCCGCCAATGAACCCAGACGATGCTTTGATTTCATGCAGCCTCCTGACGAATGCCTTTGAACTGCTGCTGCAAAAATATAGTAATGTATACTTTGTCAACATAAATGCGGATTTTTATATAACACTCAGATCGGAGAATAAGTTCCATACACTGGTTGGTTCGTCAGGCAGCTTCACCTGCATTAATGTAAACTATGCGGAACAGTATATGGACGAAATAAATAAAATCAAATACCATAACTTTACAAGCAGAAAAAATCTCCTGGACAATTTGGAAGAGGGACACAGGTTCATTTCCATGACTTTCTTTGTAGATAAGGATAACGATAAAAAAGGCAGGGAGGTTGAGGTGGATATCTGGCTGGGGGATCTGTCAGGGGAGGCTGCCTGCATTTTCGCTTTTAAAAATCTTACTGAAAACCCAAAGCCTGCTGCGATTATCGAAACGGATAATTTAACCGGTTTAGCAAGCTATGAAAAATTCCGCCGGAGCGGACAGAGTCTGATTGACCTGAATGAAGAAAAATATGCAGTTATTTCCATTGACTTCCAGAATTTTAAGTATATTAATGAGGTTACAGGTTACAAAACAGGTGATAAAATCCTGAAAAATTTTGCTGCTAATTTGATGAATATACAAGGGATGCATACGAGGGTGACAGCAGACCATTTTCTGACAATGCTTGCTTATGACCAGGACTCAAATTACGTGATTGAAAATGTACGCCGAAACATAGCGCAGTTTACGATGTCTCAAAACGCTCAGATTGAGGATATTAAGGTGGTTCTGCGCATGGGTATCTATTTTTTGGAAGACAGCTGCACGAACATTGATACTGCGATTGACTATGCCAACATTACCCGGCAGTCCATAGGACAGACTGTCAGTAATGAGATCGCAGTTTACAATGAGGCGTTTGTCAGACAGAAGAGCCTTCAGAGCAAAATCCTCGCCAGGATGGAACCATCGCTGGAGAGTGGAGATTTTCAAATATGGATGCAGCCTAAGATAGATCTTAAAACGGGAAAACTCTGTGGTGCGGAAGCATTAAGCCGTTGGATGAACAATGGAACTGTTTGTTTCTATCCTGATGAGTTTATTCCTATTTTCGAGAATAACGGTTTCATCACCAGCCTTGATCTCTATGTTCTGGAGACTGTATGTAAGAATATAGCCCTATGGGAAAACATGGGGTGGAATGACATGGTCAGAATCAGTATCAATCTGTCTGTCATGGATATTATGCGGGACGGCGTGGTCGATTCCATAAAAAGAATCGTCAATCGTTATCAGGTGGACTACAGGCTGCTGGAATTTGAATTGACTGAGACGGGGTATTTCCAAAATTTCAATATGGCGGCATATGTAATGAAGGAACTTCAGGATTCTGGATTTTTTACCTCTGTGGACGATTTTGGAAGCGGATACAGTGTAATGAATATGCTGGTTAATCTGTCTGCCAATACGATCAAAATTGACCGGGCATTTATGCTCAATTCTATTAAGACAAAAGCTGGCTGCACGCTCCTTGAACGCATGATTGGTATTGTGCATGAATTAGGGTACAGTGTATTGTGTGAGGGAATTGAGACGCAGGAGCAACTCGAATTGCTGCGGAATATGGGCTGTGACGAAGGACAAGGCTATCTTTTTGCAAAGCCGATGCCAATAAATGAGTATTTCGATACATATAGTAAATAGGGAAGACCTTCTCATACAAATGGCGCTATGCAGCCTGCAAAGGGCATAGCGCCATGAAAGGCTGTATTTATTTATCAGGAAAACAGCAAAGAAGAAAAGTGGGATTAATGGGGTATTTTGAAAATACCCCGCAAACATTTTGATAGACCAACGAAAATGCATTACGAAAAGCATCCGGCAATGCATCACTGCGTTGGTCTTTTAATGCTGCGACAACAGCGTCCATTGCGGGAGCCATATTGCTGAAATCCGGATAAAACGACTTGTCAATTGCCTGCATATAGTGTCCCCATATCAGCAGATCGTCTAACTGCCGAAAAATATTTTTCAGTGAATGGTACGGCAGAAGCTGGATGAAAGCATTTATAAGAAGCTGAAAAGACAATGGGCACATTCTGCTATCCGATGCTGTGCGAAGCCTTTTTTCCATAGAACTTCCCAGGTTATCCGGAATAAAAGTAATCGAAGAGGCACAGCTGTGTGCAGTGAGAGCCACAATTTGAAGGGCATCAAGGAATAATGATAATCGTTCCTGTATTATCGGCTCCATCAGATTAAGTTCACTTTTAAATGCGATATCTCCTTTTAGAGTAATCACACTGCCTTTTTTATCAATTGTTCTGGCAATTCCCAAAGCATTGAGCAGGTTAATTACCCGTCTCGCTGTATTTTTCGTTATCTTATATTCTTCCATCAGCTTTGGAATAGAGGGCAAATAAGGCTCGTTGTCAAATTCTCCGGCAATAATCCTGCGCACGATGGTCATCGCCAGACGGGCATATAGTTCGGAATGAACTTTTGCCCGGAACCAGCGGAATTCCTCTTTCTTCTTTGGAGTACCTTCGGTATATTTGTCCAATGCGTATAAGTAACTGTCTACCCTTTGGCCGGAAGCATAATATAATTCTGACGCGCCGTCACAAAAGTCATCAAACTGCTTTTGCTCTATTTGATATACTGCATTTTTAAACCACGTCTCTGTTCTTACCGCAGTTGTAGCAAAGGGATTATCTACACCGGGAAATGAAAGATAGGGTACATGAAGGTAGTTTTCACTGTCCAGTTCCAAATCGATGATTAACTTGTTCTTTAATGGACGGAGTATCTCTGTAAAAAAGGCATTGGCCAGACGATAGTGCTCCTTCAGTTCCATCTGTTCAGATACGCTGTTCAGAATATGTTCAAAATAACGCAGATCTGATGCGTTACACCGTTTTGCACCTTCACGATAAAGGACTGGCATCAGTAATCCCAATCCCTGATATGCGTCGGCAATTTCGTCCCGGCTCTGGACCAGAAATGCGGCTTGATTTTCCCTGGATATACGATAAGCCACAACCGACGGCTGTCCCTGTGCCGTATGGATAAATCCTTCTTCGGCAAGTATTTTCATCACTTTGCGGACCGTTGTTATTCCCACATTGTATTGCAGGCAGATTTCGTGCTGGGAGGGAAACTCCTGCCCATAAATAAAAGTACCGTTATATATCTGCGAGGTAATTGTCTGATACAAATATTGATATAGCTGCTGATTTTGACTCACCGGTATTATCTCCTTTCATGAATACGTTTTATTTACTGATAGACGGTGAAAAATGCCGGAATTTTCCAATAATATGCTGTAAATGATAAATTAACTTTATTATATCAGTTCTTTCATCTGCCTTCAACTTGATTTCTCTGCATTCATATGGTAAACTCTGCTTATAGCTGAAGGGATAAAGATGCGGTTTGTTTTAAATTTGGCCATACTGATATGATCTATACTGCAAAATATGGGTTCACATACTTAATAGAGAAAATTGACATATTGCTGCAATCTGAGGGGAATTGAAAAATGAACATACGGAAATCCATGTATCGGCTGATCATCGTTATGATAGTTGTTCCTTTTTTGATGTTCAGTTTGCTGCTTACATTTACATATAATACGAAATTAGAAAATGCAGTACAGGAAAGCCTTGAAGCTGTGGCAAATTCACAGCTTGCTGAAATGGGCGATTTTTGCGGTCAGCAGAGAAATAATCTGAATATTCTGGGCAGCATGGATGTATCACAGGCCGCTCTGCGCGGAGAATTGGATCAGGACACGCTCCAATATCTTGATAATATTCTTTATTCCCGCGTACAGGCTACTCAATATTTGAAGAGTATTGTGCTGGTAGACACCAATCATCACATGATTGCCTCCAGCGATGAAAACTCAGCGGCTTATGCTGATCCGGAATTAGACGCTCTGATTGAGCGGATGAAGGGCAACTCTTTTTACATCACGAATACTTTGAGTTACCAGCAGAATGGCCAGAAAGTTCACTCAGTCATAGCAATCGCGGAGATAAGGGATCATGGCAAGGTCTTGGGTCATGCCCTGTCCGAAATTAATTTAGATTTTTACGATAATATACGTAAGCGGGCAAAGCTTTGGAATGAATCCACTTTCTATCTTCTGGATGGAAACCAGAATATCATTAGCGCCGGTACGCAGGAGGATAAGCGTGAAACCTTTGTGACCACCGACGCGGAGCGGAAGGATTATCAGGAAAAATATAACGCCATTGACTTTGCCGCGCACCCACAGGGGAGTTTTACCTATCGGGTGGGAAGAAACAGCTACATCACTTATTATTCCAATGTGGAGTATACGGACTGGCACGTCCTGCTGTCTGTAAACATGGACCGTTTTCTAAGCCGGGGACAGATTTCATTACTTCTGCTGGGGTTTCTTGTGTTGTTATGCACCATACTGACAGTATTGTTGGGACGGTTTGTATCCAGACGTATTGTGCAGCCCATCCATCATATCTCCGATACGCTGAATGAGATCAAGCAGAATCAGGACTACTCCCTTCGTATAGGGACGGTCAGGAAAGACGAGCTGGGCACATTGGCGGAGGAAATCAATGGCCTGCTCTCTTTTATTGAGACAGAAAATGAGTATAAGACCAAACGGGAACGGCTTTTGCAGGAAATGGCGCAGAAGGACGCTCTGACCCAGGTGTATAATGCTGAGAATATTCGCAGGTATCTTTCCGAGGCAATAGCCCGTCACCAATTAGACGGTACGCCCATGGCTGTTCTGTTTGTGGATGTGGACAACTTCAAAGCGTTTAACACAGACTATGGTCACAGCGTGGGAGACCAGGCACTGCTGTTTATTGCGTCCCTGCTTGTGCGTGAAACAGGCGGGATTGTCGGACGGGTGGGCGGCGATGAGTTCCTGGCCATTATAGAGGAGCAGGAGAGGCTGACAGCCTTAGAATCCTGCCTGAGCTGGGTCAATGATTCTGCCCACAGCCGGTTTGTTCTTCGCGGCAGCCGTGAAAGTCTGCTGGTGGCCTGTTCAATCGGTGCAGTTGTAGTGGATTTTGAGGGAGATCATGCAGTAGGCGTAACAGCTGAACAGCTGATGGGGATTGCGGATGAGGCCATGTACGAAGCGAAAAACAACGGTAAAGGCGGGTATGTAATCCGGTACTGTCCATCTTACAATGAATAAAAATATAAAAAGCTCGATAAAGGTTCATGACCAGATTTTAGGCTGGCCTTTCTTGTATTTGCCGGTAAGAAGACCCTGTGCGAGTGGGGAAAAGGAAGTGATGCCGATGCCGTATTTCCGGCAGGTTCCAAGGATCTCATGCTCGATATACCGGTCTACCATATTATACTGCGGCTGGATGACGGTCAGAGGGTATAGCCCCAGATGGTCGATGAGTCGTTCCGCCTCCTCAAGCCGTGCGCTGCCCCATTCCTCGCTGAACGCGAGATTCTGTTAAGCCGTCTGGAATCCCCGCCTTCTCTGCTGGAGTTGTCCCAATTCCCGAATGCCAATGAAATTTACCAGCAAAACGCAGTTAATTACCATTTAAGTGGAAAAACAGCGAAAGTTTAAACATTTGCAAGGGAAACGTAATACCTCATTCTGTCCATATATAGTATACTTAATATACCAAATATTTCAAGAACGAGGAGTGAAATGGTATGGGAAGTAGGAGATGGATCTGGACTGCTGTGGCAGCTGTCCTGCTTGTGGCCTGTAGCAGCAAGGGGGGAGTCGTTTCACAGACCAGGAGTGCAGGGGAAAATACCATTTCCTGTATAAATGACGGCTCCGTGGATTGGACCGGCATAAAAACCGTGTATCTCTATGGCGATGGCTGCGCGGTTCCGCCTACATGCACAATTCGTGACGAGGAAACGATTTCCCAGCTGGTTGAACAGGTACAGCAGACTGGTGAATATCAGGAAGTCTCCAGGTCGGAGTATCTGGAGGGAATGAACGGAATCTGGGTGGAATTTGACAATGGCGTCTGCATCAGTATGTACCGGGAGGAAAATTATGGAACCGTCTCGAAAGAGAAGGAGACGACCGGGAAACCGCCATTTTACCGCTTCCCGCAGGAATTTCGTAAAACAGTTCAGGCGCTGCTGGAGTCACCAGATAAAAAGGTCAGTGTATTTGAGGCTGGACTCAATACGCTGGAGGGAGTGACAATGAAAGCGGTGGATGGCAGTGCCGATTCTGGATCGGTTAAACTCTGTATTCTGAATGAGACGGATTTAGATATCATGTTTGGCGAAAACTATGAATTACAGCATTTCGTGAATGGACAGTGGCAAAGCGTTCCCTATATAATTGACAATTGGACATTTAACGCGGTTGGCTATTCTGCCCGAAAGGATAGTCCGGCGGAGATAACGGTCAATTGGGAGATCTTTCATGGCTCCATGGAGCAGGGGAATTATCGGATTATAAAGACCGTGAACGATTTCAGGGGATCAGGGGATTATACCACATATTACCTCGCAGCAGAATATGAGATTAAGGAGCAGTGAACGGATTCGCAATGAGTGAGTCAGAGAAACGCATTTGGATTCCGAATTAAGTGCCTTCTTAATGAGAAAGTGTATGAATGCAAGAGTGTTTGAATAAGATCAGGCGGAACCATTACGCTTGGTCTTTTTTGATTCAGGTACCAACTTTTTAAAGAGCGGCTGCTGTTTTCTGTCGGAGAAATTCATTTTAAGAAAGATAAAAATAGAATATAAGCAGAAGAAATGATATAATGAAATACACAGACTTTATGCGCAGGGGAAACGATCATCTGAAATAAACGCTGAAAGAATAATGGTTAAATAATAGTTGAAAAGGAGTACACAACATGAATCATAAAGCCGTAATAACAGGAAGCTGCGGAGGAAAAAATTGATATGATGTCCTACGAAGAATTTATTAAAAAGCTGGAGGAAGAGGAAGATTGGGCGCCTGGCTGGGAGGCCATAGATGAGGTGTTTAATGAGCTGTATCCGAATCAGACTCCTGAACATTTTGGAACAAATATGTTAAAACGTGCAATATTCGGTGGAGACCAATATCTTGATGGCTATTCTGTTTATTCATCACCAAATGGATACAAGCATATTGTTACTTACGGTATGACGCAGCTTTATGCTGAAAAGGATAGCTTTGGCGGCGATTGGAGTAAATGGGGCTACGAGATGACGATGAAGCTTTCTGCTGCAAATACAGATGACTGCATGTGGGGCATAGATGTGCTGTCGAATCTAGCACGCTATACCTATACATCTGAACGCTATTTTGAACCTTATCAGCTTATTGGAAATAAAGGAGAACCGATCAAGGGGGGCTCCGATACTGCAATCACGGCACTTCTTACTGTATCAGATACGGAAGCTCATGGAATAGATACTGTTTATGGAAGAACAGACTTTATTCAGCTTGTCGGTATCACACAGCCAGAATATGAAATGCTGAAGAGTGATATTTCCAAGGCGCAGCAATTCGCTGAAAAATTGCGTGAAAAATATCCTAACCTGGAAACGGATACAGACAGAACAGAATCCATATTATTTTGATAAATTTGGATTCAGAGATACTTTGGGCTTTCATACGGAATGGGCTGGTGAGAGCTATGTTCCGCCCAAGGGAATAAATCAGACCTTCGGAATCCGCAACTTTTATGTTGCCGACCCGGAGGGAAATCTGCTTGAAACTGGCAGTACAAGTGAATTGTAGTTTTATGAATTCTTGGTTCTTATACCGAGTTGGCAAATTGGAATAGATGAAGGAGCGTGTAGCATGGAAAAATTAATGTATATGATGATGATTGAGAAGAGCAGGACCTATAATAAGCTGACAAAGAAAGCAGTCACAGAGCATGTTGAGAACGTAAGGAGGCTGGACGATGAGGGAAAGCTGGAAATTTGCGGCGTGTTTAAAGGTTATCCGGGAATGGCAGGTATGTATATTCTGAAAACAGACAGTCGTGAGGAGGCAGAAGATATCTGCAGCAGGGAGCCCTTGGTTATCGGTGGATATGCAACATATAAATTGGTTGAATTGCAGGTCGCGAACCGGGAAAATAATTATCTGCTGTAATTGTGAAAGTCATGTCCTGACACACGCCAGCTCTTCCCGATCTTACTGGCCCGTAGTTTCTTCTCGCGTATGCAGCTTTGAATTGTCTTATAAAAAAATAGATATTTGCAACTTTTTGCCCTCATTTTTTGTCTAAAGAAGAAGCAGGCATTTACAAATGAGAGGGAAAAAATGGTATTCAGCAGTTTAGAATTTATATTTCGGTTTCTTCCGCTATTTTTGATAATCTACTACATAATCCCATACAGCTGGAAGAATTTTTGGCTTTTTGCGGGAAGCCTTGGCTTTTATTTTTATGGGGTCAGGGATACCCCTTTTTATTTTGTTCTCCTGGTTCTTTCTATTCTGGTCAACTACAGAATCGGGATTTTGATAGGACGGCGGAGGCTGGGGAGGCTGCGGAAGAGGTGGCTGGTTTGCGGCATAATCTATAACCTTTCATGGCTGATCCTTTTCAAATATTCTGCATTTATTGTCCAAAATGTAAACCTGCTTCTGGGAAGAGCAGGGATTCCATTGAATTTACCGGTTTTTGCGCCTGTACTCCCGGTGGGAATCAGTTTCTATACCTTTCAGGCTGTCTCATATCTGGCAGATGTGTATCGAAAAACAGTTCCCTATGAGCGGTCTATGGTTGGCTTCGGCATGTATATCAGCATGTTCCCGCAGCTGATCGCAGGTCCGATTGTGACGTATTCCTCTATGCGGGCACAGATTGGCAGAAGAAAGGTTACCTTCCGCGCTATTGAGGATGGGCTGCGGGAGTTCACCATTGGTTTGGGATTTAAGGTGCTCCTGGCAAATCGGGTCGGCGGCTTATGGACTGAAGTGCAGACGATTGGTTATGAGAGCATTTCCACCCCGTTGGCCTGGCTCGGTCTTGCAGCCTTCAGCCTGCAGATTTATTTTGATTTTTGCGGGTATTCACTCATGGCAAAGGGACTGGGCACAATGATGGGGTTTAAGCTTCCGAATAACTTCAGCCATCCATACATGTCCCTGTCCATGACGGAATTCTGGCGAAGGTGGCATATAACTCTTGGCAGCTGGTTCCGGGAGTACGTATACATTCCCCTGGGAGGGAACCGGAGAGGGGCTGTTTTGACCATTCGGAATCTGCTGGCAGTCTGGCTTTTAACCGGATTTTGGCACGGAGCCAGCTGGAACTTTATAATATGGGGCCTTCTGCTGTTCCTGATCATGTCCATCGAGCGCCTTGGACTGCTTCGGGTGCTGGAACGACGGCGGGTAATCGGACATCTCTATATGGTGCTCATGATTCCTTTGACCTGGCTTGTGTTTGCCGTTACTGACGTCAGACAGATGCTGCTGTATTTCCAGAGACTGTTCCCGTTCTTAATGAAACAGAACCTTTTTTATTTCAGTGGGGATTATCTGAAGTATGGAAAACTTTACGCGGTCTCCATTGCGGCTGGGCTTGTGTTTATGACGGATATCCCCTGTCGAATTTATAATCGGCATAAATACTCTCTGGTTACGGCATTTGTGCTTCTGGCCGTTTTCTGGGCATGTGTGTATTGCATACACATTGGTATGGACGACCCTTTTTTGTATTTCAGATTTTAGATGGAAGGCGGAGGACTGGAATGAGAAGATATTGGTACAGTGTTCTGTTGACGGGCAGTATGATTGTCATGGCGGCCGCAAAAATGTCAATGGATATACCGAAAAAGGAACCGATACCTCAGGAGACGGCGGCAGTGCAGGCGGATAACCGTATAGTGGAGGCACAGAGTGAGGAAATGATGGAGGCTATGAACGCAGAAGAGAGTACACCATCATCTCCGGAGACAGGAGAAACGGCTGTAATGGGGAGTGATATTGATAAAGATTTTTCTAATGTGTTATTTATAGGAGATTCACGGACTGTGGGACTTTCAGAGTATGGTGATTTAGGGCGGGCGGATGTATTTGCGAATTCTGGTATGTCGGTTTTCGATCTCTTTGAGGCTCAGGTTTCCGTGAATGGTGACGAGAAAAAGACGCTGGAGGAAGTGTTCTCGTCGGAAAACTATCGGACAATTTATTTCATGCTTGGTATCAATGAGCTGGGATATGATGATAAGGCTATTGTCACTCAATACCGTTCTGTCGTGGAGAGAATCCGCGCTGTGCAGCCTGCAGCAGCCCTGGTACTTGAGGCCAATTTACACGTAACCGGTGAAAAAGCCGCCAAAAGCAATATTTTTAATAACCAGAGAATTGATGCTCTAAATAAGTCTATTAAAAAAATAGCAGAAGATACCGGATGCCGTTATATCGATGTCAACAGCCTCTTTGACGATGAGAACGGGAATTTATCTGCCGCCTATTCCACTGATGGCGCGCATATTCTGGGGAAATATTACTCGGTATGGGTGGAGTGGATCCGCAATGGCGGATGACTCAGAGGAAACAGGAACTCTCCATCTTCGATTAGGTTTTTGTGATTAATCCTCATGCAGTCTGAAGCGCGTGCCTTTGGACACGCGCTTTTAGGGATGGAATGTGGTCTGTTATGCCGTCTAACCGATCCACCGCCGCAGAATTTCCAGAAGAATTTCGATATCGATGGGTTTGGCAATATGGTCGTTCATTCCCGCGCTGTGAGCCTTTCCAATATCGGATGCGAATACATTGGCTGTCAGGGCAAGGATCGGAATGGCTCGGGCATCCTCACGTTCCAGGGCCCGGATCAGTTTCGTTGCCTTGTATCCATCCATCACCGGCATTTGTATATCCATCAGAATACCGGCATACTCTCCGGGGGCAGAGGCTTTGAATTTATTGAATGCAATGGAACCATTTTCTGCTGTATCGATCATGAGACCGTGGGTTTCCAGCAGTTCGACTGCGATTTCACGATTGAGTTCATTGTCCTCTGCCAGAAGGAGTTTCTTACCGTCTAAAACGGCATCGGATCTCTCATGCAGGACACTCCGCGTGTCGGAACGGTCAATTCTGCAAAATTTATGGAAGGTATGTACCATTTTTGATTTAAACAGCGGCTTTGTGATGAAGGCATCCGCGCCCGCCAGACGGAATGTATCCTCGATTTCTGAAAGGTCATAAGCGGATACTATAATAATCGGCATGTTGATGCCAACTTTTTTTCGAATTCGCTTTAATGTCTCCAAACCGTCGATATCAGGCATGATCCAGTCCAGAATCACAGCAAAGAAGTCCTCTGCCGTTTCATGAGCCGCGGCGACACGATCGACGGCTTCCCTTCCGGACAGCACCCAGCTGCACTGCATACCCAGTTCATTCAGGATTTCGGAAACGCTTTCACATATGATCTGATCATCATCCACGACCAAAACCGGCAGCCCGGCCAATTCTGCATCGTCCATCTCTGGCTCTCTGCATAAATCAAAGGTGACGGCAACGATAAACTGGCTGCCTTTCCCCGGAGTACTTTTCACTTCAATGGTGCCGTTCATCATGCGGACAATATTCTGTGTAATTGCCATGCCGAGGCCGGTGCCCTGAATATTATGAATGCTCGTGTCGTCCGCCCGGGAGAAGGGCTCAAAGAGATGCGGGATGAAGTCCTCATGCATTCCGATTCCCGAGTCGGTTACTACGAAAGAATACTGTCCCTTTCCCTTTGCAAAAGAGGGTGTTTCCTGGATTCGCAGCCCGATGGTACCGCCTTCCGGCGTATATTTGATGGCATTGGAAAGCAGATTGACAAGCACCTGCTGCAGACGCCCGCCGTCCGTCACCACCTTTTCATGGCGGACACGATTGGCATTTACCTGAAGCGACTGATGTTTTTCTCCAATCAGGGGGCGGAATACATCCATTACATCTTCAATCAGCTTTGGCAGCGAGACTTCTTCAGATGACAAATCGATCTTCCCGCTTTCAATTTTAGACATATCCAGAACCTCGTTGACCAGATTCAACAGATGGCGGCTGGCTGTGTTGATTTTTGTGAGACAATCCTGTGTCTTTTCCGGAGAGTCTAAATTTGCCTGGGCGATGATGGACATGCCTATGATGGCATTCATCGGTGTGCGGATATCATGGGACATGGATGAAAGGAAGTTGGTCTTGGCCTCGTTGGCAATCTGGGCTGTCTTACAGGCATCCTCCAGCACCTGTCTCTGACGCGCCTGCTCCGTGCGTTCCCTGGTCACATCGAGCCCAACGCTGTAATAGGAGGGAATGCCATCCCAGCTGTCCTCGGCCCTGACAAAGCTGAATGACAGTGCCAGTACCTTAAGAACACCATGAAAGGTGACGATGCGTCCTTCCGCAGCCGTGGGCCTGCCGGTGATCCGTGACTGCTCCATGATATCGGAGATTTCTTCAATATCATCCGGATGCACATAGGTACATTGGGAAAGCAGTTCCTGTTCAAATTCTGTCTTCGTATAGCCGATGAGATCGAGGAAACCGCCGCCATACCAGAGGATTGTCCTACTGTCTCTGGCGTCCACGCGCGCAAACCCGCCGTGAACACTGTTAATCAGCGCGTCCCGCTCCTGATCCTTCTTTGCCAGCTTGTATTCCGCGCTGAAGGTATCATGGGAGAGCTCAAGACGTGCCCGGTGTCCATTCCAGTTAATTTCCAGATTTCTGATCATGAATGTCCGGCCTAAATTGGGATTATAGAATTCCCATTGATAGAATTCTTCCTTACATATTTTGTCGTTGGTGCAGAAGGGGCAGGGAGAGGTTCGGTTCTGGATAATTTCATAACATTTCCGGCCTACCACTTTTGAGGCCGGCATGCCAAGAACCTCGCAGGAGGTCTGGTTCAGGTAAAGAAGTTCATAGGTGTCGATATCACTGACATAAGCATTGCCTTCATAGGCATCCAGCACCGATCGAAAGGAATGCTGCTTCTGTTCACACAACCGGGTCTGTTCCTCTTTTTCGGCAAGCAGAGCACTGATATCGGCCAATTCCATTTGGAGTACCGGTCTCTCTGTGGTCGGATCTGCGGTTACTGTCCCCAGAAGGCGCACCTGGGAAAAACCATCTGTCTGCCGGGGCAGCCGGATGGTCATATCGATATCAGATATTCCGGCTTTCAATGCCTGCACCGCCTCGTGACAGATCGCTGTAAAATCATCAGGAAACTGAATATAGTATTCCTGTAAGCTTGTGAAGCGGCTCAAAAACTCTTCCTTTGTATAACCTGCAAGACGGAAAAAACTGGTGTTCCCCCATAAGAATGTGAAAGGGCCATCCATCAGGCAGCTAATAACTCCGACTTTCATTAAATCCATTCCTGCTGGGCATTTCATTCCTGTTATCTGCGGTAAACAGGAATTGCCTTGTTTGTTTCTTTCGCTGATATCCATATCTTTACACCCGTTCTAAGATTTCAAAACTCTTTGCTCATATATATTTGTCTCGAATTGCAATAAGTATAACAAAAGAATTTGAAAATGGCAACTAAAGAGGAGAGGTTGTTGCCGTATACCATAAAACGGGTTACAGTTCACTCCCCACCAGGGCCACCGCAGTCCGGTTCGGCCGGGCAGGCTCGCTCAGTCTTTCCTGTTCCGGTTTCGGGCATAAGAAGTTCTAAACGTGCAGAATTTTTCTAAAAACCAGATGAAATTCCCAAACTCGCTGCGCTCAGACAAGTGGGAATTTCACCTGAACGAAAAATTTTGCGCGTTAAGAACTTCTAATACCCTGCAAAGTCACAGGAAAGACTGAGCGGGCCTGCTCGGTCGAACCGGACTGCGGTAACCCTGGTGGGGAGTGAACTGTAACTAAAACGGTTCCGGTTTTAGGCCTGGTTATGGTATCCAGGCAAATCAGGATCGCCATAAGACCGTTGACATTTCAATTCCGTAATTATGGAATCAATCCGGGAATGAAAGGACAAAGACATTAATATAATGTTTAAAAAGTGTGGAACTGTATGCAGACGAAACGATACACCATCATTTTTGCAGGCTTAGATCAGGAATTGTTTTCCGAAAACAGATTGTCAGAGATTTGGGAAAGGGAAGCAGATGCTGTTTATCTGGAAAGCGGAATATACATAAGCGCGAGTCTGGACATATCGTATTTCATATGCGGTAAAATACGAAAATGCGATTTAGGCGGATTAAGTGCCAGCTTTGTATCACTTAAGGATCCTCTGGGAGCTGAGACGGAGGAGCAATTCTACAGCGCATTATTAGAGGTGGTACGGAGAGTCAGGAAAAAACTGGATAACCCTTATATGGGGGTATCCGCGGAGATGATAGAGTTTTACTATTTTGTCAGTGTCTAAGCATAAGGACGCCGGTGGATTCTGACCTGATTTGTCTGGCAGCGGAGCAACTCCTGCGTTACAGTTCACTCCCCACCAGGGTTACCGCAGTCCGGTTCGGCCGAGCAGGCCCGCTCAGTCTTTCCTGTGACTTTGCAGGGTATTAGAAGTTCTTAACGCGCAAAATTTTTCGTTCAGGTGAAATTCCCACTTGTCTGAGCGCAGCGAGTTTGGGAATTTCATCTGGTTTTTAGAAAAATTCTGCACGTTTAGAACTTCTTATGCCCGAAACCGGAACAGGAAAGACTGAGCGGGCCTGCTCGGCCGAACCGGACTGCGGTGGCCCTGGTGGGGAGTGAACTGTAACACTCCTGCAAGAACTGTACAGAACATACCGTACATAAAATTGCAATCCCTCAAAAAAGGAGTTATAATAGGACTATACGGAGGTGAGCAAAATGAAGGTAGTATTTGATCTTGATGACAAGTTGATCGTTACGGAAGCCCAGGAATTGATTGGGCAGGAAGGAGAGCTTACCATTATTGACAGCCGCCATACCTATTATATTGAGAACCTGAGTGAAGAGAGGGCGAAGAAGCTGGTCATGGAGGCGTATAACAGTAAATGCATGAATCTGACAGGATTTATTACAAAAGTCAGAGATTAATGGTCCCAACAGCGAATGTCAGGAAATCGATTTACGGATAACCGGTTTCCTGACATTTTTTTGTATAATTTTTAAAATATACTTGACTCCAACCTAAGGTAAGACTTTAGACTGAAAAGCGAGGTGAGAAAATGGCTTATACAGTTCAGGAAGCTGCGAATCTGTCAGGTACCACGGTAAAAACATTATACCATTATCAAAAGGTAGGGCTGCTCCTTCCGAGTACAGTAGGAGAAAACGGCTATCGCTACTATACGGATCAAGAATTGGAAAGACTGCAGCAAATCATGTTTTATCGCGCATTGGACTTTTCCCTGGAGCAAATCAAAATCGCTTTAGAAAATGAGCCAAACAGACTGACTTGTTTAGAACAGCAGAAAGTCTTGCTTAGCGCGCGTAAAGAGAGATTGTCTGCTATTTTGGATACGTTGGAAGAAACAATTTCTCACGCTCGGAAAGGAGTTCCTATGAAGACAGAAAAAATGTTTGCCGGTCTGAATAAAGAAGAGTGGGGAGAGGCCCTTAAGGACCAGAACGAGTATTTACAGAAAGAGTATGGATACTCTATCGACGCGGAGGCGGTTGACGCTGCTGTTATGAATGAAAACGCGGAGGAAGCAACACAATTTATGGCTTTTATGGCTAAATCGCTGAAAGACGGGCTAAGTGCCCAGGATGAAATGGTTCTGTCTGCAATACAGAAGCATATTGCCTGTTTGAGAAGAACTATGGAGATTGATGCAGCAGGGTTCGCCGCTCAGTCCCGTTTTTTTCTTACAGACGATTTTCACCGCAGTATGCTGGAAGGGCAGCAGACCGGTTTGAGCTATTACCTCTGCATTGCCGCCGATCATCTGGCGGAGAGAGACGGAATAAATGAGAACAGCGGGCGGTTTTGATTTTTCAAAGCCGCCCGCTGTTCTTACTTAATCCATACGCAGTTACTATTTTTAACGCTTCTGCGAATTCTCCGTGTGTCACGCCGAGGTGATAGGTAACCGGATTTTATCAGTCGGTGCTTATCGATCAGGAACGCGAAGCACCCGCGCTTATCTATGAAGACGGCATGTACTATATGGTTACATCGGGCTGCACAGTCTGGGATTATAACAGCGCACTCTATGCGAGATCGGAGTTTCTGCTGGGAAAATGGAAATTAATCGACAATCCCTGTGAAGGCGAGAGATATCGTGAAATCTATGGAGGGCAGTGCACCTACATGTTTCGGGTGAAAGAACAGATCTATATTATGTTCGATCACTGGATTCCCGATAATCTCCAAAATTCCGGCTATTCGATTTTGCCGGTTACGATTCGGGATGGGAGTCTGACGATTCGGTGGAAGCGTGCGCCTGGTCTTTTTTGTGATCTCGTCACGGAATTGATTTTATTTATAGGATATATTGAGTGAGCAGTTGCAAGATGCAAAAATAAAAAACAGAAACGAGGTTGGTTTTATGAAATGGATGAAAAAACAGAAATGGATGGGCGCAGCGGCATTATTGGGTATCGTATTTTTCCTGGCTGTGCTGTTGGTAAAGCCGATTGGCGTATCTACACAGTTTTCAGTATTGAGCGGCATCGTTCACAGTACCGTTGACTCTGCGGTTATAACCGGGGATGACGAACGGGATTCGGGCTATGGAAGTACGAATGCTTACTATGACAAAAGCGAGGGCAGGCTGGCGGCAAACATTAAACATCCAATGAACTATGATTTTATATTTGTTTTGGCAATTCCGTTTGGCGCATATGCTGCCCATTTGTTACGTAAAAAGAAGTATGGGACACAGTCCATGGAACGTGCGGAGTCGGAGTCCTGCCCCCTTGCAGGGAAGAGCCGCTGGAGACAGTATTTCGCTCCCTTCATTGGCGGTTTTATTCTGCTGTATGGCGCGAGAATGGCGGATGGCTGCACCAGCGGACACATGATGAGCGGCATAATGCAGGGCAGTATCAGTGGTTACCTGTTTGCAGGAGCTGTGTTTTCCGTAGCGATTCCGACAGCTGTTCTGGTTCATAGAAAACGTTCATAGGAGGACAAAAAATGAATATATTATTTGCAGTTATTCTTGGCGGCCTGTTTGGGTTTGCACTCTATTTTACGGGAGCATCGCATCCAAAAAAACTTGTATCAATGTTAAAGCTGCATGACATTTCTCTGATGAAAATTATTCTCTTTGCCATTGGACTGTCCAGCGTTCTGCTGTCCATCGCAAATGCACTGGGCATTCTTGATCTATCCCATCTGAGCATCAAATCGACAAATCTTGGTGTGCTTATCGGCGGACTTATTTTTGGAGTTGGCTTTGGCTGGATCGGCTCTTGCCCGGGCACCTGCGTGGCGGCTTCCGGCAGCGACGGCATCAAAAAGGCCCTGATCACTGTGCTGGGCGGCCTGGCGGGCGCCTTTGTCTTCAGTGCGACCTATGGCTTCTGGAAATCAATCGGGCTTTTTGGTGTCATGGATCTTGGCAAAATGACATTATTTGGCCTCTCAGAGAAATATCCTTCGCTTTTCGAGATTGGTTTCAGCGGGCTGCTAATTACCGGATTACTCTTTATGGCCCTTGCAGCAGGATTGCCGAACCAGCTCAGAAAAGAAGAGCAATAGTCTCCGTATTCCGGCTTTTATTGCTTTGCCGGCTGTGCTGCGATTGCTTGGAGATACTTTTTATCGAGCACAGTTACACGGCCTCGTGTTAAGGCTACTGCGCCCTCGTCAACAAAGTATTGCAGCATTCGGGTGACCACTTCACGGGCCGAGCCGATATACCGGGCAATCTGCTCATGGGTCAGCTGCAGCGTGTTTTCTCCGGTTTTGGCAGTTTCATCAAGGAGAAAGATCGCCAGCCGCGCATCGAGGTTCAAAAAAAGGATCTGTTCCATCGCCCACATTACTTCTGAAAACTTCTCAGCGGCAAGGCGCAGCGCAAATAGTTCGGCATGGATGTTATCTTCCATAAGTCTGGAGAATACCGCCGAGTTCAGGACCAGAATTTCACTGTCCTGCTCGGCTTCAATGTGAACATCAAAGGTTATGCTCTTGAGTATGCAGGAGGCCGAAAGAACACAAATCTCGCCTGCCCCCAGACGAAAAAGTGTGACCTCCCTGCCTTCCTCAGACAGGATATAGGTTCGGATTTCTCCGTGCTGCAATATTAAGATTCCCACGCACTCATGTTCCGCACTGTATATGGTTTCTCCTTTGGAGTAGGAAGCAGCGGCCGTATTACGAATCAGCAGTTCCCGCTGTTGTACGGTTAGCATATCCCAGAAGGTCAGATACTTTTTTAAGTAAAATAGTTTTTCTTCCAATGTTTTCCCACGATGCATTTCCTTCAAAACGTTCCGTTCCATGAAATGGTACCCCCACATATATGATTTCATTTTTATTAGTATGGTACAATCATACAGATAAAAACACAGGAGACGGATTTAATTTGCATATCGGATTAAGAAAAGTCTTATAGAAGGCGTCTTGTAATAAGTCAGAAGATATAGTACAATTATGGTAATATATGGGATATTTTATCAGTTCTTATAATGCAAATTATACGAATTGCAATGGTAAAATTACTGTATTACATGAGACGTTTTGCAGATCTGGTCATCAGGTCTGCTTTTTTAATCTCTTTTTCTGCCAGGAAAATGATTTTTCTTTCATTATCTGATGTGGTTGGTAAATATAATTTGCATTATAAGATACACGCTGTCATCCAACTGATAAAGGAAAGACGGAATATGAAGCAGAATGACTATTTTATAGAAGAATCGGAGCGTGTAATACAAGAGAGAACGGCAGATGGACAGCTTTATATACTTTATACCGACATCACGGATTTTCATCTGGTTAATTACATTTACGGAAATGAAATCGGGGATTCCCTTTTGCAGGAAATGAATCATTTCCTGGACAGACGGCCCAATATTCTGTTGTGCCGCCGCTTGTTTGCCGACTTTTTTGTAGGACTCTATTTCCTGGAAAATGGACAGGAGATCGGCGAAATAATCAGCAGATTGGACGGAGAACTGCAGGAATTCCTCACGGATCTGCAGTCGAGATATCCTGCATGCCGATTAAAAGCGGCCTGCGGGCTCTGCCTCATTGAGCATGATAATATCGCGCAGGCCATCGACAATGCAAATCTGGCGCGCAAAATATCAAAAAATCAGTATTCCTTCAAAACCGTGGTTTACGATCATTCCATGAAGGATCAGATCACAGCCGTGCATGAAAATGAACTGGAAATCTACAATGCGCTCCATGAAAACCGGTTCTGTTTCTATTTGCAGCCGAAGGTGGATCTGACGAACGGGATGATCATAGGGGCGGAGGCGCTGGCAAGGCGTATCGGCGATGACGGGACTGTAATTCCGCCCGATAAATTTATGGATCTGATGGAATCGAAGGGATCCGTGATTGAATTGGATCAGATCATCTGCCGACAGGTCTGTGAGTTCCTGAAAGACCGGATGGACCGGGGATTGTCGGTTGTTTGCATTTCGGTCAATTTGTCGCGTCTCCATATACGAAATCCCGAATCGGCAGATGTGTTCCACCAGATTGTGGCCGAATATGGGATTCCACCCGAGCTTCTGGAATTTGAACTGACGGAGACCATTCTGCTGGAGGAATTCGCCGGGGCCAAGCATCTGATCGATAAACTGAGAGCTTACGGCCATCACGTCTCCATCGATGATTTTGGTTCCGGATACGCAGGAATTAATGTATGGCAGGAACTGAACTTCGACTGCCTGAAGCTGGACCGCAAGTTTTTGTCCGATGATGAGCTGTTGAAGAAACGCAACCGGGCGCTCGTTCCCAATATTATCAACATCGCCCACCGCCTCCATGTCCAGGTACTGTGTGAGGGCGCGGAAACGGAGGAACAGTGTCTCTATCTGCTCCGGCTGGGCTGCACCGTCGTGCAGGGATTCTACTTCTCAAAACCGCTGCCCCCGGAGGAACTGTGCCAGGTCTGTGAATGTCAGGACGGAAAATATCCGCTTCCCGCGCTGCTGTGCTCCGATAAGTCAGAACACCAGTCCGGGCAGGCGAACGAGGCGGATGCCGGAGGCAAGGCGCAGAGTAAGATTAAAAATTATGTTATTGTCATTCTTTGCTGTGCACTTTTCCTGGGAGTCTGCATCACAGGTGTGATGACCGTGAACCGAAACAGGACGCAGAAGGAATTTACCAGCATGATAATCGAAACTCTGAACGCTTACACTGCGGGACAGCGCGAAAATACCCTGACGGAAATCGATGGTGTTGTGAATACACTGCAGTCGTTTGCCGTGTTGGTTTTGGAAAATGATGAGCCGGGGTTTATCAATACATTTTTGAGTGCGCTGAATAAGGTGAGTCCGAAGATTCAGTATACCTATTATACTTACGAAATGTATCAGGAACTGATTACGAGCGGGGAGGCAAGGCCGGAGGACAGAGAAATTTTAGAACGTCTGAAACTGGGCGAGACAGTGGTGACAGATATCATTTATTCTGAACGGCTGGGAGACATCTACTGTGTCGGAGTCGGGGTTCCTGTGATGAAGGATGGGGTGTTCATTGGCACGGTGCAGGGGATTATCAACGCAGAGGCTCTGATATCTACAGAGCTGTTTGACCCGGGGCTGGGAGAGATATGCAATGTATTTCTTACTGACGGGGACAGCAGGATTCTTCCGATCCGGGAGCCGAATGGAAGAGGCGTTGGTGAGAACCTCCTGGAACTTTTAGATATCTATGGAGTAAAAAAAGAGGTGATAGAGGAGCTTCATGACGCCTATGACGCAGGGGATTCCCAGGCAAGAAGCGTCCGGGCAGGCAGATTTGACGGAAGTCCGTATTACTTATCCATGACCGGGCTGAGATATAACAACTGGTATCTGGTCGTCTGTTTGAAGGCCGATGCTGCAACCATGCATTTGCGCTATATTGTGAACAATATGATGTGGAGTATCGCCGGGCTGATTGCGGCGGTTGCCCTGGTTTCGGCGGCAATGATTCTTTTCTGGGTGAGAGTTCAGAGCAGGATTTCCTTAGAACAGCAGCGATATCTTCTGCTGGAACACTTTTCAGATACGGTACTGTTTGACTATGACTGCAGGCACGATACCATCCGCTTCACCTCCAATGCATCGAAGCTTTTAAAGATCAGGGAGCTGACACAGAACCATTTTCTGAATGGGCTGGACCGGGCGTTTATTTACGCGGGAGATCAGGAGGAGGTTCAGCGTGTACTGAGCGGTCAGACTGGCGGGGAATACGGCGAAATCCGAGTGCGCGTGATACGCCCGGATACCGAAGAATACTTCTGGTGTCTGGTGCAGTATCAGAATCTGTATAAGAGCAGCGTCATAGATTCCATTATTGGAAAGATAACGGATATTGATGAGCGTATGCCGCATGAATAAAAGCAGCTGGCAGAACTAAAAAGTAAATGATACCCTAATCGTAAGTTACAGACTTTCTTCTGAATCCTGCGATCAGGGTATTTTTATTATGCTTTTAAAATAATTGATGAAGAACAAGAAGATGGTTTTGCAGCGGTTTTCCGCAGTTCGGGCAGTTTATTTTCCTGAAAATGGACCGAATCGCCGGATCGTTGTCTTCCGTGCCGCTGTAGTATATCGCCTCGGCCTCGGCCATGGGCATAATGATCGGAGCCTGATACAGATGACCGCATTCTCTGCAGCAATATATAAGCATAGGCAGCAATCTTAAGCATTCGCCACCAAATCAGCCGTTAAATATAGGATTGTTAAAAACAAGCAGACCTGATATGATAAATTCAGTATATCACTGCATGACCATTGATACAGCGTATCATATAACACGTCATATTTTGGAGGGGGAAGTATGCTGTCATTCGTTCGCAGATTCAATATCAGCCTGTTTAAGAAAATAATCACGCTTTTTTTAGTCGTTCTGGCGCCCATCTTTATTCTGGGCATCTATATCCGCAACTGGGGGGCCGATACCGTGCGGGAAGAATTGTCAAAGTCATCAACGGCCCAAATAGAATTTTATTTAAATCAGCTGGAGGATGAAATTGAACGGCTCAAAATACTGCAGTATACGTGCCTGAACGACGAGCATCTTAACCGCCTTGCAGTTCAGTACAGCATTATGAGTCCGTACGATATTGTCAGCAATATGAGACAGCTTCAGGCGCGTCTTATGACTATCGTGTACAGCAGCAGCTATGTGGAAAATGTCAGTGCCCATATCTTTTCCATTGATAAGACCGTATCGTCAAACCGGGGAGTGGATGAAATAGACCCCAAGGTTTATGAACGGATCAAGGCCGCGGCCGGACTTAAGGGGGCACAGATCATCCGGTATGAGGATGGATTATATCTTACGACTGCCTGTCCTTCGGACAATTCGGGCCAGAACAGTAACTATGTGATAGAAGTGAAACTGAATCCGGATGTATTTGAAGAGGATTTAAAGCAGTTTAATATCTATCCGGACAGCGGATCATTTTTAATTGATCTGACGAATTCGAATGAGATTGCCATGGCAAGTACCGGAAAGTCCCTGCAGCCCCACGATATATTAGGAGATTTTGCCATATCTGGTAAAAGCGGTACCGAGCTGGGTAAAATAGATAATTACCGCTACTACTCGGTGTATGCGAAGTCGGATTATTTAAGTCTGCTGCTGCTTCGATATCTGCCGGAGAACCTGGTGTTCACGCCAATGCAGCATTTTACCAGCTGGATATGGATATTCATCCTTGTCTCGATAACGGTAATCGTCGTTTTTACGCTGTTTATGCATCGCTTCATCAATAAACCGATCAAAAACCTGGTAGCAGTTTTCCGTCAGGTAGAAAAGGGGAATCTGCAGATCAGTCTGAATCCGGAGGACGTCAGATCCACGGAATTTGCTTATTTATACACCAGATTCAATAAAATGGTTGAGAGCTTAAATATGCTGATCGATCAGGCATATAAGCAGAAAATTCTGACTCAGCGCGCGGAACTGAAGCAGCTTCAGGCGCAGATCAAACCTCATTTTCTGTATAACAGTTTCTTTATCATCAATACAATGGCACAAATGGGGGATGAAAATCTGGTGGAGTTCACAAATCATTTGGGTGAGTATTACCGCTACCTTACCAGGAATTCCACAGACATTATTCCTCTTTGTGAGGAGGTGGAGCATGCCCGCACTTATACCAGCATTCAAACCATGCGTTTTTCAAAGAATCTCGAAGTGGATTTCAGTCCATGCCCGGAAGAATTCGAACAATACCCGGTCCCGCGGCTTATCATACAGCCGCTGATCGAAAATGCCTTTGAACACGCGGTCGATAAGAGAATGAAGGATCGGATCATATCCATATCCTTTGAGATATGCCAGGACAGGCTGCATATTATTGTCGAAGACAACGGCAAAAGCCTGACGGATGAAACGCTGGCAGAACTGCAAAATCGATTGGCAGTCCAATCGGATGATGTGGAAGTGACTGCATTGCTGAATATTAACAGACGTTTACAGTTACAGTACGATGAAACCAGCGGCGTGCTGCTTAAACGCAGCTCATTGGGAGGTCTGCGGGCAGAACTTGTATTGGGAGTGAGGAGGAGGTAATATGTACCGGCTATTAATTGCGGATGATGAGGAAATTATTGTAAATGGGCTATATGATATTTTCTCTAATCTGGAGAATTTAGAACTGGATGTGTATAAGGCGTATTCGGGTGAGGAGGCAATCCAGTGGCTGGGGCGGACCAGGATCGACATAGCACTGACCGACATCAATATGCCGGAGATCGATGGCCTGCAGCTTCTGGATGAGATCAAGAAACGCTGGTCCTGGTGCCGCGTGATTTTCCTGACGGGACACAGTGAATTCAACTATGCATATAAGGCGATTCAATACAGTAATGTGAGATACATATTAAAGACGGAGGGATATGACAAGATTATAAAGACGGTGGAAAGTGTTGTTCAGGAGTTAAAAGATGAGAATCAAACGAATGAAATGATTCAAAACGCCAAAGATCAGATTAATCTTGCCCAGGATTTGTTTTGCCAGAAATATTTTTATGCATTGCTTAACAGCGATCATTCTTTAAAAATCAATACGGAAGAATTCGAACGGCTCTTTATCCATTTGAAAGCAGACGAACCGGTGATGCTGGTTCTGGGTGAAATACTGACGCTGCCCAGGTCGATTGATTTCTGGGAGAAAAATCAGATCATGTATTCGATCAAACAACTGATTGTCAGATATTTTTCCATGCATGTGGACAGTCTTGCTGTCCCGCTTAAAGATGATAAGATTGCAGTTTTTGTCCAGCCGCGGAAGACACAGCCATTTTCGGATCACGAGGACGGCAGTATGAGCGTTTTCCTGAAGGGTACGCTTGAGATCGTTCAGTCGGCCTGTCGGGAGAAGCTGAATGCCCCGGTAAATTTTGCGTTGGCAGAAAGACCATGCGGGTGGAAGCAAATCGCAGAGAAGTATGTATCTCTGATGGACCTGCTTAGTCACCATATCAGTCATGATGTGGAAACCATTCTTGACGAAAGGGATTTTAGGAAGCAGAGGCAGAACGTCGTTCCGGCTCTGGATGTAAAATCGGACCATGCGGCGGCTGAATTGCAGGGGTTATTATACCGCAAAGATTTAAGTGATCTGTATCACTCCATCGAAACAGGGGAAGAGCAGGACTATTTTGACTCCTTAAAGAAATGGCTGGTGCCGCTCGGCGAAATACAGGATAAAAATGATGGTATTGCATTGGAGGCATACCAGACGATTATCACCTTCTTCTTTTCCTGTATGAACCGTTCTCAGCTGGCATCTCAGTTTTCCGAATTTTACAATATAAATAAACTGCAGGACAGCGAAAGCTATGGTACCTGGAAGGAGGCGGCCAGTCATCTTCTGGAATTATTTCATAAGCTTTTTGATTTACAGAAAGAAGAGCAGTGCAAGCGGACGAATGAAATCATAGCTTTTGTACAGCAGTATATTGAAAGCCATTTGTCGGAAGATTTGTCCCTGACGAGCCTGTCTGAAAAAACATATTTAAATTCCTCCTATCTTTCACGGCTCTATCATCAGACGACCGGCCATAAGCTTTCCAGTTTTATAGAGAATGCGCGGATAAAAAGGGCCAAGGAATTACTTGAGAACCCGTATGAGAAGATTTACGAAATCGCCAGAAAGGTTGGCTATGATACGGCCGCCTCCTTTACACGCCTGTTTAAAAAAGCAGAAGGTATGTCGCCCCAGGAATACCGGGATACGTTTCACTCTGCGAAAAGACATGAGAGTTAATACGCAGATGTAAAAATATGTGAAGACAAGAAAAAAATATAGTAAAGATGTGTTAAGAAAATCAAAAGTTGCTTGTAGAAAACGACTAAAAATACGGGTATAATAAGGGTACAAATTGGTGATAAATCATAAAACAAGGAGGGCTATATGAGAAAACGTATTTTTAGTACCGGTATATCTGCTGTATTGATCGGCAGTATGCTGCTGACTGCCTGCGGGGGAAATAGTTCGGGTGGTTCGTCATCTTCTGCAGGTGCAGCAGGTGAAACGAGTACTGCAGCGACAGGGGACAGTTCCGCTGCTGCGGAGAGCGCGGATCCATTTGGAAAGTATGATCCACCGATCAATATGACATTTGCACGTACGGTGGATAATGATTTGAATGACAATATTCTGCCTAAGACTCCGGGGGAGACCATCGACAGCAACAGGTGGCTGGACCTGTATTCCGATGAGCTGGGGATTGACATCAGCTATGCCTGGACGGTCAGAGGCGGTCTTAACGATGATGCCTATACACAGAAATTGAATGTTACCATTGCCTCTGGTGATTTGCCGGATGTTCTGATCGTAAACCGCACACAGCTGAAGCAGCTGGCAGAATCGGACATGATAGCAGATATGACAGAGTTTTACGACCAGTATGCCAGTGAACTGACGAGGGAGGTTTATAATTCAGAAGGACCTGGTATCCTGCAGTCGGCTACCTTTGACGGCCATTTGATGGCAGTCCCTTATGCAGATGCATCGGTGGAGAGTACACATTATCTCTGGATCCGCCAGGACTGGCTGGATAAGCTTCAATTAGACCCGCCCAAGACGATGCAGGACTTACTGAACATTGCTGATGCGTTTACCACACGTGATCCCGATGGAAATGGAAAAGATGACACGTATGCAATGGCAGTTACAAAGGATTTATACAGCGGAGCCATGGGCACAGAAGGCTTTTTCGCAGGTTACCATTCTTATCCCAATATGTGGGTGAAAACCGACGATGGGACATTGGCATGGGGCAGCGTGCTGCCGGAAACCAAGGACGCGTTAAAGGCTCTTGCCGATATGTATGCGGCTGGAGAGCTCGACCCGGAATTCGGTATTAAGGATGGAGCAAAGGTTGCAGAGACGATAGCGGCAGGAAAAGTGGGAATTGACTTTGGGGAGCAGTGGAACCCGATGTATCCGCTGATCAGCAACTACCAAAATGATCCGGAAGCCGACTGGGTTGGATATCCGATCGTATCGGCCGATGATACGCTTCCGAAGGTTCCGCAGAAATTCCGGACCCAGTGGTATTATGCAGTCCGCAAAGACTATGAGAATCCGGAAGCGGTTGTGAAGTTAATCAATATGCATCTGGAGAAAAACTGGGGCGAGGACAATGACTTTAATCACTATTACATGCCGGTAGAAAACGGAGCAGTAGGCGTATGGAAGTTCTCTCCGGTTGCACCGGCTCCGACAAATAAAAACCTCGAGGCGTTTAATGAAATCGAAAAGGCGCGCAAGCTGGGAGATATGAGCATTTTAGAGGGCGAACCTGCAGTTATTCAGACAAATCTGGAAGCTTACTATAACGGCGATACGACTCAGTGGGGCTGGGATAAGATATATGGAGAGAATGGAGTCTTTCATGCTCTGAATGGTTATATTGAGAACGGTCAGGTGATGAGAGAAGAGTTTGTAGGCGCGCCTACACCGACGATGGTAGATAAACAATCCTCTTTAAAGACGATGGAACTGGAAATGTTTGTCCGCATTATTATGGGTGATGTTTCCATAGATGAATTTGATAAATTCGTTGAAAACTGGAACGCTCTTGGCGGAGCTGATATGACAGCGGAAGTCAACGAATGGTACCAGTCCGTTAAAAACTAGAAAAGAGATTACGAGAGGAGAGGTTTCATAAAAACTTTTCCTCTCGTTTTTTAAACAGGAAAGAGAGGGGTTCTATGAAAAGCAGAAGAAAGCGGGAACTGCCGCTGCATCTGATGATTTTACCAAGTGTGATTATGCTCATTTGTTTCAGCTATCTGCCGATGGCAGGCATTATCATTGCCTTCCAGAAGTTTATACCGGCGAAGGGACTGTTTGGAGATCAGAAATGGATTGGCTTCGATAACTTTATCTATTTGTTCAAACTGCCCAATTTCACCAGCGTGCTGTGGAATACTCTGTTTATCGCAGTCATGAAAATAATTTTCGGACTTTTAATTCCGATTGTAGTCGCCATTCTCATCAATGAGGTGAGACATAATTCCTTGAAAAAAGGTATTCAGACGGCTATCTATCTGCCTCACTTTTTATCATGGGTGGTCTTAGGCGGCATCTTTATCGATATACTCGCTCCGGGAGACGGACTCGTCAATCAGGTTATCAAAGCTCTGGGCGGCCAGCCGATCTTCTTTTTAGGCGATAATAAATGGTTCCCGTTTACACTGATCGTAACGGAGACCTGGAAGTCCTTCGGATATGGAACCATTGTATATCTGGCGGCAATCACAGGCATTGACTTAAGCTTATATGAAGCAGCCCAGGTTGACGGGGCTAACCGATGGAAGCAGATCTGGCATATTACGCTTCCCGGCATGCGCATGGTGATTGTGCTGTTAATGGTGCTGAGCCTTGGCAACGTGCTGAATGCCGGATTCGACCAGGTGTTTAATATGTACAGCCCGCCTGTATATGCCAGCGGTGATATTATTGACACATTCGTTTACCGGATCGGCATGCTGGAGGCACAGTTTGGTGTGGCAACGGCGGTGGGACTGTTTAAATCAGTGATATCTCTGACTTTGATCTCAGTTTCCTACTGGTTTGCCTATAAGTTTGCAGACTATCAGCTGTTTTAGGAAAGGAGCAGTCTATGAAAAGCAAGAAGAAGTTTAAGTGGTTTCCGATATTAAATACGGCATTTCTGCTCGTACTGGCTCTGATCTGCGTGATTCCCCTGATCCATGTGGCGGCAGTTTCCTTCAGCTCCAGCGCGGCGGCTTCGGCCGGAACCGTATCGCTGTGGCCAAAGGAGTTTACATTAAATTCGTATTCCTTCGTTGCAAAGCGTCCCGCCTTTTGGCGCTCCATGAGAGTTTCCGTTATACGAATTATAATGGGCGGGGGCTTAAGCCTGTTACTGACAATTACGGCTGCCTATCCACTGTCTCAGCCGAAGGGAAGCTTTCGGTTCAGAACCGTCTACGCATGGTTTTTCTTTGTCACCATGATATTTAATGCCGGTTTAATTCCATGGTACATGGTAATCAGACAGTTTGGCCTTCTGGACAGTATTTGGGCGTTGATTCTTCCAAGCGCCGTACCTGTCTTCAGTGTGATTCTCCTGCTCAACTTTTTCCGTGAAGTTCCGAGAGAACTGGCGGAGGCGGCATTTATAGACGGAGCAGGGCATTGGCGTACCCTTTGGACGATCTATGTACCGCTGTCCAAACCGGCCCTGGCCACACTCCTGCTGTTTTCTCTGGTAGCAAACTGGAACAGCTGGTTTGACGGACTGATTCTTATGAACAATCCTGACAATTATCCGCTGCAGACTTACATACAAACCATTGCGGTTCAGCGTTCGTTCAGTATGATGACGAGAGAAGAGATCCAGCAGATGGCGACTATATCAGACCGGACTCTGCGTTCCGCACAGATATTTTTAGGATCTCTGCCAATCGTCATGGTATATCCGTTCCTTCAGAAATACTTTGTGAAAGGAATCGTGTTGGGAGGCGTGAAGGGATGAGTATGAAAAAACAGGCGTTTAATCCCTATCTGCCTTCCTGGGAATATATTCCGGACGGTGAACCCCATGTGTTCGGTGACCGCGTTTATGTGTACGGATCCCACGACCGTTTTAATGGATTTGCCTATTGTTTAAATGATTATGTATGCTATTCTGCACCGACGGATGATTTAGGCAATTGGAGATATGAAGGCGTTATTTATGAAAAGACCAGCGATCCGGTAAACCGGGATGGCAGCATGTGCCTGTATGCTCCAGACGTTGTCAGAGGAGCGGATGGAAGATACTATCTGTATTATGTGCTCGATAAGGTCCCGTTTGTATCGGTGGCTGTCAGTGAGACTCCCGCCGGAAAATACCGTTTCTATGGATATGTACACGATTCAGACGGGAGACGTCTGGGGGAACGGGACAACGATCAGCCCCAATTTGATCCGGCAGTCCTGATGGAGGACGGCAGCGTCTATCTCTATACGGGATTTTGCGGCCCCGGCGATCAGTCGCGGAAAGGCGCCATGGCGACCGTGCTTGGACCGGATATGATGACCATAACGGAAGAACCGGTCATCATAGTTCCCGGCAACTGTTACAGTGCCGGAACTGATTTTGAGGGACATGAGTTCTTCGAGGGGCCTTCGATCAGAAAGAATGGAGTTACGTACTATTTTGTCTATTCTTCGAGTAGAATGCATGAATTGTGTTATGCGGTCAGCCGGCATCCAACGAAAGAATATGTGTATGGCGGAGTTATTGTCAGCAATTGCGATAACAACATCACACACCAGAAACCGGCTGGCCTTCGTACGTATGTTCCGGGTAACAATCATGGCGGGATGGAAGAAATAAAGGATCAGTGGTATATCTTTTACCACAGACATACAAACGGAACCAATTTCAGCCGACAGGGCTGCGCTGAGCCGATTGAGATCGGGGAAGATGGTTCCATACAGCAGGTCGAGATGACCTCATGCGGTTTAAATGGAGGCCCACTGGCCGGGAAGGGAGAGTATCCGGCATATATTGCCTGTAATCTATTTTCTAAAACAATGGATAACAATCACTTACTCCACCATGCAGGCTGGATCGACGGAAAATATGCCAGAATCACACAGGATGGGCGGGATGGCGATGAAGAGACCGGATACATCGCCAATATGCAGGATTCCACAATCGCAGGATTCAAGTATTTTGACTGCAGCGGTATTACGAGGATTTCTCTGAAAACAAGAGGCTATGGCAGTGGTTATTTTGAAGTGAAAACCAGATGGGATGGGGAGTGTCTGGGGACGATTCCGGCAGGCTATTCCAACGTATGGGTGGAAAATTCTGCTGAGATTATGATTCCGGCTGGTGTCCATGCGCTGTATTTCGAATTCAAAGGCGAAGGCGGGATCAGTCTGGCTTCCTTCTCTTTAGAGTAGCAGGGGGCAGCCGATGAAAGAAACCAGAGAAATCCGCCTGTGGTGGACGGATATACCCGATCCTGATGTGGTCCGGGCAGGCGATACGTATTACATGACGAGCACGACGATGCATTTTACGCCGGGCTGTCCTGTTATGAGATCGCGGGACCTGATTCATTGGGAAATTGTTAATTACGTGTATGATGTTTTGGAAAACAGCGATGAGATGTCTTTAAGGAATGGAAAACACGACTATGGGAGAGGTTCCTGGGCAAGCTGTATCAGACATGACGGCCATACCTGGTATGTTGTGTTTACGGCGTATAATTCCAATAAAACGTATATTTTTCAGACCCGGAGCATCGAAGACGGGCCATGGGAGAGATACACGCTTCCCGGCATTTACCACGATATGTCTCTGCTTTTTGATGAGGACGGCAGAGTCTATATGGTATACGGCAGCGGGACAATCCGTGTGATGGAATTAACCTCAGATGCGAAGGCGGTTAAAACAGATGGCATGAATCAGGTGATTATTCCGAGTGCCGATGTGGGAGGAACAGGCGGCCTTCCTGCCGAAGGGGCGCATATTTATAAACGGAATGGCATGTATTATATATTTCTGATTGCGTGGCCTCCTGCGGACCGCTCTTCCGGAAGGAGAATGGAGCTGTGCTACCGCTCAGACAGAATTGACGGCGTGTATGAGGGAAGAGTGGTTCTGGACAGCGATATGGGATTTCATAACAGAGGAGTTGCACAGGGGGGAATCTTTGAGACGGAAGATGGTAAATGGTATGCGCTGCTGTTTCAGGATCACGGTTCGGCAGGCAGGATACCGGTGCTTGTTCCGGTATCATGGGAGGACGGCTGGCCGGTCTTTGGAGACTGTGGACGGCTGCCTGATGTAAACACCGTGAATTCTAAGGCTTTTTCCAGGATTGATGTTGTTCAGTCGGATGGTTTTGATGATCAGACAGCGCTGGGACTGTGGTGGCAGTGGAATCATAATTGTGATGACCGCTTCTGGTCGCTGAGTGATAGGACGGGATGGCTTAAATTAATAAACGGTACGATTTGCGATAACCTGTCCAATGCGCACAACACATTGACACAGAGGACCTTTGGGCCTGTCTGTTCCGGCCGCGTGCTGCTTGATACATCGGAGATGAAGGCGGGAGATTTCGCTGGCCTTGGCGCTTTCCAGGATCAATATGGATACGTCGGCGTCATGAAGACGGAGACTTCGGCTAAAGTGATTATGGCGATGGCGGAGCCGGAACCGTTTGAACCTTCCAGGATGCACTATGAGACCGGGAAGCCGGAGGTGATTGTAGAGAGCACAGCGCTGCAGCAGAGCGAAATATATCTCCGCGTTGACTTTGATTTTCGGGATATGGCGGATACCGCAGAGTTTTATTACAGCCTGGACTGCAGCAGATGGAACAGGATCGGCAGCCAGTTAAAGTTGTCATACCGGCTGACCCATTTTGTGGGGTATCGATTTGCGCTGTTTAGCTATGCGACGAAGGTAACCGGCGGTTCCGCTTATTTTGACTGCTTTGAGGTGTCGTGAATTAGAAGGAAGGAGAGAACATGAAGAGAGCACAAATTATCATTGACCGTTATTTTTTAACGGGGGAGGTTGACAAAAGAATATACGGTTCGTTCCTTGAGCAGCTGGGGCGGGCTGTATATGGGGGAATCTATCAGGAAGGAAATGTAAATTCCGATGCGCAAGGCTTTCGTAAGGATACCCTGGAGCTGGTAAAGGAGCTTAGAGTGCCCATTGTGCGTTATCCAGGCGGAAACTTTGTATCAGGGTTTCACTGGGAGGACAGTGTAGGGCCGAAAGCACAGCGGCCGGCAAGGACAGAGCTGGCCTGGAAGGTGATCGAGACGAATGAATTCGGTTTAAATGAGTTTGCAGACTGGTCAAAAAAAGCAGGAAGCGATATGATGATGGCCGTCAATCTTGGCACAAGAGGGCCGGAGGATGCGAAGAATCTGCTGGAATACTGTAATTTTGAAGGCGGTACTTATTACAGCGATCTCCGCAGGGCTCACGGCTATGCAGAGCCGCATAACATCAAGGTATGGTGTCTGGGCAATGAAATGGATGGAAAATGGCAGATGGGTCACAAAACAGCGGGAGAGTATGGAAGGATCGCTTCAGAGACTTCCAGGCTGATGAAATGGCTGGATCCAGGTATCGAGACTATAGCCTGCGGCAGCTCCGGCCTGGCTATGCCTACATTCGGAGACTGGGAATATCAGGTTCTGGATGAGTGCTATGAAGAGGTGGATTATCTTTCTCTGCATCAATATTTTGAAAATCACAGCAATAACACGCCGGATTTCCTTGCCAGTTCGAAGGTTATGGATGAGTTTATCACTGGAGTGGTATCCCTCTGTGACGCGGTGAAGGCAAAAAAACATGCAAAGAAGAGCATTCACTTATCTTTTGACGAATGGAATGTATGGTACCACAGCAATGAACAGGATAAAAAGATCAAACCATGGGACAAAGCGCCTCATCAGCTTGAAGATGTATATAATTTTGAAGATGCCCTCTTAGTGGGAAGCATGCTGATTACCCTTTTGAGGCATGCGGACAGAATCAAAATTGCGTGCATGGCTCAGCTGGTGAATGTCATCGCGCCTATCATGACATCGGACACAGGGGCCTGGAGGCAGACGATCTTTTATCCATATATGCATGCCAGCATTTACGGGAAAGGGACTGTGCTGCTGACTCAGATTAAGGCCCCTTTCTATGAAAGCCGGAACTATGGAGAGGTATCCATCCTGGATAGTGTCTGCATCTGGGATCAGGAGGCGGATGCACTTACAATTTTTGCAGTAAACAAAGATTTAGAGGAAGATGCAGAAATTGAGTGCGATTTACGCCAGTTTGAGGGATACCAGGTAAAAGAACATCTCGTGCTGACTCATGATGATCTGAAGGCGGAGAATACGGAGCTGGCACCTGATACAGTAAAACCGGTGCATTCTGCTGCTTCCAGAGTGGAAAATGGTATATTTACTTCAGTGCTGGGGAGACATAGCTGGAACGTAGTGCGGCTGGAAAAATAAAATAGAATAAATAAAAAATATTGCCGGAGCTGACTGAGCCATATAGAATCGCCCGCTTTCCTGTGCTATAATAATTGAAAATCTATCAAGGAGTGAATTCTATGCCTGATCACATTGAGATACGGGGTGCCCGTGTTCACAATCTAAAAAATATAGACCTGGATATTCCGCTGGGGAAGCTGGTGGGGATCGCCGGTGTGTCTGGATCCGGCAAGTCGTCGCTGGCTTTGGGCGTGTTGTACGCGGAGGGGTCCCGCCGTTATCTGGAGGCGCTGTCCACGTATACCCGGAGGTGGATGACACAGGCGGCGGAGGCCAGGATCGACAGCATCGAGTATGTTCCGGCTGCTCTGGCGCTCCATCAGCGTCCCGCCGTACCGGGGGTACGAAGCACCTTCGGTACCTCTACGGAGCTTTTGAATTCTCTCCGGCTCATGTTTTCCAGGCTGGGAAGCCATCGGTGTCCCAATGGTCATTTGCTTCAGCCGACGGTGAACACAGCCATCGGAAAACCGCTTCGCTGTCCGGAATGCGGGGCGGCATTTGACGGTCCCAGCGCCGAGAGCTTTTATTTCAACAGCCAGGGAGCCTGCAAAAACTGCGGTGGGACAGCCATCGTGAGAACTGTGAATGAGGCCGTGCTGGTTCCGGATGAATCCATTTCCATAGACGATGGGGCCGTCGCGCCCTGGAATTCTTTAATGTGGTCTTTGATGACGGAGGTATGCAGGGCGATGGGTGTCCGCACAGATGTCCCTTTTTCAGAGCTTACAAAACGGGAACGAGAGATCGTCTTCCATGGCCCGGCTGAAAAGAAGCACATTTTATACAAAGCGAAGAAAAGCAATCAGGCCGGGGAACTGGATTTTACCTATTTTAACGCGGTTTACACCGTGGAGAATGCGCTGGCGAAGGCTAGTGTAAAATTTTTCTCGGATGATAGAAATAAATAAAAAGAGGGCACCATTTTGTGATAAAGTATTAAGCACGACCAAAATACACACAAAGG
>NZ_QJKD01000031.1 GCF_003201875.1 Hungatella effluvii
TCTTATAGTCATGAGGGATAAGTATACCACATCATGCATTAGGCTGGGACATAATTACGTGTGGTATATAAGGACATTATCATAAATCAGTCATATAGTTAAAAAATTTTATAATTTTCCTGTTGACAAATATAAATTCTCATGCTACTATATATGAGGTTCGCTTGACGAGCTAAAACACAACGCTGATGTGGCACAGGTGGTAGCGCACCTCATTGGTAGTGAGGAGGTCACGGGTCCGAGTCCCGTCATCAGCTGGTTAAAACCCTTGATTATTCAAGGGTTTTTTTCTATTTATCTTTTCTTTCCAACTGCCGGACATGGCACTGCACTCCTCTTTTTAAGTAAAGTAAATAAGCGTTTCTTTTAGCAGGCAGCGAATTGAGACTGCCTTTTTTTCTCCAACAGCTCCGCCTTATTATATAGTTAGCTTAGGGTGGGGCGTACTTTAAGGAGGATTTTATATGCAGAAGATTAACGATGATGCGAAGAGAGAACAAAAGGTATTAAACCTTGTGGAAATGCTGTGCCGCCTGGCCAGCCTTGAGGGATATACTATTACGAAGCTTTCACTTAAAGAGAATGTGACCGGCAACACAATAAAATAAAACAAGCTAAGATATGATGGTTAAAATAATATAATTTATGCGCTCCATCTCTCTCTATTCATCGTTCTCCCCATTTCTCACTAAAATTTCCGAGAGAGAGATTCATTCTTCATTGCAGCATACCATTCACTAAATGCATACCAGCTCTTGCATAGGCGCCATGCACTGCTGAATTAGCTATTCACCGTACGAGAAATAATATCCGAAACAGATCATTCAGGTTTAAAACGGACAGATCATACCTTTTCAAAATTATAAGGCGGCCTGTACAGACCGCCTCTATCATTTTTATCCATATGTTTCTATTATTCTCTTCTTTACTCATTTCTTTAAGCAATTCTTAAAGTAATTCTTAAAGTACTTCTTAAAGTATTCCTTCAAGCATTTCTATAAGCATTTATTTTAATATCCCTTAAAATATTTCATAATTCCATCACAGGAAAATGACTAAATCTTTTTAAAACAGTCCTGAATATCAAAACCTGCGCTTTTCAAAAACTATTTTTTATACTCTTCGTACCCTTCATATCCACATTCATTTTCTTTACGTCCACATTTTTTACAGCCGTCATGGAAGCCGCTCCAGTAAAATTCTCTTAATACTTTTTCGAACCATTCACAGTTTTTGCCCTGATCCTGCTCGTGTTCATGTTCGCATTCACATTCATATTCGCGCCTTGGCTCATATTCACACTCCGGTTTGCACTCATGTCTGGGCTTGCACTCGCACTCGCGTTTTGGTTCGCATTCACGCCTGCACTCACATTCCCGTCTTGGCTCACATTCATGTCTGCATTCGCATTCACGCTTAGGCTCACATTTTTCATAACATCTGCATCTACATCTGCATTTAAAAGTTTCACAACTCATAATCATTTATCTCCTTTAATATTGCACTACACAATATTATATGGGACAAGTAAGAATAGTGTGAATCGATGGATTTATGTGCTGCTGCCGCGGCTGATCATAAGCCATCATGTACCTTACAGCACTGTCCTATTCCCAGTATATTCCAGCCGTATTACACTAAAAACGTTGTATAGTTATTATAAATAAATATTCTGTATATTCCGTACACAAGAATTAAAACAGCCACTGGCGTTTTAATAAAAAAACAAAAGGGGGGATTTTTTATGATTTGTCCACATTGTAATGCCGCCATCTCCGATGACAGTGCCTTCTGTTCTGCCTGTGGAAAACGTCTCGAACCAACGGAGGAGCAGGTGCTGCCTGCGGATTCAGTTATTTGTCCAGGCTGCGGTTCCGTCAATTCCAGCGGCGCCAACTTCTGTACCAATTGCCGTGCACCGCTGTCCGAAACCGCACTGGAACAGGTAAAGACCCAGAATGACTTACAGTTGCAGCAGGCTCAGGTAAAGATGCAGGCCATGGCCCTGCAGGCTCAGCAGGAACAGTTAAAAATCCAGCAGCAGCAATACGATTCCATGGCGAAATGCCCCAGATGCGGCTCCACTTCGCTGTCAGGCAATAAGAAAGGCTTCGGTATCGGAAAAGCGGTTGTGGGCGCTGCGCTTGTCGGGCCGCTGGGTTTGGTAGCCGGTAATCTGGGTGCAAAAAAAGTTCAGGTCACATGCTTAAACTGTGGCAAAAAATTCAAAATGTAGGGAGGGCATAAAAATGTTTTGTCGAAAATGCGGGACAGAATTTGATGGAAAATTCTGTCCGAACTGTGGGGAACCGGCCGAAACAATACCGGAAACACCGGCTCACCAGACAAGTATTAACGGAGTACCGGTGGACAATTCCCCCGTCTCCGTGCCGGTAAAAGAACCATTCTATTCCAAAACCTGGTTTATTGTACTGATGCTGCTGTTCTGCTGTTTCCCAATCGGCCTTTTTCTGATGTGGAAATACAAAAAATTAAATAAGCCGGCCAGAATCATTATTACTCTTTTCTATGTAATCGTTTTTATTTTCGGACTCTCCAATGCCGGTTCGCAGACTTCACACCCCGTACCGCCGGGCGCGGAAATATCCATGAGTAAACCAGCCGGTACAAAGGAAAAGAACACAGTCCTTGCGGAAAACGGAGAAAACGCCAATACCCTGGATGAAACCGGTCCCGAAGAGGCCAGCGCCGAAGTGACTGCGTCCGCAGATACCACGTCTGCCGAAACCTCTGAACCGGCGAAAACCAGGTATAAAGCCAGCACCTACAAAGTAGGAAGCGACATTCCCGCAGGGGAGTACGTCGTGTACTGTGACTCCTTCATGGGTTACATAGAGACCGCAAAGGACAGCAGCGGAACCCTTGACTCCATCATTGCCAACGAGAATATTTCCACCAATTCCATCGTCACCATCTCCGATGGACAGTATTTTAAGATGACCGGGTGCTATGCCGTTCCGATCGACGAGGCAGGCAGTCCGGATACCAGCAGCGACGGTATGTTTAAGGTCGGCGTGCATATTCCGGCAGGCGAATATAAAATTGAGGTAGATGAGGATTCCGTTATCGGATTTGGCTATGTCGAGATATCTAAGGACAGTTACCACGTACTGGACTCGATTATCTCAAATGATAATTTTGAAGGTTCGAAGTATATCACCGTAAGCGACGGGCAGTACTTAAAGCTCACTGGATGCAGAATTGTTCCATAACGTCTCCATAACAAACACAGAGTGCCGGAAAAGGACAATTTCCGGCACTCTTCCTTTCTTCGCCTGCGATCATTTTATCAGCACAATGCCGGCATCTTCTTCCCTGCTGCCATCCTCACCCTCATAAATCATAATTATACTGCATTTCCCCTTCTCCACATCGCTTTTCTTTCCGTAAAGCATCAGAATCACCCGGTTGGAAGGAACATCGTAATTCAGTTTCCTGTGCAGTCTTAAGATATTTTCTCCTGATATGTAAAGCGCTGGTCCGACAGTGTGGCTGACTGCCAGAATCGTCGTCTCCCTGCTGCCGGGAGAGCTGAAACTGTACTGGGCTAATATCTCATAATGTGGTATCATTCTGTATAGTGTCACCATCAGAATAACCGCGGCTGCAAAACAGGAAAATCTCTTCATTCGGTTCTTCCTTTCTTTTTTATATCTTCTTATACCTGTATTTTAATACATCTGTATAAATATATCTATTAAAATATATCTATTTAGATACATCTTATCTTCTTAGATATATTTACATATAATATCACTATACGGAAGGAGGCATTTTATGGGGCATATTAATATCAAGCTGGCTGATTTAATCTTTGAAAAAGGCAAAAGCAAAAACAAAGTCTGTTATCACTGCGAAGTCCAGCGGACTCAGCTGAACAATTACTGCAACAACAAGGTCTCCCGCGTCGACCTGGCCCTGATGGCAAGAGTCTGCGAGTATCTGGACTGTGATATCAGTGCAATTCTGGAGTATGTGAGCGATGAGGAAGATTTAAACGCCAAAGAGACCAAAGAATCCGAGGCCGCGGAAGAAGAGAAAAAGGACTAGCCGCTCAAACGGACGGCTGGTCCTTCTATTTCTTTTTCCGTTTTACCTTTATTTATTCTTTTTCCAGTTCATCGAAGCTGGCCCGGAGCGTGTCACAGGACTCGCCCAGACGCTTCTTTTCCTCTTCGTTCAAATCCAGTGGAAGTACCCGGAAAATGCCGTTTTTGTTGATAATACAGGGAACGCCGGCATATACGTCGTTCTGCCCATACTCTCCGCGCAGCATGGCGGATACAGTCAAAACACTGTTTTCATCTCCCAGAATCGCTCTCGTGATCCTGGACAGCGCCATACCGATTCCATAGTATGTGGCGCTCTTCGCCTCAATAATCTGGTATGCAGCCCCGCGCACGTCCTCCTCGATCCGTTTTAACTCGTCCCCGCAGATGACCTCCATCCCGCCTTCCCCCTGTTCATCACAAAGGGAAAGGATTGGTTTCGTGGCGATCATCGCCTGACTCCACGGAACAAATTCGCTGTCTCCGTGCTCTCCCATCACATAGGCGTGGACATTACGCGGATCCACGGAAAGGGATTCTCCCAGAAGATAACGCAGCCTGGCGGTATCCAAAGCGGTTCCGCTGCCCAGTACTCTCCGCGGATTGAAGCCGGAAAGCGAGTACGTGATCCGGGTCATGATATCCACCGGATTTGTTGCCACTAAGAATATTCCGTTAAAACCCGACTCCGTAATCGGGTCTACAATCGATTTAAATACCGCTGCATTCCGTTTTAGCAGGTTTAGCCTGCTCTCCCCCGGCTTCTGGGCCACACCGGCGCAGATAACGGCGATATCCGCGTCTGATGTATCCTTATATTCCCCGGCGTAAATCTTCATGTTGGACGCAGAAAAGGCAAGTCCATGGTTTAAATCCATCGCCTCGCCTTCTGCCCTTTTTCTGTTGATGTCAATCAGAACCAGTTCATTACAGATATTCTGATTCAGCATGGAATATGCATAGCTCATCCCCACCATGCCGGTGCCGATGAGCGCCACTTTTCTCTTATCCGTTCTCATAATCAGTTCACTCTCCTGTCTTGTCTTACGGATAGTATAACTGGTTATGGGAAAAATATGCTTTATCCTTAACCCTGACGCTCGATTTTTTTCGCCATCAGTTCACCATTGCTGCTGTAGATCACAGCGCTTTCTTTTGTAATCATCCCCTTCTTATAGAGGTTTAAAAGGCTGGTGTCCATGGATACCATTCCTTCCGACTGTCCCGTGGCGATCACACTGTCGATCTGGTGCGTCTTGGACTCGCGGATCATGTTCCGGATTGCATTGTTGAAAAACATAATCTCAAAGGCCGGATAAACGCCGCCATCCACCGTGGGAATCAGCTGCTGGGACACAACCGCCTGCATAACCATGGAGATCTGCATCCGGATCTGCTGCTGCTGATTCGGGGGGAAATTATCGATGATACGGTCTATGGTATTGGCCGCCCCGACCGTATGAAGCGTAGAGATAACGAGATGGCCCGTCTCAGCCGCCGTCATGGCGATCTGGATTGTCTCATAATCACGCATCTCACCTACCAGAATGACATCCGGCGCCTGACGAAGGGCTGCCCGGAGTCCGGAGACGTAGCTGTCCGTGTCCGTCACGATCTCTCTCTGGGTTACCACGCTCTTCTTATGACGGTGCAGATACTCGATCGGGTCCTCCAGCGTAATGACGTGGGCGTTTCTCGTATGATTGATCTTGTCAATGATACACGCCAGTGTCGTGCTCTTACCGCTGCCGGCCGGTCCCGTGACCAGAACGAAGCCCTTGGTCAGCTGGGCGATATCGATGATATTCTGTGGTATGTGAAGCGTCTCATAATCGGGCAGATCGAACGTAACCACCCGGATAACGGCGGCTAACGATCCCCTCTGCCGGAACACACTGGAGCGGAATCTCGACACACCGGGAAGGGCGAAGGAGAAATCGTCGTCTCCATGCTCTCTCACCTTCTCCATACTGCGGTTCCCCGCCAGTTCATAAAGTTCTGTTATCAGCGTCTCCATCTGAGCAGGAAACAGCTTCTCCTCGTTCTGGCAGACAATTCTGCTGCCCAGCTTATAAGAGAACGGCATGCCGGGTACCAGAAAGATATCCGACGCATTCTGTTCCACAGCCGAACTCAACAAATCAATTACCTTCATACCTGCAAATCTCCCTGTCTTTCTTTCCCGCCAGAATCCGCAAACGGACTATTTCTGTTCTGTATCAACCGTTCCGCCCCATACCGGCATGGAATCATCTATTTCGTAATCTTCCGTCTGTATCACGTTCCATTTCGCCACACGAACCGAGCCTTCCCCGTCCAAATCCGGTTCCAGCTCAATATGAAGCGCCTGCGCACGTTCCATGGCCACTTCCGTCACCGCCGCGCCGTCTCTGTAGTATTCTCCCAGCGCCTTCTCAAGCAGTGCAAGGCGCTCTTCATGCCCTGCAGCATTGGCACAGGCTGTCTTCACTTCCTCTGCCACCATACGGTAGAATGCCTCGCCTTCCGTATCGGCCCTGTAATACTCCGTAACCGCGTCCGCATTTCTGTTTGCAAGGCTTAAATCACTCTTTGCGGAGGTCAGGGACAGCATACCAAATGTGACGAGACACATGACGATAAAAATGAGTATCAGAGAAGAACTTCCAATATTCGCCTTAAATCCGCTCTCCTGCTTAGCCATCTGTTTCCTCCTGTCACCCCTGCTCTCTCTCGTGGCGGCTTGCAGAGAGCGTGTAGACGCTGTTTTTCTCACGGCTGACGGTTATCTCCGCCGAGCTCTCCGCTTCGTCCACCGAAAGCACTGCTGTGTAGATCTTCCCACTCACGCTTCCGTCTCCGCCGCCCTCTGGAATGTCTTCCGCAAGGTTTCCATTTTTATCAAATTCCATCACGTACCGGTTCCCGGAGGCTTCATCACCATCTGTTTTGAAGGCGTCATCGCCGTCTGCTCCAGAGGCATCTTCCTGTGTAGAGACACTGGCGCCGAAACGCTGTTTCAGTCCCTCCGGTCCCTCCAGCTTCCATACCTCGGCCACGCTCTGGGCAATCAGTACCGACTGGTTCAAATCTGCGGCGTCCCGGCTCATCCGGTCCCCTTTCACGAAGACCAGGATGCAGACGCTGGAGCAGAGAATAAAGAAGAAGACCACCATGATCATCTCCATCATAAATATACCCGAATGCTGTTTCCTGCTCATCCTTTCATCCTCCGCTTCTTAAAGACAGCCAGATCCGGCCGCCTCCATCGCCACTGGTTGAGACGGAAAGCAGTTCCCCGTCCATGGACATGGCCACTTCGTCACACTCCAGAATCTCATAGCCGTCATTTACGCCCAGACCGCTCTCCGTATCGGTGAACAGTTCCCAAAGCTTTCCATCCCTATAGTAGATATAAGTCACGTATTCAGAACCGTTTATCTCCTGCTTCAACTGAAGGACTGTGATTCCATCCATCTCGGTCAGTCCCACCATTCCGTCCTCGTCGCCCTGCCTTACCTTGTTGGCAATATAGCTCAGAGCCACATCGCCGCGGTAGGTCGACTCCGTCCTGGCATTGATATTCTCGTAGACCTTTCCTCCGATCAAAACCGCAAACAGCGCACAGAGCACAAATACGAGGAACAGAAGCATGGTAAACAACGTATTCACCAGCTGTCCCTTATGATCATTTCTGCGGCCCATCCGCGCACCTCCCAGCTATTATTCGTGAAGATTGACCGTAATATCCGGCATGAAGTTGGACGCGAATCCGCTGTAAAACACATCATACTTATCCCGGTCAATCAAAATCCCGTAATTTTCCTCCAGATAATCCACACTGGGCGGATATCTGCCTTCAATGGCGTAGCACTGCACGGAAGCTCTCCGTATGGCATCCCGCAGCGTATCCGCACCTCTCGCATCGGCCTTCTTTGAAAAGGACATGATTCCCGTTACAAAAAGCGCCAGCACGCACAGAAATACCAGTACGGACAGGACGTAGCCATAAATTTCCTTCCCTGTCTGTTTCCATCTTTTCATCGGCTCACCTCTTATCCAATGGCTGAAAGCACACCGACTAACGGCAGCATGACAGAGAGAAGAATCAGACCGACAGCCACAGCGAGAACGGCTACCATCGTCGGTTCAAGCCGATTCACCATGTTGTCCAGCGCCGTATCTGCTTCCTCTTCGCAGCTTCTGGATATCTCCTCCATCACCTCATCCAGGCGGCCGCTTCTGACGCCCACCTTGATCATCTGAACATGGAATCCGCCAAAGAGACCGGTGTTCTTCATGGCGCTGTAATAATCGGTTCCTGTCTCCAATTCCTCGCCGCAGGCCTTGATCTTTTCCTCTACCGCAGGATTTTCCACCAGCTCAGCTGCCAGCTCCATGCCCTTTTCCAGCTCCAGACCGCTGTGAAGCGTCAGCGCCAGTACAGAAGTAAATCTGCGATTCGCCACCGCCAGCGCGATCCGGCTCTTTCGCTTAAACCGGTCCATCATACGTTCGGCCGCCTGTATCTTTTTGCCGCCTCTTCCCATGAGCCAGATAACGAAAGCCGCCGCGGCCAGAAGAACCCCTGCAATAAGAGCCACTCCGCTGAATATGCCCCCCAGTCTCGTCGCCGCCATGGATACAGGGCTGAGACGCGCTCCCAGCTGCTCATAAACACTTTCAAAAATAGGCATTACCTTCGTAAACAGAACGAACAGGACAACCAAAAGCATAAAAATCATGATGACCGGATACGTCACCGCGTTTTTGATGCTTTTCATCAGAATGTATTCTTTTTCATAGTACTCTGAAAGAGACGCCATCATCTGATCCAGGGTTCCTGTTTCCTCGCCCAGCTTCGCCATCCGGATCACGTAGGACGGATAACTTCCCACCTGCTCCAGAACGACAGAAAACGGGCTTCCCAGCTCCACTTCCTCAGACATATGTAACAGAATCTTTTTCTCCTCTTCATCTGCCGCATCCTCCGCCATAACAGACAATCCCTCGTCAAGAGGGATTGCCGCGCGAAGCAGAAGAGATATCTGAAGACAGAAAGCCGAAAGCTCCCGGGCGGAATAATGTTTTTTCAATTCCTTCGCCATGTATCGCTTCTCCTTTATGATATGAAATTTTAATAAGAGTATTTTGCTTTATAATTCGAGCTGTTCTTGATATACTCTTCAATCGCCGGATCTCCCTTGCCGGAGGAGGCGAATGTCGGGTCCATCAGTTTCCAGTCTTGGCCGTCAAAGTAGATGATATTGTCCACCCAGCCCTGGCCCTCGATATAAACATTAATCCATGCGTGATACAGACTGCCCGTATATCCCACCACCAGCTTGGTCGGAATATTCTGGGAACGCAGCATCGCCGTCATAACCGCGGCGTAATCAAAGCAAATTCCCTTTTTCTGAGACAGGATAGAATCGCAGTTCGGAAGATATCCGGACTGAACGGAGTTGGCTTTTGCCGTATCATATGTAATGTTGGTGACCACATAATTGTAAACGGACGAGACAACCTCCAGCGCATCCGCAGAAGACGCGGCCACCTCTGCGCCCTTCTTTACTACGCTGCTGTCCGCAGTAAAATTCACATACTGATTTGGATATAAGAACGGTGCAAACTGGTCCGCAAGAGATACGGACAGATCCTGGCTGAACTTCACCGCATACTGGTTGCCCTGTACCTGTTCCAGCACTCTCACCGTATAGCTGCCGTTGCCTTCCGACATCGGGAATACCTCATAGGCAGATCTGGCGTTTAAATCATACGTATACGTCTCTCCGCCGCTCTTGATCACCTGAACCTTAATCTTGGAAGAGCCTCCCGTATACTGCACCATCACATAGCCCTGGGACAGATTGGACGCATCCAGTGTCACAGAGTTATTGCTGTAAGTCGTCGTACCGGAAGCCTGCGGTGTTCTCACGTTGCTCCCCGCGGGCTTTGAATACAGCGGAACCGCTTCCTCTTCGACAGTCACGACAGCCAGGCTCTCCGGTTCTTCTGCCAGCGCAGCCGTACTCTCTGCGGCAATCGTCTGCGATTCAGCCACAGATGCCTTCTGGCTCTGGCAGCCGCTCACCGACACCATAAGCGCCGTGCAGGCGGTCAGAACCACAATTCTATTCTTCTTCATCTTTCCTCATCTCCATCTCACATAGAAACAGGCCCTGGTGCCGGGCGGCACTAGCCCAGACGCTGTCTGACGATCTCGTAAGCGAGCACACCCGCGGCCACGGAAGCGTTCAGCGAGTCGATATCGCCCTTCATGGGAATCGATGCAACCATGTCGCATTTTTCCCTGACGAGTCTTCCCACGCCGTCTCCTTCGCCGCCGATCACCAGACCGACAGGCCCTTTTAAATTCAGCCGGTACATCAGTTCGCCGTTCATATCCGCACAGACGAACCAAAGTCCCTTTTCCTTCAATTCTTCAATCGTAGCCGCCAGGTTTGTCACCTTCGCCACCGGCGTATAGTTGAGGGCTCCCGCCGAGGTCTTTGCCACTACCGCCGTAAGGCCGGAAGCGCGCCTTTTCGGAATAATCACTCCATGGGCTCCCGCTAAGTTGGCCGTACGGATGATCGCGCCCAGATTATGGGGATCCTCAATTCCATCCAGCAGGAAAATAAACGGTGGTTCCCCTTTTTCCTCAGCCGCCTTCAAGATATCTTCTACTTCAGCATATTCATAAGCCGCAGCATGTGCGATCACTCCCTGGTGATGGCCTTCCTCCGACATCTGATTCAAACGTTCCCTGGAAACGAAATTCACGATCGTATCCTGCTTCTTTGCCTCTCTTATAATGGACTGGATAGGACCGTCCTTTACGCCATCCTGCACATAAAGCTTATCGATGGTCTTTCCCGCGCGGTATGCCTCCAGCACGGCGTTTCTTCCTTCTATTGTAAATTCTTCCGTCATTCCAGTTCTCCTATTTTCTCAAATCCATGGCTGATCAGTGTGACCAGCCGATCCAGACGGCCTGTCAGATAGAGGTAGCCGCAAAGCGCCTCAAAGCCCGTAGCCGTTCTGTAGTCCACCACGGTCGCATGCTTCGCCGTCGTCACCGACTTGGCGTTGCGTCCGCGTTTGTAGACCGCCGTCTCCTCTTCGGTAAGCTCTTCCAAAATGAGCCGTATCATCTCTGCCTGAGTGCCTGCATTGACCAGCGACGCACTCTTCTTATGCATCTTATTCACCTGTATGCTGCCATGATTGATCACCATGGTGCGGACAATCAGTTCATAGACGGCATCTCCGATATAGGCCAGCGCCAGCGGAGAATACGTCCTCGGATCCATCTCCTTCAGCCTCAGTGCCTCATTGCAAAAGGTCTGGAATCCTACCTCTTCTCTTACGCCCTCTTCCATTTTACACCTTCTCTGGTGTCTTCCAGAACGATTCCCTTTAAAAGAAGCTGTCCGCGAATCTCATCGGCCAGCGCGAAATTCTTATCCTTTCTCGCCTGCTGTCTCGCTGCGATCATCTCTTCGATCTCAGAATCCAGTATCTCTTCCTTTTTCTCGGTGACAATGCCCAGCACGTCGCACAGCTTTTCGATGGTCTCTTTCAAATATACTACGTAAGCCCTGGAACTGTCTGGCCCTGCTGTGGAATTGCTCAGCTTGACGAGTTCAAAGACAGCAGAAATACCATCTGCGGTGTTAAAATCGTCATCCATGGCTGCCTCATACTTTGCAACCAGCTCGTCAACAGCTTCCCTGCTCTCGCCTTCTTTAAACGAATCGCCTGCCGCGCTGCTCTCCAGATCCTTAAGCTTTTGAACCGCAGTCAGAATTCGCTCTAATCCATTCTTGGAAGACTCCATCAGCTCCGCGCTGAAATTCAGCGGGCTTCTGTAGTGAGCGCTCAGCATAAAGAAACGAAGCACCGATAAATCATACTTCTCGCTGATCTCCCTGACAGTAAAGAAATTGCCCAGGGATTTCGACATCTTCCTGTTATCAATATTTAAAAATGCATTGTGCATCCAGTATTTTGCAAACTCTTTGCCGTTAGCCGACTCGCTCTGAGCAATCTCATTCTCATGATGCGGGAAGACAAGGTCCTCTCCGCCCGCATGGATATCGATCTGGTCGCCCAAATACTTCTTAGACATGACGGAACACTCGATATGCCAGCCAGGACGTCCCTCACACCATGGAGACTCCCAGTAAGGTTCCCCTTCTTTTTTGGGCTTCCAGAGAACAAAATCCGTCGGATCCTCCTTGCCTTCCTCTCCCGTCACCTTGATCTCACGGAAGCCGGACTGCAGATCCTCGATATTCTTATGGGACAGCTTTCCATAGCCGTCAAATGATTTTGTACGGAAATAAACGGTTCCGTCGGCCGCCACGTAAGCATGGCCGCTCTCGATCAGATTGCCGATCATATCCAGCATCCCGCAGATTTCCTCTGTAGCGAGCGGATTCTTCGTGGCCGGCTTCACGTTCAGCCCTTCCATGTCCTTCTTGCATTCTTCGATATAACGCTTGGAAATGGTATCGGCATCCACACCCTCTTCAATGGCCTTCTTAATGATCTTATCGTCCACATCGGTAAAGTTGGAAACAAAATTCACCTCGTAGCCCTTGTATTCAAAATACCGTCTGACCGTGTCAAACACGATCATCGGCCTTGCATTTCCTATATGAATGAAGTTGTATACCGTCGGTCCGCAGACATACATCTTGACCTTTCCCGGTTCCAGCGGCACAAATTCTTCCTTCTGTCTCGTCAATGTATTAAAAATTTTCATAGTTCCCTCCTGTTTGATTATTTCCCGCAGCAGCCACCACTACAGCCCTGACAGCCGCTGTCCATGATTTTATCATCATAACAGTAATCCCCCACTGTCGTCAATAAGGTAATTGCCTGTGCTGAAATTCCATCCCCGCTGCCCGTAAAGCCCAGACCTTCCTCGGTCGTTGCCTTTACGCTGACACGGTCTGCAGGTATTCCAAGGGCGGCAGCGATATTCTCCGCCATCTGCGGTCTGTAATCCTTAAGTTTGGGCCTTTGAGCGATGATTGTCGCATCGATGTTCTCAATCACGTACCCCTTCTCTTCCAGAAGCGTTCCGACGCGCTTTAAAAGTTCCACGCTGGATATTCCCTTATAAGCCGGATCCGTATCCGGAAAATGTTCCCCGATATCCCCCAGCGCCGCCGCGCCGAGCAGGGCGTCCATCACCGCGTGAACTAACACGTCCGCGTCAGAATGGCCTAAAAGTCCTTTTTCATAGGGAACCTTTACTCCTCCGAGAATCAAATCCCTTCCGTCCGTCAATTTGTGTACATCGTATCCCTGTCCGATTCTCATATGATGTCTTATATCCTTTCTGAAATCTCTATCATTTAACTGAAATACAATTCTGACTGCATTTCTTATTATTAAACAATCATGCGGACCGCCTTTTTGATACATCGCAGCTGTATGTCATTCTGACAGAAACAGCTCTCTCCATCCACATGAACCGCCATCGGCTTATCCACATGAACCATGGCCTCCCCGCATGTATAAAACCGGGTTCCCTTATTATGGGACTGCCTTCCAAACATGGAGTTTAAAAGCACCGGTATTAGTTTTCTCTTTTTTCTGTTATTCATTACACAAATGGAAAGTTTTCCATCGTCATAGCTGGCATCCGGCGCAAATTTGAAACCGCCGCCTTCATATGGGTGAATATGTGCGGAAATAAAATAGGCATGATTAAACTCCACCTTCTGAACTCCATCCAACAGCAAATAACCCTTCGCAGGCTTTGCAAGAAGGAGCTGTTTGATACCGATCAAAAGATAGGTAAGCTTTCCTATATGAAGCTTATTTAAAAATCCCTTTGTCCTGGAATAAAGAATGTTATGGCAAACCGCCGCATCCATGCCAATTCCTGCGCTGACTATAAATCTTCTGCAGGAAATCTCATCTCCGCCATATGTAAGCACTCCGTAATCCAACTGCTTATGGTACTTTGGAGACAGAATCTTCTTCAGACAGCGTCCCGGTTTTCTCGGCAATTTCAAGCTTCTTGCTAAATCATTGCCTGAACCGGCAGGAATATAACCTAAGGTAACAGGGCTGCAGAAAGAAAGACCATCCAAAATCTCGTTGACAGTGCCATCCCCGCCGACTGCAACGATCACGTGCGGTTCCCTGCACCCTTCTGTCAGCTTTCTGGCAAAAACCTTCGCATCTCCCGGCTTCTCAGTTATATACGCCTGATACTGGGCGTTCTCACGCTCCAGCATCCTTTCCAGTTTTTTCCATACGTTCTTCCCCCGCCCGCACCGCGCGTTTGGGTTTATGATAAAATAGTACATGGAATCCCTCCACCATTTGCTAATCTTAAGTATATCATAAATCATATAAAATGAATAATAAAATTTTCTTAAAAATATTTCCAAAAAAGTGTTGACAATTTACACAATTCATATTATACTAGCAAAGCAGTCGGGAACACAGAAACAAAAAGTTCCGAGACAAGCATGGGATCTTAGCTCAGCTGGGAGAGCATCTGCCTTACAAGCAGAGGGTCACAGGTTCGAGCCCTGTAGGTCCCACTGATAAATAAACTACTTATTTATCAAACAATTTCATATGGCGGAATAGCTCAGTTGGCTAGAGCACACGGTTCATACCCGTGGTGTCGAGAGTTCAAATCTCCCTTCCGCTACTCTTTCGAGCCCTGAAAGCCTTGATTTTACTAGGTTTTTGGGGCTTTCGTTCTAAATGTTTTGATAACACTTTTAAATAATCATTTTTTTAAGATGTTTTTTCATCTTCATGTTCTGCTTGTACCCGTATAGTATTAATGTTCACCCCACTATCAAACAAAGAAGATATATAGGTTTTTCTAATTTTATGATTGCTCTTATTAATCCCCCCGCATAACTGCATAGAGATTCAAGATATTTAGTAAAAGTTCGGCTTGTACCTCTTGTTTTTAATCGGCTTGCTATAAAGATGAACCCATTATCATAATATTCATACTTCAGATCAGTTTTTTTATTTCCTGGAGTAACATTTTTGCTATCCTGTTTAAATAAACATTTCAATAACCAGCTTCGGACTTTACATATGGAACAACTTTATAACCATCAGGAATCACCTCACCATTTTCACTTACATTATAAGATGTTGTTTCCATTCTACTAATCGTAATATAATTACCATTGATATCTTCCCATTTAAGAGCTACTAACTCACCAATTCTAAGTCCTAGTTGGAAATTTAGCAAAACAAGCAACGGTGTTACGCACCATGGTCGGCAGTTAAATTTCTCTCTAGCAGCTACAGCAATCAGATTTTGTTCTTTTTCTAAAAATACTTGTTCCTTACTGTCTGGCTTCCTATTATTATATGGAAAGCCTACACCCTACCATATAAAAGGAGACAAACAACTTTGCTGATTTTAAAATACGAGAGAATAGATATTTTTCACAATCGAGTTTACACAAAAGACAATCCGACGAATCCTACTAAAGAAGATTTTAAAAAGACATTCTCATTTTTCAGTAAAAACCATGATTCAGTAATTCATATCGATGATACTGTGATATTTGGGGATTCTCTGGAAGAATTTGAAAACATGATTGCAACGGCTAGACATTTTGACAATCTCAGTTATACAGAAGTCAAAAAAAGCTACGATAAGGCAAAAAAGCGTACTCGTTGATGGGATAAATAACAGGCTAGAAGCATTCAATATATTAACTTCCAGCCTTGCTTTTAACCGCGTATACAGTTCAAATACTGCTTTTATAGAGTCATGTGCTAAGATGTAAGGGTATGATAGTTCGAGTCGAAATAAGACCTGTTTCGTGCGATTTAAGTGCTATTTAGGGATGACAGCAGGTGACAGGTAACCGGGGTAGTTTACATTTAAAAGGGTGCGAAGAATACCTCATCGAATCTTGCTACAGACTGTTCTATATGTTAAAATAAAGAAAAATAATTGGTGAAAACACATCAACAAATCGGAATTTGTAACGAAGATTATTTATATAATTAGGAGGTTTCCGCATGTTCAAATTGGGGGTTATTGAAGAAAGTGTGGTGAATACTGAAAATGTTCTTGATAAATTGAGGCCATTTTTCTTTTCACAGAGAATAGAAAATGTGCCGGGTGACCAAGAACCTATCTGGCACACAAATGAGTATCATGTTCCAGATGAAGAAATTGAAGAAATAACAAGCTTTTTGGCAGCCGAAGTAAAAGCAACATGGTATATACACGCTTTTTCAAATGATAAATTAATAGTTGTTCTTAAAGATAAAGTATTTGTCGTTTCATTATTAAAAAACGAAACTTGGAATGAGATGATTGAATACGGTGTTAAATTTGCGCAAGTTGAGTTACAATTTTTAGAAAATATTCCATTGCATATTTAGTCTTGCCAAGTGAGCATGATCCAAAAAGTGATAGATTCCAGTTTGTCGAATAGTTGTTATTTTCAAAAATCCGACTTAAAGAGAATGGAAGGTGTTATAGGAGCGGTCACTTGGAGCATCCACACGACATATTGCTGATTCAAACTAACCGGTTATATAATGAATTTTAATAAAGGACATGACAGTTATAAATAATAAAAATTTAATGTTAGGAAATGGGATCAATATAGAATTCGGAATAAAAGATCTAAGAACTGATAATATAGCTACTAGATTTCGTAATATTCTAATAAATAGCCGCCCATTATATGACTACTTGTTTCATGTTGCTTTTACCCCAGAACTATGCAACTCGTTATTCACTAAAGCTCCTGATCAGGGTATAGAAACACTGGCTGCAGAAGTTTATTAATACATATATGCTCAGATTAACCAAATATCTGATAATGACGAATATCGTCTGCTTAATGCAATTAAAACCTCTGCTATCAATGCTATCTTTTATGATAATGCGCATTTTATAAAAGTTCCAGAATTAGACGCAAAAAAGATTAATTGTTTAAATTCTTATACAAATATATATACCTTAAACTATGCAGAATTTTGGGAGCCACAAAATTCCTGTTCCTATTTGCATGGAGAGTTTATACCTTTATCTATCCCGCATGACACAAGGCCGATACTCTTATACGCCTCAGAAGAATATAATCTGCCAGAGTATGTAAAAGAAGTCAAGAAACTATCCTTAAGTTATAACACAGTGGAATTTAATGGATATAATATTGTATTTTCTCCATTACTGGATAAACAAGAAGTTATCGGAGTTGGACATGATCCTTCGGAAACTTTATTTCCTGCCGGATATCTATTTCCATTCGATCCACCTGAACTCTATACACAACTAGACGGGGTATCATCTTTAGATATTTTTGGGATGTCACCCTATGGAGATGAAAAACTCATAGAACGCATTGCACAAATTCCTGATTTAACGGTTTATGTTTATAAAATGGACCAACGTCAGGTATCTGAATGGAATAACAATGTCAGCATGGATTATATATGTGGCTGCGGCAATGTTCCGAATAAATTTCCTATAGAAAAAGTTTTACGGGGGATGTGTATTTGAAAAACGGGCATGGTAATACGAATAACTGAAATTATAAACTACAGGGATGGATATACTTTACATCTCAATAATATAGTACTCCCCATGGCAGCAGGAAGATATATGATCCCCGTCTAATCTACGTTTGCAGTCAAATTTTGCTAAAATATAAAAGTGCCAATCAATCCAGTAAATACGGGGATTCATGGCACTTTATAATGCGGTTTTGGGCTGGATTTTCTGTATGGCTCCCGGTTGGTCTATTGCCAGTCCTTCCAGTAGCCGGCAGAACTCTTTTTGTGAGATGCTGCACACCTCATCCTGGTTCCCGGGCCATTGAAAACGTGAGTTCTCTAACCGTTTATACAGGAGAACGAATCCGTCTCCTTCCCAATAGAGTGCTTTCAGCCGGTTGGCTTTGCGTCCGCAGAACAGGAACAAGCTGTTTAAGAATGGGTCCAGTTATCCTTTTTCTTTGCAGATTCGTACACACCATATCCTGACAGGAAAAAAACATTGAGGTACATAAAAAGCCAGTATTATTAAAAGGCAGAAGCAACTTATCCAACATTGTAATTCCATAAGCATTATCAGGAAATGTATGCCCAAACACAACTTGCATTGCAAGAAGCGCTCTGAAAGTTAGAATTTTTCTTTTGTAAATTTCTCTTCTAATTCTTTAGGCTGTTCACTCCCCTCCATATATGAAACAAAGTATCAACAAAATATATATCATGCCTATAAACCTCTCAAAATTTTGTCTTGTCAGCCACCGGTATACCAACAACTTCATCACGTGAGTGTCTGTCAAATGGGTATAAATATTCACTCAAAGCGTTTTCAATATATCGAATATCTTCGTAAAGTCCTGGCTGTTCAATCCATGTCTGGACATTATTGACGGATTTTAGAGGATTAAGATATTGAAATTTCTTAGTATGGTTTTCCGTTTTCAAACCGGTTGCATTCTCTATTTCTTTTACTACTCTTTCATAGTCAAAAAGAAAATCCTCAAACTGTAGGTAATGAATATGCTCAGATGTTGATTTTTTCGGATCTCCGCTTTCTCTTACGTATTTAAATTTCTTGCAAAACACCTCAGCTGAGTCATTATTATAACTTCCATAGTGAATCGGATAATACACTTTCTCTAATACATAAATGTCCCTCGGATCTCTATCAACCACAAAGACTTCAATCGGGTCGGAAAAGTAGCGTAAATACCTGTCAATATTTTGTGAGCCGACAATCTGGTCGACTTCTATGTATTCTTTTCCTTCAAGATTTGCAGCTTCCATAAGCGCATGTACATATTTTCTAGTGACACTAAGAAATTGTTCCTCTGACGGATGCGAAAAAAACATTATCTCATTGTCAAGCACTCTCTTGTGTGTGAGTGGTATAGTCTTGAATATTCTGTCCTCAATTTTCTTTCTGTACATATAAAAGTCCCTTTTATCACCTTTGTCCAGAAGATCAAAGTCCCACCACCCCTTACACGTGAAGTCTGTAAGAGCATCCACATACTGTTTTGAAAGCTCAAGATATTTTCCATCAAAGAATCTTTCATATCTCTTATGAATTCGATTACCCCCATTAAATTGGCACTGTCTCCAAAAACGTTTTAACGCTCTCCCGGCGTTATGCCTATTGTGGCATTCCACCAATTGAAACTCTAAATCTGATATACCATCCGGGTCATGCAAAAATCGGAACTCTGCATCAGTCATTCTTTTCACATTTGAATATTCAGCCACCAGATCAGTCAATGCACTCGATCCTGACGCCCCGTAACTTGCACACGTAATAATCTTCATAACTCTTTTTGCCTTTCCTGTTAACTTCTGTATTCCAGATTATTCTGAGGAATATACTTCGTAATAATGCTTCCAAAACAGCCAAGAAGAGCAATGCTTTTGCAATTAACAAAGTAGTGCTTCAGTTTCCTAAATGGAATCTTTTTCTCTCTTGCCAATTCAAAATATCTACAGCATTGTTTTAATCTGGATGCAAACGGTATTTCAGAATAATTCATCCTTTCAGAAACCAACACGGTATAGGTGAAGAAGTTGTTTTTTCTCTCCTCTACACGTGTATCAGTGGCTCCACCCGGCAGATACTGGGTGCAATATATTTTTTTATTAAACCATCTTATTTTTCTCTCTGCATGGGCAATTCTATCCCACAATATTCCCTCCCATGTAAAATATTCACCCTGAAACGCAGGCATCGGTCCAAACTCTTTCAAAACATCAAGATAATATGCCTCAGCCTTATCTCCGTCCAGACCATTCTTTCCGCGTTCCAAATTTGTGCAGTCGAACCATTCCGTATCATGGTTCCACTCCCCGCCGATTGCTCTGCCGTCAGGATACTGTCTGAGTCCACTGACACCTGCATATTTCTCTTTGTCTTCTATCGTTGATGCCATCTTTATTACAGCCTCAATCGCATCAGGGGTCAATGTGTCATCATCGTCAACTTTCATGACAAGATCGCCTTGAGCAATCCCCATCATTAAGTTAAGCGCTCTGCCAATCCCCCGTTCACCATCAAGCCTTTTGTAAATGACCGGAAAAACAGCATCATTTATGAATTGTTCTGCCAAGTCTCTGGTCTTATCATTTCCTTGATCTACAATAAGCCATTCATAGGGAAGAACCGTCTGTAAGCAAAGCGACTTATACAAATTCGTTATATACCTATCTCGGTTATATGTCGGTGTAAAAATGGTAACTTTTGTTTTATTCATCAGATAATCATTCCTTTATAATTCCCTTTCAATTTCATTCAGTGTTTCCCGGTATTTTCTAAGCAACTCCTTAATACGTTCGGGTTCATCGTCCCACCATTTCAGTTCAGACAATGCTTTACGCTTGCTTTCCTCCAGTACACGGTAGCGAATAAATTTTGCCGGAACACCTCCCCATATTTCATATTTTCCAACATCGTGTGTTACAACGGCTCCGGCTCCTATCACAGCTCCATCCCCAATTTGAACGCTCTCCAGAATTGTAACATTCAGACTTATGAGGACATCATTACCAATCACAACCCGCTTTATTTTTCTGTCAACATCTCCAACAGGGTGTGTAGTCAATCCCTTCATGTTATGGTTATAGGGATTAATATTTACATTAGAAGAGATGGAACAATACTTACCTACATCACAATGCTGCAGTCGGCTATTGGCATTCACATAGGAATAATCACCAATAATGACATCTGCCGATATAAAAGTATTCTCATCAATTCGAGCACTTTTACCATATTTTGCTTCCAGATTCGCATACAAGGATCTAATTTCTGTTCTATTATGTTTATTGAATGTTTTGATTTTCAGTTTTTTATAGAAAGCTACTGCTGGATTCATACGTTTCCTCAATTCTTCTTTTCATCATCTGAGTTTTTTCGGCCGCATATAAGTATAGAACATTCTCCTTGCTACAAAAACAAATAGAACCATATAAATCAAGATACTACTAACATCCACAAGTATATTGGGGGATAGATAAAATGCTGCAATGGATGCTGGAAGTATTAAAATCCAGATACCCGTCAGTGCATCAATTCCTATTCTATATTTCTTCTCAAGAACAATTTCTCTGATCAACATCATAAGAACACTTGCTACCATTAGCGAAATCATCGCTCCATGGAAACCCAGCGCAGGAATTAATAATAAGATTAGCAGCAGATTTGTTCCTCCTGCTACAAGAGACGAAGCAATAATAGTTTTGACATCCTTATATGACATATATATAGTTGAAAAAAAGCTGGCAAAAGAATTTGCACCAGCATACATGACAATATACGGAATTATCTCAAGTGCTTCACTATACGCTGGAGCAATAAAGTATGGGAACATAATTTTTATGACAAGCATAAAAACGGATGACCCGAATACCAGTACGCCAAATAGCATATTAATGACTCTTCGATAATATCCGACACTATTGTCATTTTTTGCAAGGTCATATGCCAATTCAAGCCAGGCATACTCAAAAATACTCGCAATCAGAGAAATCAATGTAGCAAACTTCACAGCCACAGAAAAAAGGCCATTGTAATATGTTCCCAGCATTTGTGCTATCATAATTTGCGTGAATCCTGTTAAAAGCCACTGCATGATTGAATTTAATGCTAACGGGCCTCCAAATTTAAAAAGTGTCCGTAAACGCCCCTTATGCACATATTCCATACGGAAGTGACTCAGTACGCGAAACTTAATTCCGATTATCAGTACCTGTGCAAGTGTTCCGATGATATAGGAATAATAAAGCGCCTCTATTCCATGATGCAGATATACAATTCCAATCCAGTTCAGCAATAAGTTGATCGTACTATTTACGCACCCGGATAATATAAACGTCTTGTTATCCTTCATGCTCCGGGCAATATAACCATAGAAGTATTGAAAACCGTTGGCAATCGCATAGAAACAGACAAGGTATGGATTTCCTAAGCTCCAAAATATATTGATAATCAATAGCACAGCCACTATCACCCCCGAAGCAATCCACATAACTGGAAGGCCTGTAGAAATAATTTCATACCTGTCCTGTTCTGTTTCTGCTTCAGCCGAATAGCGAAACACTGCCATCCAGATGCACATACATACAACCGGTACGAGCAATTGTACAATGGTCATGTTAACGCCATAGAGTCCATATATTTCCGGGTCAATCAACTTCGTATATAACGGAAGCAGAATGAGGGAAATAAGTTTTGTGAATACATTTCCTGCAAAGTAACCTATAACTGTAAAGAAAAAATGTTTATATCGCGGCTTCAATCCTTTTGCCTCCTCACAAGAAACCGGACATACTCTACCAGTGTCCCCTCCTTGGCATTCCTATATAGCTTCCCTGGAAAGCTGGCCAGAGAAGAAATCCTTTTCCCCCATTTAGGCCCAAACCACCTTACCAGTCCCCACTCCCTGCCTTTCGCCTTTCGGAAGCCCTCCGAATTCCATGACATGTCAAAATGGTGGATACTCACTGTGTTCTCTGTTATTTTTGTTTTCCCCGTTTTGAATGACATAGGGCAAAAGTATTCCGTGCTGAATATATAGCAGTCCCCGACTACCTGGTTCTGATTGTTGCACACCATCCCCCGCCTCTCCAAAGCATCTGTTTGGATCCTCGGGCAGGAGACCATGGACAGGTCAAACTCACTTTCAGGAAATTCCAGGCCATCATAATACTCCAAGATGTCCTTCAACACCGGGTGTCCTTCGACCGATCCAAAGCCAAGGCCGAAGGACACGAAGGACATGCTTTCGAACCCTGCATAAAAATCATATTTTAAAAATGGATCCAGGCTGGTAATCAGCTCAACATCTGTGTCCAGGTAAACCCCACCATGACGGTATAAGATATCCACTCTGGCATAGTCCGCTACGAATGCCCATTTCCCCGCTTCATAGGCTTTTTTCATGAACGGCTGCTTCGTGACATCGTAATTGGATTCGTTCCACTCTACGATCTCATAATCCGGGCAGAACTTTCGCCAGCTCGCGATGCAGCATTTGATCATTTCACTTTTTTTATTGCAGCCAAACCAACAATAATGAATTATCTTTGGAATCATTTTAATCCACCTCCAGCCGTTCACGGCAGCCTATGCCTATTGCCATGGCTATATATATCAGATTGGGCAAATAGGAAAGAACCGTCTCCCCAAATCCCACAATCAAAACATAGAGCAGAATCTGATAGCATTTAAACTGCAAATCAGAAATTTGTCCCGATTTCCCATACATGCCTGCCACCGAATAAATAATATATGCTAAATATACCAACAGTGTGGGAAGCCCATACTGGGCAAAAATCATCAAATAAGCATTATGGAGATTAAATGTCCCTCTTGAATACAGCTCCGTATTATATCCAACTCCCCATATGAACGCACTATGGTTTTGCTGCAAGTAATTCCACAGATTTGCCCAAATATACTGCCGACCCGTAAACACCCTCTTCCTCAGGAACAGCGTATCGTATGTGATAATTCCGTTCCTATACAGACCAACATAGACAATGGGGAAAATGATCCCGGCAGCGATTATCAAAGTAACCAATATCAATGCCAGCTTTTTTAATCTTTTGATCTTTTTCTTCAGCAACAGCTCCACAATTAGAATTGCAAAGTACGCAACCATAGACGTTCTCGACCTTGTCCGATATAACGCAGCAAAACTGATCACATATACTATGATTTTCCATAATTTTGATTTGGACTTGCCATCAATGTATAACCCAAGGAAAAGGCAGGTAGTTACAATGATTATGGCTATTGTATTTGGATTGATCCCCCTCTGTTCGACATTCTGCTCAAACGCTTCAAAATATGCAGCTGTATAACTCAAAGACCCTGCCACTGCCAATATCCATCCGGCCATCATTAAGACATTGATCCTGGCGATATACGCATCAGGAATATGGAAGTTTTTAAACATATATATGATGCACAACGGCCATAAGATTTGAATTAAAACGCCCATTCCGGAGCCGTTCATTAGGATTGCAAGAACATTCATCCCAATAAATGCGACCATCCCGACTGCCTTCATACCGCTATATTTTAATTTCTTCCCACAAGCAAATATCAGAAATGCGCATATGAATACTACATAAGCATAGTATTTATGCAAAGATGAATATACCGGATAGAATACCGAGAAAGCAATATTTAAAATCAGCGCCAAATAGAAGATTAATTCACTAGGTGAAAAAAAACTCCTAGCGCCACTGCTAATATTTCTCGAAACATATGTTTTCTGTATGCTTGCTCTATCCATACTACCTCCACTTCCTGCTCCATGTTCGTACAACTATTTTACGGTATATTCCTGGTGAAATGCTCGCCACAGCTGCCCCTATTTTACGGTTCCTTGTAAAATAGGGGCACTTGATGATTCTAAAAAAATGTTTACGTATATGTCTCATAATATCTTTCAAATGCTTATTCTCTCTCCACTGTCCCCCCAACAGGATCCTGTCCAGTACCCATAGATAACTCCAATCATATCGGAACATTGCTCCGGGCATAGCTTTTGGAAATTCCTTTTCAACGATTTCTAGATTTCTTTTAGCTCCTTCAATCTCATCAAGGGTCTTCTCACTAAATCCCTCAGTGGTAATGCTGTTGTTCCGATGATAGTAGTAATACATGGGCCTATGGTCTATCACAATCCGATTCGCCTGCCTGAGACTCCCAATAATGGCAAAAGCATCTTCCCCAAGTCTTCCTGCTTCAAAGCGGTGCTCTGCAAAAATATGTCTCCGGTATAGCTTCCCACATGCTGCAATGGAGCCGCCCTTAGATCCCAGGTCAATCAATAAGGCCTGTTCAGCGTTGTAAACCTTCGTATCCCCTAAATAATCAAAGACATCCACTCTGTCGCCAAATACCTCATAAAACTGACACTCCACTATGTCTGCATCATACTCTTCCATATCCTTCACAAGGGTCTCGATCATATTGGTGTCTAACGTGTCATCGCTGTCCACAAAAGTGACCGCGTCACCCTGCATGATATCCAACGCAGAATTTCTTGCCCCACTCAGCCCCATATTTTTTTGATGGATCACCCGTATGCGGGAGTCTGTTCTGCCTATTGCATCGCACATCATACCTGACTGGTCTTTGGAGCCATCGTCTACAAGGATGATTTCCGTGTTTTGATGTGTCTGGCCTATTATAGATTCAACACATTTTCCCAGATATTTTTCAACATTATATACCGGGACTATAACCGTAACTAACATCACATCATCCCCTTCTATTTATATGCTTAATTCTTTGAGTATCTGTATTGTCCTCTCCATGCCTGTCTTGATGCCATATTTCGGTTTCCACCCCAATTTTTCCAGCTTATGGCCATCAAGCCTCGCCTTCGTAGCTGTGCTATAGCCAGAAGCCTCAACAGCATCTGGGATTTCAAATACAACTTTTTTGCCGTTCATATTTGCAACAATAGCCGCCAAGTCTTTCAACATAATATCAGAATGTTCTTCTGCTATATTGTAAGCCTCACCATTTTCACCGCAAAGAAGGATTCTCAACAGGCCACTTACCGAATCAGCTACATACTGATAGGAATAGTACTGTGTCCCGGCTGACTTCAGGACAATATCCTCCCCTGCAATTCCTTTCCTGATGAACTGACTAATCGCCTTCGTGTCAGACATGAGCATCGTTGGTCCATAAGAGCGGGTAAATCTGGGTATAACCACATCAAGATCTTTTTGTTCTTTATAAGCCTGACACAAGGCTTCTCCACATCTTTTACTTTCAGGATATCCAGCCCTCATTGTATTAGAGTTTATGTAGCCACAGTATTTCTCATCAAAGAACTCCACATCACCGCGGTTTTCACCATAGATTTCATTAGAGGATGCAAAAGCGAAACGGGCGGCATGGTGTCCTACAGCAAACTCAAGCATATTTTGCACGCCAACAATATTCGTTGTGATTGTCCCAATTGGGTCGGTGGCATATTGCATTGGGTGCGTATTCGAAGCCAGATGCAGGACATAACCTACTTCCAACAGGGACTCGCACATAAATGGTTTCTTCACATCATAGGGAATGAATATGATATGCTGATTTTCTGTATACTTGCAAAACCGTTCTCTGGCTTTTTTCTCATTCCTTCCAAGGGCATACACGGTGCAGTCAAGGCCATCAGAAACATTTTTCTCCATGATAACATCAATAAGAAAACTTCCAAGTAACCCTGTTGCTCCCGAAAGCATGAGACTTCTGCCCTCCAGTTTTCCCCATGGCAGGTCAAGATCACTGACATACCTCACATCCTCTAAATATTTGTCATTCTGATACAGATTCATATTCATCCCTCCCTCACATATCATTTTAACCAGTTATCTTTATCAGATTTCAAATATGCCTTGAACATTTCAAGATCGTCTTTCGTTGTAAGCTTGATGTTCTTGTCAGAGCCAGCGGCAAAGTAAAGCCTCACGCCTAACTCAACCATCATTGTATTTGTATAATGGGAACCATATATTCCAATTTCCTTCTCATACGCTTCATGATACTTCGAGTCAATAAGATCAAAGCGATATGCCTGTGGTGTTGAGACTCTCCGCAGTGTTTCACGGGGGATAAATCTTGTCGTGCTGACCTCATCATCTATCACGAAAATTTGCTCATTATATGGCAGCGATGTAACCGCATTGCCATACTTCTGCGCTTTGATAATGACATCGGTCAGGATGGTTTCATCGACAAGCGGACGAATTCCATCATGGATAATAACTATATCATCCTGTGACACCTTTCCCTCCAATTGATAGACTCCGTTCCTGATAGACTCCTGTCCGGTTTCTCCTCCTGAAACAACCCATTTTAATTTGTCAATACCAAACTGTTTTGCATAAGCCCCAAGGACGTCATGCCAGCCATCGATGCATACAACTTCAATAGCATCGATTTGCGGATGCTTCTGGAATCCCTCCAGTGTGTAAATAAGCACAGGCTTGTCATATACATTAATAAACTGTTTCGGGATATCCTGGCCCATCCTGCTGCCAGAACCTCCGGCAATAATAATTGCCACATTCATAACTTGTTCCCAGCTTTCTGTTTCTTCTCTATTGATTTCCTAAACTTCACATGACTTGGAAGCCTGTCCTTAGCGGGCGGAGGAGTCATATAGTTTTCTCCATATTCCATTATCAGGAACTCATGATACCTTTTATTCACCATGTAGTTCTTCCCCTCTAGTTCAATTTCCGAATAAGCATCCATATAATTGCTATCAAGTATGTATGTACATCCTCGATAAGAGTCATTTGATCTGTGAATACATCTCTTGCTCCCCAGCCATCTTTTTGTCTGGATGTTTTGAAAGATCTCAAGTTTCTTCTTGGTGCTTAGCAGCTTTCCCATTTCCTGGGTAACGCCTACAAGGATTTTTCCTTTTAACCCATATTGCGAATAATCAACGTCCTCTTTCATCATACCTTGTATGGCTCTAAGACATGTGATTTTTAGCTTCTGTGCGATTTTATTTTCTGAAATGTAATCCCAAATCAAAATGTCGATATACACAGGATCATCTTGGTTTTTCATAACAAAACGCGGAAACCACATCGTTGTTTCATCCAAATAATAGCCTGCCGGAATGTTCCCAGCTTCTATAACGCTTTTAAATTTTTCAAATTCATCCCGCCACATAGCAATATCCACATCGTCATCCCAAGGAATCAAATGATGGTTTCTCTCCGCACCAAGAACTGTTCCGCCATGGATTGTATAATGTATGCCATTTTCCCTACAAATCAAATCCAACGCATCTAAGGCTTGTAAAAGATTCTCTTGCATTTCGGCAAGGCCATAATCATTATTTAGAACCCTTTTGCTCATGTTTCCACTATCTCCATCAACCCAAAACCTATGTTCATCATGAACACGACTCTTTTGCCGTTAAAAGCAACGGCCCTTTCAGGATCAATAATTACTCTGAATCCCTGCTTTTTCAAATTCTCAATATCAACTTCCAGATTCGCAGACTGATAACAGATATGGTATGGTGTCGGACCTATTTTACTCAAATAAGCATCCACTGGTGATTTCTTTGTTTTGTCCAGCGGACACACTAACTCAATTCTATAATTATTTTTTTCCCCAAAGATAATCTTAATATTTCGATCATGATCCTCAATCATATGGTAAAACTGAAAGCCTAATTTTTTAAATGAACTCAACGCACGGTCGATCTGTTTTACTGCATACCCTATATGGTCAATTTTCATTTCATCACCTATTATTTATTGTTTATTCAATAACCTCTTCAAAACGGATCTCTTTATAGCTATGAAACTGTTTCTTTTCGTATCCTGCCACGATAAGCTGATAAGTCTTGTGACCGCCTTCATTAGAAATCTGTTCAAAACCCAAACGGTCATACAACTCCTTCACAGGTGTGTTTTTTGCCGTGGGAATGAACTCACCAATAATTTTTTGCTTCCCGGCATACTTAGCAGCCAGTTCATTTAGGATCACAGCTTCCAACTCTCTGCCCATTACACGGCAGCTCATCAGGAAGGTGTCAATGCGGACAGTGGTATCTTCTTCAATTAGGATAACTACACTGATAAGTCCGCAATCACCGTATTTATCGCTGGAACAAACAACATATATGGCATTATTGGGATCCTGGGCTATACGTTCTATATCAATCTGCATATATCGCTTTGTAGTAACATTGAACTGATTTACCTTGCTGCAGAGCTGTGTTACACGTTCCAGTTCCTCTGGACGCATTTTGTGGATATCCACTATGATTTCCAATTTTTTAATATAGCCCTCCAGATTCAAGCTCTCACTCATCTCCTGCTTACGTCTTGCCTCATTATGATACATCTGCGTCTTCTTCATACTCTCTTCCAAAACTCTCAATGGGCAGCAATAGTCGAACCAGATATCTTCAGCAAATGAAAGAAGCTCTGTTGTATCTGTCGGGAAATCCGGAACCAACACCTCCGGACATTCGCCACTGACAATTGCTCGTTCCGCTGGATTATCATCAATGAAAATAAAGCCGCTTTCTGTAAGGTTCAATTCAGTTTCCATTGTCTTCAGATTCGTCGCCTTATTTACCCAGTTAATCTTTCGGGAAACAAAATCATCATCACGGAGAAGCATGGCTGAATGGTTCTGAATAGCATTTTCAGCATCCTCTTCATTGTTCTTTGAATTAACAGCAAGGACGATTCCTCTATTCTTCATTTCAAGAAGTTGGTGCTGGAAATCATAATACCGCTGACCTTCTTTATGGTCAGAGAGTTCTATTCCTTCTATGCCATCCTCTCCGATCACACCGCCCCAAAGTGTGTTATCGAGATCAAGCACAATGATCTTCTTCCGTATGCTAAATACAGAGTTAAGTACTCTACTTATTTCAGTAGCTACAATATCCAATCCATATTTTGAATATGGCATACTGCTCATGTACCACATTTTATTGGAATAAAACTGTTTTCTCCCGAACTCAGCAATCACGTCCATAAGGTCAAAAATATAAAGATTATTTTTCTCCTCGATCAAATCCTGAACAAACTGATACCACTCATTTTCAAGTTCAATAGAAAATTTCCTTTCTGAAAGGGATTTGATTCGATTCTCTCGGATGTCTATAGTTGATATAAATATAGGGATAGCAGTTATACTTTTCGCGAGTATATCCAGGGCCTGCTTCCATAGAGTAATTCTCTCAGTCGCTTCTTCTCTGCCTTTCCAGGTCCGCGCCTCTGTTCCATCAAGAAGTACTATAATGGCGTCAAAGTTCTCCAAATATAAACCTGACGCTGGATTAATAGTTTCCTGCACCCATGTATCAAAGCCCTCTGGTAAATAAAAATCGTACCTTCTGCGTAATTTAGCTGCAATAAGATCAACTGTAACATTTGAGAGCATAGCCACCCTTTTCTTTGCTTCGACCATTTCCTATTACTTCCTCCTGAATTGCAAAAATATGAAACCTTTATTTTACAAACTCATAAAGGTCAGAAAGTGTCTTAATATCTCCTAAGCTCTCCATTGGAATCAACACACCATACTCTGCTTCCAACTCCATGACGAGTGTAAGCATCATAAAAGAATCCCATTTTCCCTCTTTATATGGAGTCTCAATATTAATTCCAGAAGGATCGACTTCCATAACATCCGCAACAAACTTAAGAAACTTATCCATTATTTAATACCTCCATATATTTGTATGTTTCAAAACTTAACGATTTTTGCCGGATTACCAAGTACTTTCATACCACTCCGTACTCTGCTCATTACAGAACTCCCAGCGCAAATATAAACATCATCACCGATTGTTGTGCCTGGAATCATATGGGACGTGGACCCCATAAAAACACGGTTACCCACCCTACACATACCAGTAATGTCACAATGTGCACTGATCGTACAATACTCGCCCAACACAGAATCATGTGCAACTGAGGAGTGCATATTGATAATGCACCCGTCGCCCAAAATCGCATTATCGGAAATTAATGCAAACGGATAAATAATTACACCTTCTCCCAAAATGCAATTGTTCGCAATTACAGCATTTGGATGGGTTACCATTGTAAATACAGCCCCCTTCTTCTTGAGTTTTTCAACAATTAATTTTCGAATGCCGCTGTTTCCAATACAACAAACAAATTCATCTTCAGGATCAATCTTGTAGTCATCGATTTTAGACAAAACCGACACACTACAGCGTTTTTCATTCAGGGCATTTAAATCATCATCAATAAAACCCTTTATATTCCAGCGCCTTTCTGCTTCATTGATGTCGTTAGCCCACTGAAGGACTTCCCTTCCACAACCACCGGCGCCTATAATTACCAGATTTTTTATTCCCAAAATTTACCTCACCTTCAGAAGCCGTGGCGTTTATGGAAATCCTCCCAGCACCAGTCTTCTAACTTCTTTGTTATAAAATGCCCAACCGGTTTCAGTTCATCCGGATATGACTGAACATTCCTTCGTTTCTCCATAAAATCATTAAATGTTCCAATCACTTTCGCCGGACTTCCCACAGCTACCGAATTGTCCGGAATATCCCTGTTTACCAGGCTTCCAGCCCCTACAATCACATTTGAACCAATTTTTACGTCATACAGGACTGTCGTATTAGAACCAATAAAAACATTGTCTCCTATCTCAATACATCCAATTCTTTCCTTAAACGTATTACCTCCTTCCCGGCCAGCCCCTGCCAAAGAGTTCAGGCAAAGATGGATTGCGTCATGGGGTACAAGGTAAACCTTTGAGGCAAGGTGTACATTATTTCCGAGAGATATAAGACTGGGATACAATGGAACTTTTCTTTCCATTACCGTACATCCACTCCCAATATTGTGGAACACTTTATGCTCTTTCATATATTCAGCTCTTTTCCCACTGTTCGGAATCATCCATAGTCTCAGTGTGTGATATAGACGAATCATTAATTGCCTGTTCATACTTTAATTTTTCCTCACTTCCCCAAAATTCTTCCATTGTAGCGGAGGTTTTGGAAGAGATTCCTTCATGCCTGATAAATGCCTTACCTATGGTCTGAATAATTATCTTCACATCTCCCAGAAATGTAATGTAGTCTACATATTGAACATCCATCTTGAATTTTTCTTCCCAAGAAATTGTGTTTCTTCCGTGCACCTGTGCGTATCCTGAAAGGCCAGGCCTAACTTCATGACGGCGATGCTGTTCCATGTTATAGCGGTCTAAATACCTTACCAATAACGGCCTTGGCCCGATAATCGACATATCTCCTTTGATTATGTTATATGTCTCCGGAAGTTCATCCAGTGAAGCAGACCTCAAAAATCTGCCAAACCGGGTAAGCCGCACTTCATCTGGCATCAGTTCTCCGTTCTCATCCCTCGCATTCGTCATCGTCCTGAATTTATACAGTTTGAATATCTTCTCGCCCTTACCCGGTCTGTCCTGTGTGAACAGAATTGGAGAGCCCAATTTTACTCTCACTAATATTGCTACGATGGCATAGAGCCACCAAAATACAATCACAGCCAGTAATCCGCAAAATATATCTAAAGGACGCTTAAAATACTTTTCATATGGCCCGTATGCTTTATGTATTGTTTCATTATCTATTCCTGCCATACCCTTATTCAAAACATCTCCTGATAACTTCAATAATCCTATCCACCTGCTCCGCCGTCATCTTGTTATCGCTCGGCAGGCACAGTCCTCTCGCAAAAATATCCGCTCCCACATCAAGCGTTACTCCGGCAATATAGGAGTTACTCCTGGCTCTTCCATTGCCCTCCCTTGTTACAAAACCATTCATTCTATAAATAGGCTGCATATGCATCGGCTTCCAGATTGGCCTTCCCTCTGCATTAATACTTGCTATTGCCTCCAAAATTTCAGTAGGGCAAGATTTTCCATGCTCTGGGACATATATTGCTTTAGTATCGTCCCGTACCTGTCTACACATCGCATTTGTATTAATGAGCATTGCGGACATCCAGTAATTTGGAGTCGACTTATCTTCTTCAAATGCATTCATTGATACCGGCAGACCCTCTAAGCCTTCTTTGTATCTCACCCATACTTCTTTCTTCTGAGCGATATGCTCCTCCAGATGCGGATACTGTCCTCTCACCACACCCGCAATTACATTGCTCATACGGTAGTTATAACCGACTTCTTCATGTTGATACCATGCTGCGTTTTCTCTTGCCTGCGTGGACCACTTTCTCGCTTTGTTCGCATCCTCTATGATGTTTGTGAGTAAACATCCTCCAGATGAACCGCTGATTATTTTGTTCCCATTATAGGAAATTGCTGCATAATCTCCAAAAGAACCGGTCTGGTGACCCTTATATGTGGCACCCATCGACTCTGCAGCATCCTCTATCATTAAAGCGCCATGTTTCTCACACACTGCCCTCAGTTCATCAAGCTTCCCAGGGAAGCCGTAAAGGTGGGCTACTACTACAAGCTTTACTTCTGGATAAATCTCAAACGCCTTCTCCAGAGCAATGGGATCCATGTTCCAGGTATCCCTCTCTGTATCAATAAACACTGGAATACCGCCCTCGTACACAACAGGGTTCAAAGTCGCGTCAAAGGTCATATCAGAGCAGAATACCCGCTTACCTTCTACAGCTCCATGCCCGACATCCGGCTTACCGTACAGTCTCTCACCGGCAAGCTTCACACAAAGATGGAGTGCAGCGGTGCAACAGGATAATGCCACTGCATATTTTGCCTCTGCTTTTTCAGCAGCAACTTTCTCGACCTCATTGATATTTGCTCCTACTGTGGACATCCAGTTTGTCTCGTATGCCTCTGTCATGTACTTTAATTCTTCTCCGTGCATAGTTGGGCTTGCCAGCCATACCCTCGACTCAAAAGGGGGGATATCACTCTGTTCCTTAATAAACATATTCTTGGCTCCCTTGTACATAAATCGGTTTATACCTAATTCATTATCGCTTGATTCATGTTGACTCAAATCATATATCAGTTTCATTTAAATCAGCTATCTTCCATGACTGCCTTTTCTATATAACAAATGTTAAAACTTTTATCCATTTGTTTCTTCTCTTCAATATTATTTTGCCATACTTGCAACCGCCACCTCCGCCATCACACTTCCAATCCGACTTTTTCTTACAACCTCTTCTCCTGTAGGCCTATCCCCTACCGGCAGAAATGTCGTAACGATCTCCCTAACCATCTCGACAATGCAATCACTATTCTCATAACTCGCTTTGGCTAACTCCTCTAACTGCTTTAAAAACACCTCTTTGTCAAACGGAATCGGTTTTCCAATATGAATCAATTCATTGGCTGTCTTCAACATTCCTTCCTCAGCCATCAACTTCTCCTCAAATAACTTTTCACCAGGCCTTAGTCCTGTATATGCCAACTGAATATCGACTTCAGGCTCATATCCTGATAACTTAATCAAATTCCGGGCAAGCGTATCAATCTTCACTGGCTCTCCCATATCCAAAACAAAGATCTCTCCGCCCTTCGCATAAGTTCCTGCCTGCATCACCAGACTTACTGCCTCCGGTATCGTCATAAAATAACGAACAATATCCGGATGCGTAACAGTAACTGGGCCTCCTGCTTCAATCTGCTTTTTAAACAGCGGAATGACTGAACCATTGCTTCCTAGTACATTGCCGAAACGAACTGCCACGAATTGGGTTCCCATCTTCTTTCCCTGTGCAGCCCTATTTCCTTCTCTCATACCATCAACAGCCATATGATCCACCGGATCATGTACAACCTGTCCGTCAATCGTTTTATTCACATGCGCATGCAAAAACGGCAGCAGTTCCATCTTCCCCTCTTTGCTAATTGCATCCATACTCTGAATCACCATCTCACAAAGCCTTTTACTCGCCCCCATGATGCTGGTTGGATTGACAGCCTTATCCGTGCTGATCAGCACAAACCGCTGCGTTCCATTCCTCAAAGCGGCATAAGCGGTCTTATATGTACCCACTACATTGTTCTTAATCGCTTCATTGGGACTGGTTTCCATCAGAGGTACATGCTTATGTGCAGCCGCATGGTATACAATGTCTGGTTTATACCGCTCAAACACCATGTTGATTCTTCTGCTATCACGCACCGAGCCAATCAGGACGACCAGATTCAGCTTATCCTTATATTTTCTTTTCAGTTCCTGTTCGATGTCATAGGCATTATTTTCATACACATCAAAGATTATCAGCTGTTTCGGCTCATGCCCGGCAATCTGACGGCATAGCTCACTGCCAATGGAACCGCCTCCGCCTGTGACAAGAATGGTCTTTCCTTTGATATACTGGAATATTTCTTCCATATTCACCTTAATCGGATCTCTGCCAAGCAAATCCTCTACTGCCACTGCCTTCATTCTGCTCAGTGACACCTCACCATTGGCCAACTGATATATACCTGGCAGGCTCTTCAGCTCACAGTGGGTCTCTTTACAGATATTTAAAATATCCCTTTTATCCTTTGGAGATGCGGTTGGTATTGCTAATAAAATCTGGTCAATCTTATACTTTTCAACTGATTCCATAATTGAATCACGGCCGCCAACGATCGGCACACCTTCCATAAACCGCTCCCATTTATTAGGATTATCATCAATCACGCAGCATGGCTTCGCCATAACTTCCGTTGAACTTTTCAGTTCCTTTAATATCACCTGTCCAGCGGCACCAGCACCGATCACCATCACATTATGGACAGCGCTCACATTCCGTTCTCTTCTCGTCCGCTCCAGCGTTACATAACGATAGGCAAATCGTATCGCAGTTACCAGAGCCAGCTGCATGGCTGCGCCGATCATATAATACGAAATAGGCATACGCTTAATACACAAAGTAATGAACACAGCATGAAATACTGTGGTAATCACACTTGATGCAAATATCCGGTTCAACTCGCTAAAGCTGGCAAATCTCCAAAGACTTTTATACAAATGCAGCGAATAAAATACAATCAACACAAACACCGTATAAAATGGCGCGAATTTTATGTACGAATCAAGATATATCTGAGGGATTTTTGAGAAACGCAAATCAAACCGCAGCCACAAACCAAAAAAGTAAGAAAAATTCACTGCGATTACGTCATATATGATAAGATAGAAAGCGACTACTTTCCAATGTTCGATATGTCTTTTTTTTGAGTTATTTCCATTTGCAGGTTTTAACGCTTTGTCATTATTCTTTCGTTCATTTGTATTTACTTTCACTGTACTTCATACTCCAATCTCCCTAACCTCAAAAATGCACCGGGGTTATTTTTCCATTCCATCTATCGGGAATTTTCGTTCTGTTTATTACGTATCTTATATCTGCATCACTTTAATACAGACTCTAAATACACCTTCAGCAGATTTACCGCGCCCTCACGAACGCGTCTATCACAATGAGACAACATGTTTACAATCAATTTTGGTTCTCCCATTTTTTCGTCATCAGCAATTCCGTAAATCAGATAGTCCAGTGACAGTCCCATTTTTTCGGCCAGAAGCATCAACGTTTCTACAGACATTCCACATCTTCCGTTCTCAATATCACGGTAATATTTGCCTTTCTTTCCGATTTGTCTTCCCATTTCTTCCCCTGTTAGTCCCATCTCACGTCGACGGCAAGCCAGACGTTTCCCCACTTCCTGTCTGTCATAAGTCACCATATTACTCCGCCTTTCGCTATTTCATGAATACAACATAATAAGTATTATGTTGTAAACGTATAATTTTTATACGTTAAAAACTGATTTTCTCTATAATACTAGCACGCATTTCAATTATTTTCAACTCTAAATGCTACAAATTTCCCAGTTAAATACCAAATAATTTTTATCTTCTAATGACACTTTAAGTAAAAACATGTCACAATGGGGGCGATAAAACGCCTTAAAACCGACGTTTTAAATCGGCTACAACATAATACTTATTATGTTGTTCCTTTCAAATCACCAGTCTCAGCCTCTCCAGCTGCCTTCGGTGTTCCTCCCCGGTAGAAATCATATAGATTCTCGTAGTATTGATATTGCTGTGCCCCAGCACATCTGCAAGCTTCGCCATATCCTTATCGATCTCATAAAAACATCTGGCAAACAGGTGACGCAGATTATGCGGAAATATTTTATCCGCCAGTACCCCTGCTTCCTTTGCAATGCTTTTCATTTCACGCCAGATATTGCTTCTGTCTACTGTATTTCCGCTTCTTGTAGTAAATACTGTTCCTGCTTTAATCTCTTTTTTTTGAATGTATAAAAGCAGTTTTTTCCTTAAATCTCCCGGTATCATAATTCTCCGGGTTTTGCCCTTACAGCATATCTCTGCAAATCCCTGCCGAACCGCCCCTACTGTTATAAAGCTTAATTCACTGACACGAATTCCCGTACAGCATATAGTCTGAAGAATCATTTCCAGTCTGCTGTTACCACTTCTCCTGGCCGCTTTCACCAGGCGAAAATACTCCTGCCTGGACAGTTCTTTTTCTTCCATACAAAAGGACTGCTGCTGGATCTTAAGCTGCTTTACCAAAAACTCCGGATGGTCCAGCCACCGAAAGAAACTGTTAAGAGCCGCAAGAATGGTATTAACACTTCTTGCACTGTAATCTTTCTGCAGCAGCTCCTTATAATTAATGATGCGCTCCTTTGTCAGCGGATCATTTTTCATGTAATCTAAGAATTTGAAGATATCCCGCAAATATTGATCAATAGTCGCCTTACTTTTTTCCTCCAACACCAAATACTGCTTAAATTCCTCCATTACCTGCATTCCAATTTTCAGTTCCTTCATCTAAATTCTCCCCTCAGTCATTTAATCGAAAGCTGCTGATTCCTTTAATTCAAAAAACCTGCTGTTAGACAGCGGGGTTTTTTGACCCTCGCGGCATGGAGCCAAATTGACACGCCACCCTGTCTGTTTGGTTCTCCGCCTGCGGGAATAAAAAAGGCCCCATGCTACAATAGATTCTTTCCTTGCATCAGCGATGAAACTTTACCAGGAAAAAACATAAAGCATGGAGACCAATTCTTTTTTCTATGAAACATGATGATAGTGCTTATGATACCATTTTTTTGCAATCTTTTCAACATACTGCAAACTGGGGTAATTTGAACTTCCTATTTTAAGTACTATTAATATACAGACTTTATTAAATCGTTGCTTGACGACCACTGATTATTCTGTTATGTTTTGATTACAGGATACATGATCCCATGTGAGAGGATGCCTATATAAAACTATTGCTCTTCGTTAGTTTTATGGAATATTTATAGAATAACCGAAAAATAACGTACTGAATTCATGGCCGGAATAATATTTGCAGTGATTATGATAATGGCCGGCTGATTTGAATCGATCCATCGGCCCTCAATACTTCTATAATAGAAGATACCTTATCATGCGGAATATACAGTTCATTTGATATTTGAAATGCTGTCGGCGTATACCCGTGTTTTTTTGTGAACTCTTCTGTGTATAACAGAACCCTGTCTCTATTGTTATTCATAGCAGTATACCTCGTAATTCCATATTATAGGGAGAGTGTTAACCAAACCTTTTTCTTTTATACAACTATCAACAAGGAACTTCCTTTAGGGGTACGTTTACGGGGAATCACCACAAAATATAAGCTGCAGAGGTAACTAAGATGAATTTGAAAGAACGTGCTAAGAAACTCAAAACAGATATTCCTGCTGTATTTCTGGCCTTAAAAGATAAGGACACCCCGGCAGCGGCAAAATTTTTTGCAGGAATTACAGTGGTGTATGCTCTTTCACCGATTGATTTCATACCGGATTTTATTCCTGTCTTAGGTTATTTGGATGATATTATTTTATTACCCGCTCTGATCGCATTTACAATTAAATTGATACCTGAAAATGTTATGGATAAAAATCGCGAACAGTCAAAAGAACTATGGATAGATGGAAAGCCTAAGAAGTGGTATTACGCTATTCCTATCGCTGCAATTTGGCTTTTGCTTATTTTTTTAATATTAAAAGCCATTTTATAAAAACTCTTCTGGAAAATTTTAAAAAAAGAACTGTTTCTAAAATAAGGAACAGTTCTTCTCACGTTATTTTGCTGCTGCCATGTCCTTAAGTATCTTCTCCCCCTCCTTCAGTTCTCTGTCTAATTTTCCTCCAACGATCAGCCCGATTTTCAAATAAATCTCTTCAAGAATAGCGGCAAATTTTATAACTGCATCAAACAGCTCATCATCGTCTTTATTAATACCTGGATAAAGATGCGTCAATTCCAATATAAATTCCCGGTAACTGTTCTCAATAGCCTTTTCGCTTACATCAATCGTTCCTTTTACCGGTTCTGGCTCATCCAGCAAACAGGCAATTACGTTGTCCAAACTTGCTCTTTCTAAGATTCCTTTAACACTTGACATATTTCATTTCCTCCTCGTGCATATTCTGGCATGCTGTCATTTCATTTTTTGCCGTCATTATAACATTATAATAAAGTCTCAGCTAAATGGATGCCAAATACCAAATATGAATGGCGAAACTTCAAAATTTGTCATGCTTATGGATTTTTGTTACTGTTCAGAGGCCAATGTCAGTTAGTTAATATCAGGTAAAGGGATGCATATTCCAGAAAATGAAAATCTGACACTCGAAATGGTGGTACTTATGAGGGGAGGGATC
>NZ_QJKD01000032.1 GCF_003201875.1 Hungatella effluvii
AGACTATACTTAAAAACAAAGCAACACCGCTGTGAAACCCTTATAGAATAGGGCTTCCAGCGGTGTTTGAATTTTTTTACTGTCAAAGACGGGATTATATAACGAAGTACTGGAAAAAACAATCATTTCATCGAAATTTGGCAGGAAATCACCGGTTCCTGTTAAGCTGTCCCCAACTCTTTCTTCCCTTACGGAATCGGCGGGAACACAGAGATAATCCCCAGAATAACCGCTGCGATAATAATAATCGCCGCCAGACGCCTGTCCTTTAAAATCAGAGGATTCCTCCAGCCGTTTTCACCCTCCTCATCTTCCGAGTCTCCGTCATCGTCCAAATCCCCCTCCGCTTCCGAATCCTCAGCAGCCACATAATCCTCATCGACCTCCGCGTTCTCCTTCATGCTCTCCCACTCCTTCAGATATCCCTGGGCAGCCAAAAGATCGGAGGCGCGCACATAGATCTTTTCCCCAAAAATCGAGTAGCCCATGTAGACCCTCATATATTCGCCGCTCTCCTCATCCACGGAGTACGATGGAATTCCATGATTCTCCAATATTCCCTGCAGCAGCTTCGCCTCTATGTGATCGCTGACTGTCGTCAGCATCTCCACATCGACACCCTCAGACGCGAATTCCGCTTTGCCATTTTCCCCCTCCTCTTTTTTGACGAGCGGGGTCTGGCAGTCCGTGCATACCTCTCTTCCATCTAAAAACTCCGCTCCGCAATTGGGACACTTCATCGTCATAGCACATACCTCCCTTTCCGGGCCACTTTCGGTATACAGGCAGCCATTCTTTTCATCCATTATACCATAAAATCCCTGTGTGTAAAAACTGTTTACATTTGTCTCCGCATCGTGTAAAATACTTTATATCCTACTAAACAGATAAGAATGATAGGAAGGAGAACGACACCATGAAAATCTCTACAAAGGGACGGTATGCCCTTCGTATGATGCTGGAATTCGCTCTGCATCCGGGTGAATGTACGAAAATCAACCAGGTAGCCGAACGCCAGCAGATATCAGACAAATATTTGGAACAGATTGTGACGATTTTAAGCCGCGCCGGCTATGTCAAGAGCATGAGAGGCGCCCAGGGCGGCTATTATCTGACGAAGGAGCCTGCCGATTATACAGTTGGCATGATCCTGCGTCTCACTGAAGGCAGCCTTGCCCCTGTAGCGTGTATGGAGGACGAATTAAACCAGTGTGTGCGTTCCGGCCACTGCGCTACCTTAACCGTGTGGAAACAACTGGATCAGGCGATTAACGGGGTTGTAGACAGCATTACACTCGCTGATCTGGTGGAAGAACAGAAGAAACTGGATGGTGACAGTTATGATTCATGAATTCTCACGGAGTGAACTCCTAATGGGAAAGGACTCCATGGAAAAGCTGGCAGGCTCCTGTGTCGCCGTCTTCGGCGTCGGCGGAGTGGGATCCCACTGCATCGAGGCCCTGGCCAGAGGAGGCGTCGGCCGTCTTGTCCTGATTGACAACGATACCGTCTCCATCACCAACATCAACCGGCAGAGTATTGCTTATCACAGCACCGTCGGCATGTACAAGACTCAGGTCATGAAGACGCGGATACTGGACATGAATCCACAGGCGGAAGTCTTTGCATTTGAGACCTTTGTCCTCCTCGATAACATAGAAAATCTGTTTGAACAGATTCCCTGTAAAGTCAACTACATCATAGATGCCATCGACACTGTCACAGCCAAGCTGGCCCTGGCCCAATACGCCATTGACCACGAAATCCCATTCATTGCCTCTATGGGAACCGGTAACAAACTTCATCCGGAACTGTTTGAGATCACGGATTTATCGAAAACATCGGTCTGTCCGCTCTGCAAAGTCATGCGCCGGGAACTGAAGAAACGGGGTATCACTTCTCTGAAAGTTCTGTACTCCAGGGAAGAGCCGCTGAAGCCGCTGGAAACCAGCACAGAAGTCACCTCGAAGCGCGCCGTGCCAGGCAGCGTCTCTTTCGTTCCCCCAGTCGCGGGTCTCCTCATCGCAGGGGAAGTGATACGCGAGCTGACAGGGAAGAATTAGATGCAGGACAGTAAATCCTGCTTCAAACAAATCTGCAAAACAAAAAAACGGAAGCATTTAAGGGCCGCTCTCCATATCCCGGCCTCTCAAACGCTTCCATTTCTTTACTCTAGAACTTGGCAATATACCCCTGAATAAAGATTACCAGCACGATCAGAGGCAGGACAAATGTCACATATCCTCTCACCCATCTCGGGAACTTAATTCCCTTTCCTTCGTTGGCTTCCTTCATAAAATTCTCAAATCCCCAGCCGTATCTTGTGGTACAGAAGGCCAGATAGATGAGACTTCCCAGCGGAAGCAGATTGTTACTGATAATAAAGTCCTCTAAATCCAGGACATTGCTGCCTTCACCGAATGGCATGAAGCCGCTCCACAGATTAAATCCCAGCACACACGGCAGGGAAAGCAAGATCACTGCAGCCGCGTTGCACAGTACGGCTTTCTTAATGGTACATCCCGTCAAATCCGTGGCAAATGACACGATATTCTGGAACACGGCGATAACCGTGGATACAGCCGCAAATGACATAAACAGGAAGAACAGCGATCCCACCAGTCTTCCGCCCGCCATATTATTAAACACATTCGGCAGTGTCACAAAGATCAGCTTCGGTCCCTGGCCCGGTTCAATACTGAATGCAAAGCATGCAGGGAAAATGATCAGTCCGGCCATAAAGGCTACAAAGGTATCGAGAATCGTAACGGAAATCGCCTCGCCCATCAGGCTGCGCTCCTTGCCGATATAGCTTCCGAAAATCGCCAGGGCGCCGATTCCCAGGCTCAGCGTAAAGAACGCCTGCCCCATGGCTGCGAAAATTACTTCTCCCAGTCCGGCTTCCTGAATCTTTCCGAAGTCAGGCTTTAAATAGAATTCCAGTCCCGGTCCGCTGTTGTCCATCATGACCGAGTGTACCGCCAGAATCACCATCAGAACCAGCAGGCAGACCATCATCACCTTGGTGATCTTTTCCACGCCGCCCTGCAGCCCCTTCGCGCAGACCGCGAAGCCTCCGATTACCACAAGAATCATAAATACAGCCATCAGAACGGGATTTGCCAGCATTCCCTCGAATTGCGCGCCAACACCGGCAGCATCCAGCCCCGTAAAATCACCTTTTGCCATCTTGAAGAAATATAAGATCATCCAACCGGCGACCGTGGTGTAAAACATCATCAGGATGTAATTTCCTGCCATGCCCAGATATTTGGCGTAATGCCACTTCGTTCCTTTTGGCTCCAGCACATCATAGGACAGCGCCACACTTCTCTGGCTTGCCCGTCCCACTGCAAATTCCATAACTACGATCGGCAGACCCAGTATCACTAAGAATACCGCGTAAATTAATACGAATGCCGCGCCGCCGTACTGGCCTACGATGTATGGAAAACGCCATACATTGCCGAGTCCGATTGCGCATCCCGCTGAAATAAGAATAAAGCCCAGCCGGGATGAAAATTTTTCTCTCCCCATACTCTTTCTCTCCTGGTTGTTTAAATTCGATCCGCCGGATCAGCCAAAATCAGCTTCTTTCTGACCAAAACGGCAAAGATTCTGTACCATTATAGCACAGAATCTCTGTTGTGGCTACTTCATATTATACTGTATACGATACCGTTTCTAACGCCTGATGGAAGCCGCCATCCGGTGGTAGGTATGCCGCACACCGCGGATCACCGTTCCATATTCCAGGATATTTTCAGGCAGTGCCATGCCGCCGTATCCGGCGTCTCCCAGATGATGCATATCCGTTCCGGTCATCTTGCACATCAGCGCAATCTCCCGGATGGTAGCCGGATCCGAGCCCTCCTGGGAGGTTCCTATCGCCGTCAGAGTCAGAGCCCCCAGCTCATGAGCATAGGAGACCAGCCCTCGTATATACTCCATGGTAATTCCCGGGACCGTCCCTGGAGCCGGCATAAGAATCACATCGGCTCCTGCTTGGCGAAACAGCTTCACATCCTCCCGCGTGAGGATCTTCTCTCCCGCCTCAGAGAGAATTCCCGCCGCGTGCATCTTTCCGGCCACCAGGACAATGCTGTCACCGAATTCCTTCCGGTAAACCGCCAGCGTCTCTTCAATAGCCCGGTTGGTGACACCGACACCCGGATTCCCCGTCAGAACAATGAAATCGACGCCCATATCGACCGCCTTCTTCGCATTTTCCAGCGTTCCCAGACGGCCTCCCGTAATTCCCCACATGGCGTCCGCCTCCACCGTGCTTTCCACGCCCTGTTCCTTTGGCTCCAGGTTGATGCCCACAGGACGCCCGGTCAGCTCCTTCACCTTCCGGATCAGATCCCCTTTGTCAACAGGCGGAAGACCGTTGATTACAGGGTTATCCACATCAAAGATATTTAACAGAATCACATCGGCGCCCATGGCCGCGGCCAGCTCCGCATTGCTCACATCTCCCAGCATGGGCTGTAAATTTCCGATGGTCTCACAGACCAGCACCCGGCCCTCGCTGGAGGCAATGGATTCCACCAGTTCTTTTCCGTTCATTTTCTTAAAATCCGATGCATTGCAATTTAAAAAACGTTTCACTGTTTTTTCTCCTTTCCCGTTGGAAATGACTGGTTCCCATGCTTCACCTTATATTTATCGCTGCTGAAATTCCTTCCGTGAAACAGAAGCGTAACAAACACGATACCGAGGCATACCATCTGATATCTCATCTCCAGATGAAGCGCCCCAGCGCCAGACAGGCGGCCGCATCTACGAGAAACAACGCCCCTTCCACCCTGGAAAGACGTTTCATATCGTAGTCCTCCTGTTTAAATGTCGTTCCATTAAAGATCAGCATGTCCTTCCCCAGAAACATGAAAACTGCCCCCCCAGACATATAATACCCGTAAACAGAAAAATAAAATCCATACATCCCCACCCCCTTTATATTTAATACTTGATACTATTATAAAGGAAGAATCCCCATAATACAATTATTTTGCATGGCCTGTTTCATATACTGCAACAGCCAGCAACTATTCCTAAAATAAAAACACAGCATCTGCCTTCGGTCAGGCAGATGCCGCGCATTCATACTTCATTCATACTCTTTATTCCATACGAACAGCCTGGTCCAGCTCAATTCCCGCCAATAATACAATCCCAATACCATGGGTATCATTCAGCGTCCATCCAAGCGTATCCCGGTAGTAATCGCCGGAGAAGGAGTAGAAGGAGCCGCGGCAGATTCCATATACATTGCCAAAACGGTCCAGAGCTGTCTGTTTTAAGCCTTCCCACGCCTTCATGGCCGATGCCAGGAGTTTTTTGCCTAAAGCGTCTTCGATCCAGCCAAATCTGACCGCCCGGCTGAAGCCGTATATAAACATGGCGGTACAGGAAGCCTCCTCATAGGATTCCGGGAGCGTCAGCACCTGATGCCACAATCCTCTGCTTCCCTGCAAGGCCACGTATCCCTCACAAAGGCTTGTAAAGAATTCCAGGATACTGCCTCTGTCTTTATGGTCCTGAGGCAGATATTCCAACAGCTCCGATATGGAAAACAGCGCCCATCCATTGCCTCTTCCCCACGGTACCTGTGTGGCCGCTTCCACATGAAAATCGTATACATGGCTCATGATCTTATACTCCGGCATATACAGATATTTTTTAAACATCAGCACCTGATTCGCCGCGTCATCCAGGTACTTTGCGTCTCCGGTCAGTTTTGCGTACCGGCATAAAAACGGAATACTCATATAGAGATCATCGACCCACATGGTCGTATGGCCCTCTCCCAGGCGGCAGAAGGCCCCATCTTCCCTTCGGGACTGTCCGCTATGGATATAGCTGCCGATCCGGTCGGCCGTCATTTTGACATTCCCGTCCATTTTGTCTTTGTAAAATTCCAGCATGGCAGAGCCGAAGGAGCCACAGGTATCCAGCGAGTCCAGAACCACAAGCTGGTTATTGATCTCCGGGTAACCATACGTCTTTGCATCCCACAGACTGTATTCATGCATGGCAGCACACTCATGGATATGTTTTCTTACATATTCCGTAATGTCCGGCCTGTCTAATACCCGGGCGGCCTGGGTCAGGCCGTAGAGCGTTACACCTAAAGGATAATTCCAGCGGCCAAAACAGGGATTCTCGAGATAGGGGCGAACTACCGTATGTTCAGCTGCTTTCCAGTAGCATTTCTCAGAATCACCGAACAAGCCGTAAAAGCCCGGAAGCTTCCAGTCAGGCTTTGCATCAAACAGACCCAGGTAAAGGCAGGGCCCCTTCACTCCATCCGCCCCAGGATTCATGAGCTTCAGCTTTGTACGGTCTTCATACTCTGCTGAAAACCTGACAGTCCAGCTGCTCTCCTCCGGACAGCGGGAACAGGCCAGCAGATCGTGGTTTCCAGCAGTTACTGTAATGTCACCGGACTCGATCCGTCTTCCATCCAAATAAATTTCAGCGCCGGAACAGGTAAAGGCAACCTTCTGTTTTCCCGGCAGATTCTGTCGGATTTTACTCCATATACAGGCCCACTTTCCTGGCCGGCGGCCAAAGACAGCCTCCAGATCCCCGGGAGATTCCATTGTCTCACGCGTCTGAGCAGGATACCAGCAAAGCCCTGTATCCGCCTCGTTTCCATTTAGATCAATGTCCGGGACATTGACTCTTGGGCCGTCAAACGGCTGGCTGTATACCAATCCGCCCTGTCCTTCTCTTTCTGCAAAAGGCGTCAGAAACGAAATCCAGCTCCAGACTGACAGCTCCGGTTCTAAATGGCAGCCGAAACCGGAGGTTCGTTTACAGCAGCGAAGCATCAGCGAATTCCAGCCGGCACCGCAGGGCAATACAACGGAGGTCATCTTCTGCTCATTATTTTCTTCATAAGGAGTGGATTCCCACAGCAGGCTGCCATTAAAATACACATCTGCCTGACTGTAACACCGTATCAGGAGTGTTCTGTTTTCGGAACTACTGCTGTAAAACTTAGCGGCAATTAATGCATACTGACCCATCAAAGCCTCCGGCAGCTTACCATTCAAATCCAGATTATAGCTTCCGTCTGCATCAGGAAGAAAGGAATCATCACGAAACGCCCGGAATCGGAAAGAGCCGGCCGGGTTCTGTCCTATGTACCTCCCCGCAACGGTACTCATAATATCATGAAGCGGCGCATTGCGAGATTTCATACTGATATTGCTGTCAAAATACGTATTAAATGTCTCCATCGCTTTCCCTCTCTCCGAATACTAATAGATTCTCTTTGTAAAAACATCGTGAAGGCGCTCTATGGATACCTTCGGTTTTCTGTCCTCCGTTAAAAGCCCGTTTACCTCCTGCATGACATCCGTCAGCTGGGTATAGCAGAAGCCGTTGAAATGGCCGCTGCGGATTAAGAATTGCGTAATCGGCTCCAGGATTCCAAGAAACTGTTCCTCATCCTTTACTCTTCCGTAGTACCCCCAGGAACCTTCCGCTCCGTCTCCTTCAAAAGCAATGCCTCCGTACTCGGTTAAGATAACCGGCTGTCCCTGATAGCTGTTTCCTTCTGCAAACAAGCGGCGGGACTCACAATACGTCTTTAATACGTTCTCCATATCATCATACTTTTTCTCCGTTTGCGGGAAAAGAGCGTAATCGTGAAGGGCACAGATATCCGTGTCACATACCTGCTCCCAGCCATCATTGGCGCTTACGAGGCGGACCGGGTCCATGGCTTTTAACAGGTAAGTCAGCATACGGCAGTAATTCTGCTGCTGTAAATTTCCTCTTATGGACCGGACTCCCCAGCTCTCATTGACCGGGACCCAGGTCACGATACTGGGATGATTATAGTCACGTTTAACAAATTCCATCAACTCCCTGGAAGAGGCTTCCATCGCATTGTCATTAAATTCGTAGGCGCTCGGCAGCTCGCCCCATACCAGAAGCCCCATCTTATCCGCCCAGTAATAGTATCTCGGATCTTCGATCTTCTGATGTTTTCTGGCGCCGTTAAAGCCCATCGCCTTTGTCAGACGGATATCCTCCTGGATGGCCTCGTCACTTGGCGGCGTTAGTATGGATTCCGGCCAGTAGCCCTGATCCAGTACCAGACGCTGGTAATAAGGGCTGCCGTTTAAGCTGATAATGCCATTTTCCCATTCAATACTTCTCATTCCGAAGTACGTTGCCACCTCGTCGGCACACCCAAGTTTACCAGTTATTTTCACAATTAAGGTAATCAGATTCGGCTCTTCCGGCGTCCAGAGCAGCTCTCCACGCCTTATATCATAGTCCGGGAATGCCAGGCTTAACTTGCCGTAGCCATGACGGCAGGGAATCATCTGCCTGCATAAAAATACGTTTCCATTTTCCAGATAAGCCGTAACCTCTGCATCCACCTCTTCATCACAGGAGACAAACACTTCACAGAGAGCCGTCAAATCGCTTAACTGCGGTGTTGCCTTTACTCTCTTTAAATAGCATTTTCCTGCGTACTCCAGCCAGACACTCTGCCAGATACCGGTAACAGGAGTATACCAGCAGCCGAATTTCTCACCGGTCCATGTCTGTTTTCCTCTTGGCTTGTCGCTGTTTGTATCGTCCACGGCCTTTACCGTTACTTGATTGATTCCTTCTTTTACAAGTTCTGTAATGTCAAGTTCAAAAGAAGTATAACCGCCTGTATGGCCGCCTGCATAGACACCGTTAATCCATACGGAGGCCTCGGAATCTACTGCGCCAAATTTCAGCAGAAGACGTTTTCCTGTAAGCCTTTCAGCTTCCACAAGGAATTCACGGCGGTACCATACCACATCATGGTCCTCCGTCTCTCCAATGGTGCTCATGGACGACTGATAGCAGAATGGAACCGTTATAGTCCGGTCGAACACCGGCTGATCGAAGGAAAACTGCCAGATCCCATTTAAAGGACTCCACTCATTTCTCACAAAATCCGGACGCGGAAATTCCGGGCGCAAAACTGCATTCATCTCTGTACCCACGTTTTTATCTCCTCTTTGCATACTTAATTTTTGTTGCTTTTCACTCCGCAGAGCATACGCGCTATCCCTTTAAGCCCTCCGTGCTGATACCATTTACCAGATATTTCTGAAAGAATACGAATATAAGGAAAATCGGGATAATAGACAGCGTAGCCATGGCGAACATGGCGCCCCAGTCAGTAATTGAGGTCGGGTCTGCAAACATTTTAAGAGCCATCGTTACCGGATACATGCTCGGCTTGTTTAAATACAGAAGTGATCCCATGAAATCATCCCATTTCCACATGAAGGAGAAGATAGCGCAGGTCACAAGAGCCGGTACAATTAGCGGTATGATAATGCGGATAAAGATATCCAGGTAGCCGCATCCGTCAATTTTAGCAGCCTCATCGAGATCCTTTGGAATTCCATATATAAACTGAATAATCAGAAATATAAAGAAAGATCCGCCAAAAAAGCTCGGTACGATCAGGGGCAGGAATGTGCCTACCCAGCCCAATTTGTTGAAAATAATATACTGCGGAATCATAATAACCTGGAATGGAAGCATCATGGTAACAAGCATGCAGATAAACCAGAAATTACGTCCCTTAAACTTCAGCCTTGCAAATCCAAATGCAATAAATGCCGAGGAAAAGACAGCGCCGATGGTTCCCACTGCAGCGATAAAGAAGGAATTTTTAAAGAATGTGGCAAAGCTGATCTTCGCAAATCCGCGCCAGCCGTTTGCATAATTTTCAAAATGCAATTCCTTTGGAATCAGGCTGCTTGCGCTGCTGAATATCTCATTGTTTTCTTTCAAGGAGCTCATAACCATCCACAGCAGCGGATAAATCATAGTAAGTCCGCCTAAAATAACCAAGATTGTGGTTATCACCTGTCCGGCGCTGACTTTTTCCTGTGTTTTTACGGAAATGTTATGTTTCATGCGCATCACCCTTCCTTCGATTCATTGTATACCCACCTGGTTGACGATTGAAAGATGAGAGCCGTCATGATCCCAATTACCACGAGCATAAACCAGGCCATGGCGCTGGCATATCCCATCTCATGAAACTCGAAGGCCCTTTGATACTGGTAAACACAGTAGAAACGGGTTGAATCCCTGGGGCCGCCATTGGTAATTACGAAACTCTGTGTAAAGGCCATAAACGCATTAATCGTCTGCTGCACCAGATTAAAGAATAGAACCGGCGTCAGCATGGGAAGCGTAATGCTTATGAACTGTCTGAACCTGGAGCCTCCGTCTACGGTAGCTGCCTCATAAAGACTGGCCGGAATCTGCTTTAAGCCCGCAAGAAAGATCAGCATGGAAGAACCGAACTGCCATACGGCGAGGATAATCAGGGTCCAGATGGCTGTATCCTTTCTTCCCAGCCACGCAATATCGCCCGGCAGCCCCACCAGAGCCATAAGAGCATTTATGACACCGTCGCTGGCAAACAGTCTTCTCCATAAAACGGCTACGGCGATACTTCCGCCCATGATGGAAGGCAGGTAGTAGACCCCTCTCATAAAGCCTGTAAAACGAGTATTTTTTAAGAACAGCATGGCAACAGCCAGTGCCATAATCAGCTTTAGAGGAACCGATACTGCTGCGTAGAAGAATGTGACTCCGAAGGTTTTCCAAACCTTCGGGTCAGCCGTAAACATTCTTATGTAATTTTGGAGTCCAATAAATTTCGGACTTCCCAAAACATCGTATTCTGTAAAAGAAAGATATAAAGAAATCAGAATGGGAACCGCGGAGAATGCCAGAAAACCGATAATAAATGGCATAATAAACAGATATCCCGCAACTGCTTCTCTTCTTACTGCGGAGTTCATCCGCTTTTCATTTTTCATCACTGCGCCACCTCCTGGCCGCCAGCCCCTTTGCAAGAGTCTGAATTATTCTGCCGCACCCTTTTGAAGCAGTTCAGTCGCCTGCTCATAGAAGCTACGAGCCGCTTCTTCCGGAGTAATCTCCTTGTAACGAACTGCATCTGCCAGATCGCTGATCAATTTGCCGATTTCCGCCGATGCAGGAGGGAACGGAGGATCGATTTCCGTAGCTACTTTTGCAACCTCCGCCACATAAGCATTGATTCTTCCAGTGCACTCATCTACTACTCCATTAACAGCTTCTGTCACAACACTGGAGATCGGCACGCCTCTCTCTCCCTTTAAGGCTTCTGTGTTAGCCTCTACAGAGTTTGTCAGGAAGTTGATGACATCTGCCGCAATTTCCGGATTTTCAGAGTCTTTCGTCACACTATAAAACTGAGACGGCTTAATGAAGATCGGCTGTTGAACTGCATCTGCTTCTGTCGGGTACATATAAATATCGTACTGTACATCATCTTCGCACTGGGCAATGGTATTGACAATCATGTTGGAGTTGGTCAGCTGGCACCACTCTTTTCCTGCTGCAAAGTTGCTTAACTGATTGGTAGATGATTCTGCCATGACCTCCGGGGAAACATGAAAGCCCTCATCAAGCGTCTCCTTCAGTCTGGTGTAATAACGAAGGGCTACCGTATCATCCGGCATTCCGAGTGCTGTTCCGTCTTTCGTAAACATAGTCTGTCCAAGGGCTCTTGCCATAAACAGCATGGACTGTTCATCGTTGCTTGGAATCGCGATCTGCTGGCCGGTTTTTTCATAAATCGTTTTTGCAGCTGCAAAGAACTCTTCATAGGTTGGCTGTTTGGGAAGTGTTACACCAGCTTCTTCCATTACTGCGGTATTAACTAACAGCGCTTTTGCATTGGTTCCTGCTACAATGGCGTAGGTACCTCCATCGATTTCACCACTCTTCATAATACTGTCTGGTACGTTAGTGGTATCAATCACACCACTTTCAATGTATTGATTCAAGTCTACTAACTGCCCTTTTTCCTGATACTGGCTTAAGAATGCATAATCCATTTGAATAATATCCGGAAGATTTCCTCCTGCCGCCTGTGTAGCCAGTTTATCCCAGTAACCATTCCAGTCAGAGAACTCCACTTCAAATTTTACTTCCGGATGCTCTGCTTCATACATCTCAAGAGCCTTAACGGTTCCGTCATTTCTGGTCTGATTTCCCCACCAGCATACACGGATTACGGTCTGTCCCTCCGCTGCTGCCCCTTTCGTTGTTTCAGCATTTCCTGCTGTCGTCCCTTCTGCAGTTCCTTCTGCCACTTTTTCCGAATCCTTAGAACCACACCCTGTCAACATGCCCGCTGCAAGGACACTCATCATAGCAAGTGCTGCTACACGCTTCCAAACTTTCATAATCGTCAACCTCTCTCCTTCATGATTTTGATTTTCGCTGCTGGTAAAATCATATCACGCTTTTTCGTACATTTTAATCAAATTTCTTTACCTGTTTTGTTCAATTTCATTACCTTTTACACAATCAGCCTGTACTTTCGGCCAAAATCATGCTATATTACAAACCAAACACAGGATATAATCCGGCATTTTATACAGGGGATACCGCTTATGAAGCTTCCGCATTTTACATATTCGTTTAACGATCTAAAACTAAAACACAGACTGATACTTATTATTATCGTTGTGGCCGCTACCATTACCGGTTTTACTTTATTTGGGTTCAGTTATGTCATCAACCAGTATAACAAACTTCTGTATAGCCAGACCGCCAACTCGCTTTCCTTCGTCTCTGACGAATTCATGTATCAGCTGGAAAGCATTGAGACAGTCTCCTCCTATATCGCTTACGGTTCCGCCTTTCAGGAAAACCTGGACGTCTGCAGCACCTCCAAATCGTCGCCGCTTCCTGCGCAAAAGGCAAAAAATGAAATTATTGCTATCTTTAACCAGTATTATACGTCTGACATGGTTCATCTAACTACCCTTACGCCTAATGGAAAGAAAATCTGGTGGGGAAAAACAAGCTATTCTGAATCGGAGGAAGCCACTGGGCGTCTGATGGAGGCATGTGACAATGCCAACGGGCGCCTGGTCTGGCGTCCTTCCGAAAAAGGTGCCCGCCTTCTCTGCGCCCGCAAAATACTGAAGGTAAAAAATTTAAGTTTAAAACCCATGGGATATTTAATCATTGAAATTGACTTGCAGGATACGGTACAGGACATCTTAAAGTCCCGCTATTCCAACGGTCAGCATTTTGATTTGTTCATCAGCAGCGGTGAACAGCTGATCTATCCGGCCGACAATGAAAGCTATCTCCGTCATTACCAGAAGCTTTTCTCGGATACCCAGCCCTACGCCATTAAAAATATTGACGGCAGGCGCATGTTTATAACCTTTGCAAAACTGCCGGTTGAAAACGGAACGTGGCGGATCTCCCTGGCTGTTCCCTATGATAATATTTTCCATTCTATTAACCGGTTGATTCCTGTGTTCGTGTTTTCTCTGATTCTGTCGATTTCTATTGCTACATTTCTGGCCGGACGCATTGTAAAAAATATTTCCTATCAGTTCAACATGCTGGTGGAAAAAATGGAACGGATAAAAAAAGAGGGAATTATGAAACCGCAGGCTGCACTGACGCCATCCACCAACAGTCAGGACGAAATGACCATTTTAAACGCATCCTTTGATCAGATGGTTGTAGAGTTAAAAAAGCTAATTGAGGACAGCTATGTAAATGAGCTTCTCATTACCCAGGCAAAGCTTAAGGCACTGGAGCAGCAGGTAAATCCGCATTTCCTCTACAACACCTTAAACAGTATTAACTGGTTGGCTAAGAGAGCTGGGTCAAAGGATATATCCACCATTGCCCAGTCCCTGGGAAGTATGCTTCAGAGCACATTGAATAACCAGGAAAATATGATTTCCATTGAAAAAGAGCTGGAAATCGTATCCTGCTACGTTAAGATCCAGCAGATCCGGTTTGACGACCTGGTAGTAGAAATGAACATTGACCCGTCCGCACTGGAATCAGAGCTACCAAAGATGACCATCCAGCCTTTGGTGGAGAATGCCATACTCCATTCCCAGGAGGAACCGCAGGATGAATACGTGATCCGTCTGTCCGTTACGGAGGAAAACAACACGCTCATAAAGGTGCAGGTGGAAAACAGCGGTTCCTTCATCGATACCCGGATTCTGGAGCATCTAAAGGATCAGACGGTGAAACCGAAAGGAAATGGAATCGGCCTCCTGAATATCGATTCCCGCCTCCGCATCCTGTTCGGAGACGATTACCACTTAAATTTTGATAACAGAAATAATATGGCCATTGTATCATTTTCAATTCCCAGGAAGGCAGAAGCCTCCTCTTCTGACCTATCGTGAAAGGAGTATTACTATGCATAAATTACTAATTGCAGACGACGAAAAACTTATCCGTGAAGCCATTGTGGAATTAATCGACTGGGAGGCCCTGGATATCCAGATTACCGCAAGCTGTAAAAATGGCATGGAAACCCTGGATGCAATCATGGATACGGCACCGGATATCGTAATGACCGACATCCGCATGCCCGGATTGGACGGACTGGACTTAATTGAGAAGCTCCAAAGCCTGGATTCTCATATCCAATTCATCATTCTCACCGGATACCCGGAATTCGACTACGCACGCCGTGCAATAAAATACGGTGTTCGTGAATACTTATTAAAGCCCATCAGTGAGGAGGCGATTATAGAGGCTGTAAACCACGTAAAAAAGTCTCTCCCGGTCTACAGTAATCCCGGTATTGCCGATCTGGTATCCCGTCTTTTAGTCTGCCGCCAGGAAGGGAATACAGAACAGGCCCGGCTGCTGTTAGACCACTTTTTTACTCATTTTGCCAAACCGGCAGAGCTGCGCCCTGTCGGCCTTAATCTGCTAATGGAGCTTCATACCCAATTCCTGCCGCCTTCCGCCGAAGACCTGTCTCATTTTGCGGAACAGATCCTGAGCGAACAGAATGTGATGAATTTGAGAGACATTATCAGCAGACAGATTATAAGCCTTCTGTTTACCGACAGCAAACAGAAATCTGCTTTTGCGAAAACGTCTCTTGCCGATACAGTGAAGGCTTATGTGTCCGCTCACTTAGACGATGAAAACCTTTCATTAAAATACATTGCTGAAAACCTGCTGTACATCAATGTCAGCTATCTGAGCCGAACCTTTACGAAGCAGTCCGGTGAGAAATTTTCCAATTACATAAACCGAAGCCGCATCGAGAAAGCCCAGAGACTTCTGCGCCAGAGCGGCGCCGATCACATTCACGTCATCGCGGAAGCTGTGGGATTCGGCAGCAATCCCCAATATTTCAGCCAGGTATTTAAAAAATATACAGGCTCTACGCCGTCACAATTTGCAGAGAATAAATAGGCTGCTCCCGCCGTACTTTACCTGACGCCGCGCAAAAGCCCCGAAACCTTTTGCGGTCCGGGGCTCTATCATATCATGTTCCTGTATTATGTTCCTGTATCGTACTCCTGTTATATTATTCCACCGTCATATATGTCCCCAGCCCATCAAACTGGCTGCCATAGCTGACTGCCTCCTCATACTGGTTAGACTGCAGCGCCAGACTCACTGTATTGCAGATGCATCTCTGCAATGCTCCAAACTCCAGAGTTCCCTCTTTCAGCTCCTGGCGGATATTATCATGGTCTGCTTTCACGCCCGGCATTACCATATCATTGCCTGCCCGCATACAGCCCGCAGCCGTGCATACGCCTGCGGTGGAGGCTGTGGTGGTGGTCCAGTCTGTCATGATTGCGCCTGCAAAGCCCCACTCGTCTCTGGCGGCCTTTGTACAGATATCATAGGAATTTGCCGCATGGACGCCGTTGATCTGGTTGTAGGACGTCATAATTGACATGGGCTGTGAATTCTTCACTGCGATTTCAAATCCCTTTAAATAGATCTCGCGCAGCGCTCTCTCGGAAAGGACAGAATCAGACCCCATACGATTATCCTCCTGGTTGTTGCAGGCAAAATGCTTGATCGTAGTTCCGCATCCCGGAATTTTCTGAACGCCGAGAGTGATTGCGGACGCCATCATACCGGACAGAAGCGGATCCTCGGAATAGTATTCGAAGTTCCGGCCGCAGAGCGGATTCCGGTGAATATTCATGCCTGGCGCCAGCCACAGCGTCACGTTAAACAGTTCCATCTCACGGCCGATCATCTCCCCTACTTCCTTCAGAAGACTGACATCCCATGTCTGTGCCAGAAGCGTACCGACCGGGATTGCGGTACAGTACTGATAGTAGGTTGTGCCTTCCGCTTCTTCCGGATCGGCAAAGAAGCCGCCCTCAAAGGCCTGGAGGAACCCGCCTTTTTTAATCATACCCTCCACTACCTGATACGTCTTATGGAGCCTTAAACCGGCAGGTCCGTCTGCCAGTACCATGCTGGCCACGTTCCATGGGGAATCTATTGCAGCGGAGGATGTCTCAGCCGCAGCTCCCGGCACCGTAAGTCCTGCGGAGCCAAGGGCGCTTTCCTGGCCTTTTCCAGGATCGCCTGTGGCAAGTGCAATCAGCTGTTCCTCGGATAAGGTGCTCACGATCTCTCCGGCTTTTCCTCCCGTCACGCCTAAGTGTTCCGGATACGCAGCTGTTTCTTTCACGATCTGGTCCGCACAGACCGATAGGCCAGGGATCTTTAAGGATTCCGCCAGACTCTTCCACGCTTCCTCTTTTGCCTTCATCTTGCCGGCATCCGGCACCAGTTCCGTTAAGTCTTCTTTTCTCTCACAGATCGTTTCGCACTGCACCATCACGGCGTCCGCGTCGAGACAGATCGTAGCGGATAAGCTGGAGGCTTCCAGAGAATTCCCCACCCAGACGCCATATGTACCCGCTTCCAGGATCCATGCCGCCTTATCTTCATGATAGGAGGCCAGCTGATACAGCGGGAAGGTAATCGTTAAATCCTGGGTCTCGTCAGGAGATAAAAGCGCGGTCTTTCCGAATCCGGCCAGACGGCGGAACTCTTTTGGCATATCATTCTGCGGACAGGATACGTAGACTTCCACAACTTCCTTTCCGGCATACGTATGTCCGATATTCTTCACGGAAGCCGTAACCGAGATTTTCGGCTGGTCTGTACCCAGACCGGAAGCGCTGATTCCGGTTCCCACAACGGAAAATTCCGTATAGGACAATCCGAAGCCGAAACCGTAGCGAACCGGCACATCGAAGGTATCGAAATAACGGTATCCGACGAAAATTCCCTCTTCGTACTTCTCCGTCTCTATGTTGCCGTTCTTATGGCTGAAGGTCTGGGCATTGGGGTAATCTGCGTAGGTATAAGCCCAGGAATCCGTCATTTTTCCGCTTGGATTTACGGTGCCGGAAATGATATCCGCAAACGCCGAACCACCTTCCTGACCGGCCTGCATGAACTGCACGATGGATTTTATATTTGCAAACTCCTCAGTAAAGGCCAGGTCAATCAGACCTCCCGTATTGATAACGAGAACTACGTTGTCATAGGATGCAGAAACCTGTGCCAGAAGCGCTTTTTCTTCTTCTGTGATGAAGTAATCCCCTTCCGCATCGTGACGATCCGCATTTTCCCCCGCAATACGGCTGAGCACAAATACCGCGGTATCGGCTCCATCGGCCTTTGCAGCCTCCTCGTCGATCGTATTGCCGCATGGAACGACAAACGGTGTGGTGGAGTACGCCTGGAAAAAGTTGCCGTCATACTGTTTCAGTTTATCCAGGACCGCCTCTTTCCAAGCCTGTCTTGCATCCGCGTAAATGGTCTCATAAGAGGAGAGCCATGCATCGCTGGTCACTTCATAGCCTGCGGCCTTTAACCCCTGATAAATGGAAACACAGTCCCGCTCATTAACATCGCCGGAGCCGGTGCCCCCTTTTATGGTCTTGACTGCCCCTGCTCCGTAAAGCCCGATTTTCCCCTTTGCAGCAAGCGGCAGCAGATGGCCGTCATTTTTTAAAAGTACAAATCCTTCGGAAGCCGCTCTGCGGGCGATCTCCCTGTTTTCCTGCTCTCTTTTCGTTACTGCGTCTGATGTGGAACCGGTAAATGTCCTGTTTTTTAACTTCATATCTGACCTCCAAATGATATCTGTCTGTTTTTCTCTATTATGCACGATTACCTCAACGGCCGCTAGATACTTTTTTAACCTTTTATAGGTTGATATTGATATAATTGCAAACTTTTAGTAGAATAAAAACAGATATTCCTGTCACTATTGATATACAGCAGAGAAAGGAACGCAGGATGGACCACATCATTCACGAAGAAGTTTCCGAGAACATCAATCTGCCGGCGAAACTGGAGCTCGTCCATTGTATGCCCATGACCATACCGGCTCACTGGCACGAATACTTAGAGATCCTGTGCCTGATCGATGGGCGGCTGACGGCAGTCATTCAGGCCGAAACGTATCAGCCGGAGCCGGGAAGCCTGCTGGTCATCAATTCCAACGAACTTCATATGACACAGACAGCAGGCCTTACCACCTATGTGCTGCTTCAGATTTCGGCGGAGCAGATGAGGCGCTTTTTCCCCAATTTTGAGGCGCTCCATTTCCAGACACTGATCACGAAAGTGATCCAAAGCCCGGATCAAAAGGAGATGTTCTACCATTTGGACGCCATGGTGAGCGAATACGAAAAACAGACGGACGGCTATCAGCTTCTGGTAACCGCACATCTCTATGAGTTTCTCTATTATCTCTACCGCTGCTGTTCCCATTGGAACGAGTCCGGAAGCGATGACGATTCCAGCCGGGATATGAAGCGGATTGCCGGAATTATGGACTACGTCCGCCGGAATTTCCGCAGGCCGCTGACGCTTAACGACGCCGCCGCTTCCCAGGGCCTGAGCCGGGAGTATTTCTGCCGCCTGTTTAAGAAATATACGGGACAGACATTTCTGGCATACGTAAATTCTGTGCGCACCATGAATTTTTACGAAGAGCTCCTGAAATCGGATGAAAGCATTACGCAGCTGATGGTACAGAACGGCCTTACGAATTACAAGGTCTTCATGCGGGTTTTTAAGGAAATGTATGGAACAACTCCGCAGAAGATACGGAAATCTGCCGCAAAATCCGCAGCAAAAAATGCCGCAGAATCACTTTTTACTCCGTGATTTGCGGCATTTTATATTTACTGATTCATGATGTATTATGCGATAGTCTCCGCATACTTCCTGATGTTGGAGGCATTGGCAATCTTCTTCACCTGGCCATCTCTCACGACTACCAGGGTAGGCGCCTGCATGATGCCAAGCTGTTCCGCCAGCTCTGCGTTCTCCTCTGCATCCACTACCTCATAATCTACATCCTTTAAGAACTGCTTTGCCATCTTGCAGTTTGGACACGTCTTGGTCGTGAAGAGGTAGGAACCAGCCGGAATCTCTGCGTTGTGAACGGCTTCCTTCACCGTCTCCGCACTCTTGTTTCCCTTCTTCAGTACCGATCCGGTGATGTCGTAGGTGGTACGGTTCTTGTATTCCTGCGTCTTGCCCTCGTTCCAGTTCTGTACCGGTCTGTAGTAGCCGGTGATACGGCTGTAGATCTCAGCGCGCTTTCCGCAGATCGGGCAGACGCTGTGTTCGCCGATCAGATAGCCATGCTCTGCACAGATGGAATACGTCGGTGACAGCGTGTAATACGGAAGCTTGTAGTTCTCCGCAATGGTGCGCACCAGTCTCGCCGCGGCCGCCCAGTCAGGAAGCTTCTCGCCCAGGAAGGCATGGAATACGGTTCCCGAGGTGTATAAGGTCTGCAGCTCATCCTGAATATCCAGAGCATCGAATATATCCGCCGTATAATCGACAGGCAGATGAGAGCTGTTGGTGTAGTAGGGCGTATCCCCTTCGGCTCCGGCCGTCTTAATATCCGGATATCTCTTCCTGTCATGCTTGGCCAGACGATAGGTCGTGGACTCCGCCGGTGTGGCCTCCAGATTGTATAAGTCGCCGTATTTCTCCTGATAATCGGAAAGCCGCTCTCTCATATGGTTTAATACGTTCTTTGTAAATTCCTGTGTCTGTACACTTGTCATGTCTTCGCCCAGCCAGCCGGCATTGAGGCCAACCTCGTTCATGCCGATTAGGCCGATGGTGGAGAAATGGTTTTCAAAGGTTCCCAGATATCTCCTGGTATAAGGGTACAGTCCCTGGTTCAGCAGCTTGGTGATCACTTCCCGCTTCGTCTTTAAGGACCTTGCGGAAACGTCCATCATATGGTCTAAACGGCTGTAGAAATCGGCTTCGTCCTTTGCCAGGTAAGCGATTCTCGGCATATTGATGGTTACGACGCCCACCGATCCGGTACTCTCGCCTGATCCGAAGAACCCGCCCGTCTTCCTGCGCAGCTCACGGAGATCGAGGCGCAGACGGCAGCACATGCTTCTGACATCGCTGGGTTCCATATCGCTGTTTATGTAATTGGAGAAGTAAGGCGTACCGTACTTGGAGGTCATCTCGAACAGCAGTCTGTTGTTCTCGGTATCAGACCAGTCAAAGTCCTTGGTGATGGAATAGGTCGGGATCGGATACTGGAATCCGCGTCCGTTGGCGTCTCCCTCGATCATCGTCTCGATGAAGGCCTTGTTGATCATGTCCATCTCTGTCTTACAGTCTTTGTACTTGAAGTCCGCTTCCTTACCGCCTACAATAGCCGGAAGCTCTGCCATGTCGCCCGGTACGGTCCAGTCCAGCGTGATGTTGGAGAACGGCGCCTGAGTACCCCAGCGGCTTGGCGTATTAACGCCGTAGATGAAGGACTCGATGCACTTCTTCACCTCCGGGTAGGTTAAGTTATCTATCTTTACAAAAGGAGCAAGGTAGGTATCGAAAGAGGAAAATGCCTGAGCGCCTGCCCATTCATTCTGCATTATGCCTAAAAAGTTGACCATCTGGTTGCAGAGCACGGATAAATGCTTTGCTGGGGATGATGTGATCTTGCCCGGAATGCCGCCCAGACCTTCCATGAGAAGCTGCTTTAAGGACCAGCCTGCGCAGTAGCCTGTCAGCATGGACAAATCGTGGATATGGATATCCGCATTCCTGTGGGCATCCGCGATCTCCTGATCGTATATCTCGGACAGCCAGTAGTTTGCCGTAACCGCGCCGGAATTGCTTAAGATCAGGCCGCCAACGGAATAGGTAACGGTCGAGTTCTCCTTAACACGCCAGTCCTCCACCTTCACATAGCTGTTCACCACATCCTTATAGTCCAGGATGGTATTCTTCATGTTACGGATTTTTTCTCTCTGTTTTCTGTATAAAATATAGGCCTTTGCCACATCCGTGTAACCGGTCTGCTCCAGGACGTGCTCAACGCTGTCCTGAATCTGCTCAACCGTTACCTGGCCGTCTCTCATCTTTTCCTGAAAGTCCGCCGTAACACGGAGGGACAACAGCTCCAGAATCTCATTATTAAAATCCTTCTTTGTAGCCTTAAATGCTTTCTTTATCGCTTCCGTTATCTTATTCAGACTGAATTCAGCGACCTCCCCATCTCTTTTCAATACTGATATCATTTATACCTGACTCCTTTCCTTTTACAACCCTGACACCGCCTTAACCGGTGCATTGTTTATTATAGCAGAAGAGAAACAAAAACACAATATCTGGTTTCGTAAAAAAACATCAAAACCATATATTGTGTCTTATTATGATTTCTTATAAGCTTCGAGCCACTTATCGCAAAAGCGCGAACTGTCTGTCAGTATAACACACCTTTCACAGTTTCTCAACCACCAATTCGTCCGGTGTGCTTCACAGCCGTACATTTATGCTTTATGCCATTTTAAATCAGATTTGTATACATCTCCGCAGGCACATAGGCGCTGACAAAAATACCGTCGTCCCGGTACTCTTCCTTCAGAAGCTGGCCGTATTTCCGGATCAGCTGTATCTTTCCGGCATCCTGATAGGGGTATACCCGTTCCAGGAATACTTTTCGGCTCCTCAAAATACTCTCCAGCAGATTCAGGAGCTCGTCCAGTCCTTCCCCGGTCTTTGCCGAGATCCTCACCTGGTAATCGGAAGATAGGTCGCGGGGGATTCTCATCTCACCTGCCGCGTCTATCTTATTAAAGACTGTGATCACTTCCTTGTCGTGAACGCCCAAATCCTTCAGTGTCTCATAGACCACATACATCTGCATATCCATCTGGGGATTGGAACAGTCCACCACATGAAGAATGATGTCTGAGTACTTTGCCTCCTCCAGTGTGCTCTTAAACGCCTCGATCAGATTATGGGGCAGCTTCCGTATAAATCCGACCGTATCAGTCAGAAGAATCTGCTCCCCGCCGGGAAGCTCTAAGTTTCTCGTCGTCGGATCCAGCGTGGCAAAGAGTTTGTCCTCCGCCAGAATTCCGGCGTCCGTAAGCGTATTGAGCAGCGTGGACTTTCCCGCGTTGGTGTAACCCACAATGGCTGCCACCGGAGTATGGTTCCTTGTCCGCTGCTGCCTGGCCACGTCCCTGTGGCGCTTCACCTCCTCCAGTTCCGCTTTCAGCTGGCCAATCCGGTCGTGAATCAATCGACGGTCCGCCTCCAGCTTCTTCTCGCCGGGACCTCTCGTTCCGATTCCGCCGCCCAGACGGGAGAGCGAATTTCTCAGTCCCACCAGTCTGGCCGCCCGATACTTTAACTGGGCCAGCTCCACCTGGATCTTTCCTTCCCTGGTCGTCGCCCTGGAAGCGAAAATGTCGAGAATTACCATGGTACGGTCCATCACCTTCGTATCCAGCGCATCCTCCAGATTCCGAAGTTGTGCGGGCGACAGCTCATCGTCGCAGACAATGCCAGTGGCATTCAGCTCCCAGACCCGCTCCTTCACCTCTTCGATCTTTCCCTTGCCCAGATATGTCCCCGGATGAATCCGTTCCCGGTTCTGGATGATCTTGTCCACCGTGACGGCTCCCGCCGTCTCCACAAGCTCCTCCAGCTCATCTAAGGAGGCTGCTGCCAGGCTTTCCTCTTCCGTGCTCACGGCCACCAGAATGACCCGCTCTTCGATTTCCTTTAACTCCACTAAATCAGCCATTGATCTCCTAATCCATTACCTCGTTTTTAAAAACTCCAGTTCCCGCGCGGCTTCTTCGTCCGAGCTGTTTCCTGCCACATACTGCTCCATCAGCTCCCGCGCCTTGTCAAAGTCTCCCTTGTACTCGTATGCAACTGCCTGATTGTAGATCAGATCCGGCACCGAGGCGGCGTCCGGCTTTAATAATCCCTGGGCGAAATAGGTGATAGCCGTCTCATAATCCTTTTCACCGAATTTGCAGAGGCCCATCCGGTTGTACAGCTCGGCATTTTCGATTCCTTCCGCCTGGGCGCTCTCATAGAGCGTCATGGCCTCGGCAGAGGCTCCCTGGTTCTCCAACGCCGCTCCAGCCGCGAGAATCGCCTCCGCCCGGCCCGGAGCATTCTTCTCTGTATCCAGTTCCGCCGCACGCTTATAATCGTCCAGCGCCCCGCTTAAGTCTCCCGTCTGCGCTTTGGAGACGCAGCGCATGTTCAAATATTCCGGACGCTCCTTATCCACCTGAATCAGGATACCGTAGGTATCCGAGGCAGCCTGGTAATCTGCGGCACGGTATTCCGCCTCCGCACGGTATTTCAGTACGTCAATATCGAATGCGCCCACCAGCGCGTTGGAGGCATTAATCGCCTCGTCGAAAGAAGCAATCGCACTCTCATAATCCCCAGCATTCAGCGCTTCTATTCCCGCATCGCGGTACGTATACTTATTTTCACTCTTTCCGCATCCTACGGTTAAGCTCATGCATACGCCGGCCGTCAGGACGAGAAGCTTTAATCTGGAACCCATTTTTACTCTGGAACATGTTTTCATCTTAAATTCTCCATCCGGGGAGGTTACTGCTTTCCGGTACTCCCGTGGCCTCCGCGGTCCTCATGGTCAAGCGTGTCCGTTTCTTCAAATGACAGCTCCGGCTGGTGCTTCATGATGCGGAACTGGCAGATTCTGTCATTGGCGTGAATCACCGTGTCACGAAGGGCATAAGCCGGGAAAAACCACTGGTCATTATCCCCGCAGTACGTCTCATCGATGACTCCCATGCTGTTCGTCTGGATCACACCGTAATTCTTAAACGTGCTGCTTCTCGGCACCACATGGGCCTCATAGCCGGCCGGCAGCTCCATGGCGATTCCAAGCGGAATCAGCTGAAACTCTCCCGCCTTCAGTTCAATCTCTTCCGCCGCGCGTAAATCGATCCAGTCGGATTTGCCTCCAATGTAGCATAAACGCTCGATTTTATCTATAAAATATTTTATTCTGATTTTCTCTGTCACTGTATATCCTCCTGATTATGAGCACGAAACGGCTGTCTCTCAGCCGCCTGCGTGCGGTAGTTATTCTGTGTCTCCACTGTCCTCACGGGTTACAGCCGCTTCCGCGATCCCATCTCCCAACTCGGTGAGGGGGATTTCCTCCAGAAGCGCCTCATCTTCCGGGAGCAGTTCTCCGCTTCCCTTTAACTCCTCCTCCACCTCCATGCGGATCTCGGCAGCGGTTTCGGGATCCGGAGTGGGGAGATTCTGAGTCGAGCCAATTCCGAACCGGCGAAGGAACTCTTCCGTCGTGGCAAACAGTGCGGGGCGGCCCGGAGCGTCGAGACGGCCCACCTCGTATACCAGGTTGTATTCCACCAGCCTGTTCACCGCGTGATCGGACTTGACGCCGCGGATCTTCTCGATCTCCATCTTCGTGACCGGCTGCTTATAGGCGATGATCGACAGCGTCTCCAGGACCACATCCGTCAGCACCTGTTTTTTCGGGGTGGCGGCCACGCGGATGAGATTCTCATAATACTCCGGCCTGGTACACATCTGGTAGCTGCTCTCCAGTTCGATAATCTGCATCCCCTTCCGTCCGGCTTCATACTGCTTCATGAGCCGTTTTACGGCGGCTCTTGCCGTCTCCTCGTCCTGTCCGATCGCGGCTGCCAGCTGTCTCACCTCGACGGAATTGCCCATGGTAAATAAGACCGCTTCGATCACGGCCTCATACTCCCGCTCTTCAATTGTAATCTCTCTCAGTTCCTCAATCGGCAGCGACTCCTGCGCTTCCCACTTCTTCTTCATCTTTTTTATACCCTTCGATATCTTCCTCTAACTCCGATAAGTCCAGATCCTCTTCCTCGCCTTCCGGCTCCAGCGTCTCAATAAACATATCGTCGAATAAATGCTCCTGGGTCAGATGAATCTTACCGATCTTCATCAGCTCCAGAAGCGCAAGAAACGTCACCACGACCTCCGTCTTGTCCGCCTGCCTTTCGAGCATTCCCCGGAAAGAGAATTTGCGGTGCAGCCTGGCATAACCCAGAACCGAGGCGATCTTGTCCTCCAGACTCACCGGTTCTCTCGTAATATTACCGAACCGGCTCCTCACAGGGTCGATCCGGTCCTCTGTCCTTTTCATCACGGACTTAAAAATCTCCTGAAGCTTTGCCAGCGTCAGGCCGTCTAACAGGCCATCCAAGTCCACCGGCGGCTCATACTTCGCCACCTCCGGAGGCACCGTAGGCCCCTTAAAAAGCAGGCGGTCCGCGCCGACCTCCTTCTCCTTCAGTTCAAACGCCATGTATTTGTAATACTTATATTCCAGAAGACGAGCCATCAGTTCGGCCCTCGGATCTTCCTCCTCGCCGTCCTCATTCACTTCTCTCGGCAGGAGCATGCGGGATTTGATGTCGATGAGCGTCGCCGCCATCACCAGGAATTCACTGACAATGTTTAAATCCTCGGTCTCCATGTGGCTCACGTAATCGAGATACTGCTCCGTAATCGTCACAATAGGAATGTCATAAATATTCAATTTATTCTTTTCAATCAGATGGAGCAGCAAGTCCAGAGGACCCTCAAAATTCTCCAGCTTATAGGATATTCCCATAGTTTCCTCCCGGCATCAGAAAGTAAGCGCTACCGATTAGTATATCAAATCCACCGGCTTCTGTAAATATTTAACCTGTTTTTCTCTTTAAATTCACCACCACTAGCTGCGGTTTGTTGTTCAGCCTGATATTGATGGAATGAGTCCCCAGGCCGCGGCTCACGATCATGTACTTCCCGCTCTCCTCAAATGTTCCGGCGCACCAAGGCAGAAAAAACTGAAACTGAGGGGTCATGACCCCGCCCAGATACGGAAGGCGTATGGTTCCCCCATGAAAATGGCCGGACAGCGTCAAATCAGCGCCCCATTTCCGGCAGGAATCGAAAAAAAGGGGCGAATGGCAGAGCAAGATCTGAAACCGCTCCCGTTCAGCCGGTCCCGCCAGCCTTCCAATCTCCTCCGGCCGCAGATGGTCGGGATGGAACTTCTTATAATACCGTTCCGCCAGATCGATTCCGGTGACGGCGATATCATCCCGGAACTTCATTGTCCTGTTGGAAAGGAAGCGGACTCCCATTTTCTTTAGCTCCCTCACATAGATGTCATACTGCATCCCGAAATTCTTCCGTTCCCGGTTCATCCTCGTCTCATGGTTTCCATTGCCATAATAGATGGGGCAGCGTTTCGCCAGTTCCCCGATCAGTTCCAGGGATACCCGCAGATCCGCGCTTTCCCTGCTGACCATCATGTCGCCCCCGATCAGGATCACGTCGGGTTTTACCTCGTCGACCGCATGGAGCAGGCGTTTATTATGATCTCCAAACTCATGGTCATGTAAATCAGAGAGAAATACCATCCGGCAGTCTCTCGTTATCTTTTCAGTCAGAATCTCCGTCCTCTCTACGGACAGCTGCTCCCTCTCGTACTGCGAGCGAAGCAAAAGCCCCGCTCCGGCAGCGGCGGACAGCATACCGGCGGCAAGCCACATATCATTCTTCCTCATCTTTCACCAGTCTTCCACTTCATTTTATTTCTTTTGATGCCTTTTGATTTTGTACCATCATACACTGAAAAAGTATGCCGCGTCAAGGCAAAGCATACTTAAGCTTTCGTGTTTAGCTGAACAGGCATTCCTGAATGGACTTTCCGTAACGTTCCTTCCGTGAAACGAAAAAAGCCGCTGTACCGTTTTGCAGTACAGCAGCCTATTGGGAACCAGCAAACCAATAATTCCTTTACCAGATCAAAAAGTCTTTGTTCAAAAGGCGGAGAATTCCTTCCACCAAAAAGTAATCTCCATAGATAACAGGCACCTCCCGGTCGGCGGCCCGGTCGTATCTGGCGGAGCCATGGGAGACAATCGAATCCTTTTTCGGGTCCCACTCGCAGTACTCATCTGTAACCGCCTTTAAGCAGCGGACAGCCGACTTCACGTACAGATTCTTTTCCAGCGGCTTCACGTGTCCGGCCAGTTCCAAAAGTCCGCACGCGGCGCAGACTCCCGCCGTCGTATCCAGGTAGCGCGGCTCCTCCGGCGCCCGGAAATCGATCAGCGGCACATATCCGTTTATCGCCGCGTTGGCACAGAAATAGTGAGCCACCCGCTTAGATGCGTCCAAATACGCTGTATTTCCGGTATACCGGTAGGCCAGCGCCATGCCATAAATAGCCCATGCCTGCCCCCGGCTCCAGGAGGAACCGCTCTCATAGCCCTGACCTCCCGGATTTCCCAGATATTCCCCGGTCTCCGGGTCGAATTCCACCAGATGGTTGCAGGAGCCATCCGGCCGGATGATGTATTTCAGCGCCATGTCGGTATGGTTCACCGCAATCTGACGGAGTGCGCTGTCATGAAGCTCTCCCGCTGCCCAATAGAGAAGAGGCAGATTCATGAGGCAGTCCACAATCGCGATTCCGGACCGCTCCCCGTTCCACGCCCTTAAGTATCCGGCCTTTGGATTGTAACGGCCTGCCAGAATTCCCGCCGCGTGAAGGCCTCTCGTTCTGGAAGCCTCACTGCCGGTCAGCCGGTAGTCGGCCACAGCCGTATGCAGCCAGAGGAAGCCCACATCGTGATCCAGTTTTATATAGGAAGCGAGAGCCTCATCCAGCCGTACCTCGATTCCCTCCGCGGCCTTTCTGTAACATTCCTTTCCTGCCGCATGATACATCTGCCACAGAATTCCGCTGTAGAACCCATTTGTCCAGGCCGCAAGCTCCTTCTTTCCCATATCTTCGTATACGCCGTTTACGGGAACGTAGGGCATCATGGAGCCGAGGCGGAGACACTGGGCCTCCAGCTTCCGTTCTAATTTCCCCCAGATTTCCTCCGCCCAGATATGGGTCTCACCATCAATCTCCCAGAGCATAACAGTTTCCTCCTCCGATCACAATCTTCTGATCCGTAAATTCTGTTTCTACCAGTGTCCCGATCTCCATTTTTCCTGCCGGAACCGCGAAACGGACTGCCGGTATGCAGACATTGGGGAAAATGAGATTCATATTGGGCAGAGCCGTAATGACAATGCCGTCTCCGTCTCCATGTTCGGCTTCGATCCGGCTTTTGCCATGATCATCGGATACTTCCGCAGCTCCTCTTGCCTCCGTCTTTTTCGTCTCTTCCATACAGTTCGGATAGGAAAAACCGCAGTCATAGGCCACGCAGGATATGGTGCTGGTTATCTTATGTCTGCGCTTATGGCCGCCTTTCACCGGCAGAAGCCACGTCTCCACTTCGATGCCCTCCACCGGGCTCCATCTGGAATAGACACCGTTCTCCGAAACACGGTGTTCCAGACACGCCCTCCGGACGTAGTACATGCCATGCGCGTAAAACGCCAGCATGCTGTCTGTTCCCGCCTGCTCCAGCTGATGAAAGGAACGGGAAACACAGAATCCAAATACCGACGAATAAGCAAACTTGGCGTATTTTTCCGCCGCAAACGGATGCTCCATCACCGGATACTGGCCTGCGGTCAGGGCCACAACCTCGTGTTTCCGGTGACACAGCACCATGTCGCATTCCTTCACCGCAAGAACCTCCGAAAGCTTCGGCAGCGGCTGGCTTTCTGCCGTCCAGAACGGATGGCTGTCAGGCAGAGCCAGGCATACGAAGGTCTTAAACGACCAGTAGGGCGAGCCAGGGGCATTGTAGCTCTCCGACATCAGCAGATTCGGGTACGTATAACCGATGGTGAGGACACCTCCATTGTCAAAGATCGGCTGTGCCATCCAGTATTCCATGTGGCGTTCCAGAATTCCCTTCATGACGCCCCATGAAATGCACTCCACACCGGCCAGGGCGCAGGCGCTGAAAAATGCTGCCTGCGCGAAGCGGTAGGTTAAGGAACGGCCAAAGGGAAGCGCCTTCCCCTCATCGTCAAACCAATAGAGAAACGTCTCTGCAAATTTTGCCGCCCGGCACTTGAACCGTTCTGCGGTCTCCGGATCGTCCTGTCCCATGAAAGCCGCATAGAGAAGGCAGTAAAAATGAATTCCAAAGGATGTGTAGTAATCCTTTTGCGGCCGTTTTCCATCGGAATACCAGCCATTTCCAATATAAAAGGATTCGTACCGGTCCATGGCATCCTTTACCTGTTCTTCGTTCCATTTCCTCCCCACGCTGCGCAGCGCCAGGTTGGTGATCACCTTAAAATACTGCCAGTTGTTGTCTGCCTGGGAGTATCGGTTGATCTGATACAGCCAGTCCGCCAGACGGTTCTTTTCCTTCTCTTCCAGCGGATCCCACAATTTTTCCGGAACCATCAGGATCCCGTAGCTGATCGCAGCCATTTCGACCATCCGCTGATCCTTGTCGTGTAAATCCCCCCAATATGCCTCCGACTCCGGGTCCGTTCCCGCAGAAAGGCCTTTCCGGTAAACCGGCAGAAGACTTTCGTCCGTGCCACCGCCGGCCCAGTACGAAGCCAGCCCCCATAAAACCCGTGAGAATCCCTCCATTCCGGCAATCTGGCTGCCGTATCCAGCCGCGGCCGCCCCCAGCTTCAGATGGGCGCAGTCTTTGCTGTAGTGTGGTTTGAGCGGCTCTACCATATTTAAAAACATATCCTGATAATACAATTTTTCCATTATGTCTCCTCCTGATCCTCTATCTGTTTAGAAGGTTGGCAAAGGCGCTGTAAAATCCAATTATTTCACAGCGCCCTCACGTTATATTGCTATTAGTTCGTTTTCAGCTCATCCAGAATTTCCTGATACTGCTCCACCAGTTCTTTTGCTGCCTCTTCCGGTGTGATATCTCCATAGATAACCTCCTGAATCAGATCTTTCCGGACTACTTCCAGTTCCGTGTTTCCGCTGATCATATTATTGGTATAGGAGTTCTCCGCAGAAACCTCTACTGCCTTTTTCTGTACCTCGCTTATAACCCCTTCCGCTATCAAAATATCATCCGACTGCTTTGTAGGACAGTAACCCACATCTGTTTTACAGATTTTGATAGACTCCTGATCGTTCATCAGGAAATCCAGGAACTTTGCAGCTTCCTCTTTATTTGCGGAATTATCATTAATTGCGAATCCGCGGTCGCCTCCATAGATTGATCCGCTGGTCTTTGCATTTTCAATGACCGGGAGAGGAATTACTTCCAGAGGGCTGTCGATCGAGGCAATATACTTCGGTGCACTTCCTGTGTAATCCACGATCATGCCAACCTTGCCGTTGATCCATTTCATATTCTGGTCTGCCTGTCCCGCAAAGGCGGCCGCCTCACCGAATGGTTCTATCGTATTGGTTGAATATAATTCTTCAATATTCCGGAATGCTGCTGCCGCGTCTGCCTCTGTAAAGTTCATCGTATAGGTCTCCTCGTCAACCAGAGGCTTTCCTGTTATCTGTGCCAGATACGGCTGAACGTACAGACGGTTCAGCATGTCAGCATCGGCCGTCATCAAGTATACATCACTATCCTTTTCATGAATCGATTTCCCCAGTTCTTTGATCTCATCCCAGGTATATTTCTTCGTCAGGTCTACTCCGTACTGTTCTGCGAAGTCAGTATTGACATATACGATTGTGGAACCGCCGACCGTACACGGGAATATATTGGGTTCTCCACGATAAGTGCCGGATATCTCCAGCAGATTGTCCTTCAGCGTGCTCAAATCCACCGGCAGCGTGGATAAATCCGCCAGATAGTGTTTCGCCCCCTGAATATCCGGCAGCCATTCCTTACTAAGCTGTATGATATCCGGCGCCGTATTGCTGGAGAGTGTCGTCATGATTTTTTCATAGTACCCGTCGTATCCCTGATACTCCGCCTCCACGCTCACATTGGGATTCTTTTTTTCATAGGCCTCGATCACCGCCAGCAGCGCCTGATGCCTGCTGTCACTCCCCCACCAGGAAAAGCGAAGTGTCACGGATTCCCCGCTGGCTTCTGTGGTTCCCGCCGCCGTACTGTCATTGGCGCCTGCTGCCGCGGTACTGCTTTCCGCCGCTGTCGTATCTGTCTTCTCATTTCCTGCTCCCGATCCGCACCCCATCAAGGACACCGCCGCCATGGAAGCGGCCATCACCAGTGCAGCGCGTTTCATTAACTGTTTCTTCATAAAATATTTCCTCCTTCATCGTTTTCCCTTTTACGATTCAGCCGCACGGCTGAACTGTTACCTGTATTCTATCACAAATCCATTTTTCCAAGCCCCTTCTCAGATTGCAGGTGCCTATCATAAGATTCTATCTTCATATTATAAGCCTATCATTTTATTATCCCTTAATGCCTCCGGCTGTGATTCCTTCCACAAAGTATTTCTGTGCGAAGAAATACAGCAGCACCGGCGGAATCAGCGACAGAAAAGACATGGCCAGTATCTGGTTCCACGGTGTGGATGCACCCTGGCTGTCGATCGACATCTTTAAGGCCAGCGACAGCGTATAGTTCTTCACGCTGCTGATATACACCAGATTGTTGAAGTAGTCGTTCCATCTCCAGAGCGTCTGAAAAATAATAACGGAGAAAATGGAGGGCTTCATCAGCGGTGCCAGAATTCTCACATATACCATCAGCGGATTACAGCCGTCCATATAGGCCGATTCGTCCAGTTCTCTCGGGATTCCCCTCAAAAACTGTATCTGCATAAAAATCAGGAACGGATAGCATGCCAGGACTGCCGGAACCCAGAACGGCAGGTAGGTGTCAACCCAGCCGAACTTATTGAACACCACGTACCGCGGGATCATGATAACCGCGTCCGGCAGCATCAGTGTGGAGATCATCAGCATGAACAGCAGCTTCTTCATGGGAAACTTAAATCTCGCAAAGCCGTATGCAACAATCCCGGTAGATATAGCGGTCAGTGCAACCGTCGGAATAACAAGCTTAAATGTATTTAAATAGAATGTCAAATAGGAAAATTGTCCGCTTCCCTTCCAGCCTTCTCTGTATGCCGAAAAAGAGAAGTGCTCCGGAAGCAGGGTCATCTTTCCAAACAGCTCTTTGTTGTCCTTAAATGTGGCGAAAAACAGCCAGAACAGCGGATAAATCATAGCTGCACCCACGGCAATCAGGATCACGTAGGCGATCAGATTATTTTTTTTACTTCTCATCAGTCCATTCCTCCATCGTTATAGAATACCCACGCGCTTGACGAGCGGAATACCAGGAGCGTAATCAAAAGGATTGCCACAAACATCACCCAGGAGGATGCGGAAGCATATCCCATTTTCAGATTCTGGAACGCGTCCTCGTATATCTTGACTCCCATCAGGTACGTTCCGTGGTTCGGTCCGCCGTTGGTGATAATGAAGGCGGAGGTGAACTCCTGGAGCGCATGTATGATCTGCATGATCAGGTTAAAGAACACGACGGGTGTCAGCATCGGAAATGTAATATTCCAGAACTGTACCCATTTGTTCGCCCCGTCCACCGAAGCCGCCTCATAAAGCTCTGTCGGAACGTTCTTAAGCCCTGCGAGAAACAGCACCATGGATGAGCCGAACTGCCAGATTACCAGTAGGCTGATGGTTACGAGCGCGATGTCCGGATCTCCCAGCCAGTCGACAGCCGGAATATGTACGACGCCCAGCATCTTGTTTAACATGCCTTCCTTCATAAACATGAATCTCCAGAGTATGGAGATGGCCACGCTTCCCCCCATGATAGACGGCAGATAGTAAATCGTCCTGAACAGGTTGATCCCCTTCAGACGCATATTTAAGATCATCGCTACGACGAGCGCCATGACGAGCTTCATCGGCACCGACATCAGTGCGTACTTAAATGTCAGAAAGAACGACTTCAGGAAGTACTTATCTTTCGTAAACAGCCTGATGTAATTGTCAAATCCGACCCATTTTCCTTCCGATAATATGGAGAAATTCGTAAACGAGTAATACAGTGACATGATTAACGGGTACGCCTGTAAAATAAGGAATCCCAGAAGCCATGGCAGAATGAAGAGCAGCCCCCATCTCCAGTTCTTCGGATACTTTCTCACGACAGTGCCCCCTGCGGTTTTTGGTTTCAATGACGACATGATACTTTCCTCCTTTGCTGATTTCCGGTTGTCATTCGCAGCCTGCCGCAAGCCTTTGCTGCCGGGTCCGGCCTACGGTTTACGCTCCGGTTCCTGTGACTTTGCAGGGCATTAGCAGTTCTTAACGCGCAGAATTTTTCGTTCAGGGGAAATGACCACTTGTCTGAGCGAAGCGAGTTTGGGCATTTTCCCTGGTTTTTAGAAAAATACTGCACGTTTAGAACTGCTTATGCCCGAAACCGGAACTGGAACCGGAGTGTAAACCGTAGGAGCCGGACCCGGCAGCAAAGGCTTGCGGCAGGCTGCGAGTGGCAACAGTTTCCATTCCCTTCGGAACATAACTCATGGACTGTATTCTATCATGTCCGCTTATTTTTGCGCCCCTGTGCCGATTGTGAACGCCTATCATTTCAATCTATCATTATTTTATCCGCCTATCTCTATTTTAGGGAAAACCGTTTTCATGGTTATTCCTTTGACTGTGGCAACTTTCCCATGATATACTGGAATCACTTAATTCTGGGGGAGGAAATACCATGTATGAACTACTGATCGTAGATGACGAGGCCAGTTCCCGCGATATCCTCGCGTCCTGTTTTCCATGGGACGAGCAGGGCTTTCACGTATGCGGGCAGAAAGACAGCGGCCAGGAAGCGCTGGACTATCTAAAGGATCATTCCGTCCACGTAATCCTGACCGACATCAGCATGCCCGGCATGGACGGGATCGAGCTGGCAAAGAGTGTTTCAGAGCTGGAAGGTGTCCGGCCTATGGTCGTCTTTTTAAGCGCCTACGATAACTTTAAATACGCACAGAATGCGATCCGGTACGGCGTCCGGTATTACGTCTTAAAACCGACTAATTTTTCAGAGCTGAAGGAGATCTTCGGAACCATCCGACACGAGCTGGATGCCAAATATAACGTAAGTTCCGACGATGCCCAGGACTACTCCACCGACGAAATCATCCAGAAGGTCTTAAGCTACTTAAGTCAGAATTACAGGGAGGGCTCCCTGTCCTCACTGGCCGAATCCCTGTATTTAAACCCCTCTTATTTAAGCCAGCTGATCAAACAGAAGACCTCCAAAACTTTTTCCGATCTGCTGGGCGAGGCGCGGATGAAGCAGGCCGCCCTGTTCCTCAAGGATCCTGACACCAAGATCTACAACATCAGCAACATGATCGGCTATGTGAATCCCAATAACTTCGCACGGGCCTTCAAGGCCTACTGGGGCGTCACCCCGACCGAGTACAGAAGCCATGAAAAATAAATCAATCCTTGAAGGTCTGGAACGGAAATACCATTCCACCACAATCCGTTTTTTCATCAGAAGCCTGCTGGTCAACAGCCTTCTGATGCTGATCCCTCTTCTGCTCATCGGCCTGTACAGCATATTCCGGACAACGAATGAGAGCACCAGCGAGGCCGAAAAGAAGGCCTCGGTAATCTTAAACCAGGCGGATGACATTCTGGAGACCTTTTATACCCACGTGGACAACGCATACTTATTCTTCGCGTCCAATCCCAGAGTGACGCTGCAGTTAAAGAACGCGTTTGATGAGAAATCGCTGACGCTGGATTCAATCAAGTCCGTCGAGAACATTTCGCTGAACTTTCAGAACCTGATTTACACCGACGGCTATTTGAGGAATATCTATGTCTATTATAAAAATGACTACAGCCGGATCTTCGTGCCCTTGAGCTCAAAGCTCATCTCCTTTCCTCCTGACAGGGAAAGGGACGTCTTAAACTCCTACGGTCACGCAGGCGAAGAGGACGTCTGGATGGAGTTTTCCGATGATCCGCTGCTGTATACAGAATACCGGACTCCCAGCCTGTTGGTCTACCGGAAGCTGTACCGCAGAACCACCGATATCCAGAACGGACTGGTCATCTTCAGCTTCAGCGCGGACAAGCTGAAGAGTGAACTGTCCGGCCTGCTGGAATTTCCGGATCAGAAGCTCTTTCTGATGGATGCCTCCAGCCGCCTGGTCTGGCCTTCAACTGAGGAATTTCCGAAAGACGACATTCTGGATCTTGCGGGGGAGATGGCCTCCCTTCCGGCCACCTCCCCCGCGGACGCCGTCAACCTGGACTATAAGTCGTATACTGCGACGTACCTGCCGTCACCGAGATCCTACGGGTTTTCGTATCTTCTGCTGACCCCCAGGAATGAAATCTACCGGACGACCATCAGTCTGACCAGCATGTACATCATCATCACGCTGGCGGCGATCGCGGTTGCCTGCATGATTGCATTTTTCAAGACACGGCACGATTACAAATACCTCGATAAGATTATCAGCGTATTCAGCACGCCGGATACCGCAGTCAATCAGATCCGTCAGCCAAAGAAAGGCAGCTCCAGCCCATTTGAATACATCTTGTTCAACGTTATCCGCCTCTTCATCGAGCAGGACTACTTAAAAATGCAGGATTCCGAAAAGGCAGCCAAGCTCCAGCTCTCCAAAATGCAGGCGCTTCAGCACCAGATCAATCCCCACTTCCTGCATAACACGTTAAACAATATTTACTGGGAATCCGTCAAACTGACCGGCTCGGAGAACCGGTGCAGCCAGATGATATCGTATCTTTCCGCGATCATGCGCTACTCGCTCAGTGATCCCCAGGATAACGTGAAGATTCAGGAGGAGATCAACTACTTAAAAAAATACCTTGAAATTATGAAGCTCCGTTACACCGACCGCTTCGATGTCGAGTTTTCCCTCGCGCCGGACTGCTCCATCTATCCGGTCAGAAAAATGATTCTGCAGCCCCTCGTCGAGAACGCAATCTACCATGGGATTAAAGAAAAAAAGGAAAAGGGCCTGATCCGCATCTCCATTCACAGAAAAAAGAACCGTATCTACTTCACTATTTATGACACGGGCAAGGGCATTCCGGTCGATCAGCTGGCCTCGATCAGAGCAGGCCTTGAAGAGACCAGCCGAAACTCCAATCAGCATATCGGACTGGCGAACACCAATTCCCGTCTGGTCTTATCCTACGGTGAAGGCTCCGTTCTGCATATGAACAGCCGCTGTGGAAAGTTTACCGTAATCTGGTTTTCCATACCGGTACCTGACGAAACAATCGAGTAGGAGGCGGTGATTAACCGACGTCCTCTCACACCACCGTGCGTACCGTTCGGTACACGGCGGTTTCAACAGTTGACGTGCACAGACTGATAAGCTGTGGCTAAATCATAAAAGCCACTGCTTATCAGTCTT
>NZ_QJKD01000033.1 GCF_003201875.1 Hungatella effluvii
AAGACTGATAAGCAGTGGCTTTTATGATTTAGCCACAGCTTATCAGTCTGTGCACGTCAACTGTTGAAACCGCCGTGTACCGAACGGTACGCACGATGGTGTGAGAGGACGGCGGTTAATCACCGCCTCCTACTCGATTAAACTATAGTGAATAAGAGATAGTATGCAAAGATAAATAAGAAATAAAAATAATGCAAATTACTGTGGCTCCGTTTCTTTTGGTATATCGCTGTTGTTACGGAGACTTTCTTTGTGTTTCTGAAAGGTCTTAATCATATCAAGGACATAATCCTGTTCTTCTTTTGATAGTAAGGTAGATAAATGATAGATCTCGGCAAGAAGATGAGCACTTCTTTCCGCGTCTTTTTCTGATTCCATGGGGCCTTCACCCTGAAGAAGCCACGAGCTGTTAATTCCCAGTTCGTAACAGATTCCCCGAATGACGAGCATTTGTGGTTCTGCTTTTTCGTGTTCAATGTTTGTGATGACACCGCGGGAGACACCAATTGCATCAGCAAGAGAATTCTGTGTATACCCTTTTGAACTGCGGGCCTGTTTGAGACGGGCACCTATTCCCATATGATACTCCATTCCGCGTAGGCGCTGCGCCATAATCGATAAGATGGTAGGACATGCGCCAATCCGCCATTTAATTTAGATTAATAAAACACTTCATAAAATTCTGTGAATCCTGTACTTATTGGTTTCGTTCAGACTTTATCTGTGATATGAATAATGTACAGTGCAATTTCCAACGATTCAAAAATTTCAATCCACATTCTGAGTCCAGAATACAAAACCCAGAATGACATGGTAGCTATGCTACCATTTTATTCGGTTGCCCGGATTGTTTTGACCTCATGTCAGTGGGGGATATCTGCCCGCCACTGCCGCTAAGTTTTTTTGCGATTCATCTCCCACCTATCGAGGCTGGGGGAATTCGCGTAGATTTTGTTAAACGGGAAATACATGTTACATGTCAGGCGCATGTGATTACGATTACTTTGGAGGTGCAGGTTAAACACAAATGGAAAGCTTATTCACCATGGTAGTTTATGTATGCAGTAACGCATGTGTTGAAAATACAATGTGAGTACCGTAATAGAGGTCAGTAACAGTAATTAATCATGTATAAACAATGTACTAAAAATCCTGATAACTAATCTTAACACGATAAAAATGATTTGTCAAGACATAAATGTATTGAAAAGACGGATAAACGTCTTGACAATGTGACCGAAACATGATAGCATGTATTTGTAAAACATAAAAAGGATTTATCAAGTCAAAAGCCAAAGGCGGAGGGTGTAGGATTGCAGTCCATAGAAAGAGATCAGGAGAAGAACCGTCCGGAATTAATCCTTGAAGAGTCTGGAAAGCTTTCTGTTAAAGAGCAGGAGTGTATTCTGGCCACGATAAGAGGAATGGTGTTTACCAGAAGTTGTTTTTTAAAAAATGGTGTGTATAAAGACGAAAAAGAATGAGTTTGTTTATAGTGAAAATAAATATTTGAGTTAGGTTGGAATTATTAAATTCAGCAATAGTTATGCCCAATTCTATGCCCATTTCTGAATAGTTTATAGAATTTAAGATCGAACAGTCTGCTATTATTTCATAAAACCCAATAAGGATAGAAGTTTTTATTAGTTATCTGGAGTTAATTTTTTCAGTCCATCTTGATGAGGTTGGTTTTTAATAAAATTATCGTTATTAACCATCAGCCCCTGCCACTATAGCTTTTTAATAATTTATGCATGGTTTTTTATAATGCTGCGTTTTACCGATTATTTAATACGATTAATGTATTATATTTGAAGCATAGGGAAGAGATAATGCCCCAGCCTTAAATATTCTGGTTTTACGCAGAATGCTTTGTGTTCTGAATAATTATTTTGGCTATATTTGGAAGAATCTTTAACCCCAAATTCAGTAACGGCCTTCTGAGGAAGATGATCAGTTTAATATAATTCCAATTAACTAAACAAAATTAGTGGATATGCTGTGAAAAAACAAAGATGTAATGGGATTATTGTTGACATTGTTTGGCGAATGTGATATTGTATGAATGTACAAAATATTGAATATTGTCTATGACAACAAAAAAGCAGGTATTTAGATGGGATATGAAGTTGGAAAGAGCATTTTATATCAAAAAACAGGATTAGCCAAAAGTCTGCTGGCGTTGGACTTACTGTCCAAGAATACGGGTGACAGAATACAGCCTATCTCCGAGTATCAGGAAAAGTTTGGAGTGTCCAGGGGGACTGTTCAGAATGCGTTTACATATCTAAAAGAGTGTGGTGCAGTGGTGCTTGAGCATCATGGGCATCAGGGAACCTATATAGAGAAGCTGAATTACCGCAAATTACAGGAAAACTGTATGAGAAAAGAGCTGTTGGGTATCATGCCGCTGCCATATTCTTTAACTTATGAGGGATTTGCTACAGCTATTTACTCGGAACTGGATGAACTTAACTTTAATATGGCTTATGCGAGAGGTGCAGTTGGAAGAATTGAACTTGTGGAGTCGGGAACCTATCAGTTTGCCATTTGTTCCCGTTATGCAGCGGAACAATCCATAAGCAGCGGCAAGAAGATAGAGATAGCCTTTGATTTCGGACATGGTAGTTTTCTTTCAAAACACGTGCTCTTATTGGCTGATGAATCAAAAGATGGTATCTGTGATGGAATGAAGGTTGCATACGACAGCAAGTCCCTTGACCAAAGCAGGATTACGGATAATATCGTCAAGGGAAAAAAGATAACACTGATACCGATCAGAACACAGCAGACGATTGGCGCTCTGATAGATGGTACCATAGATGCTGGTGTATGGAACTATGACGACGTGTTGGAAAATCATCACGACAGACTCAAAGTGGTTTCATTGGCTGAAACAGACTATAATTATTCTTTTTCGACTGCTGTCCTGGTGATAAAAACAGGTGATGAAGCATTGAAGGCACTGCTTAAAAAATATATAAGTGTGGAACGTGTACTGGGAATTCTTTCTGAGGTCAGAGAGAAGAGGCGGGAGCCATTTTTCTGATGTAAAAGAAATAATTCCAGTGGATACGAATATCCTGCATCAGTATGTCAGGATATTGTTTTATTGGTAATGCAACTGGTTAGCCGTAGTATAGATATCGCGAGGATTACAGCCGCGGTATCTATACAATATAAGTAACAACGTGATATTTATACCATATAACCAACAGCCAAACTGCGAGTTTGCCTTTGATGGTGGTAGCAAATAATCCAGCGTTCAGGTGTACGAATAGCCGTAACGCAATTAATTGGCATATAGCAGTCAAAAAGAGTATAGCAGAAATATTTTATATCAATGTACAAAATATTGTATATTAAGAAGGAGGAGTATTATGAATCTGGAGGAATCCTTAAATCAGCGTCTCGAGGTTCTTTTAAGCAACGGTGTCATAACACAGAGCATTTCTGATTATTCGAAAACAGTGGTGAAGCTGCTGATTAATCAAAAACCGGAGGCAGACAGTGACAGGGCTGCTATGTTTATTACGCATCTGGCCATGGCCGGGCAGAGGATCTTAGAGGGAAAGGAGGAAAAGCCGCTGGATGCCCAGATTTTAGAGACAGTGAAGCAGGAGCCAGTTTATGGCAGTGCATTGGATTTTCTGACAAACATGCTGAATCAGACTGATTTGGAATTTCCAGATACGGAAAAGGATTTTTTAACGGTTCATCTATGTAACCTGTTTATGTGATGGTTTGGAATGTTGTAAGGCAGTAATGCACTAACGTAAAGCGTATGCTGACGGGGATGAGATACTTCAGTAAATAAAATGTAAAAGAGAAGGAGAAAAAGATGGGGACAGGAAAAGAAGGATAGGAAGAATTGTATAATAAAAGAGAGAAGTAAACGCAAAATAAAAAGGCAAGAAATGCATTTACATATGGGAGTTTTGAAAACTATAAATTTTAGGAGGGAAAAATATGCGTTATATAGTTATATTTTTAGCCGGCGCGTTTGGGGCACTTTTAGCTAACAGGGGTATTGCAGTTTTTAATGATGCGGTAAGACCGGTTGTTCCGGAATACCGAGAGGGACGTATGACAAGGCTGGAATTTGCAACGACGACGTTTGCCTTAAGTTTCGGTCTGGTCATTGGATTTGGAATACCGTATTCTATTATGTCACCCATTATACTTGTCCATTCTCTATGGCTGGGAACCGATGTTATCGGCATTTTCTTCCCAGCAAAGAATATTGAAAAATGGTATCTGGACAAAGAGAGTCTGATTGGTGCGGGTCTTTCCGTTCTGGTAGGCGGTCTGTACGGAGTGCTGCTGCTGGCAGGTCTCCAGGGGTTTGTCAATATGATGCAGGCTCTGCCGGTTAATGTATTTGATGCATGGCAGAATATTTCAGGCCCGGTTATTTCTGCGTTTATTGCATTCCCATGTGTTGTGATTACTATGGATTACGGTTGGAAAAAGGGTCTTGCATCGCTGGTTGTATCTGTGTTGCTTCGGCAGATCATGGTATTTATAGGAAAAGGAGATATTGCTGATGGTGTTGCCCTGCTAACCGGCCTTGTTCTTATTATTGTATTTGCAGTAAGGGATAAATCCGAATCAACAGGAAATCTGGCTTCTATTTTTGGAGATCGTGTAAAGAATATCAGAAAGAACATTATCTGGATTGCCATTATGGGCGCAATCTATGGACTTGCCTGCAATATGCACCTCTTGATGGAAGGTCCACAGTCTCTGGTTGCGTTAAAGGATGGAAATATTTCTTCAGCAGTCAGCATCAGCTTCGCGAGAGCATTATCCTTTATTCCATTAAAGGCATTGACTTCTCTGACAACAGGTACTTTCGTGACGGATGGATTTGGATTTACAGCAACAGTAGGTCTTTTGGCACCGAATGGAGTGCTGGCAGCGGTATTTGGTGCAGTGGTAATGTCTCTGGAGGCATTGTCTCTGGCAGTAGTTGCAAAACTGTTTGATAAGGTTCCAAGTATAAAAAAATCAGCTGACAGTATCCGTGTTGCGATGACCAAGCTACTGGAGGTGGCCATACTGGTGGGCTCCATGTCGGCAGCGGAGGGCATGGCACCTGGATTTGGATTTTTAGTAGTCGGCGGTTTCTTTGTCATGAATGAGTATTTTAAGAAACCGATTGTGCGGATGGCGGTAGGGCCAATTGCCGTAATCGCAGTAGGAGTTCTGGTCAATGTACTGGCAGTTGTAGGTTTGTACAGCGTTTAATATTATACAGTGACGCGTGAAAGGAGCAGTTATCATGAAGATAGTAATTGGCGGACAGATGGGAAAAGAAGAGATAAAAGAACTGGCAGTCACGGCCATGGGAGATGAAGGTGAAGTCGTCATCAAGGACGATGTGGCTGCGGCTATGGATGTAAAGGGCGGGAAGGCCGATTTATATCTGGGAGCATGTATGACTGGAGGCGGAGGTGCGCTTGCGATGGCCATTGCCATTCTGGGCTATGGAACGTGTATGACAGTAGCCGATGCGGATGAAAATGCCATTAGAAAGGCACTGGAATCGGGAAAGAAAGCATTTGGGTTTACTCCTTCCATATCGAAAACGGTGGTTCCGGTAATTGTAAGGCTTGCGAAAGAAGTCATGTGTAATTGAGAAACCGAATACTGCATTGCACAATTAAGATCACATAGCATCTGCGATCAGCGTAATGCAGTACAGGCAGAAAGGAGAAATGATGCAGACATATCCGTTACAGAGCATGTCCATGGAAGAAGCAGTCAGGCTTCAATTTCTTGTGGTGGACTGCATGACAAAAGTATTTGAGGGGCATGAATCGCTGACCAGAGGAGATTTAGGTGTTATCATGGGCCTTAATAAACCTGTGACGACCTGGAAGGCCGAAAAGGTGATTGCCGAAGTATTTGGCGCGGAGGCGTGTATCCTGGTACGGGGGGCGGGAAGTGCCGCAATTCGTTTTGGACTTCATTCCATGATGAGGTCCGGCGACCGGATCCTGGTACACAGGGCGCCAATCTATAATACCACGGCGGCTTCTCTCGAAATGATGGGAATTGATGCGGTGGAAGCCGATTTTAATGAACTGGAAGAACTTCGCCGGGTCCTGAAGGAGAATCCGGATATCAGGGGAGCGCTGGTTCAGTATACAAGACAGCTGCCGGAAGACCGTTACAATATGCATGAGGTGGTGCGTGTGATCAAAGAGACCGCTGTCATCCCTGTGCTGACCGACGACAATTATGCGGCCATGAAGGTAAAAGAGATTGGCGTACAGTGCGGAGCGGATCTTTCCTGTTTTTCCGCATTTAAACTGCTGGGCCCGGAAGGTGTAGGCGTAATCGTTGGAAAACAGGAACTGATCAAAAGGCTGGTTAAAGAGAGCTATTCCGGCGGTATGCAGGTACAGGGCCATGAAGCGCTCGATGTTCTGCATGGACTGGTTTATGCGCCGGTAGCACTGGCTCTTCAAGCGCAGGTCAATGAGGAATGTGTCAGACGCTTGAACAGCGGTGAAATACCGGCGGTAAAGCAGGCATTTCTGGCAAATGCCCAGTCTAAAGTTCTTTTAGTGGAGTTCAGGGAAAATATCGCTGGACAGGTGCTGAAGGAAGCTGAGAAATTTGGTGCTGCGCCAAATCCTGTGGGTGCGGAATCCAAATATGAGATGGTGCCTATGTTTTACCGGATATCAGGCACGTTTCGGATGGCAGATCCGGAAATGGAACATCGGATGATACGTATTAATCCTATGAGAGCCGGCGCCGACACTATTTTGAGAATCATAAGAGAATCTGTAGAAAGAGTGGTGTAAATGTTCCTGGAACAAACAGTAAAACGGAATTCCGAACTGGTACGCCTGGCATTCATACTTCATCAAAAGGGAGTAATAGCGCCGGATTCTTATCTCATCGATGTGGATACCTTTTTGCAAAATGCGGCCGAAATGTTGGCGTGTTCCAAACGAAATGACGTAAAACTCTATTTTATGCTGAAACAGTTGGGACGTAATCCTTTTTTGGCCAGGGAACTCATGCGCCTGGGATACTCCGGTGCGGTGGCAGTCGACTATAAAGAAGCTGCCGTGATGATGGAACATGGAATTCCTATCGGAAACGTGGGACATCTGGTTCAGATACCGACGGCCCAGGTGAGACAGATTGTCTCCTGCCGCCCGGAGGTAATCACGGTCTACTCTGAGGAGAAGATCCGCCAGATTGATCAGGCGGCGTCGGAATTGGGGGTAATTCAGGAGATTCTACTGCGGGTATATGGGGAGGGAGATATGATCTATTCCGGCCAGACTGCCGGTTTTAAGCTGAATACTTTGAAGGAACTGGTGAGCCGTATTGTTAGTACGAGCCCTCATGTGAGAATCGCGGGTGTGACTTCCTTTCCCTGTTACTTGTATGACGAAGAACTGGATGATATTATACCTACGGCTAATTTACAGACCGTAAAAAAGGCGGCGGCTATTTTGGAAGCGCAGGGAATAATCTGCCGCATCATCAATACTCCATCCGCAACCTGCTGTCGGACGATTGAACGGATGAAGCAGGACGGAGGGAATTGCGGTGAACCGGGACACGGATTATCCGGGACGACGCCCATACATGCCGCTCATGAGCAGCCAGAGAAACCATGCGTGGTTTACATAAGTGAAATTTCACATAATTTTGAAGGCCACGGATACTGTTTTGGAGGCGGCCATTACAGGCGTTCTCATATAAAGAATGCTTTAGTGGGAGAAAATCTCCTAAGCGCAAGGCATGTGGAAGTAATTCCGCCTTCAGATGACAGCATTGATTATCATTTTGGATTATCGAAAGAGTGCCCTGTCGGCCAAACCGTGGTAATGGCATTCCGGTATCAGATATTTGTAACCCGATCAGATGTCGTTTTAGTCACCGGACTTAGAAAGGGAGCGCCGAGGATTGAAGGAATTTATGACAGCGGGGGCAGGGAAAAATGAGAAAGCGATTTATTGTTATTGTACTGGATGGATTTGGAATAGGGGCCATGGAAGACGCCCATATCGTGAGGCCGGGGGATGAAACGGCCAATACGCTGGGAAGTATATTAAAGGACTGCCCTGATATGAAGCTGCCGGTCTTGGAACGGTTGGGGCTGATGAATGCATTAGGAAGGGAAAGCAGGAATATGAAATTCAGCCCCGCTGCCAATTTCGGACGATGCGAACTGATGCACTATGGCGCGGATACATTTATGGGCCATCAGGAGATCATGGGAACGCTGCCGAAAAAGCCGGAGGCTCATCCGTTTTTGGAAAAGGTGGAAGATGTCAAAAGGCATTTGATACAGAACGGTCATGATGTCCGCGTGATCGAGAAGCAGGGGCTGAAATATCTGGCGGTGGATCAGTATGCTGCTGTGGCAGACAATCTGGAGGCAGATCCGGGGATGTGTTACAATGTGACTGCACCGCTTGATTATATGCCGTTTGATAAAGAAATGGAGATTGCCCGTCTGGTCCGTGAGGTGGTAACCGTGGGGCGGGTCATTGTGTTTGGCGGAACTGGCAATACAATGGATGACTTGTGGAATGCGGAAGAAATAAAGTATGGAAAATATATCGGCATCGCCTCCGCAAAATCGAGATCCTATGAGCATGGCTATCAGTGCAGGCATCTGGGCTATGGAGTGGATAAAAATGTACAGGCTCCTACAATACTGACAAACGCAGGATTTGACTGCACACTTATCGGTAAGGTGGCAGATATTGTGGCAAATGACGGCGGTGTGAGTATCTCCTGTGTGCCGACAGGGGAGGTGATGCGGCTTACTGTCCAGGCAGTAAAGAACATGGAAGAAGGTTTTATCTGTACAAATGTACAGGAGACTGATCTTGCAGGCCATTCACAGTCTTCGGCGGCTTACCGGGAGATACTTGAGATCGCAGACCAGGGAATCGGCGCAGTGCTGAAAGAAATGACAGCTGAAGATATCCTGGTGGTCATGGCGGATCATGGCAATGATCCCGATATCGGTCATAGCCGTCATACGAGGGAATGCGTGCCTTTACTCATTTATAAAAGGGGGATGAGCGGCCGTGAAACAGGCACCAGAAAGACGCTCTCGGATGTAGGCACGTCAGTATGCGCCTGCTTTGGGGTGAAGAGTCCGCAGAATGGAACTTCATTTATGACAGACCTCAGTTTATTGTGAATGGTAAGAACTGAATGTAATGTGCTGATCGAGAAATTAGAATGAGATTCAGAAAAATGGCTGGAAAATCCAGAATGAGATTCGGAAAAGCTTGATATGAAGGTTTAAATTGAATATAATAAAGATGTAGAAGGAACAACCACCCACAAAGTGGTTGACTCGGTTAATAAGTTACATTCATAGAAATGCCACCCAGTAACTGGTCAAAGTATAGAGGGTGGTTTTTCTATGCTTTAAATAAACACTATCGACAGAACGTAAAAACGAACGTCAGCAATGCCAGGATGAACAGTCCAAAAGTCATTAAGTCCTTAAAGTCTAATTTCACCCGCACCACCTCCATTCTATGTAGAAAGGAGGTGGACTACTTCTTTTATTCTCTGCTTTCTACGACTTTTTCCAGCTTAAATACAGTCTTGCTATCACATCCTCAATAGGCGCTCTTCTGATTTCCACATCATCGATTCCCTGAAATTCGGCAAGATTGCCCAGAACCTCATGGATTCCCGTCTGGCTGCGGTTAAACTCGTATTCGCATATGCCTCCATTGGAAGAAAGCAGCTGCAGCCCCGGGATTAAGGGCGCAGTTAATGTTTTTTCAGATGTTAAAGACCGGTTTTTAGAGCTTGGGTTCTTCATGGTGACAACGATGCGTGAGCAGGCGCCGGCCGTATTTCTGAGTTCGTCAAAATTGCCGTCAAATGCAATCTGCCCCTTGTTGAGCAGAATAATCCGCTGTGCCATCTCCTCCAGATCATCCATGTCATGGCTCGTGACGACAATGGTGGTTCCGCATTCCCGGTTAATTTCCTTTAAAAAATGTATCATCTGCTGTTTGGCCAAAACGTCGAGACCGAGAGTGGGCTCATCCAGAAATATGACGGTAGGGTCGTGCAGCAGCAGCATTCCAATGTCTGCCCGCATACGTTGTCCCAGACTCAGCTCCCTGGCAAAGGTGTGCAGGATGTCTTCCAGGCCGAGCAGTTCTATTACCAGGGACAGGTTCTTTTTATATATATCGTCCGGGATAGCCCAGACCTCCTTTTTCCATTCAAAGCTGGTAATGATGGGATGATCCCACCACAGCTCTGTTCTCTGTCCAAACAGTACACCGATATGGCGCATCAGCTCAATCCTGTCAGTGACCGGGTTTAAACCGGATACGGATACCGTGCCCTCAGAAGGACTTAAGATGCCGGAGAGAATCTTGATGGTCGTACTCTTGCCGGCTCCGTTGGCCCCGGCGTAGGCGACAAACTCGCCCGGAGCCACTTCAAAGGAAAGATGGTCGAGAGCGGTAACGATGCGTTTCTGTGGGTGAAGCATATTTTTTAAGATATCCCGGGCGTGGCCGCTTCTCTGCCATTGAGAGTATTGTTTTGTAACATTATCTATGACCAAAGCCGGAGTACCGAGGTGAACCATTGACTGCATAATATTTCATTCCTTTCTTAAATACGTAAATTGTGAGTAGTGACAATGCAAACGCCGCCGCCGGCAGATAACATGCCTGCAGGAGCATGGATCGGTCAAATTCGCCATAGCCTGCCTTTAAAAGCAGCACCGATGGAAACCAGGCCGCCAGCCCCACCGGGATTACGGTCAGGAACAGCCGTCTTACTGAATGGCTCATCGTACCTAACGGATAAGTCTTCAGAGATGTAAATAAATCCTTGCCCACCTGGGCAATCTCCTCGGCTGCCGCGGGTGCGTAAAATGCGGCGCAGGACAGCAGGGTCATAAAGGAGATAATCAGAGCTGTAGCGCTTACTGCATAAATAAGCAGCAGCATAAGCCATGGCATCGTGACGGATATGGGCAGCCGGCTGACAGCATACGTGGTCAGTCCAATCCCGCATATAAGCATGCTGTTTCCTGAAAGCGGGGAAAATCCCTGTGCCAGCAGCTCAGCCCATATGGGAACCGGCTGTATCATGACGTGATCCAGCTGACCACGCCCGATAATACGGCTTATCATGCCTGTATTATTTCCAATGAAAAAAATCATATAAATTCCGTCAACGAGGGTGGAGAAGCCCATCATAAAGAGAATCTCCGCCTGATTCATACCGCCGAAGCCGCCAAATTTTTCTGACAGCAGGAACACGCCGGCAATCGTGCAGCAAGCGCAGATGGTGTCTGAAAAGATCTGAAGCAGACAGTAGCGGGTGTCCCGAAGGAACCATAAAAGGTCCATTTTTGTATATTGCCTGTATAGGCGCAAAAGTATTTTTAAATTATCCACCAAAAGAGATCATCCTTTCTTTACTTTTCTTGAACACCCTGGCTGCGGCGATCCACAGAACGATATTCCAGACGAACTGCAGACCGATGGTGCTTAAGGGAACTGCGGCCGTGCCGGTATAGATCGTGAGCGGCGCATGGGCGATAGAGCCAAAGGGAAGGAAGGAAAAGACCTTATCCAATCCCCAGGGAAACAGGGCGAAGGGAATCATTTCCCCTGACAGGAGGGAAAATGCCGCCTCCCGTATATTGGTTGCCACCCAGCAGCCATTTTTCAGAAACATGGCAAAGGCGGCAAACAATAAATCGATGGCAAATCCCAGAGAAGCAGAAAGCGCCAGACTGATGAGCGCCAAAGCTCCGGAAGCCAGATTCGCCGGTGCCGGATTTACTCCCAGAAACGGGGCGATAATCAGCAGAGGAAGACCAAAAAACAGAAAATTAGGAATCCACCATCGTCCGATCGTTTCGGCGATAAAGCTTATGGGGACGGGAACCGGCCTGGTAAATCGTCCGATGACAGAACCTTCCCACAACGAGGCGGTGGCCGGTGAAACGATATTTAATTCCTGATGCAATACAGTCGACATCAGTGTGTATGTCATCAGTTGATTTAGCGCCATGCCGCCTAAATCGGCACCTTCCCGGTCCAGAGCGGTCCATATAAAAATCAGCATGACAAACTGTACGGCAGAAACAAGGTATCCCCCTGTGATACACAGGATGCCGCCGTCAAAAATTTGTTTTGTACACATCAAAATAGTGGAAACAATGGCGCGGGGCCCGCAGCCATGTCCGGCAAGAAATGTCTTAAATTTATTCATGATAAAACTACCTTTCTAAAAATGGAATAATAGAACCCATTTTCCGAAAAGGGCAGATTTTTATGTGACAGGATTATGATTCCATCACATAAAAATACCCAAAAGCGCAAGCACCTTCGGGTAGATGAATCATCATGAAAACCAGTTGTTAAGACAGCCGGAGAATCGATGAATTAGAAGGAGAGACGCTGTTGTTATCGTAAAAATGGGCGCACTGATACACGGAAGCGTCATTTTTATACGTAATGACAGCGACATTGTCGATATTTGACCATAATGTTGTAGCCTTGATTGTGATGCAATGCATAGCGTCCACCTCCTTTTACAGAAATATTTGTTTCAGCATACCATGGAAGAGGGGAAGAGTCAAGAATAATTTGTTTCAGCATTTTGACTTCAGTTCTTGTATTTATCTCAACCCAATTCCACTCAGAACTTCATTGGTAGTGATACCGCTGTAATCGTATTTTAAATCTTTTTTATGAAATGGCAGCGTGGCATTGGCATCGAGTTTGATAAGTTTATAGTTGTTGCGCAGACGGATCGTATTATTTAAAATTGACTTTTGAATCGTTGGTCTTGTAATGCTTTCTGCGTTTGTTAGAATGCTTTCTAAATCACCGAATTCATGGAGCAGTAGTGCGGCAGTTTTTGGGCCTACCTTGTCTGCGCCTTTTATATTATCTGCATTGTCTCCCGTAAGCGACTTGAAATCTGCATACTGATGCGGTGTGATGTTCAGTTTTTCTTTTACATATGTGGTATCACAAATGATCGTATTCTTACCGCGGTATCGTAATATTTTTACATTGTCATTGATCAGCTGAAAGAAATCACTGTCAAAGGAGGATATCACAATCGGCATTTGTTCCCCATATGTATAGGCATAGCTTGCAATTACATCGTCAGTTTCAACCTTCTGTACCTCGGTATGCCTGATATTCATAAAAGTGAGGGCACGATATACATCATCAATCTGTGAAAATGGATTGTCTTCCTCGGCAACCAGTGAGTAATCCGGTCGGTTAGCCTTATATTCAGCAAGCAGTTCGGTGCGGGCGTTAGGATGCTCACCATCAAAGAGTATTACAAGGTGAGTGGGGGCTGCCATTTTTATAATTTTAATTGCTGCGCCAATGAATCCCAGAGTGCCCTGAATTGCCTTTCCGTCCTTATTTATAATACGCGATGGCATGCCGTAGAACATTTGAAAAAGCAGATTTGTACCATCAATGATTAACAACTTGTCCATAATGTCATTACCTCCCTAAAAGGATATACTAAGCAAATGTTTGTATTTGATCAGTAAAATTAAGCTTACCATATATTTGGATAAATGAAAATAGGGTTGGAGAGCGGCACTGGGAATTCCCAGCCGCACGTAATGGAATTAAACGTAATGATGGGATGAAACGAAAAGCCCCTCCGGTATGAAACCGAAAGGGGCTTTTCACTTATGTACCGTTCAGACAGTACCGCTGTTTTTATTTGCAGCAGTCACCGAGTTTTGCAAGGGCAGCATCATCAGCTACGATCGTTACGTCCGGATGCAGCTGTAAGATGGAAGCTGGAACGCGAGGGGTTACCGGTCCGCAGATGACTTCACGTAAGATGGCAGCCTTGTCTTCACCGCTTACTACCAGCAGGATTTTTTTTGCGCTCATGATGGTTCCGATACCCATGGTATAAGCCTGGCGCGGAACGTCGTCAATGGAGGCGAAGAAGCGCTTGTTTGCTTCGATGGTGCTTTCCTGTAAGTCTACGATATGAGTTTCCTTCGGATATTCGTCGGCCGGCTCGTTAAAGCCGATATGGCCATTATGGCCGAGGCCTAAAAGCTGGAGGTCTACGCCGCCTAATTCATGGACTACTTTTTCATAACGCGCACACTCTTTCGCGGCGTCAGGCTCTGTACCATCAGGGATGTTGGTGTTCTCTTCCTTGATGTTGACATGTTTGAACAGATTTTCGTGCATAAAATAGTAGTAGCTCTGATCGTTATCTCTTGTCAGTCCCTTATATTCGTCCAGATTGGCAGTCTTTACTTCAGCAAAATCCAGATCACCGTTGTTGTACCATTCGATTAACTGCTTATAGGTCCCGATCGGTGTGGAACCGGTAGCGAGTCCCAGTACGCAGTCTGGTTTCATGGTAACCTGAGCGGAAATAATGTGTGCCGCTTTGCGGCTCATGTCATTGTAATCCTTTGCGCGGTAAAGTCTCATTTTTATAGCCCTCCATGTTCTTGAAAAAAAATTTTATTTCATTTATAGCATTAGGATAACATTTTTATGGCATAGTTTCAATGGCTAATTGCATAAAATATTTATAAAAGGGGTGATATCATGTCCAATTATCGGAGACTAATCTCATATATCTATGCCTATGAAGGCGGAATCAAAGGAAAAAACATTGGGTTCGCGAAAATAGAAACGCGGGGCAGCCAGTGTAAGATTACGGTGAATGTTAAGAAGGTTTATGTGGGCGGCAATGATATCGGCGTCTATCTGCTGGCCGGTGAAAAGGAAATCTTGCTGGGAAATATTTTTATCCGCGGAGGTTCCGGGGAATTCCGTACGGTCGTTTCGGTAAGCGACGTGGAACACTCCGGAATTCCCATGGATCAGTGTTACGGTCTGACAGTCCATGATGTGGAAAATACGTGGCGGTCTTACACGACGATCTGGGAGGACGCGGTGGCCCACGCCGCTGAAGTAGAACTTTCCAACACGCTTCCCGAGAAAAAGGAAAGAGAAGAAACGGCGCAGGAAGCGCAGATTAAAAAGGCAATGAAGGAAATTGAGGAAGAGTTTCCTGTAGAAGCTGTCCAGGAAACAAAGGAAATTGAGAAGCAGGATAAAATGTCCCGGGAGCAGTTAAAGGCATTTACAGAGAGTGCCAGAGAGCAGTCGAAAGCATTTGCGGAGAGCATCAGAAAACAGGTGGAACAGTCCGCAGATACGACGGAGCAGACGGCGGAAGCATGGATCAGGCAGCAGGAAGCCAGGATGGAATGGTCCAGAGCGAAGGCTTCTTACATAGAATCCGTGAATGAGTCGGCGAAGCCGGAAATGGTGCCGGTAGAAGAGCCGGTGAGTGATCTTCACAGCACGGAGGAACCGGCCACAGATAAGGATACTCCAATTCAGGATCCGTATCGGCAGCAGCAGGAACCCATGAAAATGGCACATGCGGATGAGGGATCTTATCGAAAACAGGGTGATTCTGCGCGCAGCTACACCGGTTTCTCCGGTATCCCGGCTGTAGAATATGCCTCTGAACTGATGCCGGATATCGAGACGGTTACCACACTTCACACAGGAATAATGGAGTCGGATACGGAGGAATCTTATTATATAGAAGAAAAAAATCAGGCTCCGTTTATGGCTGAAGGGCAGTGTGGTGCTGACCCGGAAGAGATGCTGTATAATATGGAGGAGACCGGAACCCGGAGTGATTTCCTGGAAGATATCCAGGGAGAGACGATCTGCTACCGGGCCGATACGTCCGGTTCCTTTGTCACCAGGCCGGAAAGCGGATTGTCCCCGCAGCAGCTTGAAAAAATGGAAAATTCAGATCGTTTAGCCGAAGAACCGGGGATGAATGAACCGGAGATGAGTGGTCCGGAGTCGATAAAAACAGGAGTACATGTGCCGGAACTTCGGGAAGCAGAGATGGAAGTATTAGAAAATGGACTGGAAAATGAGCCTGATCAGATATCGGGATATGCATCACAACACGCATCGGATTATGCGCAGCAAGGCCCAGACATATATGGCAGCCAGGACATATACGAAATGTCCGGCGCCCATTCAGCAAGCGATATATATGGCATCCCAGGCGCATATGCCATGGAGAATACACAAAATTCTGTTATCTCCGGCACAATGACCGGTACGCAGAATATTTCCAGTTCCCATACAGAGGAATCTGTTCAAAGCTCTTCAGAAGCCGCCGCGCCAAAAGGAATGCGCGGATACCCGGTTAACCGCCCGGTAGAAAGTATATGGTACAGTTCTGACATGCGCTTGGGGGGAGACACACATGATTCTCTCAAAATGAGCGCCTCAGAAAATTACACAGCAAAATCTCGCACGGCGGAACATATACAGGAATCCAGAGAGCCCGAAGAACCGGCCGCAGTAAGAGGCATAAATGAAAATCCGGATAGATATGCATCAAAATCATCAGCGTTTTCATCATCAAATCCAGCGCCGGAAATAATACCGGAAAATTCAGAATCCCACAAAACGGATGAAGTAACGGGAGCCGCGCTGACACATACAGTGGATGAAGAACCCAAGGCACCGGAGCTCCAAAAGGCTCAGAAACCTCAGCCTGTTCCGGGCGATCCAATGGAACTGGAACGGTTGTTAAAGACCGAGGAAGAGGATGAAAATTCCAGCGAACGGGTATGGGAGAATTTGAGACGGGATCACACAAAAATCCTGGATTTTGACTATGAAAAGGGCTGTGAAATCCTGACTATTAAGCCACAGGATATCGGCCTTCTGCCCAGAGAGATATGGGTATACGGAAATAACAGTTTCCTGCTTCACGGATATTATAATTACCGCTACTTAATTTTGGCAAAACTGTTTAACCCGGAGGGGATTCCGCGCTATCTGCTGGGGGTCCCGGGGCATTATTACAGCAATGAGCGGTATATGGCATCGATGTTTGGTTTTCCCAATTTTGTTCTGTCAAAGAATCAGCCAATGGAAGACGGACGTTTCGGATACTGGTATACTGATGTCAAGATTGGAAGCTGATACCGTCAGCCATCTGTCAATAATCGATTCCGCGCAGAGAAACGTCAGCTATATATGGATGGAGAATTTCTGCAAAAGCCAGAAGCTCTTCCTTTGTACAGGAACTGAAACCGGAACAAAGGACTTCACCGGAGTCCACATAGTTTTGGAGGTAGTAGTGTTGGCAGCCCTCAAGCCACCGTCCGATATCCAGAAAATCCTGGCTGTCATGAAGTTCCTTCACGACGGTGGTGCGGAACTCATACGGGATGGAGCCATTTATCAGAAATAACACGCTTTCCTCTATATTTTCCATCTGAATGCCGGGTATGCCTGCCACGCGCGGGTAATTTTCCCGGCCGGCCTTGATATCCATAGCGATATAATCGAGAAGCCCTTTCCCGGCGAGATCCTTTAAGACGGCGGGCTTATAGCCGTTGGTATCCAGTTTGATTAAGTAACCCATCTGCCTGATCCTGCGGATAAAATCTTCCAGATCGTCGGAGAGTGTTGGTTCTCCGCCCGTGATGCAGACCCCTTCTAAGACAGATGTACGCCGCTTTAAAAAAGTGAAGAGAGAAGCCTCAGTCATGGCTTCTTCGGCATCATTTCCCAGGAGTCCGCTATTGTGGCAGAAAGGACAGCGGAAGTTGCAGCCGCCTAAAAATATGGTGGCAGCGACATGGCCGGGGAAATCCAGGAGAGTTGTTTTTTGCAGACCGCAAATTTTCATAATTTTCGCTTCCTTATTTTCATGGTGTACTTTTCGTGATATACTAAAATGCACTGGTTATGAGTGCGCTTAAAAGTCAGTATACCATAAACACTAAATTCGTGAAAGACCTCATTGAGTGTTTCGGTGTACATCCATACTAGTACCTCCCGGCGTAAATACGCCATGCATAGCACCTGCTCTCTACGCCGGGAGGCACTAGGGCATGCTTGAAAGGACCTGGCAAGTGTTCTTTGTATACCATATTTTTGAAATGAGTGAAAAGAGGGACCGGCATGAATGCTGATGAAAAATATATGCGTGCTGCTATAGGACAGGCCCGGAAAGCGGGGGCGATCGGGGAAGTACCCATCGGATGCGTCATCGTCTATGAGGACAAGATTATTGCGAGGGGATATAACCGGAGAACGATTGATAAGAATGTTCTGTCTCACGCGGAGATCATTGCCATAAAAAAAGCATGTAAGAAGATGGGGGACTGGCGGCTGGAAGGCTGTACCATGTATGTGACCCTGGAACCATGCCCCATGTGCGCCGGGGCAATCGTCCAGGCCAGAATACCCAATGTCGTAATCGGCTGCATGAATCCGAAGGCCGGGTGTGCCGGCTCTGTGCTGGATTTGCTTCATGAAGACGGTTTTAACCATCAGGTTGAGATGGAGAATGGCGTTTTAGAGGAAGAGTGTTCGCGGCTTATGAAGGATTTTTTTAAAGCTCTCAGGGAAAAGAAAGCAGCCATAAAAAAACAAAAACAGGAAGAGACGACTCCTTGACAAATAGCCGGATTCCATGTATACTAAATTGGCTATACATGAAAAGATGTATACGTGTGCGTTATTATATGTATATATATGGAAAGTTCGCATACAGACCAACACATGTCATAAAGTTTCCGTGCAGCCGGGGAGATAGCGGTGCCCTGTACCTGCAATCCGCTCTAGCAGGGGTGATGTCTCACCTCGGATCGTCTATTGCAGGGCTGCCCCTGATAAGTGGCGATGACGTTTGGGTCTTACGCAACAGGAATTCATGAACCGTGTCAGGGCAGGAATGCAGCAGCACTAAGTGGAACCTCCTGTGTGCCGTGAGGCAGCCTGGACTGAGTTAACTGTCAGGGTAACGCCTGTGGTAACGATACAAAGTGAGACGCACGGATTAAAAATATAAATAAAATACAGCGAATAGAAGACAATAAGACACCGGGGAAGCAAAATCCGGTGTCTTATTGTTTCATAGGAAATTCGCCTGTGAAACAAAACCCTCCGGGGGACAGCGTGCCCCGCTTTATCGGGTATGCGCACTCCGCGCTAAGGAAATATGGCCGCAGAAGCGACCGCGCTCCGGCGCACGAGTCCGGCTTGCCGGACTCTTTGTTATATGTACAATCATTACCATTTAACTGGTAATTTTCTTACATTTCCCGATAGAACAAAGTTTTCCCTTGCCCCACCCTTCCCTTTGTATTATAATTATGTACAAAATGGGTATATAGTATCTATTTCCTAAACATGAATCTAAGAAGGGGTGTGCTTTGATGATGAGAGTTGGAATGCTTACAAGCGGCGGCGACTGCCAGAGCTTAAACGCGACAATGCGCGGTGTGGCGAAGGCGCTGTACAGAATGTATGACGATGTGGAGATAATTGGTTTTGAAGACGGATACAAGGGCCTGATTTATGCTGATTACCGTGTTATGCAGCAGTCGGAGTTTTCAGGAATTCTGACGGAAGGCGGGACAATCCTTGGCACCTCGCGACAGCCGTTTAAACTGATGCGTACACCGGATGAGAACGGACTCGACAAGGTAGAAGCGATGAAGCACACCTATAAAAAGCTGAAACTGGAATGCCTCGTTGTTCTGGGAGGAAACGGCAGTCAGAAGACGGCAAATCTTCTTCGCGAGGAAGGGCTGAATATCATTCATCTGCCGAAGACAATTGATAACGACTTATACGGAACCGATGTGACCTTTGGTTTTCAGAGCGCCATCAATGTGGCGACCAACGCCATTGACTGCATCCATACCACGGCGGCATCTCACGGCCGTGTATTTATTGTGGAGGTCATGGGCCATAAAGTAGGCTGGCTTACCCTGTATGCAGGAATCGCAGGCGGAGCGGACATTATTTTACTTCCCGAGATCCCTTATGATCTGGATATTGTCGTGGAAGCGTTAAAAAGCAGGACGAAGAGGGGAAAACGTTTCTCTATCCTGGCAGTGGCGGAAGGTGCCATTTCTAAGGAGGACGCCGCTCTTACCAAGAAAGAATTGAAAGAAAAGAAGAAAAACGGAGTGATCTATCCGTCGGTCGCTTATGAGATCGGCGCTCAGATTACAGAACGCACAGGACAGGAAGTCCGTGTGACTGTTCCCGGCCATATGCAGAGAGGCGGTGAACCGTGTCCATACGACAGGGTTCTTTCGACACGTCTGGGCGCGGAGGCCGCGTATCTGATCAAGAATAAGGAATACGGCAATATGGTGGCAGTGATCAACGATGAGATCGTGAAGGTGCCGCTGGAAGAAGTTGCCGGTAAATTAAAGACGGTCGATCCTGAAAGTTCTATCATTAAGGAAGCCAAGATGATAGGCATCAGCTTCGGCGATGAGTAAGGAGCCATAGAGCATGTCGTATACGGCATTATACCGGAAATGGCGTCCTGCATCCTTTGCGGATGTCAGAGGCCAGGACCATGTAGTACAGACTTTGAAAAACCAGATAGTATCCGACCGTATCGGACATGCGTATCTGTTCTGCGGTACCAGAGGTACCGGTAAGACCAGTATTGCAAAGATATTTGCGAAAGCGGTTAACTGTGAGAATCCGGTGGACGGCAGTCCCTGCGGAGAGTGCCAGACGTGTAAGAATATCGCGGCTGGCTCCTCCTTAAACGTTGTAGAGATCGACGCCGCTTCCAACAACGGCGTCGAGAATATCCGTGAGATCAGGGACGAGGTCCAGTATCCCCCTACGGAAGGAAAATACCGGGTTTATATTATTGATGAGGTTCATATGCTTTCTACAGGAGCCTTCAACGCCCTCTTAAAGACGCTGGAGGAACCTCCGTCTTATGTCATCTTTATTCTGGCGACCACCGAAGTGCAGAAAATACCGGTCACAGTCATGTCGCGGTGTCAGCGGTATGATTTCAAGCGGATTACGGTTGATACCATTGTGTCTCATTTGCAGAAGCTGACCGAAGCTGAGCATATTTCAGTGGAGGACAAGGCACTGGCCTATATTGCCAAAGCGGCGGATGGGGCCATGCGTGATGCGCTGAGTCTTCTGGACCAGTGCGTGGCCTTCCATTATGGAGAGATTCTGACATATGACAATGTGCTGGATGTCCTCGGCGCCGTAGACATTACGGTATTCAGCCAGTTATTTCGCGCTGTCGTGGAGAACCGGACGAAGGATTGTATTAAGAGCCTGGAAGAGATGGTAATCCAGGGACGCGAGCTGGGGCAGTTTGTAACAGACTTTATCTGGTATCTGAGAAATCTTCTCATTGTAAAGTCTGTGGATGACGCGGAAAATATGCTGGATATGTCGGCGGAGAATATGAATCTTTTGATGGAAGAAGCCGGCCTGGTCGATGGAGAGACGCTTTTGCGGTTTATCAGGGTGTTCTCTGATCTCTCGAACCAGCTTCGCTACGCATCCCAGAAACGGGTGCTGATCGAGGTGGCTCTCATTAAACTGACCCGCCCCGAGATGGAAGAAAACCTGGATTCCGTCATTCAGCGAATCGGCAACATTGAAAAACAGCTGGAAGAGGGCGTCTTTGTAACTGGCGCCATGCCGGCAGGTGGTATCAGTATGGATTCCGTACCGGCCGGAGACAATGGAAGAACGGGCGGAAACGGTGCCCCGTCAGAACCGATGACACCCGCGGAACGCGTTGCGCTCCCCAAGGGGCAGTTGGAAGACTTAAATCTGGTCCGCAACGAGTGGGGAAAGATTGTAAAAGACCTGGGAGGTCCGATCCGGGCCAGTTTCCGGGATACGGTGGTGGAACCGGCGGGAGAAAGCTGTCTCTGCGTTGTGTTCACAGACCAGAGCAATTTTATTATAGGCAGCCGTCCGACGACTCTGGGAGAGATCGAACGGTATGTGGAAGAACATTATCAGAAATCAATTTATTTTAAGGCAAGACTGCGGGGCGGCGGAGAACGCCTCGATACCATTTACGTCAGTGACGAAGAATTAAAAGAAAACATTCATATGGATATTATAATAGAAGATTAACAGGAGGACATACACCATGGCAAAGCGTGGCGGTTTTTCAGGCGGAATGCCTGGCAATATGAATAATTTAATGAAGCAGGCTCAGAAAATGCAGCGTCAGATGGAAGAGACGACGAAGGAGCTGGAGACAAAAGAGTATACGGCGACAGCAGGCGGCGGAGCAGTATCCGTTACCGTATCCGGAAAGAAGGAAGTGACTGCGGTGAAGCTTACTGAAGAAGTGGTGGATCCGGATGATATTGAGATGCTGGAAGACCTGATTGTGGCTGCGACCAACGAGGCGTTCCGCCAGATGGAGGAAGAGAGCAGCGCGGCCATGTCCAAGCTGACCGGCGGCCTGGGCGGTATGGGCGGAGGCTTTCCTTTCTAATCATGGATTATTACAGCAGTCAGATAACGAAATTAATAGAAGAGCTTTCCAAGCTTCCCGGAATAGGAAGCAAATCCGCACAGCGTCTGGCATTTCACATTATCAATATGCCGGAGGAATCAGTAACGAGCCTGGCCTCATCCATTACTGAGGCGAAGCATAATGTCCATTACTGCAAGGAGTGTTTCACTCTAACAGACCAGGAGCTGTGCCCGATCTGCAAAAGTGATAAACGCAACCATAAAGTCATCATGGTTGTTGAGGATACAAGGGATTTGGCGGCTTACGAAAAAACGGGGAAGTATGACGGTGTTTACCATGTGCTTCATGGAGCGATCTCTCCCATGCTGGGAATCGGCCCGAATGATATCAAGCTGAAGGAGCTGATGCAGCGGCTTCAGGGTGATGTGGAAGAAGTTATCATCGCTACCAATTCCAGTCTCGAAGGGGAAACTACGGCGATGTATTTAAGCAAGCTGATAAAGCCTACAGGCGTACGGGTAACCCGCATTGCCAGCGGCGTGCCCGTCGGCGGAGATCTGGAATACATAGATGAAGTAACATTGTTACGGGCCCTGGAAGGCCGGGTCGAACTGTAACTCATTAACCTTGTTAGGAGATGCAAAAGAATGGATAAGTACGAGTTTAATATTAAAGTTGAACAGATAAAGAAGCTTGTCGGCAAGAGTGATTATGAGACGGCCATGAAGATTGCCGATACCATTGACTGGAGGCGTGTGAGGAACACGAACCTGCTGTCTATGGTAGCCATGGTTTACGAGAAAAATGAGGACTATGAAGAGGCCAGAGAGATTCTTCTTCTGGCGTTTGAACGTGCCCCCATTGGGAAACGTCTGCTCTATAAGCTGGCAGAACTCGCATTAAAAGAGGGCAATATTGATGAAGCTGAGGCATATTACAGGGAATTCAGCGATCTGGCCGGAGATGATCCGAGACAGCAGCTTCTACGCTATTTAATTTTGAAAGCAAAAGGTGCGCCTGCCCAGCAGTTAATCCATTCTCTTGAATCTTATACAAGTCAGGAAATTGATGAGAAATGGCTGTATGAGCTGGCTGAGCTTTACAGCATAGCAGGTATGGCCGACAGATGCGTGGAGACATGCGATAAGATCATGCTGATGTTTGGCCTTGGAAAATACGTGGATAAGGCGATGGAACTGAAAATCCAGTACGCACCGCTTACGACCTACCAGATGGATCTGGTGGAAAACCGTGATAAATATGAGGCAAAGCTTCGCGCTGTGGAACAGGAATACGGACTCGGCGGAGGCCAGATGAATGTTCCGGAGCAGGATGAAGAATACTATGATGATGGGAATCCGGGGATGGACATGCCGGAGGAACCCTATTATGGAGATTTACAGGCCAGGATGCAGGAAGCCGAGGTTCAGGAAGGGCTGGCCCGGGAGATGTCCCGCATGTCTTACGAGGAACCGCCGGCTGAACAGCGCCCCAGGAGACATGACAACACACGGGTGCTCGATGATATCAGACGGATTAACCGCCCGGTTATGAGGGACTCTGAATACGATGGCGCTTCCATGGCGGCCGTAGAGACCGCAGCAGCAGGAACCGCATATGCAGGAGGTGCATTTGCCGGGGCAGCAGACGGAATGGCTGGTGCTGCATACGGTGCAGCGGATGCCGTAGTCCATATGGCTGGGAATGCAGAGCGCCTTGCTTCTGCAATGCCAAGACCGCGAGGAATGATGCGTATGCCGGAGATGGCTGATGAAGTCCCTGCAGAGCCAGTGATTGAGGAAGACTATACCTATGGAAATTCCGGATATGGAGAATCTTCCTATGGCGATGCTTCCTATGAAGACGGCTCTTATGGCGACGCTTCTTATGACGGACAGGCTTATAACGGAGATACCTATGGAAAGCCAGGATATGGGGAGAATTCCTATGGCGAGCCGGCATACGGAGAGAATGCGTATGGAGAGGCCGCTTATGGAGAAAACGCATATCGAGAGCCAGGCTATGGGGGACATGCATATGGAGACGCCTCCCATGGCCAGAGTACCTATGGAGAGACTGCTTATGGTGAAAACACCTACGGAGATTCTGCCTATGGTGAAAATAACCATGAAGGCGCTGCCTATGGAGATAACTCCTATGGGGAAGCGGCCTATGGAGAAAATACTTCTGAAGAATCAGCCTATGGCGGGAATTTGGCTGATGACGTGGCATACGGCGCATCTGATTATGACGATCCGGCATATGGTGAGACTGCGTACAGCGATTCCGCTGATGGTGAATTAACTGGTGATGATCCGGTCTATGGTGAGACTGTCTATGATGAACCGGAGACATCTTATGATGAATCAGAGGGCGATGATTCCGCTTACGTTCAGGGGGATTCTGAATACAGCACACCGGAAGACCATAGGGCAAATGTCACTGTTTTGAACAAACGGCGTACAGAAGATGACGTTCTTGAGGTAGAAGACCTTGAAGATGAAGAGGAAGAACCTCCGGTATTAAATCATTTGATGATTGAAGCCAGGACTCCCGAAAAAGGACTTAAAATTGCTGTAGAGGCATTAAAGCAGATTCATAATGAATCCGGCATAAAAAATCCGGTCGCCAAGATTACAGGAGAGAAGCTTTCCAAAAGGGGCGTGCTCGCATCCGCATCTAAACTGGCCGGAAAAGATCTTGTTATAGAAGAGGCAGGAGATTTGACTCCGGAAGCCTTAGAAGAATTATATGAACTGATGAATCACGATAACAGCGGCATGATTGTCGTTTTGATCGATAATCCCAAGCAGATGGAGAATCTTCACAGAAACCATCCGCGTCTTGCCAGCAAGTTTGAATGCATAGGAAGCGGAGAAGGCTATGAACCTGGCGAGGAGTATACTCAAACCATATCTCCGGCACAGGAGCCGCGTCCGGCGGCAAGAAATGAAGAGCCTGTTATGGGGGCTGCTGCTCCAAAAGCTGCGGTAAGACCTCTCTATCCGGAACGAAATGATGCTCCGGTCAGACGCCAGCCTGCTCCACCAGTCCAGGAGGTTATTCCTGAACCGCGCCGTCAGCCTGTTTACGCCGACGAGCCTTATGAAGAGAATTCTTACGATCAGGATATCAGAGATGCACAGTCATATGAGACGGATTCTTATGAAGAGGAGGTCTATGATGATTTCCCGGATGAGGAGGCGGCACCGAAAAAGAAAAAAGGTCTGTTCCGCAACCGTAAAAAGCCGGTTTACGAGGAGATGGAACCGGAAGAGTCCTATGATGAAAATGACGATTACTATGTGGAAGAAGACGAAGACGGCGAGGAAGCCATGTCTTACCGCAATGATGATGGTCCTGGAAGTCACGGGGAAGAGATGGATATTGACGAGTTCGCTCAGTACGCCTGCCGTTATGCCAATGAAATTGACTGCAGCATAACCGGAAAGAGCATGCTGGCCTTGTATGAGCGAATCGAGATCATGGAAGAGGACGGAGTGGCTTTGACAAGAGAGAATGCGGAAGGCCTGATTGAAGAAGCGGCAGACCGTGCAGAAAAGCCATCCTTCGGAAAACGCGTCAAGGGAATATTCTCATCCAAATATGATAAAGACGGCCTTTTGATCCTGAAAGAAGAGCATTTTATTTACTAATTAAAACGACGGTAATTCTGCCGTAAGCCTTTGATTCTGCACAGGAACCGAATTGGTGCACGGCGGAATCAAATAACTAATTGGAGCATGAATTGTGGATATCAGATTAATTGCACTTGATTTGGACGGAACGCTTCTGGACAGCCAGAAGCGTCTGTCTTCCCGTAACAGACAGGCGCTGACGGAATGCCTGGAACGAGGCATTCACATTGTTCCGACGACCGGAAGAACCGTGTCTGGGATTCCTTCAGTCGTTCGGGAACTGCCGGGAGTACGCTATGCCATTACAACGAATGGCGCCGTGGTAGAGGATATGAAAGAAGATCTAACATTGTCGGAGTGTACTATTCCATGGGAACTGGCGCTGAAGATATTAAAAATTATAGATCAGTATCATGTAATGTACGATCCATACATTGAGCGCCGCGGCATTACTGAACCGCGTTTTTACGAACATTTAACGGAATATGGTCTGAGGCCGGAGCTTCAGGAAGTGGTCCGGATGACCAGAGATGTTTATCCGAATATTATTGAGTTTCTTGAGACCTGCCGGAAGCCGGTGGAGAAGATCAATTTATTTTTTCCGGAGATAGAAGAACGCACAAAGGTAAGAAAGGTGCTGGAAGAGATCGATGGAATTCTCATTACCTCCTCCATGCCTATGAATCTTGAAATCAACGCGCCAGGAGCGACAAAAGGCGGTGGTATCCGCCGGCTGGCGGAGCATCTGGGGCTTAAGAGAGAGCAAACAATGGCCGTGGGAGACGGAGAAAATGATTTTTCCATGATCTTAGAGGCCGGAATCGGCGTAGCCATGAAAAATGGCCGACCGGATCTCTGCAAGGCAGCAGACTATATTACGGACACAAACGACGAAGATGGAGTGGCATCGGCCATATACCGATTCGTCCTGGAGGCAGAATTATAACGAGGAATTTTATGGAAAATTGGTTATCGATCGCGGCCGGGGTCTACCTGCTGTCCATGGTTCTATACGGACATTACAGGGGATTTATCCGGCTTGCGGTATCTATGGTGGCATTAGTGGCGGCTCTGGCAATTGTGCACGTATCCATGCCGAAAGTAACAGAATATTTAAAAGAAAATACGTCGATACAGCAGACGCTGTCCAACAGCATGAAGCAGGCGGCAGGTATCGGCCTGCCGGAAGAAACTGGTGATGAGGAAGAGAAAGATGAAGATGTGCCATCCGTACAGCGCACGATTATCGAGAACCTTAATCTGCCTCAGAATGTCAAATCGGCGCTGATAGAAAATAATAATCACGAAGTCTATGAGCTTTTGGGAGTCAATGCCTTTGCTGATTATATAGGGAACTATCTGGCGGACATGATTTTAAATTCCGTGGGCTTCGTACTGATGTTTGCGATCGTATATCTTCTGATTAAGCTTGTGGTGCGCTGGCTGGATTTGATTGCCCGCCTTCCAATCCTTTCTGGAATGAATAAAATTGCAGGTGCGCTCCTCGGAGGCGTTCAGGGGCTGATCTTTCTCTGGATTCTCTGCCTGGTCTTAACGGCGTGCTCCGGTACTTCATGGGGAATGACACTGATTCGTCAGGTGGAAGCCAGTAAATGGCTGTCCTTTCTATATGAACATAATTTCCTGAATGCAATTGTTTTGGGCGTCATCCATGGTATGCTGTAGGTCTGCAATTGTTGATATCATATATTCAATTAAAACAAATCACTGGTCAGAATGAAAAAATGTCTGTCCGGTGATTTTTGTTATAACCACAAAATATAGGAAAAATCAAGAAATAAGAGCATATTTAGTGTTGTGAAAAATTGTTTGAGAAAATGGAACAAATTCCCTTGACTTTATTTGGCGAACATGATATATTATAACTCCAGCACGGATACAGTCCGGTGCAGGGCTCAGTTGAAAAGCTGAAAAGAAAATTTGAAAAAGTTGTTGACAAAACAGAGACGATATGGTAATATAAACGAGTTGCTGTTGAGAACATAACAACGCAAAGCACTTTGAAAACAGAAGATTGAACAGTATGTAAAACCCTGAAAATTCTAAT
>NZ_QJKD01000034.1 GCF_003201875.1 Hungatella effluvii
AGACTATACTTAAAAACAAAGCAACACCGCTGTGAAACCCTTATAGAATAGGGCTTCCAGCGGTGTTTGAATTTTTTTACTGTCAAAGACGGGATTATATTATCTGGACACAGAAAAAGCAACCAGTTCTTATTTTCGCACAGGATTTGAGCCGGGCTGCATCACTGTTTACAGCCCCCGCCGGCCCTTGTCATACCGGCGCCGCGGCGGGAACCGGACATAAAAATCAGGAAATGATAAGGAATATTTTAGAAAATTGGGGCTGGATATATTGCTGAGAAATGATATAATGTTCATATTAATATAGGTAAAGAGAGGTTAGATATTGATGATGGTTCTGTACCTGATACTTCCGCTTGTGTTTTACAGTCTGGTGACGGGCGTCATCGCGCTGACTCTGCCGTTACAGGCGCTGATGTGCACTCTGCTGGGGGCTGCGGTTACGTTTCCGGTACTCTATTGCTGGCCTTACCGGTTCGATCAGGCCAGGCGGGGCGTGATGCCGCCCATACCATTTCAGTTTCGGGGCTGCCTTCCCATCCTTATCCTTTTGGGAATTGGAATATGTTTATCTGTCAATAATATGATTAGTTTGACACCGCTGCCGGAGTGGTCTCCCGGCTTCGAAGAGGTCGGGGAAGTGCTTTATTCCCCTCCGTTTCTGATTCAGATACTCGGGTCTGGGCTGGTGATACCTGCGGCAGAGGAGATGATATTCCGGGGGCTGATGTTCGCTCCGTTAAGAGACCGGATGGCATTCTGGCCGGCTGCCCTGATATCGGCCGTACTGTTTGGACTTTACCATGGCAATCTGCTTCAGGGAGTCTATGCATTCCTTCTGGGACTGGTCATGGCATGGCTTTATGAGCGTTTTCAGACGCTGGCCGCTCCCTGGGTATTTCATGCTGCGGCAAATGTTACATCGATTGTTATTGTGAATACAGGACTTGTGATTCTGTCGGAGAAAAGGTCGGCGTTTGCGTTTTATACCACTCTTGCGCTGGCAGTTGTTCTCTCGGTTTTTTGTTTGATCAGAATAAAACGTAAGACGAATATAAAGGAGGAAGAAGTGTGAAGTTATTATCCATTGCAATTCCATGCTATAATTCAGAGGCCTATATGAGGCACTGCATCGAATCGCTTCTGCCGGGAGGCGACGAGGTGGAGATTCTGATTGTCGACGACGGCTCCACGAAGGACCGTACGGCGGAGATAGCAGATGAATACGAAAGAAAGTATCCGGGTATCTGCCGGGCTATCCATCAGGAGAATGGCGGACACGGTGAGGCAGTTAATACAGGACTTCGCAATGCCGAGGGCATTTATTATAAAGTTGTGGACAGTGATGACTGGGTGGATGAGGCGGCCTATCAGGAGATACTCTCGACCCTTCGCCGGTTTGTATGCGGCGAGGAGACGCTGGACATGCTGATCAGCAACTTTGTCTATGAGAAACAGGGCGCGAAGCGAAAAAAGGTTATGAACTACCGGACAGCGCTTCCACAGAACGAACTGTTTACCTGGGATGATGTGAAGGTCTTCATGCTGGGCCAGTATATTCTGATGCATTCCGTCATTTACCGCACGGAACTTCTGCGGGAATGCGGATTAGAGCTTCCAAAGCATACATTCTATGTGGATAATATTTTCGTATACCAGCCGCTTCCTCATGTAAAGACCATGTACTATTTAAATGTGAATTTTTACCGGTATTTTATCGGAAGAGAAGACCAGTCGGTGAACGAGGAGGTCATGATCGGCCGAATCGACCAGCAGATCCGCGTGACGAAGCTGATGCTTGGCTACTGCGATGTCACGAAGCTGAAAAAACGCAAGCTCCGCCGCTACATGGTGCGCTATCTCGAGATTATGATGACGGTTTCCTCCATACTGGCGATCAAGTCCGGGACAGAGGAGAACATGGCGAAGAAGAAGGAGCTGTGGCAGTATCTGCGCAAGCTGAATCTCACGCTGTATCTCCGGCTGAGATGGGGATTCCTGGGACAGGGAACGAACCTTCCGGGCAAGAGCGGCCGCAAGTTTTCCATTGCAGGATACAAGATTACACAGAAATTCTTCGGTTTCAACTGATTTGCAGAATCATAAAGTGAAAAAGAGCCTCCAGCCGATCGGATCGACTGAAGGCTCTTGCTTGTTATGGTGGCCCGAACGGCTGGCGCGGGTGACCGTTTCGTATTAACTGATTGCTTTCTGCGTGACTTTCTTTCTGCTGGTGACGTAACCGTCCGTATAGATAAACTGGAACATGACGTATGCCATCATGACCGCTCCCAGACCGTCGAACGCGGAGTGCTGTTTTAAGAAAACCGTAGCCAGACAGATGGAAACCATTAAGACAAAGGAACCAATCTGTACGGACCGATACTTCTTAAGCCGTTCACTGTGGCTGACTGCGATATGGACGCAGACGGAATTATATACGTGAATGCTTGGAAATACATTGGTGCACGTGTCGGTGGAATAGAGCCACGCTACGATGGCGGAGCAGATATTCTTATCCGGGTTAATGACCGGCCGGAAGTCCGTTCCGTTGGGAAATATGGTGCATACCAGAAGGCTGATGGTCATTCCGGTGAACAGCATGGTGCAAAGCTTGTAATAATCTTTAACATTTGTAAAGAACAGATAAAGGACTGCGCCCGCCACATAGGCGAACCAGAGCATGTAAGGAATAATGAAGTATTCGTTGAACGGAATATAATCATCGAGCCCGACGTGCATGATGTGATAATTGCTCGTCACCGTCTTCTCTAAATAAACGAACCAGGGAATGTAGATGAAAGCGTAGCATAAAATCCATGCGTGCCTGTACTTGTGAAGCAGATTTTTCATATAAGATCAACCCCTTCTGTTGTTAGGTGTGAGTTGTCAGATTCTGATACTATTGATATATATTACCAACTTCCGTGGATTATATCACACCAGTTTGGAGAGTACAAGGGGGTTTACGAAATGTTAAGATTTTTATTACGAAAGTTTAAGCTCCCATTACTGCGGTCATGAGTACAATACTCCTGTCCGGCTCATACTATCCGTGAGGTGATAAAAATGGACAAGGACCAGCAGGAAAAACTGGCGCAGAAGAAATCGAACGAGACCTTCAACAGCATTACCGAGAAGGTAAAGACGGAAAACCAGAATCAGACCCATAATTCACGCCGGGAAGGTATGGGACCGAATACGAAGAGAAAACCGATGTAAGAGATCAAACGTGCAGATGCAAAATGCCGATTTCCATGGATAAGGTCGAATTAGCCCATGGAATCGGCATTTTGCATTTTCAGGGATCGAATACACTGTGCAATTGTATAGAAAGCAGGAATTTGCCGCACGAATAAAGAGTGAGAGGAAAAAAGAGAAAATAAATAGAATATAACATGGAAAATACTGTTATTTCATAGTATAATATTATCATAAAACAGAGCAGTACAAGAAGCTTTGAAGGGAGGGTTTTATTATGGAAGGTAAGATTTCAAAACTGAGGGAAATTCTCGATGAGAGCAGGTACACGGTGGCCATCTGCGGCTCCGGCATGATGGAGGAGGGCGGCTTTATAGGGGTAAAGAATCCCGATAAAGCCTATGATATCGAGACGAAGTACGGATATTCTGCGGAAGAGATCTTTTCCAGCGCCTTCTATAATACACGGCCCGAGTTTTTCTTTGAATTCTATAAGAGAGAGATGCTGGAGAATCCGCCGGAGGACACGGATTCCGGTCCGTCACTGGCAGCGATGGAACGGGCCGGGAAGCTGCAGTGTCTCATTACCAGCAATATTTATGCAAAGGCTCAGAGGGCCGGCTGCAAAAACGTGGTGAATCTTCACGGGACGATCTATGCGAATAAATGCCCGCATTGCGGCAGGGAATACACCATGGAACAGGTGCGGGATGCGAAAAAGATACTTCTCTGCGACAAATGTGATATCCCCATCCGCCCGCAGGTATCGCTGTTCGGTGAGATGGTGGACAGCCGCCTGATGACAAAGACCTCCAATGAGATATCGAAGGCAGAGGTCCTTCTGCTTCTCGGAACGACATTGGATTCTGAGGTATTCGGAAACTACGTGAAATATTTTACCGGGCGGTGGCTGGTGATTATCCATCCGAACCGCCACTATTTGGACGACAAGGCGGATATGCTGTTTTTGGATTATCCGAAAAATATACTGCCGGGATTGGGTTACAAATAAGCGGAAAATCTGAAATACGTTTCTACGGGGAACTGCTGAATCAGCGGTTTCCCGTATTAATTTTCCGCATAAATTTATTATCTTTTTCTAAAAAGGTTGTAAGGATCCCGATCTTTGTGTATAGTATAATGGCAGACTTTTTATAGGAAAGGAATATCAGGATGTTACAAAGTTATATAATGGTTTTTTTTATTTCCATGGTACCGCTCATTGAGCTTCGCGGCGCCATTCCTTATTCCCAGGTGATGGGCCTGCCTCTTTTAGAGTCGTATATCATCGCCATTATCGGAAACATGCTCCCGGTTCCGATCATCTATTTATTTGCCAGAAAGGTTTTAGAATGGGGAGCGGACAAGCCCGTGATCGGCGGATTTTTCACGTGGTGTCTGGAAAAAGGAAAGCACGGCGGCGAGAAGCTGCAGGCGAAGGCGGGCAAAGGGTTGTTTGTCGCTCTGCTGCTGTTCGTAGGAATCCCGCTTCCAGGTACGGGCGCGTGGACCGGTACGCTGGCAGCCAGCCTTCTCGACATCGACTTCAAATCCAGTATCCTCGCAGTCATGGGAGGCGTACTTCTTGCCGGAGTCATTATGGGACTGGCCAGTGTGGGCGTTTTGGGAGCGCTTAATTCTGTTATTTTTTAAAGCCGGGCCGCAGGGACCGGGGAGGAGGAATTCCTATGGAACTGAAAAATGAAGATGGGCTGACCGAGAAAGAGTTCTTAGCACAGTACAGGCCCGGAAATTATGAGCGGCCGTCGGTGACTGTGGATATGCTGATTTTTGCAGTCGATCCGGAGTCGGAAGATGAGGACCCGGAGCTTCTGCTGATCCGCAGACGGAACCATCCGTGTATTGGCCAGTGGGCTATGCCGGGCGGATTCGTGAATATGGACGAATCGCTGGAGGAAGCCGCGGCCAGAGAGCTGGAGGAGGAGACCGGGATCACCGGTGTCTGCATGGAACAGCTCTATACATGGGGCAGTGTAAAACGTGACCCGCGGACGCGGATCATCTCTGTATCGTATATGGCTGTTGTGCCGAAGGACGAACTGAATCCGGTCGCAGGAGACGATGCAAAGGAAGCCGTGTGGTTTCAGGTTAAGAAAAAGAAGCTGTCGGATCTGGCAGATGGTGCGACATACGCCCTGACTGTGGAGAATGAGGAACGCCATATTTTCATCGGATACCGGATTACGGAAGGATATACCCACATGGGACTCATGTGGAAGAAGGATACACATGCGGAACTGCTGCCTGCGATCGATGTAAATGACACGGAAGCGCTGGCTTTCGACCACGCCTATATTTTAAATACGGCGCTGGACCGTCTGGAGGAGATGCAGAAGGAGTACCGCGAACAGCTGGAATGACGAGGCAAAAGACCGCTGCCGCAGGGCAGAGAGAGGGCCGGGAAACCAAAGAAGCATACTTTGGTTTCCCGGCCTTTTGTATGAAAGGCGTTATCAGCGGCTAGAGCGTGATTCGTGAAACATATTATGGGGAAAAGGAAGATCAGACACAGCCGTCTTCACAGGCGAGCAGAAAGCTGGCTTCCCCGTAATCTTTTTTATCCACATATAAATAGTATTCTCTTATGGGCTTTGTCTGGATCATAGGGGCGGCTGTAGTGATGAATCCCGGTCTGATCGGATTCAAATCGCATTCCTTTATGATATAAGGAATCTTATTCTTTTTCAGAATCCGTCCGATACGGGAGCATTCCACCATGGAAAAACCGGAGTACAGTTCTTTACGGTTAAATATGGTTATCATGGTCAAATCCCCCTTTCTTCTTAGTTTCAGTATATCACTTCCGGTTCCGGACTTCTTTACATTTTCATTAAAAATCCATACGGTTTTAAAACAGAACAGTTCCTTAGCAAAGCTTCTGAAATATTTAAAGAAAAAATTAAGATTTGGCTGGTAAAATAGGGAACGAAAGTAGATGAGGAGGCAGCCAATGTATAAGATACTGATTGTCGAGGATGATGAGGTGATCGGCAGAACTGTGCAGAATCACCTGCAGGAGTGGGGCTATGAGGCGGTCTGTGTGAAAGACTTGAAGCATGTACTGGCCGAATTTGCGGCCTTTGAACCGCATCTTGTTCTGATGGACATCCTGCTGCCATACTTTAATGGCTGTCACTGGTGCGGGGAGATTCGGAAGCTTTCCAATGTGCCCGTGATTTTCCTGTCCTCGGCGTCCGACAACATGAATATTATTATGGCGGTTTCCATGGGGGGCGATGATTTTATAGCAAAGCCCTTTGATCTGAATGTGATGACGGCCAAGGTCCAGGCCATGCTCAGGCGGACGTATGATTTTGCAGGAAAACATCACTTGATTGAACACGGCGGGGCAGTCCTTAATATCAATGACGCCACTCTGACTCATCAGGAGATGAAAGTGGAACTGACCAAGAATGAATTCCGGATTCTTAAGCTTCTCATGGAACAGGCGGGACGTACCGTCTCCAGGGAAGAGGTGATGACGAGGCTGTGGGAGACGGACAGCTATGTGGACGACAATACACTGACCGTCAATGTGAACCGGCTCCGGAAGAAACTGGACGGCGCTGGCCTTGCGGATTTTATTGTCACGAAGAAAGGCATGGGGTATATGATAAGATGAAGGGAAGGAAGCTGCTGTCTCTGACAGGCCTCTATTTAAAAAGGAACCGTACGGTAATTACGGCGGGCGTCTGCGGCGGAATCCTGTGTGCGGCCGTATTCTGGCTGTACCGTCTTCCCGTGGAGGCGGTGCTCTACGCCTGGATTCTGGGAGCGGTGCCGGGGCTCCTTCTGTCTGTCCGAAGCTTTTCCCGATACTGCAAAAAATGCGGGGACTTAGAGCGAATGGCGGCCCAGAAGACGGGCTATGCGGATCCCTTTGAGGAGACCTCCGATCAGCTGGAGCTTCTGTACCGGAGGCTTCTCGTCTCTTCCTATGAGGAGAGGGAACGGCTGCTTCGGGAGGAAGAGGAGAAGCGGACGGAGATGAAGGACTATTATACCATGTGGGTTCACCAGGTAAAGACCCCCATCGCGGCCATGAACCTGATTCTTCAAACACACCCTGGCGGAGGAACGGGCCACAGCCAGCTGTCCAATGAGCTTTTTAAGGTCGAACAGTATGTGGAAATGGTGCTTCAGTACCTGCGGGCGGACAGCCCTTCCGCCGATCTGGTCATCCGTGAATGCTCGCTGGATGCCATCGTCAAAAAAGCCATTCACAAGTATGCTCCGGTATTTATCCGGAAAAAGATCGCACTCGATTACAGACCTGCAGCCTGTCTGGTGCGGACCGATGAAAAATGGCTTCTGTTCGTCATAGAACAGCTTCTGTCCAATGCGTTAAAGTACACAGAGAGCGGCAGAATCTCGGTCTATCAGGAGACGGAAAGTCCCTCCGAACGGAGCTCGGTAAAACGTAAGGCAGGGGAAGTCATACGGACGCTGGTGATCGAAGACACGGGAAGAGGAATCACCCCGGAGGACATCCCCAGGGTGTTCGAGAACGGGTATACGGGCTGTAACGGCCGCACGGGCCAGGGATCGACGGGAATCGGCCTCTATCTGTGCAAAAAGGTCATGACCCGTCTGGCACACGAGATGGTAATCGAATCGGAACCAGGAGTGGGGACGAAAGTGAAGCTGCTCCTGGATATGACGAAATTTATACCGGAATAGAGATGACTCTGAAAGAGGCTTATGAAATAAATAGCCCCTTAATTCGCTGAAACAGGGATTTCTTATGGATTCCCATGGATTCCAAGTACGCTTTTTCCGCCTGTTTCATGGCTTTTTTGGGGTTATATCCGGATAGGGGCGTGCGGGATTTGCCAGGGCGTCCATGGGTGTTTTCAAATTCCTGAATGGTGTAGGCGCCCCTCTGACGTGCGCGCTGTTCAAAACTGCTGTACATGGAAATACCTCCTTCCGCTGCATGGATAACGATCTGTTTGTGATTTCAGTATACCACCGGAATGCGGTCCCAGTCTTTAAGCTTCCCTTACATTTTTGTAAGGATACGCAGAAAAATGTAAGCCTCATCGATGGCGGCCGCTCTTTCCCGTCTGATATACTGCTGTCATAGGAAAGGAGGCAGCATTATGCCATTGCTTGAAGTGAATCAATTAAAAAAGGTCTATACCACCCGTTTTGGAGGAAATCAGATAAATGCACTGAACGGAGTCAGTTTTACGGTGGAAAAGGAAGAATACGTCGCAATCATGGGAGAGTCGGGATCGGGGAAAACCACACTATTAAACATTTTAGCCGCTCTTGACAAACCCACCGGAGGCGCCGTCCTCTTAAACGGAAGAGATATGAAAACGATCCCGGAGGGAGAGCTGGCCGCGTTCCGCAGAGACCACTTAGGCTTCGTGTTTCAGGATTTTAATCTGCTGGATACGTTTTCTCTGGAGGACAATATCTATCTGCCCATGGTTCTGGCAAAGAAGGACTACGGGGAAATGAAACAGAAGGCGGATCCCATCGTGGGAAAGCTGGGAATTAAGGAGCTTATGAAGAAATTTCCATATGAGGTCTCGGGCGGCCAGAAGCAGAGGGCGGCGGTTGCCAGGGCCCTGGTGATGGACCCGGCGATCATTCTGGCGGATGAGCCTACGGGCGCGCTGGATTCCCGGGCTTCCGACCAGCTTCTCGATCTGTTCGGAGGAATCAACCGGGAGGGACAGACCATCCTGATGGTAACCCACAGCGTCAAGGCGGCCAGCCATGCAAAACGGGTGCTGTTTATCAAGGATGGAGAGGTGTTCCATCAGCTCTACCGCGGCGAAATGACGGAGGCGAAGATGTATCAGCGGATTTCCGATACTCTGGCCGTCTTAGAGGCGGGAGGTGGCCGCGATGAATAACCTGTTTTACACAAGGCTGGCCGTTCAGAATTTAAAGAAAAATTCAGCCGTCACGGTTCCGTATCTTCAGACCTGCATTGGCTCCGTGATGATGTATTATATTATCTCTTCCCTGACGGTGAATCCGGGCTTTGCCCATATGCAGGGAGGCGGCTCCATGGTATTTATTCTGATGCTTGGCTGCGTAGTCATGGCTGTGTTCTCCGTAATGTTTCTCATTTACACCAACAGCTTTCTGGTGAAACGGAGAAAGCAGGAATTCGGGCTGTTTCAGGTACTGGGCATGGGAAAAAAGCATCTGGCCCGGATCATGGCGATCGAGACGCTGCTTACGGCGGCGGTGAGCCTGGTGTCCGGGATTCTGCTCGGCTTTTTGCTGTACCGGGTCTTTGCGCTGCTGCTGTACCGCCTGATGAAACTGGATATTTCCTGGGATTTCAGTTTCGTCCCGGAGGCGGCTTTTGCGTGTGTGAAGCTCTTTGGCGTCATATTTCTGGTGATTCTCTTCTATAATATATGGCAGGTTGTAAAGGCGAGACCGGTGGAAATGCTGGCAGGTAAGCAGGCGGGGGAGCGGGAGCCGAAGGCGCCGTGGCTGCTGGCTGTGTTGGGCGTCATTTCTCTGGCAGCGGGGTACTGGATTGCCATTTCGACGGAGCGGACAGCGATGATCATCTTTGCCTTCTTCATCGCGGTACTGTTCGTGATTGCCGGTACCGGCCTCTTATTTACCGCGGGAAGTGTTACGCTGCTTAAGCTGATGAAAAAGAATAAAAGCTATTATTATCAGACGCGCCACTTCATCTCTGTCTCGGGAATGATATACCGGATGAAACAGAATGCGGCCGGTCTGTCTGTGATCTGCCTTCTGTCCACAGCGGTTTTAGTCATGCTTTCTTCCACGGTTTCCCTCTATGTGGGACTGGACGATGTGATGAGAAACCGTTTTAAACGGGATTACGTGGTGACGGTGTACGATTATTCCGACGACACGTCAGCGAAGACCGACGGGATTGTGGATAGTGCCTTAAAGGAGGCAGGGGAGACCGCAAAAGGGCTTGTCAGCTACCGCTATGTCAGCTTTGCCGCGGTGGATACGGGAGACGGCTTCGAGGTAAGAGAGGAGAATCTGGCGGACTACAACAGCCTGGACTATCTCTTCTTCATGACTCTGGAGGACTATAACCGGATTTCAGGGCAAAATGTCAGCCTGCGTGATGACCAGGTGATGGTGCTTGCGGATGGGATGCGTTACGACCGGGATACATTTTCCATCTTCGGAAGACGGTACGATGTCGCCGGCTTAAAAGGCCAAACCGTAGAGGACGGTATGGACGCCATGGGGTCCGTGGGGAGCCTTCATATCGTTCTGCCGGATTTTTCCCAGCTGGAGGAGATGGAGAAAATGCAGGCAGAGGCCTACGGGGAGGCGAAATCCAGACCCGTTTACTATGTGGCCTTCGACGCTGGAGACGGCAAAGAGGGTTCCGCGGGATTGTACAAAGATCTGGAGGAACGGTTAAATGGCCTGGGATTGACCTACCGTCTCGAATCGGCGGCCATGGAGCGGGGATCCTTTTTCTCCCTGTACGGAGGGCTGTTCTTCGTCGGATTGTTTCTGGGAACGTTGTTTGTGATGGCGACGGTACTGATTATCTATTACAAGCAGATTTCCGAGGGCTATGAGGATAAGAAGCGGTTTGAAATCATGCAGAATGTGGGGCTGTCGGCCCGTGAGATCAAGAGCGCCATCCGTTCCCAGGTGCTTACCATGTTCTTTCTGCCGCTGGTTACGGCCGCTGTCCATATCTGCTTCGCATTTCCGATGATCGCAAGGCTTCTGGCCCTGCTGAATCTGCGGAATGTAGGGCTGTTTGCCGTGTCCACGGCCGGAGCGGTACTGCTGTTTGCTGTCTTTTACGGGGTGATCTATGGGGTTACTTCTAAAAAATATTATGAAATTGTAAAGAGGTGATGTGTCAGTGAAGATTCTGATGGGGATCATGGGGTCCATATCCATCGTTGTGCTGCTTTTATTCATACAGGAGATCCGGAAGGAACTGGAAGAAGAGCGCTGGTGGAGGGACCGGGGAAAATCTTAATGGTTTCTTAGCACCATTTTCTCTCATAACAGTCTATAATGAATGACGATAAGAAGACTGGAGTGTGTTTGAAAATAAAACACACTCTGCGATGAGACGAAAAGGAGAGCACTATGAAACCAGGAAAGAAAACACTTGGAATCCTGACGGTAATCGTCATCCTTGCGGTTTATACCGCATGCTTCGGCCTTGGAAAAGACATTAAGGGCGCGGGGGACATGAGATTTGGAATCGATATCCGGGGCGGCGTCGAGGCTGTATTCGAGCCAGTGGGCTTAGACCGGAATCCCGCGCCGAATGAGATCGAAGCGGCCAGGAATATAATCGAGACGAGACTGGATGATAAGAATATCACGGACCGCGAGGTGACAACGGATAATGAAAAGGGTTATGTAATCGTCCGTTTTCCGTGGAAATCCGACGAAAAGGATTTTAAGCCGGAGGCTGCCATCGCGGAACTGGGCGACATGGCCAATTTGACCTTCCGTGATGAGAGCGGCACTGTAATGCTGGAAGGAAGGGACATCTCCACCAGCCGGCCCGTAGAGTATTCGGACCAGACCGGAATTAAAAAATATGAGGTGGAGCTGCAGTTTACAAAGGATGGCGCGGATAAATTTGCCGATGCCACCGGCAAACTGGTAGGCCGACGCATGGGAATCTACATGGATGAGGAGCTGATCTCCAATCCGGTGGTTCAGGACAAGATTACGGGCGGCAACGCCGTGATCAACGGCATGGAGTCGTATGCGTCCGCAAAGAGCTTATCGGACAAGATCAATGCGGGTGCCCTGCCGTACGCCATGGAGACGAAGAACTTCAGCACCATCAGCCCGAGCCTGGGCTCCAATGCCTTGAATATCATGGTATTTTCAGGTGTGGTAGCGTTCTTCTGTATCTGTATTTTCATGATCGCCATGTACCGCCTGCCGGGAATGGTGGCATGCTTTGGCCTGATTCTTCAGACCTCCATACAGCTGCTGGCGATCTCGATCCCGCAGTATACGCTGACACTGCCCGGTATCGCCGGTATCATACTGACCATAGGTATGGCGGTGGATGCCAATATTATCATCAGCGAGCGTATCGGTGAGGAGCTTGGAAACGGCGTTTCGCTGACCGAGGCGGTCAAACGGGGATACAAGAGGGCTTTCTCTTCCGTGCTGGACGGAAACCTGACAAGCGCTATCGTGGCGATAATCCTGATGTTCTTCGGGTCAGGCACCATGCTGAGCTTCGGCTATACGCTGCTTGTGGGCCTGATCATCAATCTGGTGGTGGGCGTCTGGTTCTCCAGAACTGTACTTCTTTCCATCATACGGGAAGGCAGATTCCACGATTTGAAGTGGTATAAGGTGAAGAAGAATCAGAAGATTTATCCAATCATGAAACGGAAATACATATGGTTTGCCATCTCCATCTGTATGCTCCTGGCCGGCGTGCTGGGATTTATGAAGAACGGAGTGAGCCTGGACACCCAGTTTACGGGCGGAACGACGTTAAAGTATGAGATAGAGGGGGCGGCCGATGTGAATTCCGACGCCGTTGCTGCCAAGGTATCCGGCGAGACCGGAAGAAATGTAAATGTCCGCCTGACAAAAGAGGATGGCCTTGGAAAACAGTTTATGGTTCTGACCTTTGCAGGGCAGGAAGGCATCAGCCCGGAGAGCCAGGAATACGTGACGCAGATATTAAACGGCTATCAGGATGGCTTTACGGCGACCCTGTCGGAGACGTATGCGGTTCAGCCGTATATGGGACAGAAGACGCTCCACAACGCCGTGATCGCCATGGTTCTGGCTGCGGTGCTGATAACGGTGTATGTTTGGATCCGGTTTTCCATCCTTTCGGGCCTTTCTGCGGGAGTATCTGCGGTGATCGCGCTGATCCACGATGTGCTGATCGTGCTGTGCGCGTTCCTGATCTTTGCGATTCCGCTGAATGACGCGTTTGTGGCGGTGGTGCTGACCATCATCGGTTACTCCATCAACGATACGATCGTAATCTATGACCGGATCAGAGAGAACATGAATCTTCATAAGTGTAAAAATATCGACGAGCTGGTGGATACCAGCGTATCCCAGAGTCTTGGACGGTCGCTGCACACCTCACTGACGACGTGCATCAGCGTACTGATCCTGGTAATTGCATCGTGGCATTTTGGGATCCAGTCCATTTTTGAATTCTCCCTGCCTCTGTTATTCGGGCTTGTGAGCGGCTGCTTTTCTTCTATTTGCGTGGCCAGCGTGATTTGGGCCATGTGGAAAAACGCCCATAAGGCAGAAAGTAAAAAAAGATAAGGCATAAAATGAGCACGCCTGGCGCAGACAGGGACCGGATTACCCGGCTCCGGCCTCCGCCGGGCGTGCGCTCTTATTGTAAGAAAATTTTAATCCGTATCCGTGCAATTTTGTGCTATACTGTTTAGGGAAATACTACAGATAAAAATCGGCAGACCGTGCTGTGTGCCGATGCAGGATAAAGGTTATTGTACATAATACAGAATACAGGATGACACGGGGAGAAACAGACATGGTAAAACGCTTTAACAGAATATGGAGCATTGCAATCAGCTTAAGCCTTTTGGCTTCGGTACCGGCCTTCGGTGATATTCCGATCGTCCCGCCCATAAGCGGCGGATCGGATAACGGAATTTCAGGGCCGGAGACAGCGGGACCGGGCGGGGATAATACCCAGAGCGGCCCGGGAGCTTCGACGGGAACAGGGAATTCGACGGGAACGGGAACTTCCGCTGGATCAGGGAACTCGACAGGGCCGGGAACTTCCGTAGGCCCAGGGGCCACCCAGGGAAGCGGGACCGGCGGCAGTGTGGTGAACACATTAAAGCAGCCGGAGATCCAGGCTCAGGGCGCGGTGCTCATGGATGCGGCCACGGGAAACCTGCTCTATTCAAAAGAGGCGGAGACGAAGTTTTACCCCGCCAGCATCACGAAGCTGATGACAGCTCTTCTGGTAGCGGAAAAGTGCAGTCTCGACGATACGGTTACATTTTCGAAGACGGCGGTTACAAATCTGGAGTCCGGCGCTGTTACGCTGGGACTGGTGGAAGGGGACAAGCTGACGGTGCGTCAGAGTCTCTACGGTCTCCTTTTAAAATCTGCCAACGAGGTAGCCAACGGTCTGGCCGAGCATACGGCGGGGAGTATCAGCAAGTTTGCGGACATGATGAATGCCAGGGCGAAGGAGCTGGGCTGTACGAACACGAATTTCGTCAATCCGAACGGCCTCAACAATTCCAACCACTATACGACGCCTCATGATATGGCGCTGATCGCACGGGCGGCATTTCAGAATGGTACGGTAAGCAAGATCGCATCGACCTTAAGCTACCAGATTCCGGCGACGCAGAAGGCGGCGGCCCGCACGATATCCCTGGGCCACAAGATGCTTTATCCCAATGACGCCAGATATTACCAGGGTGTTATCGGAGGAAAGACCGGATATACTTCACTGGCAGGCAATACGCTGGTGACATGTGCGGAGCGGGACGGCGTACGTCTGATCGCGGTTATCATGAAGAGCAAGTCTACGCAGTACACGGATACCTCGGCTCTGCTGGACTATGGTTTTGCGCTGAAGAATGGAGGCTCCCAGACTGCAAAGTGGCAGCAGGAGGGGGCAAAGTGGTACTTTGTAAAGAACGACGGAAACCGCGCCGCCAATGAGTGGATGACGATAGACGGGGCTGATTACTGGTTCGATTCCGACGGGACCATGGCTACGGGCTGGCGCCATTATTCCAACGACGTGTGGTATTATTTCAAGTCCGGCGGCGCTATGGCTTCCAGTACCTGGGTGGAGTCCGACGGCCAATGGTTTTACTTAGGCGCCGATGGGGCGATGATGAAGAATACGGTGACTCCGGATGGATATACGCTGGACGCGTCCGGCGTATGGGTGAAGTAGAAGACAATCCGCCATACAGGACGATCCGGACAGAGGTGATAAATTGAACGAATTTGTCATGGAACAGCTTATCTATGTGCTGAGGCTGGTGTCCGCCGCGTTATGCGGCGGACTAATTGGTTATGAAAGACAGAGCAGGAAGAAGACGGCGGGAACGAGAACCCATGTGATTATCGCGGTCGCTGCGGCCGCGATGATGATCATCTCCAAGTACGGTTTTAACGACGTGCTGGGAGACTATGTTAAGCTCGACCCATCCCGTGTGGCCGCGGGTATTGTGACGGCTGTGGGCTTCATCGGTTCGGGAATCATCATTTTTAGAAATAATAATGTAAACGGCATCACAACATCAGCCGGAATCTGGGCGACGGTGGGCGTCGGTATGGCCATGGGCGCGGGAATGTATGTGCTGGGAGCCGTCTCGACGATGATCGTGATGATTGTGGAACTGTTTCTCGGAAGAAAAGGGTATTTCACAGGAAGATACGAGGAAGACAAAGAACTGGAGATCGAATTTCGTGAGAATCCGGGAGAGGACATCCTGCGGTTCATCGAACAGACGCTGCGGGACGAGTCGTGCAAATCTGACAATATACAGCTGGCAGGGCTTTTTAAGTCCAGGAATGAGATTAAACGGGTGTCCATTCAGTAGCAGGCGGATGGAGGCCGGATAAGAGGTTCAGGAATAGAGGAGAAGGCATGCGCGGGTAACCGCGGCATGCCTTCTTCTTTTTTTTAGTGCGCCCGGCGGCGCACGTCTCTAACTGGTGAAAGTCCGGAATCCGCCCGGTGGTGGGAAGGATATAGCCGAAGGCAAGGGTGTTCATCGTGAGGTGAAATCTGAAGGAAGCCGGATGTGGGGAACATACTAACCCATGGGCAAATCTCTGGTCTGACGGACAGAAATCACATCAGGCCGTGCGTGAGGGTAAGGCTGCTAAACAAGTCGAAGCCCAATAACCACACGGAATCACGTATGGTAAATGTGGCAGATAGATGGAGAGAAAGAGACGTGTGGTACCCGGGGAGGTCTGTGCGGAATGTCCTGAAAGGGATAACCATTATCGAAAGATAGTGCTGAACGTACAGAAGTCAGCCGAGGTCGTAGTAGTCGAGAGATGAAGGACCGAA
>NZ_QJKD01000035.1 GCF_003201875.1 Hungatella effluvii
TCTTATAGTCATGAGGGATAAGTATACCACATCATGCATTAGGCTGGGACATAATTACGTGTGGTATATAAGGACATTATCATAAATCAGTCATATAAATTGGAAATTATTTCAAAAAAAGATTGACAGACGGCGCATCCTCCTGTACAATAGCACGCAATACATAGCAAAGAGATATGAATACTATGAATCGAACGTGTTCCGCATGAGGAACGGGGAAAGGATGGATGCATATGTCAGAGAAAAAGAAATTGAGGTTTGAAACATTACAGATCCATGCCGGCCAGGAGGAGCCTGATCCGGCCACAGGGGCCAGGGCGGTTCCGATCTACCAGACCACGTCGTATGTATTTAAAAACTGCAAAGAGGCGGCGGACCGTTTCAGCCTCTCGGATGCAGGCAATATCTACGGACGCCTGACCAATCCGACAGAGGATGTGCTGGAACAGCGGATCGCGGCTTTAGAGGGCGGCAGCGCGGCGCTTGCCGTGGCCAGCGGAGCGGCGGCCATCGCCTATACCTTTCAGGCGCTTGCCAGGGAAGGCGATCATATTGTGGCGGCCTCCACCATCTATGGAGGAACCTACAATCTGCTTGCGCACACGCTGCCGGAATTCGGCGTGACGGCCACCTTTGTAGATCCCGACGAGCCCGGGGCGTTTGAGCGTGCCATCCGCCCCAATACAAAGGCCGTCTTTATCGAAACGCTGGGAAACCCCAATTCCAGCATCATCGATATGGAAGCCGCGGCCGCTGTGGCCCATGCCCATAAAATTCCCCTGATTGTGGATAATACCTTTGCTACCCCGTATCTGTTCCGCCCGCTGGAGCACGGGGCTGATATTGTGGTGCACTCCGCAACCAAATTTATGGGTGGTCACGGTACGGCGCTGGGAGGCGTTATCGTGGAAGGCGGAAGCTTCGACTGGGAGGCCTCAGGCAAATTCCCCAGTCTTGTGGAGCCGAATCCCAGCTACCACGGCGTCAGCTTTACGAAAGCGGCCGGACCGGCGGCCCTTGTGACGAAAATCCGCGCGGTACTTCTGCGGGACACGGGTGCTACCCTGGCGCCTCTGCACGCGTTTTTACTGCTTCAGGGACTGGAGACGCTGTCACTGCGTGTGGAGCGCCACGTCTTTAACGCTGTCCGGGTGGTGGAATACTTAAATGCGAATCCCCACGTAAAGAAGGTAAACCATCCATCACTCCCCGGCAGCCCGTACCATGAACTCTATAACCGGTATTTTCCGGAGGGAGCCGGCTCTATCTTCACCTTTGAGATAGAGGGCGGGGCGGAGAAGGCAATGGAATTTATCGACCATTTGAAGATATTTTCCCTTCTTGCCAATGTGGCCGACGTAAAATCCCTGGTGATCCACCCGGCCAGCACCACACACGCCCAGATGACGGAGCAGGAACTTGCAGCCAGCGGCATCAGGCCGGAGACCATCCGGCTCTCCATCGGAACCGAGCATATAGAAGACATTATTCAGGATCTGGACCAGGCATTTGCTTGTGTTTTCTGACAAAAAAGCGTATAATTTTCTGGTATAGGAAATCATTCCCGGGCCGGATGGAGCAGCTGCCCATCCGGCCCGGATTATTTACGCCGGCGGCGAGCCAGGCAGACGTGTCTGCATGGTCTCCGGCGGCAGCATGACCCGCTTTATCGGGTACTGTTAATAGAAGGGGGAATACAGATGTATTCATTTGAGGATCTGGTAAGAATTACGGCACAACTCCGCTCGGAGCACGGCTGCCCGTGGGACAGGAAGCAGACCCATGAGAGCCTGAAGCCATGTTTAAAAGAGGAGAGCGAAGAGGTATTTGCAGCCATCGACAATCACGATATGGAGAACCTCTGTGAAGAACTGGGGGACGTGCTGTTCCAGGTGCTGATGCACAGCCGGATCGCAGAGGAGAACGGTGCGTTTACGATGGATGATGTGATAAACGGCATCTGTGAGAAGATGGTGAGGCGCCATCCTCATGTATTTGGCGACGCGAAAGCGGCCACTCCAGAGGAAAGCCTGGAATTATGGAATGAGATAAAACGCCAGGAGAAGCTGGGGAAGAAATAGGAGAGCTGGTTTCATGGAGTGGGTGAAAAATCGGATTATTACTATGCAAAACTCGTAAAATGGAAAAAGATGGAAGTGCTTTTATTCTTTCATAAAGTGCCAGTTTTATGCACAGAATATTTTTAAGGGCAAAGCCAATAAAAAGGTAAAAAACCTTGACAAAAACAGGAGAAACAGCTATAAATGATATAGTATCGTATTAACGAGAAAAATCGTAGTTAAATACTACATTCTAGGAGGAAGATATCAATGAACAAAACAGAATTAATCGCAGCAGTAGCAGAGAAGGCAGAACTGTCCAAGAAGGATGCAGAGAAGGCAGTAAAGGCTTTCACAGATGTAGTATCTGAAGAATTAGTAAACGGCGGAAAAATCCAGTTAGTTGGTTTTGGTACATTTGAAGTTTCTGAAAGAGCAGCAAGAGAAGGAAGAAACCCGAAGAGCGGCGAAGTTATGAATATCCCGGCTTCCAAGACACCAAAATTCAAAGCTGGCAAGGCATTAAAGGATATGGTGAACGCATAATTCATGAGACTTGACAAATTCCTAAAGGTTTCCCGGCTCATCAAGAGAAGAACCGTGGCTAACGAAGCCTGCGACGCAGGCCGCGTGGTCGTGAATGATAAACCGGCGAAGGCTTCCTTAAACGTTAAGGAAGGCGACATCATCGAGATTCATTTCGGGACAAGCTCCGTAAAGGTGGAAGTCCTCGATGTAGCGGAGACTGTAAAAAAGGATGAAGCGAAAGAGCTTTATCGCTATATTTAACAGGAATAAAGAGGCGCGCCTCCTAATATACTTTAGACAGGTATATTAGGAGGTTTTTTAATGGAAGAGAAGATGAATATCCGCCCGCATAAGCTTACACTGGAAAACAGAGGGGCCGGAACCGTTACGGGGATCCGGGAGGTAGTATCGTTCGATGAGAATCAGGTGGTGCTCGATACCGATTTGGGGCTTCTTACTGTCAAGGGGAAGGACTTGCATGTCAGCAGGCTGACCCTGGAAAAGGGAGAGGTGGACTTAGACGGCACCATCGACAGTTTAAACTATTCCTCCAACGAGGCGTTAAGAAAGTCCGGAGAATCCCTGTTTACCAGATTATTCAAATAAAGAGCCTAAAGGAGTCCTATGAGCGTCCATATTGTATATGAGGTGAGACTTCTGCTCTACAGCTTTGCCACGGGCGCAGGGCTTATGATGACGTATGATTTTCTAAGGATCCTCCGCATCTTCATTCCTCACCTTCCCGTCATCATGGGCGTGGAGGACATGGTATACTGGATCTACGCGAGCCTGGTGACATTCTCCCTGCTGTATGAACAGAATGACGGAGGCTTAAGGGGATACGTCATCGCAGGCGTCTTTATCGGAATGTTTTTATACGACCGGCTGATCAGCAGGTTTTTTCTAAAGTTCTTGAAAAATACATGGAAATATCTTAGAATGAAGCTAGACAAGTGTTTCCGCCGCAGAAAGAAACGGCAACGATAGAATAGCTGGTGATAAAGAGAATGAGTAATTTGGGAAAATCGAGGAGAAAACGGAAAGATAAATGGGGCAACCGTATGGCTATGATTGGAATCACTCTGGTCATATTTGCGTTGGCTGTCGTAGTTACATTCAGAGGAACCTCCCTGGAAGCTAAGGTTATGGAATACCAGATACGTGAAGAGAACTTACAGGCACAGGTGGACAAGGAGAAAGAGCGTTCCAAAGAACTGGAAGAATACCGTGTCTATGTCCAGACGAAGCAGTACATAGAAGAAGTAGCCAAACAGAAGCTGGGGCTGGTGAATCCTGACGAGATTCTGTTGAAACCGAAGAAAAAAGAGTGAATCCTGTCGTAATATTTTTGGGACAGGGTGTTAAGATTTGACAAATATTTCCCTCCAACCTGTATATAATGTGCGTTAGGAACAGTATGCATAAAAACAGGCAGGAGGGAATTTTTGTGTTCAGACGTAAGGCGGAGCATCACGATATGGCTGATGTGAATGTATATACAGCGAAGAGATTAAACGACATGGCAGGCTCCCTCGGAGAGCTGGCCAGAGCATGTACAGATGAATTGTCCGCCGGACAGGGACTTACGAAGGAAGATGGGATTGCGGCGATGCAGACAGCCGCAGCCATGGTATGCGCGGGCTGCAACAAGTGCAATATCTATTCCAGCCAGGAACAGGAAAATAACTACTATCTGTATTATCTGATTCGCTCGTTTGAGCAAAAAGGAAATCTGGATTACGGGGACATGCCCCGCATGTTTCTCGAGACCTGCAAACGCCGGGACGAGTACGTGGACCAGTTAAACCGCAGTCTCGGAAAAGCAACGATGAATTTAGCCTGGAAGAACCGGTTCCTGGAGAGCAGGGATGCGGTCATCATCCAGTTTAAGGAGCTTGCCGTTATCCTGGAGGAATTCTCCCACCAGATGGAAAAGGCGGTGGACATCACCCAGGACAAGGCAGACGCGGTGGAGAAGGAATTCAAGCGCCGCCACATTATCATTGAAAAAATGCTGATTCTGGAGTATGAAAACCACCAGAAAGAGGCATTCCTAACCATGCGGACCGGAAATGGACGCTGCGTGACTGCGAAGGAGGCGGCGGAGCTGCTGGAGGAAGCCATGGACGAAAACGAGTGGTGTGTCGCCCACGACGGCAGAAACTTAATCACGAAGCAGCCGGCCACGATCCGTTTCGTGGAAAAGGGGCGTTACCGCATGGTCTACGGCGCTGCACGCGCCATAAAGACAGGGGAGGCCGTTTCGGGGGACAACTACAGCTTCAGCCAGATCATGCCCGGCCAGGTGATCATGAGCCTCTCCGACGGCATGGGAAGCGGTGAAATCGCGGAGGAAGAGAGCCGTCAGGTTATAGAGCTGACAGAGAGGCTTCTGGAAACCGGTTTTTCCGCCCGGGCCGCCTTAAAGCTTGTCAACACGGTGCTTCTTCTGACCGGCAACGTGCAGCATCCCGCGACTCTTGACTTGGGATGCATCGACTTACATACCGGAATCCTGGAGGCCATGAAGCTGGGCGCTGCGGCCACCTATATACTGACTCCCAGCGGAGTAGAGCTTCTGGAGGCCGGCGAGGTCCCCATGGGCATCTTAAATCCGGTAGAACCGATACTTCTCTCCAAAAAACTATGGGACGACAACCGCATCATCATGGTCAGCGACGGCGTCTTAGACGCCCTGCCGGGTGAGGACAAGGAACTGTCGCTCCTGGAATTCATAGCTGGAATGCCCATAAAAAATCCACAGGACATGGCCGACCGCATCCTTCTTTTTGCCCGCTCATTCAACGAGTACGTAGGCGACGACATGACCGTCTTAACTGCCGGTATCTGGGACCGCTGACGGTTTAGGGAAATCTGTCTGTGCCATGCGGCAGCCGTTGTCTGCCGGCCCATACGAATTCAGAAGGCATACGCCCCGCGCCTTCTGAATTCTTTACAACCTTCAGCCGATTCTCACGTACGCCTCCATACAATCATCCCGTTTAAAATTTCCAGCCAACATTTTGAGTCGGACTTTCACGATTTTCCTCTTTATGGTATATTTATAACTATACCGGGAAAAATCTACAAAGGCGGTGTCACCATGCACAGAAAAATACTGGAAACCATCAGGGAATTCATCCGGGAGCACGATATGCTCGTCCCGGGCGACCGCGTAATCATAGGATTGTCCGGCGGCGCGGATTCGGTGAGCCTTCTGATGATCTTAAGCGAACTGAAGAAAGAACTGAACATAGAGCTTTTCGCGGTCCATGTCCACCATGGGTTAAGGGGGAAGGAGGCGGACCGTGACAGCATATACGCACAGGAACTGTCAGAGAATCTGGGAGTGCCTTTTGTTTGTGTGCACGCCAACGTGGCAGAGTACGCCCGTATCAACGGAGTCTCAGAGGAGGAAGCGGGAAGGCATCTGCGTTACCGGATTCTGGAGGAGCAGCGCCTTTTTCGCCATGCGGCGAAGATCGCCGTGGCTCACCACGCGGATGATCAGGTGGAGACCGTGCTCTATAACCTGTTCCGCGGAAGCGGCTTAAAAGGGCTCGGCGGGATGAGGCCGGTGCGGGACGCCGTCATACGGCCCCTGCTTTCCGTAACGAGAAAAGAGATTCTTGCATATCTGGAAGAAAAAGAGATATCATATTGTGAGGACTCTACAAACAGCGGGACGGATTATATCAGGAACCGCCTGCGCCACGAGATCATTCCCGCTGTCAGGGAACGGATTAACGAGGGGGCGCCATCCAATATCCTGCAGGCGGCAAAGACGGCCGCGGCCGCGGATGCCTGTTTCGAGAAGGCCGCGAGGCGGATTCTGGAGAGCAGCGGCATCCGGGAGAGACGGGAGGACGGCGGCGTTATTTCCATTGGAATTTCTGCGGAGAACTTAAAACAGGAAGAGTCCATTGTCCGTCAGTACGTGATCCGGCAGATGATCGGAGAGACGTATCTGTCTTTAAAGGATATTACCTCTGTCCACGTGGAGGAGGCCGAAAAGCTTCTTTTTAAGCCGGTGGGACGGCGGATCCAGCTGCCGGATGGGGGATATGCCCTTCGGACCTACGATGAGTTGTGGATAAAAAAAGAGGAAAAAATGCTTTTTTCCCAGAGCGGCGGCGAAGAAACCGGATTAACGCCCGTTATGACGACATTTCCTTACAAAAAAGGGCAGGAAATTCCCAAAAACAGGTATACGAAATGGTTTGATTATGATAAAATCAATAGTGCGCTCTCTGTGAGGTATCGGGAAACCGGAGACTATATTACGCTCGCCGGCGGCGGCAGAAAGACAGTCAAATCGTTTATGATCGATGAAAAGATTCCGAAGGAAGAACGCGGTAAGATTCTGCTGGCGGCGGACGGATCACACATTCTCTGGATCATCGGATACCGGATCAGTGAATATTATAAAATTACAGACGATACTCATACAGTACTGCAAATACAAATAGACGGAGGAAAAATTGATGAATGATAAGATACGTGTATTGTTATCGGAAGAAGAAGTGGCAAAAAGAATCAAGGAGATGGGGGAGGTAATCAGCAGTGATTACGAAGGCAGACCCCTTCATCTGATCTGCATCTTAAAGGGCGGAGTGTTCTTTACCTGCGAGCTGGCTAAGAGAATCAGCCTGCCGCTGACTCTGGATTTCATGTCTGTGTCCAGCTACGGCGCAGGCACCGTATCCAGCGGAATCGTAAAGATCGTAAAGGATTTGGATGAACCGATCGAGGGAAAGGATGTATTGATCGTGGAAGACATCATCGATTCCGGCAATACGCTTTCTTATCTGATTGAAGTTCTGAAGCAGAGAAACCCGAGAAGCATCGAGCTGTGCACCCTGCTCGATAAACCGGAACGCCGTGTAAAGAAACAGGTTACGGTTAAATACACCTGCTTTACCGTACCGGATCAGTTCATCGTGGGATACGGTCTTGATTATGACCAGAAATACAGGAATTTGCCGTATATCGGAGTAATAGAACAGCAATAAGGAGGCAGCCCGTTGAAACAACAGCAACCATTTAGAGGGTTAGGTCTCGTTCTGATCCTTGTGATCATGCTGATCGTAGCAAGCATGTTTCCGAGACAGAATGAGAAGATCAGTAACCAGGAATATATGAAGGCCATCGAGGATGGCAGCGTAGTCGCAGCGACTATTAAGCAGAATCAGCAGACGCCCACCGGCCAGGTCGTGCTGATTATAAGCGACGGATCGGCGGAACAGGCCAAAGTCGTGAATGTTCCGGACGTCATTGCAGCACAGGAGCTGCTGGACAGGAACGGAATCGTCTATACCACGGAGAACGTACCCCAGGAGAATTATTTCCTGACCATCGTTCTTCCCATTATCCTGACTGCCGTGGTTCTCGTTGGCATGTTCATGCTGATGAACGCCAGAGCGGGATCGGGAGGCGCCAACGCCAAGATGATGAATTTCGGCCGCAGCCGGGCGCATCTGGCCAAGGATGCCAATAAGGTCAACTTTGGAAAAGTTGCCGGCCTGGAAGAAGAGAAGGAAGAGTTGGCGGAAGTGGTGGACTTCTTAAAGAATCCACAGAAATATACCAGCGTTGGTGCGCGTATCCCTAAGGGAATACTGCTTGTGGGCCCTCCCGGTACTGGTAAGACACTGCTTGCAAAGGCGGTGGCAGGGGAGGCGGGAGTTCCGTTCTTCTCCATTTCAGGTTCCGATTTCGTGGAGATGTTCGTCGGTGTCGGCGCATCGAGAGTCCGCGATTTATTTGAAGAAGGCAAGAAACACGCCCCCTGTATCATCTTTATCGATGAGATCGACGCCGTTGCCCGCCGGAGAGGTACCGGTATGGGAGGCGGCCACGACGAGAGGGAACAGACCTTAAACCAGCTCCTGGTAGAGATGGATGGATTCGGTGTCAATGAAGGAATCATCGTTATGGCGGCTACTAACCGCGTGGATATTTTAGACCCCGCGATTCTGCGTCCGGGTCGATTTGACCGGAAGGTTGGAGTGGGGACGCCTGATGTCAAGGGCAGAGAAGAAATCTTAATCGTTCATTCCAAGGAAAAACCTCTGGGAGAGGACGTGGACTTAAAGCGTGTGGCACAGACCACATCAGGATTTACAGGCGCCGATCTGGAGAATCTGATGAATGAGGCAGCCATCAACGCAGCCCGTGATGACAAGAAGTTTATCAACCAGGCGGACATTAACAAGGCATTTGTAAAGGTTGGAATCGGCGCGGAGAAGAAGAGTAAGGTCATCTCCGATAAGGAGAAGAAGATTACCGCTTACCACGAGGCCGGCCATGCGATTCTGTTCCATGTGCTTCCGGATGAAGGACCAGTCCATACGATTTCCATCATCCCTACAGGCATGAGTGCGGCGGGTTATACCATGCCTCTGCCGGAGAGCGACCGGATGTTTAACACAAAGGGAAAGATGCTGCAGGATATCATGGTGGATTTAGGCGGCAGAATCGCAGAAGAACTGGTCTTCGGCGATATTACCACCGGCGCATCCCAGGATATTAAGCAGGCGACAGCGACGGCCCGTTCCATGGTGACTCAGTACGGTATGTCTGACCGTGTCGGTATGATTAATTACGACAATGACGGCGACGAGGTCTTCATTGGCCGCGATCTGGCTCACACCAAGAGCTATGGCAATGAGGTTGCCAACGCGATCGACAGCGAAGTGAAGCGCATCATCGATGACTGTTACACCAAGGCGAAGGATATCATCATGAAGCATGAGGATGTACTTCATTCCTGTTCCCAGCTTTTGATTGAGAAAGAGAAGATTGGCCAGCAGGAGTTTGAAAGCCTGTTCCCGGCAGAGATTTAGCAAAATAATGCAGATGCCCGGTAAAATGCCTAAGATTGGCGCCGGGCACCTGCATTTTTTTGTCTGTAAAATGGGGTGAAATCAAAAATGACGAAAAAACAGGAATGAAAAAAATGATGTTTGTGCACACTTATTTCTGAAAGCATGATATATTATTAATCGTAAACCCCCCCAATACATTATATAGTTTTTGCTACACCCCATAAGAAACGAAATACCTTCTCCGAAAAACGGTCAGCTCCCCCGCTGACCGTTTTTTATGCCCATAACAGGGAATACTGAAAAGATTGGAAGAAAACGAGGGATTGGGCTTGAAAAAATGAAGAAACTAAGAGTCCGCGGGGTTGTATATTTAGGCCTGATCAGATAAAATAGATACAGGAGTAAATGAGAAAGGGAAGGATAACCGTATGTGCTTCCAGGCAGAGGCGTTAAACAGAGAGGCGTTATTTACCGACGAGACAGAAAATTTCCGATTTCCCACAGAGCCTTTAGAAGGAGACGACGTATACTTACGTTTCCGGACCGCAAGGGATAATGTGGATTATGTATATTATATAGAAGATGGCAGCAGGAAAGAAGCCGTTATGGAGAAGTCAGACTCCGACGGTTTATTTGATTACTATGAATATAAGATTACAGTCGGCAGGGAAAGAATCAGCTACAGTTTTAAAGTGGTAAAAGGCAGCGAGTCCTGTTACTACAACCGGCTGGGGGCGACGATGGATAATCAGGAGTGTTTTCATTTCCGGATCGCTCCGGGATTTAGCACCCCGGACTGGGCCAAGGGCGCCATCATGTATCAGATCTACGTGGACCGGTTCTGCAATGGCGATCCGTCCAACGATGTCGTGGATAACGAATATTTTTATATAGATCAGAATGTCATGCATGTGTCGGATTGGAGCAAATATCCCAGCCAGATGGACGTGGGCTGCTTCTATGGCGGTGACCTGCAGGGCGTATGGGATAAGCTGGATTATATTCAGAATCTGGGTGTGGATGTCATCTATTTCAACCCGATTTTCGTGTCGCCATCCAACCACAAGTATGACTGCCAGGATTATGACCATATTGATCCGCATTACGGCGTGATTGTGAAGGACGGCGGAGAGCCGCTGAAGCGCGGGTCCGCCGATAACCGCCAGGCGACCAAGTATATGGTAAGAAGCACGGCAAAGGAGAATCTGGAGGCCAGTGACGCGTTTTTTGCGCGGTTTGTGGCTGAGGTCCACCGCCGGGGGATGAAGGTCATCCTGGACGGCGTGTTTAACCACTGCGGTTCCTTTAACAAATGGCTGGATGGAGAACTGCTTTACCAGATGTCCGGCGACTATGAAGCTGGGGCGTATGTGTCGGAGGACAGCCCGTACCATACGTTTTTTAAGTTCTACAAGGATGACGCGTGGCCCTGCAACGATTCCTATGACGGCTGGTGGGGCCATTCCACGCTGCCGAAGCTAAACTATGAGGAATCACCGAAGCTGTATGAATACATCATGAAGATTGCCCGTAAGTGGGTCTCTCCGCCGTACAACGTGGACGGCTGGAGACTTGATGTCGCCGCCGATTTAGGCCACAGCAGCGAGTATAACCACCAGTTCTGGCGGGATTTCCGGAACGCGGTGAAGGAGGCCAATCCAAAGGCGATCGTGCTGGCAGAGCACTACGGCGACCCCTCCAGCTGGCTGGCAGGAGACCAGTGGGACACCGTGATGAACTATGACGCGTTTATGGAGCCTGTAACCTGGTTCCTGACAGGTATGGAGAAGCACAGTGATGAGAGTAATCCCAATCTCTATGGGGATGGAGAGAGCTTTTTCCGCTCCATGAATTACCATATGAGCCGGATGATGACGAATTCCATGATGGTGGCCATGAACGAACTGTCCAACCACGATCACTCCCGTTTCTTAACGAGGACGAACCGGACGGTGGGACGGATCAGCACGAAAGGGGCCAAGGCGGCTTCCGAGGGTGTGAACTACGGCGTGTTCCGTGAGGCCGTATTGATCCAGATGACCTGGCCGGGAGCGCCGACCATCTACTACGGCGATGAGGCCGGAGTCTGCGGCTGGACGGATCCCGATAACCGGAGAACGTATCCGTGGGGCAATGAGAATCTGGAGCTGATTGAATTTCATAAATATATGACGGGGCTTCATCACCGGATCGCCGCTTTGAGACGCGGCTCCTTAAAGCAGCTGCTGGCAGGAAGGCAGCTGATCGCGTACGGCCGGTTCTGCGGCGACAGCGTCTGTGCCGTGATTGTCAACAACCGGGCGACGGAGCGGGATGTCCAGCTTCCGGTATGGCAGCTGGGCCTTTCGGACGGAGATACGCTGGTACGCCACATGCTGACGTACGAGACAGGATACAATGTGGGCAGAATCAGCTATGAGGTCGCAGACGGCCAGGTGTCGGTTTTCATGCCCGCCAACAGCGCCATCCTGCTCGCAACAGACCGGGTGTAGGACCAGAGCAATTTTCAAACACGCTCTAAACTGGTCCGGCAGAGACGAAGAAGGCCGGACCAGTCAGAGCGGAATGCCCGGATGGAAGAAAGAGGACGTAAAAATAGTAACAGTTCAGACGGCTCATCTTCTTGACCGAAAAATCCGGTCAAGAAGCATCGGATATTCATCCGATGTGAAAATTGGTGCATAAAGCCGCTTACAAGCAAGCTTGACGCTGCTTCCTGCGCCAATTTTCCCGCCGTCTGAACTGTTACAAAAAATAATCGCGCAGCCGATGAAAACCGCTTGATTTTTCACGTTCTCTGTGATAAAATAATCACTGCTTGTCAAAGCATTTTGGATGGTTTCCCGAGTGGCCAAAGGGGACAGACTGTAAATCTGCTGCAAATTGCTTCGGTGGTTCGAATCCACCACCATCCATATGCCGGCGTGGCGGAACTGGCAGACGCACAGGACTTAAAATCCTGCGGGCCTAATCGCCCGTACCGGTTCGATTCCGGTCGCCGGCAGTAAAAAAGGGGCTGTGAAAAAATGGAGTTGCTCTGACTCCATTTTCCCAGCCCCCTTTATTTTTCGAAACATACAGGAAAAAAGTAGTAAAGAGCGCATACTTCCCCTTACCCCAGCAAACATGCGCTTTCTCCTCTTTAAGCCACTTT
>NZ_QJKD01000036.1 GCF_003201875.1 Hungatella effluvii
ACAATATAGTTTGTCAGTTCCAGCTCTCCGCCCGGGTCTGTGGTAATCACACTTCCTTTGTCAATCAGGCTCTCTGCCGTGATATCCGTCTTTCCGAGCGGCCGGGCCACTACCGTGTACTCACAGTTATAGTCCAGTCCGGCAAACGTTAAATATACAGGATTTCCGGCTGGTTTCTTAAAGCCGCCGTTTCCGGCAGCCGGTATCTCCACCACCTGGCCGTTCTTGTCCAGCACCGCGTATTCCGAATCCGGGTCTGCCGGTTTTATGATCAGAACAGTCTTTCCTTCCTCTTCTTCATCGTAGATAATCTGGTAATTTGTCTCCAGCACTGGTGTCAGCACTTCTGCCGGCGCACTGAGCGGATCGGTTACTTCTTCAATGGTATCTCCCGCCTGCACCACAGTATTATCTGCGGCTTCGTATATGCGGTATTCGGCTCCCGGATAGAGATTGTCAAAGACTGCCCGCTCTGTCAGTTCATTTCCCCTGATCACCTCCAGAATCCTTCCGGATGGGTCTGTCAGGATATACTGGTATCCCGGTGTCGTGTTAAATACCGTGATCCGGCCTTTTCCCCGGGTATTTAATCCGGCCAGCGTCTCCGGCTGTGCCACATCTGTTCCGAATACATCCGGGTCCGGCCGGAACCGGATTGTGTATACCTGGCCGTTTACAAGACCCGTCTCTCCCGTTACCGGCGTCTCTCCTGCATACCAGCGGTCTGTTAAGTAATTCACCTCCGGCACATACTGCGGCAGGCTTCCCGTGATGTCACTCCACTTTTTATCATAGGTCGTGTGGAGACTCAGCGCCTCTCCTGTCCGTATGCTTCCATGCGCTCCCGCTTCAAAATGGATATCCACCCATTTCGAAGGGTCTTCCTCAAAGTATGCCGTCAGGACTTCTGCCCCTGTGAAACGGTCTCCTTCTTCCAGAAGGGTCTCCCCGTTGTCCAGAATTCCGTTGTGATTGCCGTCCACAAACCAGCCTCCGAACCGGTAGTACGTATCTGCGCCGGTTCCCGGCATCAGGCGTCTTTCCTTCATTCCGCCCAGCGTATATCCGCCTTCTGCTCCCTGTTCCGTTCCATCGTCAATCAGGGCGCTGGTTTTAAAGCTTCCGTCTCCCTGGGCCTGGACATCCGGGGACATTCCCTCCTCTGCCATCAGGCTTCCATGGGCGCCTGCAAGATATGTGATATCCGCCCACAGCGCAGGCACACGGTTGTGACGGTAGGCCACTGTCTCACTGTCATTGGGCATGGTTCCCGTAAAGTCGTTTCCGCTCCAGCTGATTAACGTGGTTGAAGGGCTGATGGATTTTGCAACCAGCTGATAGCCGTATGGCTGCTCATAGGTGACTGCGCCCTGGGCACAGGCCAGCCCCACCGCTTCCTCCGCCTGATGCAGATGCACCAGCGGCTCCCGGATATGGGTAAGCCTTTCATCCGAAGTCCCGTTATCCAGATATTCCACGGTCAGGGGATATCCCTCTTCTGTCGGCTCATAGAGGTATGTAATCGTCACCGGCTGGTTTGGCATCACTCCATGGAACACCCGGTTGTCGTCAAAATCTCCCTGAAGCCCGCTGACCAGATGGCCATCCGTATCGTCTGCCTCATTTCCCGCGTCGATACGCACGTCCACGCACTCATATCCGTATTTCGTCACCGGCTGGGCCGTGACACTTTCTTCCGGATAGTGGCCTGAGGTCTGCGCATCGGAAACCATAGTACCTCCCGCCGTCTCATGGCGTACCGTAAGCAGGGACTGGGCCGCTGTATTGCCGTAATTCACCGTATAGCGGTACCGCACTGTGGCGTCCTGCCCCGGCATGGTTCCTGTAAAGGTCCCGGTTGAGCCGTTAAACTGGCCGATCGGCAGGCTGGTTCCGCTGTAGTTATACTCGGTCGGCGTGGTTCCCGAATCCGCAAGACTCCACGTATAGCCATGGATCTCTTTTTTCTGGGCCTGGATTGCCGCTTCCACACTGTACGCGTTTTCTGCTGTACCGGTCTGGAATATGATATCGCCGGCCTGGTTGGAGTATTCTACCGTATAATTGAACTTTACGCTCGGATCCGGTTCAAAGACAGCGTAATAGGTAACCGGCGATTCTCCAAATACCGCCGGAAGTCCGGCGATAAAATCAGGATTCTCCCAGTCATTGACCGTGCTCCAGCCCCGGAATAAATAGCCGTACCGGCTGATCCCGGGCAGAAGGGAATTTACTGGAAATCCCGCTTTCCCTTCCAGCATGGGCGGCTGAGGAGTTCCTCCGTTCGCCTGGAAGGAGATGGTTGATTTACTTTTCGCGTACTGATACGAAATCACTACTTCCTGAGCAGGCATGGATCCTGTAATTCTGCCGTAATTGTCTCCCTGGGCCGTCTCGTATGTAAGGCTGGTACCGCTGCCCTGATCGATCGTAACTTGATCCAGCCGATATCCGGTCACCTCTCCCGGCGGATTGACCGTCACAGCGTCACCCGGGGCAAAATAATGAACCGGAATAACAGGCGCCCCCGGCACGGAACCGCCCGTATCCGCATCGACGATGACAAAGCTCATCGTATATCCATACCGCTTTATTACCGTATCCACGCCAGTTCCCAGAGACTGGCTTCCCGCTGAGGTAAATAATCCCTGAGTACTTAAGTCCGCGGTGAAATTATCGGCAAACGGACTGGACGCCCCCGGAGCTGGATAACCGTCAGATGGAACTGCAATCGTTATCTCCTGGTCGGCCTGTATGGAATTCCCTTCCGGTGATGCAGTCGGTATGGACTCTGTTGTCACACCGATGGAACTGTCTCCCAGGTCTCCAGCCACAGTCATGTATTTTCCATTCGGTAGATAGACGTTTGCAGGTGTCTCATCCGGCTTTTTGTTATTTTTAATAGTGACGTGATTCAGCACGGTAAATTTTCCGGTGCTGTTAAAATACACGGCGCCTTTTTCTGAAGTGTTATCTGTTATGACCGTACCTGCTTCTGACCCGTTCATATAAAGGTTAGAGCTTCCTTCCGCAGCTATGGCTCCTCCGGTATTGTTCTGAAGCGTGGTACCTCCGTTGACCTGAAGCGTTCCGGCAGTGGCCTCAATAATTGGCGCCGCACCAGCGGTTCCGCTTCCATCCAGGGTTATATCACTGAATTGGATCACAGCATTTCTGGACTGTCTGAACAGATTCCCTGTATATCCGTCAGCCCTTCGCAGTACTTTTATGTAGTTATCGGAATCCACGGTAGAATTCCCGTTGATATCCATGTCACTGCTGGATATTACAATCGAAGTTTTCTCCGCAAAACCGGAGGGCACTAAATCCACTGCGTGATCAAGGGAATCATAATCCTGGATATAAATATATGCATTCTTGCCATTACACTGTGAAAGCGCATGCTCTATGGTCTTAAACGGCTGTTTATACGTTCCTGCCAGTGAAGATGTGTTGGGATTTAAGTCGGCTCCGTGGGCAGAGGAAACGTAATAAGCGGCTTCCTTTGTCGTAAAAGCAATCCTTCTGTGGATTGTCTCGTAGGGGCGTATTTTAAACTTCCAGGAGTAAGCCAGGGAGTTGTCTGAATTTAAGGCAGAATCGCCAGCACTCTCTGTCAGCATTTGCTGTACCCGGGGACTGAACGGGCCTACCCAGCGGGTATCAGGCGGCACGGTGATCCCCAGGCTGCTGTCATTAGTAATTACATCCACAGTGGATTTACTTGGAACATCGAGCGCGTAGAAGCCTCTGGAGGTCTTATACACATCCTTTTGAAGCGAACCGTTTACCATCAGATCAAAAGGACTTGCCAGCCAGAAGGTTTCTCCTTCCGGTGAAAGGTTTCCTCCCACATGACAAAGATAGTAATCTACAAATACATACTTTCCGTCGGAACTGGCTGTGGTTGTAATTCTGCTTTCCAGTTCCACCTTGCTGCCGCCCGATCCAAACTTCAATTTTTCTACGGCTCCATTATAAAATGCCCCGTTAAAATTGGTAATTTTATTTCCGGCCTCATCCCGCTGTCCCAGTTTGGCCATATAGAAACCGGCAGGCAGTAAAACTGATGGGTCGTAAACCTGGTTAGGTATCTCATTTCCGCTTGGAGGAGTATTCCTTCCCGGGCCTGCCATAACCAGATAAGTAGGAAATCCAAATTCATTGTATGTGATTCTCATGGATCCCTGTTCATAATTTGTCTCCCCGGCTCTGAGGCCTTTCAAATCGTAGCGGTACGCCACGCCGCCCCAACCGTCAAAATCATTGGAAGACTTCCATTTGTATCCCAAAGTGTCACTGGCCCCATCTCCCAGATTCTCCGAAGGAAGCTCTGTGGACGCAAACGCAGTAAGGGTGAACGCTCCCCCTGGCCACGCCAGGCCGCACACCAGGCTTAACGCCAGAAGCACTGCGGCAAGGCGCCGGATTTTTTGATATATCTTTCTCATACGGTTCTCCTGACAGCTGTTTTATTGTTATCTTCCAGTTTGATCTGTGACCTCCACTCTTCCTGGAACAATTCAAGTTCCCACATCTTTTTCAGTGCCTTGCAGATCTCACAGATGCTGTCCTTCTGTTTTTTCCTGCTCTTACATCCAGTGCAGTTCATCATATTGCCTTTCCTCTTTTCTCTTCTTTCCTTTTTACATCTGTAAAACCGGAATCCGCTTCTTGAAGCCTGCTGTTTTCGCAGAATCTTACCTCCACTTCCTTCAGCATCCGGAATAATTCCAATGCGCTTCGAAAGCTGACATACTTTTTGCTGGAAAGCTGGCAGCGCAGCCGTCCCTGCATGGTTGCATTGCCCCGAAACAAAATCTGTATTTCCATAACCTCTTTTGTCACTGCCGCCTGTCTTTTTATGATATCCGACATTTCCTGCCAGCCTTCCTGTTTCTTCTGACCGTTTTTTTTCCCCTGCTTTGACAATTCCGCATACTGTTCCCTCATCTCAGCCTGCAAAAAGCGGGGATACATTGACAGCATGGGCTTTCCCGCAAGTTCACAGACTTCATCTATTTTTAAAATCAGCTGGTCAAGACCGCAAAAGGGGAGCGGGCTGTTTAAACACCGGTTCACAATGGTTCCATATATTCTGTTTTCTGCCTGGCCATGGATACAGATCATCATAATACCGGACCAGTCTGTTTGATCCATTACACGAAGCTGCTCTTCCATCTCCCGTTTCTTTGTCATTCTCTCATTGTACTGATTTTCTGCCTTATTTTTTCGGACCATAAACACTTCCTCCCTCTCTGAAGTATCATCCCGATCTTCTGGCCGGCATACGCTTCATCCCTGCCGGAGAGCCCACGTTTTTATATTTATGGAAGAAAAGCGGGAACACATTCAACGAATATCCTGTCGGTGTCCCCGCAATTCCGTCATCGGTTTTCAGCTTACTCTTACGGCGTCTCTCTGACCCATCTTCCGTTTTCATCTACCGGATATCCATCCGGTGTGATTCCATCCGTATACAACGAGCCATATGGACGCCCCGCCTGACTTACCGGGCTTAGGAAATACCACTCATTGCCCAGATTCTGCCACCCGGTAAGCATTCCGCCGGTAAACTGATTCAGATAATACCATTTTGTGTCTTTTGTATCAAAGTACCAGCCAATTCTCAGACGTCCCTGTTCTGTCCCCTGTTCGGAATTCAGATAATACCACTGGCCGTCTGTTCCCTGGTACCAGCCGGTATCCATCAATCCCTCTGCATCGAAATGATAGGTATAAAGCTGCTGTGAATTTCCATACCTTACATTTGCCCATCTGTTTTTAAGCCTCTGGCCGCTGTTAAGGATAAACACCCATCGGCCGTTATCTGCGCCGGCCTGCTCCCAGTGGCCGTCTGTTCCTTCATAATACGTTCTGTAGCTGTTAAAGGTATTGCCGGGGCCCATAGCACGTCCGATGCTGCCCGATCCCGATCCGCCTCCGCTTCCTCCGCCCGGATGGTTTGGATCATCCGGTTCTTCCGGATTATTCGGATCTTCCGGATTGTTTGGATCATCCGGTTCTTCCGGTTTATTGGGGTCATCCGGCTCATTGGGATCTCCCCCCGAACTGACAGAATCCACAACCGCCTTTAATGTCTGGTATGCCTGCAGCAGTTCATCCACGGTTGGACGGTAGACTCTGTTGACTACCTCCAGCGCTGCATCCACTGCATCGCTTAATATCTGTCTGTTTTCCTCACTTACCGAGGTGTTGTTTTTAAGCGCCTGTGCAACAGCGATCTGATCCATCAGCTTCTGCCTTGCCGCCTGCCATTCTGCATCATCCGCAGCCTGGTAAAGCACATACAGTGCTGTGGATTTTGTAACCGGAGCCGTAGTATCGTAAGAAGACGACGCTGTCTCTGTCTTTCCAAGCCCCTTGTATTCATAGGTAATTCCTGTGACCGGATCTGTGTAATCGTCAAAGATATTCAGGTTTTCAAACGTCTCCGATTCTTCCAGTGATGTTCCGGACTTTACTTTAAGGCTGTAAACCGCAGCTCTTTTGCTGTCAATAATCTTTACCTCATGAGCCTTTAAATAGGTAAGCAGATACGCTGCTCCCACATTTGCGTCGAAAGACACAGTTCCAGTAAAGAGTTCGCTGTCGGAGTTCGGGTCCGGATCCATCGGGATTTCGGTGCATACCGGAGTCCCTTCGGAATCCTCCACCTTCCAGAGTCTGTAATCCAGATACCCCAGTATACTTCTGTCTATCTCACTGTATACTCTGATATCCGGCGTAGAATTTCCTTCCTCCGGGAGTTCCTTATTCGTTCCGCCTACTTTTCTTGTCAGTGTGAAGTTCAGTGACCACGGCATCTTTGCATCTTCCCCGTCATCTCCCAATTCGGCCTTCACCGCATTGGACTCTGAAGCCTTCGGCGCGCGTCTGTCAAATTTCACCGTGTATTCCACATCAATTCCACCCGCCATTGCCGTCTGGTCCTCATCATTTCCAGTCAGCGCCTCAATCAGGGTATCCAGGTAGCTTCCCGATAAATCCAGGGCATTTTTTCCGTCCTTGGGTGAATAATCCACAGAGGCATTTCCTGGTGTGGCTGTGGGAGGCGTCTGGTAGACGGCCTGCAGTACAACATTCTGTCCCGGCATTGTCATCGGCTGATTACGCCTTACCGCAAAGATCTGCGGGCTGCCGATCAGTGTATTCCACTGTTTAAACACCTGCCCGTTATGGTCTGTAGTCTCCGCGTTGATTTTTATGGTGTCGCCCTTCTTTACAGAGGCAGACACTGCATGTTCTTCCGTCTCAACCACATTGCCGTCTCTGATAATTTCATCAATATATCCGCCGTTTGTCAAAGTAACGGTATAAGTTTCTTCCTCCTGTCCGTCATGGATCAGGGATACCTGGGTTCCCATGCTCTTCCTGTCTTCCGGCTGCACAGTCTCTCCGGCATGCTTTGCTACGACAATATACAGCTGGTTCGGCTCCAGATTTCCAAATACCGCTCCGCTTTGCTGGCTTCCTGCTGTAACCCAGCCATCGGCGTCGGCGCCCGGTACGTGAATGACTGACCCGTCGACATCGAGAACCGCATACAGGGTATCGGGAGCCGCTGGATTAATAGTCAGCCGCATCCGGCCTTCCGCGTTATCCATACCTGTCTGGTAATTGCTGCCGAGTGCCGGAACGTTCACCATGGTTGGCGGCCCGTAGTCAGATGGGTCCACATGTTCCGGGAGAATGGTTCCCACCGCAGGATTGGCTCCCATGGCCAACTCATAGACATAGTATGAGGTGCACGGATACCGCCCGGTGAAATCACCGCTTTGCAGCTGTACTCCATTCTTCACTTCCAGGACCTTATGCTCTTCGTCTGTCAGGGCGTATCTGCGGCCCTCATTTGCGCCGGATACTGTTATTCTTCCGCTTCCGTCTCCGGCAACCGCTCCCCGCGCATCCGGCATGGCCAGAATTCCGTCATCCGGCATGCCCACCGGCACAAATCTCGCTGTATAGTGCTGGTTGGCCAGAATCGTCTGGCTGTCCTGTACCCGGTTCCCACTCTCATCAAACCATCCGGCAAACGTGTAATACTGAGCCGGTACGGGTGTTGGCAGCGTCAGGTTCGTCCAGACGGTGCCTTTTACGGTGTGGATAGAGGTCTGCCCTGAGACAGCCCCATGCGCTCCGGCCCCAAAGGTCAAATCATACCACTCATTCGGATCTTCTTCAAAATTCGCAAAGAGCTTTATGTTGCTTGAAACGGCAAGATCCCCTTCCAGCCTTGCTCCCGTCTTATCGCTTCCGTTTGCATTAGCCAGATACCAGCCGTCAAACAGATAATGCGGAGACGGGGACGGTGTGATGTCCGCCGTCAGCTCGGCTATCGTATAGGTTCCGTGCTTTTTAAATCTCGGTGATACCTCCCCTGAGATAGTGCCGCTGCTTCCGTTATAATACTCAATCTTGGACCAGTATGACGTATCGGAAAGATTCTCATTGTATGTAATGGTCACCGTACCGCCCTGCATGTCACTGTTCAGGGTCAGTTTCCCGGTATTGGAATCGAAGCTTCCCTGATTTCCGGTAAAATGCTCATCCCAGTGGATATTTGGCGGGTAATCGTAGCCGGTCTTTTCCGCAACATCGATGACAACCGGATCGGCCGGGGCGATTTCCCGTATCTCATCATCCTCTAAAGGATTGCCGTGGTTGTCCACCCGTTTTACCTGAAGCATGGTATGGAAATTCGGGTCGATGTTATACGTATAGGTGATGGTAACCGGCTGGTTCGCCATCTTCCCTTTAAAATGGCTTGCTCCGTCGAAGGCGCATCCCGCGTCAGCTGCGGAATAGATCCCCCGTCCCTCCAGATCGGTGGTTCCTTCAAAACCGGGTTTCAGCTGTGCGCCCTGCAGCGTATATGCATTGATGACTGCAGGCGCTATGTCAATCTCCGTCTCCGCTGGAAAGGTATAGGTATCCGGAGTCTTAATCGCGGTACCGGAGGCATCCACATACTCGACGTTAACCGCGAACTTTTTGGTTGGGTCGGGCTCATAGCGGTAAGCCACGGTCAGATTATCGTTAGGCATACTGCCGCGGACCGCATTCGTCGTCGCGTTGATACTGGCTCCGCCTTCGAGAGTTCCGTTTCCGCTTCCTTCATCGTACTTACGCACTTTGTTGTTTTTTATCAGGACTGATTTTAACCGGTATCCCGGAATATCTCTCCGGTATGTAGCAGAGATCGGCGTATTAGCCATTACCGACCGGGTCCAGTCTTCACTCTCATAAAATTTCCAGAGGTCCGACGCTTCAGCCGCCGGCCACGCACTGGCATCGCTGCCATTGCTGTTGCCGTCTCTGACTGCATTTAAATCTCTGTAATGCATCACCGTAAACTGAAACGGCGTCGTCGCGTTTCCTTTCCATACAGCATTGTACGAGCTTACCTCTGTATAGGGAAACGCATATGGCAGTGACAGGATCTTATTGCCCGCCTCATTATACCAGCCGTCAAAGGTATACCCCTCCCATTCCACATTAAATTCCGGAAGCTTTGGCCGCTCGCCTGAACCGAAATTATCTTTTGGAATTCCGCTGAAATCGTCGGATTCCGTCAGAGGATGTCCCGCATTTCCTGTGGCATAGGATATCCCGTTATCCCGTCTCGGCATGCCGGCGTAGCTGGAATGGGATAAATTGGGCCCTGCCTGCGGATCAAATTCAATGACAGACTGGTCTCCGTAATTTACCGCATATGCCGGGATTTTTGGGGCAGCCATGGAAAATACCATGACTGCCGCAAGCGCCCCTGCCAGCTTTGACTTTATGTTAAACTTTCTTCTCATCGAGTTCCTCCTACTGTATCCATGCACCGTCGTCACCGACTGAACAGCCGTCCGGTGTCATTTCATTTTTATACATGGAGCCCAGCGGCTTTCCGCTTCCTCCGCCGTAACTCCATCTTCCCTCCACCGGATCATAGGCATAGACGCCTGCACCTGCGGACTCGAAGTAGTACCATTTTTCTCCGATCTTCCTCCAGCCCGTGGCCATCGCGCCGCCCTCCGGGATCAGATAGTACCAGTTTCCATCCGCTCCGTCATGGCGCCATCCGGTCTGCATCTTTCCGAAGCGGCCTTCCTTTTCCGTATTGCAGTAGTACCAGTTTCCGCTCTCGTCACGGATCCATCCGGTTTCCATGATTCCTTTGTCATTAAAGTGATACCAGCCGGTGCGGTCTGAGATATTTCCGTTTCCGTCCGTCGGATACTTGATCCACGCCCACATTCCGCTGAGTCTCATTCCGCCGTTCAGCACGAAGGCCATCTGGCGTTCTCCGCCTTCCGGCGCGCTGATCTCCACCCAGTTTCCGTTGGTTCCTAATGTATAGCTTTCCGGACGTTTTGTATTGAACGGGTTCTGCTTCGATCCGCTTCCGCTTCCGCCGCCGCCTTTGTTTCCGCCTTTATTCCCATTATCCTGGATATCATCGTAATGGTTGTAGCGGTCATCAAGGATCTTTTCATACGGCTCAGTCTTCTCCTTCAGCTTTTCAAGCGCCTCTTCCAGCTGGCCCGCTGTCGCCCTGGGATTCTCACGGTCCAGCACTTCCAGTGCTTCCTCCACCGCTTCCTTTAATTTTCCGCTTTCCTCCTGTTTCAGGAAATGGTCGTCGCTGACACGGATCGCTTCTTTGATCGCATCCTCCAGTTCCTTCCTGGCATCGTCCACTTCTTTTACGTTGTCTTTATAATACGCATACAGATAAGTCTTTCTGTATATCGCCGACGATGGTTTAAACTCCTTATAGCGGTCCTGGCTGTAGCTCCAGCCCTCATAACGGAACTCTGCACCGTCCGGATTCACAAAGTATTCCAGCTGCTCCGCCACCTGGCCGTACTCGCTGTGATAGTATTCGTCCTCCGGCGACTCGTCGCGGCGAACCTTGAAGTAATACCGGTAACGGTTCTCAAGCGGCAGCGCCACGTTGTTGATAAAATATACCCGGTACGCCCGGTTATACACCATCACATAGCGGCTTCCCGCGTGTGCCGTAAACGCGTACAGCCCTCCGGTTTCCTCCGGGTCCTGCTC
>NZ_QJKD01000037.1 GCF_003201875.1 Hungatella effluvii
CCTTTGTGTGTATTTTGGTCGTGCTTAATACTTTATCACAAAATGGTGCCCTCTTTTTATTTATTTCTATCATCCGAGAAAAATTTTACACTAGCTTTTCAGCAGGATTCCCAACCTTTCGGATATACGGAACAGGCGGTCAAAAAAGTGTAGACTTGTGTTAGTTCATCGATGGACAAGCACAAGTGAATGACCGTACGAAAGAGATATTATTAGCTGGGAAAGTACGCCATAACGCCGCCACTTCTAGACAAAATGTCCAGAAGTCACTTCGGGCCAACTTGGCCCGAAGCAGACCAGCGTACCAATGCCGAAATACGCCGCGGGAATGGGGTAGGAGCGGCTTTCGGGGAGAACGGCGATAAAGCGAAAACGGAGGAACGCATGAGCACAAAACTACCAGAGATAGAAAGAGGGCTATGTGTTTGTACGCCCCGCCCCGGAAACCGTCCCCGAACCGTCCGCTGGACCACCATAGCTGCCACAAGCAGCAGCTTAAACATTAATGGAAAATTTCACCAGCGACAATTATTGAGGCAAATATTGAGAGATTTTTTACTGACAAGCTCCTGTTAATCCCTGAGCCAATCACTAGAATCACATGATATTATTATAAGAAGTTTGAATTATATCGTTAACAGAAAAAAATCCCCCATAAAAAGGGAGGAGCCGGTGGAATGTGGGTTCCACCGGCGAGTTATGAAAAAAAGTCTTTTTATTAAACAAGTTTTTCTTGTCTATGTTTATAGTATACGCAAGAGTTATGAAGTAAGTTTGTAGAAGATGTAAATAAATTTTGTACAACTTGTGAAATATGTGTGAAATATGAATTCACTTTCCAAAAAGTTTCCAGAAAGACAGATCCTGGCCATTTCTTCATCAGTCGTAGTAATCGTCTGTCAGCACTCCATTCGTCTCAAAGTAGTACAAAGTTCCGTCAATTTCCATATCCCCGGTCACCATGTGACCGTCAGAGGCCAGATAGTACCAGTCGTCCCCCAGAATCAGCCAGCCTGTTTTCATATAGCCGTTGGCGTCGAAGTAATACCACTTGCTGTCGATCTCCTGCCAGCCGTCTTTGTAATACTGGTTGTCCCCTTTATAGTAGTACCAGCCGCTCGCGTCCTGATGCCAGCCAATGGCAGCCGTCTGGGTCTCCGGCTGAGTCTCTGCCTTCGTTTCCGGCTGTGCTGCCGGCCTCTGCTCCGCCTGCTTTGATGTCTGCTTGTCCTCCGAGGCAATCCCCGACTGATAAGGGCATACGCCGTTGGGATGCAGGTGCGCCGGATGGCCGCCGCAATGGTAATGGTAGCTTCCCAGGCCGCTCTTATTCTTGTTGTCTTTGTGGCCTCCGTTGGCATCCGTGCGCCCGGAGTGCGCCTCCGCCTCGATGGAAAACGGGGTTCCGGGAACCACGGTGAAGGTGGACACCAGAAGACTGCCGCTCATGAAATAAACCGCCAATTTTTTGCATTGCTTTTTCATATAGTCCCTCCTGCAAATCGTATTTCTTTCATTATACGATAAAGTGCAGGGGAAAGCTATAGCAGCCGCATCTTTTCATCTAATGAATCAGCGCATTGGCAAGGGGCAGCCCTACCAGGAGCGCCAGTACCAGTTCCAGCACCACGTACATGATGTTGTAGCGGTAGATATCTCCGGATTTCAACCAGCTCTTATTGCTGAACAGCATGGCCGCGAACGGAGATGCCGCCGGAGTCGCAATGGCACATGAGAGCACAAAGATTCCCATGATGGATATCAATGGAGCGGAATTAATCCCGGCCTGAAGGCAGTAGGTGGCTACCACCGGCTGAAGGATCATGCCGATCACCAGGGAATTACAGACATTGGTCAGCACACATCCGATGATCAGGAGCATGGCGCCAAAGACCAGCGGGCTCATACCCGTAAAGATCGGGGAAAGGATTGCATTTAAAAATGCAGTCACTCCTGTGCTTTCATTCGTCAGCACGCCTCCCAATAATATCGCGGATGTCACCAGGAAATACGTTCCCCAGGCAAATACCTTAACATTTTCTTCAATTGTGATAGCCGGAGCCCCATCGATTTTCACGGCAAATAAGATCACCAGGAACAAAAGGGCCATACCGAAGGAATTGGCGCTGAGCCATGCCATGCCCGGAAGTGCGGGAAAAAGGCTTGGCAGAAGCATGCTTAGCAGGAAACAGACACAGATCACGGCCACGGCCTTCTGTCTTCTGCTCAGCGGAGGCAGCGGATTTTTGTTGAGCTGTTCCAGCGTCAGATTCTTCAGCCTGCTCACGTCGGGATGCAGAACATATTTGGTAAAGAGGATTACAGCTGCGCTGCACACGAAGCCGTAAATCAGTGCAACGAACAGCCACTGGCCGTTGTTGATGGTAACGGTTGTTCCCAGAAGGTTCTGAGACACGGTCGTGTAGTTAGAAATCAGTGCAAGGCCGTTGCTCATATAAGGCGGTACCGGGAAACCGATAGCACAGGCCACGACAATCAGGATAATCATAATTGTCGGATATGCCTCGAACGGCTTCATGCCGATATCATCAAAGATATCATAAAGGATCGGCCAGAACAGGAAAATCGGCGCAAAGCAGCCTACAAACGCGGCTATCAGCATGGAGCCTACAAAGAGTATGGCGGTAAACGCCCACGGACGGCCGATAATAAATTTTCTCGTCAGGAAGAAGCGGCCGATATACGCGCTGATCCGGTTGGTCTGAAGACTGTTCATCAGGATCATCAGAAAGAACAGCTGGACAACCGTTGGATTGCCGAATGCGGTGTTCAGTACTGCTCCCATCGGCGCATAGCCGGAGGTGCCGATCATGAAAATACAGAGGATGCTGGACCAGACCGGATCGACCGTCGTCCATAAGTAGAGCGTTCCGATAAAGATGCCGAAAATCTGTTTTCCCACAGGCGTAATATTGGGCATGTTAATCGGAAGCAGACGAAACAGGAGCATAATCGCGATGCCGATCAGGCAGTGAAACGGATACATATTTTTCTTTTGTCTCATGGTATTTCCCCCTGGTAAGTTTTATTGTCACAATATTAACATACTGATATCCCACATACCAATAGCAGGTGCTAAGATTCAAAATGCATTTTTCGGTGGATACCGGAGACAAGGTGTGCTATAGTTATATCAGTAAAAAAAGATTTATACGGGAGGATGACCATGGAACCATATCAGATCAGAGAAGATTTTATTCGCTACGGAGTTCGCAAAGAGGCGAAAAAGAATCAATATCTGTTTGATCCATCGCGGGAGGGCTGTGACAATATCTGTTTTCTGGATGAGGGGATCGCCGCACTGACGCGGATCAATGATGATGGAGAGGAGCAAATTTACCTCTATTTTGGAGAAAAACGGCTGGTCGGCTTCGCCAATGCGCTGGTGAAGCACTTCCCCTATGACTGGCAGCGCTACATCACTCCCTCCCCGTTCTGGATCACAGCAAAGACAAACTGCGTCTACTACAGCATGAGGGAGAAACAGTTTGAGTCCATGATGGATTCTTCCCCATATTTCACTCAGTGCGTTCTGGGCGCAACAACCTTAAATTATCTGGAACTGGTGAATAAGATCCAGTGGATGATGGACGGCGACAAAACTGCGCAGTTCTGCAAGTGGCTCCTGACCTACTGCATCAGGAAACAGGGGAAATCCATGATTCCCAAAGCTTTTTCCTTCGTAGAGGTTGCCAACTATCTTGGCATGCATCCGGTGACCGTAAGCCGCATTGCCAGGAAGCTGAGAGAGACGGGAATCCTGGCCCGGGAAGACGGGTGTCTGATTATACAGGATGAAGAAAAGTTAAGAGCGATGACGATGCTGCAAAACGGCTGATCAAGGTGATACGCTAAAGAACGCTGCTATGCGGGTGACATTTCATTTTCAATAACGGGGGTCCAAACTGAGCAATTCAGTTTGGACCCCCGACATCCATTTACCAATCCAACACTTTATTTACCAGTCACTACGTGTCACCGGAGCCAAAACGCCAGCCTGGGCTCCATTAATTCCTGTTTCCCTTTATCTCAAGAAACTCTTCAAAACTCTCGCACATTCTCACCGCATCCTTCGGATCTCCCATCTCACAGAATATCCTCAAAAGCGGTTCCGTTCCGGAAAATCTTGCGATAATCCAGCCGCCGTTCTTAAAGTACACCTTGCAGCCATCCAGATAGGAAATCTTATCAATCTCCAGATCCATTTCCGGAAGCTGTTTCTGGATTAAGAGGGTGTCATAAATCTGATCCTTCTTCTCCTGGCTGAACTTGTAATCGCGCTCCTCCATATGGATCGCGCCGTACTCTTCTTCGATATCCTTAGCGATCTGGGACAGCTTCTTGCCGGTAACGGCGATCATCTCCACCAGAAGTGTGGACGCGTAGATACCGTCCTTGCCATTGATGTGGCCCCGCACAGTCAGTCCGCCCGAGGACTCGCCGCCGATGATGGCATTCGTCTCATTCATCTTCGCAGAGATATACTTAAAGCCTACCGGCACCTCGTAGCACTTCTCTCCGAAGCCCTCCGCCACCTTGTCGAGCATATGGGTGGTCGCCACGTTGCGGACTACCGCGCCCTTCCAGCCTTTGTACTTAACCAGATAGTAATAAAGCATGACCAGAATGTCGTTGGGATGGAGGAATTTACCCGTATCGTCGATAACGCCCACGCGGTCGGCATCTCCGTCGGTGGCGATTCCGATATCGCACTTGCGGTCTACCACGTAATTCTGCAGGCTTCTCAGCGTAAATGCGGACGGCGCCGGCAATTTTCCGCCGAACAGCGTGTCATGCTCTTCGTGAATCACCTGTACGTCACAGCGTGCCGTCGCCAAAATGGTCCGCAGCGACGTGTTGCTGACACCGTACATGGGATCAATGGCAATTCTTAAACCGCGGTCCCGTATGGCCTGCATATTGACCGCACCGATAATATTATCCAGATACTCATTTAAAGGATTGATCTCCTCGATGATTCCGGTCCCGATCCCTTTCTCATACTCCATGATGCGAACCGCCGGTTCCCCGGCTTCAGAGCCGCGGCTGACACAGGCCGCTTCCAGAACCTCCTCTTCGATTCCGCGAATATACCGTTCAATCTCCTGGGTCTGGAGTTCATCCGCATCACGGCCGCCCTTTGTGAATACCTTGATTCCATTGTAGACCGCCGGATTATGGCTGGCCGTAATCATCATGCCGTAAGGCAGTTCATGGCGCATGACAAAGAACATGATGAGCGGGGTCGGTGCGGAACCGAGGATAAACTTCACCGGAACGCCCTCTGCCGCGAACACTTCACTGGCCCAGATCGCGGATTCCTTCGATAAGAATCTCCTGTCGTAGCCGATGGCCACGCCCTGTTCCGCGACTCCCTCGTCCTTCATCTTGTTTACGAGAGCCTTGGACAGCTTCTGGATATTCTCCCTCGTAAAATCATCGCCGATGACGGCTCTCCAGCCGCCTGTGCCAAATTTAATCATGATTCTCCTCCTTCATTTCCCATGACAACAGTTACTTCATGACTGCTTCCTGCTTCGAAAACAGGTATCTTACTTACCTTTTTGCCATCCAGTATCAATTCCTTTACGCCCTTCATCACGCCCTCCGGATTCTTCACGGAGATACGGTACTCTGCGCCGCGCCATACGCGTTTTACAGAGAACTCCTTCCAGTCAGCCGGAATACAGGGATCAATCTGAAGGCAGTCAAACTGCGGACGGATCCCCAGCATATAGCGGGTGGCTGAAAAATACGCCCAGCCGCCGCTTCCAGTCATAAACGGGTGGTGTGCCCGGCCGTAAGCCGTGTGATCCTTTCCCATAATAAACTGACAGTAGGAATACGGCTCCGCCTCCCTGATTTCTATTATATCATTCTGATAGTAAGGGCACAATGCATGATAGAACTTCATTGCCCGGTCGCCTCTTCCCAGCTTACATTCCGCGGCCCACGCCCATGGGTTCGGGTGGCTGAAGACGGATCCGTTTTCCTTTACACCGGGATAAACTCTGGTGACAAAGCCGATATCATCGTCAGGAACCGTGTAGGACGGGCCATTCAGCATGATCCCGTACGGCGTGTATAAGTATTCATCCACAGCGTCCATCGCCTGGATTCCCTTTTCGTAATCCGCAGCGCCGGACAGAACCGCCCAGCTGTTGGACTCCAGATGCAGCCTGCCTTCCCGGTCCTGATGGGTGCCGATCTTCCTTCCGTTTTTGGTGATGCCGCGGATATACCAGCCGTCATCCCACAGCTCCCTGTCACAGATCTCCTTCACGGTATGGCGCATATCGGTATAGTGCTTCACATCGTCCTCTCTCCCCAGCCAGGAAGCCGCCTCCAGGAAGTTGTCGATGGCCCAGTAATGAAGGAAGGATACGAGTGCGCTCTCTCCGCCTCCCAGATTCAGGCAGTCGTTCCAGTCGGCACGAAGCCCCTTGCAGACGCCGTGAGCCCCGATCTGCTCCGCGGAAAAATCCAGGATTTTCTTCATATGCTCATAGACCGTGCCGCTTCCGCCGTCGGCATAGGTGATGACCTCATCGAAGAATCCGTACTCTCCGGTCTCCTTTACATATTCCACAATGGAGGCGATCAGCCACAGCGCATCGTCAGAGCAGGTATCCTCAAGGCCGTGAATCATATCAGAAACCTTCGGAGTCGGCACAACCGTAGGCGATTTAAACGGCTTCACCTCCGTGTCCGGATCGAACCACTCCGGCTGGAATAAGTGCAGGCCGTATCCGGCCGACACGAGGCCGCGAAGCAGCTCTACCAGCCTCTGGCGGCATTTCTCCGGATTGGAGTGAGGTACCGTCATGGCATCCTGCGCCGTATCCCGGTATCCCAGTCCGGTCCGGCCGCCGACCTCGATAAAGGAGGCGAACCGGGAGAACATGACGTTGATCTCCGCCTGGTACAGCGTCCACGTATTGATCAGCGTGTTCATGCCCTCGTCCGGGGTATCGATCTGAAGCCGGTTACATTTATTGTCCCAGAACGCTTTCAAATCGCTGTATGCCTGATCGACGGCGCTGTGATCCGCATACTTTGCCCGCATGGCGCGGCCATCCTCCCGCTTCCCCTCACCCAGCAGGAAGATGAGTCTCGATTCCTCTCCGGGTTCCAGTTCCAGGCATTTTTTCAAAGCACCGCAGTGATTGCCGCCCTTTTCGAAGCTTCCGCTCATCTCGCCGCGTTCCACCGCCGCCGGATTATCCTCGGTGCGGTAGAGGCCGATGAATTTGTCCCGCAGACAGTCGAAACCGTCCGGATCAAAATCTGAGGTGAAGTACTGGTATCCAAACTCCTCATAGAACAGATCGTGTTCGATAATGCCGTCTTCATACGTAGATCCGGCGGCATACAGACTCATCTGAAAGTTCTTATTATCCATTTCGATGTGGTGGAAGGAAAGCTCACAGTAAGAGTAAACGCTTAATTTCCGTTTTCTTCCGCTCTGATTTTTGAGTTTTACATCCCAGAGCTCCACCGGATCGTCTGCCGGAATAAACAGTGTCTGCTCCGCCTCGATTCCCTGGTAATCACAGCTGTACGTCGTGTAGGACAGGCCGTGGCGGCATGTGTATTTCGCCTGATCCAAAGGTTTTCCCACCGGCTGCCACGAAATACTCCAGAATTCCCCCGTCTCATCGTCTCTCACATAGACGTAATGGCCCGGCCGGTCCATCGGAACGGCATTCCCCCGAAACCGTGTGATTCTGTGGTATTCCGGGGATTTATAGAAGAGATATCCGCCTGCCGTATGGTTCACGACGGCGCACATATCCTTCACTCCCAGGTAATTGGTCCACGACGTGGGCAGGTCCACCCGGTCGATCACATATTCTCTTTTTTCATTATCAAAATGTCCGTACTGCATCCCGTTATCCTCCTCGCTATGAGCACTTAGAGACTGTATTTTAGTCTCATACGTTCTATCTCAATTATAGATTTTTCCCAAAAAATAGGTATGGCTGAGAGTGTGAAAATTTGTCTAACCTTGCGCGATCACAAAAAGCGGGGGTTGCAAAGCCATCGTTTCTATTATAGAATAGGAGGAGCGTCAAAAAAGGAGAATATACACATGAAGAAAAATGCAATCGTTGGCCAGTCCGGCGGCCCTACCGCCGTCATCAACGCGAGCCTCTACGGCGTCATAAGGGAAGGCATAAACCAGGAAGCCATTGATCATGTCTACGGCATGATTAACGGAATCGAAGGCTACATGTCCGGTACCTGCATGGATTTAACCGCGGATTTAACTTCAGATGAATTAGAGATTTTAAAATTAACACCGGCAGCCTATTTAGGTTCCTGCCGCTATAAACTGCCGGAAGACTTATCCTCACCGTTCTATCCGGCCCTGTTTGAGAAGTTTCGGAAGATGAACATCGGATACTTCTTCTACATCGGAGGCAATGATTCCATGGACACGGTCAGCAAGCTGTCCCGCTACGCCTCCCACCATCACAGCGAGATCCGTTTCATCGGCGTTCCGAAAACCATAGACAACGATCTCGTTCTGACCGACCATACCCCCGGTTACGGAAGCGCCGCCAAGTATGTGGCCGATACGGTCCGGGAAATCGTTCTGGACTCCTCCGTCTATCAGCAGAAATCCGTAACCATCGTGGAACTGATGGGCCGCCACGCCGGCTGGGTAACCGCGGCCAGCGCCCTCGCCCGCAAATACGAGGGGGACAACCCGGTACTCATCTATCTTCCGGAGACTCATTTCGATTTTGAACAGTTTACAGAGGATGTGACTGCCGCCTTATCGAAGAACAGTACTGTCGTCATCTGTATCTCCGAGGGCATTTCCGATGCCAGGGGCAAGTTCATCTGTGAATATGCGGATGCCGCCCGGCTCGACACCTTCGGCCATAAAATGCTGACCGGCAGCGGTAAGATGCTGGAAAACTTCATACGGGACAAGTTCGGCGTCAAGGTCCGTTCCATCGAGTTAAACGTTAATCAGCGCTGTTCCGGCATGATGGCTTCCGCCACCGATATCGAGGAATCCGTTCTCGCCGGCCGCGAAGGCGTAAAGGCCGCCGTCTCGGGGCTTACCGGACGCATGATTTCCTTCTTACGGAGCGAAAACGATCCATACCATCTGGAATGCGGCACGGTCGATGTAAATGAGGTCTGCAACAGGGAAAAACTCTTTCCTTCTGAATGGATGAATCCCCGCGGCACCGATGTGACACAGGCATTCATCGATTATGCGCTTCCTTTGATTCAGGGCGAAGTGCAGAGGAAGACGGAATCGGGCCGGCCGGTTTATCTTTATCGTAAGAATCCGGTTCATACAAACAGTTGACAATGTAAAGCATTTGTCATATAATCCCATCTTTGACACATGAATGAACGTATAAGTGCCACAACCCCTTTGAAATACTGGGCTTGTGGCACTTTGTACTCTCTTCACGAAATATAGTAATGTT
>NZ_QJKD01000038.1 GCF_003201875.1 Hungatella effluvii
AGACTATACTTAAAAACAAAGCAACACCGCTGTGAAACCCTTATAGAATAGGGCTTCCAGCGGTGTTTGAATTTTTTTACTGTCAAAGACGGGATTATAAAACGAAAATACCGTTTTGTCAACAAAATGACTCGCATTAACCCTGCTTTTTTACTTATTTATGCAGGATTTTAGAGGAAAATTACATAAATTTTGCATTTTACAGGTATTTTAAAATCTGTGAATAGGCGGCCCTCAGTTCTTCGTAACTGGTCCGGCAGTTGGCGGGGCTGGTCGACGGAAGCCGTATGGAGGCAATCTCCGTCTGGGAAAAACAGTATCTATCATACAATTCAGCCGCTTTTGTGCCTGTCGTAAACACGGCTCTTATGTCTGCCTGGGAAAGGATCACGTTCATGTCGTTGGGCACCGGATTTTTAATGGAGCTGTCGTCCGCTCCGCAGATATCGCATCCTGCAAGGACGTCCCACACGGCGATCCGGCGGCGCAGCGCCAGACTCTTCTTCCCCTCAATCGTCCCAGGCGCCGGCTCCCCTAAAATATCCGCCAGAACCGGCCAGAAACGATTGCGCGGATGACCGTAGTAGAAGCCCTGTTCCCTGGATTTCGGAGACGGCATGGTACCCAGCATGAGAACTCTGGAGTGTTCATCGTATACCGGCTGGAAGGTATGAACAACCGTCTCCTCTCTGTTTTTCTTCTGCATCATGGACGGATCACGGAGCTGGCCCCGGACAGCTTCTCGGCGATATCGTACATGTTGGTGACATTTCCAACCGCCAGCTTCTCGGAAAGGCCGTAAAAGTTCAGGCATGTGCCGCAGGTAAGGATCTCGACTCCCTGCGCTTCCAGACTCCTTAAATCTTCCACAGACTGCGATCCCTCCGCCGACAGCTTTGCACCGCCGTTATAGAGCAGGACCGTATCGGGCAGCACGTCCAGCTGGGTCTGCGCATAGAGAAAGCCCTTCATCAGCTGCCTTCCCAGCTCATCATCCCCGCTTCCCATACAGTCGGAGGAAATCACCACGACCTGGCCCTTCCTCCTGGCATCCGGAATACAGGTTTCCGCTTTCCGTTCCGTGACATCGTAGCTCACCCGGAACTCTTCCTTTGAGAGCTTTTCCGATACCGGCTTCAGACCCAAATAGCCGCCCAGCTTCATTAAGTTCTGTACGGCAATCTCATTGTCCACCAAAACCTCGACGGTTCCCTCCGTCATCTCTTTCAGTACCTCTTTCGCCTTTATCACAGGCTGAGGGCAGGGAAGTCCCTTTGCATCAACGATTTTCTTCATAATTATCTCCTTTCCGGCCGTCTGGTGCAGCTTTGCATTAATTCAGTTAAAAATATCACATATAACGCCGCTAAAAAAGAAGAGCTATCATCCGAAGACAATAGCTCAGCCTCTTTATTCGTTTTCTTCTGTCTCGTCTTCGCCTACCAGCTCATCGTACTCCGCATCATCCAGTAATTCGTCAAATGCATCGGCTACGATCTCATATTCGTCATCATCTTCGATATTCTCCAGATTCGGCTGTCCATCCTCTGACTCGGAATAACGGTATAAGTAAACCTCTCCCTCTTCCGCCTCAGCACCTTCCATCGGAAGCAGAGCAATGTAATCGCGTTCGCCGGCCGTAAAAATGGTGAGAACCACACACTCAATTTCTGAACCATCGTCCAGAGTCAGTGTAACGGTCATTTCCTCCTGCTCTTCCATGTTCTCCTGGTCTAAATTCGGATCCTGTGCCATGTCGATACCTCTCTTTTTGTAATGTTCTTTTCTATTATTTTGACGACTATTTCGTCTCTTTTCACTCTATCAGACTATGGTATAAAAATCAAGGGATTTCTGTCTGATCCGTAATAAACTTGTAACAGGTTACCACATAATTAATATTCAATTCCCTCTCTTGCCTGAATCCCCTGATCGTAAGGATGCTTGATCTTTCGGATCTCCGACACGTAATCCGCCAGGGAAATCAGCTCTTCCGACGGCCCGCGCCCGGTCATCACGACCTCCAGGCCGGAGGGACGTCCGGTTATAAAATCTCTCACCGTCTCTTCCCGCACCAGACCATAATTCATGACTGCCATGATCTCGTCGAGAACCAGCAGATCGAAGGCGCCATCCACCGCTTTCCTAAGCGTCATATCCAGCAGCTCCGTGTAATACACCGCCGCCTCCTTCTTCTGTTCGTCCGTCATACGGAAGAAAAATCCGAAGCTCTTCTCACACGGTGTAACCGAAATTCCAGGTATTATCTCCAGCGCCGCCACCTCACCGGAATGGTCGGTCTTCAAAAACCGGGTAATCAGTACCTTTCTTCCGCATCCGGCCGCGCGGACCGCCAGTCCGACGGCGGCCGTCGTCTTTCCCTTTCCCTCGCCGCAATAGATGTGTACACACGAATCCATGTTATGCTCCTTTCCAATTACAGTTCATGGCCTCGCTGCCTGGTCTGTCCCGGCTGGTTTGCGCAGCATTTTCTGTGACTTTGCAGGGTATTAGCAATTCTTAACGCGCTGTTTTTTTCGTTCAGGGGAAATGCCCACCTGTCTGAGCGAAGCGAGTTTGGGCATTTCCCCTGGTTTTTAGAAAAATTCCGCACGTTTAGAAGTGCTTATGCCCGAAACCGGAACAGAAAATGCTGCGCAAACCAGCCGGGACAGACCAGGCAGTGGGGCCATGAACTGTACTCCTCTCTACTCTCGTCCCAGATACTCCTTTACAAACCGGGACACCTCCTGTTTCTTACTGTATCGCTCGCTCACGTAATTGACGTGGAGCCGCTCCTTCGCCCTCGTCATGGCAACGTAGAACATACGGCGTTCCTCTTCCATATCCGCGTCCAGAACCGCCTTGTGGTGCGGTGTAACGCCTTCGTTGGCATCAAGAATGTAAACGATCCGGTACTCCAGCCCCTTGGAGCTGTGCATCGTCATGAGGGAAACGCCCTCCGTCCGCTTTTCCCTGGATCGGGCCTGAAGCTTCAGTTCTCTGGCATACTCCTCCATATGGGCGAACCACGCCTCCACCGTCTGAAATCCCGCGGCGCTCTCCGCCAGCTGGTCCAGAACCTCGAACAGCTCCTCCGGCTTCATACGGCGGTACTCGGCGTACTCTCTGATGTAATCGTCATATCCCACCGCTTTGCGTATGTAATTCACCGCGGCGGCAGGCGCCAGCTGCCTCAAAAATTTCAGATCGTATTCCAGCTGTTCAATCCGCTCCACCATCCAGCCCTTGTCCTGATAAAAGGACTTGACCGCCTCCCAGCTCACCACCGGCAGTTCCAGAGCGTCCCGGCTGATGTACCGGTTCGGACGGTTGATTACCGAGAGAATGCAGGCGCGGCTTAAATCACCGGCAGCGGCATTTAAATAGGCGATGATATTTTTTGCGATCCAATGGTCGTAAAGATTCGGTACGGCATCCTTCATGCAGAAGGGGATATTGTATTCCATCAGTTTCTCGATCAGAAGACGCGGCCCCAGATTCGTCCGGTACAGGACTGCAATATCAGACCAGGCATATCCGGCTCCGGTGTAATCCGTGATCTCGTGGACGATCTCCAGCGTCTCCTCCTGCGGATCCTTCCAGACTCTCGTAACCACCGGCTTTCCCCTGCCCTGCTTCGTGATGATCTCCTTTGGAAAACGCGTTTTATTATGGGCAATCAGCTTACCCGCCGTGTCCACGATGTCCTTCGTACTGCGGAAATTGATATTTAAGAGGACCCGTTCGGCATCGGGATAGTCCTTCTCAAAACCCAGCATGATCTCCGGCTTCGCGCCGCGGAACCGGTAGATGGACTGATCGTCGTCTCCCACAATAAACAGGTTGTTCTCAGGCGCCGCCAGCATCCGAACGATCTCATACTGAACCCGGTTGATGTCCTGAAACTCATCTACCAGTATGTACTGATATTTCCTCTGCCATGCGCCAAGGATGTCCTTCCTCTCCTTAAACAGATCGTAGCACATGACCAGCATATCATCAAAATCGATTAAATTCGCTCTCCTCAGCCGTTCCTCATAGCCCGAATACAGCTTCTTGAATATCTCTTCCGAACAATTCTTCGCATAATAATGGTTCAAGTGGATCATTTCCCCTTTTACGGAGCTGATCTCTGACAAAATGGAGCTCACAAACTCCGTCTCATCCTCCACCTCAACATGGTTTGTCTCAATCAGTTCCCTGATATACTGCATCCGCTGTTCATCACGCACAATGTTGCGCGCATCATACCTGTATGCAAATTTTAAGATTCGGAAAAATATGGCATGAAATGTGCCGAAACTTACAGATGACGGTCCCCCGCCGCACAGACTCTCATATCGCTCTTTCATCTCCGTGGCCGCCGCCTTCGTAAAGGTGATGACCAGGATACTGGACGGATTCACTCTGCATTCCTCCGTCAAATACTTAATCCGGTGGGTTATGGTAAATGTCTTTCCCGAACCCGGACCGGCCAGCACCAGCATGGGACCCTTATCGTGAGTCACCGCCGCCTTCTGTGCGCCTTCAAATATTACTTCTGAACTCATCCGGATTTCCCTTCTCTCAGAGGGAATTAGAGCGCGTCTGAAACGTCTGATCAGACACGCTCAAAACCCTTATATCTTCTCTTTTACTATCTTGTCTTACTATCTTTTTATTTACGATTTTCTCTTTACTGGCGGCTTAGCAGCTCGATTCCCGTCTGAATCCTTGCAATGGATTCTTCTCTGCCAAGCACTTCCATAATCTCCGTAGCGCCTGCCGGTGTCATCTGCTTGCCGGAAACCGCCGTACGGATCGGCCACATAACAAAGCCGGTCTTATAGCCCTTTTCCGCCACATACGCTGACAGCGCCGCATATAAGGCGTCGTTGCTGAAGTCCTCCTGTGCTTCCAGGATCGGCAGAACTTCTGTGAGAACCGTCAATGCGGTCTCCTTATTCGTCTTCATCTTCTTATGGACGTACATCTCCGGATCGTATTCCGGAAGCGCCTCAAAGAAGTCGATATGGTCTGCAATGTCCGGGAAAATCTCGATTCTCGTCTTCACCATGGCGGCGATCTTCTTTAAATCGAGATCCTTCGTGATGACCATCCTGATATGAGGCTCCGCCATCTCAAAGAACCGGTCAAACTCCATGGCCTTCATATATTCGCCGTTCATCCATTTTAACTTCGTCATATCGAATACGGCCGGAGACTTGCTGATATTATGGTAATCGAATTCCTTTATTAACTCTGCCAGAGAGAAAATCTCACGGTTGTCCACCGGAGACCAGCCCAGCAGTGCCACATAGTTCACTACAGCCTCGGAGATGAAGCCCTGCTCGATCAGATCCTCGTAGGACGCATGTCCGCTCCTCTTGCTCAGCTTCTTATGCTCTTCGTTCGTAATCAGCGGGCAGTGCACGTATACCGGAACTTCCCAGCCGAAAGCGGCGTAGAGACGGTTGTATTTCGGCGAGGAGGAAAGGTATTCATTGCCGCGAACCACATGGGTGATTCCCATCAAATGGTCATCGACTACATTGGCAAAATTATACGTTGGGTATCCATCCGACTTGATCAGTACCATATCGTCCAGCTCGGAGTTGTCCACGGTGATGTCACCGTAAATCTCATCGTGGAACGTGGTAGTTCCCTCGGTTGGATTGTTCTGGCGGATGACGTAAGACATGCCGGCTGCCAGATTGGCCTCCACTTCTTCCCTGGATAAGGAGAGGCAATGCTTGTCGTAGGTCATGATCTCCTGGCCTTCCACCGTCTGCTTTAAAGAATCCAGACGCTCCTGCGTACAGAAACAGTAATACGCCTCGCCCTTTTCCACCAGCATCTTCGCATACTCCAGGTAAATACCGGAAGCCTGACGCTCGCTCTGAACGTAAGGGCCCACGCCGCCATCCTTGTCCGGGCCTTCGTCATGAACCAGTCCGGTCTCCTCAAGCGTTCTATAGATAATCTCGACAGCACCTTCCACATACCGTTCCTGGTCCGTATCTTCGATACGGAGAAGAAACTCTCCGCCTTCATGCTTTGCAATTAAAAATGCGTACAACGCGGTCCTTAAATTGCCGACATGCATGCGTCCCGTAGGGCTCGGTGCGTATCTCGTTCTTACTTTGCTCATTTTGGCACACTCCTAAATTATTATTTTACGCGTACCCTATTATATAACGAAGTACTGGAAAAAACAATCATTTCATCGAAATTTGGCAGGAAATCACCGGTTCCTGTTAACGGGAGTTTGACACCCCCAATCTAAAAAAACACCGCTAAGCCGCTACTGGCTTATATTTTTTTGTCAAATTTTATGTTTTTATATATAGGCTTTT
>NZ_QJKD01000039.1 GCF_003201875.1 Hungatella effluvii
TTTGCCAGTGGAAGCATTGCCACTGAACTCATCAATGGAATGTGCTTGCGGGAGCCGGTCTGGCGTAGGATAACTGATGGTATCCAAAAGCCGGCAGACTGTTTGGACGGATACACCAGTAAGTTTTGCTATCTGTTTTACGGAAAAGGTTTGGCAAAATAAGGAAACAATGTAGAAAGCAAGCCTGCGGGTCCTTCGATAGCAGCTGGGCAGAAACGAGCATGGTTCCGTAAAACGTTTGAGGCAGGAGGTACGGAGATACCGTTGTTTACGAAGGATCAGGATTACCTGTTTTCCCTGTAAAGGGACGTCCTGGACTTCTTGTAAGCGGTAATCATGAATCCTTTTTGTTTTTGCTCCACTATAGGATCACTTTTTTAATATAAACACCCTCCAAGTTGAGGAAAACCTAGGTATAATTGGGGTACATCTATATGGGACACCTCTATATACATTATACTTTAGTCGGGATAATGTATTTGGAGGCTTCTTATAGATGTATTTTTTTATAACCAAACGAATGTTAGAAGTGTGTTTTTCTACTCGCTCAACATTCAGTACAGAATCTTTTTTATAATATAGATACACTTTAGCTGTTTTTAGTTTATGTGAATTCATGCACCTTATGCAAACATATACAACGGGCTGGATAACACGATTAAATATTTATGCAGCTATTTCTGAGCCTATATCTATAAAAAAGAAGTGCTACTCTATAGATGAATTATACACCTATTTTGCAGCACTCTTTTTTACTATTTGGCAATTAGAATTTCTTGTTTTTTAATTGTTATTAACTTTCTACAAACACGGCTTCGATTTCTTTTCCAGTACCAACTTTATAACAGCGATCATCTCCATCTTTAGCTTTGTTCTTGTTCTTCTGAACACTACCAGAGGTATTAACAAGTCTGTACTGAGTTGTATTTGTATCTTTTGCAGCTTCTTTTACGTCATAGTACTCATCATAATCGTCATCTTTTCCGGCTGGGATGGAAGAAGTTGCGTCAATATCATTAAGGAACTCTTCCGTACTTAAGCATTCCAGAGCTGATATAGTGCCATTTGTATCTTTAGTAATCTTGATAACAGTATACTTATCATCTTTAGATGCCTTCAATAACATGCCACCTAAGTAATACTTATCATCGTCAATCCCCAGTTTACCCGCACCTTTAGAGCTGCCAGATTTATTGAATAAGAAGGAGTAATCCTCACCATCAAGAGATACTGTCTGTTTTCCAGTCTTCATAGCACCGTCATCTCCGGAACCAAAGTAATATAACTTGTAACCAGCGCCATATAAATTGGAAACATTATCTTTAAAATTATCTTCTGTGTCGAAATGCATGTTGTTAATACCATCGTCACCTTTGATTTCATCAATTTCAGTCGTACTATTTCCAACAAACTTAATTGCTTTCAGACCACTCTTCATTACGCCGAAAGAGTCAAATGCATACTTCTTACCATTAATTGTTTTAATTTCAGAAGCAACTAACTTTCCATCTTTGTCAGAATAATACCAGTTATTTTCATCGTCTTCATAGTCATCTGGGCTTAAGTAAGAATCTGGTACTACCTGGAACCAGCCTTTGGTCACTCTTGCGCCATCTTCAGGGTCTCCATAATATCTAAATCCTGTTGTATAGGTAGCAGAACCTGCGCTTGCTGTAGAAGGCGTAGCATCCCAGTTGACCCATTCAGCATTCATACGTCCATATTCATCAAAGCTGTATTTTCTGCCGTTAATGGTTTTTCCTTTCTCATTTGTCATCTTCTTACCATTAGTTTTAAAGTAGAAATAGCGAGTCTGATCTTCATCGTCAAATAAATTGTTGCTGGAAAGACCAGTATCAATTTCATCCCAATTATTATCAGTGATATCAAGATAAGCCCATTCGCCTACCTTCTGTGCGCCATCATTCTCATCACCACAGTAATAAACGCCCTCGCGCCAATCATCGTCACCAGTTACTCTCTGACCATCTGTATCAATCCAACCATAAAGCATCTGTGCTTCATCGTTGAAAATATACTTCTTGCCGTTAATGGTCTTAAAGGAGGCACTATTGCTGTTGGAAGAGCTTTTGTAAGCCTTACCGTTGGCGCCGAAATAGTACCAATAATTTAAGGGATCATCATCACTGTCTCCATCATAATCCTCATTTTCGATGGAGACCCACTGATTAGTAACCATAGCGCCATTAGCATCTACATAATAGTAATTGCTGTCATCGTCTACTAAAAAGTCGGTAGCCATTTCTCCGTCTTCATTCAGCCAGAACCAGTTATTTCCTGATTTTGCCCACTGTTCGGTTACTGTTTCGCCATTCTTATCATAATAAACCCATGTACCATTCTCTTCCTGCCAGCCAGTTGCTGCAATGGAAGTCATGGAAGCACCGATGGCAAGCAGTGCTGCTGCAGATAATACTGCAACTAATTTTGTCTGCTTTCTCATAAAAATGCACTCTCCTTTTTCTTTTTGAAATACTTTTTGAAATTCCTAATTGCATTACGAGGTAATTATACTTCCTATAAGGGAAATTAGGCAGAAGAATCCGGTTAAAAACAAGTGTTTTATCTAAGATTTAATTTTTAATTACCATATAATAACTTTAATTTGTTTTAAGGTTAAGATTGATTTGTGTTAAAATTGCAAAAATGTATATGTATTAAAATACATGATATCGTATATAAATTCTTTTATATTAAATATAAAAGTGTTGAAATATATATTATAAAACTAACCCTTTTTGTTTGCCACTATACTCAGCAAATCTTCAGTATAAAGGTAAATATAATATTATTAAACAACAATAATGCAAAGTCCTAATCATAGTTTAAAAAAGCAAACAATTTTTTAAGAGAATTAATTACTTAGGCGATGTATTGATCGGCAAGCGTATTAAGATAGATAACCTTATAGTTCTAGAAGTTTGTTGACTTCCTAAAAGCATCATAATCCTTATCATCGTTATATGGAGACCAGCACTACTTTTCTCACTTCACCAGCAACTTTCTACGCCAAATAAATACATTAAAGCGCTATACTGTAAAATAACCGAAATTATTAGAGCACCTCAGTAATATTATAAATTGTTTATATTGTTCTCAGATACATTTTAATGACATTTTAAATTTTCACAATATCCTCACCCTACCAGAATCCTATTATTTAAATCTACTTTCAGAAATGAGGGACTGGAATAATTTAAAGTTGTTACTCTTTAAAAAATATTCTTACATATTGCTATAAGAAAACGGATAGCATGTTTCATTGAAAATAGTTTTTTTAATACTTACCACTCAGATAAACCAACAATGTAATATCTGGTATACTTAAATTTGCATTTAGTCAATACAGCAATTGTTACCAAGTTTAGAATAGTTTCCTGGCATTAAGAGATTTTTACAAAAATATATGGTAACTCATCTCTGACTTATGATGTAAATAACTTCAATTTTAATTCCGAATCGAGAAAACTAATTTATTTCTTATGACAGTATAGTTCCTGAATAAATATTTACAATATCAAAAAATTATTCATTCAATAAAGATAACTTATTAAAATTATGGTTATTAATCCAAAGCATTTAATCTGTAATTAGAAAATAAAATATTAAACGCTACTCAATAACCTTTAATAATTGAACCCTTCTTCCACCTAATTTCCCTTATAGGAAGTATAATTACCTCGTAATGCAATTAGGAATTTCAAAAAGTATTTCAAAAAGAAAAAGGAGAGTGCATTAATTATGAGAAAGCAGACAAAATTAGTTGCAGTATTATCTGCAGCAGCACTGCTTGCCATCGGTGCTTCCATGACTTCTTTTGCAGCTACAGGCTGGGCAGAAGAGAATGGTACATGGGTATATTATGATAAAGATGGCAACAAAGTAACTGACGAGTGGAAAAAATCCGGAAACAACTGGTTCTATCTTAACGATGATGGAGAGATGGCAACAGAGACTCTTGTTGAAGACGATGACAATTACTACTACGTAGACGCTAATGGCGTTATGGTCGCTAATCGTTGGGTTCAGATTGCCAATGAAGATGACGACGATGAGGATGCACCAGATTCTTATTGGTATTTCTTCCAGAGCAATGGAAAAGCTTATACAGCTCCTTCTGATAATGATACTTCTTTTAAGAATATTAATGGAAAGAAATATGCTTTCGATGAAGAAGGAAAGATGTTATTTGGTTGGGTGAATGGTTCTTCAACTAGAATGACGGATGATGAAGATTGGAAAAATGAAGATACCCTTTACTACTGTGGTGGCCAGGATGATGGTGCCAGAGCAACAGGTTGGGCTCAGATCCATGTAATTGATACCGAAGAAGATGATGAAGATCAGGATTACTGGTTCTGGTTCCAGTCAAATGGTAAAAAATTAATGGCCGAAGATGGAAATAATATTAAAGAAAAAACTATTAATGGCAAGAAATATGGTTTCAATTCTTGGGGCAAGATGGTATCTGGTTGGTCAGATGATGCAACCAATAGTGATGCCGCAACACCTGCAAATGGTGCTGATTACAAGTATTTCAGTAGCGCAGAAGACGGTGCAAGAAAGACCAAGGGTTGGTTTAAGGTAGTTCCATCTTCAGGCTTAAATTCAGATGATCATGATACTGATACTGAGAATTGGTATTATGCTGATGGCAAAGGATTCTTATATGCTAGCGTATTAAAGAGCATTAATGGAAAGACTTATGCGTTTGATGAAGATGGTGCAATGATCAATGGGCTTGTATGCTTGGATGTTGAAGACAATGTAATCCGCGATATCATTGATGATGATATTGATACAGAAGACAACTTAGATAGTCTTATTGAAAGTGGTGTTGGTGCGATCTATTACTTTGGTAATGGTGAAGACGGTTCTATGAAGACTGGAACACAGAATCTGACAATTGATGGTGATAGCTTTACATTCTTGTTCAACAAGAGTGGTGATAACAAAGGTCAGGGTGTTACAGGTCTTAAGGACAAAGCCTTCTACACAATGGGTAAGAAAGTCAAAGCAAGTAGCGATGATAAGTATGTAATTGTATCCTATGAAGAAGGCAAAGACGGTGATGCCGATACTATTAAAACACTCGCTAGCAAAAACTGGAGAGTAGATGCTCAGTATGTTGGTAAGAATAAAGATGGTGATTCTATCAAAGTCTACACACCTGATGAAAAAGAGGATTACTACTTAGTAACAACTAGCGGTTCTATCGTTACAAGCAAGAAAAATGCAAAAGATGGTAACGACTGGTACTTTGATGTAACAGGTAGCCGTATTGAAGCATATAAGAGTGTTAAGAATACAACAGTAAAATAATAACTTTAACTGCACTAGAAAATTCTAATTGCCAAAAGAAGTCGCCGATAATAACGTTATGTTATCGGCGACTTTTCTTATTGTTTCTATACTGAATGTTGGGGGGCTGAAAAACACACTTCTATCATTCTTTTGGTTACAATAAAATACATCTATAAGAAGCCTAACTCCAGGCGGACTCCTTTATTAAAATTTTTATTCAGTTACCCCCCTTAGAACAGATCTATCCCTGCTGTGGGGTCAAAACAAAACGGATTCATGATTATCGCTTACAAGAAGTCCAGGACGTCCCTTTACAGGGAAACCAGGTAATCCTGGCCCTTCGTAAACGACGGTATTTACGTACCTCCTGCCACAAACGTTTTACGGAACCATGCTCGTTTCTGCCCAGCTGCTATCGCAGTACCCGCAGGCTTGCTTTCTACGTTGTTTCCTTACTTCGCCAAACCTTTTCCGTAAAACAGATTGCAGAACTTACTGGTGTATCCGTCCAAACAGTCAGCCGGCTTTTGGATACCATCAGTTATCCTACGCCAGACCGGCTCCCGCAAGCACATTCCATTGATGAGTTCAGTGGCAATGCTTCCACTGGCAAA
>NZ_QJKD01000040.1 GCF_003201875.1 Hungatella effluvii
AAAGTGGCTTAAAGAGGAGAAAGCGCATGTTTGCTGGGGTAAGGGGAAGTATGCGCTCTTTACTACTTTTTTCCTGTATGTTTCGAAAAATAAAGATGGGCTGGGAAAATGGAGTTAGAGCAACTCCATTTTTTCACAGCCCCTTTATTTTTTCACTTATATGACAAATGTTGTAGCGTAAATATTAAGGAAAATGAAAGACATGGGAAAATGATATCTGGTAGAATAGAGCCAGAAAAGGAAGGACACAGAAATGTATGTAGATTATGGCTATTATATCATACGTCCCTGCCGGTGCCCGGAATTTCTAAAGGATTTTTCCGAATGGATTCTGACTGCCAGCGGCTGCATCTGTGATGCGGAGCCGCAGCCATTTTCCTGCATGGCCAATGATGAAAGGCAAAAAGAGAAATACCGGAAACGGCTGGGGATGGAGAAAAAGGAATTTATAGATTTTTCAGAAGAAACTCTGCGGCTGTTCGGGGAGGAACGGCTGGATACAGACAGCCGGTTCCTGTTCAAACAGGACGCAGAAGACATATACAGGCGTTATTTTTATAATCGGTGGGGCGTGGACCCGGGATACCGTCTGATCGGGATTGCGCTGGAAGAGGCGCGCCTGCCTTCCCTGGAGGACAGGATAATCCAAAAGCATGAATTACCTCGGACCGCAGAACGTCAATTTCTCGGCTTTGATCTTCTTGGATGGGATATCTCGGGTTTTCATACATACCTGTGCAATTCCCTTCAGGAAGAACTGATGAAACGGTTCGAACTGAAACCGGGAGAATTTGGACTCTTAGAGAATTCGAAAGAAGAAGTGGAAGCATTTGCAGATGCCATTCAGAACAGAGGAGAGCCGGTGGAGTGGATGCCGTTCGCGGTCTATGATGATACGCCGGCTGCGGCAGAAGGGAGTGAGATACATGGCAAAATTTGAAGCTGACTTAACAGGGAATCTGGATCATTTTAAAGAATACTTAAAAAATGAAATTTTAAACGGCAGTGTATCCGCATCGTTCGAGGACGAGCATGAGGAGGAGATCAACGGCGTGCGGTGCTGTACAATGGTATATGAGAGATACAGCTATATGGGAGGCAACCGCGTCAGCCTGAATGTGACGATTCTGGGATATGAAGGGGAACTCAGGCTGACTGCCATCACATCCGGTGGAAGCCAGGCCATGTTCTTTAAGCTCAATACATTCGGAGAGGAAGCCTTTTTAGAGAAGCTGGAAGAGGCTGTGAAGGCCTATAAGTGCAGACACACGCGAATGATAAGCGATTTATAAACGATTTATAACCGTGTGAAAAGGGGATCTGGGATGGACAGAAATATATATGTGACCAGCTATACAGAGAGAAATGTGCTGCAGAAGCAGTATGGACTGGAACATGAGACCTTTGTGAATGATACGATCGGTTACGACGGCAGCGTATGGCTTCTGTTTGCCCGTTCGGTGCCGAAACGGATCAACGGGATGTTTGTGGATACCGAGGCGAATACGGACTACCATGCGCTGTGCCTCTGGGTAAACTGGACGGATGGGACGCTGCTGGGGGGAGAGATGTATCCGCTGGGGTTTCATGAGATGAATTTTCATCACGTCATGCCTCTGGGAGAAGATATCCTGCTGGTAGGCGCCCGGTGCAGGAAATATAAAGACGGGACGGCAGAGAATAACGGAGTTCTCTTAAAAAAGGATGGCACAAAGCTGGCAGAGATGTGCCTGGGTGACGGAATCGAGAGCTGCATCGTGACGGAAGACGGCCGTATCATTACCGGATACTTCGACGAGGGCGTGTTTGGTAATTTCGGCTGGGACCAGCCGGTGGGCGCGTGCGGTCTGATCGTATGGGATGCACGGGGACAACGGTTGTGGGAGAACAAAAAATATCCGATCTATGACTGCTATGCGATGAATGTGGATGAACAGGGCGCGCTGTGGTTCTATTATTACGACGAGTTTCATCTGGTGAAGACTGATTTTAAGAGGGATGTCATCTACCGCCCGAAGGCGGAAGGATGTTCCGCCTTCCTGATCAACCGGAGTCATACCGCTCTTATCATGGATGGCGGATATGGAAGGCATTCCCAGTTTTACCGATATGAGATAAAAGGGGATCAGTTGGGCAGCCGGGCGCCGGCAGATGTGATTTTCAGGGAGAAGCCGCTCTTACTTTCCGGTTACCGGTTCCGCGGTGCAAAGGCCGTGTTGACGGACCCTGATGGACGGATGTTTTTTATCGAGGTGATCTAGCTATGAAAAAGTATGGAAATAGTTTGAGGATCCTGTTTCTCTGTATCGCTGGTGTATTCTGTTGGATGCTTTTTACTTCGGAAGAAGCAGGACAGAGATATTTTTGCGGCATGGTGCTGGAGATTTCGGACCAGTATTTTCTGGTGGAGCCGGATGAAGGGGAAGAAGAACGGAAATCCGCGGACCGCATTACTGTGCCGACGAATGTCATATCCGCGGAGGGCGTGCCCGAGGTGAAGGTGGGAGATGAGATCCGAATCGTCTATGACGGCGAGATCATGGAATCGTATCCGGCCCGTTTAAGTACGGTGTTTGCCATTTACCGCGCGGACGAGTGACGAAGGACTGTGCTGATGGCACCGGCGTCCGTACTGCGCGGCTTTACGAACGTGATCCGAAAAAGCCCTGTCCGGGAAGGCGTGTCAGACCACGCAGTTCCGGACAGGGCTTTTTTCTGTTTGTCAGAAGAGTCCGTCATACCGGACCCGCTAGTTCATGGAAGCTACAATTAAATTTGCCAGAGCACCGAGTTCCGCCATCTGGTCTTCCTTTAAGGAGGATTTGATCGTGATGGTTTCATCGAGTATGGTCATGTTCTTCATCTCGGAGATGATTTCTCCCATCTTACGTCCGGCTGTTACGCCCCAGGAACCATTTTCCAGGAGTGCCACGGTGCGGTTCTGCAGATTGTGAGCCTTTAAATCGAGGAGTACGTGCTCCATACAGCTGAAGATGCCGCCGTTATACGTCGCGGAAGCGAATACGAGGTGGCTGCAGCGGAAGGCCTCGGAGATGATGGTGGACGGATGCGTGGAGGAGACGTCATACATGACAATGTTCTTAACGCCGCGGTCTGCCAGCCGGCAGGCCAGAATATTCGCTGCATTCTCCGTGTTGCCGTAGATGGAACCGTATGCGATCATGACGGCTTTCTCTTCCGGTTCGTAGCTGCTCCAGGTTAAATACTTGTCCACATACCATGCGATATCGGATCTCCATACAGGACCGTGGAGCGGGCAGAGGATTTCGATGTCCAGTGCGGCGGCTTTTTTAAGCAGCGTCTGAACCGATGCGCCGTACTTTCCGACGATATTGGTATAATATCTTCTGGCATCAGCCAGCCAGTCACGTTCGAAATAGAGTTCATCCGCAAACAAGTTGCCGTTCATGGCGCCGAAGGTACCGAAGGCATCCGCGGAGAAAAGGATCTTGTCCGTGGTGTCATACGTCACCATGACCTCCGGCCAGTGTACCATGGGGGCCATCAGGAAGGTGAAGGTATGTCTGCCGGAACAGAAGGTGTCGTTTTCTTTCACGATCACGGCTCTGGTATCGATATCAAATTCATAGAACTGCTTGATGATCGGAATCGTCTTTGCGTTGCAGACCACGGAGACATCCGGATATCGTCTGATCAGTTCGCCGAGCGTTGCACAGTGGTCCGGTTCCATATGATTGATGATCACATAGTCCAGCGTTCTTCCTGCCAGAACGGATTCCACATTTTCGAAAAACTGCCCGGTGATTGCCCGGTCGACCGTGTCGAAGAGAACGGTTTTTTCATCTAAAAGAAGATAAGAATTATAGGAGATCCCGTTTGGAATGGGGTATGCGTTCTCGAACAGGGCGAGCCTGCGGTCGCTTCCGCCGACCCAGAACAGGTCATCTTTAATATTTTTTACACAGTACATAATGAAGCCATCCTTTCGTCATAATCTCACACATATAATTTCGTAAGAAGTATACTACAAAATCGGGAAAATGTCATTGTATTTTTATACGAACTTAGTATGAATTCAGCGGTCCATTGCATTATAGTATAACCGGAAGGATGGATTTTTAGCGGAAACATCATTTTTTATTAAGACAGAGCAAAGACAGCCTGTTATAATGGGAGAAAAGAGACCTGATTTTCCATGAGGAAGATGGTTTTGTATTGGAACATAACTGGAGGTGTGGCAATAAATGGATGGAAAAAACAGAATCGTAAAGGACATCCTGGAGTCTGTTGAGAAAAACATGGGAACCGGGGAAAATTTGAGCCTGGAAGCTTTGGAAGCACATACGGGTTATTCCCGTTTTTATTTGAACCGGATTTTTGCTGAGGAAACCGGCTGTACCATTCACCGCTATATCATGGAGCGGAGACTGACGGAAGCGGCCAGAAAGCTGGTGGAGACGGACAAGACGATCGTGGAGATATCCGGCGAGGCGGATTATCAGTCTCAGCAGGCGTTTACACTGGCATTCCGGCGGGCTTACGGATGCACGCCGTTTACCTACCGGGAACGGAAGCATTTCACGCCTCTTCGTGAGCAGACAAAGCAGAAGAAGACAGGGGTAACCGCCTTCTGCGAAAGAAAGAATAACTGGAGGTGTGCGGCATGAGTCTGGTACCGAGTGTGATCGAGACGACGTCAAAGGGGGAGCGCAGTTACGACCTCTTTTCCCGTCTGTTAAAGGACAGAATTATCTTTCTGGGAGAAGAAGTAAACGATGAGACGGCCCGGCTGGCGGTGGCCCAGTTGTTGTTTCTGGAAGCGGAGGACCCGGCGAAGGACATTTCCTTCTATATTAACAGTCCGGGCGGTTCTATTACTGCCGGTCTGGCCATTTACGATACGATGCGTTATATCCGATGCGATGTATCGACGATCTGTATCGGACTTGCAGCCAGTTTCGGCGCATTTCTGCTGGCAGGGGGGACTAAGGGCAAGCGTTTTGCCCTTCCCAACTCTGAAATCATGATACATCAGCCGGCGGTGGAGAAGATCGGAGGAAAGGCGACGGATATCCAGATCTATTCAGAGAAGCTTCAGCAGGATAAGAGACGGCTGAATCGGATTTTGGCGGAAAATACGGGGAGAACGGAGGAAGAGATCTGGCGGGATACGGAGCGGGATCATTTCATGAGCGCCGAAGAGGCGAAGGAATATGGGATTATTGATACGGTGATGAGAAAGAGGGATTAAAAGGAATAAATCTGAAAAGATGATAGGAAAGGGGCGGCCGCGCTGATGATTGTACAATCATTGGTGCGGCCGCCCCTTTATCAGATGATGTCTTATGAGAATTAATAGCCTGCGCTTAACGCAGCAGCCAGGCTTGCACCGACTACGGCATATAAGATTAAGGTCAGCACGATTCCCACTGCCATAACGATCAGTCCGGCGCGGCAGAAATTCTTCCTGTTCTCATTTCCATTGCCAAATGCCCAGACAAAATACATGATTACATTGACACATGGGATAGCCAGGACGATTAATGTGATCAGCCATTCTCCCATGGTCATGACAGCCTTATTAGGATCTGTCACCATTGTGTTGTTTTCCATACTTAGTTCCTCCTGTAATTTAATATAGCTACCGCTAGAATTATATCATATATTGTCGGAATCTGTCTATTTTTTTTCTTTGCCGGGTTACAGACCCGGGAGTTTGACACCCCCAATCTAAAAAAACACCGCTAAGCCGCTACTGGCTTATATTTTTTTGTCAAATTTTATGTTTTTATATATAGGCT
>NZ_QJKD01000041.1:2216-3907 GCF_003201875.1 Hungatella effluvii
GAAAGAGTAAATCAAGACATCCGAGGTGTTATATCGTAACAGATATAACCGAAAAAATTATAAACTCGTTATTGTCGTAACGTACGATGATAACAAACCTAAGACCAGAGATTCAACGCTATGAATCTTAGATGAGTAATCCGCACCCGCAGATGAAAATCGAACTGGTTAAGCTATAAAGAGCGCAGGGTGGATGCCTTGGCACTAAGAGCCGATGAAAGACGCGATAAGCTGCGAAAAGCTTCGGGGAGGAGCAAATATCCTTTGATCCGGAGATATCTGAATGGGGAAACCTGGCTGAGCAAACCTCAGTCGGCGTATGGTGAATACATAGCCATACGTTGGGAACCCGCTGAACTGAAACATCTAAGTAGGCGGAGGAAAAGAAAGAAAACTCGATTTCCAAAGTAGCGGCGAGCGAAATGGAAAGAGCCTAAACCGGCGTGCGTGCATGCCGGGGTTATGGACTGCAATAAGTGACTCGTATGGTAACAGAACGGTCCTGGAAAGACCGGCCACAGAGGGTGAAAGCCCCGTATGTGAAACCAGAAGAGAGCGAGCAGATTCCAAAGTACCACGAGACACGAGAAACCTTGTGGGAATTCGGGGGGACCACCCCCCAAGGCTAAATACTCCTTAGTGACCGATAGCGCATAGTACTGTGAAGGAAAGGTGAAAAGAACCCCGGGAGGGGAGTGAAAAAGAACCTGAAACCCTGTGTTTACAAACTGTGGAACCACATTTTAGGTGGAACCGCGTACTTTTTGTAGAACGGTCCGGCGAGTTGCCGGGACTGGCAAGGTTAAGCACTGAAGGTGCGGAGCCGAAGGGAAACCAAGTCTTAATAGGGCGCAGAGTCAGTTCAGGCAGACCCGAAACCGGGTGATCTACCCATGTCCAGGTTGAAGTTTCCGTAAAAGGAAATGGAGGACCGAACGCACATCCGTTGAAAAGGGTGGCGATGAGGTGTGGGTAGGGGAGAAATTCCAATCGAACCCGGAGATAGCTGGTTCTCCTCGAAATAGCTTTAGGGCTAGCCTCGTATTAGTTTAGCGGAGGTAGAGCACTGAATTCTTAAGGGGGCGTCAAAGCTTACCAAGAGATATCAAACTCCGAATGCCGCATAAATGATGTACGGGAGTCAGACTGCACGAGATAAGTTGGGTAGTCAAAAGGGAAAGAGCCCAGACCTACAGCTAAGGTCCCAAAGTGTGTGTTAAGTGGAAAAGGATGTGGGATTTCAAAGACAACTAGGATGTTGGCTCAGAAGCAGCCACACATTCAAAGAGTGCGTAATAGCTCACTAGTCGAGAGGTCCTGCGCCGAAAATGTCCGGGGCTGAAACACAACACCGAAGCTTAGGAATTGACGCAAGTCAATTGGTAGAGGAGCATTCTTAACTGCGGAGAAGCGTTACCGTAAGGAGGCGTGGAGTGTTAAGAAGAGAGAATGCCGGAATGAGTAGCGAGATGGAGGTGGGAATCCTCCAGGCCGAATATCTAAGGTTTCCAGAGTAAAGCTGATCTGCTCTGGGTAAGTCGGGGCCTAAGGCGAGGTCGAAAGACGTAGTCGATGGACAACAGGTTGAAATTCCTGTACCGCGTATTATCAGAACTGTGGGGACACAGAACCGAAGCCAAACCCGGGAATGAAAAGACCGGGGCAAGCGCCGGACTGGTTAGACTGGAAAA
>NZ_QJKD01000042.1 GCF_003201875.1 Hungatella effluvii
GTTCAGAGGTATCATAAATCAGTATCGGCAAAGTGACGAAATTTAAAATTTAAGAAATAGCGTATTTTGTGGCTGTGTCTAGAAACCCGGCAGAAAAAGGTGGATATCTTTTTCTGCCGGGTTCTGTGCGTGTTTGAGCATCCACAAATCCTTTGATCTGCCGAATCTGTGTGGACAAGATGCCTCATCTTTCTTTGATTTACGTGCGATTTTTAGAAGTTATATACCGTCATTTTTACGAATCGAGAAAAACCGGCAATTCGCCAAAAAGCCTTATTTATGCTAAACTTGAGGTGGAAAGCGAGGCCGCAAAATGAAGAAAAACGAGACTCAGAAACCGATATCTCTTGAAGAACTGCTGAAAGGGCTCAGAGAGCAAAATGAATATCAGGCAAAGATTATTTCTATGCAGGAAGAAACCATTAGCATTCAAAACAAACAGAATGAGGAACTTGCCGAAATGTTGAGCAGAGTGCTCGGAATGATTCAATCGGGAGAATAAACTTATGAGGATTTCCTTTGAACTGGTTACATCTTTACAGTACGATCTAAGAGCGGCGCAGCAACAGCTTGCGTCATTTAAGTCCGGTCAGAAATATGTGACCATGAAAAAGGATCATGAAACGGATCGACTTTGTCTGGAGAAACAGATAAAATCTCTGCAGGAAGAACTGCGCCGACTCCGTCTGGAACAACTCTCTGCCCGTCAGCAATGGTTTGAAAGCACAGATGACATGCAGGCAGAGTACGAAAAGAAGATACGTGCCTTTCAGGCAGAGAATGCCCGTCTCTATGAGCGAAGCTTCAAGGCGGAAGCGCAGCGTGATGATGCATATGATAAGATAACGCAAATGCGCAGGGAGAACTATCAGCTTGCAACAGAACTGGAAGAAGAAAAAGGAAAGAATCAAAAGCTGATTGCTCAGATTAACAAAGATTTCCAAAATTCCTCTTTGCCTTCTTCTGCTCAGACTATCAGGAAAAAGAAGATTCCCAATAATCGGGAAGCAAGTGGCAGAAAGCCTGGTGCACAGCCAGGGCATCCAGGCCACAGCCGAAAAAAGCAGACCCCCAATCAGACAGTATTGCTCCAGCCATCACAAGAAATCCTTGATGATCCTGATTTCAAAAAGACCAGGAAGACTGTCACAAAACAACTGGTCAATGTACAGGTATGTTTAAATGTAATCGAATACAAAGCAGATGTATATCGTGACATAAAGACAGAAGAACTCTACCACGCAGAGTTTCCGGACGGTGTAGTCGATGATGTCAACTACGGTTCTTCCGTCAGAGCCTTCCTGTTTCTGCTGAATAACGATTGCTGCGTTTCTATCGATAAATGTCGGGATTTCCTTAAAAACCTGACCGACGGGAAACTGGATATTTCAAAAGGAATGATCAGTAAGCTCAGTAAAGAATTCTCTGAAAAAAGCGAAGCACTGCGAAAGTCTGCTGTTTCAGAGATGTTCCTTTCTCCGGTCATACATACAGACTGTACCAATGCCCGTGTAAATGGGCAGAGTGCGTATGTGTTTATCTGCGCAGCACCAGACGGGCCAGCTCTATACTATGCCCGTGAAGCCAAAGGGCATGCGGGTGTTGCAGGAACGCCCGTAGAGGACTATCAGGGGATTTTGATCCACGACCATGAGAAAACCTTCTACAAGTACGGCTCTGCACATCAGGAATGCCTGGCACATGTGCTGCGCTATCTGAAAGGCAGCATAGAAAACGAACCGGAGCGAACGTGGAATAAAGACATGCATTCCCTGCTTCAAGAAATGGTCCACTATGTAAACGGAGTGGAAACAGGTGAAGAACGAGATTCCGTAAAAATCCACGAATATGAGACCAGATATGATCAGGTCCTGAAAACAGCCTCGAGTGAATACGAGGATATTCCGTGCAGCGACTACTACAGAGATGGATTCAATCTGGCAGCGAGGATGAACGTCTACCGGGATGCACACCTGTTGTTCCTGCATGACAGCAGGGTTCCTACAACGAATAACCTGGCCGAACGGCTGCTAAGATTCATAAAACGAAAACAGAACCAGGCTATGTCATTCCGGAGTATCAAAAGTCTTGATTTTCTCTGTAATAGCATGAGCGTGCTGTTTTTGATGCGCCAAGAAGATGGTAACCTATATGATAAAGTATCCGCAGTATTCGGATAGAAGAAAGAACTCATGGCTTCGACTGCTTCCAGTCTACACCATGAGTTCTTTCTTTACAAGTTAGCCTCTGAAC
>NZ_QJKD01000043.1 GCF_003201875.1 Hungatella effluvii
TTTTACATCAAGCAGTCCTTTATAGATGGCAACGGAAAATCTACGTCCAGAACCATCCGCAAGCTTGGAACATTGAATGAATTATTAGTGGAACACGGACCTACACGGGATGATGTCATGGCCTGGGCAAAAGAACAGGCCCGTATAGAAACAGAGAAATATGAGTTGGAAAAGGAAAACCTCTCCATTCCCGTTGTGTTCCATCCCAACCGTAAGATTCCGCATGGAGAACGAAGATGTTTTGACGGCGGTTATCTTTTCCTGCAAATGGTTTATTACGAACTGGGCATGGACCGGATCTGTAGAAAGATCCGCAACAGCCATCATTACGAATACGATTTAAACGCCATACTTTCTGATTTGATTTATACAAGGGTTCTGGAACCGGGCAGTAAACGTTCTTCTTACGCGGCGGCAAAAAAATTTTTAGAGCCTCCAACCTACGAGCAACACGATATCTATAGGGCCTTAAGTGTCCTGGCTTCGGAATGTGACCTGATTCAGTCAGAAGTGTATAAGAACTCAAAAGCCGTCATAAACCGGAATGACCATATCCTCTACTACGACTGCACAAACTACTATTTTGAGATTGAACAGGAAGAAGGAGACAAAAAATACGGGAAAAGCAAGGAGCACCGGCCTAATCCGATTATACAGATGGGATTATTTACCGATGGGGACGGAATACCGCTGGCCTTTTCCACGTTTCCCGGCAACCAGAATGAGCAAACATCCCTGAAACCTTTAGAGCAGAAAGTCATCGAGGAGTTTGGCTGCGAGAAATTCATCTTCTGTTCTGATTCCGGACTTGGTTCAGAGAATAACCGTCTGCTGAACCACACGGGAAACCGGGCTTATATCGTGACACAGTCCATTAAAAAGCTGGGGGCAGAGTACCGGGAAGCTGCGCTTAACAGAAAAGGATTCCGGAGACTGTCTGACAACAGGCTGGTGGATTTAGAGCAACTGGATGAGAATGACTATGATGAATTGTTTTACAAAGAAGAACCCTACAGTACAAAAAAACTTGAGAACCGCCTGCTCATTACCTACTCCCCTAAATATGCAGCGTACCAGAAAGAAATCCGTACAAAGCAGGTAGAACGTGCGCTTCATATGCTAAAAGACGGAAACCATAAAAAAACAAGCAAAAATCCCAATGACCCGGCACGTTTTATTGATAAGGCGGCGGTTACAAAGGACGGCGAAAAAGCAGATATCCTGTACTTTTTAGATAAATCAAAAATAGCGGAGGAAGAACGGTATGACGGTCTCTATGCAGTCTGCACCGACCTTTTTGATGATAATCCAGCTGACCTCTTAAAAGTAAGTGAAGGAAGATGGCAGATAGAGGCATGTTTCCGGATTATGAAGACAGATTTTGAAGCAAGGCCCGTCTACGTCCGTAGGGAAGACCGCATACAGGCTCACTTTCTGATTTGTTTTCTATCGCTTTTATTCTACCGCTTATTAGAAAAAAAGCTGGGTGGAACATACACCTGCTGTGAAATCTTAGACACGTTAAGATCGTTTCAGTTTGCAGATATCCAAGGGCAGGGGTTCATGCCGGTTTATGAAGTAACAGCTCTGACAGATCGGCTGCATGAACTCCTTGGTTTTGCTACTGACTATGAATTCCTCACGAAAAGCCGGATGAAAACCATTGAAAAACTCAGTAAGCAAAGGTGAGACCAGTCCTCATGCAAACAGGAAGATGCATTAGCTCCTGTGGACAAGTGTAATAAAAACTTTCAACCGTTCCCTAAAAGGGAAAAAAGACTATACTTAAAAACAAAGCAACACCGCTGTGAAACCCTTATAGAATAGGGCTTCCAGCGGTGTTTGAATTTTTTTACTGTCAAAGACGGGAT
>NZ_QJKD01000044.1 GCF_003201875.1 Hungatella effluvii
TGCTATAATGGTGTTGAGGTGATTATTTATGCGGGTTACTACATCCAGATCAAAAAACTCAGAATCCTTTTACATTACCAAATCCTATACGAATGCCCAAGGAAAAAGCACTTCTAAGACCATACGCAAGCTTGGCACTCTGGCCGAGCTCTCAAGACGTCTCGGCACCGACCGGGCTGGTGTTATGGCATGGGCTAATGAAGAAGCACGCCTTGAAACCCTGAAATACAAGAGCGAGACTGAGGGGGCGGCTGTCATGGTCCCATTCCATCCGAATAGGCCTATGGATTACAACAAGCAAAAGCTTTTTGGCGGCGGCTACCTCTTCCTCCAGTCTGTTTACTATAAACTTAAGATGGATTCCGTTTGCAGGAAGATCAAGGGCCGTTACAAGTTTGAGTATGACTTAAACGCCATCCTTTCCGATCTGGTTTATACCAGAGTCTTGGACCCTTCCAGCAAAAGGTCCTCCTTCAGGGCTGCAAAACAGTTTCTGGAGGCACCGGCTTATGAACTTCATGACGTATACCGTGCACTTTCTGTCCTCGCCAAAGAGCTTGACTTTATCCAGGCGGAAGTATTTAAAAACAGTTTTTTTCTAGGCGGCAGAAACGACAGGATCCTTTATTATGACTGCTCAAACTACTATTTCGAGATTGAGCAGGAAGACGGGGACCGGAGGTATGGGAAAAGCAAGGAGCACAGACCCAATCCGATTATCCAGATGGGGCTTTTCACCGACGGGGACGGGATCCCGTTAGCCTTCTCGCTTTTCCCCGGCAACCAGAATGAGCAGAAATCCCTGAAGCCCTTGGAATCTCAAATCCTCCAGCAGTTCGGGTGCGAGAAATTCATCTATTGCAGCGATGCTGGACTCGCCTCAGAAGACAACAGGGTATTGAATCATTTAGGACAGCGGTCATTCATTGTCACGCAGTCCATCAAAAAGCTTCCGGCTGAGGATCGTGAATGGGCTCTGGATATGAAAGGTTTTAAACGCCTGTCTGATGACGCGCCAGTGGATATCACACAGCTGACAGAGGATGACCGGCAGAACCTTTTTTATAAAGATGAGCCGTACACAACGAAAAAACTCCACCAAAGGCTGATCATTACGTATTCCCCTAAATATGCGGCATACCAAAAAGCGGTCCGTGGGGAACAGGTTGTCCGTGCTGAAAAGATGGTTGCTGATGGCGCTTTAAAAAGGCAGCGGAAAAACCCAAATGACCCGGCAAGGTTTGTAAACAGGATTGCAGTGACGGAAGAAGGGGAAAAGGCAAAGGTACATTACTTCCTTGACCAAGAAAAGATTGCCGAAGAGGAAAAATATGACGGCGTTTATGCCATCTGTACAGACCTCCTGGATGATGATGTGACAGATATCCTGAAAGTCAGCGAAGGCAGATGGCAGATCGAGGACTGCTTCAGGACCATGAAAACAGATTTTGAGGCAAGACCGGCCTACCTTTCCCGTGAGGACCGCATAAAAGCCCACTTCCTCACATGCTTTCTTGGGTTATTGCATTTCAGGCTGCTGCAGCGCTCCCTGAAGGGCACATATACCACCGAACAGCTGCTCCAAGCACTGAAGGACATACGTTTTGCTGATATAGAAGAACAGGGCTTTATGCCGGTATATGAACGACAGAAAATAACGGACGAGCTACATGAGGCATGTGGCTTCCGGACAGACTACCAGTTTTTAACAAAACGCAAGATGAAAGAAATCCAGAAAAAAAGTAAGAACAGATAAAACATTACTATATTTCGTGAAGAGAGTACAAAGTGCCACAAGCCCAGTATTTCAAAGGGGTTGTGGCACTTATACGTTCATTCATGTGTCAAAGA
>NZ_QJKD01000045.1 GCF_003201875.1 Hungatella effluvii
CAATGTCATTTAGTTAAATTACAAGGTTAGATTCCCTATTGGGGTCTAACCAATTTTTTTAAAAAATCCCTAAAAGGGATTGACAAACATTCAAAAATGTGCGGCCGCTTTCGCTGCTGATTGTTTTTTTGAAGTAGCGAAAGCGGCCCTTGAATTGGAAGTATAGTCTTTTCAATTCAAGGAGGTACTCATTTATGTCACATGAATCTGTCAAAGCTGTTTTTTCGGATTCCGTCAACCATATTGCATCCAATATTTCGCTTTATGTTGTTGATCCTGGTAAGGATCTCACCCGCAACAGAAAGATGGGGGCTGCTAATCTCATTTCTTTCATGGTCTCCTGCGGTTCTTCCAGCACCAGACTGGAACTTCTCGATTTTTTTGACATGGATCCAAACGCTCCTTCCGCCTCTGCTTATAACCAGCAGCGGGTAAAACTAAAACCGGATGCTCTGGAAGCTGTTTTCCATCAGTTCAATTCTTCTGTCCTCGCCATGGAAAAAAACTCTTCCTGTCGTTTCCTTGCTGCCGACGGTTCCACCTTTACTTTTTTCAGCAAACCTTCTTTTTCCACTCCGGAATACTTTGTTTCTGAAGGACATTCAGACAAAGGGTTTTATAGTATGCATCTGAATGCCTTATATGACCTGCAGAGGCATACTTATACAGATGCCCTGATCCAGCCGGTTCACCAAAAAGATGAATTCCGGGCTTTCTGTGACATGGTGGACCGACACGTCCCACTGCCTGACACCAGGGATGTCTTTATCGGTGACAGGGGCTATTGCTCTTATAACAACATGGCTCATGTCACCGAAAAGAACCAGTATTTTTTATTCCGTACCAAAGACATCTATTCCAAAGGGCTTGTCGCAAATTTTGATTTTCCGGATGCAGATTCCTTTGATATTCAGGTAAATGTCACTCTGGTTCGCAGTCATAAAAAGACAATCCCTGTCAAAGAGGGCTTTTACAAGCGCTTTGTGGATGCTGCCGCTTCTTTCGACTACGTCGCATACGGTTCTCTGGACACTTATGACCTGTCATTCCGGATTGTAAGGTTTCCTATATCGGACGGTTCTTATGAGTGTCTTGTGACCAATCTGCAGGCAGAGGAATTTCCCTCTGAGCGCATAAAGCTTCTATATCATGCCAGATGGGCCATCGAGGGTTCCTTCCGTAAGCTGAAATATACCATTGGGCTGAGTAACTTTCATACCTACAGACCAGAATGCATCAAACAGGAAATATGGGCAAAACTAATCGCATACAACATAACGGAGGTTCTTATCAACCATACAATTATAAAAAAGGGGAACACAAAATACGAATACAAAGTAAATTTTAGCATGGCTGCCCATATTTGCAGAGTCTTTCTCCGTCTGACCACAGAGAAAGACTCTTTAGATGTGATGTCCCTGCTCTGCCGGGAAATGATCCCGCTTCGAAATGAACGCCAATATCCCCGATTGAAAACAGCACATTTCCGAAAACCGCGATATTTCCTATACCGTGCAGCATAAACAGTTTCACCGATAACTATTTTACCCTTTTTTGAAGCAGATGTAAATCTGCTTGTTTGTCATACCCGTAAAAAGCCCTAAAGTTTATCCTATGGGCTAAAGCCGATCCCTCCCCTCATAAGTACCACCATTTCGAGTGTCAGATTTTCATTTTCTGGAATATGCATCCCTTTACCTGATATTAACTAACTGACATTGG
>NZ_QJKD01000046.1 GCF_003201875.1 Hungatella effluvii
TATGACTGATTTATGATAATGTCCTTATATACCACACGTAATTATGTCCCAGCCTAATGCATGATGTGGTATACTTATCCCTCATGACTATAAGACAGAATGAGGAGACTTGCTATGAGAAAGGTATCATTATCAATGAACGCACTAGAGAAATTCGAGATTATTAAACGAGCAGCGGACGGACATATAACAAAGAATACTGCCGCTGTAAAGATTGGCTGCACCGCGAGACATGTCAGCCGCCTGTTAATTACCTATCGTACAAAAGGCAAAGCCGGCTTCCTTCATGGTAATACCGGACGCAGGCCAGCCCATGCATTCTCAGAAGAGTTTAAGCAGGAAATTGTATCCCTTTATAACCGCAAGTACTGGGATACTAACTTCACTCACTGCTGTGAGCTGCTTTTACGCAATGACTCCATCCGTATTTCCCCTTCCTCCCTGCGTAAGATTCTCTACAACGAATTCGTCCTCTCTCCCAGGGCGAACCGGCGTACACGCAAGCAGATGAATAAACTTCTGCAGGATATACACAAGGCGGCAAAGACAAAAAAGGAAAAGGCCCTCATTGAAGCCAGTATTGTTAATCTCTCCGAGGCACATTCCCGGAGACCCCGCTGCGCTTTTCTGGGCGAAATGCTCCAGATGGATGCTTCTCTGCATCTTTGGTTTGGCGGCTGCAAGTCTCAGCTTCATGTTGCCATTGATGACTGCACTGGCAGGATTGTAGGAGCTTATTTCGACCATCAGGAGACTCTGAATGGGTATTACCATGTCCTGCACCAGATCCTTATCAATTATGGCATTCCAAACATGTTCTATACGGATAACCGTACTGTTTTTGAGTATAAAAACAAAAAAATGAAGGAAATCGGCAAGGATACCTTCACACAATTCAGTTATGCATGTAAACAGTTGGGGATTGAAATCAGGACAACCAGTGTGGCCCAGGCCAAAGGACGGGTGGAACGGCTTTTCCAGACCTTACAGTCACGCCTTCCAGCCGAATTACGGCTGAAAGGCATCACCACCATAGACGAAGCAAATGTATTCTTGAACTCCTACATAAAAGAATACAACGCAAGATTTGCGCTTCCCGTCCATCATAGCAAATCTGTCTTCGTAATGCAACCGGATTCTGATATAATCAACCAGACTCTGGCTATACTGACCCCACGAAGGGTGGATAACGGACACTGCATCAAGTATCAAAACAAGTATTATAAAACCATGGATTCGAACGGGCTGCAGGTTCATTATCACAAGGGAGTAAAAGGGCTGGTGATAGAGACCTTTACAGGAGAACTCCTGTTTAGTACAAAGGACCGGGTCTATGCTTTGGATGAGATTCCGCTGCATGAACAAACCTCTAAAAACTTTGACTTCAAAGAAATGACAGAGAAACCCAGAAAACGAAACATACCGTCTCCGAAACATCCATGGAGGGACAGCACATTTCTGAAACATGTCCCTTATGATTATTTTCCGAACGGAGTGCCCGCATAGGCGTAATATGATACTTTATGATTTAAAAAACAGCTTCTTATTGAAAGAGGCTTAGTTGTAATACCCAAATATAAGTTTATCATTAGAATAAGCACCGGCAGAACCGGTGCTCATCATTAAACTTTTTAAGGACATTTTCAAAAATGATTGACA
>NZ_QJKD01000047.1 GCF_003201875.1 Hungatella effluvii
CGGAATGTCCTGAAAGGGATAACCATTATCGAAAGATAGTGCTGAACGTACAGAAGTCAGCCGAGGTCGTAGTAGTCGAGAGATGAAGGACCGAATCAACAGGAGTCTTTAGTACAACTGGGAAAGGAGGAAAGAACTTTGGGTACAGAAAACAAAGACAGCTGCTCGCAAAGAGATAGCGCGGAACGTGAAGGGTATGTGAGAGCGCACCGTTCTTTCCGCCGGATATGGAAGGAAAGGGACAGTGCACAGCCGGAACTCTTGGAGGAGATACTGGAGAAGGGCAACCTCAACAGAGCTATTAAGAGAGTAAAGGCAAACAAGGGAGCGCCAGGAATCGACGGGATTACCGTGGAGGAAACAGGCGCATACCTGAGGGAAAACCAGAAAGAACTTATCGAGAGAATCAGAAGGGGAAAGTACACCCCCGACCCGGTAAGACGAGTGGAGATTCCCAAGCCAGACGGTGGAATACGAAAGCTGGGTATTCCAACCGTAAAAGACCGCATTTTCCAACAAGCCATAACACAGCGCCTTACACCGGTCTACGAGCCGTTGTTCTCGGAGAACAGTTACGGTTATCGCCCGGGAAGAAGCGCGAAAGATGCCATTCAGAAGGTGAAAGAGTATGCAGAGCAGGGATATATCCATGCGGCAGCATTGGACTTGTCGAAATACTTTGATACCCTGAACCATGAGATACTCCTGAATATCCTGCGCAGAAATGTGAGGGACGAAAGGGTAATCCAGTGGATTAAGAGGTACTTAAAGAGTGGCGTGATGGAAAACGGAGTAGTCATGGAAACAGAAGAAGGTTCGCCGCAAGGAGGAAATCTTTCCCCCCTGCTGGCAAACATCTATCTGAATGAGTTTGATCAGGAGTATCAGAAGCGTGGAGTTGTATTTGTCCGTTACGCGGACGACATCGTGCTGCTGGCGAAAAGCGAGAGAGCTGCCAGGAGACTGCTGGAGACGAGCACGAAATATCTGGAAGGGTTGCTGAAATTGAAAGTGAACCAGGAGAAAAGCCGTGTAGTCAGCGTGTTTGCAATCCGAACTTTTAAATTCCCTGGCTTTACATTGGGAAAGAACGGAAAGGGCATATATGTCCGGGTTCATGGAAAGTCATGGAAGAAAATGAAGTCAAAGCTGAAAGAACTTAGTTCCCGAAGGTCTGTTCAGAGCATACGCCCTGCATTAGCAAAGATAAAAGTGTATATGTATGGCTGGCTGAATTATTACGGAATTGCGGAAATAAAGAACCGAATAGAAGAACTCAATAAGTGGCTATACCACAGAATCCGAATGTGTATATGGAAACAATGGAAGAAACCGAGAACCAAGGTGAAGAACCTGCGGAAAATGGGAGTGCCGGAAGATTTGGCATGGCAGGCAGGAAACAGCCGGAGAGGATATTGGTTTACCACGCAAACGGTAGCGGTAAATATGGCAATGACAAAAGAAAGACTGATAAGCAGTGGCTTTTATGATTTAGCCACAGCTTATCAGTCTGTGCACGTCAACTGTTGAAACCGCCGTGTACCGAACGGTACGCACG
>NZ_QJKD01000048.1 GCF_003201875.1 Hungatella effluvii
GCTACTAACACTTCCTGGTTCTCAAGCTTGTCAAATGCTGTATTATTTCCAGTTACATAGTACTCAACGCTGTATTTCAGCTTCTGTGTTTCATCTACTCTGTAGTATACCTTAATGACGTTAGCTGTCTCACTGATCGTTGTCGGCAGCTCCGGTAATACGCTGTCTCTTGTATAGCCAGCCGGCACCTTGCTGCTGTCTGTTACTGCTTTGACTACCGGATCCGCTACCAGTACTTCCTGGTTCTCAAGCTTATCGAATGCTGTGTCATTTCCGGTTACATAGTACTCGACACTGTATCTCAGCTTCTGTGTCTCGTCTACTTTGTAGTATACCTTGATAACGTTATTGGAACTGCTGATCGCTGTTGGAAGCTTCGGAGATACATAATCTCTTGTATAACCAGCTGGTACTTTACTGCTGTCCGCTACTGCTTTGACTACCGGATCCGCTACCAGCACTTCCTGATTCTCAATTTTATCAAATGCTGTATTATTTCCGGTTACATAGTACTCAACGCTGTATTTCAGCTTCTGTGTTTCATCTACTCTATAGTATACCTTAATGACGTTAGCTGTCTCGCTGATCGTTGCCGGCAGCTCCGGTAATACGCTGTCTCTTGTATAGCCGGCCGGCACCTTGCTGCTGTCCGCTACTGCTTTGACTACCGGATCCGCTACCAGTACTTCCTGGTTCTCAAGCTTATCGAATGCTGTGTCATTTCCAGTTACATAGTACTCGACGCTGTATTTCAGCTTCTGCGTCTCGTCTACTTTGTAGTATACCCTAATGATGTTATTGGAACTGCTGATCGCTGTCGGAAGCTTCGGAGATACATAATCTCTCGTATAACCAGCCGGTACTTTACTGCTGTCCGCTACCGCTTTGACTACCGGATCCGCTACCAACACTTCCTGGTTCTCAAGTTTATCAAATGCTGTGTCATTTCCAGTTACATAGTACTCAACACTGTATTTCAGTTTCTGTGTTTTATCTACTCTGTAGTATACCTTAATGACGTTAACTGTCTCACTGATCGTTACAGGCAGCGACGGTGATACACGGTCTCTTGTATAGCCGGCCGGTACCTTACTGCTGTCCGCTACTGCTTTAACTACCGGATCCGCTACCAGTACTTCCTGGTTCTCAAGCTTATCGAATGCTGTGTCATTTCCGTTCAAGTAATACTCGACACTGTATTTCAGTTTCTGCATCTCGTCTACTTTATAATATATACGGATAACGTTGTTAGATTCGCTGATCGTTGTTGGCAGTTCTGGCAACACACGGTCTCTCGTATATCCGGCAGGCACTTTACTGCTGTCTGCCACTGTACTGACTACCGGATCAGCTACCAGCACTTCCTGGTTCTCAAGCTTATCAAACGCTTTGTCATTTCCAGTTACATAGTATTCGATGCTGTATTTCAGTTTCTGCGTCTCATCTACTTTATAGTATACCCTGATGACGTTATTAGTCTTGCTGATTATTGTCGGCAGTTCCGGCGTTACAGA
>NZ_QJKD01000049.1 GCF_003201875.1 Hungatella effluvii
GAATCTGCACAGGATATTTTTAAGGCAGTCATTTCTTATATCCAGGAAGCGGAAGGTATCGATTTGCAGCATTTGTATATAGATGGTTCAAAATTCGAGGCAAACGCAAACAAGTACACCTGGGTTTGGAAAAAAGCCACGGAAAAATCGAGATACCGTCTGTTCGATAAGATTACCACACTGCTTACAGAAATGAACGAAACGCTGGCATACACAGGGCTGAAAATCGAAACAAATACAGAATACACACCGGAGAGCCTGGAGATCATTTTGTCCAGGTATGAAATCTTCTGCCATATCGATGAAACCACATTTGTACACGGCCGGGGGCATCGGAAAAGCCAGGAGCAGCGTTATTACGAGCGTTTAAAGGAATATATCGAAAAACTTTCGGAATATGTGGAAAAGATTCGGATATGCGGACCTGACCGAAACAGTTATGCGAAGACCGATCATGATGCAGCCTTTATGCGGATGAAAAAGGACTATATGGGAAATGACCAGCTCCTTCCCGCCTATAACATTCAGATTGGAGTGGCTGACGAATACATTGCCGTAGCAGATGTCATGCAGTACCGTTCCGATATGGACTGCTTTGTCCCTCTGATGGAAAAATTCCATGAGCTATACGGTTTTTATCCGAGATATCCGGTAGCGGATGCAGGATATGGCTCCTTCAATAACTACCTGTTCTGTCAGGAGCATGGGATGGAAAAGTTCATGAAATTCCCTATGTACAAGAAAGAGACAACGGATGAGAAGTATCATGAAAATCCGTTCCGGGCGGCAAATTTTGAAACAGATCCAGAGGGATACCTAATCTGTCCAAACGGAAGGAAATTTCACTTTGCTTATCGGAAACCAGTGAAGGGAAATCAATACGGGAGGCAGGAAGAATACTATACCTGTGAGGACTGCAGTGGCTGCCCATATGCAGAAACATGTAAGAAGACAGATAAAAACAGGACGGTGCGGATTAATGCAGAATTAAGTGCCCTGCATCAGGAGGTATTGGATAATCTTCAGAGTATCCAGGGAGCGCTGCTACGCATGAACCGCTCAATCCAGGCAGAAGGGACATTTGGGATCATCAAATACGACCGGTGGTATAAGAGAATTGTAAGAAGAGGACTGGATTGGGTAAGATTAGAGTTATTTCTGGTTTCTATCGGTCACAATCTCTATAAATTCCATAATAAGCAGATGAGACTCAGGAAAGTGGCTTAAAGAGGAGAAAGCGCATGTTTGCTGGGGTAAGGGGAAGTATGCGCTCTTTACTACTTTTTTCCTGTATGTTTCGAAAAATAAAG